>NZ_JAFFZW010000010.1 GCF_017826695.1 Pseudomonas alliivorans
GTGCACTCGACAGGATTCGAACCTGTGACCGCTCGGTTCGTAGCCGAGTACTCTATCCAGCTGAGCTACGAGTGCATTGGTATTTTTAGACCAGATCACCTCTGGTTGAAGCCAGTCAACTTCAGCGTTGTAATAACTTACAACTTTGAAGCCAACCTTAAATGGTGCACTCGACAGGATTCGAACCTGTGACCGCTCGGTTCGTAGCCGAGTACTCTATCCAGCTGAGCTACGAGTGCATGTGTTGGTGCCGCGCATTATAGGTCGTCAGATTGTTTAGTCAAGCACTTTTTCTAGTAAATTCAACAACTTACAGATCAAGCCAAATCTAACGCACTACATAAATAATGGCGGAGAACGGGGGATTCGAACCCCCGACACCCTTTTGAGGTGTACTCCCTTAGCAGGGGAGCGCCTTCGGCCACTCGGCCAGCTCTCCGCAACACGGGGCGTATAATAACCACCCTTTTCCCCGTTTGCAAACCAAAAATTCAATAAAAATTAATGGCTTGGTTCTTCGTCCTTCTCTTTCTTGATCCGCAGGTAGATCTCTTCACGATGAACCGCGACTTCCTTGGGCGCATTGACACCAATACGCACCTGGTTACCCTTGACGCCCAGCACGGTCACAGTGATTTCACCATCACCAATGATCAGGCTTTCTGCGCACCGACGAGTCAGAATCAGCATAACTTTCTCCTTACGCATTCATTCAGGAACAACAGTCTGCACAACCGGTAGGCACAGCCTGCAACAGTGAAGGCTGCAGGCGTGACCCGAGTATCAACTAACGCAAAGAAAAGAACAGCCTTTCTGCGTAGCCCGCAAACGGCACAGCCAGGCCGGGCCGCTTGAAGACCGATCACTCGCCCTGTCGAGCAGCATCCAGTTCAAAAGCCGTGTGCAGTGCACGTACCGCCAGCTCCAGATACTTTTCTTCAATGACCACGGACACTTTGATTTCCGAGGTAGAGATCATCTGGATATTGATGCTCTCCTTGGCCAGCGCTTCGAACATGCGACTGGCGACGCCTGCATGGGAACGCATGCCCACGCCGACGATAGAGACCTTGGCGATCTTGGTATCACCGGACACTTCACGTGCGCCGATTTCACGCGCCGTCGTTTCAAGCACCTGAAGGGCTGCCTGATAGTCGTTGCGATGAATCGTGAAGGTGAAATCGGTGGTGTTATCGTGCGCAACATTCTGCACGATCATGTCCACTTCGATGTTTGCCGCGCTGATCGGGCCGAGAATCTTGAACGCCACACCCGGAGTGTCTGGCACGCCACGGATCGTCAGCTTGGCTTCATCGCGGTTGAAAGCGATGCCGGAAATGATCGGCTGTTCCATGGATTCCTCTTCATCAATGGTAATGAGGGTGCCCGGACCCTCCTTGAAGCTGTGCAGAACGCGCAGCGGGACATTGTATTTGCCGGCAAACTCGACCGCCCGGATCTGCAGCACCTTGGAACCGAGGCTGGCCATTTCCAGCATCTCTTCGAAGGTGATCTTGTCCAGACGCTGCGCTTGCGAAACAACCCGCGGATCGGTGGTGTAGACACCATCGACATCGGTGTAGATCTGGCACTCATCAGCTTTCAAGGCTGCCGCCAGCGCGACACCCGTGGTGTCCGAGCCGCCGCGGCCCAGCGTAGTGATGTTGCCGTCCTCGTCGACACCCTGGAAACCGGCAACCACCACCACACGACCTTCTTTCAGGTCATTGCGGATTTTCTGGTCGTCGATCTGCAGAATGCGCGCCTTGTTGTGCGCGCTGTCGGTGAGAATACGCACCTGGTTGCCGGTGTAGGACACCGCAGGCACACCGCGCTTGATCAACGCCATGGCCAGCAGTGCGATCGTGACCTGCTCGCCCGTGGACACGATTACGTCGAGCTCACGTGGAACCGGTTGATCACTGATCTGCCTGGCCAGCTCGATAAGGCGATTGGTTTCGCCGCTCATGGCCGACAGGACCACGACCAGATCAACGCCCGCCTCACGGAATTTCTTGACCTTGTCGGCCACCTGCTCGATGCGCTCGACAGAGCCCACGGAGGTGCCGCCAAATTTCTGTACGATTAAAGCCATCTCAAAGCCGCCTCAGAACCCGTTAAGGGCACCCATTGATCGTCGAATTCGCATGACAGGCCCGCCTTGCGCGGACGGACCTGCGGATTCGATTCAGATACCCTGCTCTACAAAAGGAACGGTCAGTGCCAGCGCAGCATCCAGCGCACCTGCATCGACACCGCCACCTTGAGCCATGTCAGGACGACCGCCGCCCTTGCCGCCTACCGCTGCGGCCGCTTGTTTCATCAAATCACCGGCTTTGAGTTGGCCAGTCAGGTCCTTGGTCACGCCTGCAACCAAGACAACCTTGTCTTCATGAACACTGCCGAGCAGGATCACTGCGCGGCCGAGCTTGTTCTTCAACTGGTCGACAAGCGCCAGCAGCGCCTTGCCGTCCTGACCATCCAGGCGTGTGGCCAGAACCTTGACGCCTTTGACATCCAGCGCAGCCGACGACAGATCATCGCCCGCGGCACTGGCGGCCTTGGCCTGCAGTTGCTCCAGTTGTTTTTCCAGCAGACGATTGCGCTCAAGCACAGCCGTCAGCTTGTCCAGCAGGTTGTCGCGATTGCCTTTGACCAGCGTCGCGGCTTCCTTCAGTTGGTCTTCGGCCGAGTTCAGCCAGGCCAGTGCCGCAGCACCGGTGACCGCTTCGATACGACGCACACCTGCAGCGACACCGCCCTCGCTGACAATCTTCAGCAGCGAAATGTCGCCGGTGCGGTTGGCGTGGATACCGCCGCACAGCTCGACGGAGAAATCACCGCCCATGCTCAGCACGCGAACGCTGTCGCCATACTTCTCGCCGAACAACGCCATTGCGCCGCGCTTCTTGGCGGTCTCGACGTCGGTTTCTTCGGTCACGACCGGGGTGTTCTTGCGAATCTCGGCGTTGACGATATCTTCCAGCTCACGCAACTGCTCAGGCTTGATGGCTTCGAAGTGGCTGAAGTCGAAGCGCAGGCGCTGACTGTCGACCAGCGAGCCTTTCTGCTGGACGTGATCGCCCAGCACCTGACGCAATGCCGCGTGCAGCAAGTGAGTGGCAGAGTGGTTCAGCGCGGTGGCCTGACGAACCTCGGCCGACACTTCGGTTTCAACCTGCGTGCCGACGGTCAGGCTGCCACTGGCCACAACGCCGTGGTGCAGGAAAGCGCCGCCGGTCTTGGTGGTGTCGCGTACATCGAAACGCACATCACCGGCCTGCAGGAAGCCGCTGTCACCAATCTGGCCGCCGGATTCTGCGTAGAACGGTGTGGTGTCGAGGATCACAACGCCCTCTTCGCCTTCGCTCAGTTGCGGGACGGACTGGCCGTCCTTGTACAGCGCTACGACGCTGGCGCTGCCAGTGGTCGCCGAGTAACCGGTGAACAGGGTTGCCGCGTCGACCTTGACCAGACTGTTGTAATCCATGCCAAACGAACTGGCCGAACGGGCACGCACGCGCTGGGCGTCCATCTCACGTTCGAAGCCGGCTTCGTCCAGCGTCAGGTTGCGCTCGCGGGCGATGTCGCCGGTCAGGTCCATCGGGAAGCCGTACGTGTCGTAAAGCTTGAACACGACTTCGCCCGGCACGACCGACCCCTGGAGTTCGGCCAGGTCCTGTTCGAGAATTTTCAGGCCCTGCTCAAGGGTCTTGGCGAACTGTTCTTCTTCCGCTTTCAGCACGCGCTCGATGTGCGCCTGCTGCTGAACCAGCTCAGGGAACGCAGCCCCCATTTCCGCGACCAGTGCAGCAACGATCTGGTAGAAGAAGCTGCCCTTGGCGCCCAGCTTGTTGCCATGACGGCAGGCGCGACGAATGATGCGGCGCAGCACGTAGCCGCGACCTTCATTGGATGGCAGCACGCCGTCGGCAATCAGGAAGCCGCACGAACGGATGTGGTCGGCCACGACTTTCAGGGATGCCTGGTTGTCATTGGTGCAACCGATGGCCTGGGCGGAGGCCGCCAGCAGGCTCTGGAACAGGTCGATTTCGTAGTTGGAGTGAACGTGCTGCAGCACCGCGCTCACACGCTCAAGGCCCATGCCGGTGTCGACCGACGGCGCTGGCAGCGGATGCAGCACGCCGTCAGCGGTGCGGTTGAACTGCATGAAAACGTTGTTCCAGATCTCGATGTAACGATCGCCGTCTTCCTCCGGCGAACCTGGAGGGCCGCCCCAGATTTCGGGACCGTGATCGAAGAAGATCTCGCTGCAAGGGCCGCACGGACCGGTATCGCCCATGGTCCAGAAGTTGTCGGAAGCGTAAGGCGCACCCTTGTTGTCACCGATGCGAACCATGCGCTCGGCGGGTACGCCGATTTCCTTGGTCCAGATGTCGTACGCCTCATCGTCAGTGGCGTAAACCGTAACCCAGAGCTTTTCCTTGGGCAGGTTCAGCCACTTTTCGGAGGTCAGGAATGTCCAGGCATAGGTGATGGCATCACGCTTGAAGTAATCGCCAAAGCTGAAGTTGCCCAGCATTTCGAAGAACGTGTGGTGACGAGCGGTGTAACCGACGTTTTCCAGGTCATTGTGCTTGCCACCGGCACGCACGCACTTCTGGCTGGTGACGGCGCGGGTGTAGGCACGCTTCTCCTGACCGAGGAAACAATCCTTGAATTGGTTCATGCCTGCGTTGGTGAACAACAGGGTCGGGTCGTTGCCCGGAATCAGGGAGCTGGAGGCGACACGGGTGTGGCCCTGCTCTTCGAAGAAGCCAAGGAAGGCTTCACGGATTTCTGCGCTTTTCATAGGTTCTTCCACGGAGACTGCGGCCAGAGGCAATTGCAAAACGTCAAAGACGTAGCGACGGCAAAGGGCCGCATTATATAGGCGTTGCGCCCTCGGTACAGTCTGTTTGTACGATAGACACAAGTAACTGGACTATTGGCATGTCATTGGCGTGCAAACCCGGCGAACTCTGCAATGACTCGCTCGGTGTCTGCACGTGAAACATTCAGGTGCGTGACCATTCGCAGGCGTGGCGCGGCCACGAGCCGGATGCCGCGGTCGGCACAGAATGCCTTGAGCGCAGCAGCGCGGTCGCCGATGTTCACATACACCATGTTGGTCTGCACAGGCTCAACGCTGTAGCCAAGCCCGGCAAGGCCGTCGGCAAGAAACTGTGCGTTGGCGTGATCGTCGGCCAGACGCTCGACCTGATGATCCAGCGCGTACAGTCCGGCAGCCGCCAGCGAACCGGCCTGACGCATGCCGCCGCCGACCATCTTGCGCAGCCTGCGCGCCTTGGCAATCAGTTCATGAGCGCCGGAGAGCACGGAACCCACCGGAGCGCCAAGGCCCTTTGAAAGGCAGATCGAAACGGAGTCGAAATGACGGGTGATCTCGCGCGCATCGACGTCCAGCCTGACTGCTGCGTTGTACAGCCGCGCACCATCCAGATGCAACGCCAGACCTTTTTCAGCGGTCATGGCGCGTGCATCGGCCAGATAGGACAACGGCAATACCCGGCCTTGCATGGTGTTTTCCAGCGCGAGCAGACGGGTACGGGCGAAATGGAAGTCATCGGCCTTGATGGCCTCGCGGACCTGCTGCAGGTCCAGCGATCCGTCGGCTTGCACATCCAGTGGTTGCGGCTGGATCGAGCCCAGCACCGCTGCACCGCCACCCTCATATTTATAGGTGTGTGCCTGCTGTCCGACGATGTATTCGTCGCCCCGTTCGCAGTGGGCCATCAACGCCAGCAGGTTACTCATGGTGCCCGACGGCACGAACAACGCGGCGGCAAAGCCCAGCCGTTCAGCCAGCGTGGCCTCCAGAAGATTGACCGTCGGGTCTTCCCCGTAAACGTCATCGCCAACAGGCGCCTTGCTCATGGCATCAAGCATGCCAGCCGTCGGTAAAGTCACGGTGTCACTGCGCAGATCAATGACTGTCACGAAAAAGCTCCCTGAAATTCGAACGTCGATAATGCATGCGAGCCAGCGGTTGCAACAAGGCATTACTGAGGCCTCGCTCCATGATAATCAAGCCTGAACGACCCGGCATTGCGCTCCTTTATAAGGAAAAGGCAGGTTCACTGTACGAAAGTGTCCATGCATGATCCAAAAAACTGTGATAAAAATCCCGCGCCGGCCAAGAAATGTGTCGGCAACGTTCTCAGGGCGGGGCGTAATTCCCCACCGGCGGTAATGATGCGCAATGCATCTAGCCCGCGAGCGCTTGAGGGTCGACAGCCACGGCTGACGACTCGCAAGGTCAGCAGACCCGGTGTGATCCCGGGGCCGACGGTCATAGTCCGGATGAAGAGAGAGCGGGAGTGGCGTCTAAAAGAACGTCTGCAAAACCCCATCTTGAACGACACCGTTCAAGCGGTTTTCCTACGCGACTAGAATCCCTTTCGATCCAAATGCCCTGTTTTTTCTATAAACAGGAGTCAGAACACGTGCAACCCACTGCAATCGACAGCAAAAGCAAAAGTCACCCGAACGAACGCGTCGCGTTCATCCAGGCCTGCTGGCACAAGGAAATCGTCGACCAGAGCCGTAAAGGTTTTGTCGCCGAAATGGCCAACCACGGCTACGCCGAGAGCGATATCGACTTCTTTGAAGTAGGCGGCGCTTTCGAGATCCCGCTGCACGCCAAACTGCTCGCCAATTCGGGCCGCTACGCCGGCATCGTAGGCGCCGCTCTGGTCGTGGACGGTGGCATCTATCGCCACGAGTTCGTTGCGCAGACCGTCGTCAGTGCATTGATGCAGGTCCAGCTGGAAACTGAAGTCCCGGTCTTCTCCGTGGTACTGACGCCGCATCACTTCCATGCGGGCGAAGAGCATCAGAAATTCTTCTTCGATCACTTCGTGCATAAAGGTGAAGAAGCTGCAAAGACCTGTGCCGACACCCTCAACAAGGTGCGCGCCCTGCGTCGTCACGAGCTTCAGCAGAAAGCCGCTCGCTAAACCGGTAAGGATGAGGCTGCACTGACTGCCCTGCGCATCAGTTGCAGCCTCGCCTGATCAGAAGTCTACCTTCCCCCGCCCTGCCTTGATCGAACCCCGTTTGCTCTTGGACTCCAGCCTGCGAGTCTTGGAACCTAGGGTCGGCCGCGTCGGCCTGCGCTTTTTCTCGACCTTCGCTGCATTGACGATCAACTCGCTCAACCGCAATAGCGCATCGGCACGGTTCTGCTCCTGCGTACGGTATTGCTGCGCCTTGATCACGATCACGCCATCGCTGGTGATCCGACTGTCGCTCAGCGCCAGCAGCCTCTCCTTGTAGAAAGGCGGCAGCGAAGACGCGTGAATGTCGAAACGCAGATGCATGGCACTGGACACCTTGTTGACGTTCTGCCCACCCGCGCCCTGGGCACGAATAGCGGTCAACTCGATCTCAGTGTCCGGCAGATGGACGTTGTTGGAAATCACCAGCATGAAAACATCTACGCAAAATCGGAATGAAAGCCAAGGATACGCCGCCCGCAGCCCACGTGCATGGCCGAAATAAAAAACCCGGCCTCATGAGCCGGGTTCTTCAAAAGCGAATCACACTACTTGGCGGTCGCAGACGCCGCCACCCGATTGCGTCGACTCTTGATCCGGTAGCAGAGCCACATCGCAGCCAGCCAGACCGGTATTGCGTAGACCGATATCTGAATGCCGGGAATCATCAGCATGATGCCCAGAATGAACACCACGAACGCCAGACAGAAGTAGTTGCCGTACGGATACCACAAGGCCTTGAACAGCGGGATCTGTTGCGTGCGATTCAGGTGCTGACGGAATTTGAGGTGCGAATAGCTGATCATTGCCCAGTTGATGACCAGCGTGGCCACCACCAGCGACATCAGCAACTCCAGCGCATGCTGCGGAATGAAGTAATTGAGCAGCACCGCCACCAGCGTCACCGCAGCCGAGGCGAAGATCGCCTTGACCGGTACACCACGCTTGTCCACCTGCGCCAGCACTTTGGGCGCATCGCCCTGCTCGGCCATGCCGACCAGCATACGGCTGTTGCAGTAGGTGCCGCTGTTGTAGACCGACAACGCCGCAGTCAGGACAACGAAATTGAGAATGTGCGCAGCGGTGTCACTGCCCAGCATCGAGAACACCTGGACGAACGGGCTGCCGCTGTAGGAATCGCCCGAGGCATTAAGACTGGTCAGCAGACTGTCCCAAGGGGTGAGCGAGAGCAGCACCACCAATGCGCCGATGTAGAAAATCAGGATGCGGTAGATGACCTGATTGATGGCTTTCGGAATGACCGTTTTCGGCTGCTCTGCCTCGGCCGCAGTAAAGCCAAGCATTTCCAGACCACCAAATGAAAACATGATGATCGCCAGCGCCATCACCAGACCGCTGACCCCATTGGGGAAGAATCCGCCGTGCTCCCAGAGGTTGCTGACCGACGCCTGCGGTCCGCCGTTGCCACTGACCAGCATGTAACTGCCCAGCGCGATCATGCCGATGATGGCGACAACCTTGATGATCGCGAACCAGAATTCGGTCTCGCCGAACACTTTGACGTTGGCCAGGTTGATGACGTTGATGAGCACGAAGAAGACGGCAGCCGAGACCCAGCTCGGGATATCGGGCAACCAGTAATGGATGTACTTGCCGACCGCCGTCAGTTCCGACATGCCGACCAGGATATACAGCAGCCAGCAGTTCCAGCCGGACAGAAAACCGGCAAAGCCGCCCCAGTAGTTGTGCGCGAAATGGCTGAACGACCCGGCCACCGGCTCTTCGACGATCATTTCACCTAGCTGGCGCATGATCATGAAGGCGATAAAGCCGCAAATCGCATACCCGAGAATCATCGACGGCCCGGCTGATTTCAGCACGCCCGCCGAGCCGAGAAACAGGCCAGTGCCGATGGCGCCGCCAAGCGCGATCAACTGGATGTGTCGATTCTTGAGGCCACGCTTCAACTCGCCAGACGCTGAGTTTTGTTCACTCATCAAAAGCCACCTGATTGTTCTTGTTCTGTGACGGAATAGGACCTGTTGCGCTCGTGACGTAACAGAATGCAGCACGCGGGACGGGTAGCCCCGAGCGTTTCAAAACAGCAGTGATTCACAGAAAAAAGCGCGGCATTGTACACCGGCCTCCACATCGAGGTTTAAAAGAGGACGGGCAGATGTGTCGGGTCGTTTATCCAAATCATTTCGCAGAGCAAAAACATCCAGAAACAGAAACGCCAGCCGCTAAGGGCTGGCGTTTCCGTTTATTCACACACCTGACTCGCACGCCACGTTTACTGTGGCTTGCGACGACCGAAGCCCGGACGCTGACCCGATCCTGCCGGTGGACCACGACGCTTGCCTGACGGCGCATCATCGTCGACCAGCTTGATGCCGGCACGCTTGGGTGCTGGCTTGGCCGGGCGCTTGTTCATTTCGCTCGGACGCTCAGCCACCGGTGTACCACGGCTGTTGTCGGCCGGACGCGGCGAACGGGAACCTGGCTTGCCGGAATCCTTGCGCGGCGATGGGCGCTGGGTCGAATCGCCACGCGGGCGATCACGATCGCTGCCGGTGATTTGTGGCTGACGCTGCGCACGCTCGCCGGACGCCGGTGCGCCAGCGGCAGGACGCAGCGTACGAACGCGCTCGCCCTTGCCCAGCGGGCGGGACGACTGACGCTGCAGACGCTCGAGCTTTTCCTTGGTCTTGGCATTCATCTGCGGCTGGGCCACAGGTGTCAGACCGACTTCGGCAGCCAGAATGTCGACTTCGTACTGGCTCATTTCGCGCCAGCGACCCATCGGCAGGTCGGAGTTCAGGAACACCGGTCCGTAACGCACGCGCTTCAGACGGCTGACCACCAGCCCCTGGGATTCCCAGAGACGACGAACTTCACGGTTGCGACCTTCCATCACCACGCAGTGATACCAGTGGTTGAAGCCTTCGCCGCCGGGTGCCTGCTGGATGTCGGTGAAACGCGCAGGACCGTCTTCGAGGATCACGCCGTTCTTGAGACGCAGCAGCATGTCGTCATCGACCTCGCCACGTACGCGCACTGCGTATTCACGGTCCATTTCAAACGACGGGTGCATCAGGCGGTTGGCCAGCTCACCGTCAGTGGTGAACATCAGCAGACCGGTGGTGTTGATGTCCAGACGACCGATATTGATCCAGCGGCCTTCTTTCGGGCGCGGCAGACGATCGAAGACGGTCGGACGGCCTTCAGGGTCGTCACGGGTGCAGATTTCACCGTCCGGCTTGTTGTACATGATGACGCGGCGAACCGTTTCGGCTGCCTCTTCGCGCTTGATCACGCGGCCGTCGACGCTGATGGCGTCGTGCAGGTCAACACGCTGACCGAGGGTCGCGTCCTTGCCGTTGACCTTGATGCGGCCCTGGGTGATCCAGGCTTCCACGTCGCGGCGCGATCCGACGCCAATGCGGGCCAGAACCTTTTGCAGCTTTTCGCCTGCGGGTCCGATTTCCTGGCTGTCCTGCTTGTCTTTTTCACTCATCTGGGCACCTCCCGGTGTGTCGAATCAGGGCTGACCGAGAACCGGCGAGACCTGTGCCCGGCGCGCTGTGGATAGCGGCAGGACGGAATACGTTGAAGCCCTGGCAAATGGGTTATCGCCGAGGGTCGGCCATCATACGCTCATGCGGCACTTTACGCATCCAGCCTTGCGCGCAATTACCGGCATCACTTCTTCTTTTTGCGACCACCGGTCTTGAGCTTCGCCAGACGCTTGGCCGACTCGCTCAGCACCTCGCGCTTTTCATCCTTTTCCAGCTTCTTCCAGGCCTTGATTTCCCGCTTGCTGCGACCGCATCCCAGGCAAATGTCGTCATCGAATTTGCACAGGCTGATGCAGGGGTTCTTGACTGAACTCATGGACAGCAACTCTCATGGGGAAGATGACTGAACGTGTGACCGCAGGTGGAGGGATGAATTCGAACGGATGAAAATCATCGCCTGCGCCATTCGCGACGCCGAGCTACACGGACAGCATGTCAACGCAGAGCATTGGCCTGATCAGTGTGCTTAACGTCTAGGACGCTCCGCCTCCGCTCTCGGGGTCGGACTCATCCTCATCCACCGATTCAGGCTCGGCCCGCAACAGATCGTCGAAATCCGTTTTCAGCCCCTGCTCCATCGAGTCCAGCTCGACCAGCAGGCTGCGGAAGCTTGTCTCGTCGCGTGGCGGCTCGGGCGCTTCATCGACATCGAGACTGGCATCGGCCAGCGCTTGAAGATGCGCCGGCACTGGAGCATCTTCGAAGTCCAGTTCGGGCTCGGTTTCCATCTCGCGCAGATCCGCCAGCGGCGGCAGCTCGTCCAGGCTTTTGAGGTTGAAGTGGTCGAGAAAACCCTTGGTCGTGGCGAACATCGCAGGCTTGCCCGGTACATCGCGGTAACCCACCACGCGAATCCACTCGCGCTCCATCAGCGTCTTGACAATGTGACTGTTGACCGCCACACCCCGCACATCCTCGATCTCGCCACGGGTGATCGGCTGGCGGTAGGCAATCAGCGCCAGGGTTTCCAGCATGGCGCGGGAATAGCGTTGCGGCCGCTCTTCCCACAGGCGCCCGACCCAGGGTGAAAATTTGTCACGGATCTGCAGACGATAGCCGGACCCGACTTCCTTGAGCTCGAAAGCACGGCCGTCACAGGACTTGCGCAGTATGTCCAGAGCCTTCTTGAAGACTGGCGGCTCGGGGCGCTCGCCTTCTTCGAACAGCTCATAAAGGCGGTCGAGCGTTTGCGGTTTTCCAGAAGCCAGCAGAAACGCTTCAAGCAAGGGCGCAAGTTCGCGGGGTTCATTGAGGTTCATGGATGTGCTCTAGGTCTACTCGGCTCGCGCCCGGACATGGATCGCCGCAAAGGGCTCGTTTTGGACCAGCTCGACCAGCGATTCCTTGACCAATTCCAGCACGGCCATGAACGTCACTACCACACCGAGTCGCCCTTCCTCGGCGGTGAACAGTTCGGCGAACGGCACAAAACCGCCGCCTTTGAGGCGCTCCAGCACATCGCTCATACGCTCGCGAGTGGACAGCGCCTCGCGGCTCACCTGGTGGCTTTCGAACATGTCGCCGCGATGCAACACTTCGGCCATCGACATCAGCACTTCTTCGAGGCTGACATCCGGGAGCAGCTTGCGTGCGCGGGCCTCGGGAGCGTCCAGTTTTGGCACGATGACATCGCGCCCTACCCGCTTAAGGCCATCGATGCCTTCGGCAGCGGCCTTGAAACGTTCGTACTCCTGCAGACGACGAATCAGCTCGGCACGCGGATCGCCTTCCTCTTCCTCGATTTCCGCCGAACGCGGCAGCAACATGCGCGATTTGATCTCGGCGAGCATGGCAGCCATCACCAGATACTCGGCCGCGAGTTCCAGGCGCACGGTTTTCATCAGCTCGACATACCCCATGTACTGCTTGGTGATTTCCGCCACCGGGATGTCGAGGATATCGATGTTCTGTTTGCGGATCAGGTACAGCAGCAGGTCGAGCGGCCCTTCGAACGCCTCAAGAAAGACTTCCAGCGCGTCCGGCGGAATATAGAGGTCCAGCGGCATCTGCGTGAGCGCCTGTCCGTAGACCAGCGCAAACGGCAGCTCCTGCTGGGCGTCGGCCTGACTGTCGACCGTCTCGACCACTGTCATTACGCGTCGTCACCGAACGGCGTCGGATCACCGCAGCCGACACGAATCACCTGCGGCTCGCCTTCGGACAGGTTGATGACCGTGGACGCCGAGATACCGCCGATGCCGCCGTCGATGATCAGGTCCACCTGATGCTCGAGAATCTGGCGCATTTCATACGGGTCGCTCAACGGCACGGTGTCGCCGGGCATGATCAGGCTGACGCTCATCAGCGGCTCGCCCAGTTGCTCCAGCAGCGCCTGGGCAATCGGATGGCTGGGCACGCGCAGACCGATGGTGCGACGTTTCGGGTGCAGGACCAGACGCGGCACTTCACGGGTCGCGTTGAGAATGAAGGTGTACGGGCCCGGCGTGTGCGCCTTGAGCGCACGGAAAGCGCCGGTGTCGACCTTGGCAAACAGCCCCAGTTGCGAGAGATCGCAGCACATGAGCGTGAAGTTGTGCTTGTCGTCCAACTGACGCAGACGACGGATACGCTCGATGGCGCTTTTGTCGCCAATCTGGCAACCCAGCGCATAGGACGAATCTGTCGGGTACACCACCAGCCCGCCGGCCTTGATGATTTCCGCAGCCTGTTTGATCAGGCGCGGTTGCGGGTTCTCCGGGTGGACCTGGAAAAATTGACTCACGGTAACTTCCTGTTCAGACGGCGGCAGTAGGTTGATCATGTTTGAATCTGCACCATAGAGGTGGCAAATCCTCGGGCACGGGGCGGTAAATGCCAATCTCACCCCAGGCACCGGGGCCATGGAAGTCGCTGCCGGCAGTCACCAGCAGACCGAACTCCCGCGCCAGGATCGCCAGGGTTCCGACCTGATCGGCAGGCTGCATGCCATTGACCACTTCGATGGCGTGACCACCTGCCTGGATGAAATCGCCGACCAGTTTACGCCGTTTACTGCGGGTAAAGTCATAATGCGAAGGATGCGCGAGACTGACCCAGGCGCCGGAAGCCCTCAGGGTCGCCACCGTGTCCTCAAGTGTCGGCCAATGTTGCTTGACGTCGCCCAGTTTGCCCGCACCCAGCCATTTTCGGAACGCCTCGGCGCGGTCCTTGACGAAACCTTCACGCACTAGAAAGTCGGCGAAGTGCGGACGAGCCGGCGCATTGCCGCTGTCGCCCAGCTCTTTCTGGATCGCCCGGGCGCCTTCCAGCGCTCCGGGCATACCTTTGATCGCCAATTTGCGACTGATTTCTTCAGCCCGTAACCAGCGCCCTTCGTGCAAACGCGAGATCGCTTCGGTCAGCGCGGGGGCCTTGGTGTCGAACGCGTAACCCAATATATGGATGGTCGCCCCGCCCCAGGTGCAGGACAACTCGACGCCGTTGACCAACTGCATACCCAGTGAATGCGCCGTCTCGCGGGCTTCTTCGAGGCCTTCCAGAGTGTCATGGTCGGTGAGCGAAAGGACACGCACGCCATTCTCATAAGCACGCGTAACCAGTGCGGTGGGCGACAAGGCCCCGTCCGAAGCGGTGCTGTGGCAATGCAGATCAACATTCATAGTGGTGCTTTCGCAGTCATTGATGTTTGTTATTATGCCGCTACATCCTGCTTCTGGCTGCCATTGTGAAACAATTCATCGACTTCATCCCGCTGCTCCTGTTTTTCATTGTCTACAAAACCGAACCGCGTGCTGTCGAGATCCTCGGTAACAGCTATACGGTAGGCGGCATTTTCAGCGCCACGGCCATGCTGATCATCAGTTCGGTGGTGGTCTACGGCATCCTCTATATAAAGCAGCGCAAGCTTGAGAAAAGCCAGTGGCTGACCCTCATCGCGTGTCTGGTGTTCGGCAGCCTGACGCTGGCCTTTCACAGCGAAACCTTCCTCAAGTGGAAAGCGCCGGTGGTCAACTGGCTGTTTGCCGTAGCGTTTGCCGGCAGCCATTTCATCGGTGATCGTCCGCTGATCCAGCGCATCATGGGCCACGCCCTGACACTGCCTGCAGCTATCTGGACCAAACTGAACATCGCCTGGATCTTCTTCTTCCTGTTCTGCGGCGCGGCCAACCTGTACGTGGCGTTCACGTACCAGGACTTCTGGGTCGACTTCAAAGTCTTCGGCAGTCTGGCGATGACCCTGATCTTTCTGGTCGCCCAGGGTATCTACCTGTCTCGCCACATGAACGACACTGCTACCACCACGACCAAATCCGAGGACTGACATGCTCTACGCAATCATCGCCACTGACGTCGAAAACTCGCTGGAAAAACGGTTGAGCGTACGCCCTGCCCACCTTGAGCGCCTGAATGCCCTCAAGGACGCAGGCCGCCTGGAACTGGCCGGCCCGAACCCTGCGGTCGACAGCAACGATCCAGGCGCAGCCGGTTTCAGCGGCAGCCTGATCGTCGCCGAATTCGATTCTCTGGCTGCAGCAGAAGCCTGGGCCAAGGCTGATCCGTTCGTCGAGGCAGGCGTCTACGCCAACGTTGTGGTCAAGCCGTTCAAAAAGGTTCTGCCCTGATTCGCAGTTGATATCCTTCGGTGGCAGCGGTCCTGCATGAAACACAACAGGCCCTGCCACTTCGACCGCCCCCCTGCGCAACACTCATCATTCCTGACGCGCTGCCGATAACCTGCCGAGTTCAAACAAAAACGGTTCGGGTCAACGGGAGTTCAGATGCGTTCAGGTACGTTGTGTCTGCTGATAGCGATATCGAGTACAAGCCTGCAGGTTCAGGCGGAAGGAACGGACGCCGCCGGGGCGTCACAGCCAACGCATTATTCAAATGCAGCAGGCCAGATCGCGGATCTTCAGTCGCGGCTTGGCAACAGCGAACGCCAGCGCGAAGACTTGATGAAGCAGGTCCAGAACACCGAACGCGACAGCGCACTGCTGGGCCGTTTGCGTCAAGAGAACCAAAAGCTCAAGTTGCAGCTCAAAGAGGCACTGTCAGCCACGCCGCCGCGTCTGCTGACCGAGCAACAACAATGGTTCGTCGCGGGCGGTGGCGTTGCGATGATCGCCCTTCTGTGCGGTATATTTGTCAGCGGTTGGCGTAGGCAACGTCGGCAGTGGCTAAATTGAGTGAGTCATGAGCGAGCTGTTACTAATTGATGATGATCAGGAGCTCTGTGAGCTGCTGAGCAGTTGGCTGAGTCAGGAAGGGTTTCAGGTGCGTGCCTGCCACGATGGCAACAGCGCGCGTCAGGCCCTTGCCGAGCAGGCCCCTTCCGCTGTGGTACTGGACGTGATGCTGCCCGACGGCAGCGGTCTTGAGCTGCTCAAGCAACTGCGGTCCGAGCACCCGGACCTGCCGGTGGTCATGCTGTCGGCACGCGGTGAGCCGCTGGACCGTATTCTGGGTCTGGAGCTTGGCGCCGACGATTACCTGGCCAAGCCCTGCGATCCCCGCGAACTGACCGCCCGCCTGCGCGCCGTCCTGCGCCGCAGCCACCCGGTCGCCTCGTCAACCCAGCTTGAACTCGGCGACCTGACCTTCAGCCCGGTGCGCGGCGTGGTCAGCATCGATGAAAAAGAACTGACACTCACGGTCTCGGAAAGTCGCCTGCTTGAAGCCTTGCTGCGCCAGCCTGGCGAGCCGCTGGACAAGCAGGAACTGGCGCAACTGGCGCTGGGCCGCAAGCTCACCCTCTACGACCGCAGCCTGGACATGCACGTCAGCAACCTGCGCAAGAAAATCGGCCCGCATCCGGATGGTCGTCCGCGCATCGTGGCGCTGCGCAGCCGTGGCTACTATTACAGCCTCTGAGCGTTTTCCGGTCCTGACGATCCTTACACAAGCTTTACCAAGCCCTGACCGCGCTTGACCTTGATCTCCCTAAACTGGGCTCAACGGCATAGAGCCGCACTAGAGACAAGGAGATACACCATGCGCAAGACCCTGATCGCTTTGATGTTTGCTGCTGCCCTGCCTACCGTTGCCATGGCTGTTCCACCACCGCCTGCAGGTCCTGAAGCCGACGCACCCGCCATGCACATGGAGCGCGACGACCGTGGCCCAGGCCCAGGCATGCATCGCGGCCCAGGTCCTGGCCCTTTTCGTGATCTGGACCTGTCGCGTGAACAGCGTCAGCAGATCGACCGCCTGATGCGTGACCAGATGCACGAGCGTCGTGACATTACTCAGCGTTACCTGGACAAGATGCCTGCTCCCGAGCAGAAAGCCATGCAAGACGAAATCAACGCCAAGCGTAACGAAACCGATACCCAGATTCGCGCCCTGCTCAAGCCTGATCAGCAAAAGCAGTTCGACGTAATCAAGAAGAAGCAGGACGAGCGTCGTGCCGAATGGGCCGAGTTCAAGGCCTGGAAAGCAGCCAAGGCTGCCAAGACGCAATAACATCAGTCACGCCTGACGGCAGACTGATTGCAACCAACCCGGCATGCTGGAGCATGCCGGGCTTGTTCATTTCTTGACCGAGGAAAACCTGTGCGCTCATTGTTCTGGCGAATCCTGGCCAGTTTCTGGCTGGCCATTGCTCTGGTTGCAGGTTTGTCGATTCTGCTCGGGCACATGCTCAATCAGGACGCCTGGATCCTCAGCCGCCACCCGGTGCTCAACGAGCTGCCGGAAAACTGGACACAACGGTTCGAAGAACAGGGTGCCGACGCGTCTCAGGACTACCTGCAAACCCTCAAACGCCGCAACCGGATCGACGTTCAGGTGCTCAATGACAGCGGTGAACCGGTCGTGCGCGGCACCTTTCCACCCCGTGCAGCCGCCCTCGAGGCCCGCCAGCAGCAAGGCGGTGACGACGATGAAGGCAGAAAACTGCCATGGCGTCGTCTGGCAACCGAATACACCAGCCCCAAGACCAACGAAACTTACCTGTTCATTTACCGGATTCCGCACCCCGAACTCGATCAATGGCATCGCCAGAGCCTGATGTGGCCGCTGAGTGCGCTGGGCATCGCACTGGTCGTGCTGACCCTGTTCAGTCTGTTCGTGACCCTGTCGATCACCCGGCCACTGAGTCGTTTGCGCGGCGCAGTACACGACCTGGGGCAGACCAGTTATCAACAGCACAGCCTGGCGCAACTGGCCAACCGGCGGGACGAATTCGGCGTACTGGCGACTGACTTCAACCGCATGGGTGCCCGCCTGCAAAGCCTGATCGGCAGTCAGCGCCAGTTGCTGCGCGATGTTTCTCATGAATTGCGTTCGCCGCTGGCACGCCTGCGCATCGCGCTGGCGTTGGCCGAGCGCGCTGAACCTGCCGAGCGTGAAAAGCTGTGGCCGCGTCTGGGCCGCGAATGTGATCGACTGGAAGCACTGATCAGCGAAATTCTCGCACTGGCACGTCTGGATGCAGACTTCGGCAGCGCCGAGCCGGTCGATCTGGAAGGACTGCTGCATCGTCTGAAAAACGACACGCAACTCGATGGCGCCGAACAGGCTATCAAGGTGCAGGTACAGAGCGACCTGCAGTTGCAGGGCTGGCCCGACATGATCGAACGTGCGCTGGACAACCTGCTGCGCAACGCCCTGCGCTTCAACCCGCCGGGCCAGAGCATCGATTTACAGGCGACTCGCGTGGACAACCGCATTCGCCTGAGCGTGCGCGACCATGGTCCCGGCGTTGCCGAGGAACATCTGGCGCAACTGGGCGAACCTTTCTATCGCGCGCCCGGCCAGACCGCGCCGGGCCACGGGCTGGGACTGGCCATCGCCCGACGCGCTGCAGAACGCCATGGCGGCAGCCTGACGCTGGGCAATCATCCCGAGGGCGGTTTTATCGCCACACTGGATTTGCCGCCAGAACCGGTCAACCCCTCATCGGTTTGACGCCCGTCAGCCCTGCCACTCGCTGACAAACCCGCCCACGTCCACTTTCGGTGCTTCGCGGGGCGGGTTCAGCGGCGTGCCCAGGTACAGGAAACCGACCACTTCCTCATCGGCTTCAAGCCCGAGCCCGCTGGCCACGTGGGGCGAATACGACAACTCGCCCGTGCGCCAGACTGCTCCGACGCCCAGTGCGTAAGCCGCCAGCAGTACGCCATGCGCCGCACACCCGGCAGTCATCAGTTGTTCCTTGCGCGGCACCTTGAAGTGATCCTGCAACCGCGCAATCACCACCACAACCAATGGCGCACGCAAGGGGCCGAGGCGGGCCTTGTCCAGCGCCTGCGGGGTGATTTCGCCACCACCCTGCTCCAGCGCCTCGGCCAGCAAGGCGCCCATGCGCTCGCGTGCTGCGCCCTCGACGGTCAGAAATCGGTACGGCCGCAATTGGCCGTGATCAGGCGAGCGCAAGGCTGCGCCGAACATGATTTCGCGCTGTGCGGCATCCGGGGCCGGATCGACCAGACGTGGAACCGATACGCGGTTGAGCAAAGCATCGAGCGCCTGCATGGGCTGTCTCCTTTCGAAATGGATCGGGCATTCTAGAGCCTGTACAGCTTCAATAACGAGTACGCCGGGCAATTACTTACAGGCAATGTCGAACGCAAGCCCCGGCCATGCTGGTTTACATGCCCGTAAGCGCGGGTAGAATGGCGCCTTTCTTCATTGCAGTCAGAGTCCTTCATGTCGTTGCCGACCCTTCGCATCATCGGTTTCATCATCGGCATCTTCCTGATCACTCTGGCTGTCGCCATGATTGTGCCCATGGCCACGCTGGTCATCTACGATCGCTTCGAAGACCTGCGCTCGTTCCTGTGGGCAAGCGCCATCACCTTCATCGCCGGGCTTGCGATGGTGGTTCCCGGTCGGCCGGAGCACGTTCAGTTGCGCCCGCGGGACATGTATATGCTCACCGTCTCCAGTTGGATAGTGGTGTGCATCTTCGCGGCACTGCCGTTTCTGCTGACCCAGCACATCAGTTATACCGACTCCTTCTTTGAAAGCATGTCCGGTATCACGGCCACCGGCTCCACCGTGCTCAGCCATCTGGACAGCATGTCACCGGGGATTCTGATCTGGCGCTCGATGCTGCACTGGCTGGGCGGCATCGGCTTCATCGGTATGGCCGTCGCGATTCTTCCGCTGCTGCGGATCGGCGGCATGCGGCTGTTCCAGACCGAATCGTCCGACCGCTCCGAAAAGGTCATGCCCCGCTCGCACATGGTGGCCAAGTTCATTGTGCTGGCTTATGTGAGCTTCACGGCGCTGGGCAGTCTGGCGTTCTGGATGGCGGGCATGAGCCTCTTCGATGCGATCAATCATGCGATGTCGGCGATTTCCACCGGCGGTTTCTCGACGTCCGACCTGTCCCTGGCGAAATGGCCGCAGCCTGCGGTGCACTGGGTCGCCATTGTGGTCATGATTCTCGGCAGCCTGCCCTTCACCCTTTATGTCGCCACACTGCGCGGTAACCGGGGTGCATTGTTTCGGGACGAGCAAGTGCAGGGTCTGATCGCCCTGCTGCTGATCACCTGGCTGGTGATGACCGTGTGGTACGCGAACACCACCGACCTGCCGTGGACCGAAGCGTTGCGTCACGTGGCGCTGAACGTCACTTCGGTGGTCACCACCACTGGTTTTGCACTGGGCGACTACAGCCTGTGGGGCAATTTTTCGCTGATGCTGTTCTTTTATCTGGGTTTCATCGGCGGCTGTTCCGGTTCCACCGCAGGCGGCGTCAAGATTTTCCGTTTCCAGGTCGCCTATATTCTGCTCAAGACCAACCTTAACCAGTTGATCCATCCACGCGCCGTGATGAAGCAAAAATACAACGGCCATCGGCTGGACGACGAGATCGTGCGTTCGATCCTGACGTTCTCGTTCTTTTTCACCATCACCATCTGCCTGATCGCGCTGATGCTGTCGCTGCTGGGTCTGGACTGGATGACGGCGCTGACTGGCGCCGCCAGCACGGTGTCGGGCGTCGGACCGGGGCTGGGCGAGGTCATCGGGCCCGCGGGCAACTTCTCCACCCTGCCGGATGCGGCAAAATGGATTCTGTCCGGCGGCATGCTGCTGGGTCGCCTGGAAATCATCACCGTGCTGGTATTGTGCGTGCCTGCGTTCTGGCGACATTGATGCGCAGCTGAAAAAAGCTGACGCCTGATGTGTCGACTCTGCTGCCGGTTCACGGCAGATCGCCGACAGGCCGGGTCCTGCAGTACGGTGAACTGCGCCGAATGGGTACTGCCAAACAGCATCCTGTCAGGCTAGACTGATCCGAAGCCAACGCGAGGGTCTGCACATGGATACCGTCAAGCCGTTCACCCGCTTTGCCGATTTCTACCCTTACTACCTCGAAGAGCACCGCAGCAGTACCAGCCGGCGCCTGCATTTCATTGGCACCACACTGGTGATCTTTCTACTGGCTTTTGGTATCGGCAGTGGACGCTGGTGGCTGTTGGCGCTGCTACCGATTGCCGGTTACGGCTTTGCCTGGGCCGGGCATTTCTTCTTCGAGAAAAACCGACCCGCCACCTTCAAGCACCCTTTCTACAGCCTGCTCGGCGATTTCGTCATGTACCGCGATATGCTGCTGGGCAAGGTGCCGTTCTGAGAGAGGAAGTCAGGCAACCGGCTCGCTGACCGGCACTTCCTGCTGCTCGACTTCCGGGCTGGCTTTCAGGTGAGCATCGGCCAGCCGGAACAGTTCGATGTGGCCATCCAGGTGCTCGATCAGCGCTGTGCAGGATTCGACCCAGTCGCCACAGTTCATGTACTCCACGCCGCCCACCTGGCTGATTTCCGCGTGATGAATGTGCCCGCACACCACGCCGTCCAACCCGCGCTTCACACATTCATGGGCGATGGCCTCTTCAAAATCGCTGATGAAATTCACAGCGGTCTTGACCTTGTGCTTCAGGTACGCCGACAGCGACCAGTAGCCATAGCCGTATTTCGCCCGCCAGTGGTTGAGCCAGCGATTCAGGGTCAGGGTGAACTCATAGGCCGAGTCGCCGAGAAACGCCAGCCAGCGATGGTAACGGGTGATCACATCGAACTGATCGCCGTGAATCACCAGCAGGCGACGACCATCAGCCGTCACATGCTCGGCTTCGTCCACCAACTGGATGTTGCCCAGAATCAGCTTCGAGTAACGGCGCAGGAACTCGTCGTGGTTGCCCGTGACGTAGATGACTTCGGTGCCGCGCTTGCTCATGGTCAGTAGGCGTCGGATGACATTGGTGTGCGCCTGCGGCCAGTACATGCCGCCGCGCAGCTTCCAGCCGTCGATGATATCGCCCACCAGATAGATCCGGTCAGCCTGATAGCGCTTGAGAAACGCCGACAGGTGTTCAGCCTGACAATCGCGCGTGCCCAGATGCACATCGGAAATCCACAAGGTCCGCACGCGTTGCTTGCGGCTGGGTTTGGCGAGCTGAGCACTGCTCATGGGACGACCTCCGGCGGGTTTTCCAAGAGAGTGCGGCATGCCGGTTAATTGAATGTGACACGCACATGGCGATGTCATGACAATGGCCTCTGCGAGGTAGACTTGCCTGTCGCCGCGCCCACAAGGATGGTCATGACTCCGCGTTCCGCCCTGCTCGCCCTGCACATGGGTGCCCTATTGTTCGGCCTGTCCGGCGTACTGGGCAAACTGGCCCATGCATCCCCGTCCGTGATCGTTTTCGGCCGTGCTGCATTCGCTGCCGCAGCACTCGCCGTGTTCGCGCGCGTTGTCGGCAGCACACGCTGGAAGCCATTGAGCCGAGCCAGCGGCGCCCGTCTGGCGCTCAGCGGGGTGCTACTGAGCCTGCACTGGGTGTCGTTTTTCATTGCGGTGAAAGTGGCAGGGGTGGCCGTGGCGACGCTGGGCTTTGCGAGCTTTCCAGCGTTCACCGTGATACTCGAGGGTCTGGTATTTCGTGAGCGTATCCGGCGCATCGAGATGCTGCTGGTCGCACTGGTCACGGTGGGCCTGATGCTGGTAACGCCAGGGTTCGATCTGGCCAGCGAAGCGACGGGCGGCCTGTTATGGGCGATTTTTTCGGGCTTTACCTTCGCCCTGCTGTCGCTGGTCAACCGCGCCAGCGCGCTTCATGTGCCTGCGGTGCAGGCCGCGCTGTGTCAGAACCTGATCGTGGCCGTGTGCCTGCTGCCTTGGGCAGCCGCTTCATTGCCCGACGTCTCGACCACTGACTGGCTGTGGATTGCGCTGCTCGGCGTGTTCTGCACCGGGCTGGCGCACAGCCTGTTCGTCGCCAGTCTGGCCGTGATCAAGGCAAGGATGGCCGCTGTGGTGTTTGCCATGGAGCCGCTTTACGGCATTGCCTTCGCGTGGATGATCTTCGCCGAAACGCCCACGCTGCGCATGCTGTTGGGCGGGGCGCTGATTATTGTCGCCATTCTGATCTCAGGCCTGATGGGCAGCCGAGATGCAGAAACAGAATCTCATTGAGGGTCCGCCGCGCGGTGCCGGTCGTTGTGGCCAAGATCACGCGCCGGGTCGATCTGATCCCGCACCCGCTGCTTGAGCACCTTGGCTTCCGGGAAACCACCGTCGGCCTTGCGCTCCCAGATCTGCACGCCATCGCAGGTAATACGAAAGGTGCCACCTGTGGCCGGCTCGAGCGACACCTTGCCCAGATCGTCGCAGAACGTGCTCAGCAGCTCCTGCGCCAGCCAGGCCGCACGCAGCAACCATTGGCACTGGGTGCAGTAGGTAATGACAACGTCAGGTTTTCCGGCAGACATGACCGCGTGCTCCGCATGAAGGAGCGCCCATGATACGCACCGTTTACCCGCTCAACGAGCGTTGGCGACACGTCGCAGGTCGCTGAGTGTCGGGTTGTGCGCAACATCGTCCGGTTCGGCGTTCTGCTCATGCCCTTTGACGCCCAGCAGCCCGAGCAGACGACTGCGTATCGCCTGAAACCCGGTTTGCCCACTGTCGCGCTGGCGCGGCAGTTCGATACGAATCTCGTCGGCAATCTTGCCATCGGCCAGCACGATGACCCGGTCGGCAAGCAGAATCGCCTCATCCACATCATGGGTCACCAGCAGCACTGCCGGGGTGTGCTTGCGCCACAGGTCGATGATCAGTTGATGCATGCGAATGCGCGTCAGAGCATCGAGCGCAGCAAAGGGTTCGTCCAGCAGCAACAGCTTAGGTTCGCGCACCAGCCCACGGGCCAATGCCACGCGCTGTGCTTCACCGCCAGACAAGGTGGCTGGAAACGCATTGACCCGATGCGACAGACCGACTTCGCCCAGCGCGGCTTCGGCACGCGCCTTGGCGTTGTCGATGTGCAGACCGAGCACCACGTTCCTCCAGGCACTCTTCCATGGCATCAAGCGGGGCTCCTGAAACACCGCCGTCCGCGCCACCGGCACGCGCAGCTCGCCGCTGTCGATGCTGTCCAGCCCGGCGAGGGTACGCAGCAAGGTTGTCTTGCCGGATCCGCTGGCCCCGAGCAACGCGACGAATTCACCCGGCGCGATGTCCAGGTCCAGTCCGTCAATCACCCGCTGCTGGCCGAACTGCCGGACCACATTGCGCAGCTGGACCGGAGCCTGCTCGGCTTTTTCGGGGGCACGGTGCAGGGTCGTCTGTGTGTTGCGCACGTCGAGAGCAGTCATGTTCAGTTCCTCAGAAAAGTCGGGCGCCAGGCCAGGGCGTAGCGCTCCAGCGTACGAATGATGCCGTCGATCACCAGCCCGAGAACGCTGTAGATCAGAAGGCAAATGACAATCACGTCGGTGCGCATGAAGTCGCGGGCGTCACTGGCCAGATAGCCGATACCCGCCGTGGTGTTGATCTGCTCGACGAATACCAGCGCCAGCCAGGAAATGCCCAGCGAATAGCGCAGGCCGACGAAGAACGATGGCAGCGAGCCAGGCAGGATCACGTGCCAGATCAGTTCGCGACGGCTGAGACCCAGCGTGTTGGCGGCCTCGATCAGTTTGGGGTCGATGTTGCGGATCCCGGAAAACAGGTTCAGGTACACCGGGAACGTGGTGCCCATCACGATCAGCGCGACTTTGGTGAACTCGCCGATGCCAAACCAGAGGATGAACAGCGGCACCAGCGCCAGCGAGGGAATGGTGCGCAGCATTTGCATCGGAGAATCGAGGGCAATTTCACCACGCTTGGACAGACCGGTGATCAACGCGGCCACGACCCCGATGCTGACACCGATACTCAGGCCCAGCAGCGCGCGCTGCAGCGACACCCACAAGTGTCGGCCCAGTTCGCCAGACAGAATCATCGACCAGAGCGTGCCGCCAATCTGCGACGGCGCAGCAATGACCCGCACCGGCAGCAGGCCGGTCTGTGAGGCCAGCTCCCAGAGCAGTAACAACGCGAGCGGGCTGAGCAGACGCAGCACGAAACCGGGCACGCGCCAAGGGCTGCCGGACGGCGCAGCGGCCTGTCGCTCGGGTTTGTTGACGACCAGAAATCCGGCATCGATGGAACTGAGGGTTGTTTCAGGCATGAAGGCATCCTTGCTGAACGGATCGGGCAAACGCACCCGACTCACTGGATAAGCCCATGCTAGGTGCATAAGAACACTGAGTGAAATTCTATTTAAATCTAAGCTAATAGTTAAAATATTTGATTATCGCCAATTCACATAATGCATATTTTTTATAATTAACTTAGACCAAAATCGAATTTCACAGCCTCCGCTCCCGCCCATTAAGGTGCCAGTCGACAAGGTCGAACGGACCTCAACCATTGGCAGGAGTTATTCATGAGCATCGAATTCATCGGCTATATCGCGACGCAGCCCGGTTCGGAAATCCATCCACGCAGTGGCGCGGCCGTCCAGCCCGATTACGTACAGACAGTCGCCAGGGCTCATGAAGACTCAGGTTTCGACCGAGCCCTGATCGCCTATCACTCCAACAGTCCGGACAGCACTCTGGTGGCTGCGCACGCTGCCAGCGTGACCCACACACTGAAATTTTTGATCGCGCATCGTCCCGGTTTCATTTCGCCGACCGTCGCGGCCCGTCAGTTCGCGACGCTGGATGTGTTCAATGGCGGCCGGACGGCGGTGCATATCATCACCGGTGGCGATGACAAGGAACTGCGTGCCGACGGCAGCCATATCGGCAAGGATGAGCGTTATGCGCGCAGCGACGAATACCTGAGCGTAGTGCGTCAGGAATGGACCAGCGACAAACCCTTCGATCACCAGGGCACTTACTACCAGTTCGAGGGCGCGCACTCGCTGGTCAAATCTGCGCAACAACCGCACATTCCCCTGTATTTCGGTGGCTCGTCAGCCGCCGCGATTGCCGTCGCAGGTAAACACGCCGACGTTTATGCCTTGTGGGGCGAGACGTATGAGCAGGTGCGGGACGTGGTCAAACGGGTTCGCGCCGAGGCCGCCAGACACGGTCGCACCATTCGTTTCAGCCTGTCGCTGCGGCCGATTCTGGCCGATACCGAAGAACAGGCCTGGGCACGTGCCGACAGCATTCTGGAAAAAGCCAGGGCACTGGCCGAGCGCAACGGGTTTATACGCCGAGAACCACCGAACGAGGGTTCTCGCCGCCTGCTGGCCGCTGCCGCGCAAGGGTCGCGTCTGGACAAGCGTTTGTGGACAGGTATCGCCGAATTGCTGGGCGCGCAGGGCAATTCGACCTCGCTGGTGGGCACGCCCGAACAGGTCGCGCACGCGCTGCTGGATTACTACGACCTGGGGATTACCACCTTCCTGATTCGCGGGTTCGACCCGCTGGATGACGCCATCGACTACGGCAAAAAGCTTATTCCGCTGACCCGCGAACTGGTCGCCCAGCGCGAGCGCGAAGCCCGCGAGCAGGTCGCCTGAGCGTTTGAAAGATGACACCGGCCGGCAGTCATGCCTGCCGGTGAGCCTCGTCAGGCAGCAGCCGAAACCTGTTCCAGCGACTGCGCCACCAGCGCGCCGAACGCATCCACCGGACCTTGCAGGTTGCCCAGAAAACGCGGATAGAACAGCCACAGGTCCATCACCGGCTTGAAGTCTTTCAAAGGCATGACGGCCAGTTGATCGCGGTGGATGCTGCGCTCCAGCAAAGGACGCGGCACCAGGCCAAGCCCCATGCCATCGGCAACCAGCCCCAGTTGCAGCTCGGTGCCGAAGGTTTCCAGATTGACCTTCATGCTCAGGCCCTGATCGGACAACGTGCGTTGCAGGCCCGCCCGAAATCCGCAGCCGTCGGGATTCAGTACCCAGCCCTGCTGATAACAGTCGGCCAGCTTGCCGGGCTTTTTCGGCACCGTGTCCCTGGCAGCGACTACCACCAGCTCCATTCGGCCAATGGACTGCGCCACGATGTTTTCCGGAAAAATCTTGCCGGCCGGGAACAGTGCGGCAGCCGCATCCAGTTCGCCGTTTTCGACTTTGCCGATCAGATAACTGCCCCAGCCGGTGCTCACTTGGGCGCGCAGGTCGGGAAACTCGCTCCGCAGTTGCTTCAGCGCGTCGAGCAGCACCACATCACCAATGGTCTGCGGCACACCCAGCCGCAGCAGGCCGCTGGGCGGCGTATCGCTGGCCACCAGCTCACGCAGCGCGTCCATTTCACGCAGGATCGCCAGGCATTTCTGATAGACCTGAATGCCCATGGCGGTGGGCTTGAGCGGTTTGGTGTTGCGATCGAACAGTTCAACGCCCAGCGCCTGCTCGAAATTCTGCACCCGGCGCGTGATGGCCGGCTGGGTCAGGTCCAGCGATTCAGCCGCATGGCTGATCGACTGACAGCGAATCACCGCAACGAACGCATCGATATCATCAATTTTCATTCGGACCGCACATAAAAATATAAAAGAAACATAGGCAAAAAGCATAGTGCCAATGGGCGTTCATGAATAGTCCACACCTCCAACATAAGGCCGAATCATTGCCACTGAAAGACGTTTTCGTTATATCCTAATCATTAAAAAATAGCATATTAAACCTGTGCATTATGCTTATATCGATCCATACCTGACGCTGATCTGGAATGGACATGACTCAGAACCGACACCCCGAACGACTCGGGGCTTTCATCGATGCGCTGACCGAACTGATCGGCAGCGATACCCACGAAACCGACCTGCTGCTTCGCGGCAGCAGGCTGCTTGCGCAACTGGTCAGCCACGACGACTGGCTGCCTGACGAATTCGCGGTTCCCGACCCGACGCGTTACCAGCAATTTCTGCTGCACGCCGATGCACACCAGCGCTTCTCGGTGGTGAGTTTCGTCTGGGGTCCGGGCCAGCGCACGCCGATTCATGACCACCGTGTCTGGGGGCTGATCGGCATGCTGCGCGGCGCAGAAGACGCTCAGGGTTATGTGCGCGGTGCTGAAGGGCGTCTTGAGCCACAGGGTGCGGCGGTGCGTCTGGTACCAGGTCAGGTCGAAGCGTTGTTGCCGCATCACAATGATGTCCATCAGGTCAGCAATGCCTTCAGCGATCAGGTCTCGATCAGCATCCATGTATACGGCGCCGACATCGGTCAGGTGAAACGCGCGGTCTACGAGCTGGACGGCACTGAAAAGCTGTTTATTTCGGGGTACTCCAACGCAGCCCCGATTCCATCTCAAGCACAACCGACAGGGAGTCACGCCTGATGAGCACACACGCAACCCGATCCTTTGCCGAGATTCGCCAGGCCCTGCTGGACCATCAGGAACTGGCGCTGGTGGATGTGCGCGAGGAAGCACCTTTCGCGCAGGCACACCCCTTATTCGCAGCCAACATTCCATTGTCTAAACTGGAGCTGGAAGTGTTCTCGCGCATCCCGCGTCGCGACACCGCCGTAACGCTGTATGACAATGGCGAAGGCCTGGCCGATATTGCCCTGCAACGCTTGAAGGCGTTGGGCTACAGCGATGTGAAGCTGCTGGAAGGCGGTTTGCAGGGCTGGCGCGACGCCGGCGGCGAGCTGTTCATCGACGTCAATGTGCCAAGCAAGGCATTCGGCGAACTGGTGGAACACCATCGCGCCACGCCGTCGCTGGCCGCTGAAGAGGTCAAGGCCCTGCTCGACAGCCAGGCCGATGTGGTGGTGCTCGATGCGCGGCGCTATGACGAATACCAGACCATGAGCATCCCGAGCGGCATCAGCGTGCCAGGCGCAGAACTGGTGCTGCGCGCCCGTGAACTGGCACCGGACCCGAACACCCGGATCATCGTCAACTGCGCGGGCCGTACCCGCAGCATCATCGGTACCCAGTCGTTGATCAATGCAGGCCTGCCCAATCAGGTCCATGCGCTGCGCAACGGCACCATAGGCTGGCTGCTCGCCGATCAGACGCTGGATCATGGGCAAAGCCGACGCTTCGCAGAAGTCAGCGACAGGACCCGCGACACGGCCGGCGCCGACGCCCGCAACGTGGCTGACCGCGCAGGCGTGAAGCGCGCCAGCCTGGTCGATCTGCACGGCTGGCAGAGGGAGACGGCACGTACCACCTACCTGTTCGATGTGCGCACGCCCGAGGAATTCGCCAGAGGCCATCTGCCGGGCGCTCGTTCAACGCCCGGCGGACAACTGGTGCAGGAAACCGATCACTACGCCAGCGTACGCGGCGCACGGATTGTGCTGGTCGATGACGATGGCGTGCGCGCCAATATGTCCTCTTCGTGGCTGGCGCAACTGGGCTGGGAGGTGGCGGTGATCGATGGGCTGCAAGCCATCGACTTCTCCGAGCAGGGCGACTGGGACGCGCCCTTCCCTGCGCCTGCACAGGTGGAGTTCATCAGTGCCGGGACCCTCGCCGACTGGCAGACCCACGGCGGTGTGGCGGTGCTGGATTTCACCACCAGCGTCAACTACGTGAAGCAGCACATCCCCGGCGCCTGGTGGAGCCTGCGGGCTGATCTCCAACAGATACTGGCCAGGGTGCCGACTGCCGAGCGCTATGTGCTGACCTGTGGCAGCAGCCGTCTGGCACGCTTCGCGGCAGCCGACGTCGAGGCCCTGACGAATCGGCCGGTTTTCGTGCTGGAAGGCGGCACGGCCAGTTGGGTCAAGGCCGGATTTGCGCTGGAACAGGGCGAAACGCGTCTGGCGTCACCGCGCATCGACCGCTATCGCCGTCCTTACGAAGGCACCGACGCGCCCAAGGCCGCCATGCAGGCGTATCTGGATTGGGAGCTCGGTCTGGTCGAACAACTGGGCCGCGATGGGACACACGGGTTTCGGGTGATCTGAGACACCAGACAGCCTCCCGTGCCGACGCTCAGCGCTCATTTCATATGCAAGTCTGCCTCGACACTGATCGCTGCACGTAGCCAACGATCAGTGTGAGGCTGATGGATGCATGACGCAGAGCGATCCACCTTACTGATGACGGAGTTTCTTCTTCCATGCTGCCTTTCTTCAAATCAGCCGCGCTGAAAAGCCTGGTGCTCGCCACATTGCTCAGCCTGCTCGCCAGTCAGCAGGCACTGGCGGCAGACCTTGCGCCATTACGGGTAGCCAACCAGAAGTCCCTGTTGAAAATCCTGCTGCAGGTGTCCGGCGAACTCAAGGACGTGCCCTATGACATCCAGTTTTCCGAGTTCCCGTCCGCTGCGCCACTGGGCGAAGCGCTGAATGCCGGTGCGGTGGACATCGGCGCCTTGGGCGATGCGCCTTATGTGTTCGCGCTGGGCGCGGGCGCACCGCTGAAAGTGGTCAGCATTACTCATGCACAGGGCCGCTTTACCACCGCCCTGCTGGTGTCAAAGAATTCGCCGATCAAGACCGTGGCCGACCTCAAGGGCAAGCGAATCGTGACCGGGCGCGGCTCCATCGGCCATTATCTGGCGATCCGCGCCTTGCATGAAGCGGGGCTCAAGACCAGCGATGTTACCTTCATCAACCTGCTGCCCAGCGAGTCACGGCTGCTGCTGGACAGCGGCGAAGCCGACGCTTGGGCGACCTGGGACCCTTACACCACCATTTCCATCAGTCAGAGCGATGCGCGGGTGCTGGTCAGCGGCAGCGAGCTGTTGAGCAATCACCTGTATCTCGCCGCAACCGGCAAGGCCATCGAAGGCAAACGTGTGCAACTGGACGACTTCGTCGCGCGGGTCGAACGTGCCTTCAACTGGACCAATGCGCACCCCGAGGAGTACGCCGCCGCGCAGGCCAGGGTCACCGGTCTGCCGCTCGAGGTGCACCTGTCGGTTGCCAAGGCGACCAAAATGCAGCGCACGCTGATTGACGACAAAATCATTCAAGGTCTGCAAGCCACCGCTGACACCTATCTGGCCGAGGGCATTCTGGGCAAGCCGATCGACGTTTCGACAGGCTTCGACAAGCGTTTCAACGCGGCGCGGCCTCAAATCGCGCAGACAGCCAGCCAATGATCAGTACGCTCCATCCAGCCCCGTTGCGAAAGGATCCCGCATGAGCCCTTTTCCCCTTCGTCAGCCGCTGCCCGAATCGGCCGCAGCGTTTGAAGCTCGACTGAGCAGCCTGACCGCCACCCTGGCCGAGACGGCTGAGCACTACGACGTCACTGCGCAATTTCCGCATGCCAATTTCAGCCTGCTGCACGAACAAGGCCTGACGGGGCTCGTGGTGCCAAGCGGCCTGGGCGGTGGCGGCGCGGATCTCGTAAAGGCACAGCAGGTGATCAATGCGATCGCTCGAGGCGAACCTTCCACGGCGCTGATTCTGGTGATGCAGTACCTGCAACACGCCCGCCTGCAGGACAACGTCAATTGGCCCCGCGACCTGCGCGTTAGGGTCGGCAAGGAAGCCGTTCGTGAAGGCGCGCTGATCAATGCCCTGCGGGTGGAGCCGGATCTGGGCACGCCCGCACGTGGCGGTTTGCCGGGCACTATCGCCCGTCGTACCGCTGAAGGCTGGCGCATCAGCGGTACCAAGATCTATTCCACCGGCAGTCACGGCCTGACCTGGTTTGCCGTGTGGGCGCGCAGCGATGACGACGACCCGCTGGTAGGCACCTGGCTGGTGCACAAGGACACGCCCGGCATTCAGATCATCGAGGACTGGGACCATCTGGGCATGCGCGCCACCAACAGTCACGAGATCCGCTTCGACAACGTGCTGGTGCCGCTGGAGCATGCGGTGAGCGTCAGCCCATGGAACGCACCGAAGTCGGATCTGGACCCCGCGGGCATGCTGTGGATGTCGGTGCTGCTGTCGTCGGTCTACGACGGCATCGCTCAGTCCGCACGCGACTGGCTGGTGGACTGGCTCGAACAACGCCAGCCTTCCAACCTCGGCGCAGCGCTTTCGACACTGCCGCGCTTCCAGGAGACCGTTGGCCACATCGACACGCTGCTGTTCGCCAATCGCAGCCTGCTTGACGCAGCGGCGCAGGGCCTGACGCCTGCTCAGCACGCGGGACAGATCAAATACCTGGTGACCGGCAATGCGATACGCGCCGTGGAACTGGCCATCGAAGCGTCCGGCAATCCCGGCCTGTCGCGCAGCAATCCACTGCAGCGCCATTACCGCAACGTGCTGTGCGGCCGGGTTCACACACCGCAGAACGATGCCGTGCTGATCGGCGTCGGCAAGGCCGCTTTCGCTGCCCGCAACACCAGTGTTTGATCAACCCATCGGTGGCGGCTCGAACGCCGTGACCGATGGCAGCGGCTCATTCCATTTGACGATTTCCACCGACGCCGTCTGTGCCGAGCAGCCTTGCGACAGGCTCGACGCACCGACGTCCCGCGTGATGACGTTGGGATTGCCGTGTTTCTCCAGGCTGCCCCGCTCGCCCCGCACCAGCGGATCGAACCACGCACCGGTCGCGATCTGCACCACGCCGGGCCGAATAGCCTCGGACACGATCACCCCGGCCAGAAACGCGCCACGTTCATTGAAAACCTTGATCACATCGCCATCGACAATCCCGCGTGCCTGCGCGTCTTTCGGATTCATGGTCAGCGGCTCGCGCTCGCGGATCTTCGAAGAACGGCTGTAACTGCCGTGGTCATACTGGCTGTGCAGCCGGGTCCTGGGCTGGTTGGACAGCAGGTGCAAGGCGAAGGCTGGCGCAGGTTTATCCAGCCACACCGGGTGCCCTGGACAGTCTGCATAACCAAATCCGGCGATGCGCTCGGAAAAGATTTCGATACGCCCGGACGGCGTCGGCAGCGGATGGGCATCCGGGTCATCCCGAAAGGCCTTGAGCAGCACATTGTCGGTTTCTGGAAAGTCGATTTCCAGCAGGCCATCGCGCCAGAACGTGTCGAACGCTGGCAACGCGATGCCGAACGACTCGGCACGCTGACGGGAATCGTCATAGATGAACCGCAACCAGGCCTGGGCATCGCGGCCCTCGGTGAACGTCTCGGCAACGTCCATGCGCTCGGCCAGACCGGCGAAGATCGTATAGTCGTCGCGGGACTCGCCTACCGGCTGAATGGCCTGCTGCATGGCAATCATGAACCGGTCGGACGCTGAACTGCCGATGTCATTGCGCTCCAGCGCAGTGGTCGCGGGCAATACTATATCGGCGTACCTGGCCTGCGCGGTCCAGAACTGCTCGTGAACGATAATGGTCTGCGGACGCTGCCAGGCGCCCAGCAGCCGGTTGAGGTCCTGATGGTGATGGAAAATGTTTCCGCCTGCCCAGTACACCAACTTGATATCGGGATAGGTATGACGCTGGCCGTTGTAATCGAACGGGGTGCCGGGGTTGAGCAACATGTCGGTCACCCGCGCCACGGGGATGAACGCCTTGACCGGGTTGCTGCCCTGGGAAAAGCGCGGCCCGGAGAACGCCTTGCGTCCGCTGCCGGTGTTGTTCATACAGCCATATCCAAGGCCGAAACCTGCACCAGGCAGGCCGATCTGCCCCAGCAATGCAGCGAGGGTCACGGTCATCCAGAACGGCTGCTCGCCATGCACCGAGCGCTGCAGCGAATAGGCAACGTTGATCATGGTGCGCTTGCCGGCCATCTGGCGCGCCAGCTGGACGATCTGTTCCGAGGGAATATCCGTCAGCGCTGCGGCCCAGTCCGGGCTTTTCGGTTGATTGTCGGTGTGACCGAGCAGGTAAGCGCGAAAGCGTTCATAGCCAACGGTGTAGCGTTGAACGAATGACTCGTTGTGCAGGTTCTCGGTGATCAGCACGTAGGACAGCGCCATCATCAAGGCCGTGTCACTGCCGGGCCTGACCGGCAGCCACTGGATCTGCGCAGGGCCTGCAAGGTCTTCACGCAGCGGGCTGACGTTGACGAACTGCACACCTGCGTCAGACATTTTTTGCAGCGCGTCGGTCAGCAGGTGATCCGTTGCGCCGCCAGGGCTGGTCTGGGCGTTCTTGGCAGGCAGGCCGCCGAACGCGACGAACAGCTCGCAGTGTTCGGCGAGGTTTTTCCATGAGGTGTGAGCCGCCAGCAGCCAGTCCATGCTGCCCACAATATGCGGCATAAGCACCCGTCCGGCGCCCAGGCTGTAGCTGTCGGTGCTGGACACATAACCGCCAATGCAGTTGAGGAAACGGTGTAACTGGCTTTGGGCGTGATGAAAGCGCCCGGCACTGCCCCACCCGTAACTGCCGCCAAAAATCGCCTGATTACCGTGCTCCTGCCTGACCCGTTTCAGTTCACGGGCGACCAGATCCAGTGCAACCTCCCACGACACCTCAACGAAAGGTTCCTGCCCGCGCAAGTGCGCACGCCCGCCCTCCTGCTCCAGAAAACTGCGCCGCACGGCCGGACGCATAATGCGTGTCGACGAGGTGATGGCCGCTGCCACCGAGTCACCGATGGGCGAAGGGTCCTTGTCCCACTCGACAGGCTGCAAGGCTTGCAGCTTGCCATTCACAACCTGCGGGCGATAAGCGCCCCAGTGCAGCGAGGTCAGACTCATGTCAGGGCGGACTCCTTGGGTTTGGTGATGTTTATCGTGTTCGACACCCGAATGCAAAATCCGTGGCAACCAAAAAAACCGAGGGGCAGCTTGCCGGCGATGGCGTCCATTCAGCAATGGATCAGTCGCTTGATAAACCGATTGGCCGGCCACCATTTCTGCGTTTGAGCAGATTGCACGTTGCTGATCGTGCCCGTCACGTCCGGACGCGGCGCGTCCCGAGAGGCATTCCCACGCGAAGCGTGAGAAACGGTCATCTTCCCTTGTTGATCGTACCGATGTTGGTCGTACCGAACGCTCGATCTAGCGTGACACCTGGGTCTGGCTCTGGAGCACGGCGTTGAATGATTCGTCGAACACGCTTGCTGCGGGATAGCTTTTGGTCAGTCCGGCACCGTTGAAGAACTCGATGGTTTGTTGTGCGCCTGCGACGACGTCAGGGGTGATGGGCACGACGGTGACCTGGGCGCGGGAGAACCAGCGGCTGGCGACTTGCGCGTCGGCCTTGGTCAGGGCGGACCAGGCACTGGCGTAGATTTCGTTGTGCTGCGGGTCACTTACTGACCAGGCGCGGGCGGCTTGCAGGCGCTGGAGAAAATCGCTGATCTGCGACCGCTTGTCCCTGATCGAGCGGTCGTTGGCGACAATGAAACTTTGTGCCGGTATCAACCCTTTGGCCGTCGTGATGATGCGTGCGCCCTGACGTTCCTGCTGGGTGACGTAGGGCTCCCAGGTGGCAATCGCGTCCACCGAGCCGCCTTCCAGCGCGTGGGAGGAATCCAGCGCGCTCAGGTAGCGATAATCCACGGCATCGCGAGCGATACCGGCCTTGTCCAGCGCGGTCAGCATCAACTGCTGACTGAACGAGCCTTTCCAGATCGCGACCTTCTTGCCCGCCAGATCGGCCACGGTTCTGATGGGCGAGTCCTTGCGCACCACAATCGCCACGCCTTCAAGGTTTTGCCGCGAGACACCGATCACCTTGATCGGCGCACCCAGCGCTCCCATGAACAGCGCGGGCGAATCGCCCAGCAATCCCACATCCAGACTGCCGACGTTCAAGGCTTCCGCCACAGGCGAGCCTGCCGTGAACTGTTTCCACTCGATGTCGTACGGCACGTCCTTGAGCACGCCGGCGGCCTCCATCACGGTGCGGGCGCTGTAGCTCTGGTCGCCGACAATGAGATTCGCGGCATGCGCACCGGCCGACACCATAAGCGCCAGGGCCAGGCCCGTTGTCCAGCGGGTGATTGTTTTCGCCACAGGTGCTCTCCACAGGTCATCAACAGATGCGTCTTCACGCAGATGGCACGACCCTAACACCCGGCACAAAATTAGCTAAATTCATTTTTGATCTAGCCTAATATGCAAAATAATCAGCTAAAGGTTTTACCCCTGACGGTCATCCAGGTCGATGCCCGAGTCCAGCCGCTCGCGCAGAAACTCGATGAAGGCCTGCACTGGCCGGGAAGCCTGGCGATGCTGCGGATACACCGCTGACAGGGTCAGCGGCTCCGGGCGCAGATCGTCCAGCACTCGCACCAGACTGCCGTTACGCAAGGCCGCGCCGACAATGAACGTCGGCAGGTACGTGATGCCCAGCCCCGCCACCGCCGCATCGCGCAACAGCTCACCATTGTTGACCCGCATCCGCCCGCTGACGCTGAGGTTCAGCGGTTTGCCTGCGCCCTGAAAACGCCATTGCACCTGACGACCATGGCCGTACGGCAGGCAGTCGTGGGCGTGCAGGTCCTCAGGTTTTTCCGGCGTGCCGCGCTCGGCCAGATAAGTCGGGCTGGCGCAGTAGACCCGGTCGATTGTCGCGATGCGCCGGGCGATCAGCGTGGAGTCCTCCAGCACGCCGATGCGCAGCACCAGGTCGTAGCCCTCGCTGAGCAGGTCCACCGGACGGTCACTCAGGTCCACTTCGACCGACACATCGCGGTAGCGCTGCAGAAACAGCGGCAGCAGGCAGCCCAGGTGTGCCACGGCAAACGACAGCGGCGCACTCAGGCGCAGGGTGCCGCGTGGCTCGCTGTTCTGGCCTGTGATGCCCTGCTCCACCTGCTCGACTTCAGCGAGCAGACGCAGGGACGATTCGTAGTAACTCTGGCCCAGCGGCGTAACGTCCAGCCGCCGCGTCGAGCGGTTAAGCAGGCGTACGCCCAATCGCTCTTCCAATTGCATCAGCCGTCTGCTGACGAACTGCTTGGACAGTCCCAGCTTGTCGGAAGCTGCCGTGAAGCTGCCCGACTCCATCACTTGGCAAAAGATACGCATGTCTTCAAAAGGGTTCATTGTCACGACCTGGTTGACAGTTAAACGCTTTATAGCCGCTTTTTTGCATTTCAGCACCTGATTAGTCTGTGTCCACAGGCAAAAGCCCATTCCCAACGTTCTGTGGAGTCATCCCATGCATCAGTCATTGAGCCATCCCCTGCTCTGGAGCGCCCTGCTGCTGTTGGCCGATGTGCTGATCTGGCACCTGGCACCGGTGCGTCAGCGGGTGGCGCAGGTCAGCATTCGGCTGGCGCTGTTTCTGGCGTTCAGCACACTCATCATCAACGCGGGGATCAGTCCGTTGCAGGCCCCGTCCTGGCCGGATGACAGCGTGATCCAGCTGGGTGCCACGGCCCTGGCGATTCTCTGGTGGGTCTACGCCGCAAGGGTGCTGACCGTGTTGATCGGTCTGGCGCTGATGCACCGTATCGGACACAGCGGACGCCTGTTGCAGGACGTGATCGGCGCGCTGGTTTTCCTGATTGCCGTGGTAGCGGCCGCAGGCTATGTACTGGAGTTGCCGGTCAAGGGCCTGCTGGCAACGTCAGGGGCGATGGCGATTATCGTCGGTCTGGCGTTGCAGAGCACACTGAGCGACGTGTTTTCCGGGATCGTGCTCAACGCCACCAAGCCTTATCAAGTGGACGATCTGGTGTCGATCGACGGCGTCGAGGGCAAGGTGCTCGACATCGACTGGCGCGCCACACATCTGCTGACTCACGCAGGCAGCACCGCCGTAGTGCCCAATTCGGTGGCGGCCAAGGCCAAGATCGTCAACCTCAGTCGCCCGACCAACATGCACGGCGTTTCGATCAGCATCCAGGTACCGACCCACATACGTCCGCGCCGGGTGCTCGACGCTCTGGAACGCACCCTGCAGGGCAGCAGCAGCCTGTTGCTGAGCCCTGCGCCAAAGGCCGTACTGCATGCGTCGGGGGACAGCATGTCGGAATACGTGGCCAGTGGTTTCATCGCCGACTTGAGTAAAAAAGGCGAAGTGCGCAACCAATTGTTCGACCTCGCCCACCGACACCTGGAAGCCGCCGGGATCGTTCGCCAGCCCGACGCCGTCGTCGAGCCAGCTTCCCGGGCCCGTGCGCTGCTGGAAGAAGTGAAAGTGTTCCGTTCGCTCAGCGAGGAGGAGCGTGATCAGTTGGCACAACACATGACCGCTCAGCAGTACTCCGCAGGCCAGGTGGTGCTGGACCTGAACGAGGTGCCCGACGGCCTGTTCGTGATCGCCACCGGTGTGATCAGTGCGGCCGTGGTCAATGGCGAGCAACGCGTCGAAGCCGGTCGCATGGGGCCGAGCGAAGTGTTGGGCGAACAGGGCCTGTTGGACGACACGCCGTCCGAAGCCTGTTTCACCGCGCTGACTTCCAGCATCGTCTATCGCATCGACAAGGACATCGCCCGCGCCTGCATGGCGCAATCCAGCCAGGTCAATACGGCCCTGCACAAGCTGCAGGCGGTACGTCAGAAGAACAGCCACTCGATCCTGCTGGCCCGCCCGCCGCAGGTCAGAAAGGGCGGCTTCCTCGGCTGGTTGCAAAGCCGTTGAGATGCCCGTGGCAGAGCTGTCGCGCAATCAGTTAGCCACCATCCGGAAGACCCGGAATTAACAACGATTAACTCGTCAGTACGGCTCGCGGAAATCAAGAATAGCGGCCTCTGCGCAAATTCTTGCCCATGGAAAGCTCATCCCACCACGGACATTTGCCATGACCCACTATTCAAGTTTTGCCTGCAAGCTTTGCCCTGATGCGCTGCACAGCGAGAAAACCGTCCGCAACAGCGGTGGGTTGTCCCCCTGGCGAGAACGTCTGGCCAAGCAACTGATTCGTGACAACCTGAGTGAAAACATCGAAGTGGCCGAGTTGGCTCGGGCCTGCGCCCTGTCGCGCAGTTACTTCTCCCGCGCCTTCAAATGCAGCACCGGACTGTCGCCTCAGGAGTGGATCCGCGAGCAGCGTCTGGCCCGCGCCAAATGCCTGATTCAACACACCGCCATGAGCCTGACCCAGATCAGTCAGGAATGCGGGTTCTGTGATCAATCGCATTTTTCGCATATCTTCTCCCGCGCCGAAGGCATCAACCCCTTCACGTGGCGCGGCCATGCGAGAAATGCAGGTCAGGGTGAAGGGATGTCAGCGTCGTGACTGGCAGCCGTTAAGCTACGCTGCACGCAGACGTCCCCAATCCCTCTGAACTGGAAAAGACCGTTGACCGTTCTCAACGAGCAGGCCATGCGTTTCGGCCCTTATCGCATCTATCCGCAACAGCGTCTGGTGCTGGAAGCCGATAGACCGCTGCGGCTGGGCAAGCGCGCCGTGGACATCCTGCTGGTGCTGCTGGAACACGCCGGAAAGGTGGTCAGCAAGCAGCACCTGATAAACCGGGTCTGGCCCAGAACCGTGGTCGAAGACGGCAACCTGCGTGTGCACATGGCTGCCTTGCGCAAGGCGCTTGGCGATGGTCAGGCAGGGCAACGCTACATCGTGACAGTGGCGCAACGCGGTTACAGCTTTGTCGCCCCGTTTACCCTGGAACATAGCGAAAACACGCCGGATGCCTGGATGAATACCCCGCCCCATCACAATCTGCCCATGCGGCGCGCACGCATGCTGGGCCGGGAAGCACTGGTCGAACGCCTGGTCAGCCAGTTGCAGCAGCACCGATTCATTTCTCTGGTCGGCCCCGGCGGAATCGGCAAGACCACCACCGCCCTGCGCGTTGCCGAACAGTTGATCGACCGCTATCACGACGGCATCCGTCTGCTCGATCTGGCACCGCTGACCGATCCTGCGGTAATCGTCCCGCACCTGGCGTCACTGCTGGAACTGTCGTTGCCCGACGACCGCCCCGTCAATCACATGGCTGCGTATCTGCGCGAGCGACACATGCTGCTGGTGATCGACAACTGCGAACACATGATTGATGCCATCGCGCAACTCAGTGAACACATCCTGCGCAGCGCGCCGCACGTGCATATCCTGACCACCAGTCGCGAGCCTTTGAGGGCTGAAGGCGAATTCGTGCAACGGGTGGATGCGCTGGATTGCCCGCCGCCGGACAGCGATCGCGCTTGCGCCATGGGCTTCGCGGCCCTGCAACTGTTTGTCGAGCGGGCCATGGCCAGTCATGAACAGTTCGAACTGACCGATGAAAACCTGCCGCTGGCCATCGAGCTGTGTCAGCGACTGGACGGTATCCCGCTGGCCATCGAGCTTGCTGCGGCGCAAGTCGGAAACCTGCGCCTGAGCGGCGTTCTGGAGCATTTGCAGCAGAGCTGCCGGGAGCATTGCGACGACCCGTCCGACGCGATGACCCGCCACCAGACGCTGCGCACCACGCTGGACTGGAGCTACCAGATGCTCAGCGTGTGCGAACAGAACTGTCTGCAGCGACTGGGGATCTTCAAGGGCCGTTTCTCGCTGGAGTCGGCCGCCGCAGTGATCACCGATCAGCCAGTGGCGACCTACGAAGTGTTCAACGCCATCACGCAACTGGTGGCCAAATCCCTGCTGAACGTGGAAGTCGGTGATGACGAGGTGTTCTATCACCTGCTCGACACCACGCGCCGTTATGCGCTGGAAAAACTGCGCATTCACCATGAGCTGCCTGCCACGCAGGAGCGGCACGCGCGACGCTGTCTGGCCATCATGGAGCAGGCTCGACTGGACTGGGAAAAGGTTTCCACCGCACAGTGGATCGAACGTTACAGCCGCAACCTAGAAGACATTCGGTCTGCGCTGGCCTGGGGATTGAACACAGACGCGCCGCAGATCGTTGCCATTCGCCTGGTGGCTCAGTCGGCACCGCTCTGGCAGGAACTGTCTCTGCTCAAGGAGCACGGCCATTACGTGCGCAGGGCGTTGAGACTGCTGGACGCCAATCCCCTGCCCTGCCTGGACTTGAAAATGGTCCTGAAACTGGCGCAGGGCAATTTTTCCTACCACACCGTTGGCGGTACGCCGGAAACGGTGGAGGCGTTCAGCACTGCGCAGGTGCTGGCAGAGCAGTCGGGCGATCTGGCCGGTCAATTGCAGGCGATTTCCGGTCTGGTGGCTGTCAACCTGTGCAATGGTCACTACCCGCAAACGATTGAACAGAGCCGCCAGTTCAACCGCCTGGGGTTCGACACCAATGAGGCGTTGCGTTTGAGCGCGCAACGCCTGCGTGCACTGGCGCTGCATTACAACGGCGACCAGCGACAGGCCAGGCGAGACGCCGAACAGGTCATCCAGCACATGGCGCATAACGGCCATCTGAACCGCTTTACCCAGGGCTTCGGCATTCAGTACGACCTGAGCGTCGCGTCCCTGACCTTGCTGGCGCGCATTCTCTGGATGCAGGGTCTGCCTGAGCAGGCCGCACGCACGGCCACTCAAGCACTGGAGATTGCGTTACAGATCAACCACGGCGCGTCCATCTGCTACAGCCTGGCTGTGGCCGGTTGCGCCATCGCGTTCTACAACGGTGATCTCCAGGTCGCAGGCGAGAGGGTGAAACTGTTGCAGGAACAGGCCCAGAAACACTCGGTCCTGCTGTTCCATCGCTGGGCGGGCTTTTACGAGCAATTGTTGAGCGAGTCCGCTACGCCAGACGACCGGCCTCAGGGCTCAGGCCTGATTCGGGACATTATGGTCACACTGCGCCCCGGTCTGTTGGACCTGGCGTTGGTGGAGCGGGCTCAAGCGGGTCTGGCAGGCTGGTGCACAGCGGAGATGCTGCGGTGCCGAGCCGAAACCGTGCAGGCGTATGACGAGGACGGCGCCGAGGCGCTGCTGATCCAGGCGCTGGAAGTGGCGCGCGCTCAGCACGCGCTGGCGTGGGAATTGCGCAGTGCGACATCACTGGCGGGGCTTTGGCAGCGCCAGGGCAAGGGGCAGCAGGCACGGATTCTGCTCGCGCCGGTTCATGCCCGCTTCAGCGAAGGATTTGCTACGCCGGACCTGCTGGCGGCACGCGCGCTACTCGACCGCTTGCACTGACTTCGCCATGAAGCGCTGCAGGCTGACGTGACGGGCGTGGCGCGCCGTGAACGTTTGAAGTTCACCAGCATCTTCGAGCTTTTCCAGCCCATACAGGCGGGTGGTGTGCGCAAGACGGTAACGCGACACGCCGACGCCAGGCACACTCGATAGCCAGGAGTGACGCTCCAGCTGGACAAGTGCCTCCCACACCGAGTGCGCGTCCAGCCCGTCACACCCGATCACATCCACTGCGGATTCGCTCGTGAAGGCTTTGTCGAAGACAGCCAGGCGACGCAGCACTGCCTGCTCGCGCAGGCTCAGGCATTGATGACTCCAGTCAAGCGAAGCCCTGAGCGACTGATGACGTGGGACGGCCGTACGGCGCCCCTGCGTCAGCCACTGAAAACATTGATCCAGACGCGCGTGCAAGCCGACCAGCGCAAAGGCGTTGATCTGCACTGCCGCAAGTTCCAGCGCCAAGGGCACACCATCGAGCTTGCGACAGAGCTCGCCCATGACCTTCATGTCACGGTCCCGCAGGACCAGACCCTGCTGGCAGGCCTGGGCGCGACTGACGAACAATTGCACCGCTGGATACGCAAGGCCCTGCTCGACACTGAGCTGCGCGGATGCAGGCGGAACGGTCAACGGTTCCAGTGGAAACAGTCGCTCGTCCTGCAGATCCAGCGGTCGTCGACTGGTCGCCAGAACGGCGAGCTCCCCGGACTGCGTCAACAGCGCGCCGACCCACTGCCGACAGGCATCGTCGATCGTTTCGCAATTGTCGGCAATCAAGAGACGACGCCCCTGCGCCAGTTCGGCGGTCAGGCTCGACAGGCACGGCTCCCCGTCCCGCTGCAAGAGACCGGCCAGGCAGACCGCCAGCGCCTGCTCATTGTCCACCACAGAGAAATCGATGACACACACACCATCCTGATAGCGCGACACCAGACGCTCAGCCACGCGGCAGGCCACGGTCGATTTGCCGATTCCACCCGCCCCCGTCAGCGTGATGAAGCGTTTTGCAGGCAGTTGCCGCACCAGCTTGCCCACCACCTCATCGCGCCCCACGACATGAGTGAGACGCACAGGCAGATTGTTGGGAGCGCAGGCCGGCTCGGGCCTTTCTGACTTCGCGGCCCTGTGAACAGGCGCCACGAATCGATATCCGCGCTGCGGCAGCGTCTCGATGTAACGCTGCCCGTCATCGAGCGCGCGGCGCAAGGCTGCAATCTGCACCCGCAGGTTGATCTCTTCGACGAAGGAATCGGGCCAGACCTGCGCGATCAGGGCCTCCTTCTCTACCGCGCTACCTGCGCGCTCTATCAGGACCAGCAGGATATCCAGTGCTCGCCCACCCAGACGCAACGGTTCACCCTCGCGCAAAATCTGGCGCTGGCGCACATGGAATACGTAGGGACCGAACCGCAGCACCTCATCCCGTGGGGACGTTTCCGGTAGGTTCGATGTGTCTGGCTGGCTGAAACGCCTGGGCTGGCAGTCCATTGCATCACCTTGCTGAATAGATCCTATTCATCTTGGCAGGCAATGAAGATGGAACAAGTTGCACGGGGGGAGTCACACGGTCAATGCGATGCCAGATACGGACACCCCCGCAACTCACCCGAAACTAACTGAATTGCTCACGGTATTGGCTGGGCGTCAGACCCAGCTTTTCACCGAACAGAAAGCGCATGTGCCGCACGCTGCCAAAGCCGCTCCGGTAAGCCACTGTCTTGAGCGGCAGGTCACTGATCTCCAGCAGGCTTCTGGCGCGATCGATACGTGCGTTCTGCAGAAACTCCATGGGCGTCATCTGCACTTCGCGGGAAAACAGCCGGGCGAAATGCCGGGCGCTCATGTTGGCCATACTGGCCATGCGCTCGACGCTGAACGATTCGTCCAGATGCTCCAGCACGTAATTCTGCACCCGTGTAACGGCGGTTTCGTTAGGCGCGACAGCCGCCATCAACGGACTGAACTGTGCCTGGCCACCCTGACGCTTCATCAGTACCAGCAATACCTTGGCGACGTCCTGCGCGACTTTCTTGCCGTGATCCTGAGCAACGATTGCCAGCGCCAGGTCGATACCGGCCGTTACCCCGCCGGAGGTCAGCAGGTTGCGGTCATTGATGTAGATCTGATCGGTCTCGACGATGGCCTTGGGAAAGCGCTTGATCAGACGTTCGGTGTAATGCCAGTGGGTGGTGACTCGGTGACCATCCAGCAGACCCGCCTCGCCGAGAATGAACGCGCCGGTGCAGATCGAGCCGATACATCCCGCCTGCGCCCTGGCGCTCAATAGCCAGTCCACCAGCGACTGATGTTTATCGTCATAGGCTCCCGGCCCGCCGGGCACCAACAGCAAATCGTGGCTGCCAGCGACTTGCTCCAGATGAGCATCGGCCATCACCCGCACACCATTGGATGCCCGGATGGCACCGTGTTGCGTACCGACGGTGCTTATCTGGTAGTGCTTTTCCAGCGCCAGGTAGCGGTTGGCGATGGAAAAGACTTCCATGGGGCCTGCCATGTCGAGCAGAAGAAACTCCGGGAACAGGACCATTGCTACGGTTTTCATGAATGAGGCGTCACTTGAAAAAAGTAAAGGTCGGGGGCGCATTATGGCGAAGATCGCAGGCGATGGGGATTATGTGCCTGGATCAGACCCGATTCGGACAGGCAGTTCCATCCGAAACGGTATATGCCTCTTGAAAAACACTCGTTTGGCAAAGACGAGACGGTGAAACAGCGCTATGACAGATGAGAGCAAAGTGCTCGACTGACTAACTGTCAACTTAGGTGAGACAGTCATTCGTATTTCAGCTACTTATTGCACCCGCAGATAACCAGTAACCTTCATCTCACTTGGTCGATGTCTGAATCTGCAGCGTCGACATCTGGATGGAGAAACTATCATGCTGACTCTTCGCAAAGCTTCCGATCGTGGCGCAGCCGATCACGGCTGGCTGAAATCCTTTCACACCTTCTCGTTCGCCAACTATCGCAACCCGAACGAACAGGGCTTCTCCGACCTGCTGGTGATCAACGACGATCGCGTGACCGCGGGCAAAGGCTTCGGACAGCACCCGCACCGCGACATGGAGATTTTCTCCTACGTGCTTGAAGGTGCGCTGGAACACAAGGACACCCTCGGGACGGGCTCGGTGATTCGTCCCGGTGACGTGCAACTGATGAGTGCCGGCAGCGGCGTGGCGCACAGTGAGTTCAACCACTCGCAAACCGAGGGCGTGCACTTTCTGCAGATCTGGATCGTACCGAATGTCAGCGGTGCCACTCCAAAGTATCAGCAAGAGCATTTCAGCCCCCAACAGAAACGCGGCCGCCTGCAGTTGATCATTTCGCCCGACGGCGAGAACGGAGCGCTGAATGTGCGTCAGGATGCTCGCGTGTATGCGGGTCTGTTCGACGGTAGCGAAACCGCCACGCTTGAACTGGCCGCCAATCGCTACGCCTATGTGCACGTTGCACGCGGCAGCGTGGTACTCAATGGTCAGGCGCTGGGTGAAGGCGATGGTGTACGTCTGCGTGACGAGCAGGTCATTACCCTGACTCAAGGGGTGGATGCCGAGGTGCTGGTGTTCGACCTGCGGCCCAATGAACTGCCGCAGATGCCGTGATGGTTGAAAGCCTTTCATCGAAACATGCAGAACGCCGCCTCATTGGACGGCGTTTCTGTATACGCCATACTTCAGGCGCACAGCGCTAGGGCACACTTTTTACTTTGTTTCACTTGAACGCCTTCTTTGCCTGATTCACGCTCCGCCCAAAGCGTGTTGGCGTTCCGCCCCGTATCACTGTCGATTTTTAACTATCAGCCGGAAGGACTGACCATGCCCCACGACCATCAACAGGATTGCGTGCTGTTGAAACCTGCTGCGACCTATCAGGGCAAACAGGGCCTTGATTATAAGGTCGGGATATCGGCCGAAAGCGCAGGTGCCCGGCATATTCACATGCAACTGCTGACCATCCCGCCTGGTGGCAAAGGCAAGGCGCACAAACACCAGGAGCACGAAACCGCCATCTATGCATTGAAAGGCGGAACAGGTTGCTGGTACGGCGAAGCGCTCGAGAAACATGCGACCGTGGAGGAAGGCGACTTTTTCTACATTCCCGCAGGCATGCCGCACGTGCCGTACAACCTGAGCAACGAGCATGAAGCCACCGCCCTCATCGCTCGCACCGACCCCAACGAACAGGAAAGCGTGACACTGATGCCGGAACTGGATGCATTGCTGGCTGAACGACTGGCTTGAAAGCCGGGCTTAAAACGCGCATGCAAAAACGCCGCTCTGTTGAGCGGCGTTTTTGTGAATTTGGAGCGGGAAACGAGACTCGAACTCGCGACCCCGACCTTGGCAAGGTCGTGCTCTACCAACTGAGCTATTCCCGCAAATGGCGTCCCCTAGGGGACTCGAACCCCTGTTACCGCCGTGAAAGGGCGGTGTCCTAGGCCACTAGACGAAGGGGACACTGCCTGAAACATCATGGTGTATGTTCCAGTTCCAGACCTCATCCGAAGACGGTTCTGGTTTCACTCAACCCTGCCGTGAAGCAAGGCTGCTTAAAAATGGAGCGGGAAACGAGACTCGAACTCGCGACCCCGACCTTGGCAAGGTCGTGCTCTACCAACTGAGCTATTCCCGCAATGGCGTCCCCTAGGGGACTCGAACCCCTGTTACCGCCGTGAAAGGGCGGTGTCCTAGGCCACTAGACGAAGGGGACACACGTACAACATTCACTACTTATTGCGCTTCGCTGTGTGCTTTACGCTGTAAGTGGCGCGCATTCTATGGATGGTTTGAAGGGTCGTCAACCCCATTCTGAAAATTTATTGAAATCAACGACTTCGCCCCCGTTCAGGGCACCGACCGACGGTTTGCGATTACGTACCTATAATAGAAGCGATATGACAAAGTCCGACGGGCACATCTATGCGCAGTAGTGCTTAGCCACTACACTCCCTGCAAAATTACTTGAACAATTGAGGTTTGCGCAGTGACTCCACTCATGATCACGCTGATGGTAATAGCCGGTATCGCTGTGCTGATCGCGATCGGCTATTTGAACCATGTCGCTGAAAACAGCAAACTGGACAAGGCACGCACCAAGGTCGAGCTGAACGACCGTTTGCGTCGGTGCGGCGAAATCACCGAAGTGTTTCCGGGCCAACTGATGTCTCCGGCACTCAAACTGCTGCTGACCCGCCTGGAGCTGAATGTCGTGCAGCGCATGCTGGCACTGGAAAAAGGCAACGCCCAACTCAAAAGCCGCGTTGCCGAACTTGAAGAGCAAGTGGCCAAGGGCGACCGCATCGAAGTGACCAACCCTGTCACACCGATCCAGACCGAAGCCAAGGCCAAGGACGTGCGCTTCCTGCTTGAAGCGTTGCATGGTCAGGTGACACGCGCTGCCCACGATGGCTTCCTGCAGACCAGCGAAGCCAAGCACTGGATTCGCGAAATTCGCACGATTCTGGTCAACCTGCATATCGAGTTCTTCAACAACCTCGGTCAGATGGCACTTTCCCAGGATCAGCCAGGTCAAGCGCGTTTGGCATTCGAACGTGGCGTGCAATACCTGCGCAACCAGCCGGACCCGGTCACTTATCAACAGCAATTGCTGGCGATGGAAAAGCAACTGGCCCGCGCCAATTCCATGGTCCTGACCAATACCGCCCCGACTGCCGATGACGACAACGCGCTGACTGAAGGCCTCAAGGCTGACGAAACCGAATCGGAATGGAAGAAGAAAGTCATCTACGATTGATGACTTGCCGCCTCTGCCCCCCGACACAACCAGATGCACCTGCAACATCTGACTGTGGAAAGCGGCTTGCCGGCGATGGCGTCCTGTCAGTCGCTGACAGGTCGCCCGGAAAGCCGCCTCCCCCCGTTTATAAGCGTCTGCCGCAACCCACTTAGCAGTCGGTCGCAGCCAGAAAGATCGCCGCCAGACGTTCGATACCCGCCTGATCCACCTCACTGAAACGCCCCACGCTCGGGCTGTCCAGGTCCAGCACACCGACCAATATTCCGTCCTTGATCAATGGCACGACCAGTTCGCTGTTCGATGCGCTGTCGCAGGCGATGTGACCGGCAAAACTGTGCACATCCTCGACACGCTGGGTTGCCCTGCTCTGCGCCGCTGCGCCGCACACACCGCGCCCGAAAGGAATTCGCACGCAGGCAACCTGCCCCTGAAACGGCCCGAGAACCAGCTCTTCGTTGCGATTGAGGTAAAAGCCCGCCCAGTTCAGATCATCGATCTGGGTGTACAGAAAAGCGGAAAACTGCGCGGCATTGGCAATGAAGTCGCGCTCATCCGCCAGCAAGGCTTCCAGTTGCGCGGCCAGCAGGTTGTAACCGTCCAGGCCTGTGCCCGTGTCTTGCAGATTGATCATGTATGTTGCTCCAGCAATTGAAGGCCCACCCAGTAACGTGCGAACTGGTAGGCACAGCGACCATTTCGATTACCGCGTCCGGTCGCCCAGCGGACCGCGGCCTTGTCCAGATCCTCATCGCGCTTCCAGCCAAGGCCGGATTTCAAAGCCAGTTGAGTGATCCAGTGTTCGACGACATTCAGGTAATGATCCTGCGTGAAGGGATAGAACGACAGCCACAGCCCGAAACGGTCGGACAGGGCAATCTTGTCCTCCACCGCCTCGCTCGGATGAAGCTCGCCGTCGACCTGCTGCCAGTTGGCATTGTCGCTCTCCTTTTCAGGCACGAGATGACGACGGTTGGAGGTGGCGTAAAGCAGCACGTTGTCGGGCGCCTGCTCCAGTGACCCGTCGAGGACACTCTTGAGCACCCTATAATCACCCTCGCCCGACTCGAAAGACAGATCATCGCAGAACAACACGAAGCGCTGTGGCAACTTCTGCAGTTGCTCCACGAGACGCGGCAGGTCGCCCAGGTGATCGCGTTCGATCTCGATCAGGCGCAGGCCCGACGCTGCATATTCGGCCAGCAGCGCGCGAATCAGCGATGACTTGCCCGTACCGCGCGAACCCCACAGTAGCGCATGGTTGGCCGGCAGGCCGTCAATGAACTGGCGAGTATTGCGGCCCAGTTGCTCACGCTGCAGATCGACACCGATCAAGTCGGACAGACGCATATCGAGACTGACCTCAAGCGGCATCAGATAGCCGCTACGGCCCTCACGCACCCAGCGGGCGGCCAGCGCCTGCGTCCAGTCCACCGGTTCGCGCAGCGCGGGCAGCAAAGGCTCCAGACGTGCAAGTACCGCGTCCGCACGCTCAAGAAATGCATTCATCCGGGAATCCACGGTTTCTCCTCATATTTAACTGACTGATCATCTGCCCCGATCAGCTATGCTTGCCCGGCACTGGGCACCTGAAGTGGCAGTTAGTATTCATGGATATAAGGCTCAACAACAGGCTTTCGTTCAAGCAGGCGCGGCTGGCCGTACTGATCGGCTTTGCGCTTGGGACCTTGCTCAGCCTGTTTCAAATCGCAATCGATTATGCCAGCGAAGACGCGTCCATCGATCGCGAAATCAATTCCCTGCTGGAAATCATCCAGAACCCCGCCTCGCGCATCGCTTACAACATCGATGCCGAGCTGGCCCAGGAACTGACCCTGGGCCTGCTGCGCTCCCCCGCCGTGGTCAGCGCCAAACTGACCGACAACAACAATATGGTGCTCTCCAGCGTGGAACGCCCGATGGCAACCGGTCGCTACCGGGTTCTCAGCGACTGGATGTTCGGCGAGAGCCGCCAGTTCGAGGAAACGCTGAAACTGGACCACCTGCCGAATGAAACCATCGGCACGCTGTACCTGACGGTCGACACTTTTGCCTTTGGCAGCCATTTCATGCAGCGCGCCGAAATCACCCTGCTCAACGGCTTCGTACGCAGCCTGGCGCTGGCCGCCATTCTGACGATCCTGTTCTACGCAACGCTGACCAAACCCTTGGTCGGCTTGATCCGCGAGCTGAGCAGCCATGATCCGCGCAGTCCACAGCGGTCGAAGATCAATTGCCCGCCGAACCATGAGCGGGATGAAATCGGGGTACTGGTCGAAACCTTCAACCGCCAGATCGAGACCGTGACCAGCGAGTTCGCCCGACGCCGCGAAGCCGAGGATCGCCTCACTGACCACCTGAATCAGCTGGAAAGTATCGTCTCGGCCCGTACCAACGAGTTGCGCACCAGCAATATCCGTCTGCGCCAGTCCAACGAAGAACTGCAGATCGCACGCAGCACCGCGCTCGACATGGCCCATGCGCGCTCGGCATTCCTGGCACACATGAGCCATGAAATCCGCACGCCGCTCAACGGGCTGCTGGGCATGCTGGCACTGTCGCTGGACGGCCCGCTGAATGCCGAGCAGCGTCAGCAGCTGCTGATTGCCCATGACTCGGGCAAGGTGTTGGTGGAACTGCTCAACGATATTCTCGACATGTCCAAATTCAATGCCGGGCATCTGGAGATCGAACGCATCCCGTTCGACCTGGGTCTGCTGGTCGAGGACACCGCCAACCTGCTGTCCCAGAACGCCGCGCCCAGCGTTGAACTGACATGCCTGATCGCGCAGGACTTCCCGGCCATGGTGTCCGGTGACCCGACCAGAGTCAGGCAGATTGTCAGCAACCTGCTGTCCAACGCGCTCAAATTCACCCGTTTCGGGCGAGTGGACGTGCGACTGAGCCACTTTTCGGACCCACAGACCCGGGAGAACCGGGTGAAAATCGAGGTACGCGACACTGGCATCGGCATCGCCCAGGAAGCCCAGACGCGAATCTTTCAGCCGTTTACCCAGGCAGAAGCGGCGATCACCCGGCAATACGGCGGCACCGGGCTCGGACTGTCGCTGACGCACAGCCTGTGTCAGGCCATGAACGGCACGCTGACCTTTCAGTCGCGGTCAGGCTTTGGCAGCCTGTTCTGCGCAGAGCTACCGCTGCCTGTCCACATCGAAGCCATATCCCCTGCCCCGCTCAAAGGCCGCGTGACCGTTATCAGTTCCGATGGCAGCGGCCTGGTGGAGTTGCTGGGCAGCCTGCTGCCCGCGTGGGGCGTGGATCTGGAACGGCGCAGCATCAATGACCGCGCCCACGAGCTGGAACTCGATACCCGCCCTGATCTGGTGATCACCGATTGCCCTGAATGCCTGTTCGCCATTCGCCCCGCGACGCCCGCGCCCATTTTATTGGTGACCGCTTACGGTAATTTCATGCCCGGCGAACAGGTGAGCGCCTTGGCGCCCCTGCAGCAACAGGCCCGACCACTGGCCAGAAATGCGCTCTACCACACATTGCGTCGCGTGCTGGCTCAGGAAGAGAGCAGCGTGAGGGCCAACGCATTGCCGGAGCCAGCCGCACAACGGCCAGCACGCATCCTGCTTGTGGAGGACAATCCGGTGAATCAACTGGTGGCCAAGGGGATACTCGCCAAACTTGGCTGCGACGTGGTGGTCAGCAGTCACGGCGGCGAGGCACTGGAGGAGCTGGAGCGCGGTGATTTCGATCTGGTGCTGATGGATTGCAACATGCCGGTCATGAACGGCTATGAGGCCAGCCGGCAGATCCGCGCCAGCGGTCGCTGGCCCAACCTGCCCATCGTCGCCCTGACCGCCAACGCCATGCCCGACGAACGCGAGCGCTGCAAGGCGGCCGGGATGAGCGACTACCTGGCCAAGCCCTTCAGACGGGCCGAGCTGGTAAACATTCTGGACCAGTGGATTCCGATCACCGAACAGGCTGATCAGAACGTTTAACGCAACAGCGCTTCTATTTCCCCGGTGAGTTCTTCAGGCTTGGTCAGCGGCGCAAAACGTTTGACCAGCTTGCCGTCCTTGCCGATCAGAAACTTGGTGAAGTTCCACTTGATGCGCTCCGACCCCAGCAGCCCGGGCGCCTGTTTCTTGAGCTGCACGAACAGCGGATGCGCCTGATCGCCATTGACGTCGATTTTCTTGAACAGCGGAAAGCTGACGCCGTAGTTGAGTTCACAGAATCCGGAAATTGCGCCTTCATCCCCCGGCTCCTGCTTGCCGAACTGATTGCAGGGAAAACCGAGCACGACCAGCCCCTCATCCTTGTAATCCTGCCAGAGCTTTTCCAGCCCTTTGTATTGCGGCGTGAAACCGCACTTGCTGGCGGTATTGACCACCAAAACGGCCTTGCCGGCAAAATCAGCGAGGGTTTTCTGCTCACCCTTGATGGTGGTGCACGGGATGCTCAGCAGGTTTTCGCTCATGACAGTGCCTCAGGCTAATAGGGATCAAGTTATGACCCATGACGTTAGCGTGCAATCGAGCGGCGCGCACTTCAATTTCCGACGCTGATAAAACGCGATAAGCGCAGCGACCGCCCGGCAGGCTCTCGCTATGCGCGTGGCTCCAGATCAAGGCACACCGAGTTGATGCAGTAGCGCAGGCCCGTCGGCGGAGGGCCATCCGGGAACACATGCCCCAGATGCGCGTCACACTGGGCACAAACCACTTCGGTACGGATCATGCCGTGACTGACGTCACGCACATCCACCACTGCACTGTCTTTGATGGGCGCGTAGAAACTGGGCCAGCCGCAACCCGAATCAAACTTGGTTGCAGAGTCGAACAGCGCCGCGTTGCAGCACACACAATGGTAGACACCGTCAGTCTTGGTATCGTTGTACTTGCCGCTGAAAGGGCGTTCGGTGGCTTTCAGACGACAGACGTTGTACTGCTCGGGGTCAAGCATCGCCCTCCACTCTTCGAGCGTCTTCTCAAACTTTTCCACGGGTACACCTCCAATTCTGAAAAAGCCTGATCTGTATCTTTTCCACAGATCAGGTGGCACGTATGATTGCGCCAGGTCAGGCGTCAGTCTGGCACCCGCGTTTGTCGCACACAAACCCATTTCATCGTGTTTCGTGCTGCGACCTTCAATTGCAAGTCAGCAACAGCTCGTCCATTTTCGGGATCATCACCATGCAGTTCAGCAAATCGAACAAGCTCGCTAACGTCTGCTACGACATTCGCGGGCCGGTGCTCAAGCACGCCAAACGCCTGGAAGAGGAAGGCCATCGCATCCTCAAGCTGAACATCGGCAACCCGGCACCGTTTGGATTCGAGGCGCCGGATGAAATCCTGCAGGACGTGATCCGCAACCTGCCGACCGCGCAGGGCTACAGCGACTCCAAAGGCCTGTTCAGCGCCCGCAAGGCCGTGATGCAGTACTACCAGCAGAAGCAGGTCGAAGGTGTCGGCATCGAAGACATCTACCTGGGCAACGGCGTGTCCGAACTGATCGTGATGTCGATGCAGGCGCTGCTCAACAACGGTGATGAAGTGCTGGTCCCGGCGCCCGACTATCCGTTGTGGACTGCCGCGGTCGCGCTGTCCGGCGGCAACCCGGTACATTACCTGTGCGACGAGCAGGCCAACTGGTGGCCGGACCTGGCCGACATCAAGGCCAAGATCACCCCTAACACCAAGGCCATGGTGATCATCAACCCGAACAACCCGACGGGCGCGGTGTACTCGAAAGAAGTGCTGCTGGGCATGCTGGAGCTGGCCCGCCAGCACAATCTGGTGGTGTTCTCCGACGAGATCTACGACAAGATTCTCTATGACGACGCCGTGCACGTGTGCACCGCGTCCCTGGCACCGGATCTGCTGTGCCTGACCTTCAACGGCCTGTCCAAGTCGTACCGGGTCGCAGGCTTCCGCTCCGGCTGGATCGCGATTTCCGGCCCCAAGCACAATGCACAGAGCTACATCGAAGGCATCGACATTCTGGCCAACATGCGCCTGTGTGCCAACGTACCGAGCCAGCACGCCATCCAGACCGCACTGGGCGGTTACCAGAGCATCAATGACCTTATTCTCCCGCCGGGCCGCCTGCTGGAGCAACGCAACCGGACCTGGGAATTGCTCAACGACATTCCCGGCGTCAGCTGCGTGAAGCCAATGGGTGCGCTGTATGCCTTCCCGCGCATCGACCCGAAAATCTGTCCGATCCACAACGACGAGAAATTCGTGCTGGACCTGCTGCTGTCGGAAAAACTGCTGGTTGTACAAGGCACCGCATTCAACTGGCCATGGCCCGATCACTTCCGCGTGGTGACCTTGCCTCGCGTGGACGAGCTGGAGCAGGCCATTGGCCGCATCGGCAACTTCCTGAAGGGTTATCGCCAGTAGGCCATCACCGGATGTGACGTCCACGCACCATGCCCCGACCTGTTCGGGGCATTTTATTTATGACCTGGACCGACACGGTCGCCGTTCGGCTTTCAGCCGCTACAAGGTCGGGGGCTATGGCTCAGGCGCCGTTCAGGTTGCCGGGATTAAGATCGAATCAGACCAGAGGACACAGTTTGAAATAGTCCCCCTGTTGAATAGCGACAGGCATCACCTTATATACCCGGCATCCAGTTACATTTTGTCCTGAGGAGAACGTTTCGACCATGATGCGCATTTTGCTGTTTTTGGCCACTAACCTTGCGGTCGTGCTGATAGCCAGCATTACCCTGAGCCTTTTTGGCTTCAATGGGTTCATGGCGGCCAACGGGGTTGATCTGAACCTCAATCAGCTGCTGGTTTTCTGCGCTGTGTTCGGTTTCGCGGGCTCTCTGTTTTCGCTGTTCATTTCCAAATGGATGGCCAAGATGAGCACCGGCACTCAGATCATTACCCAGCCGCGTACCCGCCATGAGCAATGGTTGCTGCAGACCGTGGAACAACTGTCCCGCGATGCAGGCATCAAGATGCCGGAAGTCGGTATCTTCCCGGCCTACGAGGCCAACGCGTTCGCGACGGGCTGGAACAAGAACGACGCACTGGTTGCCGTCAGCCAGGGTCTGCTCGAGCGTTTTTCGCCCGATGAGGTGAAGGCGGTGCTGGCCCACGAGATCGGCCACGTGTCGAATGGCGATATGGTGACACTGGCGTTGGTACAGGGCGTGGTGAACACCTTCGTGATGTTCTTTGCCCGTATCATCGGTAACTTTGTGGACAAGGTCATATTCAAGACCGAAAACGGTCAGGGCATCGCTTACTACATCACGACGATTTTCGCCGAACTGGTCCTGGGTTTCCTGGCCAGCGCCATCGTGATGTGGTTTTCGCGCAAACGTGAGTTCCGCGCCGACGATGCCGGTGCACGCCTGGCCGGAACCCAGTCGATGATCAGTGCCTTGCAGCGTCTGCGCTCCGAGCAGGGTGTACCGGTTAACATGCCTGACAGCCTGACGGCGTTCGGCATCAATGCCAGCCTGAAGCACGGTATCGCCGGCCTGTTCATGAGCCACCCGCCGCTGGAAGTGCGTATCGAGGCGCTGCGTCGCCGCGGTTGATCAAGCTGACAGTGACGGAAAGAGGGCGACGTGAGTCGCCCTTTTTTATGCTTTCGATAGCCGACGCAACACTGCTTACAGCACACCTGCCTGGTACGAGACGCTGTGTCTGCAGAATCAAGCGTCGGCTGTAACCCTGCGCTCCATCCAGTAAACACACTCTTGCATACGCCCCAAGCCTGCATCCAACGCTCTGGGGCTGCTCTGGAGCGCATCGCGCTCGCTGACCCGCTTCATGCTCCAGTGTGCCGACACATGAGCCTGCAGCCACTCGTGAGGAACCGAGAACGGCGGACCATCCAGTTCGGCCTGATCGTAATCCAGGGTGATGAGTAATCCGCTGCACACCGGCGGCATCAACTGTTCCAGCTGTCGGACGTAACGCTCACGCATATCAGGCGGCAGCGCGATCATCGCGGCGCGGTCATAAAATGCTGCGCACCGGCCGATGTCTTCAGCCGTCAGCGCAAAGAAATCACCGCACCAGATTTCGATGCCCGATGCCGAGTACAGGTCGAAGCCTTCCCGCTGCGTCAACTGCGGCTCGATCTGATGCTCAGCAAAGTAGTCTTTGACCGCCGCCTGCGACAGCTCGACACCGACCACCTGATACCCCTGCTCGACCAGCCAGCTCATGTCATGACTCTTGCCGCACAAGGGCACCAGAACGCGGGCACCCTTCTCCAGCCCCAGTTCAGGCCAGAGTCTGCGCAAGTCCTGATTCACGTCGGCCTGATGAAACCCGATCTGCCCCGCCGTCCAGCGCTGCTGCCAAAATTCCGTTTCCATAAACCCTCCTGATAATCCGATCAAACAGCATCAAAACTTATATTAGATTTGGATCCCGGCCCTGGCGGAAGATGAGGCATCACTATTTCACGGAGTCCATATGTTTCCCAGCCTGTTTATCTCGCACGGCTCGCCGATGCTGGCGCTGGAGCCCGGCGAGAGCGGTCCTGCGCTGGCACGTCTCGCAGCCGAAATGCCCAGACCACGCGCCATCGTGATGGTATCGGCCCATTGGGAAAACCACGAACTGATTGTCAACGGTAACCCGCAGCCGGAAACCTGGCACGACTTCGGCGGCTTCGCCGCAGAACTGTTCGCCGTTCAGTACCCCGCCCCCGGCCTGCCTGATCTGACTCGAAAAGTGGTGGAGCTGCTGGCCGCCAGCGGCCTGCCCGCACGTGTCGATAGCAGACGCCCATTCGATCATGGCGTCTGGGTGCCGCTGTCACTGATGTATCCGGAGGCCGATATTCCGGTGGTGCAGATTTCCCTGCCCAGCAGACAAGGCCCCGAACTGCAGACCCGTATCGGCCAGGCGCTCGCAGGTTTGCGCGCTGACGGCGTACTGATCATCGGCTCCGGCAGCATCACCCATAATCTGGGCGAACTGAGCTGGAACGGTGACTCGCCGCGCGTGGAGCCATGGGCTCAGGCATTCAGGGACTGGATGATCGACAGGCTGGGCAGCGATGACGAAAGCGCACTGCACCACTACCGCAGCCTCGCGCCACATGCCGTCCGCGCCCACCCGAGCGACGAGCACCTGTTGCCGCTGTACTTCGCCAGAGGCGCAGGCGGTGAGTTCCGCGTTGCGCATCAGGGTTTCACCATGGGCGCGCTGGGCATGGACATCTATCGGTTCGGCTGATACCTGAAAAATCCCAATAAAAAATCCCCGAACCAGTCGGGGATTTTTATTGGACGATCAGCTCAAGAGCAGATCAATCCTCGCGATAGCGACGCAGCTTCAACTGCTTGCCAGCAACGCGGGTGTCCTTGAGCTTGGTCAGCAGACGCTCAAGGCCATCTTCCGGCAGCTCGACGAGGCTGAAGCTGTCACGGACCTGGATACGGCCGATCGCTTCGCGGGCCAGGCCGCCTTCGTTGAGGATGGCACCCAGCAGGTTCTTGGCAGCGATACCATCACGCGCACCCAGCGCGGTACGGCAGCGGGCACGACCTTCGGCCAAGGGGACCGGCGCACGACGCTCGCGCTCTGGACGATCGCCACGATCACCACGGTCCGGACGATCGCCACGCGGGGCGTTGTTCGGAACCAGTGGGCGCTCGCGCTCGATGGCAGCCAGCGTCAGGGCCTGACCGTTGGTAGCCTTGCGCAACAGAGCGGCAGCCAGTGCACGTGGCGTGCAACCGATGTCGGCAGTCAAACGATCCAGCAGATCACCGTGGGTCGACTCGGCGTCGGCGACCAGTGGCGACAGGCTGTTGGTCAGTTTCTTGATGCGGGCATCCAGTACAGCCTGGGCATCCGGCAGGCGGACTTCCGCGACCTTCTGACCGGTCACACGCTCGATAACCTGCAGCATGCGGCGCTCACGCGGCGTAACCAGCAGCAGTGCGCGACCTTCGCGACCGGCACGACCGGTACGGCCGATACGGTGTACGTAGGACTCTGGATCGTACGGCATGTCCACGTTGAACACGTGAGTGATACGCGGAACGTCGAGACCACGGGCAGCAACGTCGGTCGCTACAACGATGTCCAGACGGCCATCCTTGAGGGAATCGATAACGCGCTCACGCTGGTTCTGCGCGATGTCGCCGTTCAGTGCAGCGGCCTTGTAGCCTTTGGCTTCCAGCGCGCTCGCCAGATCCAGGGTCGCCTGCTTGGTGCGGACGAACATGATCAGGGCATCGAAGTCTTCGACTTCCAGCAGACTCAGAACAGCCGAGGTCTTCTGGTCAGCGTGAACCAGCAGGTGAGCCTGCTCGATCGCGGTAACGGTCTGGGTCTTGGTCTGGATCTTGACGTGCTTCGGATCGCGCAGGTGGCGTTCGGCGATGGCACGGATCGACTGTGGCAGTGTGGCCGAGAACAGAACGGTCTGGCGGGTCTCAGGCATGGCCTTGAAGATCACTTCCAGGTCGTCCATGAAGCCCAGCTTCAGCATTTCGTCCGCTTCGTCGAGAACCAGATGGTTCACGGTCGCCAGGACTTTTTCGTCACGGCGAAGGTGATCGCAGAGACGGCCCGGGGTGGCGACAACGATTTGTGCGCCGTTGCGGATAGCCTTGAGCTGAGGGCCCATAGGCGCGCCGCCGTAGACCGCTACAACGGTCACGCCCGGCATTTGTTTTGCGTAGGTCTCGAACGCGGTGGCAACTTGAAGTGCCAGCTCGCGGGTCGGGGCCAGGATCAGTGCTTGCGGCTCGCGCTTGCTCGGGTCGATGCGATGCAGGATAGGCAGTGCGAACGCGGCGGTTTTACCCGTACCGGTCTGCGCCTGACCAATCATGTCGTGACCGGCGAGAATAATCGGGATCGATTGCTGCTGGATGGCCGAAGGCTCTTCGTAGCCAGTGGCGACGACAGCTGCAACGATATTGGGATGAAGTTCGAGAGCGGCGAAGCCGCCGGTTTCCTGGGTCATGGGTCTGCCTCTAGTGCATCCGCAAAGACCCATGCTTCAAAGCTGCGCGTGCCGTGTACGACCTTGAGGTCACCCTGGCTGCTTTGTCGGCGGGGATTTGCGAAAACGTTTGATGAATGGATCGTCAATGATAGTTCGCAGTGCGAACGCGCGACCGAAGCGGGCTTCGGAGAACTGCTATATCACGACGAGGGCCTCGTTAAGGCCGGCGCGCACTATACCGGAATTACGCACGAAAGTGAGTCTTTTTTTTGCGAAACGTTGCCGGCCAGGCGAGAAAAATCAGGCGTTTCAAACCCTGAGCTTCCTGCCTGGCACCGTACGGCCCCGCGATTGCGGGGACGGCAGCTTAAACGTTTCACTGATTCCTGCAAATGATCAGGGTCAGGACTTTCGACGTGCGGCGAATTGTCCCACACTGTTTTTGGTTTTGTCAGGCTCAGGTCGCAGGCCGGACTGCCTTGATCAATGAGTCCAGCGAATAACCCAGCCGGGGCGTCAGCGCTTCGGCGCGTCGGGCGAGTGCTTCGAGGTCCAGCGTCTGTTCCAGATCCGCAGGCACGATGAGGATGACGTTGCCCTCCTTCACCGGCAGCTCCCAGTAATGGCGATGATAAAGGCCGCGCAACAGGGCAGCACCCAAGGGTTTGCCATCGTCGGTCGCCCATTGGTTGATGATCAGCCACCCACCGGGGTTCAGGCGCTGCTGACAGCCGTGCAGAAAATTCCAGGCCAGATGCCCGACACCGGGGCCGACATCCGTATAGAGGTCGACGAAAATCAGGTCCGCAGGCTCCGTGGTATCGAGCAGATCGAGCGCATCGCCGATACGTATATATAGACGCGGATCGTCGTCCAGCCCCATGTACTCCATCGCCAGGCGCGGGACGTCCGGGCGCAGCTCGATCACCTCGACGTCTTCAAGCGGCAGAAACTTCATGCACGCCTGGGTCAGTGTCCCGGCACCCAATCCCAGAAACAGCGCGCTTTCAGGCGCCTCATGGCACAGCGCACCAATCAGCATTGCGCGGGTGTAGTCATACTCCAGCCAGCTGGGATCGGCCGTGAAGGTGCAACTCTGTTCGATGGCATCGCCAAATTCGAGGAAGCGATAGTCGTCGACTTCCAGCACGCGGATCATGCCGAAATCATCGTGGACTTCCGCCAGAATCCGTTCCACGCGTTCACGCTCTTCCGTCATTACCGTTCCCGATTGGCCCGCAAAACGCGGATTGTCGGCCAAGCCACGAGCTTTGTCACATTTTCACGGGGCGCAACAGGCCCCCGGTTATCTGCAGTCCGCTGGCAGCAGCACGGCGAACTGCTAACATGCCGATCCGATTGCACAACCCTAGAGCCAACAATGAGCCAACCCTGGACCCCCGACAGCTGGCGGGCACTGCCGATTCAACAGCAACCTCACTACCCGGACGCCGAGCATCTTTCCAGGGTCGAACACAGCCTGGCCAGTTACCCGCCGCTGGTGTTCGCCGGCGAAGCCCGAGAACTGCGTCGCCAGTTCGCCGAAGTGACCCAGGGCCGCGCGTTCCTGCTGCAGGGCGGCGATTGCGCCGAAAGCTTCATGGAGTTTTCGGCCGGCAAGATTCGCGACACGTTCAAGGTGCTACTGCAGATGGCCGTGGTAATGACCTTTGCCGCAGGCTGCCCGGTGGTGAAGGTCGGACGCATGGCGGGGCAGTTCGCCAAGCCGCGCTCGGCCAACGATGAAACCATCGATGGCGTTACCCTTCCGGCCTACCGTGGCGACATCGTCAACGGCATCGGCTTCGACGAGAAAAGCCGCGTTCCCGACCCGGATCGTCTGGTGCAGGCCTACAACCAGTCCACCGCCACGCTCAACCTGCTGCGCGCCTTTGCCCAGGGAGGCTTTGCCGACCTGCATCAGGTGCATCAGTGGAACCTGGACTTCATCGCCCATTCGGCGCTGGGCGAAAAGTACAGCCAGCTCGCCGACCGTATCGACGAAACGCTCGCCTTCATGCGCGCCTGCGGCATGGACACGTCGCCGCAATTGCGCGAGACCAGCTTCTTCACCGCCCACGAGGCCCTGCTGCTCAACTATGAGGAAGCCTTCGTTCGCCGTGACAGCCTGACCAATGATTACTACGACTGCTCCGCACACATGCTGTGGATCGGCGACCGCACACGGCAGCTGGATGGCGCGCATGTCGAGTTTCTGCGCGGCGTGAACAATCCGATCGGCGTCAAGGTCGGGCCGAGCATGAACACCGACGATCTGATCCGCCTGATCGATATTCTCAACCCGGACAATGACCCGGGCCGCTTGAACCTGATCGCGCGCATGGGCGCGAACAAGGTCGGCGATCACCTGCCTCAGCTGATTCGCGCCGTCGAACGTGAAGGTCGCAAGGTGCTGTGGAGTTCGGACCCGATGCATGGCAACACCATCAAAGCCAGCAGCGGTTACAAGACCCGCGATTTCGCGCAGATTCTGGGCGAGGTCAAACAGTTCTTTCAGGTGCATCAGGCCGAAGGCACCTACGCAGGCGGCATCCATATCGAGATGACCGGTCAGAACGTCACCGAATGCATCGGCGGTGCCCGCCCGATCACCGAAGATGGCTTGTCGGATCGTTACCACACTCATTGCGACCCGCGGATGAACGCCGATCAGTCGCTTGAGCTGGCGTTCCTGATTGCCGAGACCCTGAAACAGGTACGCCGCTAAACTGCCTTCAGCTTTCCAGCGCTCTCGCCAGACGCGCCCCGCTTTCGCGCTGGCAATTGACCTGAATCTGCGCCAACCCCAGCCAATTGGCCAGTTGGCGCAGATTATCTGCCAGGGCTTGCATGCCCTCCTCGTCCAGACCGTTCGGCTCTTCATGCACGGCATGCACAGCCAGGCGACGGGCTGCACGCTCGGCACGCAGATCTACCCGCGCGGCGATACGCTCATTGTGCAGGAACGGCAGAACGTAATAGCCGTACACGCGCTTGTGCTGCGGTGTGTAGATCTCCAGCCGGTAGCGGAAATCGAACAGCCGCTCGGTGCGCGCCCGCTCCCAGACCAGTGAGTCGAACGGCGACAGCAGCGCGCTGGCGTTAACCTTGCGCGGCACCTTGCTGTCTGGCAGACAGAACGCCTTGTGCGTCCAGCCCTGGACCTGTGCCACTTCAAGCGTCCCATCCTCGACCAACTCCGCCAGCAGGGTCCGGCTGGGTTGCGGGTCCTGACGGAAGTAATCGCGCAGATCCTTCTCGGTGCCGACACCCAACGCGCTCACCGCCTGCAACAGCAACGCCCGCTGGGCATCGGCTTCGCTGATTTCGGGTTGATCGAGTATCACCATCGGCAGGACCCGTTCGGGCAGGTCGTACAGGCGCTCGAAGCCACGACGCCCGGCCACGGTTACCTCGCCTGCGGCGAACAGCCATTCCAGCGCCTGTTTTTCCACGCTCCAGTCCCACCAGGGTCCGGCTTTTTCCTGACGCGAGCTTAGACTGCCCGCGCCCAATGCACCGCGTTCGCGTACGGCCTGCAGTACTCGCGCAATGGCTGTCTGCTGTTCACGACCGAACCTGGCCAGTCCCTGATAAATGCCCTCGCCCTGAGCCGCACGGCGCATTCGCCAGCGCATCAGCGGGTAAAGCTCGACAGGCAGCAGCGACGCTTCATGCCCCCAGTATTCGAACAGACGCCGATGCCGACCCTGGCTCCATGCGGCCTGATCCAGCAATGTCGGCGAATAGTGGCCCAACCGCGAAAACAGCGGCAGGTAATGAGAACGCACCAGCGCATTGACCGAGTCGATCTGCAACACGCCAAGTCGGCTGATCAAGTGTGTAATGTGACTGGCCTTGATCGTCGCTGGCGGCTGACGCCCGTTGAAACCCTGGGCAGCCAGTGCCAGACGACGCGCTTGTTTGAGGGACAACTCCATAGGCTTAGCGCTCCCGGTTCGAACCGTCACGCTAGCCGATTCCGGCCGGTCTTGTCAGCGGCTCAAGGGATCGTCCCAGAACGGACGCTCGGTCTCCTGTTGAATATCGGCCCGACTCAGCCCCAGATCTTTCAATGCACCATCACTCATTTGTGCCAGAAGGCGGCGTTGGCGGTGCAGTTCCTGCCAGCGTTCGACCAGATTTTTCATTGACCGCAGCGCCTTGCCGAGCTGCGCCGGCAGCGACGATCTGGCGACCAGTACATAACCCTTTTGACCTTTCATCATCTTGCCCTCCTTGTGGGATGACTGAAGTCTCGCGCCGGGCTTGAGATCAATCCAACGAATGTTTCTTATGCAAGGCATTCGCACGATTGATGCATCAGTACCGACAAGCGCTTTATTTAAGCCCCGCTTGCCGCACCGTTATAACGGCCAGAACTATCTCTTCAATCCACTAAAACCTCGACAAGAAAAAACACACTTCAAACTTCATCCCGACCGATGAATCGCAAACTGAATAACCCCTTCATTGACAGTCATTTCTCAGCTTCTAATATTTAAGAGACTTACGCATGGGCACTTGACGCACCTGTTGCACGTCACGGGAATCGTTCAATTCAAAACATACCGACCTGTCTAAATAACATCAAATCACTTATATCGCGCGGACCTGATCAATGGATGAATCTATAAGCACACCGTAATACGCAGCCTTCGAGGAGAAACACATGGGCATTGACGCCGCTAGCATCCTGTTCAACGCCGAGCCGTTCGGGTTCGGTCCTTCCGCAGCAATCGCAGCGATTGCGCAGCACTTCACAGGCAGCGGCAGCCACGCCTACGCAGGTGAACAGTACTCGCTGGACCTGCAGAAACACCTCCCCTATCGAGCTATTTTCAATATGACCGGACGCAGTTCCAGAGACTGGGACGTCACAATTTCCGGTTTCGATATTGTTATAACCGCCATGGACCTTGGCATCGCCAACCGATCATTATCCCAAGGTAAACGCGTCGTCTTTTACGACGCATTGACCTGGTATTGGCATGCCGAAACACAATGGCCCGGCATTGAAGCGCTGATCCATCATCCCCATGCATTCTATATTGCGCAAAACTTTATAGGTGTACGCGACCGTCTGGCAGACCTGGAGCCGAACCGCTATTCAATCGTCCCCCCCATTACCCCTCATGTGAATGAACCGCACCCGGGAAACAACTCGGACTTTGTTCTGCTGAATCTTGGCGGTCTGAAGAATCCTTATACGGATGATGCGGTGCTTATCGAATTTGCCCGCGCGATCACCTTTGCCTTGCGTCAGGCGCTTGGGCAGGGAGTGAAACTTCACATTGTCACCAGCGAAACGATTGCACAGGCCCTCGAATCAGCGGACGCCGCCCCGCACGCTCCGGAAAGCGTTTCCCGGATGCTGCGCGACTGCAAGTTCGCGGTCTGCACCCCCGGACTGGGCAATATCTATGAATCGGCGGCTGCGCAGACACCGGTCATATGGCTGCCTCCGGCCAACGACACACAAGGCCTGCAGTTGGCGCACCTGCGCGACGCCGGCCTGATTGACGCGGAGCTGAGCTGGGAAAAGCTGGGCATCCACATCGATTACACCGCACCTCTGCCAATCTGCATGAATAGCATTGGTGATGCGATTTCAACGCTGAGAAGCCTGGAGCGGCGTGCTGCTCTGAATGAAAAAATGGCAGACGCAGTCGCCCAGATCAGCACGTGCAAAAGAGGCAGGACTTTTCAACTGATCGAGCGTTTCGGCAGCGGCGGTGATGCGGTCGCCGCCCAAAAAATCAAGGAGTGGATAGAGAAACCCGGTTGTGGAGATTGCCAGTGAAGATTGCCCAGATTGCGCCCCTGTTCGAGGCGGTCCCGCCTCATCGTTACGGGGGCACGGAGCGCGTCGTGTCCTACCTCAGTGAGGCACTGATTGAATCAGGCCATGAGGTGACGTTGTTTGCCAGCGGTGACTCGAAAACATCAGCCGAGCTCGATGCAGTCTGGCCATCCGCACTACGGCTCGATTACGGAAACCATGACGCTCTCGGCCCGCATCTGGTCATGCTGGAGCGAGTAAGACGGCGTGCCCGGGAGTTCGATATTCTTCACTTCCACCTGGACTTTTATCCGTTCTCCCTGTTCAGCCGCCAACCCACGCCTTATGTGACCACCCTGCATGGCCGTGTGGATACACCGGAACTACAGCCTGTTTTCGACGCGTTTGCGGCCATGCCCTTCGTTGCGATCTCTGAGGCTCAACGCAATGACCTGCCATCCGCCAACTGGGTGGGCACGGTTCACCACGGCCTGCCTCAACAACTCCATACTCCCCTGCAAATGGAAAAGAGCTATCTGGCTTTTCTGGGTCGCATCACGCCTGTAAAAAGAGTAGACGCCGCTATTCGTATCGCTCAACAGTGCAACATTCCCATCAAGATCGCTGCAAAGATTGATGCCGTCGACAGGGCTTACTTTGAACACCACATACACCCTTTATTTGATTCGCCTCTGGTGGACTACGTCGGCGAAATCAACGAACACGAAAAGACTGCCTTTCTGTCAGGCGCTCTGGCACTGCTGTTTCCCATCGACTGGCCGGAGCCTTTCGGTCTGGTGATGATAGAAGCCATGGCGTGCGGGACTCCGGTGATCGCCTTCCCCTTCGGCTCGGTTCGTGAGGTGATAGACGACGGGGTAACCGGTTTCATTGTCGAGAACGAAGCGCAGGCTGTGGCGGCCGTGCATAACATTGACCAGTTGTCCGCCCGGCAGATAAGGGAGCAGTTCGACAAGCGTTTCACTGCACGTCATATGGCTGAAAAATATGTCCTTGCCTACCAGTCGCTGATTGAGCGGTCTCGGTGAGATGAAGGGTAATGGCAGGAAACAGCGTTCAGGCTTAAGATCAGCGTGAAGAATGTTTCTTGAGCAATCCATCCGGGAGATTGATGTATTGGCCAACTACCCGAGCATCGACACCGAACTGCTGCGCACCTTTGTCGCCATCGCCGACCATGGCGGCTTCACCAAGGCAGGCGACGCGGTCAATCGTACTCAATCAGCGGTCAGCATGCAGATGAAGCGGCTGGAGGAGGACATCGTCCAGCGCTCGCTGTTTCGCAAGGACGGCCGCACCTTGAGCCTGACAGCCGAGGGCCAGGTGCTGCTCGGCTACGCGCGGCGCATCCTCAAACTGCACAGCGAAGTGTTCAACACGTTGCGCGAGCCGCACATGGTAGGCGTGGTCAAGATCGGCTCGCCCGATGATTACGTGATGCGCTTCCTGCCCGGCATCCTGTCCCAGTTCGCGCAGGCCTATCCATTGGTTCAGGTCGAAGTGCATTGCGAGCCATCGGACATGCTGCTCCAGCGTCACGACCTGGACCTGACCATCGTGACGCGTCAGCCCGGAAACGAGATCGGCCAGTTGCTGCGACGCGAGCATCTGGTGTGGGTCGAGGCCGATGGGCATGCACCCCACGACCAGACGCCCATGCCGCTGGCGATGTTCAACACACATTGCTTTTGTCGGGAATGGGCCTGCAACGCTCTGGACACCATTGAGCGCGAATACCGGATCGCCTACAGCAGTGCCAGCATGTCGGCGATCATGGCGGTGGTCGGTGCCGGGCTGGCAGTCACGGCACAGTTACAGAGCCTGATCACGCCGGATCTGCGTGTGCTTGGCGAAGCGGAAAACCTGCCGCAACTGCCGGTCGCCAGCGTGGTGCTATTGCGCAACACGAAAAACCCTTCGCCCATCACCGAATGCATGGCCGACTACATTGCCGAGGGCTTCAGACTTTGAGCGCGAGGATCACCGCGCACAGCACCAGAAATACACAGAACATCAGGCGCAGGGTCCGCTCCGGCAGAGAATGCGCCAGCTTCACGCCCCAACTGATACTGGCCAGCCCGCCAATGGCCAGCGGCAGGCCGATCGACCAGTTCACATGATCATGCAGTGCATAGGTCACCAGAGTGATGCCCGTACTGGGCGCGGCCAGAGAGAGCGCCAGACCTTGCGCCACGACCTGAGTGGCGCCAAAGGCACTGGTCAGAATCGGCGTCGCGATGACCCCGCCACCCACCCCGAACAGGCCGCCCGTGACGCCGGAACCGACGCCCAGCATCCACAGTCTGTTCTCATGACGCAGTTGGGTGTTTACCTGCCCCTTGCGCCAGAACATCTGCGCAACGTTGAACCCGGTCAGGACGACCAGAAAGCCGATGAACCCCAGCCGCATTCCCTGGGGATCGAGGCGAACCGCCAGCAGTGAGGTCAGCCAGGCGAAGATGAAACTGGGGATGATCAGCATCAAGGCGTTGCGCAGCAGAATCCGGTTGCGCTGGTTGTAACGCCACAACGCGAGCAACACATTGGGCAAGACCATCAATAAAGCGGTGCCCTGTGCCAGTTGCTGATCCAGTCCGAACAGCACGCCCAGCGCAGGAATCGCCACCAGACCACCGCCGATTCCAAAGAGCCCGCCCAGCGTGCCCATTGCCGCTCCCAACAACACAAACATTACAACGTCGATCACGCCACATCCCCAACCAGTCAATGGCCAAATGCTACGCAGTCTTGAACGCGACGCAAACAACGAAAACAGGTAACGCTACTTTTTTCTGGGTACTGCAAGCCGTTGCGTGCACAGCGCTCTGGAACACATCAGTGGAATTATCTGGCGCATTAAAGATCGCAACACTAAATTAAGCCTCCTTCACAACGCACGAGGACCTCCCATGGACGCCGACGCCAGCACCAACCCCAACGCTTCCGCCGATTGCGACTCGCTGCTGCTCGATAACCAGTTGTGCTTTGCCCTGTATTCCACCTCGCTGATGATGACCAAGGTGTACAAACCCTTGCTCCAGGCGCTGGGGCTGACCTATCCGCAATACCTGGCGATGATGGTGCTGTGGGAGCAGGACGGTCTCACTGTCGGCGATGTGAGTACCCGTCTGCTGACAGATCCGGGCTCGCTGACGCCGTTGCTCAAACGCCTGGAAGGTGAAGGCCTCATCAGTCGCACGCGCAGTAAGGAAGACGAGCGTGTGGTGCTGCTGCACCTCACCGAACAGGGCCGTGCTCTGCAGCAGAAAGCCACGACCGTACCCGGATGCATTCTGTCCGCCAGCGGCCTGAATATGGATCAGTTGCGCGAGTTACAAGGCAAGCTGCTGGGTCTGCGCGGGCATCTGCATGACAGCCTGTGAAGGGCATCGGACCGAAGCGTAACGAATTTGAAACATGCCGATACAAACACAGCATTAGCACAATCAGGAATACTTAGCACAAGCAAATAGCAAGCATTACCATTCGCATCCTAAAAATCATAACCCCACCTGGATGCGCATCTTCATGCCTGCCCCTCTGCGTCTCAAACCTGCTTCGCTCGGATTCTCCATTCTGCTGGCCGGCGGTTACGCCTGCGCTGCGCCCACGACGCTGCCGGAACTGTCGATCACTGCAGACACACAGACCGATGATCCCCGGGTCAAGGAAGTCAGCACCGCAACACGTACTTCGACTCCGGCGCGCTATGTGCCGCAGGCCATCGACTCGGTAAAGACTTCCAGCGTCCTGGATTACGGCACCAATGATCTGGGCACCGCACTCAGCGGCCTTCCCAACGTCAGCAGCGCGGCGGACACGCGCTTCGACGGTCTGCGGATCAGGGGCTTTGACGCCAGCAATGATTTCTATCTGGACGGTATTCGCGACGACAGCCAGTACGTAAGGGATCTGCACAACATCGAGCGAATTGAAGTGCTCAAAGGACCAGCAGCCGTTCTGTACGGCCGTGGCAGTCAAGGCGGCATTGTCAACCGGGTCAGCAAGGCGCCTCAGGCCGGCAGGCGCTCCACGCTTGAAGCGCAGACTGGCAGCGAAGACCTGCGCAGTCTTTATGCGGACCTGAGCGCCGACCCGAGCGAGAACATCAGCTTGCGCCTGAACATGGGCAATCAGGACAGCAACAGCTTTCGCGATGATATTTCCAGCACCCGACAACTCTTCGCACCTTCGATCAGCTGGCAACTGACGCCCGCATTGAACTGGCTGGTGCAATACGAATACAGCCGCTACGACCGAACGCCAGATCGTGGTATTCCCGGTGTCGGTGGACGCCCTGCCGATGTGCATCGTGGCACGACTTACGGCGATGACCGCGATGACATCGACGACAGATCGCAATCGTTGCGCTCAAAACTGAGCTATGAAATCAGCGCCAACTGGCAACTGCGTCATACACTGGGCGTGTTCAAGCTCGACAGCGATTTCGATAATACGTACCTGACCGGCTACGACCCGAGAACCCGGAATGTCACCCGCCAGCACTGGCAGCAGGATCTCACCACCCGCAACATCTTCAATAACCTTGAACTGGAAGGCGTCGTGGAGACCTTGGGCCTGGAGCATCGGCTGCTGACCGGCGTGGAACTCGGCAGTCAGCGTCGCGACCCGACGCTGTATACCGCCGCAACGACGGGGGCCGGAGCACGACCGGTTCCTGCGCTCGACCTGTTCAAGCCTGATCGCAACCTGAGCCACACCGGGCGGATGATCGTATCCAGCGACAACCACACCGAGGTCGAGAGCCGTGGTCTTTACGTGCAGGATCAATTGCGCCTGAACGATCAATGGCAAATGCTCGGCGGGCTGCGTTACGACCGCTTCGACGTGGAAACCACCAACCAGCTTCGCGGCGTCAAGGATCAGCGCGACAGTCATAGCACCAGCCCACGCGCAGGTGTGGTCTGGACGCCCCTGCAGGATCATTCGTTCTACGCCTCGTGGACCAAGACATTCTCGCCGGTCGGCGGTGGTCTGATCGGCATTACGCCAGGCGCTTCAGGCAACGCCAACGACCTGAGCCCGGAGATGACCCGGCAGAAGGAAATCGGTGTCAAAAGCGACTGGCTCAACGAGCGCCTGAGCACCACGCTGGCGGTCTACGAACTGGAACTGTACAACCGTCGCACCACAGCCCCGGTGAACCCGACCATCACCCTCCTGACCGGCCTGCAGCGCTCACGCGGAATCGAGCTGACGGCCACGGGCCAGTTGGCCGGCAACTGGTACATGCGCGGCGGCATCGGCCTGCAGGATGCGACAATCGTGGAAGACGACAATGGTCTTGAAGGCAATCGCGTCAGCAACGTAGCGCGGCGCAATGGTAGCGTGTTCCTGACCTGGAAACCGCAGATGGGCTGGTACGCCGAGACCGGCATGACGCTGGTCGGCGAGCGTTACGCGGATAACCAGAACACCACGGTGCTGCCGGGCTACGGCCGCTGGGACGCACTGGCAGGGTGGCGTCAGAAAGACTGGGATGTGCGTGCCGCGCTCAACAACCTGACGGATCGCACCTATTACAGCTCGGCCACCAGTGCAGGCCAGATTCGCGTCGGCGATCCACGCAATCTGGTGGTGACCGGAACTTACAGCTTCTGAGTACAGCACCTCTTCCTGATCGTGGCCATCCTGCGTGCTCAGCGTTATACGCATGCCCTGCTGCAATCACCGGCCTGTGGAAGGCATTCAGTCAGACGCTTTGATGATTGTTCCCACGCTACCTCGTAACGCCCCCGGAACGCTCCGCGTCCATTCTTGAGTGTGATGCGGAGCGCCCATCTGTACCCGCTTCTCACCTGCCCTTTCGCTCGCATCCCCATTCTTTTCAAAAATTAACTTGCGCGCAAAGTATTGCCGGGCTACATTCAATTCGCGATTAGTTAGCGCGCAAGTATTTTGCGCATAAATTCAAATTGATTGAGGACAGACCCCATGAACGCTCTCTACACCGCAGTTGCAACCGCCACGGGTGGCCGTGATGGCCGTGCTGTTTCCAACGACAGGATTCTCGATGTCAAACTCGCGACCCCGAAAGAACTCGGCGGTGCAGGCGGCGAAGCGACCAACCCTGAACAGCTGTTTGCCGCCGGTTACTCGGCCTGCTTCATCGGCGCCCTGAAGTTTGTCGCTGGCCAGAGCAAGCGCAGCATTCCGGCCGATGCGTCCATCACCGCCCATGTCGGCATCGGCCAGATCCCCGGTGGTTTCGGTCTGGACATCGACCTGCACATCAGCCTGCCCGGCCTGGAACAGGCCGACGCTCAGCAATTGGTCGATGCCGCTCACCAGGTCTGCCCTTACTCCAACGCCACCCGCGGCAACGTCGATGTGCGTCTGCACGTCACCGTCTAAACCAGTCGTTCAAAGGAATCGAACATGAAAACCTTCAGCAAAGTCTTGACCGGTACCTTGCTCGCCCTGTCTGTCAGCAGCGCATTTGCCGCAGGCGATTCGGGTGTTGAACACAACACCCAGGCGTTCCTCGATGCCCTGAACGCGGGCACTGGCAAACCCATCGAGCAGCTTTCGCCCCAGGATGCCCGCGCGGTATTGGTCGGCGCTCAATCGGGTGTGAAACTGACCCTGCCCAAGGCCGATGTCAGCGAGAAGACCATCAAGGTCGACGGGCAGTCCATCAGCCTGAATATCGTGCGCCCTGCAGGTGTCAAAGGGACTTTGCCGGTCTTCATGTTCTTCCACGGTGGCGGCTGGGTATTGGGCGACTTCCAGACCCACGAGCGACTGGTTCGGGATCTGGTAGCAGGCTCTGGGGCAGTGGCGGTATTCGTCAATTACACGCCTTCGCCTGAAGCGCACTACCCGACCGCCATCAACCAGGCCTATGCCGCCACTCGCTGGGTGGCCGAGCACGGCAAGGAAATCAATGTCGACGGCAAGCGTCTGGCCGTGGCCGGTAACAGTGTCGGCGGCAATATGGCGGCAGTCGTGGCGCTGATGGCCAAAGAGAAAGGGACACCGGCGTTGCGTTATCAGGTGCTGCTGTGGCCGGTCACCGACGCCAACTTCAACACTGCGTCCTATGACCAGTATGCCGAAGGCCACTTCCTGACCCGCAACATGATGAAGTGGTTCTGGGATAACTACACCACCGACGCTGCGCAGCGTAACGAGATCTACGCATCGCCGCTGCGGGCCACGACCGAGCAGTTGAAAGGCCTGCCACCGGCGCTGGTTCAGACAGCCAGTGCCGATGTACTGCGCGACGAAGGCGAAGCCTATGCCCGCAAGCTGGATCAGGCTGGCGTGCCAGTGACCGCCGTTCGCTACAACGGCATGATCCACGATTACGGTCTGCTCAACGTTGTCAGTCAGGTTCCGGCGGTTCGCTCTGCGATGCTGCAGGCGTCCGAAGAACTGAAAACACACCTGAAGTAACAGCCTCGGTCAAATCACAGGCAAAAAGAAACCCGCATCGCTGCGGGTTTCTTGCGTAACGGGGTTACAAAACCGTGCTTACTTTGCACGGCCTTTGTAGGAACCACCTTCACGGGTATCGATTTCGATCATGTCACCGATTTCGATGAAGTCAGCAACGCTCAGCTCGGTGCCGTTCTTCAGTTTGGCAGGCTTCATGACCTTGCCGGAAGTGTCGCCACGCGCCGAACCTTCGGTGTAGTCAACCTGACGCACGATGGTGGTCGGCAGTTCTACGGAAACCAGACGCTCGTCGAAGAACACCGCTTCACAAACGTCGGTCATGCCTTCTTCAACGAAAGGCAGAACGCTTTCGATGTCTTCGGCGTTCAGCTCGTACATGGTGTAGTCAGTGGTGTCCATGAACGTGTAAGTGTCGCCGCTGATGAAGGACAGGGTCGCTTCCTTGCGGTCGAGGATCACGTCGTCCAGTTTGTCGTCAGCGCTGTAAACGATCTCGGTCTTGTAACCGGTCAACAGGTTCTTCAGCTTGGTCTTCATGATCGCGCTGTTACGACCGGACTTGGTGAATTCAGCTTTCTGAACCAGCCAAGGATCGTTTTCCAGACGGATCACAGTACCGGGTTTCAGCTCTTTACCAGTTTTCATTGCATATATCCGAATTTGGATTGAATTAACCAAAGGCTCTGTACGAGAAATGGCCTGCGCAGGCACTTTTCGTACAGAGCCTTACATCAAGGCCGCGTATCATAGCGAATTTCCATAAAACTGCACCAGCGCTGCCGCAAGATCAGTCCGGGATGCCTGTTCGTCACACCACTGTTCGGCATGCCGTTCGACTTCGGGCCAGTGGTTCATGAGCGACTGCCAGCTTTCACTCAGTGGCTGACTGGCATTCCACGCCTGCCAGAACGCATCGAGCGCCTGACCGGCGGCGGGTGAAAGCCCAGCCAGATAAAGCTCGAGAAAGGCGTCAAGCTTGGGCAGATGAGCGTCGCCTTCCTGTTGATAGATGTGCCACAGCATCGGCCGGCCTGCCCACTGTGCTCGCACGAATGAATCCTCGCCGCGCACCACATTGAAATCGCAGCTCCACAGCACTCGGTCGTAATCCTCCTGCCTGACGAACGGTAGCACCTGGACAGTCAGCGAGCGTCGTTGCAGCACATCGCCGACCTGAAGGTGATCAACGCCCAGCCACTGCTGCAGGTCACCCAGAATGCGTCCTTCAGGCACCAACAGATGGGTGGCATCTGAACCGCTGGCAAGCGTATCCAGCCAACTGCCTAGCGCCGGGTTCTCGTAGGCGAACACCGAGATCAGACGCGCATCGACCCGGGGTTCGACGCCCAGGCGGGAAAGAAAATCCAGACGCGCCTTGCTGTCGAGCTGAAAGACCCGACGCTGCTCGATCAGACGGCTCTCACGCAGCAGGCCGCCGGTGGTGTCACGAAAACCGGGAAAGAAAAAGAATTTCTTCAGACCGCTGGACTGCAGAGATGGCAGGCCGTGACAACCCGTGACCCACTCTTCGGCACTGAGGTAATCGAGATTCAGCCACACCGGACGTGGCGAGCGTTGCAGCATCGCGTCGGTGTAGGCCCCCGGCAGACGGCACGCAAACGCCTCGATCACGCCTTCCGGGATATCCGTACTCACCCACTCCTTTGGCCAGAGACAGACCTCCACACCGTCGTGCCATTGTTGCTCGACATGAACATCCGCCTGAGGACACAGGCGAGCGAATGCCGGCAAATCGTCGATCCATAATCGTATCTTCAGCCCGTGCTCGGCGACCAGTTGGCGAGCCAGTCGCCACGTCACGCCGACGTCGCCGTAGTTGTCGACGACGCTGCAAAAAATGTCCCAAGAGGCTTTCATCCCGGCTCCCTGAGGCAGAGTAATAAAAAAGTGATTGTCCTTCAGAACGACCCGCCTGCACCAGACTGGAGCCCTTATCGGATATTCGCCGGATGCACGATTGTCATCCACACTCTTCAGGCATGGCACAATCACACTGTGCCTTCTCGCCAGGAATCCAGCCATGCCGTCTCACATTCGCCGTCACGAACTGTCTGCCTCCGTGAAGTTGATCATCTGTATTGCCCTGGGCATCTGGCTCGGTGCGATGGCGGTGGTACTGACGGGCTGGCTGGTCTACAAAAGCCTGCCCCCGGCGCAGACCGTGGCACTTGAAAAGGCCGCTACGCAACTGACGGCACCGCCCACGCCACAGGTGGAACCGGAAACGGCCATGTTTCGTAAATACGAGCAAAGCCTGCGCGAAAGCGAGGCACGCCAGGCGCGCGAGCAGGTTCAGGAACAACAGCAACGCAACTTCAGCCGTTCCAAATGCGATTTCTGGATGCAGCAGGATCGCACCGCGCCGAGCGAAAAAAGCCGCGCAAGCATCAATGAATACTGCGGATAACCCATGAACAAGCAGGACGTCTTGCACCACATCACCGAGAAACTGAAAGTCGATCTGGACATCGCGCAACGAGCCGCCCAGACCGCTCATGAAGCTGCGACACACGAAGAAAACATCGCCGAAAACAAGTACGACACACTGGGACTGGAAGCCTCTTACCTTGCTGCCGGTCAAGCCAGGCGAGTCGAGGAAATTCGTCAGTCGCTCAAGCGCTATGAGGGCTGGTCGCTAAAAGCGTTTGATGAATCACGTGGTATTCAGGTTGGTGATCTGGTGATGATCGAAAACGATGCGGGCCAGGTTCAGTCTCTGTTTCTGGGGCCTGATGCTGCGGGGCTGAAGGTCCGGATGGACGAACAGCTGGTCACCGTTATCACCACGTATGCGCCGCTGGGCCAGCACTTGCTGGGCAAGTCCGAGGATGACGAGGTACAGATTGTCATCAACGGTAGCCAGCATCGCTTCGCGATTACCCGAACCCTGTAACCCACTCGGCTAACAGGGTTGATCACGCCAAGTTTTTATGGGTAAGGTGGCAACGTCGCAGCACTCGGGGCTACATCAAAGCAAGCAAGGACTCAAACCCAAGGAGATTTTTCATGACGAACGTCATTGCATTCCCTGACGCCCATGAACGTGATCGCCTGAAGTCCAGTCAAGATCCGGCGTTGAGGTACCTGAATAAAAAAGAGCGACTGCTGATCGACCAGTTGCGTTCGACCAGCCACGCGGGACGTCAGTACGTGTACGACTACGCGAGCATCATGCACCTGTCCAGACCTCTGCACCCGGAGCCTGTCGACTGACCGCATGACGCTCGACTGACGCGCAACGCATTTATTTACAGCGTTCGGGGCATCCGCAATGGAGCCCCGGGCATCCCTACAAGCCCCGGAAAACGGGCACTGCGCACCCGGCACTTCCAGCCTGGATCCACGCCGGGCCGTTCCTTATCGAATTATTTAATTGCGACCATCATCGACAGGTTATTACGCTCATCATCAAACGAAGGGCGCAGATGACTGCGCCGTTCCCGTCCAGGCCGATGACTATTGAACCAGCGAATAGACCAGTGCGGTGATGGCGACTACGCCAGCAGCCACAACGAAGACGTTGGACAGCTTGCCTGCGTATTGGCGCATGGCGGGTACCTTGTGGATGGCGTACATCGGCATCAGGAACAGCAGCGCCGAGATGACAGGGCCGCCAAGTGTCTCGATCATGCCCAGGATACTCGGGTTCAGCGTCGCCACAATCCAGCACACCACCAGCATGAACGCAGCGGTCACGCGATCCAGCACCTTGGGCGCGGGACGACGACCCGTCTTGACGATCAGACCTTTCAAGCCTTCGCTGGCGCCGATGTAGTGGCCCAGGAACGACTTCGAGATTGCCACGAAGGCAATCAGTGGCGCGACGAATGCGATGGTCGGATTACTGAAGTGATTGGCCAGGTAGGACAGAATCGAAATGTTCTGGGCTTTGGCTTCGGCCAGTTGAATCGGCGACAGGGTCAGGACGCAACTGAACACGAAGAACAGCACCATCACCACCATCAGACCATGAGCACGCGCCAGAATCTGCGAGCTGCGGACTTCCGCGTTTTCCCCGTACTGACGTTTCTGGTCAACCGCGAAGGCCGAAATGATCGGGGTATGGTTGAAGGAGAACACCATCACCGGTATGGCCAGCCACAGCGTGGGCCAGAATGCCGAAGCGTCGGGCAATGTGGTTGCGGTGCTCAGAATGCCGCCGGTCCAGTGCGGAATCAGGAAAACGGCGAGGAACAGCAGCGCCACGATGAAGGGGTAGACCATCAGGCTCATGGCCTTGACGATGAATCGCTCTCCGCAGCGCACCACGGCCAGCAGGCCGACGATCAACAGCAATGCCAGAATCGCACGCGGTGGCGGTTCCAGGTGAAGCTGGTGCTCAAGGAAGCTGCCTACTGTGTTGGTGAGCGCCACGCTGTAGATCAACAGGATCGGAAAGATTGCAAAGAAATACAGCAAGGTGATCAACGCGCCGGCAGCCTTGCCGAAATGCTGCTCTACCACTTCGGTGATGTCGGCGCCTTCACGGCCAGACAATACAAAACGCGTCAGGCCCCGATGCGCATAGAACGTCATCGGAAATGCGAGCACTGCCAGAACCATCAGGGGCCAGAACCCACCAATGCCTGCGTTGATCGGCAGGAACAGCGTGCCTGCACCAATGGCAGTACCAAACAGGCCGAGCATCCAGGTGGTGTCGTTGCGATTCCACGCAGCGACATTCGCAGGTGTTACATCCAGACGTTCTACGACGCCATTTGCCTGATCATTCATCCGGTGGACTCTCCGTGGCCGGTTAATCAAAAAGGGAAACGCATCGAAAAAACCTGGCAGTCAGCGCTTCCCTCGAAAACAGGGGCCGGATTGTCCGGGATTACAGCGAGAAATCAACGTTTTTTGTCCGACAGTTTTGTAAACACGACGCTGCAGCAGGTACGCCGACACGACTGGAGCCATTGCCAAATCTTCCCTGGAAGCCGTGGCAAAGCCCCTGAAATGCGGACCAAAGCCACTCAAAACCTATGCTGCATCGTTTCACCTATGTATAAAGGCTCTGTAGCATTTCGGCCACTTCCTGGAGACTCGGCGCATGCGTTACGCGCTTGATCGTAAAGCTCAAACCCATCAGCGGATTGTCAAGGAAGCATCCGTACGTTTTCGCCGGGATGGCATAGGCGCGACTGGCCTTCAACCTTTGATGAAATCGCTGGGGCTGACACACGGTGGCTTCTATGCGCATTTCAAATCCAAGGATGACCTCGTTGAGCAGGCCTTGAGGCTGGCTGTCGACGAAGCGAAGGCGTTCACTCGCGAGACATTCACCGGACCGGACTCGCTGAGCGAGTTCATTGATGTCTATCTGTCCGCCCCCCACCGTGACGAATCCGGTACCGGCTGCCCGTTGCCGAACATGTGCGCCGAGCTGGGTCAGCTGAATCAGCCCAGCCCGCTGACTGACGAAATCATCGTCCACCTGCTGGACACCTTCGATGAAGCCATGCAGATCGAAAACCCCGAGCCTAAAAGCATGTTGGTCCTGTCGAGTCTGGTAGGCGCCCTGATGTTGTCACGCAGCGTGCATGACAAGCAGTTGTCGGAACATATTCTGAGTGTCACTCGTGAACATGTGAAACTGCATATCAGCACACCGGACACTGTGAGCGTGTCCGTCCAGCCCCCTGCCCCTGAAGAACGGCCGCTTAATACATGATATAAAAAACAGGCCGATGCGCTATCGGCCTGTTTTTAATTAGCACTGCGCCGTTTTACTCAACCGTCAGTTTGTCTCTGTTCTTTTCAAGAATGGACTTTCCGATGCCTTTGACTTCGATCAGTTCGTCGACCGATGTAAACTCGCCATGATTCTCACGATAGGCCACGATGGCATCTGCCTTGTTCTTGCCAACACCCGCGAGTTCCTTTTGAAAGGTTTCTGCATCGGCCTTGTTGAGATTGATCAGGTCAGCGCGCTGCTCCTGTACAGCGATTGAAGCCGGGGCTTCAACTGGGCTGGAAGTTGGCGCAGGCGCCGCACTGACAGCGACCGAGGCGCTGGTCAGCAGGGCAAACATCAGGGAAGAGAAAAAGGCGGTTCGCATAGTTAACGCTCCATAACAGTTTAAGGCAGCTTTCCGAAGCTGCGCTTGAAACTTAGGGTGAGCGTTACTTCATGTCAACGGCACTTGGCATTGCCAGTTATTACAACAATTCGATGTCTAATAAATACAGGCATCGCACTGACTTTCAATCAAGTAACATCACGTTTCGCTGCGACGCTCCTGATGCATCCAGTCGACAATCTCGCCTTCCGGCGCATAACCACTGACTGTTTCACGAAGCAACTGGCGCACGCTGGAATAGTCATCACGTTCAACGGCATCCAGCAATCGGGTCAGGCGGCCTTTCAATACATCCCAAGGCAGATAATCTTCAGTGGCGCTCATGATCATCGGGTGCTCGGTGGCCACTACGTTATCGCCAATCAGCAATTCTTCGTAAAGCTTTTCGCCCGGACGCAGGCCGGTGAACTCGATGGAGATATCCCCCTGAGGGTTTTTCTCCGAACGGATACTGAGCCCTGAAAGATGAATCATCTTCTCAGCCAGCTCGATGATCTTCACAGGCTCTCCCATGTCGAGCACAAATACATCACCGCCGTGCCCCATGGAACCTGCCTGGATTACCAGTTGGGCCGCTTCCGGGATGGTCATGAAGTAACGCGTGATCTTGGGATGAGTGACGGTCAGTGGTCCGCCGGTCTGTATCTGCTTGTGGAACAGCGGTATCACCGATCCTGACGACCCGAGAACGTTACCGAAACGCACCATGGTGAAACGCGTCTTGTTGACCTGATAAACGTTGGCCTTGTCGCCAAAGATGACCGGGGCGGTTTCACGACTGAGCGCCTGCAGTATCAGCTCGGCCAGACGCTTGGTACTGCCCATCACATTGGTGGGTCTGACAGCCTTGTCGGTGGAAATCAGCACAAAGTTCGAGACACCCGCCTGTAAAGCCGCTTGAGCAGTATTGAGGGTGCCCACGACGTTGTTGATCACCCCTTCTGCAATATTGTGCTCGACCATCGGCACATGCTTGTAGGCGGCCGCGTGGTACACCGTGTCGACCTTCCAGGCTTTCATGATCGCCAGCAGTTTGGGGTGGTTGCGCACCGACCCCAGGATGGGCAACAACTTGACGCTCAATGATTCGCGCGAGGAGCGCTGCTCCAGTTCAGACACGATGCTATAGAGATTGAACTCACTGTGGTCGAGCAGCAGCAGCTTGGTCGGACCGAGCAGCAGGATCTGCCTGCAGAGCTCGGAGCCGATGGACCCCCCAGCCCCGGTGACCAGAACGGTCTGGCCTTTGATGCAGTGCTCCAGCAGGTTGTCACGGGCTGGCACAGCGTCGCGTCCCAACAGGTCGGCGATGTCGACTTCCTGGAGGTCGTCTACCTTGACGCGTCCGGCAGCCAGATCCATGAAGCCCGGAACACTTCGCACGTGCAGCGGAAAACCTTCGAGGTATCCCAATATCTCGCGGCGTCGCCCCCGCGATGACGAAGGGATGGCCAACAGGATTTCCTGAGCGCCCGTGGCGTCGATCATTCGCTGGATATGTTTGGGCTTGTAGACCTGAAGCCCGGAAATGACTCGATTCGAGATGGACTCGTCATCGTCGATAAACGCGACCGGGTGCATCACTCGTCCCATCCGCAACGCCGCGACCAGTTGATTGCCCGCAGCTCCGGCACCATAAATAGCGACCTTCTGCAGACCGTTGTCACTCCTGGCAAAGGGCACATGCTGTGCGGCGGTAAACCAGTCGCCCAGAAAATACTGCCTCATCGCCAGACGCAGTCCGCCGATCATGACCAGGCTCAACCACCAGTAGTTGAAGATGACCGAGCGTGGCACCAGTTGCTGGTGATTGCTGTACACATAGACCATGCAGCCAAGAATCAGAGAGGAGAGCGTGACCGCCTTGATGATCGCAATAAGGGCGTCGTTTCCGAAATAACGCATCACGGCCCGGTACATCCCGAACCGGATGAACAAGGGAATGGCGGCCAGTGGCGCACTGATGAAAAGCCAGGTATGTTTTTCAAGCGGATTGATCAGTTCGTCAATCCCGAGACGGACGACGAACGACATCCACAGGGCGACCCAGACCAGAACAATGTCAGCAGCAACCTGAATTATCCGCTTCTTTCGGCGCGGCAACGCCAGCAGAGTAGTTCGCAACTTGCTCATCAATTGGTCAGTACTCCTTCGCCTTAGCCTTGATTCACTGCTGAAAAACCTTCTCGATGCAACGCTGCACGTGATAGGACACTCGATATCGAGTTTAGTTAACTCGTCTCTGCCTGACCGGCGTTGAATCGAAAGGCAAGAAGTATCAGCGGGACGTAGGCGACCATGACCCCGATGATTCCTTCCGCATCCGTCAATACGACCCACAGAGCCACAGGAAGCAGCCAGCAGACGTTGATCAGACCGACGGCCAGCGTAACGGGAAGATGGCCGCCCAGACGACGTGACGCAAACTGGTAAGCGTGACTGCGATGCGCTTCATAAACCTTCTCTCGACGTACGAGGCGGCGCAGAAGCGTAACCGTTGCGTCCACGACAAACACTCCCAACAGAATCAGCCACGCCCAGAATAGCTGAGGTGAGGCCCAGGCTGCCTGTAAAGAAAGCATTCCCAGAGCAATGCCCAGAAATCCACTGCCGGCATCACCCATGAATATGCGCGCTGGCGGGAAATTCCAATAGAGAAACCCGACAACCGATGCGGCGAGAATCAGAGGTCCCCAGAGCAACTCACCAAAACCGCTCAACGCGTAAACAAGACCAATGCCGCCACACACTGTTACCGCTTCGACGCTGGCGATCCCGTCGATGCCATCCATGAAGTTATAGAGGTTGAGCATCCAGACCAGATAGAACACCGCGCAAATCTGACCAACAACACCCAGATCGACCGTCGTACCCATGACACTGAGCGGTGCCAACCCGCCAGACCAGACCAGTGCCCACACAGCCGCCGCAAAGTGCCCCAACAAACGCCAACGGGCAGCGATATGCCCATGATCATCCATAAAGCCGATGACCGCGACCATACCGCCTGCACCGACAATTGCCATCGAGGTGGCCACAGAAATCTGCCCGGTGCCCGCCAGCACGATGATCGCGAGCAGAAAGGCAACGACGATCGCCACGCCTCCGCCCCTGGGGGTTGGAATGGAATGTGAACTGCGGGCGTTGGGAACGTCCAGCAGGCTTCTGGACAGCGCATACTTGCGAAGCAGCGCCGTCAGCAGCAGCGAAACCAGCGCAATGGTCATGATCGCAAGCCACTCAAGCATGTTTGTGTTCCAGATAGTGTCGAGCGGTCTCTTTCATCGCGTTTTCAAATCTTATGGGCGGCAGCCAATCGAGCACTTCGCACGTTCTGGAAATATCGACCTGCAGTGAGCTGCACAGCCGTTGGGAAAACTCTTTTTTTCCAAGCAGCGCCGCAGCGCAGTGCAGCATCCAGCCCGGAACGGGTATCAGCCGGGCAGGTTTGGCCAGCGCCCTGCCCATCTCTTCCAACAGTTCGGTCGTGGACAGATCGTGAGCGTCACTGACCAGAAACGTTTCTCCTGCTGCTGCCGGATGAGCGATACAGGTCACCAGAAGATCCACAAGATTGCCCAAAGCCACCAGACTGCGACGATTATTGATCGCACCCAGCGGCATCGGCACGCGTCTGTCCAGCCAACGCATCATGTTGAGAAAATTGGCCTTGACGCCCGGGCCGTAGACCAGCACCGGACGAATGATCACCACTTCCATACCCGTACGGGCGGACAACTCACGCAGGCCCTGTTCGGCCTTGTACTTGGACACACCGTAAGGGTCGGCAGGGTTACAGGTGTCTGTAGACTTGAAGGGCTGGCCTGGTGAAGTGGTTTCACCATTGACCTTGATCGAGCTGAGAAAGATGAAACGCCGGACGCCCGCCGCAGCGGCCTGCTCTGCCAGATTCAGGGTTGCCTCGACATTGGCTCGAAAATATTCCAGCTCGGGATGCGCAACCGAATCATTCAATACATGTACACGTGCCGCGCAGTGAATCACCACACTCGAGCCTTCCACGAACGAGGCCCATTCAGTGTCCGGTGAAAGGGAGCCAACGGTCACTGCATGGACACGCTCGCCGGAATTAACGTAAGGGCCGCGTACCGCAACGCGTATTGGGTATTCGGTCCTTTCGATCAACTGACGAACGAGGGCGCTGCCAACGAAGCCTGTTGCACCTGTTATCGCAACGCATGCAGCCTCATCGCTCATATCGCAACGCCTTTTCAAAGCGTGGAAATATTACTGACGCGAGACATTTTAGCAACCTTAATCACCTATAAATGCCATTTTCAAGAAAGTGCCGATGATATTGCAGCTCATCAGAATCATTGCCTTCAACGACCTGAGACCCAAAACAATTGCCATCGGCCGGACTTTCAGACTTTAAATAACACCCTAAGAGCGCGACGAATTGTCCTTGATCAGGGAATAATCAATTCAACCGCCCGCTTGCGCAACGAGTACTTGCGCTCCAGCACCTGAGCCAGGGTTTTCTTGGCTGGCCGATCTCCGTGAACCAGTCGTATCTGCGCTGGCCATTCATCCATACCGGTCACGAATGCGACCAGTCCTGCCTGATCGGCATGTGCCGAATACCCGTTGACAGTGGCGACGCCAGCCAGAATGTCAAAACGCTCTCGATCAAGCTCGACGTAACCGCCGCGCGGACCATGCGCCTGGATGGCAGCGCCCGGCGTGCCCTTGGCCTGGTAACCGACAAAGAGGACGTTGTGTCGACTGTCACCTAACATGGCTTTCAGGTAGTTGACGATGCGTCCGCCTGCACACATTCCGTTGCCCGCGATGACGATGGCCGGGCGAGCAGTACTGGTCAGGTAGTTGACGACCTGCAAGTGGCTGGCATGGCTATCCACGGTGATCAACTGCGAGAAGCCCAGAGGTGCTCTGCCCTGCTCGAGACGTTCGCGGGCACCCTCGCTCCAGTAGTCGGAGAACGACTGATAAGCCTTGGTAAACCGACTGGCCAGCGGAGAATCAAGGATGACGGGCAGTTGTGGCCAGTCCACTGTGGACACCTCATCGTTCGCAGGTTGCGCACGGGAGAGCCCTTTCCTGTGGAGAATGTCCTCCAGTTCATACAGAAGCTCCTGGGTGCGCCCCAGACTGAAGGCTGGAATCAACACGGTGCCTTTATCTTCCAGAGCCTTGTCGATCAACCGCTCAAGGCGCTGCTGGCGAGTGACGCGATCTTCATGAAGACGATCGCCATAAGTTGCCTCCAGCACCAGAACATCGGCACGCTCAGGCGGCCGGGGCGCAGGCAGGAAAGGTGTATTCGACGCACCCAGGTCGCCGGAAAACACCACGCGCTGTGAACGGTTCTCCAGCGGATAGGTGAGGTCGCATTCGATGCAGGCCGATCCCAGGATGTGACCGGCACGCTGCAGCCGGATTCTGCAATGCAGCGACTCGGTAGCGATCAGTTCGAACCAGGTGTCAAAGGGCAGCGCAATGATTCGCTTGCCGATAGCCTCGACGTGGCGGCCCACCTGCGCGGAATCATGGCCGAATTGAATGCCGAGAATGTCCTCCATGACCAGCGGCAAGAGATGAGCACTGGGTTCGCTGCAGATGATCGGCCCCTTGTAACCGCTCGCCAGCAACTCCGGAATACGCCCCACGTGGTCGTTATGCACGTGAGTCAAAAGAAGCGCCCGGATATTCGCCGGGGAAAAACCGAACCTTGCCACGTCAACAGCCTCGGCGGCCTGTTTAGAACCACAATCGATCAACAGACTGTTTACAGCATCCATGCATAACTGATGGCACGAGCCCGTCACGGTCTCGACTGCACCGTGATGCACAAGTTTGGGAAAAGACATTCAACTACCTTTGTGTAAAGGCCAGATCGTATTGCGGATGCTTTCTGGCGAGTGACTCGAGTTATGAGCCCGCACTATTCTGCGCCCGAAAATCCGGCATTCAAGCCTTGACACAAGAGGCCTCAGCGACAACAAAAAGGCTGTTTAATTAAAGATGCGGCCGGAAGTCCCGGCAAAACGGGCACATGGCGGCGCAGGTAGAAAACGTCTTACAACAAGGATGAGTATTCCATTAAAAGAAAAGAAAACTCTTACAGAGCCATAAGCAGAATCACGAGTCGCAAACACTTAATTCCGGCGACAAGAATGCTATAAGTCGGAGAATGTCGTTTTACGAAAGAACTGAAAACTGAAGGAAGCGAAAAATCGGACTGCCGGACATAGGTCCGGCGATGCCTGATTCACTCGGCCTTGATTGATCGAGTATAGAACGAGCGCTTGCGCAGACTTGCGATCCAGGCGAGAACCGGACCTATCAGCATACCCACCAGCAAGGCAAGCACGACCGGTACAGCGAAAGGGAGTTGCGGTGCCGACCAACCGAAAAGCACAAGACCGACGGGTTGCCGATTTTCCAGCACAAAAACCGTCGTGGCCAACACAATGAACAGCACAACGGCGATCAGAATGACTCGTTTGAAAAGACGCATCGGGTGATCCTTCGATTTACGATTTCAGAGGCCTTCTTCTTCGTCCTCGTTGACGCGGTCACGCAGTTCCTTGCCCGGCTTGAAATGGGGAACGAACTTGCCGTCAAGGCTGACCGACTGGCCCGTTTTGGGATTGCGCCCTACACGGGGTGCGCGGTAATGCAGGGAAAAGCTGCCAAACCCACGGATCTCGATACGGTCGCCCGTCGCAAGACACTGGGACATTTGTTCAAGCATGGTCTTGATGGCCAACTCGACATCCTTGGATGAGAGCAGCCCTTGATGGGTGACAATTCGTTCGATCAACTCCGACTTCGTCATATTTTTCCCTTCTTTTTCAAGCAGCTAGGTCAGCGCTCCGAAGGTTTTAGCATGGCCGGATGAATTTGAACAGCCCGTCTCTTGACTTATGTGAAGCATTGTCAATGACTTGCTGACGCAAGACGAACACATGATCGCATGGCAACCACACTGAAGATCTGGCAGGAACATAGAAGGGACGTGGCCTGGAAGCCCAGAGGCATTACCTGAAAGGCGTAACTGCGCATGGGAAAAACACAAAATAAAGGTATAAAAAAGGGCGACCGAAGTCGCCCTTTTTAATGGTCAAGCAGAACTCAGTTCTGTTTTTCCATCTGCGCACGCAGCAGGTCACCAATAGTGGTAGGACCAGTGCTTTCAGCTGCTTCAGGCTTGCTACGCAGGCTCTGAATGGCTTCTTTCTCGTCTTCAACGTCTTTCGACTTGATGGACAAGCTGATTACGCGGCTCTTGCGGTCAACGCTGATGATCTTGGCTTCGATCTCTTCGCCTTCTTTCAGGACGTTACGCGCGTCTTCAACGCGGTCACGGCTGATTTCGGAGGCTTTGAGGGTCGCTTCAATGTCGTCGGCCAGAGTGATGATGGCGCCTTTGGCGTCAACTTCTTTAACGGTACCGCGGACGATTGCGCCTTTGTCATTGACAGTGACGTACTCGGAGAACGGATCGCTTTCCAGCTGCTTGATACCCAGCGAGATACGCTCACGCTCTGGATCAACAGACAGGATCACAGTGTCGAGCTCGTCGCCCTTCTTGAAACGACGTACGGCTTCTTCGCCCACTTCGTTCCAGGAGATGTCGGACAGGTGAACCAGACCGTCGATGCCGCCGTCCAGACCAATGAAGATACCGAAATCGGTGATCGACTTGATGGTGCCGGAGATCTTGTCACCCTTGTTGAACTGACCCGAGAAATCTTCCCACGGGTTGGATTTGCACTGCTTGATACCCAGGGAGATACGACGACGCTCTTCGTCGATGTCCAGAACCATGACTTCCACTTCGTCGCCAACCTGAACGACTTTGGATGGGTGGATGTTCTTGTTGGTCCAGTCCATTTCGGAAACGTGTACCAGGCCTTCCACGCCTTCTTCCAGCTCTGCGAAGCAGCCGTAGTCGGTCAGGTTGGTCACACGCGCGGTCACGCGGGTGCTTTCCGGGTAACGAGCCTTGATAGCAACCCATGGGTCTTCGCCCAGTTGCTTCAGACCCAGGGAAACACGATTGCGCTCGCGATCGTACTTCAGGACCTTCACATCGATCTCGTCGCCAACGTTGACGATTTCGGATGGATGCTTGATGCGCTTCCAGGCCATGTCGGTAATGTGCAGCAAGCCATCGACGCCACCCAGATCGACGAATGCGCCGTAATCGGTGAGGTTCTTGACGATGCCTTTGACTTGTTGACCTTCCTGCAGGGACTCGAGCAGCGCTTCGCGCTCGGCACTGTTCTCGGCTTCCAGGACACTGCGACGGGAAACGACAACGTTGTTGCGCTTCTGGTCCAGCTTGATGACCTTGAACTCGAGCTCTTTGCCTTCCAGGTGAGTGGTGTCGCGCACAGGGCGAACGTCAACCAGAGAACCAGGCAGGAACGCACGGATGCCGTTAACGTCGACAGTGAAGCCGCCTTTAACCTTACCGTTGATAACGCCCTTGACCACTTCTTCAGCTGCGAAAGCTGCTTCCAGAACAATCCAGCACTCGGCGCGCTTGGCTTTTTCGCGGGACAGCTTGGTTTCGCCAAAGCCGTCTTCGACCGCGTCCAGCGCAACGTGCACTTCGTCACCGACCTTGATGGTCAGCTCGCCAGCGTCGTTGTAGAACTGCTCGAGCGGGATGACGCCCTCGGACTTCAGGCCAGCGTGTACAGTTACCCAATCGCCGTCGATGTCAACAACGATACCGGTAATGATTGCGCCCGGCTGAAGGTTCAGGGTTTTTAGGCTTTCTTCAAAAAGTTCTGCAAAGCTTTCGCTCATTTTAATTCCTGTTGATCAAGGGCGAAGAATACGCCCATCTGCCACGCTCCAGACAACGTGGGTTTCGTTCATATGAAAGGAAGCCTGCAGGACGGGGTCTGGTCTCCTGCATGGCTCCTTGATCATCCGGCGATATCGCGCAGTGCGACTTCACTCAGGATGCGTTCCAGCACCTGCTCGATGGACAATTCGGTGGAATCCAGCTGTATGGCGTCGTGCGCCGGCTTGAGCGGGGCTACCGCTCGCTGGGTGTCACGCTCGTCGCGTGCACTTATCTCATCTAGCAGACTCGACAGACTAACATCATCGCCCTTGGCCTTCAACTGCAAGTAACGACGGCGGGCACGCTCCTCGGCACTGGCAGTGAGGAATATCTTCAACGGGGCGTCCGGAAATACCACGGTGCCCATGTCACGGCCGTCTGCCACAAGGCCCGGTTCTTCCTGAAAGGCACGCTGACGCTGCAGCAGTGCATCACGCACCGCCGGCAGCGAAGCCACTTGCGACGCACCGCTGCCGATCTGTTCATTGCGAATGGCATGCGTGACGTCCTCGCCCTCGAGAACGATGCGCTGACTCTGGCCGTTCGCCGAGGTCTCGAACTGCACATCCAGGTGGGCAGCCAGCAGCTTGAGCGCCTCTTCGTTGGTCAGATCGACGCCGTGATTGCGCGCAGCGAATGCCAGCAGACGATAAAGGGCGCCCGAATCGAGCAGGCACCAGCCCAGTTTTCCCGCCAGCAATCCGGCCACAGTGCCCTTGCCGGAACCGCTGGGTCCGTCGATGGTTATAACAGGTGCTTTGATCTTCACTTTGTGTCCTCTTGCGCTACATGCATACCGACTTGAGCGCAGAGCGCCAGAAAATCGGGAAACGATGGAGCGACATTCGCGCAATCATGAATATGTACAGGCCCCGAGGCCCGCAATGCAGCCACACTGAAGGCCATGGCGATGCGCTGATCGTCGCGCACATCGACCTCGCCACCGCCGATGACGCCGCCTTCGATGAGCAGGCCGTCAGGTGCGAGCTCAACCTCGATACCCAGCACGCTCAATCCTTCCGCCACCAGCCGCACGACCTCGAGTTCATCGCCCTGCAACGCCTGCGCGCTGCGCAGAATGGTACGCCCTTCCGCGCAGGCTGCGGCAATGCACAACACAGGAAATTCGTTGAGCGCCAGCGGAACGAGCGCTTCAGGAATATCAGTCCCCCTCAGCCGGGCGGAGCGCACATGCACATCGGCGAGGGTTTCACCAGCCTGCTCACGGACTTCGTGCAACACGATATCGGCGCCAAGCAGGCGCAGAATGTCGATCATGCCGATGCACGTATCGTCCATGCTGACGCCTGCGAGCACCAGATCGACATCCTCGTGAATGGATGCTGCCACCATGAACAGCGCGGCCGAAGCAGCGTCAACCGGACCTTCGATACGGTGACTTGCCGCCCCCACTGCAGCACCCTGCACACCGGTGACCTCTGACGAACGGGTTTCCCCGCGGGCGCGAAGTGTCAGAATCCGGCCGAAATGTTCGCGGGCCGCACGGGCGCGCGTGAACACGCTCAGCAATTGATGACCGTCTCCGGCATCAACAGCATCGCGAAGAACATCCAGGTCGGCGCGAAAGGTGTCCAGCGTGCGCAGCACGGCGTCACGGTTGGCCAGAAAAATGTCGTGCCACATGACCGGATCGCTACCCGCGATACGGGTGAAATCCCGAAAACCGCCAGCGGCATACCTGAATATTTCGAGGTTTTCGTTTCGTTTGGCCAACGAATCCACCAGACCGAAGGCCAGCAGGTGCGGCAAATGACTGGTCGCCGCCAGCACTTCGTCATGACGCTCGACCTGCATGTGCTCGACATCGGCACCGAGCGCCGACCACAGACGATCGACAAGCGCCACTGCGCCGGCGTCAGTCTCGGCCAACGGTGTCAGAATCACTTTGTGTCGGCGAAACAGCCCGGCATTGGACGCCTCGACGCCGCTCTGCTCGGAGCCTGCAATCGGGTGCCCCGGCACGAAGCACGACGGCATGCGGCCAAACGCCTGACGCGCCGCACGCACGACATTGCCCTTGGCGCTGCCGACATCGGTCAATACAGCGTTACCCAGATCGAGAGACGCCAGCAACGCCAGCAGTTTTTCCATCGCCAGAATGGGCACTGCGAGCTGAATGACATCGGCACCGCGGCAGGCGGCTGCAAGATTCTCTTCGCAGCGATCCACGACACCCAGCTCCACAGCCAGCCTGCGCGATTGCGGGTCCAGGTCGACGCCGACCACTTCCCGACAAAGACCGCTTTCACGAACACCCTTGGCGAACGAGCCGCCGATCAGGCCCAGACCGACCACGACCAGACGACCAATGACCGGACCGGTCGTTTGCTCTGACATGACTTCAACCACGTGCAACTACCTGAAAGCCCGAGCGGCTTTCACGGCGCTCGAGGGCGATAAACAGATGACTCATGTAACGCCCCTTCAAAGAACCGCTTTCGGGTAGGAACCCAGCACCTTCAAGGCAACGGCTTCATGACTGATCTGCTCAAGCACCGCCTTGACCAGCGGATCCTGGTGATGCCCGACGAAATCGATGAAGAACACGTAGGTCCACTTGCCGCTGCGTGACGGCCGGGTTTCGATACGCGTGAGGTCCAGGCCGTTCTGATGGAACGGCACCAGCAGTTCATGCAGCGCACCCGGCTTGTTGCTCATCGATACGATGATCGAGGTCTTGTCGTCTCCGGTCGGAGGCACTTCCTGATTGCCGATGATCAGAAAACGCGTGGAGTTGTCAGGACGGTCTTCGATCTTTTCAGCCAGACGCGTCAGACCATACAGGCCCGCCGCCATGTCGCCGGCGATGGCCGCTGAATTCCACTCACCCTTCACCCGCTTGGCTGCTTCGGCGTTGCTGGCAACAGCGACGCGCTCCACGTTCGGGTAGTGGGCGTCCAGCCATTTGCGGCACTGGGCCAGTGACTGGGCATGGGAGTAGATGCGCGAGATGCTTTCGGTCTTGGTGCTTTCGCCGACCAGCAGGTGGTGGTGAATGCGCAACTCGACTTCACCACAGATGACCATGTCGTGTTCGAGAAAGCTGTCCAGGGTGTGATTGACCGCGCCTTCGGTGGAGTTTTCCACCGGCACGACGCCGAAGTTCACGGCCCCGGCAACCACTTCACGAAACACTTCATCAATAGCCGCCATGGGCAGACTGATCACGGCATGACCGAAGTGTTTCATGGCCGCGGCCTGGGTGAACGTGCCCTCCGGCCCCAGGTAGGCAACCTTCAGCGGCTGCTCGAGCGCCAGGCAGGACGACATGATTTCGCGGAACAGACGCGCCATTTCTTCATTGCTCAACGGGCCGCGGTTGCGCTCCATGACACGCTTGAGGACTGCCGCTTCACGCTCGGGGCGATAGAACACCGGCGCTTCGCCTTCCGCCAGGGAAGACATCTTGACCCGGGCGACTTCCTGCGCACAGCGGGCACGCTCGCTGATCAGCTCCAGAACCTTTTCGTCGAGGCTGTCGATGCGAACGCGCAGCGCCTTGAGTTCCTGTTCGGACATCAGCCGTGCTCCTTCTCGAAGTCTTTCATGTAGGCCACCAGTGCGTTGATCGCATTGATGTCCACTGCGTTATAGATGGACGCGCGCATACCGCCAACTGAACGGTGCCCTTTGAGATTGAGCAGACCCGCAGCGTCGGCACCCGCCAGGAACGGCTTGTCCAGACGATCATCCGCCAGACGGAAAGGCACGTTCATCCACGAGCGATCCGGCTTGTTGATCGGGTTGCTGTACAACTCGCTGGCATCGATGAAGTCGTACAGCGTGCGCTGCTTGATGTCGTTGAGCTTGCCGATTGCCTCTACGCCCCCCTGCTCCTTGAGCCACTCGAAGACCAGACCCGACAGATACCAGGCCAGCGTCGGCGGGGTGTTGTACATCGAGCCGTTATCAGCCGCGACCTTGTAGTTGAGCATGGTCGGGCACAGGGAGCGCGCACGGCCCAGCAGGTCCTCGCGGATGATCACCACCACGATACCGCTCGGACCGATGTTTTTCTGGGCACCGGCGTAGATCATGCCGAAACGCGAGATATCCACCGGACGCGACAGAATGTCCGAAGACATATCAGCCACCAGCGGCACATCACCGGTTTCGGGAATCCAGTTGAATTCCAGGCCACCAATGGTTTCGTTCGGCGCGTAGTGAACGTAGGCAGCGTCCTTGGACAGCTTCCACTCGTTCTGGCCGGGAATAGCAAAATAATCATAGGGCTTTGCGCTGGCCGCGACGTTGACAGTGCCGTAACGCGAGGCTTCCTCGATCGCTTTCTGCGACCAGATGCCAGTATCGATGTAATCGGCCTTGCCATTCTCGGGCAGCAGGTTCAGCGCGATCTGCGCAAATTGCTGGCTGGCGCCGCCCTGCAGGAACAGCACTTTGTAATTGGAGGGAATGGACAGCAGGTCACGCAGATCCTGTTCGGCCTTGGTGGCGATGGAAACGAACTCATCGCTGCGATGGCTCATTTCCATGACCGACAGACCTTTGCCGTGCCAGTCCAGGAGTTCGGCCTGGGCACGCAGCAGAACAGCTTCAGGAAGCGCAGCAGGACCTGCGCAGAAGTTAAAGGCTCGCTTGCTCATATCCACTCTCGTCAAATACGTTTGGGTCTGTACGCACTTCCCCTGCACGCGCCGGGCAGAAACGAAACCGCAGCTTCAGTCTCCGCCAGCGTTGGCAGGCATTCCGATTCGCCCGTAGAGCTGGCCGAATGGCGCAAGGGCTGGACTTGCCTGAAATGCACATGCACTTACAGACGAGCCAGCCCTCAACGGTATTACTTACTTCACTGCTCAGCCTTGCGAGTCATCGTCATCCGATGCGGCATCCACCTGCACGTCTTCACCGACATCGCCCGGTTCAGACACATCGGCGACCAGAGCATCAACGCCCTCTTCGCCTTCAAGCAGTTCTTCGCCTTCGACTTCCGATGGTTCCTGAACACGCTCCAGGCCGACCAGTTTCTCGTCGCTGGCCAGCTTGATAAGGGTAACGCCCTGGGTATTACGACCCAGGCTCGACACTTCGCCGACACGGGTACGGACCAGTGTGCCCTGGTCGGAAATCAGCATGATTTCCTCACCGTCGAGCACCTGAACCGCGCCGACCAGACGACCGTTACGCTCGTTGCTGACCATGGCGATTACGCCCTGACCGCCACGCTTGTACTCAGGGAACTCGGAGATCGCCGTGCGCTTGCCGTAACCGCGCTCGGAGGCAGTCAGGATCTGGCTGCCCTCTTCAGGGATCAGCATGGAGATCAGTTTCTGACCTTCCGGCAGACGCATGCCGCGTACACCGCGAGCCGTACGGCCCATGGCGCGAACGTCGGACTCCTTGAAGCGCGTGACCTTGCCGCCATCGGAGAACAGCATGATTTCCTGCTCACCGTCGGTAATGGCGGCCGAGATCAGGATATCGCCTTCGTCCAGCTCAAGTGCAATCAGGCCGGAGCTGCGCTGACGGCTGAACGCCACCAGCGGAGTTTTCTTGACCGTGCCATTGGCGGTAGACATGAAGATGAACGGTGCCTTCTTCTTGTCAGCAGCCTTGACGCGCGCCTTGCGCTCTTCTTCGGTCTCGTTGCTGTTTTCCGCATCGTCGACCAGATCGCCTTCAAGGGCTTCGCCTTCTTCGTCAGCCCGCTTGCGCATGGCCTCCAGATCGACCGGCAGCATGGTGGTGATGTACTCGCCATCGCTCAGCGGCAGCAGGTTGACCAGCGGACGACCACGGGCGGCGCGGGACGCTTCCGGGATTTCGTAGGTCTTGAGCCAGTAAACCTTGCCCTTGCTGGAGAACATCAACAGCGTGGTGTGGCTGTTGGCAACCAGCAGGTGAGCGATGTAATCCTCATCCTTGATGCCAGTCGCCGACTTGCCCTTGCCACCACGGCGCTGTGCCTGATAGACCGCCAGAGGCTGGGTCTTGGCATAGCCACCGTGGGAAATGGTCACAACACGCTCTTCTTCGGTGATCAGGTCACCCAGGGTCAGGTCCAGACGCGCATCGAGAATTTCGGTGCGACGGGCATCGCCGTATTCGGAGCGAATCAGTTCCAACTCTTCGCGGATCACTTCCATCAGGCGCGTGGCGCTGTTCAGAATGCGGATCAGCTCGCCGATCTGGTTCAGGATTTCCTGATACTCACCCAGCAGCTTTTCGTGTTCCAGACCCGTCAGGCGGTGCAGACGCAGTTCCAGAATGGCCTGCGCCTGCTCCGGCGACAGGAAGTACTTGCCTTCGCGCAGACCGTATTGAGGATCGAGGTTTTCCGGACGGCACGAATCGGCACCGGCACGCTCGACCATCTCGACCACGGCACTCGATTCCCAGGGCGTGCTGATCAGCGCTTCCTTGGCTTCGGCAGGGGTCGGTGACGCCTTGATCAGGGCGATGACCGGATCGATGTTGGACAGCGCAACCGCCTGACCTTCAAGGATATGGCCGCGCTCACGGGCCTTGCGCAGCTCGAATACGGTACGGCGGGTAACGACTTCGCGGCGGTGACGAACGAAAGCTTCCAGCAGGTCCTTGAGGTTCAGGATCCGCGGACGGCCGTCGATCAGCGCAACGATGTTGATGCCGAACACGCTCTGCAACTGAGTCTGGGCGTAGAGGTTGTTGAGGATGACCTCAGGCACTTCGCCACGACGCAGCTCGATGACCACGCGCATGCCGTCCTTGTCGGACTCGTCGCGCAGCTCGGTGATGCCTTCAAGCTTCTTCTCTTTGACCAGCTCGGCGATCTTCTCGATCAGGCGCGCCTTGTTCAACTGGTACGGCAGTTCGGTAATGACGATCTGCTGACGTCCGCCGACCTTGTCGATGTCTTCGACGATCGAGCGGGCACGCATATAGATGCGGCCACGGCCGGTGCGATAGGCTTCGATGATGCCGGCGCGACCGTTGATGATCGCAGCCGTCGGGAAGTCCGGGCCCGGGATGTACTGCATCAATTCGTCGACCGTCAACTCGGGGTTGTCGATCAGTGCCAGGCAACCGTCGATGACTTCACCGAGGTTGTGCGGCGGAATGTTGGTCGCCATGCCTACAGCGATACCGCTGGAGCCGTTGACCAGCAGGTTGGGAATACGTGTCGGCATGACCGCAGGGATCATTTCGGTGCCGTCGTAGTTAGGCACCCAATCCACGGTTTCCTTGTGCAGGTCGGCCAGCAGCTCGTGAGCCAGCTTGGTCATGCGTACTTCGGTGTATCGCATCGCAGCGGCGTTGTCGCCGTCGACCGAACCGAAGTTGCCCTGGCCGTCGACCAGCAGGTAACGCAGCGAGAACGGCTGAGCCATACGGACGATGGTGTCGTAGACAGCCGTGTCGCCGTGCGGGTGGTACTTACCGATCACGTCACCAACCACACGGGCGGATTTCTTGTACGGCTTGTTCCAGTCGTTGCCCAGTTCGCTCATTGCGAACAGCACACGCCGGTGCACGGGCTTCAAGCCATCGCGTGCATCCGGCAGAGCTCGACCGACGATCACGCTCATTGCGTAGTCGAGGTAGGACTGTTTCAGCTCGTCTTCGATATTGACCGGGAGGATTTCTTTGGCCAGTTCGCCCATGAGAAGCCTGATTCCTTTTTCTGGTGAAACCTCGCAAACCCATTCGGGGTAAACGAAGCTCGCCGCTGCCAGCATGTGCCGGGCAACGACTTACGACAAATCAATGAGTTAAGACTTGGTTCTGCACAGTGCGGGAGGCTACGAATAGCGTCCCCGGAAACCGTCGGATGTTACCACAATCGCCGAGGCGCTCACATCCTTTGCAAGCGCTGAAAACGAGCCACATCCACGCAGGACGGCTGAGAGACGCTTACAGGCCCGTTCAGCCGCCCCGTGCCCGAGGCGATCATGAGGAGATGAAATTTCAATGAAGATGTTTGCGGCTCATCAACTGGGCCATTCTGGCCGTGTCGGGACGCTCGACAATGCCTTTTTCGGTCACGATCGCATCGATCAGGTCCGCAGGCGTCACATCGAAGACCGGATTGAAGGCATCGACATCGGCACCGACCCGCTGACCACCCACTTCCAGCAGCTCGCGCCCGTCGCGCTCTTCGATGACGATGTCTTCGCCGCTGGCCATGTCCATATCGATGGTCGAACTCGGCGCAACCACCATGAAGCGCACGCCGTGATGCATGGCGGCGACCGCCAGTTGATACGTACCGATCTTGTTCGCCACATCACCATTGGCCGTAATGCGGTCGGCACCGACGATGACCCAGGTGATGCCTTTGGTGCGCATCAGGTGCGCAGCAGCGGAGTCGGCGTTCAGGGTCACGGGAATGCCTTCGTTGGCCAGTTCCCAGGCGGTCAGCCGGGAGCCTTGCAGCCAGGGACGGGTTTCGTCGGCGTAGACGCGCTCGATCATGCCTTCCAGATGCGCAGCGCGGATCACGCCCAGTGCCGTACCGAATCCGCCAGTGGCCAGAGCGCCCGTGTTGCAGTGGGTCAGCACGGTCTGCAGATTGCCCTGATGCTTGCGGATCAGGTCGGCACCGAGTTGCGCCATGGTCAGGTTGGCTTCGCGGTCGCTCAGGTGAATGGCCACAGCTTCAGCTTCCAGAATCACCAGCGGATCATCGGTCGCCTTCAGACGCTGCAAGCGATCACGCATGCGGTTCAACGCCCAGAACAGGTTGACCGCCGTAGGGCGCGAATCTGCAAGCAGCGCAAAATCTTCTTCCAGCGCCGCGCGCCAGTCGCCCCCGGCCGCCACCCGGGCACGCGCGCCGAGTACTACGCCGTAGGCAGCACTGATGCCGATGGCCGGCGCACCGCGCACGACCATCGAGCGAATGGCCTCAGCCACGCCTGCAGCACTGGTGTAAGCGTGCCAGGTTTCCTCGAACGGCAGCACCCGCTGATCCAGCAGGTACAGAGCGTCGTCCCGCCAATCGATGGCCTTTACTTTCTCCGCAGCCAACAGTCGATCGCGCATCGCCCACTCCATCTTGAAATCCAAAGCCAGAATCAAAAGCGGCTGATTATAGCGAGCCGCCCGCCAAGACGCTCGGGTATACTTCGCCATCACCGTAATAAGCTCTGGAAGCCCTGTCATGCCGAACGCCACAGCCCCGCTCGACCTTCTGCTCCTGCCCACCTGGCTGGTACCGGTCGAGCCTGCAGGCGTGGTCCTCAGGGAACATGGCATCGGCATCCGTGATGGCCTGATCGTTTACATAGGCCCGAAAGCCGAGGCACTGAAGCAGGATGCTGCGCAGATCCGGGAACTGCCCGGCATGCTGCTCAGCCCTGGCCTGATCAACGCCCACGGACATGCCGCGATGACATTGTTTCGCGGCCTGGCGGACGATCTGCCGCTGATGACCTGGCTGCAGGACCATATCTGGCCTGCCGAAGGCAAATGGGTCGATGAGGATTTCGTGCGTGACGGCACGGACCTGGCCATTGCCGAGCAGCTCAAGGGCGGCATCACCTGCTTCTCGGACATGTATTTCTATCCCAAGGTGGCCGCCGACCGCGTGCATATCAGCGGCATGCGCGCCCAGATCACGGTGCCGGTGCTGGACTTTCCCATTCCCGGTGCCCGCAACACCGAAGAAGCCCTGCACGCAGGGATCGAGCTGTTCAACGACCTGGCTCATCACCCGCGCATCCGCATTGCCTTCGGCCCGCACGCGCCCTACACCGTGGGTGATGAAAACCTGGAGAAAGTCCGGGTCATTGCCGACGAACTCGACGCCACCATCCAGATGCATGTCCACGAGACGGCGTTCGAAGTCGAGCAGGCCATGAAGCAGCATCAGGAGCGGCCACTGGCACGCCTCAACCGTCTGGGCCTGCTCGGCCCGCGCTTCCAGGCTGTGCACATGACCCAGATCAGCGATGACGATCTGGCCCTGCTGGTCGAGAGCAATACCCATATCATTCACTGCCCCGAATCCAACCTGAAACTGGCCAGCGGTTTCTGCCCGGTCGAGCGCCTGTGGCAGGCGGGCGTCAACGTGGCCGTGGGCACTGACGGCGCTGCCAGCAATAACGATCTGGATCTGCTGGGAGAAACCCGCACCGCCGCCCTGCTCGCCAAGGCCGTTGCCGGTTCGGCGACTGCGCTCGACGCGCACCGTGCGCTGCGTATGGCCACGCTCAACGGCGCACGAGCGCTCGGCATCCAGGCCGATACCGGCTCGCTGGAATTGGGCAAGGCTGCCGACATGGTCGCGTTCGATCTGTCCGGCCTTGCGCAGCAACCGATCTACGATCCGGTCTCCCAGCTTATATATGCCACCGGCCGCGATTGCGTGAGCCATGTCTGGGTGGCTGGCAAGCAATTGCTCGACGACCGCCGCCTGACCCGGATGGACGAACAGGCCTTGCGCGATACCGCCATGGCCTGGGGTCGCCGCATTTCCGGGCAGACATCCGCGCAAGGCGAAGAAACGCGCTGACCGATCAAACCGAACAGATGACTGTCTGGTTATCTATAGCCAGACAGATGAAACCGAATTTTGAGTTCAAGAGGGATATCCCATGAGCAACGTCGACCGCGCAGAAATCGCCAAATTCGAGGCCCTGGCCCATCGCTGGTGGGACCGTGAAAGCGAATTCAAGCCGCTGCACGATATCAATCCGCTACGTGTGAACTGGATTGACGAACGCGTCAATCTGGCCGGCAAGAAGGTCCTCGACGTCGGCTGCGGCGGCGGCATCCTCAGTGAAGCCATGGCGCTGCGGGGCGCAACCGTGACCGGCATCGACATGGGCGAAGCGCCATTGGCCGTTGCCCAGTTGCACCAACTGGAATCGGGTGTGAGCGTCGAGTATCGGCAGATCACCGCTGAAGACATGGCCGAGGAAATGCCCGAGCAGTTCGACGTGGTGACCTGCCTGGAAATGCTGGAGCACGTGCCTGACCCTTCGTCGGTGATCCGCGCCTGCTACCGCATGGTCAAGCCCGGCGGCCAGGTATTCTTCTCGACCATCAACCGCAACCCGAAGGCCTACCTGTTCGCCGTGGTCGGTGCCGAGTACATTCTCGGCCTGCTGCCGCGCGGCACCCATGACTTCAAGAAATTCATCCGCCCGTCCGAGCTGGGCGCCTGGAGCCGCGAAGCCGGCCTGCAGGTCAAGGACATCATCGGCCTGACCTACAACCCGCTGACCAAGCATTACAAGCTGGCCTCGGACGTCGACGTCAACTACATGATCCAGACCCTGCGGGAGGCTTGAGGCATGCGTTTGAGAGCGGTTTTATTCGACATGGACGGCACGCTCCTCGATACGGCACCGGACTTCATCGCCATTGCTCAGGCGATGCTGGCTGACCGCGGCTTCCCTGCGGTGTCGGACAAGCTGATTCGCGACGAGATATCAGGCGGTGCCAAAGCCATGGTCGCAGCGACCTTCGCGATGTCGCCAAACGAGCCGGAATTCGAAGCCCTGCGCCTGGAGTTCCTGGAGCGCTATCAGCGTAACTGCGCCGTGCACAGCAAGCTGTTTGACGGCATGGCCGAACTGTTGACCGACATCGAGAAAGCCGGACTGATCTGGGGCGTCGTCACCAACAAGCCGGTGCGCTTCGCCGAGCCGATCATGCAACAGCTTGGTCTGGCCGAACGCTCGGCACTGTTGATCTGCCCGGATCACGTGACGCACAGCAAGCCTCACCCGGAGCCGCTGATCCTGGCGTGCAGGATGCTCGACCTGGACCCGGCCAGCGTCCTGTTCGTCGGCGATGACCTGCGCGACATCGAATCCGGTCGCGATGCGGGAACACGGACCGCAGCCGTGCGCTACGGTTATATCCACCCTAACGACAATCCCGATCACTGGGGCGCCGACGTCGTGGTCGATCACCCGCTGGAACTGCGCAAGGTACTGGATAACGCCCTGTGCAGTTGCTGAGCCACAGACAATCGTTCGAGGTCTTTCATGTTTGATTATTCCGCTCGCCCGGACCTGCTCAAGGACCGGGTGATTCTGGTGACCGGTGCCGGTCGGGGCATTGGTGCTGCCGCTGCAAAAACCTATGCTGCCCACGGCGCAACCGTCCTGCTGCTGGGCAGGACCGAAGCCAGCCTCACCGCCATCTATGACGAGATCGAAGCCGCCGGACAGCCTCAGCCGGTGGTAATCCCGTTTGACCTGGAAACCGCCCTGCCCCAGCAGTACGACGAACTGGCCACAATGATCGAAACGGAGTTCGGCCACCTCGACGGCCTGCTGCACAACGCCTCGATCATCGGTCCACGCACCCCGCTCGAGCAGCTTTCCAGTGAGGAGTTCGTACGGGTCATGCATGTCAACGTCAATGCCACGTTCATGCTGACTCAAGCCTTGCTGCCGTTGCTGAAACGCTCCGAAGATGCGTCGATTGCATTCACCTCAAGCAGCGTGGGACGCAAGGGCCGCGCGCACTGGGGTGCTTATGGCGTATCGAAATTTGCCACCGAAGGCCTGATGCAGACTCTGGCGGACGAGCTGGAAGGCATCACGTCAGTCCGCGCCAACAGCATCAACCCTGGCGCAACCCGCACCGGCATGCGTGCCCAGGCCTATCCGGCCGAAAACCCGCTCAACAACCCTGCACCGCAAGACATCATGCCGGTGTATGTGTACCTGATGGGGCCTGACAGCAAGGGCATCAATGGCCAGGCGTTGAATGCCCAATAACATTCCGGACCGCGCCTGATCGAATGGAAGCGTTTTTACCGGATGCAGCGTGCCGGCGTCAGCGCCGGCTCAGCGCCTGCTGAAGTGCCTGAAAAATGACATTTCCGGCGATTCGGTTCACAGGACCAGTGACTTGCAGCGCTTTAAAGCACCGTCAAAAAAACGCCGACCCCGAAGTTCGTCACTGAGAAAGAATTATCTAACTCATTGATTATTTTAATCTCCCGCCGTTAATGAACCGAATGGCACGACTTTCGCTCTAACCCTGCCAAGCCAGCAACGTGCTGAGGAGCGAACCGATGAGTTCTCCTACCCGGACCCATGCAATCGATTTCGACACCGCCAGGCTGCAATGCCTCGGTTTTCGCAATCGTCCAAACGCCGAACTGCCGCCTGTAACGCTGGATGAACTGGTCAAACAACTGGGGCTGCAATTGCAGACCAGCCTGGAAGCCGAAAGAATACTGACGCTGTTCTTTCAGGGTGTTCAAAGGCTCATCCCCTTGGAAGGTCTCGTCTATCGCCACGCAAAGAGCGATCTGCAACTGCGCCTGGGTGAAAACGCACTTCACGCTACCGACTTCCATCTGCGTCATGACGGCGAAGACATCGGGCAACTCGAGTTGCAGACCGCTCAAGTGATCGATGACGCACGGTTGCATGATCTGGAAACCCTGCTGGCCTGCCTTCTGTACCCACTGCTCAACGCACTGCTTTATCGCATCGCCACGCAGAGTGCGCTACGCGATGCCCTGACCAGTACCGGCAATCGCGTAGCGATGGACCAGAGTCTGGCCCGGGAAGTGGACATATCACGTCGCCACAAGCAGCCGTTATCGGTGTTGATGGTGGACATTGATCACTTCAAGAAAGTGAACGATGGTTACGGCCATTACACCGGCGATCAGGTGCTCAAAAGCATTGCGCTAACCCTCAAGGGACAATTGCGCAACATAGACCGGATCTTTCGCTATGGCGGAGAAGAGTTCGTGGTGATTCTGGCCAATACCGACGGCGTCAGCGCCGGGCTGGTGGGCGAGCGCCTGCGACAGGCCGTACGGGAATTGCGTTTCAAGGAGTTTGCGCCAGCTCTGACGATGACGGTGAGCCTGGGCTGCTCAACGCTGCTGTCAGCGGAAACCGCTGACAGCCTGCTGCGCAGGGCGGACGACGCGCTCTACGCAGCGAAGCGCGAAGGCCGTAACCGGCTGGCCATGGCCTGCTGAGGTATCAGGCCCTTCGCTTGCGATGGGCCGGTCAGGCCTGCTCGGCCATGGCGCGCTCACGCGTCGGCTTGACCTTTTCAAGCTGCATACAGCGTTCCAGGAAGAGATACATGTAGTCGTAGCTCTTGGTGGCGGCCTGACGCAACTCGTTCTGCAACTGCACACCGGGATTATTGCCCACCAGCGTGCAGATGATTTCCAGTGCCTCCCAAGGGTGCGCGTCATCGTACTGCGCATGCATCTTGAGCCATTTCATGGCTTTTTTGCGGGTCTCGTCAGGGAACGCCTCGGCATAAGCGCCGGTGGAACAGACCACGGCCGACCACTCCCCCGTCGCCCCTTCGATTGCGTAGTTGGTCGCAGCCATCGCGACGGCCAGAGAATCCGAAGAACTGGTCTGCCAGCACCAGTGGCTGAGCGCATGCAATTCGGGTGAAACCTGTTGGGCATGCAAATCATCCAGCGACACGTCATGCGCAGCACACCAGTTCACCCAGTAATCGGCATGGTTGAGTTCTACGCGGATGTTACGCATCAGCCAGCGACGCGCCATGTCTTCACCCGGATGGCGACCGAAACGGGTCTTGGTCAGGTTCTTGGCCATGTAAACGGCAAACTGCTCGACCACGGGCCAGCCGCCAATCAGGTAATGACGCATGATTCGGGGACTGAGCGTTGCATCACGCATTTTCTGATAAAGCTCGTGCTCGACCACACGCGCCTTGGCGGCACTGCAGTCCTTGATCAACTTCTGCGCCCATGCCGGATAACTACTGGCTTCCATGAGCGGACCGGTTCTATTGAAAGTGTCGATCACTGTGTAGCTCCTTGTCGTGACTTATACGGTTTAACTGAACGTTCCCGGCGAGTGGAACATGACAGGGTCGGGTCGTACGGGATGGGTATAAAGACTTTCACAGGTCAACAACTCAGGACGCCCGATCAAATACCCCTGAGCAAAATCCACGCCTATTTCCTCCAGCGCGGCTTCAATCTGCGGTGTTTCCACAAACTCTGCAATCGTGCGCTTACCCATGACATGACCGATATTATTGATAACCTCGACCATGGCTCGATTGATCGGGTTGTCGAGCATGTCCCTGACGAAACTTCCGTCGATTTTCAGAAAGTCGACCGGCAGATGTTTGAGGTAGGCAAACGACGACATGCCCGAGCAGAAATCATCCAGTGAAAACAGACAACCGAGCGACTTCAATTCATTGATGAAGCGAATGGCGCTTCCCAGATCGGCAATGGCACTGGTCTCGGTGATTTCAAAACAGATCATTTCGGGAGCCACTCCGAACAGTCTGAATTGCGATTTCAAATAGTCGAGGAATGCATCGTCACCAATACTCGATCCGGACAGATTGATCGCGCACATGGCCTGTGGCGCCTGATGCCGTTGATCGTTGTTGCACCTGGCTATGACCTGAAAAACGTTGTGGACGACCCACCGATCAAGTGTAGTCATCAATCCATAGCGCTCGGCGGCGGGAATGAAACTGTCGGGCGCAACCATCCGTCCCGACTCGTCGCGCAGGCGCAACAGAATCTCGATATGCCTGACGCCATCGCCAGGTTGTCTGATCGATGCGATTTCCTGCGCAAACAGACAAAAGCGATTTTCATCCATCGCAATGTGCAGTCTCTGGATCCACGCCATCTCGCCGGAACGTATCGACAGCGCAGTGTCGTCGGAACGGTATACCTGAACCCGGTTGCGCCCTTTCTCCTTGGCCATGTAGCACGCCATGTCGGCGGCACAGAGCGACGCTTCCAGCGTTACAGGGGCGTCACCCAGGTGCACAAGACCAATACTGACCGTGGTCACGAACGGTCGGCCCTTCCACATGAAATGCAGGTTCTGCACGATCTGGCGCAGGTTTTCGGCGATCTCGTGAGCCCTGTCTACGGAACAGTCGGCCAGCAGTACCCCGAACTCGTCTCCGCCCAGCCGCGCCAGCGTGTCGCCATCGCGCAGGCCCTGCGGCAGCGCCTTGCAGATATGACGCAGCAACTCGTCGCCCGCAGCGTGCCCGCTGGTGTCGTTGACCAGTTTGAACTGATCGAGATCCAGGAACATCAGGCAATGGCTGCCAGACTCAGACTGGGCGACGTTAAGGACCTGCTGCAGGCGGTGCTCGAACTCACTGCGGTTGACCAGCCCGGTCAACGCGTCATGGGCCGCCTGCCACGACAGGTTGGCGATGTACTGCCGCTCCTGCGTCATGTCGTGCAGGACCAGCACTGCGCCACTGACCGAGCCGTCCGTGTAGATTGGCGAACCGACCAGCGCCACGGATACCGTACTGCCGTCGAGCCGCTGGATGAGCTTGCTGTTGGCGCTTCCGCCCTTCAGCTTGCCGCCAAGGATGTGCTCGATCAGCGTCGAGCTGTCACGCTGATCGTTTTCGTCCAGCAGGTTGAACAGCGCCGCCAGCGGCAATCCGTTGGCCTGCGCGTTTTTCCAGTGCGTCAGCCCTTCAGCAGCCGGGTTCATGTAGATGATCGCGCCCTTGACGTCGGTGGTGATCACACCGTCGCCAATCGACTCCAGCGTGATCTGCGCCCGCTCGCGCTCCAGTTGCAAGGCATCGGCGAACAGCCGTCGCTGGGCGATGAGTTTGCGCACGCGCCAGAACGCCAGCAGGATCAAAACGAACGCCGTGACCAGATTGATCACCACCAGCAGCTTGAGAATGAATCGCGAGCCTTCTCCCAATGCGTCGCTGAACGCCTTGGCAGCCGGAGCCACGCCCTCATTGATCGCCTTGATCCGGGTGCGCCATTGCTCGACCTCACCTGGTGTGACGCCCCCTGCGCGGACCCGGTCGTGAATCTCTCCGGCCAGCGTGTCAAGCTGCATCAGATAGCTGTCACCGACCGTCCAGTGCTCAATGGCGGTTTTCATGAAGCTGAAATGGCGGAAATTGAGGTACATCCAGATGATGCCGGCTGCATCATCCGGGTGATTGCCGCCCTGGAGAATCCCTGCCCTGGCATCGGAGAGCGACGGAACGGGTCTGTTCAGTGCTTCGCGCAGGGCATGCCCGCCTTGCGGAACCGCAAAGGCTTCCTGGTACTTCAGATAGTCACTTTCCTCATGCCAGTTGGCATAAAGACCGAGGTAATGAATGGCGTCCTTCTGGCCCTTTGACCAGAGGCTCTCGCCTACCACATAGCTGCGCACCGCAGACATCGTATAGAGGCTGACACACCCCAACAGCGCCTGAAACAACGCCACCGCAATGAAGGGCCAGACGATGCCTGTCAGGCGAGGCTTGGGAAAGGTCCATGTCTGCTTCATGGGTTCGCGTCACCACAGGCCTGAAGGTTCGTTCAGGGCAAAGCCTAGGCTAAATCCGCCCATGATGGCAGGTCATTTTTTCGAAATTGACACAACGTTCGCGTAAATACGGGACGTAATGACTCAGATTTGTTGCAGATGACCGTACAGCTTGGCGTAAAGGCCACCATCGGCGATCAGTTGCTGATGCTCGCCATCTTCGGCAATGCGTCCGCCGTCGAATACCAGAACGCGGTCAGCCTGTTTAACAGCCGAAAGACGGTGGGCGATGATCAGGGTGGTGCGGCTGCGCAGAAAGCGCGCCAGCGCTTGATGAAGGTTGTATTCGGTGGCGGCATCCAGCGCCGAGGTCGCTTCGTCGAGAATCACCACCTTGGGATCGGACAACACCATGCGGGCAATCGCCATGCGCTGACGCTGCCCGCCGGACAGACGAACCCCGGAACGCCCCACGACGCTATCCAGGCCATCGGGCAATTCGCGAATCGCGGGTTCCAGTTGCGCCACGTCCAGCGCCCGCCAGCAGGCCTCGTCGGAACAATCGCGACCCATGGTCAGGTTGGCCCGGACAGTGTCGTTGAACAGCGCCGGGTGCTGCAGAACCACCGCCACGTTCTCGCGTACCCGCTCCAGACCGATTTCCTGCTGAGTGGCGCCGCCAAAGCGGATCGAGCCGCTCTGCACGGCATACAAACCCAGCAAGAGTTGCACCAGCGTACTTTTGCCGCCGCCACTGGCGCCCACAATTGCCACTTTTTCGCCCGGTGCGATGGTCAGATTCAACTGGTCCAGCACCAGATCCTCGCCGTAACCGAAGCTGACGCCACGCACCTCGATACCCACGGTCTCCTGCCCTTCGAACGGATCGACGCTGCCCACGTATTGAGGCTCGTCGCCACGAGCAAGGAGCTCATTGATTCGCGTCAGCGCACCACCGGCCGCGTAATAGGCGTATTGCAGGTTCAGCAACTGCTCGACAGGCGTCATCATGAACCACAGGTAACTGAACACCGCGAGCATCTGGCCGATGGACAGGTCCGAGAACAGCACCGTGAGCATGGCAGCGGCGCGAAAGATGTCGATACCGAACTGAAACAGCAACCCGCTGGCACGCCCGGAAGCATCGCTTTTCCATTGCGAGTTGATGGCGTAATCGCGCACTTCCTGAGCTTTCACGCCCAGCCTACCGAGAAAAAAGCCCTGACGATTGCCGGCACGCACTTCCTGAATCGCATCCAGGGTTTCGGTCAGGGCCTGAGTGAAGCGCGAGGTGCTGTCGTTTTCCAGCTTCTTCAGGTGCTTGACCCGCTTGCCGAGTTTTACCGTGACAAAGATCACCAGCGGGTTGAACAGCATGATCAGCAGCGCCAGCTTCCAGTGCATCCACATCAGGATGCCCGCCGTGCCCGCCAGGGTCAGGGTCGCCACCAGAAGCCGACTCAGGGTCTCGCCAACGAACTTGTCCAGCGTGTCGAGATCGGTGACCAGATGCGTGGTGACCATGCCACTGCCCAGACTTTCGTATTCACGCAGGGAAATGCGTTTGAGCCGCTCGATGAGGCGCAACCGGATGCGGTAGACAATGTCTTTGGCCAGTCGGGCGAACAGCCGCGCCTGCAGCACGTTGAACAGCAAGGCCCCGACGCGTAGAACCAATGTCAGCAACAGCATCAGCCCGATGTAGCCGACCGCCTTCTGCAAACTGTCGGGCAACAGGTGATCCATGAGCTTGAGCGCCGCGTCGCCACGCCCCAGCAACACTTCATCCACCAGCAAGGGCAACAGCAACGGGATCGGCACGCTGCACAGGGTTGCCAGTATCGCAACGCCGTTGGCGATCCACAGGGCCTTCTTGTGACGCAGGGCAAGCCGGCGAATCTCGGCCCAACTCAACGCATCATGTCGCAAGCCTTCGGGTTTCGGCGAATGACCCGTCGAATCATCAAGCACTGGCCGCACGCTCCAGCCATCGGCCGAGCAACGGCGACAGTTCGCTCAGAGATTGATAACCGTTGGTCAACAGGGCCAGTTGGCCGTTACGCTCGGCCAGCAGCGTTGGAAAACCGGCGATACCCAGATCCTGCGACCAGCCAAAGTCGGCTGCCGTGGCGGCCTGCTGCTCGTCGCTGTCGAACGCGTCGGCAAATTGCTGGCGGGAAAAGCCGGCCTGTTCGGCAAGCTCGGCCAGAACCGAAGGAAGCGTTACATCACGGCCCTGTCCATAAAACGCCTGCTGGATCAGCTTGACCAGTTCCCAGGCGCGCTCAGGCTCCAGAGACCGCGCCGCCGTGACCGCACGACAGGCGGGCGTGGTGTCGTAGACAAAGCCTTCCGGCAACGCGCCTTCGTACAGGAACGGCTGACCGGTGGCCTGCTCGACCGCCTGCCAGTGCTCAAGGATGTAGCGTCTTTTGGAGGCTTCCAGTGGCGAAGCCTCCGAACGCAGCCCGCCCATGACCAGATGCAGCGGCACACCTGCCGTCCGGGCCTGCTGCACCAGCGCATCAGCGACCGGAGCAAAGCCCCAGCACCACGAACACATGGGGTCCATGACATAGATCAGGCGGGCGGACATGGCTCAGGCCTCGGGCAGACGGTAATTGCGACCGATCGGATGGGGCTGGTTACGCGCCTTGGCCAGCTCGATCTGCTTCTGACGATCGATGGCACTGCGGCGGGTTTTCTCGCTCAGCGAGTCCCAGCAATGCGGACAGCTTACACCCGGCGAATAGTGCTCGCTCGCACGGTCTTCGGCGCTGATCGGAGTACGACAGGCATGGCACTGGTCGTAGTCACCTTCGGTCAGGTCGTGGCGTACGGTGACACGGTTGTCGAAGACAAAACAGTCACCGCGCCACTGGCTTTCTTCCTGCGGCACTTCTTCCAGGTACTTCAGGATGCCGCCCTTGAGGTGATAGACCTCCTCGAAACCTTCTCCCAGCATGTAGCTGGAGGCCTTTTCGCAGCGAATGCCTCCAGTGCAGAACATCGCGACCTTCTTGTGCACGGCCGGGTCGAAATGCGCCTTGATGTAGTGGGGAAACTCGCGGAAAGACGTGGTCTTGGGGTCGATTGCGCCTTCGAAGGTGCCGATGGACACTTCGTAGTCGTTGCGCGTATCGATCAACAAGACCTCCGGATCGGCGATCAGATCATTCCAGTCCCTGGGCTCGACGTAGGTGCCCACGGCCTTGTTGGGATCGACGCCTTCCACACCCAGCGTCACGATCTCTTTCTTGAGCTTGACCTTGGTGCGATAGAACGGCTGCTCTTCGCAGTACGATTCCTTGTGATCGATGTCGACCAGACGCGGGTCGCTGCGCAACCAGGCCAGCAGACCGTCGATGCCCTCACGGGTGCCGGACACCGTACCGTTGATGCCTTCATCGGCAATCAGCAGAGTGCCCTTGATGCCGTTATCGACCATGGCCTGAAGCAGCGGCTCACGGAACGCGACGTAGTCGCTGAGGGTGACGAATTTGTATAGCGCAGCCACGACGATCGGCTGACTGATCGACTGTTGTGTCATGTATCTCTCCAGGTGGCGACCCTCGCAAAGGGCCTACCGGACAAAAAAATCCGAACGAAAAAACGCACCGGCCATGCGGCGCGGTGCGGATTCTAGCAAAAACCGAGGATAGACAGGCACATCGGGTCGCCGATTTGAATCAACGACCCGACAGCCCGGGTCTCTGAATGCTCAGTGACCGCCGGCGCAGGTCGGCGATGCCGGTGCTGCGCCAGTCTTCGCCCATTCTTCAGGCGTGTAGGTGTGCAACGCCAGGGCATGAAACTCGCCCATAAGAGCACCCAATGTGGCGTACACCTTCTGGTGGCGCTTGACCGAGTTCAGACCTTGGAACTGGTCGCTGACCAGAATGGCCTTGTAGTGCGTCTGCTCGCCACGACTGTGCATGTGGCTCTCGTCCAGCACTTGCAGATGATGCGGCTGCAGCAGCGCCAGCGCCGACTCGATACGTGTTTGCATGGTCATGACGGGATCCGCTTAAGGCTTCTTGGCCGGCGCTGGAGCGGCTGCCTTGGCAGGTTCCAGTTCGGCGGTCATGTCGGCGAGCAGCTTGTTGACGACAGGCACCGCGCTTTCCAGCTTGCCCTGAGTCAGTTGGGCAGATTGCTGGGCCAGCTCAGGCATTTTGGTCATCACTTTCTTGCCCAGTGGGGACTGGTAGAACGCAACCAGGTCCTTGAGCTCGCTTTCGGTGAAGTTGGCGGTGTAGAGCTTGACCATTTCAGGCTTCAGCTTGTTCCAGCCAATGGCCTGGTCCAGCGCGGTGTTGGCCTTGGCCTGATAGGTTTCCAGCAGCGCCTTTTTCGAGGCCGGCGCCTTGGTTTCGGCGAAGCGCTGGGCAAACATCTGCTGTACTTGTGCGTACACCGGAGCACCCAGGCGATCGGCATTGGCAAGTTTCAGGAACGTTTCGGCGCTCGCGTTGTGACTGGCGGTATCGGCGAGGACCTGGCCACTGGCGCAGACCAGAACTACCGCGGTACAAATGGCACGAAGACGGGTCATCGAGTTTCCTTATCTAGCAGGCGAGGCAATACCTCAGGGCCGACCATTCTGCGCTTATACAGGCTTTTGGCTCAACCCCCGGTTCGCCGAGCGGTTAAAAAGCAATGATCGGGAACCCTGTCCGCATATGGACACCTAACGCTGCAATGCACTTAAAGGAGTAAGCACAGTGAGCCGCACAGAAACCGACAGCATCGGCCCGACCGAAGTCCCCGAAGACGCTTATTGGGGAGCCCAGACCCAACGCTCACTGATCAATTTCGCCATCGGCGATCAGCGTATGCCGCTGCCGGTATTGCATGCGCTCACCCTGATCAAGAAAGCCGCTGCGCGCGTGAACAACCGCAACGGTGACCTGCCTGCCGACATCGCCCGCCTTATCGAACAGGCCGCCGACGAAGTGCTGGACGGTCAGCACGACGCCCAGTTTCCGCTGGTGGTCTGGCAGACCGGCAGTGGCACGCAGAGCAACATGAACGTCAACGAGGTCATCGCCGGACGCGCCAATGAGCTGGCGGGTCAGGGTCGCGGCGGCAAATCGCCGGTCCACCCGAACGACCACGTCAACCGCTCGCAAAGCTCCAATGACTGCTTCCCCACAGCCATGCACATCGCGGCAGCACAAGCGGTGAAAGAAAAGCTGCTGCCTGCCATTGCCGAGCTGTCGGCAGGCCTCGCCGAACAGGCGGCCCGGCATATGAAGCTGGTCAAGACCGGCCGCACCCACATGATGGACGCCACGCCGATCACCTTCGGCCAGGAGCTGTCCGGCTTCGTGGCGCAACTGGATTATTCGGAAAAAGCCATTCGTGCCGCGCTCCCCGCAGTCTACGAATTGGCTCAGGGCGGCACCGCCGTAGGCACGGGTCTCAACTCGCCGAAAGGCTTTGCCGAAGCCGTGGCCGCTGAACTGGCCGCGTTGTCGGGCCTGCCATTTGTCACCGCGCCCAACAAATTTGCGGCGCTGGCGGGTCACGAAGCGCTCACTTCACTTTCCGGTGCCCTGAAGACTCTTGCTGGCACCTTGATGAAAATTGCCAATGACCTGCGTCTTCTGGGCTCCGGACCACGCGCAGGCCTGGCCGAAGTGAAATTGCCCGCCAACGAACCCGGCAGCTCGATCATGCCCGGCAAGGTCAATCCGACCCAGTGCGAGGCGCTGTCGATGCTGGCCTGCCAGGTCATGGGCAACGACGTGACGGTGGGTTTTGCCGCCAGCCAGGGCCACCTGCAACTCAACGTTTACAAGCCGGTCATCATTCACAATATTCTGCAATCGATCCGTTTGCTGGCTGACGGGTGCAGTAATTTCAACGAACACTGCGTTGTCGGCATGGAGCCGGATGCCGAGAAGATGGCCGAACACCTCGAACGCGGCCTGATGCTGGTCACCGCCTTGAACCCGCACATCGGCTATGACAAATCCGCACAGATCGCCAAGAAAGCCTACACCGAGGGGCTGACCCTGCGTGAAGCCGCACTGGCGCTTGGCTATTTGACGGACGAGGAGTTCGACGCCTGGGTACGTCCTGAAAAAATGCTCGAGGCAGGCAGCAATGGCTGACGCCAGAAGTGGCGCCACGCCGCTGGAAGGCAGCGGCAAACGCATTCTGATGGTCTATGGCACGCCCAAGACCATCAGCTTGTGCCATGCCCTCGCAGAAGCCTATACACAAGGCGCTCGCAGCGAAGGGCATGTGGTCCGGGTGTTGAAACTCGGGGAGCTGGATTTCGATCCGGTGCTGCACAGTGGCTATGAACAGAGCCAGACCCTGGAACATGACTTGCTTGAAGCCCAGCGGCAGATTCACTGGGCCGAGCATCTGGTGTTCGTTTATCCGGTCTGGTGGGGCGGCCTGCCTGCGCTGTTGACCGGCTTTTTCGACCGGGTGCTGACGCCGGGTTTTGCCTTCAAGGCCCACGGACGCAGGCATCCTTCAAACGAATTGCTCAAGGGCCGGACGGCGGAGCTGCTGGTGACCATGGACACCCCGCCCCGCTATTTCCACTGGATCTACGGCGCTCCAGCGCACCGGCAGATGATCCGCACCATTCTTGGCTTCTGCGGCATCAAGACCCAACGCCTGACCGAGTTCGCTCCGGTGCGCACCTCGACCGAAGAACAGCGGCAACAATGGCTTCATCAGGCAGTGGCGCTGGGCAAGCGCTGAAACGGGTCAAACTTGAGCCAACCTCGCCTTTCTCGCTTTCAATCCTTCAATCAGCGATGGCCCCAGCGCCGTGAGCGCCGACCCGAGGACCACCAGCAACGCGCCGCCGTAACCCAGCGCGTTGATCTCTTCGGCCTGAACATAGGTCGGCCACAACCAGGCGGCAATCGCCACTGATGCAAGGGTGATCAAGGGCGTCAGGGCCAGTGTCGCACTGACCCGCGAGGCTTCCCAGTGTGCCAGCGCTTCGGCGAAGGCACCGTAGGCGACCAGTGTATTAAGGCAGCAGGCCAGCAACAGCCAGCCCTGCAATGGGCTCAGTTGCAGCGCCTCGGCGGGATGCGCCCATGGCGTGATCAGCAGCGCGCAGAACAGGTAGATCACCATCATGACCTGCAACGAGTTCCACACCGTCAGCAGTTGTTTCTGGCTCAGCCCGTAAAAGGTCCAGACCACTGACGCCATGATCACGATGAGGACGCCCAGGGTATAGTCGCCCAGCGAGGTGAGCAGCTCGACGAGACGCTGATTGAAGAACAGCCCGAAGCCGATCAGCAGTATCGCCAGGCCAATGCCCTGCCCCAGGCTGAAGCGTTCCTTGAACAGAAAGATACTGCTGATCAGCAATAGGATCGGGCCGATCTGAATCAGCAGTTGCGTCGTACCGGGGCTGAGCATGCGCAGCCCGACCAGATACAACATGTAGTTGCCCACCAGCCCCAATACCGCCAGCACGACCAGCACCTTGCCCTTGCGGCCGAGCAACCTGAAGCTGGGCAGACGCTTGACCGAGGCCAGCCAGACAAACAGCAGAGAGCCAGACACCAGCAACCTGAACCAAGTGACGGTGACCGGGTCCATCGCCTGCAGAACCTGTTTGAGTTTGACGGGCAAGATGCCCCAGAGCAGCGCGGTCAACAACGCAAGGCAAAGGCCATACACCCAGCGGCCAGAAGAAATATGCATCACAGGTTCCGAAACAAGGCAGGACAAGGCCTTCATTCTAGGCGCTGATCCGCAAAGCGACAGTTACAGCTGCGGAGCGTTATCGACACAAAGTGTTTTACTCACGACTGGCGCCCCCATGGTTGCGCTGGTAGGTCTCGTTGCCCATGGCCCGAATCTGCCCGTCTATCAAGGCATCGAACGGTGTGAGCAGCGCCTCGAAGGACGCAGGCGCCTCCAGTGTCTGCAGGGCATGGACAATCGCCTCCAGCGTCGACAGGGCATCCGGTCCGGGCGCCTTGCGCAATCGGTAGCGCGAAACCGGTACTTCGCCAAGCGTCACACGCGGCAGCGCAGCCAGCAACGGATTGAGGTGCAGCAACTTGCGCGCCTTGCGCCAGGTGCCGTCAGGCACCACCAGCAGCGTCGGCAGCGTCTCGGTCTGTCCGGCTGTCAACCGTTGCGCGGCATCGCCCGGAAACAGCAGCCGAGGCTGATAACCGGGCAGACTGAGCAATGCTTCGAGGTCTTCGAACACCTCGCCTATCCTGAGCTGTGCATTGCTCAACCCGAGCGCTGCGAGGCGTGCCGTGTTCAGCGCGTGCTTCGCTTCGTCCGGGTGCTGCAGGATGAGCACGCGGGTACGACTGTCCAAGTGCGGAATCATTGCGCAGAGGCAGTGCGCATCAGGGCGCAGGCAACGTTCACATCGGCTTCGGGGCATCACTTGTACAACTCGCTGACAAGACTGGCAGACCACACGACAGGCCGGGCATGCCGTCTGTCGCGCAACGCGACAGTTTAAACAACTCGTCAACATTACGCCGGGCTATCAGCGGCTGCGCTTGGGATTTGAGCTAGCCTCAATGCACAGGGCTGGTGACATGAAGTCCCCCTGCTTGGATCATAACGATCAATATCAGGGGTTGTCATGAGTCGCGAGGAGATCAAACAGAGAGTACTGGATGCGCTGGGCGTGATCCTCGTGGACAAGGCCGAGATTCGCGACGACGCCACGTTCAAGGACCTGAGACTGGATGACGAAGACGTAGACGAACTGTTCGCTCAACTGGGCGGCGAGTTCAATTTCGAATTTCCCGACTTTATTCGCAAACGCGCCCTGAACAAACCCGAGCACCTTTCATTGCCCATGGTGGTAGACCTGATTCTGTTGATGCAGCAGGAGTCTTCGCCGGACGGTGATAACCAGACGAAAAAACGCCGTCGTACCCCTTCGCGACATTGATTGATAGCGTGGTTTCATGTCGGGACGCGGGCGCGCCCCGATGCAATGGCATTGTTGTGCTGTCCTTGCGACAGCACGAGCCGGTACAGCTTATCGGCGCGGGCGGCGACGTGTGTCGTTCGTGCGAACCGGAATGGGCTGCAGCTTTGGTCGTTCGATCAGACCCAGCGCAACACCCAGATCATGGAGCCATTCTTGCAGTTTGCTGTTCATAAAGCCCCCTTCAGGGAAAACACGGCAACCAACCTGTGCTGATCACTCAATAGAGATCATAGAAGCATCCGTTCGGTTCGCCGAGCGTTACGGAAAACAATTTTCCCGATATGGGCAATGTGACAGCTGCGGGAAATTCCTTCTAGTCTTTGCGACGGACGGACACCGACATTTTCTTATTCAGGCAAACGGACCAGACCTTCTTCGTCGGTCATCGCCCGCTCAAGCAGATCGGGCGGCAGGCTTTTACTGGCACGCGCCCCCAACAGCTTCAACTGTTCACTGCGACTGACCAGATTCCCGCGCCCTTCCGTCAGCTTGTTACGAGCGGCCGAATAGGCCTTGTCCAATTGCTGAAGACGATTGCCCACCTCGTCAAGATCCTGAATGAACAGCACGAACTTGTCGTACAGCCAGCCGGCACGTTCGGCGATCTCGCGGGCATTCTGACTCTGGCGCTCCTGCTTCCACAGGCTGTCGATCACCCGCAGCGTGGCCAGCAGCGTCGTGGGGCTGACAATCACGATGTTACGGTCGAAGGCTTCCTGAAACAGGTTCGGCTCGGCCTGCAGCGCGGCGGAAAAGGCGGCTTCGATCGGCACGAAGAGCAACACGAAATCCAGACTGTGCAGTCCTTCAAGGCGCTTGTAATCCTTGCCCGAAAGACCTTTGACATGATTGCGCAGAGACAGGACGTGTTGCTTGAGTGCGGCCTGTCCGATGACCTCGTCATCTGCCGAAACGTATTGCTGATAAGCCGTCAGACTGACCTTGGCGTCCACCACCACCTGCTTGTCGCCCGGCAGCATGATCAGCACGTCAGGCTGAAACCGTTCGCCATCCGGCCCCTTGAGGCTGACCTGGGTCTGATACTCGCGCCCTTTCTCGAGCCCTGCATGTTCCAGCACTCGCTCGAGGATCAACTCCCCCCAGTTCCCTTGAGTCTTCTGCCCCTTGAGTGCGCGCGTCAGGTTAGTGGCCTCGTCGCTCAGGCGCAGATTGAGCTGTTGAAGGCGCTCCAGCTCCTTGGCCAGCGAGAATCGCTCACGGGCTTCATTCTGATAGCTCTCTTCAACGCGCTTTTCAAACGACTGAATACGCTCTTTCAAGGGCGTCAACAATTGCCCCAACTGGTGCTGGCTGGTTTCGGCGAAGCGCTGCTCGCGCTCATCGAAAATCTTGCCCGCCAGTTCCGCGAATTGGGCACGCAATTCGTCACGAGAACCCTGAAGGTCCGTCAGCCGCTGCTGATGGCTGTCCTGCTGCTCACGCAATTCGGCACCGAGCGCCGCGCATTGCGCATCCAGGCGACGCAACTCGGCTTCCTTGATGGCGCGCTCCTGGTTCAGGCCCTGAGCAACATCGCGGGCATTATCGGATTCCTGCCGCAACAACTCGACTTCCCGACGCAAGGCCGCAAGGTCAGCCTGCTTGGCGGCGTTGGCCTGACTCAGATCGCTGATCTCGTCACGGCTGGCGTCCAGTTGCGCATTGAGGCCGTCCAGAGCCATCTGCGCCATGCTCAGGCGCTCGTCCAGCAAGGCGGTATCGGCATCACGACGTGTGAGACGGCGTTGCAGCTGCCAGACCCACGCCAGCAACGGCAACGCTGCAGCGCCAAGGCCAAACAACAGGCTGTTCAAGTCAAATGCCATAACGACTCCGTACGTGGCGAGTGAGTGCCAGCCGCATTATGCGTAAAGCGTTCAGAAAAATAGAGAGTGCATCAATGACGATGGAGCGGGCAGCAGTGACAGCGCCTCGGACAGCCATCGAGACCAGCGCCGGGCAAATAGGGGGGGCGAGATTCTACTCGCTTTTGGTGTCAGCGACACCCCCATTCTGTGTCGTTTCGGATCGGGACAATCCACAGAAGCTGTGGATAACTCAGTGGACAACACCCCTTTAACTCTCTCAAACGCAGGCAGAATGGGGCTTGCGCTCAAACTGACGATTTTTTCACCAGTTTAAAAAAACGATGTTTTTCATTGACTTAATAATTCACCATCAGAAATCAAACCCTTAGCGATGCATGTGACAGTGATGTGGCAGCTTGTGACGCTAATGTGCACAACTCTGAAACGACCGTATTTTCAAGCGTTTCAAATCCGTTGCAGAAGCCACCTGATTGCGACGTTTTCTCAATAAAACCGTGGCTCACAGGGCATTTTCTCAACACGCTGCATCACCCTCCGACGACCCGAGGGCGAGCCGGATCGCGTCTCTAAATCCTTGGGTGCGACAAAAGGCGTCCACTGTGGTCCAAACGAGCGCCGAGAACAGCGCGTCACGGCTCATGCCTCGATTATTGAAGGGACACGATGAAAGAAGTAGTGAAGTTCTTCGTGCTGCTGATGGCTGTCTGCATCACGGCGGTGGGTGCCAGCATCGTCTTGCCGCCGCCGGATGGCGCCGTTTTCGCCTACACCATTCTGCTGTCGGGTATCGCCGTTGCCCTGATCATCTGCAGTGACCTGAGCACGGGCCGCATCAACAACGTCGGCGATATCATGCGCGCCATCGAAAGTCGCACGTCCACACGCCTCACCATGGCAGCCTACGTGCTGGGCTGCTCGATGGTCGCCTGTGCCACGGTGCTGATCTATCGAATCTCGGGCCCTTGGTAACCGTTTATTTTTTGTGCACCCTTGCAATTCGCTTCGGGCTTGATTAGCATGGTCGCCGTTAGTACCAAGCTGAAAATCAATTCCGGTCGACAAGTCCCCCAGTTTCAGCTCTTTCCAAGGAAAGAGAATGCTGGCTACAAGGGATCGACCACCTCGATGGTTTCCAGGCATGACCCTTTCGCACATGTGAGCCATACCTTGGCGACAATGCAGTCACGGCTATCATGTTCTGCTTCAACCAGCCTGCAATTGATCAGGATCTTCACCCGGAGCGTCGAACCTTTGCTCCTGTTGTGTTGCCTGCCCTCCTAAGTACCTACCAGCCAGCCAGAGCGCCATACGATAAAGCGCGCTTCAATTGACTGTCTTGTTCCAGTCAGGTTCTCCGCCCAGCCAGGCTTTACCAATCACTGCCGGCCCGCGTTTACTGGAATCTTTATTTATGCACGGTATTGTTCCGTGTTGATTCAGGAAACACCTAACATGACTCACCATAACCAGACCCAACATGCCATTCATACGCTGACCAACGCATTCGCGCCCATGAATTGCCTGATCATGGCGGCCCGTAAAGGCTGCTTCAGCTTCACCATCGTCAACGAGCACGGCATCGCCCGCCATAGCGAGCGCCTGTACCCCGATCAATACGCCAGCGCCGAACCGCTGCAGGCCGTGATCGAGCGTACCCGTCAGGCCCTCACCGCCTAAAAGACGAACACAACACCGCAAGCCCCAAACCCCGCCCTCACCTGGCGGGGTTTTTTATTGCCCGGCATCCGGCGGCCCGCTCCGTCTGGCTAATCACCAACTGATCTATCTCTTTGATGGCAAGGCTGCAAACAATTTAAAAACAGACCTTTACGCTGCAAATTTGACACTACACTTCAACTCGGGCGACCTGAAGCCGCCCAGGGCAGCCCCCGCATCATTACCTCCGCCATGTAACAGGGGCAATCAGTCTCACATCCGAGCGCCGACAGTATTATGGGTATTGCAGCCATAGATTTATGCCGTCACGTCATCCGCCCGACCCTGACGTATCTGGATCGCCGAAGCCACCGTGCCGAATCCCTGCTGCTGGGCATTGCCGCCAGCCAGTCAGCACTCGGTGCCGCCCTGGACAGCCGCCGCGGGCATGGTCTCTACCGCATCCCGGAGCCCAGGCACCGGCAACTCTGGGATGACTATCTGGCATTGGACCCCGACCTCGCCAGCAGAGTCAGAGGCCTGGCCAGCCAGCACGCGTTCCTCAGCGGCCCGCACCTGGAACTGACCGTTAATCTGCGCTATTCGACCGCCATCGCCTGGATGATGATCGAAGCCGGAAACACCGTCCTGCCCGCCGAATACGATCCATTGGCAATGGCCAGAATCTGGAGAACTGTTTTTCAGCCGCAGGGACGGCTCAGAGACTTCGTCGCATGCTGGAATGCCAGTGTCGCACCTTTGTATTTGCCGGCATGAGGCCGACACCGGAATTCGAAGATCGGCAGTGTTCGCTGCAAGATAGATGGATTGTCCTACAAGAATAGCTCTAACTCGGGCTCTTCAGGCTATAGCGCGCCGTCGAAAATGTTGGTAATTTCCGCCCGGTGATCACAAGGAGTTCTAATAATGAAAACAATGACAAAAGTAATGAACAGGACAACACTGGGTCTGGCTATCGGTCTGGCTTCCTCTCAGCTCTTCGCTGCCGGCTTCGCACTCAACGAACAAAGCGTCAGCGGCATGGGCACCGGTTTTGCCGGTCGCTCCTCGTCTGCCGATGATGCAAGCACCGTTTTTGGCAACCCTGCCGGCATGTCCCGTCTCAAGCGCGAAGAAATCAGCGTGGGCGCGGCAGCCGTGATTGCCAAGACCGACATCGACAATGGCCGTGGAACCTTCGGTGGCAGCAACGACGGCGACATGGTCCCTGTCGTGGGCGTGCCCATGGGCTACTACGTCAAGCCGATCGATGATCACTGGGCATTCGGCCTGGGCATGTACGCCCCGTTCGGCCTCGTAACCGACTACGAAAGCGGCTTCGCCGGCCGCTACTGGGGCGACAAGAGTCACGTACAGGTCGTGACCCTCCAGCCGACCGTCAGTTACGCTTTCAATGACAAGGTATCCATCGGTTTCGGCCCCACGATCAACCGTATCGACGGCGAGCTGACCTCCTCCACCCTCAACGCCGCAACGCCGGGTCGTAACGACGGCAAGGTGAAGATCGAAGGTGACGACACCGCGCTGGGCTTCAATGTCGGCGTGCTGGTACAGGCCACTGACACCACGCGCCTGGGTCTGACCTACCACTCCAAGGTGGACTACAAGCTCAAGGGCAAGACCAAGGTAGAAGGCTCCGGCTTCGGTCCGTTCGGCGGCCAGAAATACGACGCCTCGCTGGACATCTCCACGCCCGAGTCGGTGGACTTCTCCATCACCCAGCAGATCGATGAAAACTGGACTGTCTACGCAGGCAGCACCTGGACCCGCTGGAGTCGTCTGTCCGACATCACCGTCAACAACGACGGCGTTCCCCCACAACTGGGTGGCTCTGCAGGCCCGATCGGTACCATCTCCGAAGAGCAGGACTGGCACGACACCTGGGCTCACGCCATCGGTGCTTCCTACAAGGTCAACAAGGAGTGGACACTGCGCACTGGCTTCTCCGTGGATCAGGCACCGACCAACAACGTCAATCGCTCTCCACGCATCCCGACCGGCGACCGCAAGATCGTCAGCTTCGGTGCTGGCTGGAGCCCGACCGACGATCTGACCATCGACGTGGCGTACTCGTACCTGCGTGAAGACGAAGCCAAGATCCGCAACAGCAGCGCCACCAAAGGCTCGTACAGCGCGGACTTCCGCAACACTGCGCACGGCATCGGCACCTCGGTTACCTATCGCTTCTGATAAACGACTAAGAACCGGCTGAAAAAAAAGCCCGCACATCCTCAGGGATGGCGGGTTTTTTGTTGTGCTCGGTAAAGGCTTTGCGTCTGATCTCGAACGACGCAGAGCGTCTCCTCATGCCGGCCACCTCAAGGCTTCGAAGCAATCGCCTTCTCGATCGCCGCAATCAGATCAGGATCATCCGGCTTGGTCATGCTCGAGAAATTGGCGACCACGTTGCCCTGGCGATCCACCACGTACTTATAGAAGTTCCAGCGCGGGGCGCTGCTCTGTTCGGCCAGCACCTTAAACAGGTGGGTGGCGTCATCGCCTCGCACAGCCTGCGGTTCGGTCATGGTGAAGGTTACGCCGTAATTGACGTAGCAGACCTTGGCGGTTTCTTCACCGTCCTTAGCCTCTTGCTTGAAGTCGTTGGAAGGCACACCCAGCACCTCAAGGCCCTGGCTCTTGTAGCGCTGGTTGAGTTCTTCGAGCCCTTTGAACTGGGGAGCGAAGCCGCAGAAGCTGGCCGTGTTGACCACCACCATCGGCTTGCCTGCATAGCGCTGGCACAGGTCGATGTTTTCCTTGGAGCGCAGCTTGGGCAGTTCCCCTTGCAGCAGTGCCGGGCAGTCGGCGGCCATGGCAGTGCCGCTCATGGCCAGCAGCAGGAAGGGAATCGATACAAAGCGAGTGTTCATCAAGGCGTCCCTGGAGTCGGTGGCTGTCTGCCGACACGCTACCGCAACGGACGCCTTCTGCCTAGCAAGCGCCCATGCCCAGTTGCAACGCGGCCAGCCCGACCTGCTGCCAGCCCCACCAGACGAGCGCCAGCACTGCGCCGCCAGATACAAGCGCCGCCAGCAAAGGCCAGTGCCGGCTCACGCGACACCTGCCTGCGCCTGCAACCGCGCCACAGGACGCTCACGCACCGGCCAGTTGAGGGCCGCCGCCAACAGGCTGAGCAGGATCGACACTTGCCAGATCAAGTCATAGCTCCCGGTATGGTCATACACCAGCCCACCCAGCCAGCCGCCGAGGAACGCGCCCAACTGGTGGAACAGGAAGACGATACCCCCGAGCATCGACAGGTTGCGTACCCCGAAGAGGGTCGCGACCGTACCGTTGGTCAGCGGCACTGTGGACAGCCACAACAGGCCCATTGCGACACCAAACAGGTAAGCGGTGGTCTGGCTGAGCGGAATCCACAGGAACAGCACGATCACAACGGCGCGCAGCAGATACAGCGTCGTCAACAGGCGCGGCTTGGACATGCGCCCCCCCAGCCAGCCCGCCGTGTAAGTACCGAAGATGTTGAACAGGCCGATTAGCGCCAGCACCGTGGTGCCGACCTTGGCGGGCAAATGCTGGTCGACCAGATAGGCCGGCAGGTGCACACCAATGAATACCACCTGAAAACCACAGACGAAAAAACCCAACGCCAGCAGCCAGAAGCCCGAATGCGAACAGGCCTCGCGCAACGCTTCACCCAGCGTCTGTTGAATGCCCACGGATTCGGTCGGCTTGTCCTTGAGCATGCCCACCAGCGGCAGGATCAGCGCCACCATCACACCCAGCACCATCAAAGCGCCGGACCAGCCCAGCCAACCGATCAGACCCAGCGTGCCGGGCAGCATCGCGAACTGGCCGAAAGAACCGGCAGCACTGGCGATTCCCATGCCCATGCTGCGTTTCTCGGCTGGCAAGGCCCGCCCGACGACGCCAAGGATCACGGAAAACGATGTGCCGGACAGACCGATGCCGATCAGCAGGCCCGCGCTCAGCGAAAGACTCAGCGGCGAATCCGCCATGCTCATGCACAGCAGGCCGACGGCATACAGCACACCGCCGACAAACACGACCCTGGCCGCGCCGAACCGATCGGCCAGCGCGCCGGCAAATGGCTGGGCCAGACCCCACATCAGATTTTGCAGGGCGATGGAGAACGCGAAGACCTCACGACCCCATCCGAAGTCTGCGCTCATGGGCGCGAGAAACAGACCGAAACCGTGCCGTGTGCCCAAGGAAAGCGCGAGGATCAGCGCACTCCCAAGCAGTATCCAGCCACTGGTACGCCAGACTGATGTCATTGTTCTCATGCTCCCTGAACGGAAATGCGTGGATATACCCGTAAATCGATAACGGCGAAATTACGCCTTGGTGCAAGAGCCTGTCAATCGGATATCAGCGGATGCTCAGAACAGCACCATCGCCAGCAGTACCACCACTTCGAGCAGTTCCAGCAGCGCGCCCGCCGTATCACCGGTAGTACCGCCCAGACGTCGGATCATCACCTGACGCAACCACAGAAAACAGGCGATCGAAGCCACCACAGCAGCCAGCCCCGACCAGCCCGCAAGCAGCACACAGGCCGCGCCGCTGACCAGCAGCACCTGACGTGCAGCGCCACGCGGCAAATGGTCGGCCAGCGCTTGCCCCAGACCACCGGCACGCACATAGGGCGTGCTGAGAAACAGACCCAGTATGGCACTGCGCCCAATCAGCGGTGCCGACAGCAATGCGATGCTGTGATGATTTTCGATCAGCGCCAGAATGGCGGTGAATTTGAGCAGCAGCACCAGCACCAGCGTGACCACGGCAATCGGCCCGCTGCGCGGATCTTTCATGATGGCCAGTGTTCGCTCGCGATCACCAAAGCCACCCAGCCAGGCATCGGCGCTGTCTGCGAGGCCGTCCAGATGCAATCCGCCACTGAGCAGCACCCAGGCACAAAGAAGCAAGGCAGCGTGCAGCATCAAGGGTGCACCGGCCAGCAATGCATTCAGGCTCATCAATACGATGCCGAACAGCACGCCCACCAGTGGATAGAACAACAGCGAGCGGCCGGTTTCTTCAGGCCTCGGCATGCCGGGCAAACGGATCGGAAAGCTGCCGAGAAATTGCAGGGCAATCCAGAACGGGAGCATCTCAGACCTCCGTCAACACGCCATGAGCGGCGACATCAATCGACAACAGAGCGCCATGCCCCACCACCACTTGCAGCAATTGTTCACGCGGCAAGCCACGCGCCTGGGCCAGCAAAAGGCGCATCACGCCACCATGGCTGACCAGCAGCACCCGCTCGCCGGTGTACCTGTCATGCAGACGTTGCACCGCACTCAGCACCCGTGTTGAAAAGTCGATTACACGCTCGCCATTGGGCGGTGTGAAGGCGTAAGGGTCGTTCCAGAACAGCCCCAGACCTTCGGCATCCGTTTCCATCAGTTGTGCAGGACTGTGACCCTCCCAGTCACCGAAATGCAGTTCCTGCAGTCCAGGCTCAAGCTCGATGGGCAGGGACAGGCGGCCGGCCAGCTCTTCAGAGAAACGCGCGCAGCGCTGCAAGGGTGAGCTGACGATTCGGTCCCAAGGCCCGGCTTCAGTGACGGCCGAGCGCATCTGCTGCCACCCCCGATCAGTCAGCGCATCGTCGATGCTGCCCCGCAGGCCGCCGCCCTGTTCGGTTTCACCATGGCGCAGCAAGTCCAGACGCAGGGTCATGCCGGGCGATCCGACACGCTGGCTTCGGCAAAGGTCGACATGCCGTTGTGCAGCGCACAGGCCATGCGCACCAAGGGGACGGCCAACGCAGCACCGCTGCCCTCGCCCAGTCGCAGACCGAGGTCGAGCAGTGGTTCGGCCTGGAGAATCTCCAGCACATGACGATGACCCGTTTCAGCGCCACGATGGCCGAACAACAGCCAGTTGCGGCACGACGGATTCAGGCGCACCGCCACCAATGCCGCCACACTGCAGATAAAACCGTCCACCAGCGCCACGATACCTTCCTGCGCGCAGGCCAGATAAGCGCCCGCCAACGCGGCAATCTCGAAACCGCCGAGGCTGAACAGGCTGTGCAGCGGATCGCCTGCATCCTCGGCGTGCAGCTTCAAGGCACGCTCGATGACCCGAGTCTTGTGTTCGATGCCTTCGGCGTTCAGGCCAGTGCCTGGGCCGACCAACAACTGAGCCGCACACTCCAGCATCGAACAGGCAACCGCACTGGCAGCGGTGGTATTACCGATGCCCATCTCGCCACCGATGAACAATTCGGTCCCTGCCGCCTTGGCGCGCAAGACGCTGTCGCGCCCGGCCTGCAACGCTGCCAGCCCCTGGTCGGCCGTCATGGCCGGCCCTTGGGCGAAATTGGCGGTACCTGCGCCCAGGTGTAAATGACGCACACCCGGCAGGTCCACCGGCAGAACCGTGCCCAGATCCACGACATCCAGCTGCGCCGAAAGCTGCTGCGCCAACACGCTGATGGCTGCGCCGCCATTGACGAAGTTGTGCAGCATCTGGCCGGTCACTGCCTGCGGATAAGCCGAAACGCCTTCAGCGACCACGCCGTGATCACCGGCAAAAATCGCGACCCACACCTGATCAGCCGCCGGACGCTCACGCCCCTGCAGACCGGCAAGCTGCACGGCCAGACGCTCCAATTGCGCCAGTGAGCCGGCCGGTTTGGTCAATTGTTGCTGACGGGCCAGCGCGGCTTCACGCATCGACGCGTCGATGGCTTGTGCGGGCTCGAGCCACCAGGCGTTACTCATAGCGCAGTTCCTTTCAAAGTCAGGGGCAAGCCCGCCACGGTCAGCACTACGCGCTGACAGCGTTCGGCCAAGGCTTGATGCAGGAGGCCGGCTTCGTCGACATAGCGACGGGTCAGCTCGCCGAGGGGCACAACGCCAAGTCCGGTTTCGTTACTGACGAAAATGACTTCGCCCGCAAGCGCTGCCACACAGTCGAGCAACGCATCACGCTCCTGCGCCAGACGCTCAGGGTTGTCGAGCATCAGCAGGTTGGTCAACCACAGGGTCAGGCAGTCCACCAGCAAACAGTGATCGGGCGCGGCATTGTCTCGCAGCACGCGTGCCAGCTCGACCGGTTCTTCCACCAATCCCCATTGCTCGGGGCGACGGGCGCGATGGCTGGCGACGCGCTGGTTCATCTCGCCGTCCAGCGGTTGACTGGTGGCGATGTAGGTCACGTTGAGGCCGCATTCCGCCGCCAGCTTTTCAGCCAGTCGACTCTTGCCGGAGCGCGCGCCCCCCAAAATCAGTTGCAGCATTTCAGTTTGCCTCCAGCCCGCACAGTTGACGCAGCAAGGTGCCGTCCAGGTGCTTTTCTACCAGATCCGCCAGACGCTCGATGTCACGCTCGCGCAGGGCGTGATAATCCACCGCCTGCACATCGCGAAGACCGGCCCAGCGCAGCAAGGCGCTGCACGCGGCAGGCGACTCGAACAGCCCGTGCAGGTAGGTCCCGAGAATCTGCCCGTCTGCGCTCTGCGCGCCATCGCAACGGCCGTCGTCCAGCCGAACGGCAGCCTGTTCCAGCGCCGCCCCCGTGGTGACACCGGCATGGATCTCATAGCCGCTGACCTCGGCGTCTTCCAGCGTCAGGCGGCCACGCACGTTACGCAGTTGCTTCTCGGATTCCAGCACGGTGCTCATCGCCAACAGACCAAGACCCGGGCTTGAACCCGCCGCGCCTTCCAGACCCAGCGGGTCATGCATCTGCTCGCCGAGCATCTGCAACCCGCCGCAGATTCCCATCAGCTTGCCGCCGTAGCGCAGGTGCTTGCGGATGGCGTCTTCCCAGCCATTGGCACGCAGGTATGTCAGGTCACTGCGCACACTTTTCGAGCCAGGCAGAATGATCAAATCGGCAGGCGGTATCGCCTGACCGGGCCCGACGAATTGCAGATTGACCTGAGGATGCAGGCGCAGCGGGTCGAAGTCGGTGTGATTGCTGATGCGCGGCAACACCGGCACCACCACATTCAGCACCTGCTCGACCTTGTCGGTCTGACGCTGATCCAGACCGTCTTCAGCTTCCAGATGCAAGTCCATCACGTACGGCAGCACGCCCACCACCGGCTTGCCGGTGCGCGCTTCCAGCCAGTCCAGGCCCGGCTGCAGCAAGGCGATGTCACCGCGAAAACGGTTGATGATGAAGCCTTTGACCCGCGCCTGCTCGCTGGGCGACAGCAGCTCCAGGGTGCCGACCAGATGCGCGAAAACGCCGCCACGGTTGATGTCGGCGATCAGCAGCACCGGACAATCGACGGCTTCGGCGAAGCCCATGTTGGCAATGTCGTTGGCACGCAGGTTGATCTCGGCAGGCGAACCGGCGCCTTCGACCATGATCACCGGATAGCTGTGCCCCAGCCGCTCATGGGACTCCAGCACCGCGCGCATGGCGATCTCTTTATAGCCGTGATACGCCACCGCATTCATGGTGGTGACCGCACGGCCATGGATGATGACCTGTGCGCCGGTGTCGCTGTTGGGCTTGAGGAGCACCGGATTCATGTCGGTGTGCGGTTGCAGGTAGCAGGCCTGCGCCTGCACCGCCTGTGCACGACCAATCTCGCCGCCGTCGGCGGTCACGGCGCTGTTGAGCGCCATGTTCTGCGGTTTGAACGGCACGACCTTGACACCCTGTCGCGTCAACCAGCGGCACAGCGCGGTCACCAGCGTGCTTTTGCCGGCGTCGGACGTGGTGCCTTGTACCATCAGCGTGGCCATCAGGATTCCTTGCGGTATTCGAACAGAACAGTGTGCAGACGCCGCCAGTCGGCTTCGTCGCAGGGCAGCCCGAAACGCAGGCTGGAGACTTCAGGGGTCAGGCCTTCGAACAAGCGCAGCAACACCCCGCGTCGGGCACAGAACTCATGAATGGCCTGGGCTTCAGGCGTGACCAGCCACTGAAACAAGGCACAGCCGCCATGTGGTGCGAGTCCGTACAGCTCAAGCAGGGCCACCAGACGGTCACGCGCCTGATCGCTGCGCAAGCGCTGCTGCACCTGCCATTCGCGGTCATTCAGACACGCCTGCCCCAGCATCCGCGTCGGGCCGCTGACCGACCACGGGCCGATTTCCTGCGCCAGCAGCCTGAGCAGTGTGGGTTCGGCCAGCACGAAGCCAAGCCTGACGCCGGCCAACCCGAAAAACTTGCCGAACGAACGCAGCACGACCAGTCCGATGCGCCAGGTCTCGGCTGCCAGACTCAGCTCAGGCGTGTTATCCATGAAGGCTTCGTCCACCACCAGCCAGCCGCCCCGCTCTGCCAGCCGCGCATGCCATCCCAGCAGGCGCTCGGCGCTCAGGTGCAAACCGGTCGGGTTATTGGGGTTGACCACCACCAGCACATCAAGGCTGTCGAGAAAGTAATCCACTTCGTGCTCGCCGACTTCGCGCACCACATAACCATGCTTGCGCCAGGCATGGGCATGTTCGGCATAGCACGGCGACAGTACACCCACCCGACCGGCGCTGCGCACCCGCGGCAACGCCTGAATCGCCGCCTGCGACCCCGCTACCGGCAACACCTGTGACACGCCGTAATAAGCGCAGGCGGCAGTCTCGAGACCGTCATCGTTCTCGGGCAGGCGCGCCCATGCACGCAAAGGAATGTCCGGTACCGGCGCGGACCACGGCGCGATACCGGTAGACAGGTCCAGCCAGTCGGCCTGATTGATGCCGTAATGCTGCGCCGCTGCACGCAGTCGGCCGCCGTGCTCAAGCATAGAATTCCGTCCCGATGCACAGCACCAGCAACCACAGCCACACGCCGCGCTGCACCAGCTCCCAGCCACGGTCGATAGCGTCGGCATCGGCCGGAACGCCCTCGCCCAGTTGCGGACGCTGGTGCAACTCGCCGTGATAAATCGCCGCGCCACCGAGTTCGACGCCCAATGCGCCAGCACCGGCCGCCATCACCGGACCTGCGTTGGGACTGTCCCAGGTCGGTCCCTGAGTGCGCCAACAGCGTAGTGCCAGCCGGGTTTTGCCCAGCAGCGCGTAGGTCAACGCCACCAGACGCGCCGGAATGTAGTTGAGCAGGTCGTCGATCTTTGCCGCCGCCCAGCCGAATCGCTCGAAACGTTCGTTGCGGTAGCCCCACATGGCGTCCAGCGTATTGCTCAGTCGATAGAGCACCACGCCCGGAACACCGGCCACCACAAACCAGAACAGCGCAGCAAACACCGCATCACTGCCGTTTTCCAGCACCGACTCGGTGGCCGCGCGGGCGACTTCAGTGGCATCCAGTTCGCTGGTCTGGCGGCTGACCAGATAGCCGACCCGACGGCGCGCCTCTTCCAGATCATCGCTGCGCAATGCCTGAGCCACCGGCTGCACATGCTCACCGAGGCTGCGCATGCCCAGCGCGCAATACAGCGCCAGAATCTCCACCAGCCAGCCTACGAACGGCGCCCAGCTCAGCAGCGTGGCCAACAGCGTCAGCGGAATCACCGCCACGAACCAGGCGGTGACGCCATGGCTGCGCCAGCCGCGACCGCCGCTGTTGAAGCGCTGTTCCAGACGATTGGCAAAGCGTCCGAACGCCACCAGTGGATGAGAGCGTTTCGGCTCGCCCAGCAGCGCGTCCAGCGCAACCCCGGCCACGCTCAACAGCGCCACACTCATTGACTCACTCCCCATTGATTCTCATACAACAGCTCACTCAGCGGACGCGCCTGCGCCCAGCCTTCCAGCACCAGCATCGGTGCGGGATAAAATTCCTTTACCGGGCCCAGACAGAGAATCGCCAGCGGCTTGGCCCCTTCGGGCATGTTCAGCAGATCGGCCAATGCATCAGGGTCGAACAGCGACACCCAGCCCATGCCCAGCCCTTCGGCGCGTGCGGCCAGCCACAGGTTCTGGATCGCGCAAGACAACGACGCCATGTCCATTTCCGGCAAGGTGCGACGACCAAAGATGTGCTGCTCGCGACCTTCCATCAGCGCGGCAACCAACACCTCGGCGCAGTCATTGATGCCTTCGACCTTGAGCTTCATGAACGCTTCGGTGCGCTCGCCCAGTGCCTCGGCCGTGCGGACCCGCTCTTCTTCGACCTGCGCCTGCATCCTGCCGCGCAGTGCCGGGTCGCTGATCCGGATGAACCGCCAGGGCTGCATCAGTCCGACGCTGGGTGCCTGGTGTGCAGCCTCCAGCAAACGGGCGAGCAGTTCGGGCGCCACGCTGCCACCGACGAAGTGCCGCATGTCGCGACGCTCGGCAATAGCGCGGTACACCGCTGCCCGCTCTTCATCATTGAACGCGTGCTCGGTCATGGCTTGAACAGGGCCGCAATCGCCTGGGGACAGGACGGGAAATAGAAGTGAATGTAGGAAGCGGTCAGGCGACCCTCGCGATAAACCGCTTCGGCACCGCGCCCGCCGTTGGGGCTGATGCCTCGGGCAATCGGCTGCAATTCAGTCGTGGTCAGCGAGTGGTGATAGGTGTGGCCGCGCAACTCCCCTTCCGGCATCTCGACTGCTTGCAGGGCCAGCGCTGCCAAACGCTTCTGCATGGCCGCCTCGCCCGTCAGCAGGCCAACCAGCTCGGCACGCACGCCTTCGACATCGGTCAGGGCTTGCAGCAGATACAACATGCCGCCACATTCGGCCAGCGTGGGTTTCCCGGCCGCATGGTGCGCGCGGATGTCGGCCAGCATCGTGGTGTTGGCGGACAGTTCGACGTGATGCAGCTCCGGATAGCCGCCGGGCAAGTACAGGCTGTCAGCCTCCGGCAAATGGCTGTCGCGGATCGGCGAGAAGAAGGTCAGTTCGGCGCCCATGGTGCGCAGCAGGTCGAGGCTTGCGCCGTAGGTGAACGCAAAGGCTCCATCGCGGGCCACCGCAATGCGCACGCCCTCCAGCCAGCGCTCGACATGAACAGGTTCTGGCGCCGTGAATGTTACCGCTGGAGGCAAGGCTACCTCGCAGGTGCTGGCCAACGCTGCGGCAGCCATGTCCAGGCGCAGATCAAGGTCGTTGAGTTCGTCGGCCTGGACCAGCCCCAGATGGCGACTGGGCAGCTCGAAGCCGGTTTCACGGGACAGCGCACCGTACCAGCGCAAGCCTTCGGTCAGGCTGTTTTCCAGCAACTGCGCATGACGTACCGTACCCACGCGGTTGGCCAGCACGCCGGCAAACGGCAGATCAGGCTGATAGCGCGCCAGCCCCAGCGCCAGAGCACCAAAGGTCTGTGCCATGGCCGTGCCATCGATCACGCCGAGCACCGGCACACCGAAATGGCGCGCCAGATCAGCGCTGGACGGCGTACCGTCGAACAGGCCCATCACGCCTTCGATCAGGATCAGGTCCGCCTCTCCGGCCGCCTCCCACAACAGGCGACGGCTTTCGTCGGCACCGACCATCCACAGGTCCAGTTGAAACACCGGTGCCCCGCTCGCGCGCTCCAGAATCATCGGATCAAGAAAGTCCGGACCACACTTGAATACGCGCACCTTGCGCCCCTGATTGCGGTGCAGGCGTGCCAGCGCCGCCGTGACCGTGGTCTTGCCCTGACCAGACGCGGGTGCAGCGATCAGTACTGCCGGACAATCCCTGGGGGTTCTCATGACCGAATGCTCACAACTGAAAGGCTCACAGTTCTATACCTTTCTGCGCCCGAATGCCGGACTGAAATGCATGTTTGACGACGCCGATATCCGAAACGGTATCCGCCAGGTCGATCAATTCGGGTTTGGCACCACGGCCGGTTACCACCACATGCTGCATCGGTGGACGGGCCTGCAGGTCGGTCAATACCTGCTCAAGATCCAGATAGCCGTGCTTGAGGGCAATGTTCAGCTCGTCGAGCACGACCAGACCGATGGCCGGGTCGCGCAGCATTTCGAGACTCACGGCCCAGGCGGCTTCGGCGGCCGCGATATCGCGCTGGCGATCCTGGGTTTCCCAGGTGAAGCCCTCGCCCATCACGTGATAGCGCACCTGCTCGGGGAAACGGCGGAAAAACATTTCCTCGCCTGTGCTGTTGCGCCCCTTGATGAACTGCACCACACCGCACTGCATGCCATGGCCCATGGCGCGCGCGAGCATGCCGAACGCCGAGCTGCTTTTGCCCTTGCCGTTGCCGGACAACACCAGCAACAGACCGCATTCATTGGGTGAGCTGGCGATACGCTCGTCCATCACGGCTTTCTTGCGCTGCATGCGCGCCAGATGGCGTTCGTCGCGTTCGGGGGATTCGTTCATCTCGGCTCTCCGCTGGGGGGGTCGCGAAAGCAGACGGAAGGACAGCACTGAACAGCACGGCAACGCCCTGCACAGAGCATCACCCTCCGTGATGCCATTGAGTATTTCAGGCCGGTCTCCGGGCTCATGAGCGGGTCATCCTGACAGTGCGCCTTCCCGCGTCGAAACGCAGTGGCATCATGCACAGCCTTGACTCATTTACCGTTGCGGGGGCAGCGCCGGAATCGGATCGTCAGACCCTCACCGGCTTCCCTGTTTCACCCTGCCAATCGGGAGGATTGCAGAGCACCTGAAACAAACCGCGAAGGGTAGAGGGTTGGGGGTGGAGCGTCAATCGACACCGCAGTCCCAAGGGCATAAAGGCCATTCAGCTGCACGGCAGCGCCGGAGGGCGACACGCAATTGAACCTCGGCCATCAGGGTGTCTCTATCCCTTACTGGACCCAGCCTTTTTCGATGGAGATTCACGATGTTCAAAATCAGACCACAGTACGCCGTACTGCTTCTGCTCGCAGGCGGCCTTGCGGCGTGCGGCGAGTCTTCGACCTTGCAGGTCTCGGATGGAACAGGGCCTTCTCCCACACTGCCGGAGCCCAATAAGACACTGATTCCGACGGTCAACATCGCTCCGGCCATCGGCTGGGAAAAAGACGCCAAACCGGTGGCTGCGCCAGGCACCCAGGTCGGCGCCTTCGCTGAAGATCTGGATCACCCGCGCTGGCTGTATGTGCTGCCCAATGGCGACGTGCTGGTTGCCGAAACCAACTCACCGGCCAAGCCGGACGACGGAAAAGGCATCCGCGGCTGGGTCATGGAAAAGGTCATGGGCCGCGCCGGTGCAGGCGTACCGAGCGCCAACCGCATTACCCTGCTGCGCGACACCGACAACGACGGCGTGGCCGAAACCCGCAGTGTCTTCCTGCAGAACCTCAATTCGCCGTTCGGCATGACGCTGGTGGGCAACAAGCTGTACGTGGCCGACACCGACCGGCTGATCAGCTTCCCCTACGAAAGCGGCCAGACTTCGATCAGCGCGCAGCCGACCAAAGTGGTCGATTTGCCGGGCGGCACGCTCAACCACCACTGGACCAAGAACGTCATTGCCAGCAAGGACGGCAGCAAGCTGTACGTAACCGTCGGCTCCAACAGCAACGTGGCCGAGAACGGCATGGACAAGGAAGAAGGCCGTGCAGCGATCTGGGAAGTGGACCCTGCCACCGGCAACCACCGCATCTTCGCCTCGGGCCTTCGCAACCCCAATGGCATGGACTGGGAACCTGCCACTGGCAAGCTGTGGACCGCCGTCAACGAGCGTGACGAGATCGGCAGCGATCTGGTGCCCGACTACGTGACCTCGGTGCAGGACGGCGGTTTTTACGGCTGGCCTTACAGTTACTACGGCCAGCGCGTGGACGAGCGCGTCAAACCGCAGAACCCGGCCCTGGTCGCCAAGGCCATCTCCCCGGATTACGCGGTCGGCCCGCACACGGCTTCACTGGGGCTGGTCTTCGCTGACGGCAAGACACTGGCAGCACCGTTCAACGAAGGTCTGTTCATCGGCCAGCATGGCTCCTGGAACCGCAAACCGCACAGCGGCTACAAGGTCGTGTTCGTGCCCTTCAGCGGCGGCAAACCCAACGGCGCACCGGTTGATGTGCTGACCGGTTTCCTCAACAAAGACGAAAAAGCCATGGGCCGCCCGGTAGGAGTAGTCAATGACCATCGCGGCGGGTTGCTGGTGGCGGATGATGTGGGCAATAAGATCTGGCGGGTGACGTCGATAAAGGCGGCCCAGTAGATACAAGCCGCCTCAGGGCGTAAGTTTTATGGGAGGCGGTTGCCGGCGACAGGGCTGTTTCAGGCGCTGAGACGCTGGCCAGGAAACCGGATCGCCGGCAAGCCGCCTCCCGCATTCCCCTGCCAACTGCCAGACATCGGCAGGCGCTTGCGCCCTCGAAACGGCGGTAATCAGGGACGATTCTGTGCCAGGCTCGACGGCTGAATCACGCGTTTGGCGTTGAGGTAGGCCTTCTGCCAATACGGCTTGTCGAGGCTGTCCAGCTTGACCGTGCCACCGGTGGCCGGCGCATGCACGAAGCGGCCTTCGCCAACGTAGATCCCGGCATGGGAAACCTGCGAGCCACCCGAGGTGGCGAAGAAAACCAGATCCCCTGATTGCAGCTGTTCACGGCGCACGTTCGGCGCGCCCATCACCACCATGTCACGCGTGGAGCGTGGCAGGGATATCCCCGCAGCATCACGGTACACATAGCCGATCAGGCCACTGCAATCGAAACCCGAATCCGGGGTGTTGCCACCCCAACGATAAGGCGTGCCGACCAGTCCCAATGCGCGAAACAGCACATCTTCGGCAGCCTGGGAAAGAATCTGGGGAGGAGCAGTCACCACCGGACGCTGAACGACCCGGGGCTGGGGAGGCGGCGGTGCGCTGGCGCAGGCGCCAAGCAACGCAACAACAGAGATGACCATCAGGCGCAAAGCAATCGACATAACCACAACAACCTGATCCGGATGCGGCTTACGCTGCCGAGAAGCTCAAAAACGAAAACAGGCCATCGGCCTGTCTGCGTTTTCCATATTTCGTTTACTTATGGCGTTTTACTGCGGGCTTGACTGTAGTCGATGTCATCGCCGTTGTCTGCTCGGCAACTCCGGGCGCCTTCACTGCAACGGCACCGGGTGCCATTGCCAGAGGACGCTTGGCTTCGATGAAGGTCTTGCTCCAGTACGCGTCATCGAGGCTGTCGATGCGCACGCCACCGCTGCGGCGGCTGCTGGAGTGGATGAACTGATCGTTACCGGCATAGATTGCTGCATGGCTGACACGACCGCGGCCACGTGTGCTGAAGAACAGCAGATCACCCGGCTTGAGATTGTTGCGCGACACCAGAGGTGCGTCGACGTTGATCATTTCGCGAGTCGAGCGTGGCAGGTTCATGCCGGCCTCTTCGCGAAACAGGAAACCGATGAAGCCGCTGCAATCGAAGCCCGAACGTGTCGAAGTGCCGCCGAACTGGTAACGCGTACCGATCAGAGCCTTGCCACGTTCAAGGATACTGTCGGCCAGAACCGGCAGTTTGTAGGACTGGTTGTCAGCAAACTGGGCCAGTTCGTCTTCTGTAGCCATCTCGTCCTGCAGGGCAGCGGCGTCGGCGCGACGAGCTGCGGACTGGGCCGTGACAGTGTTCTGATAACGAGGCGCTTGCTGAGCCTGTTCTTGCTGAGAAACCGGCATATTGGCCGAGCAACCGAACAGGAATGTAACGAGTGCGAGGGGCACGAGGGGTGCGAAGCGAACAACTTGCATGGGCACGACCGTGGCTGAACTGTTAAGAAGGCGAGACTATGCCCGCTATCCAAGTCATTTGCAAATTCAATCGAACTAAATGTGACTTATGAGTTTTTCCATGACATGTGCCGCCCGGCACCTCAAAAATACGTCCATTTGCGCGCTGTGATCGGTTGCTTCAGGATTGATTTCAGCGGTAAACCCCCCGGAAACTCTGGTCCTGATTACCGGTTCGTGGATATAGGGGAAGCTTGCCGTAGTGCCAATGGTCAGCACCGCGTCATAGCCTATAGCCAGTTGTTCATACAGTGTTTCCAGGGCCTGTTCCGGGAGCATTTCCTGAAAAAGAACGACGGACGGTCGCAAAACGCCACTACACATTGAGCATAAAGGTGGCAACGGCCGTTGCAGGTGCTCGCTCAGTTGCGGATCTTCTGCGCCACAGGACTGACAGAACAGCGGAGCCATCTGGCCATGAATCTCGATCAGACGCTCAGGCGGGCTGCCTGCAGCCCTATGATAACCATCGACATTTTGGGTCAACACCCAGCACTCAGGCTTGATGCGCTGCAACTGGGCAATGGCGTAATGAGCAGAATTGGGTTGCCCGCCCAGGCAGGCCTTGCCCAGTTGAGCGATGTATTTCCAGCACAGCTCGGGATCACGCCGCAGCATGGGACCGGACAATGCCACTTCGATGGGCAGACCGTCATCGGTTCGACCGTTATAGAGTCCGCCTATGCCTCGGTAAGTCGGCAAGCCCGAGTCGGCGGACAGTCCGGCACCGGTAATGATCAGAATTCGCCTGGCGTGACGCAGTGCCGCCGCCGTTTGCATGACCAGTGCGTCGTCTACCACCCCAGCGTCTCTTTAAGGAAAGGAATGGTCAGCTTGCGCTTCTCCTGCAGCGAGGCCTGATCGAGGCGCTCCAGCAATTCGAACAGCGCACTCATGCTGCGGGTGCCGCGGGTGAGGATGAAATGCCCGACTTCGTCCGTCAGGTGCAGGCCGCGTCGCGAAGCACGCAGTTGCAGAGCGCGCAGCTTGTCCTCATCGGACAGGCCGCGCATCTGGAACACCAGCGCCATGGTCAGGCGGGACTTGAGGTCCGGCAGCTTGACCGGCAGTTCGCGAGGCGACTTGGACGCCGCAATCAGCAGACGCCGTCCACTGTCACGCAGGCGGTTGAACAGGTGAAAAAGGGCCTCTTCCCAGTCCGGCTTGCCGACCACGGCCTGCAAGTCGTCCAGACACACCAGTTCGTATTGTTCGAGATGGTCGAACAGCTCGATCCCTTCATCAATGACTTCGGCCAGCGGCAGATAGACCGCAGGTTCACCCATTTGCTCGAAGCGCAGGCAGGCCGCCTGCAACAGATGCGTACGCCCTACCCCGTCCTTGCCCCACAGATAAATGAGGCTTTCCGTCCACCCGGCGTCGGCTTCGCACAGCCGCTCGACATAGCCGAGTGCAGCGGCATTGGCGCCTGGATAATAATTGACGAAAGTGGCGTCATCACGCAGACGCACACTCAGGGGCAGCTGAATCGGTTTCATGCTGACGAACGGTTCATGCGAACCGCCAAGGGCCTCTGTGTAAAGTGCGCAAAGTTTATACCCGTGACGCTGGTCGCACAATGCGACAGACCCCAAGCAAAATCAAAGGGTTGCGTCAGGCTGTGTAAAGCGATGAGGTGTTTCAGGCATCTGCGCCCCCTTCACGGACCTGGCCTGCGTCCGTGAAAGGGTCGCTTGATCAGCGGCTGGAACGGCTTACAGATCAGGGTCTTCGGCCCCGGCGTAGATCTGTGAATCCTTGTACACGTCATGGGCATGGCGGACCAGCACCATGATCACCGCTGCCACCGGCAAGGCCAGCAGAATGCCGGTGAAGCCGAACAGCTCGCCGCCGGCAAGGATCGCGAAGATCACCGCCACCGGGTGCAGTCCGATACGGTCTCCCACCAGCAAAGGCGTGAGCACCATGCCTTCCAGCGCCTGACCAATCATGAACACCGCGACGATGCCCATCATCGGGTACAGGTCGCCGCCGAACTGGAACAGCCCCGCCACCAGCGCCGAACCGATCCCGATCACGAAGCCCATATAAGGCACGATGGCCGCCAGACCCGCGATCACGCCGATCAACAGCCCCAGTTCCAGGCCGACCAGCATCAGGCCGCTTGCGTAGATCACTCCGAGGCCGACCATGACCAGCAACTGTCCGCGAATGAACGCACCCAGCACTTCATGACACTCACCAGCCAGCTTGACGATCTGCCCTTCGCGCTGGCGCGGCAGCAGGCCGCGAATCTTGCCCACCATCACGTCCCAGTCACGCAGCAGGTAGAAGCACACCACCGGGATCAGCACCAGATTGGTCAGCCAGCCGATCAGAGCCAGGCTCGATGCCGTGGCCTGGGACAGCACGATGGAGACGATATCGCCCGCCTGCCCCATGTGCTCGGACAGCGCGGCCTTGATCTTGTCGAACTTCCAGAAGCCATCGGACAGCCCGAACTTGGTCTGCACCCACGGCAGCGCCGAATGCTGCAACCAGTCGAGCATCTGCGGGGCCAGCTCATACAGGCGATACAACTGCTTGGCGAGCATCGGCACCAGCACCAGCAGCAATGCCATCAGCACCAGTGTAAACAGGCCGAATACCGCCACGACGCTCAACGTACGAGACAGGCCTGCCCGTTCCAGACGATCCACCAGTGGATCGCCCATGTACGCCAGCAGCAGCGCCACCAGAAACGGGGTGAGGATCGTGTGCAGCAACACCACGAATGCGACCAGCAGGGCCAGCCCGCCAATCCAGAACCAACGTCGCGTATCAGTCATCAATGTCTCTCAACCCAAGGGAAAATTGCGCTTGCCGCATTACCAGCGGAAATACAGTTGTGGCGCGGACGCCGGGACGATCATCGGCGCTGGCGCAGCGACAGGCGCCGACGCATCGACCGGTGCCGCAGGTGCAGGCGGCACAGCCGCTGCTGCCTCGCTCGCCGGTACTTCCTGAAGTTTAGCCAGTGACATCTGCGAACGAAGCTGATCGGCGCTGCCGTTGACTTCGAATGTCACACGATCACCTTCGACCAGCGTCACACGCACGCCGAACGGATCGAGCAACTGCAACAGTTGCGCATAACGCTCAAGGTTCATGCCCTGAACCTGCATCAGCAGCCCGGTTGACGCACCCGGTTTAGCCACAAAACGCGGGGCAAGACGCTGACTCACCGACAGCAGTACCGCGTCAGCCAGGGCGTCGGACGTGGCACCGGTGGCAGTGCCCTGTTCACGCTGCTCGCCCAGCCACAGATTCCACTTGGCTTGCCATTGCCCGGCGTCCTCTTTGGCATGAACCGCCAGAATCGCGTCGGCACCATAACGTTCCGAGGCTTGCTTGAGCGGTGCGGCATCAATGCCTTCAAGGGTCTTGGCGGTGCCGATGCCCTGCTCGCTCAGGTCCGCCAGGGGAAGACGCAACGGCAGACCACGGTGCTGCGCGGCGCGGCGCAAAGGCTCGGCAGCCGCCTGACCGTCGCCGACCAGATTGGAGCCTTCGACCGAGTCATTCAGCCACCAGCCCAGAATCGACGGGCGATTGCTGCCCCAGATGGGCAAGCCGGCCTGACGCAAGGCGCGGTCGGTGGTCGCCGGATCGAAATCCACCAGCAGGGTCTCGGGCGGACCCGCTTCGTAACCATACTGACTGATGATCTGCTGCGGGTCCTTGCGCAAGGCGGCCAGCGCCGAACCCTGCGCGGCCTTGGTGTCGCCGGTCAGGCGCAGCACCAGGGTTTCGACGGCCGCCTGAGTGGCGCGTGTACGCTCATCGGGCGACTGGCCGTTGACCGGCTCGCGCACCTGATAGAGGTTGTTCACTGTTTCAGCAAGGGTCGGCAGGCTGAACAGCGACAGACAGCCGATGAGAAGAATTCTGGAAAAACGCATGGACAGTTCCCGAACGGAAAAAAGGTAAAGAAAGAGCGGTCTCGGAAGGTGGATTCATTGAATGGACAAGCGTGAGACAGCGCTTTGCCACCAATCATTCACTGCCCGCCTAAAGTACACCCTAAACATCTGGAGTCGAAGTCGGCCCCGGCAAGACCGTGAGGTTTATTTAGTAGAACCTCCTCCTACCGTCGGCGCAAGGATGGCCCCACGAGGGCAAGCCTGATAAAATCGCGCGCCTTCGCAGACCGGCAATCGCGATGGCCCAACATAGCACTGCGCGACAGCACTTTGCTGAACGGGTGCCACCGCAGCGGTCGATACCTCCGAATCCCCCCTAAAGGCCTGGATTTTTTATGAGCAAGCAACCCTCCCTGAGCTACAAAGACGCCGGTGTAGACATCGACGCCGGTGAAGCATTGGTCGAACGCATCAAGAGCGTCGCCAAGCGCACCAAGCGTCCGGAAGTCATGGGCGGCCTGGGAGGTTTCGGCGCCCTCTGCGAAATCCCGGCTGGTTACAAGCAACCGGTTCTGGTTTCCGGCACCGACGGTGTCGGCACCAAGCTGCGTCTGGCACTCAACCTGAACAAGCACGACAGCATCGGCATCGATCTGGTTGCCATGTGCGTCAACGATCTCGTGGTCTGCGGTGCAGAGCCGCTGTTCTTCCTGGACTACTACGCCACCGGCAAGCTGAACGTCGAGACCGCAACCCAGGTCGTGACCGGCATCGGCGCAGGCTGCGAACTGGCCGGTTGCTCGCTGGTCGGCGGCGAAACCGCTGAAATGCCAGGCATGTACGAAGGCGAAGACTACGACCTGGCCGGCTTCTGCGTCGGCGTTGTCGAAAAAGCTGAAATCATCGACGGCTCCAGGGTCGCCGCAGGCGATGCCCTGCTGGCACTCCCGTCGTCCGGCCCACACTCCAATGGTTACTCGCTGATCCGCAAGATCATCGAAGTGGCCGGTGCCGACATCGAAAACATCCAGCTGGACGGCAAGCCGCTGACCGAACTGCTGATGGCGCCGACCCGCATCTACGTCAAGCCGTTGCTCAAACTCATCAAGGAAACCGGTGCCGTCAAGGCCATGGCCCACATCACCGGTGGCGGTCTGCTGGACAACATCCCGCGCGTTCTGCCAAAAGGCGCCCAGGCCGTGGTCGACGTCGCCAGTTGGCAGCGTCCGGCCGTGTTCGACTGGCTGCAGCAGCAAGGCAACGTTGAAGAAAACGAAATGCACCGCGTGCTGAACTGCGGCGTAGGCATGGTGATCTGCGTGGCTCAGGAGCACGTCGAGACTGCACTGAACGTACTGCGTGACGCAGGCGAGCAACCTTGGGTGATCGGCCAGATCGCCACTGCTCCAGAAGGTGCTGCACAGGTCGAGCTGAAAAACCTCAAGGCTCATTGATGTCAGCCACCTGCAATGTCGTGGTGCTGCTCTCCGGCACCGGCGGCAACCTGCAAGCGATGATCGACAGCTTCAAGGACGGGGCCAGCCCCGTCCGCATCCGTGCTGTGATCTCCAACCGTGACGATGCCTTCGGCCTGCAACGTGCCAGAGACGCAGGCATCGAAGCGTGCGTGCTGGACCACAAGGCGTACGAAGGTCGCGAAGCCTTCGACGCCGCGCTGGTCGAGCTGATCGATACTTTCGAGCCCGAACTGGTGGTACTGGCCGGATTCATGCGCATACTGAGCGCTGACTTCGTCAGGCATTATCAAGGGCGTCTGCTCAACATTCACCCTTCCCTGCTGCCGCGCTACAAAGGTTTGCATACGCATAAGCGGGCGCTGGAATCCGGTGACACCGAACATGGCTGCAGCGTGCACTTCGTCACCGAGGAACTCGATGGCGGACCGCTGGTCGTACAGGCAGTTGTTTCGGTACAGTTACACGACACACCCGCCACGCTCGCGCAACGGGTGCATGTTGAAGAACACCGGATCTACCCGCTGGCAATACGCTGGTTCGCCGAGGGCCGATTGAGCCTGGGCGAAGAAGGCGCGTTACTGGATGGCCAGGCACTCCCGGCCACCGGCCATTTGATTCGACACTAGGAGATATTATGCGCCGCGCTTTGCTCTTCGCTTTCGCTCTGCTTGCCATACCTGCTGCACAGGCCGCAGACCTTCAACCTTTCTCCGCCAGCTACACCGCCGACTGGAAACAGCTGCCCATGAGCGGCACGGCAGAACGCAGCCTGGAAGCCGGACCCAACGGCACCTGGACCCTGAACTTCAAGGCATCGATGATGATCGCCAGCCTGTCCGAAGTCAGCACGCTGAAAGTCGACAAGGACACCCTGCTGCCGCAGACCTACACCTTCGAGCGTAGCGGTCTGGGCAAGTCCAAGAAGGTCGATCTGGCCTTCGACTGGAACACCAAGTTCGTCACCGGCACCGACCGCGGTGATGCGATCAAGCTGCCGCTCAACCGCGGTATTCTCGACAAGTCCACCTATCAGCTCGCCCTGCAGCATGATGTCGCTGCGGGCAAGAAAAGCATGAGCTACCAGGTGGTTGATGGTGACGAAGTCGATACCTACGACTTCCGCGTGCTGGGCTCGGAAAAGGTCGACACCAAGGCCGGTCAGGTCGACGCGATCAAGGTCGAGCGCGTGCGCGACCCGACTCAAAGCAAACGTATCACCGTGCTGTGGTTCGCCAAGGACTGGGACTACCTGCTGGTCCGCCTGCAACAGGTCGAAACCGACGGCAAGGAATACAACATCATGCTGCAGGACGGTACGGTGAACGGCAAGGCTGTCAAAGGCACCTGATTGACCTGACTCTGTTCGCTGCACGAAGCCCCGCTTGATGCGGGGCTTTTTATTGTCTGGCCTTCAACACCGTGCTTGTGACGCAGAGCGCCACGGCTGCATACCGACCCAGAGCAGGGTAATGCCTCCCAGGACGCTCCGTGTCCGCATCATCAGGCAACGCCGTTTATGGCAGTTGCACCTTCCACCGGGCCACATGAAAAATCCTTCATTTAACCAGCACTTGGCCGCAGCCCACGTGTTCCGAGGGCTGCAGCGCAGTGGCTAATTTCTGACCAGCCGGGAACCTGAACGGGCTATTTACTTAGCCTGCTAACGGATTCTATAAAAGAGTCCTGCGACACATCGCCGCAGTATCCAGAAGCCTAATCATCAAGGCTGCCAAAGTCAGGAGCTAACACTATGACTGTCAGAGTTACTGAACGCGACGACGCCCACCTCTCTCACGAAGCCGTTGCCGACGGCATTCAGATCTGGGACGTGCATCAACAGGATCAACTGGTGGGCATGTTTCACATAGAATCCGACGCTTACCGGTATAAAGAAGAGCTGGAAGCGCTGGAAAGCCAGAGCAACCATTGACCGCAACTTCAGAATCGTAAAAAAACAAAACCCGCTCATGGCGGGTTTTGTCTTTCTGGCGGTGCTTACCACATCAGGTCATCGGGCACCTGATAGGCCGCGTACGGGTCGTCCGCATCCGGCGCTTCGGTCGGGGTGTTGAGCAATACCACGCGGCGCGGATCGCGTTCCTGGATCTTCAGCGCGGCTTCGCGCGGAATGATCTCGTAGCCGCCGCCATGATGAACGATGGCCAGCGAGCCGCTGCTGAGCTTGTTGCGCACCAGCGTGTTGACCGAGATGCGCTTGACCTTCTTGTCATCGACGAAGTTGTAGTAATCCTCGGTGGTCAGCTTGGGCAGGCGCGAGGCCTCGATCAGTTGCTTGACCTGTGCAGTACGAGCTTTCTGCTCGACCTTCTCCTGTTGCTGACGATTGAGCTCCTGATCGCGCTTGACCTTCTCGGCCAGCGCTTCCTGAGCGGCACGTTTCTGCGAATCATCGACCTGAGCCTGGCCCTTGTGCACCAGACGCTGCTCTTTCTGCTTTTCCTTGCTGACCTGCTTGGCCTGCTTCTGGTTGACCAGGCCCGCCTTGAGCAACTGGTCGCGAAGTGAAATACCCGCCATCTCTTTTCTCTCTCTTAAGCAACCACTCAGCCGCAGCGGGGTGCGTTTTTTTCCTGACGTTTGGCTTCGCCCCACAGCGCGTCCATGTCTTCGAGGCTGCACTCCTCGATGGGTCGCCGGGCGTGGCGCAACGCCTGTTCAATAAATCGGAAGCGTCTGTCGAACTTGCTGTTGGCCGAGCGTAACGCAGTTTCCGGATCGACTTTAAGGTGTCGAGCCAGATTCACCACACAAAACAGCAGATCGCCGATTTCTTCGGCAATGCCGTCAGCGTCATTATCGACCATCGCTTCGAGCACTTCATCGAGTTCTTCGCGCACCTTGTCGATCACCGGCAAAGCGGCAGGCCAGTCGAAGCCGACCTGAGCGGCGCGTTTCTGCAGCTTGGTGGCGCGGCTCAGCGCAGGCAGTGCAACGGGCACGTCGTCGAGCAGGGACAACTGTTCGGGCGCGGACGATTTTTCCGCACGCTCCTGAGCCTTGATCTCATCCCAACGCCGATTAACCTCTTCGTCCGTCAGACGCGGGGTTTCCTCAGGCGCATACAACTCGCCGGTCGGAAACACATGCGGATGACGGCGCAGCAGTTTGCGGACAATGCCATCGACCACGCCCTCGAATTCGAAGCGCCCTTCTTCCCTGGCCAGATGGGCGTAGAACACCACCTGAAACAGCAGATCGCCGAGCTCGCCCTGAAGCTGATCGAAGTCGCCCTGTTCGATGGCGTCGGCCACTTCATAGGCTTCTTCCAGCGTGTGCGGGACGATGGTGGCGTAGGTCTGCTTCAGATCCCAGGGGCAACCGTACTGCGGGTCGCGCAGCCGGGCCATGAGGTGCAGCAGATCTTGAAGTGTGTGCATTGCAAAATCTCTTTTACCGCAGGGTCGCCACTGCCCGGAATATCTGCGGGCAATGACGACGATGGATACCCCGGATCAGGGCGTCCGGTTACGGCGCGTCTCGATGATGTTCGGCAGCTGGGAAATACGTCCCAGCAACCGCCCCAGCGCGTCCAGACCCGGAATCTCGATGGTCAGCGACATCAGCGCGGTGTTGTCTTCCTTGTTCGAGCGCGTGTTGACCGCCAGCACGTTGATCCGCTCGTTGAGCAGCACCTGGGTCACGTCACGCAACAGACCGGAACGGTCGTAGGCACGGATGATGATGTCCACAGGATACGTGAGCACCGGCACCGGCCCCCAGCTGACCTGAATGATCCGCTCGGGTTCGCGTCCGCCCAGTTGCAGCACCGAGGCGCAGTCCTGACGGTGAATGCTCACCCCGCGCCCCTGGGTGATGTAACCGACGATGGCATCGCCCGGCAGCGGCTGGCAGCAGCCGGCCATCTGCGTCATCAGGTTGCCCACGCCCTGGATCTGGATATCGCCGCGCTTGCCCGGCTTGTAGCCGGTGGCCTTGCGCGGAATCAGCTCAAGCTGTTCGTTCATGCGGTCGGGTTCGACCTGCTGCTGAGCGAGGTTGACCAGTTGCGCCAGACGCAGATCACCGGCACCGAGCGCGGCGAACATGTCGTCGGCGGTCTTGTGATTGGCCTTGTCGGCGAGCTTGTCGAAATCGACCTGCGGCAACGCCAGGCGCGCCAGTTCGCGCTCGAGCAAGGTTCTGCCCGCCGCGACGTTCTGATCGCGCGCCTGCAGCTTGAACCAGTGAACGATCTTGGCCCGCGCCCGCGACGTGGTGATGTAACCCAGGTTGGAGTTCAGCCAGTCGCGGCTCGGCGTGCCGTGCTTGCTGGTGATGATCTCGACCTGCTCACCGGTCTGCAGGCTGTAGTTGAGCGGCACGATCCGGCCGTTGATCTTCGCACCACGGCAGTTGTGGCCGATCTCGGTGTGCACCCGATAGGCGAAGTCCAGCGGCGTCGCGCCCTTGGGCAGGTCGATGGCGTGACCATCAGGCGTGAACACGTAAACCCGGTCCGGTTCGATATCGACCCGCAACTGGTCCGCCAGCCCGCCGATGTCACCCAGCTCTTCGTGCCATTCCAGCACCTGACGCAGCCAGGAGATTTTCTCTTCGTAATGGTTGGAGCCGGATTTGACGTCCGTGCCCTTGTAGCGCCAGTGCGCGCAGACGCCCAGTTCGGCCTCTTCGTGCATCGAATGAGTACGGATCTGGACTTCCAGCACCTTGCCTTCCGGTCCGATGACCGCAGTGTGCAGCGAGCGGTAGCCGTTTTCCTTGGGGTTGGCGATGTAGTCGTCGAACTCCTTGGGAATGTGCCGCCACAAGGTGTGCACGATGCCCAGCGCGGTATAGCAGTCGCGCATTTCCGGGACCAGCACACGCACCGCACGCACGTCATAGATCTGGCTGAACGCCAGCCCCTTGCGCTGCATTTTGCGCCAGATGGAATAGATGTGTTTGGCACGGCCACTGATATCGGCGGTGACGCCGGTCGCCAGCAGCTCGTTTTCCAGCTGGGACATGACGTCACTGATGAACCGCTCGCGATCCAGACGACGCTCATGCAACAGCTTGGCGATCTGCTTGTACTGGTCAGGCTCAAGGTAGCGGAAAGACAGGTCTTCCAGCTCCCACTTGATGTGCCCGATACCCAGCCGGTGGGCCAGCGGCGCATAGATGTCGAAGACTTCCCGCGCCACGCGGTTGCGCTTTTCATCGTCGGCGTTTTTCACCGCCCGAATCGCACAGGTACGCTCGGCAAGCTTGATCAGTGCGACGCGCACGTCGTCGACCATTGCCACCAGCATCTTGCGCAGGTTCTCGACCTGCGCCTGACTGCCCAACACCAGCGACTGGCGCGGGCTGAGACTGGCACTGATCGCCGCCATGCGCAGCACGCCGTCGATCAGCTTGGCCACTGTTGCACCAAACTGCTGCTCGACATCCGGCAGCGGAATCACGCCTTCGCGCACGCCCCGGTAGATGACCGCTGCGACCAGCGAATCCTGATCCAGCTTGAGGTCAGCCAGGATCTCCGCGATTTCCAGACCGGTCTGGAAACTGGAGGTGCCGTCTGCCCAGTGATTCTTGAGTGCCTTGTCGTTCTGCTCGGCTTGCCGGGCGAACTCACAGGCCTTTTTCATGACTTCCCGGTCCAGGACCAGGTCGACGCTGACAATATGATCAAGCCATGCGTCGAGGTTGATGCTGCCGTCTGTGTTTATCGGCTGGTGCGCTCTCACCTGTACCATGCTGCTTACCTTCCCTACGGCGCGATGAATAGCGCCATCAGTCGCCAGCCTTCTGAGCGAATGCCACTTGCCGGGCAAGCAAGGACCGGCATTCGCGGGCCAGTCGGATTAAATGAGATTCCCTGTCAGCCGCTGACTCGATCCAATGAACCGCTGCTCACTTACTCATTTCAAATAAAGCCATCGCCTCGACATGCGCCGTCTGAGGAAACATATCGAGTATTCCGGCACGTTTTAAACGGTAGCCCTGATTGACCAATTCGACCGTATCACGAGCCAAAGTTGCCGGGTTGCATGACACATAAAGCAACCGCCGGGCGCCTGTTTTGCCGATCTGGCGCACCACTTCAAATGCACCGTCACGCGGTGGGTCCAAGAGTACCGCAGAAAACCCCTCGGCTGCCCAACTCGCGTTCGTCAGCGGCTGCGAAAGATCCGCCTGAAAAAACGCCACATTGTGCAGATCATTACTCACTGCGTTTGCCGCCGCACGCTCGACCATAGTCGCAACGCCTTCGACCGCCACCACTTCCTTCGCCAGCCCGGCCAGCGGCAAGGCGAAATTGCCGAGGCCGCAGAACAGGTCCATGACCCTTTCATTGGCCTGCGGTGCCAACCACTCCAGCGCCTGCTGGATCATCGCGGTGTTGACCGCCGCGTTGACCTGAATGAAATCCCCCGGACGCCAGTCCAGTTGCAGGTTCCAGGGCTCCAGGCGATAGCCCGGTTGATCGTCCGGGTTTGCCGGTTGCGGATCGCCCTCGCCGTGCAGCCACAACTGCGCGCCGTGTTCTGCGCAGAATGCCTTGAGAATCGCAAGATCCGCATCGGCCAGCGGCGCGGTATGGCGCAGCAGGACCGTCGTTGCAGAACCACTGAACAACTCGACATGCCCCAGCGCCTGAGGTTTGCTCAAGCTGCGCAGCATCGTCGGCAGTTGCACCATGATCGGTTGCAAGGCCTGTACCAGCACCGGACATTCCTCGATGCTGACGATGTCCTGACTGGCCGTCGCCCTGAAGCCGACCTCCAGCCGTCTGGCCTTCACGTCCCAGCGCACGGCGACCCGCGCGCGTCTGCGGTAGGCCAGTTCGGAGCCGGTCAGCGGCGGTGCCCATTCCTGAGGTGCAACGTTGGCCACGCGCAGAAGCTGCTCGGTGAGCATGCGCTGTTTCAGGGCAAGCTGTTCGTCATGAGGCACATGTTGCACGCTGCAGCCCCCGCAACGCCCGAAGTGCTTGCACAGGGGCGCACGGCGCATTTCGCTGGCGGTGAACACACGCTCGGTGCGCGCCTCGACGACCTTGCCGCGGGCATTGAGCACCCGCGCTTCAACTTCTTCGCCCGCCAGACTGCCGGCGACGAACCAGGTCCTGCCTTCCAGAAACGCAATGCCACGCCCGTCATCCGACAGGCGCTCGATGGTCAGGCGCTGTTTTTTACCGACAGGCACCTGCACGGACTTGACGCCTCCAGTCGGCTGGAAGCGCAACCCTCTCTCATGCTTGGCCATCAGTTGGGCGCGTCGTAAATGCCAGTCGACAGGTAACGGTCGCCTCGGTCACAGATGATTGCCACGATCACGGCGTTTTCGACTTCACGGGAAATACGCAGCATGCCCGCCACCGAACCACCGGAGGACACACCGCAGAAGATGCCTTCTTCGCGAGCCAGTCGGCGCATGGTGTCTTCGGCTTCGGCCTGCCCCATGTCGATGATGCGGTCGACGCGATCGGCCTGATAAATCTTCGGCAGGTACTCGTAGGGCCAGCGACGGATGCCGGGAATGGAAGCGCCTTCCATTGGCTGCAGACCGACGATCTGCACCTCGGGATTCTGCTCCTTGAGGTAGCGCGACGTGCCCATGATGGTGCCGGTGGTGCCCATGGAACTGACGAAGTGAGTGACCGTACCGCCCGTCTGCCGCCAGATTTCCGGACCGGTGGAGGTGTAATGCGCTTCGGGATTATCGCCATTGGCGAACTGATCCAGCACCTTGCCACGACCTTCGGCCTGCATGCGCTCGGCCAGATCACGCGCGCCTTCCATGCCTTCTTCCTTGCTGACCAGAATCAGCTCGGCACCGTAGGCCGTCATCGCGGCCTTGCGCTCGGCGCTGGAGTTGTCCGGCATGATCAGGATCATGCGGTAGCCCTTGATGGCAGCAGCCATGGCCAGCGCAATCCCGGTGTTGCCGGAAGTGGCTTCGATCAGGGTATCACCGGCATGGATCTGGCCGCGAAGTTCAGCGCGGGTGATCATCGACAGCGCAGGACGGTCTTTCACCGAGCCGGCCGGATTGTTACCTTCAAGCTTCAACAAGAGGGTATTGCTGGTGTTACCCGCCATGCGTTGCAGACGCACGAGCGGGGTGTTGCCGACGCAATCGGCAATGGTTTGATACTGCAGGGTCATGGCGTATTCGCAATCCAGACTGCGGGGACGCCTATCATAACGGCAAACGCTCAAACCCCATATCACGCAAAGTGCGCGGCCTATAACTGAAACGCATAAACAGACCTGTGCGACTCCGTGGATGCGGACCGCAACACTAATGTGCCCACACTGTCGGTAAATGGCTAAACTCATCCCCTTGTGCCGATAACGCCAGGCGACTGCTGCCTGAAATCGACGGACTGATACCGGTTGCTGGAGAACGAGCGTGCTGAACAAGCTGGGCATCAAAGGCCGCGTACTGCTATTGACCATCTTGCCCGCCAGCCTGATGGCGGCGGTGCTGGGTGGCTATTTCACCTGGATGCAACTGTACGAGTTGCAGAGCCAGCTGTTGCAGCGTGGCGAGATGATCGCGCAGGACCTGGCACCGCTGTCGGCCAATGCGCTGGGTCGCAAGGACAAAATCCTGCTGACCCGCATAGCAACCCAGACCCTTGAACAATCCGATGTGCGCGCCGTGTCGTTTCTGGATACCGACCGCAGCGTACTTGCCCACGCCGGGCCGACCATGATCAGCCCGTCGCCCATCGGCAGCAGCACCCAATTGCTCAGCTCGTCGGGCAATGACGCCACCCGCTACCTGCTGCCGGTGTTCGGTCATCAACGCCACCTGACCAGCCCGATCATCCCTGCCGAAGCCGATACACTGCTGGGTTGGGTTGAACTGGAGATTTCCCACAACGGCACGCTGTTGCGCGGTTATCGCAGCCTGTTCGCCAGCCTGCTGCTGATTTTCACCGGACTGGCCTTGACGGCCATTCTGGCGGTGCGCATGAGCCGCACCATCAACGGCCCACTGAGCCAGATCAAGCAGGCCGTGTCGCAATTGAAGGACGGCAACCTGGAGACACGTCTGCCGCTGCTGGGCAGCCGCGAACTGGACGAACTCGCCTCAGGCATCAACCGCATGGCCGCGACCCTGCAGAATGCGCAGGAAGAACTGCAGATGAGCATTGATCAGGCGACCGAGGACGTCAGGCAGAATCTGGAAACCATCGAAATCCAGAACATCGAACTGGACCTGGCCCGTAAGGAAGCGCTCGAGGCCAGCAGGATCAAATCCGAGTTCCTGGCCAACATGAGCCACGAAATCCGCACGCCGCTCAACGGGATCCTCGGCTTTACCCACCTGCTGCAGAAAAGCGAGCTCACTCCGCGCCAGTACGATTATCTGGGCACCATCGAAAAATCCGCCGACAACCTGCTGAGCATCATCAACGAGATTCTCGACTTCTCGAAGATCGAGGCCGGCAAGCTGGTGCTGGACAACATTCCGTTCAACCTGCGAGACCTGTTGCAGGACACCCTGACCATCCTCGCACCGGCCGCCCACGCCAAACAGCTGGAGCTGGTCAGTCTGGTCTACCGCGATACGCCGCTGGCGCTGTCGGGCGACCCGCTGCGGCTCCGGCAGATCCTGACCAATCTGGTCAGCAACGCGATCAAGTTCACCCGTCAGGGCACGATCGTCGCCCGCGCCATGCTCGAAGAAGAAACCGAAGAACACGCGCAACTGCGCATCAGCGTGCAGGACACCGGCATCGGCCTGTCGAGCCAGGATGTGCGGGCGCTGTTTCAGGCGTTCAGCCAGGCCGACAATTCCATTTCCCGGCAACCGGGTGGCACGGGTCTGGGGCTGGTGATATCCAAGCGTCTGATCGAACAGATGGGCGGCGAAATCGGCGTCGACAGTACGCCGGGCGAGGGTTCGGAATTCTGGATCAGCCTCAGCCTGCCCAAGGCGCGGGAAGACAGGGAGGAGACCGCCAACCGGGCCCTCGAAGGCCTGCGTGCGGCCGTGCTGGAACATCACGACCTGGCGCGTCAGGCGCTGGAGCATCAACTGGAAGACTGTGGCCTGAAAACCGTGGTCTTCAGCAATCTGGAAAACCTGCTCAACGGCGTGACCGCTGCGCACGAAACGCCGCTGGCCATCGACCTTGTGGTGCTGGGCGTGACGGCGCTGGAGATTTCGCCGGAACGGCTGCGCCAGCACATCTGGGACCTGGAAAACCTCAACTGCAAAGTGATGGTTCTGTGTCCGACCACCGAGCACGCGCTGTTTCAGATGTCGGTTCATGATGTGTACACCCAGTTGCAGGCCAAACCGGCGTGCAACCGCAAATTGCAGAAAGCGCTCTCCGAACTGATCGCCCCGCGGGCCGTGCGCACCGATATCGCCCTGCCGCTGTCGAGCCGCGCGCCGCGTGTGCTGTGTGTCGACGACAACCCGGCCAACCTGTTGCTGGTGCAGACCCTGCTCGAAGACATGGGTGCCGAGGTCGTGGCGGTGGACGGTGGCTACGCGGCCGTCAGCGCGGTGCAGCAGGAAGCGTTCGATCTCGTGTTGATGGACGTGCAGATGCCAGGCATGGACGGTTGTCAGGCCACCGAAGCGATTCGCGCATGGGAGAACGAGCGTAATCAGACATCGCTGCCGATCGTCGCCCTCACCGCCCACGCCATGGCCAATGAAAAACGCTCGCTGCTGCAAAGCGGTATGGACGACTACCTGACCAAGCCGATCAGCGAACGACAGTTGGCGCAGGTGGTGCTCAAATGGACCGGTTTGGCATTGCGTAATCCGATACCGGAACGCCAGACGGAAAGCGCCGCCGCACACGTCGGCCCGTTGGTGCTGGATCACGAAGAAGGGCTGCGCCTGGCAGCCGGCAAGCCGGATCTTGCGGCAGATATGCTGGCCATGTTGCTGGCCTCACTGGACGCCGACCGCGAAGCCATTCGGGCGGCACGTGCCAACGACGATATTCAAGGCCTCATCGAACGAGTCCATCGTCTGCATGGCGCGACGCGTTACTGCGGTGTTCCGCAACTGCGCACCGCCTGCCAGCGCGCCGAAACCCTGCTCAAACAGAACGCGCCGCACACCGAAGACGCACTGGACGATCTGGACAAGGCCATTACCCGCCTCGAGGCCGAAGCGCGGGTGACGGCTTGATTACGTGCTGAACCCGGGCGGGCATGACTGAATGCACGCCCCATGGGAGGCGACTTGCCGGCGATGGCGTCAGTTCAGTCACCTATAGGGCACTGCAGAAAAAGCATCGCCGGCAAGCCGCCTCCCACAGTCCGTTGGTTGCCGCACATGTGTGTATACCGCTCCGCGTCCCGGGCGGCATGCGAACGCTGAGCAATGGCACGATCTATTTTTGATTCCGCAAAAGGACCCTCCCCCATGCGTGTACTCATCTACAGCAGCCAGGAATACGACCGCGCCAGTTTCCTCGCCGAACGCCTGCCGGATGGACTGGAGCTGAGCTTCCAGCCCGCTCGCCTGACCATCGAAACCGCCGCGCTGGCCGAAGGTCATGAGGTGGTCTGCGCATTCATCAATGATGACCTGAGCGCCCCGATACTCGAACGCCTGGCCGCTGGCGGCACACAGCTGATCGCCCTGCGCTCGGCCGGCTTCAATCATGTGGACCTGCCTGTTGCCCTGCGCCTGGGATTGAGCGTGGTGCGGGTTCCGGCCTATTCGCCGCATGCCGTGGCCGAGCATGCGGTGGCGCTGATCCTGTCGCTCAACCGTCACCTGCACCGTGCCTGCAATCGCACCCGCGACGGCGATTTCAGCCTGCATGGCCTGACTGGCTTCGATCTGGTCGGCAAGACCGTAGGGGTCATCGGCACCGGACAGATCGGCGCGACCTTCGCGAAAATCATGGCGGGGTTCGGCTGCAAACTGCTGGCACATGACCCCTTCCGCAATCCCGACGTTGAAGCATTGGGCGCGCAATACCTGAGCCTGCCCGACCTGCTGGCACAAGCGCAGATCATCAGCCTGCATTGCCCGCTGACCGAGCAGACTCGCCACTTGATCAATGAGCAGTCCCTGGCGACCCTGCAGCCCGGTGCGATGCTGATCAATACCGGACGCGGCGCACTGGTGGAAACGCCAGCACTGATCAATGCCCTCAAGACCGGTCAACTGGGCTATCTGGGGCTGGATGTGTACGAAGAAGAAGCCCAGCTGTTTTTCGCCGACCGCTCCGACCTGCCGCTGCAGGATGACGTGCTGGCGCGGCTGCTGACCTTCCCCAATGTCATCGTCACCGCGCATCAGGCATTCCTGACCAGGGAAGCGCTGGGTGCCATTGCCCGCACCACGCTGGACAACATCGTCGCCTGGTCGGCGGGCACGCCGCAGAATCGGGTAGAGGGTTAACCTCGCGTCGCTGCGTGTTAGGATGCGCGCAATTTTGGAGGACCCATGGTCGAACACGATTTCCGCTACAGCATGCTCAACCCTCAACACACCCTGACCGAGTGCCGCACACTGGGGCCTGGTCGCTATCAGGTCACCGGCAACGGCGGCTCGATCCACAACAACGACCAGTTGCTGGTGACCATCAAGGGCAGCAAAAGCCTGTACATGCGCCTGTCGGTCGAAAAAGTCCGGCACCTGATCAACCCTGCCGGCCAGTGGGTCGCGGTGGCTCACGGTCCGGTCTTCGACGAACTGGCGATTCACGAGTGGCAGGTCCACTGCGACAGCTGCAACGCCGAGTTGAAGTTCGAGTTCATGGTCGAGAGCAAGCTGGGCGTCAAGGCGCAGAAACCTGCCGCCACTGCACGCATTGCGGAGCTGGGCTGGAAAACCGAAGGCGAGAAGCACCTCTGCAAGAAGTGCCAGGGGCAGGCGGCATGAAACAGTTTTTGCTGGCGAGCCTGATCGGTAGCGCCCTGTTGGCGGGCTGCTCGACGCAAGCGCCCACCATTCGGCAGGATCAAAGCTACGTGATGGAATGGATCGGTGAACGTCCGCTGATCGACAACAGCCGCCTGACCATGACCCTGGGTGCCGACGGCCGCGCCTACGGCAATGCCGGGTGCAACCACTGGTTCGCGCCTTACACCCTGCGCGATGGCACCATCAGCTTCGGTCCCCTGGGCAAGACCCGCAAGATGTGCGCCCCGGCGCTAATGGAACAGGAAGAGCGCTTCCTGAAATCCATGTCCAGCGTACAGCGCTGGGACATCTCACCTATCCAGCAACTGCGCCTGTGGCCCGCCGAAGGCAAGCCGCTGCGGTTCTGGCTGGAAGAGAGCTGAGAAAAAACGGCTGAACAAACACGTTACTTGTGGGAGGCGGATTGCCGGCGAAGGCGTCAATTCAGTCGATGACAGGTCGCCTGAAAAATCGAACCGCCGGCAAGTTGGCTCCCGCGGTTCTCTGTTCGCGGCCGTCTGCTGCAAGACAGCACAGTTCAGCCGTCACCGCGTCAGCCTTGAATCACCCCTCGCCGCGTAACGCCTTGAGCTTCTGCATCACGGTTGCGGCGGATTGCTCGCCCAGCAACTGTTCACGCATCTTCCCCTTGTCGTCGATGATGTAGGTCACCGGCAGCGCTTCGGAAGGTGGCAGGTCGTAGTGCTCGGCCGGGTCCTGCGCCAGTACGGTGAACTTGATGCCCAGTGCATTCGCGGCTTTTTTCAGCTCGTCACCCTGCAGGTTGTCGAAGTTGACGCCCAGCACCGTGACTTTCCTGTCCTTCAACTGTTCGGACAATTGATTGAATTCCGGAATCTCGACACGGCATGGGCCGCACCATTCGGCCCAGTAGTTCACCACCAGCCAATGACCGTCAATCCGGTCGCTAGCGACTTTCTGGCCGTTCTGGTCCATCCCCAGATCCGCGCCACATCCGCTGAGCAGCATGCTGCCGACAAGTGCCACCGCTGCTGCCAATCGCCTAACCATCTGTGCTTCCTTCCTAGACTCTGAAGATCGGTTACTTATGACCCGAATACGACTATTGACCGCCCGATATGTCGAACAGTGCCGTCGCGTGGGTAGAATACGCGTCACTCCCTGCAAGATGCGACCTGCAAATGACCGATCTGACGCTGTATCACAACCCGCGCTGCAGCAAATCCCGCGGCGCGCTGGAACTGCTTCAGGCCCGCGGCCTGAGTCCCGATGTCGTCCTGTACCTGGAAACCCCGCCGGACGCCGCCCGACTGCGCCAATTGCTCGACAAGCTGGGCATCAGCGCTCGACAACTGCTGCGCACCGGCGAGGATGATTACAAGCAGTTGAACCTGGCCGACGCGAGCCTGAGCGACGAACAACTGATCGCCGCGATGGCCACCCATCCGAAACTGATCGAACGGCCGATTCTGGTCGTTGGCGACAAGGCCGTCATCGGCCGCCCACCCGAGAACGTTCTGGAGCTATTGCCGTGAGCACACCCTATATTCTGGTTCTGTATTACAGCCGTAACGGCTCCACCAGCGAAATGGGCCGCCAGATCGCCCGTGGCATCGAACTGGGCGGCATGGAAGCGCGGCTGCGCACCGTGCCGGCCATCTCCGCCGATTGCGAAGCGACTGCGCCGAGCATTCCGGAAAACGGCGCGCTATACGCGACCCTCGATGATCTCAAGCACTGCTCGGGCCTGGCACTGGGCAGCCCGACCCGGTTCGGCAACATGGCGGCGCCGCTCAAGTACTTCCTCGACGGCACCAGCAACCTGTGGCTGACCGGTGCGCTGGTCGGCAAGCCTGCCAGCGTGTTCACCTCCACCGCCAGCCTGCACGGCGGTCAGGAAACCACACTGATGTCGATGCTGTTGCCCCTGCTGCACCACGGCATGCTGGTCATGGGCCTGCCGTACAGCGAGTCGGCACTGCTGGAAACCACTGGCGGCGGCACCCCTTACGGCGCAAGCCACCACGCCGGTGCTGACGGCAAACGCCCGCTGGACCGCCACGAAACCGATCTGTGTCGCGCACTGGGTCAGCGTCTGGCGAAAACCGCCCTGCAACTGGAAACACCGCGTGGCTAAAACGCCCAAGGCGCTACCGGCCAGGGAATGGCTGGAGCCACGGGTGCGCTTCAGCCGGGCAGCGAGCCTGATCTGCTTTCTGGGCATGATCGCGCTGCTGTCAGTGTATTACCTGATGTTCGCCGATCTGCACGGCGCGCGACCGGGCGTGATTCTGGCCATCGAACTGCTGCCCTTGCTGATCCTGACGCCGGGTATGATCAGCGGCAGTCCACGCGGCCATTCGTGGGCCTGCTTTGTCATCAATCTGTATTTCATCAAGGGCGCAGTCGCCGCTTTTGACCCGAATCGCTGGCTGTTCGGCCTGTTGGAAATGGCGTTCAGCGTCGCGGTCTTCATCAGCACGCTGCTTTACGTACGCTGGCGCTTTCAGCTAAACCGCAAACTTGCAGCACCGCAGCAGGTCTGAAGCCTCGACCTGCCTTTTGACTGTCCTTTGGAGAACCGATGCACGATTACAAATGGCTGAACGAGTACTGCCTGAACCGTTTCGGCTCCGCCAAAGCACTGGAAGCCCACCTGCCTACCCCCAAGACACCCAGACAACTGCAAGCGATCAGTGCCGACCGCTACCTGTCGACCCTGGCACTGCGCGTGTTTCGTGCCGGCCTCAAGCACAGTCTGGTGGACTCGAAGTGGCCCGCGTTCGAAGAGGTGTTCTTTCGCTTCGATCCGGAAAAAGTCGTGCTGATGGGGGCCGATCATCTGGAACGCCTGATGCAGGACGCGCGCATCATTCGTCATCTGGGCAAGCTCAAGAGCGTACCGCGAAACGCGCAACTGATTCTGGACATCGAGCAGGAACACGGCAGTTTCGGCCAGTTCATCGCCCAATGGCCGGTCGATGACATCACCGGCCTCTGGCAATACCTGGCCAAACATGGCAACCAGATGGGCGGGCTGTCCGCGCCACGCTTCCTGCGCATGGTCGGCAAGGACACCTTCATTCCCAGCTACGACGTAGTGGCGGCCTTGAACGCACAGGACATCGTCGACCGGGTGCCGACCAGCAAGCGCGATCAGGCCATCGTGCAGGACGCGTTCAATCAGTGGCACGCCGAAAGCGGCAGACCGATGTGCCAGCTGTCAGCCATGCTGGCGTTCACGGTCAACCACTGATCACGCTCAGATATTGACCACATTGACGAACCGCGAGGCGGCGGTTTCGTCGATGCGCAGGTTGGTGAAATCAAACAGGTTGCGGTCGGCCAGTTGTGAAGGCTGCACGTTCTGCAAGGCGCGGAAAATGCTTTCGGTACGGCCGGGCGTCTTGCGCTCCCAGTCCTGAAGCATCTCCTTGACCACCTGACGCTGCAGGTTTTCCTGCGAGCCGCACAGGTTGCACGGAATGATCGGGAACGCCTTGAGGTCCGAATACGCCTGAATATCTCTCTCGTGGCAGTAAGCCAGCGGGCGGATCACCACATTGCGACCATCATCGGCGCGCAGCTTGGGCGGCATGGCCTTGAGCGAGCCGTTGAAGAACATATTGAGGAAGAAGGTCTCGACGATGTCGTCGCGATGGTGACCCAGCGCCATCTTGGTCGCGCCAATCTCATCGGCAAACGTGTACAGCGTGCCTCGACGCAGACGCGAGCACAGTGAGCAGGTGGTCTTGCCTTCCGGCACCAGTTCCTTGACCACCGAATAAGTGTCTTTCTCGACAATGTGGTATTCGACGCCCAGCGCTTTCAGGTAGGCCGGCAACACATGCTCGGGAAAGCCCGGCTGCTTCTGGTCCATGTTGACGGCGACGATGTCGAACTTCACCGGCGCGACCTTCTGCAAATGCATCAGCACATCGAGCATGGTGTAGCTGTCCTTGCCACCGGACAGGCAGACCATGACCTTGTCACCTTCTTCAATCATGTTGAAGTCGGCAACCGCTTCGCCGGCCAGCCGACGCAGGCGTTTCTGCAGTTTGTTCTGATTGACTGAAAGGGTGCCCATGTACTGGTGGTATCCGCTGACGATGACAGTGAGAAAAGGCGGCCATTTTACGCAAAACCGTAGTCGGGTTAAACAATGGACGCGTGCCTGTGCCCACGCCTTGCGCTATCCAGCGTGCCTCGGGCTATTAACAGAACCGGGGAAATCGCCAAACGCTCTAAGCATTCGGTTATATCGACGGTTCAGGTTTCTATACTGGTTCATGAAGCCGAATCCGAATATCAAGGAGTACGCTCATGATCCACCATGTCTGGGGCCTGTTCACGCACCCCGACCAGGAATGGAAGCAGATCCGCGGCGAGGAAGAGACCATCGGCCACCTTTACCTCTCGCACACATTGATTCTGGCGGCAATTCCGGTTGTTTCCGCCTACATAGGCACCACGCAAGTGGGCTGGGTAATCGGCGAGCGCCCGCCGGTCATGCTCACCCACGGCAGCGCCATCTGGATGGCGATCATGTCGTATGTCTCCATGCTGACAGGCGTGGCAGTCATGGGCAGTTTCATTCACTGGATGGCACGCACCTACGACGCGACGCCCACCCTCGCGCAGTGCATCGCGTTCGCTACCTATACCGCCACACCCCTGTTCTTCGGCGGACTGGCGGCGCTTTATCCGCACCTGTGGCTCGGCATGGTCGCCGGGACTGCGGCGGTCTGTTATACGGTCTATCTGCTGTACGTTGGCCTTCCGACCTTCATGAACCTGCCTTCCGAGGAAGGGTTCATGTTCTCCAGTTCCGTACTGGCGGTCGGTATGGTCATGCTGGTCGCAATCATGGCTTTTACCGTCGTGCTGTGGGGCATCGGAATAGGTCCGGAATACACCAATTGAGCAGGAGCTGAGCGGGTCTGTCGCAGTACAGACCCGTCTATGTAAATGACCACCGGGCGGCTGACGTTTTCAGCCGGCCTCCACATTACGGCATACTTGGCGCATTGGAGAGCCACACAGCATGCCCGAGCAACTCAATTCCCGCGTCGAAACCTGTTACCAACAAGCCGAAGCCTTCTTCAAACGCACGTTCAAACGCCCGGTCGTCAGCTTCAAGCTGCGCGGTCAGAAGGCTGGCGTTGCCCATCTGCATGAAAACCTGCTGCGCTTCAATCCGCAGCTGTATCAGGAAAACGCCGAAGACTTTCTGCGCCAGACGGTGCCGCACGAAGTCGCGCACCTGATCGCCCACCAACTGTTCGGCGGCAGCATCCAGCCGCACGGCGAAGAGTGGCAACTGATCATGCGTGGCGTTTACGAACTGCCGCCCAACCGTTGCCACACCTATGCGGTCAAGCGTCGCAGCGTGACGCGCTACATCTACCGTTGCCCGTGCGCCGACAGCGACTTCCCGTTCACAGCACAGCGCCACAGCATGGTCAGCAAAGGCCGACGCTACCTGTGCAGGCGCTGCCGTCAGACGTTGGTGTTCAGCGGCGAGACGCGAACCGAATAATCGCCGCTGAAATTCAGGCATAAAAAAACCCATCCGAAGATGGGTTTTTTCATGGCCTGACAATCAGACTGGTTTACCGGTATTCACAGCGTTGGCTGGCGTCGGGCCTTCAGCAACGCCCAGGTCGTCTTCAGGACGGGTTTCCAGGATCGCAGAACCACCGGAAGCCAGTTCGGACTGCAGCTTGTCGGTGTCCAGCTCGCCCACCCACTTGGCAACCACAACGGTGGCAACGGCGTTACCCACCAGGTTGGTCAGGGCGCGGGCTTCGGACATGAAGCGGTCGATACCCAGAATCAGCGCCAGACCGGCAACCGGCAGGTGGCCGACAGCCGACAGGGTTGCAGCCAGAACGATGAAGCCGCTACCGGTCACGCCAGCAGCACCCTTGGAGGACAGCAGCAGGACCAGCAACAGGGTGATCTGGTGGGTGATGTCCATGTGGGTGTTGGTCGCCTGAGCGATGAACACAGCCGCCATGGTCAGGTAGATCGACGTGCCGTCCAGGTTGAATGAGTAGCCGGTCGGGATAACCAGACCTACGACAGACTTCTGGGCACCCAGACGTTCCATCTTGATCAGCATGCGTGGCAGGGCCGATTCCGACGAGGACGTGCCCAGTACGATCAACAGCTCTTCACGGATGTAGCGAACCAGCTTGAAGACGCTGAAGCCGTGAGCGCGGCAGATCGCACCCAGTACCACTACCACGAACAGGAAGCAGGTGATGTAGAAGCAGATCATCAGCTGACCCAACTGCACCAGCGAGCTTACGCCGTAGGCACCGATGGTGAAGGCCATGGCACCGAACGCACCGATTGGCGCCAGCTTCATGATCATGTTGATGATGTTGAACATCACGTGGGCGAAGCGATCGATGAAGTCCAGCACCGGCTTGCCGTAGGCACCCAGGCGATGCAGGGCGAAACCGAAGATCACCGAGAACATCAGGACCTGCAGGATATCGCCGTTGGCGAACGCGCCGACGATGGTGTTCGGAATGACGTTGAGGATAAAGCCGACAATGCTCTGGTCTTTACCAGCGGTCACGTAAGCGGCGATCTTCGAGGCATCGAGCGTGCTGACATCGATGTTCATGCCGGCACCCGGCTGAACCACGTTCACAACGATCAGGCCGATCAACAGGGCGATGGTCGAAACGATTTCGAAGTACAGCAGCGCGTAACCACCGGTCTTGCCGACCGACTTCATGTTCTGCATGCCGGCGATGCCGCTGACGACCGTACAGAAAATGATGGGGGCGATGACCATCTTGATCAGCTTGATGAACCCATCACCCAGCGGCTTCAGAGCCTTGCCGGTTTCAGGGTAGAAGTGGCCGATCAGGATACCGATGACAATCGCTACGATTACCTGAAAATAGAGAGATTTGTAGATGGGCTGACGAGTCGTCATTGCAGTTATCCTCAAGGGCGTCGTCGGCATCTTCACCGGATGCACGCGAGCCTATAAAGCGCTAACCCTCCTGCATTGGAGGGATTTGTTTTGTCGAGCTGCGCGGGGCAGACCTCTACGGGTTAAATAGCAATAGGCGTGCCATGCAGGCAAAAGGATATCAACGCCACGTATTACAAGGGCGCTGGGGTAACGATAGCCGGAAACCGGAAAAAGAGATGGCGGTTTTCCGCCGTATTGAGCGGAAAACCGGCTTGCAGTGGCGGGTATCCGCCTTTCGCAGTGGGCACGAGACCGGACGCAGCGCGTCACGTTCGACACCTACTCCGCCATGAAGTGAATCCTGAACGCCGCGCCGCCCAAGGGCGAATCATCCAGCGTGAGCCGTGCGCTGTAGCTTTCGATGATGTCCTTGACCACTGCCAAGCCGATGCCCTGCCCCGGATTCTGGCGGTCGAGACGTTCGCCGCGTTCAAGAATGCGAGCCCGCTGGTACTGAGGAACACCCGGACCGTCGTCTTCGATGCACAGCTCGTCACCGGACGCCGATGCTCTGAAGCTGACGCGCACTTCGCTCAGGCACAGTCGGTAGGCGTTTTCCAGCAGGTTGCCGAGCATTTCCAGCAGTGCGCCCTCTTCCATGTGCACCTGGCAATCCTCGGGCAGGTCCAGCGTGGCCTTGACCCGCTTGTCGCGATACACCTTGTCCAGCGTGTTGCACAGGCTTTCGATTACCGGCCGCAGCATGACGTGGTGCCGCACCAGCCCGCTCTTGCGCAGGCTGGCGCGTTGCAGTTGATAGCCGATCTGCTGACTCATGCGTTCGATCTGCGATTGCAGCACGCGGGCCTGTTCGACGTCTTCGGGACGTTTGGCGATGTTTTCGCTGACGCCCTGCAAGACGGCCAACGGGGTTTTCAGGCTGTGGGCCAGGTCGCCGAGGGAATCACGATAGCGTGCCCGCTGTTCGCGCTCGCTGCGCAGCAGGCGGTTAAGGGAATCGGTCAGGCGCAGCAGTTCACTGGGGTGCTTTTCACTCAGGCTGTCGCGCTCGCCGGCTTCCACCTGATCAAGCTCTTGACTCAGTCCTCTCAGGGCACGCAAGCCCCAGGTCAGACCGCCCCACAACAATCCCAGCAACACCAGCAAAGCCGCGCCGAAGCCCAGATAGAGCTTCTGACGCAAATTGTTGACGGTTTCCTGATAACCGCGTAAAGGCTGCACCGCGACAATACTGAAAGCGGCATTGCGTCCCCCCAGCAGGCGAATCTCGACGTCGTAGACGAAATACTCGTCGCCGTTGATTTCCTTGATCTTGGTGAACTGACTGCCCTGCCCGTCATAGTTGGGGTGGTAATCGATGTCCAGGTCTTCGGTGGACAGCGAGCGCCAGACCATCTGCCCCTGACGGTTATAGATGTAGCCCATCAGGCGGCTGCCGGGCAGGTTGAACTGCTCGCCCGGCAGCACCGACGGCATCAACAGGTGGTCATCCTCGACCCGCGCTGCGGAGATCATCGTGGTCACGTCCGACGCCAACCGCTGCTCGATCGCGCCGCGCAGTGCCAGGCTGAAGCCGCTCTGCAACGCAGGCAGCATCAACAGCATGAAGATGATCGCCAGTGTCACAGCGCCCAGCATCAGGCGCAGGCGCAGCGAACGAATCACGTACAGCGCTCAGTGAACAGGTAGCCCATGCCGCGAACGGTTTCGATAGGTTTGAAGGCCATGTTGCTGTCCAGCTTGCGACGCAGACGACCGACCAGCACCTCGATCACGTTTGGATCGCGCTCGTCATCATCGGGGTACAGCTGTTCCATCAATCGCTCCTTGGGCACCACCTGCTGGTGATGAAGCATCAGGTACTCAAGGATCCGGTATTCATAGGCGGTCAGCGCCAGCGGCTGTTCGGACAACGCGGCCTGCTTGCGATTGAGGTCCAGCAGCAAAGGCCCGGCAGTGATGGTGGACTGAATGAAACCGCTGGAGCGACGCAGCAAGGCGTTGAGCCGTGCATCCAGTTCTTCGAACTGAAACGGTTTGACCACGTAGTCGTCGGCACCGGCGGCCAGCCCTTCGACCTTGTCCTGCCAATTGCCGCGAGCGGTCAGGATCAGGATCGGAAAAGCCTTGCCCAGAGTGCGCAACTGACGAATAAGGTCCAGACCGCCAATGCCGGGCAGACCCAGATCGATGACGGCCAGATCATGATTGAACTGTCCGACCTGATACAACGCCTCTTCGGCATTGGCCACCGCCTCGACCACATGCCCCGCTTCGGTCAGACGGGTCCGCAGGTGATGCCGCAACAGCGCTTCATCCTCAACCACCAACAACTTCATGCAGCCCTCCCAGGCACAGCCCCAGCCTTAATATCAGGAATGAATCGACAGCGTCGCATCGGTACTCAGCAGCCGAGCACTTACAGGTATATGCCGGGTTACATCATAGCTGCCCAGCAAAATGTCGCGGCTCACGGGCACGCCATTGTGGGTGCCTGTCACGACGGCGTAAACCGGCGGCGAATAAAGCGTCCCCACCGCAGCATTCCTGCGGTCCTGCTGGCCCAGCTCATGGCTCCAGCCGTTGGCATCGTCAAGGCGTTCGCTGGTCTTGCCGAACTCGATACGCGTCGGCTCGACTCTGCCATCACCGGCTTGCGCCGCCGCACTGCCACCCAGAAAAGCCAGGGCCAGGAAAAACTTGTTGATGTTCAACATGCGGACTCCTTTTGCGCTCGGGGACGCTGTCAAGGTACGCCTCAACAGTAAGCGTGCCGCCCTGAACCCCGACTGAACACTGCATGAACCTGCGCTGAATGGCCCCGAATCGGCTATTGTTGCCCTTCAATGCGACACCCACTCAAGAAGGAGCTGAACATGCGCGTGTGGATGGCAATAATCATGATGGGCCTTGCGGGACTTGCCCAGGCCGCGATCAAGACCGAACAGGTCGACTATAAAAGTGCCGACGGCACCAAACTGGTGGGTTACTACGCTTACGACGACGCGATAAAAGGCCCGCGCCCCGGCGTGCTGGTGGTGCATGAATGGTGGGGCTTGAATGACTACGCCAAGCGCCGCGCCCGTGATCTGGCCGCACTGGGTTACAGCGCCATGGCCATCGACATGTATGGCGACGGCAAGAACACCGAGCACCCGAAAGACGCCATGGCCTTCATGCAGGCCGCCCTCAAGGACAGCGATGCCGCCGACAAGCGTTTCGATGCGGGTCTTGAGCAATTGAAAAAACAGCCACAGACCGATCCTGCAAAAATCGCCGCCATCGGCTATTGCTTCGGCGGCAAGATCGTTCTCGACGCGGCCCGTCGTGGTGAGCCGCTGCTAGGCGTGGTGAGCTTCCACGGCGCACTGGTCACCAACACACCAGCCAAACCGGGCATCAAGGTGCCGATGCTGGTCGAACATGGCGCCAAGGACAGCATGGTCACGCCCGAAAACGTGGCGGCCTTCAAGAAGGAAATGGACGACGCCAAGGCTGACTATAAATTCGTCAGCATCGACGGCGCCAAGCACGGCTTCACCAACCCCGACGCCGACCGCCTGAGCCATGGCGAACACGGCGGCCCGGACATCGGCTACGACAAGGCCGCCGACCAGAGCTCGTGGTCGGACATGCAGGTGTTCTTCAAGAAAATCTTTGGTTGATTGATCGACAACCGATTGTGCCCATGCTTCCCGTGGGAGGCGGCTTGCCGGCGATGGCGTCAGTTCAGACACCCCGATGCCGCTTCAGAAAAAGCATCGCCGGCAAGCCGCTTCCCACAGCCCGTGATTGCGGCAAGACGTGTCTATAACGATGGGCACTGGAGTATGGGAACATCATTGCAAGCCTTCCCTCAAACCTGATCGCCCGGCAAAATGCCGTTCATGACTCCATTACCCGCCCTTCCCGCCTGCTGTCCCGAACTCATCCAGCACTGGCCTCTGCCTCACGCAGTTCCCGGTGCGGTGCTGGTCAGTGGCCGTTTCGATCCGCTCAAGCTGGTCGATGGCGACTTTCAGCGCACCGTTGTCGACAAACCTGCCAGCATCCAGCGCTCGGTTGCCAAGCGCCAGACCGAGTTTCTCGCCGGTCGTCTGTGTGCTCGCGACGCATTGCGCAGGCTCGACGAGCGTCTGTATATCCCTGGTATCGCTGAGGACCGTGCGCCGGTCTGGCCAAACGATGTCTGCGGCTCGATCACCCACAGCACCGGCTGGGCCGCAGCGGTCGTGGCGCATAAAAAGCAGTGGCGCGGACTGGGGCTGGACACCGAACACCTGCTGAGCCACGACCGCGCCTCGCGTCTGGCCGGAGAAATCCTGACGGCCAACGAGCTGGCCGACATGGCCAATGGTCCGGACGATGAGATCGCCCTGCGCGTGACGCTGACCTTCTCGATCAAGGAAGCGCTGTTCAAGGCCCTTTATCCAATCGTGCAACAACGCTTCTACTTCGAGCACGCTGAATTAGTGGAGTGGTCGCAAGACGGCAGCGCCCGCCTGCGTCTGCTGACCAACCTGTCCAGCGAATGGCACCACGGCAAGGAGCTGGAAGGCCAGTTCAGCGTGCAGGACGATCATCTGCTGAGCCTGATCGCGATAGCTGTTTGATCAGTGTTTAGGTGATCGTTTTCGTCGGGGTCAATCGCGCCGCGGACAATGCTCGCACCGACCGACCCACTCGACCTGATAACTCAGGCAACAGGCTTTTCGCTGCCTGCGCGGCGCGGCGTTTTCGGCCTGCTGTATATACCTCACCGTGTGATACAGCGGGTTGAGGCGACCATCAGGACGTTTGCGCTCAGTCAGCAAGGCGAGCCCTGCGGCCAATGATGCCTTGCTGCTCGCGGCGAGTCCGGTCAGGCAGGTTTCCAGCGTATCCCCCGCGCTGCTCCACAGCACACGGCTCGCCAGCCCGCCGTAACGGCTCATCGTGGTGATGAAAGGCTGCAGGTTATCGTCGAGCAGACCGGCAAAGCGCTGGAACGGATCAAGCTCCGTCTGCGCCAACGCTACGCCCTCTCCTGCGAACCGGATACCCACCGGAAGACCTCGCTCATCCAGCACCAGCGAGACCTGATCCAGGTGCAGCGCATAATGAAGCCCCTCCAGCAGGCTGGCTGACAGCACCACCGGAATGATCTGCATGAAGTAGTACTTGGCCCACTGCGACACCAGCACCGGCAAATGGCTGGGCATCAGCTCTGTGCCATAGAGATTCAGCAGCAACGCATCCAACCGCTCGGGGTGCAGCAAATCGGGCAGCGCTACAGACTGCTTGCCAGGACTGTGTTTCAAGCGTCCCCTCTCAATCGGCTGTATGACGTTCACGCTTTTGTGGGAGGCGGCTTGCTGCGACATAGCGGCATCCCCCATAAACGCTCGGCTCACTTCGGCGCCTGCGTACGCGGCCAGGACAGGCTGAAGCATGCGCCGCCCAGGCTTTCGCTTCGCCCGATCAACGCACGCCCTTCGTGCCAGTTGATGATACGCCGCACAATCGACAGCCCCAGCCCGTGTCCGCCCGAGGCGCGTGTGCGGCTGTCGTCGATGCGCATGAAGGGTGTGAATATCTGTTCCCAGGCGTCTTTCGGGACGCCGGGGCCATCGTCGTCCACGTCGATGCGGCAGCGTTGCGCGCCCAGGCGATAGCTGATGGACACCTGCGTTTCGGCATGGCGCATGGCGTTGCTGACCAGGTTCTGCAGCGCCCGGTGCATGTAACGCGGTTCAGCCTCGACCCATGCCGTCTCGCCTTCCGCCGCCGTGATGCACTCGCCCCGCGAAACCCGAACTTCAGCGCGCAACGGCGCCAGCTCGGCAATCACCTGATCGATCAACGCCTCCAGATCGATGCGCTGGAAATTCAACGTCGGCGCGCCCTGCTCAAGCCGGGCGTACGTCAGCATCTCATCCACCAGCTTGTCGAGATCCTGAATGTCGCTGTCCATGCCGCGCATGTACTTGAGGCGCGCCTCAGATGTAGTCGCGTCGCTGACCATCTCCAGCCCGAAACGCAAACGCGCCACCGGCGTGCGCAGTTCATGAGACACAGCGCGCACCAGCTCGCGCTGGATCATCAGCGAGCGCTGCAAATGCTCCGCCATGCTATTGAAAGCCGCCGCCAGCCGCCCGACCGAATCCGACCCCTCGGTGGGCACACGCGTCTGCAGGCTGCCCTGGGCGATCAACGTGGCGGCCGCTTCCAGTTCCTGCACCCTTCTTTCCAGACGCCGCACCAACAGGTACACCACCACCCCGATGAAACACAGCCCCAGCAGGGCAATCAGCACCAGCCACTGCAACGGATACGGGTTCATCTGATACAACGGACCGATTTCCAGCACCCAGTTAGTGTCGACGATCCCGGCCAGCACGCGGATCGAATCACCGCCCTTGCCCAGCGCCATGACAGTGTCGCCTTCATAAATACGGCGGCGCTGGTCGTCATCCAGATCGGCCTGATCCAGCGCCAGCAGGTGCATGTCAAAACCGAAACCCTTGTCGACCCGCAACGCCTGCAGGCGCGCAGGTTGCTCATCGACCGGGTAGCGCACCAGCTCATCAATCAACAGGTAGATAGTGGCCCGCGCCAGTTGCTCGGTGATCTGCTGCACCTCGCCCGTCAACAGCAGCGGCTCCTTGTCGCTCAACTGGCGGTAAACCTTCGCCGCATGCGGGCCGATCTGCTCGACCACCACTTGCCCACGCGCCAGCCGACTGCGTGCGCTGCTGTCCAGTCGGGACTGTTCGAAGGTTTGCAGGCTCAGCGGAATACCCAGCAAACGCTCCCAGACCGCCAGCGCACGGCGGCGCTCAACGTCGTTGAGGGCGATCAGGTTATCGGCCATCACCGTGAACGTGCCGTGGGCCAGACGCTCACGGTATTGCTCGCCACGCGCCTGATTAAGGCCATGCAGCGCCAGCATGCCGAGCAGCGCCACCAGCACCAGAACGCCCAGCATGCCGCCATAGATACGCAGAAAGATCGAGTTCATGACAGGTCAGCCGCTGAACACATGGCCGCTCATGTCCTGCGCGGCTTCAGGCACAAACAGATAGCCTTTGCTGCGCACGGTCTTGATCAGACGCGGGTGGATGGGGTCGTCGCCAATCTTGGGACGAATGCGCGAGATGCGTACATCGATGGAGCGGTCCTGTCCGTCATACCCCACGCCGCGCAGGGCCGTGAAGATTTCTTCACGGGACAGCGTGCGCCCGGCGTTGGCAACCAGCAGCCACAACAGGTCGAATTCGGCACCGGTCAGCTCGATACTCTCTTCGCGCAGCCAGGCTTCGCGCAGCGCGTTGTCCACCACCAGCGGCCCGAACACCAGCCGACGCAGCTCGGCAGCGGGCACTTGTGGCGCTTCACTACGGCGCAGCAAAGCGTGAATGCGCGCCAATAGCACGCGCGGATGGACCGGCTTGCAGACGAAATCATCAGCGCCAGTGTCCAGCCCCTGAACATGGTCGGTGTCGTCGGTGCGGGCCGTGAGCATCAGGATCGGCCCGTCGTAGCGGTCGCGTACCTTGCGGCAGATGCTGAAGCCATCTTCGCCGGGCAGCATCAGGTCGAGGATGACCAGATCCGGTTGTTCCTGAATGATGCGCTCCGTCGCCAGCGCGCCGTTGCCTTCGATGCTGACGCTCAGGCCGTTGTTCTGCAGGTAGTCGCAGGTCAGTTCCGCCAATCGCTGATCGTCCTCGACGATGAGCACCTGCCAGGTATGTGGCTCCACGAGGGGCTTCCTTTTGTTGTTATCGTAAAGCGGATTCGGGCATCGCTGCATCAGGCCAATGTCCGGCAGATGTCCGGCGATTGTAGCAATCGCGCGGCAAACCACACGAGATGCCAGATGCCCCTTGCAGGCCGCTTTTTATGTGATAGGGTTCGCGCCCGTAAAAATCCGCTGTGGCCCAACGACATCTGTAAAAATCAGTGACAAACGGTCCAACGCAGCAGCCATGCGGCCTACACGCGATGTAGGTGATTCATACACAAAGTACTCACAAGTTTATCCACAGGTCGTACGTTGCAATTGATGTCCGAAACGCATTATCTTGTAGCCCGACCTGCAGTCACACCCTACATGTAGGGTTTTCTGCGAAAACTCCAGCACAACTCAATCGAGAAATTCAAGCATTTTTCTTGCGTTTGAGGGGTTGAACTTTAAGACGTAATCGGTAACCAAACCGCTCGCGCTCACACCCAGGCGACCCGGTACACGTCTTGCAACATAGAGCACGCAAGCTTCAACAGATCTGCAAGGGATTGGGCACCTGACCCAGTCCCTTTTTGACTTCAAAACCCGGAAGCGGCCAAACCCGCCTCCACCTCCGTTTTGGAGTCATTGAGTCGTCCGGTTGGCGACTCACTGTCACAAAACGGAACGGTGGGCAGCCATTGCCCGAACAAACTTAAAGAACGTGGAGACACCCATGCAAACAGACACAACTCGCGAGAACTCGCCGGCCACTGCGCCGTTGTCAGGCCAGGCCCAGCAGGACCTGTCCGCAACCGCCCCTGGTCAACTGCGCGTGATCAAGCGTAACGGCACTGTCGTCGCCTACACCGATGACAAGATTACCGTCGCCATCACCAAGGCGTTTCTTGCAGTTGAGGGCGGCGCTGCTGCCGCCTCGTCGCGCATCCACGACACCGTTGCCCGCCTGACCGAACAGGTCACCGCCACCTTCAAGCGTCGCATGCCTTCGGGCGGCACCATCCACATCGAAGAAATCCAGGACCAGGTCGAACTGGCCCTGATGCGTGCCGGCGAGCAGAAAGTGGCCCGCGACTACGTCATCTACCGTGACTCGCGCGCCAAGGAGCGTGCCGTTCGTGCACCGGAAGACGAAGTCCAGGCTCACCCTTCGATCCGCATCACCCGCGCTGACGGCAGCTTCGCGCCGCTCGACATGGGCCGCCTGAACACCATCGTCACCGAAGCGTGCGAAGGTCTGGCCGAAGTCGACGCCGACCTGATCCAGAACGAAACCCTGAAGAACCTGTACGACGGCGTTGCGCTGAAAGACGTCAACACCGCGCTGGTGATGACTGCCCGTACGCTGGTCGAGCGTGAGCCGAACTACTCGTTCGTCACCGCCCGCCTGCTGATGGACACCCTGCGTGCCGAAGGCCTGAGCTTCCTGCAAGTGGCTGAAAGCGCTACGCACCACGAGATGGCCGACCTGTACGCCAAGGCGCTGCCTGCCTATGTCGCTGCCGGTATCAAGTTCGAACTGCTCAACCCTGTGCTGGCCGAATTCGACCTCGAGAAGCTGGGCAAGGCGATCAACCACGAGCGCGATCAGCAGTTCACATACCTGGGCCTGCAGACCCTGTACGACCGCTACTTCATCCACAAGGATGGCGTGCGTTTCGAACTGCCGCAGATCTTCTTCATGCGCGTGGCCATGGGCCTCGCCATCGAAGAGAAAGCCCGCGAAGACCGCGCCATCGAGTTCTACAACCTGCTGTCGTCCTTCGACTACATGTCGTCGACCCCGACGCTGTTCAACGCCGGCACCCTGCGTCCACAGCTGTCCAGCTGCTACCTGACCACCGTGCCGGATGACCTGTCGGGCATCTACCATGCGATCCACGACAACGCCATGCTGTCCAAATTCGCAGGCGGTCTGGGCAACGACTGGACGCCGGTTCGTGCGCTGGGCTCCTACATCAAGGGCACCAACGGCAAGTCGCAGGGCGTCGTGCCGTTCCTGAAAGTGGTCAACGACACCGCAGTAGCAGTCAACCAGGGCGGCAAGCGCAAGGGCGCTGTCTGTGCCTACCTGGAAACCTGGCACATGGATATCGAAGAGTTCATCGAGCTGCGCAAGAACACCGGTGATGACCGTCGTCGTACCCACGACATGAACACCGCCAACTGGATCCCCGACCTGTTCATGAAGCGCGTCTTCGATGACGGCCCGTGGACCCTGTTCTCGCCATCCGAAGTACCGGACCTGCACGACCTGACCGGCAAAGCCTTCCAGGAGCGTTACGAGTACTACGAAGCGCTGACCGAATACCCAGGCAAGATCAAGCTGTTCAAGACCATCCAGGCCAAGGATCTGTGGCGCAAGATGCTCTCGATGCTGTTCGAAACCGGCCACCCATGGCTGACCTTCAAGGACCCGTGCAACCTGCGCAGCCCGCAGCAGCACGTGGGCGTGGTTCACAGCTCGAACCTGTGCACCGAGATCACCCTGAACACCAACAAGGACGAGATCGCGGTCTGCAACCTGGGCTCGATCAACCTGCCGAACCACATCGTCAACGGCAAACTGGACACCGACAAGCTCAAGCGCACCGTCGACGTCGCCGTTCGCATGCTCGATAACGTCATCGACATCAACTACTACTCCGTGCCGCAGGCCAAGAACTCCAATCTGCGCCACCGTCCGGTCGGCCTGGGCATCATGGGCTTCCAGGACGCGCTGTATCTGCAGCACATCCCGTATGGCTCCGATGCTGCCGTGCAGTTCGCCGACAGCTCCATGGAAGCGGTCAGCTACTACGCCATCCAGGCGTCCTGCGACCTGGCCGACGAGCGTGGCGCCTACGAGACATTCCAGGGTTCGCTGTGGTCCAAGGGCATCCTGCCACTGGATTCGCAACAGATCCTGATCGAGCAGCGCGGCGAGAAGTACATCGACGTCGACCTGAAAGAAACCCTGGACTGGGCGCCGGTACGTGCCCGCGTGCAGAAAGGTATTCGTAACTCGAACATCATGGCCATCGCACCGACCGCCACCATCGCCAACATCACTGGCGTGTCGCAGTCGATCGAACCGACCTACCAGAACCTGTACGTGAAATCGAACCTCTCGGGCGAATTCACCGTGATCAACCCGTACCTGGTTCGCGACCTCAAGGCGCGCGATCTGTGGGACTCGGTCATGATCAACGACCTGAAGTACTACGACGGTTCGGTGCAGCAGATCGAGCGCATCCCGCAGGAGCTCAAAGAGCTTTATGCGACCGCCTTCGAAGTGGACACCAAGTGGATCGTCGACGCGGCAAGCCGTCGTCAGAAGTGGATCGACCAGGCTCAGTCCCTGAACCTGTACATCGCTGGCGCATCGGGCAAGAAGCTGGACGTGACCTACCGCATGGCCTGGTACCGTGGTCTGAAAACCACTTACTACCTCCGTGCACTGGCTGCGACCAGCACCGAGAAGTCGACCGTCAACACCGGCAAGCTCAACGCCGTATCGAGCGGCGGCCACGGCCCGGACGACTCGGCCATCACCGCGCCACGCCCGACCGAAGCCGCACCGGCAGGCCCGGCACCGGTTCCAAAGGCGTGCGCCATTGACGAGCCGGACTGCGAGGCCTGCCAATAAGGCTGAGCGTCTGAGCCCTGTACGGCAGTAAACAAAAAGCCCCTTTTCAGGGGCTTTTTGTTGTGTGGTGTCCCGTCCTGAATAAGGTTTACACCTTCTGACCTTTCCTCAGGAGGACTCAATGGATTCGGGTAAAAGGCGCAGCCAGCGTGATTACACGCTAGCCTTTAAATTATCGGTCGTAGACCAGGTTGAAAAAGGCGAGTTGAGTTATAAAGAAGCTCAACGGCGTTATGGCATCCAAGGGCGGTCGACGGTGCTGGTTTGGTTACGAAAGCATGGTCGACAGGATTGGAGCCAGGGCGCATCAATTCGAGAGCCGAGGAGCAGGTCCATGACTGAGCCCACCCTCCCGCTGACACCCGAGCAGCGGATCAAAGAACTTGAAGAACAGCTGGCGCTGAGCAACCAGAAAGCTCAATTCTTTGAAGCAGTCGTCAACGTCTTGAAAAATGACTACGGCGTTTCTGTCGTAAAAAAGCGACCCGGCAAGTCCTCTCGCAAGGGCACATCCAAGACCTGAGTATCAGCAGGGCTTGCCTGTTCATGGGCATTTCGCGCCAAGCGTATTACAAGCGTAATCGCGCGTTTGATGCCAAGGTCCGCCAAGACCAGGAGGTGGTGGACTTCGTTCTGGAAAAGCGTCGTCGCCAGCCAAGGCTGGGCACCCGCAAGCTTCACTATTTGATGAGCGCCGAAGGTCCTGCGTCGTTTTGCGTGGGCAGAGACCGCTTGTTTACAATTCTTCGTGATGCGCGTGAACTGGTTCCGCGCAAGCGGGCCTATCACAAGACCACGCATAGTCATCATCGTTTTCGCCGCCATCCCAACCTGCTTAAAGCAGGCCCGGAACAAGTCGTGGCCAATGGGCCTGAACAGATATGGGTTGCAGACATAACCTATCTGCCCACGCAAGAAAGCGCGGCCTACGTGAGTCTTGTAACCGATACCTACTCACGAAAGATTGTGGGTCATCATGTGCATGAAAGCCTTCATACGGAGTCGGTGATCAAGGCGCTGGAAAAAGCGGTGGGTGAGCGAGAAACCGATCAGATGCTGATCCACCACTCCGACCGTGGTGCCCAGTACTGCTCCGATATGTATCAGCGGCTGCATACGATGCATGGCATCAGGTGTTCGATGACGGATGGTTATGATTGCTATCAGAACGCTATGGCCGAGCGAATAAACGGGATTTTGAAGACCGAGTTTTTATTACACCGGCCTAAAAATCTGGCAGACGCCGTAAAAATGGTCGATGAGTCGGTGCTGATTTACAACAAAGAAAGGCCGCATCTGGCCTTGAAATACAAAACGCCCGATGCGGTGCATCGAGCGTTTTGAGACTGAAATAGGTGTAAACCTATTTCAGGACTAGACATGGCGTTTACGCTTGAATCATCGACGGGATGCGTAGTCCCGTCAATCAGCGCTGATAGGGAATAACCTTGTCCCTGGCCAGATCGACCATGAGCTGATCAAGCATCTGCCTGGACGCTTCGATGTTCGGCGACGGAGCATACCAGGCGCTTATCCCGACACCCTCCCGTGAATAACGATAGGTCTTCACCGCCTGTCCATCCTTGTAGAGCGTAGCCCGCACGCCTTCCTTATAGGGGTAAGGCAAGGGCAGCGTGAACACCGTCACCGAGTTTGCCAACCAGACGTAGTTGTCACCTTTTTCATCCACACTGGCGAGCATCAGGGTATAGCCGGTGTGGTTGAAGCCCGTGTTCAACGTCGAAAAGGCGCCGGTGTTCATCAATGCCTTGAATACTTCCCGCTGCTTGAGGCCTTCCAGTCTGACAACGAACCCTCCCTGATTCAGCGCGAGCGTCACCGGCACATAAGGCTGGCTGGCGTGGTAATCCAGAGGCTTCATGGGAGTGGCACAGCCGACCAGGAGCAGACTGCTCACCAAGGCTGCGGTTAGCGCGTATCGAACAGTCATCGTGTGGTTCCAGCAACAGGGATCAGATGGTCTTGTTGAACATCGTGGGCAAAGGCATGGGCGATTCGATTGAGGTTCTGAACATCTACCTCGGCCCCCATGTCCAGCAAGAACGTATATTTTTGAGTGTTATTGCGATACCGATAACGCTTGAGGACCTTGCGGCCCTGCGACACCGTAAATTCGGCATCGGTGCCAACCTCCCGCGATAACGGCAGCAGGAACAACGTCGCGCTACTGAGCAACACCAGTGGATACGGAGGGTATTGTCGCTTCACCTCCATCTGCACATGAACGCTGTAATCCTCTTCACTCCCGACGTCAGCCTCAATAGCACTGAAGACGCCGGTTTCACGCAGATCATTTCGCAGGGTCGAAGCGCGCTTCAGGTCATTGACCGTGACGTGCAAGGGTGCAAGGTAGGCCTGCCCCTGCGCCAAGGGCATCTGCGAAAGCGTGTTGGTCGCTGCGCATCCACTCAATAGCAGAACCATCAACGAGCAACCGCATTGCTTCATGGTCGACTCTCGCCAGCGACCTTGGGTGCGAGACCTTTGCCTGGCGTGTCATCAATGAAGAAGGGACCGGTGCCGGTGAGATCCAGCGGGAGAAACTGCAAGGCAGGCATTTGTGGATGCTGACGCTTGGCAACAACGCCATCACGGGCCATTTCGTTGCGCCATAGAAATGCACAACCTGCCTGAAGGATGCAGGTGGAACGGAACTCGCCGATGTAATAAGCCTTGCCCGGCTCAAGATGCATCGACCGCGTGAACTTCTCCTTGGCGGACAAGCTAGTGCTGTACGCAATCTGTCCCGACGTCACAAGGGTGTAGAGGTCAAAATCATAGAACTCGTAATCGCCAGGTGTCAGCGGCAATACGAAAACGCTGGCAACACCATCGGCGTCCTGTATGTCGTCGGACGTTTTTTGTTTGAAATCACTGGTCCAGAGACCCATGGCGCCGTTTTGGGAGCCACGCTTGCGAAACAGCAGGGCCTGACGTTGCGCAGGGAACAGATTGACGAATTTTGGTCCGAGCGAACCGACCAGATAAGCGACAGGCGCATTCGGCGCAGGTTGCAGCGGCTCACTCACCACGGATGCCGTTTGAGTACAGCCGGCGGCGATGCCCAGCACTAAAGCCAGAGCGGTTGCTTTGAAGAGGCGGAACATGGACTTCCTTGACTGGCTGGAGACTGTGCGGCCAGGAAGCGATTGACGTGATCACGGCCTCCCTGGCACTCATTTTTTGCGACGCGAAGATTACGGCATTAGCCACTAACTGGCCAGTATTACCGAACGACGCCCTGCCCGGCTTCAATCGATGCTTTCCGACACCAGACCCGGCACCGTCTTCGCCTTTCGTCAGGGATTTACAAAATATTTCCAGCGTCATATCGGAGAGTCATTCACGCCTGCGACAGCGTCGGTTTTCGGCGTTTCGGTCGAGAGGCACGCCACACAAGGCTCACAGAAAACCGTGATCGAAAACAGAGCAGAAAAACGCTGAAAACGACAGATGCCTGAAACGTGATCAAGCTCATCGGCCCGATTGCCGAGCGCGAACAAAACCTATATGTTGTGTCGATAGTTTTCGGGGAGCACTAAATGGACGATTTCATCAGCCATAGTGACGCGTCGCCCGTCAAGCATGAATCAGCGTTTGAACGTAAAAAATCGCGCAAAAAATCACGCGCTGTCTTCACTGGCATAAGCCAGTACGGATGAAAATCTGTATAATCTCGCGCCTCTTCAGGGTACTTGAAATGACCACCTTCTTCGGCAAGCTGGCTCACCTGAACGTAACACCGACAGCACCATCGCTGACGCACAGGCCGACAACCCTGGCGTTCGATCTGCCGGACAGCCCCGACTTATGAACGCGGGCCTGACAGATCAGTCTCAGTAAGACCCATCGAGAAACCTCGACACATTTACGTTGCCAGCGCGCCTCTATCGCAACGCTGGTCACATGCACTTTAAAATCCAACCGGTCGCCGCAAGGCAACCCTCACGCACAGGAGCTCCACCACCATGCTGAGCTGGGACGAATTCGATAAAGAAGACGGCGAAGTAGTTGCCAAAGCGGCCAACGCCGGTCACGCCAACGAAGCCAACATGGACCGCCTCGACAGCGCCGGTGGCGCAGCGGCCCAGGAAGCACGTGCCGTGACCGCCAACGACTCCGCAGCCCTGATCCGCGCCAAGAAAGCGCTGGATGCACTGGACGTTGCCGAAGGCCTGGCCGAACTCGAAGGCGCCAGCGCTCGCGTTGCCGTTGACGAAAAGATGATGATCAACTGCCGCGCCGACCTGAACCAGCTCGTACCCTTCAAGTACGACTGGGCCTGGCAGAAGTACCTGGACGGTTGCGCAAACCACTGGATGCCGCAAGAAGTCAACATGACCGCCGACATCGCCCTCTGGAAAAACCCGGAAGGCCTGACCGACGACGAGCGCCGCATCGTCATGCGCAACCTGGGCTTCTTCTCTACCGCCGACTCGCTGGTTGCCAACAATCTGGTCCTGGCCGTGTACCGCCTGATCACCAACCCGGAGTGCCGCCAGTACATCCTGCGCCAGGCCTTCGAGGAAGCGATCCACACCCACGCTTACCAGTACTGCATCGAATCGCTGGCCATGGATGAAGGCGAGATCTTCAACATGTACCACGAGATTCCATCGGTCGCGAAAAAAGCCGCATGGGGCCTGAAATACACCCGTTCGATCTCCGATCCGAAGTTCGAAACCGGCACCGTCGAAACCGACAAGGAACTGCTGCGCAACCTGATCGCCTACTACTGCGTTCTGGAAGGCATCTTCTTCTACTGCGGCTTCACCCAGATCCTGTCCATGGGCCGTCGCAACAAAATGACCGGCGTCGCCGAGCAGTTCCAGTACATCCTGCGCGACGAATCCATGCACCTGAACTTCGGCATCGACGTGATCAACCAGATCAAAATCGAAAACCCGCACCTGTGGGATGCCGAGATGAAAGAAGAAGCCACGCAGATGATTCTGCAAGGCACCCAACTGGAAATCGAATACGCCCGTGACACCATGCCACGCGGTGTACTGGGCATGAACGCAGCGATGATGGAGGACTACCTCAAATTCATCGCCAACCGTCGCCTGAGCCAGATTGGTCTGAAGGAAGAGTACCCAGGTACCACCAACCCGTTCCCATGGATGAGCGAGATCATGGACTTGAAGAAAGAGAAGAACTTCTTTGAGACGAGAGTTATTGAGTATCAGACAGGTGGGGCGTTGAGCTGGGATTGATAGTCCGGTTTTGAGCTAGATGTAATGAAAAGCCAGGAGTGGAAGCTGCCTGGCTTTTTATTTAAAATAACAGTGCTATTAAGCCGTACCAGAATCACCACTTGCCAACAACCGCCCCTCTAAAAACCGTATTTTTTCTAATAGCTCAGCATTTTCACGCTCAAGCAAATCTCTAGATTTTTTAGCCGGATCACTATATTTAGGAATATCAAAAACCAGCTCCAATTCATCCTTATAAGGCATGACTGGCTGATACAGCTGATAAAAAGCTCTACCTACCGCCCCACGAAACAACTCCAACTCTGGCCGACCAACACCAACAGAAAGAATATGGTCAGTAGCAATACCAGGATAAGGATCAATATATACGATCTTCTTTACCCCTAATTGATAAGCTTTTTTCGCACAAAGCTCACAGGGACTGGCAGTGGTAAATAATATACCGCCAGATAGCTTTTGCCCACCATGCTTAGATATTTGAAGAAATGCATTTTCCTCGGCATGTAAAGATCGAGTGTGAACCTGATTCTTCTCACCTTCTATTTCATTCTGAACACTTTTAAAGCAAAAGGACAAATTGCGACCACTTCCTTTAGAACTGACGATCAGATCCTTATATTTGTGCGACAAGGCGTTATGAAATTTCTTGTCATTTAATTCATAATAACTGTAGTCCTCACTATTGACCCCCTTCAAAATATCTTCTGCATTTCTTAGCAAGCAGGGCGTTTGACCTTGAGGCGTGCTATTCCAGCCGACCGCTTTTATTCCGTAGCTTTCATCGGTAACGACTGCACCAACCTGTCTAGAAATACATCCCGAACTGTGCTTGGCGGAGTAAGCTATCTGCATGCAATTCTCTAAAGAAGTTGGCATAACGAGGCCTGGGTGGATCATTAGAGCAACGTACCATGCTAACTGACTAACTAAGTCATTATGTGTAAACTCACTAACTTTAGAATTATGTATATGTATATCCGAATTCTCAATACACTCTTGTATGTTTTGAGCTATAAACCTTCGCTCCGCCGAGAGCTTACTTGGGTATTCCTTCTTATCTAGCGCAACTATTTCCGCATCTGATAAATTCCGGAACTCCCGTAAACTCAACAGGCGCTGAGCATTTTCTGTATTTATTGAAACCAAATAGAAATTAGCATATCTACGCTTTAAATAGAATGCCTCATACGGATTTCTAATTGCATCAATAACAATTCGACACTGAGTATTATTTTGACGGGCGTGAGCATGTGCAATCTTAATAATATAGTTTATATGCCTAGGAAAGTTAAATATACATTCAGGATCAAAGGAACTATTACAAGCACTACCGGAAGATCTTATATTATCACCAGTTTGCTGATACAGCCCGGTGAAAATATGAGCCTCAAGCAGCCTCCTCAAAAAACTCGTAACATTAAAAAGATCTCGAAAATAAAGAGCATACAGCTCACCAACAAACTCAGACCTTACTTTATAAACATGCTCTTTGCATTCAATAGCCGATTTTCTTACCGCAGAAAATTTGCCACTAAACGCCTGCAAAACCTGTTCCGCACAATCATTCAAAGAAGGAAAAGCTGCAAGATAACTTTTCAGCTCAGAGTCTGACAAAACAAGCAAATGGAAAGTTATTATGTTACTAACCTCAAGCTTATAAAATGGTGTCCACCTAATAGAATCCAAGTATTTTTTAATTATTTTATGCTTTTTTAGCTCATTCACTGACAATCCTTCGTAGCCTTCTAATGGAATATCGAAATCCACAGAAGCTAGCTTACTGGCAGCGGTCGTGCATCCAGAGCCCGTCCTCCCCGTTAATCCCAGAATCAGAAAATCTTTGGTCTCTTTATATATATTTGAAACTGCTACGCTTTGGAAAACCATATTCAATCCCTGAAATAGAAAATCATTACACACAATTCAACTTTAAGAAAATCCCAGCCCCCCCATACTAAAGCGCAAGCAACCTACCTTACATACAGATCACAGTATCGATACACTTTTCAAATCATTTTTACTCCCAATTCAATTTGCTTAACTCAAATATCGAGAGCTCTGTTTCAAGATCAAAAAGCAAGACATATAGCTTCAAAAATTTAGAATACTCAAAACATGGAAAAGCACTTTTAAACGAGGCTCGCATTGGATAAACCAAAATCAACTCCCCTTGGCCAGCAAGATACTTTTGTCCATAGGCTAACATTTGATAGAAATCCGTCTGACTTAAGCCATAGTTTCCTCCAACATTCTCGCCATCCAAGCTTTTCCATTTGGTATCCAAAATCCATTTTGTTTCACCTCTAACAATCATTAAATCCGGCTTAAGCCGGAAAGTTTTTTTCCCTTGATGCGTACAGAGAAACTCGTAATTAGGTTGTGTATATAGTTTTGCATCACCTGGTAAGGAATCTCTCAAACAAGCTGCCACATAACGCTCAAACAGCTTCTCCATCGGAAACAGCAAACTCATCCCCTGCCATGCCCCTGCAACCGCCAAAGGCGTTTGTTGCTGAATGATCAGTTCACACCAAGGCTTCACAGGTTGGTAGTGAGCCATCAATCGATCACGACGCCATTGCTTGAAATCCTGCGCGGTGCCCCTGCTGCTAGGAACCTCCAGTAGCATCGAACGCAGTTCATGAGAGAGGCGCCAGTTGCTTGGGTCTTGGGTGGTCTTGCAGACAATATCCAATGCTGTTTTGAGCAGGCGATTTTCTGGTCTGTCCGGAAGGAACACGTCATGACGTATCTGAAAATAATGCTGCCTACCGGGAGGTTGACGCACTTGGAGGGCCGTATTCAATTGCCCGCGTAGGTAGCGCTGCTCTTCTTCAACTCGCTGATAATCAAAGCGCATACCGCGCTTGATGAGGTGGTCAAGCGCATCGAGAAAGCTGCTCATTACCCACTCGGTCAGCGGCGCATCAAAACATTGAAGTGCCGCCGCTCCGACTTTACGAGTCGGTAAATCTAAAGACTTCTGAATCATGCGCTTTAGTAAGGCACGGCTTTGCCGGATGCAGTCGCCATCCTCAAAGTGCTTCGGCAGAATTTCGAGGCGCGTGCCGCAGGGTGTTTCTAGAACGCCGACGTAGTTATCGAGTTTCAGCCAACGACGGTCCTCAATCTGTACCAACGCAGCGCCGGCCTTGCTGAAACGCGCATTGAGTTCGCAGAGCCAATCGAAGGCCGAGGGCGACACCTGGGCGATGTCGAGGGTCGGGCTGTGAATAGGGCTGGTGGTAAGCCGGGCATATTCACGAACCGTTATGCTTTTCACCTTTGGGCCTCGTTCAGGGCTTTGATAACCCTGGCTCCGAGATGACGCGTGTTAAGGGCTCGTCCGGTTTCGAACTCAAGGGCAATTCCGTATTTCTTAGCCAGCTCCTTCAGCACGGGCATAGCTGTCTTTACCCGTACCCCATCCCGAAAAACCTCAATGGTCCCCGATGCCAATCGGCGAACCTTGATGCCATCCTCTTCAACTTCTTTAAAAGCCTCCGTCGGCTTCGCATGAGCGAGATGGTCAATAATGCCAAGGTAAGCTTCTACTCGCTCAAAGGCGTCAGAATTTAGACTCCACGCACCGTTATGCGAAGTAGGTACAGAGTCACCGAATAAACCAACGAGGTCCTGCTCTGGCTGAATTAGAAACTGATTCTCCGCAGGCTTACGCTGATCATTCAGTACCCATTGGATACGCTGCCAATCCTCAAAGAAATACTCCTGAAGCAGCGGAAGGATTTGCCCACGGAAAATGCTTTCTAGCAGATCTAGAGTCGGGTCAGTTTTAAGCGGTAAAAAATACGCGTGTCCAAGTCGGTGGTCTCGATCAAGCAAAGCCTCAATACGCAGATTCAGCACGCGTAGCAAATCGTCGATGGCGACGCCTTCAACCTGTACTCCTGCGAGCAATTCCAGACTCGGCGGCACTTCGGTGAAGGTAAAACGACGTCTTAGGGCAATATCCATCGCTGCCAGTGACCGATCAGCGGTATTCATGGTGCCGATCAAGTAGACGTTATCTGGAATGCGAAAGCGCTCCTTGGAGTAAGGCAGTGTCACCTCTAATGCTTCATCTGCCCCCGCTCGCTTGGATGGCTCGATAAGCGTGATGAGCTCGCCAAAGATGCGTGAGACGTTGCCACGGTTGATCTCATCGATAATCAGAACTTTAGCGGACTGTTCTGCCTGTGTGGCATGGGGTACGTTGACTTCGCGACCACCAAGCATGTATTCGAGAAGAACAGGCAAAATATTTCGGTAACCGTTGACCAAATAAGGATCATGGATTGAGTCAGTTAGCTTGCTTTCCCAAGAACTGGTAGCCAAATCCTGGATAGATATAGAGCCATCACGCACGGCATCTGCCAAAGAATTTAATAAGCTCATCGCTAAAGCAAGGTGTTTACCCTTAGGCTTTTCCAGTTCAACGAGTTCTTTGGTTGCCCTAAGCACCTTGTATCCAGTCCCATATCGATCACCGACTTTGAAAGCACGGTACTTTCCATCCCTCTCGCCAGCCGCTGCATCGCAGAGGCTTTTGAAAACACCCGGCACAACGTCATAACGCAGTTGACCCTGCTCATCAGTGGTCGCACGTAGACCTTCGACGAAGTCCTCATAGCTAAAGCTCTGATGAAACGTGACAAAGCGCACGTCGCCCGCATCCAGTAGCTCATCAAAACGCTTTTTCCAAGCCGTTCGATCATCCGGATTACTGACGAGAAAGGGCTGATCAAGGATCTGCAACGTCGCTTCTACTGTGGCGTAGGTTTTCCCCGTACCGGGCGGACCGAAGAAAATCTGATTAAGCGAAGGCATTGCGAAACGTCCTTGTAGGAAAATTCCGTCAACAGTATCTAGATTGCCAGCATGGGTAAAGCGAAGGCTTGGTCGTTCTGAAGATTGTGCGAGGGCGCAAGAATGTGACGCGGAGCATCACGGGCTGCATTCTCACGCTGGAGCGTTAGAACGATCAGAGTGAGTCGTCTGAAACCCACTCAAATGAACGGAAAAATCTGACATTAGCGCCGCCTTCCATCCGATAGCAGGGCGTTACGTGCGCGTTTATCTTAATCACAGGTGCCTAAGAAACACCCAACGTAGAAACAGTGACTTCAGCATTAACTCTGAATTTTTCCGTTCCACCGAACGGAAATTTAGAAATGCCGAGCCGCTCCGTTGGGATTTCTTGAGCCCGCTCTACGTTGGTCTTTAGCACCATTCCAAGTCCTTCGTAGAGGTTCAGCATGTTCAGTGACAGATTCAAGGTACAAGCTCATCAACTTGACGCGGTGACGTCCGCTCATATCCCCACCCTCTTCCACCGCCACAACCGCCCGCTTCAAGCCCTCCTCTTCGAACACCAGCCCTGGTTCAGCGCCCGCGATCTGGGTCGTCTCATCGGCTGGCCGTTGAACGAGCGGACGATGCGCAAGCTCGATGCGGACCAGTACCGAATGATGACGCTTGAGCAGCACGGCGGCCCTGAGTCGGAGTTGATGGTGAGTGAGTCCGGGGCTTACGCGATGTTGGTGCATCACTATCACGCGGAGAATCGCGGACTGCGGCAGTGGTTGACCAACGAGGTGGTGGCGACGCTGCGGGACGCTGAGGTGCCGTCTGATGATCACGCGCCGCACCTGAGTTTGCTGCAATGGCCGGCCTTGTCGGTGAGTGTGTTGCATTGGCAGAGCGAGCCTTGGATCAGGCTGCGGGACATGCCGTTGATGGTGGCGCATCCGCAGATGCAGGTTCAGCCGGCGCCGCGTCGTGTTGGCAAGCCGTGGTGGCGTTCGGCGTTACCGGTGTTTCGGCTGGGGTGAGTGTGATGAGGTGGCCGTCCGGGTTGGCGGCCACTTTTCTGGAGGATTAAGTCGTTGCGATGAACCATGCCATTGGAAAGCCAGGGCTGCGCATTTGCAGCCCGCGTCGAGCTAACCCTTCTTGCGCTCCATCGCCAGTTCCGTCAGGGCGATCATGCGGTCGTCGCGTGTCAGTACGGTCTGCGCGTAGCCACACAGCAGGTACAGGAAGAGATTGACTGCCGCCAGGGTGAACACCCAGTCCAGGTAGATTACGAACGAGCCCATGCCTAGCAGGGTTTTGCACAGGCTGATCAGCCCGGCCGACAGGGCGAGCAGGCCTGGCACGATGCCGATGTTTTGCAGCACTCCGGTGGCCAGACGCAGGCGTCTTTCAAAGCCGCTGCGCTCGTTTTTCAGTTCCAGCACGCCGAGTGCCAGTGTATGGCTGGAAAGCGCTGTCAGGAGAGGCAGGAATTGTTCGTCGATGAGCAGGCGGGTTCTGACGTTGATGCCTGCCAGACTGGCGAAGGGTGCGGCCAATACATTTCTTACCGAGTCTCGGTAACGCCCGATGCACAGAACCGGGTAGACAAAGAGAGCCCCATACGAAACCGCGATCAGCCCCCAGCTGGCGTAGTAGATCCAGCGCATGGGTTCGAGCAGGCCTGCGAGGGCAATCAGTACGGCGAGGAACAGCGGTGCGAGCACACAGAACCAGAAGCGTTTGGTGCTCATCTGCAAGCGCCTGCTGGTGCTGTGTTCCTGTCGTAATGTCTCGACGACATGCCTGTCGGCCTGTTCGATCCGGGCTTTGATGTGCAGATACTGTTCGATTTCGTTGCTCATGGCTTTCCTTGAACGACTGTGAACGCAGTCTGATGGCGTTCGGGCCGTCATCAAAACGGAAAGCAGGCAGGGTGTTAATGACTGCAACCTTATAATGCTGTCAGAGAAGTCTTATTAAGTTGCGGGGGCATTCTTACCAACTTGAAGAAGAGTGCCTGTCAAGGCTTCTGAAGCCTGATCAGGATCACGACGTCGGCCTTGTTCACCAATGGTAATTTCAGACGCGTCCTACATTCATTCCAGGGTCGCGAAAATACACTGCCCGTTCTCTTTTTCAGGACGATCGCAGTATGGCGAACCACGGTTACATGACCATCAGCAGCAAGGAGCAGGGCCTCATTTCTGCGGGATGCTCAAGCCCCGAGTCGATGGGCGCGAAGTGTCAGGCTGGCCACCTCGACGAAATCATGGTGCTGTCGCTGACTCACAACATGGCGAATATCGACAACATCAAGCACGCCACCCACCGACCGATTGTCATCACCAAGCATGTCGACAAATCGTCCCCCATGCTGGGCCAGGCACTCGCCAATCGGGAACCGGTCGATTGCAAAATCGATTTTTACCGCACCTCGCCCAGTGGCAGTCAGGAAAAGTTCTACACCATTGAAATTCGGGAAGGGATCATCGCCGACCTGACACTCGACATGCCCCACGCCATTCTGCAGAACGACGCAGAACCCCAGGAGCACGTCGCCATTCGCTACCGGGACATCATCTGGACCCATCACCAGGGCAACACCAGCGGCTACGCCTCGTGGATCGCAGAGGAATGAGCCTGCCGGAAAAACAACGATCCTCCGGACACCACGACCTGTGGCGGGTCAGCGAGGCGGCAGGCCATCTCGCAGGACAGGCTTGTACGGTGTCTGCCCGGCACATCCGCGACGGGACGCTCAGGCTGCAGTTCAATCGGGACGTGGCTTATTACGCGCAAGGGATCGTTCGGGACGTGGAGGTCGGCAGGAAGAGTGTTGATGAGGGGTTGGAGGCGATTGAGACGACGCAGCGTAACTTCGCAGAGCAGTCACTTGATATCGGTAAAAAGAGCGTCGGCATCCTTGCCGGGACTCTGCAGGTTACCACCGGCGTAGCCGTGTGCTACGGCTCGGCCGGGACGCTCTGCCTGGTGTTTGGAGTCCCTTTGATGGCTCATGGCGCTAACAACATCTATGAGAACGGACGCAATCTTATCGAAGACCGTTCGGATACCCAGGGGCCAACACGAAAGGCCTATCAAGAGCTTTCGAAGCTGGCCGGAGGGACGGAGCTTCACGGCAACATGGCTTATGGAACTGTGGATTTGGGATTATCGATCTACGGTGCAACCAGACTTATTGTCAAACCTGAGGCATGGAAACTATTCAATTATGTACGGACGGACAAAATCAGAGCATATGAAGCCACGTCTGCAAAAACATTTATGATTGAACGAATGGTTGATGGACTCACTGCGGAGAGCATGTACACCGAATGGGAGAACCACTATGATAAATAGCATTTTCATCTATACCATCGTCATCACACTCGGAATCATCTTCTATCTACCCGCATTGTGGGCACGTCACGCATGGTCTGGAAAAAGCTTCACGACAATAAGGTTTTGGGGCACTAACCTATACAATATTTTTTTTGGCTATTTGCACATGCGCTTCATTGAGAAAAACGAACTTCCTTTTTATGGCTATCAAGACAGTTCGATTCTAGGATGGTTTTCAATCGTAATGATCTTGGCTCATGCGTGCGCCCACACCGTCACATGGGATATCAAACCCTGGCGTTCAACAAAGGCAAGACATTAGCAATCGCTTGCGGCACAGCTGATTTCGGAATGTGGCTATTTGGAGCGGTTCTGGGTCAGATGAAATATACTTTTGAATAATTTATTGAGCCACAGTGCGTTCATCGCCATAACACTATTTTTGCTCGCTCCCTCAGTGTGGGCAACATGTGCTTTCTCAGCTAAAAACTTCTCGACACTCAAACTGGTGCTTACGTTGGCCTATAACATATTCTGCGGCCATCTGTATTTGAAATACGCGAAATATGGAACATTGCCTTTCGATATAACCCTGAGAAGCATAGAGCTGAGATGGCTGTCGCTATTCATCCCGTTAGCGTTCGCGCTTCTGTTACCTACTCCACGAATAAAGACAGGCACCGGATAGGATTAACGAAAACTTACAACAGCCTCTCTTTTCACGGGATGACGATCAATGAATGAAACAGCCATATACGCTATATTCCTGGCTTGCGGGGTAGCGTCTTACCTGCCTGCACTGTGCACGCGGTATGCATATAGACTTATCGGCTTCCATTCCGAAGTGAATAAACTCGACCTCAGCACTCACTGGCGATTGGGTCAATTCAGTTGCTGAATGGCGTTTAGGAAACCGCATCGCCTGCAAGCCGCCTCCCACAGTCCGGAGCTTGCAGAAAGAATGCGGTGGGCACTCGCGCTGACTCTGCAAGACTACCCACTCAACACCTTTATTCGGCCTAACGACTAAACCGCTCCGCCAGACTGTGCAGGTACTCCGCCATGCCTTCCAGTTCACTGCTGATCTGCGAACCTTGTTGAGCCTGGCCCGCGCTCTGGTCGCAGAGCTGGGCGATGCGGGTGATTTGCTGGCTGATGTTTTCTGCCACGTGGCTTTGTTCTTCGGAGGCGGATGCCATTTGCTGGCTCATGCCGGTGATGCGGGTGACGGACTGGCTGATACCGTCCAGCGCCTTTTGTACGGCTTCGACGCTGGCGACGCTTTCCTGTGAAATCTGCTCGCCTTTGCTGGCGGTCTGCACGGCGCGGGAGGCACCGTCGCGCAGGGAGGTGATGATCTGCTGGATCTGTTCGGTCGAAGACTGAGTGCGTGAGGCCAGCGAGCGGACTTCATCGGCGACCACGGCAAAGCCACGACCCTGCTCACCTGCACGTGCGGCCTCGATGGCGGCGTTGAGCGCCAGCAGGTTGGTCTGCTGGGCAATGGAGGTGATGACGTCCACCACGCTGCCGATGGATTGTGTAGCGTTGGCAAGATCACCAACGGCCTGGCCGATCTCGGTGACGGAGTTGGCCATGTGACGGATCGCCAGCAAACTTTCGTCCGCCAGACCACGCCCCTGCTGGGCGAGTTTGTCGGCTTCTTCGGCTGCGTGGGCGGTGTTCTGTACGTTGTGGGTGACTTCCTGAATGGTCGCCGCCATCTGGTTGATCGCCGTGGCGGACTGATCGGCTTCGCTGCGTTGCTGGTCGAGCGACTCCGCTTGCCGAACCGACAACTGGGCCGATTGCCCGGCGTGCTGCCTGACGCTCTCACCTGTGTCGACAAGGCGAGTCAGGGCGGCCTGTAATCGAGCTTCTTCGCTGAGCATCGCCAGATCCAGCTGGCCTTGCGGGCCACGATTGTCGCTGTAGGTCAGCGCAACCAGCGCACTGGTGAACGCCTTGGGGTGCTCTTCCAGCGTTTTGCGCATGCTGTTGCGGTGACGGATTTCGAGATAGCCGCCCAGCGCGAGCAGCACGACGAGAATCAAGACGAACGAGGCCCGGTCGTCCAGCAGGTACACGCCAGCCATCAACGCCAGTGCACAGAGGATCATCGGCAATTGGCGAACGAGGTGGTAAGCCGCAGCGCTGACTTTGGAGACAGCCGACTTGCCGGCCCGCAGGCGCGCATAAAGCGCTTCGGCGCGGCGAACCTGGTCGCGGGTCGGCAGCGAGCGGACAGACTCATACCCCACGATGCGGCCGTTTTCGTACACCGCAGTGACGTAGGCGCTGACCCAGTAATAGTCGCCCTGCTTGGAACGGTTCTTGACCACGCCCATCCAGGGTTTGCCCTGCTTGATGGTTTCCCACATGTGGGCAAATACCGACGCGGGCATGTCGGGGTGGCGCACCAGATTGTGCGGCTGTCCGATCAGTTCTTCACGTGTGAAACCGCTGAGCGACACGAACGCATCGTTGCAGTAGGTGATGTGGCTGTTGAGGTCTGTCGTGGAAATGAGACGCTCGGAGGCCGTAAAGGTCCGTTCTGTCTGGGTAACGGGTAAGTTGACACGCATCGAACATCCACTCCCTGATAAATGCAGACTCCGCAGGCACGCCTTGAAGGTGTAGCACACACCCATCAAGTCACAACCATGGTCCATGGCTCCCTGTATCGTCCGACAAGGCAAGGTCTTGAATGGGCAGGCAGTCTGACGCGCTTTACTTGACCATGCCGATCTCTGCACCATGCCGCCTTTGAACCGACCACTCGTGTATTGAAGGCTCCCATGGCGCGCAAGACTCAACCTCCCCTGCAGGCTTTCATTGGCGCGATACGCAAGCTTGGCAAGGCTGCGGTAGCAATTATGGGTCGCCGTGAACGGGACGCGGACAGTGAGAAACGGTCTGTGCCTGTTGTGGAGGCTGCGCCACTCGACGTCGGCGAACAGCCCGCCAATACCAAGGCAAGGCCTCGCAAGCGGAGACCCGAACCGACGGCCCCAAAACCCGAAACAAAACCCGCCACACCCAACTGCCCGCACTGCAAGAAGCCCATGGTCATCAAAGTCGCGCGCACCGGAAAGAACGCCGGGGAGTTCTGGGGGTGCGTGGCGTACCCGAAATGCCGCGGGATTAGGCCGATTTTTCGGAAGGAATGAAGATTCCTGCACGTACGATCCTGAATCCGAAGCGCGGCCTCTCAGGACACTCCGCGTCCGGTCTGGAACGCGCCTGGCCCGGCCATTCGTGCATCAGGGCACTTTTTCCTGTCTGGCTGCTCACATCCCTCAGGCACAATGCTGTCCATCCAATACCAGGCAATCAGGGAGTTCCTATGCCGTCGTTCCGTTTCAAGGCAATCGTGATGTGCATGGCGTTGGCCGGCACGCTGGGGATGGTCAACGCTCAGGCGGCGCCCAAGACACAGGCTGCTGCGCCAGCGACGGCCACAACTCAGAAAGCTTCGCTGCTGGGTGGCAAGCTGGCGTTCACGCTGCCTGCCGGTTTCGTACAGGGAGAAATGCCCGAGATCGACGAAAAAGCCAAGGCTCAGGGCGTGACAGGTTCGCTGTACACGAACGCGGCTGAAAAGCGTGTGGTCATCGCGACAGAGACACCGCTGCCAATGGGCGTGGAGGTCGGCGACAACGACAGTGTGGTCCTCGACGGTCTGGTGGCTGGCACCATGGCTCAGCAGGGCGCGGGCTACAAAGACTTCAAGAAACTGGGCGAGAAAAAGATCGTCAAGAAAAACGGTCTCGGCATTCGTCAGGTGGACACCTCGGCCACCATGAGCGACACCAAGGTATTGAGCACGACGATCATGGCGGCCTCGGGCAAACGCGCAGCGGTCTTGAATGTGGTCTCCAACGCGAAGGACCCCAAGCAGCACGCTGCACTGGTAAAAGCCGTCATTGGCCAATAACCAACCGACCTTGTCACTCTACGCGCAGGGCACCTGACAGCAACTCCACCAGGCCCTGCACCTTGGGCAGCGATTCGCGGCTGCGCGGCCACGCCAGGTGCAGCGCCAGGCCGTCAGTGGCCAGATCGGGAAGGATCTGCACCAGTTCGCCGCGCTGCAACTGGTCCTTGATCAGCCAGGTCGCCAGTTGCGCGATACCGCAGGCCGACGTCACGGCAGCGACCTGAGCTTCCCCGTTGCCTACGACGATACGTGCTTCCACTGCCCGTGTTTCAGGCTGACCCTGCGCGTCGACGAATAACCAGGGACTGACAGTGCCATCGCCCCGACCGAACAGGATGCAGGCATGGTCGACGAGATCTTCAAACGTGCGCGGCATGCCGTGACGTTGAAGGTAGGCAGGCGCAGCACAGAAGATCACCCGCTCCGTCCCCAGACAACGATGCGCAAGACCTGCCGGCCAGATCGACGGCCCACCGATGCGCACCGCAAGGTCGATACCCTCCTCCAGAATGTCGACGAAGCGGTCAGTGAATGTCACATGCGGGCGCAGTTTGGGATGGCTTTCGGCAAACGCCAGAATCTGCGGCAGCACGTGCAGCCGACCAAACGTTGCAGGCAGGTCGATGCGTAACTGACCGACCGGCTCAGAGCGCTGCGCCGCCAGGGCAGTTTCCGCTTCTTCCAGTTCGGCCAGCATGCGTGTGCAAACGGCGTGGTACACCGCCCCCTCTTCGGTCAGTGCCAGGCTACGAGTGGTGCGCTCGAACAGACGCATGCCCAGGCGGCTCTCCAGACGGGCCACACTTTTACTGACCGCCGAATTGGTCAGGCTCAGGCGCTCGGCGGCGGCAGTGAAGCTGCCTGCGTTGGCGACGGCCACAAACGTTTCAATGCCTTTGAGGCGATCCGTAGACAGCATGTATTGGGGCCACTAGTGAAATTAATTCCTTAATGTACGGAAAATTCGCCCAAGATAGGAAACGGTTTCTGAAATATGCTGGCACGCTATTTTTCCAGCAGGTTTGTGTCATGTCTTCTCAAGAAACAACGTCTGCCGCCGCGAGCGAACGCTCGACCGGGGCCGGCCTGTCCATTGCCATTCTGGCGCTGGCCGGGTTCGTGATTGTCACCACTGAATTTCTCATCATCGGCCTGCTGCCCGCACTGGCTCGGGATTTGGGCATCTCGATCTCCAGTGCCGGGCTGCTGGTGACCCTGTTCGCCTTCACCGTGATGCTGTTCGGTCCGCCGCTGACGGCAATGCTCTCGCACCTGGATCGCAAACGAACGTTCATCGTGATTCTGCTGATCTTCGCCGCCTCGAATGCGCTGGCGGCGATGTCGAGCAACATCTGGGTGCTGGCGCTGGCGCGCTTCATTCCGGCATTGGCGCTACCTGTTTTCTGGGGCACGGCCAGCGAAACCGCAGGCTTGATGGCCGGTCCCAAACAGGCTGGCAAGGCCGTGGCTCAGGTGTATCTGGGCATCTCGGCAGCCATGCTGTTCGGCATTCCGCTGGGCACGGTGTTTGCGGATGCCGTGGGCTGGCGCGGTGCATTCTGGGCATTGACGGCGATGTCTGCACTGATGGCTGTGCTGCTCGCCTTCTCGATGCCGAAAATGGCGCCCACCGAGAAAGTCGGACTGGCTCAACAGGCCAGAATCCTGCGCGACCCGCATTTCATCGCCAACCTGTTGCTGTCGATTCTGTTGTTCACCGCAATGTTCGGCGCTTACACCTACCTGGCTGACACGCTGGAGCGGATCGCAGGCATCGAGTCGGCACAGGTCGGCTGGTGGCTCATGGGCTTTGGCGCAGTTGGCTTGATCGGCAATGCGCTGGGCGGACGCTTCGTGGATCGCAGCCCACTGGGTGCGACCATCGCTTTCGCGCTGTTGCTGGCGCTGGGCATGACCGCAAGCGTTCCGGCCGCAGGGTCGCTGCCGTTGCTGGCCGTGGTGTTGGCGGTGTGGGGCATTGCCCATACTGCCCTGTTCCCCATCTGCCAGATCCGCGTCATGAAAGCCGCACCGCAGGCTCAGGCGCTCGCAGGCACATTGAACGTGTCCGCCGCCAATGCAGGCATCGGGCTGGGCTCGATCATCGGTGGCGTCACCATCGAATACCTGGGCCTTGAAGCCGTCGGCTATGTCGCCGCCGTTGTTGCCGTGCTGGCCATCGCGCTTGCCTGGCTGACGATGGCGCGCAAAGCCCGAACCTCCGGGTCAGCCGTTCCGGCGTAACCCACACGCCAAGGAGCCGCTTGCCGATCACGATGGCAGGCGGCTCCAATGGCCCGGTCATTCTTTTGAAGGCCACCGCTGCCCTTCTCCATCCAAATCGTCTTCGATGCCACCTGTTCATGACCGCGCAGCGAGCTGATCTGCATGAATAATGGCAAAATGATCTTCCCATGGCATTTGTGACACGCCAAACTCTACCCTTTCGGTCAAGGATGAAGGTTTCTGACCGGTTCAATCAGATTCCGGTAAGTGTTATGAACCGATACCAAGGCAAAGGACTGGCATTCGCCAAGCGAATCTATGCGCCACGAACGGTTGGCGTCAGCGTAGGTTTCCTCACCGTCGCAGCCTCCCTGTTCCACCTGAACGCCCCGCAGTGGCTTTGGGTGTTGGCGTTCTTCAATGCGCTGATCTGGCCGCACATTGCCTACTGGCTGGCCAGAACGTCCAGACAGCCTTACAAAGCGGAGTGGCGCAACCTGCTGACCGACTCGTTCGGCGGCGGTTTCTGGATCGGTGCAATGGGGTTCAGTGTGCTGCCTGCCATCACCGTGGTCGCCATGATGGCCATGCATAACATCGCAGCGGCCGGACCTCGCCTCATGTTCAGGGGCTTTGTCGCGCAGGCGGCAGGCATCATGGTGTCACTGCTCGTGCTCGATCCGGTAATCAACCTGGAAAGCACCCCGATGCAGATGTATGCCTGCCTCCCGGTGCTGGTGATCTACCCGATCTTCATCGGCTGGATGAGCCATCAGGTCACGCTGAAACTGCGTGAACACCGAAATATACTGCACAGGCTGAGCCGTACCGACAGCCTGACTGGCCTGCTCAACCATGGGGCCTGGAAGGAGCTGCTTGATATCGAATTCGCAAAAAGCCGAAGCCTGAATCAGGAATGCGTGGTCGCGCTGTTCGATATCGATTTCTTCAAGACGATCAATGACACCTACGGCCACCTGGTGGGCGACACCGTGCTGCAGAGCATCAGCCAGGCGATGGTGGACAACCTGCGCAAGAACGATGTGACCGGACGCTGCGGCGGCGATGAGTTTTGCGTGATCCTGCCGGGCGCCAACACTGCGCAAGCCCGCAAAGTCCTTGAAAAGCTGCGTCTGGTCATCGACGACCTCACCTACTCGCTGCACGAAGATTTGAAGGTCAGCCTCAGTATCGGCGTTGCGGCTTATAACCATGGCCTTAACGACACATCGGCCTGGCTTCACGAAGCCGACAAAGCGCTCTACCTCGCCAAGAGCACAGGCCGCAATCGCGTGGTTATTGCTGATGACATCCGTGCCGACTGTCAGGACCTGAACGTTCAGACGTAACGCGTCAGCGCCGGTCTCCGAACAGAAGCGCGAACAACGACTTGAAGCTTGTGACGTTCATCATCTTGAACAATGCCGCCCGCCTGTCGTCACGCAAGGATTCGACGGTGACTGGCTTTGGTTTTGTGGTTTTCGTTGCGGTAAATCCGGGCTCATTCTCGCGACCGCTGTTGTGGCCCACGGCATACTTCTCTTTTGAGCGAGTCACCACAAAATTGTTTTTCAAATACTCGCGCTTTGCAAATCCGGGCATCAGCGCCTGAGACTCACTGTTCTTGTCGGAAAAGCGATTGATGACCTGCTCCATGAACTCAAAATTATTGTGATGCAGGGAACCGTAATCCTTGTCTGTGATGTAGCGAATAAATCCTTGATCGAGCCTTGTTGTTCGCAAAGCTTCACTCTCTAAAATGCGCTTGGCTGTGGCCGTATCCTTCTCGGTGAAACTGTAATAAACCTTATGGCCTTCTCCGTCGTATGTCATGCCTTGGTTATGCGGAGCGCTGATGCGCCCATTGTCCTTCTCTCGATAATAAGCCAGCCTGAAACCCAGATCGTCGACGTATGCAAGGTTAGCGCCTTCGCTTGATGCCCACGCATAGACATCTCCCAGAAGCGCTCTATCGTCCAGGGTCAAAAAAGAACTATTCGGATAGGACATCCCGCATTCCGCTTTTCCCAGCACAGGCAAAGTACGGTTCGGATCGGTTATATGAAACAGCCGTTGGCGCAGAAGCGCTTCTCCACTGATGGACACGGCTGAGCTTTGGTCCGGCGACTTAACAGAAATAGCTGAGTGATCCCTGGACATTGACGCTTGAAAGGCTTTAGCCGTGCCCGGCAGGACTGACAAATTTCCTATACGATGCAGTTGCATAACTTTTCCTCAAAAAAACCCCTGACACCACTTTGTCAGGGGTCAATGCTCAGTAGGTCAGGTGAAAAGTAACCATGTCTCGTCCAAATGGTTGGGGTCGCAATTTAAGACGTGCACTATGCCGCCGGAGTCCAAGCCGCAATCTGTAGTGGTCAACTGATCCCGGACACGACGTTAAGTCTTTTTTCGGACTGAGCTGGTGCCAGTCCGTTATTGAACTG
>NZ_JAFFZW010000011.1 GCF_017826695.1 Pseudomonas alliivorans
ATCTGGCTCATGGGCGGCTCGGATCAGGTGGTCAGGCGTATTTCATCACATTTGAGGACTTGTTCGGAGAATCCCTAGCTACATGTTATGTCCGAACACAAAATTTCTGACAGTCTCGCTTTTACTGATGAGCAAACTACTCCTCGATCAATCCCAGCGCTTCGCCCAAGCTTTCCACAAACTCTGCCTGCTCATCTGAATACTCTATTGCGATGCTTTTAAACTGAGAGCACAAAGATGATTTAGATTCCAAGTCCATCATTTGCAATGTCGAAGCTAATTGTTCAAGCCCCTGCATTGCAGCATCTGGATTTAATGCATCATCTCCCGAAAACTCAAGAAATATAGCAAGCTCAACAATGGCTCGCGCAACGTGCTTATTGATTTCCTGGCTCACGAATCACCTTCACTGAAATATTTTTAATGCTCAGCTCATCAAACATTTTCTGAGTTCTATTTGCTTGAGCCTGCGCAGTTACTCCCCAGCACGCAGTTAACTATTTTGACTTAACACGCTAGGCCAGCCAAAGGAAGGGAGGTTTACACTAAGTAGATAAAGCAACACCAGCATGAAGCCGGTGTTAGATTAATCGAAACCTCAACACATTAAGTACACCTACTAAAAGCCAAGCGCAGGGCCGCGCCTATATCAGAAGGGCTACTACCGCTGGGGATAGTGACATAGTTACTCTCACTTATACCCTTACCACTCCAGGCTTCTAGCTTTTCGTGATGGCTGGGGCGAATAGTGATCTGATCACTCTTACTTTCGATACTGCATTTTTTCATATCTTTAAATAATGCACGCTTGGTCTTGTAGCCATAGCGCTCCAAAGTGTTGCCAACCCATTGATCATATCGTTGATTGGTCAGGTTGTAGTCGTAGAGCTCCATATCAAAAGTAGCTTCAGGATGAATCCAAACATCCTTTCGCGGCTCGGGAAGCACAAATCGGCTATGAGCCAAGGCGTCAAGCAAAGCAAGGCCTAGCTCTTTATCGGCAGCGTCAGGGCTGAAAAAATACTCCACACCTTGCGGATCTGCTTGGCTACTTCGATAGCCAGAAAAAGTTTTTACGGAAATGAAATCTTTATTCATTTTCGCATCTGCCCAAGCTGTTTTTACGACATCACTCATCTTAATCTACCTTGGTAATTTTCACCGCAACGCCTTTGCTATGACCATACTCAATAGCTCTATTAATTTGATCCCACTGAGCACTCGTCGTAGCATTTGGAACTGCCACTTGCAATTCACGACTAGTAATTTGACTAGAGGATACTGTTACGTCTTTCAAACCGTACTCAGTAAACCCTGCGGCGGTATCAATATTTCCTTTGAGTGATGAATATACCTGGCTAGGATTGGCCATTTTAGCCGCAGTGGTCGTATCAAGTGTTTTGGCACTAGTCGCAACACCGGTCGCTCTATCAAAAAAGTCAAATGTCTTAAAGTTTGGGGGTAGTCGAGAGCCAGCTGGCAGTTGCGTCCCAAGGTAATCCTCCCAAGGCATGCCCTGTCCTTGGATACCCTTACCCCACTCAATCCCAGTAGTAGCACGGTCTACCACCCCGCCAGTTGCTTTTGCACCAACAAATATTTCGGACTATATCTGCTTTACCCTATTAACATACACCTAATAATCTAAGGTCATCTTTAAGCTCCACGACTTCATCAGAAGGCAGATCTTCCAAGATAGAGGAGAGTTCAAACTCCTCTAACAATTTAGAGATGGTATCCAGATGATATTTCTGGACCTTTTCCGGAGATCGCCCTGCTGAAAGAATAAGCGCTATAACTTCGAGCATTAACTTTTCAATAGGCAATTCAAATGAGTTTTCAAGCTCGCCATAGGCATAACCCACTTCACTTTCACCTTCAGCCCATGAGCTTTGGTGGCTGAGCTTGACCTTGCAATAGCTATAATAGCTACCCAGAAACCAAGCCCGGATTTCACCATAAGTCACTCTGTCTTCCATTACGGCGTCTTCCTCGGAGGGCGCAGCATAACACCCTGATTATCAAGAATATTAACGGTAATATTGGGGTACTTCGCCTTGAACTGCTCAGCCACATTCAGACAGCTGGCACAAGCCGCTTTCTCCGTAAGGATATTTACTGTTCCTCTTGCGGAGGTATTTCTCCCCAACTGGTCAGCGATATTATCTAGAATTTTGTATTCCGTATCTATTCCCCGATAAACCAAGTCTCCAGCCTTATTGGGTACAGATTGAGCGACAAAATTCCCATTTCCGGAGCCGACAAGCCCCTTACCAGCATCAGAGACTTGGCTGTGTGCGGCCATCTGCTTAGGTATTCCGGGAATATCTATTTCCGCGACAGCTACGTTACCACTTCGCCGTAAGCCAGACGGCAACCCAGCTCGAACGTCCATGACCCGTTGGGCCATCGGAGCAGTGTCAATCACGGTCGCAGTCGCTTTTGCGCCATTATCGTCTTTTTTCGCTTGTTCAAGCAACTCGTCGAGTTTTTTCCCGACAACCTTGTCAGCCAAAGCGTCACCGGCGCTAGCAAGCCCCTTCGCTCCCGCTAATGCCGAAAAAACCCGAATTGCCAGCAAGGTTTTCTGTGCGGTCCCGACATCCTGACTATAGATCGCATTGAGCTTGCTGGAAATATCTGTATTCAGGGCAACTGCTGCTCCCTCACCTATGGCTTGGCCGCTTTCCTTGAAGCTATCGACCAAACCTTGGGGCAGCTCTCCAATTCCGCTTATGATCGCGTCAAGCACAGCGCTAGGATTTTTCTGCGCAGCCTCTACCAGATCAACGGCGCCGTTTTTCAACGCGACACCTGAATCCTTCAATTCTTTGACGAGTCCGTCGCTCAAACTGCGGCTTATACCACTCTGTACGAACTGCTTGTAAAAAGCCGGATCGGCCGAATCGGCAAACATTTCAGGCCGGAACAGTTGATTACCGTCGGTGGTAAAGAGCTTTTGGTCCGTCCCCAAGTCATTCACGAACGTTTTGCCAGATTCTGCCAGAAAAGACATGGCCTTCGGATCATCACCATCGGTCAGCAGGGAACGCCATAGCATGTCTGTATTCTTCAAGGCTTGCTGGCTCAGACGCTCCATCGCTGCCTGTTCCGTGATGCCCTCTTTCTCAGCAAAAGCCTTGGCGTTCTCATTCAGCCATTTCTGTTCTTCAAAGTGCAGTTGCCTATTATAAGTTGTTGCATATTTAGCGACCTCTGCTCCCTTGGCCACATCTCCATTTACAGCCGCTGCCGCCACAATACCTGTGAGCTGAGACGCCATTAGCTCAAGTTCCTTGTTACCGCCTGCCATGTTGCCAATTACATTAATCAGTGCCTCATTGGCACCTGCAGCAATAGCGCCAGTTTTAAAATCACTTCCTGTTGCTTCGGCAACAAGCCCCCCTATAAGGGCGTGCGCCAAAACTTTCTGTATACTACCGTCGTCGTACTTACCGAGAGCCCACCCACCAATTGATTTAAACCCAACCGCCATACCAATATTACTGGCTTGCCCTGCCAATGCATTACCAAGATTCTCTGAATAACTTCCCCCATTAATAACAGTATTAACAAAGGCATCGGATGCTGACTTCATCAACACTGCTTGCGCACTTGCCATGTTAAAACCGAGATTGGTAGGGTTGTAGCCGGGCATCAAACCGGCCATAGCTGCGGAAGTTAGATACCCTTTCAGAGAGCTGGAAGAGGTTATGTCTTTAAAGGTCGCGCCAATATTGCCCCGATTATTAATAACACTGACAGCTGCATTGCTCGCCATCGAGGTCAGTGCGGCAGTCGCTATTACGTTGCCAAGTCCCGCAGAAGTGGCACCTCCAACCGTAGCAGCCGCCATTGTGCTCCCCGCACCCGCCCCCATCATACTTCCTGCCGATGCAGCAAGTGTGCTGGCAGCACCTGCCGTCAAAGCCGTCACGATTATGATGATCGCGAGCATCGCTCCTTGACCCAAGCTCGAACTACCGTACTTGAAGGACTCGTGTATTTCCTTGACCAAGCGCCAGTCCACATCACCACGTTTTTCCGCATCCTTGAGCCAAGCGAGTTGCGGATCAGCCTTGACCATGGCTTCAATAGTCTGGCTCACGCTTTGCTGATCGACTTGCTTAATATCGATCCTCAACCCATCTACCGCTCGAATGGCCAGCTCGCCTTTAGCTACGAGCTCGCTTTGTCGCAGTGTTTCATCGGTACTGCCTTTGCCTTTTACCGAACTCCATGCAAGATCACTTTTGTTTTTCTCATGACTTTCTTGGTGTAGATCCTTCACCCCCTCAAACGTCACCGCCCCGCCACTTTCAATCGTCAGGTCATTCCCACTCTCCAGCTTCGCCACCTGATACTTCTGATCGCCACCACTCGCCAGAACCAGATCACCGCCAGTCGTGATTTCACTGCCGATGTTCTTCACATCGGTCACTTCATCGCGCTTGAAGCTCTTGGCGCCAAACGAGCCCTTTTTCTTTTTTTCGTACAGCGAGTAGTCGCTGTCCTGCGCGGCGAGGATGTCGAGGTTTTCGCCTGCCACCAGGTACGCTTCCTGACCTGCTGTAATCCGGCTGGAGATCACGGCGAGGTTCTGACCGGCCTGCAGGGCCACGCTGCCACCGGCATTCAGGTCGGTGGCTACCTGGCTGACGTGATCTTCTTGACGGGTCAGTTTCTTGCTTTTGGACAGGGAGTGCTCTTCGTCCGCCGCGGAGCTGATGGTCATGTTTTCCGTGGCGGCCATTGCGATGTCGCGCTTGGCATCGATGTCGCTGGCGATTAAGGAAATATCGCGGCCAGCTTTGCCGCTCATGTCGCGTCCGGCAGTGACGGTAGAGCCCAGCTGGGTAATGTCGCTGCTGTTGTGATTTTTGTCGAAGAACAGGCTGTTGTTGACTTCCGTCGTCCCGATCGTCAAATCACGTCCGGCAACGATATTCAGATCACGCCCGCTTTCGAGAACGCTGCCACGGTTGATGAAGTCACGGCCAGCCGAAATGCTCATGTCGTTGGCCGCTTCGATGCGCGCCGCGCTATCAGCGAACTCGCTGTGTCGCTGTCCACGGACATCGTTGTCCATCGACGTGATGCTGCGCTCGTTGATCACGTCGCCATTGAGCGAGGTCAGGGACACATCACGACCTTTGATGATGCCGCCCGCCGTATTGATCAGATCGTTGCCTGCCAGCAAGTCCAGGCGATTGCCCGCCTCGATCAAACCGGTGTTGACAAGGTTGTTGCCCGCGACTGCGGAGAGGTTGTTGCTGGCGAGTAATGTGCCGACGTTATCAAGGTTCTGGCCCGCAATCAGCGAAACGTCATTACCGGCGATCAAGGCACCGGTTGGTCCCAGACGGTTATCCGCCTGCGCCAGGTACAGCACCGGAACCAGAACCTTTTCGCCATTCACTTCATGCTCTTCGAGCCACACGATGTCGTGGGTCAGCGCGGCAACCTGCTGCGAACTCAGCGATACGCCGACGGCAAGGTTCAGTTGTTGCTTGCTCGCGATAGCGTTGTTCATCAGGTACTTGAACTGCGCTTCGTTGGAGGTCTGCCCCTGAATGAACGCCTGACCGGTTCGAGCGACCACCGCTTGTTGCACCAGACGCTGTTCATAAAGGCCGTCGCCCAGACGTTTGGCACTGACTTCCGGGTCGTAGCCAAGACCTGCAAGCAGGTAATCCGAACTCATGAACTGCTTGAGTTCAGTCAGTACCGGGTTGGTTTCAATCAGGTATTTCTGAGGCTTGGAGACGAAGGTGCTAGTGGGCAGACCCTGAACCTTCGCGACCGTTTGTGAGGCGGGAGCTGTGACTGGGGTAATGGCGGTACTCTGAGCGACGGTAACCGGCCGCGCTGCGCTGATGACCGGATTGGCTTGAGCGATCACCGATGGTCTGGCAGACGTCGGGATCTGACTGGCCACTGATGTACCGGTGACCTGGGTAACCGAGGTCATCGCGCTGCCCTGCACTGCACCAGGATTTCGGATCGTGCCGTTATTGGAGGAAGCTATCGTAATCAACGGTACTGCGGTCGACGAACCATTACTCTGAACGGGCAATAGAGCACCATTGCCCTGATTGCTCGCTGTCACTCCGGCAACTGCATCGACGAGCGTTAAGCCAGCGGCGTCCGAGCTGTGACCCGGCAAGACGAATCCACCGGTGTTCGAAAAATCTGGAGCACTGGTGTCGAAGGTAGATGCATTGGCACTCAAGCCTGCAGCCTGCCGTGTGGTTAGCGCAAGCTGGCGAGTGGCGCTGTCGATCTGTCCGACCGCACCGAGTTGGATGATGCCCGCTTGTGCGTCGGGGACGGATTGTTCACGCTGAGCCAGCGATATGCTCGCGCCGCCCATCGTCCAGCTTTGCGGGACGCCGGTGGACTGGGAGATAGACGAGGCGCTGCCTGACTGGCCGCTAAGACGGAACAGGCCATTCTGGCCTGCCGGCAGGCTGAAACCTGGCAGGGCAAGTGGGTTGACTTGCTGTTGGGCAAGGTCAGGGGGGAGTTGGGCGTTTATCCTGATAACTGTAGTGCCAGCGCCTGAAGTACTCGTATCTTGGACTTTACTGACGCCACCACCTACCAGATAATCCTGGCGAATAACGCTATTCTGTAACTGCTGCGTTGCGCTTATAGAAACGTTGCCGCCTGCCTGAATAACAGCACTTCGTCCTCCTACGCTACCGTCACGAGCTCTCTCCACATCACTTACTAAATTGTGCCTCGCGATTTCGTCCGGTATCGTCTGGAATAGGTTATGCGGGTCATACATAGATACCGGCAAAGTCCTATTGAACCCACCCTCAGTGTAGTATACAGAATAAGGTACACTTTCAACATACTGCAAGGTTACGGGATCTTTTATCATGTACACGGTCCAATCTACTGGAGTATCGGACCCAACCGAAGTTATTTCAGGCACCGGCACGCCCAACCGGAGTTCTCCATCAACATCGACATAATAAATATTAGGAAACTCTGGATTATTACGTTGATTATAAGCCTTCAGCAAATCCAGCTCACTATAAACACTATTATCTGAGACTCCATCAGCCTTGTAGATACGCGTACGCTCGATATCACCTCCAATCGCACCAACATTTCTGAAATCAACAGCATTAATACCGATATTGCGACCAGCATTAATATTGCTTTTACTATTTAAAAAATCCCCACCGGAAAAATAAAAATCACGTCCAGCAGAAATCAGAGAAGATGCAGATTCGTCGTCATCTGATACTCCCTCGAAAAACTCTCTCAATACATAATTAACTGAATACGTGTCGCCTTTACAGTCTAGACACTGTAGAGCCAAAATAGCTTTAGTAAGTGTACGACCTGCAGAGACTTTCTTACCATCACTTCCCTCTGTTCGATTTTCAAAAACCTTGGCACCTATGGAAAAGTCACCTCCACTCTCCATGCTTCCTGAGATATTTGCAATTCGATCAGCTTGCTCCACCCCATTACCAACAATAAAAGTATTACCTAAACTGTAAACGTCTCCTTTTTGGTTTGAAAAATCACTAGCACCTAGTTTTATATTCGCACCACTGTAAATCAACCCACCGTAATTGAGCACCAAAGAGGCATTTACAGCAACATCTAATGCTCCTCCTAAAGCCCCGTGATTATTAAGTACATTTGCGGCCACCACAAGATCCGCAGCCGAAGATATACGACCGTAATTATCAAACTGCCCAGACGCTTTAAGCTCGCTGTGAGCACCGCCCGCGACACTTGACGTACCATTCAAGGAAAGTCTGCTAGCCGCCAACTTTAGACTCCCGAGACTAGCTACTCGCCCCCCTCCCGAATAAGCCCCCTCGATTTCTAGCGTCAAGCTCCCATCACTCGCAATCAACCCATCATTAGTCCAATTGCCCCCCGTCCCGACAAACGCATTCGACGCCAGCAACTGCCCGCTCGCCGTCTGATTGAATGTCCCGACATTGACCGTCAATCGCCCTGCCTGAATCACACTGCTGTTTGTCCAGCTGTCAGCCGTGAGCGTCAGTCCGCCGCGCGTTACGACACTGCCGCCTGCGTTGGTCAGATTGGGCGTGGAGATCGCGAAGGTGCCTTCTCCGGCATGCAGCAGAGAACCGTTGGCATTGAGGAAACTGGCGGCATTAAGCGTCAGGTCGCTGCTTGCCACTTCCAGTCGGCCGCTGCGGTTGTCGAACTGGTTGCCGATCTGGAAAAGCGTCGAACCACCTGTCCCTAACGCGCGTAGCTGGCCTGTCTGGTTGTCCAGGTTCGCGGCGCTGATGTTCAGCGTGCTGTCACTCTCGATGATGCCCAGGCGATTGTTCAGCAGCCCGCCGAGATTGAGTTCGACCTGGCCGCCCGCAATCTGGCCGTCGTTATCACCGCTGTTATCGAAGTTGACACCCGTAACGCGCACCAAACCTTTCGCGTACAGACCGCCATTACGGTTATCGAAGTCCGATGTGGTTATCAGCGCTTCGCCGGTCCGGGCAGAAACACGACCGCCGTAGTTATTGAAGCCGCCCAATGCGGTCAGGTTGAGACGCTGGGCCTGGATCACACCTCCTTGCCGCTTGCCGTCATAACCGTTGTTCAACACGCCGGTAATAGTCGAAGTGAATGCACCCTGCAAACTGGAAAGCACACCACCCTGGCTGTTGAGGTTTGCTGCGGTAACTCCAAGATCGCCCCCTTGGGCGATAATGCGGCCATTCAGGTTGTCGACGTCTTTGTTAACCGATACGCGAAGCGCTCCCTGACTTTGCAAAGTGCCAAGCGTGTTGTTGAGACCTGCTGCGTCCACCTCTACATCGCCGCCCTGACTGTAGATCAGGCCGTCTGTAGCGTTGACCACATTGCCGGTAGCGATGAGATGCAGCTTACCGTCAGATGCGAGGGTGCCGCGGTTACTGTTATCCAGTTGCCCGGATGTATTGAGCGTCAACAGGCTTTTGCCGACCAGTTGTCCGCCCTGGTTATTGACTTGGGTACTGCGCCGCAGCAATAACGCGCCGCCGCTGGCCAGCTTCCCGTTGGTGTTGGTCAGGGCAGCCAGCAGGTCGAGGGTCATTGCGCCTTTGCTGCTGAGGTTTCCCACGCTGTTGTCGAGAGTTCCGCCCTCGAAACTCAGGTCCTGCGCGGCCGTCAGATTGCCAGCGGTGTTATCAAGCGTAGCGGCTTTGATCGTCAGTCCGGCCCCACTGTCAATCAAGCCTTTCTGACTGTTGTCCAGCCGGCCGGTAACGGTCAGAGTCTGGCCAGCACCGCTGGACAGGATGCCTCCACTGTTGCTGAGGCTGTCAGATTTGACAGTCAGCGCTGTCTGGCTGACCAGCGCCCCGCCACCGCTGTTGAGCAACGCACCGCTCAGGTCGACGCCAACAGAGCCGTTGCGGCTGGACAGCGTACCGTTATTGCGGTTGTCGAGGCTTTTGCCGTGAACGTCCAGACGTTGCCAACCGGAAATCAGGCCGTTCTGGTTATTGATGCTGTCGGTTGCGACTGTCAGTACGTCGCTGCTGATGACCTTGCCGTTTGTGTTTTCGAGCGCACGGCCGTTCAGCTCAAAGCCTTGCGCGCTGGAGATTTCGCCTGACTGGTTAATGAAGTCGCGTACGCGCTTGAAGGTCAGAGGACCTTTGGCAGAAATCAGTCCGCTACGGTTGTTCAGATCAGCGTCTTTCAGATCAATGGACAGACTGGTGTTGCCCATCAAACGTCCAGAGTCAAGTGACAGCGCATCAAGGATGACGCTCATCGCGCCCAATGCCGAAACTTCACCACCGTTGCCCGAATTCAGACTGTTGGCTGTCAGAACCAGCGTACTGCCGCTATTGATCAAGCCGTTGGCGGTGTTATTGATCGTTGTTGCGTCCAGCGTCAGACCCGTTTTAGCCAGTAACTGGCCCGTCTGGTTATCAAGGACGCCTGAACCCAATTTAAGAAATTGGTTCGCGTTGATGAGACCTTCTTCGCGATTGGTCAGCGTCCCGGTAACCGTCAGTTCCAGATCGTTGCGACTGGTCAGGGTCCCGCCGGTGTTGTCCAGCGCACCGGCTTTGGCATCCACGCCTGCTGCGGCGACCATGCCTTTAACGTTATTCAGTGCATTGGCAATACGCAGAGTGAGGAATTGATTACTGAGTACCTTGCCGCCGTTGTTTTCAAGGCTATTTGCAGACAGCGTGAAAGCTTGCCCACTGGAAATTTCCCCACCCTGGTTCAACACCACACCCAGATTTTTCAGCAGCAGCGTGCCTGGGGCATTGATAAGTCCGCTCTGGTTGTCCAACTGGCCATTGTTCAAATCAAGGCTGAGTGAGGTGTTGCTGAAAAGAGTACCTTTCTGCTGATCCAGACGGCTGACGCTTGCGGTCATCGCCTGACTGCTGCCGATGCTGCCGCCACTGCTGTTGGTGAGTTTCGCGGCAGTCAGTTCCAGTCGGTCACCCGTGCTGACACGCCCATTCTGACTGTTATCGAAATCGCCTGTATTGAGCTTCAGCAAGCCTTTGCTGCTGATGGTGCCGCGCTGACTGTTGTCGAGGACGCTGCTCCCCAGGTCGAGCGCACCATCGGTCACCAGTTTGCCGCCCTGATTACCGAATGCTCCAGCGCTACGCAGGTACAGGGTGTCAGCACTGGAAACATTGCCAGCGGTGTTGGTCAGGCTGCCAGCCTTCAGGATCAGCGTACCCTCACTGCTGACCAGGCCCGTTGTATTATCGAGCAGCCCGGACAAATCGATATTGATGTCCTGCAGCCCACTTAACGTTCCGCCAATGTTGTCCAGAGCAGTACCGACGACCGTCAGGCCTGTTGTGCTGGATAGCAGGCCATCGTTCCGGTTGATAGTCCGGGTCACGTTCAGTTTCAGGGCTTTCTGCGCAAGGATCTGGCCGCTGTCGCCGTTATTCAGTTTGGCGCCGGTCAGTGTGATCGTGTCCTGACCCGAGATTTCGCCACCACGGTTATCAATGTCAGCAACATTGATAACCAGCGCCTGGGTTGCACCAATCAGGCCCTTGTTGCTGTTAGTCAGTGCATCACCGGTCAGCGCCAGAGAGCCCTGCGCGATCAATTGGCCGCCTTGCTGCTGCAGGTTGCCTATGTGCGCAACGAGGTTTTTCTTGCTGGCAAGCTGACCTTCCAGATTGTTAACGGAAGCAGCATTCAGTACGACGTCTGCGTCGGCAATCACCACGCCTTTCGTATTGTTCAGAGCGGTATCGACAGTCAGGTCCAACGCACCGCGGCTGCTGATCAAGCCTGCGGTGTTGTCCAGCCCTGCGCTATGCATATCCAGCGCAGCAGCAGAAATAGAGCCTTTGACGTTGGCCAGCGCCTTGTCGATAACCAGCGTCAACTTCTGACCACTCAGCAACTTGCCGCCACTGTTATCAAGGCTGTCGGCCTTCAGTGTGAAGGTCTGATTGCTGGATATTTCGCCGTTCTGGTTTGCAACACCTTTGAGGTTTTTCAGCAGCAACAGGCCGGAGGCATTGATCAGGCCGCCCTGATTGTTCAACTGGCCGTTGCTGAGGTCCAGACTCAACGAGGTGTTGCTGAACATCTCGCCTGCCTGCTGATCAAGACTGGTAACCGTGGCGGTCAACGCCAGTGCGCTGGCGATACGCCCGGCACTCTGGTTGATGACCTTGCCTGCGATCAGGTCAAGCGTATCGCTGCTGGTCAGGTGCCCTTTCTGGCTGTTATCGAATGTGCCGGTAGTTACAGTAACCTTCGTCGCACCTTTGCCCGACAGTGCTCCACCTTGACTGTTGTCCAGGCTGGCACTGGAGATCGTGAGCGTCGAATCCGTGGTCACAGAGCCGGACTGGTTGGAAAGCGCGCCCTTTGTATCAATCTCCAGTGCATCGGCACTGGACAGACTGCCTTTGGCGTTTTGCAGCGAGTCGGCTGTCACACTCAGTGCAGCCTCGCTGCTGAGCAGGCCGCCTGTGTTGTCCAATGCGTCGGTCAACAGGATTGTCAGGTTGTTCTGACTGGCCAGCGTACCGCCCGCGTTGTCCAGGCGCGCGCCGTCAAGATGCAAGGTGTTGCCGAAAATCAACCCCTTGTTCAGGTTGATGATGCGCGCCACTTCCAATTCCAGCGCAGTACCGGCCAGAACCTTGCCGCCGTTACTGTTCTCAAGCATCTTGGCAGTGATGTCTACGCCAATCTGGCTGGATATCTCACCATTGCGGTTGTCGATATCGTCCACGTTGAGTTTCAGCGCTTTTGTTGCGCCTACCAGACCACCCGATCGGTTATCCAGCGTCTTGCCGACCAAGGTCAGATCACCTTGCGCAACCAACTCGCCACCTTGCTGGGTCAGGCTGTCGATTTCAGCAACAAGATCAGCCTGACTGGCGATACGTCCCGAGTCGTTGAGCGCTGTTGTCACCTGCAATTTCATCAGGTCAGCAGCATTGAGCAGGCCGCTACGGTTATCCAGAAACGTGCCTGTCAATTCAAGGCCAGCGTTACTCTGAATACCGCCTTTCTGTTTTGCCGCCAGATCTGCCTGGTTGTTATCGAGTTGATCGACGAACAGTTGCATGCTTTTTTCAGCACGGATGGCTCCGCCGCGGTTGGCGACGCCATCGCTGTGTACGATCAGCAGATCCCTGGCGACGATGCTGCCACCGCGGTTGTCCACTGAGAGGCTGGATAGATTCATCAGCCCCTTGGCCTGAAGGCTGCCCCCGGTTTGATTGTCCAGTGCCCCCGTCAGAACGAGAGAAAGCTTGCCGTCGGTCACTACCGATCCAGACTGACTGTTGTCCAGGCTCACCGCGTGAATATCGACGCCCTGCCCTGACCCCAAGGTGCCTGCCTGATTGTTGATCGCCTTGCCAACGACCATGTTCAGAAACTTATCGGCCATGACCTGACCCTGGGTATTGTCCAGGCTCAGGGAAGCCAAATCGGTTTTGCCGGCGCTGGTCAGTTCACCGAGTTGATTTGACAGATAGCCGTTAACATCAATGATCAGATCGGCGTCACTGCTGACGCTGCCGCCGTTGTTGTTAAGTTCATTGGCACTAAAATCGATCCCCTTGCCGGAAACCAGACCGCGCACGTTGGTCAGCAACTTATCGACGCGTACGATCAGTGCCTGGTCGCTGATGACCGAACCGTCAGTGTTGTCCAGCGAAGTGGCCGACAGTGTGAAACCATTGGCGCTGGAGATTTCGCCGTTCCGGTTATTGACTGTGGTCAGGTTTTTCAAGAACAGCTCGCCAGGGGCGGTGATCAAACCGCCCAGGTTATTCAGCACACCGTTGTTCAAATCGAGGCTGACGTCGCTATTACTGTAAAGCCGACCGTCTTTGCTCTGGTCAAGGCCGGTGACGAACGCTGTCAGCGCTTTCGCACTGGCGATACGGCCTGCCTCACTGTTGTTGACCTGAGCGGCGGTCAGACCCAGCACATCCGTGCTGGTCAGGCGACCGCCCTGCTGGTTGTTGAACGCTCCTGTATCGACCGTTACGCCTTTGCCTGCGATACGTCCGTTCTTGCTGTTATCCAGACTTGCGCTTTTAACCGTCAGGTCGGCGTTACTCAATATTTCACCGCCCAGGCTGACGACGTCTCCGGTAACAGTCAGCAGGGAAGTGTCAGCGCTGGTGATGCTGCCACCAGCATTGTTAAGCGATGCAGCCTTCAGCTCCAACGTACCATCGCTGCGAACGACGCCCTGACTATTGTTCAGCGCACCGGTAACGTTGAAGCCCAGACTGTTTTTGCCATAAAACCGACCGCTATCCGTATTGGTCAACTTGCCCAGATTGAGCTGTACAGACTGCTGCCCTGAGACGACGCCTGCCGTCTGATTATCGAGGCTGTCGGCCGTCAGCAGCAGGGCACCATTGGCCAGCAAGCGGCCTTTGCGGCTGTTATCGAATTGACCCACTGTTGCCGTCAGCGTACCCAGGCTTGAGACTTCTGCATTCTGGTTGTTCAGCGTCGCGGCATTCAGCTCGAGACCTGTGGCAGAAATCAGACCGCGCAGGTTGTTCAGAAGCTTGTCGACGCGCACGGTCAGTGCCTTGTCGCTAATTAACGAACCGTCGGTGTTATCCATTGAGTTGGCCGTCAGCATGAAACCGTTGGCGCTGGAGATTTCACCGCCCGAATTATTGACGGTGGTCAGGTTTTTCAGAATCAACTGACCCGGAGCGGTGATCAGTCCTCCCTGGTTATTCAATACTCCGTGACTCAAATCGAGGCTGACATCGCCGTTGCCGTACAACCGTCCATCATTGGTCTGGTCAAGGGCAGTCACCACGGCAGTCAACGCCATCGCGCTGGCGATACGACCCGCCTCACTGTTGTTGACCTGTCCGGCAGTCAGACGCATGACTCCGCTGCTGATCAGGCTACCGCTGTTCTGGTTCTCGAACGTTCCAGTGGTCAACACAATGCCGTTGCCGGCGACTCGCCCTTTGCGAGCGTTATCGAGGCTACCTGTCGTAAGCGTAAGACTGGCGTCGCTCAGCACCTCACCGCCATTATTGACGGCAGCTCCGGTGGCAGTGATCGTGGAAGTTTGCGCACTGGAAATACTGCCGCTGGTGTTGTTCAGCGATGCGGCCGTAAGCGATAACGTGCCATCGCTGCGGATAACGCCCTGTTCATTGTTCAATGCACCGGCAATGTTGAAACCCAGGCTGTTTTTGCCGTAAACCCGACCGCTGCCGGTATTGGCCAATTGCCCCAGATTCAACTGGACGGATTGCTGCCCGGAGACCACACCGTTGGCCTGGTTGTCGAAACTGTCTGCAGTCAGCAACAATGCGCCGTTGGCCATCAAACGGCCTTTCTGGCTGTTATCGAACTGGCCGACCGTTGCCGTGAACGCACCGAGGCTGGAAATTTCCGCGTTCTGGTTGTTCAGGGTTGTCGCGTGCAGCTCGAGGCCGTTGGCAGATACCAGTCCGCGCAGGTTGGTCAGCAACTGGTTCACGCGGAGGATCAGCATCTTGTCGCTCAGCAGCGAACCTTCGGTGTTTTCCAGCGAAGTGGCCGACAGCGAGAAGCCGTTGGCGCTGGAAATCTCACCGCTCTGATTGTTCACCACGTTCAGGTTTTTCAGCAGCAGTTGGCCGGGTGCGTTGATCAACCCATCCTGGTTATTCAGCACGCCGTTGTTCAGATCCAGGCTTACGTCGCTGTTGCTGTAAAGACGACCATCATTGGTCTGATCAAGACCTGTGACCACCGCCGTCAGGGCCATGGCGCTGGCGATGCGACCTGCCTCGGTGTTGTTGACCTGAGCAGCAGTCAGCCCGAGGGTGCCGGTACTCGTAAGACGGCCGTCCTTGTGGTTATCGAATGCGCCCGTGGTGACAGTAGCGCCGTTGGCCGCAATCCGCCCGCTCTGACTGTTGTCCAGCGAGCCGCTGGTCAACGTCAGGCTGGCATCACTGAGAATCTGTCCGCCCCGATTGACGACGGCGGCATTGGTGGTAATCGAGGCCGTTCCGGCGCTGGTGACGCTGCCGCCGCTGTTGGCAAGGCTCGCCGCACTCAGGCTCAGGATGCCGTCACTGCGCAGCACGCCCTGATCGTTATTCACGGCTCTGGTGGCAGTCACGCCCAGGCTGTTTCTGGCGTAAACGCTGCCCTTGCCGGTGTTGGTCAGTTGCCCCAGTGTCAGTTGTACGTTCTGCTGGCCTGATACCGAACCGGCGTTCTGGTTGTCCAGCGTGTCGGCCGTCAGTTGCAGGGTGCCGTTGGCCAACAGGCGACCGCTGCTGCTGTTGTCGAACTGAACGAGCGTGGCGGTCAGGTTGCCCAGGCTGGAGATTTCACCGGTGCGGTTGTCAACGGTGCCGGTGTTCAGCAGCAGGCCACCTGCGGCGTTGATGATGCCCAATTGGTTGAGCACCTGGCCGGAGATGCGCGCAGTCAGCACAGCGCCACTGGACAGTTTGCCTTGCTGGCTGTTATCCAGCGTTTGGGCCGTGATGTTCAGATTGCCGCTGCTGCTGATAAGCCCGCTCTGTGCGTTCAGTACTTGAGAGGCGTTGATGTCCACGTTGCCGCCCTGGCTCAGAATACGGCCGGACTGACGGTTGTCGATCACGCCCGCAGCAACCCGTGCGCTGGCCTGACCGTTCAAGGTTGCGCCCTGGTTGTTCAGCGTCTGGGTAACGGTAGCCTGCAAGGCACGGCTGGCAGTGATGCTGCCGCTGTTGGTCAGGCCGTTGGCCGACAAGGTCACATCGCCCGACGCGTTGCGGCTGTTGTCCGCGTTGACACCCGCTTCGATCACGGCCGTGTTGCGCAACTGGCCGCCAGCGGAAAGGGTCAGTGCATCGCGTGCAGCGACGTTCTGCCGGGTTGTGAGATCACCGCCGGTGGTCATCGCCAGTGAGGAACCGGCGTACACCGGCCCGTTGACCTCGGCGGTGTTGGCCCGCACGTTTACCGCGCCGCTCGCCGCCACCTGCATGACGTTGAGGTGGCCGTTGGCATCGATCTGGATATCGCCGCCGCTGGCCGCCAGGTCTCCGGCGAGCCTGACGCCGACGCCCGCCTCGGTACCGACCAGCCGGATGGCACCGGCGTACATGCCGCCCAGGGCCGAGCTGTCGATCGCCAGTTCCGGCTTGCTGCTGCCGTCGTCTGCCAGTGCCGTCGGGTTCAGGGTCTGTGCATCGACGTCGTTGCGACCGGTGATGACGTTGAGGCGTTTGGCGTGCAGTTCGGCGTTGATCTTCGCGCTGCGGGTGATGATGTCGAACTGGTCGACGTTGTCGGCGTTCACTCCCACGCCGTCAATCGAGATGCTGCCGCCCTGAACGTTGAAGCGCTGCAACTGACCACTGGCGTCGAGAACCGGCTTGCCGGTGGTCAGCGTGACCTGCGGCGTATTGATGAACCCGCAGCCATTGCAACTGATGCCATACGGGTTGGCCACGATGACGCGTGCCGCCTGCCCTGCCACTTCCGTGTAACCCCTTAGCTGGCTGGCGTTGGCGCCCACCACTTCGTTGAGAATCGTGCTGGCCGCTGTGCCACGCAGATTGGAGTTGCCGACGATGATGCCGCCCAACTGGGTGCTCTGGGTCTGGTTGGTCGAGTTGTTGAGAATCACGCCCTGACTGTCAACGTTGTACTGCTGGAACTGGTTGTGCGACAGGCCGCTGGCATTGGGCGTGGCGATGTTGATGATGGGCACCCCATTACCGGCCTGACCCAGCGTGGTCCCTGTGCCACTGACGGCGATGCCTTCGGCCTGGACCAGCAGCGGCTGCCAGAACAGGGCATTGGCCAGAATCAGCGCAAGGCCACGCTTGGGCATTCCCCAGAAATGCTGACGCTCGGTCAACGCCGCGGAAGGCTGGCGGGCGAGCAGAGCCAACTGGTGAACGTCCATGTAAGTGACCTCGAAACGGGAAAGATGAAAAAGGCTGGGTTACAGGAAGAAATCCACGCGGACGTAGATCGGCGATTCGCGCTCAATCACATCGGGACGTTCCAGGGAGCGGGCAAAGGTCACCGACGCGGCGACATGCTGGCCACGGGTAAACAGTTCCAACGAATGGCTGGACAGGCGGCCATGCTGGTCGCCGTTATAACGGTCGCCTCGGATCACGCCCTGGTCGTAACCCGCCGCGGCACCATACTCGGCGAAGACCGGCCGCATCCAGTCGAGGGTGACCGGACGAGTCAGACGCACTTCGTTGCGCCAGTAGCCACCGCTGTCGCCTGACAGAAACTGGTCCTTGTAACCGCGTACCGACGACGAGCCACCCAGGCTCTGGCGCTGCGGACTGAACAGCACATCTTCACTGCGCTGTCCGGTGGCCAGGCTGGTGAACGTCAGCTTTTCGCCCCATAACTGAAACGGCTGCAGGTAGCTGAGGGTGCCGGTGTATTTGCGGTAGCGCGCATCGGCTTCGCCCGGACCCGGGTCGTGACTGCCCTGAGCATCCAGGGCGCCAATGCCGTGCTGCATGCCCAGGTCGATGTTGAGAAACGCCGAGCCTATCCGGCGTCCGTGGTTGATGCCGAACTGCGCCTCAGTGATACGGTTGCTGCTGAGCGCCAGCTTGCTGTCTTCTACATAATTGTTCGTGCGCAGGTACGCCAGACCGGCATTGAGCGACGTCTTGCTCAGCGCGTCACGGTGCACGACCCGCTCAGCCCTGAACTGATGGTTCTGACTGTCGCCGTCCTGCTTGAAGTCGATATTGGACGCCTGGGCCACCGAGCGATATTCACTGGTGCTGTACAGGTAACTGAAAGTCCACCAGCCCCAGGGCATGCTGTACGACAGCGAGGCATTGCGAGAAGCTTTCTGGCGATCGCTGATCGCATCGTGTCCGCCGCGCAGGCTGAACTGATCGGCCAGGCCCAGCGGGTTGTCCCACTCGAGCCCGGCGTTCCATTGCTGCTCACCGGTACTGCGCTGACCTTCGTTGGTACGCGACAGGTTTGCTCGCCAAGGCTTTTGCGGCGTGTTCTTGACCACCACATCGCTGCCACCGACCGCCTCGCCAGGTGTCAGTTCCATCTGCGCCTGATTGGACGGCAGGCGGTTGAGCTGATCGACCATCTGCTCGATCTCGCGCAGGTTGACCATCTCGCCTTCCTGACCTGGAAAGGTCATGGCCAGCTCACGCGCCGACAGGCCGCTGTCGGCAGCGCCACGCAGGTTCTCGAGTTTGCCTTCAATCACCAGCACCTGCAGATCGCCCTTGGACAGATCCTGCTGCGGCAGATACGCCCGCGTCGTCACCAGACCTTTTTCGATGTAGTGATCGGTGATGACCTTGAGCAGCTCGTTGAGCTGGGGTACGCCCAGGCATTGCCCGATATAAGGCTGGATCAGCTTGTCGCGCTCAGCGGCTGAAAGCGAATCCGCGCCCTTGAGTTCGATGCGATTGATCGTGAAACAGCGTGTATCGGCAGGCGCGACCGGAGCAGCAGGCTCCGCCTGCTTGCCCGGCAGATCCTTGAGGTCTTCGAGACGGCGGCGCTGCTCTTCAAGCAGGCGATCCTGACGATCTCGGATGAGGTCCTGCTCGCCGGGTGTGGTGGCGGCTAAAACAGACAGCGGCGCGGCAGCCAACAGCGCCAGCACGGCCAATCTTGAAGCGAAAAGATACACGACGCGTCCCTGCGATATCACATTGATATTAAATTCGGGCGCGATATTAGTTCGCCATTATGATGACGTCAAATAATTGTACAACTTTGTACAAAATCTTATCACCGAGGTCAAAGGAGCCCCCCGAGGCACTGAAACGAACAGGATTTAGCTACGCAAAAATCGCAACCGTCTGCCGCCCCCTCAGCACCAATTCTCCGCGTTCACTCCAGATTTCCATGTCCTGAAACGAATAGCCGTCAGCCGACACATGGCTTGAGGCTTTGAGCAAAAACCACTGATCCGGTGCAGGCGCGTTGACGATATCCAGTGTCCAGGTGATTGTGCTGAGCGGGACGTGTGTTGTCAGGGTGGTGATGGATGCCGGGGGCAGCGCGTCCGCCAGTGCCATGAGCGCCACCATTGGATCGATGCCTTGTGCATCCTCATGCCTGACCCACATCAGCAGTTCGGGCTCGGCGGCGCCGGAGAAAGGCAAGGTGCCACCGGCAGGTCGTTTCTGGAAGTTGTGGACGCAATTGGGGGCGTGTGGTCCTGCATCCCACACTGGATAATCGTCGGGTCGGCCGACGGCGGGTCGCTGTGAATAATCGTGAAGAATCCGGCTGTCACGCGAAGCGGCAAACACCATGGTCATGTGCAGCGCCAGCCGCGCTGATGAAAAGCAGTCGGTGGTCATCACCGTGACTGACTTTCCCTGACGCAACACGGTTGGCTTGAAGGTCTGCTCAAGCATGGCAGGACCGACGAAGGTGATCTGGGCAGATTTCAGCGGCGGCAGCTCGGGACCGCCCGCCTGTATCGCCGTATGCAACGCGAGCGCGGCTGTCAGTCCGCCATAAACCGTTCTGCCTTGCAGCCAGTTTTCGGGGGCGTTGAAGGGTGTGGAGGGGTCGAAGCTCTGGAATATCTGTGCAAGTGAAGTCATTGTCTTCTCCTGAATCACATCAATCGGGATCAACACAGCACAAACGCCCAATGAGGGTGGTGTCGAGCTTACCTGAACAGGCTGAACGAACGCTGAACACACCCTTCCCCAGATTCAACGTCACACCTCAAGGCCAGTGGCGCTGAACTACTGTATCAACGACGGGATGAGCATCGATCTGCAGCAGAGAAGCATGAAATGTCGGTCGCGAACCATGCAGGTCGTCACGCGCCCCGCTCCACCGGCTTGCGATGCTGGCGAGGATCTCGACCGCGCCGGGTGCTTGAGGATGCCAACTTCCCGGCTGGGTGAACAGATCGCTGAACATCTGCCAGTGCCAGTAAAGGCGCAACTGCGCGCCGGCCTCCAGCTTCCTGTGAGTCTTTTGGTCACTGTCGGGTAACCAGCGCTCCGGGAAGTCGATAATGGCGCTGGGCACGTAGCAGTTGGTGGCGATATAGACCAGCGCCCGGAGCGCCTGTGATCGCTCGGACGCTGCACGCGGCAGAAGGCCGGCTGCCGGGAACTCAAGCCCCAGGTGAATCAGGATTGCCGCACTCTCTGTCACGACGGTGCCGTCGGGCAGCACCAGAACAGGCACTTGCATCAGGGGATTGACCTGTTTCAACGCTTCCCTGCCCGGCCCATCTTCCCAAGCGTGATCGTCGACCAGCGTGTAGGGTGTTGCGCAAAGCTCAAGCGCGACCTCAATGGCTGCCGAACCGCAGCCCCTGGCACCGTAGAGCGTGTACATGGCTGATATTCCTTACAAAGAAGTTCAAGCCTAGCTGACATCAGAAAGCTGTGCAGACCCGCTCGGCGACCAGATCAAACGCTCGAAGCGTTGTGGCAACAACCCGCTTTCACGCATCATGCAACCGCCCTCTTCTCGATGCCTTCCATGAAACGCTACGAAAAATTCGCCGCCGACATCGCTGAAATGATCCGCAGCGGGATTCTGCCACCCGGCGAAAAAGTCCCGTCCGTGCGTGTGGCGAGCCGCACGTATTCGGTCAGTCCGACGACGGTTTTCAAGGCTTATTATTTGCTGGAAGACAAAGGACTCATTCAAGCGCGTGCCCGTTCGGGCTATTACGTGCGCGAGTACGGCCCGCAGACCATGACCGAGCCCGAGTTGGTCAGGCATGTCAGTGAAGGGACCGAGGTCAGTGTCAGCAACCTGATATTTTCGGTGCTGGCGTCGCTCAAGGACCCGGACACCGTTCCATTCGGCTCGGCGTTTCCCAGCCCTTATCTCTATCCGTTGCCACGACTGGCGAAATCCATGGGCATCGCCGCAAGAGCGCTGACCCCGGCCACCATCATCAATGACATGACCACGGGAAACGCTGAGCTGCGTCGGCAGATTGCGTTGCGCTACATGATCAGCGGTGTACGCCTGCCGGCACACGAACTGGTGATCACCAACGGCGCCATGGAAGCGTTGAACCTGTGCCTGCAATGCGTCACCGAGCCCGGCGATCTGGTTGCCATCGAAGCGCCTGCCTTTTATGCGTGCCTGCAGGTTCTGGAACGCCTGAAGCTCAAAGCCGTGGAAATCCCGGTGCATCCCCGTGACGGCGTGGACCTGGATTCGCTGCATGACAGCCTGAGCCGATTGCCGATCAAGGCCTGCTGGTTCATGAGCAGTTTTCAGAATCCGCTGGGGGCCAGCCTGACGCCGGAAAAGAGGACCCGGCTGTATGAGCTGCTGGACACTCACGACGTCCCGTTGATCGAGGACGATGTGTATGCCGAGTTGTATTACGGAACCACCGCGCCGCAGCCGGTCAAGAGCCTGGATCGCAGCGGCCGCGTCATGCACTGCGGCTCGTTTGCCAAGACGCTTGCGCCAGGCTACCGGGTTGGATGGGTAGCGGGCGGACGCTATACCGAGCAGATCAATCGCCTGAAACTCATGACCACGATTTCACCCTCGGTCCCCGCGCAGGCGGCGATTGCCGACTATCTCAACCATGGCGGCTATGACCGACATCTGCGCAAGTTGCGCGATACGCTGGAAATTCAACAAGGCGCCATGCTTGCCGCAGCGGCTCGCTACTTTCCGACGGGCACTCGCGTCACGAAACCGGCCGGCGGGTACTTTCTGTGGTTCGAGTTTCCCGAACAGGTGGATTCGCTTCGGTTGTTTCAGCAAGCCCTGGCGCAAGGCATCAGCCTGGCACCGGGACCGATCTTTTCGCCCTCGCAGCGGTTTCGTAATTGCGCACGCCTGAACCACGGCAGCCCCTGGGATGACCGCTGCGAGCAGGCCATGGCGACGCTGGGCAAGATTCTCGCCTCATTCTGACCTCGCCCCCGAAACTGATCCCTGTTTTTTTATGCTTTCTGAATCTGTACCAGAATTTGCCAGCGCCCGATAATTGCCCTGCGATCCACACCGATCAACGAAGAGGTTCTCATGGGCAAGATGGCACTGGGTTTACTGGCATTTCTGGCATTCACGATTGCAGTCGGCCTGCTCGGGACGATACCGCCTTCGTGAGGCCGGAACTGTCAAACCTGCCGAACAACAGCCAGTAAAGGGTGGGTATCAGGCCCAGGGTCACCAGCGTTCCCAAGGCCAGCCCGCCCATGATGGTGATTGCCATGCCTTCCCACAGCGGACCGGCAAACAGCATCAATGGAACCAGGCCGATGATGCAGGTCAGCTTGGTCATGACGATGGGACGTAATCGTTTCACGGCGGCGTTGACGACCGCTTCGCGCACCGACAACCCTTCCTGGCGCTCCACATCGATACGCTCCAGTAGCAGCACGGCGTTATTGACAATGATGCCTGCCAGCGACAAGAGGCCGAATGTGGCCATGAAGCCAAATGGATAGCCGGTGAGCAGCAAGGCTGACGCAGCACCGATCAGCACGAAGGGTACGCTGGCAATCACGATCAGCAGTTTGCGAAACGAATTGAATTGCCAGACGAACAGCAACAGCATCCCCACCAGTGCATGGGGCATGTATTGCAGCAACGCCTGATTGGCATCGGCAGAATCTTCGATTTCACCGCCCAACTCGATGCGATAACCAGGCGGCAGATCGATTGCCGCCACTTTCGAAGCCAGACGCTCAACGATGGTAGTCGCGGTCAACGACGGATTGTGTCCAATCACTGTAATTGCACGCTCCATGTTTCTGCGCAGCAGCGTGGACGCTTCGGATCGGGGTTGCTGTGTGGCGATTGCCGACAGTGGTACAGGCCCCGAGCCCGAGGCCGGATAGATGAACGTGCTGTCCAGATCGCTACCGGAAACCTTGCCATCGGATGCCTCACGGGCGACCAGCGCTACCGTTGTTTCGCCGTCTTGCATCGATGACACGGCCAGCCCGCCGTTGCGCAACTGCAGCGCCTGAGCGATGTCCTGACTGCTGACGCCTGCCAGCCGCGCTTTATACGGATCCACCCTTACCTCATAACGCAGCAGGCGATTACACCAGTCATTCTGAACGTCGACAGTGCCGGGCAACGCCGACAGCGCGTCCTCAAGCTGACCGGCCGCCTGACGCAACACCTTCTCGTCAGGCCCGATGATTCGGTAGATCGCGACACCGGCCTCGGTGGTGCCCATGGAAAAACGCTTGGGTTGCGCCTGGACTTCCGGATGTTGTTGCAACAGAAAGCGCCGGGTTCTGGCGATCACCGCGTCCACGTCGGCGCCTTCTCGCACGCTGACCGTGAAGTAGGCGATATCCGGGGCTGGCAACGGTGGATTGAGGCCCAACACAATCCTCGGCCCACCGTCGGCGACATAGCCGATACTGTCAACCACGTCGCCGTCACTGCTCAGCCACTGACTGATATCGCGCACGGTCTGCAAGGTCGCCGTTGCGCTGCTGCCGGGCTGCATCGTCAGCGGAATCTGGAACTGCAACCGGTCGGACTTGGGTAGAAAGTCATAGGGTACGTGGATCAGCACCACAACCGCACCTGCCAGCAATCCGAGCATGCTGCCAAGAAACAGGAAAGGATGGTTGAGCAGTTGCTCGATGACCTTGCGATAGCCCCGGTACAGCCCTGATGCGTATTCGTCGGACGCTGGTGCGTTCTCGTGAACAGTCGGTGTTTTGGCGAAGTAAAAACACAGCAGCGGCGTCACCGTGATGCTCAGCAGCCAGGAGCTGATCAACGTGGTTGCCAGGACGACGGCCAGCGAACGCAGGTATTCATTGGTGCTGGTCTGGCCAAGAAAGAACGGCGAGAACGCCAGCACGATCACCAGCGACGAGGTCAGCAACGGAATCGCCAGCGTGCGCCCCGCTTCCCCACAGGCCTGACGTCGATCCTCACCGGCATGCAGCCGTCGCTCGATGTCCTCGGCAATCACGATGCCGTTGTCCACCAGCAGCCCGAGGGCGAGAATGATCGCTGCAATTGAAACAGTCTGCAGCTCAAGCCCCAGCGAGCGCATCACGATGAGCGTGGCCAGGATAGTCAGTGGCACGATAGCCCCCACCACCAGCCCCGTGCGCCAGCCCAGAAACACCATCACCACACACATGACGATCACCACGGTTTCGCCCATGACGTGGTACATCTTGCTCATCTCGTGCTGCACCACATCGGATTGAAACGTCACGATGTGCAGGGCAAAGCCTTCCGGCAACTGCTGCTCAAGTTCTCCCAGACGTGCACGCAGCGCTTTTCCGAAGGCCTGTACATTAAGCCCTGACTGCATCGATACCGCGAGCACCACCGCCGGCTGACCCTGATAGATGGCGGCCGTTTCAGGCGGATCGACCGGTGCCACCGCCACCTTCGCCAGCGCTTGCAGCGGCACCCGTTCGCCATTCGCCAACTGCACGGGAAACTGCCGCAGTTGCTCCAGAGAAAGAAGTTCGCCACTCACCGACAGTGTGGTGTTTTGTTCGCCCACAATCGGATTGCCGCCCAACGCAATTGCATTCTGGCCTTGCAACTGTTGCAGCACCTGCTGCGGCGCAACACCGGAGGCACCCAGCGTCTGATGGTCGAAATCAAGGTAGATGCGCTCATCCTGCAGGCCATATAGCTCGACCTGATCGACCCCGTGCAGATCATACAATTGATTACGAAGACGTTTGATCGGCCCGCGCATCTCACTCATGCTGAAACCGGACGCCGTGACAGCGACCGATGCCACGGCGACACGGCCGAAATCATCGTCCACCAGTGGTCCCTGCGTGCCAGGCGGAAAGCTTCCGCCCAGTTCACCGACCTTGGCCCTGAGTCGCTGCCACAGAGCGGCGAGGTCCTTGACGCTGTCGTAGGCGGTGACCTGAACGATTACACGGCCCGGTTTGATGGTCGTGACCACGTCCTTGATCTCGGCCAGCTCTCGAATCTTGTCCTCCAGCGGCCGTGCCAGCAGTTCCTCGGCACGCTCGACAGGCAAACCGGGCAGCGCAACACTGACCAGTGCGTCCCGCACCGTGACGGAAGGTTCTTCCTGCGACGGAAAACCCAGAAAGGTCATGGCGCCAGCGATCAGAATCAGGCCGGCGGCGAACAGAGTCAGGCGACTGGCACCCATGGCGCTACGCGTAATGTTCATGGGATGCTCTCAGTCAGACGGGTTGTGGGGTGGAACAGGCTGACGGTCTGTCCGTCCCGCAGAAAAGCGGCTCCGGCGGTCACCACTCGCTCTCCCGCTGACAGCCCCTCGGTCACCACCGCGCGTCCTTCCCTGATCGCACCCAGCGCAATGGTTCTGATCGCGACGGTCCCGGAGGGTTGATAGATAAATACCTGGGCACTGCGCTTACCCATGCCCATCCATAACGCTTGCACCGGTATCGACAAGGGCTGCGCACTTGGATTCGGGGTCATCTGCACCAGCAATGTGACGCCGCTGGCAACCGATTCAGAAGGATCAGCCAGACGAAACAGGCAGGTGCGCACCAGTCCGTCCTCGGCGCGTGGCGAGATCCCTTCAAGCACCAGATCAAACCCGGGAGGCGAGCCGGTCGTGTTCCAGGCATGCGCCGGATCACCCACTTTCAACTGACTGGCCTGCTCAACCGGCACCGCTACGACGACTTGCTGCCGACTGCGTGACTCGACCTGCAGCACAACCTGCCCGGAAGCGAGCAGCGTGTGCCGCTCGGCCCGACGCGCCACGACTTGTCCTGCGAACGGTGCGATCAACTGACTGCGCTCGACCTCCCTGCGTGCCAGCGCCACCTCCGACTGAGCTCGCCGTTGCTCGGCCACAGCCTGTCCGTTAGCGGCCTGCGCCGCCTCGGCAACACTTTGGGCAACACTGCCAGCGGCCAGCAGACTTTTCTGACGTTGATAGTTGAGCGCGCGCTCGGCAGCCTGGGCGTTGGCAGCACTCAGGCTGGCCTGAGCCTGCTGGAGATGCAAGGCAGCGGGCTGGCGGTCGAGCGCCGCAAGCACCTGGCCCTTTTCGAAGGCATCGCCGATGTCGACCGTCAACTCGGCGAGCGTGCCCGCCGACTCGAACGCCAGACTGGCGCTGTCACGCTGGCGAACGACGCCAGCAAAACGGACACCCTCGCTCACTCCGGCCTGCACAGTTTCGACCTTGACGGCTCGCACCGCCGGCGCCTCGGCAGCCGGCTTGTCGCCGCAGCCGCTGACCATCAAGGCAAACAGGACAGGACCACAACCTTGTGCGAGGCATCTCATGAAACCGGGCGATGTAACGGAATGAAATCGCATGGCAGGCCTCTGGCCGTCAAAAGGCATAGTTCAATGCGAGCAGGCCGCTCGCTTCGGCATCGGTCTCGACCAGCGGGCTGCCTCGGGTCTGATCGGTGTAATGCGTGACGCCGACGCTGGTGACCGTCGACCAGTGCTCATCGAAGCTGTGTTGCCAACTGAGTGCTGCGGAGTACGCATAGATGCCGCTGTCTGCCGTGAATCGGGAGAAGCCGGTGCGCGAGCTCTGGATCGGACTTACACCAAAATAGGTCTGGTTGTAACGACCGTCCCCGGCATGCGCGTCGATATCGACGGCCACCGTGTCCGACTGGCTGTGATAGGCAATGCCCTCGAAACCCAGGCGGTAGCGATTGCCCCGCTTCTCGCCCGCCAGCCGCAACTCGGCTTCACCGCTGAGCGTCAGCCAGGGCAAAAGCTGCTGGGAAAGCATGAGGTCAGCGACCGTGGCGCCCTCAACCGTGCCCATGCCCTTGAGCTCGTTGGAGCCCGGGCGGCTGGCGCTGTTTTTCTCGGTCCGGCCGAAGTCGTAGTTGAGCGCGGCACTGGCACCGAAACCCGAAGCTGACTGGTATTGCAGCCCCAGTCCTCTGAGGCTGTCAGCGAACAGTATGCCGCTCTGTACGGTGAACATCGGCAGCACCTGACTGCGGTATTCATCTGCGCCCATGTAACGCGGCACCACACCCATGCCCAGTCCCAGATTGACATTGACCTTATCGCCCAGCAGCGATGAACCGGAGGCGGCATCGTCGGCGCATGCCTGACCGGCCAGCGCCACAGCAGCAGTGGCGATCAATAATTTGAACAGCAAGGGACGTGACGGGGTGTAGGTGTTCATGACGTTCATGGGGCAACTCCAGATTGAGTCAGGGAGGAAGAAGTGACAGGTTCCGCGCCGTGCAGGACGCGATAGAGGTCCAGGCGGTTTTGCTGCAGATCGTTGAGGGACTTGCGAAAGGTCGCGTCGGCCTGGGCCATTCGAATGACTGAAACCAGCGGCGCGCTGCGATCCGCATTGCCCGCTTCCAGTTCGAAGGTCATACGCTGGACCTTTTCCTGGACCAGCGCGACACGCTTGACCTCATCGCGCACGTGATCCAGCGCTTGCTGGCGGCGTGTCAGCACATCGGCCATTTCGCGAAACGCGGTCTGAATGGTTTTCTCGTATTCGGCCACCGCGATCTGTTTGCGCACCTGCGCCACGTCCAGGTTGGCGCGATTGCGTCCGCCGTCGAACAGCGGCAGGTTCAACTGCGGACTGAACAGCCATGCACCGCTGCCGTGACTGAACAGCCTGCTCAGGCTGTCGCTCTGCACGCCGATTCCGGTGCTGAGCGTGATGGACGGAAAAAAGGCCGCACGGGCTGCGCCGATGTTTGCATTGCTGGCCTTCAACGCCTCTTCTCGCTGACGCACATCGAAGCGCTCCAGCAGACGTTCGGATGGCAGATTCGCCAGCCATGCGGGCGTATCGGTCGCAGTTACCTGCGGCGGCGCAGGGTCCGGAGTCATGACCGGCAACGGTGCCGAATAGCCGGTCAGCAACAGCAGGGACTGTGAGGTGCGTGAATGATCACTGACAGCGTCCTGCAGTTGCTGCTGCGCGGTCAGGACATCCAGGCGCTGCAGAGCGACATCGTCAAGCGAAATGGCACCCGCACGTTGCTGCCCTTCGAGCAATCCGCGCAACATGATGCGAGAGTCACTGATCCTCTGTGCATCGACCCGCAAGGCGGCCGCCATGCGCTCGTCGAGCCAGGCCTGCGCCACTTCGGCAATCAGGGCGCTGCGTGCGGCCTGCTGACCGCAGGTGGTGGCGAGGTAGTCGTGTCGCGCAGCGTCGGACAGGCTGCGCAGGCGGCCGAAGAAATCCAGCTCGTAATTGGAGATGCCTAACGACGCAATCGAAATGTCCTGACCGTAGCGTTCATCGGCGGCCTTGTTGTCGAAATGCTGGCGGTCACGCTCAAGCCCCGCGGCCACCGTCGCAAAGCGCTCTGAGTCGCTCACGCCACGCATCGCCCTGGCTTCCTCGACGCGTAGCCCGGCGATACGAAAATCACGATTGAACGCCAGTGCCGAGAGCACCAGCGTGCGCAGATCACCTCTCGGATCCAGCTCGGCAGTCAGGCTTTCTTCGTCAGGTGTCAGCAGCGTTGCTGCGGGTTTGAGTTCGACTGAAGAAACGCTGGATGACGCAGTGGCCGGCACGGGCAACGCGGGCCGCTGGTAGTCAGGAGCCGCCAGTGAGCATCCCGAAACGCTCAACACCATCAGCCACCCCGTACACCACCACAGTGAGCGATGCCGGGAAACGCGGATAGGCTTGGACAGCAGCGTGAGAGTGGGCATAGGATCTGTTCGCGACAGTGGGGTCTGAACGCAATCCTGAACGTCGACTATCAATAAACCGTTCGTGAATTATCAAGATTTGATCAAGAGGCGGCCCTGTGTCAGGAAAACGTATTCTGGTTGTCGAAGACGATGCCGACAGCGCCAGCATTCTGGAGGCCTACCTGCTACGGGACGGCTTCATCGTCGGCCTCGCGGAAAACGGCCAGCGCGGTATCGATATGCATCGGCAATGGAAGCCCGATCTGGTGCTGCTGGATGTGATGTTGCCGCTGGTCAGCGGTACCGATGTGCTGTCGACAATCAGGCGTTGCAGCGATACGCCAGTGATCATGGTCACCGCCATGGGTGATGAACCGGAAAAGCTCGGTGCACTGCGCTACGGCGCAGACGATTACGTGGTCAAGCCGTATAACCCCAAGGAAGTGGTGGCACGGGTGCACGCCGTTCTGCGCCGTGCGCAACCGGCCGGCAATGCTGAGCGGCAGTTGAGCCACAAAGACCTGGTGGTCGATCTCGAAGCGTTCACGGCCCGCATTCAACGACGGGAACATGACGACATACTGCTGGACCTCACCCCCACTGAATTCAAGATTCTCTCTACGCTGCTGAAAACCCCGTCCAAGGCGTTCACTCGTGAGGAACTGCTCGAAATCTGCCTGCCTGAAAGCGAAGCGCTGGCGCGAGTGGTGGATGCTCACGTGCATAACCTGCGCCGCAAGCTGGAACTCCACGGCATCGACAACGTACTGGTGACAGTGCGTTCCGTCGGCTATCGGTTCAGGTGACCGGCATGCCAGATCGACTTCGCTCCAAGGCAAGACCGCTGTGGCACTGGGTCGGGATGCGCATGAGCATGCTGGCGATCGGAGCGGTCATCGTGATCGCATTCTGCATGTGGCTGCACGTCACGGTAACCGACTGGATCACGCTGCACGCCATCCCCGAGAACGTTCGCATGGAGCTGCAGCAGTTGCAGGCAGAACCGGCCCTCAACATTTCCAGACTTCGTGAGCTGTTCGTGCAGTACTACCCGACCGACTACATGCTGCCGGGCATCGCCAATCAGGAGTGGTGGCTGCTGGCAGGCCTGGTCGGGGTGGCAATCCCCGTCATCATCTTTCTCGGCTTCCTGTTCTCACGTCCCCTGTCGAGCCAGTTTTCCCTGATCGCCAAGGGCGCACGTCAGGTGGCGCGAGGCGATTTCAAGACGCGGTTACCCACCATCGATCACGGTCCGGACGAGCTGCAATCACTGGTGCGCGACTTCAATACCATGACTACCCAGCTCGAACGTTACGAGCTGGAAGTGAGTGAATCCAGTGCCATGATCGCCCACGAACTTCGCACCCCCCTCAACGCTGCAATGGGCCGTGTGCAGGGTATGATCGATGAGGTTTTCCCAAGCGATCTCGCGCAACTGAAAATGGTCAGCCGACAGCTCAACCAGTTGAATACGCTGGTCAATGACCTGCATCTGCTGTCACTCGCCAGCGCAGGACAGCTCGTCTTGAACAAGACTTCCTTCTCGCTGGAAAAACTTGTCACCGAACGTCTGGACTGGTTTGCCACGCAGCTTCAGCAGGCAGGCATCGAGGTGGCGCTGGACATACCGTCCGCGTTGAAACTGAGCGCGGACCGGGACCGAATCGGTCAGGTTGTGAACATTCTGGTCGACAATGTGTTGCGCTACTCGGCACAGGGCGGCGAACTGCACATCACGGCGAGGACCATCGGCGGGCAGGTGGAACTGGCGTTTGCAGACAGAGGGCCGGGGTTTGGCGAGGACAATCTTGAACAGGTGTTCGACCGTTTCTGGCGCGCCGAGCGTTCCAGGGCCCGCTACTCGGGCGGCAGCGGGCTGGGACTTTCCATCGCGCGGGCCATCTGTCTTGAGCACGCTGCAGTCATCAGCGCGCAGAACAGACCGGGCGGCGGATCGGTGATCCGCCTGATGATCCCGGTCTGAACCAGAGGATTACTGCGCCCCGGCGACCTTCATGATCATCCGCGACAGCAGATAGATACGCGGCGCGACGCTTGCGACCTCTGCGTATTCCTCAGGTGTATGAATATTGCCGCCGACGATGCCGAAACCGTCCAGTGTTGGTGTACCCACGCTGGCTGACAAACTCGAGTCCGCCGCCCCGCCGCTGCCTTCGATGGTCAGCGTGCGCCCCAGCTCGCCATAGATGCCCTGCGCCATGGCTACCAATGCATCGGACTGCGGCGTCTGCGGCATGGGTGGCAGGCCACGTACCAGACGGGTCTTGACCTCGGTGTCAGGGATGAGTCTATTGGCGGACACCTTGGCCATGTCCTGCTCGATGCGATCAAACTCTTCTGGCAATACCGCACGCACATCAGCCTTGGCGCTGGCCTGATCGGGTATCACGTTGGTGCGGTCACCCGCCTTGAGAACGGTGAAGTTGATGGTGGTCTTCTTCTCCTCGTCGCCCAGCTTGCCCAGTTGCAGAATCTGATGGGCAACCTCGCTGGCCGCGTTGCGTCCCAACTCCGGTGCAACGCCCGCGTGGGACGCCTTGCCCTTGACCTCCACAAGCGCTGTGGCAACCCCTTTGCGCCACACCACCAGCCCGTCGGCCGGACGACCGGGTTCCAGATTGAGGGTCACGTCATGGGCCTTGGCGGTCTTCTTGATCAGCTCGGTGCCGACCGTCGAACCGATTTCCTCGCTGGCGTCGAGCAGTACCGTAATCTGCGCGTAATCCTTGAAGTTGAGGTTCTGCAGCACTTTCAGCGCGTAGATTGCCGTCACGATTCCGCCCTTGTCGTCCATCACACCGGGGCCATAAGCGCGGCCATCCTTGATGTGGAAGGGTCGCTCGGCCGCGGTGCCCTCCTTGAACACCGTGTCCATGTGCGCCATCAACAGAATCTTCGCCTTGCCAGTGCCTTTGATCGTGGCCAGCACATGATTGCTGGCCTCAGGCGTATTGGGAACCCGTTCGATGGTGGCGCCGAGCTTTTTCAGTTCTTCGATGGCGATGTCGCTGACCTGACCGAGTCCCTGTGTGTAACCGGAACCTGAATCGATGTTCACCAGTCGCTCCAGCAGCTTCAAGGCCTCGTCCTGATATTGCTCGGCATCGGCCTGAATCTTCTGATGGGGCTCGGCCATGGCAAGCGGAGTGAGGGCAGCAAGCACGAAGACCAGTCCGAGCCGAGTCGCCAGGGGTGAGCGGGAAAACAAGCGCATGCGCAATCCATCCATGAGAGTGATTGAAAAAGTTTTCAAGAACCTACCTCAAGCCGGCGCGTCGGAACAGGCATTCATGAAACCGGATCAGGCAATCATCGGCAGAAACGGCGCTGTAATCTGCTGATAAGGTCACCCAGCGATGCCGGCCGGGAGGAACTGGACAGCGTTTCGCCATGACGTTAACGTAAGCGGCAACCTTCACTCGCAGTCATCACATCTCAACAATAAAAAGATCGAGGATGCGACATGCTGAGCTACTCCGCTGGATTGAAACACCCGCCCCTGCTTGAACAAACGATCGGCAGCGCCCTGTCCGAAGCCGTAAACCGCTGGCCGGAGCAGGACGCGCTGATCGTACCGTTCCAGAGCGTTCGCTATAGCTGGCGCGACCTTGGGCGTGAAGTCGATACCGTGGCCCGCGCCCTGCTCGCTCTGGGTATCGAAAAGGGTCAGCGGATCGGCATCTGGGCACCGAATTGCGCACAGTGGTGCATCACACAACTGGCCAGCGCGAAGGTCGGTGCAGTGCTGGTCAACGTCAACCCGGCCTATCGCACCTCGGAACTGACCTACGCATTGCAACGTTCAGGCTGTTCGTGGCTGGTGACAGCAGACCGCTTCAAGGACTCGGATTATCACGCCATGCTTGGCCAACTCGTTCCGCAATTGTTGAACCTGACGCCTGAAACCTGGAGCAGCCAGGACCTGCCGGACCTGCGCGGCGTGATCAGCCTGGCCGACAATCCGCCGCCCGGCATGCTGGCGTGGGGGGCGCTTCACTCGCTGGCTGAATCGACGCCTCCGGACGCCCTCGAACTGCGCGCTGCCAGCCTGGAGGTGAACGACCCCATCAACATCCAGTACACCTCGGGCACCACCGGTTTTCCAAAAGGCGCCACGCTGAGTCATCGCAACATCCTCAACAACGGTTACATGGTGGGCTACAACCTGGGGCTCGGCTCCGGGGATCGGCTGGTCATTCCAGTGCCGCTTTACCACTGCTTCGGTATGGTGATGGGCAACCTCGCCTGCCTGACCCATGGCGCGACGATGATCTATCCGGCGCCGTCGTTCGAACCTCTGGCGACACTCGAGGCGGTCGCCAGCGAGCGGGCGACGTTCCTGTATGGCGTGCCGACCATGTTCATCAAGGAACTCGATCTTCCCGAACGACAGACTCTGGACCTTTCCAGCCTCAAGGGCGGAATCATGGCAGGCAGCATCTGCCCCATCGAGGTGATGCGTCAGGTCATCGACCAGATGCACATGAGCGGTGTGCAGATCGCCTACGGCATGACCGAAACCAGCCCGGTTTCCCTGCAGACGGCCAATGACGACCCGCTGGAATTACGCGTGACCAGCGTTGGCCGCACTCAGCCGCATCTGGAACACAAGGTGATAGACGCTGATGGAAACACGCTGGAGCGCGGTCAGGTCGGTGAACTCTGCACCCGTGGCTACAGCGTCATGCTGGGTTACTGGCAGGATGCCGAAGCCACCGCCAGAGACATCGATGCCGCGGGCTGGATGCACACCGGTGACCTGGTGCAAATGGACGCTGACGGCTACGTGACCATCGTAGGCCGCAGCAAAGACATGATCATTCGCGGTGGCGAGAACATTTATCCGCGTGAGATCGAAGAACTGCTGTTACAACACAACGACGTCGCCGAGGCCTATGTCGTCGGCATCCCCTGTGATCGCTATGGCGAGGACCTGGTGGCCTGGGTCAGGCTGCATCCCGGTCACACCTGTGAAGAACCGATGCTTCGCGATTTCTTTCGCGCCCGCGTTGCGCATTTCAAGGTGCCACGGCACTTTTTCTTCGTCGACGAATTCCCCATGACGGTCACCGGCAAGGTGCAGAAATTTCGCCTGCGGGAGATCAGCGTGGAGCGTTTGAATCAGGCCCGTGACTGACGCGCAGAGACATTGATCAACGATTGGGGTAACGTCCGGGCTTGTCACCCAATCGTTGTAATGGCTGGAAACAGACATTCGGGAAAGCAACCACAACACCTATAACGCCCATCTCGCACGAAAGGGACTGCCAGATCATCAGCCATTGATTCCAGGGATGTTCGAATCATGATCTTGAGAAAGGCCCTTGAAAGACGCTATGCACTGATCGTCCTGACCCTGCTGCTGAGCGTACTCTCCGAGTCCGCTTGGACGGCCACCAAAAGTACGAAGCGCGGCGTCGCCTATGACGTGGCGTCGTCAGCGGACCTGAGCGCTTTGTCGACTGGCGTGAGCTGGTGGTACAACTGGAGCCCCAGGCCGCATGATCGTCTGGCCTCCTATGACTACGCAGGGCAGTACAACGTCGATTTCGTACCAATGGTCTGGAATGCCAATCTCGATGACGGTCAGTTGAAGCTCTATCTGCTGGCGCACCCCGGCATTCGTTATCTGCTGGTCATCAACGAACCCAATCTGGTCGATCAGGCCAACATGACACCCCAGGCCGTCGCGCAGTTGTGGCCACGCCTGGAGCAGATATCGGCCCAGACCGGGGTCAAACTGGTCGGTCCTGCGATGAACTGGGGAACCATGGCTGGCTACGGTGACCCGGTGGCCTGGCTTGACGCGTTTTATGCAGCCTATGCGTCAGCGCATCAGGGACGCGACCCGCAGATCGATTACCTGGCCTTTCACTGGTACGACTACGGCCTCTCCAGCATGCTTGACCGCCTGTCCAGATACGGCAAACCGTTCTGGGTGACAGAGTTCGCCAACTGGCACACGCTCGATGACGGACTGCAGATCGATTCGCTGGAAAAACAGAAGCAGCAGATGGCCGAGATGGTCGCGATACTGGAGCGACGCACGGATGTGTTCAGGTACGCCTGGTTCACCGGGCGAATGACGCCGGATCCGCATTTTTCGAGCCTGCTGGATGTCGAGGGAAGGCTGACGGAGCTGGGTCAGTATTACCTCTCGCTGCCGTACAACGAATGAACGACGGGTTCGGGTCAGCCGAAGCAGCGACTTCTGGCTGACGGCGCTTCACGCTCATCCAGTGAGGCGGCACCTACATCGCTCAGGCCGCTGATGAGGTGCTGCGTGTAAGGAAAGGACGGATCGACTTCCAGCACTCTTTCCGAGATCAGCAACCCTTCACTTGCCAGCACATTGACCGCCAGCACGCACTCGATGAGGGGGCAGACACGTGGAGAACGCTTGAGCAGTTCCATGTAGATCTGGCCGAAGGTGAGCCTTCGCGTGCGATCCGGGCTCAGGCGCCTGACAACGCTCAACAGGGCGACATCGATTCGTTCGGATTCACTTTTAAAACTGTCGGACGTCATGTCGGAACACACACTGTTTCAGGCGGGCGAAAAACCCAGAATTACATTGAAAATATTAAACACACGCGTGCAAAAACCGTTTCGGACAGGCAGTTATTATTAACCACTGACAATAACCACCGCATTGAAATGCGCAATAAATTGGCAAAACCCGTATAAATAACCTTGACCGGAACGCCTGCAAAACATCTGCAACTCTGACTGGATGCACATGGTACCAGATCACTAAACCTAACCACAGCTAGGTTTAGCAAATTGGTTATTTATAGCCGTAAATACTTATATCCGGCAATTTAAAACCATAAAATAATATATTTTTACTTAAATAGTTCATTTTTACCTGCTTCACCATGATTTCCTCCCCTCCGGGCCATCGTCAAAAACCCAAAATCTGACGCATAGCCATGTGCCATTATTTAATAAAACCGGCTGATCAAATACTTTATAAAACAGCTGAACTTTCAGCGCACTTTCCGGACTTAACGTTCGGCTGACAGGTATGTCGCTTTTTACCGTTCATTGATCCCCCTTGAAACCATCCATCGAGATGCCATTGATGACCAGAACCATGCTGCCTGTTTTTGGCGCTGTACTTTTGTGCGCGCAAAGTTTCTCCGCCCTGGCGGCGGAAACAACTTCCACTGCGAAAAGCGGAACTTCCGACGCGCAAGTCAGGTTGCAGATCGAGTCTCGACGCGACCAGATTTCCGGCGCAGACAAGATCACCGCTCCCGCGCAGAAAGGCGCCTCGACCCTGCTCGATGAACCTGTGAAAACCGATGACGCTCCCGCTCAGGAGCAACGCCCATGACCCCCTCCACCCTTCAGCCGTCGCCTGCACTGTCGTTCATCAGACAGACGCTGAGCCTGAGCCTGCTGGCCTTCGGCATCATGCAGGCCAATCTTGCGCTGGCCGCTGTCACGCCCGCCACCGGCAATGAAGTCGAAGCGCGGGTCAGCTCGATTCTCGACAACATGAACACGTCGGAAAAGATCAACTTCACCCGCGTCAATGACGGGCACATGATCCCGTCGCTGCTCAAGTGGGGCATCAAGGGCACGGTTGCCTACGACTCATCCATGGGCGTGCATGTCAACAATGCCACCTTCGGCGCGCAATACCCTTCGCAATCTGCGCTGGCGGCGACCTGGAGCATCAACCGCGCCAAGGAGTTCGGACAGGCGATTGCCTACGAGACCCGTATTTCCGGCGGTCAGCAGATGCTGTCGCCTGGTGCGAATCTTTACCGCACACCATTCAACGGACGGTCGGCCGAGTACGTGAGCGGTGAAGATCCGTTCCTGGGCGCGGTGCTGGCACCGGCGATCGTCAACGGCATTCAGGTGCAGGGCATTCAGGCGAGCGGCAAGCACTACCTGGCCAACGAGCAGGAAGCCAACCGTCAGGCACTCAACGTGAACGTCGATGAACGTACCCTGCGCGAGCTGTACCTGCCGGGCTTCGAATCGATGGTCAAGAACGCCAACGTCGCGTCGATCATGTGTGGCTTCAACAAGATCAACGGCGACTACGCCTGTGAAAACCATCACCTGATCACCGAAGTGCTCAAAGGCGAATGGGGTTACCAGGGTACGGTCATCAGCGACTTCAACGCCATTCATGACGCGTTCAAAGGCGCGTGGGCCGGCACCGATATCGATATGCCGTCCGGCCTGCAATTCACCGAAGCCAACCTGCTGCCCTACCTGTGGAGCGGTCAACTGACCCAGAACGTCATCGATGACAAGGTCAAGCGCAACCTGCGCGCCATCGTCAGCTACGACTTCCAGGAAAACCTCAACACCGCCAAGACCCTGGACCATCCCGAGTACGGCATGCGTGCGGCGCTGAACACTGCGCGTGAATCCATCGTCCTGCTGCGCAACGAAAACACCGCTGCGGGCAAACCGCTGCTGCCACTGGCGCGGACCGCGAAGATTGCCGTGATCGGCAACTGGGCACACGAGGCCCCTGCTTCGCCTTTCGGCACCGCCAACTCGCCACCCAACAGCTACGTGACAGAACTGAGCGGCCTGCAGCAACTGGCGTCCAGCAGCGCCAATGTGACCTACCTTCCGGAACTGAGCCTGAACCCGGCCAGCTCGGCCTGGTTTCAGCCTGCAACCGGCAATAACGGGATCAGCAATTCCGGGGTCAAGGCCGAGTACTTCGCCAACACGACGTTCTCCGGTGACCCTGCGCTGACCCGGGTCGAGCCAGGTGTGAATCTGAACTGGACCACCGGCACCAACATCACCGACGCAGGCACCACCGCCGTTTCCGGTTTCAGTCCTTCACCCGGCTCGTTCTCGGCGCGTTTCACGTCGGTCATCAAGCCAACGGTTTCCGGCCCGCAGGTCTTCAAGGTGCGTGCGGATGGCCCGTACAAGCTATGGGTCAACGACGAACTGGTCGTGGAAAGCGACGGCGTTCCGTACTCGTCCGACGTGGTCAACGCACTGACCACTTCCGGCAAGACCGCCGCATTGACAGCAGGCAAGTCCTACAGCGTGAAGCTTGAATACAAGCGCGTGCAGGGCAACTTCATTCCGGCCCTTGGTGGCGTCACTGGCGTGCAGATGAGCTGGGCGTCGCTGCGACCGCCCAAGGATCTGTCGAAATACGATGCGGTGGTTGTTGCCACTGGCACCACCTATGAAAACGAAGGCGAAGGCTCCGACCACGGTTTCGACCTGCCGGACCAACAGGCCGAGCTGGTCAGCTACGTCACGAAAGCCAACCCCAACACCATCGTCGTGATGCATGGCGGCGGCGTGGCCAACATGCAGCCGTGGGCCAACAAGGTCGGCGCAACGCTGCAAGCCTGGTTCCCCGGCCAGCAAGGCGGTCAGGCGCTTGCGGAGATTCTGTTCGGCAAGGTCAACCCGTCGGGCAAGCTGCCGATCACCATCGACAAGAAGATCGAAGACAACCCCAGCTACGCGTCGTATCCGGATCCGGCCGCTTACCGTGGTGACAAGGCCCTGACTGAAATGACCTACAGCGAAGGCCTTTACATGGGTTATCGCGGTTATGACAAGAAGCACGCCAAGCCGCTCTACCCGTTCGGCTACGGCCTGTCCTACACCACATTCAGCTACGGCGACCTCACGCTGTCGACCAATGTGCTGACCCCAGGCTCCACCATCGACGTGAAATTCACCCTGACCAACACCGGTGACAAGGCCGGTTTCGAAGTTGCGCAGCTTTACGTGCAGCCAGTGAAACCCGCCGTCGATCGTCCGGAAAAAGAACTCAAGGGCTTCACCAAGGTGTACCTGCAGCCGGGCGAGAGCAAGACCGTCAGCATCCCGATAGACTCGCGTTCGCTGGCTTACTACGTCGACAAGACGGCAAGCTGGGATGTGGATGCGGGCAAGTACAAGATTCTGGTCGGCGCGGATTCGGAGAACCTGACGCTCAACCGGACCCTGATCACCCTGTACCCGGAAAAACTGACGACCCGCGACAGCAACCCGCTGCCAGTACCCCTGCGCAAGGCCGTGCAGGTGTCGGCTTCACAGAAATACTGATGTCAGCGTCAAGGCTCATGGACGAGCCTTGATGTCCCTTCCCAATCGCTGCGCGTAAATGTCGAAGACCGCCATCACGTCCACTTCTTCAGGGCACCTGAGCCACTGAATCTGCAGGCCGTCCATGACCGAGAAGATCTCCTGGGCCAGAGCTTGCACGTCGATGTCCGCACGAATCTCCCCCGCGTCTTTCAATGCGTTCAAGTGGCCGCGCGCGTGCTGATGGGTCAGATGAAAGCGTTCGTTGTGCCAGGCCCAGGCCGGATGTTCAGGCGACAGGCTTTCGGTATTCATCAGCAAGGCCGCCTGACACTCTGCGGCGTCCTCGATGCTGAAACTCATGCTCAGTTTGATGAATTTGATAAAGCCTTCGAGCGTCAGCTCGGTGACCAGGTCCTGAAATCTGGACACTACCCGCTGATCGCGGCGCTCCAGCAGCGCATTGAGCAACGCCTCCTTGTTGGGGAAATGGTGCAGCAACCCTACCGTGGTGATACCTGCAAGCGTTGCGACGTCACGCATCGAAGCGCTCGAATAGCCATTGCGAGCGAAGACGAGTGTCGCCGCATCCAGCAAGGCCTTTCTGCGCATGTCACCCTTGGGTGCGCGGCGGCGTTTGGGCTGCACGATCTCTTCGGATTCATTCCCTGAGTCTTCAACTGACATAAAACCTGATAACACCTTGAGCCGATGCGTCTTCAATATTTCCCAGTGCCTGAAGCCTGGGCCCTTCGCATGAAAAACCGTTTTGCGGTCACTGATGCAGTGACGATGGAGATCGAGGCGATCACGGCATTACCGGCAAACATCCCCGGCACCGCACCGCTGCCGCCGAACCAGTGAGCCCCGACATACACGAACGGCACAGTGCCCAGCGTCGCGCGCAGCCAGGCGAAAACCGCCACCAGCCATGACCGGTTCATGGTCATGAATACCGCGATGGCGACGAAGTCCAGGCCAATGATCACCCAGAGCCCGCCACCCAGACGGCAATAATTCAAAAAGACCGCGCGAACCTCGCCTTCCAACTGATAGATATCCGCGATAGTACCGCTGAACACCAGCAGCGCCAGCCAGACCGCCAATCCGTAGCCGACCACCAGCCTGCGGGTAAACACGATGGCCGAACGAACCCGGTCGTCCTGTTGTGCCCCGATATTCTGCCCCAGTATCGGCGCCAACGCGCCGGGCAGCGCGAAAAAGGCACAGTAGGAAAATTGCAGCACGCGATCCATCACGCTCATGGCCGCCAGCGCCGAGGTGCCGAACGCTGACAGCGAGGCGACCAGATAGGCCAGTCCGACCGGCGTCGCCAGATTGGCGGCCATGGCTGGCAGCGCCAGCTTGAAGGTCCGGCCTGCGTGATTGCGCAGCCGTTTCAGGTTGCGGGAGAACGTCAGGCCGATTCGCCTGCGCACCCAGTACACGCCCAGGCAGGCCGACACACAACCGGACAGCGCGAACGCCAGCCCCGCACCTTCCAGCCCCAGACCAAGCCCGAAGATAAAGAACGGATCCGCCACCGCAAGCGTCGCGGCGCCTGACAGCACCACACCCAGCGCACGGCGGTTATCGCCCGCCGTCCTGAGCATTTGCGCGGCCATCTGCATCACGGCCTGCAAAACCGTCGCGGGCAACGCCAGCCGGATAAACCCGCGCGCCGCCTCGTAAACCGTTGCCTCAGCACCCAGCCAGTGGGTAATCGGCACCATCAGGACCAGTTGCAGCACCGCTGCAACACCGGACACCACAATGATCATCAGCATCAGGCTGGCGCAGAGCCGCGCCACCGATTTCGTCACCCGATGACCGATGCGCGCCGACAACACCGCCGTGGCCGCGATGATGAAACCGCTGGCCAGCGACATGTTGATGAACATCATCACCTTGGCGATACCAACCGCCGCCAGCAACACCGGGTCGTGCAGCATGGAAACGTAGACCAGCGTGAGGATGTCGACCAGAAACACGGCGAACAGACTCAAGGCGCTGGTGCTGGCCGTGACCATGACGTGTCGTGACACGGGACCTTCGGTAAATATCGCGCTGGCTGCAGCCATTACGCTCCCCTGAACGGACTGGGGCTGAGCGTTTCAGGCGAAGGCTCAGCGAGGCGGCGATTCCATTCGGGTTGTGGCGTTACAGGTAGTCTTCGTAGTGGACAACGGTACAAAACAGGCACAAACAAAAAACCCGCCAGTCAGGCGGGTTTTTTGAGTGATTCCAAAGACTTGGTTTCTTTGGAATCTTGTATGGCTCCACGACCTGGACTCGAACCAGGGACCCAGTGATTAACAGTCACTTGCTCTACCAACTGAGCTATCGCGGAATGAGCGCTATGTTACTGATTCGCAAAACGAAGTCAAGCGAGCGGCTGAAATTTTTTCACTGAAAGTCCGATGAAAGAACGCTCGCTCGTCGTGAGACGGGTTCATTTGCGCGTCACAGGTGGCGTAGTGTATTGGCCCTTGACCTGACGCAACCATTTTCGAGGTAAAGCCGATGCCCTTGAATAGCCATCTTGAAACGCTATTCCCCACTGCCGATGACATTCCGGAGCAGTACCGCCCAGGCCCGCCCATCGAGCAACGCGACTATCTGGTCGATGGCAAGCTGCAGACCTGGAACGGCCCATTGGCGCCGGTGCGCAGCCCGGTGTGCATCAGAAGCAGCACCGGTCTTGAACCGATGATTCTGGGCAGCACGCCCTTGCTCGACGCGGCGACCGCGATGACGGCACTCGACGCTGCGGTCAGCGCCTGGGACAGGGGCCAGGGTCGCTGGCCGACGATGCGCGTTGCCGAGCGTATTCAGCATGTCGAGGCGTTTCTCAAGCGCATGCGTGAGCAGCGCACGGCAGTGGTCAACCTGCTGATGTGGGAGATCGGCAAGAACCTCAAGGACTCGGAAAAAGAGTTCGATCGCACCTGCGATTACATCGTCGATACCATCAACGCGTTGAAGGAACTCGACCGCCGCTCAAGTCGCTTCGAGCTGGAACAGGACACGCTCGGGCAGATCCGCCGCGTGCCGCTGGGTGTCACGTTGTGCATGGGGCCTTACAACTATCCGCTGAACGAGACGTTCACCACGCTGATTCCCGCGCTGATCATGGGCAATACCGTGGTGTTCAAACCGGCCAAGTTCGGCGTACTGCTGATCCGTCCGCTGCTTGAGGCGTTTCGTGACAGCTTTCCGGCCGGGGTTATCAATGTGATCTATGGCAGCGGTCGCGACACGGTGAGCGCGCTGATGGCCAGCGGCATGATCGACGTGTTCGCCTTCATCGGCACCAATAAGGCCGCCAGTGACCTGAAAAAACTCCATCCGCGCCCTCACCGCCTCCGCGCGGCTCTGGGTCTGGATGCGAAGAACCCCGGCATCGTCCTGCCTGATGTGGACTTGGACAACGCCGTCAGCGAAGCGGTTACCGGCTCGTTGTCCTTCAACGGCCAGCGCTGCACGGCCCTGAAAATCTTCTTCGTACATGAAGACGTGGTCGAAAGCTTTCTCAAGAAATTCCAGGAGAAGCTGGCACAGCTCAAACCCGGTATGCCCTGGGAGCCCGGTGTCTCGCTGACACCGCTGCCCGAGCCGGGCAAGACCGATTACCTGCAAGGGTTGGTGGCCGACGCACTCGGCAAAGGCGCAAAGATCATCAATAACAACGGTGCGCAGGTCAGCGAATCGTTCTTCCACCCTGCTCTGCTGTATCCGGTTACACCTGAAATGCGCGTCTATCACGAAGAACAATTCGGCCCGGTTGTTCCCGTCGTGCCTTACCGCGACCTGAACAGCGTGATTGATTACGTACTGGATTCAGATTTCGGCCAGCAGTTGAGCATCTTCGGCAACGACTCGGCGCAAGTTGGACGGCTGGTGGACGCGTTCGCCAATCAGGTCGGCCGGATCAACCTCAACGCCCAGTGCCAGCGCGGCCCGGACAAATACCCGTTCAACGGACGCAAGAACTCGGCAGAAGGCACCCTGTCGGTTCACGACGCGCTACGGGTGTTCTCGATCCGCACGCTGGTGGCGACGAAGTTTCAAGAGAGCAACAAGCAACTGGTCAGTGACATCATTCGCAACCGCGAGTCGAGCTTTCTGACCACCGATTATATTTTCTGAAACCTTGAAACCCGCGGGTGCAGCCCATGCCGCGCCCGCGACTCAAGGGTTAACGACCACAGATCGCATTTGATAACGATTATCGAAAACAGGTAGCATGCGTGTTTCCGGGCAGGACATATCGCTTCTTCCCCTACGAAACGAGCATCAACCCCCGTGGATTCGTCCGCCAGCAAACTCGACCTCTATCTCGCGCACCGTTCGGCACTGGTGGACTACGCCACGCCGATCGTGGGTTGCCGTGCGCGTGCCGAAGATGTCGTTCAGGAAGCCTGGCTGCGATTCAACGGACGCCAGGACCAGAGCCTGTCGATCAACAATCCGGTCGGCTACCTGTATCGCATCGTACGAAATCTTTCGCTGGACGTTACGCGCAGCATGTCCACTGAAAAGCGGCAGCCCGACAGCGACGCCGTTCTGGCCGAGCTGCCTGCTGTCACCGCATCGCCCGAGCAGGAAGTGGTGGGCCGGGACGAGCTGCAACAGGTCGCTGATGCGCTGGGGCGTCTGCCGGAGCGCACGCGCATGGCATTCGAGATGCACCGCCTGGGTGGTTATACCCTGCAGCAGGTGGCCAGTGCGCTGGGCATCTCGGTCGGTCTGACTCATCAACTGGTACACGACGCCCTGAGCCACTGCGCAGCCTGGCTGGATCGCGGCAATGATTGATCCACGCGAAGAAAACACTCAAAAGAATCTGAAAAAATCCGGCAGCCATCCGTCTTTTGCTGAAGGGCGCGATCCTGTGCGACCCTTGCCTCCCTTTTCTGCCGCTGGAGCCTTGTCGGACATGCCGCAAGCCGAAACTCGCCAGGCCCGTCTGGACATTGCTCTGGACTGGCTGATGCGTGCCCGACAGGCACCCGACGACGCTCGCCTGCACGCCGATATGCAGCAGTGGCTGGACGCTGACCCCGAAAACGCCGAGGCCCTGCGCAAGGCGGAGCGGGTCTGGCAATTGACCGGCCAGCTCACGCCGGGCACTGCGCACAAATGGCCAGCCATTCCAGACGCCAGCGAATCACCCGTGCCGAAAGCACCGATGACGGCGCGCCCTCGACGGCGCAGAACCCTGAGCTGGGCGGTTGGCGGCGCCCTCGCCGCCTGTCTGGTGATCGCCCTGAACCCGACGCTCAGCGCACGCCTTCAAGCCGACTTCGCCACCGCCAGCAACGAACGTCGCGAAGTCCAGTTGCCTGACGGCAGCCGGGCCACGCTGGACCGTGACAGCGCTATTGCGGCGGACTTTTCCGGTGCGCGCCGAAATATCCGGCTGCTGCGGGGTCAGGCTTTTTTTGAGGTCCAGCCCGATCGCAGCAAACCGTTCAATGTTCAGGTCCAGAATCTGGACGTCACAGTAACCGGTACCGCGTTCAACGTGGATCTGGAGTCGAGGACCATTGAAGTGGCCGTCCGGCACGGCTCGGTCAGGGTGAGCGAACGCGACACGCAGCGCCTGCTCAACCCCGGCTTGATGGCAGGGCAGCGTCTGGACGTTGACCGCTACAGCGGACAGGCCCGACTGCTGGCCCAGCCCGCCAGTCGTGTTGCCATCTGGCGTGATAACCAGTTGATCGCCGACAACGCCCGCCTCGGCGACATGGTGGACGAACTGCAGCGCTATTTGCCCGGCAAGGTCTGGCTCAAGGACCCGCAACTCGCCGAACTGCGCATCACTGGCGTCTATGACACCCGTAACCCGCAAGCCGCCTTGCAGGCGATGGCGCAACCCCACGGCGCACATGTCGAAAGCTGGACGCCCTGGCTCCAAGTGCTGACCCGATAAACCCACACCCGCCTGTACACCGCCAACGATTGCCGGACCGGTCGTCGACAGACCGGAATGTGGCGCTTTCACCCTCTCAAGAACTGCCGCGCGAAGCCGACACCTCGGCATCACAGCCCCCCTCTCACGCGCAGGTATAAGAATAATGGCCACGCTCAAGACCGTTCAGGCACGCTACACCGCTACATTCGTGGGATTCATGGCGCTGGTCATCCTCCTGACCGTTTACGGGATCAACCAGTTCGTGACGCCCAGGCTCACGGCCAACGATGAAAACATGCTGACCGTGAAGGCAGCCGACATCAGTAACGAGATCAAGACCGAGCTGGCCCGTGTTCAGGCACAGGCTCGCGTGATCACCGAGATCGTTCCGCAACTGTCCAGCGATGACATTGACCGGTTGCTGCCCTTCATGGTCAACCAGTACGGCGAGGCCAAGGTCTTCGGTGGCGGTATCTGGCCGTTGCCCGAAGTCCGTACACCGGGCCGCGCCAAGCACAGCACCTTTTACCATCGCGACGCGTCCGGCAAGCTGATCGTCAATACCCACTGGAACTCGCCTGAATCGCTCAATTATTTCGAGCAGGGCTGGCACAAGGGTGGCCTGAGTTCACCTGCCGGTCAGTGCGCCTGGGCCCCGGCCTATCAGGACGCAGCCAGCCCCGAGCCGCGCACCAACTGCGCGATGGCAATCAACAAGGATGGCAAGCCGTGGGGCGTATCGACCATCGACGTGACGCTGGGCTTCTTCAACAAGCTGGTCGAAGCCAAGGAGCGGGAAGTCAACGGCCGGATCATGATCATCGAAGCCGATGGCAAGATCCTGTCCAACGTGCCGGGCAGCAATGACAAGATCGTGCTGCGCAACATCTCCGAACTGGCAGGACAATCGCCATTCATCAACGGCATCAAGTCCGCGCTGACGCTCAAGAGCGGTGGCACCACCCGCCTGACCTACGAGAACAGCGACGGCGAAGAATCGACCCTGTTCCTCATGCCGGTCGCCGGCACGCCCTGGCTGCTGGCCGTCTCGCAGAACACCGCACTGCTGAAGACCCAGAGCGAAACAGTCCTCAAGACCCTGGCCTGGCTGCAGATTCCGATGGTGCTGGTCCTGCTGGTGCTGATGATCGTTGCTCTCGGCGCGCTGATGAAGCGCCTCGCAGTACTCAAGACCAATATCGATACGCTGTCGGCCGGTGACGCTGACCTGACGCGTCGTATTGCAGTGAAAGGCCACGATGAAGTCGATCAGGTGGGTGAGTCGGTCAACCGCTTCATCGCTTACCTGCAACGCATGATGGTCGAAGTCAGCTCCTCGACCAGCGACATCGCCACGGGCATCGAACAACTGCGCAGCCAGGCAGGCGCGACCAACGCGATTCTGGTGCGTCATGCCAACGAGACCGATCAGGCAGTGACTGCAATCACCGAGATGTCTTCCACCGCTGATGAAGTGGCGCGCAGCGCCGCCCAGACCGCCAGTTTCACGCAGTCTGCCAACGAGAACGCGCAGGTCTCCAAGACCGTGGTCTCCGACGCTTCGGACAGCGTGAATGCGCTGATCAGCGAAGTGGATTCGGCCACCAGCAAAGTGCAGTCGATGGAACAGGACGCCAAGCGCATCAATGCCGTGCTGGCGGTGATCGGCGAAATCGCCGGACAGACCAACCTGCTGGCGCTCAACGCCGCCATTGAGGCCGCGCGCGCGGGCGAACAGGGCCGTGGCTTCGCCGTTGTCGCCGACGAAGTGCGCGCCCTCGCCGCCCGTACCCAGGCCAGCACCTCGGAAATCAACGAGATGCTCGGCAGCCTGCAACAAGGCGTCAGCGCTGCCGTTGCGGCCATGGAAAAAACCCGTCAGAGCTGTCAGGCCACGGCGGGTAAGACCACGGCCGTCACCGCCGGGCTGGATGACATGACCAGTTCGGTTCTGCGCATCAACGACCTCAGCACCCAAATCGCCACGGCGGCCGAAGAGCAGAGCGCGGTGTCCGAAGAGATCAGCCGCAACATCATCGCGGTGAAACACATTGTCGAAGAACTGGTTGAAGGCGGCTCAAGCAATGAACGCAGCACAGCCGCGCTGGCCGAGTCCAATACGCGACTGATTGCGCTGGTCAGACGCTTCAAGGTGAGTTGATCCAGAGCAAGCCCGGGTGTTTCGTGAACAGGCGAAACACTCCGGGCCCATGCTGATATCTGACCTGTAACCGGCGCTGTCTCGCTGCGAACACCGTACTGGGACAGTCGGCTTGCCGGCGATGCGATTGTCCTGACACACCGCGCCGCCCTCAGCGCGGGCGAGCCGCCTCCCACAAAAATCGCATCTATTCAGTCGCCTAGAGTTTTTCTGTAGCGCTGTCTGGCAGCGAACGAATATCTGTGGGAGGCGGCTTGCCGGCGATGCTGTCGACGCGGTGTCAACGGTATTGCCGCATTTACGCCGCTCTCTCACTTGATCCGATAATGAAACGTGTTCTTCACGTCTGACACCGTCACCGGCTTGCCGTCGACGATGCGTGGCTGATAGCGAAACGTTTCGGCAGCCGCCACTGACGGGCGCATGAACAGTGGATGGCAGGCGCCCTGCACTTGCGGGTTGACGACGCGACCCTGGGGCGAGACGTCGTAGACCACGGTGCAATCACCTTCGATGCCTTTGTCCAGCGCACGTTCGGGGTAGTCCGGCGCTTCCTTGCTCAAGGGCTGGTACTGACTGTTATCGGTCGCGGCCGCCTGTTGTGACTGCCGGGCGCGCTCAACAGCCTGCCGGGTCTGTTCGGCCTGCTGACGCTGCTGTTCGGCGAGGCGCTGTTGGTTCTGCGCCTGTTGTTGCTCGGCCAGTTTCTGTTGCTCGACGGCCCTTTTCTGCTGCTCGTTACGGCGCCGTTCGAGGTCACGCTTCTGCTCCTCGACCCGCTTGCGCGCCAATGCAGCCTGCTCGACCTGCCGCGCCTGACGCTGCGTGTCCGGCTGCGGCACGGGTACGTCGACGGGTTTCGAAATCGGTTCAGGCTCAGCAACCGGTACCGCTGCCTGAACAGGTTCAACGACCGGCTCGGGCGATGGCGCGACAGGTGCAGGTGCAGGTGGCAGAATCAGCAACTGGGTGGTCAGGGTTTTCACCGGTTCCGGCAGTTTCTGCTCGGCAACCCAGCCTTGCATCAGCGCCGCCAGCACGACGCCGTGCAGGGCCAGTGCAATCGCGACCGCCAGCCCATGGCTGCGTAACCGGGGCCTGTTCAAGGTCTCGGGCCGGAAGTCAGTCCAGTGAAAGGGCATCGAGGTCATGGCAGTCATTGCGGCGCCTCTGTGACCAGCCCCAACTGCGTGACGCCACTGTGTTGCAAGGCTGCCATGGCCGCGACCACACGCCCGTAATCGGCCTTGTCATCGGCGCGAATGAACACTTGAGTGTCCGGTCGCTCGGTCACCAGTTGTGCGATACGTCCCTGCATGTCTTCAAGGCTGGCGGCAGTGTCGGTCTGCGCATGGGTGTCAACGGTGTCGCCCAGATTCCAGTAGTACCCCCCCTCTGCCTTGACCGACAGGGTCACGATGCGCTGTTTGGTATCGCTGGCGAGTGCTTCACTCGCGACCCTGGGCAGCTCGATCTTCACGCCCTGCGTCAGCATCGGCGCGGTGACCATGAAGATCACCAGCAGCACCAGCATCACGTCGATATAGGGCACCACGTTCATTTCGGCTTTAGGGCCGTGTTTGCGTTGCGGTTTGACCAGCATGGCAAGTCCTCAGGCCGCAGCGGCCATGTTGCGTGGCGTGGCCTGCAGAATGCGGTTCAGGCGCACCTGCAATTCGTTGCCGAAGCTGTAGTAACGGGCTGCCAGCGTATGGCCACGCGCGGCAAAGCGGTTGTAGGCGATGACCGCAGGAATCGCTGCAAACAGGCCGATGGCGGTCGCGATCAAGGCTTCGGCGATGCCGGGGGCGACGGTGGACAGCGTGGCCTGCTGCACCTGCGAAAGGCCGATGAAGGCGTTCATGATCCCCCAGACCGTGCCGAACAGACCGATGTAAGGACTGACCGAGCCGACCGTGGCGAGAAACTGCAGGCCTTTTTCCAGCTGCAATTCCTGTTCGCTGATCGCCACCTGCAAGGAACGCTCGACGCCCGACAAAATGGCTTCCGGTTCGGCACCGGGACGCTGCTTGAGCTGAACGTACTCAGCATACCCGGCGCGAAACACTTGGCCGACGCCATCGTCCTGATCCTGCTCGGCATACAACGGAGCCAGATCGGCCTCACTGCGAAAACGTGCTTGAAAACGGTCCAGCGTGCGCTCGTAATGGCGCAACGCAAGGCTGCGCTGAACGATCAGGTACCAGCTGAGCAGCGAAGCCAGCAGCAGGGTCAGCATCACCGCCTTGACCAGCAGGCTGGCGTCGCTGATCAGGCTCCACAGGGTCATGTGTTCCAGGGTTGCGTGCATCGGTCTTTCCTCGTCTTGCAGTGCCGTCCGGTTGCGGTCGGCACGCGGGATGAATCGACTGTCTATCACCGTTCGATGACAAACGACTTACGGCAGCGACAGGGTTTTCACCACATCGGCCCACGGGACGAATTTGAAGTTCTGCGCCTGCTCGGGCATGCGCTTGCGACCGTCCTGTACCACCAGCATGCCGCGGCTCCAGGCTCCGCCCAGGTTGGCGGATGTCACTTCGATGCCGTCGGTTTCAGAGCTGCCATCGATCCCGGCCTGAGCATTTAGCCCGACCCGAAACGCGCCGCGCAGGGCATACGGCGGCTCGGCATCGACCACCACGTAGCTGTCGTTGCCCTGGCTGGACATCACCAGATAGTCGTGCTGTTCGCTCTGGTAGAACGCCAGCCCCTCGACATCGGCGTGCAGCACGTCACCCACTTTGATCACGCTGGACAGGGTCGCCGGCTGATCGGCGCGGGCGTCCACTTCCCAGACGCCCACGTCTTCCTCACCGAGATACAGGCGTTGACGCTGGTCGTCGGCCACGCAGCCTTCCGGCTGCGTCTCGACCTTGAAACGACGCACCAGGTCCCCCTGCGCCTTGCCGTTCGGCGCACTCAGGCGGTACTGCAGAAAGCTGCCGTCCTTGCCGTTGGCGAAGGCGTACAGCTCGCCATTGGCAGGCTTGAACAGGCAGACACCGTAGATTTCCGTCAGTGGTGTCGGGATCTCGCCCGCTTCACGCAGTTCGCCGGTGGTTCGGTCAATGCTGAACAGACTCAGGCTGTTGCGATCACGATTGCTCGCCACCGCCAGATCGACATTGCGCTGGCCAAGCATGAAGCCGGAGCGCACATCGACGTTGTTCAGGCGTCCTACCGGCAATGACTGCAACTGTTTGCCTGTGAGGTCATACACCAGCAGGCCCTGTTTCTTGTTGGTACCCAGCACGCGACTCAATGCCGGTTTCTGTGGATGAACCCAGATCGCCGGGTCATCGGCGGCATCGCCCTGGCGTGCGACCGGCTGGGTCTGCGCGAGCGGCAACACGCCGGGCAAGGCTGCCTGGACGGGAACCGGTGTCGGCGTCCAACCCAGCGTGCCCTGATACAGCCGCTCGCCATCGTTGTCATTGACCAGCAGCTGCAGGCCGTCCTTGCCCTGATTCACCGACAGCCCTTCGGGCTTTTTCAGGGTCATCAGCGACAGTTCGCCAGCCGACGTCCAGCCCTGCGCGTGCTGCTGATAGAGGTGCAGCGCCTTGCCCCTGGGGTCCAGCGCCAGCAGGCCGCCGGGCACGATCGCCATGGCACCTGCGGCCTGTTTTACATCGCCGAACGGCTCCCGCAACGCCACCGGCTGGCGCGCGACGTGGGCTTCGGGATGCGCTGGATAGGCCCACCAACCGATGTTCTGCTCGTTGACGTACAACTGATGCGCCGCGTCGTCTACCTGACAGAACTCGGCATTGGGGGGCAGCGGCAAATGGCGCACCAGACGCGGCGCGTCATTGAGCTGATCGCCCGCTCCTACCAGCCACTGCTCGCCCTTACCCTCCTCGCCGACCAGAAACACGAACAGGTTGCCGGCCTCGTCGCGATACAGGCACAGACCGGCGACCGAATAGTCGCGGACCGGTACATACACCGGCTTTGACCAGCCGTGCCGGTCAGCATCGAGTCGGGTCAGCATCGCCTGTTGCCGGGCATTGTCCAGCGTCGCGACCAGTAGCTGTGAACCCGAGACGCGGCTGTCCAGTCCCTGAAAGGAGCCTGGCAATTGCGCGAGTTGCTTTCCCTGTGCATCAAGCACTAACAGACCGCTCTTTACACTCGCTGCCAGACGCTGCGTCCCGTCGCTGCCCGGCACAAAGGCCAGTGACTGCGCCTTGAATGGCTGATTTTCGGCCCAGCGCGTCAGGTTCAGGTCCAGGGGTGACGAGGCCTGCGCAGTCGAAGCCATCAGACCCGAGAGCAACGCAAGGCACAGGGTCTTGGGTAATACCGAAATCATCATCAACGGTCGAATCCTTGAATGAGTCCGTGCGACCGCCCCGCCACAACGGCGCGATCGCCTTGATCAGAAGTGGGTAAAGGTCAGGCCGACCTTGTAAGTCGGGCCGTACTCTTCGTACTGGCCGTTGTAGGCGCGATGACCGCTGTATACGAAGTACGGCTGGTCGGTGAGGTTCTGCGCCTCGAAGCTGACCTTGAGGTTCTTGGTCAGCGAATAGCGGGCGCTGAAATCGACGAAGGTTTGCGCATCGACGTACTGGTCGTGGTCCTTGTCGCCAATCGCGGCGAGTTCGTAGAGGTAGGACGATTTGTAGTTGGCCGACAGACGCAGACTGAGCTTGTCGTCCTCCCAGCCGAGCATGACGTTACCAACGGTTTTCGACTGGCTCGGCAGGTCGATATCGCGCTTGCGGTTGGTGCCCGAACTCTGGTCGAAACCGTTGATGCTGGCATCGGAGCGGCTCAGGGTGGCGTTTGCGCCCAGCAGCAACCCATTCCAGGGCGCAGGCAACCAGTCGAGCTTCTGTGAGTACGCCAGCTCCAGCCCGTACAGCTTGGCCTTGTCGCCATTGGCGAAGGTGTTGGCTTCGGAGAAATTCGCCCACTGACCCGTACCCGCCAGGTCTGTGTTGTAGACAAAGTTCTGAATGTCCTTGTAGAACACGAACGCCGAGACCGTACCGGCACGGCCCATGAAGTGCTCGATACCCAGGTCCAGGTTGCTGGATTCCAGCGGCTTGAGTTGCGGATTGCCAAACGACGCCTCGTCGTCATCGATTACGAAACCCGGCGCCAACTGACCGAAAGTGGGGCGTACCACGGTCTTGGTCCACGCTGCGCGCACCTGCGTGTTCTTGTCCACCTGATAACGCGCATGCAGGCCGGGCAACCAGTGGTGATAACGGCGTTCGGTGTCGCTGGTTTCGAAATGCCCGTCGCGCACGCCGGTGCCTTTGGCGTTCATCTCGGTGCCTTCGTAGCGCAGCCCTGCGATGAAGCGCCACTTGTCGACATCCAGCGTATTCATGAAATAACCGGCGTTGATGTCTTCGCTGATGTCGAAGTCGTTGGCGCGGGATTCAGCCGGGTCGTAAGCGGTGGCGGCATCGAGCCCGCCAATCAGCCCTTTGACTGCACGGGGGCTGATACCGCTGCCGAAGTTGCCCAGCCGGTAGTCGATGTTGCCCTTCTGAAATTGCGTCAGGTTCAGTTGGTTGTCACTGATGCCCTGATCGTCGAAGTCCTGATATTTCCAGACTTCCAGGTCGTTGGTCTTGTCGCGGCGACTGACTTTGCCACCGAACTTGAATTGCGAGGCGTAGCCGCTGAAATCGTAGTCGCGGGCCAGGTCCAGACGCAGGTTCTTTTCCGTGTCCTTGGTGTACTGCCTTTCCCAATCGACCTTGTCCAGGGTGAAGTTGGAATTGTCGTAGAAGGCTGAGCTGACAATGGGCCGTGGCTTATCGCGGTCATAGAAACCGCTGTCCGAAAAGTCGTCGTTGCCGGTAAAGGTCGCCCCGGCGATATGACCCGGACTGTCCTCACTGGATTCGCTGTAACCGGCCTGACCGCTGAGGGTCCAGAGCCCGAGCATGCGTTCACCACCGAACACATAGGATTGAATTTCCTGGGTTTCGGTACGCGCCTTCAACTTGCGCGTGCCTTCGGCATCGCCGGTCTGGCCTGCGGCCTGTGCATCGGAGAATTCGAAACCATTGGTGGTGCGGACTTCATCGTCCTTGAAGCGGCTGTACAGCGTGCGCAGGTAATACTTGCTCACGTCGTCAGGCTTGTAATCGAAGTTCAGGCCGCCACCGGCACGCTCGCGACTGATGTCGTAATCGCGCTGCTCGAACTCCTGCAAACGCGCGCCGTCCCACGCACCGCCGGTCTCGACGTTGTCGGAGCCGAAATCGCGCTTCTGCCAGCTCAGCGCAGCCGCCACGCCAAAATTGTCGATGCCGTCACCGAGGCTGAACCGGTTGCTCGCTGCACCGGAAAACTTGGGGCTGGTCTGGCGGGTGTTCTTGTCGTAACTGGCTTCACTGCTGCCGGTGTAGAACAGCCCCTTGTGATCGAATGCCGACAGGCTTTCGACATCCACGGTGCCGCCCAGCGAGTTGGCGTCCATGTCGGGTGTCAGGGTCTTGATCACCGACAGCGATTGCACCAGCTCGGCCGGCAGCACGTCCAGCGCCACGGCGCGGCGACCGCTTTCCGGGGCGGGTACCAGCGTGCCGTTGATGGTCACACTGTTCAGGTCCGGCGCCAGGCCGCGCACGGTCACAAACCGTCCTTCGCCCTGATCGCGCTCGACGCTGATGCCGGGCAGACGCTGCACCGCTTCGGCGACGTTCTGATCAGGCAACTGCGCCACGCCGTCGGCATGTACCACGCTCTTGATGCTGTCGGAACTGCGCTGTTCCTTGAGCGCGTTGTCGATGCTTGCCGCCTGCCCCACCACCTGAACATGCTCAGTGGCGTCCGCTTCGGCGGCCTGCAACCGCTCACCGGCAATCGCCAGTGCCAGCCCGCTGAAGGTAAAGCCAACCAGTTGAGCCCTGCTGCGGCGCATGTACATGTGAGTCCTCCCCAGAATTCCCGACGGGCCAGGCAAATTGGCCCGGCAACTGGAGGCGCAAGCTAGAGTTGTGCAATGACGGTTCTGTGACAGGTACGGCGCAGTGCCGCTCGAAAGGCCGCTTTTGAGGGGGGACTCATCAGGAAATGAGCTGATATGACTTCGCTGTGGGGTCCGGCCAACGCCGGGCGCTTCCTTTCCGAGGATCATGAGAAGGCCATCAGGCCTTGAAAGCGCGGCATTCCGGGGTGACGGCGTGCAGGCTTTGACCACGAAAGATGGCAACAGGCGTGAGCTGATTCGACCCTGACCGACGTGTGTCACTCGTCACGCAAGTGTCATGCGCTTCTGTTTTGCTGGCCGACTATCAGCACTTCAGGAGCGCCACTGGCCATGTTCAGGATTATCCAACCCCACCGCTGGAAGCTCGCTGTCCTGCTGATTGCCTCCAATCTCGGCTTGCTGGCGTTCCTGGCCTTCGGCGACATCAAGTATTTCAGCGAATGGAAGTGGCTGGACATCATCGGAGAAGGCGGTTCGGCGCTGCTGTCGCTGGTCTGGTTGTTTCTGGTGTTCAAGAGCCGCCCGGCAGGACGGGTCACCAACTACCTGTCGATCGGTCTGAGCTGCGTGTTTTTCTCGTGGTGGATCGACGCACTGGATGAATTCATCCGCCTGCCGAGCGAGATCGAGTGGGATCACTGGCTGGAGTCCGGGCCGATGCCGGTGGGCCTGATCCTGCTGACCATCGGTATCTACCACTGGCATCGGGAACAACTGGCGATCAGCGCGCAGATGGAAAAACGTGAACGCGGCTTCCGTGAGCATCGGCTGTACGACAAGCTCACGCCGCTGGGCAGCGCGGATTACTTGAAGCGCCAATTAGTGTTGAGCCTTGAGCAGAGCGTGACCGAACAGCAGCCCTTGTCGCTGATGGCCGTGGACATCGACAGCTTCAGCGCAATAAATAATGCCTACGGCCATGCCGAGGGCGACGAGGTGCTGTCGGCACTCAGCCATCTACTGGTACTGAATCTGCGGCGTCAGGATCTGCTCTGTCGCCTGGCGGGCGACCGCTTCGTGGTGCTGCTGCCCAATACCGGCGAGAGCCAGGCAAAACTGCTGGCCCTGGAGCTGCAACAGGCAGTCGCCAGCCTGGCGCACAAGACCCGGCAACAGGGCGAGCGGCTTCAGCTGTCGGCCAGTGTCGCGGTGGTCATGGCCATCAATGAAACGCCGGACAACCTGCTGCGGCGCCTGAACCTGTCGCTGGCCCGAGCCAGACGTCCAATGCCGCGCACCGCCTGAGGCCTGCTGTGACCATCAAAAGCGATTGGTACGAAGCCGACAGCCGCTTCATCCCGGGCCACTATCAGCCTGCCACGCTGATCGATCTGGCACTGTCGCGCGGGCTGGACAGTCATCGTCTGCTCAGGGGCACCGGCCTGTTTTACGAGGACATTCTGGCGGGCAATACGCGCTTGAGCCCGCAACAATGCTTTGTCCTGATTGGCAACGCGCAGCGGCAAATGGAGGCTGACGACACCAGTTTCCTGTTCGGCCAGCGGCTGTTTCCAGGCCACTACGGCGCCGCGAGCCACGCCCTGCGCCATGCGCAGAACCTGCATCAGGCACTGGAGATCGTGATTCATCAGCGCGCCCTGCTCAGCCCGCTGCTGACCCTTCGACTGGCGCTGGACGAGCATTTCGCCTACGTGTACTGGCTCGATAACTGCGGTGCAGGAGAACAGCAAGTGTTTCTGCTGGAAGCGGCCATGACGTCGATGGTCGCCATGAGTCAGCAGTTGAGCGGTGAACGTCTGCCGTGGGAATGCAGCTTCAGTCATCCGGAGCCGCGTTATGTCGAGCAGTACTGGGTGCATCTGGGCGAAAACACGGTGTTCGAACGGCCGCTGGACATGATGCGTCTGCCCCGGCACTACCTGACGCGACCATGGCCTGGCGCTTCGCCCATCGCAGCGCAGGTCGCCCAGCGGGAAGCCGCGACACAGCTCGCCGCGCTGGGCATGTCCGCCAGTCTTCTGGACCGGCTGCACCAACACCTGACCGACACGGTACGCGACGCCACCAGTCTGGAACAGGTCGCGCAGACCTTCGCCATGAGTCCGGCCACCCTCAAGCGCAAGCTGCACAAGCACGGCACCTGCTTTCAGGCCCGGCACGACCTGGCGCGCAAGCATGTCGCGCTGTACCTGTATCAGATCAAGGGTATGAGCAACGAGGCAGTGGCCGAGTACCTGAACTTCAATGACCCGGCGAATTTTCGGCGTGCGTTCAAGCGCTGGACCGGCAGCACACCCACACTGATCCAGCGCCTGTTCAGTTTCGACTGAGCGGGCGTCTGCCTGGCAGATCGCCAAGAACCCGTTGCTCGCAGAGTTTGTAGCCCAGCCCATGGGCGGTGTGCAGCAGCGGTGTGTCGAACTCTTTGTCCAGTACCCGTCTGAGCGTGTGGATGTTGCTGCGCAGGCTGTCGCTCTTCGGCGCATCGCGGCCCCACAGCACTTCCTCCAGCTCGGCCCGTTTGACGATGTGCGGGCTTTTGCGCATCAGCAATTCCAACAGCTTCATGTTGGTCGGGTTGAGCTTAAGAGGCACGCCGCGCCGCGAGACTTCCAGCGTATCGAGATCGAACACCAGATCAGCCACCACCATCTGACGGTTGTCCTTGCGCTGCCTGCGCCCGACGACGGCCTCGACCCTGGCCAGCACCTCGGACATCGCGAAGGGTTTGGTGATGTAATCATCCGCCCCGACCTTGAAGCCGATAAGGCGGTCTTCCAGCTCATCGCGTGCGCTAAGCATGACGATGGCGACTTCCGACTGTGAGTATTGACGCAAGCTGCGACATATCTGGTTGCCGTCGATGCCGGGCAGCATGATGTCGAGAATGATCGCGTCGAAACGCTTCGACGCTGCCAGATGCAGCCCGCTCAGACCATCCAGCGCGCCTTCGACTGCGTGTCCTCTCAGTTCGAAAAACTCCAGCAGGTTGTCGTGAATATCACGGTGATCCTCAATGACCAGAATGTTCATGGCAGCGTTCCTGTCCCTACCTGACCCATCCGGAACCTGCCATGGCAGGCTGGCGAACAGGCGCATCCGACAAGGGCTGCTGCAACCGCGAGCGGCCATAGAAACACAGCGCAACCAGCAGCGTGCTCAACCACACCACGAGCCCGGCCCAGAAAGTGTGCGACATGAAGTGCCAGCCCTGCAGCACCCGGGTGGTGCCATAGATCGTGCCCAGCAGCAGGATCGCGACCAGCAGGCGCTTCGAATGCTGCCAGCGATAGCGACGGGCGACGAAGTACAGGGCCAACAGGCTGAACCCGCTTGATGCATGACCACCTGGCCAGCAACGCCCTGCCCCTGCCTCATGCCACAGGTTGAAATTGCGAAACCATTCCACCTGAGCCTGCACCCCGCCATACAGCGTGGTTTCCACCGGGCAATAGATACTGGTGTGGCTCTTGAGGAAATGGATCATCCCGGTGCTCAACGCAAACGCGACGACCACGAACAGGAAGTCCAGCCGATGCCGACTGAAGAATTGCAACGCAGTTGCGCCACGGCTGCGGCCGACCCAGCGCGTCAAACGGGAATCTGGACGGTACTGCAGCGCGGGCCAGACGAACGACAGCAAGGTACCTATGATCGCAAACTCACCCGTCCAGTTCGGAATGATCCGTGCCCAGTTATGGGTAATCTTTTCGAACAGATGACTTTCCCCGAGGGGGAAATGGCCGGCTACCGGATCGTAGAGCAGGTTGCTGAGCATGATGTCCAGGCGGGTCAGATCGAAGGTGGCGAACACCACCAGACCGAACACTAAAGGAAACACCAGATTGTTGCGGTAGAAGGTGTAACGGGCGCTGGACGGTGTCTTCAATTCAGTTGCTCGCTGTCGATATCTGCCCATTGCCTGGCATTCAGGGATCCAAGGATTTTCGGAGTGTGCGTGCCGTCCACTTGAACGAATACCGCTTCGGCGTAGGCGCTTGAGCGTTCATTGAAGGGCACGCCCAGCTTGCGCTCGAACTGATCGATGCAGCCGCTGTGGGTGACCAGGATCATGTTTTCGCCCTTGACCTTGTGCGCCTGCACGGCGTTCTTGAAATTACCGTTGCAGTCGTTGGGCCACGCCTCGTTGGCGACAGCGTGCCCAGAGATCAGGTCGGCGGTCTGCTGGGTGCGCATTCTCGGGCTAGTGATCATCCGGGCGTTGACGAAACCAAGCCGCTTGAGGCCCGCGCCTACTGCAAGCGCTGCCTCGCTGCCCTTGAGCGTGATGCCCTGCGGGTCGGCCATGCAGGGATTGCTGGACCGATCACAGCGTTCCGCATGCCGAATCATGACCACCACATCGCCCTGCTTCCAGCGCGCATAAAGGCCCGACTTCTTCAACATGCCGCTGCCCCCCAGGTTGACGACGTGGGCTGCCTTGAAAGCGCTGACGCCCCAGCCACCGACTGCAGCGGTGGCCACCACGACGAGCATCAGAGCGATCTGTCGATTGGTCAACAACGGTTTCCCGGTCGTCGACCTGAAGAACCAGGGTCTGGTGATGGACCCGTCTCTGCTGGTTGAACTGCGCGCCACGTGGCCGCTCCTGTACTGGGTATCTGCGTGATGTCAGCTGCGGCCAAGATAGGGTCGGGTTCGTGCGGAAGCGGTGAAGAAGATGTGAAAAAGACGTTGCAGGATGCGCGTGACTGGCAATGCCCTGACGCAGACTTTCAGCCTGCAGGCCACATGCCATAAGGCCTGCATGAACAAATGGGGTTCAACGTGGAATGCCTGCGCGCTGCAGGATGAAAACTATTTAACGTTTTTTCTGAAAATCCCTGTCGCTGTCCCGTCCTTTGACTCGCACATACATTGAGATCAATTCTCATTCAAAGTTTGCGGGCCAAGGCCCGTATAGGGACACGGGATGACACCGAACATTCAGCCATCGCACAACCTGACCACGGCGATCCGCAGGCATTTGAACCATGCCGCGCAACTGAGCGCCCTGAGTCTTTGCTGGGCGATCGGCAGCCAGACCGTCATGGCCAGCACCACGCTGAACGAACGTGAGCCGATCCTGCAAACCCTGCACAGCTTCGATATCTCGGTGCAAAAACTCGACGCGGCATTGATCAGTTTTGGTCAGCAGAGCGGCCTGCAAGTGTCGGTCGATCCCGGCTTGCTGGCCAACCGCTATTCGCAAGCGGTCAAAGGCTCTATGAGCAGCGAGCAGGCACTGAAAAAACTGCTGTCCGGCAGTGGCGTGGACTGGCGCTACGAACAAGGCAGTCTGGCGTTGCGCCTGAGCAGCGGCATGGCCTTCGACAAGCCCATGGAATTGCAGAGCACTGTGGTGCTCGGTCAGCCTGAAGAGAACAGCTTCCAAGGCGAAACGGTCATCGGTCGAAAAGCAATTCAGGCGTTTCCCGGAGCCAACGGCGACATCACCACCTTGCTGCGCATGCACCCCAGCGTGCAGTTCGACAGCAACCAGCAGAGTTCCAACTCGCCGGGCGAGATCGATCCCGCAGACATCAGCATCAACGGCGCGAAGTACTACCAGAATAATTTCATGATCGACGGCATCTCGATCAACAACGACCTGGACCCCGGCGAACATGACTACAACTCGGTTCGTCAGTTCGACTCCGCCCCCAGCCGCTCTCATGGCATCGCGCTGGACGCTGATCTGTTGCAGGAAGTGCGGGTTTACGACAGCAACGTGCCGGCGGAATACGGCGGCTTCAACGGCGGCGTGGTCGATGCGGTGACCCGCAAGCCGACCCGTGAGCTGCACGGCAAGCTGTCGGCGTCCATGACCCGTTCGGCCTGGACCCGGTACCACATCAGCGAGGACGATCAGGCAAACTTCGACAATGCCTCCGACGAGCAATATCAGCCGGATTTCGACAAGACCACCGTGCGCGGGACGCTGGAGGGTCACCTGACCGACGATTTCGGCGCGATTCTCAATTTTTCGCAGAAGCGCTCGACCATCGCCCTCAATGCCTTCGAAAACGGCTACAGCAGCCCCAACGCAGACAACAGCAAGGACCAGACCCGGCGCATCGACAACTATCTGGTCAAGACCTACTGGAACGTCAACGACCGGCTGACCCTCGACACCTCGCTGACCTATGCACCGCAGGAAAGCTATTACTTCCAGGCCAACCGCATCAACTCCGGTTTCACCACTGAAGGCGGCGGGTATCAGGGCTCGCTCAAAGCCACCTGGCTGGCCGACAACGCCACCTGGACCCACAAACTGGCGCTTACCAACCTCACCAGTTCACGGGATGCCGAGTCCGACAGCTACACCAACTGGTACTACTCGCAGGCCAAGAACTGGGGCAATCCGAGCAGCGCTACCGCACGCAGTGCCGACGGCGCGTTCGGCTCTCTGGATCAGACCCAGCGCGGCGTCACCTACAGCACCAAGGCCGACTGGCTGCCCGTGGAACTGGCAGGTACCGAACACACCTTCACCACAGGCATGGAGCTGTCGCACCAGACCGCTACCTGGGAACGCCCCGACACCGTAATTGCAGCCACCGGTTTCACCCGCGACAACGGCACCACCTGCGGCGTCGATGAGCTGTGCTCGGTCAGCCCGCTGCTCAACGGCAACCGACGTCAATACGCCAACCGCAGAACCGAATACGCTGCCGGCAAGCTTGAGGAAACCGAAAACAAGTACGCGTTCTTCATGCAGGACAAGATTCAACTGGGCCCGTTGACCCTGCGTCCCGGCCTGCGTTTCGAAGGCGATGACTACATGGAAAAGAAAACCATCGCCCCGCGCTTTTCCGGTGACTACGACGTGTTCGGTGATCGCAGCACGGTGGTGGTGTTCGGCGCCAACCGCTACTACGGTCGCAACCTGTTCAAGTACCGACTGGCCGACGGTCGCAATTCGCTGCTGACCAGCTACACCCGCACCAGTCAGACCGGTGCCTGGAGCGGTACGCGCCAGAGCAGCCTGACCAGGTTCTCGACGCTGGACATTCCCTACGACGACGAGCTGACCCTGGGCCTGGATCAACGTTGGCTGGACACTGACTTTCGTCTGAAATACGTCAACCGCAAGGGCAAGGACAAGATCAACCGCTCGCTGGGCCGCGTGCAGGGATTGCCGAGCGAACCCGGTTACGCCACCGAGTACTACACCTACACCAACGAAGGCTCCAGCGAGAGCGACAACGTCACACTGAGCATCACGCCGTTGCAGGAACTGAAACTTCAGGGCACCCATACCAGCGTGCAGATGGCCTTTGACTGGTCCCGGACCCGCGATGCCTATGGCAACTACGATGACGCCATCAACTCCGAACTGCTGCTCAACGATGACGTGCTGTACGACGGCAGCCTGATCAAGTACAGCGACCTGCCGGCGGGCAATTTCAACCGGCCATGGACGGCGCGCATGACCACCATCACCGAGATCCCGCAACTGCACCTGACCTGGAGCAACTTCTTCCGTTACCGCGGCCCGTACGACCAGATCGTCAACACCAATGATGACGTGATCATCGATGGCCGAAGCGTCTCGGTCTTCGAGACCGAAAGCGTCAGCGCTGCCCCTACCTGGGACATGCGCGTCGACTGGGAACTGCCGACCGGCAAGGACGAGGCGGTGTTCGTCGCCGTAGACGTTACCAACGTCGCCGACCGGGTCAATTCCATCGTGAGCCGCGGCGGCAACACGACCTATGAAGTCGGGCGCCAGTATTGGCTGGAAGTGGGCTACCGCTTCTGACCACATCCTCTTCGCCCATACCTATAAAACGCTCGAACCGGGATACCTGATGAACACAATAATCATGAGCCTGATCGGCTTGCTGATGCTGGGCGGCTGCGCCCGTGGTCTGGACAGCCAGGAGGCTCAGGTCTGGGATGGCCAGGTCACACGAGGGCAGCTGAGCAACGGCCTGGAATACCGTCTCGTGCGCGAGGCAGGCCAGCCGGGGCGTATCGACATGCGCCTGACCGTCAAGGCCGGTTCAGTGGATGAAGAAGACGATCAAGTGGGCGTCGCGCACATGGTCGAACATTTGAATTTCTACAGCCGTGGCCAGCAATCACAAGATATCCGCAGCCTCATGGACCAGTGGGGCTGGATCCAGGGCCGCAGTTACAACGCCATGACCAGCTACGACCGCACCCAGTACCTTCTGAGCCCGCCGGGCGGCACGGCGCAGACCGAACAGGCGTTGCAAGCGCTGGCAACGCTGACGCTGGCGCAGGATTACACCGCCGAAAACCTCAAACGCGAACGCCCGATCGTCATCGAAGAATGGCGCGGCGGCCTGGGCGTGGCGCAGCGCATGAACGACCAGCGCACCGCGTCGCAACGCATCGGTTCACGCTATCCCGCGCACCGCACCATCGGCAACGAAGCGGCGATCCGCTCGGCACAGATTTCCGATCTGAAGGATTTCCAACAGCGCTGGTACGTGCCGAACAACATGCTGCTGACCGTGGTCGGCGACATCGACCCCGCCACCCTTCCTGCCCGTATCGAGCACTGGTTCGGTGAGGCAAAACCGAAGCTACTTCCCGAAAAAGGCTATCGCGAGTTGCCACTGCAGCCGACGCTGAAGATCGTTCGCTTGCAGGACAGCCAGAGCGGCAGCAATCAGGTCACCCTGTTGTTCCGTCTGCATGAGTCGGCGAGCCGCACTTCGACGCTGGACGGCGTTCGGGAACGCCTGATCGACCGCCTGACCCTGAATGCCTTGCAGGCCCAGTTGCGCCGTCAGCCGCATGAACCGGGCGTACGCAGCCTGACCGTGCAGAAAAGCCTGATCGGCGACCACTCAAGCGTGCTGGGCATCGCCGCCGGTGTCGACGGTCAGAACCACGCTGCGGCGTTGCGGCAATTGTTGAACGAGATCGAACGCCTGCGTCGTCATGGGCTGCAGGCAATGGACCTGGACAAGGAGCGCGAGGCCATCCGGGGTATCGCCAGGCGCATGCTGAGCGAAAACAAGCCGCGCACCTTCGAACAATGGGTGACCGGACTGAACGATGCGGCGACCCAGAACAAAGTATTGTCCAGCAAGCACGACATTGCCTCGCAATACCTGGCAGTGCTGGACACGGTGACGCCTGAGGACATCAATGCGCGCCTGGTGCGCTGGACCGACAATCAGGATCAGGTGCTGCAAATGACGGCGCCCGGCCTGACTCCGCTCGAGCTGCCGGGCGTGAGCGACGTCCGGACGCTCATGGCTCTGGTGCGCAACAGCGAACTGGCTGCACCTGAATCCGCCTCTGTCGTGGCACAAATCGAGACACAGCAGTTACCGGAAATTCCGGCTGCACGCGGCGCCGGAACGATCACCGAGCGCAAGCATTTTGCCCGACAGAACGTCGAGCACTGGCAACTGAGCAACGGCGACAAACTGGTCTGGCTCAAGCGCAACGGCGACAAGGGCCGCTTCGTGATGCAGGCCGACTCAAGCGCAGGCTTCATGACGCCCGAGCTGCCTTACTGGCGCAATCAGATGGCTGCGCAACTGGCGGGGCAAAGCGCGCCGGAAGGCTGGAGCGAGGAGCAGATTCGTCGCTGGCGCAGCGAGTCCGGCACATCGTTGTCGCTAGACCAGCAGGCCGACCGGCTGCAAATCGACGTGACAACGGTGGACGCCAAAAGCGATCTTCCTGCACTGCAACGTTTGCAGGCCTTGCTGCAAACCTACCGCCTTGGCCAGGCCGTCAATATTGAAGCCAGCGCCGTCGAACAGGCGCGGGACGATCTGGCCGACGAGCTCTCACGCAACACGGTCAATGTTCGCGAACAACAGGACAAGGCGTTGCGCGAGCTGCAGTACGGTCCGGAAACCTGGCTCACACCGACCGCGCAAGAGGTTGCTCAGGTTCAGGCCTCACAGCTCAACAGTGACTGGCAGCGTTTGAGTCAGGCTCCGGTGACCTATTACCTGATGGCCGATGTCGAGCCACAGGTGCTACAGCCGTTGATCGAACGCGAGCTGGCGAGTATCCAGCGCGGCGCAGCCCTGAAGCCGCAGGTCCGGGTACAGCGCGACGGTCGACATCAGCAGTCGCTGGCCCTCGGCATCGAGCCGAGGGCCTTGCTGCAAGTCATCACCTTCAAACCTCACCCATGGACACCCGAAGACGCCGCACGTATTTCGGTGCTCCAGGAAATCGCCAGTGCCGCTCTGAAGCGGCAACTACGAGGCGAGGCGTCGGGCGTCTACCGGTTGTCCTTCGACAGCACCTTGAACCAGCAAAGCCAGCGTATCGAAAGTCGTCTGAGTTTCAGCAGTGATCCGGCGCGGGTCGAAGAGCTGTGGCAACTGGCGAACAGGACCCTGTCGTCATTGCCGATCACGGTGAGCGAGAAAGACGCGGCGACAGCGCGCAGTCGTCTCAGGCAACAGGAACGTCTGCGTCAGGATGATCCGCAGACGCAACTGCGTCGTCTGATCCTCAGCGAGCGTCATTGGGGGGATCCACGTTACCTCACCGAACAGGCACGACTGCCTGACGCGCTGACCGTCAAGGCGCTCAAGCGAATGGCTGGCGAGTTGTTCAATGACCGGAATCAGGTGCAACTGCGTCTGTTGCCTGCGCCGGAGGCGACGGCAGGACAATGAATACGCTCAGAACCTTTTACCGTCTGGCTGCACCGTACTGGCTGGATCGCAGGCAGTGGCTGTCCTGGGTGCTGCTGGCCAGCGTCATCGGCCTGGGCCTTCTGGTGGTGCAGGTCAACGTTCTGATCAACACCTGGAGCAAGACCTTCTTCGATGCGCTGGGCGGGTTCAATACTGGGGCGCTGTATGCGCTGATGGGCGAATACGTGATCTACATCGCCGCCTATGTGGTGATCATGGTTTACCTGGAGTGGCTGCGCAAAGCGCTGGTCCTGCGCTGGCGGCGGGCGATGACCGCGAGCACGCTGGAAAACTGGATGCAGGGTCAGGCGTACTACCGACTGGGCCTGACCGGTGAGCCGGACAACCCGGACCAGCGCATCGCCGAAGACATCGCCGTACTGGTCGACCGCAGTGTCGAGCTGCTGGCTTCACTGATCATCAACACCGCGCAGGTCGGCGCCTTTGCCGTGGTGCTGTGGAACCTGTCCGGCGTGCTGACTGTTCAGGTGCTCGGTCAGGACGTTACGATTCACGGCTACCTGCTGTGGATTGCCGTCGCCTACACCTTGCTCGGCACCGCCTTCACGCACGTCATCGGTCGCCCGTTGCAACCGCTGAATTACCAGCAGCAGCGCTACGAAGCGGACTTTCGCGCCAGCCTGCTGCGCAAGCGCGACCATGCCGAACAGATTGCGCTGTATCGCGGTGAAGCGGTCGAACAACGGCAACTGGGCGAACGCTTCGAACACATCGCGGGCAACTGGTGGCAATTGATGAACCGCATGCGCAAGCTGCAGTTCTTCACTGTCAGCTATGACCGGGTCAGCCGGATCATTCCGGTGTTCGCCGCACTCCCCGCCTTTCTCGCCAAGACCATTACGCTGGGTGGTCTGATGCAGATCCGCAACGCATTTCAGTTAGTGCAGGGCTCGCTGAGCTGGTTCATCGACGTGTACCCGCGTCTGGCTGCATGGAGCGCGACGGTCGAGCGGCTTGGCCAGTTCCAGCAGGCCATCGAGGCGACACGCGGTCAGGTTGTCAAACCTGAACAGGGTGCAGTGCTACGCGTTGAGAACCTGGTGATTCATCACGCTGATGGCAGTCATTTGCTGGGCACACTGAACTTCATCGCCGGGCCCGGCCAGTGGTTGCGGATTGCGGGCCGCAGCGGCATCGGTAAATCGACTTTGCTGCGCACGCTGCAAGGATTGTGGCCCTACTACCAGGGCAGTTGGCAATTGCCGGGCGGAAGCAGCCTGTTGATCCCGCAGCAGCCGTACCTGCCCAACCTGCCGTTGCGGCAATTGCTGGCATACCCGGCCACCGAGTGCCCCGCAGACGAGGTGCTCGTGTCGGTGCTGCATCAGGTGGGCCTCGCACAACTGGTCGACAGTCTGGCGCATGAGCGCGAGTGGAGCCGGGAACTGTCCGGCGGCGAACAGCAGCGCATCGGCCTGGCCCGCGCCCTGCTGTGTGCGCCTCAGACGCTGTATCTGGATGAAGCGACCAATCAACTGGACGAACCGAGTGCCTGTCAGTTGCTGGAAACCGTCCGACAGGCACTGCCGAACACACTGATCATCGGCATCAGCCATCAACCCGCTGTTGCCAGACTGTTCTCGCGCACGCTGACGCTTGAGGTGCAAGAGCGGGCACTGGCGCTTTCGGACAACAGATAACCTCCTGGTGATACCTCCCTTCATCAAAGACCCTGTTACCGGCTGAAGAAACGCGATGTTGTGGGAGCGGACAGCGCTACGTCGAAGACGTGGTGAGACTTCCCACAGACCAATGAACGATCAATCTCTTGCACAAAGGTATGACGACTTTTCAGCCGTCATATCACCCAGTAAACCAAGCCTCCTACGCGCCTCCGCCAGTATCATGCCCTATAAACAACGTTTATATCGCATAAAGTCATCATACGACCCTTGACATCGTCCTACAAAAGCACAAATACTCGGCTCAACGTTGTATGACGACATACTAGAAATTTTCAAATAACTACAATAACTTTGAAGGCTCTCATGAACATCACATCGGTCAGTGTCGACGTCTTTACCTTTCCCTCGCGACGCGCTGTAGACAGCGCAGGCCACGCCCATCCCGGCGAAGAAAAACCGGTCAGGATGGCCATGCTGCGTATCGCCTGTGACGACGGCAGCGAAGGCTTCTCCTTCGGCCCGCCAGAACTGATCCGTCCCCACATCATCGAGTCGTTCGTCAAGAAAGTGCTGGTCGGCCAGAACCCGATGAACCGGGAAAAGATCTGGCAGGAACTGGCCCACTGGCAACGTGGCAGCGCCAGCCAGTTCACCGACCGCGCCCTGGCGCTGGTGGAGCAGGCACTGTGGGATCTGGCGGGGCGTGTGCTGAAACAGCCCGTGCACCAACTGCTGGGTGGTTATCGCGACAAGGTGCTGGCGTACGGATCGACCATGTGCGGCGATGACCTGGCAGGCGGCCTGTCCACCCCGGACGAGTACGGCCAGTTCGCCGAGAAACTGGTCCAGCGCGGCTATAAAGGCATCAAGTTGCACACCTGGATGCCCCCGATCTCCTTCGCCCCCGATCCGCGCATGGACGTTCAGGCCTGCGCCGCCGTACGTGAAGCGGTCGGCCCGGACATCGCCCTGATGCTCGACGGCTACCACTGGTATAGCCGCACCGACGCGCTGTACATCGGACGCGAGCTGCAAAAGCTCGACTTCGCCTGGTTCGAAGAGCCGATGATGGAAGATTCCGCGGAATCCTATGCCTGGCTGGCGGCCAACCTGGACATTCCGGTCCTGGGCCCGGAAAGCATCGCTGGCAAATACCACAGTCGTGCCAGCTGGGTGGCCAACAAATCCTGCGACATTCTGCGCGCAGGCGTGGCCGGTGTGGGCGGTATCGGACCCTGCCTGAAAGTCGCGCATCTGGCGGAATCTTTCGGCATGGATTGCGAGGTCCACGGCAACGGTGCCGCCAACCTGGCCGTGGTCGGCGCGATCAGCAACTGTCGATGGTACGAACGCGGCCTGCTGCATCCGTTTCTCGATTACGATGACGTACCGGCGTACCTCAATACGCTGGTCGACCCAATGGACAAGGACGGCTTCGTACACCTTAGCGAGAAGCCCGGGCTGGGTGAGGACATCAACTTCAGCTACATCGAGACCCATACCGTACAACGCTACTGACCGGTGGCGTAACGAGGGGTGCTCGAGGCGCCCCTCGCTAAAGTGTTTCGACAAACAAGCGTCTGAATAACTATAAAAAAGGACCGCACCCATGAAGCTCTGGCCCAAGCGCCTGCCCTGGCTGCTTTGCTTCGCCATGACGGCGACACTCATGCACACCCCGCCCGCTCTGGCACGCGGCGAGACACCGGTGGATCAACTGGTGGTCGGCATGAGCATGATCAACCTGCTGTCACTCGATCCTGCCGGTGCAACCGGACTGGAAGTGGCCGAGGTCAATTCCAACGTCTACGACATGCTGCTGGAGCAGGACGCAGCCAGACCGGACCAGTTGATCCCGGCACTGGCCGAGCGCTGGGAAATCAGTCCCGACCGCATGCGCCTGACCTTTCACTTGCGTGCCGGCGTGACGTTTCATTCCGGCAACCCGCTGACCGCCCAGGATGTCGCCTGGTCGCTGCAACGAGTGGTGACGCTGAACAAGGCACTGGCTTCGACCTGGAAAGCCTACGGCTATACCGGCAGCAATGTCAGTGCGTTGATGCGCGCTGAAGGCCCGTCCACCTTCGTGCTCGATCTGCCCAAAGCCACTGATCCGATGCTGGTACTCAACACCCTGGCGACTTCGCCGAGTGCCTTCATCATCGACCGCGTTACCGCACTGCAGCATGCCAAAGGCGATGATCTGGGCGCAGGCTGGCTGACCACCAATACCGCCGGTTCCGGCGCCTTCAAGCTGGACATCTGGCGTGCCAACGACGTGATCCTGATGAGCCGCTACGACCAGTACTGGCGCGGTCCGGCGAAAATGCGCCGGGTAATCATGCGCAACATGACCGAATCCCAGGCCCTGCGCCTGATGGTCGAGCGTGGAGATCTGGACGTCGCTCGCGGCATGGCTGCCACCGACATCAAGGCCCTGACCCGCTCGGACGAGGTCACGGTACAGACCATTGCGCGCGGCACGATCTATTACGTTGCCCTCAGCATGGAGCAGCCCGTGTTCAAGGACATTCGCGTGCGTCAGGCCATTCGCTCGCTGATCGACTATCAAGGCATCAACAACGTGGTCATGCCGCACTATGGCGTGATCAACCAGCGCCCGCTGCAATTGGGTCTGCCCGCCCGCCTCGACGATCCGGGCTACGCGCTGAATGTCGCGAAAGCCAAACGCCTGCTGGCTGAAGCCGGGTACCCGGATGGTTTCAAGATCACCATCCGCTCGCTCACCGATTCGCCCTTCATCAACATCGCCACCAGCCTGCAGTCGACCCTCGCTCAGGCCGGCATTCACGCCAATATCATTACCGGCACTGGCAACCAGATCTACGGCGCGATGCGTGATCGACGCTTCGACATCCTGGTCGGTCGCGGCGGCGGCGGTGCCGAACGTCATCCCCACTCCAGCCTGCGCGCACTGATCTACAACCCCGACAACCGTGAGGAGGCCAGGCTGAGCAACTTCCAGGGCTGGCGCACCTCGTTCTACGACGCCGAGATCAATCAATTGATCGAGCAGGCCGAGCGCGAGCGCGACGCCGCGCAGCAACTGGCGGATTACCAGCGTATCCAGGCCCTCTACGACCAGAAAGCCGGGCCGATCATGCCGGTGTCGCAGATGACGGACGAGGTGGTGATTCACGCCGACGTGCGCGAATACCTGGGGCATAGCGCCGCCACCACGCGCCTGCGTGACGTCTACAAGCAACGCTGAACACACGCGTTCAATCGCTCAAGCCAAGGCAGGAATACACCATGTCGAGTGCATCGATTTCATTTTGGAGCAGTCGGGTCGCCAACGGCACCCGTCGCAGCGGATCAGTGGCGGCGACCCTGTTCGGCCTGCTTTTGCTCACTTTCTTTATCGGCCGGGTCATGCCGCTGGACCCGGTACTGGCCATCGTCGGACCGGACGCAGACGCGGCCGCCTACGCTCAGGCCTACCAGGAACTGGGCCTGGACAAACCGCTGACCACCCAGTTCGTGATGTACATCAAGGACCTGTTGCACGGTGATCTGGGCAAGGCCCTGCTGACCGGCCACCCGGTAATCGAAGACATCGCCAGGGTGTTCCCGGCCACGCTGGAACTGGCGACCCTGGCTATTCTGTTCGGCGTACTGATCGGCCTGCCACTGGGCGTTTATGCCGCAACGCATCAGGGCCGCGCCGGTGATCATGTCGCCCGGGTCATCACCCTGTTCGGTTACTCAACACCGATCTTCTGGCTCGGCATGATGGCGTTTCTGGTGTTCTACGCCTGGCTCGGCTGGGCCGGCGGCGTAGGACGCATCGGCCTGGCCTACGACGGCCTGATCGAAACCCGCACCGGCCTGCTGCTGATCGATACCGCACTGTCCGGCGACTGGGAGGCGTTTCGCAGTGCGCTGCGTCACATCCTGCTGCCTGCGGTGATTCTGAGCTTCAACTCGGTGGCCTACATCAGCCGTATGACCCGCAGCTTCATGCTTGAACAGCTGTCGCAGGAATACATCATCACCGCCCGGGTAAAAGGCCTGTCGCAACGCCGCATTGTCTGGGGCCATGCATTCCGCAACATTCGCGTGCAGCTGCTGACCATCGTCGCCCTCGCCTACGGCGGTCTGCTGGAAGGTGCGGTGCTGATCGAAACCGTCTTCGCCTGGCCCGGCTTTGGCCAGTACCTGACCAGCAGCCTGTTGCTGGGCGACATGAATGCAGTGATGGCCTGCGTGTTATTGATCGGCCTGATCTTCGTGGTCCTGAACCAGATCAGTGACGCCCTCTACAAAGTCTTCGACCCGAGAACCCGCTGATGACGACTTCCATGACAAGCAGCGCCAAATCGACGTTTCAGGCCCCGACTTCAAGCCTGGCGGCCTTCGCCAATAGCAGCGCAAAGCTGATGCGCTTCCTGCTGCGCAACCCGATGACCCTGGCGGGACTGATCGTGATCAGCACGCTGATGATCGTCGCCCTGTTCGCACCCTGGATCGCGACCCATGATCCGCTGGCACAGGATCTGTCGGCCGCGCTGCGCAGCCCTGGCGCGCAGAACTGGTTCGGCACCGACGAGTACGGCCGTGACGTGTTCAGCCGTCTGGTGTACGGCTCGCGCATCACGCTCTACATCGTGATGCTGGTGACCGTGATCGTCGGCCCCATCGGCCTGCTGATCGGCACGGTGTCGGGCTACTTTGGTGGCTGGGTCGACAGCCTGTTCATGCGCATCACCGACATCTTCATCTCGTTCCCGAGCCTGGTGCTGGCACTGGCCTTCATCGCGGCACTGGGCCCCGGCCTTGAGCATGCGGTGATTGCCATCGCCCTCACCGCCTGGCCACCCATCGCGCGTCTGGCACGGGCCGAAACCCTGTCGCTGCGCAACGCCGATTTCGTCGTCGCAGTGAAGCTGCAAGGCGCCTCGTCGGTGCGGGTCATTGGCCGTCACATCATTCCGATGTGCCTGTCCTCGGTGATCATCCGCCTGACCATGAACATGGCCAGCATCATCCTCACCGCTGCCGCGCTGGGCTTTCTCGGGCTGGGCGCTCAGGCGCCGCTGCCGGAATGGGGCGCGATGATCTCCAGCGGTCGGCGCTACATGCTGGAAAGCTGGTGGCTGGTGGCAGCGCCCGGCGCAACCATCATGCTGGTCAGCCTGGCGTTCAACCTGCTCGGCGACGGCCTGCGCGACGTACTCGATCCACGCAGCGAATGACAATAACAAGGACGATAACCATGTCTCAGATAAAGCTTGCGGTAGAAGATTTGCGGGTCGAGTTCCACAACGCCGGCAAGACCACGGCGGCGGTTCGCGACGTATCGTTCACGCTGGGCCGCGAAAAGCTGGCAATCGTCGGCGAGTCCGGCTCGGGTAAATCCACGGTCGGACGCAGTCTATTGCGCCTGCATCCGGCCAGCGCGCGGATCACTGCCAAAACGCTGCGCTTCGGCGACGTCAATCTGCTCGAATGCAGTGAAAAACAGATCCAGGGCATTCGTGGCCGACGCATGTCGATGATCATGCAGGACCCGAAATACTCACTCAATCCAGTGATCAAGGTCGGCGAGCAGATCGCCGAAGCCTATCTGGCGCATCACCGGGTATCGCGCAAGGAAGCCCGCGAACGCACGCTGGACATGCTCGCCAAGGTCCATATCCGCGAACCGGCCCGGGTCTACGAGCTGTACCCGCACGAGGTGTCGGGCGGCATGGGGCAACGGATCATGATCGCCATGATGGTCATCACCGATCCGCAGGTCATCATCGCCGACGAGCCGACCTCGGCCCTGGACGTGTCGGTACGCCGCCAGGTGCTCAATGTGCTCGAAGAACTGGTCAGCGAGCGGGACCTGGGGCTGATCTTCATCAGCCACGACCTGAACATGGTGCGGCATTTCTGCGACCGCGTGCTGGTGATGTATGCCGGGCGCGTCGTGGAATCACTCAAGGCCGATGAACTGGATCAAGCCTGTCACCCCTATACCCAAGGCCTGCTGGCCGCACTGCCCAGCCTTGATCGCCCGCGCGCCAGCCTGCCGGTATTGCAGCGCGATCCCCTCTGGCTCACTCACTGAGAACGCTCCCATGGCAATGATTGAAGTCAATTCACTGAACCTGAGCTTCGGCACGGGCGCTGCTTTGAATCAGGTGCTGCGCGACGTCAACCTGCAGGTCGAGCAAGGCCAGTCGTTCGGGCTGGTCGGCGAGTCGGGGTCGGGCAAGACCACCGTACTGCGCTGCCTGGCGGGGCAGTATCACCACTGGACCGGCGTCTTGAGCGTGGCGGGCCAGAAAGTCGGCCGCAAGCTCGACGCCAGCCATTACCGCACCGTGCAGATGGTGTTCCAGGACCCCTACGCATCGTTACACCCGCGTCACACCATTGACGCGGCCCTCAAGGAACCGCTGAGCATCCACAAGATCGATCAGCGTGACCGACGCGTCTGCGACGTGCTTAACCGCGTCGGCCTCAACGAGAGTTTCCGCTTCCGTTATCCGCATCAACTGTCCGGCGGCCAGCGCCAGCGCGTTGCGATTGCCAGGGCGCTGATTCTGGAGCCGCGCGTATTGCTGCTGGATGAACCGACCTCGGCACTCGACGTCTCGGTGCAGGCTGAAATCCTCAACCTGCTGGCTGACCTTCGCCAGCAGCAGGGCCTGACCTACCTGATGGTGACCCACGATCTGGGCGTGGTCGCGCACCTGTGCGACCGGGTTGCAGTGATGCAACAGGGTCAGGTCGTGGAAACCCTCGACAGCAGCCAGTTGAGCAACGATCAGGCGCAGCACGACTACTCACGACTGCTGATCCAGGCCAGTCGCGACATGGACGTGCGCCCGAGCGGATGACCGCTGCAGGTCCGCCTACCCCCAAACCTGGCTGACAGCGTGATCCCTGGCCGAACCGGCCATCGGATCCGGCTGCCTGCGATTTGCCCAAGACACCTTTTTTCTCACTCGAACAAGAATAAAAAAATGAAAAAATCAACCGCATTGCTTTCTCTGGCCGCCCTGTTTCCAAGCGCATGGACCCATGCCGACAGCGCCTACATCAACTACCGCCACCAATACGCAGAAAGTACCCGCATGCACGCCGACCGGGTCAAGTTCGGCACGCGCCTGGACAGCGGCTGGGGCTTTGAGGGCGAACTGAAATACAAGACGGCGGGTGATCGTCAGGACGTTGCCTTCGACAACACCGTGGGCAACGGCCACGAGCTGACGGTCAGCTATCAGCACAAGCTCAATGACAAATGGCTGCTGACCCCTTCCCTTGCGCTGGAAAGCATCGAGCGCTCCACGGCTTACAAGATGGGGTTGAAGGTCGGCTACAAGGTGACCGACCAACTGACGCTGTCGGGTCGCTATCGCTATGACTCGATCAAGCTCGACCGGGACAAGATCAACAAGGACATGCCCGACAATCAGATGAACGATCAGTCGATCAACCGCTACGACGTCTGGGTCAACTACGCCACCAAAGGCCCCTGGTCATACGAGTACCAGTTCACCTATTTCGACGCCGACTATATCCGCTACGACAATGACAAGACCGACTACGAACAGAACGCCGCCTTCAAATACAAATGGGACAAGAACTGGGTGCCGTTTTTCGAAGTGGGCGACATCAAGGTCAACGCCGAGGACGACAAGCGCCAACTGAGGTTGCGGGTGGGGGTGCAGTACAACTTTCTTTGAGGGTTGAAGCGCAAAAGGGGCCGCAACGATGACATCCCGTTGAACGCATGACCCGTGGGAGGCGGCGTGCTGGCGATGACGTCAGCTCAGTCACTGAAAAGTCGCATCAGAAAATGCATCGCCGGCAAGCCGCCTCCCACAGCTCGTTGATTGCGACAGGATTTGTACAAACAGCAGAACGGACGCTCAGCATCCCTTCGATGTCAGTCGCTGTAGAGCGCCTGGGTCCTGCGCAGGCGCATGCGGCTGCCGTTGAGGTGCAGGTACATGGCAGAGCGGGCGGCGTCGACATTGCCTTCGGCGATGGCGTTGTAAATCTGTCGGTGTTCGGCATTGATGCCGGCCAGATAGGCATGTCGGTCGCTCTGGCCGGTGTAGGCGGAGTTCATGCGCGTGCGGGGAATCAGCTTGGTGCCGAGGTGTTTCATGATATCGATCAGGTAGGCATTGCCCGACGCCTTGGCAATCTTGAGGTGAAACTGAAAGTCGGCATTGATGGTCGTTCCGGACTTCTGCGGGCCTTCCAGCAGCGCGTCGAAGGCCCGTTTGAGCTCCAGCAATGCTTCAGGACTGCGTCGTTGGGCGGCCAGACCTGCCGCTTCGACCTCAAGGCTCAGACGAAACTCCAGCAGGTTCAGCACGTCCGCCACCGTGACGATGGTGGCAGGCCCGACGGAAAAACCCTCCGGCGGCGGCATATCAAGCACAAAGGTTCCGACCCCATGACGCGTTTCCACCAGCCCCGCAGCCTGCATCCGCGACAACGCATCGCGCACCACCGTGCGGCTGACGCCCTCGGCTTCCATGATATGAAGCTCCGAAGGCAACTTTTCGCCACGCTGAAGCACACCGTCACGCATGCGCTGGGCAAAGCGGTCGACCAGGGTTTCAGCCAGGCGGCGATGATTCTTTTGCGAGGAAAGCGCGTTGTCCGACATTGCAGCCTCATGTCTATCGAATACCCGAGTATAGGCTGCGATCCCCGCACAAAACACGCCCTGAGTGAGGTTATACTCAGCGCCCCGATACGGACCTGATCACCCGCCATGGAACCTACCGCATCCCCGAAAGGCCGCCGTTCCAGCCTGACCCAGCAATTGGTCGCCGAATTCGCCCGCAAAATTCGCGAAGGCGAGATCCAGAGCGGCGAAAAGCTGCCCACCGAGCAGGTGATCATTCGGGAAACCGGGGTCAGCCGTACCGTTGTCCGTGAAGCCATGTCACGCCTGCAGGCCGAAGGACTGGTCGAAACCCGGCATGGCATCGGCACCTTCGTCGTCGATGCCTCCCAGGCCAGGGCCGATCAATCGGACGAGCTGTCCATCGGCACGCCCGGCGACGCCGTGGCAATCATTGAACTGCGACTGAGCCTGGAGCCCGAAGCTGCCGCGCTGGCTGCACAACGTCGCACGCCTGAACAATTGAGCGCCATTCGTCAGGCCCTCGACGAGTTGCACCGCTGCGTCCGGACCGGCCAGGACACCCTGCAGGCCGATTACGAATTCCATCGGCGCATTTCCCTGTGCACCGCCAACAGTTTCTTCACCGATGTGATGAACCAGTTGGGCAGCAGCATCCTGCCGCGCGCGCGCAGTGGTTTCGGCAACATCACGTCGTTGCAGATGGAAGACGATCCTCATATTCAGCAACGCGAGCAGGAACAGATCTTCGATGCCCTCGCCCATCAGGATCGCGACGCCGCCCGGGCCGCCATGCGCCTGCATCTGATCAACAGCCTGCAACGCCTGCGTGCAAAGCCGTAGCGAGCCCATCCCTTATCGTTTACCATGCCGCCCGTCGGTTTCCGAGAGGAACTAACAGGGAATTCGCCCGCCTCGCGCCACGAGCCGAAACGAAACTGCCCCCGCAACTGTAGGCATCGAGCCAGCTCCACCACTGCCACTGGGTGATACCCGGGAAGGCCGGAGCCAGGCAATGACATGCCAGTCAGGAGACCTGCCGACCTTAATCAATCACTAACCGGCGGGGTGTCCGGGAAGGACATCCGCGCATGGCCTTATTGCGCCAATTGCTGCTGTTTCCGGCAGATCGGGATGTGTTTTCCTGCTGTGCGTGCGCCCTGACACACGTTCGAATCGAGGTCGCATTCCATGTCTCTGCCCCGCCTTGTCGCACTCGCTGCCAGCCTGGCCCTTTCAAGCCTGGCGCTTGCCGCACCGACCCACTATCCGCTGACTATTGAAAACTGCGGCTACTCGCTGACCTTCGCTCATGCGCCAGCCAAGGCCGTGACCATTGGACAATCGGGCACCGAGATGTTGTACGAATTGGGCCTGGGCGACAGGCTGGCCGGTACATCCCTGTGGTTCAACGATGTACTGCCGCGTTTCAAGGAACAGAACGACAAGGTCGAGCGTCTGGCCAACAACGAACCCAGCTTTGAGGCCGTGATTGGCAAACGTCCCGAACTGGTTGCCGTGCAACTGGAATGGATGGTCGGCAAGCAAGGTGCAGTCGGCACGCGGGAGCAGTTCCACGAACTGAAGATCCCGACCTACCTGATGCCGTCCGACTGCGAAGGCAAAGACAATCTGGTCGGCGCAGACGGCACGCGTCTCGAAGCGTTCCGCATCGAGACCATCTACAAGAGCATCGAGCAACTGGCGCAGATCTTTGATGTGCAGGATCGTGGCGACAAGCTGGTCGCCGACCTCAAGGCCCGCCTGAGCGCTGCGGTGGCCAACGTCCAGCAGAACCATGCCAAGGATGTGTCGGCGGTGTTCTGGTTCTCAAGCTCCGATCTGAAAGCCGATCCTTTCGTCGCGGGCCGCAAGGGTATTCCGGACTTCATGCTCAATAATCTGGGAATGCGCAACATCGTCCAGTCTGATGAAGAGTGGCCGACCGTAGGCTGGGAAACCATCGCCAAGGCCAACCCGAGCATTCTGGTGATCGCCCGCATGGATCGCCGCCGCTTCCCGGCCGACGACTACCACAAGAAAATCGAATTCCTCAAGTCTGACCCGGTGACCCGCAACATGGACGCTGTGAAGCACGACCGCATCGTGATCATCGACGCAGAAGGCATGCAGGCCAGCCTGCGTCTGTTCACCGGCATCGAAGAGCTGTCCGCTGCCGCCAACCGCTTCAACGCCACTCCATGAGATTGCCTGTCGCACTCGGCCATGTGATCTGGGTCTCGGCGGTGCTGGTGCTGGTGCTGGCAATCATCGTCGGCGCCGCGATTGGTGAAACCTCGATCAGTCTGCAGGTGGTGTTTCAGGTACTGGCCAACAAACTGTGGGCGGCGGGCTATGTGCTTGATCCCATCGATGAAGGCATCGTCTGGAATTACCGCCTGACCCGCGCCATCGTCGCCGCTGCCTGCGGTTCGGGGCTGGCTATTTGTGGCGTGGTGCTGCAGTCGCTGTTGCGCAACCCGCTGGCCGATCCTTATCTGCTGGGCATTTCAGCCGGCGCCTCGACCGGCGCAGTCATGGTGGCGATTCTGGGTTTCGGTGCCGGGGTCATTTCCATGTCGGCAGGCGCTTTCGTCGGCGCGCTGGTGGCGTTCTCTCTGGTCGCTCTGCTCGCCCATTCATCGAGGGGCAACACGGCCGCCGGGCAAATCATTCTGGCGGGTATTGCCGGCTCGCAACTGTTCAACGCGCTGACCTCGTTCCTGATCACCAAGTCGGCCAGCTCCGAACAGGCACGCGGCATCATGTTCTGGTTGCTGGGCAATCTGAGTGGCGTACGCTGGCCCTCGGTGTGGATGGCTGTGCCCGCAGCGCTGTTCGGTCTGCTGGTGTGCCTCTGGCATCGTCGCGCGCTGGATGCGTTCACCTTTGGCAGCGACTCCGCTGCTTCACTCGGCATCGCCGTGCGACGGGTGCAGATCGTGTTGATCGCCACTGCGGCGCTGGTGACAGCGGTGATGGTCTCGATTGTGGGCTCCATCGGTTTTGTCGGTCTGGTTATTCCGCATGCGGTAAGAATGCTCACCGGCGTACGCCATGCCCGGCTGGTGCCGCTGAGCGCCTTGAGCGGTGCACTGTTCCTGATCGCGGCCGACATTCTTTCGCGCACGCTGATCAAAGGCCAGGCGCTGCCGATCGGGGTGATCACCGCCCTGATCGGCGCACCTGTGTTTGCGTTGATCCTCATTCAGGGGAACAGGACACGATGAGCGCCTTCAGTCCCGATGTCGCTACCTCGGTGCTCGGTTGCACAGGACTGGGCTATTCGGTTCGCGGCGCGACCCTGCTGCGCGATGTGGACCTGAGCATTGCCCAGGGCGAGACACTGGGTATTGTGGGTCCGAATGGCTCTGGCAAATCGACGCTGCTCAAATTGCTGTCCGGCATCCACGAGCCGTCCAGCGGTCAGGTAACCATCGGCGAACGTCCTCTGTCGAGCCTGAACCGGCGCGACATCGCCCGGGCGCTGGCGGTGGTCGAGCAACAGGCCGAAACAAGTGACGCGATCACTGTACTGGATGCGGTGGAACTGGGCCGCACACCCTGGCTGTCGGCGCTGGCGCCCTGGAGTGACAACGATGACCGGATCGTTCGTCAGGCGCTGGTGGACGTGGACATGCTGTCCTTTATCAAGCGCGCCTGGCATACCTTGTCAGGCGGCGAACGGCAACGGGTGCATATCGCCCGGGCGCTGGCACAGAGGCCGGGAATCCTGTTGCTGGACGAGCCGACCAATCACCTGGATATCCAGCATCAGTTGACCATTCTCGGTCTGGTCAAGGCGTTGCCGGTCACCACGGTGATCGCCCTGCATGATTTGAATCAGGCATTGGACTGTGACCGGGTGGCTGTAATGGAAAAAGGCCGCATGGTCGCACTGGGTGCACCCGCCGAGGTGCTGACGCCCGAGCGGCTGCTGGACACCTTCGGTGTGATCGGCCGCTGGCTGACCGACCCGTTCGATGGCTCACGGATTCTGCGTCTGCGCTCGCCCTGAAGCACCCGCCTCAACCCCACCGACAGTCAGTAAATGCCGCCTTAGCGATCAGCGCAGGTGCGCAGCGCGGCCCATGGCACTACAATGCGCGCTTTGCCCGCCGTCGGATGCCGTAGCCATGTCCCTACCCAAACACCATCTGGAATTGCTCAGCCCCGCACGGGACACGAGCATCGCCCGTGAAGCCATCCTGCATGGCGCCGACGCGGTGTACATTGGCGGGCCAAGCTTCGGCGCACGACACAACGCCTGCAACGAGGTCAGCGATATCGCCGAACTGGTGAAATTCGCCCATCGCTACCACGCGCGCATCTTCACCACCATCAACACCATCCTGCATGACGACGAGCTGGAACCGGCCCGCACGCTGATCCACCAGCTCTACGATGCAGGCGTGGATGCGCTGATCGTGCAGGACCTCGGCGTTCTGGACATGGACATTCCGCCCATCGAGCTGCATGCCAGCACCCAGACCGACATCCGTACTCTGGGCCGGGCGAAGTTTCTCGATCAGGCAGGTTTCTCGCAGCTGGTACTGGCTCGTGAGCTGAACCTGCAGGAAATCCGCGAGATCGCCGACGAAACCGACGCGGCCATCGAGTTCTTCATTCACGGCGCGTTGTGCGTGGCGTTCTCCGGGCAGTGCAACATCTCCCACGCACAGAACGGCCGCAGCGCCAACCGTGGCGACTGCTCCCAGGCCTGCCGTCTGCCCTACACCCTCAAGGATGATCAGGGTCGCGTCGTGGCCTTCGAAAAGCACCTGCTGTCGATGAAAGACAACAACCAGAGCGCCAACCTGCGCGCGCTGGTTGAAGCGGGCGTGCGCTCGTTCAAGATCGAAGGCCGTTACAAGGATGCGGGCTACGTCAAGAACATCACCGCGTACTACCGCCAGCGTCTGGACGACATTCTGGAAGACCGCCCGGATCTGGCGCGTGCCTCCAGCGGCCGTACCGCGCACTTCTTCGTGCCTGACCCGGAAAAGACCTTCAACCGCGGCAGCACCGATTACTTCGTCAGCGACCGCAAGATCGACATTGGTGCGTTCGACACGCCGACCTTCACCGGCCTGCTGGTCGGCAGCGTGGAGAAACTGGGCAAGCGCGACCTGATCGCGGTCACTCACGAGCCGCTGTCCAACGGCGACGGGCTGAACGTGCTGATCAAACGTGAAGTGGTGGGTTTCCGCGCCAACGTCGCGGAACTCAAAGGTGAATTCGAGGAAGACGGTGAGAAACGCTGGCGCTATCGCGTCGAGCCCAACGAAATGCCGGCCGCCCTCTCCCGTCTGCGTCCGAATCATCCGCTGAGCCGTAATCTGGACCATAACTGGCAACAGGCCCTGTTGAAGACCTCGGCCGAACGCCGGATCGGCATTCAGTGGCAGGTCGAATTGCGCGAAGAGCGCCTGAACCTGACCGCGACCAGCGAAGAGGGCGTCAGCGTCACGACCCATCTGGACGGTCCGTTTGGCGCGGCGAACAAGCCGGAACAGGCGCTGGACCAGTTGCGCGATCTGCTGTCCCAATTGGGCACCACGATCTATCACGCCCAGGACATCAGGCTGGACGCACCCCAGGCATTCTTCGTGCCCAACTCCCAGCTCAAGACCCTGCGCCGCGACACCATCGAAGCGCTCACCGAAGCGCGCGTCAAGGCGCATCCACAGGGCGGACGCAAGGCTGAAACCACGCCACCTCCGGTTTACCCTGAGTCGCACCTGTCGTTTCTGGCCAACGTCTATAACCAGAAAGCGCGTGATTTCTACCACCGCCATGGTGTGCAACTGATCGATGCGGCTTATGAAGCGCACGAAGAAACCGGCGAAGTGCCGGTCATGATCACCAAGCACTGCCTGCGTTTCTCGTTCAACCTGTGCCCGAAACAGGCCAAGGGCGTGACCGGCGTGCGCACCAAGGTCGCACCGATGCAACTGATTCAGGGTGACGAAGTGCTGACCCTGAAGTTCGACTGCAAGCCATGTGAAATGCACGTGGTGGGCAAGATGAAAGGCCACATCCTGGACCTGCCGCTGCCGGGCAGTGCTGCGGCCAAGGCAGTCGTCGGCCATATCACGCCTGAAGACCTGATGAAAACCGCACGCCAGCGCGCTCCGCGCTGACGTCAATCACGTCCTGAGGGCAGGCGCTTACTTGCCCTCTGAACTCCGGTGCCGCCTGTCAGGCACGCACTCCATATGCGTGGTTTTCCACACCGGATCGGTTTCTACGTCTGTCACGGCGAAACCCTGTTTTTCCCAGAAGCGGATCGCGCCGGGCAAAAATGGATGGGTGTGCAGGTACAACACCTCTATCCCGCTGGCTTCGGCGTGCGCCCACAGCGCCTCACACAAGCGACTGGCCAGCCCGTCCCCTCGGAACTGAGGCATGACGTAAAGGCGCACGATCTCCACCGTGTCGCGACCGGTATAGTCCAGTTGTGGGAAGCGATGATCGAATGGCAGATAGCCGACAGCAGCAATGATCTTCCCGTCGTGACGTGCAGTCAGGAATTTGCCTCTGCTGCCGTTCAGGTAAACCTGTTCGAAAGCTGCCAGGTCGGCAGGGAACACGGTGCCATCGAGCATGGGGAAAACCTCGGCCCGTGCACGCATGGCGAAGTCGATGGTTTCAGGGATTTCGGCGCGGGTGACTTCCTGGATAGTAAAGGTCATGGCAACGGATCTTGTGAATGAAGGCGCAGGGTAATACAAATGCTGCGCCAGCTTCAGGGGAGCGGCGGACATGCAGACCTCTTGATCGCGTCTTTTGGGTAAAGATCGTGCCCATCGCTCCGCGTGGGAATGGATCCAGCAACGCTCTACATCCCCCCCGACCATCCTCCTCCATGCACACCTTTACAGCGCAACCCGCCCGCTGCGCACCATTGCAATGCAGCCTGCCAAGCCACCCTGACACACGCTCCGGATCCCTGCTGTCGCGCCAGACACCCGGAAACACGAGGCTCGGGGTCACTCATCAACGATCGACGCCAAGCTGGCACAACCCCTGCATTATTCCAGACAACCCCGCCTTCAATGTGGTCGGGCCGCCCCGGTTGATCGACGCAGATCGCCAGTCTCACAGAGACCACAGGGCTATCAGGTGCATCCGGCAACGTGGCTCGATCCGCACCTTTGAACACCCATAAGAGAACAGGCAAAGGCGCCTGGAACCGAAAGGTTCCGGGCGCTTTTTTTTGCTTCAAAAAACCTGATTGGCCTCGGCCGGGATTAGCCATGAACACCACAGTCTTCCCCCACAACGATGTAAAAACCCTGATCGTCGTCGGCAATGGCATGGTCGGTCATCATTGCGTCGAGCAGTTGATCGCAGGCGGCGCGCTTGAGCGCTATCGCATTCATGTGTTCGGTGAAGAGGCGCAGCGTGCCTACGACCGCGTGCACCTGTCCGAGTACTTCACCGGACGCGATGCCGAGTCACTGGCCATGAGCGAAATGGCGCTTTACCAACAGGCTGGCCTGACCCTGCACTTGGGCGTGCCGGTGCTGGAAATCGACCGCGACCGCCACGAAATCATCACCGCTGAAGGCTGCTTCAGCTACGACAAGCTGGTTCTGGCGACCGGCTCTTACCCGTTCGTACCGCCCATCGAAGGCGCGCAGGGCAATTCGAAGCTGGTGTACCGCACGCTGGAAGACCTGGACAGCATCCGTTACGCGGCCTCGAAAGCCCGTCGTGGCGTGGTGGTCGGTGGCGGCCTGCTGGGGCTGGAAGCCGCAAACGCCCTGAAATCCCTGGGCCTTGAAGCCCATGTCGTGGAGTTCGCACCACGCCTGATGCCCGTCCAGCTCGACGAACCGGGCGGCGCTGCCTTGAAGGCCCGGATCGAAGCGCTCGGCGTGGGTGTTCACCTGTCACGTGCCACTCAGTCGATCAGCGACGGCAAGCAGTACCGCTACCGCATGAACTTCGCCAATGACGAATTTCTCGAAACCGACCTGATCGTATTCTCCGCCGGTATTCGCCCGCAGGATGCCCTCGCCCGCCAGTGCGAACTCGAACTCGGCCCTCGTGGCGGCATCGCGATTGACGAACACTGCCGCACCAGCGATGAAGACATCTATGCCATCGGCGAATGCGCAGCCTGGAACGGCAGCGTGTTCGGTCTGGTCGCACCCGGCTATCAGATGGCCCGTGGCGTCGCGGCGCAGTTATGCAACAAGGACACCGAACCGTTCTTCGGTGCCGACATGTCCACCAAACTCAAGTTGCTGGGCGTGGACGTCGGCTCGATCGGCGACGCCCACGGCGCGCTGGCGGGCGCAGTCAGCTATCGCTACATCGACGAAGCCACCGCCAGTTATCGCCGTTTGGTGGTGTCGGCTGATGGCAAGCAGGTACTGGGCGCGGTGCTGGTCGGCGACAACAGTTATTACGACACCCTGCTGCAATACGCGCAGAACGGCATCACTCTGCCCGCCGATCCGTCGAGCCTGATCCTGCCACACAGCGAAGGCGCGCCGACGCTGGGTGCCGACGCCCTGCCCGCCACAGCGACGATCTGCTCATGCCACAACGTCAGCAAGGGTTCGATCTGCTCGGCCATCGACAATGGCTGCACCGACCTTGCCGGCATCAAGGCCTGCACCAAGGCAGCGACCGGCTGCGGTGGCTGTACGGCGCTGCTCAAGCAAGTGTTCGAACACGAACTGATTGCCCGTGGTGTCGCCGTCGACAAAAGCCTCTGCGAACATTTCGCCTACACCCGTCAGGAGCTGTATTCGATGGTGCGCGTCGAAGGGATCGAATCCTTCGAAGAGCTGTTGAGCCGTCATGGCAAAGGCGCTCATGGCTGCGACATCTGCAAGCCTGCGGTCGGCTCGATTCTCGCCTCGTGCTGGAACCGGCCGATTACCGAGCCCTCACTGGTGCCACTGCAGGACACCAATGACACGTTCATGGCCAACATGCAGAAGAACGGCACCTACTCGGTGGTGCCACGCATTCCAGGCGGCGAAATCACGCCCGACGGCCTGATCGCCATCGGCGCGGTGGCCAAGAAGTATGACCTATACACCAAGATTACCGGCGGCCAGCGTATTGACCTGTTCGGCGCGCAACTGCATGAGCTGCCGGACATCTGGAGCGAATTGATCGAAGCCGGTTTCGAAACCGGTCACGCGTACGGCAAGTCCACCCGCACGGTGAAATCGTGTATCGGCAGCACCTGGTGCCGCTATGGCGTTCAGGACAGCGTCGCCATGGCACTGCGCATCGAGGATCGCTACAAGGGTCTGCGCTCACCGCACAAGCTCAAGTTCGCGGTCTCCGGCTGCACCCGTGAATGCGCCGAGGCGCAGAGCAAGGACGTCGGCGTGATTGCCACCGAGAACGGCTGGAACCTGTACCTGTGCGGCAACGGCGGCATGCGCCCACGTCACGCAGAACTGTTCGCCACCGATCTGGATGACGAAACCCTGATCCGCTACATCGACCGGTTCCTGATGCTCTACATCCGCACCGCCGACAAGCTGCAGCGCACATCGGTGTGGCGCGAATCGCTGGAAGGCGGGCTGGACTACCTGAAGTCCGTGATCCTCGACGACAGCCTCGGGCTGGCGGCGGAACTCGAGTCGCAAATGCAACTGGTGGTTGACCGCTATGAATGCGAATGGGCCAACGCCTTGAAGGATCCGGAAAAACTCAAGCGCTTCCGCACCTTTGTCAACGACGGCCGTGGCGACCCGGACGTGCATTTCGTCAAGGAACGCGCTCAGCGTCGTCCTGCAAAACCTGAAGAACTCACGCTGATCCCATTGTTCAAGGAGGTGGTCTGATGAACTCGCCCGATACAGCCTTCCCAGAAAACACTCATTCCGCGCTGCACTTGCACTGGCACGCCCTGTGCGGTCGGCAGGATCTGGTCGCCAACTCAGGTGTGGTGGCCTGGCTCGACGGTACGCAGGTAGCGCTGTTCTATGTGCCGGATACGGCGGACGGCGAGAAGCTCTATGCCATCGACAACCGCGACCCCAAGTCTGGAGCCAACGTGATCGGGCGCGGGCTGATTGGCCAGATCGCCGGAGACCTGGTGATCGCCTCGCCACTCTACAAACAGCACTTCCGCCTGCATGACGGCTCCTGCCTGGAGTATCCGGAGCAGCGACTGGAGGTCTGGCCGGTGCGGTTGAATGGTGATCAGGTAGAGATTGCGGTTTAGCGGCGGGGATCGTTGGCAGACAGGACCACGCTTTACTCCAGATCCGTCGCCGGGACGCGGGCATGCAGCTCAGGGCGCGCTACGCGCCCTGCTGCTGATCAGACGTCTATGACCTCTCAGGGTATTTATCTGTATATCCATACAGATAAAACTTGCCCATCGCCGATTCGACGTTCATCCTTGCAGCCTTCACCACCGGTAATCGAAGACGGTAGTCATGCGGCTGTTCCTTTGCGAAAAACCCTCTCAGGCCAAAGACATCGCGGCCGTGCTCGGCGCAACGCGGCGTGGGGACGGCTGCTGGGTGGGTGCCAATGCCACGGTGACCTGGTGCATTGGCCATTTGCTGGAAACGGCACCGCCGGATGCCTACGATGCCCGTTACAAGCGCTGGGTGCTGGAAGACCTGCCCATCGTGCCGCAGCAATGGAAGATGCTGGTCAAGCCCAGAACCGCCAGCCAGTTCAAAGCGGTCAAACGTCTGTTGGGCGAAGCAAAAGAACTGGTGATTGCCACGGATGCCGACCGCGAGGGCGAAATGATCGCCCGGGAGCTGGTCGAACATTGCCGTTATCGCGGGCCGATCCAGCGCCTGTGGCTGTCCGCTCTGGACGACGCCTCGATCCGCAAGGCGCTGGCCACGCTCAAGCCCGGTGCTGATACTTTCAGCCTGTACCATTCGGCATTGGGCCGCTCCCGCGCCGACTGGCTGATCGGCATGAACATGAGCCGCCTGTTCACCCTCCTGGGCAGACAGTCGGGCTATCAGGGCGTGCTGCCGGTCGGACGTGTACAGACCCCGACTCTCAGACTGGTCGTGGACCGCGACCGCAGCATTGCCAATTTTGTCCCTGTGCCTTACTGGGCCATCGATGTGAAGCTGCTCCATGAGCATCAGGCGTTCATCGCCCAATGGCGGGCACCGTCGGACGCTTGTGATGATCAGGACCGTTGCCTGAATCAGCCGCTGGCCCAACAGGCAGCAGAGGATATTCGCGGGGCGGGCAGCGCCCGACTGGTCAAGCTGCGCACCGAGCGGATTCGTGAAGCGGCGCCCCTGCCCTTCGATCTCGGCACGCTTCAGGAAATCTGCTCGAAGAAGCTGGGCCTCGGCGCACAGGAAACCCTTGACATCGCCCAGTCCCTGTACGAAACCCACAAGGTCATCACCTACCCGCGCAGCGATTGCGGCTACCTGCCCAACAGCCAGCATGGCGAAGCGGCGAGCATCATTGCGGCGCTGGGCAAAGCCGATCCGGCGCTTGGCGAGCTGATGCCGCACCTTGATGCGCAACGCCGCTCACGGGCATGGAACGATGCAAAGGTCAGCGCCCACCACGGCATCATCCCCACCGCCGCGGCCCGAGGCATCGAGCGTCTGACCGGCAAACCGAAAGCAGTCTACACGCTGATCAGAGCCCGCTATCTGGCGCAGTTTCTGCCCAACCACGAATACGATCGCACCCAGGCCGACTTCGACTGCGCGGGACACGCCTTGCGCGCCGTCGGCAAACAGATCGTCGAACCGGGCTGGAAACGTGCCATGCCCGAGGCACTGACCCCGCCAAAAGGTCGCGAAGCCCCTGCGCCGCAGCCACTGCCCAGGTTGATCCAGGGCTGCGAGTGCGCCGTTGCCGATATCATGCTCAAGGACCTTTGGACCCAGCCGCCCAAACCGTTCACCGAGGGCGATCTGATCAAGGCGATGAAAAACGTCGCGAAACTGGTGGAAGATCCGCTGCTCAAGCAGAAACTCAAGGACACCACCGGGATCGGCACCGAGGCGACGCGGGCCGGCATCATTCAGGGCCTGCTGGACCGCGGGTATCTGACCAAACAGGGCAAGGCGCTATGCGCCACACCGGCGGCATTCGGCCTGATCGACGCCGTCCCGCGCGCCATCGCCGACCCCGGCACCACCGCTATCTGGGAACAGGCGCTGGACATGGTCCAGAGCGGCGAGATGAGCCTTGAAGAGTTCGTTACCCGGCAGGCCGCCTGGATGAGCAAGCACGTGAGCCGATGCGTCGGCATGCGCATGTCCATCAGCGGGCCTGCGAGCCCGGCAGGCGTAAAGCCGCCGTGGAAGAAAAAACGCAAGGCCAGCCCGCGCAAGGCCGCAGGCGCCGAGAAAGCAACCGGCACGGCGGCGAAAAAACCGCGCCGCGCCGCGAAACCTGCCAGCAAGGCGTAAGACCCTCAGGCAGGTATTCGCTGCAAAGAATCAATTCAAAACTGCATAACCAGGTGTAGCCACATGTCAGACCGCGAAATCATTGTCCCTCCCACCATGGAACTGATCATGGACCGCGCCGGCTATGCGCCTGCGGTCAGGGTCGGCCATACGCTTTACTGCTCGGGGCAGGTCGGGCGCACACGCGATATGGAAGTGATCCTGAACCCTGAAGCGCAATTCATCGCCTGCTGGGAAAACCTGCGCACGGTACTGGCCGAGGCTGGCTGCACATTCGATGACATCGTTGACATGACGACCTATCACGTGTCGATGAGCGAGCACATGCCGGTCTTTCGCGACGTCAAGAACCGCCTGTTTCCACGCGGACAATGCGCCTGGACCTGCATAGGCGTTGCCGAACTGGCGCACCCCGGCCTGCTGCTGGAGATCAAATGTATCGCCGTGATACGCCAATCCTGAATGGATGCCTCAGCTCGCGGAACGCGTTTTCAACTGTTCCAGCATCGCCGTGTCGGTACGTTCGAAACGCAGCGGTGTAACGGAAATACCGCCATTCATGACCACATGGGTTTCGCTGCCGGGCGCGTCCGCCAGATCGTGTCGATGGATGCTCAGCCAGAAATAGTCGCGCTCACGCATATCGGTGCGTGAAGTGACTTCCAGCGCATCGATGCGACCGGCACCCTGGGTGGTGAACTGCATCGGGCCGGCTTCCGCCGCGGGAACATCCGGGAAATTGATGTTCAGGCAAGCGCCCTGCTCCCACCCCAGCCCCCAGACCTTGCGAATCACATCAGGCGCCAGTTGCCGTGCCGTATCCCAGCGCACCGAGTCACGGCGCGTCAGGGCCTGACTCAAGGCAATCGAAGGCACGCCCAGTAACAGCCCGGCCATGGCTGCGCCGACCGTACCGGAAAACACCGTTTCAACGCCCAGGTTCGCGCCTTTGTTGATGCCGGACAGGATCAACGTGGGCGGCTGGCTCATCAACTGTTGCAAGGCCATGGCGACACAGTCTGCGGGCGTACCCGAAACCGAAAACTTATGCTCGCCACGCGTGGTCAGGCGCAATGGATGGTGAATGCTCAACGCGTGCGAGATGCCGCTCTGGTCATGATCAGGGGCGACGATCCAGACTTCGTCAGCCAGTTCGCGGGCCACTTCTTCAAGTGCCAGCAAACCCGGGGCATCGATGCCATCGTCGTTGGTGATCAGGATTCGGGGTAATTTCTGGAAAGACATGACGGCTCCTGAGTAGTGAACTGCCCTCAAAACCTCAACAGGCAGTATCGACCGACCGCTCTGACGTGCAGAGCGGTGTTCCATTCATTCGGACAGATGAACGCTGTATATCAAAGGCTGGAGCGCAACGGAATCTCATGCCGGGACGATTCGACCTGCACGTCGTCCAGGCCGACCATTTCGTCGTGAGCCACGCCCTGGCTCAGAAACAGCTGTACGTCCGGTACCGACGACAGCACCTTACGTGCTTCCTCGACCGAAGCCAGATGCAACGGCTTGCCGTGTGAATCCTGAACCGGCACTGACTTGCCTTCCACCAGTGCGTGAAGCACGTAGGAGCCGCCTTCCATCGACACCAGATTGAGTTCACTGATCTTGCCAGCCTTGATGTCGCTGGACAGGTCTTGAATGTTCAAAATCACACCTCCGTAGGCGTTCCGGGAATCAGAGCGTCACAGAAATTGAGCCTGAACAGGCGTTAACGTTCCATTGCCGTCAAGTCAGACTGGAGCAATGCTCCTGGTCGGGCGACTGACCAGAAAAGTGGCCAGATGCTACTCTGCACGCGGCAATGCCCGGCATAGACGCGCTCCGCTTCCTTCGTCAACGGTTCAAGGACAGAAAATGATCGACTTCAACAACAAAGGTTTTTTCAAACTCAAACAGAATGACGAGTACGCAGACCGCGTGAAGGATCTGCTGCTGGACGGCGAAACAGTCATCGATTCCTACAAGTCCATGCGCGACGGCGTCGTCTTTACCACCAAACGCATCATCTCGGTCAACGTTCAGGGGCTGACAGGCAGTAAGAAAGACTTCACGTCTCTGCCCTACAAGAACATCGTGGCCTGGTCGGTGGAAACCTCGGGGACGTTCGACCTGGACTCGGAACTGGAAATCTATTACTCGGCGATCGGCAAGGTGAAGTTCGAATTCACAGGCAAGACGTCAGTGGTCCAGATCTCAAGGTACATCGCCCAGCACCTGCTTGGCTGACTGAACGGACTCCCGTCGGTGTTCGCACAACCGGCGGAAGTCACCCCCGACGTGTCAGCGGCCCAGCAACTGCGCCGCGTCGAAGCCCATCCGCAGGTTGCCCCAATGACGGCCTTCGAAGAAGAACGGTACATCGATCTCGGTCATGATTTCACCGGTATCGCGCAGGTAAGTCTGCAGCAGGAAACGCTGTTTGTTGCTTGCCGCTCGCAGGCCGACCGGGTCAGAGAACATCCGTTTGTTGCGACACACCGGCAAGTCAACGGCGCGATTGCCGGTCGGTTTCTGTGAAACCCAGCTGTTGTTGACCGGGCAATAACCCTTGCTATCGACAATGAACGAGACCTTGCCGCCTCGGGTGCCCTTGGTCAGTTTGTCGCATTCTTCCTGGCAGATCTGCGCGAATCGCTCGGTGTAACTGGTCATGTATTGCTTGGGATCGGTGCCGGGAATCAATTTGTAGTTGTGATCGAACAGATTGACGCCCTCCTTGTGCAGCACCGCGAGCCGCGCCTGCAAGGTATCGCGGCACTGACTGGCCCGCGTGATTGCAGCATCCAGTTCACCGTGCCCGAGCACGAACCGTCCCAGCAACGCCTGCACGCGCTCGGCAACACCGGACAGGTCGCGGGTGGCCGTCGCTGAATGCTGCATGCGCTGGTCGATGGCCTGGCTGTCCGCATAGATACGCGTGACCCGGTCGTTGATGCCCGTGTTGGTCGTGGCGAACTGCTGGATGTGGGAAGCAATGTCGGCAAGCTTGCCATTGGTCGACTCGAAGTCGACGATCATGCTTTCGAAATGACCCGACGCACGTTCCACGACCAATTGCGTTTCACGTGCGCTCTGACTGATCTGGGTGGTCTGCTCGTAGGTCGAGCTGACTTCCAGGAGCATCGCATCAATATTCTGCGAGATATCGTCCGTGGCTTTGCTGACGTTCTGCGCCAGGGTGCGCACCTCGTCGGCCACCACGGCAAAGCCGCGACCGCTTTCGCCGGCACGTGCCGCTTCGATGGCCGCGTTGAGGGCCAGCAGGTTGGTCTGCGAAGAAATCTGCTGGATCAGGCCGACGATGGACTTGATGCTCGACGAGCGCTGATTCAAGGCCGATACCAGCACGCCGAACTCGTTGAGGCTGCTGGATATCTGGCTGATGTTGCCGGTCACTTCCAGCAGTTCGGAATAGGAGCCGCGCGCCATGCTCAGGTTCTGGGCGGTGGTGCTGGAAATCCCCTGAGTCTGCTGCGACACGTCCTCGATGCTGCCTACCGCCATGTTGCTCTGATCCATGACCTCCTTGGCAAAGCGCGCCTGATCGGTTGCGCTGTCACTGGAATCACTGATGTTCTTGAGCGAGCGCGCCGACTCGACCGCGATCTGCACGGTCAGTGCCTGGATGCTGCTGATCACTTCGCGCTGCTTGGCCAGGAAGCGGTTGCAGGTGCTGGCCAGCACGCGGATTTCGTCGTGGGTCAGCAGTGGCAGATCCTTGGACAGATCGCCCTCGCCGTTGGCAATTTCTTCCAGCGCACCGGTCATGAACATCACAGGCCGCACAATGAGATGGCGCAGGTACCAGACCATGAAACCGACCATGCCCAGCGTGAACAGGGTGCTGATCAGAATGGCGTTGCTCAGCGCATCCAGCCGGCCTTCAATGCGCGCCAACACACCGGATTCCAGGTGCGCACTGCGCAACAACGTCACGATGTCGGCACGAACGGACAGCGCCACCCAATACAGCAGCGCACTGACGACAACCAGCAGGAAAAGGCTTGAGAGCTTTTTGGTCAAGGTGTTGAAAAACTGCTTTTCGACCGACTCGTACAAAGCCTTTAACGTTTGCATGCAGCAGCTCCTGGGCGCGGAAGGTATTCCGTTTGGATGGTTAACGTCTGTTAGTGCAAAAGCTTTAATGACCGGGGCGATCAGAACACTGGACGGTGTCCCTATCAGGCTCGACTACCGGCAAAAAAGCACAGAGTGGGCGGATCGGGAGATTACGCCAGATAATGGCTTATAGATATCAAAGCCGGAACCGGTCCACCGAACGCGAGAGCTGGACTGCCAGCGCGGACAACTCATCGGTGGTGGCCGCCGTCTGGCCGATGACCCGGCTGTTGTCCTCGGACATGCTGGCGATCATCTCCACCTGATGAGCAATTTCATTGCTGGCCAGGCTCTGTTCGCCAATCGTGCGGGTGATGTCGTTGACCAGATGCGTGGTGCTCAGCGTGGCATCAAGAATATCCCGGATGGCTTGCTGGACCTCGGCGGTCACCACCATACCTTTGTCGACCTGCACCACCCCGGCTTCCATGCTGGTCACCGCCTCGCGGGTGCTTTGTTGAATGCGGGCGACCATGCCGGTGATTTCCTGGGTCGATGCGCTGGTACGACCTGCCAGGCTGCGCACCTCGTCGGCCACCACGGCAAAGCCACGGCCCTGTTCACCGGCACGTGCCGCCTCGATGGCCGCGTTGAGCGCCAGCAGGTTGGTCTGGTCGGCAATGCTCTTGATCACCTGAATGATGTTGAAAATGGCTTCCGACTCCTTGTCGAGCGTGCGGATTACCTGCGCCGATTGCTGGGCCGAACGGGCAATGCCGTCCATGTCGCTGACCACCTGATGGATCACCCGTCCGCCATTCTTGGCCAGCGCCTCGGCCTGATTGGCCATCTCCCGTGCCTGTTCGGCATGACGCGTGATTTCTTCGATGCTGGCGGTCATTTCACTGGCGGCCGCCGACATGGTCGCTGCTGCCGAGCTTTGCTGCTGGCTGCTGCCCGCCACCGCGTGACAGCCGCTGCTCAATTGCCCGCTCATGCCGCTCACGCCATGGGCATTGCCGCGCACCACTTCGATCATGCCGCGCAGATCGCGCTGCATGACGGCAAGGCTGCGAATCAGCGCGCTCGCTTCATCACGGCTGCTCGGCTCGGCAATTGGTTCGCTGAGGTCGCCATGCGCAATGCTGTCAGCGATACGGCTGGCAGATTGCAAAGGGATCATGATGCTGCGAGTCGCCCAATGCCCTTGCGCAACCAGCAGTAACAGGCTGATGACCAGAACCACGCCGAGCGTGGTATTGGCGGTGTTGATCGCATCGCGGGTGACTTCGCCGCTGGCTTTCGAGTTGTCTTCGATCAGTTCGCTCAAAGTGGACATCTGGCCTTCAAGCTGAGTAAAGGCGGCAGAAAATGTACTCAGGTCCTGCTGGGCACGGTCAGGGCTGTCCAGCGCCAGGCCGACAATCCGCTCGCCTGCGCTGATGTAGGCATCGAGGCTCGGTTTGACCTTGTTCAGTTCGGCCTTGAGGGTGTCGCTGATGGGCAACTCCAGATTGTTACTCAGGACTTTGCGGAATTGCGTGGCATGCTCGCTGAGGGACGCCAGCACCTCTTCACGGGTGGTTTCACTCTTGCCCAGCCCGACCAGCATCGCCGACAGCACATCGGCGCGCAGGGCGTCGTGCATCATGTCGGCCTGTAGATGATTGCTCAGCGCAGTCATGCTGACCTCGTTATCGGTCATCGCGGCCGCCATCCGGTTGTTGCCCAGATAACTGACCAGACTGATGATCAGCACAGCCACTACCCCGGTGCCTATCAACAAGAACAAACGAAGTTTGATCGACATCCTGAAGCTCCCCTGCGGTCAATGAAATAACGCGAGCTGCGGATTGCTCTTATGCAAAGCTTATCGACGCCTGTTCACGGATATTTAAGACTATTTTCGCGGGGTTACCGGTTTAAATCGAAAAGGAGGTTTCGAGCGTGCAGCGTCAGGCCCGCAGGACGGGTTCTGACGCGGCGAAGGGTGCAGCTCGCTTCTTTACTGCGATGCGCGCGCTTTGGCGATTTCGTCGTACATCATCTTCACCAGGCCGGCATCCAGTTGCTGGGAAAACTCGTCGATGACAGGTTTTACGCGCTCACGAAAACGGTCTTTCTCGGCGGGAGAAATGTCGTTGACCGCAATCTGTTTCTCCAGATTGGCCCGGGCCTTGTCCATGCTTTCGGCCGTCACTTCACGCTGGAAGACCTGCGCCTTGGCGGCGGCGTCGCGAATCAACGCTTTCTCATCGTCGTTCAGGCGATTCCAGGTTTTCTGACTCATGATCAGCGACTGCGGGTTGAAGATGTGCCCGGTCGCCGACAGGTATTTCTGCACCTCGAAGAACTTGCTCCCTTCAATCACCGTGTAAGGGTTCTCCTGACCGTCGATGGTGTGCTGCTCAAGGCCGGTGTAGACCTCGGGAAACGCCATCGGCACCGGGTTGGCGCCGAGCGCCGAGAAGGTTTTCAGGTAGATCGGCGACTGAATGACGCGGATCTTCAGGCCTTGCATGTCCTCCAGGCGGGTGATCGGGTGCTTGCTGTTGGTCACATTGCGAAACCCCAGGTCCCAATAACCCAGGGCGACCAACCCTTTGCTGTCGAGTTGCGCGGAGAGCTTCTGGCCGACCGGACCGTCAATGACGGCATGCGCTTCCTTCACGTCGTTGAACAGAAATGGAAAGTCGAGCATCGCGAAGTCGGGCGCCTGAGCGGCGAGAATTCCGGAGTTGAGCACCGTGATATCGAGCGTGCCGCCCTGCAAGGCTGACACCGTCTGCACATCGCCGCCCAGCGTGCCGCCGGGGAACAGCCGTACCTTGATCTTGCCGCCACTGCTTTCACTCAGCAGATCGGCAAACTTCTGTGCACCCTGCCCTTGCGGATGTTCCTTGACGTTCTGGAAGGCGAACCGCAGCGTGCGCTCGCGAATCTCTGCCGCATGACTGGCCACACTCGCCAGCAACAGGCTGGTGGCACAGGCCCCGGCCAAAAGGGTTTTCATCAGTTTCTGCATGTCATTCTCCGGTCTTGTTATTGGAAATGGAGTGGTTGAAAGCCTTCGACGTCTGTCACCTCATCAACGGGTCAGGAAACTCAGGGGGACCAGGACCAGTTGCGGGAACAGCACCAATAAAAACAACACGACGAACTGCGCCAGCATGAACGGCCAGACGCCTCGGATGATCTCGTCCATGCTGATCTTCGAGACGCCGCACACCACGTTGAGCACCGTCCCCACGGGCGGCGTGATCAGACCGATGGCAGTGTTGATCAGAAACAGCACGCCGAAATACACGGGGTCGATACCGGCCATGGTCACCGCAGGCATCAGAACCGGCGTCAGAATCAGAATGGTCGGTGTCATGTCCATCACGGTGCCAACCAGAATCACCAGCAGCATGATCACCATCAGCAGCAGGGTCGGGTTGTCCATGAACGGCTCGAGCAACGCCGCCAACTGGTCAGGCAGCTCGGCGATCGTCACCAGCCACGACGAAACCATGGCCGCAGCGACCAGCAACATCACCACCGAGGTGGTCTTGGCGGACGACAGCACCAGTTCGTACAGTTGATTGATCTTCAGCTCGCGGTAGATCACCAGCGACACGAACAAGGCATAAACCGCTGCAACCACGGCCGCCTCAGTCGGTGTGAAAATACCGAACTTCAGGCCGAAGACGATGATCAGCGGCAAGCCCAGAGCCCATGAACCATCCACCAGCGTGCGCAGGATTTCCTTGCCGCTGCGCTTGGGTGGCGGTTCGACGTTTTCACTGCGCGAGACGAACCACCAGGCAACCGCCAGCGCCACACCGAGCATCAACCCCGGAACGATCCCGGCCAGAAACAGCTTCGAGATCGAGACACCGGACGCGACACCGAACACGATGAAGCCGATGCTCGGTGGAATGATCGGCGCAATGATGCCGCCCGCCGCAATCAGGCCGGCCGAATGCGAACGGTTGTGCCCGGCATGAACCATCATCGGTACCAGCAACGCGGCCAGTGCAGCAGCATCGGCCACCGCCGAGCCCGACAGCGAGGCCAGCAGACAGGAGGCAATGATCGCCACGTAACCCAGCCCGCCGCGCTTGTGCCCGACCAACGCCATGGCGATATTGACGATACGTTTGGACAAGCCTCCGGCGTTCATCACCTCGCCAGCCAGCATGAAGAACGGCACGGCCATCAACGGAAAGCTGTCAGCGCCATTGAGCAGGTTCTGGGCAATGATCTGCGCATCGAACAGGTCCAGATGCAGCATCAACGCAACGCTGACCAGCAGCAGCGCGAACGCAATCGGAATCCCCAGCGCCATGCTGCCCAGCAGCGATCCGAGAAAGATCATCAGGGTCATGGTCGATTACTCCGCGTGGCAGCAGGTGCATCGGATTTGACGACCGCGTCGGCTTCGTTTTCCCGAACCATGACCAGCGCCTCCTCGTCCAGCCGACCACTGAGCGCCAGATACAACTGATACAACAGGATCGCGGCAGCACTGACCCCGAACACCAGGCCCGCAGCGTAGAACACCGCCATCGAGAATCCGGACGCAGGCGCCACCACATGCAGGTTGATCACGGCCTGCTGCCAACTGCCGCTGGAAATCAGCCAGCAGATGTAGAGCATCAGCAGTTGGCTGGCGATCAGGCAGATGCGCCTGCCCATCGGTGGCAAGCGTTTGACCAGGCTGTCGAGGCCCAGGTGGCCTCGCTCTTTCATGGCCACCAGCGCGCCGAGGAAGATCATCCACACGAAGAACCAGCGTGAGAGTTCTTCCGACACGCTGATGCCGGAGTTGAATGCATAGCGCAGCACGACGTTGCCGAACACCAGCACAACCATGGCCACCATGCACAGCACGATCAACAGTTTGAGCAGCTTGAAATACAGATCGACGATTTTCGTCATTGGCCAGACCTCGCAGATGCACAAGAGCCAGCGCAGCAGCCAGACACCCTGAAAGCCCTGCGTGAAAGGGGCTCCATGTGATGGATCTGCGCTGAAGCGGATGGGCGAATCGGACAACTACTGCGAGCGTATCCAGCCAATGCCTGCATATCGGCATCGAACGTTAACGAAGGGTGAAGGTAAAACGGAAAGGATCAATCCCTGGAGCATGACGGTGTGCCTCGATTGTTTTTATTGTGTTCCTGCCTGGAACGGCACAGGCGGATATACAGTAAAAATGTACCAGCCGGTTAATAACGTCAATGTGTTTTTGATCGGGGTGCGGTCGATCGAACCGCGATTTCAGCGAGCTTCGTCCTCGAATAGCGGCCAAAAGCGACGATTCGTGCCGAATAAATATTTTCTTCGTGTGGGCACGTCGCAAACTTGCGCATAAAACCGGGCGATTATCGGATAAGAATGACGAGGATTGCGGTGATTGGCGGCAGTCGGCAATTGCGTCCAGCCAAGCGCAACCTGACGCAGCGCTGTCATGGGTCTATGGTGAACTGAACGCAATCCACGCCCACCGCAGGAGAAAGCGCAGTGCCTGACAAGACTTTGAAAGCCGATCTGACCTATCGCCCTCGCCTCGCCGACCTTACCCCACTCAACCCGCCTGCCGGACTGCTCGCATCCCAGGCTGAGCCGTTGGTGGCCCCACGCACCACGCCTGCCAGCGATCTGAAGTCGCGCAAAGGTTATGCGGAGAATTTTCTGGGCGACTTCGTCGTGCCCTGGCCCGTGCCGGACACTGAACTGGCCGCCGACGTCTATCCCCTGAAGAACGCCGGGGATCGCCTGGATTACATGCACTTCTCCATCACCATGTCGCGCAGTCGCCGTCTGGCGCTCTACGTGGGCGTGAACATTGATGGCGACAGCAGTGTGGAGGTGAAGCGCAGCAACGACGCGTGGTCATACGACGGCCGACTGCCTGCCGAGGCGCAGATTGGCGAAAGCCTGTATGCCAGCAACCTGCTGGACCGCGGGCATCTGGTTCGGCGGCAGGACCCGAACTGGGGCAAGGACGCGCAAACCGCCAATGCCGACACCTTCCATTTCACCAACTGCTCACCACAGATGAGCGCGTTCAACCAGAAGACCTGGCTGGAGCTGGAGGACTACATTCTTGATAACACCCGCCGCTGGAAATCTCGGGTAACGGTATTCAGCGGCCCCATCCTGCGCGATGACGACCGCAGCTACCGTAACGTCAAAATCCCTTCGGCTTTCTGGAAGGTTGTGGCGTTTCTCGGCGACGACGGCAAGCCTTCCGCCAGCGCTTACATGATCGATCAGAGCCGCGAACTGGGCGACTTGAGCATCGTGTTCGGCCAGCTCAAGACCTGGCAACGCAGTGTGGCGCAGATCGAAAAGCTCACCGGCATCGACTTCGGCAAACTCGCGGACTATGACGGTTTCTCCAACGAGGAGCGACTGACCGGTACCCGTATCGAAGCGCAGATTCGCGGGCCACAGGACATCCGGCTGTAAGTAACCGTCGGACGCCCTGCTCGTGCATCACTCGAACTGCTGGCGGTTTTCCGGGGTGATCAGCTTGAACGGCACCCAGATCACCGGAGACGCCAGCGTTTCGCCTCGCGCCATGCTCAATGCCGCGTCCACGGCACCGTTGGCCTGACCGACCGCATCCTGAAACACACTCACCGCCAGCTTGCCCTCCGCCATCAGCTTCAGTCCGTCAGGCGTGCCATCAATGCCGCCCACCAGATAGTCACTCGCGTTCTTGCCAGCCTTTTCCAGCCCCATAATCGCGCCAATGGCCATTTCATCGTTGTTGGCAGCAATGATCGAAAAGTCCACACCCTGCTTGACCCAGTCGATGACGATGGTCGCGGCCTGGCTGCGTTCCCAGTTACCGATTTTCTTCTGCACGACCTTCATGTTCGGGTATTTGGCGACCACCTTTTCCACGTCTTCAGTGCGCATGACCGACGATTTATTGCTGGGATCGCCCACCAGAATCACCACGTTGCCCTTGTAGTTGGCACGCCGTGCGAGTTCTTCCGCCTGCAGCGTGCCGGATTCCAGTTCGTCTGAACCGACGAACGCCGTCTGCGGCGGCCACTTGGCGGGCTCGGGATTGCGATTGACGAACACCAGCGGAATCTTTGCCTCGTTGGCCAGCCGCATCATCTCCGGCGCGCTTTTGCCGTTGACCATCGCGACGACAATGGCGTCGACTCTGGAGCTCACCAGATTACGGAACTGGCGCATCTGCAGCTCCACATTGTCCTGGCCGTTCTCCATGAAGATATCGGCGTCGAGCACCGCAATCTGTTTCTCCACACCGTGACGCAGGATGGTCTGGAAGTTGTCGTTGTACTTGGCCATGCCGACGCCGACCAAAGGGGTGCTGGCGTACGCCAGACTGGCGGCCAGCAGGCTGGCACTCAGGGAAATCGTTAACCATTGCTTCATGTTCTGACTCCCGGGCATCAAACGCTGAAATGATGGAGCAGCTCGCGCTGATCCCTGGCCATTTTCGACAGGTCCTGGCTGCTGCTGGCCGACTGTTCGGCACCGTCAGCGGCCTGTTGGGCAGAGTCGTTGATGTGCGTGACCATGCGACTGGTTTCCTGCACCGTCGCGCTCTGCTCTTCGGTAGCAGCGGCAATCTGGATGTTCATGTCACGGATGGTGCCTACCGCCTCGCCCATTTCCTGCAACAGCTCATCCGCGCCGGACGCCAGGGTGACGCAGTGATTGGACTGGATCTGGCTTTCGTTCATGACCTGCACCGCAGAATGAATCTTGCTCTGCATCTGACCGATCATTTCCTGGATTTCACTGGTGGACGTCTGGGTGCGACTGGCAAGCGATCGGACTTCATCGGCCACCACCGCAAACCCGCGACCCTGCTCGCCCGCACGTGCGGCTTCAATGGCGGCGTTGAGGGCCAGCAGGTTGGTCTGCTCGGCGATGGTACGAATCGCATCGACAATACCGTCGATGTTCTGGCCGTACTTCTGCAACTCGTCGGTCACCGCCGACGCCTTGTTGACCTGCTCGGCCTGTTGGCGAATGTTGACGATGGTTTCAGCCACACGCTGTTGAACCTTTTCGTTCAGCTCGCTGGTGCTGTCCACTGCGCTACGGGTGTCCTGGGCACGCCGGGCGACTTCCTCGACCGTGCTTTCCATCTCGTTCATGGCCGAAGCGGCCGAATGCAGGCGATCCTTCTGTTCATCGACCACCCGCGTGGTCCGCTCGCTGATCTGGGCATTGTTGCTGGCGGTCAACGCCAATGTATCGGCCGAGCCGATCAGCTCGCGGAAGGTTTGTTGCAGGGACTGGGTGAACTCGTTCAGATAGCCACCCAGCTCGCCGAACTCATCCTTGCGGCTGACATCGAAGCGCACGCGCATGTCGCCTGTGCTCAGGGTTTTCAGTACCTCGCGGAACGCAGCCAGCGGGCGACGCAGACTGAAGGCCACCCAGATCCCGATCACGACCGCTGCCAGTACCGCCAGAATGCAGGCGACGAGCAACAGGCTCAGGCTGGTGGCGATCGTCGAGTCGGCGCCCTCCTTGGCCTCGTTGGCAACCGCCAGCGACTGGTTGCCGAACTCGCCGATCTTGTCCAGCGTGGCTTGAAGGCGTGCTTCGGCGGCCTGACGCTGTTTGCCGACCTGATCAGCCAGCGCCGCTTCCTGACGATAGGCCTGATAGACGCCGTCGGCGCCGGTCAGGTCATTGAGCAGACGGTTGACCATCACCCCGGCAATACGCCCGGCGCGAGGGTCGACAGCGGTCAGTTCGCGAGCGCGGGTGCTGATCACTTCGTCCTGCAGATTGAGCAAACGCTGCAAGGTTTGCATATCAGGCGTCGCAGCGTGCGCGGCCAGACCTTCATAGGACTTGCCCACTTCCAGCAGCAACTTCTCGGCCGCGGCGACGTTGTCGGCAGAACCGGTGTTGCGCTCGCGGGCAATATAGTCACGCAGGTAACTGGTCAACTGGACGCCCTGACTGCTGCTGTAGCCCTGCAGGACGCGGGTCTGCAACATCTGGATGACGTGTTGACGGTGGCTGGCGATCAGGGTCTGCGCTTGCTCGGCATAGGCCGCGCTGAGCTGCCGCTCCTGTGTCAGGTTGTCCCGCAGCGCGGCGCGGTCGCCGATATAGGCAGACGTACTGTCGAGCAACTGATTGAAACGCGCCATGCTGTCGTTGAACGGCTGCTTGCCGTCATCGATCTGCTTCGGATCATTGCTGACCAGCACGCCCAACAGCGCTTGGTTGGCGCGCAAGACGTGAACGTACAGCTCGCTCGCTGCACGGCTCAACGGTGCCGATTGCCCCGTGATCACGGTCAGACGGTCGCTTATCGAATGGGTGCTCTGATAGCTGATACTCACCATGGCGAGTAACAGCACCACCAGCACGGCAAACCCACCAATCACTCGCTGAAGAATGGTCATGGCTGTCCTCTTTTGTTTTTATGGTGCGCCGGGTGCAGTGCGCGGTGACGCAGGGGCGTCAGCGCGCAAATGAGTCGGAGCTCAAAAAAGGGTGTCGGCTGGGGAATAGGCGACTTGAGGCAGGGTTCACACTATTTCATGTTGCTCGGGAAGTGCCTGACATCGCCTCAGGCACTGCCTTGATGAAGATCAGCGGAAGTGTCGCGCAACCGCTTCAGGCGCATCGGGTACATCCATGTTGATGCGACGCCACGCCGCCTGGGCAAAGCTGTACACCGAAAATGCAATCAGCCCGAGCGCCACGATCAGCAGCACCAGACCGCCTGCCGGAAGATCCTGCAAACCGTTGAGCGCATCTTTCATGCCTGGCGGATGCATCGCCTGGTAGCTGGAACCGCTCACGGCAAGCAATACCGCGATCTCGATGAAAGCCACACCCCGCGCAATCAGACCGAAGCGCGAGACAGGACGCACGTAGCGCATGACGTCTTCGTCGGCCTCGAAGTACTTTTCGAACGACGCCTTGTAGCCCTTGATGATGTGCACAATGCCCAGTGCCAGCGGCACCAGCGCCACAACGTAAACGAGCAGGTTGGAGTGGTCCCAGGACAGGATCGACTGCAGCAGATCCTGCGTCTGACCACCGCCCGAACCCCCTGAACTTTTCAGACCGCTGATCAAAAGGCCTGCAGCGAAGAACGCCAGTGCGCCATAGGTGAAACCGCCAACCAGCAGACCGCCACGAATCACCAGCCCCTTGAGTTCGCGTCCATGATGATCGACATCGCGGGTCGCTTGCAGCACACGCCAGGCGGCGAATGCGAGCAGGCCGACCACGACAATCCCGACCAGTACGTTACCGAACGGCTGACTCAACAAGGCCTCGAGGCTGCTGTGACTGTCTGCGGGTTGTGAAGAACCCTGCGCCGCCAGCACGGCAAACAGACCGATGATTAGATAGACAACACCACGAGCGGCGTAACCGCCTCGTGCAAGCATGACAAGGCTGCGTTGCGCAGACATAAGGACCTTCCCTGAAAAGAGTGATACACGAACAGACCCGTGACCACTCCAGGGGTTCGAAGCAATTGAGGTGCAGCGCGAAATGAATCGCTCTGCACCCTTTACGTCGCATCAGGCGAAGGTCGCGCCTCGGGCATTGACGAACACCGAGTACAGCGAATGGCTACTGGCCATGAACAGCCGATTGCCTTCCCGACCGCCGAAGCAGACATTGGCGCAACGTTCCGGAAGCGTGATGTGGCCGATGGCCTTGCCCTGCGGATTGAACACCCGCACCCCATCGAGCTTTTCCAGGTCGGCCTGCGGATTGCCGTTGCCGCCCCAACCACACCACAGGTTGCCGTTCTCGTCGCATTTTATGCCGTCGATGGCGGCGTAATCCACACCCTCGACATGCTTGCGACGCGCGCCCAGCGTGCCGTCATCATTGACCGCGATAGCCCAGATGATGCCATTGGGTTTGGCGCGACCTTCGACGACATATAAGGTCTTCTCATCCGGCGCGAAACACAGGCCGTTCGGCCCGGCCAGATCATCGACCACCCGGCTGACCTTGCCGTCGGCCGGATCAATGCGGTACACACCGAATGGCTGCGACTGCGGCACCTTGTGGCCTTCGTAGTCGCTGTTGGCCTGGAACATGGGATCGGTAAACCAGATCGAACCGTCGCGCTTGCAGACGATGTCGTTCGGCGAATTGAAAGGCTTGCCTTCGAAACTGTCGGCCAGCACGGTGATGCGCCCGTTGTATTCGGTGCGTGTGACGCGTCGCCCTTCCTGGGTGGTCGATGACCCTTCGCAGACCAGCAGACGTCCCTGACGATCACGGCACATGCCGTTGGAGAAATTGGAGTGCTCGCGGTACACCGACAGACTGCCGGTGACCTCATCCCAGCGCATGATGCGGTTGTTGGGGATATCGCTGACCAGCAGGTAGCGACCATCGCCCACCCATACCGGCCCTTCGGCCCAACGCATGCCGGTCGCGAGCCGTTCGACGCTGGCATTGAAAATGCGCAGCTCCATGAAGCTGTCGTCCAGCACGTTGACCAAGGGGTCGGGGTAACGCTGGGTCAGTGGCTCGGCGACGGAAAAACGTGGCAATGCGCCAATGGCCGCAACGGTCGCCGAGACCGCCAGCGACTTCTTCAGAAATCCCCGACGGCCCTGATCGGTAGCGGTAGCTGCTTGAGAAAAATCCATATGTGCGTCCCTTTTTATTTTTAGAGGAATGACATCGCACCTTCGACGGTGCCCAGGCAGTAGGACAGCGTCAAGGTCGCTCAAGTGCGATGTGCATTCGACAATGAACAGGCTGGGGCTTGAAACCACAATCAGGTATCGTGCTGCGCCTTCATTCATCTCATTTTTCGAGGAATTCAGGCATGCCGTCGAGCAAACGCGAACAGGCACGTACCGAACGACGCTTGATTGCAGCGCTGACACAGGCCTGCGAGACGGCTAAATCGGAGATCGCGGGCTTCTGCTGGCTGACCCACGAAGTCGACTACGCGAACTTCCCGGAAAGTCTTCAGGTGATCTGGGCATTCGATACCGTGGCGGCAAAGGATCAGGCATTGAGCCAGGGGCTGGGTCAACGCATGATCGAGTTGACTGCCCAGGCGCTGGAAGAATCCGCGATCACGCTGACGACGTTGCCCGGACACGTGCATTTCGACAGCGAAGAGCAGTGCCTGCGCGAGAACGGCGGCAATTGGGAGCTGCGGCTTTCACGTCAATACGCCAAACGAGGTTGACCATGGCCAAGGACATCGAAAACCCATGCATTTCCGTGTGCCAGCTCAGCGGTGATCTGTGCGTAAGTTGCGGCCGTACCAAGGAAGACATTCGCAAATGGAAGCGCATGAAACGTCCGGAAAAAATGGCCGCTGTGCAACGCGCTGCTCAGCGCATGAAGAGCCTGCAGAAAAAGACTGTCTGACACTGCTTATTCATGAAACATGCTGAAACTTCTTTAAAACGGCTCAGGTCTGTATTTCCCGTGGCTCAGTGGGTTGGAGTCTGACGAATTACGAGAATGCTCGCCTTGGCCAGTCATGCAGATCGCCGCAATACCCTGTCTCTGGATAGCCTGAACTTTTTCCTCGCCGATGTCCGCGACGGACTGGGGCCCTACCTCGCCATTTACCTGTTGGCGGTCCACAAATGGGACCCGGCCAGCATCGGCGTGGTGATGACCATCGCGGGCATTGCCGGGCTGGTGACCCAAACACCTGCGGGTGCCCTGATCGACCGCACGACCTACAAACGCGCCATCATTGCCGCCGCTGCGTTACTCGTCACCCTGAGTTGCCTGGTGCTGCCGTTCACCTCCTCTTTCACGCTGGTGGCGCTGACTCAGGCACTGAGCAGCGTCGCTGCATCGGTCTTCGCCCCGGCCATCGCCGCCATTTCGCTGGGTATTACCGGACCGCGCGCTTTCACCCGACGCACCGGGCGCAATGAAACCTTCAACCACGCAGGTAATGCGTGCGCAGCACTGTTGGCCGGAGGATTCGCGTACCTGTTCGGTCCGGTAGCCGTGTTCTATCTCATGGCCGCCATGGCGCTGGCCAGCATCGTTGCTGTCAGCTTCGTTTCCGCCGACGCGATCAACCATGATGTGGCGCGAGGTTTCGATGCCAGTCATAAAATCCATGACGGTGCGCCATCGGGCCTGAAGGCCTTGCTGAGCAACAAGCCGCTGCTGTTGTTCGGCATCTGCTGCGCCCTCTTCCACTTGGCAAACGCCGCGATGCTGCCGCTGGTGAGCCAGAAGCTTTCGCAGATCAACATGCAGATGGCCACGCCGCTGACCTCGGCCTGTATCGTTGCTGCGCAACTGGTCATGGTTCCGGCGGCTTTGCTGGTGGGTGTGAAAGCGGACGTGTGGGGCCGCAAACCCTTGTTGCTGGCAGGTTTTCTGATCCTGCCGATTCGTGGCGTGCTCTACACGTTGTCTGACGATCCCTACTGGCTGGTTGCGGTGCAGATGCTCGACGGCATCGGTGCCGGCCTGTTCGGGGCGTTGTTCCCGTTGATGGTCAAGGACCTGACACAGGGCACCGGCCGCTTCAACGTCAGCCTGGGAGCGCTGTCGACGATGTTCGGTCTCGGAGCTGCGCTGAGCAACAGCCTGGCAGGTTTCGTGGTGCATTCGGCGGGTTACAGTGCCGCGTTCCTGACCCTGGCAGGGGTGGCTGCGGCGGCGTTCTGTCTGTTGTGGTTCGCCGTACCGGAAACCCTTACCCAGTCCGAGCGGAACTCCAATGGAAAGGGCCCGACCGATTCCGACCCTGACACAGTGACCGTCACACCAGCCTGATTGTCTGCACCTGCCAGCCGTGCGGCTGGCAGGTCGCGATTACCAGTCCATTTCCTGCCCCTTCCAGACCGCCTGTCCAACGGCCCTGTTCGTCCCACAGACCGCTGCGCCCGGCCGATTCCCAACCGCCGGTAGGTCCGCCGTGGTTGGCCATCAGAACAGGTAAACCGTGACGTCGGGCATGGCCTTGCAGCAGTGCTGCGTCGTTTTCGTAGCCGCCAGGGGAGATCAGCACGCTGGCCGCGTACACCCAGGCCTTCCCCGCCGCCATGCGGTGTACGTGTTCGGGATGACTGAAGTCGGCGCACACGCACAGACCGATCAGTCGCTGCCCCAGTGGCAGGAAACCGTCTGTTGATCCGGCACTGAACACTGCGTCCTCGCCGGGGTGCAGGTATTGCTTGGCGTACGCGATGACCTTGCCCTCCGCGGTGAAGGTCAGCGCCCCAATGTGGACGGTGTCGTTCGGCCCTTTCAACGGGATGCCGACGGTGGTAGCCAGATTCAACTGCATCGCCAACAAGCGGATGGGCTCGAGACGACTGCTATGAGGGTCGCAGGCCAGTTCATGGGCAATGTCCGGCTCGTAGCCGGTCAGGGACAGCTCGGGGAACAGCAGGTAATCGGCACCTTGTTCTGCGGCACGGCGCATGAAGGTCAGGTGGCCATCGAGATTGTGCGCAATATGGCCCCGGTCGGAATGGAATTGCGCGGCGGCAAGTATCGGGGGCATGGCAGTCTCCATGAATTGTTCGGCAGGTCAGCGATCCGTCCGGGGGCATTGTGCACGAACTTCCGACCGGACGCGGAGCGCCTTGAAAGGCGTTACCACACAGTACGTGGGAGCAACCTGCATTCATATGAAGTTACATTTCAATCCCCCACGCACGTTGTACGACGTCTTATCTTATCTGCGACTGTCTTTCGTCTCACTACAATAACAATGGAGATTCGACACATGCCCGGCAGCCCCTCGATTGAAGAAAAGGTGACGCCCGTCGCAGAGCCCCGTTTGAAAAAGCTCGCCAAGCTATTGGGACCCGGCATCATCGCCGTGTTGTCCTGGCTAGGCGCGGGCGACCTGATCACGTCTTCGGTTGCCGGTGCGAGTTACGGTTACGCGATGATGTGGGTGCTGGCGGTTTCGCTGCTGCTCAGGTTTCTGATCGTCAACATCATTGCCCGCTTCCAGCTCTGTAATAACCAGGGCATGACCATCCTGCAGGGCTACGCGCAACTGCATCCGTTCTTCGCCTGGTTCATGCTGGCGTACGCACTACTGATGGGCCATCTGATCAACGCCTACATGATCAAGGGCGCTGGCGAGGCGCTCGCCATGTTGCTGCACATCAACCAGCCGCTGCTCTGTTCGGTCGCGGTGGTGATTGCCGTGTGGTTGCTGGTCGGACGCAACATTTACACGATGATAGAAGGCGTGATGAAAGTCCTGCTGGCGATCATGACGCTGGCCTTTCTGACTCTGGCGATCATGTCCGGGCCAGATGTCACCGGCATTATCAAGGGCACCATCGGTTTCAGTATCCCGCCCGATGAAGGCGTGCATGGCGCGCTGCTGGTCGCGGTGTCGGTCATCGGAGCCGTGGCCGGTTCCATCGCCAACTTCGTTCATCCTTACGTGATGCGCGAAAAGGGCTGGGTCGGTCCGCAACACAAACGCATTCAGCGCAACGACCTGCTGTTCGCGGTCATCGTCGGTATCGTCATCAATCTGGCGATCTGGGTGGTAGGCGTCGAGATTCTGCGTCCAAACGGCATTCAGGTGAACACGCTGGGCGATCTGGGCAAGGCGCTGGAATTGTTCTTCGGTCCGCTGGGCTGGTACATCTTCTTCGTCGGCGTGTTCGCCACGCTGTTCGCCAGTATTTCCGGCAAGACCACAGCGTTCCCGATGCTCATCACCGACGCATTTCAGCACATCCGTCCGCAACGCCGTGCACGCTACGGCAAAGAGTTTCACCGTGACCCGATGCACAAGTGGTTCATGCTGTTCATTCTGGTGACACCACTGATCTGGTCGTTGCCAGGCATGCCGGATTTCGTGACCCTGACGCTGGGCGTCAACGCGCTGAACATCGTCGGCCTGCCAATTATCTCGCTGGGCCTGCTGATCATGTCCAACCAGAAATCCCTGCTGACCAAGGAATACCGCAACAACCTGTTCGAAAACATTGCGCTGACCTTCGCCACAGGTCTGGCGCTGTGGGTCGCGTTCCAACTGGGAGCAGATCTGCTGGGGTAATCTGGCCGTGATCAGGCGCAGTGAGCCCTCCGGCTCATTGCGCCTGAATCCGTGCCGTGCGCCCTCCGCTACCAGTTGTACGTCACCTTCCCGTAATAAAACGCCCCGCTGTAGCCGTAAGGCGAATAGGTGCTGTACGCCAGATTGCCGCCGCTGGACGCGAAGTCGTTGAGCTTTTCCGGGTACTTGTCTGTCACGTTGTCCCCTCCCAGGGTGAACACCCAATTCCTGTGCGTGTAATCAACGGCGAGGTCCAGAAGCCAGGCTGCGCTGAAGGTCTGATCGTTGGCCTTGTCGGCCTGATAGCTGGTGAATTCCCCGTAGCGAACCAGATTGGAGTGCAGTGACCAAGGCCCGAACGTGAGGTCGTTGCCCAGGCTCAGCTTGTGCTGCGGCGTGGTATCGCCCAACAGGCCGATGCGTTCGCGGCGGTCCACTCGCACCAGATTCACGCCCAGTTGATCGAGTATCGCCGGGTTGGCTTTTACATCGGTGACTTTGGTGTGGTTGTAGTTGTAGCCCACAGTGCTGTTCCAGCGCACACCGTTATCGAACGGATAACGGTAGTTGGCCACCAGATCGACGCCGTCGGTGCTGGTGTCAGTAGCGTTGGTGAAATAGCGGGCACTGGTGTAATTGATATCGCCCACGCCATTGCCGCGCAGATAGTTGATCGCGGTGTTGTTGAGCACCAGATTGGACGACAACGAGATCCGGTCGCGAATGTCGATGCGATACACATCGGCTGTGACGGTCAGGTTGTCCAGAGGCTCCAGCACCAGTCCCAGGCTGTAATTGCGGGACTTTTCGGCCTTCAAGTCTTCAGCGCCAAGCAACTGCGCCACGTTGCTGCCTGCCGGGAACGTCCCGGCTTCCTGAATGGTGTTGCCGATCAACTGCGATGAGGTAAAGGTGAAGTTCTGTTGCGCCAGCGACGGCGCACGGAAACCGGTGGACACACTGCCGCGCAAGGCGACCTGCGGGGTGAAATCATAGCGCGCCGACACCGAGCCGCTGATGTTGGAGCCGAAGTCGCTGTAATCCTCGTGACGCACCGCCGCCGACACGCCGAGCTTCTCGGTCAGGTTGGTTTCCACATCCAGGTACTGCGCGAAGTTGTGGCGTGAAGAACTGCCTGCATCGGCCGCACGGAATCCACCCAGCCCGGAACTGCCGGTCTGGAAGTATGATTCGGCCTGCCCGGCCTCAATCTGATAACCCTGATGCAGGTATTCGGCACCGAACGCTACCGACACCGGATACGGCAGCCAGGCTGCGTTGAATTCCCGCGACAGGTCCAGGCTCAGCTGCTTCTGATCATTGGTCAGCGTGCCGTTGTCGAACGAGCGCGGCGTGGCCAGACCTAGCGACGTATTGATGGTCCGGGTGCGAATTTCGTAGCTGTTCTTGCCGTAGTTGACCGACAGGTCGTAATGCCAGTCATCCGCCAGTTCGCCGCGCAAACCCGCGACCAGCGAAGTGTCTTCCAGCGTGCCGTGAATCAGCGGCAGGTAACCATTGGGAAAAATGGCCGGGTTGTTGTTCGACGCGTTGCCGGGTCGATAAAACGCAGCGGTTTCGCCCCGCCGCTTGCTGTAGCCACCGAAGCTGTAGAACTCCAACGCGTCACTGAAACTGTATTCGGTGTTGAACTGGACCTTGCCCTCTTCGGTTTCGGGTTCGCCCTGGCGAAACACACGCTGGCCGTAAGTCGTCGATCCGATGCTGGACGCCCGCAGGTCGTCACCGGCCCGATTGGTGTAATCGTTGTTGGCACCCTCGCCGGACAGATTGAAAAAGCCGTTGCTGCCCAGCGCAAACCCGGTATTGCCTGCAACCTGGCGCTGAATGCCGTCGCCTTTCTTGTACTGACCGTAACGCGTCGAGACCGAGCCGCCATGATCGGCGTTCTTGAGGATGATGTTGATCACCCCGGCAATGGCATCCGAGCCATAACGGGCCGAGGCGCCGTCACGCAGCACTTCGACATGGTCGATGGCAGACAGCGGAATGGCGTTCAGATCCGCAGGAGCGGAGCCTCGCCCTACCGCGCCCCCCAGATTGACGAAGGCCGAGGTGTGGCGGCGCTTGCCGTTGACCAGCACCAGCACCTGATCCGGCGAAAGACCGCGCAATTGCGCAGGACGCGCCAGCTCGGCACCGTCCACCAGACTGGGACGCGGAAAGTTGATGGACGGGATGAGCCGCGCCAGCACCGTGCCCAGCTCACTTGAGCCGGAACTGCGCAGGCTGTCGCCGGAAATCACATCGATGGGCGACAATGATCCGCTGGCAGTACGTTCCTGTGCGCGGGTGCCGGTGACAATGACAGTGCCCAGGGTCGAGGTTTGCGCCTGTGCGTTGTCCTCAACAGCCTCTTCAGCTGTTGCGACCGTGCTGACACCTGCAGCGCCCAGCAGATTTGCCGAGAAAATCGCCGTAGCCAGCACTTTTCGTTTGAAACTCCCCATACCGCAGCCCCTTGAATTCCCTGATCCAGAACATCGTGTTCTGGTGACAACGAGCGATCCGTGCGGTGGACGGTGGCGATCATGACGGTTGTATTTGATGTTCCGGTGGACCGATGCTTTATAGCTTAACGCCATTAAAGACCATGTTTTAAATACTAATAACGCATAAGCTACTGCCTTTTCGTCAAACCGAAAAACACCCGATGACACATAAAAAAGAGGCCGCATCTGCCTTGGAATGCGGCCTCGAAAGGTGACTGGTTCTGAATGCTGACAACGCCTATCTGGCAGTGATCACCGACAGCTTGGTAATCCCGGCGCGCTCGATGGACGCCATGGCGCGTGCCACTTCGCCATAGTTCACGCCGTCATCGGCCTGCAACTGCACGCGCACGTCCGGTGCCTTATCCTTGGCAGCCTTGAGGTTGGTTTCCAGCAGGTCCGGCTGGATTTCGTCCTTGTTGATGAACAGTTTGCCCTGCCCGTCGATACTCACCACCAACGGGTCTTTCTGCTCCACTGGTGCTACGGATTCGGTCTTGGGCAGGTTGATCGGAATCGAGTTGGTCAAAAGCGGCGCGGTGACGATGAACACCACCAGCAACACCAGCATCACATCCACCAGCGGCGTGACGTTGATCTCGCTCAGCACTTCATCGCTGTCCTGGGTGGAAAAGGCCATATCAGGACGCCTCCTTCACTTTTTGCCCGGCACTGTTTGCACCTGACTTGAGTACAGGATGCAGCAGCACCCGGAAGGCACTCTTCTGCGCCAGGCTGTAGAAGTCGTGGGCAAAGTCGTCGAGATCGGCAACCGTGAGCTTCAGGCGGCGCAGGTAGTAGTTGTAAACGAGTACCGCAGGTACGGCGACCGCGATACCAACACCTGTCGCCACCAGCGCAGCACCGATGGGACCCGCCACGGTTTCAAGACTTGCAGAGCCCGCGGCGCTGATGCCCTTGAGCGCCGACATGATGCCCCAGACCGTACCGAACAGGCCGATAAAGGGCGAAGTGCTGCCGATACTGGCGACAATCGCCAGGCCGCTTTCCAGAGACCGACGCTCGCGCACGATCTGCTGACGCAACGAACGCTCAAGTCGATCCTGATGATTGATGGACTGGCTCAGGTCGTGGGGTTGCGAACCTTCGCTGACCTGAATGGCCGCGTAACCGGCCAGTGCAACGCGGGCGGCAGCACCCGGCTTTTCGTGGGCCAGTTGAGCGGCGGCATCCAGGCTTGAAGCGGCCCAGAACTGCTTGTGAAACTTGCGATCCTGAGCCTTGAGGCGCGAGAACTGCACACCCTTGAGCAGGGCCAGGCCCCACGTGGCGACCGAAAAGATCACCAGCAGCCAGATGACGGCGTGTTCAATGGATTCAAACGGCGAAGCAAGTAGATTCATGGCACAGCTCTCTCTGAACAAGGCATGGGGTGTCGCGATGCGCCTTTTGTCAGGTAGCCCGCAAGGTCAGTCGAATGCGTGGGTTTAGTTGATCTTGAAGTCGATGGGCACGCTGACCCAGCCATCCTGGGCAACATCGCCCTGCTTGGCGGGCACGAAGCTCCAGCGTTTCACAGCGGCCAGTGCGGCATCGTCAAGCGACTCGCGACCGCTGCTTTTCTGAATCTGAATCTCGCCGGGTTTGCCGCTGGCCAGCACGTGTATGCGCAGCATCACTGTGCCTTCCCAGCCGCGCCGCATGGCCAGCGAGGGGTATTCCGGTGCCGGATTGCGTAAATACCCGGCGCTGGCCGAAGCCGGGGTAACAGGCTTTGGCGCGGGCGGTGCGGGAGGTGCAGGTGCCGCGACTGGCGGTGCGGGCACAGTTGGCGCAGGCCTCGGTTCAATAGGTTTCGCGACCGGTTTGGGCGGTGCCGGCTTTGGTTTGGGCAGGGGTTTGGGTGGCGGCGGCTTGACGGCCAGCTCATCCTCGAACGGAGGCGGCGGTTCTATCGCCGGCTGTACAACAGGCTCCGGTGGGGGCGGTGCTTCCACGGGCGGCGCGGGTCTTGAAAATTCGATGGTCATCGGCGGAATTTCCGGTGGCACCACCGGCAACACCGGGGCCGGTTTCTGGCTCAGCCAATAGATCACCGCGCCATGCAACACGAGCGCAAACACGCCCAGCAGGATGGCTTCACGACGTCCGAGAACAGGTGTGGGGATGCTGTGCAGTCGTGACGAAGACAAGGGCCCACGAAAAGGACGCCCCAGATCGACCAGGTCGCCACTCGGCGTCTGGTGCCGTGGCACATCAAGTGCGCTCGCGGCGGTCTGGACATTGCCCATTGATACACTCCCTGCATTTTTTGATAAAAATCCAGGTTCTGTTGGTATCAGTCACCTTTCCAAAGTTGATGTGGCAAGGCAATCATGGCTTAAAGAAGCTTGTTCCTGAAAAGAATATTTGGTTCGCTGGTTATTCTTTTAAGAGATATAAATTTTTGGCGGGAATCGACATACGGTCGGCGGGAGGCGGCGATGGCGTCCGGCAAGCCGCCTCCCGCAATTTGCGTTCACTTCGAAGCGTTCAGACCGAAGGCTGTCGGCATCAAGCCGGACGCGACCTGCCCCAGTCACGAACCGGCAGGGAAACCGCGTAGGCCATGGCTTCCTGTCGCGTGTTGAATGAGGCAAGGCGGTCTTTCGGTGTACAGACGGTCCAGGGACCGCGATTGACGCTGATCAGTTGATAGCCGTTGATCTGGGTCTTTGAAAGCATGGGAACACTCATATTCACCTCCAGTAGCAAGAGAAATATCGTGATGCCCCGCCTACCTTACTCCAGAGCGACCTGCCTGTGCGGGCCGCTCGGCCGACAGACTCAATGACCGCTGTGATCGCCATGACCGCTGTGTCCATCAGCCGTCAACGACCTGGCCACGGCTGTCACCTTGACGGACTCCTTCACACCCTTGGCGTTTTCCACGGTCAGGATCAACGGAACCTGATCGCCCTCTTTGACCTGCGCCAGCAGCCCCATGAACATCACGTGATAGCCGTCGGCATCAAACGCAACCGTCTTGCCGGCAGGCAGGTCCACGGACGCCACCTGCCCCATGTTCATCACATCGTTTTTCATGCTCATCTGATGGATCTGGACGGTTTTGGCAACAGGCGAAGCGACGTCGACCAGCTTGCTGTCCTCGCTTGCGGTGATCTGCATGAACGCACCCGTTGCAGACTGGCCCGGCACAGTGGCGCGCACCCAGGCATCATCGATCCGGGTCTCGGCAAACGCCTGAGCGCTCAGGCCCAGCAGCGAGACAGCCAGCAGCATCGGTTTTACGGCATTACGAATCAGCGTATTCATCAACATACTTCCATCAAAGTGAGCAGGTCTTCGGCGCATTGTTGAGCAGACAGCTTGTGCGACAGGCCCAGACGCAGGACGCCACGGGTGTCATAGACGTAGCTGGTGGCGGTGTGAGAGATCGTGTAGGTATCGCCAAGCGGGACCTTTTCGAAGAACACACCGAACTCCTTGGCGGTAGCAGCGGTTTCTTCAAGTGTTCCCGACAGGGCGACGAAGGTTGGATCGAACGCTTTTACGTAGGCATCGATGACTTCGGGTGTGTCGCGCTCCGGATCCAGCGTGATGAACACCACTTGAAAAGTCTTGCCGTCCTCGCCCATCAGCTTTCTGATCTGAGCGGCACGGGCAAGCGCTGTCGGGCAGATGGCCGGACACTGGGTGAAACCGAAGAAGACCATCGGCATCAGGCCGCGGAAGCTCGACAGCGTCTTGACCTCGCCCTTCGGGTCCTTGAGCCGGAAGTTACGACCGACGATTTCATTGCTCATGTCCTTGCCATGTTTGAACGGCAAGGCATTGGAATTGCCGCAACCGGCCAGCAGGCCGAGGCTGAGCAGCGAGAGGCCGGAGACGACCTCGCGGCGGGTGAAATTCTGCGTCATGTATTACGTCCCTTGAAGGATAAGGCGCGACCACTGATATGAATCCAGCTGTCGCTCCCGTAAACCGGCAGGCTCAACAGCGTTGATGCCTTGCCACAAACGATGAGCATAGGCACGCAGGCTCAAGGCGCCTGCGGCAGGCATCCGGGAGACGAATGGCGAGGGGCTTGATGTAACAGGCCTTGAGGCAGGCGCCGCCTGACATTCAGCGTGCGCGCCAGCCAGCCCAGGCCGATGAAGAACAGCAGCGCAACGGTCAGCTTGCCTGCAAAGGCGCAATCGAACGCGGCCAGTTGCATGACAAGGGCATGGCTGCCCTTGTCCATCGAAGGCGAAACAGCGCCGGTATCACCGCAGATATCGTCCGCCGAAATCGACGAAATGGCCGACAGCATCTGCCCATGGCCGAATCCGCACGCAACGCCATTGAACAGGACGAAGCCGTACAGCATCCAGGCAATAAGCGAGCGGTGGGTTCGGACGAAATTCATGGCGGCGAATTTAACACTCAAGGGTGCTGGCGAACACCGCGAATGCTGTTACAAAAAACGTGCTGATGGCCGAGCCGCGCTGCTGCGGGCTGCGCCGCGGGTGCGACAAAACGGCACAGGCAGCCATTGCGCTGTTCGACCTCAGAGCCACCGGCATGATCGATCAGCCAACATGGACACCCTGCATGAACAATTGAGTCAACATCGCCCCCATCCCGGCCCGCGCCACTCGCCCACGCCGCTCGGCATCGACCAGACCGAACAATAACGAAGCGAAGGTTTCCGTGAGCACCGCAGCGCTCATGTCGATCCTGAAGAGCCCTTCTCGCTGGCCACGCAGAAAGAATGCATCCAGCGCGTCGGAATACGGCAACCAGCGACGCCCGCCGCAGCTTTCGTCCATGGTGTCCGGGCGCCATTGAAAGACCAGAAATACCAGCATTTCACGATGAATGAGGTGGTTATCGACCAGACGCTGCAGGGCTTCGACAGGAGGCGCGTGCTCCAGGTCAGCCTCGGCGATCATCTGATTCATCAGGTCCGAGGCATGATTGAGCAGCATTTCAATCAGGTTGGCGCGGGTGCCGCAGAACCGGTTGAGCGTGGCCTTGCTCACACCGGCAGCCTGGGCGATGTCCTTGAAGGTGCCGGCGGGATGGTCGACCAGCGCAACGGCAAGAGCCTTCAAAAGCTTTTCATCAGCAGCGGTAAAGTCCATTGGGTGCTTTTTTACCTCGTCGGGTGGAATGCGGCGCATTGTGCAGAAGCCAGCCTGTTTTCACAAAAGCCATTAACATTTGGTCACGAAAGTATCATGTGAGTCAATATTGACTCATATGACTACTAGCGTAGATCATTCGCGGCTTTAGCGTCTGATGGGCCATGCCCGGGTGAGATATGAGTACATTGCGCGACTGGCGTACGTTGTCGATGGTTACGCTGCTGTCTGCGGCGGTTCTCGCCGGTTGCGAGCAGAAGTCCCAGCCGGACCAGAGTGCTGCTGGGGCTCCCCGACAGGTCGAGTCGGTGGCAGTGAAAACCGAATCTCTCACGGTCATCAACGAGCTGCCCGGCCGCGTCGAGCCGGTCCGCGTCGCCCAGGTGCGTGCCCGCGTTGCCGGTATTGTGCTGACCCGCAACTTCGAAGAAGGAGCCGATGTAAAGGCTGGCGCCGTGCTGTTCCAGATCGACCCGGCTCCGTTCAAGGCCGCCCTGTCCAAAGCGCAAGGCGATCTGGCCAGAACCGAAGCCACGCTGTTCGAAGCCCGTGCCACGGTCAAACGTTATGAGTCGCTGGTGGAAATCGAGGCTGTCAGCCGCCAGACCTTCGACACCGCCCGCGCCACACTGCAGAACGCTGTCGCCGCCAGACGATCGGCTCAGGCTGACGTGGAAACAGCACAGTTGAACCTGGGTTTTGCGACGGTCAGGGCACCGATTTCGGGACGCATTGGCCGGGCTCTGGTCACCGAAGGCGCACTGGTCGGCCAGGCGGAAACCACGCTGATGGCGACCATCCAGCAACTGGAACCAGTGTTCGTCGACTTCACCCAGCCTGTAGCCGATGCACTGCACATGCGCGCTGCGATCCAGGAAGGTCGCCTGCCCAAGGGAGGAGAAGGTGCGCTGTCGCTGAGCATTGACGGTACCGATTACACCAGTACCGGCACGCTGCTGTTTACCGACGTCGAAGTGGATCGCACCACCGGGCAAGTGCTGTTGCGGGCCCGTTTCGCCAACCCTCAAGGCGTGCTGCTTCCCGGCATGTATGTACGTGTGCGCACACCACAAAGCATCAATGACCACGCCATTCTCGTGCCGCAGCGCGCAGTTCAGCGTTCCGGCGACGGCACTGCACGTGTGCTGGTGATCGGTCAGGACGGCGCAGTCGAGGCCCGTCCTGTGAAGACAGGTGCGATGCAGGACTCGCGCTGGCAGATCACCGAAGGCCTGAAGGCCGATGAGCAAGTGATTGTCGGCAACATGACCGGCATCAACCCGGGTGACAAGGTCGTCCCCAAATCGCAACCCGCCCAACAGCAGGCCAAGGCTCAGTAAAGCCGCCTTCAGCGCGATCGAGGATCACCTTCCATGTCCCTGTTCTTTATCCGGCGACCCAATTTTGCCTGGGTACTCGCCCTGTTCATCCTGCTGGCGGGGCTGATGGCCCTGCCAGCCTTGCCTGTAGCGCAATACCCCGTGGTCGCGCCGCCGCAGATCACCATCACAGCCACCTACCCCGGTGCGTCGGCGAAGGTGCTGGTCGATTCGGTCACCAGCGTGATTGAGGACGAGCTCAACGGCGCCAAGGGCATGCTGTATTACGAGTCGACCAGCAACTCCACCGGCTCGGCCGAAATCAACGTGACCTTCAATCCGGGCACCAACCCGGACATGGCCCAGGTCGAAGTCCAGAACCGGATCAAGAAAGCCGAAGCCCGTCTGCCGCAGCCTGTGCTCAGTCAGGGTCTGCAGGTCGAGCAGGCCAGTTCCGGGTTCCTGATGATCTTTGCCCTCAGCTACACCGGTGATACCGCCAACAAGGACACGGTGGTACTGGCCGATTATGCGGCGCGCAACGTCAACAATGAGATCAGTCGAGTAAACGGTGTCGGCCGACTGCAATTCTTCGCCGCCGAAGCGGCCATGCGCGTGTGGATCGACCCGCAGAAACTGGTGGGCTTCGGTCTGTCGATTGACGACGTCAACGCCGCGATTCGCGCCCAGAACGTTCAGGTGCCTGCCGGCAGTTTCGGCAGCACTCCGGGCTCATCCCTGCAGGAACTGACCGCGACCCTAGCGGTGAAAGGCACGCTGGATAACCCTGACGAGTTCGGGCGCATCGTGCTGCGCGCCAATCAGGACGGTTCCACTGTCCACCTGGCAGACGTCGCCCGGCTGGAAGTGGGCAGTCAGGATTACAATTTTGAATCAAGACTGAATGGCAAACGCGCCGTGGCCGGAGCCATTCAACTGTCGCCCGGCGCCAACGCCATCCAGACGGTTAAGGCCGTCAAGCAGCGTCTCGACGAGCTGTCGGTCAACTTTCCGGAAGGCGTCGAGTACTCGATCCCTTACGACACCTCGCGCTTCGTGGACGTGGCCATCGACAAGGTGATCTACACCCTGATCGAAGCCATGGTGCTGGTGTTCCTGGTGATGTTCCTGTTTTTGCAGAACATCCGCTACACGCTGATTCCGACCATCGTGGTGCCGGTGTGTCTGGCCGGTACGCTGGCCATCATGTACCTGCTGGGCTTCTCGGTGAACATGATGACCATGTTCGGCATGGTACTGGCCATCGGCATTCTGGTGGACGACGCCATTGTGGTCGTCGAAAACGTCGAGCGGATCATGGCCGAAGAAGGCCTTTCACCGCCCGCCGCAACCGTCAAAGCCATGGGACAGGTGTCCGGTGCGATTCTGGGCATCACGCTGGTGCTGGCTGCGGTGTTCCTGCCACTGGCGTTCATGGGCGGTTCGGTCGGGGTCATCTACCAGCAGTTCTCGCTGTCGCTGGCTGTGTCGATTCTGTTTTCGGGTTTTTTGGCCCTGACCTTCACGCCAGCCCTGTGCGCCACGCTGCTCAAGCCAATCCCCGAAGGCCATACCGAGAAGCGCGGTTTCTTCGGCGGTTTCAACCGCCTGTTCGGCACACTCACCGACCGTTACGAACGGGTCAATTCCAGCCTGATCAAACGTGCAGGCCGTTACATGCTGCTGTACGTCGGCATCGTCGGGCTGCTGGGTTTCTTTTACCTGCGTCTGCCCGAATCATTCGTGCCGGTCGAAGACCAGGGTTACCTGATCATCGATGTGCAGTTGCCGCCCGGCGCGACGCGTTTGCGCACCGATGCCACTGCGAAACTATTGGAAGATTACATGCTGTCCAGGGAAACGACAGACGCCGTCACCATGCTGCTGGGCTTCAGTTTCTCCGGCATGGGCGAAAACGCGGGTCTGGCCTTCCCTACCCTGAAGGACTGGTCGGAACGCGGCGACGGGCAATCGGCCGCGGACGAAGCGGCGGCGTTCAACCAGCACTTTGCCGGTCTCAGCGACGGCACGGTCATGGCGGTCACGCCACCGCCCATTGAAGGGCTCGGCACATCAGGCGGTTTCGCCCTTCGCCTGCAGGATCGCGCAGGACTGGGCCGTGAAGCGCTGCTGGCAGCCCGCGACGAGCTGCTGGGAAAGGCCAATGGCAATCCGAAAATTCTTTACGCCATGATGGAAGGTCTCGCAGAAGCACCGCAATTGCGCCTGAACATCGACCGTGAAAAAGCCCGGACAATGGGGGTCAGTTTCGAGTCGATCAGCAGCGCGCTGGCGACTGCGTTCGGCTCCTCGGTGATCAGTGACTTCGCCAACGCCGGTCGTCAGCAACGCGTGGTGGTCCAGGCCGAACAAGGCGCACGGATGACGCCTGAAAGCGTGCTTCAACTGTATGTGCCCAACAACAGCGGCACACTGGTTCCTCTTGGCGCATTCGTTTCGACGCGCTGGGAGGAAGGTCCGGTGCAGATCGCCCGTTACAACGGCTACCCGGCCTTCAAGATATCGGGCGATGCACCGCCGGGCGTCAGCACCGGCGAGGCAATGGCTGAAATCGAGCGCATCGTCTCGCAGTTGCCGCCAGGCATCGGTTATGAATGGACCGGCCTGTCCTATCAGGAGAAGATCGCCAGCGGTCAGGCGACCGGGCTGTTCGCCCTGGCGCTGCTGGTGGTGTTTCTGTTGCTGGTCGCGCTGTACGAAAGCTGGGCGATTCCGCTGGTGGTGATGCTGATCGTGCCCGTGGGTGCGCTGGGTGCAGTGCTGGCAGTGACGGCTGTGGGCCTGCCAAACGACGTGTATTTCAAGGTCGGCCTGATCACCATCATCGGTCTGGCGGCGAAGAACGCCATTCTGATCGTCGAGTTCGCCAAGGAGTTGTGGGAACAGGGCCACTCCTTGCGTGACGCTGCGATGGAAGCCGCACGCCTGCGCTTCCGGCCGATTGTCATGACCTCATTGGCGTTCATTCTGGGTGTCGTGCCGCTGACCCTGGCCACCGGGGCAGGCGCTGCAAGTCAACGGGCCATCGGCACCGGGGTGATCGGCGGCATGCTCAGTGCGACCCTGCTGGGCGTGGTGCTGGTGCCGATCTTCTTCGTATGGGTGCTGTCGGTGCTGCGCCGCAAGCCTCATCAACAGACCGTCGACAGCACTCAGGACTAGGCATCGGGTGACTGAGGCACGAGCGCGCCATCATCCGCAGGGTGATGGCCCTGGGTCCAGGCGGGAACCGTATCGGTGACGATCCCGGACGCCACGCAGACCCGGTTGCGGCCCTGGGATTTGGCGGCATACAGCGCCCGGTCGGCCATCTGGATAAGCCCGCGCGGATCCATGTGCCGATCGGTACCGACAAACGTCGCCACGCCCAGGCTGACGGTGACGATTTCGAACGGGCTTTCCGGGTGTTCGATACGCTGCTCCTGCAGCTTGCGCAGGATCGCTTCGGCCACCTTACAGGCGTTGGCCTCATCGGTACTGGGTAACACCACAGCAATTTCCTCACCGCCATACCGCGCTGCGATGTCACCGGGTCGGCGAATGCACTGCTCGACCAATCGGCTGATGGCGACCAGACATTCATCCCCGGCCAGATGGCCGAAATGGTCGTTGTAGCGTTTGAAATGGTCGGCGTCGATCAGGATCAGTGACAGCAGACCGCGCTCGCGGCGGGCACGCTTGAATTCGACATCGATGAACTGATCGAAACGACGACGATTGGCCAGTCCGGTCAGTTTGTCCTCGGAGGCAATCAGCTCAAGATTCTGGTTAAGTTCGATCAGCGCGGCCTGGGACACCCGCAGTTGCTCCTCGACGCGGATGCGGCGGTGAATATGCGCGATCAGACGCACCCCGAGGCCGACCACCAGGACCAGCAGCACCAGAACCAACAGCAACGACTGTTTGGCCTGCACCAGCCAGGCATGCATGGCTTCCTGCTGGCCCAAAGCAACCACCGTCACCAGCGGGTAAACATCGCTGCGCTGGAACGCATAAAAGCGCGGAACGCCGTCGAGCCGTGAGACGAAATCGACAGAGCCGGACCTCTTGTCAGGAAAGAGGCTGAAAATGGGCGTGGAGGACAGATCACGACCGATGTCGCCCTCCCGATAGGGAAACCTGACGTGCAGTTGCCCTTTCGACGTCGTCAGGCTGATGATGCCGGACTCCCCGACCTGAATGTTGGAATAGAACTTCAGCAGGTGGTCGATACCAATGGTCACCACGATCAGCCCCGCGAAGCCACCGTCCGGGTGATTGATCCGCCGACTTACCGAGATGACCCACTGGCCGTTGGCGCGGCTGCGGATGGTAGGCCCGATGAAAGACGCACGTCCGGCGTTTTCAGCATGGTGCCTGTAGAACTCGCGATTCGTGCTGTTGATACCGACGGCATTGCCGTTGGTGGAAAAGGTGCAGATCCCTTCCGCGTTGTACAGCGAAACACTGCTGATCTGGGGCAAGGCCCCCATCTGCCGAGCGATTATCCGGCGCAGGCGCTCGATCTGTTCAGGCCCTACACCGTCTTTTTCAACGCGTTCGGTCAGACCGAGAAGCATGACCTCGCTCTGCTTGAAAATACCGTCGGTGTAGGTACTCAGCGCGCTGGCCAGGTTTGCGCTGTTGGTCTCGATGTTTTCGAGGGTCTTCTGGCGTGCTGTCCAGGTCTGCCAGGCCATGAGCAATACAACACAGACACAGGTTGTACAGATCAGCCATGAGGCGAGTCTGAGATCGCGTTTCAAAACCTGCCTCCGCGGCAAATGAGAGCTCGCGCAACCGACCCGCACGAAATCTGAGTATCAGTGTCCGGACACGCCAATAGTCATTTATCGGCATCAATGGGCGTGAGCTTCAGCACCCGCTGTCGGTTCTGGCGATTGAGTCACCTGGAATCGCAGATCAAACAGGGCTCAACATACGCGAAGGGCTGCAGATTGGATCACTGCCGAGGATTTATTTTTGAAGGGCCGTGAGCACTGCGGCTCACGGCATTAAGGCGGGATGGTTGCGCATAGGTTCGCAGAGATGCAGGGATGTTGAGATCAGGCGATGGCGGCAGTCTGCACAGGAGCGCGAACAGCTTCGGCTTCCAGTGCTCTTACCAGCGGCAGGACGTGCTCACCGAAATAGGCGACCTCTTCCTGAAAGTGCAGGAACGCGGACAGCACCAGATCCACACCCACCGCCTTGAGCTGTACGATGCGCTCGGCGATTTGCTTCGGCGTGCCGATCAGGTTGGTCTTGAACCCATCGTTGTACTGCACCAGATCCTGAAAAGTGGACTTCGCCCAGTTGCCTTCACCCTCGGGACTCGCCTTGCCCGCCTGTTTCGCTGCGTCACCGAAGGCATTGACCGCTTCCGGGTCTGCCTTGTCGACGATTTCGGCCAGCACGGCACGTGCTTCTTCTTCGGTGTCGCGAGCGATGATGAAGGCGTTGACACCGATTTTCACGGAATGCCCGTTGGCAGCTGCCTTGGCACGAATATCGTCGACCTGAGCCTTGATGCCTTCCACGGTGTTGCCGTTGGTGAAATACCAGTCTGACACGCGGGCCGCCATGTCCCTTGCCGCTCGGGAACTGCCGCCCTGAAAGATTTCCGGGTGCGGACGCTGGACAGGCTTGGGTTTGAGGGTGTAGTCGTGGAAACGGTAGAAGTCGCCCTTGAAGGTGAAATTGTCGGTGGTCCAGATGCCCTTGAGCGCGCGGATGAACTCTTCCGAACGGCGATAGCGCTCATCGTGCTCAAGCCAGGGCTCGCCGATGGCAGTGAATTCGCCCTTGAACCAGCCGCTGACAATGTTGACTGCCACCCGCCCGGCCGTGAGCTGATCGATGGTCGCCAATTGCTTGGCCGCCACGGAAGGCGTCCACGGTCCCGGCAGAATCGCGGCGATGACCTTGAGTTTTTCTGTGGCAGCCAGCAGCGCATGGCTGAACGCGACCGACTCATGCTGATACTCGGCACCATAACCGGCGGTGAAACGAATCTGGGTCAGGGCATATTCAAACCCGGACTTCTCGGCGATCTGCGCCAACTTCCGGTTGTAGTCGATGGTCCAGCTGGTGCGCTGCTCAATCCTGCTCACCACAAGGCCGCCGCTGACGTTCGGCACCCAGTACGCAAACTTGATAGGGGTCTGACTCATATCGTTACTCCTCAGGCTTCAGGGTCCCGGCCACAAGAATCGAGCGGGCTTGACGGCAAGCAACAGAGCAGCAACCGTGCCACCGCAAGATATTCAATAAGATCAAAAGGTTGGAAAGCCCGATTGAAAACCCTGGCTGTCGGCAGACTTGCAAGGTGTTGGGCCGGTGTTGCTCAGGCAACAGTAGGTCGCCTTGTCGGAGGACTTGACCTGCCACACAATGCGCCCGCGTCATTTGCGACGATTCGCACGCACAAGGCTGCCTTTGATGTTCGAACTCTCAAGCTATTTCGGTCTGTTCATGGCAGCACTGGGTGCGGCGACGCTACTGCCCATGCAGTCGGAAACCGTGCTGGCTGGCATGCTGCTCAGCCAGGCCTACCCGGCCGCGGTGCTGCTTCTGGTGGCCACGGCAGGCAATGTGCTGGGCTCAGTCCTGAACTGGCTGCTGGGCCGTTCCATCATCCGCCTGCGCCACAATCGCTGGTTTCCAGCCAGCGAGGCGCAACTGGAAAAAGCCCAGCGCTTCTATCTCACGTACGGCTATTGGTCGCTGCTGCTGAGCTGGGTCCCACTCATCGGCGATCCGCTGACCGTGATCGCGGGCGTTCTGCGCGAACCGCTGTGGCGCTTCGTGCTGATCGTCACCTTAGCCAAAGGCGCGCGTTACCTGATGGTGGCGGCGCTGGTGACTCATGCAATTGGCTGAGTCCTGTCTTTAAGAACCACAGACGGCACGGAAATTGGCCACTCGTCGGCGACGGGATCCAAACCCGACGGAAGGCATGGCCACTGGCTATCCAGCACGTCTGACTCGGCGTACTTTTGGATCCAATGAAGTTCTAATTCATCCGCAGGAGCACCGATGAAATTTCATGCACTGTTTCTGGCCCTCATGATCCCCGCCGTTTCGGCACATGCTGAAGCAAAACCTATTTCGGTCCCCATTGACCCTGCCGCGCAGCATGCACTCGTGGTCAAGACCGGCACGATGACGCATCGCGTCGTGGTGACCAAGCGCGAAAGCCTGCTTGGCGTGATCTATTCCAAGCGCGTTTATAACTGCGACAATCACACGGTCAATCTGGTCGGCACGGGTGAGACACTTGAAATCATGGAAAGCGCTCATGCGGTCAGTGGCATGGGACCGGTGATTCGCGACTCCACCGCCCAGTACATTCAGGCCGAAGCCTGCAGTTAAGCGCTGCCTGCGCTGCCCTTTTCCCAACGCGACCACTTCCTATTACCGATCAGGCACCGCAGCGCTTTCTACAAGCGCTGCGCGGCTGCCTGTGCGCGCGATCGTCAAAAAACACTTGCACCCAAAGTATTACGGTATACCATCAGACAGACAAAAATATGATCCTGTCGGCACACCGTGCAGAGGTAGCAAATGATCGACGCAACTGACTACAAGAACGTCATGGGCTCCTTTCCGTCGGGTGTCACCGTCATCACCACACTCAATGACGAAGGCGAAGTCGTCGGCCTGACCGCCAGCGCATTCAGTTCCTTGTCGATGGACCCGCCGCTGGTACTGTTCTGCCCCAATTACAGCTCCGACTCCTACGCCACGCTGATCAAAAGCAGACGTTTCGCCATTCACCTGCTTTCCGGCAGCCAGCAGGAAGAAGCCTATGCATTCGCCCGCAAAGGCAAGCTGAAAGCCGAAGGCATCGAGTGGACGTTGAGCGAACTGGGTAACCCGCTGCTGAACAACGCCACAGCGATCATCGAGTGCGAACTGTGGCGCGAGTGCGAACTGTGGCGCGAGTACGAAGGTGGCGATCACGCCATCATGGTCGGCGAAATCAAGAACCTGATTCAGCCGCAACAGCCTGTCGACCCGATGGTGTATTGCCGGGGCAAGATGAGCACCTTGCCTGCGCTGGCCTGAGTGATTTCACTCTTCCCAACCATTTGATAATACGGGTGCCGGCCAAGCAGGCGCCCCCGCTCTGATCGAGGTAAGTGTCATGAAATTTTCGCTGTTCGTGCACATGGAACGCTGGGACGAATCCGTCAGCCACCGCCAGCTCTTCGAAGACCTGACCGAACTGACGCTGATGGCCGAAAAAGGCGGTTTCAGCACGGTCTGGATCGGCGAACACCATGCGATGGAGTACACCATTTCCCCGAGCCCCATGCCATTGCTGGCGTATCTGGCGGCCAGAACCGAGACCATCCATCTCGGCGCAGGCACCATCATCGCGCCGTTCTGGCACCCGCTGCGGGTCGCGGGTGAATGCGCGTTGCTGGATGTCATCAGTAACGGGCGCATGGAAGTCGGCCTGGCGCGTGGCGCGTACCAGGTCGAGTTCGACCGCATGGCAGGAGGCATGCCCGCGTCCGAAGGCGGCAAGGCACTGCGCGAGATGGTTCCGGTGGTGCGTGCACTGTGGCAAGGCGACTACGCCCACGACGGCGACCTCTGGAAATTCCCTACCTCGACCTGTGTGCCCAAGCCCATCAATACGCCGCCGATGTGGATTGCCGCGCGCGATCCGGACTCGCACAATTTTGCGGTGGCGAACGGCTGCAACGTGATGGTTACGCCCTTGATGAAAGGTGACGAGGAAGTCGTCGACCTGAAGAACAAGTTCGAAGCCGCGCTGGCCAACAACCCCGGCGTGCCGCGTCCGCAACTGATGGTGCTGCGCCACACCCATGTCCATGCGACGGATGATCCGGAAGGCTGGAAGGTCGGTGCCAGAGCGATCTCGAAGTTCTATCGCACGTTCGACGCCTGGTTCGGCAACAAGCAGACGCCAGTCAATGGTTTTCTGGCGCCGAGTCCTGAAGAGAAGTTCGCCGAGCGTCCGGAATTCAGCCTCGACAGCCTGCACAGGACGGCAATGATCGGCACGCCGGAAGAGATCATTCCGCGCATCAAGTACTATCAGGAACTGGGTGTCGACGAGTTCAGCTTCTGGTGCGACAACAGCCTGCCGCACACCGAAAAGAAAAAGTCGCTGGCGCTGTTCATCCAGCACGTGGTGCCCGCGTTTCAGTAAAGTCTCGCTGGCACAGCGCTGTCTCGCAGCAGACACCGGACTGTCGAAGAAGCACTGCATCTGCTTCTGTCCGGAGGGCGTGGGAGCCCTCGGACGTTACGACGGCAGCGATGGGCTGCGCGGCAGCCCTTGGATGCATCCGATACCCCCCTTGTGGAGATCTGTTGCCGGTTCCCGACAGATCGCCGGCAAACCGCCTCCCGCAGGCGGTTGCTTGCTGCGCGACGGCGAAGGCGAACAAGTGGTGGGGCCTCCACCAAAAAACGCACCCGACCTCAATGGTTATAGGCGCGCTCGTTATGCTCGGAAAGGTCCAGCCCCAGCTCTTCGACGGTCTCGTGGGCTCGCAGTCCGATAAGCACCTTGACCACCTTGAGAATCACCCAGCTCACCGCAAAGCAATAAACCGTGGTGAACAGCACCCCCTTGATCTGCGCAACGACCTGCGCGCCCATGGTCACATCCGGCACCAGACCGCCCATTGACGGCACGCAAAACACACCGGTCAGTACAGCACCGATCATGCCGCCGATGCCGTGCAGGCCGAATACGTCGAGGCTGTCGTCGTAACCCAGGCGTTTCTTCAACACCGTTACGCTCAGGTAGCAGAAGACCCCGCACAGCACGCCGATTGCCAATGCGCCACCGACGCCGACATAGGCACACGCAGGCGTGATGCCTACAAGACCGGCCAATGCACCGCTGGCCAGCCCCAACGCGCTGGGTTTGCCGACCTTGAACCACTCGGTGAACATCCAGCCGAGAATTCCGGCGCAGGCACCCACTTGGGTGTTGAGCATGACGATCCCGGACGTGCCGCTCAGACCACCGCCCGAACCGATATTGAAACCGAACCAGCCGACCCAAAGCATGGCGGCACCGGCCATGGTCAGGCTCAGGTTATGGGCGGGCATCGGTGTGTTCTGATAGCCCTTGCGCTTGCCCAGCACCAGACAGGCCGCCAGTGCCGCGACGCCTGCGTTGATGTGCACGGCGGTGCCACCGGCAAAATCCAGCACGCCCCAGTTGTGCATCAATGCGCCCGCCCCGCCCCAGACCATGTGCGCAACCGGGGCATAAACAAAGGTGAACCACAGCGCCATGAACAGCAGCGCGGCCGAAAACTTCATGCGCTCGGCGAAGGCACCGGCAATCAGCGCCGGGGTGATGATGGCGAAGGTCATCTGGAAGGTTACGAACACCCCTTCCGGAATATCACCGACCAGACTGTCGGGCGTCATACCCGCGAGAAATGCGCGGCTCAGCCCGCCGACAAAACTGTTGAAGGTCACCTGCCCTTCAACCATGTTGCTGGTGTCGACGACCATGCTGTAGCCATAGATCACCCAGAGCACGCCCACCACACCCGCGATGCCGAAGCACTGGGTGAACAGCGACAGCATGTTCTTGGCGCGCACCAGCCCGCCGTAAAACAGCGCGAGCCCCGGAAGGCACATGAACAGCACCAGCACCGCCGCAGTGATCATCCAGGCGGTGCTGCCGGTGTTGAGCGCAGGGGGTTCTGCGGCCTGTACCAGCGGGGCGAAAATGCCGAGTGCCAGTGCGGCCAGAAGGGATTTGCCGAATAGACGATTGACCATGTTCAAAGCTCCCGCAAATGAATGGAAAAATCTCGGGCAGCGAACGAAGGGGTTTATCTGGAGCGACGGGCCTTTGTGGCCTCTTATGGTGACTCACCACTCGTTTGTCCCGCTGCGCGTTCGGTCTTGAATGCGCAGCGCGGCACAGATGTGAAGTCGAGCGTCATACCTTGCTGCAACCAACGTACTGGGGGAGACGGCTTGCCCGCGATGCGTTCTCTTGAGCGACCTGTCTGTGATTGAACTGACGCCATCGCCGGCAAGCCGCCTCCCAAGGGGGCGCATTCAGATGGACACGATCATTGGCCGGTCAATACCCGCTACCACCTCCAGGAATCCACGACGTCCCCGCCAGTGGCACGCGGGCCATCGCGGCGGACTCGACGGTCAGCGCCACGAGGTCTTCCGGATCCAGGTTATGCAGGTGCGACTTGCCGCAGGCGCGGGCCATGGTCTGTGCTTCCAGAACCAGCACGCGCAGGTAGTTGGCCAGGCGGCGACCGCCTTCCACCGGGTCGAGCCGTTTGGACAGCTCCGGGTCCTGCGTGGTGATGCCCGCCGGGTCACGACCGTTCTGCCAGTCATCGTAGAAACCTGCCGCCGAACCGATCTTCTTCAACTCTTCGTCCAGGCGCGGATGGTTGTCGCCCAGCGCGATCAGCGCGGCGGTGCCGATCGCCACGGCATCGGCACCCAGCGCCATGGCCTTGGCCACGTCCGCGCCGTTGCGAATGCCGCCGGACACGATCAACTGCACCTTGCGATGCATGCCCATCTCCTGCAACGCCTGAACCGCTTGCGGAATGGCGGGCAGAATCGGGATGCCGACGTGCTCGATGAACACCTCCTGAGTGGCTGCCGTACCGCCCTGCATGCCGTCCAGCACGATCACGTCAGCACCCGCCTTCACGGCCAGCTTGACGTCGTAGTAGGGGCGACTGGCCCCGATCTTCACGTAGATCGGTTTTTCCCAATCGGTGATTTCACGAATCTCGGCAATCTTGATCGCCAGATCGTCCGGGCCGGTCCAGTCGGGATGCCGACACGCCGACCGTTGATCGACCCCCACCGGCAAGGTGCGCATGCCTGCAACACGTTCGGTGACCTTCATACCCAGCAGCATGCCGCCACCGCCCGGCTTGGCACCCTGCCCCAGCACGATTTCGATGGCGTCGGCCTTGCGCAGGTCGTCCGGGTTCATGCCGTAGCGGGACGGCAGGTACTGATAGACCAGATGCTGCGACTGGCCGCGCTCTTCAGGCGTCATGCCGCCGTCACCCGTCGTGGTGCTGGTGCCTGCGATGGTTGCGCCACGGCCCAGTGCTTCCTTGGCGTTGGCCGACAACGCACCGAAGCTCATGCCCGCAATGGTCACCGGGATTTTCAGGTACAGCGGCTTCTTGGCGAAACGGTTGCCGAGCACCACGTCGGTACCGCATTTCTCGCGATAGCCTTCCAGCGGATAACGGGAGACGCTGGCCCCAAGCAGCAACAGGTCGTCGAAGTGCGGCAGTTTACGCTTGGTGCCACCGCCGCGAATGTCGTAGATGCCGGTTTCGGCGGCGCGCTGGATTTCCTGGATGGTCAGGCGGTCGAACGTGGCAGACTCGCGCAGAACCGGGGCTTTTGGAGTGGAGGAATCGCTCATGGTCTTGCTCCTGGATCAGTACGCGGAGGCGTTGTCGACTTTGAAGTTGTACAACTGACGGGCCGAGCCGTAGCGTTTGAAATCCGCGGCCTTCTCGTTGAAGCCTGCGCGGTTGAGCAGCTCCTGCAGTTCCTGCAGATGCTCTTCGCGCATCTCCTTGGCAATGCAGTCGGAGCCCAGCGACTCGACCGTGCCTTTGACGTAAATCCGGGTCTCATAGAGCGAATCGCCCAACGCGTCGCCCGCGTCGCCGCAAACCACAAGCCGTCCCGCCTGGCCCATGAAGCAGCTCATGTGGCCGATGCTGCCGCCGACCACAATGTCGATGCCCTTCATGGAAATTCCGCAACGGGCACCGGCGTCGCCCTCGATCACCAGCAACCCGCCGTGAGCAGTCGCGCCAGCAGCCTGAGAAGCGCTGCCTTTGACCCGGACCGCACCGGAAATCATGTTTTCTGCGCAGCCGACGCCGACGTTGCCATGCACGGTGATCGAGGCTTTCTGGTTCATGCCCGCGCAGTAGTAGCCCGCGTGACCCTGAATATCGATGGAGATGGCTTCGTTGACGCCCACCGCCAGGTTGTGAGCACCGTCGGGGTGAGTGACCACCCATTCGCGGTCTTCCAGTTGCCTGACCTGATCATGCAGGGCTTGATTGAGATCACGCACGGTGGCGTTGGACAGATCGATGGTTTTCATGTGCGTGCTCCTTAGGCCGACTCGCGTTCCCAGATGTACAAGGTGGCCGGGACAGGTTCCCAGACCCTGGCGTGCTCGATACCCGGCAGGCTGGACAGCGCCTGATATTCCGAGGCCATGGCGACGTAGTCATCCGTTTCGGCGAGGACGGCCGGCTTGCAGGCAATCGGGTCGCGAATCACCGCAAAACCGTTGCGCGTGCCAATGGCAAAAGTGAAGAAGCCGTCGAGGTCTTCCAGGGATTTGTCGAGGGCCTGCTTGAGGCTGTCGCCCTGCTGCAGACGCCAGGCCAGATAACCGGCGGCCACTTCGGTGTCGTTGTCGGTTTCGAAATGAATGCCTTCGCGGCGCAGGCTCTGGCGCAGGCGGAAGTGATTGGACAACGAGCCGTTGTGCACCAGACACAGATCGGCGCCGGTGGAGAACGGATGACTGCCTTCCAGGGTCACGGCGCTTTCGGTGGCCATGCGGGTGTGGCCGATTATGTGGCTGCCCTTCATGGAGCTCAGTCCGAAGCGTTGGGAAATCTCCCTCGGCAGGCCCATGCCCTTGAGTATTTCGATGCTTTGCCCGGCGCTCATGATGCGCACGGTCGGCGCGAGTTGCGCCAGCAAGGCGCGCACCGCTGCTTCTTCGGCCTTGACCTTGAGGACCACGGCGCTGGCGTTCTGAAACCAGTCCAGCGGCACGTTCAGCTTGCCTTCGATGGCGGCAATCAGCGTCTTGAAATCATACGCTTCAGTGGTCGCCTGCAACGTCAGCTTGATCCAGCCATCGGCCACCTCATCGCCGTAGATGGCGAACCCGGCGCTGTCGGGACCGCGATCGGTCATGGCTTCGAGCATCGGCTCGAACAACTGGCCGAGCTGTGACTCCAGCGCCGGATTTTTCAGGTATAGCCCTACGATTCCACACATGACTCAACTCCTGGGCAGAGACGCCCCGCCCTGCGGCAAGACGTCGAAAACGGTTGCTTGACGATCCGGCAAATCAGAAGAATTCGATGTAACGCTTGACTTCCCAATCGCTGACATGGCGGCTGTATTCCACCCACTCCATGCGCTTGAGGCGCACGAATTCGCCGACGATCTCGTTGCCCAGCACTTCGGCGAACAGCGGGTCGGCTTCCAGCGCATCGCAGGCTTCCTTGAGCGACTGCGGCAAGGTCTTGATGCCACGTGCTGCAATCTCTTCAAGGCTCAGCTTGTAGAGGTTCTCGTTGCAGACGTGGTCGATTTCCAGCTGGCGGTCGATCCCGTCCAGCCCTGCGGCGATGATCGCGGCACTGACCAGATACGGGTTGCAGCCGGCGTCAGGCAGGCGAAACTCCAGGCGGCCATAAGGCACCCGCACCATCGCCGAGCGGTTGTTGGCACCAAAGGCGATGAATGCCGGCGCCCAGGTCGCGCCCGACAACGAGTTGCCGACCACCAGACGCTTGTAGGAGTTGACCGTCGGCGCGGCAAACGCACACAGCGCCGGGCCATGCGCCAACAGGCCTGCGGCAAAGTGATAGGCCATCTTCGACAGGCCCATGCCACTGGGATCGCTGGCGTCGTGGAACAGGTTCTTGTTGCTGGCGCTGCCGATTGACAGGTGAAAATGCATGCCGTTGCCCGCCCGCCTGGGATCGGGCTTGGGCATGAACGAGCAGATCATGCCCATGTCGTTGGCAATCTCTCCTGCGGCCATGCGGAAGAAGGTGAAGCGATCGGCGGACTCCATCGCGTCGCTGTAGGTGTAATTGATTTCGAACTGGCCGTTGGCGTCTTCATGGTCGATCTGATAGATGTCGAATCCGACCGGCTGCAATGCTTCGGTCAGGCGTTCAAGAAACTCCCGGGATCGCGACAGGCCTTTGTAGTCGTAGCAAGGCTTGTCGAGGGTATCGCTGGCATCGACCATTTGCAGACTGCCTGCAGCATCACGCTTGAACAGGCTGAACTCGGGTTCAAGGCCGGTGTTGAGGGTCCAGCCGCGCTGGCTCAGGCGTTCGACCTGTTGCTGCAACACGAAACGGCTGTCGTAGGGCCAGGGTTTGCCGTCAACATGCCCGATGCACACCACCCGCCCATACCCCGGTTGCCACGGCACCGGCGTCAGCGACGACAAGTCACCCTTGGCCATGAAGTCGGGACCGTGCGGCTCCATGCCCATGCCACAGATGGCAAACCCGGCAAAACCGGCACCATCTTCCGCGACCATTTCCAGGCCCGAGATCGGCACGGATTTGGTCTTCGACGAGCCATGAATATCCACGAACTGAGCCAGCACGTATTTGATGCCGTGCTGTTCGATCAGACGCTGTGTTTCGGGTGGCAACATGAGACTTGTCTCCTGGCATGAGCAGAACGTTTCAGGTAAGAACCGCAGTTTCACCCTCCTTCGGCCTGTATTCCGATCAGGAAAGTTACTTTCCCAATAGGAATGCAAAGCGCTTGCCAGTTTGGTATGCCAAAAGTCGTATGCGCGAGGCAGGGGCATTCCTGCTGTTTATATGGGAAACTCGTTTTCTCTCCGGGAATAATCCGCCCCACAGGCAGACACGCCGCACATTCCCGGTGCGAAATTAAAATTAACGAGCGGAAACCGTGCACACCCGATGACAGACCAGATGAACACGCCGAACGAAACGCCGCCCAAGCTGAAGCTTGAGCAATACCTGGGCATCCAGATCAAACGCCAGCGTCAGGCGCAGGAGCTGAAACTGGCCGATGTGGCCCGCATCGCAGGCATCAGCCAAGGCATGCTGAGCAAGATCGAGAACGCTCAGGTTTCCACTAGCCTCGATAACCTGAGCCGCTTGTGCGACGTGCTGGGCATGCCCATGTCAAAGCTGTTCAGCCAATACGATCAACAGGGCAGCAGCGCACAGCTGGTCAAGGCTGATGAAGGTCTGGAAGTGGTCCGGCGTGGCACGGAGAAAGGCCATACCTATCACTTGCTCAATCACACACGAGGTCCGAAGAAGAGTTTCGAGGCGTACATGGTGACCATGGACGACGCCAGCGAAGAGTTCCCGACCTTCTCGCACCCCGGCACCGAGTTTCTGCATTTGCTGGAAGGCGAGCTGATCTACCGCCACGGCAATCAGCTGTACCCTATGCAGGCGGGTGACAGCCTGACGTTCGACGGCGACATTCCCCATGGGCCGGAGCAACTGGTGCAAGTGCCGATCAGGTTGTTGTCGATCATGAATTATGGAGCGCAGGGAGAGTAGATCGCGCCGTCAGACCCACTCGGGACGCAGTGCGTCCCGGCCGCATCCCCACGCGGAGCGATGGGCACAGTCAGTGGGCTGGCGATCGAAGATGATCGTTCCCACGCTCCAGGGTGGTAACGCCAGTCTTTAAACCGATGGTGGAGCGTTCCGACTGCACGACTGTGCAGAGGATGACCTGAGTTACAGCACGCGCGTAAATATTCCCCTCACTCAATAAAGTTTCCAGAAAACCCTGGACGCTGCATTTTCTTTCGCCTATAAAACAGCATCCATGAATATTAAATTCCTGATAGGAATTTTTATTCATCCATCAAAACGGTTTTCACCCCTGAATTTTCGCCTTATCGAGCTGCCGCCATCTTCCAGAGGACTGACCATGCAACACGAGAAGAACCATTTCATCCTGAAGATCAGTTGTCCGGCGACGTCCGGGATCGTGGCGGCCGTCACGTCGTATCTGGCAGGCAATCAGTGCTACATCGGGGAAATGGCCCAGTTCGACGATGAGTTCAGCGGTACGTTTTTCATGCGTGCAGTATTTCGTTTCAATGATGGGCACGCGGGTGATATCGAACAGCTCAAGGCCGGGTTCGGTGCGGTGGCCAGCGATTTCGCCATGCAGTGGGAATTGCATGATACGCGCCAGCCGATGCGGGTGTTGTTGATGGTCAGCAAGTTCGACCACTGCCTGACCGACCTGCTCTATCGCTATCACAAGGGCGAGATGGACATGGCCATCACCGCCATCGTTTCCAACCACCTTGACCTGCGACCGATGGCCGAGCGTGAGGGGATTCGTTTTATCTATCTGCCGGTGACCAAAGACACCAAGGCCGAGCAGGAAGCGGCGTTGATGCGCGTGGTCAACGAGACCGGCACCGAACTGGTGGTGCTGGCGCGCTACATGCAGATTCTCTCCGACGACCTGTGTCGCCAGCTCTCGGGGCGGGCGATCAATATTCACCACTCCTTCCTGCCGGGCTTCAAGGGCGCCAAGCCGTATCACCAGGCCTACGAGCGGGGCGTGAAGCTGATTGGCGCCACCGCACATTACGTCACCAGCGATCTGGACGAAGGCCCGATCATCGAGCAGGAAGTTCAGCGCGTCGATCACGTGTACCTGCCGGACGATCTGGTCGCAGCGGGCCGTAATACCGAGACCATAGCCCTGTCCCGTGCCGTGAAATATCACCTGGAACATCGGGTATTTCTCAACACTGACCGAACGGTGATCTTCCGATGACCCAGGCCAGAATCATTAATGGCAAGGCTTCGGCCACCCAGGTGCTGCAGCAGGTACGCGAAGAGGTGCAGCACCTCAAGGCCGATGGCATTTCACCGGCGCTGGCGGTCATTCTGGTGGGCGACGATCCGGCCAGCGAGGTCTACGTGCGCAACAAGATCCTGCGCGCCGAGGAAGCCGGGATCCGCTCGCTGGAGTACCGTCTGCCCGCCGACAGTTCACAGGCCCGCGTGTTGGCGGTGATTGCCGGGCTCAATGCCGACCCGAGCGTGAACGGCATTCTGCTGCAACTGCCCCTGCCTGCCCATATGGAAGAAGCCTGCGCCCTGCAGGCCATCGACCCGGCCAAGGACGTCGACGGTTTTCACAGTGAAAACGTCGGCGGTCTGAGTCAGGGCCGCGACGTACTGACGCCCTGCACGCCCAGCGGCTGCATGCACCTGCTGCAGGAAATCTGCGGTGACCTGACCGGCAAGCACGCAGTGGTGATCGGTCGCTCCAACATCGTTGGCAAACCGATGGCCGCCCTGCTCCTTCAGGCCCATTGCTCGGTGACCGTCGTGCACTCGCGCAGCTCGAACGCCAAGGCCTTGTGCCAACTGGCGGACATTGTGGTCGCCGCCGTGGGCCGTCCGCGCATGATCGACGCCAGTTGGCTCAAGCCCGGCGCAGTGGTGATCGATGTCGGCATCAACCGCATTCAGGATCAGGGCCGCAGCCGACTGGTCGGCGACGTGGATTTCGACAGCGTCTTGAACGTGGCATCGGCCATCACTCCAGTGCCCGGTGGCGTCGGCCCGATGACCATCGCATTTCTCATGAAAAACACCGTGACCGCTGCCCGCCAGCAGTCCCGTGCGCAACGCAGCCAATCGGAGGCCGTATGCCTTTCAATCTATTGAAATACGGGCTCAGCCCACAATACCCGGTCGACGTGGACCTGCCCGCGCCCAAGGAGCTGAAGAAGGCCTACGACGTGGTGATCATTGGCGGCGGCGGTCATGGCCTCGCGACTGCCTACTACCTGTCGAAATACCACGGCATCACTAACATTGCGGTGCTGGAAAAAGGTTATCTGGGCGGCGGCAACACGGCGCGCAACACCGCCGTGATCCGCTCCAACTACCTGACCAGCGAAGGCGTCCGGTTCTACGCCGAGTCAGTGAAAATGTTTCAGGGTCTGTCCAACGAGTTCGATTTCAACATCATGTATTCCGAACGCGGCCAACTGACCCTGGCACACACCGACGCCACGGTGCGTTCATTTCGTCAGCGCGCCGAGGTCAACAAGCATTTTGGCGGGCGCACCGAGATGATCGACCGCCAGCAGATTCGCGAACTGGTACCCAGCCTCAACCTTGATCCCGGCCACCTTCCGGTGCTTGCCGGGCTGTGGCACGTCGACGGCGGTACTGCACGGCACGATGCCGTCGCCTGGGGCTATGCGAAACAGGCCGCCAAACGCGGCGTGGAGATCCATCAACTGACTGAAGTCCAAGAGCTGGTGATCACGAACGGCACCATCACAGCGGTCAAGACCAACCGCGGCACCCTCCAGTGCGGCTGTGCTGTGCAGGCGGTCGCGGGCATGAGTTCGCAGATGATGAAAAAGGCTGGCATTCGCTCGCCCATCCAGACCTTCCCGCTACAGGCCATGGTCACCCAGCCATTCAAACCCTTTCTCGATCCGCTGGTGAGCTCTTCAGCCCTGCATTGCTACGTACAGCAGACCAGCCGCGGCGAAGTAGTATTTGGCGGCGGCTCGGATCCTTATCCGCTGTTCAACACCCGCTCGACCCTGGACCTGAAGGAAAGCCTGCTGGCCCACGCCATCGAAATGTTTCCGTTTCTGGCCAATGCAAAGCTGATGCGCCAGTGGGCCGGGATCACCGACATGACCCCGGATTACAGCCCGATCATGGGCCTTTCACCGGTGAAGAATTATTACCTGGACGCAGGCTGGGGGACTTGGGGTTTCAAGGCAACGCCCATCTGCGGCAAGACCATGGCCGAACTGGTGGCCAGCGGCGGCAAGGTCCCGGAGCTGATCAGGCCCTTCGCGCTGGAGCGGTTCTCCACCTTTCAGCAAGTCAACGAAATGGGCGCAACTGCGGCCAGCCACTGACCCGTCATCGAGTAAGGAGCGATACATGAAAGTCATGACCTGCCCGCTCAACGGGCCACGCAACATCAGCGAATTCACTTACGGCGGCGAGTTCAAGCACATGCCTGACCCGCAGACCTGCAGCGACGCCGAGTGGGCCGATTACGTTTTCAACAGCGAGGACACGCTGGGCGTCGTGCGTGAATGGTGGATGCATAACCCGTCCAGCTACTGGTTTCTGGCCGAGCGCCACACCGCAAGCGACCAGATCATCCGCACGTTCGATCCACGGGAAGTATTCACCGCCCGTATCGACTTCACACCGATGCCCTCCAAGGAGATCGCAGGATGAACATGCCCACTCGCCTGCCCGCGCCCATGGGTCTGCTGATCGACCGCAACCAGCCGCTCACGTTCAGCTTCGATGGCAAGACCTATCAGGGCCTGCAAGGCGACAGCATTGCCAGCGCCCTGCTGGCCAACGGTCGCTTTCTGCTCTCGCGCTCGTTCAAGTACCACCGCCCGCGCGGCCCGCTGACCATGGCGGGACAAGACGCCAACAGCCTGATCCAGTTGCCCCATGAGCCCAACGTACTGGCCGACACGTTTGCGCTGCAGCAAGGTCTGCACGTCAGCGGACAGAACTTCAATTGCTCGCTGGACAACGACAAGGATGCCGTTCTGGGCAAGTTCTCGAAATTCATGCCGGTCGGTTTCTACTATCGCTCCTTCTACAAGCCAAAAGGCATGTGGAAAGTCTGGGAGCCGATCATTCGCAAGAAGGCCGGTCTGGGCGTGCTGGACCTGAAATTTCAGCCGGAGTATTACGACAAGGCTTATCTGTTTACCGACCTTGCCATCATTGGTGCCGGGCCAGCAGGCTTGCAGGCTGCATTGACCGCCGCCCATGCCGGTGCCCAAGTGCTCCTGATCGAACAGCAGGCGATTCTGGGCGGTTCGCTGACCTACGCCCGCTTCGACCTTGAAGGTCAGCGCGCCGGGCAGGTGCGCCGCGAGCTGGTCGAGGCCGTGGAAGGCCACGCCAACATCCGCGTGCTCAAGCAGGCGACCTGCAATGCCTGGTTCACCGACAACTACCTGCCGGTGATTCAGGGCAAGCGCATGTATAAGGTGCGCGCCACGCAATGTCTGGTGTGCAGCGGGTCATTCGACCAGCCGGTGATCTTTCGCAACAACGACCTGCCCGGCGTGATGCTGACCAGCGCCGTGCAGCGGCTGATGAAGCTGTATGCGGTCAGACCCGGCAAGCGCGCGGTGGTGTTGACCGGCAACGACGACGGCTACCTCGCGGCGCTGGACCTGCACGACCAGGGCGTGGATGTCGTCGCCGTTGTCGACATGCGCCCCCATGCACACGACCGGGCATTGCAGAACGCGGTCGAACAACGCGGCATCACCTGCCACATGAACACCACGGTGTTCGAAGCGTTGCACGAAAAAGGCATGCGTCACGTCAGCGGCGCGGACCTGCGCAAGATCACCGGCCAGGGACAGGTGGCCAACAGCGGCCTGACCGTCGAGTGCGATCTGCTGTGCATGTCCGGCGGCTACATGCCCGCCTACCAGCTACTGTGTCAGGCCGGTGGCAAGCTTGACTATGACGACGCCCAGGCCGAGTTCGCCCTCAGCGGTCTACCGCAGAACCTGAGCATCGCCGGTTCCGTCAACGGCTGTCACGCGCTGGACAACGTGCTGGCCGACGCGACACGCGCCGCAGCCGACGTGACCACGGCGCTGGGCCTCACCTTCGAAGGCACCCTGCCCGCGTTGCGCAACGAAGCGCGGGTCAATTTTGCCTGGCCGATCTTTCCGCATCCCAAAGGCAAGGACTTCGTCGACTTTGATGAAGACCTGCAGGTGCGCGACATCGTCAACGCCACCCGGATCGGCTACCGCGACATTCAACTGGTCAAGCGCTACTCCACTGTCGGCATGGGTCCTTCGCAGGGACGACACTCGGCGCTGCCGACGGCACGCCTGGTCGCGGCTTCGACCCAGCGCAGTATTAGCGAAACCGGCGTGACCACAGCACGGCCGCCGTTCGAGGCGGAAAAGCTGGCGCATGTCGCAGGCCGCGCCTTCGATCCATACCGGCAAACGCCCATGCATTGCCGCCACGTTGAGGCGGGGGCAAAGATGATGCCTGCGGGCATCTGGCAGCGCCCGGCGTTCTACGGCAAGCCGTCGCAACGCGATGCGTGCATGCAGGAAGAAGCCGCGCATGTACGCAACAAGGTCGGGATCATTGATGTCTCGACGCTGGGCGGGCTGGATATCCGTGGGCCTGACGCCGCCGAGCTGCTCAACCGTATGTACACCTTCGCGTTTCTCAAGCAGCCGGTCGGTCGGTCGCGCTACGCCCTGATGACCAATGAACAGGGCGTGGTGATCGACGACGGCGTCTGCGCGCGCTTCGCCGAGCAGCATTTCTACGTGACCGCGACCACCAGCGGTGTGGATCGCATCTACCAGCAGATGCTCAAGTGGAACGCCCAGTGGCGCCTTAACGTGGACATCACCAACGTGACGGCGGCGATTTGTGCAGTCAATGTGGCAGGTCCGGATTCGCGCAAGGTACTGGAACAGGTGTGCAGCGATCTGGATCTGTCCTCTGAAGGTTTTCCCTATCTGGGCGTGCGTCAGGGCTCTGTCGCGGGCATCAGGGCACGCCTGCTGCGGGTAGGCTTTGTCGGCGAACTGGGTTACGAGATCCACGTACCGGCGCGTCACGGGCTCAAGCTCTGGGACGCGCTGACCGAGGCAGGCCGGGCCTTTGACATGCGCCCGTTCGGCGTTGAAACCCAGCGTCTGCTGCGCCTGGAAAAAGGCCATGTGATCATCAGCCAGGACACCGACGGCATGACCCACCCGGCCGAAATCGACATGGGCTGGGCGGTTAGCCGGAGCAAGCCCTTCTTCGTCGGCCGTCGTTCGGTGGACATCCTCGAAGCCCGGCCACAGAAACGCAAGCTGGTGGGCTTCACCCTGCCCAAGGCCAGCCCGCTGCCGCTCGAAGGCCATCTGGTGCTCAAGGGGCCGGACATCAGCGGCAACGTTACCTCCTGCGAATACTCGCAGACACTGGGCAAGATCATCGGTCTGGCCTACGCCGCGTTCGATCAGAGCACACCGGGCCAGCAGATCCCGATTCGCGTCGAAGACGGTGTGGTGGTCCAGGCCACCGTGGTGAAACTGCCCTTCTTCGATCCTGAAAATCAGCGCCAGGAGCTCTGAACCATGACCCGTCTTTCTGCTGAACGCTCTGTTGGATTTGACCCGATGCCGCTGTGCACGCTGGAGGATCTGACCGACCTGCCACGCGTCGGCTTTCGCGGCACGGACAGCGCCGCTTACCTGACCGCACGCGGCTTCGACCTGCCCGACGCGCCCAACCGCGCAATGACTCAGGCAGATGGCAGCCACGTTGCGCGTCTGTCGCAGACCGAATACCTGCTGCTGGGCAGTGCGCAGGATCAAGGCCAGCGCATCGCCGATGAAGAGGTCCGCTGGGAGCTGGACCACATCGCCAATTACCTCCTGCCACGTCAAGACAGCCACGCGTGGCTGCAACTGAGCGGGGTGTGCATCAGCGAGGTGATGGCCAAGCTGTGCGGCGTGGACCTGCGTGTGCATGCGTTCCCGCCCGGGGCGGTGGCCCAGACCTCGGCGGCGCGCATCAACGTGATCGTGGTGAATGTCGGTGCGCAGTCGGTGCCGTGTTTTCAGATTCTGTTCGACCGCGCTTCGCTGGCGTACTTCAAGGATGCAGTGCTGGATGCGATGGCGGAGTTTGATGGGGCGAGTGTCTGAAATCGTTCTGACTCGCTGCGTTCGTCGTTGTACAACAAGCGCGAAAAGCAGATCCAGAACGAGGGTGGCTGGCTGAGTGCACATCCCACCCATTCTGTGTTTCATCCGTCGGGGACGAAAACGAACATGAGCCAGGGTGAAGCTATCCATGACTGATACGACTGAAAAAGACACCGACTACATCGTCCCCGCCCTGGCCCGTGGGTTGAGCGTGCTGGGCATGTTTTCAGCGCAGACCCGCTCGCTCGGCATGCACGAAATCGCCGGGCGACTGGGCGTCAGCACGTCTGCGGTCTACCGGATTCTGTTCACCCTGACCGACATGGGCTATCTGAACAAAAACGGCACGCAATACGAACTGGGTGCGCGAGTGATCAGCGATGGCTTCAGCTATCTGGCCAGCCGCGACATTGTCGACGTCGCGATGCCGCACCTGAACCGGCTGCGTGACCAGTCGTCGCTGTCCTGCCACCTGAGCATTCGTGAGCAGACCGACAGCCTGTACCTCTACCGAGCCTTCGCTGCGCAGCGTCTTTCAGTAAATGTTCCGGTCGGCACCCGCATCGCCTGCCACTGCACGGCCATGGGCCGCATGCTGCTGACGGCACTGGACGACGCAGAGCTGAGCAGGCTCTATCAGCACATCCGCCTGGACGACTACCCTGCTCCGGCCCCCCGCACGCTGCCTGAACTTCAAGCCATGACACGGCAGGATCGCGAGCGCGGCTGGGTTCTGCACCGCTCGGACTATGCGACCGCCATCGCCACGTCAATCAAGGACCATGCGGGCAAGGTCACGGCGGCAATCAACCTGTCCGGCCCGGACGCCATCATGGACCCGGACGGCGCGCGGGAACGGTTTCAGGATCTGTTGCTGGCCTGCAGCGCACACATCAGCAGCGAACTGGGGTATCGCCCATGATCCAGAAACGACATAAATGCCTGATACCGCCATCCCGTTTAAAGAATCCCGGTGGAACGCCGACTTGCTAGTGGTAGACCATAAGACAGCGCTCCCGAGTGATGACATGGTTCGACAGACTGCACACAAATGCAGCGCCCAACACACGGTAGTACTGGACACTCCGGAGCTCACATGAACATCAAACAGAAATTGACCTGGGCATTCGCAGTCATTGCGTGCCTTCCAATCATTGTGGTGGCAACGATTGTCGTCGTGAACCTGCGCGACGAGGCGACCCAGAATTTCGTGGATGGCAGCGGGCGCGAAATTCGTCAGGTCGATAACGCCATGCAGCTGTTTTTCGACGGCATCACTCAGAACGTCAACTACATCGCCGCGCACCCGCTGATCGCCGGTGCCAGCGACGATTTCAGAAACTATATGGGCGCCGCTGCGACGCCGCAGTCGGAAAATGACAGGCAGGCGACCGAGCTGTTCGCCAGCATTGCCAAGGCTCACCCGGCGTATTCCTATGTTTCCTACGGCCTGATCAACGGCAGCTACATCATGACGCCGGAAGACCCGAGGATGAGCAACTACGACCCTCGCGTCCGTCCCTGGTACAAGACGGCGATGGCCAACGTCGGCAAGACCGTACGCAGCGACGCCTATTACTGGGCCGCCGACGACGCCGTGCTGGTCAGCACCATCCGCGCGATTCCCAACAAGCTCGGCAACCCCGGCGGCGTGGTGAATATCGACGTGTCGCTCAAGCAACTGACCAACATCGTCAAACAGATCAAGCTGGGCGAAAGCGGCTATCTGATGTTGATGGAAAAGAACGGCACGGTGCTGGTCGATCCCAAGCAGCCGGAACACAACTTCAAGAAGATGGGTGAGCTGGGCGACGGCTTTGCCGAGCTGGCCAAGACCAACAGTGGTCTGGTCGAGGTTACGCTCAACGGCGAGCGCTACATGGCCAACGTCTACTCGTCCGAGCAGTTGGGCTGGAACTTCATCGGCCTGATCAAGCAGGAAGAAGTCATGGCGTCGGCCACGCGTCTGACCTGGCTGATCGGTATCATCGCCGCCGTGCTCGCACTGGTGTTCGCCATTGTCGGCGCGAGCTTCGCCAGGGTTATCGTGCGTCCGATTCACAGCGTCTCGACCGGTCTGGAAGGCATCGCTGACGGTGAAGGCGACCTGACCCGTAACCTGACCGTGCGCGGCAACGACGAAACCGCGCAACTGGCGGGCTGGTTCAACAAGTTCCTGACTGCGATCCGCAGCCTGATCCAGCACATCAGCCAGGCGGCGCACAAGATTCTAGAGGCGTCGCACAGCTCGACCCGTGTCTCCAACGACATGGCAGAAGCCGCAGGCCGTCAGCGTGAAGCGGTGGACATGGTGTCTACGGCGTTCCACGAAATGGTCGCCACCTCCAACGAAGTCGCCCGCTCCTGCAGCCAGGCGGCTGACTCTGCCGACAGCGGTCAACAGCAGGCCCGTGAAGGTCAGCGCCAGATCGACGACGCGGTACGCAGCGTCGATCAATTGAGCGAAGAGATCGCCCGCTCGGCCAAGGATGTGACGCAACTGGAAAAGGACAGCATCGACATTCAATCGATTCTGGCCACCATTCGTTCGATTGCCGAGCAGACCAACCTGCTGGCGCTCAACGCAGCCATCGAAGCGGCGCGTGCCGGTGAACAGGGTCGCGGATTCGCCGTGGTGGCCGACGAAGTCCGCGCGCTGGCCAAGCGTACAGCGGACTCAACTGCGGAGATCGACACGCTGTTGGGCAACCTGGCCAAACGTACCAAGTCCGTGGCACAGCAGATGAACGCGAGCCTGGATGTGTCGCAACAGTCGGTGACCAAGATCGGGCAGGCACGCAGCAGCTTCGGCCAGATCCGCGAGTCGGTGGACGTGATCCGCGACATGAACACCCAGATCGCGACCGCCGCCGAAGAGCAGCATCAGGTGGCCGAGGACATCAACCGACACATCAGCCAGATCCATGGCGATGCGCAACTGATCGCCACCCTGTCCGACTCGGCCCGTGTCGACTCCAGCAGCCTGGCGTCGCTGTCCAACGAGCTGGATGCACTGGTGCGCAAGTTCAAGACGTGATGGTAAAGACCTTGGAAAAGCCTCCGTCAACGCGCAACGCGTGACCTGCCAGGAAACGTGTTTTTGTGGGAGGCCCCGCCGTCTTCAACCAGGAGGCGGCGTGCCGGCGATCTGCCAGGAACCGGCAGCCTTCGGCGTATCAGATCCACTCAAGGGCCGCTACGCAGCCCGTCGCTGACGTCTTAACCCCCGAGAGCTCCCACGCTCTCCGGGCAGAAGCAGATTTCAGCGTTTCATCAGCAGTCAGGTGATTGATACAGACGGCCTGCGTATCACGCAACCTATGCCTCTACCCCCGCAATAAGACGTCCTCCCCGAACCATTCCGCCAGAAAATCCAGCAGGGTGCGCAAGGTCGCCGACTGGTGCTGGCGCGAGGTATAGATGCCGTGCATGCCCAGCGTGCGGGGCTGGTAGTCAGGCATCAGCGCGACGAGTTGCCCACTGGCCAGCAATGGCGCTGCCGAGTAAACCGGCTGCAAGGTGACCCCTGCACCTGCCACTGCGGCCTCGAGCAGCACCACCGAATCATTGGCGCTGAGGTTCCCGCCCAGGGGCACACTCAACGGCTGTCCGGCATGCACGAACTCCCAAAGGCTCTTTCCAAAGTAGGAATAGGTCAGGCAATTGTGGCCGCTCAACTCCTGTGGCCGCTGGGGTGTGCCGCGGACCGCCAGATAAGCGGGCGACGCACACATGACCGAATCGCAGGTTCCCAGCGGGCGTGCAATGAGATTGGGGTCCAACTGATTGGTGATGCGGATCGCCAGATCGATCCGTTCGCTCACCAGATCCACCGCCTGATTGCCGATCAACAGGTCCACAGACGTGCCGGGATAGCGCTGCAGGTAGGCCGTCACTGCCGGTGCCAGCACCGCCTGCGCCAGCGACTGGGAACAGGCGATGCGCACCATCCCGCGCGGCTCGTCCACCTGCGTATCGGCCGCCAGCGGCATGGCGTCGGCCAGCTCCAGAAGTTGCTGACAGCGTGCCAGCGTCACTTGGCCAGGTGCCGTCAGACCCAGTTTGCGGGTGGTGCGATGCAGCAGGCGTGCTCCGGCCCAGGTTTCCATTTGCGCCAGATAGCGCGTGACCATGGCCCGGGACATGTCCAGCGACTCTGCGGCAGCGATCAGACTGCCACGCTCGTTAATGGCAATAAACACCCGCGCCGCCATGATGCGATCCATAATTCGTCCGATCCAGGCAACCAATAGTTGCCAATTTTGAGGCTTTTGTTTCACTTCAAGCAACCTAAGATAAGACCACTTCCCGTCTGCCACTCGAAAAGGTTGTTACCATGTTGCGCAGTGCCCTGTTCGCCCTCTCCTTCGCCACTCTTTTTCCACTGGCCGCTCAGGCCGCCGATCCGCTGAAGATCGACGTCTATAACCCAGCCGAAAAAGCCATCTTCCCGGTCTCCTCCGAACTGATCACCGGCCAGCATGACGCGGTGCTGATCGACGCCCAGTTCCAGCGTAACGACGCCGAAGCGCTGGTGCAGAAGATCAAGGCCAGCGGCAAGAAACTCACCACTGTCTACATCAGCCACAGCGACCCGGATTACTACTTTGGTCTGGACGTGATCCAGGCGGCGTTCCCTGAGGCGAAGATCGTCGCCAGCGAACCCACCGTGAAAGCCATCAAGGCATCGATGCAGGGCAAGCTCGCCTACTGGGGCCCGATCCTCAAGGACAACGCTCCAGCCAGACTGGTCCTGCCTGAAGTACTCAAGGGCGATCACCTGACGCTGGAAGGCCAGCCGCTGGAAATCAAAGGGCTGCAAGGCTCGGCGCCGCAACGCAGCTACGTCTGGATTCCGTCGCTCAAGGCCGTTGTAGGCGGTGTTGTCGTATCCAGCGGCATTCACGTCTGGATCGCCGACACCCAGACGCCGACATCCCGTCAGGACTGGCTTGCCACCCTCAAGGGCATCGAAGCCTTGAAGCCGGCCACCGTCATTCCGGGCCACTATCTGGGCAAGGTGCCTGAAGGAACCAAGGCTGTCACGTTCACCGCCGACTACCTCAAATCCTTCGACGAGCACGCTGCCAAGGCCAAGGACGCCGCGGCATTGATCGACGCCATGAAAAAAGCCTGGCCACAACTGGCCGAGCCGAGTTCGCTGGAGCTGAGTGCCAAAGTGATCAAAGGCGAGATGAAGTGGCCGAACTGATCTGATCAGTCGCTAGGTTTTGTACGAAAAGTCGGCGAGCGAAGGTCAGGCAAGGCAAAAACAGGCGAGGAAGCGGAGTCTACGTGTTGTAAATGAGCATTCCGATCGGACTCGCGCACGAGCCTGTTTTTAACGCAGCATCACCGAGCGCAGCCACTTTTCGTACAGAGCCTAATTGCGTTTCACCACTGGCAGGCCACCGCTACCGGACCTGCCAGTGCCGCTAGACCGGAAAAAGCCAGCGAAACCCATAAAAACAGCCCATACCCAGCATCACACTGGTCAGAACCCGCCTGGTCCAGAGCATCAGAACAACGGTGCACAGTGCGCCCAGCAAGTAGGGATTGGTCAGACTCAGTTCCAGCCGGTGTTCAGGCAGAAAGATGATCGGCCCACAAATCGCGGTCAACATGCCAGGTACGGCGAAGCCGAGAAAATCCCGTGCGTTGCGCCCCAGCGTGAACGGCAGGCGCGGCTCCAGAAACACGTAGCGATTGAAAAACACCGCCAGTCCCATTCCGATAATGACCACAAAGATCATGATGCCTCCTGCCCCAGCGCACGTTTGACGACGAAACCTGCGGTCATGCCTGCAATTCCGGCCAGCACCAGCGCCGCACTCCAGTGCCAGTAGCTGAACAGCACCGAACAGAACAGCGAAACGGCGACGCACACCACCACCGGCAGATTACGCACCAGCGGTGTGACCAGGGCGATGAAGGTGGCGATGATCGAGAACTCCAGCCCCAGATGTTCCAGCCCCGGAAAGCTGTTACCCAGCACGATGCCCAGAAAGGTAAAGAGGTTCCAGATCAGGTAGAACGTGAGCCCGACGCCGAGCGCGAACCAGCGGTTGAACGATGCGCCTCCGTGCTGGCTGTTGAGGGCGAAGAATTCGTCGGTCAGCAGAAAACCCAGGCTCATCCGCCAGCGCAACGGCAGACGTGAAAGCGTCGGGCGCATGTGCAGACCGTAGAGCAGATGCTGTGAGGTCAAGAGCAGCGTCGTCAGCAGAATCGAGCCGATCCCTGCCCCGCTTTTCAGCATGCCGATAGCGACGAGTTGTGCGGCTCCCGCAAAGACGATAACTGACAGCCCCTGACTTTCCAGCGGCGTGAGATTGGCTTCCAGCGCCAGAGACCCGGCCAGCAGGCCCCACGGCGCGCAGGCCAACGACAGCGGCATGACCGCAATGGCGCCCTGACTGAACGCCTGATAAGCAGATGAAGAACGAAACATGAACAACCGCATGACCGATTATGGGGCAGCAACTTTCGCAGAATCACGGATGGACGTCTCGAACATTCTTGCGGGTGTCGATGATTTGAGTGGTGCGTGCAGCCTGGAATGCCCTGATCACATCAAGACCGGACGCCCTGTGTCCCATCGGTCGTTCACTTAATTGTTTCAGGAGCCAGCGTCAGGATAAAAGGCCTGACGCACCTATGGTCAGACGCCTCGCACAATGGCTATGCTGCGCCCCATGAATGCATCGCTTCCCACCCGAAACCCTTGCCCACCCGGCGTCTGCGATTGCGAGCGGGAGCGGCTCGACGCGCCTGATGCCGACCGGCGGATTCTGCTGCTGACCCGCGATCAGGAGAAACGCCTGCTTGAGCGACTCGAGGCCATCACCAGCCTGAACGATCTGGAACACGTACTGCACAAGATCGAAGTGCAACTGGGCGTGCGTGTAGACGTCATGCCGGGCTTCAACGAAGTACGCACCATGCGCGGCATCAATATTCTCGTGGAGCAGAAGGTCGGGGTCTGCCGCAAGACTCGCCAGTCCATTCCAGCCGCCATCAGGCGGGCGCTGGAAGCCAACCCGCACATCGCCTGGCAATTGCTCAACGCCAACGACCTGCTGCGCGACGCCTGACTACCGGCTCGCAGGACGATGCGGCTATCATGCCGCGCCATCTTTCACAGCCGTCAAGGAGAGTCTTTGTGTCGCTCGTCATTCGCCCCGCCACTGCCGCCGACGCCAGTCAGATTCTGGCGTTCATCACCGAACTTGCGATCTACGAACGTGCCGGGCATGAGGTCAAGGCAAGCAAAGAGGACATTCAGCGTTCACTGTTTGCCGATAACGCACCCGCAAAGGCGCTGATGTGCCTGTGCGACGACACGCCCATCGGGTACGCGGTGTATTTCTACAGTTACTCGACCTGGCTCGGTCGCAATAGCGTGTATCTGGAAGACCTGTACATCACACCGGAACAACGCAGCGTCGGTGCCGGACGCACGTTGCTGCGACACATTGCCCGCGAAGCAGTGGCCAACGACTGTGGCCGTCTGGAATGGAGCGTGCTGGATTGGAACGAGCCCGCTATCAAGTTCTACGAAGCCATCGGCGCAACGCCTCAGGATGAGTGGGTGCGCTATCGGATGGAAGGCAGTGTTCTGCAGGATTTCGCGGCGGGTGAGTGATCGTCAGACGCCGCGTAACGAAAACGCCCGGCCTGTGTAAGGCCGGGCGTTTTTGTGAAGACAGGTTTCAACAGACACCAGGCGGAATGCCGTCCTTATTGAAGTCCTTGAGCCGCTCCTTTTCCTCGGGCGTCGAGTGCGCAGGCACGTCGTCGCGAGGTTCCGGTTTCTTTTCGTCTTTCTTGTCGGTCATCGTCAGATGCTCCACTCGTGGCTGTCAACGTAAGGCCACGCGCGCAGCATTCGGTTCAGATTGATTCGCCCTCGCATCAAGCCACTGCGCGTTGCTGCACGCCGTGTTCCAGTTGCCTGGCCACACCCTGCAGGTCCAGCAGGGTCAAACGGCAACTGCGTTCAGGGCTGCCGACACTGACCAGTGAGCGCGCCCGATCATTGACCGAAATCTCCTTGCCCAGATTGGTCTGCCACCCCTGCTCGAGCATCGCTGGATCGAATTGATTGAAAGCGTCGATAGAATCCACCCGGCTGACCGCAAAGCCGAAGCACAGCCGCTCGCCGCGCACGATCAGTACCCGCGACGCCTCGGTGCGCTCGGGCGAGTCCTCTCCCAGCAGGCTGCTCAGGCAGATCAACGGCACCTGCTCGCCGCGCAGATTGAACTGACCCAACAAATGCGTGGAAGGCTGGGACAAACCAATCAACTGCCGTGGCATGGCGAGAATCTCGACGATCTGGCTCAACGGCGCTACAAAACGGGTCGGCGCATCGAAGAGCAGACAGGCGTGGCGCAACATGGCCTTGGTCACATCGTGCGAGGCCTGTGCGGGCTGCACATCATTCTGGTAGACCTTGGTGTAACTCGTGACTTCAGGGCGCTGCAGCAATTGCGGGTGGTCAAGCAACAAGGCCTGCTCGCCCTCCTGCAGATTCATCACGCCTGCAAACAGCTCAGGGTGCGGCAGGCCATAGCCAGGCACCGCCAATAGACTGTCCGGGTCCTGACGATGGATCGCCACCATCCGGTCATAGCCAAACCCGCAGACCCGCCCGTCCGGTGCCGTCAGCATTAACAGCTGCGGTTTTGTGGTTTGACGCTGGTGATCCAGCCCCAGCACCTCGGAAAGGTTCAACGCCGGAACTTGGGTGCCGCGCACCGACGTCACGCCGAAACAGCAATCGCTGCCGAAATCCGACGCGCTGATGTCGGGCTCGTCAACCAGTTCGGTGACCACACTCGCATCGATACAGAAATGGCGCCCGTCGCATTCGAACACCAGGTAATGAAGCAGGCGATGCTTGGCGGCCTGGGCTTCTTCCTTGAGCAATTGCGCATGCTGATCGGCGGCAAACATCACCCCCGGCAAACCGGCCAGCACTGCCAGGTCCAGCTTGTAGATCATGCGCGACTCTTCGGTGTTCAACAGCAGTTCAGGCAGCAGTCCACCGCTGGCTCCGCCCTGGCCGATGGCGCAGAACTGCGATTCGCGAGCCTTGAGAATGTCGCACACGGCATCGATTGCCAGCCCCAGATAACCGCCGCTGAACTTCAGAATCGCCACCAGCGGTGTCGGTGCCGAGCTGTTGGCACCTTCGGCCAATTGACTGCGCAGATCCACCAACGGCACCGGTTTGCCACGCAACGTGAAGACGCCCAGCAGCACGCCGCGCGTCAGCGGGTGCGCCTGAAGGTCGGTCGGCCAGTGCACCGCTTCCATCAGCGCGTCGGCGATGACCGCCAGGTAGGTGCCGTTGATCTGCACCACCCCGTAGGCATTCATACCGCTCATGCAGATTGTCCGACGGACACCTTGTCCAGCCCCTCGGTGTTGCTGTTCGAATTGGTCTTGTGGAGTTCGATGATCAGCGATTCGACCTCCTGGGCAGACACACGCTGCTTCTCGGTGGCAGTGTTGATACCGTCAATGGCCTGAGTGGTTTGCATAACGCCTTCGACGATGTGCTCGAATGCCTCGCCGGCGCTGCGGGAAATCTCGTTGCCCGACTCGATCCGGCTGACCGTTTCCAGAATCAGTTTGTTGATTTCCTTGGTGGCGCGGGACGATTTCTCGGCCAGCTTGCGCACCTCGTCCGCCACCACGGAGAAGCCCAGGCCATGTTCACCGGCGCGTGCCGCTTCGATGGCTGCGTTGAACGCCAGCATGTTTGTTTGACTGGCGATCTCACTGATCACCTGAACGATGTCCTGGATGCCTTCCGCCGATTTGGCGATCATGTCCATCGCTTCGGACGCTTTGCCCAGCGTCTGTGACCCACGGCTGGCCTGGTCGCGGGTCAGACGTGCCAGCCCGGTGGCCGTGTCCGTGCTCTGGGCCACATAGGCAATCGCGTTCATGAGCGCCTTGACCGATTCACCCATCGCTACGGTCTTGGCCTCGATGGCCTGTTCGATTTCGACCTGACGGGTAATGTCGGTGGCGAACTTCACCACTTTGAACGGTTTGCCTTCATGGTCGAAGATCGGGTTGTACGTTGCCTGAATCCAGACGTGCTGGCCATATTTGCTCAGACGCATGAAGCGTCCCGAGAAGAACTCGCCCTGCCCCAGCCCATGCCAGAACTCACGGTATGGCGTGCTGCGCACGTATTCCTCTTCACAGAAGATCCGGTGGTGCTGGCCCTTGATCTCCTGCATGCCGTAACCCATCGCTTTGAGAAAGTTAGGGTTTGCAGTGAGGATATTGCCGGCCATGTCGAATTCGATGACCGCCTGGGCGCGATCGATGGCGGTGACCTTGCCCTTGTCCTCGACACTGCTTTCTTTGGCATCGGTCACGTCGAGCGCGAACTTGACGATCTTGTAGGCTTTGCCCTGGGCATCGAAAATCGGATTGTAGGTGGCTTGAATCCAGATCTCCTTGCCGTCCTTGCGCCGACGTTTGTATTCGTTGGCGTCATATTCGCCACGGCCAAGTTTCTCCCACAGCTCACGGTAAGCCAGGCTGCTGACGAACTCTTCGGAGCAGAACATGCGGTGATGCTCGCCCACTACTTCGTTCAGATCGTAGCCAAATACATTCAGAAAGTTACGGTTGGCCGTCAGCACCTTGCCGGTCAGGTCGAACTCAATCACTGCCTGGGAACGCTCGATGGCGGTCACCTTGCCTGCCTGTTCGGCCTGACGCGCACGGCTTTCCGTCACATCGTTGGCGAACTTGACGATCTTGTAAGGACGGCCTTCGGGGTCGAAGATCGGGTTGTAGGTCGCGCTGATCCACAGCTCGCGCCCATTCTTGCCCAACCGCTTGTATTCGCCGGAATCGTATTCCCCCCGCTCCAGCTTCGCCCAGAACGCCCGATAGGCCGGGCTGTTGAGGTATTCGTCATCGCAGAACATACGATGGTGCTGGCCCTGCACTTCGTCGAGGCGGTAACCCAGAATCGACAGGAAGTTTTCGTTGGCGTGGAGCACCCGGCCGTTCAGGTCGAACTCGATGACACCCTGCGAACGCTCGATGGCGGCAACCTTGCCTTCGTATTCGGCATGGGTCTTGCACTGATGAGTGACGTCAGTCGCGAACTTTACAATCTTGACCGGGTTGCCGAGCTCGTCCAGCACCGGATTGTAGGTCGCCTGCAGCCAGATTTCCTTGCCGCCCTTGCCCAGTCGTTTGTACTGACCCTCGTCGAACGTACCCTTACCCAACTTTTCCCAGAAGGTCGCGTATTCGACGCTGGACGCGTAGTCGGGCGTGCAGAAAATGCGGTGATGCCGACCCTGGATTTCATCGAGTCGATACCCGACACAATCGAGAAAGTTGGTGTTGGCCCGCAAGATATTGCCTTCGAGATCGAATTCGATCATCGCTTGCGACCGATCAATGGCCGTCATCAGCGAGTGGAGGTCCAACTGCACCCCGGTCATGTCCTTAGGGGTACTTACAGTTGTGGTCGACATGGAAAAATGCTCTGAGAGTCAAACAGTTATCAAAAGGGTGCTGCGTATGGGTGTCAGCAGAACAGGCAAACGGTCTTCGCCGCGTGAGACATTGCCGCCGGAAGGCATCCATGGGTAATCGTATTTCTCAATCCGTTCGATAGCGCTTCGGGGCTCTGCCGAGGAAAAGGCGTTGCGTACAGGTGCCTGATTGCTGATACAGATTGCGCCACGAGCCATTAGTTCGCCACTACCGATAATCTGGAAGCAGGCGCCGTGCCTCAGGAAAAAAACCACATGACCAAAACCACCGTACCGGTCCATGCAAGGGTAAGCAGGAAGGAAAGCCCTGCGAGACGCGGATCCATGAGTCCCCCGGACCTGACAAAAACAGCGTGTGGAAAAAAGCGAAGCCCTGCATACGCGTAACAGAGCCAGCCGGATCATAGGACCCCGCACTATTTTTCATCGGTGCCTGAAGCAAACCCGTGACATGGATCAAGGGGCTCGATCAATCACCGATGAGACAGAGGTGTCCAACAGCGTTCGGTCCGGATACTCGCAACTAACAATAAACGAATCATTGCATTTCCAGCCTGTTCCAGATGTGACCAAAACTGTACAACCCAGGAAGAAACAAGTGACTTTCTGTACAAAACTTTTACAACTACCGCCATTGATCAGCCGATAAAAAATAGCAAAAACATTTCAGGCATTACACCAATCCGAAGAAGTGTCCTTACTCAAAAAATGGACACACAACCTCAAGAATCTTATTTGATACTGGAGAGCCATCATGACCACAGGTAACAAGAACCCGGGCAACTTTGCAAACGATCGGGAAAAAGCGTCGGAAGCTGGCAAGAAGGGAGGCCAGTCCTCAGGTGGCAACTTTGCCAATGACCGGGAAAAAGCGTCGGAAGCCGGTCGCAAAGGTGGACAAAAGAGCCATGGTGGCGGCCGCCAATCCTCGGAATAGATAGAATGACGCATACCGGTTGAATGCATGGCGTCCGACATGGACGACATTCAGCACGTCACACGTTGTTCAATCGCCTTGCGGGGGAGACGAACGCTCCCCCGCACTTGTATGTCTGTGAGATCGGTAGCAATAGCGCAGCCTGATAGTTCGACGGTGCCTTGGGTGCCGACATAACGTACTGAGCTTGCGTTTTTACCACGTCCAAGGATGCGCACATGACTTTGCACATCATCAATTTCACCGGCCCGATCAACGCCTCGACCTGCGGACAGCTCATTGAAAAGACGTCGCTGGCCATTCAGCGCGAGGCCTCGGAACTGACCCTCAACATCGCCACCATGGGCGGTGAATGCAGTTATGGTTTCACGCTCTACAACTTTCTCGTGGCGCTGCCCATCCCTGTCCATACGCATAACCTGGGCACAGTGGAGTCAATGGGCAACATTGTCTTTCTGGCAGGACAGCACCGCACGGCGTGCCTGCACAGCAAGTTCCTGTTTCACCCGTTCCACTGGCATCTGCACGGCTCGGTGGACCATTCACGCATGTCTGAATACGCGATGAGTCTGGACTACGACCTGCAACTCTATTCGCGCATCGTAGCGGAACGTACTCACCAGGCCGACGAAGCGCTGGAGACCGAAAAGTACCTGACCGCTGCCCCACGTATCCTCGACCCTGCACAGGCGCTGGCCACAGGCATCATTCACGCCATCGAGCCCGTTCGATTACAAGGCGAATTCGTCATCCATGGCATCTACTCCTGATCGGGCCATGACCGGGTCACGCCCGGCCTGACCTCAGGCGCGTCGTCATCGTCGTCATCCTCGCGGTCCGCACGGTCCGCCACGCGCAGGCGTCCGGATTCGCCCCCGGCGATGCGCTCCGCCTGATCGATACCACGCTTCATGGCATCGGGCACGGTCCATTCGGCACCCGGCAGTTTCGTCGTGCGCCTGGCCACCGTATGCCCATCCTCTCCCATGACGCAGACGACCAGTTCGATCGTGCCCTCCGGCAGCTGGCGGGCGCAGACATTAGCCGTGCAACCGTTTTCAAGATGTCGATCATAAGACTTCTCGGTCACCAGACTTTCAGACTTTGCAGGTGAGGTCTTATTCTTGTTAAACATATAACCCTCCAGAAAACACCACGATGAATCCATCCCAGGAAGACTCTGAAACACTCATAAAGCATATGGTGTGTCGCCCATCCTTTACGCATGAAGCGACAAAAGGTCACGCGCCGTTTCGCTTGTAATACCGTTTATCCTGTTTTCAGCGCTTGCCTAAAACCAATGCCTATCCCGCACTTCAAACGCACAAGCCAGTTCAGACGTCGGTTTAACGAGAAAGTGATAAACGGTGCATCTAACCTGCCGAGAAGAGGTGCAAAATGTCGACGATTGACCAGCCTTGTAAACAGTCCTGCGCTCACTATACCCCTGCCGACAAGACAGGCCATGTATATGAGCGAACTTCGGACGACGCGGGCAATGATACGTATAAAGAAAAACGCCCTGAACGACAGAAACAGTCACCCACGAATGACTACTGGGAATATGGTGATCATTCAGTAGAACCGGAAAACAGGCGCTCCTGACAGCCGATGAGTTCTGCGTTCAGCCGTCACGACAGTGAAACAGCATGTGCAAGTAACACTTAAAAGCGTGCCAGTCTCCATCGCAGGCTTTGCAACGTTCAGACCACGAAAACGTGTTGCACTCCCCGTTCAACCCTTGCGTGAGGTAGAGCGTCAATGCGAACGATCAAGTCTTGTCTGCTGGCGCTGTTCGTCGCCCTGACGCTGTCCGGCTGCAACTGGGTAGTGTTCAATCCCAGAGGCCAGATAGCCCTCGAGCAGCGCAATCTCATTATTCTGTCGACTGCCTTGATGCTCATCGTGGTCATTCCAGTGATTGTCATGACCTTCCTGTTTGCCTACCGGTACCGGGCGACCAACAAGAAAGCCAGATACTCGCCGCGATGGGCCAGCTCGCACAAGATCGAGGCCGTCGTCTGGGGCGTTCCGCTGATCATCATTATCATTCTGGGCTGGGTCACTTGGGTTACGACGCACAAGCTCGATCCGTATCGCCCGATCGAATCCGACAACCCGCCGCTCAATGTCCAGGTCGTCGCCATGGACTGGAAGTGGCTGTTCATCTACCCGGATCTGGGCATCGCCACGGTGAATGAGCTGGCCATGCCGGTGCATACGCCGGTCAGCTTCACGGTCACCTCGGACGCGGCCATGAATTCGTTCTTCATTCCCGCGCTGGGTGGACAGATCTACGCCATGGCCGGAATGCAGACCAAACTGCATTTGATCGCCAACGAACCGGGTCAGTACCGGGGCTTTTCCGCCAACTACAGCGGGCCGGGCTTTTCCGATATGCATTTCAGCACCCTCGCCACGACACCCGCCGACTTCGAAGCCTGGGTGGACAAGGTCAGAGGCATTTCCCGAACGCTCGATCAATCTTCCTACAAGACCCTGGCCATACCGACCCACGGCTACGACATCACCTACTACTCCACGGTGGACCAGCGGTTGTTCAAGACCATCGTCGACAAGTATGAGGGCATGAACAAGGCCGGACGGACCGGACCGGAGCCTGTAGCTGCCGAAGACGCCGATGACCGGAATACGCTGACGAAGGAGCGCTGAGATGTTCGGAAAACTGTCCTGGGATGCCATCCCGCTGCACGAACCCATCATCATGTACACGCTGGGGGTCGTCGCTCTGATCGCCATCGGCATGGTCGGCTCGATCACCTGGAAAGGCCAGTGGGGTTATCTGTGGCGCGAGTGGTTTACGTCGGTGGATCACAAGAAGATCGGCTGCATGTACATCATCGTCGCACTGGTGATGCTGCTACGCGGATTTTCCGACGCCATCATGATGCGCACCCAGCAGGCCATGGCGGCCGACGGCGGCCCCGGCTATCTGCCGCCGGAGCACTATGACCAGATATTCACCGCCCACGGCGTGATCATGATTTTCTTCATGGCAATGCCGTTCATGGTCGGTCTGATGAACATCGTGGTGCCGCTGCAGATCGGCGCACGTGATGTCGCCTACCCGTTTCTCAACGCGCTGAGCTTCTGGCTGTTCGTGGTGGGCGCGGCTCTGGTGAACATATCGCTGGGCGTCGGCGAGTTCGCGCGCACCGGCTGGGTGGCGTACCCGCCGCTTTCGGAACTGGGCTACAGTCCGGGCGTCGGGGTCGACTATTACATCTGGTCATTGCAAGTGTCCGGCATCGGGACGCTGCTGACCGGGCTCAATTTCTTCGTGACCATTCTCAAGATGCGCACCCAGGGCATGACGCTGTTCAAGATGCCGGTGTTCACCTGGACCTCGCTGTGCACCTCGATCCTGATTCTCGCTGCCTTTCCGATCCTCACCGCAACGCTGTTCATGCTCACTCTGGACCGCTACCTGGGCATGCACTTTTTCACCAGCGAAGCGGGCGGCAACCCAATGATGTATGTGAACCTGATCTGGGCGTGGGGGCACCCGGAGGTGTATATCCTGATCCTGCCCGCGTTCGGCATCTTTTCGGAAATCGCCGCCACCTTCAGCAGCAAACGCCTGTTCGGCTACAAGTCGCTGGTCTGGGCCACCATCGTGATCACTGTGCTGTCGTTCATCGTCTGGCTGCATCACTTTTTCACCATGGGCGCAGGTGCCAACGTCAACGCATTCTTCGGCATCATGACCATGATCATTGCCGTGCCGACGGGGGTGAAGATATTCACCTGGCTGTTCACGATGTATCACGGCCGGGTGCGCTTCGAGACGCCAATGCTCTGGACCATCGGCTTCATCGTGACCTTCAGCATTGGCGGCATGACCGGCGTGTTGCTGTCGGTGCCCGGTGCCGATTTTCTATTGCACAACAGCCTGTTTCTGGTCGCCCACTTTCATAACGTGATCATCGGTGGCGCGGTATTCGGTTACATGGCCGGGCTCACCTACTGGTTCCCCAAGGCATTCGGATTCAAACTCAACGACCGGCTTGGACGCATCTCTTTCTGGTGCTGGATCGTCGGCTTCTATTTCGCCTTCATGCCGTCCTACGTGTTGGGCTTCATGGGCATGACCCGACGCCTCAACCATTTCAACAACCCGGAATGGGCACCCTGGCTGATGCTAGAACTGATCGGCGTGGCGATCATCCTGTGCGGTGTGGCCGGGCAGTTGCTGCAGTTGTTCGTCAGCATCCGCAATCGCCACAAAACCCGCGACACCACCGGCGATCCGTGGGACGCAAGGACCCTGGAATGGGCAACGGCCTCCCCGCCTCCGGTCTACAACTTCGCCGAACAGCCCAGGGTCGATGACCTGGATGCCTACTGGGGCATGAAAGAGCGCGGTGTCAGCACGCTCAGCCATACCGATTACCGGGCCATCCACATGCCGCGCAACACCTCCGCCGGTCTGATCATCAGCGTCTTTGCGCTGATCTGCAGCTTCGCGCTGATCTGGCATATCTGGTGGCTGGCGGCGTTCGGGTTATTGGCGTCGGTGGTCACGCTGATCGTGCGCAGTAACGACGATGACATCGATTACTTCATTCCCGCACGCGAGGTGGCCGAGATCGAACAGGCACGCCTGAAAGAGCTGGAGGAGGCCTGATCATGTCGAACATCGTGATCGAAAAGGACATTGCCCACAGCCACGAGCAGGGACACGAAGATTCGGGATCGCTGACCGTTTTCGGGTTCTGGATCTACTTGATGACCGACTGCATCCTGTTTGCGACGCTGTTTGCAGGCTATGCGGTCCTGCGTGACAGCGTCGCGGGCGGGCCGTCCACGGTCGATATTTTCGAGTTGCCGTATGTGCTCACCGAAACCATGTTGCTGTTGTTCAGCAGCATCACTTACGGCTACGCCATGCTCGCGATGAACCGGGATGACACCTCCAGTGTTCTGCGCTGGCTGGGGCTGACGTTCGTGTTGGGGCTGGGGTTCATCGCGATGGAAATCAACGAATTCCATCACCTGATCGAGCAGGGTCACGGCCCTGACCGTAGCGCGTTTCTCACGGCTTTCTTCACCCTGGTCGGCACCCACGGCGCTCATGTTCTGACGGGGCTGGTGTGGATGGCGGTGCTGATCGGTCAAGTCTACTTTCGCGGCCTGACGACCACCAACGCCACACGCCTCAGTTGTCTGAGTCTGTTCTGGCATTTTCTCGACGTGGTCTGGATCTGCGTGTTCACCGTCGTCTACATCCTCGGAGTGCTCTGACATGTACACCCAAAGCCCCGTTCGCAGCACCGCCGGCACCAGCCTTGGCAACAACCGTTCGTACCTGGTCGGTTTCATTCTCTCGGTGGTGTTGACGCTGATTCCATTCTCGCTGGCCATGTACCCTGCACTGCCGCGCATAACGACGGTATGGCTGGTGGTTCTGACGGGCATGATTCAGGTCGTCGTGCACCTGAAATTCTTTCTCCATCTGGACACCGCCGTCGAGCAGCGCTGGAACCTGAGGGCCCTGATCTTCTCGGCGGTCATCATCGTCCTGCTGGTCGGCCTGACGCTGTGGATCATGTTCAGCATTCACCACAATATGCTTGCTCACTGACACGCCCGACCATGAAGAGCGTTCGAACCGGATCATCGGGGATTTTTCATCACCGCGCAGAGAGCCGTTCAGAGGTCGGCCGCACCAGACGCCTATGAACAGATTCGAACGGGGACAGGCACTGCTGCGCCAGCGCCGGGTGCTGGCTGAGTTCGGTGAGTTGGCATTGATCAGCCCGGACCTGGATGTGATTATCGATTCTGCGTGTGCCAAGGTCGGCGAAGCGCTGGGTACCCATCTGGCCAAGTTCGTCCAGATCACACCCGACCAACGCGAGTTCTGGGTTCGCAACGGTGTCGGCTGGACGCCGGGAATTGTCGGTAAGCTGAAAGTGCCGCTGACAAAAGGCAGCCCTGAGTGGTATTCGCTGAGCACGAACCAGCCCGTCATCTCGACCGATGCACTGCAAGACAACCGATTTCGTCTGCACTCCTTCCAGACTGACAACCAGGTCAAGGCGTTCGTCAATGTCATTGTCTACGCGCCGCACGACCAGCGGCCGATCGGTATCTTCCAGGTCGACAGCCGCGTGTCGCGGGCCTTCAGTGACAGCGATGTCGATTTTCTGCGCAGCTATGCCAATCTGATTGCCGGCTGCTTCGAGCGGTTCAGAATCACCGACGCGCTCAAGGCCGCCGAAGCGCGACTGCGTGAAAGTGAACGGCAATATCGCATTGCCGTGCAGTTGAATCCGCAGATTCCATGGACGGCGGATGTCGACGGCACCATCACCTCACTGGACCATCGCTGGTCGGACTTTTCCGGTGTGCTGCGTGAACGAACACCTGGCCAGGGGTGGCGCCAGGCTGCACACCCTGACGACATGCCCATGATCATCCAGCACTGGCAGCAGTCGGTCGCAACGCTGCAACCCTTCGATGTTCAGGCAAGACTGCGCAAAACCCAAGGCGAATATCAGTGGTATCGGGTCAGGGCGTTCCCTGATCTGGACGAAGCGGGTTTGTGCCGCCAATGGTACGGCACGATAGAGGACGTCAACGAGCGGGTTCGTCTGGAATCGGTGCTGCGCCAGTGGAATGACCGGCTGGAAGAGCGTATCGCCGAGCGAACTCAGCAACTGCAGCAGGAGCAGCGTGAGCGCGAGGCGGCCGAGGCAAAACTGCGACAGAGCCAGAAAATGGAGGCCGTCGGTCAACTCACCGGCGGTATCGCCCACGACTTCAACAACTTGCTGGGCAGCGTGTCTGCCAGCCTTGAGTTGATGCAGCTGCGTATGGACAGCGGGCGTTTTGCCGAGGTCGGCAAGTACCACGCATTGGCGCTGTCAGCGGTCAAACGCGCCGCCGCCCTGACAGCCCGACTGCTCGCTTTTTCACGCCTGCAACCGCTGGAGCCTCAGGTGCTCGATCCCAGCGCGGTGGTCGCCAGCATGGAGGACATGATCGTTCGCACCATGGGGCCGAAGATTCAGGTCGTGTGTCGGTTGTGCAATGAAGGGCGTATCAACTGCGATCTCAACCAATTGGAAAACGCACTGCTCAACCTGTCCATCAACGCCCGCGACGCGATGCCGAAGGGTGGCACGCTGACCCTCAGCACGCAGCGTATCGAGCCGGACGAAGAACTGGCACGCGCAGAGGATCTGCAGCGCGTCCCCTACCTGCTGATCTCGGTCGCCGACACCGGCTGCGGGATGAACGAGGAAGTGCTGCGCCGGGCGTTCGATCCATTCTTCACCACCAAAAAACTCGGCCAGGGCACAGGCCTGGGGCTGTCGATGATTTATGGATTTACCCGACAGTCTGGCGGGCAGGTGCGTATTCAAAGCGTCATGGGCCAGGGCACTACGGTCAATATGTACTTTCCGCAAGACCAGCGAGGCGTCGAGAAACGCACTGACCTGCACGATGCGGCCATACCTGAAAAGGCCGGCCAGGGGGAAGTGATCCTGATTGTCGATGACGAGACCGGCGTGCGTGAAATTGCCGCTGAACTGCTCATCGAGCAAGGCTATGAAGTTCATCAAGCGGCGGATTGCCTGTCGGCGCTTGAGCAGGTCAAAAAGCTCGACACCTTCGATCTGCTGATCACGGATATCGGACTGCCCGGCCCCATGAACGGTATTGCCCTGGCACAGCAACTGACATCGACGCGCCCAGACCTGAAAGTGCTGTTCATCACCGGATACGCCGAGGCAGAAGGCATTACCGAAGGCCAGTCGCTGGGCAAAGTGCTGTCCAAACCCTTCAGCCTCGCCGAGTTCTCCCAGACGGTGAAAGGCATCCTGGGCAAAAACCACGGCCCTGCAAACACGCGCGGTTGAGCCCGCTCATCAGTCCCGCGTTGCAGATCAACATGGGAGTACGTGGGACATGCCGCCCCGTAAAAACCGCTCCTCCGCCACGCACTGGTCACTCGTCCATGTCGATTGAACTGTGCGACGGGCCTGGGCATCCCATGAATGTCCAGATCGACACAACAAGAGAAACAGCCATGCACATCCCTGCCCGTTTCGAGTTTCATTACGTCCAGAACGGCGTGAAAAAGAGCGTGACCATTCTGACTGAAAGGCTCTTCAAGAAGCCCGCGACACTGCTGAACGGTCCCGCTCCGGCCGTCATGGTCCAGAAGCAAAGACGCGTTCGCTAGCGCTCCGGCATCGCAGCGTCCGGCTCGATGCCCTCTGTTGCGTCGAGCATGTCGGCGCCGGACGACTTATGCTGCGCTTCCAGTTGCTCACGGGCTCGATGCCAGTACTCGGCTGGCAGCAGATTTCCGCCGCCCTCACGCCCATCGGCTTCCCACAGTTCATAGGCTTTTTTACGAATTTCGTCTTCTTCTACCATTTTCAATACCCCTCCTGTCAGACAGATATTCCAGGCCCATGCCGGGCCTCTTCAAGCTGACCCGGCACGTCCACAGAAGTTGTGCCCTCACGACAGGAGGCCGACCGCCGGGTACCTCGGCCATCCCCCGTCCTCGAAAGTCCCCGATGACCGACGGTAATACTGCATCTCGTCAGAATACCGCTCGTGCCCTTCACCTTCCGATTAAACGAACTTGTACTTTTTACGGCAGCCATATAAAAAGATGCACCCGCGATATCATAAGGCCACCTAATACTTTTATATTAATGAACCACCCACGATCACCGCATTACCGTTGTGCCTGTAAGCAAGGACTTCTGCCCGCTGGCAAACAAGAACAATGATGCCGATCAAGGAGATGATCGAACAGTACGACCCGGAGTTACCATGAACAACAGATGTAAAATCGTGCCGTTTGCTCTGCTGGAGCGACTGGCAAAGATCGATAAGCTGCCCTGCCCCGATCAGTCGGCGGCCGTCCAGGAGCTTCGCGACTTGATCTCCAGCCCCACTCATCTTCCGCTTGATGACGACCTGCGTTATATCCTGGGCAGAGCGAATTTCAGCTGCATGTCCATTGCGCAGGGCCTGAGGCTGTTGGGATACGAGATCCCGGAGAACTCCGAAGACGAACAGGCGGTGGCCATTCACTGGATGCTGTCGCATTACCTGCGAGACCCCGCCAACTGGCGCCAGAACGCCTCGGAGGAGTTTCACTCCAAATCCGAATGTTGAAGCCGCCTCCGGCTGGCGCTGCGCGGATGTCTGATACGCTTGAGGCCAAGATCACCCGATCGACATGATCTTCACTGGCGAGGCACTCATGGTCACGTATTACCCTGCCGAGCATTTGCGGCCCGTGGAACACGCATTGACCAACGGCACTCGCCCGCGCCACGGCCGGGCGCGCTCCAGTTGTCCGGCCAGCGCCAGCAGCGTGCTTTCTTCGCCAAATCGTCCGGCAAAGTGCGCCCCCATGGGCAGGCCTGCGGCGCTCCAGGACAGTGGCACTGACATCGCCGGTTGACCGCTGGCATTGAACAGTGCCGCAAAGGGTGAGTAGCGATGAGAACGCTCGATCAGTTCCTCGAAACTCAAACTGGTATCCGGTACGACAAGCTCACCCATGCGGGCCGGTTCGCGCGTCAGCACTGGCGAGAGAATCGTGTCGTAATCCTGCATGAACACTGCCAGTCTTCGCCCCAGTGCGTGAATCCATTCGACGGCGGCGGCGTACTGCGCGCCGCTGACGTCGCCTTTGTCACGCAGAATGATGCGCGTGCGCGCTTCCAGCTCGGCATCTTGCACATCAAAACCGCGCATGCGCCCCAGCAGATCGACATGGTTGCGGGTATTGGCACCGATGATGGTGAATACATGGTCCAGGAACTCGGGCAGTACCACCGGCAGGCTCACCCGTTCGACCCGGTGCCCCAGGGACTCGCACAACTGCGCCGCGTCGCGTACGGCTGCAAGACTCTCGTCCGAGGTTGGCCAGGTGCCTGATTGTTCGATCAATGCAACGCGCAGCGACTTGGGATCATGCCGCACCGCGTTGCCATAAGGCGTGGCCTGAACGGGTGCCGCATAAGGCGCGCCAAGGTCCATGCCCGCCGTAGCGTCCAGCAACGCGGCGCTGTCACGCACCGACAGCGTGAGGGCATGCGAGGTGCTCAGCCCGGCCCAGCCTTCGCCCACCATCGGTCCTGATGGCATCAGGCCGCGACTGGGCTTGAAGCCGAACACACCGCAGCAGGACGCAGGCACTCGCAACGAACCGCCGCCGTCGTTGCCGTGGGCAAAAGGCACCACCCGCGCCGCCACCAGTGCCGCGGCCCCGCCACTTGAACCACCTGCGCTATGGTCAGGATTCCAGGGGTTGCGGGTGGCGCCAAAGCGAGTGGATTCGGTGGAGTATGAGGTGCCGAATTCCGGCGCCGTGCTGGTCCCGACCAACACGCACCCCGCACGCCTCAGGCGGCTGACACCTTCAGCATCGAAGTTGGCACGAAACGCGCCCATCGACAGTGAGCCGTTGCTCATTCCCGCGCCGTTGACGGGTGAAAACAGATCTTTGATGAGTGTCGGCACACCCGCGAAAACACCCTCACCCTTTTTCAGATTCAGCGCCGTGCTGCGGGCCGAGTCATAGAGGCGCTCGGCGACGGCATTGAGCTGCGGCTCGACCTGCTCGATGCGCAGGATCACTGCCTCCAGCAGGTCGATCGGCTGAACCTCTCCACGCCTGACCCACTCGGCCAGGCCCGTCGCGTCCTCGTCGTTCAACAATGCCTGAATATCTCTCATGTGAAAGCCCCTGATGTTCTGGATTCAGCTGGAAAGGGAGATGGCCATTCACGGCAATCGCTTTAAAAACTGTGGCCGACCCGCAGGGCCACGGTATAACCCTCGGAGCGGTTGCGCGCGCCGAACTCTTTATAAAGGTGAAACCACGCAGCAGGCATGCCGGGCGCGAAGTAGCTGATTGCAGGCCCCACGGCGATCACACTGGCGCGATTGCCGGTTTCCAGCCCTGGCGCATCGTCATCGGATAACTGCCGGTAGTAATACCCGCCCAGTCCCAGGGTGAAAGGACCTGCATGCTGACCCACGGCAAACTCATGACGGTATTCGACGCCGCTCGTGTAATCGGTCGCGCGATTGCGGGTATTGAAGTCCGTCTGGAAACTGCTGGACACCTCGAAACCGGTGTCGGTGATGTAGGTTGCGTTGACCGTGGGTGAGAACGTCCAATGGTTCATCCCCGGTGAGATCAAACGATTCTTGTCGTAGTCTCCCGTCGGCGCTTGAACCTGCAAGCGCGCATTGACGAATAGATTCGTAGAAAGATCCCACTGCAGAATCAGCGGCGATACCGACGCATCTGCCATGCGAAATGGATCCGCCTTGAGGTCCAGAGGACCGCCCGGGGTCTGGACCCGAAACGAAGCGTCCATCTGAAAGAAAGGGACCGCCACGCTGTAGCCGAAACGCGCACCCAGCATCCGGTAATCGGTCATGCGAAAGTACGCAACGCCGATGGACAGGACATCCAGAGAAAAGTTGTTGTCCAGCGAGCGACCCTGGCGGTCTTTCTGTACGTTGGCCGAATAGAACGCCACGCGCATTCCCAGCGTGCCCACCGGGGTCGAAGGAGGCAGTATGCCTGCACCGAAGTCGTAGACCCCGAAGGACGTGGTTGGCGCCCCGTTTTCCGTCGCCTGAACCGACAAACCGAGCCCCATCAGGCCCAACGTCAAGAAGGTGAAGCGTTTGATTTTGAAATTATTGTTATGGCTCATCGCATGTTCCTGACCACGAAGGTGGTGGGCCCATGCTAGTGAGTCGTGTCCGCAGGCCGTTATCCGATTTCAGCAAACATGGGAGCGTTGCAAGGTCTGCGAGGGCGTCTCGCCGAACAGCGTGCGGTAGTCACTGGCGAACCGGCTCAGGTGCCAGAATCCCCAGCGCGCTGCGACCGCCTGAACCTGTTCAATCCGGTCGCTTTCGCGCAGCTCGCGCCTGACAGCATTGAGACGCAAGGTCCTCAGGTACGCCACAGGGTTGATGCCCAGCGTTTCCTGAAAGCAGTATTGAAGTTTGCGGCGGCTGGTCCCGATGTGGTTGCACACATCCAGAATCGAAAACGGTTCATCCAGATGCGCCAAAGCATACTCACGTGCCCGGTCCACCACTCTTTTACAGGCAGTAGGGTTAAGCGGCGGCGCCTGATCCGGTGACACCAGTTCCAGCACTTGCAGCATTACGGCATCACGAATGCCACGCCGGATCGAATCGTGTTCAAGCTTCTCTAGAGACGCCTGCTCACCGTTCAACAGGTTATCGAACAGCGCAGCGAACCTTGACCGCACTGTCGGATCGGCCAAACGGTAACACGTGGGAAGATCGGTAATTTCAAAACGGCTGCCCTGACGTTCCAGTGCATACGCCAGGGCGCCCTCTTCGATCGCCACACCCAATGCGTCCAGCTGCAGAGGCGTGCTCAGCTCCGGAAGATGCTCGCCATGCGCGACGATCACGCTGGGCTCCTGAAGCGTATGCCCGGCGCAGAACGCCGGACCGTTGGCGCTCAACGGCAACGCAAAAACAATCGCGCCCTTCCAGGCCGAGCCGCTTTTGACAAGCGCCTGATTAGAGCGGTCGCGGACCAATTGCAGCCAGTCCGAGCGAAACTCAGTCAGCTCACCTTCAAAGCCACCAGGCGTCAGTTGGTCGTAACGAACCTGCCACCCGCCAAGGTTGCGACCGTGCTCGTCAATGTCGCAGGTCTGAAAATGCTGCAGGTGAGGTGCGGTCTGTATCGCCGCATTATTGTTATTCATCGGCCTTGCCCTCAATGCGTTTCAAGGTCATGAGGGTGAAAGGACGCAAGTTTCGTTCCGGTGATGTCAGGGTCGGGCGATTTGTGCTGAAAACGGCTGGTGCTCTTCCGGACTATCAAGAGAAAATTACATTTGAACGTGCGCTCTCTTTGCACCTGTTACCCACCCTTCTCCCGGAAAAACATCCGCCGATAATCCGAAGGCGACGTGCCCAGCTGCGCGCTGAATTGTTGCCGCAAGGACAGCGGTGTTCCGAACCCGGCTTCCCCTGCGATGCACTCGATCGGCAGGTCCGTCGTTTCCAGTAACTGCTGCGCCCTGGAAACCCGCTCTGCGTTCAGCCAGTTGGAAACCGTACTGCCGGTCGCTTCCTTGAAGCGGCGTGTGAAGGTGCGCCTGCTCATCCGCGCCTTTTCAGCCAGAACATCCAGCGACAGTTCGTTGCCCAGATTGACGCGTGCCCATGCCAGCACTTCGGACAGGTGGGTTTCGGTCGCCAGGTGAGGCACCGGGTTTTCTACGTATTGCGCCTGCCCGCCCTGCCTGTGTGGAGGCGTCACCAGCAGTCTGGCGGTGCGGTTTGCAGCATCGGCACCGTGGCGTTCACGTATCAGGTGCAGGCAGCAGTCAATGGCGGCCATGGTTCCGGCGGACGTCATGATGTTATCCGCGCTGACGTACAGCACATCGGGCCGAAAACGCGCTTGGGGGAAACGCTGTGCGAAGACGTCGCGGGCAATCCAGTGCGTCGTCGCTTCCTTGCCATCGAGCAAACCGGCATCGCCAAGCACGAACGAGCCCAGGCACAACCCCACGATCAGCTTGCCCAGGGCATTGGCATCCTGAAGCGCCTTGACGAGCGACGCAGACGCAGGCTCAAGGTTATCGGCCCAGGCCGGAATGATGATGACGTCGCAGCTTGTCATCAACTCAAGCCCATGCTCGACAGCGATGCCAAGGCCCTGATCACTGCCGACCATGCCCGGCGCTTGCGCGCAGTAGTTGATCTCGTACCGGGCCTCATCGGGTGCGGCTTCAACAGCGCCCAGTACGATTCCCGGCACGGACAGGTGAAACAGGCTTACGCCTTCAAAGGCCAGAACGGCAACGCGTATGCGTGACATGGCGCAATCTCTGAGGGAATTCGAATTGGCCCGATTCTATCGAATTATGTCATGCAGGCCACTGTTGAATTGTTGAGCATTTGCCAACAATGAAGTCCTTGGCAATGCATACCCCGCCATTCATTCGATTGGAGTCAGTTCATGAAACAAGGCCTTATCGTCGTAGATCTTCAGAACGAATACCTGCCAACGGGCAAGCTGCCGCTGACCGGCATTGAAGCCGCCGTTGCCAATGCCGTCCGGGTGATCGCGCATGCCAGAAGCACGGGCGTTCCGGTGTTTCACATTCGCCATGAGTCCGAAAGCAAAGGTGCCGGGATCTTCGCCAAAGGCTCTGACGGTGCGCAGATTCAGTCATCCGTAGCGCCGCAAGGCAAAGAAACGGTGACGGTCAAGAAGCACATCAACGCCTTCCGCGAGACCGACCTCAAGCATCAACTGGATGCGTTCGATGTTCAGGAAGTCGTTGTCATCGGTGCGATGAGCCACATGTGCATCGACGCAGTGGTGCGTGCTGCAGCAGACATGGGTTACCCGGTAACCGTTCTGCACGACGCCTGCGCAACCCTGGACCTCAGCTTCAACGACGTGACTGTGCCTGCGGCCCAGACCCACGCAGCGATGATGGCTGCATTCGAGTTTGGCTACGCCAAGGTCACATCCGTGGACGATTACCTTTCGGCCTGAAGCCCGCCGTATGAAGCGCCCGGTCATGTCCGGACGCTTCACTGTTGCAGAACGGCTTCAACCACGCGGCGGCTTGGGAAACTCACCCCGAACCTCTTCGTAGGCCTGCGCCACACGCAACGCCAGCGCGTCCTGGAAACGCGGCGCGACGATCATCATCGCCACCGGCAAACCGTCGGCCAAGCCGGCGGGAATCGACGTTGCCGGATGTCCAGTAATGTCGAACGGTGCCGTGTTGGCGAGCATGTTCAATGCGCTGTGTACATATTCCTCGATGGGCGCGTCCGGTGCGGTCAAGGGTGTGGCCACGAACGGCATGGTCGGCATCACCAGCACATCGAATGACTTGAACGCCTCGTCATACTGACGCGTGAGTTCCGGCACCAGCATGCGCGCCTTGGCGTAGCTGGCCCCGTGCAGATTTTTCAGACTGTAGTGGCCGGTCAGTGCCACGGCACGCACGCTGTGAGACAGCGAATTGGCGTGCTCGCGGCGTTTTGCGCCGTAGTAGCTCATGATCTCTGGATCGTAGTAACCCTCGACGTTCATGCCATAGCCGTTACCTTGCAGCATCTGATAGGCCGCGCCGTCTGTGGCGATCACGTTCCACATGTCCAGCGCTACGCCCGAATGCCACGGCGCACTGGCTTCGCCGACAATGGCGCCGAGGCTTTCGAGTTGGGCGACGGCCGCTTTGACCAACGCATCCACCTGCGGCTCGGACATGCCGGGAATCGCAAAACCTTCGCGCAGCAGGCCGATCTTCAAACCTGCGACGCCTTGATCCAGGGTCGCGAGGCAATTGACAGCAGGTGGATTTTTCTGCCGCGAATCCAGACCGTCGCCACCGGCGATCACGTCCAGCATCAGCGCGCAATCACGCACAGTATTGGCCATCGGGCCGACGTGGTCGATGGTCCGCTCGATAGGAAACGCGCCGGTATAAGGCACCAGGCTGTAGGTCGGTTTATGGCCGACGATGCCACTCCAGGCCGACGGCATGCGGATCGATCCGCCCTGATCGCCACCGATGGCCATGTCGACTTCGCCGAGGGAAACCAGTACCGCGCTGCCGCTGGACGAACCGCCCGCATTGCGGGTCAGGTCCCACGGATTTTTCACCGCGCCACTGGCGGCGGTAAAGCTGGCCCCGGAGAAACACAGGTCTTCACACACCGATTTGCCAACCACCGTGGCACCTGCCGCCAACAGGCGTTTTACCACCGTAGCGTCTTCGGACGGCACGTAGCCTTCCAGACTCAACGAGCCGTTGGCCATGGGCACGCCTGCGACCGAGACGTTGTCCTTGATAACCACCGTTCTTCCCTTCAGCGGTCCATCGGCGGCACCTTTGATGTGGGTTTTTACGTACCAGGCGGCATGCAGGTTTTCAGCGGGTAAAGGCTTGCTGTGCTCACGCAACGGTGTCGGCTGAGCGACATGGGCGGCATACAGCGTATCGATGGCTTCGTAGGAACTCAGGGTCTTGTCAGCGAGGTTCAGGTACGCCTGCATCTGGGTGTCGGACAGGTCGTAGCCATGGTCCTGGGCGGCAATCAAAAAGTCGGCATTTTCAGGGCGTTTGATGGACATGATGTTCTCCAGATGACGGTAGGAGCCGCCGGTGCCGAGTGCACGGGCTCAAGCTCGTTCCGGAGGACGCCGTTGTCCATGCCGGTCGCCACGCGGTGCTCCATACCTGCCGGTTGAGGGCGTATGGCAAACGTCCACGCAGAAGAGGATCAGGCGCTATGGCCTGACGCTCCAAAGATGATCAGGAACAGGCCTGTTGAAACAACTCATGGGCTTTCACCAGCGCCTCGGCGATCTTCTCCACCGGCTCGCGCTTGCTCATGGCCTGGTCACGCAGTGCGTTGTAGGCGTCGATTTCCGACAGGCCTTTGGTTTCCATCAAAATGATTTTCGCCTGCTGCACCGTGCGCATGACGGCCATGCGCCCTTCGAGGCGCTTGACGTGTTTCTCCCGCTCGCGGGTCTTGCGCGCATGGCTCAGGGTGAGAGTCAGGGCTGTGAGCAGCCCGAAAGACCTTACCGGTGACGGAATCACCGAGCAGGCGTTCAACTGGACCAGCGCCTCGACGATGATCGGGTTTTCATAAGCGATCACCGGGATGATCGGCGGGGTCGCGCTGTGCAGCAGCCAGGGCGTGTTGGTCGACAGGCTTTCCGGCGATATCGCCAGCACGATTACGTCTGCCTCGCTGTGCAGGCGTTCGGGGATCGGCCATTGCACGCGCACCTGGCAGCCAATGCGCTGCAGTTGCGCGATCAGATTGCGCCCGTCTTCGTCATCCGGGTGCATCACCAGCACGCTGATGTCACGCAGGTCCTTGATGCCGCCTGCGCTGTCGTTGCGCAGGCGTTTCTTGGCAGCACGCAGGGTCATGGACGCCTCCCGGCCAGACCGGACCAGCCAATGAAATCGGGTGCAATGGCATAGGGGTCGGGTTTGAGCGCCTTCTGGCTCTCGTAAAGAATGTCGAACTGACCATCGGCATTGGCGCGTCCGATCCGTGAATACAGGTAGGTGTGGTGGTTGTTTTCATCGATCTTCACTCTTCCCTGAGGCGCGTCGAATTCCAGACCACGCATGGTCTGCAACACCGCTTCCACGTCAGTGCTGCCTGCACGGCTGATGGCCTTGGCCAGCAGGTGCACTTGAAAATATGCCGCTTCCCAGCAGCGGTCGGTCACTTGGTGCTGGCCGAACAGCGCTCGGTATTCGGCGATGCATTGGCGATTGAGCGGTGTGTCGATGGACTGGAAATAACTGGCGGCCGAGATGTGCCCGGCGCCCAGTTGTCTGCCCATCTGTTGAATATCGGTTTCGCTGGTGGTGACGCTGGCGATCGGCATGACTGACGGATCGAAACCCGCATCGGCGTAGGCCTGATAAAGATGGGCCATGGTTTCGCCGACCACGGTGGAGAAGATGAACGAGGGTTTCAGTTCCCGCGCCTTGACCATCAGTCGGGCGAAATCCTCGGGCCGCGCGTTCTTGAGCGGCAGGTAATACTCGCCCAGTTTCTGCCCGCCGCGCTCGTACAGCAGGTCGCTCATCAGGCGGTTGGTTTCGTACGGATAGACGTATTCGGAGCCGATCATCAGCACGCGGTTGCCGAAGTGCTCGAACATGTAATTGCCCAGCGGCACGGCGTTGTGATTGGGCGTGGCGCCGGTATAGATGATGTTGCGTGAATATTCGAAGCCCTCGTAATACACCGGGTACAGCAACAAGGCATCGTAGCGTTCGACGACAGGCAACACCGCTTTGCGGGCCGCCGAGGTGTAACAGCCGAAAAAGAACTTCAGCTTCTCTTCGCGAATCAGCGACTCGACGTGCATGGCAAACAGCGCAGGCGTGGAATCGGGGTTACGGGTAATCATTTCCAGTGGTCGGCCATCCACACCACCGGCTGCGTTGATCTGCTGAATGGCGAACTGCGCGCCGCGCATCGTCGAGCATTCGCCAGCGGCCGTGACCCCGGTATTTGAAAACAGACCGCCTATGCGGATCGACTGGTCAACCATGCCAATAAACCTTGTTCAGCGTGAGATGAGACGCCCGTCTTTGGCCGGGGTCCTGGCGTTCATGCATAAAAGGGCTGAGCGAAAACCGCGAGGTTCAGCGGTGGCTCTCAGGCGGTTGTGCCTGGGCTGGCGTGACGACAGTGTCAGGGCCAGCGCATGCGAGGGACCTTCCACACCTGCCGGGAACGGGCGTGTGACAAGGGACCCTGCGAAGGTGTCGTCCAAGCCCATGCAGGGAGCGGGCCAGCGTGGGCACGATCAATCATCGGCAGGAAACGCACTGGCTGGCATACGTTTGCGGTCACGCTTTTGGTGCGCGCCGCCCTGCTCTCGCGCCAAAGCGGCGCAGTCCCTTGCGCGCGTGCAACTAATGAAGGGCCGCTCTGCCAAGGCGCTGCAAAGCGAACCATTGCGGGCATTTCAGTACTTGGCACCGGCCTTGCTATGACCTTTTGGAGACATCGCGCCAGTTGCCTGCCCTACGCCCTCATGGCAAGTAAGGAGACACCTCGCGTACGACTGGATCGGACATCGTCTGTCCCGCCAGATTCGGCACAAAAGCCTGACCTTCCGCCTGTTCGCAGGACGGAATGTCGGGCTTTTTTTATTCCTGGGAGAGAAGTGAATGCACAACGACAAACGCCGTTTGATCAAGCATGCGCTGTTGCTGAGCGCCATGAGCCTGCTGCCGTTTTCCCTGACCGGTCAGGCGCAGGCTGCCGAGACCGTGAAAGTGGGGATTATCCACTCGCTCACCGGCACCATGGCCATCAGTGAAGCTTCGGTGGTGGACGCCGAAAAACTGGCCATCGATGAAATCAACGCCAGCGGTGGCGTGTTGGGCAAGACCATCGAACCGATTGTCGAAGACGGGGCCAGTGACTGGCCGACCTTCGCCGAGAAGGCGCGCAAGCTTTTGGAAAACGACAAGGTCGCGGTGACCTTCGGCGCGTTCACCTCTGCCTCGCGCAAGGCCGTACTGCCGGTCTTCGAACGCAACAAGGGCCTGCTCTACTACCCGACGTTCTACGAGGGGCTGGAAAAATCCCCGGCGATTATCTACACCGGTGCCGAGGCCTCCCAACAGACCCTGGCAGCCGTTACCTGGCTGATGGCCAACAAGGGCAAGAGCGTCTATCTGGTGGGCTCGGACTACATCTGGCCGCGCACCACCAACAAGCTGGCGCGAGTCTCGGTAACCAAGCAAGGCGGCTCAATTGTCGGCGAGGATTACCTGCCGCTGGGCGCCATCGAGTTCTCCTCGGTGATCAACAAGATCAAGGTCGCCAAGCCTGACATTGTGATTTCCACCATTGTCGGCGGCTCCAACGTGGCGTTCTACAAACAGCTCAAGGCGGCCGGGATCGACAGCAGCAACCAGACCCTGATGGCGCTGGCCGTGACCGAAGAAGAAGTCACCGGTATCGGCGCAGAAAATCTGACCGGTTTTCTGACCTGCATGAGCTACTTCCAGAGTCTGAAAAACCCGGTCAACGAAAAATTCGTTCAGGCATTCAAGACCCGCTACGGCCAGCAACGCGTGATCGGCGACCCGATGGCCGCCGCTTACACCGCCGTCTATCTGTGGAAAAAAGCGGCCGAGAAAGCGGGCAGTTTCGACGTGCCGAACGTGATCGCCGCGTCCTCGGAAATGGAACTGGATGCGCCTGAAGGCGAGATCAAGGTGCACAAGGACAACCATCACCTGTGGAAACGCGCACGCATCGGCACCCTCAACGCTCAGGGTCAGGTCGACGTGATCTACGAGTCCGCGCCCATCGAGCCCAACCCGTTCCCGAAACTCTGACACGTGCGCGGGCGTGAGTTGACGCGCGCCCGTCTCTTTCAAACCTTCAGCGACAGGTGGCGACGCCATGACTTTCGATACGCTGGTAATGCAAGTCTTCAGCGGGTTCTCGCTGTTCTCGGTGCTGGTGCTCATGGCGCTGGGGCTGACCATCGTGTTCGGCCTGATGGGCGTGATCAACATGGCTCACGGTGAATTGATGGCAATGGGCGCGTACATGACGTACGTCACGTCGGTGGTGTTTCAGCGCTACCTGCCCGAACTCATGGGCTGGTATTTCATCGTCGCGATCGGCGTCGCCTTTCTGGTGACCTTCGCCTTCGGGTTCCTGCTTGAACGCTGTTTCATCCGTTTCATGTACAACCGCCCGCTGGACACCCTGCTGGCGACCTGGGGCCTTTCGCTGGTGCTGCAACAGGTGTTTCGTCAGGTCTTTGGCCCCAAGGAAGTCAGCGTGCCAACCGTGCAATGGCTGCAGGGCGCGTGGAAAGTCAGCGAAGGCCTGGAGTTGCCGATCAACCGGATCTTCATCATCGGCCTGACCTTCGTCATCGCCGCAGCGGTATTCCTGTTTCTCTACCGCAGCCGCTGGGGGCTGCGCATCCGCGCCGTCACCCAGAACCGCGCCATGGCGGGTGCTGCGGGGATCAATACCGCACGTGTGGATTCGGTGACCTTCGCGCTGGGTTGCGGGCTGGCCGGCATTGCCGGCAGCTCGTTCACCATGCTCGCCTCCACCGGCCCGGTCAGCGGCCAGCAGTACCTGGTGGACACCTTCATCGTGGTCGTGTTCGGCGGGGTCGAAAGCTTGCTTGGCACCTTCCTGTCGGCCTTCGCCATTGGTCAGACGCAGATTTCGCTGGAGTACCTCACCACCGGTTCCATGGCCAAGGCCATGACGTTGCTGGTGGTCATCGTGCTGCTGTTCTTCCGCCCCAACGGCCTGTTCGCCACGAAAGTGAGACGTTGAGATGAATGACATGACTGAAAAGCCGCCAGCCCTGCCCCGGACAACCGCCTCCCGACCCGCGTGGCTCAATGGCGGCTGGCTGGCGTTGCTGGAACGCTACAGCCTGATCTGGCTCTCGGTTCTGCTGCTGGTGGTGTTGCCATTGTGCCTGGGCGACTTCCGCCTGGGTCTCGCAGGCAAATACCTGAGCCTGGGGTTTTGCGCAGTCGGCATGGTGATGATCTGGGGCTACGGCGGCATCCTCAGCCTGGGCCAGGGGATCTTCTTCGGGCTGGGCAGCTACATGATGGCGATGTACCTGAAACTCGAAGCCACGGCCACGGACGAAGCCGCCAGCGCCCTTGCCGCGTTCTACGGCTCGGCGCTGCCCGACTTCATGATCTGGAACAGTGTCGAGTCGCTGCCGTGGTGGTGGAAGCCGTTCGAATCGGCAACCTTCACACTGGTGGCGATCCTGATTCTGCCGGCGCTGCTGGCGTTCCTGTTCAGCTACGCCTACTTCAAGAAACGCGTGGGCGGCGTGTATTTCTCGATCATCACCCTGTCGCTGGCTTCGATCATGTCGATCATGATCATCGGCCAGCAAGGCTACACCGGCGGGGTCAACGGTCTGACTGATTTCAAGACGGTCTTCGGCCTGAGCCTGCAGACGCCGCAGACACCCTGGATTCTGTACCTGATCACCACCCTGCTGTTGCTGGCCTGCGTTGCGATGTGCGGCTTCATTCTGCGCAGCCGCCTGGGCAAGGTGATCGTGGCGATTCGGGACCGCGAAGACCGGGTGCGCTTTTCTGGCTACAACACGGCCCTGTTCAAGGCCTTCATCTTTGCCGTGGCGGCGCTGATCTCGGCGCTGGGCGGCGTGATGTTCACCCTGCAGGTCGGTCTGGCATCACCGTCGCTGGTGGGCATCATTCCGTCGACTGAAATCGTCATCTACGCCGCTCTGGGCGGACGCCTGTCATTGGTCGGTGCGGTGTACGGCACGCTGCTGATCGGTACGGCAAAAACCTACCTCTCGGAAAACTTCGTCAGCTTCTGGCAGTACTTCATCGGTTTTCTGTTCATGGGCGTGGTGCTGTTCCTGCCCGCAGGTCTGGCCGGTCTGCTACAACGACTGAACAACAAGGAGGCGAACTGATGGGCGCGCTGCTACTGAGTGTCGAAGACCTGACGGTGTCCTTTGACGGCTTCAAGGCCGTGGACAACCTCAATTTCTACGTCGAAGAAAATCAGGTGCATGTGGTGATCGGGCCGAACGGTGCCGGCAAAACCACGCTGCTGGACATGATCTGTGGCAAGACCCGCCCGAGCGCCGGGAGCATTCGCTTCAAGGACCTGCAACTGGCCAACATGATCGAGTACCAGATCACCCGTGCGGGCGTCGGCCGCAAGTTCCAGAACCCATCGGTGTACGAAGACCTCACCGTGCGCGAGAACCTGGACATTTCCTCGCCGGACAAGCGCGGCATCTTCAACTGCCTGTTCGCAGGAAAGAACACCGCCTTGCAGGCCGAGATCGAACAGACCGCCGAGATGATCTTTCTCAAGGACCAGTTGGGCCGCAAGGCAGGGCTTTTGTCCCACGGCCAGAAACAGTGGCTGGAGATCGGCATGCTGCTGATGCAGCGTCCGGAGTTGCTGTTGCTGGATGAACCGGTGGCAGGCATGAGCGCTGGCGAGCGAGAGAAGACCGCTGGCCTGCTCAAGCTCATCGCCAAGGGCCGCGCGATGGTGATCATCGAGCACGACATGGAGTTCGTGAAGTCGGTGGCCGACAAGGTCACTGTGCTGCATCAGGGCAAGACCCTGGCTTACGGCTCGATGGATCAGGTGCAGAACGATCCTCGCGTCATCGACGTCTACCTGGGGCACTGAATATGCTGAATGTCACTGAACTGAACGTCTACTACGGCGACAGCCATGTGCTGCGCGACCTGAGCCTTGATCTTGCGCCAGGCGAATCGCTGGCGATCATGGGCCGCAACGGCATGGGCAAAACCACGCTGCTGCGCAGTCTGGCAGGTATGCTGCCCACCCGCAGCGGCAGCATCACCCTGACCGGGCAGGAACTGACCGGCAGCAAGAGCTATGAGCGCGTTGCCGCAGGCATCGGCTTCGTGCCACAGGGCCGCATGATCTTTCCTTACCTGAGCGTCGAGGAAAACATCCTTACCGGTATGCAGGGCGCACCCGCCGCCCCTGTTCCCGACTACATCTTCGAGTACTTTCCGGTGCTGTTCGAGATGCGCAGACGCAAGGGCGGCAACCTCTCCGGCGGACAGCAGCAACAACTGGCCATCGCCCGGGCGCTGGTGTCCAACCCCAAGGTGCTGATCCTCGACGAGCCCACCGAAGGCATCCAGCCGTCGATCATCAAGGACATCGCCAAGGCCCTGAACCTGCTCAAGCAGGAGCGCGGATTTTCGCTGATTGTGTCCGAACAGGTGCTGTCGTTCGCGATGGCTGTGGCCGACCGCTACCTGATCATCGAAAAAGGCGAATTCGTGCACAGCGAAGTCCGCGAAACCGTCGACCGCGAGCGCATCCTGCGCTACCTCACCATCTGAACCGGCACAGGAAAACGCGCCATGCTGATACTCGACCGCATCCTCGGCCAGGCCAGCGACCCGGCCCTTGCCGAGCGGCTTCATGACCTGAGTCATAACGGGCAGGTGGAAACCCTGTGCCTGTCCGGTAGCGATATCCAGCGCCATCGTCTGCGACTGGCCAGCGACCAGGGCACCGACTGCGCGATTCGTCTGCAACGGCACCAGCAATTGCGCAACGGCTCGGTGCTGATGCTCGACGGCCAGCGTGCCATCGTCGTGCAAATGCAGGATCAGCAATACCTGAGCCTGCGGCCACGCGATACCGCAGCGGCGCTGGAACTGGGTTATTTCGCAGGCAACATGCACTGGGCCGTGCGCTTTGCCGGCGACACCTTGCAGATCCCGCTCAACGGACCTGAAGCCGACTATCTGGAACGCCTCGCGCCCATGATTGCCGACGGCCGGGTGTCGCGCGCATGAACGCCCTTCTCGACGACCTGGGCAGCGCCCTGCTGGCCATGCAACAGGCCGACAGTTTCTTCCCCACGGGTGCAGTGGCCTGGTCATGGGGACTGGAAACGCTCAAGGCAGACGGTCATCTTGGCCGGATTGAACGAGTCCCGCCGCGACGCCGCCAGCGGGAAACACGCCCCGACCGCAGCGCTGAGTTGTGCGGTTTTGTAGAGGGCCAGTTACGTCACCGCTGGAACAGTTTCGACCGGGCCTTTCTGGTCGCTGCCTGGCAATCTGCCGACGATCTGGATCAGTTGATGCTACTGGACGCGCAGGTCGAAGCGCTGACGATGGCCGAAGAGCTGCGTCAGGGCTCACGGCGTGTCGGTCAGGCGCTGCTGGGCGTTCACGCGGCTCTTGGTACGCCCGGCGCCGAGCGCTATCAACACCAAGTGCTGGTCGGCGAGACGCCGGGGCATCTTTGCGTACTGCAGGGCCTGATCTGGAAACAACTGGGCATGCAGCTTGAGCATTGCCAACTGGCGGCTGCCCATGGGCTGTGTACCGGACTGGTCAGCGCCGCCGTACGGCTCGGCGTAATGGGTCACGTTGACGCACAGCGCGTGCTGACATCCATCCAGCCCTTGATAGCGCAACTGCTCGCCCTCGACCCGCCAGAACCGGACAACGCCAGCGGCTTCACGCCGATGGCCGAGATCGCTGTGATGCGCCACGAAACCCAGGAATTGCGCCTGTTCGCCAATTGATCAACCGCCCGCAGGAGCCACGCCATGCTGCTGACCCCCACCGAGCTTGAACGCCTTACGCTGTACACCGCTGCCGAACTGTCGCGCAAACGCCGGGGCAAGGGCCTGCGCCTGAACTTCCCGGAAGCCTCGGCGCTGATCGCCGACGAAATCCTGGAAGGCGCCCGCGAGGGGCGCAGCGTGGCGGAACTGATCGGCTTCGGCTCGACGATTCTCGACACCGATGACGTCATGCCCGGTGTCGCCGATTTGCTGCCGGTGTTGCAGGTCGAAGGCACCTTTCCGGACGGCACCAAGCTGGTCACGGTTCACCAGCCGATCCGGCCAGGCCGACTGCCGCTGACGGTCATGCCCACACCCGGCGAGATTTTCGCGCCTGAAGGCGATATCCAGCTCAACGGCGGCCGACCCACTGCGACGCTGCGCGCCTTGAATACCGGCGACCGCCCGGTGCAGATCGGCAGCCATTACCATTTTTTCGAGGTCAACAAGGCGCTGGATTTCCCCCGCGAAATCGCCTTTGGCATGCACCTGGACATTCCGGCCGGCACCGCTGTGCGCTTCGAACCGGGTGAACTGCGCGAGGTGCACTTGGTGCAGTTCGGCGGCACGGGCGATATTCACGGTTTCAGCGGCCTCACCAATGGCAACCTGCACGACCCGGCCTGCAAGCGCATGGCGCTGGACCGAGCGCGTGCGCAGCATTTCAAGGGAGCCTGACCCATGGCCACGATGACCCGCAAGGAATACGCCGCGATGTACGGCCCCACCAAGGGTGACGCGATCCGGCTGGGTGACACCTCACTGCTGGCCGAGGTCGAGTTCGACCACGCGGTGCCCGGCGACGAATGCCTGCATGGCGGCGGCAAGACCTTGCGCGACGGCATGGGCCTGATGCCCGGTCACGACAGCGACGAGGGTGCCCTCGACATGCTGATCTGTAACGCACTGATCATCGATCCGGTGATCGGCATCGTCAAAGGCGACATCGGCATCAAGGACGGCAGGATTGTCGCCATCGGCAAGGCTGGCAACCCGCAGATCATGGACGGCGTACACCCGCAACTCATCTGCGGCGTCGCCACCACCGTGCGTGATGCCGAAGGCCTGATCGTCACGCCTGGCGGCATCGATGTGCACGTGCATTTCGACTCCGCGCAGCTCTGCGACCATGCGTTGGCGGCCGGGCTGACCACCTTGATTGGCGGCTCGCTGGGACCGATCACCGTGGGCATCGACTGCGGTGGCGAGTGGAACGTCGGCAAGATGCTGCAGGCGTCAGAACACTGGCCGATCAACTTCGGCTTTCTCGGACGCGGCAATTCGAGCAAACCCGAATCGCTGCTCGGGCAACTGCGCGGCGGCTGCCTGGGATTGAAAATTCATGAGGACTGGGGCGCGATGCCTGCGGTGATTGACACCTGCCTGAAGGTTGCCGATGAATATGACTTTCAGGTGCAACTGCACACCGACACGCTCAACGAATCGGGTTTTCTGGAAGACACCCTGGCGGCCATCGGCGACCGCACCATCCACATGTACCACACCGAAGGCGCGGGCGGCGGGCATGCGCCGGACATCATCAGCGTGGCGGGCAAGCCCAACTGCATCCCCTCCTCGACCAACCCGACCAACCCTTACACGATCAATACCTTCGACGAACACCTGGACATGATCATGGTCTGCCACCACCTCAACCCGGAGGTGCCGGAAGACGTGGCGTTCGCCGAGTCCCGCGTACGGCCGCAGACCATCGCCGCCGAAGACATCCTGCACGACACCGGCGCAATCTCGATTCTGGGCTCGGACAGTCAGGGCATGGGCCGCATCAATGAAGTCATCTGCCGCACTTGGCAACTGGCGTCGAAAATGAAAGACCAGCGTGGTCGTCTGCCGGAAGAAGCCACAGCTCTTGGCGACAACGAACGCATCAAACGCTACATCGCCAAATACACCATCAACGCCGCGCGCGTGTTCGGTATCGACAGCTACATCGGTTCGCTGGAGCCGGGCAAGCTCGCCGATCTGGTGCTGTGGAGGCCGGCATTCTTCGGCATCAAGCCGGAACTGGTGGTCAAGGGCGGCTTCATCGTGCACGGCGTGATGGGTGACTCGGCGGCCTCGCTCTACACCTGCGAACCGCTGGTGATGCGCCCGCAATGGGGCGCGTTCGGCGAAGCGAGCAAGGCGTTGTCGGTGAATTTCGTCAACCGGCTGGCCGTCGAGGCCGACACCGCCAGCAAGCTGGGCCTCAAGAAAGCCCTGCTGCCTGCGTTCGGCACACGCACGCTGCGCAAGTCCGACATGCTGCACAACGATGCCTGCCCGGACATCCGCGTCGACCCACAGACGTTCGACGTTTACGCCGATGGCGAGCGGCTGTTCTGTGACCCGGTCAGCGAAGTCCCGCTCGCTCAACGCTACATGCTGCGCTGAACCCATTTGAAGGAGCCTGATCATGAGCCTGCCATTGAAGACGCCAACCCTGCCCGCTTCACAGCCTCACCCCGGCGCTGCCCGTGTCGGCATCGGCGGCCCGGTAGGCTCGGGCAAGACCCGCCTGCTGGAACAGCTGATTCCACGCTTCATTGCCCGTGGAATCGAACTGGCCATTATCACCAATGACCTCGCTACCCGAGAAGACGCCGAACGCGTGCAGCGCAGCGGCCTGATCGACCCCATGCGAGTCCGCGCGGTGGAAACCGGCGCATGCCCCCACACAGCGATTCGTGAAGACCCGACACTCAACCTGCAGATGGCCGATGAACTGGAAGCACACTTCAAGAATCTTGATCTGGTCCTGATCGAATCAGGTGGCGACAACCTGGCCTCGACCTTCTCGCTGGACCTGGTGGATTACTGGATTTTCGTCATTGACGTCGCCGGTGGTGACGACATTCCGCGCAAACGAGGCCCCGGCGTGCTGAGCTGCGATCTGCTGGTGGTCAACAAATACGACCTGGCGCCCCATGTAGGCGTCGATCTGTCGCGCATGCGGCGTGAGTCTGCCGAAGCACGTGACGGGCGCCCCGTGCTGTTCACCAACTGCAGCACCGGGGATGGCGTCGATGCGGTGGTCGAGGCGATCAGCCGGGCCGTGCTGTTCGACCGGCCATGAACGCCCGTCAATCGGTAGTACCCATGCAGACGCGCACTGCCGCTCGAATCGACTTCAGCAGGGCGCCGTCAGGGATCAGCTACGTCTCGCGGCAGGAAGTGGGCTATCCCTTCCACTTGGGACGCAGCCTGAAACTGCCGCAGGACCCGCCCGGTATGGCGGCGGTGTATCTGCAATCCTGCTCGGGAGGGCTGTTCGCCGGAGAGCACCTGCGCCTTGAGCTGCACGCCGAAGCCGACACGCAGGTGCATGTCAGCACAGGCGCGGCGACCATCGTCCACAGCATGCTCGAACATCCGGCGCGCCAGACCGTCACCCTGATAGCCGAAACGGGTGCGTTGCTGGAATACCTGCCGATGGCAACCATCCTGTTCCCTCAGGCGCGTCTGCACAGCCAGGTGCGGGTGACCTTGCACCCCAACGCCCGCGTCCTGCTCTGCGATGCGTTCTGTGTGCACACGCCGCACGGCACGGCGGGACTGCCGGACTACTACCGTGCCGACCTTGAAGTATGTTGCCCGGCAGGGCGACTGCTCGCCGGAGATCGACTGGCCCTGACAGGCGAAGACCTGCAACGTCGCCTGCCGGGTGTCAGCGGCCGGTTCGAAGCCGTCGCCACCTTCATGCTACTCGGCCACAGACTGCCAGTGGACGAGGTCAAGGCTGGGCTGCGTGAGGCGTTAAGCGGGCTGATCGACAGCTATGTAGGCGTCAGTGCCCTGCCGGGTGATTGCGGGGTGTCGGTGAGAGTCATGGCGACTGATGCAGTCGTGTTGCGTCAGGCGCTGCACTTCGCCTGGGCGAGCGCCCGCCTGCATCTGACAGGGATTGCGCCACGGGTGCGGCGCAAATGAGGTCAGGTACGCGAGAAGCGGAACGCTATCGCGGAAACTCACAGTCCTTGAACATCGGTGTCTTGGCCAGATCGCCTGTCCCGGTGCAGATAACAGATACCTCTGCGCCCTTCTTCAGCGCCGCAATCGATGACAAGTGAGACTTGCCGAACTTGAACTGCGGTGCCAGCACCCTGTTATGCCCTGCCAATATCAGATACGGGTACCCCATGAAATCCGTGTTGATATCCAGGATACGACCGGTCACTTGCACGCGTTTGTCTTTGTACAGCATGTCTGCTGCTACGGTATTTTCATCGTATCCGGTCGATACCTGCATGGCCGTGTAGGCCTTTACCGTTTCGGCAACGGGCTCAACAGGCGCCTGAGCGACGGGTTTGGCAACTGGAGCTGGAGCGACTGCAGCCGGATTTGCAGTAACGGCTGCGGGGGCTACCGCAACGGCTGGAGCAACGGAAGCCGATGATTCTCGATTGGCTGGCTTGTGAAGGACCAATGAAACAATCATCCAAAACGCCATCCACCCGAAGCCAATCAGCCTGGCTTTTCTTGTGTGCCCTCTGCGCAGCAAAAACCAGACGAAGAACTGAGGCATCAGCGCAATCAGGATTCCCAGAATAATTCCGACCTTGCGGGGTGAAGACGGGACTTTCATTTCGTTCATTTCGCTTTCCATGACGATCAAATGACGCGGCATCCTGAACAGGTCTGTACCAAATTGCCACTTAGTAACGGTGCGTATGGATATCGACTGTAATGGCTTGAACTTGATGGTTTTTTTCAAGTTTCAGGTTTGCGCACACATGGGCAAGGGGCGAATCTGGAGTGATGCATCTGCTCATCTGGCGGGGACAATGGATTGGACCTGAGATCAAACGGCAGGCGGTGCATGGCCAACCCGCGTGTAACGCTAAGGCAGAAGATCCAGCGCCGTACGCCTTGGCTGCGCAAGCGCGAAGACCGCCCTATATTCTGCCGGCACTCAACGTACTGTGATTGCTTTCAATCACATGAAGACGGCGATGGCGATGATGGGTGTGGTGATGAGGTCGTGGAGAACGTTTTACTCAAGCAAACTTCTGCTCGGCAAAATGTGAAGAAAGACACCGGGCGGTCAACGGTGGAAAAGGCTAATGCCCAACATGCAAAAATCATTAAGTCGGTACAATCAGAGCCGATAGCCTTGTACTGCATACCGCAGTGCAAGGAGGCATCATGAAAAAGATAGCTGTAGCCGGACTTATCGCATTACTTTCAATCGTTTCAGTCTCTGCGTCGGCCTGTCCAAAGGGCACGCATCCGACCGGGGGGACGGGCTCGCACCATAAAGGCGGCACCTGCAAGTAAGACGAGCCCGGCCCAGCGCCGGGCTTTTTCGTTACGCTAAGCGAGTCGTTTCATCGACAACTCCATCTGACCCATGAGGTCCCTCTGCTCTTTAAGCGAGAGTACCAACTTTGCTATGGACCGGCTGGTGGCAAGGTCCGAAAGCGGCATACCCGTTACATACAGTTGAAGCTCACCTGAGTCTGGATGAAGAAGCTTGACCGAAAAGCTCTCGTTGGCACCCATGACGCATTCGCACCTTGAGGGCAAAAAAGCGGTCTCAAGGACTCGTTGGAGATCGGACTTTGAATACATCATGCATCCTCTGCTGACAAAATCGTTTCACCGAGGATAGACGATTGTCGACCTTATGGGTTGCCGGTCATCGGCAGGTCCACCAGAGTGCATCGTCGCCATGCAAGCACGGTGTCCCGGCCTCTGGATATGGCCGGAATCAACATGGTCAGCCTGTCGAGTCAGGACGATGAGATGAAATCGAGCTCAAATGAATTGCAACAACAGCTTTATCCATCTCTTGAGTAGCGACGAAGAATGGGCTCGCTCATCGTCCTTAAGACTAGAGCCCGTTAAATCCTGAACGATCGCGGGAGTAAGACGGGAGTGTTACGAACATGAAAAAGCCCAACCTTTTCAGATTGGGCCAAATCATTGAAAAATATGGTCGGGACGGAGTGATTCGAACACTCGACGCCTAGGCTCTGTAGGAAAAGTACTGTCTCAAACACCGCATGGCACAAGCCAGTGAGTCCATTGCCGCACAACTTTTTGCGAGTTTGTCGAAGCGCGTAGCGATGCGACGGTTCTCCTTCAACCAGCCGAACATGCGCTCGATGATATTGCGCTGCCGGTACTTGGGGCGATCAAAA
>NZ_JAFFZW010000012.1 GCF_017826695.1 Pseudomonas alliivorans
TGTAGTGGTCAACTGATCCCGGACACGACGTTAAGTCTTTTTTCGGACTGAGCTGGTGCCAGTCCGTTATTGAACTGGTGTGGCCGAATCCAGTTATAGCGATGCATCAGATAATGACTGATATCGCGCTGAGCCTCTTGGGCCGTCATGTAGCCCACGGTCGGTATCCACTCAGTTTTCAGGCTCCGAAAAACACGTTCCATCGGCGAGTTGTCGTAGCAATTACCTCGGCGACTCATGCTCTGATTGATGCGGTATCGCCAGAGTCGCTGGCGAAAGTGGCGACTGCCGTATTGCGAGCCCTGGTCGGAGTGAAACAGCAGGCCTTGAGGCTTGCCCCGTTGCTCATAGGCCATGTCGAGCGCCTTGATCACCAAGTCCGAATCCGGTTTGTTCGACAACGCCCAGCCCACCACCCGGCGCGCGAAGAGATCCATGACCACGGCCAGGTAATGCCATTTCCCTTGTGCCCAGATGTAAGTGATGTCGCCACACCAGACTTGATTGGGCGCGGGCACATCGAACTGTTGATTCAGAATATTCTGAATGTCTGGCCGCTCCACCGTTGCCTTTTTATAGGCATGCGAACCCGGTTGTTTGCTGATCAACCCCAGCTCTCGCATCAGGCCGCGCACCTTGAACCGGCCGATCTGCTCGCCATCTTCTTGCATCATCGAAACGATGCTGCGACTACCGGCAGCGCTTCGGCTTTGCGTGAACAGCTCGTTGACTCGACTGCGTAATCGAACCCGCTCAACGTCTGGAGTCCGGCGTCTGAGGCGATAGTTGTAGTAGCACGAACGTGGCACTTCAAAGGCTTCGCACAACAACTCTACCGACTCACGAGCACTCAGTTGATCAATCAGCGCATGCGCTCGTGTTCTTCCGACATCAAGAGCGCGGTAGCCTTTTTTAAAATGGATTTCTCCCGCTCAAGACGAGCGATCCGAGCTTCCAGCTCCTGGATTTTCTGCTGTTCGGGCGTCAGGGCTTTGCTCTGAGGCGTGACGCCATTGCGCTCTTGCTGAAGCTGGTTGACCCAGCGACGCAGCGCGGATTCGACAACCCCAAGTGAACGGCTGGCTTCGATATGGCTATAGCCTTGATCGAGCACGAGGCCTGCGGCCTCGCGTTTGAATTCAGCGGAAAAGGTACGGCGTTGTTTGGTCATCAGACACCTCTATCTGGCGAGCATTCTCGCCTAAATGGGTGTCCGGTTTCATTAGACCACTACACATACCTGATCAGTAGCTCACAACTCCCGTGTCGATCCTATTCACTACCTCGACGATGAGACCCGAACGCCGCTCACAAAAAAGGCCGCATCCACATGCGGCCTTCTCGTCACAGCTATCCAGACTTACGAAGCCAGCTCTGGAGACTCTTTCTTCACTTCGTCGCGACGCTGGATGTACTTCCAGTCAGCCTCATCGATATAGATCCCGTTAGGGCCGCTGCCGCCTTCCAGATCGATAGCGACATGGGCGGAGACTTGAGGCTTCACACTCGCAAGGATAGGCACAAAGCCCAGTTGCAGGCTTGTTTCCAGCAAAGCTGCCTGGTTCTTCTCGTCGATGTCTGCGGCTTCGTCAAGGTAGTAAGGCAAGCGCACTCGGCCAGCCTGATCGCGATCCATCAAGTGCAGCAACAGGTACATGTTGGTCAGCGCCTTGATGGTCATCGTCGTGCCGTTGGACGCAGCACCATCGATGTCAGTGTGAATAACCGGCTGGCCATTGACCTTGGTGATTTCGAAAGCCAGTTCGAACAGATCCCTGAGACCCAACTGGTTATGGTTGGCCGCCACCAGACGTGCCAGGTATTCCTTGGCCTCTTCGTTCTTGTTGTCCTGTTCAGCGCTTTGACTCAGATCGAAGACCGACAGCGTTTCGCCTTCTTCGTACTGACCTGCGCTGTGGATGATCTGATCAATGTGCTTGAGTGCTTCCTTGTTGGGAGCAAGCACAATACGGAAGCTTGCCAGGTTGGACACCTGACGCTTGTTGATCTCTCGGTTGAACAGGGCAAGCTGATGCTCAAGGCTGTCATAGTCGCTACGGATGTTGCGCAGCGTGCGGGCAATGTCCGTCACGGCGGCGCGACGTGCCTTGCCCAGCGTCAGCGCTTCATCGGTGCGGTGCGCATAAGCATTGATCAGCAACTGCAGACGACGCTCCATGTCGTCTTCACTGTCGAACTTCGCCACGCCTTTGAGGCGCACTTGGGCGTACAGCGCTTCAATCTGACCATCGCTGCGCAGCAAGCCCTGCCAGCTGTCCTGGTAGTCATTAAGCAACGGCAGCAGGTTGTCCATCGAATCGTCGATCGGGTCCATGAAGGGCGTTCCGAACGGTAAATCCGCCGGCAACAGCTGGCGACGACGCAACGCATCGTCCAGCGTGCGTTGCCTGGATTCCAGATCGCCAATCTGCCGTGCAACCAGTTGCAGTTTGGCCGACAGTTGCTGGACCCGCTCTGTGAACGCATCGCTTGAGCGTTTCAGCTCGTCCTGAGCGGCTTCCATCTGCGCCAAGTCTTCAAGCTTGGAAGACTCCTCTGCGCTCAGCGTCTGGCAGCGACGGAAATCTTCCAACGCTTTTTGCGCGTCCAGTACCTGCTGATAAAGCGCTTCGGTCTGTGTCTTGCTCGCCGAGCGATCCGCCGCTACCGCCTGCTGGGTCTTGAGCTGCTTCAGCTCTTTTTCCAGACGCTCTTTCTGGTCACGCAATGCTGCGCGATCGGCCAGCGCCTGAAGAGCAGGAGGCTCAATGCTCGACAGGTTGATCGTCAAGCCCGGTACGGAGAACTGATCGCCCTTGAAGCCATCCAGAATCGTTTCCAGCGATTTGACCCACGCGTCACCATCGTCCAGCGCAATACCCTGTTCGCCAAGCGGCAGACTGAATAGCGAGCTGTTGAACAGGCGCATCAAGCGCTCTACATCCGGTTGCGAGAACTCTTCACGCAGGCGGGCATAGCTGTTGTTGTCCGCATGATCGAGTTGCTGCTTGAGAGACTTGAGGCGTTTTTCCAGGTCCCGCAGCCGCTCGTCCAGATCCTCGGCGCTGAACTGTCGAGACTGTGCCAATGCTCCGGCCAGTTCGTCATGCGCGTCCTTGGCCGCCAGCAACTGCTGTTCCAGCACCTTCACGTCGTCGACCAGAGCAAAACGATTCTTCAGGACCGACAGCTCACCGACCCAGCGCTGGATACCGCTGATCTCGCGCTCCAACCGCATCAGTTCCTGAGTGCTGGAACGTTGTTCGTTCTGCATTTCATCCTGCTGGGCACGGTAGTGCTCGGCCTGGATAACCAGCTCCTCCTTGCGTGCACTGGAGTAGTCCGACCAGGTGCCCAGCAAGGAATCAAGAATCGGTGAAAGACGATGCAGCTTGCCGCGCAACAGATCGCGCTGCTTCACGCCTGCGGCCAGTGCTTCGACCAGCGGACCGGCCAGCACCAGCGAGTTGTAATCCTGTTCCATGCGACGCACGTCGCGGAAGGCCTCTTCACACGCGGCAATGTAGTCGACGCTGCCGGAGCGAAGGCTGTGCTCGAAAGCATCGAGGAACAGTTGCTTGAGCTTGGCAGCAGTGATCTCGCGCATGTGCAGCAGATTGATGAACAGTGCCCGAAAAGTCTTCAGGCTCTGTTCACTGGTCGAGCGCAGCGGAATCAGCGTCAGGTCCAGCGGGATTGAGGTGTGACCACCCACCAGCAAGCGCCGCAGTTCGTCCGGCTTGAGCTCATAGGCCTTGAGGCCTTTGCTTTCCAGGTTGCTGAACAGCTCTTTCTGACGCAGACAGGTGTCGTTCTTCTGGTAATGGCCCAGGTCCAGCTCGCCTGCGTAGGCGAAGAACTGATGCCCGAAGCCGCCACCCGGGCCGCGACCGACCACGCCTATGACATGCGGGCCATGAGGCAGAGAGACTTCCACCAGAATGTAGCTGGTGTCCGAGGCGAAGTAGAAGCGTCGGGATTGTTCCAGGCTGTACTTGCCGAAGCTCATGTCCGACATGCGCGCCAGAATCGGGAATTGCAGCGCGTTGATCGATGCACTCTTGCCGAGGTTGTTCGCGCCGTACACCGACAGCGGATTCTCCAGCGGAAACAGACCCAGGCTGTAGCCTGCGGTATTCAACAGGGCGAAACGGCGAATGCCAAAGCGTTCCTGGCTCATGCGTCCAACTCCTGTTCATCGGCGATGGCACGAGCCAAGGCCTCTTCTTCGGTTTCTTCGCTGAATTCGGCGAGGTCCAGGGGATCATCGGTTTCCAGCAGCTTTTCATCGCTGTCGTCATCGATGAGTACCGGAGTCGGCAAGGGCAGGGCGCTGTGCAGGCTGGCCGCCAGATCACGGTCCTGCTGCACGGAAAGGCACACGTCGAGAAAGCGATGCATGGGCGGCAGGAATCGATAGATACCGACCTCTTCACTGGCGAAGCCGAGCTGGGTCATACGGCGCATGATTTTCTCCTCCAGCTCTTCCTGGGTCTGAACCTCGGCCTGCAGAAACAGATCGCGGTACTTCTCCAGCATTGATGGCAGCTCGTCGCGGCCCAGACTGCCGCCATCCAGCACGGCCATCGGATCGCGGCCCTGATCGGCCAGATGCTCGACCAGGATGAAGGTAAACAGGGCCAGACGCTGTGCAGTCTTGTTCACCTGCGCCGCAGCAAGATCCGGCACAAAGTAATAGAAGCCTCGGGTGTCGCACACCAGTTCGAAGCCCAGCGCCTTGAACAGCGCACGGTACTGGTCCTGGAAGTTGGAAAGTTGGGCGTACAGCTCTGGATCACGGCGGCTGACGTGGTAACCCTTGAACAACTCGCGAAAGATCGGGGCGAGCTGGGACATTTCGGATAGATCAAGATGCATGAACAGTGCTCTCGGAATTCTCTGGCTGCGAGCCTGCGGGGGCAAGCAGGGCAAAGGAGCGCAGGCTGACGCGGTGCTCCCGTGTGTAATAGTCGCGGCGCTCAAGGCGTTCGCGCGCAAAGCGCTTGTCGCGGGACAGGCGCGAAAACCAATACAGCAACTCTTCTGTTTCGCCGTTCGGCTCCTGCTCCAGCAACCAGTCCATCAGGTCTGGCATCGGCAGGGCGTCTTCGCAACGCTCAAGCATTTCCTTGACCGTACGCGGCGCGCGGGCAGGTTCGCCCTTGCGGATGCCGCTGGCCTTGGGGAAGCGTGCTGGCTTGGGCTCAAAGCGCGCCAAGGCGTAGACGTAGGCTTCGACCTGGCTTGCGCTGCCCAGAAAAGTGCTTTGCGGACGGGTGAACATTGGCATCGCAGCCTGCGGCACGGCGTCCAGCCCTTTACGGCGAATGGCTGACAACGCCAGCGCTGCGCCACGGGTGACTGCGTTGTGGCGACGTGCTTCTTCACGCAGCGGCAGCAGCAACTCCCGTGCATGACGCAGGGTGAGCTGGGCGCTCGTCTGCATTTCCAGAATGCGCGCATGGGTGCGCAGCAGCATATCGTCATCGACCAGATGACCCAGGCGCTGTTGTTCGGTCAACAGACGCAGCAGGACATTCTCGACCTTGCGTACGCCTTGCTCGAAAGCCCCATCGGCGTTCACCAGTTGAATCATCGGCTCGACGTATTCATCCCAGGTCGCCAGCACTTCCGCATAGCGTTGGCGAAGCGGAATCTGCCGGTCGCTGGTCTTGGCACGATCAGCGACTGCTACCAGTGCCTGCTCGTCATTGGCGAGCTTTTTCAACACGTCACGCACGCGCATATCCAGCAATCTAAGCTGCCTGGCCAGATCATTGGCGTCGCGAATCTCGAAGGCGTCCTGAATGTAACCGGCCAGGCGTTCGAGGTGGCGCAGGTAGGCTTCGATCTCCAGGCACAGCCCCAGGCGGTGCTCACGACGCAGGTATGACAGGAAGTCATGGATCTGCGCATTGAGTTCGAAACGGTTCGGGCTTTTGGCGACAGGCACCAGAATGTCCAGACGGATCCACACGTCCAGCAGATTGGTGATGTCTTGCGGTGTGCTGTCCTGTTGTTGAGCCGCAAGCTGCAGGCGCAGCTCGCTCAGGCTCAAGGTGCCCTGGTCGAAGTGTTCGCATAAGGGCTCGAGTAGCGCCCAATGCTCGGCAAGGGCGCGCAGGACGCGCTTGGGTTCGATCATGGATAGGCCGACTGTTGGCGAATGAAAGGCGGCGATTGTACTGCATCATTCACTCAAGATTTCACCTGGGCGCGATATGCTTCAGCACGAAAAGACGAACAACGCTAGAATTGCGCGCCTAACTTATCCACAGGTGACCGACCCTTGCTCAATGAGTCCCGTCGCCGCGCTTATTTGACTGCCATGCAGGTGGTCAACTGGCTGCCGCGCACTGAACTGCCGTTTGCTGCACCCTCCCGTCCGGAACTGCTCGCGCCGTTGCCGCCGCCGGTCGAGGTGCAGAACGAGTTGCCAGCGGTGTCCTCGCCTGCGCCAGTGGTGGCGGACAACGTCGTGCCTATTGAAAGGCCGGCCGAACGCCCGAAAATCGAGGTGCCGCGACCCTCGCTGGCCAGCACGCGCACCGTCGCAGCGGCTGTCGAAGACGCTGAACCCGCGCCGCCCAAAGCCGTGGTCGTGCCGCCGCCGCGCTTCTCCCTGCAATTGTTGCGCGCCGGGCGTTGCCTGCTGCTGGTGGAGTTATCCACGGGCCAGCCGTTCCAGAGTCGCGACCCCTCCTATCTGTTGCTCAAGGACATGCTGCGCGCCGCCGGTCTGCCGGACAGCCCGCAGATTATTGGCGAGCCTGTGCGCTGGCCGCTGCTGGTTCGTGGTCAGATGGACCAGGGGCCTGAGGCCGCGCGTGATTTCGTACAGGGTTTTGTCGGCGCAAGGCTCGAAGATGAACCGTGCACCTGCCTGTGGTTGGTAGGCCTGCCCGCCATGAAGTTCGCGGGCGAAGCCGATGCCGAATCCTATTATCAGGACTTGCAGGTAAACGGGCTGGGCACTGTCTGGGCGCTGCCGGGGCTGGAATTATTGATGGACGAGCCTGAACGCAAGGCTGATGTCTGGAAAGCCATGCGTCGGCTGATGACGCGCTGGAAATCAACTGATGAGTGATGCAATAAGCTTTCGGCCCATGACCGAGGCCGATCTGGATGCCGTGCTGAAAATCGAATACGCAGCCTTCAGCCATCCCTGGACCCGAGGCATCTTTCTGGATGGGCTCAAGTCATACGAGATCTGGCTGATGTTCGAAGGCGCCCAGCAAGTAGGGCATGGCGTGGTTCAAGTCATCATCGATGAAGCGCATCTGCTCAATATCACCGTGAAGCCGGAAAGTCAGGGCCGGGGACTGGGTCTGCTGTTGCTGGATCATTTGATGAAGCGTGCGTATCAGCTCAATGCCCGCGAGTGCTTTCTTGAGCTGCGCGACAGCAACCGGCCAGCCTATCGTCTGTATGAAAACTATGGTTTCAACGAGATAGGCCGGCGGCGTGATTACTATCCGGCAGTGGGCGGTCGTGAAGACGCCGTGGTCATGGCCTGTACACTTCTGGAGTGAGACCCGGCCTCAGCGTCCGGCCTTGCCATCCAGCGGGTCGACGATGGCCATTTCTTCTTCATCCAGACCATCGCCACCTCCGATATCGTCTTCATCCACGACAGTCAGGTCCAGGTCAGCTGGATTGTCTTCACCGCGCTCGCTGGCCGAGCGGGCACCGTCTTCATGAATCAGCGTTTCCGGCGAAAGATCATCGTCGGTCGGCTGGTGGTCGTCGGTGGAGGCACCGGTCATGCCGGCTTCGCGCACGCGCTCATCCGGTATTTCATGTTGCAGCTCGTCTTCAGGCATAAGATCACCGATACGGGCGGTCTCGTCATCTCTGAAGTTCAGCTCTTCCATGGAGCCCATGCGGTCTTCATTGTCGTCGATGGGTTCCGGTTGGGTGGCATCGAATGGACGGCGTGAATCGTTCATGACGAATCCTCATTGCAGGTGGTCGTATTAGGTGGACCGGTGGCAACTTTGAAGATTCCTTTTTTATCCGTGCGGTTTGTCATCAAGGGTGATATCAGGTAGTGGCACAAGGACGTGACTTCCGGTGTCAAAGGCCAGTCCAAGGCTGAGCATCATAAACGAGGCATCAAAGCATGAACGAGCTACAAGACCTGATTGATAACAATGCACGTTGGGCCGAGGCGATCAAACAGGAGGACCCTGACTTCTTCGCCAAGCTGGCTCGCCAGCAGACCCCGGAATTTCTTTGGATCGGTTGCTCGGATGCGCGCGTTCCCGCTAACGAGATTGTCGGCATGTTGCCGGGCGATCTGTTCGTACACCGCAACGTGGCCAACGTTGTGCTGCACACGGACCTGAATTGCCTGTCGGTGATTCAGTACGCCGTGGATGTCTTGAAGGTCAAACATATTCTGGTGACCGGTCACTACGGCTGCGGCGGCGTGCGCGCCTCCATGCAGGACCGTCAGTTCGGTCTGATCGACGGCTGGCTGCGCACGATTCGTGATTTGTATTACGAGAATCGCAACGTGTTGGCGCAGCTGCCGACCGAAGAAGAGCGGGTCGACCGTATGTGCGAACTGAACGTGATTCAGCAGGTTGCCAACGTTGCCCACACCAGCATCGTGCAGAACGCCTGGCATCGCGGCCAGAGTCTGTCGGTGCACGGTTGCATCTACGGCATCAAGGATGGTCGCTGGAAAAGTCTGGACACCACCATCAGCGGCTTCGAGCAGTTGCCGCCTCAGTACCGCCTGCGTCCGCAGGACTGATCGAGCCAGAAGACTGGTCGGGCGCTGTGCTGCCTCCAGGGCACGCAGCGCCCGATTCTTACAGCACGAATCGTTGCACCATCAGGTTCAGATCCGTCGCCAGCATCGATAACGCGTTGCTGGCGACTGTGGTCTGCTGGGCGCCGGAGGCAGTCTGCGATGACAGGTCGCGAATACTGCTCAGGTTACGATCCACTTCACCGGCGACTTGGGCCTGCTGTTCCGCCGCGCTGGCAATCAGCAGATTGCGGCCATTGATGGTGCCGGTCGAACTGATGATGACGTTGAGCGCTTCACCCGTCGCAGCGGCCTGCTCCAGGGTCAGGCTGGCTTGTGATGCCGTATGGCGCAGCGAGCTGGCAGTCTGCTGAGTGCTTTGCTGGACTCCACTGATCAGGCCTTCGATTTCTGTCGTCGAGGCACTGGTACGTTGCGCCAGGGAGCGAACCTCATCGGCGACCACGGCAAATCCACGCCCGGCTTCACCGGCACGTGCAGCCTCGATAGCCGCATTGAGTGCCAGCAGATTGGTCTGGTTGGCAATGGCGCGAATCACGTCCAGGATGCTGCTGATGCTCTGGGTACGCTCGGCCAGCCCTTCGGCCTGATGCGATGAATCCAGCACGTTCTCGGTCAGTTCCTTGATCGAACGAATGGTCGCCGACAGTTTGACCTGACCCTGCGCAGCCGCCTGCGTGGACGCCTCGGATTCGCTCACCGTGTTGCTGGCATTGCCCGCCACTTCGACGGCAGCCTGACTCATCTGGTTGACCGCTACCGCCGCCTGTTCGATTTCATTGTTTTGCAACTGCAGGTTGAGGGCACTGGCTTCAGCAATGGTGCCCATTTCCTGAACCGATTGTGACAGTTGCGTGGCCGCGGCATAGATCTGGTCGATGGTACTGTGCAGGTTGTTGCGCATGCGGCCCAGCGTCGTCAGCAGTTGCGCGGTTTCGTCTTTGCCGTCTGGAATGTCATGACGGGTCAGGTCGCCGTCGGCAATGGTGCTTGCAATGTGCAGTGCGTGGCGAACCGGGCGGATAATACTGACGCTCAGACGCCATGCCAGCAGCAGGGTGAGCGCAAGGGCGATAGCAATGGCACTCAGCGCGATGACACGCGTCTGCTCGTAACTGGCGCTCGCGGCTTCGACGGCGACAGCAGCGCTCTGTTTGTTCAGTTCGCGCAGCAACTGCACCTGCATGTCCATCAGGTCGCCCTGCATGGACAGCAGGGTGTTAGCCAGGAGACGCGCTTCATCCAGCTTGTTCTGTTCGATCAGTGCCATCTGGTCCTGCAGGCCTGGCATGAACGCCTTGTAGGCATCCTGCAGAGCGATGATCGAATCATGCTCGGTGCCCGCCGGGACACGTGCCAGGTAGTCCGTGAAGCCTTTCTCGACTTCGTTCTTGAGCTGTTCGACGTTGATCTTGCTGCTGATCACCGCGCCAGGATCGTCGGCATTGGCAATCAGGCGAGTGGTTTCACTGCGCAGCTTCACCAGTCCGATGGCGATGGCGTCGGCCATGGCGATACTTGGCAAGGCGCCGCTTTCGACGGCCTCGCCCTGACGGCGGATTTCCTGCATTTGCAGCAGACAGAAAGCGCCCAGCGACACCATCAGCAGGGCCGTGGTCCCGAAGCAGATGACCAAACGTGGCGCTATCCTGAAGCGGCGCAGTACCGTTACCCCGGACTTTTGACGCAAGAAACGAGGCAGGAGATTTTTCACAGCAGATGACCTCTTTGAACGGACCCTTTCGGAGAGCCGTTTATAAGGCACGTGTGTGATGTCTTTATGACATGTCTACGATGTTTCGCACCAATGTCGCGTCGATGTCTGCTGATGCCGTCCCCCGCTGGTTTCAGTCACTTGGCGCGCCGATTTCTTCCATCAGCTCATCCAGGCAGCGCTTCAATCGATCATGCCTGACGCGGGCCAGCGAGGTGCCGGTCCGCGTCTGAAAACTGTCGGCCAGGTGCAACAACTTGGTGTGAAAGTGATCGACCGCGAAGTTCTGGTCGTCATAGGGACGCTGAGTGGACTGTGGGTCTGCCGGGTCGTAGAGAAAACGGCCCATTCGGCCTGACACATAAAACACGCGTGCGACTCCGATCATGCCCAACGCATCGAGGCGGTCGGCGTCTTGGAGGATTCTGGCCTCCAGGGTCAGGGGAGTGACCTGGGCCGAGAAACTATGGGCTTCGATGGCATGGGCGACCGAGGCCACGCTTTCCTCATCCCAGCCCATCCCGGTCAGCAGTTCGGTCGCCTTGGCGGCGGCGAGTCGCGATGCGCTGGAGCGAAAGGGCGAGTTCTTTTCGACCGCTACGCAGTCGTGCAGCAGCGTGGCAGCCAGCAGTAATCGGGCGTCTCCACCTTCATGATCGCGAATGGCGCAGACGTTTTTCCAGACTCTTAGCAAATGCGAAATGTCATGCGAGCCGTCGATCTTCTCCGCGTGAGTGTGTGGAATCAGCAGGCGAGCCAAGTCCTCGAATGGGGCGAAACGGTTTGCGAACATTGGATTCTCCTGATGCGTCTGCTCTCTGAGCATTGTAGAAAATCATGCCCTGCCAGGCAGTGAGAACAAGAGGGTATGTATGCGTGATCACGTGTGATCCACCTGAAAGCGGAAAAGCCCTTTATAATCCATGGTTTTTACCCCGATGCGAGATCCCCTGTGAGCTTACCGTCCTGCCCGAAATGCAATTCCGAATACACCTACGAAGACGGCTCCTTGCTGATCTGCCCGGAATGCGCCCACGAATGGTCCGCTGACGGCGGCAGCAGTGAAGCGTCCGAAGACGTCAAGGTCATCAAGGACTCCACCGGAAACGTGCTTCAGGACGGCGATACCATCACGGTGATCAAGGACCTGAAAGTCAAAGGTTCATCGCTGGTGGTGAAGGTAGGCACCAAGGTCAAGAACATCCGTCTGGTGGAGGGTGACCATGACATCGACTGCAAGATTGATGGTATCGGTGCGATGAAGCTGAAATCCGAGTTCGTCAGGAAGGTTTGATTCCTCGCGCTTCACGTTTTAGCCTGAACGCCTCGCCGGTCTCATGATCGGCGGGGCGTTTTCTTTTCTACAGCAGGGTCTGCTCATGCCGAAAACTCCCGCCCCCTATCTCAAGCCCGATGAGTGCGTCGTGCTGTTCGACGGCGTCTGCAAGTTGTGCAACGGCGTGGTGAAGTTTCTGATTCGCCACGATCCTGAGCGGCGTTTACGGCTGGCTGCCGTGCAGTCCGAAGAAGGCCAGGCGTTGCTGAAATGGGCAGGTTTGCCGCTGGACGAGTTTCACACGATCGCGGTGATCCAGAATGGTCGCGTGTACCTGCGCTCGGATGGCTTCCTGCACATCATGCGTCTGCTGCCCGCGCCGTGGCCGCTGCTGAGTGTGTTGCGCGTGTTTCCACGTTTCCTGCGCGACTGGGCCTACAACCGAATCGCGCTCAACCGCTATCGACTGTTCGGTCGTTACGATCAGTGTCTGCTGCCGTCACCCGATCATGAAAAACGCTTTCTCGGCGACGCCACGTCCAGATAAGCGCTTGTGTTTGCCGACCGGCGGTCACTTGCCTGGGGTGCATGTGATGGATGTGTTGTGATCAACCGTCCCGGTCCGTAGAATTCCACGTATTCGGCTGCATCCCCCCATATCGACAATAATCCACTTCGCACACTGCGCTCGGTCCTGATCATTGAGCGGGGCGTCTTCGCGTTGTTTTTTCATAGGGGCGCATGCCTTGGTTTACAGGTGCCACGCGTGTTTGTGTGGCGATAGACCCTTCGGGTCGCAACCCACTTCGAGCGTTGTATATTTGATGACTACACCACCGAATGCACATGCCGGTAGCTGGCTTGGCGTACTCGCTCTGGCCATGGCTGCCTTTATCTTCAACACCACAGAGTTTGTGCCGATCGGCCTTCTGAGCAACATCGGCAAGAGCTTCGACATGACCACGGCCCAGGTCGGCCTGATGCTGACCATCTACGCCTGGGTCGTGTCGCTGATGTCGCTGCCGATGATGCTGATGACGCGCAATATAGAGCGGCGCAAATTGCTCATCGTCGTGTTTGCGGTGTTCGTGGCCAGCCACGTTGTCTCGGCCATGGCCACCAGCTTTACCGTGCTGCTGATCAGCCGGGTGGGTATTGCGTTTGCGCATGCGGTGTTCTGGTCGGTCACCGCCTCCCTGGCGGTACGGATCGCGCCGCCCGGCAAGCAGGTGCAGGCCTTGGGCTTGCTCGCGACCGGCACATCGCTGGCGATGGTACTCGGCATTCCGTTGGGCCGCGTTCTGGGCGAAGCATTGGGCTGGCGTACTACATTCATGGGCATCGCAGGAGTCGCAGCATTGGTCGTGGTGCTGTTGACCCGCTCGCTGCCTTTGCTGCCGAGCCAGAACTCAGGTTCGCTGAGAAGCCTGCCAATGTTGTTCAAGCGCCCGAAACTGATGGCGGTCTATCTGCTGACCGTACTGGTGGTGACCGCTCACTTCACCGCCTACAGCTACATCGAGCCCTTCACCGAGACCGTGGCGCACCTCAGTGGTGAGGTCACCACGGTTCTGCTGCTGGTCTTTGGTGGCGCAGGAGTCATGGGCTCGATCGTGTTTAGCCTGTTCAGCGATCGCTTTCCAAATGGCCTGCTGATCACGGCGATCGGCACCATTGCGGTGTGTCTGCTGATGCTGCTTCCGTTGTCGGGCGATGCTGTGACACTGGGAACGCTGACTGTGGTCTGGGGCATGGCGATCATGAGCTTTGGCCTGCTGCTGCAGGCCCGCGTACTGTCGCTCGCGCCGGATGCAACAGACGTGGCCATGGCGCTGTTCTCGGGGATCTTCAATATCGGGATTGGCGGCGGGGCGCTGCTCGGCAGTGTCGTGAGCAGTCAGTTGGGCGTGTCGAGCGTGGGGATTGTCGGCGGCCTGCTGGCCTTGGGCGGGTTGGGGCTGTGCAGCTTCACCACGTATCACTTCGGCAAGTCGGCCATTGCAGCCGAGCCTCAAGCCGAAGGCAGATAAAACAGATTCTGATCAGGTCGTTCGCTCGCTGACCGGCATGTGCGGTCAGCGAACGAATCAGCTCAGGCTTTGAGACGGCCCAGCCATTCCAGCGACGTTCTCCAGATACAAATCCCCAGAAAATATGCCGACATCGCCAGCCACAGTCCCATGACCACCGGACCATTGTGCGGATGATTGATGATCAACAATGCGCTGGACAGCAACCAGACCGCCGTGACCGCAATGTTGATCGGCATGAAGCGACGTACCCGGAACGGGTGCAGGAACTTCATGCGGGTCAGGGTCAGCAGCGCCAGCGCAATGATGGTGATAAAGGTCAGCCAAGGGCTTGGCGAAAGGATGTAAAGGCACAGCACGACAACGTTCCAGGCAGCGGGGAAGCCTTGGAAATAATTGTCCTTGCTCTTCATGTCCACGTTGCAGAAACAGAACAGCGACGAAACCAGAATCACCGACACACTCAGCAGCAGTGTGTAATCCGGGACCGGGATGTAGCGATAGAGGAACAGTGCGGGAATGAATACATAGGTCAGGTAGTCAATCACCAGGTCCAGCACCGAGCCGTCGAAGTGCGGCAGGACCGACGTGGTATTGACCTTGCGTGCCAGCGAACCGTCCACCCCATCCACGATCAGGGCGGCACCGAGCCAGAGCAGACAGGCTTTCGGTTCATTATTGAACAAGGCAATGGTCGCCAGGAACGCAAGGACCACGCCGGTGGCGGTGAAGCCATGCGCGCCCCAGGCGTTGAGTCTGGCTATGCGTTGATTGGTTATCACGGGGGCGCTCTCCAGGAAATAATGCTTGTCAGGGTTTGCCGTAAACCTGACCGGTAGCAACTATCGACCCGGCAATCGGCGATAAGGTTCAGCGGTGACTATCGCTCGTTTCCCTGTCGTTTTCCAGAAAACGGCGATCCGTATCCGGCCGCTCGTCTCTGTATCCTTCCGGTTCGACGAAGCGGGTAGGCGGTGCGCCGTTAGCGTTGAGCTGGTTGATCAGCGTTGGCTGGCCCCGGTCGTTGAACCATACCTGGCCCACACCCGCTGAATTCCACAGCCGTTCACCCGCCTTGCTGTGTTCTGGCGTGCGCGGGATGACTTTCATCTGACGACGTTGGGTGAACCAGTTCAGCGGTGAACGCGGTGAGTATAACCACCGATTCAACCGATCAAAAGTATCCAGTAGGCGTCGGGGGAATTCATTTTTGATGCCGCTGCTGGTGACTTGCCAGATGCGCGGACCGCCACTGCGGTGCCGGATCAGGATTTCGTAGACGAACGAGTAGTGAACATCCCCCGACAGAATCACGTAATTGCCCGGCGTTCGGGAGTGCCGAAAGATGTTCAGGATCACCTGCGCTGCGCCGCGATGCGCCATCCAGTTTTCCGCATCCACCAGAAGCGGGTAGCCGCACCAACTGAATACGCGCTGGATTGCCTCGATCAGCTTGACCCCGAAGATCGGTGCCGGAGAAACAATGATGGCTGATTTGTGATCGATCAGCTCCTGCTGCAATTCGCAGAGTGCTTCCCAGTCCATCAGGCCGGAAGGGTGGTTGAAGTTCGACTGACTGCGCCAGCGACGCGTCCGGGTGTCCAGGACCACCAGCGCCGGACTCGTGGGTAACACATAATGCCATTGCTGGAATTTCAGCAACTGATCGATCAGCGCGTCCTGGGTCCCGCTGTTCAACTGGTTGTCACGGCTGACGGTTTCATCGCTCAAGGCCTGTGCCTGCGCGACAAGTTCGTTCAGCGCATCAGGGTTGTTGCCCCAGCCCTGACAGAGCAGGTAGGCCACCAAAGCATTGCCGATGATACGTTTCGAGAACGGATGTCCATAGGCGGTCTCTTCCCAGTTCGCCGACAGGTTCCAGTCGTCCGTAATGTCGTGGTCATCGAACATCATCATGCAGGGTAGATGCGCCATGGCTCTGGCGACATTACCCAGGCCGGCCCTGAAGTCATCGATCACCACCTGTTCCCGCGCGTAACGCTCGGACTCTTGCGCATCGAGTTGCGGCATGTCCGGTGTGACGAGGGACCACGGGACCGGTGACCAGACCAGCAGGTACATTGCCATGACTTCCGCCAGCGTCACCAGATGGTTGTCTGCAGTGGCACTGGTGAACACCGGTTTGCTGGTGCCGCCGAAGAAGCGGTCACGCAAGGTGTCGTTACTTTTCAGGGCAGGCAGCAGGTCGGCGCGCTGGTAATAGCTGGCCGGATGGTCATACAGACTCTGGCTGTCGTCGACTACGGCACCTTCCAGTCTCTCGTCGAACAGCCCAAGGCGGTCGATCAGCGAATGGACCCCACGCAGCATGGGGCCTGCGACATCGTCGGCGTAGACCTGGTCGCCGCTCATCATCAGCAAGGCCGGGCGCTGCAGTGGATCAAGTGTGTCAGCCAGCAACTGATCGACACATAACAGCCCATCGACAGAGCCATGATGCGGCTTGCGGCACGAGCCGTGGAGTATGTGGTCGATCCTGCTGCGCACCACGAAGTTGGGGTAGTTGGTGCCGCTGTACAGCAGATGGGGCGCCCAGTCGGCAATACCGGTCTGCGCGTCGTCTATACACAGGTCATAGTCGATCAGCCGGTCTTTTGGCAATTCGCTGTCCAGACGCACGTCGATCAGATGGATGAACGCACGTTTGCCTATCGCGACGACCTGGCATTGCTGGTCATCAAGCGGATAGTCCGTAAACGCCGCATCCGCCAGCCCATCAACCCGCAGACGCAATGTCAGCGGCAAAGGACGCGAGCCCACCAGCCACAACACCAGACGATCGGCTTCCTGTCGACGCAGCAGCGGACCGGCAAGAACGGCGGGTAACGAATCATGCTGTGAGGTGAGCGAGGGGGGCATCCTGGGTTCGGGCTCTGGCTGAACAATGGCTGGAAATAGTAACGCAGCGCAGGTGGAAAGTTCCTGTTACACAAAACCGCATTGCTGTCAGCATGTTTCAAAGATCCGCACGTGCGGGGTATTTGGTCAGAAAAATCTGACGTTTCTACGAAAACTGTCGCTCACACTCTCCAGTGGTCTCGCACATTGCCGATAGAACCTGTTGCAAGGAGGTTCGCGTCGACGCATGCACGCGTCTGTAATGGAGCTTCCCCCAGCTTTCTCGACCAAGGATCCTGTCATGAACTGGTTCTACAACGCCAAACTGTCCACCAAGCTGTTCATCTCGTTTGCACTCTGTGCGCTCATCACGCTCGTGGTAGGCATCATCGGCAGCCAGGGTATCGGCGACCTTTCGAACAGCCTCAAACTCACGTTCTCCAATAACCTGGTCTCGGTCGCCAAGACCAGTGAGACCAAGGCCAATGCCATCGCTCAGAATCGTGATCTCTACCGTCTGCTGTCGGCAGTGGCCGCCGACGCACCTCAGAGTGCGAAAGATCAGGTCGTTGCCAACTTGCGTGAAAACCGTGCTCAGGCGGAAAAGGCGTACGCCACTTATCGCGCGACGCCGCTTGAAGATGATGAACGTGCTGCTGGCGATCTCATGGATAAGGACTGGCCTGCGTATCAGGCTGCGATTGATCGAGCCGTCAGCGTTGCATTGGCTGGCGATGTCGGTGCGGCAAGAACGCTGGTGGACGGAGAGGTTCGTGACATCTACGTCAAGATCATGAACGAACTGAACATCATGGTGGACTCCAACGCCCGGCAAACGGGCGAGGGCGCAGTCGCTGCCGGCAAGACCGAGTCTGCTGCCAAGCTCAATCTGTATATCGGTATCGGCGTGGCGTTCGTGGCTGCGTTCCTGCTCGGTCTGTTTATCAGCCGCGTCATCAGTCGACCGATTGCGTCCGCTCTGGTCAATGCCCAGCGCATTGCAGGCGGCGACCTGACACAGCCAATTGTCAGCCTGCATCGTGACGAGGCCGGACTGATGCTGTCTGCGCTCGGTGAGATGCAAAACAGCCTCAAGAACACCATCGGGCAAATTTCCAGCGCGGCCGACCAGCTCGCCTCTGCCGCCGAGGAACTGAACGCTGTCACCGAAGAAAGCAGCCGCGGCCTGACGCGTCAGAATGACGAGATTCAACTGGCGGCTACTGCAGTCACGGAAATGACCGCAGCGGTCGAGGAAGTGGCGCGCAACGCTATCTCCACCTCCGATGCATCCAGGCTGACCAGCACCGAGGCGGCGACCGGTCGCGATCAGGCACGTGAAGCCGTGAACGCGATCAACACGGTCAGCACCGAAATCAGCAGTTCCACTGCAATGGTCGAAGAGCTGGCTGGACGCGTTCGCGAAATCGGTCAGGTGCTGGACGTGATTCGCGGTATTGCCGAGCAGACCAACCTGCTGGCGCTCAACGCCGCCATTGAAGCGGCCCGTGCGGGTGAGCAAGGACGTGGTTTTGCCGTGGTAGCCGATGAAGTGCGTGCCCTTGCGGCCCGTACTCAGGCATCCACCGGCGAGATCGAAGCGATGATTGGCAGCGTACAGAGCAGCGCTGATCAGGCGGTTCGTGCGATGGGCAACAGTCGCACGCTGGCCAGCAACACTCAGTCACTGGCCCAGGCCACAGGCCAATCCCTGGAACGCATCGCCCAGAGCATCGCTGAAATCAACGACCGCAACATGTTGATTGCCACGGCGTCGGAAGAGCAATCCCACGTTGCGCGTGAAGTGGACCGTAACCTGATCAACATTCAGGACCTGTCCACCCAGACCGCTGCGGGTGCCAATCAGACCAGCGCGTCCAGCCAGGAACTGTCGCGACTGGCGATTTCGTTCAACAACCTGGTGGGCAAATTCAAGGTCTGATCTTTGAACGCGGGGTCAGCGTTTCACGACGCTGCCCCGGTCCTTCAAACGGCTTGAAGGTTAAGGCGCTTTTGAAAGAAGAAGCGCTTGTGGCCGGGCGGGTAGTCGTCGATCTGCGCAAACTCGCTGAAACCGTGACTGCGATAAAAGTCCGGGGCCTGGAAGTCGAAAGTATCCAGCCACATCCCGACGCAGCCTTTCTCGATGGCCAGATCTTCGGCCATCTGCATCAGGCGCGAGCCTGTTCCCTGCCCCCGGGTCTGCTCGGGCACGACCAGCAGTTCGATGAAGAGCCAGCGATAAAAGACACGGGCGTGCAAACCGCCAATGATGTCTCCTGTTTTGTCATCCCTCACCAGCAGCGCTACCTTCTCGGACTGCCCGTCACCGGCCTGTTCGGCGTTATAGCGCCTCAAGGGCTCTAGAATGGCCAGGCGATCTTCTTCCGAAGGATCGTTTTTGACTTCAATGTGTACGCTCATGCGTTAGCTCCCGGCCGTCGATTGCAAATCGGCAGAGTAGAGCGCCGGTTGACCGGGGTAAAGCTCAGGACGGGTTCACGCCTACGATTGAGTATCAGGCTGAGCGGATGCAGTTACGACCGGCATGTTTGGCGGCGTACAGCGCAACATCGGCGGCATTGATCAGTTGGTCGGCCGTGGCCATGGGGGCTATGGCCGCGGCGACACCCAGGCTGATGGTGACCAGCGCGCCTTCGCCCTGAGCCGGATGCGGCAACTTGAGCGTAGCCAGTGCAGCTTTCATGATCTCGGCAAGTGCCTTGGCCTGGCTGACATCGGTGTTGACCATCAGGATCAGAATCTCTTCGCCGCCATAACGAAACGCCACGGCGCCGTGTTGCTGGGCATTTTGCTGGATCACTTGGCTCATCAGCTTCAGGCAACTGTCACCCTGAGGATGGCCATAGTTGTCGTTGTAGGATTTGAAGTGATCGATATCCAGCAGAATGAACGCCACGTTGGTTGGCGTCTCTCTGGAGCGTTCCCAGATGGAGCTCACCAGCTCGTCCAGATACCGTCGATTGAACAGCCGGGTCAGCGCATCGGTGCGCGCAACTTCCATTAACTGAACATGCAGCAGCCGTCCGCGCAGAGCAAACAGGTAGCTCAGACGGGCGCCTCGCTCCAGAAAGTAGGAGGCCATCAGCAGCAACGCAACGGTAGACACGAATAACAAGGCATTGGCCTGCCAGGTCAGAAAATCCGCAAAGTCTGCCAGATAGGTTGTGACCAGTTGAATGGCCAGCATGCTCAGCGTCGCCACGGTGGCATAGCGAAACGGCAGTTGCTGGATCATGGTGCAATACACCATGACCAGCAGCATCCCCAGTTGGTAATGGAGCTGGTGCGGACTCTCGCTGTAGGTCATGACCACCATCGGCATCAGCGAGGACAACACAGTGCCGACTGCCGCGGTTGTTTCCAGCGCCCGGCGGGACGTCATGCGCTGAATCAGTAAAAGCAAAGCGATGAACATCGGTGTGATGACGAACAGCCGGCCGATCGCGACGTAGAAAAACATGTCACGCAACATCAACCAGTCGCTGAGCAGGTAAAGGTTGTAGATCAGTCCGCCGCCAATGCCGACTGCCGTAATGAATCGACGTCGCTGTTGCTGGGTGTCCGCTTCGTAACGTTGTTCAAGTTCACGGCTGAACCGCAGTGTGCCAACTCCCGAGGCAATGGTTCGCTCAACTTCGACAAGCGTCTGCGAGTCTTCCTGGGTCGGGCGATCAAGGGCGGGAGTGAGCATGTGGCACCGGGTTCATCACATCGAATCCATTAGGACAGCGCTCGATATGTCTTAGTGCCACTATCAGTGGCTTGAGGTGCAGATAAATGAAAATAAATGTGCATACAGTGATTCACCAAGCTGACGTCATGCTCAACGTCAGCTCAGGCTCGTGCGTTACGTGACAGCATAAACCATCAGGCGCCGCCCACTTTGAAAATGGCAACCTTTTGTGCAAGTCGATCTGCCAACTGTTCCAGCTCCTTGCTGGCGGACGCGACCTGCAGCGATCCACTGGCGGACTTGATGGTGGAATCGTGAATGCGGCTGACGTTGACTGCGACGTTTTCGGCCACAGCACTCTGCTGGACAGCAGCGCTGGCGATCTGGGCGTTCATGTGATTGATTGCGCCCACTTCCTGACTGATTCTGGTCAGTACGCTCTGGGCAGTGCGGGTCTGAGAGACCGTCTGGGTCACCCGCTCACAGCAGTCACGCATGGTTTGTGCGGCGGCTTGGGTTCCGCCCTGCAAGCGACTGATCATCTCGCGGATTTCCTGAGTCGACTGCTGGGTGCGAGTCGCCAGGGAGCGCACTTCATCGGCCACGACCGCAAAGCCTCTTCCATGCTCTCCGGCGCGGGCGGCCTCAATGGCGGCGTTCAAGGCCAGCAGGTTGGTTTGCGAAGCGATGGAGTTGATTACCTCGATGACCGTCTCGATCTGCTCGCTGTCTTTGGAAACCTGCTCGACCGTTGTGGTGGTTTGACCCAGCGTCACCGCCAGCTCTTCGATCGCCTGAGTGGTACCCGCAACCAGGCGGTTACCGCTCTCGACCTCATTGTCGGCTTCACGGGTCGCGTTTGCCGCTCTGGAGGCATAGTCAGACACCTCGGTGACCGACGCCGCCATTTGTTTGATCGCCGTCGCAACCTGCTCGGCCTCACGGGTCTGAAGGCTGATGTGGTCGTTGTTGCGCGTGGAGGTCGCCGAGAGCTGGCTGGAGGAATGATTCACCTCCTGTGCCGCCTTGCGAACCTGAGTGATGGTGTCGGCCAATCGATCAAGCGCGGTTTTCAGGACACCCATCACACTGTCGGGGTAATCAGTGACGATGGTCTGTTGCAGGTCGCCCGCAGCCAGCCGCCGGATCGCTTCGGCCACCTCGACAGGTTCTGCGCCCAGAGTGGATTTCACGAAGCGAATGATGACGGTCGCCATGATGATGCTCAGCAACAAGGCCGCACCGGTTGCCAGCAGCATCAGACCGGAAAACCGGCTGGCGGTGGTCTGCACTTCATTGAGCTGAACCTTGATCGTGGCTTCCTCGTAATCAATCAGCGCGTTGATGCGCTTCAACCATTCGCTGTAGTCGCCAGAGGCACGACTCAGCAACAACGCCTGAGCGCCCGCAATGTCGCCAGCCCGGCGCAAGTCGACAACCGCTTTGCTGGACGCAAGGGTCTTCACTTCGATTTCCTTGATGGCGCGCAGCAATTCCTTCTCGTCATGTGTCACCCCGGCCTGGCCGATCAACTGGTCCATGGGCTGTGCGGAGTCGGTATAGGCCTGCTCCAGGCTCGCCACCTCGGCCAGGTGAAACGCAAGATCGCGGTCGTTGTTCACCAGCACCGCATCGCGCACGGCAATGGCGCGGTTATGGACACTGCCCCGAAAATTGATGGCGTAACGCTGAATCTTTGCCGCGTTGTCACTGACGTCTTGCAGAGTGGAATCGATGACGCCCACACGCTGCATGCCGACGGCGGTGATCAAAACGAGCAACGACACGATAGCGGCAAAGCCGAGACCGATACGGGTAGCGAGGCGGACGGGTGTTTTCATAGTCTGGGCTCGGATTTTCGGGAGGTTCAAGTGGTGATGGCGATGGGGCATCACTTGAGAGTTGCGACGATACGTGAGGGGAGGAGGGAGGACTATTAAGAATATGTAACCTGATCGTTAGCTTTTAGCTATTGAACGTTTTTTGTCGATAGTCGAGCGAGCGATGTTTATCAGAATTCAGATCGTGATCGGGTTGGCGTAATAAGTGAATAAGCGGGGGACCAGTAGGGCGTCAAGGACGCCCAAAAACAAAAAAGCCCGCACGAGGCGGGCTTCTTGTTGAACTTGGTGGCTACACAGGGACTTGAACCCCGGACCCCAGCATTATGAATGCTATGCTCTAACCAACTGAGCTATGTAGCCAAGTGGCGCGCATTATTCGCGCAGAACGGATATGTGTCAAGCGTCTGTGTGAAAAATAATTGCGTACGATCAACCGGTTAGGTCTCGCGTCTGAGCTCCTGCCTCCTCAAGGTGCGTCGGTCAGTGCTCCTTGACCCGATAACGTGCCGTGTCCCTCGTCCCCCTCCGTTACCTCCAGTGACGCTTGCGAATCAATGTTTCCGGCGCTTTTTCAGGTTTATGCCTGGCCTGCCGATGCAGTGGGCAATCAAATGTTCATTATCGCGATGCTAAATGATGGCTGGCGGCCGGGTCCGCAGAGGGTCGATAAGAAAAGGCATGCGTTTTCTTATCGACTGTCTGGCATTGCGATTCGCGGTCTGGAACTTGCTTGGGATTTCTCAAAACGACGTCCAGGTCGCGTTTTGTAAAAAACAGACCGGTGACCACGCTTTTTGACACGAAGAGAAGCGACGCGTATCGCCATAAAATCAATAACATGGCATTTTGCTTTCAGTGCTTTTTAAAAGAAGAACCGCGCCGGAATGTTCCAGGCGGCGGGAGTTCACGGGGAGTCGCAGGACATGAACAGTCTTTTGTCGCCGGGTATGCGCCTGATGGGGCATTTCGGTTTTGCTCGCAAGTTTCAGGTCTTGTTTCTGTTGTTCATGTTGCCGCTGGTGGGCAGCGTGTGGGTGATTGCGAGCGACTATAGAAACAAGCTGGCGGTGATCTCGGGTGAGCAGTCTGGCGTACGGCAGTTGTTGGCACTCGACGATTTGAACATCGAACTGGCAGCCCAGCGTGATCACGCGGCGCGCTGGAAGGCGGCCGACATCCTCAAGGAACCGACACCGGAAGCGAAAGCCGCGATGGCCAATGTCGATGCGGGCAATCCTCGCATCGCCAAGGCGCTGGAAAACCTCAATGCGGCCCTGATCAAGGAAAGCGCGCCTGCCGACACGATGGACCGGTACAAAGCGCTTCAGGCCTCGGTGTCGGGCATGGATACGGCATCATTGCGCACCGTGGGCTGGTGGCCGGACGGTTACGACCGCTTCACTGCCGCCTTGAATAATGTGCAGGCCTTGCGCGAGCAGATCGCGATGGACAGCGGTTTGATTCTCGACCCGTGGCTCGAGACCTACATGCTGATGCAACTTTCTACGCAGCAGGTGCCCGACCTCATCGAGCGTATCGGTCGCATGTCCAGTATCGGCCAGACCTCGGTCGCGTCAGGCCAGTTCAGTCTGCAAAGCCGGCTGCAAATGCGTGACCTGCGCAGCCGTATCGATGATGCCAGGGATCAGATGCACAAGGCAGGCGGCTTGCTGATGTCCAAGCTGCCGGCGCAGATGCAGCCTTGGGCCGATAAATACGCAGCGGTCACGCAGATGCTCAACGCCGAGCTGAAAGTGCTCGACGAGGGAGTGTTCGGCGGCAGCATCAAGCTCAAGCCGCAGGAGTTCGAGCGCAGCATCGATACATTGACCAAGGGCGTAGCGGACTTCAGAACCCAGTCGCTGAACGCACTGTACTATCGGCTGGATTACTACCACGACTCCTCCAACATGGAGTTCATCCCGATGGCAGTGGTGTTCGGCGTACTGATGCTGCTGGCCATGTACCTGTTCGCCTGTCTGCAGGCCTCGATCCGCCATAGCGCCAGCGGCATCACCACGCTGGCCGAGTCGCTGCGTGACGGCAACCTGTGTGTCGAAGTGGCGGTTGAGGGCCGCGATGAGCTGGCGGCCATCAGCCGTGCCTTGAACGTCGCGGTCGTACAGCTACGCGCCAGCCTGCTGGGCGTCAATCAGGAAACCGTGCGCGTCGGTGATGCGGTACTGACACTCAATGCCCAGTCCAGCGGAACGCTCACCGAGGTTGAAGACCAGCAACAGCAGATCAGTCAGATCGCCGCCGCTGCGACCGAACTGGCCGCGACCTCCCAGGGCGTCGCCAGAAGCTGCGAACAGGCATCGGCCAGCGCGCGACATACACGCCAGATAGCCGAGCAAAGCAGCCAGGACAGTCAACGCACCACCGACAGTATCCAACAGCTCAACCAACGCCTGACCGACACCGCCGCTGCGCTGGGGCGCGTCAGCGAGCAGGGCCAGCAGATTCAATCGGTTGTTGACGCCATTCGTGGCATCGCCGAACAAACCAACCTGCTGGCGCTCAACGCGGCCATCGAGGCTGCGCGAGCGGGAGAACAGGGCCGTGGTTTCGCCGTGGTCGCCGATGAAGTACGCAGTCTCTCGCAACGCACCCAGGCGTCGACTGCGCAGATTGCCGGCACCGTAGACAGCCTGCGCTCCACCGTGACCCAGGCCGTCGACCTGATGGAAGCCGCCTGCGGCCAGGCCGTCAACGATGCCCGCTCCGTAACGGGGCTCGGCGAACGGCTCGGCGAGATCGCCACGGCGGTGCAGGGCGTGACTGACACGCTGGTGCAGATATCCACCGCTGTTGAAGAGCAGGCGTCCACGGCAGACGAGGTCAGCAGCAATATTCAACAGGTCGATCAGGCTGCGGGTCGCTTGCTTGAAGGTGCACGAGCGGTGAACAGGGCAGCGGATACGCTGAGCCAGGGGAGCCAGGCGCTGAGTGGGAATACGGCGCGGTTTCGGTTGGGGTGAGTGCGCAGGTTCGCATGTGATAGCTGTACTGGCGCGCCGGGGCAAGACAGTCGGCCCGGTTCTTCTATATGCGTCGTTCCTTGAAAGCATGACACGAGCATGAAACTTCGATCAGCGGTGACGATGGGCGTAATCTATTGGCTGACGGAAGTCCGGGCAAAGCGTAAAATTCCGGGCTTTTGCAAGTGAAGATTTTCTTGAGAACCCAGTTTACCGAGAAAGACATGATCAGAAACGCGACTCAGGTTGAGGCACAGCCCCTTGAACAGGGTGCCGTTTGTCAGCCACACGTTGCGATACTGATGTGCACCTACAATGGTGGCGCCTATCTCAAGGGGCAGTTGGACTCATTCAATGGGCAGACCCTTCAGGACTGGACGCTTTACGTATCTGACGATGCGTCCACAGACGAAACGCGAAGCATATTGAGCGAATACCAGCGACGCTGGGGGGCTGATCGCCTGATCGTGTTCGACGGACCGTGCAAGGGCTTTGCAGAAAACTTCATCTCGCTGGTTCGCCGCCCGGAGCTCAAAGCCGACTACTTCGCTTTCAGCGATCAGGACGACGTCTGGTTCAAGGATAAGCTGGCACGCAGCGTCAGCCGTCTCGAGCTGCTAGGCAGGAAAAACCCAGCGCTGTATTGCTCAACGACCCGATTGGTCGATGCAGACAGAAATGTGATCGGTGTATCCAAACTATTCACCAGGCCTCCATCGTTTCAAAACGCGTTGGTTCAGAGTATTGCAGGCGCCAATACGATGCTGATCAACGGTGCTGCGCGGCAGTTACTGCTGCAACTGCCGGATCGGGCTCCTTTGATTGCCCATGACTGGCTGTCCTATCTATTGGTCACTGGGTGCGGCGGCAAAGTCATTTACGATGCTGAGCCGACGCTGGAATATCGTCAGCACAGCGGCAACCTTATCGGCGCCAACGCAAGCTCCCGGGATCGTTTAATCCGCCTGCGCAAGATGTTGTCCGGGCGCTTCGTCAAATGGAATGATGCCAACATCGTCATTCTCAAAAAAATGGAGCCATTGTTGACGGAGGAAAGCCGGGAGGTGCTTGCCTGTTTCGATCACGGCCGCAAACAGCGCTTTTTCAAACGCATGCGCATGCTTCGAAAGTCCGGTATCTATCGGCAGACCGTGCAGGGCAACTTGAGTCTCATTCTGGCGTCCTGCCTGGGAAAGGTTTGAGCTCGCCTGCACCGTTGTTCTCGTGATTGTTGACGAGGTTGTACAGTGTACGACCCCGTTTCGTCTGGTTACTTTGTCTAGTCCGCTCCCGGCGCTCTGTAGATCTGGTAAGCAGGGTTGGGTGAGTTCGGGACTGCTATAAAGTGAGAGCGAATGTAATCATTGATCAACCGATGTGAGTTCGAAAATCTCAGTTCTTCCCGCCCGTCCATGGCCATGTCGAAGATGAGCACGAAGCCTGGGTTGGACTTTTTGATCCGTTCAATTTCTGCTCGCTGAAAATCCTCACTGCGCGGGGACAGCGCGTAAATTTCCCAAAGTGGTGCGTGGCGTTCCAATAAAGGGTAAGCCCCGGGCCAGAAAGGCAATACCAGTACGGTTCTTCCATCCGGTGCATAGCTGTCGGTAAGGCTTCTCAAAAGATCCACCGCTTCGGCAGAGCTAGGGTCCATAGAGAGAGTTGAGCCGGAGACTGTGACCTCTTTCCATCCGTCCTGGGTCCGGGATAGTACGCCAGGTTGCCAGGCAGCAAGAATGAACAGGCTGGCTGAAGCTGTAAGAATGCCTAGCGCCATTTTTGACGCTTGCGATCTGACAGCCGCCAAAATAACGAAGATACCGAGAAGTAACGGGTAGATACCTTGCGCCAGATGCCCCACATCCGGACGAGCGAAGGCAAAGTGAGCGTAAGGTAACGCAGCGCAGGCAACAGCCACTACCTCCGGGCGCGCTGTGCGGTTGCAAAGCCGCTCTCTGAACACCCAGGCGAGCGCCCCCACGCCGAATACTAAAATCGCGATAAAACAGATGCCTATCAAAAACCATCTTGTTTCGATCACTACGCCGGCAGTACCGAAGCCTACTGTCCAAGGCCACGGTACAGGCAGGGGTAGATTGGTATTGCCCTGCTCTAGCATGAAAATAATCGTGTCCATGAAGGCGGCAAAGTAGCCCGGTATGATCAAGCACATTGCAAGTACTGGCAGATAACCTACCACCACACCGGCGATCCAAGTTGCGATGCCTTTCCAACGGTAGTCGGATTCCGGGGCTTTTATCGCGAGCCATCCCATGGCTGTGAAACTGGCGGCTGCAGCATAAACGCCATGGTTTCGGCCAAAAACCGCTGCGAGGCCCACAAGAACACCGAGTAAGAAATACCGTTTTGCCGAAGGCTTAAGCAGAAGGCAGGTGACCCCGGCAACAACGATCATTGAGATAGACATATCAATGATCTTGTGGCGCGGATACATCCAGGCCATGAGTGTGACGGCCGCAACACACAGATAAATGATATGTCTGGCAGCGGTTTGCTTCAACGCTATGGATATCGTCCACAGCCCGGCATAGATCCCCAAAAATTGAAACAATGTCAATGATGCACGCAGAGCAATTATGCCTGAATCGCCCCATAGTGAAAAAAAGCCTGCGGCCCAGTAGTACCGGCCAGGGTCATAAGCCATGAAATCTCGAATCGGAACTTCCCCAGCAGCGAGTTGCCTGGCACCGTACCAAAGATACCCCTCGTCCCACAGGTTGAAACCGTCATGGCCTTGCCATAAAAAATTAGCGATAACGAACAAGGCCGATATGACCAAAAGCACGAAGCTGTTAACCATTCGGTCTTTTTTAACATCATTCATGGTGTGTTCCGCATCGTATCGTGATGGCACGCACTATGCCTCTTAACGAAGGCTGGAGATAGGCATGCAGGTTCATGACCCTGACCGGGTGTCAGCGTGCTGTTTGCTTTGCAGCGAATGCCAGCTTTGACAGTAGAAAAGTCACTGGCAACGTGAGCGCAATGGCGACCAGTGGTGCTAGCCGGGCATCAAGTTCAAGCTTTTCGACCCAGCACCACAGAATAACCAGACTCAGACCGTACTGAATGAGGTAAATCAGCGGAAGCATGATGATGGAGCGCAGGCCTTGGTGGCTCTTGAATACAAAGAATCTATTCAGTACGTAAGCGAGCGCAATGCCTGTTAGATAGGAAATGGTGTAGCTGATGGCGTAAGGCAGGAACATCAACAAAACGAGATAAATCCCGTAGGTCAAGGCGGTATTGAAACCGCCTGACATCAGGAATCGCGCAAAGTCTTGCTTGAAGAATTTTGAGACAGCCTGATTCATCATCGGATCACTGTTCAGTGTTTTCGATCAGTGATTTAAACTCTTCATAGTTACGTACGTAATCAGCTGCATCGTAATAATGAGAAGCGAACACCAACAACACCGCGTCCTGGGAATAACGGTATTGAATACCCCACGTCATGGGGGGCAGATGAATACCCTTGTTTGGCTTATCCAGAACGAACTCTTCCCGGTTGACACCATCATCAGCGACTACATGAACCGAGCCCTTGACGGCTATCAGAAACTGGTGGCACTGACGGTGGGCATGCTCGCCTCGGGTTTCAGCTGTTGGTACGTCATAAACCAGAAAGTAGCGCTCGGACTTGAACGGAATCGAACGTTCAAATTCACCAGCAGACAAGCTGCCTCGAATGTCGGACACCTCATTCATGGTGTGTAGAGTCACGTCCTTCACCGAGGTAGCGGCCACGCCGATAGCTGCTTTTTCTGCGCGTGTCTCACTACCGGCGTTGACCGGTTTGGCATCCACGTAACCGATGATCTTTGCCGGATTGCCCACCACTATGGCATTGGGCGGTACTGACCGGGTCACTACCGCACCCGCACCGACCATCGCATTGATCCCGATTGTGATACCAGGAAGAATCGTGCAATTGGCCCCCAGCGACGCGCCCTTGCGAATGATGGTGCGAGCGAAACTTTGTGGATAGACTTTGCTGCGAGGGAACAGGTCATTGGTGAAGGTCGCGTTCGGGCCGATGAAAACATCGTCTTCTATAGTGATCCCGTCCCACACCTGCACGCCGCATTTCAACGTGACCCGATCACCGATGATGACATCGTTCTCGATGAACACGTTGTCGCATACGTTGCACTCACTCCCCAGTCGTGCGCCCGGCAGAATATGTGCGAAGGCCCATACACGGGAGTCCTTGCCGATGTTTTCCGACTCGCACAGCGCGTGGCTATGAACGAAAAAATCCTTACCGCTGCTCATTCGTCTCTCCAAATCCCTCTATCCGCATAGGGATCGCCAAGGGTCTGTTCTTTGTATTTTCGTAAGTGCGCCACGCGTAAGAGCCGACGATTCCCAAGCCCATAAGGTTCAGACAGCCGAGGAAGGTAATTGCCAGCATGATCATCGCGTAGCCGGGTACTTCAATCATGCCTTCAAGCTTCGCGATAAGCGTGAAGATGCCAAAAATAGCTGCCAGTCCCGCGCCAAAGGCTCCGACCCGCGTCAGTATCCGGATCGGCATGTCCGTGAACGAAAACACGCTATCCATGAGGTAGTTGACCTTCTTGCGAAAGGTCCAGGCGGACGTGCCATGCACGCGCTCCTGACGGGTGTAGGTCACCACTTCACGGCGATAGCCCATCCAGAAAATCTGCGCGATCAGCGAGCTGTGACGCTCCTCGAGGGTCAGAAGGGTATCTCTGAATGCCTTATTGCAGGCGAACATATCGACGCCACCCGGCGGAATCTCTGGGATGACGTAGCGCCTGTAGAAACCCCAAAACAGTTTAGACGCGGTGCGTGTGGCCCAGGGATCCTGACGACCCTCTCGTACACCCACCACCACGTCGATATCACCACGGGTCAGAACCTGATTCATTTCAAGAACCAGCTCCGGCGGCTCCTGCAAATCCGCCGCCATCACGGCATAGCGGTCACCGGTGCCATGCTGCAGACCGGTACGAATGGCCATGAACGAACCAAAGTTTCTCGAAAGCAGAATCAGCTTTGAGGTGAAGGGCTGCGAGGGCAGCTGCGCTCGCAGAATCTCGTAACAGCGGTCAGGGCTACCGTCTACCACGAACACCACCTCGAGCGCATGCTCAAGCTGCACATCCAGCGCCGTCACAGCAGCAAGCAGGTCTGGAAGATTGCTCTCGTTGCGATAAACGGGAATGACCAACGTCAGCAAAATTATTGCTCCTTGGAAAAGTAAGCGGTCACTGCTTCGATAACGCGTTCGACTTCTTCAGCGGTGAGGCCGGGGAAGCATGGCAAAGAGATGACGGTATCACATGCCTTCTCGGTTACGTCCAGCGCCACCGACGGGGCGGCCGCGTAAGCCGGTTGCTTGTGGTCGGCGATTGGATAGTGGATGTCTGTGCTGACCTGTCTTTCTTTCAGGGCGGCAGAGAATGCAGCCCTGTCATTAACGCGAACGACATACAGATGGCCCACATAATCCTCAGCTACCGAAGACGGTAGTTGCATGTCCAGACCCGCGAAGGCATCGCTGTAGCGCTTGGCAATCGAGCGGCGCTGTTCGTTCCAGTTGTCCAGATGCGGCAATTTGATACGCAGTATCGCGGCCTGCATTTCATCGAGGCGGCTATTGCGACCACCTGGGATGGCAACGCGGTATTTCTGATCCCAGCCGTACTGGCGCAGTTGACGAATGCGGGCGGCAAGTTGATCGTCGTTGGTTGCCACCGCTCCGCCATCACCCAATGCACCCAGGTTCTTGGTCGGGTAAAAACTGAAGCAGGCAATCGTACCGAAGCTGCCTGCCTGCTTGCCATTACGACGTGCACCATGAGACTGCGCGCAATCTTCAAGAACCGGAATGCCTGCCGCGGTAGCAATCTGAACGATTTCTTCGATGTTCGCCAACTGACCGTAAAGGTGCGTCACGATAATGACCGATGGACTCGACTCGGCGAGTACAGTGGACAGTGACTTTGTGCACAGTGTGAGAGTGTCTGGATCGACGTCCGCATACACAGGTTCTGCACCTACGGCATGGATCGCCGTGCTGCCGTAAAAGCCAGCGTTTGCGACAGCGACCACACGATCACCCTTGGAAACGCCCAAACCTCTGAGGGCCAGTTCAAGCGCGTCGGACCCATTGGCTACGCTGATGCAGTGCGAAACGCCAACGTATGCAGCAAACTCTTCCTCGAACAGTTTTACTTCGTTGCCCAGCACGTACCAATGGCTGTCCAGTACGGATTTTAGCGGGGTGGCGAAATCGAGCCCGGCGTTGGCTTTGACGGCGGAGAAGAGAGGAATGTTTTCCATGAGGGCTTCCATAATCAGTGAGGCGAACGATTGATAAGTTCGCACGCATTAGGCATCGCGAAAATTTTGAAGGTCGAGCTGACAGTGTAAAGTTTCAGATCGCATTTTCCGGGCAGTGCGGTAGTAGCGATAGGGCCTTCGTAGCCGCTACGAAGAGCAGCTTTGTCGCCAAGGGCTACAGCAACGTCCGGTCGCTTCACGTCAATACTCATCGCACCTACGACTTTACCGGCTTCCACCGCAACCAGATACTGAGGTGTGCCATTGGCGGGGGCGATATAGCTCCAGCCTCTGAATACCCAGCCATCGGCAGTCTTGCGCACTTCATCCAGGTTGCCGAGAGCAACTGTCTGGCTCTGCGGAGCCTTGAGCAGAAACTCCCCCTTTTCCAAAAACAGACGTTGAGTGAGCTGTTGAGCCTCGACCATGGCAACGCGCGGGTCTTTACCCGTCTCGCTGTCCTTTATTGCCTCGACAATCGGGCGTCCGATTGCCGACTTCTGGATATTTGTGGAATTGAGCGTGTTTGCACTCCACGACACCGCATTGGTCCAGGCCATCCAGGTCGCGAGCACGATAAGGCATTTCAGGTAGAACCGATCAGATTTCACGGCCCGTGCAACCGAGGCCGACGTCTGTGCACTCGAATAGCGGGTCGTTGCAATAGCAATGAGCATTGCCAGAAAAGGTAGGGTCACAAACAGGTACCGGCCTTGCGGTTGCGGCATCGAGTTCTGAGAGGCGAGCAAACTGAGCAGAATAATGGACGGAAACAGCCCCAGGATCATGATCAGTGGCAACAGGTTTTTCAGCAGAAAAGCCGATTTGTTGTCAGGCGAGTACACACGCAGTGTCTGGATGATCGCTGCCAGCACAAGCGCCATGAACAGCAGGGCAGCTACCGTGTAGTAAGGTGGTGAGATGAATATATTCATCCATCCGGTCACCGAGAAGTAGCTCATCAATGTAAGCGTGATCCACGGGGCAATGTTGCCCATTTCCAGAAGCTTGCCAGAGCAGCCGATGTAACACGTTCCAAAACCTGCCGCAGGGTTGGTCTTGTGCATCTCCACAAACTGAAGCTGCCCGGAAATTCCGGTTATCTCTCCAAATTCAAGGTAGGTGAACACGAGCATAGGCGCAGAGACAATGACCGCGACGAGCAGGATGGTTGCAATATGCTTGGTCAGCCTTTGCTTTCCGAACACTTGAGTTGCGGCAAACATAACGCCGGCAAAAACCAGAGCAGGCAATAAATACAGCTTTGCCATGAGCATCAGTGCGATGGACCCGCCCAGACAGATGGCCGTGTATTTCGCTGGCGTCTTCAGAAAACCCAGCAAGGCACTCAAAAGCAAAGCTACGCTCATGACACCATAAGCATCACTATTGAAATAGGAGAAAGCAAAAGATACTTGAGGGACCAAAGCGACTGCGAGAGCGCCCAGCGCTGCGGCTTTCTTTGGCATTCCGGCCCTGTGACCAATACGAAACAGGGCACATATGAATATCGCACCCAATATCCAGTTGAAGCACCGCACCGCCAGGTAAGCAAACTCGGATGGGAGCATCCAGCTCAAGCCATAGGAGCTGATCAGCGCGCCAATGACATGCGGAAAGGGCAGGCCGTGGTACCAGAAATCACCTGGCTGCCAGGTATGGCCCGAAATCGTTCCTGTGAATGCTTTGACTGGCTCCGCCGCGTCAGGCATCGAATGGTAAGCCTTTAAATACTCCAGCAAAAAGAAGTGCGTCGATTCATCAGGGGCGCCGTGGAAGGCTATTCCCAATGACCAGGCCGCCAATATCAAAAAATAGGTAACGGCCAGTACCCGTTGGTAACGGGTGCTGGACCAGCCTGTTTGATTGTCTGAATGAGTTGATTCAGGCACGTATATCCCCTACTACAGCCACCGTCTCAGTCATGCGGAAAGAAACCAGATTAATGAGATGAATCAATTTTTGACTCTCGGTGGCCAAGCCAGGCTGAAGTCTTCATGGTGCAGTGTCAGATTTGGACTGTACGCATAATCCACTTGGATGTTTGGCCAGCGGGCCTGGATGTACTGAATTTCCTGGCTGAACCGTGCCTGCTTTTGGGGAGTATCCTCCAGCCCTCGGGTTGCCGACTCATGGTGGTACAGCTCTGCGTAAGGGGTCCAGACATTGAGATAACCCGCTTCCTGAACCCGTAAGCAGAAGTCCACGTCGTTGAAAGCAATTTTCAGATTTTCCTCGTTCAATCCCCCGACTTCATCAAATACTGACTTCTTGATGATCAGACAGGCTGCGGTCACTGCCGAGAATTCCTGAATCAGTTCTGCCCTGCAGAAATATCCATGAACGCCTTTAGGCAGATACTTGTGCGCATGGCCCGCAACACCGCCGATCCCCACGAGAACCCCGCCGTGCTGCAACCGATTGTCGGGATACCAAAGGCGCGCACCGACTGCGCCGACTTTTGGTTGAAGTGCAATCGACACCATTTCACTCAACCATTCCGGCGTAATCACCTCAATGTCATTGTTTATCAAGCCAATGAGCTCGCCGTTCGCGATGCGCACTGCGCCGTTATTCAACGCGGAATAGTTGAATGGACCGTCATCCCGTAAAACGCGGACGTTCTCTTCCTGGTCAATTTGAGCGAAATACTCGAGCGACTCCGGATCGTCTGAACCATTGTCTATAAGAACAATTTCATAGTTTTTATACGTGGTCAGATTCTTGATGCTGTCGATGCACTGTTTCACGAGTGCATGAGCATTCCGCGTCGGTATGACCAACGTTACCAGAGGTAGCACTTCCGGCAGCGCATAATGAACGCGGTACATGCCGGTAGGCAGCAGTTCTGTTGATCCTATCCCGCCTTTGCGCTGCAGATGCTCATCCAGTGCCTTGACACCTGCAAGCGCTGCGTAAGGCTTTTCGTCGCCCGCCATCGCCGTACTACCGGCGTGAATTCTCCAGTGGTAAAGCACTCGAGGAATGTGAATGATCTGATTGCGTTCGAGCTTGTCTACGCAACGCAGCGCAAGATCGTAGTCCTGAGCACCCTCAAGACCGACCCGAAACTTTCCTACCTGATTCACGAGGTCTCGCCGATAGGCTGCCAAATGACAGATCATATTCTGCGAGCGAAACAGAAACTCGTTCCAGTCCGATTTAAAGTAAGGTGAGCTACGATTGCCTTCGGTATCGATCTTGTCTTCATCGGAGTAGATCAGGCCTGCATCCGGGTTTTCGCGGATAGTGCGCGCAATCCAGTACAGAGCATGCGCAGGGAGCAGGTCGTCATTGTCCATCAGCGCGATGAACTGACCTTTGGCGACATCCAGCGCCGAATTGCTGGCCTGCGAGATGTGACCGTTGCTGCCTCGGAAAACGACTTTGATACGTTTGTCGCTTGCCTTCAGAGATTTCAGGTATTCGATGACGGCCGGATTGGTTGACGCGTCGTCAGCCAGGCAAAGCTCCCAGTTTGTATAAAGCTGTTTCCGGACGCTCTCTACTGCTTCTCGCAGGAAGTCCAGCGGGGGGTTATACACGGGCATTATGATAGAGATGAGTGGGTATTCGATCCATCTTCCCATATGCTCGGTGATGCGCTGGATATCGGCTTCGCCCAGCGTGTCGTAATACTCGACCCAGCGAGAATAGTCATGACGATCCGGAATTTCGCGGGTTTCTGCCCCTACAAATGCATGTTGGGCTTCGCCGCGTACCCAGCGAGCTTGCGCCATGACTCCGGCAAGCCCTCTCAGTCGCCAGACCTGATACGCCTTGACCGCAGTGCTTGAGACACCGCCCCCGCGTTGGATAACCGTTCTCAGCAATGCTGCCGCACGTTTTGCACGCTGCAACGATTTCCGAACCTTTCTTAGAGGGGCAGTCACTTTCCAGCTGTATGACGATTGCATGGCAATAATCTGCAGATTCAGGTTGTGAACGTGCGTGTCCTTATCGACCAATGCAAGGCGATGGCTTTCCTGAATCGAACGAGACGAGGCTTCGAACTCCGACAGCGCCTGAGCATGGCTTTCCTGAGCAGCCTGTTTGGCTGCTTCAAGTTCCTGAAGTGCGAGGCGATGGCTTTCCTGAGCTTCCATATTTGCGGTCTCGAGTTCCTTGAACGCCTGACGATGAGTTTCCTGTGCTTGAAGATTCGCCGCCTCAAGCTCTTGAATTGCCAGACGGTGGCTCTCTTGGCCACTTATGTTGGCCGCTTGAAGTTCTTGAAGCGCAAGACGGTGGCTTTCCTGGGCCTCAAGATTCGCGTCGCCAAGTTCCTTGAGCGCTTGGCGATGACTATCCTGTATCGCAAGTTTTGAGGCTTCAAGCTCTTCCAACGCGAGGCGATGACTTTCCTCGACCGCCAGATTTGCTATTTCCACTGCCTCGAGAGCTGAGCGGTCTTTGAGATTCAAATCCGATATAGACTCAAGCGCAAGCTTGAGCTCCTCTTCCTGTTGAAGGAGTCGTTCAGCGACCTGTCCTTCCGTGAATAAAGTAAACGCAATCTGTATTTTGAACGACTTCCCGCCTAATAGCGAATTGAGATCAACCGGCAGCACAATGTGCGGATCGTCATCAAGGGCCATGAACATGGTGCTGTCGTTGATCTCGTTATTGAACGCTGTTGTGCCGGCAGCCGTCAAAGGCGCTTCGGCACTGTCACGCCATGACCAGACCTCTGTATTGGCCATGTATATTTTTATGCTGTCGATCGAGAACGATTGCCTTACATTGGTCGGGTCGAACCGAAGTTTCGCACATCGCAGCGATGCCGGAATGGAAAACAGCAGCGTCTGACGTCCATCATGTACAAACTGGTTCTTGGTACGCTCTTCCGTGAAACTACCGTCCTCTGCGCCCAAGTAAAGCGTCGCCAGCCGTGGTGCTGTATTTTCCAGCGAGCCCATCTTCTGGATGGTAACGTCCGGGGACCAGTTCATAAAGGTGACGGCCTCACGACCTGTCACCCTTTCCTGGAACATCGCTTCCAGAACGATATAGCGATTGAGCTCTTCTTCAGTCACCGCCAAGCCGACACTGCCCATCAACTCGATAATGAAGTCGCGCCTGCTGATCATTGTCGTTGTTGGATAAAACGGAGTAGAGCAGGCAATCAACAACAGGAAGCCGCGCATCAGCAGGTGACCGAGCTCAACTCCCTCCTTCATCTCCCACTCGATGTCGATAAGGTGTGGCTTGCCCTCGGCATCGATAATAATGTTCTGTGGAACAGCATCGATGTAGTGACCAGGAAGTCGGGCGTCAACATGATCCAGTGTTGACAAGCTGCCTTCTGCCGCAACGAGTTGCCTGAGGCTGTCCAGATATTCGTTCAGGAACGGTGCGAATGTTTCAACAGTCCAGTTCTGGGTTGTGGTGGCTTCAAGAAAGCGTAGGCTGAGCAGGTTGCCTTTGGCATACCCGTGAGCCGGGGGGAGGATGAACCTGAACTGATCGGCGGGTCTGTCGACAGGCGTCGAGTTGCTGAGCCGTTGGTATTGCACCTCAATACCATCGGGCGTGGTGACAAACACGGAAGCTTTGCAGTACTCGGGATTACGACCTGTGCTGTAGTGATAAGCCAGCACATTTTCCGGGACGGACTGTTCTTGCGCGCAGGAAGCGACAACCAGAAACGAGTTCGCCAGGTCCATGCCTAGCTGATTATCGATAACGACAGGCCAGGCCTTTTCAAGGTTGAAGGTTGTATTTGAAGGCAGTTGAGGGTCTTTGCGAGTGTTTTGTGTCGCCAGCGCCGCCGCATCAAAATTTTTCGACTTGAAGCCGTTTTCAGTGACCAGGGAGTTGGGGATCTTGTAGTCAGGGTAGGGCGACAAGAAGCTTGATGACGCAAAGCCTGCGCGCGCTACGAGCGCTTCCAGTTCTCTGCGGCCAAAGGTCTTGGGCTGGCGATCGGCATAGCGTCCTTCGATGCCGTACATGGCTACGCCGACATGATCTTCCGGAGCTCCGGCAAAGTACTTGAGGCCGAGTTGGTTCTCGATGGCGATGAACAGGTGCCCATCAGGCTTCAGCAACTTGCGAACCCGCGCCAGCATGCCGTATGCCGGATCTGCGTCATTGCTGAACATACTGGCATATTCAAGCACGCCTATCAGCGTGACCACATCGAACTGCTCATCGACCTTGAAGTCGTCGAACCTTTCTGCGAGCACTGTAACGTTATCAAGGCCCCGAGTCCGGCTGGCCGCTATTGCGGCGCGGCGCGGGCTGCCCTCCAATGAAAGTACAGTGGCCCCTGCCTCTCCGAGATAGCGGCTGATAGCCCCGCAACCTGCGCCGATTTCCAGAACCGATTTGCCTTTGAGCAAGTGTTCGAAAGGGCGGAACAGGTTGCCGCGACTTGAACTCAAGTGATAAAGCTTGGCCCAGTCAGTGCAGTACATTGGCAACTCGGTAGACAGCACCGAAACATCATTCGCTCCACGAACAATCGCGGCCAGTTCATTCTCGGCCTTGTCACCATCGCTATAGGCAATGCCTTGATAATCCGAGCGCACCCAAACTGCCGTGTCTGCGTCACGGGTATAGCCAAATTTATCAAGATCAAGCATTAGCGATTACCGATTCAATGGCCATAGAGGCGCCAAGGTCTATCAAGCCCAGAAGCTTTGGAGTGGGTTCGACGATGAAATGTATGGAGTCATAGCGCCTGTCGTGAGGAATAACCTCTTCGCCTTGCCGAGATGCAATTCCAACAGAGATGAAGTAGTCGCCTGTTGCCAGAGCGTTCCTGAACCTCACACAGGCCTTTGCCTGAGTGCCGGGACTTCCTATCAGGCCAACACCTTCGCACTCCTGCATATAAGAGTTGGTGCCGTAGACGGTCACACCTTCCTTGGTCTTGATGGTGAAACCGATGATCGGATTGACGACCATGCGGTTAAACCCCAATGCCAGGTTGAACACGATTTCTTCACCTGACTCTATGCTGTTGGGAAACTCTCGGCCTGACGCGCTCATATGGAAATCAAGCAGCGTCGCAGCACCGTCACCCCATCGGTATTCATGTGGGTTGTAGCCAGGTCGGCTGGCGTAGACGTCCTCGTCAAACCGCAGTGCTACGGTGTCGCTTTCAACCGGAGCAATCTCGACTCGCTCGGCTTCTGCCAGGTCCAGACTTTTGTCCGTGATCGGGCTCTTGTCACGTCCGAACAGCAGATCTGTGTAGCGATTGATCACGGGGCGTGACTCGCCGATCATCTCGATCCTGCTCTGTTCCAGCAGAATGGCGCGGGAACAGTGAGTGACCACTTGCTCACTGGAGTGCGTGACCAGAAGAATACTGGTGCCGCTCTCCTTCAACTGCCGAAGACGTTCGAAGCATTTGGCTTGGAATCGGGCGTCGCCGACGGACAAGGCTTCGTCGACGACCAGAATTTCCGGGTCTACCTGGGCCTGAACCGCAAAGGCCAGGCGCACCGCCATACCGCTCGAGTAGGCTTTGACGGGCTGATCGAGGAACTCGCCGATGTCGGCAAAGCCCGCGATGGCATCGAATCGTTCATCGACCTCGTCACGCGTCAGACCCAGTACGGCAGCGTTCAGATATACGTTTTCACGGCCAGTGAATTCGGGGTTGAAGCCCGAGCCCAGTTCAAGCAAGGCTGCCACCCGACCGCGAGTCTGGATCTCGCCGATAGTGGGGTTCAAAGTCCCGCAGATTATCTGCAGCAAGGTCGACTTGCCCGAGCCGTTGCGGCCGACAATGCCTACGGTCTCGCCTTTTTTGACCTCGAAGCTGATGTCTCGCAACGCCCAGAACTCTTTGCCGTAGGTGGTGGCCTGCTTGCCGGACCAGCGTTGCAGCCTGGGCACCAATGCTTGCTTGAGGCGTTCATGAGGTTTGTCGTAGGTATAAAAACACTTCGACACGTTATTCACGCTGATAACCGGTTGATCAGATGACATCAGCGAATCCTTTACGTGTCTTTTGGAAGAACCAGAAACCGATGGCTGCCATCACGGCGCCGATCAGAATCGCTACGCCAAGGCTGTCCCAATGGGGAAGGTTACCGAACAGCAATACGCTGCGGCTTTCTTCGATGATGTAAGTCAGCGGGTTCAGTTGCAGCCACGGCCGATAGACTTCCGGCAGTGCCGCAACCGGGTAAAGAACCGGAGACAGGAAAAGCAGAACCGTAGTCAGTACGGTGATCACATGGCCTACATCTCGCAAATACACTCCCAATGAAGCCAGCAACCAGCTGATACCCAGTGTCCCAAGAATCAGCGGCACAAGAATCAAGGGAAACAGCAAAGCGGTCCAGTAAAGTGTGTGCGAAATCAACAACTGTGCGATCACCAGCACGACGAGGCTGATGCAGCTGTGGAAAAGCGCTGAGCCCAAGGTGATAACCGGCAGGATCTCCAGCGGGAAAACCACTTTCTTTACGTAGTTGCTGTTGCTCATCACCAGCGAAGGCGCTCGGTTTGCGCATTCGGCGAACAAGCCGTGCACAATCATGCCTACAAACAGAAGAATGGCGAAACCGCCTTTGCCTGTGTCCACCCCTACCCAGCGTGCGCTGAAGATCTCGGAAAACACAAAGGTATACACCGCCAGCATCAATACAGGGTTGAAGAACGACCAAGCCAGTCCCATGACCGAGCCACGATAACGTCCGATAACTTCGCGTCGGGTCATCTGCGAAATCAATGAGCGGTTCGTCCAGAGGCTTTGCACCAGGCGCAACGGCCCGGCGGATGGCGTCATGTGAGGATTCATCAGGCAGATACCTCAGCGTTTCCTGAACCCGGCATTTTTTGAGGCAGGCTTTTGCTGAGAAAACCGAGATCATCACCAGGTGAATTTGGCTTGAAAACGATGACGTCGGTAAAGATGAGGCAAGGTGCGATCATGTGTAACGTATCTCCGAAATACTGACCAGAACCGGTTGACGCCGTTCTGGTTGAAAAAAGCGTCTGACGGAAAATGCCGTCAGTTGTCTGAGATGCGAAGGTGTCGAGCAAATGTGGTGGGGCGATGGTTTGCCCGCGCGTTGAAAAAGACACCGGCATTCGAGTCCGGCGAAAGGCTTCCGCACGGAGTGGGGGGCTGGCGCAATGGTCACTGCAGGGTACGTTGCACGCATCGTTGTTCTAGGTCTTTTCGATGTGATTCCGACGATGAGTAACACGAAGGTTTTCATGGCAGGACAATGGTTGCGAAAGAAACTCATCCGGTATTCGTTGCCTCGGAAAACAGAGTTCTGCAGTCCTTCCATCGCAGATCAGGCCCGTAAATCTGTGCCTTTGACACCGCTTTTGTCTGGTCGTGCCGTACCGCGTGGTTGAGTTCTTTACGCTGTAAACAAAGGTGCGCACATTAACATAAGCAGCACTTGGAGAACATTCGGCAGCAGGGAATTTAACCGTTGTCAGGCTAACGGTTTCCCAGTGATGACTGTACTTTTTCCGGGCACATCAGCCTGCTCCGGATCGGATGCATCGCATCCTGCCCTTATCTATCAAAGGGTTGCGTGGTTTCATCGAAATATAGGTCCCCGCAAAGGGCACTGCGTCACTTTACGGCAAGCGCGGCTGCCAGGCAGGCTATGATGAAAAAAGCTTTATCACGAGGGCGTCTGCGACATTGCCGTGCCTTGAGAACCAGGCCAAGGAACAGAGCCCGGGCAGAAGCTGATTTTCGACGCGACAACACCTGGCTACCGCCGATGAGACGATCAATCAGTAGCACCTGCTCAGGCCACCAGCCGTCGGTGATTTTGTCCAGGCGAGTCTTGAATGCCGTCAGTCCCGTATTGGCGCCGACCTGATTGCCTGCGTGCTGGCGGTAATCCATGCTCGGGGCTGAATCAATGTGCCAGAGGAATCCATGACTGCGAGCGAAGGCGTAGCAGTACCAGTCATGCAGGCCGACATCCTGAGCCGCAGCCCAGTGTTCAAGAAGTGAAGCCTTGAATGCATCAGCAAGTGTGCGGTTCAGTACGTAGGTGCAGCCGGGGCCGGCCGCTTCGAACACGTGATCCCACTCGACCTGCGGCTGTGCCTTGTCGAGCAGCATACGTCTGCCATCGGGCCAGAAGGCCGTGACGTTACTGGAGTAGGCGTCATGATCACCTGAGCTCAGGCGTGAAGTCGCTCGGTCGAGCTTGTCGGGGTGCCAGATATCGTCCTGATCAGAAAACGCCACATAGTCGAATGCGCAGAAGTCGACATCTTTGATCAGGCGGAAAAAGTTGCGAGATGCCCCGCCAAACGGACCTGCTTCGGGAAGCAGAATGACGTTCGCGTGGTTCTGTGCGTAGGACACGCAGCGTGCTTCAGTGCCATCCGTGGACGGGTCGACACTGATGAAGATGGCAACGCTGACATTGATCTGATTCAGAATGGAATCAAGTTGCTCCTCGATCCACTCCATACCGTTGTAGGCGGCCAGCAGCACGGCAACCCTGGGAAAAACAGAAGACATGCTGTCCATCGCCTTGCGGTATGAAGTGTAAAGAGGGCCCGGAAATCAGAACGATCCCAGATCCAGCAGTTTCTGCAGGTACTGCCCGTAACCGGTCTTCTTCAGCTTCTGAGCCTGTTCACCCAGTTGCTCCGAAGTGATCCAGCCATTGGTGTACGCGATCTCTTCGAGGCAGGCCACTTTCCAGCCTTGACGCTGTTCGATGGTGTGCACGAAGTGGCTCGCTTCCAGCAGCGATTCGTGGGTGCCGGTATCCAGCCAGGCGAAGCCACGGCCCAGGATTTCCACGGTCAGGCTTTTCTGTTCGAGGTAAGCACGGTTCACGTCAGTGATTTCCAGCTCGCCGCGTTCGGAAGGCTTGATGTTCTTGGCGATCTCGACGACCTGGTTGTCGTAGAAATACAGGCCGGTCACCGCGTAGCTCGATTTCGGTGCCGACGGTTTTTCTTCGATGCTCAGGGCGCGGCCGGTCTCGTCGAACTCGACAACACCAAAGCGCTCTGGATCGGAAACGTGATAGCCGAATACGGTTGCGCCGCTGGTCTGCTGGCTCGCGGAGCGCAGGTTTTCCGAGAAGTGCTGGCCGTAGAAAATGTTGTCACCCAGGATCAGGCAGCAAGGGTCCTTGCCGATGAACTCTTCACCGATGATGAAGGCCTGAGCCAGGCCATCAGGAGTCGGTTGCTCTGCGTAGGTCAACTGAATGCCGTACTGGCTGCCGTCGCCCAGAAGCTTGCGGAAGGAAGGCAGGTCTTCCGGTGTCGAGATGATCAGGATTTCACGCATGCCGGCCAGCATCAGCACCGACAGCGGGTAGAAAATCATCGGCTTGTCGTAGATCGGCAGCATTTGCTTGGACACGCCGAGTGTCAGGGGGTGCAGACGAGTCCCCGAGCCGCCGGCCAGGATGATGCCTTTACGATTAGTCGTTGTCATTTATTCAGAGATTCCATGAGCATGCGGGTTACGCCGCTTTGCCAGTCCGGCAAATGCAGAGAAAAGTTGTGACGCAACTTTTCTGTATTCAGACGCGAATTCAGTGGGCGTTGCGCAGGTGTCGGGTATTCGGTTGTGGCGATTGGATTGATCGTTTCCACAGCCAGCGGTTCCCCGTTCGCTCGAGCAAAGTCGATGACGAATTGGGCGTAGGCGTGCCAGGAAACCTCTCCAGCGGGCGCAAGATGGTAAATCCCGCACACTTCCGGACGTTTCAGCGCCTGCTGCAGTGCAGCTGTGGCTATATCGGCCAGAAGCTCCGCGCCTGTAGGAGCACCAATCTGATCGGCGATCACGTTCAGGCTCGCGCGGTCTCTGGCGAGGCGCAACATCGTTTTGGCGAAGTTATTGCCTCGTGCGGCATAGACCCAGCTGGTGCGGAAAATCAGGTGCTTGCAGCCCGAGGCAACGATCAGCTGTTCGCCCTCGAGCTTGGTCGCGCCGTAGTAATTGACCGGCGAGACCACATCGGTCTCTTTCCACGCCTGGTTGCCGGTACCGTTGAAGACATAGTCGGTCGAATAGTGGACCAGCAATGCATCCAACTGAAGGGCTTCTTCTGCCAGAACCTGACTGGCCAGCGCATTGACCGTGCGGGCCAGTGCCTGCTCGGTCTCAGCCTTGTCCACGGCCGTGTAGGCGGCAGCATTGACGATCACTTGCGGTTGAACCTGACGAATCGTTTTGCGCAGCTCGTCGAGGCTGGACAGGTCACCGGAAATCTCGCCATAGGCCGTCGAGGCCACCTGACGGTCCAGAGCAATGACTTCGCCCAGCACGGCGAGGGAGCGTTGCAGCTCCCAGCCCACTTGGCCGTTTTTACCCAGCAGAAGAATTTTCATTTATTTATCGGCACGAGCTGTGTAGTTCTTGTCGATCCATTGCTGGTAGCTGCCGCTTTTCACGTGAGCAACCCACTCCGGATTGTTGAGGTACCACTCCACCGTCTTGCGGATGCCGGATTCGAAGCTCTCTTCCGGAACCCAGCCCAGCTCGCGCTGGATCTTGCTGGCATCGATAGCGTAGCGCAGATCGTGACCAGGACGATCCTGAACGTAAGTGATCAGGCTTGCGTGCGGCAGATAAGCCGAATCCGGACGCAGTTGGTCGAGGAGGGCGCAGACCGTGTGGACCACTTCGATGTTCTGCTTTTCGTTGTGACCGCCAATGTTATAGGTCTCGCCGATCTCGCCTTCGGTCACTACCTTGTACAGTGCGCGAGCGTGGTCTTCGACGTACAGCCAGTCACGAACCTGATCGCCTTTACCGTAGATCGGCAGCGGCTTGCCTTCCAGCGCGTTGAGAATGATGAGCGGGATCAGTTTCTCAGGGAAGTGGCACGGGCCGTAGTTGTTCGAGCAGTTGGTAACCAGCGTAGGCAGACCGTAGGTTCTGCTCCAGGCACGAACCAGGTGGTCAGAACTTGCCTTGCTGGCCGAGTAGGGCGAGCTTGGCTGATACGGTGTTGTTTCGGTGAACAGATCTTCCGGGCCTTCCAGGTCGCCATACACTTCGTCAGTCGAAATGTGGTGGAAACGGAAGTTGCTCTTGCGTGCTTCGTCCAGTTGATTCCAGTAGGCACGTGCCGCTTCAAGCAGCGTGTAAGTGCCGATGATGTTGGTCTGGATGAACTCGGACGGGCCGGTGATGGAGCGGTCTACATGAGACTCGGCGGCCAGGTGCATGATCGCGTCTGGCTGATGTTCCTTGAACACCTTGTCGATCGCTTCCCGGTCACAGATGTCCACGTGCGCGAAGGCATAGCGCTCGCTGTCTTCAACCGATTGAAGCGACTCGAGGTTGCCTGCGTAGGTCAGTTTATCGACGTTGATGACCGAATCATTTGTATTGGAAATGATATGGCGGATAACTGCCGAGCCAATGAAACCAGCACCACCTGTTACTAAGATCTTCAAAAGAATATTCACCTTGGTTCGAGACAAGGCTTTGCCCGGTCCGTGGAGTTGATCTGGATTATGTCGCAACCATTGAGTGCCCGTCTGAACAAATGTTCACCCAGACGCAGCGATGGCGAAAGGAAAGTGCGTATTTTACATAGAAAGATATGTGATCCCCATCAAATAATTCAGGGGCAGCAGAAATGCAAAAGCCCCGGTTACGGGGCTTTGCAGTAATCACTCGAATGAGGGAGCAAGGTCTTCGAATGACCCTGTTTGGTTACACGTTGAAACGGAAGTGCAGCACGTCACCGTCCTTGACGATGTAGTCCTTGCCTTCCAGGCGCCATTTGCCCGCTTCCTTCGCACCGCCTTCACCCTTGTACTGAATGAAATCGTCGTAGGCGATGCACTCGGCGCGGATGAAGCCTTTTTCGAAGTCGGTGTGGATAACGCCTGCGGCCTGAGGTGCAGTTGCGCCGACGCGGACGGTCCAGGCGCGGACTTCTTCGACACCGGCGGTGAAGTAGGTCTGCAGGTGGAGCATTTCGTAGCCTGCGCGGATCACGCGGTTCAGGCCGGGTTCTTCTAGACCCAGGGCTTCGAGGAACATGTCTTTCTCTTCACCGTCATCCAGCTCGGCGATTTCCGCTTCGATCTTGTTGCAGACCGGCACCAGCATCGCGCCTTCTTCTTCGGCGATGGCACGAACCACGTCCAGAAGCGGGTTGTTCTCGAAACCGTCTTCCGCGACGTTGGCGATGTACATGACCGGCTTGGTAGTCAGCAGATGGAAACCACGGATGACGGCTTTCTCGTCATTGCTCATGGACTTCATCAGACTGCGTGCCGGCTTGCCTTCGGTGAAGTGGCTGATCAATTGCTCGAGCAGGCCTTTCTGGACCACTGCGTCTTTGTCGCCGCCCTTGGCGTTGCGAGTGACTTTCTGCAGTTGCTTTTCGCAGCTGTCGAGGTCGGCGAAGATCAGTTCGAGGTCGATGATCTCGATATCGCGCTTGGGATCGACGCTGTTGGAGACGTGAATCACGTTCTCGTCTTCGAAGCAGCGCACCACGTGAGCGATGGCATCGGTTTCGCGAATGTTGGCCAGAAACTTGTTGCCCAGACCTTCACCCTTCGAGGCGCCGGCAACGAGGCCCGCGATGTCGACGAACTCCATGGTGGTCGGCAGGATGCGCTTGGGGTTCACGATGGCGGCCAGCGCGGCAAGGCGTGGATCCGGCATTGGCACGATGCCGCTGTTCGGTTCGATGGTGCAGAAGGGGAAGTTCTCCGCTGCAATACCGGACTTGGTCAGGGCGTTGAACAGAGTGGATTTGCCGACGTTGGGCAGGCCGACGATGCCGCAATTGAAGCCCATGGTGTTTCCCCTCGAGTGATGTCAGGCCTTCTGGCTGTGCAGGTTTTTCATCGCCCGGTTCCATTCACCGGCGAAGATATCCGGCAGCACGCCGAGGGCAAAATCGATACTGGCGTCCAGCTTATCCTGTTCGGCGCGCGGCGCTCGACCCAAGACAAAGCCCGACACCTTGCTGGCGTCGCCCGGGTGGCCGATGCCAAGCCGCAAGCGATGAAAAGTGTTCTGGTTACCCAGTTGCGCGATGATGTCGCGCAGTCCGTTATGACCACCATGGCCGCCGCCCACTTTGAGTTTGGCAACGCCCGGAGGCAGGTCGAGTTCGTCGTGTGCCACCAGTATCGAGTCGACCGGGATGCGATAGAAGCCGGCGAGTGCCGCCACGGCTTGGCCGCTGCGGTTCATGTACGTGGTGGGGATCAGCAGACGAACATCCTGACCCTGATGCGAGAAGCGTCCGGTCAGGCCAAAGAATTTGCGCTCGGGAACGAGGTTGACTCGTTGCGCCGCAGCTATACGCTCAACGAAAAGAGCCCCTGCGTTATGCCGGGTCTGTTCGTATTCTGCGCCTGGATTTCCCAGGCCAACGATCAGTTGTATGGCGGTCACGACAAGGGCCCTTCCTTTGGAGTTGTGGTCAAACCGCTTGCGACAGCGGCAATGTGGACGAAAAGTGCTCATTTACCATGATGTAAACTCCGCGATTCCGCCCGCTTTGCCTGCTATCGCTCGCGATGTTTCCTGAGCAACTCCGACGCTACACAGTAATGAAATTACTCTGCGGCGCCTTCTTCTGCGTCGGTGTCTTCAGCAACAACACGTGGTGCGTGAACGTTGGCGATTGCCAGGTCAGTACCGTGTGCCAGCGCTACGAACTCAACGCCTTTAGGTGCTTTCAGCTCGGACAGGTGAACGTTCGAACCGATTTCCAGCGCGCCCAGGTCAACTTCGATGAACTCAGGCAGGTCTTTCGGCAGGCAGGTCACTTCCAGCTCAGTGGTAGTGTGCGAGATCTCGCCGCCTTTCTTGACCGGAGCTTCTTCGTTGATGAAGTGGATCGGCACGATAGCGGTCAGTTTCTGACCCGCGATAACGCGCACGAAGTCAGCGTGCATCACGTGGCCTTTGGCCGGGTGACGCTGCAGGGCCTTGATCAGAACGTTTTGCTTCTTACCAGCAACGTTCAGTTCGATAACGTGGCTGAAAGCAGCTTCGTTTTCGAGCAGTTTTGCAACTTCCTTGGCCAGCATGCTGATGGACTCAGGGGCTTTGTCGCCACCGTAGACAACAGCTGGAACCAGGCTAGCGAGACGACGCAGGCGGCGGCTCGCACCTTTCCCCAGGTCGGAACGCTGTTCAGCATTCAGAGTAAAATCGTTCATGTTGTTTCTCCAAAATAACCACATTCACAATGGCGTTTGCGACCAGCGCCAGAGCGATATGGGCAAAAAAGCCCCGCCCTGACCGAATGCCAGGGCGGGGCGCTTTTCGTCGACGAAATGCAGGCTTAGGGAGAACCCTTAGCGGAACATCGCGCTGATCGATTCTTCGTTGCTGATGCGGCGAACCGCTTCGGCGACTACCGGTGCAATATCCAGTTGGCGGATACGGCTACAGGCTTGTGCTGCAGCGGACAACGGGATGGTGTTCGTCACCACCAGTTCGTCCAGCACGGAATTTTCAATGTTTTCGATCGCCCGACCCGACAGCACAGGGTGTGTGCAGTAGGCAAAGACCTTGGCAGCGCCATGCTCTTTCAGGGCCTTGGCCGCGTGGCACAGGGTGCCGGCGGTATCGACCATGTCATCGACCAGAATACAGGTGCGCCCTTCGACATCACCGATGATATGCATCACTTCGGAGTGATTGGCTTTCTCACGGCGTTTGTCGATGATCCCGAGATCGACGCCCAGGGATTTGGCCACTGCACGTGCACGCACGACGCCGCCGATATCCGGGGAAACGATCATCAGGTTTTCAAAGCGCTGGTCTTCGATGTCATCCACTAGAACGGGGGAGCCGTAGATGTTATCTACCGGGATATCGAAAAAACCCTGGATCTGGTCAGCATGAAGATCAACCGTGAGAACACGATCGATACCCACCACGGTCAGCATATCGGCGACGACTTTCGCGCTGATAGCCACACGTGCGGAGCGCGGACGGCGATCCTGACGGGCATAACCAAAGTAGGGAATCACAGCAGTGATTCGGGACGCTGAGGAGCGGCGGAAGGCATCAGCCATCACGACGAGTTCCATCAGGTTGTCATTTGTCGGAGCGCAGGTCGGCTGAATGATGAAGACGTCTTTACCGCGGACGTTTTCATTAATCTCAGTGCTGATTTCGCCGTCGGAGAACTTACCAACAGAAACATCACCCAGTGGGATATGCAGCTGACGTACTACACGCCGAGCGAGATCGGGGTTAGCATTCCCCGTAAAGACCATCATCTTGGACACGCGCAGTACCTAGAGGCTGAGGGTAACCTGGATGAGTATAGAAAATGGCAGGGGCGGCTGGATTCGAACCAACGCATGGCAGGATCAAAACCTGCTGCCTTACCGCTTGGCGACGCCCCTGTATTGAATCAATCGAGTGCCTTGCACTCAATTCCTGCTACAGATCTTGAAGCTTGCGATGCAACATCGAAATGTTACTTCCTTTCGCGACAAACCCTGTAAGGGTCTCTGTAAGAAGGGCCGAGACTTTATCAGCTTCAGCTTTGTTTGGGAAGGCCCCAAACACACAACTTCCAGTTCCGGTTAATTTTGCTTCGGTAAAATTACCTAACAAATTCAAAGCGTTACGTACTTCAGGGTAACGCCTCTCTACAACCGCTTTACAGTCATTTCGACTGTTTCCCTTGGGAACGGGGCGCACTTTAATGGGCGGCGAGTCGCGTGTCAACAACGGATCTGAAAAAATTTCTGCTGTACTTACAGCGACTTGCGGAACAAGCACCAAATACCAAGGTTCTTCAGGGCTTACGGGGGTGAGAATTTCTCCGACGCCTTCTGCGAACGCCGCGTGACCACGGACGAAAACCGGTACGTCGGCACCGAGCGTCAGGCCCAGAGCGGCGAGGCGATCCTCGTCCCAGCCAAGACCCCACAAGTGATTCAGACCCAGCAGGGTGGTCGCGGCGTCGGAACTGCCGCCGCCGATGCCGCCCCCCATGGGCAGGCGTTTTTCGAGCCAGATATCCATGCCGAGCTTGCAACCCGATTGTGCCTGAAGCGCTCGCGCGGCCCGGACGATGAGATTGCTGTCGTGTGGAACGCCCGGCACATCGGTCTGCAGACAAATTTTTCCGTCTTCGCGGATGGCGAAGCCCAGTTCGTCGCCGTGATCGAGAAACTGAAAGATCGTCTGCAACTCGTGATAGCCGTCAGGGCGACGTCCCAGAATGTGCAGCATCAGGTTCAGTTTTGCCGGGGCGGGCAGAACCAGTTGAGGTGTATTCATGCTCACTGCCCCAGTTTGCGAGGCTGCCAGTCCTTGATTACCAGCGTGACGTCGAGGTCCTGGCCGTGCAGTTTCACGCGCTCGGGCAGCCAGTAACCGTTCTGTTCGACGTAGCTCAGGTACTCGACCTGCCAGCCGTCCTGATCAAGGCTCGCCAGGCGGCTGTCGCCGTCCAGAGTGACCTGGCTTTTGCTGTCCGGTGCGGGAAGGCCGCGGACCCACCACACAAGGTGAGAAACAGGGAGCCTCCAGCCGAGCTGGTCTTGCAGAAGTTCTTCAGGCGTCTTGGCTTCGTAGCGGCCCTGATTGGCCACTTCGAGTGCAACGGCACCGGGTCTGCCGGTCAGGCGCGCCGCGCCGCGTCCCAGCGGGCCGGAAAGGCGGATGTCGTAATAGTCCTGACGCTGCAGCCAGAACAGCGTGCCGCTGCCGGAATCTTTCGGCGCGCGAATGCCGACCTTGCCGTTGATCTGCCAGCCGTCGAGGCTGCTCAGTTGCTGTTTGTGTTCGCGCCATTGCGCGGAATCGCCCTTGCCCTGAACGGACTCTCGCGAGGTGAGGCCGGCGCAGCCGGCGAGCAGGGCGATGAGGCTGAATACAACTACGTGGCGCAAAAACATAACGTCAAAGGGTCTCTGATCCGGTCAAGCGCCGCAGGGTGCTGCGCAGAATAGGGCTGTCGGGTTGCTGTTCCAGGGCCTTGGCCCAGACTTTGCGGGCTTCGCTCTGTTGGCCTTTGGCCCAGAGCACTTCACCCAGGTGAGCGGCAACTTCGTGGTCGGGGAAGCGTTCGAGGGCCTTGCGCAGCAGGCGTTCGGCCTCGTCCAGATTACCCATTCGATAATTGACCCAGCCAAGGCTGTCGAGAACGGCCGGATCATCGGGGTTTATCGAGTGAGCCTTTTCGATCAGCGCTCTGGCCTCGGCGTAGCGCGTGGTCCGGTCTGAAAGTGTATAGCCCAGCGCATTGAGGGCCATGGCGTTTTCAGGCTCGCGCTTGATGATGGCGCGCAGATCCTTTTCCATCTGCGCCAGGTCGTTGCGCTTCTCGGCGAGCATCGCCCGGGTGTACAGCAGATTGATGTCGTCAGGGTATTGTTTGAGCGCCTTGCTCAGGACCTGCCAACCGCGGTCAGCATGATCATTGCTGGTCAACGTTTCGGCTTCGATCAGATAAAGCTGTATGGCATATTCGGGCTGAGCGTCGCGGGCTTCGGCCAGACGCTTGGACGCTTCTGCCGCGTTGCCATTGCTGATCAGGATGTCGCTCTGGCGCAATTGCGCTGTCAGGAAGTCTGTACCCGGTCCGACCTGCGCATATTCGTCCAGCGCACTTTGCGGATCATCGCGTTCCTCATGAATGCGGCCCAGATTCAGGTGCGCCGAATCGACGTGGGCACCGCGAGCGATCAGCTCTTCCAGATAACCTGCCGCTTCATCCCAGGCCTTGGCTTCCAGACAGACCAGTGCCAGTGAAAAGCGCAGGTCATCGTCTTCTGGATACTGTTGCAGAAGGCTGGAGAACTGCGCTTTTGCGTCATTCATGCGGTTCTGTTCCACCAGCATGCGGGCATAGGTCAGGCGCAGGCGCTTGTCTTCGGGGTATTTCTTGATGCTTTTTTCAAGGATCGGCAGTGCTTCCTTGCCGCGACCCATGCTTTGCAGCAGGCGGGTGCGCAGCAGGATTGGCGCGACTTCGCCTTCCTTGGGAGGATTGTCTTCCAGCAGCTTGAGCGATTGTTCGGAGTCGCCGTTCTGTTGAAGCAGCAGAGCCTTGCCGAAGATCAGCTGGCCGTTATTCGGGTATTTGCCCAGCAGCCGGTCAAAGCTTTTGAGCAGACCGTTACGCGTATCCGAATCGGTTTCCGCGGCGGAGAGCGCCAGAAAATCGAAATGCGTGTCGCCCTGACCCTGCAGAACCTTCTCCATGTAAGCCATGGAGTCGTCATAGCGGCCCGAGCGCGCCAGTTGAATGGCGGCGGCCCGTTGCGCCTCGAGGTTCTTCGAATCGTTTCTAGCCCAGATCAGCGCGGTGTCCAGCGCCGACTGGTCGGCACCCATGTACTCGGCGATGCGATAGGCGCGTTCGGAAACCCCGGGATCCTGAGTCTTGATCGCCTGGGTCACGTAGTTGTCCAGGGCGATGTCGAAACGGTTGCGTTGCCCAGCCAGTTCCGCGCTCAGCAGGCTGACGAGGGTCTCCTGAGTGAACGAACCGTAAACCTGCGGCTTGGTTTCAGGCGCGGGAGGGGTGTCTTTCTGCGCAGTATCAGGCTGCGACGCAACGGGGGTCATGGACTGACAGCCGCCTAGAAAGGCCAGGGCGAGGAACAACGCGGAGAATCTATTCATATATAAGAAGGGCGGCTTACCTGCGGTTTGGATCATCATGACACAAGGCTGTTGGCAAACCCACAGCCGTCGGAAAAAGTACTTCAATGCTTATTTTAGCGGTGCTGCAGACCTGCACAGGCGGCCTGCGATGAGCGATTCTAGTGGGACAATAATATGCGGTGGTTGTTCTGAGCTTATTGAAGTAGGACAATTGCCGGCTTCATGTCACAACCAGCGACCCTGAATGGCCTTCCTTGCACTTGGCATCAACCATAAGACCGCCTCGGTCGACGTTCGCGAGCGCGTGGCATTTACGCCCGAACAGTTGGTTGAGGCCCTGCAGCAGCTGTGTCGCCTGACGCATAGCCGTGAAGCGGCGATCCTCTCGACCTGTAATCGCAGTGAGCTGTACATCGAACACGATGAGCTTGCGGCCGACCAGATTCTGGCCTGGCTCGCCGATTATCATCATCTGAGCCTGGATGAGCTGCGCGCCAGCGCCTATGTCCACGAGGATGACGACGCTGTGCGGCACATGATGCGGGTCGCGTCGGGTCTGGATTCTCTGGTATTGGGTGAGCCGCAGATTCTCGGCCAGATGAAATCGGCGTACGCTGTCGCCCGCGAGGCAGGTACCGTCGGTCCGTTGCTCGGCCGACTGTTCCAGGCCACGTTCAGTGCTGCCAAACAGGTGCGCACGGACACCGCCATTGGCGAGAACCCGGTATCGGTAGCGTTCGCCGCCGTCAGTCTGGCCAAACAGATTTTCAGCGATCTGCAGCGCAGTCAGGCGTTGCTGATCGGCGCGGGCGAGACCATCACGCTGGTTGCCCGGCATTTGCATGACCTTGGCGTCAAACGCATCGTGGTCGCCAACCGTACGCTGGAGCGCGCGAGTATTCTGGCCGCCGAGTTCGGTGCCCACGCGGTGTTGCTGTCGGATATTCCCGCCGAGCTTGTCAACAGTGACATTGTGATCAGCTCTACGGCCAGCCAGTTGCCGATCCTGGGCAAGGGCGCTGTTGAAAGTGCGCTGAAGCTGCGCAAGCACAAGCCGATCTTCATGGTCGATATTGCCGTACCCCGGGATATCGAACCGGAAGTCGGCGAACTGGATGACGTGTATCTGTACAGCGTCGATGACCTGCATGAAGTCGTCGCCGAGAATCTCAAGAGTCGTCAGGGGGCGGCGCTGGCGGCTGAACAGTTGGTCAGTGCCGGAGCCGAGGACTTCATGTCCCGCCTGCGCGAACTGGCGGCGGTCGATGTGCTGCGCGCCTATCGTCAGCAGAGCGAGCGGCTGCGGGACGAAGAGCTGAGCAAGGCCCAGCGCATGCTCGCCAACGGCAGCAATGCCGAAGAGGTGCTGGTGCAACTGGCGCGCGGTCTGACCAACAAATTGCTGCACGCCCCGAGCGTTCAGCTCAAGAAGCTGTCTGCCGAAGGCCGCGTCGATGCGCTGGCCATGGCTCAGGAACTTTTTGCCCTCGGTGAGGGCTCGACGGATAAAACCCCGCAATGAAAGCTTCACTGCTCAACAAGCTGGATGTGCTCAGCGACCGCTTCGAGGAACTGACTGCGCTGCTGGGCGACGCAGAGGTCATCAGCGATCAGACCAAATTTCGCGCCTATTCTCGTGAATACGCCGAGGTAGAGCCTGTTATTGCGCTTTACAATCAGCGCATCAAGCTGGTGGCCGACCTTGAAGGTGCGCAGGCACTGCTCAAGGACAGTGATCCGGACATGCGTGAAATGGCGGTCGAAGAAGTTCGGGAGACCAAACTGCAGCTTGTCGAGCTGGAGGCTGAGTTGCAGCGCATGCTGCTGCCCAGGGACCCTAACGATGGCCGTAACGTGTTTCTGGAAATACGCGCTGGCACCGGCGGTGACGAGGCGGCGATTTTCTCCGGCGACCTGTTTCGCATGTATTCGCGTTACGCCGAGCGGCGTGGCTGGCGCGTGGAAGTGCTGTCCGAGAACGAAGGCGAGCATGGCGGCTACAAGGAAGTCATTGCCCGCGTCGAAGGCGAGAACGTTTACGGCAAGCTGAAATTCGAGTCCGGGGCGCATCGCGTGCAGCGCGTGCCCGAAACCGAATCCCAGGGCCGCATTCATACGTCTGCCTGCACGGTGGCGGTGTTGCCGGAGCCCGACGAGCAGCAGGCGATCGAGATCAATCCGGCTGACCTGCGTGTCGACACCTACCGTTCTTCCGGTGCCGGTGGTCAGCACGTCAACAAGACCGACTCGGCCATCCGCATCACCCACTTGCCGTCAGGTATCGTTGTGGAGTGCCAGGAAGAGCGTTCGCAGCACAAGAACAGGGCGCGTGCGATGTCCTGGTTATCTGCCAAACTCAATGACCAGCAGACCAGTGCCGCTGCCAATGCGATTGCCAGCGAGCGCAAGCTGCTGGTGGGCTCCGGTGATCGCTCTGAGCGTATTCGCACGTATAATTTTCCTCAGGGGCGAGTAACGGATCACCGCGTGAACCTGACCCTGTATTCGCTGGATGAAGTCATGGCCGGTGGAGTCGATGCAGTGATAGAGCCGCTACTCGCTGAATATCAGGCTGATCAACTTGCGGCACTGGGTGAGTAAATGACCATCATCGCCAGCTTGTTAAGAAGCGCTGAGCTTCCCGATTCCCCAACCGCCCGGCTGGACGCCGAGTTGCTGCTGGCCGCTGCCCTGGGTAAGCCCCGCAGCTTCCTGCACACCTGGCCCGAGCGTATTGTCAGCACCGAAGCGGCGCTGGCGTTCTCGGGGTTCTTGCAGCGTCGCCGTACCGGTGAGCCTGTCGCCTATATTCTGGGTCAGCAAGGCTTCTGGAAGCTCGACCTCGAAGTCGCGCCGCACACCCTGATTCCGCGCCCGGAGACTGAAATGCTGGTCGAGGCCGCGCTGGAACTGGTGCCTGCCTTCGCACCCGCCGAGGTGCTGGACATGGGAACGGGCACCGGAGCCATCGGTCTGGCGTTGGCCAATGATCGTCAGCAATGGAAAATCACCGCCGTTGATCGTGTGCCTGAAGCCGTGGAACTGGCCGAGCGCAATCGCCAGCGCCTGCAACTGGACAATGCCGTGGTCATGAACAGCCACTGGTTCAGTGCGCTGGAAGGTCGGCAGTTCGATCTGATCATCAGCAATCCGCCCTATATCGCCGAAACTGATCCCCATCTTTCGGCCGGTGATGTGCGTTTCGAACCGAGCAGTGCGCTGACCGCAGGTCCCGACGGTCTGGACGATCTGCGCACCATTATCAGCCAGGCACCCGATCACCTGAGTCCGGGCGGCTGGTTGTTGCTGGAACATGGCTATGATCAGGGCTCTGCGGTGCGGGAATTGCTGATCCGTAGTGGCTTCGAGCGTATTCAGACCCGCCGTGATCTGGGTGAGCACGAGCGCATTACCTTCGGATGCATGCCGTGCTGAGTGATCAGGAACTGCTGCGCTACAGCCGCCAGATTCTGCTGCAACACGTCGATATCGAAGGGCAATTGCGTCTCGGCAAAAGCCGTGCGCTGGTGGTCGGGCTTGGCGGGCTGGGTTCGCCGGTTGCGCTTTATCTTGCCGCTGCCGGGGTCGGAGAGCTGCACCTGGCCGACTTCGACACCGTCGACCTGACCAACCTGCAACGTCAGATCATTCATGACACACAGAGCGTCGGCATGGCCAAGGTGGATTCTGCCATCGCCCGTCTGACCGCCATCAACCCGCAAATCAGTCTGGTCGCTCATCGTAAAGCGCTGGACGTTGATTCGTTGAGCGCTGCCGTACAGGCCGTGGATCTGGTCCTCGACTGCTCCGATAATTTTTCCACCCGCGAGGCGGTCAATGCAGCGTGCGTGAAGGCCGGCCGGCCGCTGGTCAGCGGCGCGGCCATTCGGCTCGAAGGACAGTTGTCGGTGTTCGATCCGCGGCGCAGCGAGAGCCCTTGCTACCACTGTCTGTATGGGCATGGCAGCGAGGCCGAACTGACCTGCAGTGAGGCCGGTGTCATCGGCCCGCTGGTCGGACTGGTGGGCAGTCTGCAGGCGCTTGAAGCCTTGAAGTTGCTTGCAGGTTTTGGCGAGCCGATGGTGGGGCGTCTGTTGCTGATTGATGCCTTGACCACTCGTTTTCGAGAGCTGAAGGTCAAGCGTGACCCCGGTTGCAGCGTATGCGGTGCGGCGAACGGGCAGGGCGAGCATGTCTGACGTTCACATGAGCTATGGCTGCGACGCTCCGGTCGGGGTGTTCGATTCCGGCGTCGGCGGTCTGTCGGTGCTGGGCGAGATTCGTCAGAGGCTGCCCCACGAATCGCTGATGTACCTGGCCGATTGCGGCCACATTCCATATGGCGAAAAAAGCTCCGAGTACATCATCGAGCGCTGCCTGACCATTGCCGGCTTCTTTCGCGAGCAGGGTGCCAAGGCGCTGGTCGTTGCATGCAACACCGCCACGGCAGCAGGCGTTGCCCACATCCGTCAGGTATATCCGGACTGGCCCATCGTGGGCATGGAGCCTGCGGTCAAACCAGCGGCCGAGGCGACCCGCAGCGGCGTCGTGGGTGTTCTGGCAACGACCGGAACATTGCAGAGCGCCCGCTTCGCGGCCTTGCTCGACAGGTTTGCCAGTGATGTTCGTGTGGTGACCCAGCCGTGCCCGGGGCTGGTCGAACTGATTGAAACCGGTGATCTGCACAGCCCGCAGATTCGCCAGTTGCTCGGTCGCTACGTGGAACCGTTGTTGGCCGAGCGTTGCGACACGGTCATTCTGGGCTGCACGCATTACCCCTTCCTCAAACCGCTGTTGCAGCAAATGCTTCCCGAGTCGGTCGCCCTGATCGATACCGGTGCTGCGGTGGCGCGTCAGCTTGAGCGTCTTCTGGCCGCCAATGCGCTGCTCGCCCATGGAACTGCGCGCGAGACGTTGTACTGGTCCAGTGACGATCCTGAAAAATTCAGAAAAGTCCTACGCAGCCTATGGAAAACGCCCAGTAATGTGAGAAGCTTCCATTTGTAAAAAAAACGTGAAAAAAAATTGTTCCGGGGCTGAACTAACGCCTCGTCTGCGATTTCTATAAACGCGACTGATCACAATTTCATACTGATAGCACTTCATACAATTTAGGGCGTTTCTCATGAAGAGATTCTTTTGCATGGCTGTTTTTTCAGCCATCCTGGCGGGGCAAGTTTCAATGGCGCAGGCTGATGGCGTCGAGTTTTCGGTCGGTCAGACCGGCGAATCGACCATGACCTATCGTCTGGGCGTTCAATTTGATTGGGACAAGAGCTGGCTGCAAAGCGACGTGGGTCGTCTGACCGGTTACTGGGATGGTGCCTACACCTACTGGGACGGCAAGGATTACAAAGACAACCACAGTCTGTCGTTCTCTCCGGTTCTGGTCTATGAGTTCGCAGGCGGCAGCGTGAAGCCTTACATCGAGGCTGGTATCGGCGTTTCCGTGTTCTCGAACACTCAGGTTGAAGATCGCAAGTTCGGCTCTGCTTTCAACTTCGAAGACCGTGTCGGTTTCGGTCTGCGTTTCGCGGGCGGTCATGAGGTCGGCATCCGTGCCACTCACTACTCCAACGCCGGCATCAAACAGCCAAACGATGGTATCGAGAGCTACGCATTGCACTACAAAATGCCGTTCTGATTTCAAGCCTGATCGTGCCAATGTGCCGCATTGGCGCGCGTCCGGCAAGCTGCAGGTCTCACCTGCAGCGCCATCAAAGATAAGCCGTCGCAATCCCCTTGCGTTCGTTCAGACAATCCTCCGCACCCGCCTCGAATTCCCGACAGATCAACGGTCGTTTCTCATAGATCGTGCACATCATCGTGTTGCGATCCAGCGCCGCGCACCAGCCGTCGTCCAGGCGCAGCATGACCTCGCCACCCCAGTCATCGGTATCGATATAGCGCTCGGGCACGCCTGTGTCGGTGATGAGCATCACCTCCAGTTGGCAGCAACAAGCCGCGCAGGTGGAGCATGTCACGGGTTCCTCGTCGATGACAGGTACGAGCGGGATGAGAGTGTCGTTCAGAGGGAAGCTCCTGAGTGTCTGGCGCGCACGCTTGCTGCCAGCCACTGAAGCAGGGGGAACACAGCTGCCCAGATCAAGGCAAGCAGCGCCATGCTGGGCCAGAACCCGAGCGGAAGATGAACCTGCGCCAGTTGTGAGCCGGCATAGTAAGACATCGGGCCGCCAATAGCCCCCAGAACCGCCGCCCGCCAGATGGGCAGTGCTGTCCAGGCAAGGCAATGGTTGAGCGTGGTGCCCAGAACGGCCCACAACACAATCAGCCACAGCGGAATCAGATAACCGCCGGTTCCGAAATCGAAGACCCCAAGCGTCATCAGCACACTGTCCAACACCATGCCCGCCAGCGTCACCAGCAATACCAGTCGCCCTTCGGCCGCCCATGAGCTGATCCACAGAAAATGAATCAGCAGTGCGCCGACGGCAATCAGCAGCCAGTAACTGTTGCTGCCCAGCACGCACGCGAACCAGCCCGCCTGGAACAGCAGCGCGTTGGCGACTGACTTAAGCATTGAAACGCCCTAATAGCGGTTCGCGCAGGGCTTCGGGTTTGGCCAGCAACAGTTGAGCGGTGCCGATAGTGCGCTCCAGGAAGCCGCCTTCGCAGTAGCACAGGTAGAACTCCCACAACCGCAGGAAATACTCGTCATAGCCCAGTTCGGTCAGCCTGACGTGGGCGTGCCTGAAATTGTCGTACCACATGCGCAGCGTGCGCGCGTAATGCAGGCCGAAGTCTTCCATGTGCAGCAGATTCATGTCGGTGTCGGAGCCGACAATGTCGAGCATCTTCGCCACCGATGGCAGGGCACCGCCGGGAAAGATGTAACGCTGGATGAAGTCCACATTGCGCCTGGCCTGTGCGTAACGCTGTTCGCGAATGGTGATGGCCTGCAACAGCATCAGCCCGTCGCTCTTGAGCAGGTTGGCGCACTGCTTGAAGTAGGTGGGCAGAAACCGGTGGCCCACCGCTTCGATCATTTCGATGGACACCAGCTTGTCGTATTCGCCAGTCAGGTCGCGATAGTCGGTCAGCAGAAGCGTGACGCGATCTGTCAGGCCAAGCTCGTTCAGGCGTCGTTCGGTGTAGGCGAACTGCTCGGCCGACAGCGTCGTGGTGGTAACCCGGCATCCATATTGCTGCGCCGCATAGATGGCCATGCTGCCCCAGCCCGTACCGATTTCCAGCAGGTGATCGGTCGATTTGAGCGCCAGCTTCTGGCAGATACGTTCCAGCTTGTTCAACTGGGCCTGTTCCAGAGTGTCGTCCGGGTTCAGGAACTGGGCGGCGGAATACATCATCGTCGGGTCGAGGAATTGCTCGAACAGCGTGTTACCCAGGTCGTAATGGGCTGCGATATTTTTCTGCGAGCCTTTGCGCGTGTTGCGGTTCAGCCAGTGCAGGCCATGAATCACCGGGCGCGTCAGGCGGGCGAAACCGCCTTCCATGGCATCCAGCACATCCAGGTTGCTGACGAAGATTCTGACCACGGCGGTCAGGTCCGGCGTGGTCCAGTAACCGTGGATGAACGCCTCGGCCGCACCGATCGAGCCGGTGCTGGCAATCATGCCCCAGGCAGCGGAATCCAGAACGTGCACCTCACCTTGAATCAGGGCGCCAGCCTTGCCGAATGTGAGGCGTTCGCCACCTTCGATAACGACCAGTTGACCATTGCGCAGGCCTGCCAGTTGTCGAAGCACACCTCGACGCAGGATGCTGGCGGTCAGGCTGTTGGTACCCAGATTGGCAGAAAAACTACTGCTACTGCTTTTCATGGCGTGAATCCTTGGGTTGCGCGGCGGCAGCACGGTACTCGCCGTCGGCGGCCTGATGGGAAAAGATCGGTATGCGTTTGGCGAACAGGCGGATGGCCTGCCAATAAATCGCCAGACAGGTTTTTGCGGTCATCCAGGGAAACGTGATCAGGTAGCGGTGCAGCGTTCGACGGCTCAGGCTCTGGCGCGTCAGGTTGAGCGTGGCGTCGAACATTTTCAGCTCGCCCTGCCAGTCGGCCATGTGCACGCCGATCCGTTCGGCGGGCTGGCTGAAGCTCATGCGGTATTCGAGGTCGCGAGGCAAAAACGGTGAAACATGAAAGGCCTTGGCCACGGCAAAATGTTGATGCCCTTCGCCATCGGCGGGCAATACATAGCTGTAACGTTCGCCCCACGGGGTGTTGGTGACTTCACACAAGATGGCGGCCAGCGTGCCGTCCGCTTCATGGCAATAGAAGAAGCTCACCGGATTGAACGACAGGCCCCAACTGCGCGCCTGGGTCAGCAGGCAGACGGAACCGGTTGGCGTGCGGCCCAGCGCAGCACTGACCCGCTCGCGCACGGCCTCGATCAGCGACAGACCTCGGCCTGTCAGTTCCGGCAGATAATCGCGTTCACGGAACGAAAACGGCGCAAAGCGTTTGCTCCCTGCCAGCGGCGATAGCCCGAGCACGCTGGCCTGTTCATCCAGATCCAGGTACAGCAGACCGATGCGATAGGTAAACGCATGCGATCGGGGAGCAAATCGCCGATGCGAGATCCAGCCGCTGTAAAGCGCGCTGTTCACAGGGCTTCCCCGAAGGCTTTGGCTACGCGCAATCCGCTGACCACGCCGTCTTCGTGAAAACCATTGGCCCAATACGCGCCACAGTACCAGGTGTGATCGAGGCCGTTGATTTCTTCCCAGCGGGCCTGGGCTGCAACGGCCTGCAGGCTGTATTGCGGATGAGCGTAGTGGTAGCGGCCGATGACTTTTTCAGGGTCGATGGCAGCGCTCTGATTCAGGCTTACGCAGAAGGTGGTGTCGCCTTCGATGCCCTGCAGGATGTTCATGTCATAAGTGACGGCAGCCAGTTGCTGCTCTGCGCCGCCCAGCCGGTAATTCCAGCTTGCCCAGGCTAGACGACGGTCAGGCAGCAGGCGGGTGTCGGTGTGCAGTACCACATCGTTCTCGGCATAGCGCAACGCGCCCAGAACGCTCTGCTCGGCACTGGAGGGCTCGGCCAGCATGGCGAGTGCCTGGTCGCTGTGACAGGCGAAGATCACCTGGTCGAAGCGCTCGGTGCCCATCGCGCTGTGCAGTGTGACGCCGTCCTGATCGCGCTCGACGCGGGTGACCGGGCAGGACAGATGAATCTTCTCCCGGAACGATGCCGTCAACGGCTCGATATAGCCTCTGGAGCCGCCTTCGATCACGCACCACTGCGGACGATTGGTGACTGACAGCAGGCCGTGGTTCTTGAAAAAGCGCACGAAAAACTGCAGCGGAAACCCCAGCATGTCCGCCAGTGACATCGACCAGATCGCCGCACCCATCGGCACGATGTAGTGGTCGATGAAGCGTTGACCGTAGCCACCGTTCTTCAAGTACTCGCCCAGCGTGGTGTCAGCGGCGATACGCTGGTTTTCCAGGTCTTCTATGGCCAGGCGATTGAAGCGCAGGATGTCGCGCAGCATGCCCCAGAATTTCGGTGACAGCAGGTTGCTGCGCTGGGCGAACAGGCTGTTCAGGTTATTGCCGTTGTACTCCACCCCGGTATGCGGATCGTGTACCGAAAAACTCATTTCAGTGGGTTTGAACGCCACACCCAACTGGCCGAGCAACTTGATGAAGTTCGGGTACGTCCAGTCGTTGAATACAATGAATCCCGTATCGATAGCGTGATGACGCCCATCGACCTGCACATCGACCGTATGCGTGTGCCCGCCGATCCAGTCGGACGACTCGAACACCGTCACGTCGTGCGAACGATTGAGCAGATAGGCACTGGTCAGTCCGGCAATACCGCTGCCGACTACGGCGATTTTCATTGAATGTCCTTATTCGATGTGGCGCCGGATTCCGAAGAGCGTGCCATGCGCCTGCCGATGGCGAGTCTTGCGCGGGCCGGCAGCATTGCCAGCAGTCGCATGCTGAAAATGAAGGCGGCAGGGAAGGCGATCTCCAGCGGACGTTTCTCGCGTGCCAGATGCTGTGCGATGTGTCTCGCTGCCTTGCCGACCGGCCAGCGCATGGGCATCGGGAAATCGTTTTTTTCAGTCAGGGGCGTGTCAACGAAACCCGGGCTGACGATGGTCACGTCGATGTTCTCGCTGGCCAGATCCAGCCGCAGCGCTTCGAACAGGTAGCGCAGGCCGGCTTTGGAGGCACCGTAGGCTTCGGCGCGTGGCAGGGCCAGGAAGGTCACGGCACTGGCCACGCCAACCAGGTGCGGGCGACGCCCTTTGCGCAGCAGCGGCAGGGCTTCCTGTATGCAGAGGCTGCTGGCCAGCAGGTTGGTGCGCACCACGCGCTCGACCATTGCCGCTTCGAATTGCCTGACATCAATATACTCGCAGGTGCCCGCGTTGAGGATCGCCGTGTCCAGTGCACCCCATTCCTGAGCGATCAGGTCCGCAATGGCAGTGACTTGCATGCCATCGGTGATATCACCGGTCGCCAGCAGCACTTGAGTCGGGTATTGAGCCGCCAGGTTCTGCAACGGCTCCAGCGTGCGAGCAGTCAGCGCGACACGATGGCCTGCCTTGAGCAGTTCGATGGCAAGCGCGAGGCCGATGCCGCTGCTTGCGCCAGTCAGCCATATACGTCGAGCAACAGGTGTGTTCATGCCAACCTCTTCTTGAGCCAATTGATCACCCGACCCATGACGGGCAAATGCTCATAGAGCAGTGCGCCAGCGTCGAAGTAGTCCTGGTGCCGATAAACCTTGTCGTCGCGCCACTTCAGATGCGAGCAGCCCTGGACATGGATGGTGCACCCATTGGCCAGACGCGGATGTGAGTAATGCATGGTCCAGAGCAGATAGCCTTCACCGGGCCTGACTTCGTCGAACGCGTGGAAGTCGAAACGCAGGTCGCTGACGTTGGCATACAACCCGGCGAAATAGCGCCGCATGGCTGTCAGGCCATGGATGTCGTGCATCGGGTCGCTGAAGGAGACGTCGTCGCTGTACAGCTCGCCGACCCGATCAAGGTTGTCCTTGTTCAGCGCAGCAAAGCCTTCAGCGAACCGATGCAGGAAATCAGTCATCCGCTTTCTCCGTCGCCGACTGGCGACCGGGCAGGGCCTTGAAGGCCGCCAGCGCACGGGCGCGGCTTTTGCTCAGGTCCACGATGGGGGCCGGATAGTCCGCGACGCCGAACAGGCCACCGGCAGAGGCCGGGTTGTGGACCTGCTTCTTGTTCAGATCAGCCAGTTCCGGCAGCCAGCGTTTGAGGAATATGCCTTCAGGGTCGAATCGCTCGGACTGTGACAGCGGGTTGAAAATGCGGAAGTAGGGCACCGAATCCGTCCCGGTAGACGAACTCCATTGCCAGCCGCCATTGTTGGCGGCGAGGTCGCCGTCGATCAGGTGACGCATGAAAAAGCGCTCGCCTTCCCGCCAGTCGATCAGCAGATTCTTGGTGAGGAACATCGCGACGACCATCCGTAGTCGGTTATGCATCCAGCCGGTCTCCAGCAACTGACGCATGGCCGCATCGATGATCGGCAGACCGGTTCGCGCCTCTTGCCAGGCCAGCAGTTCTTCAGGTGCATTGCGCCATTTCAAGGCTTCGGTTTCCGGACGGAAAGCGCGATGCCTTGAAACACGTGGATAGCCGACCAGCGTGTGTTTATAGAACTCCCTCCACAGCAGTTCATTGATCCAGGTCACGCTTCCTTCACTGCCGGTCTCGAATTCACCATGATTGCTGGTCAGCGCTGCGTGCAGGCATTGACGCGGCGATACCACACCCGCTGCAAGGTAAGCCGACAACTGGCTGGTGCCAGGTCTGGCCGGGAGGTCGCGTTCAGTCTTGTAATAGTGGATCTGATCGTCAGTGAACTCGGACAGACGCCGATGGGCCTCGTCTTCACCCGCAGGCCACAGATCGCGCAGTGCCTTGGACGGCGCAGAAAAACCGTTGACGGCGTCCGGAATCGTGTCACTTTTGATCGAAAGCGGCTCCTGTGGCGCGGGCGTGCGCACAGTACGCGGCATCGCTTCGTGCAGTCGCGAGTAGCAGACTTTCTTGAACTGGCTGAAGACCTGAAAATAATTGCCGGTCTTGGTCAGAACACTGCCGGGCTTGAACAGCAGTTGGTCCAGATGGCTGTGGAAATGAATGCCAGCGTCTTCCAGCGTTTTTTGCACCGCCTCGTCGCGGCGGGTTTCGTTGATGCCGTATTCCTCGTTGGCGTGGACCGCTTCAATCTTGAACTGTCTGCACAGGTTCGACAGAACCTCGGGCGCCTTGTCCCAGGTGTCAGCTTCGCGGATCAACAGCGGCACATTGAGCTTGCCGAGCGCCTTTTCCAGCTCGACCAGATTACGCAGCCAGAAATCGACCTTGCAGTCTGCGTCGTCATGGCTTTGCCACTGGGCCGGACTGATCAGATAGACCGCCAGTGTCGGTCCCCGCTCCATGGCGGTGCTCAAGGCAGTATTGTCATGAACGCGCAGGTCGGTGCGCAGCCAAAGCAGTTGCATGTTGAGTCCTTAGATAATGCCGAGCCTGTTGAGCTCGATCTGAGCACTGAGCGGGTCGTCGACGAGGGTCAGACCTGCAACCTCGTTTGCACTTACGAGCAACTCGGCGTTATGGATCTTCACCGTTGGTCCACCCAGCACCACCGGGCAGGCAATATTGGCCAGCAAGCGTGGAAGATGGGTGACGTTCAAGGCCTTGCTCGAATACAGCACGATGCCGCGCGGCTGCAGGTATTCGGCCGCCAGCGCCAGCTCACCGGGGGGCAGGGGCCAGTCGAAGACTTCGACCGGGCAGTCGGCGCTGCTGACCAGCCAGGCGGTGAGCCACAGGTGTGGTTCGAGCGGAAGGTCGGACTGGTTGACCAGCAGCACGGGCTTGCCGCTGAGCTGGCGATTGTTGTGGTAGATGCGTGCGCCGAACTTGCTGCGCAGCCAGGAGTAGAAAAACGTGCGCTCCAGTTGAGCGCCGAACTTGCCTTGCCAGCGCTGTTCCAGTTCCGCCAGCAGCGGCATCAGCAATTGCTCACACAGCGTGCGTGGCGGGTACAGCGACATGGCCTGGTTGAACACATCATCGACCCGACGCTCGGCCAGTTCGCCGATTGCGACCAGTAACGTCTGGCGCAGCGCATCCCAGTCGCTCGAAGGCGGTGTGGCGTCCTGTCGGTCGTCGTCGAGCAAGGCCTTGACCTGGCTGACCGATACGCCACGGTTCAGCCAGGTGAGAATCATCATCACGCGCTGAACGTGCTCCTGTGAATACAGGCGATGACCCTTCTCGGTACGGTGCGGAACGATCAGGCCATAACGCCGTTCCCACGCGCGCAGAGTGACGGCATTGACGCCGGTCTGGCGTGCAACCTCGCGGATCGGCAGCCAGTCGTCCGGCGCGTCCTTATCCAGCTCATTCATAGTCAAATCGCATTTCGCAGACTGAGGTTTTCAGGATGGGGCTGCATGTATACCTGCAGCGCCACATACGGATCCGGGTGTTGGCGGAAATGATGCTTTAGCAGGGTCAGCGGCACGATCAAGGGCACGATCCCCTGATGGTACTGGCCGATCAACTGCTGAATTTCCTGTTTGTCCTCGGCACCTATGGTCTGCTTGAGGTAGCCAGCCAGGTGCTGAAGTACATTGGTGTGGGTGCGACGTGTTGCGCATTTCTTGAGCGCGGTCATCAGGTCGCTGAAATACTGCGGGGCGATGTCTTTCGGATCGCTGCGGCCCATGCTGCCGAGCATCTTGCCCAGCGCCTTGTATTGCACAGGATCGTTGGCCATCAGTTGATATTTGTAGCGCGAGTGGAATTCGGTCAGGGCGCGTCGCGTGACGCCTTCGCGCAACAACTGTTGCCATGCCGAATAAGCGAACACACGTGTCACGAAGTTTTCCCGCAGCACGGCGTCGTTGAGACGTCCGTCTTCCTCGACCGGCAGATTGGGATGGCGCTCGCAGAAAGCCTTGGCATAGATGCCAGTGCCTCCTCCATCGACCGGCGCGCCGTTCTCGCGGTAGACCTTGACTCGCTCAAGGCCGCAGGACGGAGACTTCTGCATGAAGATGTAGCCGCAGATGTCGCCCAGTTCGTCGGCCATCTGCGTGCCGTAATCAGCCAGCGCCTCGGTGACGTCAAGTTCGCGATTGACCGTGCCCAGCGCCCGTGGATTTTCCGCATCGCCGACCAGCCGGATAGGCTCGCGCGGGATGCCCATACCGATCGCGACTTCAGGGCAGGCCTGGACGAAATCAAAGTATTGGCTCAGTGCGCGTGTGCATAGATGCGATTCCTTGTGGCCGCCATTGAAGCGAACCTCGGCGCCCATCAGGCAGGCACTGATACCGAGTTTGGGCTTTTCGATTACGGGCGTTGACATCACCAACCTCTACAGAAGACTTGTACAGACAAAATGCTCTGTACAACTTGCACTCATCATAGGTGCATAGCTGTACAAGTCAAATTGTTTGTAGAGGGTTTGAAAGGGGCGTTTGAGACGGTGATGGCTGGATGCCAGGATGCGCCTTAATCTCTTCGATGCAGTGCCGTCGCTCGGCAAACACAGGAATGTGGGAGACCGCTACGCGGTGTGTGAGAAATTCGCGTCATCGTTCATCGTCGGCAAGCCGCCTCCCCGCAGAACACAGCGCTTCTTCAATGGGGTATGTGTTGTTGGACAAGCGGCAGCCGTGCTTCAGGAGGGTGTGTGCCGAGTGAAAGGCCGCCTTACTTCCAGCCCATCCGCCACACGTCCGCTGCCTGCAGCACCTGCCAAGGCAGGCGCTCGCTACGCTGGGTCAGCACCGCCTGCAGTTCGATTTCCAGGACCGTGCCTTCTTCGTCCTTGAACAGTTCGGTCACCATAAAATGCTTCTCACGATTGACCGGGGTGGCTGCTGTCCATTTCGACAGCAGCAGTTTGCGTGGATTGATCTGGTTCATTGCGCGTGTTCCAGCAGTCGGCGTGCGGCTTCCTGACCACTGAGCCATGCGCCTTCGACCCGGCCCGACAGGCACCAGTCGCCGCACACATAAATGCCCAGGTCGGCATCGGAAAGTGCGCCCCATTCGTGAGAACCTGCAGGCCGCGCGTACAGCCAGCGATGGGCAAGAGTGAAGACCGGTTCAGGCATCGTGCAGTCGATCATTTCTGCAAATGCGCCCTGCAGATGCTCGATGACCTCTTCCTTGGGCATGTCCAGATGCTGCCGGCTCCAGTTGCTGGTGGCATGCAGAATCCAGGTGTCCAGCGTGTCGTCACGCTCGGGCTTGCTACGATTGCGCGCCAGCCAGTCGACCGGGCTGTCCTGTACGAAGCAGCCTTGCATGGGCGTTTGCAGCGGCGTGCTGAATGCCAGCGCGATGGCCCAGGTCGGGTCCATCTTGACCCCGGCCACGACACTGGCCAGTTTGGGGGCCGCTGCCAGCAACGGCGTGGCCTGAGGGGCTGGCGTGGCAATGATGACGTGGCTGAACGGGCCATGGCTCTCGCCTTCCGCGTCCAGCAGGTTCCAGTGCTGTTCACCGCGAAACACCTCGGTGATGCGGCACGAGAACGAGACGGGCAGATCACCCCGCATGGCGCGGGTGATGGCGCTCATGCCGGGCTTGCCGACCCAGCGAACCTGTTCGTCGGGCGACGGGCTGAGCCTGCCGTTCTGAAAGTTGTAGAGCGAAGGGGTCCACTCGGCCACATGGCCCTGGGCCTGCCACTGTTTGACGGCCGTCGCAAAGCGCCGGTCGCGAGCGGTGAAATACTGCGCACCCATGTCCAGCGAGCCTGCGTCGCTGCGTTTGCTGGACATCCGACCGCCGCTGCCGCGGCTTTTGTCGAACAGGTGTACTTCATGCCCGGCCGCAGTGAGCGCCTGGGCAGCTGAAAGTCCGGCGATACCGGTACCGATGATTGCGATAGGGACAGTCATAGGGGCCTCGTTACCTTGTCTGTACAGACTACGCCGTAGTTAAAACCTGTACAATCTTCTTGTCTGGTATAACTTGCAGTGGTTCTCGATTCTGTTGTGAGTCACTCTGCAACCTTGAAGGTCGAAGACGTTCAGTCTGCTGCCAATCGACAATGGGCCAACCACCCGAGCGGGGCAGTAAAGCGCCAGTCCGTTCAGGTGTGGCCTAAGGTTCAGTCAATGGTCTGGTTGTCTGAATAAGCGTCACCCGTAAAAAATAGACTACTCAATTGCCACGAACGCCACGCGAGGTTACCTGCCATGCACATATTGCTGACCGGCGGTACTGGTTTGATAGGACGAGCGCTCTGCCGACACTGGACTGCTCAAGGTCATCAGTTGACCGTCTGGAGCCGACGGCCTGCTGACGTTCCCAAGCTCTGCGGATCTTCGGTGAAGGGGATTGCCCGTCTCGATGAACTGGGCGATCAGCCCGTCGATGCTGTCGTCAATCTGGCAGGCGCCCCGATTGCCGATCGGCCCTGGACCCGCAAGCGTCGATTGATGCTGTGGGACAGCCGCATCGGCCTGACCGAGCAGTTGCTGGCGTGGATGGGCAAGGCGACACAAAAGCCCGCGTTGATGATTTCCGGGTCTGCGGTGGGCTGGTATGGCGACAGTGGCGAGCGTGAGCTGGACGAAACCTCTCATCCCGCCAAGGAAGACTTTGCCAGCCAGTTGTGTGGGGCATGGGAAGAGACCGCGCTGCGTGGTGAAGCCTTGGGCGTACGTGTGGTGTTGATACGCACCGGTCTGGTGTTGTCCGACCGTGGCGGCTTTCTGCAGAAACTGTTGCCACCGTTCAAGTTCGGCATGGGTGGCCCGATTGGCAACGGCCGGCAATGGATGCCCTGGATTCACGTCCAGGACCAAATTGCGGCGATTGATTTTCTGTTGAATCTCGACGATGCCCGTGGCCCTTATAATCTTTGTGCGCCTGCGGCTGTGCGTAACCGTGACTTTGCCAAGACCCTTGCCGGCATCCTGCATCGGCCGGCCTTCATGCCCATGCCGTCGCTGGCGCTCAAAGTGCTGCTGGGCGAGTTGTCGGTGCTGTTGCTGGGCGGGCAACGGGCGCGACCTGATCGCTTGCAGCAAGCCGGTTTCACGTTTCGTTTCACCGATCTGAAAACCGCCCTGCAGGATCTGCTGGGTCGACACTGAAAGCCATTGAATTAGGAAGTTGCATGACCGATCACGCGTTGTTGCTGGTCAACCTGGGTTCGCCTGCGTCTACCCAGGTGGCAGATGTGCGTAGCTACCTCAATCAGTTCCTCATGGACCCTTACGTCATCGACCTGCCGTGGCCGGTGCGCAGGCTGCTGGTGTCGCTGATCCTGATCAAGCGCCCGGAACAGTCTGCTCACGCCTACGCGTCGATCTGGTGGGATGAGGGGTCGCCGCTGGTGGTGCTGAGCAAGCGTCTGCAGCAGGCCATGAAGAAGGAATGGGATCACGGGCCGGTGGAACTGGCGATGCGCTATGGAGAGCCGTCCATCGAAACCGTGCTGACGCGCCTGGCAGAGCAGGGCATCAAGAACGTTACCCTCGCGCCCCTGTATCCACAGTTTGCCGACAGCACCGTTACCACGGTCATCGAAGAAGCCAAGCGCGTTGTGCGGGCCAAATCGCTGAAGATGCAGTTCTCATTGTTGCAGCCGTTCTTTGATCAGCCTGAATACCTCAATGCCTTGGTCGAAAACGTGCGCCCACATCTGGAGCAGCCGCACGACCACTTGCTGCTGAGCTTTCACGGCCTGCCAGAGCGTCACTTGCACAAGCTTGACCCGACCGGGAAACATTGCTTCAAGGAAGACTGCTGCATGACCGCTCCCGCAGAAGTGCTCGCCACCTGCTACCGCGCGCAATGCCTGCAATCGGCTGCGGCGTTTGCCAAGCGCATGGGTATTCCTGATGGCAAATGGTCGGTATCGTTCCAGTCGCGTCTGGGCCGCGCCAAATGGATCGAACCCTATACCGAAGCGCGCCTTGACGAGCTGGCGGCGCAGGGCGTGAAGAAGCTGCTGGTCATGTGCCCGGCATTTGTCGCCGACTGCATCGAGACACTGGAAGAGATTGGCGACCGGGGGGCCGAGCAGTTCAAGGAGGCGGGCGGGGAGGAGCTGGTACTGATACCTTGCCTGAACGATGATCCGAACTGGGCGAAGGAGCTGAACAGGCTTTGCGAACGTGCACCGTTGATGTTGTAAGGCGCTGATTCACATGGGACGCAGAGCGTCCCGGACTGCAGGCTCACACGGAGCGTGATCACGATCAGTTTGTATCTGATCGTGACCACGTCCGCATGACAACGCCTTTCAGGGCGTTACTAAGGCAACTGATCATCCAGTTGCTTGTTCTTCCAGCTGTCATTACCCGGCAGGATCAGGTTCAGCACGATGGCGGTCACGGCGCACAGGGCGATGCCTTTCATGCCGAAATCATCCGGGCCAGTGCCTGTACCGATCAGCACGCCCCCGATACCAAACACCAGCGTCACCGATACGATTACCAGATTGCGCGCTTCCGACAGGTCGATCTTGTGACGAATCAGGGTATTCATACCCACCGCCGCAATGGAGCCGAACAACAGGCACAGAATCCCGCCCATTACCGGCACCGGGATGCTTTGCAGCAACGCACCGAACTTGCCAATAAACGCCAGGGTGATCGCGAATATCGACGCCCAGGTCATGATTTTCGGGTTGTAGTTCTTGGTCAGCATCACCGCTCCCGTCACCTCAGCGTAGGTGGTGTTGGGCGGACCGCCGAACAGGCCGGCTGCGGTAGTGGCGATACCGTCACCGAACAGCGTGCGATGCAGACCTGGCTTTTTCAGGTAATCGCGACCGGTCACACTGCCTACCGCGATCACGCCACCGATGTGTTCAATGGCCGGAGCCAGCGCCACCGGCACGATGAACAGGATCGCCTGCCAGTTGAATTCCGGCGCAGTGAAATGCGGGATCGCCAGCCAGGGCGCCTCGGCAATCTTTACTGTGTCGACCACGCCGAAGTAGAACGACAGCGCAAAACCCACAAGAACGCCCGAAATGATCGGAACCAGCCTGAAGATGCCTTTACCGAACACCGCCACGATCAGCGTGGTCAGCAGGGCAGGCATCGAAATCAGCATCGCCGTCTGGTAATGAATCAGCTCGGCGCCATCTCCGGATTTGCCCATCGCCATGTTGGCGGCAATCGGCGCCATGGCCAGGCCAATGGAAATGATCACCGGACCAATTACGACCGGCGGCAACAAGCGGTCAATGAAACCGGTGCCTTTGATCTTCACGGCCAGGCCGAGGAAGGTGTAGACAAAACCCGCCGCCATCACGCCGCCCATGGTCGCGGCGAGGCCGAACTGACCCTTGGCGAGAATGATCGGGGTGATGAAGGCAAAGCTCGATGCCAGAAAGACGGGCACCTGGCGGCCGGTCACGATCTGGAACAACAGCGTGCCCAGGCCTGCGGTGAACAATGCGACGTTGGGATCGAGTCCGGTGATCAGCGGCATCAAGACCAGCGCGCCAAAAGCCACGAACAGCATTTGCGCACCGGAAAGAACCGTACGCCACAGTGGATCGTTGAACTCGTGCTGCGTCATCGGGTTATGCGTCCTTCTGTTTGGTGCCGAAAATCTTGTCACCGGCATCGCCCAGGCCCGGAATGATGTAGCCGTGCTCGTTGAGGCGCTCATCGATGGATGCGGTGTAGATCATCACGTCGGGGTGCGCAGCTTCCACAGCGGCAATGCCTTCAGGCGCGGCAACCAGCACCATGGCGCGGATCTCCTTGCAGCCAGCTTTTTTGAGCAGGTCGATGGTGGCAACCATTGAACTGCCGGTGGCCAGCATCGGGTCAATGATCATCGCCAGACGCTCGTCGATTTCCGGGACCAGCTTTTCCAGATAGGTGTGGGCCTGCAGCGTTTCTTCATTGCGGGCCACGCCCACGGCGCTGACCTTGGCGCCCGGAATCAGGCTGAGCACGCCGTCGAGCATGCCGATACCGGCGCGCAGAATCGGCACGACAGTGATTTTCTTGCCGGCGATCTTCTCGACCGACACCGTTCCGGCCCAGCCCTGGATGTCATAGTTTTCCAGCGTCAGGTCGGCAGTGGCTTCATAAGTAAGCAGAGCACCCACTTCCTGAGCCAGCTCACGGAAATTCTTGGTGCTGATGTCTGCGCGGCGCATCAGGCCGAGCTTGTGGCGGATCAGCGGATGACGGATCTCACGAATGGGCATAAGGAAAGGCTCCAGCGGGGGGCAAAAAAACGGCCTAGATTAATCTATTCAGCAGACACTGTCTTACGATGTGTGCAGTATTGTTCTTTGCCTTGGACGTTCGCAGCTTTTAGAAGACACTCACAACGCTAGTCCAGAATCGCTTGCTCTGAGTCGAATGGATGCGTACCTTTGCCCGCTTTTCTTACACTGCCCCCACCTGGAGAGCGCTTCATGTCTGCTGATCTCGAGCATATCCGTCAAATCATGCGCGAGGCTGACTGCCTGTACACAGAAGCCGAAGTCGATGCTGCCATCGCTCGTGTCGGCGCGCAGATCAATGCCGAACTGGCTGAACGCAACCCGGTTGTGTTTTGCGTGATGAACGGCGGCCTGATCTTTTCGGGCAAGCTGTTGACCCATCTCAACTTCCCGCTGGAAGCGTCCTATCTGCACGCGACACGCTATCGCAACGAAACCACCGGCGGCGACCTGTTCTGGAAAGCCAAGCCGGAAGTCTCGTTCATCGACCGCGACGTGCTGATCATCGACGACATCCTTGATGAAGGCCACACGCTGGGCGCGATCATCGACTTCTGCAAACACGCCGGAGCCCGTGCGGTTCATACTGCCGTGCTGATCGACAAGGACCATGACCGCAAGGCGCGGCCGGACCTTAAAGCCGATTACGTCGGCCTGCCGTGCATCGACCGTTACATCTTCGGCTTTGGCATGGACTACAAAGGCTACTGGCGCAACGCGGCCGGTATCTACGCCGTCAAAGGCATGTAACGATGGCTGATCGCTGCTCTGGCGAACGTCCGGGGCAGCGTCTATCCGCACCTCTCAGGGACCACTCTGCATGAAGCCACTGATTCCGGGCGCCTTTGCGCTGGCGCTGTTGTCGGGTCTGACCGTCGCGGTACCGGTGTCAGCCAGCCCCATGCATGAGCAATACCTGCCACCCGATGAGTCGAGCCTGCGTGCCGGTGAGCCCGAACAGCAGCAATTGATGCGGGTCACCGAGTACACCATCGTCGCCGGGAATCAGAGAACCTCGAGCCAGCAGCCCATTCCGGTCACCTCATCCCTGCTGTTGCGCCTCAAGGGCAAGTCCTTGAACAAGGGCGCCTCCATCTCACAGGTGCTGGTGCACTTTGATGCGGGCGACAGCAAAAGTCTGAAGAAGCCCGCTTACGATGAGCCTTCGCGCACGTTGACGCTTTACTACCCGCTGGCCCAATACCGGGTGCTGGTGGACCTGTTGCGCAACGAAAAGGTGTATTGCCAGTTTCTCAGCTACGCCAACGGCCATATCTGGGCCGACCTGCACACCACGCCTGCACGCGCGCGTTGAGCCGCACGCTCACGCGGGGGTAAACTGCCCGCCCGTAAAAGTGTCTGCGACCAGGTGGAGCCCGCAATGCGTAAAGACAAGAAACAGTTGATTGGCGATGAGATCGGTGACGAGCAGATCAAACTGTTCCTGAATTTCGAACCCTACGACGCCACCTCGCCTTCGCTGCACAAACTGATCAAGGCCTATCGAGGTCTGCGGATCAACGATTTCGAGCGCTTTCTGGTCTTTTTCAAGGAAGCCGGTCATGACTTCGACGGCAAGGATGAGCAGGGCAACGACTTCATCGCCCTGATCAAGTACCAGCGTAACGCCGATGAATACATCGAACTGATTGAACAGGCGCGTGGCTGAGGGCGGTTCAGGTCAGTGCTCGTGCCCATCGCTCTGCGTGGGCATGCACTGTGACGCTCTGCATCACATCCGACGCGCAGCGTCCTGAGCGGCGTACGCGGAGCCCGGGAGCGATCTAAAGCGACTCCGAGTTACTTCCGGGCCTTGTAAGCCTTGCCGTAGTGCCGTTCCAGTCTGGATTGTAACAACTCCAGCCCGATCGACATGATCCAGTACAGCACCGCAGCGGTGGTCAGCATCTCGATGTAACGATAGCTGGAGCGGCCATAGGATTGCGCCAGAAACATCACTTCCCAGACGCCCATCACTGAAATCAGTGACGAGTCCTTGAGCATCGAGATGAACTGGTTGGTCGTTGGCGGGATGATGGTGCGCATGGCCTGGGGCAGGGTGACGCGCCAGAATATCTGGGTGGGGCGCAGCCCCAGCGCCAGTGCCGCTTCGCTTTGTCCGGCGGCAACACCGATGATGCCTGCGCGAAAGATCTCGCTCAGGTAGGCCCCGTAGTTCAGCGACAGGGCGATCACGCCCGCCATGATCGCACCCGGCACAATACCCACCTGTGGCAAGCCCAGGTAGATAAGCAGGATCTGGATCAGCAGCGGTGTGCCACGAAAGAACGACGCGTAGAAGCTGGCGATGCCGAACGCCACAGCGCTGCTGGACAAGCGTGCCAGCGCAGTGACGAAGCCGAGCACCACCGACACGATGATCGAGCACACAGACACGAACAGTGTCAGCGCTGCGCCTTGCAGAAAACCGTTGGGCGCCAGGTGCAGGCCGATCAGATTGGGCAGCTTGTCGAGAATGATCGACAGCTTCAGGTCGAAACTCAGGAAGAAGCCCGCAAACAGCATGAACATGACCAGCCAGGTCAGGTACAGCCGCGTGCGGAAACCGAAGATGCGCTTGAGCAGGCCTTGATCAGCCTGCTCGGGTGGGCGTGGGAAGGAAGTCATTTACTGATATCGGCGCCGATCCACTTCTGCGACAGCTTGCTCAGGGTGCCGTCCTTTTTCAGCTCGGCGAACACTTCACGCACCTTGGCGTCCCACTCGGGATCGTTCTTCTCGATGGCGACGAAGTTGGGTTCTTCATACAGCGACTCGCCGGCCAGCTTGAAGCGCTTGTCCTGATCCAGTCGCGGTTTGGCGGTCACCAGATTGGTCAGCACGGCGTCCAGGCGAACACCTGCGCCCAGGCCCAGATCCTGGAATGCAACATTGTCGTTGTCGTACGGCGCGATCTGCACGTTCTCGAACGGGTATTGCAGCGGCTTGTCTTCCGCTCCTTCGATCACCAGGTTTTTGTTCAGGTAACTTTCATAACTGGACGCGCTGGTCAGACCGACCTTTTTGTCGCTCAGGTCCTTGGCCGAATGAATGCGGTCATCCTTGGCATTGACCACGATCACGGCAGGTGATGCGTAGTACTCGACCGGGAAGTTGAACACTTCAGTACGGGCCTTGCTCGGGGTCATCGAGCAGACGCAGATGTCATAACGACCGCTCCAGCGACCGGCAGCGATCACGTCCCAGGAGGGTGTTTCCAGGCGCAACTTGACGCCCAGCTTCTGCGCCACAGCCTTGGCAACGTCGACGTCAAAGCCGTCCAGCTCGTTCTTGTCATTCAGAAAAGAGAAGGGTGGGTAACTTTCCATGAGGACGTTGACCAGCTCTTTGTTCTTCTGCACGCGGTCCAGTGTGGCGCCGGCCAGGGCTTGAGTGGAGGCGGCCAGAGTAACCAGGCCAATGCCCAGCAAAGCGCTAAGTTTCACAGATGTCCCCTGAGAAAATGTTTGTAGTTTGATGAAAGTGCCGTATTAAATACGTTATACAAGACTGACTCATAATGAGTTTTTTTCATATACATATAAGTAGATCACATATGACCCAAGGCTCAACTGTAATTCTTGATGGCGGCATGGGCCGCGAACTACAGCGTCGCGGCGCGCCATTTCGCCAGCCCGAATGGTCTGCGCTGGCCTTGAGCGAAGCACCCGAAGCCGTCAGCGATGTACACGCCGCTTATATCGAAAGTGGTGCTCAAGTGATTACAAGTAACAGCTACGCGGTGGTGCCGTTTCACATTGGCGAAGAGCGTTTTGCGAAGGAAGGTCAGGCATTGGCCGCCCTGGCCGGGACACTGGCGCGGGCATCGGCCGATGCGTCCGGTGGTCGTGCGCGCGTGGCAGGTTCGATTCCGCCGTTGTTCGGCTCCTATCGTCCGGACTTGTACAAGCCGGAGCGGGCTGCCGAAATCCTGCAGCCGCTGGTGGCCGGTCTGACGCCCTATGTAGATCTGTGGCTGGCCGAAACCCAGAGCTGCATCCTCGAAGCGCAGACCATTCGCGCAGGTCTGCCGGCGGACGGCAAACCGTTCTGGCTGTCGTTCACGCTGCAGGACGAAGACACGGATGAAGTTCCACGCCTGCGCTCAGGCGAGCCAGTGGCAGAGGCTGCCCGCGCAGCGGCCGAAATGGGCGTTGCGACACTGCTGTTCAATTGCAGTCAGCCGGAAGTGATCGGCGGTGCCATTGATGCCGCGCGTGAAGTGTTCGAGTCGTTGAACGTCGATATCGCCATCGGCGCTTACGCCAACGCTTTCCCGCCGCAACCCAAGGACGCCAAGGCCAACGATGGTCTTGATGAACTGCGCGAAGATCTCGATCCGCAGGGTTATCAGCAGTGGGCGGCAGACTGGGTCAAGCGCGGCGCCACGCACATCGGCGGCTGCTGCGGCATCGGTCCTGAGCACATCGCGGTACTGTCGCGCAGCCTTTGATCCTTCGCTTTTAACGCGCAAAGAAAAACCCCGTGGCTCGTTCGAGTCCACGGGGTTTTTCAATTCAACGACCCGCACTCAGCGTCAGGCGAAGCTCTGTTCCTGATTGGTCTTTTCAGTCAGTTCCAGGTGCTCGTCATTCTGGCTGCTGACGCGCTCGTACAGCTCTGCGTCGGTTTCCAGCGCCTTTTCCCTCGCCGGGAAAATCTCGTTGAGCTTGGCAGCCCACTCGGTGCGGGTTTTTTCCGGGAAGCAGCGTTCGATCAGTTCCAGCATGATCGATACGGTCACCGAGGCACCCGGCGAAGCGCCAAGCAATGCCGCGAGTGAACCGTCTTTCGCCGAGACCAGTTCGGTGCCGAACTGCAGCACGCCGCCTTTCTTGGCGTCTTTTTTGATGATCTGTACACGCTGACCAGCCACTTCCAGGCGCCAGTCTTCAGCTTTCGCCTCCGGATAGAAGCGACGCAGAGATTCCAGACGCTGCTCCATGGACTGCATCACTTCGCTGACCAGGTACTTGGTCAGGTCCATGTTGTCACGGGCCACCGCCAGCATCGGCTTGATGTTGGCCACGCGCACCGACAGTGGCAGGTCGAGGAACGAACCGTGCTTCAGGAACTTGGTGGTGAAACCGGCGTAAGGTCCGAACAGCAGGGATTTCTTGCCATCGACTACGCGGGTATCCAGGTGTGGCACCGACATCGGCGGCGAACCCACCGCTGCCTGGCTGTAAACCTTGGCCTGATGGTGTTTGACCACTTCCGGGTTGTCGCAACGCAGCCACTGGCCGCTGACCGGGAAGCCGCCGAAACCCTTGCTCTCTTCGATGCCGGACATCTGCAGCAACGGCAGTGCCGCGCCGCCCGCACCGAGAAACACGAATTTGGCGTCGATCTGGCGGGTACCGCCGCTGTTCACGTCCTTGATGGTCACGGTCCAGCCATCGCCCTTGCGGGTGAGGTCGGTAACGCGTTTGCAGTACTTGACCTGGGCGTCAGGCGCGCTGGAAAGATGTTTGAGCAACTGATTGGTCAGCGCACCAAAGTTGACGTCGGTGCCATTCATCATGCGCGTCGCGGCGATTTTTTCGTCCGCCGGACGGCCCGGCATCATCAGCGGCATCCACTCGGCAAGTTTGGCCTTGTCTTCGGTGTACTCCATCGACGAGAACGCGTGATGCTTGCGCATCGCCTCGAAGCGGGTCTTGAGAAACGAAATGCCGTTTTCGCCCTGAACGAAGCTGAGGTGCGGAACCGGGTTGATGAACGACTTCGCCGAACCGAAGGTGCCTTTGCGGGCCAGATAGGCCCAGAACTGCTTCGAGACTTCGAACTGGGTATTGATGTGCACCGCTTTCTTGATGTCGATGGAACCATCGGCAGCGGGCGGGGTGTAGTTGAGTTCGCACAGGCCAGCGTGGCCGGTGCCAGCATTGTTCCAGGGGTTGGAACTCTCAGCAGCACCGGAGTCCATGAGCTCAACGACTTCCAGCTTGAGGCCGGGGTCGAGCTCTTTGAGCAGTACGGCCAGCGTGGCACTCATGATGCCAGCTCCGACCAGTACTACATCGACTGCTTCGTTATGCGCCATTAACGCGTCTCCAAAATCTGCAGCACCAAATTGACGGCATACGATCCTGAGGCTGTGTGCCGGGATGTCGGGGCAAGGGTCTGGGTTGTGCCCATCGCTTCCCGGCCAGGATCGCCTGTCCGATTCTTCGCAATTTTTCGCATCTCTCGCGCAGGTCCCGGTCAGGCTCGATCAAGGTTCATCAATGAGGCATGAACGCATGTTCGACCCTGCTCGGCCATTCGACCATCGTCACGGTACAAGTCACGCAGGCGACCTGAACCTGACGAGCGTCGTCAGGCCCCGGTAATGGAGGCGCAGTCGCGGTCAGTCCTGTTCAAAAGGGCCGGTTCAGACGCTGATGGTGCATTTACAAACGCGTACCTATTCATTTGCTCGCCACACTCTTGTGAAGTAGTGAAACCGTTTTTCACGTTCTTTTGGAAACGCGAACCAAACCTCAAAATGGCTGCGATAGCAGCGCTGGCAGATCGATGCATACAAGGTGAGGCGCTGACAGACCAGAAAGGTTCGATAGGATTCGAGCGATTCTGCAACATTCATCGAGCACACCGGCGTGCAATGACCTGTGTGGGCGGCTCTCTGTGGGCAGAACGGAGGCGCTAATGCGACGATTAGCAATGCTGCGAGGCCCGATCAGGAGACGTCCTTATAATCGGGGGGAGATTATAGCGATGAAACGACTGAAATTGATCGGTTTAAGTGACTTTTATTCGTGATCGGGTCAGGCAGTGATTAATTGGCGTCGTGTCGCTCTCACGTCACGCTGCGCAACACGGGCGCTGGCGGGCAGTGGCAGGTTCAACCAGTTGAGTCGCTGCTCGGTCACTTCGACCCAGTCATGTCCTGACGGACGTTCGACGCAGTGCTTGAAAGCGCGGCAGATGCCAGCGTGGTCCACGCGCGCGTAATGACGATGCTGGGGGCGTGCGGTGAAGAGGGACCAGAAGAGATTCATGGCGCAGCTCCTTTCGTGAGTGAGCGTCGAGGCAGTGAAGGCAAGTCTGCCGCCTTGTTATGACGCCCTGATTACATCTCTCGCACCTGAACCATCGCCGATTTATGAATGTCCCAGCCTTGTCGGCTGGTGGACACTGGTTTGCCGGTGTTGCACGCCGCTATACTGCGGCACATTTAGTGTCTGGTCCTTGGAGAGATGAGCATGCTGCGTCGCCTTTTGTTCGGTTTGCTTGCTGTAAGCAGTTTGACCCTGGTGGGCTGTGCCCACAGCCCGCAACAACTCAGCCCGCAACCCAAGCTGAATGCACAACTCGCGCCTGTCGGACGCGGTCAGCCGGTCATCGTGCGCGTGGTAGACGGTCGTCCTGGTCCGACGCTGGGCACGCGTGGCGGCATGTACCCGGAGACGAGTTCGATCAGCGTCAGCGGCAACGACATCGTGCCAAAGCTGCAGGCTCAGGCGGAAGCCGCCGTGCGTCTGCTGGGCTTCACCCCGACTCAGGGTGGCGGCAACGCACCTCAGTTGACGGTGACCCTTGCTGACCTCAAGTATCAGTCGCCGAAAGAAGGCCTGTACGTGACCGAAGCCACCATCAGCTCGACCTTCCGCGCCGATGTTCGCAACAACGGTCGCAATTACAGCGGCCGTTATGCCGCATCGCTGGATCAGCGTTTCGGCATGGCGCCGAACCAGGAGACCAACACCAAGCTGGTGAGTGATGTCCTGAGTGACGCGCTGACGCGTGTCTTCCAGGACCCGACCATCGGTTCGACCCTGTCGCAGTAAGTCATTGCGAAGAAAAAGCCCGGCCCTCGATGAGAGGGCCGGGCTTTTTTACATCTGCAGATCGCTGGCGGGATCAGGCTGCCTGCTGATAGAAGTCCAGAAAACTGAAGCCGGTTACCTGATCCACGTCCGGCAGATCATGGTGGATATGCCCGCCCAGAGCGCAGTAGACCAGCCAGTGGCGGTCTTGAACGTTGAACGACAGGGCATCGATCAGCTCCTGCTGTTCATCGCTCTGCGCGATCAGATAAAGGCGGTCCTGGTTTTTTGCATGCAGCATGACAAGCTCCAAAAGGAAGGAAGTCCGTTTCTTGAGGAGCCACACAATGCCGAGGGCGCGTTACGGTTAGGTGACAGCGCGAAGGAAACTTCTTACAGGATGATTCAAGCTGTGCGCTTGGCTCGCCGGGTTCGCCATCTTCGCTATTTGTGCCGCAGAGCGGTACAGGATGCACGCCCACTCCATGTGGGCGTGATCAAACTGGCGCAATCGCTGGCAATCTAAAGCGCCAACCCTGCCTTGACCCGATACTGATTACGCACCGGCGTCGCGTACTGCTGCACCAGATACGGCCGGTGTTCGGCGGGCACGCCAGCGAGTCTGCTTTCCCACTCATCTTTTGCACGATTGAGTTCATCGGCCGGGAACAGGTCTGCAGCCAGCGGCACGCTCAGGCTCGGGTCAGCGTCCGTCCACTGCGCGTAGGCCAGATAGTGCACCGGGAACAGACGGTAGCCGCCAAGGATCTGCCGGTCCATTTCGACGGCCAGTTGCTTGGTGTCTTCGAAATGCTCGGTGATCGGCGGCGCGAAGTTCACGTGCACGCGACCTTTATAGCCGGTGATGCCCAGCGCGATGCTCACGTCGTCCTCGCCCGGCGTCTTGGTGTAGACGCCCGTGGTGGCACGGATATACAGCTCGCGCGCCTTGGCCTGATCGCAAGGATCGTATTCGTAGCTGATCGACACCGGGATCAGGTTAAGGGAACGAATCACGTCGCCGAAAGGCTCATCCTTGCGGCTCATGTGGAACATCTTGAGGATCGCCGACTCGGTACGGTCATCTCCGTCCTTGGCGCGTCCTTCAGCCTGAGCAATCCAGATCGACTGGCAATCCTTGGTGATCGAATGGTTGATGTACGCCGATAGCAACTGATAGGCCGCCATCTTCTCGCGACGCCCGATGATCGAGCGGTGCACGATAAAGCTCTTGTTCAGGCGCATCAGGTCGCTGACAAAGGGCTTCTGCAGAAGGTTGTCGCCAATGGCAATGCGCGGCGTCGGCAGGCCGGCGTGATACACGGCGTAGTTGACGAACGCAGGGTCCATCACGATATCGCGGTGGTTGGCGAGAAACAGATAGGCGCTGCCGGACTTGAGTTGCTCGACGCCAGTGTAGGTAACGCCGTCGGTGGCGCGCTCAATGGTGTGGTCGACGTAGTACTCGACCTTGTCCTGAAGCGTGGCAACCGAATCGATACCGGCGAACTCTCGGCGCAGCTTGCGGGCCAGGGTCGGTTGCAGAAACCAGCCGAACGCAGGCGCCAGACGAGGAAAACGGAATTTGGTCAGAATCGCGAGAAAGGCTTTATCACTCAGCAGACGTGCCAGAACGGCTGGGACTTCTGAATCGTTGTAAGGTCGGATGGCATCGAATTCGCCCATCATGCTCTCTTGTTGGAATCGGATAGGGTAAAAAGAAGGCAGGTTTTTCACGACAACCTTCAAAGAATGGCGCAATTATACGCACAACTGATCTCGGAGACCGCGATGCAGGAATTACAGAGTTACGACTGCCCTTACTGCGGCGAGCCCGTCGAGGCGCTACTGGATCTGTCCGGTGGTGATCAACAGTATATTGAAGACTGTCAGGTCTGCTGCCGCCCGATCGTATTCGACCTCCAGACCGACGGCGAGCAATGGACGCTGGATGTACGCACCGAGAACGAGTGATGCAGAGAATCTACGAGCCGGAAAACCTCATGGAAGGTGAGTTGCTCCAGGGCATGCTGGCCAGCGAAGGGATCGAAGCGGGCCTCACGGGCCGCGATCTTCTGGGCGGGATGGGCGAGCTGCCCGTGTTCGGCCTGCTGTGGATCACCGTCGATGACGACAAGGTCGAGCGCGCACGGGAACTGATCACTGCGTACAATGCAGCCTCGCCTTTGTCCGGTGGCGACGAGCCGGACAGTTTTCCCGATGTACTGGTGTGCTGAGCGCCTTCCTTTAAAGAGTCCGATTACCCCTCATGTGTGGACGTTATGCCCTGTTTCGCTGGACACCCGCTTTTGCGGCCTTGCCCGGTTTTCCGGCTGACCAGCAGGCGCAATGGAATATTTCTCCGGCCGACTGGGTATTGATCATGCGTGCTGCCGAGGGCGGTCGTGATGTGGAACTGGTGCGTGCCCGCTGGGGCCTGACACCCGCCTGGCTGACCGATCTGTCGAAAACCCCGGCTCATGCACGCGCTGAAACCGTGGCCGAGCAGCCCATGTTTCGCGAAGCCTTCAAGCAGCGGCGTTGTCTGCTTCCCGCCAATGGCTTCTATGAATGGCGCGGCACCTCGCGCAAACGCCCGTTCTGGCTCACGCCGGGCGAGGGCTCGGCATTGTTTTTTGCAGCGATCTGGGAAGCGTACCCGGTGCAGGGCCATACCTACCTGAGTGTCGCAGTGGTGACCCAGGCCGCCGCCACTCAGCGCCGTCCCTTGATTCTGGATGCTGAAGGTCAGAAAGCCTGGCTGTCACCCGACACGTCGCTCCCTGAACTGCAAGCCTTGCTGGCCGCGCCGCAGGTAGCGCTACGCGAACGGCCACTGGCCAATTTCGTGAACGACCCGAAACTCAATGCGCCTGAGTGTCTGACGCCGCTGAGTTGATAAATGTGTATAAGCTGACACGCGCCTGATACACACCTGACATACCCAAGGAACCATTTACCACTGGCATGTACCAATATGGCAATTGGCTGGTATCTGGCGCTGGGCGTATTCACGTCCTAGGATGACCGCCTCACGAACAAGGAGATCCACCATGCGTCAGTCATTTGCCCTCTGTGCCTTGAGCGCTGCGTTACTGCTCGGCGGGTGTCAGGCCGTCAATACCACGACCGGTGATTCGGTAGGTGTCGAGCGCAAGCAGTACATGTTCAGCATGCTGTCCACGGATGAAGTGAACAAAATGTACGCCCAGTCCTACCAGCAGACGGTAGGCGAGGCGAGCAGCAAGGGCGTGCTGGACACCACCAGTTCAGACGCCAAGCGCGTCAATGCGATTGCCAAACGACTGATCGCGCAGGCGCCGAAGCTGCGTCCCGACTCGGCGCAATGGCAGTGGGAAGTGAACCTGATCAAGAGCGATGACCTGAACGCCAACTGCGGTCCTGGCGGCAAGATCATTTTCTTCACGGGCCTGATCGATACCCTGAAACTGACGGACGACGAAATTGCGGCGGTCATGGGCCATGAAATCGCCCATGCCTTGCGCGAGCATGGCCGTGAAGCGATGTCCAAGGCCTACGGCGTGGCGATGGCCAAACAGGGCGCTGGCGCCTTGCTCGGTCTGGGTCAGGACACCATGGCGCTCGCCGACACCGCGGTTAATTACAGCATGACCCTGCCCAACAGCCGCAGCAACGAAAACGAAGCGGATCTGCTGGGCCTTGAGCTGGCGGCGCGCGCCGGTTACAACCCCAACGCGGCCATCACTCTCTGGCAGAAAATGACCCAGAATTCGGGCGGTTCCCAGCCTGAGTTCATGAGCACTCACCCGGCTTCGGAACACCGCATTGCCTCTCTGCAGGCTGCGATTCCCAAGGTGATGCCGCTGTATCAGAGCGCTCCCAAGTCCTGATCGATCTCCCTGAACGGCGCGTTGCCTGAGACTTGCAACGCGTCTGATCCAGTCAAACGTCAAATCCAGCCACTGACCTGCATGGCTTTGTAAACCGCGACCAGCGCCAGCACGAAGAAGGCACAGGCGGCCAGTCGGCGAATCATCGTGAGCGGGAGTTTGTCTGCTGCAAAATTCCCCGCCAGCACCACCGGTACGTTGGCGATCAGCATGCCGACCGTAGTACCGATAATCACCAGCCAGAGATGCGAATACTGCGCTGCCAGCATGACGGTGGCGATCTGCGTCTTGTCGCCGATTTCAGCGATGAAGAAGGTGATGAGGGTGGTCATGAACGGGCCGAATTTACGTGCCGTGCTGGCTTCGTCATCGTCCATCTTGTCCGGAACCAGTGTCCAGAGCGCGGTGGCGGTAAAGCTTGCTGCCAGAATCCAGTGCAGGACGGCGTCAGAAAGGAAACTGCTGAACCATGCCCCTACTGCGCCGGCGGCCGCATGGTTGGCCAGGGTCGCGGCGACGATGCCGGCGATGATGGGCCAGGGTTTGCGAAAGCGTGCGGCGAGGATGAGCGCGAGCAATTGCGTCTTGTCACCGATCTCGGCGAGCGCAACAACTGCGGTAGGGATTAAGAGTGATTCCAGCATCAGGTTTCCTAAGGGGCGGGTCGACACGGCTATGACACGTACAGCCTTCCCGCCCCGGGTAAGGTGTTCGTGTCATAGGTCTTGTCAAACCACCGATCCGTCTGAGCGGATTCTGGGTCGCACGCACCATGGTCTGAGGACCAAGTATGTTGATACGTGCCGGACGAGCGTGAGGCTCGTGGGAGACTACTCCCCTAGGACGGAGCGGATTCTGCCCTTGCAGAATCCTTTCGGCAAGCTCTTATTTCAGGAACGTTTGGCGCTGTAGATCTTGAAACCGTTGCCCTGGGCACGGACCTCACAGGCGCCGACATGCTCTTCGATCAGCGGCTGATAGCGCAGGAAATTGTTCGCAACCAGACGCAGTTCGCCACCCAATTTCAGATGTTGGCGTGCTTTTCTCAGCAGGTTTTCGGTCGCCATGTAGTCGGTATGAACACCGACATGAAATGGCGGATTGCTCAGAATCGTGTTCAATCCCATGGGTGCAGCGTCGATTCCGTCACCGGTCAACACCTGTGCTTCAAGACCATTGGCTGCCAGCGTCAGACGCGAACTGGCCGCAGCGAAGGCGTCCACATCCAGCATCACCACTTCGTTGTGCGGATAGCGACGCTTTACCGCAGCACCGAGAACGCCCGCGCCACAGCCGAAATCGAGCAGATTGCCGCTCGGGAGTTTGTCGATGTTTTCCAGAAGCAAAGCCGAGCCCCGATCCAGACGGCCGTGGCTGAATACGCCAGGGAGACTGATGACCGCGAGCGGGCCATCCTGCAGGTCAATCTGATAAGGCTTGGCGAGGCTTTCCAGGCTGACCGCCTGCGGGGCAGTTTCAACGGTGACCTGCCAGAGCTGACAGTGACGCGCGCTGTCCAGCTTGCGGGCCCGACCGAACGGGCTCAGTTGCCGGGCGGCGGCTTCGATACCGCCGCGTTTCTCGCCGACCAGAAACAGCTCGCGACCCTGAAGCCGGGAGGCCAGCGCGTTGAGCAGGTAGTCGGTCAGGTCGCGGGCCTTGGGCAGGAACAGCACGGCGGCTTCGAACGGCTCTTCCGGCGCCTCGACACCGAAGTGCGTGCGTCCGTCGAAACGTGCATCCAGTGCCGACTGATCACCGGCGTGCCAGCACCAGCCACGGGCCTGCGGCAGCTTCCCGAGCAGGTCATCGGCAGGCAATCCGGCCAACAACAGCGAGCCCTGAAACAGCTCGGCCTGACGGAGTAACACTTCACTGCGCGGGTCCATGGAATGGCTCCTGAAAAAGCGCGCAGTTTAACAGGATTGGCGAGCGGGCATTCTGGAGAACGGCGCAGAACCGCCAGCCTCTGACCCTTTTGTGCCTGTCATGCAGAGCGTCACGGGCCGCATGCCCATGCCGCTCAGGATGCTCCGCGTCCCTGCACGGTGCGCCGCCGTGCAGCATCACCCACTCACAACCCTGACCGGCGCACCCGCGAAGAACGCCCGGGCGTTTTCGGTGACCTGGCTGACGATACGCTGGCGGGCTTCCTTCGCGCCCCAGGCGCTGTGCGGGGTGATGATCAGGCGCGGAATGTCGCCTGCGAGCAGCGGATTGCCTGCCACTGGAGGCTCCACGCTCAGCACGTCCGACGCTGCGCCGCCCAGGTGGCCGTTGCGCAGTGCGTCAGCCAGGGCCTGTTCATTGATCAGTCCGCCGCGTGCGGTGTTGACGATGAGGGCATGAGGTTTCATCAGGCTCAGTTCGTGCGCGCCGATCATGTCGCGGGTGTTGTCGTTGAGCGGGCAGTGAAGGGTGAGGGCATCGACCTGAGGCAGCAGTTCTGCCAGTGGCAGACGATCCGCCCGCGCTGGCCGGCCTGGAACCTGACCCAGCAGCACGCGCATGCCGAATGCCTCGGCCAGTCTTGCCACCGCACCGCCCAGTTCGCCATGGCCCAGCAGGCCCAGCGTCTTGCCTTGCAGCTCGACGATCGGAAAATCCAGCAGGCAGAATTGTTTCGACTTCTGCCACAGGCCCTGATGCACAGCCTGCTGGTAATCCGGCAGGCGAGTCGCGAGGGCCAGCAGCAGAAGCAGCGTGTGCTGGGCCACCGACGGCGTGCCGTAGCCCTGACAGTTGCACACCGTCACCCCGTGTTCGCGAGCGGAAACCAGGTCGATATTGTTGGTGCCCGTCGCGGTGACCAGAACCAGTTTGAGGTCCGGACACGCCGCGAACGTACTGGCATCGATCACGACCTTGTTGCTGATTGCGACCTGAGCACCTTTCAGGCGCTCCACCACCTGCTCAGGTCCCGTGCTGGCGTACAGCACCAGTTCGCCAACACTTTCACGCAACGTTGCCAGATCCAGATCGCCCAGATCCAGCGACGTGTGGTCGAGGAAAACTGCTCTGCCGGGATTGCTCATAGCTGTACCTTTTGCCGGGAAGTTGAAAAGCGTAGTGTGATCAGCCTATCAGAGCCAACGCTCATCACTCTTCCCTGGGAGGCTTCATGTACTGGCCGGAATTTCTTACCGTTGCACTGATCCATCTGCTGGCCGTGGCCAGCCCCGGTCCCGATTTTGCGGTGGTGGTGCGCGAGAGTGTTACCCACGGTCGCAAGGCGGGCACCTGGGCGGCGCTGGGTGTCGGCTCGGCGATTTTTGTGCATGTGGGCTATTCGCTTCTGGGCATCGGAATCATCGTTTCGCAATCCATCGTGCTGTTCAACGCCTTGAAGTGGGCGGCGGCGGCGTACCTGCTGTACATCGGCTTCAAGGCCCTGCGTGCCAAACCTGCCAGCGCGTCGGATGACGTCATCAAGGCCCCTGTGGGCGAACGCACGGCAAAAGGCGCTTACGTGAGCGGTTTCGTCACCAATGGCCTCAACCCCAAGGCCACGCTGTTCTTCCTGTCGCTGTTCACCGTCGTCATCAACCCGCACACGCCGTTGTTGGTACAGGGCGGATACGGCGTCTACCTCGCGGCGGCGACTGCCTTATGGTTCTGTCTGGTCGCCCGTCTGTTCAGTCAGGCACGGGTGCGCGCCGGTTTTGCACGAATGGGCCACTGGTTCGACCGCGCGATGGGCGGGGTGTTGATCGCGCTGGGCATCAAGCTTGCGCTGACCGAGATGCGTTGAGTTTCGGGTAAATGAACGTGCAGGTTCGTGTGGCAGAGTGCGTTGGATGCAGCGGAGAATGGCTGGCCAGACGCCTGCATGGCTTGGATGAACAAATCATCATTTTGGCTGATTTGGCTGGCGAGGCGATGTTCTAGAGTCCATATTTCAGGCTTGGCCTGTGAACTTTGGAAAGGGACTCATATGTTACAGACTCGCGTTCTTCCGCCAGCCGATGGCGCTTATCAGTACCCTCTGTTGCTCAAACGGCTTCTGATGTCCGGCAGCCGCTATGAAAAAACGCGTGAAATCGTTTACCGGGACTCACTCCGCTATACCTATGTGGAACTCAATGAACGTATCTGTCGCCTTGCCAATGTGCTGACAGCGGCCGGGGTAAAGGCTGGCGATACGGTGGCAGTCATGGATTGGGACAGCCACCGGTACCTGGAGTGCATGTTCGCGATTCCGATGATTGGTGCGGTGATACACACCGTCAACGTGCGACTCTCGCCGGAGCAGATTGCCTACACCATCAACCATGCCGATGACCGGGTTGTGCTGGTCAATAGCGAATTTACTGGCCTTTACAACGCTATCGCCGGGCACCTGACCACCGTCGAAAAGACCCTGCTGCTGACCGATCTGCCGGAAAAGACGGCGGATTTGCCGAATCTGGTTGGCGAATACGAGGAACTGCTGGCCGCGGCGAGCCCCGAGTATGAATTCGAGGATTTCGACGAAAACTCGGTCGCCACCATGTTCTACACCACGGGCACGACAGGTAACCCCAAGGGGGTGTACTTCACCCACCGGCAACTGGTCCTGCACACCATGGGGGTCGCGACCATCATGGGGTGCATCGACAGTGTGCGGCTGTTGGGCACCGATGATGTCTACATGCCGATCACCCCGATGTTCCATGTGCATGCGTGGGGGATTCCCTACGCCGCGACCATGCTCGGGCTCAAACAGGTCTATCCCGGTCGTTACGATCCTGAGCTGCTGGTCGAGCTGTGGCGCAAGGAGAAGGTGACGTTCTCCCATTGTGTGCCGACCATCATGCAGATGCTGCTCAACGCCAAGTCTGCTGCTGACATTGATTTCGGCGGCTGGAAGATCATCATCGGCGGCAGCTCGCTTACGCGCACGCTGTACAAGGCGGCCAAGGCGAAAGGGATTCAGCTCACGGCGGCTTACGGCATGTCCGAAACCGGGCCGCTGATTTCCGTGGCGCACATCAACGAAGAATTGAAAGCGGGCAGTGAAGACGAGCGCATCACCTACCGGATCAAGGCGGGTGTGCCGGGAATGCTGGTGGACGCGGCGATCGTCGATGAGAACGGCAACTTTCTGCCGACCGATGGCGAAACCCAGGGCGAATTGGTGTTGCGTGCGCCCTGGCTGAGCGAGAGCTACTACCGGGAGCCTGAAAAGGGTGCCGAGATGTGGGCGGGCGGCTGGATGCACACGGGAGACGTTGCGACGCTGGACGGCATGGGCTTCATCGACATCCGCGACCGCATCAAGGACGTGATCAAGACCGGCGGCGAATGGATTTCCTCCCTCGCGCTTGAAGACCTGTGCAGTCGCCACCCCGCCGTGCGCGAAGTGGCCGTGGTCGGTATTCCTGATCCGCAGTGGGGCGAGCGGCCTTTTGCGTTGCTGGTGGTGCGCGAAGGGCATGAGCTGGACGCCCGGATTCTGAAGGAGCATCTCAAGCCTTTCGTCGAGCAGGGACACATCAACAAGTGGGCCATTCCCAGCCAGATCGCGCTTGTTACTGAAATTCCCAAAACCAGTGTCGGCAAGCTCGACAAGAAGAAGATGCGCCTGGACATCGTCCAGTGGCAGAACAGCAACAGTGCGTTTCTTTCCACGCTCTGACTGATTTTCACGCTGCGCACCTGCCGCGCAAGTCAGTGCGGCAGGCACTTACGTCGAGGACACCGCTCTGCGCCTTGCCAAATCGCCAATATCAGCCATTCTCCCCTCCAGGCCTGTCGCACAGTTCCTCCGGAACAGGCGGGCCAGAGGCGTTGATGCTGCAAATCACACTTTAGAGGGATATGGCATCAGCGCCTGCTGGATATAGTCGGCATAGGGAATGCGCAAGAGCGGAAGTACATTTTGTGTTGGCGCCATCCAGGCTGCCTGATGAGTGTTGCCAGTCAGTTTGATTCGACTGCCGAGTCGTTTTTGAAATTTCCCACTGCCATAACAATAAAAGCACATGGAGTAGCGTCGATGACAACAACCAACCCCTTCTGGCGCCGGGCAAAGTTGCCCCTGGCCGTCAGTCTTGCCTCTTCGCTCGCCGGTCCTGCTTTCGGCGTTTCCTTCAACATTGGCGAGATTGAAGGCAGTTTCGACTCCTCGCTCTCTGTGGGTGCCAGCTGGTCGACCGAAAAGGCCAACAAGAACCTGATCGGCGCCAACAATGGCGGGCGCGGGCTGTCGCAGACGTCAGACGATGGCCATTTGAACTTCAAGCGTGGGGAGACGTTCTCGAAGATCTTCAAGGGTATCCATGACCTGGAACTGAAGTACGGCGACACCGGCGTGTTCATGCGTGGCAAGTACTGGTACGACTTCGAGCTCAAGGACGAAGGTCGCGAGTTCAAGGACATCAGCGATTCGAACCGCAAGGAGGGCGCCAAGTCGTCCGGGTTCCAGTTGCTGGATGCTTTCGTCTATCACAACTATTCGATCGCTGATCAGCCAGGCTCGGTCCGTTTCGGCAAGCAGGTCATCAGTTGGGGTGAAAGTACCTTCATCGGCGGCGGTATCAACAGCGTCAACCCTATCGACGTGTCCGCGTTCCGTCGGCCTGGCTCGGAAATCAAGGAAGGCCTGATTCCGGTCAACATGTTCTATCTGTCGCAGAGCCTGACCGACAACCTGTCGGCCGAAGGTTTCTACCAGCTCGAGTGGGACCAGACGGTCACCGACAACTGCGGCACGTTCTTTTCGCAACCTGACGTCATCTCCGACGGCTGTGACAACAACCTCGCCGTACTGCGCAGCCGCAGTGGTCTGAACACCTCACTGGCCGCAGCGGGTCTGCCGGCTGCAGCGCGCGGTGCCGTGTTCAACTCGCTGAGCCAGCAGGGCGTGGTGTTCGGCAATCCTGACGAAGGCGCGATCGTGCGCCGTGGCCCTGACCGCGATGCGCGTGACAGCGGCCAGTTCGGTTTCGCCCTGCGTTACAACTATGAGCCGCTGGATACCGAGTTCGGCGCCTACATGATGAACTACCACAGCCGTGCGCCGATCTTCAGCGGACGCGGCGGTTCGGCAGCCTCTTTCAGCCCGGCCGGTCTGGTGGGGTCGCTGGTGCGCAACGGCATTCCGCAGGCCACGGCCGCGCGTCTGGCACCGACCTTGCTGCCTGTCGTGGTGGCCGGTAACTCCAGCTATTACGTCGAATACCCTGAGGACATCCGCCTGTACGGCCTGAGCTTCTCCACCACACTGCCTACCGGCACCGCGTGGAGTGGTGAAATCAGCTACCGTCCGAACGCGCCGGTTCAGGTCAACACCACGGATATCCTGTACTCGGGCATTTCGCCGCTCAACCCGAACGTTTCGCTGCTGAACGGTCAGCCCAACACCGACCAGCCAGGTTATCGCCGCAAGGAAATCACTCAACTGCAGACCACCTTCACCCAGTTCTTCGATCAGGTCATGGGGGCAGAGCGTCTGACTCTGGTGGGCGAGGTAGGCTTTACTCATGTCGGCGGTCTGGAAAGCACTTCCGAGATCCGCTATGGCCGTGACCCGGTCTACGGACCCGGACCGTTGCCGGGTGGCCAGTGCGCCACACTCAACGCCGGTACCCTCACTGGTGCCGATCAGAACAACCTGACCCGCTACTGCGAGAACGATGGTTTCACCACCTCCAACTCCTGGGGCTACCGCGCTCGCGCCATCTGGGACTACAACAGCTTCTTCGCCGGAGTAAACCTGCGCCCGAGCGTGGCCTGGTCGCATGACGTCAAGGGCTACTCGCCAGGCCCTGGCGGCAACTTCGAGGAAGGACGCAAGGCGGTCAGCCTCGGTCTGGATGCCGAGTACCAGAACACCTACACCGCAGCCCTTTCCTACACCAACTTCTTCGATGGGAAGTACACCACGGTTGATGACCGCGACTTCGTTGCGCTCAGCTTCGGCATGAACTTCTAAGAACACGGTTTTTTCGGGATGACGATAAATATGAAAATAACAAAGGGTCTGTTGCAAGCCGGTCTGTTGAGCATGTCGCTGTTGGCGACCAGCGTGATGGCGGCAGTGTCTGAATCCGAGGCAGCAAAACTGGGGACGTCCCTGACGCCCATGGGGGCAGAAAAGGCGGGCAACGCGGCGAACACTATTTCGGCCTGGGCGCCGATGCCGAAAAACGCCGGAGCAGTCGATAGCAAAGGGTTCCTGGCCAATCCGTATGCCAGCGAAAAGCCGTTGTTCACCATCACGGCGGCCAACGTCGAGCAGTACAAGGACAAACTGGCACCCGGCCAATACGCAATGTTCAAGCGCTATCCGGACAGTTACCGGATTCCGGTGTATCCGACGCACCGTGGTGCGACCGTGCCGGACGAGGTCTACGCAGCCATCAAACGTAATGCGACCACGACCAAACTGGTCGGCGGCGGCAGCGGTCTGGAGAACTTCGATACCGCCATCCCGTTTCCAATCCCTGCCAACGGCGTCGAGGTGATCTGGAACCATATCACCCGCTACCGTGGCGGGAGCGTGAAGCGACTGGTGACCCAGGCCACTCCACAGCCCAACGGCTCCTACAGTCTGGTGTACTTTGCCGACCAGTTCGTATTCCGCGACAAGATGCGCGATTTCGATCCCAAGAATCCGGGCAACGTCCTGTTCTACTTCAAACAGGAAGTGACCGCGCCGGCACGGCTGGCCGGTGGCGTGCTGTTGGTCCACGAAACACTCGATCAGGTGAAAGAACCGCGTTCGGCCTGGCTGTACAACGCGGGGCAGCGTCGCGTGCGCCGTGCTCCGCAGGTGTCGTATGACGGTCCGGGCACTGCATCTGACGGCTTGCGCACGTCCGATAACCTGGACATGTACAACGGCGCGCCGGATCGCTACGACTGGAAACTGATCGGCAAGCAGGAAATGTACATCGCCTCCAACAGCCACAAGCTGGACGATCCGACGCTCAAGTACGCCGACATCATCAAGGCCGGTCACATCAACCAGGACCTGACCCGTTACGAGCTGCGTCGTGTCTGGCACGTGACTGCAACCCTGAAGGAAGGCCAGCGCCATATCTATGCCAAGCGTGACTTCTTCATCGACGAAGACACCTGGCAGGCGGCGGTGATCGACCACTACGACGGTCGCGGCCAACTGTGGCGCGTCGCGGAGGCTCATGCCGAGAACTACTACGACAAGCAAGTGCCGTGGTACGCCATTGAAACCCTGTACGACCTGCAATCGGGCCGCTACGTGGCGCTGGGCATGAAGAACGAAGAGAAACGTGCCTATGAGTTCGGCTTCACGGCTGGCACCAGCGACTTCACGCCAAACGCGCTGCGTCAGGAAGGCGTTCGTTAAGCATCGGTTTGTAGCGCTTGCGGATACACGCAGCGCGTCCACGGAAACCGTTTGAACAGTAAAGCCCCGTCCGCGGGGCTTTTTTGCGTATGGCCTCATGCCTTATAAGTCGTAGGAATTTTGTTACAGTCTTTTCAATGATGACCTTCAAAACGATCCGCTAACCCGCTAGTCTCCGAGCACTGCCAAGCCGAACAAATCGATTCATACAAGAGCCGGCCATGACTGATCTGTCCCGTATGCAAGGGTTCGCAGACAGCGCGATTCCTGCGTTGGAAGGGCGATTCTTCCGACCGCCACTGCCCGATGGCTATGTTCCCAGACCCCGATTGTGCCAGCGCCTTCACGAAGGTTTGTCTGGGCGATTGCTGCTGGTCTGCGCTCCGGCAGGTTTTGGCAAAAGCTCGCTGGCGGTCGAGTTCTGTCAGGCGTTACCAGACAAATGGCAAAGCGTGTGGCTGGGGCTGAGCTCCAGAGACCACGATCCCGGGCGTTTTCTGGAGCGTCTGCTGGCAGGGCTTCAGCAGTTTTTTCCGCAGTTGGGCGCACAGGCAATGAGCTTGCTGAAAATGCGCCAACGCCATCAGCCCTTTGCATTCGAACCCTGGCTCGACGGGCTGCTGGACGAACTGGCCGTTCACCTGATGCTTAGCCGGCCGCTATTGCTGGTCCTCGACGACTATCATCTCGCCCAGGGCAGCGTGCTCGATCGTTGCCTGCAATTTCTGCTCAACCATCTGCCGGCCGGTCTGGTGCTGATGGTGACGAGCCGTCAGCGACCTGACTGGCATCTGGCACGCCTGCGTCTTTCACGCCAGTTGCTTGAAATCAACGAGCATGACCTGAGGCTTACGCATGCCGAGTCCATGGCATTGCTGGACCAGCACAGTCGCTCGCTCGACAACGAAGCGCTGCAAAGACTGATTCAGCGCAGTGAGGGCTGGGTGGCGGGGCTGCGTTTCTGGTTGCTGGCGGCCGCCGAAGCCGGTGATGACAATGCATTGCCTCAGTCACTGCACGGCGGTGAGGTGATGATTCGGGAATACCTGCTGGAGGAAGTCATCGATTGTCTGCCGGCCGAGGCTCAGGCCTTTCTCTACGAAACGGCGTGCCTGGAACGTTTTTGCAGCGCCCTGTGCGACGCGGCCCGGGACACCCATGACAGCGCCGAGATGCTGCGCTACCTGCAGGCGCATCAGGTCTTTCTGGTGCCGCTTGACGAACAGGGCCACTGGTTTCGTTATCACCATCTGTTCTCCGACCTGCTGCGCACCCGGCAGGCCAGCGGTCCGCAGCAGACACGGCTGCACCTGAATGCCTGTCGCTGGTTCAGCGGCCAGGGCCTGCTTGATGAAGCGGTTGAACAGGCCTTGCGCGCCGGGCACCTGGATGTCGCAGCCAACCTGGTGCAGAACCTATCCGAAGAACAGTTGTTGGCCGAACAGAACGTCGGCATGTTGCTGCGCTGGAAGATGGACTTGCCCGACAGCCTGCTGACCAGCACACCGCGATTGATCGTGCTGTACGCCTGGGCACTGGGGCTGGCCTGCCAGCTGGACGCCGCTGAAGAACTGGCCAACCAGTTGAGTCGTTTCCTGCCCGCGCCCTCGGCTACCGCGCAAAAATCCATGCTGGCCCAGTGGCTGGCGCTGAGCGGTGTCATCGCTCGCGGTAGAGGCGACAGCGACAGGACGCTGCGTTATTGCGGCGAAGCCCTGCTCAGTCTTCCCGAAAAACGTTATGGGCAGCGTCTGGTCTGCCTCTCGACCCTCGCCAATCTGGCTATCGCCCAAGGCGACCTCTGGCGTGCCCGTGCGTTGAATCGCGATGCACTGGAACTGGCGCAACGGGTCGCAAACCCGCTGTTCGAGGCGCTCGCTCACTATGATCGCGCCAGAGCCTTGCAGGCGCGGGGCGAAATTCTCCGGGCGCTTGACGAAGTGCGTCAGGGGCTGCAACGCCTCAAAGGATTGTCCCCGTCTCGTCTGTATGCGGTCCGGGCTCGCCTGACCTTGTATGAAGGCTATCTGCTGACGTTGCGCCTGGAGGTTGACGCCGGGCGTGCCAGGTTGCTCGCCGGTCTGGCTGAAGCCCATGCCTGCCGCGACATCAGCGTGCTCATCGGTCATTGTGTGATCGCCACGATGGAAGGCTGTGCAGGGCGTTTTGCTGAAGCCTTTGCTGAACTGGCCGAGGCTGAACGGTTGATGCATATCTGGGATGTGCCGCCGATTTATTACCTGGCAATGATCACGCTGGTCAAATGCGAACTCTGGCTGGTGCAGGGCCGCATCGATCTGGCCGAGGCCTGGTTGCTGCGCCTCACTCAGACCTACACCGGCGAGCTGGCGGCGGGCGCGCCTGAATGTCACCCTCAGTTGCCCCAGCAGATCGAGTTGCAGCGCGCCATGCTGGAACGGATTCACGGCGACCCTTGCGCCAGCGAGAAACGTCTGCGGGCACTCGAAGAGCACGCTCATCGTATCGGTGCGCAATTGGTCGGCCTCGTCGCCGTGACCCAGCATATCGGCCTTCTGCTCGACGCCGCCCGGTACGATGAAGCACAGGACCGCCTGGTGCGAAGCCTGAAGACGGCCGCTGGCGGTGCGTTGTTTCCGTTCCGCACTTTGCTGGGCGAGCACCCGCAATGGCTTCGCGAACACTTGCTTCAGGCGCCGCCCTGCGCTGTGCGTGATGCGTTGCTTGATCAGCTTCCGGCATCCCCGGTGCCTCCCGCCGCAGAGTTCATGCACGGCAGCGACTGCCTGAGCCTGCGCGAACTGGACGTGCTGCGATTGATCGCACAAGGCTGTTCGAATCAGGAGATCAGCGAGCAGTTGTTCATCTCGCTGCATACGGTCAAGACCCACGCCAGCCACATCAACAGCAAGCTGGGCGTTGAGCGTCGGACCCAGGCTGTGGCGAGAGCCAAGTTGCTGGGGCTGTTGAGCTAGTCCGAAGCCGCCTGACCGGGCCTGATGCCTGACCAGAGGTGGTCGACGCTGTCCAGGCCCCAGTCGGCGGGGAGTTCGATCTTGATGATAGCGTCCCGGTCCTCGCTGCTCGCCAGATCTATGATCTGCGGTGCGAAGGTCTTGCGGGTGCGTGCGGACATGAAGACCTTGACTTTGGGCGTCAGCAGCGACGTTTCACTCTGCTCCATGACCACGCCCAGCCGTCCGCTTTCCAGACGCACCAGCGCACCCACCGGATAGATGCCCACGGTCTTGACGAAATTCTGGAACACCATGTCATCGAAGTGGCCTTTCCAGGAAGCCATCTCGCGGATCGAATGTGCAACACCCCAACCCTTTTTGTACGGCCGGTCCGAGGTGATCGCGTCATACACGTCGCAGACCGCACTCATTCTGGCGAAGATGCTGATGTCCGACCCTTGCAATCCATCGGGGTATCCCGAGCCGTCGACCTTTTCATGGTGGTGCAGACAGACATCCATCACCAGCGCCGCGACTGGCAGGTTCTCCTCGAGAATTTTCAGACCCTGTTCGGGATGGGTTTTCATCAGGGTGAATTCTTCGACGGTCAGCCTGCCGGGTTTGTTGAGGACTTCCGGAGCAATCATCATTTTGCCAACGTCATGCATGAGTCCCGCTACGCCGGCCTCCCTGACCTGTTCAGTCTTCATCCCCATCCGCTTTGCGAGCGCCACCATCAGTGCGCAGACGGCAACCGAGTGCATGTAGGTGTATTCATCCGATGTCTTGAGGCGGGACAGGCTGATCAAGGCGTGAGGGTGTCGCAGGATCGAGTTGGAAATTTCCTCGACCATCAGGTCCACATTGTCCATCTTCATCGCCTGACCCATCCGGGCCTCGGTGAACATGTTCATCACGACATCACGGGCTTTGCCGCAGATGGCTTTGGCGCGTTCGACCTCCTGCTCCAGGCTGACCGTTGCCTTGTCATCATGCGCCGGAGTCGGTGCGGGCGCCGACATATGATCATGACCCTGGCGCGTGTCGATCCACACCTCGAGCGTATCGGAGGACTGAATGCGTTTGAGCACGTCGCTGTCGTGAAGAACGGTTTCTACATGGGTTACCCAGAAAGGGTCATTGTTCCAGGGACGACAGAACTTGTGGATGTGCATGCCGAGGCTGAGTTCGGAAACGGGAATTTTTTTCAGCATGCTCAGTCACCCAGACCCTGTTCGATAGAACAGCCTGTGCATGAACTGCACGTAACGGAGCCTTTGGATTGTCCGGCCTGATGGATCGACATGACTTCACCTTATTGACTGCAAGGATCATCCTGATCTCGTAATGCCAGTATAAGCAGTACTTCAGGAAAAAATCTTGTGTATTTACCTGACGCCAATAAGTTGTTTTTTCTGTTTTTATTCTTTTAAATCAGTGGGTTGTGGCATTAGTTGTTTTCGCGTCCAGCGCTCGATAAAAACAATCAATGACCGTGTCGGAGTGGTCGGCGATTTAAAGCGCCGACCTTGTTTCAACGCGTTGGCAGGACACCGGGCAGCGGATGATATTGACGCCCGAAGTACACCAGCGCATCCGATTGGCTTTCATGCCGGATATCCTGCACTTCACAGAACAGAATGTCGTGGGTGCCGACACTCACTGACTGGCTGATTCGGCAGTCCAGCGCCAGCTTGGCGCCGTCGAGTAACGGTGCGCCGGTCAGACCTTCCAGCCATTGGCCGCTGGCGAAGCGTTCGGCCTGAGAGGTCTTGCCGCCGAACAGGTTGGAAAGTGCCTGCTGATCATGCCCCAGCGTGTTCACGCACAGAGTGCCGTTGCCCACGAAGGCGTCGTACACCGATGCGCTGCGGTTGATGCAGACCAGCAAAGTGGGCGGCTGGTCGGTCACGCTGCAGACCGCTGTCGCCGTGAACCCGGCCCTGCCATGCGGGCCGTCGGTGGTGATGACGTTGACTGCTGCAGCGAGGCTGGACATGGCATCGCGAAATTCAAGTTGAGTGACGGCAGTGGCTGCGGTTGTGCATGGCGCTGATTGGGTTTGCATGGCTACGGTCCTTCAGGCCTGGGCGCTGAGAAAGTCGAGCAGGGCTCGGTGAAAGGGCTGTGGGTCAGTGATGTTCGAGGCGTGACCGCCGTATTCCAGAAGCTCCAGCCTGGCATCGGGGAGCGTTTCGGCCAGATGCTGTGAGCGCTGCCACGGCACCAGCATGTCGTCGCGGTTGGCGATCAGCAGCGTCGGTGTGCGAATGTCCGCAAGGCTCGCCTCAATGTCGAAGCTTTCCAGTGCGTGGATCCGCCGCAGCAAGTTGTCGGTGTCGGGGAAGTGCGCCAGCGCGTGCGCCTCGTCGCTGGAAAGCCGCGCAGTGTTTGCGGCGATCCAGTCGGCCGGATAAAGAAACAGCGCCTGGGCTTGCACATAGGCTTCGGGTCCGCTGTTCAACAGCAGCTTTTTGCGGACCGAAAAACAGCGGGCACTGTGCGGATTCGGGCTGCTCCAGGCGTTGATCAGCACCTGACTGTTCAGCAGTTGGGGGCGTAGCAGCGAGAGCTCGAGGCCGATCAGCCCGCCCAGCGCATGGCCCATGAAGTGGCAGCGCTGAATGTCGAGCGAGTCGAGCAGCTCCAGCAGTTCGAGCGCCATATGTCGAATGGAGTAATCCGGCGGCAATACGGAGGGGCTGCGTCCGGTGCCTGCATGGTCGTAGACCAGTACCTGATAGTCACGGCTCAAGATCGTCAGGTCATCGACCCAGTATCGGCTGGAACCGCCCAGCCCCGAACTGAGTACCAGTATCGGGGCGTCGGTCTTTTGCGAAACATGAAGTTCATGGAACATGCAGGCGCTCCAGGTGGGCGGCGAGCGCCCACGTTCGAGGTTCAGCCGATGTGGGCGATGCTGGCGATTTCAATGAGTGCTTCGGGCTTTACCAGGCCGCACTGGATGCAATAGCGCGCCGGCTTTTCGCCTGCGAAGTACTCGGCATACACTTCGTTGACCTTGGCGTAATCGGCCCAGTCGCGAATCATGATCATGTTGAAGGTCACGTCATCCATCGTGCCGCCTGCGGTTTCGATCACGCTTTTGATGGTTTCCAGCACGTGGCGGGTCTGGGCAGTCGCATCGCCGACATGCACGACGTTGTTGTCCTTGTCGAAGGGCAGGGTGCCTGACACGTAGAGCACGCCGTCGGCCATCGAGCCCGGTACGAACGGGGCAATCGGCTTGGTGGTGCCAGCAGGAATGATCGCTTTCTTGGTCATGCGGAGATCCTCACGAAGGTTGCCCGACCGGGCTGAAGGTGGTGCAGAAGTCATCGACGCTGGAGACCCAGCCGAAGAAGGTTTCAATATTGAACAGGGCGGCCTGCTGAGCGAATTCGGGGCCGGCCTGATGAGTCGCGTCGGCCAGTACTACGCCGAAATATTCCAGGTGAAAGCCGTCACGCAAGGTCGATTCCACGCACACGTTGGTGGCGATCCCGGTGAACACCAGGTTCCGAATGCCACGGCTGCGCAGCACGCTGTCGAAACTGGAATTGAAGAAGCCGCTGTAGCGGATTTTCGGCACCACAATGTCACCCGGTTCGGGCGTCAGTTCATCGACCAGTTGATAGTCCCAGCCGCCCTTGGCCAGCAACTGACCTTCAAGTTCGGGGCGCTTGCGCATGGTTTTCAGCGCATTGGATTTGTGCCAGTTGGGCGAGCCGGGACCGCCTGCTTCCACATAGGCCGGATCCCAGCCGTTCTGGAAAAAGATCACCGGGATACCTGCCGCACGTGCGCAGGCGCAGGCCTTCTTGATGTTGGCAATGACAGGTCCCGTGCTGCTGACATCGAACCCGGCCAGGTCCAGATAACCGCCGAGCGAGGCGTAGGCGTTCTGCATGTCGACCACCACCAGCGCCGTTTCGCCAGCTTTCATGCGCAAGGCTTCGGGGCGTGCAGGCAGGTCGCGGGCGGGCTGCAGATCAAGCGGCAAATCCACACCGGCAATCGTTGCGGGCGCATTCATCAAACCACCTCCTTGAGCGGCAGGACATGACTGCGGCTGCTCATCAATGGCTGAATCTTCTGGCCGAAATCTTCGACGCCTTTCACGAAATCATCGAAGGTCAGCATCACGCCCTGAGTACCGGGAACGCTGGCCACTTCGTCGAGCATCTTCGCCACATTGGCCCAGGAGCCGACCAGTGTGCCCATGTTGATATTGACTGCTGAAGTCGGGTCGGCCATCTGCCTCAGGTTCGAGCCTGCGCTTTTGTCGGCCGAGCCCTTGTCGCTCAGCCAGGCGATGGCTTCCTCGTCAGCCCCTTCCTTGATGTGCTCCCAGCGAGCCCGTGCGGCTTCGTCGGTGTCGTCGGCAATGATCATGAACAGCACGCAGGAAGTGACATTGCGCCCGGTCTGCTTATTGGCCTCGATCAGTTTCTGCGCGGTGGGCGCGAACGCGGTCGGTGTATTCACGCCTTTGCCGAAGCAGAAGTTGTAGTCGGCGTACTGGGCCGAGAACGCCATGCCGGCTTCACTTTGCCCGGCACAGATCAGCTTCATGTCGGCCTGCGGACGAGGGCTGACGCGGCAGTCCTGCATGCTGAAGTGTTCGCCCTTGAAATCGCTGCTGCCGGTGGCCCACAGGTCACGCAGCACCTGTGCGTATTCGGCCAGGTACTCGTAGCGAGTGTGGAAGAACTCATCGCCGGGCCACAGGCCCATTTGTTCGTATTCGGGTTTCTGCCAGCCAGTGACCAGATTGATGCCAAAGCGCCCATTGGAAATCGAGTCGATGGTCGAGGCCATTCGTGCGGCAATCGCGGGCGGGATGGTCAGAGTCGCGACCGTGGCGAACAACTGGATCCTGCTGGTCACGGCGGCGAGTCCGGCCATGAGGGTGAACGACTCCAGGTTGTGTTCCCAGAACTGCGTCTTGCCGCCGAAGCCGCGCAGTTTGATCATCGACAATGCGAAGTCAAAACCGTAATGCTCGGCCTTCTGCACGATCTGTTTGTTGAGGTCGAAGGTGGGCATGTACTGCGGTGCGTTGCTGGAAATCAGCCAGCCGTTGTTGCCGATGGGGATGAAGATACCGATGTCCATATGAGGCCTCTCTGCGATAGTCGATGCGTGCCCCAGGGACAACGGGCGGCACTTGAACCGAGCTTGCATGGAGCGGGCCAGCTTTATTTTGTTGTTTTTATTCAGTGGCTTAAGAAAATAAAGCGAGTTTTTCGGACCATTTGGTCTGGATTAGAGCACTTGGTTTGTGCAGTGCGCACGCTGATGGGGCATGGGGCGGATAAATGCGCGGCGTGGTTCGCATCCATATCGACAAAGTGTGTCCGCCCGTTAAGATGCCTGCTCATTTAGGGATCACTGGTTGGATGTGCGTGAACAAGAAACCTCCCGTGACTGAGCCCGCGAGCAAACGCGTGCGCAAGGTCAAGCCCGACAAGGCAGTCAAGGCGACCCGCGAGCCCAGTGCGTCCGCCCTCAAGCGACGCCTGCGTCTCATGGAAGGCAAGCGCAGTGTGATCCTCGATGCTGCGCTGGAAATCTTTTCCCGTTACGGCGTGCATGGCAGCAGTCTTGACCAGGTGGCAAGCCTGGCGGATGTCTCCAAGACCAACCTGCTGTACTACTTCAGCAGCAAGGATGACCTGTACCTGAACGTGCTGCGCCAGTTGCTCGAGGTGTGGCTCAGCCCGCTGCTGTACTTCACCGCTGACAAGGATCCGCAGCAGGCCATCGCTGCCTATCTGAAGGCCAAGCTGGAAATGTCCCGCGATCATCCGGCCGAGTCCCGGCTGTTCTGCATGGAAGTGATGCAGGGCGCGCCGCTGATACAGGGCGAATTGCAGCATCCGTTGCGCGACACGGTTCAGACCAAGGTGGCGGTGATCCAGCACTGGATTGACAGCGGCCAGCTGGCGCCGATCAATCCGCATCACCTGATCTTCTCGTTGTGGGCAACCACCCAGCATTACGCAGACTTCCGCACGCAAGTCGAGGCGGTCACCGGCAGGACGCTGGACGATCCCGAATTCTTCGAAGAAGTCCTGGAGAGCCTGCGCAGCATGATCCTGGACGGCATCCTGCCGCGTGGTGCTTCGTCAAAAAGGCCTTAAGCCTCGGACGAAACGCCTTCCATGGTTTGTCGTTTGCCTTACGCACCCCGGCTGAGCAGTAACCGATCATTCTGCACAAACCAAGTGCTCTGAATCGGACCATCTGATCCGTTTTTGGCGTGTTGTTTTCTACAGCTCCTTGTTTCATAACGTCTTTTCTGCAGTGGCATGGATGCTGCTATGGCCTGCAGGGTCGGCCCCGCGCTGTTCTTGCAGGCCATTACCCTCAGGAAAACGTCTATGTACAAGAAACTGTTGCCCGGGACTTTGTGTGCGGCTGTTGCGTTCGGAATGGGCAGTCTTGCCCAGGCAGAAGGGCTGACCCTTAAAGGCCCGGCGAAAATCGCCATGGTGTACATCAGTCCGCGCAACGATGGAGGCTGGACCCAGGCATTCGACGAGGCCCGGCAAAAGCTGGAAAAGGATCTGGACACAAAAATCCAGTATGTCGAAAGCGTTCCTGAAAACGCGGCAGCCATTACGCCCGTGGTGGATCGCCTGATCGCACGGGGTGCGAACATCATCGTCGGCACCGCGTTCGGTTACTCCGACACCTTCCTGACGCTGGCCAAAAAATACCCTGAAGTGGCGTTCCTGAACGGTTCGGGTACCACCAACGCGCCCAACCTGGAATCGTTCTACGGCCGCACCTACGAAAGCCAGTATCTGTGTGGCATGGCGGCAGGTGCGGCGTCGAAAACCGGCAAGCTGGGCTTCGTTGCGGCCAATCCGTTCGGTCAGGTCAACTGGACCATTAACGCCTACGAGCTGGGCGCGAAGCAGATCAATCCGAAGGCCACGCTCACGGTTGTCTACACCGGGGCCTGGAACGATCCGGTCAAGGAACGTGCGGCGACCATGGCGCTGATCGACAACGGGGTCGATGTGGTCGGTCAGCACGTTGACAGTCCGACACCGCAGATCGTCGCCCAGGAGCGCGGCATTCACGGCACCGGCCACCACCGCGACCTCAGCGAATTCGCGCCCAAGGCCACCGTCTGTTCGTCGGTCTGGGTCTGGGACCGTTTCCTGGGGCCTGAACTCAAGAAAGTCATCGCGGGCAACTGGACGCCCGCCGCCAATGGCGCACTGCTGTCGATGGAGCAGGGCGGCACTGACATCAGCCTGACCAAGGATCCGATCATTTCCGCGGAAGACCGGCAGAAGATCGAAGCCGAGCGCGCCGAGTTGCTGGCAGGCCGAAAAATCATTTACAGCGGGCCGATGTCGGATCGCGGCGGCAAGGAACGAATCGCCGCCGGGCAGCATCTGTCCGACCCTGACCTGTGGAAAATGGACTGGTTTGTCGAAGGCGTGATGACTCAGCAATGAGCCAGGTCAACGCGCTTCAACTCACCGGTATCAGCAAGTCTTTCGACGGCTTCAAGGCGTTGATCGATGCTGACTTCACCGCTCACTGGGGCGAGGTTCATGCGCTGCTCGGCGAAAACGGTGCAGGCAAGTCATCGCTGATGAACATTGCCGCCGGGCTTTACGCACCGGAAACCGGCTCGTTGCTGATCGACGACAATCCGGTCCAGTTGCAAGGCCCCAAGGACGCGAGTCGCTATCGGATCGGCATGGTGCATCAGCATTTCAAGCTCGTGAAACCGTTCACGGTGGCGCAGAACATTCTGTTGGGGCTTCGTGAACAACCGGGCGAGGGCAGTTATCGCAAGCGTCTGCGGGCGCTTGAACAGGAGATTGCCGCCAAGGCCGGGGAACTGGGCTTTGCGCTTGACCCGAGCCGCAGCGTCGACAGCCTGTCGGTGGCCGAGCAGCAACGCGTCGAGATTCTCAAGGTGCTGCTGGCCGGTGCGCGGATTCTGATTCTTGATGAGCCCACAGCCGTGCTCACCGATCAGGAGGCCGAGCGTCTGTTGATGACCGTGCAGGCCTTTGCCCGGCAAGGTGCGGCGGTGATTCTGGTGACGCACAAGATGGCCGATGTGAAGCGCTATGCCGATCGGGTGACAGTGATGCGCGGCGGCAGAACGATCCAGACTCTCGACCCGCAAAGCGTCAGCGTTCAGCAGCTGGTGCAACTGACTGTCGGTGATTCTGCGCCGGTCAGCGAGCGCAGTCCGGCCATGCCCGGCGAGGTCCTTTTACAGGTCAGAGACCTGCGCAGCGTTGCAGGCAATAACGCGTTGAACGGCGTGAGCATGACCTTGCGTGCCGGGCAGATCTACGGCATCGCAGGCGTCGGCGGCAACGGTCAGGCGGAACTGGCCAACGCGCTGATGGGCCTGCCACAACCCACCGAGGGTGAGATTCATCTGGCGCAGTTCGGTGATCTGCGCACCGCATCGACCGAACAACGGCGTCAACTGCGTATTGCGTCGATTCCGGCGGATCGCTACGGCGCGGCGTTGGCGGGTTCGCTGTCGGTGGCCGAGAACTTTGGCGTGGGCAACATCCATGGCGGCCGGTACGGCTCGTTCTGGCGCATGCGCTACTCGCGTCTGAAGCAGGACGCGCAAAAGGCCGTCACGGATTTCGATGTGCAGGGTGTGCGTTCGCTCGATCAGAAAGCCGCGTTGTTGTCGGGTGGTAATGCACAAAAGCTGGTGATCGCCCGCGAGTTCAGCCGCGACCCGCAATTGGTGCTGGTCCACAGTCCCAGCCGGGGCCTGGATGTTCGCGCCACACAGGCCGTGCACGACCGGCTGCGGGCGGCGCGTGATGCTGGCGCCGCCGTGTTGGTGATCAGTGAAGACCTGGACGAAGTTCTGACCCTGTCTGACCGGATCGGCGTGATGAACGGCGGGCGCATCGTCGCCGAGTTCGACCATCCCGCCGACCGCCAGGCCATAGGCAAAGCGATGGTGAGTCATGACTGAATCGACTGTTGTCCACGCAGGCAGTGCGCCACGAGGCCCCTTGCTGTCGCGACGTTATACGCTGGAAATACGGCAGCAGACAAGCTGGCCGCTGCAAGCGCTGATCATTGCGCTGGCGTTGCTGGTCGGCCTCGCAATCTGCACCGCGATACTGATCATGGCGGGTGTGCCGGCGGATGAATTGCTCAATGAGTTCGTCATGCAGACGGTATTCGATGCGCAGAACTTCAAAGCCGTGCTGTTTCAGGCCTCGCCCATGATCATGGTCGGTCTGGCAGGCTGCATGGCATTCCGGGCAAGGTTCTGGAACCTGGGGCTGGAAGGTCAGATGATCTGGGGCGCTATCGGCGCCACGGCCGTTTCGCTGTTCGATGTGGGGCCGGACATGCTGCGCCTGCCGTTGATGATGGCGGCGGCCATCGTCTGCGCGATGCTCTGGAGTCTGGGACCGATCCTGTTGAAGCTGAAATGGCAGGTCAACGAAATCATTTCGACCCTGATGCTCAATTACATCGCCGCCAACTTCCTGCTGCATCTGGTGTACGGCAGTTGGAAAGACCCGAGAGACAACTTTCCGTATTCGCCTGCGTTGCGCAGTTTCGAGCGTCTGCCGGACGTGTTTGCCGGGTACAACGCGGCCATCGTGCTGGCGCTGCTGGTCATGCTGCTGACGCTGTGGTTCATCGGTATTTCCCGAGCCGGTCTGTACCTGCGCTTTGTCGATGCCAATCCGAAGGTGGCCGGTGCCGTAGGCGTGCCGGTGCGCAAGATGATCATGGGCACGGTTCTGCTATCGGGCGCACTGGCAGGGCTTGCCGGGTTCGTCGTGACCTCGGGGCAGGAAGGCCGTTTGACCCAGTCGTTCTATCAGGGCTATGGGTTCTCCGGGATTCTCATCGCGTTTCTGGCCCGTAACAATCCGGTGGCGGCGGCGATTGTGGCGTTGCTGATCGCCATGCTGTTCGTGGCAGGGCGCAACCTGCAGGTGTTCTACCAGATCCCGTTTTCGATGGTGCAGTTGATCCAGGCGATTCTGGTGATCTGCGTGGCCTCGTCCGACTTCTTCATTCGTCATCGCCTGCGACGTATTCAGGCAGGAGCACGCTGATGGATCTTCTTTCGCATTGGCTGGGCAGCGCGCCGGATTTCGCCGTGCCCTTCGCGTTGGCCGCGCTTGGCCTGATCCTGATCGAACGTAGTGGTGTGCTGGCGCTGGGCGTCGAAGGCATGATGCTGGTGGGCGCGCTGGCGGGCATCGGCATGCAGTTGAGTCTCGGCTCTCCCGGCATTTCGCTGCTGGCGTCGATGGTTGCAGCGGGTGTGGTGTCGTTGCTGTTTGCCTTGATGGTGCTGGTGTTGCGGATCAATCAGGTCATCGCAGGGCTGGCGCTGGTGTTTTTCTGTCAGGGGTTGACCGGATTGCTGGGCACGCTGCTGGGCTGGACCAATCGCCCGGTCAGCGGTCTGCAGGCTGTGGAGTTGTGGCCTCTGTCTGAGCTGCCCGTAGTGGGCAAAGTCTTTATCCAGAATCCGCTGGTGTACCTGACCGTAGTGATTTTTATCGCTGTGGTCTGGTTGCTGGAGCGCACGCGCACTGGTCTTCGTCTGCGTGCGGTGGGCGAGAATCCCCAGGCCGCCGACGCAACGGGCATTTCGGTGCTGGGCTATCGGCTGGCGGCCATTGTGGCAGGCTCGGCGCTGATGGGCCTGGCGGGCGGTTTCATTGCGGTGCTCAGCACCAAGATGTGGATCGCCGACATGACGGGCGGTCGCGGCTGGATTGCCGTTTCACTGGTGATTTTTGCGCGCTGGTCACCCTGGCGTGCCCTGGCCGGAGCATTGCTGTTCGGCGGTATCGAAGCATTGATCCCGCAATTGGCAGCGACCGGCGTGAAGCTGCCGCAGTACTTCGTGTTGATGACGCCCTACGCTGTCACGCTGCTGGTGATGATCTGGGTGGCCGCTGGCAAGCGACAGTCTTCAAGCCAGCCGGGTGCGCTGGGTGAGCCCTACATTCGCGAAGAGCGGCGATAATTCTCAAGGGAGACGGTTCAGGCCGGGTTAAGGAATTTTTGACAGGCGCCATGCTCTAATCGGTCATTAGCGTTCGTCCAACCCAGGAGCTTCTGAATGTTCATGTCTCGTCGTTTGATTATTGCAGCCACCGCTGTGGCGATGCTTTCCGGCTGTGCGACGTCCAATCCCTATGACAATCAGGGTCAGGCTCAAAGCTCCGGTGGCATGAACAAGACTGCCAAATACGGCGGGCTTGGTGCTCTGGCTGGCGCGGTAGCGGGTGCGGCCATCGACCACAACCATCGTGGCAAAGGCGCGTTGATCGGCGCAGCCGTGGTGGGGGCTGCATCGGCAGGCTATGGCTACTACGCGGACAAACAGGAAGCGGCGCTGCGTGCGAGCATGGCCAACACGGGTGTCGAGGTGCAGCGTCAGGGTGATCAGATCAAGTTGATCATGCCGGGCAACATCACCTTCGCAACCGACTCTTCGGCCATTGCCAGCAGCTTCTATTCGCCACTCAACAACCTGGCCAATTCGCTCAAGCAGTTCAACCAGAGCAACATTGAAATCATCGGCTACACCGACAGTACCGGCAGCCGTCAGCACAACATGGACCTGTCGCAGCAGCGTGCGCAGAGCGTCGCGACCTACCTGACCTCACAGGGCGTCGATCAGGCTCACCTGTCGGTACGTGGTGCCGGGCCTGACCAGCCGATCGCCAGCAACGCCGACGCCAACGGCCGCGCCCAGAACCGTCGTGTAGAGGTCAACCTCAAGCCGATTCCGGGTCAGCAGTACCAGCAATATCAGCAATAACTGCCCCCGCTGATGATCGTGCCCATGCGCCGCATGGGCATGCATCCCGGTACCCTCCGCGTCACATGGGGCTGGTCACACCGATACGTGAGAGCCTCGCGCATGGACGCGCCGCGTCCTGACAGGTGCGGTGGTTACCTGCGATATTGCTCGTGCATACGCTCCAGCAATTGGTCTTTCTCTTCCCACAGCGCATTGATCCACTGCTGGAATTCCAGGCGGTATTCACCGTCCTGGTCGTAATTCTTACCTACGAAGTGCTGCGGGATTTTGATTTCTTCGAAGTGGGCGACCACGTCTTTCACTCTGCCGCACAGCAAGTCCCAATAGCCCGGACGGCCAGCGGGGTAGTGAATGGTCACGTTGATGATCGATTCCAGTTGTTCGCCCATTGCATCCAGCACGAAGGCAATGCCGCCCGCCTTGGGTTTCAGCAAGTGGCGAAACGGCGAGTTCTGCTCGGCATGTTTGCCCGGCGTAAAACGCGTGCCTTCCGCGAAGTTGAAGATCCCCACCGGGTTATGGCGAAATTTCGCGCAGGTGCGGCGTGTGGTTTCCAGGTCCTTGCCTTTCTTTTCCGGGTGCCTGGCCAGGTACGCCTTGGAATAGCGTTTCATGAACGGAAAGCCCAATGCCCACCACGCCAGACCAATCACCGGTACCCAGATCAGTTGCTGCTTGAGGAAGAACTTCAAAGGCCGGATTCGACGATTCAACACGTACTGCAAGACCATGATGTCGACCCAGCTCTGATGGTTGCTGGTCACCAGGTACGAGTGCTTGTAGTCCAGGCCTTCGAGGCCGGTCAGGTGCCAGCGGGTGTTGCACAGCAGCCTGATCCACGCATTGTTGTTGCCGATCCAGGTTTCCTGAATGTGGCTCATCATCCAGTCGGTGAGGCGCTGGGCGGCAGAGAAGGGCAGGCAGATCTTGAAGATCGTGACCACGAACAGCACCGTGCAGCAGACGATGGTGTTCAGCGCCAACAGCAGCGAGGCAATGACGCCGCGCAATGGGGCAGGCAGGAAATCCATGAAGGATAAAGCTCCGCAGAAAGTGGGATGCCGCAGATTGGCCTGCGGCACCTGAATGTTCCTCAGGCCAGTGTGTCGGCCTGAATGGCAGTCAACGCAATGGTGTAAACGATGTCGTCGACCTGAGCACCGCGCGGCAGATCGTTGACCGGCTTGCGCAAGCCTTGCAGCATCGGCCCCAGGCTCACGCAGTCGGCACTGCGCTGCACGGCCTTGTACGTGGTGTTGCCGGTGTTCAGATCCGGGAACACAAACACGTTGGCGCGTCCTGCGACCGGGCTGTCAGGTGCCAGTTGCCGGGCGACGTGCTCGTTGGCGGCGGCATCATACTGCAGCGGCCCGTCGATCAATAGATCACGCTTGGTTTCGCGGGCCAGTTGCGTGGCTTCGCGGACCTTCTCGACCTCTTCACCACTGGCCGAGTTGCCGCTCGAATAGCTGATCATCGCCACGCGAGGCGAGATGCCAAATGCGATGGCGGAATCGGCGCTCTGAAGGGCAATCTCGGCCAGTTCGCTGGCGCTCGGGTGCGGGTTCATGATGCAGTCGCCATAGACCAGCACCTGCTCGGGAAACAACATAAAGAACACTGACGACACCAGCGTGCAGCCCGGCGCGGTCTTGATCAGTTGCAGTGCCGGGCGGATGGTGTTGGCAGTGGAGTGAACGACGCCCGACACCAGTCCGTCGACCTCATCCAGTGCCAACATGACCGTACCGATTACCACAGGATCTTCCAGCTGCTGCTCGGCCATGGGCGCGTTCAGGCTTTTGCTTCTGCGCAGATCCACCATCGGCGCAACGTAGCGTTCGCGAATCAGGTCCGGGTCGAGAATTTCCAGCCCCGGTGGCAGTTCGATGCCGTGGGCCTGTGCAACGGCATGCACTTCCTCAGGCTTGGCCAGCAGCACGCAGCGCGCAATGCCACGGGCCTGACAGATCGCCGCCGCCTGAATGGTTAACGGCTCGTTGCCTTCCGGCAATACGATGCGCTTGTTGGCTGCCTGCGCACGCTGGATCAACTGATAGCGAAATACCGCAGGTGACAGACGCAATTCGCGCGGTGTGCCGCAGCGCTGATGAAGCCACTGGGCATCCAGATGACTGGCGACGAAATCCGTGATGATTTCCGCACGTTCGCGGTCATCGATGGGGATTTCCTTGTTCAACTGATTGAGGCGGTTGGCCGTGTCGTAGGACCCGCTACTGACGGACAGCACCGGCAATCCCGCCTGCAACGCGCCGCGGCACAATTCCATGATGCGCGGGTCGGGTACGGTATCGCTGGTCAGCAACAGTCCCGCCAACGGCACGCCGTTCATGGCGGCCAGGCTCACCGCGAGAATGATGTCGTCGCGGTCGCCCGGCGTCACCACCAGCACGCCCGGCTTGAGCAGCGGCACCGTATTGAGCACGGTTCGCGCGCAGATGATGATCCGCGACATACGGCGCTGATCGTAATCGCCCGCGTTGAGTACCTGAGCGCCCAGCAGTTCGGCCACGTCGCGGGTACGCGGCGCGTTGAGTTCGGCCTGGTAGGGAATGCAGCCCAGCAGACGGAAATCGCCGTTGCGCAGCAGTGGCGAATGTTCCTTCAGACGAGCAGCGAAGACTTCCATGCTTTCGTCGGTGCGGACCTTGTTCAGGATGACGCCAAGTACCTTGGGGTCCTTGGGACCGCCGAACAACTGGGCCTGCAACTCGACCCGTCCGGACAGCTCGGTCAGCACTTCGTTTTCCGGCGCGGACACCAGAATCACCTCGGCATCCAGACTCTTGGCCAGGTGCAGGTTGACCCGCGCGGCATAGCTGGCGCTGCGCGTCGGCACCATGCCTTCGACCACCAGCACATCCTTGCCGACGGCTGCCTGCTGGTAGAGATTGATGATTTCCTCAAGCAGCTCGTCGAGCTGCCCGTCGCCCAGCATGCGTTCGACGTGCGCCAGAGCCAGTGGTTTGGGCGGTTTGAGGCCATGGGTGCGGGCCATCAATTCGGTGGAGCGTTCCGGGCCAAGATCGCCCGGATGCGGCTGGGCGATCGGTTTGAAAAAACCGACCTTCAGGCCGGCGCGCTCCAGAGTGCGCACCAGCCCGAGGCTGATGGAGGTCAACCCCACGCCAAAATCCGTGGGGGCGATGAAGAACGTCTGCATACTGGCTTCTCGATTGAGCAGTGCAAGGGGTGTGGCGAAGGTGAACAGCCGACAACCATAAAAAGACCGGGAACCGTCTAATGCGGATCCTCTTTGCCAAGACTATCGTTATCCGCAGCTTTCGCACACCAGCCGCAGTGAAAGCCCTGGCCTATTTTTTGTTGGCGTTGAACGGGGTCCAGCACCCAGGCGCGCGATTGCCACGGTGGCTGGTGACGAAGATGCTGAGTGTGCCCGCAGGACAGGGCTGCAACCCAGTGTCCATCCTCATCCTGCCGGAAACCGATAAGCGTTGAATTTTCCAATTGGGCCCGTCTGTCAGAGTTGCGTTCGCTTTCGGGCGATGGCTTGGTTAAACTTGCTCGTTCTTCAATCTTAAGCAAAGGTCTTGTCCCCATGCCGATCGCCGCCAATAAGGCTGTCTCCATTGACTATACCCTGACCAACGACGCTGGTGAGGTCATCGACAGCTCCACCGGTGGCGCGCCGCTGGTTTACTTGCAAGGTGCTGGCAACATCATCCCGGGCCTGGAAAAGGCGCTGGAAGGCAAGAATGTCGGTGACGAGCTGGATGTCGCCATCGAGCCGGAAGAGGCCTACGGCGAGTACTCCGCCGAACTGGTCAGCACCCTGAGCCGCAGCATGTTCGAAGGCGTCGACGAGCTTCAGGTCGGCATGCAGTTTCATGCTTCCGGCCCTGATGGCGGTATGCAGATCGTGACCATTCGCGACCTGGATGGCGACGACGTCACTGTCGACGGCAACCACCCGCTCGCCGGTCAGCGTCTTAACTTCAAAGTGAAAGTCGTGGACATTCGTGATGCCAGCGAAGAAGAAGTAGCTCATGGCCACGTTCATGGCGAAGGCGGCCATCATCACTGATTTGTGCTGCTAAGCTCAGATCACTGACAAAAGGCGCTCTGGCCGTTCTGCGATGACGACTTTCGTTACGCGTACGGTCAGTGCGCCTTTTCAGGTTCTGGCGCAAGGTTCGGGTTTCAAGGGGGTTCTTCATGAGTGCTTTTCACGACATCAAGCTGAAAGCGCTGGACGGCCAGGAGCTTTCACTGGCTCCGTTCAAGGACAAGGCGGTTCTGGTTGTCAATGTCGCTTCGAAGTGCGGGCTTACGCCGCAATATGCAGCGCTTGAGAACCTGTACCAGCAATACAAGGACAAGGGCCTGATGATTCTCGGCCTGCCGTGCAATCAGTTTGCAGGTCAGGAGCCGGGCACCGAGCAGGAAATTGCCGAGTTCTGCGAGCTCAATTACGGCGTGACCTTTCCGTTGGGCGAAAAGCTCGAGGTGAACGGGCCGCAACGTCACCCGCTGTATCGCCTGCTGGCGGGCGAAGGGGCCGAGTTTCCGGGTGACATCACTTGGAACTTCGAAAAATTTCTGGTTCGTAAAAGCGGGGAAGTGATTGCACGTTTCTCGCCGCGTACTGCGCCTGATGATCCTGCTGTCATTCTGGCAATCGAAAAAGCGCTGGGTCTGAACTGATCTGCGTTTCGGGTGGCCTGCAGCGCATTGGCCACCCCCTTGTCGTTACCACTTCTGTATGCCGATCAGTCAGATCAATAGTACTGGGCCTGCGCTCCCGGTCCACCCTATGCTGCGCCTCTGATCCGGCATTGTTCGCCGAATCGCCATCCCTTCAGCCTCGTCGGAGACCCGCGCATGCCGGTAAAAGCCTTGTTCAAACCCTTTCATCTGGGCAGCCTGGAATTATCGTCACGTGTGGTCATGGCGCCGATGACGCGCTCTTTTTCGCCAGGCCATGTGCCAAATTCGAAGGTGATCGAATACTACCGACGTCGCGCTGCAGCAGGCGTCGGGCTGATTATCACTGAAGGTACGACGGTGAATCACAAGGCTTCCAACGGCTACCCCAATGTTCCGCAATTCTTCGGTGAGGCACCGCTGGCGGGCTGGAAGAACGTGGTCGATGCCGTGCACGCCGAAGGCGGCAAGATCGCTCCGCAGCTCTGGCACGTTGGCGCGGTCCGTCGTCCTGGCACCGAGCCGGACGGCAGTGTGCCTGCCTACGGGCCGATGGAAAAGGTCAAGGACGGGCAAGTGCTGGTCCACGGCATGAGCAAGCAGGACATTGATGAAGTGGTGGCTGCGTTCGCGCAGGCTGCAGCGGATGCCAAGGCCATCGGCATGGATGGCGTGGAAATCCACGGTGCTCACGGCTATTTGATCGACCAGTTTTTCTGGGAGGGCAGCAACCAGCGCACCGACGAATACGGCGGCACTCTCGCCAACCGCTCGCGTTTTGCTATCGAATTGATTCAAGCGGTACGTGCTGCAGTCGGACCGGATTATCCGATCATCTTCCGTTTCTCGCAGTGGAAGCAGCAGGATTACACCGCGCGCCTTGTGCAGACGCCAGAAGCGCTAGGTGAATTCCTGCAGCCGCTGTCGGATGCGGGTGTGGATATCTTTCACTGTTCCACCCGGCGTTTCTGGGAACCTGAGTTCGAAGGTTCCGAGCTTAATCTGGCAGGCTGGACGCGCAAACTGACCGGCAAACCGACCATCACGGTCGGCAGCGTTGGCCTGGACGGCGAGTTTCTGCAATTTATGGTCAATACCGATAAGGTCGCTCAGCCGGCCAGCCTGGAAAACCTGCTGGAGCGGCTGGGCAACGACGAGTTCGATCTGGTCGCCGTAGGGCGTGCACTGCTGGTCGATCCCGATTGGGCTGTCAAAGTGCGCGAAGGGCGCGAGCAGGACATTCTGCCGTTCAGTCGAGAGGCACTGACGACGTTGGTCTGATGGTCTGACGAGCAGCCTTTGCGACCTCGACATCTGTCACACATTCCCGAGGTGTAGAGACGTCCAGCAGTTGCCGTTCGAATTGATCGATAATCGCAGCCCAGCCTTGACGACTCGCGTGCTGCCTGGCATTCAGGCGTACGCGGCGCAGGGTTTCGCTGTCTTCCAGCAGCCAGTGCGCGGCGTCTATAAATGCCGCTTCATCTCCGGGCATGGCCAGCGCGCCGTTATGGCCGTGACGAATATGCTGCCCGGCAGCCGCTTCATCGTAGGCGACCACGCCCAGGCCAGACGCCAATGCCTCAAGTACCACGTTCCCAAAGGTTTCAGTCAGACTGGGAAACAGAAACATGTCGCCTGACGCATAGTGCGTTGCCAGCCCCTCGCCACGTTGCGTGCCGCAGAAGATCGCCTCGGGTATCTGTTGCTCCAGCCACGCCCGCTGAGGCCCGTCGCCGACAATGATCAACTTGAGGTTGCGCTGCGGGTAACTCGCCTTCAATGTTTCGAAACTGGCTTTGAGCAGGCCCAGATTCTTTTCAGGTGCAAGTCTGCCGACATGAATCACGCCCGTATCATTCGCCCCCAGGCCCCAGCTTTCGCGCAAGGCCTGTGAGCGCCGCGAAGGGTGAAACAACTGGCTGTCCACGCCCCGCGACAGCAGCTCGATCCGCTCGAAACCGCGCCGCTCCAACTCCACCTTCTGGCTGACGCTGGGCACCAGCGTGACCCGCGAACGATTGTGGAACCAGCGCAGGTAATGGGTGATCAGGCGAGTGATAAAGCCCATGCCGTACTGCTGCGTGTATTGAGGGAAATTGGTGTGGAAGCCGCTTACCACTGCAATGCCCAGTCGTCTGGCGGCTCTTAACGCTGAAAGCCCCAGCGGTCCCTCGGTGGCGATATACAGGACATCCGGCCGTTTGCGCTGCCAGCGGCGCAGCAGCTTGTGCATCGAAGACTGCCCCCACTGCAATCCCGGATAGCCCGGAATCGGCCAGCCCCGGCAGAGCATCAGGTCATCGGCCGCCCCCGACACCGCTTCTTCACTCTGACGCGGACGGATCAATTCGACCTTGTGTCCGCGCAAACGCAAACCGTCACACAGTCGCCCCAAGGTGTTGGCGACGCCATTGATCTCGGGTGTGAAGGTCTCGGTGATAAGGGTGACATGCAAGGATTGGCTCATGAGAAGAGTGTCGGCCGAAGACGTGTCGGTTATGTGGCGGGTATGTGATGGATTTGTGATCGGTTGGCAAGCGGGGTGCCAATTGCGGATACGGGATTCGGCCTGTCCTGTTCAAGACCGTTTATTGGCAGGACTACATCGCTTTAACTTTTTGCCTTTGACGGTGTGGGTTTTTTTCTCTAAGTAGTTTGCGGTATTTATTTAAGGTTATTTTATTGATCTTTTGAGTAACGTCGGGTTGTCGGATTTATATCCGTTCATCCATACAGTCGTCCGGCAGTGTCCGGGTAACTGTGTATAGACATGACTCAAGGATTGAAGGCATGAAGTTTGACTTTAAAAAGTCGAAGCGTATTCGCTCGGCCGCAGTCATTGCATGGGCGCTTTGCGTTTTTTCAGGAACCACGACAGCGGGCAGTTATCAATCGTCGGTGAGGTTGCCGGTGATTCATTCAAAAGACTATTTATACAAGGCGGATTTGCCTGTTGGCAGAGGTGTGCCACCGGGAGCGGTGATTAAAAAAATTTCAGCTGGAACTGGAATGTCACGGGGTGGCCGAGTGGCATGGAGGTTTACTTGTGTCAGGTGCCAAGCACGTGCGTGAATATTTCTCGTCAGCGGCAGGGTTCAACGGTCAACTTCAATGGGCGATTCGCAGACAGGCTCTTTTCTTATGCGCTTAGGGTGGGTGCGGGCGGGCAAACTCCGGTTGCCGGAAACTTAGGCAGCATTACGGTGACCTGGTAGCCAAGAGGCCCCGCCTTGCGAGCCGCTCGGTCGGTGCTTACTTCACCAGTTGGCCATCTTTTTGAAGCGATCAGGCAGGTTGTCATGGAAGCTCATTAATTTCTTTACTATATCTAGATCGGATGTTCCCTTTGAGACCTCTGTTTCATAGAGTTGCTTTCGCTGCTCTTTGACAGCGTGGAGCATGTTTGAAAAATAAACGGCTGACTCTTGGGTGACAGGTTCGCCTGTCGCATGGTATCGAATGATCGGATAGTCCGAGAGGTCAAGAAGTTCGAGGTTCATTGTGTTGTGCATAAAATCATTAACAAGAACCTTGAGCTCTGCTGGGTTCTCGCTTGCGTGCTTCACGCGATACTTCTGAGCTGCGCCGTTGGATTCAAACTCACGGCCCGATACGTAAGGCGGGTGTGCGTTTGCGCTCAACGCCAGTCTCTGCGGCTGACTGCGATTTGACTCGGTCTCTATAGCTCCTCTTGGCTGAGCCGCCGCGTAAACGGGGACACTCTCCAGCGCCGCAGGCCTGGCCGAAATCCCCTTTTCTTCAACCGCAGACCTGCGCTGCGCCAAGCCCATGTTCTGCATAAACACTGAAGAGCGCGGTTGAGTCAGGCGATTCAGTGTCGCGGACGCAGGCGGTATGGAGGTGCGGGCATTTGAGGACTCAACCCCTTTCAATACCTGAGCAAATGGGCCTGAACGGGGGGGCAGCGTTTTCTCAAGTGCGGCTGACTGACGTGTCTGGCTTCGCCGTGAAGTGGCTGTAGAGGTGTCTATTTCCATGGTAATGCTCTCCTGTTGGTTGAAACAGGTAGAGCAAGTCGAATGCCAGTTTTCCGGGTTTTTCAGGTCCTACAGAAGTTCGCCGAGTAAATTCGGTTATATATTTTTTAGTCCTACATACACTTCCTACATCGTGGCATGTTGAGGAGAGACAAAAAATTGCCGTTCAAGGTGAATCGTTGCCGACGCATGAAGATTATGGACAAACACCGCACCTGTGAGCGGCAAAAAAGACGCGCCTCTTGTTGGACAACGTTTGAAAGGTGGTGAGGGAGGTTGCTATCACACGGTAGGTTCACCGCCGAATTCGTAACAGTACACCTTGTTTGAAACACTCTGCCGGGCAAGTCCTGGACTGTGTCCGGCAGGGTCCTTTGGCAGCGGAAAATCCTGTGGTCAGGAAGCAGAATCGTTAACCCAGGTCAGCGACCAGTTGTTCGATCAGTCGGTAGACCGTTTCCAGGTCAGGTTCGGCAACGCGGTGTTCTTCGGCGAAGGAATATGCTTCGCTGAAAAGGCCGACACTGGGCGAAAGGACGAAGCCCGCATCATTTTCATAGACGCAGTCCCAGGCTTCCTGGCTGATGGATTTGGAGAAAATCACCAGCCGCTCTTCCTGATTGTTAATGGCATTGATGTACAGTTTTTCCGGGTCGACCGACCATTCGGCCAGTTCATTGACCAGAAACGCCCGGATCATTTCCTTGATTTCCTCGGCGTTGTTTTGCTTCGCGATGACATTCGGGTGGTTTTGGGTATTCATGATTTAACGTCCTTGTTAAGTTCATGTGCGTCATGCTTTCCAGAGTATGGCTTCACATGAATGGATGGGGTGAGGCCTTATTAAACCGCCAGAGCGGCAGTGAAGTGTCATGCATAGTTGTCGTCTTCAGTTATCTGCCGGGCAGGACGCCCGGCATCTGCGCCTGAGTATCAGGTCCGGGCCACGGATGTCGGCAACGCGTCAGCACCGCGCTCGCGCACCCAGAATAACGTCGCACCTGCCACCGCTGCGGGCATCATCAGGATGTTGACCACCGGAATCAGCAGCGCAACGTACACGATCCCGCCGAAGCTCAGGCTCTGCCAACGCTTGCTCTTGAGCCAGGCCAGCATTTCGTTCCAGCCCAGTTTGTGGTTGTCGGCGGGGTAGTCGATGTACTGGATCGCCATCATCCACACCCCGAACAGCAGCCACAGCGGCGCGGCAATGATGTTGACGACCGGGATGAAGGACAGGACAAACAGCCCCAGCATACGTGGCAACATGTAGCCCAGCTTGCGGGCCTCGCGGGCCAGGGTGCGCGGCACCATGGCAACCAGTTCGGTCCAACTGAACGCCGGAGAGTCATCCACGCCGCGCACCACGGCCTCGACCTTCTCCGACAGAAAGCCGTTGAACGGTGCAGCGATGATGTTGGCGACCATGGTGAAGGTGAAGAACACCATCAATAGCACCAGCGCGACGAACAGTGGCCACAGGATGTAACTGAGAAAGCTCAGCCAGTGGGGAAGCGTTGGCATGAACGCGTCGACCCAGAGTTCGAACTGATGTATCGCCAGATAGATCACACCACAAAACAGCACCAGATTGATGCTTAGCGGCAGTAGAACGAACAGGCGCAGTCCAGGGCTCAGAACCAGTTTCAGGCCTTCGCTGAGGTATTGCGGGCCGGTGAGGGCGGGAGCAGGCATGGCAGCCTCCGGAAGCTTGAAAGGCGTGACCTTACCGGCTTTGAGGTGGCCGTGAAAGAGCCGCTTGCAAGGGTTTCTGGCCAGCACCTTATGACTCGCCATCCCAACCGCGATCGATGGATGGAGTCGTCTGGCAACAGCCTTATAAACAGTGTGGGCACGTGGTGGGCGTTCTATAGAAGTGACCTATGAGGTGGATTGTGAAACGATATTTCCTTACTCTTTCCCACCCCGATAGGCTTGTCAGCAATTTCAGGACCTGTCCTTTCAATTTTCATGGAGTAATCAATGAGCGTACTGGTAAACAAGCTAGCCCCGGATTTCGACGCAGCAGCAGTATTGGGTGACGGTTCCATCGTCGATAGCTTCAAGCTGTCCTCGCTGCGCGGCAAATACGTGGTCTTGTTCTTCTGGCCGCTGGACTTCACGTTTGTCTGCCCTTCGGAAATCATTGCCCACAACAACCGCATCGCCAAATTCCGCGAGCTGGGTGTTGAAGTGGTTGGCGTTTCCATCGATTCGCAATTCACTCACTTCGCGTGGCGCAGCACCCCGGTGGAAAAAGGCGGCATCGGCGAAGTCGAGTTCACCATGGTGGCCGACGTCAAACACGAGATCACTCGCGCCTACGGCATTGAGCACGATGACGGTGTTGCACTGCGTGCCTCGTTCCTGATCGACAAGGCGGGCGTCGTTCAACACCAGGTGGTGAATAACCTGCCGCTGGGCCGTGACGTGGACGACATGGTGCGTCTGGTCGAAGCGCTGCAGTTCACTGAAGAGCACGGCGAAGTCTGCCCGGCAGGCTGGCGTCCCGGCCAGAAAGGGATGAAGGCGGATGCCCAGGGCGTTGCCGACTATCTGGCATCCAACGCCACGAGCCTCTAACTGATTGTGCCGATCCGGCTGACGGTCGGATCGGCGCAGCAGAATTTTCAGGATGGCTGAGCGGTCTCGGATTTCTCAGCCATCCTTACTTATCCAGCCGTTCCGACCGCGGCGTAAACGGTCGGTCGATAGGAGTGTGTCATGTCAGACGTACGTCATTCCCGAGTGATCATTCTCGGTTCCGGCCCTGCCGGTTACAGCGCTGCGGTGTACGCCGCACGTGCCAACCTCAAGCCGCTGCTCATCACCGGCATGCAGGCTGGCGGTCAGCTGACCACGACCACTGAAGTCGATAACTGGCCGGGCGACCCCCATGGCCTGACTGGTCCGGTACTGATGGAGCGTATGCGCGAGCACGCCGAGCGTTTCGAGACCGAGATCGTGTTCGATCACATCAACTCGGTCGATCTGGCGGGCAAGCCATTCAGCCTGCAGGGCGACAGCGCAACCTACACCTGCGACGCGTTGATCATCGCAACCGGTGCCAGCGCGCGTTACCTGGGCCTGCCATCGGAAGAAGCGTTCATGGGCAAGGGCGTTTCTGCCTGCGCGACTTGCGACGGCTTCTTCTATCGCAATCGTGAGGTGGCAGTGGTCGGTGGTGGCAACACGGCCGTTGAAGAGGCGCTGTACCTGGCCAACATCGCGAGCAAGGTGACGCTGGTTCACCGTCGCGAGACCTTCCGCGCCGAGAAGATCCTGATCGACAAGCTGCATGCGCGTGTCGCTGAAGGCAAGATCGAGCTCAAGCTCAACGCCACGCTGGATGAGGTCCTGGGCGACAATATGGGCGTGACCGGTGCCCGCCTTAAAAACAACGACGGCACCAGCGACGAGCTGAAAGTCGACGGCGTGTTCATCGCCATTGGCCATACGCCTAACACCTCGCTGTTCGACGGCCAGTTGGCATTGAAAGACGGCTACATGGTTGTGCAGGGTGGCCGTGAAGGCAACGCGACTGCCACCAGTGTCGAAGGTGTGTTCGCTGCGGGCGACGTGGCAGACCACGTTTACCGTCAGGCAATCACCTCGGCCGGCGCAGGCTGCATGGCTGCACTGGACGTTGAGCGTTATCTGGACGGCCTGGCAAACGCCTCGTTCTGAGTGCGTTTTTCAGGTGTAAAAAAACCGGCCTTGTGCCGGTTTTTTTGTAGGGCGTAGCTGTTTCAGCCTTTACGTTTCAACGGTTCACCTTCGAACTTCACACCTGCCAGGCCATGCTTGATCAGGGCGCGAATGTTGCCGTGGTCGCTGCCCTCGGGTGTTGCGAGTACCGAACGGTAGTGTTCGCCGAATGCCAGTAACGCTTCTTCGTCGCTCAGACCTTCCAGCAGGACCATGCCCAGGGTTTTGCACGAGCCTTCATTCTGACCGGCAGCGTTGTCGACATCTCCGTTACGGAACGCCTGTGGCTGGTAGTCGTAGGTGTCGGCGATGAAGGCGAGGGTGTCGGCAAACGCGTGTTCGCCGCTGCGCAGGCGGGTACGCAGGGAGTCAAGGTCAGTCATGCTTGGGTTCCTTGGCGAAGGCCGCCTGTTGCTCGGCGCTGGCTTCTTTCTGGTACTGGGCTTTCCACTCGCTGTACGGCATGCCATAAACCACTTCGCGGGCGTCATCGAGGCTGATGTCGATGTGTTTCTCGTCGGCCGCAGCCTTGTACCACTTGGACAGGCAGTTGCGGCAGAAGCCGGACAGGTTCATCAGGTCGATGTTCTGGACATCCTTGCGGCTGTCCAGATGCGCGACCAGTCGGCGAAAGGCGGCGGCTTCCAGTTCGAGGCGTTCTTGCTCGGTCATGACGGGCTCTTTTCAGTCAGTAAAGTCGCGTCATGATAAGAGTTTCAGCGTTGACCGGCGAGCGTGATCGAGACTGACTCGGCAAAACGCAGCGCATGTGGCTTGTCGACTTCCACTTCGGCGTACGTCACCGCCTCATGGCTCATGACCAAGTCCAGCACTTCCTGGGTCAGCCGCTCAAGTAGCGCGAAGCGATTGCCTTCGACGTGCTGAATGATCGCCTTGGTGATGGTGCGGTAGTTGAGCGCGTGCTCGATATCGTTGTCGCGCACCGCTTCCTGAGCCACGTACAGAATCGTCAGGTTGATCAGCACGTCCTGCTTGTTGAGGATCTCGTCTTCATTGATACCGATGAACGTGCGCAGGCGCAAGTCCTTGACGCGAATGCGCGCGGTGCCGGGTTCCAGTCGGGCCATTACTGTTTGCTCCTTCCGATCAATTGCAGAAACTCCATGCGCGTGGTGCTGGACTCGCGGAATGAACCCAGCATCACCGACGTGTTCATGGTCGAGTTCTGTTTCTCCACGCCGCGCATCATCATGCACATGTGTTTGGCTTCGATCACGACCGCAACACCGGATGCACCGGTCACTTCCTGAATCGCTTCGGCGATCTGGCGGGTCAGGTTTTCCTGAATCTGCAGGCGTCGGGCGAACATGTCGACGATGCGGGCGATCTTCGACAGACCCAGTACCTTGCCGGTCGGAATGTACGCGACATGTGCCTTGCCGATGAAGGGCAGCAGGTGGTGCTCGCACAGCGAATAAAGCTCGATGTTCTGGACGATGACCATCTCGTCGTTGTCGGACGCGAACAGGGCGCCGTTGACGATCTCTTCAACGCTCTGCGTATAACCATGACACAGATACTGCATCGCCTTGGCGGCACGCTTGGGAGTATCCAGAAGGCCTTCGCGTTCCGGGTCTTCACCGAGGCCGACCAGAATGTCTCGATAATGCTGTGGCAGGGATAAGCTCATCAGATTGATCCTCGGGGCGGCCTACTTGACGTGCCGTCCACCGTTTACGGTCAGTGTGGTGCCGGTGACATAAGTGGAGTCCAGAAGATAACGCAGGCTCTGGTAGATCACTTCTGCACCCGGCTCTATGCCCAGCGCCGATTTGGCGAGGACGTTGGCGCGGTACGCTGCGTCGTCCGTGGGTTGAAACATCAGCAATGCCGGAGCAATGCCGTTGACCTTGATGCGCGGTGCAAACCGTGCGGCAAACGACAGGGTCAGGCTTTCCAGGCCTGCCTTGCTGGCGCAATACGCGATGTGCTTGCTGCTGCCCTTGCGAGTGACGTCATCGCTGATGTGAACGATGTCGGCCACCTCGCTGGCGTGCAGCAACGGCGCGCAGTGCAGGTTGATCAGGTAGGGCGCAAGCATGTGTACGCTGAACATGCGGGTAAATTGCCCGGCTTCATCGCCGGGTGTTTCAGCGAGCCACTCGGAGGCGTTATGCACGATGGCTCGCAAACTGTCGGTGCGGTCTTTCAGCTCTGCAACGAATGCCAGGATGCCTGCCTCGCTGGAGAAATCGCCCTTCAGCGTTATAGCTCCAGCCCGGCGCAATTCATCAATGCCCGGCCGTTCACTGCGGTAGCTGATGATGACCGGTTGTCCTTGCTCCAGCAGGCGCTGCGCACAATGCAGGCCCACTCGCTGACTGGCGCCGGTGATCAGGATCGGTGCAGAAGAAAATTCCATCGGCAGTTCACGTATCTGTTCGGTGGGAGGGCAGTCGGCAAATCACTCTGGAGAGTGGCGTGTTTCAAATGTTGACCAGACTGCGACCAAAGTTATACCAGAGAATTTTTTTGTACAACCCTGAGTGTCATGAAAACAGGGTGCGCGGGCGCACGGAGCCGTCTGAGTGGCGAAGAATGCCTGGAGGGCAGGGAGACCTTTCTTGATCAAGACCTGTACCAGTTCGTTAATTCTGTACAGGTCTTGGTGCGTATTATTGACGCTACGCGGAGTGGGTTCGGCGCGACGCTGCCGGCGGTGAACTTTGCAGCCAGGGTGCCAGCAGACGTGTGGACAGCGGTATGAACAGATAGACCATCAACGGTGTAAGGATTGCAGTGCTGATCATGATGCGTGGCAGCAGGTCGAGATGATTGAGCAGCGGACCCAGCAGGAAATTGAAAATCAGTGAAACCGGGAAGAATGCCAGCCAGATGGCGACCGCCTGTTTCCAACGCGGAGGGCGTTGATCGGCAGCGCCGAACCAGCCGTCTATGCCGCTTACACGATGTTCGGAAGGCTGGGCAAACAAGCCGCTGCCACGCACCAGCCAGGAGCGTCGGGACGCAGAATGCTCCCAGGCGTGCATGGTCTGTTCGTCGGTAAAGCGGAAAATGATCTGGAATTCGTCATCGCCGGGCGGAGGAGCGAGCACGCCGGAACCCAGGTAGCCGGGAAAGTCAGTGGCCAGTTGTTCGCCTTCGTGCAGCCAGGCCATCATTTCCTGATAGCGGCCATGGGCGACACGGCGTGCAACCATCAAGGTGACGGGTGAGGTAGACATTGTGTATCTCCGGTAGAGGCGTGAGATTCCCGGGTAGGGAGGTCACATGGCGCGGCGCCGGGGTGGTGGGCCGCGTCAGCTTCACTCAGAAGCAAGCAAGGATTATTCCTGAAACCGTTTAAAACAAGTAGAACTTTGTAGTCGCTTACGGGCCTCAATTTCAGACGCCCGGAGCTATAGCCCGTTCGACGGCGCTGTTTACAATGCGTCGCAAATAAAAAGTGATCACCCGGCATGACCCAATCCATTGACCCCCACCTTGTCCGGAAGGATCCCGACCAGGATTTCAGGCAGCAAGAGCTCTATCCGATTCGCGAGGTCGCCCGTCTGACCGGCGTCAACCCGGTCACGTTGCGCGCGTGGGAGCGTCGGTATGGCCTGATTCAGCCGACGCGTACCGAAAGTGGGCACCGTCTGTACTCGCAGTCCGACATTGAGACCGTACGCAGCATTCTCGACTGGATAGAGCGGGGCGTGGCTGTCAGCAAGATCGGCAAGATCCTGGCCCGCAGCGAGAGCACTCGCAGTCAGTCGTCAACGCCGGAAAGCCCGCTGTCCCGGGCGGACTGGATTCAATGGCAGACTCAATTGAGGCAGGCGATTGGCATGTTCGACGAGCGGCGCCTGGAGCAACTCTACGGGCAGATTTTCTCAACCTGCCCACTCGTGGTGGTGTTCGAAGACATCCTGATGCCGCTGTGGCGAGAGGTGATGCTGAATCAGAACGCGTTTGGGCATACCAGTGAAGGGTTGTTCTTCGATACGTTCCTGCGCGGCAGAGTGCTGCAGCGCCTGCAACTGGCCAACGATCCTGGAAAGGGAGAGGTGCTGCTGGCTGCTCTGTCCTCTGTGGATCGAGAGCTTGAATTGTTGGTTGCAGGATTGCTCATGGGAAATACAGAGGTGACCATAAGAGTGCTGGCCATCGGTCAGCCTTTTGAAGAACTGAGTCTGGTCTGCGAACGGGTCGAGCCGTTGGCGCTGGTGCTGTTTTCCAACGCTTCACCCGCCGCCGATTTGCCAAAGCGTCTTGGCAGACTCGCGTTGACGCTTGAATGTCCGTTGCTACTGGCCGGAGAAGTGTCGCATTTTGTTCAGGAAAGGCTCGCCGGATCTCCCATCGCCTGCCTTGGCAGTGATGGTCGCTCCATGAACCGGTTACTCAAGCAGTTTCTGGCAGGGCAGATGGATAGCTGAGGCGCAGGCAGCTTGTCCGGTCACGCACGAAGCGTCACTTGTGCAGGGAGGGGTGCATGCGCCGATGTTCCTGCAGGATATATTGACGCAGGCGCTCCGAATCTTCCTTGCTGTGCTGGCTCAGACGGTACGCCCCCAGATTGTCCTCCTTCAGTCGTTCAAGCTTGCCGCGCATGGCGATCGGCGCCTGTCCCACCGGATTGAACCAGGCAGCAAAGTGCTTGGGCAGCTTGCCCTGCTTTCTGCTCTCGAGCAGAACACCCTTGAACGAGAGTTCGTGAACCCACAGTGACGTCAGCGAGCCTTTTTCAGTCTCCAGTGGCACAGGCTCCTGAAGAACCAGACGCCAGGGACGAATCTGCGGACCTTCCTCGAAAATGCTGGGCGCACCCAGTTCAAGGTGCAGGGCGTGGAATTCGTCCTCGACCAGATGCAGCGGGAAATTCATCTGCTGATTTTCGAACTGGGCGTGGATTGTGACCTGCTCGTGAGCTGCAAGCCGGGTCAGCAAATCCTGGATCTGTACGCCGCCATTGACCAACAGACTGCGCGTGCTGTCACGCACGTTCAGTTTGGGATTGCGCTGCATGCTCTGGATAAAATCCAGCTCAGCTTGCGTCAGTAGGGAATCAGGTTGCATGACAGGACTCGAGCTAACCGGTAATTGATGAAAAAGACCTTTTGATCCGCACAGCGTTCCTGCCGTTCGTCGTATTTTCAGCTATTTTTCGATTTCAGTGCTTCAATTTCTGCCTTGGCCTCTGCCAACTGGTCCACAAGTTCTTTGATCCGTTGCTCATTCTGGACCTGAACGGTGACATCTTTCTGAATACCGATGAAATACATCAAGCGGTTGGCTTCGTTGCGCACGGGCGTGATCGACAGCTCATTCCAGAACGTGGTGCCATCCTTGCGGTAATTGCGAAGTCTCTGTCGGCACGCCTGGCCGCTACGTATGGCTTTCTGAATTGCCTCAAGTGCTTCCTGCTGACGGTCGGTGGCCTGTAGAAACCGGCAATCCTGATACAGCACTTCCTCCACGCTGTAGCCGGTCAGGGCGGCAAAGCCTTTATTGGCATAGATGAGGATGTTGTCGTCACCTTCCTGTTCGGCCACGACAATACCGTCGGTTGATGCATCTATGACCATTTGCAGCAATTTTGCGTTGATCATCACTTGGCAATCCCGAGCAGATTTCACCGTTGCATTCTAGGGCCTGTCGTCGCTTCAGCGCGAGCCGTGTCCTTCGTCGGGGCTGAAATGCCAAAGGCCACTGGGGCATACTGTCGCCCTTTTTCAAACTGCCAGAGGACGCGTCATGAGAATCGCGATTGTGTGCGGTTCGGTCTACGGATCGGCCGAAGAAGTGGCCCGGCATGCAGGCGGGCTGCTGCGCGCTGCCGGTCACGAGACCCTGCTCAACCCTCGCATGACCCTGCCTGAGCTGTTGGCCTTCGAGCCGCAGGCTCTGTTGGCCGTGACGTCGACCACCGGCATGGGAGAACTGCCCGACAACATCATGCCGATCTACTCGCAGTTGCGTGACCAGTTGCCTGCTGCGTTGCGTGGCCTGCCCGGCGGTGTCATTGGCCTGGGCGACGCCAGTTACGGTGATACGTTCTGCGCAGGCGGTGAGCAACTGCGTGAGTTGTTTGCCGAGCTGGGTGTCAGCGAAGTGCAGGCCATGCTGCACCTGGATGCCAGCGAAAGCGTCACGCCCGAGAGCGACGCTGAACCCTGGCTGGCAGATTTCATCACGCGTCTGGGCTGAACCCATCCCGTTGCGTTATTGAGCACCATTCAGCAGCGGCGGTGTTTATTGTGGGCGTCGTCCCGGTGGTCAACACTCAGTGGATTACGTCCCTCTGACAGTGGAGCCAGCAATGAGCGAATCCGTGCTTTTTGAAGACAAGGTGGTCATCGTGACAGGAGCCGGCGGAGGGCTTGGGCGGGCTCACGCGCTGCTGTTCGCGAAACACGGCGCGCGGGTGGTCGTCAATGATCTGGGCGGATCGGCGCACGGCGAGGGTGCCAACGCCTCGGCTGCCGATCGCGTAGTGGCCGAGATTCGCGAAGCGGGCGGTACGGCGGTAGCCAATCACGACTCGGTGACCGACGGTGGCCACATCGTGCAACACGCCCTCGATGCTTTCGGCCGCATCGACGTGGTAGTCAACAATGCCGGTATTCTGCGCGACAAGTCCTTCGCCAAAATGGAGGATGCCGACTGGGATCTGGTTTACCGGGTTCATGTGGAAGGGGCCTACAAAGTCACGCATGCCGCATGGCCGCATCTGCGCGAGCAGAATTTCGGTCGGGTGATCTTTACTTCCTCGACATCGGGCATCTACGGCAACTTTGGACAGTCGAATTACGCGATGGCCAAGCTCGGGTTGTACGGCTTGACCCGCACGCTTGCTTTGGAGGGCCGCAAGAACGGTATCTTCGTCAACGCCATCGCACCAACGGGTGGCACGCGGATGACCGAGGGCCTGATACCGGCCAACGTATTCGAGCTGCTCAAGCCGGAGCTGGTCAGCCCGCTGGTGGTGTATCTGGGCAGTGATCGTTGCCAGGAAAGCGGCAGCCTGTTCGAAGTGGGTGGCGGCTGGATCGGCAAGGTTCGCTGGGAGCGCAGCCTGGGTGCCTGTTTCGATCCCCATGCAGGCTTCAGTCCGGAGGATGTCGCCGGGCACTGGCAAGCCATCGGTGATTTCGAGGGCGCGGCGCATCCGGCGGATAACATCGAAGCGTTGAAAGAGATGATGGCCAATCTACAGAAGTTTGTGCAGTAACGCCGGTTTCAGCATGACCACCAGCCGGGTAGGGTTATTTCTCGGCCGGTGTGATGCTTGTTTTTATGTGTTCAAATATTGATGATCTATAGGTGTGCAGCGTGTAATTGAAGGCTTGATTACCCCTTCATGTAAGCTCTTTCCGATGCCGTTGTAAGTTTGGTACTGATTTCTGGTCTTCTATCAACTAACACCTTTTTGCTCCGATATGACCGTTGAACGTATTCATATCGGAGTCTTCCATGGTTGGATTAATATCGGGTGATTTTCCACCTGTCACCGTTAAAACGCCCGCAGCGCGGGCAACTATCAAGGCGCCCAGAATTCAGATCAGTCAGGTGCTGCGAGAGGTCGGGGAAAATGCACTTGCGCTCAATTCGTTAGCGATGGAAAAGCGCAAGATGAAGCCGATGTTCAAGGACTTCAACCCGGAGCAGATCACGCCCAATGACCTTGCCAGAGCGGGAAAGGTGCTGTTCAAGGCTGGCTTCATCGATAATCATACAGCCGAACTCATGAGCCGCGCCGGTGACGAGTTTGACAAAAAAGGTAATGTGCTTAACCCGGACAGGGAAATCAATGCACTGGACTTCTTCGCCAGTCGTATTCTGGATATGAAAGAGAAGTCGGCATGGGGAGATCCCTACGCCAAACTGCTATTGCCGGATTACACTCGAACCATTCATATCCTGAAAAACCTCGCTGCATTTGCCCAGTCAGGTGACAGTCCGGAGGTGCGCAAGCCCATGGTGCGGGAATAAGAGGAGGCCAGGAAGAGCAGGTCTTATACAAAGGCGTGACAGCGCGTCGTGATTGAAGAACGAAAAAAAACCGCCGCACAGCGAACTGTGCGGCGGTTAATGGAAGTTGATTCAGGGGAGCTGAAAAACAACGTCTTCAAGGGCGATAAGGTTAGCGTCCCTGGAGCGTTTGAAACATCCTCGGACAGGATATGCAGCGTTACCTGGGCGGTAACAATACCCGGCCTCGGCGTCTGTCAGTCAGTGCACGCTACGGTGAGAGGGCAACTGGCTCAAGCGTTCGGCGAGCTTGAGTCGCTGTATCGGGTCTTCACTGAGCAGCAACGCATGCTGCAGATCGAAGCGCTCGGCCTGCGGACACTCCAGTGACTGATAAAGGCTGGCGCGGGCCATGTGATCGCTGCTGGTGGCCTGGCCCAGTTCGACGATCCGGTCAGCATCCCTGAGGGCTGCGATCAGGTCATCATTGATGATGTGCAAATGCCTGAGGTTGCGCGACAGCCGTTGCATGATGTTCACAGGCGTGGCCCGCGTCATGTGCACAGCCTGCAATTGCATGGTGGGGCCGAACTGCCGCACCAGCAGCTCGCGGCAGTCTTTGGGATACAGCCTGCGACCGCCACAGGGATCGAGCAGGTGATCCGCGCCCGGAACACGCAGCAGGAAGTGTCCGGGGAAGTTGACGCCCTCCAGCGCGATATCCAGCCGCCGTGCAATCTCCATGGCCACCAGCGCCAGGCCCAGTGGCTGACCGCGACGGCGTTGCACCACTTTGTGCAGCAACGCCGAGTCGGGCCTGGGCGGGTTCCAGTCATCCTGCTGGAAGCCCAGTGCGCTGAGCTGGCGCAGCAGTAACTGAGCCAGCTCCGAAGACGGGGCCACTGGAAGTGCCGCGCCAATCCGATGCTGCAAGAGATCGATTTCGGCCAGGAGTTCATGGCGTGGGAAATGCGCGTCATGTTCGGTCGACACCCACAACGCGGCGTCGAAGACCGAAGGCGGTGTGCGTTGCAGGCAGTCCAGGCAATGCTGACGTGGAGTCATCGACCCCTCCGTGCTGACAGGTTCGGTAAAAGCGTGCTGTTATGATTCCTTTTAGCCCTGCCGACGTATTTCGTCCAGCACCGCTTGTATCTGCCTGAGCGGTCGATTGTTTTCCCGGGCCAGCGCCTATACTCGCCTGACATAAGAAGGGGAGCACACTGCATGTTCGCTCTCATGCAAGAGTCACGTGCCGAGTCGCTGCATCTGGTGTGCGATCCTGATGCAGGATTGAAAGCCGTCATCGCCATTCACAGCAGCCGTCTGGGGCCTGCGCTGGGCGGATGTCGCTACCTGACCTATCCAGATGAAGAGAGCGCGGTAGAGGATGCCATTCAATTGGCGAGAAGCATGAGCTACAAGTCGGCTCTTGCCGGCCTGCCGCTGGGTGGGGGCAAGGCGGTCATCATGCGAGCCGCGCAACGCGTGGACCGGTCAGTCCTGTTCGAGGCTTTCGGGCGCTTTGTCGAAAGCCTCCAGGGTCGTTACATCACCGCTGTCGACAGCGGCACGTCCAGCGTCGACATGGATTGTGTGGCGCTCAGCACCCGGCATGTCACCAGCACCAGTGAGGCAGGGGACCCGTCGATCAGCACAGCGATGGGCATGTTCACCGGTATTCGGGCCACGGCCATGGCGCGTCTGGGCAGCGACAACCTCGAGGGGTTACGCGTTGCGATTCAAGGGTTGGGCCATGTGGGCTACCCGTTGGCCGCGCTGCTGCATGCCGCTGGAGCCGAGCTACTGGTGAGCGATCTGGACAGCGACAAAGTGCAACGGGCAATGACGCAATTCGAGGCGCACCCCATTGCATGCGAAGCGCTGCTGAGTACGCCGTGCGACATTCTCGCGCCTTGCGGTCTGGGCCACGTATTGAACTGCAAGAGCGTTGCGCAGTTGCGTTGCGCGGCAGTCGCGGGCGCGGCGAACAACCAGTTGACCAGCCTTCAGGTGGGTGACCAGCTGGAGGCACGGGGAATTCTTTATGCACCGGACTACGTCATCAATTCGGGCGGGTTGATCTATGTCGCGCTGAAGCACCGTGGCGAAGAGCAGGGCACGATTGATCGTCATCTTTCCCGGATCGGGGTGCGACTGACCGAAGTCTTCGCTCACTCGCAGGCGGAAAAACGTTCACCGGCACGCATCGCCGCTGCGCTGGCTGAGCGTTTGTTGAATGAGTGATGCTCCCTCGGTCCGGATTCGTTCATCGGAGACGAGAGTGGAGCAACGGGAGGCTATTTCTTCAGCGCTTTGACCAGCGCAGGCGTTACGTAGTGCGGGCCGTCGAACAGGTACAAGGGATAGCCGTCATAGGCGGCGAGCTGCGGTTTCAACTCGGCAACCGTCGCCGAGCGAAAGCCGCCGCCGACTTTCGGGCGAAACGCTTCGACGATGATTCTGACGCGGTTCTTGCCCAGCCGGGTGCGCAAGGCATCGGCATAGGTGCGGGCGACCGGCGCGGTGCGGGCGTAGACACCCACGCCGTCCTGAAAGAACACCCCGATATCATCCGGTAGCCAGGTTTTCAGCCAGTCGGCGGTGGCGGCAGGGCCGATGTTGGCGCCATCGTAGACGCTGATCCACAGCGGCCTTGGCAGCTTTGCCAGCAGCGCGGGCAGTTCTTTGGCGCGGCTCCAGCTCGGATCGACTTCTGCGGGGAAATACCACCCGGTGACATTGAGCGGCGTCTTGACCTTGGCCAATTGCGCCGACAGCACCGCCAGTTGCTCGATATTGTCCCGAGACAGGTTTTCGCTGAAATGCCCGGCCAGGCCGAGAATCACATCCTGTGCCCACGGCTCCTTGCCGATGCGTGCCCAGTCCGGCAGGACCGGCACGGTGGGCAGCGTCGTGCCGGGAATGAATGCCTGGTTATCCACCGCCGTCCATTGCACCAGCAGCTCCCGTGCGCCAAGCCTGTCCCAGTCCCCCTCTATGTCCACGGTGGCATTGTCCGGCTGCCAGACAATGCCGACGATCTGTGCATCCCTGGATGCAAACAGCTCGCGCAGTTCGCCTGTCACAATGCCGAGCGCACCGATCAGCACAGCAACCAGCGAGGTCTTGATCAAGGGCCTTCCCTGCAACAGCGAAATCAGACCCTTCAAGCATTGTTCCTCGCTTCATTTTGCGCCAGTACGATCACCATGAGAATGTCATGCGTGCGAACACGCCCTGGGCGCGGTCATCGCCAAACACTTTTTCCCGGTATTGCACGGATACGTCGACGTACGACTGCGGCGCCTTGTACTTGTCCTCGCGGAACCAGTAGCGCACGCCCGTGCCGACACCCAATCCGCCTGCATTATCGGACGAGGTGCGGTTGCTGCCCAGCGCATCCACTTCGCTGCGCATCTTCGAGTCGTAGTCCACGGCGGCGACCACATGCGGGAACACCACAAGCCTGGAACTGATGCTGTCCATACGAAAGCTGCGGCCGACCTGCCATTCACTGTTGAAGTAATTGCGCTTGTCCTGCAGGTAACGACCGCCTTCCATATACAACTGCGATGTCCACCAGCTCGGTACATCCACCCGAAGGTCCGTGCCGATACTTGAACCGTAGCCCAGCCGTACCAGCCAGTCGCCGTCGATATTGGAGCTGCCGAGCGCAAAGGTACGTTCCAATGCGCCGATCACGTTGACGCTGCTGAACGGTTTGACCCGCACTCCGAGCGCGCCCTGCAAGGCATCCGCGCCGGTGTCCGCGCTGCTTTCCTTGCTCCACAGCGTATCGGTCACCCTGCCGTACAACTCGACGAAGCGCGCATTGCGATAGCCGAACGGGCGCCAGAACACCTCCGTGCTGTTTTGCACGCTGTCGCTGTCGCTGTTGCTGCTCGGTGCGCCGTTCAGACCGCTTGAAGTGCTGGCACCGCGATAAGTGGTGGTGTTGGTCACGCCCCATTCGCGGGACAGGTCCGACACCGCCCGACGGGTGTCGAACACCTTTTGGTCCGGCATCTGCAGGTCGCCGGTCTGCTGGTAATCCAGCACACGTCGGAAATAGGCAATCGCCTGTGCATCATCCGAGTTGCGCATTGCGCTGTAGGCGGCATCCTGAACTTCTTTTGGCTTGAGCCCGACCTGCCGGTCCACGCGCTTGAACTCGTTCAACGCACCGCGATCATCGCCTGCCTGGCTGAGCAGGTAGGCAAGCTGCACTTCGTCACCCGGTTGCAACTGTCCGGAGTCCCGGGCCTGCTGCATTCGCTGCATGGCCTCTTTGGGTTGTCCCATCGCGGCATAGAGCGAAGCCTGTTCACGCAGAGGCAGATTGCCGACAGCCAGCGCCTGGGCAAAATCCTGACGTGCTCCGGCGATATCGCCCAGCCGCTGGCGCATCTGCCCACGCTGAACGAGCAAGGTCGCGTCGTTGCCATTGAGCGCCAGCGCTTCGGTTGCCGCAGACCGGGCTTCGCCGTATTGCTGTCCGGCAATCAGTGCGCTGACCAGTAGTTTTCGATAGGCCACTTGCTGCGGGAAGCGGCGCACGGCGTCACGCGCTTCGCTCAGCGCTGTTTCGTTGTCGCTCCGGGCCAATGCGGCATAGCCCCGGGCAGCCGTATTCGCCGCAAGCTGCTCCTCGATGGCCTGCCGACGCCGGGCCAGCGCCGGTTGTGGTCCGACAGCCTGAACGGCATCGTCGATTGCCGCTTGAGCCTCTTCAAGGCGCTGCTGACGTTGCAGTGCTTCGATCAGCATCATGCGGTAATCGAGGCTCTTTGGTGCCTGACTGATGGCCTTGCGGGCATGCCGCGCCGAACCCGCATAGTCTCGGTTGGCATAGGCGCGCAGGGCGAGACTGCCTTCCAGATATCCGGGTTTCGGCCGTGCGGCAGGGTAGCGCTGCGGATGATCGCGTCGCTCCTTGTCGCGCTCGGCCAGCGCGATCAGCTTGCGCAACTGATCGGCATCCTCCCGCTGACGCAAGGCTTCACGCGCCTTGGCGATGGCCAGGTCGTAATCCTTGCGGTTGTAGGCGGTGTACGCTTCGTTGGCGACGGCGTAGGCCGGACCGGTCAATGGCAGCGGCAGGATTTCGGCCTGACTGAAAGATGAGCACAGGCTCATACCCGTCGTCATCAGCGACAGAATCAAGGGGCGCTTCATAGCGGCTTCTCCGCACGTGCGTCAGTTCGGTAAAGGTCGTGCTGACGTGCCACGGCCTGCTCGATGGTGTCGCGAGGCAGTACGCCGATGTCCACCAAGTAATCACCGATCCGGCCATGGATATGCGGTTTGTAGCCAAGCATGGCTTTGCGGAACACATCGCGGTCCAGCAAGCCCTGCTCGATCAGCAGGTCGCCCAGCAACGGCGTGGCGGCAGGCAAGGGTTGACCGCCGACAGCCTGCAGCAGGCGCAGTTGCGCGACGATCTCGCTTTCACGCGCGATCAACTGCACAGGCTCTGCGCCCAGTTGTTCGGTGATCTGTTGCAGCCCGTCTTCGGTGAGCGGGCTGGCAACGGCGATTTCCTGCCGCCCCTGAACGGCGGCGGACAGCGGTACGGCGCGCCAGCGCAGACAGAACTCGTCTGCGAGGGTCGAATCGACAGCGCGTTTGCTCGCAATGTCGAACACCCGAGGCAGGTCGCTTTGAAAGGCAATCGCTTCGGCCAGGGTTTCATCGTCGAGCCAGCCGTGGCTCAGCAGAATTCGGCCCAACGGCAGTTTGCGGGTCTGTTGTTCGACCAGCGCGGTCTGCAGTTTCTCATCGTTGATGGCTTGCCAGGACAGCAGCACGCTGCCCAGCCGACGCGGCGCAATGGCGACCAGGTCGGTGGACGGGAAGTCGTGCATGGTCTTGTCCCAGGCCAGCTTGCGATTGAGCAGCTTGCCCACCAGAAACATCCGCCAGGCGCGCGCCGCAGCCATGAAGTTGACGAAATTGCCGACCACCATGCGCGGCAGTGACAGCAGGCCGTGCTGCCAGCCGTACAGAATCGTCGTGAAATAAAAGCGGTGCACCATGCGCCAGAGCAGCGCGATGCCGTTGGCCACCAGCAGGTATTTGATGACGCCATTGGTTTCGAACGGCGTGGGGAAACTGGTATTCCACAGCCCGCTGGCACGCAACACGATCAGCGCCACCAACTGCACCAGAATGAGGTAGGCAATGATGCTGATAAACGAGGTCACCACGCCCTTGCGGTCACGAAACAACAAGTAGCGGTTGGCAAGCGAACCGCTCCAGCCCATCTGTTCCCAGCCTTGCAGGCCGATGCCCAGCGTCCAGCGAGCCTTCTGGCGAAATGCGGTGCGAAAGGTGTCCGGGAAAAACTCGCGAACACACAGCGGCATTTCCAGCGTCGATTCATACGGCTTGCGAAACCAGGATTTGCGCAGCACGCGAAACTGCACCGGGAAGCGTACGAAAATAGCCTGCATGCCGTACTTTGCCAGACGCGCACCGACGTCGTAGTCCTCGGTCAGGCTTTCGGTATTGAATGGCTGATTCTGGTTTTCGTCGGCCAGCACCATCAAGGCGCGACGCGAAAAACAGGTGCCCACGCCTGCGGACGGCACGGTATCGGTCATGCTTTCACGCACCACCAGATCCTTGCCGTGCCACTCGGCGAACTCATCCATATAAGTGCCGGCCACCCATTCGTACCAGTTGCGTTCCAGCGACACGACCGGCAACTGGATCATGTCCTTGCGCGGCAGCAGGTAGTTGAACAGGCGCAGCTCCAACGGGTGCAGCACGTCTTCGCTGTCATGCAGGATGGTCCCGGCGAACTGCATGGCATGGGTTTTCTCGTAGAGAAAGATCGCCTGGATCACCCAGTTCAGGCAGTCAGCCTTGCAGGTCGGGCCGTCATGAGGCACTTCAACGCGGTGCAACTGCTTGTAGCGACGGCGCATGCGCTCCACCTCATCGATGGTGCGCTGATCGTTGATGTAGGTGCCGACGAACACGACGTAGTTCTGGTAGTCGAGGGTCGACACCATGTTCTCGATCATCGGCGCAATAACGTCGTACTCCAGCCACGCTGGAACCATGATGGCCAGCGGCTGTTCGTCGCGGGCCATCAACTGCTCGGCAGTCAGTGGCCGGTAGCGGCGTTCGGCGGTGAATTTGCGGTACAGCCGTCTGGCCCAGTACCAGACGTCGATGATCAGGTCATCGATGCTTGAGACCAGAATGATCAGGCCGACGACGATGGTCGCGACTTCCAGCACGCTGTAGTAATGGGCCAACCAGTACGGCCAATAAAGCGACGTCATTGGGGCGTCCCGTTACGAGCGATTGCGACGGGCGCGACGGCCAGCCAGCAACAGCAGAAGAAACACCACGATTGCGCCGGGAATCAGCCACAGCAGCGAAGGCTTGCGCCACGCGTCGAGTCCGGTGGGCTCGTTGTCGTCGATCATCTGGCTGCCGGTCGGGTCCTTGGTATCGAATGTCACCAGCGAACCGCCGTCAGCCAGCAATGTGGCGTTACCGCGCTCCAGCACCAGCGGACGGGCAAAGTCCGGCGCCTGACCACCCAGCGTGCGGTAGACCATGCCGCGCTGGCTGCCAGCTTCGACCACCTGCAACGATGCCATGTGGTTGAGCGTTTTGAGGTCCAGCAGCGTTTGTTCCTTGTGGTTGATCAGCAGATGGCCATCGTTGCCGACCTTGACCGACTCAGTGCCGTCTTTGACCGGCAGGTCGAAGGCCAGGAAGGCTTTTTCCGGGACCACTGCAACACTGATGTCGTCACTGACACTGAGCTGCGCACGCAGTGGCGACACGCCCGAGGCGCTGGCAACGTGGATAACCTGCGGCAGGCTGTCAGCCGGACGGTCGAGCCAGGTATTCGGAACCATCACCTGAGTGCTGGCGGCAAAACGCGCGGCCATGCCGGCGAAATCGTCGCCGGGCGTCACCTTGTCGATGACCACATGACTGGTGGGCAAGACCGAGATCGGGAACGCCTGCGGCGTCTCCAGGCACTGATTGCTCACCGGTTGACGCTGGAAGGAAACGCGCAGCGTGTTCTGCGCCGCCAACGCGTATTGCGGAATGCGCGCTTCAATGCGTTCTTTGCGACCATCGGCATTCAACTGCATGGCACCGATCAGATAGTCATTGAGAAACAGCGTGGCAACCGGCGGGGTGCCCGAAGCGCCCGGCGCTGCGGCGACATCGATCATGGCGGTCACGGGGACGCGACCGTCGTAGGCCACGCTGCCCAGCGGGAACGAAGCGCTCCAGTCGGTCTTGGCCAGTACGTCTACCGTACCCGGGCGACCACCCAGACGCGTCAAGGCCACGCGACCGTCTTCACTGAGGGGCATGGCGGTTTCTTCGCCAATCGACAACTGGCGAGTGAGCGCCAGTTTGTTCCAGGCCGAGCTGAACAGACCGATGGCTTTGACCGCTGAGTCGGGTTTGATCATCACCAGGGCGCGGTTGCCAAGCGTCGCCAGGCTGACATCGCTGCCGGCGTCGGTGGCCTGGGTTTTTCTGCCCTGACGTTCACGCCATTGGCTCAGCGCGCTGGCTGCCGAAGCATCGAGCCCCTGCACCTGGTCCTGCAAGGCGTTCAGCGAGTCGTCGATGGCCTTGAGCAGTTGCGAGTCATTAATGGCCAGATCGGCCTGCAACGCCGGGGTTTGACCCAGCATCAGCAAGGCGCCGATTTCTGCCTGATTTTTCAACGTGTACTGGCTCTGACCGTCCAGACTGGCAAACGCCGGGATCTGCTTCAGTTCGGCAGGCACGCGCAGACCGCTCAGATCCACACTGTCCTGAACGACCGGGAACGGCAGAATCCGTGCCTGTTTGCCGATACGTTCGAGCGCTACACCCAGACGCCAGGCAGCATCGTAACTGGCGCTGGACAGTTTGCCGGGCGCGACGAGAAGGCCGGGTTTGCCGGGCAGTGCATTCCACGCCGCGCCGACATCCTGCAACTGACTGGCGTCATAGCTGTAGGTCAGGCGCGTGTGGGGATCGATGCGCAGTACGTTGCCGATGGCGCGTTGATCTTCGCAAAGCGTCTTCGAGATCACCGAAGACCAGGCAACGCCCAATCGTACCGATCCGGTCTCCCGCGCCGCTTTGTCCACACCCAATGTCGCACTGGCATTGCCTTGCTCTTCGTTGAGGCCCAGTGCCCGCACCGGATAACCATCCAGCGACAGCAGCAACGTGTTACGACCTGCTTCGCCGTTCAGGTAGCTGGCATCGAAATTCAGGGTCGCATCTGTCAGCGTCACGTTGGCAGGCACCGGCAGGTACAACTCGCGACGGGCGTCGGTGGCGTTGAGGATGATCGGACGGTCGATCCCCAATTCCCGCAGTTCAATCACGCGCTCCTGTCGGGCGTCCTGAGTGATGCGGTTGATCGCCTGCGTCAGCGGGCTTTCGGCAGCCAGCGCAAGGGGGGGCATCAGAGCCAGCAGGCTCATCCCGCAGGCAAGGGCGTTCAACGCGCCCGTGTTCACGGTAACGGAAGATTTCATCAGGCAGATCTCTTGGAGGCTCGAGGCCGTTGGGTCTTGGTGCGGAGCGGGTCCGCGAAACTGTTTTCATGGGCACCCGGCCTGGGCCGGGTGCCTTGGAAGGTGTTCGGGTTTGTTGTCGCGGATGCGTGCCTGCGTCAGCGAGCCATGGCATGCAGCGGTTCAGGCTGAGGCACGGACGGCGGCGCAATCTCGATCTGATCCGGACGTCGACGCGGCAACTCGACGACAAACTCATCGATCGGGCGACCCATCAGCACATCGACGATGCGCGCGCTGGCCTTGCCATCGCCATAAGGGTTGGCGGCGCGCGACGCGCTCTGCCAGAGCTGCTCGTCGTCGAACAACGCGCCGACGCCCTGAATGATCGCCTCGGCTTCGGTGCCCACCAGGCGCACTGTGCCTGCGGCCACAGCTTCGGGACGCTCGGTCACATCACGCATCACCAGCACCGGTTTGCCGAGCGACGGCGCTTCTTCCTGTACTCCGCCGGAGTCGGTGAGAATCACATGAGCACGCTGCATGAGGCGCACGAACGACAGGTAATCCAGCGGTTTGATCAGGTGTACGTTGGGCATGTCACCCAAGTGCTCAGTCACCGGTCCCAGCACATTGGGGTTCAAATGCACGGGGTAGACGATCTGTATGTCGTCGCGCCTGGCGAGTGCATGCAGCGCCTTGCAGATGTTCAGGAAGCCGTCGCCAAAGTTCTCGCGGCGATGACCTGTGACCACCAGAACCTTTCGCTCAGGCACCAGAAAGGAAAACTGACGGTCGAGCGCATGGCGCAGTTGACGATTGGAGTCGATGCGCTGTGCGGTCATCTGCAAGGCGTCGATCACGGTATTGCCCGTCACGAAGGACACACCCTGAAGGCGCTCGCCCAAAACGTTGCGGCGGGACTCGGCAGTCGGCGTGAACAGGTGATCGGAAATCAGATCGATGCAGCGACGGTTCATCTCTTCCGGCCAGGGCTGACGAATATCCCCGGTGCGCAGGCCCGCTTCGACGTGGCCAATAGGGATCTGCCGGTGAAACGCGGACATCGCCGCGACCATCGCCGATGTGGTATCGCCGTGGACGAGCACCTTGTCGGGTTTCATCTCGTCCAGAATCGGATCGATGGCTGCGTATAACGCAGCGGTCAGAGAGTTCAGCGTCTGATGGGGGCGCATCACGTCGAGGCTGTAGTCGGCTTTCAGCTCGAACATGTCGAGCACCTGTTGCAGCATGCTCTGGTGCTGTCCGGTAATGCAGATTCTCGAGTCGATACCCGGTTCCGCAGCAAGGGCCCTGACCAGAGGTGCCATCTTGATAGCCTCCGGACGAGTGCCGAAAATAGACAGAATTTTCATTCTGGCGTGCTGAGTAGCCATTGATTTTCTCCCGCCCGTCTATAGGCGTCGCACAGCAGTTGACCTGGGCTGTGAGCAGCTCAAGTAACCAGCGAGGTATATGATTTTTTCGGGCGGGTAGTATCGGAGTGGATGACTCGATGTTCACTTCAATGTGAGAAAACGCGGTGCCTTGATACCCGGATGTGTGACGATTATTAGCAGATGATATTAGTAATGCCAAACTTTTTATAAAGTATTTTGCAAGGGGAATAACACGTGGAACTTTGTTTTTGAAAGTCGGTCAGTGAGGGGTTGTTGTTTTTTAGGGCGGCTTTCGTCCAGCAAAACAGGGGGTTTGAGGGGCGGTGCGTAGCAAAGGATTGAACTTTTCAACTCCTTCTATAATGCCTGTTGGCGCTCAGCTTTAAGTGAGGTATTTGAAGGTATCATTTTCCTGACGCCTGATTAATGACAGGGGCGAATACCACAGTTCATAAAAATGACGTGATTATAATGGCGGTGTGGCAGGGGATTGGAAGTTGGTCGTTTACGCGATGGCTGGAGAGGGCTATATGGTGTTCGTCAAACGACATTCCTGATACAAAGTTGTACGGAAGATGCAAAGTGTGTACGCCCTATACTGTTGCATTAACGAAATGAGCCGCGGCCAGCTCGGATGAAAAAGCCGCGGGACTCTGAGGTACAAGCCTGATATGAATCAGCTGTCCGCGTCCGAAGCGGAAGGTTCGGACAGCTCGCTCAGGGCTGAGGCGTTGTTCTTGAATGCGGCAGCGAACACGGCACGATTCTTCGCCATGTAGATGCTCGCGTCCTCTGCGTGCTTCTCGGAAAGACCCGGTACGTTCTTGACCAGGACGTTAGTGAGAAGCTCGGCCAACTCGAGCATTTGATCGTGCGCATCGGCGAGTTTACGGTCCACGAAAGTAGTCTCCAGATCGCGGGTACTGCGGTAAAGGGTTTCAACAGCCATTTTGGCCTCGTCGTCATATCCAGTGTGGAAGGGCTGGCCCCGGTGCGCGTTGACCGGGATGGTGCAACAGACAGTGATCCTGAATGGCAGGCGTGACAGTCGCCACATCACATGCCTTGTGTGTGAAACAAGCCATTACTGTATCTTTATACAGTGCTTAGCATAAGCCAGGCAACCCCTGCCTGGATAGTGGCCTTCACGCATCTTTTTTCTCGCGCAGATGTGTCTCGCGACAACCCGTCGCGCTCTCAACCATAGCCTATGGCCCTGTTCCTGCTTTAAAAAGCACGCCACACAGCGCGTCACACGCAAACCGCATCATCCGATCCAGTCCGGATCGTTATAAACGAAGGTTCAGAGGTCGAGAGTCATGGGAAACAAATGGGCAGAAAAAATGCGCCAGCGCGTGCATGCACAAGCCGAATCACTGGGCAATCTCTGCGTTGAGAGCTTTCACTTCCTGGCACTGTTCGCCATTGGTGCCATTACGGCATGGGCTTCGGTGGTGGCGTTTCTCGGGATGGTCGAGAAGGGCAACGTCACGGTCGATGACATTCTGCTGCTGTTCATCTACTTGGAACTGGGCGCGATGACGGGGATTTATTTCAAGACCAATCACATGCCGGTGCGTTTTTTGATCTACGTAGCGATCACCGCATTGACACGCCTGCTGATCTCGGATGTCTCGCACCACAACCCGCCTGATCTGGGCATCATTTACCTGTGTGGCGGCATTCTGTTGCTGGCGTTTGCGATCCTGGTCGTGCGCTATGCGTCGTACAAATACCCATCGGCCAAAATTCCCGACTCATCCAGCCCGGTAAAGGGCGCGGTGACTGAAGAGAAGGGCGAGATCTGAACTACGATGAGGGTCGTGCCAATGCAGAGTATTGGCACGATCCTGTTCCTGCAGGTATGTAGCGTTCAGTGTCAGATCTGCCACCAATCAGTTGACCCACACTCCGGCATGCCAATGCCATCCATCACTCGCGCTTTCCCAGTGCGGGTGCACATAGCGATAGCCCGGTCGCTCCGCTACCCAATGGCCGTGAACTGGCACATATCGTCCGTCACTCCAGTGCCAGTAGCCGCGTGACCAGACATACCCCGGACGAGGTGCAGGTTCCACCTCGATCACCCGCTCGGGAGGCGGCTGAGGCGCGATCACTTCAACATACTCATGGGGCGGCGGTCGTCGTTCATGGACGATTCGCTCTTCGACACAGCCGGATGCCACTACCAGTGTCGCAACCAATATCCCGTAACGTAAGAACATGTTGCCTCCTCGGAATGCTCCGCAGGTGGAATGCAGCAGAGGCCGGTGCCGGGCTGCTTGCATGTCAGTGCGCAGGGATATTTGTAACAGTTTGAATCTGTACTTCGCCTGAACTTGACGCACACTTGCTACGCAACAGGGACTGCTCGATAGGCAATATTTCTTTTTCACATGCTGATTTTTGCGTTGAGATAAAGCCTGTATTCCAGCACCATTCTGGTCCCCGAAGGCTTCAGATGGACAGGATTCCGGCATGCTGGACGCTAACGCAACCCATATCTCCCTCACGCTGGAGGGCATATCCGTTGACTCTCAAGTGCTTGCTTTCGTCGGTCGCGAAGCGCTCAACCAGCCGTATTGCTTTGACATCGAACTGGTCAGCGCACGACCTGACATTGCACTTGAAGAACTGCTGCACAAGCGCGCCTGCCTGACCTTTGGTGCCACCGGCAAGGGTGTCATCCACGGTCTGGTCTATCGCATCGAGCAAGGTGACTCCGGCAAGAGGCTGACCCGTTACAGCATCAGTCTGGTGCCTCAGCTTGCCTACCTGCGACACAATCACGACCAGCAGATCTTCCAGCAACTGTCAGTGCCAAAGATCATCGCTCAGGTGCTGGAAGCTCGCGGCATCCTGGCTGATGCGTATCGCTTTCAGCTCGGCGCGGTTTACCCCGAGCGTGATTACTGCGTGCAGTACGATGAGTCCGACCTGCATTTCATCCAGCGGCTTTGTGAAGAAGAGGGGATTCATTTTCACTTTCAGCACTCCGCCAGCGGACACACTCTGGTGTTCGGAGACGATCAGACGGTGTTCCCCAAGCTGGCGCCCGTGAGCTATCAACAGGACTCCGGCATGGCTGCCGAGCAACCGGTGATCAAGCGCTTCAATCTGCGCCTGGAAACCCGTACCACCCGCGTCAGCCGCCGCGATTACGACTTTGAAAAGCCCAGCGTTCTGCCCGAAAGCTCGGCTAAAAGCGAGTTTGCTCCGGACCTTGAAGATTATGATTATCCGGGGCGGTTCACCGACCGTGCCCGCGGCAAACAACTGACCACGCGAGCCCTTGAGCGCCATCGCAGCGACTATCATCTGGCAGAAGGCAAAGGCGACGAGCCGACGCTGGTCAGCGGCCACTTTCTGGCTCTTAACGAACATCCACGCGCCGAATGGAACGATCTGTGGTTGCTGCTGGAGGTTATTCACGAAGGCAAGCAGCCGCAGGTGCTCGGCGAGAACATCACCAGCGACGTGACCGACAACAAGGATGATTTCCACCAGGGCTACCGCAACCGTTTTCTTGCCACACCCTGGGATGCCCACTTTCGTCCGGCGCTCGAACATCCGAAACCCAAGGTGCTCAGCAGCCAGACCGCCATCGTCACCGGCCCGGCAGGTGAAGAGATCCACACCGATCCGTACGGCCGCGTCAAAGTGCAGTTCTTCTGGGATCGCGAAGGTCAGTCGGATGGCAACACCACGTGCTGGCTGCGCGTTGCCAACGGCTGGGCGGGCAGCGCTTACGGCGCAATCGCTATTCCGCGCATAGGTATGGAAGTACTTGTCACCTTTCTTGAAGGCGATCCTGATCAGCCGCTGATCACCGGCTGCCTGTATCACAAGGAAAACCTTGTGCCCTACGAGCTGCCCGCCAACAAGACCCGCAGCACCTTCAAAACCCTCAGTTCGCCGGGCGGTCAGGGCTACAACGAGTTTCGTATTGAAGACAGGAAAGGCGCCGAACAGATCTACATCCATGCCCAGCGTGACTGGGATGAGAACATCGAGCACGACCAGAAGATCCACATCGGCAACGATCGGCACGACACCGTCGAAGCCAATGTACTCAGCCAGTTCAAGGTTGAAGAACACCGCATCACGCATCTGGACCGCAAGACCGAAACCCGTGCCGACGATCACCTGACCGTAGGTGCGACGCAGCATCTGAAGGTAGGCACCGCGCAATTCGTAGAAGCCGGTCAGGAAATCCACTACCACGCAGGGCAGAAGGTGGTGGTGGAAGGGGGCATGGAGCTCACGTCCAAGGCATGCGGGAGTTTCATCAAGCTCGATGCCGGTGGCGTGACGATCAGCGGGGCGGAGGTGAAAGTCAATACAGGAGGTTCTGCGGGTGTCGGGACCGGGATCGGTATTCTGGCCCCGCTCATTCCTGGGCTGGCTGCTGTCGATGTCGCCGGGAATCTGATGAAAGAAGCTAAGGCCAACCCGACCTGGCTTGAGCTGAACCTGCATTATGACAACCTTGAGCCAGTGCCTGGCGCGTTGTATCGCGTGGACTTTGCCGATGGGTCGACACGCGAAGGTGTGCTGGACGACGACGGCTTCGCCCGGCTCGAAGATGTTCCGCAAGGCCCGGCAAAGGTCTACTACGGCGAAGATCCGAGGCCGTTCACTCGCGAAAGCGTGACCGTTGTCCAGAACTCGGATGAAAAAGTTAACGAAGACCTACGCAAACTCGGTCTCGACCCAGACCAGATCGATCTACAGGCATTGGTGGAAAAAGCCGCAGGGAGAGTGTCATGAGCGGGGAAGTCACTGAAGGAACAAACGGCGGCGAAGACCGCAGCGACGCTTATCAGGAGGCTGCTGTTGAACTGGCCAAGGGTATTGCGCTCGGTGCCGTCCCTTTTCTGGGCCAGGCCATCGACGCTTATGACACCATCGAGTCGTCGATCGTCCTTTACAACTCAGAGTCGACAGCAGGCAAGGAAGACGCGCAGTTTGACCTGTTGATGGCCATCATTGGCTGGATTCCAGG
>NZ_JAFFZW010000013.1 GCF_017826695.1 Pseudomonas alliivorans
GTTGTTTGGTCATCAGACACCTCTATCTGGCGATATTCTCGCCTAAATGAGTGTCCGGAATCATTAGACCACTACAGTGCAATGGCGATTAGACGGGCGTCGATCGCGTGACCTGCTGCCATGTCAGAGATCGGTGACCATGGTCCCAAGCCTGAGGACGAGATTAGTCTAACTGACAAAAGACAGGGAAAATGAGCATCTTTAGGCGGCGGTCCCCCCTGTGTTAGGTCCCCCAATAAAGTATCCTACGAGTATTGATAAAGCCTGCCACGAGGCTTGGGGTAAGTAGGATGAAGGTTTTGTTTGACACCCGCAGGATCCAGAAGCTAGGGCGCGTTTCGCTTAGCGAGCAATTGCTGAGGAATGCCGGTTTACACGAAGGCGACCAAGTAGATATTTACTTTGATGCCGCCACGAAACGCATCATTATCGAGCCAGCAGCTCAGAGCAACGACCAAGCTGCTTCGGAGAAATTGGCCCCAGGGAGGAAAGGTTGATGTCGAGCATTCAACGACGAGATGAGCGCTTCTCGGGACATGAGTCCTTCGTTTGCCGTTACGGATGGCTGCCAAAGCTACACCAAGCAATTATCAGCAACCCCCTTGCGCTGAAGGATGAAGCTCAGGCGACGATTACGCTGGGCATTGGCCGCAACATGGTCAAGTCGATTCAATTTTGGGGTGAGGCTTTCGGGATAGTCGATGGCCGCGATTCTTCTGGCCTGCAATCCGGTCCGATTGGAAGCTTGCTGCTTTCGAAAGATGGTTGGGACCCTTTCCTCGAACAGCCTGAGTCGCTTTGGCTGCTTCACTGGTGGATTTCATCTCACGCGGAGATTGCAGTTTGGAATTTGGTCTTCGGGAGCGCAACGTATTCCCGTTTTGATCGAAAGACACTCATCGCGGGTCTCGAGAATCAGGCATCCGCTAGTAACAAAAAGCTGGCGGTCTCCACCCTTGAGCAGCATTCAAGCATTTTCCTGCATTCGTACAAGCGGGAAGAGTCTGCAGGTGATGATACCTCGTGGTGTCCACTGCAAGATTTGGGACTTTTTGAAGAGGTCACTGCCGACGACGGCAGAACTGTTTACCTAGTAGGTAGAAATGCTCCCTTAGGTCTATCTCCAAGAGTTTTCCTTTTTTCCTTGATTGATTACTTCGAACGTCAAAATACCAACTCTCTCAGTCTCACCAAGATTGTTCATGGTGAATTCAGTCCCGGTAGCGTTTTCAGGTTGGATAACTTTCAAGTGAGTAGCTTGATAGAAGGTGTAGAAAATGAGTTTGGTGGCGTTGTGCGATTTATTGATACCGCTGATACCCAGCAAATTATTCTGGATACAACTTTAGCGCCCGCTTGGGCTGATTGCTTGCTGGGTGTGGGAGAAGAATCGAATGTCTGACCGACTGATAGATCACCTTGAGCTGGACTCCAAATTCCTGCGCTCCATTTCGCTGACTAGGGATTTGCGGTCACAAGATTCGCTCGATAGTTATCTGATCACTCCTGCTGTCTTGGCAGTGCTTCGCCAGATTGGCGGCGCGTTGAAGTCGGGTAGCGCACAACGCGCCTGGAAACTCATTGGGCCCTACGGCAGTGGTAAGTCGGCGCTAGGGTTGCTGCTCGCCCGTTTGTTAGAAGGGCAAAAGAGCTCTCATGCAATTTACAAACAGCTCATTGAGGCCTCTACAGAAGTCGCTGAGCTTTTCCCACAAGGGCAAAATCGCTTTGCACTGGCAATAAGCGGTTCGCGCGTATCGTTGGGTGACGCGTTAGCACAGTCTATTCTCGAAGCGCTTGAGCACCTGCCAAAAAGCAAGCTGGCTACTGAGCTTAAGCGCCAGTTGGATACGAAAGCTCAGACCTATCGTGACGTACCCCTTAACGCAGCGACGAGTAGATTGCTGAATGACTTTGTTCTAATCACCAAAGGTGCTGGATGTTCCGGTGTCCTATTGCTGATTGACGAGCTTGGCAAATTCATCGAGTACGCAGCTCTAAATCCGGAAGCCGGCGATTTGATGTCTCTGCAGCAAATCGCTGAGGTCGCATCTCATCCTACGGACGATGGTCTACTAGTCATATCAATGCTGCACCAGCACTTTGATGCTTATGCCACAGGTGTAGGTCGGACGCTTTCCGATGAGTGGCATAAGGTCTCAGCACGCTTCGATGAAGTGCCTTTTGATGAGCCGGTCGAACGGTATGCGCATTTCGCTCTTCATGCCCTAGGCGCGGATGGAACCATTACTGAGTCGGTTGCCCTGAAAAAAGATGCCCGGAGCATCTACAAGCAAGCAATTGATTTCAACTTTTTCCGCGGAACTGGTGAGAGTGAGCTGTTCGCTCAGGCAGAGCGCCTGTACCCATTGCACCCAGCAGCTCTGGCTTGCTTAGCGGTCATATCTAAGCGATTTGGTCAGAGCGAGCGTTCATTTCATGCATTCATGCGTGGATATGAGTCCGGAGCACTGAGAGACTTCGCGGAGCATAATATTGTCGACCATTCTTCTTGGTATGGAATGAGCGAGCTTTTTGACTACCTCACGACAGGGGTAGGGCTTCGCTTCCGTGATCTTGAAGCTGAACGACGCTGGGATTTCGCTCGCTCTGTCGTAGAGCGTAATGACGCGGAGATGACGGCTTTACAGCTTGAATTACTCAAGTCGATTGCCGTCATCGAGCTGGTCGCTCAAGTCCTCCATGTGGTGTTGACCGTTGAGCTCCTTAGATTTGCTATGGGGGAAGACCTTGGAGCTATCTCTGAAGCTTTGAGTGAGCTAACTGCCAAAAGAATCCTAGTACATCGTCCTGCGAGTCATGATTATGGTTTTGCCGTCAGTCACGCTATCAACGTCGAGGCTTTATACGAGGAAACGATGCAGCGCTCGGCTGATGAACTGATGTTCAATGGCGTTTCACAAGCCCTATCTGAAAGAAGCGTTATTGCAAGTCGTCACTATCAGCAGACAGGAACAATCCGCTCGGTAAGAGTGACTGCAGGCACGTCGGATAGAATTGCGCAGTCCATCGGTAATCATGGTCGCCATGATGGCAGCGTGGGGCTGATATTTGCAGACGCCGAATCGTCTGCTTTAGTCGGTGCTGCTGAAGAGGTAGCTCGCTCTACTGACGACGTTTTATCGCTTACCGCAATTGTCAAAGTCGGTCCGGATGAGCGTAATGCTCTCATTGAATACTCCCGCTGGTTGATGGTTCATGACCAGGTCAAGCTTAGTCATTTGGATCCCTGGACTGAGCGCTATGTCGAGTCGAGGTTCAGCACGGCACGTGAGCGTGTTAGCCGACTGGTCTTGGCATTGCTGAACCGGCAAGCAAAAGGGTCGTCCGATATGCAGTATTGGCATAAAGGAAAGGTGATCGCCGATAGCGGAGCAATGAACCTTAGTCAAGCCGCCTCTTGGCTGTTCGATAAGGTTTACGAGGCGGCTCCGGCGATCAATAACGAATTGATCAACAAAGAGAAGCCCTCATCTGCAATCAATGCAGCTCGGCAGCGTCTATTTGACCTGCTGGATAAAAAGGCTGATTCAGAGCTGCTAGGTATCGTCGACTTCCCACCCGAACGATTGCTCTACAGCTCTCTGCTTCAATCCACTGGACTGCATCGTAAAGGGGCTGGCGGCCGTTGGTTGTTAACGGCACCGGACGGTAATTCTCCTGCCGGCATACGTAAAGTTTGGGCTGAGCTTGATAAGCAACTGATGATTGACGGGCAGGTCACTTTTGCTGAGGTCATTTCAAGTCTGGCACTACCGCCGCTAGGGGTCCGAAATGGGCCGGCCAGCGTGTGGTTCATGGTTTACCTTCTTGTTAACAAGGAGTCGTGCGCGATTTTCGAACGAGGAAGTCTGATACTGGAGTTGACCTCCGATCATCAGCAACGGATGTTCAGGAGCCCTCACACCTTTAGCTTCCGCCGCTTCGACATTGCAGCAGAGCGCAAAGATCTGATCAAAGATTATGCAAAGGCATTTGGAGCGGTAGGTGTGCAGTTGGGGTTGAACGCATCTTACCTGGATGCTGCGCGGGAGCTGATCCGCTGGTACGGGCGTCTCCCGCAATATTCGCAAGAGACACTGCGACTTACAAACCAAACCAAAGCCCTTCGCGACGTAATCAAAAGAGCAACCGACCCGGTTTCGTTGCTCGCCATTGATATGCCGCGCGTGTTGATGGCTGGGAAGGGGAAGGACGCTAGTAGCTTCCCCGATCTGCTGGCTAAAAGCCTCACTGAGCTTGGTATGGCATACCGACGGTTGCAGGACGAGGTTAGCTTTTCCATGGCTCAGGCTTTTGAGATCACAGGCCCTCTGAAGGCCCTTCGATCGCAGCTCCAGGAAGAGTGCGCCGATACCGCGCAGTCTCTTGCCGAGGTAGATCTTAAAGCCTTCATCATGCGCTGTTCGGACATCACCCTGACTGACGACAAGTGGATGGATTCCATTGCGAGTGTTGTAGTTCATAGACCCTTAGATATCTGGAAAGACAGTGACGCTCCGATATTTGCGGAGTCCGTCCTTGAGCTATGCGGGCGCTACAAGCGCTGGCTTAGGGTCGCTATGCGTAAAGGCGAGTTTGAGCGTCAAGCGCAACGCTTCGTCGGGGTGACTTTGACTCTCCCCAGTGGCGAAGAGGCAGCGATGCTATTGACCTCTGATCATGAGACCAAGATCATGGCCAATAGCCTGCTAGAGACCCTCACTAAGCAAGTGGGCGGCAATTTGAATTTGGCCGCGTCAGCCCTTGCTCAAGCGTTGCTGCAATTGCAGCAGGGCTCCACCGAACACGATGAGAATGAGCTAAGCGATGAGCAACGAACCGCGGGTTAGACACATCCTTAGCCTTTCAGGGGGCAAGGACAGCGCAGCGTTAGCGATTTACATGCGAGATCGTGTGCCCGAAATGGAGTACATCTTCAGCGATACCGGTAAAGAGCTGCCCGAGACTTATGACTATTTGCAGCGCCTGGAAAATTACCTCGGGAAGCCGTTGCATCGTTTGAATGCTGATCTCGGTTTCGACCACTGGTATGACATGTATGGAGGGATGATTCCCTCCAATCATCGTCGTTGGTGCACGAAAATGCTCAAGCTTAAGCCTTTTGAGGACTTTTGCGGTGACCAGCCGATAATCAATTATGTTGGGCTCCGTGCGGATGAAAATCGCACGGGGTACATCAGCCATAAGACAAATATCGAAGCTGTGTACCCGTTCCAGGAGGACGGGCTAATCCTGCGCGATATTGAAGAGATTCTTCGAGTATCTGGGGTCGGGATGCCACCCTACACAAAATGGGGAAGAACCCGCTCTGGATGCTACTTCTGCTTCTATCAGCAAAAAATTGAGTGGGTGAAGTTAAAAGAAACACACCCCGATTTGTACGAAAAGGCTAAAGAGTATGAAGTGCCCTTTGAAAAAACGGGCAACTTCTTCACTTGGAGTCAAGGTGAAAGTCTTGCGGAGCTTGAACAACCGGAGCGTATGGCTCAGATTAAGCGTGACCATGCATTAAGGGTCGAGCGAATGGCTCAAAGAAAGGATAACTCCACGCTGATTGCCGTGTTCTCAGAGCTTGATTCAACAGAAACGCCAGACGATGACGACGATCAAGGTTGTTTGGTATGTCAGTTGTAGTGGACTGCATAAGTTAAGATTAGATTTTCCAGGAGGGAAATTCTTGGCCATATCATTTAAAGCACGAGTACTACTTGAGCTGGGTGCTGAGTTAATAAGTTCCGACTCGGTCGCGCTGTATGAGTTGATAAAGAATGGAATTGATGCAGGCTCCAAGAAGATTTCTATTGATATTTCGATGGTGCTACAACCTTCGGCATATCGCGCATTAAGGCAAAGATGGGGGAATTTAAAGAAACCTTGGAATGTTGAAGAGTTTAGATCCGATGTCGTTGATGCTCTGGAACCAACCGCATCAGTCGGGTTGCACTCAGAGTTTTTGGATTATATTTCCGGATTTGACAAAAGAGCTGAGGCTCTTGATAGACTATACGATTCATTTTTCAAATTTAATTTCATAAAAGTTCGTGATTCTGGACACGGAATGGATGACAGTGACCTGACGAGCTGCTATCTAACTATTGGGACTCCGACTAGGTTCCTTCAAAAAGAAAAGATGCTGGGAAGCGCTGGGAAGGTACCGCTTGGAGAGAAAGGAATTGGCCGATTAGCTGCAATGCGAATTGGCCATTTCGTAAGAGTAAAGACAAGCCATGAGAAAAAGCAGTTAGGCTCAATTTTTGAACTAGAACTTGATTGGCGACCAGTTTTTGCGGATCCTAATCTGGATGCCGATGCTCTTGACTTCGAACCACGAAAAGTCAAAGATGATCCTAGCGTATCTCCAGGAACTGAAATTCTTATTAAAGATATTCAATCTGATTGGAGTGAAGAAAAGCTAAGAGAAATGGCAAATGTTGATTTAGCCAAGCTTGCTGATCCATTTAAATCTGGTTATGCAAATCAGTTCATTAAAATTAGTTATCAAGGTCAGAGTTTGTCTTTGATAGACGGTTTCAAAACCTCTAGTCTCAAGTATTCTGATGCATCATGCATTATTAGCTTCCGTAGCGGGAGCATCGAATCTGATGGCACGGTTGAAGGTAATAATAAGTTAGCTCGCCTTCGTGTAGAGACTTTTTATTCTCTGCACGATAAGGCAGAGGTATTAACATATAGCGGTGCTCATTTAGCTGATCTCGTTAGTCAACAGCCGAGCAGGCGCTCTAGGCCTAAAGCTACCGACAAACTTGCAAAATCAGATGAGCTAATTGCCGCGTTAGATACTTTAGGAGATTTCGAGGCTAAATTTTGGTGGTTCAACCGGGGCCGCTTGCAAAAAACTGAAAAAGATCTTTGGAGGGGAGGGCTTCAGGATTTTGTTCGAGCTTGGAGCGGCGGGCTTCTTGTCTATAGAGATGGCTTTCGTGTGTACCCATATGGGGCTGCAGCTGACGATTGGCTAGATCTGGATAGAAAAGCGTTGGCAAGTTCAGCGTATAAACTAAATCGGGCTCAAATTGTTGGATATTTACGCATAGATTCGGAGCATAACAGCCGACTTCAGGATCAGACAAATCGGGAGGGTTTCAGAGATTGTCCGGAAAAGGAAACTATTAAAAGATTATTACGTCATGCGATAGCATCTGATTGTAGGACCTTTCTCGAGCGCATCGAAAAAGAAAATAAGAAGGCTGACGAAGAAACGGTACGAGATATTGATGAACGAATTGCTGATGCGAGCGAATCGGCTGCATCTAACCTTCGAGCATTAAAATTACGTATCCCGGCTGAGTCAAACTCAATACAAGGGATTTTAGTCGAGCTGAATGAGGTGCAGGACGCTTGGGGGCGTGCAAAAGAGGCTCTTGCAGCTAAAGATTACGAAGTGGAGCAATACGCTCATCTTGCCGGAGTTGGCCTGATGGTTGAACTACTTGCACATGAATTAGCACGATCAACAGATACCGCTCTAGATATGCTTCAGGATAAAAAAACTTCCGGTGACCCTGTTAAACTTGAAGCACTGGAGGCGCTACTTAAGACGTTGAATAAACGTGTTCGTGTTATTGACGAATTGAGCATACCTGGCAGGCAACGCAAGGCTATTTTTGATATTCCTGAGCTTATCAAGCTGATAGTTGAATTTTACAGTGCAAAGTTTCAGAGACACGGGATTGAATTTGAAATTAGTGTAGGTTCGGGGAAGGGCTTTTCAAGGCGTGTGGAGAAAGGCCAGATTTTACAAATCTTCGATAACCTTATTAGTAACTCTGCGTATTGGCTAGCTCGAAGACTAGACAGAATGGAAGCGCCTAAAATTACAGTAAATGCTGAATCCACTACAGGAATTATTAGTTTTTTTGATAATGGCCCGGGAATTCCAGATACTATTGGCGAGAAAATTTTCACTCCGTTCTACACAACGAAACCTAAGGGTGGTCGGGGTCTAGGACTATATATTGCTCGCCGGCTCTCAAAAGAAAATGATATTGAGTTAGCACTTGCTCCATCAGATGGTGGTATGCATCGTGGCTTCATTATTAAATTTACAGGGAAGTAAGTAGAATGCAGCTTGATCGCGTAGTTCAAAGCATATCCAGTCCACTGGTGGTCGTCGACGATTCTCTAATGCCTCCAGATTTCAAGTCGCTAACAAGTAGTGCGCTTACGGCGCTTTTTTCCTTAGTTGAAGAAGATGGTGATAAGTTAGCGTTATTGGCAACCCTGCTCGGGCTTGAAAGCTCTGTTGAGCCTGGTGAAGCTGTTGAAGTCGCAGAAAACAAAGCAGCAGAGTTGTGGAAGTTTTTTGTTTTGGAGGAACACACCGAGCTGCTATCTCCACTCTTTGCGGATTTTGCGTCGGAGTATAATAATAAGAGATATCGTGTTGATAGTCTGATAAGAATTCTTACGGAACTTTTTGGTGTTGCTCCAGACACCTATCCTTCTTTAGAGGACGCGCGTAAGGCCCTTAGTTCGTGTGCCATAGCTTTTGTCGACTATTATGCCTCGGCTGAAATTGATAATGATACTGCCGCGAATAATCTTCACGTCGAATACAAAGATGCTTTGTGTTCCAAATTTAATTATGATGGTGCTGATTGGCCTAAAGTCGTATTTTTGATTTCGCACGCTCTTCCGTCTACATCAGGGCTCGCAGATTTTCGTCAACTAACGGGAATCAAAAGCGCTTTTTTTATTCCGCTAGATAAAAAATACATTGAGCCTCGATATATCCAGCGTTTGATCTGGGGTTGTATTGACCAATATCCTGTGTCTGTACAACTCAGTCGCTATCTAGACACAGTGCATAATGCGATTAACTTCGCTAGTAAAACAATCTCTAATGAGATCGAGAGGTTGGAATTGCATGACCTCGTAGCTTTAAAGTCATTGCGGTTGGATGCTGAGAGTGAATCAGTTCAGTCTTATCTAACGTGGTTGGTTGCTGAGGCCCTTGCCGCTAAGGTGCGTTCTGCTCCTGAGTTAAAGGCATCTCTAATTCCTAACCAGAACTCATACATCCCTATTGACGGAAAACTACTTCCTCAAAGCGTTCTTTTTGAGCTTTATTCGGAAATAGCCGCTGCTCCTATTGCGGACGATGCTAGCGATAGTCTAGTAATGGGAGATGTATTTGAACTCGTTTCAGAAGCGAATAAGAGCCGTGAGTTAAGATTGGTCATTGCCCCGGCGTGTGATCTCATGCGCTGCTCTTTGGATTATGATGTGGTCTGTGTCGGTGGTACGTTATTGGACACCAGTTCTGAGCTCTCAGAGCTTCTCGGAAAGTCCTACTCGTTTGGCAAAGGTCAGTTAGTTTTGAAGCACATCGTCGATGGTCAAGTTGTGTACAGCAAACTTTCTTGGGATAAGAAAAAGCTGTGTACCATTAAGCGTCGAGACTTTAACATTAAAACTTCGTATGTTCGTTTGGCCAGGTTGTCTGAGGTGTTTGCAAGTGAGGTTAAGGAGTTGGCGCTTTCGCACTTAGCACGAGTTGGAACGCCAATAGATCCCTCCTTTTCTGTCGCACTGAAAGCATTGGTTCGCTGTAAAATTAAACTTTCTAAGGACGTAGTTGTAGAGTTTTTATATGATTTAAGTGATAAGGATTTTGTTTCTGCAATATTATCCATGGGGCGGGAAGCTAGCACGGGTGATGAAGACACAGAAGCGGCTCCTTTACAAGAAACTATTCTCTTCTCCGCCCAGTTTCATTCATGGATTTTAGATATTTTACAGGAGGAGGGAGAAAAACTACCAGTGGGAGCTGATCGTGGAAAATTTGACAAAATTTTAAATTTCTTTGGTGACCCAAAAAACTTAAAAGTTATCAGTGGTAAGAATCTTGAATCCGGAGCTATCAAGATAAAATATTTGGTGTCAGACATATCTATTCCTGATGTCTGCTCAGGGTTTGAGGTTTGGCTCACTCCATATACATCTGCGTAACTCTGCTTATTATTGAATTTGAGTTTGATGGTATGCGCCCGGCCACGCCTCTATCCAGCCCTGAAAAAGCTAAGACCTGGTGCGCGTTTATTAAATTTAATTATGTACCGGTTATAACCTTTTAAGATCTTTGCTGGAAAGCTTTTGAAGCTAGGACGCAAATGATCGAGACCCATAACCAGGGCTGCTTGGTCACCGCAGAATACTCCTTTGCTCGTACGGCTGTGGGGTGTTGGCGCTCACGCCGAAGTGACCCAGTGGCCTATGCCAGCCTGACCTTGCACTAATCAGTAAACATCCAGTGCTGATAATGGTTCACAAGGTAGGAGCTGACAGGATCGATTAACCAAGGCAGCGGGGCGTATTGATTTTAAGCTATCCGAGATAAAGTACTACAATTGTTGGCAAATGAGCCTGCAACAGACAATTTCTTGAAGGACCAAACGCGTGAAAAAGAAAGCCAATGACCCCGTAAAGCATCACTATGTACCTGTGTACTATCAAAAGGCTTTTTTACCCTCCAAAGACGCGGATTTACCTCACTATAAAAAAGAATTCGAAGAGCTAAAGTCAAAATCGCCAACTGCGATTATGTATGAAACTAACTTGCATACGGTCCGTATGCGAGGAAAATCTACAGTGATGCTTGAACACTTTTATCGAGACATTGAAGGCTGCTTCGCACTTTATTCAGAATTAATACGCAAACACATTACAACCCCAGGTTTTTTTCAAGAGCTAAAAAAAGATGAGAATTTCTTAAGTTTTATACATTTGATAATTTCTTTCCAATTTTGGCGTACCCCATGCAACCTTGAGCTTGCTCGTCAAAACATACCATACTTGCTGCAGAAATATGATAGTTCAACTCCGCGGGTACAGGAATTGATGCAGTATGATCGTCGTGGAGTCAAATTTATTCAGCGTACTGCCAGCAAGTCAGACTCATTGAAAATTGCGCAATTCTTGATGTTGCCACTGCTGACATTTGACTTTACGTCCAAGCTAGAAAATTTGCGGTTTTTTAAAACGAAACCAGGATTAAGCGTGTTAAGTTCTGACCGTCCAGTGCTCTTTTCGTCACATCAAAAACTTTTCAGTTTTGAAGAGTTCGCTTTCCCACTAGCAAAGGATCTATTTGTAGTCGCGACAGCACGAAAAGCCAAGACGGTGGATGTGGGAAAACTTAATCGAATGATCTTTGATCGTGCACGAAATTTTGTTATTTCTGATGACGCAAATTTACTTGACAGATTAAGCAAGAGCGCACAGCGAGGCAGATTTATCGATTGCGTGGTATCTGATTGTGTATCGAAGTTTGAGGAAAGTGTTCCAGCTGAGACGGATTTAGTGTCAAACATTAGCCATGTAGATCCAGCAGTTTAAGGGCATATTTTTGGGGCCGAAATCGAATTTAGCCATTTGCCGGGATATTGCTGACCCGGTCCTATGCCTAGAAAAATACTGCCTCCACTGGAATTTACCGATATGGAGGTGGATTAGAGCTTGGGGTCAATACGTGAGTCAATCCGGTTTTGGAATTTATAGTCCGGACCCTAGGTTGGCTATTTTAAGAAGTGGGGCTGACCCAGTTTGGAGTATCTTTGTGATCATCCTCGGCCCGTGATGGCGGTGGTAATTGAAGAGGTGCAACCAGTCTGTTGCTCTGCTTGTTGGCGATGAATCTCGCCACCTTTTCACGTACCGTGCTGATAGAGACGTCTGCAGGCACGCCGTTGGCCTGAAGGAAGCGCTAGATCGCTTTTACGAAGGACTGTACTGCTCTTTGCTGTCGATCATGATTAACTCCGATATCAAATCTCTCCCAGATATCGAGTTAGATCTATAGTAAGGTCTGAGCAAATTGCCCTAGGCTGCTAAGCGGCTGAAGGAGATTCGGTGGGATGGACCCAAGCTCACCTTTAGGTCTTCGAGCTGCTTAACCTATGGCGCTAGGTTAGGCAGATCCAGAGACGAATCAAGCGGAGTAAACTTGATTTGAGGCAGAGACTGCTCTCACGCATACTCGCTAAAACAGCCAGCCTTCGCCAACTCATCTCATCATGGAAGCATGCATGCCAGCACTTCGAGGAAAAAACCTTCGTTCCGGGGACGTAACCGAGCAATTGGGTACTTTGTTATTGCAAAGCCTTGCGTTGGTAGCGCCTGTGCCCCGAACAGAGGACGTCGGCGTCGACGTGGTTGCCACGTTGCTTGAAGATTTTGACCGCACGCTTTTTAAGGCAACGAACAGCTTCTACGTCCAGATCAAATCCAGCTCTGTGAAGTTCATCGAGTACGAAGATGAAGAGGTGGAATGGCTTTTTGCTCTGGAGCTGCCCTTTTTCATTGCAAGCGTGAATAAGCGTAAACTGCAAATCGAACTCTACTGCTGTCATGCCTTGCACGAAGCTTACGTGGTTAACCCAGCCCGTAAAAGGCTGCGCATTGAGTTCGGTTCCGGATCAATGCTCGATGAGTTCATGCCTGCAGACAGTGTTGTGAATGTCGGGCCCCCTGTTTTTTCTTGGTCCATGATTGATTTAGATCAGGCAGATCTGAGAGCCCGTTTCTGCGCCGTTTGTAAGGCACACATTGCGGTAATGAAGCTGTCATTTGAGTTTCGCCGCGTGGGGCGGGTGGAGACGTTGGTTTGGAAGACTGGTGACCTACCGGAAATCGTAGGATTTAAATCATTAGATCCAGTTTCACGCGAAAAGATTGGCGATCTGAGTGATCTCGCGGTGCCATATCTTGTCCCTTTTTTAGACATTTGCGTCCGGCATGGCGATGACTACTGGCTGGACCAGATCTTGCTTCTGACTCAAGAACGACGACTGCTGCTGCACATGTATCGAGCCCAGATGAGCCCGCAGGGTACGCCTTTACCGATCCCGGAGGAGTTCCGGTTCATTCTTGAGCGCAGAGCTCGCGATGAAATGATTGCCGAGCGCACGCTCGAACAACACAAGGCTTCTTTTGGCGCAGATGATTGAAGAAGTGGCCTGGATCTCGCCTGCCTTGGCGCCTAAGGAACTGATGGCGTTGGAGTGTCGAATCAGGAGCTATAAACCTGGCCAGCAGCGACGTCAGCTATTTTAGGCGGGCTGGCGTGAGGCATTCTGGGCCATCATAGCGTCATTGTTCTCGCGCTCGGCGCATTTGTTTTTTTTAAATTTTTTTAATCAATAGGTTGCATGTTATCGACAGACTTTATTTAGTAGGTCGGGCTTCAAAATCTCAAAAAATGGCGCTGCGACAGACTTTATTTCTAATTAGCCCACTGACTAGCCCTTGGAATTGCTGAGCTCGATCCGACAGACTTTATTCCGTAGGATCATGTGGTTTCAGATCATTAAACCTGTCGCAGGAGCCGGTGATATCTCACATGACGGCTCTTGCTAAGCCTTTAGCCGTGGCCTGAGCGATCTGGGCATCAAGCATCTGCGCAACAAATTTCTGTTGGCTCTTCGGTAGCCGGTCAATGGCTTCCAGTTGTTATTGTCATTTGAGAGCAGGGCTGCGCTACCGATTGGAGTACCCAGGTTGCACCAAGGCCCGTCAGCTCCCGACCGGAGCATTACGAGGCACACAAGCTACTTTTTTCAGGAGGTTAAAACGCCTGAATTGCGGGCGCTGGTCGATGCGATAAAGAAAGTCGCTCTTGCAGCAGTCCGGGTGTCTGGATCGACGAGAAGAGCTTTCGTGCCAATCTCTACGTAAGTGATGCAACTCAAATCCGCTACCTCAAGAAAGCCGCCGAGCATGGGTGTGACAGAGCGATTGACAGGCTGTAGCCAGAGCAACTGGCTGGATAACTGCCGAGATCTGTCCGCTGGCACTACGGCACGGCCTCTTCTCTCACCCCCGCCTCATCATAAAAATAAAAAACAGCCCGCCCAATAACGCCGTCGATATCCCGATGGGCAGATCCTCGGGTGCAATCAACGTGCGCGACACCACGTCGACCCACACCATCAGCAACGCGCCCAACAACGTCGCAATGGGCAGCAACCGTCGGTGTTCCGAGCCCACGAGGCGTCTGGCGATGTGCGGCACCATCAGGCCGACGAAGCCGATGGAGCCACACAGGGCGACGAGTACGCCGGTCATGAGCGAGGCGATCAGGAATACCAGCAGGCGGACGTTGCGCACTTGCAGGCCCAGGCTGACGGCGGTCTGATCGCCTGCCATCAAGGCATTCAGCGCGCGGCCGAGTCCCTGCAGCAATATCCAGCCTGCCAGCACGGTCACCAGGGGAACCGTCAGCAGTTCCCAGCGAGCCAGGCCAAGACCGCCCAGCATCCAGAACAGCACGGAAGAGCTGGCGCGGTGATCGCCCAGAAACAACAGCAGGTTGGCTATGGCCATCATGACGAATGATACGGCGACGCCGCTTAACAGAAGGCGCTGGCTGTCGAGGCGGCCGTTGCGGCTGGACAGCCACAGCACCAGGATCAGGCTGGCGAGCGAGCCTGCGAACGCGGCGAGGGGCAAGGTCAGCATGCCGAGGATTTCACCGACGTGCATGACCACCATCACGGCACCGAGTGTGGCGCCTGAGGTGGCTCCCAGCAGATGGGGATCGGCCAGCGGGTTGCGGGTGACGGCTTGCAGTACGCAGCCGATGAGCGCCAGGCCTGCGCCTGCCAGAGCGCCCAGCAACACACGCGGCATGCGGATCAGCCAGACGATGGTTTCCTGTCCCGCCGTCCAGAGGTGATGCTCGTCACCGATGCCTGACAGTTTGAAGGTCAGGATGCCGATGACCTGCTCCAGCGGCACAGGCGCTGCGCCGAAGGTGACAGACACCAGGCACGAGAACAGCAGCACAATGGTCAAGGTGATCAGCAAACCTGTGTAGCGGCTCCGCCGTTCTGTCAGCCACTGCGACAGGGTCATCGCGCCACGTCGTGAAAGGCCGCCGCCAGAGTCTCGATGGCGGCGACGTTATCGATTCCCGGTGTGACGGCGACGTAGGGCAATACGACGTAGCGCCTGTTGCGAACCGCATCGACGGCTTGCAGGGCCGGGTTGTGCTCCAGGAATTGCTGCTTTTGTGCGGCGCTGACTTCGCCGTAGTCGACGATCACGATGATCTCGGGATTGCTCTGCACCACTGACTCCCAATTCACGTGGGTCCAGCTGGCCGCGAGATCCCCCATGACATTGCGCCCGCCCGCTGCGCTGATCAGCGCTTGCGGGATTGCCAGACGCCCGGCGGTCATGGGCCGGTCTTCGCCGCTGTCGTACAGAAAGACACGCGGAGGCACCTGTCCCGCCAGTTGCTCGTGGACCCGACTCACCCGGTTCTGCATGTCAGTCACCAGGGTTTGTGCCCGGTCCTGCACATTGAATATACGGCCCAGATTGAGCAAGTCGTTGTACACGTCATCCAGCGTCGCTTCAGCGCGAGGCATGATCTGAGCACAGGATTCGGTCAGCTCGTAGGTCTGAATGCCCAGTGTTGCCAGGCTCTGCGGCGTCACGTCGCCGCCGACCCGCATACCGTAATTCCAGCCTGCGAAGTAGAAATCGGCGTTGGCGTTGAGCAGGTTTTCCACCGACGGGTATTTGCTCGCCAGTTCGGGCAGCTTGCTCAGGTCGTGCAGCAACGCGGGGTCGGGTTTATTCCATCCGGTGATGCCGCTGTAGCCCACCATGTGAGATTGCAGGCTCAGCGCCACCATCATTTTGGTGAGGTTGATGTCGTTGCTGACCGCGCGTTGCGGCGCAGCGTCGAATGTTACCGAGCGGTCGCAGCTCTGCACGGTAACCGGGTAGGTCGTGCTCTGGGCGTGCACCAGCGGGATGATCAGTAGTGTGGACAGGGTCAGCCACGTGAACAACGGCTTCATTTCAGGGAATCCAGGTGATGCGTGGGTAATCACGCAGAGGATGACAATCGACCAACGCCTTGGCGCCGAACACGCTGAGCAGCAGGTCCGGGGTCAGTACGTCCCAAGGGGTACCCTGGGCAACCAGTCGGCCGTGGTGCACCACATACAACCGGTCGCAGAACGCCGCCGCCAGGTTCAAGTCGTGAATGCTGGCCAGCGTCGCCACGCCGAGGTGTCTGACCAGCCCCAGCAGTTCGAGCTGATGACGCGGATCGAGGTGGTTGGTGGGTTCGTCCAGCACCATCAATTGCGGTTGCTGAACCAGCGCACGCGCCAGCAGGCAACGCTGTTTTTCGCCGCCGGACAGGGTGTCGAAACGGTGCTGTTCATAGCCTTCCAGCCCGACGGCTTTCAGGGCGCGCTGCACGATGGCACGGTCTTCGGCACTGTCTGTTGCGAAAAATCCCTGATGAGGTGCGCGCCCCATCGCCGTGACATCCAGCAGTGTCAGGCCGAATGCGTCGGGAAATTCCTGCGCAACCACGGCGACATGCTGTGCGCACCAGCGCGGGCTGCGGCTCCAGATGTCATGGTCGGTCAGCGTGACGTTACCGCTGTGCGGGCGGCTGTAGCGGAACGCGCAGCGCAGCAGGCTGGTCTTGCCGCTTCCATTGGGACCGATCAGCCCCACGAATTCGCCTGCGGCGATCTGCAGGTCGATGCCCTTGAGGGCGAAATGTTCGTGGTCGCAGACAGACGCTTGTTCCGGGGCCCAAGCCAGGTTCTTCAGGGTGAGCATCAGAAGCTCAGGTCCGCGGTGACGTACAGGGAGCGCGGCTCTCCGAGGATCCATTGCTGGCCCTCGTTGTACTGACTGGCCGCGTACTGACGATCGAACAGATTGCGTATCTGCAGACCCAGCGTGGTATTGCGCAGTGCTTTCCACGACAGGCTGGCGTCGGCCACGGTGTAGGCGGGCAATTCTCGGGTGTTGGCGATATCTGCGTAACGGCTGTCGACATAGCGCAGCCCGCCGCCGATCTGCAGCACGCTGCTGAGCTGTTTGTCGAGCCAGAGGTTGGCCGTGCGTTTCGGCACATCGACCGGTGTATTGCCGTCACGCGACACGGCCACACCCGCAACGCTTTGGTCGAACTGATCGTAGCGAGCACGCACGAAGGCTGCGTTGGCGGTCAGCGCCCAGTCCTGCGGCAGTTGCAGCTTCAGGCTCGCCTCCAGTCCGTTGGAAGACTGCTGTCCGACCTGTTGGGTGAGGTCAGGATTGCCCGTATCGGCGGTGAGCAGTTTCTTCTTGATGATGTGGTAGGCGGCCAGCGTCCATTCCAGACGCTCATCCCACAGCGCCTGTTTGAAGCCGATTTCCGATTGCCGGGCGGTGGCCAGATCGAATTGTTGCTGGCCCGGATTGAGCGAAACCAGGCTGCCGACGCCATCGGTGCTGGTCGAGTATTGCGCGTAAGCCGAACTGTTCGGGGTCAGTGCATAGACCAGGCCGACTTTCCAGTTGTTGCCGATCAGGTCTTTTTCGGTGCGACTGTCGTCACGCAACGCATTGCGCTCGATGTTCACGTAGTCACGTCGCAAGCCTGTGATGATCGATAACTGATCGGTCAGCAGGGTGCGGTTTTCGCCGAAGACCGACAGTTGCCGCGTCGTACTCTTGAACAGCTCGGCGTAGGGCGAAGCGCTCTGAAAACCGCCAGGTGCGGGGTTCTCGATATCAATCGGATCGCCGGCCGGGTTCACGTCGTCATAAGGCGAGTTGTTGGTCAGCTTGAAGCGTATCCGGTTGACGTCCATGCCCAGCACGCTCCGACTCTCGAGGCCGGCCAGGCTGTGCTTGAAGGTGAAGGTCTGGCGATCGCCTGCCTGTTCCTGATTGTGTTTGATGCTGAAATAGCCACTGCGCGACAGTTGCTGTGTCGCGGCATCCCAGTTGTAGTTTTCAGCGTTCTGCCAGCGTCGGTGCGACGCCAGGTAATACAGCTCGTTGGATGACGTCACCTGATCGGAAATCTGCCAGTCGGTGGTCAGCCGCGTCCACTGATCGTCGTAGCGTTGTACGTCATTCCGGATGTTGTAGTTCTTGTCCCGCAGGCCTTCGTGATAGCGGCCGTTGATCATTGGCACGCCAAAATAATTCATCGGGCGCTGCTCGCCGCCGTCGTGGGCGAGGGTAAAGGACAAGGTGTCACTGGCCTGCCAGCGCAATGCCCCGCTGAAGAAGGTGCTGGCCGAATCTCCGCGATCCACCCAGCCGTTGCTGTTCAGCTGATTGATGTTCAGGCGATAGCTCAACCGATCGGACAACGAGCCGCCGCTGTCGAGTGCGGCCTGATGGCTGTCGTAAGAACCGTAGCCCAGGCGGAGATGGTTCTGGATCTCGCCTTCAAAGGGTTTCTTGGGAATGACATTGATCACAGCACCCGTTGCGCCTTCGCCGTAGAGCACCGAAGCCGGACCGCGCAGTACTTCGATGCGATCAATTGCCCATGTGTCGACAGGCATCGTGACGGTGCCCATGGCGCTGTACATGCGGCTGCCGTCATACAGCTGCATCACCGACCCCTGTCCGGTAAAACCTCGGGCAGACAACGCTGTGCCGCCATCGCCCGGTGTGCCGATAGCGGTAATGCCAGGGCTGCGTGCCACGGCTTGCTGCACATCGGCGTCGCCCCGGCTGCGCACCTCGTCGCCATCAAGAGAACTGGTGCTTGCCGGGGTCTGCAGGGCGGTCAGCTGAAGGCGTGACCCGGCACCGGTCACGGCATCCAGAGTGTCAGCCTCCTGTCCATTGGCGGTGGACCTGATCGTGGACGGAGCGAGTTCTACCTGTTCTGAAGCGTTGCTGTAAGCGGCGCTGCTACATGCCAACAGACATAGGCTGGCGGCTGCGGTTCTGAACCGTGAAAAGGAGCGGATCATGACGGGTGGGTCGCTCAGGAAAACTGCGTTTGAGGAAAATCGCTTGTGTTATAACATAACATTATGCGACCGTTCGTCCACGCTTTTTGATGCCCTGAACGCACGATGCCCGAACATGGGTTCGGGCATCGTGTGGTTATATCGGAGTTTTACAGAGTCCTTCGGGCTGTGGATAAGTCCGGTTCAGGCTCGACGCGTCACCAGCAGTTCCACCGCTGCAATGCGCTCGGCATCTTCATAACCATCTTCAAGCAGCTCCTCTCCGAACACATCCGGGTCCAGCTCGCGGTAGGTCCAGCTGAGTTCGGCATGATCAATGGCGTCTTTGACGGCTTCAAGAAACGGATCCCGCTCGCCGGTCATCGCGACACCGGTATAGAGCAGCAGCGAACCGCCTGGGGCGAGACGATCGATGGACTCACGCACGATGCGCACTGAAAGGTCCGCGCCCAGCGAATCTCCGCCATGGCGATAGGCACGCTTTTGAGTGTCTTTCATGTAGGGCGGGTTGGCCACGATCAGGTCGAAGCTGTCGGCAAGGCCGGTGAGGATATCGCTGTGGCTGCAGGTCAGATTCTCAACGCTCGCGATGGAAGCGTTGACCTGAGCGAAGTGCAGCGCTCTGGGGTTGATATCCACAGCGTGAACCTGCGCATCAGGACGTGCCTGTGCAATGAGCAGCGCGCCTGCGCCAGTACCACAACCAATGTCCACGGCACGCTTTATCGGGTGCGATGTGCGTTGCAGATGACCTTTGATCGATCGGGCAAAGCGATACGTATCTGGGCCGAAAAATACCGAATCTTCATCGTGTGTCGGGTAGGCGGAATGCACCAGCAACAAATCATCCAGGCTTGAAAACCTGACACGGCTTTTAAGGCCGTCCTCACTTCGCTGCAGAATCCCGGCTTCCAGAAGACCCTGAGCTTCCGACGCCGGCAGCATGGATTCGGGAATTATCCGGCTCCATCCGAACACATCGCGCAGCGAAAGGGCAGTGCGATTTTCAGGACGTTCATTGACGCGCTGGTGAGTGAGTGGCGTGGGTGTGATAAAGCGATAACCACCCGCTGCGAGTTTTTGAGCGAGGGTGGTCAGTGCCGTGCGGTCCGGCAAACTCAGGCTCATGCTTGAACTCCCGTCATGCGCTCGGCCATGTGCGAGACGAACAGACGTGTGGCGTACAGACCTGCTGCGCTCGAATGACGGGCAGGCGACAGGCTTTCGATCAGCACCGGCATCTTCTCGGTTGCCGCCACGGACTCCAGTTTCATATGAAGCTCGCGCACATCCGGGTCGGCATCGCTTGTCTGCGCAGGAACGGGTTGGCCGCTTCCCGGCAGGTTACGGAATCTTGAGCGAAACGCTTCGGGCAGGCGCTTGCCCGCGCTGGGCTGAGCGCTGCCGTCGGCCAGCCAGTCACCGGCAATCCAGTCGTGCACCAGTTGTTTTTCGTAGCCGTTGAACACGCCGAACATCGGCGCGCCGACACCCTCGAACAGTTGCCAGAAACGGCTATGGATCGGGTCTTCATGGCGCTTGATCCAGCCACGGTTTTCCAGAACGCTGAGGAACTCGGGAATCTGATCGGGGCTGGCGAGCCACTCGTTGACGGTCTTGCCATCCAGACGGCAGTAATCGGAATGCATGTGCTGGCCAAAGGTGCGTTTGCGCTCGAGCATGGCGATCACTTCCTGCTCCAGATCGAATGACTGGATGACGGCCGATGAACCGTTGCCCAACTCATTCAGCTTGTAGCCGCTGGCGACCCGACGATAGAACGCGTCCCGCTCCTGACCCACCGGCAACAGCGCCATGACGCTCTGCGCGGCCTTGCGGGCATGCCCGGTGCTGGCGTTGTCGATCGTGACATGCAAGGTGAAGTAATAAGGATCGATCCCCAACTCATTCAGCTCGAACGAGGTAATGAGCAAGTGCAACGGCAGTTGTTCATAGCCCAGGTTGTAGCCGATTACCTCAGGAAGAAAATCATCGCCCGACTGCCCCAATGCCAGCTGGATTGCGCCTTGCAGATAGGCTTCGTCCTGTAGCGGTACGTTGGTGTCGCAGTCCAGATCTGCCAGCAGCTTGCGGTACAGCGACACATGGTTCTGCGCCTGTTCACCGTCGCCCAGCTCTTCAAGATAGGTGCGAATCAGTCCGTGAAAACGGTAATCCGCCCAGTGCGGCAGAAGCCCGTAAAGCCAGGCGCCATCGACCAGTTTGGTGGGCGCGACCTGCTGGATGAAATACATCGCATGGGCTTTGCTCTTGAAGAAACGACGCGGCTGGCCTGCACGGCGCTGCTCCAGATAGGCCGCGTACTGCTCGGCGACCTGACCAACGTTCTGTTCGATCCAGTGTTCGAGGGCTTCTGGCTGTGGCGGCAGCTCACACATTTCCCGGTCCGCCATCGCAAGGCAGCGCTCAAGAAAAACGACTGCCTCGTGCCGCGACTCGTCGGTGTTTTCACCCATCAAGGATTGATAAACAGCTTTTGATTCTTCTTCCACTGCAGTGGGTTTGACGACAGTGTTGCCTGTCATCAGCTGAAGAGACGTCATAAAAATCGTACCTCGGCAGTTGAGAGTCACGAGAGAAGCAGTCGCACGAGACTTTCTGTTGTTCTATTGGAAAAAGAGTGCCGGGCCGTTTGGAAAATTCAGCGTATTTTGCGCAAGGCCGATGGGTGGCGTTTTGCTGTTCGAGGCGAATGGGTCAATTGCGTTGCCGATGGATCGCCTGTGCACAAAGACGTTATTCTCGCGACACGTTTGGAAATCTTGAATGGGCGTTCATGGACAAGCAGCCACATGATCCCGGGCATCTGATCTGGCATTCGAGTCAGGTCAGCCCCGCGGATCGCGAAGCACTCTTGAAACAGTCGCCCCAAACGCTTTGGCTGACGGGGCTCAGCGGCTCCGGGAAGTCGACCCTGGCATTTGCACTGGAGCGCACGTTGCTCGATCTGGGCAGGCTCGCCTATGCACTGGACGGCGACAATGTGCGGCAAGGGCTTTGTCGGGATCTGGGGTTTTCTCCCGCCGACAGATCGGAAAATATCAGGCGCATCGCTGAAGTCGCTCAGCTCATGAACGACGCTGGCCTGATTGTGATTGCCTCGTTCATTTCGCCTTACCGGGAAGATCGGGAAATGGCGCGTTCCATCATCGGCAGGCACCGCTTTGTGGAAGTGTTCGTCAGCACGCCTCTGGAGACGTGCGGGTCGAGAGATCCGAAAGGTCTTTATCGCAAGGCGAAAGCGGGGGAGTTGAAAGACTTTACCGGCATCAGCTCACCTTATGAGCAGCCTCTGGACGCTGACCTGTGTCTTGATACCAGTGAGCTGTCCGTCAGCGAATGCCTCGAACAGATCCTGCCAATAATAAGCAGAGCCACGCGTTAAGTGCCTGTCATGCGCCGATGAAATTCGGGGATATGCTCAAGCGCATATAACGCCGCCTGATGTTGGACCGACTCTCTGTCGCCTTGAAAGCGATGCCGTCGACTGACGATATGTTGTTGTCCATTTTCCACAAACCCCCAGGCGAAACAGATGGTTCCTGCCGGTATGCCGTCGACATCGTCCGGACCGCAGATGCCTGTGGTCGCGACGGCAACGTTTGCAGGGCTTTCATGCAGCGCACCCTGCGCCATCTCCCGGGCGACCTCGCAACTGGTCAGGTTGAACTGCTCGATGGTCTGCGGTTTGACGCCAAGCACGCGCTGTTTGGCCTCGGGGGAGTACACCACGTAGCCGCACTCGATCAGCGAGCCGCTGCCGGGGATCTGCGCCAACAGCGTGATGATCTCGCCTGCCGTGCAGGATTCGGCAGTGGCGAGTAACAGTTTTTCATCGCGTAAGTAGGCCACTACGTCTTCGACGATCTTCATGCTTGAACCTGCCGTCTTTGCTGTTGATTTCGGGACGCGCCGATGGCTGCCCAACCATTTTCCAGTCGACAGATCGGACGCTGTCTCGTTCCAAAAAACGCCATGAAGGCCGACCAATTGCTGATTGGAGAAGGGCGCACAGGCCGACGGTCAAAAAGGCGGAACGCCGATTTTCGAGAGGAGTCGTAAAAGTTGTGTCGTCATCGACGACGTATCTGGCCCATAAAAAAGGATGACCAAAAATGACCAACTACTTTCGTATGAGCGCTCTCGCCGTAATGCTGTCGCTGGGTTCGCAGGTGGCCTTGGCCGCCGATGACTCCGCAGACTTCGTGGACAATGCTGCTGCCAAAGGCATTGCAGAGATCGAAGCGGGCAAAATGGCCCAACAGAAAAGCGCGTCAGCGGATGTGAAAACATTCGCCGAGCACATGATAAAAGAGCACACCGATGCGAATGAGCAGTTGAAGAAAATTGCTCAGAATAAAAAGCTGGAAGTGGCGGACGACGCCATGCTGATGGACAAGGCGAAGGCGATGATTCTCGATTTGCGCGAAGAGTCGTTTGACCGGTCCTATGCGAACAATCAGGTCATGGCGCACGAGCAGACCATCAAACTGTTCAAGGAACAGGCGGCGGAAGGGACCGACCCTGATGTGAAAGCGTTTGCAGAAAAGACCCTGCCGACCTTGGAAAAGCATCTGACAGAAGCCAAAAAACTGGCCGCTGCTCACGGTGGTGACGCTGCCAAACAGTAACTGTTTGCAGTGATGCCGCATGACCGGGGCCTCTGTCGAGGGACTGCGTCATGCGGTTATTTGATACGTTTCCTGATCAGCCATTAATAAATGTTCTTGTGATTCAAAAAGAAACCGGCACAAGGCCGGTTATTTTTATTCGTCTGAACAAGCCTCGCCGTTAAACGAGGCCGTTCATCCAGATTGAAACGTCATCGACTGGGTAAGTTATTATCCAGCAGCGATGCAACACCAAATACTTTGGTGGCCATCACAACTTGAAAACCTCGACGGGCCAAGCGTGCCTGGGCATCAAAAGACTGAAGTCCTTTATCAAAGACGGCGTTGCCTGGCTCCGCCTTTGCAATGACACGTGTACGGTTCGTTTTCATGATGTTCATCCTTAATAATCAGTGAACCTGCTGCTATCAAAGCTCTTTACCCTGCACGAAACCCGAGCCCAGGTCCGCGCCGGTAATGGGGTTGGCCTCCGGGTCGGACATGGTCCGGGTTTTCATGGCTTCCAGAACCTGGGCGTCGTCGGCACTCAACGTCACTGAAGCGGAACCGTCGCCTCCATCGACTGCGGGTTGTGGCGATTCGACATACTCCCATTCGCCACCCTGATTCCAGGCGCCCCGCACGTTGGGTTCGCCGGACATGTTGAAGTACTTATTGGTGAACTCGGGCATACCGGGCAACTTGCCTTGTGGGAAGTTGGGCTGAATGGCATGCAGGGCTTTTTCGAAGGACAGCTGGTGAGCGATTTCGCGCGTCATCAAAAAGCCCAGCGCATCTTTTACGCCCGGATCATCCGTCACGTTCATCAGGCGCTCGTAGACAATCTTGGCCCGTGCCTCGGCGGCAATATTGGAGCGGAAGTCTGCCGTCGGCTCACCGATGGTATCAATATAAGCGGCGGTCCATGGCACGCCTGCGGAGTTGACCAGCGGCGCACCGGCGCCATACAGCAGGCTGGTGATGTGCGAGTCATTGCCAGCGCCGTTCAAGGACCGGTACAACTCGCCTTCCTCCTCGATACCTTCCGCCAGCTGGCCCTTGGCACCTTTGTTGAGCATCACAATAATGGAACCGACGATTTCCAGGTGGCTCAGCTCCTCTGTCGCGATGTCCATCAAGAGATCCTTGCGACCCGGATCGTCCTCACTCAGACCCTGAGTGAAGTAGCGGCCTGCTGCGGCAAGCTCGCCTTGAGCGCCGCCGAATTGTTCCAATAGAAGGTTGGCAAGCCCCGGATTCGGACGGGCTACACGTACGGTGTACTGAAGGCGCTTGTTATGTATAAACATATCATTTCCTCAGGCTGACTCTTTCGGTAAGCATGTGCCCCTGGATAGAACACGATGCGGTGCAGTCATTGGTTATGAAAGAGTGAGGGGCGGAACGTTGCTCGAAACTATTCAGTTATGGGATGAATGGTTGAAAATAACGAGTTCAATAGAATTTCGTTATTTCCCACCGGCCGGTGAAAAGTTTCAGAAAATCGGCGGATAGCGCCTGATTTCAGGGCGTGCACTCTGTGGATTGAAACACTCTCGAGACGTCGGTTTTTTTGCATGTATTAACAATACCTATGAATGAACTTGATTCGTCTAATCCACAAGATAGCCTGTAAGTCATGGCTATATGATATCGCCCAAAACAGGCTTTAAAATACTGGGAATTTTTTGAAATGAGTACGATCTGTTTTGCGAGTGGACAAAGCAGGAGTAACAAAATGGCTGATGAAAAACACTACCGGATCGATTATTTGCTGCACGGTAGCTATAAGACCTTCTACATCAGGGCCGTCGATATGGACAACCAGGAAGCCTGGCATTGGGCGACGGTTGATGCAGGGTTTGGTGCGATTCCCAAATACCGTTCCGACAGAGTACCGAAGCTAAGCAAACCACAGGCCGAGAAACTGGGCCTTTCGAATGTGGAGTGGAAACGGGCGTAAGGTTCGGTGATCAGGTACGCAATAGACGTTCACCAGCGTGCAGGTCCGATGTCGCACGATGGTGGATGGAGGTGATGTTGGTTGATCTGATTCAGTGGCCTGCAATGGCTGTGACGTTACTGGCCGCCTGGTTCATCGGGTCGCAACGACCTGCCAGGCGCATGCTTGCTTTCTGGTGCTTCATCTTCAGCAATGTCCTCTGGATCATCTGGGGTCTTCATGCTCAGGCCTATGCGCTGATCGTTCTGCAGGCAGGTCTCTGCGTCATCAATCTCAGAGGTTTCAAAAAGAATCGAGACGGCGCCAGGGGCGATTTCCAATAACCACGCGTCGCCTGCTGTCGGCCACCTTTTGCCCGTAGCTACTGGAAACAGTGCGTTACATAAAGCGCCTTTCCAATATGTTGATAAATGCTCGGTTTTTGTCGCGTTCCCGTCCTCACGTTTCCCTTCAACACGCCGATAGGCCGGTATCGGATTGCATGACCCCCATTGAACTAACCAATCGGAGCAAGCTCTGACGTGATGTCACAATGCCTTCACTTGGTCGGTACACCCTCCCAGTTGTAAACGTGACGTATTGCCACCTGTCGCGACGTAAAGAAGGGAGTTCTTTCAGCCGGATCAGGCCCCCTTACTAAAAAGAGAACGATATGAATATTCTGTCGCCCGGTGTCTACCTGACCAACCGCCTGCGTTTTCCTGCCAAATTCACTGTCCTTGCCATCATCATCGTCATTCCGCTGCTTGTGCTCGGAATGCGCGTTTTCAACAGCCTCAATGCAAGCATTGCCACCGTCGCACAAGAGCGCATGGGGCAGGAGTATCTGCACGTTGTGACACCGGTATTGCGCCTCTCGATGCTGCAGCGCGCGTTGACCAACCGCATGTTGACGGGCGATGCCGCAGCCGCGCAAGACATCGTCGCCAATCGCAGCCAGCTCGAAACCGCGTTCGCCAATCTGGCTGAGATTGACGCTCGTCAGGGCCGCATACTGGAAACCGAAAACCGCGTTCAACGTCTGCGTGACGGCGCCCGCACCTTGATGGACAGCGCGAAACCAGGGGCCTCCCCGGATGAAATGTTCACTCAGTGGAATGAGCAACTGACTCAGACCCTTAACTTCATTTATTACCTGTCGGCCACGTCAGGGCTAGTGCTGGACGAGGATTATGCGTCGCTGTTCCTGATCGACCTGAGCACTATCCGCATGCCTCGCCAGATCAACGTGGCAGGCCAGATTCGCGGGATCGTTGCGGGCCTGAGTTCGGGTCAGAACCTGACCCCGACCATGCGCGGTTCGCTCGATAGCCTGTTCAAACAGGAAGCGCAGACCCGACTGGAACTGGAGCAGAGCATTCGCCTGCTCAAGCGTCGTGATACCGAACTGAGCGAACGCGTCAATACACCCGTGGTGGCAGCCATCGCCGCCATGGACAGCTTTCGTGATGACCTCAAGGCTTATGTGGGCGGCACCAATGTGTCTGTTCAGCAAGGGCAGGCACTGAGTGCACGCGGCAACGTCGTCGTGGCTGCTTTCTACAAGGCGCAGGACGAGATCCAGACGTCGCTGCAAGGCGAACTGAATGCGCGTTATGACGAGCTTTTGCTGCAACGCGAAACCGTCATCGGCATGTGCGTGATCATGGGCTTGCTGCTGCTCTATGCGTTCTGCAGCATCTACAAGGCCTTGCGTCTGGCCATCGACGGTTTGCTTGAAGTCACACGCCGTCTGGCCGACGGTGATCTGAGCGCACGTGTCAATGTGACCAGCCAGGATGAAGTGGCCGATATCGGCACAGGGCTGAATCTGATGGCCGAAGCCTTTTCCGGCTCCATCTCGCACATGGATCGCACCTCTTATGAGCTGTCCGAAGTGGCCGCTCGACTGGGCAACTCCATCAGCCTGGCCAAAGAGTCGATGAACGCGCAACAGGCCGAAACGGAACAGGTGGCGACTGCTATCAACGAAATGACCGCCAGTGTCGCCGACGTCGCGCAAAACACTGAAGGTGCCGCGCAGGCCGCTGACGAAGCGAACACGGCGTCGCGCACCGGGCTGCGCGTCATGCATCAGGCTCATTCGACCATTCAGGCGCTGGCCGAGGAAGTGGAACTCAGCGCTCAGAAAGTCCAGGCGCTGGCACTGCACAGCCAGTCGATTGGCGGCGTGATCCAGGTGATCAGCACCATTGCCGACCAGACCAACCTGCTGGCGCTGAACGCTGCCATTGAAGCCGCACGCGCCGGTGAGCAGGGCCGTGGCTTTGCGGTCGTGGCAGATGAAGTACGCACGCTGGCGTCGCGTACCCAGTCCTCCACCGAAGAAATCCGTAACATCATTCAACAGTTGCAGGGGGCTACGGATGCCGCCGTGCAGCAGATGCAGGCCGGTCAACAGAAAGCACAGGCGTGCATCAGTGCCGCTGGCGAGGCGTCGGGCAGCCTGTCGAGCATCAGTCAGGGCGTGGAGCGGATCGTGGAGATGAACACCCAGATTGCCAGCGCCGCCGTGCAACAGCATGCCGTGTCCGAAGACATCAACCGCAACGTGATGGGCATCCGCAGCAGTTCGGGCACGCTGATGCAGGGCATCGAGAACAATGCCACCACGGCCAGCGAGCTGGGCCGCGTCGCCAGCGAAATGCGCTCGGTGGTGTCGCGCTTCAAGCTTGGGGCCTGATTCAAACTGAATCAGCGTTGGCTTTTTTGCGGGAGGCCTCTCGCCTCGCGCTTCCTCATTTGACACGTCAAAGCCGCTGTGCCGACGCACAGCGAATCTCCCTGAATCAGCGGTCTTGCCGCTGATTCTGTCTTTTTGGTCAAGTTATGCCTGATGCCGGCCGATAGCTCTAGCGCGCAGGTTTGCTGTTCATAAAAACAAATCTTCAGCTCTTTCGTTGCGCATAAAAAGCATATTCAGGAGATTGCATGAACAGCAGCTTTGCGAACATCAGCGTCAACATGAAGTTGACCCTGGGCTTTGGGGCGGTCCTTTTCTTCACTGCCATACTCGCCCTCGTCGGCTGGACCAGCCTCGACAAACTCATCTATCGCACCGACAGAATCGGTGACATCACCCAACTCGGTAACAAACTGACCGACCTGCGCATTGCCCGTCTGCAATACATGCTGACCGATGGCGACGAAGCCGCAGCGCAAAACATGCAGGGCAAGCTGGATACCTTCAAAAAGCACCAGCAATCACTGCTCAGCACGTTCAATAACCCTGTGAATATCAAGCCTCTTGGCCAGCTCACCGATGTCATTCGCGAGTATGAAGCGTCGTTGAATCAGATGCGTGCGGTCTATCAGACCAGCGCCAGGGTACGTACCGAGATGACCGCCAACGCCACGACGGCCACCCAGTCGATTGATGCGCTCAACAGTGCCGTCCTGCAGATGGACCCATCGGATCCGGCCCGTTTCGATCAGGTCCAGTTGGTGAGCACAGCCCGGCAGGACCTGACGCTGGTGCGTTATGAAGTGCGCGGTTACACCAGCAAGCCCGACGATACGTCGGAAAAGGCTGCCTTCCAGCAACTGGACACTGCCATTGAGCACCTGGACGGCCTCAAATCCGCCTTTGGTGCGGCCAGAGTCGTGCCGCTGGAGAACGCATTGCGCAGTTATCGCCGTTCGGTAGAAGCTTTCAAGGCCACGACCGTCGAAGCGGCAACCGTGCGCAAGGACCTGACCACTCAGGGCGCAACCATCGTCAAGCTGGGCGATGAGCTTTACGACCTGCAAATGAAGCTTGGCGATGACGACACCGCTCAGGCGCGCAACCTGCAGATCGGCTGCATCCTGCTGGTGCTGATTCTCGGCATTGTGGCTGCGGTCATCATTACGCGTCAGATCACGCGTCCGTTGCAGGAAACCCTGGCGATTGTCGATCGAATCGCCTCGGGCGACCTTACCCACACGGCGGTCATCACCCGTCGCGATGAACTGGGCGTGCTGCAGCAAGGCATTCAGCGCATGGGTGCAACCCTGCGCGATCTGATCTCCGGGATTCGCGACGGCGTGACCCAGATTGCCAGCGCGGCTGAAGAACTCTCTGCGGTCACTGAACAGACCAGCGCTGGCGTTAACAGCCAGAAGGTCGAGACCGATCAGGTCGCCACCGCCATGCACGAAATGTCGGCCACGGTGCACGAGGTTGCGCGCAATGCCGAACAAGCGTCTGTTGCGGCCGCCGATGCCGACAAGGAGGCTCGCGCCGGTGACAAGGTCGTGGGTGAAGCCATCGGCCAGATCGAACGACTGGCTGCCGAGGTCGTGCGCTCATCCGACGCGATGACCGTACTCGAGCAGGAAAGCGACAAAATCGGCAAGGTCATGGACGTGATCAAGGCCGTTGCCGAGCAGACCAACCTGCTGGCGCTCAATGCCGCCATCGAGGCCGCGCGCGCAGGCGAGGCGGGTCGTGGGTTTGCTGTGGTGGCTGACGAAGTGCGAGGCCTTGCGCAGCGTACTCAGCAATCGACCGAGGAAATCGAAAGCCTGGTCGCCGGTTTGCAGAACGGCACTCGTCAGGTGTCGGAGATCATGCTGGGCAGCCGCACGTTGACCGACAGCAGCGTCGAACTGACCCGCAAGGCCGGTGTGTCGCTGGAAAGCATCACCCGGACCGTGTCGAACATTCAGGCCATGAACCAGCAGATCGCCGCCGCAGCCGAGCAGCAAAGCTCGGTGGCCGACGAGATCAGCCGCAGCATCGTCAATGTGCGCGATGTGTCCGAGCAGACCGCAGAAGCCAGCGAAGAAACCGCCGCTTCCAGCGTCGAGCTGGCGCGTCTGGGTGGGCAGTTGCAGATGCTGGTCAGCCACTTCCGGGTTTGATGGCTGAAGGCAAAGGAGACCTGTAGGGCGCGCTGCCCTGCAGGAAACACCCCCAAAATCGCAGTCAGCGCCAACTTTCGGTTCAGCAGGACTTGCCGCGGTCGGCGCATGCTTTCGTTGATGCGGTCGGCAGGTAAGCGTCGCGGATGCGCTGCAGTTCGCCGCGGCGCTGCATGTCGAGGATCGCGGCATTGATCTTCGGCAGCAGCGAGGCGTGCCTGCTCAACAGCATGATCGCCAGATTCGACTCATTGAGTAGGGCGCCCTGACGGAAGCGGGCGGGATCGATCTGATGCGTATTGACGAGGTAATCGTAAAGGTCATCGACCATGGCGACGGCGTTCACGCGCTTGTTGGCGAGCAATGCCAGCAAGGCCGAGTCCTCTGAGGTTTCCAGTCGGGTCACGCGCCCTTCCTCAAAGGCCGTGTCCAATGAGCGGTAGGTATACCCCCGGATCATGCCGATCGTTACATCCCTCAGCTCACTTAGCGGTGCAGTTGACAGTGGATCATCAGCGGCGAAGTACAAGTGTTCGCGTACCGCCAGGTAAGGCACCGAGAATACATACTTGCTCGTGTCATCTTCGCGAGTCCAGTTGGGCGACTCGGCATAACTGATATCGATCTGTTGTTTTTCCAGCATCACTTGCATGCGGTTGGCAGGGTAAGAAACAAACTGCACATCAATAGCGGCCTGTTTGAATACCTGACGAGCGATATCGGTCGAGACGCCTCGCAGCGTGTTGTATTCGTCGGTGTAGATGAAGGGACGCCATTCGGTGCTGGCCGCCAGATAGGGCTGTGCCAGCGCTGCGGGTTGAAACCAGACCCACGCACATGCCAGGGCAAGAAAACGAAATACCTTCATCCGATAGCCTTTCGTGGTTTTACCAACACGGAGTTGAACGTTAAGCCGTTTATATACCTTGGTATATGACACGCATACTTTCGGGTCTGTAGCGTCTACGTTTGCAGGTTTTAACCACGCGTCGAAAGTCTATAAGCTTTTATTCAACGAGTGGTTAAACACTCACTGCCCTTTTTCCGTATCCGCTGACAGTCGGTTTTCTGAAACGCTGCCGGCGCGTACCCGTGCAGCTGTGTCGAGGTGAGCCCATGCAGTCTATTTTCGAGTCCGGCAAGCGTCTGCGAGTCTCCCACTATGGCGATGCCAGAACACGCACAGCTTACGGGATCGATATCGTCTGCCTGTGCCTGTTCGCGATGGTGGTTGCGTTGCTGCTGCACGGTGTCGGGCAGATGTTGCAGCCGCTGTCGCTGCTGACTTCAAGCCCGATGACCCTCGATCCTGCGAACCTGCCGGAATATGCATTGCGCACCACGCTGCGCATGTTCATTGCGTTGGCGGCCTCTCTGGTCTTTACCTTGATTGTGGCCACGCTGGCCGCCAAAAGCCGCAAGGCCGAGCAGGTGATCATCCCGGCGCTGGATATTCTGCAATCGGTACCCGTACTCGGCTTTCTGACCTTTACCGTGACCTTCTTCATCGGACTGTTTCCGGGGCGGCAATTGGGTGTCGAATGTGCGGCGATCTTTGCCATTTTTACCAGCCAGGCCTGGAACATGACGTTCAGCTTTTATCAGTCGCTGCGCACGGTGCCCAATGACCTGAGTGAAGTCAGTCGCCAGTTCGGCCTGTCGCCGGTGCTCAGGTTCACCCGGCTGGAACTGCCGTTCGCCATTCCGGGGCTGGTCTGGAACATGATGATGTCGATGTCCGGCGGCTGGTTTTTCGTGGTGGCCTGCGAGGCGATTTCGGTCGGCGACACCACTGTCAACCTGCCCGGCATCGGCTCCTGGCTGGCGCTGGCAATCGAACAGAAAGACCTGACGGCGATTGCCTGGGCCGTTGCGGCCATGGCACTGGTGATCCTGGCTTATGACCAGTTGCTGTTCCGGCCGGTGGTGGCCTGGGCGGACAAGTTTCGCTTCGAGCAGACCGCTTCGCAAAAGCGTCCACGCTCCTGGATGTACAGCCTGTTGGGCCGCTCCCGGCTCGCGCCGCTGCTGGGCACTGTGCTGGTCGCGCCCTGGAAAGGCCTGATGCTGATCAATTGGCGCGGTTTGACGCGCTTCTGGAACGTCAAACCTGCGCCGGGTGTCAGCCGGTTCCTCGACACTGCCTGGCTGGGGCTGGTGATTGCCGGCTGTCTGGCGGCCAGTGTCTGCCTGTTCCGGTTCATCGAAGCATCGCTCGGGTTCGGCGATCTGGCCACCGCGCTCGGACTGGGACTGACCACCATGCTGCGAGTGATCGTGCTGATTATCATCGCCAGCGTGATCTGGGTGCCGATTGGCGTGTGGATCGGTCTGCGTCCGGTGTGGGCTGAGCGTCTGCAACCTGTCGCGCAGTTTCTGGCGGCCTTTCCTGCAAACGTGCTGTTTCCGTTTGCCGTGATTGCCATCGTCGGTCTGCACCTCAACCCCGACATCTGGCTGTCGCCGCTGATGGTGCTCGGCACCCAGTGGTACATCCTGTTCAACGTCATTGCCGGGGCCAGCGCCTTGCCGACCGACCTGCGCGAAGCGGCCACCATGTTCAACATGCGCGGCTGGCAGTGGTGGCGTCGGGTGGCGTTGCCGGGAGTGTTTCCGTACTACGTCACCGGCGCGCTGACGGCGTCGGGCGGTTCATGGAACGCCAGCATCGTGGCCGAGGCCGTGTCCTGGGGCGACAAACATCTGGAAGCCGCCGGTCTGGGGTCGTACATCGCCAACGCGACTCAGGCGGGCGACTACGCAAAGGTCGCGCTGGGCATTGCTGTCATGTCGTTCTTTGTGATCGCGTTCAACCGGTTGCTGTGGCGCCCGCTGTACGGGTTCGCCGAGCGACGTCTGAGTCTTGTGTGATTTTTGTTGTGTGGAGAATGCCACGATGATGGCTGTCGAAAAGCGTTGCCTGGTGGATGTGCAGAAAGTTCGTCATGTGTACGGCAAGGCCAGCAAAGAGCGCCTGGTGCTGGACGACGTGACACTGCAACTCAACGAAAACGAAATCATCGGCCTGCTGGGCCGCTCCGGCTCGGGCAAATCCACGCTGCTGCGCTCCATTGCAGGGTTGGTGGTGCCGACCGAAGGCGAAGTGATTTTTCCTAACCGCACGCAAGGCAAGGCCATGTCGGTGGGCATGGTGTTCCAGAGTTTTGCGCTGTTTCCCTGGCTGACAGTGCTGGAGAACGTCGAGGTCGGGCTTGAAGCTCAGGGTATTCCGGCTCAGCAGCGCCGCAAGCGTGCGCTGGCGGCGATTGACCTGATCGGTCTGGACGGTTTCGAAAGTGCTTATCCCAAGGAGCTGTCGGGCGGCATGCGCCAGCGGGTCGGCATGGCCCGTGCGCTGGTGATCGATCCTGACGTGCTTCTGATGGACGAGCCGTTCTCGGCGCTCGATGTGCTGACCGCCGAAACGTTGCGCACCGATCTGCTGGACATGTGGAGCGAAGGGCGCATGCCGATCAAGTCGATCCTGATGGTGACGCACAACATCGCCGAAGCGGTGCTGATGTGTGACCGGATCCTGTTGTTCTCGTCCAATCCGGGGCGGGTGATCAGTGAAATCAAGGTCGACCTGCCGCAGCCGCGCAACCGTCAGGATCCGGTCTTTCAGGCGCTGGTCGAAGAAATCTACGTGCTGATGACCCAGGACAGCGACGCAGGCGAAACCCGTCAGGGCGTGTTCCCTGGAACCGGGCTGGGCATGGTGCTGCCGCATGTGTCCACCAACGCGCTGGCCGGTCTGATCGAGGCCATTCATGCGCCGCCCTATGGCATGAAGGCCGATTTGCCGGAGCTGGCCGGTGCGCTGCATTACAACGCCGACGAGCTGTTTCCGATTGCCGAGGTTTTGCAACTGCTGCGTTTTGCCGAGCTCAAGGGCGGCGACATTCGTTTGCTGCCTGCGGCCAACCGGTATGCGCTGGCCGACGTGGATGAGCGCAAGCACCTGTTCGCCCAGCATCTGCTGAGCTTCGTGCCGCTGGTGGCGCATATTCGCCGGGTGCTGGATGATCGCTCGACGCACACCGCCCCGGCGCGCCGCTTTCGCGACCAGCTGGAAGACTTCATGTCCGAAAGCGATGCCCGGCAGACGCTGGATGCAGTGACGCAGTGGGGCCGCTACGCCGAGCTGTTCGCCTACGATGAACTGGCCGATCAGTTCAGTCTGGATAACCCTTCCTGAGCTGTGTCGGCGCATACTGCGCTGGCCCTTTGAACGAGCGAGATGTTGCAGATGCGCGAGCCTGAATCCTTTGGCAAGGCTGCGATGGCGATCAGGTTGACTGCCTTGCTGGGGCTGGCCGTGGTGATCGCGATTGCCGATACCCTGACCGATCTGGAAATTGCCGTCGGTGTGTTCCAGATCGCCGTGGTGCTCATGGCGGTCCGGTTCCTGCCGGTCGCCGGTGTCATCGCCATCGCGCTCACCTGCATGGCGCTGACAGTGCTCAGCTACGAGTTGACGATTTCCCGGGGCAGCGAGTCGGCGCTGATCAATTGCATCATCAGTCTGGCGGCGATTGCCATGGCGACCTATCTGGCGCTGCGCATGGCGGTGGCGATCCGCTCCGTTCACGAGGCGCGCTCACAGCTGGCGCAGATCGCCCGGGTCAACATGCTGGGCGAGCTGACCGCGTCCATCGCCCATGAAATCAATCAGCCGCTGTCGGCCATCGTCACCAGCGGCAACGCCTGCACGCGCTGGCTGGCCGCTGAGCCGGCCAATCTGGACCGGGCGCGGCAGGCGCTGGCGCGCATGATCGGCGATGCCAACCGGGCGGGCGATATCATCGTGCGCGTGCGTGCGCTGGCCAAGCGCTCGGCGGCGCACAAGGAATGGATCAACGTGGCCGATACCGTGGCCGAGATCGTATCGCTGGCCCACAGTGAAATCGACGAGCAGCAGGTTGTGCTCGTGGTCGAGGTCTCGGAAGGATTGCCGCCGCTGCTGGCAGACCGGGTGCAGATCCAGCAGGTGCTGCTGAACCTGATGCTCAACGCGGTGGACGCGATGCGCAAGGTCGAGCCCGGTCAGGCCCGGCTCCAGGTGACGGTGGACTTGAATGCGGGAGGGGAGGTGAAGTTTTCGGTGCGTGACAATGGCATGGGGGTGGCGCCGGAAAACATTGATCGCATCTTCGATGCGTTCTACACGACCAAGGAGGAGGGCATGGGCATTGGCCTGGCGATCAGCCGGTCGATTATCGAAGCCCATGGCGGGCGCATCTGGGTAACGTCCGATCCGTCAGTCGGTGCTACGTTTCACTTCACGCTGCCTACCGGAAAGATGGACACCTGATGAACACGACCGACACCGCCGCGCAGGCTGAAGAACCGATCATCTACGTGATCGACGACGACTTGTCGGTGCGCACTTCGCTGGAAGACCTGCTCGCCTCGGTCGGGCTGCGCAGCCTGCTGTTCGGCTCCACACAGCAGTTCATGGACACGCCCCGGCCCGATGCGCCGGGCTGCCTGATCCTGGACATCCGCATGCCGGGCATGAGCGGCCTGGATTTTCAGGAGCAGATGGCGCGCTCGGGCATTTTTCTGCCGGTCATCTTCATCACCGGGCACGGCGACATTCCCATGTCGGTGCGGGCCATGAAAGCGGGTGCGGTGGAGTTTCTCACCAAGCCGTTTCGCGAGCAGGATCTGCTGGATGCCATTCAGCAAGGTCTGGCGCTGGACCGGGTGCGGCGTCAGAACGCAGCGGTTCAGGCTGAGCTGCAGCGCAGGCACGCGAGCCTCAATACGGGCGAGCAGCAGGTCATGGCGCTGGTGGTCAGCGGCTTGCTGAACAAGCAGATTGCGGCCCGGCTGAACGTCAGCGAAATCACCGTCAAAGTCCGCCGCGGCTCAGTGATGCGCAAGATGGAGGCCGACTCTCTGGCCGAGCTGGTCAGGTTCGCCGAGCGTTTGCAGACGGGAGACTGAGCACCTGAAGCTAATTCACCAGCTCCGGCAGCACATAGTTCTTCACGACAAACAGTGAGCCTTCAGTACTCAGGTGCCCCGAATCGATCTGCAGCAGAGAGTCGGTATCCTCGAGCCGCACCAGACAGGCATCGGCCACACAGAGTTTGTCGATCAACGAGACGAACTGAATATCCGCCGACGCCGCCAGTTGCCGGGTCGCCTGATCCACGGCGATGACGCTCTGGTCGAGGGCCGGATCGCTGATGTGTGATTCATTCAGCCCCCAGTGGCGGCTGGCGATAACGCTGGGCAGCGACGGACTCCACTGCGGCAGCGGACCGATCAGCACCACGTGTTTCACGCCATAACCCTTGAGCCGGATCGCAATGCCGTGCCAGTCGGTCTTGTCGTGCCCGTCCTTTTGCGCGATGACCACGATGTCGGGGCGCAGCGTTTCAATGCTGTGCAGGGCCAGCCTGTTGGAGTAGTCACAGGCGCGGCTGGTGGGTGATGTGCGGCCCTGATGGACACTCAGGCTGGGACGGCAACTGGCTGATGCGACCTGATAAAACGGCGTGTCTTTGGTCAGCAGGGTGCGCAGACCGAGCGACAGCGCCTGTGCATGCGAGTCGCCCCACAGGAACACGCCGCCTTCGCCTTGCTTGCGCGTACACGACTCGTCGATACCCGACTGCCCGCGCTGAGTGAACGCAGAAAACGCATCGCACTTGAGCCAGTAAGGCTCGTACAGGTTCTGCTGCCGGTTGACGTAGTCCTGAATGAACGAGGCCTTCTCGGACAGACTGATCTCGCGCATTGGCGAGACCATGCCCTGTGTAGCACTCACTGCCGCGCCACCGACGAACACCAGACCGACGAACGTACCGAAGGTGGCGAACCTCCAGCGGGCATCCTGGCGCCAGCGGCCTGTCGGCCTTTCAATCAGGCCGTACGAAGCCAGGCTCAACAGGAAGGCCACGCCCATGCCCAGCAGCACGTTGCCGGTATCGCCCAGCCAGCCGGCGTAGTTCATCAGCACGACCACCGGCCAGTGCCAGAGGTAAAGCGAGTACGACAGTTTTCCGGTCCATTGTGACAGCGGGTTGGTGGTCAGCAGCGAGTCCTGTCGGGCAGCAGTGATGACTGCAAAGGTCCCCAGGACCGGCAACAGCACCAGATAGCCTGGCCACAGGTCCTGTACTGACACGAGCAACAAGCTTGTCAGCATGAGCGCCAGCCCGACGCCTTCCAGAAGGCGTTTCCGAGCGCTGCGCAGCTTGAAGGGAAACAGGCAGGCCACCCCGCCCAACAGCAACTCCCAGGCCCGCGTCGGCAGCAGATAGAACGACGCTTCCGGCCAGCGTACCGAGGCGAACACGCACAGCGCAAAGCCGGTCAGGCTGCCGCCCAGGATCCACCAGCGAAGATTCCTCAGCGCCACGAAGCGACTGAGCATCAGCAAGGTGATCGGGTACAACAGATAGAACTGCCATTCGACCGACAGCGACCACGTGTGCAGCAGCCATTTTTCATGGGCGTTGGCGGTGAAGTAACCCGCTTCGCGCCAGTACACGAAATTGGAGACAAACCCCAGGCTGCTCGCGACGTGCGTACCCAATGCGCTGTAGTCCAGCGGTAGCAGGTAGAACCAGCCCAGCGATAACAAGGCCATGCACATTACCGCCAGTGCCGGAATGATGCGCTGCGCCCGGGAGCGGTAGAACGCGGTCAGGCTGAAGGTGCCGGTGTGCAAACCACGCAGGATGATGCCCGTGATCAGGTAGCCCGAAATCACGAAAAACACATCCACCCCGGCAAAGCCGCCCGGCAGCCAGGCGGGATGGAAGTGGAACAGCAGTACAGCGAGAACCGCAATGGCGCGCAGGCCGTTGATGTCTTTTCTGAAGTCCATGGGAGAGTGCCGGCCAGTGGATGATCGGGAAGGTGGGTGCAGGTGGTTGAGCGGCAGGTCCTGCAACGTCTTGCGGCAGTCGCCTCTTATCAAACAATCAACCTGTAAACCCACTGAAGAAACGCGGTTCGTGGGGCTTGTCCGCGAATACTGCATTCCACGCGCGGAATATTTGTCGGAGGTACTGGCCAAGCCTGATGCTGACTCAGGCATGTCAGCGACCCTTCATTATTTTTTTCGAGCCATCTGCCCGCCACGACTCTCCGGGTTCAACCGGATGATCTTGGGAAAGTTGATCAGGTTGATCGACGCCGCACACTGGCCGCCTTCACAGTTCCAGGACTGACGGCTGTTCACTTCTCCGCGTTCGGCATAGGCGGTGTCGATCATCCGCACCGGGCCGTTCGTGTTGCCCTGGCTGATCACCTGCACGTCCTGCGGCTTACCGATGGCCCAGGCCACCAGCACGCGCTCATCGCCCTTGGTGAAGTGCAACTGATAAAGGTTCTGCTCCAGCGAACTGGCCTGGGCGTCATACGTGAAATCGCGAACCACCGGCGCGATGGCTTTCATCATGGTGTAAGCGGGTTTGGGCGAGAGGTCCTCGTTGAGCAGACCGAAGTTATGCTCCTGGTCGTAACGATCCGGGCCATCGTTGTAGAGGTCGAACCACCACATGCCTTTGACGTTGGGAATGGTGCGGGCCAGAAAGTAGATCCGTGCCATGTACAGCGCCTGGGTTGTTTCACTCTTGCCGCAAGGGCCCTGATGGCTGGGCCAGCCCATCTCCGTCAGGTAGATCGGCACGTCGCGACCGGCCTTGGTGCGGATGTATTGCTCGTAGTCGGCCATCCAGCCCACCCAGGCTTCGGGTGTGTTGCCATCGGTTGCCGAACAATGAACGTAGGGATGCACGGACAGACCGTCGACCAGGTCCAGTGCGCCGCTTTCGATCAGCGGGTCTGCGAAACCGAACCTCATCCCGTCGGGCGTTACCGAGCCTGCCAGAATCTTCGCCTGCGGGCCGATGACATTGCGTGTGTTCTTGCGAATCACAGGCACGGTTTTCTGCACCAGCGTCACGTAGTCCAGCGCCAATTGGCGGTCGTCGGAAGCCTCCAGGTCCCACTCGTTCCAGATTTCGTAGTAGCTGATGCGGTTGCCCAACTGGCGGGTGACGTAATCGACGTAATTCAGAAACGCGCTCATCACCACCGGGTCCCGGGGCTTCTTGTTGTCGTGAAAGTAGGTGCTGTAACCCAGTATCGCCAGGCGGCTCATGTTCAGCTCGCGGGCGATGGTCAGGTAGTTGCGCCAGTTGTCGGTGATACGTAACTCATGAGGGTAGGGTGCCGCAGTTGACCAGAACGCATCGTCCTTGACCGAATTGAAGCCGGCCTGGGCGGTCAGGTCCAGCGGTTGTTTGAGCGTGCGGTTGAAGTTCATCAGGTGCGTCGCGATGCCGACGATAAAGGGCGGTTCGGCCTGAGCCACAGGCATGCCGTTCAGGCAGCCCAGCAGCAGGAGACACGCGGTATGGCGTAAAGAGCGCTTCATGGCGGCCTCCTCAGCGCAGGTTCGGCAGAGCGGTCAGTTGCAGGTCGGCCGGTCTGGACGTCATGGCCTCCTGCTTTGCGGTGATGACATAGCCGATGGCCAGACCTGCAAACAGATTGGCCACGGCGACTTCGAACATGTCCGTGGTCCAGCTGATCAGGCACCAGCAGACACTGATCGACAGCAACATGCGACCGACCCGGCTTTCGTCCTCGATCAGCTTGAATAGCAGTGGAATCTGCAGGGTGTACAGCAACCCCCCTACCACGCCGAGCATCGCCCACAGGTACAGGGCCGAGTTGTCCATGCCGAGGAAAATCTCGGAGCCTTCCACCGGGAAGATGCCCATGGTGCTGCCGACCATGCCGAAGCCTGCGCCGGTCAGCACCCAGCCTTCGCGGATCAGGGCGTTGATCACGTTGGGCCAGGTGTTGATCAGCCGGTCGTAGAGCGATGCCAGCGAGCTGCCGCTGCTGCTGACGGTGAGCGCATCGAAGCTCATGACCATGCCCAGCGTTGGCAGCAGCAATCCGATGAACACCACCAGCACGCACAGAATCCGGCAGGTCCAGCTCATGCGCTGAATCATCAAAAGGCCCATGGTCAGTGCGAATGCCCCGGCCGGGGCCTTGCTGGTGGTCAGCACAATGGCATAGAGCGCCATCGCACTGAGCAGCATCATCACCACGCGCGAGCGCAGGAACATGAACAGATACAGGGTGTAGAACGCGATCAGGATCGACAGCACATTGGAAACCCGCGCAAAGCCTGCGACCCGGTCCACGTCGTCCGCGCTCCACGTGGTGTTGGCACTCAGCTCGGTTTCTCCCACGTTGTAGCTGTAGCCCTTCCACGGCACGGCGGTGAATTTGTCCAGCGCCACCCCTGCCAGCGAGGCGAGCAGGCAGAAACCGATGGCCCAGCACAGCAGCTTTCTGCGATGGATCAGGTGCTCGCTGCACACCAGGCCGAACACCAGCGGGCTCAGCGCGAACAGGCTGAATGCCAGATTGTGCGGACTTGCGCGGTGCAGCATGGCGATCAGCCCGGAAACCGCCCACACGATGACGAAGGTCCAGAACAGGCGGCCAGCCTTGAAGGTGCGCAGCTCCAGCGCGAACAGCAGGATGCAGGCGACTTTGGGCAGATAGAGAAGGGGGCTGATACCGGCCTTGTCGAAGTAGAAGCGCAAGGCTCCGGAAAAGGTCTCGACCAGAATCAGGCTGATCGCGACCAGCACGACCACTGTGGATTTATCGAAGGAAATGATCGACGACGAATCGCCGGCGCTGTTCGCTGGATTCAGCTCCATGATGTCTGCCTTCTGGATGGCGTCAGGAAATTCGAACGGACAAAGCTACCGCCCGACGACCGCGACGGGCGGGTCGATAGAGGGGGAAGCCTTTGGGGATGAAGAGAAGTCTGGAGCGAATGCTCGCAACGGCATGACAAGACGTATATCAGTCGCAGTTCGGGAAACTGTCAATTAATTCGTCAGGATTGATGGATTATCCGATGAATGCCGCACCCTTTGGGGTGACGCTCAGCGTCACGGGATGCAGGCCCACGCGGAGCGACAGGCACGATCAGCGCACCCGAGATGCCTGATCGTGACTCACTCGTGGAAACGCCGCTCAGGACGCTCCGCGTCGGGTTCGTGCTGTGACGCGGAGCGCAGGTCTGATCACCGGTCAGGGATATTTGCGACGATCAGGTGCTGGCGGGAAGTACTGGTACAGCCACGTCTCGCTCAGTGTGCGGTCGCCGGTGCGGATGAACATGCGCATCTCCACCGGGTCTACCGAGTCGCTGTCAGGCACCCAGTCGAAGGTGATCCGGTAACCCTTGATGTCCGGCAGCACGAGGATGTTGAAGTCCTGCACCTTGCCGTGGGTAACGGTCACGATCGGCTCGATCCCGGTGCCTTCCGGCAGACGATCCAGACCGCCGCCATGGAAGTCCACCGCAAAACGGCGAGCCCAGGTTTTCGGGTAATGCTCGCCTGGTGCCCAGCCTTCCAGAAAACCGCCCATGCCCGAACGCGTGGCGTGAACCTGCGCCAGCGGCGTGCTCACTGGCGGCAGCGGGCTCCAGAACAGCTTGTAGCCGTAGTTCATCGAATCGCCAGCCTTGACTGGTGTCTTGGGTGTCCAGAACACCACGATGTTGTCCATCGTCTCGCCGGTGGTCGGAAGTTCCAGCAGGCTGACTTCACCTTCGCCCCACGGCGTGATCGGCTCGACCCACAGGCTTGGACGGCGGCTGTACCAGACCACGGTGTCCTGATAGCTGGAGAACTCGTGATCGCTCTGTACCAGACCAAAACCTTTCGGGTCATTGTCAGAGAAGGCGCTGAACTGCGGTTTGACCGGGTTGTTCAGCGGGCGGCAGATCCACTCACCGTTGCCACGCCACATCGACAGACGATCCGAGTCGTGAATCTGCGGGTGAATGGTGTCGCACATGCGGCGTTCGTGGGTGCCGCAGCTAAACATACTGGTCATCGGCGAAACGCCGAGCTGCTGGATGTCTACGCGGGCATTGATGTGCGCGTCGATCTCCATCACCACCTGACCGGCCTGACAGTCGATGTCGAAGCGATAGGCGCCGGTCGCGCTCGGCGAATCGAGCAGTGCGTAGACCACAAAGCGCGTGGCGTTCTTGTCCGGCGTTTCGAACCAGAACTTGGTGAAGTCCGGGAATTCTTCCTGACGCTTGGCATAGCTGTCGATGGCCAGACCGCGTGCAGACAGGCCGTACTGCTTGTTGCTGTCGACCGCGCGGAAGTAGCTGGCACCCAGGAACGAGACTACGTCGTTGATGGCGATTTCAGGCGCCTTGAACAGCTTGAAGCCGGCAAAGCCCAGATCGCCTTTCACCAGATTCTTGTCGATGCCGCTGCTTTCGTAGTTGAACAGGTCGTGGCGGAAATGCACCTCGCGCGCCTGCTTGCTCTGCGGGTCGACGCTGTACATGCGCACGGGCGTCTTGAAGCCCGCGCCGACGTGGAAGAAATGCACGTCCAACTGGCCGTGGACGTCTTTCCACAAGGAGTGTTCCGGGTCGTAGCGAATGGCATTGAATTGCTGTGGCGTCAGGTTCGCCAGCACGGGTGGCAACACCTGCTTGGTGCTCACATAACCTTTGCCAGCCAGCTTCTTCGCGTGAGCTTGCAACTCTGCAAAATCGAAGTGCTCGATTTCACCATCAGCTGCTGCCGCCAGTGCGCGTGCAGCAAAAAGCCCTGAAGCCGACACGCTGCTATAAGCGGCCAACGCCATGGAAGCTTTCAGGAGATTCCTGCGATTCATAAGGGTGAAGCCTCTAGGTAATTCTGTGCGTCCTGCACAAAAAATGGCGCGCCAACGACTCCTTGCCGAACGCAAACTACCCACAACAGATAACAAAGACGAGATCCGGTTCGGAAATAGGCCGAAAAAAAACGCCGCTCATGCTGAATGAAAACGGCGTCGGGGGCATAAAACGGACGATTTTGAGGTTCGTATCGGTCGACCCGTTACGCTCATCGCCGCTTGGCGCAAGGCCTGCAAGCGAGTCGGGTGCCGACGGCAGGTCAACGGAATGTTTTTGCAGAGCGCCGAGCGCGTAGTGGCTATGCAATATTCAGCAATCATTTCGTTGACCGGCGGAACGGTCAGACACGCGCCAAAAGTCGGATGGCGCGCTTATTGATCAGCCGCCAACGGCTGCGCAAGCGGCCTCATGTCCACCAGTAACGCACCAGATGGAAGAAAATCGGCGCGGCGAAACACACCGAGTCCAGTCGGTCGAGCATGCCGCCGTGGCCCTCGATCATGTGGCCCCAGTCCTTCACGCCACGGTCGCGTTTGATGGCCGACATCACGATGCCGCCCGCGAAACCCAGCAGGTTGATCAGCAGTGCGATCAGCGCCGACTGCCACGGGTTGAACGGCGTGATCCAGAACAGCGCGCCGCCGATCAGCGAGGCCAGGACGATGCCGCCGACGAAGCCTTCGACCGTCTTGGATGGCGACAGGTTAGGCGCGATCTTGCGTTTGCCGAACAGCTTGCCGCACACGTACTGCAGCACGTCCGATATCTGCACCACGATCACCAGATAAGCGATCAGCAGCAGGTTGCGGCCTTCGTAACCGGCGATTTCGAGGGTCAGCAGTGCGGGCACGTAGGACACGCAGAACACCGCGATCATCAAGCCCCACTGCACTTTCGAGGCGCGCTCCAGGAAGTGTTTGCTGTCGCCACCGAGCGAGGCAAGGATCGGCAGCAGCAGGAACACGTAGACCGGAATGAAGATCGAGAACAACCCGTACCAGTTCATGGCGATCAGCACGTACTGCAACGGCAGCGCCAGATAGAACGCGGCCACCAGTGCCGGATAGTCGCTGCGCCGGGTGGGCGTCAAGGTCAGAAATTCGCGCAAGGCGTAGAACGACACCGCATAGAACAACAGGATGACCGCACCCTGGCCCAGCCAGAAGGCAATGCCGATCACCAGCACCATGACCCACCACGCGTTGATCCGCGCGTTCAGGTTGTCGATGACCGAATTCGGTCCGCCTGCGCGGCGCTTGAGTACATAACCGATCAGCGAGGCCAGCAGCAGAACGGTGCCGATGCCCATGAACAGCAGTTGAGTCTGGTTATCCATTACAGCGGCTCCGGTGCCAGGGCCAGCAGTGCTTCACGACTGCGGGCGAGAAATTGCTCTTTGCTCTCTTCACTGTCCAGCCGCAACGGCGCGCCGAAGCTGGTTGTGCATAACAATGGCAGCGGCAGCATTCGGCCTTTGGGCATGACCCGATTCAGATTGGATATCCACACCGGCACCAAGTCCACCTGGGGATAACTTTTCGCCAGGTGATACAGCCCGCTTTTGAATGGCAGCAGGCCTTCATCCGGGTTGCGCGTACCTTCTGGAAACAGGATCAGCGAATCGCCGTTTTCCAGCGCTTCAAGCATGGGTTGCAACGGATTGCTGTTTGGCGTACTGCGCGTACGGTCCACCAGCACGCCGTTGAACACACGGTTGATGATGTAGCGGCGCAACGGGCTGGACTGCCAGTAATCAGCACCGGCGACTGGCCGAGCGGTCTTGCGCAGGGCGGGCGGCAGCGAGGCCCAGAGCAGCACGAAGTCGCCGTGGCTGCTGTGATTGGCAAAGTAGATCCGCTGCCGGGGCTCGGGTGTACAGCCCAGCCACAGGCTGCGAGCGCCGGTAATGCTGCGCGCACCGGCAGTGATGATCGTGGCGACCAGAGGTTCGAACATGACAATTCCTATTGAGCGAAGGACAGCCAGGGAAAGATGAAGATGATGCCCAGCAGCCAGAGCAACTGCAGCACGATGTAGCGCACCTGCAGACGCAACTGCCGAAGCGCACCCTGAGTACGCAGCGCCCAGTTGCGGCCGCCTTTCTCGGCAGGCTGCAGCTTGAGATCAGCCAGGACTTGATCGAGCTCTTGAGTACGGTCACTCAACTGGCTGGGACGGTCAGCCATGTGCTGGAACAGATCGGCATCGAACGCAACCCGGAACGCCTGGGACTTTGCCAGCGCCCCGGTCAGGACCATGCACGCCACTAGCACCATCATCAGAAGGCTTGCAGAACCTATCCACAGCTGCACCAGGCCAAACAGCAGGCTCAGCAGCAAAAGCCCTGTGGATAAATAATCCAGCGACTTGCCGCGCCGAAGCAGCGCGGCCACCACGTGCAACTGCATTTCCAATGACATGAACGAGCACTCCTGTGGATAAATTGTTTCAGTAACGACTTGCGAACGCTGACCGTGGCAAGCCTCACCATGGCGTCAATGCAGCGCTGTCATGGGGCAAACACCGGCCTGTGGGAGGGGGCTTGCCCGCGATGAGGTCGACACGGTGTATCTGGTACATCGCTTGATCGTTCATCGCCGGCAAGCCGCCTCCCACAGGGTTCACGCGGCCCCTACGTGCAATTAGCCAGGTACGGGCGCTTTAAACGAAAACCCTGCGAAAGCATTCAAGATATCCACATGCCCGCTGCGCAGGAAAACACCCGGTCTCGCCTGGCGAATCAACCCGACTGCGTGATCCACAGACCTGGCCCGTCCGCTGAGCAACAACCAGGCAGCCACGGCCATTGCACTGCGCGAATAGCCCAGCGCGCAGCACACCAGCAACGGGCCATTCGAGCGCAAACGCTCGATGGCTTCAGCCGCAAGCTGGCATTGCTCGACGGTCAGTGGGACCAGATCCAGGGCGGCGACCTGTTGATAACTTCGCGCACCTGGCTTCAGGGGTAACTCGGCACACATATCCACCACTGCCTTGAACGGTTGCAGCTGCCTTTGATTCGGAATACGGCCCAGCCAGACGTTGTCCACAACCTGATCGGAATCAGGCCGCTTTTTTGTCCACAACCGAGAATTTATCCACGCCCCGATGAGGTATGGCGCCATCAGCCAGCGAGCCGCTGGGGATAACCTTCCGTTGGCGCGTTTTTGAAAACCCGTGGCACCGAACAGTAGATAATTCAGGCCGACCAGAAGCAGGGACAGCGCAGGCCACGCCAGCCAGAGCCAGCCGCCGCCCAGCGTGAATACGGGTATCGCTAGCAGCAGTGCGCCAATTCCGTAATACAGCGCAAGCTTGAGACGCTGCGGTTGTCGGGTCAGCCTCGCAGTCAGCAGTGGGCTGCGGCCTTCATCCGGCCAAAGCCAGATGCACAGCCAACCGGCGAGCGCGCCTGTGGGTAAGTCGATGAAGTGATGCTGGTACGTTGTGAGCACTGACACGCCAATCAGTGCGAACCAACTGTGCAGCAACCAGCGCCATGCCACGTGAAACTGCCGTGCATAGCGGTCGTAGCAGACCCACAGCACCACCAGCAGTGCGATATGCAGCGAGGGCGCCTGATTGAACGGCTTGTCGAACCCGGCCAGCACTGCGAACAGCCAGCCGAACAGGCCATCCAGTTCCGGGCGTTCAAAGGTGAAACGCAGCGGCCAGAGCAGAAAGCAGGTGACCGCGATCAACTGCGCGCTGAACAGGCGTAACGCGTGAGTATCCAGTTCGCGGCGTGTCAGGCAGGCCAGCAGCGAAAATCCGTAAAGCAGGTCGATGGACCAGTAGGGCACGATGGTCCAGGCCCAGAACGGCATGTGGCTTTCCCAGCCGAATGCCATGCTGCCGACGTCATCGCGCTGGGCTGTGTACCAGGTGGCAAAGCCGTAGCTGGCGAAGAAGAACGGCGCCAGCAGCAACAGCCAGACCACCGCTCTTTTCCACAGGCCCGGCTGGCGAACCGCGTTCACTGGATGCGCTGCGCGAGGGACACCGTGAAAATCCCCCATTCATCCACACGCTGGGTGATCTTGCGAAAGCCTGCGGCTTCGACCAGTTGATCCATCTCCGACTGACTGCGACGGCGCATGACCCAGGCTTGTCCCTGACGGTGGCTGGTCAGGGCGCGGGCGATCAGTTCCAGTTGCGGGTGCCAGGGTTGACCGGTGTACACCAGATAACCGCCAGGCTCGACAGCGGCTGCCAGTCCGGCCAGCGAATCGCCGACCATCTGATTGCTGGCGAACAGCTCATACAGACCCGAGACCACGGCCAATGTGGGTTTGGGGTCCAGCGCTGTAAGGTCGGCACGGTCAAAGGCATCGCCTTTGACGAAGCGTGCGACGTCTTCGAGATCTTTCTGTTCGATCAGCAGGCTGCCGTCGCGCACGTTGATGTCGCTGTAGTCGCGCAGCAGGATGGATTCCGGCAGCGGTTCCACGCCATGCAGCGACTCAAGGATGTAACGGCCGTGTCCGGCGGCGATATCGACGATACGCACCGGCTTGCCCTGATTGCGCAGGTGCGCCATGGCCAGACGCAGCAACTCTTCGGCGTGCAGCTTGCGTTGACGGATGCCGCGCCAGCCGATGGATTGCAGGTAGTTCTTGTCGATCATCCGGCCCAGCGCGCCAGTACCGGCAGGTTTGTTGCGGTAAACGTAATCCAGCGTGCTGCCGGAATCGAAGCCCGTGTCGAAGCCCAGCTTCACCCCTGTGGATAACTTGCTGCCCAGACGCAAGCTGGCGCGAGTCATGCGCCAGTAAAGGTCGCGCAGCGAATTGTGTGGCAACGGCGCGGCCAGTTCTTCGGACTCGGCGCAGGTGACGCCCAGCTTGTCGGCATCCAGCAGGGAAGGGCGCGCCACCAGGGTCTCGAAACTCTGCAGCACGAAGCGTCGCGCACGGCTGATCGCCAGATGACGGTCCCGCTCGCCCAGTGTGTCGTGGAAGAATCCCGGCAGGATGTGTTTCTCCTTGCGCACGCTGCCCAACCGGTCGAAAAACTGCTCCTGCGGACCACGATGCACCACGAAGTCGGCACCCGAGATCAATAGCTGAGTCGGGATCTGAATGGCCTGCGCGTCGGCAACCACCCGGTCGGCGGCTTCGTACAGCCCCAGCAGCACATTCACCGAGATCGCCTTGGTGATCAACGGGTCGCTGTCATAAGACGCGATGCGCTGCGGATCGTGGCTCAGGAAGCGCGCCTTGACGTAACTGTTGACGAAAAAGTTGCCCTTGAACTTGCGCAGCAGCGCCAGTCCCGAACGAGCGAAAGGCACGTACAGCTTGACCTTGAAGGCCGGCGAGGCGAGGACCAGCGAGCGGATTTTCGGCGCATAGTCGTGAGCCCAGGTGGCCGCAATGACTGCTCCGACGCTCTGGGCAATCACCGCCATGTTCTCTTCCGGTATCTCGAACGTCGCGCTCAGGTGATCGACGAAGGTCTGCACGTCCCGAACGCTGGTCGCGAAGCTTGGGCTGTCGCCGCGTGCGCCGGGTGACTGACCATGGCCACGAGCATCCCAGGCGAAGAAATCGAAACCCGGCAGGTCCAGTTCATCGACCAGGTGCGCAATGCGTCCCGAGTGTTCATGGCCCCGGTGAAACAACACGATGGCTTGTCGAGGCGCGTCATTGGCCTGCGTGACAGCGGGCCAGTGGCGGTAGAAAAGCTCTACCCCGTCATGAGTCGTGAAGCGCCGATCATTCATCTCACGCATTGCAACTTCCTTACGCCGGAGGCTTTTGGCTGCTTATTCTTGAGGCGAGGTCTGTTCTTCCAGGCCGCGCCGGACGCGGTTGTACAGCGTGTACATCAACAACGCGCAGACGAGGGCGAGCACCAGATTTATCCACAGGGCGGCGAGCCACCCCACGGCGACGCCAGCACCCAGCACGCCGAATACCAGCGCGCGGTCGCTTTTGCCCATCGGACCGTCATAGCGTCGGGAGGCGCCGACCATCGGGCCGAGCACGCCTGCGTATTCAGTGAAAATCGCCAGCAGGGTCACGCCCAGGACCAGTCCGAGACTCACGTCGGGGATCAGCGCGAAGGGCAGGAACAGTGCGCTGTCAGCGATCACGTCGGTCAGCTCGTTGAGATAAGCCCCGAGCCGCGACTTCTGGCCGAATTCGCGGGCGAGCATGCCATCGATGGCGTTGAGCGCCATGCGCAGGATCATCCACAGCGGAATCAGGGCGAACACGGCATAGTGCGGCACCGACAGCGCGACGATGCCACCCACCAGCAAAGACACGGCGCAGGCGGCAAGGGTGACCTGATTGGCTGTCACGCCCCTGTCGTAAAGGCGCTGCACGGCGGGCCGCAGGAGGTTCTGAAAGCGCGGTTTGAGCTGGTAGATAGAAATCAACGAAGAGCATCCGTGTCTGTGGATAACTACCCGGCCTTGTGGCAACAAACGAAGCGGCACAGGCCAGGCCGCTAGTGAAACATAATGTGACCCGTACTACGCAGTACTGTTTGTGCGACGTGTCTCAGGGATGAAAATTTCGCCCGTCTCATACCGACCTGAACGGGCATTGAACCTGACGAAAATTTCACGGCGAGTGTTACATCGTAACGCTATGATGCGGCAGCATTCAGACCGCCGATGCAGGCCTCAGCGGGCCAAGGGCGACAGTGAGCAGGTTCGGGGTAGTGATGCGGGTTGATCTGGATGTGGAACATGCGGACCTTGAAGGTCTGCCGCGTTTTCAAATGGCGGCGCGTCAGGCGCGACGTCTCGCACGCCTGATGTATGTTGCTGCCGGGCTTGGCCTCTTCGGGCTGGTGCTGGCATTTTTCATCGATCTGTTTTCTCCCGGCTCGCTGTGGATGGCCGCACTGGTCAACAGTTGCGCGGCGCTTCTGTTGCTCGCTGCCGGTTTGCAGTCGGCCCGTAGCGTCGCGAGCTGGCGTGCCCGCGCGCTGGATGTTCCGGCGCATGCAGAGCGCGATCTGTCTGTGCTCGATAGGGAGGCTGATGTCGATGACAGCGGCTGGTATGAGCGTCTGCTCACTCGCCTGAGCCAATCCAGTGAATCGCTGCTGCACCAGATAGGTGTTTCGACCCTGTGGCTGGCCGGATGGGCGCTTCTGGTTCTGATCAGTATCCAGGCGATCTGGAACCTGACGCTGCTCGGTAACGATATTTCGTCAGTCGCCAATCTTGCGGGCAGCGCCCTGCTGTTGATGGCGTTCGGCTTGCTGGTGCTGGAGCGGCAGTTGAGCGGCGAGGCCCAGTGGCCTGAAGCCGAGCCATTGTCGCGTCTGGTGCGCATGACGATTGTCGTGTTTCTGGTCGCAGCCCTGTGTCTGTTCTTCTCCCGAGTCGATCGGGTCTGGCCTGCCCGTCTGGCTGTGCTGATCGGTTTGCTGCCAATGGCGGTTGCCATCGAGTTTCTTGTGCGTGCGGCGCTGTCGTTGTTCAGCCCCCGCAACGAGCGGATCGAGCCTCGTCTGCTGGCCAGCAGTTTCATTGCCGACCTGTTGCGCTGGCCACCGCGTCCGCTGATGGCTTTGCAGCACGAACTGCACAACCGCTTCGGCATCGACTTGCGCCAGATCTGGGCGTTCACCTACATGCGCCGGGCCTTCCTGCCGGTGCTGGCGGTCGTTGCCCTGCTGGGCTGGGCGCTGACCGGCGTGCACGAAATTCCGCTGCAGGCGCGTGGCATCTATGAACGCTTCGGCAAGCCGGTCGAGGTCTTTGGTCCTGGTTTGCATGCGGGTCTGCCATGGCCGTTCGGTCGTGTCCTGGCGGTCGAGAACGGCGTGGTTCATGAATTGGCTGCCAGCGTATCGCCTGCCAGTGCCGCCGAGCAGGTGGCCGATCCGGCCGAAGGTCCGCCACCGGCCAGCGCCAATCGCTTGTGGGACGCCAGCCACATCAATGAGAAATCCCAGGTCATTGCCAGCAGCGCCGGCGCCAAACAGAGCTTCCAGATCGTCAACATGGACGTGCGCTTCGTCTACCGGATTGGCCTGACCGATGCGGCCGCTCTGGCGGCGACCTACAACAGCGCCGATGTTCCGGCATTGATTCGCAGCACTGCCAGCCGTGTGCTGGTGCATGACTTCGCTTCACGCACGCTGGATGAACTGCTCGGCGAGCAGCGCAGTGGTCTGTCGGATGACATCGGCAAGGCCGTGCAGGCCGACCTCCAGCGTCTGGACAGCGGCGTGGAAATTCTCGCCACCGTGGTCGAGGCGATTCATCCGCCTGCCGGTGCCGCCAATGCCTATCATGCGGTGCAGGCTGCGCAGATTGGCGCGCAGGCACTGATTGCCCGCGAGCGTGGCGCCGCCAGCGACAAGGCCAACCAGGCTCAACTCAACGCCAGCGTCGCCCATGATCAGGCCAGTGCCACGGCCCGCGAAGTACTGGCCACTGCCCGAAGCGCAGACCTGCGTTTCGACGCCGAGCGTCAGGCCTATACCGGCGCAGGGCGGGCGTTTCTGCTGGAGCATTACCTGACCCGCCTCAATGAAGGTCTGGGCAATGCGAAATTGCTGATACTCGATCACCGTCTGGGCGGCGATAACGCGCCGACCATCGACCTGCGTTCCTTCACCCCACCGGCAGACCCAACGGCGCCGCGTAAAGCCGCTCAGTAAGGAGTCGTCCCTTGAGTCTGTTTCATCATCATCACGATCACAGCGACCACGGTGCCCACGATCACGGTGGTCACGGTCATCACCACCATCATCATGACGCGGCGGGTCCTGCGGCGTTTCCCTGGCGGCGGGCGAGTCTGGCGGCGGTCCTGATTGCGTTCGCCATCGCCGCAGCAAGCCTGGTGCAGGTGCGCTCGGGCGAAGCCACGGTTGTCACCCGTTTCGGTAACCCTTCCCGTGTGCTGCTGGAGCCGGGTCTGAACTGGCGCTGGCCTGCGCCGTTCGAAGCGACCATTCCGGTGGACCTGCGCCTGCGCACGACCTCCAGCGGTCTGCAGGATGTCGGCACGCGTGATGGCCTGCGGATCATCGTTCAGGCCTATGTGGCGTGGCAGGTTCAGGGCGACGCAGACAACGTGCAGCGTTTCATGCGCGCCGTGCAGAACCAGCCGGATGAAGCGGCGCGGCAGATTCGGACGTTCGTCGGCTCGGCACTGGAAACCACGGCAAGCAGTTTCGACCTGTCGAGCCTGATCAACACAGATGCCAGCAAAGTGAACATCACGGCGTTCGAGAACCAGTTGCGTCAGCAGATTGATCAGCAGTTGCTCGCCACCTATGGCGTGCGGGTGATGCAGGTCGGCGTCGAGCGCCTGACGCTGCCGTCGGTGACGCTCAACGCCACGGTAGACCGGATGCGCGCCGAACGCGAAACCATTGCCACCGAACGGACCGCCGTCGGCAAGCGCGAAGCGGCGCAGATTCGTTCTGCGGCCGAGCGCGATGCGCGCATTGTGGAAGCCGACGCCACGGTCAAGGCCGCGGACATCGAAGCGCAATCACGTGTCGAGGCCGCGCAGATTTACGGGCGCGCCTATGCCGGCTCGCCCCAGCTCTACAACCTGCTGCGTTCGCTGGACACGCTGGGCACTGTCGTGACGCCGAGCACGCGGCTGATTCTGCGCACCGATGCAGCGCCGTTCCGTGTGCTGGTCGACGGCCCGCCAACGCTGGACGGCAAGAGCGGATCACAGCCATGAGTGAGCCGTCTGGCGACACCAACGTTCAGCGTCCTGCGGTCAACGGACCCTGGCTACAGGCTAGCCGGCTGGCGTTTCTGGGGTTATACGGTGTGACGCTTCTGGCGGCGCTGGGCTGGATAACGTCCAACGTGCGTCAGATCGACCCGCAGAACCGTGCGGTGGTCATGCGTTTCGGTGCGCTGGAACGCATCCAGAACGCAGGCTTGCTGACCGCCTGGCCGCAGCCGTTCGAGCAGGTGGTGTTGCTGCCCTCGGCGGACCGAGTCATAGAACGACGTGTCGAAACCCTGCTGCGTTCGGCGGCGGCGCAGAAGGCGGATGAAATCGCGACCCTGTCGGCACCGATCAGCGATGCGCTGGCAGGTTCGGGCTTTCTGCTGACCGGCGATGCCGGTGTGGTGCAGCTCGACGTGACCGTGTTTTACAAGGTCACTGACCCTTATGCCTTCGTGTTGCAGGGTGATCATGTAGAGCCTGCGCTGGACCGCCTGGTCAACCGTAGTGCGGTGGCGCTGGCTGCAGCGCGGGACCTGGACACGATTCTGGTCGCGCGCCCTGAACTGATGGGCGCGGACAGCCAGGCTGCCGAGCGGCGTGAACGTCTGCGAGGTGACCTGGTGCGCGGCATCAATCAGCGTCTGGCCGCGCTGAAAGACGCCGGGATGAGCATCGGCATCGAGGTCGCCCGCGTCGACGTGCAATCGAGCCTGCCGCCCTCGGCCGTCAATGCGTTCAACGCGGTGCTGACTGCCAGCCAACAGGCCGATCAGGCCGTGGCCAATGCGCGCACTGACGCTGAAAAGCTGACTCAGACCGCCAACCAGCAAGCCGACCGTACCCTGCAGGTCGCCCACGCTCAGGCTTCCGAGCGGCTGGCCAAGGCGCAGACCGACACCGCTGCCGTGGTCAGCCTTGCACAATCCGTCAAGAACCGGGATGACCCCGATCTGTTGCAGCGTATTTATCGCGAGCGGGTGCCCGCCATTCTGCGTCAGGCCGGTTCCGTGACCACGGTCGATCCCAAAGACGATTCCCGCCTGATTCTTCAGGGAGCACAACCATGAGTGGTGAAGCCATCCACACCCACGAGCCTGTCAACGCGCAAGCGGCCGGCAGCATGCTGAGCGGTGCCGAACAGCGCAGTGCAGCCCGGCAGTTGACGCTGGCCATGCTGGCGCTGGGTTTGCTGGGGCTTGGCCTGATCTGGCGTTTTATTGCGCCGGAGCAGACCGGTGTCAGCCAATTGCTGCTCGGTGCTGCATCACTGTTGGTTGCGATTCCAGTGGTCAGCGCCGGTTGGCACAGCCTCCGGCACCCGAGCCTGCACGGCATCACTGATCAGTTGATCGCGCTGGCGATGCTGGGCGCGTGGGCTACCGGTGACCTGATGACCGCCGCGTTGCTGCCGATCATCATGATCTTCGGCCACGTACTGGAAGAGCGCAGCGTGATCGGCTCGCAGGAAGCCATCGAGGCGCTGGGTCGTCTGACCCGCAGCCATGCCCGACTGCTCGCCCAGGATGGCAGTATTCGCGAGGTGGACAACACTACCCTGAAAGCGGGTGATCAGGTCGAAGTGCGGGCCGGGGACCGTGTTCCTGCGGATGGCCGGGTGCTGTCCGGACAGGCCAGCCTCGACACCTCGTCGATCACCGGCGAGTCGGTACCGCTGGAAGCCACAATGGGCGTGGACGTGTTCGGGGGCGCCATCAACCTTGATGGGCTGCTGCGCATTGAAGTGACGCGCATCGGTGATGAGTCCACGCTCGGCAAGGTTATCGCCCTGATGCAGAGCGCCGAGCGTTCCAAGCCGCCGATCACCCGTCTGCTGGAGCGTTATGCAGGCAGTTACATGGTGCTGGTGTTGCTGATTGCTGCGCTGACCTGGTTCATCACCCACGATGCGCAGGCCATGCTGGCGGTGCTGGTCGCCGCCTGTCCATGCGCGCTGGTACTTTCAGCCCCGGCAACCGCCATCGCCGGTATCGCCGTCGCGGCGCGTCACGGGATTCTGATTCGAAGCTCGGCCTTCCTGGAAGAACTGGCGGACCTGACCTCACTGGTGGTGGATAAGACTGGCACGCTGACGTTCGGGCGCCTGCGTTTGCAGTCGATACAGGCGCGAGGCGCGCAACACGCTCAATTGCTTGAGTTGGCGGCCAGCCTGGGATCCGCCAGCAGTCATCCGGTCAGCCGCGCATTGGCCGGGCTTGTGGATAAAAGCGCGCTGCTGCCGTTGACTGATATTCGCGAACGTCAGGGTTTGGGCGTTGTGGCGTCGACCGGGCAGGGCGATGCGGCCCTGGGTCGTCCTGAGTTGTTCGAGCAGTTGGGTATCGCCATGCCCAGCGTCCCTGAGCATGACGGCCCGCTGGCGGGTCTGTCGCTGAATGGCGAATTCCTCGCCTGGCTGTTGCTGGCCGACACCCTCAAACCGGAAGCCCAGGCGGCGCTGCAGGCGTTGCGCGAACTGGGCATGGGCAGGCAACTGCTGTTGACCGGTGACCGCCAGGGCGTGGCTGATCAACTGGCGCGTGAAGTCGGCATTACCGACGTTCATGCCCAGGCCCTGCCCGAAGACAAACTCAACCGGGTGATGAGCGAGATCGGCAGCGGCTTCAGGCCGATGGTGGTGGGTGATGGGGTCAATGACTCGCTGGCACTGAAGGCGGGCGTGGTGGGTGTGGCCATGGGAGCTGGCGGTGCCGACATCGCGCTCGCGTCGGCCGATATCGTATTGATCGGCAGCGATCTGCGTCGTCTGGGCACCTGCGTACGCCTCAGCCGCCGCTGCCGTCATACCTTGCAGGTCAACGTGATCATCGGCCTTGGCTGGACGCTGGCCATTGTCGCGCTGGCAGCCTTCGGCCTGCTGGGAGTAGCCGGGGCAATGATTGCAGCGATTCTGCATAACCTGAGCACGTTGCTGGTCCTGGGCAATGCCGGGCGTCTGCTACGTTTTCAGGAACCGCTGAGCACGTTGTGAGCGACCTCGCAGGTCGCGAGCATCGCCGTTTCGCCTGAAAAGCCTGAGTCATTACAGATTTTTTAAGTATAAGAAATGGCTTGAGCTTTGAAGAACTCTGTTACAGATTAAGAGTCATTCAACAGAGTGCGGTCCAAATTCAGGCTGTCGTCTGGCTCGAGTCAGTGGGCACAAGGCTGTTCCCCGGAAGTTGATTCAATGCAGTGTCGCCATCGCCAATAGCCTATCGGCCCTTTTGGAGGGCTTGTCTTGGATGCTCTATTCGAGTTTCTGGATAAGGGGGTGATTCATCATGCTCACGCAACTTCCGTCGGTCTTGCAAAACCTTCATCTGCCGTTGCGTCTCAGGCTCTGGGACGGTCATCAAATGGACCTGGGGCCTGATCCCAGTGTCACGATTGTCGTCAAGGATCCACGACTTGTCTCCGACTTCACCCATCCCAGTCTCGACCTGCTTGGCAGCGCGTTCGTGGAAGGGAGACTCGAACTCGAGGGCTCCATCAGCGAAGTGGTGCGGGTGTGCGACGAGCTGACCCACGCGCTGGTGGAGGAGCAGGACGAGTCCGACACCCCCGTGCGCACCCGGCACGACAAGGATACCGACGCTGCCTCCATTTCGTACCACTACGACCTTTCCAACGAGTTCTACCAGTTGTGGCTGGATAAGGAGATGGTCTATTCCTGTGCCTACTTCAAAACCGGCAACGAATCGCTGGAACAGGCGCAGCAGGATAAATTTCATCACCTGTGCCGCAAGCTGCGCCTCAGGCCCGGTGATTATTTGCTGGATGTCGGCTGCGGCTGGGGCGGTCTGGCGCGTTTTGCAGCCCGTGAATATGGCGCGAAAGTCTTCGGCATCACCTTGAGCCGCGAGCAGTTGGCGCTTGCCCGCGCACTGGTGACCGCTGATGGACTCGACGATCAGGTCGAGCTTCAACTGCTCGATTATCGCGATTTGCCGCAGGATGGACGCTTCGACAAAGTGGTCAGCGTGGGTATGTTCGAACACGTCGGCCACGCCAACCTGCCGCTTTACACCCAGCGACTGTTTGGCGCGGTGAGAGAGGGTGGTCTGGTGATGAACCACGGCATTACCGCCAGGCATACCGATGGACGACCTGTCGGGCGTGGAGCGGGCGAGTTCATAGACCGCTACGTATTCCCGAACGGTGAGTTGCCGCACATGGCAATGATCAGCTCATACATCAGCGAAGCCGGACTGGAAGTCGTCGATGTCGAAAGCCTGCGGCCGCACTATGCCAAAACGCTGGAGCACTGGAGTTCTCGCCTCGAATCCCGCTTGAGCGAAGCGGCTGCGATGGTGCCCGAGCATACCTTGCGCATCTGGCGAATTTACCTTGCAGGCTGTGCTTATGCGTTCGCGCGGGGCTGGATCAATCTGCATCAGATCCTGGCGGTGAAGCCCTTTGCCGACGGCGCGACGGGGCTGCCGTTGACGCGGGAGGATATTTATCGGTGATCGCCAGGCGCAAGTTGCGTTACATCAATGAGGCTTCTTATCGGTCACAGGTGCAAAAGCAAGGACCACCTTTGGCGGCGCTCCTGCACACGCAGCGTACTCATATTATTCGGGCTGCAGGGCGGGGCGCAGTCACGCACTCGGGCTGTGGCCGCCTTTGTTTCACAGGATCGGCGATATCAACCGAGCCACCCGCATGCCCAGCTGGTGCAACCTTCGTGTCTCACGGCTTTCCTGAATAGAGATTTCCCGGGCCTGAGCGAAATCGGCATTGAGCATGGCTTCGACCTGATTGGAGAAATCAGGGTCGACGGTCAGCAGCATCAATTCGAAGTTGAGCCTGAACGAGCGGTTGTCGAGGTTGGCGCTGCCGATGGCGGTGATTTCGTTGTCCACCAGGACGACTTTCTGATGCAGGAAGCCCGGCCCGTAGCGGAACACCCGTACGCCAGCGCGGACAGCGTCGAACGCGTACAGACTGGACGCGGCGTAGACCACGTAGTGGTCTGGACGTGAGGGCAACAGCAGGCGAACGTCCACGCCGCGTAGCACGGCCAGACGCAGGGCCGCTGACACAGCCTCGTCCGGGATGAAATAAGGGCTGGTGATCCAGACGCGCTCTTCTGCGGCATGGATGGCCTCGACGAAGAACAGTGAGCAGGTTTCCTGAGCATCCGCCGGGCCGCTGGCCAGCAACTGACACAGCACGCCGTCTTCGGGAAAGGTTTCCGGCAGGCTCAAAGGTGGCAGCTCGCGAGTGGCCCAGAACCAGTCTTCGGCAAATGACTCCTGCAGGCAGGCAACCACAGGCCCGATGACTTCCACGTGAGTATCGCGCCAGGGTGCCAACGGCGGTTTCAGTCCCATGTATTCGTCGCCGACATTGTGTCCGCCCATATAACCTTTCAAGCCGTCCACGACCACGATCTTGCGGTGATTGCGAAAGTTGATCTGGAAACGGTTGAGCCAGCCGCCGTGGGTGGCGAACGCTTTGATCTGCACACCGCCAGCACGCAGCGTGTCAATGTAGCTCGCAGGCAAGGCGTGGCTGCCGATCCGGTCATAGAGCACAAAGATCGACACTCCTTCCGCGGCTTTTTCGAGCAGCAGGGTTTGCAACTGTCTGCCGAGTGCGTCGTCATGGATGATGAAAAACTGAACCAGTATGGTTTGCCGGGCCGCACGAATGGCCTCGAAGATCGCGCCAAATGTTTCTTTGCCGTTGATCAACAGCCGTACCTTGTTATTGGCCAGCGCTGGCATATTTCCGAGTTTGGGCATGGCGCGCAGCGACGTATAGGCTTTCGAACGACGCGCCGCGACAGCTTCCTCGATCCAGGGCCGCCAGTTCAGGCTGCCGATGGCGACACGCATCTCTTGGTTGGCCTCACGCCGCGCCTTGATATACGCATCGAACGAACTGCGGCCGAAGACCAGGTATGGAATCAGGGTGAAATAGGGGATAAACAGCAGCGGCATCGCCCAGGCAATTGCGCCTTGCGAGGTGCGTACGGTCAGCAGCGCGTGAATCGCGGCACCAGTGCCCAACAGATGAATGAAACCCAGGACGTAACCGAAAAAATACGGGTCGTGATAATCCATGTGGAACAATGCTCCTCGGCTTTGCTGCCTAACAGACCACAGCTGAACTGGAATGTCGCTATTTTATTCCCGGTGCAACTGGGCAGCGGTTACGTCGTCTAAGGCTCATCTTCCGGCCGGTTGTCCCGGCTTTGTGTATCTGTCACTGCCGCTCAGGAATACTCAAATGAATAAACGTATGTTGGCGTGGTTTTTCTGTCTGGCGACGCCGCTGGCTCAGGCCCAGATGCTGCAACCTGGCTTGTGGGAACTGACTTCCAGCAACATGAAAGTGGACGGTCAGCAATTGCCCGATCTGCAACTGATGCTGGGGCAACTGAAAAACCTGCCGCCCGAGCAACGCGCCATGATGGAGCAGATGATGCAGAAGCAGGGTGTAACTTTGGGCGGCCAGGGCGTGCGTGTTTGCCTGACGCCTGCGCAGGTTAAATCGGACGATATCCCGTTGACCGATCCCAAATCGGGCTGCACGCAGAAAATCACTGCACGCAATGGCAAAACCTGGAATTTCCAGTTCAGCTGCCCCAAGGCCCAGGGCACAGGGCAGGCGCAGTTCCTCAGTGATCGCGAGTTCACCACCAACGTTGTAGGCACGTTTAACGCCACTGGTCAGCAACAGAACGGCAGCATGGACACTCGTGCCGTCTGGCTGGGCGCGCAGTGCGGAACCGTTGCACCGCGTACCTGAGTCAATTCATGGAGTTACGTTCCACGTGGAACATTCTTGAAAAATGGACGATTTATTGTCGTTCGGCGAGAGTGTTCCATGACTTAATCTTCATGAAGTGCTTCATATGTCATTCGTAACTGCATGTTATATTGTTACTAATGTCATGGATGAAACCCTTCCTGAGCCGGGATGCTCGTTTTTGCGCTTGAGACATCCCATGCACAGACGCCAAATGCTGCTCAATATGCTCCTGGCCGGTGCGGCCCTGACCTTGCCGTTGGGCGCTTATGCCACGCAAATCCGTAACGCACGCCTGTGGCGGACCAATGACAAGCTGCGTCTGGTCCTGGATCTCAGCGGTCCCGTTCAATACAAAACCTTTACCCTCACAGCCCCCGACCGCCTGATCATCGACGTCAGCGGCTCACGGCTGACCGGTGATTTCAGCCAACTGGCGCTGGACAGGACTGTTATCACGTCCATTCGCTCCGGCCATTACGGTTCGGGCGATGACACACGCATCGTGCTGGACTTGACCGCGCCCGTGCAACTGAACAGCTTTCTGCTCGGCCCTCAGGGTGATCAAGGCCATCGTCTGGTGCTGGACATGAGTTCCACGGTACGTGCGCCGGTACAGATGGCTGAGCTGCCACCGCCGGTGCCCGTCAAGGAGCCCGCCAAGGCACGCACTGGTGGGCGCGACATCATGGTGGTGGTCGATGCGGGTCATGGCGGCAAGGATCCCGGCGCGGTGGGCTCTCGTGGTGAGCGTGAGAAAGACGTGGTGTTGTCCATCGCGCAGTTGCTGGCCAAGCGTCTCAAGCGCGAAAAAGGCTTCGACGTACGACTGGTGCGCAACGATGACTTCTTCGTACCACTGCGCAAGCGTGTCGAGTTCGCACACAAGTCCAACGCCGACATGTTCATCTCGGTGCATGCCGACGCTGCACCACGCCTGACCGCATCCGGTGCGTCGGTGTTTGCGTTGTCGGAAGGTGGCGCTACCTCTGCCACAGCGCGTTTCATGGCCCAGCGCGAGAACGGCGCGGACCTGCTGGGTGCAAGCTCGCTGCTTAATCTCAAGGACAAGGACCCGATGCTGGCCGGGGTGATTCTCGACATGTCGATGAATGCGACCATCGCCGCCAGCATGCAACTGGGCCATACCATTCTGGGCAGCCTTGAAGGCATCACCACGCTGCACCAGAAACGCGTGGAACAGGCCGGTTTCGCGGTACTCAAGTCGCCGGACGTGCCTTCGATCCTGGTCGAGACAGGTTTCATCTCCAACACCCGTGACAGTCAGCGTCTGGTCACGGCGCGTCATCAACAAGCGGTCGCCGACGGATTGTTCGAAGGCCTGCAACGCTACTTCCAGCGCAACCCGCCCATGGATTCGCACATGGCCTGGATGCAGGCGCAGAAGCAGGAACAGCAGGTCTGATCTACGTTACCTGCAGCCATTCAAGCGGCTGCAGGTGATTTTGCTGCGCGTACCGTCAGAGCTAGAAACCCGCGTGATCGTCGTCCAGCCCACACGCTGGATGGTGCCGATCCAGGCCTCACCGTCCGAGGCCAGCCCGGTAAAAAACGTCAACTGGTCGTAGCGACTGTTGGTCTGCACCCAACGACGTTTATCCAGCACTTCATAGCCTCTCAGCCAGGTTGTCTGTCCGGCCGTGGTGACGCTGTAGTGATTGCCCTGTGCATCACTGCACGCCAGCACGGTGGCGCTGCGCGTGCACAGCGCAAGATCGGCGGCAGGCCGAGCGCCGGCAGCCATAGCTTGTGTGCCGGCCAGAGCCAGCAACGCGATCAACCCTGACGAGACCTGTTTCATGACGAACCCTTCGCGAAGCCATATAGCTATTTTGTGTTGTTATACTATAACATCTAGCGGTGATTAGAGCTGGCTGCCAGATGGATTCGTTGCAGCCAGTACGAACAAGGCTGAAGCCTTGCAGACCGGTTGGAGAATCCTGATGCCGAACCGCTTACCCGTTACTGTACTGTCCGGATTTCTCGGCGCTGGCAAGAGCACCTTACTTAATTACGTGCTGCGCAATCGTGAAAACCTGCGTGTGGCCGTCATCGTCAATGACATGAGCGAGATCAATATTGACGGCGGTGAGGTCCAGCGCGACGTCAGCCTGAACCGCGCCGAAGAAAAGCTCGTCGAGATGAGCAACGGCTGCATCTGTTGCACCTTGCGCGAGGACCTGCTTGAAGAGGTCAGTCGCCTTGCGCAGGACGGGCGCTTCGATTACCTGTTGATTGAATCCACCGGCATTTCCGAGCCGCTGCCCGTTGCAGAGACCTTCACTTTTCGCGACGAGGCAGGCAAGAGCCTGACCGACCTGGCGCGTCTCGACACCATGGTAACGGTGGTCGATGGCGTGAATTTTCTGCTCGATTACGAAGCTGCCGACGGTCTGGACACGCGCGGCGAAACCTTGGGTGAGGACGACGACCGTTCGATTACCGACCTGCTGATCGAGCAGATCGAATTTGCCGACGTGATCCTGCTCAGCAAGATCGACCTGATCAGTTCCAGCGAGCGCGAAGAACTGATCGCCATCCTGAGAAGCCTCAACGCCGACGCCGACATCATTCCAATGGTAATGGGCGAAGTGCCGCTGGCGAATATTCTCAATACCGGGCGTTTTGATTTTGACCGTGCCGCTCAGGCACCAGGCTGGCTCAAGGAACTGCGCGGCGAGCACCTGCCCGAAACCGAGGAATACGGCATCGCGTCCACGGCTTACCGGGCGCGTCGCCCGTTTCACCCGGAGCGGTTCTTCGACTTCATCAACCGCCCCTGGACCAACGGCAAGCTACTGCGCTCCAAGGGCTTTTTCTGGCTCGCCAGCAAGTACAAGGACGCTGGCAGCTGGTCTCAGGCGGGCGGTTTGATGCGACACGGGTTTGCGGGCCGCTGGTGGCGTTTCGTCGCGCGGGAGAGCTGGCCTGACGATCAGGAAAATGTCGCGTCCATCCTGGGCAACTGGTCATCGGAGACTGGCGATTGCCGTCAGGAACTGGTGTTCATTGGCCAGAACATCGATTTTGACCAACTGATCGCCGAGCTGGACGGATGCCTGCTGACCGACGATGAAATGGCCGCAGGTTCCGAGTGCTGGCACACCCTGCGCGACCCGTTCGGTCCCTGGCACGAAGAGGTGGCCGCCTGATGTTTGCTCATTCTCTGAACCATCAGACGACGATCCGGCAGGCTTGCGGAACGACCCCTGACGTACTGGGTGAAGTGCTGGAAGAGGGCGTCAACCTGGCCGTCTGGCAGCGTCAGTTACCGGCGCACATTGAAGACTTTGGTGCATTGCTGTTATCGATGGGCCAGCCGCTGTCCGAGTCCTTGACACTGGACGTGAAGGGCGGCGATCTGGAACCGGATCTGCGCACACTGGCGTCGGGTTACGCCGATCTGCAGGGATACGACGGCTTCATCGCCGACGTCTCGTGGCTGGTCAGTGCCTATGCGTGCCTGCTGGGTAGCGACTGCGTCGGGCTGCGCCTGCGAGTGCTCGACAAGGCGATGTGCCCGCGCTTTCACGTTGATCACGTGCCTGTACGTCTGATTACCACGTACGCCGGATGTGGCAGCCAGTGGCTCAAGGAAGGTGATATCGATCGCAGGCAACTGGGCCGTGCGGAATCCGAGCCGCTGGATACCCGTGTCATCCAGCAGATCAACACCGCAGATGTCGCGCTACTCAAAGGGGAGCGCTGGCGTGGGAACGAGGGCGCGGGTCTGGTGCATCGCTCGCCGGCACTTGAGGGCAATGAGCGCAGGCTGATTCTCACGCTGGACTGGCTGGCCTGAAGGCTGTTACGGCGTGATCCACTGACCCTTGCTCTGACCTTCGCAGAAAGGCTTGAGATACAAGGCGTCACTCGCCACGCCGTAATAATGGATATGCTCGCGATAAGGCATGTTGGCGACCTGCGCATTACGGCACACGCCGAATGCACCGGTCGGGCATTGCGACGAGTAGACGACCTCGGTCTTCTGGCCGGCCAGTTGCGGCTGACAGAAGCTGTCGTGAAACAGGTTTGCCGGGATATTGATATTCTCCTGGCATACCTTGACGTCAAGTCTCTCGGCCTGACTGTGTACCAGACACGCCTGAGCCCGGGTTTCACCTGAAGACAACGCCAGCAGTATCAGTGCCAGCCCGGCAGACAGCTTCATGGCTTGCATGGTTACCTTTCCTTGCTCTTCAATCACGAACGCACGCGTAGAAGTCATTTTAATGCTGCAGAACATTCCGACTCACGTCATCGGTGGCCCGCTAGGTGCCGGCAAGACCAGCCTGATCAGACAGTTGCTGGCACAAAAGCCATCCAGCGAGCGATGGGCGGTGTTGATCAACGAGTTCGGGCAGATCGGTCTGGACGCTGCACTGTTGACCACGGCCGAGGATGGTATCGCACTTGGCGAAGTGGCTGGCGGCTGCCTGTGCTGTGTAAACGGTGTGCCGTTTCAAATCGGGCTGGGTCGCCTGCTGCGCAAGGCCAGGCCTGATCGGCTGCTGATCGAGCCGTCGGGGCTGGGGCATCCTGCGCAACTCATGGCGCAGTTGCGCGAAGCACCATGGCTCGGCGTGCTCGACGTGCAGCCCAGTGTGATGGTGCTGGATGCGGCCGCGATGCGCGATGGGCAGCCGTTGGCAGCGACCCAGCAGGAAGCGTTGGCCATGGCAGGATTGCTGGTGATGAACAAATCCGAACACCTGGAAGAAACGTCTCGTAAGGCGCTGGCTGATGAGCTTGCGGGACATTCTCTGCTGTGGTCGCGCTTTGGCGAACTGCCTCTCGCTCGATTACCCGGTTATCGAACGTCTACGTCTGTGGATAAAAGCGTTGTGGATAACCTGACCGTACCTCGCAGTATTGGCCAGTTACCGGCCGTCTGGGCCGATCCCCGCGTGCCTGTCTGCCTCAGCCACCCAGGCGGGGATGGATGGAGTATCGGCTGGCGTTGGCATCCGTCACAGCAATTCGATCTTCAGCGCGTGCTGCTCTGGCTTGAAAGCCTGAACTGGCAGCGCGCGAAAATGGTTATCCACAGCGCAGGCGGCTGGTATTCAGGCAATGTTGCGCACGGTGGGCGGCTGGCCTGGCAGCTCAGTGAGTGGCGACAGGACTCGCGGCTGGAACTGATCTTTTCGGCGCCTCAGGATGCAGACGTGTTGCAGAAGCAAATGGCCGAGTGCCTGTTGGCAGGCACGTGATGGGGCGCGGTCTTACAACTGACAAGCCCCAAAACAGCGCCTACTGCTTCCACTTCTGATGCGATTGACGCCACTCACTCATCTGGATGATTTCGGCGCTGGGTGGCGGCGTCTTGATTTCGAACGGGTAGGGGGCCAGTTCGATCTGAGCGGTGTGTGCGCCGAACATGGTGATGGTGCCAGGGTGGCGCTGTTCACCGGTGACGGTGAATTCGAAGCCGTATACCCTGGCCAGCCGCTTGTGGCCCTGGGCATCGCGTGCAAAAGTGAGGCGGCGCAGCGCGACGTTGCCGTCCAGCAATTCGAGCTCAAGGCGGGCGCAGTGTTGTTTGACGCGCTCCAGCGCTTTCTCGCGCAGACCATGGGCGTGCCACCACCAGGCCGCAGCGCTTGCGAACAGCATCAGCACGAAAATGTTTCCCAGGGTCAGCATGACGGAGTGCTCCAGCAAAGGAGCCACCAGCTTAACTGTCCTGAGTGATTTACAGCCATACTGTGCGACTTATATTTCTCATTACTGCATTTGCATCGTGTTCAGGATATCCCCATGAAACGTACACCCCACTTGCTCGCTATCCAGTCCCATGTGGTCTTCGGCCACGCAGGCAATAGTGCGGCGGTGTTTCCGATGCAACGTATCGGGGTCAATGTCTGGCCGCTCAACACGGTTCAGTTCTCCAATCACACGCAATACAAGCAGTGGACCGGCGAAGTGCTGGCCCCGCAGCAGATTCCGGCCCTGATCGATGGCATTGCCGCGATCGGCGAGCTGGGCAACTGCGATGCCGTGCTTTCCGGCTATCTGGGCAGTGCCGCGCAAGGACGTGCCATCCTGACCGGCGTCGCACGCATCAAGGCGGCCAATCCCAAGGCGCTTTATCTGTGCGATCCGGTGATGGGTCATCCCGAGAAGGGGTGCATCGTCCCGGCTGAAGTCAGCGATTTTCTACTGGAAGAAGCCGCCGCCATGGCCGACTTCCTGTGCCCCAACCAGCTTGAACTGGACAGCTTCTCGGGACGCAAGCCTGAGTCACTGCTCGATTGCCTGGGGATGGCCAAAGCGCTGCTGGCACGCGGCCCGAAAGCCGTGGTGGTCAAGCATCTGGACTACCCCGGCAAGGCAGCGGACGGTTTTGAAATGCTGCTGGTGACCGCCGACGCCAGCTGGCACTTGCGACGTCCATTGCTGGCGTTTCCGCGCCAGCCGGTGGGTGTGGGCGACCTGACCTCGGGCCTGTTCCTGTCGCGCATACTGCTGGGCGATGATCTGGTGGCGGCGTTCGAATTCACCGCGTCTGCGGTGCACGAAGTGCTGCTGGAAACCCAGGCGTGCGCAAGTTACGAACTGGAACTGGTCCGTGCTCAGGACCGTATCGCCCATCCGCGGGTGCGTTTCGAAGCCGTCAGGCTGTAATGGCCGACAAGACTGCCGCTCAGGCTTCCTTGCCTGAGCCCGTTCTTCAAAGCGCTTCTTCCTTGATTTCCTGGTAACGCTTTTCCAGCTCCTGACGGATCTGGCGGCGTTGCTGCGCCTGGATATAACGTCGCTTGGCTTCAGGGGTTGCCGGTTCCAATGGCGGGACGCTGGCCGGTTTGCGATTGTCATCAACCGCTACCATGGTGAAGAAGCAACTGTTGGAGTGGCGTACCGAGCGCTCGCGGATGTTTTCGGTCACCACTTTGATGCCGACCTCCATCGAGGTGTTGCCGGTGTAGTTTACCGATGCCAGGAAGGTCACCAGTTCGCCGACATGCACCGGCTCACGGAAGATCACCTGGTCCACGGACAACGTGACCACGTAGCGACCGGCATAACGGCTTGCGCACGCATAAGCCACTTCATCCAGGTACTTGAGTAACGTACCGCCGTGCACGTTGCCAGAGAAGTTGGCCATGTCCGGGGTCATCAATACAGTCATCGACAGCTGGGCGTTTCCGGGTTCCATAGCGTGCTCACACGGTCAAGGTGTTCAAGGACGCCTATGCTGGCGCTCGAGGTGTTGCAGTCACTCAGGCTGCACAGTATCGGGACGCTGGCCATTCACTGCCCGTCACGCGTCACTCCATCTGTTTCTATATATTGCACCGGCTTTTTGTCGAAGAGTGCAGTGTTAACCTTCAAAAACCCGTGGATCGGGTTTTTTCCTACGTTTGCGTCAGATTTGGATGACGAAATTTCGGCAGGCGACGCGACCATTACGTCACTACCGATCAAGGAACTCATCACCCAAAGGAGCCACACCCCAATGCATGCCATCAATTTCATTCAGGACCTGGCAGTGATCATGCTGGTGGCGGGCGTGGTGACCATTCTGTTCCATCGGCTCCGGCAACCCGTCGTGCTGGGGTATATCGTCGCAGGCTTCATCATCGGCCCGCACACACCCCCGTTCAGCCTGATTCATGACGAAGACACCATCAAGACCCTCGCCGAGCTGGGGGTGATCTTCCTGATGTTCTGTCTGGGCCTTGAGTTCAGTTTGCGCAAGCTGTTCAAGGTCGGCGCCACGGCATTCATTGCAGCGTTCCTTGAAATCGCCCTGATGATCTGGATCGGCTACGAGATTGGCCAGTTCTTTGGCTGGAAAACCATGGATTCGCTGTTCCTGGGCGCGATTCTGGCAATCTCCTCGACCACCATCATCGTCAAGGCGCTTAACGACCTGAAGATGAAGAACGAGCGCTTTGCTCAGTTGATCTTCGGGGTGCTGATCGTCGAAGACATCCTCGGGATCGGCATCATCGCGTTGTTGTCCGGCATTGCGGTCAGCGGATCGGTCAGCTCTGGCGAGGTGTTCTCGACCGTCGGCAAGCTGTCACTGTTCATGATCGTCGCGCTGGTGATCGGCATTTTGCTGGTGCCGCGCGTGCTGGCCTACGTGGCCAGATTCGAAAGCAACGAAATGCTGCTGGTGACGGTGTTGGGGCTGTGCTTCGGTTTCTGCCTGCTGGTCGTCAAGCTGGAGTACAGCATGGTGTTGGGCGCCTTTCTGATCGGCGCCATCATGGCTGAGTCCAGGGAACTGATAAAGATCGAGCGCCTGATCGAGCCGATACGGGACATGTTCAGTGCGATTTTCTTTGTGGCCATCGGGCTGATGATCGACCCGAAAATCCTGCTCGATTACGCCTGGCCCATCGCCGTGATTACCGTTGCGGTGGTGTTGGGTAAGATGCTGTCCTGTGGGCTGGGCGCGTTTCTCGCGGGCAACGATGGCCGAACCTCCCTGCGTGTAGGCATGGGGCTGTCACAGATTGGCGAGTTTTCCTTCATTATCGCGGCATTGGGCATGACGCTGCAGGTGACCAGTGATTTCCTGTATCCAGTGGCGGTCGCGGTGTCGGCCATCACGACCCTGCTGACGCCTTACCTGATTCGTGGTGCCGATCCGCTGTCGAACAGGCTCGCCACGATGGTGCCCGGGCGCGTTGCGCGGGTGTTCAATATGTACGGTGAATGGCTGCGCAGTATTCAGCCACAAGGGGAAGGGGCGGTGCTGGCGCAGATGATCCGTCGCATTCTGCTGCAGGTCGGCGTCAATCTGGCGCTGGTGATGGCGATCTTCTTCAGTGGCGGATATTTCGCCGAGCGCATTGGCGGTTACATGAGCGAATGGGTAGCGGATATCAGCTATCAGAAGGCATTGATCTGTGGTGCTGCGTTGCTGTTGTCGCTGCCGTTTCTGATCGCGGCATATCGCAAGCTCAAGGCGCTGTCGATGCTTCTGGCAGAAATGGGCGTCAAACCGGAGATGGCGGGGCGTCATACCGTGCGGGTGCGCAAGATCCTGGCGGAGGTTATTCCGCTGCTTTCGCTGGCGCTGATTTTCGTCATGCTGGCTGCGTTGTCAGCCGGTATTCTGCCAGCCAACGAGCTGTTGCTGGTCATCACGCTGGTGGCGGCGCTTGTCGCTGCACTGCTGTGGCGCTGGTTCATTCGCGTGCATACGCGCATGCAACTGGCGTTGATAGAGACATTGGGTAACAACAATCAGGAGTCATCCGGGCACTGAGCCCGGTGACGCACGTTCGGCAGGCACTGCCAGCGGGTATCAGCTTTCCAGCCAGACGTCCCGCGCCCAGTGCCAGACCGATTCCCAGCTTTCTTCGGTGACCAGTTCTTCTTCGGCGGACCACAACAGCACGGTGCCGTCTTCTTCGACGCAGTAGTAGTCGTCGCCGTCCTGGCAGATCGGAATCAGCTCGCGCGGTACACCGTCGTCCCAGGCGGTTGCGGCTACATCCGGCAGGTAGGTGTGCGACTGCGGGTCAGTGACCGTGACGGGCTCGAGGCTGCCATACACCACGTCGCTGACCGTCAGGAGAAACTCCTTGAAAACGTATGGAATGTTGATGAACAGCTGTTCTTCGATCTCGACCAACAGGTCTTCATCGGGCAGTTCGAGCGGAACCGGAACCGGTTCATTCGCTTCACGCAATTGTTCGATGACTTCTTCCACGACACGGATCCTCTTACTTGATGGCGCGGGTTATACAGTAGCGTAAAGCCTTTCTCAAAATAACTATCCGAACGGATAAACAAAAACCCCGGACATGTCCGGGGTTCTGAACGCAATAACGGAATCTGGTTCAACCGTTCTGGCGAATTCCCGCAACCAGCCATGGCTGGTTGTCGCCTTGCGCCCGTTCCATGTTCCAGCTTTCGCTGAACACTTCGCCCTGATCAAAGCGCGAAGTTTTGGAAACACCCGAGAATGTCAGGGTCGCGATCGTCTTGTCTGCGCGGTCATCGACACCGTCCAGCTGGACGTTGAGGTTGTCGATGTAAGTCGACTGGAAGCCATCGCCCAGGTCCGCACGTTCCTTTTTCAGGAACTGCAGCATTTGCGGGGTAACGAACTCTGCGATCTTGTCCATTTCGTTGGCGTCCCAGTGCTGCTGCAGCGACTGGAAGTGGCTGCGAGCGGCCTCAAGGAAGCGTTCCTCGTTGAACCAGGCTGGCGCGTTGATCACCGGTGCGGCGGAAGCGACCGAGCTGCTGCCGAAAATCGGGTTCTGCGCAGGCTGGCTGGCTTCACGCTGATAAGGCGCACCGGCACCGGCCATCTTCGGCTGTTGCTGCTGACGTCTGCGCGCAATGAAGCGGAAGATCAGGAAGGCGATGAGGCCCACGATCAGAATGTCGAACAGTTGAAGGCCCTGGAAGCCGTCACCCATGAACATGGCTGCAAGCAGGCCACCGGCAGCGATACCGGCCAATGGGCCCAACCAGCGGGATGCGCCGCTGGCGGCAGGTGTCGGGCGTCCGGCAGCGTTAGGGGCTGCGGCAGGCGTGGAAGGCGCAGTCTGGCGCGCCTGATGGGTCGGGGCCGAGCCCATGCTCTTGCCACCACCGAAACGCGCGGCGTTCACATCCAGGCTCAGAGTGAGCCCGATGCACAGCGCCATCGCGAAGCTAAGAAAACGTTGCATATGGGTATTCCCGTTTTGTGATTGCACGCGCGCCATGTTGCACAGCACATGGCTGCATGACCAGCGCGTTAATGTTTCGGACTTTTACACAAACAGCGTAAGACATTTCGCTGCGGCTTGTGGGCTTGGTCGTCGGCGCGTTCAGTTATACGCACGTCTTGCAGCAACCAACTGACTGTGGGAGGCAGCTTGCCGGCGATGGCGTCCGTTCAGTCGCTGACAGGTCGCTTCAAAAAATGCATCGCCGGCAAGCCGCGTCCCACACGCTGTGCATTCAACCCGACACTTCCGCAGAAGCGGTTACAACGCCACCAGCTTGGCGTAGCCCATCATCAGCCACTTGCTGCCTTCGGCGAAGTTGACCTGCACACGGGCCTGAGCGCCTGCGCCTTCGAAGTTGAGGATCACGCCTTCGCCGAATACGGCATGCTGCACACGCTGGCCCAGGGTGAACTCGGTTTCCGGGATGTCGGTGCCGGTGAACAGGCTGCTGTTATTGACCTTCTGCGTGCCGCCGAACGGCCGGCTGACGCTGTTGGACAGGCGCACTTCCTGAATCAGCGCGGGCGGGATTTCGCGTACGAAACGCGAAACCTTGTTGTAGGTCTCGCTGCCGTACAGGCGACGCGTCTCGGCGTAGGTCATGACCAAGTGCTGCATCGCGCGGGTAATGCCTACATAAGCCAGACGGCGTTCCTCCTCAAGACGGCCGGGCTCTTCCAGGCTCATCTTGTGCGGGAACAATCCTTCTTCCATGCCCACCAGAAACACGTGCGGAAACTCCAGCCCCTTGGCGCTGTGCAGCGTCATCAACTGGATGCTTTCTTCGTGCTCCTGGGCCTGAGTGTCACCGGCTTCCAGCGACGCATGCCCGAGGAAGGCGGCCAGCGGGGTCAGGTCTTCTTCACTTTCGGTGTTCTCGAAAGCACGTGCAGCGCTGACCAGTTCCTCAAGGTTTTCTACCCGTGCCTGGCCTTTCTCGCCTTTTTCCTGCTCGTGATAGGTGATCAGCCCGGACTGTTCGATGACGGTCTGGGTCATCAGGTGCAGCGGCATGTCCATGACCTTGGCCGACAGGTTCTCGATCAGCTCGATGAACCCGCCCAGCGCAGTCGCCGCACGGCCGGTCAGGCCTTTGTTGGCGACCAGCAGGCGCATGGCTTCCCACATCGACACGTCGGAATGGCGGGCATGTTCGCGGATCGCTTCGACGGTTTTTTCACCGATGCCGCGAGCCGGGACGTTGATGACCCGCTCAAGCGCTGCATCGTTACCGCGACCTTCCAGCAAGCGCAGGTAAGCCATGGCGTTCTTGATCTCGGCACGCTCGAAGAATCGCTGGCCACCATAGATGCGGTATGGAATGCGCTCGCGCAGCAGCGCTTCTTCCAGCACCCGCGACTGGGCGTTGGAGCGGTACAGAATGGCGATATCGTTACGCGAGATACCGGTCTTGAGCACGCTCTCGATGGTCTCGACCACATAACGCGCTTCGTCGTGTTCGTTGAAGGCGGCGTACAGGCTGATCAGTTCGCCGTCGCCGACATCGGTCCACAGCTCTTTGCCCAGGCGACCGCTGTTGTTGACGATCAAGCCGTTGGCCGCTTTGAGGATGCTCGCCGTGGAGCGGTAGTTCTGCTCAAGACGGATGACCTCGGTGTCCGGGAAGTCGGACGAGTACTGGTGAATGTTCTCGATCTTCGCGCCGCGCCAGCCGTAGATGGACTGGTCGTCGTCGCCGACCACCATCAGACTGTCGCCGCCCTGGGCCAGCAGACGCAACCAGGCGTACTGCACGGCGTTGGTGTCCTGGAACTCGTCCACCAGCACATGGCGGAAGCGACGCTGGTAGTGCGCCAGCAGACCAGGGTTGTCACGCCACAGGTCCAGAGCACGCAGCAGCAGTTCCGAGAAGTCGATCACGCCCGCCCGCTGGCAGGCCGCTTCGTAGGCTTCATAGATGCTGCGCATGGTGGTCAGGAACAGATCGCCGCTGGCCTGGATGTGCTGTGGGCGCAGACCTTCGTCCTTCTGCCCATTGATGAACCACTGTGCCTGACGGGCCGGCCAGCGTTGCTCGTCCAGGCCCAGGTCGCGGATCACGCGCTTGACCACGCGCTGCTGGTCGTCGCTGTCCAGGATCTGGAAGGTCTGCACCAGCCCGGCTTCCTGCCAGTGCGCCCGCAACAGGCGGTGCGCCAGGCCGTGGAACGTGCCGACCCACATGCCTGCCGGGCTGATGCCCATCAGTTGCTCGATGCGATGACGCATCTCGGCAGCGGCCTTGTTGGTGAACGTCACCGATAGCACTGAATGCGGGGAGGCTTGCTCGACCTGCATCAGCCAGGCGATGCGATGCACCAGCACACGGGTTTTGCCAGAGCCAGCTCCGGCCAGGACCAACTGACGACCCAGGGAGGCGGCTACGGCCTGACGCTGGGCATCGTTGAGGGAATTGAGAAGCAGAGAGAGATCATCGCGCATCGGCGCATTCTAGGGTGCTGCGTCATGGTGGGCAAACCATGCTTTGCGTAAGGCAATAAAAAACCGGTGACGCTGACGACCGGTCGGTCAGGGCCGCGAGCGTTGCGCGCCGCGCCTTGAGCGGGGCTTGATCGATCAGAGGAGTGGCATATTGATACTTTTGTTCAGTCCGGCAGTGTGGTCTGCCCGAGGCCTTGTGTATGCTCCGCACACGCTCAAGGCCAAGACCCTGTTTGAACGCTCCTGACCGGGCGCATGCGGGGTCTGATCAACGATAAGAACGACGCCATGACATACCGCTTCAGCGCGGGCGAGGCCCTTGAAAACACTCGCCGCGACCTCTACCGGCAGTTCGCCGCGCCCCTGGCGCTCGAACGCACGCGTCTTCTTTATCAGGGCTCACTGCTGCCGACGCTGTTCATGTTTCTGAACGGTCTGGTCTGCGCCTGGTTGCTCTGGGGCGCCGAACGCTATTTGCTGGTGTGGATCTGGCTGGGCTGGCTGTCTGCACTTGTCTGCCTTCGGATCACTCAGGTCGCCGCGTTTGAGTCGGCATCCAGAGAGCGTCAGGCACAACCGGTTTGGCGCAGGATGTTTCTCATGGGCGCGTGTGTCAGTGGCCTGACCCTGGCCGCTGCGGCAGTGGTGCTGGTCCCGGTGGAAAACTTTGAACAGCAGGCCTGGGTGTTCGGCCTGATCGGCGCTGCGATTCTGTCCGCCAGCGTCGCCTACGCCGTCAGCATTTCCGCGTTTCTGGTGTTCAGCCTGTCCTGCCTGTTACCTCCAATTCTGTACCTGTTCTGGGGCGGGGACGTGCCGTTTCGTGGCTGGGGCTGGCTCGGACTCATCCTGTTGTTTGCCCTGAGCGTAGTCGCGTGGCAGGTCAATCGTCTGCTGGAGCGCAGCCTGCTGAGTCGCTTCCAGAATCAGGCTTTGATCGAGCATCTGCAGCAGGCGCAGGCGACCAGTGAGGCACTCAACACCGAGCTGGCCCATGAAATCGATCAGCGCCGCGAAGCCGAACGCGGTTTGAGAGAGGCGCAGATTGGGCTGGAGGATCGTGTGGCCCGGCGTACGCTTGAGCTGGAGGAAGCCAATCAGGCGTTGAGCAAAAGTCCGCCGCGCCTGGCCGCCACCGTTTTCGACGCCGCCAGCGAAGGCATCGTGATCTTCGATCCGGACTACTGCATCCTCACGGTGAATCAGGCGTTCAGCCGGGTGAGTGGCTATCAGCCGGATGATTTGATCGGACGCCGGGTGACGGACATTGCCAGCAGCCGCGATGCGCGGCGTCACTTTCAGGCCATTCATCAATCACTGGAGCAGACCGGTCAATGGCAGGGCGAACTCGTCGAAGCGCGCAAGAACGGTGAGCTTTATCCGCAATGGCTGCAGTTGAACGTCGTGCGCGATAAGGCAGGGAAATTGAGCCACATTGTCGGCTTTTTCTCCGACCTTTCTTCGCGACGTGCCGCTGAAGAGCGCATGCGCTATCTGGCGCATTTCGATGAACTGACCGGGCTGGCCAACCGTTCGCTGTTCAACGAGCGCCTGCGTGAAGCTCGCGAGCGTGTGCGGTCGGGAGGTCGAAGTCTGGCACTGCTGCATATCAATCTGGACCGTTTCAAGCTGCTCAACGAAAGCCTGGGTCACGAAATCGCTGATCAATTGCTCAGGCACATTGCACGTCGGTTGAGCAACGCGATGCCGGAAGCCGACACGGTCGCGAGGCTCTCCGGCGACGAGTTCGGCGTATTGTTCGACAGTTACTCGAACCTCTCCAGCCTGGCCCGTGTAACCAATCGCCTGCTGGGCAAATTGCGCGTACCGCTATCGGTCGCTGGCCACGAGCTGGTGATCAGCGCATCGGTGGGCATCAGTCTACTGTCGGAATCGGCCCGTGAGGTCTCGGCACTGGTGAGTCAGGCGAACATGGCGATGCAGCACGCCAAGCACCTGGGCGGCAACAATTTCCAGTTCTTCACCGAGAGCCTGCAGGCCAGCACGCTGGAGCGCCTGCAAATGGAAATCCAGTTGCGCAGGGCCATCGAAGATCATCAACTGCTGGTCTTTTATCAGCCCAAGCTGAGCCTGAGGAGTGGACGTCTGGACTCGGCCGAAGCCCTGGTGCGATGGCACCACCCACAGCGCGGCATGGTGCCACCGGGGGAGTTCATCGGACTTGCCGAGGAAACCGGGCTGATCGGCGCCATCGGCGAATTCGTGCTGCGCAAGGCATGCTGGCAGGCCTGCGAATGGCAGCGTCAAGGCATGGCGCCGATCAGGGTATCGGTCAACCTGTCGGTCCATCAATTGCGTCAGGGGAAACTGGTGAGTCTGGTGCGGCAGGTGCTTGAGGAAACCGGTCTGGAACCGCAATGGCTGGAGCTGGAGCTGACTGAAAGCCAGTTGCTCGACAGCGTCGAACACATTATCGCGACCTTTCAGCAGTTGCGTGAGCTGGGCGTAAAGCTGGCCATCGATGACTTCGGCACCGGCTACTCTTCATTGAGTTACCTGCGACGCTTTCCGGTGGACTACGTGAAGATCGACCGGGCATTCATCAGCGGGTTGGGCGATGGCACCGAAGACGCCGCCATCATTCAGGCAATCATTTCCATGGCTCACAGCCTGGGGTTGAAGGTGGTCGCCGAGGGCGTTGAAAACCAGAGTCAGCTGGAGTTCCTCAGGGAGCATGGATGCGATGAGGTACAGGGTTATCTGATCAGCCGGCCGATCGAGGCGTCTGCCATGGCTGCGATGCTGATTCAGTCGCGCTGAGACAGCGCCGTGGCTGTAGTGGACTCGGCATAATGTAGGATTATTCCCACAAAAAAGAGCGATTTGCCCGTCCTCACTCCGGTTAAGGCGTTCCACGTTCGTTTAACTGGGCGTCTCGCAGGTCATGTAGTATAACTACAAGAAAGCTACAACCCGCCCACCGCTTCATTACCGAGTCTGCCTTTTGAATCTGCTGCAACACATCGCCCAGTCACGTCACCTGCTGCGCAAATCGGAGCTCAAGGTAGCCGACCATGTGCTGCTCGACCCTGCCGCTGTGATGCACAGTTCCATGGCTGATCTTGCCCACAGCGTGGGCATCAGCGAGCCAACCATCGTTCGCTTCTGTCGCGCCATCGGTTGTACCGGGTTTCAGGACCTCAAGCTCAAGCTGGCCCAGAGCCTGGCGGCAGGTGCCAGTTTCGGGCAGTTCGCGATTCATGAAGACGATTCGGTCGCCGACTACAGCCTGAAGATTTTCGACACCACCCTGCACACCCTGATGGAAGTGCGGGAGAACCTCGATCCCCATGCGCTACAACTGGCGGTTACGGCCATGGCCGGTGCCAATCGTGTCGAGTTCTATGGCTTCGGTGCGTCCGGTGCCGTGGCGGCCGATGCGCAGCACAAGTTCTTCCGGTTGCTTTTGACGGCGGCGGCTTACTCCGACCCGCACATGCAGGCCATGTCAGCCGCGACGCTCAAGCCGACAGACGTTGCGGTGTGTATTTCCCAGTCCGGCCGCTCCAAGGATCTGCTGATCACCGCCAACATGGTGCGTGAGAGCGGCGCGACCCTGATTACCCTGTGTCCGAGCCAGACGCCACTGGCCGAGCTGTCTTCGGTCAATCTGGCCATCGACGTCCACGAAGACACCGAGATCTATACGCCGCTGACCTCGCGCATCGCACATCTGGTGGTCATCGATGTGCTGGCGATGGGCGTGGCCATGGCGCGTGGGCCGAGCCTGGTCAACCACCTCAAAAGCGTCAAACGCAGCTTGCGCAGCCTGCGTCTGTCACCGAAATCGATCAAGCCTCACGAAGACTGACAGCGTCGCAGTCAGCATCAAAACATCATGAAAACGCCGCCAGAGACCTTGAAGTCACTGGCGGGCGTCGTCAAGCACGAGTCTGTTGCGCGTTGATCAATGCGTCACTTCTACGCTGTCAATGCAAGCCAGCAACTGATCGTTCTGATAAATCTTTACTGCGGTGATGGTTGCATCGCTTGGCTGGGTGTAGGTAACTCGCGCTTCGCCTATAACCTGCAGGCCGATGCCTTCATTGCTATAGGTCAGATCCAGATTCAATTGGCCCTTGGTACTTGGCTTGCTACTGAGGGTCAGCTGGGGAATATCGTTGCTGGCACGGGTGGATACGATGCCGGTTACCGTAAAGGTATTTACGCCGGGCATCCTGTCGTCACGGGCGCGCCATTCTTTGTTGTCGGTAGTCATTTTCAGCTCCTTTCCATGGATGCTTTCACTGGCCGGTTGCCAGTGATTTGCGTCCTGCAGGGCTAGTATCTGCTTGTCTGTCTCCCGAATCGGAATACATATGTATATGTTTTCGACCCATACCCCTGGAAAATGTAACTGCCTTGTCATGTTTTCGCCGCGCCTTCGTAACCACGAGGTGCAAAGATGCATTTCCACACAACGTATTGGGAGACAGGACATGGCTCGGCACTACGACGATTTACCCAACAGCACCGTGAAAACCCGCCGTCAGCAGGAAGATCAGCGTCGCATGGAATTTCGTCGCGCTATCGAGAGCTACTGTGAGGCACGCCAGCTCAATCAGGATCTGTGTGACTACCTGGACGGCGTGACCGGCCCGGTCTGGCAGACCCTCACGCCGTCCGAGGACGGCCGTCGAAGCGTTCGACAAGCTGGCTGATCTGCGCGCGTTCACTGCGAATGAACGCCAGAAAAGCGTGCGCCACCGGAGACAGTCGTTTGTCTCTGGCCTGAGCCACGCACCAGCTTCTGTACAGCGGCAACTCCGCCACGGGCAGCTCCACGAGCGCGCCAGTGGCGAGTTCATGACACACCGCATGACGTGTCAGCATCGCCAGTCCCAACCCGGCCACTACGCATTCGCGCTGGGCTTCGCTTGAAGACACTTCCGATGTCTGCGTGAAATGCACGCGTTTCTCCTTGAAATATTCCTCGCAGGCCCGGCGTGTGCCCGATCCTGGCTCTCGGGTCAGCAACGGCCAGGGCTCCAGATCCCGCAGGTTCAGGGAGGCGTGACTGCAAAGCGGATGATCCGGTGGTGCCACAGCAACGATGGGATTGTTGAGGAACGGCAGAAACTCCAGCCCCATGTCCTGCGGCACCATTGACATGATCACCAGATCATCGCGGTTGTCCGACAGTCTTCTGATCACCAGCGCCCGATTCACCACGGTCAGGTTCAGACTGACTTCCGGGTGCTGGCGTTTGAAGGCGGCAAACAGGTGCGGGACGAAATACTTGCAGCTCGATTCGATGGCCAGCTTCAACTGACCCTGCAGCGAACCCTGCATGTCCGAGAGCTGCATATCGAGGTTTTCCAGGCGGCCAAAAATATCTTTACTGGCAGCCTGCAGCGCTTCGGCGGCTTCAGTGAGATACAGCTTTTTGCCGACGTACTCGAACAGCGGCTGCCCGATCAGTTCTTCAAGCTGGCGAATCTGCAGGCTGACCGCAGGTTGAGTCAGTGCCATTTCCTCGGCCGCGCGGCTGTACGAGCGCAGGTCGCACACCTCATTGAAAATACGCAGTTGACGCAACGTCATACGCATCAATGACTTACGCATGGTTATCGATTCCCGTCACTGGTCAGGATGATGACTATAAGCTTTTACTTATGGCTAACCCAATTTTTACTCATTTTTATTAATTGTCGATCAGGCATAGGGTGTCCCTGCGGCATTCAGTCACATGCCCAGTTACAAAAGTAGCCAGGACGTTGGTCCTTAAGGTCGAGGAAACGCCAGTGATAACAAAAATATTGATCGCCAACCGTGGAGAGATTGCCGTCCGCATCGTGCGCGCCTGCGCCGAGATGGGCATTCGCTCGGTGGCCATCTTTTCCGACGCCGACCGGCATGCCCTGCATGTCAAACGCGCTGACGAAGCCTATAGCATTGGTGCCGAACCGCTGGCGGGTTACCTGAACCCCCGCAAGCTGGTCAATCTCGCCGTGGAAACCGGTTGTGATGCGCTGCATCCCGGTTATGGTTTTCTCTCGGAAAATGCCGAACTGGCAGACATCTGCGCCGAACGTGGCATCAAGTTCATTGGTCCGTCTGCTGAAGTCATTCGCCGTATGGGTGACAAGACTGAAGCGCGCCGCAGCATGATCAAGGCCGGGGTGCCGGTCACACCGGGTACCGAAGGCAACGTCGCCGACATTCAGGAAGCGCTGATCGAAGGAGATCGCATCGGCTATCCGGTGATGCTCAAAGCCACTTCCGGTGGTGGTGGACGCGGTATCCGTCGCTGCAACAGCCGCGAAGAACTGGAGCAGGCGTTTCCCCGAGTGATCTCGGAAGCGACCAAAGCCTTTGGTTCGGCCGAAGTGTTTCTGGAAAAGTGCATCGTCAACCCCAAGCACATCGAAGCGCAGATTCTGGGCGACAGTTTCGGCAACGTCGTGCATCTGTTCGAGCGCGACTGCTCGATCCAGCGCCGCAATCAGAAGCTCATCGAAATCGCCCCCAGTCCGCAACTGACTCCGGAACAGCGCGCCTACATCGGCGATCTGTCAGTGCGCGCGGCCAAGGCGGTGGGCTACGAGAACGCTGGCACCGTGGAGTTCCTGCTCGCCGATGGTGAGGTGTACTTCATGGAAATGAATACCCGGGTTCAGGTGGAGCACACCATCACCGAAGAAATCACCGGGATCGATATCGTTCGTGAGCAGATTCGTATCGCGTCCGGCCAGCCGCTGTCGGTCAAACAGGAAGACATCATCCATCGTGGTTTCGCGTTGCAGTTTCGGATCAACGCCGAAGACCCGAAAAACAACTTTCTGCCCAGTTTCGGCAAGATCACCCGCTATTACGCACCCGGTGGCCCCGGTGTACGCACCGACACGGCGATCTACACCGGCTACACCATCCCGCCGTTCTACGACTCGATGTGCCTGAAGCTGATCGTCTGGGCGCTGACCTGGGAAGAAGCGATGGACCGCGGCCTTCGTGCCCTGGACGACATGCGTCTGCAAGGGGTGAAGACCACCGCCGCGTACTACCAGGAAATTCTGCGCAACCCGGAATTCCGCAGTGGTGAGTTCAACACCAGCTTCGTCGAAAGCCACCCTGAACTGACCAACTACTCGATCAAGCGCAAACCCGAAGAGCTGGCTCTGGCCATCGCCGCCGCCATTGCCGCCCACGCAGGCCTGTAAGGAATACTGAAATGTCCAAGAAGATCTTCGTTACCGACACCATCCTGCGTGATGCTCACCAATCGTTGCTGGCCACGCGCATGCGCACCGAAGACATGCTGCCGATCTGCGAAAAGCTCGACAAGGTCGGCTACTGGTCCCTTGAAGTCTGGGGCGGCGCGACCTTCGATGCCTGCGTGCGCTTTCTGAAGGAAGACCCGTGGGAACGCCTGCGTCAGTTGCGCGCGGCACTTCCCAACACCCGCCTGCAAATGTTGCTGCGCGGTCAGAACCTGCTGGGCTATCGCCATTACAGCGATGATGTGGTCAGGGCGTTCGTCGCCAAGGCGGCCGTCAATGGCATCGACGTGTTCCGTATCTTCGATGCCATGAACGACGTGCGTAATCTGCGCGTGGCGATCGAGGCGGTGAAGGCGGCGGGCAAGCATGCGCAAGGCACCATCGCTTACACGACCAGTCCGGTTCACACCATTGATGCGTTTGTGGCACAGGCCCGGCAAATGGAAGCCATGGGCTGCGATTCGGTCGCGATCAAGGACATGGCTGGCTTGCTGACGCCTTTCGCCACAGGCGAATTGGTTCGTGCATTGAAGGCCGAGCAGTCGCTGCCGGTGTTCATCCACTCTCACGACACGGCCGGTTTGGCCGCCATGTGTCAGCTCAAGGCGGTCGAAAGCGGCGCTGATCACATCGACACCGCCATCTCCAGCTTCGCGTGGGGCACCAGTCATCCGGGCACTGAATCCATGGTCGCCGCGCTCAAGGGCAGCGAGTTCGACACCGGGCTGGATCTGGAGCTCTTGCAGGACATCGGTCTGTACTTCTACGCCGTGCGCAAGAAGTACCACCAGTTCGAAAGCGAGTTCACCGCCGTCGACACCCGCGTGCAGGTCAACCAGGTACCGGGCGGAATGATTTCCAACCTGGCCAACCAGCTCAAGGAGCAGGGCGCGCTCAACCGCATGAACGAAGTGCTGGCCGAGATCCCGCGGGTGCGCAAGGACCTGGGCTATCCGCCGCTGGTCACGCCGACCTCGCAGATCGTTGGCACCCAGGCGTTTTTCAACGTGCTCGCTGGCGAGCGCTACAAGACCATCACCAATGAAGTGAAGCTTTACCTGCAGGGTGGCTACGGCAAGGCACCGGGTCAGGTGGACGAGAAGCTGCGTCGTCAGGCTATCGGTAACGAAGAGTTGATCGATGTGCGTCCGGCCGACCTGCTCAAGCCGGAAATGACCAAGCTGCGGGCCGAAATCGGGGCGCTGGCCAAGTCCGAGGAAGACGTGCTGACCTTCGCCATGTTCCCGGACATCGGTCGCAAGTTCCTGGAAGAGCGCGCTGCCGGAACGCTGACGCCTGAGGTGTTGCTGCCGATCCCCGAAGCGGGCAGCGTTGCCCGTGCAGGCGGCGAGGGCGTTCCGACGGAGTTCGTGATCGATGTGCATGGCGAGACTTATCGCGTGGACATCACTGGCGTGGGCGTCAAGGCCGAGGGCAAGCGCCATTTCTATCTGTCGATTGACGGCATGCCGGAAGAGGTGGTGTTCGAACCGCTCAACGAGTTTGTCAGCGGTGGCGCCAGCAAGCGCAAACAGGCGCATGCGCCGGGCGATGTCAGCACCACCATGCCGGGCAACATCGTCGATGTGCTGGTCAAGGAGGGCGACATCGTCAAGGTCGGCCAGGCCGTACTGATTACCGAAGCGATGAAGATGGAAACCGAAGTTCAGGCCTCCATTGCCGGCAAGGTCGTGGCCATCCATGTCGCCAAGGGCGACCGCGTGAATCCGGGCGAAGTCCTGATCGAGATAGAAGGCTGATCGGGCGCAGAGCCGAAGCTGAACCGTTTACCTCTGGGGGAGCCTTCATGGCTCCCTTTTTTTTATTTATACCGCCCGGAATGAGGCGCGGAGCGTCCGGGCGGCGTTCCCACACAGGGCGTGGGAACGATCAAAACTGCAGGTCACTGGACTGTGGCAGGCGGCTTGCCGGCGATGAAGTCAAAGTGGTGTGTCAGGAAAGTCGCGTCATCGTTCATCGCGGGCAAGCCCTGTACCACAGTTCACCGACCCACACGCTGAGCCTGCTGCCGAAACGCCTCCAGCCCTCTGATCTGCTGTCCGTCCTTGAAGTTATCCACAGCCAGCCAGCCTTCGAATGCAGACTGCAGCTTGGGCCACTCACTGTCGAGGATCGAATACCACGCAGTGTCACGGCTCGCGCCCTTGACCACCATGTGTTGGCGGAAAGTACCCTCATAACTGAACCCGAATCGGTCAGCGGCGCGTTTGGAGCGGGCATTGTTGGCGTTGCATTTCCATTCCAGGCGGCGGTTGCCCAGTCGAAAGGCTTCCCTGGCCAGCAAGTAGATCGCTTCGGTGCCTTTGGGTGTGCGTTGCATGGCAGCGCTGAACGTCACGTGGCCAATCTCGATCCGCCCGTGTGCCGCAAAGATCGATAGAAAACTGATTACGCCCTCGGCCTTGCCGGTTTGCTGATTGATCACGGTGTAAAACCACGGATCTGTCGCCACCTGATGTCCGGCCAGCCAGGCATCGAACGCACTGCGCTCGTTGAACGGCCCATAGGGTAGATAGTCCCACAGCTTCGGGTCGGCATCCGGTCCTTGAAGTACTGACCACAGGTCATCGGCGTGCCGGGCCGTCTCCAGTTTTTCCAGGCGGACGAAGCGTCCGCTCAGGGGCTGCGGGCCAGGCAATGTCGCGGGTTGCCAATCCAGTGGAATCTCAGACATCAATCATTTCCCTTCAGAGAGCCTTGCGAAATTGAATGTAGCCGCCGCGATCAGCGATGCGTTCATACAACTGAATGGCCGTGGCGTTGGTTTCGTGAGTCAGCCAATGCACCTTGTCACAGTCGTCGGCCTTGGCGGTCATGTAGACATGCTCGATCAATTGCCTGCCGATCCCGGTGCCGCGCTGTTCCGGCGCAACGATCAGATCCTGCAAATAACAGGCATTCCTGATGCTCCAGTTGGAGCGATGGTAGATAAAATTCACCATGCCCACCGCTTTGCCGTCCAGCCATGCCAGGGCGGAGTGTGTCGGCTCGTTTGGATCGAGCAGGCGTTGCCAGGTCACGTCGCTGACGCCTTCGGCCAGTTCGGTCTTGTAGAAGCGCAGATAGGCCTGCCAGAGCGGCAGCCATGCATGGTGGTCGTCAACACTGACGGCGCGTATCTGGACGTCACTCATGAAACAATCTCCAGGGAACTCATAAGGCGAGCGATGTGTTGTTCGTTGATATTCGGGCTCGCGGCGAGGCCGTCACGGACTCCGGCCATGTCTGTGGCACTGCGGTTCTGGCTGAGTTTGCGTTTGCCTTCCAGACGCTGGACGGGCAGGGCGAAGCCGACGATGGCTCCGAGCATCTTGGCGATGTACTCGGCGGGTGCGTCGTCGATGGACCAGGGTTGTGCGCGACCAGGCTCGTGCCTTGCCGTCAGCTCATCCAGAAGCTGGCGCAGTCGTGACGGGTCGGTAAAGGTTTCGGCCTTGCCGTAGGCGTGCACCGCAAGGTAGTTCCAGGTGGGCACGACCTGACCATGCTCGGCTTTGCTCGGGTAATAAGAAGGACTGACGTACGCGTCCTCGCCGGGGAAAATCACCAGTGCCTCGGCGCAAGTCTCCAACTGCCGCCACTGCGGGTTCGCTCTGGCCAGATGGCCGTAAAGCGTCCCATTGGGACCCTGATCTTCGCGCAGCAACAGGGGCAGGTGCGAAGCCTGCAGGCCGTCTTCGTTCCAGGTAACCAGAATCGCCAGACGAGTCTGATTCATCTGTTCATGGAGTCTGGACGTTTCGTGGTCTCTGAATGCTGCTGGTGTGTACATGGCGGTACTCCTCGGCCGATGAACAGAGCGTAGGCAAGACATTGGTCTGTTGTAAGATCCATTTTTCGTAGATTTCATAGGGCCAATTCGATGACGTCCGATGCTCCCGCATTTCCCTCCACGTTGACCGGCATCAGGCTGGACAGGCGTCAGGGCCTGAGCAAGCAGCTGTATCGCGCGTTGCGTCAGCAGATACTGGACGCCCGATTGACCAGCGGAATGCGCCTGCCTGCCAGTCGCGAACTGGCCGACCTGTTGGCCATTTCCCGCAACAGCGTGATGCGCGCCTACGACCAGTTGTATGCCGAAGGTTTCACGGAAACCCGCGTCGGGGACGGAACCTATGTCACGGACTTGCCAGGCCGTGCCGGGGCGCTCGATCAGGCAGGGAAAAGAAAACTATCCACCGACTTGTCCACAGGTTTGTCTACACCTTTGTCCACAGGTTTATCCACAGATTTACAGCAAAGTTCGAAAGAGATCGACGACGAAGTTATCCACAGATCTGCGCTTGATCTGATCAATATCCATCAACTTCCGGCCCCTTCGGAGCAGGCGCCCAAGGCTTTTCGTGTGGGCGTACCGGCCTTTGATCTGTTTCCTTTTGCCTTGTGGGGCAAGCTTTATGGGGCTTTCTGGCGCCGTCCGGACCCTGCCTTGCTGGGTTACGGCGCTGCCGCCGGAGAGCCGAGGTTACGCGAGCTGATCGCGGCGTATCTGCGTTCATCGCGCGGGCTGCACTGCACCGCTGAGCAAATTGTGATCACCAGTGGCGCCCAGCACGCCATCAGCCTTTGTGCACAGCTGCTGGTGGAGCCGGGTGAAAGCGTTGCGATCGAAAATCCGGGCTATCGCGCGGCGGGTCATGCGTTCGCCGTGGCCGGTGCCCGGCTGAAAGGTGTGGCAGTCGATGAGGAAGGGCTGCGCTGCGCCGATCTTGAACAGGCCGGCTGCAAGCTGGCCTACGTCACCCCCTCTCACCAGTACCCGACCGGTGTGGTCATGAGCCTGGCCAGACGTCTTGAAATGCTGGCCTGGGCCGAGAAGAACCAGAGCTGGATTGTCGAGGATGATTACGATGGCGAGTACCGCTACAGCGGCGCGCCATTGGCACCCCTCGCTGCGCTGGATCGCAGCGGACGAGTGCTGTACATCGGCACCTTTGGCAAAATTGCCTTCCCGGCCCTGCGCCTGGGTTATCTGGTACTGCCACAGGAACTCGTTCGACCGTTCAGCCAGCGCAAGGCTGTGGACATGCGCCACACCGAAGTCAGCACCCAAGCCGTCATGGCGCAGTTCATCGCCCGAGGGCACTTTCAGCGGCACATCCGCCGCATGCGCCGTGCCGCGCTGAGTCGGCGGAATGCCTTGCTTGCCGAGTGGCCCACCGAGATTGCGGGATGTGCGCCAATGCCCAGCGTGGCGGCGGGGCTACACGTGATGGTCAAGGTCGACAGCCTCGAGCGCGAGCAGGAGCTGGTCGAAAAGGCCTTAAGCGTTGGCGTGGAGGTTAACGCCTTGAGCGGCTACTGGTTGCCGGATTCGACCGAGCCCATGGACGAGCGGGCCGGGCTGGTGCTGGGTTTTGCCGCTGTGCCGGAGGCGCAGATCAGTGATGCGCTGAACAGGCTGCGCATGGCCTGGTCCGAGTAAGCCTGCGGCCCACGTATAATCGTTTCTTTCTGCTACTTGTCGTCGAGAGACCTATGAATACTTCCCTTTCCGCAACACCCGGCCGTGCGTACGGCGCGCCGCTGGCGGCGTTGTTTCTGTTATTGATGGGCGCGCAGTTTCTGCTGCTCAGCGTCGGCGCTCATCAGGTCCTGCTGTGGATCGTCGGTGCAGCGCTGGGCATTACCCTGTATCACGCCGCCTTTGGCTTCACGTCGGCCTGGCGGGTGTTCATTCGTGAACGACGCGGTGCCGGCCTGCGTGCGCAAATGGTGATGCTGGCGGTTGCTGTGGTGTTGTTTTTCCCCGCGCTCGGCGCTGGCACGCTGTTCGGACAGCCGGTCACGGGACTGGTCGCGCCGGTGGGTGTATCGGTTGTGGTCGGTGCGTTCATTTTCGGCATCGGCATGCAACTGGGCGGCGGCTGTGCGTCCGGGACCCTGTTCACAGCGGGCGGCGGTAATGCGCGAATGCTGGTGACCCTGCTGTTCTTCATCCTCGGTTCGCTGATCGCTACTCATCACGTCGACTGGTGGTTTGCCTTGCCATCGTTTCCGGCCACGTCTGTGGTCAAGCGCTTTGGCGTGATCCCGGCGCTGATCGGCAATCTGGCACTGTTCGCCCTGATTGCCTTTGTCACCGTGCGCCTTGAAAAACGACGTCATGGAGCGCTCGAAGCGCCTGTCGCCAGCGAGCACACAGGCTTTCGTCGCCTGCTGCGCGGCCCGTGGGCGTTGGTCTGGGGCGCCGTGGCGCTGGCCGTCCTCAATTACGCCACACTGGCGCTGGCTGGCCGGCCGTGGGGCATCACCTCCGCGTTCGCGCTGTGGGGCGCGAAGGTGGCGAGCGGTCTGGGTGTGGATGTCGGCAGTTGGGTGTTCTGGCAAAGCGCGGCGAATGCCAAGGCGCTGGCGGCACCGGTCTGGGAAGACGTCACCAGCGTAATGGACATCGGCATCATGCTGGGTGCGTTGCTCGCCGCAGGCCTGGCAGGACGTTTCGCGCCGAACCTCGATATTCCGACCCGTTCCATCGTGGCGGCGGTGATCGGTGGTCTGCTGCTCGGCTACGGCTCGCGTCTGGCCTACGGCTGCAACATTGGCGCCTATTTCAGCGGCATCGCATCCGGTAGCCTGCACGGCTGGCTGTGGCTGGTTGCGGCTTACGCCGGTAACGTTGTCGGTGTCCGATTGCGCCCGATCTTCTTCGCCGGTGAGCGTCAGCAGGTGGCGTTGAGCGGCTGCTGAAAAAGAGTGAACCCCTGAGATAAAGCGGGCCGTTTGCGAACCATCCTCAGGAATGGCATTCAAAGGCCATGCAGTAGCGAGGATGTCCGAATGCGGTCTCGCTTATTTATCGATGGGGTAGGCCTTTGCAGCAGACGATCATGGGAAAAATCCGATTTCTCGGCAAGACAATCGGTTATGTGGGCTGGTCGCTTTTCTGGCTGCTGATTTGGGACGTGATTGTCACGGTCGATTTCATGCTGTACCTGGAACGCAAGATCACCTTGCCGTCCATGCCGCTGACCCTGTTGGGCTCGGCGCTGGTGGTGCTGACCAGCTTCCGCAATTCCAGCGCCTACAACCGCTGGTGGGAAGCCCGTACCCTGTGGGGCGCGCTGGTCAACAGCTCGCGCAGCTTCGCCCGTCAGGTCCTGACGCTGGTCGAAGATGACGAGGGTGGCATCAATCCCGTGAAAGCCACGCTGTTACGCCGTCATGTTGCCTACGTCAAATGCCTGTCCGCGCACCTGAAGGGCGGGCACTGTGGCGATGAAGTTCAGGCCTTGATCCCGCGTGAGGAGTTCGAGCGTCGGTTCGACACCAACAACTTCCCCAACGATCTGCTCAATACCTCGGCCGCACTGTTGGCCAAGGAATACCAGTCCGGTCGTCTGGACAGCATCCGCCTGGCCCGTCTCGAGTCGACGATGGTGGACATTTCCAATTGCCAGGGTGGCATGGAGCGCATCGCCAATACGCCGCTGCCCTATCCGTACGTCGCGTTTCCAAGGCTGTTCATCACCCTGTTCTGCCTGATCGTACCGATTGGCCTGGTCGAAACTCTCGGCTGGTTCACGCCGCTGGCGTCGACGGTGGTGGGCTTCATGTTGCTGGCAATCGAGAAAATCGGCACCGACCTGCAGAGCCCGTTCAAGGCCAGCGAGCACGAAATCCAGATGACAGCGCTGTGCGCAAATATCGAGCGAAATCTCGACTCGATGCTTCGCGGGGCACAGGAGGAAAGCAAGGTTTCCTGAAGGGAGGGGTATTGCGATATCCCGGTTGACTCAGGCCAATCCTGAGTCACCGAAACCTTTCAATGGCTCAGCGCAGCTCGCCACACAGATCCAGCTCGACCAGCCGTCTGACTTCTTCAGTCGTCAGGCCTGCGCCGAGCAGGGCATGCAGTTTGCCCAGTGCTGCTTCACGCGTCATGCCGCCACCGGATAGCACACCGGCACCACGCAGGCGGCTTCCCGCTTCGTAGACATCCAGCTCCACGCCGCCTTCATGGCACTGTGTGATGGCAATCACGCACACACCTCGGGCGCGGGCGTTTTCCAGGCTGGCGATGAACTGAGGATCGTCACTCGGGCCGGTACCGTTGCCGAAGCATTCCAGCACCAGACCCTGAATGCCGCTGTCGATCAGGCCATTCAGTTGAGCTGCGCCGATACCGGGGAACAGTGGCAATACCGCCACGCTGGCCATTGTCCTGGCCTGGCGGTAGTCAAGCGCGTCAGGGAGGGAAACGGCAGCATGACCGCCACGCGAGCGTTGCAGCGGCGCGAACGGGTTACGCCCGAAGCTACGGATCTTGGCGCAACGGGTCGGGTCCATCAGTTCACCATGGAAATACAGGTGAACCCCCGACGCGAGTCCGTTACCGAGTGCGAGCAGGGCACCGTTGACGTTTTCCCAGGCATCGCTGTCCGGCACACCGGCAGGCAGCATGGAGCCGGTAAACACGACAGGTGCGTCGAGCCCCAGCAACAGGAAGCCCAGCGCCGCCGCGCTGTACGCAAGTGTGTCGGTGCCATGCAGCACCAGCACGGCATCACAGCCCTCCACGTCGACCGCTTCGATCACCGCCTCACGCAGACGCAACCAGTAGGCTGGCGTCATATTGGCGCTGTCGATCAGTGGCGACATCTCGCGAAAGCGCCACTGCGGTACGGCCTGTTCGGGGCGTTCGGCCAGTTGCCCGGCCATTCGGGCTTCGAAGCCCGATGCCGGGGCCAGGCCGTTGGCGCTGGCCTGCATGCCGATGGTGCCGCCGGTGTAAAGAACCATCACTCGTTGAGCGGGTTGATGTGCTTCATGAGTCATGATTCTTCTCCTTATGGCGTTGTGTGCTTATCGTGCTTCTGGAGCAGGCTTGCCTGCCACTTCAGCATCATGAACCGGCTTTTGCGCCGGGTTGGCTGGCCATGCGGTGCGGTCCAGATCCAGATCAGGGAACTTGCTGGAATCGAACACCGGCGTCTTGATGCCTGCACGACGCTGGGCATCGTAGTCTCCCAGAATACGTTTCACGACCTTGAACAGCATCGCCAGGGCAATCAGGTTGACGAAAGCCAGCATGGTCATGGTGATGTCGGCGAAGGCCAGCACATCTTTCAGGTCGACCACCGCGCCCCAGAGGATCAGCACCAGTACCGCAACGCGGTAGGCGATGATCGCGTTCTTCTTCTCACCGAACAGGAAGCGCAGGCTGTTTTCACCCAGATAGTAGTTGTAGAGGATCGAGGTGAACACGAACAGGGCCAGTGCCACGCTGATGAATACCCGGCCCCAGTCACCCACTACGGCTGCCAGCGAGTTCTGTGCCAGAACGATGCCGTTGCCGTCGTAGCCGACGTTGTAGATACCGGAAAGCAGAATCAGCAAGGCGGTGCAGGTGCAGATGACGAACGTATCGAGGAATACGCTGAACGCCTGAACCACGCCCTGAGCAACGGGGTGTTCAACCTGAGCGACCGCTGCCACGTTAGGGGCGCTGCCCAGACCGGCTTCGTTGGCGAACACGCCACGTTTCACGCCCATCACGATCGCGCTGCCGATCAGGCCGCCGAACACGGGATCGAGACCGAACGCACTCTTGACGATGGTCAGCAGCATGCCTGGGACGTGGTCGATCTGCAGAACGATGACGTAGACGGTGACCGCGATGTAGATCAGGGTCTTGACCGGAACGAGCAGGTCGGAGATGGCAGCGATGCGCTTGATACCGCCGATGAAGGCCAGGCCCAGCAGCACGACAAGGCAGATGCCGGTGGTCTTGGTGTCGACGCCGAATGCGCTGTTCAGCGAGTCGGTCACGGCGTGCGATTGCAGGCCGTTGAACGCGAAGCCGAAGGTCACGAGCAGCAATACCGCCATGACCATACCCAGCCAGCGTTTACCCAGGCCGTACTGGATGTAGAACGCCGGACCGCCGCGGAACTGGCCTTCGGAGTCCTTGCGTTTGTAGAGCTGTGCGAGGGAACACTCGATGAAGCTGCTGGACATGCCGACCAGTGCGGTCACCCACATCCAGAACACGGCACCCGGGCCGCCAAGTGTTACTGCAATACCGACGCCTGCGATGTTACCCGCACCCACCCGACCGGCGAGGCTGAGCATCAGGGCCTGAAACGAACTCAGCTGACCTGCGCTGCTCTTCAAGCTGTCGCGGAATACCGAGAACATGTGGAAAAAGTGTCGAAACTGAACGAAACGTGAGCGGATCGTGAAGTAACTACCCAGGCCTACGATAAGTACGATCAGTACTTTACCGGAGAGAAAGTCGTTAATCATTTCCAGCATTTTTGTTATTCCTCGCTACTTTTGAGGGGGCGCACTATACCGGTGCAAAGTTTTTACGTCTGTAGCCGCTTTCTTGTGGGACTGATTCTTCATTTACGGCGCTAAATGATTGCTCTGTGGATAACTCCGCAAAGCGTTGTGCCAGAGGCGGTGAATCGCTATCGGATCCACTTTTTGCCAGCAGGCAAAAAAAAGGGTCTGGAGAATCACTCCCAGACCCTCAAAAAATTGAGGGGTGTCTAGGCCCTCAATCTGGTGAGCTTGTTGCGCAGGTCATTCCCTGTCAGGCCTTCAATGGCGCCAGACGGGGGGCGATCATGTTTTCCGGACGCAGGATGTCGTCGAGCATGGCGTCGTCCAGCAGGCCTTCCTCGCGAACCAGTTCCAGCACGCCGCGGCCGGTTTCCAGCGCGATGCGGGCGATACGGGTCGAGTTCTCGTAACCGATATAAGGGTTCAGGGCAGTGACCAGGCCGATCGAGTGCTCGACCAGTTCGCGGCAGCGCTGTTCGTTGGCGGTGATGCCGACGATGCAGTGTTCGCGCAGCATGTCCATGGCGCGTTGCAGCAGGCGGATCGAGTCGAAAATCTTGTAGGCGATCAGCGGCTCCATCACGTTGAGCTGCAACTGACCGCCCTCGGCCGCCATGGTCAGCGCCAGGTCGTTGCCGATGATTTCGAACGCCACCTGGTTGACTGCTTCCGGAATCACCGGGTTGACCTTGCCAGGCATGATCGAGCTGCCTGGCTGACGCGCGGGCAGGTTGATTTCGTTGATGCCGGTGCGTGGGCCGCTGGACAGCAGGCGCAGGTCGTTGCAGATCTTCGACAGTTTGACCGCGGTGCGCTTGAGCATGCCCGAGAACAATACGAAGGCGCCCATGTCGGAGGTGGCTTCGATCAGGTCGGCAGCCGGTACCAGCGGCTGGCCGCTGATGGTTGCCAGACGTTCAACCGCAAGGTGCTGATAACCGGGGTCGGCGTTGATGCCGGTACCGATGGCCGTGCCGCCCAGGTTGACCTCGGTCAGCAGCTCAGGCGCCAGGCTGCGCAGGCGGTTCAGGTCTTCGGTCAAGGTGGTGGCGAAGGCGCGGAATTCCTGACCCAGGGTCATCGGAACGGCGTCCTGCAACTGGGTGCGGCCCATTTTCAGAACGTGATTGAATTCCTGGCCCTTGGCCGCGAACGCCTGAATCAGGCTGTCGAGGCTGGCAAGCAGGGCGTCGTGACCCAGCAGCAGACCCAGGCGGATGGCCGTCGGGTAGGCGTCGTTGGTCGACTGAGCCATGTTCACGTCGTTGTTCGGGTGCAGATGCTTGTATTCGCCCTTCTCGAAGCCCATGGTTTCGAGCGCGATGTTGGCGATGACTTCGTTGGCGTTCATGTTGGTGGACGTGCCAGCGCCGCCCTGAATCATGTCGACCACGAACTGATCGTGGAAATCACCGCGGATCAGACGGGCACAGGCCTCGCTGATGGCGGCGTGCTTGGCATCGTTGAGGTGTCCGAGCTGGTGGTTTGCGTCGGCTGCAGCCTGCTTGACCATGGCCAGCGCCACGACCAGTTTCGGGTAGTGCGAAAGTGGCACGCCGGACAGGTGGAAATTGTTGACCGCTCGCAGAGTCTGAATGCCGTAGTAGGCGTTTGCTGGTACTTCGAGAACACCCAACAGGTCTTTTTCGATGCGCGATGATGCAGGCGAGGACATGATAAAAAAAGTCTCAAATAAGGTACGGACGATGCCGGAACGCAGCGGATGGTGGGCTTTGCGTTTAAAATTGACCAATGCTGTTAAACGCTGGGCTATGCACAAACGGCATAACAGGCGTGTGACTCGGCTTTTGTGTCGTGCGTAAAGGGGACAAAATGTCGCACCTTCACATGTTCTTGTCGTGGACGGGACGTAAAAGGTTTTTGTAGCGCCATCGCAAAAGAAATCGTCTCTAACCGCAGTCGCCTGTTGATGCAGTCAGCCGTTGTCCGGGAGGACCTGATGAATCTGGAAAGCAAATGGTTGGAGGACTTCAGCGCCCTGGCTGCAACCCGCAGTTTTTCCCAGGCCGCCGAGCGTCGTTTCGTGACGCAACCGGCGTTCAGTCGGCGTATCCGCAGCCTTGAGGCCGCGCTCGGACTCACGCTGGTCAACCGCTCGCGCACGCCGGTCGAGCTGACGGCTGCCGGGCAATTGTTTCTCGTCACGGCTCGTACGGTGGTGGAGCAGTTGGGCGAAGTGGTGCGTCACCTGCACCATCTGGAAGGCGGGCAGGGCGAGGTCATGCAGGTCGCTGCCGCGCATTCTCTGGCGCTGGGCTTTTTTCCGCGCTGGATCGCCCAGCTTCGCAACGAGGGTTTGAACATTGCCACCCGTCTGGTGGCGACCAATGTCGGCGATGCTGTGCATGCCTTGCGCGAAGGTGGCTGCGACCTGATGCTGGCGTTCTATGACCCCGACGCGGCGCTGCAAATGGATGCCGAGATCTTTCCATCGCTGCACCTTGGGCAGACGCAGATGCTTCCGGTCTGCGCCGCCGACGCTCAGGGACAGCCGCTGTTCGACATGGACGGCGAGGCCAGCGTGCCGCTGCTGGCGTACAGCGCCGGTGCCTTTCTGGGACGCTCGGTGAACATGTTGCTGCGCCAGCGCAACCTGCGTTTCACCACGGTTTACGAAACGGCCATGGCCGACAGCCTTAAAAGCATGGCGCTGGAAGGCCTGGGCATCGCGTGGGTACCGCAATTGAGCGTCCGTGCCGAACTGGCCCGCGGTGAGCTGGTGGTGTGTGGCGGGCCGGAATGGCATGTGCCGCTGGAAATCCGCCTGTATCGCTGCGCGCTGGTACGCAAGGCCAATGTCCGGCTGCTATGGCGCAAGCTGGAAAGCGCGGCTGCGCCGGAGTCGTCATGACACAGGCTGTCCCTGGGGGCGGATGAGCGGCTTGCGTGTCATTCAGGGGAACTGGCTCAGGTACTCGGTGATGCGCGCCTTGTTCTCGTCGCTGTAGGCATAGCAATTGGCACGCAGGCTGTTACGGGCCTCGATGAGGTTGGTTTCACACCACCAGCCGTTACGGTAGATCACTTCTGCCGATTCATGAGTGCCACCGAACATATGGCCCAGCTCGTGCGCGGGTGCCGTGAATGTTTCCAGTGAGGCGATGCCGGTGTAGGCGTTTGCAATCGTAAACCCCAGAGTGCTCGAGTTGATTCTGTCCTGAGTCAGCAGCACGTATTTGGTGGTGCCGTTGCGCGGCAGGTTATTGCGATCCAGGTATTGATCGATGTGGTGCTGCCAAGGCTTCCAGATAGCATCGAGCTGCTCGCCTCTGTAACTGAAATCCGTAAGCCCTGGCACATTGCGCACGAACTCCAGGACGACGCGTCGATCCGTAAAGCTTTCCAGGTCCTTTACCAGCCAGGAAAAGTAATCGTGGGCCAATCGTTCATTGTTGCGCTCCTGCACGTCATCGTGAACCAGCAGGAACAGAAACAGCGGGCGTTTGGCAGTGGCGTGATCGACGTGGTCGCCATGGTCTGCCCGCGCGGGCTGGCAGAGCGAAAAGATGGCAATTAATAGCAGGTATCTTGCGTGGGTAATCAACATGGTTACTCATCCTTGAGTAGGTCATTGGAATGGCGACCCGATGCGGGCCGGTATCAAGAGCTAATGGCAGTTGCCGCGTTCCGTAAATCGGAATTGGCGATACCCGTAGTAGTCCCCGGGCACTTGAATGTGCAGGACGTTTGGCGCTTCATGTGCGTCTCTTGCTTGTGGGTCTGCGGCGTTTGTAAAAACCTTTTACGGATGGTCGCCAGGGGGGCTGTCATCCGGTCGCTTTGAGGTATACTGCGCGGCCTTTGGCCGGTTGAATCGGTCATTATTCGTACAGCAAGCCACGCCGGTCCTCCTGCGTGGCTTGTTGTTTTTAGACGCGCCTGCGGGCGCCCGATGAGAGGCACGACGATGAGCGCACTGGTTGGCGTGATCATGGGCTCCAAGTCCGATTGGTCCACCCTTAGCCACACCGCCGACATGCTGGAAAAGCTCGGCATTCCCTACGAAGTGAAAGTGGTGTCTGCGCACCGCACGCCGGATTTGCTGTTCCAGTACGCCGACGAAGCGGAAGGCCGTGGTATCGAGGTGATCATCGCCGGTGCTGGCGGTGCCGCTCACTTGCCGGGCATGTGCGCCGCCAAGACCCATCTGCCTGTGCTGGGGGTTCCGGTGCAGTCTTCGATGCTGTCGGGTGTCGATTCCCTGTTGTCCATCGTGCAGATGCCTGCCGGTATTCCTGTAGCAACGCTGGCTATCGGCAAAGCCGGCGCGATCAATGCGGCTCTGCTGTCGGCGAGCATCCTGGGCGCCAAACACCCGCAATTCCATGTTGCGCTGAAGAAATTCCGCGCCGAGCAGACAGACAGCGTCCTGGACAATCCAGACCCACGCCACGCCTGAGGTTTTTCCATGAAGATCGGTGTAATCGGTGGCGGCCAACTGGGCCGCATGTTGGCTCTGGCGGGTACTCCGCTGGGCATGAACTTCGCCTTCCTCGATCCCGCGCCGGACGCTTGTGCGGCGGCATTGGGCGAGCATCTGCGTGCCGATTACGGTGATCTGGATCACCTGCGCCAGTTGGCCGATGAAGTCGATCTGGTGACGTTCGAATTCGAAAGTGTTCCGGCCGAGACCGTAGCGTTCCTGTCGCAGTTCGTGCCGGTCTACCCGAGCGCTGAAGCGTTGCGCATTGCACGTGACCGCTGGTTCGAGAAAAGCATGTTCAAGGACCTGGGCATTCCGACGCCTGACTTTGCGGACATCCAGTCGCAAGCCGACCTGGACGCTGCAGTAGCCAGCATCGGTCTGCCAGCCGTGCTCAAGACCCGCACGCTGGGTTACGACGGCAAGGGTCAGAAGGTGCTGCGCTCGGCCGCCGACGTGGTCGGCACTTTCGCCGAACTGGGCAGCGTGCCCTGCCTGCTGGAAGGCTTCGTGCCGTTCACCGGCGAAGTGTCGCTGATTGCCGTGCGTGCACGCGATGGCGAAACCCGCTTCTATCCGCTTGTCCACAATACCCACGACAGCGGCATCCTGCGCCTGTCCATCGCCAGCACGGATCACCCGCTGCAGGCGTTGGCTGAAGACTATGCGGGTCGCGTGCTGAAGCAGCTGGATTATGTGGGCGTGCTGGCATTCGAGTTCTTCGAAGTCGATGGCGGTCTGAAAGCCAACGAGATCGCACCACGCGTGCACAACTCCGGCCATTGGACGACCGAAGGTGCCGAGTGCAGCCAGTTCGAAAACCACCTGCGCGCCGTTGCCGGTCTGCCGCTGGGCTCCACCGCCAAGGTGGGCGAGAGCGCAATGCTGAACTTCATCGGTGAAGTGCCGGCCGTGGACAAGGTGATCGCGGTTGAAGACTGCCACCTGCATCACTACGGCAAGGCGTTCAAGACAGGCCGCAAGGTCGGTCACGCCACCGTCCGCAGCCACGACCGCGCCACACTGGATCGTCAGGTCAAGTTGGTCGAGGCGTTGATAAAGGGCTGAGCGAGCGCTCCGTTCTTTGATCGTGGCAATACTCTGCGCACACGTCATGAAGGGTATGGAAAGCGGGTCTGATGCGGTACAGGCTGGCTGAATACAGGTAGCGTGGGAGGCGGCTTGTCGGCGATAGCGTCCGTCCAGTGACTGAAAGCTGGCTGAAAAACGCATCGCCGGCAAGCCGCCTCCCACAGGTTCGCAGTTATCCAGCGATCGTGTGCAGCACGGCAAGCGCAGAGTGTGAGGCGCGATCGTTTGCCTCATCGCGTCCCAATCCTGATTTCCCCGGAACCATTCCCTGTCGCCGTTCTCAGATAGCAGTAAGCCAAGGCTGCATTGGGTCATGGCACGTTCAATTCATACAGAGGGAAATGGCATGGGTATCATCGGAACCATCTTCATTGGCTTGATCGTCGGCCTGCTGGCTCGTTTCCTCAAGCCGGGTGATGACAGCATGGGTTGGATCATGACCATTCTGTTGGGTATCGCCGGTTCGTTGGCTGCGACCTACGGTGGCCAGGCTCTGGGCATCTATCAGGCGGGCGAAGGCGCAGGTTTCCTGGGCGCACTGGTGGGTGCAATCATCCTGCTGGTCATCTACGGCATGATCAAAAAGCGCTGATAATCCAGCGTCAGCCCTCTGTTTTGTATTGCGCAGAGGGCTAGAATGCGCGGCAGTTCTTTCTCCCCTTGCCGAGCACTATCATGCGTCGCTTTCTGTTAATGACTTTGCTGTTGGTATCCGGGCTCGTACAGGCCCAGATGCCGGAAACCGACTGGCTGGAACTCATGCCAAAGTCGGACCAGAAGGCCCTCGAGGCAATGCCCGAGATTGACCACAATTCCCCCGAAGCCATGGGCACCTTCGACAGCAAGGGCGGATTGAAGCAGAGCAAGGGCTTGCCTGCCGTCATGTATTCCACCAAGACAGTCGCCGCGATGAATGGCAAAAACATTCGTCTGGGCGGTTACCCCGTGCCCCTCGAAACCGATGCAAAAGGCCACAGCACGCTGTTTTTTCTCGTGCCTTATCCGGGTGCCTGCATTCACGTTCCGCCACCGCCACCCAATCAGATGGTGCTGGTGCGCTACCCCAAGGGGCTGAAGTTGGATGATATCTACGCGCCGTTGTGGGTCGAAGGCACGCTGAAGGTCGAGAAGATCAGTAACGATCTGGCAGATGCGGCCTATGCGATGGATGCAGCCAAGGTCCGTGTCGTGGTCGAATCGGACCTTTGACGCCTCGCCGGTCTAGAGCGGTTCGCTCCAGATGCTCACGCCGAGAGTGTGCATGTCATCCGGGGCCAGCGTTACCACGTCACTCATGACGTTGGCGGTTTCGACACAGACCATGCGTTGCCAGCCGTCCGGCGCCATGTCGGTGAATCGAGCGGTCTTGTCGACCCAAGGGTTCCACAGAATGGCCGAGTTTGAACCGGTGCTGTGAATCTGGATACGGCGCTGCCATTGCGGATCGACGATGCTGAGCAAGCCGTGGGTGTCCAGATAGATGCGGTCGGTTTCGCCGGTAAACGTCAGGTCGCCCGTCTGCTCACGTTCTTCCCAATTCTCCAGGGTCTCGATGTAGCGCAAACCGTCCAGCCCTTCGACGCTGACCTGACGTGAGTCGCTGACCGCAAAGTAGGTGTGCAGCGCCTGACTGATCGTGACGGGTTCTGTGCCACAGTTGTAGCTGACCAGACTCACATTCAACGCGTCGTCCAGACGAATGCTCAGCTTGAGCGCCACGTTGTGCGGCCAGCCCGGCAATTTGCCTTCAGCCTGCGGCAACACGAACTCCACCAGCAAGGCGGGGCCATCTTCGCCGACGCCCAGCAGTTCCCAATCCAGTGCGCGGACTTCGCCATGAGCCTTGGCAGGCTCGTCGCTTTGACGCATCGCCTGCACGCTTTCCGGGTTGCGTTCCAGATTGCCGAACCACGGCCAGCAGATCGGCATGCCCGCGCGAATCGGTTTGCCCTGCTTGAAGACCGCTTCTTCGTTCAACCAGACCAGAGGCTGTTGGCCGTCGCGCTGGTAGCTGAGGATATGCGCGCCTTGCTGAGCGACGACCAGTTCTGCATCGCCATGACGAATGCGCCAGCAGTTCAGCTCATCGTACCGGACGGGTTCAACGCTGGATTCAATCGGGGATGTAGACATGCGAAATCTCTCACTCAAGGGCCGTGACGAAATCAGACCGTTATGGACGGCATGAGTTTACCCGAGAGGCCGCAACCCTTGCAGGCGCCAGCTCTCAGGCAGGGCCTGTTCAGCGGCGCGCGGGAACCGAACGCGTACGGCCACTGGCATCAATGGCCACGAAGACGAACACCGCTTCCGTGACTTTGCGCCATTCGCTGGTCACAGGGTCATCGCTCCACACTTCGACCATCATCTTGATCGAGGTGCGTCCGACCTCGAGGGTGCGCGTATAGAAGGACAGCTGTTCGCCGACGGCCACCGGTACCAGAAAAGCCATGCGATCGATCGCCACCGTGGCGACACGTCCGCCTGCCACTTTGCTGGCCATGGCCGTACCTGCCAGGTCCATCTGGGACACAAGCCACCCGCCGAATATATCGCCGAAGCCGTTGGTTTCACGGGGAAGTGCCGTGATTTGCAGCGCAAGGTCGCCTTGCGGAGTTGGATCTTCTTGTTCGAGCTCGATCATGCCTAGGGTGCCTCTGACCCATGACTCTATTATTTTTTGCCGCGGTTGACAGGCGCCATTCAACCCCTTGCACGTGAACATTGTATGTTCCGCTGCCGGGATGGCCCTTGAGGGAAACTCTGCGAAAACCGCTGATTCAGACGTTTTCGCACAAATTCCCGTTGCGGTTGACAGCCTGCGAGTATATCGGGCGTTGCGTCATAGAACGACCGTCGGGTTCTCTTTTTGCCTCTGCGACGTTCTTGCCAGGTATTTTTTGAGACAATTTGTTATCTTGCTGGACCTCTACAGGTGACAAGACTGCCTGTACACGCAATTTTGGTGCCTATCTGCACAGTTGCCCGGACAATCGCTTCTGCACGCTACCCTGCCGCAGCCAGCGTCGCTGTCGCATGCCCTTTCGGAACAAGTAAAGAGAAGCCTTGTCATGTCATCTGTTTCTTCTAGTACCGCGCAGCCGTCGCGACCGTTGACCCGCAGCGATTACAAGACGTTGTCGCTTTCCGCCCTGGGTGGCGCGCTGGAGTTCTACGACTTCATCATTTTCGTGTTTTTCGCGGCGGTGGTCGGAAAACTGTTCTTCCCGGTGGATATGCCTGACTGGCTGCGCATGATGCAGACCTTCGGCATTTTTGCTGCCGGTTATCTGGCACGCCCGCTGGGCGGCATCATCATGGCGCACTTCGGTGACCTGCTGGGGCGCAAGAAAATGTTCACGCTGAGCATTTTCATGATGGCCGTTCCGACCCTGATCATGGGCCTGCTACCGACCTACGCACAGATCGGCATGTGGGCACCGATTCTGCTGCTGCTGATGCGCGTCATTCAGGGTGCGGCGATTGGTGGTGAGGTACCTGGCGCCTGGGTGTTCGTGTCCGAGCACGTGCCGGCCCGCTACATCGGTTATGCCTGCGGCACCCTGACGGCGGGCCTGACGGCTGGCATTCTGCTGGGCTCGCTGGTCGCCACGGCGATCAACACGGTCTACAGCCCTGTCGAGGTCGCGGACTACGCCTGGCGTATTCCTTTCCTGCTGGGCGGCGTGTTCGGCCTGATGTCGGTGTACCTGCGTCGTCTGTTGCACGAAACGCCGGTGTTCGCCGAACTGCAGCTGCGCAAGGCGCTGGCTGAAGAAGTCCCGCTCAAGGCTGTGCTGCGTGACCATCGCGGTGCGGTTGCCCTGTCGATGCTGATGACCTGGCTGCTGTCGGCCGGCATCATCGTCGTGATTCTGATGACCCCGACCATTCTGCAGACCATCTACGGTTTTCCGGCTGCCACGGCGCTTAAAGCCAACAGCCTGGCCATCGTCTTCCTGAGCATTGGCTGTATCGCGGCGGGTGCGCTGGCTGACCGCGTCGGCGCCGGATGGGTGTTTCTGCTGGGCTGCGCTGGCCTGCTGGCGAGTTCCTGGACCTTCTATCACATCCTTGCCGACAACCCTGGCGTGCTGTTTCCGCTCTACGCGGTCACCGGTCTGTTCGTGGGTACCATCGGTGCGGTGCCGTATGTGATGGTCAAGGCCTTCCCGCCTGTCGTGCGCTTCTCGGGTCTGTCGTTTTCCTACAACCTGGCGTATGCAATTTTCGGCGGCCTCACCCCGATGGTCGTGACGTTCATGCTCAAGAGCAGCCCGATGGGACCGGCCTGGTACGTGGCCATCCTGTGTGGCGTGGGCATGGCCATCGGCGTCTACCTGATTTCGAAAAAGCGCTGATACGTCAGCTCGACGCGGCAGTCCGGTAAAGGCCATCCCCTGAGCAAGGGTGATGGCCTTTTCATCTTATTGTCACAATCAATTCATAGAGTGGTCACAAGATCCGCCACAGCGGGTCTGGATCCCTACATACCCTGCCAGGAGCGCAAGGCATGACACTCAAGAGTTGGATGACTGCACTGACATTCGCTGCGGCCGGAGTTGCCGCTGCCAGTTCGTTCGCTGCCGTCGACCCCGCCATCAAGGCCTACACCAAGACCTCCGGTGTGTCGGGCAATCTCTCCAGTGTCGGCTCCGACACCTTGGCCAACCTGATGACCTTGTGGGCCGAGGCTTACAAGAAAGAATACCCGAGCGTGAACATCCAGATTCAGGCTGCCGGCTCATCGACAGCCCCGCCCGCGCTGACCGAAGGCACGGCCAATCTGGGCCCGATGAGCCGCAGGATGAAAGACGGCGAGCTGTCGGCGTTCGAGCAGAAACACGGTTACAAACCGACGGCCATTCCGGTGGCGGTGGATGCGTTGGCGGTGTTTGTTCACAAGGACAACCCGATCAAGGGCCTGACGCTGCAGCAGGTCGATGCGATCTTTTCGGTGACGCGCCTGTGTGGTGCCAGGGCGGATGCGAAGACCTGGGGCGATGTTGGCGTGACTGGCGATCTGGCGGGCAAGCCGATCCAGCTGTTTGGCCGCAACTCGGTATCCGGCACCTACGGTTATTTCAAGGAAGAGGCCTTGTGCAAAGGCGACTTCAAACCCAACGTCAACGAACAGCCAGGCTCAGCTTCGGTGGTCAGCTCAATCAGTAACTCGCTGAACGGCATCGGTTACTCGGGCATTGGCTATAAGACCTCGAATGTCAGAACGGTGCCGCTGGCGAAAAAGGAAGGCGCAGAATTTGTCGAAGACAATGAAGCCAATACCTTGAACGGCACTTACCCGCTGTCCCGCTTCCTTTACGTCTACGTGAACAAGGCACCCAATCAGCCCCTGGCGCCGCTGGAAGCCGAATTCATCAAGCTGGTGCTTTCCAGGCAGGGTCAGGAAGTGGTCATGAAAGATGGCTATATTCCGCTGCCCGCCCGCGTGGTCGAGAAAGCGTTGACCGACCTCGGCCTTCAGGGTGCCGCCGCAATGGCAGCGAAGTAACAGACGCATTAACGAGGCTCAATGGACTGGCCTTGTCACACGTTGAACAGTCCGCCGCCGGTTTTCCTGGGCAGCGGGCTTTCTTGCGTCACTCTTCTGTAATGTTTCTGTCATACAAGGCCGCTACGGTGTGTGCGCATGAATGAGTTGGCTAAAGCCGTAATGAATCAGGACTCACCCCCAGAGCGTATTGACTTCAATACGCCTGCGATGCTGCGCAAGCGTCGTTTTCGCGCGTTCAAGGATCGCCTGACTCACTGGTATGTCGCCATCGGTGGTCTGGCGGTGTTGGCTGCGATCACCCTGATTTTCTTCTACCTCGCTTACGTGGTGTCACCGCTGTTCAAGGGCGCGAGCCTGACCGCTGCTGCGCCACTGAATGCGGCCTGGCTGCAGGACGCCGGCAAGCCGCTGATGATCGCCATTGAAGAGCAGAACCAGATCGGGATGCGTATCTCCGACAAGGGTGAAGTGGTGTTCTTCAATATCAGTGACGGCGCGCAGCTGCAGCGTATCGTTCTGCCTGTTCCTGCCGGGGCGAGTGTGGTGTCTATCGGCAAGGACCAGCCTGGCGCGCCGCTGATTGCCCTGGGCCTGTCCAATGGTCAGGTGCTGGTGTTCAGGCATTCCTATCTGACCACTTATCCGAACAACCAGAAAACCATTACGCCAAGCGTTGCCTGGCCTTTCGGCGAGACGCCGCTGGTGCTGGATGAAGCCGGGCGTGCCGTCGAGCACGTGACGATCAGCGCCGATGGCGAAAGCCTCAAGGTGGCGGGCTCTACCGGTACTCAGTTGCATGTCATGGCGCTCGATCAGACCGAGAACATGATGACGGGCGAAGTGACCCGCGAGCAGAGCCGTATCGAACTGCCGCAGATGTCCGCTGCGGTCAAAGCCATCTACATCGACCCGCGCCAGCATTGGTTGTATGTGATCAACGGCCGTGCGCAGGCCGACGTGTTCAGTCTGCGTGACCGCACGCTGAACGGGCGCTACAAACTGCTGGAAGACGGCAACGCCGAAACCACCGCCAGCGCGCAACTGGTCGGCGGCATTTCGTTGATCATCGGCAACTCCAAGGGCGGCATGACTCAATGGTTCATGGCGCGCGACACCGACGGCGAGCAGCGCCTCATGCGCGTTCGGGATTTCAAGATGGGCAATGCGCCCATCGTGCAGATCAAACCCGAGCAACGTCGCAAAGGCTTCATCGCACTGGACGCGTCGGGCAGGCTGGGGGTGTTCCACAGCACCGCGCACCGTACCCTGCTGGTCGATCAGGTCGTGGATGGCCCAGGCATTCTGGCCTTGTCGCCTCGGGCCAATCAGGTGTTGGTGGAAAGCGGCAGTACCCTGTTGCCGCTGATACTGGATAACCCGCACCCGGAAGTGTCCTGGAGTTCGCTGTGGGGCAAGGTCTGGTACGAAAACTACGATGAGCCCAAGTACGTCTGGCAATCCACCGCTTCCAACAGCGATTTCGAGCCCAAGCTGAGCCTGGCGCCGCTGACCTACGGCACGCTCAAGGCCGCGTTTTACGCCATGCTGCTGGCCGCGCCGCTGGCAGTCGCCGCCGCGATCTACACCGCCTACTTCATGGCACCGCGCATGCGCCGCAAGGTCAAGCCGGTGATCGAGCTGATGGAAGCGATGCCGACGGTCATTCTCGGCTTTTTCGCGGGTCTGTTCCTGGCTCCTTATCTGGAAGCTCATCTGCCGGGCATTTTCAGCCTGTTGCTGCTGACGCCCATCGGCATTCTGCTGGCAGGCTTTTTCTGGACGCGTCTGCCGGATTCGATCCGCCTGCGCGTACCCGACGGCTGGGAAAGCGCGATTCTGATTCCGGTCATTCTGCTGGTGGGCTGGTTCTCGTTGAGCATGAGCCCGCATCTGGAAAACTGGTTCTTCAGTGGCGACATGCGCGGCTGGATACGTGATGACCTGGGCATTACCTACGATCAGCGCAACGCACTGGTGGTCGGGCTGGCGATGGGCTTTGCCGTGATCCCCAACATTTATTCGATTGCCGAAGATGCGGTGTTCAGTGTGCCGCGCAGCCTGACCCTCGGCTCGCTGGCGCTGGGCGCCACGCCTTGGCAGACCCTGACGCGCGTCGTGATCCTGACCGCCAGCCCGGGCATTTTCTCCGCCCTGATGATTGGCATGGGCCGCGCCGTGGGTGAAACCATGATCGTGCTGATGGCGACCGGCAATACGCCGATCATGGACATGAACCTGTTCGAGGGCATGCGCACGCTGGCGGCCAACGTCGCCGTGGAGATGCCGGAATCGGAAGTGGGCGGCAGTCATTATCGAGTGTTGTTCCTGGCGGCGTTGGTGTTGCTGATGTTCACCTTTGTCATGAACACCGTCGCAGAGCTGATTCGTCAGCGCCTGCGCAAGAAATACTCGTCGCTTTAAGGAAGGTAGAAGTTCGTGAAAAGGAACTCCCTCAACGGCTGGTTCAAAAGCGGCGCCCCCGGCGTCTGGATGAGTGCGGGTGCCGTTTCCATCGCTGTGATCATGACCATCGGCCTGCTGGCCGTGATTGCCGTGCGTGGTCTGGGGCATTTCTGGCCCGCCGATGTGATTGCTGCGCAATACGACGTGCCCGGCCAGGCGAAGCATGTGCTGGTGGGCGAGCTGGTCGAGAAGGAACAGGTGCCGCGTGTGCGCTTGAAGGATGCCGGTCTGCCGGTGCCAGAGTCAGGCCCTGAATTCATGACCCGTGAGCTGTTCAAGGTTGGTAATCGAGACCTCAACCCCAGTGACTTTACCTGGGTGATCGGCGAATGGCTGACGGATGAAAGCCGGCCCGCCGAACTCATGACACTGGAGCGTCGCGAGTGGGGTAACTTCTATGGCTATCTGGTCAATGTAAAAGAGGGTGGACGGGTCGTCGCCGAAGGCGAAGCGGCCTGGCCGACCTTGCAGGAGCGCATCAGGCGCGTCGAGAAGCTGGCTGACGAACTGTATGCACTGGAAAAGAAAGACATCGGTGCAATCAACCATGGCATCGAGCGTCTGCGCCTTCAGGCTCGCAAGCTGGAACTCGATGGCAGGCTGGATGCTGCCGCTCAGGCCGATATGGCGGTCGAGCGTGCAGAACTCGACGCCCGTTACGCCGCCATCGAAGATCGCCTCAGTGCGCTGCATCAGGCCTTTGATCGCGACAGCCTCACGGCGCGCGATGCCAACGGCAAGGAAATCGAGATCAGCCTGGGCAAGGTAGTGCATGCCTATCAGCCCAACGCGATGGGCACGGTCACCAAGCTGAGTTTCTATTTCAAGAAGCTCTGGGAATTCCTGAGCGACGACCCTCGTGAAGCCAATACCGAGGGCGGCATCTTTCCAGCCATTTTCGGCACGGTGATGATGACCCTGATCATGGCGATCATTGTTACGCCATTCGGGGTGCTGGCGGCCGTGTATCTGCGTGAATACGCCCGTCAGGGCCCGCTGACCCGCCTGATCCGGATTGCAGTCAACAACCTCGCCGGCGTGCCTGCGATTGTGTACGGCGTGTTCGGACTGGGGTTTTTCGTCTACGTGCTGGGCGGTTCGGTGGATCGGCTGTTCTTCCCCGAAGCGCTGCCGGCGCCAACCTTCGGTACACCGGGTCTGTTGTGGGCGTCATTGACGCTTGCGCTGCTGGCGGTTCCGGTGGTGATCGTGGCGACCGAGGAAGGGCTGGCGCGGATTCCGTTGACCCTGCGCGAAGGTTCGCTGGCCCTGGGGGCCACCAAGGCCGAGACGTTGTGGAAGATTGTCTTGCCCATGGCCAGCCCGGCGATGATGACCGGACTGATTCTGGCGGTGGCCCGTGCCGCCGGCGAAGTTGCGCCGTTGATGCTGGTCGGCGTGGTCAAGCTGGCGCCATCGTTGCCGCTGGACGGAAATTACCCCTACCTGCATCTGGATCAGAAGATCATGCATCTGGGTTTTCACATTTACGACGTGGGCTTCCAGAGTCCCAACGTCGAGGCTGCTCGCCCGCTGGTGTACGCCACGGCGCTGTTGCTGGTGCTGGTCATCGCCTTGCTCAACCTGTCGGCGGTCAGCATTCGCAATCACCTGCGAGAGAAGTACAAGGCGCTCGACAACTGATCCCCGAATGCCGCCCCCTCCAGCAAGGCGGGCGGCTCGATGAAACGAATGGTTCGCACAGGAGCAATCCATGCAACACGAAAGCCCGACTCACGGCATGAGCATGTCGGCTCTGAGGCGTCACAAGCAAGGCCTGCACCTGGCCGACGAAACCGTGGCGATCGAAGTGCCGGGGCTCAATCTGTTCTATGGCGAAAAGCAGGCGCTGTTCGACATCGCCTTGAACATTCCCAAACAGAAGGTGACGTCGTTCATCGGTCCGTCGGGTTGCGGCAAGTCCACATTGTTGCGCACCTTCAATCGCATGAACGACCTGGTGGATGGCTGCCGCGTCGAGGGCGCGATCAATCTGTACGGTCACAACATCTATACCAAGGGCGAGGAAGTCGCCGAGTTGCGCCGTCGCGTCGGCATGGTGTTCCAGAAGCCGAACCCGTTTCCCAAGACGATCTATGAAAACGTGGTCTATGGACTGCGCATTCAAGGGATCAATAAAAAGCGCGTACTCGACGAAGCGGTCGAGTGGGCCTTGAAAGGCGCTGCCCTGTGGGATGAGGTCAAGGATCGACTGCATGAGTCGGCACTGGGCCTGTCTGGCGGTCAGCAACAGCGTCTGGTCATTGCCAGAACCATCGCCGTGGAGCCGGAAGTCCTGCTGCTCGACGAACCCTGTTCGGCACTCGACCCTATTTCGACCCTTAAAGTCGAAGAGCTGATCTACGAACTGAAATCCAAATACACCATTGTGATCGTTACTCACAACATGCAGCAGGCGGCTCGGGTGTCGGATTACACCGCGTTTATGTACATGGGCAAGCTCGTCGAGTTCGGTGACACCGATACGTTGTTCACCAACCCGGCCAAAAAACAGACTGAAGACTACATCACCGGTCGTTACGGCTAGGACGTGCTTCGTCAGACCTGAACCACCGCTGCGTTTTCGCAATTAACCGGACGTTCCAAGGACACCCAGCATGATCCACAAAGACAGCCACACGCATCACATTTCCCAACAGTTCAACGCTGAACTCGAAGACGTTCGCAGCCATTTGCTCGAAATGGGTGGCCTGGTCGAGAAGCAGGTCAACGATTCGGTCACGGCGCTGATCGAAGCCGACTCGGGCCTGGCCCAGCGGGTTCGTGAAGTCGACGACCGGATCAACCAGATGGAGCGCAACATCGACGAAGAGTGCCTGCGCATTCTGGCCCGTCGTCAGCCTGCGGCTTCGGACTTGCGTCTGATCATCAGCATCTCCAAGTCAGTGATCGACCTGGAACGCATCGGCGACGAGGCCACCAAGATCGCTCGCCGTGCGATTCAATTATGCGAGGAGGGCGAGTCGCCACGCGGCTACGTCGAAGTGCGGCATATCGGCGATCAGGTTCGCAACATGGTGCGTGATGCCCTCGACTCGTTCGCCCGCTTCGATGCGGAGCTTGCGTTGTCGGTGGCTCAGTACGACAAGATCATCGATCGCGAGTACAAGACGGCCCTGCGTGAGCTGGCGACCTACATGATGGAAGATCCGCGTTCGATCTCCCGCGTGCTGAACGTCATCTGGGTGCTTCGCTCGCTGGAACGAATCGGCGATCACGCACGCAACATCTCGGAGCTGGTGATCTATCTGGTTCGCGGCACTGACGTGCGTCACATGGGCCTCAAGCGCATGAAGGAAGAAGTGCAGGGCATCTCGGCGAGCGAAAAGGCTAATGTTCCGGGCGACGCTGACGATAAGTAAGATTGCCTGCAATAAAACGCCCGGCACTTGCCGGGCGTTTTTCGTTGTGCAGACGTACATTCTCAGCCGCCTGCGGATTAAATCCCATGGCGCAGTCAATCAATATGGCAGTTGGCTACTGGTCAACGCTATGCTTGCCGAAACAAAGGGCGTGTTGGCATTTTGCAGTTCGCCTCCAGGGTGAACACGTCCGCAGGAGCGTCGATGAGTAAGGTCAGTGTATTGGTGGTGGATGACGCGACGTTCATTCGCGACTTGGTTAAGAAAGGGCTGCGCAATTATTTTCCCGGGATTCATACCGAGGACGCAGTCAATGGTCGCAAAGCCCAGGCGTTGCTGAGCAAAGAGACGTTCGATCTGATTCTGTGCGATTGGGAAATGCCAGAGATGTCCGGCCTTGAGCTGCTGACCTGGTGCCGTTCGCAAGACAATTACCTGAAAACCGTGCCGTTCATCATGGTGACCAGCCGTGGCGACAAGGAAAACGTCGTGCAGGCCATTCAGGCCGGTGTCAGCGACTTTGTCGGCAAGCCGTTCACCAACGAGCAACTGCTTTCCAAGGTCAAGAAAGCGCTGGCCAAGGTCGGCAAGCTGGACGCGGTCATGTCCACCGCCCCGGCTCGCATGAACTCGCCACTGAACGACTCGCTGAGCGCGCTGACCGGCGGCAAGGCCGAAGTGGTTCGCGCCGCACCTGCGGCTGCCCCGGCGGCAGGCGGGATTGCCAAGGCACCACCCGTCGCAGCAAAGACGGCGGAGCCTACCGGTCGTGGACAAGGTCAGTTGCGTTTGCCTAACGGCATTCAGTCCTGCGTGATCAAGGCGTTGACCCTGAAGGAAGCGTCGCTGGTCGTGCGTCGCAGCGATAACCTGCCGCAAGTACTCGACAGTGCCGTGCTGGACCTGGAGCAGGGCGAGAGCAATGAGACCGCGCGTTTGAACGGTTACCTGCACTCGGTCGCAGCCTTCGAGCAGAAGCCCGACAGCGACTGGCTACAAGTGATCTTCCGTTTCGTCGACCAGGACGCGCAGAAGATGGATTACCTGTCACGCCTGATTGCGCGCGGCACGGCACAGAAGCACTTCGTTCCAGGCGCCTGATCGCCAGCCAGGTTTCGCTCTGGCGTCAATGGCCGGCTTTAGGTCATCGCTGTGCTTCAGCGGCACAGTGATGGCAGCCGATGGTTGAGTCCTGTTGCCGATCACATCGTTCCTCATCGTGCTTGCACGCCCTTGACGGCAACCTCTGCGTCTGCCTGACAGGGCTGTGTGATTTTTCGGTGCCTCTCTGTACCCGCTCTCCTATTTTCCGCACGCAGCGACTTCTATTTAGTTTTTCCAGAACCCTCACGTCCTGTGAGCTTCTGGAACGTATTCACATGCCATCGCTTCAATCGAAAATTCTCACGCTTGATACCCATCAATTGCTCTTCAATGTGGCGGTTGCACTCGACCCGAATCTGCCTGTGCCCGACCTGTCCGACCGCGACGTGGTGCCCGAAGATCACTTTCGGACGGTTCGACGGGTACTCAATCACCTGCTTGGCGACGACATCCGCTTCTCGACCGACGGTCTGGCCCAGCCGAATGCCGATCAGGAGCGCAGGCTGTCTCTGCTTTATCAAAGCGACAAGGCGCGCCAGTTGTGCGCCGACACGTTGCAGGTGCCCGAAGCCGACGTCAGTACCTGGCTGATGCAGCAATTCTTCGCCCGTATTGCCTGGCTGAATGAGTCGGTCGTGGTGACCGAGACGGCTCGGGCACAGCTGGAAAACTACCTGTATGTAACCTTGCCGTTCTGGGGAGGACGTGTCGTTCTGGGGCAGGACGAGTTTTCCGAGCTGGGCGAGCTGCTTGTTCCGGTGCCGGACGACTTACGCTTGTGGATGGTGCAATTCCGGCGTGGCGCCCGGCTGGTGCCGATTGCTCAGTGGGTTGCCATGAGCCCGGCACAGACGCTCTACAATGGTCTGGCTGCATGGCATGCCGTTGTCCACACGGACAGCGGGCAGGACGCGATCAGTCTGTTCTGCGAAAGCTTTTCACGCTTGATCCCGACCACTCAGTACCGTGACCGTGACCTGTTGGGCTGGCTCAATCTGAGCCTGGAGAAGACCGATTTCTGGTCGTCGTTCACGTCTTCACTGACGGGGGCACTTGGCGACGAGCGGTTGCTGGACAACTTGCAGGTGGATCTTGCGACGCCGACTTCGCTGGCAACACGGCTAGACTACCTGCGCAAACTGGCCAGCTACGTGGTGGATCCCGACAATGAGCAGTGGCTTGCGTCTGCCATAGCGGAGGCGCGCCGGGCACCCGGCATGCGAGCACTGTCTCTGGCGATCAGGCTGAGTTTCGAGCACTCGGGGCTGGCGTTCGAGTCGGCCATTCTGCTGTCGTCGTTGATACTGTTTTCGGACCTGGAGTCGAGCCTTCAACTGAACGAGGCGCTTCCTGGCTCGCAGCTTTTGAATGCCACTGTTCCACGCCTTGATGCCTGGAGCCCGCTGCGCAATGCCAACCAGCTGTTTGCCCGGATGGGGATCGAGGTGCTGTGCCGATCCGATGGCGCAGACCGTGTATTGCGCCTGTCGGCCCGTGAGACCTGGCATGCCCTGATACATACGTCCTGGTTTGAATCGACCTTCTCTCCCATGCTCGACAGGATGGACTGGTACGCAAGCCGCACCGATGAAGGCGCTTCGCCGCGCATCACGCAGGCACTGGCGGGGCGAGCGATCATTGATTATTTCCTCGGGGCTCCGGAAGCCGACGGCGAATCCCTTGAAACGAGTCTTCGCAGCGAATGGGTACTGGACTACAGCCATCGGCAACTGAGTGAGCGGGTCAAGGCGCTCATTCGCTATCGACAGCCTGACGCATCAACGTGCACCGTGGACTTGCTGCATTACCTGGTGTTGCGCGAGGCGATGCCGGAGCTGCTGGTGGAGGGTGTGCCTGATCACCTGCAATACGGGCGATCCTTGCAGAGTGTGGCGTTCATTCACGGGGTTGCGCTGATCGAGGCCATGACGCCCGGCCTGTCGGTCACGACGCCTTACGATGAGCTGATCAAGGTCAGCGCTGACTTGAGTCAGTCGCAAGATCCTGAAGTGCATAGGTTGTGGGCCACTGCTTTGACGGTTCCGGCCCTGCGTTATGCCACCGCCCACGGCGTCGTTCGGTGGTCGGGTACAAATGATGTCCTTCACGCGTCGCCCACGCAAATCAGCGAGGCACTGAGCCATGTGCAGGCGCAGCAGGAGCAGCACGCACAGGAATTGAACAGCCTGCTGTCGATCAAGCCGCCGGACCGCCGACAGCTTGCGCAGCAACTGCTGCGGAATGCAGGCGTCGATCGCGGACTGTGGGATCAGGCCGTCAAGATCACCCATTGGCCGGTCTTGCAGGATCATGGCTTCACGATTGCCTTTTCCTATTCAGTCGACCACTTGACGGCAGTGGGGCAGCCCGAAGCCACGGTTCTGGAACTGGTGATGATGGAAGAGGTTTACATTCCTGGCACGCCGACGATTCCGGAGGCTTACGCCAGCGCGTTCTATACTTTCCGCAAAGCACTGGTCAGCGCGCAAACCGATGTCATCAAACGGCTGTTGAACGAGATGCAGCCGGAGTCGCGTGACATGCTGTTGAACGCGACCTGTGAGATCAGTCGGGTCCGGTTTGGCACAGAAGAAGGCACCCAAGGGCTTTTCCTGCGTTGTCAGCGCGGTGATCATCGCAACGATTTCAAAGGTCATTCGGTCAGCGAGTTTTTTTTCGAGCTGATCCCGGCTTCCGGTGTCGCACGTGAAACCAGCCAGCGTTTCACTTACGCGGTCGACGGCGTCACTTGGTCCCACCCGATCTCGATCCCTGAGGCGTTTCACCTGCGTGACGCGCATCAACGTCGCATCGAAGAAGCCAGGACCACGCCGTTACTGCCCATGGACAGTGATGCCTACCTCACGGGCACCGTGTCGCGCGTTATCACAGCCATTCACACCCCTGCCCAAGGCACGCTGGTGCCTTCCAGCGAACTGGTTTACCTGCCCGCTGCCGATGAGCAGGCCAGCGTGGCTGCGCTGGCGGCTGCTGCGGCGAGCCACTTGCTGGCGAGCCTCATGGAAAAAAGCAGAACCGAGCACCAGCACGAAACCAACTGGGAGCGCATCTGGACCAGGGAACGTGAGTACGCGGACGCCGTTGCCCGCTTCATCGTCCCGTTTTACAGCTGCATCAAGGATCTGGAGAGCGGTGACCATTCAGCCGGCGTCATTGTCGGCTGCGTGATCGATATCGCATTTGCGCTTGTGCCGCTGGGGCAGTTTGCGGGCTCGACGGCGCGCATCGTGCTGCGGGCCGGGGAGATGAGCGTCTGGTCCGTCACGCGCCTGACCGGCAAGGCGGTCGGGCGCCTGATCGTGGGCCTGGCCGAGCAGAGCGGCGCGGTGCTGGTGCGTGATGTGTTCAAGGTCGGCATCAAACTGGGCCGGCTCGGTCTCTCGACGCTGCTCGAGGCCGTGCCGTCGTTGAAAGCGATCTTCGCATCGCGGGCGGTGATGGAAAGTACATTCAGCCTCGACAAAGGCATGTACCGCATTCTGGATACGCCCCAGCACCCTTGGCAGCCCCGGCGCATTGCATCGGACAGCCGGGCTGTGGTCGATGGTCGCTCCTCAATGGCCGTGCGTGATGTCGGTACGGCGCAGCAGCCGGATTTCAGGCTGCTTGATCCGGAAGCCGACCGTGTTTTCGGAAAAAGACTGACCCCCTTGTCCTCTGCACAGTCCCCGGAGTTTTCCGTTCTGTCGGCGGCAGACAGCATCGGTCCAGACCGCTACCCGCCTGTGCTGCCGATCACGTCGGTGGAAGACGGCTTTCATGAGGCTCGTATCGATAGACGCTGCAGCGTAAGCACGATCCAAAGAGCGGAAGGCGAGTACGACATCCTGATCGATGGCCAAGCGTACCATCTGGACGCTGACGCCCCGAATGCTGCACTGCGCAAACGACCGGTCGCCAGGCTTTCCTCAACGACCGAAACGTTGAGAGAGACGGAGAACCTGTGCCGGGTGCGCCGTGACCTGATATCAGTGCCTTGTGCTACCGGCGTCAAGCTGACTACACCCGCCCCTGAACCTGTGCAGCCGGGTTCCACATCACCCAAACGCACTGGCAAATACCCCAGCCATGCCATGGATGCCCGCGAGTTCACCCTCGACAGGCAGTCTTTGGTGACTGATAGCGGAGCGCAGGATCTCGATGTGTTCGTCAACGAGGGCAAATATTGCAAATGGTCCGAGCCGGTCGAAGCCCAGGCATCGACATCGTCGCAAGCCTCAGTCGCGACGGGCAAGGCCGTTGTGTCTCTTTCGGAGCGTGAACGTGCGCTGCTCTCGCTACCGGAAACGCCAGCCTATCTGCCGGAGTTGCAAGGCACGCTGGCAGACGATCATCTTTTGGGGCTGCCGGAGAACTTCGGGCTCGAAGACTCCATGTCCGTCTATCAGCACGTTCCGGTCGTTGAACTGGGTGCTGTCGCGTCGGGTGTTCAGGATACGCGGACCTTGCGTGGCATTCGCATGGAGATTGCCGGGCAGGACTGGATCTTCGTGGAGGCCGACACGGGTGTGGTCTACAAAGCCCGAACACCCTCTGCAGTGGGTGACCAGAACCTCAGGTTTTCCCGTGTCGAAGACGCCGATGAGATCAACACCTTCGTCCGGCTGTCGGAGCAATACCGGGTGTTTCGAGAGCGCCCCGATGCGGTCATTGACCAGGAAAATATCGCGCGCCTGCTGTTCGATCTGGTCGACGAGTCTGAACGGGCGTCGTGGCACGTCTCGTGGAGCAGGCAGATCAAGACTTATGACGACTACGCCAGTTGGTGCCAGGCCAGCCAGCAGAGAAACGAGTTGCTCAGGATCGCCAGCGACGTGTTGTCGGGTGAAGCGATTCAGAAACGGTTTGTGGAGCTCGCCAGGGCCAGCATCCCGGATTTCAGAAAAATTGCCGAGCGAACCCTTCCCGAGCAGCAGCACATTGTGGATATCCTCAACCGCCTTATGCCGGTACAGGGCTCCAAGGCAAAGTGGGAGATGTTGAATGTGCAGAGTGTCGTGACACCCAAAGCCGCGAGAAATATCCTCGACCAGGTCAAGGGTGCCAACCTGTCCTTTGTCCAGGTGTACACCGAGTCGGGTGAGCGGATGGTCTACTACGCGCTGTCCGGCGGGCTGAAGGCCAAGGCTCTGAAGTTGCAGGTCGATCTGGCTGAAAGCGCTGAACGCGTCATCGACGGCGTGGTGTTTCGTGATGCACGAGCACGCATGGCCGGGCGTCTGCCGGATCCGGGTTTCACCAGCCTGCCGGTGGTCAGAGACGCTGATCGTCTGGTGGTCAGGGAGTTCGGCCGACAGGTGGATTCCGAGCGTTTGATCGCCACCGTGCTCAAGGAGGACTTGGCTTCGACGCGATTGACCCATATCAAGGTGTTTACGGTGATGGACACCTGTCGCTCCTGCGGCGGTTTCGTTCTGCCACGCCTCAAGCTGGACTTCCCGGACGCGCAGTTCTCCGTGACTTACCTGAAGGATTACGGCAGATCATGAGGCCTTCGTCGTGGCGCCGGGCCGGTCGTGCGGCACCGCGACCCAATGGCGCGTATTTCTTGACGCCCATGCTGTTGCCAATTGAAACCGCGATGTCCTTTTCTGCCTGCAACGCTGCTAGGCTTGGCAATCATTGTCCATGAACCAGACCCTCCTGATGCTCGAACGCCTGTTGATCCTGACCGTCCTGACCGTGGCCGCTCCCGCCGCCTGGGCGATCACGATCTATAAAACCACCGATGCCGACGGCGTCGTTTCGTTCTCGGACCGATCTTCGCCCGGTGCTTCCGTGCTGGTTTTCCGGGACCGGATGGTCGAGCGCATCGAGCAGCAGGTGCATTTGAGCATCAAGCGGGAGAAGGGCGTTCACAGTCTGTATGTGCGTAATGACCTGCATGCGCCGGTCGAGGTGGAGCTGAAGCTGTCCAGCGTCAGGAACGTACTGGGCGTGTCTGGTTCGTCCACGACCCTTCGTCGCACGATTCCGGCGCGTACCAACGAGCGTGTGGTGGTGCTGAGCCCCAAGGTTGCAGGCAAGGCGATGAATTATGCCTCGATGCTGACCTCGACCCTGGGCGACCCACGAAGCACGGCGCAGCTCTACCGCTATCCGCTGCCGTGGGTAGGCGGTCCGTTTCGCCTGACCCAGGGGCCAGGTGGCAAATACAGCCACTATGGCATCAAGGGGCGCTACGCGATGGACATCGCCATGCCTGAAGGTACACCCATCATCGCGGCGCGTGGCGGCACGGTGATCAAGATCGAGAACGGCCAGGCAGGCAGGGGCGCGAACGCTTCCGGCAACTTTGTGCGCATCCTGCATGAAGACGGCACCATGGGCGTCTACCTGCACCTGATGCGCGGCTCGGTCAGTGTTGCTGAAGGGCAACGGGTCAGCGTTGGCAGCCCGCTGGCACGCTCGGGCAATACCGGCAACAGCACCGGGCCGCACCTGCACTTCGTCGTGCAGCGCAACACCGGCCATGAACTGGTCTCAATCCCCTACGAGTTTAACCAGCCCGTGCAGAGCCTGCCCAACTTCGCGGTGGGTGGGAATTAGCAACCGGTTTGTCTGGGCAAAAGCGTCCGGGCGCAGGCTACTCCCACAATCACGCGCTTCAATCCAGTTTCAATACCTTGGCCAGCACGATTTTGGGGCCTTTCATCTTTTTGATGATGATGCGCAGGCCTTCGACTTCCATTTGCTCTTCTTCTTCCGGCACCCGCTTGAGGGTTTCGTAGATAAGCCCTGCCAGGGTTTCGGCTTCGATATGGTCCAGGTCGATGCCCAGCAGGCGCTCGATCTTGAACAACGGCGTATCGCCCCGCACCAGCAGCTTGCCCGGCTGATAGGCCAGGATGCCGCGCTCCACCTTGCGGTGCTCGTCCTGAATGTCGCCTACCAGCACTTCGAGCACGTCTTCCATGGTCAGGTAGCCGATGATCTTGCCGTCCGCTTCCTCGACCACCGCGAAGTGCGCGCCGCCCTTACGGAACTGCTCAAGCAGTTGTGACAGCGGCATGTGCCGGGAAACGCGTTCCAGCGGACGGGTCAGCTCGGCCAGATTGAACGACTCGGGAAGGTGATCCAGATCCGCCAGTTCCAGCAGCAGATCCTTTATATGCAGCAGGCCGACGAACTCGCCGCGTTCGGCGTCGTACACCGGGTAGCGGCTGAACTTGTGGCGACGGAACAGCGCAAGGATTTCCTTGAGCGGTGCGTTGAAATCAAGCGTGACCATGTCTTCGCGGGAGTTGGCCCAGTCCACGACCTCCAGCTCGCCCATTTCCACGGCAGAGGCCAGCACGCGCATGCCTTGGTCGCTGGGGTCCTGGCCGCGGCTGGAGTGGAGAATCAGTTTCAGCTCGTCGCGGCTGTAACTGTGTTCATGATGCGGACCGGGTTCGCCCTGGCCGGCAATACGCAGGATCGCGTTGGCACTGGCGTTGAGCAGGTAGATTGCCGGGTACATGAGCCAGTAGAACAGGTACAGCGGCGCAGCGGTCCACAGCGACAGCAGCTCGGGTTTGCGGATAGCCCAGGATTTGGGCGCCAGCTCACCGATCACGATGTGCAGGTACGAAATGATGAAGAAGGCGGTGAAGAACGAAATGCCCTTGACCAGTTCCGGCGTATCGACGCCCATCGCACTGAGCAGCGGCTCCAGCAAATGAGCGAAGGCCGGCTCACCGACCCAGCCAAGCCCCAGGGAGGCGAGGGTGATACCCAACTGACAGGCCGACAGGTAGGCGTCCAGCTGGCCGTGTACCTTGCGCAGGATATGTCCGCGCCAGCCGTTCTTGTCGGCAATCGCCTCGACCCGCGTGGAACGCAGTTTGACCATGGCAAATTCCGCCGCAACGAAAAAACCGTTGAGCAGAACCAGGAACAGCGCAAAAAGAATCATGCCGAAGTCGGCGAAGAGTGAAGACAGGTCGAAACTAGGGGAAGGGTCCATGGTGGGGTTTTACGGGGTCCGTTCTAACAAATGGGGGTGTGAAGCTGCGCCGAAAAAGCGCCTTGAACCCGGCAATGTAGCGGCTGTGCAAGCGATTGCCTAGTAGTCTGAGTCGTCGCTTTCGGGTTTGGACATCTGGCTGGTGGCAAAATGGCAGGTAAAAACGCTGCCCTTGTTCGGCACGCTGTTGATTTCAAGGGTGCCGCGATGACGCAGCAGCACATGCTTGACGATCGCGAGCCCCAGCCCTGTTCCTCCGGTATTCGATGCACGGCTGGTATCGACCCGGTAGAAGCGCTCGGTCAGACGCGGCAGATGCTTGGTTTCGATACCGATCCCCGAATCCTGCACGCTCAGGTGCGCGCCGCGCTCGTCTGTCCACCAGCGGATACGGATAGTGCCCTCTGCGGGCGTGTACTTGACCGCATTGAAGATCAGGTTGGAGAACGCACTGCGCAGCTCGGTTTCACTGCCCTTGAGCAGCATCTCGCTCTCGATGCTGAGGCTGATCTGCTGATTCTTGCTGCCTGAAAGGGCGTTGGCGTCGGCCTTGATGGTCTTGAGCAGCTTACTGACAACCACCGGGTGGTTGTCCGACGGGTAATCAGTGGCTTCGAGCTTGGCCAGCAGCAACAGGTCGTTGAGCAGCGTCTGCATGCGCCCGCCCTGCTGGTGCATCTGTTGCAGCGCCCGTACCCAGCGTGGATTCACTTCGTCCACGTTGTCGAGCAAGGTTTCCAGATAGCCGAAGATCACCGTCAGCGGTGTGCGCAATTCATGGGAGACGTTGGCAACGAAGTCCTTGCGCATCTGTTCCAACTGGTGGATGCGCGTGACATCGCGCACCAGCATCAGGTGTTCGTTGTTGCCGTAACGGGTAATCAATAATTGGATGCGCAAGTGATCGTTGGTGGGCGAAGGAATTTCCAGCGGCTCGGCGTAATTGCCTTGGGCAAAGTATTCCTTGAAGCGCGGGTGACGCACCAGATTGGTTACCGGCTGGCCGCTGTCCTGCGGCGTCTTGAGGCCCAGCAGGGTTTCGGAAGCGCGGTTCCACCACTCTAGGTTGCCCTCGCTGTCGAGCATGATCACCGCGTCCTTGAGGGCGGCTGTGGATTCCTGGACGCGGTCGATCACGGCCTGCAGGCGGCCGCGTACGCGTTGGTCGCGGCGCTGAAGGTGATAGATGCTGTCGAAGACCTCGCCCCACAGGCCGTAGCCGTCCGGTGGCGGTTCGTCAGCCTTGTGGCTGCTCAGCCACTCATGCAGGCGCAGCAGTTGCTTGAGGGTCCAGGCCAGATACAGGCCCAGTCCGATGGACAGGCTCCAGCCATACTGTCCGCTGATCAGGCCGACCAGCAGGCAGGCAGTGACCAGCAACAACATGTGGCGTATCAGCGTGCCATGCCAATTTTGGTTCAATTAAGGGTAAATCCTTGTCTGGTGCACGCTGGCCGGTGCCCTGTGTCTGCGAGAGCGACTGTCAGCTTTTCGTGGAAAAGCGATAGCCGGTGCCGCGCACGGTTTGTACCAGATTTTCATAAGCGTCACCCAGGGCTTTGCGCAGGCGGCGAATGTGGACATCCACCGTGCGCTCCTCGACATAGACATTGCCGCCCCAGACCTGGTCGAGCAGTTGACCACGGGTATAGGCGCGTTCCTGATGGGTCATGAAAAATTGCAGAAGGCGGTATTCGGTCGGGCCCATTTCTGCGGGTTTGCCATCGATGGTGACTCGGTGGCTGATGGGATCGAGCAGCAGGCCACCGACTTCGATGGGCGCTTCACCGTCTGTCGGGCCGGCACGACGCAGCACGGCCTTGAGGCGCGCCACCAGTTCGCGGGGCGAGAACGGCTTGGTGATGTAATCGTCAGCGCCCACTTCCAGGCCCTGGATCTTGTTGTCTTCCTCGCCCTTTGCCGTGAGCATGATGATCGGGATATCCCCGGTCAGCTCATCGCGCTTGAGGCGACGTGCCAGCTCGATGCCTGAGGTGCCGGGCAGCATCCAGTCGAGCAGGATCAGGTCCGGCTTGCGATCAACGATGATCGCGTGGGCCTGCTGAGAGTTTTCGGCTTCGATACAGTCATAGCCGGCCATTTCCAACGCAACGGCGATCATTTCGCGAATAGGCGCTTCGTCGTCAACGATCAGAATGCTCCTGCCAACCATGCTTGAACCTCGTGTCATTTAACTGTCTTGGGGCGCATTAGATAACGGAATTATTGCAGTCGTGTGACAGGTTGGGATGAGGCTATCACGCATGCCCCTGGCCGACTAAGCTGGGTGGGCTGTCTTGAACTCATTTCAACGATAAAAAAGAGGATGTACCCGATGGCTAATGTCTCTACTGCATTCAAATGTCTGCTGGCTGCCGCTGCCCTTGTATCATCCGGACTGGCCTTCGCGGCCGAGCCTGCCATGGAGCAGGACGGCAAGCTGGTCGATCATAAAGGCATGGCGTTGTATACGTTCGACAAGGACAGCACGGGCAAATCCGCCTGCAATGATCAGTGTGCGATCAACTGGCCGCCGCTTGCCGCTGAAGCCGACAGTTCGGCCGAGGGCAAGTGGACAGTGATCACCCGTGATGACAAAAGCCGGCAGTGGGCTTACGACGGCAAGCCGCTCTACACTTTCAAGAATGACACCAGGGCCGGTGAGGTCACTGGCGATGGTAAGGGCGGCGTCTGGCACATCGCCAAGCCCTGAGGCGTGATACCCGAGGGCGGTCAGCGCAGTGCGTAATCGGCGACGATGCCGAGGAATATCGCAAGCCCCGCCCAATGGTTATGCAGAAAGGCCTTGAAGCACGCGTCCCGCTCGCGCAGGCGCGTGCTCCAGAACTCCCAGGCAAAGCAGCCCGCCGCGACCGCCAGACCTGCGTGGAACCACATCCCCAGCTCGAAACGAAAACCGGCGAGCATCAGGCATCCCAATGCCAGACCCTGCAACGTCAGAATGATCACGCGGTCCGCATCGCCGAACAGCACGGCGGTGGACTTCACTCCGATCTTCAAATCGTCGTCGCGGTCCACCATGGCGTAGTAGGTGTCGTAGCCGACCGTCCACAACAGGTTGGCGATGTACAGCAGCCAGGCGGCGGCAGGCAAGTCGCCGGTCTCTGCAGTAAACGCCATCGGCATGCCCCACGAGAAGGCCGCACCCAGGACCACCTGCGGGTAATAGGTGTAGCGCTTCATGAACGGGTAACAGGCCGCCAGCGCCAGACCGCCGAATGACAGCCAAATAGTCGTGGCGTTGGTAAACAGCACCAGCACAAAGCTCAGACCCACCAGCACCGCGAACAGAATCAGTGCTTCCCGGCCGCTGACCTTGCCGCTGACCAAGGGTCGCTGTTCGGTGCGCTTCACGTGGCCGTCCACTTTGCGGTCGGCGTAGTCGTTGATCACACAGCCCGCGGCGCGCATCAGGAACACGCCCACAACGAAGATCAACACGTTTGCCAGCGACGGCGAACCCTTGCCGGCAATCCAGACCGCCCACAGCGTAGGCCACAGCAGCAGATAGACGCCGATCGGCTTGTCGATTCGCGTCAACTGGATGAAGTCCCAGATGCGCGGATTCAGGCGATTCAGCGATTTGAGCAGCGACTGGTACATCAAACGGGTTCCTTGTTTTGAACCAGGCTCAGGAAAGACGGCAGGAACACTTCGGCAACCAACACGCGCAGCGGACCGCGACTGAAACAGGAGCGACGTGCCCACAGGTCGTGGGCAGAGTCGCCAGACGGCAGCCAGGCGGCAGGGTAGCGACAGACTTCAAGCGGGCCACGGTCGAACGCGGGGTCACTGAACAGCAACTCACCCAGTGAGCGCGACCCCAGCGTGTCCATCTGCAAGCCACCGTTGTGCAGCGCACTGCGCGCCGCCACGCTGCGTGCGAAGACCCAGCGGTTGCCATTGCCGAGCAGATACACTTCGCGGACCCAACCCTCGCTCGCTTCAGGCAGCACCAGTGCGGCGCATTCGTCATCGCGTAACGGTTGCCAGCCTTCGAACAGCGGAATGACGCTGAATCCTCCGTCGGACAGGCGGTCCAAACGACGGGTCAGGGAATCCTGATTGAACAGCCAGTCCATAATCGCTGGCGCGGGTGCATCGACCAACCGGTCGCGCTCAAGCCAGACTGGCGTCGTAAAGGCGGGGTTTTGCTGGGTCACGGTAAGCATGCGTCGGCAGTGATCGGGGTGGCGAGCTTATCATGATTGATGGCCCCGGCAGCCGGGGGCAGACAGCCCGTTATACAAACGGGCTTGCATCCGGGCCTGCCGATCAGTACAACGCCCGTTCAAGCGGCGAACGACCGCTGCACCCATACTCAGCCTGATGAGTGAGAGAACCGAATCATGAAGAAGTGGCAATGCATTGTCTGTGGCCTGATTTACAACGAAGCCGATGGTTGGCCGGATGACGGCATTGCGCCGGGCACGCTTTGGCAGGATGTGCCGGAAGACTGGCTGTGTCCCGACTGCGGCGTCGGCAAGATGGACTTTGAAATGATCGAAATCGGTTGATCCACGCCACTCGGGAAACAGCAATGAGCGCACCTGTCGTCATCATCGGTACCGGCCTTGCGGGCTACAATCTCGCGCGGGAATTTCGCAAGCTGGACGGTGAAACACCGCTGCTGTTGATCACGGCCGATGATGGCCGGTCCTACTCCAAGCCCATGCTGTCCACCGGCTTTGGCAAGAACAAGGAAGCCGATGGTCTGAGCATGGCCGAGCCTGGCGCCATGGCCGACCAGCTCAAGGCCGAGGTGCGCACCCATACGCGTATCAGCGGCATCGACCCTGGCCACAAGCGTCTGTGGATCGGTGAAGAGGCGGTGTACTACCGCGATCTGGTGCTGGCCTGGGGCGCCGAGACCATCCGCGTGCCCATCGAGGGTGACGCCGGGGATGCGGTGTTCCCTATCAACGACCTGCAGGACTACGCGCGCTTTCGAGCGGCCGCTGCCGGCAAGCGTCGTGTACTGATTCTGGGTGCAGGCCTGATCGGCTGCGAATTTGCCAACGACCTGATGCTGGGCGGCTACGAAGTGGATCTGGTCGCGCCATGTGAACACGTCATGCCGACCCTGCTGCCCGCGGCTGCCGCAGCGGCTGTGCAGGCCGGGCTTGAAGGGCTGGGCGCGCGGTTCCACCTGGGGCCGGTGCTCACGCGCCTGCAACGCAGCGAGGAGGGGCTGCAGGCTCAGCTGTCCGACGGGCAGGTAATCACCTGCGATCTGGTGGTGTCGGCCATTGGGCTGCGACCCCGAATCGATCTGGCGGCTGCCGCAGGCTTGCAGACCGGGCGCGGCATTCTGGTTGATCGTTATCTGCAGACGTCGCACGCCAATATCCATGCGCTGGGTGACTGCGCGGAAGTCGACGGCTTGAACCTGTTGTACGTGATGCCTCTGATGAGCTGCGCACGGGCTTTGGCCCAGACCCTTGCCGGAACACCCACTTCGGTGAAATACGGGCCGATGCCAATCACGGTCAAGACGCCTGCCTGCCCGCTCGTGGTCTCGCCACCCCCGCGCGCGACACAGGGTGTCTGGACCGTCGAGGGGCAGGGCGCCGACATCAAGGCCTTGTGTCACGATGCCGAGGGGCAACTGCTGGGTTACGCGCTGACCGGCACGGCCGTTATGGAAAAACTTGCCCTGAACAAGGTTTTACCTGCGTTATTGGTATGATTTCGCGTCATTTTGTCGGATAGGACACTTATTTGTGCTGATAAAGGTTGTCCATCCACTGGCGCAGCTAACGTCGGCATGCCATCCTCGCTCTCGTCTGCCGCTACGTAGAGCCGTCGCGGCGCCTTGTTACTGTTTGCCATAAGCAGTACGGAACATAAAAACAAAAACCGTAAAAGAGGCTTCATATGCGTAAACCACAACTTGCAGCCGTCATTGCTGAAAAGGCGGATCTGACCAAAGATCAATCCAACCGTGTTCTCAACGCCATTCTTGAAGAAATCACCGGCGCATTGTCTCGCAAAGACAGTGTCACCCTGGTTGGCTTCGGTACATTCCTGCAACGCCATCGTGGAGCCCGTACCGGCAAGAATCCGCAAACCGGCGAACCGGTGAAAATCAAGGCAAGCAACACGGTTGCCTTCAAACCGGGTAAGGCCTTGAAAGACAGCGTCAATCCTGAGCCAGCCAAAAAGAAGAAATCCTGATAACAGCTGCTTGCCTCGGCGGGAGGTAAGCAGTGAGCAACGGGCACACCAGTCACACTGGGTGCCCGTTTTTCATATGTGCAGAGCAACCAGGGCGCCCATGTCGTCCCGTGGCTCTTGGTAAGAAGTTTCCTACTTGATCGTGATCGCCTGCCTTCTAATAGCTCAGTCTTTCCTGACTTCTTATCATTCTTTATTCCCTTAAAGTCCCGCTCCCGCAGCTCTTCTGGTTTGCGGCGCTGAACATTAATTTTGGGAAGTCAAAAATGAATAAGCTATGGAAATTCGCTGCTGTCGCAACCCTGATCGCCGCCACCTCGGGCTGTGTCAGTTACAACATGAGCCAGCCGGTTGCACCTTTGGAAGGGACCGTCAAAACCGACCTGAAGGCTGACGTGAAAGTGGGTGGCACCATCAGTGGCGAATCCTCCACCAACGTTCTGTTCAACTTCCTGAGCATCGGTGGCGATACCCAGTTCGCGGACGGTGTGGCCTATGGCGGTGCGAGCGGCGGCGGCATGGGCCTGGCCCTTCCAGATCCGGTATCGACTGCCAAGGCTGCCGCAGCCTACAAGGCTGTCAAATCTTCCGGTGCCGATCTGATCGTTGCCCCGCGTTATGAAGTCAACGTGAAAGACTATTTCATCTTCAAGAAAGTGGACGTAAAGGTTACGGGTAACAAGGGCAGCATCAACAGCATCCGCTGATCGATCCCCTGAGTGCTGCGCCGCTTGCCTGCGCAGCACTTGCCAGGGGAAATAAATTGCAGGGATCCTCGCTGAAAACAAGAATTCCCTGCATGCATCATCTGGACAACCGGCTACACTGCGCCGCCAGTTCGAACTCTTGCTGAGGCTGTTACATGAAATTTCGTTTTCTTCTCTGGATGCTGGGCCGGTTGATGAGCCGCGCCGGTCGTAACAACCCTGCGTTCCAGCAACAGTTGGCTGGCAAGGACCTGACGTTTCAACTGCAGACAACGGACGGCAGGATCGCTCGCCACTTTGTGGTTCGTGACCAGCGTATCCGCAGTGTGAAAGGGCTGGCTGCCGAGCCTGCGTTTGCCATCTCGTTCCGCGACGCCGCATTCGGCTTTGCCACCTTGCAGGCCAAAAACAAGCAACTGGCCTTCATGCAGGGCATTCAGGACAAGGACATTCAGATCAAGGGCAATCCAGCCCTGGTGATCTGGTTCCAGGGCCTCACCAAGTACCTCAAACCTAAAAAGAAGACCAACTGATCAAGGCAACTGCAACCCGCCCGATGCCTTGTGCAAGGCGCGCAGATGGTCACCCATCTGCTTGAGGTTGGCTTCGTTCGCGGCAATTTCCCTCGCACGTCCTGGCTCCAGCAAGGCACGTACTTCCTTGTCGAGATCGCCGGTCAGGCGCTTGAGCTGTTTCTGACGCTGGCTGCTCTCGCTTTCAAGCTGTTGCCACTCCGCAGCCTGCGGCAAACCGTAACCTCGGCTGCCGAGCAATTCCGCAGGGCGGCTGAGAAAACCGCTGCTGGCCAGCAGCTCTTGCAAGGTGCCGGTCGCTTTTGACACGCGGCCGTCCTTCTGCTCCCGAGCCCCCAGATAGCTTTGCTTCACTTCGTCCTGCGCCAGCAGCAATTGCCGACGCAGGCTTGCCTGTTCCAGCAGCAGAATGGCGGCACTGGTGCGCAGGTCAGCCTTGTCGAACCACTGACTGCGCTCATGGGCGGGCAGGCTCATCCAGTCTTCGACGGTGGTTTGCCGGATCGGAAGTTGTTTCTTCAGCACCTCGAACATCGCTTGATAGCGGTCCCGATAAGAGTCGAACCGGTAGCCAAGACGTAACGCTTCCTTTGGATCGTCCAGCACACGGGTATCAGCCAGCCCCCGCCCCTTGAGCACCTCGAGCAAACCGTTGGGCAGAATGCTGTCCAGGCCGACCAGTTTGGGATTATGCGTGCCGCTGCGAAGCAGCTTGAGATTCTCTACCGCGCAGTTGTTCGACAGGAAGTAATAGTTGCCGTCGTAGCTCCAGTGCATTTCGGCGGCGTGCTGGACCAACCCTTCGATTTCAGGGCGAGACAGCGTGATGGGTACTGACGCCAGGCTGCGCAGTTCCGTCTTGGTGTATTCGTCGATCACCTGAGCCAGTGGCAGCACGAACAGCCGCGATGGGTACGCGCCCATCAGGCCGTCCCAACTGGATAACTGTACGTCGCCTACAAAAGCGCGGTAGGACAGGACCAGATGCTGGTCCAAGTCGAGCCGACAATCTGGTCCGCGTGGACGTCCCGGCTTGCAGATCACCAGACGCAGCATGCTGTGACCCCAGCGGCTCACCCAGTTCTGGTTCGCCTCGGCCAACAGGTAGTCGACGGCGTAAACGCGCTCGGGGTCCAGCTTGCCCAGCGGTTCCCGGCCAAAATCGCTGCCAGCGTTCAGGTAAGGATAGAAGGTCGGACAGGCATCCCGGGCAGCAGGTGCCCAACCGAAGCGTTCCTTGTAGTAGGCATACAGCGCAGGTCGACGGCAGGCGTAGGCCGGGTCGAGCAGGAAGTACTCCATGTTCACCGCCACGAACTCGAGCGGGCTGGTGGTCTCGTAGATGTCGGGACTGCGGGCAACCTGACCGTTATGTTCTTCTCGCTCGCCACGTCTTCCGACGTACTGCTGCCAGCCGGCAAGGTCCAGCAGGCGAGGATCATCGCTCAGGGTAAAACGTCGTTCGGTCTGGCCACGGCAGTCATCGGGCAGGCCGACGTTACCCAATGAACTGTTACGACGGGAACAGCGAACCAGGGTCGCCCTTTCGGTGGGAGACCAGAGGCGTGCACGGTCGTAAATATGAGTCAGCTCATGCAGCACCGTGGCGAGCATTTCCCGACGTACCGTGCCGTGTGGCCGACCCGTTTGCGCCGTCGCGGCAGAGCCGTCGGTCAGCGAAGGCAACAGGTGGGTGTTGAGGTACAGCTGGTAAGGACCTGCCGCCTGGCCATAGGCATTTTGCGGCATGTCGCTGGACCAACTCACGTTGACAGTGCGGTCCAATGACTCGACGAAGCTGGGCGGCAGGGCGCGCATGGCTTCGTCGATCAGCGCCTGGCTGGCTTGCCGTTGAGCCGCATCGAGGCCGTCGGTGTGCAGCTCAAGCTTCAGACTGGCTGAAGCATAAGTCCCGACCAGCGACAGTGCGCCGGCAAGCAGCCAGACGCCAAGTCGCCTCACAGTGCGAGGATGGCTTCAGCCAGTGTCTTGTCGCTGGCATCGCGCGCTTCCGGCACGCGGGCACGCAGCGTATCGAAGGCAGCGTCGAGCTGGGCGCCGTGAATATCGCCATTGCTGGCAACGTAGCTGGCGGCATCATCTCTGGCTTCGCGAACGACTTTGGAATCGCGGATCGAGGTGGTGGTGTCAGAGGTAAAGTCGATGGTGCGACCGAACGCACGGACAATGATGTTACTCGTGGCAACAACGGTCTGAGCCTGGGCCAGGTCGGCCATCAGCAGCAGACCAAGGGAAACAGCAATCAGCGGCGTACGCATGTCAGTAACGTCTCCAGTTACGCAGAAGGGCAAAGTGGCTATTGGACGAGGATTGCCTGCGCCAGTTCAAGGTCGCTGGCACGAAGTTTTTCATGGGACTGTCGCAGGCTGCGCAACGCCGACTCGAGTCGGGCCCCGCGTATCCGGCCATCGCTGGCGACAAACGCCGCAGCATCATCCTGAGCCGCCATGACTTGCTTGTTATCGAACGGTGAACTGCTGACCTGGCTGGTGGCGTACCCGGTTTTGACCAGACCCTGCGTGGTTGAGTCGAAGGCATGGGCAGAACCCGTCCAGACCAGGCTGGCAAGAGAACCTATCAAAAGAGAGTGCAATAAACGCATGGCTTTCACGTACCGGCAAAACAGGCGTCAAGGCTAGCGCAATGCTCTGGCCGGAGCTACCCCGGCAGCCCGCAGGCCGCCGGAGGCATTCAATTCATCAGATGGCCAGGATGGCCTGAGCCAGTTGAGCATCAGTGGCGTGCAGTTCAGGCATTTGCTGACGGATGTGCTGGAGCGCGCCTTCGAGTTGCGCACCGCGGATGTCACCCGCGCTGGCCACGAAGCTGGCGGCATCGTCACGTGCTGCGCGAACGATCTTGTCATCCTTGAACGAAGACGAGATATCGGAAGTGGCGTCGGTCGATGCGGCGACAGCGCCCACGACTGTGTCGGTTGTGACAATGAAACTGGAAGCATTGGCGCTTGCGGCAGCGGCAGTCAGCAAAACGGCAGCGCCAAAGGTACGTAGCAGGGACATGGTCGAATTCCGTCAGATGGAGTTACAGGCAGAGGTTGCGGGAGGCACAGACTGTGTGCCGGGCCGATCAGGCGTCCAGCCTATATCAGCGCTGTCCGGCTTGCTATTGCTATACCGCGTCGAAACGCCATACGGCGTACATGAAATGGTAACTGTACCGGCCTTAATTTGTAACATTTAAAACTGTACTTGTGTTGGTCGTGAAGTCTTTAAGGCCCAAACGACAAGACCCGATTCAGCTGCCTGAATCGGGTCTTGTATGAAGCAATTCGGGTTGCTGGCGGGAGACTTCAGCAGTCTGGGGCCAGCGGGCGCTGCATTAGCGCCAGAACGGCTTGCTCAGCTCTTCGTAACGCTGTGCTTCGCTGATACCTGCGTCGGCCAGCAAACGTGCGTCCAGACGGGCCAGTTGATGGCGGCTGGAAAGGCGACGCTGCCAGAGCATCAGGTTGGCGAACATGCGCAGAGGCAAGGAAGATTTCGCAGTAGTGGCGGTGCTTTCGCTGAACAGATCGGAACTGATTGTACGTTCCATGGTGTGACTTCCTTCCGCTTGTGGCGGGATAAGTGAGTTGCTTGACTGGTGCCCATTCTCCGCTCGATCGGCCAGTCCCCATAGACACAGTTCATCTGTATTGTAAGGGTTCAGTTAACTGTTAATAGGGACTGTTTTGTTCGTTATTGGGGCAACTGTACCGGTCTGCACATTTTTAGTGCATTTTGCAGCAGGTCGCACTGAATTTGATACGCCACAGCCTGCTTTTGACCAGTACAGCAGTACAGTTTTTTCAAGTATGGGGAATGATGGCGTAAAAGTGAGCAAGAAAATCACTTGCTCACCTCCAACTGTCTTGTTCAGACGGGCAACATGCGTCCTGTCTCTTCCAGATTGAGGTGCCAACTCAGTGCGTCGCGCAATATATGCGGCGTGTGTCCACCACGCTGACAGGCAGCGTTGAAATAGTCGTTCAGCGCGGCCCGGTAATCAGGGTGAACGCAGTTGTCGATGACCACCCGGGCGCGTTCGCGCGGCGCAAGACCACGCAGATCCGCCAGACCCTGTTCGGTCACCAGAATATCCACATCGTGCTCGGTATGGTCGACATGACTCACCATAGGCACCACGCTGGAAATCGAGCCACCTTTGGCGATTGACTTGGTCACGAAGATGGCCAGATGCGCGTTACGCGAGAAGTCGCCGGAGCCGCCAATGCCATTCATCATCCGCGTGCCGCACACATGGGTGGAGTTCACGTTGCCGTACAGATCGAACTCCAGCGCAGTGTTGATCCCGATAATACCCAGGCGGCGTATGACTTCCGGGTGATTGGAGATTTCCTGCGGGCGCAAGACCAGCCTGGATTTATAGCGGTTGAAGTCGGCGAACACCTGAGCGTGCTTTGCGGCCGAAAGTGTCATGGAACTGCCCGAGGCAAAGCTCAATTTGCCTGCATCGAACAGATCGAAGGTGGAGTCCTGCAGCACCTCGGAATACATGGTCATGTCATGGAACGGCGAATCCAGTAAACCGTGCATCACTGCGTTGGCAATCGTTCCGATCCCGGCCTGTAACGGCATCAGCGTGTTGGTCAGCCGGTTTTCGCGCACTTCATTCTTGAAGAACTCCACCAGGTGCTGAGCGATGGCCTGGGTTTCCACATCCGGCGGCAACACAGTGGACGGGGAGTCAGGCTGATTGCTGATGACTATGCCGACAATCTTCGCCGGATCGATCTTCACTGCATGGGTGCCAATCCGTGAATCGGCTTCCAGCACCGGAATGGGCAGACGCGTGGGGCGGTAGCTCGGAATGTAGACGTCATGCAGACCTTCCAGCTCCAGAGGCTGGGCCAGATTGATTTCGATGATCACCTGTCGGGCGAGAATGGCGAAGCTGGCGGAGTTTCCTACCGAAGTGCTCAATACGAGATGACCGTCCTCGGTGATGGCGACACACTCGATAACGGCCAGGTCGACAGCCTTGATCTGGCGATTGCGCAGTTGCTCGACGGTATCGGACAGGTGCTGATCGATGAACATGACAGTGCCGTCATTGATAGCCCTGCGCAGAGTGCTGTCCACCTGGAACGGCATGCGTCGGGAAAGCACGCCGGACTCGGTCAGTTGTTTGTCCAGATCGTTGCCCAGGCTGGCGCCGGTCATCAGACTGATCTTTAGAGGTGAGACCCTGGCGCGCTCGGCCAGCGCCTGAGGAACGGCTTTGGCTTCGCCTGCGCGGGTGAAGCCACTCATGCCGACGGTCATGCCATCTTCGATCAGGGCGGCGGCGTCAGCCGCGCTCATTACCTTGCTCATCAGGGAGGGCAGGCGAATACGGTCACGGTACATGGATTCTTTCTCGGAGGTGGAGACGAGCGACAAGTCTAGAGAGTCGGGCGTTGTTCGTCCCGCTACCATGGTCGCATTTGGGGGCTCTAATTAGCGGGTCTCAGCGCAAAACACTGTTACGTGAAATGCAAAAAGCCCCGGTCGCAGCGCGAACCGGGGCTGTGCTGAGGCAGATGCAGATGCAGGCTATGCGTTATCGACCGCCTTCACCATGTCCTCGATCACCTTTTTGGCGTCTCCGAATACCATCATGGTCTTGTCCAGATAGAACAGTTCGTTGTCCAGGCCGGCGTAGCCGCTGGCCATCGAGCGCTTGTTGACGATGATGGTCTTGGCTTTGAACGCTTCGAGAATCGGCATCCCGGCAATCGGCGATTTCGGATCGTTCTTGGCGGCCGGGTTGACCACGTCGTTTGCACCGAGCACCAGCACCACGTCTGCCTGACCGAACTCGGAGTTGATGTCGTCCATCTCGAACACTTGGTCATAAGGCACTTCCGCCTCGGCCAGCAGCACGTTCATGTGGCCGGGCATGCGTCCTGCCACCGGGTGGATCGCGTATTTAACCGTGACGCCGTGATGCACCAGTTTTTCGGTCAATTCCTTGAGCGCATGCTGGGCACGCGCCACTGCCAGTCCGTAGCCGGGCACGATGATCACCGTATCAGCGTTGGTCAGCAGGAAGGTGGCGTCGTCCGCCGAACCGGATTTCACCGGGCGTGCTTCCTTGGCACCTGCCGGGCCAGCCGTGTCCGTTGCGCCGCCGAAGCCGCCGCCGATCACATTGAAGAAGGAGCGGTTCATCGCCTTGCACATGATGTAAGAGAGGATCGCGCCGGAGGAGCCCACCAGCGAGCCGGCGATGATCAGCATCGAGTTGTTCAGCGAGAAGCCGATGCCCGCTGCCGCCCAGCCCGAGTAGCTGTTGAGCATCGAGACCACGACCGGCATGTCGGCCCCGCCAATCGGGATGATCAGCAGAACGCCGATCACAAATGCCAGGGCGAGCATGATGGCGAACGCGGTCAGGCTGCCGGTGAACATGAACGTCAGGCCGAAGAACAGCGTAGCCAGGCCGAGAATCAGGTTCAGCTTGTGCTGTCCGACAAACTGTACGGGTGCGCCCTGAAACAGGCGAAACTTGTATTTGCCTGACAGCTTGCCGAACGCGATCACCGAGCCGGAAAAGGTGATCGCACCAATGGCCGCGCCCAGGAACAGTTCCAGACGATTGCCGGTCGGGATGGCGTCGCCCAGATTGCGAACGATACCCAGCGACTGGGGCTCGACCACCGCCGCGATGGCAATGAACACTGCCGCCAGCCCGATCATGCTGTGCATGAAGGCCACCAGCTCGGGCATCTTGGTCATCTCGACACGCTTGGCCATGATCGAGCCGGCTGTACCGCCCACGAGCAGGCCGACGACGATGTAGCCAATCCCTGCGCTGGTGCCTTCAGACAAGGCCGCGAGCTTGAACACCAGGCCGATCGTGGTGACAACCGCCAGCCCCATGCCCAGCATGCCGAACAGATTGCCGCGACGTGAAGTGGTCGGGTGGGACAGGCCCTTGAGCGCCTGGATGAAACAGATCGAAGCGATCAGATACAGCAGAGTAACCAGATTCATGCTCATGGCTTCTGCACCTCGTCTTTCGCTTTGGGTGCCTTTTTCTTGAACATTTCCAGCATCCGTCGAGTAACCAGGAAGCCGCCGAAGACGTTGACTGCGGCCAATGCGACGGCCAGCGTGCCCATGGTCTTGCCCAGTGGCGTGACAGTAAGCGCGGCGGCGAGCATCGCACCGACGATCACGATGGCGGAGATGGCGTTGGTCACGGCCATGAGTGGCGTATGCAGCGCAGGCGTCACGTTCCAGACCACGTGGTAGCCGACATAGATCGCCAGCACGAAAATGATCAGGTTATAGATGCCGGGGGAGATCAACTCTTCCATTGGTGTGTCCTCAGCCGTTCTTGCGGATGACTTGGCCGTCGCGGCACATCAGGCACGCGGCGACGATGTCGTCTTCCAGGTTGATCGAGAATGCGCCGTCCTTGTCGAACAGCAGCTTCATGAAGTCCAGCAGATTGCGCGCATACAGTGCCGAGGCATCGGCGGCGACCAGCGCTGGCAGATTGGTGTGGCCAACGATGGTCACGCCATGCTCGATGGTGACCTGGTCCGCTACGGTCAGCGGACAGTTACCACCCTGAGCGGCTGCGAGATCGATCACCACGGAGCCGGGCTTCATCTGCGCCACGGTCTCGGCGCTGAGCAGCACCGGAGCCTTGCGGCCCGGAATCAATGCGGTGGTGATCACAATGTCCGAAAGTTTTGCCCGTTCATGCACGGCGACCGCCTGCCGTTGCATCCAGCTGGCGGGCATGGGGCGTGCGTAACCGCCGACGCCTTCAGCGCATTCGCGCTCTTCATCGGTCTGGTAAGGGACATCGATGAATTTCGCGCCCAGCGATTCGATCTGCTCTTTCACGGCCGGTCGCACATCCGACGCTTCGACCACGGCGCCCAGACGCTTGGCGGTGGCAATTGCCTGCAGGCCAGCCACACCTGCGCCGAGGATCAATACCCTGGCAGCCTTTACCGTTCCGGCCGCGGTCATGAGCATGGGCATGAAACGCGGGTAGTGATGAGCCGCGAGCAGGACGGCTTTGTAACCGGCGATGTTTGCTTGAGAGGACAGCACGTCAAGGCTCTGCGCCCGCGAGGTCCTTGGAGCGGCTTCGAGTGCGAAAGCGGTAATGCCGCGCTCGGCCATCCGGGCAATGTTCTCGTTATTGAAGGGGTTGAGCATCCCGATCACGATCGTGCCGCTCTTTATGAGCGTGAGTTCGCTTTCGTTCGGGGCCATCACCTTGAGGATAAGGTCGCTGGCGAAGGTGTCGTCGACTCCACGAATGGTGGCGCCTGCGGCCTCATAGGCACTGTCCGGCAGGCTGGCATGAATGCCGGCCCCGCTTTGTACAGTGACGCTATGTCCCTGGCTGATCAGCTTCTTGATGGTCTCCGGGGTGGCAGCCACCCGGGTTTCACCTGACTGGGTTTCGAGAGGAACACCAATGTGCACGACAGAATCTCCTGCGCGATCTTTTTATCTTCATGAGTAGGCCAGTGCACTACGGCTGGTGCATCTGGAAATAGCCGGTCAGCACGCCCGTGAATACAGGGAGCGCCGCATTTTGCAGGCGAAGTCGAAGGCCTTCAATACATTCTGTAACGAAACTGAAAATTAACTACAAGTCACCCTGTGACCTATTGTCGCAAGGATAGCCTTTTGGCCTTTATTTATAGGGCTTTGCGGGAATATTGTCTGGCTGAGGTGAAAACATCGCTTTTTCCCCACACGCATGGACTACGGGGTAAAACGGGTATTAACCCTAATAAAATCGGGGCTAAAGGCAAGATTAAGCGATGTCGTACAACTGTTGCGTAGGCGACATATGCTTATATCTGTAGGTAGGAGTTGATATTCACTACCTTCGGCTTTTAAGTCTCAGGCCCGCACGGACGGCAGCGTGTAGCTATGAGCCTGATCGATGAGCCAGTCGCGGAAAGCGCGCAATGACGCTGATTCCACTTTTCGATCCGGAATCATCAGGTGATAAGCCTTGTGACTCGGTAACGAACGAGCATTGGCAATCACAAGGCGTTTTTCATGCAGTTCACGCTGAATGAGAAAAGGTGGGATCAGCGCTACGCCCATATCGTGCATGGCGGCTTGCGCAAGCATGGAGAACAGTTCGTAGCGAGGGCCTGTCATGTCGCGCGCCACATTGAGATTCTGAGCGTTGAACCACTGTCGCCAGGCGTAGGGGCGCGTGGTTTGCTGAAGCATCGGCAGTTCGGCCAGTTCGCTCGCATCGAGATGCTTGCGGCCTTGCATGAAGGTGGGGCTGCAGACCGGCATGGAGTTCTCGCTCATCAGTCGATGTGCCTCGGTGCCCGACCACTCGGCATCGCCAAAGTAGATCGCCGCGTCGAAGTCGGTGTCTGCGAACAGGAATGGACGAGTGCGATTGGTGAGGTTGACCGTCACCTCGGGGTGTCGATGCTGGAAGTCCCTGAGGCGCGGCAGCAGCCACTGAGTGCCGAAGGTTGGCACCACGGCAAGCTCGATGACGTTCGTTCCCTGCTGCCCCATGATCGACAGCGTGTCGCGCTCCACGGCGTCCAGTTGCAGGGCGACCCGGCGGCTGTAGGAAAGTCCGGCTTCCGTCAGCTTCACGCCGCGCCGTGAGCGTCGGAAAAGTTCGATGCCAAGAAACTCCTCCAGGCTGCCGATCTGTCGGCATACAGCCCCCTGAGTGAGAGACAGTTCTTCTGCGGCCCTTGTGAAACTCTCGTGACGCGCGGCGGACTCGAAGCTGATCAGCGCGGTGGTACTGGGTATCTTTCGTCTCATGTACCGCGTCCTCACTGATCCTGTGGCTTTATCGAGCTTCACAATGTTTCGGAGTGAGAAATTAGCACAACAGGCTGAGTAATCCTCGTTTGTCGAAGGATCGATCCGGGTCTAGGATCAAGCCCACATCATTCGAGTACACATGAGGGCGGGTTATGAGCGGCAAGGCGAGTTTCAACTGGATCGATCCTCTTTTGCTGGATCAGCAGCTCACTGAAGAAGAGCGCATGGTTCGTGATAGCGCCGAACAGTTCGCCCAAAGCAAGCTTGCCCCGCGAGTACTGGAAGCCTTTCGTCACGAGCAGACCGACCCGGCCATCTTTCGCGAGATGGGTGAAATGGGGTTGCTGGGTGCGACGATTCCGGAAGCGTTCGGTGGCAGCGGTCTCAACTACGTGTGCTACGGCCTTATTGCCCGTGAGGTCGAGCGTATCGACTCCGGTTACCGCTCCATGATGAGCGTGCAATCTTCGCTGGTCATGGTGCCTATCAATGAATTCGGCACGCAGGCACAGAAAGAAAAGTACCTGCCCAAACTGGCCTCCGGCGAATGGATCGGCTGTTTCGGTCTGACCGAGCCCAATCACGGTTCCGATCCGGGAGCCATGATCACCCGCGCCAAGCGTGTCGAGGGTGGCTATCGCCTGACCGGGAGCAAGATGTGGATCACCAACAGCCCGATCGCCGACGTGTTCGTAGTCTGGGCGAAGGATGACGCAGGCGATATTCGCGGCTTCGTTCTGGAGAAAGGTTGGGCAGGCCTGAGTGCGCCGACGATTCACGGCAAGGTCGGCCTGCGGGCATCCATCACCGGCGAGATCGTGATGGATAACGTATTCGTGCCTGAGGAAAACATCTTCCCGGACGTGCGCGGCCTCAAAGGACCTTTTACTTGTCTGAACTCGGCACGCTACGGCATCTCCTGGGGAGCGCTGGGTGCCGCGGAGTTCTGCTGGCACACGGCGCGTCAGTACACGCTTGATCGTCAGCAATTCGGGCGGCCTCTGGCGGCCAATCAGCTGATCCAGAAAAAGCTGGCTGACATGCAGACCGAAATCACGCTGGCCCTGCAGGGCTGCCTGCGTCTGGGGCGTATGAAGGACGAGGGTACTGCTGCTGTGGAGATCACCTCGATCATGAAGCGCAACTCATGCGGCAAGTCGCTGGAGATCGCCCGCATGGCGCGGGACATGCTCGGCGGTAATGGCATCTCCGACGAGTTCGGCATCGCGCGTCATCTGGTCAATCTGGAAGTGGTCAATACCTACGAGGGTACGCACGACGTGCATGCACTGATTCTGGGTCGTGCGCAGACCGGCATTCAGGCCTTCTATTAAGGAGGGCGGATCATGGGCGCGCTTTCTCATATCCGGGTGCTGGATCTGTCGCGTGTGCTGGCTGGTCCCTGGGCCGGGCAGATCCTTGCCGACCTGGGTGCGGATGTCATCAAGGTCGAGCGGCCGGTGTGCGGCGATGACACCCGCTCATGGGGGCCGCCGTTCTTGAAGGATGAGGCGGGGCAGAATACGACTGAGGCGGCTTACTACCTGTCGGCCAATCGTAACAAGCAGTCGGTGACCATCGACTTCACACGCCCCGAGGGTCAGCAACTGGTGCGGGAGCTGGTGGCGAAGTCCGACATCGTTATCGAGAATTTCAAGGTGGGTGGGCTGGCGGCCTACGGTCTGGACTATGCGTCGCTAAAGGCTGTGAATCCGAAGCTTATCTATTGCTCCATTACCGGGTTTGGTCAGACGGGGCCTTACGCCAGGCGTGCGGGCTATGACTTCATGATTCAGGGCCTGGGCGGTTTGATGAGCCTGACAGGGCGGCCTGATGGCGATGAAGGCGCCGGGCCTGTGAAGGTCGGCGTGGCGCTGACTGACATATTGACCGGGTTGTATTCGACGACCGCTATTCTTGCTGCGCTGGCTCATCGTGATCAAAGCGGCACGGGGCAGCATATCGACATGGCACTGCTGGACGTGCAGGTCGCGTGCCTGGCCAATCAGGCCATGAATTACCTGACCACGGGAGTTGCGCCAAAGCGGCTGGGTAATGCTCATCCCAACATCGTGCCTTACCAGGACTTTCCGACTGCCGATGGGGATTTCATCCTCACGGTAGGTAATGACAGTCAGTTCCGGAAGTTTGCTGAAGTGGCGGGGCAGTCGCAGTGGGCGACAGATCCTCGGTTCCTGACCAATAAGCTGCGCGTGGCTAATCGAGGTGAACTCATTCCGCTGATACGCCAGGCAACCGTGTTCAAGACGACGGCACAGTGGGTGGATGAGTTGGAAGCGGCGGGGGTGCCCTGTGGGCCGGTCAATGATCTGGCGCAGGTGTTTGCCGATCCTCAGGTGCTGGCTCGCGGGCTCGCTATTGAATTGCCGCATGCGTTGGGCGGTCGTGTGGCGCAAGTGGCCAGCCCGATCCGCTTGTCCGAGACGCCGGTGGAGTATAGGCGTGCGCCTCCCCTGTTGGGGGAGCATACGTTCGAGGTTCTGCAGGCGTTGCTCGGTATGAGTGAGGGTGAGGTGGCCGCCCTCAAGGGGGCGGGCGTGCTGTAGCTATATATAGATAGCCAGGGTTTGGGCGTCTTCTATATAGCTGTAGGCTTGAAATTCACTAATTTCATCCGATTCGAAAATAACGGTTGACGCGCTCGTTGAGGTGTCTATAATTCGCCCCACTTCCGGCGCAGACGGAAACGAAAAAGCCT
>NZ_JAFFZW010000014.1 GCF_017826695.1 Pseudomonas alliivorans
CGAGTGGTGTGCAGCGGCGAAGCCTTGCCTGCGGAACTGGCCGGACAGGTGCTCAAGCGCCTGCCGCAGGTCGGGCTGTACAACCTCTACGGCCCGACCGAAGCGGCCATCGACGTCACGCACTGGACCTGTTCGCCGGAGGACGTACTGAGCGTGCCGATCGGTCGTCCCATCGACAACCTCAAGACCCACATCCTCGACGACGGGCTGCTGCCCGCCGCACCGGGCGTGGCTTCGGAGCTGTACCTGGGCGGCGTCGGGCTGGCGCGGGGTTATCACAACCGCGCCGCCCTGACGGCGGAACGCTTCGTGCCGGACCCGTTCGACGAACAGGGTGGAGGGCGGCTGTACCGCACGGGAGATCTGGCGCGCTATCGCCATGAAGGCGTGATCGAGTATGCCGGGCGTATCGACCATCAAGTGAAGATTCGCGGGTTGCGCATCGAACTGGGTGAAATCGAAGCGCGTCTTCTTGAACACACCGCTGTGCGCGAAGCCAGCGTGATCGATATCGACGGCCCGACCGGCAAACAACTGGTGGCCTATCTGGTGCCGAGTGATCGTTCGCAGGATGCAGACACCTTGCGTGAAACGCTGAAAGCGCAGCTCAAGGCCCTCCTGCCGGATTACATGGTGCCTGCGCATTTTGTACTGCTCGACGCCATGCCGCTGACCGCCAACGGCAAGCTGGACCGCCGCGCCCTGCCCAAGCCTGAAGCAGGCCGTGCTCAGGGTTACGTGGCGCCGCGCACCGAGTTCGAACAGCGCCTGGCTGCGCTCTGGGAGCAGGTGCTGCAGGTCGGGAACGTCGGATTGAACGACAACTTCTTTGCCCTGGGTGGACACTCGCTGCTGGCGGTTTCGCTGGCCGGGCGGATTCGAGACACCTTCGATGTGTCGATCAAGCTGCACGATTTTCTGCTGATGCAGACCTTGGGCGAATTGGCCGATTTCATGCGCGTGGGCGAGGCGAAGGTCAAGTCGGCAGTCATTGCCATGAACACCAGTGGTTCGACCCGGACACCGGTGTTCTGCCTGCCACCGGGTGGCGGCGGTACGTATTGCTATTATCCGTTGGCCGGGAAGCTGAGCGACGACCGCCTGGTGTACGGGCTGGTCAACAAGGCGTACGTGGTGCCGGGCTGGTTCGATACATCGTGGGCAGACATGGTCGATTACTACGTCGAGCAGATTCGCAACACTCAGCCGGTCGGGCCTTACAGTCTGTTGGGCTGGTCGATGGGCGGCGCGCTGGCCATCGACATCGCGCACTGCCTGGAAAGCGCTGGCGAACGCGTGGAGTTCGTGGGACTGGTGGATACCCAGTTGCCCGTTTCCATCGGCATGGAGTGGGTTGAGGAAGCGCCTGACGTCACCCGGCAAAAGCAGGACGAGAATTACTACCGCAGCCTGATCAAGAGCCTTCAGGCCTTTGTGCCGGGCTTGCAGGAAGAGAGCATTGTTCAGTTGATCGAGACGGCACGGCAGTCGGCTTCACGCGAAAGTGAAGTGATCGACCGGGTGGTCGATCAGGTCGCGCTGGACGCAGGCATGAGTGCCAACAGCCTGCGTAGCGTGTTCCAGGACATCGCCGTGCAGGACGAAATCGAAACCGGCTACCGCCTGCTGGACGCCAACGCCCGCCTGAGCGAAGCCTTCACGCTGAAACGGTTGAACGTCAAGGTCGACTGCTGGTGGGCCGGGCAAAGCCGCCAGCCCGACCAGATCGCCAAGGCTGAACGGGTATTGCTCGAACAGTGCTCGGTGAACGGGCTGGCGAGTTCAAGCGTGATCGATCAGCGCCACGACAACGTGGTGATTGCCGATGCGTTTCTGGATGGGCTGGTGGCGCGCCTGAGGGCCTAGTTCGTTGTGGACGCATTCCAGACAATGCGCCACAGCGCTGTCTTTCAGCCATTACCTGGTCTGCACCCCAACAGTTGGACAACCCTCTGACCTCTTGGGGTCAGATCACACCGCTGTGGGAGGGGGCTTGCCCGCGATGAAGGCGACGCGGTATTTCAGTAAAACGCGTCATCGTTCATCGCCGGCAAGCCGCCTCCCACCGTCTGGTGTCGGCTCACGTGGTCCTGTCACCCGCCCGACCGCTAGAAATCCCCACGCACCGTCAGGACGTAATTGCGCGGATCGCCGTAATAGTTGCCCCGGTCGATATCGCCCGTGGCCTTGTAATACTTGCGGTCGAGCAGGTTGTTGCCGTTCAGCGCGATGGACCAGTGCTCATCGAGCTTCCATGACACACGGGCATCCCAGATCGCCCGGCCGGGGTTTTCGATGACCTGTGTGGATTCGGTTTCCCGGTAGCCGCTCTGGGCCGACACACCAGCGCCAATGGACAGCCGCCTCCAGGCGCCGGGCAGGGTGTAATCGCTGCTGATGCGTGCCATGTGCCGCGGTGTCTCGGCAGAAATGGACTGGCCGTCACTGCCGCGGGTGAGGTTGAAGGTGTAGCCCGCCAGCGTCTGCAACCCCGGCAGCAATTCGCCGCTGACTTCCATCTCGAAACCCTTGCTGCGTCGCACCTCGCCGTTCAGGTAACAGGTCCCGTAGGCGTCGTTCATCAGGCACTCGCCGACATTGGCATCGTCCTCGACCGCGACGTCTTTCTGTTTCACATAGAACACCGCAAAGGATACGTTCAGGCGCTTGTCGAACAGTTCGCCCTTGATCCCGGTTTCGTGACTGGCGCCGATGGCCGGATCGAGCAGGGCGCCGCCCGCCGTGCGATAGTCGCTCTGCGGCAGGAAGATATCGGTGTAGCTGGCGTACCACGACCAGTCCCGGGACAGGTCGTAGATCACACCGAGAAAGGGCGTGACTTCGTTGTCCTGTCGGGCGCGGGTCGTCAATCCTGCCGATTCGGTCTGGTAGTCATACCCGCTTATGCGGCCGCCCATGACCAGACTCAGCGCATCGGTCAGGCCCAGCCGCAGATGGCTGTAGACGCCGTAGCGCTTGTCGCTGAAATCGGTGCGGCTCCAGGCCGGGCGTGCGGGTTCGTTGATCGCGTCGTGATCGACATTGAACACATCGACCGCTCGAACCGTATTGACCGTGGCATAACGTGAGTCGCGTTTCTGCTCGGACCCATTGGCGCCCAGCGTCAACTGATGAGTCAGGCCGAATCCCTCGAAGCGGCCGTCCAGATGGGCGTCCAGGCCGTCACTCTGCAGATCGTCCGAGCGGAACAGGGTTTTGATCAGGCGGGAGCCTGCTCGCGTTTGTGGGTCGATGGCTCCCTGGGCGTAGGCGACCTGCTGTTCGAACGAACCGTTGGAATGCGTAGCGGACAGTTTCGCCGTCCAGTCGTCGTCGAAACGGTGTTCCAGTTCGCCGAAGACTTCATGGGTCTGCGTCTCGTGACGGTTCCAGGACTGAGCGAGCGAGGTCGAGCGCGACACCTCGAGCGCCCGGCCGTCGCTGTAGCGCGGCAAGCCGAATATCGAGAAGCCATGAGTGTCCGCACGCTGGTGGCGTACCCCGAGGGTCAGCGTGGTGTCCTCGCTCAGGTCGCTTTCCAGAATGCCGTAGAGCAGCGGGGCGGTCTTGTGCAGCACATCGATGAAGTACCCCCGGTCTTCATACGAGGCCACGAAGCGACCGCGCACACTGCCCGAGTCATTGAGCCTGCTGCTGCCATCCAGATCGACGCGATAGTTGTCCCAACTGCCTGCGCGGGTGGTGACCGAGAACTGAGGAATGGCGGTCGGGCGCTTGCGTACCAGATTGACCGCTCCACCCGGATTGCCTGCGCCGATCAATAGGCCGGCAGCACCGCGCAGCACTTCGACGCGGTCGTAGATGGCCATGTCCGGCGTCATCCAGCCGGTCACGCTGTAGCCCTGCCCGGAAACGCCATCGAGAGTGTAGCTTTCATCCTCCATGGCGAATCCGCGTGAGCTGTAGACGTGCGAGCCAAAGTTGCGTTGCGAGAAGGTAATGCCCGGCGTTTGCGCCATCACCTCGTCGAGGCCGGTCAGGTTTTTGTCGTCCATCAACTGGCGTGTCATCACGGTCACCGATTGCGGCGTGTCACGCAGTGACTGAGGCGTTTTGTTCAGGCTCACGGCCGTGGTGGTAAACGAGCCGCTGCCTTCGGTGGTGACGCCAAACTGCTGCGCCTGAATCGCCACCGGCTTGAGGGTCACAGGCGGCGAAAGCGGCGTCACGCCAAGGGTCAGGGTGTTGGCTTCGAAGGTATGGGCCACTCCGGCCCTGCGCAGCAGATCCGTGATTGCCTGCTCGGGCGTGAGTTTGCCGCGCACCACGCCGCCGGTCTTGCCGCGCACGTCATCCGGGTTGTACAGCACTTGCAGATCGCCCTGGCGCGCCAGTTCTTTCAAGGCGCTGTTCAAGGGCTGGGCGGGGATGTCGAAATCGAACGCTTCGGCCATCGCATTACCCTGAAGAAACAGCGAAAAAACCAGACCCAGCCCCCTCAACGTCACCCCGGAGTTCGGGCTTTTGTCGAAGGGTTTTACGCGTCCCGAGTGGCAGCGTTCGAAGGGTGGAGGCATAGCAGGAGGGCTCTTTTGGTACGCGCGTGCAGGATAGTGTATTTGTCGTCGCTCGGGTGGTTCGGGGTGTCAGTCTTGCTCAGCACGTTCATTGTGTTTGGCATGTGCATGCTCCAGTCACAGGCTGTTTCCGGCATCGGGCAGATACCCTCGATGTCAGCGCCGCGAAAGCACAAAAAGCCAAGGGTTTCCCCTTGGCTTTGTGGCTGTTGCAGTTATCCGTGAGTCTGCGGCGGATCAGAAATCTCCGCGCAGGGTCAGGACGTAGCTGCGGGGTTCGCCGTACACGTTGGAACGGTCGGTGGCCACGGCAGTGGTGTAGTACTTGCGGTCGAACAGGTTCTCGGCGTTGAGCGAAACACGCCAGTTTTCGTCCAGCTTCCAGGAGGCACGCGCATCCCAGATTGCGCGACCTGAAACGCCCAACTGGTCATTGGACGGTACTTCATAACCCGAATCCGCCGATACACCGGCACCCAGGGTCAGGCGATTCCAGGCGCCCGGCAGGTTGTAGCTGGTGTTGAGGCGCAGCATGTGTTTCGGCGTTTCGTAGGCGACTTCCGCATCACCGTTGTTACGCAGCATGTTGTAGGTGTAACCACCGAACACTTGCAGGCCCGGCAGCACTTCGCCGCTGGCCTCGATTTCCACGCCCTTGCTGCGTTTGATACCGTCCTGCACGTAGCACGAACCGTCAGAGCTGTTAGGGCAGAACACTTCCGAGGCTTCTGCCGACAGATCCACCGCCGCGACGTCTTTCTGCTTGATGTAGAAGAGCGCCATGGACAGGTTCAAACGCTTGTCGAACAGCTCGCCCTTGAAGCCGGTTTCGTAGTTGGAACCGATGGCCGGATCCAGTGGCGAGCCACCCACGTCGACGAAATCGGCCTGCGGGGTGAAGATGTCGGCGTAACTCGCGTACCACGACCAGTTGTCGTTGATGTCGTAGATCAGACCGGCGAACGGTGTGAATTCCTGCGTCTGCTTGGATTCGTAGCTGTTGGCGGCACCGCGTTTGACGTCGTATTCGTAGTCGTACCAGCTCAAGCGGCTCCCGAGTACCACGCTCAACGGCTCGCTCAAGTGAATGCGCGCGTTGGCGTAAAGGCCCGCGCGTTCTTCGGTCATGTCGATGTCGTTGCCCCAGGCCGGACGCACCGGCTTGGCGAAGGCGTTCTGGTTGACATTGAAAATGTTGATGGGCGAAGCCGTCCTGACCGTCGCCTGTTTGGTATTGGATTCCTGTCTGGACCAGTCAGCCCCCAGCGTCAACTGATGGTTCAGGCCGAACGCGTTGAAGTTGCCCTCCAACTGGCTGTTCAGACCGGTGCTGTTGACTTCGTCCTTGCGAAACAAGGTGTTCTGGAAGGTCGAGCCTGCCAGCGTGACCGGGTTCACCGCGCCGCGTGCATACGCAATCGCCTGATCAAACCCGCCTTGGGAATACGTCAACGACGTACGGCTTCTCCAGTCATCGTTGAAACGGTGTTCGATTTCGGTGAACACCTCGGTCATGTCGCTTTCGAGGCGGTTCCAGTCCTGCGCCAGGTTGGTCGAGCGCGACAGGCCCAGCGACTGGCCGTTGCTGTAGCGCGGCAGGCCGTAGATGGAGTAGCCGTTGATTACCTGTTCCTGACGACGCAGGCTCATGGTCAGCGTGGTGTTGTCGGTCACGTCGGCTTCGACGATGCCGTACAGCAGCGGCGTGCGGCTGTCGCGGCCATCCAGGTACGAACCGCTGTCGTCATAGGCGGCGACCATACGGCCACGCAGGGTGCCCGAATCATTGAGCTTGCCGCTGCCGTCCAGATCGACCCGGTACTGGTCCCAGGAACCGGCGCGGGTGGTGATGGAAAATTTGTTTTCGGCGGTCGGGCGCTTGCGCACCAGGTTCACCGCGCCGCCAGGCTGACCTGCGCCGACCAGCAGACCGGAGGCGCCACGCAACACTTCGACACGGTCGTAAATGGCCATGTCCGGCTGCATCCAGCCGGTGATCTGATAGCCCTGACCGCCGATGCCATCGACCAGAAAACTTTCCGCCAGCAGGGAAAATCCGCGCGAGGTGTACACGTGACCGCCGAAGTTGCGGTACTGGAAGCTCATGCCGGGCGTGTCTTCCAGAACGTCGCTGAGGCTGTTCAGGTTGTTGTCGTCCATCACCTGACGGGTCACGACGCTGACCGATTGCGGCGTTTCACGCAGTGACTGCGGTGCGCCCTTGCCAATGCTCACGGCGCCGGTGGTGTAGGAACCGGTTCCGTCCGTGGTGGTGCCCAGCGATTTGGAGTCAATGGCCGTCGGAGCCAGGGTCACCGTGCCTGCGGTGGTCGAGCCATCCTGAGTGACTTCCTCTGCCTGAACCTGCGCGGCCAGCGGCATGCAAAGCGCGAAACCCATGGCTGCCATGGAGGGTCGGGAACTGAACATCGGGCTGAGCAGCAAGGCTTTGCTGAGCGGGGTGAGTCGTGACGGGTTGTGCATGACGTGGCTCTTTTTAGTAAGTATCGGCAGAGGGCAGATAGCGTCGATCAGATCTGCGCCGTCTGGTCCAGCCGGCCATTCGCGCAGTCGTGAGCAACTTTTTTTATGAGCAATCGGGCGGGAAGGCAGCCATGCGCACCGTTGCTGTAAATGAGAACGAACGCGAATCACTGTTATTTAATGAATTTTTCACATGCCCCGAAAAAAGATGGCGGATGGCTAGTAATGCTCATGCGCAGGTTGCCCGCAGAATGAAAAAACCCCGCTCGCGGACAGGCCGGGCGGGGTTTCGGAAAGCACTTGAAATCAGGCGGAAACGGAGGCGTTCTGCACCTGTTCGACGTCGATTTTGCCGGCCTGCATGCGCACCAGTTGGTCGGCTATATAGAAATACCGGTCGTCGTGGGAGATCACGATAATCGTCTTGCCCTGTTGTTTGAGCTCGGGCAGCAGCTCGGTGTAGAACACGCGACGGAAGGCCGGGTCCTGATCGGCGGCCCACTCGTCGAAGACCAGCACCTGACGCTCGTCCAGCCAGGCATTGATCAGCGCCAGACGCTTGCGCTGACCGGTGGACAGGTCGGTGGTGGTAAACGCGCCGTCGCGGATGCTGACCTTATGGGCAATGTCCAGACGCTCCAGGTATTTGCCAGCGTCTTCGGGCAGGCTGGCCTGACCCTGCAGCGGCTCATCGAACAGGTAATAGTCGGCGAAGATGGTGGTGAACAACTGCCGATAGTCGTCCAGGTGTTCCGGGGTGATTGTCTGGCCGTTGAGGCGGATTTCGCCCTGTTGCGGCGTGTACAGGCCCAGCAGCAGCTTGATCAGCGTGGTCTTGCCGCAGCCGTTCTCGCCGACGATGAACACGATATCGCCCTGCTTGATGCTCAGGTTGACCGGGCCGAGGTGGAACGCGTCGCTGCCTTCCACAGGCGGATAGTCGTAACGCAGTTGATGCAGTTCCAGGGTCTTGAGACTGGCCAGCGAATTGGGGCGGTCGCTGACCAGCAGGTGAGGCTCGGGGCTTGAAAACTTCCACGACAGCTCGGCAATGCGGCGCATGGCGATCTGTGCACGGCTGATGGCGGGCAGGGAGTTGATCAGGCGCTCCAGCGGGCCTTTCATGTACAGCATCACCAGCACGAAACCGCCCAGCACAGTCTTCTCGGTGGTCGGCCACATGGCCTGGAAGGCGATGGCCATGCCGATCACCGCAAAGAACAGCATCGAGCCAAAGGTCTCTGCGCTGACAAAGATATTCGCCGCGCGAATGTTCGAACGGCAGATCTGTTCGGTGGTGCCCTGAATCTTTTCATCGAGCATGTGCTGGCGACGCTTGCGCTGGATGCGCAGTTCCTTGGCACCTGCCGACAGCGCCTGATAGTGCTTCTGCAGTTCGTCCTCACCGTTGCGCGCCGCCAGAATGCTGCGCATGCCGAATCGGTGGGCAACGAACTGTGCGCCGGTGCCCAGTACCACGGTCAATACCGTCAGCGCCAGAATCTGCCAGGACAACAGGGCCAGATAGGTCAGGCAGCCGAGGGTCACGGTGAAGGCGATCACCATCGGCGCTACCGATAGGGCGAAGGTGCTGAGGGTGTTGACGTCGTTGAGCAGCACCGGAATCAGCCGGTGCGCGCGGTAGCGTTCCAGTTGCTCGATAGGCGCCACCAGCACCTTGGCCGCCAGTTCGCGGCGCAGGTTGGCGACCACACGCTGACCCACGTAGTGGGTCGACAGGTTCGACAGCGTCGAACACGCCAGTGTCAGCACGCACAGCCCGGCGAACAGCAGCGCGGTATGGGTGTTCGGTCCGCCCGGCACGTTCATCGCGTTATTGATTGTGGCCAGCAGCGCCGTTACGCTCAGGCCACTGACGATCCCCAGCACCGTCGACAGCGCCACCAGCCACCAGAAGGGTTTGAGGATTCTCAGGGTTTCCCCGGCGAGGCTTTGCGTTTTGAGCGTCATGATGGTTCTCGTGAGTGTCCGTGATTGCGGCTCCTGCCAAAGGCCGCAGGCTCGATGAGTCGGTCAGAGGTCGCGCATGACCCGAAAGCCCAGCCAGTCGCCACGCACGTCCGGCTGGCGGCTGTTGCGGTTGCCGGAGCGCGAGAAGATCGGCGCTTCGGTCCAGTCGTTGCCGCGAATCATCTTCCAGGTGCAATCGCCTGCCAGCCAGGCACTGCCGTCGGTGGGCGCGCCGTTGTAGTTGCTGGTCTCGCAATCGGCGGTCCACTCGTACACGTTGCCGTGAGCATCGTAGATGCCGAAGTCGTTCGGGCTGTAGCTGCCCGCCGGAGCGGTGTAGCTGAAACCGTCTTCAGGGCCATAGGTATTGGCGTGCCTGGCGATGCCATAAGGCTTGCCTTCATCCATCGGGAAGGGAAACGAGCCTTTGCTGCCGCCGCGTGCGGCGTATTCACGGGCCGCTTCGCTGACCATCCGGTACGACTTGCCGGTCTTCTTCGACAGCCAGGCGACGTAAGCCTTGGCTTCGTTCCAGTCCATGCACACCGCAGGCTGACGCGGACCCAGCGGATAGCGAGGCTTGCCCGCTTTGCATTCGCGTCCGGGACGAGTATCGCCATCCGGCATTTTGTAACCGGAACTCTTGATGTAAGCGTCCCATTCGCCGCTCAGCACCTGAAAGCGGCTGATGGCGAAAGGCTTGGCGAAGGTCACATCGTGCATAGGGCCTTCGTCCGGCTGGCGACCCAGTTCCTCTTCCGGCGCGCCCATGGTGAAGGTGCCCGCAGGCAGCACGACCATCTCGGGACAATCCTTGCAGTCCTTGAAGACGTTGCCAGCCTCGGGGGTTGCCGCCTGAGCGGTGCCGCTCAAGGACAGGCCCAGCAGCGAGGTCAGGGACAGGGTGAACAGCATCTTTTTCATGACAGGCCTCAGTGGCAAAAAACGGAAAGCAGGTGATGCAGAACGAGTGTTCAGGCGTCAGGTGCGCTGGCTGAGCAGCGCCATGAAGCGGTCGATTTCGGCTTCGCTGTTCAGCAGGCCCGGCGCGGTGCGTACCACCGGGCCGACATCGCGGCTGACCGCATCGACCACCATGCGGTTTTTCATCAGCCAGGCCGCTACGTCGTCGCTGGCCTGATCCTTGATTCTGAAAAAACTGAAGCCTGCCGACAGGGCCGGTTCCATCGGCGTGACCAGCTCGATAGCGCGCTGGGCCTGCAAACGTTCCTTCATGTAGCTGTTGAGCTGATGGATGCGCGCTTGCACGTCGGCCTTGCCCAGTTGCAGGTGCAACTCGAACGCCTTGTTCAACGCCCAGCGATGTTCGAACGAGTGGTAGCCACCCGGCGTCATGGTGGTGGCGAAATTGGTCGCTTCGGAGAAGGTCGGGATGGTCGGCGTGAGATCAGTCATCTGTTCCGAACGGGCGCAGACGATTCCGGTGCCACGTGGGCCGAACATCCATTTGTGGGTGCCCGCCACAAAGTAATCGCACTTCATTTCCGGGAAATCCAGATTCTCCACCCCAAAGCCGTGCACGCCATCGACCACATAGATGATGCGGTCTTTGGCATCGCGGTTGCGATTGTGCTCTTCGACCAGATCACCGATGGACCCGAGCGGCAGCTTCACGCCGCTGCCCGATTGCACCCAGGTCATGCCCAGTACGCGCGTGTTGGATTGAATGCTGCGGGCAATCGAGCCGATGATTTCGTCGGCCGAGACCTGCGCCGGATCCTTGAACAGGCGGATTCGGCGCACCTGAGTGCCGTCACGCTGCTGGCGGAAATTGAGGATGCTGCGGGCGCAGGAATGTTCGTGTTCAGTGGTGAGAATTTCCTGATCCGGCCGCAGGTGCAGGCCGCCGTAGATGATCGCCAGCCCTTCGGTGGTGCTGCCGGTCAGGGCGATCTGGCCGGGTTTGGCGTTCAGGTATCTGCCAGCCCAGACCCGCACATCATGTTCACGCAGCTCTGTTTCCTGCAGATCCCAATCCATTGCCAGTCCGGGATTGCGGTCGATGTGGGCGCGGTGTTGCTCGATGGCTTCGCGCACGGGTCTTGGGTGCGACGTCACCAGAAAGTTGGATAAGTGGATGTAGTCCGGATCCTGATTGAACAGCTGTTTCAGTGCGGTCCACTTGTCTGCGTCCACGGGGTCTGACGTGGCGGCCATAGCAGGCACCGTCAGGCTTGATCCGAGCGGCAGGGCGGCGGCCAGCAGTCCGGCCTGTTTGAGGAACGTTCTGCGATCAGTCATGGCTGGGCCACCGCTTTTGCCGAGGCCTGCACCTGTTCCCAGACACGCAGGAAGTTGCCGCCCCACAGCTTGGCAATGTCCGCTTCGGCGTAACCGCGTTCGATCAGTTCGGCGGTCACATTGCGGATCTCGCTGACGTCGTTGAAGCCTTTTACGCCGCCGCCGTCATTGAAGTCGGAACTGATACCGACATGGTCGATGCCGATCTTGCGCACGGTGTAGTCGATGGCGTTGACAAAATCCTTGACCGTGGCCTTGGGCTCTTCCTCGAGAATGGCGTACAGCTTGCTGGCGTAGGCACCGAAGCGCTGCTCTGGCCATACCGTAATGATCGCGTCGCCGGGCATCAGCGCCATGGCCAGATTCGGCAACGGCGGCAGGTCGAATTCCTTGCGCAACGCATTGAGCTTGTCCTGGGTCTTCTGGCTCAAGGGCTTTAGGTAGGCGGGGAAGGCCACCACTTGCACCACGCCACCGCTTTGCTTGATCAGTTGCATTTCTTCGTCGCTGAGGTTGCGCGGAATGTCCACCAGCGCACGGGGGGCCGAGTGCGAGGCGACCATCGGCGTGCGGCTCAATTGGCTGACCTGTTCCAGCGCCTTGCTCGACATCTGCGACACGTCGATGATCACGCCCAGGTCGTTCAGGCGCTGCACCGCCTGTTTGCCGATTTCGGACAGACCGCCCAGTGCATCCGGCGTATCGTTCAGGAAGGGCAGCGGGCGCGACGAGTCCGCCCAGCTGTTGTTGCCGACGTAACTGAAACCGAACATGCGCATGCCCCGGGCAGTCCAGCGGTCCAGCGCATCGAGGTCATTGCCCAGCGGGTAGGCGTTGAGCATGCTGATGAAGATCGCGAACTTGCCTTCGCCCTGCAGGCGGCGCATGTCGTCAGGGGTGTAGGCGATGCCGACCTGATTCGGGAAGTCGCGAACCATGCCGGTGATGATCTTGTAGCGCACCTCCTGCTGCTGACGCGCCTCGTCGACAAAGCCGGGTGTCGGGCGATGCGGTGCGTTGGGGCCGTTCCAGATTTCCGGCCAGCCGAATACCGTCAAGGCCGCGCCCGAGAGACGGCCGCGTGCAGTTTTCACCAGATCGAATTGCCCTGAGCCATCCTTGTCGGCTTCGTTACGCTCGCTGCCGAACTTCATCGGAACCGTGATGTGGCTGTCGAAGGAAATGATTCGCTCCTGAAGGTCTTCGGCCTGCTTCATGACCTTGACCGGGTAACCCGCTGGCGACCCGTAATTCCAGGCCAGATAACCCGCACCTGCACTGATGGCCAGAGCCAGGGGCAGGCCGATGAAAAGAGCCTTTTTCCAACGCGGTTTTGTCATTGCCGTCTCGTTCAGGTGATCGGTGCAGGTCAGCCTTGCATGCAGGCAGCAGGGCCGTTGCTATCTGGGGAGAACGAGCGGATGGCGGGAAAATTTAGCGGTGGTCTTGTCAGGCCGCGACTGATCGTGCCCATCGCTGCGCGTGGGCATGCAGGCCGTGACGCTCTGCGTCCCAAAAGGCACAGACTGTGAATTCAGTGAGCCAGGCGCTCGGGCACGCTCAGTGCTCGTCCTGCCCAGGCGAGCCGCGAAGTAAATTTATGGCAAGGCTTTACGTTCTAGCTGGATACCCGGTGTCTCGGGGGCTGTAACAGGTAGGGTAATGACGATTTCTCGACGAGGTTTCATGGCAGGTCTGGCGCTCACCGGCGCGGCAGTACCGGCTGCCTGGTATGCACATCGGGAACTCACCCGCGTCGAGGAGCCCATTACACCCGGCGAAGCCACCGCGGGCCCGGCCGACACGGCCACACAGCGTCTGGCCGACAAATTGCGCGGTGTCTGGGCGTTGCGCTTCGAGGGCCGCGATGCCGGATTGTGTGAGGCGCCGCTGCACGGCCTGGAAATGTTCCTCGACATCGCCCCGCGCGGCCGTGGAATACGCGGTTACATTGATACCGCCAACAACCTGCGCGGCGACGCAATGCCACGCTTTCGGGTGATCGGCGACCTGCAGCCGGCCAACGCCGCCACATTGTATCTGCGGGTCATGGACGGTCACGCAGGCAATGACCCGCGCAGCGATACCCCGGATTACGAGTTCAGCCTGATCCTCGATGAGGTGTGGGGCGGATTCGGCAATGCGGGCAGTGGCACCCTGAGTGGCCGTATCGAGCGCCTTGATCGACCGCTGGCCTTGCCGGAGCTGGAAAACCGGGTGATCGCGATCAGACAACTGTTTCCCGAGGCGCGGGAGCGGGTCAGCCTGACGCCTGAGTTTCATGCCTGGCTGATCTCCAAAGAGCACCGTCTGTTTCACCAGTTGTGGCATGCGTCCCGGGACAAGTGGCACAAACTGCCGACCGACAAGCAAGAAGCGTTGCGCGGGATTGGCTGGCAGCCAGGGCCGCGGGACAAGGAGCGCGATGCTCGCGGACCGTACAAGGATCGCAACGGCTCTGGCGTGGATTTCTTCTTCATGCACCGGCACATGCTGATTGAGGCGCGGCAGATTCAGAACCTGCCATCCTGGCCGCGTTTTCCGATGCCGCAGCCGGAGCTTGAGCGTGACCGGCTGGGCTTTGCGCGTTACTTCGACAACCACGACGGCTGTTCACTGCCGCCGAACTGGCTGGCGCAGGGCGATGAGGAATACACCCAACTGGTCAGCGACATCAAAAGCCCCGAGACCTATCACACGCATTTTCAGGTCTGGGAATCCCAGTACCGTGACCCGCGCTTTCTGTCGAAGCTGACGCTGGGGCAGTTCGGTTCGCAGGTCGAGCTGGAACTGCACGACTGGCTGCACATGCGCTGGGCCTCCGTGGCCCGCGACCCGGCCAACGGTCAGCCGGTGCCGATGGCGCGGCGTTCGGATGACTTTGCCGAGCGCTGGTTCGGGCCGGAAAATGATTTTCTGGCCGACCCGTTCTCATCCCATGTGAACCCGGTGTTCTGGATGTTCCATGGCTGGATCGACGACCGTATCGATGACTGGTTCCGGGCACACGAACGGTTTCATCCCGGTGAGGTGAAGCGCCTTGAGGTCAACGGCGTGCCCTGGTTCGCGCCGGGTCGCTGGGTGGAAGTCAGCGACCCGTGGCTGGGGCCGGCTACCCACGGTTGCAGCACCACGCCGGGCCTGCAGGCCGGGACGTCGATGGAGATGGATCCGGAAGTCATGAAGCTTGCGCTGCGCATTACCTTCGCCGCCGATGACAAACTCGGCGACCTGGTCCGCCGTGTGCCGCGTCGGCCGTGGTATGCGCGCAATCTGTTGCCGGAGAAGTGGTTTTAAGCACCTGACTACTTCCTTGCAGTCAACATCGGCTTGTGGGAGGCGACTTGCCAGCGATGGCGTCAACTCAGTCACTGATAGGGCGCTTCAAAAACCGCATCGCCGGCAAGCCGCCTCCCACAGTCTGAATTGTGTTCCTTCAGGGGTATCTGGACGCGTCTGCCATGCACGTCAGCGCACCTGCCACCCACCTCCCAACGCTTTGTACAGCGCAATACTGGCCTGCACCCTCGCCAGCCTCAACTGCACGCTGACGTCCTGTGCCTGATACAACGTGCGCTGGGTTTCCAGCACGGTCAGCAGGTCTTCTGCGCCTTCCTGATAGCGACTCTGTGCGATGCGAAACGCGGTTTGTGCCTGTTTCAATTCTTCTTCGTGCCAGCCACGCTGTTGATCAAGACCGTCGATGCTGTTCAGGGCTTTTTCCACGTCGGCGAAACTGTTGATGATCGCGCCGCGGTAGGTTTCCAGCAGCTCTTCCTGCCGCGCCGTGGCTCGGTCGCGTTCGGCCCCGAGGCGGCCGTTGTTGAAGATCGGGCCGACCAGACCTGCCGCCAGACTGCTGAACGGTGCGCGCAGCCAGTCTTCAGCGCGGACCGATTCGGTACCGATGCGGGCACTCAGGGTCAGTGTGGGCAGCATCGCGGCGCGGGCGACCGTAACGTCGGCATGCGCGGCCGCCAGTTCGGCTTCGGCCTTGGCCAGGTCCGGGCGGCGGGTCAGAAGATCGCTGGGCACGCTGCTGCCGATGTCCGGCCAGCTCAATGTGTCGAACGCCTGATTGCCGAGCCTGAGGTTCTGCACCGGCTGGCCCAGCAGGGCGGCGAGGGTGATCAACTGCTCGTTGGCCAGTTGTTGAAGGCGTGGCAGTTCGCGTTGCTGCGTGGCGACCAGATTCTTTTGCTGCGCCAGCTCCAGTGCCGTAGCCGAGCCTGAGTCGTAACGAGTCTGCACCAGGCGTAACACATTCTGCGCGTTGGCCAGGTTCAGCGCGGCAATACGGCCTTGCTCGCGGGCCGACAAGGTTTGCGCGTAGCGGTCGGCAACGTTGCCGAGCAGCGTCAGTTCCACGGTCGCCTGATCGAACTGGCTGGCACGCAGGCGCTGCACGGCGCTGTCGCGACCGGCCGCCACGCCGCCCCAGAAGTCCACCTCGTAACTGGCGGTCAGGGCGGCGGTAAACATGTCGGTGTTATTGTCGTCCGACGGGTTGGCCTTGCGGTCGCTGCTGCGCATGAACTTATTGCGTTCGCCACGCAGGTCGTAACCCAGTTCGGGCAACAGCGGCGCACCACCGATGATCGCCGTTGCCTGTGCCTGTCGCACTCGCGCCATGGCCGCGCCGACTTCATGGCTGTCACGACTGGCCTGTTCGATCAGGCGGTTGAGTTCCGGGCTGCCGAAGTGTTGCCACCAGCGGGCATCGTTGCGTTGAATCGCCGCGCTTTGCGCAAACGCCCAGGTTGGCGGTGGCTGGATGCCGCTGTCCGGGGCAGATACAGGCGTGCCGCAGGCGGCCAGCAACAGGCACGTGGTCAATAGCGTCAGGCGTGTTTTCATGGATTGATCATTCATTGACTGGTGAGGGCCGCAACCGGATCGAGGCGGGCCGCTTTGCGGGCGGGCATGAAGCCGAAGATCACCCCGGTGATCAGCGCGCAGCAAAAGGCCCCGGCGACCGCCGACAGCGAGAAGGCCACCGCGACCTTGCTCAGCAACAGCACCGCTCCCATGCCCAGCGCCAGCACGATGCCGGCCAGACCTCCGACCACCGAGAGCATCACCGCTTCGGTAAGGAACTGGCGCAGAATGTCGCTCTGGCGTGCGCCGGTGGCCATGCGGATGCCGATTTCACGGGTCCGCTCGCGCACGGTCATCAGCATGATGTTCATCACGCCAATGCCGCCGACCAGCAGCGAGATGGCGGCAATCGAGCCGAGCATCAACGACAGCGTGTTCTGAGTGCGGGCCTCTGCCTGGATCATTGCCGCGTTATTGGTCAGCTCATAATCCGGCTTGCCATTGTGCAACTGATTCAGCAGGCCGCGGATCGCTGCTTCGGCCTGTTTGACGTTGTCGGCATCGCGGGTGGCGATGGTGATGTATTCAGGGTCCTGCGAGCCGAACAGGCGAATACTGGCCGCCGAATAGGGAATCGCGATGCGGTTGTCGCTGTCCAGGTCACCCGAACTGGCGCCTTTTTCCTGAAGCACGCCGACCACCTGAAACGGTACGTTCTCGATCAGAATGTACTGGCCGATGGGGTCGATACGCTCGCCGAACAGTTTCTGCCGAACCTTGTGTCCGATCACGGCCACTGCCGCTGCATTCTGTTCATCAGCCTCAGTGAAGTAACTGCCTTCCACCACCGGCCAGTTGAAGATCGCCGGAAAGTGCGTGTCGTTGCCACCCACGTAGCTGGAATGGTCGACATTACCGAAGCGCACACCTGCCTGTCCGCCGTTGACCGGCATGATCATGCGTACCTCGGGCAGATCACCCAGCGCGGCGACCTCTTCAAGTGTGATGACGCCCTTCGGTGCGCGCGGACTGGGCGCCTTGCCGTTCAGGTAAATGATGTTGGAACCGAACGACGACATTTGCGCCATGACCTGACGCTTGCTGCCTTCGCCCACCGCCAGCATCACCACCACCGAGGCTACGCCGATGACAATGCCCAGCAACGTCAGTGCAGTGCGAAAGCGATTGATCCACATCACTCGCCACGCTGCCTGAACGGCGTCGAGCAACTCGCCCCTCCACGCGCTGCGGGCATTGCTGCTCTGAGCCAGTCGCGCCTGCAGATCCACCGCTTGCAGTGCGCCCGTTGGCTGAGCATTCCCGACAGTCTCGCTGAGCGTATCGCTGACGATGCGCCCGTCGCTGATTTCGATGACGCGTCTGGCGCGGGCAGCGACGTCGCGGTCGTGGGTAATCAGAATGACGACGTGGCCCTGACTGGCCAGCTCATCCAGCAATGTCATCACTTCCGCGCCACTGTGGCTGTCCAGCGCGCCGGTCGGTTCGTCAGCAAGGATGATGTGGCCGCCGTTCATCAAGGCGCGGGCGATGGACACCCGTTGTTGCTGGCCGCCGGACAGTTGATGCGGGCGATTGCCCGTACGCGAGCCAAGGCCCAGCCGTTCCAGCAGAGCGGCGGCGCGGGCATGGCGTTGCGCGGCGGGTGTGCCGGCATAGATCGCTGGCATCTCGACGTTTTCCTGGGCTGAGCCGGACGGAATCAGGTGATAGCCCTGAAACACGAAGCCGAACGCCTCACGGCGCAGCCAGGCGAGTTCGTCACTGCCCAGTTCGGCGACGTTTTCGCCGGCAAACCGGTACTCGCCCGAGGTGGGCCGGTCCAGACAGCCCAGAATATTCATCAGTGTCGACTTGCCGGAACCGGACGCGCCGACAATCGCGACGAATTCTCCGGCATGAATCGACAGGTCGATGCCCTGCAGTACGTTGACCTGCGGACTGTCGCCTCCGCCGTAAGATTTGCGGATGGCCCGCAGGTCGATCAGCGGCGTCTGCATTCAGCCTCCGCTGCCAAGCGCGGAGGGCACCAGCAGACGGTCGCCTTCCTCGAGACCGTCGAGTATCTGCACCCGCAAACGGTCGCTGATGCCAGTACGCACCTGACGGCTTTGGACTTCGCCGCTGGCGGTCAGCACCTGTGCGGTCTGCAGGTCGTCCTGTGTGCCGATCTTGAACGCCGAAAGCGGTGCAGTGAGGGTGTTCTGCGCGCTGCCTGCGACGAAAAAGATCTGCGCCGTCATTTCGGCCATCAGTGCCTGATCATCGTTGTCGACGTCCAGCAGAACGGTATACAGCACCACTCGGCCTCCGCCGCTCTTGCGCGAACTGCTCGGGCTGCCGCCGCCCTGGTTGGCCTGTTCCAGCGGCTTGGGTGGCACGGGCAGAATCTGCCGCACGGTACTTTTCCAGCGCCGACTGCCGCCGCTCAGGGTGGTGAAGTAGGCATTCATGCCGGGTTTCACGTGGCCTATGTCAGCCTCGGAGACTTCGGCCCACACGGTCATCGGCGACAGCCGGGCGATGCGCAGGATCAGCGGAGTCTGTTGCTGTGCGTTGAGGGTCTGACCCTCGCGGGCATCCAGTGCGACCACTGTGCCGCTCATGGGCGCATAAATGCGCGTATAACCCAGCGCGGCCTCGTCACTGCGCAGCGCCGCCCGGGCTTCAAGGATCTGCGCCTTGAACATGTCGACCCGGGCCTGGGTGGCTCGGAATTCGGACTCGGCCGCCTGTACATCCTCGGCCCGCGTCGCGCCACCGGCCGCCAGACGTTGCTGACGCTGCTGCTTCTGCTGCGCCAGTTCGTGCAGCGCGCGTTGCTCCTGAAGCTGGGCCTTGAGGTTGTCGATGGCATAGCGCGCTGCATCAAGCCTGGCCTTTTGTGTGGACGGATCGATCTCGACCAGCAATTGACCTTCCTTGACCTGATCACCCACCTGCACATGGATCTTCATGATCTGCCCGGTTGCCTGCGAGCCGACGTCCACGTAACTGCGCGGTTGCAGCGTGCCTAACGCTGTCACGCTGTTTTCAATGCTGCTGCGTGTCACCGTCACGGTGGGCGCCCTGTCATGGTCGCCCGGCAGGATCTGCCATGCGCACACGGCGATGACCGGAAACAGGCACAGTGCCGCGAGGACAGTGCGTCGAGGGAGTCGAGAGCGTTTCATGCAGGATCCTGCCTGGAAAAAATCAGCCGGTCGACGGGCGACGGCTACGGGGGCTGTCATTAAGACGAGGCGAGTGCGGCGGAATTTAGCGCTGTCAATTAATTGGCTGTATTCACTAAATTTCGTTCTGCCTGATCGTTTAACGGGAGCAACTCATTCCCGTCGTATTCCGTTTTCCTTTCGAGGTGGCGTCAGCATGATCATGTCCAGACCATTGCCCGGTTTGCTTGTTGCAAGTCTTTCGTTAGGGCTGGTGCTGCCCGCCCAGGCACTGGTTGCCTCCGAGAATCACAACGCCTCGGCGCAAGTGCGTCGCACCGGATTCGGCGTCCCGCATATCGTGGCCGCCGACGAACGCGGGCTGGGTTACGGCATCGGTTACGCCTATGCCCAGGACAACCTGTGCCTGCTGGCCAACGAGATTGTCACGGTCAATGGTGAACGTTCCCGCTATTTCGGCCCCGACAAGGCGACCCTCGAGCAGCGCAACAATATGGCCAGCGACCTGCTGTTCAAATGGTTGAACACACCTGAAACACTCGCGCATTTCTGGAAGGCCCAGCCGCCCGGGATTCGTCATCTGATGCAAGGTTACGCGGCTGGCTATAACCGCTCACTGGATGAGCAGCGTGCCAAAGGGTTGCCGACAGCCTGCGCCGCCGAATGGGTACGGCCGATCAGCACCGACGATCTGGTGCGCCTGACCCGTCGATTGCTGGTCGAGGGTGGCGTGGTTCAGTTCACCGAAGCGCTGGCCGGTGCGGCACCGCCGCAAGCGGGTGCTCAGGCCGGGCTTCAGAACGAGCAGCGTGAGGCCCTGCGACTGGCTGCCGCCCGCAATGAACAGTTCGCGCTGGAGCGTGGAAGCAATGCGGTGGCGATCGGACGCGAGCTGTCTGCGAACGGACGCGGCATGTTGCTGGCCAACCCGCATTTTCCGTGGGGTGGTGGTATGCGCTTCTACCAGATGCACCTGACCATCCCCGGCAAGCTGGACGTGATGGGCGCGGCGTTGCCGGGTCTGCCGCTGATTAATATCGGCTTCAATCAGCACCTGGCCTGGACTCACACCGTCGATACGTCGAAGCACTTCACGCTGCATCGACTGGCGCTTGATCCCAGGGATTCGACCCGTTACATGCTCGACGGCAAATCAGTGGCGATGGGCAGGCAGCAGGTGAGTGTCGAGGCGAAACAGGCCGACGGCAGCATCAAGCCTGTAACCCGCACGATCTATTCGTCGAAATTCGGCCCTGTGGTGCAATGGCCGGGCAAGCTCGACTGGGACGACAAGTACGCCTTCAGCCTGCGCGACGCGAACGTCCAGAATGATCGCGTGCTGCAGCAGTGGTACGCCATGGGGCAGGCGAAAAGCCTCGAGGCGTTTCAGGATTCGGTGCGCAGCATTCAAGGGATTCCATGGGTGAACACCGTGGCGGTCGATGCCAGTGGCCAGGCGTTGTACATGAACCTGTCGGTGGTGCCGAATGTTGACGCGGTCAAGCTTGCCACGTGCAGCGACCCGCGCATCGGCACCGAATTGATCATCCTCGACGGGTCGCGCAGCGACTGTAACTGGGACATCGCGCCCGAGGCGGCGCAACCCGGTATCTATCCGTCGTCGCGTCAGCCACAACTGCTGCGGACCGATTTCGTACAGCATTCCAATGACTCGGCCTGGATGGTCAACCCGGCCGCGCCGCAGAAAAACTTTTCGCCGCTGATCAGCCAGGAAGGCCAGCCGCTCGGGCTGCGGGCGCGTTTTGCGCTGGATCGACTCGGCAAGCTGCAGCAGGCGGGCAAAGTCGGTGTCGAGAACCTGCAGGCGATGGTGATGGACAACGAGGTGTATCAGGCCGGGCAAGTGTTGCCGGACCTCTTGCAGTTCTGTGCGACCGGACTGGGCGATGATGAAAAGCGTCTGACGCCGCTGTGCACGGCCCTGAAAGCCTGGGACGGTCGAGTTGACCTGAGCAGCGGCGTGGGCTTTGTTTATTTCCAGAAGATCATGACCGCCATGCAGTCCGTCGGCTCGCGCTGGCGGGTGGTGTTCGATGCCAACGACCCGATTCACACGCCGCGCGGCCTGGCCATCGAATACCCGGAAGTCGCCACGGCGTTACGCGCTGCCATGCTGACCGCGCAGGAGGAAGTGAGCAAGGCGGGTCTGTCAGACAAGACGACCTGGGGTGATATTCAGGTGTCGAGCCTGAGCGGCGTGCCGATTCCGATCCACGGCGGTCCTGCCACACTGGGCGTCTACAACGCCATGCAGACAGTGGCGGGCAAGAACGGCAAGCGTGAGGTGGTCAGCGGCACCAGCTATTTGCAAGTGGTGACGTTCGATGAACATGGCCCACAGGCCGAGGGTTTGCTGGCGTTCTCCGAGTCAAGCAATCCGCAGTCGACGCACTCGCGTGACCAGACCGAGGCGTTCTCCAACAAGCAGCGGGCCAAACTCCCTTTCACCGAACAGCAGATCAAGGCCGATCCGGCGTATCAGGTGCAGGAAATCCGGGAAGAGCGCAAGCCTTAGGGGGTAGTGCACGGATGGATTGGGCCTCAGTACCCAATCCACGTGGCAACCGCAAGACTTCAACCGCCCTGAGTATCAATGTCCGCATCGACGCCTTGGGTAGGTTGATGATTGCGCTGGGTCTGGGGCTTTTCCTGCGGCTCATAGTCAGGCACGTAGGCGCTTTGTCCCGGCGATCCTTGCGACTGGCTCTGGCTCTGGCTCTGCTGCTGGTTCTGGCGTTGGTCTTCATGTCCGCTCGAATCCGGTACAGCGTCCGGCTCTTGTGGATCGATGGCCGGATCGTTGCGGTCCGTGCCCTGGTCCGGCGGCGTGTGCTGACCGGGTGCCTGTTCTTTTTGCCGTTGCGGTTCGGTAGACATGAATACCTCGAAAGTCTGCTTCAGAAATGGCTGACAGACTTTCGAGGTCCAGGAGAAGGGGATCGTTCGATTGGATTGCCGAGTGGTAGGCGCGGGGATGGCGTTTTGAACACTGCGCGATGGGGGAGGCGGCTTGCGGCGATGCGTTTTACCCAGCGCCCTATCAGCGACCTGCCCGACGCCCTCGCCGGCAAGCCGCCTCCCACAATCCCTTGTTTGCTGCGAGACGGTGCAGCCTCGATGAGGCGGCGCTGTCTCGCACCGTTCTGTGTGCCGGGCAGGTGACTTACAACACCTTCTTGATCGCGTCGCACACCACGTCGATGTTCTTCTGGTTCAGCGCCGCGACACAGATGCGGCCGGTGTCCAGCGCGTAAATGCCGAACTCGCTACGCAGGCGCTGGGCCTGTTCGGCGGTCAGGCCTGAATAGGAGAACATGCCGCACTGGCGACCCACGAAGCTGAAGTCCTGACCGGCCGGGTTGTCGGCCAGACGCTCGACCATTGCCTTGCGCATGCTCTGGATGCGCACGCGCATTTCGCCCAGTTCCGCTTCCCACATGGCGCGCAGCGCCGGGTCGTTGAGCACGGCTGCGGAGATGATTGCGCCGTGGGTCGGCGGGTTGGAGTAGTTGGTGCGGATCACGCGCTTGACCTGGGACAGGACGCGGGCGGTTTCTTCTTTCGATTCAGTGATGATCGACAACGCGCCCACACGCTCGCCGTACAGCGACAGCGATTTGGAGAACGAACTGGAGGCGAAAAAGGTCAGGCCGGACTCGGCAAACAGACGGACCGCGATGGCGTCTTCCTGGATGCCCTGGCCGAAGCCCTGATAAGCCATATCCAGAAACGGTACGTGACCTTTGGCCTTGACCACTTCCAGAACCTTTTTCCAGTCTTCCAGATTCAGGTCGACGCCGGTCGGGTTGTGGCAGCAGGCGTGCAGCACGACCACGGAATGGTCAGGCAGGTTCTGCAGGTCTTCGAGCATGCCGCCACGGTTCACGTCGTGGGAAGCGGCATCATAGTAGCGGTAGTTCTGGACCGGAAAGCCCGCGGTTTCGAACAGCGCACGATGGTTTTCCCAGCTCGGATCACTGATGGCCACAACGGCGTTGGGCAACAGTTGCTTGAGGAAGTCAGCGCCGATCTTCAGCGCCCCGGTGCCGCCGACCGATTGGGTGGTCAGCACGCGGCCCGATGCGATCAATGGCGAGTCGGCACCCAGCAGCAGTTTTTGCACGGCCTGGTCGTAGGCGGCGATACCGTCGATCGGCAGATAACCACGAGGTGCGTGCTGCGCAACACGAATCTTCTCGGCTTCAGCCACTGCACGCAGCAGAGGGATGCGTCCGTCTTCGTCACAGTAGACGCCCACGCCAAGGTTGACCTTGGTGGTGCGGGTGTCGGCGTTGAATGCTTCGTTGATACCCAGAATAGGATCGCGGGGTGCCATTTCGACAGCGGAGAAGAGGCTCATTTTTGCGGCAGCTCTGAATGAAGGAGGGAGGGGTATGCACGCCGCGGCCGAATGCGCCAAAGCGGTGCACAAACGGGGACCTAGTATAAAGAGCATCCCCCTGAGGGGCGACAGGGCAGGGCGGGTTTTTTCAAGGTTTTTCGGTTTATTTGCAGAACGTTCGTCCCGTTGAAACCTCAATGATGTAGCCACTGATCAAATGAGCGCCTTGAAACATGCGCAAACGTCTCCATTTACAGTGCATCACTTCAAGCACTGTCACTGCCGTACGTCGTCTCCCGTTGACGGGATGAGTCGTCGGTGGTGATTTCGTCATTGCCGGTACAGGCCGCGCGGACGAGTCCTTGTCGCGAACCCCGACGCGAACGAATTCAAGAGGTAGGTTATGTCCGAGTTCCAGCTCGTTACCCGTTTTGAGCCCGCAGGTGATCAGCCCGAGGCCATTCGCCAACTGGTCGAAGGGATCGACGCCGGACTTGCGCACCAGACCCTGTTGGGTGTGACGGGTTCGGGCAAGACGTTCAGCATCGCCAATGTGATCTCTCAGGTGCAGCGTCCGACGCTGGTGCTGGCGCCGAACAAGACCCTGGCGGCGCAGTTGTACGGCGAATTCAAGGCGTTCTTTCCAAACAACGCCGTCGAATATTTCGTCTCCTACTACGACTACTATCAGCCGGAAGCCTATGTGCCGTCGTCCGACACCTTCATCGAGAAGGATGCGTCGATCAACGACCACATCGAGCAGATGCGGCTGTCCGCGACCAAGGCCCTGCTGGAACGCAAGGACGCCATCATCGTCACCACGGTGTCGTGCATTTATGGCCTGGGCAGTCCGGAAACCTATCTGCGCATGGTGCTGCACATTGACCGGGGCGACAAACTCGATCAGCGCGCTTTGCTGCGCCGTCTGGCTGACTTGCAATACACCCGCAACGACATGGACTTTGCCCGGGCCACCTTCCGGGTGCGCGGTGATGTGATCGACATCTATCCGGCCGAATCGGATCTGGAAGCGATTCGTGTCGAGCTGTTCGACGACGAAGTCGAAAGCCTGTCGGCCTTCGATCCGTTGACCGGCGAAGTGATCCGTAAGCTGCCGCGGTTCACCTTTTACCCCAAGAGCCACTACGTCACGCCCCGCGAAACACTGCTGGAGGCGATGGAAGGCATCAAGGTCGAACTCGGCGAGCGTCTGGAATACCTGCGCAGCCAGAACAAACTGGTCGAAGCCCAGCGTCTGGAGCAGCGCACCCGGTTTGATCTGGAGATGATTCTGGAACTGGGCTACTGCAACGGCATCGAGAACTACTCTCGCTACCTGTCGGGCCGTCCGACCGGCGCTCCGCCGCCGACACTGTACGACTACCTGCCGGCGGACGCCTTGCTGGTGATCGACGAATCCCACGTCAGCGTGCCGCAGGTGGGCGCCATGTACAAAGGCGACCGCTCGCGCAAGGAAACGCTGGTGGAATACGGTTTCCGTCTGCCGTCGGCGCTGGACAACCGGCCGATGCGTTTCGAAGAGTGGGAGAACGTCAGCCCGCAGACCATCTTCGTCTCGGCGACTCCGGGCAAATACGAAGAGGAACATGCCGGGCGTATTGTCGAGCAGGTGGTGCGGCCGACCGGTCTGGTGGACCCGCAGATCGAGATTCGTCCGGCGCTGACCCAGGTCGATGACCTGCTGTCGGAAATCAACAAGCGCGCCTCTATCGACGAGCGGGTGCTGGTGACCACGCTGACCAAACGCATGGCCGAGGACCTGACCGATTACCTCAGCGACCACGGCGTGCGGGTGCGTTATCTGCACTCGGACATCGACACGGTGGAGCGGGTCGAGATCATCCGCGACTTGCGATTGGGGGCCTTTGATGTGCTGGTGGGGATCAACCTGCTGCGCGAAGGTCTGGATATGCCGGAAGTGTCACTGGTGGCGATTCTGGACGCGGACAAGGAAGGTTTCCTGCGTTCCGACCGATCGCTGATCCAGACCATCGGCCGGGCGGCACGTAACCTCAATGGCCGGGCGATTCTGTACGCCGATCGCATCACCGGCTCCATGGAGCGCGCCATCGGCGAGACCGAGCGGCGCCGTGATAAGCAGATCGCGTTCAACCTGGAGCATGGCATCACGCCGAAAGGCGTATTCAAGGACGTGGCGGATATCATGGAAGGCGCCACCGTGCCCGGCTCACGCAGCAAGAAGCGCAAAGGCATGGCCAAGGCCGCCGAGGAAAACGCCAAGTACGAAAACGAACTGCGCTCGCCCAGCGAAATCACCAAGCGCATCCGTCAACTGGAAGAGAAGATGTACCAACTTGCCCGCGACCTGGAATTCGAGGCAGCGGCGCAGATGCGCGACGAAATCGGCAAGCTGCGCGAGCGCTTGCTGACGGTTTGAGGCTGGTTTTCCGATGACAGGGTGAGCGCCGGGCTCGGGAGCCATCACAGCTCCGCCAGCGCCCATGCTGGAGCCCGACGCCTCCGGCCTGTTAACATTCCGCGCTTGATCGACCTTATTTCGGGATTTTCCATGACCACCGTTCGTACCCGCATCGCGCCATCGCCCACGGGCGACCCCCACGTTGGCACGGCTTACATCGCCCTTTTCAACTATTGCTTTGCCAAGCAGCACGGTGGCGAGTTCATCCTGCGGATCGAAGACACCGATCAGTTGCGTTCGACCCGCGAGTCTGAGCAGCAGATTTTCGACGCATTGCGCTGGCTGGGCATCGAGTGGAGTGAAGGTCCGGATGTCGGCGGGCCGCACGGTCCGTACCGGCAGAGCGAGCGGGGCGAGATCTACCGTAAATACGCTCAGCAACTGGTTGAAATGGGTCACGCTTTCCCGTGCTTCTGCACTGCTGAAGAGCTGGATGAAATGCGCGCCGAACAAATGGCCCGGGGCGAAACCCCGCGTTATGACGGCCGTGCGCTGCTGCTTTCCAAGGAAGAAGTGCAACGGCGTCTGGACGCTGGCGAGCCGCACGTCATCCGCATGAAGGTGCCGACTGAAGGCGTCTGTGTGGTGCCGGACCTTTTGCGTGGTGAAGTGGAAATTCCCTGGGACCGCATGGACATGCAGGTCCTGATGAAGACCGACGGGCTGCCGACCTACTTTCTGGCCAACGTGGTCGATGACCACCTGATGGGCATCACCCACGTGCTGCGTGGCGAAGAGTGGCTGCCTTCGGCGCCGAAACTGATTCTATTGTACGAGTACTTCGGTTGGGACAAGCCACAGCTGTGCTACATGCCGCTGCTGCGTAACCCGGACAAGAGCAAGCTCTCCAAGCGCAAGAACCCGACCTCGGTGACGTTCTACGAGCGCATGGGCTTCATGCCTGAAGCCATGCTCAACTACCTGGGCCGCATGGGCTGGTCGATGCCGGACGAGCGCGAGAAGTTTTCGCTGCAGGAAATGGTCGAGCACTTCGACTTGTCCCGCGTGTCGCTGGGCGGTCCGATTTTCGATATCGAGAAGCTGTCCTGGCTCAACGGTCAATGGCTGCGTGAGCTGCCCGTCGAGGAATTTGCCACTCGTGTGCAGACGTGGGCGCTGAACCCCGAGTACATGATGAAGATCGCACCGCACGTGCAGGGTCGGGTCGAGACATTCAGTCAGATTGCGCCACTGGCCAGCTTCTTCTTCGCCGGTGGCGTTACCCCGGACGTGAAACTGTTCGAGCACAAGAAACTGTCGGGTGACCAGGTGCGCCAGTTGATGCAACTGATCCTGTGGAAGCTGGAGTCGCTGCGTCAGTGGGAGAAGGACCCGATCACCGCCTGCATCCAGGCGGTGGTCGAGCACCTTGGCCTCAAGCTGCGTGACGCCATGCCGCTCATGTTCGCCTCGATCACCGGGCAGGCCAGTTCCGTTTCGGTGCTGGACGCCATGGAGATTCTCGGTCCGGACCTTACGCGTTTCCGTCTGCGTCAGGCCATTGATCTGCTGGGCGGCGTCTCGAAGAAAGAAAACAAAGAGTGGGAAAAACTGCTGGGCGCGATTGCCTGACCCGTCAATGATGTGAAGAAGCCATTGTGTGCCAGCGCGAGTGGGGCAGACAGTGGCCGACTCGGCCTCGGATTTGCGGGTCGAAACGGTAAGTGATTGTTATGCCGACGAAAAACTTTCAAATTTCTCGAAAATAAATTTGACAGGTTAGCGACTCACGCTTAACATGCGCCCCGTCCACTGATGTGGGGCTATAGCTCAGCTGGGAGAGCGCCTGCATGGCATGCAGGAGGTCAGCGGTTCGATCCCGCTTAGCTCCACCAAATTCAAGGTTCAAGGCCTGGTAAAACAGGATGTTGAATCGATCGGAGTCCCAACTCTGATCAGGTAGAAGGTTTGTCCCCTTCGTCTAGTGGCCTAGGACACCGCCCTTTCACGGCGGTAACAGGGGTTCGAGTCCCCTAGGGGACGCCAGTTTCACCGAGTGATGCCGGAAGGTTGAACTCCGCCGCGAGGCGATAAATCCGGGGCTATAGCTCAGCTGGGAGAGCGCCTGCATGGCATGCAGGAGGTCAGCGGTTCGATCCCGCTTAGCTCCACCAATTTTGCCAGGGTTCATCACTGATGAACCTGACTGAAGGTTTTGCGTCCCCTTCGTCTAGTGGCCTAGGACACCGCCCTTTCACGGCGGTAACAGGGGTTCGAGTCCCCTAGGGGACGCCACGATTTCCCGCTCTGCGGGACCAAGGGTCATTCGATTATTGAATGGCCCTTTTGTTTTTTCAGGGTTTTATTTTCGTAGAACCCTTCATCTCTCTCCAGAACCCTCCAGGCATGCCTTGCCGGGCCTGCATTCCAGCTACACTGCCGCCAACCTATTATCCAAACAGGAGCGAGCATGGTCTGGGATCGGACAACGCCTTTCGTCATCGACCTGAATGTCGGCAGCGATGACATCGACGGTCTGGGGCACGCCAATAACGCGGTTTACGTCACCTGGCTCGAACGCTGCGCCTGGCGTCATTCGCAGTATCTGGGGCTGGATCTGAGTGAGTACCGGCGACTGGATCGGGCCATGGCCGTGGTTCGGCACGAAATCGATTACCTGGCCAGCGCCTACGAGGGCGATGAGTTGCAGCTGGCAACCTGGATTGTCGATTGGGATCGTCGCCTGAAGATGACTCGCTGCTTTCAGCTCAAGCGTCCCGCAGACAACCTCACGTTGTTGCGGGCGCAAACCACCTTTGTCTGTATCGAGCTGTCCACGGGTCGCCCGAAGCGTATGCCCGCCGAGTTCATCGAGGGCTATGGTGCGGCAATGTTGGACGCCGGCGTTCCCAATCCCGGTGACGAACAGTAAACTGCCGGACTTTTTTTCGAGTGTGACCCATGCAAATTGCTCTGGCGCCCATGGAGGGGTTGGTCGACGACATCCTGCGTAATGTGCTGACTCGCGTCGGCGGCATCGACTGGTGCGTGACCGAATTCATCCGGGTGACCGAGCGGGTCATGCCCGCCACCTACTACTACAAGATGGCCTCTGAGCTGCACACCGATGCCAAAACGGCAGCAGGCGTACCGCTGCACGTGCAATTGCTGGGTTCCGACCCCGTCTGCCTGGCAGAAAACGCTGCGTTCGCCTGTGAACTGGGCGCGCCGGTCATGGACCTGAACTTCGGTTGCCCGGCCAAGACCGTGAATCGCTCCCGTGGCGGCGCAATTCTGCTCAAGGAGCCTGACCTGCTGCACTCGATCGTCAGTCAGGTGCGTCGCGCGGTGCCCGGCGAGATTCCCGTCACTGCCAAGATGCGTCTGGGCTATGAAAACACCGACGGTGCTCTGGACTGCGCACGAGCGCTGGCCGATGGCGGTGCCGAGCGCATCGTGGTTCATGCGCGCACCAAGGTCGACGGTTACAAGCCGCCAGCGCACTGGGAATGGATCGCGCGTATCCAGGAAGTGGTCAAGGTGCCGGTCGTCGCCAATGGCGAGATATGGACAGTCGAGGACTGGCGGCGTTGTCGGGAAATCTGCGGTGCACGTGACATCATGATCGGTCGTGGTCTGGTGGCGCGTCCCGATCTGGCCATGCAGATTGCGGCAGCCCACGCGGGCGAAGAGGTGGTCGAGATGACCTGGACCGAGCTGCAACCGATGCTGCGCACGTTCTGGGGCGATTGTCTGGCCAAGATGACCCTGGTGCAGGCGCCGGGCCGTCTCAAGCAATGGTTGGTGTTGCTGACCAAGAGTTACCCTGAAGCCACGTTGATGTTCAACGCGTTGCGGCGTGAAACCGACTGCGACCGGATCAGTGTTTTGCTGGGTTATTCAGCCGAAAGTCAGCCCGACGAACGGTTATGTTTTTCGTAAAAAATCGCTCTTGAAAAGTCAGTGGCCGACCCTAGTTTGGGGATTACGCGATGCCGAATCCGGGTCGCGCAAACTACTCGCTGATTAACAGGAGAATTATCATGACGACTGCATTTTCTCTGGCTCCACTGTTTCGTCACTCAGTGGGCTTCGACCGCTTCAACGACCTTTTCGAGTCGGCGGCACGTAATGATTCGTCCAGTGGCTACCCTCCCTACAACGTGGAGCGGCATAGCGACGATCAGTACCGGATCGTGATCGCGGCGGCAGGCATGCAGGAAGAAGACCTTGACTTGCAGGTCGAGAAAGGGGTGCTGACAGTCACTGGCGGCAGGCGCGAACGCGAAGCCGAAAACGTGACCTATCTGCATCAGGGCATTGCCCGGCGCGAATTCAAGCTGTCGTTCCGGCTGGCAGACAATATCGAGGTTCGGGGTGCTGACTTGTCCCATGGGCTGCTGAACATCGACCTGGTGCGTAATGTGCCTGAAGAAGCCAAGCCAAAGCGGATTCCGCTGAATACTCAGAAAGCCATCGAGCAGTGATGATTGCTGTAACGGAAAGGCGCCTTCGGGCGCCTTTCTGCGTTTAGCGATCCGGCAGCAGGCTCGGGTGCCGAACAGGCTGTTTCAGCCGCAGCAGCGCTTCAAATTGTGAGTCGTCCAGCGGCTCGCTGAACAGGTACCCCTGATACACGTGGCACCCCAGTTTCTCGAGAAACGCCAGTTGCTCGACGGTCTCGACGCCCTCGGCGATGACATTGAGGTTGAGACTCTGGGCCATGGCCACAATGGCGCGAATGATTTCGGCGTCATTAGGGTCACTGGTGGCGTCCTGCACGAATGACTGGTCGATCTTGAGTGTATCCACCGGAAGACGCTTGAGATACGTCAGCGACGAATAGCCGGTGCCGAAGTCGTCCATGGCAAAGCTGATCCCGAGCTTTTTCAGGCCGCGCATCTTGGCAATGGTGTCTTCCAGGTTCTGAATGACGATCCCTTCGGTGATTTCCAGTTTCAGCATGGTGGCAGGCAATTGATGCAGTGTCAGGCTGCGCTCCACGCGTGCGACAAAGTCGGTCTGCCTGAACTGGCGCGGGCTGATGTTGACGCCCATCAGAAAGCCATTGTGTGCGATCAGCCCCTGCTTGAGCAGGCGACCTGCGGTCCTGCATGCCTCGTCCAGCACCCAGCTGCCCACTTCGAGAATCATCCCGCTCTCTTCAAGGATCTGCACAAACTGGGTGGGCGGCAGCACGCCGTAATCCGGATGCTGCCAGCGCAGCAGTGCCTCGGCGCCGGTAAGCGCTTCGTTCCGGCAGTCCACTTGAGCCTGAAAGTGCAGGTGGAACTCGTTGCGGGCCAGCGCCAGGCGTAGATCGTTTTCCATGCGCAGGCGCTGGCTTACCGCCTTTTGCATGGAACTATGAAAAAATTGCGCGGCGTTGCGGCCCGAATCCTTGGCGCGGTACAGCGCGATATCGGCACGCTTGAGCAGGTCGGCAGGGGTCGAACCGTCATCCGGGATCAGTACCATGCCGATGCTGGGTGTCACCTGCAGCCGATGGCCGTCGAGGAACATGGGCTCTGCGAGCAACTCGCGCAGGTTATCGGACAGTTCCTGAACCTGCTGAGTGACCTCGTGACGAGATCCTTCCAGGCCACAGACCAGCACCACGAATTCGTCCCCGCCAAGGCGCGCCACGGTGTCTTCGAGGCGAACGCTGGCCTCCAGTCGTGCGGAGACGATATTCAGCACGCTGTCACCAACAGGGTGGCCCAGGGAGTCGTTGATGTGCTTGAAGTGGTCCAGATCCATGAACAGCAGGGCGCCACGCAGGCGATGATGCCTGAGCAGCGACAGTTGCTCGCTCAGGCGGTCCATGAGCAGCGCGCGGTTGGGCAGGCCGGTCAACGGGTCGTGATAGGCCAGGTGCTGGATCTGTGCCTGAGCGCTTTTCAACTGGCCGATGTCCCGGGCGTTCATCAGCAGGCAGGCGGTTTCGTTAAGGGTGATGAACTCCACCGATACGTCGAGAGTCAGCGGATCGCCATTCTTGTTGCGGCCCGCCATTTCCCGGTGATGCACCCGACCGGTGTCGCGCAACTGATCGATCATGTTCTGGCGTTGGTCGGGATCCGTCCAGATACCGATCTCCTGAACCGTCCTGCCCAGCACTTCGGGTGCTGTGTAACCGGTGAGGCGGCAGAAGCCGTCATTGACCTCCACATATCGGCCGGTACCCAGTTCCGTGATGGTGATCGAGTCAGGGCTGGAATGGAACGCCTTGGCGAACTTCTCCTCGCTGGCTTCCAGTGCGGCCTGTGCCTGTTGCTGGGTGATGTCCAGCAGCGTGCCGGTCAGTCTCGATGGCGTGCCGTCGGTGTTGCGGTAAAGAATGGCGCGGCTTTCGAGCAGGCGTGACAGGCCGTTCTGCAACTGAAAACGGTAGGTCAGCTGAAAGATGTCCTGTTTGCCGGCCGCTACCGCCTCGTAGGCATTGCGCATGCGGTGACGTTCCGCCGTCGGCACGCCGGCCAGAAAACGGGTGAAGTTGTAATCGAGTGGCTGGTTTTCGCGGCCATGCAGTTGAGCGGCTCGAGCGGAGGCGTGCAGTTGATCGGTGGCAATGTCCCATTCCCAGATGCCCATCTGCGCGGAATTCAACGCCAGATCCAGACGATCCTGCGTTTCCTTGAGGGTCTGTTCCACAGTGCGCTGTGCCGCTGGTGCGGCTGCAGGCTGTGCGGACGCCAGCAGCATGGTCGGGTCCAGAAGGTTGGGCATTGATCACGAGCCTTTAATGAATAAAGCCAGTAAAACGATCGTTCTGCATCCTGTATCGCATAAAAAAACACTATCAATCGCTGTATCGTGCATTACAACAATTTCATGAATGCCCTTGCCGCATTTGATAGAGTCCGCTCCGTGTGCAGGATGTAGCCTAGCTGGCGATTGAGTTGCACGCCTGTCAACGGAATGCGCGCAACCTGTTCATCGAGCATCGTGCGTGGCAGAACGCTCCAGGCCAGCCCGATGGATACCATCATTTTTATGGTTTCCAGGTAGTTGGTACTCATCGCGATATCAGGCTTGAGGCCGTGGGCCTCGCACAGGTTGCTGACGATTTTGTGAGTGAACGTATTGTCGCTGGGCAGCACTGCCGGGTAGCGGGCGATCTCTTCCAGTTTCATCGGACCGCTATTGGCCAGCGGGTGCTCCGGCGCCGCCACGAAGTCCAGCGGGTCGTCCCATACTGCGGTGGCGCGCACCAGTGGATGAGGTTCCGGGGCAAGCGTGATGACAGCCAGCTCGGCGCGGCCATGCAGAATCTCGTCATAGGCCGCTTCGGAGTCCATGAACCGAATGTCCAGCGCCACGGCCGGATAGGTGCGCGTAAACTCGCGCAATAAAGGTGGCAGACGGTGCAGACCGATATGGTGGCTGGTGATCAGCTTCAAGCGCCCGGACACTTCGCCGTTCAGGTTGGTCAGCGCCCGGCGCGTATCATCCAGTACGTTGGTGATCTGATAGGCCCTTGGCAGCAGGGCGCGTCCTGCCTCGGTCAGGCTGACTTCACGGCCCAGACGATCGAAAAGACGCACGCCGAGTTGCTGCTCAAGGCCTGCGATCCGTTTGCTGATGGCCGGTTGGGTCAGGTGCAGGCGTTCTCCTGCACCGGAAAAACTTCCCGTCTCGGCAATGGCCAGAAAAGCATTCAAATTGGCGAGATCCATTGTCGCATTCCAGTTGGTTATCCAAAGCATAAAAAATATGAATTTGAGTTATTTAAGCACATTCCATAGGATGGTCACACAAGCCAAGGGCCCATGGACGTCCGTAGCCCAAGGCATAAAAAAGCTGATGAGGAAGTACGTCCAATGGCCGGTAAAACGCTCTACGACAAGCTCTGGGATTCGCATCTGGTCAAACAGCGCGACGATGGTTCGGCGCTGATCTACATTGACCGTCATATCATTCACGAAGTGACCTCGCCACAAGCCTTCGAAGGCCTGCGCCTTGCCGGACGCAAGCCGTGGCGCATCGACTCGATCATCGCGACGCCCGACCACAACGTGCCGACCACCTCGGAACGCAAGGGCGGCATCGGTGCCATCGAAGATCAGGTTTCGCGTCTGCAGGTCCAGACCCTGGACGACAACTGCGACGAATACGGCATCACCGAATTCAAGATGAACGATCCGCGTCAGGGCATCGTCCACGTGATCGGGCCTGAACAGGGCGCAACACTGCCGGGCATGAGCGTGGTCTGTGGTGACTCGCACACTTCCACGCACGGTGCCTTCGGCGCACTGGCTCATGGCATCGGTACGTCCGAGGTCGAGCACGTGCTGGCCACTCAGTGCCTGGTCGCCAAAAAGATGAAGAACATGCTGGTGTCGGTCGAAGGGCAACTGCCATTCGGCGTGACCGCCAAGGACATCGTGCTCGCAGTGATCGGCAAGATCGGCACCGCGGGCGGCAACGGCTACGCCATCGAGTTCGCCGGCAGCGCGATTCGCGACCTGTCCATCGAAGGCCGCATGACCATCTGCAACATGTCCATCGAAGCAGGCGCTCGCGTCGGTATGGTGGCCACCGATGAAAAAACGGTCGAGTACGTCAAGGGTCGTCCGTTTGCGCCAAAGGGTGCCGAGTGGGATCTGGCGGTGGAAGCGTGGAAAGATCTGGTCTCCGACCCGGACGCAGTGTTCGACACCGTGGTCAGGCTCGACGCTGCAGACATCAAGCCGCAGGTCAGTTGGGGGACTTCGCCGGAAATGGTACTGGCTGTCGATCAGAACGTGCCCGATCCAGCGCAGGAAATGGATCTGGTCAAGCGTGGTTCGATCGAGCGCGCCTTGAAGTACATGGGCCTCAAGGCCAATCAGCCGATCACCGACATTCAGCTGGATCGTGTATTCATCGGTTCGTGCACCAACTCGCGCATCGAAGACCTGCGTGCCGCCGCCGATATCGCCAAGGGCCGCAAGGTGGCCGCGACCATCAAGCAGGCCATCGTGGTGCCGGGCTCAGGCCTGATCAAGGCGCAGGCCGAGCAGGAAGGTCTGGACAAGATTTTCATCGAAGCCGGTTTCGAATGGCGTGAGCCGGGCTGTTCCATGTGTCTGGCGATGAACCCGGATCGCCTGGGTTCCGGCGAGCACTGCGCCTCGACGTCCAACCGCAACTTCGAAGGGCGTCAGGGCGCTGGCGGCCGCACTCACCTGGTGAGCCCGGCGATGGCGGCCGCAGCCGCCGTCAACGGCCGTTTCATCGACGTTCGCGACCTGATCCAGCATTGAGGACACCCGCATGAAAGCCTTTACCCAGCACAATGGCCTGGTCGCTCCTCTGGATCGCGCCAACGTCGACACCGACCAGATCATTCCCAAGCAGTTTCTCAAGTCGATCAAGCGCACCGGCTTTGGTCCGAACCTGTTCGATGAGTGGCGTTATCTGGATGTGGGTCAGCCCTACCAGGACAATTCCAAACGCCCGTTGAACCATGAGTTCGTGCTCAATCACGAGCGTTATCAGGGTGCCAGCGTGTTGCTGGCCCGCGAGAACTTCGGTTGCGGCTCCAGCCGCGAGCACGCGCCATGGGCGCTGGAAGAGTACGGTTTCTGCGCGATCATCGCGCCCAGCTATGCCGACATCTTCTTCAACAACAGCTTCAAGAACGGCCTGCTGCCGATCATCCTCACCGAAGCTGAAGTTGACGAACTGTTCAAGCAGGTCGAAGCCAGTCCGGGTTATCAGCTGACCATCGATCTGCAGGCCCAGACCGTGACCCGTCCCGACGGCAAGGTGCTGAGCTTCGAGATCGATGCGTTTCGCAAGCATTGCCTGCTCAATGGTCTGGACGACATCGGCCTGACGCTGATGGACGCCGATGCCATTGCGACGTTCGAGAGCCGGCACCGTGCTAGCCAGCCGTGGTTGTTTCGCGACTGACATACAGCGGCTGTCGCCTGGCGATCGCAGAAATTATGGGAGGCGGCTTGCCGGCGATGCTGTTTTAGGGGCGACATCTCCATGCCCGAGATGACGCCATCGCCGGCACGCCGTCTCTCACAGGAAATGTCGGCGTGTCTGTCGGTCTTGTGCTCGCGAAAGCCATGGCACGAACGCCGCAGTTAAATACCCTTGAACATCAGAGCATCCACCCATGACCACCTCCGCCCACACCCAGGTTGTACAACGTCAATTCGGCGAACAGGCTTCGGCCTACCTGAACAGCGCCGTGCACGCGCAAGGGGCCGAGTTCGCGTTGTTACAGAGCGCGGTCAGGGGGCGGGGCGATGCGCGGGTGCTGGATCTGGGGTGCGGCGCAGGCCATGTGAGCTTCAATGTTGCGCCGTCTGTCGCTGAAGTGATCGCGTATGACCTGTCGCAGCAGATGCTCGATGTGGTCGCCGCTGCGGCTATCGACAAGGGGTTGAGCAACGTTCGCACGTTATGCGGCGCGGCCGAACGCTTGCCATTTGCCGATGGCGAGTTCGATTTTGTGTTCAGCCGCTACTCGGCTCACCACTGGAGCGATTTGGCCCTGGCGTTGCGTGAAGTGCGCCGGGTATTGAAGCCGGGGGGTGTGGCGGCGTTCATTGACGTGATGTCGCCGGGCAGTCCGTTGCTGGATACGTATTTGCAAACGGTTGAAGTGCTGCGCGATACCAGCCACGTGCGCGATTATTCCGCCGCCGAATGGCTGCATCAGGTCAGCGACGCGGGGTTGTTCACCCGCAGCCATACCCGCCAGCGCCTGCATCTGGAGTTCGGTTCGTGGGTGGAGCGCATGCGCACGCCACAGCCACTGCGGGTGGCCATACGCGAGCTGCAGCAGGCGATGGGCGATGAAGTGCGTCAGTATTTCGAGATTGATGCGCAGGGTTCATTCAGTACCGATGTGCTGGTGCTTTGGGCCGAGCGTTAATCTTTTTGCGGCTTGAAACGTTATAAACGGGCGCTGTCCGAGGCGTCGATAAAACATCGAGGAAGTTATGAGCAAGCAGATTCTGATTCTCCCGGGTGATGGCATTGGTCCGGAAATCATGACCGAAGCGGTCAAGGTGCTGGAGCTGGCCAACGAGAAGTATCAGCTGGGTTTTGAATTGACTCACGACGTGATCGGTGGCGCCGCCATCGACAAGCACGGTGTGCCGCTGGCCGACGAAACCCTGGACCGCGCCCGTAAAGCCGACGCCGTTCTGCTCGGCGCCGTGGGTGGCCCGAAGTGGGACACCATCGAACGCGACATCCGTCCTGAGCGTGGCCTGTTGAAGATCCGTGCGCAACTGGGCCTGTTCGGCAACCTGCGCCCTGCGATTCTCTATCCGCAACTGGCCGACGCCTCGAGCCTCAAGCCCGAAATCGTTGCCGGTCTGGACATCCTGATCGTGCGCGAGCTGACCGGCGGTATCTACTTCGGCGCGCCACGGGGTGTACGTGTGCTGGACAATGGCGAGCGCGAAGCTTACGACACGCTGCCGTACAGCGAGAGCGAGATCCGTCGTATCGCTCGCGTCGGCTTCGACATGGCCATGGTGCGCAACAAGAAACTGTGCTCGGTGGACAAGGCCAACGTGCTGTCGTCCAGCCAGCTGTGGCGCGAAATCGTCGAGCAGGTCGCCAAGGATTACCCTGAAGTCGAGCTGAGCCATATGTACGTCGACAATGCCGCCATGCAACTGGTGCGTGCACCCAAGCAGTTCGACGTGATCGTGACCGACAACCTGTTCGGCGACATCCTGTCCGACCAGGCTTCGATGCTGACCGGCTCCATCGGCATGCTGCCGTCCGCGTCGCTCGATACCAATAACAAGGGCATGTACGAGCCTTGTCACGGTTCTGCACCGGACATCGCAGGCAAAGGCATTGCCAACCCGCTGGCGACTATCCTTTCGGTATCGATGATGCTGCGTTACAGCTTCAATCTGACCGACGCCGCCGACGCCATCGAAAAAGCCGTCAGCGTAGTTCTGGATCAGGGGCTGCGCACCGGCGACATCTTTTCGACGGGTAACACCCAGGTCGGCACGCAAGAAATGGGCGACGCAGTAGTCGCCGCGCTGCGGAATCTGTAATCTCTCTGGCCCGCCATTCTGCTGTGCATCCGCAGAATAGCGGTCCCACTTTTTTTCTAGGTGTGTTGCGATGAAACGTGTAGGTCTGATCGGTTGGCGTGGCATGGTCGGTTCCGTGCTCATGCAGCGGATGCGGGAAGAGCAGGACTTCGATCTCATTGAGCCGGTGTTCTTCACTACCTCCAATGTCGGTGGCCAGGCGCCTTCGGTGGGCAAGGACGTTGCGCCACTGAAAGATGCGTACAGCATCGACGAGCTGAAGACCCTGGACGTGGTGTTGACCTGTCAGGGCGGCGACTACACCAACGAGGTGTTCCCCAAGCTGCGTGAGGCGGGCTGGCAGGGTTACTGGATCGACGCGGCGTCCAGCCTGCGCATGCAGGATGACGCTGTCATCGTGCTGGATCCGGTCAACCGCAAGGTCATCGATCAGCAGCTCGACGCCGGTACCAGGAACTACATCGGCGGCAACTGCACCGTCAGCCTGATGCTGATGGGGCTGGGCGGTCTGTTCGAAGCCGGTCTGGTCGAGTGGATGAACGTCATGACGTACCAGGCGGCTTCCGGTGCCGGTGCGCAGAACATGCGTGAACTGATCAAGCAGATGGGCGCTGTGCACGCGTCGGTTGCCGATGAACTGGCCAACCCGGCCAGTGCCATTCTGGACATCGACCGCAAGGTGGCTGAAGCCATGCGCGGCGAAGCGTTCCCGACCGAGAATTTCGGTGTGCCGTTGGCTGGCAGCCTGATTCCCTGGATCGACAAGGCGCTGCCGAACGGCCAGAGCCGTGAAGAATGGAAAGGCCAGGCCGAGACCAACAAAATTCTGGGTCGCTTCAAGAGCCCGATTCCGGTCGACGGCATCTGCGTGCGCATCGGCGCCATGCGTTGCCACAGCCAGGCACTGACCATCAAGCTGAACAAGGATGTGCCGATTGCGGACATCGAAGGCTTGATCAGCCAGCACAACCCTTGGGTCAAGCTGGTACCGAACAACCGTGAAGCCAGCATGCAGGACCTCAGCCCGACGGCTGTGACCGGCACCATGAGCATTCCGGTGGGTCGTCTGCGCAAGCTGAACATGGGCTCGCAGTATCTGGGCGCCTTCACTGTCGGTGATCAACTGCTGTGGGGTGCTGCCGAGCCGTTGCGCCGCATGCTGAGAATCCTGCTGGAACGTTGATCGCAACGCTGCTGCATCCAAACCCGCGCCCTGATCAGGACGCGGGTTTTTTATTGCCTGCTGATAACTGATTTCAATCCCAATATATGGGATTGAAATTTACATATTGAGATAATTTCGATTTCGGGTTTATAGTCTGTCCTGCACTCACTTCCAAAAATACAAAAGGTGAAGCAATGCAGGCGCACTTGATCGCGCTCGACTGGGGGACGACCTCTCTTCGTGCTTATCGACTTGGCGAACACGGCCAGGTCCTGGAACAACGCGCTCTGAGCGCGGGCATCATGCAATTGCCGAATGACCCACGAATGATCGCGGGCGTGCTGTGCAGCGACGGTTTCGAGCTGGCCTTCGATGAAGCGTGCGGCGACTGGATCGACGCGCGGCCCGATGTGCCGGTGATCGCCTGCGGCATGGTGGGCAGCGCGCAGGGCTGGCGCGAGGCAACCTATCGCGAGGCGCCGGCCAGCGTCGACGAACTGAGTGCGGCGTTGCAAACCGTACGCAGCGTGCGTGGCGTCACCGTCCATATCATCCCCGGTGTGCTGCAGCGTTCGACGCTGCCCAATGTCATGCGCGGTGAAGAGACCCAGGTACTGGGCGTGCTGGCCGGCCTTGACGGGCAGTCGGCCAGCCAGCCGCTGTTGATCGGTCTGCCGGGCAGCCACTCCAAGTGGGTGCAGGTGGCGCAGGACCGCATCGTTCATTTCGATACCTTCATGACCGGCGAGGTCTACGCGGCGTTGTGCGCCCATACTATTCTTGGGCGCACCATGCGGCCGGGCGATACGTTCGACAGCGCCGCGTTTGATCGTGGGCTCGCCAATGCACAGTCGGAGGAGGGCGCTGCCGGTCCTCTGTCCACCATCTTCAGTTGCCGCACGCTCGGCCTTACCGGCCAGTTGCCTGCGAGCAGCCAGCCGGATTACCTGTCCGGTCTGCTGATCGGTCATGAACTGACCTCGCTCGCCAGACTTCAATACGACGCCCATGGCCATCTCCCCGCAGTGATTCTGATCGGCAGCGAGTCGCTGTGCGAGCGCTATGCGCGTGGCCTGACCGCCTGTGGCTTTCCTCGGGTGACGGTGGCCGCTCAGGCGACCGAGCGCGGCCTCTGGCAGGTCGCGGTTCAGGCTGGCCTGGTCGCGCGCCAGTCGTCCCATTACGTTCAAGAGGTGTGACATGCTCAAGCAAGCATTGAAGGAAAACGGCCTGGTCGCGATTCTGCGCGGCCTGCGCCCCGAAGAAGCTCCGGCGATAGGCGACGAGCTGTATCAGGCGGGCTTTCGGGTCATCGAAGTGCCGCTCAATTCTCCCCAGCCGTTCGACAGCATCGGTCTGTTGCGCCAGCGCCTGCCTGCCGATTGCCTGATCGGTGCCGGAACCGTGCTGACGCCTGAGCAGGTCACGCAGGTCAAGGACGCAGGCGGGCAGGTCATCGTCATGCCGCACAGCGATCCCAGGGTGCTGCGTGCGGCCAAAGCGGCCAACCTGTTCCTCTCGCCGGGCGTGGCTACGCCGACCGAGGCCTTTGCCGCGCTGTCGGAAGGCGCTGATGTGCTCAAGCTGTTCCCGGCCGAGCAAATGTCGCCGGCGGTGGTCAAGGCCTGGCTGGCGGTGCTGCCTGCAGGCACGATCCTGTTGCCGGTTGGTGGCATCACGCCAGACAACATGAAGGTGTTTCTCGACGCGGGCGTCAAAGGTTTCGGCCTCGGCTCAGGGCTGTTCAAGCCGGGCATGAGTGCGGCCGACGTCGCCGAGCGCGCCAAGGCCTATGTGGCCGCCTGGAAAGAACAGACTTCGTCGCTTTGAAACGGATCGGCGCGCCAGACGCAGCCGCTCGACAAGAGAATCAATAAGAGAAACCGTACTCATGAAAATCACCAAACTGACCACCTTCATCGTTCCGCCGCGCTGGTGTTTCCTGAAAGTCGAGACCGACGAGGGTGTCGTCGGCTGGGGCGAGCCGGTCGTCGAAGGCCGTGCCCATACCGTCGCCGCTGCCGTTGAAGAGCTTTCCGATTACCTGATCGGCAAGGACCCACGCAACATCGAAGACATCTGGACCGTGTTGTACCGCGGCGGCTTCTACCGTGGCGGGGCGATCCACATGAGCGCGCTGGCCGGTATCGATCAGGCGCTGTGGGATATCAAGGGCAAGGCGCTGGGTGTGTCGGTCAGCGACCTGCTCGGTGGTCAGGTGCGTGACAAGATTCGTGTCTATTCCTGGATTGGTGGCGACCGCCCGGCCGACACGGCGCGAGCTGCACGGGACGCGGTCGAGCGTGGCTTCACGGCGGTGAAGATGAACGGCACCGAAGAGCTGCAGTTCCTCGACACCTTCGACAAGGTCGATCTGGCCCTGGCTAACGTCGCAGCCGTGCGTGATGCGGTCGGTCCGAACGTCGGTATCGGTGTCGATTTCCATGGCCGCGTACACAAGCCGATGGCCAAAGTGCTGATGAAAGAGCTGGACCCATACAAGCTGATGTTCATTGAAGAGCCGGTGCTCAGCGAAAACTACGAAGCGCTGAAAGAACTTGCACCGCTGACCAGCACGCCGATTGCGCTGGGCGAGCGGCTGTTTTCGCGCTGGGACTTCAAGCGTGTATTGAGTGAAGGCTACGTCGACATCATCCAGCCGGACGCGTCCCATGCGGGTGGCATCACCGAGACGCGCAAGATCGCCAACATGGCCGAAGCCTACGACGTCGCGCTGGCGCTGCACTGTCCGCTGGGCCCGATCGCACTGGCGGCGTGCCTGCAACTGGATGCGGTCTGCTACAACGCGTTCATCCAGGAGCAGAGCCTGGGCATTCACTACAACGAAAGCAACGACCTGCTGGACTACGTCAAGCACCCGGAAGTCTTTGACTACGACAAGGGCATGGTCAAGATCCCCAACGGACCGGGCCTGGGCATTGAGATCAACGAGGAATACGTCAAGGAGCGCGCCGCCATCGGCCATCGCTGGCGCAACCCGATCTGGCGTCATGCCGATGGCAGTTTTGCCGAGTGGTGATCTGACCCGGAGCAGGCGCCGCATGCCTGATCGTGCCCATGTTCTGCGTGGGCACGCCGCCCCTGTCAGGGGAAGGGCGCAGAGCGTCCCGAGCGGCATTCCCACGCAGCGCGTGAGGAACGATCTACACGATCTGCCGACACCACACCGTCCTCAATAAATCCAAAAAGAGGAAACATCTGAATGCGCACTCGTACGATGGAGGGCGCGGCATCACTGGTGACGCCGTCCCGCAAACGTTTTTTTATCATGGTGCTGCTGTTCATCACCGTGGTCATCAATTACCTGGACCGCAGCAACCTGTCCATTGCCGCACCGGCGCTGACGTCCGAGCTGGGCATCGATCCGGTTCACGTGGGTCTGATCTTCTCCGCCTTCGGCTGGACCTATGCGGCCATGCAGTTGCCGGGTGGCTGGCTGGTGGACCGCGTGCCGCCGCGCATTCTCTACACCGTGGCGCTGATGTTGTGGTCGATCGCCACCATCATGCTTGGTTTTGCCGCCAGTTTCATTGCGCTGTTCGTGCTGCGCATGGCGGTCGGCGCGCTGGAAGCACCGGCCTATCCGATCAACAGCCGCGTGGTGACCACCTGGTTTCCTGAGCGCGAGCGTGCCACGGCGATTGGGTTCTACACGTCCGGGCAGTTCGTTGGTCTGGCATTTCTGACGCCGGTGCTGGCCTGGCTGCAGGCGCATTACGGCTGGCACATGGTGTTCGTCGCCACCGGCGGCGTCGGTGTGCTCTGGGCGGTGATCTGGTACGCGGTGTATCGCGAGCCGCGCGATTTCAAGGGCGTCAACCAGCAGGAAATCGACCTGATCCGCGAAGGCGGCGGGCTGGTGGACATTCAGAAGGACGTCGAAAAGCAGAAGCAGGGTTTCAGCTGGCTGGACCTGGGCATCGTGCTGAGCAAGCGCAAGCTCTGGGGTATTTACCTTGGCCAGTTCTGCCTGAACTCCACACTCTGGTTTTTCCTGACCTGGTTTCCTACCTATCTGGTGAAATACCGGGGCATGGACTTCATCAAGTCCGGGCTGCTGGCGTCACTGCCGTTTCTGGCTGCCTTCGTGGGCGTGTTGTGTTCCGGCTTCTTCTCCGACTGGCTGATCCGTCGCGGGCATACGGTGGGCTTTGCTCGCAAGTTGCCGATCATTGCCGGTCTGCTGATTTCCACGTCGATCATAGGCGCCAACTTCGTCGAATCCACGCCGCTGGTCATCGCGTTCCTGGCGCTGGCGTTCTTCGGCAACGGACTGGCCTCGATCACCTGGTCGCTGGTTTCAACACTGGCCCCGGCGCGTCTTCTGGGTCTGACAGGCGGCACCTTCAACTTCATCGGCAATCTGGCGGCCATCGCCACGCCGATCGTGATCGGTTTCCTGGCCTCGGGCGATTCGTTCGCACCGGCCATCACCTACATCTCGGTGCTGGCACTGTTGGGTGCGCTGTCCTACATCCTGCTGGTGGGCAAAGTCGAGCGTATCGAACTCTGATATCGACGTGTCCTGACGCTGGCGACGATAATGCCGTCAGCGTCCCGATCTGATTAAGGCTTGTCATGCACAACGAACCGCTTCCCGCTGAAAACCCTGCAGGCAAAGAGTCGGCACCCGCCGGCACCCAGACCCTGTTGCGCGGCCTGGGTGTGGTTCAGGCCGTGGCCAGTGGCGCCCGGGACCTGAAGGAAATCGCCCGTCTGATCGGCACCACGCGCAGCACCACCCATCGTCTGGCCAGTTGTCTGGTGGACGAGCGCTATCTTCGCGTGGTTCCGCAGGTGGGTTATCTGTTGGGGCCGAAACTGATCGAACTGGGTTTTCAGGCACGTGAAGAAGTGCCGCTGGCGATTCTGGCGCGACCGTTTCTGGACAGGCTGTCGGCGTTGACCGGAGACACCGTGCATCTGGCGGTACGCGAAGGCGATGATGTGCTGTACCTGCACAAGAATCCCGGTCGCTATGGCCCGGAGATGCGTTCCCGGGTCGGGCATCGCATGCCGTTGGTGCGTACCGGTATCGGCAAGGCCCTGTTGCTGGACAGCCCGGAGGCCGAGTGGCTGCGTCTGTATGAAATCAGTCTGCCAGCATCAGGCAGGCATCCGCTGTGGCCCAATCATGAACAACAGACATGGGAACAGCTGCAGCAGCGCAGGCAGGAATATGTGGCGGGAGGTTACGCGTTCGATCTGGAAGACAACGAACCGTCGATCCGTTGTGTTGCAGCGCCGGTGCGTGATGCCAGCCAGCAGATCGTGGCCGGCATCAGCGTCGCCAGTACGGTTCCGTACATGCCCCTTGAAAAGATGGCCGAACTGGTCCCGCTGATCAAAGAGATCGCAGCGGGACTGTCGGCCGAACTCGGGGCCGCCTGAATCAGGCTTTGAGCGTCGCCATGTCAATGACGAAGCGGTACTTCACGTCACCGGCCAGCATGCGCTCGTAGGCTTCGTTGATGTTGCGGATGTCGAGCATCTCGATGTCGCAGGTGATGTCGTTCTCGGCGCAGAAATCCAGCACTTCCTGGGTTTCTGCGATACCGCCGATCAGCGAGCCGGCCAGTACGCGACGGCTCATCACCAGATTGGCGGCATGGACCGGCGGTTCAACCGGTTCGATCAGGCCGACCAGAATGTGCACACCATCGAAACGCAGGGTCTGCAGGTAGGGGTTCAGATCGTGCTGGACCGGAATGGTATCAAGCAGGAAGTCGAAGTGACCTGCGGCCGCTTTCATCTGTTCGGCATCGGTGGAGACGATCACGTGATCGGCGCCCTGACGACGCGCTTCCTGAGCTTTCGACGCGGAACGGGTGAAGAGGGTGACTTCAGCGCCCATCGCCTTGGCGAACTTGATGCCCATGTGGCCCAGGCCACCCATGCCCAGAATGCCGACCTTGTCGCCGGCTTTCACGCCGTAGTGCTTGAGCGGCGAATAGGTGGTGATGCCTGCACACAGAATCGGAGCAGCAGCGGCCGGATCCAGCTTCTCGGGAACGCGCACCACGAAGTGCTCGCTGACCACGATGCTGTTGGAGTAACCGCCCATGGTGTTGCTGCCGTCCACGCGATCAGGCGTGGCGTAGGTCATGGTCGGGCCTTCGAGGCAATACTGCTCGAGATCCGACTGGCACGCCGAACATTGGCGGCAGGAGTCGACCATGCAGCCGACTCCGACCAGATCACCGACTTTGTATTTGGTCGCGTTGGCGCCGGTGGCTGTGACGCGGCCGACAATTTCATGGCCTGGCATCAACGGATAAACGGCAATGCCCCATTCGTTGCGCGCCTGGTGGATATCGGAGTGGCAGACGCCGCAGTAGAGAATTTCGATGGCAACGTCGTCGGCACGCGGAGTGCGACGTTCGAAAGTCATCGGGGCGAGGGGAGCGGTGGCTGACTGGGCGGCGTAACCGATGGCTGTGTACATAAAGATGACCTCGCGAAATGATACGGAGAAGAGGCGAATCATTGTCCGCGTGATGGACGTGTATCGCTAGGGTGATTCCTCCGTGTTTCATGCCTATTCCTCCGGAGCCAGAATCCGGGTGCCGCTCAAGCGCGCAAATCTGCGATCATAGAGCTGTCTGATTCTCTGCCGGTACGCCTTATGTCACTCCTTCATCCTGTCGATGGCAATGTTGTTCTGGCTTCGTTGATCCAGCCGCTGGCGGTGCGCCCGGGCTTTGTCGACACGCACCTGCCTGAGGTGCGCGTGCTCTCGGCATTCAGCTATGTGGCCAGTAGCCCGCAGATGTATGAGCCTAGCCTGATGATCGTGGTGCAGGGCAGCAAGATCGCCTGCCTGGGGACGCGCACATTCGAATACGGCACTGGCCATTACCTGATTCAGGCGCTGTCGGTGCCCTTCAAATGCGAGACCTTTGCCACGCCGGACAAGCCGCTGTATGGCGTATCGGTATCCATCGACCGGGTATTGCTGGGTGAACTCGTGCAGGTGATGGGTTCGCTGTCGCCACAGGATTGCCAGCCGCAGACGCCGGAGTCCATGACCTCGGTACTGATCGATGCCGGAATGCGTGACAGTGTCGAGCGGCTGCTGCGCTGCCTGCACGACCCGCTGGAATGTCAGGCGATGGGTCAGGCGCGGATTCGCGATGTGCTGTACAGCGCGTTGCGCGGCCCGCAATCAGGCGTGCTGCGTGCGCTGGTCGAGCAGCAAGGGCAGTTCGCCCGGATCGCATCGGCGGTGACCTACCTGCATGAGCATTACGCCGAAGCACTGAACGTCGATACGCTGGCTCGCTGCGCGAACATGAGCACCTCGACCTTTCACGAACACTTCAAGCGCAGCACCTTGTTGTCTCCGGTGCAGTACCTCAAACGCCTGCGACTGCTCAAGGCTCAGCAGTTATTGGTGGCTGAAGGGCTGGGCGTTGCGCAGGTGGCGTTGCGGGTCGGTTATCAGAGCGCGTCGCAATTCAGTCGTGAGTACAAACGCTATTTCGAACGCAGTCCGGGTGAGGAGGGTGCCTATCCGGGCGTTTCCGCCTGATCTGCTGATACAAACAATAAAGGCTCCCGAGGGAGCCTTTATTGACTGGTAGCAACTTTTACATGTTCGGGTAGGTCGGACCGCCAGCGCCCTCTGGTGCCACCCAGGTGATGTTCTGGGAGGGGTCCTTGATGTCGCAGGTCTTGCAGTGGACGCAGTTCTGGGCGTTGATCTGGAAGCGCTTCTCGCCGTCTTCCTTGGTGATCACTTCATACACGCCCGCCGGGCAGTAGCGCTGGGCGGGTTCGTCGTACAGAGGCAGGTTCTTGCTGATCGGGATGCTCGGGTCGGTCAGCTTCAAGTGGCAAGGCTGCTCCTCTTCATGGTTGGTGCTGGAGAGGAATACCGAGCTGAGTTTGTCGAAGCTGAGCTTGCCGTCGGGTTTCGGGTAGTCGATCTTCTTCGAGTCGGCGGCCAGCTTGAGGCAGGCATAGTCCGGCTTGGTGTCATGCAGCGTGAACGGCAGTCTGCCACCGAAGATGTTCTGGTCGATGAAGTTGAACGCACCGCCCTTGATCGCGCCGTACTTGTGAATCGCCACGCCGAAATTACGGCTTGTAAACAGCTCATCATGCAGCCAGCTGGCCTTGAACGCCTCGACGTAGGAAGTCAGTGTATCGCCGCCTTCCTTGCCTGCCAGCAAGGCTTCGGCAACCGAGTCGGCCGCCAGCATGCCTGACTTCATGGCGGTATGGCTGCCCTTGATCTTGGCGAAGTTCAGGGTGCCCAGGTCGCAGCCGATCAGTGCGCCGCCCGGGAAGACCATCTTCGGCAACGAGTTCAGGCCGCCCTTGGCAATGGCGCGGGCACCGTAACTGATGCGTTTGCCGCCTTCCAGGTATTGTTTGATGACCGGGTGATGCTTGTAGCGCTGGAATTCGTCGAACGGCGACAGGTACGGGTTGGCGTAGGAGAGATCGACGATCAGACCGACCACCACCTGATTGTTTTCCAGGTGATAAAGGAAGGAGCCGCCCGGATTGGCGTCGTCCAGTGGCCAGCCTGCGGTATGCACCACCAGGCCCTGTTCATGCTTCGCCGGATCGACTTCCCAGATTTCCTTGAGACCGATGGCGTAATGCTGCACGTCGGCTTCATTGTCCAGATCGAAGCGCTTGATCAGTTGTTTGCCGATATGGCCACGGCAGCCTTCGGCAAACAGCGTGTACTTGGCGCGCAATTCCATGCCGGGCGTGTAAAGGCCTTCTTTCGGGTTACCTTCGCGGTCGACACCCAGGTCGCCGGTGATGATGCCGCGCACGACGCCGTTTTCGTCGAACAGGGCTTCCTGAGCCGCGAAGCCGGGGTAGATCTCGACGCCGAGGTTTTCAGCCTGTTGGGCCATCCAGCGGCACAGATTGCCCAGCGAGATGATGTAGTTGCCTTCGTTGTGCATGGTCTTGGGCACGAAGAAGTTCGGGACCTTGCGAGCCTTCTCGGCATCATTCAGGACATAAATGTCGTCGCGCTTGACAGGCGTGTGGAGCGGGGCGCCTAGCGCCTGCCAGTCAGGGAACAGTTCGTTCAGGGCGCGGGGTTCGAACACCGCACCGGACAAGATATGTGCACCGACTTCCGAGCCTTTTTCCACCACGCAGACGCTGATTTCCTGCCCGGCTTCGGCAGCCTTCTGCTTGAGGCGGCAAGCGGCTGAAAGCCCGGACGGGCCGGCTCCGACGATGACGACGTCGAATTCCATGTATTCGCGTTCCACAGGCTATCTCCTACTCTCAAGGCTCACGGTATTTTTTTATGGGTCACGGTGGACCGACATACGGACTTGGACCGCACATCTTTTTAAGGCGTGCAGTATATCTACACCACTGTACGGGTCCAATACAAACGTTTGTTTGAATCGGCCGCAGGCCAGATAAATCAAAGATGCGCGACTCATGACTGGCCGATTTGGCGTATTGACCGGAAAAGGCGTTGCAGTCAAGATACGGGCGGTTTTGCATTTGCCGTAGGCTGAAACGGGCTTCCACGGACATCTCTTGCGGATATCTGCAGCGGACCCCGGAAAAAGGCATCAGGCAAATGCAGTGCAGGCACTCACGTAAACGGCCAGTGTCGCCCGGCGCATTTTACACACCCTGCCGGTGCATGACGGGTGACGCCCTGTTTTTATCGGGCTTTTGGCGGGATTTGCATGAAGTCATGTTCGCCTGCACGAATACGATTGCTTGTTGAGGACACATATCGATCGCCTGGTATTGCCGGGCGACTTCTTTTCACCGGAGAGTGAGGAATCCATGAAGGTTCTTGTAGCTGTCAAACGAGTGGTCGACTACAACGTCAAGGTTCGCGTCAAGGCGGACAACTCCGGCGTCGATCTGGCTAACGTCAAAATGTCCATGAACCCTTTCTGCGAAATCGCTGTGGAAGAGGCTGTGCGCCTGAAAGAGAAGGGCGTAGCGACTGAAATCGTCGTGGTGACCATCGGCCCGACCACTGCACAAGAGCAACTGCGTACCGCGCTGGCACTGGGTGCCGATCGCGCCGTGCTGGTCGAGTCCGCCGAAGAACTGACGTCCCTGGCTGTCGCCAAGCTGCTCAAGGCCGTTGTCGACAAGGAGCAGCCGCAACTGGTCATCCTTGGCAAGCAGGCCATCGACAGTGACAACAACCAGACTGGCCAGATGCTGGCTGCGCTGAGCGGCTATCCGCAGGGCACCTTCGCGTCGAAGGTCGAAGTGTCCGGCGACAAGGTTGCCGTGACCCGCGAGATCGACGGCGGTCTGCAAACCGTTTCCCTCAGCCTGCCGGCCATCGTGACCACAGACCTGCGTCTGAACGAGCCACGTTACGCCTCGCTGCCCAACATCATGAAGGCCAAGAAGAAGCCGCTTGAAGTGCTGACACCCGATGCACTGGGCGTTTCCACGGCCTCGACCAACAAAACCCTCAAGGTCGAAGCACCGGCTGCACGCAGCGCGGGCATCAAGGTCAAATCGGTGGCCGAACTGGTCGAGAAACTGAAAACCGAAGCGAAGGTAATCTAAATGACGATCCTGGTTATCGCTGAACATGACAATGCAACCGTAGCTCCAGCGACGCTCAACACCCTCGCTGCTGCCCAGAAGATCGGTGGCGACATTCACCTGCTGGTTGCCGGTTCCGGCGTGAGCGCCGTTGCCGAAGCCGCTGCGAAAATCGCTGGCGTGGCAAAAGTGCTGGTGGCCGACAACGCCGCCTACGCACACCAGTTGCCGGAAAACGTCGCGCCGCTGGTCGTCGAGCTGGCTGCGGGTCACAGCCACGTACTGGGTGCCGCCACCTCCAACGGCAAGAACATCCTGCCACGCGTGGCCGCGCAGCTGGATGTGGACCAGATCTCGGAAATCATCTCGGTCGAGTCGGCTGACACCTTCACACGTCCGATCTACGCCGGTAACGCCATTGCCACCGTGCAGTCCACTGCTTCGGTCAAGGTCATCACCGTGCGTGCCACCGGTTTTGATCCGGTTGCTGCAGAAGGTGGTTCGGCGTCCGTTGAGGCGGTTTCGGCTGCTCACGACGCGGGCAAGTCGAGTTTCGTTGGCGAAGAACTGGCCAAGTCGGACCGTCCTGAGCTGACGGCCGCCAAAATCGTCGTTTCCGGCGGACGCGGCATGCAGAACGGTGACAACTTCAAGCATCTGTATGCGCTGGCAGACAAGCTGGGCGCTGCGGTCGGTGCCTCGCGTGCGGCCGTCGATGCCGGTTTCGTGCCCAACGACATGCAGGTCGGTCAGACTGGCAAGATCGTCGCGCCTCAGTTGTACATTGCGGTCGGTATCTCCGGCGCGATCCAGCATCTGGCAGGTATGAAGGACTCCAAGGTGATCGTGGCGATCAACAAGGATGAAGAGGCACCGATCTTCCAGGTGGCCGATTACGGTCTGGTAGCAGACCTGTTCGAAGCAATCCCGGAGCTTGAGAAGCTGGTCTGATCCACTCTCTTCCACTATAAAGAGAACCCGTTCTATTCGGCTTCATGCGCTGTCAGGCTTGCCTGTGGTGTCTGAAGCCTGATGAGCGGGTTTTTTATCGACTTGTGAAAGGGCTGTCCATGCAACGCCATTCCGTTCGCCGTTCCAGACTGTTTGGTTCGCTCCTGCTGGGGTTGCTCGTGTCTCCGACGCCGGGTTTCGCGGCTGGCAAATGCGAGCGGCTGTTCGTGACCGGCAGTCCGGATGCGCCGCCTTACCTGTGGCGCGACCCTCAGGACCCCAGGCACCTGATGGGGGCCAACGCCGATCTGCTGAAGCAGGCAGCGGGGACGCTGGGTATCAAGGTCGAGTTTCTGTACGCAGGCAAGCGCAGTCAGGCGCTGGAAGAGGTGCGTACCGGGCGCATGGACCTGTTGGCTGATGCGCCCATGAATGCCGCGCAACTGGATGCCCTCGACTACATCCATCCTGCCATCGTTCAGAACGATATCGTGATCTGGACGCGCCGTGATCATGATGTTCCGTTGACCACGCTGAGCGAGCTTCATGGGCATGGTGGTGCCATCTCTGACAAGACGCGACTGACGCCCGCCTTCGATGAGACAGCCCGGCAACAGTTGACGCTGGAGCGGGTTTCCGGTCTGACTCCTGCCTTCCAGAAGCTGGCGCTCGGTGAGGTTGAATATGTGCTGGCCGGCCGCTACGCAGGAATGGTCATGGTGCAGACACTGGGCTTGTCATCTGACGTGGTCGCCCAGCCTTTGCCCCTAGACAGGCCTGGTTTTTACCTGGCTCTGTCGTTCAATTCGGCTTGCAACGATCCATGGTTGCGCGGACAGCTGGCGAAAAAGATGACAGAATCGGCCGCCTCCGGCCTCGCAGGCGAGGTGATCCGACACAATCTGGATCTGTGGAAAGCCCAGCTGTTGCAGCCTGCCAGTGCCAGCGCCTCAACCAAGTAGGATGTTTTTTGTGAGTATTCGTTTTTCAATCGCCGCCCTGGCAATCGCCACGCTGGTCGGTTGCGTCAGTGATCCGGTTCCGACCGAACAATTCAAATTGACCGAGCAGGCGCTTGAGCAGGCCAAGGCCGTCGGTGCTGACGAGCAGCCCGAGCTGGAAACGGCCGAGGCCAAGTTCGCCGATGCCCGTGCGGACATGGCTGACAAGTCCTACAAGGATGCGCGCATGAAGGCTGAGCAGGCTGAACTGGATGCGCGCCTGGCCGAGGCGCGCGTTCTTACGCTGAAAAGTCAGGAGCAGATCACGCAGTTGAACACCCGCCTGAATCGTTTGCGCAAGCAACTGGGAGAGGCTCAATGAACCGTATCCCGCGTGCCATGAGTGTAGGTCTCTTGCTGGCGTCGGCAGGTCTTTACGGTTGCGCCGGTCACCAGAACGCTGATCAGGCCCTGCAGCAGGCCAGTACGGACTTCCAGAAGGTCAAGGAAGACACCGACGTGCTGCGCAGTGCGCCGAAAGACGTGATCCGCGCCGGTGAATCGCTGGCCCGTGCCGAGCGTCTTTCCACTTACCTGGGCAGTGGCGCCGACGTGAGTCATTACGCCTACCTGAGCAGCCGCTACAGCGAAATCGCCCGTGAGCACAGTAACCTCATGCTGAGCCAGGAGCGTCTGGCGAAGATGGAGATGGAGCGTCAGCGCCTGCAACTGGGTTTGCGTGAGGCCAAGCTGGCCAGCGCCCAGCAGCAGGGCAGGTGGCTTGAAGACCAGATCCTCAGCCTCGCCACGACCCAGACCGACCGTGGGTTGGTCATGACCCTGGGCGATGTGCTGTTCGATGCCGGGCATGCCGAGCTCAAGAATTCGGCCAGTCGTACCGTGCTCAAAGTCGTACAGTTCCTGCAGATCAACCCACGCCGGATCGTCAGGATCGAGGGCTACACCGACAGCACTGGCGATCGTCAGGAAAACCTCAAGCTTTCCCGTGATCGGGCGCAGGCTGTTGCTGACGTGCTGATGGATCTGGGCATTGATGAAAAGCGGATCAAGGTCGAGGGCTATGGCCAGGAATTCCCGGTCAGCGTGAACGCAACCGAACGTGGGCGCGCGCAGAATCGTCGAGTTGAAATCGTCTTTTCCGACGACAAGGGTCAGCTGGGTGCCGCTCGGTAGGTGGGGGGGGCGCTTTGCGCCGTGAAATTGAGCTAGCAAGGGGGAGGGTGACGTGAGTCGCGCGCCTGGCTCACTGAGTCCGCCGTCTGTCCGCTCTCGAATGACGTCCGCGCAAATGGACACGATCAGTACTTGGCTTGAGCGCGGTCTCATTAAAACACCTGCAGCCCACAGATTCGCTGGCCCGTTCTTAAACTGTTCCAGTACACTTCATGACAATGGCCGGCAGCCACCTATCTGTTATACAAAAATAAATGGCCGGTCTTCATGAGGCTGTGGTCATGACCAATCTTTTGCTCTATCAGCGCATCGCTCAGCAACTGGCTGAAGACATTCGGCGCGGCGTTTATCAGCCAGGCGAGCGTGTGCCGTCGGTGCGCAAGATGAGCTCGCAGCTTAACGTCAGTCACGCCACGGTCTTGCAGGCGTATGCCAATCTTGAAGATCAAGGGCTTATCCGGGCTCGACCGCAGTCCGGTTATTACGTGCATCAGACGCCTGCGTTGACGGCTTCGACGCCGGACATCGCCCGTGTTGAGCGTCCGGGTCTGGTTACGCGCAGCAGCATCATTCAACAGGTGCTCGAAGAGTCGCGCCGGGAAGGTGTCTTTGCGCTGGGTGCGGCGGTGCCTCATGTCGACTATCTCCCCGTTCGCGCTTTGCATCAGCAACTGGCCAAGGTCACACGTTTTCACAGTCCGCGGGCTTTCAGTTACATGTTCAGTCCGGGTTTCGAGCCACTGCGCCGGCAGGTGGCCATTCGAATGCGTGATGCAGGCGTGGTGGTCGATCCTTCTGAGGTGGTTATCACTCACGGTTGCGTCGATGCGTTGCAGATGGCGTTACGTGTTTTGACCCGTCCCGGCGATCTGATTGCCGCCGAGTCACCCGCCTACTATGGCCTGCTCCAGTTGGCCGATCTGCTTGGCCTCAAAGTCATCGAGATTCCAAGCGACCCTGCCACTGGTATCAGTCTCGAAGCCTTGCAGCTCGCCGCCAATCAGTGGTCGATCAAGGCGCTGGTGCTGACCTCGCGACTGAGTAATCCATTGGGCGGCACCATACCGGAAGAGCGGCAGAAAAATCTTTTGCGACTGGCCTCTGATTTCGACATTCAGGTCGTCGAGGATGACGTCTACGGCGAGCTGATGTTCGAGGTGGGGCGGACCAAGGCCCTCAAGGCGTTTGATCGGCTGGGCCGGGTGATTTATTGCTCCAGCTTTTCCAAGACGCTTTCACCGGGCGTGCGCATTGGCTGGATCATTGCTGGCAAGTATCAGGCCGAAATCCAGCGTTTGCAGACCTTCAGCACCCATTCGGCCTGCAGTGTGACGCAGATGGCGATCGCCGCTTACCTCGAGAATGGCGGCTATGACCGACATCTGCGGTTCATTCGGCTGGAATACCGCAAGAATCTGAGTGCCTATCAGCTCGCTGTTCAGCAGTCGTTCCCTGAAGGCACGCAGATGAGCAGGCCGGCAGGTGGTTTTATTCTCTGGGTCAGTCTGCCTGGCCGGGTCAATACTCAGGAACTTCATGTCAGGGCGCTTGAACAGGGCATCAGTATTGCGCCAGGGCTTATTTTCAGTAACACCGAGCAATTCAACCACTGTATTCGCCTTAACTGCGGCATGCCCTGGAACAGGGAAGCCGAGCGCGCGTTGATGACATTGGGGATGTTGGCGAAACAGTTGTGTCAGGAAGTGTCGCCAGCCTACTGAGCGTCAACTGATTTTCGTCAATTGTTCGGAACTCTTGGCTTGTCATGTATGCCTCAAAGGCACAGCATGTAGCTCTTTCGGCTTTGCCACTGTCTTGTCTGATTTTTGCCTATGAATATGTTTCGCTGTCTGGGGCTGTCCGTCATCGTTTTACTGGGCGCGTGTGATGCTCGGGAAGCGCCGGTGCCCAAACCAAAGACCGAAAGCGGTGCGCCTGCCGCCGTGCAGGCTCCTGTGGCTGCCGAGGCGCGTTCCACGGTCGATTCGCCGCGCGAGTCCGTGGTCACCGACTCGGCATCCGACAAGGCCCCCGTCACCACGCATGAGCTTATGCCCAATATCCCGGTGAAACCTGTGGTGGCCGGCAAGGAAGCCTCTCAGCCCGTGGCACCCAGGCCAATCCACGAAGTGGCTGCCCCGGCACGATCGACTGGCAAGGCGGTAACCACAAAGCCTGCAACGGGTAAGCGTGAGGTGGCCGCCAAGGCTGGCAAAGAGGTCAAGGCCAAGGATGTGCGGCTCAATCGGCCGAAGCTGGACCTGAGTCTGCCACCCGAGATGGTCAAGGCGCTCGATCCACCCGCCAATGTCATCACGGCCAAGCGAAAGCCCATATTGCCGCAGATGTTCGGCAGCAAAGACTCGCCTTCGGACTCGGGTCCATTCGAGTTGAACGGTCGATTGTTGTCCAACGAAATGCAGCTGCAGATGCGCAACGACAATCGTCGCGACGTCGAAGGTGCAGCGCTGGACTTCAAATTCCACCAGTAAGGTCTCATCATCGTCCGGAACGCCGTTTTCAAGCGTGCGTATTGATGAGTACTATCCTGTTTCTTTCAATCATTCAGCAAGGGTTCGCGTCATGGACTGCCGCTCGGGTTGCGGTGCGTGCTGCATCGCGCCTTCCATCACGTCTCCCATACCGGGTATGCCGAACGGCAAGCCGGCGGGGGAGCGCTGTCTTCATCTTTCCATCCAGTCTCTCTGCGGGCTGTTCGGTCGCCCTGAACGGCCAGCGGTCTGCAGTCAGTTCAAGGCTGCCGAAGATGTATGTGGCGTCGATCAGGCAGACGCGATACGTCTGATCGGCTGGTGGGAAAAAATGACTTCAGTCGCCTGAATCAGCTGTCTGCATCATGGTTTCGTCGGCATCTAAACAATAAGGAATAAGACAATGGGTCCGCTATATCGCATGGCTGTAACGTGTGGCTTGACTGTAATGCTGGTGGGCGCCGTTCAGGCTGAAGACTGGCAGGTTGCCAAGGACGAAGATGGCATCAAGGTTTCACTCAGTGATGTGCCGGGCTCCAAGTACAAGGCTTATCGTGGGGTGACGACCATCAACGCCAGTGTGAGCAGGTTGCGTGCGCTACAGGAGGATGTGGCGGGCGCCTGTGCCTGGATCCATGAGTGTCAGTCACAGAAGGTGCTCAAGCATGAAGGCAACAAGGCCTGGACCTATACGCGATTCAATACGCCCTGGCCCGTTACACCCCGCGACTCGGTGCTGCTGATTACCACGCAGGAGGGTGCCGATGGCAGTCTGACCCGGAATATTCAGGAGCAGCCCGACTACATCCCTGAAGAAAAGGGCTATGTACGTGTGGCTGAGGTTGAGGGTTTCTGGAAGCTGGTGCCCAAGGGGCCGAATCAGACCGAGGTGACGTATCAGGTGCACACCGAGCCCGGCGGCAGCGTACCGTCCATGCTGGCCAACAAGTTCGTTGTCGATGCGCCGTTCAATACCTTGAAAGCGTTGCGGGAGAGGGCTGCGCAATCGAAGTGATGTTGCGGTCTTGATGCAATAACTGAAAAGGGCTGCCATTGGCAGCCCTTTTTCGTTTTGCGGTGCGGCTTACTTGCGGTCTTTGAGCTCGACGATGTCGCGCTGCACGTTGCCGGTATACAGCTGGCGTGGGCGGCCGATCTTGTAAGGGCTCGAGAGCATTTCCTTCCAGTGCGAGATCCATCCGACGGTCCGCGCAAGTGCGAAGATCACGGTGAACATGCTGGTTGGAATGCCGATCGCTTTCAGGATGATGCCCGAGTAGAAGTCGACGTTTGGATACAGCGAGCGCTCGATGAAGTACGGATCGGTCAGGGCGATCTCTTCGAGACGCATGGCCAGTTCGAGCTGAGGATCGTTGGTGATGCCCAGTTCCTTCAGGACTTCGTCGCAGGTCTGCTTCATCACGGTCGCACGCGGGTCGCGGTTCTTGTAGACGCGGTGGCCGAAGCCCATGAGCTTGAACGGATCGTTCTTGTCCTTGGCCTTGGCGATGAAGGTGTCGATGTTCGAAACATCGCCGATTTCATCGAGCATGGTCAGTACGGCTTCGTTGGCGCCGCCGTGAGCAGGGCCCCAGAGTGCCGCGATGCCTGCGGCGATACAGGCGAACGGGTTGGCACCCGAAGAGCCCGCCATACGCACTGTGGACGTCGAGGCGTTCTGTTCGTGATCGGCGTGAAGGATGAAGATCTTGTCCATCGCCTTGGCCAGTACCGGGCTGATCGGTTTGATCTCGCACGGGGTGTTGAACATCATGTGCAGGAAGTTTTCGGCGTAGCTGAGGTCATTGCGCGGGTACATCATGGGCTGACCCATGGAGTACTTGTAGACCATGGCTGCCAGGGTCGGCATCTTGGCGACCAGGCGCACGGCGGAAATCTCGCGATGCTGCGGATTATTGATGTCCAGCGAGTCGTGGTAGAACGCTGAAAGGGCACCGACCACGCCACACATGACGGCCATCGGGTGGGCGTCGCGACGGAAGCCGTTGAAAAAGGTCTTGAGCTGTTCGTGGACCATCGTGTGGTTCTTGACCACGGCGACGAACTGGGCTTTCTGCTCGGCGGTTGGCAGTTCGCCGTTGAGCAGCAGGTAGCAGGTCTCCAGATAATCGGAGTGCTGGGCCAGTTGTTCGATAGGGTAGCCGCGGTGCAGCAGGATTCCGTTGTCACCATCGATGTAGGTGATCTTCGACTCGCAAGAGGCGGTCGACATGAAGCCCGGGTCGAATGTGAAGCGGCCGGTGGCGGTGAGACCGCGTACGTCGATCACGTCCGGACCCACTGTACCGGTCAGAATTGGCAGCTCGACGGGGGCAGCGCCCTCGATGATCAACTGCGCTTTTTTGTCAGCCATGTGGCCTCCTATTTATGCTTCAAATCATCAGACAGGCCCCCCACGCAGGGCCCGCATCACTATAGTGAGATAAATTCTAAAGTCAATTTGGCTAAAGTCGCGTTCCAGAAGGCCTTGCTGCATATTTTTTCCGGCCTGTTTACTGCCGTTTACGCCTTTTGCGTGACGAGCGCAATCCGCTATTGGCGGTAAGTCTGTGCGTTGTCATTAGTAACCTAACTGTCTATACTCGGCGTCCGACCGCCGGGGGCTTTTGGGCCTGTTCGAAGGGGGTCGTCACTTCCTGGGTGGTGGGTACCTGACCAGTGCACTTCCCAACAACTTGCCCTGATTGTTAGGGGCTCTTCAGTGTGAAAAAAGCCGTGAATAGCCAACGACCTGTAAATCTAGACCTAAGGACCATCAAGCTCCCAGTCACTGCTTACACGTCCATCCTTCACCGTATCTCCGGTGTCATCCTCTTTGTCGGTATTGCAATCATGCTGTATGCAATGGACAAGTCGCTGGCATCCGAAGAGGGCTTCGGTGAAGTAAAAGCGTGTCTGACCAGCCCGCTGGCCAAGCTTGTCATCTGGGGGCTGCTGTCTGCCCTGCTGTATCACCTGGTGGCCGGTATCCGTCACCTGATCATGGACACGGGAGTGGGCGAGACGCTGGAAGGCGGCAAGCTGGGCTCCAAAATCGTTATCGCGGTTTCCGTGGTACTGATTCTTCTGGCAGGAGTATGGATATGGTAACCAACGTCACCAACCTTTCACGTTCGGGCCTCTATGACTGGATGGCGCAGCGTGTTTCTGCGGTCGTGCTCGCGGCTTATTTCATCTTCCTGATCGGATACATGGTCTTTCACCCGGGTCTGAGCTACGCCCAATGGCATGATCTGTTCGCCAACAACTGGATGCGCATCTTCAGTCTGCTGGCCCTCGTTGCCCTCGGCGCTCACGCCTGGGTCGGCATGTGGACCATCGCGACCGACTACCTGACGCCGATGGCGCTGGGCAAGTCCGCGACTGCAGTACGTTTCCTGTTTCAGGCGGTATGCGGCGTTCTGATGTTCGCCTACTTCGTCTGGGGTGTGCAGATTCTTTGGGGTATCTGATCCATGGCTAACACAAATACGCTTTCTTTCGACGCCATCATCATTGGTGGTGGCGGTGCGGGCATGCGCGCTGCGCTGCAGCTCGCTCAGGGTGGTCACAAGACTGCCGTGGTCACCAAGGTCTTCCCGACCCGCTCGCACACTGTGTCCGCCCAGGGTGGCATCACCTGCGCAATCGCTTCGGCCGATCCGAACGATGACTGGCGCTGGCACATGTACGATACCGTCAAGGGTTCCGATTACATCGGTGACCAGGACGCGATCGAGTACATGTGTTCCGTAGGCCCGGAAGCGGTCTTCGAGCTCGAGCACATGGGCCTGCCGTTCTCCCGCACCGAGCAGGGCCGTATCTACCAGCGTCCGTTCGGTGGTCAGTCCAAGGACTTCGGCAAGGGTGGTCAGGCTGCACGTACCTGCGCTGCTGCCGACCGTACCGGTCACGCACTGCTGCACACTCTGTACCAGGCCAACCTGAAAGCCGGCACCGTATTCCTGAACGAATACTACGCAGTGGATCTGGTGAAGAACCAGGACGGCGCGTTCGTCGGCATCATCGCCATCTGCATCGAAACCGGTGAAACGTCGTACATCCGCGCCAACGCGACTGTACTGGCCACTGGCGGTGCAGGCCGTATCTACTCCTCGACCACCAACGCCCTGATCAACACGGGTGACGGTATCGGCATGGCCCTGCGCGCCGGTGTGCCGGTTCAGGACATCGAGATGTGGCAGTTCCACCCGACCGGCATCGCTGGCGCAGGTGTACTGGTCACCGAAGGTTGCCGTGGTGAAGGCGGTTACCTGATCAACAAGCATGGCGAGCGTTTCATGGAGCGTTACGCTCCGAACGCGAAAGACCTTGCCGGTCGTGACGTCGTTGCGCGTTCCATGGTCAAGGAAATCATTGCCGGTAACGGTTGTGGCCCTGACGGTGATCACGTGATGCTCAAGCTCGATCACCTGGGTGAGGAAGTGCTGCACAGCCGTCTCCCAGGCATCATGGAGCTGTCCAAGACCTTCGCACACGTTGACCCGGCGACCGCGCCTATTCCTGTCGTGCCGACCTGCCACTACATGATGGGCGGCGTTGCCACCAACATTCACGGTCAGGCGATCACTCAGGACGCCGCTGGAACGGATCAGATCATTCCGGGTCTGTTCGCAGTAGGCGAAGTGGCTTGTGTGTCGGTTCACGGTGCCAACCGTCTGGGCGGCAACTCGTTGCTCGACCTGGTGGTGTTCGGTCGTGCTGCGGGTATCCACCTTGAGCAGGCCCTGCGTGAAGGCGTTGACTACACCCGTGCCTCCCAGTCCGACATCGACGCCGCTCTGGCGCGTCTTGCCGGTCTGAACGAACGCACCGAAGGCGAAGACGTTGCCTCGCTGCGTAAAGAGTTGCAAAGCTGCATGCAGAACTACTTCGGTGTATTCCGTACCGGCGAATACATGCAGAAAGGTATCGCCCAGTTGGCCGACCTGCGTGGTCGTATCGCCAACGTCAAGATCAACGACAAGAGCCAGGCGTTCAACACTGCCCGTATCGAAGCGCTTGAACTGCAAAACCTGCTGGAAGTCGCCGAAGCTACAGCGATTGCCGCAGAGCATCGTAAAGAGTCCCGCGGCGCTCACGCCCGTGAAGACTTTGAAGATCGCGACGACGAAAACTGGCTGTGCCACACCCTGTACTTCCCGGGTGACAAGCGCGTGACCAAGCGTGCCGTGAACTTCTCGCCGAAAACTGTTCCGACTTTTGAACCTAAGATTCGGACTTATTAAGGGGTGACCGATATGTTGCAAGTCAGTGTTTATCGTTACAACCCTGAGCAGGACGCTGCGCCGTTCATGCAGGAATTTCAGGTCGATACCGGTGGTAAGGACCTGATGGTGCTGGACGTGCTGGCCCTGGTCAAAGAACAGGATCAAGGATTCTCGTACCGCCGTTCGTGCCGTGAAGGCGTCTGCGGTTCCGACGGCATGAACATGAACGGCAAGAATGGCCTGGCGTGCATCACGCCTGTGTCTGCCGTGGTTGCCAAGGGTAAGTTGATCGTGCGTCCGCTGCCGGGCCTGCCGGTCATTCGTGACCTGGTCGTCGATATGAGCATCTTCTACAAGCAGTACGAGAAGGTGAAGCCATTCCTGCAGAACGACACGCCGGCTCCGGCCATCGAACGTCTGCAGACCCCGGAAGAGCGCGAAAAGCTCGATGGCCTGTACGAGTGCATTCTGTGCGCCTGCTGCTCGACATCCTGCCCGTCTTTCTGGTGGAACCCCGACAAGTTCCTGGGCCCGGCCGCATTGCTGCAAGCCTATCGTTTCCTGGCTGACAGCCGTGACACCCGGACCAGTGAGCGTCTGGCTTCACTGGACGATCCGTTCAGCGTGTTCCGCTGCCGCGGAATCATGAACTGCGTCAACGTTTGTCCGAAGGGCCTTAACCCGACGAAGGCTATCGGTCACGTTCGCAACATGCTTCTGCAGAACGGCGTCTGATTCATCGCTTTACCTGTAACATCGTTGTACTGAAATGGCTGCGGCGCAGGCTTCAACCGGCGCCGTGGTTTTAACCTGAGCAGTAGCTCGCAAGGCTGCGGCTCTTATTTTGAAGAAATGAGACCAGCAGGGGCATCCGGGCTGGTACCCGGACTATCTGCGTGATTCCCTGGTGACTTGATACAGTCGCTGCACACGACTATTTCAGGATTGCTCTGGTGTCTTCGCCGGTGGTGTCCCCTTACCGAGGGTGACCAAGCATGCAAGAAAGCGTGATGCAGCGCATGTGGAACAGTGCCCACCTATCCGGTGGTAACGCTGCCTATGTGGAAGAGCTCTATGAGCTTTACCTGCACGACCCTAACGCTGTGCCAGAAGAATGGCGCACCTACTTTCAGAAGTTGCCAGCTGATGGCAGCTCTGCCACTGATGTATCGCACTCGACCATTCGCGATCATTTCGTGTTGCTGGCCAAAAACCAGCGCCGCGCTCAACCGGTGTCCGCCGGCAGTGTGAGCAGCGAGCACGAGAAGAAGCAGGTTGAAGTTCTGCGACTGATCCAGGCTTATCGTATGCGCGGCCATCAGGCTGCCCAGCTCGATCCGCTGGGTCTGTGGCAGCGTCCTGCGCCCGCCGATCTGTCGATCAATCATTACGGCTTGACCAATGCCGATCTGGATACGACTTTCCGCGCCGGCGACTTGTTCATCGGCAAAGAGGAAGCGAGCCTACGCGAAATCCACGAAGCGTTGCAGCAGACATATTGTCGCACCATCGGCTCCGAGTTCACGCACATCGTGGATTCCGAGCAGCGCAACTGGTTCATGCAGCGTCTGGAAAGCGTACGCGGTCGTCCTGCCTTTTCGGCTGACATCCAGAGCCATCTGCTCGAGCGCGTAACCGCTGCCGAAGGCCTCGAAAAATACCTGGGCACCAAATACCCGGGCACCAAGCGTTTCGGCCTGGAAGGCGGCGAGAGCCTGATTCCGATGCTCGACGAGCTGATTCAGCGTTCCGGCTCCTACGGCACCAAGGAAGTCGTGATCGGCATGGCCCACCGTGGCCGTCTGAACGTACTGGTCAACACCTTCGGCAAGAACCCGCGCGACCTGTTCGACGAGTTCGAAGGCAAGAAGAAAGTGGAACTGGGTTCCGGTGACGTCAAGTATCACCAGGGCTTTTCTTCCAACGTCATGACCGCAGGCGGTGAAGTTCACCTTGCCATGGCATTCAACCCGTCTCACCTGGAGATCGTGTCTCCGGTGGTCGAGGGTTCGGTGCGCGCGCGTCAGGATCGTCGCAACGATCCGAACGGTGACAAGGTGCTGCCGATCTCCCTTCACGGCGACGCCGCCTTCGCAGGCCAGGGCGTTGTGATGGAAACCTTCCAGATGTCGCAGACCCGCGGCTTCAAGACGGGCGGCACGATCCACATCGTCATCAACAACCAGGTAGGCTTCACCATCAGCAACCCGCTGGACTCGCGTTCCACCGAGTACGCCACCGACGTTGCGAAGATGATTCAGGCACCGATTCTCCACGTAAATGGCGATGACCCTGAAGCTGTGATGTTCGTGACCCAGTTGGCGATCGATTACCGCATGCAGTTCAAGCGTGACATCGTCATCGATCTGGTCTGCTACCGTCGTCGCGGTCACAACGAAGCTGACGAGCCTAGCGGCACCCAGCCTCTGATGTACCAGCAGATCACCAAGCAGCGCACCACCCGTGAGTTGTATGCCGAGCATCTGATCAAGACCGGCATCCTCGACGAGGCCCGTGTTCAGGCCAAGGTCGACGACTACCGCAGCGCGCTGGACAATGGTCTGCACGTTGTGAAAAGCCTGGTAAAGGAACCGAACAAGGAATTGTTCGTGGACTGGCGTCCGTATCTGGGTCACGCCTGGACTGCGCGTCACGACACCCGTTTCGATCTCAAGACCCTGCAGGAACTGTCCGCCAAGCTGATGGAGCTGCCGGAAGGCTTCGTCGTGCAGCGTCAGGTCCAGAAGATCTACGAAGATCGCCAGAAGATGCAGGCCGGTGGCTTGCCGATCAACTGGGGTTATGCCGAAACCATGGCGTACGCCACGCTGGCGTTCGAAGGTCATCCGATCCGCATGACGGGTCAGGACATCGGTCGCGGTACGTTCTCGCACCGTCACGCCGTGTTGCACAACCAGAAGGACGCAGGCACCTATATTCCTCTGCAGAACCTGTATGCCGGTCAGCCTCGTTTTGACCTGTACGACTCGTTCCTGTCGGAAGAGGCGGTTCTGGCATTCGAGTACGGCTATTCGACCACCCAGCCTAACGCGCTGGTCATCTGGGAAGCCCAGTTCGGCGACTTCGCCAACGGTGCCCAGGTGGTTGTCGACCAGTTCATCACCAGCGGCGAACACAAGTGGGGCCGTCTGTGCGGTCTGACCATGCTGTTGCCTCACGGTTATGAAGGGCAGGGCCCGGAGCACTCCTCCGCACGTCTTGAGCGCTACCTGCAACTGTGTGCCGAGCACAACATTCAGGTGTGTGTACCGACGACGCCGGCCCAGATCTACCACTTGCTGCGCCGTCAGGTGATCCGTCCGTTGCGCAAGCCACTGATTGTGCTGACGCCCAAGTCGCTGTTGCGCCACAAGCTTGCGGTTTCGACGCTCGAAGAACTGGCCGAAGGCTCGTTCCAGACTGTCATTCCGGAAATCGATACCCTCGACCCGGCCAAGGTCACACGTCTGGTGCTGTGCAGCGGCAAAGTCTATTACGACCTGCTGGAAAAACGCCGTGCCGAAGGCCGTGAAGATATCGCCATCGTTCGTATCGAGCAGCTGTATCCGTTCCCTGAAGATGATCTGATGGAAACGATCGCGCCTTACACCAACCTGCAGCATGTGGTCTGGTGTCAGGAAGAGCCGATGAACCAGGGCGCCTGGTACAGCAGTCAGCATCATCTGCGTCGCAGTGTGGGCAACCACAAGCGCGAGCTCGTTCTCGAGTATGCAGGTCGTGATGCTTCTGCCGCTCCAGCCTGTGGCTACGCTTCGATGCACGCCGAGCAGCAGGAAAAACTCCTGCAAGATGCCTTCACTGTTTAACGCCTTCGAGCATTAGAAACCGAATTAAGGAATTACAGATAATGGCTATCGAGATCAAAGCCCCCTCTTTCCCGGAATCCGTTGCCGACGGCACCATTTCCAAGTGGCACAAGCAACCGGGCGAAGCGGTAAAACGTGACGAGCTGCTGGTCGACATCGAGACTGACAAGGTTGTCCTCGAAGTTCTGGCTGAAGCTGACGGCGTGCTGGCATCGATCGTTAAAGGCGAGGGCGACACTGTCCTGTCCAATGAACTGATTGCGACCCTGGACGCCGGTGCAACTGCATCCGCTGCTCCTGCTCCTGCTGCCGCCGCTGCTCCTGCCGCATCGGCGCCTGCTGCATCTGCCGCTGACGATGAAGATCCGATTGCTGCGCCAGCCGCACGCAAGCTGGCTGAAGAAAGCGGTATCAACCTGGCCAGCGTCAAAGGCACCGGTAAAGATGGCCGTATCACCAAGGAAGACCTGGTTGCCGCCATTGAAGCGAAGAAATCCGCTCCAGCCGCTGCTCCAGCTGCCAAGCCTGCTGCCGTTGCTGCGCCTGTCGTTGCCGCTGGCGACCGCACCGAGAAGCGCGTACCGATGACCCGTGTGCGTGCAACCGTGGCCAAGCGTCTGGTTGAAGCCCAGTCGAACATGGCCATGCTGACCACGTTCAACGAAGTGGACATGACTGAAGTCATGGCGCTGCGTTCGAAGTACAAGGACCTGTTCGAGAAGTCCCACAACGGCGTACGTCTGGGCTTCATGTCGTTCTTCGTCAAGGCCGCTACCGAAGCACTGAAGCGCTTCCCGGCTGTCAACGCGTCGATCGACGGTTCCGACATCGTCTACCATGGCTACGCTGACGTAGGCGTTGCGGTTTCCAGCGACCGTGGTCTGGTTGTACCGGTTCTGCGTAACGCCGAGCACATGAGCCTGGCTGAAATCGAAGGCGGCATCGCCACCTTCGGCAAGAAGGCGCGTGACGGCAAGCTGTCCATCGACGAGATGACTGGCGGCACCTTCACCATCACCAACGGCGGTACCTTCGGTTCGATGATGTCGACACCGATCGTCAACCCGCCGCAGGCAGCCATCCTGGGCATGCACAACATTCTGCAGCGTCCCATGGCAGTCAATGGTCAGGTCGTGATCCGCCCGATGATGTATCTGGCGCTGTCGTACGATCACCGTTTGATCGACGGTAAAGAAGCTGTAACCTTCCTCGTTACCATCAAGAACCTGCTGGAAGATCCAGCGCGTCTTCTGCTGGATATCTGATGAAGCAGCCAAGGGGTGCACGTGTCGGCCTGAGTGATCGGGTCGGTGTGCAGCCCGAGGCTGATGTGTTGCATCTTATGAATTGGTCGCAAGCCAGCGACGCCGCAAGGCAGAGCGGCTTGCAGCTTGCAGCTTGAAGCTCGCAGCTAAAAAGGAATCTTTTTATGTCCCAGAAATTCGACGTGGTAGTGATTGGCGCAGGCCCTGGCGGCTATGTTGCCGCCATCAAGGCTGCGCAACTTGGTCTCAAGACTGCCTGCATCGAGAAATATCAGGACAAGGAGGGCAAACTGGCCCTCGGCGGTACCTGCCTGAACGTGGGTTGCATTCCGTCCAAGGCACTGCTGGACAGCTCCTGGAAATTCTACGAAGCCAAGAACGGCTTTGCAGTCCACGGTATTTCGACTTCCGAAGTGTCCATGGATGTGCCGGCCATGATCGGTCGCAAGTCGACTATCGTCAAAGGCCTGACCGGCGGCGTTGCCAGCCTGTTCAAAGCCAACGGCGTCACCACTCTGCAAGGCCACGGCAAGCTGCTGGCTGGCAAGAAGGTCGAGCTGACCGGTGCTGACGGTACGGTCGAAATCATTGAGGCGGATCACGTGATCCTGGCTTCCGGTTCGCGTCCGATCGACATTCCACCGGCTCCGGTCGATCAGAAAGTCATCGTCGACTCCACCGGTGCACTGGAATTCCAGCAAGTGCCAAAACGCCTGGGCGTGATCGGCGCTGGCGTGATCGGCCTGGAACTGGGTTCCGTCTGGGCTCGCCTTGGCGCTCAGGTGACTGTTCTGGAAGCGCTGGAAAAATTCATTCCGGCAGCTGACGAGGCGGTTTCCAAGGAAGCGCTGAAGACCTTCACCAAGCAGGGTCTGGACATCAAGCTTGGCGCTCGCGTGACCGGCTCGAAAGTCAACGGCGAGGAAGTTGAAGTCACCTACACCGACGCTTCCGGCGAACAGAAGATCGTTTTCGACCGCTTGATCGTTGCCGTAGGCCGTCGTCCCGTGACGACTGATCTGCTGGCCGCCGACAGCGGCGTCGACATCGACGAGCGCGGCTTCATTTTCGTTGATGATCACTGCACCACCAGCGTTCCGGGCGTTTATGCGATCGGCGACGTGGTTCGTGGTCTGATGCTGGCGCACAAAGCGTCGGAAGAGGGCATCATGGTCGTCGAGCGCATCAAGGGCCACAAGGCCCAGATGAACTACGATCTGGTTCCTTCGGTCATCTACACCCACCCGGAAATCGCATGGGTCGGCAAGACCGAGCAGACCCTGAAGGCTGAAGGCGTTGAAGTCAACGTCGGCTCCTTCCCGTTCGCAGCCAGTGGCCGCGCCATGGCCGCCAACGATACCGGTGGCTTCGTCAAGATCATCGCCGATGCCAAGACCGACCGCGTTCTGGGTGTCCACGTGATTGGCCCCAGCGCTGCCGAACTGGTGCAGCAGGGTGCTATCGCAATGGAGTTCGGCAGCAGCGCCGAAGACCTCGGCATGATGGTCTTCTCGCACCCGACTCTGTCCGAAGCGCTGCACGAAGCGGCCCTGGCAGTGAATGGCGGTGCCATCCACATCCAGAACCGCAAGAAACGCTGAGACAACAAGAAACCACGATGCAGTGCCCGTCGTGAATCCTGCCAGCAGGAATCACCGCGGAATCTGCATCGGACTCGACCTCTCAGGCGGCTTCAGGATGGCCCGACGGCCGTTCAGGAGTCCACCCGGAGTAGCGGTCACAGGTGGTGCGGCACGCTGACGTGCAGCACCGAATGCGCAGTACCTAAACGAAGACGGTAATAAGCATGAATCTTCACGAGTATCAGGGTAAGCAGCTGTTCGCTGAATACGGCCTGCCAGTATCCAAAGGCTACGCAGTAGACACCCCCGAAGCAGCAGCAGAAGCCTGCGACAAGATCGGCGGAACCGAGTGGGTCGTCAAAGCCCAGGTTCACGCAGGTGGTCGCGGTAAAGCGGGCGGCGTAAAGCTGGTTCGCAGCAAGGAAGACGCTGCAGCGTTCGCACAGCAGTGGCTGGGCAAGCGTCTGGTGACTTACCAGACTGACGCCAATGGTCAGCCAGTGACCAAGATCCTGGTCGAGTCGTGCACCGATATCGCCAAAGAGCTGTACCTGGGCGCTGTTGTTGACCGTTCCAGCCGTCGTATCGTGTTCATGGCTTCCACCGAAGGTGGTGTGGACATCGAGAAGATCGCTCACGACACTCCTGAAAAGATTCTCAAGGCCACGATTGATCCACTGGTTGGCGCTCAGCCATTCCAGGGTCGCGATCTGGCATTCCAGCTGGGTCTGGAAGGCAAGCAGGTCACTCAGTTCGCCAAGATCTTCACCGGTCTGGCCAAGCTGTTCCAGGACCACGACCTGGCCCTGCTGGAAGTGAACCCGCTGGTGATCAAGGCTGACGGCGATCTGCATTGCCTGGACGCCAAGATCAACATCGACGCCAACGCCATGTACCGTCAGCCAAAGCTGAAGGCTTTCCACGATCCATCGCAGGATGACCCGCGCGAAGCTCACGCTGCCAAGTTCGAACTGAACTACGTGGCGCTGGAAGGCAACATCGGCTGCATGGTCAACGGTGCCGGTCTGGCCATGGGTACCATGGACATCGTCAACCTGCATGGCGGCAAGCCTGCAAACTTCCTTGATGTTGGCGGCGGCGCTACCAAGGAACGCGTTACCGAAGCGTTCAAGATCATCCTGTCCGACACCAACGTCGCTGCAGTACTGGTCAACATCTTCGGCGGCATCGTTCGTTGCGACATGATTGCCGAAGGCATCATCGGTGCAGTGAAAGAAGTCGGCGTGAAAATCCCGGTTGTTGTTCGTCTTGAAGGCAACAACGCTGAACTGGGCGCTAAAGTACTGGCAGAAAGCGGTTTGAACATCATCGCGGCTACCAGCCTGACCGACGCTGCTCAACAAGTCGTCAAAGCTGCGGAGGGCAAATAATGAGCGTCCTGATCAATAAAGACACCAAGGTTATCTGCCAGGGCTTCACTGGTTCGCAGGGTACCTTCCACTCCGAACAAGCCATTGCCTACGGCACCAAAATGGTTGGCGGCGTGACACCAGGCAAGGGTGGCACTACTCACCTGAACCTGCCGGTGTTCAACACTGTTGCAGAAGCTGTCGCCACCACGGGTGCCGATGCTTCGGTTATCTACGTTCCGGCTCCTTTCTGCAAGGATTCGATCCTGGAAGCTGCATTCGCCGGCATCAAGCTGATCGTCTGCATCACCGAAGGCATCCCGACCATCGACATGCTGGAAGCGAAGGTCAAGTGCGACGAGCTGGGTGTGGTCCTGATCGGCCCTAACTGCCCAGGTGTCATCACCCCGGGCGAGTGCAAGATCGGCATCATGCCAGGTCACATTCACTTGCCAGGCAAGGTCGGTATCGTGTCGCGTTCCGGCACCCTGACCTACGAAGCTGTGAAGCAGACCACTGACGCCGGTTTCGGTCAGTCCACCTGCGTCGGTATCGGTGGTGACCCGATCCCGGGCTCCAACTTCATCGACATCCTGAAACTGTTCCAGGAAGACCCGAAGACCGAAGCGATCGTCATGATCGGTGAGATCGGCGGTTCGGCTGAAGAAGAAGCGGCTGCCTACATCAAGGCACACGTGACCAAGCCGGTTGTTTCCTACATCGCGGGTGTGACTGCTCCTCCGGGCAAGCGCATGGGCCATGCGGGCGCAATCATCTCCGGCGGTAAAGGTACTGCAGACGAGAAATTCGCTGCGCTGCAGGACGCGGGCGTCAAAACCGTTCGTTCCCTGGCAGACATCGGCAAGGCCCTGGCCGAGCTGACCGGTTGGCCGGTGAAGTAAGCCTCGCTTACGTTCTCGAGCAATCGGCAAAGGCCACCTTCGGGTGGCCTTTGTGCGTTCTGGTCGTTGATAAAGCTTCACAGGGCAGGTCGGTATTCGCTGTCATGCAGGGGCGCGCTGATAAAGGGCGTATATCGGATGGTTGCCCTGTGATAGTGCATTTGTTGCCTGAGTTCGCTACCCTGTGCCCCGTTTTTGCGTCGCCCTCACAAGGGGCACGTCGCAAGGTACTGCCACGTCTTACGCTGACGGGCTGCGTTCACCTCATTCATGGGTGACGTCATTTCCCTTATCTCGATTTTGTGTGGTCCTTCGCAATGAAAGTGTTGAAAGGCCAGGACATCCTGGCACTTGGTTTTATGACGTTCGCCCTGTTCGTCGGGGCAGGCAATATCATCTTCCCGCCTATCGTGGGTCTGCAGGCCGGTCCTCATGTATGGATCGCCGCGCTGGGCTTTCTGGTGACAGCCGTAGGTCTGCCGGTAGTGACGGTGATTGCCCTGGCCAGGGTCGGCGGCGCGATGGATACGCTGAGCAGCCCGATCGGCAAGGTTGCGGGCGGTATTCTGGCAGCGGTGTGCTACCTCGCCGTCGGCCCCTTGTTCGCCACACCTCGCACGGCCACGGTTTCTTTCGAGGTCGGGCTTGCACCTCTGACCGGTGACAGCCCAATGGCGCTGGCCCTGTATAGCCTGGTCTATTTCCTGGTGGTGTTCTGGGTGTCGTTGTATCCGGGTCGCCTGCTGGACACGGTAGGGCGCTTTCTCGCGCCATTGAAGATCCTCGCGCTCGCGATTCTGGGTATCGCCGCCTTTGCGCTGCCAGCAGGTGACATCGGCACCGCAGAGCCTGCTTATACGGCGGCGCCGTTCTCGCAGGGCTTCATCAATGGCTACCTGACCATGGACACGCTGGGGGCTCTGGTCTTCGGTATCGTCATCGTCAACGCCATTCGCTCGCGGGGTGTCGAATCGCCACGGCTGATCACGCGTTATGCGATCATCGCCGGACTGATTGCCGGTGTAGGGCTGGCGCTGGTGTACATCAGCCTGTTCCGGCTGGGCTCCGGCAGCCATGCAGTGGCTGCGGGCGCCACCAATGGCGCAGTGGTGTTGCATGCCTATGTGCAACATACGTTCGGTTCGCTGGGCAGCAGCTTTCTGGCAGTGCTGATTTCCCTGGCGTGTCTGGTGACGGCGGTAGGTCTGACCTGCGCCTGTGCCGAGTATTTCGCCAAGGTCTTGCCGCTGTCCTACAGGACGCTGGTGGTGATGCTGGCTGTCTTCTCGCTGCTGGTGTCGAATCTGGGCCTGACCAAACTGATCATGTTCTCTATTCCGGTGCTGACCGCTATTTATCCGCCCTGCATCGTTCTGGTCGCGTTGAGCTTCTGCAAGGACTTCTGGCAGCGTCAGGGACGGGTAGTGGCTCCGGTCATGCTGGTGTCGCTGATCTTCGGGCTGATCGATGCGATAAAAGGTGCCGGGTTTACCGAATACCTGCCGAACGTCCTGGCTAACTTGCCGTTGAGTGAGCAGGGCCTGGCATGGTTGATTCCATCGGTTATAACGCTGGCGGGTGCCATTATTATCGACAGAATAAAAGGCAAGCGCAGCGAAGCATTGGCATGAGGCCGGTCATATAACTAAACGCGCAATAATAAAGCCCGCCTAAGCGGGCTTTATTATGTGTAGTTCTGCAAGCCGATATCTTTACTTGGTTGCAGGTGCAGCTTCAGTCGCCGGGGCCGGAGCCTGGTTGGCGTTCTCGGTCGCGCGCTGTTGAGCGGCTTCAGCGTTTTTCTGAGCGGCTTCCTGGCTTTCCTTGGCAGCGTCGTTCACTTTTTCCTGAGCCTTCTCCATCGACTCCTGGGACTGTTGGGCAGCTTTATTGGCATCTTGCTGAGTGTTCTCGGATTTTTTGTCGCAGGCGGCAAGACCCAGAGTGGCAGAAAGCATCAAGGCATAGGCTAAAGATTTACGCATGGGGTATTTCTCCTTATTGAGTATCCACGTGCCTAAGAGCATGCCCGTGTAAATTAAGTTCCAGGCGACTCGGTAGATTATTTAATCCCACTGTTTTATTCACGTTGCCTCGATCTGAAACAGCTCGCAGACAGCAGTCGATGCTATTACTCATCTGCGTGCCGATCCGGGGCGACGAAGAAGTTCATGGCCCGGCCGGCAACCGGAATGCACCGATTGATTACTTCGCTCTTGAAATCCCTCGTCCAGCCCCCACTTTGATGACTACCCGCTGCCACACAGGTTCACGCCTCACGTGGCGGCTTATGCCATCCAGATCGGAGTTTGATGACCATGAGTGTGGAAACTCAAAAGGAAACCCTGGGCTTCCAGACCGAGGTAAAGCAACTGCTTCACCTCATGATCCATTCGCTGTATTCCAACAAGGAAATCTTCCTTCGCGAATTGATCTCGAACGCGTCTGACGCGGTCGACAAATTGCGTTTCGAGGCGCTGTCCAAGCCTGAGTTGCTGGAAGGCGGCGCTGAGCTGAAGATTCGCGTGAGCTTCGACAAGGACGCGAAGACCGTGACGCTTGAAGACAACGGCATTGGTATGAGCCGTGACGATGTGATCACCCATCTGGGGACCATCGCCAAATCCGGTACAGCTGATTTCATGAAAAACCTTTCGGGCGACCAGAAGAAGGACTCGCACCTGATCGGTCAGTTCGGCGTCGGTTTCTACTCGGCATTCATTGTCGCCAGTCAGGTTGAGGTGTTCAGTCGCCGCGCGGGCCTGCCTGCCAGCGAAGGTGTGCACTGGTCGTCCAAGGGTGAGGGCGAGTTCGAAGTCGCGACCCTGGACAAGGCCGAGCGCGGAACACGCATCGTCCTGCACCTTAAGGACGGCGAAGACGAGTTTGCTGATGGCTACCGTCTGCGCAACATCATCAAGAAGTATTCCGACCACATCGCTCTGCCTATCGAGCTGCCGAAAGAGCAGGCTCCGGCGGCAGAAGGTGAAGAGGCGCCGGCGCTCGAGTGGGAAACCGTCAACCGCGCCAGCGCGCTGTGGACCCGTTCCCGTTCCGACGTGAAGGACGAGGAATATCAGGAGTTCTACAAGCACGTCGCTCATGACTATGAGAACCCGCTGAGCTGGAGCCACAACAAGGTCGAAGGCAAGCTGGAGTACACCTCGTTGCTGTATGTGCCGGCCCGTGCTCCGTTCGACCTGTATCAGCGCGAAGCGCCGCGTGGCCTGAAGCTGTATGTGCAGCGCGTGTTTGTCATGGATCAGGCCGAGTCGTTCCTGCCGTTGTACATGCGCTTCATCAAGGGCGTGGTCGATTCCAATGACCTGTCGTTGAACGTGTCCCGCGAGATCCTGCAAAAAGACCCGATCATCGACTCCATGAAGTCGGCGCTGACCAAGCGCGTCCTCGACATGCTGGAAAAGCTGGCGAAGAACGAGCCTGAGCAGTACAAGGGCTTCTGGAAGAATTTCGGTCAGGTCCTCAAGGAAGGCCCGGCAGAAGACTTCGCCAACAAGGAGAAGATCGCCGGCCTGCTGCGCTTCGCCTCCACCTCCGACGAGAGTGGCGAGCAGAGCGTTTCTCTGGCCGAGTACCTGGCTCGCGCCAAGGAAGGTCAGGACAAGATCTACTACCTGACCGGCGAGTCCTACGCTCAGGTCAAGAACAGCCCGCACCTGGAAGTCTTCCGCAAGAAAGGCATTGAAGTGTTGCTGCTGACCGACCGTATCGACGAGTGGCTGATGAGCTACCTGAGCGATTTCGATGGCAAGGGTTTCGTCGATGTGGCACGTGGTGATCTGGATCTGGGCAAACTTGACTCCGAAGAGGACAAGAAGGCTCAGGAGGAAATCGCCAAGGACAAGGAAGGCTTGATCGAACGTATCAAGACGGCCTTGGGCGAGTCTGTCAGTGAAGTGCGTGTGTCGCATCGTCTGACCGATTCACCTGCAATTCTGGCCATCGGCGAGCAGGACATGGGCTTGCAGATGCGTCAGATTCTGGAAGCCAGTGGTCAGAAGGTTCCGGATTCCAAGCCGATCTTCGAGTTCAACCCGGCGCACCCTCTGATCGGCAAACTGGACGCCGAGCAGAGCGAAGAGCGCTTTGGCGACCTGTCGCACATCCTGTTCGATCAGGCTGCACTGGCTGCCGGTGACAGCCTCAAAGATCCGGCCGCTTACGTGCGCCGTCTGAACAAGCTGTTGGTAGAACTGTCGGTTTGATGACCGAATGACAGAAAACCCGCTTCGGCGGGTTTTTTGTTTGTGCTTTCGCACTGTATTTTTTCGAAACTCAAATGATCAGGAGTCAGCGATGAGCAGCAAGATTACTGTCCGTTCCGTGGTGCATCAGATTGATGGCCAGCCCTATGAAAGTCGTCTCGTGTACGACGCCAGCGCCACCTCGTCACGTCCGGGTCTGCTGATGGCGCCCAACTGGATGGGTGTCAGCGAAGGCGCCGAAGACATCGCCAAGGCCGTGGCTGAGCAGGGCTATGTGGTACTGCTGGCCGACCTTTATGGTCAGAAAATTCGCCCGGCCAATGGTGATGAAGCAGGCGCAGCGATGATGCCGCTGAAAGATGATCGTGCATTGCTGCGCAAGCGCATGCAGGCCGGTCTTGATCTGCTGCTGAGTCAGGCAGGTGTGTCACTGGACGCCAAACGTATCGCGACGTTCGGCTTCTGCTTCGGCGGCTGCTGTTCACTGGAGCTGGCACGCAGCGGCGCAGACCTCAAGGCAGCCATATCCTTCCATGGCACGCTGGACACGCCAAACCCTGCCGATGCCGGCAATATCAAGGGATCTGTTCTGGTCCTGAACGGCGCATCGGATCCGATGGTGCCCAAAGATCAGCAGTTGGCGTTCGAAGACGAAATGAATGCGGCGAATGTGGACTGGCAGTTGCACAACTACGGTGGCGCCTTCCATTCGTTCACCGATCCGCACGCCAATGTTCCGGGCAAGATGATGTACGACGCCAAGGTCGCTGCGCGCGCCTTCAAGTCAATGCACGATCTGTTGAACGAAGTGTTCAACGAGAAATAAGAGCATCAAGGGCCGGATCAAGGCAGCTCGATCCGGCCCGTTTCTCCCGGAACGGTCGGCCAGTCGCCCTCTGCCCATCGACGGCGTGCGCTTTCGATCAGTACGGGATCGCTGGCAACGAAATTCCAGTTCATGCGACGCGGCCCGTCCAGTGCTGCGCCGCCTATCAGAACGGCATGGCATTCGCTTTCCGCGCACAGATTGACAGTGGTTCCCGGCTCCAGCACGACCAGCGTGCAGGGCAAGACCGGCGTGCCGTCCAGTGCAGCTTCACCCTCTAAAACGTACAGCGCGCGCTCCTGATGTTCCGGCTCGATCGCCAGGGTTGTGGCGGTCTGCAGGCGCAATTCGGCGTACAGCGTGTCTGAGAGCACCGGTACGGGTGATTGCAGTCCAAAGCCGCTACCGGCCAGCATCCGTATGAAAATGCCCATATTGTCGCGTTGCGGCAGGCTGTGTGCCGGGTGATAGCTGTAATGACCTGGACCTTGTTCATGGTCGCGAGGTGACGCGAGCCAGATCTGCAGGCCATGCAGGCGCGAGCCGCGCACCCGCAAGGGGGCCGGTGTGCGTTCGATATGAGCAATGGCTGCGCCTGACGTCATCCAGCTTACATCTCCTGCCTTGACGCACTGGTCGCTGCCCAGGCTGTCCTTGTGCTGCAGTTCGCCTTCCAGCAGATACGTCAGCGTCGACAGGCCGATATGCGGGTGCTGGCGGATATCCATGCCGGTGCCTGGCGGGTAATCCGTCGCCAGCATGTGGTCGAAGAATACGAATGGCCCGATGCTGCGGCAGCGTGCGGAGGGCAGGGGACGCAGAATCGGCTGGCCTTCCACCGTTTCGGCGCGTGGTGTGAGGGTGAGCATGGTTCGGGTCTCGATGGTCGGTCAGGGAGTGTCTGGAATCATAACGCGGGCAGGGCGAGGGGAGAACGTCATGGTCGGCATGACCGATTTCCTGCGGCAAGCCGCCCCGACAAGTGTTTTCATCCAGCCTGCTGCGTACCGCAGTCCGAAAACGGAAAAGGCGCCTCGAAAGGCGCCTTTTCTGTCTTGCACGGGTTCTTGCTTACGCTTGGTAGCGCTGCAGAACCAGCGTGGCGTTGGTGCCGCCGAAGCCGAAGCTGTTGCTCATGACGCGATCGAGCTTTGCGTTTTCCCGTGTTTCCAGCAGGATTGGCATGTCAGCGACTTTCGGGTCCAGCTCGTCGATGTTGGCGGAGCCGGCGATGAACTTGTTTTCCATCATCAGCAGGCAGTAGATCGCTTCGTGAACGCCAGCGGCGCCCAGCGAGTGACCTGACAGGCTCTTGGTGGAACTGATCGCCGGGGCTTTGTCGCCGAAGACTGCACGCACTCCGTTCATTTCCATTTCATCGCCGACCGGGGTCGAGGTGCCATGGGTGTTCAGGTAGTCGATCGGGCCTTCAACGGTCGACAGTGCCATCTGCATGCAGCGGATGGCACCTTCGCCGCTTGGTGCGACCATGTCATAGCCATCGGAAGTCGCGCCGTAGCCGACGATTTCCGCGTAGATCTTCGCGCCGCGCGCCAGCGCGTGTTCCAGCTCCTCGACCACGACCATGCCGCCGCCGCCTGCGATGACGAAACCGTCACGCTTGGCGTCGTACGCGCGGGAAGCCTTCTCCGGCGTCTCGTTGTACTGGGTCGACAGCGCGCCCATTGCATCGAACAGGAACGACTGGCTCCAGTGTTCTTCTTCGCCACCGCCTGCGAAGACGATGTCCTGCTTGCCCAACTGGATCTGCTCGACAGCGTTGCCGATGCAGTGGGCGCTGGTGGCGCAGGCGGACGAGATGGAGTAGTTCACACCCTTGATCTTGAAGGGCGTGGCCAGGCAGGCGGAAACGGTGCTGCCCATGGTCCGCGTGACGCGGTAAGGGCCGACGCGCTTGACGCCTTTTTCACGCAGGATATCCAGCGCTTCCATCTGATTCAGCGTCGACGCGCCGCCGCTGCCAGCGATCAGGCCGGTGCGCACGTTGGACACCTGCTCGTCGGTCAGGCCGGAGTCAGCGATGGCGTCTTTCATGGCCAGGTAGGCATAGGCTGCCGCGTGGCCGACGAAACGGAAAATCTTGCGATCGATCAGTTCTTCGAGGTTGAGGTCGATGGAGCCGGCAACCTGGCTACGCAGACCCATTTCGGCATATTCCGGCTGGAATTTGATGCCAGGGCGGTTGGCACGCAGGTTAGCGGTGACGGTGTCTTTGTCATTGCCCAAGCAGGAAACAATACCCAGACCAGTGATAACGACGCGGCGCATGCGATTACCCTTAGAAATTTTCAGTGGAAGTGAACAGGCCGACACGAAGACCTTCGGCACTGTAGATTTCGCGACCATCAACGCTCACGGTACCGTCGGCGATTGCCAGGACCAGTTTGCCGCGCATGGTGCGTTTGATATGGATGTTATAGGTGACTTTTTTGGCGGTCGGGAGGACCTGGCCGAAAAACTTCACTTCACCCGAACCCAGGGCACGCCCGCGGCCGGGGTTGCCTTGCCAGCCCAGATAGAAACCGACCAGTTGCCACATGGCGTCAAGGCCCAGGCAGCCCGGCATTACAGGGTCGCCTTCGAAGTGACAGGCAAAGAACCACAGGTCAGGATTGATATCGAGTTCGGCGACCAACTCACCCTTGCCGAACTTGCCGCCTTCTTCGCTGATGTGCGTAATGCGGTCAACCATCAGCATATTGGGGGCGGGCAGTTGCGCATTACCTGGGCCGAACAGCTCGCCACGACTGCAGCGCAGCAGGTCTTCCCGGGTAAAGGCGTGTTGTTTGGTCATGCGAGCTCCTCAATGATCTTGTGCGGCAGGTTGGGGCGCCACTGGCCCAAACGCCAGTCCTGGCGGACTAATTTGCCAGGACTATGTCCGGCAGCCTACTCATAGACTGTTGCGTTGTAGTGAAAGTCACAGGACAGGAGAAATCAAAGTACACCTGTGCACTGAATTTTGTCATTCGACCGCCGTTAAGGGTCGATCAGAAGGTCAAGACTGCCGCAATTTAACATTTATCGCCAGTCGCAGGTGTCCGAAAGAATAGCCAGCGCCGCAAAACCTGCTGTAAATCAGCGTGTTTGAATGGCTTTGCGAGGTAGTCGTCCATGCCCGCCTGTAAACAGGCGTCACGATCACCCTGCAGTGCATTGGCCGTCAAAGCGATAATCGGCAGTTGCTCAAGACCTTCCAGCTGCCTGATCCGACGCGTGGCTTCATAGCCGTCCATGACCGGCAGTCGGCAGTCCATCAGAATCAGACCGTATTCTCCTGCACTGGCCATGGTCACGGCCTGGGCACCATCAATGGCGATGTCCACCCGGCATCCCAGATTGTGCAGCATCGCCTGGACCACGGTACGGTTCACCGGATTGTCTTCGACCAGCAGAACACTGCGTTCCTTGCCCGAGGCGTCCAGGGCCGACAGTGGCTGGCGCTTATCGACGGGCAGTTGCCGTGAGACCGGCAGTGGGATCTGCAGGGTGAACAGTGAGCCTTGGCCTTCTTCGCTCTGTGCGTGCAGGGTGCCGCCCATGCGCTCGGCCAACGTGCGCGCGATCGGCAGCCCAAGACCGGTTCCGCCGTAGCGTCTGGAAATGGAGCTGTCGGCCTGCTGAAAGGCGTCGAACATGGATTCCAGCATGTCGGCATGAATGCCGATCCCGCTGTCCTGAACGGTGCAGGCAAACAGCAACTGGTCGTCATCGATCAGGCTCCAGCCAGCCTTGATGCAGACGCTGCCTTCTTCGGTGAACTTCAGCGCGTTGCCGATCAGGTTGACCAGAATCTGCCGGATGCGCGTCGGGTCGCCAATGACCGTCAGCGATCCCAGACCGGGCTGAACGTGCAGATTCAGCTGCAGGTTGCGCTGCTGTGCGTTGTGGTTGAAGGCCTGGGTCGAGGCGTTGACCAGTTCGGCCAGATTGAACGCAATGCCTTCCATTTGCAGCGCGTCGCGTTCGATGCGCGAGAAATCGAGAATGTCGTTGATGACCCGCAAAAGATGCTCGGTGGACTCGGTCGCGAGCGCAGCATATTCGCTCTGCTCGTCGGTCATGCGGGTCGTTTCCAACAGTTGCAGCATGCCCAGCACACCGTTCATGGGGGTGCGCAATTCGTGGCTCATCATCGCCAGAAAGTCGGATTTGGCACGGTTGGCCTGTTCCGCTTCCTCACGGGTCTGGATAAGCTGTGCCATGGAACGCTGCTGCTCCAGACTGGCCTTGTCCAGATTCGCTGCCAGGTTATTGATGTGCCGCGCCAGCGCGCCAAGCTCGGCATCGTCGCTGACCGGCAGCGGCGTTCGGTAATCGCCTTGCTGAATGGCCTTCAGGGCTTCACCCATACGGCTGATCGGGCGCGACAGGCTGAGCGCAAGACGTCTGGCCAGCAGAAAGGTGAATAACAGTGCGCACAGCGCCAGGATGCCGGCCTTGAGCAGGATCTCCTGCTGGCGTCGGTTGAAGGCCTCGCTGGACATGCCGACCAATACCCGGCCCAGATAATGTCTGGAGCCTGTCGTCGGGGTTTGCGCGCCTGTGGCAGGAGCCTTTTGCACCACCAGATGCTGGGCACGCACCGGTGCCTGGAAAATTTCCATCTGACGGGTCTGGTGCTCGTTTTCCCGTGGTTGATCGATGTAGACCAGAACGGTGTTGGAGCTGTCCTGAATTTCTACATAGCGAACACTGGGCATGGACAGCGTGGCGCGCATCAGGCCCTTGAGGCTTTCGGTGTCGCCGACCAGCAGCCCTGGCTCGGCAGCAGGGGCCAACTGGTTGGCGATCAGCTGGCCGGTGTGATTGAGCTCCTGGCGCAGATCCTGAATGCGCACGAACGTGAAGAAACCAATCAGCAGGACAGTCAGAAGCAGCGCCGGGCCGAGGCTGATCATTTGCGTGCGGGTATTGATGTCCCAGTGACGAAACGTCATCGCCAGCCCCGGTTGGCAGGGGCCTGTCCCTGAAAATCGATTGATGCATCCATGCCGGTGCGCTCGCTGGTTTGTTTCAGTGCATCAGTGGCATCGGTCTGGCTGCGCAAGAGGCGATGTTCACGATAATGCATGCAGTGTGCGCGCATGTTAACCGAGATGGCGGCAGTTTCCAGACACCTTATTATTTGCTGACAGGCTCTGGCGCGTTTGACGCTGGCCGATGACGCAACGCTCCGTATAATGCCGACATCGCCAATCAATGGCCCAGGATGGATTGATTTATGACCACGCAGCAGCCTGTAGCGGTTCTTGGTGGCGGCAGCTTTGGCACGGCCATCGCAAATCTTCTGGCCGAAAACGGTCATCAGGTTCGCCAGTGGATGCGTGATCCCGAGCAGGCGGAGGCCATTCGCGTCAATCGTGAAAACCCGCGCTACCTCAAGGGCATCAAGGTTCGGCCGGAAGTGGAGCCTGTCACCGATCTGGCCGCAACGCTTGAAGGCAGCGAGCTGATTTTCGTCGCATTGCCCTCCAGCGCCCTGCGCAGTGTGCTTTCACCTCACGTCGAATGCCTGAGCGGCAAGATGCTGGTGAGCCTGACCAAGGGTATCGAAGCACAGACCTTCAAGCTGATGAGCCAGATCCTCGAAGAGATCGTGCCACAGGCGCGCATCGGTGTGTTGTCCGGACCAAATCTGGCACGGGAAATCGCCGAGCATGCGTTGACCGCCACGGTCGTCGCCAGCGAAGACGAGGCGCTGTGTCAGCAGGTGCAGGCTGTTCTGCATGGTCGTACGTTTCGTGTGTATGCCAGCGCTGACCGGTTCGGTGTCGAACTGGGCGGGGCGCTGAAGAACGTGTACGCGATCATCGCCGGCATGGCCGTGGCACTGGATATGGGGGAAAACACCAAAAGCATGCTGATCACGCGCGCGCTGGCCGAGATGACCCGCTTTGCGGTGGCCCAGGGTGCCAATCCAATGACCTTTCTGGGGCTGGCCGGAGTCGGCGACCTGATCGTCACCTGTTCGTCGCCGAAGAGCCGCAATTATCAGGTCGGGTTCGCGCTGGGCCAGGGGCTGACGCTGGACGAGGCTGTCACGCGTCTGGGCGAGGTTGCAGAAGGGGTGAACACCCTCAGGGTGCTCAAGGTCAAAGCCCAGGAAGTTCAGGTCTATATGCCGTTGGTCGCGGGCCTGCATGCCATCCTTTTCGAAGGTCGTACGCTCAATCAGGTGATCGAGGCGCTGATGCGCGCCGAGCCCAAGACGGACGTCGACTTCATTTCAATCACGGGCTTCAATTGAAACCACCTCAGCCGGGAGAAGGATCTTGAACGAGTCGAATACCCAGAAGAACGAATCCATCGCGCTGCGCATCCTCTGGATGCTGCTGTTCATCATTGTCTGGCAGGTCGCGGAAGTGGTGTTGGCAGGCGTGGTGCTGGTGCAATTGGGCTATCGCCTGATCTACGGCGCACCCAGCGGCAGCCTGATGAATTTTGGCGACAGCCTCAGCCAGTTCCTGGCCCAGATTGGCCGTTTCGGCACCTTTCATTCGGATCAGAAACCCTGGCCGTTCGCCGATTGGCCAACGCCTCGCGTTCCGGAGGGCGAAGCGGCGCATTGTGTTGCGCCGGCACCGCATCCGGTGCGCGACGAGGAGCCTGAGCTATGAAGGTCTGGGTGCTGCGCCACGGTGAAGCCCAGTCCAGGGCGCGCAGCGATGCCGAGCGAGAACTGACCGCTCACGGTCGCGAAGAAGTGCTCAAGAGCGCTGTCCACCTGACCGACAAGCCACTGCAGAAAATCCTTGCCAGCCCTTATGTCCGCGCGCAGCAGACGGCCGGACTGGTGCACAGGTCGCTCGGCTTCGATGACGCGATCGTGACCGTGTCCTGGCTGACACCAGACAGCGATCCGCGAGAGGTTCTGGACCATCTGGCGACACTCGCGGTTGACGAAGTCCTGCTGGTCAGCCACCAGCCTTTGGTCGGCGCTCTTATCGGGCTGCTGGTCCACGGCAGTTATCAGCATGCCGAGCCGATGAGTACGGCCAGCCTTGCCGAGCTGGAAGGCGAGCATGTGCTTGCGGGCGGCATGAACCTCAACAGCATTCGTCACGTTTGAGCGGACCCGCAAGTTGGCCGCTCGCCGTGTGAAAACCAGCGTCACCCCACCATAAAAAGGACTGAACATGAGTGTATGGCGTGTCACCCCTGATATCGACGCCCTGATGAAGGCGCAGAAGAACACCATCGGCGAAGTGCTGGATATCCGCTTCGAAGCCTTCACGGACGACTCCCTGACCGCCAGCATGGTGGTCGATCAGCGTACCCATCAGCCTTTCGGCCTGCTGCACGGAGGGGCGTCGGTCGTGCTCGCCGAGTCACTGGGTTCGATGGCCAGCTATCTGGTCGTGGATCCGGACAAATTTTTCTGCGTAGGGCTCGAGGTCAACGCCAACCATCTGCGTGGCGTGCGTTCCGGACGAGTCACAGGCGTGGTAAAACCGGTGCACCTCGGTCGCACCACCCATGTCTGGGACATTCGAATCACGACTGATGAAGGCAAATTGAGCTGTATCTCGCGACTGACCGTCGCGGTGGTGCCACACGGGCAGGAGCCGCCAGCTCGCTGATTCGAGTCTTGGCGATCAAAGCGGCGCCCATTGTTCCGGTTTGGGCTACAGACAATCCAATCCGCACCCTCTGCCGACGTCAGCGCGCTGGTCATGCAGGCTTGTGAGTTTCAGATCGCTTACATGAACGCGTCGTTTGGTTGATTTGCCGAGAAGCTGTGAAAGCGTCTTGCTCTGGTCATGGCATTAACGCGGTGCGATGGCCGGAGTGACACCTTTGATGGCAGTTCCAATCGTTGTCGTGGCTCAAGGCCGGTGCGCACAATGGCTACTCGTCCGGTCCCTGAGTCTATCGGCATGCCCCAGCCCGTGTTCTTCGCCCACGCCAACGGCTTCCCCTCGGCCACCTACGGCAAACTGTTCGCTGCGCTGGGACCTCAATATACGGTCGCGCATCTGGAACAGCATGCCCATGATCCGCGTTTTCCTGTCGACGACAACTGGCTGAATCTGGTCGATGAACTGATCCATCATTTGCGTGACCAGGACGGGCCGGTGTGGGGGGTTGGGCATTCGCTGGGCGGGTTGTTGCACTTGCATGCGGCCCTGCGTTGCCCTGAGCTTTACCACGGGGTGGTGATGCTCGATTCGCCTGTGCTGGGGCTGGCTGATCAGTTATTCATCCGCGCAGCCAAGCGCCTGGGGTTCATTGACCGGATCACGCCTGCGGGTCGAACACTGGGGCGTCGCGAGGCGTTCGCCGACCTGGAATCGGCCCGGGCCTATTTTTCCGGCAAGACGCTGTTTCGCCGGTTCGATCCGGAATGCCTGGACGCCTATCTGCAGCACGGGCTGCAGCAGGATGGCGAGCAGTTGCGCCTGCGCTTCGATCCGGCCACCGAGATCAGCATTTATCGCAGCATTCCGCACACCAGCCCGCTTCCGTCGCGGCATCTCAAGGTGCCGCTGGCAATGGTGCGTGGCAAGCACAGCCGTGTGATCATGCCGCACCATGGCTATCTGGCCAGGCGCATGCGTGAAGGCGAATACCTGTCGATGCCGGGAGGGCACATGTTTCCACTGGAGCGGCCGGATGAAACGGCACAGTTGCTCAAATCACTGTTCATGCGCTGGGATGAACGCAGCGCACGACGTCATGCCGGGAAAACCTCTGCATGAAGTGTCCTGTCGAGGAAGTACGGCTGAGCCTCGGGCACATTGAGCTGGCGGCGCATCTGTTTGGTCCTGAAGACGGCATGCCGGTCATCGCGCTGCATGGCTGGCTCGACAACGCCAACAGCTTTGCGCGGCTTGCCCCGAAGCTTGAAGGCCTGCGCATCGTGGCGCTGGACCTTGCCGGACATGGTCATTCCGATCACCGGCCGGCGGGTGCCAGCTATGCCCTGGCCGATTATGTGTTCGATGTTTTACAGGTCGCCGAGCAGTTGGGCTGGTCGCGCTTCGCGCTGCTGGGGCATTCGTTGGGGGCAATCATTTCGGTCATGCTGGCCGGCGCGCTGCCTGAACGGGTTGCCCGGCTTGCGTTGATCGACGGCCTGATTCCGCTGACCGGCGAGGCTGATGCCGCCGAACGAATGGGCGCTGCGCTGCAGGCACAACTGGCTTTGCCCGGCAAGAAAAAGCCGGTTTATCAGGATCAGGACCGGGCCATTCAGGCGCGCATGAAGGGCGTGGTGGCGGTCAGCCGCGAGGCCGCCGAGTGGCTGGCGCAGCGCGGACTGATGCCGGTGCCGGGCGGGTACACCTGGCGCAGCGACAGCCGCCTGACGCTGCCTTCTGCGACGCGTCTGACGCACGAGCAGGCGATGGCGTTCATCAATAATGTGCGCTGTCCGACGCAACTGGTCATCGCCCGGCAAGGCATGTTGGCGAAAAAACACGAGGTGATCGAACGTCTGCCTTTCGGCATCGAAACCTTGCAGGGCGGCCATCATCTGCATCTGGATGATGAGGAGGGCGCGTGCGCTGTTGCACGCTGTTTCAATCGCTTCTTCGCTGCTTCTTGACTTGCGGTCGGCAACTGCCGACGCTGAGCAGGTTGAAACAGGAGCCAACCACGATGGACCTATCCTCCACTCTGCAAGATTGCCTTGTCGGCAATGCCCCTCGCGCTTTACTTTCGTCCGCCTGCCAATGAGAGCACTCATGCGTGTATCAAGTGTTCCATTCGTTGCATTCCTTGCGACGGTCTTCAGTGCCATGGTCGGAGCTGCCGATCTGCCGGGCAGTCAGGACCTGCAGATTCTGCCGCGTCTGACTGGCTCGGAAATCGTTGACTATCGCCCACGGGCCGAGCTCGAGCGCATCTATCCGATGGGCTCGATCCGCAAGATCAGCGGCCAGTTGCGGTTCGATGGTCAGGTCAGTGCGCGAGGCAATCTGACCTCGGTCACCTATCAACTGCCTGCTGAACACGCTTCCGACGATGCCTTCACTGCCGCACGCGAAGCCTTGCAACAACAGGGTGCCGAGCTGCTGTTCTGGTGTCAGGCCCGTGACTGTGGTGAGAGCAGCCTGTGGGCCAACGAGGTGTTCGGCAACTCCAAACTGTATGGTGCTGATGACCGGCAGGCTTATTTGCTGTTGCGTCTTGCCGAGCCCAATACCGACACGCTGGTTGCGCTTTACAGCATCACGCGAGGCAATCGTCGCGCCTATCTGCATGTCGAGCAGTTCGAGTCAGCCGCACCCCTGGGCGATCTCCTGCCCACCTCGGCCACCTTGCTGCGTCAGCTCAAGAGCACCGGCAAGCTCGATCTGCCAAGGCTAGGTGGCGAACCCCAGGAGGTCTGGGTGACGCTGATCTCGCGCGGACTCAACCTTGACAGTACCTTGCGAGCCACCGTTTCCGGAGCCAACGCTGCTGCATGGCGCGAGGCGCTGATCGCCAAGGGCGTGCGTGCGGCACGGCTGGAAACCGGCAGTACCGATAAAAAAGGTCTGTCCATTGAGGTGATTCGCTAACGATCTGTTTCCCGTCCATGGCGAATACAGCTGACGCGAGCCGTGTTCGTCTTTATGCTCGCCACTTCCGATTTCCTCTTGCAGGCCCTTCATGTTCAACAACGATCGTCTACTGGTTCAGATCCTGCTGCTGGCCCTGTTCGGCGCTTGCCTGTGGGTGATGGCCCCGTTCTGGTCGGCACTGGTCTGGGGCGCGGTGCTGGCCTTTGCCAGCTGGCCGCTGATGCGCCTGCTGACACGCTGGTTCAAGGGGCGCGAGTCGTTGGCGGCGCTGGTCATGAGCCTGTGCTGGCTGTTACTGGTGGCAGCGCCACTGGTGTGGCTGGGTTTCAACCTGGCCGATCACGTGCGTGACGCGACGGCGTTCGTCAGGGATGTACAGGTTGATGGCTTGCCTGATCCGCCCGCGTGGCTGGCGGGTATTCCTATCGTGGGTGAGCGGCTGGTGGGTTTCTGGACCACCATCGATCAGCAGGGCGCTGCGTTCATGGCCACGGTCAAACCCTATCTGGGCGAAGTCGGCAACTGGCTGCTGGCGCGCAGTGCGCAGATCGGCGGCGGCATTCTCGAGCTGACCCTGAGCATTGTCTTCGCGTTCTTCTTCTACCGCGACGGCCCGCGTCTGGCAGCCTTCGTGCTCAGCCTGCTGGAACGCCTGATCGGCGACCGCGCCCAGTATTATCTGGATCTCGTCGCCGGTACCGTTCAACGGGTGGTCAACGGTGTGATCGGCACGGCCGCTGCCCAGGCGGTGCTGGCGCTGATCGGTTTCCTCATCGCAGGCATTCCCGGCGCGCTGGTGCTGGGCATTCTGACCTTCCTGTTCAGCCTGATCCCCATGGGCCCGCCCCTGGTGTGGCTGCCTGCCACCGCTTGGCTGGTGTGGCAGGGCGAATATGGCATGGCCGTGTTCCTCGGCATCTGGGGCATGTTCATCATCAGTGGCGTGGACAACGTGCTCAAGCCATACCTGATCAGCCGCGGCGGCAATTTGCCGTTGGTGATCGTATTGCTGGGGGTGTTTGGCGGGCTGCTGGCGTTCGGGTTTATCGGTCTGTTTATCGGACCGACGTTGCTGGCAGTGGCTTACAGCCTGTTGACGGATTGGGTCGGCAGTGAGCGTGGTCGCACGCCACGCTGATTCAATGTCTTGCGCTGCATCACGGTCCCGTCGCGCGGTAGACACCGGCGGCGGCTTCGTTTCTCAGGCCGCCGTATCGAGATACCGCCCGACCGGCTTGCTGCCTTCGGTTTCATAGCGCTCACCCAGCGCGGCGATCATCTTGCCCAGGGCCTGGGGCTTTCAGCTGAAAATCCATCGTTGCCGATGCCGTTGATCATCGTGCTCACTGCCCTGAGATGACGATGGCCGGCAACGGTGTGCCGGTGCATGCAGCCTCAAGGCAGCGTTTGTCGAGGAGGGTGAGGTGTGTAACAAGGCCGATAAGCCGCTGTTCAAGGACGAGGCAAATGCAGCACCGCTGTCAGGCCGCCTCCGGGCGTCTGTTCAAGTGTCAGCTCGCCCCCGATGCGTCGTGCGGCTTCGCGGGCGATGGTCATGCCCATGCCGACGCCACCTGAGTTGCGGTTGCGCGAGCCTTCCAGGCGGTAGAACGGTTCGAATACGCTCTCATGCAGTTCCGGCGCAATGCCTGGGCCGTGATCGATGACCGAGACCTTGACCCCATCAGCACTGTCCTCGATCACAATCCGGGCGCTGCCGGCATAGCGCAGGGCGTTATCGACCAGATTATGCAGGCATGAGCGCAGCGCCATGGGCTGGGTCTTCAGCGGTTTACACTGGCCCTCGTATTGAACATCGTCGCCGTTGTCCTGGGCGTTTTCGGCCTGTGATTCGATCAGCGCCTGTAGATCCAGTTGCTGAAGTATTTCGGTCCTGCGGTGTTCGTTAAGGTATGCCAGGGTCGCATCGAGCATGTTGATCATGTCATTGAGGTCCTGGGTCATTTGCCCGTGCAGCCTGGGTTCCTGAATCTGTTCGACACGCAGCTTGAGCCGCGACAAGGGGGTGCGCAGGTCATGAGAAACCGCTGCGAGCATGCGCCCGCGTTGCTGCATCTGCTCGCGCAGCTTGTGCTGCATGAGGTTGAAGGTTTGCGCGGCCTGACGTGCTTCCCGCGGGCCGGAGATTTCCAGCGGCGGGCTGTCAAGGTTTTCGCTCAGGCGTTCGGCGGCGTCGCTCAAGCGTTGTACGGGACGGCTCAGCGCCTTGGCGCCGTACCAGGCGGCGATGATCAGGGTGATGAATTGAAAGATCAGCGGGACCACCGGGCCGCCCAGTAAGGGCGGCCTCGGCGGCCTGCGTCGTTCACCCTGATTATCCGGACGGCTTTGATCATGTTGCGCAGAGGGTTCGACCATGGGCGGAGGCGGCATAGGGTGCATGCCGTAATTCATGAACCATATGAACGCCAGCAGATGCGCAAGCAGGATGGCCAATAGCGCGCCGCCGAACAGCCGCGCAAAGAGCGTATCGAACCTGCGGATCAACCCAGGTCCCTGGCATCGAACAGATAGCCTTCGCCGCGTACAGTCTTGATCAGTTGCGGGTTCTTCGGGTCGTCAGCCAGTTTCTGGCGCAGACGCGAGACCAGCAGGTCGATGCTGCGATCAAACGCCTCGATCGAGCGCCCACGGGCGGCATCCAGCAACTGCTCGCGGCTCAGCACGCGATGCGGGCGTTCGATGAAGACCCGAAGCAGGCGAAACTCGGCGTTCGACAGTGGCACCACAAGGCCGTCAGGCGCGGTCAACTGGCGCAGCACGCTGTTCAGGCGCCAGGTGTTGAAGCGAATCGTGCTGCGTTGATCGCTGCGTTCATCGCGAACCCGACGCAGGACGGTCTGGATGCGCGCGACCAACTCGCGGGGTTCGAACGGCTTGGCCATGTAGTCATCCGCACCCAGTTCCAGGCCGATGATCCGATCGGTGGGTTCGCAGCGGGCGGTCAGCATCAGGATCGGGATGTCCGAGGTGCTGCGCAGCCAGCGGCACAGCGACAGGCCGTCTTCGCCGGGCAACATCAGGTCCAGCACTACTACGTCGAAGCTTTCCTCGCTCAGGGCCTGGCGCATCTGGGCGCCGTCAGTCACGCCGCGTGCCTGGATGTTGAAGCGCGTGAGGTAATCACACAGCAGTTCACGGATCGCCACGTCGTCATCGACGATCAGGGCGCGGGTGGTCCAGCGCTGCTCAGTGGCCCCATCATCGGCCGCACTGTCGGTCATTGCTTGCATAAGTGTTTGCTGTCTCGCTGGCTGCCTGTCATGAACGAGCCGCTTGCCATGGCTGGATTCGGGCGTCTGGTGTGCGGTGCGCAAGCGTGTCGATTCTGAATGTCGTGCGCATGTCCTCACTGTATCAATTCAGACACATTTTTCCATGTCACGGCTGAAATCCCCGGGCGATGAGTTGTCAAGCTGGCAGATCCGGGAGTGGTGCCTGATTCACTCTGGATGTCCACTGACAGGCAGGGCGGCGCGCCCCGCATGGCCGACGGCCCGCTTAGCGGCTATGCAATGCACAGACCGGAGATTCAACCATGCCTTCAAAACCCAAATATGATGCACTGCATGCCAGGCAGGTACGAGAACGCTACATCAGGCAACAGAGGGAATTAAACAGCTACAGGAGCATGCAACTGCCCCCTGTCACCGTCGTCGATGCCTTTTCTGGAGATGCCGACGGGCTGCTTCCCATTGCTGCACTGAAGGGAAATCTCGCGATCAAGGTGGAGGACTGGCGACAGACAAATCCACCGCCCGGTGCGTTGGAGGATTTGCACTTTGAATGGCGACCCGACGGTTCCAGCGAGTACATTGAACTTTTGAGTGAATCCTTCACCACTCCTATTACTGAAACCTTTCCGTTGGACCGATTCATTGAGCAAAGGCACTTCCTACGCAGTGAAGGCCTGTTCCATTTCAGGTACGGTGTAAAAGGCTGGAACTCGGCCAACATCGAATACTCCCTGGACCAGCCGATTACTGTGGACCGCACTCCGCCTTACGGTCCTGACGATCCTCCCGCTATCGATGACCCCGGCTCAGTCGATGACGCAGTGCTTGACGCCGACAATGGCGTGTTCGTGACAGTGCCGGATTTTGTTGAAGACAAGAAGGCGTTTGTAACGATTGCGATTGTCTGGTCGGACAAGGTTCCGCCCCCCGATCAACCGATCGTCCCGGATGTATCGCAACTGCTACCCGCAGACCGGAGAGTCTTGGTGGCACGTAATCTGGTGGAGCGCTACCCATCAGGGGATCACTATGTGGCGTATGAGCTGTTCGACAAGGCCGGAAACCGCAGCAGACCCTCTCGTGTGCGGACCGTTGCGGTCGCGAGAGGGCCATTGCCTGCCAACCTGAAACCCCCTGTTGTTCCGCTGGCCAGTGACGGTTTGATCGACCTGGCGGATGCACGGCTGGGCGTGACAGTCGAGATTCCAGGGTTTGATCAGTACATTCCCGATGACGATGTCGTGGTCAAATGGGGAGCAACAAAGCTGACACCAAAACGAATCGGGGAAGGGGATAACCCTTTTCCGGTTAAAGTTGTCGTCAGTTGGGAGCACCTCAAGCGCGAGTACACGGCTCCCGTCTCCGCCCCTTATGACATGACTGTGCCGGTCACCTACGAGGTGCTGCGCGGCACGACGCCTTTCCCCCTGCCCAGTGCCGACGGCATTGAGGTAGACGTCAATCTTGCCTACCCGGGGCCTGTAAATCCGGATGAGCCGGATCCGGTCAACATCTCTCTGAATCCCGTGGTCGTCACGGGCGACTCGGCGACACCTGACCACCTGATAGATGCCGATCAAGGCAAGGACGCAACCGCTACCATTAAGCTCTACAGTCCTACCCGTGCTGACGAAGTCATCACGGTGTACTGGAATGGCGTTGCGTTGGCTGCGACCGTTACGCTCGACGGCACTGAAAGCCTCGGTGATGAAGTTTCAGTAACGGTCCGGTGGAGTGAAATCGAGGCCGGTGGGCCGGGCGACGTGCCGGTGTATTACACGATCACTCATGTGGAATTTATCAATCCTCAGCGGTCACACGAGACGTGGGTAAAAGTCGACGCAGTGCCAATTATCCTGGCCGCTGCGACATTCCCGGATATTTCAAGTGTCGGTAGTATCTCGCTGCTCAACTGCGACTCGTTGCGCAAGCGTACCAGTGATGGTGAGGTCGGGTACCGGGTGAGCGTACCTGCATCCAGATACCTGATCGGTGGAGAGAAAATTACCGTGAGTTGGGTCTTGAAAGAGGCAGACCAGACGACGGATGTCCCTGGAACCGAATTGAGCCAGGAGTTGACCATTGGGGCAGATGCAGACGTAAACGGTATCGAATGGTTTGTGCAGCCTTATAGCAAATATATACTGCCGGCCCAGTTGGAAACGACTAATGGTTGGGCATATGCTCATTTGATTTATACACTGTCCATTAATAGTAATATCGTCACTTCGCAATTCGTCGATACCGTTGTCGGTATTCAGGACCTGGGTGATCCAAGTGGGACATGTAATATAACGTCCTTGCCTGAATTTCCTTGAATGTTATAGCGAACAATACTGAGGCAGTGCGCAATCCCGACAGAACGATATTCAGACCGCCCGTTAGTTGTAGGAAGATTCCTACGGTAAACGTTGACTTGTCTGATAGAAGATGGAGGAGTGTCTATCTACTCTTGACGCCCTTTCGTTATTCGCTGGTTCGCCGACAGGCGAACCAGCAGTTCGTAGTCTGGAGATGCCCTAGATGAACCATTCCTCGCCTGTCGGTCGCTCGCTTTTATTATTCTCATTCAAACCTCTGGCGCTAATTCCTTTTCTGCTGATCGGTGAGCAGGTCGTTGCCGAAGGTGTACGGTTCGACAGGACCATCGATGGGACCACACCGATAACCGATTACCGTGTTTTCAACGGTGCCACTCTCACGGCTAATGGTGCCGGTGCGCTTAATATCATTGTCGAGCAGGGCTCAGGTCTTGTGCTTAACGGTTCCAGTGTCACGGGCTCCGGTGCAGGCGTGTCTTTATTGAACGCCACTGCCGGTATCGTCGGCAGTACGATCACGGGCACGACGATAGGATTGTCGCTGGGTAGCATCAGCACTGTTCCCGGTGGATCGAGCGCCACTGTCCAGAACAGCGTCATCAGTGGGGGAGTGATCGGTGTCCAGGTCGGCACGTTCGGCGAGTTCACCGCTCGCAACGCTCAGATCAGCGGCGGTACCTGGGGTATGCAGATGGGTAACGGGCGGGCAAACATCTACGGCGGTACGATCAGTGGCGGCAACGGAGTCGCTATTAACCCAGGCAGCGATCTGTCCACCCCGAACACATTGATCCTCGACGGTGCAACTGTACAGGGCACGACCGGTGCTGCCATTTTGGTGGGCGATTACGGCCTGCCGTCGACGGCCGCGCAGATCCATGTCAACAACGGATCGACGCTTCAAGGGGCGGGAGACGTTTTGCTGGAGGTCACCGGCAGTGCTGCTGCAAGCATGACGGTTGACAACAGTCGACTGAACGGCAATGTCATCGTGGAGGAGGGTGCCACGGCCCAACTGGTGCTTCAGAATTCCGCCACCCTGACGGGTAACCTGCAAAACGTCGAGCGCCTTGCCGTCAACAGTAATGCGCAGTGGGTCATGACCGGCGACGGCAAGGTTGAAAATCTCGCGATGGCAGGTGGGACGGTGCGATTCGGTAAGCCAGGTGCATTTTACAAGCTGTCGGTAGACAATCTTGCGGGCAGCGGCATCTTCGCCATGGAGGCGGATTTCGCTCGAGGCCAGAACGATTTTCTCGACGTCTCCGGCACGGCCAGTGGCAATCATCAACTGGCCGTGACCGCCAGTGGAGAAGATCCGCTCAACGATACGAGCCTGCACATGGTGCATATCGGTGATGGGGATGCGCAATTCAGCCTGTTAGGCGGGCCTGTCGATCAAGGCACGTGGTCTTATGATCTGGTGCGCGAAGGCAATGATTGGTATCTGGATGCCGCTACCAGGACGATCAGCCCGGGTACAAGCTCGGTGCTGGCTCTGTTCAATGCCGCGCCGACGATCTGGTACGGTGAAATGACGACGTTGCGTACACGCATGGGCGAGTTGCGAAGCCATCCCGGTAACGCCGGGGGCTGGATGCGAGCTTACGGCAGTCGCTACGATGTGGAGCAGAGCGCAGGTGTCGGCTATCGGCAATCCATGAGTGGATTGAGCCTGGGGGCGGACGCACCGCTGCCAGTGGGTGACGGGCAATGGCTGGTGGGTGTCATGGCCGGCTACAGCAAGTCCGATCTCGACCTGCAGCGCGGCACTACCGGCACGGTCGACAGCTACTATGCCGGTGCCTACGCGACGTGGCTGGACGAACAGAGTGGTTATTACTTTGACGGCGTCGTTAAGATCAATCATTTGCGTAACAAAGCTGATGTCACCATGAGTGACGGGCAGCAGGCCACAAGTGACTACGACAATAATGGAGTGGGTGCGTCTCTGGAGATCGGTCGACACATCCGTCTGGCCAACGGTTACTTCATCGAACCCTTCGGGCAAGTATCCGGTCTTGTAGTCGGCGGCAAGGACTATGAGTTGTCCAGCGGCATGCGCGCCGAAGGCGAACGGACCGGTTCGCTGCTGGCGAAACTGGGCGGGACCGCGGGGCGTAACTTCGATGTGGGTGATGGACGTATTGTGCAGCCTTATATCCGTGCCGCGCTGGTTCATGAGTTCATTGACGAAAATGAAGTACAGGTCAATGACAACCGATTCAATAACGATTTATCAGGCTCTCGAGGCGAGTTGGGCGTAGGCATGGCCATGTCCCTCTCGGACGCGTGGCACGTGCATGCCGATTTCGATTACAGCCGAGGCAATCATATCGAACAACCCTGGGGTGCCAATATCGGGCTGCGTTATAACTGGTAAGTGCAAGAAAGAAAAAGGCCATTACGGCCTTTTTCTCTATCAACCTCGCAATTCTGAGAGTGTCGAAATCGGCAATGGAGGTATTGAATGTATGGCAGTTAACCGGTCATGACTCCTGGCCAGGAGGCATGTTGATGGAGAGTTCATGATGACGACTGCTCAGCAATCCCCGCAACAAAACTTGCCCCCGCCAGTAGTGGCCGCATTGCTGCCCAACGATCCCCAATGGGATGAAACTGATCTGCTGCCTGCCAGCGCCGTCACCCGTCCCTTGCCAGTGAGTATCCCCGCCTGGGTGCATATTCCAATCTCAGGCTTTAAAACCGTCCTGCGTCTGTACTGGAAGACGGGCCTTACTCAACATCTGGTTGAGGAGCGTGAGTGGGACAGTGACCTGTACCCGGTCATACCCTCGGACCAGCTTTTGTTCGAAGTACCTGTGATTCGCCTGGTTCAGGGGCTTCATGAGGTATGGTACGAATTGATAACCCCCAATGGTGACACTAACTTCTCCGGCACGCAGCCCGTCAGCATCGACCTGACACCGCCAGTCATCGGCTCTTTCGTCAGCCCATTGGCATTCGATACGGACACCATCACAGAGCAATATTTGCTTGATCACGGAGATCAGGCAGTAGCGCTAGTCCCGGTTTATACGGATTTCAAGCCAGGGGATGTCATCGTCTGGTACTGGAGCGACGATCAGTCTCACGTGTCGCCAGGTGATGAGGTAGGCAGCCGAACGCTGTCCCGCGGAGAAAGCCAGCCACTGTCGCTGGTGTTTCCGGGCCGCATGATCGTTGACCGGGGGGATGGTGAGCGTTTCGCCTTCTATCAACTGCGCGACCGGGCAGGAAACGAGACGAGTTATTCAGAGCGGGTCAAACTTACGATCAATGCTCAGCCGGTTCCGCGTCTGCTGCCCAGCCCCACGGTGGCAGAGGCTGTCGGCAGCTCGATCAGCAGCCGCCTTGATCCTTATAGTGCTCGTGGTGGCGTGACGGTTGTGATCCCCGATACCGCAGTCTTCAAGCCCGGCGATGTGATCGAAGTACAATGGTCCACCCCTGGAACCTATGGCGAGTATCAAACCAGGGCGGCGGACCTGACCGGCAAACGATTCAGTGTACCGCCGGAGTACGTTCCCCCGCATATGGGCAGAAACATCCCGGTGTATTACCGGGTAAGCGGTAACGGGTCTGTTGTGGAGTCGGATCATCATGAGTTGAGCGTGCAGAGGCTTGCAGGCGAGCGCTGGCCGACAGTCCAGTGTGCCCGTCCGGGCATTTCATCCGGCCGGCTCAGCCTCGCCAATGTGGATGGGTATGCAACGTTCAGACTGAGCCGTTGGATGTTTATGGCGGTTGCCCAGCAGGTCAGCCTCACGTTGCTATCCACGGGTTCGCCTCTGCCGGCACTGGATCGTTACGCCGTGACTCAGCACGACATCGATACTGGCTATCTGGCGGTGGACGTGCAAAAAGCTGACCTGCAAACCATTCCATTGGGTGCGCTGACCGTCGAGGTCAAGGTCAGCTTCGATAATGGGGCGAGCGAGGAACTGTTCCCGACGCTGAACCTGACGCTGGTGCAGTGAACATCCCATACGGTCATTGATAGCTGACGGTAAAGTTCAGAGCCCCTTTGGCGAGTCCAGGCCTGACCTGTGTCTTATCCTCAATCTGGTAATAGCGGGCGCTCATGTCCAGCACCGTGTTGCCTGGCGATACCGTGATCATCGGCACATCCTGGCCCAGCGGTATTGGCGTCGTTCCATCACTGCGCATGATTTGCACAGCGATTCCTTGGGCCGTGGAGTCGCTGGTCAGGGAAAATGCCCCGCTCACGCCGGGAACCGGTACTGAGCCGCTGACACCATCGAGTCGAATATTGGCCCAGGCGATGTTGACATCGCCCGGATCGGATTCGCAGTTGCCCAGACGAATACTGAACGTGACGGGTGTCGTACCTGTTCCCGGAGCCGTAAAGTGTGCGCTGCTCCAGTCGCCCAGCTTGACCGGATCGTCACTGACTACCGCGGAGTCGCATTGTGCCTGCATCACCGTTGCCCTGAGCTGAAATTCCATGGTTCGTGGAATCAGGCTGAACCTGCCATAGAACAAGGCAGTGTCCACAACCTGTGGTCCGGGTAGAATCGGCCCGGTCTTGATGAGCGTGACCCTGCCGGTCAGCGGGTTGACGGGCAGGGTGACATCGGCAGTCAGTAACGCGTTGAACGGCACCACCGGTCGGGTCAACGGGACGAAGGAGCCCGGTGCCACACCGTCAAAAGGGTGTCCGAGTCTGATCATCGCGCCGACTCCTGAGATGCCTGTTTCGAATACTTTTCCGTTAACGTCCTCCCCCATGACAGGCGGCAGCGTCCCGGCATGGATGGGTGCCTGTGCCACAGCGTTGAACGCCAGCGTGTGAGCACCATCGTTTTCACACTGTACGAAGCGGCCTTCATTGGACGTCAGCGAGAAAGGTTGATCGAATACACCGATGACGCTACCGGTTTTGGCATCCTTTGGCACATAGACGGTGCCGAGACCGAGCGGGTAAGTCATTGTGTGTACGTTGTCGGGTCTGACCCAGCAGGTGCTCTGCGCCAGAGCCTGTTGCATCTCGAAACCTGCCAGCAACACAAGAGAGACGTTGCGTAATTGTGATGGAAACTTCATGCAAGATGTCCTGTAAGGCGCCGGAACAAGACCGGCCTGCGAGTTCGAATCATGGGCTGCACGTCAATGTCTGCAGGCGATAGCCCTGTCGTTGTTCCATCGAGCCAGGATTCAGATCGATTTGGCAGGTCTGTTCGGATTGTTGTCCCCAGCGTACCTCCAGCGTCTGTGGCTGTTCGCCGATGGCCAGCAGTACCTGGCCCCCCTGGCCGACGACGGCGAGCACTTGACCTGTCGCATCGCTGACCTGTGCACCGAACGGTAGCGGCTGGCCCTTGCGAGTACGGAGCGTCAGGATCATGCGGCTGATCGATCGGTTTGCAAACGTGGTTTTGACCACTGCGCCACGTCGCGGCACCACCTGTGCCACGCCGTTGTCGATCTCCACATCCGGGCCCAGATCATCGGTTTTCAGCGCCACGCGGTTGACCCGGTAGGGGCGCATGTAAGGCACAAGTGCAAAACCTTGTGCATTGGTGCTGACCCCCGCAGCGTTGCTGATGCCTACATCGGCAACGCCTGGTACTTCAACCAGTGCCGAGGTATCGCTCAGGTAAGGGCCCAGCTCGATTCCCTCGCCATGCAGCAGTACCGCGCCGCTGGCGTTGAGCGAGGCGCTTCGATAATCGCTGCCCTGATTGATACCCGCGCCGAGGCTGGCGTAGGGCGCCTGCCAGGAGGCAGACAGTGAGGCCGATTGACGCTGATTCTGATCCCTGTTGAGGGACGCGCTATAGCCCAGGCGGTTTTCATGGGCGCTGCCAGTCAGGCGTGCTGTCTGGCTATGTTGACCATTCTGGTTGTTATAGCCCAGGGTTGCGAAGTTCGAGTGCCCCAGTTCCAGCGGAAAGGAGAGGCTCAGGCCGAACTGTCGATCATTGCGCGAGCGCTCGTCGTTCAGCGACTGCGAGGCGAACAGCGTGTAGCTCACGCCTTGGTAATGGTGGCTGAAGTTGAGCTGAAACTGGCGCTGCTGATAGCTGCTGTTCCAGAAATCCTCCTGTGAAAGGGTCAGGCTCAAGGAGCTGGTCCTGCCCAGGTTCTGAAACACTGCTGCCTCCAGTCGGCTGCGTCGGCTGCCTCGAAATGAGCGATCCCGACGGCGCTCACGCACGGACTCATCAAAATCCCGATAACCTTCGGTGGAGTAGCGGTAGCCGGCGAAACGCAACGTCGTGTCGGTATCGAAGGCCTTGCCATACTTTATGGCGTAGCTCAGACCGGAGACGCTGGTGGTGTCAGGGGCATCCAGATCGGCGGTCGAGCGAGTCACATCGATAGCCAGAGCACCCAGTACACCAAGGTCACGCGCCACGCCGAGATTGCCTGCACGGTAAAATTCGCTGCCTTGCAGGCCTCCATACAATGTGAAGTCCCACCCGGTGCCGATGGCCAGACTGCCTTGCATCAGCAAGGGGGTCTCCAGGTTGCCCGTGGCGTTGTACCGGCCCAAGGAGGCGCTATAGCGCCAGACGCCTTCGCGCATGAGATTGCCAAGCGTGGAGTAAGGCTGTGTAAAACGCCTGATGCGGCCGTCGGCTTCGGTCAGGACCACTTCCAGTTCGCCGCTGCCGCCCCCCAGACTCAGATCGTCGATTTCATAGGGGCCAGCGCTGACATAGGTCGAGTAGAGCGGGTAGCCGTTGTTGAAGACCTCAAGTTTTGCACGGCTGTTGGCGACACCCCGAATCACCGGTGCGTAGCCTTGCAGCACATCCGGCAACATCTCCATATCAGTTGCAATCACCATGCCTTTGAGCGGCAGACTTCTGAATACCTCTCCGGAGGTGAAGGTTTCACCCAGCGTTACATTGGCCCGAGTACCCGGCAAATCGCGTTGCACGTAGGTATAGGCTCTCGTCCATTCACGCTGTCCCTGATTGTTCCGGCGCAACGACTGGCTGCTGCGAAACCGCCAACCGTCCAGGTTGAAACCACCTTTAAGGTACAGGTCATCACTGTTTTGATTGCCGCCATATTGGCTGGAGCCCTGTTGGGCCGATACCTGATAGTTGACGAAAGCGGCGTTGATGCCTGAGTCCCAGCGAGCCGGGTCGACGTAGCCAACCACGTCACGACGCAGAGCGATTTGCGGGATAGACAATGACAGGGTCAGCCTCCTGCTGTCGAAGCTGACTCCCGCTCCGGAAATCAACGTGGCGAGATCAATACAAGCGTCACCTGCAGGCGTTGGGGAGACGAGACTGGCCAGGCGAACCCCGATCTCTTCCAGCAGGCCTCGGGAAAGGCATGGCATCAGGCGCTGCTGTCCATCAGCCGGGAAAAACTCAATGGCTCGCTCATCGAAGTGGTTCAGATTGACCAGAATGCTCACGTGATAGCGGCCTGGCGCGATATTGTCTTCGTTGTCCAGGTTTGCAAGGGCCAACGTCGCAGCCGCAGCACCCTCAGTGCCGTTCTGGCGCATGAAACCTGACTGGAAGTCGCTGGCATGAACGTTGGCGTGCCACGGCCATGCGCTGCTGCTGACGATCAAGATGAATGTCAGGCGCAGGTGGGCCGTCAGACACGACGGTCCTGTGAAAAAAAGCATGAAGGAATTCCTGGCTGTGCGACTGAAGCGGATGAGTGATCAGGGACTGACCCGAACCCTGGCCGTCAGGTCGGGTGTGATGCCGCCGTAATCGTTCAGGTTGGCAAAAGTGACCTGCAGTCCGTCGGCGGGGTCGATACCACTGAGCACGTAGGTCTGGCTGCTCATGGGGGCTGCCATTGCCGGGCTGTTGAGGCGCAGGTATTGCCCGTTGCCTTTGATATCGATGCGAATGAAGGACATATGAAAAGGGGTAGGGTTGTCGACCCTTAGTTGCGCCCTGTCACCGACCCGGTCAACCGACCATTGCAGTTCCCGCAGAGATTCCACCGGGTTGCCCTTTAACCCGGCAGGGCGATAGAACAGCTTCAGACGGGTTCGCAAAGCGATGTTGAGCGCATTGTTCTGATCACTCTTCTGCGCTTCGGGGATTTCCTGCACATTGAAGTAGAAAAGCGATTCCCGATCACTTGGCAAATCGTTTGGCAGGCCGTTGAGCTTGACCTGTTGTTCCTTGCCGGGTTCAAGTTTGAACAACGGCGGACTGGTGATAAAGGGCACGGCAGTTGTGGTGTCGTCTGCCACAGTATTTACCCAGGTCTGGACTGCATAGGTCCTTTCACCCGGGTTGGAGACAATGAGCGAAACGCTGCGCTTGTCGCCTGGGAAGACAACACGTGTGCCACTGACAACAAGTGCGGCATGGCCGAAGGGCAAATATCCGGCCAACAATGAAACGGCCAGGCAAACCGTCAAAGCGCGGCGTACTGGCAGCAAGGTAGAGAGCGACATGGGTGTACCTGTTGCAGGATGCGGATCTGCGATAACGCTCATCGAGCGAGACTCGCCGTCCCTCCGCAAGCGCGGGTGGCGCGGCGAGCGGGCGGTGATCAGTTGATGGCGATGGTGAAGCGTACGTCTGCTTCGGTGCTGCCAGCAGTGACGGTGGCGGAAGTGGAGCGGTGTGCGACATAGAACATCATGTCGGTTGGCGCAGTAACGTCCAGGTCGAAATCGCGGGATGCCTTGCCGTTGGCGACCAGGGCGCCCTTGTCGTCACGGATCGAGGCAACGACGCCGGACGCTGGGCCGTTGACAGGTTTGAACGCGAAGTAGTCACCGGTGGTGTCCTTGACGCCGGTAAACGTTACGGCTGCGGTATCGCCTGCGTTGACAGTGCAACCACCTCCGGGGATCAGGCGCAGGCCGAATCCGCGGTTGCCGACTTCCTGGCCGGCGACGGTGAACTGGCTGGCCGAAACGGTACCTATGTTAACCAGGCTACCGGTCGGATTGCCGGTAACGGGATCAATGATCTGGATCGGGCAAGTGGTGGAGGTGATGCTGCCGGTGAAGTTGATCGTGCCGCTGTTGGCGAACGTCGACATACTCGCGGTGTTCAGAATCACGGCTAACGGCAGTACGAGCAAAGAGCGTTTCATTGAATATTCCTTTAAAGGCAGTTGATGCTTCTGTCTTTTGAACGAGCTGCACAACTGTTCGGCTTACAGGGTTATAAGTAAGTTGATGTTTCCATGCTGGTAGGTTTGTTGCGAAATATTTGTAAGTATCGTCCTACAAGCGGCGCACAGATTAGTTGTGAATAGATCAGGCAGATATAGGAGAAATCCGTACGTGTGTGCGAATCTTCCTTAGTGTGTGTGAGGTGACTTCAGTCGTCAGCGTCTGATAAGCATGACCGCCGGGCGTCGCGACTGAAGTTCGTCCTGATGTTTTCCGCTGCCATGTAGGTTGTTACATAGCAGGAAGTTTGCTGGCATCATGCGGTGAAATGCCACGCGCCCTTTGAGCGGCTGCAATGTAGCTCGTCTGATGAACCGGTGTGACTTTAGGGGGGACCGGAGAAGCCGGCGGACTGGCAGGCGTGTTGCTGCCCAATGAAGCAGGCGCTGAATGGCGGCGGCCGAACAGTGGATTTTGCAGCGTTTCGTAATCACCCATCTGAAGATCTCCTTTTACGTACCCTCCGGCATCGTCGAAGAGATCGGCAAATTTGGCAGAGCCTGTACCGACCGGAGTGTTCATGTTTACCTTGTTTCCAAATCCGCGTCGTAGCCAGAGACGGTTTCTGTTTTCCATGTAGTTCAGTCCGCTCATCATCTCTTCTCCGCCTTCTACCCAATAAGTGTCGAAGTAGCTGCTACTTGCCGACTCCGCGCTACTTGCCCTTCTGGACAAACCTGTCAAGTCCTCAGCGCTTGCCGCTGCCTTCAGCGTACCCTTGCTTGCTCCTTTCGCCATACTTGCTATGGATACCAAACCCAGGATCATGCCCGTCTGTGCAAATACATTACCGGTCTCGAACTGCTTCTGGGCCTTTTCCGGGTCGCTCTGACTGAATGCCGCAACATGGAAACCCGTACTGACAATATCCAGGGCTATCCCGGTGAGCGACAATCCGATTACCGGTGCCGTTGAGCCCAGTGTCGTAACCGCCAGCGCTGTGAATGCCGCTGTCAGCAGCAGGCTGGTGAAAATCGCGGTCCGGTTGGGTTCGAAGTTACGGTACGGCAGTTTGCCGACGCTGTGCCCGGTCGGGTCTTGAAAGGCAATCGGATTGCCCAGGCAGTAACTGTACGGATTTAGCCCGCCGCTACCGAAAGGGCTCAAGGCATCCGGGCTATGGAAGCGCATCAGCGCCGGATTGTAGGCCCGGTAACCTCTGCCCAGCAGATACCAATCGCTTACTGTGTCGCGCAATTCCCCATTGAAACCCAATTGGCAGTGCAATTCATCGCCACTGGCTTCACCGTAGGCGCTGTACGTTGCCAGGCGCAGAGCCCCTTCGGTGCTTTCTCCAAGCACGGTATTGCTGGCATTGGTCATCAACAGGCGAGTCTCTGCCTGCGCATCGACTTTTTGTTGGCCAAGCGGCATGTCGCCGCTATACAGGTACTGGACGGTGCTCTGATCCTGAATCATGGCGCTCAGGCGGTTGCCTGCATAGAAGCGCAGAGCGGCTGGTTGACCGCCTTCAATGACGCCGACCAGATGATTATGGCCGTCATAGTGAAACTGATTCAGGGGGGTGCCGTTGTCGCTGTGCACAGACAGCAACCGACTCTGGCTGTCGTAGGTCAACTGTTGCCCCAGTTCATCTTTCTTCAGATTGCCGTCGTCGTCATAGCTGAAGTCAGTCGTTTGTGGTTTGTAACGAGGATGGCTGTGGCTGACCCGCACCAGCTGAAAAGTGTCTTGTGCACTGTAGCTGTATTGGGTTCGATTCATGGTGCCATCAGCAAACCGGGTAACGGTCGATGTGATGTTGTCCTGCGCATCGAAGCGAAAGCCCTGGCTGACAATTTCATAACCATAACGATCGAGGGGCAGATTGAGGCCTAAGCAGGTATGCAGGATCAGGCGCCCGCGGCTGTCGTAGGCAAACTGCTCGAGCAGCAGGCTGGTATCCGCCTCCTGCAGGTGTCGGCTTTGCAACTGGTCATCCACTCGCCATACCTGGCTCAGGGTGCGGTCAGGTTGGCCGTCAAGGCTCAGCGTACGCGATATTTCGCGGTCGAAGTCGTCGTACTCCAGGCGGGTTTGCAGGCTGACCCTTCGGTCGGTGTCGGTGGTCACGATGCGCTGCATACGTCCCAGCGCATCGTAGTGCAGTGCAGCCCTGAGGCGATGCTGGCTGATGCTTTCCGTGCGCCCCAGCGCGTCATGGCCCAGCAATGTCTTCAACCCGCTCACCTCGTTGCGTTGCAATAAACGACCCTGCAGGGAGCTGAGGTATTCAGTGGTCCATTTAGTGTTATTGGCTTCCCATATGTCGCTTTTCAAATTTCCGGCAGCATCATATTCGTAGTGGCGTTTGCCCTGGCTGTTGGATGACGAGGTCATGTACGCACTTTTGAAGTCGTAACTGAAGGTCGCTTTTTCGTCTACGGCCTCGGTGCTGGTCGGTTCGCTGGTCAAGCCTGGGGTGTAAGCGTAGTGGATTGATTGCTTGCCTGGTGTGATGCGCTCGCTGACGAGCGTCTGGCCGCCGTCGTAGCGATAGTATTCGTTTCTTGGTCCGACCTTGAGGTGCGTCAGCCGGCCCAGACCATCGAATGATTGCTCGCCTGCTTCCACATCGGGTTTTAGCTGACCGGGCCGGCGAATGCTTAGTCGACTGGCAAGTGATCCGGCGCTGTGAGCGGCGTATTCGCGCAAAATACCGGTGTCGTCAGGCAGCACGTTTTCTACAAGACGATCGAACGCATCGTATCGATAGCGGTTGGAGTGACCCAGCGTATCGATTTCTTCTACAGCACGGCCCAGCCCGTCGTAGCGATAGACCTGGCGTCCCAGGCTCTGTCTTTTATCAGGGAGAAGGCTGCCGTTGTCATCCAGGAAGCGTTCGACGCTTTCCGGCTTGCCGAACAGGTTCAATCGCGTCTCGGTCATGCCGTGTCGTTGCGGATCGTCACGTCGTGATTGTCGCCAGGTACTGCGCGCGGGCATGTACCAGCCCTGGTCGGTGGTCCAGCCAAAAGGGTTCGTCACATTGAAACTGACCACTCCATCCGGTCCGGTTTCACTGATCTGCTGGCCCCAGTCGTCGTAGCCGAAATGGCGCGTCAG
>NZ_JAFFZW010000015.1 GCF_017826695.1 Pseudomonas alliivorans
CAGTGACCAACGGTACCTTGAGCGCGGTCAACAGCAACGATGGCGGCGTCACCTGGACCGCGATCCTGACGCCGACCGCCAGCGTGACCGATGCCACCAACCTGATCACTCTGGACAACACCGGCTTCGCCAATGCGTCCGGCAACATCGGCAGTGGCGTCACGTCCTCGAACAACTACGCCATCGACACGCAGCGTCCGACGGCCACCGTCGTGGTCGCCGACAACGCGCTGTCCATTGGCGAAACCTCGCTGGTGACCATCACGTTCAGTGAGGCGGTCAGCGATTTCACGCTGTCCGACATGTTGACCAACAACGCCACACTCAGCGGCCTCGGCACCACTGACGGCGGCATCACCTGGACCGCAACGCTGACACCGGCGGCCAACATTACCGACACCACCAACCTGGTTCTGGTGAACAACACTCGCGTGGTCGATCTGGCCGGTAACGCGGGCAGCGGCCTGAGCAGCTCCAACAACTACGCGGTCGATACCGTTCGCCCTACAGCGTCCATCACTGTTGCCAACCCAAGCCTGGCCATTGGTCAGACGTCGCTGGTGACCTTTGCCTTCAGCGAGCCGGTCAGCGGTTTCGATCTGTCTGACATCAGCGTCGGCAACGGCACGCTGTCCGGCCTGACCAGTGCCGACAACGGCCTGACCTGGACCGCCACACTGACAGCAAACGCCAACATCACGGCACCGAACAATTTCATTGTTCTGGACAGCGGAACCGTCAACGACCTCGCGGGCAACGCAGGCACGGCGATCGCGCTTTCCAGTAATTACACCGTCGACACTCAGCGTCCTTCGGCGACCATCTCGCTCGCCAACCCGAACCTGTCCACAGGTCAGACATCGCTGGTGACCTTTGCTTTCAGCGAGCCGGTCACCAACTTCACGCTGTCGGACATCAGCGTTGCCAACGGCACCTTGTCGAACCTGGCCAGCAGCAATGGCGGTGCGACCTGGACCGCAACGCTGACGCCGACCGCCAACACCAACGATCCGAGCAATTTCATTGTGCTGGACAGTGGCACGGTGACAGATCTGGCGGGCAACGCAGGCACGGGCGTAGCCGTTTCGTCCAATTACGCAATCACGACGCTCTCCCAGGCAGGTGATCCGCAATTCAGGGTCGATACTCCGGCGCCGCTGAACACACCGCCAAACGTACCGTTGCAACCTGCCGTATTCGGCAATCCGACAGGCGCGCTGGCCGCTCCCTTGAGCTTCGCACCGCTCTTCGAGCAGCGTACGACCGGCGGCGACCTGCCGCCAGTGGGTAACATCTTTATCAACAACCGTGCCCTGGCACCGAGCTTCATTGCCCAGGTGTTCACGCCCGGCAGCGTGGGCGGTTCAGGATCGGGTTTCCTCGGGTTCAGCAGCGGAGAAGGCAACGTCTTCAGCAGCAGTACGTTGTCGACGCTGTTTTCGCGCGACACCTCGACGACCGGTGCATTCGAAGGTGCCAGCAGCCGCAGCCTGAGCGATTCGTCGCAAAACATCAGTGCAGGTTTCGGCGCGTTGACGCTAGGCCAGCAGTTGCAACAGATCACCGATATCGAACAGGAAAAATTGCGTGAACTGGCATGGGCTTTAGGGGAAGTCGGTGTGAGTGAAGCGCAGGCTTGATAACAGGTTGGGTTTTGCGCCGTGTGAAAACGGCGCTTATAAAAAGAATGCGGTAGTCAGGGGCGTCAGGAGCATGAAAAGAAGTCAGAAGTTGTTCAGCATCAGCCTGTTGGCACTGGTCGTAAGTGGCTGTGCTGTCACCAGCAAGCCGATCGACCGCAGCGTCAGCGAGCAACGCGCCAAAAGCGACTTGCAATTGATGTACAAGGATCAGGAGCCCCTCAATGGCGCGTTGACCTTGCATCAGGCCATGGCCAGGGCTGTGAAATACAACCTTGAAGCTCGCCTGAAAATCATGGAAGAAGCCCTCGCCAAACGCCAGCTGGACCTTGCCAGCTTCGACATGCTGCCACGCATGGCGCTGTCCGCCGGTTACGCCGGACGCAGCAACGTCAGCGCTTCCAGCAGCGAAAGCGTACAGACCGGCACCCAGTCCCTGGAGCCGTCGACCTCTCAGGACCGCAGCCGTCGCGTGGCCGACCTGACCATGGTCTGGAACGTACTCGACTTCGGCGTCAGTTATATAAGCGCCAAGCAACAGGGCGACCAGCGTCTGATCGTGCAGGAACGCCGCCGCAAGGTCGTCAACACCATCGTTCAGGATGTGCGCTCGGCTTACTGGCGCGCCGTGGCCGCCGAACGTCTGCTCAAGCAGATCGACAGTCTGATGACCCGTGTCGATACCGCCCAGGCCAACAGCCAGAAGATGAGCGATCAGCGCGTCGGCGATCCGGTGCAGGCACTGTCCTATCAACGCTCGCTGATTCAGGCCACCCGTCAACTCGAGGAACAGCGCAAGGCGTTGTCTCTGGCCAAAACCGAACTGGCCACGCTGATCAACCTGCCGCTGGGCAGCAACCTGACCCTGGCGACACCGGACGATTACGCCATTCCGGAATTGAAAGTCGACATGGCGAGGCTTGAAACAGAAGCCTTGGCCAGCCGCCCGGAACTGCGCGAGCAGGATTACCAGACACGCATCAGTTCGGCGGAAACCCGCAAGGCCATGCTGCGCATGTTGCCGGGGCTGGAGTTCTCGGCGGGCGGCCATTACGACAGCAACTCGTTTCTGGTCAACGACAAATGGGCCGATCTGGGCGTCAAGGTGACGTGGAACCTGTTCAACGTACTCACTGCACCTGCCGCCATCGACGTTGCCAAGGCAGGCGAGGAAGTAGCGACCGCCCGGCGTCAGGCCATGTCCATCGCGGTGTTGGCTCAGTTGTATGTGGCGAACGCCAATTACAATGAAGCCTTGCGTCAATTCAAGACCAGCCAGCAGTTGTCGAGTATCGACGGCCAGATCGCAGGCCAGCTGCGTAACCGCTACCAGGCCAACGGCATTGGTGAACTGGACCTGATTCAGGGTGAGCTCAATACCTTGCAGGCTGACCTGCGCCGCGACCTGGCTTACGCCGACCTGCGTAATGCCTACGGCCAGATCTTCGCCAGCGCCGGTCTGGACCCGCTTCCATCGGAAGTGACCTCCACCCAGGTGCAAGCCATCGCCAAAGCACTGGGGGATCGTGAATCCCAGTGGGAAGCAGGCAATATCTCCGTGGCTACGGCCACTTCCGGTCCGTCGAAGTGATACTGCTCCTGTGTCAGCCGATCCAGCCAGCGCGCCGGATCGGCTGACAAATCGGTTCCTGCATGATTTCTCGTAACCTTTTGAAAATAATAGGTTTGTGCAATATGCGCCCGAGGCAGAACGCTTGTACTGAGCCCTTGAAGCGCACATAAACCACACACACGCGTAACGATTTCATTCCTCTGTCACGATTTCATTCCATTTCAGGCTGACGCAATGCGATCAAGGCTTTGATCGGACAGGATTTTTTCCGAGGCGCGGCGGTTGTAGCGATTTCGCTACACTCGCACGCTGTGGACACAATTCTTAAATATATAACTCATTGATTTATAAAAATAAAAATAAACTGGCAACGAAATTGCTTTGCTTCCTGGATAACGTCGCGCCCAGCGTGAGAATCTGTCCCGAGGAGTTTTTATGAGCGAGTTGCGCTTCACTGTCGATCACGAATGGCTGCGTGCCGAAGCCGATGGCAGTGTCACGGTCGGTATCACGCCTTACGCGCAGGAATCGCTTGGGGATGTGGTATTCGTACAGCTCCCGGAACTGCAGGCCTACACTCAACACGCCGAAGTGTCGGTCGTGGAATCGGTAAAAGCCGCAAGCAGCATCAACATGCCGCTGGACGGCGAAGTCGTCGAAGTCAATTCGGCCCTGGACGCCACGCCGGAACTGGTCAACGAGGACGCCCTGGGCGCCGGCTGGTTCTTTCGCTTCATTCCACAAGATGCCAACGCCATCCACGGCCTGCTGAATCAGGATGCGTACGACCGCCTGATCAAAGCCAACGCCGAAGCCTGAGGAGCGAGCCATGACTGACCGTATTCAACTGAGCACTGCCAACGAATTCATCGCCCGTCACATCGGTCCGCGCGCCGACGACGAGCAGGCCATGCTGCAGACTCTGGGTTTCGATTCCATCGAAGCGCTGAGCGAAAGCGTGATCCCGGAAAGTATCAAGGGCACCAGCGTGCTGAATCTGCCTGCCGGGCAAAGCGAAGCCGACGCATTGGCCTCGATCAAAGCCATCGCCAGCAAAAACCAACTGTTCAAGACGTATATTGGTCAGGGCTACTACAACACCCACACGCCCGCGCCGATCCTGCGCAACCTGTTGGAAAACCCGGCCTGGTACACCGCCTACACGCCGTATCAGCCGGAAATCTCCCAGGGTCGTCTGGAATCGCTGCTCAACTTCCAGACCCTGATCAGCGACCTCACCGGACTGCCGATTGCCAACGCCTCGCTGCTGGACGAAGCCACCGCTGCTGCCGAAGCCATGACCTTCTGCAAACGCCTGAGCAAGAACAAAGGCAGCACACAGTTCTTCGCCTCCAGCCACTGCCATCCGCAGACCCTGGATGTGCTGCGCACCCGTGCCGAGCCGTTGGGCATCACCGTTGTCGTGGCGGATGAAGCGGAACTGGGCGATGTGAGCGATTACTTCGGAGCACTGCTGCAATACCCGGCCAGTAACGGCGACGTGTTTGACTACCGTGAACTGGTCGAGCGCTTCCACGCCGCCCACGCATTGGTCGCTGTTGCCGCTGACCTGCTGGCCCTGACCTTGCTGACGCCTCCGGGCGAGTTCGGCGCGGACGTGGCCATCGGTACTGCCCAACGCTTCGGCGTGCCGCTGGGCTTCGGCGGCCCGCACGCCGCCTACTTTTCGACCCGCGATGCCTTCAAGCGCGACATGCCGGGCCGCCTGGTCGGCGTGTCGGTTGACCGACATGGCAAGCAGGCACTGCGTCTGGCCATGCAAACTCGCGAGCAACATATCCGCCGCGAAAAAGCCACCAGCAACATCTGCACCGCGCAAGTGCTGCTGGCCAATATCGCCAGCATGTACGCCGTTTACCACGGGCCGCGCGGCCTGACGCAGATCGCCAATCGTGTGCATCATCTGACCGCCATTTTTGCCGAAGGTCTGAAGCAGTTGGGCTACACCATCGAGCAGGAATACTTCTTCGACAGCCTGACCGTGAACACCGGCAGCAAAACCGCTGCCCTGCACACCGCAGCCCGTGCCCAGCACATCAACCTGCGCGAAATCACCGACTCGCATCTGGGCCTTTCGTTCGACGAAACCACCTCGCCGGCCGCCGTTGCGACGTTGTGGGCTGTTTTCGCGGCTGACGGCCAGACTCAGCCGGACTTCGTCGAGCTGTCGGCCAATGTCCCGTCGCGCCTTCCGGCAGCGCTGACCCGCCAATCGGCGATCCTCAGCCACCCGGTGTTCAACCGTTATCACTCCGAAACCGAGCTGATGCGCTACCTGCGCAAGCTGGCCGACAAGGACCTGGCGCTGGATCGCACCATGATCCCGCTGGGCTCGTGCACCATGAAACTCAACGCCGCCAGCGAGATGATTCCGATCACCTGGGCCGAGTTCGGCAACCTGCATCCATTCGCACCTGCCGAACAGAGCGCGGGCTATCAGCAACTGACCGACGAGCTGGAAGCCATGCTCTGCGCGGCGACCGGCTACGACGCCATTTCGCTGCAGCCCAATGCCGGTTCTCAGGGCGAATACGCCGGTCTGCTGGCGATTCGCGCTTATCACCAGAGCCGCGGCGATGAACACCGCGATATTTGCCTGATCCCGTCCTCGGCCCATGGCACCAACCCGGCCACCGCCAACATGGCAGGCATGCGCGTGGTGGTAACGGCTTGCGACGCACGCGGCAACGTGGACATCGAAGACCTGCGCGCCAAAGCCCTGCAACACCGCGACCAGTTGGCAGCGTTGATGATCACCTACCCGTCTACCCACGGCGTGTTCGAGGAAGGCATTCGCGAAATCTGCAGCATCGTTCATGACAACGGCGGCCAGGTGTACATCGACGGCGCCAACATGAACGCCATGGTCGGCCTGTGCGCACCGGGCAAGTTCGGCGGCGACGTTTCGCACCTGAACCTGCACAAGACCTTCTGCATCCCGCACGGCGGCGGCGGTCCGGGGGTTGGCCCTATCGGTGTCAAATCCCACCTCGCGCCGTTCATGCCGGGCCACGCCCGTATGGAGCGCAAGGAAGGTGCGGTTTGCGCAGCCCCGTTCGGCAGCGCCAGCATCCTGCCGATCACCTGGATGTACATCCGCATGATGGGTGGTGAAGGCCTCAAGCGCGCCTCGCAACTGGCGATCCTCAACGCCAACTACATCTCCCGTCGTCTGGAAGACCAGTACCCGGTGCTCTACACCGGCAGCAACGGCCTGGTCGCGCACGAGTGCATCCTGGACCTGCGTCCTATCAAGGACAGCAGTGGCATCAGCGTCGATGACGTCGCCAAGCGCCTGATCGACTTCGGCTTTCACGCACCGACCATGTCCTTCCCGGTGGCCGGCACGCTGATGATCGAGCCGACCGAAAGCGAGTCCCGAGAAGAACTGGACCGTTTCTGCGACGCCATGATCAAGATCCGCGAAGAGATCCGCGCGGTGGAGAACGGCACGCTGGACAAGGATGACAACCCGCTGAAAAACGCTCCGCACACCGCAGCTGAAATCGTCGGTCAGTGGACGCATCCGTACAGCCGTGAACAGGCGGTGTACCCGGTTGCCTCGCTGATCGAGAACAAGTACTGGCCACCGGTCGGCCGCGTCGACAACGTGTTTGGCGACCGTAATCTGGTCTGCGCCTGCCCGTCCATCGAGAGTTATCAGGAAGCCTGATCACTCATGCCCGCAACACTGCCCGCACTGACGGGCAGTGTTGTTCCGCACGGCCCGTTCTACAAGGAATCGAACATGTCCACAGAATCCCTGCTGACTACACCGCTGCACGCTTTGCACCGTGAACTGGGCGCAAAGATGGTGCCGTTTGCCGGTTACGACATGCCTGTGCAATACCCTGCAGGCGTCATGAAGGAACACCTGCACACCCGTGCTCAGGCTGGCCTTTTCGATGTCTCGCACATGGGGCAGATTCGCCTGACCGGAGCCGATGCCGCCAAGGCGCTGGAAACTCTGGTCCCGGTGGATATCGTCGACCTGCCGGTCGGCATGCAGCGCTACGCGATGTTCACCAACGAAACCGGCGGCATACTCGACGACCTGATGGTCGCCAACCTGGGCAACGATCAGTTGATGCTGGTGGTCAACGCCGCCTGCAAGAATCAGGACCTCGCTCACCTGTGCACCCATCTGGCCGGCCATTGCAAGATCGAACCCCTGTTCGAGGAACGCGCCCTGCTCGCCCTGCAGGGTCCTGCGGCGGTGACGGTACTGGCCCGGCTGGCACCTGAAGTGGCAACCATGACGTTCATGCAGTTCGCCACGGTCACGCTGATGGATGTGACGTGCTACGTCAGTCGCTCGGGTTACACCGGCGAGGACGGTTATGAAATCTCGGTGCCGTCCGGCAAGGCCGAAGCGCTTGCCCGTCGTCTTCTTGAAGAACCCGAGGTTGCCCCCATTGGCCTCGGCGCACGTGATTCGCTGCGTCTGGAAGCCGGTCTGTGCCTCTATGGTCACGACATGAACACTGATACATCTCCCATTCAGGCCAGTCTGCTGTGGGCCATTTCCAGGGTCCGCCGTGCTGACGGCGCTCGCGCTGGCGGTTTCCCGGGCGCTGAGCAGATTTTCGCCCAGCAGCAGGCCGGAGTGGACAGAAAACGTGTCGGCCTCTTGCCGCAGGAACGCACCCCTGTGCGCGAGGGCACCCAAATTGTCGATGCAGAAGACAATGTGATTGGCACCGTTTGCAGCGGAGGTTTCGGTCCAAGTCTGGGCGGCCCGTTGGCCATGGCCTATCTCGACAGCCCATATACCGCTCTGGACACACCCGTCTGGGCAATGGTGCGCGGCAAGAAGATCCCGATGCTTGTGGCAAAAATGCCTTTTGTTGCACAGCGTTACTTCCGCGGCTGAACGCCAGCGTCAAAAAAACAGCAACTTACAAAGTAGGCGGAGTACTGTTTGCGCCCCTCCTCCGGGGGGTGCGAACGACCGTTCGGATGGCTCGAAAACGCACCGACGAAGTGCAGAAAGATGCGGTAAAACATTCGCTGCACTGATTCAGGGAAACAGTGCTCTGCACGCTTCAACCCCCTGCAAACAGGGTACGAAGCGGGGGCTTGTTTTTGTAACGAGACTTGGCGTAGAGTTTCTGAACTGTGTTTGCATAGGTCGCTGAATCGGGACCTGGGCAGTAGCTCTAGGTTTGCTACATCCCGCTCTACGTTTCTTACTTCCTGCAACCAGCCCCAGTACTCTTTCATGTGAAAGGGACTGTCATCAATTCAAGCGTCAAGGAAATAAGCAAATGTCTACACGTCAGAGCGGTACCGTCAAGTGGTTCAACGACGAAAAGGGTTTTGGTTTTATCACTCCAGAAAGCGGTCCGGATCTGTTCGTACATTTCCGCGCGATTCAGGGTAACGGCTTCAAGAGCCTGAAAGAAGGCCAGAAAGTCACCTTCGTCGCAGTGCAAGGTCAGAAAGGCATGCAGGCTGACGAAGTTCAGGCCGAAGCCTAAGCAAGACCCGAAAGCCTCTGACATCGCTGTCAGAGGCTTTTTTGCAGGTGAATCGCGACAGTCATCGTGATCGAGAGCCGCCCGATGCCCCGACACGTACTCCGGCCACAGGGCGACTTCCCCCCTGCACGCCTGCCCCGCCGTCTGGCTGCCATCAGTTACGACGCCCTGCTCATCCTCGCCCTGCAACTCATCACAGCGTTTCTCTACAAACTGCTGCAAATGGCCTTGATCGGTGAAGCACGTCTGCGCGAACTGTCCGACTCTGGCGCACTGGATGGCGATCCGCTGCTTTCGTCGCTTCTGCTGCTGGTGACCTTCGCCTTCTTCGCCAAGTTCTGGACCCACGCCGGCCAGACCCTCGGCATGCAGGTCTGGGGCCTGCGCGTACAGAACGCTGACGGCACTGCCATTTCCCTCATGCAGGCGCTGCTGCGCTTTTTCAGCGCGATTGCGTCCTGGCTGTGCGTGGGGCTCGGCTTCATCTGGAGCCTGTATGACCCGCAGCGTCTGACCTGGCACGACCACTTCTCCAACACCCGGCTGGTGCGGATCCCCAAACGCACGTAACCCCCCCGTCCACAAAAAAGCCGACATCACGTCGGCTTTTTTCGATGCTGTTGTTCGTCAACCGGCGCGACGCAGCAACCACAGACCGGCGATGGCACAGGCCGTTGCCGGAACCAGCACCGCCAGCAATGGCGGGAAGCCAAATACCAGACTGGAAGGTCCCAACAGATCCTGCACGATGCGGAACGTGAAGCCCACCAGAACGCCGGTGAACACCCGCTGACCGAGCGTTACCGAGCGCAGCGGACCGAAGATGAAAGAAATCGCCATCAGCACCAGTGCTACGGTCACGAACGGCTGCAGCACCTTGGTCCAGAACGCGAGCCAGTAACGGCCATTGCTCAAGCCCTGGTCAGCAAGGTAGTGCGAATAGCTCCACAGACCGGTGATCGACAGCGACTCGGGCGGCATGACCACCGTGCTAAGCAATTGCGGGCTCAGGGAAACGTCCCAACGCTCCACCGGCGAGTTGACGACCTCGGTCTTGCCTTCACGGAAAAACGTGGTGGCGACGTCGCTCAGCTCCCAGTAATCCGTCTTGAAGTTGGCCTGACGGGCGAAGCTCGCGGTCAGCATATGACGCTGATCGTCGAACCGGTAGCGCGTCACACCGTACATCAAGCCGTTGGGCTGGACCGTGTTGATGTGAATGAATTCATCGCCCTGACGGTGCCACAGGCCATGCTTGGCGCTCTGCGAGTCGCCGGTGCCCTGCGCCAGCGAGCGATTGGCCTGAGCCTGATTCTCGGCATAGGGCGCAACGTACTCGCCCACCAGCACACCGGCCACCATCAGAAACAGCATGGGCTTCATGACCGCCCACACGATACGGCCGATGGAAACACCGGCCGCCCGCATGATGGTCAGTTCGCTGCTGCTGGCCAGACTGCCCAGACCGATCAGACAGCCGATCAGTGCCGCCATCGGCAGCATGTCATAGACACGCCGTGGCGCGGTCAGCAACACGAAGCTGCTGGCATCCAGCAGTGTGTAGCTGTCCGAGATATCGCCCATTTCGTCGATGAAGGCGAACAGCGAAGCCAGCCCCAGAATGATCCCCAGCACTGCGAGGATCGCCATGAAGACACTTTTACCGATATACCGATCGAGCTTAACCACGAGCCACCTCCGCAACGCTACGGCGACTCGCCATTTTCAGCCGCAAGGGCTCCCAGTAGAACAGCCCCAGACCGATCAGCAGGAACAGACCGTGCACCCACCACATGCCCAGCGCCAGCGGCAGCTTGCCCTTCTCCAGCGCACCGCGAACCGCGATGAGGATGGTCAGGTACGACATGTACAACAGAATGGCGGGCAGCAACTTCAGATAACGGCCCTGACGCGGGTTGACCCGGGCCAGCGGCACGGCCATCAGCGTCACGATGAAAACCAGAATCGGCAGCGAAATACGCCATTGCAACTCGGCGACATACCGAGGCGTGTCGTTGCCGAAAAGCTCGGTGCTGGGAATCGCTTCACGGTCACTGACATCGTTGCTGATGTCCGGCTTGGGCAACTGTGCGCCATAAGTGTCGTACTTGATGGCACGGTAATCGGCCTGACCCGGATTACCGTCGTAGCGGTAGCCGTTTTCCAGAATCAGGAAGCGACTGCCGTCAGGCCGTACTTCCTGACGCCCCTTCTCGGCCACCAGAACCGTAATGCCACGGTCCTTGCTCTTGTCCGTGGACAAACGCTTTTCAGAGATGAAGACCCCGCTCAGCGTGGAGCGGTCTTCCGTCATTTCCTGGGTGTAGGTGATACGCGTACCGTCACGCAGCGCCTGAAAACGGCCCGGCACCAGCGTGTCGAACTCGGTCATGGCGTCCTGCTTGTTGATCAGCAGCGAGAACTGCGTCGCGCCCTGGGGTGCCAGGCTGAAACTCAGCCAGGCCACCAGAAGCGCCACCAGCGCAGCCGGCGCCATGGTGATGGCCAGCAGGCGCTGCTGACTCATGCCGGTGGCAGCCAGCACGGTCATCTCGCTTTCCAGATACAGGCGACCGTAGGCAAGCAGAATGCCCAGAAACAGCCCCAGGGGCAGAATCAGTTGCAGGAATCCTGGCAGGCGGAAGCCCATGATCATGAACAGCACACCCGGATCCAGCGCGCCCGAGGCGGCCTGAGCCAGGTATTTGATGAAGCGTCCGCTCATGATGATGACCAGCAGCACAGCACTGACTGCGCTCAGGGTAACCAGCACTTCTCGGGACAGATAACGAAAGACAATCAAACCAGACACTCCAGAGTTGTCAGGCTCAGGCAGCCAAACAAGGAAAATTGTGAGCCACGGCAACCGGATATTCACGCCCGCAGAAACGCAGGCCACCCAAAAATATGCGGCATTATCCTGTGATTGTACGTTTCTGTCACTGCGCACTCGGGATAGTTCGTACAGACACAGCCGACAAGCGGCGTAACGGGGTTGTCAGCAGTCATGCGCCGGGGTCAAACTGCGAGACTTGTCGCAGGCATCGTCCTTGAAAAGACCGCAGTCATGCCGCGAATCTCATTCGTATAGCGAATCTCATCGCTCAACCGGGGACCCCACATGGAATTGGTTGTTAAAAGCGTAAGCCCAGAAACCTTGAAGACCGCAACGCTGGTTGTCACCGTGAGTGAGAACGGTGTGCTGGGCAATGCCGCACAGAACATCGATACCCTCAGCGGGGGTGCCATCGCTGCCGTCCTCAAACGCGGCGATCTCGCAGGCAAGGTCGGCCAGAGTCTGCTGCTGCACAACCTGCCGAACCTCAAGGCCGAACGCGTCCTGCTGGTCGGCGTCGGTAAGGAAGCCGAACTGTCCGATCGCCAGCTCAAGAAAATCGTTGGCAGCGTGCTGTCGACACTCAAAGGCCTGGGTGGCACTGACGCGACCCTCGTGCTGGACGATCTGTCGGTAAAGAACCGCGACACCTACGGCAAGGCTCGCCTGCTGGTCGAAGCCCTGGCTGACGGCGAATACGTATTCGACCGCTTCAAGACCCAGAAGGCCGAAGTCCGCGCGCTGAAGAAAATCACCCTGCTGACCGCCAAGGTCAGTGTCGCCGATGTCGAGCGCGCCGCTACCCACGCCCAGGCAATCGCCACCGGCATGGCCCTGACCCGCGATCTGGGCAACCTGCCGCCGAACATCTGCCACCCAACCTACCTGGGCGAAGAAGCCAAGGCGCTGGGCAAGGCACACAAGAATCTTAAAGTGGAGGTCCACGACGAGAAGAAACTTGCCGAACTGGGCATGGGTTCCTTCCTGGCCGTGGCACAGGGCAGCGCCCAGCCGCCACGCCTGATCGTCATGAACTACCAGGGTGCCAAGAAGGGCGACAAGCCCTTCGTGCTGGTCGGTAAAGGCATCACCTTCGACACCGGCGGCATCAGCATCAAGCCGGCTGCCGGCATGGATGAGATGAAGTTCGACATGTGTGGTGCCGCCAGCGTATTCGGCACCCTGCGCGCCGTACTGGAATTGAAGCTGCCGATCAATCTGGTCTGCATCCTGGCCTGCGCCGAGAACATGCCGAGCGGCACCGCAACCCGTCCGGGCGACATTGTGACCACCATGAGCGGTCAGACTGTCGAAATCCTCAACACCGACGCCGAAGGCCGTCTGGTGCTGTGCGATGCCCTGACGTATGCCGAACGCTTCAAGCCTCAGGCCGTGATCGACATCGCAACCCTGACCGGCGCCTGCGTCGTTGCACTGGGCGGCCACACCACCGGCCTGCTGGGCAACAACGACGCGCTGATCAATCAACTGCTCGATGCGGGCAAACTGGCTGACGATCGCGCTTGGCAATTGCCGCTGTTCGACGAGTATCAGGAACAGCTGGACAGCCCGTTCGCCGACATCGCCAACATCGGCGGTCCGAAAGGCGGCACCATTACCGCAGCCTGCTTCCTGTCGCGCTTCACCAAGGCGTATGACTGGGCTCACCTGGACATCGCCGGTACGGCATGGCTGAGCGGTGGCAAGGAAAAAGGCGCCACCGGCCGTCCTGTTCCATTGCTGACCCAATACCTGCTCGACCGCGTCGGGGCTTAAGCCAAGCACTGTGGCGTATCGGTCAGTGATTGATACGCCACACCTTGCGGAACAGACATGACCCAAGTCGATTTTTACATCCTCCCCAGTCCGGATCCGGCAGCCCGTCTGGATTTCGCGTGCAAGCTCACCGAAAAAGCCTGGCGTCTGGGCCATAAGGTCTATCTGCACTGCAGTGATGCGGCGCAGCGCGAGGACCTCGATGCCCGTCTCTGGCGTTTCCGGGGCGAAGTCTTTCTACCCCATGGCGATGCCGAGAGCGACAGCGATGCACCCGTTGTCATGGGGCTGGGCGATGACGCTGGTACACATGAAGATCTACTGATCAACCTGGACCTGCGCATTCCATCCTTCTTCAAACGCTTCGCCCGTGTGGCGGAGGTGGTTGTGGAGGACCCGGCCATACGTCTTGCCGCACGTGAGAGTTTCCGTTCTTACCGCGAACAGGGCTATCCTCCGCAGGATCACCGACTGCAGCGTCTTTGAGGACACAATGGACACTTCAAAAAAAGCTGAATCCGCGCACTTGCTGGACGATCTCGAATCGATCCGCCAATTGCTCGGCGACGACTCCCTGCAGCCACCGCTGCTGACCGACACCGTGCACCGTGAAGGACAGATTCCACTGCTGTTCGACGTGGTCGGGAACAGAAACCCGAATACGCATGACGACGATTTCGACGAAGCGCACATCCCGACGCTGACTGAAGATACGCCCGTGATGGCAGAGCAGTCTGCCGCGCCATTGCTTCAGGCACCTGCGCCTGTCGAGGCGCTACCCAACCCGGATGCCCTGCTGCACCTGGACGCAGAACTGCGCTCCGCTGCACAGTTGATTCTGCAGGACGTGATCGATGACTTCGCCCCGCACATCGAGACCGAGATCAAGCGGCGGCTGGAAGCCAGGCTGGAGCGGCTGTTGGCGCAGCAGCAGAAGTGAGGTAAACCACTTGGCGTGTGTTTAGGCTCTCCTAACGTGAATTAAGGTCGGAGCGGATTTCTCGTGCCAATGCAGTCAATTTAGAACGCTGGTAGACCGTGCCTGACTGGGCTGACAACAATTCGTTGTAGCGGCCGTATACCGCGTCAATGTCTTCCAGCACATCGGGAGCCCCCGCGTTTGCGGCCCGACTGCGTGCGATCCACGAATTGAATTCCTGGGGACTTGCGCTCCTTCCCATGACGTGCTGAATGAACGATTGTCTTTGCGCGTCAAGACGTTGAAATTCCGTCATTATTGTTTCGTCTTGATTGATTACGGCAAGCTCAAAGCGCCTTTTATAGAAGTCGTCGCGCTTAAGCTCGGCGGGCGAAAAGCCCGTCTCCCCCTTCAGATCACTTTGAATTTTCAACAGGACTTGGGGGTCTTCGATATCAATTTTCGGGGCGTTTGAAAGCCCTGATGCGATCCGGTCCATTCTGCGAGACGTCACACTCATATTGGCCAAGTCTTTTCCAGGCAGTTTCTTGAAGATATGTTCCAGTATTTCGTCTGGGAAACGAGATAGAGAAGAGAGCAAAGGGCTATGCCCACTCGGATCCTCCCTATTAACCGGATCCCCCAGACAATAGGCATATGCATTCAAACCGCCCCGCCCAAACGGACTCAGGTTATCGGGCTGGTTGAAACGCATCAGCACCGGGTTGAACGCACGGTAACCATTACCCAGCAAATAATGCCCGGTCACGGTATCCGGGGGTTCCCCGTTAAAACCCAGGAACGTGACGGCCTGCGAGTGGTGACCATAGGGGCTGTAAGCTGGCGACTGCCGCGCCTGCGACCCCACACTGTGCAACACGCTGCGCTGCAGGTCGGTCGCCAGCAAGTCCATCCGGGCGGAAGAACCCTCTGTGTCGTGCTCGGCCAGCAGACGATCCTCACACTGAAACACCCGACGACGCCTCGAACCCTGGACCTCGACACTCAAATGGTTCAGTTGGTAGAAGCGTGATGTCGAATGCTCTGCCCCGTTCTTGACGCCAGCCAGACGATCCAGCGCGTCGTAGCGATACCGACGCAGTAGGGCTCTGGCTCCAGATGTATCGTTCACCGCGGCATCCACCCTGTGATCCGGGTTTGAAAACCGAATTATCCGCCCTCGCCCATTCACCGCACACTGGCAGATCTGCGAGGTAGGCAGTCAACTTGTGGCCCGGCGCTTATGGCTTGTCGCTTGCCCACAGGGCTATACTTGCCGGTTTCCGAATCAATGCCACAGGTTCCCGCCGCGCATGGACAAGACTTACCAGCCGCACGCCATCGAAACTTCCTGGTACCAGACCTGGGAGTCAGAGAATTATTTCGCCCCTCAAGGCGCGGGTGACTCGTACACCATCATGATTCCGCCGCCGAATGTCACCGGCAGTCTGCACATGGGCCACGGTTTCAACAACGCGATCATGGATGCCCTGATCCGTTTCCGTCGCATGCAGGGTCGCAACACGCTGTGGCAGCCAGGCACCGACCACGCGGGCATCGCCACGCAAATGCTGGTAGAGCGCCGCCTTGAAGCGCAGGGTGTGAACCGTCACGAGCTGGGTCGCGAGAAGTTTCTGGACAAAATCTGGGAATGGAAAGCCGAGTCCGGGGGCAACATCAGCCGTCAGATCCGTCGTCTGGGCTCGTCCGTCGACTGGAGCCGCGAGCGCTTCACCATGGACGACGGCCTGTCCGACGCCGTAAAAGAAGCTTTCGTGCGTCTGCACGAAGACGGCCTGATCTATCGTGGCAAGCGTCTGGTCAACTGGGACACCAAGCTGCACACGGCCATTTCCGACCTTGAAGTGGAAAACCACGACGAGAAAGGCAGTCTGTGGAACCTGCGTTATCCACTGGCCGATGACGCGAAAACCGCTGAAGGTCTGGATTACCTGATCGTCGCCACCACGCGCCCGGAAACCATGCTCGGTGACGCTGCGGTCGCGGTCAATCCGCAGGACGAGCGCTACAAGGCGCTGATCGGCAAATTCGTGGAGCTGCCTCTGGTAGGTCGTCGCATCCCGATCATTGCCGACGATTATTGCGACCCGGAATTCGGCACCGGCTGCGTGAAAATCACCCCGGCCCACGATTTCAATGACTACGAAGTCGGCAAGCGCCACAACCTGCCGCTGCTGAACATCTTCGACAAGAACGCCGCTGTGCTGCCTGCCGCTCAGGTGTTCAACCTCGATGGCACGCTGAACGACACCGTCGACGGCACCCTGCCTGCCGAGTATGCAGGCCTGGATCGCTTCGAAGCCCGCAAACGCATCGTAGCCGCCTTCGATGCCGCTGGCCTGTTGGTCAGCGTCGACGATCACGCCCTGAAAGTCCCGAAAGGTGACCGCTCCGGCACCATCATCGAGCCCTGGCTGACCGACCAGTGGTACGTCTCCACCAAGCCACTGGCCGAACCGGCCATCGCTGCCGTTGAAGACGGCCGCATTGCCTTCGTTCCCAAGCAATACGAAAACATGTACTTCTCGTGGATGCGCGACATTCAGGACTGGTGCATCAGCCGACAGCTCTGGTGGGGCCATCGCATTCCGGCCTGGTACGACGAGTCGGGCAAGGTCTATGTCGGTCGCGACGAAGCCGAAGTGCGTGCCAAGCACAATCTGGGGCCGGACGTTGCGCTGCAGCAGGACAACGACGTTCTCGACACCTGGTTCAGCTCGGGCCTGTGGACGTTCTCCACCCTCGGCTGGCCGGAAAAGACCGAAGCGCTGAAAACCTTCCACTCCACCGACGTGCTGGTCACCGGTTTCGACATCATCTTCTTCTGGGTCGCCCGGATGATCATGCTCACCATGCACCTGGTGAAGAACGAAGACGGCACGCCGCAAGTGCCGTTCAAGACGGTGTATGTACACGGTCTGGTGCGCGACGGCCAAGGCCAGAAGATGTCCAAGTCCAAAGGCAACGTACTGGACCCGCTGGACATCGTCGACGGTATCGATCTGGAAACTCTGGTGCAGAAACGCACCAGCGGTCTGATGCAGCCGCAACTGGCCAAAAAGATCGAGAAGCAGACCCGTCAGGAATTCGCCGAAGGCATCGCCAGCTACGGCACCGACGCCTTGCGCTTCACGTTCTGCTCACTGGCATCCACCGGTCGCGACATCAAGTTCGACATGGGTCGCGTCGAAGGCTATCGCAACTTCTGCAACAAGATCTGGAACGCCGCCCGCTACGTGCTCGACAAGGGCGAAGACTGCGGCCAGAACGGCGAAGCCGTCGAATTGTCCCTGGCGGATCGCTGGATCATTTCGCAGTTGCAACGCACCGAAGCCGAAGTGACCCGCCAACTCGACCAGTTCCGCTTCGACCTCGCTGCACAAGCGCTGTACGAGTTCATCTGGAACCAGTACTGCGACTGGTACCTGGAACTGTCCAAGCCAGTGCTGTGGGACGAGACCGCACCGGTCGAGCGTCAGCGTGGCACTCGTCGCACGCTGGTGCGCGTGCTGGAAGTCGCGCTGCGTCTGGCGCATCCGTTCATGCCATTCATCACAGAAGAAATCTGGCAGCGCCTTGCGCCGCTGGCAGGCGTCGAAGGCAAGACCATCATGCTGCAGGCGTGGCCGGTGGCCAATGAGGCACGCATCGATCAGGCTGCCGAAGACGACATCGAATGGCTCAAGGGGTTGATGCTGGCGGTACGTAACATTCGCGGCGAGATGAACATCGGTCCGGGCAAGCCCCTGCAGTTGTTCCTCAAGAACGTCACCGCCGAAGACCAGCGTCGCCTGAGCGAAAACGATTACCTGCTCAGGAAACTGGCCAAGCTGGAGTCCATGACCGTGCTGACCGACGGTGCCGAAGCGCCATTGTCTGCGACCGCTCTGGTCGGCGACATGGAAGTGCTGGTGCCGATGGCCGGACTGATCGACAAGGGCGCAGAGCTTGCGCGTCTGGACAAGGAAATCCAGCGCCTGCAGGGCGAAGTGCAACGCGTGGGCGGCAAGCTGTCCAACGCCGCGTTCGTCGACAAGGCGCCGCCTGAAGTCATCGCCAAGGAACGCGCCAAGCTGACCGAAGCCGAACAGGCTCTGGGCAAGCTGGCCGAGCAACACGCGCGTATCGCCAGTCTGTAAACGCAAGCCACCAGCCTCACAAGGGGCTGGTTGAGCTGAAATCTGCAGGAGCGCGCTTGCGCGCTCCTGCCGGGCTCAGCATTCGCATCCTCAGAGCAACGCCTTCCATGACCACGCCTGACAAACCCAAACCTCCCCGCAAAAAGCCCCAGCGCAACGTCAAGCCTGCGCCACCCCGCGAAAAAGCCACGCTGCACCCGCGCAACCGGCATCAGGGCCACTACGATTTTCCCAAACTGATCAAGTCCAGCCCGGAGCTGGCGAAGTTCGTGATCCTCAACCCCTATGGCAAGGAAAGCATCGATTTCGCCAACCCACAGGCCGTGCGGGTGTTCAACCGTGCACTGCTCAAGGCGTTCTACGGCATCGCCCATTGGGATATCCCGGCGGATTACCTGTGCCCGCCCATTCCGGGTCGTGCCGACTATCTGCATTTTCTGGCCGACCTGCTGGCCGAGGGCAATGGTGGCGAAATCCCGCGGGGCGCGTCCGTGAAGGCACTGGACATCGGGACCGGTGCCAACTGCATCTACCCGCTGCTGGGGCACAGTGACTACGGTTGGCATTTCGTGGGTTCGGACATCGACAGCACAGCGATTGCGGCGGCGACCACCCTCGTCAAAGCCAACAACCTGCACAAGGCCATCAGAGTGCGCCTGCAGGCTGATCGCAAGCACATCCTGTCAGGGTTGCTGGACAGCGCCGAACGCTTCGACGTGAGCCTCTGCAACCCGCCATTCCACGCTTCGCTGGATGAGGCGCAGCGTGGCAGCCAGCGCAAGTGGCGCGCCCTTGGCAAGGCCGATCCGAAACGCAAACTGCCGGTGCTCAACTTTGGCGGGCAATCTCAGGAGCTGTGGTGCGAAGGCGGCGAGATCGGCTTCGTCACCCAGCTGATTCAGGAGAGCACACTGATGCCGACTCAGGTGCTTTGGTTCAGTACTCTGGTGTCCAAAGCCTCCAACCTGCCACCGATTCAAAGCGCTCTCAAAAAAGCCGGGGCGCTGGAGGTCAGAGTGGTGGAAATGGGTCAGGGACAGAAACAGAGCCGCTTTGTGGCCTGGACCTTTCTGGACAAGGCGCAGCAGAGCGCGTGGCGGCAGACGACTGATTCGTGATGAAGAAGACGTTGCCTGCGGTTTGAAGTACGTGTGACGTCAAGAGCGGACGCAGCGCCAGTCTGCCCGGACACTGATCGTGCCCTTCGCTGCGCGTGGGCATGCAGCTCGTGATGCGCCTGCGCAGGAGCGGGAGCGATCAAACATCCACCCCATACGCCAACAAAAAAGCCGTGCCCGGTTATCCGGTGCACGGCTTTTTCAACAGCAAGCGTGGGCTTACTTGTTGATTGCGTCGGTCAGCACTTTGGCTGGTACGAACTTGACGACTTTCTTGGCAGCGATTTCGATGGCTGCGCCAGTCGAAGGGTTACGGCCAGTGCGAGCTGGACGCTCGCTTACTTTCAGCTTGCCGATGCCTGGCAGGGTGATTTCTGCGCCGTTTTCCAATTGGTCGGCAACAATTTGGCCCAATTGCTCAAGAGCATTACGCGCGGTGGTTTTTGGCGCGTCGATAGCTTCAGCGATATCGGCGATCAATTGGTCTTTAGTAAGAGCCATGGTGGTGTTCCTTCCCTATCAAATTCATTTGGATTGCAGAGCGCAACGTCGGCCAGTAGCCAGGCAATAAACCTGGCCACCCGCTAGCAGCCACGATTAATCGCGAAATGTAGATACTGAAACCGGATATTGGTTCGGCCTACGCGTACTCAAACTGCATGCTTGGCGCGCTAAGCTGCACAAGACCGCGCAAAACTAGCACAGAGCCGGGTAAATATCCGCCTCTACCTATCCTTTTGGTCAGCTTTTAACAGTAATTGTGCAGTAATTAACCAGCTACAGGGCCAGTACAGCGAAAACCAACCCCTTCAAGGCCATTGCACGCAAGCCTGCGTTACACTGATGCCCTTGCACCGAGCTGCACGCTCTTCATCTTTTTCCAGCCGAGAAGCCCATGCCGATCCGTCATTGCATCGTCCACCTGATCGACAAGAAACCCGACGGTACGCCCGCTGTTCTCCATGCACGCGACTCCGAACTCGCTGAGTCCCAGGCCATCGAGAACATGCTGGCCGACCTCAACGAGAACTACAACGCCAAGCAGGGCAAGGCCTGGGGACTGTTCCACGCCGAATCCGGGGCGCATCCCTTCAGCGACTGGCTGAAGGAATACCTGGAGGGCGGCAAGGACTTCACCGCGTTTTCCCGCGTGGCCGTCGAGCATCTGCAGAAGCTGATGGAAGAGTCCAACCTGTCGGTTGGCGGTCATGTTCTGTTCGCTCACTATCAGCAAGGCATGACCGACTACATGGCCATCGCCCTGCTGCACCACAGTGAAGGCGTGGCCGTGAATGACGAGCTGGACGTGACCCCGTCGCGTCATCTGGATCTGGGTCAGCTGCACCTCGCGGCGCGGATCAACATCTCGGAGTGGCAGAACAACAAACAGTCCAAGCAGTACATCTCCTTCATCAAGGGCAAGAACGGCAAGAAGGTTTCGGAGTATTTCCGCGATTTCATCGGCTGTCAGGAAGGCGTCGACGGGCCGGGCGAAACCCGCACCCTGCTCAAGGCTTTCAGCGATTTCGTCGAAAGCGAAGACCTGCCCGAGGATTCGGCTCGCGAGAAGACCAAGACCCTTGTCGACTACGCCAGCAGCCAGAGCAAGATGGGCGAGCCGATGGGCCTGGAGGAATTGTCCGAGTTGATCGATGAGGAGCGTCCGCGAGCGTTCTACGACCACATTCGCAACAAGGACTACGGCCTGTCGCCAGAGATCCCGGCGGATAAGCGCACGCTCAACCAGTTCCGCCGTTTCACCGGTCGTGCCGAGGGCCTGTCGATCAGTTTCGAAGCGCATCTGCTGGGCGACAAGATCGAGTACGACGAAACGGCGGGCACGCTGATCATCAAAGGCCTGCCGACCCAGCTGACCGATCAGTTGAAGCGGCGGTAACCGAAATGCTGATGCGCACGCTCAGAAAGGTCGCTCTGATCATGCTGGTGGTGGTGATCTATCAGAACCTGGGCGCGATTGAGAACTTCGTCAATCCGCCGCCTGCCAGCGTTGCGCAAAGCTACCGCCAGGCGAAGGTGGTGATGTACGCGACCGAATGGTGCGGTTACTGCAAACAGACCCGCCGCTTCCTCGACAGCAAAGGTATTCCCTATCGGGAATACGACATCGAGAAATCCGAGGAAGGCCGCAAGGCGTATGAGGCACTGGGTGGACGCGGCATCCCGTTGATCGATGTCAACGGCACCCTCATTCGCGGCTTTGCACCGGATGAGATATTGGCGGCGCTGGAATAGATTCTGATCGTGCCAACGCTCCGCGTCCGCGCTCGAACGTGACGCGGAGCGTCACGCTCCCCACGCGGAGCGATGGCTACGATCAGTTGACGCTTACCGCTTTTCGATCCTGAACCCCAGCCGCGGGAAGTGCACATGCACTACACCCGCTCGATCGTCCTCGCGGCGCAGGATCAGCTCTTCGCTTCCTGCAAACACCAGCTCACCTTCCACGGCATCAACACCGTAATCGGTCGCCGAAATGGCCACCTGATCGCCTGACTTGAAGCCATTGGGGTCAACGAACGCCTCGTCGGGCAGCGCTGCCGGCGTGGCATTTCGGGCTGTCTCGATGGCCTCGGCCGAACTCAGGTCGCTGTGCGCGCCGTGGCCAAAGCCCAGCACACGAGCCAGCCAGGCACTGACCTCGGGATAGTTATCCACAAACGGCGCCGTCACAGGGGTCTGTTTGAGGAACCATAAGGTGTGCGCCACGCTGAAATCGGCAATCGAGGGCTCACCGAACAGGAAGTCGCCATTGCGCGACAGCTGCAACTCCAGGCGTGCCATGAACGCAGGCCACTGATGCTTGGCCTGCTCGGCGCTCAGGCGCACTGCACTGCCTCCGGTGAACAGTGATGAACGATCTGCAACGAACGCCTTGGCAGCCTCGGGCGGGACCTTGGCAAAGCGCACGGCCAGCGACTCGGGCTGAAACACCAGACTGACCGCGTGCATGAACAGCACCGAATCGCCCCAGGCCGCAAGGCCGGCAACGGCGAATTCCTGCCCTTCCGGGTAGAACGTCGGCGAAACCTTTTCCTGTTCCAGACGGCGCGCCATCAAGGCGGTGTCGCAATAGATATCCGCACCGATCTGCAACACCGGCGTCCTGCGATAACCGCCAGTCAGCGCCGTCAGATCAGGTTTGGGCATGATCGAGGGAATGGTCACCGAGCGCCAGGAAAGCCCTTTGAAACCCAGCATCAGACGGGCTTTTTCGGCAAACAACGAGGTGGGGTAATGGTGGAGAATCAACTCGGACATGTTCAGCCTCTGGGCGCGTGGAAAGCAAACAGCTTACCCCGCACCTCCCTGCCAGCCTACCGCCTCAGGTGGATGGCACAACATCACGCTCATGGATCGACACCGGAATCGGCACACCTGTGTAGCTGGCCGCCAGTACTTCTTTGGCCGTTTTGCGCAGCTTCTTGATCAGCCGTTCATGGCGCAACGCCTCGCCCTTGCTGACGTGCCGTTCGACATACACCAGCGCCACGGCCGGGCTTGAACAGAAAAAGCGAGCCCCCTTGCCGCTCTGGTGGGCGGCAAAACGTCGGACCGGGTCATCACTGATGCCGCAGTACAACGATCCATTGGCAGCGCGCACCAGATAGACAAACCATGGCTTGTGGATCACCGGCTCGTTTGCCGAATCAGGGGCGACTGCACATGACTCAGGCACGGCGGCTCTCGGTAAAGGTTTTCAAACCTTTTTGCGCCTGGCCGCGAATCGCGTTCTGCACCATCGGCGTCCAGCCCAGCAGCAGGCCTTTGGCACCCAGTGCCTGACGCGACCAGCGCCACAGGTCGAAATGGTCGTGATGCTCGCAGATCAGGCCGTCGCGAAGCACGAAGCGCGCCTGAATTTCGTTGACCACCGTGCGTCCGGTCTGGCTGAACAGGTAAGTCGCCACCCAGTGAGCGCTACCGGAGCGATCATCGGCACGCACCTGATCGAACACCACCGAGAAGTCCTTGGCCCGTGAGGTCAGCATGCGCCACATGTCACCTGCCTGACGACCGCGCAACTCGCCAAACACCGGATCGCTGAACAGCACATCGTCGGTGTAGCAGGCGCTCATGGCTTCGGCGTCCAACTGCGCGAACGCCTCATAAAAGCGGGTGATCAGAGCGCTGTTGGCCTGACTGTCTTCTTCATAACTCATGCGTGCAGATCCCTTGGCAAAAGATGCGTGCACGATAAGCGGCAAACGCGTCGGGAGCTACCAACATTTAGCAAACAAATAAGGTTATTGGACCTTCTCACTGTTGACCTGCACATACAGCGAGCGACCCGCGCCCATACCCGCGATCATGGCGCCCACGCCCAGCACGGCGAAGATCCAGCCAATCGCATTCCAGTTGCCGGTCACGTCATGCACGACACCGACCGCAAACGGCCCCATCGAAGCGATGGTGTAACCAAAACCTTGCGCCATGCTCGACAGATTGGAGGCCACATGTGAATCGCGCGAGCGCAGCACGATCAGCGCCAGTGCCAGACTGAACGTACCGCCCTGCCCCAGCCCCAGCAGAATCGCCCAACCCCACAGCCCCTCCAGCGGCGCGTAAAGGCAGCCGAACAGTCCGGTGAGGGTCAGGGACATGACCAGCATGATCGCCAGCCGCTGATCCTTGCCCCGTGTCGCCAGCCAGGGCGCACTCAACGCGCTGATGACCTGCACGATGATCGAGCCCGACAGCAGCAGGCCGGCCTGGGTGGGCGTCATGCCGCGACCGATCAGGATCGACGGCAGCCAGCCGAACACGATGTAGGACAGCGAAGATTGCAGGCCCATGTACAGCGTCACTTGCCAGGCCAGCCGATCACGCAGCAAGCCTTTGACCCGGTAGACGTCGCGATGCGTGCCATGTTTTTCGCCGGCCTGGGGCAACCAGAACAGCGCGGCGATCACCGCCGGAATCAGCCAGAACCCCAGACCGATCTGCCAGCTGTCGCCGAAATAATGGCTGAGGGGCACAGTCGAACCTGCCGCAATCGCCGCACCCAGACATAGCGCCATGGTGTAGACGCCCGTCATGGCACCCGCCTGTTTCGGGAAGTCGCGCTTGACGATGCCCGGCAGCAGCACGCCGATGATGCCGATGCTTGCGCCCGCCATCAGGCTGCCCGTGAACAGCCCGAACTCACCGAAAAGACTGCGCACAGCCAGACCTGATGCGAGCATCAGCAGAATCACCAGAACGACCCGCTCGCTGCCGAAACGCCGCGCAAGAATCGGTGCCAGCGGCGCGAACAGGCCCAGGCACAGCACCGGCAAGGTGGTCAGCAGGCCTGCTTCGGCAGCCGACATGCCCAGGCTGTCGGAAACGTTATTGAGCAAGGGCGCGATGCTGGACAACGCGGGGCGCAGGTTAAGAGCCACCAGCACCAGACCCAGCAGCAACAGCCAGGGGCGCTTGAGGATCGAATGAGTCGGGGCAGTGGCAGAGTCGGGGCTGGGTTGAGCCTTGGCAGTCATCAATTTCTCGGCAATCAGGTATGTCGACCCGTTACAGGGGGCAAGTATCCTGTTGGAGAACGATCTGGAATACAAGGTTCAGGCGAGATTGCATACAAACGCAGCCATGCGCCAGAAATGAAAAAACCGGGCACAAGGCCCGGTTTTCCGTGTTGCGACTGTCGACTCAGTGAATGATCTGGCTGAGGAACAGCTTGGTACGGTCGCTTTGCGGGTTGTCGAAGAAGTCGTTCGGCGCAGCCTGTTCGACGATTTCACCCTTGTCCATGAAGATCACCCGGTTCGCCACGGTACGGGCAAAGCCCATTTCGTGGGTCACGCACAGCATGGTCATGCCTTCTTCAGCCAGGCCGACCATGGTGTCGAGTACTTCCTTGACCATTTCCGGATCGAGTGCCGAGGTCGGCTCGTCGAACAGCATGATCTTGGGCTTCATGCACAGCGCACGGGCAATTGCCACGCGCTGCTGCTGACCGCCGGAGAGTTGGCCGGGAAATTTATGCGCCTGCTCTGGAATGCGTACGCGCTCCAGGTAATGCATGGCGATTTCTTCGGCTTTCTTCTTAGGCATCTTGCGAACCCACATCGGAGCCAGCGTGCAGTTCTGCAGGATGGTCAGGTGCGGGAACAGGTTGAAGTGCTGAAACACCATGCCGACTTCACGGCGGATGGTTTCGATCTGCTTCAGGTCCGAGGTCAGCTCGGTGCCATCGACGATGATCCGGCCCTGCTGGTGCTCTTCCAGACGGTTCAGGCAGCGAATGGTGGTCGACTTGCCCGAGCCCGACGGGCCGCACAATACGATACGCTCGCCCTGACGCACATTCAGGTTGATGTCCTTGAGCACGTGGAACTGGCCGTACCACTTGTGGACGCCCTCCATGCGGATCATGCCTTCAGCGCCCAGAGGCTTGGTGATAACTTCACTCATGTCAAAACTCCTAACGCTTGTGGCCTGTGTCCAGCTTACGTTCCAAGTGCATGGAATAGCGGGACATACCGAAACAGAAGATCCAGAACACCAGGGCCGCGAAGACGTAGCCTTCGGTGGCCATACCCAGCCATGACGGGTCGGCGGTGGCTTGCTTGACGCTGTTGAGCAGGTCGAACAGGCCGATGATGATCACAAGGCTCGTGTCCTTGAACAGGGCAATGAAGGTATTCACGATGCCGGGAATGACCATCTTCAATGCCTGCGGCAGGATCACCAGACCCATGCTGCGCCAGTAGCCCAGGCCCATTGCAGCGGCGGCCTCGTACTGACCCTTTGGAATCGCCTGCATGCCACCGCGTACCACTTCGGCGACGTAGGCCGACTGGAACAGGATGACGCCGATCAGCGCCCGCAGCAGCTTGTCGAAGTTCATGCCTTCAGGCATGAACAGCGGCAGCATGACCGACGACATGAACAGCACCGTGATCAGCGGCACGCCGCGCCAGAACTCGATGAACGTCACGCATACCACGCGCACGGCCGGCATGTTGGAGCGACGTCCCAGCGCCAGCAGAATACCCAGCGGCAACGCACCGGCGATACCGACCGTGGCGATGACCAGCGTCAGCATCAGGCCGCCCCACTGGCTGGTCGGCACGGTGCTCAGACCGAACGCGCCACCGTGCAGCAGGTAGAAGGCAACGACCGGGTAGATCACCAGGTATGCGATACCGTAAATGGCCTTGCGCGGGAATTTCGAAATGAACAGCGGTGCAGCCCCCACAATGGCGAGGATGGCGGTCAGATCGACCCTCCAGCGCAATTCGGTGGGGAAGTATCCATACATGAACTGGCCGAAGCGCTGCTGAACGAAAACCCAGCAGGCGCCAGCCTTGGTGCAATCTTCCTTGGTGGTGCCGATCCAGTTCGCATCCAGCAGTGCCCAACTGATCATCGGCGGGACAATCAGGTAGATCAGGTACAGCGACAGCAGCGTGAGAATCGTGTTGATCCAGCTGGAGAACAGGTTCTGCCGCATCCACGCCATCGGGCCGAACACTTTGCCCGGCGGTGGCATATCAGGTTTGAAAGTATGGGTTGTCATGCGCGTTTCCTCACCGCTCGATCAGCGCAATGCGCTTGTTGTACCAGTTCATCAGCAGGGAAATGCTGATACTGATCGCCAGGTACACGCTCATGGTGATGGCAATGACTTCAATCGCCTGTCCGGTCTGGTTGAGCACCGTACCGGCAAACAGGGAAACCATTTCCGGATAACCGATGGCCGCCGCCAGCGAAGAGTTCTTCGCCAGGTTCAGGAACTGACTGGTCAACGGCGGGATGATCACTCGCAGAGCCTGCGGGATGATGACCTTGCGCAGCGTAGGACCCGGACGTAGCCCCAGCGAACGGGCGGCTTCGGTCTGACCATGGCTGACCGACTTGATGCCGGAACGCACGATTTCGGCGATGAACGCCGCAGTGTAGATAGTCAATGCCAGCGTCAGCGAGATCAGCTCGGGGATCAATACCCAGCCACCCGTGAAGTTGAAGCCCTTGAGCTGTGGCAATTCCCAATGCACAGGGCTGCCGAACACCAACATGCTCAGCCCGGGAATGACCAGCAGCAAGGCCAGGGCAGTCCAGAACTTGTGAAACGGCTGACCGGTGGCTTCAAAACGCTTGTTGGCCCAACGCACCATCATCACCACGGCAACGATGGCGATCAGTATGCTGACCAGAAACGCAATCATGCCTTCGGCCGGCATTGCTCGGGGCATGTTCAAGCCACGGCTGCTGACGAAGAACATGTCGAAGTAGCCATGAGCCTGACGTGGCCCGGGAAGCGTCAGGAAGACCGCCGTGTACCAGAACAGGATCTGCAGCAGTGGCGGGATATTGCGAAAGACTTCCACATACACCGTGGCCAGCTTGCTGATCATCCAGTTCGGAGACAGACGGGCAACGCCGATGATGAAGCCCAGCAAGGTCGCCAGGATGATACCGATGACCGATACCAGCAGGGTGTTGAGCAGGCCGATGACAAACACGCGGGCATAGCTGTCCGCCTCGCTGTAATCGATCAGGTGCTGGGCAATGCCGAAGCCGGCACTGCGCTCAAGAAAGCCAAAACCGGAGGTGATACCCCGGTGCTGGAGGTTGGTCTGGGTGTTGTCGAACATGAACCAGCCCAACGAGACCACCGCAATGACAGTGATGATCTGAAACAACCACGCGCGCACTTTCGGATCGCTCAGAGTGAGCTTTTGCTTGGGTGCGACGATTTGCTTTTCCATGAAATGCCCCAGGAAAAATCCAACAGAACAACGCCCGACAGGCTGGGAAGCCTGCCGGGCGCCGGGTCAATCAGCGAATAGGTGGAGCGTACTGGATGCCGCCAGCGTTCCACAGGGCATTCTGGCCACGCTTGATTTTCAGCGGGGTAGACTCGCCCAGGTTGCGTTCGAACATCTCGCCATAGTTACCGACCTGCTTGACGATCTGCACGACCCAGTCCTTCGGCAGCTTGAGGTCTGCACCGTAGGCACCGTCAGCGCCGAGCATACGGGCAACGTCCGGGTTTTTGGTCGACTTGGCTTCTGCTTCGACGTTCTTGGAGGTCACTTTGGCCTCTTCGGCGTTCAGCATGGCGAACAGGGTCCACTTGACGATGGAGAACCACTCTTCGTCGCCTTTACGTACGACAGGGCCCAGCGGCTCCTTGGAGATCACTTCCGGCAGAACGACGTAGTCGTCAGGCTTGGCCAGCTTGCTGCGCTGTGCGTACAGCTGCGACTGGTCGGAGGTCAGCACGTCGCAACGGCCGCCTTCCAGCGACTTGGCGCTTTCGTCGGAGGTGTCGAAGGTGATCGGGGTGTATTTCAGGCCGTTGGAGCGGAAGTAGTCGGAGACGTTCAGCTCGGTGGTGGTGCCTGCCTGGATACAAACGGTCGCGCCGTCCAGTTCCTTGGCACTGTTGACGCCCAGCTTCTTGTTCACCAGGAAGCCGATGCCGTCGTAGTAAGTCACACCGGCGAAGACCAGGCCCATGCCCGAATCGCGTGAGCTGGTCCAGGTGGTGTTACGCGACAGAATGTCGATTTCGCCAGATTGCAGTGCAGTGAAGCGCTCTTTGGCGTTCAACTGGCTGAACTTGACCTTGGTCGCGTCGCCAAACACGGCCGCGGCAACGGCACGGCACACGTCAGCGTCGATACCGGTGATCTTGCCGGTAGCATCCGGAACGGAAAACCCTGGCAGGCCATCGCTGACGCCGCACTGAACAAACCCTTTCTTCTGGATAGCATCGAGTGTGGCACCTGCGTTAGCAGCCCCCGCCACGCCAAGTGCTGCTACAGCTGTGACTACCGCCAGGGTGGATTTCAACATCTTCATTCAAAATCTCCAGTTTGCTCTTTGTTGTGTGGGAGTTTCAGTGGCATCGCACCCTTGTGAGGCATCAATGACCCGTGCTGGCTTTTTTTTGGGTCATGCGTGGCCGGACCTGAATCATGAAGCACCTGCAAGATCGTCTTGTCAGGGCTCGTCATCATTCGAATCGGTCCCTTGGACTGTCGCCCCGTGTTTTTCCCGAACCCGAACGGTACAGGTTGAAACGTGCCGCGAATCCTGACGCATGGACTCCGGTGCTGCTTTTCGACCGTTACCAGTAATAGCTTTATAGTGTTACCGAACGATGAGAGCACTCAGTCTCCATACGTCTTGTAGCAAAGCCCGTACCAGCATGCTGGCGATGCTGAATTAGCGACAGGTCAAGACAAAAACTTGTACCCTTGCGACATCTTCTTTCATATTTAAACAAGCTGCGCACCCTATTAATGCGCCCAAAAAGCGCCAGCGCACAAAAATGGAGCAGTCATGAGCGAACCTCTGATCCTTGAACCGTCCCGTGCCCCGGATGCGTGCGTCATCTGGCTGCACGGCCTCGGTGCCGACCGCTACGATTTTCTGCCAGTGGCCGAAGCCCTGCAGGAGTCTCTGCTGACCACGCGTTTCGTGCTCCCGCAGGCGCCGACGCGCGCGGTGACCGTCAACGGCGGCTATCAGATGCCGAGCTGGTATGACATCAAAGCCATGAGCAGCGAGGCCCGCGCCATCGATCACGACGAGATGGAAGCGTCGGCGCAGCAGGTGCTGAACCTCATCGAGCAACAACGTGACAGTGGTATCGATCCGGCGCGAATCTTTCTGGCAGGCTTTTCCCAAGGCGGCGCGGTGGTATTGCACGCCGGCTACCTGCGCTGGCAGGGCCCGCTCGGCGGCGTGCTCGCGCTTTCCACTTATGCACCGACATTCAATAATCAGATGACGCTTTCCGCAAGCCAGCAGCGCATCCCGGCCCTCTGCCTGCACGGTCAACATGACGAAGTGGTGCACAACGTCATGGGCCGGACCGCCTACGAGCATTTGAAGGCTCAAGGTGTCACCGCTCAATGGCAGGAGTACCCAATGGGACACCAAGTGTTACCGGAGGAAATTCAGGATATCGGCGTGTGGCTGGCTGAAAAACTGCGCTGAAATCGGTATTGCAGCGCGCCGGACCGAGCGGTTCTGTAGCGCAACACGGATGACACTACGCCGAGCACGGTTCTTGCTTTACACTGCTCGGCGTACATTCCTTAACCAATTGACGAGATGACCGTGCTCAAAGCACTCAAAAAGATGTTCGGTAAAAGCGAGGCCGAACCGCTCGCGCCTGCTCCGGCAGCACCTGCCCCCGCACCTGTCATGCCCGTTCAGGAGCAGAATCAGGGCCAGAATCATGACCGCCACGTTCAGGCGGCCGACAAGCCTGTCGAGCCTGCCAGGGCCAGAGCACCGCGCTCCGACAAGCCCCGGAGCGAGCGCCCGCGTCGCGAACGTGTGGAGAAACCTCCTGCCCCAGCCTGGAAACTTGAAGATTTCGTCGTTGAACCGCAGGAAGGCAAGACCCGTTTTCACGACTTCAACCTTGCACCTGAGCTGATGCACGCCATTCAGGACCTGGGCTTCCCTTACTGCACGCCGATCCAGGCGGGCGTTCTAGGCTTCACCCTCAAAGGCAAGGACGCGATCGGCCGTGCGCAGACCGGCACTGGCAAGACCGCAGCCTTCCTGATCTCGATCATCGAGCAACTGACCCAGACCCCGCCACCCGCAGAACGCTATATGGGCGAACCGCGCGCCTTGATCATCGCGCCGACCCGGGAACTGGTGGTGCAGATCGCCAAGGACGCCGCCGACCTGACCAAGTACACCAACCTGAACGTCATGACGTTCGTCGGTGGCATGGACTTCGACAAGCAGCTCAAGCAACTGGAAGCGCGTCACTGCGACATTCTGGTTGCCACGCCGGGTCGCCTGCTGGACTTCAACCAGCGCGGAGAGGTGCATCTGGACATGGTTGAAGTGATGGTGCTGGACGAAGCCGACCGCATGCTGGACATGGGCTTCATTCCGCAGGTGCGTCAGATCATTCGTCAGACACCGCACAAGGGTGAACGCCAGACCCTGTTGTTCTCGGCCACCTTCACTGAAGATGTCATGAACCTGGCCAAGCAATGGACCACGGATCCGTCCATCGTCGAGATCGAATCGCTGAACGTTGCCAGTGACAACGTCGAGCAGCACATCTACGCGGTGGCCGGTGCCGACAAATACAAGCTGTTGTACAACCTGGTCAACGACAACGGCTGGGAACGTGTGATGGTCTTTGCCAACCGCAAGGACGAAGTGCGCCGCATCGAAGAACGACTGGTGCGCGACGGCGTCAACGCGGCGCAACTGTCAGGCGATGTGCCTCAGCACAAGCGGATCAAGACGCTGGAAGGCTTCCGCGAAGGCAAGATTCGCGTGCTGGTCGCCACCGATGTCGCCGGTCGCGGCATTCACATCGACGGCATCAGCCATGTGATCAACTTCACCCTGCCCGAAGTGCCGGACGACTACGTGCACCGCATCGGCCGTACTGGTCGTGCTGGCGCTGACGGCGTATCGATCAGCTTCGCAGGCGAAGACGACTCGTATCAGCTGCCTGCCATCGAAGAAAAGCTGGGCCGCAAGATCAGCTGCGAAACCCCGCCGACCGAACTGCTGCGTGCCGTGGTGCGTCGCACGACTTAAGCGTTTTCTGACCTGAAAGATGATCGTGCCCATGCTCCGCGTGGGCATGCCGCCCGTGACGCTTCGCGTCTCGGTGGCACGTACGGCAGACTCCGAGCCCCGTCACTTCCAGCGATCTGCCGCCGCGTGATCACTGTCACGGCCTTCTACCCAACGCTCGCCTTCAGACGTGTTCTCACGCTTCCAGAACGGCGCGCGGGTCTTGAGATAATCCATGACGAAGTCACAGGCCTCGAACGCGGCCTGACGATGGGCACTGGCAACGCCAACGAACACAATGGGTTCGCCCGGCTCCAGCACTCCGACCCGGTGCAACACGTCCAGCCGCAACAAAGGCCAGCGCTGTTCGGCTTCGACTACAATCTTCGCCAATGCCTTTTCGGTCATGCCTGGATAGTGTTCCAGAAACATGCCGGAAACTTCGCGGCCGTCGTTGAAGTCGCGCACGTAACCGACAAAACTCACCACCGCACCGATGCCGACATTGGCAGCATGCAGTGCATTGACCTCCGTGCCCGGATCGAACGCTGCCGATTGCACACGAATCGCCATGATCAGCCTCCGGTCACGGTAGGAAAGAACGCCACTTCATCGCCATCCTGCAAGGGCTCGTCCAGCGCGCAGAGTTCCTGATTGCGGGCGCACATTACGTTCCGCTCGCCGAGTACCTGCCAGGCCTCGCCGCGTTGCAACAAGTGCTGACGCACTGCGTCCACCGTGGCGAAATCCCCCTCGACCCGCTCGCTGTCCAGCCCTAGTGCTTCGCGATAGCGGGCGAAATACTGAACCTGCAGTTTCATTTCCCCGCCTCCACATCGTCAGCGACGAAGTGCCCGCTCTTGCCGCCGAGCTTCTCCAGCAGGCGAACCGATTCGATGACCATGCCGCGATCCACCGCCTTGCACATGTCATAGATCGTCAGCGCAGCGACACTGGCGGCCGTCAGCGCTTCCATTTCCACGCCGGTCTGCCCGGCCAGCTTGCAGCGCGCCATGATCAACACCGCGTCGTCGCCCTCGGCGCTGAGTTCGACCTTGACGCTGGTCAGCATCAGCGGATGGCAGAGCGGTATCAGATCGCTGGTCTTCTTCGCCGCCTGTATGCCCGCGATACGGGCCACAGCGAAGACATCACCTTTGGGGTGGCCCCCGCTGACAATCATTTGCAGAGTGGTCGGCAGCATGCGCACACGCGCACAGGCCACGGCTTCACGGGACGTCACCGCTTTATCGGTCACATCGACCATGTTGGCACGGCCTTGAGAATCGAGATGGGTCAGCACAGTTCTACTCCTGAACAGGAGCGGGGATTGTAAACCTAAAAGCGCGGCAGGGGGCTGACGGAGCACGGACAGCGCGTGGGGGTGGGCCTGCACTCGCAAGCGCTGCTACAGACGCCCTGCTTCGGGGGCCTGCGCAATCCTCTTCATGAGCAAGCCCGCTGCCGCGGGCTTGCATGTTTCCATCGATAAGGGTGGACCACGCCTGGCGCCGGGCGCGAAGTTACAAATGGCTCTCCGCATATTCGGCCAGTATCGAGCGAGGCACACCCTGCAGGGTGATGTGCACGCCGTTGGGGAAGTCCTTGAAGCGCTCCGTCAGGTAGGTCAGCCCGGAACTGGTGGCTGACAGATAGGGGGTGTCGATCTGCGCCAGGTTGCCCAGGCAGACCACCTTTGAACCGGCACCGGCACGGGTGATGATGGTTTTCATCTGGTGCGGCGTCAGGTTCTGGCACTCGTCGATCAGGATCAGACTCTGTTGAAAACTGCGGCCTCGAATGTAGTTGAGGGATTTGAACTGCAGCGGCACTTTGCTGAGGATGTAATCGACGCTGCCATGGGTGCTTTCGTCATCCATGTGCAAGGCTTCAAGGTTGTCGGTGATTGCGCCGAGCCACGGCTCCATTTTTTCCGCTTCGGTGCCGGGCAGGAAACCGATTTCCTGATCAAGCCCCTGCACGCTACGGGTTGCGATGATGCGGCGATAACGTTTGGTGACCATGGTCTGCTCGATGGCAGCGGCCAGGGCCAGAATGGTTTTACCCGAACCGGCAGCACCGGACAGGTTGACCAGATGGATATCCGGATCCAGCAAGGCAAACAGTGCAAGCCCCTGATAAATGTCCCGCGGCTTGAGGCCCCAGGCTTCCTGGTGCAGCAACGGCTCCTGATGCATGTCCAGAATCAGCAGCTCGTCATTCTTGACGCCCTTGATCCAGCCGACGAAGCCCTGCTCGTCGACAATGAACTCGTTGATGTGGACTGCAGGCAGGGTTTCATTCAATTGCACACGGTGCCAGGTACGCCCCCGCTCCTGCCGGGTGTCGACCTTGTTGACCCGATCCCAGAACGAACCGGTCATGTCGTGGTAGCCACGGGACAACAGCGAGACGTCGTCCACCAGCTGGTCGGTGCTGTAATCCTCGGCCTCGATGCCACAGGCGCGGGCCTTGAGGCGCATGTTGATGTCTTTGGTCACCAGCACAACGCTCAAGTCCTTGTTGCGCGCGTGCAGGTCGATCAATTGATTGATGATGATGTTGTCGTTCAGATGCTCGGGAAGAAGGCTGTTGGGTTCTTCGCGCTTGCTCATCAAAATCGACAGGAAGCCTTTGAAAACGCCGGTGCCGCGATTGATCGGTACACCCTTCTCGACTTCTTCGGGTGATGCTTCGCCCAGTGTCTTGTCAATCAGGCGGATCGCCTGCCGGCATTCGGCGGCTACTGAATGTTTACCTGCCTTGAGTTTGTCCAATTCCTCCAGAACGGTCATGGGGATGGCGACGTGGTGTTCTTCGAAATTCAGCAGTGCGTTTGGATCATGGATCAATACATTGGTATCGAGCACGTAAAGGATTGGCTGGTTAGTGGAGGGGGTGCGTCCGTGGTCATCCATACTCGCTCACCTTTGTAGTAGCCAGGCGACGCAGAACCACAACAGCACTGCGCCACGAAAAGGCCGCCGGTTTTCTTCCCTTCAGGCAGGGTAGAAGTGTTGCTCAAGGTGGGTCTTGGAAGACGCCACCTGTGTTGCAGGTTTCGGCGGTCTGTATTCGTAATACAGCAAAAGGGATGACAGAAAAAAGCTCTTTGACAGTTTTTTGAAGTTTATTTCACAGGATGACGAATAGCGCTTGGCGGACGTTCCCGGCGCGTTTACAGTCGGAAGTCAGCTACAGCCGATTTACCCATTATTCCCCCTCCGACGTGTCTTCGTCAGTCTTTTCCAGCCCTTGTTCCACGGGCGTTTCATACAGATTCCGGCAGTCATCCCAGATCAGTTCGCTTTGTGCGGTGTTGGCCATCAACAGCGGCAGTGCCGACTGCGCCCTGTTGGCCGAGTCATGGAACACCACCGTGCCCCGTCGCCAGAGCAGCATGAGCGTCAATACACGATCGCTCACCTGATCGGCAGTCAGCCGACCGGTTGCATCCTGAGCGTCGATATTCCACAGCGACACCCTCAGGTGTTGCGAGCGGAAGTAATCACCGCTGTCGGCACGACGATGCCCATAAGGCGGACGGAACAGCGGCACGAAGTTATCCGGAAGGATCTGCTGCACCAATGCCGAACTGCGTTGAATCGAATCCTGCCAGTCCAGCCACTGGCTGTGCGACCGGTATTCCCAGCCCTGAATCCCCACGCATTGCTGGCGGTACAACGCCTGCAGGCCGACAACGGATGTACTGTCGAGGCGATCCTGCAGGCTCTTGCCCAACACATGAAAAGTCGCTGTCATCTTCTGCTGGCGCATGAAATCAGCCAGCCAGTCCGTCGCGCCATCGGCTGCGCTGGGACCACTGTCGAAGTTGAGCTTGAAGGTGCGGTCCGGCATCTCGTCGCCGATCATCTCATCGGAGTTATAACGCTCGATCTCGCTGCTGGTCTGGGGAAACAGCGCGGCCAGAAACAGCAGTTCGTTGAGGTAGCGCTGATGGAAGATGGCACTGGGTCTTGCCCAGGCGGCATAAAAGGAATCATCGGCAACCTGATATTCCTCGGCGCGCTGACGCAACTGGTCCATGTCTTCGACCAGCACACAGAAGTTGGCGTCGTCGACGCAGCTTTTCTGAGCGGCCTGATAGTTTTCCAGCAGGCGCGACCACAGACGATGGCGAACCACGTTCAGCGAGGACACATTGACGTAACGCAGGCCGAGGCGCTGCTTGAGCCCTTCCTCGTCCAGCTTTTCGCTCAGATACAGCTGATGGGCGAACGCCAGGATCTCGGCGCGTGACGCGACATCGAACAACGCAGGCGTTTCCAGGCGCTCGGGCCAGACACTGCGATCCATGGTGGCAATGACCGGAGCGGCTGCCTGGGCCTGACCCCACAACAGACACGCGCAAACTGCTAAAACGATACGCAAACCCAATGTCCCCTATGTCGACTGTCGCGTCATGACCAGCGCGCCACTATAGCTGATATACGCCTGCCCCCTTATGTCGAGGCACATACAAAACCGATGCGTGAACCGCCATTGCCCCGTGGGCGGATGCCAAACCTGTCTCTATCGCCACCATAGCTGGAGTCGTACGCCATCACCCCCTAGAATCCCCCGACGATCAAAGGAGACGACTTCATGCTGATGGTGATTTCCCCAGCGAAAACCCTCGATTTCGAAACACCGCCCACCACCGAGCGTTTTACCCAGCCGCAGTATCTGGACCATTCTCAGGAACTGATCAGCCAGCTTCGCGAACTCGCGCCTGCCCGGATCGCCGAACTGATGCACCTGTCCGACAAACTGGCCGGGCTCAACGCCGCGCGCTTCGGCAGCTGGACGCCCGCCTTCACACCCGAGAATGCCAAGCAGGCGCTGCTCGCGTTCAAAGGCGACGTGTACACAGGTCTTCAGGCAGAAACCCTCAGCGAGGATCAGCTCGACTATGCGCAGAAGCACTTGCGCATGCTTTCCGGCCTTTACGGCCTGCTGCGTCCGCTCGACCTGATGCAGCCCTATCGCCTGGAAATGGGCACGCGGCTGGCCAACGCCCGCGGCAAGGACCTCTATGCATTCTGGGGCACGCGCATCAGCGAATGGTTGAATGAAGCACTCGCCGATCAGGGCGACGACCTGCTGCTCAACCTGGCCTCGACCGAATACTTTTCAGCGGTCAAGCGCTCTGCGCTCAAGGCTCGAATCATCGACACCGAGTTCAAGGATTTGAAAAACGGGCAGTACAAGATCATCAGCTTCTACGCCAAGAAAGCCCGCGGCATGATGAGCCGGTTTGTGATTGAAGAAAGAATCGAAAGCCCTGAAGCGCTCAGAGCGTTTGATGCGCAGGGCTATCGTTATGAATCAGAACTTTCTACTCCCTCCAAGTTGGTCTTTCTGCGCGACACTCCAGAAGACTAATGGCGTCAAAGTTGTGCAGCGCTACGCCGCTGTACAACTTGTTACGTCCATCTCACCCGCCGCGCGACGACTTTATGACGCCAGTTAAACGTCAACTAGCGTCCCGCTTGTCCGACAAGAAAATTTTCTCAAAAAATAAACAAAATTTTTAGGTAGTAGCACTTTAGCCTTTCGCAATAATGGCACTATTATATCAAGCAACGTCAACCCCCCGGCCACAAGGGACTTCGCCCTACTGCGCCATCAGTATGCAACTAGCAATGTCACAAAATTGATACGTCAAAATCTCCGAAACAGGACGAGCGGCCCGGAACTAAATGGGAAACCTTACGCTCCTACATCCCGTAACAATTCTCGGCCATCCTGTAGGAGATCACCTACAGCGAAGCGAGGACAAAGGGAAGTTACCCGCAGGCAGTCCTTTTCCCCTGGAAGAGGCTGCAGGTACCGAAATTAAAACTCATATCACTAGTTGAAGTAGGTAGACAGGCGAAGCACCGGAATGGTGTGGCGCGCAGGACTCGACAATGACCGCCAAGGCTCTGGCCAAAGGCTTTCAGCTCCTGATCCGCCGTCGATCGCTATACATGGAGTGGTTTACTGCATCCAAGAGAGCAGGGCCCCGCCCGGAAGGACAGGTCACCTGCCGCTTGTACTTAGTGTCATTTGGGTTCGCCTCGCTTGTTTGGGCACTCACTCTTAAATATGCCTGCGTTAGTTAGATGGCCTTACACGCTGTCACGACTCGCGTGTGACATCTGCTGGCCAAAATTAATATCCAGCCAACTTATGGCGTGAAAATCGAGGAGAGTACGATGCGTATCAGCATCTTTGGTTTGGGTTATGTCGGTGCAGTCTGTGCCGGTTGCCTTTCTGCACGGGGTCATGAAGTTGTTGGTGTGGATATCTCCAGCACCAAGATCGACCTGATCAATAACGGCAAATCGCCCATCGTTGAACCGGGTCTGGAAGACCTGCTGGCGCAAGGTATTCGTACGGGCAAACTGCGTGGCACTACGGACTTCTCCGAAGCTATTCGCGCCACCGATCTGTCGATGATCTGCGTAGGTACACCGAGCAAGAAAAACGGCGATCTGGAACTCGATTTCATCGAATCCGTCTGCCGCGAAATCGGTTACGTGCTGCGTGAAAAGACATCCCGTCACACCATCGTGGTCCGCAGCACCGTACTGCCAGGCACCGTTGCCAATGTTGTCATCCCGATTCTGGAAGACTGCTCCGGCAAGAAAGCGGGCGTGGACTTCGGCGTTGCAGTGAACCCTGAGTTCCTGCGTGAAAGCACCGCGATCAAGGACTACGACCTGCCACCGATGACCGTCATCGGCGAGTTCGACAAGGCATCGGGCGACGTTCTGCAATCGCTGTACGAAGAACTGGACGCACCGATCATCCGCAAGGACATCGCCGTTGCCGAAATGATCAAGTACACCTGCAACGTGTGGCACGCCACCAAAGTCACCTTCGCCAACGAAATCGGCAACATTGCCAAGGCCGTCGGCGTCGATGGCCGTGAAGTGATGGACGTGGTCTGCCAGGACAAGGCACTGAACCTGTCTCAGTACTACATGCGCCCAGGCTTCGCATTCGGCGGTTCCTGCCTGCCGAAGGACGTTCGCGCCCTGACCTACCGTGCCAGCACGCTGGACGTTGAAGCGCCGCTGCTCAACTCCCTGATGCGCAGCAACGTTTCTCAGGTGCAGAACGCTTTCGACATGGTTGCCAGCTACGACAGCCGCAAGGTTGCACTGCTGGGTCTGAGCTTCAAGGCCGGCACCGACGACCTGCGCGAAAGCCCGCTCGTAGAGCTGGCCGAAATGCTGATCGGCAAGGGCTTCGACCTGAGCATCTTCGACAGCAACGTTGAATACGCACGTGTTCACGGCGCGAACAAAGACTACATCGAATCGAAAATCCCGCACGTTTCCTCGCTGCTGAATTCCGACTTCGACCAGGTCATCAACGACTCTGACGTAATCATCCTGGGCAACCGCGACGAGCGCTTCCGCACACTCGCCGACAAGACCCCTGAAGGCAAGCGCGTCATCGACCTGGTGGGCTTCATGTCCAAGGCCACCAGTGAAGATGGCCGTGCCGAAGGTATCTGCTGGTAAATCAGCCGCAAGCCACAAGCGCCAAGCTCCAGGCCACTCGTTCAAGCACTGCTTGGGCCTGGGGCTTGAGGCTTGCAACTGACTTAGGGATACAGATTATGCAGAGGCTAAAACACGGCCTTTTACAGGCCGCCGGTTGGCTGTTTTATCTAAGTTTATTAATGGGTATTGCCACGGCATTGCCCACCAGTATCTTCGACTCGCAGTCGAAGAACTTTATCTTTCTGATTGGCGCCGTGGGTATCTGGCGTTATTCAATGGGTATTACGCACTTTGTGCGCGGGATGATCTTTCTGTACATCGTTTATCCGCACTTGCGCCGCAAGGTTCAAAAGTTGGGTAAGGCAGCAGATCCGTCCCATGTGTTTCTGATGGTCACCAGCTTTCGTATCGACGCGCTGACCACCGCTCAGGTGTACAGCTCGGTCATTCGTGAAGCGATCAATTGCGGTCTGCCGACCACCATCGTCTGCTCGCTGGTGGAAATGTCCGATGAGCTGCTGGTCAAGGCGATGTGGGCCCGTCTCAACCCGCCGGACCGCGTGAAGCTGGACTTCGTGCGCATCCCTGGCACCGGCAAGCGTGACGGTCTGGCCTACGGTTTCCGTGCCATATCCCGCCACCTTCCGGACGAGCGCGCGGTCGTCGCGGTAATCGACGGTGACACCGTTCTGAACGAAGGCGTCGTGGCCAAGACCGTGCCGTGGTTCCAGCTGTTCGAAAACGTCGGCGGCCTGACCACCAACGAGTTCTGTGAAGTGCGCGGCGGTTACATCATGAGCGAGTGGCACAAGCTGCGTTTCGCTCAGCGTCACATCAACATGTGCTCGATGGCCCTGTCCAAGCGCGTGCTGACCATGACCGGCCGCATGTCGGTATTCCGCGCCACAGTGGTCACCGACCCCGAGTTCATCGCCGACGTGGAAAGCGACTCGCTCAACCACTGGCGTCTGGGCACGTTCCGGTTCCTGACCGGCGACGACAAATCCAGCTGGTTCAGCCTGATGCGCCTTGGATACGACACCTTCTACGTGCCGGATGCCGCGATCAACACGGTCGAGCACCCGCCCGAGAAGAGCTTCCTCAAGGCCAGCCGCAAGCTGATGTACCGCTGGTACGGCAACAACCTGCGTCAAAACTCGCGTGCGCTGGGTCTGGGTATTCGTCGCCTTGGCCTGTTCACCAGTGTGGTGCTGTTCGACCAGCGTGTATCGATGTGGACTTCCATCCTCGGTCTGACGGTCGCCATCATCGCCAGCTTCAAGTACGGCGGAGCCTTTCTGCTGATGTACCTGCTGTGGATCGGCATGACCCGCCTGATCCTCACGCTGCTGCTGTCCTTCTCGGGACACAGGATCGGCCCTGCCTACCCCCTGATTCTCTATTACAACCAGATCGTCGGCGCCCTCATGAAGATCTACGTCTTCTTCCGACTGGACCGCCAGTCCTGGACGCGCCAGGACACCAAACTCAGCCGCGACATGGCCAGCTTTCAGGGTTGGTTCAACACGTGGTCTTCCCGAACCATGACTTTCTCGGCTGGCACCATCTTCGTCGCCGTGCTGTTGACGATGGTTTGACCGGGCCAACGGATTAATCGCTTAAGTAGGAAAATTAGCCATGAATACAGCCGTGAATGCGAACGTCGTACATGAATCCGAAGCCCAGCGTCAGCACGCCCGGGTCAAGATCCCTGCCAAACTGCGCCTGCTGAACGATCAGCCGAACGCCCCGCTGGTGCGCATCGAAGACCTGTCGGCCGGCGGCCTGAGCTTCATCGCCCCGCAAGGTCAGCGCTATACCGCAGGAGAGGTCATCAAGGGCCGCCTGCAGTTCCTGATCGACAACCTCGGTCTGGCCATGGACGTGGAAATGCAGGTCCGCTCGGTGGACAACGCCAGCGGCCGTGTCGGTTGCCAGTTCCAGAATCTGGAAGCCCAGGACATTGCCACGCTGCGTCACCTGATCACTTCGCACCTGTCCGGCGACATCGTCAGCCTGGGCGAAGTGCTGGCAACCCTGCAGCGCGACAACTTCACCAAGGCGCGCAAGGTCAAGGGCAGCGACGGCGGCATGAGCGCCATGGGTCGCCTGCGCGCAGTCACCTTCAGCCTCGGCATCTTCATCGTCGGTCTGGCAGCATTCGGCTTCATCTTCAAGACCATTTACGGCCTCTACTTCGTGAGCCACGCCTCGGCCGGTCTGGTCTCGATCCCGAGCATGGACATCACCATGCCGCGCGAAGGCACTGTGCAGAGCCTGGTTCAGCCGAACGGCGAAACCACCAAAGGCGCACCACTGGCGAGCTTCAACACCAGCATGCTGGAAATGCTCAAAGGCAGCCTGACCGGTGAAGACCTGCAGCCAGCAAAAATCGAAGAGCTGTATGGCAAGCAGATGAGCGGCACCCTGACCAGCCCGTGTGACTGTGTCGTGGCTCGCCAGCTGGTTGCCGATGGTCAGTACGCCAGCAAAGGTCAGGTGATCTTCCAACTGGTGCCACGCAATGCGCCAGCCACGGTTGAAGCACGCTTCACCTATCGCCAGTTCAACGACGTCAAGCCGGGCACCCGTGTCAGCTTCCAGGTCGCGGGCGAGGACAAACTGCGCACTGGCGAGATCGTCAGCAGCACCAACCTGAGCGACACCGACCTGTCCACCGACATCCGTGTGCAGATCAAGCCTGACGAAAGCCTGAGCAGCTCGCTTGCCGGCCGTCCTGTCGAAGTGGTCAGTGATCGCGGTCCTTCCGTGAACTGGCTGATCGACAAAGCCGTGGCCGCGGGTCTGTAATCATGAGCAGCCCATTACGACGCCTGTCGACCCCCACGCTATTGAGCCTCGCCGTCGCGCTCGGCCTGAGCGGCTGTGCCGGCCTGCCTGACCAACGTCTTGCCAATGAAGCCCTGAAAAACGGCGACACTGCATTGGCGGAGCAGAACTATCGGCAGCTGGCGGACCTGGGCTACAGCGATGCACAGGTTGGCCTGGCAGATATTCAGGTCAACACCCGCGACCCTGCCCTGCTCAAGCAGGCGGAAGCGACCTACCGTGCGGCCGCCGAGACCTCGCCACGGGCGCAATCGCGTCTGGGCCGTCTGCTGGCCGCCAAGCCGGACGCAACCGATGCCGAACGTCACGAAGCCGAAGCGCTGCTGAAGAAAGCCTTCGCCAATGGTGAATCCGGCACGCTGGTCCCGCTGGCCATGCTCTATCTGCAATACCCGCACACCTTCCCGGACGTGAATGCGCAGCAGAAGATCAGCCAGTGGCGCGCCGCCGGTTATCCGGAAGCGGGTCTGGCCCAGGTGCTGCTGTATCGCACCCAGGGCACCTACGCCGAGCATCTGGATGAAGTGGAAAGCATCTGCAAGCAGGCGCTGGACACGACTGACATCTGCTACGTCGAACTGGCCACCGTTTACCAGACGCGTGGTCAGGCCGAGCCGCAGGCAGCCTTGCTCGAACGCCTGAAAAGCGAATACGCCGCTGGCCGCATCGGCGCTCAGCGCGTGGACAGTGTGGCGCGTGTACTGGGCGACTCGACCATCGGTACGCCGGACGAAAAGACCGCCCAGCAATTGCTGGAAAACATCGCGCCGGGTTACCCAGCCTCTTGGGTGACCCTCGCCAAGCTGCTTTACGACTTCCCCGAACTGGGCGACGTCAACAAGATGATGGAATACCTGGACAACGGCCGCGCGGCTGACCAGCCACGTGCCGAACTGCTGCTGGGTCGCCTGTACTACGAAGGCAAATGGGTCACGCCCGATGCTTTCAAGGCCGAAGCCCACCTGAAAAAAGCCGCAGCGACGGAAATCTCTGCCCACTACTACCTGGGTCAGATCTACCGCCGCGGCTACCTCGGCCAGGTCTATCCGCAGAAAGCCGTGGATGAGTTGCTGACCGCCGCACGTGGTGGCCAGAACAGCGCCGACTTCGCCCTCGCGCAACTGTTCTCACAAGGCAAAGGCACCAAGCCTGATCCGGTCAACGCCTGGGTATTTGCCCAACTGGCTCTGACCAGCGAAACCCCGCAGGCCACTGAACTGGCCCAGCAACTGAGCACCACACTGCCGCCTGAAAAGCTCGCCGGCGCCAAGGATCTATTGGCACGTGAGCAAAAAGTCCGGGGCGCAGCCGCCAACCAGAGCGTGATGGCGATGCAGGCCCTGCAAGAAGAAAAAGACGGTGAGGAAGCACTATGAAGTTGAATCCCCTGATGGCCGCCGGCGTGGGCCTTGGCTTCAGCCTGCTGTGGGCCTGCCCGACACTGGCAGCCCTGACCGAAGAACAGAATTTCGGTCTGGAAGTGAAAGCTACCGGCCAACTGGAAGACGACCGTGATCTGGGCACCCGTTCGGGCGGTGACGTCAGCGGTCTGGGCCTGGACCTGCGTCCATGGGTCTACGGCGAGCGCGGCAACTGGAGCGGTTACGCCATGGGCCAGGTGGTCACTGCCACAGACACCATTCAGACCGACCCGCTGGAACAGTCCACCGGCGCAGGCGACGGCCAGACTCAAGTATCGCGTGGCACCGCCAGCGAGCGCGAAGTCGACAAATCCTACGCGGCACTGCGCGAATTCTGGATCGGCTACAGCGGCTTCACGCCCTACCCCGGCGAGATCCTGAAAGTCGGTCGTCAGCGTCTGCGCAACGACGACGGTCAGTGGCACGACACCAACATCGAAGCCATCAACTGGACCTTCGATACCACGCTGCTGCGTGCCGAACTGGGCGCTGCACAGCGTTTCAGCGAATACCGCACCGACCTGACCGAACTGGCCCCCGACGACGAAGATCGCAAGCACCTGTTCGGTTCGGCCAGCTACCAGTGGACTCCGGGTCACTGGGCAGGCGTGCGTGCGCACTACAGCCACGACAACGGCAAGCTCAAGGACCAGGGTCAGGAACTCGACGACCTGGACAAGACGTCCAATGGCAACCTGACCTGGCTGGGTCTGCAGGCTGACAGCGATGCTTACAACTACCGCAACACCAATCAGCTCAACTACTGGGGCAGCCTGACCTGGCTCAACGGCGACCGTGACGAGATCGGTGTCAACGGCGTGAATGACCAGTACTTTGCGGGCGAAAAGAACAGCCGTGACATGAACGGCTGGGCCACCGACCTGGGCCTGCGCCTGCGTCTGGATCCTCAGTGGCAAGTCGGTGCGGCCTACTCGCGCGCCAGCAAGGATTACGTTCAGAACGGCCTGGAAAGCAACCGTTCGAACTGGACCGGCACCCGCTCGCGTATTCACCGCTTCGGTGAAGCCTTCCAGGGCGAAATGGCCAACGTGGAAACCGGCTCGTTGTTCGCTTCCTGGCAGATGAACGAGCAATACGACGCCTCGCTGATCTACCACAAGTTCCGCCGTGTCGACGGCAACACCGGTATCGGTGGCTCGGGGATCAACGCTGTTCGCGAGAACGGCGACAGCAATACCTTCAGCTCGCTGCCGCTGGAAGACGGTCGCAAGGATCTGGGTCAGGAAATGGACCTGGTCGTGACCAAGTACTTCAAACAGGGCCTGCTGCCAGCCTCGTTGAGCCAGTCCTTCGACGAACCGTCGGCTCTGGTGCGCTTGCGTGCCGGCGTCTTCAAGCCCGGCGACGCGTACCACAACGGCGTGGATGAATACATGCACCGCGCCATTGTCGACGTCATCTGGCGCTTCTGATGCGAACCGCCAAAGGAGTGCCACAGATGAACAGTCAAGCAAGCAACGGACGTAGCCGCACCTGGCCACACGCCCTGCTGGAAAGCGCCGTGCTGAGCAGCGCGCTGCTGATGGCCAGCGGTGCCGCACTGGCCAACGCGCCTGTCACCCCCGAGGCGCCGAAGGCGGTGGTCAAGGAGCTGCAACAGGCCAAGACCTACACCATCACCAGCCCGCCAACCGCGCCGCTGGAGATGGCCAAGCCGGTACTGCCCGACCTCAGCGGCTACACCGCAGAAGCGGCACTGAAAAAGATTGTGCGCAACAAGCCGGGCAAGGTCACCGTTGCCCGGATGATGGAAGAAACCGGCCTGAAGGAATTCATCGGCGGCGACAACAAGATGGCTGAATGGGTCGTCCGTCAGAAGGGTATCCCACAAGCGATCATGATCTCCGACGGTTATGTGAATCTTCAGGACCTGGTCAAGAAGGTGCCCAAGCAGTTTCTGAATGAAGTGTCGCCGGGCGTCTACGTGGCGCGCCTGCCGATTCTGGTCAAGGAAACCGGTATCTTCGAGATCGACAGCAAGACCAGGGAATTGCGTCTGTCCCAGGAGAAAGGTTCGTTCATCGTCAGCGAAGGCAAGATGTTGATCACCCATACTCAGGTCAACGCCTGGAGTGAGACCCGCAACAGCCTGGCGACGTATCGCAAGCCTGACGAGTTTCGCCCGTTCGTGCTGACCTGGGGCGGTTCGCAAACCTGGATCGCCAACACCAAAATGGCAAGCATGGGTTACGACCAGAGCAAGTCCTACGGTGTCAGTATTTCGCAATACACGCCGAACACCGCGAAGATCCTCAAGCGTGCCGAGCCGACCGGCTGGATCATTGATTCCGAGTTCTCGGACATGTGGTACGGCTTCTACTGCTACGAGACGCGTGACTTCGTGGTCAAGGGCAACACCTACCGCGACAACATCGTCTACGGCATTGACCCGCACGACCGTTCCCACGGTCTGATCATTGCCGAGAACGACGTCTACGGGACCAAGAAGAAGCACGGGATCATTATTTCCCGAGAAGTCGACAACAGCTTCATCTTCCGCAACAAGAGCCATGACAACAAGTTGTCCGGCGTGGTCCTGGACCGTAACAGCGTCGGCAACATCGTCGCCTACAACGAGATCTACCAGAACCACACCGACGGCATCACCCTGTACGAAAGCGGCAACAACCTGCTGTGGGGCAACCGTGTGATTGCCAATCGCCGCCACGGTATCCGCGTACGTAACAGTGTGAACATCAAGCTGTACGAAAACATCGCCACCGGTAACGGGCTGATGGGCGTCTACGGCCACATCAAGGACCTCAGCGATACCGACCGCGACATCGAGCTCGATCCGTTCGACGCTCAGGTGTCGCTGATCATGGTCGGCGGCGAACTGGCCAGCAACGGCTCCGGCCCGCTGTCCATCGACTCGCCCTTGAGTGTCGAGCTGTATCGCGTCTCGATGCTGGCCCCGACCAAGGAAGTCGGCATCAGCCTCAACGGCATTCTGGGCGAGCGCCAGAACGAGATCCTCGACCTGCTGGTACGCCAGAAGAAAGCCGTATTGATCGACCCCGTCGAAAGCCAGACCGAGCTGCGGGAATGAGGAAGGGTATTGTTATGCACGCACATTTGATCAAGCTGTTGAGCCTGTCCAGCCTCACCGCCGCGCTGATGGCCGCCGCCGGTGTCGCTCGGGCAGACGACTCGAAAGCGCCGACCTTTACCGCCGAGCCCTGCTGCAGCCTGTGCCCGGCTGCGCACGACGCGAAAAACTACACCACGCGCTATCAGCAAAACTTCACCACGCTGGTACAGGCCCAAGGCGACTGGCTGTTCCGTACCCAGGAAGACCTGCGTACTGAATTCGACACCACGCCTGCCGGCTACCGCCGCATGAAAGAACTGCATGATGCATTCAAGAGCAAGGGCGTCGAGCTGGTGGTGGTCTATCAGCCGACTCGCGGCCTGGTGGATCGCAACAAGCTGTTCCCGGCCGAACGCGACAAGTACGACTACGACAAGGCGCTGAAAAACTATCAGGCCATGCTCGGTCGCTTCAGCAAGATGGGCTACTGGGTGCCCGACCTGTCACCGCTCACCAACGAACAGCAGGCGCACGACTTCTACTTCCGAGGCGACCAGCACTGGACGCCTTACGGCGCACAACGCACGGCGAAGATCGTGGCCGAGACCGTGAAGAAAGTCCCAGGCTACGCGGACATTCCCAAGCGTGAATTCGAAAGCCACATTTCCGGGCGCATGGGCAAGACCGGCACACTGCACAACATGGCCGGCCAGTTGTGCGGCACCAGTTATGCCATCCAGTACATGGACCAGTTCAGCACCGAGCCGAAAGGCGAGGCCGGTGACGGCGATCTGTTCGGCGATTCCGGCAACCCGGAAATCACCCTGGTCGGCACCAGCCACAGCGGCAAGAACTACAACTTCGGTGGCTTCCTGCAGGAATACCTCAGCGCCGACGTGCTGAACGTGGCGTTCCCCGGCGGTGGCCTGGAAGGTTCGATGCTTCAGTATCTGGGCAGCGAAGACTTCCAGAAGCGTCCACCGAAGATTCTCATCTGGGAATTCTCGCCGCTGTATCGCCTGGATCAAGAAACCATCTATCGCCAGATGATGGCGCTGCTGGACAACGGTTGCGAAGGCAAGCCGGCGGTCATGAGCGCCAGCACCACCCTGAAGCCGGGCAACAACGAAGTGCTGGTCAACGGCAAGAACGGCATCAAGGACATTCGCAACAGCAACAACCAGATCGATATCCGTTTCGACGACACCTCCGTGAAAGTCCTTCAGGCCAGGCTCTGGTACATGAACGGTCGTCACGAAGACCTGAAAATCGAAAAACCGGAAACCTCTGACACCGATGGACGTTTCGCCTTTGAATTGCGCGAAGACGAGGACTGGGCTGATCAGCAGTTGCTGGCCCTCGAGATCCAGGGACCGGAAGCAGGAGCAGAACCACAGAAAGTCGAAGCGAAAGTATGCAAACGCAACGTGTTCCCGAGCGCTGCGAAACACACCGCTCAAGCCGGACTATGAGGTGACATATGCAGACTCCGAAACTGATACGCCCTACCCTGCTGTCGATGGCAATCCTGTCATCGATGGCCTGGGCGATGGGTGCATCCGCAGCCGCGACACTGGTTCCACCCAAGGGTTATGACGCGCCGATCGAAAAAATGAAGACCGGTGATCACAACTTCACCTGTGATGCCATTCCCAAGCCATACACCGACAAACTGGTGTTTCGCAGCAAGTACGAAGGCTCCGACAAGGCTCGCGCCACGCTGAACCTGAAGTCCGAAGAAGCCTTTCGCGATGCGACCAAGGACATCACCACCCTTGAACGTGGCGTCAGCAAAGTCGTGATGCAGTACATGCGCGACGGTCGTCCCGAACAGCTCGACTGTGCGCTGAACATGATGACCACCTGGGCCAAGGCCGATGCGCTGGAGTCCCGCGAGTTCAACCACACCGGCAAGTCGATGCGCAAATGGGCGCTGGGCAGCATGTCGTCGGCGTACCTGCGTTTGAAGTTCTCCGAGTCCAAACCGCTGGCCAACCGTCAGCAGGACGCGCAGATCATCGAAGCCTGGTTCAGCAAACTGGCCGATCAGGTGGTCAGCGACTGGAGCAATCTGCCGCTGGAAAAAATCAACAACCACTCGTACTGGGCCGCCTGGTCGGTGATGGCAACGGCTGTCGCCACCAATCGTCAGGACCTGTTCGACTGGGCAGTGAAGGAATTCAAGGTCGCGGCCAATCAGGTGGACAAGGACGGCTTCCTGCCTAACGAAATGAAGCGCCGTCAACGCGCCCTGTCGTACCACAACTATGCCCTGCCGCCACTGGCCATGATCGCCAGCTTTGCCCAGGCCAACGGTGTGGATCTGCGTCCGGAAAACAACGGTGCCTTGAAGCGACTGGCCGATCGCGTGCTGGCCGGGGTGAAAGATCCTTCGATGTTCGCTGAGCACAACGGCGAAAAACAGGACATGACGGACCTGAAGAAGGACCCGAAATTCGCCTGGCTTGAACCGTTCTGCGCGCTCTACACCTGCAACGCCGAAACGCTTGAAGAGAAACACGAAAAGCAGCCGTTCAAGACGTTCCGTCTGGGCGGCGACCTGACCAAGGTCTACGACCCGTCTCATGAAAAAGGTGACAAGGATGGTTCCTGATTCGGTGACGTGATGCCTTGAGTGGCGGGAGCCGATCCATCGGCTCGCGCAGTGATTCACCCCCCTGTTTTCGATGGGGGGTTTGGGGGGGCTTTGGGCCCTTGAATGTTGGACAAACGGAGAGATAAGGATGGTTTTCTCATCCAACGTGTTCCTGTTCCTGTTCTTGCCGATCTTCCTCGGCTTGTACTACCTGAGCGGGCAACGCTATCGCAATCTGCTGCTGCTGATCGCCAGCTATATCTTCTACGCCTGGTGGCGTGTGGACTTCCTGGCACTGTTCATAGGCGTCACCGTCTGGAACTACTGGATCGGCCTCAGGGTGGGCGCAGCAGGCGTGCGGACCAAACCGGCACAGCGCTGGCTGCTGCTCGGCGTGGTGGTGGACCTGGGTATTCTGGGCTACTTCAAATACGCGAACTTCGGCGTGGACAGCATCAACGCGGCCATGACCTCCATGGGTCTGGAACCGTTCATCCTGACGCACGTGCTGTTGCCGATCGGTATCTCGTTCTACGTGTTCGAGTCCATCAGCTACATCATCGATGTGTATCGCGGCGATACCCCGGCGACCCGCAACCTGATCGACTTTGCAGCGTTCGTGGCGATTTTCCCGCACCTGATCGCAGGCCCTGTGTTGCGCTTCCGCGACCTGGCCGATCAGTTCAACAACCGCACGCACACGCTGGACAAGTTCTCCGAAGGTGCCACCCGCTTCATGCAGGGCTTCATCAAGAAAGTGTTCATCGCCGACACCCTCGCGGTGGTGGCGGACCACTGCTTCGCCCTGCAAAACCCGACCACTGGCGATGCCTGGCTCGGCGCGCTGGCGTACACCGCACAGCTGTATTTCGACTTCTCCGGTTACAGCGACATGGCCATCGGTCTGGGTCTGATGATGGGTTTCCGCTTCATGGAAAACTTCAAACAGCCTTATATCAGCCAGTCGATCACCGAGTTCTGGCGTCGCTGGCACATCAGCCTCTCGACCTGGCTGCGTGACTACCTCTACATCACGCTGGGCGGCAACCGGGGCGGCAAGGTCGCGACCTACCGCAACCTGTTCCTGACCATGCTGCTGGGCGGTCTCTGGCACGGCGCCAATGTCACCTACATCATCTGGGGTGCCTGGCACGGCATGTGGCTGGCGATCGAAAAAGCGCTGGGCATCAACACCAAGCCTTACAGCTTCAACGTGATTCGCTGGGCACTGACCTTCCTGCTGGTGGTGATTGGCTGGGTGATCTTCCGCGCAGAAAACCTGCACGTCGCGGGCCGTATGTACGGCGCGATGTTCAGCTTCGGCGAGTGGGAACTGTCCGAACTCAACCGTGCAAGCCTCACTGGTCTGCAGGTGGCGACGCTGGTTCTGGCCTACGCGACCCTGGCGTTCTTCGGTCTGCGTGACTTCTACCAGAACCGTCAGGCCGACGATGGCAAGAGCGCCAAGGCCGACGGCCCTGCCACTGCACAACCGGGCACCATCAAGGCTGTTCCTGGCGACGCACCCGGCAGCCTGCATCTGCCTGGCTATACCGTAGGCAGCGAAGCGCAGGTTCAACCGGCCTACTGGGTTGCCGACTGGCCCCGCTACGCCATGCGCGCGCTGATCCTGATGCTGTTCGTTGCTTCGATTCTCAAACTTTCGGCGCAGAGCTTCTCGCCGTTCCTTTACTTCCAGTTCTGAGGAGCCTGACATGACCCGTTCATTACGAATCCTCTACATCGCCATCTTCCTGGGTCTGCTGCTGATCCTGGGCGCCTGGTCGCTGCGCAGCTTCAGCACGTTCTCGACTTCGGCCGAGACCACCGTGCTCAACGGCAAGTGGACCAAGGCGGCGGAAACCCATTACGACGATGAGTTTCCGATCAAGCGCCTGGGCACCAACCTCTGGGCGGCGCTGGACTACAAGCTGTTCAACGAAGGCCGTCCGGGCGTGGTGCTCGGCAAGGACCAGTGGCTGTACACCGATGAAGAGTTCGATGCCGTTGCCAACGGCGAGCAGAACGAAGCGGACAACCTGGCGTTGATCCAGGGCGTACGTGACGCGCTGGAAAAACAGGGCACCAAACTGGTTCTGGCCATCGTTCCGGCCAAAACCCGTCTGTACCCGGAACACATCGGTGACAACAAGCCGGCCAGCCTGCACACCGATCTGTATCAACAGTTCCACGCGCAGGTCGCCAAGGCCGGGATCTTCGCACCGGATCTGTTGGCACCGTTGCAGGCTGCCAAGCAGAAAGGCCAAGTCTTCCTGCGCACCGATACGCACTGGACGCCGATGGGTGCCGAAGTGGCCGCACAGCAATTGGGTGTAGCCATCGCCCAGAAGACGCCACTGGAAGGCGAGCCCGAGCAGTTCGTCACCCAGGCCAAGGGCAGCGAGCAGTACAAGGGCGACCTGACCACGTTCCTGCCGCTGGATCCGCTGTTCAGCAACATGCTGCCCAAGCCTGACGAGCTGCAACAGCGCAGCACCGATCCGGTTCAGGGCGAACCGGCCGGCGACGACGCCTTGTTCGCAGACAGCGACATCCCGGTCGGTCTGGTTGGCACCAGCTACAGCGCCAACCCGAACTGGAACTTCGTGGGTGCGCTGAAAGAAGCCCTGCGCAGCGACGTCGTCAACTACGCCGAAGACGGCCATGGCCCGATTCTGCCGATGCTCAAGTACCTGCAGACCGACGCCTTCAAGAACACTCCGCCGCAAGTGGTCATCTGGGAATTTCCCGAGCGCTACCTGCCGGCTCACAACGACCTTGGCGAGTTCGATCAGCAGTGGATCGCCGAGCTGAAAAAATCGCGAAATACCCAAGATAACGTGGCGTTGAACGCCAACCCATCCGAGTCGCCCAACCGGGCGCAAAACTGAGAGGACTGACTCATGACCCAACACACGACTGCAAACCGTTCGAACAAGAATCGTTTCTTCAAAACCTGCGCACTGGCCGCAGGCCTGGGCCTGATGTCCCTGCAAGCCTTCGCAGGTGACTCCGCCCTGTACGGCCCGACCGCGCCGAAAGGCTCGACCTTCGTGCGTGTCTACAACGCCAGCAACGCTGAAATCAGCGCCAGCGTCGGCAACACCAACATGAATGAAGTCGCGCCACTGGGCAGCACCGCGTTCAGCTTCATGCCACAGGGCGACTACACCGCCAAGCTGGGCAGCCAGAGCGTGCCGGTGAAACTGGCAGGCGATCACTATTACACCCTGGTCAACAACGCCAGCGGCAAACCGCAACTGATCGAAGAACCACCGTTCAAGAACAAGCAGAAATCCCTGGTTCGCGTGCAGAACCTCAGCGACAAGGCACTGACTCTGAAAACCGCCGACGGCAAGACCGATGTGGTCAAGGCTGTGGCAGCCAAAGGCACCGGCGAGCGTGAAATCAACCCGGTCAAAGTCAGTCTGGCGCTGTACGACGGCGACAAGAAAGTCACCGATGTGAAACCTGTGGCCCTGGAGCGTGGCGAAGCCGCTGTTCTGTACATCACCGGCAGTGGCAGCAGCCTCTCGCCAGTGTGGGTCAAGCCACCGGTAGCAACCCGCTAAAGGATAAAGCTGGCCGGTTCATGGCGCAGTCCTGAACCGGCCGGTGCGGAACAAGAAAAAGACAGAAACGACAGACAGCACGTACAGCCCATATTGAATGCTATTGGAGAAATAAAATGATTCCAGTGATCTTGTCAGGTGGTAGCGGTTCACGACTCTGGCCGCTTTCGCGCAAGCAGTTCCCCAAACAGTTCCTGGCACTGACCGGCGACCAGACCCTGTTCCAGCAAACGCTGCAACGTCTGGTGTTCGACGGCATGCAGGAGCCGATCGTGGTCTGCAACAAGGAACACCGTTTCATCGTCAGCGAGCAACTCGCAGCCTTGAAACTGGAAACCCAGGCGATTCTCATGGAACCGTTCGGTCGCAACACTGCGCCGGCCGTGGCCCTGACCGCCATGAAACTGGTCAACGAAGGTAACGACGGTCTGATGCTGGTGCTGCCGGCCGACCACGTGATCGAAGACCAGAAAGCGCTGCAACGCGCTTTGGCACTGGCAACCGTAGCCGCCGAGCGTGGCGAAATGGTGCTGTTCGGCGTACCGGCCAACAAACCGGAAACCGGTTACGGCTACATCAAATCCACCGCTGACGCACTGCTGCCGGAAGGCGTGAGCCGCGTGTCGCAGTTCGTCGAAAAGCCTGACGAAAAACGCGCCAACGAGTTTGTCGAAGCCGGCGGTTACTACTGGAACAGCGGCATGTTCCTGTTCCGCGCCAGCCGCTTCCTGGAAGAGCTGAAAAAGCACGATCCGGACATCTACGACACCTGCCTGCTGACCCTTGAGCGCAGCGTTCACGATGGCGACGCCGTTGAAATCGACGCCTCCACCTTCGCTTGCTGCCCGGACAACTCCATCGACTACGCCGTCATGGAAAAAACCCAGCGCGCCTGCGTCGTGCCGCTGTCGGCAGGCTGGAGCGATGTCGGCTGCTGGTCGTCGCTGTGGGAAGTGAATGCCAAGGATGCCAACGGCAACGTCACCAAAGGCGATGTCGTGATCCAGGACAGCCGCAACTGCATGATCCACGGCAACGGCAAGCTGGTGTCGGTGATCGGTCTGGACAACATCGTGGTCGTCGAAACCAAGGACGCCATGATGATTGCCCACAAGGACAAGGTTCAGGGCGTCAAGCAGATGGTCAACACCCTGAACGAACAGGGCCGCACCGAAACCCAGAACCACCTCGAAGTGTATCGTCCGTGGGGTTCGTATGACTCCGTGGACATGGGCGGCCGCTTCCAGGTCAAGCGCATCTCGGTCAAGCCGGGCGCGTGCCTGTCGCTGCAGATGCACCACCACCGCGCCGAGCACTGGATCGTGGTATCCGGCACTGCGCAGGTGACCTGTGACGAGAACGTATTCCTGCTCACTGAAAACCAGTCCACCTACATCCCGATCGCTTCGGTCCATCGCCTGAAAAACCCGGGCAAGATTCCATTGGAAATCATCGAAGTGCAATCGGGCAGCTACCTGGGCGAAGACGACATCGAGCGCTTCGAAGACGTCTACGGCCGCTCGGGCGCACTGGAAGCCGGTGTGAAGACGCAGACGATTGCGCGTTGATGAACGGCTAGCAAAAAAACGGTAGTACACCGGCCTCTGACAACGTTCTGCGACCCCCATCCGCAGAACGTTGTCGGGGGCTTTTTTACGCGCGGTCCCGCCACTGAACGCGTCATCCATCGCGGTCACCCTGTAAAGCGGACACTTCGTTTCAACACGCCACTCGTCAACGTGCCTCTCCAGTCCCTATTGTTTTTGACAGTAGCGGTGCGTTTCCTCTTTTTGCTCTCCTAGTACCCCCTTACCGGATCAAGGAAGATGCAGCCATGAGCACGAAAGATGGAAAACACAGCGATGTGGACGACACGGCGTCGACAAAAGCGCCGATAGATCCTGCTAATGCAGGCGATGTCGAAGCGGGCGGCTCTCGACACGGCGGTTCTATTCAAAGCGGCTGCCCGTCTGGAAGTGTCTCCGGTGGTGTTTGCTCACCCCCCACTAACGAGCATCGGTCCACCTGGCAAACGACTTATATCGGGGGACGCACGTTGCGAATCATGGACTGTATTCTGCCCGGCACCCATGACTCCGGCATGGACAAGGCTGCGCCCTATCAAAACAGTTATGAGACCTGCCAGGACATTTCTCCGTTTCACCAACTTATCAATGGCATTCGAGTACTGGACCTGCGGGTTGAATTCAAACCCAATGCGACGGACGACCATCGCTTCTCCATTTTCCATAGCCTGAATTCAGGCCGAACCATTGGCTACGACATCCTTGACGGCATCAGGATGTTCCGCGACCACAAAGCCCCTACCGGTAATCCCAAAAAAGAAATCATCATTCTCGACTTTCACCAGTTCAAGAACTTCGACGACGCGGCTCACTCGGAACTTCAGTCGCTCGTCAAATCACGCCTGGGCGCCAGTTTGATTCCGAGATGGATGAGTGACCTGACCATTGAACAAATCTGGAACTATGGCGACAAGGGTGTCGTGGTCGCCTACGAAGACGATCGGCGCATCCCGGATTTCTGGGGCGGCGTCAAACAAAAATGGATAGGCAGCAACACACCTTCCACCGATGAACTGAAGCGTTTCATGGACGGGATAGGGAACCAGACCAAACCCCGGAATGAGCTATGGTCCATCCAGTGTGCCAAATACAACAAGTTCCCGTTGTATACCCCCGATGATTTTTCCGACAAGATTCGGGAGTGGTTCTTCTCGGGAGACCAGGCCTCTTACATTCAGAAGTTTTATATCATCAATACCGACTGGTCGCTGAGGCAGCGCCTCGTGGACAACTGTATCCATGCCAATCGAATCAGAGCGGAAAGTATGGTTTGGGGTGGCACCATTGATATCCCTCAATCAGAGGATTACACGCTGGCTTTTGCCGCTCGTTACCTGATTGCAAGGCTCAGCAACGGGCACTGGGCACGAATTCTCAGATTGCCTCCCTCAGCCGCAGAACACGCAACGTTCCAGATAATCAGCACGGCGACCTACTCAACGGAACTGATGCTTCAGTACACCGATAATCCGGCGCAATCCATGACTATCAGGACGGGGGACGTCGTGACCTTTACCTTCGTGAATAAAAAGTGGCGAATGATCGGCCCCTGAGGTCACCGCACCCTCAACACTTGAAATCAAGGAGCAAGATAGGCATCCCCGGCCTTTTCCTCCTGTTTCCTGCAGCAGGCAACAGGAGGATCGCTTCAAGCCTTGCCAGACATAACGGGAAAAGACACGGCGACGCATTGGCAAACCTCTATCGGCTTTCTGTACGATGTCCGGCAATGCCTCACGCTGGAGACCCGCTGCATGCTGATCGGCATCCTCTTAATTCTGACCTGGCTCATCCTGCTGCTGCGCTATCCGGCCAAGGCCCTGCCTGTTTCCCTCGCCGCAGCGGTAGGTCTGGGGATAGTGGCTGCCATCGTAATCTGGCAGGACAGCCGCGAGACACGTCAGCTGGAGCAACTCGATATCCGGCTGGTGTATGCACCGCAGCAATGCCCCACGGATCGTCCGTTGCACGTCTCGATCACCAACCGCAACAAAGCGTCGCTGCTGGAACTGCGCTGGCGGATTGCAGCCTATGCACCTGGCGACACCGTCAATCTGGCGGACAACACCTACACGTCGGCACGCTACCGCGGCCCCGGCGAGTTGCAGGCCGACGGCAACTGGCAGGATTGCGTGCCGGTGCCCGTTCTGCGTAACGGCTATCGCCCGCAAACCCTGGAGTTTCGTGCAGAACATCTGCAAGGCAGTTTCTCGGACTGATCCCTAAGGACATCGACATGCCCATCGCTCTCATCACCGGCTGCTCAAGCGGAATAGGTCGCGCACTCGCCGACGCCTTCAAGGCGGAGGGTTACGAAGTCTGGGCCACGGCGCGCAAGCAGGAAGACGTCGCAACGCTCAGCGCGGCCGGTTTCATTGCCGTGCAACTGGATGTCAATGACAGCATCGCGCTGGCACAACTCGCCGCTGGGCTGGAACACAGCGGGCTCGATGTGCTGGTCAACAACGCAGGCTACGGCGCGATGGGGCCGCTGCTGGACGGCGGCGTCGAGGCGCTGCAACGACAATTCGAAACCAACGTGTTCTCGGTGATTGGCGTTACGAAAGCGCTGTTCCCGGCATTGCGCCGCAACAAGGGGCTGGTGGTCAACATCGGCAGTGTTTCCGGTGTACTGGTGACGCCGTTCGCGGGGGCCTACTGCGCCTCGAAAGCGGCCGTGCATGCACTCAGCGATGCGCTGCGTCTGGAACTGGCGCCATTTGGCGTGCAGGTGATGGAGGTTCAGCCAGGCGCAATTGCATCGAGCTTTGCGAAGAATGCCGGCCATGAGGCCGAGCAGTTGATCAGCGAGCAATCGCCCTGGTGGCCGATCCGTGAAGGCATCCGTGCCCGCGCCAGGGCCTCGCAGGACAACCCCACCCCCGCCACCGATTTCGCCCGCGATCTGCTCAAGGCCGTCCAGCAAGCCAGTCCGCCGCGCCTGCTGCGTCTGGGTAACGGCTCGCGGCTCTTGCCTCTGATGTCATGGCTGCTGCCCAAGGGACTGCTCGAAAACGGGCTGCGCAAGCGGTTCGGGTTGAACACGCCGTTGTGATCGCGATGCGGGCTTGATCAGCTCGGCGTCACAATCACCGTGCACGTCATCCCCGCTGAGAGCGACACCCCGTCAGGCACGCGATCCAGATGGATGCGCACCGGTACGCGCTGCGCCAGGCGAACCCAGTTGAAGGTCGGGTTGACGTCGGCGACCAGTTCGCGGCTTTGGGGGTTGTCGCGGTCATAGATGCCGCGAGCGATGCTTTCGACATGCCCCTGGATTACCTCGCCGCTCATCAATTGCATGTCCGCCGGATCACCCACGTTCAAATGCGGCAATTTGGTTTCTTCGAAGAAGCCATAAACCCAGAACGAATTCATATCAACCACCGCCATCTTCGCCTCGCCGATTCGCGCGTAGTCGCCCCGGTGCACGTTCAGGTTGGTCACATAGCCGTCCACCGAAGCCAGTACGCGAGTACGCGACAGGTTCAGTTCCGCCGCCTCCAGCTGTGCCTGAGCCAACTGGTAGTCCGCCAGCGCCGAGGTCGCGATGGTGCTCGCGTCGTCGCGGTTTTCTGCCGAGATCACCAGCTCGTCCATGTCCGCACGGCGTTTGGCGTTGAGCTTGCGCATCTCCCAAGTGGCCTTGCGTGAGGCCAACAACGCCTGGGCCTGTCTCAAAGCAATCCGGTAGTGCTCCGGATCGATCTGCATCAGCAGGTCGCCGCGTTTGACCTGCTGGTTGTCGTGCACCGGCACATCCACCACGGTGCCGGACACGTCCGCCGCCACGTTGATGATGTCGGCCCGCACACGGCCGTCGCGGGTCCAGGGCGTGTCCATGTACTGGACCCATAAAGTGCGTCCGATCCACAGGGCCAGCGCCAGAAACAGCAACGTGGCAATCACGCTGAAAAACTTTTTCATCCAGAGATTTCCGAACCAGATATCAACGATAAAGAGGCAGCGCCAGGGCGCCGAACAGACAGGTGAACAGGCTCAGACGCAGCAACGCCGGGTGCCAGAAGTGGCGATACAGGTCCAGCCCTGCCAACAGGCGATCCAGCCCCCAGGCCAGTGCCATTGCAAGCAGAAACATCAGGCTCATGGTCGGCATGTACAGACCATGAAAAGCAATTTCACGCGGCATGGACCCCTCCAGAAAGGCGAGGTGCACGACCTTCGTCAGCCAAAGGCGATCGAGGGTCCAGCAAGGAAGAGCGGATGAAGTGCAGGTAGCTTTTCACCCGGCGCAGCACCGAGGTATCGAAATGCGGAGCAAACGGCTCGTCCGCTTCCCGAACCCGATCAAGCGCCTGATCGACCGCCAGCAGACAGCGCTGCAGGTTGCTCTCGTCAGGCTGAATGAACAGACGAACCAATGCCCGCCCCATCACCCGTAGCGACAGGCGCCAGGGTTGATACTCGGCGTAGCCTGGATGAATCGGCAGCACCGCCTGCTCACGACGCAGTTCGATGATCGCGTGGCCGATTTCCAGCACCACGAACATCCAGCGCAACAATTCACGCTGCACCTCGGGTCTGCCGATGGCCAGGCCATATGCCTGATGCATGAGGTCACGGGTCTGACTCTCGAAACGCGAACCCAGCCGTTGCAGGGGCGCGCTGATCGCGAACACCACCTGGTCACGCAATGCCTGCTCCAGTCGCTGCCACATCCAGCGGCTGTTGGGCGGCAGAATGATTGCGCCTGCAGCGGCACAGAACAGCATGCCGATCACCATGGCGATGTAATCGTTGATAAATGTGTAAGGGTCATAGACCGTCAGGTTGTCCGGCACCGAACCGATGCTGAAAAAGATCAGCAGGCCCAGCCCGTACCCGGTCCATTGCGGCCGGGACCCGAGAAAGGCACCCAGCACGAAAACCGGTGCCAGCAAAGCGCACAGCAAAGGAAAGCCATCGACCTGCGGGAACAGAAAAAACGTTTCGACAAACCCGAGCAGCGCGCCGAGCAGCGTGCCGCAGGCCATCTGAAACGACATGCGTCTGGGGTTGTGCGTGGTGGAAGACAACGCGACGGTTGCGGCCGAGGCCAGCGTCATGACTGCCCCGCTGGGCCACGCGGTCACCACCCAGTAAGCGCTCAAGAGCGCAACCACGCAGGTCGCACGAACACCAGCAGCCGCTGCGGTCATCCAGTGCGTGCGGGGCACGAAAGGCTCGTTCCACTGTTCACGCACATGTTGATGATCGGCGAGCGATGCGTGGGTCTGGGCGTAACTGAGCAGCTCGTTCAGAAGGCGATACAGCAGCTCGAATGCCGTATGGAAATCCAGCCACTGAGCATCGTCTGGAGCCGTTCGTTCAAAAGCGGCACGCAGACGTCTGACCGTATCCGGCCACTGCGCCTTGAGCGCTTCCAGATGCGTGACCAGTCGCGCAGCGTCGGGACTGGTCAGCGCCCTGTCAGCAAACGCATCGAGCAGTGCGCTCAACGGATCGAGGCCGGGTTCGACATGATTCAGCACCGCAGTCGAACGCTCGGCACGTAGCCGCTCAAGCAACTGATGCAGCGCATTGAAGCGCGTGGTGACGGCCATGAACTCGCTGTTCAGGCGGTTGAGCCGTCCGTTGCGTCGGCGCATGTGCGGGTCTTCAAACACCGTGACGCTGCGCAGCCCTTCCAGGCCGATGGCCTCTGCAACGAACCGCACATTGCCCGTCTCGAACGCGGCTTGCGTCTGGCTTGCGCGCAGGCCGTCAATCACGAAGCGGGCAAAAACACCAAACCGCTGATAGAGCGCGTTGCGTATCGCCGCGCTGGCACTCTGCGGCAGTATCACTGCGCTGACGGCTGTGGCACAGAGAATGCCCAGCGAGATTTCCAGCACTCGCCATACCGCGGCCATGAACGCGCCCTCCGGGTGCGCCAGCGCAGGCAGTCCGATCATGGCTGCGGTGTAACCGGCCAGCACGAAACCATACGCGCGAAAGTTGCGATAGCGCGCCGCGCCAGCCGAACAGAACCCGACCCACAGCGCCAGACAGCCGAGGAACGGCAGCGGATTCTGGGCGAACAGCGCCATCAGCAGCACCATCATGGCCGAGCCCGCCAGCGTGCCCAGCAGCCGATAGAAGCTTTTGGCAAACACCTGTCCGCTCTGCGGCTGCATCACGATGAACACCGTAATGATCGCCGTGCGTGGCTGCGGCAACTCCAGACGCAGCGCCAGCCAATACGTCAGGAATGCGGCGATCAGCACCTTGCCGATGTAGATCCAGGTCACGCCGTCGCTGCGTGCCCAGCTATTTAATTCGCGACGCCAAGGCAAGGCGATGACGCGATGAGCAAGGGTAATCATGTCAGTGACCACCCTGCCTGCCCGTGTCAACAAAAGCCGCAGGCACATCGTTTCCCGCCGACAACCCGCCACCCAGCGCCACCACCAGCCCGGCATAGGCGGTGAGGCGCGCAGCCTCGACCTGCTGCTGAATCTGTCGCTGACGAAACAGCAGGGTCTGGGCGTTGAGCACATTCAGGTAATCGGTCAGACCGCGCTGGTAAGCAATCAGGGCGATGTCATAGGTCTTGCGCGCCGACGCCACCGATTCGGCCGCGTACACCTGCTGCTTGTCGAGCGAGGCGCGACGAATCAACTGATCCGACACACCCTGCAGCGCCGTGACCAGCGTCTGGTTGTAATGCGCGACCGCCAGATCGTAACCGGCCGACGCGTGTCCCAGCTCAGCGCGCAGACGCCCGCCATCGAAGATCGGCAGCGTGAGCGCAGGGCCCGCCCTGTAGCTGAACTTGCTGCCGGTCAGAAACTCCAGCATGCCGCCCCCCGTGGCCATGTAACCCAGGCTGGCGACCAGATCGACGTTGGGATAGAAATTGGCATGGGCCACATCCATGCCCCGCGCCTGCGCGGCGACACGCCACTGACTGGCAACCACGTCAGGTCGCTGGCCCAGCAGTTGCGCAGGCAATGCCGACGGCAGTTTCAGTTCAGCATTCAATGCCAGGCGGGGACGCTGCAAGGTCGAGCCCTCGCCCGGCCCCTTGCCTGCCAGCGCCGCCAACTGGTTGCGCCCCAGCGCAATGGCTTCTTCGAGTTCATCGATCTGCCGATGGATCTCCGGCAACGGCGCCTCGGCCTGACTGACGTCGAAGTGGGTGCCGAGGCCGCCCTTGAGCCGACGTTGCGCCAGCTCCAGCATCTGCTGTTGCTGGGCCAGCGTCGCTTCGGCGATCTCCAGACGAGCAAAGTTCAGGGAGAACCGGATATAGGCGCGCACGATGTTTTCCTGCAGTTCAAGCTGCGCCTGCCGCTGCTCGGCGGCACTCATGTGGGCTAGGTCAAGTGCCTGTTCACTGGCGTTACGCTCGCGTCCCCACAGGTCCAGCGCATAACTCAGACCAAGCGAGGCATTGTTGTCCCAGGTGTGACTATCGGCGAGCGCACCGGGGCCATAAAACTGATCGCTTGGCCAGTCATGACGCGCCAGACTGGTCGTGCCCTGAACCTGCAGCGATTCGGCGGATTCGGCCATCCCGGCCATCGCTCTGGCATCCCTGACCCGTGCTGCTGCCATGGCCAGGCTCGGGCTGCCGAGGATCGCCAGTTCGATCCAGCGATTGAGTTGCGGATCGTTATAGACGCGCCACCATTGCCCGGTCGGCCAGCGTGCGCTGAGTTCGGCGTTCTGGATGGCATGGTCGGTGGCCAGGCTGTCTGCGCCTAACAGACTGTCCCTGGGTCCGATTCCACCGCTTCCAATGCAGCCGCTGATAACGAACGATAAAGCCATGAGACCGAGGGGCTTGAGCCCTCTGATGATGCGACGCGGCACAGCTGCGAGTTCCCGACCGGTAATGAAACGCCTTGAATGGCGGCGATTCTAGGGGCCGCTCGACATGGCGATAAGCGGGGAGATGTGTGATTCTTTATTACCGAAACGGTGATAATCCGTTGGTATGGATGACATGCTGTTGTTACTTCATGTCACAATTTGCCGTCTATTGAAGCTGTTCCATTTCAGAGAAGAACCATGGACACCCTGCAAAACATGCGTGCCTTCAGTTGCGTGGCGCAAGCGGGCAGCTTTACCGCCGCAGCGGCGTTGCTCGACACCACCACCGCCAACGTGTCGCGTGCCGTCTCCAACCTGGAGGCGCACTTGCAGACGCGCCTGCTCAACCGCACCACGCGCCGTATCGCGCTGACTGAAGCCGGCAAGCGCTACCTGCTGCGTTGTGAGCAGATCCTGATGTCTGTCGAAGAGGCCGAAGCCGAGGCCAGCGACGCTCATGCGCGTCCGGCCGGACAGCTCAAGATGCATTCGATGCCGGGGGTCGGTCAGCATTATGTGGTCGACGCCATTGCCCGTTATCGGCGCAGTCACCCGGACGTGTCGTTCGACCTGACGCTGACCAGTCGTGTGCCTGATCTGCTGGAGGACGGTTACGACGTGTCGATCGTGCTGGCCAGCGAACTGCCGGACTCGGGCTTCGTGTCTCAGCGTCTGGGCATCACTTACAGCATCGTCTGTGCATCGCCGGAGTACATCAAGACGTTCGGCACTGCGCACAAGCCTGCGGACCTGCTGAATCACGCCTGCCTGCGTCTGGTGAGCCCGGTGTTTCCGCTGGAGAAATGGCTGTTCGACGGCCCGGAAGGCCAGGAGATGGTCACCATCACCACGTCACCGCTGCTGGTCAATTCGGCGGACGCCATGAAAACCGCGATCTCCAGCGGCATGGGCGTCGGTATCCTGCCGATCTATTCGGCCATCGAAGGACTGCGCAACGGTACGCTGGTGCGCATCATGTCCGACTACCGCTCCCAGGAACTGAACCTGTACGCCATCTACCCTTCGCGCCAGTACCTGGATGCCAAGATCAAGACCTGGGTCGAGTACCTGCGCGGCTCGCTGCCGGAGATTCTGGCGGCCGACGAGGCAGATCTGCACGTGCAGGCCCTGAAGAGCATGTCCTGACGTCGTACAACTGTAAAAAGCGGCTGCAATCAAGCGGGCAGGAATGTTAGCGTGCTACTCATTCAACCCGCTCAAGAGTGACTGCCCAATGAAAAAAACCGTACTCGCCTTCAGCCGTGTGTCCCCCGAAATGGCCGAGCGCCTGTCGCAAGACTTCAACGTGATCGTGCCCGACCCAAAACGCGGTGACCTCAATGCCCAGTTCGAAGAAGCCCTGCCCGAGTCCCACGGGATGATCGGTGCCGGCCGCAAACTGGGCCGAGAGCAGTTGGCGAACGCCAGCCGTCTCGAGGTGATATCAAGCATTTCGGTGGGTTACGACAACTACGACGTCGGCTACCTGAGCGAGCGCGGCATCATGTTGACCAACACGCCGGACGTGCTGACTGAGAGCACCGCCGACCTGGGTTTTTCGCTGATCATGAGCAGCGCACGCCGCGTGGCTGAACTGGATACCTGGACCAAGGCAGGCCAGTGGACACGCAGCATCGAAGCGCCGCATTTCGGCACCGATGTGCATGGCAAGACGCTGGGTATCGTGGGCATGGGCAACATCGGCGCAGCCATTGCGCGTCGTGGCCGACTGGGCTTCAACATGCCGATCCTGTACAGCGGCAACAGCCGCAAGACCGAGCTGGAGCAGGAGCTGGGTGCGCAGTTCCGCAGCCTCGACCAGTTGCTGGCCGAATCCGATTTCGTGTGCCTGGTGGTGCCGTTGAGCGACAAGACTCGCCACCTGATCTCGCGCCGCGAGCTGAGCCTGATGAAGCCGAGCGCGATTCTGGTCAACATCGCACGCGGTCCGATCGTCGACGAACCGGCGTTGATCGAAGCCCTGCAGAACGGCACCATCCGTGGCGCGGGTCTTGATGTCTACGAAAAGGAACCACTGAGCGAATCGCCGCTGTTCCAGCTCAAGAACGCCGTCACCCTGCCCCACATCGGCTCGGCTACCACCGAAACCCGCCAGGCGATGGCCGACCGTGCCTACCACAACCTGCGCAACGCACTGCTGGGTGAACGTCCGAAGGATCTGGTCAATCCGCAGGTGTGGAAGGGTTGAGATAAATCAGTCAGGCCCGCAGCTCAAAGAAGCACTGTGTTCGAACGAGGGGCGGCTTGCCGGCCGATGCGGCGTCAGGCGACTTGTCAGTGACAGGTCTTGCACTGTCGCCGGCAACCCGCCTCCACAGTTTTCATAGGCGACAGGGTCGCGCTGTATCCGCGTTGGCCTCAAGCCAGTTTCCCGCTCACTGGCACAATTACTGGCTTCACCTTCCTGAACACCAGCACATTGCCCGCCATTACCAGTACCAGCCCGATCAGCGCAGCCGAGGTCCACTGATACCCCTCGACCCATGCCGAGATGTTCAGCGCCACCACCGGGAACAGCACGGTGCAATACGCCGCACGCTCAGGCCCCATGCGGCCAACCAGTGTCAGGTACGCGGTGAAGCCTATGACCGAGCCCGGAATGACCAGATACAACAGGGACCCCACATAACGGGTATTCCATTCAAACGTGAATGGCGTGCCGCTCAACAGGCAGTACATGCCAAGAATCGTCGCGCCATAGAACATGCCCCAGGCATTGGTGGTCAGCGGACGCAGCCCGGCTTTCTGCTGCATGCTCGACAGCAGGTTCCCCGCCGAAAAACACAGCGTGCCGAGCAGTGCCAACCCCAGACCGATCAGGGTCTGATGACTGGCACCATGCCCGGACAGTTCAGGCCAGAACAGGCACCCCAACCCCAGCAAACCCAAGGCGCCGCCGGTCAGTACATTGCTGGCGATCTTCTGGCGGAAAAATACCCGCGCATTCAGTGCATTCCACAAGGTTGCGGTCGAGAACACGACAGCGATCAAGCCACTGGGGATCCACTGGCTGGCAGTCAGAAAACACATGAAGTTGACGCAGAACAGACAGATACCCTGCGCCAGACAGATCAACTGACCTCGTCGATTGACCGGTTGCAGCCGCCGGGTGATCAGCAGAATCGCGAACAGCACCAGTGCAGCCAGCGCGAAGCGATAGACGATCGAGACAGGAATGGCGACCTCGCCGAGCTGGAGCTTGAGCGCAATCCAGGTCGTGCCCCAGATCAGTACGGTCAGCAGATAAAGCGAAATGTTCATGACGCAGACTCCTTGATGAGCCATCAGTCTGCTGCGCGCATCGCCATGCGCGCTTGCACAATCTTGCGCATTTGATCGACGGGGTGCTGGCAGCGAGACCTATCGCAGGTAGGATGGCGTCGTAGAGGAATCGCCATGCCATCCATAGAATCCATTCAGGTCTTCCAGGCCTTGAACAGCTCGCCCCACTCCTGCCTCGAGCAGAGCGCGACGCTGGGCGATGGTCTGGTGGCAGCACTGTGGAACAACCGACATGACGCTCAGGAATACCACGCGCCCACCCACCACACGCTCTCCTGCTATATCGAAGACGGTACCGGCACCTTCCGGCGTGACAGGCCGGACCAGAAAGGCTCACCGGGAAAACTCTGCATTCTGCCTGCCGGACATGAATCTGCATGGATCGTGAACGGTAAAATCCGTCTGGCGCATTTGTATTTCAGCCCGGAGCAGTTCGCACTCAGTTGCGTCACGCTGCTGGATCGCGAGCCGCGCGAGATGCAGCTGCAAGAGAACACTTTTCTCGACGATCCCTCACAGACGCAGCGCTTCCAGCACTTGATCCGCCTGAACTGGGCCGAGCCGGGTGAGCGATTACTGACCAGCAGTCTGGCGCACGAGATGATCGGTCATGCACTGCTGAGCCAGACCGGGCAGCGTGAAGGCCTGCGTTTGAAGGGCGGACTTGCGCCACACGTGCGAAGACAACTGGCGGACTTCATCGAGACGCATCTGGCGGATCCGCTGAGCCTGGGCCAATTGGCAGGTTTATGTGCGTTGTCGGAATATCACTTCGCCCGCATGTTTCGCGAAAGCTTCGGGCTGCCGCCTCATCAATACCTGTTGGCGCGTCGCCTGGAACAGGCTCGTCGGTTGTTGCGTACCACCGGCAAACCGCTGGGCGATATTGCGCTGGCCTGCGGATTTTCCAGCGCCAGCCACTTCAGCAACCGGTTCCGTCAGACCATGGGCGCGACACCCGGCGAATACCGCGTAGCCCTCACGGCGATTTAGAACATCTGATCGAGCGCGGCCAGCGGGCTGAGCAGCAGCGCGAAACCGAACAACATCAATACCCAGCGCGGCCGAAAGGGCATCAGCGAAACCAGCAGCACAGCGCTGGCCATCAACACCGCAAACCACTGCACCAGGCCGATTGCCCAGCCGTCGGCGTTCACCGCAGACCAGGGCGAAACCAGCAGCGCCCCCCAGCCGATGAGTTTGAAGTTCAGCCGACGACGCCCGGTAAGCGGCCCCTTGCACAGCTCAACGTAATGACGCGGCATGGACAGGCAGAGCGCCACAAAGCCCAGATAGCACAACAAAGCCGCGAACAGCATCAGTTCGCCTCCTGCGGGCCGGCCTGCAGCGGAGTGCTGTCGGGACGCAGTGCCTTGCTGGCGGGTGATGACGTGAATTTCGTCGCCGTCCAGCCCAGAAACAGACCGGTCGCAAGCACCGTCAGGTCAAAGGCTGCGAGCACCCAGTGACCTGACGCAAGCGAATCCATCAGATAGCGCCCGCTGGTCAGCAGATCCAGCAGCGGCAGTGCGGTAAACAGAAATGCACCCAACCACAACTGCTCACGCCATGCGCTGCGCCCTCGACGTACCAACGCATGCAGCACGGACACGCCCCAGACACTGAAAAACACACTGACTTCCCAATCCGCACGCCCGGCCAATCCTGCCGGTATCACGCGGTTGGCCCAGAAAAATGCAGCCACAGCGATAAGCAGGCCGGACATGCTGGCGATGTTCAACACGTCCACCAGCCTCAGTTCCAGCGGCAACACGCCGCTTCTGGCGTGCTTGAGTTGACGCTTGCCCAGCCACATCACCAGTCCCGTGCCGATCATGGCAGTGCCTGCGATGCCGAAAATGAAGTACAGCCAGCGCAACAGTGGCTCGGCAAAATGGCCGACATGCAGCCCGTACATCGCGCCGGAAACCTGCAGCGCCATTGGCCGTTCCGGCACTTCGTCCTGCAACTCGCCGCTGACGCCGTTGAAGGTCAACGCACCACCACGCTCCAGGACGATGCTGCCCTTGTCATCGCGGGTCAGCAGAACCGACGCTGCCGCATCGCCCGGGTTATTCACGATCACCCGCCCGACATGGCCGCTTTCCCAGCGCTCGGTCGCCGTCTTGACCAGAGGCGCCAGCGCAATCAAAGGCGCGGGGTTGCCTTCGGCCTTGACGGCCCGAGAAGCGGGAAACGCTTCGCTATAAAACGCCTGAACATTGCCGTAGGCGGTCAGGATGCTGGCCGGCATGACCATCGACATGAAGATCACCAGACTGCTGTAGGTGATCATCAGATGAAACGGCAGCACCAGTATGCCCAGTGCGTTATGCCCATCGAGCCAGGAGCGCTGGCCCTTCCGGGGGCGGAAGGTGAAGAATTCCTTGAAGACTTTCTTGTGAATGATGATGCCGGTGATCAGCGCGACGAACATCACCATCGCGGCGATGGTCGCCAGCCAGCGGCCCCATGGATAGGGCATCTGTAGCTGATAGTGGAAGCGGTAGAAGAAGTCTCCGCCACGCGTCTCACGCGCCTGCACCTCGACACCGGTCTGCGGGTCGAGCAGCTTGCGCACTAAATTGTTGCGCTGACCCGCCTTGCCCTCGGGCAGCCAGCCCACCGACAGCGCCGGCGTGCGCTCATCAGGCAGGCTGATGAACCAGCGCGTTGCACCGGCGGCGTAGGTTTGCAGATAGTTCTGGGCCATCTGCACGCTGGCGCTGGCATCAAGGGCGCGGGCGGGAATCTCCGGCTGCATCCACTGGGTGATCTCGTCCTTGAAATACGAAAGCGTGCCGGTCAGGAAAATCGCGAACAACAACCAGCCGAACAGCAGGCCGATCCAGGTGTGCAGCCAGGCCATCGCCTGGCGGAAACCCTCTTTCATGACAACCACCCGCCGCAGGCGTAAGCCACACCGAGCAGTGCGCAGGGCGCCAACACCCCGACCCAGGCCTGCAACGCTGTCCGGCAGGCGAAACACCAGAGTACAGCGACCAGATAGACGAGGAAGGACAGCATCATTGCCGTCACCACCGCTTCGGCACGGGGAAGCGGCAACCATTGCGCAATGCAGATGCTGGTGATCGACGCCAGCAGGTAACCGGCAAAGATGGCAGCGAGCGCCCGCGAGGTCACGGCCAGTCGATAGGCGATGGTCACGCCTTGGGTCTTGGGGGTTCGCTTCTTGACCACAGGAGTGGTTTCGGCAGATGAGCCATCCATTGGAGCGTCTTCGTTCGGTACATTAAACGGCGGGAAGCGGGTCATGACGCCAGCCGGGTCTTGATTCGCCGTCAAACCGACGAATGAAGCGCAATATTAATGATAAATATTCTCATACGCAAAAGAGTCTGACAGAATCCACGCCACCCATGAATCCTCTGGATTGCTTTCGTGATGCACAGCGCCCACCCTGCTATCACTCACACCGTCGACGGCCTGTTTCGGGCGCATAACGCCTGGCTGACGGGCTGGTTGCGGCGCAGGCTCGGCTGTCCCCACAGCGCGGCGGATCTGGCGCAGGACACATTCATCAAGGTACTGGGCGCGCGCGACACGCAACAGATCGTCGAGCCGCGCGCCTTCCTGACCACCATCGCCCGACGCGTGCTGTGTAATCACTACCGACGTCAGGATCTGGAACGCGCCTATTATCAGGCGCTGACCGAACTGCCCGAGAGCGTGGCGCCGTCGGAAGAAGAGCGGGCGATCATTCTCGAAACGCTGGTGGAACTGGATCAATTGCTGGATGGCCTTCCTGGCCCGGTGAAGAGCGCATTCCTGATGTCGCAGGTGGACGGCCTGAGCCATGGCGAAATCGCCAGCGCGCTGAACATTTCCATCGCAACGGTCAAACGCCACCTGAACAAGGCCGCCCTGCGCTGCTACTTCGCCCTATGAACCTGAACAGCGAATCCTTGAACAAGTCCGACATTTCGCCTGCGGTCGCGCAACAGGCGGTCGGCTGGCTGCTGGAAATGCAGGAAGGTTCGCTGACTGCAGGTCGCCAGAAGGCCTGGCAGCTGTGGCTTAACGGCAACGTCGAGCATCAACGCGCATGGGCGCACATCCAGCGGGTCAATCAACGCCTGGGCGGCCTGTCATCGCCACTCGCACACGCGGCGCTGGGTGCACCGAAGTCCGGCAGCCGACGTCATGCCCTCAAATTGCTGTTGCTGCTGGGCGCGGGTTCAGTCGCGGGCTGGAGCCTGCGTGATCAGATCGCGCTGCAACCCTTGCTGGCCGACTACAACAGCGGCGTGGGTGAACAGCGCAAGGTGGCCTTGAGCGACGGCAGCCAGATTCAACTGAACACCGCCAGCGCCGTGGATGTGAAGTTCGATGCACGGCAGCGACTGATTCGGCTGTTGTCGGGAGAAATGCTGATGACTGCCTCAGCCGATACCCGGCCGCTGAACCTGCTGACCGCAGAGGGCTCCGTGAAGGTAGTGACCGGCGACAGTCGTTTCAACCTTCGTCAGCTCAATGGGCGCACGCAACTGGCGGTGTTCGCCGGAGCGGTCGAACTGACGCCCGATGAGCACGCAGGTTCGGGGTTGACCTTGCAGGCGCAGCAGCAGATAACGTTCAGCCGCAACGCCTGGGACAGTGTCCGACCTGTGGATGCCACCAGCGGCGCCTGGGCGGACGGCATGCTGGTCGCATCACGCATGAAGCTGACCGATTTTCTTGATGAGCTGGGGCGTTACCGTCGCGGCCGTCTGAACTGCGATGCGAAAGTGGCCAACCTGTTGATCTCCGGCAGCTACCCGCTGGCTGACAGCGAACGCATCCTCGACATGCTGGAGCTCGCCCTGCCCGTGCGCGTGCAACGCTTCACCCGGTACTGGATAAACGTGCAGGCGCGGGTTTGAATCCCTGAGCGCATGATCAGCCCATACCCATCGTTCCCACGCTTCAGCGCGCTCATCGTTCTGCACCAGTGCGCCTCGACACCGATGCGCCCTAAAAATATTTAAAAATACGTGAGCCGTTTCCGGGTCCTCGCGTGACATACAGGGAAAGCATTCAATCTCCGGTCGAGGACTCCCGCATGTCAGCCCGCCCTACCCAACTCTCTCCGTTGGTGCGCACGTTGCGCCATGTCATTTTCGGCGCCAGCCTTTCGGTGGGCGGCCTGTCGATGGCCTACGCAGCAGAGGCAGCACCCAAGGTTTACCACATCGCACCTAGCGAGCTGGAAACGGCGTTGAGCCAATTTGGTCGGGAATCAGGCGTGCTGATTTCCTATGGTTCGCAGATCACCAGCGGTCTGAAAAGCCGTGGCCTCGAAGGTCAATACACGCCCGAGCAAGGTCTTGCAGCACTGCTCGAAGGCACAGGCCTGCAAGCCGTGGCCGATGGCAATAACGGCTTTACCGTGCAATCGGCCAGTGTCGCTGGCGCCCCCATCGAACTGGGTGTTTCAACGGTCGTCGGTGACTGGCTGGGCGAGGCGCAGCAGACCAACGTGTTCGAACACCCTGGCGCACGCGACGTGATTCGCCGCGAAGAATTCGAGCGTGTCGGCGCGACCTCCGCGCGTGATGTGCTGAACCGTATCCCCGGCGTGAATGCCCCGGACAACAACGGTACTGGCAGCCACGACATGGCGCTGAACTTCGGCATTCGCGGCCTGAACCCGCGTCTGGCGTCGCGCTCTACCGTGTTGATGGATGGCATCCCGGTGCCGTTCGCACCTTATGGTCAACCGCAGCTGTCGTTTGCCCCCATCAGCATGGGCAACATGGACGCCGTGGACGTGGTGCGTGGCGGCGGCGCAGTGCGTTATGGCCCACAGAACGTTGGCGGTATCGTCAACTTCGTGACCCGCGCCATCCCCGACGAGCCGACACTCAAAGGCGGTATCCAGACCGAAACCAGCCCGTCTTCCAGCCATGACGGCTTCAAGACCACCGGCAACCTGCTCGCAGGCGGCACCGCTGACAATGGCTTGGGCGGCGCGATTCTGTATTCCGGCGTGCGTGGCGGCGACTGGCGCGAGCACAGTGACACGCAGATCGATGACCTGATCCTCAAGGGCAAATACCAGATCGACGACGCCAACAGCCTCAACGCCATGGCCCAGTACTACGACGGCGAAGCCGAAATGCCCGGTGGCCTGAGCGTCGCGGACTACGATGCCGATCCATACCAGTCGACTCGTCTGAAGGACAAGTTCTGGGGCCGTCGCACCCTGTTCAATTTCGGCTATCGCTACGAGCAGGACGCCCGCGTCTTCACCGCCAACACCTTCTTCACCAAAACCCTGCGCAGCGGTTACCTGGACCAGGGCAGTTTCGTGTCCCTGTCGCCGCGCGAATACTGGGTACGCGGTCTGGAAACGCGTTTCTCACAAGGTTTTGCCTTGGGTGAAACCTGGCACGAAGTGGGCGTCGGGTATCGCTACGTGAACGAAGCCGGCCATGAACTGCGCTACCGCGAGCCGGTGACCGGCCAACTGCCAACTACCGCCAGCCGCAACGACCGCGATACCCGTGGATCGACCGAGGCTCATGCGTTCTACATCGATGACCGGATCGACATCGGCAAGTGGACCATCACGCCTGGCATTCGCTACGAGATGATCGACACTGCGCAAAACAACAACCTGAGCAACGTCAAATACCAGGGCGACTACAACACTGCGCTGCCTGCGTTGAACGTGCTTTATCACCTGACTGATACCTGGAACCTGTACGCCAACACCGAAGGCTCGTTTGGCAGTGTGCAGTACAGCCAGATGCCCAACCGTGTGACCGGTGGCGAAGTGAAGCCGGAGAAGGCCCGGACCTGGGAGCTGGGCACGCGCTACGACAATGGCAATCTGCGCGCCGAGATTGGGGCGTTTCTGATCAATTTCGACAACCAGTACGACAGCAACCAGACCAACGACACCGTCATAGCCCGCGGCGAGACACGCCATCAGGGCATCGAGACCAGCATCAACTATGCGCTGGAAGGTCTGAGCCCGGCACTGGCGGGTTACGACGTATACGCGACCTATGCGTTCGTTGACGCCACAATCCGCGAGGACGGCCCGAACAAAGGCAACCGTGTGCCGTTCTCCTCGAAACACAAAGGCACGATGGGCGTCAGCTACACCGAAGGCCCGTGGAAGCTGAACCTGGACAGCTCGTTCCAGAGTGACCAGTTCGCCGACAACGCCAACACCTCGGCCGAAAGCGCCGACGGCAGCACCGGACGCATTCCCGGCTACATGCTGTTCAGCACCCGCGCCGGCTACGACTTCGGCCCTCAGTTGTCCGACCTGAACGTGGCAGTCGGTGTGAAGAACATTTTCAACCGCCAGTACTACACACGCTCCTTCGACGACAACAACCGCGGCAAATACGTGGGTGAGCCGCGCACGCTGTACGTGCAGACCTCGGTTGCCTTTTGATGCAATTTTTCTGATGTGATTGCTCACTGACCGATCGTGCCCATGCTCTGCGTGGGCATGCATCCCGTGACGCTCTGCGTCACATTCGAGAGCCTCCTGAGCGGCGTTACCACGCCGGATCGTGGGAACGATCATCCCATTCGATCACCGGTCAGTATCCCGACTTCATTCCCGTTACAGACAAGCCGGTAGGAAATCCAGAGCATCCCTGTGCGGAATTTTCGTTCAAACAATTCCTGTTTTTTTCTACTGCGAAATATTTCTTCCATATTGGGGTTGAATTGTTGGGCCATTGCCGCCAACACTGTGAATGAGCGCAAACGAAACCGCGAGTCATCGCGCAGTCCAGGCTCACACGAGCAAGCCCTAATAAGGATTAACTATGCAAATCCAGGTCAATAGCGATAATCACATCGAAAGCAGTATCCGACTGGAGGAGTGGGTTCGTACCACCGTTGAAAGCACGCTCGAACACTACGACGAATACCTGACTCGCGTGGAAGTCCATATCCGCGATGAAAACGGCGACAAGCCAGGCCCGCACGACATCAAATGCCAGATGGAAGCCCGGCCAAAAGGACACCAACCTATTTCTGTTTCCCACAAGGCCGATACGGTAGATCAGGCTGTGGATGGCGCGGCGGTAAAACTCGATCACGCCCTTGAGCATTTGTTCGGAAAACTGCGCGGCAAGCGCGGCGCAGCGCCCGTCCTGACCGAGCAGGATGAGGATTCGATCAGTCCGGACGCGTTGCTTGAAGAGGAATTTCTGGAGAAAGAGCAGGAGAAAGAAGCCGCTCGTTTGAGCTGATTCCGATTCGCTGCATGAACAGGTTTCACGATAGATAAAAAGGGCGAACCTGCGAGGGTTCGCCCTTTTTCGTGATGCTCACGCAGGTCGGTCAAAAGCGTTGAAAAGTGATTCACCCTGCGACTGATCGGTGCGCACCACAAATGCCCGGCGCACAGCTTTGTATCACCCGGAACACAGTTCGCGACGCTGAACCTCGACGTCTCGATGCCGTCCATCGAATTTAACATCCAGTGACAAACCAATATCGAGCGCCTTTTCCGTTTCTTCTGTGAGCAAAAACGGAGGCCGTTGACCTGCCTTCCGACATCGGAGGCTCACTCGAACAGCCCGCATCGCCCCCTCCTCCACCGACCGTACAAGACACCTGACATCGTGATTTTCGGAACACCTCCAAACGAGGTTTTTATCCCGCAAATGCGAATGCCTGACCGGAAAAGGAAAGCGTCTGAATGTCTGACAATCCGTAGAATCTGTCCTATGTAAATCACCCGCCGGTCAGTGGGCGAGGCAGGCCTGAAGCCGTCGCTCGTGAGCTTTGCGCCACGGCCATCGACAAACTGTTCACGTACCCACTCCCTGCGAAATACAGCGCTGGCGGCGACTGATCCTGTGCGCTTCAAAAGGCCACTCCTGAAAAATGGCCCGAACCGTGCAACGCACTGATGGCGACACCCAAGCCACGGCCAAGCCACTGATCGGCCGCTGAGAACCAAAAGGACTTAAACCCGGTCAACTTATGCAGAACCATTGAGCAGGTAAATGATATGGACAATCCTTTTCAGATGATCACGGACACTTTCCATCCGGACTATCGGGTGAATCTGAGCATTCAAGGACTGGACGGCAGCATCATGCTGACGCTCTCCAACGAACGTGGCGTCGTCGCCAAGCGCCTGATCAGCGCCGCTCAACGTAACGACCCGGAACGCCTGCGCCGGCTGATAGAAAGCGTGCAGTTCGGCATCGCCATCGAACGTGGCGACAGCGCAATCAAGATTCTGGCTGCAATGACAGATGACGCTGCCCTTCGGCAGCCAGGTGCGCCATCCAATGACGAGTGGCAGCGAAAGCGGCCGAATCTGGCGGCGGGGGTTTGATGGGCTATCCGGTTTTAAAACGACCATGAACCCTGATTCAACCTTGCTACGCCGTATCCCGTCGGCGGAACTTTTATGACAAAGCGTTCAACACTTACTTCCGTTGAACGCTTCATTGAAGACTTCACTCTTCTCCCGACCAGTACCAAAGCGTATCGCCCCATGCCGAATCACTGATACTCGGCATAATTTCGCCTTGCTTGAAGTGACGCCTCGAATTTGCTTGTGCTGGAGTAAACCAGTAACCGGTCTTGGTGCAAGGATTGCCGGCGACGACTCTATTGATCTGAGTGTCATTCGTACCTTGGTAATTTCTTGCGTACTCGACCAGATCCTTGGGATAGACCATGTGATCTATATTGCTGTCATCTATATTATATAGGAAAGCGATGGCTCCAGCTTCTATAGCCCAATAGCCTACGTAGATCCCATCCTCCCCTTGAAGATGAGTATCGTGCCATGGAGCGCTCTTAAAAGCTGGATACCATTCTTGACAATATTTATTCAATAAATCGGATGAATCTTTTTTATCATCGGAATAAATTGCCTGGATAAGGGATGTGTAGACGTCGTGATACCACTGATCCACATCGTGCCGACCGGGCAAAACCTTATTAAGCAAAGATTCATAAAGAGTATCCTCGCCCGCATAGCCTGCTTCGTCTATCAAAACAGCAAAACGAGATGCCAGATCGTTACGGTGCAACAAAACACAAAAGCTTATTATCTGAACAGCCTCCTCATATTGATTAGGCCAGTCATCTATCGCTAATGGCGAAATTTTTGGAGCACCTTGATATTCAGCCAAGCTCCTTTGGCGCAACTCATATTTCTCAATCAAATTCTCAAGAATAGGAACAAGAGACTCTATACTTTCTCCAGATGTGTAAGTCGCCAGCAATTTATCCAAGGCAAGTGTTTGAAAGTATCTTGCCCGCTGGGAAGCCTCTTCCAACGCAGTATCAGACTTAAACTTATTTACCTTGAAGAAATCGACTAATTCGTCATATTCTTTTAGAAAGTTTTCGTAGTGCTTCCTGCTATAAAACTTTTGCCTCACATTCATAACCTTATACCTCGACCTTAAGAGTGCTCAGAGCACCATATTTCTTGGCTAAAGACCGTTTTCGCTTATTTACAAAGCTCTTGACCTCCGCCTCGTTATAGTGAAAAGCATTATGAATTCGATGTTTTTTTCATCCAAGCCACTTAGTCGAGCTTCAGCATGGTCCTTGGGGCTAGAACTAGGGTAATACAATGGAGCGTAAAATAAATGTCGACTATAAGAAACTTCCACTTGGGCAGCGAGCATTCGATTGCCAACAGCCTTTTGAAGATTAGCAAGAACCCACTCTACACTCATCTGCACAAGTACCTCTTTGACTTTTGCCTCACCCGCCTTGCGTTTTTTATGGAGTGAATTTTTTGACCTACCGCTTTTCATCGATTTCTGGCCCTCTTGAACGGAGCTATCCTTGCCGTCCTCAACAGGCTCTATCAACTCGCTAGGGTCGGTTATTCCTGATACCCCAAGCTTGGAACCAACACCCGGTTTACGCGTATTGTTCAACTTTCGCATAAACTTAGGCGCATCTTCATCCTTACTCGCCTTGGCTTCGACAATCGCAAATTTCTTACCTCCATTGTTAGCAGGATCTGCCCGCCAAACCGCATCAATGCCCGTTCCATTCGCACCATCGGTCAACTTGTAAAGCACATGCTTCGCCTTCGGACTACCACCCGCCGACAGCTTCCCCATCTTGCTCGCACTCGGCACACCCTCAAGCCACTTCCCATCCGCGCCTTTGTCGTGTCCGTCCCAGTCTTTGCCCCAGCCAAACTCCACGGCGCAGATGTAATCGGCGATATGTTCACCGCTGACACCCAGGCCTTCGTTCATAATACTTGAAGGGGCTTGAAGGCCGACTTTTGAGGCTTCTACCTGATTGGAATGGGTCCTGCTCGCGTTCTCCTTACCTTGTGCTGCAACGGCTGCATCTTTGTTGGCCGGTTTTTCGGCTCTTTTCGGGTGGTTTGAACCCGAGGACGCCGCAGAGCTGTTGCGCTGCATGCCTTTCCATTTCACCAGTCGCTTCTCAACGATGCCGACTGCCGACTATCGCTGGCATGTTGTCGCGGGAGGCGGCGAGGACAGTGACTACGGATGTTTTGGCCCAATTGGGCAGGCTCTGGAAGGTCGAGGAGCCTTTCACCCCTGTGATGATTTCGTCGAGTTCAGCCGTCAGTTTTCCCGCGTCGAATACCTGTTTGAGCAGTTCTTCAGGACTGGTCTTGATGCCGCATTCCTGCAGCACGAAGCGCAGCAGGTCAAAGAGGACCGGGGCATAGCGTTCGGGGTCCTTGTTGACGATGCGCATGCTTTTCTTCAGCCCGTCACCCGGTCCTGGAATCCAGCCAATGATGGCCATCAACAGGTCAAACTGCGCGTCTTCCTTGCCTGCTGTCGACTCTGAGTTGTAGAGGACGATAGAGGATTCGATGGTGTCGTAAGCATCGATGGCCTGGCCGAGAAAAGGTACCGCGCCCAGCGCGATGCCTTTTGCCAGTTCGACTGCGGCTTCTTGATAGGTGGCGTTACGGTCTTCGCCGCCTTCGTTTGCGCTCTCAGCTACTGCGTCGCTCATGTCAGCCTCCCTGCGGCTTTCTCCACCAATGCTTGTAAATCAATCTGGTCCGGGTCCAGGCCGAGCTTGCGCAAGTCTTCATTAACCTTTTCGTCGGAGTTCTGCACGATCGTCACACTTTCGCGGCTGAACGGCCTTGGGTCTTCGCCGTAATACACTTTTGCGGGGCCTTTCGGCACGTCTTCCAACCGGGCAAACCCGTCATCATCCAGCACCCCTTCACGCGTCGAGCCGTCCCCGAAGTCAACGCGGTACGAGGCGCCCGGCACTGGTTCAAGGTTGTCGTAGTGCAGGTTCAGTTCGAGCCAGGTCGGGCTGGCCATGCTTTTCTCAATCACCTGAGCCGGCTTGTCCGCAATGATCGGTGCAGTCTCGCAGCCGCGGCAACCGTAGACTTTACGAACGTGTTTGATCACTCGTATCTGCATCGGGACGATTTCAAGTTGCTCGCTGACTTCTTCGCCAATGGCGTGTTTGCGGCAGCCGCAGACTCAGGTCAGTTTGTGCTCGGGTAGTTCGTGGATGACTTCAATGCGCGGCAGATCCGCAGGCAGTTGCTTGCGCTTGCCACGGCGCTTGGCGGGTGCGACGACCTCTTCTTGCGTGTCTTCGTCGGCAACGTCGGCGATGCTCTCTGCTTCATTGAAAAGGGCTCGCTGAGGCGTAGCAGGATCAGCTGTCTGCTCGGACTTACGTCCGAACAAGCGCTGACGCAGCAACGCATTTTCCTGTTCAAGAAAACCGACTCGCGAATGCATCTTCGCAAGCATCTGTTTGAGAAGTTGAAGGTCATCATGGAGGTTTTCGGGCACAGAATTCATGTCCGGGATTATAAAGAATCAGGCCACGAATCGCGGCGTCAAAACCTGATGAGGACGGTTACGCCAGAGGTCAAAACCGTCGAGCATCCAGTTGAGTTCCTGGACAGTCAGGACAATCGCTTCGTCCGTATCCGCTCCACAAACCCCACATTCCAAGGCAATAGCTGACGCCTGATGCTGTGTTCCCGTCTTTTTCCTGGAGCCAGCACCATGATGCGACCCGACGCCAAAGTCGAAAAAGTGTACCTCTACCCCAAGCCTGTGGACTTCCGAAAATCCATTGACGGTTTGGCCGCCTTGGTCGAACTGGATATTAAAGTCGCCGTGTTTGACCCCGTGCTTTTTGTCTTTTTGAATCGCCAGCGTAATCGAGTGAAAATCCTCTACCGGGAGCGCAACGGCTTCTGCCTTTGGCTCAAGCGTCTGGAGTCCGAAAGATTCAAAAATATCACCCGATGAAGTCGATGACGCTATCGTGTTGACGGTTCAGGAGCTGAACTGGTTACTGGATGGATTTGATCTCTGGCGTAACTGTCCGCACAAGGTTTTGACGCCACGATTTGTTGCCTGACGGATATAATCCAGGGCATGAAATTGATGCCCGAGGACCTCCCTGACGACCCTGTACTGCTCAAGCAGATGCTGCTTGATGCGCAGTAAGTCAAAGAAGCCTACGCCACTCACATCGTTGATCTAAGGATTCTCCGAACAAGTCCCCCAATGTGATGAAATACGCCTGACCACCTGATCCGACCCGCCCATGAGCCAGATGAGCTTTTCCGATTTCGAATACGCCGGCAAGCGCAAGCAGACACGCCGCGAACGCTTCCTCGCCGAGATGGATCAGGTCGTGCCCTGGGCAGGTCTGCTGGGCCCGATCGAACCGTTCTACCCCAAGGCCGGCGGTGGCAGAAAACCCTATGCTCTCGAAACTATGCTGCGCATTCATCTGCTGCAGAACGGGTTCTCCCTGAGCGACCCGGCCATGGAAGAAGCGCTCTACGAAATCACGCCCATGCGCCAGTTTGCACGCCTGACCTTGAGCGCCCCGATACCTGAAGACACCACGATCATGAACTTCCGGCATCTGCTGGAAAAGCATCAACTGGCCCCTGCGATCCTCGCGGTCATCAATGGTTATCTGCAAGACAAAGGTCTGTCCCTGCGCCAGGGCACCATCGTCGATGCCACCATCATTCATGCCCCTTGCTCGACCAAGAACGAGGAAGGAAAGCGTGATCCCGAGATGCATCAGACGAAAAAAGGTAACCAATACTTCTTCGGGATGAAGGCGCATATCGGCGCCGATGCCGAGTCGGGACTGGTTCATCATGTTCATGGCACTGCCGCCAATGTGGCCGACATCACGCAGGTCGCCGAGCTGTTGCATGGCGAAGAAAACGCGGTGTATGCAGACGCTGGATACACCGGTGTCGAGAAGCGTGAAGAGCATGAAAGTCGTGAGGTCATCTGGCAAATCGCGGCGCGGCGCAGCACGTATTCCAAACTCAATAAACGCAGCGTGCTCTACAAGGCCAAGCGCAAGATCGAGTACTGCAAAGCTCAGACACGGGCCAAGGTCGAGCATCCGTTTCGGGTGATCAAGCGGCAGTTTGGCTACGTGAAAGTGCGCTTTCGTGGGCTGATGAAAAACACAGCTCAGCTGACCACGCTGTTCGCCCTGTCAAACCTGTGGATGGCTCGAAACCAGCTGATGGGTATGGGTGAGTTGCGCTCTTAACTCGGGAGAGCGGGCGAAAACGCCCTCCCTGTATGAGGTATCGTTCGATTTTCAGCGGATAACGCTGTTTGCCGGGTGAATTTTCGACTTTCCGCTGGCTTGCGGCAACTTGATCGGAGAATCCCTAGAGACAGCCTTGCCTAAATTCTCCTCAATCCACTCACTACTCATTCGGCGAACTGGTCGTCATGACTTGGGAACCCGCCGAATTGGGAGGATTGTTTTAGATAATAGGTCCAAAGGGAGTAGCACCAGCATCATCGTGCTATTCCTCCCCAGACCAATACCAAAGCGTATCGCCCCATTTCGAGTCGCTGATACTCGGCATGATTTCGCCTTGCTGGAAGTGGCGCCTCGAATTTGCTTGTGCTGGAGTAAACCAGTAACCGGTCTTGGTACAGGGATCGCCAGCGACCACTCGATTGATCTGTGTGCCGTTGGCACTTTGGTAATTTCTTGCGTACTCGACCAGATCCTTTGGATAGACCATATGATCTATTTTGCTGTCGTCTATGTTATATAGGAACGCGATTGCACCAGCTTCGAAAGCCCAATAACCCACATAGTTCCCACCGTCCCCCTGGTGGTGAGTGTCGTGCCACGGGGCTTGTTTAAATGCTGGATACCATTGCTGGCAATATTTTTTTAGCAACTTCGGTGCTTCTGTTTTATCGACAACATAGATAGCTTGAATAAGGGGTGTATATACGTCGTGATACCACTGATCAACATCATGCCTGTTAGGTAAAACTTTTCTTAACAAATCTTCGTAAAGAGTATCATCACCAGCATAGCCCGCTTCATCCATAAGTTTCACGAAACGTGCCAGCAGGTCAATGCGATGCATCAAGATGCATAAGCTAATGACTTGAACTGCTTCTTCGTATTGATCTAGCCAGTCATCTAAAGCCAAGGGAGAAATATTTGGTGCACCTTCATAAATAGCGAGAGTTTTTTGACGAACCTCATATTTATCAATCAAATCGTCAAGCAGATGGATAAGAGATTCAATCGTCTCTCCGGCTGTATAGGCAATAAAAATCCTCTTGAGCGCCAAATTTTGAAAAAAGGCACCCCTAAGAGAAAGCTCTTCTTCAGGCGAATCAGACTGAAAATCATTGGTCTTGAAAAATTCAACTACCTCATCGTGTTCTGCAAGATAAATCTCGTAATGCTTTTCACTGAAAAATTTTTGCCGTTTACTCATAATTACACCTCAACCTTAAGTGTCTCTAAAGCACCGTATTTTCTGGCCAAAGACTTTTTACGCTTATTTACGAAACGCTTGACTTCCATTTCACCATAGTGAAAAGCATTATGATTTCGGTGATCAACTTCATCTAATCCTTTTAGCCTAGCCTCAGCATGCTCTTTAGGGCTCAAGCTTGGATGATACAGTGGAGAGTAAAAAAGATGCCTGCTATTTGACGCCAGTATCTGTGCAACGAGAGCGTTCCCCTTGACTGCCTTATCAAGGTTTCTACGTATCCACTCGATGCTCATCTGAACCAATATTTGTTTACTTTTAGCGGGTGATTTTTTAGAAGCTGGCTTAGCTTGAGTGCTTGCTTTTCCAGTATTAAGAGTTTTTTTCTTTTTACCGTCAGCAATATCTGGATCATTCTCAATAGGCTCGATTAATTCGCTAGGATCACCTAAGCCAGACACACCCAGTTTGGACGCAACGCCCGGTTTACGCGTATTGTTCAACTTTCGCATAAACTTAGGCGCATCCTCATCCTTACTCGCCTTGGCTTCGACAATCGCAAATTTTTTTCCGTCGTTAGTCGTTGGGTTCGCGCGCCATACAGCATCAATCCCCGTTCCATTCGCACCATCTGTCAACTTGTAAAGCACATGCTTCGCCTTCGGACTACCACCCGCCGACAGCTTCCCCATCTTGCTCGCACTCGGCACACCCTCAAGCCACTTCCCATCCGCCCCTTTGTCGTGTCCGTCCCAGTCTTTACCCCAGCCAAACTCCACTGCGCAGATGTAATCGGCAATGTGTTCGCCGCTGACACCCAGGCCTTCATTCAGAATACTTGAAGGGGATTGAAGGCCTATTTTTGAGGCTTCTACCTGATTGGAATGGGTACTGCTAGCGCCTTCTTTGCCCTGTGCTGCAACAGCTGCATCTTTGTTGGCCGGTTTTTCGGCTCTTTTCGGGTGGTTTGAACCCGAGGACGCCGCAGAGCTGTTGCGCTG
>NZ_JAFFZW010000016.1 GCF_017826695.1 Pseudomonas alliivorans
CGCTTTCGTGGGCTGATGAAAAACACAGCTCAGCTGACCACGCTGTTCGCCCTGTCAAACCTGTGGATGGCTCGAAAACAGCTGATGGGTATGGGTGAGTTGCGCGTTTAACACGGAAAACCGGACGGAAACGCCCTCAACGCGCTGCATCAGGCCATTTTCAGCATATAGCGCTGGGTGCCGGGCAAATTGCGACTCGCCGTCGCTGCGCAACAAGTTGATCGGAGCATCCTTAGCTAGGCGATGCCGGCGAACAGCTCCACGGCAGCAGGGCTTCGTAATCTTCAACCGAAGCCGCATGGGTTAACGTTCAAGTGCGTGGCGCAGCCATGCATAGGGCTCCTAACCGTTGGCTTTGGCGGTCTCGACCAGGCTATCCAGTTGAGAATGAGCCTTGGCGCCTTTTTGCGTGCCGCTGAACAACCTGTCCTTCCCTCACCGTGTTTCTTTGGTCTTTATTAATTCTTCCTCCTCGCAATCACTTTGAATCATAACGTTCTATTACCCGGCTAGGTATTTTTTGTTGCTTACCCTGCTTGGTCATAATAGAAACGTACATATTGTAGTTTTTTGTGCAGCTTGCTTTTCGCTTTCTGACCAATAGGCATCTGCAAGATTAAGATATGCAACCACTCTTTCAGGATTGTTATCAATTATTTTCTCAAGCAACCAGATTGCATCACTGTTGAAACTTGCCTCTTGCCAAAAATAGGCTATATCATTAAGCACCTGTTGATCACTCTTTGAATAACCGTATTTATTCAAGTAAGACTCCACGAAAGCTTTTTTTGGAAAGTCGGCAAATCTAGCTTTTTCTTTGTGTAGCCGAGAAGTAGCATTTTTAAACTCAGTTAAAAATTGTTCTTTATATTTCCTACCAAAATCTGTGACAATTTTTTCTTTATCCACGCATATTTCAGATAGACACGACTCTGCCGAATCTTGCTTCATCAATGAGTAGCAGTAAGGGGCGTCAGCAGATGCATTACTTGGTGTCTTTTCAAGAAAAACAAGCCCGCTAGAGCGTGACTGCACTGCACTGCACTGCAAAAATGAACGACCCCGAAAGTATCAGGCACACCTTGCTTATTTTTAATTAAATCCACTGCACTTGTTACCTTGCCCGCATCAAGAGACTTAATATTTCCACTCGGCTTATAATCCAAAAGCGGTTCTCTTGTGCAGTGCAGTCACACTCACAGCTTAGCACATACTCCCCACTCAACATGTTCCATCTCGAAGTAGCAATCTCACCTTCGTCACAATAATTTTTATCAATATGGATAGAACAGAAATTACTATCTGGGTCACATACGATTTTGTCTGCATCAGCGTATGCAGAAGAGACGAACGTAAAAAAAAACCGCAAATAGCATTTTTTTAAAAGTCACAGACGTGCCCTTCACTTATCATGTGCCTAGTTAATCAATTACACTATGCTGAGTGTCGCCGACGGTACAGCTTTTTTCTTTTAACATTGATAATACTATATTCGCTCAGCGGTAAAGACGCCTCCCAGGCGATTAGGAGGCAGAGATTAATCTATCCGGTTAACTCAACACCCGCTCACGCTCTCGCACAAAATCCATCCTCGTATCTCTTTTCCTTTTGTGCTCTTGTAGACGATAGATATCCAACCCGCCGATACGGCCTCTTGGTTTACCTTATCCCCTTTTACTAGATACATTTTTGTTTTATTGGCAATCGCTGCGGAAGAATATATCGATGTTTTTTTGGTCACCTCTAATTCTAAATTTTTACCCTTTAACCACCGGCTATAATTCTCTGACGCAAGCTGAGCCATTACAGCATTACGATTCTTGTACGGATATGTATAAACAGGTTCATCCGTATCCCCATCGCGCAGCACAACGTCCGCACCGCTTCCAAAATAATCTGTATTTTTCTTATCTAATTCGTATCCACTCAAAGCTTTCCGAAACACCATTACACTAAAATAATCGCTTCCATAGCTGACACCGGTGAAAGCACGGATGGGGGAACTATGGATAATAAAAACATCCTTACTTCCATTACCCGTTTTTGCCAAAAACGCATCCACCACCTCACCAGGGTCAGCAATATAAGGTAATCTAGCTATGAATCTTTCCTCCCCGGCATTGCAGTCTAAAAAAGTAATACCAAGCCCCATCTCGGGATTTGCTTTTCCCTCATCTTCAATAACAGGAGTTGATTTAACAACTATGTAACCTCCACCTACCCTCAATGGCTGATACAAAGTGTCTTTGGGCGCTTCGCAAGCAAAAGTAGAGGATGCTACAAAAACCGCCAACAAACCGAAATACTTGAATATCGCCATCCGACGAAAACAACTCATCCCGCACACCCCCCAAAATCGTTATTAATTAACTGGATAATCTCTTTACTAACTGCTTTGCGCTTCGCAAGTTGATCTAGACCAGTGTTAATCTTCGCCGTAACCCTTCTTACCTTTAGATCCACCTCCAGAGATGCGTCATCTGCAATGGCTCCAATATTATTATTTTTCCAGTACCAACTACCAGATGCGACTATGGCATTTACATCGGTTTCGATCAACGAAGGTGTTGCATCTATTCTAACTCCTATGGCATCTGCACATCTCTTATAGGTCTCATAAAATGTGAGATGCAGCAGACCACGACCACGATAATCATTATTTGGATAGTCGTTACTTCCAAAACAATGCTGAGCATAACCTGCATCATTACCTAACAGGTGATCATCGACATACTTTAATTTTTGCTCATGACTAAGATGCAAGCCTTTACGTATCAAGCCATTATTTATCGCGGTAGGCGCCAAATTGAGAAGAGACTCTGCTGTATAAGTAGCACGTGAGTAGTTAAGACTTTCTCGAAACTTAGCAAACTTTAACGTCTCTACGCTTCCCTGAGCAAGGATTAAAGCCACCTGAGAGCAGGTTGTTATACCATACTTCTCAAAAAAATTACTGGCTGACTCTACAAATCCTTTTAAAAACTCTTCAGTTACTGTGGGGCCTGAAATTTTCTTCATAAACGGTACTGTTAAAGCGATACTCTTTCCGCACTTCTTACAGAGAGAAGAACCGGTAACCTCTAGCATGTTACCCACAAAACTGACTGGATTAACGTGTTTAACCATTCCGCTACCATCACCAATTGCGCTCCCGCCTATCAAATCGTCCCAGAAAACAAAATTGTCAATCCTTTCTTTTTCATGTTTAAGCACTGCTGGGTAGGGCTTTAGAAGCTCATTTAGACGAACCCACTTTGACGTATTCGACTTAAATTTCCATTCTGTAGGATGATCTGCTATTAGCTTTGACCAGCGCTGTCTAAACTCAACGTTCTTTAATGCAGCCGTCAAGTCTTCAGAGGTCACCTCTCCATCCTTATTACCAAGCGTGTCCACGTCTTTATATATATTCTTAAAAAAATCAGGCATATCGTCAGGATCAAGAAAACCATCCGATGTCTGATTGCTTTCTCTAAAAATTTTAAAACCTAGTAGCTCCCAATCGTGCTGACTTATGATTTTTGCTGACTCTTTCTTAATCAAACCAGACTTATTTTCGCCGCTATCCAATATTGAAACTTCATACCAATCGACCGTATCTTTAAATGGAACCGCCTTTGTTAACTCGACAAAATTTTCGGCTAACACTTCAACAATACCGTTCTCAGGCGGTTTTTTCTTTAACACCGTGGCGGCAGGAATATGTATATATTTCCTGCCTTCCTTCACACCGGCTTTATTCTTCAAAAAATCTTCAATTCTAGGATCAGCCGAAAAGACCTCCACATGCACCTGATGCTTGCTGGAAACCCCACCTGTTGGTCCTGCAATGTTTTCGTTAAGCCCCAGATACCCAATTGGATCTCCAGCTTTTATTGCCGTGTCCATTGGAACGACGACATCGAAAACGGTAGGCGTCAGCTCTTGCCACTGAACAAAACGATTGGGGGAGACATCCTCCACGCAAGCCCAGAAAGACGCTGGCACTGGCAAGGAATGTCCCTTCAAGCCCGTCGTTGGACCTGAGGTGCTCGGAATGAACGTACACTCAGCCATTCGAACGGTCTTGGTTCCGATCTTGAGATTGAGCACTTTTGCACTGTCAAACTCAATCGTGCTGTTCGTGCATAAAACAAGGCCTTGATTGGCCCCCTGCGTCGTTGCTGCGCTTATGGGTTGCCCTGCCGCAGCACCATGAGTGAGTGACGCAGGTGGCTGGCGGAGCGTGAGTCCGCTGGCGGTAACCACCGCTCTGACCTTGCCTTTCCAATAGCCTGGCTTGGTTCTTTCAGGCGGGACGACCTCTTGCCAGCTGGGAGTGCCATCAGATTTGGGGTAGGAAGCACCGTTTTGTTTGTAGGCAAACCAGAACTCTTGACCTTCAGTACGCCCGCCAACTGCACCTTTTATAAGTTTGCCTTTGGCATGAACACGATCAGCGTGTTCTTCCAGAATTTCAATTTCGGCACCTGCAGAAATGGCTCCATATTCCTGGCAGTCAGACGCGCCCTTGATGTCGCTTCTTGCCCTGAAGCCGCTCGCAATCATCTTGATTCGTGGAGTGGGGATCTCGTCTTGCAGAATGGGATAGCGCTCAAACGGTAACAGATGCATGTACAGGCTGTAGAACGTCAATTCGTTGCTGGTGCCAGGCTGCACCTCAGTGTTAGCCGGTGATTTGTAGTCATGACGCACGAGACAGAACGAATTTGAATATTTCAGGGTCTGTGTTGCTTCAGCACCTGCAAATTCGCTTGTCAGATAATCCTTGTTCAGGCGATAGGCGACGACTACACCGTTTCCGATACAGCGTATGGGTTCTTCTCGCACACATTGCGGGGCACTCTGATCGCTGATGTGGATGCCGCCGTGCCAAAAATTATGGCTTCCTAAAAGATAATGGCCTGAGTTTTCTTTCTCCAGAGCGGCAAACAGTTCTTCCGCGTCCTTGAATGACGATCCTCCCGCTTTACGAATAGGAAATTGCCAAGTGCCGCCCGCCGCTACGGTTTCAGCTGGCGCTGGAGCAGTTGGACTGACGCCATCCGGATTGGTCAAGTTCGAAATGTCGAACCCGCGGGGATCAACGGTCACATGACCACGTGCCAGATTTGGCTGGCCTTTAGTTCCGTTTCTCAGTACTTCAAAATGTAAATGCGCGCCTGTCCCTATACCAGTATTTCCGCAAGGGCCTACGGTTGCTCCTTTGGCAACGGATGCACCCAATGCTAGCGGAGACGGCGCACTCATATGCGCATATAGGGTGTGAACAATTTCTGTGCCGTTGGCGTGCTCTAGCACTACCAGATTCCCATACCCATTCATAGTGCCTTTATAGACCACCTTTCCTGCACCAGCGGCAGGGATGGATGTGCCGGCAGGGGCCCCCCAGTCTTCGCCCCTGTGCGGACGAACTTGCCCGGTAACAGGGTGAGTGCGGGTAGGGTTCCACTCGCTTGTATAATGAAAAGCCGCACCTGGATTATAAAGTTCCATATAATTACTCACTGTACTCATCACAGTAGAAAACTGAACTTCCCTGTTGTTTTGGGTTCGTTATCAAAATGGGCGACTTACCATCTTTTTGATTCAGCTTGAGGTTGGAAAACTTGGTTCTCAATGTAGCCTCAACGGTCGCAGGGCTGTCTTTTAAATAAATAGCATGGACGCTAAATGGCCCTTTGTAAGGTATAGCTATTTGATTTACTGCCAAGCCATAGAACGTATCGTTTACGCAGTAAAAAGCAGCTTCGTCAACCCTGCAAGGCTCAAGCTTTCGTTCAGTAAAATAAGCACCGCTGGCTTTTTTCGTCACAGGATCAAGGTAAATATTCTTGATCTGACAAGCTTCAATTCCGCGAAATTGCTCCTCCAACGTGGTATTCGAGCATGCGCTTATAGCGATCAGGGCTAAAACAGAAAAAGTCAGCCTTAAGCTTCTGAACATCGACAGCGAGTTAGTGTTAATCATGAGTTTATCCTTATTCAGAAAACACAAAAAAAGCCTTCGGTTCGACCTTCTCAGGCGGTGCATTCACCAACGCCTGATCCATCAAACTCCCCGCCTTGTCCTTGTCCACTACCCCAGGCAGTACCGGCGGTTTGATGCCGATCCCGGTGCCGTTCCCTGCGGAGCCTCCAGCGTTGACCTTCACGATCGGTCCGACCATGGTAATTCCGCCGGCGTCGAGCTTGATGAAGCTTCCGCCCGCTTTCACGGTGAGTTCCACGCCCGCTTCGATGACGATCTTTTCACCGGCTTTCAAGTGGATCTCGGTGCCTGCGCTGGTCAGTTGCGCGGTGCCCAGTTTCACGTGCTGGTTTTGCGCGACGGTGAGGTGGTCGTCCATGCGGACTTCGGTTTTGCGGTCGGCGTAGGTGGTGCGGTGTTCTTCGGCCTTGAGTTCGGTGTAGGTATTCTTTTCGACGGTGTCGTGGCGCTCGTTACCGACGCGGATTTTCTGGTCGTGCTCGATGTTCTCGTCCCAGTCGCGCTGGGCATGGATGAAGATCTGTTCGGCACCTTTTTTATCTTCGATGCGCAGTTCGTTGTAACCGCCGCCGCCCGGCGAGCTGAGGGTCTTGAATACCGTGCGGGTTTTGTTGGTCGGCAGCGGGTACGGAACCTGATTTTCCTTGTGGTACAGGCAGCCGGTCACAAGTGGCTGGTCCGGGTCGCCCTCAAGGAATGACACCAGGACTTCCATGCCGACGCGCGGGATGCTGATGCCGCCGTAGCGGTCGCCCGCCCAACTGCTGGAGACACGCAGCCAGCAGCTGGTCTTGTCATCGGCAAGGCCTTCGCGGTCCCAGAAGAACTGGACTTTCACCCGTCCATACGGGTCGCAGTGGATTTCTTCGCCCTTGGGGCCGGTGACCACGGCGGTCTGGCTACCGAGCACGCGAGGTTTGGGGTGTTCCAGCGCTGGGCGATAAAAGACAGCCCAAGGCGTTGCCAGGAATCGGTTGCGATAACCCTGATGGAAATCGTCCTTATTGTTGGTGGTGTCGCTGGTGACCGACTCTTCGAGCACTTGCGGCTGCTTGCCTTCATGGAAGATTTCGGTCAGCAGCCACAGGTCGTTCCACTCGGCGCGAGGGTGCTCGGATAGCTGGAGAAAATGCCCGCTCTTGAGCGCAGTCTGATCGCCCCAGCCGTCGGCTTGCTGATAGTCGGCACGATGGCGTTCCAGCGCTCGCTGGCTCAGGAACTTGCCCCGTGCGCGATCAATGAAGCGGCCCGGATAGTCATAGTCCTCCAGGTCCGGCTCATTGCTTTCATTGGCGGGTTTGTAAGCGGCTTCAAGTTGCAGTTTCGGCTTCTCGAAGTCGTAGTCGCGTCGGGTCACGCGGCCTGTGCGGGTTTCCAGGCGCAGCTTGAAGCCCTTGATGACTGGCACGTCAGCGACCAGACCGCTGCCTTGCACATACGCCGTGGGCTCACCCAGCTTGGGGAAGACGGTCTGGTCATCGCCGAACACCAGTACATGCCCCTCCTGGCTGTGCTGGAAGTGGTAATGAACACCCTCTTCCTCGCACAGTCGCTGCACGAAATGCAGGTCGGTTTCATCGTACTGCACGCAGTAATCACGCTCAGGGCACGGCTGGCCGAGCTGGAACTTGTAGCCGTTACCCTTGATGCCGTGCTCTTCCAGGATCAACGCGATGATTTGCTGCGCCGACATCTGCTGATAGATACGCTGGTTGGTACGGTGATGCAGATACTGCAAGTGCGGCACCAGAGACAAGGTGTAACGCGTCAGGCGCTTGCCCGCATCACCTTGGGCGGCGCGGTAGATCTGGCCGTGAATGCCATTACCCTGAGGGTCGAACGCCAGAAACGCCTGCTTGTGCAGAAGCGCTTCCAGATCAATGTCCGGGTTTTCGCTGACCAGTTCCAGGTCGAAACGAAACGGCTGGCTGATACCTTCAGTGCCTGTAAACGACAGCACCTGCAGGTCGCCCGAGAAGTCTTTGACGGTCAGGCTGAAGTGCGTTTCGTTAGATGGATTGAACATCATTTGCTCCCTGTTCGGTCGTCATCCGTTACACCATGGCATCAAGCGTTGCAGCCTGGACGAAGTGACGGCGAAAGCGTCACGCAGTTGTTTGGCGGTGATCTTGCGATCCCGTGCATCGAATGTCAGTGCCGACCGCAACGCGGGCCAGCAGTGTTTCGGTAAATTCCCCGGGGCCTTCAGCTCACGCTCAAGACGCTCGTCGCGGGCCTGGGTCGATGGCAGGCGGCGAAACGGATGCTTGCCTCCCGCCAGTTCGAAGATCACGCAGGCCACACCGTATACATCGGCACTGGCCGACAGTGTCTGGCCTTCCAACAGTTCCGGCGCGGCGTAGCCCGGTGTCCAGGCATTGAAGCGGTCGCGACTCAGATGAGGCAATCCCGGCATCACGCCCTCCTCGGCCTGGCCAAGGCCAAAGTCGAACAGGCGCAAGCCTTCTTCGCTGAGCATGACGTTGCTGGGTTTCATGTCGCCATGCAACACACCGCGAGCATGGGCGTAAGCCAGTGCATCGAGCAGCGGCAGCGCTATATCACGCAATTCTTTCCACGGCAGGCCAAGAGGCCGCTCGCAGAGCAGTTTATCCAGAGTCAGCCCACGCATGAGTTCCATGGTGATGAAAGCCCGCTGGCAATCAGTGTCTACTTCAAACGTGTGCAAACGCAGCACGTTGTTGTGGCGAAGGCGTCGGGTCAGGGCGAACTCGCTGTATAGCAAGGCACTGGCGTCCGGCGACTCGGCAAATTCTTCGCTGAGGATTTTCAGCGCCACATACGGATCAGGCTCGCCGAACTGTTCGCTCAGCAAGTCCCGTGCACGGTAGACCGCGCCCATGCCACCGGCACCCAGCAGACGCTCGATACGGTAACGCCCCGCCAGCACCTCGGGCATCTCACCGATACTGGCCTTGGTCGGCGCCAGTGCAGGTTCGGCCTTGTGCGACTTGGCGAACGCAAAGTAGGTCAGGTTGTTGTCCTGCTCTTCGCTCACCAGCAGGTCGTCGGTCGGTCGTATGAGTTCGGTCATTTGCGGATCACCACGGCCGTCAGATTATCCCGCGCCGAGCCACGCAAGGCGCCATCGAACAGGCGCTCCAGCGCGACCTGGGGTGCGGTCAGACTCAGGGCGCTACCCAGTGCATCACTGCTGAGTCCCTGATACAGGCCATCACTGCACAGCAGAAACGCATCGCCGGGATACACCTCCAGTTCCAGTACATCCAGAGTCAGTTGTTCTGCTGCACCGACTGCACGCGTCAAGGCATGCGCAGCAGGATGGGCACGGGCCTGTTCGACGCTCATTTTCTGTTCGTCGATCAGTTGCTGTTGCAGTGAATGATCCTTGGACAGTTGGTACAGACGCTGTCCACGCCACAGGTAACAACGGCTGTCGCCCGCCCAGATGCAGGCAGCACGATTGCCTTCGACCATCAACGCAACCACGGTGCTACCCATGATGCTGTCGTGGTGCCCCGCAGTGACCGTCAGTTCCTGACCCAAACGGCGGTTAAGCCAGTGCAGGCATTGACGAATGCTCTTGAGGCGCTCGTCAAATCCTTCCTGGACCGGCAATTCCGCCAGGCTGGCGACGATCAACTGGCTGGCGACATCACCACCCTGATGACCGCCCATGCCATCCGCGACCACCCACAGCCCATGCTGTGGGGAGTTCAGAAAAGCGTCTTCGTTGCGCGCCCGAACCTTGCCGGCATCGGTGCGCGCAGCGCTACGCCAGGGGCTGGCTACCAGCATCAAAGCTGCCCCGGCATGCGGAAGCTGCGCAGCGTGCCCATGTCGAACGGGTTAGGCGTGCGCTGGCTGGTCAACAGGTAGTTGGCGCGTAGCCCCCCCACGTCGGCCTTGAGCACCAGGACGTCACGCCCCTTCAGGTATTCGGTCTGCATCAGATCGAACAGGCGGAACAGCGACCATGGGCCGGTATTCTTCTCGAGACCCAGCGGACGGCCAGCCATTCTGTCGAGTACCAGACTGGTGCGACCGTCTTCGGCATCAGTAGGCCATTTGAACGACACCGGTACGATCGGACCGTGGCGATATTCAATGGTCTTGTCGCCAAACTTGAACTCGGAGCGGCTGACAGCCGGGTCGAGGGTGTAAGGCTCCAGCTTGAACTGCACTTGCGGCTCGGCGGGGTTGTCAGCGAAGAAGCTTTGACGGATCACCAGTGCCGAAGCCATCTGGTCGAGGTAGACCTTGGAAACCGGCAAGGTGTAGCCATCGACGCTGCGCATGCGGTAGTTGCCCGGATCGCCACTGACGAACGGACGCATGTAGCTGTCGAAGAAGCGATCAGCAATACCCTGAGCCTTGAAGAACTCACGGAAATCGCTGATTGCCACGTCGCTGGCGCTGTGGGCATCGAATGGATAACGCTTGCTGATCGCCTTGCCGTAGAAACTGTACAACTCGCTCTGGTAGCGCTGGTTCAAATACTGATAGGCATCGCCCAACACCAGACGCCAGGTGTCTTCTGCCAGTACGTTGAACCACACACCCACCGGACGTGGCAAACGACCGGAAGTGGTGCGCAGGTTGCTCAGCGCATCCCGCTGGCCGCCCATGCGGTTTTTCGCCATTTCGAAAGCAGCCTGATCCGGCGAGCTGGAACGGGCCAGACTTGCCATCTGCAGTTGCAGCTCGTTGAGCGCGGCCAGAGCCGGAGTCAGGTCGGCAGTCGGGCCGTTGTTGTCATCCAGCAAGCGATGCAATGGCTCGAAGCGGCTTTGCAGAGATTTTCTGGCAGTATCCGGCAAATTCTTTGCCAACGCATCGGATGCCTTGCCTGCTGCAGCGGCCGCCAGCTTACCGAGCTTGCCGCCATTCTCCGCCAGTTGGCCTGCTGCATCAGCGGCCTCATCAGCCGTGTCGGCGACCACCGGGAAACGGGTGTTTTCGCGCACTTCAACCAGCATCTGGATGATCGGCGAGTTTGCCGACGTCAGACCTGCCAACTGCTCGGCACCTTCACCGAAGTCATTGATCGCAGGCAGTTGAACCTGGCCTACCGCTTCACCCCAATAGTTGGCGTAGTCACGGAAGTACAGTTGCTCCAGTTCAACCATCAGACGACGCAGGTCCATGGTGCTCAGGCCAGTACCTTCTCCCAGAACCCAGTTGTCGCTCAGAATATCGGTGACCAGCTTCGTTCCCTGAACAGAGAAGTACTGCTGATATCCCTGTTGAGTGTAGAAGCCGGGGATCTTGTAATCCGTGCCGACAAACAGCGCGCCCTGAGGACCAAGGTGCTGGCTCAAGGTGTATTCCGGCAGATTACGGGCCTGCTCGCGCAGCATGCGGTAAACCACAGTCGCCAGAGACTCGCTGCGCAGAATCTGACGCGCCTGAGCCACAAGCGGATCATTCAGCGGGTAGCTGAATGGCTGCTTCAGCAAACGATCAAAATGGGTGTTCAAGCCGTTCTGTACCGCTGTATTGCCGGTATAGCGCTGAGACCATTCGGTGGCGACCCAGTCCTTGAGCCATTGCGCATCGCGGCGATCCGTCATGTTCAACATCAGGTACGCACGCAGGCTGTTGAGCAGGCGGTCGCGATCCTTGGTGTTGGCGCGGATCTGGCTTTCCAGCAGGTTCGCTACGCGGGGCAGCAACTGATCATGAAGCTCGCGCTCGTAAGCAACCCTGACCACAGGGTTGGCCTCTTCGCCCTGATACAGGCCAACACGCTCGTGGTAACTCACGTCGCCTTTTTCGGGAAATACTTGAGTGGCCGCGTAGCTGGTGTCGAGCGTCTTGAGGACCGCCATGGAGTCATCGCGAGCAGTCAGTGCCGAACGCTGCTGGGTCCAGGTCTGGGCTAGATTGCGCAGGTTCTCCAGGCGTGAATAGTTTGCAGAGAAACCGCCCGCCCAGAGCACGCCAAACAGTACCAGTGCGGCCAGTGCACCCACGTACAAGGCACGCTGGCCCCAATGAATGCGACTGCGCTCGCGCTTGTCCAGGCCAGCAAGATCGGCCTCTGGAAAGATGACACGGCTGAGCAGGTGGTGGATAAACCGTGACCGGCCGCTGCGCAGGGTCGGCAGCACGCCAGCACTCATGCCCAGATTGGCACCGATACCGGCGGTGGTGGCGTCCATTTCCTCAGTGAGATGCGGTGCGCTGGTCAGGTAGAAACCGCGCAGTTGGCTGACACGCTGGTAGCGGTTACCAGTGAATGCAAGGTCAACAAACAGACACAGGCGTTCGCCGATCTGCCCCAGTCGATGCGGGAAATCGAGAATTCGCCCACGGCGCTGAGTATCACGCTCCTGGTGCATGCGCATGATCACCTGACTGTTCAGGCGACGCAGCAACTCTTCGAACTCAGTGCGCAGCACTGCGACATCGGTGCCCTTCTGCTCTTTGCGGAAGCTCGTGCCGAGGACCTGATCGCTTTCTTCACGCGTGAGTTGGTCGAAGAATTCATCGAAGCCCAACAGACGGTCGGCTTTGCTCAGAACCAGATAGACAGGCACATCAACGTGCAGCTTCTGATGCACATCCTGCAGGCGCGCACGCACCTGACGAGCCAGTGTTTCCAAATGCTGCTCGCTGCTGTTGAGCAGGGTTTCCACTGGAATGGTCACCAGCACACCGTTCAAAGGGCGATTGCGGCGACGTTTGCGCAGCAGATCCAGCAAGGTGCTCCATGCACTGCCATCGACTTCGGCATCCGGCTGGGTCAGGTAACGGCCAGCGGTGTCGATGAGCACGCCGTGATCGGCGAAGTACCAGTCACAATGACGAGTGCCGAGGGTGTCGCGGGTCAGCTTGCGTTCGATCTTGTTGATCGGAAACTCGAGGCCCGAGAAATCCAGCAGACTGGTTTTACCACTGCCCTGCGGACCAATCAGCAGGTACCACGGCAAATCACTGCGCCAGCGCTCGCTGCGACCGCGATAAAGGCTTGAGGTCTTGAGGGTTTTCAACGCGTCCTTGAAGCGTGTTTTCAGCTCTTTCTGCTCTTCGTCGATCTGCTCTTCACGGCGGATACGATCCTGGCCATCTTCGCTTTCTTCGAGGGCTTTCTTGCGAACACCCGCGCGCCAGCTGACGAAAACCATCGTCAGGCCCCAGATCAGGAACAGCACGCTGATGGTCAGCAGACGCGAGGTGGAGCTTTCCCAGAACTTGTAATCATCCACCGCCAGCAGCGGCCCGACGAACCATACCAACAGCGCAACAAACAGCACCAGCAGCAGCGTCCAGACCCATGTCTTGCGCAGGAATGCGCCGACTTTCTTGAAGAAGTTTTTCATCATGCGTCCCTGTTTACGGCTGCGACTGCGGCTGGACCGCGGCCGGATCAAACGGCTGATAAGGTTGCAAAACGGTTTCGCGCTGCTCACCCAGTACCCAGGCGAAGCCGAAATACATCACCGCCAGGCAGACCAGGGTAAACAACACCACCATCCACGCAGGCACAATGCGCACCAGGCTGCGGCGCTGATTGTTCAAACCTTCCCAGTGGGGTGACAGTTCGCGTGGCACGTCGCCGCGCAATTGACGAATCTGGCGATACAGCGCATCGCGGATGCCTTCAAGCTCGAGCATACCGCGCGCCTGCACCCGGTACTTGCCCTCAAAGCCGAGTGACAGACACAGGTACATCAACTCCAGCATCGGCAGATGCTTGACCGGGTTTTTCGACAGCCTGTCGAGAAGCTGGAAAAACTTCTCCCCCCCGAAGGTTTCGTTGTGGAAGCTGCTGAGCAGGCTCATCTGCGACCACTCGCTTTCGTTACCCCACGGGGTGGTCACCACTGCCTCGTCCACCACTGTGCACAACACGTAGCGGGCGGCCATCACTTGGCTGCTTTCAGCCCCGTTGTGTAACGCGCGGACTTCAAACAGCTTTAAACCGGCAGTCAGACGCTCGTTGAGCGCATACATGTCTTCGCGGGTATCGCTGTGTTTGAGGCGTACCACTTCCGACAGTAGATCGGAGGCAGCCGCGACCAGCGAATTGAGGCTGATGTTGAAAGCCTCGGCCGGGCGCAGGCGGGCTGCGTAAATCATGCGCTCTTCCAGCTGCTCGAACCGTGGCGGCGCAGCGAAGTCCGTCAGCGGGCTCGCGGCCGGGCCGTGGCCCTGGCGGTCGAGCAGGACGGTTTTATCGTCCTGGTTGTAATCCGTGTCCTTGCTCATGTCGGTCAGTTCCTGATAGCCCAGAATTTCAGTTCAAGCTCGGCGAATTCGCCGGACACGTGGAACGCGAAGCCGCCGGAGCGCTCGAGTTGTGCCAAGTCTTCGGAACTGAGTTCGAGGATGAAATAGGTTTTGTTGGAGTGGAACGCGATCTGCCTCGGGGCCACCGGTAACGGTTTGACCTTGATACCTGGCAGATGCAGGTTGACCAGTTGGCGGATACGCTCCACAGGACCGACCTTGAGGTGTGCCGGCAAGCGGTGGCGCAGTTCTTCGGAGTCGCAGTTGGCACTGGCTGCCAGCACGAACGACGCCGAGCCCAGCAGTTTGTGATCGTGCAGCGGCGATACGATGATGCCGTACTGACGGGCCTGCAGAACCAGCTCAATGGCGTGCTGTTCCAGCACCATGGACAGCACCTGACGGATCGCCTCCATCAACTTGCGGAAACTGGCGCCCTGATCGCTGTGCTGATAACGACTGTCCAGACGCGGTCTCTTGCTGTCACTGGAGAAGGTCGCCAGATCGCCGAGCATGGTCAGCAGCGTGCGATACAGCTCTTCAGGGTGCACTTGCTCAAGGCCCAGATAGTGGCGCAGCAGCAACTCGGTGCGGTTGATCAGTTGCAGCATCATGAAGTCACCGACTTCAGCACCGCCCACCTTGCCGTTGGAGCGAATCCGGTCAGCGATTGTGTCGCCCCGGTGGCTGAGCATGCTGATGACTTCCTTGAGGCAGGACAACAGGTAGCTGGAAGCGTGAGCCTGGATGTAGGTCGGCACAAAATCGGGGTCGAGGCTGATCACGCCATCCGGCGTGGTGTCGAGCACTTCGCAGACCTTCAGCTTCACGTAAGCCTGATCGCTCTGCTGCTGGCCAAGCAGCAGTTTGAAGTCGGGGCGACCGCAGCTGACCTGACTCGAGGAGTCATCGCCCGCGTTGGAGTCGGACACCTCGGCCTCATACGCGGTATAGCGCGCCAGCACATCGGACTGCTCGGGGCGACGCGATTCGATGTGGTTACCCGTGACGAGCGGCAGCGCGAGATAAATCGGCGTATTGCCGGTATTGGGCGGCACGTCGAGCGCCAGCGGCTCTGTGTTGCCTCCCAGTTCGAACAGACTGCCGTCCGGCAGAATTCCCGAGGCATTGCTGATGACCAGCTTGCCCATGTTGAGAAACTGCAGGTCGATGTCCAGGCTCAGAAAACCCCAGGTATAGCTACCCAGCAACTGGGTACGGGTTTTCATCTGGTGATCGTAATAGCGATCGTTGTGCTGGAAGTGCTGCGGACGCAGCAACATGCCTTCCTGCCAAATGACTTTATGGGAATTCATGGTCAGTCATCTGCCTTGGCGAGCGGTTCATTAGTGTTGCGAATGCCGTTCTGGTCGAGCGTCAAATCGGCGTCAGTGATCTCTACCGGCGTCACTTGCAGCGTGTAGCGCCATCTGCTGTCCGGCAGGTCCCGATAGGCTGCAAGAACGCCGACGTAACGGCTGCCTTCCTGCAGGCTGAGCTTGAGCTCGACGGTTTCACCCGGACGCAGTTCCAGTTCCTCCGAGGCAACCATGTCTGGCGCCAGCGATTCTTTCGCACGTTCATACAGGCTGAAGAAATCCGCGTTTTCAAACGCCACCGGATGCTTGAGTTCGAACAGGCGCACCACGACAGGCGATGGGCGACCATTCAGATCCGGGTTCACCTGATCGCTGGCGGTCAGCTTCAGGTTGAGTTTGGTGACGTGTGAATACGGCGACAACGTAGAGCAGCCAGCCAGCACCACCAGGGCGGTCAGCGCAGCCAGCATGTTGAAGAAAGCAGTCGAGCGGCGAGACATGCGTATCATCCTTGGTGGTCAGTGTGGAGTGTGGAAATCAAACGAATCTGCTCTTCGTAGGCCTGAGCGAAATCGCGGGCCAGAAGGCGCTCGCTCCAGTCAGTATCCTGGCGCAACGCCTGGTGATAGCGGCCATAGGCTCTCCAGCGGCTGCCGGAGGTAGCAATCAGCGGCTTGTTGTCGCGCTCGAAACGCAACGTGAGCTGTTGTGGAGAGAAGTGTTCAAGCGTGCCGCGAACAGCCGCGCGGCTGGCTGTGAGCAAGGCGACCTGATGGGCCTGCAGATCACGGAAGGCGCGCGATATCGCCTGATCGGCCGGCAACTGTCCGGGCTTGTTGCCATGCAGCAGAATGTCCAGTGCTTCACCAGCGTCGACGGCAAACTTCAACGGATTTTTCTGTGTGCCTTGCACTGTGGTCTGCGCCAGGCGCAACTCGTTCTTGAGCTCGCTGCGCGTGCGCAGGCTCTGCTGTAAACCACCGACGCTTTGCTTGAGCAAGCGCGCTGCGTTCAGAGCCAGAGCCTCTTTCGCATCGTGGTCGAGCCCTTTGAGGTCAACGCCCAGCGCAGCCCCGAATTTTTCCCAGAAACCGTCAGCCTGACGCTCGACCGGTGGTGGGGCCGGCGCAGGTGCGGGTTCTTTTGGAACCTCGACCAGTTCCGGCACCAGCAGGCTTTCCATGTCGATACGGGCATAGTCAGCGCGCTGACGGCCATCATCGATTACGTTGCTGGGTGAAATCAGCTCTTCGATTTCCGAGTAAACGCGCTCCTGCTGATCGAGCGCATTGAGCGGATCAAGATCAAGGAATGCGTCGTCCGGGATAATGCTACCAGCCGCCTGCGGACGACCGACTTCCACGTCGAAGGCCGCCGGGTCGCGCACCAGTCGGGCACGGATTTCGAAATCGCCCAGAATGTATTCACTGCCATGCTCGATGCGTACCGCTTCGCCCTTGCGCAGGCGCGTGCCGTTGGTGCTGTCCTGGATACCGTTGCTGCTGGTATCGGTCAGAAAAAACGAGCCGTCGCGATAGCTGATCAACGCGTGATGATTGGACAAGTGCCGCTTACGGTCGGGGATGATCCAATCGCAATCGTCACCTCGGCCAATCACGCCGCCAGCCTGTTTGAAGGTCTTTTGGCACAAGTCAGTGGGCACGAACTGCTTGGTGTTCAGCATTTCGAAAACCAGTTCCATAATGATGCTCCTTGCGGTCACTTGCCGCGGTTGACCGCCTGCGGATCACCCAATGGGCGATAGGTGTTGTCGTTGAATTTGTAATTGCCGCTGCAGCCCCCGAGGCCGCATAGAACGACAACAGTGAGCAGGACGGCTTGCCAGTGACGAACAGACATCAGAGGGTCTCCAGAAGTGAGCAAAAAGCGCCGCCCCTTTCGGGGAGCACTGTCAGAAGCGAATAAGGTGAAAACAAGTGCTTTTGCCTACCCATTGAAGTCACCCAGATTGATATTCAGGCGCCCAAGGCGGTAAAGCAGCGTGCGCCTCGGCAGGCCGAGTTCACGCGCGGAAAGGGTCTGGTTGCCATCGTTCTTGCGCAGGCAGTCGAGCAGCAGGCTACGCTCGACCTGTTCCAGCCGCTCGCGCAGATTGAGGCTGCTTTCCTCGGGCACAGCGTCCGGGCGCAGAGAGAAATGCTCGGCCAGCAACTCATTGCCCTCACACAACAGGACTGCACGTTCGACCAGGCCTTTGAGTTCGCGCACGTTGCCGGGAAACGCATAACCGGACAGGTGATCAAGGGCCGCATCCGACCAGCGCAACGGGCCGCGCTGCAGAAACGCACACGTCTTGTCGGCGAAGTGCCGGGCCAGGTCCAGAATGTCACCCTCGCGATGTCGCAGGGCCGGCAGCTCAATGGGAAACTGCGCGAGTCGGTAATACAGATCCTCGCGGAACTTGCCTTCGCTGACCATCACGGCCAGGTCCCGGTGCGTCGCGGCCAGGATGCGCACGTCGATCTTGCGCGTGTCGTTGGAGCCCAGCGGCCGAATCTCGCCTTCTTGCAGCACGCGCAGCAGCTTGGCCTGCAGCGATAACGGCATATCGCCGATTTCGTCGAGCAACAACGTGCCGCCATTGGCCGCCTCGAACAGCCCGGTACGATCACGATCAGCTCCCGTGAACGCGCCTTTGCAGTAACCGAACAGTTCGCTCTCAAGCAGGTTCTCTGGAAACGCGGCACAGTTCTGAACAATGAAGGCCTGGGAGCGACGCGGACCGAAGTCATGGATCGCCCGCGCAACAACTTCCTTGCCGGTGCCTGTCTCGCCGCGCAGCAATACGGTGTAAGGGCTGTGCAGCACCTTGCTGATCATGGAGTAGGTTTGACGCATGCTTGCGCTTTTTCCGATCAGACCGTATCCGCTGATGCTTGGCGTACTGACCACCGCCGGTCGCACCTTATCCACACGCTGATGCAAGCGCTGCAGCAGGTTGAGTTGACCCAGAGCGAACGAGCCAAACTGACCTAGGGAATCAGCAAACCCCTGCAGATCGACATGCCGGTGGCTCGCACACAACAACACACCTTCGACGGCCTGCTGATGATTGATGACCGGCACACACAGCAACGACTGCCACGGCGTGCTTTGCGTCGGCAGGAAACTGGTTTCGTGCAGGCTGCCGCTCAGCTCGCCCAGGCACACCACGCGGTTCTGGCAAAGGGCGAACTGCAACAACTGCTCGCCGTTATAATCTACCGGCAGGCCTGCGGCTTCCCGTGGTTGCAGGATTCCGTCCAGGCACTCGGCTCTCATTTTCAGACAGGTGTGCGTGGCATCCAGCAGATAAAGCTGTGCCAGTTCGCAGCCGCTGAGTTCAGCAAGACCGCGCACAAAATCACCCAGCAATTCGGCGCCATTGGCCGCCCTCGCCAGGCTGGCGAACTGCGCCAGCAAGGCTTCGGCGTACGCCAGCGGCTGCGGCATCTGAGTGAACATCACACCCACCTCAGGCAAACTCGCAAGTCACGCTGCCGGAACTGTCCAGCGTCGCATGAACACGCTTCAGACTTTCTCCGGTAGCCATGGCGTCGAGCAGACGGTCAGCAACCAGCGGCAGGACATGCAGATCCAGCAGATGGTCGATCAGACGCGCACCGCTGTCGCTTTGCGTGCAACGCTCGGCCAAGTGATCAACAAGGTTCTGGCAGTACGTGAACTCCAGCTGACGACGGTTCAGACGCTCGCCCAGACGACCGAGTTTGATTTCGATCAGCTCGCGCAGCACCGGCCCGCTGACCGGGTAGTACGGCACCACGCGCATGCGCGCCAGCAGTGCAGGTTTGAAGTGCTTGCTGAGGACCGGCCGAATGGTTTCCTCAAGCACTTCGGCAGTTGGCCGCGCACCGTCTTCGCACAACGCGCTGATCTGGTCGCTGCCCAGGTTCGAGGTCATCAGAATCAGCGTGTTGCGGAAGTCGATCTCGCGACCTTCTCCGTCGTTGGCCACGCCCTTGTCGAAGATTTGGTAAAACAGATTGAGCACGTCAGGGTCAGCTTTCTCGACCTCATCAAGCAGCACGACCGAATACGGTTTCTGACGTACCGCTTCGGTGAGCATGCCGCCCTCGCCATAGCCCACGTAGCCCGGTGGTGCACCGATCAGGCGAGAAACGGTGTGCTTCTCCTGAAACTCGGACATGTTGATGGTGGTGATGAAGCGATCACCGCCGTATAGCAGATCAGCCAGCGCCAACGCGGTTTCGGTCTTGCCGACGCCACTCGGGCCGACCAGCAGAAATACACCGACCGGCGCATCGGGCTTGTTCAGACCTGCAGCGGTAGCGCGCATCGAACGATCGAGGGCATGAACAGCCTGCTCCTGACCACGGATACGAATACGCAGATCCTTGGCGAAGCTGGCCACCTTGGCGTTGTGCTCACGAGCCAGTTGCGCCAGCGGTACACCGGTCCAGGCACTGATCACTTCAGCCACAAGGCGCGGGCAAACCTCGAAGCTCACCAGCCGCTCCTTGACCTGCAGTGCGGTCAGGGCCACGTGCGTTTCGTTCAGAGCAGCGGTCAGCGCTTCGACACTTTGCGTTTCGTCCAGCGCCACAGCTTCGATGACTGTGCCTTCGTCGTCCTCTTCTATTTCAACGGTCGGCTCGACAGCGGCCGATTCACGCGCCTTGGCCAGTTGCTGACGCAGTTCCAGCAGGCGCTCGGCGAGTGTCTTCTGTTCAAGCCACAATGCTTCCAGTGCAGCCCGCTCTTGCTCGGCAGCTTCCAGACGCGTTTCCAGCGCTTCCAGCGCCTCGTGATCGATCAGCAGACCGGCTTCGGCGTCACGACGCAGTGCCTGGCGCTGGCGACCGCCTTCAGCCAGTTCGCCACGCAGGCGCTCAAGGCTTTCCGGAGCAGCGGCAAGACTGATGCGCACGCGGGCACACGCTGTATCGAGGACATCAACGGCCTTGTCAGGCAGTTGGCGGCCAGCGAGATAGCGGGCAGACAGCTCGGCGGCGGCGACTACGGCGTCATCGCGCAGGTAGATGCCATGGCTCTTCTCATAAACCTGCGCCAAGCCGCGCAGGATCGTAACGGCTTCGCTGACGGTCGGTTCATGCAGCTGAACAGGCTGGAAACGGCGGGCCAGTGCCGGGTCTTTCTCGAAGTACTTTTTGTACTCCGCCCAGGTCGTGGCAGCGATGGTACGCAGTTCGCCACGCGCCAGAGCCGGCTTGAGCAGGTTGGCTGCATCCGAGCCACCCGCGTTACCGCCAGCGCCGATCAGCGTATGGGCTTCGTCGATGAACAGAATGATCGGCTTCGGCGACGCTTTGACCTCGTCGATCACACCTTTAAGACGACGCTCGAATTCTCCTTTGACGCTGGCGCCAGCCTGCAGAAGCCCCATATCCAGAGACAACAGTTCGACGCCCTTGAGTGCCTGCGGTACTTCACCCGCGGCGATGCGCGATGCGAGGCCTTCGACAATGGCGGTTTTGCCGACACCAGCCTCACCCACGACAATGGGATTGTTCTTGCGGCGACGAGCCAGAATGTCGACCATCTGCCGAATCGCGCCGTCGCGGCACAGCACTGGATCAAGTTTGCCGTCGCGGGCCTGCTGTGTCAGGTTGTGAGTGAAACGCTCCAACAGCGACTCGCCTTGGGCAGCCGGTTTACCACTGGCAGGCTGCTCCTGTTGAGACAGGGCAAACTCTTTCAGTCGATCAATATTCAGCTTGGCCAGCAAGGGCTGGTAGCGGCTGCCGGCGTAGCGCATCGGGTTACGCAGCAGTGCAAGAATCAGCGCGGCCTGCTCGACCTGGGTCTGGCCCAGTTCAAGATTAGCGACCAGCAGGGCGTCCTGCAGCCACTGCACCAGTTCCGGAGCAAACACCGGGTTACGCGAGGCGCTGTGCTCGACCCGCGATTGCAGCGAGGCGCTCAACTCGCCAGCGTCCACTTCCGCATCTTGCAGGGCACGCGCGAGCAGACCTTGCGGACGCTCAAGCAGCTCTAGCAACAGATCTTCAACCAGAATCTTGCTGCCGCCACGGGCGACGCAGCGCTCCGCAGAACTTTCCAGATCACGGCGGGTTTCGGCGTCCAGCGCTTGAATCAGTTGTTGCAGGTCTACATTGCTCATCAGTCATTGATCCTTAATGAATTTTGCTGCCCAAGGTCACCACGCCGTCCGCTTTCTCGCGGCCGAGCCAACTGGTCCATCCCAGGCGACAGGCGTTCTGTTCACCAATACGCAACTCGCGGATTTCTTCCTGGCGCAGAACCAGTCGAATGTCGTAGTCGAGCGGGTCACGCAACGTGAACCGCACCAGCGCGCACAGCGGTTGATAGCCGAAACCGATCGGCAGGAATTCGTGAAAGCGTTGCCAGTCCAGCTCGCGGATATGAATGCGAAACTTGCCGCTGCGGTCGCGCACGTGATCACCCAGCACCAGATCCTCACCGAGCATGCTGTTGGCACGCCCCAGGCGATTGCGCTGTTCGTCGAGAATTTCCACGCGGCGCTCGATGCATTGCTCGATGGTCAGTTCGGCGTGCTTGAAGTAATAACGCAGCACCGCTTCGATCAGCGCAGCCGAGTGCGCACGCAGGCTGAGCAGGCCCAGATAGGGCAACAGGCGTTTCCAGTTCAGCTCCTGAGCGCGCCGAATCTCTTCGCCGCCCAGGCCGATCAAGGCAAACAGTTGTGCCGAAAACGGATCGAGCGCGCCGCTTTCAAAACTGGCGCGGTAGCGATACTTTTTCCAGATCGGCAACATCAACCGTTGCAGGCGATGGTGGAACAGGTCGAGGAAGTTACGCGTCGGGTTGCCGTCTTCGCTGTCGCCCAGCGCCTGCTCGCCGTAGAACGCCGGCAGTGGCGAACCCGAACCGACCAGACCGATCAGGTTGAACTGCATACGCGCGCGCAAATGCCCGTGCTCGTGGAAAAACTCCACGCGACTGACGTCACTCGACGGGAAGCCAAGGCTCGGGTTGGCCTGAAACTCCAACTGGTCGTACAGGTCGTCTTCGCTCAGGTGCGGGTGTGCATCGCGCAGCCGGTCGACAACCAGCAGCACGGCCTGAAACAGCGAGTACTCTCGTATACCCAGGGTCAGCCCGCTTAAAGCAGGGGCTGGAGGCCCATACGTGGTGTCCATTGGTACACCTCTCCCTGTGTGCTTTTTACCCGCAGCTCGTGGTACGAATTGAGACTGGCGTAAAGCGCAAAAAACTCGTTGAGAACCGAAGCGAACACAAACATGTCGCCTTCGCCGATATAGCCTTCAGGGTCGATGGTCAGTTCGGTGCGCAGTCCGCGTACCGGCAACCCTCGGTGCAATCTGTCCACGTGTTTGTGCTTGATCGATTTCAAACCGCCCAGCAGGCGCTTGCTGACCTTCTCCGCATGCTGGTCGTAATAGCGCGGCAAATCGTAGGTTTCGAGAATCACCTTCAGCGCATTGACGTCGGCCAGCGACAGGTAGTTGAGCGACATGTTGCTGATCAGCTTCCAGAGGAAGTCACGGTTCAGCGGTGGCGCGAAGCTGGAGGTGGCTGGCGTGATGTTGCGGAAACTCAAAAACTCCGGCGTGTCTTCGCAGGCCTGGTTGATATCGCCCAGTTTGAGTTTGCGCGGCAGGTTCTGATTGGTGCACATCAATTCGATCGACAGGGTTTCATGTGCTTCGATGTGGCGAATACCGAAGCTCAGATAAGTGTCGAGACCGTCGTGCAACAACGAGGAACGCTGGCGAATGCTGTAGTGCGGACGGCTGTTGGGCACGTCGAAACTGGGATCGTGCTCGAAGGATTCGAATGGCACATAGTCCTGATAGCCGAGACCGCCTGGCTTCCAGCCAGTCACGGTTTCAACCGAGAACACACCGCAGGTTTCCAGATCGTACTCGGCGGGCAACAGCAGGTACTCGTCCTGCTTGCCATCGAGGCGGATTGGCAACGCGTCATGCTTGAACAGATTGACGATCGGTGTGCAATGCAGCTTCACGTTGTCCAGAGTGGGCCGCAGGCGCTGGATCCCGCTCTTGCGAATATCGAAACGCAACTCAACGCCGCGGACTTGCTTGAGTGTCTCTTCAGGTAACGCGTTAAGCAGATTCAGGCCATTGATATCGACGAACAGAAACTTGTCCTGAAACGCGAAGTATTCCTGCAAATAGCGGTAGCCGCGAAAGGTGTTCAGCGGATACGGGATCAAGGCTTCTTCTTCGGCAAACCCTACCGGTTGGACACGGTCGCCTGGCATCTTGAACGCCATCGGCGTGCCATTGACGCCATTGATGGGTTTGCCGGCACCGTCCAGAGGAATCAACTCGATGCCATCAAGGTTGCGCAACAAGCTCAGGTACAACATTTGGCTGATATAACGCTCGCCCGCGAAATGCAGACGCAAGCGGCTCAGCTCCAGCTCACCCAGATGGCCCTCAGCGCTCATCTCCAGACGCAGGCTCAGCAGCGAACCGCCGCCCTTGACCGAGTAATTCAGCGCCGTCAGGTCCAGAGCCTGAACCTCGGTCGGGTAGCACGTGCGGAAACGGCAGCGCACATCATTGATCGGCAGGCTCTCGACCGGCGTATCGCGTTCGACCATCAACGCAGGCCCCGAACGCTTCAACGGATCGAACTGCAAAATGCTGAACGCAGGCAACGGCCGCATGTAATTGGGCCACAGCAAATGCATCAACGAATGGCTGAGCTCCGGCAGCTCGTCATCCAGCTTCTGACGCAGCCGACCCGTCAGAAACGCAAAGCCCTCGAGTAACCGCTCCACATCCGGATCCCGCCCGGCCTGCCCCAGAAACGGCGCCAACGCAGGACTACGCTCGGCGAAGCGACGACCAAGCTGGCGCAGTGCAGTGAGTTCGCTTTGGTAGTAGTGGTTAAAGGACATGTCTGGCTGCCTGGGTATAGATTCGTTTGATGTGCGCTGAAGCTGCTGAGAGCACGACCATGGAAAAGAAATTCATTTGAGGTTCCGAGTGAGCCAGAACCTTTCGAACTGGTCAGCCACCACTATTGCCAGAGCAGTAAGCCCACCCGTCAAAGCGCTATAAGCTAACGCTCGAACAGGATAGAGCGGCAACAGATAAGCCAATATCAACACAACCATGAAAGCAACAACGCACCACTTGAAAAGCTGCCTTGGAATTACGGCAATCACTGCATTCGAAAAAACAAATAGAAAAAAAACCATGTACATGGCAATCCCAATGGAAGCGCCTCTAGAGGTCAGACCGCCAAAGATCGCTTTATAGAGCGAAATCCCATAATAATTAACAACGACATAAAGGACGCAGGAAAGAGCGTGTATGAGCAAGCTTCGCGCTATTCTGGCGATCATATTTTCCACGTTACATACCAATCCATAGGTCCTCGCCAAACAGGAGTTGCCGACGGCATAAAAATGCCTTGCAAGCCTTTTACTCTGGGACTCAGCGCATAAAATAAAATTGCTAATCATCGCAAAAATTCTTAATTTCGTCCGCAGATTCAGGACCACAGAGCCCTCTTCCACCAGAGAGAATCCGGAGAAAAAATAAGGACTGAAGGCAATTCCACCCAAGCGATTCACTGCGCTACTACTCCCCGATCACTTCATATGGAGTGTTGCTCACAAAAAAATTCAACCAATGCGGTTCCCACTTGAGAAACCTGAGAACGGAATGCTGATCACGCTTATAAAAATCAAGCCACACGATACCAGCAATCATTTCATCCTCATGGCTGCTCATGTCGAGCGAATTGCTCAAATACAGTGGGGAACGGAACGCTGCATTTGAATCCCTCTTATCCGTGATGCGCAGATACGAAAAATTCTCAAATGGCACAAGCAATCCCCGAGCTGACACACTTTCAACAAGATATTCATCCGTATTACTTACTACAAAGCTGCTGGCTTGACGGTGCTTGAGACTATTTATAGAACCTACGAACACACCAACGATGGCAATTAACAAACTCAAGAAGATTTTTAGCTTCTTAGAAACCATAATGTCTTCACCAACCCAAAGGCGCCGCAACGCAACGCCGAGGCATCGCCCTAGTGGGCGGTCGAACACATCACTGTCAGCAACTACGACTAAATCTCCTTTCAAATCCATCACTCTCATAATGACTGATCCTTCAATTCTTTAGCCGTAATCTCAACGCTCGCTTGATAAATTACTGCCATGTTCCGCGCCTGCTTACTCTTTATTGTCATTTAACACAGCGCACTCTGAAATATTCCAACCTTCATACCCGCTGGAAGTCGGATAAATCGCATGGCCGTTAACCCACCGCGAGCGCTCGTCAGTCGTAAATTCATTCTGCCAAAGCAGCCACTCAGACGACCTCAGCAGATCTCCTTTATTGGTATACACCCTAAAAAAAGCTTCGCTGGCGAACAATTTCACAAACTTCCCAACAACACCAAACCCCGAATACTGGGGAATATATGAGTTAATATAACAAGTTTTCGGGTCATTCCAGGTTGTTGAATACACTACGGCTGCAGAAGCAGCCCCTTGTTTAACATATAGCCAAGTTAAGCCTAAGGCGCAGAGCAAACAAACAACAAAGGCCAACGTCAACGATATTTTTCTCATGACTACTTAGATCCAGAGCGCGATAAATACTCATCGAAATCGATTGGACCAAGATGAATAACGAAAGATACGTCATACAACTTAACAGTCGTATAGACCATCAAATCACCGCCCTTATTATGTAGTTTCCTATAGCTATTAAAATGACCATTGGTAACTTTATAATATTCAACACCTGTTTTTTCAATTACTGCAGGTTCAGTGAAATAATCAATCGGGCCAGGTCGAATGACCCCCTCAGGCGACCAGTAGCCCAGCAACTGGTCATCCCCGACGTTTAGAAAGTCGTAGGTATCTCGAACATAAAGACCTATCTGTTCAACCTCGATTGCGGGAAATCCATTATCATTCTCGACAGTCCGAAATTTAGTGGCCGCGACTTTAATAACAAATGTTCCCAGTGCGCCGTATACGTCGTCTAACGCATCAGTTGCTTTCTCCCAGTCCGACGCCCCAAATCGGATAAGGTTAAACTGAGAGATATCTTCTAACTCAAGGGCGGTCTTATCACTGTAATCCAGATATGCGCCTTTAAGCTTTTTCGACTTTGCGTCTAACAGCCCAAGTCGCTGCAGCCGACTCATTAATACAACCAGCCCCCTCGACAGCTCATCAAGCGAGCCTTTTACTCTACCGGCACTTCCGTTAAACTCTGACGTAGAGGAAAACTCAGAAATATACTCATCAACTTTTGGCTTCACGCGATCCGACGCGGTAAACAGCCACTCGAACGGTATATCGGTGATTAGCTTTTCCGCACTCAAGGTACTCGCTGAAATATCGCCTTGTTTAACTGCCTTTGGAAGTTCATAAGGAGCACCGGCGAACCACTTGTTCATGACACGAGCGGAAACCGTCCAGCCCAACCTGGCCATAACCTTAGGGATTGAGGAAAGCGGAAACGTCTTGGCCTGAACGTTCTGGCCTTCTTTATTTTGAGCCGGCGTCAAGGGTGCGGCAATCGGTGCGTGCATAATACAAGCCTCAATAAATGGCGATGGAGCTTTGGGGCTCCAACAACAACGTGGCCCCTTCAGCAATCGAGGAGCCAATAATCGAGGTTTTACCTGCACCATCCGTAACACCGGTTATTTCTTTTCCTGAGTCAGTGCGGATTGTGTAAGCGCGATCCACAACCGGTTGACCTGTTTCCGGATCAGTCACAACAAAATGCTGGTTAAACGGCCACTGAATTTCCACCGGCAACGGCGTCACAAACGCCGCAGGCGTATGCGAATTACCAATAATCACCGTCCCGGAGCCGGCTGTTACCTTGTTGCCATGGGTCCCAACGGAGTCAACCGTGGCGGCCGGTTTTCCGTTGATCAGAACGGTTGTCGCCAAACCGCCCGACATCGCACCACCACATGCCGAGGCATCGCCTTGGCGGGCGGCCGGTAGGCCGTCGAAAAACACGTCGCCGGAACCAGCGACGATTGGATTGGTACCGTGGCCGGGGAGCGGGCAAGCCGTCGGGTCGGTGACGCGTGCTGCGGGTTTTCCGGACATAGGAATCTCCTTAGTTGACCTTCACTTGACCGCTACCATCCAGGCGAGCGGCGAAACTGACCTGACGCTTGAAACCCTCAACTTCCAACAGCCCTTCGATGCTGAAGGACAGGCGAAGCTGATCGTGATCACGCGGCAGGGAAATGACACGCACATTGCTCAGGCGCGGCTCGTAGGCTTCGATGAAGCTTTCGATGGCCAAACGGGCCTGACTCAGAGAGTCGTGCAGGCTCAGACGCATGTCATTGAGATCGGGTAGCCCGTAGTCGGACAGCGTTTGCACGCTGCCCGCACGGGTGCTGAGCATCTTGGCCAGATGGGCAGCCACGGACGCCGTGGCGGAAACCTCTCGGCTCCAGCTGACGCGTTTTTCCGCATCGCCATTCAGGCGTTCGAAAAGGCTGCCGTATCCAGTCATGAGTGAGCTCCGTTTACTCTTTGTCCAGCTTGCCAACCAGCGACAGGGTGAAATCAGCACCCATGTACTTGAAGTGCGGACGCACGTTCAGGCTGACGCGGTACCAGCCAGGCTCGCCTTCGACGTCGCTGACGGTGATCTGGGCGGCGCGCAACGGGCGACGACCACGCACTTCGGCGCTCGGGTTTTCCTGGTCGGCGACGTACTGACGGATCCACTTGTTCAGTTCCAGCTCGAGATCGGTACGCTCTTTCCACGAGCCGAGTTGCTCGCGCTGCAGCACTTTCAAGTAATGAGCCAGGCGGTTGACGATCATCATGTACGGCAGCTGGGTGCCCAGCTTGTAGTTCAGCTCTGCAGCCTTGCCTTCAGCGCTGTTGCCGAAGAACTTCGGCTTCTGCACGGAGCTGGCGGAGAAGAACGCCGCGTTGTCGCTGCCCTTACGCATGGTCAGCGAGATGAAGCCTTCCTCAGCCAGTTCGTATTCACGACGGTCGCTGACCAGAACCTCGGTAGGGATCTTGGTCTCGATTTCGCCCATGCTTTCGAAATGGTGCAACGGCAGGTCTTCAACCGCACCACCACTCTGCGGGCCGATGATGTTCGGGCACCAGCGGAACTTGGCGAAGCTGTCGGTCAGCTTGGTGCCGAACGCGTAAGCCGTGTTACCCCACAGATAATGCTCGTGGCTGTTGGCAACGGTTTCCTTGTACACGAACGATTTGACCGGGTTTTCTTCCGGATCGTACGGGTTGCGCAGCAGGAAACGCGGAACGGTCAGACCGACGTAACGGGAGTCTTCCGACTGGCGGAAGCTCTGCCATTTGGCGAACTGCGGGCCTTCGAAGTGATCTTTCAGATCTTTCAGGTCCGGCAGGCCGGTGAAGCTTTCCAGGCCGAAGAATTTCGGGCCGGCAGCAGCAATGAACGGTGCGTGAGACATGCAGGCTACGCTGGAGACGTACTGCATCAGTTTCACGTCCGGCGAGCTTGGGGACATGAAGTAGTTGGCGATGATCGCGCCAACCGGCTGACCACCGAACTGGCCGTATTCAGCGGTGTAGATATGCTTGTACAGGCCCGACTGCATCACTTCCGGCGAGTCTTCAAAGTCTTCCAGCAAGTCATCCTTGGAGACGTTGAGGATTTCGATTTTGATGTTTTCACGGAAGTTGGTGCGATCGACCAGCAACTGCAGACCACGCCACGACGATTCCAGAGACTGGAAGTCAGGGTGGTGCAGGATCTCATCCATCTGACGGCTGAGTTTGGCATCGATCTCGGCAATCATGCGGTCGACCATTGCCTTCTTGACCGGCTCGTTGCCGTTCTGCGGCTTGAGCAGTTCTTCGATGAAGGCCGATACACCACGCTTGGCGATGTCGTAGGCTTCGTCGTCACGCGTCAGGCTGGTCTGGGCGATGATGCTGTCGAGAATGCTTTGTTCGCCTGTCTCAACGTTTTTTTGCTTTGCTGTACTGTTGCTTGGCATGGGTTTGACTTCCTTGGCTGATAGGGACTCAGGCGTCCGGGGCTGGCTGCTTCAGGCCCAGTTCGCCCAATACGCGACCGCGGGATTCGTCGTCGGCGAGGACGCTTTCGATGGCTTTGCGGAACGCAGGCGCATTACCCAGCGGGCCTTTGAGCGCCACCAACGCATCGCGCAGTTCCATCAGCTTTTTCAGCTCCGGCACCTGTTCAACCAGGCTGGCCGGGTTGAAGTCTTTCATCGAGTTGACACGCAGCTTCACGGGCAGCTCTTCCGTTACGCCTTCTTCATCCTGAAGACGGTTCGGTACGTTCAGGGTCAGCTCCAGCTCCTGCTTGGCCAACACTTCGTCGAAGGTCATCTTGTCGATGCTGATCGGCTTGCGATCTTCAACTTTGCGCTCGTCCCTGCGATGGGTGTAATCACCGATTGCCAACAACTTCAGCGGCAGCTCGATCTCTTCCTGGTTACCGCCGGTAGCGGGTTTGAAAGTGACGTTGATGCGTTCCTTTGGGGCTACAGAGCCTTCTTTGGCCATGGCTTTTCTCCTTTCGGTTGTGGCCCTGGGGCCTATTCGAGTACCACTTCGAGGTCTAGGTGGCACAGCCTGCGATAAATCTCTTCCTTGCGTTCGCGCACTACATGGTTCTGCGGTAACAGCTCACAGCAGCTATGCAGCAGATGCAGTACTTCCAGTGCAAGATCGGGCTCCCATGCATGAAGGCCCGATTCCTGTAACGTCTGATCCAACGTCTCGAGTTGCGCCTTGGCCAGTTCGTATTTCTTGGCCACGAAGCACAGCCGGGCCAGGGCGAACTGCCAGAAAAATCGAGCGCGTCCGCCCTGCGCCTTTTGCAGCCCCTGCTTGAGAAGCTGCACGGCGGCTTTCAGGCCGTCCTTGCGCAGAATGGGCAGCGCCGCTTCGAGGGCTACTTCCCAGGCTGGCTGGGTATCGGCAATTTCGACCTTGCGCGGTGCGCTGTTGGTTTGCAGGTGCGGCATGACGCTTGCGGTTACCCATGCCCGGGTAGCCGGATCGGCAAAGGGTGTGCCGTCGTGATAGCGCAGTTCGATGATGCCGGGCAGGCGCTGAAGCAGGAGCGCAAAATGAATTTCCACCTCGCGCATGGCCATCTCGGCGTTCAGCCCTTGCAGGCATTCCCACGCCATTCGCTGGCCATCGAACCAGAATGGCGCCTTCGCCAGACTCGCTTCCAGCTCGACCAGAAGGTCGGCATATTTGGCCTGATCGTAGCGATCCTGATAGGCCTTGAGCTTGTCCGCAGGCAACCCGCGCAGAGCTGTGATCTGCTCGGCGTTTCGCTCGGGGATTGCATCGATCGGCAGCCATAACAGTGTGCGGTTGAGGCGCAAGGCTCGCAGATCGCTGGCTTTCTGTTTAAGCCACCAGGCACACAGAGGACGTGCGTTTTCCTGCTGTGCACGCAAGGCCTTGTGCGCTTCCTTTTCGTTATCGATAGGCGCGCCGGGCGTGAACAGCTGCGTGGCCGCCTGCTTGACCTGCGCCACCGCTGCACCAACCACGCCTGGCTCCGGCTGGTTGTCTGCCGCGCGCTGGACCATGCTTTTCAGACGGCGGGAAATCGGCAGTAATAATGGAGCGTCGTCACCCAGATGCTCGGTGCACGCTTTATCGAGGCCTTCAAGGTGTTCAACCAGACGCCGGAACATTGGCAACTGTTCTTTGATCGCGACGTTTTCGTTAAGCACCTGCTCGAGACGCGGCACCAGCCATCCGACGGCAGCGGCGCGCGTGCGGGCTTTTCTGGGATGAATATCAGCCCAGTGATGTTCGCAAAGGTGGTGCAGAACACCGAGTCCGGCCAACAGTCCTTGAAAGGACTCTCGCTGGTAGAGCGCCCACGCAAGCCATGCGCCTACGCGCAAGTCCTTGGACTGGGTGCGAAGCAGGCTCTCACTGTTTTCTCGAATTTTAAGCCAGTCGATCTGACCGGCTTCGTGCATGGACTGCGCTTTACCCAGCTCGCTTTCCAGTGCCTCGAACTCGACCGAAAAGCGCACATCCTCTCCCGCGAAGTTTTCAGCGGAAACAGGAACTTTGGCAAGTTCAAGGTAGTGGGCAGAAAGTTTGCTTGAGTAGGACATCCTTGACCTTTGATTACGACGACATCCGTTGGGCCATTAGAGGGTGCGATGGCATAAAGCGCCAAAAAGCCTCGACCACACGGCTGGCCGGTCGAGAGTCTTACGCTTTCAGAGGTCGGAATCTTACTCACGGAGATGGCCACTAGCAAGCATTCGATTAAATATCAAGAAGACGCGTTTTCATTTTCCGTAGGAAATTTCTTTTTATAACGAAAACGCATTGCCGAGCCGTCCGAACTGCAGCGTCGTAAACCGCCTGAAACCCACGTCACAGAGCCTTTTCAGCAGAAAATTCTGCTATAGGACGGCTTGGTAATGGAGTGGAAAAGTTGGGAAAAATAAATGCGAAGATTTCATAAAAAAAACAATAAGATCGTATGACATTCGTCATGAGAACTAGGTTTCAAACGACACCCAAAAAGATGCAATAAATTTTATAAACATTCTTATGGCTGGATTACACAACTACCACACGGAAGAATATCATATAGCCATCATGCGCAAAAAATGGCGCACCGTATCTGTGCATAACCTGTGGATACATCGCTACAGCCCTTATATAACGAAGCCTACAGGCTAGTGCGCAAGAAGTTGCGCAGTAGTGTGCAACTTCTTGCGCACATTCGGCGATATTTCCTACAAAATAAGCTTACTTTTCCTATGCTACGTGAGGTAACCGCCTGATTTACGGACACTGCCTGCAAGCTGGCATGAAGCTTGATATGTACAAGGCACCCTCCGGGCGATTTCGCCTCCGGGCACCTTCACTTATTCAGCAAGGAGCACCTCCATGGCTACGCCAGCGTACATGTCCATCACCGGCACCAAACAAGGCCTGATCACTGCCGGTGCCTTCACCGCTGATTCGGTCGGCAACACCTACCAGGAAGGTCACGAAGACCAGGTCATGGTTCAGGGCTTCAGCCACGAAGTCATTATCCCGCGTGACCCACAGTCCGGTCAGCCAACCGGTCAGCGCGTTCACAAGCCAGTCAAGATCACCAAGGTGTTCGACAAGTCCTCGCCACTGCTGCTGGCAGCACTGACTTCGGGCGAGCGCCTGACCGAAATCACCATTCAGTGGTACCGCACTTCGGCTGCCGGCACCCAGGAACACTACTTCACCACCAAACTTGAAGACGCGATCATCGTCGACATCAAGGACTACATGCACAACTGCCAGGACCCGGCGAACGCGCACTTCACTCACCTGGAAGATGTAGAGTTCACCTACCGCAAAATCACCTGGACCCACGAAGTATCCGGTACTTCGGGTTCCGATGACTGGCGTTCCCCGGTCGCCGGCTAAGTCGCGCCGACCGCTTCAAGCATCGGCCAGCTCTGCTGGTCGATGTTGTTTACGCGCCTCCAGAATTTCGCGTGTGCCGGGCCGCTTTATTTGAGCCTCGACGCGCGCAGCAGCACTGCACGAGGAACAAGGGATGTTCGCGCCGGCCAATCAGACTCACTTCAGCCTGACCGTAGAAGGGCTTTCGAACGACCTTCAAGTGTTCGCCCTCACCGGCCGGGAAGCCATCAGCCAGCCATTCGCCTTCGAGGTAGAGCTGGTCAGTGAGCAACCGTCCCTGGACCTCGAAACGTTGCTGCACAAACCGGCCTTTCTGCAGCTCTCGCCTGACGGCAGCGGCATTCATGGCCAGATCTACCGCGCCGCCCAGGGCGATTCGGGCAAGCGACTGACCCGCTACGCCGTGACCCTGCGCCCGCAGTTGGCGTACCTGGCGCACCGCATCAACCAGCGCATCTTCCAGAACCTGAGCGTGCCGAAAATCATCGGCCAGGTCCTCGAAGAACACGGCATTCAGAGCAACGCCTACCAGTTCAAGGTCGGGGCAACGTACCCGGAGCGCGTTTACTGCGTTCAGTACGATGAATCGGACCTGCACTTCGTCCAGCGCCTGTGCGAGGAAGAAGGTATCCATTACCACTTCCAGCACAGCACCACCGGCCACACGCTGGTGTTCGGCGATGACCAGACGGTGTTCCCGAAACTCGCGCCCGTGGCTTATCAGCAGGACTCCGGCATGGTCGCCAGCGACCCAGTGATCAAGCGTTTCGACCTGCGCCTGGAGACCCGCACCAGCCGCACGACACGTCGCGACTACGATTTCGAAAAGCCGCGCATGACGCTGGAAAGCGAAAACCGTGGCGACGCACTGCCTGACCTCGAGGATTACGACTACCCCGGCCGTTTTGTAGACCGTGACCGGGGCAAGCACCTCGCCAAGCGAGCGCTGGAACGTCATCGCAACGACTACCAGTTGGTCGAAGGCAAGAGCGATCAGCCGTTGCTGGTCAGTGGCCACTTTCTGGCCCTGACCCAACACCCCAAGGCCAAATGGAACGACCTGTGGCTGCTCACTGAAATTCTGCACGAAGGTAAACAGCCGCAAGTACTGGAAGAGTCAGTCACCAGCGACACCACCGACCTGAAGGATGACTTCCATCAGGGCTACCGCAACCGTTTCCAGGCCACTCCGTGGGACGTACCCAACCGACCGCCTTTGAAACACCCCAAGCCGCGCATACTCGGTAGTCAGAGCGCAGTGGTTACCGGTCCTCAGGGCGAAGAGATCCACTGCGATCAGTACGGCCGCGTCAAAGTGCAGTTTCACTGGGACCGGGAAGGCCAGGCCGACGACAAGACCAGTTGCTGGCTGAGGGTCTCATCCGCCTGGGCTGGCGCGATGTACGGCGGCATTGCCATTCCGCGTATCGGCATGGAAGTGCTGGTGACCTTCCTTGAAGGCGACCCCGATCAGCCGCTGATCACTGGCTGCCTGTACCACAAGGAAAATGTCGTTCCGTACGACCTGCCGACAAACAAGACCCGCAGCACGTTCAAGACCCTCAGTTCACCGGGCGGCGGCGGTTACAACGAACTGCGCATCGAAGACAAGAAGGGTCAGGAGCAGATTTACCTGCACGCCCAGCGCGACTGGGATGAAAACGTCGAGCACGACCAGAAGATCCGCGTCGGCAACGAGCGCCACGACACGGTCGAGCAAAATAGTTACAGCGAATTCAAGGCCGAGGAACACCACACCGTCTATGCCGACCGCAAGGTCGAAGCCCGTGCCGACGATCACCTGACCGTAGCCGTCAACCAGCACGTCAAGATCGGCACCGGCCAGTTCATCGAAGCGGGCCAGGAAATCCACCTGAGCAGTGGCATGAAGGTGGTGCTTGAGGCCGGTAGCGAACTGACCCTCAAAGCAGGCGGCAGCTTCATCAAAATCGACGCCAGCGGCGTCACCCTGAGCGGCCCGGTGATCAACGTCAACACTGGCGGAAGCCCCGGCAGCGGCACCCCGGCAGCCCCGCTGATGCCAGGTCCGCTACAGCAGGCCGATGCCGACAAAGCCGGTGCGGTACTGACCCCGGCCCAGATCAACACCCTCAAACGCAATGCACCGTTCTGTGAAGAGTGCGAGAAGTGCAAGGACGGTGCCTGTGCAATCTGACCGCCTCACGCCACGAGACTGGCTGACGCAACAACCATTGCGCAAGGACGAACACCTGTACGTGGTCGTCAGCGCCGCCAGTGACGCCGAAGCGCTTAAAACCCTGCACATGACCGAGCCCGACGCCGGATTCATCCCGCTCTGGGGCGGCACGCCATATGACACCTGGCAACCGGTAATGCCCTACCTGAGCGAACTCAAGCCTCGATCAAGCTTCCTGACTTGGATAGCTGAAACCGATGCCGAAGACTGGGGCTGGCTGGCCGTTTCGACGCATCCACCGCAGGTGGTGTTCGAGCATCTCCGCAGCCTGACCCAAGTGAGGATGCCTGACGGGGCCGAGGTGTTTTTCCGGTTTTGGGATGGGCGGCATATTTATCCGATTTTGAGCGAACTCGGCGCAGAAGCGTCTGAGGTGGTTCCGGTTTTTGATCGTTATCTGATCAACGGACGAGCTTTGACAACCGGTCAGGGGGTCGTCGGTGATCCGATGCCGTTCCCTTGGTGGAGCGTGCCGGACGCACTGATTAAAAAGCTTGCGGGCGACGACCCCAACACCGTAATCGACAACATGATGCAGTGGCTGCAAGAAAATGAAGCCGAACTGTACTTCTCGTTTCCCGAATCCAATCTGCGGCAGAAAGTGGCGCGTTTCGTAAAGCGTACCTCGCTCACGGAAGAAAACTATACCGGGCTCTTGAAAGCCCACTTGGAGAATGAGGTGACCGTATGAACATTTCCATGGGTTCTATCGTCGGCAACCTGACAGCCGAACAACCCGATGCTCAGGTCATCATCAAGGATTTCAAGAAGTGCCTCGCGGACTACCGTGAACATGCCGAGGCCTGGTATGGCGGTATTCTGGATGCGGAACAGCAGTTTCAGGTAGGCGATGAAGTCGGCACCCAAGACAAGGACAGCAAGAGCAGCGCTGACCTGTATGCGACATGTCCGGCCAACGGCAAACTTAAGCTGGTGCACAGCTTCGAGTCCGCGCGTTTCGTACCGATCGGTAACACGCCCGTGCGACTTGTGCCTGTGGTCGACGGTTTAATCATGGGCAAAAATGAAGCTGGCGATCCTGTAAACGTGACCATTGGGCCCAGCGGCATCAAAGAAGTCACCGGCCTCAAGCCTAATCAGCAATACAAGATCACTTTTTACCCCAACCCGACACGTGCCCAGATCGACAGCCTGTTCAACTCATATCAGGGCGTTATCGGCGAACTGAGCGGCTGGCTGACCACCCAGTGGAGTACTGATTTTCTGCCGCTCTGGCAGGCCCATAGCAACGCCTCCATGGCCGGCCGTGCCATGCAGCAACTGGATTCGGCCTGGAAAGGTTTTCTCAAAGCCATCATGGGTTTGTGGGGGGATATCAAAAGTCTCTACAACCTGGTCGCCCATCCCCGGGAAAACTACGAAAAGCTGAAAAAGTTCTTCACCGAGGAAGAAATCAAACGCATCTACAACGCGTCCAAAGAAGCCATCCACACGGCATTGTTGATTGCCAGCGACGAGCCACTAATGTGGATCTATGTGGCTGCGATTGTAGCGTGGGTCAAGATGCTGCCGCCGCAGACCTGCACCGAAGTGCTCGCCGAGCTGACCACCGAAGTGCTGATGAACATCCTGATTGGCGTCGTGCTGACCGGTGGTATCGGCCTGACTGTAAGGGTTGCCACCAAGGCACTCAAGGCGACGCAAAACAGCGGCAAAGTCATGGCGATGATTGAAGACTTCACCTCCATGCTGATGAAGCTCAGCCGGAAAAACGCACAGGCTCACGCCGAAACCGCCAAGCCCCTGCTGCTGAATGCGGAGGCAAAGCTGAACCCTGCGCGCAAGACGGATGTCGCCATCGCGCCACCAAAACCGGCTGTCACGGCTACAGCGCCGAAGAAAAAGCCGCCCATTTCCGGCACGGTGGAACCGGACGCGCAGGTTCAGGCACGGGGCAAGAAGAAGAACGCGACAAAGGTCGAACAGAAAGAGCACGTCGACGACGCGCCTGCACAGTCGAAGAACCCGGCTGATGAACCTGCAGAACCCGCGAAGAAAACCTGCACCAACGGCGACCCTGTTTCAATGGTCACAGGGGAAGAGCTTCTGACCCTCACCGACGGTGAGCTCGGCGGACTCTTGAATCTCGAATGGACACGCCTTTACCGGACGAGCGCGGTCGAAATTGATAGCCGTCTGGGCTACGGATGGAGCCATTCGCTCTCTCACCGCCTGCAACTGGACGATGAGGGCGTGCTCTGGACTGACAACGAGAATCGTCAGACCCGCTTCCCGATGCCGACCGAACGGCGTCCGGCCATTACCAACAGCCTGGCCAGTGCAGCGATTTTTGTAGGTGATGCTCCAGGCGAACTGATTCTGACCCAAGCGGGACAAAAGCCGCGCTTCTATCATTTCCGCGCCGGTCGGCTGACAACCATCAGCGATGCCTACGATAACCAGCTACATATCGAATACGACCTCGTTGATCGCATCCAGCGTATCGACAACGGAGCAGGACGCTCACTGCTGTTGCGTTACAACGACCGGCACATCGCCTCGGTCGAGTACCAGCAACAACGTCCGGAATATGACGAGCAAGGCAAGCGGCAGGATCCATGGCTGACAGTACAGACCCTCGTCACCTACCACTACAACGAGCAACATCAACTGGTCCGCGCCACAAACACAGCCGGTGAAAGCGAGCACTATCGTTACAATGATCAGCACGTCATTCTCGAACGGCAGTTGGCCGGTGGTGCCAGCTTCCATTGGGAATGGGAGCGCGAAGGCAAGGCCTCACGCTGCGTGCGTCAATGGGCCAACTACTCGCAGATGGACATACGCTACGTCTGGGATGACAACGGCACAGCCACAGTCATCAATGCTGACGGCAGCGAACAGGTCTACGTGCATGACACCAATGCCCGGCTGGTCAGCCAGACCGATCCTGATGGCGCAAAAATACAGAAAATCTACGACGAACAAGGTCGTCTGATTGCAGAAAAAGATGCACTCGACGCAGTCACTGAATACCGCTACAACGATGCCGGACGCCTGATCGCTCTCATCCCTTCTGAAGGACTTCCAACCTATTACGGCTATTTCGACGGCCAACTGATCAGCGTTGAACGCGGCGAAGCGCGATGGAAATACGACCGCAATCGTCAAGGCGACATCACCCTTCAGATCGATCCGGACGGCAACGAAACTCATTACAGCTACGACCTGCACGGCCGCCTGCTGGAAATCCGTCACCCCGACGGCAGTCGCCACACACTGGGCTGGAACGGCCTTGGTCAGCTGCTTGAAGAGCGTCTGCCTGATGGCGGCCAGCGCAAATACCGTTACGACGCGCTGGGTCGGCAAATCACTCGTCAGGAAGAAACCGGCGCCATCACCCACTACCAGTGGGACGCAGCCAATCGTCTGGCACAAATCACCCTGCCCGGTGGCGCCACCCGCGCGTTCACCTACAACGCCTATGGCAAAGTCACTGCCGAGCGCGACGAACTGGGCCGCATCACCCGCTACGAATACGCCGACAAATTGCATCTGGTCAGCCGCCGCATCAACCCGGATGGCAGCCAGCTGCGTTATCGCTACGACAATGCCCGCCTGCTGCTCACCGAGATCGAAAACGAGCGCGGCGAGCACTATCACCTCGATTACTACAGCAATGGCCTGATCCAGCGGGAAACCGGCTTCGACGGCCGCAGTACCGCCTATGAATACGACCTCAACGGCCAGTTGCTGAAAAAAACCGAGTTCGGCGACGACGGCAGCGAACTCGTCACCGAGTACCAGCGTGACAGTGCTGGCCGTCTGCTGGTCAAAACCTTGGCCGACGGCAGCGTGATCCATTACCGCTACGACGCCCTCGGCCGTCTGGTCAGCGTCGACGACGGTCACTGGCCCCTTGCTTACGAATATGATCTGCAAGACCGCCTGATCACCGAGCATCAGGGTTGGGGCACCACTCGCTACGAGTACGACGCGCTTGGACAATTGAGCCATTGCCGCCTGCCTGACGGCAGCAAACTCGATTACCACCACCAGCGCGGCGGCCAGCTCGGCAGCATTGACCTCAACGGCTCGCGCCTGACCACGCACCAGTTCAGCGCCGGTCGCGAGCAACAGCGCCAGCAAGGTCTGCTGCTCAGTCAGTATCAGTACGATGATCAGGGTCGCCTTCAGGCCCACAGCGTCAGCCAGCAGGACCGCCACCTGTTCCACCGCCACTACGCGTACGACGCAAGCGGCAACCTGGCAGGCGTCAACGACAGTCGAAAAGGCAACCGCAGTTTCCACTACGACCCGCTGGATCGCCTGATCAGCGTGCGCGGCAGTACCCCGGAAAGCTTCGCCCACGACCCCGCAGGCAACCTCCTCGGCCAAGGCGACCAACCGGCCGCCAACCTGGCCAACGTCAAAGGCAACCGCCTGCTCATGCAGGGCGACCGACACTACGACTACGACGCCTACGGCAACCAGATCCGCGAGCGACGCGGCACCGGCCAGAAACTCGTCACCGAATACCGCTACGACTGCCAGCACCGCCTGATCGGCGTCAGCCTGCCGGGCGGCAGCACCGCGTCCTACAAATACGACGCCTTTGGTCGCCGCATCGAAAAGACCGTCGATGGCCACACCACCGAATTCCTGTGGCAAGGCGAACGGCTCATCGCCGAAAGCGCAACCAACCGATATCGCACTTACATCTACGAGCCGGGCACCTTCCGCCCCTTGGCAATGCTCGACGGCGAAGGTCCACTGAAGGCCCAGCCGTTCTACTACCAGCTTGACCACCTCGGCACCCCACAGGAACTCACCGATTACAGCGGCGAGATCATGTGGTCGGCCAAATACCGGGCTTACGGCAACCTCGCGACCCTCGACATCGCAGAAATCGACAACCCTTTGCGCTTCCAGGGTCAGTACTTCGATGCCGAGACAGGCCTACACTACAACCGCCATCGCTATTACAATCCGGGCACTGGACGGTTCCTGACACCGGACCCGATCAAGCTTGCGGGTGGGTTGAACAACTACCAGTACGTGCCTAACCCTACGGGGTGGGTGGATCCGTTGGGGTTAACAGGGAAATGCCCAAGTGCTGAGACCTGCTCTCTACCAGTAGCCGCAGAGAATCCGGCTAGAGATGCTCACGTTAATCACATTGAACCAACGGTTCCTATGCCTTCCGGTGTGGGCGGTACAGGAGCCCATTATGACAAGGTGAACGGGCAAGGTTTGTACGTTTTGAAAGACGAGGCCGGAAATGTAAAATATGTCGGCCGCGGCGATGCTCCTGCAAGGGTCGCCAAACACGCCGACACAGAAGGAAAGGACGATCTGGTAAGTCAAATACTTTGGGACAACAATCTAAGTAAGGCTCAGGCAAAAGGGTTGGAGCAACTGATCATAGATTTATATGGTGGTGCTAAAAGCCAGAATGCTCGCACGCCGCTACTTAACGAGATACGCTCTTACCGTCCTGAAAACCCGAACGCCCCACTCTACAAAGCGGCGGGCAGCGATGAATTGTTTAATGAAACCCTAAGGAGACTCGGGCAATGAAGAATAAAAAAACAACAGTTGGTGATGTAGTACTGATACCTGTCAAAGATGGCTTTAAAGCCGCTAAAATCCTATATGTTTCAGATCGATATAAAGATACTATTCTGCTGGGAATATTTAAAGGCTTGCTTTCTGAAAAAAAAATGCCGGAACAGCTACCCGAGAGCATTGATCTATTACTTTACACATCAAAGGTACCTATTCAGAAACAACGCTGGCACTTTGTTGGACATGAAGAATTAAGAGACTCTCAAAAGAATCTAGATTTGAGAGTGGTCGCAGGAGATCTTTGGAAGGGTGATACTCATTTGGGCTCAGCGTCTGCTGAAGACAGAATTAATCTACCGGAAATGCTAGTCATGGGTGCAGGTCTCGTTGAAAAAAAAGCGGACGCGCTTAATTAAATTGCGCACAACAACCACCAGTTAAAACAATGGCATCAACCACAACTTTGCATTTTCAATGCTATCTGCAGGCGAACTATATAGCATTTCTGATAAGTCATTTTTTCGAAATCTTGACCGAGGACACTTTAAACTTATCACCAATAACAATACACTAGCACCATACAACTTCTTGCAGTAATCCTGCAAGGACATAGAGGCGGCAAAGTTTCTTGCACAAAGTGCTTGGACGAGCTGCAGGCAATACATCAACCATGCTGGTCATGGGTGGGAGGTTTCTTATCTGTCAACTCTACCTGAGCGACCACATGGAGCATGATAAAAAACAAGGGCGATAATTCCTTTTTCCAAAGTAAAAATATAACTAGCAATAATTGAAATTTATGATGACGAAGATTGGGGATCGGTAGATCCAAGGGATTGGACAACATAAAAATATTAAAGAGCTTATGCTAAATTAATTAAATAGCTCTGACGTTTAGAAAGAACGTAAGCAGGGTCTGTTGCTCAGCCAGTATTAGTACGATGACTAGGGTCGCCTTCAGGCCCACAGTGTCAGCCAGCAGGACCGCCACCTGTTCCATCGCCACTACGCGTACGACGCAAACGGCAATCTGGCAGGCGTCAACGACAGTCGAAAAGGCAATCGCAGCTTCCACTACGACCCGCTGGATCGCCTGATCAGCGTGCGCGGCAGCACCCCTGAAAGTTTCGCCCACGACCCGGCCGGCAACCTGCTCGCCCAGAACGACCTGCCAGTCGCCAACCTGGCCAACGTCAAAGGCAACCGCCTGCTCATGCAGGGCGACCGGCACTACGACTACGACGCCTACGGCAACCAGATCCGCGAGCGACGCGGCACCGGCCAGAAACTCGTCACCGAATACCGCTACGACTGCCAGCACCGCCTGATCGGCGTCAGCCTGCCGGGCGGCAGCACCGCGTCCTACAAATACGACGCCTTTGGTCGCCGCATCGAAAAGACCGTCGATGGCCACACCACCGAATTCCTGTGGCAAGGCGAACGCCTGATCGCCGAAAGCGCGACCAACCGATATCGCACCTATATCTACGAACCGGGCACCTTCCGCCCCTTGGCCATGCTTGACGGCGAAGGTCCACTGAAGGCCCAGCCGTTCTACTACCAGCTTGACCACCTCGGCACCCCACAGGAACTCACCGATTACAGCGGCGAGATCATGTGGTCGGCCAAATACCGCGCTTACGGCAACCTCGCGACCCTCGATATCGCAGAATCGACAACCCGCTGCGCTTCCAGGGTCAGTACTTCGATGCCGAGACAGGCCTACACTACAACCGCCATCGCTATTACAATCCGGGCACTGGACGGTTTCTGACGCCCGACCCGATCAAGCTTGCGGGTGGGTTGAACAACTATCAGTACGTGCCTAACCCTACGGGGTGGGTGGATCCGCTGGGGTTGGAAACAATACCGGTAAGCTGTCCAGGTGGCCTTAGCTGTAAGCCTACCAAGTCCTTAGAGGAACTGGTTCCTGGGGGAAGTGTCCCTAGGCTCTGTACGAAATCATCTGAAACTCATTTGAACCCAGCAAGCGTCGGGAGTCAGTAAAGTCCGCGTACATCAACGGCAGGAGCCCACGATGGCCAAACGGTACGAACTCCCCGACGCAGCCTGGGATTTGGTTGCAGACATCTTCAGTGAACCCCGCCGTAACGGACGCCCACGGGCAGATGATCGGCTGATGCTTAACGGTGTGCTCTGGGTGCTCTGCTCGGGTGCTGCCTGGCGCGACATGCCCGAACGCTTCGGCCCATGGTCAACGGTTTATCAACGCTTTCGTGACTGGCGCAATCGCGGGACGTTCGACCAGATGCTCAAGCGGCTCCACATCAAGCTGAACGAGCAAGGGTTAATTGATCTGGAGACCTGGATGATTGACTCCACGGCGGTACGCGCAACCCGGGCCTCTTCTGGTGCTGGGAAAAAAAGGGGCCTGAAGAACCGCAAGACCACGCCCTCGGTCGAAGCCGGGGCGGCCTGACAACGAAGATCCATATGCTGTGCGACGCCAATGGCGTACCGCTAAACTTTCTACTGTCAGGTGGGCAAGCCAGCGACATCAGCTATGCGCAACCGCTGCTGGATAACGCTTACATCCCGAGTTTGCGCGGTCGTCCCCGCAAGCGCTGTCGCTGGTTGCTGGCTGATAAGGGCTATGACGCCGAAGCGTTGCGTCGCTACTGCGACCGTTACCGGATGCAGCCGGTAATCCCGCTACGCACGATGAAGCGCAAACCTAAACCGGGATTACCGAGACTTTTTGATCGGCCCAAGTACCGGCAGCGCAATATCATCGAGCGCATGTTCGGCTGGTTGAAGGAGAACCGTCGCATCGTTACGCGCTTCGACAAACTCGCAAAAAGTTATGCGGCAATGGTCTCACTGGCTTGTGCCATGCGGTGTTTGAGACAGTACTTTTCGTACAGAGCCTAACAACGAAACATGCTCGGCATAACACCGTTCGCGGCACATGAGCTCAAGCCGATCGACGATCTGCTGCACATGTACGGTTAAGCGATTAAGGCGCTTCCCCCGTACTGATCCTCCTCCAGAGGCCACGCTAAAATTGCCTCCACCCCCAGCAGATAGAGGTATCCAAGCCTGCGGAAATAGCAATATGCTACCCGCCACGAAGGAATCAAATTTCCGAGTCATGCTTATTCAATGGATGGAATTCAATGCATGCTGGACGCTAAAGCCCCCACCACTACTCTGCCTGAAGGCACCTCCGCTGATTGCCGGATGCATAGCCCCGTCGGGCGTGATCAGCCCTGCCGTTCAGACTTTGATCGGAGTGTTGCCTGTCCTGATCTGTACACGTCAAGAGCGTGCCATCCCGCTTTGCACCTATCAAAACGTTCTTCGCAGAAATCGACAGCGGAAACTGGCTGTTTAACTATCCGGCCAATCCTGCTTGAGATGCCAGCACACGATTGCTTGTCTGGCCAGCCGTACACCCCGCTGAAGACGATGGTTTGCTTACACCGCCTTAGTACTTCGATTTCAACACTCACCTCGTCATCGCTCAACGCAGAGTAAAGCCATGCGCGCTACCTCACTCCACCTGAAATTTCTGATCGCTATTCTGACCCTGTTGGGGATCGGGATTACGGCCTATCAGATTGCCGTTCTCGGCATCCCGATGACTCAGAATGAAACCGATCATCTCTGGAACATTGATGCCAAGGTCGAGTTTCAGGCCAATGTCGGCGACGCGATCAAGGTCCAGATGTTCTTGCCTTCGCTGGCATCGGACTACGTAAACCTCAACGAAAGCTTCATTTCCAGGAACTATGGCGTGAGCGTCAATGTGGTGGACGGCAATCGCAAGGCGACCTGGTCATCGCGTCGGGCCAAGGGGACTCAGGAGCTGTATTACCGGCTGGTGCTGACCGAGCGATATCGTGGAGAGAAGCCCAAGGAAAAAGGACCGATCTATCGCGACAGTCTGCCGGTTGCGGGTGCAGAGAAAATCGCGGCGGAGGCTCTGGTGGCACCGATCCGTCGGCATTCCGCCGACGTCGAAACCTTCATGAGTGAGGCCATCAAGCGCGTCAACGATACGGGTAACGATGACGCGAGGTTCCTGCTGGCGGGCAATACGTCGGTAGAGAAAAAAGCGCAAATCACTGAGTTGCTCCTCTCGCTCGCACATGTTCCGATGGAAAGAGTCCACACGATCCGACTGGTGGCCGATCAGCCGCAAACGCCCGAACTCTGGCTGCGCAGTTTCAATGGCAAGAAGTGGCTGTACTTCAACCCGGAGACGGGCCAGGTCGGGTTACCGGATGACAGGCTGTTGTGGTGGATCGGTAACGAAGGCCTGATCACCGTCGATGGCGGAAAGAACGCAACGGTAAGCTTCAGCCTGAACAACAGCGAAATGAATGCCATGCAGTTGGCCAAGATGGCGGATGCAAGCGCAGAGAACGGTTTCCTGTCCTACTCGTTGTACGGCCTGCCGCTGGAGACTCAGAAAACATTCATGATCATGATTGTGATACCGGTCGGCGTGCTGGTGATTCTGCTGTTGCGCAACCTGATCGGGCTTCAGACGCTGGGAACGTTCACCCCGGTGCTCATCGCGCTGGCGTTCAGGGAAACCCAACTCGACTTTGGCATTCTGCTGTTCACGGGCATCACCGCATTGGGCCTGATGCTTCGCTCTTATCTTGAACACCTGAAACTGCAGATGCTGCCTCGCCTGTCTGTAGTGCTGACCTTCGTCGTGATATTGATTGCCGCGGTCAGTCTGCTCAGCCACAAGCTGGGTCTGGAGCGCGGGCTTTCGGTGGCACTCTTTCCGATGGTGATTTTGACGATGACCATCGAGCGCCTGTCCATTACCTGGGAGGAAAACGGCGGCGGGCACGCCCTGAAAGTTGCAATCGGCACCCTCTTCGCCGCGTCGCTGGCGCACATCATCATGAGCGTGCCGGAGCTGGTCTACTTCGTCTTTACCTTCCCGGCCGTGCTGTTGGTCCTGACCGGCTTCATGCTGGCGATGGGGCGCTATCGTGGCTATCGCCTGACAGAGCTGGTCGAGCTGAAAGCGTTCGTGGAGAGAAAAGCCCAATGACCGGCCTGTGGAAAATTCGCAAGGCCTTGAACGCGTGGGGCATACCGGGCATCAATCGACGCGATCTCGACTATGAGCTCAAGTACAACAAGCGCGGTCTCGGCAAGTTGGTCAACGACAAGATCATTACCAAGGAACGAGCAACGCAGGCAGGCCTTGAAATGCCGCAGACCTATGGCGTCATAACCATTGAGAGAGAGATCAGGAAGCTTGGCCAGATTGTCGACGGGCACAGTGACTTTGTCATCAAACCTGCCCGGGGCAGTGGCGGAACAGGCATTCTGGTTATCACCGAACGCTTCGAAGACCGTTATCGAACGCTGTCCGGACAGATCGTCACCCACGCGGACATTGAGGACCATGTTTCAGACATCCTCGGCGGCGCCTATTCGCCGGGCGACCAGGATCGTGCGCTGATCGAATACCGGGTTATCCCGGATGATGTCTTTCAAGGCTTCAGCGATGACGGAGTTCCCGATATTCGCGTTACCGTGTTGCTGGGCTACCCCGTAATGGCCATGCTGCGTATCCCTACACGGCAATCGGCCGGCTGGGCCAGTCGGCAGCCGGATGCCATCGGTGTCGGGATCGACCTCGCGTCAGGCATGACCCTGAGAGGTACATGGCTCAAAGACATTGGCAAGCCTCTGGATAAGACTGATGTTGTCGAAGGCTTCCGGCTGCCGGCCTGGAACGGCTTCATGAAGCTTGCTGCCAGGTGCCATGAGCTTTGTGGGCTGGGTTACATCGAAGTGGACATGATGCTGGATCAGTATCTCGGGCCGCTGGTCATCGAAATCAATGCCCGACCCGACCTGGGTGTACAGATTGCCAATGAATGTGGTCTGGCCCATCGAGCCGAGGGGGTGGAGGCTCGCATCAAGGAACTGGCCCGAGGCGGCGCTGCTGATACTCCGGAGCAACGAGTGCTGTTCGCGCAGAAATTCCTGGGGAAGAGCAGCGCCGATGCACTGCGCTAAAGGCCGGTATCGCTGCAAAGACACGTCTGGGCGCTTCCATAAACGGATTCGACCCGCGAGCAGAAAACCACCCATCCAAAATCCCGACCATTCGGACAGTTTTTCACCCCTCAGCCCTACCGCAATCCCCCTTCCAGCCGATGAAACAGGATCTGACCGCATCCCCTGCGGCCTCCGCTTCCTACCTTCTTCGGACTCAATCATGAGCTTTCTATCCCGTCTCCGGACCACCGCCACACGGACCGGCGGCGTTCTCAGTGTCATTACCTCTGCCCGCGAGCTGAGTGCAAAACTCTCGGCCATGAGTTTCGACCCGGTTTACCTCACCGGTTTTGTCTCGCCGCATGTCGATTTCGATCAAGTTGCGCAGTCTGTGGCGGCGCGTTTTCCGAATGCAAAAATCAGCTTGTGCACAACGTCGGGCGAGTTGTGTTCGAGCAACGATTCGCTGTATTGCGCAGCCGACAATCGATGGGACCGGATCGTGCTGGCGCTCTTCGACGCCAGTGTGATCAAGAGTGCCGAAGTGGTGCATATTCCGTTGCACAGTGAGGACATTCGCGGCTCGGGCAAGCGGCTTTCCATGCGTGAGCGTATCGCGCGGCTGACCGATTCGATCAAGCGCACACAAGTGAGCACGCCTATCGATCATCGCGACACGCTGGCCTATGTCACGTTCGACGGGTTGTCGGCGTCGGAATCGTTTTTCATGGAAGCGCTGTACGAGTCCGGGCGCTTTCCATGCCTGTTCGTAGGCGGGTCTGCCGGTGGCAAGGGCGACTTTCAGAAAACGCTGATTCACGACGGCAAGCGCAGTTACGAGAACCATGCTCAGGTGGTGTTCCTCAAGAGCGCGAAGAACGTGCGCTTCGGAGTTTTCAAAAGCCAGAACTTCGAACCGACGTCACTGAGCCTGAGTGTGCTGACCGCGTCGCTGGAAGAGCGTTACATCAGCCAGGTGGTCAACGCGCGTGGTGAGATCAGCACCATGGTGGCGGCGCTGTGCGAGGCGTTGCACTGCGAGCGGCGTGATCTGGAAAGCAAGCTGGCGCAGTATTCGTTCGCCATCCGGGTGGGCGAGGAACTGTTCGTGCGTTCCATCGCGCGCATTGATTACGAAAGCGAGCGGGTCCACCTGTTCTGCGACGTAGCGCCAGGCGAAGAACTGGTGATGGTCAAGCGAACGTCGATGATCGACAGCACGCGCAAGGATTTCGCCCGCTTCCTGCAGGGCAAGTCCGGCAAGCCATTGCTGGGCTTGTTGAGCGACTGCATCCTGCGCCGCCTGAACAATGGAAGCGAACTGGGCCGCATGAACGACGTCTTCGGCGATACGCCTGTCGTTGGCTTCTCGACCTTCGGGGAAATCCTCGGCCTGAACCTCAATCAGACGCTGACCGCCGTGTTCTTTTTCAAGGTGCCTGAAGGCCAGTCGTTCCGCGACGAGTACATCGATAACTTCATCGCCTACTACGGCGAGTTCAAGGCGTTCTTTCTGCGTCGGCAGATCAAGAAACTGGCGGGCCTGAGCCATGTGGTGGTCAAGCAGATCGATCAGTTCAAGCAGCGCAATTTCGTCCAGTCCATCGACCCAAGCGGTCTGGATGAACAGATTCGTCCGGTGTTCAGCGGCCTGAGCGATCTGGGCGATGTGCTGGTCAAAGCTCACCAGGATCAGGAAGAAATTGCCGGGCAGTTGCGTCACTACTCAGGCGAGTTGCACGTCTCGATGGATGAGCTGACTCAAACGATTACGCATCAGGAAAAAGTCATCGACAAGGCTGGCGATACCGTCAAAAGCCTGGTCAATCAGGCCGACGAAGTCGTGTCAGGTTCGCGGGAACTGGCCAGGTCCAGCCTGCGCATTCAGTCGGTGGTGCAGACGATTCAACAGATCGCCGGACAGACCAATCTGCTGGCGCTCAACGCCGCCATCGAAGCCGCACGCGCAGGCGAAATGGGACGTGGCTTTGCAGTCGTGGCCGACGAGGTTCGTCAACTGGCGCAAAAGACGTCGCAGAACGCCAACGACATCGGCACCGATATCGAGCGTCTGGCGGAAGAGATTCGCAAGGTTGCGCAACACATCGAAGAGCAGTCGGCAGAGGTCGGCACGCTGACGGGCCTGTTGAGCGAGCTGGAAGGATCGAGCGACATGACGGCGGGAACATCACAGCGCACCCGCCAGTTGGCGGATACCTTGGTGGGACTGACTCAGTAGCGAAAAAACAAGCGCCGCCGAATACCAGCACTTCGCCTCCTGTCACAACTGCCAGTAGATGTTATGGCGTTTTTTTGAACAATGTACGGGGTCATACGGCAGGCCATCTGCCGGTCGAGCCTTACGTTCAGGAGTTGCGTTCATGGATGCGCTGAATGTCATCAATGTCGGCACCGACAAGGTCAATTCGTTACTCAACATCGTGTTGCAGTATGGGGCGACGATCGTTCTGAAGCTGGTCATCGCTGCCTTCCTGTGGATCTTCGGGCGCTGGCTGATCGGGGTGCTGGTCAGGATGGTGCAACGCTCGCTGACCCGCCAGCGGTTCGATCCGACAGTCCTGCGCTATGTGGGCTCGTTCATTACCGTCACGCTGAACATCATTCTGGTCATCGCGATTCTCAGTTACTGCGGGATCGAGACCACCAGTTTCGCAGCGCTGCTGGCAGCGGTCGGGCTGGCGATCGGCATGGCGTGGTCGGGTTTGCTGGCGAATCTGGCGGCGGGTGGTTTCATCATTGTGTTGCGGCCGTTCAAGGTCGGCGATGCGATTACGGCGGCGGGTGTTACGGGGACAGTGGTCGAGATCGGGCTGTTCGTGACGTCCATCAACACGGCTGACAATGTGCTCAATCTGGTCGGCAACAACAAGATTTTCGCCGACACGATCATCAATTACTCCAGTAATGATTTCCGGCGCGTGGAGCTCACCGCGACGTTACCGAACACGGAAGACGAACAGGCGGTTATCTCGCGGCTCAAGGATCAGGTGGGCAGCCTTCCCAACGTACTGCCCAGCCCTCAGGTGGATGTGCACTTGTCCGCTGCGACCGCGGATGCCATCACCCTTTCGGTCAGGCCGTGCTGTCATCATGACCATTACGGAACGGTTTACCACCAGACGCTGGAAGTCATCAGAACGCTGATGCGGGACGTTTCCCTGAAGAAGGCGTAGCTCAGAGCTGCGATTGCAGCCCCGAGCGACATGCAGGCTTACTGGGCGCCCAGCGCGCCGACTTTGCCCATGACCGTCGCCATGAACTGCTGCAGGGTCATCTTCTGGCCGTTGAAGTCGACCATGTTGTTGGCGTAATGCAGGTCAGAGACGATGGTCTCACCCTCGACCTTGGCCAGTTGCATCATCTCGGCCATGGCGCTGGCCATGTCACTGGCAGCACTGGCCTGCTCGGCGATGGCCTTCAAATCAGTCTGGCCTTCACGAATAGCCTGCTGGGTGACGATGTCGCGGATCATCGGCTTCGAAAGCACGACCCTGGCGTTGACCTCGCCTACAGTTTTCACGGCCAGCGCGTCGGCCGGCTGGTCAAGCGAACCCGGATCGGTCAGGTCCACTGCAATCTGCATATGGCTTTCGCCGTTGGCGGTCTTGAGCGAGAGTTTCTCCAGTTCGATACGTGGCTTGCCGGCCAGCAGCGTTTTCGTCTGGGTGTTCATCACTTCACGCTCGGCAGGCGTCAACTCAAGCTGCAACGGACGCTCGGCCAGAATGGCAGCCTGCTGTTGCGGCAGGATGGTGTTCTGGTAAAGCTGGTACAGCGCCTGAGTGGCCACCGCATTGAAGTTGGCGATCTTGATGCCCAGATGTGCAGCACCGACGTCCTTGCCGCCATAGGCGATCATGCCGATGTCGTAGTTGACCTGCGCCGCAAAGTTACCGGCATCTTCCTGAGCGAGGTTGGTGTTGGTGAAATCCTTGAGCTGAACCTGCGGTTTGCCGACCAGCTGGAAGGCGGCGGCCTGGATTTTCATATTGGTATGACCCAGGTAAAACCCGGATTTACCCTTGGTGCCGCCGGTGTCGAACGTCATGCCTTTGACTTCGATGTTCACCGGACCGTCAGGCGACAGGACATTGAGTTGCAGGTTATCCAGACTGCCGTCGAGGTCGAACTTCTGAGCGTCAGCCGAAGACGCCGCATTCACAGTCATGCCGGAAAATTTGAACGTACCGTCAGTGTCGTTCATTTCCAGCGGTGCCAGTTGCACCCAGCCTTTGGTGGCACGGTCATAACCGATGCTGGCCTGCCCCTTGAGCGGCGATACGTCCTTGCTCAGCGCGAACCACTTTTCCGAGCTTGGGCTTTTTTCCATCTCGAAATTGCTCAGCGCCATGACAGGCACCAGATTCAGGGTCTTCAGGCGGGACAGCGGTATAGGCCCGTGCTGGATGTGATCGACGAACAGGAACTGCCCGCCCTGGGTGCTATCGGACAGGTTCTGGATATCGACGCGGTAGTGCGCAGTGCTGCTGAAGAAATTGCGCTCAAGGGAGAGCATTTCGAGCTTGACGCTGGTGTCGGTGCCCTTGAACGATTTCGCCAGCTCTTGGTTGGCCTGGCTGATGGAGTCGTTCAACGCGCCTTCCAGTTGCGTACCGGTGTACCAGGCGCCAGCCGTCGCCAGAGCTCCTGCCACGACGATCACGCCAACCGCTATACCTGCTGATTTATTCATAGTGACTCGAAGATGTCCGTTCTGATAATGAGAAGTCGTCCCTGAAATCACAGCGTGTTCACAGCTGTGAGTCGCGGGTCGACAGAGCGTGCAGCACTGCCGAAAAGTCGCGAGAGATTATCACCGGCAGCTCGCGACGGCCCAGCATAGTTGGTCAGTTCTGTGTGCGGTTGCACTTATTGAGGCCCTTTGGACATGGCCTTCTGCCTTTTGTTGCGAACAGGCCGTTCCGAAAAGGCTTTCAAGCGCCGATCCCTGAAACATGGGGTAGCCATGCTCTTGGCGGAAACGTTAGGCTGAAACGAATTTGCTAACCGGATGGAATCACATGAGCACGACGCAGAACCCACTTGGCCCGATCAAGGCCGTCATTTTTGATATGGACGGCCTGCTGCTCGACAGCGAAGGGATCTACACCGAAGTCACCCACGCCATCGCCAGCCGCCATGGCAAAACATTTGACTGGGCGATCAAGCAGCACACCATCGGCCGGGGCGCCAACGACTTCGCGGAGTACGTGACCAAGACGCTGGAGCTGCCGATGACCGCCGAGGAGTTTCTGGAGATTCGCCAGCCGATGCTCGACGAGCGCTTCCCGCATTCGCCTGCAATGCCGGGTGCCGAGGCGCTGGTGCGTCATCTGGCCGAGCACAACATTCCCATCGCCGTGGGCACCAGTTCCTCGGTGCATTACTTCCACGCCAAGACCACGCTGCATCGCGCCTGGTTCGAACTGTTCGAAACGGTGGTCACCGCTGATGACCCGGAAGTGACGGCCGCCAAGCCGGCACCGGACATCTTTCTGGTCGCTGCGCGCCGCCTGGGTGTGGATCCGGCCGACTGCCTGGTGTTCGAGGACTCGCCGTTCGGCGTCACCGCTGCCAAGGCGGCGGGCATGTATGCCGTGGCCGTGCCTGATTCGCACATGCCGCGTGAACAATATGAGCATGCGGATCTGGTCATTGATTCACTGGCCGATTTCTCGCTCAAGGACTGGGGCCTGCCGGATATCCGCTAGGCCGCCATGTATCTGACCGAGGGTCGACTCACCTTTTCAATGCCTTGGCATACGCGCCAATATGTCCGACTGATCCCGCGTGAATGACAAGGAGGAGGTTACACATGAATTATCGTGTTCTTGGCCAGTCCGGCCTCAAGGTTTCAACACTGACTCTGGGCTCGATGATGTTCGGCGAGCAGACAGGTGCCGACGAGTCCTTGCGCATCATCGACAAGGCCTGGGATCAGGGCGTCAATTTCGTCGACACGGCAGACGTGTACAACGGCGGCCGCTCGGAGGAACTCGTGGGCCAGGCCATCGCCTCGCGTCGCAGCGACTGGGTGCTGGCGACCAAGCTCGGCTACAGCGCCCCCAGTGATATTCCCAATCGCGCGGGCCTGAGTCGCAAGCATGTGTTCAACGCCATCGAACACAGCCTGCGCCGGCTGAACACCGACTATGTGGATATCTATTACCTGCACAGAGAGGATCACGACACGCCACTGGAAGTCACGGTGTCGGCCATTGGCGAGCTGATACGCCAAGGCAAGATCCGCTATTGGGGCGTCTCCAACTTCCGTGGCTGGCGGATCGCGGAAATCGTCAATGTCGCGCAGCGCCTGGGCGTGGACAAGCCCGTCGTCAGCCAGCCGCTGTACAACATCGTCAACCGTCAGGCAGAAGTCGAACAGATCACTGCCGCGGCGTTTTACGGGCTGGGCGTTGTGCCGTTCAGTCCGCTGGCGCGAGGTGTACTCAGCGGCAAGTACGCGCCCGACGTCACACCTGACAGCAGTACCCGTGCCGGCCGTCAGGACAAGCGGCTGCTGGAGACGGAGTGGCGTGTGGAATCCTTGCGCATCGCGCAACGCATTCAGGCGCACGTGCAGGAAAAAGGTGTCGGCATGGTGGAGTTCGCCATTGCCTGGGTGCTGAACAACCAGGCGGTCTCCTCCGCCATCGTCGGGCCCCGGACCGAAGAACAGTGGGATGGCTACACGAAGGCACTGGACGTTGTCATTACCCCGGAAGACGAGGCGTTCATCGATTCGCTGGTGACGCCCGGTCATGCATCGACGCCCGGTTTCAATGACGTTCAGCATTTTGTGTCAGGACGTCTACCCCGCAGCTGACGGCCCGTGGGACGCTTTTGGCCTGGCCGCTCGTGCGCGCTGGCAGTGACCTGCCAGCGCGTTCAGCGATGAAAACATCGCTGAAAATGGCTATGTGTATAAATGCTCATTCGGCACTCGGCCTGAGGGACGCTAAGATAGCGTTGAACGTATCAACGATTGCTCACAAAAATGCGACTCATGTGCTCCACTAAAAATACTGAACACACCTCTACGCTCGCGACTTTCTGGCAAGTCTTGGCTAGTCTGTCGGCAGTCCAGCTAATTATTGGATCCCATCTTGCCGGGGTGATGAAGAAGTATGGCGATGCGTAAATCAGATAGAGAAGCCTTTTTAAGCTCGGTACTGGGCAACGAGCAGCCTGCAGCCAATGTTGCACGGGCCGTTATCGAGGAAAAGCTGCGCAATGCAATCATCGACGGCAGCTTGCCGAGCGGCACTGCATTGCGCCAACAGGAACTGGCAACGCTGTTTGGCGTAAGCCGGATGCCCGTGCGTGAAGCCTTGCGGCAACTTGAAGCGCAGTCCCTGCTGCGGGTGGAAACGCACAAAGGCGCCGTAGTAGCGCCATTGATCACCGAAGATGCGGTTGATGCCTACTCGTTGCGCATCTTGCTGGAGTCCGAAGCATTACGGCTGTCGATCCCCTACCTGACCGCAGAAGACCTGGCAGCCTCAAGAAGCTACATCGAACAGCTCGAAGTGGAGACCGACTACACCCAGATCGGCAGACTCAACCGCTTGTTTCACATGTCGCTGTACACCAGAACGCCCAACAAGCGCCTGATGCAACTGGTCGAAGAAGGCTTGAACGAAGAAGAACGTTTTCTGCGCTTCAATCTTTCGTCCATGGGGCTTGGCAAACTCTCCCAGGACGACCACTGGGAACTGCTTCGCCTCGCCGAAGATAAAGCAGTGGAGGAGACCGTGGCGGCCCTGCAACATCACCTCAATCGCGGCGTTCAGGCCATTACTCAATATCTGAACAGCAAGGCCAGCGCAGAGCAAACCGTCCGCCCTCGCAAAAAGACCCACGACTGACCCCTCCCCGCGGCTTTTCCATCCGGATCAGCCGCTTTTGACCCCTCTCCTTTCAGCGCCCGGCAACTTCTCGTCGGGCGTTTTTATATCTATTTTCCGGGCCGCCAGGTGGTGTGTCGCCTGAATAAGGCAAACTCGGCCGTAACCACGATGGATCCAACCGGAGTGTTCATGCTGGTCGGGATTCACCGCCTGCGCGTCGTCCAGGCGGTGATATCTGTTCATGTGAACGCCACGAAAAGGAGTCAGTGCAACGGGCAGAGAGACATTGGAAGTCGTTTCCGATATCGCCCGCCAAAAACATACTTACTCTAATAGTTCGGCATAACGGCAACGCTGAACGAGGCATTCGTTCATTATTTATAATTCTGGCCATTATCGACCGGAAGGGTTGCTCACACCCCTATAAACCTTGAACGCCAAGTTTTATATAGCAACTTTCAACCCTGATAAATCACAACTTAAAATAATGCAAGAAACCCATTGCACAAGTACTTAATTGTGTTTTAACTTTTCTCCGCAGTCCTTGCGGAGTGTGCTGTAACAGCGCAAACCCACGTCCCCAAGGGCTGACGGCGCTGGCACGTGGCGCCGTTCAACTTAATGAAGTGGCATAAAGAACGTTGACGACTTGAATCGTTTCAACCCGCAGGCGCTCGCTTGCCCGTTATTCGGGTGAGGGAGATCTGCGAACAAACGCTGCGAATCAATACGCCAACTTTCATCTATCAAACATGACCAGAGATATCGCCATGCCTTGTCAAAACACACGACTGGACCAAAAGAAACTTGAACTTAGCCGTCATCCGATATTCAGTGAAATCACGTCTCTGGACGTGCTGAGACGTTTCATGGAAACCCACGTATTTGCGGTATGGGATTTCATGTCACTCACCAAACGCCTGCAACAGGAATTGACCTGTACCCAGTTGCCCTGGCTGCCGCCGAAAGATCCTGCCGCCGCCAGACTGATCAACGAGATCGTGCTGGGGGAGGAATCCGACGATCGACTGGATCGTGGTCACTACAGCCATTTCGAGCTGTATCTGGATGCCATGCGCGAGGTAGGCGCCAGCACACTGCAGATCGAGCGCTTCATCGAGCTTCAAAAACAGGGTGTGCACTACACAACCGCTCTGCAACGCGTCAACGCAGGCCAGGCGGCATCGGTGTTCGTGACAAACACCCTCGATACGGCGCTGCATGCACCCGCTCACAGCGTGGCTGCCGCGTTTCTGCATGGTCGCGAGAGCGTCATTCCCCTGATGTTCCAAAGCATTCTCGATGACTGGGGCATCACCGGAAGTCAGGCACCGACCTTTCGCTATTACCTGGAGCGCCACATCGAAGTCGACTCCGAAGACCACGGTCCTGCTGCAGAGCACCTGTTGGCACGCCTGGTGGCGGGCGATCCGCAACGGGAAAAAGAGGTGTACCAGGCCGCCATTGCTGCCGTGGAAAGCAGGGTTCAGCTGTGGGACACGTTGCGGCTCAGCATGCGCGCACCGCTGATGCAGGTCAGCGCTTAGCTCCGGTCAGTTCCCGAGGGCTGTCCTCAACGGCCAGCGCTCAAGCCCCTACAAGGAAGCCATCATGAAAGCAGAAGACTACAGCTCGTTCATCGATGCGTGGGAAGGTCGCGCCACCATTCGCACTCGCCCGCGCAGGATTGTCGAGAACGATGGAAAACTGATCTACCCACTCAGCCGTCAGCCACTGGTGCTCAGCGAAACCTTCAGTCGCGAGTGCGCGCACCTGCGTGATTACGTGCTGGTTCAGAGCCTCTACAAATTCATCAATGATGTGGTGATCTTCGAGACCGAAATCGTCGACAAGACCGCGCGCAGTATCGCCAAGGACAACTTCGCGATTCGTTTCCCCTTCGCCTGCCGCTACGACGCCATGACCGTGGTGGTGGATGAGGATTACCACGCGCTGGTCGCCATGGATTTCATGCAGCAGACCATCGCGCTGACCGGCATACAGCCCATCGCGCTGCCTGGCGAGATCGAACTGAGCCGGGCGATCCCTGCCGCGCTTGCACTGGCACCGGAGCACCTGCGCAGCGCCGTGGAACTGATCTGCGTGGCCATCGCCGAAAACACTGTCACCAACGACGTAGCGGCCTTTGCCAGGGACGACTCGGTCAAGCAGTCGGTCAAGGGCCTGATGGCCGACCACCTGCTGGACGAGGGTCGCCATTCAGGTTTCTGGGCGCGGCTGGTGCGTATCTATTGGCACACGGCAAGCGAGGCGGATCGTCAGTGCATCGCCGACATCATGCCGGTGTTCATCGCCCAGTACCTGACCAGCGATATCCAGCACGGTTTTGATTTCACCCTGATCGAGCATCTGCCGGTGGCTGAATCGGTCAGAGCGGCCCTCAAGGCTGAAACCCTGGCGGTCAGCTTTCCGATCAACCGTCATCACCCACTGATCGGCAACATCATGCGCTTCTTCAAGGCCAGCTCGATGCTGGACGCCCCGTGTGTACAGAAAGCACTGGCCGATTACCTGCCTGCCCAGGGGACGCTGCAATGAAACGCCTGGAGATCGTGCTTCTAGGTCACAGCCTGACCTTGAGCGAACTGAATACCGAACTGCAGGCTCACGGTCACGCCGTACATCACTTGACCGACCTGGCCGCGCCGCAATCATGCAGCACGACTCACGCTTCGATGCTGATTGAGGACGGCAGTCTGGCGTTGGGCACTGAGGACCTGAAAGGATTCGGCCAGCCGACTGTGCTGAGCCTGCGTGTCGGGTTGGACAACACGGCAGGATCGCTGCCACGGCTGGAGCTGCTGTGCTGGCATGGATCGGCCAAGGCACAGCGTCTGATCGTTCGCGAGTGGCTGCCCGTCGAACCTTCGGGCAATGGTCGAATGCTGCGAGACAACGCTGTTGCCGCATGGGTGGACATCATCGCCCTGCAGGTGAGCCGACGCTCACGGGACGATCATTACTTCGCGCAACTGTCTGTGGCGCAACCCGCTCAGAGCGAGCGGCAGGACGGCTTGCAGGCCATCGATGCGCTGCCGTTCGAGCATCAGTTCAACCAGACGCAGCGACCGGACTTGTTGCAGTTGGCGGAAACGACACTCTCCCGGCGGCTGGCGGCGGCCTTGCAGACGTTTGCAGAGCGGCCAGCCTTGTCGGTTCAGGGTCAGTCGTACCGTTATCGCGAACTGGCCATGCACAGCGCCGCCATTCAGCGTCATCTGCTGCCGCTCATCGCGCAGGCTGGCAACACCGATACGCCACCCGTGATTGGTATCTGCCTGCCCAAATGCGCGGCACTGTATGCCGGCGTGCTCGCCATTCTGGGTTGTGGAGCGGTTTACCTGCCGCTCGACCCGGCTCTGCCACTGCAGCGGCAGCAGTACATTCTCGAAAACTCCGGGGCGATGCTATTGCTGCATGACGGCACGCACCCATTGGCCGCCGCCGAGTTCCCCGCGCTGAACATCAGCGCCATGCAACTCCAGGAGACAGCCCTTCTCGCAGCAAACGCATACCCTGCCAGCGATGCGCCGTGCATGGCGCTTTATACGTCGGGCACTACGGGCCATCCCAAGGGCGTCCTGCTCAGCCAGCGCAACCTCAGCCATTTCACGGCCTGGTATGCGGACTATGTGGATTTGAATCAACACAGCCGGGTGCTGCAATTCTCGACCCTGAGTTTCGATTCATCCGTGATCGACATTTTCCCGACCTGGCTCAGCGGCGCCGAACTGGTGGTGCCTGATGAGGATCAGCGACGCGATCCGCTGCAACTGATCAGCGTTTTGAAAGCGGGCATCACACATGCCTTTCTGCCGCCCGCGTTGCTGAGCATCCTGCCACTTGATGAGCCGCTGGGGCTTGAACATGTCGTGACCGGCGGTGACGTCTGTGAGCCTCACGTCATCACTCGGCTCACCGCACAGTGTCAGTTTCACAACCTCTACGGGCCGACCGAAGCGACTGTGCTGGTGACCGCCGGGCGGTTCCAGTCGGACAGCAGCAACCGGAACCTGGGCAGACCGATCGCCAACAGTCAGGTCTGGATTCTCGACGACCAGTTGCGGCCTGTGGCTCAGGAGGTCCAAGGTGAGCTGTACATTGTCGGGCCCGGGGTTTGCCTGGGCTACCTCAATAATCCCGAACTGACGGCTGAACGTTATGTGTGGCTGACGCGTCCGGACGGTGAACGGCTGCGCGCCTATCGCACCGGAGACATGGCCAAGTGGACCGTGGACGGTGTCGAGCTGAGCGGACGTCGTGATAATCAGGTGAAGATTCGCGGCTTTCGGGTAGAGCCGGAAGAGATCGAGCATTGCCTGCGTGCCAGTCAGCTGTATCGACAGGTAGCGGTGGTCGTCGATGCGCAGCGACGCATTCTGGCCTTCGTCGCTCAGCCTCACGATGCCTTGAGTGATGACTCGACCTTGAGCGCGTTGAAGGCCCATGTCCAGCAGTTGCTGCCTGACTACATGCACCCGGCTGCCTATACCCAAGTCGATGCGTTGCCATTTGCCAGCAACGGCAAGACTGATCGCAAAGCGTTGCTGGAGCTGCCGGTGAGTTTCAGCGATCAGCAATCGCGGCGCCTGCCGGAAAACGAACGGCAGGAACAGCTTTTGGCATTGTGGGCCGAGCTGCTGGAGCTACCAACCGGTGACATCTCGACTGACGAGAGTTTTTTCAATCTGGGCGGCCACTCGATTCTGCTGTCACGCATGCTGCTGGGAATTCGCGAGCGGTTCGGACGCAGCATCCCCATCAACCGCTTCATAGAAGCACCGACCGTGCTGACCTTGGCAAGTCTTCTCGACAGCGAAGGCAGCTCGACCTACACCATCAGCCCAAAAGCGTTGCTTGATGCCAACCCCGACATTCAGATAATGGCGCTGCCTGTCAGCCGACTGGGCGATGTCCACAAAGTGATCGTGACCGGGGCCAACGGGTTTCTCGGTGTGCACATCGTCCAGGCATTGCTGGAATGGGGTGCGACCGAGATTGCGTGTCTGGTGCGTGAATCAGCCGGCCAGAGCGCGCAGGAGCGCTTCGAACAGTCGCTGGCGGAAAACAGGCTTGAACATCTGGACTTGAGTCGGGTGACGGTCCATGCCGCCGACGTTACCCAGCCGCGTCTGGGCTTGAGCGAAGCGGTGTATGAGCGGCTGGATCGTGACTTTGGCGCGCTGGTGCATAACGCAGCCAACGTGAACCATGTTCAGGATTACGAAGCGCTGTTCAAGGACAACGTTGAGCCGGTCTTTGAATGCCTGAAATTGTGTGAGGGACGCAGCAAGAAAGTCTTCAATTTCGTCTCGACCTTGTCAGCCTGCAGCGCAGTTGATGGTGCAGGCACGGTACTTGAACAACCGGCTGCCGCTACACCGCCAATCTACATCAAGAACGGTTACAACCTCTCGAAGTGGGTCGCTGAACGCATCTTGCAATGCGCCAGGGATCAAGGCGTGTGGGTCAACATCTACCGGCCCGGCAACATCGCCTTCAACAGCCGCACTGGCGTGTGCCAGCCGCAGAAGAACCGCTTGATGCTGATGCTCAAGGGTTCGCTGCAACTGGAGCAGGTTCCGGAGTTCGACATCAGCTTCGACTTGATGCCAGTGGACTTCCTCGCCCGTTTCATTGGCTTCCATACCAGTCGCTACCAGCCCGACCGCGCTGTATTCAATCTGCATAACCCCGAACCGCTGAGCTGGAACCACTACGTGGAATCGTTCCGCGAAGCAGGTCGCAAGTTCGAATTGGTCAGCGTTGCTCATTGGCAGGCACAACTCAACCGCGTCGACAGTGAGAACGCCTTGTTTGGCGTACTCGGTTTCTACCTGGACGGCTTCGAAGAGGACATCGGGGACATCTCGATGATCGAGTACCAGAACACCCTGGCTGGCATCCGCCAGATGGGCGAGCAGTACCCGCAGAAAACCCCGGCGCTTTTGCGCAAGGGCTGCGATTACCTGAAGGAAATCGACTTCATCTGAGTCGAGTCATCAATCAAATGTAATGGAGAGCGACATGAACACGATCCACAACAACCTCAAGCCTGACACCCTCATCAAGAACCCCACGTTGTGCCGTGTATCAGCGGCAGTGGAGATCCCGAGCGATGCCAACAGTGTGTGGGCCGTCGTCGGAGACTTCGGTGGCTTTCAAGCCTTCATTCCTGCGTTGGAGAGCACCGAGGTCACCGGCAAAGGTGTTCGTTCGGTGCGCAAAAAGCTGTTCAAGGATGGCAATTTCGCCATCGAACAGCTGAATAGCCTGGATGATCAAGCGCTGTACATGACCTGGTCGCTGATACATACCAGTCTGCCTGTCGGCAATCTGTGGGCCTCCATGACGGTGCAGCCCAAGGGTGACAATGAGTGTGTTGCGACCTGGACGATCATTGCTGAACCGGACCAGGGAGGTCCTGAGGCGTTGCCAGACTTCGAGGCGTTTCTACAGGGCTTCGCAGACAGCGCCATGAGCAACGTACGCAGTCTGTTTGCCTGAGGCTGATGATTTCTCAGAGCCGGAAAAGACAAAACCCCTCACCGCGTGAGCGATGAGGGGTTTCGGGATTGAATCTTGACGATGACCTACTCTCACATGGGGAAACCCCACACTACCATCGGCGATGCATCGTTTCACTGCTGA
>NZ_JAFFZW010000017.1 GCF_017826695.1 Pseudomonas alliivorans
TTGAAGCTTGTGACGTTCATCATCTTGAACAATGCCGCCCGCCTGTCGTCACGCAAGGATTCGACGGTGACTGGCTTGGGTTTTGTGGTTTTCTTCGCAGTCGACTGAGTGCCCTGATCCTCCTGGACGCTCTCTTTGCCATCGACATATTTCTCCTTGGAGAGTGTCCTGACAAAGTTGTTTTTAAGGTACTCGTACTTGGCAAATCTGGGCGTCAAGGGCTGCGATTCATCTTTTCCATTGGAAAATCGATTGATGACCTGTTCCATGAAATCAAAATCGTTGTGGTTGATAGAGCCGTAATCCTTGTCGGTGATATAGAGAATGAAACCTTGATCCAGACGTGTCGTTTTCAGCGCACCACTTTCCAGTATTCGCTTGGCAGAGGCAGCATCCTTGTCGGTAAAGCTGTGATAGACCTTATACCCTTCGCTATTATAATCTCGCCCAGTATTCCCACGTACGCTTATTCTGCCATCGTCTTTTTCACGATAAAAAGCGAGCCTTGACCCTAACTCATCAACGTACTTCAGATCAGCACCCTGTTCCCGCGCCCACTCGTACACGTCGCCCAATAACTGCCTGTCATCAAGCGTTAAAAACTCGACTCTCGAACGCGATGTTCCACACTCCGCTTTCCCCAGTATAGGTACAGCACGGTTCGGATCGGTTATATGAAACAGCCGTTGGCGCAGAAGCGCTTCACCACTGATAGAAACAGTTGAACGTTCAACGGGCGGTTCTTTGTGAGTGCCTGCTGAAATGACAGTGTCTGCCAAATGGCCGTTTTGAGCGTTTCTATTATCAAGTTGCATGACGGCGATTCGTGATTCGATATCCTGATTGACGACTCTCATGGACTGTTTCCTTGGTCACGGTTCGGTACTGGCAGACAAACCAAAACAAACTCAACGCGCTAAACCGGTGTCAGCTGACGGCACGTTGCAGTTCAGGCAAATGATCAAGCAACCACTGAGGCTCACGGGTTTCGAAAATCACGCTGATTGGCTGTTTGAGTTCCAACTTGCCGTAGAGCGATTCTTCGTGATCCAGATGCGCTTGTTGAGCGCTGCGGTAGTCCAGCGGGTAAATGCTTTTCTCGATGGGGAGCAGGCGGTCGAAATGTTCCAACAGTCCGTGAAACACGATGCGCCGCTCAACCGTGTTTCGAGTGGTGGCGATAAGTTTGGCAAAGTACTGGATGTCGCCATATTTGAGCGCTTCGGCTGCAGCATAGCGTTCAACCAATGTGTAAAGTCCGGTGTCGTCGAATATGACGCAACACAAGTATTCCCGGGCCATGCGACAAAACGGGTTATCCGCCGGTGGACGACGACCGAACGCGCCCAACGCGAATAGCATGGCCTGCTCGGCAAGCGATTTACGCTTTCTGTCCTGCAGACGCTCCAGATCCTGAAACACCGGCGCTTGTCGCGCCTGCTCCCTGACCAGCCGGGAAAATCTGGCTAGCTGGCCGGCGGGCCCGAGCAGCGCAGCCTGCTGCTGGACAAGGACTGCTCGTGAAAGAACCGACTGACGCGCGGCCAGTTGCTGGAAGTCTGTCATCCAGTTGGTGTCGGTACGGTGCGGATCCTGCCGCGATGACTGGTCGGAAAGAGAATCCTGCCGAACGAGACAAACAGTCATGTGTTGCTCCTTTTTTATTGTTTATCGTGTCGTGATGCAAATGATGGCGCCCGGCGCATTGATCGATCCCTGATGCGGCTCGACCCTGCCGGACTTGTTGACACAGCAGAAAAAAACACCGTATCGGTATTACAACCCCGAGCCTGTTCTTGCCTCCCCGCAAGAACAGGCTCGCATTGAAACAACGTAGTTTTTGCTGACAGCAAAAAACGCCTGATCAAAACTGAATCGAATACGGTGCCGGTGTGAACAATGGCTGTGTAAAAATAGTATTGGGTATCGTGAACGCCACTGTCTCGATAAAGCCTATTCTGGCGAAGTCATCTCGATAAACAATCCGACAGATGTAGGGGGTTGCAGGTTTTTACCGGGAGCCAGGAAAAAAGACATGCAACGCGCCATGAGTTCAGCACGCGTTCTGGCCTGATTCTTTCGAAGCAGTGAAGACACGTGGTCACGCACGGTATAGCCGCTGATACAGAGCTGCTGTGCAATTTCCTTGTTCGTACGCCCCTGAAGCAAAAGCCCCAGGACTTCCTGTTCTCGAAGAGTCGCCCACATGGTATTCCCCTTTTCGTCAATCTATCCATGAATGAATCTGTAGGACATTTCTCACAACTTTCATCCACAACCTCAAAAGCAAATCGGCTTTAACACTGATTTGTTTAACGTTATTTTTAATATTGAAAATTTCAAGAAATATCCTACAGGCATCTCGGAAAGGACTTAACGGTTAATAAAGCCAATACTACAAAACCATCTCACCCAGTCACCCACCGAACAGCCGACACCCAACCAAATCAATTTAATGATTGGAAAACAGCCGCAAGATAAACTTGCCAATTAACAATTACAATCAGTTGTTACAATTGAATCAACCCATCATTTCTGAATCTATTGCGAACAGGGGCATTGCCGGCCTCCCGTCCGCGCAAGCGGGCGGAAGGCCGGTCAGACTGTCACTCACTCCACATTTCCCTGGCCCGCGCCTTGATCTGCTCGTGGGAGAGCTCTTCGATGTGCGTCGCGATGAACCAGACGTGTCCATAGGGGTCCCTGAGCGTGCCCATCCGGTCGCCGTAGAACTGATCCTTGACCGGATCGACCTCAACGGCGCCGGCCTCGACCGCGCGTTTGAAAACGGTGTCAGCGTTTTCGACGTAAAGGTGCATGCCCGACGGCGGTCTGGATTCAGGGCTGGCCAGCGGGCCCTGGTCACAGCCGTCCGAGATCATCAGCCTGGAATCGCCAATGCGCAGTTCTGCGTGCCCGACACGGCCGTCAGGTCCGTCCAGACGAAACTCCTCTCTGAAACCGAACGCCCTCTGGTAGAACTGGATGGCGTCGGCTGCGCCTTTGACGACCAGGTAGGCAGTCAGGCTGTGATAGTCATCGGGAATGGGTTTGACGACCGTGTCGGCTGTGCCTTCAGGTTTCAGATCGAAGCGGGCCTTGCCACTGCTCATGTCGAATGGCGCTGAAAAATGCTCGTGAACGGCTTTCCAGCCTTGCTCCGTGAGTCGATAACCGGCGCTGGCGCGCATCCATGACCCTTCGCATTCTCCATCGCCACACTTGTTCAGCCAGTGCGCAAAGGCAACTGTGCCATCCACATGCACGACCGGGTCGCGCAGTTCGAACACCATAGGCCCGGAACACTGATTCAGGCAGAACGCCCAGTGTTTGCCATACGCCTCAAGGCCGCTGAATTGCAGTTGGCCGATGGCATCGTAGGCGACGACAGTCTCGTCGTAATATCGCTTGATTGCCTCCAGATCCTTACGCTGGACAGCCTGCGCCCACGCCTGCAGGTGGGCCATGACCTGTGCTTGTGCTTCGCTGTTGTTGATGTCGGTTTCGCTCATGAGTGTTCTCCTGACCAAGGACGGTTGGACTCATTGCGCTGCCGTTTTCAAGGCTTTCGGGGTCTTGATTGTCGGCCTGCAGCCGGTCCTCCAGTGCATCGTCAGGCGCTGAAGCGAGGCATTGAATCTGCCCTCCAGACCTGGTGTTCATGCCTTGCTCGCAACCCCGGTGTGACGATGCGGTCGGTTAAGTCTAGCCGCTCGACCGCACAACACCTGCCTGCCCGCTAACTGGCCCGACCGAGCACCACGTCATCGACCCGCACGCCTCTGCACAGGCCGAACACCACCGCTGTAAGCAGACCGGTCACGCCCATCACGAAGGCGTAAAGGACGCAGACCCAGATGTTCCAGGGCATCAGCGCGATGAGCAGCAGCGGCGTGGTACTGGCCCAGAACGCGTAGGCAATGTTGTAAGTGAAGGAAATGCCCGACACACGGATGTTGGCCGGGAACAGCCCCACCATGACCGAAGGCACGACGCCAACGATTCCGCAGGCCAGACCCGCCATGGCGTAGGCAACGCTGAGCGGTAGCCACTGCTCGATCAGACTGGCGTAGAGCACACCGATGCCCAGTGGCAGCAACAGGCTGTAGAGCATGACGCCGCGCCAGGCGCCAATCCGGTCGACCAGCCTGCCGGCCAGCACGCAGCCGATGTTCAAAAACACGATACCGGCCGCACTCAAGGCAAAGGTCTGGCTGGCCGAGATGCCGAAACGTTGCTGCATGACGGTCGGAGTAATGACCACCAGTACGACCACGGCCGAGGTCAGCACGAAGGTCAGCAACGCGGCAGGCAACAGTGAGGCACGGTGGTCTTTCAGAACCTGTTTCAGTGGCAGGCCTTGCAGCCCTTCGCGCTGGGCATGCAGGGCCATGAATACCGGCGTTTCGCTCAGCCAGCGACGCAACCAGACGCCTACCACGCCGAATACACCGCCCAACAGGAAAGGGATGCGCCAGGCCCAGTCAAGAATCTCTGCGGGGCTGTAGACACGGGCCAGCCAGGTGGCAGTCAGCGCACCGAGCAGGTAGCCAAAGGTCAGGCCGGCCTGCAGCACGCCCAGTGCATAACCGCGATGACCGTTCGGCGCGTGCTCGGCAACGAACACCCAGGCGCTCGGCACTTCGCCGCCGACAGCAGCGCCCTGAAGAATGCGCAGGGCAAGCAGCACCAATGGCGCCCAGTAACCGATCTGGGCGTAGGTGGGCATGATGCCGATCAGCAGACAGGGTAAGGCCATCATCAGGATGCTGAGGCTGAATACTCGCTTGCGTCCCAGACGGTCGGCAAAATGCGCCATCAGAATCCCGCCCAGCGGACGCGCCAGATAGCCGGTCACAAAGATGCCGAAGCTCTGGAGCAGGCGCAGCCACTCGGGCATTTCAGGGGGGAAGAACAGTTGGCTGAGGGTCAGCGCGAAGAAGACGAAGATGATGAAATCGTAGATTTCCAGCGCCCCGCCCAGCGCTGCAAGACCCAGAGTCTTGTAGTCGCCACGGCTGAAAGGCGCTTGAGGTGGTCGAACGATGGCCGTCATGAAGCCCCCGATACATGGCTGAAAAGCGCGTCCCGCGCTCGCTGGGCGCGAAGAATAGCAAAGCTTGGATCGGGTTGTGGGGTTGGAAGCGGTGGGGGCACAGCCCAAGACGCTCCGCGTCCGCTATCAGCCGTCAACTCAGAAATTGACCGAGGCCGAAAGTCTGGCGGTTCGCGGCGCGCCCATGAACAGATAATCGTCGCCCAGGTATTCGCCGGCGTCGCGCCAGTAGCGTTTATCGAACAGGTTGTCGACGGTCAGGCGCAGGACAGTATCGTATCCACCGACTTTCGTACTGTAGCGGCTGCCGACGTTGAACAGCGCGTAGTCGTTGACCTGCACCGAGCCTTCGCGGTCGGCCATTTTGCTGGCGCTGTACTGCACGCCGCCGAGCAATGCCAGACCGCGAATCGGCAGGCTGTAATCGGCCTGCAGGCTGCCACGGTATCTGGGTACGTTGAGCGCCTGATGACCTTCATAAGCCTCCGTGCCACTGCCTTCGACACGCGCACGGATCGCCGCCGCGCTGGCAGAAATCTGCAGACGATCAGTCACCCAGCCATTGGCACCCAGTTCGAGGCCGGTGTTCTTCTGCTCGCCCTGCTGCACGTAGGTAAACGTGCCGTCATCGTTGGGCCGGGAATATTGATAAGCCTGACGCGCCTGAAACAGCGCTGCCGTGAAGCTCATGCGCTGCCAGTCGTACTTGATTCCGGCCTCCAGTTGCCGCGACACAGCCGGGGCGAGGACTTCGCTGGCGTTGGTGGTGAACCACGCCGCCGTGCCGCCCAGCGACAGTCCCTTGCTGTAGCTGGTATAGAGCGACAGGTTGTCCACCGGCTTGTAGATCAGCGCGGCCTGGGGCAGAAACACCCAGCGCTCGGTGTGGCGCGCATCGCTGCCGTCCTCGGCATACGCCCGCTCGTCGAGACGCACCTGACGCCCGCCCAGCACCGTTTGCCACTGCTCGTTGAAGCTGATGCGGTCGGTAACGAACAGCCCGTACTGGCGACTGTCGAGACGACGCTCGGTGTGCGGCAGTGGCAAGTCGGAGGGCGAAACCGATTCAGGCGCTTCGTTGATAGTGCCGGACCCGACAAGCTCGTTGAACGTGGCTCGTGTATCGACCGTACGACGATAGGCGCTGGTGCCAAAGGTCAGCTCATGCCCCAGCGAGCCGGTATTGAAGACGCCGGACATGGCCGCCTCGACCTCATCGTTGCGCCGCGTGTCGTCAGGGCTGCGGAAGTCATAGATGTCATACCCGCCTTCAGCACTGAAATGATTGGGTACCGCTTCTGCCGCACAACTGGCCGAACCGTAGCAGCCCCAGGCGAACGCGCTGTAGTCGTCGATCACCACGCGACTGCGAGAAGCGCTGACGCTGCCCTTCCAGCTGTCGTTGAAGCGATACTCGAAGCGGCCGTTCATGTTCAGGGAGTCGATACCGACAGGATTGGACCAGCTCTGATAACCCAGCAGTCTGCGCGGCGAGGCATCATGCGGCAGGGTCGTGCCGCCAAGCAATTGATAGCCGGGAACAGAGCGCTGTTGTCGGGTCTGATACTCGAGGTCCAGTTGCAGCAAGGCACGGTCGCTGATGTTCCAGTCGAACGCCAGGGACGCGAAATCCCGCTGACCATCGGCATGCTCGACGTAGGAACGAATGTCTTCATGCGCCAGATTGGCACGCAGGCCGAACTGTTGCTCGCTGCCGAACCAGCCGCCTGCGTCAGTGGCAATGTAGCGTTCGCCATGCTCATTGGTGGACACCGTGACCGAACGCACATCCTCCGCGCGTTTGGTCTGGTAATTGATGACGCCACCCGGCTCCGACACGCCGCTCTGCAGGCCGGACAAGCCCTTGAGCAATTCGACCTGCTGTTTGTTTTCCAGCGCCACGTTCTGCTCGCCGGTGATGCTGCGACCATTGATGCGGTAGCTGTTGGCGGCGTTGAGCGAGAAACCGCGCACCACGAAGTTTTCGTAGTAGCCGACCGGGGCGTAGCTTTCGCCGACAGAGGCATCGTTGCGCAACACCTCGCTGAGCAGTCTGGCCTGGCGATCCTTGATCAGCGCGTCGGTAAACACCGATACGGATGCAGGCGTGTCGAGCAACGTGGCCTGGTGATAACCCGCGATGGAGGCCCGCGACGCTTTATAGTCACCGACGTTTTCTTCACGCGCACCCGAGACGTTCACGGCGTCCAGATTGATCGGCTCGACCGCCAGCACCGGCGACGCGACGGCCATGCCCAAGGGCAGCAAGCGAGACGCAAGACGCGCGGCAGGTAGATAGGGCGTGCTCATTGTCGGACTCCAGAAGACAGGCGCCTGGACAGACGCGAAGCACCTTCCGGCAGGGGGCAACCTTTTACGTTCACCGCCAGTTTTTTTCAACCCTTGCATGCACGCCATTCTGTAGACGAATCGAGTCGGCACACTTTACTCAGTCACCTGATTCGAAATATCGAGGCACGACCGTTTATTAAGCGTGGATTAAGTCAGCGTGGATACGCTGAATTCAACAAAACGCTGAACCCTTCAGCGAACCCGTGATCCATTACAACAGATCAATCAGAAGGAATACTTTTATGAAACTTATGTCTGCCCTCTTCGCTGCTGCTGCCCTGACTGTTGCTGCCGGTGCTGCCCAAGCCGATATCGGTCCTGATGAAGTTGTGCGCCTGCAAAAAGCCGGTACTGTCGGTGACTTCGAGCAATTCAACAAGCAGGCATTGGCCAAGCACTCGGGCTTCCAGATTCACGACACCGAACTTGAGAAAGACGCTGGCGGCAATTACATCTACCAGATCGAACTCAAGGACGCCAAAGGCGTTGAGTGGAACTACGACGTGAATGCCAAGACAGGCGCCGTGGTACGTGACGAACAGGATCGTTAATCCTGCCGTCAGACGCTGAGCCGCTCAGCGTTCGATAACCGATTGAAAAAATTCCCACGTCGCGTGGGAATTTTTTTGTGCGTTATATAACGAGCGGCTTATTCGGCCAACCCGACTTTCAGCAACTGACCCTTGCTGTCATCCGTCAACAGATACAAGTAACCGTCCGGTCCCTGGCGCACATCGCGAATGCGTTGCTTCATGTCTTTCAACAGACGTTCTTCCTGAACGATCTTGTCGCCTTCGAACTTCAAGCGAATCAACTCTTCAGTGGCCAGCGCACCGATGAACAGGTTGTGATCCCACTTCTTGAAACGGCCATCGTCGTAAAAAGCCATGCCGCTGATGCCGGGTGAAACTTCCCAGACCTGAAACGGTACTTGGGTGCCTTCGACAAACTTGCCCTTGGCTTCAGGGATCGGTTCACCCGAATAGTTGATGCCGTGGGTTGCGAGCGGCCAGCCATAGTTCTGGCCACGCTCGATGATATTCACTTCATCCCCACCCTTGGGGCCATGCTCGTTGGTCCACAAGGTACCGGACCAGGGGTTCAGCGCAGCGCCCTGCTGGTTGCGATGGCCGTAGGACCAGATTTCCGGACGTACGTTTTTCTGGCCAACGAACGGGTTGTCCTTGGGTACGTTGCCGTCAGGGAAGATACGCACGATCTTGCCCTGCAGCTTGTCCAGGTCCTGCGCGGTCGCGCGTTCGTTGTTCTCGCCCAGCGCGATGAACAGATAACCATCGCGATCAAACACCATGCGCGAGCCGAAGTGATTGCCGACCGACAGCTTGGGCTCCTGACGGAAAATCACTTCAAAATCTTCCAGCCTGGTCATGTCAGCCGACAACCGCCCGCGCCCTGCGGCAGTGCCTGCGGTATCGCCTTCGGCTGCGGTCTTGCCGCTGCCTTCGGAGTACGTCAGGTAGACCATGCGGTCCTTGGCGAAATCCGGCGAAAGCACGACATCCAGCAAACCGCCCTGCTTTCTGGCCCAGACTTGCGGCACACCGGAGATCGGTGCAGACAGCTTGCCGTCCGCAGACACCAGCCGCAGGTTGCCCGAGCGCTCGGTCACCAGAATGCCTTTGTTGTCCGGCAGAAACGCCAGTGCCCACGGGTAGTTCAACCCCTCGGCAACTGGCGTGACGGTCACGGTGCCGAGGTCGCTTTTGTAATTCTCGGTGGGAGCAGCACTCGCAGACAGCGGCAGGCTCAATACGGCAGTGGCACACAGTGTCGCAAACAGGGTCTTTCTGAACATGGGCGATTCCTTATGCATTGATTGGATGTCCTGCCTCAAGGCCCGGACGTGACGTCACTGATTACGCTGCGAATCAGGGTTCTGCGTGGAAGGTCGCGAAGGCGCCTGACGGGTTGGGTAGCCGTTTCCAATGCCGCCGTTTTCCAGCGTGGGTTTGCGAACCGGTGGGGCGATATTGGGCGCACGCGACGGTGGAGTACTTGATTCGGTGCCTTGGCGGCTGTTGGGATTGGCGCGATGGATCGGGCTGTTGTAAGGATTGCTGCTGGCGCCGTTATTCAGCGTGCTGTTGGGCAGGTTCTGTGCCTTTACAACGCTTACGGTAGAAAACACGCACAGCGCACCCCACATCAGTTTGCGCACGAAACTGTTCATCACTTACCTCTTATGGGTTTACGTCGAGAACGGTGAAGACTCAGGCCTTTGATGGCAATCAAGGCTTCAGGTTCGGCCCGGCAGTGGCGATGAGCAAGTAAAGCAACGGAGGAGTTTGTAACAAAGATGGTCAGTGCGGCACGAAAGCGTGTCCGCACACGCAATGCCGTCGCTTATCGCACGCTGGCGATGGACGACGATGAAGCCGAAACCAGTGGCATGCTGAAGGTGAAGGTGGTGCCACCCTGGCGTGTCGAGCACACCTCAAGCGTGCCGCCATGCGCTAGGGCGATCTGGCTCGCGATGTAAAGACCCAGACCGAGTCCGGCCTGCGGTTCGTCCGTCACCGGCCGTGAGTAAGGCTGAAACAACTGAGCCAGGACCGGCTCGGGGATAGGCGCGCCCTGATTGGTCACACTCAGCAGAAACGAGCCGCCATCGACCACCGCCAGAACATCGACCGGGCTCTCTGTATCGCCGTGGCTGATCGCATTGGAAACCAGATTGGACAGCAGTTGCGCGATCCGCTCGTGGTCACAGCGGATGTGTTCCAACATACCGATCCGGGAGCGAATCAGCCTTTTGGGGTGTACACGCTGAATTTCGGACACCACGTGTTCAAGCGTGGCATCCAGACCCTGTGCATCGTGAATGCTGAGCGGAATACCATGCCCCAGACGACCCCGTGCAAAGTCGAGCACGTCATCCACCAGTTGCGAGGCACGCTTGCCTGAGGTGAGGATGTGATGAACGATCTGCTGCGCCTTTTCATCCAGCGGGCGACGCAGCAGCAACTCGGCGCTCGCATTGATGGCGAACAGCGGGTTGCGCAGATCGTGTCCGAGCACGGCGATGAACTGTTCGCGCAACTCCGAAACTTCGCGCTCGGCCAGCAGATCGGCCTGCACCTGCTGCATGTCGTCTTCCGCTTCGATCTGCAACGCCAGCAGCCGCGCGAACGACTCCATCATGGCCAGTATCGGCGTGCCAGTCAGCCCGGCAGGCTTGGGATCGAGGGCGCAGATTGTGCCGAAGAACGAGCCATCGGTAAGGAAGACCGGGACGGATATATAACTCTGAAAGTTGTACAGGCGTGGCGTGTGGTGAGAACAGAACCGCGCGTCCTCTGCCACGTGATCGATCACGACAGGCTGGTGCGAAGAACTGATTTCATGGCAGATGGTGCTGCTCAGTTCGAGCTCGCCGCCCGCTTCCAGTCCGAAGTCCAGGTTGTCAAGAACGGCGCAGGCGGTCCACGACGTTTTTGTTACGCGCGCAACGGCTGCGAACCCGAGACCGGTCGATTCGGTCACGACTTGCAGAATGGCAGGAACGGCGCTTATCCGACCGATTTTGGCTACATCATGTGCAATGGATTGCCGCATGTCAGACCTGTAACGAAGCTTTGATGTGCTGTGAATGACGAAACATTTTAGACGCGCAGACCCTTTTGTATATCACTGTCTGTGAAACCTTAACGTTTAGTTCCGCGCCTGTACCATTCTTCCGGACGGAACGCGCTGCGCATGAAAAAATTCAATTCATATGAATATTACTACCTATCCATTTGAATGTATTTCAGCAGGACCGACAAGATTTTGTGCATAACAAAACTCAAGCTGCAGGGCGTGGAAGTGTCGCCGTAAAGGTGGTGCCCTCGTCAACCGATGATCGGACACTGATGTCGCCCAGATGCGCCCGCACAATCTCGCGGACAATAAACAGGCCCAGCCCGACTGTTCTGGTTTCATCGCTGTCGCTGACCACGCGCACGGCAGGCTCGTACAAGCCGTCGACCTTCTCCATCGGAATAGGCTCGCCCCGGTTATGCACCGCCACCTTGATCACATTCGCCTCGAATGCCGAGGTGATGACAATCTCGCTGCCCGGCGTACCGTAGGTGACTGCGTTGCTGATCAGGTTGCCGACCAGTTGCAGCAGGCGATCCGGGTCAGCGAGGCAAGCGCCCTCTCCCTCCATGCGATGAGTCAGCGCGTTTCCTGTAAAGGTGAGTCGCAATTCCTCGACGCCTCTGGCCACCGTGGCGTGCAGATCTATCGGCTGCATCGACAGGTTGATGCCTTGGCCTACGCGAGCCTGCGTGAAGTCCAGCAGATCGACAATCATGCGCTCGGCGCGGTCGGTGGAATGATGGATCTGGCCCAGGAAACGCTGCTGGCGTGGCTCCAGCAGGCTGCGCTCCAGCAAACCGGCCGCCATCTTGATCGCCGCCAGCGGGTTACGCAGGTCATGGCTGACGATGCCGACCATCTGTTCGGCAAAAATCGCGCGGATTTCCGCTTCAGCGTGTGCCAGACGCAGGCGATTGCGGGCCGAGGTCAGCTCGCTCTGAACCGACATCTGATGCTGCAACAGTTCCTCGGCCATCTTGCGAGCCGCCAGCAGTTCGCGTTCATACTTGTTGCGCTCTTCAGCGAGAAACACCGCCAGTTCATGCAGCACACCCGCCGAATGCTCGCGGCGCACCGCGTTGAGCATCATGGGAATGGAACAACCATCGGCATGAATCATCTCGACTTTGACTTCGGCAATCGAGCCCTGCGTTTGCAACAGCGGCGCCCAGTGGGTCTGCAGAAAGACCCTGCCTGCCATGTTCAACAGATCCTGAAAACGGCGCCCCAGCACCGCCTCTCGCTCAAGGCCCAGCCACAGACAGAACGTCTGGTTGACCCGCTCGATCGTACCGTTGGGCTGCGTGATCAGCAGTCCGCAGGGCGCGTGTTCGTAAAGCGCCTCGGTTGCCGGCAGGTCGGTGTCATCAATGACCATGCGTGGTACTTCCAAATGAATCGAGGAACAGGTTCATGGCATCGATACACGCCTTCGGTGCACTCATGTGCGGATAATGCCCGACGTTGTGGATCATGTGCAGGGTGCTGTCCGCGATCACACGATGCAGGTATTCGCCGACCTGAACCGGCACCACCAGATCGTCGCTGCTTTGCAGGATGAGCGTTTTGGCGTTGAAGCGAGCGACATCGGCACGGTGGTCGGAGAGAAACGTCACGCGGGCAAACTGCTTGGCCATGTCGGCATTGGTCCGACAGAAACTGTTGGCCAGCTCTTCGCCCAGTTCCGGTTGATCGGACGCGCCCATCAGCGTGGGTGCCATGGTGCTGGACCAGCCCAGGTAATTGCTTTCCAGGGTTTCCAGCAGCGAATCCACATCATCGCGTGTGAAGCCGCCCACGTAATCACCGTCGTTCAGGTAATGCGGAGACGGCCCCACCATCACGTGACCCGTAAAGCGCCCCGGCGACTGAAGTTCTGCCAGAACCGCGATCATGCAACTGACCGAATGACCGACATGAATGATCGGGCCGGCCCCGCCGAATTCATCGACCAGTTCCAGCAGGTCCGTTGCGTATCCTTTGAGCGTTGCGTACTTGTGCGGGTAATAGGCGGAGGTGTCCGACTGTCCGCTGCCGACCAGATCGAAGAGCACGACCCTGTAGTGCTCTGCAAAATGAGGCGACATGAAGCGCCACATGTTTTGATCGCAACCAAAACCGTGGGCAAAAATCAGTGTGGTCGGTCCTTCGCCCATGACTTTGACATTGTTACGCTGTTGGACCGACATGACGGGCTCCAGAAAACGGCTGCGCAGCCCTCGAGGCGCGCATACAGCCAATACGATGTGGCGAGATTATCATCGTTACAGGCAATCTAGTGGCACAAACCCCATTTATGATGAACCGACGTGAATAACGATGAAAAAGGCAGCGGCTGAATGACAAGAATCTACGACGCACGCGGCAATCTGTATGCCGTGACGACACCGCAGCAATTGCGTGCGCTTGGCGTGCAGATTCCCGACAAGGTTGAAGCCGCTGCAGCGTCGCGGAAGCAGTGGACGATGGCGGCGGTTCAGCAAACAGGTGTGGCTGACGCTGGATCCAGAGCGCATGTGTCGACCCCTTCTTGGGAAAGCACACGTCAGTTGAAGCATCGAACATCAGTTGCAGGCACCGACGGTTTGCTGGTAGGCCCGTTTCAGGACGTTGCACCGTTTGACTTGTTGATCGTCAACACCGACGGCACGCTGGCAGAACGCAGCGGCAACGGTCTGACAATCTTTGCCCAGGCGCTGACCGACTCAGGCCATGTCGACAGCGATCAGGCATTCACGCTCAGGGTCCATCATGACAAGACTGACTCCTGCTCGCCGGTCCAGACTTCGATACAGCCGACCACGATCAACGGCACGGCAGGTTTCTGGCTGGATCTTGGCAGTCCGCAGTTCGGGCCTGAGGCGGTCAGTGCGCAAGGCACGGGCGTGACATGCGTGACCTTTAACGAAGCAGAAGTCACTTGTGTCGAGCGCTTGAAAGACGTCAATCCACATTGGCGCCACAGTGTTTTCGTGCGCATTGGCAATCCGCATTGCGTGACACTGCTGTCGGACGCCGAACACCTGCCCACCTTCACCGAACTCCAGACGCCGGAACTGCATGAGGCGCTGGCACGCATTGCGTTTTCCGATGATGACGTGGGGCTGGGCGATCCCTGTCCTGCTGGCGTCAATTTGCAGTGGGCCAGCATCACAGCACCGAACAGGATAGAAGCCCGCGTGTTCGAGCGCGGCGAAGGCGCAACGGCCTCTTCAGGCACCAGTGCCAGCGCAATCGCGTGTGCCGCCTGGCGAACCGGCCTGGTTCAGGCAGACCTGATCGAAGTGGTGATGCCAGGCGGGACCGCGCCGGTAAGGCTGACAGGAGATAGACAGGCGCTGAGCAACGTCGCGCTGTTCGGAGTGGCGCGTCTGAGCGTCCAGTTGCCCTGAGGCAAGCACCTGAAGCAACGCCTGCCATGCTGGAGCGTCAGTTCATCCCGGATACATCATTCCCCGATATCCTCATTCCACAGCTCGGGCCTGTGGCCGATGAAGCGGTGCATCATGTGCTCGCAGGTCTCGTCGTTGAGCACCTCGATTTCCACGCCGCGCGAGCGCAGCAGTTCTTCTTCGCCCATGAAGGTACGGTTTTCACCGACGATCACCTTGCGAATGCCGTACAGCAGAATCGCGCCACTGCACATGGCGCAGGGTGAGAGGGTGGTGTACAGCACGGCGTCGCGATAGACACTGGCGGGCTGGCGCCCGGCGTTCTCCAGAGCGTCCATTTCGCCATGCTTGATGGCGCTGCTTTCCTGCACCCTGCGGTTGTGGCCGCGACCGATGATCTTGCCGTCGTGGACAATCACCGAGCCGATAGGGATACCGCCCTCTTCGAGACTTTGCATGGCCTCGTCTATTGCAGCCTGCATGAACGGATCCATCTCCATGATGTTGCCTCGCTTTCGTTGAATGTCAGTGCTTCAAAGTATTCCGGGCATTGCCCAGCGCCCTGTCTACGTAACGCCCCAATAATGCCGATGAACTGGCTTTCATTTCGGTGCTGACCTGCGTGTTTCTGGCCCTGAATTTGTTCGCCACCGACGAAGAACCGTCGCCCTGACTGAGCGAACGCAGCTCGTCTGCCGAGAAGGAATGCGCATAGGCGGTCGCCAGATTGCGGTCCCATTCGGCCTGATAATCCGGTTGCAGGCGTTGCAGCTCGCGCTGCACCAGTTCCTGCGCCTCCGTTTTACCAACCTCTTCAACGATGCTGGCAAAGGTCGTCGTCCGCGATGCGACTTGATAGCCAAGCCAAGCCAGACCTTCCCCCAGCCTTCGCTCCTGCACGAAGGTCAAGGCGGTGTCGTCCACCTCATCGGCAGCCACATGCCGGGAGACGTCAAGCAACAGACAGGCCAGCAATGCCAGACCTGTCCTGAGCGCAACGTGCAATCCCTGCCCGCTCTGAGTCATTCATCCCTCCCCACGCGTGAATCTGTGCAGTGTGGGACGTTAACAGCTCACATCGCCCTTGCCACACATCACGTCGCATACCGCTCACCTGTGCCGCTCTCAGCAATGTCTGCTGCGCCACTGCTCCAGTGTGAGGCGGTAAATACGCACCCCCAGCCGGTGGTATTGGCTGTGGATGTAGTCGCGGAAACCGGCTTTGTGCAGCACCCTGACCGAAGCAATGTTCTCCGGTTGAACGATGGCAATAACGGACGCAAGCTGCAGGGTTTCGAATCCGTGTCGCAAGGTTGCGAGCGCGGCCTCACTGGCCAGCCCTCGGCCCCAGTATGACGGCGCGAGTCGGTAACCGATCTCCACCTCCATCACCTGATCGACCTGCTCGGCGTTCAGGCCGCAGAACCCGATCAACCGATTCGTCTCGACCTCGATGACAGCCTGCGGACCGAAACCATCGGCACTGTAGGCGTGCATGCAGTTGCGCACGAATTCACCGGTGGCCTGCTCGCTGAGCACACCGCGCACCGAATAGCGCATGACGTGCGGATCGCCGAGTATTCCTGCCAGGGCAGGCACGTCAGCGACCTCAAAGTCGCGCAACACCAGTCGGTCGGTCCGCGTCGTGTTCATCGCTCAATTACAGCGCATTGCTGACCTTGACGGCTAGATCATCGGGCAGCCAGGCCTTCCAGACCTCAGGGTGCTGCTTGAGAAATGCCTGAGCGGCGATCTTCGGATCGGTACGTTGCTCACTCATGTCGGCCAGGGTCTTGTTGAGCAGATCAATGGGCAGATCGACCTTCTTGAAGAACGTCACCAGTTCCGGGTGTTGCTCACTGAAGGGCGCCGACACGCCGATGGACAGCTTGGCCGCCAGCGATGCAGAACCCTGAGGATTGGCGTTACTGGCATCGGTCAGGGTTTTCCAGGCGTCGGCATTGAACGGCGGCTCTTCCAGCTTGATCAGCTTGTACTTGCCCAGCAACGGCGTGGGCGACCAGTAGTAGAACAGCACCGGTTTGCCCCGGCGAACGGATGAACCGATCTCGGCGTCCAGCGCAGCCCCGGAGCCGGTGCGGAAGTTGACGAAGCTGTCGTCCAGCTTGTACGCCTTGAGCTTCTGGGTGTTGACGATTTCCGAGGTCCAGCCGCTCGGGCTGTTGAGGAAGCGCCCCTTGTCCGGCGATTCAGGGTCCTTGAACACGTCCTTGTAGCGGGCCAGGTCCTGAACGGTTTTCAGGTCGGGGGCCAGCGGCTTGATGCCCTTGGCCGGATCGCCCTTGATGACGTATTCAGGCACCCACCAGCCTTCGGTCGCGCCTTTGACGATGTCGCCCAGCCCCATCACCTTGCCGTCGGCTTCGGCCTTGACCCACACCGGGCTGCGGCCAGTCCACTCTTCGGCGATAACCTGTATATCGTTTTTCGCCAGCGCGGTTTCCAGGCTGACGGTACTGCCTGGCAGCGTGTCGGTCGAATAGCCATACCCCTTTTCGACCAACGTGCGCAGCACCTCGGTGATCAGGCTGCCACTTTCCCAGGTCAGCGCGCCGAATTTGATCGGCTCTGCCTTGTCGGCGGCCAGCACAGGCTGTGCGAGCAGCCCGAGCGCCAGCAGCGAGCTGCCCAGAAGTTTTGTTATGGGTTTCATGATCACCTCAAGGTGCAGTGTGAACGGGAAGTCTGAAAGCTACGACACCGGCCAGGCACGATTAGTTGTAGCCGTGTGCGCAAGCATGCGGGAAGGTTAGCCGCCGAGTTGTATGATGCGACCCCTTTGTTGTGCACCTGTGAGCAATTACTCATGCCTGATACACAATTCATGCCCTTGCCTGCGGAATGTCGGCCGTTGCTGGGCAAGTTCTATCGCCAGCATCAGTCGTCGATGCGCGCCGCCGGCAAGGGTCAGGCCTGGGTGGCGAAACGGCAGGACATCATCGGCGCGCTGTGCCTCACGCCGGTCGAGGACGGGCACTGGCTGACCAGCCTGTTCGTCGCTCCAGAAGAACGCGGACAGACCGTGGCGAAGCGTTTGATAGAGGCCGCCGTACAACCGCTTGCAGGACCGGTCTGGCTGTTCTGCCATCCGCAATTGCAGGGGTTTTATCAGCCGATGGGATTCGAGGTGGCGCAGCGCTTGCCGCCGTCGCTGGGCGAGCGTTTCATGCGTTACAGCCGCAGCAAGGCGCTGGTCGCCCTGTGCCGAAACGCATGAGGACACGGCTTACTCGTCGGCGTTGGGATCCATGTCGGGGAACATCACATCCATGAAACCGAACTTGCTGAAGTCGGTGATGCGCGAAGGGTAAAGACGGCCGATCAGGTGATCGCACTCGTGCTGCACGACACGCGCATGAAAACCGAAGGCATCGCGCTGGATAGGTTGACCGTCCGGGTCGAAGCCTTCGTAGCGAATGCTCTGAAAACGATTGACCATCCCACGCAGGCCCGGCACCGACAGGCAGCCTTCCCAGCCTTCTTCCACCGCCGGGTACAGCGGAGTAATGACCGGGTTGATCAGGATCGTCTGCGGCACGGCTTCAGCCTGCGGGTAGCGTTCGCTGCGCTCGAAGCCGAAGATCACCAGTTGCAGGTCGACGCCAATCTGCGGGGCTGCCAAGCCGACCCCGCCGACGCTTTCCATGGTCTCGAACATGTCTGCAATCAGCGTCTTGAGTTCGTCACTGCCGAACATCGTCTGCGGTACGGGCGGAGCTATGCGAAGCAAACGCTCATCGCCCATTTTCAGGATCTTGTGAATCACGAAGTCAGTCCTTTCAAGGAGTCAGCCCTATCGCTGCGTGGTCATACGATTGTCTGAATCAGGTTCTTCAGCCTTGGGCAACGGCACGGAGTGATCGCGGCCAAGCCCGGAAACGTGCTGTTTGCCAACGCCTTCACCACCACCGTCGCCCGCCTCCTTCTCGCCCTCTTCCTTGCCTTCTGCCGACATGTGCTCGATGACTGCATTCATTTCCGCCCCCAGCAGCAGTACCGCAGCAGAGATGTAGAAATACAGCAGCAATACGATGATCGCCCCGATGCTGCCATACATGGCGTTGTAGTCGGCAAAGGTCTTGACGTAGAAACCGAACGCCAGCGAGGCGACGATCCACACCACCACCGCCAGCACCGAGCCTGGGGTAATGAAGCGGAATTCCTGTTTGACGTCAGGCATCACGTAATAGATCAGCGCCACGGCAACCATCAACAGCAGGATGATGGCGGGCCAGCGCAGGATGGTCCACAACGTCACAATGAACTCTTCCATACCGATCTGCGCGGCAATCCAGTTCATTACCTGTGGACCCAGCACCATGAACGCGGCTGCGGCAAGCAGCATGCCCGCGATGCCGACGGTATAGAAAATGGACAGTGGGAAGCGCTTCCAGATCGGGCGCCCTTCAACCACGTCGTAGGCCGCGTTCATGGCGCTCATCATCAGACGCACACCCGCGGAGGCGGTCCAGAGCGCGATGAAGATACCGATGGACAGCAGACCGCCCTTGGACTGCTGGAGCTGATCGATCACCGGGTTGACCTGTTCCAGTGCCTGCGGCGGCAAGACCAGTTCCGACTGCAGACGCAGCCATGAAAAGAAGTCCGGAAGGTGCAGAAAGCCGATCAGTGCGATCAGAAAAAGCAGGAACGGGAACAGAGAGAACAGCATCTGATAGGCAAGTGCCGATGCGTAGGTGGACATCTCGTCATCGAGAAACTCATTGACGGTGCGTACCAGCACTTTGCCAACCGACAGTTGACGCAAATGGGGGAAAATCATGGCGTTTCCTCTCGCTCCCTTACTGGAACACCTTACATCGTCAGGATCGGACATCGCTGCAATTATCTGCCAATTCAATGACAAACCTGCGCAGCAACCGATGTCACATTGACTTGACGCGCCGTAAAAGGTTTCAGTTACGCAGAGCAGAATGCATAACGGTCATCCTGGGATGACCGTTATCTGCATCGTATCCTTCCCGGACCGAATCCGGAGAAGAATCGGCTTATGCCTTGTCGACGCCCTTCTTGATAGCATCCTTGGCTTCGCCTTTGGCCTGCTGGCCTTCGCCCTTGATTTCCTGCGCCTTGCCTTCAGCCCTCAGCTTGGTGTTGTCGGTCGCCTTGCCAACAGCCTGCTTGACGTTACCAGTTGCTTCATTGGCCATGCCTTTGATTTTATCGCCAGTGCTGCTCATGGGTGTTTCTCCTGGGTCTGAAGACCACATTGAAATCGGATGTCGTACTCGACATAAGGATGGACCGGCGCTTTTCGCCAAGAGTTTCAAGTATTTTTCGTGCCCCGATGGCCGTTCGTCTGCCGCCCCGTTTACCTGCATTTGTATCGTTCGCCGCGAGCGCGAGGCAGAGTTTGTGCGAGAATGCGCCGCACAGTTGCCAGGCACGGTCCGGCGCGCTGAACAAACCGATTCACAGGAACGTTATGAAACTCGATAAAAAGCTGGCCATCGCACGCAGGAACCAGGATCTGGGCGGCGCTGTGCTCGGCGTCAACAACACCCACTTCGCCGTGCTCGACCACAAGCGCAACATCTGGTGGTTCGACCTGCCCGTCCCGCGTCTGCAGGTGGGTCAGTACGAGTGGCTGCACTTGCTGATGTACACACCTGAAACGGATCAGCTTCTGCACTTGAAAGTGACCACCGTGTTCATGCGTGATCACATGGAAGGCCTCGAAGTGCGCAACGCCGATAAGCGCAAGCCCACGGTCAGCCTGGAACTGAGTGCCGACAAGGACTCATGGCTCAAGGACATGCGCCCCAAAGGCAGCAACCTGAGTTTTGCGGGCTTTTTGCAGGACTGATCACGCAGCGAACACCGGGCGGGTGGGGCCTTGTCCGCGAATGGAGTAGTTCAGTCGCGGCATCGTCGTTTCGCGGACAAGCGGAACGCCACCCGGTCTCTCAGCCGAACCGACGCGCCACCAGATACCCGGCCGTCCCCGCCAACGCCGACACCACCGTGCCCCAGGCCAGATCCACCAACGCCAGTTGGGCAGGCCAGCCTTGCAGCGTGGCCCAGTTGGTCAGGTCGTACGTGCCATAGGCAATCAGTCCCAGCAGACCGCTGTACAACGTGGCACGGCCTGGCCGCTGCTCCCTGAGCGCAGGCATCACGCCAAAGATCACTACCCCCGCGCCATACAGCAGATAGAACGCCACTGCTGGCCCGATCACCGGCGTATCCAGCATCAGCGGCCCCAGCCATTCCCGGTAAGTGGGGCCCATCAGCACACCCAGCCAGATTCCATCGAGAATCAGGAACGCCAACAGCGTGCCGATGTAGGCCGCGACGATCGTTTTCAAAGGCATTTTCATGGGGCGTCCTTGATGAATTCGACGGCAGAAAGCCCTCGCATGAAGGTATGACCGGTGCGCATCGAAAAATGATCCTCCGAACGGCAGGACTTTTACAGGGCTACGGGAGTCAGTGTTAATTAGCGTTATGGAGTTTGGCGAATGAACACTGCGGGTCCTTTTAAAATCGATGTATGGAGCGACTACGTCTGTCCCTTCTGTTATCTGCAACTGTCGGTGCTTGAACAGCTTCAGCAAAGCTATGGCGAGCGGCTTGAATTCAACTGGCACGCCTTCGAACTGCGCCCCGACCCAATCGCTATGCTTGACCCCAATGCTGACTATCTGCGTGCCACCTGGTCACGCTCCGTATTGCCCATGGCCGACAAACGTCAGGTCGTGATGAAGATGCCCACGGTTCAACCTCGCAGCCGCAAAGTGCTTCAGGCAGCGGCCTTCGCCAGAACGGCGGGACGGTTTGCCGATTTCCATAAAGGTGCGTTCAAGGCGTTTTTCGAGGACGGACTGGACATCGGCGAGACGCCGACGTTGCTGGAGCTGGGTAACACTGTCGGCCTGGACAGAGGAGCACTGGAAGCAGCGCTGATCGCAAGCGAATACGAAAAAATCGTGCTCGATGATCAGGCGCTTGCGCAGAAGCTGGGGTTGAGGGCGGTGCCGGTCGTGCTGCTGCGACGCAGTGACGAACCCCTGGAGCAGGCCAGGGTCTTTAACGGCACGCTGCCGTTCAATCGTTTGAAACAGGAAATCGACAAGCTGTCCGCCCGGGCCTGACTTGCGCGGCCATTGAGGCAGTGCAGTCAGACCCTGATCACTGTCAGACCAGGTCGATGCGATCGGCGTGAATCACGATCTGACCCTGTTTGTACAAGGCCCCGATGGCTTTCTTGAAATTGCCTTTGCTGACGCCGAACAGACCGCTGATCACCTGCGGGTCGCTCTTGTCGCTGACCGGCAACGTGCCGTTGTTCTCGCGCAGCTTGGCCAGAATCTTCGAATTCAGACTGCTCGCCGCTTCGGCGCCCACCGGCTGCAGACTCAGGCTGATGTTGCCGTCTGCACGGATTTCCTTGATGAAACCCTTTTCCTGCTTGCCGGCGCGCATGAACTTGAACACTTCGTTCTTGTGGATCAGGCCCCAGTGCTTGTTGTTGATGATCGCCTTGAAGCCCATGTCCGTGGCTTCGGCCACCAGCAGATCGACTTCCTGTCCGACGCTATAGTTGGCTGGCGTCTTGTCCAGATAGCGATCCAGACGCGCCGTCGCGGTGATGCGGCGGGTGTGCTTGTCGAGGTAGACGTGCACCACGCAGTAATCGCCAGCCTGCAGCGTGCGCTTCTCTTCCGAGTACGGCAGCAGCAGATCCTTGGGCAAGCCCCAATCCAGGAATACACCAATGCTATTGACTTCGACCACCTTGAGGCTGGCGAACTCGCCCACCTGAACCTTGGGCTTTTCAGTGGTAGCGATCAGCTTGTCTTCGCTGTCCAGATAGATGAAAACGTTGAGCCAGTCTTCATCTTCGCTGGGTACATCTTTTGGGATGTACCGATTGGGCAGAAGGATTTCACCATCCTGCGCACCGTCCAGGTACAGACCGAAGTTGGTGTGCTTGACCACTTGCAAACTGTTGTAGCGCCCGATTAAAGCCATGTTCAGATACCCTCATTACGTGGGGCGCATTCTACCCGACTTTACGTCAGCATTCGCGCTGCCGGGCAGGAGACCCACCACGGCCAAAGGGCAAACGGAGTGACGAGCCGGAGCCGTGCCTCTCCACTCGTCGGTTGGATGCACCGATCTGACGCACACGGTATCGGTCAGCCCTCTGGCGAACGACTGAACTTCATCAGGCAAAACAGTCGCTTGGATGTCACAGGATCAGAAAGCGGCCGTTTTGACGTGGATATGCCCACTGACCATTGCCAGATTCGCCAAGCAATAACCCAGGGTTTCCTGTACGATGGCTGGCCGTATTACGTTTATGAAGGTAAATGGCAGCCATGCGTATCAAAGCATCCCACTCGAAAGCCAAGCCCGCACCAGCCGTTGAAACGAGCGACTCGATCAACGCACAGATTGCGGCTTTCCTGAAGTCCGGTGGCGAAATTCAGCAAATTGCCAAGGGCGTGAGTGGCCAGACTTTCACACCGTCCAAGCAGATCAACCTCGGCAAGAAGTAACACCCCCCGCCTTGTCCGTCGATCTCTATGCGCCTTGACCTTCAGGGCGCTAGATTGGCCATCCTTCGCTGGATATTCCTCCTGTCACGCTGCTACTCTCTTGTCTGATATCACTATGACCACGAGCTGGGTCCTGCTCGGGTAGTTGTCTCATTTGCGGAATGCTCGAATGAAGAACTGGATGCTTTTCGGCGCTCTTTTGTACCTCGGTGGCTGCGCATCGCATCACTGCGAGAACGGTCCCAATGACAGTCAGCTCACCGACAGTCCCTGCCGGGCCGGGCACCTGCTGTATCAGAACGACATGCTGCAGGCCAAACTGCTGATCAGTGAAGACAACCGTGAAAACTACGAACTGGCCGAAGCCATGCTGCGTCGTGCCGCGCTGGATGATGCGTCGGGCGAAGCGGAGTTCTATCAGGCCGTTCTGCTGATACGCCAACAGGCTGACCACAAGCAGATCGTCGATCTGCTGCAGACTGCCGCCGGGCACAAGCATCCACTGGCCATCGCCCTGCTCTCTCAGCAACTGAGTATCAGCGATCCGAAACGCTCTGAGCATTACCGCAATGAGTACGCCCAACTGGATGTGGCAAAGAGCGGCTACCCGTCTTTCGAACAGGCGCTGGTGGTGATTCGCGGGCTGGTCATTCCCTCTGCGCAGGCCACTGCGTCCAACTGACACACGGCGAATCGACGAACGGCGCCCTGCGCCACGATTTCGACGGTATCCTTGCGAGGCTCTAGCACGCGGCTTGTGTCGGGCTTCCGGGCCATTTCTCGATACGCCATTCCTGACCACACTCCTCGACACACCAAGGAGTGAGCCATGCTCAGCCATCGCTTACATGCGCTGACCTTCAGCGCCCTGCTCATCAGTCAGTCCATTTCTGCCCAGGTTCTGGAGCGGGACCTGGGTGATTTCGACCTCAAGCTGGCCACCACTCCCACACGGACCATGGCGCAAGGCCTCGTCACGCCCAGTGGCGGTTCAGGTTCGTTTCATGGCGGCATGGACCTGACTCACGACAGCGGTTTCTACTTCGGTCAGTGGGCACCCAACATGGGCTTCACGCCCGACAGCGCGCTGGAAGTCGATTCCTACATGGGCTTCAAGAAACCCTTCGACAATACGCTGGGCTACGAACTGGGCATGATCCGCTACAGCTACCCGGACACCAGCCAGATCGACAGCCACGAGTTCTATGCCGGATTGCGGATGCTCGACAGCCGGGTGGGCGCCGCTTTCAGCAACGACGTGGGCTCGCGTGACAGCACCGTGTTCATCGATCTGGGTGCCATCGAACGGCTCGGTATCGGCGTGCGCATGCAGTACGCCAACCACCAGTTCGACACCCCGCAGACCTCTGACGACGGCGGGCAGATCAGCGGCTTCAACGACTGGTCACTGAATCTCTCGCGCCCCTGGCTGGGTATCGACATGAATCTGATCTACAGCGGGTCCAGCCTCAGCGGCGGCGATTGCAGCGTCTACAGCGGCCACAATGCGCGCTGCGACGGCACCTTCACCCTCAAGGCCGTGCGTTCGTTTTTCTGATACCGCATCCCGGTTGAACCCCTTGGCGCGACACGCCTCTACTGCACAGCTACCATGCAGTTCAGTGCCCCCCCAAGGAGCGTTCATGCAGTCTCTGTTCAAAGCCTTCATTACGATGTTGATGGCCGTGTCGCTGCTTGCCGGGTGCAATCAGGTGGGTCTGGCCTATCGCAATCTCGACGTGATCATTCCGTGGACGCTCAGCGACTACCTGGACATGAACTCCGCCCAGAAAGACTGGCTCAACGTGCGCCTCAAGCAGCACCTGAGCTGGCACTGCAGCACCCAACTGCCCGAGTACCTGGCCTGGCTCGACAAGCTGGAAGAGATGGTGAAGAGCGACAAGGTCACCTACGAGGGCCTGGAAGCACGCACGAGTGAGGCCAAGGATGCCATCGCCAAGATCTCTCGCGAGATCACGCCTTCTGCCGTCGAACTGCTGGCTCGCTTTGATGACAAGCAGGTCGAGGAAATGCAGAGCGCATTTGCCAAGGACCAGCGCAAACGCGAGAACAAGTACCTGGACCAGCCGCTGGAACGCCAGATCGCCGAACGTGCCGACCGTATGGAAAAGCGTCTGACGCCGTGGATCGGCAAACTCAACCAGCCTCAGAAAGACCGTATTCAAGCGTGGTCCGCTTCACTGGGTGAACAGAACAAGGCGTGGATCGAAAACCGTACGCGCTGGCAGAACCTGTTTCTGACGACAGTGCAGCAGCGCCAGTCCAGCGACTTCCCGCAGCGCATTGCCGCGCTGTTGCAGGACCGGGAAACGTTCTGGACACCGGAATACCGCAAGGCCTATGACCAGACCGAAAAGGCGGCGATATCACTGATCGTCGATATCACTGCGCAAAGCACTCAGGAGCAACGAGACCGCCTGTTGAGCCGGATCGCCGACATGCGCAAAGACTTCACTGACCTGAACTGCCTGAAAGCGGCGGGTGCAGCCCGATAGTCACCGTTGGCCAGGCACAAAAACGCGCTGCACTTCGGCAGCGCGTGGGCAGCGCGTGCAGTCAACAGGTCAGGCGACCTGAGCTTTGGACGCCACCTCATCGAAGACGGCCGGGTCCAACCCATCTTCCTGCCTGTCCAGCACCTCACGCGGATGGTCGTTGCCGGGGATACTGCTGTCTATCAGCGCCAGCAGGCTTGAACCACGCGGCGTGAGGATAAGCTTCGAAAGCCCGCTGTCTTCTTCTGGCGGGCGCGACTGGATATAGCCACGATTGGTCAATAGCTCTTTAAGCTGTGCGGCCTCGGCTTGAAGATTTCCAGAGTCAGCCACCGCCTCACCTTCCGAAGCCTTGGCTGTGGCGTATTCCTTCGAGTCAAACGAACCGCCGCTGTTCTGCACGTCATGAAGCAGACGTTCGATAAGGTCCCAGTTATAAGTCATTGTATAAACCCTCCGTCCAGCATGGATAAACGGCTCATGACATCCCGTCACAAGCGTGTGTCTCCACGTTGTGACCTGCGGGGTGTGTAGCCGTTCAGCCAGGATGCCGAGTTACAGGACGGGGATGGGAATACGCAGGCAGGGGAACGAGAACCTTACTGTAGGGGGCGGCTTGCCGGCAATGGCGTCAGGTCAGACGCTGAAGAGTCGTCTGACAGATCGCATCGCCGGCAAGCCGCCTCCCACACGTTCAGGGCTTCGGCAGATCACCGCGTGTGCGTCAGGAGATCACTCAGCCGCAGGCGCCGGGGTGGTGCGTTTTTTCAAGGGTGCCATGCCGTCCTGGCTGACCAGATCAGACTTGGGGCGGTTGGCGGTCTTGCGCTTGGTCGGGCCTTTGGCTGCAACTTTTTTCTTGTCGCCCTTGGCGTCGGTCTTTTTCTTCTTCACGCCAACGGCCTTGCCCGACGCCTTGACCTTCTTCGGTCCGCTGTAGGTGCCTTTGACTTCCTTGATGACGCGACGCTCGAAGCTCTGCTTGAGGTAGCGCTCGATGCTCGACATCAGGTTCCAGTCGCCATGACAGATCAGCGAGATCGCCAGACCGTCGCTGCCAGCACGACCGGTGCGGCCCACGCGGTGCACGTAGTCGTCGCCGCTGCGGGGCATGTCGAAGTTGATGACCATGTCCAGGCCTTCAACGTCCAGACCACGGGCTGCAACGTCAGTCGCGACCATGACCTTGGCGCCGCCCTGCTTCAGACGATCAATCGCCGCCTTGCGGTCTTTCTGGTCCTTGTCGCCGTGCAGCACGAAGGCTTTGTATTCCAGCGCCACCAGACGGCCGTACAGACGGTCAGCCATGGCCTTGGTGTTGGTGAAGATGATCGCTTTCTGGTAGGTCTCGTTGGTCAGCAACCAGTTCAGGACCTGCTCTTTGTGCACGTTATGGTCAGCCATGATGATCTGGTGGCGCGTGCCGGAAGCCAGTTCGCTGACGTTGTTCAGTTGCAGGTGCTGCGGGTCCTTCAGGACCTTGCGGATCATCTCGCGCAGGCCCGCACCGCCAGTGGTGGCGGAGAACAGCATGGTCTGCTCGCGACCGGCGCATTCACCGGCCAGACGCTCGACGTCTTCGGAGAAGCCCATGTCCAGCATGCGGTCGGCTTCGTCCAGCACCAGCACTTCGACGTGCTTGAGGTCCAGGTTGCCTGCGTTCAGTTGTTCCAGCAGACGGCCCGGCGTGCCGATCAGAATGTCAGGCACCTTGCGCAGCATCGCGGCCTGGGCCTTGAAGTCCTCACCGCCGGTGACCAGACCCGCCTTGACGAAGGTGAACTGCGAGAAGCGCTCGACTTCCTTCAACGTCTGCTGGGCCAGCTCGCGGGTCGGCAGCAGGATGACGGCGCGGATGTCCACGCGAACCTTGGCCGGGCCGATCAGGCGATTGAGGATCGGCAGGACGAAAGCGGCTGTCTTGCCGCTACCGGTTTGCGCAGTCACCCGCAGGTCGCGCCCTTGCAATGCCAGCGGAATGGCCGCTGCCTGCACGGGCGTAGGCTCGACAAATTTAAGCTCGGCCACAGCTTTAAGCAGGCGTTCGTGCAGGGCGAATTCGGAAAACACGGGTGCTACCTCGACGAAAAACAAAAATACAGCTGCATAGCGTAACGGTTTCGAGCGCCGGGGCCGAGTTTCTTTACCACCAACGGCTGATTTTGTTTGGCGAAGAGGACGTGAAACATGGGCCTCGAACCGAAACAAACACTGGCGGCACAAGGCATTCCGGCGATTTCGGGACACAGGTCACAGTTTTCCCCGCGACCTTCAGATTCCGTTAAGAAACCGCTCGGATACTCCCCCTCACTCGCTGACTGGGAACTCACCAATGCCTGATATCGACTGGAACATTTGCCTGCCGCTGCACTTCGGCAGTTCTGGCGCTGCACCACTGACCCTTTCTCACGCACCAACCGACGCCCCTCGACGAAGTGCCTTCGAAGCCTTTATTCAGAACCGCTTTCAGAACGTTCACGGCGCAAACGTCAGGCAATTCATGCCCGAGCTGTTCGGGCTCAGCGATGGCAGCGGAACGCTGTGTGCCGTGGCGGGGGCTCGTCTGGCATCCGGCGCAGAGTTGTTTCTGGAGCGTTATCTGGATGACCCCATCGAGCAGCAGGTCCGTTTAGCTGCCGGGCGTCCGGTCGAGCGACAGGCGATTGTCGAAGTCGGCAACCTGGCCGCCAGTTCGCTGGGCAGCGCACGGCTGAGCATCATCACCGTGACCTGGCTGCTGGCGGTATGCGGGCTTGAGTGGGTGGCGTTCACCGGCAACACCGCACTGGTCAACAGCTTCAACCGGCTCGGCCTGCGCCCGGTCACGCTGGGCCCGGCCGATCCGCTGCGCCTGGGTGACGAACGCCATTCGTGGGGCAATTACTACCAGACCCAGCCCAGCGTGCATGTCGGTGACATCGGCGCGGGCTTTCGGCACCTGAGTCATACCGGTGTGTTCGAGCGCTTCGGTTTGCCGCTGACGCTGGAGGAACGTTGCCATGTCGCATGAGAGCGAAATGTTCTGGAACAGACTGGCAAGGTTCGCCCATGAACAGCCCGACCAGATAGCGCTAAAAGGCGACACGACAGATGTGGGTTACGGTGCATTGCTCGTCGAGATCCAGCAGCGCCGCCTACACCTGCAACAGGCAGGCACCCGCGTGGTTGCACTGCTGCTGGGCAACAGCCCTGACGCGTTACTGTGGGACCTGGCCATTCTGTTCGAAGGCTTGAGCTGCGTCGCCCTGCCGCCGTTTTTCAGCATCAGCCAGCAACTGCACTGCCTGGAGCAGAGCCAGGCCGATCTGGTCATCGCGGACCCTGCGCACCATGCGCAACTTCAAGCGGCGCACTACCAGGCTCACGCTGAAACCGGCACGCTATTCTGGCGTCGCACCTTCAGCGCAGAGTCGAAGATGCCACCAGGCACGGCCAAGCTGACGTTCACATCGGGCACGACCGGTACGCCCAAGGGCGTTTGTCTGAGCGCCGACAGTGTGCTGACCGTTGCCCGCGAGCTGTACGAAGCCAGCCGCCCGTTGCAACCGACGCATCACTTGACCCTGTTGCCGCTGGCAATCCTGCTGGAAAACATCGGTGGTTACGCGGCGCTGTATGCAGGGGCCAAGGTCAGCGTGCCGAGTCAGCAGACACTTGGCATTCAAGGCGCCAGCGGCATCGATACCCAGCGCCTGCTGACGTGCCTGAACCAGCAGCGTGCCGATAGCATGATTCTGGTTCCGCAATTGCTGCTGTTACTGGTCACGGCCTGCGAGATGGGCGTGTTCGATGCCTCGACGCTGCGCTTCGTGGCCGTCGGTGGCGCGCGCGTCAGTCGCGAACTGCTGGTACGTGCGCAGGCTGTGAGCCTTCCGGTTTTCGAAGGCTATGGCCTGTCGGAGTGCGCCTCGGTCATAGCGCTGAATCGCCCCGGCCTGCAGCGCATCGGCAGCGTCGGCAAGCCACTGCCTCATGTTCAGGTAAGTCTGGCCAACGATGGCGAAGTGTTGATCGGCAAGGTTCCCATGCTGGGCTATCTGGGCGACCCGGCACCTGCCGGTGCGTGGTGGCCGACCGGCGATCTGGGTGAGTTCGACGCCGATGGCTACCTGTACCTGAAGGGCCGAAAGAAGCATCAGTTCGTCACCAGCTTCGGGCGCAACGTCAACCCGGAATGGGTCGAGGCCGAACTCACCCAGAGCGGGCGCATCGCTCAGGCGTTCGTCTACGGCGAGGCCATGGCGCACAACCATGCGCTGCTGTGGCCGCAGCGTCCGGACATCACCGACCTTCAACTCGCCGAGGCCGTGGCTCAGGCCAACCAGCAACTGCCGGATTATGCCCGCGTACGCGACTGGACCCGGCTCTCACAGCCGTTCAGCCCGGCCAACGGCCTGGCGACCGCCAATGGCCGGCCACGTCGCGACGCCATTCTCGATCACTACCGCTCCCTGTTCATTTCGTCGAACCCAGCCGAAGGTATTTCATCATGAGTTTTTTCCAGACCCTGCAAGACGCCACGCAGCAGGAACGCGAAACGCTGTTCAACCTGCCGATTATCCGTCAGGCACTGCAAGGCCAGGTCAGTGTGGAGAGCTACCGGGCCTTTCTGTCCCAGGCCTATTACCACGTACGTCACACCGTGCCGCTGATGATGGCCTGCGGTGCCCGGCTGCCCTCCCGACTGGAGTGGCTGCGCGCGGCGGTGTGTGAGTACATCGAGGATGAGTACGGCCACGAACGCTGGATCCTCGACGACCTGCGCGCCTGCGGTGGCAATGCGGATGCTGTACGCGACGGGTCGCCTGCCATGCCCATCGAGCTGATGATCGCCTACCTTTACGACCTGATCGCCCGTGGCAATCCGGTCGGCCTGTTCGGCATGGTCAACGTGCTGGAAGGCACCAGTATCGCGCTGGCGACCCATGCCGCCGACAGCATTCGTGAACATCTGGAACTGCCCGCCGCCGCATTCAGCTACCTGAGTTCACATGGCAGTCTGGACGTCGGCCACATGGAAACCTTCCGCGCGCTGATGGACCGCCTGGACGATCCTCAGGATCAGGCCGCCGTGATCCACACCTCCAAGATCGTCTATCGCCTCTACACCGACATGTTCCGCGAGCTGCCAGGCGTTCTGGCGCACAATCACAAGGAACGCGCTCATGCGACTGTCTGATACCCGCGTCGTGCTGACCGGTGCCAGTGGCGGAATCGGCCTGGCGATTGCCGAGGCGCTGTGCAGCCATGGCGCCCAAGTGCTCGCGGTGTCGCGCAATGGGCAGCCCTTGCGCTCGCTCCTCGCCGCGTACCCAGAAAACCTGCACTGGGTCGAAGCCGATCTGTGCAGCGAGGAAGGCCGCCAACAGGTGATGGCCAGGGCGCAGGCAACGGCGGGCGTGAACCTGCTGATCAATGCGGCCGGCGCCAATCACTTCGCGATGCTGGAACAGCTTTCGGCTGACGACATCAACGCTATGCTGATGATCAATCTGCACGCACCGATTCTGCTGACCCGTGCGATGTTGCCGCTGCTCAGGAACGCCGAACAGGCCATGGTCGTGAATGTCGGCTCAACGTACGGCTCCATCGGCCACGCGGGTTATGCCACTTATTGCGCAAGCAAATTTGCCCTGCGGGGATTTTCCGAAGCGCTGCGGCGGGAACTGGCGGACACCCGTGTCAGCGTCCTGTACGTTGCGCCAAGAGCCACACACACCACGATGAACAGCCCGGCTGCGCAGGCATTGAACGAGGCGCTGAAATCCGGTGTCGATGATCCGGCGTATGTGGCACAAGCAGTGGTGCATGCCATTGCCGGTGACCGGCGTGATGTGTACCTGGGCTGGCCGGAACGCTTTTTTGTCGGTCTCAACAACCTTTTACCCATGCTGGTCGACCGCGGCCTGCGTAAACACCTACCCTTGATTCGTCGTCTGAGCAGTACTCACCCGGAAGAGAAACAGACCTTATGAAAAGAATCGTGTTGGCCTTCGTCGGCCTGATCAGCCTGCCTGTCTGGGCAGCACTGGATGCACCTGACCAGAAACGCCTGGATACCATTCAGCAGGACTGGCGCCGCATTCAGTACGACCTGCCCAAGGATCAACGTGTCGCGGCGTTCGAGAAGCTGGCAATGCAATCCACCGCCTTCGTCAAGGACCGCCCAACTGCAGCCGAGGCCTGGATCTGGTCCGGGATTGTCAACAGCAGTTGGGCCAGCGCCCAGGGTCCGGGCCTTGGCGCACTGGAAAAAGCCAAACTGGCCAAGGCCGATCTGGAAAAAGCCCTGAGCATTGACCCCACCGCCCTGCAAGGCTCGGCCTACACCAGCCTTGCGGTGCTCTACGACCGCGTGCCGGGCTGGCCGCTGGCTTTCGGTGATTCGGACAAGGCCGGCGAATTGTTGCAGAAGGCATTGAAGATCAACCCGGACGGCATCGACCCGCTCTACTTCTGGGGCGATCACCAGTACCGTCAGGGCAAGTACGCCGAAGCCCGCGATGCCTTGAGCAAAGCCTTGAATGCGCCACCCCGCCCCGGCCGTGAGCTGGCAGACGCGTCACGCAGAAAAGACATCCAGACCCTGTTGGTCGATGTCAACAAGAAGCTCGACTGACGGAGCGAACATGCGCCTGTTGCTTATCGAAGATGACATTGCTCTGGGCGAAGGTATCCATCAGGCATTGAGCCGTGAGGGTTATACCGTCGACTGGATTCGTGACGGCAGCAGCGCGCTGCATGCACTGCTCAGTGAAACGTTCGATCTGGCGATTCTCGACCTCGGCCTGCCGAGGCTGGACGGTTTCGAGGTATTGCGGCGGCTGCGTCACAGCGGCTCAACGTTGCCGGTCATGATCCTGACCGCACGGGACTCCACTGAAGACCGCATCACCGGGCTGGACACCGGAGCAGACGATTATCTGGTCAAGCCTTTCGACGTCTCGGAACTCAAGGCCCGCCTGCGCGCCCTGCTGCGCCGCAGTGCCGGACGCGCCAAGGTGTTGATCGAGCATGCGGGCATCAGTCTGGATCCCGGTACCCAGCAGGTCAGCTATCGCGGCGAGCCCGTTGCACTCACCCCCAAGGAATACCAGTTGCTTTACGAACTGCTCTCGCCACCGGGCAGGGTCATGACCCGCGAGCGGCTGATGCAGCTGCTTTACGGCTGGAACGAAGGGGCCGAGAGCAACACCCTTGAAGTGCATATCCACCACTTGCGCAAGAAGTTTTCCAGCGACATGATCCGCACGATCCGTGGCGTCGGGTATCTGGTGGAGGAGCGTTCTTGAAGTCGATCCGCCGCCGTACCCTCACGCTCATCATCGGCCTGCTGCTGGCCGGTCTGCTGGTCCTGACGCTGTTCAACGTGCACGACAGCAACCATGAAATCGCCGAAATCTACGACGCTCAACTGGCACAGAATGCGCGCTTGCTGGAGGGCGTCATGCGCATGCCGCTGGAGCGCAAGGAACATGCACAACTCTATGAGGCGTTCAATCTGGCGCTGGCTCAGGCCGAACCACGCATTGATGGTCATCCTTACGAAAGCAAGATTGCCTTTCAGGTGTGGGACAGGGACGGCCGTTCACTGGTGCGTACCGCCAGCGCTCCAACCTTTACCCATCCGCCGGAGAGCGCCGGTTTCAGCGACTTTCCCGACCTGAACCAGCACCACTGGCGTGCCTTCGTGCTCAAGGATGCCCACAACGGTCTGCTCATCTGGGTGGGCGAACGTGACGATGTGCGCTCGGACCTGGTCAACCGGATCGTTCGTCACACCGTGCTGCCCAACCTGATCGGCAGCCTGCTGCTGGTGCTGGCCATATGGCTGGCCATCAGTTGGGGCCTGAAGCCCTTGGCCAACTTTGCCCGTACGCTCAGGGAGCGCCATGCAGGGTCGTTGCAGCCGCTTGATCTGGCACCGCTGCCAAGCGAACTGGAACCCATGCAAGCGGCGTTGAACCGCATGCTGGGACAGATCCAGGAGCTGCTCAAACGCGAACGCCGCTTCATTGCCGACGCGGCCCACGAGATGCGCACACCGCTCGCGGTGCTCAGGGTGCATGCGCAGAACGTGTTGGAAGCGCACAACGAAGAACAGCGCCGGGAATCACTGGGCTACCTGATCATCGGCGTCGATCGCACCACGCGGCTGGTCAATCAGTTGCTGACCATTGCGCGCCTGGAGCCCGACCCGTCACAGGCAGGCAGAGCGCCCGTGGAATTGGTGAGCGCGGTGCGCGACAGCCTGGTTCAGTTGACGCCGTGGGTGCTGAACAAAGGACTGGAACTGTCGTTCGACTGCAGCGAAAGCATGCACGAGGCGAACGTGGATTTCGCCGCACTCGACATCGCCCTGCAGAATCTCATCACCAATGCCGTCAACTTCTCACCCAAAGGTGGACAGGTCACCGTTGGCCTGTCATTTACAGCCCATCACTTTGAATTGACCGTCGACGATCAGGGACCCGGCATTGATGAACAGGAGCGGGAGCGCTTGTTCGAACCCTTCTACAGCCGTGACAGCGATCAGGGCGTGGGGCTTGGGTTGGCTATCGTGCAGAAGGTTGCGCTGTTACTGGATGGCGGCGTCAACCTGCAGAACCGGACGGGTGGCGGGCTCAGAGCCAGTCTAAGAGCGCCGCTGAGTTAAGACGCCTCATTGGCCGCTGGAAACGGCCAGTGACTCGCGCCGCGACCCCAATCGACTGATCCATAGCGACACCAGAATCAGCACGCCGCCGATCAACAATCGGCTCAAGGGCTCGTGCTGGTTCCAGATCAACAGGTTGATCAGCAGTCCGACCGGCACGTGCAACACGTTGAACACCGCCAGTGTGGCACCGGAAACCATGCAGGCGCCCTTGTTCCACCAGTACATGCCCAGCGCAGTCGAACACAGACCGAGGAACAGCAACACGCTCCACTGGGTCGGGTCTTCGGGCAGACGTTGCGGGTTGCCGAAAGCGATAAACGCAGGCAGCACCACCGCCAGCGCGCCCAGATAGAAATAGCCGAAGCGGCGATAGTGCGGCAGGTCGCTGGGGTACCGCACCACCAGGCGCCTGTACAACACCTGCCCGGCGGCGTAAGTGAAGTTGGCCAGTTGCAGCAGCAGGAAACCGCCCAGGAAGTCGCCATCCAGACCGTCATAACGAATGACGCCAGCACCCAGCACCGCAACCAGTGCGGCCAGCAAGGCCCACGGGTTGAAACGTCGGTTCAGGGCGTCCTCGATCAGCGTCACGTGCAAAGGCGTAAGGATGGTGAACAGCAACACTTCCGGCACCGTCAGCACCTTGAAGCTCAGGTACAGACAGACGTAAGTGATGCCGAACTGCAGCGCACCGATCAGCAGCATGCCGCGCATGAAGCCCGGCTCGACCTGTCGCCAGCGGGTCAACGGAATGAACACCAGCCCGGCCAGCACGACGCGGATCAGCACCGCGAAATAACTGTCGACATGGCCTGCCAGATAAACGCCGATCAGGCTGAAAGAAAACGCCTGGATCAGCGTGACGATAAGTAGATAGCCCATGCTTGCCCCTTTTTTGAAGGGCGCGACCATAGCGGGTTGCAGGCGGGGATGTCCACAGGGGTGGACGGCGCGTCAAGGATTTTCCGGAGAGGGCCGATTACTGAGCAACGCTCACATCCACATGCAAGGCCAGCCAGGTAATGAACGACGACGAGTGACCTATGCTTGGCACCACTCCCGTTGCTCACGCTTCAGTCGTCACAGGCGTAAACCCGATGCCTCGAAAAACACTGCGCACCTGCTGCTCTGAAAAACTGCTGACTGCCCTGTTGTGTATCGGCGCGCTGCCTGCGCTGATGCCGCATTCGGCCCTTGCTGAAACGAACCGGAACGCGACCCGAGAACACCCCATGCGCATTGCAATGCTCGCCAATGGCAAGACCCTGACATTCAAGCTTGAAGACAATCGGACCTCCAGGGACTTCATCGCCCTGCTGCCACTCGATGTCACCCTGGAAGACTATGCCTCGACCGAGAAGATCAACGTACTGCCCCGCAAACTGAGCACTGAGGGCGCCGCGCCCGGCGTCACGCCGGTCGCTGGCGACTTCGCCTATTACGCGCCCTGGGGCAATATCGCGATCTTCCACAAAGGCTTCAAGTATTCGCCCGGGCTGATCAGGCTTGGCACGCTCGAATCGGATCTGGACCTGATCCGCCAGCCAGGTCCGCTGAACGTCAGGTTCGAACGGATCAAGGACTGAACGCAAAAGCCCTGTTTTTCAACAGGGCTTTTTCTGTGCATCGCGATGGTTACTTCAGACTCTTCCTGAAGAAGTCGGTCAGTTTGTCGAACGGGATCAATTTGACCCGATCGTACAGATCGACGTGACCGGCGCCCGGCACAATCACCAGTTGCTTGGGTTCACCGGCCAGCTTGTACGCCTCTTCGCTGAATTCGAGCGAGTGCGCTTCGGAGCCTGCGATGAACAGCATCGGACGCGGCGAGATCGTGGCAATGTCATTGAACGGGTAGAAGTTCATGAACTTGACGTTGCTGGTCAGCGTCGGGTGCGTGGTCAGTTTGGGCGACTGGCCTTCAGGCGTGAATTCGCCACGCGGTGTGCGGTAGAAATCGTAGAACTCGCGCTCGATAGGATGCGATTTTTCAGTGATTTCGTGCACGGTGCCGCTGGTGTACCTGGTTTCGCCGCCTGCAAATTCCACGTCACGCTGAGCCGCTGCTTCGGCGATGATTTTCTTTCTTTGTTCCAGCGTCTGCGAGTGCTTGAGCCCGTCACGGTTGGCCGCGCCCATGTCGTACATGCTGACCGTGGCGATGGCTTTCATGCGCGGGTCGATCTTGGCAGCGCTGATCACGAAACTGCCGCTGCCGCAGATACCCAGTACACCGATGCGGTTCTTGTCGACAAAGGTCTGGGTGCCGAGGAAGTCCACTGCGGCGCTGAAGTCTTCGGCGTAGATGTCCGGCGATACCGCGTTGCGTGGTCGGCCTTCACTTTCGCCCCAGAAGGACAGGTCGAGGGACAGGGTCACGAAACCCTGTTCCGCCAGTTTCTGCGCATACAGGTTGGCGCTCTGCTCTTTCACTGCGCCCATCGGGTGACCGACGATAATCGCCGGGGCCTTGTTGTCGGGGTCCCAGCCTTTGGGAATGAACAGATTCCCGGCCACCCTCATCTTGTACTGATTGTTGAACGTGACCTTCTGCTGAATGAGCTTGTCGCTCTTGTAGAAGTTGTCTGCACCGTTGGACATGTCTGCTCCTACTGCCGAGTATGAGCCCACTAAAAGCCCAAGCATTAATAGAAATCTCTTCATCGCGGTCTTTCCTGAATCGAGTGATAAACAAAGGTTCTGTATTGCTTCATTCACTGAATCGGGCATTGCGCATCGCGGCCCAGGCAAAGACTGCCGAACCTGACAACACCACAGCGCCAAATACGAACGGGCTCCACCAACCCAGATGGTCGAACAACTCGCCACCCGCGCCAGCCCCGACGGTGATCGCCATTTGAATGGTCGCGACCATCAGCCCGCCGCCGGCTTCGGCGTCGTCGGGCAGCGTGCGGCTGAGCCACAGGCCCCAGGCCACTGGTGCGGGCGTTGCAACCAGCCCCCAGACACCGAGCACGATGGCAACGGCCACAGGTGAATGCCCCAGCGCAATCAGCAACGCAGCCAGCACGGCCATCGCCAGCGGGATCGCGATCAGGTAGGCGTAAATGCGTTTTTGCAGCAGACCTCCGATCATCCAGGTCCCGGCCAGACCACAGAGGCCCAGCAGCAGCAACATCAGCGACAAGGTGGTTACGCTCACGCCGGTGACGCTTTCCAGAAACGGACGCAAGTAGGTGAAGACTGCAAACTGCCCCATAAACAGCAACATGATCGCGAGCATGCCGACGGCCACCTGCGGGTTGCGCAGCAGCTTGAAAGGATTGGTCGCCCGGGTGTTCTGCGCGCTGCTCAGCGCCGGGATGCTCAACCATTGCCACGCGAAGGCCAGCACCGCGAGCGGGATCACCAGAAAGAACGCCCCGCGCCAGCCGATGTACTGCCCCAGAAAACTGCCCAGCGGCGCGGCGACGGTCGCAGCCAGCGCGTTACCGCCATTGATCAGCGCCAACCCCTTGGCAACCGAGTCTTTGGGCACCAGTCGCATGACCGTGGCCGTCGACATCGACCAGAAGCCGCCGATGGCGACGCCCAACAGCGCACGCCCGGTCATGAACACCACGCCGTTGGGCGCAAACGTCACCGTAACGCCCGACAACAGCAGCAGAAGGCTGAAACCCAGCAGTACCTTTTTGCGATCAAAACGCCCTGTCAGCGGCGTATTGAGCAGACTGGTCAGCACCGCGAAGAAACCGGAAATGGAAATGGCCTGGCCCGCCTGCCCCTGACTGATGCCCAGATCCTGCGCGATGGGCGTCAGCAGGCTGACCGGCATGAACTCCGAGGCGATCAGCACGACCACGCACAGCGCCATCGAAAAGACCGCACCCCATGCGGGCGGATGGGCCGCAGCCGCTGTGTGCTCTATTGTTGATTCAAATGTTTTCATGCACCCCTGACCTGCTTGAACACTGCCGTCAGAACGTTCGGCCTGACGACGGTAAAAATGTGAAGCACAGGTTAGGACAAAGGGATTAGGATGATTAGACGCCGCAATTTCCATGCGATTGTGAGAGAAACTCAGCAATGAGCACACCCCGAATGAACGACCTGCAAGCCTTCCTCGCCGTTGCGCGGGATCAGAGTTTTACCAAGGCAGCCGTAAAGCTTGGCGTCACCGCGTCGGCATTGAGCCATACCATTCGGGGGCTTGAAGAAAGGATGGGCGTCCGCTTGCTGGCGCGTACCACGCGCAACGTAGCGCCAACCGAAGCGGGCGAAAAACTGATGAACACCATCGGGCCGCTGCTGGACCAGATCGCCACAGAGGTGGCGGCGCTGGGCGAGATGCGCGACAAACCGGCCGGCACGATCCGCGTCACCTGCTCGGATGACGCAGCCGAAAACATCATTCGTCCAATGCTGGCGGGTTTTCTGGCGCAATACCCCGACATCCAGGTCGAGGTCTGCATTGATTACGGCTTCACCAACATCGTCAGCGAGCGCTTCGATGCGGGGATACGTCTCGGGGAGTCAATCAGCAAGGACATGATCGCGGTACGCCTCGGCCCGGACTGGCGTCTGTCCGTCGTGGGCACGCCCGAATATTTCGAAAAACATGCCGCGCCGCTGATACCTCAGGACCTGACACAACACACCTGCATCAACATCCGCCATTCACCGAACGGCAACTGCTATGCGTGGGAGTTCGAAAAGGACGGTCGCAAACTGAACACGCGGGTCAACGGCCAATTCACCTCCAACAGCATGATCCACGTCATGAACGCCGTGCTCGACGGCGTCGGCCTGGCCTACGTGCCGGACTTTCTCGCCAGGCCGCATCTGGCCAGCGGACGCCTAAAGGAGGTGCTTACGGACTGGAGCCCGTACTTCGAAGGCTTCCACCTGTACTACCCCAATCGCCGCCAGGCATCCCCCGCCTTCACCGCGTTTGTGGAGGCGATCCGGTACAGGGGCTGACGTTAACCGGCGCTGGCCTTGATGGCGTCAGCGACCTTGTCGAGGGATCCGTTCGCGGGCTCGGCAAGCAGTTTCAGCTCAGTGGTCTTGCCACGCGCCACCACCTGCATGCTCTTGGGCGCGCCTTTCGCGTCGCCCAGAATGCGGTAAGTGGTATCACCGCGCACAAAGCTCAGGGCATGAGTCGCAGCGTCGTATTCAAAGCGTTCGGTGTCTGCCTGCGGGTAAAGCAACCCGACCTGGTCCTTGTTATCGACCGCAGCGTAATAGACCGCCCCCCCCGTGCCTGAGCGGAACAGGATGATCCGCTTGGCAGACGGCGCCAGCTTGAAGGACAGCAGAATCTCACGCTGATCATCCTCCCCCCACACGATGCCAGTCGTGCTGACCCTCTTGCCATTCTTGTTCACGCTGACCGTTTCGGTAGGCAGACCCGAGCCGCCGGTATGATCGACGACCGTCTCGGTCTCCAGAAACGGCTCCCCGTTTCGAATGCTGTACGTCGCCATCTGGTGCCAACAGCAACCGTCTTTGGTCATGGTGCTGATTTCGCGTTTTTTCTCGTCCACCCCGAACATTCCGCAGTTGTCTTGCGCAAGCCGGGTGAATGAATCGCTGTGTTTGAAACCATTCGCCGTGCCGAGAAACACCTGAAACGACGGCCCGTGATAACAGCTGTTCTGGCCGTCCATAAGGGCCAGATCCTTGATGCCGTCGAAGTTGAAATCCTTGTAGATCAGTACGTTCTGCTCGCCATACGGCAGCTCTTGCACGTTGGCTTTGACCTTGCCGGTCTTCGCATCGGTGTCGAGCACCAACTCGTCGGACTGCACGCGAATCAGCGGCTTGTCACTGCCCTTGCCGTAGACGTTGATCACACCGGGGCGAAAAGTCTCGTCCGTGACCGCCACTTCCACCGTGGCGCGGTATTGGTCGGAAAAGTCCTGCAAGGCATAGGTCTTGCGAGCAGCTTTATCAAACGCCGCCGCGTCCATCTCGCCGTAAGCCTGCCGCGCATCGGCAGCGTTGACCAGCGGAGACAGCAGCAGTCCGATCAACATAGCCACCGAACGCACCACAGGCGATGAACCCAGAGGGTTGATACTCGACATCGGCATGAGAAAAATCCTGTTTGAGGAATGGCGAGTCTACGTGGGTTTGGTGTGATGGTTAGCGTCATATCGCGGCGTATGTCTTATTATTCATCAACGCCAACGGATTATCTGTGAGCGCCGAGCTTGCTCGCGAAGAGCGTGAGTCGCCGACCTTTTCAGGGCTGGTGTTAATTCAGGTCGAGACAAGACTTAACTTCGTATTCGGATCAGTAGATCCACTGAATCGCCCCTAATTCCCTTTACACTACCATTTGTTATCTCAGGCACCTATACGTATCCGATCAAAAGCACTTTGATCGGCTCCTGGATACGGCCCAAATAAGTCCGCAGCATAGACTCCTCTTTGAAGAGAAGCTTTCCGATATCAAAATCAGCTTTCGATTCCTCTGGAACTTCTCCGCCAGAATCCCTATGTAGATCCTCTGCTTAAAAATCAGCTCTACCTACAAATCCAAGAAAATCCTTATACATGGATCCTTAAAAGCTTTCCGAACTCTAGCCGTTCCACGACCCCACCTGATGAAATTGACTTCGAAGACCAGAATTTTTATGAGCAATTCGATGACATTGCGCGCAGGCTCGATTCAATCTTCCACATCGAAGCCGAGGTGAATTCAAAATGGTGTGACTATATCGGTATTCGTCCATTAGTTTATGATGCTTTCCAGTGGATGTCCGGAAAATCGCACCGATACCTTATTGATAAGTACCTAGTCAAGCTTACCACTAACCCTGACTTCTCCGGGAAGGAGGATAATTCCGATAGCAGCACTAAAACCCGAAGCGTGGACAGAGCAGCTAGCCACGAGACAAAAAAACATCAGCAGCAATATTACTTTTTAACTTGTAAAATATTTCTCTCTAGGGTTAAAAATTACTAAGGCCTGCCTACCAGAGTCAGAACATGAGCAACATGCATATGCCCTGAGTCTACCCTCGATGATTGAGCTCGGCAGTTACGACCCAAGAGTTCTTGAGCTCATGTCACTTGGCAAATAGAAGCATTGCGCTCAAGCTACGGAAGGATCTGCCAAAGAACGTGAAAAATATTGAGGCCTGGCTACAAAAGTACAACACTGCTCGATTATCACCTCTACTTCGCAAGTATCTTGAGCGCTCAGGGCTTACTGAACGAAAAAATGATAATCCGCACTAACCTTATCTCACCGTTCGCCACCAACCCTTCGATCATCGTCTGCCCCTGTTGATACCAAGAGGCATCGACCACTACGGGCTGGTTGGGGGTCTCGGTTTTCAACTCAAAAATGTTGCCAGCCATGACGACCTCTCGATTATTGGAAATAGAAAAGCAGCAACAACACAGCTAACTCCACCAACACCAACACCGACAGCACATGGCTGGTCCATACCCTCCATCTCACCGGCGGTTTGCCCTGAAACTTCGGCAGTTCACTCCAGGACAGAAAGAACAATGCCAGTAACGGCAATAGTCCTAGAGCCCCCCAGATCATGTTGCCCATTGGGTTTATCTCTGCATCACGCAAGCCATGGAGCGCTCCTGAAAGATCCCCCCTGACTGCAATGAAAAAAGCTGTTCGCGCACCATAAGGCGGGGAAAAAGACACGATGAATGCGAAACGAGCGCACAAGGACTGTGCCTGGGAGATGATGTATGCATTATTGCCTCCATGCGCCCTGAACGAGCGGTTCCCTATCGACATCCGGCAAAAGGCCAGCCAAGCGAGCATAGTATAGGATCATTCTCCGGGTTTTATGGCTTTTAAGGATTCTCCGATCAAGTTGCCGCAAACCAGCGGAAAGTCGAAAATTCACCCGGCAAACAGCGTTATCCGCTGAAAATCGAACGATACCTCATACAGGGAGGGCGTTTTCGCCCGCTCTCCCGAGTTAAGAGCGCAACTCACCCATACCCATCAGCTGTTTTCGAGCGATCTTGCTGTTCATTAACAGTGTCGCAGCACAATTTTTCAATCCTTCTCGTCAAGCCATCATGCAGATTGTCATTCCATCTGATCGGCGGGTGGAAGCTTCTGCGAAGGCGATGTTATCCCTGACTGGAATTTCAGTTCTTGCAGCGTCCCTGGGACCGGCGTTATTCGTTTGGGTGGGGCCTATATGGGCAATGATACTCAACGCTCTGGCCTTCATCTGTTCGGCGCTGTGCATCGCTTCAACCCAAAACCTTCGCACGCGCTTTTTGGGCGAACATGAGCGGTTGCCGTTCTGGAGTGGATTCATGAGTGGCCGTATCCGTCCGGCCAAGTCACCTACCAAGCCCCGCAAAGCCAAGACATGGTGTGCACTTAGATTTAAGTGGGCACCAATTCTAGCCTTTTAAGTGGGTATTTCATGCAGCCAACACGCCGTTCCTATTCCAAGTCCTTCAAAGCCCAGGTCATTCAAGAGTGTGCCCAGCCAGGCGTTTCGATTGCCAGCATCGCGCTCAGCCATAGCCTCAACGCAAACCTCGTCCACAAATGGATTCGGTTACACACGCAGCAAAATACGGCGCTGCAACCTGCTTTCATTCCGTTGCCCATGCAGCTGGCTGGAGCAAATTCGCAAGCTGCATCGCCGAATATCTGCGTTGAGATTCAGCACACACGTGGCACCGTCAAAGTGAACTGGCCAACGGAAAATGCTGCTGCCTGCGCGACCTTTCTTCGAGATCTGCTGAGATGATCCGGATCGACTCCATCTGGCTCGCCACCGAGCCGATGGACATGCGAGCAGGTACCGAGACTGCTTTGGCCAGAGTGATCGCGGTGTTCGGTGCGGCGAAGCCACACTGTGCCTATCTATTCGCCAACCGTCGCGCCACTCGCATGAAAGTTCTGGTGCATGACGGCTTCGGGGTCTGGCTGGCTGCTCGTCGGCTGAGCCAGGGGAAGTTCCACTGGCCAGGTATTCGCCATGGATCTGAAATGCAGTTGGATTCCGAGCAACTCCAAGCCCTGGTAGTAGGGCTGCCCTGGCAACGCGCGGGCTCCGGCGGCGCGATCACACTGCTTTAACGGCTGCCATTAGCCTATCGGTCTATCGCCGCGAACCGCCTGCTCTGGAAAAATCCGGGGCATGACTTCTTCGCCCAATCTCGATCAAATGTCCCCCGACCAACTGCGTGCTTTGGCAGCGCAGTTGCTGTCGCAAGTCGACACCATGGGCAAGAAAATCAACCGTGATCAAACGGTCATCGAGAAACTGACTCACGAGATCGCGCAGCTCAAACGATTGAAGTTTGCCAAGCGCAGCGAGCAGATGAATCCTGAGCAGGCCAGTCTGCTAGATGACCTGATCGATACCGATATCGCGGCAATTGAAGCAGAGCTTCAAGCCTTGCAAACAGCGCCAACGGCGACCGATAAAAAGCAAAAGCCCAAGCGCACGGCATTACCGGCAGAGTTTCCACGCACATTGATCCATCACGAACCGGACAATACTCACTGCCAATGTGGCTGCGTACTCAAGCGCATCGGCGAGGATGTCAGCGAGAAGCTTGATTACGCGCCTGGCGTGTTTACCGTTGAACGCCATGTCCGTGGCAAATGGGTCTGCGATGACTGTGAAACACTGATCCAGGCGCCGGTTCCGGTGTAGGTCATTGATAAGGGCATCCCGACCGCTGGGCTGCTTGCCCACGTCATGATCGCGAAGTTCGCTGACCATCTGCCCCTTTACCGTCAGGAATTGATCTTCGGTCGAGCTGGCTTGGCGATTCCACGTTCAACGTTGGCTCAATGGGTTGGCGTTACTGGCGTCCAATTGCAGCCTCTGGTCGATGCGCTGCGCGACGTAGTGCTCGGGCAGCAGGTCATTCACGCCGATGAAACACCGTTACAGATGCTCGCTCCGGGCGCGAAGAAAACCCACCGCTCTTATGTCTGGGCCTACGCCACCATCCAGTTCTCGGACTTGGCAGCGGTGGTTTACGACTTCAGCCCCAGCCGCGCCGGAGAGCATGCTCGCAACTTCCTGCAAGGCTGGAAGGGCAAGTTGGTTTGCGATGATTTTGGCGGCTACAAGGCCAGTTTCGAACTCGGCGTAACCGAGATCGGCTGCATGGCCCATGCGCGGCGCAAATTCTTCGAACTACATGCCACCAACAAGAGCATGCTCGCCGAGCAGGCCCTACGCTACATCCAGTTGCTTTACGAAATCGAGAGTGAAGTGCGCGACCTGGAGCCGGATTTACGGCACCGAATTCGGCAAGAGAAAGCCGTACCTGTGATGGATAAACTAAATGCTTGGATGATGGCCCAGCGCGAACTCGTGCCTGAAGGTTCAGCCATCAACAGAGCGCTGGATTACAGCCTGAAACGCTGGGCAGCGCTGTCGCGCTACCTTGATGACGGGGCCGTACCCATAGACAACAACTGGGCAGAGAACCAGATCCGGCCATGGGCGCTTGGACGCAAGAACTGGCTCTTTGCAGGATCGCTGCGTAGCGGCAAACGGGCAGCAGCGATCATGAGTTTAATCCAGTCTGCGCGGCTTAATGGGCATGATCCGTATGCTTATCTGAAGGACGTTCTTACGCGCCTGCCGACGCAGCGGGCGAGTGAAATTGATCAGTTGCTGCCGCATAAGTGGCAACCCATCCCACCACGCAGATGAGTCGGAGACACTTACCATCATCTGCTTACTGCGGATCAAGCTCGACGTGTCATCAATAGCATCGAGGCGGCAGCCGACAACAAGCCAGCGCAGCAACGGTTGAAAATTTGCTTACCACGAGGCAGAGCGAACCAACGTCGCATATGCAATCCGATGTACGCATAGATGCCAATCGCAATCCACTCCAATACCAAAAACAGAAGACCGAGCAACGTAAACTGAGAACCAATGTCTGCCGTTGGGTCGACGAATTGAGGCAAGAACGCGGTAAAAATCAGGATGGCTTTGGGGTTGCCTGCGGCAACGAGGAATTCCTGCCTTGCCAGCGCGCATAGACCTATCGGGGCGTTTTTTGACTCAGCTTCCGCTTGCGGTGCAGCTCTCCACAACTGGTATGCCAAGTAAAAAAGATATGCCGCGCCAACTATTTTGATCCCATAGAAGATTAGCTCTGAAGTTTGTAACACTACGGCCAAGCCTGCCGAAGCCAGCGCAATCATCACCGCGAACGCCAGCAAGCGACCAACACCTGCCATGCATGATGTGCGGTATCCGTAGCGTGTTGCATTGCTGATAGACAGCAGGTTGTTAGGCCCAGGCGCCATATTCAGGGCAAAGCAGGCGGGCAGGAATAACGCTAGCGTCGCAAGGTTCATATGGATATCCATAACCATTTTTCGTCAATCCTACAATTGAACTGCCGCGTGTGCCACCGTCCTTAGGGTCATGCTGGAGCGCGTGCAGTCAGGACGCCGGCGCAATCAGAAAGGTGTGTCCCCCGGACGCTTACGAAGCAGGACATAATTAGCTTTGATAGGTTAGTCGGAGACACGAAATAGAGACCAGCCGTACGCCCCTCGACTGGCACACTTGCGTCAGTTTCCAAAAGGACGAGCCCGTCGTCAAAAACGCGCCAAGACGTATCTCCGGACTTCAGTCCTGTGAACAACTTGTCATCCCAGTCTTCGTAACCTTGCTTGAACTTCGCCAAGCCCAGATTATGGAAGCTATGGAAAATCTCATCACGGCGTTGGGCCGCTCCGTGCACAGCGTGCTGCTCAACGGGCTGTGGTAGAAACGCGAACTCAAGCTGTGGCGCATAAGAGTGACCGCCGTAGGAGCGAGAGCTTGATGCCTCTGTAATGCGCTCGTGAAAGGCTTTCTCAGAAATCGCGCTTTTGGATTTCTCCATTCTACTCAGGCCCTGGACAATAGCTTTCAACAGCTCTTGGGGATCTGAGAATGAGGCTCTGAAAAAACCTTGTTTGTAGTCAGACACCTCGTTGACGAACACGGCCTGCTTCTCGTCAAAGTCAGTCTGCTGGATGAAGACCAAAATCGGTTTACGCTTGCTCACTGCCTGGTGGAATTCTTGCTGCGTAACCGAGAGACCTGGCTGAGGTTCATAGCCGTAGTTAGCGCCAAGAATCAGGATGTAAACGTCGCACTGGTCGACCTCTGTCAGGCAGGCGTGCTCCGAGGAATAGGTTCGCGCTCCGAAGTGCTCGCTCATGACGGGCTTCATGTCCAGTGTCTCCACCGCGTCTTTGGCGGCGGCTCTGAACAGCTCGAATCCTCTTACTACTGAGCTTATGAACACCTTCATCAGTACGTCCTCAGAGCGTTGGCATATGTATCGTTTTGGACTGCCATCCGAAGTGATTGTTGCAGCCACACCTGATGGTCAGTAGCAGATCAGACGCCGTAGCGCTTGTTTCCTCCTGAGGTAATGCAGTAACGACCACCCCGAGGCCCTATACAAACGTTTCCAGAGGAACACGGGCACGATGAACCGTAAGCTGGCGTTTGTTGGCGAGCGGGCTGTGCTGGTTGGGTCACTGGCTTGGGCTTCGAAACGATGTAGCAACCCGACCAACTGCACAGGCTTTTTGACGAAAGCCACTTCGGTGATTGACCATCAATACTGATACGCGCCCATTCGTTGCGAGTTTCGAAGACCTGAACCTTTTCCCCGCGCTTCAGCTTCGAGACGACCTTACCGCCTGGTTGATCTCGGACATTGAGATTATCAGCACTCACAAAATGCTCAGTCGGAGAGACGGGGGCCGGAGCTGAGGACGGAGTTGGCGAAATCGACCCTAGCGTACTTGGCGTGCTTAAGGCGCTTGGTTGTACTGGGGCAGGAGGAGTGTCTTTCTTCCCCATTGCCCACAGAACGGCACAAAGAATCAGGAGCGGGACAAACCATGACTGGGACTTCTTGCGCATATCCATTGCTCTCATTCGGCACGTATTACAACGGCTGTCTTGCTGACCAACCTGACCTCATTCATCTATTGCGAGCCTAGCCAAGCCTCCACTTTTTGCAGCCTATTCAGCTCGAAAGGCTTAGGCTTGCCAAGATCCAGTACCCCAAGCAGAGGACTTCTCACCTCAGGAGAAGGTAACCATTCCGCGACTTCTACGTTGCAGTATCTTGAATCGCTCAACGCCCATTTCACAGCGATGCCCGCCGCAGCTCGGTAGTAATCACCCATGAAAAGCTTTTTGCACACTGAAAGCCAGCCACGCACTTCCAATTGCTTGGTCGCATTAATGATGCTGTTGTCACCAAAAAACGCAGTGGTATGACGTGGTTGAGTTGCTAGACAACCAGTCAGATGAGCCTCCAGCTAGCTGAGCGATATTTCCCACTCGCATTCTTTTTCAAGAATCAGCACAAAACTGCCCATTCGATTCCGTTGATATTAAAAATCAGCACAGACTCGTTGAAAGCCTACCAACTGGATGGTAGCTTTATTGCAGATTTTAAATTCATGCAATCAACGCCATCCCTGTGAGAATCCCATGCAAGATTGGAAGCAAACCCGCAAAGACATCAACGCTCGCTTGGTAGAGCTAACCGGCCTGTCTCCTGAAACCATGAAGGGCATGGCTGCTCTCGGTGCTGCCGGTAGCAAAACAAACCATCTGGACGCCAAGACTCGCGAGCTCATCTCCCTTGCAGTGGCCGTGACGACCCGCTGCGACGGCTGCATTGCCTTCCACGCAGCTGAGGCAAAGAAGCTCGGTGTAACCAGTGAAGAGGTAGCGGAAGCACTAGGTGTGGCCATCAACATGAACGCCGGTGCCGCGCTGGTCTACAGCACCCACGTACTCGACGCGTTCGACAAGTCCTAACTCAAACGCCGATTTTCTTCCCCTTCAACGACGTCGAGATTAACCATGAATAAGCTGTTCACTCCTTACAACCTGGCCGGTATTTCTTTGAAAAACCGCGTTGTCATGGCCCCCATGACTCGCACCCGAACCTTGAACAACATTCCGAATGAATCCAACGCGCTTTACTACGCGCAACGTGCTTCTGCCGGTTTGCTGATCACCGAAGGCCTGCCTATTTCCGATGAGGCTCGCGGCTATCTGTACACCCCTGGCATTTACGAGGATGTGCACTTACCAGGCTGGCGCAAAGTGACTGACGCGGTGCATGCCAAGGGTGGGAAAATTTTTGCTCAGCTCTGGCACGTTGGCCGCATGTCCCACGTCTCGGTACATGGAATAGTGCCTGTGTCCTCGGGCACGGTGCCTGCAGTGGATACCACTGTGTATGCCTGGATCGAACCTACCAAATCAGGCCCTGTTCAACCTAGCGCACCACGCGCCTTGGAGACTGAAGAAGTAAAGCGCGTCATCGCTGACTTCGTGAAGTCCGCACGGATGGCCATGGACGCCGGCTTTGACGGTATCGAAATCATGGCAGCCAACGGCTTCCTCTTCGACCAATTCCTGAGCAGCGCACTGAATACTCGGACAGACCAGTACGGTGGCTCCGTCGCGAACCGTCAGCGCTTCCTGCTGGAAACCATTGACGCGATTGCTGCTGAAATCGGCGGATCGAAAATCGGTGTGCGTTTCTCTCCGTTTGGTCGCCTCTACGACTTCGGTGTGTACGAAGGCGAAGAAGAAACTTGGATGAGTATGGCGGCTGCCCTCAACGAGCGAGAGCTGGCATTTGTTCACCTGAACTACCAACCGACCATCCTTGCCGCACAAACACCACCTGGTTTCGGCGCAGCATTCCGTGAAGCGTACAAGGGCACCTTGATGGCTGCGGGCGGCTTCACCAAGGAGATCGCTGAGTCTGAGCTGGCCAAAGGCGAGCTAGACCTGATTGCCTTTGGCACCGCCTATATTGCTAACCCTGATCTGGTAGAGCGTATGCAGAACGATTGGCCATTGGCCGAAGGTGATCGCGCGACCTACTACGGTGTAAGCGATTCGATTGATAAGGGTTACACCGATTATCCGGAATACGCAGCCGCCAACGCCTGATATCCCATCCCAAACATTTAGGAGAACACCATGCCACTCGTGACTATTAAAGGCATTGAAGGCGTTTTTACCGACGAGCAAAAAGCCGAGGTCATCCGCAAAGTGACTGACGCTATGGTATCGGTAGAGGGAGAAAACATGCGCGCTCTCACCTGGGTCATCTTCGAAGAGGTTAAGAGCGGAGACTGGGGTATTGCTGGCAAACCTGTGACTGCGCAGGAAGTATTGAAGCTGCAAACCGGCCAGTAAGGCTTCACCTTCAGGTCAATAGCTCCCTGTTCGTTGAGTGTGGTTATGCTCGACGAACACGGGGCTTTTTCCGTTCTTAAGGAGCGCCAAGTTTGTGGGGACTAATCCGTGATTCTGATCATTTACGCCCATCCGTATCCTGAAAAATCCAACGTAAACAAGTTGATGCTCAGGTTTGCAGCAAATAATTCTGATGTCGTAATCCGCTCCCTTTACGACCTCTACCCCGATTTCAATATCGATGTTGAAGCTGAGCAGAACGCCGTCGAACAGGCAGATCTACTGGTTCTGCAGCACCCTCTGTACTGGTATAGCTACCCACCTCTCTTGAAGCTGTGGATCGATAAGGTCTTCACTCAGGGCTGGTCATACGGCGCGGGCGCGACCGCTTTGAAAAACAAAAAACTGCTGTGGGCCGTGACTACCGGTGGAGAGCATGATCATTTTGAAGGCGGCGACCACCCAGGTTTTGCTGTGCTGTCTCAGCCCCTACAAGCAACGGCGAATTACTGCGGGATGGATTGGTTAAGTCCAGTCGCAGTCCACGGCGCTTACAGAGCAGATCAAACCGCACTGCTCACCCAGATCCGTCATTACGGCGAGCGCCTGACCTCATGGAAGGAAGAATGAATGGACACTCACAATCTGATTGAAATGCTCATCTACCTGGGCTCAGCTGCCTTGATAGTTCCAATCGCCGTTCGGTTAGGGCTGGGCCCGGTTCTAGGCTACCTGATAGCCGGCTGCCTGATCGGCCCATGGGGTTTAAAGCTTGTGACCGATGTCGAGTCCATCCTGCACTTTGCTGAAATCGGCGTAGTGTTGATGCTGTTCATCATCGGTCTTGAACTCGACCCCAAGCGCCTTTGGGCCATGCGCCGCATGGTGTTCGGCGGTGGCGCTTTGCAAATGCTGGCATGCGGTGCGGCCATCGCAATATTTTTCGCTGTACTCGGCTTGAACTGGACGGCTGCGCTGCTGGTTGGGCTGACGTTAAGCCTGTCCTCGACTGCTATCGCGATGCAGGCCATGACCGAGCGAAACATGAACTCCACCGCAGTGGGTCGCAGCAGTTTTGCCGTGTTGCTTTTCCAGGACATCGCGGCGATTCCCCTAGTGGCCATGATCCCACTGCTGGCCGCAAATGGTGGTACGCCCTCAGGTTCAGAGCTGGCCCTGTCCATCGCAAAAATCGTCGGAGCGATTGTCGCAGTGGTTCTCTTGGGCCAATACGTATCTCGCCCTGTCCTTCGCTTTGTAGCGCGCTCCGGCTTGAGGGAAATCTTCAGTGCCGTCGCATTGTTCCTGGTGTTCGGGTTCGGGCTCTTGTTGGAAGAGGCCGGCTTATCCATGGCCATGGGCGCTTTCCTGGCAGGCGTTCTCTTGGCCAGCTCGGAATATCGCCACGCTCTGGAAAGCGATATCGAACCCTTCAAAGGACTTTTGCTGGGTCTGTTCTTTATCGGTGTAGGGATGTCGATTGACTTCGGCACGCTGATCCATTCGCCGCTGAAAGTCATCACTCTGACCTTGGGCTTTATCCTGATCAAGCTGCTCGTGATCAAGCTCCTGGGGCGCCTCCTGAATGTACCAAGTGATCAGCGCTCATGGCAGGCGGTGTTCCTTGGACAGGGAAGTGAGTTTGCCTTTGTAGTATTTGGCGCAGCGACAGTCGCCGGCATCCTGATAGACCCTTGGGGTAAAAGCCTGACGTTGGCGGTGGCGCTGTCCATGTGTGTAACGCCACTGCTGATCCTTTTGCTCAATCATCTGGAGTCTTCGAGCAAACAGGGCAGCAAGGAATCGGACACCATTGATCAGAGCAACCCTCGAGTCATCATTGCTGGCTTCGGTCGATTCGGGCAGATCGCTGGGCGACTGCTGATGTCTTGTGGATTTGAAGTCGTGGTATTGGATCATGATCCCGACCACATCGAGACACTGCGAAAGTTCGGGGTGAAGGTGTTCTACGGGGATGCCACCCGCCTCGATTTACTGCACGCAGCGGGCGCTGCTCAAGCCGTGGTGCTGATCAACGCCATCGATAATCAGGACGATAACCTGGCACTGACCAAGTTGGCCCAGGAGCATTTCCCATCTCTAAAACTGGTGGTGCGCGCTCGAGATATGGGGCACATCATTACCCTACGTCAGATGGGTGTGGAAGAAGTCGAGCGAGAGACATTTGAAAGCGCATTGTCTCTCGGGCGCAGGGCTTTGGAGCAACTCGGGATAGGACGCTACGAAGCTCGTGAGCGTGCGGATCGATTCCGTCGCCTGAACTTGGAAATGCTGGAGGAGATGGCCGCTCAACCCGAGGACGATACCGAATTCAAGTACGACGCTTACAAACGAGCAAACGCTTTACTAACGGAAATATTCAATGAAGATCGCGCTCATCCAATTGACGCAGGCCCAGGAAAGGTGAACCTTCCGCGCAGCGAGTCAGATAGCTGACTGACTTACCGCTCGAGGAGGATGCTTGTTTAGCTAGCGTCCTCCAGCTCAGTGATAATTGCTTTTTTCAAGGCTGAAACTGATTTAGACCCAGCGAAGACTTTCAACAATCGGCCTTCGTGGAACACTGCCAAGGACGGCACAGAGCGAATGCCATACATCTGCGCAATCGTCGGAGACACAGCGATATCAATCTTCCCAAAAGATGCTATCGAATGGAGTTTTCCTTCGAGCTCAATGAAGACCGGTCTCATTTCTTTACAGGGTTTGCACCAGGAGGCTGAGAACATTACGACACTGCTGCCTTTGGCTACGAAGCGAGCAAATTGGGGAGCGCTCAACTCAACGATACGGCTCATCTGGGTCTCTCGTTCTGTGTCAGGGAAAGGCGGAACCTTGAGAGTGCCGCCATCCATTGCCAATCAAATTTTGCAGCCATCGATCCCGCAGACCTGACCTGTCAATGCGCTATCGTCGACTTTCATGCTCTTAACCATGTGGTTCAGTGCTTCAAGAAACGCAGCTTCAGGCTGCGCACCTGCCACCGAAAACTCATTGTTGAAAACGAAGAGCGGCACGCCGGAACCCAATTGGGCGGCAAACTGCTCATCCGCTTTCATTTCAGCGCGCAGCTCGGCAGATGACCAAGCCGCTTGGATGGAGTCGTCCGAGACACCTGCGTCTTTAGCAATCGTCGCTAAGCTGGCGCGATCAAAGAGAGACTTACCGTGACTGGTGCTTTGCTCGTACAGCGCCTCTACGAGTCGCTTTTTTACCACCGTATCTTCAACCGCTTTCACTAGCACATGAGCGTCAGTCGTATCGCCAAACATCATGGTGTCAAAGCGGTAATCCAACCCGTCGACCTGGCCATATTTACTTACGGTGCTCATCATCGCTACAGCGGAGTCAGGGTTACCGAGCTTACGCTTAAGGGCCGCGACCATCGGTTCTGGGGTGTGGTTCGCAGCCAATCGATAGGCCCGAACATTGACCTGTACGTCGTCTTTCTCTGGGAAGTTTTCAAGTGCTCTCTCAAAGCGGCGCTTGGCAATCCAGCACCAAGGACACACATAGTCAGACCAGATATCGACAACGTATTTTTTCGAAGGAGTTTTCATAATTCATCCTGCACGAAGAAATGAAGACTGAATTGCCGCCATTTCAAGCAAATGGTTAAAACCAGCCAAAGGGTCGGTTGATCGACCGAGTGTCCAATCAATGAGGCTTGCTCCCTCCAAAATACTCAGCAGCATGAAGGCGAAGTTCTCAGCGGTTGTTCCCAGTGACCAGTTGTGCTGCCGGACTGCGTCATTAAGGGTGCTTTGGAGCCAGGCGAGTTGCGAATTGAAGAAGTCCCTGGTGAGCCCTTGAAGCGATAAAGGCAATGCAGCCATCTCCGCCGCTAAGGCGCCGCATAACGGCAGCAGCCCCTCATTCGCGCTGATCACGAAAAGTCGCGAAAAAGCCTGTAAGCGCTGCAGCGGCTCGGGATGCCTGATCTCGATTGACACCAACGTCTCGTTGAACCGAGCGATGTAGTCGTTGATCAGCTCCGCGCCCAAGCACTCCTTGGTAGGAAAATGATGATGAATGCTGGCTTTTCTAATGCCGACTTTCGCTGCGAGATCCGCGTAACTGAACGCTGAGTAACCCTTTGAACGCATCTGGGTTTCCGCGTAGCTCAACAGCGCGGCTTTTGTCGTGATGGACATTTGAACTCCTGCAGCCAGCAGCCTTATAACCGGAGCAGCGTGCTGGGAGCGCCCCAATGAGAGGCGCTACACGCAGCGCTTGCCCCTGTGTTTAGGCACGTACAGCCATCACCCCTGCGTCAACGTCCCAGATAGCACCAGTCACCCAAGAAGTTTTATCGGAGAGCAAGAAAAGGATCGTGTTGGCAACATCTTCCGGCACGCCTACACGGCCCAGTGGGTGGAAATCGTTCAGCGACTTCATCGCATCTGGGATCGCTTCCTTGTCCATGAAGCCTTCATAGATCGAGGTGTGAACGATGCCAGGTGAAACGGCATTGACTCGGATACCTGAGTGAGCCAATTCAATTGCCAGGTTACGGGTGACGGCGTGCAGACCCGCCTTAGCCATCGAATAAGCAGTTGCTGGAGAGCCGGCCAGCGCGGCCTGCGCGCCAATCGAACCGACGTTGACAATCGAACCTTCACGCTTGGCAGCAAGCATATTTTTGACCACTGCCTGCGTGATAAAGAATGTGGCGCGGTTCAGATCCAGGTACATGTCGTAATCCGCCTCATCGTGATCGATGAAAGGCTTCGGAATGAATATGCCTGCAGAGTTCACCATGAAGCCGATGTCACTGTGGTTGGCATTGATTTCGCTGCGTACATGATTCATCCCTTCCTCGGTCATGAGGTTGGCAACGATCACTGATACGTTCCCCAGCGGACTCAGCTCGGCGCGCACAGCATCGGCTTTATCCTGTTTACTGCCGGTGAGAACCACGCTGCCACCCGCCTTTAAAAACTGGCGCGCTGTTTCCAGACCCATGCCGCTCGTGCCGCCGACGACCAACAGTTTTTTGCCTTTAAAAAAATCGTTCATTACAGACTCCGGTATCAGATAAGTGAGAGGTGGTCAGCGGCCAGGTGCCGTGCTGACCTGTGACCAGGACAGTTAGCCTTCGATGACTTCGAGCTTAGGGAGCATGCGGATGGCTTTAGAGAAGTTGGCGTAGTTGACCGAAGTCTTGAGCACCACGTTGTGCAGCTCCTCAACACGCTCACGCGAAGCATCTGTGTGCAGGCGAATCACGACACTCACCTCGTCGTAGCCTGGGTTAACGCTTTCGTCGATCCCCAGGAAGCCACGCAGGTCGAGAGTGCCGTCGGTCTCAATTTCCAGGCTGTGAATCTTGATGCCCATCATTGCGGCATTGGCGGCATAGCCGACCGACATGCAGGCGTTTAGAGCAGCCATCAGCAGCTCCTGAGGGTTGGGCGCGGTGTTCTCGCCCAGTAATTCATTCGGCTCATCGGCTGCAATTTCAAAATCGCGGGAATAGGTCTCACCGGCCAAACTGTAACGGCTGACTTTGGCTACAGAACGGGTCTGACCCTTCCAAGCGGTTTTAACGTTGAAGCTTGCGTGGCGCTTGGTCGCATCACCAGCAACGCCTTCGGCGAAATTCTGGAGTGCGGCGACATCGATACCATTCAGGTTGCTGCTCATGTGGACGTTCCTCTTCAGATAAGCCGGACGATTAGACCGGAAGAGAAACAAGCCTACCAAGTAGTAGGTTGGCTTACAAGAGAGATGACGATACCAATAGCTTTGAAAAGCTAGGCTGCATAGAGGAATTGGGAATATTGATGACAACACAGTGAGTGTCGTGACCAACAGAGTCACTTCGAAAGCGACGCCATGAAACGATCTTTCACACCTCTATGCATCGGGTGAAATTTGTGTAATTGTACGAATTGATGGCATAAGGCTGTCACCACATGGATAAAAATCAGGGAGGTTTTATGGCTGTTTATGCACCAGGGCACGTGTTGGGGCGAGATGGAGGTTCGTTTCAAGAAGTCACTTTGAACGCAGCCAAGAGCGCGGTCGTCGCTAAGCATGGACGGTACTGTACAATTCGCGATCACGAAAAAGCGCCGCCTACAAGCCAACCTTCCCGTCATTGGATGCAAATCTACCGCACACCAGATAATACCGAGTGATCTATCCGGTGGATTTTAGTTTGCACTAATTGATACAAGCATAGATCGGCTCGCGGCCCTGAATCAAATGACTCAAGGCCGCCTGCTCTTGGCAGGCGACCAAATCGAGAAGCTATTGAAATATGTACTAAAGATACAGCGATGAAAGATGCCCCCTGAAAAGGGAATGCAGCGGTGGAGTCGATAAATTTGCTTGCTAGAGTTTTCAGTGACGAAGGGTAGATAAAATCAAATCAAATCCCGAAGATTTCTCGTAATCATCGCTCATCGCCCAAGAAACAAAGCTCGCACCTTCCAAAGTATTCAATATGTACCTTGAAACTCTGATTACATCCAGGTCGGCTTTAAGCTCTCCTCGATCTTGACCCTGCTTAATATTTGCCTGAAGCCAAGTGAGATGGATCTCAAAGAAATCCTTCGTCATTTCTTTGAGACTTTCAGGCAGGGCCAGAAGCTCTGCGGCCAAGGCTCCACAGAGTGGAAGCATCCCGTTTAGACTGCTTTGTGCGAACATCAAGGCGAACGCATTCAGTCGGTCGACAACACTGACGTGTTCATCATTGATAGCCTCCAGCTGCTTTTTGAACCGGAACAGGTAGCTCTCGACTATGGCAATTGCCAAGCCTTCTTTGGTGGGGAAGTGATGGTGAATACTCGCCTTTTTAATGCCGATTTCGTCTGCAAGGTCGGCATAGCTGAAGGCCGCGTAGCCCTTCGTGCGCAGCAGAACCTCGGCGCTAGTCAAAAGGTCTGAACGTGTACTCATGATGCCGAATCCGAATTTGTCATCCTGACATCATAAATTAGTCACCCCTCATAAGACAGCGCTCGCCTTACCAGGCTTCAGCCTTGAGTCGAGCTGGCAAGTGCGGCACAACCTCAACGCATGGCTTGCGCGTCCGCAGGCAAACGCGCAAAAGCTTGGAGTGCTGGGTAAAAATCGCTGAAGTCTGCGCTCAGCACCTCATAGTTGCCTTTGAGATGTTCGAACAATCCATCAAGCCCCTCTGGTCTGGAAAGGCGCTTCGAGATTATGCCCAAGCCATATCCAATCATTTCAATGTCTCTATAGGCGCACAGCCAATCCTCCGAGATCATCAAAGGCACGACCTGCGCCAGCGACGAAGGAAGGTTAGGCTCTGCCTCCAAAATCCCATAGATCTGCTGCGCGAAATCATCCAGCGGCACGTCACAATATTGCTCCCAATCTCGCGCGAGGCAGTGGTCAAAGAACATGTCGAGAGCGATTCCAGCGTAGCGCCTTTGCTCGTTCGGAAATCGTGATAGCGCTCGCTTGACCAACCCGTGAGCATCAGTGAAGGCATCAATCGTCCGATGCAGCTGAATCGCAGCCTCAGTTTTAGGAGAAAAACGCCCTGCGAGTGGGCCTTTAACAAAGTCCCCGTACAGGCTCCCCAGGAGCTCGTCAGACGATTGCCCCCCAAGGTGTAGATGAGCCAAATAATTCATCCCATGCACCCTCATGCAAGTAGCGGTCGACGGTCAAGATAGCAGAGTCGAAAATGTCCTATCTACTAGATGGGTTCGTTCCTGAGCCTTACCAACTTTGAACTTATTTTGAAGCTCATCCCCCTAAACCTGTGCCCATCGCCGCTAGCTCAGCTGAATCTGAGCTGCTAACTCAAGAAGGTATTGAAATCATGAAAAGCGAACAGGTTGAGGGCGTTGTAGAGAAGGTTGCCGGCAAAGCTCAAAGCGCAGAGGGGAAACTACTGGGTGATTCGAAGCTTGAAGCCGAAGGTGCGGGACGCCAGGCTGCCGGTCAGTTGACCCAAACCTATGGCGATGCACTGGACAGTGTGTCTACGTTCGTCAAAGAGAAGCCGGTTGCTGCACTTGCAATTGGTGCAGTAGCCCTGCTGATACTAGACCGTCTCCTGCGCCGCTGAAGGTGGGAGGAAAAGCCTTGAGTTGCTTCTGCCGAAATCGTCTCTTGTACTCTCCAGGGCTATCTCTGAAGGGTGCGAGGGCTATAGGGATATACTGGAGAGCACTTTATGAGCGTCCTGTCCCTCAGTAGTCTCGAAGTGTTTGATTTGCAAGCCGGCACAGCAATGACCCCGAAGGACAGAGATGCCGGCTAGACGCTTGATCGGTTTTTATTGATCCGCCGTACCGAATTTATCAGAGGCCGGGCCTCCATTGAAGCTAAAATCGGTGGTGCCGTTGGTGATCCATTCGACCAGCTTTTCCTTGTGTGTGTAAGCCACCACTCCACGTTTTTGAGTCGGATCGAATCTTAAGACGCGCCATATACCAAAATCGGGGCCGAAGTCGATGAACACGGGTTTGGAAACCCACCAGCGAGCAAAAAGCTTGCTGCGGGAATGCCAGCTAAATGAAGCCAGTCCATTCTCCGACACTTTTGACAAACCCATTCTGAAGTTGTACCTGTCGAACTCAGTTCGCGTGCCATCGATCACCCAGATCATATTTTGATAGTAGTTTTGCCTCGCGATGACCTCTTCAGGATGTATTGTCGATCTCTGAAACTCAATAACCATCCCTGAAGGCGTTCTGACATCTGCTATATGTCGCTCCCCTGAGGACGCTTGCAACACAACTTCCTGCCACTCGGTTGGGAACATATTCTTCCAATCGCGATGCCATGCCGTTTCCGTTTCCCACCACGGATCGCAATTGTCCAAACGTTTATGAGCCCAATGCCAGACGACATGGTTCCCGCATTTAGCGACGGTCTGGGAACCACAAAAACTGCAAACACCACGTGCTTTTGGAGTGGCCTCTACACGAGCGCCTTCAAGCAATGAGTATTTCATTTTCTTCCTTGATGCTAAAAATGGGGTGCGGCAGCTCTTAACTTCCTAGTCGGCAGTACCTTGTAACTCACAGGACGAAAGACAAATATCTGAGCACGGAATTCGTCCTAGCAGCCTGGTAGGCCTGCGTAAATGTCTAAAGAGGCGGGTGGCGGACGGTGCCCCACTTAAATCGCCTTCAGGAGACGGTCAAGCGTTTGATGCTCCCATGTGCTCAGCATAGCAATGGGATCTGTGCCAAAGCGATTTCCCGAGTCTATAGACCAGCGCCGTCCGTCAGGGCTTATGCACTCTTCACAGTAGCCCAGCTCATCGCGGTCGTTATGAATAGACACTCGCCAACCTTCGACATTAACTTTGAAGCGCTCCGCATAAATTTCTTCCCATCCCCTCTCGCAGGCTCTGACCATAATTAGGCGCCCAAGAGCTACCTCCCTCAGCACTTGGCTGACCTCTCGCGCTGAGAGTGGAGCCTCTTCGGCAGCGCCATCTAGCTGCGACGAACGAGCTGCCGCTCTGGCCTCTTTCAGTCTCTGCTCAGCGTACATAGCCGGATCATCATTTGGCAGCGGATATCCTGCGGCTGAGAGAGCTTCGGCTCGCTCTTCAATGAGCAGGCGCTCAGGATCGCGAACCGTTTGGTAGGCTCTGCCTGGTACGCGTTGAGTTGTGTCCAATCCCGGCTCCCCAGAAGGCTGATGACTAAGAGCGACTAACTTACTTTTAGAACGATAACAGAACGCTTCGAATAGCGATGCCGAGCTCCGAATCATGAATCGCCCCGGGTTTCGTAGACACCTCCATGCCTTAAACTGAGGCCAATCAGGAGGTGCCATGAGCAACCCACG
>NZ_JAFFZW010000018.1 GCF_017826695.1 Pseudomonas alliivorans
AACTGACCTGTGCCTGCGGTTGCCGCAAACATGTGATCAGCGAAGAAACCAGCGAACAGCTGGATATCGTGCCGATGGCAGATCCGCGTGATCAAACACATCCGTAAGGTCTACGGTTGCCGGGGCTGCGAAGCGGCCCCGGTCACGGCTGACAAACCTGCGCAGTTGATCGAAAAGAGCATGACCAGTCCGAGCGTCTTGGCCATGCTGCTGACCACCCAGTACGTCGATGGCCTGCCGCTGCATCGTTTCGAGAGTGTATTGAGTCGACATGGCATCGATATCCCGCGCCAGACTTTGGCGCGCTGGGTGATCCAGTGCAGCGAGCACTTTCAGCCGCTCTTGAACCTGATGCGTGACCGGTTGCTGGAAAGTCCGGTGATCCACTGCGATGAAACCCGCGTTCAGGTATTGAAAGAACCGGAGCGTGACCCGACCAGCCAATCCTGGATGTGGGTGCAGACCAGCGGGCTTCCGGATCGAAAAGTCGTGCTGTTCGACTACACCTCCAGCCGTGCGCAGGACGTACCGCTGCGGCTGCTGGAAAGTTATCGCGGCTACGTAATGACCGACGATTACGCAGGTTATAACGCGCTGGCGTTGCAACCGGGTGTTGAACGTCTGGCCTGCATGGCTCATGCACGTCGCAAATTCGTGGATGCGCAAAAAGTGCAGCCCAAGGGTAAAACCGGAAGGGCTGATATCGCGCTGACGATTATCAACAAACTGTACGGCATCGAGCGTGAGCTCAAAAGCGTTAGCGACGAGCAGCGATTTATGGGTCGGCAGGAAAAGAGCTTGCCGATCCTCGCCCAATTGAAAAGCTGGCTGGATAAGACGCAGTCCCAGGTAACGCCGCAAAGCGTATTAGGCAAGGCAGTACATTATCTGGTGAATAACTGGAGTCGTCTGGAACGCTATGTCGAAGCGGGTTATTTGCCCATCGACAACAACGCGGCTGAAAGAGCGATCAAGCCGTTTGTCATCGGGCGCAAGGCCTGGCTGTTCAGCGATACCGTCAACGGCGCCAGTGCCAGCGCAAAGATCTACAGTCTGGTCGAGAGCGCCAAGGTCAACGGCCAGGAGCCCTATACGTGGCTGCGCCACGTCCTGGAGCGGTTGCCGCATGCCGCGTCGGTGGAAGACTACGAAGCCCTGTTACCGTGGAACTGCTCGCCAGAGATGCCACGGTAAATCGTTGACCCACCTTTGGGGAGGTGGGGTTTATGGATCGAATACGGTTGAAGGAGAACCGTCGCATCGTTACGCGCTTCGACAAACTCGCAAAAAGTTATGCGGCAATGGTCTCACTGGCTTGTGCCATGCGGTGTTTGAGACAGTAATTTTCGTACAGAGCCTAAGCGGCGGTATCAATTTTGATTTGGATGGTACACCCTTGACGCCGATTGAAGATGAGTCTTACGCTTGCGTCATTCCTGTCTCAAATTATACGATAGACGAACTTGAATGCTCCAAAAGCGAAGGCTGAGCAAATAGAGTTTTTTGTTATTTTATTGCGTCGTCAATGTTTGGAGCATAGATTGAAATGAACGTGAAGAATTTCTCTGGTGAAATAGTGTATCAATTGGCATCGCTTTTCGTGTTCATGACCTCGGCATGCGCCGCTCAAAGTGATCCAGACAGTTTAGGCGTAACATTGTGCGCGGCAGATGAAGATATCTATTTCAGTTGTCCTTTGCCGGGGGGTAAGATCGTATCAATATGCGCATCCAACAACACCAATCCCATCTCTGGATATGTTCAATATCGCTACGGTACGGCGGACCAAATAGAAATGTACTATCCTGATAAAAAGGCTCCACCAAATAATCGATTTTCCCTTGTGGATGCTTCAGAAGGTAGTGTTAATAAAAACATTATCAAATTCAAAAATGGGCAATATACATATCTGTTGTCGCAGGCATTTGTGAGTTACCTGACTGTGCTGAAAGGCGAAAAAGTGGTACTGAGACGTACGTGTAATGAGGGCGGGTATGCTTTTATCAGTCGGAAAGCTGAGCAGGGTATCTATTCCGTTAAGAAAAGCGATGAAGACTTTCGTTGAGCGCTACGTTTTAGCTTCAGCGAGTTGAATGAACTACCCGATCTAAATGAGATAGCTGAATTAAGGTTTTATGACAAAGGGATAGTCAATGTTTATCGTCAGCAGTCCTCCCCTTCCCATGCCCCTAAAGGCTGTTCTACTTACTTTACTTCTTTTCACCTTATCCGGTTGTTCACATACAACGCTTGAGGACCAGTTCAATGGAATTGAGGTGTGTGGGCTCAAGAATATATATCTTGATCAGGTAACAAACACACCGACTGGCGCCTATTTCACCGAACGGAGGCTCAAGCCCTGCCGCATTGATGAAGTGGCGTTCTATTGTCTGAGCGACACGTTCTATGGCCTGCCAGTCAACGAGGTTGCCATCCCGTACCTTGGGCCTTTCAGCGTCCACGCAATCTATTTTCGAGCTTCCCCTGCCACGGTAAAATCAGTATTGCAGGCTAAGCGTGTAGGCATTGTGCTCAATAATAGTGACGGGCGTTCACCCAAGTTGATTGAGAATCCTAAGCAAAAAGGGCAGTCTGTTTTATACTGTGATAAGTACAGCGAGTGAAAACGTGTTTAAAGTATGATCGATAGGTGCAGAAGATGAAGTTTATGAACGTGTTGTTAGCGGTACTCTTTACTCAATGCGCTTTTTCTACGGCTGCCTGTGAACGTCCTAATGGCAAAGCCTTTGACTCGCTAAGTGTAGGTGATGGCGCTATCGTTTTTGATTTTGTTCCTTTGGATGATAACTCCGGGATTGCACGGTCTGGTGACCAATTAGGCATAAATGTATACCATGTAAAGTGCAGTGATGGAACGAAATCACTCGTTGGTGACCTGCCTTACCTAGCAGCAACTGGCTTGGTTAGAGCAGCTTTCCTTGCAGACACTGGTAGTGGTTCGGAACTCTTCGTTATTCACAGCGTAGACATTCGCTCGGATGCAGGTATGAGATATTCTAGCGATTATTATTCTGTACATGTCTACAGACCGACGGCTTCTGGCTACACCAAAGATGAGCGTCTTTCCAGGTATTTTGGAGACGGTGCAGATGTTTTGAATGAGGATTATAAGCGTGAGTTATATGCATTTCCTTATAAAAATCAGCTGTCTATTTTGGCAAAGCTGAACTCTGATGCCTATCGACGATGGCGTTCAGGTTCTTCAGTGAAGCTTGTAATCAATACGAAAGCATTTTTGCATGAAGCGCCGACGCTTGCAGATAAAACCCGGATGTATCTTGTCGCAGGTGACCAGGTCCAGCAGATCGGCGTTGAAGCGGGATGGTTGTCGGTTTCTTATAGAACTGTCAAGGGTAAAGTCATTGATGGATGGATTCAATGCAGTGACGCGGATGGTTGCTGATGAAGCGGCCGTTATTGTTCGGACCCGAGAATCTAACCAGAATTGTTGTTTACCAGAGCGCCATCGATGAAGCCTTACTTTTTTACTTTCTTGGTTTTTCTGCTGTCTTCAAGTGCGCTGGCCGGGGAACCCTGCAAGGAGTTGATCCCTGATGAGGCCGCGCTATTTCAGTCTTACGATCTGGATAAGGATTTTGCATGATTATACAACACGTCCGACACCGATGAATACGCGACCCTGAGCTTTTATTCAAAACAAAAAAACGCTTTCAGGTTGATCGCTTCCAATAAAAGTTTGATCACCGCCAATGATGCTCGCAATCAGATGAGCTTGCCTGATATTACTAAGTCGGACAATGGTTCTGTTCAGCTCCTGTGGAGCTACCCGAACGGGGTCGACTGGCTTAAGCCGTCATTCTCAAATGGAGAGCTTTATCTGGTAAACGCGGGAAAGGAAATACGTCTACCTGTCTCTTTAGTCGAGGGTGAAGTAAATTCACTCGTTTTGGTCAACGTGGCTAAAGGATCCAGTACCGTTCCATTCTCGAAAATTAACCGTGATCATGTTTTTGATAAAAATGCATTATCGCTTGAGCCAGGAAGTTTTGCTGCGGCAGTAAGCCAGGATAAAGCCACGTTATATATTAATGCTTCAGAAGGCTCGCGGACCAAAGGCTATCTGATCAAAGGTGATCGTGTGCGTATTTTGGAGTATCGCTTTGGCTTCTTGAAGATTGCATACGAAAGTAAAAACGGGGCTGTTTTACATCGATGGATCGAATTGTCTTCGGTGATATAGCCCTTCTCATAAGTCGTACGAGCAGGAGATGGCAGATGGTGTCGTTAGCCTTATCAAACGCGTTATTTGCCGGGTTATGTATTCTGAGCTTGACGGGTGCTGAGTCCCCTGTGGAAGTTATTTCCTGTAAAACGCAATTCACAAGCTTTCGCTTGAGCGAGCTTATTTATTTTCATACAGGCGTTGTGGGGGATGGATTCTACAAGGCTGTTTCGATGGTAAATAACAATGTAACATCCTCCGATTACGCCAAGGCTTTTGAATACGTTAGCGGGGACAGCGATTTTGGCGCTTTGTGGAAGGATTACGCAGGGAAGAATTGTGCCATGGCTAATAAGTTGTACGGTGAGTCGCTGAAAGGCTGTATGGCAAGGATGAGATTTCAAACGCCCATTTATTGATAGAGCAATAATAGCGCGTCAATAAATCATGTTTGAATGTTTATGGGTTCGCTATGTTTTGTGGGCGGCTCCTTTTCAGATTTTTTGAATTTATGCGATTGCAGGGTGATTGAATGTTTAATCGTGAAATGATGGTCGTGACCCTGTCTCTTTCATGCTCCATGCTATGCCACGCGGACACGGATCCAGTTGATATTGTCGGGATTGGCGTTAGCACGCTGCATTTCAGTCATTTCAACGAAAAAATCGGTGGCTGGAGTCATGTGGAATATAAGTCCCCCACACATCGTTTCCTTCTATATGCACCGCCCGACGGGACTGTCGATTCCGGTATAGGCGTTGTAGCTGGATCTGATAACAGCATGGTGTCGCCAGATAAAAAGAACGTGCTCATCCAGCGTACAGCAATCGGCTATGTCGAAGATCCGCAAGGCAATCGTATTATTTCCGAGCAAACCCACTGTGATGTGATCTCTCTGGAGAGCGGTTGCGCCAAAAATCTCGGCTCCGCGATTCAGTGTGACGGAGAATGGGTTGGCGATGCATTGAAAGACAGTACAGGCCATTTGTTTGATTTTTCAACATCAGGATCTTCGCCTCAGGAGGTTAGAAATCAGGCGTCGAAATTGTCCTCTGCCAAGCCCCGCGTGCTTTCGTTGAGCGACACGCTGTTTATGGGGGGGCCGTCATACATGGCGTGCTACCCGGTAGAAGCAGATGTTGCTGCTTACAATGATCTTGGTTTCTACTTCGCCGAAGGTGGAGAGCATCTCTGGGCCATGCAGATCTATGAAAAGTTACTGGATCTGGTTCCAGGAAGGATTCCTCTGCAGCTGAATGTCGCGGACTCGCTCTGGGCGCTAGGTCGGCACGACGATGCCAAATCTTACTACGCCATTTACCGTGATGCCATGCTGACAAAAGCTTCTGCAAACAGGATCCCTGACCGTGTCCAGTTGCGGTTGAAATAAGCTCCACGCAGTTCGTTCTGCAGGACAAGCCATGACCCCATCAAGGAAGACCAAAATTGGGCAAACAATCCCGCGATAAACCAGGCCCCCTCGACCCAAAGCTGATGTATTTCTACGCCCCGTACACCTTCCGCGCGCGTTACTTTCCGATGTTCATGTTTTCCATTTTCATGTGCATTTTTTCGCTGGCCATCACGACAAGCATCATCACGCAGGCTTGGTTTGTTCATGACCGCGATGCGTCCATGGATACCTTCAAGCTCATGACGGGCACCAGTGTGATCATGTCCGCCGCAGGCATTTTGCTGGCCAGAGGGCGGTTATGGGGGATGTGGGTGTTGGTGGCGTTGCTGGCAATCTGTCTGGCAGCGGTGCTGTTGACCTGGGCTTTGCCTGATCGGCGTGTCGATGTGATCAGTTCGATGCTGGGCGTGCTGTTTCCGTTGCTTGGCTTTTTGTCGCTGAACAGCAGGCGTCACCGGGAGATGCGTGAGCAGTTTCTGTTCAATCGTGCGCAGCGCAAGGTGCTACGTGAGGAGTACAAACTCAGGGATGCGCGCAAGCGTCACATCGAGAGTCGCAGGGCGATGCTGCGCAAAAGGAAGGAGAGCCGTCGATAGCCGGATGCGTTTTCGACAGGCAACAAAAAACCCGCCGAAGCGGGTTTTCCCAAGACCATCCCGACTTCCTGTCGGACGCCTCCGAGGCGATGGCCGATCATCCTTGATCCTGGTGAGCTCCCTGCTCACCACTTGTTGGATCCAATATTACGGCTCTTGTTGTTGGACAAAAATAGCCAACTACCCCTAGGGCGTGTAAGCCTTTGGCTATACGAGGCCGTTGCAGCCCTGTCCCTGCATCAACATGCCGTGGGAATGTGACAGGTGATGCGTAGGAGCAGCAGGGCGTACATAGTTTGATCAATCGTCCATGACGCGGCACAAATCGCAGGCAATAAAAAACCCGCCGAAGCGGGTTTGTACCAAGACCATTCCAACTCCTTGTCGGCTGCCTTCCCGGCGATGGTCGATCGTCCCTGATCCTGGCGAACTCCTTGTTCACCAGTTGTTGGATCCAATCTTACGGCTGTCCCGTCAGGTCAAAAAGAGCCAAATGACTCAATTGCGTGTAAGCCTTTCGCTATACCTGCGTGGGATTTAGTCGAAGGTCGGGTGATGCAGTCCTGCCTGCGCGAGCTATAACTGAGCACAGCAGCATTACGAAATCACCGGCCCGCTTGGGTCCAGAGCTAATAATTCGCCAGGGTGTGTCTATGTCGATCTTCCATCAGGGGCTGTCCAAAGGCCCGGCCAACCACATGGCGCTTACGCCGCTGAGTTTTCTTGAGCGTACTGCCGCGACTTACCCGGATTATCCGGCAGTCATTCATGGCGCGATTCGGCGTGACTGGGCGCAGACGTATCGCCGCTGTCGCCAGCTCGCTTCAGGATTGAGCCAGTTGGGTGTGCAAAGCGGCGATACGGTTGCGGTGATGCTGCCCAATATTCCGGCAATGCTTGAGGTGCATTTTGGTGTGCCAATGCTGGGTGCGGTGCTCAATACGCTGAACGTGCGCCTGGATGCATCGGCCATTGCTTTCATGCTCGGGCATGGCGAAGCCAAGGTGTTGATTGCCGACCGGGAGTTTCATGCGGTGGTGCATGCGGCACTGGCCATGCTGGAACATCCGCCGCTGTTGATTGATGTGGACGACCCTGAATACGGGGAAGGGCGGGCGCTCAGCGAGCTGGACTATGACGCATTGCTCGCTGCGGGCGATCCTGAGTTTGAGTGGCAATGGCCCGAGGACGAATGGGCGCCGATCTCCCTGAACTACACTTCCGGCACGACCGGCGACCCCAAGGGTGTGGTGTATCACCACCGCGGCGCGTTTCTGAATGCCATCGGCAATCAGATGGCGTGGGGCATGGGGCTGCACCCGGTCTACCTATGGACGCTGCCGATGTTTCACTGCAATGGCTGGTGTTATCCGTGGACGATCACTGCGCAGGCCGGTACGCACGTGTTCCTGAGGCGGATCGATCCGCAGAAAATCATCACGCTGATCAGCGAGCATAAGGTCAGCCATCTGTGCGGCGCACCCATTGTGCTCAATGCGCTGGCCAATCTGCCCAATGCCGCAGACGTCTCGTTCGGGCACACGGTCAATGCGATGACCGCGGGTGCTGCGCCGCCTGCCCGGGTCATTGCGTCGGTCGAGGCGATGGGCATCGGTATTACCCATGCCTACGGTCTGACAGAGACCTATGGTCCGGTCACCGTCTGTGCCTGGAAAGCGGAGTGGGACAAGTTGCCGCCTGACGAGCGTGCGTCGCTGAAGGCACGTCAGGGCGTGCGTTATCCGACGCTCGAGGGCGTCATGGTTGCCGACCCGCACACCCATCAGCCGGTGCCGAAGGACGGCCAGACCCTCGGCGAGATCTACATGCGTGGCAACACCGTCATGAAAGGCTATCTGGGCAACCCGGCGGCGACAGACAAGGCCTTCGAGGGCGGCTGGTTTCATTCCGGCGACCTGGCCGTCTGGCATGCCGACGGCTATCTGGAGATCCGTGACCGCAGCAAGGACATCATCATTTCCGGCGGCGAGAATATTTCGACCATTGAAGTCGAGGGCGTGCTGTATCGCCATCCAGCCGTGCTCGAGGCCGCTGTGGTGGCCAGGCCCGACGAGAAGTGGGGCGAGACACCCTGTGCCTTCGTCACCCTCAAGACTGGCTGTGACGAGGTGACGGGGGAACAGATCATGCGTTTTTGCCGCGAGCACCTGGCGGGTTTCAAGGTGCCGAAAACCGTGGTGTTCACGCCGCTGCCGAAAACCTCGACCGGCAAGATCCAGAAATTTCTGCTGCGGGACTGGGCCAAAACCGGCCAGACCGATCAGGGCGTAAAGGTCGCCGCTGCTTCGCAATAACGCTGCTCGGCGTTTCTGCTTTCCTGATCGCGGTCCCGGCTGGCGCGCTTGGTCCAGTCCCGGCATTCTTCGCGGAAATTGACCTGAGCGGATCTGCGGCACTCGCGCCGTTCCACCGAGCGGGCGAGGAAATTCTCGCACACGCTGTCGCCGTCGATGGTGTTGTCGTAGACCCGCCATTGCGCGCGATAGCGGTCACGGCCGTCCCATTCGCGTATGGACACCGTCGCAACCTTGTAAGGACGTGACTGACGGGCGGCGGGGCGAGCGGCATCGGCCTTGAAATCAGCCATGTACGTTGCGGACACCATGCCTTTGGCGGGCTCGGTGTGAACGGGGCGTGGTACTTGGCCAAAGCGACAGTTCAACACGCTTTCGTCGATGACATTGCCGTTCTTCAGGCAGTTGTCCAGCGGTTGCACCGGGGCGTTTTGTGCAGCCGTGTTTGCAGGAGCCGGTGTCGGCACCACGTAAGTTTCCTGGCGCAGGGAAGCAGAAGACGTGCTGGCAGGCAGTGCGGGCTCGGGGGCAGACTCAGGGGTTTGCGTCTCAACGGCAGGCTGCACGATGACAGGCGCAATGATCTTGGGCTTGCGCAGCTGCGAAACAATCATGCCGCCGAGGCAACCCGCCACGATCAGACCTGCCAGCCACAGACCGTAAGAGCGTGGCTTGCGGGAACGCGGCGTTGATCGTCGGGCCGGATGCGAACCCAACACCACATCAACCTGGCCGGGCACCAGACGCTGGATGCGGATAATGCCGTCATCGTCAGGCTGCTGTTTGGAATTCATCCCTGCTCCTTGAGTCATCCATGGTGTGCGGCCAGGTCTTGTCGCCATGCACTGGGCGCGAAACTTCAAGTGTATCGGCGTGCTACGGTATTTCTGAAATGGTTTAGGGGTGTATTCACGATGCCCGACAGGCTAAGGTCGAGTCCGATTTGATTCACCAGGAAAGTATTGCCAATGCACGAGCGTCTTGAGCAGGTTTTCGGTTATTCGCAGTTTCGTCCGGGGCAGGAGGCTGCGATCAGCGCCGTGCTCGCCGGGCGCTCTGCTGCAGCCATTTTCCCGACCGGCTCGGGCAAGTCCCTGTGCTACCAGTTGCCTGCGCTGATGTTGCCGCATCTTACGCTGGTGGTTTCGCCGTTGCTGGCGTTGATTCAGGACCAGTTGGCGTTTCTGCAGCGTCACGGTATTTCGGCGACAAGTATCGATTCGGCGCAGAGCCGGGAAGAGGTCGCACAGGTCATGGCGCGGGCGCGGTCCGGCGAGCTGAAGATTTTGATGATCTCCGTGGAGCGCCTGAAGAACGAGCGTTTCCGGCAGTTCATCACCCAAGTGCCGATCTCGCTGCTGGTGGTGGACGAGGCGCACTGCATTTCCGAATGGGGCCACAACTTCCGGCCCGATTACCTGAAACTGCCCGACTACCAGCGTGAATTCAACATTCCGCAAGCCTTGCTGCTGACCGCCACGGCCACGCCGCAGGTGATCACCGACATGCAGGACAAGTTCGCCATCGCCCCGCAGGACGTGGTGACCACCGGCTTCTATCGTCCCAACCTGCACCTGTGGGTCGAGCCGGTTGCCGGGCGCGACAAGCGTCGGCGGCTGGTCGAGTGGCTGAGCGAGCGAGGCGGGCAGCCGACCATTGTCTATGTCACCTTGCAGAAGACCGCTGAGTTCATCGCCGCGCATCTGCAGCAGAACGGACTTCCCGCCAGTGCCTATCACGCCGGTCTGCCGAACGATAAGCGTGAGTCGATCCAGAAACAGTTCATGAGTGGTCACCTGAACTGCATCGTGGCGACCATCGCCTTCGGCATGGGCATCGACAAGAGTGACATCCGCAACGTGGTGCATTTCGATCTGCCCAAGTCCATCGAGAACTACAGCCAGGAAATCGGTCGGGCAGGGCGTGACGGTGCTGCGTCCGACTGTCTGGTGCTGGCCAACCGTGACAGCCTCAACGTGCTGGAAAACTTTGTCTATGGCGATACGCCGGAGCGTGAGGGGATTACGCGCGTGCTGAACGACCTGCTCGCCGCGCGTGGTGACGGACAGTGGGAGTTTCTGCTGAATCCGCTGGCCGATCTCAGCAACATCCGCCAACTGCCGCTCAAGACCCTGCTGGTGCAGCTGGAACTGCGTGGGATCATCGCGCCGCGTTACGCGTACTTTGCCGAGTACCGTTTCAAATTTCTGATCGAGCCGGTTGAGTTGATAGCACGTTTCGAGGGCGAGCGACGTCAGTTCGTCGAAGCCGTGATCGAGACCTCAAGCCGGGCGCGAACCTGGGCGACGGTGGACTTCGATGCGTTGTATCAACGATACGGTGCCGAGCGTGGGCGAGTGGTCACAGCGCTGGATTATTTTCAGGAGAAGGGCTGGATCGAACTGGAAAGCAAGCAGATGACCGAGGTCTACAGCCTGCTGCGCAGCGATTTTGATCCCGAAGCGCTGAGTGACGAGTTGCACACGTACTTCAGCGAGCATGAGGCGACCGAGGTCGCCCGGATTCATACCATGCTGGAGGTATTTGCCAGTGATCAGTGCCTGACCCACCGCCTGGCCCGGTACTTTGGCGATCACAATGCGCCTGAGCGCTGCGGACATTGTTCGGTGTGTCACGGCCAGGTCGCCCACCTGCCAGAGCCGCCTGCGCTGCCGCCGCTTGAGTCAAAGGATTTTCAACCGTTGTGCGGCGATTTCATCCGCAAACACCATGACTACAGCGGCCAGCTACCCAGCGCCGAGTGCCTGACGCGTTTCCTGTGCGGTATCAGCGTGCCGCTGCTCACCAGACTCAAGGCGCGGGCGACCGCAGGATTTGCTGAGCTTGAGGATTATCCCTATGCGCAGGTCAGGGCGTGGGTGCAGGGTCGGCTGGATTCATAAAAACTGATATGCCTGACGAGAAGCTGCTTGCCTGTGATGGCGCCTGGCGCGGTCTGTCAGCCCAAACGCAAACCGGCCGCTCGAGAGCGGCCGGTCATTCATGCGTTTTGAAGATCAACGATCACGGTAGTAGTGACCATGATTATTCTTGCGATGACCGCGATATTTCTTGCCGTGGCCACGACGATCACCACGATAACCACGTTCATCTTTAAGGCTTTCGTTGCCCATGTAGTTACCCAGCGCCGCGCCTGCACCGCCGCCGGCAGCCGAGCCAACCAGACTGCCTGTGTTGCCGCCCACGCTGCGGCCGATCACGTTACCGCCTGCCGCACCCAGACCGCCGCCAATGGCGGCTTCTGTACGGTTATGGCGATTTGCACCCACTGCACCGCCCGCTGCGCCGCCGACGCCTGCGCCAATCGCTGAACCGGTGCTACCGCCGAGTTGCTGACCGACGACTGAACCGAGTACCCCACCCAATGCTCCGCCTACGCCTGCTGTCACGTTATCGCCTGCAGAGGCGAAACCGGTGCTCAGGGTAAGAGACAACAACAGTATCGAGGAATACTTCATGTAGGGAATCTCATAGGGATGACGGCGCGATATTCGTGTCAAGTGAAGAATGTAGCAATGCAAATCCGACGAGTAACACGAATGCAACACAAACAGCTAAGTTATTGTTTTGACTTAGGAACTTAAACCTGAAAATGCAGTCTTAGGCTACTTGTGACAGGCCCGTTTCCAGTGGAACGGGCCTTTTTTGTGGGCGTCAGATAATCCGCGCCGACTCCGCCGAGCGCTCGAGACGGATCGCCACGAACTTCGACGTCGGCGTGCTGCTGCCTTCGCCGACGCTTTCCAGCGGCACCAGTGGGTTTACCTCTGGATAGTAGGCCGCAGCCTGACCGGCCGGGATGTCGAACGGCAGCAGAGTGAAGCCCTTGACGCGGCGTTCGCGGTTGTCGCCCCAGATGGAGATCAGGTCGGCTTTCTGGCCCGGCTGGAAGCCCAGACGAATGATGTCGGCCTCATTGACGAACAGCACGTCACGCTGGCCTTTAACGCCGCGATAGCGGTCGTCCAGGCCATAGATAGTGGTGTTGTACTGATCGTGCGAGCGCATGGACTGCATGATCAGGTCCGGCACCTCTCCAGTCGAACTGATGCCTTCATGCAACAGGGTGCCGGGCAGCTTGTTGGGTTTGAAGTTGGCGCGGGTCGATGGGGTGTTCCAGCGACGTGCACCCGCCGCGTTGCCCAGATAGAAGCCGCCCGGGTTCTTGATGCGCTCGTTGAAATCCTTGAAGCCCGGAATGGTGTCGGCAATCAGGTCACGAATGCGGCTGTAGTCTTCGACCAGCCACAGCCAGTCGACAGGCTGCTTGCCCAGCGTGGCGTTGGCGATACCGGCCAGAATCGCAGGCTCGGAGCGCATCTGCGACGACGATGGCTGCAATTGACCGTTCGAGGCGTGAACCATGCTGAACGAGTCTTCCACCGTGACCGCTTGCGGACCGTTGGCCTGAATGTCGATGTCGGTGCGGCCGAAGCACGGCAGGATCAGCGCGTCCTTACCGTGGAACAGGTGGCTGCGGTTGAGCTTGGTGCTGATCTGAACCGTCAGGTCGCAGTTGCTGAGTGCTTCTGCGGTGCGATGGCTGTCAGGTGTGGCCTGGGCAAAGTTGCCGCCCAGTGCGATGAACACCTTGGAGCGGCCTTCGGCCATGGCGTGAATGGCTTCGACCACGTTGTGGCCGTTCTCGCGGGGCACCTTGAACTGGAAGCGTTTTTCCAGCGCATCGAGCAGGAACACCGGTGGGCGTTCGTTGATGCCCATGGTGCGGTCGCCCTGCACGTTGCTGTGGCCGCGAACCGGGCACAGGCCAGCGCCCGGCTTGCCGATATTGCCGCGCAGCATCATCAGGTTGGCGATTTCCTGAATGGTCGCCACCGAGTGACGATGCTGAGTGATCCCCATCGCCCAGCACATGATGACGTTCTTGCCCAGGGCATACATACGGGCCGATTGTTCGATGTCGGCAAGCGTCAGACCCGACTGCTCGACCAGTTCGTCCCACGAGGTGTCATCGATAGCGGCCAGGTAATCCAGCACGCCTTCGGTGTGTTCGTTGAGGAACGCGTGGTCGAACACCGATGGCGCGTCGGCAGCCTGCGCCTCACGTTCCCATTGCAGCAGAAACTTGGCCATGCCGCGCAGCAACGCCATGTCGCCACCCAGCGCCGGGCGGAAGTAGGCGGTGTTGGTCGGGCGGTCGCCGTTGGTAAGCATTTCGACCGGATGCTGCGGATGCTGGAAGCGCTCCAGACCGCGCTCCTTGAGCGGATTCACGCAAACCACTTGCGCACCACGCTTCACCGCCTCACGCAGCGGTTCCAGCATGCGCGGGTGGTTGGTGCCGGGGTTCTGGCCGAGTACGAAAATGGCGTCCGCGTGTTCGAAGTCATCGAAAGTGACGGTGCCTTTACCGACGCCCACGCTTTGCGACAACGCAACGCCGCTGGCTTCGTGGCACATGTTCGAGCAATCGGGGAAGTTGTTGGTGCCGTAGGCGCGCACGAACAGCTGATACAGATACGCCGCCTCGTTGCTGGCGCGGCCCGAGGTATAGAACTCGGCCATGTTCGGGCTGGGCAGGTTGTTCAGGTGCTTGGCGATCAGCGCGAAGGCCGCGTCCCAGGCGATCGGCTTGTAACGGTCGGTTTCGGCGTCGTAGACCATTGGATCGGTCAGGCGACCCTGATACTCAAGCCAGTAATCGCTCTGCTCCAGCAGCGACGTGACGCTGTGGCGGGCGAAGAAGGCCGGGTCCACACGACGCTTGGTGGCTTCCCAGTTGACCGCCTTGGCGCCGTTCTCGCAAAACTTGACCATGCCGCTTTCCGGCGAATCGCCCCACGCGCAGCCCGGGCAGTCAAAGCCGCCGTTCTGGTTGGTCTTGAGCATCATGCGCAGGTTTTTCAGCGCGTTGTCGCTGCCCAGCCAGGCCTGCGTCACGCTGATCAGTGCGCCCCAGCCGCCTGCCGCACCTTTGTATGGCTTATAGCGGGGGGTAGGTGTCTTGTCGGCTTGGTGATGAGTGCTCACGCTTGAATCTCCATCGCAGGGCTATAGACCCGCGGCGCACTGTGCTGCGGCAGGTGGATTAAATTGAGGTTGTGCCGGCGCGCCCATTGCAGGGCCAGACCGGTGGGCGACGACAGGCTGACCAGTGTCTGGATGCCTGCGCGCAGTACTTTCTGGATCAACTCCAGGCTGCATCGGCTGGTCACGATGGCGACGCCACCCACCAGCGGGATGTCCTGGCGGACCAGCGCGCCGATCAGCTTGTCCAGCGCGTTATGACGACCGATGTCTTCACGGCCCAGCAGCAATTGGCCGTTGCCATCCATGTAAATGGCGGCATGCACCGCACCGCAGTGTCGCCCCAGCGGTTGAAATTCGCCGATGCGCTGACGCAGGCCTTCCAGCCATTGGATCGGTGGCAGCGGCGCACCGGGAAGTACGTTCAGCTCAGGCAGCGCCTGTTCGACCGCTTCGACACCACACAAGCCGCAGCCGCTGGTGCCGGCCAGTTGACGGCGTTGTTGTTTCATTTCCCAGAAGGCACGGCTGGCGATTTCGACTTCGGCCTGCATCGCAGAACCGCAACCGCTGAGTTTGAAGTCGTAGATTTCATCGCGAGAGGCAATGATTCCGCTGCCCAGACTGAAACCGACGATGAAGTCTTCAAGGTCGGTCGGGCTGACCAGCATGACGGCCTGGCTGATGCCGTTGTACGCGATGGCCAGCGCTACTTCTTCAGCAAGCTCGGTGCGTGCGCCGTCCTGACCTTCGAGGGTCGCATAACTGTAGGACTGGCTGGCTTCGGGGGCGGGCGCGAAAGCAGACGCGGTGCCGACCGTGCGCTTGGCTTGCATGGGCATAGATACCGGCAGATTGACACCTGTAAGACTAGGCGTGTTGTCCGGTATCGTCTAATCGCTAGTTCCAATGCACTGATAGATGACGTCGATCAATGTCTTATCGAGGGATTTCTGCCACCAGCGCAAAGCACGCTTCGGCCAGCGCTGAACGAGGCGCACTGCGGCGCATGATCAGCCCCAGCTGGGCCAACGTGCGGGCATCGGCAATCGGATGCATGGCCAGGTGCTCGGTCAGCGTCTCCAGACCGCCGTCCAGCGGCATGATGGCGCAGCAGAAACCGCCATGTACGGCCTGTAATAACTGATGAACGGCATCGGTCTGCAACAGGGGTTGAGGCTGAAGACCCCGGCTGTGGAAGTTGTGATCGATGGATTGGCGAAAGTGCATGCCGCTGGTGAGCATGCCTAACGGCAGCTCGACCAGGTCCGCCCAGCTCAGCGGTTCATCGCCGAAGGTGAAGTGGCGTCGGTCGTAGAGCACGCCCATTTTGGTGTCGTCCAGCGCCAGCGAGTCGAAACGGTCGTTGTCCAGCCGCTCCAGGTACGAGACGCCCAGGTCGATACGATTGCTCGCCAGTTGCTCCAGCACTTGCTCGGAGCTGAGCGAAGACAGTTCGAAACGCAGGTTCGGGTGCATCTGATGCAGCCGGTGCAGCAGCGGCAGGGGGTCGAAGCTCGACAGCGGCACCACGCCCAGACGCAACGTACCGACCAGATGACCCCGACAGGCAGCCGCTTCGGCCTGCAGACCGTCGTACGCCGCGAGGACCGTACGCGCCCAGGCCAGCACACGCTCGCCCGGTGCGGTAAAACCTTCAAAACGCTGGCCGCGATTGACCAGCGGCAAGCCAAGCTCCTCTTCCAGATTGCGCAGACGCATCGATAGCGTGGGCTGGGTGATATTGCAGCGCGCAGCCGCTTGCCCGAAGTGGCGGGTTTCGTCGAGGGCGATCAGGAATTTGAGTTGCTTGATGTCCATATTCACTCCGGTGGGCAATCCAGGTGGTCGATTCTACGCGCTCAGGCTGAACGATGGTCAGCCAACGTTGGTCGGAACTCTGCAGGCCACGGTTTATAAGGGCTATGGTTGATGGTGCATATCTGAAAACTCAATTGAGGAGAACCGGATTATGAGCATTTGGAGTTTTGTGAAAGAGGCGGGCGAGAAGATCCTTGATGCGATCACGCCCGGTAATGCCAACGCAGATGAAGTCCTGAAGGATCATATTTCCAGGGTCGGATTGGGCAACCCCAATATTCAGACAGAAGTTGATGGCACAACAGTGGTCGTGAAGGGCGAAGTGGCCAGTCAGGAAGAGAAGGAAAAGATCCTGGTGACACTGGGCAATATCAGCGGCGTTGAAAAAGTGGACGATCAGATGACCGTTGCAGCGGGCAGCGCGACCGCTGCAAGTGCCGAGTCCAGATTCTATGAGGTCAAGAAAGGCGACACGCTCAGTGCGATTTCAAAGCAGATGTATGGCGACCCGAACAAATATCAGAAAATCTTCGACGCCAATAAGCCCATGCTCAAGGATGTGAACAAGATTTACCCGGGGCAGACGTTGCGGATTCCTGAGTAAGTGGCGTCTCGGGCAAATGACTGCTCCCTGCGCTCCGCGCTCATCTTGATATACACCTCTTGCTGCAGCCAACGGACTGTGGGAGGCGGCTTGCCGGCGAGGCTTTTTTGAAGCGATGTCTCGGTGCCTGATCTGACGCCGTCGCCGACAAGCCGCCCCCCACAGGTATGCATTCAGTCAGGCACGTTTGTTTTGGTTTGGTTTTGCGCGTCTTCCGAACGTCTGCAACCCCTCACAACCCCTTGATCAACGCCCCATAATCCTCGACGGCCGCAAACTCTTCAGTGTCCTTCGGGGCTTTCTGGCTGTTGGGCTGGCTGACGGCAAGCAAATGTGCGACACCGAAGCGACCGGCGCTGCGCAGGATCGGCAGGGTGTCGTCGATGAACAGACTGCGGGCCGGGTCAAAGGCGGTGTCGGCGTGCAGCGCATCCCAGAACTGCTGGTTTTCCTTGGGAAAGCCATAGTCATGTGAACTGATCAAACGCTCGAAGTAGGGCGCCAGTTCAATCCGCTCCATCTTCAAGGACAGCGAATCGCGATGGGCATTGGTGATCATGATCACCCGCTTGCCTGCCTGTTTGATCGCGGCCAGAAAGGTCTCTGCATCCGGGCGCAGCGCAATCATGTGGGCGATTTCCCGCTTCAGGTCGCGCACTGACAGCTTCAGCTCGGCGCTCCAGAAATCCAGGCAGTACCAGTTGAGCGTGCCTGCGTTGCGCTCGAACAACGGTTTCAATTCCAGCCAGGCCATGGCGAAACTGATGCCGTGCAGTTCGGCATAACGCTGCGGCAGGTGTTGTAACCAGAAATGGTCGTCGTAATGCAGATCGAGCAAGGTGCCGTCCATATCCAGCAGGACGGTATCAATTTCGCTCCAGGGCATGGAAAGCATGGTTGCCTCTTGGGAGTGGGTTCTGATGAGTCATCATATCCGACACAAACATTCGGAAAAGCCGCGTTATAGTACCCCGTCCATGTGAAGGAGCCTGTCATGCGTCAGAAACCAACCGTTCTTGCCCGCGCCATTGTCGCCAGCAGTCGTCTGTTCCGCGTGGAAGAACTGCAGTTACGCTTTGCCAACGGTGTCGAACGCACCTATGAGCGTCTGGTTGGCAGAGGGCCGGGCTATGGCGCAGTGATGATCGTGGCGATGCTCGATGCCGATCACGCTATCCTCATCGAAGAGTATTGCGGTGGCACCGACGAGTACGAGTTGTCGTTGCCCAAAGGCCTTGTCGAGCCAGGCGAAGACATTCTCGCCGCGGCCAACCGTGAACTCAAGGAGGAGGCCGGTTTCGGCGCGCGCCAACTGGAGCACCTGACCGAGCTGTCGCTTTCGCCCGGCTACATGAACCAGAAAATCCAGGTCGTGCTGGCGACCGATCTGTACGAAGAGCGGCTGGAAGGTGACGAGCCTGAGCCGATCCGTGTGGACAAGATCAATCTCAGGGAGCTGGCGAGTCTGGCCCAGAATGCACAGTTCAGCGAAGGACGTGCCCTGGCTGCGTTGTACCTCACCCGTGACCTGCTGACCCAACGTGGACTGTTCCAACCATGACCGACTTGCTCGACAACCTGCCGCACCCGCTGCTCGCTCCTGTCATCGACCTTGCGCGCCAGGCGGGCGAGGCCATTCTGCCGTTCTGGCGCGCGAACGTCAGCGTGACCTCCAAGGCCGATGATTCGCCCGTCACGGCAGCCGATCTGGCGGCTCATCAGGTGCTGGTCGAAGGCCTTCTGGCGCTGGATCCGGCGATCCATGTGCTGTCCGAGGAAGATGCCGACATCCCGCTCAGCGAGCGTGCGACCTGGGAGCGCTGGTGGCTGGTCGATCCGCTGGACGGCACCAAGGAGTTCATTTCCGGCAGCGAGGAGTTCACCGTCAACGTTGCCCTGATCGAGCGCGGTCGCGTGGTGTTTGGCGTGGTGTCCATGCCGACCAATGACCGCTGCTATTTCGGTGGCGCGGAACTGGGCGCGTGGCGCAGTGACTCCCCCGGCCATTGCGAGCCGATCCAGGTGCGTCACGAATTGCAGGCCGGGCAAGCATTCACGGTGGTCGCCAGCCGCAGGCACTCGAGCCCCGAACAGGAACACTTGCTGGCGGGACTGGCAGCCGGATTGGGACCGCTGCAACTGACCAACATCGGCAGCTCGTTGAAATTCTGCCTGCTGGCCGAAGGCGCTGCCGACTGCTACCCGCGCCTGGCCCCGACCTCGCAGTGGGACACGGCCGCGGCGCAGGGTGTTCTGGAAGGCGCGGGCGGCGAGGTTCTTCAGCTCGACGGCCAGCGTTTCACCTATCCCGCCCGCGAGTCGCTGCTGAACCCGTTTTTCCTGGCGCTGCCCGCCAGGGCCGAATGGCGCGAGAAACTGCTGGTGCTGGCGCAGTCTTGAATTGATTGCTGCATGCCACGTGGAGCGATGGGCACGATCAGGGTCAATGTTCGTGCCTCACGCTCTGCCTGGGAACGCCTCTCAGGACGCTCCGCGTCCGCTTACCGGTGCAGCACAAACTGCCCGGTAAACCTGACGGCCGGTTCATCGCTGCCCTGCGCATGAATGCGGGTCGGCAGCTCCAGACGTGCGCGGCCGCGACGCTGGTAGGTCGTGATGAACCTGTCCCACTGCGCCACATCAGGCGTATCGCACACGGCAATCGCATCTTCGCGAACCGGCTGCGGATAGCTGATCTGTCCGTCCTGAATCACGATGTGCCCGTCGTCAATTCCTGCTTCACGCAGGCGCAGGTGAAGCCAGCCCCATCCGGCCAGGACCGCGCCGCAATACAGGCTGCCGCCGAACAGCGTGCTCTTGTGGTTGACGTTGGGCGCCAGCGGCAGATGCAGGCGCAGCCGATGGTTTTGCCAGTCGATGACGCGGACACCCATCTCGCGAGTCAGCGGAATGTCGTGGTGCAGCACCTGTTCCAGCGCCGCTGCTGCGTTGCCGGACAAAGGCGCCTGTGGCTCAATCGGTTTCATCGGACGCTCCGCTGCTGTCGCCAAAACTCAGACCGTGCTTGCGCAGCTTGTCATGCAGGGTCTTGCGCGGCACACCGAGCGCTTCGGCCAGGCTGCGCACCGAGCTGTGCGGGCGGGCCAGTTCGGCGGCAATCAGCGCACGTTCGAAACTTTCCACCTGCTCACTCAAGCCGCCACTGACGGGTGGTGCATCCGGCATCGCATTGCCTTCCAGTTCCAGTTCAAGCCCCAGTGCGAAGCGTTCCGCGGCGTTTTGCAGTTCCCGAACATTACCTGGCCAACTGTGACGCAGCAGCAGGGCGCGCTGGCCCGGCTTGAGTTCCTGCTTGGGAATACCGTGACGCGTGCTGGCTGCATCGGCGTAGTGCTCGAACAACATCAGCGCGTCTTCGCCCCGCTCGCGCAATGGCGGAATGCGCAGCGAGGCGACGTTCAGACGGTAATACAGGTCGGCCCGGAAACGCCCCTGATCCGCTGCCTGACGCAGGTCTTCCTTGGTGGCGGCGATGATGCGGATATCCAGCGGAATCTGCTGATTGCTGCCCATGCGTTCGACCACGCGCTCCTGCAGCAGGCGCAGCAGCTTGACCTGAACGTCCAGGCTCATGCTTTCGATTTCATCGAGAAACAGCGTGCCGCCATTGGCAAATTCGAACTTGCCGATGCGGCGTTTCTGCGCGCCGGTAAAAGCGCCCGGTTCGTGGCCGAACAACTCGCTTTCCACCACCGACTCGGCCAGCGCTCCTGCGTTGATCGCCACGAACGGACCGTTCCGACGGTTGGACAGGTCGTGCAGCGCCCGCGCTACCACTTCCTTGCCCGCGCCGGTTTCGCCCAGAATCAGCACGTCTGCGCGGGTACCTGCCAGCGCGCCGATCTGTTCGCGCAGACGCAGCATGGGGGCTGACTGCCCCACCAGACGCGTGCTCAGTTGTTGGCGATCACTCAGAGCCAGACGCAGGCTGCGGTTATCCAGCACCAGTCGACGCAAGGCCAGGGCGCGGCGCACGCTGTCGAGCATGGCATCGCTGGCGAACGGCTTTTCCAGAAAGTCGTACGCCCCGGCGCGCATGGCTTTGACGGCCAACGGCACATCGCCGTGCCCGGTGATCAGCAGCACCGGCAGGTCCGGGTCCTGTTCATGCAATTGCACCAGCAGTTCCAGCCCGTCCATGCCCTGCATGCGGATGTCGCTGACCACCACGCCTGGCCAGTCGCGTCCGATGCGCTCTGCCAGCCCGTCCGCTTCGGACAATGACAGAACGTTCAGGCCCGCCAGATCCAGGGTCTGGCGCAGCGCCTGACGCAGGTGGGAGTCATCGTCGATCAGCACCACCTGAATCTGGCTGTCGATGGCTGTGTCCGAACTCATGCAGATAGGTCCTCTGGCGGTTGAAGGTTGGCGCCGGAAGCGCCGGCACGCAGGCGCAGGGTCAACAGCGCGCCGCCGCTCGAGTGATTGGCGAACAGCAACTCGCCATCCAGCGCACGCATCAGGGTGTCACAGATCGCCAGGCCCAGCCCAAGGCCCTGAGTGCGGGTCTTGGTGGTGAAGAATGGCTCGCGTGCCCGTGCCAGGGCCTCCTGGGAAAACCCCGGTCCGTTGTCGCGAATGTACACATTGACGCCTTCGCAGGTCTGCTCGGCACTGATCCACAGTTTGCGCGGCGGACCCTTTTCAGTGAGCGCGTCCAGTGCGTTGGCCAGCAGGTTGCCGAGCACTTGGCGCAGGCGGGTTTCGCCAGCCTGTACCCACAGTGTCGCGTCGGGCACGTCACGGATCAACTCGACTTCCATGGCGCGCCGACGTTTGGTCAGCAACGCCAGCGCGTCGTCCAGCGCCGGTTGCAGCGCCACGCTTTCCGGTGCGTGCCGGTCGCGCCGGGCAAAGGCCCGCAGGTGGGCGATGATCGATGCCATGCGCCCGGTCAACTCGCTGATCAGCTTCAGGTTGCCGCGTGCCTCTTCAGTGCGCTGATGATCGAGCAGCACTTCAGCGTTTTCCGCATAGCTGCGAATGGCGGCCAGCGGTTGGTTGAGTTCATGGCTGATGCTGGCCGACATGGTACCCAATGCCGACAGCTTGCCGGTCTGCACCAGTTCGTCCTGGGCGCGTACCAGCTCCTGCTGCGCCTGCTCGCGCTCCAGCACTTCCTGACGCAGCCGGCTGTTCAGGCCTTCAAGGTCGCTGGTGCGTTCGATCACGCGCATTTCCAGCTCGCGTCGGGCCTTGGCCTCGAACGCAATGCGGTCCAGATAATGGCGGCGGCGCTGCATCATCAGGCCCAGCAACAGCATCAGGACCAGCAATGCCGCCCCGCCAATCGCCTGCACGGTGCGTACAGGGCGGTCGACCAGCGCGCGGGGCGCAAGGATATTCACGTTCCAGCCGGTTTCGGTGATCGCCTGGCTTTGGGTCAGCCATGCATGATCATCGATGTTGAGCGGACGCGGGTCGCGAGTGGGGTAGGGCTGGATCGCAACGATGGCTTTCTTCTCGTCCTCGGTCAGGTCACGTGTTGCCCGGAAGCGCCATTCCGGGTTGGAAGTCAGGATCACCACGCCGTTCTGGTCGGTCAGCAACAGTTGCTCGGGCGTCTTGCCCCAAAGTGTTTCGGTATGGTCCAGATCGACCTTGACCACCAGCACGCCGATCACCCGTTCGCCATCGTGCACGGGACCGGCGAAGAAGTAACCGCGCTTGACCGACGTTGTGCCCAGACCGAAGAACCGGCCGGTTCTGCCGGCCAGTGCGTCGGTGAAATAAGGGCGAAACGAGAAGTTGCGACCGACGAAGCTGTCGCGCTGATCCGAATTGGATGCCGCCAGCGTGAGGCCCCTGGCGTCCATCAGGTACATGACATCCGCACCGGTCTGTTGCGAGATGTCCCTGAGCAGGCGGTTGGCGTTGCCCTGCGCAGTGCTGTCGCCAGGGGTTGTCAGAACAGCGCGCAACGCGGGCAGGTCTCCGAGGATCTGCGGCAAGGTCTCGTAGCGGTGCAGCGTGCCGAGCAGGTTGGCGACGTACAGGTCCAGTGTCTGACGGTTCTGATTGGCCAGCTCGTTGCGGTAATAACGCTCGGCAAGGTGTTCCAGTGGCCACAACAACGGTGCCAGACAGAGGGCCAGCAGGGCGAGGCTGCGCCAGCGAGGGCGGGGAGGCAGGGCAGAGGTCATGGTCATTGGCAATCGCCGAGTGGTTGGCGGTGCCTGCAGCGGCTATCGCGAGCGACGCCGCTGACGTCGAAAGAGGTTCAACCCCTGGCAGCGACTGCGGCGCCTCGCGATGATGTCCCTGCGGGCAATGGAAAACCCGGTCGATCCTGACGTGGGCATCAAAAGCCTATTATGCCCGGCACAACCGCGTCAGGCACCCGGACAAACCGCCGCTGCCAGAGCGGTCAGGCGAACAGTTCGGCTTCTTTGAGGCTTTTGCCCTGTTGATCCTTTGCCGACAACTGTGGTGCTGCGTCGAGTTGCCAGTCGATGGCCAGGTCTGGATCGTTCCAGGAGATGCAACGCTCTGCCGACGGCGTGTAGTAATCGGTGGTCTTGTACAGAAACTCTGCGTAGTCGCTCAGTACCACGAAGCCGTGTGCGAAGCCTTCGGGCACCCACAGCTGGCGTGCGTTCTCGGCAGACAGCTCAACGGCCACCCATTGACCGAAGGTCGGCGAGCTGCGACGGATATCCACTGCAACGTCGAGAACCTTGCCCACCGTCACGCGCACCAGTTTCCCCTGTGCATTGTCGATCTGGTAGTGCAGACCGCGCAGCACGCCTTTCTGCGAGCGGGAGTGATTGTCCTGCACGAACTGCCTGTCCAGACCGGTGGCTTCGCTGAACGCCTTGGCATTGAAGCTTTCGTAGAAAAAGCCGCGCTCGTCGCCGAATACCTTGGGTTCCAGAATCAGGACATCGGGCAGCTTTGTTGCAATTACATTCACGTGGTTTCCCCTGCGATCTTGAATAAATACTGACCGTAACCGGTTTTGCCGAAGTAGTCGGCACGCCTGAGCAAATGGTCACGGTCGATCCATTCGTTCTGATAGGCGATTTCCTCAAGGCAGGCAACTTTCAGGCCCTGTCGGTGTTCGATGGTCTGTACGTAGGCCGAGGCGTCGAGAAGACTATCATGAGTGCCTGTATCGAGCCACGCGAAGCCGCGGCCGAAGCGCTCTACACGCAGGTCGCCGCGTTGCAGGTAGGCGTTGTTCACGTCGGTGATTTCCAGCTCGCCACGGGGTGACGGCTTGACGTCCCTGGCGATCCGGATCACTTCGTTGTCGTAAAAATACAGCCCGGTCACGGCATAGCTGGATTTGGGCGCCTTGGGTTTCTCTTCGATGGACAGCGCACGGCCAGTCTCGTCGAAGTCGATCACGCCGAAGCGTTCCGGGTCCTTGACCCAGTAACCGAATACCGTCGCGCCGCTCGTGCGGGCCGCCGCCTGCTGCAACTGCACGCTGAAATGCTGACCATGGAAAATGTTGTCGCCCAGGATCAGGCACACTGAATCGTCGCCGATGAACTCCTCGCCAATCAGAAAGGCTTGCGCCAGTCCGTCCGGTTTCGGCTGCTCGGCGTAATTGAATTGCACACCGAACTGGCTGCCATCCCCCAACAGCTTGCGGTACTGCGGCAAATCCTCCGGCGTGGAGATGATCAGGATTTCCCGGATGCCGGCCAGCATCAGCACCGACAGCGGGTAATAGATCATGGGTTTGTCGTAGATCGGCAGCAACTGCTTGGACAGGCCAAGCGTGATGGGGTGCAGGCGGGTGCCGGAGCCCCCGGCCAGAACGATGCCTTTGGTCATGCAATCAGGTCCTTGTGGTCAGTGAAGCCCAGTCGTTCTCCTTGATAACTGCCATCCTGAACCCTGCGGCACCAGTCCAGGTTATCGAGATACCATTGCACGGTCTTGCGCAGCCCGGACTCGAAGGTCTCTTCGGGTGTCCAGCCCAGCTCCCGTTCGATCTTGCCGGCGTCTATCGCATAGCGCAGGTCGTGACCCGGACGATCGGCCACATAGGTGATCAGCTCGCTGTACTGCTGCACGCCTGCCGGTTTCTGCGGGGCCAGCTCATCCAGCAATGTGCAGATGCCGCGCACCACATCAATGTTCTTCTGCTCGTTATGCCCGCCGATGTTGTAGGTCTCTGCGACCACGCCGTCGGTGACCACCTTGAGCAGCGCACGAGCGTGGTCTTCCACGTAGAGCCAGTCACGCACCTGCAAGCCATTGCCGTAGACCGGCAGCGGTTTGCCCGCGAGGGCGTTGAGGATCACCAACGGGATCAGCTTCTCGGGAAAGTGGAACGGCCCGTAATTGTTCGAGCAGTTGGTGAGCACCACCGGCAACCCGTAAGTGCGATGCCAGGCACGGACCAGATGGTCGGACGCCGCCTTGCTGGCTGAGTACGGCGAGCTGGGCGCGTAGGGCGTGGTCTCGGTGAACAGGTCATCGACGCCATGCAGGTCGCCGTACACTTCGTCGGTTGAAATGTGGTAAAAACGAAACGCCTGACGCTCGGCCTCGGGCAATTTCAGCCAATAGGCGCGTGTGGCTTCCAGCAGGCTGTAGGTGCCCACGATGTTGGTCTGAATGAACGCGGCAGGACCGTCGATGGAGCGGTCGACATGGGATTCAGCCGCCAGGTGCATGATCGCCTGTGGCTCGAACCGTGACAGCAAGGCGCTGACGGCGGCCTGATCGCAGATGTCGGCCTGCACGAACTCATAACGCGTGTCGGTTGCAATTGATTGCAGCGACTCAAGGTTTCCCGCGTAGGTCAACTTGTCGAGGTTCAGCACCTCGTTTTCGGTGTTCTGTATCAGGTGTCGAATCAATGCAGAGCCGATAAAGCCTGCGCCTCCGGTAACGAGTATTCGCATGAACTGACCTTCAAAGTGTGTTTGACGTAATGCAGCATAGCGGTTGATAACGACCCACAGCATCAGGCAATACATCGCGCGCGGGGCATGAAATAAATTGATTCGTGTCCCCTGGAGCGACAGTAAACCGACGTCGCGTTTTTATGCCTGAACGTGATTGGGTGCCGCGAGCCGATGCCCTTATAGTTGCCCCACCGAAAATAAAGCGCTCTGCCGTTCCAGCGAATAAAAACAGAGGTCCACATGCCGCTCGCCACGCTTATCCGTCGTTCCAGCCTGCCTTGTCCCGAGGTGAGTGCCGAACAGGCCCTGCAACTGCTCCGGCAGCATTATGGGCTGAGTGGCACGCTGAAAACGCTGGGCAGCCAGCAGGACCGCAATTTTCTGCTGGAGACCGAAAAGCGGCGCTACGTGCTGAAAATCTGCCACGGTGCCTACTCGGTCAAGGAACTGGACGCCCAGCACAGTGCGCTTCAGCATCTGGCGGGGCACAGTGGCCTGAACGTGCCGGGCGTGATTCGCGCCAATGACACCGAACAACTGCTGTCCCTCGAAATCGATGGCCAGCCGGTGCATATGCGCCTTCTGGAATTTATCGACGGGCAGTCGCTGGGGCATGTCGCGCATCTGGGGCGTGACGTCGTGGTCGGGCTCGGCGAGCTGTGTGCGAAGGTCGACCGGGCACTGGCCGACTTCGAGCATCCGGGCCTTGAACGCATTCTGCAATGGGACCCGCGCCATGCGTATGCGTTGATCAAGCACCTGTTGCCGGTGATCGAAAACGCCGACGCCCGCGCCTGTCTGATCGAAGCAGGCGAGCAGGCGCATCGGCGGCTGCTCCCACTGATCCCGGCATTGCCGGTGCAGGCCGTGCATCTGGATATCACGGAGCACAACGTGGTCTGGCTGCGCGATGCTCAGCGGCAATGGCAGTTGCAAGGGTTGATCGATTTCGGCGATCTGCTGACCACCTGGCGAGTGGCGGATCTGTCGGTCACCTGCGCGGCGTTGCTGTACCACGCCGAAGGCGATCCGCTGTATATCCTCCCGGCCATTCAGGCTTACCACGCCATCAACCCGCTCAAGACCGAAGAGTTAAAGGCACTGTGGCCCTTGATCGTCGCCCGCTCGGCGGTGCTGGTGCTCAGCAGCGAGCAGCAGGCCAGCGTCGAGCCGGGCAATGCGTACATACAAGCCAACCTTGAAGGTGAATGGAACATCTTCGACGTCGCGACTTCAGTGCCCATGGCTCTGATGGAAGCGGCGATTCTGCAGGCGGTGGGGCTGGCCTCGGCGCCTGTCGAACAACCCGCGTATGCGCCTTTGCTGCCGACCCTGGCGGGCGTGCAGCCTGCGCTGGTTGATCTGGGCGTACTCAGCGAGCACTTCGTTGCGGGTAACTGGGAGCAGAGTGGTATCGATGAATGCCTGCTCAGTGAAGCCGCGGAGCACACCGGTCTGGCCGCCAGCCGTTTTGGTGAGTACCGACTGTCGCGCACCTTGCCCGACAGCGTCCGTGAGCCGGACATCTTTGCCCTGCACGTCGAGCTTCATGTGCCGGCCGACACGCCGCTGCATGCACCTTTCGCCGGTGCGCTCCGATTGATGGCCGATGGCGCTGTGATGCTTGCAGGCAAGGGTGTGAGCCTGAGGCTCTGGGGCGTGATGCCCGACCTTCCGTCGCAGGGGCCGGTGGGCGCCGGCGACCTGATTGGCCGCGGCGCAGGCTCGCTGCTGCTGCAAGTGTGTACCGCGTCAGACCTCAGTCCTCCGTTGTTCACCACGCCATCATGGGCGGGTGCCTGGCGCACGTTCTGCCCGTCGCCCGCTGCGCTGCTGGGTTTCGATTGCGACGCACCGGCGCTGGAAGATCCTGCGCATTTGCTGGCGCGACGTGACGCCAGTTTCGCCCGCTCGCAAAAGCACTATTACCAGGCTCCGCCGCAGATCGAGCGCGGCTGGCGCAACCACCTGATCGACATGCAGGGCCGCTCCTATCTGGACATGCTCAACAACGTGGCCGTGCTGGGCCATGGTCATCCGCGCATGGCTTACGAGGCGAGCCGTCAGTGGTCGCTGCTCAACACCAATTCGCGCTTTCATTATGCGGCCATCGCCGAATTCTCCGAGCGCCTGCTCAAGTTGGCACCGGACGGCATGGACCGTGTATTTCTGGTCAATAGCGGCACCGAAGCCAATGACCTGGCGATCCGTCTGGCATGGGCCTACAGCGGCGGACGCGACATGCTCAGCGTGCTGGAGGCCTATCACGGCTGGTCGGTGGCGACCGATGCGATTTCCACCTCGATCGCCGACAATCCGCAGGCGCTCAGCACCCGACCGGACTGGGTGCATCCGGTGACTGCACCCAACGTCTATCGCGGGCCGTATCGCGGCCCTGACAGTGCGCCGGAGTACGTGCGCAGCGTCGACCAGGTGCTGGACAAGCTGGCCGGGCAGCAGCGTCAGGTGGCGGGTTTCATCTGCGAGCCGGTGTATGGCAACGCAGGCGGGATTTCCCTGCCGCCGGGTTATCTGCAACAGGTCTATCAAAAGATTCGCGCTGCGGGCGGCGTGTGCATCGCTGACGAAGTGCAGGTGGGTTACGGGCGCCTGGGCCATTACTTCTGGGGCTTCGAAGAGCAGGGCGTGGTCCCGGACATCATCAGCATGGCCAAGGGCATGGGCAACGGCCATCCGCTGGGTGCCGTCATCACCCGCCGCGAGATCGCCGAGGCGCTGGAAGCGCAGGGTTACTTCTTTTCCTCGTCAGGTGGCAGCCCGGTCAGTTGCCGGATCGGCATGGCCGTGCTGGATGTGATGGAAGAAGAACAGCTCCGGGACAACGCCCGAGTCGTCGGCGACCACTTCAAGGCGCGTCTGCAGGCGCTCGCCGATCATCATCCGCTGGTGGGCGCGGTGCACGGCATGGGGTTTTACCTGGGCGTCGAATTCGTCCGTGACCGTCAGACCCTCGAACCGGCCACCGAAGAAACCGCACAACTTTGCGAACGCCTGCGCGAGCTGGGCATCTTCATGCAGCCGACTGGCGACTACCTGAACATCCTCAAGATCAAACCGCCGATGTGCACCACCCGCCAGAGCGCCGACTTCTTTGTGGACATGGTGTCAAAGGTGCTGCGAGAGCTGGAGTGATCCGAGCGCCCAATGATCGTGCCCATGGCACGGCGTTACATTGGATCTGGCCGGAAAAATACAGATTAATATCGATAATTAAAGCGATGAAATGCGTTGGATAGCCATTTTTCTCTTTTTATACAGATTTTTATCCGCTATAAGGGGGGCCAAATTGTCATGGCCGGTCTGCTATGGTCACGATCAACACCTTTGACCTCCCACTGGAGTCCCGACTGACATGACCACACTCAACAGCACGCCACGCGCCGATGGCTTTCACATGCCTGCCGAATGGGCCACGCAGACCCAGGTCTGGATGGTCTGGCCCGAGCGCCCGGACAACTGGCGTCTGGGCGGCAAGCCTGCGCAGGCAGCGCACGTAGCGGTTGCCAAGGCCATCGCACGTTTCGAGCCGGTAACCGTCGCTGTATCCGCCGCGCAGTACGACAACGCCCGTGCGCGTCTGGACATGCCAAACATCCGTGTCGTGGAAATCAGCAACAACGACGCCTGGGTTCGTGACACAGGCCCGACGTTCGTCATCAATGACCGTGGCGAGGTGCGTGGTGTGGATTGGGATTTCAACGCCTGGGGCGGCTTCGACGGCGGCCTTTACGCGCCGTGGAACCTCGATTCGCAAGTGGCGAGCAAGATCATGGAAATCGAGCGTTGCCCGCGTTACGTGACCGAAGGGTTCGTGCTGGAAGGCGGCTCGATCCACGTCGATGGCGAAGGCACGCTGATCACCACCGAAGAATGCCTGCTCAATCGCAACCGCAATCCACATCTGACCCGTGAGCAGATCGAGACCGTACTGAGCGATAGCCTGGCTGTGGACAAGATCGTCTGGCTGCCGGACGGTCTGTTCAACGACGAGACCGACGGGCATGTGGATAACTTCTGCTGCTACATCCGTCCGGGCGAAGTGTTGCTGGCCTGGACCGATGATCCCGAAGACCCCAACTACTCACGCTGCCACGCCGCATTGAGTATTTTGGAAAACACCCGTGACGCCCAGGGACGCGAGTTTATCGTGCACAAAATGCCGATTCCCGGCCCATTGTTCGCAACGGATGAAGAATGCGCAGGCGTCGATCAGGTGCATGGCAGTCAGGAGCGCAATCCATCGGTGCGTCTGGCCGGGTCCTACGTGAACTTCCTGATTGTAAACGGCGGCATCATCGCGCCGAGTTTTGACGATCCAATGGACGAGCAAGCCCGGCAAATGCTTCAAAAACTCTTTCCAGAAAACGAAGTGGTGATGGTTCCAGGCCGGGAATTGCTGCTCGGCGGCGGTAATATTCACTGCCTGACGCAACAGCAACCGGCCCCTCACAAGGCCTAGTCAGTAATGATTAGTAACATCTGATAGTGGCCAACTGGTCCTGTTCTTGCTGCTTCAAGCCCATCAGCCGATGGGCTTTTTTTTGCGTAACACCTCGTAGCGTTTATCCGAATCTCATCTTTAATCAACAGGAGGCCTGATTCGTTTTCTTAGCGTGACTGTCACACAGCGTCCGTAAATTTAGCCCCTCACGAATTAAGAGGTTGTCACTATGAACGCAGGTATGAGCCAGCACCGTGCTCGTGGGTTGTCTGCTTCTTCCAGTAACGAGGCCCGTCAGTTGATGGCGGATTGGTTAAGGACAACCAGGCCAGCGAAACCGAGACCTGATGTACGCGCCATGTTGTTACAGCGCTATCCGGCCGGTTTATTCAACGATGCCGAACTGGAGGCGTTGCTGGGTGTACTCAAGGATTAGGAACCGACCGCTCTGTTTCGGCCTTTTGCGTGTTTGACACCCTTCAAGCACTGGGACTAGGATTCGCGTCCCACCGCTTGTGGCTTTGCGCCATGTACGTGCATCAGTAGTCCACTGCGATGACATCGTGCGGCTGTCAGGTTTGGAACCTGAGAGTCCTGAACGGCTCCCGCCGTCGCCACAGCGCGTGTCAATTCGTATAAAAAGGGAAGACAGATGCTTAACACACGTATGGGTATGCTCGCACTGGGCATCATCAGCGCTGGTCAGGCCATGGCTCAAGGGCAGGTAGACTCCAAGGGTTTCGTCGAAGACAGCAGCCTGACCGTCAATCTGCGCAACGCCTACATCAACCGCGATTACAAGAACGACCGTGAAGACAAGGCCGAATGGGGCCAGGCGTTCATGGGCATTTTCACTTCAGGCTTCACACAGGGCACAGTCGGTGTCGGCGTTGACGCGTTCGGCCTCTACGGCATTCGCCTGGACGGCGGCAAAGGTCGCGCCGGTGCCGGTGGTATCGACTTCTTCAAGAAAAGCGACAACGGTCAGGGCGACGCCGCCGATGATCTGGCCCGTGCTGGCGCGGCCGTCAAAGCCCGCATCTCCAACACCGTCATCAAGTACGGTGACCAGATGCCTCAGTTGCCCGTGCTGAGCTACGACAACTCGCGCCTGTTGCCGGAAAGCTACACCGGCACCATGATCACCTCCAAAGAGATCGATGGCCTTGAAGTGGTTGCCGGTCGTTTCACTCAGCAGGCGCGCAAGAGCACCGAAGGGCGTGACAGTGGTGACCTGAAAAGCATCAACGTCTACGGTGCCAGCTACAAGTTCACCAAGGAATTCTCTGCCGCCTTTTACGCGTCCGACGACGAAGACGTCCTGAAGAAGCAGTACGTGAACCTGAATTACGTCTTCGCCTTGCCGCAGGATCAGTCGCTGACCCTGGACTTCAACGGCTACAAGACCAAACTGGACAAGGACTTCGCCAACAGCGACGACCGCGACAACAAGATCTGGAGTCTGGCGGCGACCTGGGCGGTGGGCATCCACTCGTTCACCCTCGCTCACCAGCGCAGCAGCGGCGATATCGGCTACGTGTATGGCGGCTACCGCAACGACGGCGGCACCAGCGATGGCGGTAACACCATCTACCTGGCCAACTCCTACTGGTCCGACTTCAACGGCAAGGACGAGCGTTCCTGGCAGGCCGCCTATGCGGTTGATCTGTCCGGTCTGGTCACGCCTGGCTTGAGCTACCGTGCAGCCTATGTCCGCGGCGACAACATCGACGATGGCACGGCTGGCAGCGGCAACGGTACCGAGCGCGAAATCTTCAGCCAGTTGACCTACGTCGTGCAGAGCGGCCCGGCCAAAGACCTGTCGATTCGTCTGCGTAACTCGTTCCTGCGGGTGTCGGCTGATGCTCAGGCGTACAACAGCGAAGGTAACGAAACCCGTATCTTTGTGGATTACCCGATCAACGTTTTCTGATCGTGTGAACGGGTAGCGCTTCAACAAAATGCCTCGGTCCCGACCCGGGGCATTTTTGTCTGTGCCGAGCCCAGGCTGCTCAACGTGCGCTGGCGGCTTTGCTACCATGCGCTCACTTCCCAAAGCCGGTCACTGTCATGGCCCTTGCCGCACCCCCTGATCTTTCCGACATCGCCGTTCCCGTTCAGCCGCTGTCGCGCACCTATCCGCGTGGGCGCTTCATCGAACCGCACCAGCATGTGTGGGGGCAAGTGCTGTACGCCATGTCGGGCGTGATGTGGGTCGAAACGCCGCTGGAAGCGCTGGTCGTGCCGCCGCAACGCGCGGTCTGGTTGCCGCCCGGCGTCGAGCATGGGATTCGCGTGGTGTCGGACCTGGAAATGCGCAACATCTACCTGCGCCCGGCCATCGCCCAGACACTGGAAAGCACCGTGCAGGTGTTCGAAGTCGGCGGCCTGTTGCGCGAAGTCATCCTCAATCTGGTGGCCCTGGATCGGGACCGCGAGCAGGCGTATTACGACGCGCTGGTGACGCTGGGTCTGCTGGAACTCAAGCGCGCCCGCCGCTCGCTGCTGAAAATCCCCATGCCCGATGGTTCGGACCGGCGCTTGATGAACCTGTGTCAGGCGGTCATGGGCGAGCCTTCGCTGGATATCCCGTTCGAACAGCATGCCGAAAATGCAGGTGCCAGCGTAAGGACGTTATCGCGTCTGTTTCAAAGCGCCCTCGGCATGGGCTTCGCCGAATGGCGCAGGCAGGTACAACTGGCTACCGCCGTGGCCGAAGTCATTCAGGGCGTGCCCGTCAGCCGCATTGCACGCTCGCTCGGCTATTCACCCAGCAGCTTCAGCGACATGTTCCGCCGTGAACTGGGCGTCGCGCCGTCGCAGTACGTTGCCAGCAACGACCGTTCATAGGACTGAGATGAGCCCATAGGAAGCGGGGTGCTCATCGTTACGCAAGACAGCGCCGCCCCCCATCTGGCCGATAAACAGAAGCCCTTGGCCGATCTGCATTCCAGCCCTTCCGTAGACTCTGCTCATCGCTTACCTCTTCGGAGCTTCTGCATGAGTTACCTCATTTCCCTCGCTATCGGCGCAGGTGTCGGTCTGTTGTACGGCGCACTGGATTTCCGCTCGCCCGCACCGCCGGCCATCGCGCTGGTCGGTCTGCTGGGCATGCAACTGGGTGAACAGGCCTGGCCGATGGGCAAACACCTGCTGACCTCCTGGGTTTCCTGATCTTCAGTCTTTCACTTTCCAAAAGGCCTCCCCAATGAACGCCCTGCAATTCTCCCGAACCGGCGACCTCGCCGCCCTGCAATACGTCGAACTGCCAACGCCAAAGCCTGCCGAAGGCGAAGTGCTGATCCAGGTAAAAGCCGCCGGCCTCAACCCAAGCGACGTGAAGAACGTGCTGGGTCGCTTTCCCTACACCACACTGCCGCGCATTCCCGGTCGTGACTTCGCTGGCGTGGTCATTGAAGGCCCGCAAACGTTGATCGGTCAGCAAGTCTGGGGCACCGGTAAAGAGCCCGGCTTCTTTCGCGACGGTTCGCATGCCGAATACATCACCCTGCCTGCCGCAGGCGTTGCCCTCAAGCCCGAGGCCTTAAGCTTCGTTCAGGCCGCGAGCCTCGGCGTGCCGTACACCACCGCCTGGGATGCCCTGCAGCGCAGTCTGGTGAACAGTGAAACACGTCTGCTGGTCATCGGTGCCAACGGCGCGGTCGGCAGTGCCGCCATGGCGCTGGGCAAGATTCTCGGTGCTCAGGTGCTGGGCGCGGTGCGTCGTCCCGAGCAACTGCAAGCGCTGAAAGCCGATGGCTTCGCCGGCCTGCTGCTCGATGCCCCGGAAAGCCTTGGCAACCAGGTCAACGACGTCTTCAAAGGCGGCGCTGACGTCATCTTCGACACCACCGGCTTCTGGCTGCCAGCCGCCGTCCCTGCGCTGGCGCCGTTCGGCCGTATTGCAATCATCGCTGCGCCCGCTGACGGCCACGTGCAACTGCCTGCGCTGGGGTTGTATCGTAAAGGCGGTTCAGTGGTCGGCATCAACTCACTGCTCTACGACTGCGCGACCTGCGCCACCATGCTGGATCAGTTCGGTCAGTTCTTCGATCAGGGGCTGCTGGCGCTACCGGGCGATCTGGTTGAATCGCCCTTGAGCGAAGGGGTAGCGCGCTACGCCGAGGTCAACGAGGGCAGGGGAGACAAGATCATTCTGGTGCCTTGAAACGGTGATCAGTTGTCCAGCGCGAGCAACTGAACGAACACCGCGAAACTGCCCAGGAACAGCCAGAAAAAACTGAACAGCCAAGGCGTGCGCTTGGAAAACAGCAGTGATTTCTTCGGCCCGGTTTCGCTGGACTCCCAGTCGCTGAACAGCGGCGAGTCGTCATAGGTCAGCCCGATGACCGGCTCGCTGCGCAGCAACCCCGCCTGCTTGCGATGCCAGTGCATGATGATGTCGCACGCCGCCCGGATGCCAGGCCACGCCGCAAGCGTGCAGAACAGCCCCAGCAACGCCAGCATCGGCGGCACCACCAGCGTGAACATCACACCCCAATCCGTATTCGCGTTCGCCATCGACGACGCATAGGCAATCACCAGAAATGACTGCGCCGACAAATAGGCGTTGGTGCGGTTAGACAGGTTGGTCGTTTCGTAGTGAATCTCACGCCGGTAAAAATCGAGCCTTTCCTTTGGCGAGCCGAACAACTTGACCTGCTTTTCATCGACGACGTGCTCGGGCGTCTCGTCTGTGATAATTCTGGACACAGTTAGTTAATACCGAATGTTAAAGATGCTGGATAGACCCTGATTCAAGTTGAGCAGTTCGACCTAAAGTCGCCTGGGAGGGGACCGTTCATCCTGTAAATCCCGGCACACGACAAGGACCTCGTCATGACCACGACCCCAATCCTGCAAACCGGGCGCCTGTTGCTGACCCCGCTCCAGCTGGCCGATGCACCCGCCATGCAGCAGCTTTTCCCGCATTGGGAAATCGTACGATTTCTGAACAATCGCGTACCGTGGCCTTATCCCGAAGACGGCGCACTGCGATACATCCAGGACGTCGCCTTGCCAGCCTCCGAGCAAGGCACCCAGTGGCACTGGATGATCCGCCTGCACACCGCGCCGCACGACATCATCGGCAGCATCAGCCTCATGACCACCCCCGGCAACAACCGCGGCTTCTGGCTGCACCCGGACTGGCAAGGCAACGGCTACATGCAGGAAGCCTGTATGGTGATCAACGCGTTCTGGTTCGAAACCCTCGGCCAACCCGTGATGCAAGTCCCCAAGGCTGCGCCGAACCATGGGTCACGGCGGGTTTCGATCAAGGAAGGCATGCGGTTGGTGTCGTCGGGGGAAAGTGATTATGTAAGCGGCAGATTCCCGGAGGAGATCTGGGAGATGACGCAGGAGGAGTGGTTGAGGTGTCGTGTCGCAGACGTTTGATGCGCGTACTGACCAGGGCAGTCTCTAGGCAGCCCGGACGTGAAGCTGTACCTTCTGCAACCAGCCTCTACGGGACGATATGTGAAAACGGGTGCAGGTCAGCCAAAGCATGGATGAAAAGAAACTCAAAATCATGGTCTCCTCCACCGTTTACGGTGTTGAAGAATTACTGGACCTTGTTTATACGCTGCTGACCAGCTTCGGTTACGAGGTGCTGATGTCGCATAAAGGTACCCTGCCGGTATCTTCGGAACAGACCGCATTCGAAAACTGCCTCGCAGCGGTAAAGCAATGTGACCTGTTTCTAGGCATCATTACGCCTCATTACGGCAGCGGGGTAGACGGTACGGGCATCTCCATCACCCATCAGGAAATGAAGGCCGCCATCGCGCTGAAAAAGCCGCGCTGGTTTCTAGCCCATGATCATGTGGTGTTCGCGCGTATTCTGCTGAGGGACCTTGGCTACAAGGATCAGCAACAAAGACAGAGCCTCAGCCTGAAGCACAAGGCAACGTCGATCACCGATCTGAAAGTCATCGACATGTACGAAGATGCCACCATGGAGCAGTTGCCGTTGAATGAGCGTCAGGGTAACTGGGTTCAGAAGTTCGAACGTGATGGCGAGGCGAGCTTGTTCGTGACGGCACAGTTTTCTCGCTATCAGGACCTTGAACAGCGCCTCAGAGAGAACATGGGTGACAGTGCGCAGGTTGCCCGGCGCTTGAGAGGCGGCGATGAATAGAACACCTTCCCAGCTCAAGACACTATTGCAACTGGGTGAAACTCAGAACATCGAAGTCAGGACTCAAGCCAGCGTCGATGTCTGCGGGCCGCTGGTGTGTGCCTATCTCAATTCGCAAGGCGGTTATGTGCTCTGCGATATTGACGCGGACAGACCGACGCTTGGCATTGAAGAGGCGCAACACGCTGCGCAAACGCTGGAGCTTAAACTCAAAGACCAGATTCGACCGCCTGTGCTGTTTTCAGTGGAGGTACAGGAGATTGACGGACGTCAGGTGCTTGGTATCGAGATTCCTTCAGGCAAAGACATTCCCTATGCTTTTCGCGATGCCATCTATGTCCGCCAAGGGAATCAGGCGTTGAGGGCAGGTGTTGACGTCATTCGGGACATGATTCTGCGCAAACAGATCGAGCCTGAGCGCTGGGAGCGACTGTTTTCTCCCGAGCTGGACGAGCAGCAGTTATCGCGTTCCGCCTGCCATAAGTTGCTCGCGGCCTCTCGCACGCCGACCGATGCCAGAGAGTCCGGGCAAGGTCTTCTGCATCAATTGCAGTTCTTGTCGCTCGCGAAATATGGCCGTCTTACTAACGCTGCGGACGTCCTGCTGGCCGAGGACCCTGTACGTCGACATCCTCAAGCTCGCGTTCGAGCGGTCTGCTATCGCAGCAAGACGGCCGATGAGTATCAGGATCTACAGCACTTTGCCGGACCGATGACTCAGGTCATTGAGCAGCTGATTGCGTTCATCCTGCGTAATACGCCCTCCAGAGCACGGTTCAGCCAAGGCAGCCATCAGCGCGAAGACCTACCTCTCTACCCGGAAGCAGCGATACGCGAGGGTGTCGTAAATGCTTTTGCACACAGGGACTACAGCAGTTTCTCCGGCGGTATCAAGGTTGAAGTCAGCCCTACACGGCTGGAAATCTGGAACTCAGGAAGCCTTCCCGACGGTGTCGATACTGAAAAGCTGCAACAGGGTCACGTTTCCATTCTTCGCAACCCTGATATCGCCCATGCTCTTTACCTTCAGGGCTATATGGAGAAGCTGGGACGTGGCAGCTTTTTGATTCGACAGGCATGCGAGCAGAGCGGTCTTCCAGCACCTGAATGGCGCTCAGAAGCATCCTCTGGCGTCACCCTCACGTTCTTCACCCCGGAAGTCACCCCGGAAGTCACCCCGGAAGTCACCCCGGAAGTCACCCCGGAAGTCGAACGGCTCATTTTGGCCGTGAAGGGAGAGGTAAGGCGTGCCGAACTTCAACGTCGTTTGAATCTGGCGGACGCCGAACACTTTCGTAAACACTACCTGACGCCTGCGCTCGAGCAGGGCGTGCTTGTCATGACAATCCCCGATAAGCCTACCAGCAGCAACCAGCGATACCGCCTGACCAGCCTGGGCAATGTTATTCGCGCGGGGCTTGAGGAGGAGTAGCGAGCGGGGTAGCCGTGCCGATGGGCAGGCTACCTGACGGTCAGCCTCAAGCCGTCTCGACAACCCGCTTCGCCGCACGGGCTTCTTCCCGCGCTGCCAGCACCTCTGCCGATGCACGCTCGCCCTTGTAGGCCATCTGATTGAAGAACATGCCGTCAAACTGTTCCTGAGACGGCGTCTTGGTCACGGGGATAAGCAGCGCCGCCAGATCCAGCGTATCGGCGAAGTTTTCCTTGGTCAGGTTGTACCGGCCAAGGTAACTGCCGGTCCACGCCGAATCAGCCTCCACCAGATCGATGGCCGAATCGCGGTAATTCAACGCCGCTGCCTTCAGATCACTGGAATTGTTCAGCAGCCCATTCAGACGATCCATCTCGTCCGCACTCAACTGCCCGCCGGTATTGAGCGCCTTCAGGCTGCCGTCTTCTGCAACCGTGAAGCCAAACTTCTTGTCGGCCAGGTCCGGGTACAGATACGACAGCGCCGACTTAAATTCGTCGAACGCGCCCCTCATCACCTCCGTCACCCCACGATGCAACTCAGCCAGCCGCGGAAAATCCCAGGACTGAGGCGGACCGATCATCGTCTCGACCACTTCCATCGAGTCAATACTCGTCTTGGGCGGTTCGCTCGGATAGTAGACGGCAGCGGGCGTGGCATTGAGGATCGCCTGCTTCGCAGCCTCGCTCATCGGTTGCGCAGTGAGCTTCTGATCGGAAGGCGTCAGGCGGTCGGCCATCGACGGGTGTAGTGGTCAACTGATCCCGGACACGACGTTAAGTTTTTTCTCGTACTGAGCGGGTGCCAGTCCATCATTGAACT
>NZ_JAFFZW010000019.1 GCF_017826695.1 Pseudomonas alliivorans
TTCGGTCTTGAGTTCGGGCAGGGCGACGGACACGGTGTACAACCCGGTGCGCGGGTCAACGCCGCCGCTGATGAAACTCATGAAGTTAAAGGCATTGGAATGCAGGGAGGTAGACGTTGTCATGAGGTGAGCCTCAAGCAAAGGTGTAGCCCGTCAATGCCGGACCACACCAAAGATGTGATGATTCAGATAACGCTCAGCAGCAACTTATTTCGGCTGTCGACGACTTCCATGGGGGCAAAAGCCAGAGACAGGTGATGGCGATTGCCATTCTTGTCCAGGAGTTTGATGAGCAACGGTGCCTCCAGCGACATCGCTGCAGCCGTGCCCACATAGCGCACGCTACTGCTGCGAAACAGACTGACCAGCAACTGTCCGACACCGACCTGCTCGGGAGCCTGAATAGGGACAGCAGGTGTCTGGCCGGGCATGAGATCAGGCAACCGTTTGTCATAGAGCATGGCAGACTCGTCAAATTGGCCATCTTCGTCATGGAAGATGTACCCGGTATAACTGAACATGGTTTCGTTCTTGCGCCGACTTTCCCACTGAACCGTCGACTGATTGCCCTCAAACTCGCAGCGCACGAAGCGAACGGGTTTGCCATCCCTGCCAACGTATTCCAGATACCAATAGTCCGTAGTATCGAGGTAATAATCGTAATCCGCCTGCTGCGGCGGATTGTTGCCACCGCCCGCAACACGCTTGGGTGAGAACGTATAATTAGTTCTTTCGAATTGCGGAGCCGTCACAGGAACGGGTTCAATGACACGGGGCGCCGTCTGGCTCTGTTCATTGGAATTGTGCTCGCCAAAAAACGCATCAATAAAGCGCGCATGAAAGATCTCAGGATCACCGGCACGGGTGTGCAGATAAACCCGCCGCCGGGTGATGCCACCGCTGACGTCGAAATGTTTTTCCTTCATCGCCGGCAAGGAAGCGCCATAGCGGTTGAAGCGGTTCTCCTTGTTGCTGACGGCCCAACGATAAATCGCGTCTTCTGCGATCCCCTCTTCGGTTTGCGACAGATAATTCAACGCCTGACCGCTGTCGCGATGGACGATGGTAAGGCTGCTCATTTCTTCTTCTGTGATGGGATAGCTCACTCCATCGACCGGTTTGGTCTCGACCTCGACATCGACGGCGATCTGTTGGTAACCATTGCTCAAGGCTCTTACCTGATCTGCCGGGATGGTCAGCTGGAAGTTTTGCAATTGGGTCCAGGACTGCGCCTGCACGAAATCACTGAGCTGGATAACGCTGTAGCCACTGAACAAAGCATTGCCGTCATGAACGAATTCACAGCGCACCACGCTCGTCGGCGAACCCAGTTGCGCCGGTGCCGTAAACAGCCCGTCGGGGCTCACGGTACCGTCGCCACTGACAACGCTCCAGCGCAGACTCTCAGGCGGGTATTCTGAAGAAGCAACCAACTGGACGGTGCCCGAATGCCCCAGCCCGGCCAGGTGTGACGGCGAGACTTCCAGGACTGGGTTGCTGGCCATCAACAGTATTGTCGCTTCCGCTTTTAGGCCGGTGCGCAGGTTCTGCACCTCGATGCGCTGCACGAAAATGCTCTGCGAATCAGGCAACGTGGCAGGTGGCGTGTAGGTCGCCTGATTGCCAGCGGAGACCAGACTTCCCTGTTGCGGATCAAGCAAGCGCCAGGCGAGTTCCCCTTCACCCAGGCTTACAGCAAACAGCTGCGTAGCACGCGGGGTGCCGCTCAGGTAATGAGCGCTTACCTGCGGCGCTACGGTAATTGCTTCCACGACGACGGCCACAAGGGCGCTCGCCCTACGCTCATTGCCGCTCGATGGATCTCTGTAAGTGGCAGTGACAACGTTGCGAACAGTCTGCCTGCCCAGTTGTTGAGGCAACCCGCTTTGGTACAGGCCAGTGCTCGAAATACTGCCCGCAGCGCTCAACATGTTGATGCTGCGTACGCTCCATTGCACATCGGCTGCCTTGATCGTTTTGCCGACCTGACGCACATTAAACTGTTGCAGGGTGCCGGCGTGCATGACCTGGAACAGAGGCTCCAGGGTAATGCTGGTCAGTGTCGGATCGATATTGCCGAAAACAATCAGGTCTTTCGGGGTATGCCGAGAACTTTCAGCAAAGATGTGTTCCCCAGGAAACAGCAGACTGCCAAGTAGATCAAGGCGCTCCGATTCCACGTGCTGAGCCATGTCATGGGACACCACCAGCGCAGCCGAGTACAGATCGTTGCCCTCCCCGTCCTTGTCATCAGGAATGAAATAAGGAAAACCACTGCCTTCTCCCGGAAAATATCCTGGCGAGGGCTTGCCCCTGAGGGCAATGAAAATCAGCACACCGCCGTCACCGTAATTGGACGCCTTGGTATGTTTCGCACCCGGCGCAGCCTGAGTCCGGATATGAAACGTGGTCGGACTCAACGGGTTGTAGCCCTGAAGCTGCAGCGTACCGAGTTCAAAGACACGTTTATGACGTGGCAACGCTTTCAGAAAACCCTCAAAGGCTTCACCTATCCGGTTCCGCGCATTGAGTTGCTCACCCAGATTGCAACTGAAATCCAGGCCATTATTGAAGTCCAGCGTCACGCGCCCACGCGCATCGACCTCGCCAACGACGAGATGAAGCTGGACCCCCATCTCCAGAATGTAACCTTGCGGTTCGGACAGTGTGAAGCTCGACAGCAGTCTTGTAGGGCTGCCAGCCGGACTTGAGAACACTCTTACGACACCGGACATGATGCCCAGCTTCAACGTCGCACGGGAATTGTCCAGCGAGGCCGTTTCGAACGAGAGCAGCGGTTTGCTCAAAATGACCGAATCCAGCTCCATCCATTCGGTCTGGTCATCCGTCAGGTCAATACGCTCAATGCTGAATGAAGGCAGGAAACTGAACTCATCGAATCCGGCCACGAACTGTTGCTCCAGCAGACGGTTGAGTCTGGCTCGACCAAACATGCAGATTGCACCCCAGTCCTGCGTGGTTTCACGGTCCCGCATGTAGTCGAGTAACTGGTCTTTCGAATTGCTAACGGCCAACGGTTCGACCGTTTCAATCTCAGACTGCCGCAGATTCAACCGCGCGGTATTGCTGGACGGGTATTCAAACAGCGGCAGCGGCAGCAGGATATAACCGCGCAGGGTCATGACACCGGGGATTACATAAGAGGCGAGCAACAATGCAAACCGTTGCTCCAACGGCTCGGGCTGGGTAAAGATGCCATTGACGACCGTGCCGGATCCGGCCAGTGTTTCCCAGCTGATAAGGTCGTCCGCCAGAAATTGTTCTGCCTTACAACGCAGTTTGACCTGATTGGGCGGCAGCGTGACCGAGGTATCGAGCGAGATACTCAACGTCATGTTACCAAGCAGCGCCATGATCCAGGCCGAGCGACTTTTACCCGTCAGTTCGTTCTTCACAACTATTTCATCGACGATATAGAGCTTGTCTGAGGCAGCATCGGGCGCGGTATAGACGTATTTGCCGTTCTCACCCATCTCCAGCTTTCCACCATTGCCGGGGCTACGCAGCGACCAGGTCAGAGCGCCCGTACCGTGAGTGCCTGCCGATAACGTACGCGAGTGGGTCGCGCTGCAGGTCTGGATTATAGGGTTGACCGTTACATCGCTGGCGACTACAGATACCAGCGCCGAGCTTGAGGATGTACCGCTCGTGGCCTTGATCCTGACCCGGATATAGGCTCCTTGAATACTGGCAGGTGCCGTGTAAAGGCCACTGGAGCTGATAGTGCCGGGGTTCTTAGCTTCGTCAAGAAGACTCTCAACCGTCCAGTTCAGACCTGACTGCCCGGCGGGATAAGTGGAAAATTGCTGAGTACCACCAACGTTAACCACAGGCTTTATAGGATCGACTCTGAAACGCGTCTGATCAGGCCCCAACTGGCCAAAAATTGCCATATCGCCAGGCAATGCAAAATCTTTGATAGCAACCCTGGCATCACTGAACAATAACGAGTCCAGCACAAACGTGTCGATCGGTGGCAGAATAGAAAGGAGGCGTTGAACAAAGTTGCGTAGTACGATCCGCTTGTCGTCGTCGAAATAGCCTCCGCATACGTTATAGTACTCGGCCGCGCGTGCATCCACTGGAAATTTTGTATTGATACTCGATTCGAATGTCACTTCTGAGCTCTCGATCTCGCCCGGTTCAATGACGTGGGTCAGACTATTCAGGCGGTAGCTTCTTCTGAAAACAGCATCGATCTTTATATTGAGCGAAGCAGAGTGACCAGGACTGATAGGCGCAGGGTCGTGGGCATAAATAGTGGTAGCCCATTGCTCCGGGTTGTCCCTCACGAAAGAGATTTCCAACGCACTGTTTTTGACCGAGAAGTGCACATCTTCTCCTCTCCGGCCCGTACTCCAAACGAAAGGTGTTAGTATCTCGGCGGACCAGCCATTACTAAAATAGAACCAAAAGTCGGAATCGTTAAATCCACCCGCCCCAGGTTTCATCTCCCAGAACTTTGACGACATCTCATCGTAATTCCATTGATCAACCCCAATAAAACCGCGCTCTTCCATCTCTCTGGCCTGAGTCTGCAAAAAAAACTTATTACCCAGCACGATTGTTGCACTGTAATCTGCGTCTGCATCGTCGGGGATCAGGTACCTGAAATTTTCGTTGGGATTACCACCACTTTCCGCCCCATGCATGGCAACGAAAATCACTACAGCACCGTCGCCGTAATTTTCAGCACTGCGCGACTTGGCGCCCGGTGCAGCCTGAGTTCGAATCTTGAAACTGGTTGGATTAATTGTACTGTCGGGCGTTTTTACGATTTCATTGAGCACCATAATCCTTTTTTCATCCGGCAGGCTTTCAAATAAAGTTTGAAAGAAATAACCGCCCAGCGCCTGTTCCTCCTGGTGATCGGAATAGGTCAATTTAAAATCGCTGCTTTTACTCAAATCCAGCACCACCTGACCCGCGCTCGTAACGGTGCCAGGTACATTGATCAGCTCCAGCTTCAAGGTGAGTGTTGGACCATTCAAAGGGTCGACCACTTCAACCCTTGTCGCCTTCAACCCACCCACTACCTCCTCGAAGGTGACCTGGGTGCCACCGACCACTTGCATGGTCAAGCGAGCGTCGGGTTTCTCCTGCTCTATATTGGCGATGTCAAATGACAACAAAGGCGCATCCATTACATAGTCGGTAATGTATTGCCCCTGAATGGTACTGCCGCTGATATAGCCTTGCGCGGGAGGTAGATAAGTGTCATTGCTGAAGCGATTGATATATTCCTGCTGCAATACCGTATTGGTATCGGTCCGATTGAACGCCAGAATCGCCCCCCAACCGAGTGTGCGGGGTTGTTCGCGCATCCACGCGATGAGTTGCTCTTTTGAATTGCCGGCCATGGCTTGTTCCTCTTCATGAGTGTGTGCTTCTGGGCGGGTTCAGACCACACTGCGGTCTGAAGCCATGCGTTGATGTGGAGGTCCTCCTTGATCGCTACCCGTCAGGTAGCCATCGTGAGTTCAACGCTGGGAAAATCGGTATACGAATATCCTTCATCGAAACTGACCCGGACCTTGAGACTCAGGCGAGTCCCTTCGCCAAGACTTTCAAGGTAAGCCCGCGACAGGCTGCCTGTTACCTTGCCGTCGTCAAGATGTGCGGAGGTGACGGGTTCATCCTCCAGCACAACAAGGCTGGCCGAACTCTCGACCCGGATCGTGACCAACTGGTGCTCTGCCATGAACATCCAGCGGTTCAGGGTAATGTCTGCTCCGGTGGCTGGAACACAGCTCAGGCGCAGTGTTCCCGCATCTGCACAGGCACACTGGACAGTACTCAATTGCGCAACCGGCAGCGGAACAATGCGCAGGTCGAAGGGTTGCGAGGTCGCCAGGGGTTCTTCCGGACGGGCAACCGTGTAAATGACGTTCACCCGTTTGCCCATGTTTGCCGGAACCGCCGAAGCCGGTACGGAGAACTGAAAGGGGTTATCTGGATCGGCTTCAGTGGCTGTCCAGCAACCTGTTTCGCCAAATCCTTGCCAGTGCACCTCGACAACGTCGTCGGCATTCAGCCCGGCCTCTTCTGGAATCAGGACTTGCGCCCCGGCCCGAAGCAAGAAGGCGTCAATGTAGCCTTGGCCGGGCACCGTTCTGCGCGACTCGGGCTGGGCACCAACAACGCTCGGCGCTGCGGGCCGCCAGGCTGCCTTTACTTGCAATGCAAGGGGAGCCGAAGAACCTGCAGCGCCTGGGCGGGCATACTGCCACGTAAAGGTGACGGTTTCGTTGAGTTGTTGCTGCAGCCAGGACGGCTCAAGAGTGAATGTTATTTCGCCTGTATCGACAGTGCGCTGGTCAACCCGCCATGCCAATATCCGGGTATCGCTCCCCGGCGGTCCGGAGGCGTACAACAGAACGTCATCACCGATCTGCATGTTGCTATACGCCGCGACTTTTAGCGGGATCCCCTCCGGAAACGCCTCGGGATCAAGGCTGGAACCGGTGTGTCCTTCAATAGCGACTCCGGGTAGATACGTGGAATCGGGAGCAGCGATATTGAATGTCTGGACGGGTGAGTCTTCTTCGCCTGCCTGGCTGTCAACGTGCTCGATGCTATAGCTCACCCGGGCCGAGCCTCCGGCAATGAATGCCACATAGCCCAGATCCAGTGACCAGCTAAGAACATCCCCGACAACCGTCACTGTCTGAGTACTTCTCCAGGCTTCATCCTCAAAGCCATCGTCGAACATCCCTTGCCAGGTGAGAGTCACTTTATCGTTACACAGCATGCCTTCATAAGGTGGTACGGCAAGCGTGAACACATCGATAGATGGATCCGGCTCGGGATCTACCTTGAGCGCATGGGATTCTTTAACGTGCACGACCGGCAATGAAGTATTCATGGTGACCCGCCTATTGACTGGATCTGGATAAGGATTCTAATGCCCGGCGTATATAAGGATCACAACGCAGACTTGCCTCCACCCGACGCTGCTTTTATAAAACGACCCGCCTGATCCGGGTACCTCGCAACGTTGCTAGGTGGCGTGTACCTGCGAAGCGCCTAACGTTAAAACAAATGCCACGGCACCGACATCCCCCCTTTGTTTAACTGATCAGCGAGATGACCATGGATAAATTAAAGCGTTTCTGCGCGGGCAGCCTGGCGGCCTTATTCCTGCTAACCGGTTGTGCACGCGGCATTCAAGCACGTGAAATCACACCGCAAGATAATGGCTATATCAACCTTTACTTTGCTGATCAAAGTCCGCAGTGCGAGCTCTCATTTGGCGGCTGGTACGAGTTCGTCGAGTCGCCAAGAGGCGATAGCGATTACTGTAAACATTTAAGAAACGGTGGATACTTCCAGCTTAACAACGTGCATTCCGCCTCAACCATCTGGCTTGTTAACGGCAGACCCAAAACAGGACAAATTTCCAGTTCACCCAAGCACTGCACCAGTCGACCCGCATCAACACTTGTCTTTAACTGGTGGAAGTTAACCACCATAAAAGAACCTACCTCCATGGTCGAAAAAGTCCGAATCGAAGACCTGAAAACAAAAAAAATAGGCGATATAGTCGTCCCAGGCGTCCGACTGACTGAAAAATATGATAGCGGTAACAGGCCAGCTTACCCCAATGATATAAACTGCGTCATCCTGGAGGTTTCCCCATGAACTTATCATGTTCAATCGCTTATCGAATGAGCCAAAAATACTGCAACTTTCCGGACCGCTCATGCCGCCCAAAAACGCTGTTACGGGGTTTAATGCTGATAATGGGGCTCACGCTTGGTGCCACAGGTTGCATCCAGACCCAGCCTTCAGATAGTCCTTCTAACAAGAACGCAGCCCCCAGACTGTCCCTGGAGGGTGCGGGCGGTGCCGATCACTGCTCTCTGGACTTCAAGACCGGAAAATATGACTTCAAAGGTAACAACCACTGCACAAATGACCGGGCCGTCGCTATCGAATTCGAGCATGCGCCCTCAGCGTCCAATGTCCTGCTGTTCGATGACTACACCTGTGACCGTAATGACGATGGCAACTATTTCTGGATTTATCTGCGCATTATAAAAGAAGACCTCACCGTGGCCCCGATCCCGCTGGAGGAAATAATGGCAACGCCACCAGGCTCGGTAGTCCGGCCAGGTGTCAGGGTGATGGCCCACTACAAGTACCAGAGTGAAACACCCAACAAGCGTACTTCCTGTGTCCAGATCCAGGTCGATGCACCAGAGTTTTGACCCGGCCTTTATCCGACTCCATGCGATCATTCCGAGGCTCACCTCATGGCCACCTCCCTGCATTCCAATGCCTTTAACTTCATGAGTTCCATCAGCGGCGGCGTTGACCCGCGCACCGGGTTGTACACCGTGTCCGTCGCCCTGCCCGAACTCAAGACCGAG
>NZ_JAFFZW010000001.1 GCF_017826695.1 Pseudomonas alliivorans
CCTGTACCGGTATTGCCTGCGGCATCGATGACACCGGTATTGTTCAGGGTGATCAGGTTGGTGGTGCTGGTGATGTTGTTGGTCGGCGTGTAAGTCGCGGTCCAGGTGATGCCGCCATTACTGCTGCTGACCGCGCTCAGCGTGCCATTGGCCACCGTCAGGTCGGCGTTGGTGAAACCGCTGACCGCTTCACTGAAGGTAATGGTCACCAGTGAGGTCTCGCCCACGCTCAGTGCGTTGTCGGCAACCACGACGGTAGCCGTCGGGCGTGCAGTGTCGATGGCGTAGTTGTTCGAGGCTGTGGTGCCAGTACCCACGTTGCCAGCCAGATCCTGAACGCCAGCCCGATTGAGGGTGATCTGATTCACCGAGCTGGTGAAGTTGTTGGTCGGCGTCAGGGTCGCCGTCCAGGTGATACCGCCGTCGCTGCTGCTGACTGCGGTCAATGTACCGTTGGCCACCGTCAGGTCAGCATTGGTAAAACCGGTGACGGCTTCGCTGAAGGTGATGGTCACCAGCGAAGTCTCGCCAACACTCAGCGTGGAGTCTGATACCACGACAGTGGCTGTCGGGGGCACATTATCGACCACGGCGTAGTTATTGGAGCTCAGTGTGCCCGTGCCGATGTTGCCTGCGGCGTCCTGTACGGCCGAGGTTGCCAGGGTGATGGCGCTCGAACCCCCCGAAGTGTTGCTACCCGCTGTGAAGGTGGCGGTCCAGGTGATGTTATTGGTGGTTGTCAGGTTAGTCAGCGTACCGTTTGGCGCGGTGATCTCGGAAATATCCAGGCCGAAGACAGGTTCGCTGAACGTAATGGTAACGGTGGTCGTTGCGCCCGGGCTCAATGAGGTGTTGGCAATCACAATGCTTGAGCCGGTCGGTGCCGTCGTATCCGCCGTGTAGGCGATGTTCAGTGTACCGCCGTCATTGAGGATGTTATTGACGGCTGTCGGCGACGAACCGTTGGTGCCGCCGGAGTAGGCTTGCCCGCCTGCGCCGCTGCCGCCCACGTTGCCGGTCATGGCTGAGTTGTTGCCGGCGGTGATGTTGACCGTACCTTTGTTCCAGATCCCGCCGATGCCGCGGCCACCGTTGCCACCGACCGTTCCGCCACCGCCACCGCCGCCAGCCGCGCCAATATTACTGCTGATGGTCGAGGTGCCGATAATCGCCAGAGTGCCGCTGGAAGCGTTATAGATGCCGCCTACGGCAGAGCCGCCTCTGCCGCCATTGCCGTCAAAGCCCGCGCCACCGCCACCGCCGCCAATGGTCCGGCCACCGCTGGAAGCCGTGCCGCCGTTGCCGCCGTTTGTGTATCCGGACACACCAAGGCCACCCGCACCGCCACCGGAAGCGTTACCTCCCTTGCCGCCCATGTAAACGGTATTGAACCCGGCACCATTGCCGCCGGTGTTGGCAGAGGGAGCGGTGGGTGTATAGGTACCTGCTGCGCCGCCACTGGCACCATTTTGCCCTCCGATACCGCCACCACCGCCGCCACCTCCGCCCACGGTCGGAGCCAGAACGCCGCCGCCGCCACCACCGCCGGAGGCGGCGTTGGCGGTGACCGTAACGTTACGCAGTGTGAGGTTGCCCGCGTTATTGATACCGCCGCCCAGCGCATCAGCCGCAGCAATGGCGGAGCCACTGTTTGCCCCCGCCGTGGTGGCCACACCTCGGGTAATGATCACGCCATCAAGCGTGGCTGTTGTCCCTGAGGTGACCCTGATGACGCTGGTTCTGTTCTGGCCATCCAGGGTGACATCTGCGACGCCGTCGTTATTGAGGTCGCCATCGATGGTGATATTTTTGTTCACAACCAGTTGAGTCTGCAGCGAGACAGTCATGCCAGTCGAGAAGGTCACGATATCGCCGTTCTGGGCGTTGGCCAGTGCATCGCGCAGTGTACCGGTGCCGGTGTTGCTGGCGGAGTTGACCGTAAAGGTCGCCAGTCCCCACTGGTAGGCGTCCATCGACTGCCGTGAAAGAGCGCTGACACTTTCGATACTGCCGGTCGCGATTTCCAGATCCCAGTCACCGCCCACGCCGGTGCGGTTGGTGGATGCGGCGATGTCACGACCCGTCAGCGTAGCCAGCGAGTCCACGAAGCTTAGACCCTGATCGCCCTCGGCGGTGTTGCAGGCGTAGATCAGAATGTCGCCGCCTGTGTTGATATCGTTGCCGATCTCGGCCAGCAGGGCACTGCGTTGCGAGAGGTTGTCGGCCGACACATAGCTGTTGCCCAGCCAAAGATCGCCCGAGTTGCCGTGCGCAATGATCTGTACCGAGCTGACGCCTTGATGGGAGCCCAGATAGTCGGCGATCTGTTGCAGGCCGTCTTTGGTGGCATCCAGTTCGACCACTTGAGCGCCAGGGGCAACGCCTGCCAGCAGACTGGCGGAGTCCTTGACCCGCGAGTCGACGAACACCACGGTGCTGCCAGGCACTGCAGCAGGTCTGGCGGTGACATCCGCCGTGGCATCGGGCTGAGAATGCTCACCATTGCTGGCACTACTGGCCTGTTCGGCGCTTTTGGCAGCTGCGTCAGGCGTTGGCTGGGCGTCCGGCTGAGCTGCCGCTTCCACGACTGTCGCCGCTACCGCGCCGTCGAACAACATGCGGGGCTCAAGAGACATGATCATCGGGGAAGCGGGGGAGGTCGCACTCGAAGGTGCCCGCTTTGCAATCCGCGAATTTTTGTTATTCCACCACATACTGCTCACCCAGGATCGAACGTTACGACCTATAAAGCCGCGATCACTTGACCGCAGCGTCTGATTTCATGCGGATGACATTGGCTGCGCTGGCAGCCCCGTCATTCCAGAACGACAGTTTTGAATACTGTTCAAACAGATCCGGCGGCAGGATGGTGGCTCTCGGCTCCAGCGCGACGCGCGGTTTGACCTTGTGCAGGCCGGACACGCCCAGTGCGTCATCGAACTGGGGAGCGTCATAGGAAAGGTTGTTGAAGTCGTGTTCGAACCAGGGTTCGTCGATGAAGTCATAGACCAGCCGCATGACCCGGTCCGGCGCCTGAGACAGCAGGTCGTAATCGATCAGCAGAATCGAGCCTGCGTGTTCGCCGTAATAGGCTTCCTTGAGTGACGCCCAGGCAAAACCCACCAGCCTGTTGCGCTGTGCCAGGGTTTCCACGCGGCTGTAGACCGTATTGCGCTCTACGTCATCATTGAATAGCCGGGTGTTTTCGAACGGATTGGCACGATACAGGCGCTCGATGCTGTCCATCACCCAGGCCACGTTGCGCACGCAGGCAATCATCCTGCATTGCGGAAACAGATCCTTCAGCGCAGGTAATCTGGAGGTCCATCCGCGACTGGTATCGAACACCACATCCTTCGCGGACTGGTCGGCGTAATAGGAATCGAAGATGCCGCGCAGCAGGCGACGACGCATGTCGGTGCTGATCACAGAGGAGAATTCACTGCCTGCGCTGCACTGACCCAGAATGCTCGAAAACAATGAACCAACCGGGCTGCTCATACCCGCGTGGAAGCGCGGGTTCTGCAACAGAATGGCGGACAGCAGGGTAGACCCTGATCGAGGCAAACCTGCGATGAAATGGAATTTCTGCATCCGTGCGTCCAGAAGTATGGAGGTGCTTTCGAGTGTGTGCGCAACGTATCAAAACGTCTGCATATGGTAGTACTTCGACATCATCCTGCATGTCTTGAGTAACGAAAAAGGGGGCAAAATCGAGCGAAAAGCTCAGGCTCCCGGATTTATTGAGCTAAAGAATCCAACTTTTGACATTTATCAGATGAACGGTACTGAACTTTGTATGATGGATGGCATTTTGCCGCCGGATATTTCCGGCCCATTCATATGAGTGGAAGTGTGAACAGGTCTGAGGAAGCAAAAAACTCGCATGGCACAAGGCTGCGTCTACGCTTTTATCCTGCCACCCAAGGGCACATGCTCCGGTGGATCGAAGGTATCCCATGTCGTAAAAGGATGAAGCGTATGGAAGTTTTTATGGGTTCGATCATGACGTTTGGTTTCCCTTTCGCGCCTTCCGGTTGGGCGCAGTGCAATGGGCAGACCATGAACGTCAATCAATATGCAGCGTTGTTTGCATTGCTGGGTGTCACCTATGGCGGTAACGGGCAGCAGACCTTCATGCTGCCGAATCTGCAAGGCAGGGTGCCGGTCTGTCAGGGACAGGGCACAGGGCTGTCTGCCCGTGTGATGGGAACGGCTTCTGGCGTTGAAACGCTCACCGTAGGCATCAACAACATGCCTGCTCATGTGCATCAGATGAGTACGCTGACAGCCACCACCACCATCAATCTGGCCAGTTCTCCGGTGGCCGGTGCCTCCATCGCACCGACCACTACCAACGCTTTTATCGGCGCATCGACCACCGGTCCCAGTTCCGCGAATATATTTTCACCGGATGCAGGGAGCGCGCCTGTGGTTCAGAAAGGCGTTAGCACCGCCATCAGCGGGACCATGCAGCCAGCCGGAGGCAGTCAGCCGCTGAGCAGCATGAACCCGTTTCTGGTCGTGAACTTCAGTATTGCCCTGCAAGGTTATTTCCCGCCGCGGGATTGATCTTGCCCGAGTCCAGGGAAGGACTCTTCATCACTCTTCGCTGGAGATGTTCATGCTGCATGAAGTCAACGTGGATAATTTTCGAGTCATGCTGGGCTGTGTCTGCACGCTGCAACTGAGCGATGGCAGTCAATTGCCGGTTCGTGTTTCATCGGTCATCGAAAAGCCGCAAGCGCGCCTTGCTGAAGACCGACGCCTGCCATTCAATGTGTCTCTGAGTTCTCTGGAGCCCAGCGAGTTCATCGATGGGGCATGCGCAGTCGTGCTGCCGGAAATGGGACTGCTGCAGGACGTGTTCGTGTCTCGCGTACCGGCAATGGGGCGCGACGAAAACCTGGCGTATTACTGCATCAGCTTCAACTGAGTCACAGTGTCCGGGCCTTGATGTTTTGGCCCGGATACCACACCAGTCGCTGCGCTGCCACGTCCTGCTCCTGCACCTGAAACCCCAGTGCCAGATAATGCCGGAGCGCGTGAGGGTTGTTGGCCCAGACCACCGTCGCCACCGGACAGCGAATTTGCTCAGCCGCCTGCTGCACCCCTTGCAGTACGACTCGGCCGTAGCCTTTACCACGTGCAGCGGGAATGAATGCCAGGTACAGCACACGAATTTCGTTGTGGCCGAAGTCGATCACCAGTGCGCCGATGCAAGTGCCGAGCTTCTCGACCACGTAATACATCGCGTTGGGAAAGTGATCGCCCAGACCTTGCTCTTGAACCCGGAACTGCTGGCTGATCACGTCCTCGATCTGCTCGCGCTCACCGTCGATAAATTGCAGGTCCGGCCGGGCCGAATGGTAGAGCGCCTGCAGAAATGCTGCGTCCGATGCGCTTGAAGGCCGCACGACCAGTCCGTCGGTATTGGCAAAAGGCGTATTGCTCATCCTTGCTGTCCTCTGTCCGTGTAACGCTTAAAATCCGCTTTCGCGCACCCCGAGTGCGGCCAGCCGTCTCCAGGTTGCGCCCAGCAGCGATTCGCTGCGGCCCTGGATGATCGCCACACCGCGTAGTGGCTGAGGGGCGGCACTGACCGCGTCGGTGAGTTGAAGCCTGACGCCGTATTGCGCCTGTACCGGCTCCGCCCGCTGGTTCTCATCGCGGCGCACGGCTATCGGGCCGTGATGATCGGAACTCAGGGCTTCCTGATCCAGATACTCGACGCCATTGGTGTCGACTTCCTGCAACTCGACCGGCAGCGATTCGCGCATCGGGTCGTCGGCGATGAACCGGCCCCGGTCGCCGGGCGCGATACGCCACAAGGCATTTTCCGCCACGTAACCGCGGATCCGTGAGCCTTGCTCGACGATTCTCAGCACAGGATCTCTGGTGGAAATCCAGCGACCGGCGCTCAATTGCGGCATCAGATCACGCACTTGTCCGGCTTTCGGCGCGCGCAGCAGCAGGCGTTCGCGACGGGCCGCCAGCCCGCGATATTCAGCGACCGCTTCGGCGAGACGCTGCTCCAGAATGCCTGCATCGGCGGCGGTCTCGCTGCGTCCTGCCTGGCGACGCATCTGCAACTGCAGGATATCGATTTCACGCCGCACAATGCTCTGACGTGAATCGATGTCCGGCGATTCCAGTTCCATCAGCACTGCGCCTTGCTCGACATGTTGACCGTCCTGCACATTGACCTGCTTTACTCGGGCAGCAGCGGGAGCATGGATTGCTGTCACGCTCCGGGCTTCCAGCATCACCGGCAGCTCGACGCTGTTGCTCCACGGCACGGTCAGCAGCAGCACCAACGTCAGCAATGCCGCAGCGCTCAGCAGTACGCGTGGTGTATAGGCCTGTTCGCGGTTGGCCCACCAGTGACGGGTTTCCTTGAAAATCGGCAGAAAGATGAACCAGCCCAGTTCCACCAGCATCAGGAAAATCCCCAGCAGTTTGAAAAACAGGTGATAGACCGCAAGGGCGATTCCGAAGAACAGCGCAGCACGCCACAACCACGACAGATAGCCCCACCACAGCAAGCGGCGCTGCATGACCGGAGACCAGAGCTCGGGGGCGGGCTCGCCGTAACCGAAAAGCGTTTCACGTAACCGCCAGCGGCACAGGGCGAAGGCGCGACCTTGCAGGTTGTCGACTTCCCATAAATCGCTGATCAGAAAGTAGCCATCGAAGCGCATGAACGGGTTGAGGTTGACGATCACGGTGGTGATCCAGGTCGCGCTGGCGAGCATGAAGGCGGCGGTACGCGCCGGCCCGTCGGGCAACAGCGACCAGGCCAGCAGCGCAATACAGGCCAGCACCATTTCTGCGAGCACACCGCCTGCGCCGATCAACAGCCTGGCGCGACGATCGTTCACGCGCCAGGCGTCACTGACGTCTGTATAGAACAGCGGCAGCAACACCATGAATGCTACGCCCATGCTTTGCACTCGGCAGCCGGCGCGCTTGGCCATGAACGCATGGCCGAATTCGTGGCAAAGCTTTGCGAAAAACAGCGCGATGCCGAACGACAGCGCACCGCCCAGGCTGAACAGGTGCGGGAAGGTACCGGTGAAACGCTGCCAGTCGCGGGCGACCAGAAACACGCCCAGGCCCAGCGTCAGTGGCAGGCCATAACGCAGCAGGCTCGGGCCGAACCGTTGCAGCCAGGGCCAGATGCGGTTGAGAAACGCGTCCGGTCGCCACAGCGGGATGCGGAAAAACAGGTATTGATGGAGCAGCATTTGCCACAGACCCTGCCGCGATGCCGACGCCTTGGCGACATAACTGGCGCGCTGTTCGGGGTCCAGAGCGACGATCAGGTCGTGTCCGCGTAGAAAGCGTAGTAGTTCTTCCACGTCTGGATTGCCCAGAGGCAGCCCCGGCTCACGGTTGGCCGCTTGCAGCACTCGCGTGGCGTCGCCCAGCGCCCAATGGCGCAGCAGGCGAATGGCCTGAGTCCCCAGCTTGAAGTAGCGACCGCGCACCGGATCGGCCAGTGTCCAGCGCGGCGAGCCGTCCAGGGCCGCAGCGGCGCTGGTGAGCTGCAGATCGGCTCGCAGGCCGGGCAGGTTCATTACAGACCCACACTCTGACGCAGCCCGGCCAGCGGGCGACGCAACAGATAAAGCGCCAGCGGTGCCCGGTCACCGAAAATCTTGGCGGTGCCGCGCAGACCGATTCGGGGCGGAGACGATTCGACAAAGCGGGCGTCCAGGCGATAGGCCAACTGGCCGCCAGGTGTCGGCTGCGCTTCATAAGCGGCCCGCTCGAGAATCGCTGCATGACGCTGCAACGGATCGCTGTCCAGAAACAGTGCCACCTCGGCATCAGGCTGCAACGCAATGGCATCGCCGACCGCCAGTTCGATGCGCAGCTCGGCCTGAGTCGGGTCGGCGATTTCCATCAGGCGTTCGCCGGTCTGTACCGGTTTGCCGATCCAGCGCTGGGCATCGGCGAACACGGCAATGCCGTCACGCTCGGCTCGTACTTCACTGCGCTTGAGCAGTTCACGCGCGTAATCGCGCTCGGCACGTTTCTGTTCGACGCGAGCGGCCAGCAGATCGATCTTCGAACTCGACTCTGCGTCGGCAAACGCGCGCTGCGAGTTGGCCTTGAGTTCCGCTTCAGCTACGTTCAGCGCACGCTCCGCCACATCGGCCTGAGCCTTGAGGGTGGTGTTCTCGAAACGCAGCAGCAGATCGCCGGTCTTGACGGTCTGGTTGGGTTTGACCAGAAACTCGGTCACCACGCCATCCAGCGGTGCCGCGATCACACGTCCACCCAGCGGCACGACTTCAGCCGGTGCCAGCACTGACTGACGCACAGGAATCAGCAGGCACAGCAGCACCAGGATCACCAGCAACGCCTGACGCTTGCGGTTGAAGCGCAGGCGCCATGGCTTGCCGGGCTGCAGTGCCAGCCAAGCATGGCTGTACGTGCCGCCCAGTTGAGACAGCAAAACCTGCTCGGCCGGGGTCCAGGGTGTGTCGCGTGCCAGCCAAAGGCCGCCGAACACGTCACCTTTGCGATCCTGCAACGGCAGCCAGAACACATGGGGTGCCGACAGGCTGTTCCAGTCGTCACGCACCGATTCACTGAGCATGTCCATCTGCACCACGCGAGCCGGTTTGAGCAGTTCCAGTGTTAGCAACTGGCCAACCGCGTGCTCGACAAAGGCCACGAACGGCGCATTGGGCTCAATCACGCTGACGCCTGTCACCACCTGTACTTTGCCTGCAATCACCAGCGCAGCATGACGAAACCCGAACAGGCTCTGGCCATCGTTGGCCAGGCTGTAGGTCAGTTGTTCCAGGTTCGGCGCAGCGCGGGTCAGCCGCTCAAGGTCCAGAAATTGCGCGAAAACCCGTTCAACCGCGCCTGATGCCGGTGCGTTCACTTGGGCTCCGCGAAATGTGCCGTTCCGCTCATGCCACTCAGCAGACCTTCCACCTTGGGCAGACTGGCCACCAACAGCAGGGTCTGGCTGCCCTCATCGATCCGGGCGCCCAACCGCTTGACGGTGGCCGTCAGCGGTTTGCCGGTTTCGTCAGGCACAAAGCTGAAGATCTGACCCGGCTTGAGTCGGCTCATCCAGCGTGACGGCACCAGCAAGTGAATTTCCAGGGTACGGTTGTCGACGATTTCCAGCATCGGCGTGCCGGGGGCGACGCTTTCATAACGCTTGACCTTACGCTCTACGACTTGTCCGTCATACGGCGCAACCACGCTGCATCGCTTGATCTGCACCTGATAAACATTTGACTGGGCCTGGGTTTCGGACAGTCTGGCCTCGGCACGGGCGACCTCGAAACGGCCGACCGAATTGAGCGAGGCCAGTTGCCGATTGTGGGTCAGTTCTTCGCTGGCGCCACGGCTGGCCGCTTGCGCAGCATTCAACTGGGCCTGATAGGCTGAACAGTCAAACCGCGCCAGTACGTCGCCCTTGTTGAACGACTCACCTTCCTGAAACGGCAGATCAACGATACGTCCGGGCAATTCGCTGGCGAGTACAGCCTGATTCTGCGCCCGCAATACGCCACGGGCTTCTCTTGAAGGCTCGGCGGGTGCAGCTCCCGGCGCAGGCTCGTCAATCAGGCCGATGGCTTCAGGCGTCTGCCCATGCGCCAGGCCTGTAACACTCAACATTGCGAACAGTACAGCTTGCAAACACCGCATACAGCGGACTCCTTCCTTGAATGGGCATTCCACGCCTTTCTTCACATAAGTCGACTGCCCGGCATACGCAGGTAGGCTTCCAGTTCCGCAAGCGGCAGCGGCCGACTCAACAGAAACCCCTGCACCTGGTCGCAGTGGTTTTCAGTCAGAAATGCCAGTTGCTCGGGCGTCTCTACACCTTCGGCAATCACTTTCAGATCAAGGCTGTGGGCCAGCTCGATGATTGCACGGGCGATGGCGGCGTCCTGTGGGTTACTGGTCACCTCACGAATGAAGGCAATGTCGATTTTCAGCTTGTCGATAGGGAATCGGCGCAGGTAGGCCAGACTTGAATAACCCGTGCCGAAATCGTCGATGGAAATCCTGACGCCCAGTGTCTTGAGTGTCTGCAGCGTGGCGATGGTGTGGGAGGTGTTTTCCATCAGCGAGCTTTCCGTCAACTCGACTTCAAGCCACCGTGGATCGATCTGATGGCGCTCAAGGGACTGACTGATGTCGGCAATCAGGCCGCTGCCGGCGATCTGCTGGCCGGAGACGTTCACCGCTACCTGAAACGATCCCAGACCTGAACGCTGCCACAGGGCAATCTGGGCGCAGACGCTGTCGATCATCCAGCTCCCGACCTCACTGATCAATGCCAGATTTTCCAGCACGGGCACGAAGATGCCGGGCGAGACGCCGGGTTGGTTCGGGCGCGGCCAGCGCAGCAGAGCCTCAAGTCCGCAGATACTGCCGTCCTCGAGGCTGACCTTGGGCTGATAGGCGATTTCGAAAGCACGTTGTTGCACGGCCTCACGCAGGGCGTTTTCAAGGTCCAGACGCTCCGCGACCTCGGTGTTCATCTGGGCGGTGTAAAACCGGTAGCCATCCACCCCTTTCTTTTTGGCATTGTTCATGGCCGTGTAGGCGTGGCGCACCAGTTCGCGGGCGTCCTCGCCGTCCTCGGGGAAGAGCGCGACGCCGATGCTGGCGGTCATGACCACCCGCTGGTCTTCGATCTGGAAGGGCGTGCGCAAGGTGGTGCGGATGCGTTCCAGTATCTGATGGGTGTCGGCCTGACCTTCGCGGATCATGAGAATCAACGCAAATTCGTCGCCGTCCACCCGGCCAAGCGTGTCACTGGCATTCAGGCAACTCGCCAGACGTTTGCTGACTTCAAGCAGGGTCTGGTCGCCCAGCACGTGACCCCAGGTTTCGTTGATATTCTTGAAACCGTCGAGGTTGACGGTCATCACCGCCAGCTTCCAGCGGCTGACAGCGGCCTGGGTCAGCCCCATCTGCAGGCTGGTGTAGAACAGGTCGCGGTTGGGCAGGCCCGTCAGGTTGTCGTAGTGAGCCATTTTTAACAGGCGCTGGTCGGACTCCTTGCGCCGGGTGATGTCGTGCACGATGCCGACGATGATCCAGTCGTCACCCGCCTGATAGGCCTGGCGGTGGATTTCGACCGACACATCACGGCCACTCTTGTCACGGATCAGGGTTTCCAGCGGTTCGCTCGGGCCTTTGCCGGCGATGATCTGGTCGTAGACCACTTCCAACTGTTCCATGGAACTCTCGCCCAGCTCTGCAGGCGTCTTGTGCTGCAACTCGTCGGCGGTGTAACCCAGCAACTGGCAGGCCCGCCGGTTGAATTCGATCAGGCTCATGGTGTTGCGGTTGATGAGAAAAATCGCGTCGTCCGATGCGTCCATCACCGAGCGAAAGCGCTCCAGGTCAATGGTCCGCTGTTGCAACTGATCCTCAAGGATCAGGTTGTGGCCCTTCATGTAGTCGCCGAACGACTTCAGTCGCAACAGGTTGCGCACGCGCAGCCACAGCTCGCCGCTGTCCACCGGTTTGTTGAGGTATTCCTCGGCACCCGCTTCCAGCCCGGAAATGCGAGCGCTGCGCTCGTCGAGTGCCGACAGCATGATGATTGGGATATTGGAGGTGGTCTTCCCGGACTTGAGCCGACTGGCCACTTCGTAGCCGTCCATGCCTGGCATCATGATGTCCAGCAGAATCAGGTCAGGTGCCTGTTTCTCGACCATTTCCAGCGCCTGTTCGCCAGACTCCGCCGTCTGCGTCCGATAATGCTGATTCTGCAGGAGCACTTCGAGCAGATCGCGTACATGGACGTCGTCATCGACGATCAATATCGTTGCGTTGGTTTCGGACATGACGAGCACTCAGGTGGTTGGCCGTTCGGGCGGATTCTTTTCCAGCAAGGTCTCGATGACCCGGTACAGTTCCTTGTAACCCAGCGGCTTGGTGATGTAGGCATCACAGCCGGCCAGACGGATTTTTTCTTCGTCCTCTTTCATGGCCATGGCGGTCAGGGCAATGACCGGAATGGTCGCGGTCCTGGCATCGCTCTTGAGCAGTGAGGTGGCTTGCAGGCCGTCCATTCCGGGCAAATGAATGTCCATCAGAATCAGCTGCGGCTGACACTCCTGCGCCAGTCTGAGGCCGGTCTCGGCATCGGTTGCCGAGGTCACGCCATGCCCGGCGCTGGTCAGCAGCAATTCGGCCAGGCGCATGTTGGCCGCATTGTCTTCGATGATCAGGATTTGGGCCACGGCGCCTCCACAGGTGTGTGGGCACGAATCGGCAGCCAGACCACAAAGCGTGCGCCCAGATCCTTGACGCTGGCGACCGCGACGCTGCCGCCGTGCAGTTCAGCCAGTTGCTTGACCATCGCCAGGCCCAGCCCGGTGCCTTCGAATTTGCGCGACAGGCTGCTGTCGATCTGGCTGAAGGCCTTGAACAGCTTGCTCATGTCGCTTTGCGCAATGCCGATCCCGGTGTCGCTAACCCTCAGTTCAAGGAACTGATCATGCTTGCTGGCGGGCAGCTCGAAGCCATAGGTCGGCCAGTCGCCCTCGATGGATCCGGCCAGCGCACGTGGCACTTGCCGTACGGCCAGCGTGACCCAGCCGCCCGGCGAGCTGAATTTCACCGCGTTGGCCAGCAAGTTATAGACGATCTGCTTGGTCTTGCGCCGGTCCAGTTCCATCAGGCCGAAATCGGTTTCGGATTCCAGTTTGAGCTGAATGCTCTGTAGCGCGGCCTGTTCGCGAACGATCAGCAGGCTGTTGCTCAGCAGCTCGCTCAGTTCGACCGGCTCCAGCTCCAGCTCCATCATGCCGGCCTCCACCTTGGACAGATCGAGAATGTCGTTGATCAGTGACAGCAGGTGCTGGCCGCTGTTGAAGATGTCGCCGATGTACTTGCGCTGTGTGTCGGTCATATCGCCGACCATGCCGTCCCGCAACGCTTCGGAAAAACCGATGACGGCGTTGAGCGGTGTGCGCAGTTCGTGGGACATGGTGGCGAGGAATTCGGACTTCATGTGGCTGGCATGTTCCAGCTCGACGTTCTTCTCTTCCAGGGTGCGTTCGAAGCGCTTGCGCTCGGTGACATCACGGGCAGCGGCGAACACGCCCTTGAGTTTGCGGTCGCGGTCATGGAAAGTCGCGGCGTTGTAGGACACTACGGTTTCGGTGCCATCGTAGGCACGCACCGTGAGTTCGTAGTCGCTGACGGTGTGTTCGCTGAGCACACGCTTGATGGCTGCCTCGGCGCTGGCCGGGTCAGTGAAGAAGTTCTTGCATGGCGCGCCGATCAGTTCGTCACGGGTTCTCCCGGTCAGCGCCATCATCTGCTTGTTGACGTCGGAAATGATGCCTTGCGGATCAGTCATCATCAGGGCATCGATGTTCGACTCGATCAGCGACCGGGTATAGAAGTGCTGATCGCGAAGCCGCTGGTCGAGCAGGGCCTGGGTTTGCTCTTCCTGCTTGCGCGCGGTGTTATCGGTGCCGATCAGCAGATAACCGATGATGGTTTCGTTACTGTCGCGCAATGAAGTGACCGAGACCATGGCTGACAGTCGACTGCCGTCCTTGCGAATGTAGGTCAGTTCGTAGATGTCTTCGATGCCGCGAGAAGCCTTGAAGACCAGTGCTTCGAAGCCGGGGGTGATGGGGGTGTTGAGCTCGTGGCTGAGTGCCGCCGCTCGGGTGATCAGTTCGGTGGGATCTGAGATGTCGGCGGGGGTGATCTTGTCGACCACATCTTCGGACTGATAGCCGAGCATGCGCTCGGCGCCGACGTTGAAAATCTGGATGACGCCGTGTTCATCGGTCGCGATGCTGGAAAAGTAGGCGCTGTTGAAAATCGCATCCTGCAGTGCGCCTGTCTTGAGCAGGTTTTTCTGACGACGTGACTCCGTGGTCCTTTCGTCGCGAGACTCAGGTTCTACTGGCGGGGTTTGCATCATTGCTCCCGTGACTTCGTGAGCCTTCCTGAGGATCAGGCTCTATCGTGAACATCGGTCGAGCGAATGGCAACACCATGACGCGTTGCCAGTCACATTCCGACTATCAGCGGTTTGCCACTAAATAGCTACCAAAGGTTTGCTTCGGATCCGCCGTTTCTCAGTGCAGGCACACCGCTTTCAGGATTTGCCGGGAATGCCGTACTTGCGCAACCGGTGAGCGATGGCGGTGTGCGAAGTGTGCAAGCGTGTGGCCAGCTGGCGCGTGGAGGGATAGTCGGCGTAAAGCTTTTCCAGCAGCTCCTTTTCGAAAGACTCCACGGCGTGCTCAAGGCTGTCGACCTCGACTGTGTTCTGGCCTGCAATAGCGGTGCCCGCGATGTCCAGATCGCTGATATCCACCACTGCGCCTTCACTGATGGCTGCGGCGCGGAAGATCACGTTCTGCAGCTGCCGGACATTACCCGGCCAGCGATTGCCCAGCAGGGCAGGGTAAGTACCGGGTGCCAGACGACAGACCGGACGCTGGATCTGCGCACAGGCCTGCTCCATGAAGTACCGCCCCAGCAGCAGAATGTCCTGGCCGCGCTCGCGCAGTGGCGGCACTTCCAGATTCAGGACGTTGAGGCGGTAGAACAGGTCTTCGCGGAAGGTGCCTTCGCTGACCATTTTTTCCAGGTCGCGGTGGGTGGCGCTCAGGATGCGCACATTGACCTTGACCTCGCGGTCGCCGCCCACCCGCCGAAAGCTGCCGTCGTTGAGAAAACGCAGAAGCTTGGCCTGCAGGTAGGGCGACATTTCGCCGATCTCGTCGAGAAATACCGTGCCCTGGTTGGCCAGCTCCATCAGCCCTGGCTTGCCGCCCCGCTGGGCGCCGGTGAAGGCACCGGGGGCATAGCCGAACAGTTCGCTTTCGGCGAGATTCTCCGGCAACGCCGCGCAGTTGAGGGCCAGAAACGGCTCGCCATGTCGGGCGCTGCTGGCGTGGCAGGCGCGGGCGACCAGTTCCTTGCCTGTACCGGTCTCGCCCTGAATCAACAGCGGCGCGTCGAGTGCTGCAATGCGTTGAGCGCGTGCCTTGAGCGTGCGGATGGCAGCCGACTCGCCAAGCAACGCATCGAAGCCTTCAGCGTGGTCATGGTGCAACGCTGAAAGGCGTTCGCCGATCCGGCTGGGCAGGTACAACGTGATCAGCGCACCCGCTTCGGTGATCGGTGTGGCGTCGAGCAGCAGCGCTTCGCCATTGAGCGTGATTTCGCGCAGCGGCAGACGAAAGCCGTTATCCAGCAACGCAGCTTGGAGGCTGGGGTCGGCGAACATTTCACCGATGGATTCCCCCGCAGGCTCGCGGCCGATCAGCGTGATCAACGCCGGGTTGGCCAGCAGCACATGCCCGGCGCTGTCCAGTGCCAGCACCGGATCGGTCATCGCTGCCAGCAGTGCATCAAGCTGCAGATGGCGACGCTGACCGGGCAGAATGTCCACCACTGTGATTGCCTCGACACCTCGCACTCTGAACAAGGCGTCCTTGAGCTCTTCGAGCATCTGATGGCTGAGGGTCGGCGCGTCGATGTAGACATTCGGTGGCACCATTTCCACAGCATCCAGGTTCAGATTGCGCCCACCCAGAATCGCCAGCACTTCCTGGGTGATACCGACGCGGTCGATGAAACTGACATGGATACGCATGGGGCAGTGCGGGTTCGCAAACGAGAGGGTGGCCAGTATGCCCTGTGGCGCGGGGTTTGGTGAAATTCAGCGTCATGGCGTGCATGCCCACGCGGAGCGATGGGCATGATCAGTGTCGAGGCGGACTTGATCGTTCCCGCGCTCAGGCATGGTAACGGCGCTCAGAACGCTCCGCGCCCGGAAGAGGCCTTACTCCAGATGCTCAGGCTTCACCGGCTCGCCGGATTTCGCGTCGAGCTTGTCGCGAATGTCTTCGAACATGCGGTCGTAATCGGGATGCCTGGCAATCGGCAGGGAATCGCTGTGGGGCAGGCCATGCTTGAGGGCGATGCGTCCGGCGTCATGGGCGAAGTTGAAGGCCAGGTCGCGGGGCAGGACGAATTCCTCGGAGAAAGTCTTGCCATCGATCTCGCCCTGCATCGTGAAATGGATGCCGGTTCCTTCCTTGGGATCCTGGCTCACTTCGTAACGCAGATGAATGTCGTAGGCGACATCCGATGGCTGGAACGCCGCGTGAGTCATGTGCAGATGGCCTGGCTCGAACATGGAGGTTGCCCCATTGAAATTGAGTGTCCACGTAGGACACTGCTCGTATCGGGGCGGTTCAGTTGGAACCTGAGCGCTCAGCCTTGACCGGCTCGGGCCGCGACCAGATCCACAGATTGCCCAGCGCCATCCCGGCAATCGCCAGGTACAGCCACCAGACATGCGTCAGCAGGCTCAGCATCATCACCGCGCAGAACAACATGCTCACCGTAGCGCTGATCTTGGCGCGCCGGGTGACCAGCCTTCCGTTGCGCCAGTTGTACAGGATCGGCCCGAACACGCGGTGGTTCTCCAGCCAGGCATTCAGGCGTGGTGAACTGCGGGTCGCAGCCCAGGCCGCCAGCAGAATGAACTCGGTGGTCGGCAGGCCCGGAATGAAAATCGCGGCAATACCGATGCCCAGGCTGGCATACGCAAGAATGCCAAACAGAAAGCGTGAAAGTCTGGAGCCGGGTGGTTTATACGTCATGGTCTCTACAGGCAGGTTCGAAAAGCCCGGCCAGCTTAACAGCACCGGGCGCTTTTTCATGCGTGTGCCACTTCGGCTGCTGGCGCATCGGCGTAAGCATGCTGCAGCAGAACGTTCGGTGAGGGTTTCAATGCCCAGGTCGGCAAAGTCGATAAAGGCATCGCTGAAGTGAAACGGCGACACAGACGTGCTCGACCGGCAGATTGTTCAAATGATAGTGCTTATCATCTGCGCAGGTGGTCAAGTGGAGATTCGGGTTTATTTTTGCGTGTTGAATGTACGCAAGGGGCAGGCCAGAGCGCCTGGCTCATTTGCTGTGCCAGGCGTGACGCGGAGCGTCACGGGCAGCATGCCGACGCAACGCATCGGCACGTTCACGCGCAATGCATTACTCGGCGTTATGCAGCGCCAGGCAGTTGTCCAGCATGCGGTTGGAGAATGCCCATTCGTTGTCGTACCAGGACAGCACCTTGAGCAGTTTGCCGCTCACCTTGGTGTGGTTGGCGTCGAAGATCGACGACAGCGGGTTGTGGTTGAAGTCGTGGGAGACCAGCGGCAGGGTGTTGTAACCCAGGACCTTGGAATGCTGGCTGGCTTCTTTCATCAGCGCGTTGACTTCTTCGGCGGTGGTTTCGCGTTTCAGGGTAACGGTCAGGTCCACTAGCGACACGTTGATCACCGGAACCCGCACGGCCATGCCAGTCAGCTTGCCTGCCAGTTCCGGCAGTACCAGACCTACCGCTTCGGCAGCACCGGTCTTGCTGGGGATCATCGACTGTGTGGCCGAGCGCGCGCGGTACGGGTCGGTGTGGTAGACGTCGATCAGGTTCTGGTCATTGGTGTAGGCATGAATGGTGGTCATCAGGCCGCTTTCGATACCCAGTTCACGGTGCAGCACCTGGGCAACCGGCGCCAGGCAGTTGGTGGTGCAGGAGGCGCTGGAGATGATCTGGTGCGACTGGCGCAGCGTGTCGTGGTTCACGCCATAGACGATGGTCGCATCTGCGCCGCTGGCAGGAGCGGAGATGATGACCTTGCGCGCACCGGCGGTCAGGTGGGCGGAGGCTTTGTCGCGGCTGGTGAACAGACCGGTGCATTCGAACACCACATCAATGTTGTGCGACTTCCATGGCAGCTCCGCAGGGTTGCGGATCGCGCTCACGGCGATACGGTCGCCGTTGACCGTCAGGCTCTCTTTGTCACACTCCACGGTGCCGCTGAACGGGCCGTGTACAGTGTCGAAACGCAACAGGTGCGCGTTCATTTCGCTGTCGCCCAGATCGTTGATGGCGACGACCTGCAGGTCCTGCCGGTAACCTTGGGTATACAGTGCGCGTAGGACGTTGCGGCCGATGCGGCCAAAACCGTTGATTGCGATACGAAGAGTCATACAGCCGTCCTTCATAAATTTGTTGTTGGAATTACAAGATTATTCTCATAGAAATAGAAAACAAGCCTTTTTAGTGGCAATATTTTGTTTTATCTACAACTACAAGCCTGAAAGGCATGCCCCATTGATCGAAACCAGGCCTTTGCGCAACAGCATTCGGCCCCGATCAGCGGAACCGTCTTTACGGGTGACCATAGACGTTAGCCTGGAGTTCATCACATGCATCCCCGCATTCTTGAGGTAACCGAGCGGCTGATCGCTCGCAGTCGTGATACCCGCGAGCGCTATCTTCAATTGATCCGCGGCGCCGCCAGCGAAGGCCCGATGCGCGGCAAACTCCAATGCGCCAACTTCGCTCACGGTGTCGCGGCCTGCGGCCCTGAAGACAAGCAGAGCCTGCGGATGATGAACGCCGCCAACATCGCCATCGTCTCCTCCTACAACGAGATGCTCTCCGCGCATCAGCCCTACGAACACTTTCCCAATCAGATCAAACAGGCTTTACGTGACATTGGTTCGGTCGGTCAGTTTGCCGGTGGTGTACCGGCGATGTGCGATGGCGTGACCCAGGGCGAGCCGGGCATGGAGCTGGCGATTGCCAGCCGCGAAGTGATCGCGATGTCCACGGCCGTGGCGTTGTCGCACAACATGTTCGATGGCGCGCTGATGCTGGGCATCTGCGACAAGATCGTGCCGGGCCTGATGATGGGCGCGCTGCGCTTCGGTCATCTGCCGACCATTTTCGTGCCGGGCGGACCGATGGTGTCCGGCATTTCAAACAAGCAGAAAGCCGACGTTCGCCAGCGCTACGCCGAAGGCAAGGCGACGCGCGAAGAGCTGCTGGACTCAGAAATGAAGTCCTACCACAGCCCCGGCACCTGCACGTTCTACGGCACCGCCAACACCAACCAGCTGGTGATGGAAGTGATGGGCATGCACTTGCCCGGTGCGTCGTTCGTCAACCCGTACACCCCGCTGCGTGACGCGCTGACCGCCGAGGCTGCGTATCAGGTCACGCGCCTGACCAAGCAGAGCGGCAGCTTCATGCCCATCGGCGAAATCGTCGACGAGCGCTCGCTGGTCAACTCCATCGTTGCCCTGCACGCTACCGGCGGCTCGACCAACCACACCCTGCACATGCCGGCCATCGCCATGGCAGCCGGTATCAAACTGACCTGGCAGGACATGGCCGATCTGTCGGAAGTCGTGCCGACCCTCAGCCACGTCTACCCGAACGGCAAGGCCGACATCAACCACTTCCAGGCCGCGGGCGGCATGTCGTTCCTGATCCGCGAGCTGCTGGCGGCCGGTCTGTTGCACGAAAACGTCAACACCGTGGCCGGTTACGGCCTGAGCCGCTACACCAAGGAGCCGTTTCTGGAAGACGGCAAACTGGTCTGGCGCGAAGGCCCGCTGGAAAGCCTGGACGAGAACATTCTGCGTCCGGTATCACGTCCGTTCTCGGCGGAAGGCGGCCTGCGGGTCATGGAAGGCAACCTCGGCCGTGGTGTGATGAAGGTGTCCGCCGTGGCGCTCGAACACCAGATCGTCGAGGCTCCGGCCAAAGTGTTTCAGGACCAGCAGGAACTGGCCGACGCCTTCAAGGCTGGAGAACTGGAGCGTGACTTCGTTGCCGTCATGCGTTTCCAGGGGCCGCGCTCCAATGGCATGCCCGAACTGCACAAGATGACGCCGTTCCTCGGCGTGCTGCAGGACCGTGGCTTCAAGGTCGCGCTGGTAACCGATGGACGGATGTCCGGCGCTTCGGGCAAGATCCCGGCGGCCATTCACGTTTGCCCGGAAGCCTACGTGGGTGGTCCTCTGGCGCTGGTGCGCGATGGTGACGTGATTCGCGTCGATGGCGTGAAAGGAACGTTGCAAGTTCTGGTCGAAGCGTCAGAATTGGCCGCCAGAGAACCCGCCACCTGCCAGATCGACAACAGCGTCGGTTGCGGTCGGGAGCTGTTTGGATTCATGCGCATGGCCTTCAGCTCCGCAGAGCAGGGCGCTTGCGCCTTTACCTCTAGTCTGGAGACGCTTAAGTGAAGTTGGCCCTGGTCGGTGATATAGGCGGTACCAATGCTCGTTTTGCCATCTGGGAAGACGATGCGCTGCATTCTGTCCGGGTATTCCCGACCATTGACTACATCGGTCCCGAAAAGGCCATCGAGGTCTACTTGCAGGACCTCGAGCTCAAGCGTGGCGATATCGGTTACGTCTGCCTGGCGGTTGCCGGCCCTGTGGATGGCGATCTGTTCCAGTTCACCAACAGCCATTGGCAACTGAGCCGCAAGGCGTTCTGCGAAGACCTCAGCGTCGACCACCTGCTGCTGATCAACGACTTCACCGCCATGGCGCTGGGCATGACCCGGCTCAAGGACGACGAGTACCTGACAGTCTGTCACGGTGTAGGCAAGCCTGATCGTCCACGGGCAGTGGTCGGCCCGGGCACCGGCCTGGGTGTCGGCACGCTGATCAAGGAAAGCGACACGCGCTGGTTGGCGTTGCCGGGCGAGGGCGGTCATGTCGACCTGCCGATCGGCACGGCACGTGAAGCCCTGCTGTGGACGCGCCTGATGGCCGAGCACGAGCATGTCAGTGCGGAAGTGGTGCTCAGTGGTGCAGGCCTGTTGCTGCTGTATCAGGTCAGTTGCGCGCTGGATGACATCGAGCCTGAGCTCAAGTCACCGGCGGCCATCACCACTGCGGCACTCGCTGGCGACCCGGTGGCTGCGGCCGTGCTGGACCAGTTCTGTGTGTTCCTGGGCCGCGTGGTGGGCAATCAAGTGCTGACGGTGGGCGGTCTGGGCGGCGTTTACATCGCTGGCGGCGTGGTGCCGCGTTTCACCGACTTCTTCATGAACAGCGGCTTCAAGCGCGCACTCGCCGAAAAGGGCGTGATGAGCGATTATTTCAAAGGGTTGCCAGTCTGGCTGGTCACCGCTGAATACCCCGGCCTGATGGGCGCGGGTGTTGCGCTGCAACAGGCCTTCGGTTCGGAAATCTGAGCCGCGCCCATAACAACAAAAACCCACAGCCAGCGAGGACACCTTCACGTGAGTTCAGTCAGTAAATCGATCCTGCTGGTGGACGACGACCAGGAGATTCGGGAGTTGCTGGACACCTACCTGAGCCGTGCCGGTTTTCAGGTTCGCACGGTCGGCGACGGCGCGGGTTTTCGTCAGGCGTTCAACGAGGCATCCAGCGACCTGCTGATTCTGGACGTTATGCTGCCCGACGAAGACGGCTTCAGCCTGTGCCGCTGGGTACGTCAGCATCCGCGCCAGCCGCATGTGCCGATCATTATGCTCACCGCCAGTTCCGACGAGGCCGACCGGGTCATCGGGCTGGAGCTGGGTGCCGATGACTATCTGGGCAAACCCTTCAGCCCGCGCGAACTTCAGGCCCGGATCAAAGCGTTGTTGCGCCGCGCTCAGTTCGGTCAGGAACGTCCCGGTGGCGACGTCATCCTGTTCGATGAGTGGCGTCTGGACATGGTCAGTCACCGGCTGTTTCACAACGATGGCGAAGAGGTGATCCTGTCGGGCGCCGACTTCGCCCTGCTCAAGCTGTTTCTGGATAACCCTCAGCAGATTCTGGATCGCGACACCATCGGCAATGCCACCCGTGGCCGCGAGCTGATGCCGTTGGAGCGCATCGTCGACATGGCCGTCAGTCGTCTGCGTCAGCGCCTGCGTGACACCGGCAAGTCACCACGTCTGATCCGTACCGTGCGCGGCAGCGGCTATCTGCTGGCCGCCAACGTCAACGCGCAAACAGGCAGCGGTTATTAACGCGCCTGTGGCAGGCCCCAGAAAACGCAGCCTGCCGCTACCGCGCTCGTTGCTCGGGCGAATGCTGCTGCTGACGCTGCTGGCGGTGCTGATGGCCCAGACGCTGTCCAGCGTGATCTGGCTGTCGCAACTGCGCGCCACGCAGATGGAAGGGCTGGTGACCAGTGCGCGCAGCCTGGCTTACTCGATGGCTGCCAGCGTCAGTTACTTCCGTTCTCTGCCACTCGCCTACCGCCCGCTGGTGCTGGACCAATTGCGCAGCATGGGCGGCACGCGCTTTGTGGTGTCGCTCAACGATCACCCGCTGGACATGCAGATCCTGCAACCCACGCCGCGCAAGCAGGCGGTGCTCGATGTGGTCGGCCAGGTGTTGCGTCAGCATCTGGGCAATGATCCGGACATTGCCGTGTGGTTCGTGAAACCTGATGACCTGCGGATTTTCAACAGCGGGCTCAAGCTCGACGAATTGCCGCGTTCCTGGGCGCATTACGCACTGACCCTTGAGCCGGTCAACCCACCGGTGCTGGTCACGCAGATCGAAATGGCACCCGGCGAGTGGTTCTACATCGCCTCATTGCTGCCCGAGCCTTACACCACCCTTGAAGAACAGGACCTGCCCATTCAGCAGGTGTGGTTCATCGGCCTGACCAGCGCGTTTCTGCTGCTGTTCATCGGACTGCTGGTGCACTGGCAAAGCCGACCGCTCAAACGTCTGGCTCGCGCTGCACGCGACATGTCACTGGGTGCGGATGTCGAGCCGGTGGTAGAGGGCGGCGGCAGTGAAGTGGTCGAAGTGAGCCGTGCCTTCAACGCCATGCGTAACCGGATCAGCCGCTATCTGACGGAACGCGGGCAGTTGTTCAGTGCCATTTCCCACGACTTGCGCACGCCGATTACCCGTCTGCGGCTGCGTGTCGAGCTGCTTGAAGACGAGCAGATGCAGTACAAGTTCGGCCGCGACCTCGATGAGCTGGAACTGCTGGTCAAGGGCGCGCTGCAGTGCGTCAAGGACACCGACATCCATGAAAATATCGAGCAGGTTGACCTCAACGTGTTGCTCGACTGTCTCGTCGAACCCTACCTGCGTCCCGATGGAGAAGGGCGTGTCACTCAGACCGGCGCGGCACTGTCCTGTTATCCCGGCAAGCCGTTGGCCCTCAGGCGCTGCATCGGCAATCTCATCGATAACGCCCTCAAGTACGGCGACCGCGCGCACCTCAAGGTCGAGGACAACGCGATGGCCTTCGTGCTGCATGTCGATGACGAAGGGCCGGGCGTGCCCGAGCAGCGGCTGGAACATGTATTCGAACCGCATTTCCGGCTGGCGGGTGGCGATCAGCAGGGCTATGGGCTGGGGCTGGGCATCGCGCGCAATATCGCCCATAGCCATGGCGGGGAGGTGAGCCTGCAGAATCTTCGCGAAGGCGGGTTGCGTGTCACGCTGTACCTGCCGCGGACATCAGAGTGATATCGAATGTCACCATCCTGTGACATTCGCGCATCCCTTCGTTACCGTCCTCGCGATTCGCTTGGTTAGACTCCAACGAAGCGCAAGCACCAGACTTGCTCATGCATAACAACAAGAAAGGTCAATTCGATGAATTCAATGTCACGCCTCGCCGTTGTCATCTCCCTCGCCTCCCTGTTCCCGCTGAGCGCCCACGCTGCTGATGCCAAAGGCACTGTAGAAGTCGTGCACTGGTGGACTTCGGGTGGCGAAAAAGCTGCGGTCGATGTCCTGAAAGCGCAAGTTGAAAAAGACGGTTTCACCTGGAAAGACGGCGCCGTGGCCGGTGGCGGTGGTTCCACTGCCATGACCGTGCTCAAGAGCCGCGCCGTGGCTGGCAACCCGCCTGGCGTCGCCCAGATCAAAGGCCCGGATATTCAGGAATGGGCGTCCACCGGCCTGCTCGACACCGACGCACTGAAAGACGTCGCCAAGGCTGAAAAGTGGGATTCGCTGCTGGACAAGAAAGTCTCCGACACCGTGAAGTACGACGGTGATTACGTAGCCGTGCCGGTGAACATTCACCGCGTCAACTGGCTGTGGATCAACCCTGAAGTCTTCAAGAAAGCCGGTATCGAAAAAGCACCGACCACCCTCGAAGAATTCTATGCCGCTGGCGACAAGCTGAAGAAAGCCGGTTTCATTCCTCTGGCTCATGGCGGCCAGCCATGGCAGGACAGCACCGTGTTCGAAGCGGTGGTGATGTCGGTCATGGGGGCAGACGGTTACAAGAAAGCCCTGGTCGACCTCGACAAGGACGCGCTGACCGGCGAAGGCATGGTCAAGTCGCTCACCGAACTCAAGAAAGTCGCGACCTACATGGACGCCGACGGCAAGGGGCAGGACTGGAACCTGGAAGCGGCCAAGGTCATCAACGGCAAGGCCGGCATGCAGATCATGGGTGACTGGGCCAAGAGTGAATGGACCGCCGCCAAGAAAGTCGCAGGCAAGGATTACCAGTGCGTAGCCTTCCCGGGTACCGACAAGGCGTTCACCTACAACATCGACTCGCTGGCTGTGTTCAAGCAGAAGGACAAGGGCACAACCGCTGCCCAGCAGGATCTGGCCAAGGTTGCGATGGGTGAGGACTTCCAGAAAGTCTTCAGCATCAACAAGGGCTCGATTCCGGTTCGCGAAGACATGCTGAACGACATGGCCAAATACGGCTTCGACTCTTGCGCGCAAACCGCAGCCAAGGACTTCCTGGCGGATTCGAAAACCGGCGGTCTGCAACCGAGCATGGCGCACAACATGGCCACCTCGCTGGCAGTCCAGGGCGCGTTCTTCGATGTGATCACCAATTACATCAACAACCCGTCAGCCGATCCGGCCGCGACTGCCAAGCAATTGGCCACCGCCGTCAAGTCAGCCCAGTAATCCGCCTAACCTGACGTACCGCTGCAGTCGGTGCGGGTGGAATCGAAACCCGATTTCGCCCGTGCCTGTGGCCTGAATTCGATACACCGAATGGGATACTCCCGATGAGCTCTGTCGCTGTGTTCAGCAAAGCCTCGCCACTGGATACATTGCAACGCTGGCTACCGAAACTGGTGCTGGCGCCAAGCATGTTCATCGTGTTGGTTGGTTTCTACGGTTACATCCTTTGGACGTTCGTCCTCTCGTTCACCAACTCGACGTTCCTGCCTTCCTATAAATGGGTCGGTCTGGCGCAATACGCGCGCCTGATGGACAACGACCGCTGGTGGGTCGCGAGCAAGAACCTTGCGGTGTTCGGTGGCATGTTCATCGGCATCAGTCTGGTGATCGGTGTTTTTCTGGCGATCCTGCTGGACCAGCGCATCCGCCGCGAAGGCGCGATCCGCACTATTTATCTGTACCCGATGGCGCTCTCGATGATCGTCACCGGCACGGCCTGGAAGTGGCTGCTCAACCCGGGCCTTGGCCTGGACAAAATGCTGCGCGACTGGGGCTGGGAAGGCTTCCGTCTGGACTGGCTGATCGATCCTGACCGCGTGGTCTACTGCCTGGTCATCGCCGCTGTCTGGCAGTCTTCGGGCTTTGTGATGGCGCTGTTTCTGGCAGGCCTTCGCGGTGTCGATCAGTCGATCATCCGTGCTGCACAGATGGATGGTGCAAGTCTGCCGATGATCTATTGGCGCGTGGTGCTGCCAAGCCTGCGTCCGGTGTTCTTCAGCGCCGTGATGATCCTGGCTCACATCGCCATCAAGAGCTTCGATCTGGTGGCGGCGATGACGGCCGGTGGTCCCGGCTACTCTTCGGACCTGCCCGCCATGTTCATGTATTCCTTCACCTTCAGCCGTGGCCAGATGGGTATGGGCTCGGCGAGTGCGATTCTGATGCTCGGCGCGATCCTGGCGATTCTGGTGCCGTACCTGTATTCCGAGCTGAGGACCAAGCGCAATGACTAGTCTCGTAGGCAAGCCAGGCATCAGCCTCAGTCGCGTGGTGATTCACGCCGTGCTGTTGCTGGCCTGTTTGATATATCTGGTTCCGCTGGTGGTCATGCTGTTCACCAGTTTCAAGACACCGGAAGACATCGGCACCGGCAACCTGCTGAGCTGGCCGAGCGTCGTCACCGTCATCGGCTGGGTCAAGGCCTGGGACATCGTTGACGGCTATTTCTGGAACTCGCTGCGCATTACCGTTCCGGCGGTGATCATCTCTACTGCCATCGGAGCGCTCAACGGCTACGTGCTGTCGATGTGGAAGTTCCGGGGCTCGCAGCTGTTCTTCGGCCTGCTGTTGTTCGGCTGCTTTCTGCCGTTCCAGACCGTTCTGCTGCCAGCGTCCTTCACGCTGGGCAAGATGGGACTGGCCAACACGACCACTGGCCTGGTGTTCGTTCACGTGGTCTACGGCCTGGCATTCACCACGCTGTTCTTCCGTAACTACTACGTCAGCGTGCCGGATGCGCTGGTGCGTGCCGCACGCCTGGATGGCGCAGGGTTCTTCACCATCTTCGGCCGCATCATCCTGCCGATGTCGACGCCGATCGTGATGGTGTGCCTGATCTGGCAGTTCACCCAGATCTGGAACGACTTCCTGTTCGGCGTGGTGTTCTCCAGTGGCGAATCGCAGCCCATTACCGTGGCGCTGAACAACCTGGTCAACACCAGCACCGGCGCCAAGGAATACAACGTTGACATGGCGGCGGCGATGATCGCCGGGCTGCCGACACTGCTGGTGTACGTACTGGCTGGCAAGTATTTCCTGCGTGGGCTCACAGCCGGCGCGGTCAAGGGGTAATCATGGCGACTCTCGAGCTACGCAACGTCAACAAGACATACGGCACCAACCTGCCGGATACGCTGAAGAACATCGAACTGTCGATCAAGGATGGCGAATTCCTGATCCTGGTCGGCCCGTCCGGCTGCGGCAAATCCACACTGATGAATTGCATCGCCGGTCTGGAAAACATCACGGGCGGCGCGATCCTGATCGACGGCGAAGACGTCAGCGGCACCAGCCCCAAGGATCGTGACATCGCGATGGTGTTCCAGTCCTACGCTCTGTACCCGACCATGAGCGTGAAAGAAAACATCGCCTTCGGCCTGAAGATCCGCAAGATGGCGCCTGCCGCCATTGAAGAAGAGGTGGCACGGGTCGCCAAGCTGTTGCAGATCGAGCACCTGCTCAACCGCAAGCCAGGCCAGTTGTCCGGTGGTCAGCAACAGCGTGTGGCCATGGGCCGTGCTCTGGCGCGCAGGCCGAAGATCTATCTGTTCGACGAGCCGCTGTCCAACCTCGACGCCAAGCTGCGGGTCGAGATGCGCACCGAAATGAAACTGATGCACCAGCGTCTGAAGACCACCACGGTCTACGTGACTCACGACCAGATCGAGGCCATGACGCTGGGTGACAAGGTCGCGGTCATGAAGGACGGTATCGTCCAGCAGTTCGGTACGCCCAAGCAGATCTACAACGATCCCGCCAACCTGTTCGTCGCCAGCTTCATCGGTTCGCCGCCGATGAACTTCATTCCGCTGCGCCTGCAACGTCAGGACGGCCGTCTGGTGGCGCTGCTCGACAGCGGTCAGGCTCGCTGCGAACTGCCGGTTGGCGTCAGCGACGCAGGGCTTGAGGATCGGGAAATCATTCTGGGCATCCGTCCCGAGCAGATCACTCTGGCGAACGGTGACCCTACCGCGCTGCCGACCATTCGCGCCGAAGTTCAGGTGACCGAACCGACCGGTCCGGACACGCTGGTGTTCGTCACGTTGAATCAGAGTAAAGTCTGCTGCCGTCTGGCGCCGGACGTTGCGCCACAGGTCGGCGAAAGCCTGACCCTGCAGTTCGATCCGTCCAGGGTTCTGCTGTTCGACGCCAAAAGCGGTGAGCGTCTGGGCGTGCTGGGAAGCCAGCCTTCGGCTGAGCGTGTGAACAATGTTTCCCAGTTGAACCGCAAGTGATAGCTTGATCCACCCGAGCACAGCTGGCGGGTCGCCTTTCGCTCCGGCAAGCGATCCACCAGCGAACACGAAGCAGTGAATGTAAGACGTAAACCAAAGCTAATAACAATAAAACGAGGATTGATGGGATGAAGAAGATCAACAAGGCTAAATCGCATTCCCGGCTGCAATTGGTGGGCAAGCTGTCCGTTATTGGTGCAATGAGCCTGGCAGGTAGCGCTCATGCGGCGGATGCGTTTTCCTACGACTCACCGTGGATGACCGGTGACTGGGGCGGAAAACGTACCGAGCTGCTCGACAAAGGTTACGACTTCTCGCTGGAATACGTCTCCGAGATGGCCAGCAACATCAAGGGTGGCTACAACGACGACAAGACCGGCCGTTACAGCGATCAGTTCGCGCTGGGCATGAAGGTCGATCTGCAGAAGGTGCTGGGCTGGAACGACGCTGAATTCAAACTGGCGATCACCGAGCGTAGTGGCCGCAACATCTCCAACGACCGTATCGGCGATCCTCGCGCCGGTACCCTCAGTTCCTCGCAGGAAGTCTGGGGTCGTGGTCAGACCTGGCGTCTGACGCAAATGTGGGTCAAGCAGAAGTACTTCGACGGCGCGCTGGACGTCAAGGTCGGTCGTTTCGGACCGGGCGAAGACTTCAACAGTTTTCCGTGCGATTTCCAGAACCTGTCTTTCTGCGGTTCGCAGGTCGGTAACTATGTGAACACCTGGTACAACTGGCCAATCAGCCAGTGGGCCTTGCGCGTGAAGTACAACATCACGCCTGAAGTGTATGCGCAGGTCGGTGTGTACGAGCAGAACCCGTCGAACCTGGAAACCGGCAACGGCTTCAAGCTCAGCGGCAGCGGTACCAAGGGCATGATCCTGCCGGTGGAACTGGTCTGGACACCTACCGTCAATTCGTTGCCGGGTGAATACCGTGTCGGCTTCTACAAGAGCACGCCGAATGCCGACGATGTCTACGAAGACGTCAACGGCCAGCCTCAAGCCGTTACCGGCGCTGCGTTCAAGTCGCATGACAGCAAGAAAGGCTGGTGGGTCGTCGCTCAGCAACAGCTGACTGCACACAATGGCGATGCCTCGCGCGGTCTGAGCATCTTCGCCAACGCCACCGTGCACGACAAGGAAACCAACTTCGTCGACAACTACCAGCAGATCGGTTTCACCTACAAAGGTCCGTTCGATTCCCGTCCGAAGGATGACATCGGTATCGGTTTCGCCCGTATCCACGTAAACGATGATGTTCAGGATCGCCGCCGTCTGCAGAACCAGATCAACAACATCAACGACTACGACAATCCGGGCTTCCTGCCAGTGCAGCAGACCGAATACAACTCCGAGATCTACTACGGCTTCCACGTCACCAACTGGCTGACTGTGCGTCCCAACCTGCAGTACGTCAAACACCCGGGCGGTGTTGACAAGGTTGACGATGCCATCGTGGCAGGTCTGAAGATTCAGTCGAAGTTCTGATTCAGAACTTACATGAATCATGAATGACGCATAGAGCGATCAAGGGTCGTGTGTGCTTTGCGGGCAGCCTGGCTGCCCGTTTTTTATTGGCTTGAATTTCCCTTTTTTTCAGGACGCGATTGGCGATGATTTCCGACGACGCGCAGATTTCCGAGCATCCCCTGCAACGCTTCTTCCGATCCCGGCGAGCCCGGCCGACGTTCGAGTGGGAGCGCCATCAGCTGCGTGATGTGCTGGTAATCGACCATCCGCAGTGTCAGGCGGTGTTCAGTCGGCAGGGCGCGCAGTTGCTGCACTTCCAGCCCCGCGACCAGAAACCCTGGCTCTGGTGCGCGGCGCAATGGCCGCAGGTAGGGGCGATTCGTGGCGGAGTGCCGGTTTGCTGGCCCTGGTACGGGCGACATCCGGGCGAAAACGGTTGGCCGGCCCATGGCTGGGGCCGCCTGCTGGACTGGAAACTGATCGACAGTAGCGAAAGCGAAGCGGGCGTAAGCCTGCACTGGCGCTTGCAGCTCTGCGACTGGCAGGCCGACCTGCACGCTGAACTGGGGCAGGGGATGGAGCTGAGCCTGAGCACCTGCCATGAAGACAGCGAACCCTGTCATTTCAGTCACGCACTGCACGCGTATTGGCGCATCAGTGACGTTGCCGAGGTGGCGCTGCAGGGGCTGGACGGTGCACCAGGCTACGACGAACTGAGTCGTCAGGCATGCCAGCAACACGGTGAGCTGCGGGTCTTGGGCGGCTGTCAGCGGGTTTTCGAGCACGAAGGTGCGTTGCAGCTTCAGGACCTGGCCTGGGCGCGACAGTTGAACATCGACACGGGCGACAGCGCCAACACCGTCGTCTGGCACCCCGGCAGCAGACCGCTGCTGGGCGTGTGCGGCAGCGAGACCGCAGGCTTCGTACGCGTGGAAGCGGCGTCAGGCAGCGGCGATAGCTTCAGCCTCGCACCGGGGCAGCACGCGCAGTTGAAGCTACAGGCGCAGTTGGCGCATTGAGCGATCGCTTGCGAATGTGACGCTGCGCGTGCGCTTATCTCGCTGACATTCAGCCCTGATCCTCGACCGGGTAACGGCTGTCGTTGAGGCTTTCCTTGATCTTGCGCAGGTGCGGCTGGAAGTCCACGCCACGGCGCAGGGTCATGCCGGTCGCCAATACGTCGAGTACGGTGAGCTGGATGATCCGTGAGGTCATCGGCATGTAGATATCGGTGTCTTCGGGCAGTGGAATGTTCAGGCTGACGGTGCTGGCCTGCGCCAGCGGCGAGCCTGCAGCGGTCAGGCCCAGCACCGAGGCGCCATTGGCCCGTGCAATGCGTGCGACTTCCACCAGCTCGCGGGTGCGGCCGGTGTAGGAAATGATCACGAACAGCTCACCGGTGTGCGCCACCGACGCGATCATGCGCTGCATCAACACATCGGCATGCGCCGTCACCGCCAGATTGAAGCGGAAGAACTTGTGCTGTGCGTCGAGCGCAACAGGCGCCGAAGCCCCCAGACCGAAGAAGTGGATCTGACGGGCCTGAATCAACATGTCCACCGATTTGCTGATCAGCGTCGGGTCCAGTTGCTGGCAGGCACTGTCCAGCGACGCGATGGCGCTGCCGAAGATCTTCTGGGTGTAAGCCTCGGGATTGTCGTCAGCCTCGACCGCACGACTGACGTACGCCGCGCCGCTGGCAAGACTCTGCGCCAGTTGCAGCTTGAGCTCCGGGTAACCACTGACGTTGAACGAGCGGCAGAAACGGTTGACGGTCGGCTCGCTGACTTTCGCAGCCTGCGCCAGCGCGGCGATACTCAGCCGGGTCGCCATCTGCGGGTTGAGGAGAATGACTTCGGCCACCTTGCGTTCGGCTTTGTTCAGCTCATCGAGTCGGCCCTGGATTTGCTCCAGGAGGTTTCTAGTGCGGTCCATTCAAAATCCTTGTCGGGGCTTATTCACCAACGGTTTTCGCTCGAGCTTTTATTAGCCCTTTAGCCTGTAGCAAAGGTGGCCTATCGTACTGAGGGCCTGTGTTGATCACCACTGGAATATGCTTTTAGGCAGAATGTTGTGGTTATTACTACATATGGCCTTGAGTAACGCCTTTAAAAAAGGTATTTGTAGCCTAACTTGATAAAAGAACCAACATTATGCCCTTGATTACGGTTGAACCGTGCACATTTGCCCTGTTTGGTGCCTTGGGGGACCTGGCAGTTCGCAAGCTGTTCCCGGCTCTTTATCAGCTTGATCGCGCCGGACTCCTGCATGAAGACACAAAAATTCTTGCTCTGGCACGAGAGCCGGGCGACGCACCGTCGCATCTGGCCTACATCGAACAATCCATGCGTCGCTTCATTTCCGAGGCGCAGCTGGAAGACGAACACGTTTCCCGCTTCCTGGGACGCCTGAGCTACCTGCACGTCGATTTCCTCAAGGCCGAGGATTACGTCGCACTGGCCGAGCGCGTGGGTGACGCTGAAACCCTGATTGCCTACTTCGCGACACCTGCATCGGTGTACGGCGCGATCTGCGAGAACCTGGCGTCGGTCAATCTGGCAGACCGCACGCGCGCGGTGCTGGAAAAGCCCATCGGCCACGACCTTGCGTCCTCGCGTCGCGTCAACGATGCCGTCGCGCAGTTCTTCCCGGAAAACCGCGTCTATCGCATCGACCACTATCTGGGCAAAGACACGGTTCAGAACCTCATTGCGCTGCGTTTCGCCAACAGCCTGTTCGAAACCCAGTGGAACCAGAATCATATTTCCCATGTGGAAATCACCGTTGCCGAGAAGGTCGGTATCGAAGGCCGCTGGGGTTACTTCGATCAGGCCGGCCAGCTGCGTGACATGATCCAGAATCACCTGTTGCAACTGCTCTGCCTGATTGCCATGGATCCGCCCAGCGATCTGTCTGCCGACAGTATTCGTGACGAGAAGGTCAAGGTGCTCAAGGCGCTTGCGCCGTTTACTCCCGAACGTCTGGCGACCCAAGTGGTGCGCGGTCAGTACACCGGCGGCTACAGCGAAGGCAAGGCTGTGCCCGGTTACCTGGAAGAAGAAAACTCCAACACCCAGAGCGACACCGAAACCTTCGTTGCCTTGCGGGCCGACATCCGCAACTGGCGCTGGTCGGGTACGCCGTTCTACCTGCGCACCGGCAAGCGCATGCCGCAGAAGCTGTCGCAGATCGTGATCCACTTCAAGGAGCCGCCGCACTACATCTTCGCCCCTGAGCAGCGCTTGCAGATCAGCAACCGTCTGATCATCCGCCTGCAGCCGGACGAAGGTATCTCCTTGCAGGTAATGACCAAGGATCAGGGCCTGGACAAAGGCATGCAACTGCGCAGCGGTCCTCTTCAACTGAATTTTTCCGACACCTACCGCAGTGCTCGGGTCCCCGACGCTTATGAGCGGTTGTTGCTGGAAGTCATGCGTGGCAATCAGAACCTGTTTGTCCGCAAAGATGAAATCGAGTACGCGTGGCAATGGTGCGATCAGTTGATCGCAGGCTGGAAAAAGGCGGGCGATGCGCCCAAGCCTTATGCCGCCGGATCCTGGGGACCCATGAGTTCCATTGCTCTGATTACTCGCGACGGGAGATCCTGGTATGGCGATATGTGACCTTGAGCTGCCAGCAGGGCTGGTAGCACGTGAATTCGACAACCCGCAGCAACTGGCCGATGCACTGGCTGCGAATGTGGCCGGGCAACTGAAAGCGGCCATTGACGAAAACGGCCTGGCGACCCTGGTGGTTTCCGGCGGTCGCAGCCCGGTGGCGTTTTTCCAGAGTCTGGCGCAACAGCCGCTGGACTGGAGCAAAGTGGTTGTCAGCCTGGCTGACGAGCGCTTCGTGCCCACCGAGCATGCCGACAGCAACGCCGGTCTGTTGCAGCGCCACCTGCTGCAAGGCCCTGCGGCCAAGGCGAAATTTCTCGGCCTGTACAACGTGGCGGCGAGCGTTGAAGACGCTGCGCTGGCAGCCGATCAGGCGCTGGCCGAGCTGCCACCTATCGATGTACTGATTCTGGGCATGGGCGATGACGGTCACACGGCGTCGCTGTTCCCCAACAGTCCGAACCTGACCGAGGCCTTGAGCCTGGAAGGTGAGCGTCGTTGCTTGCCGATGCTGGCACCCAGTGTGCCGCATCAACGCCTGACCCTGACCCGTCGCCTTCTGGCGTCGGCGAAGCGGCCGATCCTGTCGGTGTCCGGACAGGCCAAACTCGACACCCTGCGTGCGGCGCTGGCGGGCGATGACCTCGCCGAAATGCCGGTCCGCGCCTTCTTAGAACCGTCCCTTGAGATTTACTGGTGCCCATAAGCAAAGGAAACGTCGCCATGACACAGAACGAAAATAATCAGCCGCTCAACAGCATGGCGAACAAGATTGCCCAGATCGATGAACTCTGCGCAAAAGCGAAGATTCTGCCGGTCATCACCATTGCCCGTGACGAGGACGTCCTGCCATTGGCCGACGCCCTCGCTGCGGGCGGCATGACCGCTCTGGAAATCACCCTGCGCTCGGCGTTCGGTCTGAGTGCGATCCGTATCCTGCGTGAGCAGCGCCCGGAGCTGTGTGTTGGTGCGGGCACGATTCTGGATCGCAAGATGCTGGCCGATGCCGAAGCGGCAGGTTCGCAGTTCATCGTGACCCCCGGCAGTACGCAGGACCTGCTGCAGGCCGCCGTGGACAGCCCGTTGCCGTTGCTGCCAGGTGTCAGCAGCGCCTCGGAAATCATGATCGGCTACGCAATGGGTTATCGCCGCTTCAAGCTGTTCCCGGCTGAGATCAGCGGTGGCGTAGCGGCGATCAAGGCGCTGGGCGGCCCGTTCAACGAAGTGCGCTTCTGCCCAACCGGCGGCGTCAATGAGCAGAACCTGAAGAACTACATGGCCCTGTCGAACGTCATGTGCGTCGGCGGTACCTGGATGATCGACAACGCCTGGGTCAAGAATGGCGACTGGGGTCGCATTCAGGAAGCTACCGCGCAGGCGTTAGCGTTGTTTGACTGAGGCGGTTTCAGACACGTGGCTTTCCACACGTATGGTTTGCTCGGTCGTTAAATTTTCACGGGGCGCGTCTGGCATGCGCTGAGTCAGTCAGGCGATACCCCGGCAAAGAAGTTGTTGTTGGTTGTTGTATGGCTTTGCGGTGTGCCCTGGTCCGGCACACCGTTTTTTTCGCCTACTCAGGCTCCGCGGTCCTTGTAGGACTGACGCGGGCGTGTACGGATCGGGTCCAGTATCTCGCTGAGGCCGTTGTGATCAATCTCCTGCATCAGGGCCAGCAGCCCACCCAGCTCACCCTTCGGAAAACCCTCACGCGCGAACCAGTTCAGGTAATGGCCGGGCAGGTCGGCAATCAGCCGTCCCTTGTACTTGCCGAATGGCATTTCCTGGGTCACCAGCAGCTTGAGTTTTTCAGGGTTCATGGACCGGACCTTCTGTCGTTTTGCTTGAACCAATACGATACGTGCATTCTGCATGCAGGCAAGGGGCAGTTCATGCAGAAATCACGATAAACGCTTTGTGAAAATTTCGTAACTTATTGATTTTAAAGGGTTAAATTTTTTAAAAAAACTGGCATGACGACTGCAATATTCAAGGCAGAAGCAACTTTCGTATCAACCTGCCATTAGGAAATTATCAAATGACTGATATCAACAAAGAAACGATCTCTATCCTGAATGACCTGATCGAGACCAGCAAAGATGGCGAAGAAGGCTTCAAGACCAGCGCAGAGAATGCGAAAAGCCCACAGGTAAAATCCTTTCTTGCCCGTCGCTCCACCGAAGTTGCTGCAGCCGTTCGTGAACTTCAGCAGCATGTAACGCAGCTGGGTGGCAAGCCAGAAGACTCGACCAGTGTATCGGCAGACTTGCACCAGGCCTGGGTCAAGCTGAAAACCGCATTCACCAGCGCCGACGACAAGGCTGTACTGGAAGAAGTGGAGCGCGGTGAAGACGTTGCCAAGAAGTCTTACAGCAAGGCTCTGGAAAAATCCCGCGAGAAGGGCGTTTCCCCAGCTGTGATCGCCGTCATCGAAAAGCAGTACCAAGGCGTTCTGAAGAACCACGACGAAGTCAAGGCACTTCGTGACGCAGCCCGCGCCGCATCGTAATTCGATAGCTCAGCGGTACTGAAAAAACGCCAGCCAGTCTGGCGTTTTTTTATGCCTTGAATTCGGCGACCCTTCACGCTTGACCGGCAATAGTTGCCGCAGCCACACGCAGTTCGACCCGGTTACGGCCATTGTTCTTGGCCTGATAGAGCGCCTTGTCGGCAATACCGAAGAACGCCGCCAGCTTGTCACCTGAATGAACCATCTGCGAGGCAACGCCGATACTGACCGTGATCGGCTGTTCATCGCCGAGGAAGGGTGGCAGGGTTTCGATGGCCTTGCGCACGTTTTCAGCGATTTTCAGCGCTCCCTTGCTGTCTGTTTCCGGCAGCACCACGACAAACTCTTCACCCCCGTAGCGGGCCGCCATGTCGCCCGGGCGTCTTATGTTGCTGGCAATGGTCTGTGCCACCTTGCGCAACGCCTGATCGCCGCCCTGATGCCCATGACGCTCGTTGAAGGCCTTGAAATGATCGACGTCGATCATCAGCATCGACAGCGGCTTGCCCGAGCGTTGCGCACGCGACCATTCGGTTTCCATAGAGGCGTCCATCTGGCGCCGGTTATCCAGCCCGGTAAGGCCGTCTGTCGCCGCCAGGCAGGCCAGTTGGTCTTCGGCCCGCTGGCGTCTGCGCAACTCGCGACACAGCAGCCCCGTCAGCCACAGAATGCCCAGGCACAGCACGCTGGTCGCCGAGCCTACCAACCAGGCATTGCGCCGCCAGACCGCGTACACCTCGGCTTCGGACTGCCCGATCACGACAATCAGTGGCAGGTTGCCAACCCTTGAGAAGGTATAGAACCGCTGTGCGTTCAACTGGGTCGACCAGGCGGAGAAACTGCCTTCGCCTTCCCTGAGCATGCGCTGGAAGTTGGCGGTACGGCTGTAGTCCTTGCCGATCAGGTCTTGTCCGTCCTTTTCAGGATGACGCACGATCAGAATGCCCTGAGTGTTGATCAGGTTGATACTGCTGTCGTTGCCCAGCCGCTGACTCATGAACAACTGTTTGAAATACACAAGACGCATTGCCGCGCTGGCAATGCCCATGAACTCGCCATTGGGGCCTGACATTCTCCGGCTGAAACCGATGCACCAGTCCTTGTAACCCCAGCGGGTTTTGTAAGGCGAGCTGACGTGCAACTCCAGCGACGGGTCGGTGGCATGTTCCTTGAAGTAGGAGCGGTCCGAAAAGTTATCGTCGCGCGGGATAACCGACAACGAGTCCGCGATGATTTCCCCCCGGTTGTCGAGCAGAACAAGGTCACCTTTGTAGGGCGCGGCTGTTGAACGGTCGAAGAGCACAAGCTGGCGCAGTTCCGGCGACAGGTTTTTCAGATCCGTGCGCTGCCAGGCTTTAATCATGCCTTGCAGGGAAGAGTCATACAGTTCCGCGTTGCGCATCACGTCAGCGTCGATCAACTGGACCATGTTGGAGGCGGTGCGAGCGGCGGAAAGCGCCGTATCGGTGCGTTCCCGAACCAGCAGGGACGCGACGATAGTCAGAATAGAGAGCACCGACAGCGAACTACCGAAAATGAGCATGAGCTCCGATCGGGACCATCGGTAAGACGCGGTTTGTATGGATGCAGACAACATCATTGGCGGCACTACCTGCAAACGAATGATTCTTGATAATTGATTGGGATAATTAACTTTTTATGAGGGGCCTGGCGGCGCAGCATATATATCACGATGCCGATAACGCCAATAAGCGCGCGCGACGAATAAAGAGTATTTTTTAAAACACTTGAAGACCGTCAAATACCGAGCGTCAATATTAAGTTCGGCAAATGGATAATCAGCGCGGAAGACTGATACCGAATGTATTGATGCCGTGTTCGCTGTTCACGAACACTGAGCCGCCGTGCATCAGGGCGATGGCTTTGACAATGGCAAGTCCCAGACCGTGGTTGGCGCCACTGTTGCTGCGTGATGCATCGACCCGGTAGAAGCGCTCGAACAGCCGGAGAAGATGTTCTTCCGGGATCTGTGCGCCCGGATTGGCCACGCCGATGCTGACGTGATCTTCCTGCGTCTGAATGCTTACTTGAATGCGTTCACCGGCTTCGGTGTGCTGAACGGCATTGTGCAGCAGGTTAATCAGGGCCCGGCGCAGGTGAGCCTTCTCAATGGGTACGTTGGCGTCACCTTCGACCTGTACCTGAACCTGTGCATCTTCGAGAATGAAGTCCAGATAATCCAGCGTGGTGGCAACTTCCTCGGCCAGCGATGCGCACGTCAGTTCCTGAACCCTGGTGCCCTGATCGGCGCTGGCCAGGAACAGCATGTCGTTGATGATCGAACGCAAGCGTTCCAGCTCTTCCAGGTTCGATTGCAGCACTTCAAAATAATGCTCGGCCGAGCGGCCTCGGGTCAGGGCGACCTGAGTCTGGCCGATCAGGTTGGTCAGCGGCGAACGCAGTTCATGGGCGACATCGGCGTTGAACGACTCCAGCCGGGAATACGCCTGCTCGACGCGTTCGAGGGTTGAGTTGAACGACGCCACGAACTGCTCGAGCTCCGGCGGTAATGGCGACAATTGCAGGCGGCCTGACAGTCTCGGCGGTGCAAGTTTCTGCGCTTCAAGAGACAGCGTCGCCAAGGGGCGCAAGCCAATGCGCGCAACCCAGTAGCCCAGGGCCGACGCCAGCAGAATACCCAGTGCGGCGAAGCTGACCAGCGCGATCAGCAATGAGTGTTGCGCATGCCAGAACGTCTCGGTGTCGATGGAAGTGAGAAAACGCAGGGCAGGACGCTGATCCTTGGGGGCGAATTCGCTGACCAGCACTTTGAATGCGAACGGATGATCGTCCAGCCTGAGATCGCGCATGCCCAATGGTCCGCGAGCAAACTGGCGGATAGCTGCACCGGGCTCGCCGAATTCGAAGCGCGGATCATCGCTGACCACCCAGAAACGCAGGCGTTTGTCTTCTTCACTCAGCAGCGTGAGCTTGGCTTTGATTTTGGTCCAGTGTTCCTCGGTCCCATAGCGATTGACCGCAGACTCCAGCACGCTGTAGCGCGCATCCACTTCGGCGCGGGGCAGCAGGTCTAGGCTCCTGTCGACCTGCAGGTACAGCGCCCAGCCGATGAGCAGAAAGACGCCCAGCGCGACAAGCGCGAAAAGACCGCCCAACCGCAGGGCAATCGAGTCAATCCGCACTGCGGTTCTCCAGCACGTAGCCCATGCCGCGGATGGTGTGCAGCAACTTCTGTTCATGCGGACCGTCGAGCTTGGCGCGCAGGCGTTTGATCGCGACCTCGACGACGTTGGTGTCGCTGTCGAAATTGATGTCCCAGACCATCTCGGCAATGGCGGTCTTGGACAGGATGTCCCCTTGGCGTCGGGCCAGCACGCTCAGCAGGGAAAACTCCTTGGCGGTCAGGTCCAGCCGCATTCCGGCACGGGTGGCTTTGCGACTGATCAGGTCGATCCACAGGTCGGCAATGCTGATCTGTACCGGTTCATGGCCGCCGCTGCGACGGGTAAGCGCTTGCAGACGTGCCACCAGTTCGAGGAACGAGAACGGTTTGCCCAGATAGTCGTCGGCACCTTCGCGCAGCCCGCGAATGCGATCATCGACCTGCTCGCGGGCAGTGAGCATGATCACCGGCGTCTGTTTTCGAGCCCGCAGCGCCCGCAACACACCGAAGCCATCGAGCCCCGGTAGCATGACGTCGAGCACGATGATGGCGTAATCGTTTTCCAGCCCCAGGTGCAGCCCTTCGATGCCATCGCGGGCCACATCCACGGCGTAGCCTTGCTCGGTCAGGCCACGACGCAGGTAATCTGCGGTTTTTTCTTCGTCTTCGATGATCAGCACACGCATGAAGCGACTCTCACTCGTGAATGGCCAGTGCGGGCGCAGGCGCGGGGTGACGCCGGTGGAACAGCCGCTCCAGTTGCAGGTAAATGACCGGGGTGGTGAACAGCGTCAGCAACTGGCTCACCAGCAGACCGCCGACCACGGCGATACCCAAGGGTTGGCGCAGTTCTGCACCGACGCCGAAGCCCAGCATCAACGGCAGCGCGCCGAGCAGTGCCGCCAGGGTGGTCATGATGATGGGCCGAAAGCGTGTCATGCAGGCCTCGTAGATCGCTTCCTGTGGCGTCAGACCTTGCTCGCGTTGCGCCTGCAGGGCGAAATCCACCAGCAGAATGCCGTTCTTCTTGACGATACCGATCAGCAGCACCACGCCGATCAGCGCCATGATCGAGAAATCCTGCCCCATCATCCACAGCAACAACAGTGCGCCGATGCCCGCCGACGGCAGCGTCGAAATGATGGTCAGCGGATGCACGAAGCTCTCGTATAGCACGCCCAGAATGATGTACACCGCCACCAGTGCCGCGAGGATCAGCCAGGGCTGGTTGGCCAGCGAACTCTGGAACGCCTGCGCCGCTCCCTGGAAACTGCCAATGATCGACGCCGGCATGCCGATCTCGGCCTTGGCCTCGTCCAGCATGCGCACTGCATCGCCGAGTGCGACCCCGGAGGCGAGGTTGAAAGACAGGTTGGCGGCCGGGAACATGCCGTCGTGACTGATGGACAAGGGCCCCATCTGCGGCGCACCGACCTTGGCCAGTGCCGACAACGGCACCATTTCGTTGGTCAGCGGCGAGCGCAGGTAGAAATACGCCAGACTTTCGGCCTTGCCACGTTGCCGGGCATCGAGTTCAAGGATGACTTTGTACTGGTTGACCTCGGTCTGGTATTCGCTGATCTGCCGCTGGCCGAACGCGTCATACAACGCCTGATCCACGTCTGCCGTGGTCAGCCCGAAACGTGCCGCCGCACTGCGATCAATCTCGATGTGCGTCACGCTGCCGCCCAGTTGCAGGTCGTTGGACAGGTCGCGGAAGGCAGGGTTTTCTCGCAGCTTTTCGGTCAGGCGCTGGGTCCAGGTGTTGAGCAGTGGCCCGTCGTTGCTCTTCAGCACGTACTGATATTGACTGCGGCTGGGGCCGGAGCTGAGGTTGATGTCCTGCCCGGCGCGCAGGTACAGGACGATGCCCGGCACCTTGGCCAGTTTGGGCCGCAGCCGGTCGATGAATTCGCTGACCGAAACATCGCGCTCGGAACGGGGCTTGAGCGAAATCCAGAAGCGGCCGTTGGCGATGGTCTGGTTGCTGCCTGAGACGCCGACGGAATGGGAGAACGCCAGGACCGCAGGATCAGCCCCGACAATCTTCGCCAGTGCGAGGTGTTTTTCCACCATGTCCGGGTAGGAAATGTCGGCAGCCGCCTCAGTGGTGCCCAATGCGAAAGCCGTGTCCTGCACCGGAAAGAATCCTTTGGGAATGACGATGTAGCCGATCACGGCCAGGGCCAGTGTCAGGCCGAACACGCCCAGCATGATCCGCTGGTGCGCCAGTGCCTTGCGCAGGCCTCGCTCGTAAGTGGCCAGCAAGCGCTCGCTAAAGCCGGGGCTGGACTGTTTGGCGTGCGACGGGGCGCGCATGAACAACGCGGCCAGCGTCGGGGCCAGGGTCAGCGAAACCACCACCGAAATCAGGATCGTCGCCGTGGCGGTCAGGGCGAACTCCTTGAACAGTCGCCCGACCACGCCGCCCATGAACAGCAGCGGAATGAACGCGGCAATCAGCGAGAAGCTGATCGAGACCACCGTAAAGCCGATTTCACCGGAGCCTTTGATCGCGGCTTCACGCATGCCTTGCCCGGCTTCCAGATGCCGGTGAATGTTCTCCACCACCACAATGGCGTCGTCCACGACAAAGCCTACGGAAACCACAATGGCGACCAGCGTCAGGTTGTTCAGGCTGAAGCCCAACAGGTACATCATCGCGAAGCTGGCAATCAGCGACACCCCCAGCACCGCGCTGACGATCAATGTCGCCGAAAGCTGGCGAAGAAACAGCGCCATTACCGCGACCACCAGCAGCACGGCAATCAGCAGGGTCAGCTCCACTTCATGCAGCGAGGCGCGGATGGTGCGGGTCCGGTCGTTGAGCACCGACACATCGACAGCGGCGGGAAGCATTTCCTGCAGGCGCGGCAGTTCGCGTTGAATGCGGTCTACCGTGTCGACAATGTTGGCGCCCGGCTGGCGGAAGATGGCGATGTTGACACCTTGCTGATCACCGGACCACGCTTTCACATAAGCGTTTTCAGAACCGTTGACCACACGGGCCACATCACTCAGGTGAACCGGTGCGCCGTCCTTGTACGACACGATCAGTTGCGCGTAGTCCTGCGGCTTGAACAACTGGTCGTTGGAAGACAGGGTCGAAATGCTGTCCTTGCCATACAGCGCGCCCTTGGCCAGATTCAGGCTGGTTTGCTGCACGGCCTGGCGAATGTCGGCCAGGGTCAGGCCCAGCGCGGCGAGTTTCTCGGGTGCGGCCTGCACGCGGATTGCCGGCCGCTGCTGACCCGTGATGAACACCTGACCGACCCCTTCGACCTGGCTGAGCTGTCGCGCCAGGATGGTTTCGGTCACGTCGCTCAGTTCGGTGCCCGGCATCAGGCTGGAGCTGACGCTCAGGATCAGCACCGGGCTGTCAGCCGGGTTGACCTTGCGCCAGGTCGGCAGGCTGGGCATGTCGGCGGGCAGGCGTCCAGCGGCGGTGTTGATCGCCGCCTGCACTTCCTGGGCTGCGGTGTCGATGCTCTTGTTGAGGGTGAATTGCAGCGTCAGGTTGGTGGAACCCAGAGCGCTGCTGGACGTCATTTGCGTCATGCCCGGAATCGCACTGAATTGCACTTCAAGGGGCGTGGCGACCGACGAGGCCATGGTTTCGGGGCTGGCGCCGGGAAGTTGTGCGCTGACCTGGATGGTGGGAAATTCCGCTTCCGGCAATGGCGCGACCGGCAGGCGTGGAAAGGCGATGACGCCCAACAGCACCAGCGCAAAGGTCAGCAGCAACGTGGCAACCGGATGGTCGATACACCATGCCGACACCGAGCCCCGGCCTTTCATTGGGCGCGCTCCACTTGTGCCGTGCGGTCTTGCTCGGCCGCGCCGTTCACCACTTCGATGGCGGTGCCGGGCTTGAGTCGGGACTGACCGTCACTGACCAGTGTGTCTCCCGCCTGCGGGCCGCTGATCAGGGTCTGTTCGCTGTCCTGATAAAGCACCTTCACGGGCACAACTTCGACTTTTTTATCCGGCCTTACCCGGTAGACGAAATGCTGGTCCATGCCGCGCTGGACCACTTGCGGGCTGACCGTGAGCGAGTCGCGCTCAATACCGGTCTGGATCTTCACCGTCACCAGCTGCCCCGGCCACAGCCGCTCGCCGGGGTTGTTGAACTGCGCCTTGGCGCGGATCGTCCCGGTAGTAGCCGACACCTGGTTGTCGATCAGCGACAGCGTGCCTTCGCCCAACAGCAGGCCGTTGGCTGCGCTATCACCCTGATAAGCCTTGACCACCGCGCCCGTACGGTCGGCGATCAGCCCTTGAAGGGTGGGCAGCATCTGTTGCGGCAGTGAGAATTCCACGGAAATCGGGTCGATCTGTGTCACGGAAAACAGTCCGGCCGCATCCGTCACGCGCATGAAGTTGCCTTCGTCGACATTGCGAATGCCCACCCGGCCGCTCACTGGCGAGCGAATCTGCGTGTGGGAAAGCTGAACCTGCGCGGCATTGATACTTGCTTCGTTACCCTGCGCCGTGGCGCTCAACTGTCTGACCAGCGCCTGCTGCTGGTCGTAGGTCTGCTTCGAGATGCCGTTGTCTTCAGTGAGCTGGCGATAGCGCTTGAGGTCGAGCTGGGCGACGTCCAGTTGGGCCTTGCTCTGCGCCAGTTGCGCACGAGCCTGCTCCAGTGATGCGCGGATCGACCGGTCATCCAGCGTTGCCAGCAACTCTCCGGTCTTGACCTGCTGACCTTCCTTGACCAGCACTCTGGTCAGGATGCCGTCCACTTGTGGGCGAATCACAACGCTTTGCAGCGACAGTACCGAGCCGATGCCAGTCACGAAACGCGGCACGTCCTCGACCTGAACGGTCACGACCTTGACCGGCACCGGCGCAGGGGCGCCTTTGTGGGTTTTGGCGGGGCGCAGCAGGCTCCAGCCGACAACCGCAATGAGTGCGGCGAGGATGACGACGGCTGTGACGGTCAGTGTCTGTTTACGCATGCGAAGAAGGCGCCGGAGGAGTCAAAGTGAAGGCCGCGAGTTTCAAGTGTTACTTATAACCTGCAAACACGGTCAGCAAAATGACTTTCAGCTGTCAGGAATGTCAGGAAACACCGATCAAGAAATCCCGCTCCGGGACGATACAACGACAGAGGGGATGACGTGTTGGATGATGAGTGGGTCCTCAGATAAATCCTACATTTTCCTGAGTTAACTTCTGGCCGCCGATTCTTCCTCGACTTAACTATCATCAGGTATGTATTCATGAGGTGTGGCATGAGCAGCAAGGCATCCGCCGTTAAAAAAGTTCTGCAAACCCTGTCCACGCCTTCAGGAAGGGCGGCGACCGTATTTATTCCGTTGTTGTTGACGTCCAGTCTTTCACTGGCGCGCGACGGCACGCTGAGTTTTCTCGGAAGTGTCGTCAATTCGAGTTGTGAAGTGTCGGCATTCGCGCCGGATTCAACAAATAATGCGCTGCGCTCGCTGACAGTTTCACCGGGTATTACGCTACAGATCCGTGCCGTGAAAGATGCCTGCGCCGATGACACTGCTTCCTTTGTGGCCGATTACCAGGAACTGACACCCTTGCCTGTTTCATCGTCGGACGGACGCACAACGGCGACGGCACGTGCCGGCCTGGTAACGCTGACATATCAATAAAAGTCCCTGCCGTTTATCCAATTATCCATCGCCTCTGAGGGGCGTCGGGTTATTGTCTGACAATGCAGTTTCTGTGCACTTTCCTGTTGGATTTCTTGAATACGTCAGCGGCAGTCATTTGGTTGATGTATGCACTCGGGTATTGTCTGTAACGCGCTGAAACCGGGGCCTGTCTGGTTATTCTGGTTATTCCTACAGATGCATCCTGCGTGCCGTGTGGTCGTGTCCGCTCATTCAAAGTAATTACCCTGACAGCGGTCAAAAAGTTCGAGACCTATAGTGCTTGCCGTCCCAATGTGGGCACACACGAAATAACACAAGGAAGGTAGTTAGCATGAAAAAGCTTTCTCTGACACTGGCAGTCATGGGTGCTATAAGTTTGGGTCTGGCGGGCACCGCCAATGCGGCAAACAACGGCAAACTGATCTTCAACGGCACACTCACCAATATCTCTTGCGATGTGGCGCCGGGGACCGGCGTCAGCGCCGGTAATAATCCGGGTGAGATCAATGTCGATCTGGGCAACGTTTCGTTTTCCGATATCGGCCTGTCCAGCGAAGCCAAATATGAAACTGCCACACCTATTCAGTTGCTGGTCAACTGCAGTGCCGGTGCCGATCAGTACAACATGGTGAAGATGCGGTTCACCGCACGCAACGGCAGTGGGCTGGACAATAACGATTCGAAACTGTTGCGCACGACCGGCGCGGCGGACGGTGTCGGTATCGGTCTTCTTAATGCCTCCAGTGTGCTGATGGACTTGAGTGGCAGCGAAACCATCGACACGTCGCTGGTCAAGGATGGTGCCGGTGGAGCAACGGCTGAAATCAACTTTGGCGCTGTCTACGTGCTTAACGGTACACCGACCAATCCTGGTAACGCCGATGGCTTCATGCCGTTCGTAATGGATTACGAGTAACGGCCTGACAGGGCGGGCTTCGCTCGCCCTGTTTCATGCTCATCAGAGGCGGGTGCCAAGTATGCTTCTCGACTTTTTTCGTTACATCGTGCTGCTTGCGATGGGGCTGGCCGTGTCTTCGGTTCAGGCCGGCATTGTGCTGAATACGACACGTGTCATTTATCAAGGAGGCGACAGGGAGGCGAGCCTCGGGGTGCAGAACAGCGGCGGCGGAGAGATCCTTCTGCAGTCCTGGCTCGAGACACCGGGCACGGCAGGTACACAAGCTGCGCCGGATCTGCCCTTCATTGTTACGCCGGCTCTGGCACGCATGGCCGGTGGCAGCAAGCAGTTGCTGCGCATCATCCATTCGGGTGCCGGTCTGCCGACCGATCGTGAGTCGGTGCTATGGCTCAATGTTCAGGAAATACCCCAGACCGCTGCAGAAAACACGCTGCAAATCGCGATACGGCAACGCATCAAGGTCTTTTTTCGGCCTTCGGGGCTGGACGGCGACCCCTTGCAGGCACCCGAAAAACTGCGCTGGCGCTGGGCCGGCGGCGATGTGCTGTCCATTGAAAACCCGGGGCCCTATCACGTGTCGATGTTGCGGGTTTCGGTTCGTCAGCGCGGCACCGAGGTGGCCAGCCTTGACCGCCAGATGCTTGCGCCGCATCAGAGCCTCAGCCTGCCATTGCGTGGCAAGAGCGCTGCGGTACCACTGGATCTGAGCTTCATCAGCATTAACGATTTCGGCGGACAGGTCCCTTATCAGGCCCGACTCGACGACGGCGGAGTCGGTTACGCAAGCAAGGCTGCGGCGCGCTAGCCGGGCCCGTCCTGTCGCGATGCGTCTGCGCGAAGGATTGTGCGGCGTGCGATATATCCGAAGTAGAGTGAAGATCGCTATGGAATGGCACAAAAAAGACACGGGCGTTGCTGCAAAGTCTGTTCGCCTTTATCCCGGACATTGCCCGAGGCCTCGTGCGACGTGGGCATCCGGCCGCTATCGGGTCTGTATCAGTCTGGTGCTGACCTGCTCTTCCACCGCCTTCGCGGCCAGCCCGGACGGCCCGGACGGCCCGGGTATCATGAGCCCGGTGACGTTCAACACAGCGTTCATTCAGGGCAGCGAGCAACCGCCGGACCTGAAAGAGTTCCTGCGCGCCAACAGCGTTCTGCCCGGCATTTACCGCGTGGACATCTACGTGAACCGGACACTGAGCGGACGGCGTGATGTGGCGTTTTCGAAAAACCGGCGTTCCGGCCGGATCGAGCCCTGCCTGACGCTTGAGATGTTGCAGGGTTTCGGGCTCGATCCGGCCCGTTTGCCTGCCACGGGCGAGCCGGACGAGGCGTGTTTCGATCTGCCTGCAGGGGTCGAGTTTGCACGAGTCGATTACCATCCCGACGCCTTGCGCCTGAACATCAGCGTTCCTCAGGCGGTCATGGCGCGCAGTGCCCGAGGCTACGTTTCACCACAGTTGTGGGACGAGGGCGAACCGGCGGCCTTCGTCAATTACAACGTCAATGCCGTCAGACGGCGCAATCAGAATCTCGATACCGACCAGTACTATGTCGGGCTGCGCAACGGTGTGAACCTGGGGGCCTGGCGGCTGCGCAATGAGTCCTCACTGCTCTATGGCGCTGATCGTTCATGGCGCTATCGGGGCAATCGCACGTTCGCTCAGCGAGACATCACTGCCCTGAAAAGCCAGTTGACGGTGGGTGAGGCGTTCAGCGATTCGCAGGTGTTCGACAGCGTTCGCTTCAGGGGCGCGTCGATTGCTTCGGATGACGGCATGCTGCCCGACAGTGAGCGCAATTACGCGCCAGTCATCCGCGGGACTGCCGAGACCAATGCAACGGTCGAGGTTCGCCAGAACGGATTTCTGCTGTACAGCAGTAACGTTTCGCCCGGGCCTTTCGAAATCACAGATATTTACCCCAGCGGCTCCAACGGCGATCTTGATGTCACGATCATCGAAGCCGATGGTCGCCGACGTTCCTTCACCCAGGCATATGCGTCGTTGCCGATCATGGTCCCGGCGGGTGCGTTGCGCTTCAGTCTGGCTGCCGGGCAGGTCGACAACGAAGGTCAGAGTTCCCCGGCCTTTGCCAGCGCCGCGCTGATCTACGGTCTGTCAGAACGGGTGACCGGCTTCGGCGGACTGCAACTGGCCGAGGACTATCAGGCCGCAAACATCGGAACGGGGGTGAACACCGGAGTCGGCGCGGTCTCTCTGGATGTCACCCATTCGGTCAGTCAACAGAAGCGCCAGACGCTTGCCGGCCAGAGCCTGCGGGTGCGCTACGCCAATACGCTGGACGTGACGGACACCACCCTGGCAGTCGCCGGATATCGCTATTCCACCGAGGCCTACCGGACGCTCAATCAGCACGTCAGCGACATGGACGACTCACTGAACGGTCTTCCTGGCGGTCAGCCCAAGGACCGGCTGGAGCTCAATGTTACTCAGGTGCTGCCTGCGCAAAACGCTTCCCTGAGCCTGACTGCTTCCGAACAGCGCTATTGGAACCTGCCCGGCAAGACCCGCCAGCTTTATCTGTCATACAACGCGGCCTGGCGCAGCCTCAATTACAGCCTGTCCGTCGAGCGTAATCAGGACCTCGGCCGTTCAGGCGATGTCACCCCGGACACCCGCATCGCTTTCAGCGTGACCCTGCCGCTTGGCGCCAGTCCAGGGTCATCACGTCTGTCGTTCAATGGCGTGCGCGGCAGTGCTGGCGACTACAGCGTGCAGGCTGGCCTCAATGGTCAGGTACTGGATGATCGCGACACGTTTTATTCCGTGCAGACCGGTCGCGACAGCAGTTCCGGGAGCTACGGTGCGGGCAAGGTCAATACCACCCTGCCTTACGGCCGGTTTGAGGCCGGTTACAGCCAGGGCCAGGACTATGACGCGTTGACGCTGGCCGCCACCGGTTCTGTCGTGGCTCATGCCGGCGGTATCAATCTGGGTCAGCCATTGGGCGAAACCTTTGCGCTGGTGCATGTGCCGGATGTCGGCGGGGCCAGGCTCAAGTCATTCAACAACGTCGCCACAGCCGCCAACGGTTATGCGGTGATGCCCTACGCGCAGCCCTATCGTACCAACTGGGTCAGTCTGGACACCCGGCAACTGGGTGCCGACATCGATCTGGAAAGCGCGATCACCCAGATCGTGCCTCGACGCGGGGCCATGCCGCTGGTGCGCTTCAAGGCTGCGGTGGGTCGCCGCGTGCAGTTCGAACTGGTGCGCGCCGATGGCAGCAAGGTTCCGCTGGGGGCCAGTGTCGAAGACGAGCAGGGCAGGGCGCTGGCCGTGGTAGATCCGAGCAGTCAGGCGCTGGTGTTGAGCGAACAGGACAGCGGCCGTTTGCAAGTGCGCTGGTCGGATCAGCGTTGCGAAGCACCTTTTGAGCTGCCGCCCAGAGACCCGGCTCGGGCCTACGAACGGCTCAAGGTGATCTGCCAATGAGGCGCGGCTACCGACTCATGCTTCTGGCGCTGCTGTCACTGACCAGTGTTTGCGTGCAGGGCGCACTGTCGATGACAGGGACGCGGCTGATCTTCGATGGCCGGTATCGGGAGGTCAGCCTGGAGGTGCGCAATTCCGGACAGGACGAGGTACTTGTTCAGGCCTGGCTCAGTGATCCACTCGATGATGAAATGTCGGCATCGCCCCGGATTCTGCCCTTTGTGGTGACGCCACCCCTTTCGCGTATCAGTGCGGGTGGCAGGCAGGCATTGCGGGTGTTGTATCAGGGGGCAGGAATGCCTGAGAACCGGGAATCCCTGCTGCACCTGTCGGTGCTTGAAATTCCCCGACGCGAGCCCGGCAACCGGCAACTCACGATTGCCGTCCGTCAACGCATCAATGTGTTTTACCGACCTGACGGGTTGCCGGGCGATCCGGCCGAGTCCGCCGAGCGGCTGGACTGGACGCTGACGGATAACGGTTCGGGCATGACGCAGTTGCAGGTCAGCAATCCGACGGCCTACCACGCCTCCCTTGAGTCCCTGAACCTGAACGGTGTTCAGGTCAGCGACCACCTGTTGCTGGCCCCGGGTGCACGAATCCAATTACCTGTCTCCGCGCACGTTCTTCAACGATCCGGACTTCACCGTCTCGCGTTCAAGGCGCTGACCGACTACGGCGGCCAGCGCGCCTACTGCACGAATCTGAACGGGCAGGCATCGTCCAGCGCCCGTCTTCTGGAAAACCTCACGCCTCAGGAAGCCTGCTGATATGAAACCTCTCTTTGTGCGCCGCCGGTTTCAAACCGCTGCATTGTTATTGCTGCTGAGCCCTGCGCCCGCGTTTGCCCTGGTCTGCAAGACGCAAGGTGCGGGCGAAACCTTCGTTCATGGCCAGTTGAGCAGTACGGTGGCGATTCCTGCGACGGTCCCGAATGGCGAAGTGGTCTGGCGCTCCGAGCCCATGAACATTCAGGTCGAGTGTGCCAAGGACGGCCAGCAGGCACTTCAGGAAGAAATCGCCCTCTACCTGAATCCCGACAACATTGTGATTGGCCAAGGCATTCGTGCAGGCCTGACCCACAAGGGTATCGACTATGTCCAAGGCAGTGGCCGGATCACCACCGGGCATTACCTGCCCGCGTGCCATGAGGGCGATGCGAACATCGATAAATGCCCCAGGGTTCGTTTCAATCTGCCGTTTTCGGTGTTCATTCAGAAGTTCGGCGCAACCCCGCCATCTGGCGTCGCAAGCGATCTGCTTGATTATCGCTTCTTCCAGCTCGACAGCGCTGCCGGTCTGCAACCGTTGCCGGGGCGCAGCCTCAGTTATGTGATCGACAGCCTGACCGGTCTGCGCTTCGTGGCCTGCGATGCCGATCTGCAGGTGATTCCGCAGACCGTGGAGTTCGGCGCGCTGCCCATCAAGAACGTCGCAGTCGGCAAGGTCTTCGCCACTCAGCCGTTTTCACTGCTGACCCAACGCACCTGCGACTCACCCTTCAGCATCAATGCCCGTTTTCGTCCGGTGAGCGGCATTGTTTCAGACAGTGGGGATATGTTGATACCCGCCGGCAACCCCTCGTTAGGCATCCGCATCAGCGGTGCCTTGGGCGGCAAGGCGCTGCGTTACAACGAACCTTTCCACATGGCCGAATTGCTGGACGATACCCATGCGGCCAAGGCGGACTTCAACGCCGAACTGGTCTGGAACAGCACCAGGCCGCAGGTCGGGCCTTTCGATGCGCAAATCATGGTGGATCTTTTCTATCGGTGAGGGCGACAGGAGGCTCGGGCGGGCGTTCGACGTTTGCTGTATGCTGCGCGACCGCGGGCATGTGCCCGGCCATTTCGACTCTCTGGTGACACCATGACCACTCCTGAACAAGCGCCTGTTCAAGAAGCCGCAATCGACTCCGTAGACGCTGCCGACAAGAAGGCTGCGATTGCCCCGTTCAGCTTTCCGTTCAAGCCGTCGGAGTTTGCACAGGCCAAAAAAGACAAGGATCAGGCCTGGTATCAGAAGTCGAACAAGTCCGGGCACCACAAGACACCAGGTGCCGCTCCGTCCGGCACCCGTCGTTCCATGGGCAAGCGCTGAGTCAGGCTGCCTGCAGCGGGATGAACAGGTAAGAGACCGGTTCCCTGAGCGTCACTTCGGCACCTGCCGCCTGCAGCGTGTCGATGACCGTCTGGCCTGCGACATGAAACTCCCAGCCTGCGTTGTCCGGCGATTCACCTGGGTGGCTGGCAACCTGCTCAATGGCTGCCGCGAAGGCGACCATGTCCGGCAGGTAAGCCACGAACCCGTTGCCCTTGAGCGCAGTGGTGCGAATTCCCAGCTTCTGGCAGATCACCTGCTTGGCCTCGATTTCGTCGCGGTCTGCCTGGCGTGACTGTTCGATCAGCGCCATCAGTTGCATGTCCACCAGCGTGTTGCCAACGATCAGATCGGGGCCCTGTTCCCAGGCCTCCGGCGGACAACCCTTGGTTTCAGGGCGCAGCGGGATATGCGGATTGATTTCCATCGGATAGATCCGGCACACCAGCGGCCGACGCTCGTAGATGCCGCAGAGGTTCTGTTCGTCAAGATTCCGGCAGCGGCCGACGTTATAGGCGGCGAAGGTGATGGCGACATACGCAGTGGTCAGGCCGCTGTTCACTTCGGTGGAGCGTCGTGTGGCGTGCGTCAGTTGTGCTTCGGGAACGCCATAACCGTTACCGAGAAAGGCTTCGGTCAGCACGATCACCGTACCGCCGTCCGCCGCCCACTGCGCGGCCTCGGTGAGTGTCAGCGGTACGTGATGATCGGTGCAGCAGCCGCCGCAACCTGTGCAGGAAAACTGGGTGTTCATTGGGTCGGTAACCTGTCCATGACGGGCGCCGGGTTGACGACAAGGCTGTCATCGTTCCGACTGATGGAGGGCAGGAAGCAAGTTGCGCGCCACCGGCTTATCGGGCAGGCGACTGAATGCTGTCCCACTCGGTCACGCTGGCTTGTCTGCTCTTACGGTTGTAGAGACAAAGCTCGGTGCCCGGGCGGTCGTTCATGTGTTTTTGTGGATAACGACCTTTCAGCAACAGCGCGCTATAGCCGACCCGGTCATCGAATTGGGCGCTGCTGCCGACGGCTGAAACGTTTTTGAGCTGGCTGGCTTTCAGGCAACTGTCGAGCATCGCCTTGTCGTGCGCGCTCCAGGCTTGTGGTGTCGACGCACCGGCTGGATTGGCAACAACGGCCAGACCTGCCAGCAAGAGAAGGTACGCTTTCATCTCGATCTCCATCTGCAGCGTTTCGGGCGCAAATTATCGCAGATCATTTCCGGTCGACCGCCAGACGAGCGACGTAGGACATGTCTGATTTTTCATAAAGACGCCTTGCGATCAGATTGTTTTCCATGACTTTCAAATCGACAGCCACTTCATTGCATCGCCCCAGATGGACGAACAGGTGGTTGATCAACGCTGCGCCGATTCCCCTGTTCCGGTAATCCGGGTGTACGGCCAGGTCCTTGATAAAGGCGCTGGTCCAGCACGTGATCAACCCCACGACGCGATCACTGTCGATTGCCAGAAAACAGCGCGACCGGTCGAATTCGGGGTTGTGCTCGAATGCGTCGAGCCAGTCCTTGTGATCCAGCCACGGCCCGTCATCCAGCAGATGACTCTGCGCCAGCAGGCCGTGAGCCTGAAGACTGCGTTGGAGCGTAAGACTGGCGCAGGAGATGCCGTGCGGCCAGGGCGCATGTGGCACGGGCGCTTTCAGGTCCCGACGCATCAGCCAGCAATGGTCTGGCGAGGCGTCGGCTGAACCCGGCGCAGTGGAGAGCGGTTTGTGGATCAGATGCCCTGAGCCACGACCGTGCGGGCGGCCTCGATCAGGCATTTGGTCAGCTCGGGTGAGGAAAACTTGGTCAACACGGCGTTGGCACCGGCGATTCTGGCCTTCTCGCTGTTCATCGCGCTGTCCAGTGACGTGTGAAGCAGGATGTACAGGTCGTTGAAATCAGGCGTATCGCGCAAGGTCCGGGTCAGGGCGTAGCCGTCCATTTCCGACATTTCGATATCGGACACCACGACATTGATCTGCGCCGCTGTGCCTTGCAGATCCAGCAGTACCTCGATGGCTTCTTTCGCGCTGCGGGCGGTATGGCAGTTGATGCCCAGATTGCGCAACGTGATGATCGACTGTTGCAGGGCGACCTGGCTGTCATCGACTACCAGAATACGCGCTTGCGCCAGCACTTCGGAGTCTTCCCTGGCCAGTTCGGCCGACTGAACGACAATCTGTGCCGGAGCGATGCCGTGGATCACTTTTTCGATATCCAGCACCTGCACCAGCACACCGTCGACCTGGGTGACGCCGGTGATGAACGACTTGCTGCTCGAGCCGTAGGGCGGCGGGCGGATATCGGTGGTCAGGCAGTGCACGATCTTGCTGACGGCCTGAACATGCAGGCCTTGCTTTGAGCGGCTGACGTCGGTGACGATCAGGCAGCCGCCATCCGGATCGGCCAGCGGCCGCTCGCCGATGGCCCGGCTCAGGTCGATGACCGAGAGCGATGAGCCGCGCAGTGTTGCGATGCCTTTGACGTGCGGGTGCGATTCCGGCAGATGAGTCAGGGCAGGGCAGGGGATGATCTCGCTGACCTTGAGCAGGTTGATCGCCATCAGCTTGCCGCTGCGCAACGTGAAAAGGAGCAGCGAAAGTGAATCTGCTCGGACGTTCTTGGACATATGAACCTTCTGGCTATAGGTGTTTCGTCGCCTGGAGGCGACAAACATCTTTCTCTGAGAGGTTATCGACCCGCGTCGGTGTGGCTTTAGGATTTTTAAAGGATAGCGCTTTGCAGGGCCAAAACCCGAGGTGCGACAAAATACCGCGGCCTTCTATATATAGAAGAGGTGCGACAAAGTGACGCACGCTTCTATATATAAGGAAGAGATTCGATCGCTGCACAGACGCCGTCCGCACGGTGCAGTGAAAAACCCACCTCACTGGCGCACAACCATCCGGCAGGCAGATTCGGCCGTACGGCCGTTGCGCCCTTGAGTTGTCGGGGCTGGCGGATGATTATCGCGTGCGATCCGGGGCGGGCGATTCTACACTGCGCGTCCCATCCTCAGGTGGTTGAGTCAGCAGGGCGTCCGGGTCCGTCAACCGCTTCATCAGTTCAGTAAGGTGTGTGAATGAGCGACAACCTGTTGTACCTGCGACGCGAGAAACGATTTCTGGTCTTGCTTGGGATCATCTGCCTGTCCCTGATCGGCGGCGCCCTGTACATGCAGATCGTACTGGGCGAAGCGCCATGCCCGCTGTGTATCCTGCAGCGCTATGCTCTGCTGTTCATCGCGATCTTTGCCTTCATCGGCGCTGCCATGCCAGGCCGCCGCAGCGTGACCCTTTTCGAAGTTCTGGTGATCCTGAGTGCGCTCGGCGGTATTGTCGCTGCCGGCCGTCATGCCTGGGTGCTGGCCAACCCTGCGGTCAGTTGCGGGATCGATACCTTGCAGCCAATCGTCGACGGCCTGCCGCTGGCGGATCTGTTTCCCACCGTTTTCCAGGTCAGCGGGTTCTGCTCCACGCCTTATCCGCCAGTGCTCGGACTGTCGCTGGCGCAATGGGCACTCGCAGCCTTCGTTCTGACCGCAATACTGGTTCCAGTCTGCGTGTTGCGCAATCGACGTAAACCTTACTGAATACAAGGGCTTTCATGAAAATAGCCTCGTGAAATCGAGGCTTTTTTTTGTGCCGTGAAAGCCAATCAGTGCTTATTGTTACGTAATCGGAGAATAACTGTTACAAAATTAGGCATAGTCATTAAAAATTTACGTATCTACAATCCCCGTCACTTGTCGTCAGGCTTCACTTGACGACCAGCAATTTTGAGGCCTTTTAGCGCCACCTGTGTACCCTGAACAGGCAGCGCAATGCTTGCCTCCGAGGGCGTACAATGGCCGCTGAAGGCATCTGCCCTGCACATCGGGCAGTTCCAGCAGCTCAAAATAAGAATCCATAGCTAAACCCGGATTTGTCGATACGTCGCGTTGGCGCATTGGCAGGCCCTTGTTCAATTCAAAAAAAATTGCCGGCACTGGCAGGGTGAAGTGTTGGCGGTCGAAACCCAACTGCACCGCGCAAGCTGCTTTTAGAGGTCGTGAAATGAGTAAAAAAAGGTACCCCAGGTTTTTTGGCTTCTTGGCCCTTTTCTGTATGCTTTTGCTCAGTGGATGCGACGGCGTACCTCTGCTCGATCCAAAAGGGCAGGTGGGTATCGAGCAGCGTAACCTGATCGTTATCGCCACATTGCTGATGCTGATCGTCGTGATCCCGGTCATCCTTATGACCCTGATCTTCGCCTGGAAGTATCGCGCAACGAACAAGGCTGCCAAGTACACGCCGGACTGGTCGCACTCCACCAAGATCGAAATCGCGGTCTGGGGCGTTCCCATGCTGCTGCTGGTGTTTCTGGGCTACTACACCTACGTCTCGACGCACGAGCTGGACCCTTACCGTCCGCTTGAGTCCGATGTGAAGCCGGTCACCATCCAGGCGGTCTCCGTAGACTGGAAGTGGATTTTCATCTATCCGGAATACAACATCGCGACGGTCAACAAGATCGTGTTCCCGGCCAACACGCCGATCAATTTCCAGGTCACCTCCGATAGCGTGATGAACTCGTTGTTCATTCCGGGTCTGGGCGGCCAGATCTACGCGATGGCGGGCATGCACACCAAGCTGCACCTGATCGCCAACGAAGTTCACGAATTCAACGGTATCTCCGCCAACTACAGTGGCGCAGGCTTTACCGGCATGAAGTTCAAGGCCAACTCCGTGAGCCAGGCCGATTTCGACAACTGGATCACCGAAGTCAGGAACTCGCCGAAGAAGCTTGGCCAGACCGAGTACGCTGAACTGCTCAAGCCGAGCGAGCGTAATCCTGTTGAACTGTTTTCTGCGGTCACTCCGAACCTGTTCCAGATCATCATCGACAAGTATGAGGGTATGAATCCAGGCAAGAAGCTTGTTGCAGGTGAGAAAGAAACCGCCAGTAACGAAGGCGCGGAAAAGAGCAAAAATTCAGCTGCTGGGGCAGAGGAGTAAACGATGTTTGGCAAATTAAGTCTGGAAGCGGTGCCGTTCCACGAGCCGATAGTCATGGTGACACTTGCCATGATCGCGCTCGGCGGCCTCGCGGTTGTCGGGTTGATCACCTATTTCCGCAAGTGGACCTACTTGTGGAGTGAATGGCTGACGTCCGTCGACCACAAGAAAATCGGCGTGATGTACATCGTCGTTGCCATGGTCATGCTGCTGCGCGGCTTTGCCGACGCAATCATGATGCGTACCCAACTGGCCATGGCCCAGAATGGTGCCGAAGGCTTCCTGCCGCCGGAACACTATGACCAGATCTTCACCGCTCACGGTGTGATCATGATCATTTTCATGGCGATGCCGTTCTTCACCGGTCTGATGAACATCGTTCTGCCTCTGCAGATCGGCGCTCGCGACGTTGCCTTCCCGTTCCTGAACTCCCTGAGCTTCTGGCTGCTGGTTGCCGGCATGCTTCTGATCAACATCTCTCTGGGTGTCGGTGAGTTCGCCAAGACCGGCTGGGTCGCGTATCCGCCTCTGTCGGGGTTGCAATACAGTCCTGGCGTGGGGGTTGACTACTACATCTGGGCGCTACAGTTATCCGGGTTAGGGACGACGCTGACGGGGGTCAACTTCCTCGTGACCGTACTGAAGATGCGTACTCCTGGCATGAAACTGCTGGACATGCCGATCTTCACCTGGACCTGCACCTGGGCAAACATCCTGATCGTGGCTTCGTTCCCGATCCTGACTGCCACCCTTGCGTTCCTGACACTTGACCGCTACCTGGACTTCCACATCTTCACGAACGAAATGGGCGGTAACCCCATGATGTACGTGAACCTGTTCTGGGCGTGGGGTCACCCTGAGGTGTACATCCTGATTCTGCCGGCCTTCGGCGTGTTCTCGGAAGTCATCTCCACGTTCTCGGGTAAACGTCTGTTCGGCCACAAGTCGATGATCTTCGCCTCCGGTGCGATCTGCGTCCTGGGCTTCATGGTCTGGCTGCACCACTTCTTCACGATGGGTGCGGGGGCCAACGTCAACGCCTTCTTCGGGCTGGCGACGATGCTCATTGCGATTCCGACGGGTGTGAAGCTATTCAACTGGCTGTTCACCATGTACCAGGGCCGTCTGCGTTTCACTGCGCCGGTACTCTGGACCCTGGGCTTCATGGTCACCTTCTCGATCGGCGGCATGACCGGCGTTCTGTTGGCGATTCCAGGTGCTGACTTCGTACTGCACAACAGCCTGTTCGTGATCGCTCACTTCCACAACGTCATCATCGGCGGTGCAGTGTTCGGTTACATTGCCGGCTTCGCGTTCTGGTTCCCTAAAGCGTTCGGTTTCACCCTGAACGAGAAGTGGGGCAAGGCAGCGTTCTGGTTCTGGATCGTCGGCTTCTTCGTCGCATTCATGCCGCTGTACGCGCTGGGCTTCCTGGGTATGACCCGTCGTCTGAACGCTACCGACATGCCAGAGTGGAACATCTACCTGGACGTCGCGCTGTTCGGCGCCGTGCTGATCGCGTGCGGTATCGCTTCGCAACTGATCCAGCTGTTCGTCAGCATCCGTGACCGTGCCAAGAACCCTGATCTGACCGGTGACCCGTGGAATGGCCACACGCTGGAATGGTCGACTTCTTCGCCACCACCGTTCTACAACTTTGCCGAACTGCCAAAGGCGGACGACATCGATGCGTTCACTGACGCCAAGCGTGCAGGCACTGCCTACAACGTTCCGGCCAAGTACTCGGCGATCCACATGCCTAACAACACGCCTACCGGCCTGTACATGGGCATGCTGCTGACCGTATTCGGTTTCGCATTCATCTGGCACATCTGGTGGCTGGTTGGCGCAAGCCTGGTCGCAACCATTGCGGTCTTCGTTGCTCACGCTGCACGTGACGACCAGGGCTACATGGTGCCGGCTGAAGAAGTAGCGCGTATTGAAGGTGAGCATCACAAGGTCCTGGCGGCCAACGGTGCATACACTCCTGTCAAGTCCTCGCTGGAACAGGTTTAAACATGTCGAATATTGCAATCAACCCTGGAGCCCACGATCACGGTCACGATCATGATCACGGGCATGACGATCACCACGACAGCGGTGGGATGACGGTTTACGGCTTCTGGCTGTACCTGATGACCGACTGCGTGCTGTTCGCCTCGTTCTTCGCGGTCTACGCCGTGATGGTCAACAGTGTCGCGGGCGGCCCGTCGGGCCAGGACATCTTCCTGCTGCCATTCGTGGCCGTGGAAACCGCGTTCCTGCTGGTCAGTAGTATCACTTACGGTTTCGCCATGCTGGCCCTGTACAAGGGCAAGAAAAGCCAGGTTCTGGGCTGGCTGGCGCTGACATTCCTGTGTGGTGCTGCGTTCATCGGCATGGAAGTCTACGAGTTCCATCACCTGATCCACGAAGGTTACGGTCCTAGCCGCAGCGGCTTCCTGTCAGCGTTCTTCGCGCTGGTCGGCCTGCACGGTGTGCACGTAACCAGCGGTCTGATCTGGATGGCGATCATGATGATTCAGGTCCAGAGAAAGGGCCTGACCAATACCAACAAGACGCGCCTGAGCTGCCTGAGTCTGTTCTGGCACTTCCTGGACGTTGTCTGGATCGGCGTGTTCACTGTTGTCTACCTGATGGGGGCTTTGTAATGTCGAATTCACATCACCCGGCTGAAGACAATAGCCACGGCTCCGTGAAGTCCTACATCATCGGTTTCGTACTGTCGATCATCCTGACGGCCATCCCGTTCGCGCTGGTCATGTCTCCTTCGTTGCCGAAGGACATGACGATCGCGATCATCCTGGCGTTTGCAATCATTCAGATCCTGGTGCACCTGCATTACTTCCTGCACCTGGACTTCACGAGTGTGCAACGCAACAACGTGATGGCCTTCGCCTTTACCACGATGGTTATCGTTCTGCTGGTTGGCCTGTCGTTGTGGATCATCTTCAGCATCCACCGCGAAATGATGGCGCATTGAGGAATACCAGATGTCACTGAAGCACTTTATCCAAATCACCAAGCCGGGGATCATTTTCGGTAACGTGCTTTCGGTGGCAGGTGGCTTTTTTCTGGCTTCCAAGGGGAATATCGACTTCAGCGTGTTTCTGGCTGCAGTCATTGGTACTTCCCTGGTCGTTGCGTCCGGTTGCGTGTTCAACAACTGCATTGATCGTGACATCGATCAGCGCATGGAAAGGACCCGCAACAGGGTCCTGGTGCAGGGACTGGTTTCTCTGAAACTGGCCCTGCTCTACGCGACCGTACTCGGTATCGCAGGCGTAGGCCTGCTGTATACCAAGGCCAATCCGCTGGCTGCACTGTTCGCGGTGATCGGCTTTGTCATCTACGTCGGCTTCTACAGCCTGTACCTGAAACGCAAATCCGTTCACGGCACGCTGGTCGGCAGTCTTTCCGGGGCAATGCCTCCGGTCATTGGCTACTGCGCAGTGAGCAACAGCTTCGATTTCGCGGCACTGACGCTGCTGGTCATGTTCAGCCTGTGGCAGATGCCGCACTCGTACGCGATCGCGATCTTCCGTTTCAATGACTACCGTGCCGCGAAGATTCCGGTTCTGCCGGTCAAGCGCGGCATTCTGGTCACCAAGCGCCACATCCTGCTCTACATCCTGGCATTCCTCGTGGCGACCCTGATGTTGACGGTGGGCGGTTACGCAGGTCTGAACTACCTCGCCGTTGCGGCGGGCATGGGCATGTACTGGTTGTACATGGCGTGGAAAGGCTACAAGGCCGTTGACGATACTGTCTGGGCTCGCAAGCTTTTCGTGTTCTCCATCTTCACAATCACCGCGTTGAGCGTGATGATGTCGGTGGACTTTCAGGTCACCAAGGAGCTGCTGGTCACTTATGCGTTCTGACCGGTAACCCGTTTTACGAAAAACCCCATTCATTCGAATGGGGTTTTTTTTCGTCCCTATTTTGCCTCGCAAAACACGTGGGCGGGTGCTCAGGTGCGAGCTAGACGTATCGCCATGTCGCCGATCGGATTCGTCATGGCGTGCGTGAATCTTTGCTCATGGGAGGGTCATGGAAAATGGGGATGACTTGTCGCATCATGTGCGTTTTGTATTCGATCTGTTACGCAACGCGCTGTATTTCAAAGCCTAGGGCTGGATAATAATTATGGCTGTTACCCCTATGACGTCCTCAACTGTTCAGGACATTTCGCCTAAACCGCTCGTGTCGATCATCGCCCCCTGTTACAACGCCGAGCGATTTCTGGAAGCTGCCATTCAGAGCATTTTTGCTCAGGATTACGAGAACTTCGAAGTCATCATTGTCGATGACGGCTCTACGGATAACAGCATTGCGATGCTGGAGGCACTGCAGAGCCAGTATCCATTCCAGCTTTATCGCCAGCCCAATCAGGGTGTGAGCGCCGCGCTCAATCACGGGCTCAGATACGCCAAAGGCGTCTACGTGTCCACGCCGGATCTGGACGACATCATGCTGCCGTCCTCCGTAAGTGTCCGTGCCCGATACCTTGATCAGCATCCGAAAGTGGGCTGCATCGGCGCGCTCATCAGTTACATGGATTGCGACGGCAACGAGGTCAAGTGCCAGTCCCGCAATTACATCGAGCGTCTTGATTTCGACGACGTGCTGCGCGGTGCTGTGGTCGTAGGCGCTCCGGTCGCCCTTTACCGCATGCAGGCCATCCGTGACGCGAACGGTTATGACCCCGAGATCAAGGTTCAGGATTTTCAGATGACCCTGAGAATCGCGGCTCAGGGTTACGAAATTCACGTCATACCGGAAGTCGTGACCCGTTACCGCCGCCACCCCAACAACCTGTCGCGAAAATACAAGGTGCTGCTTGAGGCTGATCTCAAGACCATCGAGCCTTACCGTGATCATTCCGGGTATCAGAAAGGCCGAACCCTCATCGTCAACAAGGCCCTCAAATACGCATCGGTTTCAGACAAGCGATACGCCTGGAAACTGCTTTGCTCTATCCCGTTAAGGCATGTGGACCGCACCACCTGGCGTCGCTGCAAGCGCCTGCTGTTGAGCTACCGGTAGGTAGCCAGAACCTCTCGCAACCTATTGATCCAGAGTGCTCATGAGATTCATCGAAAGGCTAAAGGCCAGAAAAATACGCAAGCAGCTTCGCCAGCTGGACAAGCTGGAAAGGGCCGCCGAGAAAATCAGGTTGCGCTACCCGCGCTATGAAGTCGGAGTCGGTACCTACGGCATCCCGGACGTCATCGAGTTCGGCGATGATACGATCCTGCGAGTGGGCTCCTACACCTCCATTGCCGAAGGTGTAAGGATTCTGTTGGGCGGCGAGCATCGAACCGACTGGATCACCACATACCCGTTTCCGGCCATGGTCGATCGGGTCAGCGACATCAAGGACTACGCGCCGAGTAAAGGCGACGTGACCATTGGCAGTGACTGCTGGATCTGCGCAGACGCGGTGATTCTTTCCGGCGTGACGATCGGACACGGGGCCATTGTAGGGGCCGGCGCCATGGTCGTGCGCGATGTAGCCCCCTTTTCCGTGGTCGGCGGCAATCCGTGCAAATTCATTCGCTGGCGTTTCGATGAGGACGTTCGCGAACTGCTGCTTCAGGCCGCGTGGTGGGACTGGCCCATGGAGGAGGTCAAGCAGGTTGCGCGCACCTTGTGCAGTTCGGACATGGAGGCGTTTCTGGCTTATGTTCGACAGCGGCAGGGCGCTGTACAGGCAGTGACAGGCTGACGGTTTGAACGGATGCAAAAACGCCACATCGGTTTGTATTTATTTCAAGCCTCAGGTTTCGAATGATCTGGCAGAATACGGCAATGGCCTGACTCGTCCAGGCAGTCGCTAAATGATAGAGGGCGTTATGAGTCACGAAAGCATCAACTGGGACACTCTGGGTTTCGATTACATCAAGACCGACAAACGCTACCTGTCTCACTGGCGCGATGGTGCCTGGGATGCGGGCTCGCTCACGGAAGACAACACTCTGCACATCAGCGAAGGTTCTACCGCGCTGCATTATGGTCAGCAGTGCTTCGAGGGGCTCAAGGCCTATCGTTGCAAGGACGGTTCGATCAACCTGTTCCGTCCCGACCAGAACGCCCAGCGCATGCAGCGCAGTTGTTCCCGTCTGTTGATGCCCCACGTGCCCACCGATGTGTTCATCGAAGCCTGCAGGCAGGTGGTGAAAGCCAACGAGCGTTTCATTCCGCCTTACGGTTCCGGTGGCGCGCTTTACCTGCGCCCGTTCGTGATCGGCGTGGGTGACAACATCGGCGTGCGCACGGCACCGGAATTCATTTTCTCGATCTTCTGCATCCCGGTAGGCGCCTATTTCAAGGGCGGTCTGAAGCCGAACAACTTCGTGATCTCCGGCTACGACCGCGCGGCACCGAATGGTACGGGCGCAGCCAAGGTCGGTGGCAACTACGCCGCCAGCCTGATGCCGGGTTCCGAAGCCAAGAAGCACAGCTTCGCCGATTGCATCTACCTGGATCCGCAGACCCATTCCAAGATCGAGGAAGTGGGTTCGGCCAACTTCTTCGCCATTACCAATGACGATGTGTTCCTGACGCCCAAGTCGCCGTCCGTGCTGCCGGGTATCACCCGTCTGTCGCTGATCGAACTGGCAAAATCCCGCCTGGGCCTGACGGTCGAAGAGGGCGATGTGTTCATCGACAAAATAGGTGAGTTCAAGGAAGCGGGTGCGTGCGGCACGGCTGCGGTGATCACGCCGATTGGCGGGATCTCTTACAAGGACCACCTGCATGTGTTCTACAGCGAAACCGAAGTAGGTCCTGTCACTCAGCGTCTGTACAAGGAACTGACCGGTGTGCAGTCCGGTGATATCGAGCCGCCAGCGGGCTGGATCGTCAAGGTCTGATACCGGCCCTGATCATGCCCACGCAGAGCGATGGGCACGATCAGGGTTGAGGCAGACGTGTGTATAACGAGGCACGCCGTTTCAAACGCTCAAGCCGCAAGCTCCTTCTGCGGCCCCAATACAATCGCCAGGTGCCGCAAATCATCCACCTCAACGCTGAAGCTCTTTCCTGAGGGGCTCTTCGTCAGCGTACCCAGTGCATAGACCGTAAAGAACTTCACTTCGTCGGCATGGCTCAGCAGTTCGCTGATGTAGCGGCTTGAGCGATAGGCCTGCATCTGTGCGGGCGACACATAGAGCGTCACCAGCTTGCCCTCCAGTCTGTCAAAGAACTTGAACTTGAAACCCTGCCCGTAGCGCTGTTCCACCAGACCACCGCCATACAGCACACGTCCGTTGTCGCCCAACTGTGCGTATTTGATATGGCGAAAGTACGAACGCAGTGACAGTTCGCCCTGACCCGGTATACGCAGTTTCAGCAACTTGAACTCCTCGGGTGAGAGTTCAGCCTTTGCCTGGCGATAACTGTCCACCAGACGTTCGAGGTTGTTGGTGCGGGTTTCGCTGTAACGTAGCGCCTTCGGTTCGGCAGGCGGAGCAGGCGCCGTGCCGGGAACCGGTGCGGGGGCGGGACTGCCCGCTTTTTCCACTCCGGACTTCTCCTTGGCGGGCTCCTTTATCGTCGGGTCAAACACGTCGATATAGTCGTCCAGCTTGCGCTTGGCCTTGCGTAGCGCTGTTTGAGGGTCATTGGCGTCGATCTGATCTTCAGCAGATTCGTCTGCATCCGCGTCCACCCATTCACAATCGGCATGATGGTCGTAATGTGGATTGGCACGGAAATGGGCGGCGACAAAGGTCGGATTGTCCTGTGGCTTGACGTCGTAGCGGACCCCGGTCACTTTCGCTCCCATTGCCCGGCAGGCTTCGTTCGAGCACAGAAACTCGAAACGTTTGCGGGGCGGCTCCTGAGAGAAGTATTCGCGACGGGCGCCTGCGATGGACATTTCCTGCTGCAGTTCGACACAGAACGCGCGGGTGATGGGTTTCGTGGGCTTCATGCTCGCAGTTGCCTTCCAGACGGTTGATCCTGCAACACGCTATTTCAGCCGGGCCCGCCTTGCAACCAATGCCGGACGGGCTCGGGCCATCGTGTCGGTTACTGCGCGGGTACGGCCAGCCATTCACTCAGGGCCTGCTGATAAGCGCCTGTGGCTTTGCTCAGGTGCAGCCACTGATCGACGTAGGCTTTCCAGGCTACATCGTCGCGTGGCAGCAGGTAGGCCTTCTCGCCGTATTGCATGTAACGCGTCGGGTTGACTGCACACAGGCCGGGCATACGCTTCTGCTGATAGAGCGCTTCCGAGGCGTCGGTGATCATCACGTCGGCCTTCTTGTCGAGCAGTTCCTGAAAGATGGTCTTGTTGTCATGGAACGCGATGGGTGCCTGAGGCAGATAGGCGCGAGCGAACGCCTCATTGGTGCCGCCAGCGGGCTCGATAAGGCGAACCGACGGTTTATTGATCTGCTCAATGGTCTGGTACAGCGCCTGGTCTTCACAGCGCACCAGCGGAATCTTGCCGTCGATATCCAGCGTGTTGCTGAAAAACGCCTTCTTCTGACGTTCCAGCGAAACGGAAATGCCCCCCATCGCGATGTCGCACTTGCCGGCAATCATGTCCGGCATCAGGGTTTTCCAGGTGGTTGGCACCCATTGCACGTTCACACCCAGGCTTTTGGCCAGCGAGCGGGCCATGGTGATGTCGATGCCTTCGTACTCACCGTCTTCGCGATGAAAGGTGTAAGGCTTGTAGTCACCCGTGGTGCACACCGACAACTGCCCGGCCTGCAACACCTTGTCCAGGTGCGAAGATGATTCCTCTGCCTGCACCATGCCTGTCAGACCCAACAGAAGGGCAGCCGATACGCTGTAATTCAGTTTCATCATGAAAGTAGGGGCTCGCGTGTGTCGTCGATTTTTATTGGAAGCGACAGAGTGCTTCATTTACAGGGAGGATGTGAAGCAGGAACAAGGCCTTGGGCTCAAAAGAAGCGGTCTTCAGACACTTGAGCGGTCAGGTGTACAGCTCTTCCAGCGACATCAACTGTTCTTCGATGAGGGTCATTTGCGATTCCCAGTCGGCCTGGGTTCTTTTCCAGGTTTCACCTTCATGGGCATAGAGGAAGTCGACGATGGTGTGCGTGACCTTGCCTTTGCCTACGGCACCGAACGCTTCCGCGCTCAGCGCGCGTGCCAGCATGTCCAGTTGGGCGGCATGGTTGAGCCAGTGCCAGTGATCCTTGATCACCACCTTGTCGAGCAGAATGCACTGTTTCTTGAAGGCCCTGAGTGCAGATCCCAGAGCGCTTGCCGCCAGCAGTGTATTGATCTTGCCGACATCCTGGCCGGACTTCTGATTGGCCGTAGGGCCGAAGAACCATTCATTGAAACCGATTTCTATTTCGCGGAACGCGACGTTGGCGTCCCAGATGATGCTCAGGGCCTTTTGCTGGCGGGTCTCGCGCTTCCACGATCCGTAGGCCTTGAACACCACGCCCGCGATCCCGATCACCGCCAGCGCTTCGCTTAGCGATGACGCCGCCTCGACAATGTAATAGGCGTTGGCGGCACTGCCCGGCGATGTACTGACGGCTGCGCTGTAAAAAACTGCGGCTACAACGACCACCAGCGCAAAACAGGCACTGTAGAACCCGAACGCGTAGGGGTCTTTCATGGGGTGTTACGACCGTAAATTATGAAAGAGTTTTTGTCAGGTTAGCCGAGGCTGCAGAGGTTTGCAGGGTCGTCGGGCAGAGGGCGCATGTCGAAGTTTTTGCATCAAAACCGCACCGGCTGTGGTCACAGGTGATGCCGTATACGAAAACGTTGATGAGCACAGCGAAGAAGGCCGCTTGATCGATGCCGTTTCACGCTCATCCGCGTTCAACCTCGATTCCTCCATCAAGGACGTATTGACCTTATGAAACCTTATCTTTGGCTAGGCCTGCTGGGCATGTTTTCCGTCGGCGTACAGGCCGCATCGCTGGACGTTCCGATCAATCTGGTCAGCGCCGATGGCGCACCGAAGCCGATTGGCACCGTGTCGGTGAGTGAAACGGAGTACGGGCTGGTGTTCACTCCCAACCTCAAGGACCTGCCGGCAGGCATTCATGGTTTTCACGTCCATGAAAACGGCAGCTGCGATGCAGGCACCAAGGACGGCGCGAAAGTCGCCGCGCTGGCCGCTGGCGGGCACTTCGATCCGGCCAAGACCGGCAAGCACCTGGGGCCATACGCCGACGGTCATCTGGGTGACCTGCCAGCGCTGTACGTAAATGCCGACGGCACCGCAAACTATCCGGTCCTGGCTCCGCGTCTGAAGAAGATTTCGGAAATCAAGGGCCATGCGCTGATGGTGCATGCCGGTGGTGACAACCATTCCGACCATCCGAAGCCGCTGGGCGGTGGTGGCGACCGGGCTGCCTGCGGCGTGATCTGATCGCGGTTTTACAGCCCTGGCGAGCAAGCCTGACCTGCTGCAGACACGGTTGTCTGTGGCAGGTCTGGCGCTGTCGCGCAGCAAGCCCCCTCACAGTCCGGTGTGTTGCATGAACGGTGTGAGCATCCGGGATTATTCACTGCGGATCAGTGCGACCTGCAAACACCCGAAGCGCCAGCCCGCCGAGCAGAGCGGTCAGCAGCGCCATTGCCACGATGACCGCTCGAATGCCCAATGGACCGGCCAACAGCGCGACCAGCAGACCGGCAATCGGCTGTGAAAGGTTATTGAGCAGCGTCATGACGCCTACGGTCTTGCCGAAATCCTCTCGCGGGATAACTTGCTGGCGGATGCTGCGCATATAGACATTGAACATCTTGTCGAACCCGACGATCAGCAGAAAGCCCGCCACGTAGCCACTGAAAGATGGACTCAAGGCGCTGGCCAATGCGCCGCCGGTAATCGTCACGTACGACAAAACGCCGAGCACTTGCAGTGGCAGCACCGCTCGTGCCAGAAAAAACAGGATCAGAATGGTCGCCGCTGCGCCCGCCATTTGCAGTCCGGCATAGCGCTCCTGATCACTGCCGTATTCACCGATGACCATGGCGGCCGAGGTCGCCAGGGTTACGCCGACGATCAGATTCACCCCGGCCGCCAAGGTAATGATCTTCTTCAGCTCAGTGAGGCGCCGAATATGCCCGACAGCGATGCTCACTGATTGCCAGACGCTGTTGTCCCTTTGCTCGAATACGCAGGGATCGAGACGGCGAGTGCGGTGCCAGACCCATGTGGCCAGGTCCGCCAGCAGAAACAGAGCGGCGCAAGCCAGCACCACCCAGTGCCACGCCCACGTGTTCAGCAACAGCACGGCCACCAATGGGCCGAGCACCAGCCCCGTCTGATCGGCAATCTGAGAGTAGGAGAGCGTGCGCGCATAGCTGTAGCGCGGGAACACATGTGGCATCAGCACTTCGCGGGCCATCACACCTTGAGTGGTCAGTACGCCGCACAACGCCGACAGCAGGATCAGCCAGACAAGGCCGCCGAAAACCACGTACAACAGCATCGCCAGCAGACACAGAAACGCCCGGTACATCTGGCTGACGTGAAGAATCCGGACCGCAGAGAATTTATCGCACAGCGCTCCGCAGATCGGAAACGCCAGAAAGCGTGGCAGTGACTCGGCAAAGAACGCCAGGCCCGCCCATGACGCGCTGTTGGTGGTCTGAAAAACGACCAATGGCACGATGAAAAGAAGAATCTGATCGGCCAGTCGCGACAGAAACAGAGCGCTGAAAAACGCCAGATAATCCTTGGTCACGCGACACTCCTTTTGGCGGTGATATCCAATGCCACATCAAGGAGGGTGGCGCAATCCGTGCGCTTTAAACTATCCGACTTTTTCTATCCCATACGACCATTCGTATCAGACGTCGAAGAAGTCGACCTTGCCGTTTTCCAGGCTGTAGTAGGCGCCGACAACCTTGACGGTGCCTGCTTTGATCGGGTTCATCAGGGCTGGCTCGGACGCCGAACGCAGACGTGCCACAGTGCGCTGGATGTTGCTTTTGACCGAGTCTTCCAGAAGGTTTTTGCTTTTCTTGCCCTTGGCTGTCAGGACGGCAGGAATGATCGGCTCGATCATCTGACCGATAGCGCCTGGAAAGACCGTGTTGTCTTCGACCACCGAAACGGCGGCGGCAACGGCACCGCATTTTTCATGACCCATGACCACGACCAGCGGAACGCCGAGCTGGCTGACACCGTATTCGATCGAGCCCAGCGCGGTGGTGTCGACAGTGTTGCCCGCGTTACGCACGATGAACAGTTCACCCAGACCACGGCCGAACAGCAGTTCCGGCGGAACGCGCGAATCCGAGCAGGAAATCAGGATGCAGAACGGCGTCTGGCCCTTGGCGATTTCCAGACGGCGGTCACGATTGCCTTCGGTCTTGATGGTGGTGTCTTTCATGAACGCATCATTGCCGTCACGCAATGTTTTCAATGCCTGATCGGCAGTCATGTTGGTACGGGGCGATGCAGGTGAGGCGGCATTTGCGATGGAAGGCATTTGCATGAGTGCGGCAGCAGCCGGAAGGCAGCAGGCACCCTGAAGAATCTTGCGGCGCGACAAGGACGAATTCATAAAAAGCCTCAGGCTGGTTAACTGTCGATAAGGAGGGGTGAATTCAGCGCCCGATGCCATGGTGTTTCGGGCGCAGAATCCTTTCACTTCATACAGTTAATGGAATTTATTTTCCAATTATATTTGCCCTCGTTGTCACAAATACTTCACAGAAAAGTCGTCCGGCTCGACAGTTTTTTCCGCGCCTACTCACCCTGCATACGTCTTCAAACGCGCCATATGGGTCGGTTTTCGACGTTGATCGTCCAGTGAGGCTGGCCCGGAATAATGCACACACCACCGACCCAACGCAGGTGCTGCGCGTGGTCCAGCCAATAAGCGCCTTCATCCAGCACTCGCTTACCGAAGGCTGTCAGTGTCAGCGTTCGCTGCTGCCATTTCAGGTGCGCTTGCGCTTCTTTCAGCAAAGGAGCCGCTGAGTCGATCAAGGGACGCAGCAGCGCTTGAAACATCATGTCACCTAAAAAGGGCAGGGGGTCACGCTTGTCCATCAGTTCAGCGAAGACACGGCCAAAGGTGGTCGGGCCTGCTTCGCTAAGGTACTGCAAGGAAAGGCGCTCGGTGAGCGACAAACCGTCCTCACTGCCCGGCAGCTCTTGAAGTTGTCGCAACAGTGCCGGAGCCAGCAGTCGCAGAGGCAGTTGCGGTTCATGAGCCAGGCCTGCCAGTGCAACAGGTGATGCATCGCGATAGGCTCGCCACACCGTGCGTGCGCAGTTCAGCATGTCCTGAGTCACCGGTTTGCGCTGTGGCCACAGCCAGGCGAGAACGTTTGGTGCCAACTGACCGATGCCGATGAAGCGCTGAACTCCCGGTACACGGTCCACCTCGATCAGCTCAAGCCGTGACGGCAGTCGCTCCAGACCTGCCAGGACTCTGATCAGAAAAAGTTGGTCGTAGGCATCGGCCTCGCACCACAGCACATTGTGTTGATCACTGCTCAGTTGTTCGAGACGGCCATACTCTTCGTCTGTTCTGCGGGCGACATCGGCGCGATTCATATCAAAGGTTGCGCTGATGAAATCACTGCGCTGCGCTCGAAAGTCTACGTCTGGCAGGTCCTGAACCGGGCCCATGCACAGCGGGTCGCTGAGCATGTGGAAAGAGCCTTTGAAGCCGGCCAGTTGCAGGCTGTGGGCGATGTCGTTGCCGCACCGCCAATGCACTGTCCGCGGCTCGTCGCTGGCGTCGAAGTCAGGATGCTGCGCGGCAAAGGCAACGGCGTCGACATGGGCCTTGAGCCTGGGCCAACTGCTGAAACCCAGTTGGCGCGCAATCAGCCACTGTGCATCGGAAAGCGTTGGCGCAAGCGTTCGGTCCGATGTACCGAGCAGTGCGAGCTGATCGGGGGCGGTACCCTGTTTCAGGCGCTGCAACAGTTCCTTCGCGCGCTTTCGCTGCTGCTCGAGGTTGATGCGGCCGTCTTGGGACCGGAAATCAGTACTGATGGACATACGAGCTCCTTGTGCAAACCTTGTCCGCTTGAAGGTCGGGAGTCGTAATGACAAGAGGGTGAAGCAGTGTCCTGGGCGCAGCCCTTTCCGCGGATGGAGGCGTGGAGGCGCCGGTCGCAAATATAGACGACCCAGGGGGTGCGCACAAACCTTCTAGACTTTGCGCCTCTGCCGCGCGATAACAGCAGACACGCTCATCTGCCCACCCAAGCCACTCATGAAGTCAGCCAACTGGATCGACCTCGCTCAGGACCGGGATACCGGAATCGAGACGTTGCGCGCCCATTTTCGTGGGCATGCCTACGATCCGCATTGGCATGACAGTTATCTGGTGGGCGTGACGGAGCAGGGGGTGCAGCAGTTTCACTGTCGCAGGCAGCGGCATGCCAGCACCTGCGGTCAGGTGTTCATGCTTGAACCCGGTGAGGTTCATGACGGCGACGCGCCGAATGCCGATGGCTTTACCTATCGCATGCTGTATCTGGACCCGCACTGGATCGGCCGTGAACTGACGTCGTTGTTCGAAGACGCGCCGCAGGACTTCCAGCCCGGTTTCACCAGCACGCTGGTGTGTGACCCGCGGCTGGCCCAGTCCATCGTGTCTGCGTTTTCGGCGCTGCATGGCCAGGAGTCGCGCATCATCCGGCAGAGTGCACTCGATGGTCTGCTCGAACGGCTGACCGCCCATGTGCACTGGCGAGTCAGGCAGCAACACGACCCTCGGCTGCCCTTGGTCGCCCTGCGTGCCCGGGATTATCTGCACGCCCATTTTCGGCGTGATCTGGGGCTGGACGAGCTCGCGATGGCCTGCGGCGTGGACCGCTTCAGGCTGACCCGCGCCTTCAAGGCTGCCTTCGGCCTGCCCCCTCACGCCTATCTGGTGCAGTTGCGGCTGTCGATGGCGCGCAGGCTTCTGGCCCGTGGCGCGCAGCCTGCCGAGGTCGCCAGCGATCTGGGGTTTGCCGATCAGAGTCATCTGGGCCGCTGGTTCCTGCGTGCCTATGGCTTGACGCCTGCGGCCTATCGCACGCGCTGCACAGACCTTCCAGACTGACGCTGCGTATTGCGCGAGCATGACGGCTTGTCATCCATGGAGTCCGGTCATGCTGTCTTTTCTGCTGTTCGCTTTCGTCGCGTCGATCACCCCCGGACCCACCAATCTGCTGGTGCTGAGCAACAGCGCCCGTTACGGTCTGAAGGCCAGTCTGCCGATCATTCTCGGGGCCTGCATGGGGGCCGCCGGACTGGTGTTGCTGGTCGGCACCGGTGTCGGTCGTTCGTTGATGCAAGTGCCTGCCGTACAGCCCGTCATGGCGGCCATCGGTGTCGGCTGGCTGACCTGGCTGGCGTGGAAAATCTTCAACAGCCAGGCAGGTCCCGTAAGCCCCGATGACAGCCGTCCGCGCCTGGGATTTGTCGGCGCGGCGGGTCTGCAGGTGGTCAATCCGAAGACCTGGATGATGGCGCTGGCCGTCGTCAGTGTGTTCAGTCAGGGAACCGTGGCCCATCTGGCGCTGGCGTTCTTCCTCGTGTCGCTGCCTTGTCTGGCGTGCTGGGCGCTGTTGGGCGCGGGGTCGGCACGCTTGCTCAAGTCTGCCGATGCCCTGCAATGGCTGAACAGGAGCATGGCGGTGTTGCTGCTGGTATCGGCCTGGGGCGCTTATTTGCACTGAGAAACCTGCAGGCCCGACTGCCATCACGCCGGCATCGAGCACTCCAGTTGTTCGCGCACGCAGCTCGGCAGGTCCGGGCGGGTAAATGGCTCCGTGCTGGATGTGCGCTGTGCGGCGCCATTCTGACTCATGAAACAGTCCGGTTCCAATTTATCGAGGTGATACGCGCACGAGTGTTCAGCCGTTTTCGACAGGGTCCGGGAAGCGGGTCGGAATGACCCGTTCGTCGATGGCAGGGTCATTATGACCTTGTCATTTTGACTTCTTCTTCCGCGTTGCCCTTGATTTCATGAGGGTTTTCAGTTGGCACGTGCGTTGCTCTATCCAGGTATCGACTTTCAAGCGTTCTGGAGCTGACCATGCTGACCGACATTCAACGTGACATCGTCAAGGCAACCGTGCCGATTCTGGAAGTGGGGGGCGAAGCCCTGACTACCCACTTCTATCAGATCATGCTGCGCGACTACCCAGAGGTTCGCCCGCTGTTCAATCAGGCCAATCAGGCCAATGGTGCTCAGCCTCGTGCTTTGGCCAATGCCGTGCTGATGTACGCCCGCAACATTGACCGTCTGGAGAACCTCGGTCCGCTGGCCAGCCAGATCGTCAACAAACACGTGGCGTTGCAGATTCTTCCCGAGCATTACCCTATCGTCGGAACGTGCCTGCTGCAGGCGATTCGCGAAGTGTTGGGCGCCGAAACCGCCACCGACGAAGTGATCGCTGCCTGGGGCGCTGCTTATCAGCAACTGGCCGACATCCTCATCGGCGCCGAACACGCGGTGTACGAAAGCATCGCCGCAGCTCCGGGCGGCTGGCGTGGCGAGCGTGCGTTCAAGGTGAAAGCCAAGACGCCGGAAAGTGCCGAGATCACCTCGTTCTATCTCGAGCCTGTGGATGGTCAACCTGTCATCGCCCACAAGGCCGGTCAGTACATTGGCCTGCGCCTGGTCGTGAAGGGTCAGGAAATCCGTCGCAATTATTCGCTGTCGGCTGCATCGACAGGCATCGGTTATCGCATCAGCGTGAAGAAAGAAGTGGATGGCGTGGCTTCGAACTACCTGCATGAACAGGTCAAGGCGGGTGACGAGCTGCAACTGTTTCCACCGTCCGGCGAATTCACCCTGATTGAAGGCAGCAAGCCGTTGGTGTTGATCAGCGGCGGTGTCGGTATCACGCCTACCCTGGCGATGGCCGAAACAGCGCTGAAGGCTGGCGGTCGGGACGTGGTGTTCATCCATTACGCGCGCAACGCTGAAGCGCATGCGTTTCAAAAGGTGGTCAAGGAGTGGCAGGCACGCTATCCGCAGTTCCGCGCCCATGTCGTCTACAACGACACGGTTGCTGATCCTGCCCAGCCCCATGTTGTCGGCCTGCCTGCCGTCGAGCATCTTCAGCAATGGCTGCCTGCGAACCGGGACGTCGAGGCTTATTTCCTCGGCCCCAAACCGTTCATGGCGTTCATCAAGCGAGCGCTGCACGAGCTGGGTATTCCGGACGAGCAGAGCCATTACGAGTTCTTCGGCCCGGCTGAAGCGCTGGTCTAGCGGCTATGGCGTGCCCTTGTCTGCGCACAGGCAGGCGAGGGCACGCGTGATGTCCTGTTTGAGCTGATCGGTCTGACGGCCGGGATACTGATCGAACATGTGCGGCACGCCGGGGTACAGGTGCAATTCCACCGGCACGCCGGACCTGGAAAGCTTGAGCGCAAAGGCCAGGTTTTCGTCCAGAAACAGATCGAGCGCGCCGACGCTGATAAAGCTCCGCGGCAGCCCGGTCAGGTCATTGGCCAGTGCGGGTGAAAAAAGCGCTGCCCGTTCATCGTCCAGTGCATAGGTACCTTGCAGGCACTGCCAGCAGAACCGGTTCGCGTCACGGGTCCAGCTCAGCGTTCCGGTGCTGGGGTTGTCGTCTGACGAATTGGCCGAGCCAGTGCGGTGGTCCAGCATCGGGTAGACCATCAACAGCCCTGCCAGCCGATACTCGTTTTTGTCCCGCGCCATGATCGATACAGCAGCAGCCAGGCCACCACCTGCGCTGTGGCCCATGACCATTACCTTTTGCGTATCCACGCCGAGTGCCAGGCCTTCTTCGAAGATCCAGGCCAATGCTGCGTAGCAGTCGTTCAGCGGCGTGGGAAACGGGTGTTCGGGCGCAAGTCGATAATCGACGGCCACGATCAGGACGTTCAGCTCGTTGGCCAGATCGACGAGATAATCGTCAGCCATCTCGGGTCGGCCGAGCACGAAACCGCCGCCGTGGATGTACAGCAGTGTGGCAAGTTTCTGTGAGGGATTGAGGCTGTGTGCCGGGCGATAGACGCACAGCCTGATGTGATCCTTCTGTGTCCAGTACGGCGTGTACCTCGCTCCGTCAGGCTGTTTCCAGGCGGCTTCAACGCGACGCCTGATGACGGGAAGATTATCGAGCGTCCAGACGCTCGAAGGTTCATCCAGGAAAACGGCGTAGGCCGGGTCGAGCAGGTGGTTGGCATCCATCGTCCAGTCTCGTCAAAAAGCACAGCAAGCACCGATGGCAGGCGGCTTGCCGCCCAACTACCGGGAGCCGGCAGCAGGGCCTGCGCATGCGGTGTGCCAGATGCAACCAGGGGCCGCTGCGCAGCCCATTGCGGCTCTCGTAACTCCCAGAGCTCTCACGCCCTGCGGGCAGAGGCGGACATCAGCGCCTCTTCAGTATCCGACCGCTACAACCACGCCTTGATCTGTGCACAGACCGCTGGTGTGGAAATGCCATAGCGATCATGCAGCGTCGGCAGGGCGCCGGCATCGAGAAACGCATCCGGCAGCGCGATCTGTCTGAAGGTTGGCGTGACGCCATTGCGCAGCAGCACTGTAGCAACCGCTTCACCCAGCCCGCCGATGATCGAATGGTTTTCTGCTGTCACCACCAGCCGTCCCGGTTTTCTGGCTTCGGCCAGAATGGTCTGTTCATCCAGCGGCTTGATGGTCGGTACGTGCAGCACCGCCACATCGACGCCATCGGCCTGCAATTCCTTTGCAGCTTCAAGCGAGCGCATGGTCATCAGGCCGGTGGAGATGATCAGCACGTCGTTGCCGGTGCGCAGGGTCTTGGCCTTGCCGATTTCGAACTGATAGCCGTACTCGTCCAGTACCAGTGGAACGTTGCCGCGCAGCAGGCGCATGTACACCGGCCCATGATGCGCAGCGATGGCCGGTACGGCCTGTTCGATTTCCAGCGCATCGCACGGGTCGACGATCATCAGGTTGGGCATGGCGCGGAAGATCGCCAGGTCGTCCGTGGCCTGGTGGCTCGGGCCGTAGCCGGTGGTGAGACCGGGCAGGCCGCAGACGATCTTGACGTTGAGGTTCTCCTCGGCAATCGCCATGCAGATGAAGTCGTAGGCGCGGCGCGAGGCGAACACCGCGTAGGTGGTCGCGAACGGCACGCAGCCCTCACGGGCCATTCCGGCGGCGGCGCTCATCAGCAACTGTTCGGCCATGCCCATCTGGTAGAAACGCTCGGGGTGCGCCTTGGCGAAAATGTGCAGGTCGGTGTACTTGGACAGGTCCGCCGACAGCCCGACGATGTCCGAGCGCTGATCTGCCAGTGCCGCCAGCGCATGGCCAAACGGCGCCGAGCGGGTGGCCTGACCTTCGGAGGCAATCGAAGCGATCATGGCCGAGGTGGTGAGCTTCTTCTTCACGGCAGGTGCCGCCGCAGGGTTCTGGTTGGCTGTGCTCATACGGTTTGCCCCTCGTCGAGGTTGTTCAGTGCAAGGTCCCACTCGTGTTCGTCGACACGGATGAAGTGAGTCTTCTCGCGGGTTTCCAGAAAGGGCACGCCTTTGCCCATTTTCGTGTCGCAGATAATCACCCGAGGCTGTGCGCCCGGATGCTGGCGGGCGGCATCGAACGCGGCGACCAGCGCTTGCAGGTCGTTGCCATCGACGCGTTGCGTGAACCAGCCAAAGGCCTGCCAGCGATCCACGATGGGCTCGAAAGCGAGCACTTCGCTGGAGTGACCATCTGCCTGCTGGTTGTTCACGTCGATGATTGCGATCAGGTTGTCGAGCTTCCAGTGGGATGCCGACATCGCCGCTTCCCAGGTCGAACCCTCGTTCAGTTCGCCATCCGAGAGCAGGTTGTAAACGAAGGACGCTGATTTTTTGCGTTTCAGACCCAGACAAGCGCCGACCGCAATGCCCAGGCCGTGACCCAGCGAGCCGCCGGTGATTTCCATGCCCGGCGTGTAGGCGGCCATCCCCGACATGGGCAGGCGGCTGTCGTCCGAGCCGTAGGTTTCGAGCTCGTCCAGCGGGATGACTTCAGCCTCGATCAAGGCCGCATACAGCGCGATGGCGTAGTGACCTATCGACAGGTAAAAGCGATCACGCTGCTCCCATTCCGGGTCTTCAGGCTTGTAACTCATGGCATGGAAGTAGGACACCGCCAGCAGGTCGGCCGCGCCCAGCGCCTGGCCGACATAGCCTTGGCCCTGAACCTGACCCATGCGCAAGGCATGGCGACGAATGTTGTGGGCACGCTGTGCCAGCGAGGTGGATGAGGCAGATAACGTTTGGGTTGTCATGGTGATGACTCCGTAAACTCAACGATTGACCGAAGCGGCAGGGATACGCAGGACCAGAAACGCGCCGATGAACAGCACGCCGGTGATCAGGTACATGCCGATGGCGCTGGAGCCGGTGGTGGTCGTGATCCAGCCGATCAGGTAAGGCGAGCAGAAGCCCGCGAGGTTGGCGAAGCTGTTGATGCCCGCAATACCCGCCGCCGCAGACACGCCGCCCAGCAGGGTGGTGGGCAGCATCCAGAACAGGGACGACGCCGAGAGCACACCCGCTGCGGCCAGGCACAGGCTCAGTACCGAAATCAGCAGGCTGTTGCCGAACACCGCTGCCAGGCTCAGGCCCAGCGCACCGGCGATCATCGGAAGAACCAGATGCCAGCGGCGCTCGCGGTGCTTGTCACCGCTGCGGCCCATCAACAGCATGGCGACGATGGCGCACAGGTAAGGGACGCTGGTCATCAGCCCGATGTGCAGCGGATCGGCCAGTCCGGCGTTGCGGATCAGTGTCGGCAGCCAGAAGGTGATTGCGTACTGACCCATGACCACGCAGAAGTAGATGCAGGCCAGCAGCCACAAACGGCGGTCACGGATGAACTCACCCACTGAGGCATGCACGACCTTCTGGCTGTTGTCTTCGGCCAGCTCCTTTTTGATCAGCTCTTTTTCGTCATCGGTGAGCCAGGTCGCCTGATGCACACCGTCCTTCAGGTACGCCAATACCATCAGGCCGACAATCACCGTGGGAATGGCCTCGATGACGAACATCCACTGCCAGCCTGCCCAGCCATGAAAGCCTGCGAAGGTGCCCATGATGTAGCCCGACAGCGGCCCGCCGATCATCCCGGACAACGGAATGGCGATGAACCACAGCACGGTCATGCGTGCACGGCGATAGGAGGGGAACCAGTAAGTGAGGTAGAGCAGCAGGCCCGGCGCCAGACCGGCTTCGGCCACCCCGAGCAGAAAGCGCAGGGCATAGAACTGCCATTCGGTTTCGACGAAGGCGAACAGGGCGGAAATGATGCCCCAGGAAATCATGATGCGCGCAATCCAGCGGCGTGCGCCGACGCGATGCAGGATCAGGTTGCTGGGTACTTCGCAGAGGAAATAGCCGATGAAGAACATGCCGGCGCCGAGGCCGTAGACGGCTTCGCTGAAGGCCAGGTCATTCATCATGGTCAGCTTGGCGAAACCGACATTGACCCGGTCCAGGTAGGCACACAGGTAGCACAACATCAGGAACGGCATCAGTCGCCAGGCCGTCTTGCGGTAGGCATTGGCACGGGCAGTCGAGACCGCGTCGAGGGGCATGGTGGTTATCATGATGGTCTGATCTCTTGTTTTTATAGACCGCCAGGCAAACCGGCCTGGCGTGTCATCGATCCAGAGCAAATACGGGCCGTCACACTGACTGATCGGCCCGCCGATGGGCTATCAGTGAATCAGCATGCCGCCGTTCACATCCAGCGTAATGCCGGTGAGGTAGGAAGACAGGTCACTGGCCAGAAACAGCGCGGCATTGGCCACGTCCTGAGCGGCACCCAGGCGACCCAGCGGAATGCCTTCGATGATCGCGTGGCGTCGCTCGTCCTGCATCAACCCACCGGTGATATCGGTGTGAATCAGGCCCGGCGCGATGGAGTTGATGCGAATCTGGTCCGGTCCAAACTCCCGGGCCATGGCCTTGCCCAGGCCGAGCACGCCGGCTTTCGCCGCGCTGTAATGCGGCCCGCCAAAGATGCCGCCGCCACGCTGCGCCGAGACCGACGACATGCACACGATGCTGCCCGAGCCTTGCGCACGCATGGTCGGAATGACCGCCTGCGACATCAGCAGTGTGCCGCGCAGACTGACGTCCAGCACCTTGTCGTAATCGCCGGGACGGATGTCCAGTGTCTTGATCGGTTGGGTGATGCCGGCATTGTTGACCAGCACGTCGATGCGGCCGAAGTGCTCAATGATCTTTGCAACGGCCTGTTTGACCTGGGATTCATCGGCCACATTGGCAGCCAGGCCCAGATGGCCTTCGCCCAGCGCGGCGGCAGCGTCGCGTGCGGCGGATTCATCGAGGTCGAGGATCACGACGTGTGCGCCGTGTTGCGCGAACGTGACAGCCGTGGCGCGGCCGATTCCACGTTCGGAGGCAGCACCGGTGATGATTGCAATTTTGCCTTGAAGCAGCATGAGGGGAGTCCTCTGATTGTTTTTATGGGTTCGATTCGAGTGATCGATGGGCTCAGAGTGTTCCCGGTGCTGCCCGCGAGCAATAACGCAACCATCACTGGTCGATGAAAAAAATTCACCTCTCGTCATTTCCGCCGAGCAGTGCTTGAATGCCAGAAACTCAATCTTCCTGAAGCTTCGGAGCTGCCGTGCGTGCCGATGATGATCCACACTCGAACCTGCCACCCCTGAAAGCCATTCAGGCCTTCGAGCAGACGGCACGCTTCGGCAACCTGGCCCGCGCTGCCGAAGTGCTGGACCTGACACCGTCGGCGGTCAGTCATCAACTGGCCAAACTGGAAGCGATGATCGGTCGGCAATTGTTCGTGCGTGCGGCACGCGGCGTCACCCTGACGCCGGTGGGTGAGCAGTACCTGAAAGAGGTTTCCGGATTGCTGCACAGCCTGGCCGTGGCAACCGAGCGCGCCGCCAGCGACGTCAGCCTCGATTGCCTGCGCCTGCATTCGTCACCCAGCTTCGGGCTGTTATGGCTGATGCCGCGACTGGAAGCCTTTCGGATCAGCCACCCGGATATCCAGATCAACCTGTCGTGTTCCTACGAATCGTTGCACTTCAGTCGTGACAAGATCGACGTCGACATCCGTCACGGCCGACCCAACTGGCCAAGCTATGAAGTACGCACCGTGCGCCACGAAACCTTTGCGGTACTGGCGTCGCCGACGCTGTTGGAGCGATACCCGGTCAACAGCGCAGCGGACCTGCTGAACGGCGAGCTGATTCTGTCCGAAGCCACATTATTGAAGTGGCCGGAGCTGTTCGCCCAGCACGGCCTCGCGCGCCCGGAAAAACCCTACACGCTGAGTTTTGACCGTTCCTACATGACGCTGGAGGCCGCGAGTCACGGCCTGGGCTTTGCGCTGGAAAGCACGCTGCTGGCGCAGAAATACCTGCAAAGCGGCGCGCTGCTGGAAGTCGTACCGCACCTGTTGAGTTCACCGGTGGCGGCGCATCATCTGGTGTTTCCCAAGGCCCACTCCAGCTTTCCAAGGGTCAGGCGCTTTCTGGAGTGGATGGAAAACGAATTGGGGCACGGGTTCGTGTTCTGAGCCGGGCGTCAGACCTTGTGCAAGGCGTCCTCGTGATGCATCGCCAGATGCCCGGTCTTGTCGCTTTTCACTTCATATTGCGGGCTGTCTTTCGACGCGGGCCGATGCTTGCCCATGAACTCCACGTCCTTGACGTGCACCTTGGTCACCTTGCCCCGGATCTCGCCAGCCTCCGAATTCCAGCGCACGGCATCGCCAACCTTGAATGAAGTGGTCATGTGTTCTCCTCGAGCGCGTTTCCGATTTGCTGTTTAGAGCCCGGCCCTTGGGGAGCGTTCACAGGATTATGGGAACCACCACCCCGCGATCGGTTCACGCCGTCGCCTGACGAACCGAGGGCGCAATCGGCCCGATCATCGCTTTCAGGTGTGCCAGTAACGGGCCCTGTTCCGGCTCGTTGTACATCGAGCACAGGTTCTTTTCGATGTTCTGGCACAGGTCTTCCATGCGGATCCGGTGCTGGCTGTTGCCGAACGGCGCCTGCAAGTCGGTGCCGATCCGCTCCATGGCCAGCAACAGGCAGCCCACCACCGTCGAAATGAGCGGCGTGAACCAACCCAGGGTCGTCACCATGCTCAGCGGCATGATCACGCAGAACAACGCACTGAACAGTCGGGGAAAGTAAACGTAAGGGTAGGGCAGTGGCGTATTGGCAATCCGCTCCATGCCGCCCTGGCAATTGGACAGGTCCACCAGCGTCGTTTCCAGCCGTGAAAACCGGATGCTGTCCAGCCGGCCTTGCGCGAACTCGTCGGCGATGATCGACGCCGAGCCGCTTAGAATGTCGTTGGGGAAGTTGTTGCTGTCACGCGCCCGTTCTATTTCGAACGGCGGCAGCAGACCGTCGAGCCGGGCTTCGCTGACGTCACCCTTCAAGTGCGCACGCAGCGCTCGCAGATACGCCACGTGACGACGAAACAGCTCACCCTTCACCGGGTTTTCCCGAGCACGGCCATCGCCATCGATCAGGGTCAGAACCTGTCGGCCATAACTGCGCGAACTGTTGACCATCGCCCCCCACAAGGTGCGCGCTTCCCACCAGCGGTTATAGGCACTGGTGTTACGAAAACTGATCAGCACAATCAGCGCCGAGCACAGCAGTGTCAATGGCATGAGCGGGAAATCGATGCCAATGCCGTCCATCAGCATGAAATCCATCGTCACGCCCACGTCCCAAAGCAACAGCCATAACAGCGACCAACCTACATAGGTCAGCGTCCTTCTGAAGCACTTCCATTTCTTTTCAAAGAGACCGGTCATGGCGAAACTCCTGCCCGAGGTGGGTGAATGGCTCGCCACGTAGTTGTAACAAGCCGTGACACAAACCTACGGCACGACGCTTAACGCTCGCTTAATTCATGACTGGTCGGTCATTCGGGTATGGCGTCTGAATGCATGGGCCCAAAGGCATTCTTTCGAATGCGTAGCAGGCTACCCGTCACAAATTCTGGCAAAACGGTGACCAGATAACCGAGCCCAAGAGGTGCAGACGGGATAGCGATCAATTAAGCTCGTTGCCCAGAGTAAGATCGCTCAGATCCTGGCGGCTCCGCAGGCTGACACGGTCTTTGAGAGATACAAATAGTTAGATTTTTTTCATCAAGACGCTGACTACACTACTGATACATCTGTACGACGTGTTCGATTCTCCGCAAGCCTCTGGTGGGCCGACGGGGTTTCCTGCTTACCCACAAAGAGGCCTTAGCATGGCTGCAAAACCTGTCATTGAATCTTCACCTGCTCTTTCTGTAGACGAGAGCCGTGTTCTTTTAAAGAGGCTGGGGTCTACCGGGCTTACTCGAGAGCGTAAAGCGACCCTTAGCGCGTACGCATGTGCCGCTCAAAAAGCTTTCTCGAAACGAAACAACGAACGGGATTGATGTCTGCGTGAATTTGGATGACTTCATTCTTGCCCCTGTTGATGAAGTCGAACAGCGGGTACTGGAAACCTTTACATCGGGTGATGATGAACTCGACGTTTTTCTCAAGGAAGATGCTTGCGCCTATTCGACGCACGGAATTACATCTACTACGGTAGTATTCTTGGAAGGCTCCGACGATCCTGTAGGATTTTTCAGTTTGTCTTGCGACAGCTTAAAGCTTGAGGGTGTAGAGCTCAGTGAGCTGGGCTTGCCTTTTCAGGCTCCGATAGACTTTTTTCCTGCTGTGAAAATAACCAAACTCGCTGTGGCATTGGACTGGCAGTCCCGTGGCCTCGGCGAGGCGATAATTCAGTTGATTCAAGGCATATCGTTCACTCTCCCGTTCTCTGCCAGGTTGCTTACGGTAAATGCAGTAAACAGAGAGCGTACGATCAGGTTTTATAATCGTCTAGAGTTTCTGGAGAGCAGCCGAAACATGGCAATGAGTGGTCAGCGCAAGAAGGGCCGGCAGCCCGCCACCGTCTTAATGTACCGTGATCTGTATCAGGTATAAGTATTCCGCTTTTTCTTTTAAGACAGTGAGGCGTTTGCAAGTGCGGTAACGCATCCTTGCGCAGGGCAGGAAAGCGTTATCGCCAATAGAATCTGCAATTCGCACTGTCGAACGTCGATACGTGAGCTTAATGGCACTCACGCCCTATCACGCGATGCCATAGCCCGCGCTTCGAACGAGGCGCAGTTTCGGCCACCACATTCGGCATATCCCGCAACCGGATCCATGACTCGTCTCGCCAGTGCAGCACGCTCAGAGACGTCCCTGGCCATCTCAACTGACTGACTTTCGGATTATCCAGCGTCACGTTGTGCTGATCCCGGAGTACTGTCAGCACTTCATGGGTCAGCCATTGCCGCAACGCCCGGTTTTCCGGCACGTAGTGATGAACCAGCAGCGCGAACACGCCGGATTCACTGACCATCAACTGCCTGCACCACTCGCCATTGGCCTGCAGCCAGACCACCCGGCGTTGGTCTGCATCCAGCTTGAGCGTGGCGCGCTCATCCAGCGCCTTGCCCATCAGGCGGGCGAGGTCTGCCAGACAGAACCAGGCCTGCGCTTCAGAAACAGCAGCCCGGAGCATGCGGTGATGACGAAAGAAAAGGATGGCTTCGAAATGGGCGGTGCAGGGCACGGAAGGGGTAATGTTCAACATGGGTACAGCTCCTGAATAGAGAGCTGCCACCGGACGTCGCTAAACGAAAAGGTGGCAGCTGTGCGAAGGTTAGCGAACCGGTATCCAGGAAACCGGCAGGCCCGAAGGCCTCCGACGCACAGCCGCCATAACACTTGCTTCAAGTTTTGGCTTGATGCAGGGGAGAGCGATAATACGCCTGGATAGAAAGGATCGCTAAATCCGGTTGCTGATGGGGCAGCGAACGGCGGGAAGATTGGACTTTCTGGCTAACCGAAAATAGAGGCTGATTCGCAGAGTGTCGTAGGAAAGGGCCGTGCCTTCTTCAAACGGTTTTCTAGGCAAGGAATCTGGGCAAGATCACAGGCAAGGTACCTTGTCCGTCTGCGCCAGTGCCTTCCCCTTGTTGTCGATCAGCGTTACTTTGACTTCCGGCCCCGACCTGCTTTCAACCAATGTATAAAGCTCATCGGCAGCAAATCCGCTGTACTCAAGCGTCGCTACGCAACGTCGCTGACTCTTCTGATAACCCCTCGCGACAATACCCAATTCCATTGAGTGTTTGCCGGGTGACACTTCGAAATGATTCAAGCTTTCGGCAGGTTTTGTATCAAGGCGCCTGGCGATCATCTCATCACCGACCTGAGCCTCAATATGAACGATGGCATTGCCTTTGTCAGGCACAGGCATTGCGGTCGCACATCCAGCCAGGCCTGATACGGCTACAACGAACGCTGCAAGTTTCAAGAATTTCATGGGAAAACCTTTATATGAAAGTGTGGGTATAGCGATAAGTAACTTTTCAAGGGCGCGTGCGTTTCTGACAGGCGTGTCAAAGCCTGGTCGATCCGCTTGGGTTACCGGGTATAACTGGGTCAGGCTGGAATATCGATATTGGCCGCAAAGCGAGCGAAGGCAATACTGGCTTCGGCGCCGATGAGTTCATCAATGAATCCAGTCATTGCAGCCGTACAGAAGTGATCAGTCATCTGGTCTTCATTTGACCAGTAACCGCTGACGATCCAGCGCGCCGTGCCTTTTGTGCTCCTGCTCAGCGCGTAGCTCAAACAGCCCGGCGCGTTTTTCAATTGCTCGATGTGCTTGAGCAACAATGCCTCGACATCATGCCTCGGACTTTCCAGGAAACTGATCTCCAGAGTATTGATTGAGGTGATTGTCATGCGCTTGAACCTTTGCTGCCTGTCGAATGCTTGATCCTGTACCTGGTGACTACGCATTGGACCGTTGCCAGGTATGCGAACAGGCTACTGGCTTTTCCACGTAAAGGTTACCCACTCAAAAGCTCATGCAGACTTGAGTTTTGCTCAGCAATGGTCAGGTGCGCAGTGTCAGGTCTTCATCCCGAAACCATTCATACCGATCACCCGTGCGGACTGGCTTTTCCATGGCGCGCAAGCCGCACGCTGATAAATGTATTGATTTGCTCTACAGGCAATAAAAAACTCATCGTCTGTCGCGCAAGCAATTTGCCGGAATGCCGGTCAAATCAATCGCGATGCCCCGGAACACAAACGACCGGTTTTCAGGGGCTAGCGACGTGAGTAAAAGCAGATAACAAGTTGCAGCGCGACGATCACAAGACCGACGCCTCATTTGGCGGTAATGACAAGGACTTGGACAACGATCACCGCACCGACGCCGCGTTTGGTGGCAGCGATACCGATCAGGACAATGACCACAGCACGGACAAATACAATGTCGGAGCACCGCCACACGCGAAAAAATAGCGCTCTGGATCTATTCGGCGTTTGAAAGGGTTTGGTTGGGCTGTGCCTGAAACTATCAGCTCTTTGAGGGTGTAATGCGCTTGCCAGTCATCGGGGCAAGCGCATTTTTCAGGATGACTGTATGGCCTGATCGTTATGCGGAAGGATTCTGAATTTTCCTGGCGATCAAGGTAACGCCTTCGGTGAAGCTGAAACCATACCCGTAGCCATATCCCCAGCCTCCGCCTGCAGCGCCTATTTGTTCGGGGAATGTTACGTCCTTGTGCTTGAATTCGTAGTTATAGGCACCCGACAGGATCGGCAGGATGGTCTGAATTTCATAACCGTCAGCATTGAGCAAGGCAACCGCTTCTTCGATGTCTTTCGAAAGTCGCTCGCCATCAACCTCGCAATCCGACCAACCGGTTTGCTGCCATTGTTTCTCTTTTCGGGTCTCTTCTTTCGTACCGAACAGCCCCCACGTCACCTCACCCGTGGGCACTTTGACGGTGACTTCCTCACCGATAGGGCGGAAGTGGGCTTTTACATAAACGATCTTATTCACTGGGCTGTCCTGAGGTCCATTCTGCGGCGATTATACCGATGGGCAATGTCATGAATAGAACGGACGATTGGGCAGAGCAACAGGTCAGCGCGTCATGTCAGTATTCGAAAGGCTGGCATGGGCCTTTAGCGGAAGCTGATCCCGCGGATTCACTTCCAGCGCCAATCGTTGAATAGCGGCCAGACTCAGTGCCTTGGTGCCGTTCCATCCATTTTCCGGCAGCAAACTACGCACGGGCGCTTCGGGGCCGTTGTAAGCAACCATGGCGGTATTGGACTCAAAGTCGATTCTGAAAAACAGCAGGTAATCGGCAAAGCCTTTGCCCGGCGTGAAGGCCGGACCTGATCTTGCGTTGCCGGTCGCTTTCACTTGCACGGTTTTCCCGGCTCGAGTGAGCGCGTCGACTCCACCTGTGCGTTTCTGGGGAATGAGTAGATCGAAATGCTCCAAGGCCAATGCTTCTGCGATATCGCCTACAAGGCGTCCATCCAGCGTGAACTTCAAGCCTGTGCTGACATAGTGAGCAGCCAGTGCCTGCCGCGCTTTCCAAAGATCCACAATGACTTCGGGCAGTTGAAATTCGATTTGCCTGGCATCCATGTCCTGCACTTCCCTTTAACAAGCTGTCGAAAATTCCCGGTCGGGCACTGCAAGCATCATCGGGAATTGCCTGGCAGTTTTACAGAGGCGGACAGGCCTGTAATTGCGCCATGACCACTTTTCACCAGACGAAAAAAAAGACCTTGAATTTCAAGGTCTTTTTCAATTTTGGTGTCCCGAGGGGGGGCTCAATATATTATTTAACTGTTTGATTGTAAAATATTAATTTCGCTGTACATGTTTTTGTGTGCGTATATCCATACTTTGCACGTTGATAAATTATCTCAGTAAGGTCGTCGGAGACTATCGTTTTTGCTGCTGTATTTCCGACGAAGTGCATTTTTTTTGCCATGCATACTACAAAGGCTTTCCGCTGCTTTAGACGGACCTTTCCCAAAGGCGCCACCTCGCGGATTGGAGGAACGGTACCCTTAGAACCCTAGCGAGTGTTAGTACCATATCGTCACATGTTAACTAGACCTAATTGTGGTGCTCTGATACGCTTCGAGCCTCAGGAGATACCGAAAAATATTGGTGATATAAAATGGAATATTTGACGCATGTCCTAACCTTCTTAGTTGGTCTAGGCTCTGGTGTAGGTTTGATGGTTGTTTTTAGTAACAAAGCCTCAAGTCGTAGTCGAATCGAAAAACCCAGTCAGTTTGGAAACTTTCCCACGGAAGATATGCCTGGTAGTGATATCTATAAAAGCATGAAGAGATAGATATTTTATACGGGGACCCTGAGGCAAGGCATGTATCATAGTGGTGCGTAATATCGCCAGTCATATTCATAGGTTTTTATTTTTAGATGGGCTAGCTTATTAAGTTTAAAAAATGGCTGGGATCGGCGATTGGTATGGCAGTTTATTTAAGAATCTAACGAACCGCATTACTATTCTTTTAAGTGGCTATGTGCGTGCTATTAAAGAAAGTCATGTTTCAGCACTTGGGAAGGAGGTATATTATTCTGAGGGTTTACTTGTAATGAATTTTGTCTTGGCGTAACCCTGTAGATTTTGCAAAGAAGGAGGTTGGTCAAGTGAATATATATCTTTTGTTAGGTTCGCCTGGGGCAGGGAAAAGCCATTACTGCTCCAGAAATTTTACAAATGTTCAAGTTGTGTCGTGTGATGTGATTCGAGAGTCTATGTTTGGTTCGATGCGCTCTTATGAGATTAGACAAAAAGTTTTGCAGGAGATAAAAAATATTGTTTCAGGGAAAGTAGCATTGAGACAAGATGTTGTACTTGATACAACTTACTTTAATGAGCTAGAGGCTCGGTCTTTTCTTTTTGGTTTTGGAGGTAGTGTTAAAGTACATGCCATATACATCGCTACCTCGCTGAGCGATTGTTTGGAACGAAATAAAATGAGGGCGACTGAGCGCGTGGTTTCTGATGAAATGGTAGAGATGTTATATGCGCGAATCTCTCCGCCATCCGATGAGGAGAGATTCGAAAGTATAACTATTGTGGATTAATGAACATCCTATACTTCAGTAGGGTCGCATTGGTATATTGGGGCACCATTTACTAGGTAGTGATCTACCTCCTTGGCATACCCTGTGCCATTGCAGCAATAGCAATTCACCGAAACCCTAGGGGTTTCGATTGAGGATTTGAGAAACTTCGGCATCAGTGATGAGCTGGACTCAAGGAGCTTAATTAATCCACGCCATTCAATTTGATCACTCAATGCATCTTTCCGACCATCTCTTTTTGTGAATGATAAATTGGGAATGCCATGGAGTAACGCCATCCTCTCGCGACTACTCAGGGAACTGTATGGGGTTGAAAAATCAGCAAGGTTCTCAGCTTTAAAAAAACTAACAGACTCTCGGATTTTGAATAGAATTTTTGTTTTGACATAAGGTCTAATGGAGGGCGAATAAAATTCAAGATCGGTACATGCTTTAGCTTCATCGCTGATAAACGAATCGTAGTATGTTAGCTTGCCACTCCCGTTGCATAGTTTGCAATCATTATAAAACGCGTTGAATGTACGTCTCGTTAATGTGCGTGCCCCAACAACTCGCTTATCTACATCGATTAGACGTGTCGAAAGTATTTCCGTTTTTTCATCTTTCCATACTGCGATCCAGCCATTACCTAAATTATAGGCTAGTTCTGGGTTGTCAGTTTCGATATAGGTTTTCCAAGCGGTATCATAATCAACAAGTTTAGCCGCATTAGTGATCTTAATAAGCGCATTGTTAACTAGTACTTTTTGTAGTCCTAGTTTGGCTAGCGACTCAAGCCTTTGTTTTATCTGGGTTTTAGATATTGTCGCGGATGTATGTAGTTCAGCGCAAAATGGATTGAAGTAATACGGCGGTTTGCAGGCGGAATCATCGAGGTATTCGAACAGTTTAGCCTTGGTGCTAAAGAACTTTCCGTCGCGCTGAGAAATTAAAGCCCTCTTTTGATAGATAGAAAGCTTCTGAAAGTAACGATCCTCGGAGGTCAGATGCGTGGATTTATCTTTAGAGTAGGTGATAGGTTTCACCTTCATACCGTTCAAAATAGAGCCGTCTGTAGGATAATCGCTAGTAGGTCCCTCGAACACAATTAGCCCACCCTCATCGCCTACCCCGGGGCCCATCTTTATTATATAATCCGCTTGCTGTATTAAAGCGTCGTTGTGCTCAATGACAAGAACACTATGCCCTTTCCTGGAAAGTCCTTGGAGAACCTCTAATACAAACTGGCAATCATTTTTGCTTAAACCCTTACACGGTTCGTCAAGGATTATCAATAAGTGGTGTTGATTATTCGATATGGAGTTTTCACTTGCCCCAAGAAATTTCGCAAGTTTGAGTCGTTGAGATTCGCCGCCACTCAACTCAGTCAAACTACGCCCGAGGTTAAGGTGTCCTAAGCCCAGTTCTATTAATAATGTGCATACCCTATTGATTGCCGGGTGTAGGTCAAGGGGAAGTACACCAGTTGCGGGGAAGTCCAATAGCTCAGCAATATTGAGATTATGAACCATGGCGGACAACGCGAGGCTATTAAACCTAGCACCCCCGCATGATTTACAGGTCTCACCAGCCAGTTCGCCAGAACCTTGGCACTCACTACAAGCCCCATTTGCACCATTGTAGGTAAAAAAGCTAGAGTCGAGATTTAACGCCTGCGCGACAACTGTTTCCGAGTACAGCTTTCTAAGAATTTCAGATATATCTAGAAACGTAGATACATTTGAGCGCCTACTACCTCTAATATGCTTCTGGTCCAATAGTATCGCGGTTGCTATGTTATTAGTCTTTGCGTCTCTGGAGCTCGAGGTTATTCGTGATGTAATTCCTTGCACGAGGCTGCTCTTACCGCTCCCGGAATCTCCTACAATCGCTGTGATCGCGGCTGCAGGGAAGCAGACGTCCTGATTAACAACGTTGTTGAAACTAATTCGACGAAGAGAAATATACTCTTGAGGTTCCTGTGAGCATTTTTTTCTTGGTTTTAAAGGGGGCAGAACACTATCAACCGTTTCCAAAATATAACCACCTTCCAAGCCGGACCCAGGCCCTAGGTGAATACTGAAATCTGATTGAGAAATTACCTGATCCGAATGATCTACTAGTAGAAGTGTATTGCCCAAGGATTGTAGTCTTTTGAGTAAAACAAATAATTTTTTTATGTCGTTCGTGCTTAAGCTTGCTGACGGCTCATCAATGACTATCAGTAGGTCGGACACCTTCGCCGTTATCGCTTCAATTAGCTTGATCCTTTGCATTTCTCCTCCGCTTAGTGTGGTAGTGCTTCTGTTCAACACTAAGTGTCCAAGCGAGAGATCTTGCGCTGCGCTTAAAATAACGGAAGATTCAGGGTCTCGTATTGACGAAAATGCTTCGTCAATTGTTAGCGAAAGAATGTCTGCGACGCTCCTACCATTTAGCTTTACGGCTCGAGCCTTTTGACTAAAACCTGATCCGCCGCATTCATCACAAAGAGAAGTGATTATAAGCTCAGGATCTGTCGCCGTATTTTCCAAACTGGAGAGCTTGTTAATTAAAGTTTTTTGAATCTCAAGTTTGACCGAAGGCGGGAAACTCTCATATGTCGTCGAGACTTTTCCTCCGCCGTCCTGAATTATTTTTTTTAATTTAGATTTGTAAAGGTTGATGGGGGTATATTTTTGCCCGTCAAACTGCAGATTCAGGAACCCTTCGGCAAGGTTATTTTTAGGATAGAATAAATATTTCTCGTTCAATCTTACAGTGGATCCACTACCACCGCACAAATTGCAGCATCCATTTCGATCGCTTAGTTTTGATCTGGTAAATAAAGATAGTGACTTTTTTTGGTATTCTGTCATGCAGTGCTGACAAAAAGTCTGATAAGAAAAATCAAATGCGCTTTCACTATTGCGCGATATAAAAATACTTTCCTGTGGTATTTTTAAACTCTCCAGTTGATCCAGAGAGTCAGCCTCAATCTTTATTTTTGAATGGCTATCAAGATTAAGGGTTTCAATATCCTTAGTTCTGTATTTTTTTTTGCTGCCATCTACTTCAAAATATCTAAATCCGTTAGATGTCATGAATTTGATCAGTTTTTCTACGCGAGAGGAAATTTTGCTGGATACATAAAAATAAATACTATAGTTCCCATCAGGTATTGCGGTGACTATAATTTTTTTAATGGTTTCGTAGCTTGGGGTTTCTTCGACAGTCGTCCCGCAGGAACATTGGATAATGCCACATTTAACAAATGAGGTTCTAATGCAGTCGTTAAGTCCCGACGCCGTGGCTACGGTGGATTTTTCGGATTGCAGTAAAGGTTTTTGATCGATAGATAAAACTTTAGGTAGGTTTTTTATCGATAAGAAATTTCCTCTCACCAAATGGTGGTAACGTTTGCCGGTGCCTGATTGTATTTTATGCTGTCGCTCAGCTTCCTGCACAATAAGTTTTTTCGCTAAAGTTGTTTTTCCCGAACCGCTGACGCCGTTTATACAGATGATTGAATTTAGCGGTATCTTGCAACTAAGATTTTTTAGATTGTTTTCATTAGCATCTATAATTGCAATATCAGCATCGGATTTTGACATTTATTCTACCTTGGGTGCTTTGGTTTCATAAATACAAACAAAGTTTTGTACTGTTCTGAAGATAGTAGTAAGTCAGAAATAGATAAAAACTCAGGATCCGCCTCAAATGAGTATTTCAAGGGGGCTGTGACAGGTAATCGTTTCACTGAAACTCTAAAACCAGCATCATAGAACGATCTGCCAACCTCATCCAATGAATAATCGAATGCTGGATAATTTTCAGTAGCTCTAATTCTCTCTTTACGCCTCGTGTATGTTGGGTTGTCCACATGGCAGCCGATCGTAGCTAGGTAGTACCCTCCCGGCCTTAAAAGATAATACATTTCCCTGGCATGCTCATCGAGTCGGGGAAGTGTATAAATTACTTCTTGAGAGTAAGCTATATCAATTGTTTCATTCTTACCGTTCCCAAGGTCGCACGAAGCAGTAAAGGATATATTTGGGGCTGAGTGCCTCTTCTTGCATGTCGCTAGCAGGTTTTCATCTTTTTCCACGCCTATAAGTTGTTTTTCCGGTACTAAGAAGTCGAAAAGCTGCAAAAATCCACCTTCCCCAGTCCCAAAGTCCAGCACGTTTAAATATTTATCAGGTGGAATTATTTCAATCGACTCTTTGATGAGTGAGTGCCAAAAAGGGAAGTTTCCGTATTGCTTTAAGTTGCGAGGGATTTTATGGATTTCCATCTTGTGCTCTCGCGAAACTGACCGAAATATGACGAGTATTTCTTGTGCCGTCGGAGTAAAGCTCTATATTGCATGCATCTCTGTCGTGGAGTGTGCACAAATTATCATGGACTAATAGATCGGAATGCGACAGTGTAATTTTTTGCTTTATTTTCTGAGCAGCCTGAAGAAAGTCATAAATCATTTTTCCCTCTTCAAATGGCTGCTTTTTCTTCATTTCTTGGTAATATCGTCTGATCCTGTCATGATCAAATCTTATTTGATACTCGCCGCTAGACGATTTGTAGAGTATCGGGGAATTGATAATTATAGATTCGCCATCCTTTTCCTCATAGTTAACTCCATGAGAAAACATAGGTACTGGATGGCTGAGCAGCATTTTCAGCAGTTCTGGGGCTTCATATCTAAGCTGTTGGACTAGCTCTCGGACTACTACGATTCCATTTGCAACAGGGTGCAATGGATCTTCATTGGTGACTTGAATAAATCCATACCTTGGTTGCCTGACTTCATCTATGGCATCATCGTTATGAAGGGTAAGAGGATTAATGGAGCAGGCTGAATAATGGCAATCGATTTTTATATCCGTTCGTTCGACAACTCCATAAAATAATCCGAAACAGCTGGTAAAAGCCCTCCAGCCTTCATTGCTTAATACGGGAATCCCCCTTATATGAACGTGTTTTTCTTGGTGAAGAATTTTTTTCACGGCATCGAAGAAATTAAAAAGCCCAGGCTGCTCGTTCAAGGGGGGATGGGTTACACTGGTACCCTCGTGGACCTCCAAGCCCTTTTTTATGAGGGCTCGAAGCTCGCTGGAAAGTATAAGCGTAGGCATCAGCGACAGCTGCTACCGTTGCCGGAACGGCAGCCACACGACGCTGCATGATCTGCTTGGAAACCAAGCTCCGAATGCCCAAAATGCATTTGGAACAGTTTTTTCGTTAAATCAAAACCTTTTTCGAGAACTGTTTCATTCTCTTGTTCTGTAAGGCCGAAATAAGGGTAATGGTGGATGTACTCACCCTTAATGAAGTTGCAGTCATTCATGTATTTTCTTGTATCCAGAATATGGATATGCCAGAACTCGTCAATTAGTTCGCTTGGCGCAAAAGAAAGATCTTCATAGAGGGTCTGAAGCGTCAACCACTGCTTGTATAGGGTCAGAGCACCGTTGATTTTATCTTCACGCCAGTCGTATTCCTTTTCTAGCTTGAAGCAAAGCGGAGTAAAGTCTACACGATTGATCCGGTCCAAAATAGTGTCTATCGCTGTCTGGCTTACATAATTGGTTTCTGCAATCTCTGTTTTTATATCGGCCCGCGACGACATTCTAAAATCGTTACCTTTCTCGTGGTTGTAAGCTTCGTTCTTGCCTAGGTTCATATGAAACCTCTTATAGGTGAAATGTGGTTTAAGTGAAAATTAACTGCTTTATCACTTGGAGTTAGGTTTTGAAGACCTTTCAGGCGTGTAGGTATCAGCCCAATAAATAATTGGCTTTTCAGGCCATCGCGTTACGGTAGTCACTGAAGGCAATGGTGGTGAATGAAGCTCGCTCCAGTAGGCCGGTGGCGCTTTGATAGTATTGGATTTCTCGGATTGGATCCATACCGTCTTCGAAAAATCTGTGTCTAAGTTTTTGTTTCGGCGATACGCAGATCCTGCGCAGCCACTGGCGTGCGCTGGGTCGGGGCGCCATCGCCTAGCAAGCGTGAGACATGCCAAGTCTTCCCTGTGCGTAGAGTGATCAAACCTATGGTTAACACGTATCAGTAGCGCGTTGATTAGGCGCGGAAGGTCGGCCAAGCTGGCCTTACCCAAACGCATCCCAGTGGTGCGTGCCAACTCGGCGATCACGGCAGCCCGAGGATGCCCTTCGCGAAGGGCTTCAGCGATGCGAATCACTTGGTCACGATCTTGGCCTTGGGGAATTTTTGTGCAGATGGTGGTCCGGTTCAGTCCTAACGCTTCACTTGGGCTCGGCACTTTCACATATTGATCACCGCGAAGCGTGGCCATGGTTCGGTTCACACTGGACAACCGGTTTTGCGCGGTCGTGATGGTAAGCTCGCCATGTTCGACTTGCTGCCGCAGATGCCCGGCGTAGTCCAGGAAAGTCTGCCGATCAATCTGCCGTGCATCATTGAAGCCCGACCCATCCTCTGATGACGCCACTGCACGAACGCTTTCCAGCGATCACTGTGCGCTTTGACCGTACCGTAGTGCCCGCCACCAAACATATCCCGCAATGCCTGAGGCCCGGCATAAGTCAGCTGCCGACCCGATCCCATCTACCCAACAATGGCATGATAAAACTCCTCTTCAAGCCAAACATTTGAAGCTTTTCCCCACGTCTTCCCGCCAAGAATGTTGAGTGTTATCAGGGATCGAGACCCCTGCGACCTGTGAGGGTTGTCCATTAACGCGGGACTGGCGGCTCTTTACGACCGGGAGCTTGGGCATCTCATGATCTGGCCTCCTGAGCACTTCCGAGGAAGTGGGCGGGTGGAGGCTGTACTGGCTGACGAGGCCAGCGCCGCGAGATCCTGAGTCAGGTGAAGGCAGTGAAGCGATGACCGGGGCGTGTCTGACTGTCAGTCAGGTGCAGTCCATTCCGTGGGCTGCGGCACCATCATCTGCATCGCTGTTGCTGGTGACTTCGGTGTTTGTCACGCCAATTGTCACGAGGGGGAATGCCGTAAAGCCTTGTACGAGGTGGGCTGCAGCAGTGGTAGGAGCGCCCGTCTCTTTCCGGGAGAAAGAGACGGGCGCAGGTTGGCGCAAGTAAATGGCCAAGCGGATAGGTTGCTGCAGGGCAGCTATGAAAGGGGAAGTTGCCGCAGTGGGCACACTGCTATAAGTAGGCATCCATCACATCGCTGTGAGCGTGCGAGCCGCCGGACGCTAATCGCACTTTGGGATAACCACCATGGTGTGGCGTAGCCTTAAAGGTTCTGGCTACCTGGGGTGCTGTCAACGACAGCGCTTGCACGATCTTTTCTACGCCTGCGGGTGGGTAGGGTCAAGGCTCGAATTTTCGGGAGTTCTGCGGCTGTGGATGAAATTATCCACCGGTGGAAATCAGTGGTTTTCCACAGTTGCGCGGGCTTTAGATTTTTTAAGTGAGGTCCATCCAAACACGGCGGCTTTGCAGCCCTGTTTGGATGGACCCGCGAGGAAAGCAAACCACGGAGATCTCACTGACCTGTTAGCGCTAGAATGAACCACGCTCATTTTCCAAAGCACTGATATCGCCACCGACCGCGTTGAACTCGAGAAGCTCCGAAGACTTACGCGACAGAAACTGGTTAACCCGCGTATCAAACTGATCCCCCAGGCTCGCCGTAATCCCGTCCCTGAGCGCATCGAGATAGTCGGTATACCATTGCATCATTATCCGCCGTTGGGTCATATACAGCGCTTGGTTGTACTCGCCAGCAATGCCGCCCTCGACCTGCGCCAGTTAGCTTTCCACATGGCCTTTCAACCACCCATGCTCTCGCAGCAAGGTGCTCGTGGTGTGACGAACGCCATGACTGACCATCCGCCCTTTACAGCCAATCTTGGCAAACACCAGATTAATCGTGTTCTCGCTGATGACGGGCCGTTTCTCACCACTCCCCGGAAACAGGTAGCGGCTGCGTCCAGTGCATTGGTGCAGCTTGATCAGCATTGCGATCAGTTGATGGGGCAGGGGACTGACATAGTCCCGGCGCATCTTCATGCGTTCAGCCGGTATGGTCCACGTCCCTTCTTCAAAATCGATTTTATCCCACGTCGCATACCGAACCATGCCGGGTCGGCTCGCCGTCAGTATTGCCATCCACGAAGCAATCCTTGACGGCAACCGGCTGGTGGTCTTGCTCAGCGCCTGAAGGAATTCCGGTAGCTCGCTTTCACGCAAGTGCGGATAGTGCTCAGGGGGAGGCGGCGCCAACGCGATGGCATGAAGTTCTGAAGCCGGATTGTGTTCGCACAACCCCCGCGCAATCGCCTGACTGAAAATCTGCTTGAGCCAGGTCCGAGCCTTCTGCCACATTGAACGCCCCGCGCTTTTCGATGCTGGCTTGCAACTTCGCGCAGTCGGCGCGAGTGATGTGCTCCAGCTGCATCTCGCCGAGTGCCGGTAGCAGATACTTGTCGAGGTAGTCGCGAATCTTCTTTAGCGTCGCATCGCTGCGGCCGGAGTCGGCCTTGAACTGATACAAGTACTCCGTAGCTCGCCTGAAGGTGTTGAGCCCGGCCTCCCGTTGCTGCTGCTTGTCATCCCGCCGCTTGGCGCCAGGGTTGATGTCGTCCTTGAGCAGCTTGCGGCATTCGGCAGCCCGTTCGCGAGCCTTCTGCAAGGAGATGCTCGGGTAGACGCCCAATGACATGCGCGCCGCGCGACCATGATACGAATAGCGGAAATGCCAGTACTTGTGGCCGTTCGGCTGGACTGGAAGGGCAAGACCCGAACTATCACTCATCGTGTATTGTTTGTCGGCAGGCTTGGACGCTTCGACTTGCAAGGCAGTGAGTGGCATGGCTGTACACCTCCGGTTCTCGAACTGGAATCTGTACAGAAAATGCACCAAAAAGAGGCTGGCTTGCAAGGGATGGGGATGGAACCCCAGAGACCAAAAAGCCCGCAGTTAGCGGGCTCTATGGGTGTTGTGTAGACGCTGGTAGTCGTCTATGTACTGCAAATGGTGCCCCGAGGGAGAATCGAACTCCCACTTCTTTCGAAAACGGATTTTGAATCCGCCGCGTCTACCAATTCCGCCATCAGGGCTCAATGGCGGCGAAGTATAGGGATCGGTTTTCCGTTGGTCAACAGGGATTTGCGCTGGTTTTTTACTAATTCCGCCAAACCGGATAAACTTCCCGGCCCTGCTAAACGAACCCCATCATGCGCGTCGCTGACTTTACCTTCGATCTCCCGGATTCCCTGATTGCTCGTCACCCGCTGGCTGAGCGTCGCAGTAGTCGTCTGTTGACCCTGGACGGGGTAAGCGGCGCGCTGGCACATCGTCAATTCACTGATTTGCTTGAGCATTTACGCCCGGGCGATTTGATGGTGTTCAACAATACCCGCGTCATTCCTGCGCGTCTGTTCGGTCAGAAAGCCTCCGGCGGCAAGCTGGAGATTCTGGTCGAGCGCGTGCTGGACAGCCATCGTGTGCTGGCGCATGTGCGCTCCAGCAAGTCGCCCAAGCCGGGCTCGTCGATCCTTATCGACGGCGGCGGGGAGGCCGAGATGGTGGCGCGACACGATGCCCTGTTCGAGCTGCGTTTCGCCGAAGAAGTGCTGCCATTGCTCGACCGTGTCGGGCACATGCCGTTGCCTCCTTATATAGACCGCCCGGACGAAGGCGCGGACCGCGAGCGCTATCAGACTGTTTACGCTCAGCGCGCCGGTGCCGTGGCGGCGCCGACGGCGGGTCTGCATTTCGATCAGCCGCTGATGGAGGCGATTGCCGCCAAGGGCGTCGAGACGACGTTCGTCACGCTGCACGTCGGGGCGGGTACGTTTCAGCCGGTGCGCGTCGAGCAGATCGAAGATCACCACATGCACACCGAATGGCTTGAAGTCGGTCAGGACGTGGTCGATGCCGTGGCCGCGTGCCGTGCGCGTGGCGGACGGGTGATTGCGGTCGGGACCACCAGCGTGCGTTCGCTGGAGAGTGCGGCGCGTGACGGGGTGCTGAAGCCGTTCAGCGGCGACACCGATATCTTCATCTATCCAGGCCGACCGTTTCATGTGGTCGATGCCCTCGTGACCAATTTCCATTTGCCCGAATCCACGCTGCTGATGCTGGTTTCGGCGTTCGCCGGTTATCCCGAGACCATGGCGGCCTACGCGGCTGCCATCGAGCACGGGTACCGCTTCTTCAGTTACGGTGATGCGATGTTCATCACCCGCAATCCCGCGCCGACGGCCCCACAGGAATCGGTACCAGAGGATCACGCATGAGTCGCACCTGTCGTATGTCTTTCGAATTGTTGGCCACCGACGGCAAGGCCCGTCGCGGTCGCCTGACCTTTCCCCGTGGCGTGGTCGAGACCCCGGCTTTCATGCCGGTGGGCACCTACGGTACGGTCAAGGGCATGCTGCCACGGGACATCGAAGCCACGGGCGCGCAGATCATTCTGGGCAACACCTTTCACCTGTGGCTGCGTCCGGGCACCGAGGTCATCAAGGGCCATGGCGATCTGCATGATTTCATGCAGTGGCAAGGTCCGATCCTGACCGACTCCGGTGGTTTTCAGGTGTTCAGCCTGGGTGCCATGCGCAAGATCAAGGAGGAGGGCGTGACCTTCGCTTCGCCGGTAGATGGCGCCAAGGTGTTCATGGGGCCGGAGGAGTCCATGCAGGTTCAGCGTGATCTGGGTTCGGACATCGTGATGATTTTCGACGAATGCACGCCTTACCCCGCTGATGAAGACGTGGCGCGCATCTCAATGGAGCTGTCGCTGCGCTGGGCCAAGCGTTCCAAGATCGCGCATGGCGAGAACACCGCTGCGCTGTTCGGCATCGTCCAGGGCGGCATGCATGAAAGCCTGCGCATGCGCTCGCTGGAAGGTCTGGACCAGATCGGTTTCGACGGCCTGGCCATCGGCGGTCTGTCGGTGGGCGAGCCCAAGCACGAGATGATCAAGGTGCTGGATTACCTGCCCGGCCAGATGCCGGCAGACAAACCCCGTTACCTGATGGGAGTAGGCAAGCCGGAAGATCTGGTCGAAGGTGTCCGCCGCGGAGTCGATATGTTCGACTGCGTGATGCCGACCCGCAATGCCCGCAATGGTCATTTGTTCATTGACACCGGTGTGCTGAAAATTCGTAACGCGTTTCACCGGCATGACAATTCGCCGCTGGATCCGACCTGCGACTGCTACACCTGCAAGAACTTCTCGCGCGCTTATCTGCATCACCTGGACAAGTGCAACGAAATGCTGGGGAGCATGCTCAATACGATCCACAATTTGCGGCACTACCAGCTGCTTATGGCTGGTTTGCGCGAGGCTATTCAACAGGGTACATTGGCCGCCTTTGTCGATGCCTTCTATGCCAAACGCGGAATTCCCACGCCGCCTCTGGGTTGAAACAGAACGAGTTTTTCCTGCTTTTCTATACTAATTATGTAACTTGGAGCGACACATGAGCTTTTTCATCTCTCCCGCTTTCGCGGATGCTGCTGCACCGGCTGCCGGTCCTGCGGGCAGCGGTTTCGAGTGGATTTTCCTGGTTGGCTTTCTGGTCATCTTCTATCTGATGATCTGGCGTCCACAGGCCAAGCGCGCCAAAGAGCAGAAGAACCTGCTGGGCAACCTGCAGAAAGGCGACGAAGTCGTGACCAGCGGCGGCATCGCCGGCAAGATCAACAAAGTGACCGACGATTTCGTCGTGATCGAAGTGTCTGACACCGTTGAGTTGAAAATCCAGAAGGGCGCAATCGCAGCCACTCTGCCAAAAGGCACCCTGAAAGCGATCTGAGTACCAACTTTTACCCATCGACGGGGCGCGCAAGGCGCCCCGCGTTTTAAGCGGGCGGCGTGATGCTGAACAAATACCCTCTGTGGAAATACGTACTGATCCTGGCGGTGCTGGTGGTCGGTTTTATTTATTCCGCACCCAATCTCTACCCTGACGATTCGGCCATTCAGATCAGTGGCGCAAGTACTGCGTTGCAGGTCACTCAGGCAGATGTGGATCGTGCAGCCAAGGCGCTGACTGATGCCGGTATCTCGGTCAAGGCTTCTTCTCTGGCTGAGAATGGCAAAGGCGGTTTGTTGCGTCTGAGCAAGCAGGAAGACCAGTTGCCGGCCAAGGATGTCGTGCGCAAGGCGCTGGGTGATGACTATGTCGTCGCGCTGAACCTGGCTCGCACCACGCCGAACTGGCTGCGCAATGTTGGCGCAACTCCGATGAAACTCGGTCTCGACCTGTCCGGTGGTGTGCACTTCCTGCTGGAAGTCGACATGGACAAGGCAATCGATGCCCGTCTGAAAGTCTATGAAGGCGAAGTCAAAACGCTGCTGCGCAAGGAAAAGGTGCGTTATCGCAGCCTGCCGCAGCTGGGTAATGTGATTCAGCTGGGCTTTACCGACGACGCAGAGCGCGAGCAGGCTCGTGCGCTGATACGCAAGACCTTTACCGATTTCGAAATCACGCCTGCCGAACTGAACGGGATTCCCGTACTGCGCATGGCGCTGACACCGGCCAAGCTGGCCGAGATTCGTGAATACTCCATCAAGCAGAACCTGACCACCGTACGTAACCGGGTCAACGAGCTGGGTGTTGCCGAGCCGCTGGTTCAGCGTCAGGGCGCCAACCGCATCGTGGTCGAACTGCCGGGCGTGCAGGACACGGCTGAAGCCAAGCGTATTCTGGGCAAGACCGCCAACCTCGAATTCCGTCTGGGCGCAGGTCCCGAGGATTCGAAAGGCACCACCGAAATGTTCGAATTCCGCGAAGGCGGACGTCCGGCGGCAGCGGTGGAGCGTGGCCTGATCATCACCGGTGACCAGGTAACCGACGCCAAGGCGAGCTTCGACGAGCATGGTCGTCCACAGGTGAACATCAACCTTGATGGTCATGGTGGCGAGCTGATGAGTCGTGCAACCCGCAGCAACGTGGGTCGCAGCATGGCGGTGATCTTCATCGAGCAGCGTCCGACCACCACCTACACCAAGCAGATGGTCAACGGCGTCGAGAAAGACGTGCCGGTCCAGACGTTCAAGGAAGACAAGAAGATCATCAGCCTGGCGACCATCCAGTCGCCACTGGGCAGCCAGTTCCGTATTACGGGCCTGAACGGTCAGGGCGAATCGTCCGAGCTGGCGCTGCTGTTGCGTGCCGGTGGTCTGGCCGCGCCGATGTACTTCGCTGAAGAGCGCACCATCGGTCCCAGCCTGGGTGCCGACAACATCACCAAGGGTGTCGACGCTTCCCTGTGGGGCATGCTGTTCGTGTCGCTGTTCATCATGGCCATCTACCGCTTCTTCGGCCTGATCGCTACCGTGGCGCTGGCCTTCAACATGGTCATGCTGCTGGCATTGATGTCGCTGCTGGGTGCAACGCTGACCCTGCCGGGTATCGCCGGTATCGTGCTGACCATGGGTATGGCGGTGGACGCCAACGTGCTGATCTTCTCGCGGATACGTGAAGAGATCGCCAACGGCATGACGGTTCAGCGCGCAATCAGCGAAGGTTTCGATCGTGCCTACACGGCGATCCTCGACGCCAACCTGACGACGCTGCTGGTCGGCGGCATTCTCTTCGCAATGGGCACAGGCCCGGTGAAAGGGTTTGCGGTGACCATGTCGCTCGGGATCTTTACCTCGATGTTCACAGCCATCATGGTGACCCGCGCAATGGTCAACCTGATCTATGGCGGTCGTGACTTCAAGAAGTTGTGGATTTAAGGGGCTGCCATGAAACGTACCATCAACTTCATGGGCGTTCGCAACGTTGCGTTCGCCATTACCATGCTCCTTACCGCACTGGCGTTGTTCAGCTGGTTCCATAAAGGGCTTAACTTTGGTCTGGACTTTACCGGCGGTACGCTCATCGAGCTGACCTACGAGCGTCCGGCCGACTTGGGCAAGGTCCGTCAGGAACTGGTCGAGGCCGGTTATCACGAGGCGGTCGTGCAGAGCTTCGGTGCAACCACCGACCTGCTGGTGCGCATGCCGGGTGAAGACCCTCAGCTGGGCACTCAGGTGGCGGAAGCACTGCGCAAGTCGGGTGCTGACAACCCTGCGGTGGTCAAGCGCGTCGAGTTCGTCGGTCCTCAGGTCGGTGAAGAGCTGCGTGACCAGGGCGGTATCGGCATGCTGCTGGCGCTTGGCGGTGTACTGATCTATCTGGCGTTCCGCTTCCAGTGGAAGTTCGCGGTCGGTGCGATCGTTTCGCTGATCCACGACGTGGTGGTGACGATGGGCATCCTGTCGTTCTTCCAGATCACCTTCGACCTGACGGTGCTGGCGGCGGTGCTGGCGATCATCGGTTACTCGCTGAACGATACCATTGTGGTATTTGACCGGGTTCGTGAGAACTTCCGTCTGCTGCGCAAGGCGTCGTTGATCGAGAACATCAACATCTCCACTACCCAGACGCTGCTGCGCACCATGGCGACGTCGATCTCCACGCTGCTTGCGATCGTCGCGCTGTGGGCGTTTGGTGGCGACAGCCTGGAAGGCTTCTCCATCGCGTTGTTCATCGGTGTGCTGGCGGGTACTTACTCGTCGATCTACATCGCCAACGTGGTGCTGATCTGGCTGAACCTGACCACCGAGGACCTCATTCCTCCGGTTGTGGTCGAGAAGGCGGATGATCTGCCCTGATAGCCAGTTGTCATAAAAAAGGCGCGAGTGATGAACTCGCGCCTTTTTTTATGCTCCAAGGCTAGGCATTGCGCAGTCATGCTGCGTTTCGATTGGGTCAGGAGGTTCACGTGAACAAGTCTATGCTTGTTGGTGTTGTATTAGGTGCTGCTGTGGTAACTGCTGGCGGTGCCGTTGCCACCTATAGCCTGGTCAAGGGTGGTCCTGAGTATGCGGACGTATTGGCTGTCGAGCCGATCAACCAGCAGATCAAAACCCCCCGCGAAGTTTGCAAGGACGTAACCGTTACCCGTCAGGCGCCGGTCAAGGACCAGCACCAGATTGTGGGTAGCGTCATCGGTGCAGTCGCTGGCGGTTTGCTGGGTAACCAGATCGGTGGTGGTAACGGCAAGAAGATCGCAACCGTTGCAGGTGCGGTCGGTGGTGGTTATGCCGGCAACAAGGTTCAGGAAGGCATGCAGGAGCGTGACACTTACACCACTACGCAGAACCGTTGCACGACAGTCAACGATGTGAGCGACAAGGTGGTGGGTTACAACGTCAAGTACAAGTTGAATGAGAAAGTGGGTCAGGTCCGCATGGAGCGTGATCCAGGCAATCAGATTCCTGTCGACAAGAATGGTCAGCTGATTCTGGGTCAGGCCCAGTAAGTCAGCCGAGTTTCTGCAAGGCATAAAAAAACCGGCTTTCGCCGGTTTTTTTATGCCTGTCGCTTAGCGCTTGAGCGAAGGTGGCAGGTGCGGTGCGATTGCAGTCAGCACAGCCTTGAAGCATTTGGTGTTGCCAGCAACGATGTGGCCTTTTTCCAGGAAGTCATGACCCCCTGTGAAGTCGCTGACCAGACCGCCTGCTTCCTGAATCAGCAGAGCGCCTGCGGCGATGTCCCATTCGGACAGGCCCGACTCCCAGAAGGCGTCGAAACGACCGGCTGCGACATAGGCAAGGTCCAGGCTGGCGGCGCCCGCGCGGCGGATGCCTGCGGTCTGGCCAACCAGGCTGCGGAACATGCCCAGGTAGTTTTCGAGATTGTCCATCTGGTTGTCGCGGAATGGGAAGCCGGTACCCAGCAGCGCGCCTTCAAGGCTCTTGCGCTGGCTGACGCGCAGACGACGACCGTTCAGGGCGGCGCCACGGCCACGGCTGGCGGTGAATTCTTCCTGGCGGACGGGATCGAGGACAACGGCGTGTTCGAGGCGACCGCGGTATTTACAGGCGATGCTGACCGCGAAGTGCGGGATGCCGCGTACGAAGTTGGTCGTGCCGTCCAGTGGGTCGATGATCCACAGGTAGTCGGTACCTTCGCCGCTGCCTTCGTGCATGCCGCTTTCTTCACCCAGGATGCCGTGGGTCGGGTAGGCTTTGCGCAGAGCGGTGATGATGCTCTGTTCGGCGGCACGGTCGATCTCTGAGACGTAGTCTTTGGCTTCTTTTTCGTCGACCTTGATGGTATCCAAGCGCTCGATGGAGCGGAAAATCAATTCGCTGGCGCTGCGGGCGGCGCGCAGCGCGATATTCAGCATGGGCTGCATGGACAATTCACCTAAGGTTGTTAAAGAGAGCCGGCCATTCTATTGGGTGCGTCGAATTATTTCCAGCCTTGCGTTGTAACGGTTGTCGGGTTTCAACCCATTTTCCACTGCGCCCCTGTGTGCCTGAAGGTTGCCCGGCTTGAACGGGTTAATAGCGTTAGCCGGGGCGTTTCTGTAAGATTTGCCCCCCTAATTCGCGTCAGTGAGCGTTCGCTTTGTTGCAGAACATTCGTGTTGTCCTGGTCGGCACTACCCATCCCGGAAATATCGGCGGGGCTGCTCGCGCCATGAAAAACATGGGGCTTTCGCGCCTGGTGCTGGTCGATCCGCGGATCTTCCCCTCTCCTGACGCCGATGCCCGGGCCTCCGGAGCCACCGACATTCTGGAAGGTGCGCAGGTTGTCGCCACGTTGGAAGAGGCTTTGGCAGGTTGCCGTCTTGTGCTCGGCACCAGCGCCCGTGATCGCAGTCTGCCGTGGCCGATGCTGGACCCTCGCGCGTCGGGCATGAAGGTTGTCGAGCAGGCCGGGCAGGGTGCCGAGGTCGCGCTGGTCTTTGGTCGCGAGCATGCAGGCCTGACCAACGAAGAGCTGCAGCGTTGTCACTTCCATGTGCACATCCCTTCCGATCCCGGCTTCAGTTCGCTGAACCTGGCCGCTGCCGTGCAGGTGCTCAGCTATGAAGTGCGCATGTCCTGGCTGGCGGCGTCCGAGCAGCCCGCCCATGACGAACCCTCCAGAATGGCGCATAACGCCGAGCTGGCGACCATGGACGAAATGGAGGGCTTTTATGGTCATCTGGAAGCCACGCTGGTGGCCATCGGTTTCCTTGATCCTGAAAAGCCCCGGCACCTGATGGCGCGCCTGCGCAGGCTTTTTGGTCGCAGTGAAGTGGAGCATTCCGAGCTCAGCATTCTGCGCGGGATCCTTACCGAAACCCAGAAAGCCGCGCGCGGTGAACCCTACAAGCGGAAGGATCAGTGATGTTCGAACGTCTGCGAGAAGATATTCAAAGTGTGTTCCATCGTGACCCGGCCGCGCGCAACGCGTTCGATGTGTTGACCTGCTATCCAGGAATGCACGCGATCTGGCTGCACCGTTTCGCGCACATCCTGTGGGGCAAGGGCTGGAAATGGCCGGCGCGGGTGGTCTCCAATTTCGGTCGCTGGATGACCGGGATCGAAATTCATCCGGGGGCGCGCATCGGTCGCCGCTTCTTCATTGATCATGGCATGGGCATCGTGATTGGTGAGACTGCCGAGATCGGCAATGACGTGACGCTGTATCAGGGCGTAACCCTGGGCGGCACCAGCTGGAATGCCGGCAAGCGTCATCCGACGCTGGAAGATGGCGTCGTAGTGGGGGCGGGTGCCAAGGTGCTGGGTCCGTTCACGGTCGGTGCCGGAGCCAAGATCGGTTCCAATGCGGTTGTGACCAAGGCTGTGCCGGCAGGCGCGACGGCGGTGGGTATTCCGGGGCGCATCATCGTCAAGTCCGACGATGAAACCGAAGCCAAGCGCAAGGCGATGGCCGAGAAGCTGGGCTTCGATGCCTACGGCGTCAGTGCCGATATGCCGGACCCGGTCGCGCGGGCCATCGGCCAGTTGCTAGACCATCTGCAGGCTGTGGACGGTCGCCTCGAAGATATGTGCGGCGCCCTCAACCGGCTGGGCAGTGACTACTGCGCCAAAGATTTGCCGGAGCTGCGCGACGAGGTCTTCGATTGCGTCAAGGACAAGCGTGAAGAGACATTGAAAGACAAGATCGGCTAGGCAGGGCAGGGGGTTGGGGCGTGTCATTGCGCCGCACCTTTGCTATGATGCAGCCCGCACTTTTTGCTAAACCCGACTGTTTTACTCGGTCTAATAGTTGACTCATTTACTCGGGAATAGCATACTCACGCTCATTCCGATCCTCTGCGGTACACGCCATGCGACTGACTACAAAAGGCCGATACGCTGTAACAGCCATGCTTGACCTGGCCTTGCACGCGCAGAACGGGCCAGTGTCTCTGGCCGATATCTCCGAGCGACAGGGCATTTCCCTGTCTTATCTCGAGCAGCTGTTCGCCAAGCTGCGCCGCGGCAACCTGGTTTCCAGTGTCCGTGGTCCTGGTGGCGGTTATCAGCTTTCTCGCGACATGAAAGGTATCCAGGTGGCGCAGGTCGTCGATGCGGTCAATGAGTCGGTCGATGCCACACGCTGTCAGGGATTGGGTGATTGCCACGCTGGCGACACCTGTCTCACTCACCACTTGTGGTGTGACCTGAGCCAGCAGATTCACGAATTTCTAAGCGGTATCAGCTTGGCGGATCTTGTCACTCGCCGTGAGGTACAAGAAGTCGCTCAGCGCCAGGACATGCGCCGTAGCCATTGCAATACGTCGCAACTGGGTAAGATCGAAACGTCCGCCGTTGAATGAACGCAGATGAATGAGCGGTGCGCCTGCCTGATAGGAGAGCTTCAATGAAATTGCCGATTTACCTCGATTACTCCGCGACGACCCCGGTCGATCCGCGCGTCGCGCAGAAAATGATCGAATGCCTGACAGTCGAAGGAAACTTCGGCAACCCGGCTTCGCGCTCCCACGTCTTTGGCTGGAAAGCCGAAGAAGCGGTCGAGAATGCCCGCCGTCAGGTCGCCGACCTGGTCAACGCCGATCCGCGTGAAATCGTCTGGACTTCCGGTGCCACCGAGTCCAACAACCTTGCGATCAAGGGCGTTGCGCACTTCTACGCCAGCAAGGGCAAGCACATCATCACCTCCAAGGTCGAGCACAAGGCTGTCCTGGACACCACACGCCAACTGGAGCGTGAAGGTTTTGAAGTGACGTACATCGAACCGGGCGAAGACGGTCTGATCACGCCTGCCATGATCGAAGCTGCACTGCGTGACGACACCATCGTGGTCTCGATCATGCACGTGAACAACGAGATCGGCACCATCAACGACATCGCCGCGATCGGTGAGCTGACTCGTTCGCGTGGCGTGCTGTTCCACGTTGACGGCGCTCAGTCGACCGGCAAGGTTGAAATCGATCTGGCCAGCCTCAAGGTTGACCTCATGTCGTTCTCTGCCCACAAGACCTACGGTCCCAAAGGTATCGGTGCGCTGTACGTGAGCCGCAAGCCGCGTGTTCGTCTTGAAGCAGCCATGCACGGTGGTGGTCATGAGCGCGGCATGCGTTCCGGCACGCTCGCCACTCACCAGATCGTTGGCATGGGTGAGGCATTCCGTATCGCCAAAGAAGAAATGGCCGCTGAAAACGTGCGCATCAAGGCGTTGAGCGATCGTTTCTACAAGCAGGTCGAGAATCTGGAAGAGCTCTACGTCAACGGCAGTCTGACTGCACGCGTACCGCACAACCTGAACCTGAGCTTCAACTACGTTGAAGGCGAGTCGCTGATCATGGCGCTCAAGGATCTGGCGGTATCGTCCGGTTCGGCCTGTACGTCTGCATCGCTCGAGCCTTCGTATGTATTGCGCGCTCTGGGCCGCAACGACGAACTGGCACACAGCTCGATCCGTTTCACCTTCGGCCGCTTCACCACCGAAGAAGAGATCGATTATGCCGCGCAGAAAGTCTGCGAGGCCGTTACCAAGCTGCGGACACTTTCGCCGCTGTGGGACATGTTCAAAGACGGCGTCGATATCTCCAAGATCGAGTGGGCGGCGCACTAATTTAAAGTCGCCTCCAACACAGGTCGTGGTCAGCATCTGCTGCACGACCTGAAGAGCGGCTCCCTGATGTGAGAGGAATAGAATCATGGCTTACAGCGAAAAGGTCATCGACCACTACGAGAATCCGCGCAACGTCGGCAAGATGAACGCGGAAGACCCAGATGTTGGCACCGGCATGGTCGGCGCTCCGGCATGCGGCGACGTGATGCGTCTGCAGATCAAGGTCAACGAGCAGGGCGTTATCGAAGACGCCAAATTCAAGACCTATGGCTGCGGTTCGGCAATCGCTTCCAGCTCTCTGGCAACCGAGTGGATGAAAGGCAAGACTCTGGACGAAGCAGAGACCATCAAAAACACTCAACTGGCTGAAGAGCTGGCCCTGCCGCCGGTAAAGATTCACTGCTCGGTACTCGCCGAAGACGCCATCAAGGCGGCCGTTCGCGATTACAAGCAGAAGAAAGGTCTGCTGTAAGTAGTCCTTTTTCAGAAACGCGTAAGGAGTTCCGATGGCTATCAGCATGACAGAAGCTGCCGCTAACCACGTACGACGTTCCCTTGAGGGGCGTGGCAAGGGTGATGGCGTTCGTCTGGGTGTTCGCACCACAGGCTGTTCAGGTCTTGCCTATGTGCTCGAGTTCGTCGATGAGGCGGCCAGCGAAGATACCGTCTTCGAAATGCACGGCGTGAAGGTGATTATCGACCCGAAAAGCCTGGTCTATCTCGATGGCACCGAGCTCGACTTCGTTCGGGAAGGGTTGAACGAAGGCTTCAAGTTCAACAACCCCAACTCGCGCGGTGAGTGCGGCTGCGGCGAAAGCTTCAACGTCTGAGGCTTTTATTGTGGGTACTCCCTGTCATTTCGCCCTGTTCGAGCTCAAGCCTGATTTCCAGCTTGATCTTGATCAGTTGGCGACGCGTTATCGCGAATTGGCGCGTGGCGTCCATCCAGACCGTTTTGCCGACGCTTCCGAGCGAGAGCAGCGCACGGCGCTGGAGCGCTCCGCCAGCCTCAACGAAGCCTATCAGACACTCAAGAGCCCGCCGAAAAGGGCACGTTACCTGTTGGCCATGAACGGCAACGAGGTACCGCTCGAGGTCACCGTGCACGATCCGGACTTTCTTCTGCAGCAGATGCAGTGGCGCGAAGAACTCGAGGATCTGCAGGATGAAGCTGATCTCGCCGGGGTCGCGACGTTCAAACGTCGGCTCAAGGTGGCTCAGGATGAACTGAATCAGAGCTTTGCTGCCTGTTGGAATGATGCTGCACAGCGCGAGCACGCCGAAAGGCTGATGCGGCGTATGCAGTTTCTCGACAAGCTTTCTCACGAAGTGCGCCAGTTAGAAGAGCGCCTCGACGATTAACCCCGTGCTGCCCTGGCCGCACGCCCAGTGATTATTCTGAAACGCATGGCCTTACTGCAGATCGCCGAACCCGGCCTCAGTCCTCAACCGCATCAGCGCCGTCTGGCTGTGGGAATCGACTTGGGCACCACCAACTCTCTGGTTGCTGCAGTGCGCAGCGGCCTGTCCGAGCCACTGGCCGACGCAGAAGGTCAGGTTATCCTGCCTTCTGCCGTTCGCTATCACGCCGATCGGGTCGAAGTGGGGCAGTCGGCGAAAGTCGCCGCTTCCCAGGATCCGTTCAACACCGTGCTGTCGGTGAAGCGTCTTATGGGGCGTGGACTGACCGACGTCAAGCAGCTGGGTGAGCAACTGCCTTACCGCTTCGTCGATGGTGAGTCGCATATGCCGTTCATCGAGACTGTCCAGGGGCCGAAAAGCCCGGTGGAAGTCTCTGCCGACATTCTCAAAGTGCTGCGTCAGCGTGCTGAAGAGGCGCTGGGTGGTGAATTGGTCGGTGCGGTCATCACGGTTCCTGCCTATTTCGATGACGCTCAACGTCAGGCCACCAAGGATGCTGCCAGGCTGGCAGGTCTTAACGTGCTGCGCCTGCTCAACGAGCCGACTGCCGCTGCGGTCGCTTATGGTCTGGACCAGAAAGCCGAGGGCGTGGTCGCCATTTATGACCTGGGTGGTGGCACATTCGATATCTCGATTCTGCGGCTGACGGGCGGCGTGTTCGAAGTGCTGGCCACTGGCGGCGACACTGCGCTGGGCGGCGATGATTTCGATCACGCGATTGCCAGCTGGATTGTTGCCGAAGCCGGCCTTTGCGCCGATCTCGCGCCTTCTGCCCAGCGCAGCCTGCTGCAGGCGGCGTGCGCGGCCAAGGAAGCGCTGACCGACGCAGCTGCCGTCGACGTGACCTACGGTGACTGGAAGGCCGTGCTGACTCGCGAAGCGCTGAACGCCATGATCGAGCCAATGGTTGCCCGCAGCCTGAAGGCGTGCCGCCGCGCCGTGCGCGATACCGGCATCGAGCTTGAAGAGGTCGAAGCAGTCGTCATGGTCGGCGGATCGACTCGCGTGCCGCGTGTTCGGGAAGCAGTTGCCGAGCTGTTCAGTCGTCAGCCGTTGACGGAAATCGATCCGGATCAAGTGGTGGCCATCGGGGCTGCGATCCAGGCCGACACTCTGGCCGGCAACAAGCGTGACGGCGGAGAATTGCTGCTGCTCGATGTGATTCCGCTCTCGCTGGGGCTGGAAACCATGGGTGGGCTGATGGAGAAGGTTATTCCGCGCAACACCACGATTCCCGTGGCGCGCGGTCAGGACTTCACCACGTACAAAGATGGCCAGACGGCCATGATGATTCATGTGCTGCAGGGCGAGCGCGAGCTGATCAGCGATTGCCGCTCTCTGGCGCGCTTTGAGCTGCGTGGCATTCCGCCGATGGTGGCGGGTGCGGCGAAGATCCGCGTCACCTTCCAGGTGGACGCTGACGGCCTGCTGAGTGTTTCGGCGCGTGAACTGGGCTCGGGTATCGAGGCGAGCATTCAGGTCAAGCCTTCGTATGGTCTGACCGATGGCGAAATCACCCGCATGCTCAAGGATTCCTTTGCCTACGCCGGTGACGACAAGGTTGCCCGCGTATTGCGTGAGCATCAGGTCGATGCCGAGCGTCTGCTCGAAGCGGTGCAGGGCGCGCTGGATGCCGATGGCGAGCGTCTTCTCGATGAAGAAGAACGTCTGGTCATCAACCTGCAGATGGATGAGCTGCGCGAATTGATGAAGGGCACCGATGGACACGCGATCGAGCAGCAGACCAAGCGTCTGTCGCAAGTGACCGATGCATTTGCTGCCCGCCGCCTGGATTCCACGGTGAAAGCCGCCCTGGCTGGGCGCAACCTGAATGAGATTGAGGAATAACTGATGCCGCAGGTGATTTTTCTGCCCCACGCCGAGCACTGCCCGGACGGGCTGGTTGTAGAAGTTGAACCCGGTATATCCATCCTCGAGCTTGCTCACGAGCATCACATCGAGATCGAAAGCGCCTGTGGCGGCGTGTGCGCCTGCACGACCTGTCACTGCGTCATTCGTCAGGGCTTCAATTCGCTGAATGAAGCCGACGAGCTGGAAGAAGACATGCTCGACAAAGCCTGGGGCCTTGAGGCGCAATCGCGTCTATCCTGTCAGGCAATTGTCGGCACCGAGGACCTGACCGTCGAAATACCCAAATATTCGCTCAATCACGCTGCCGAAGCGCCTCACTGATTCAAGGAACGCTCATGAGTCTCAAATGGGTCGATGTACAGGAAATTGCCATTCAACTGGCTGAAAAGCATCCGGAGATCAATCCGTTGACCGTCAATTTCGTCAAATTGCGTGGTCTGGTCATGGCTCTGCCTGAATTCGATGACATTCCTGATCGTGGCGGCGAGAAGGTCCTCGAAGCGATACAGGGGCTTTGGATCGAGGAGCTCGACTGAGTCTGTAACGCATGTTTTTAGGCAATACCCTCAGAACCCGCGTATAATTCGCGGGTTTAATTTTTCGCTTCAATCACTGTTTCTGGAGTTTCACCATGGCTGTTCAACGTACTTTCTCCATCATCAAGCCTGACGCCGTTGCAAAGAACGTAATCGGCGAGATCACCACTCGTTTCGAAAAAGCCGGTCTGCGCGTTGTTGCTTCCAAGCTGAAGCAACTGTCCAAGGCCGAAGCTGAAGGTTTCTACGCTGAGCACAGCGCTCGTGGTTTCTTCGGCGACCTGGTTGCTTTCATGATCTCCGGTCCGGTTGTCGTTCAGGTTCTGGAAGGCGAAAACGCTATCGCTCTGAACCGTGAGCTGATGGGCGCTACCAACCCTAAGGAAGCTGCTGCCGGCACCATCCGTGCTGACTTCGCTGATTCCATCGACGCCAACGCTGTCCACGGTTCCGATTCCGAAGCAGCCGCTGCTCGTGAAATCTCGTACTTCTTCGCAGCTACCGAGGTAACCGCTCGCTAAGTCTTGCGACTAACGAGTGAAGGGTGAATTCATGATTGCATCGACTGGTAAAACCAACCTGTTGGGTCTGACTCAGCTGGAAATGGAGAAATTCTTCGACTCTATCGGGGAGAAGCGCTTCCGTGCCGGTCAGGTCATGAAGTGGATTCACCACTTTGGTGTCGATGATTTCGACGCTATGACGAACGTCAGCAAGGCCTTGCGCGAAAAGCTCAAGGCCTGTGCCGAAGTTCGTGGTCCTGAAGTTGTCAGCGAGGATATTTCGAGCGATGGCACCCGCAAATGGGTGGTGCGCGTCGAGTCCGGCAGCTGCGTCGAGACCGTCTATATTCCGCAAGGCAAGCGCGGCACGCTGTGCGTGTCTTCCCAGGCGGGCTGTGCCCTGGATTGCAGTTTCTGCTCCACCGGCAAGCAAGGCTTCAACAGCAACCTCACCGCCGCCGAAGTCATCGGTCAGGTGTGGATTGCCAACAAATCCTTTGGCAGTGTCCCGGCTACCGTCGACCGTGCCATCACCAACGTGGTGATGATGGGCATGGGTGAGCCACTGCTGAACTTCGACAATGTCATAGCCGCCATGCATCTGATGATGGACGACCTGGGGTATGGCATTTCCAAGCGCCGGGTGACCCTGTCCACCTCAGGCGTTGTACCGATGATCGATGAGCTGTCCAAGCATATCGATGTATCGCTGGCCCTTTCGCTGCACGCGCCCAATGACGCGCTGCGCAACCAACTGGTGCCGATCAACAAGAAATACCCGCTGAAAATGCTGCTCGAATCCTGCCGTCGTTACATGTCGAACCTGGGCGAAAAACGTGTGCTCACCATCGAGTACACCATGCTCAAGGACATCAATGACAAGGTCGAGCACGCTGTTGAAATGATCGAGTTGCTCAAGGACACGCCTTGCAAGATCAATCTGATTCCTTTCAACCCGTTCCCGCACTCCGGTTACGAGCGTCCGAGCAATAACGCAATTCGTCGTTTCCAGGACCTGTTGCATCAGGCTGGCTATAACGTCACTGTGCGTACCACGCGTGGCGAAGATATCGATGCTGCCTGTGGCCAGTTGGTCGGCCAGGTGATGGACCGCACGCGCCGTAGCGAACGCTACATCGCCGTGCGTGAGTTGAGTGTCGAGGCCGAATCAGTGCCAGGCGCGGCAACCCGAACCTGACTGCCAAACCGAACGCGAAACTGACCAAGAGGGACTTCATGTCTGTGCGCGCCCCGTTGCTGCTGTGTGTTGTCATGTTGCTCGTGGGCTGCGTATCAACCGGCAATGTCAATCCGCTCTCCACTCCTCAGGGACGTGAAGAAGCGCGCAAGGCATACGTTCAGCTCGGAATCGGCTATCTGCAGCAAGGCCAGACCGAGCGCGCCAAGGTACCTCTGAAGAAAGCACTTGAACTGGATGGTTCGGATGCCGGAGCCAACGCGGCACTGGCGTTGGTCTTCCAGGCCGAAATGGAACCGGAACTCGCCGACCAGTACTTTCGCAAGGCGCTGTCGGCGAGCCGCAACGACACACGCATCGTCAACAACTATGGCAGTTTCCTCTACGAGCAGAAGCGCTACAAGGAAGCCTATGAGCGTTTCGAACAGGCTGCCGCCGATAACCTCTACCCTGAGCGTTCGCGGGTTTTCGAAAGCCTGGGCATGACCTCCATCAAGCTGGGCAATCGCGAGCAGGCCCGCGAGCAGTTCACCAAGGCGCTGCGGCTGGACAGCCAGCAACCGCGAGCGTTGCTGGAAATGGCTGAGTTGTCTTACGAAGACGGGCATTATGTGCCGGCGCGTGATTATTACGACCGTTTTAGCCAGCTGAGCGAGCAAAATGCACGTAGTCTATTGCTCGGTACGCGGTTGGCTAAAGTGTATGAAGACCGCAACAAGGCGGCCAGTTTTGGTCTGCAATTAAAAAGACTCTATCCCGGTACGCCGGAATATCAGCAATACCTGTCGGAGCAATGATGAAAGCGGCGCATCCCGAAGTTGTAGCAACCACCCGCGTGAATCCTGGAGAAACCCTGCGCCAGGTTCGCGAGAGCAAAAACTGGTCGCTGCCTGATGTGGCTTTGAGGCTGAATCTGACCGTGACTTCACTGAGTCATCTGGAGAACGGGAACTTTGAAAAGCTGCCTGGGCACACGTTCGCCCGGGGCTATGTGCGTGCCTATGCAAAACTGCTGGAGCTGGATCAGGCCGCGCTGGTCGAGCAGTTCGATCAGTTCACCGGCACTGACGGCAAGGGCAGTCCGGTACATGCACTGGGTCGCATCGAGGAGCCCGTGCGTCTGTCGCACAACATTCTGCGCATCGTCAGCCTGTTGCTGCTGATCGTGCTGATCGGTGGAGGTTTTCTCTGGTGGCAGGACCAGGCCTCGATGCGTGGCAAGGATCTTTCAGGGCTCAACCTTGAGCACGTCGAAGTCGAAAGCGCCGATGGCACTACCCAGATTCACCCGCTGGACGAGCCCGAGGATCAGGCGGTCGTCGAGAACCAGTCAACCGGCGAAACATCACTGCCGTTGAACACCGGTACGCCGTCCACTCAAACCCAGAGCGCTGCGCCTGAAGTCTCGGCTCCTGCCGTTACAGCGCCTGCGCACACGCAAGCACCTGCTACTGCTACGCCACCGGCCGCTTCGGCTCAGGCTCCCGCAGTTGCGCCATCCGTTCCGTCCATGCCGACCGCTCCAGCCGCCGAGCAGATTGCTCCAGTCGTGGCCGGTGCCGGGCAGGTCAACGTGCAGTTCACGGCCGATTGCTGGACTCAGGTAACAGACGGCAACGGGAAGGTGCTGGTCAGCGGACTCAAGCGCAAGGGCGAAAGCCTTGACGTCAACGGCAAGCCGCCGCTGACCCTGCGCCTGGGTTTCGCCCGCGGTGCGCAAGTCAGCTATAACGGTCAGCCTGTAGACGTGGCACCTTTTACCAGCGGCGAGACTGCTCGCCTGAAACTAGGTCAATAAGTCATGCACGGTGAATCCCCAATCAAGCGTCGCGAATCCCGAAAAATATGGGTTGGTTCTGTTCCTGTCGGCGGCGATGCCCCGATTGCAGTGCAGAGCATGACCAACAGTGACACCAATGATGTGGCGGCCACGGTCGCGCAGATCAACCGACTGGAAGCGGCCGGCGTCGACATCGTGCGGGTCTCCGTACCCGACATGGATGCCGCCGAAGCGTTCGGCCGCATCAAGCAGCTGGTGAAAGTGCCGCTGGTGGCCGACATCCATTTCGACTACAGGATTGCATTGCGGGTAGCTGAACTGGGCGTCGATTGCCTGCGCATCAATCCGGGCAACATCGGTCGCGAAGACCGGGTACGTGCCGTGGTCGATGCCGCCCGTGATCGCGGCATCCCGATCCGCATCGGCGTCAACGCCGGTTCCCTGGAAAAAGACCTGCAGAAGAAGTACGGCGAGCCCACACCCGCCGCGCTGGTAGAATCCGCGTTGCGTCACGTGGAGCATCTGGACCGGTTGAATTTCCCGGACTTCAAGGTCAGCGTGAAGGCCTCCGATGTGTTCATGGCCGTTGAAGCCTATCGCCTGCTGGCCAGGCAGATCACCCAGCCGTTGCACCTGGGCATTACCGAAGCCGGTGGATTGCGTTCAGGTACAGTGAAATCGGCCGTCGGCCTAGGTATGCTGCTCGCCGAAGGAATTGGCGATACTATCCGCATCTCGCTGGCCGCTGATCCGGTCGAAGAAGTGAAGGTCGGGTACGACATTCTCAAATCGTTGCGCCTTCGTTCACGTGGTATCAACTTCATCGCCTGCCCGAGTTGCTCGCGGCAGAACTTCGATGTGGTCAAGACCATGAACGAGCTTGAAGGTCGTCTCGAAGATCTGCTGGTGCCGCTGGATGTGGCGGTCATCGGTTGTGTGGTCAACGGTCCTGGTGAAGCCAAGGAGGCGCATATCGGCCTCACGGGCGGTACGCCGAACCTGATCTACATCGATGGCAAGCCTGCGCAGAAGCTGACCAATGACAATCTCGTGGATGAGCTGGAACGCTTGATTCGTGAGAAAGCGGCTGAAAAGGCCGAAGCCGACGCATCGGTCATCGTGCGCGGCTAACCCGTATTGCTAAGGATTTTTTGTGAGTAAGTCTCTGCAAGCCATTCGTGGCATGAACGACATCCTGCCCGAGCAGACGCCTCTGTGGCGTCACTTCGAAGGCACCGTCTCGCGTCTGCTCGATAACTACGGTTATCGGCAGATTCGCATGCCTATCGTCGAATTCACCGACCTGTTCAAGCGCTCCATCGGCGAAGTCACCGACATCGTCGAAAAAGAGATGTACACCTTTGCCGACCGCAACGGTGACTCGCTGACCCTGCGCCCTGAAGGCACGGCGGCCTGCGTGCGCGCAGTGCTCGAGCATGGCATTACGGGTGGCGGGCAGGTTCAGAAACTGTGGTACATCGGGCCGATGTTCCGTCACGAGCGTCCGCAGAAAGGCCGTTATCGCCAGTTTCACCAGATCGGTGTGGAAGTCTTCAATCTTGACGGTCCGGACATCGATGCCGAACTGATCGTCATGACCTGGCGCCTGTGGGGTATGCTGGGTATTCGCAATGCGGTCAAGCTTGAACTTAACAGTCTGGGTACGAGCGAGGCCCGTGCACGTTATCGCGAGGCGTTGGTGGAGTTTCTGTCAGCGCGTCTCGACCAACTGGACGAAGACAGCCAGCGCCGCCTGAAAACCAATCCGTTGCGCGTGCTCGACACCAAGCATCCCGAAACTCAGGCGGTGCTGGTGGATGCACCGAAGCTGGCTGATTATCTCGATGAAGAATCCCGCGTTCACTTCGAAGGCCTGAAGGCCCGTCTGGACGCTGCCGGCATTCCTTATGTGATCAATCCCAAACTGGTGCGCGGGCTGGATTATTACAGCAAGACCGTTTTCGAGTGGGTCACCGATCAACTGGGTGCTCAGGGTACTGTCTGCGCGGGCGGTCGTTACGACGGTCTGGTCGAGCAGATGGGCGGCAAGCCGACAGCGGGTGTCGGCTTTGCGATGGGCATCGAACGCCTGGTTCTGCTGCTGGAAACCCTGGAGCAGATCCCGGAAGAGATTTCCCGCCAGGTCGACGTGTACCTTTGCGCATTCGGCGAAGCTGCCGAACTGGCGGGGCTGACGCTTGCCGAACAGGTCCGCGACCGTCTGCCGAACCTGCGTCTGCAGATCAATGCCGGTGCCGGAAGCTTCAAGAGCCAGTTCAAGAAAGCCGACAAGAGCGGCGCGCTGTATGCTCTGATCCTCGGCGACGAAGAGCTTGCCCGGAAGATCATTGGCGTCAAACCCCTGCGTGGTCAGGGTGAACAACAAAATATTGCCTGGGACGCTCTGTCAGAGCACCTGGCCTCCTGCGTCGTGCAGGGTTGAAGCTGATTAACAGCCGTTTTAGCGAATAGGAGTATTGGGGTGTCGAGTTCTGAAGATGATGAGCTGGCGGGAGTTAAGGACTGGTGGCAGCGCAACGGCAAACCCCTGGTTGCAGGTGGCCTGCTCGCGCTGATCGTGGTTCTGGGCTGGCAGTTCTGGCATAGATATCAGGCTAATCAGTCGCAAGGCGCCTCGATGCTCTACCAGCAGTTGCTCGAAACCGCACTGACGCCAAGTGGCCAGGCAGACACCACGCGTGTCGCCGAGATATCCGGCAAGCTGAAAAGCGAATACGGCGGTACGACTTATGCGCAGTACGGCAGTCTTTTCGTCGCCAAGGTAGCGGTGGATACCGGTAAACTCGACGACGCAGCAGCAGAGCTGAAAGTGGTTGCCGACAAGCCTGCCAACGACACGCTGGGTGAGATTGCCCGTCAGCGTCTGGCGCGCGTACTGGCAGCACAGAACAAGGCTGATGATGCGCTGAAACTGCTGGAAGGCGATGCTGAAAAGTCGTTCCTGGCCAGCCGTGAAGAACTCAAGGGTGACCTGCTGGTTCAACTGGGTCGTACCGACGAGGCACACGCTGCATACCAAAAGGCCAAATCCGCTCTGTCTGAAGAGGCAGCGGTCGGTGGTCTGCAAATGAAGCTCGACGATCTGGCGAAAGGGGATGCGTGACGTGATTCGTTGGAAACATGCAGCATTGCTGGCTCTGGCCATTCTGGCCGCGGGTTGCAGCAGCAACAGCAAGAAAGAACTGCCGCCGGCCGAGCTGACCGACTTCAAAGAAGAAGTGGTCCTGCAGAAGCAGTGGAGCCGCTCCATCGGAGACGGTCAGGGCAAGACTTACAATATGCTGGTTCCGGCCATTGATGGCGATCGCATTTTTGCGGCCGACGTCACGGGCGAAATCGTATCGCTGGACCGCCTGACCGGCGACGTGATCTGGAAGAAGGATCTCGAGCTGCCGGTCTCCGGTGCAGTGGGTGTGGGTTACGGCCTGGTGATGATCGGCACCCTCAAGGGTGAAGTGGTCGCCATGGACGCCACCACCGGCGAAGAAAAATGGCGCGCTCGTGTGAGCAGCGAAGTGCTGGCTCCGCCTGCCACCAATGGCAGCGTTGTCGTGGTTCAGACCCAGGATGACCGCGTGGTCGGCTTCGATGCCTCCACCGGTTCCCAACTCTGGATCTACGAAAGCACGCCTGCGGTGCTGACCCTTCGCGGTACAGGCGCTCCGTTGGCAACCAACCGTCTTGCGGTGGCTGGTCTGTCCACGGGTAAAGTGGTCGCGCTGGACATCACCAACGGCGTACCGATCTGGGAGCAGCGTGTAGCGGTTCCGCAAGGTCGTTCGGAACTGGATCGTGTGGTCGATATCGACGGTGGTCTGCTGCTGTCTGGCGGTACACTGTACGTCGCGACCTACCAGGGTCGTGTTGCCGGTCTGGAACTGGAAAGCGGTCGGGTGCTCTGGCAGCGTGACGCGTCGAGCTACTCGGGCGTTGCCCAGGGCTTCGGCAGTGTTTACGCGACCCTGGCCTCCGGCACCGTCGAAGGTATCGACGAGCGTTCTTCCTCCGCACTGTGGAGCAACGAGTCCCTGGCCCGCCGTCAACTGGGCGCGCCGGAAGTGTATTCCAGCTATATCGCGGTCGGCGACATGGAAGGCTATCTCCACCTGTTGAGCCAGGTAGACGGTCGTTTCGTGGGGCGTCAGCGTATCGACAGCGACGGCCTGCGTGCTCGTCCGCTGGTGGTTGGTGACATGATTTACGTGTATGGCAACAGCGGCAAACTGGAAGCCCTGACCATCAAGTAATGATTGATGAAGCCGGGGGCCTGAGGCCTCTGGCGACCTTGCTCAGGCAAGGCTGCGGTGCCCCAGGGTGCCGCCCCGAACTCCGGCCGCTGCCCTGCAGCGGCTTTTGTATTTTCTGAAATAACGAAGTGGAGAGCCTAATGGTTCCCGTAATCGCCCTGGTGGGTCGACCGAACGTCGGCAAGTCCACCATGTTCAACCGCCTGACCAGGACCCGCGACGCTATTGTCGGCGATCTGTCCGGTCTTACCCGTGATCGCCAATACGGAGAGGCGAAGTGGCAGGGGCGCTCCTACATTCTGATCGACACCGGCGGTATCTCCGGTGACGAGCATGGCATGGACGAAAAGATGGCCGAGCAGTCTCTGCTGGCTATTGAAGAAGCCGATGTGGTGCTGTTTCTGGTAGACGCCCGTGCAGGCTATACCGCTGCCGATCAGATGATTGGCGAGCACCTGCGCAAACGTAACAAGCGTTCCTACGTGGTCGCCAACAAGATCGACAACATCGACGAAAACCTGGCTCGTGCCGAGTTCAGTCCGATGGGGCTGGGCGATGCCATTCCGGTGGCCGGTGCCCACGGTCGCGGCATCTCTCAGATGCTGGAAATCGCCTTGCGCGAATTCCCGCGTGATGAGGACGACCAGGAAGACGCAGAAGTCGAAGAAGTCGCCGAAGGTCAGGAAGCCAAGCGCATTCCAGGCCCCAGCGAGAAAGACGGCATCAAGATCGCGATCATCGGCCGCCCCAACGTCGGCAAGTCGACGCTGGTCAACCGCATGCTCGGTGAAGACCGGGTTATCGTCTATGACGAGCCAGGCACCACCCGTGACAGCATCTACATTCCCTTCGAGCGTAACGAAGAGAAGTACACGCTGATCGACACCGCCGGTGTGCGCAAGCGCGGTAAGATCCACGAGGAAGTCGAGAAGTTCTCGGTGGTCAAGACGCTGCAGGCCATCAAGGATGCCAATGTGGTGATCTTCGTGATGGACGCCCGCGAGGGTGTCGTCGATCACGACCTCAACCTGCTGGGCTTTGCGCTGGAAGCCGGTCGCGCACTGGTCATCGCACTGAACAAGTGGGACGGCATGACACCGGGCGAGCGTGATTACGTCAAGGTCGAACTGGAACGTCGCCTGTTCTTCGTCGACTTCGCGGACATTCACTTCATTTCGGCCTTGCACGGCACGGGCGTGGGCAACCTGTATCAGTCGGTACAGAACTCGTTCAAGTCTGCCGTGACCCGTTGGCCGACCAGCCGCCTGACCCAGATTCTCGAAGACGCCGTCAGCGAGCACGCGCCGCCCATGGTCGGCAGCCGCCGCATCAAGCTGCGCTACGCTCACCTGGGCGGTGCCAATCCGCCGTTGATCGTCATTCACGGCAATCAGGTCGAGAAGGTGCCCAAGTCCTACGTACGCTACCTGGAAAATACCTATCGCCGTGTGCTCAAGCTGGTCGGTACGCCGATCCGTATCGAGTTCAAGGGCGGTGAGAACCCGTACGAAGGCAACAAGAACACGCTGACTGACCGTCAGGTCAACAAGAAGCGTCGGATGATGTCGCACCACAAGAAAGCCGACAAGAAGCGCCGCGACAAGCGCTGAATCGTCTGTAGGAAATGTACGAAAAAGGCACCTCTGGTGCCTTTTTTTATGCGCGCTCCATGGGCTATCCTGCCTGACCCGTGCCGCCTTGGTGCCGGGGGATTGCAGGGAAAGGGCTCCATGATCGACAGCAAGCTGCCTAATGTGGGCACCACCATCTTCACCGTCATGTCACAGTTGGCTGCCGAAACCGGCGCCATCAACCTGTCTCAGGGCTTTCCCGATTTTGATGGCCCGCAGGCGCTGCGCGATGCGGTGTGCCGTCACGTCATGCAGGGCCACAATCAGTATTCACCGATGACCGGTCTGCCCGCGCTTCGTCAACAGGTCGCGGCCAAGATCGCCCGCAGCTATGGGCGCACGGTCAGCCCTGATACTGAAATCACTATCACGCCTGGCGCGACCCAGGGTATTTTCTGCGCGATCCAGACGGTCATCCGCCCCGGCGACGAAGTGATTATTTTCGATCCGTGCTACGACAGCTACGAGCCTGCGGTCGAGCTGGCGGGCGGTCGCTGCGTTCATGTGCAACTGGGGCTGGATGATTTTTCCATCGACTGGCAGAAGCTCACCGACGCGCTCAGCCCGCGCACGCGCATGATCGTCATCAATAGCCCGCACAACCCGAGCGGTGCGTTGATCAGTCGCGCCGAGCTGGATCGGCTGGCGGCGCTGATTGCGGAGCGCGATATCTATCTGCTCAGCGACGAGGTGTACGAGCATCTGGTTTTTGGCGGCCAGCGACACGTTAGCGTGCTGGACCATGAGGCGCTGTATCAGCGAGCGTTTGTCGTGAGCTCGTTCGGCAAGACCTATCACGTCACCGGCTGGAAAACCGGTTATGTGGTCGCACCGCCTGCGTTGACCGCCGAGATGCGCAAGGTTCATCAGTACGTAAGTTTTTGCGGCGTGACCCCGCTGCAATTCGCGCTGGCCGACTTCATGGCTGCGCACCCAGAGCATGTCGATGAACTGCCGGCGTTTTATCAGGCCAAGCGCGACTATTTCTGCGATCAACTCAAGGGTTCACGCTTCGCCTTCAAGCCGGTCGGCGGTACCTATTTTCAATTGGTGGACTATTCGCAGATTCGCCCTGACCTCAATGACGTCGACATGGCGCTGTGGATGACCCGCGAGCATGGCGTTGCGAGCATCCCTATCTCTGTGTTCTATCAGAGTCCGCCGCAAGGCCAGCGACTGATCCGCCTGTGCTTCGCCAAGCAAGAGGAGACGCTGCGTCTGGCAGCGGAAAAACTATGCGCGATCTGAGCCAGCTGCCGAACCTGAACCTTGCCTTGATCCAGACCACTCTGGTCTGGCATGACCGTGATGCCAATCTCCAGCACTTTGAATCGCTGCTGAGCCAGACGCAGGGTGCCGATCTGGTGATCCTGCCGGAGATGTTCACCACCGGCTTCTCGATGGAGTCCGAAGCGCTTGCGGAGGCCGAGGGCGGACCGACATCGGAGTGGTTGTTGCAGCAAGCCAGGCGCATCAATGCAGTGATCACCGGCAGTGTGATCATTCGTGCAGCCGATGGCAGTCATCGCAACCGTCTGTTGTGGGCGCGCCCCGATGGCGAATTGCTGTATTACGACAAGCGTCACCTGTTCCGCATGGCTGGGGAGCATGAGCATTACACGTCCGGGGAGCGTCAGGTGAGGTTCGAACTCAAGGGCTGGCGCATTCGTCCGCTGATTTGCTACGACCTTCGTTTCCCCGTGTGGAGCCGCGACGCTCAGGACACCGATTTGCTGCTGTATACCGCCAACTGGCCGGGCGCCAGACGTTTGCACTGGAACCGGCTGTTGCCTGCCAGGGCGATCGAAAACCTGTGCTATGTGGCGGCAGTGAATCGGGTCGGAACCGACGGCAAGGGCTTCGCATACACAGGCGACAGTCAGGTCCTGGATTTCCAGGGTGAAAACCTGCTGAGCGCTGGCGAGGCCGATGGGGTGTTCCATGCGGCCCTCAGCGCTGCCGATCTTCAGGCCTATCGCACGCGTTTCCCGGCAGGATTGGACGCTGACTCATTTATTATCAATTAAATGCTTCAGAATGTTACGAGTCTGCCGATACCGTTCGCAGACAATCAGGAGATCGCCATGGTTACCATCAATACGTCCACGTTGACCGCTTACTCGAGCTCGCTGTCTTTAACAGTGAAGAATCAGGAGGCGCAGAAGGCTACAGCTACAGCTACTGCCACCACGGACGATGATAAAAAGACCACGGAAGTGAATCCGGAAAGTGCCAAAGCAACTGGCGCATCCGACGGCGGCAGCGTCGGCGGATCAAGCAAAAGTGTGCTCGATGAAACCAAAGAAAAGATAAAAGAACAGATCAAGCTGGCTCAGAAGCAACTGGCTCAACAGCAGGCTCAACTGGCTTCTGTCGAGGCCAGCCAAGGCACACCTGAAGAGAAGGCCATGAAGGCAATGGCGATTCAGACGCAGATCATGGCGACCAGCGCCAACCTGCAGACTCTTCAAGGTGCGTTGTTGCAGCTTGAGACTGAGGGTGGCGTGAAAACCACTGCCTGAAGCGAGTTTCGCGGACGACTCCACGAAACATATAAAAAAGCCTCCCTTTCTCTACGAGAGGGAGGCTTTTTCAGTTCAGCGCTACAGCACTTATTCGTTCACATTCATGAACTTCTTCGCCCACTCGACGTAGTCCTCAGGCTGGGTGTAAGTGTGGGTCAGCTCGGTCGCGCTCATGTTTGAAGTGCTGCCCAGAATCTGGCGCTGCTCGCGCAGGCAGTCATAAGTCGCTTTTATTGCCGCAAAGTACGCAGCGTGTCCATGCACGCAGACACGCACGCCCATCTCTGCCAGGCGGTCATTGTCGTGCAGCTCAGGGTTGCCATAGGTGACCAGCATCAGCGGCACGGTCAGGCCTTCGGAAATCTGCGCGAGGTGATCAAAGTCACGGATGCCGACGATGGTGATGCCATCGGCGCCTGCGCTCTGGTACTGCTGCACACGGCTGATGGCTTCCTGAACCGGAATGATCGCTGCGTTGGTGCGGGCGAAGATCGACATTTCAGGATCGACCCGTGCTTCCAGGGCAGCGCGAATCTTGCCCACACCTTCTGCTGTGGAAATCAGGTCTGTCGATTTGCGGCCAAACTGCGCGGGCAGAAGGGTGTCTTCGATGGTCAGGGCCGAGATACCGGCGCGTTCCAGCTCAGTGACCGTGCGCATGACGTTCAGGGCGTTGCCGTAACCATGGTCTGCGTCTGCAATGACGGGAAGCTGTGCGACACGGCCGATGCGCGTGGCCTGCTCGACGAACTCGCTGAGCGTGATCAGGGCGAAATCAGGCGCTGCCAGTACTTGCAGCGAAGCGACCGAGCCGCCAAGGATGCCGACTTCAAAGCCCAGGTCAGCGGCGATGCGCGCAGACATCGGGTCGAATACCGAAGCGGTGTGAAAGCAGGATTTTGACGAGGTCAGCTCACGAAAGCTGCGGCGCAGGTCTTGATGGGAAGCCTTGGGCATAATCGCTCCAAATGTGATTGGATCAGCTCGGCGTTGACGACGCCAAAGCTGTTTTCAATGCACGGAAGGTCTGCCCGTGCATTTTTTTCGTCGGGGAAACAATGCAATAGTCGTCTTGTTTTTTATAGGAAGGTGGAGCGGGCAGGTCAATTGAGACGGGCATCTTCAGCCTATGAATGGCTGTTCGATTCAGGCCGGTCCAAGCCAAGGGCAGCATGCTACCACAGCGTCAATAAAAAAGATTATGCCGAAACGGACAGGGTCATGCGCTAAATGCAATAGCCCTTGAGGGCGCGTGGCAGAGTCGGGGAGGGATTGTCGAACCGAAATGGCAGCGGATCAGTATCCGCTGCCACATTCATTCACTCAGGCCGCTTTGGCTTGTGCCTGGCTCAGTGAGCGGTTCAGTGCGCTGAACAATGCGCGGAAGCTGGCGGTAGTGATGTTTTCATCGATGCCCACGCCGTGGACGGCCTTGTCACCATTCACACGCAACTCAATGTAGGCAGCGGCCCTGGCTGTGGTGCCGGAACCGATGGCGTGCTCGTTGTAGTCCATGATCTCGACGGAGATCGGCAGACCGGCCACCAGCGCTTCCAGAGCACCTTTGCCCTTGCCGCGCCAGTGCTGGGTTTCGCCATCGACGTGTACTTCGGCATCGACCGAACTGTTGCCGTTCTCTTCCTGCAGCTTGTGGCTGATCAGCGCGTAAGGCGTGTTGGCCTGCAGGTATTCACGGCGCAGCAACGAGTGAATCTGCTCGGCAGTCATCTCAAGGCCAAGACGGTCGGTTTCACCCTGAACCACCTGGCTGAACTCGATCTGCATACGGCGCGGCAAGGAAATCCCATATTCCTGTTCCAGCAGGTAGGTGATGCCACCCTTGCCCGACTGGCTGTTGACGCGAATCACGGCTTCGTAGCTGCGCCCGATATCGGCCGGGTCGATCGGCAGGTAGGGCACTTCCCACAGCTCGCCTTCCTTCTGCTGAGTGAAGCCCTTGCGGATGGCATCCTGGTGCGAGCCGGAGAATGCGGTATGAACCAGGTCGCCCACGTATGGGTGACGCGGGTGAACCGGAATCTGGTTGCACTCTTCGACGACCTTGCGCACGCCGTCGATGTCCGAGAAGTCCAGCTCAGGGTTGATGCCCTGGGTGTAGAGGTTCAAGGCCACGGTCACCAGATCGACGTTACCGGTACGCTCGCCGTTACCGAACAGGCAGCCTTCTACACGGTCCGCGCCCGCCATCAGGCCCAGCTCGGTGGCCGCGACGCCGGTGCCACGGTCGTTGTGGGTGTGCAGGCTGATCAGCACGCTGTCACGGCGCGTGATGTGGCGACCGAACCACTCGATCTGGTCGGCGTAAATGTTGGGTGTAGCCACTTCAACGGTTGCAGGCAGGTTCAGGATCACCTTGTTCTGCGGCGTCGGGTTCCAGACTTCGATCACGGCGTCACAGACTTCCTTGGCGAACTCCAGCTCGGTGGCGCTGAAGGTTTCCGGCGAGTACTGGAAGGTCCACTGGGTTTCAGGTTGTTCGGCGGCGTATTTGACGAACAGCTTGGCAGCGTTGACTGCGATGTCCTTCACGCCAGCCTTGTCCTGATTGAACACGATGCGGCGGAACGACGGGCAGGTCGCGTTATACAAGTGAACAATGGCTTTCTTGGCACCGCGCAGCGATTCGAACGTGCGGGCGATCAGGTCTTCACGCGCCTGGGTCAGCACCTGAATGGTGGTGTCGTCCGGGATGTGACCGTCTTCGATCAGGGTGCGCACGAAGTCGAAATCAGTCTGCGAGGCCGACGGGAACGAGGCTTCGATTTCCTTGACGCCGACGCTGACCAACGTCTTCCAGAAGCGCAGCTTCTTGGCAGCATCCATAGGCTCGATCAGCGACTGGTTACCGTCGCGCAGGTCGGAACTGCACCAGATCGGCGCCGCAGTGATGGTCTTGGAAGGCCAGGTGCGGTCAGGCAGATCAATGGTCGGAAACGCGCGGTACTTGTTCGAGGGATCTTTGAGCATGGTCATGTAAATAGTCCTTTGTACTTATAGGCCGGAAAGAAGCGGCCACCGTTATCGCTAACTATGGTCGAGGCACTGCAATCCAGCCCGGCAGTCGTGCACTGACCAGGCTGAGGCACCGATGTTGGCGCAACAGGAATAGGGTTTGAGAGGTGTTCATGAGGCCAACCGTAACCATTGAGGTGAACGATGGCAAGCACTTGAAAATAATTGGGATAAATTCTTGTTATTTTTGATTTTTGGCTTTTTTATCGCACAATTGTTGCGTTTTTGTCAGGGTAATTGTTCATGATCCCTGATGTGCGCAAGATGATGTTTGGCGATACTCGGTTCGGTGCGTCCCGCTCGTGTCCATTCGCGAGCAAGCTCGCGAAGGCTGCCTGAAGCGCAGCACGGATCATCAAGGCTGAAACGCGCCAATGAAGATCGCAGGATCGACGCGTGCATCGTTCAGGCTGACGTTCCAGTGCATGTGCGGGCCCGTCGCGCGGCCGGTTGCGCCTACTTCGCCAACGACGCCGCCACGCGGTACGAGGTCGCCCTGTTTCACATTGATCTTCGACATGTGGCAGAACATGCTGATAAAGCCCTGACCGTGATCGACGAACACGGTATTGCCGTTGAAGAAATAATCGCCAATCAGGATGACCTTGCCGGCTGCCGGGGATTTGATCGGTGTGCCCGCAGGCACCGCGAAGTCCAGGCCGGCGTGCGGGTTGCGTTCTTCTCCATTGAAGAAGCGGCGAACCCCGAACTTGCTGGATAGCGGACCGTTGACCGGCTTGTCGAGAATCAGGTTGCTCGGCGTGCCGGGGCTGAAGCTGCGGTAGGCGCGTATCTGTTCGGCCAGTTCGCCTTCGATGCGTTTGTTGTCTTCAGGGTTCGGATTGACCTGACGCTTGTTCTTCAGGGTAATGCGCTGCTCCGGGTACTTTTTGGTGCCGACAGTGAAACTCAGCGAGCGGCCGCCCGAAGCGATCTGTTCTGTACCCGGTTTGACAGTCAGTGGAATGCCGACAATCGCCAGCCAGCGAGTGCCTTGCTCCTTGACCACCAACACCCGCTTGCCCTGATAGGTCGCGGTTGGTGCCTGTGCGCCAGTGCCCAGATCGATGACGGCGACGCCGCCTGGAACGGGCTTGTTCAGTGCACGGGTGATGAAGCTGTCGGCCTGAACAGGCAGGCACAGCAGCAGAGCGAACAGCGGGGCGATAAAACGTAGCATCAGGCAGTCAGTCCAGAAGGGAAAGGGTCACGGGCGTCAGGTGATTGTCTTCGACCCGTACTTGCAGCTCGCCTTCACCCAGCTTCGCAGTCAGGCGTTGGCCGGTGCGGGTTTGTGCGGCATCGCGGATCGCGTGGCCCCGTTCGTCGAGCAGAATGCTGTAGCCGCGACCCAGAGTGGCGAGCGGGCTGACGACGTTGAGGGTCTGGACCTGACTTTGCAGGTGCAGTTTGCGGGCTTTGATCTGTTCTCGAATGGCGCGCGGCAAGCGCTCGGCCAGCACATCCAGGCGCTGGCGCAGGAACGCCAGTGTGCGTCCCGGATGCTGGGCGGCAAGGCGGCTTTCCATATGGGCCAGACGAACCTGACGCTTGTGCATGCTTTGCTCGAAAGCGCGGCGCATGCGCATGTCCAGGTCATCGAGACGCTGGGATTGCTGACGCAGCCGTTCGCCGGGATGACGCAGGCGTCGGGAGATCCCGTCGAGGCGCAGGCGCTCGCGCATCAGACGATCCTGCATACGGCTGATCAGCCGGCGGTGCAGATTGTCGACGCGGCGGTGCAGGTCGCTGGAATCGGGAGCCAGCAGTTCGGCGGCGGCTGACGGGGTTGGCGCACGCACATCGGCCACGAAGTCACTGATCGACACGTCGGTCTCATGCCCGACCGCGCTGACGATAGGTGTCACGCAGGCATCAATGGCGCGGGCCACGGCTTCTTCGTTGAAGCACCACAGGTCTTCCAGCGATCCGCCACCACGGGCGAGGATCAGCGCGTCGAAGCCTCGGGAGTCGGCCAGTTTGAGGGCACGGACGATCTGATTGATCGCTTCGCGGCCTTGAACGGCGGTCGGAATCAGGGTCAGTTCGACACGCGGTGCGCGGCGGCGGAACACGCTGATGATGTCGCGGATCACTGCGCCGGTCGGCGAGCTGATGATGCCGATACGCTGTGGATGCAAGGGCAGGGCGACCTTGCGTTCGGCGCTGAACAGGCCTTCGTCGCTGAGCCTGGCTTTCAGCGCATCGAACGCCAGACGCAACGCGCCATCACCGGCAGGCTCAACGGTGTCGAGGATCAACTGATAGTCGCCACGACCTTCGAACAGCGACACCTTGCCGCGTACCTTGACCTGCAACCCATCCTTGAGTGCCTGGCGCACCCGCGCCGCACTCTGGCGAAACAGCGCGCAACGCACCTGAGCGCCTGAGTCCTTCAGGGTGAAGTACACATGGCCCGAGGCTGGGCGCGAGAGGTTGGATATCTCGCCCTCGACCCAGATGCTGCTGAACACATCCTCCAGCAACACCCGCGCGCGGCCGTTGAGCTGGCTGACAGTAAGGACTTCCCGGTCGAGGCCGAGTCTTGCGAATGGGTCTTTGATCATGTCGGGCATCATAAAGGCAATGTCGGCTGAGCGCACGAGGTCTGCGTTCGCTCAATAAGGTGCACAGATTGCGGATTCAGTGAGCCGGGCGCATGACGTATAAACATGAGCGCCGCAGCTTGGGCATATGGCCCAGGACGTTTCCGCGTCCGGCCTTTCAGGCAACCCTGAACGTGAAGGCAACCCGCCAGTGCCTTTGCTAAAGTCCCTTCAGTCTCTCCAGAAAGGAAGCATCGTGGGCGATACCGAGATGTTCGCAGTGTTTACTCAACTGGGCTTCACACCGCTCGACTGGCTGATCATCGAGCTCAGTGTGGCTGCCGCTTATATCGTGTTCGGCATCGCCGGTTTCGGCACGGCGCTGGTGGCAGGTCCCATCCTGATTCACTTCATGCCGCTGTCACGCATCATCCCGTTGCTGGTGATGCTCGACTTCCTCGCCGCCTTCGGCAATCTGCTGCCGTCCCGCCAGTCAGTGGTCAAATCCGAACTGCTGCGTCTGCTCCCGTGTATGGCGGTGGGCTGCACGCTGGGTGTGCTGTTTCTGCTCAATCTGAAGTCCGATCTTCTACTTCTGTTAATGGGCATCTTTGTCACGGCTTACGCGCTGTACAGCCTGGCGGTGAAGGTCCGGCCCACCCAGCTTGCCGCAGGCTGGGCCATCCCCATGGGCACCGTTGGTGGGCTGTTCGGTGCCTTGTTTGGCAGCGGCGGCTTTTTATACGCGATCTACCTCAACAGTCGCCTGACCTCGAAAGAGCAGGCCAGGGCTACGCAAAGCGCTCTGATCAGTTGCAGCACCGTCGTGCGCCTGAGTCTGTTTGTGATCGCGGGGGTCTACGCCGAAATTCCGCTGCTGGTGCTCGGTGTCTGTCTGTTGCCAGCGATGCTGATCGGCTCCTGGGTGGGGAAGGCACTGACCCAGCGCTTGTCCCGCGAAACCTTTGTGCGTCTGGTGACGTGGCTGGTGCTGGTGAGCGGCATTGCCCTGATTGGGCGTTACATCGCAGGGTGAATGCCGATTTCACGCTTGACCTGAAAGCAGGGCCGATTAAGCTGCGGCCTCAATCGGTTTCAAGCGACACTCAGTCATGAACACCCAAAGCATCATCGTCCCGCAAATCTCTACCTTTCCGGCCCATGAAGCCAGAGCGCGGCTGATCCTGCGCTGGCTGATCAAGCTCAACGTCGTCGAGCCGGAGCTGTCTACCTGCGGACGCACGGGCAACAAGATGGCCTACGCCGTGGCACCGGGGGCCAGGCGCGTGGTGCAGAATCCGGAGGCCTTGCCGTTCGGGGAAGTCATCAACGGCCTGGAGATCGTGACCAAGCGCTGCATCTTTACGCCATTGGATAACTTCGCCGAAGAAGCTGGTTGTCCGGAATGCCGTCGTGAAATCGGCGAGGCGCTGTTCGACAGCCTTGAAGACTGGATGCCCGGCCACACCGACAACTTCACCTGCCCGGAATGCCGTCATGAAGACGACATCAACGGCTTTCTGTTTCTGGATGCCTGCGGTTTTTCGAACCTGGGATTCATCTTCAACAACTGGCTCGACGCGTCCTTCACCCAGACCTTTCTCGACGACTTCGCCGAACGTCTGGATCGCCCGGTGTCTTTCGTAAAAGTGCGTCTATAAACGGCCTTAATAATAGACTGAGGTTTACATTGAGCCGGGCGGGGTGTGTAGGTATAATGGCGCGCTTCCAATTTTCCCGCCCGGGAGCCCCCGCGATGCTGCGTATCAGTCAAGAAGCCCTTACATTCGACGACATTCTCCTTGTGCCCGGTTATTCCGAGGTACTGCCCAACGAAGTCAGTCTGAAAACCCGTTTGACCCGTGGCATCGAGCTGAATATTCCTTTGGTCTCCGCTGCAATGGACACCGTCACCGAGGCCCGTCTGGCAATTGCCATGGCTCAGGAAGGCGGTATCGGCATCATCCACAAGAACATGACCATCGAGCAGCAGGCTGCCGAAGTGCGCAAGGTCAAGAAGTTCGAGGCCGGTGTCGTCAAGGACCCGATCACGATCGAAGCCGACGCCACGGTGCGCGACCTGTTCGAACTCACCCGCATGCACAACATTTCCGGCGTACCCGTACTGCATGATGGCGACCTGGTCGGCATCGTGACGTCCCGCGACGTACGTTTCGAAAACCGTCTTGATGTTCCGGTCCGCGAAGTGATGACGCCTAAAGAGCGTCTGGTCACTGTGCGTGAAGGCGCTGACAAGAACGAAGTGCGTGAGCTGCTGCACAAGCACCGTCTGGAAAAGGTCCTGATCGTTGACGCGAAGTTCGCGCTCAAGGGCATGATGACCGTCAAGGACATTGAAAAGGCCAAGGCCTACCCGCTGGCCAGCAAGGACGACCAGGGTCGTCTGCGTGTCGGCGCCGCAGTCGGCACGGGCAAGGACACCGGCGAGCGCGTCACCGCGCTGGTTGCCGCTGGCGTTGACGTGGTGGTTGTAGATACCGCACACGGTCACTCCAAAGGTGTGATCGACCGCGTTCGCTGGGTCAAGGACAACTTCCCGGAAGTGCAGGTCATCGGCGGCAACATTGCCACCGGCGAAGCGGCCAAGGCGCTGGTTGCCGCTGGCGCTGACGCAGTCAAGGTCGGTATCGGCCCTGGCTCGATCTGCACCACCCGTATCGTTGCCGGTGTCGGCGTTCCACAGATCAGTGCCATCGCCAATGTTTCCGCTGCCCTCGAAGGCACCGGCGTGCCGATGATCGCCGACGGCGGTATCCGCTTCTCCGGTGACCTGTCCAAGGCCATCGTGGCTGGCGCTTCCTGCGTGATGATGGGTTCGATGTTTGCCGGTACTGAAGAAGCACCGGGCGAAATCGAGCTGTTCCAGGGCCGTTCCTACAAGGCTTATCGCGGCATGGGTTCGCTGGGTGCAATGTCCCAGGCGCAAGGTTCGTCCGACCGCTATTTCCAGGATTCGTCCGCCGGTGCCGAGAAACTGGTACCGGAAGGTATCGAAGGCCGCGTTGCCTACAAAGGCCCGCTGTCCGCCATCATCCATCAGTTGATGGGTGGTCTGCGTTCTTCCATGGGCTACACCGGCAGCGCCACCATCGAAGAAATGCGCACCAAGCCTGAGTTCGTGCGCATCACGGGTGCCGGCATGGCTGAATCCCACGTCCACGACGTGCAGATCACCAAGGAAGCGCCGAACTATCGCGTTGGTTGATCCGGATTGCACCGTGGTTCACGCCGCGATGCCGTTCAGCAAGTTTCATGGCCGGGGCTGTTGACGCAGCCCCGTGTCGTTTCTGTTTTTTGACGAGATTGAGTCATGGCCCTCGACATTCACGCCCACCGTATCCTGATCCTCGACTTCGGTTCCCAGTACACCCAGCTGATCGCCCGCCGCGTGCGTGAAATCGGCGTGTACTGCGAACTGCATCCGTTCGACATGGACGACGAAGCGATTCGCGAATTCGCCCCGCGCGGCATCATCCTCGCTGGCGGCCCGGAATCCGTACACGAAGCCAACAGCCCGCGCGCGCCGCAGGCCGTGTTCGACCTCAACGTTCCGATCTTCGGCATCTGCTACGGTATGCAGACCATGGCTGAACAACTGGGCGGCCGCGTTGCCGGTTCCGACCTGCGCGAGTTCGGTTATGCCCGCGTTGACGTCGTCGGCAAGAGCCGCATCCTTGACGGCATCGAAGACCACATTGACGCCGATGGCGTGTTCGGTCTCGACGTCTGGATGAGCCACGGCGACAAGGTCACCGAAATCCCGGACGGCTTCCACGTCCTGGCCAGCACCCCGAGCTGCCCGATCGCCGGCATGGCCGACGACACCCGCGGCTACTACGGCGTTCAGTTCCACCCGGAAGTGACCCACACCAAGCAGGGTGGTCGCATCCTGTCGCGCTTTATCCTCGACATCTGCGGCTGCGAAGCCCTGTGGACGCCGTCGCACATCGCTGACGACGCCATCGCCACCATTCGTGCCCAGGTCGGCACTGACAACGTCCTGCTGGGCCTGTCCGGCGGCGTCGACTCGTCGGTAGTCGCCGCCTTGCTGCACAAGGCCATCGGCGATCAACTGACCTGCGTCTTCGTCGACAATGGTCTGCTGCGCCTGCACGAAGGCGAGCAGGTCATGGCCATGTTCGCCGAGAACATGGGCGTCAAGGTCATCCGCGCCAACGCTGAAGACCAGTTCCTGAACAACCTGGAAGGCGAGAGCGATCCAGAGAAGAAGCGCAAGATCATCGGCCGCACCTTCATCGACGTGTTCGATGCCGAATCCTGCAAGCTGGACAACATCAAGTACCTGGCGCAAGGCACCATCTACCCGGACGTGATCGAGTCGGCTGGCGCGAAAAGCGGCAAGGCACACGTCATCAAGTCGCACCACAACGTGGGCGGCCTGCCGGAAGAAATGAACCTCAAACTGGTCGAGCCCCTGCGCGAACTGTTCAAGGACGAAGTCCGCCGTCTGGGCCTCGAACTCGGCCTGCCGTACGACATGGTCTACCGCCACCCATTCCCGGGCCCGGGCCTGGGCGTGCGGATCCTGGGTGAAGTGAAAAAGGAATACGCCGACCTGCTGCGTCGCGCAGACCACATCTTCATCGAAGAGCTGCGCAAGGCCGACTGGTACCACAAAGTCAGCCAAGCCTTCGTCGTGTTCCAGCCCGTCAAATCGGTAGGCGTCGTCGGCGATGGCCGTCGCTACGCCTGGGTTGTCGCACTGCGCGCCGTAGAAACCATCGACTTCATGACCGCACGCTGGGCGCACCTGCCTTACGAGCTGCTGGAGACGGTAAGTGGCCGCATCATCAACGAGATCGAGGGTATTTCCCGCGTGACGTATGACGTGTCGAGCAAGCCGCCTGCGACGATTGAGTGGGAATGATTGGACGTCCGGCATTGTCCGGCACGATCTAGCAAGAAATGCTCTGGAGCCCGCTTAATTGCGGGCTTTTGGCTTTTTGGGTCTGGCAAATTCTGGCAGCTTTGCGCATCGCCAAGCACCGTGTTTATGTGGCATGGTACGGGGCATTGACTGAGCCAAATGCCATGTTTAGTGCTCGATACCATGTCGCCTTAGTAGGGAAGGGTATGGTATCAAATCTCATCATCAGCCCGGTTTCATTGGGGTTTGCCGCGGTGCATGAGTGTGTTTCTGAGCATGGTATTTTTTCCATGGAGTCCATAGCTGCCATGTTGACCGATACCAAGCTGCGTAACCTCAAACCGAAAGAAAAACTCTACAAAGTAAACGACCGCGACGGGCTGTACGTGGCCGTCACTGCTGCCGGTTCCATCTCATTTCGCTACAACTACTCAATCAATGGCCGTCAGGAGACCATCACGTTCGGTCGCTATGGCGTGGGTGGCATCACACTTGCTGAGGCCAGAGAGCGCCTGGGAGAGGCTAAAAAGATGGTTTCGGCGGGTAAGTCACCTGCCAAATATAAAGCACGTGCTAAGGCTCGCACCAAAGGGGCAGAGACGTTTGCGCCAGCTTGCTTGGGATCGGCTCGAAGACCTCCGCAAGCTCGCCTACCTGCGCGGCGGTGTCAACGAAGGCAGCCGGGTGCAACACCTGTTTTGGCGCTTGAACTTCCTGCTACTGTCGGGCGCGACCAACAGCAAACAGATGTATCACGAAGCCTCGTCGCTGGCCCCCGAGCTAGATCCGCAATGGAATAGCCGCTCCAAAGAGCTGATGACCCTGTTCAGCAAGGCTAAGGCCTATGAGTCCGGGGAAAGGGTCAGTTTTGGCGGCAAAGACAACGCGCCGCTCTACACTCCCAAGAATGACACCCTTATCAACTTATTAGGATCACCGCAGATGAGCAAAGGCAGCTCAAGACGATCATCAGTGTGCGGGTGGCCCAGGAGCGTGGGCGAGGCCTCCGCATTTTTGACGTCCGTCCGTTCGCGCTGATCCAAGGAGTTGAGGTTTGGAAATGGAGTTATCAGCAGGTGTCCTAGGTCCGTGCGTATTGCTAATCTCTAAAGCGGGAGCTCGATGAGTCATATTGATTAATGCGTAGCATCGGATGCTACCCGCGAAGAGTCGCGCCAGAATGTGCTATTGGTAGCAAAGGTAGTCGTTCGAACTGGCATCAAAGGGCGCTTATGCGAATGACATGCGACATGTTCTTGGGCGCCACGATGCTGCGCGCAAATAATCAACAATAGAGGAACGGTCTTCGGTTGAACGAGATCGTTATAGGCGCGACATGGCTGGAAAACGGCAACATTACATTCCTAGATTCCTACAGCGAGGTTTTCTCGTTGAGCAAACCGGCGAAGCTGAGCGGACGTGGCTGCATCGGCGAGGTACCGCAGCACGACTGGTCGGTATAAAAGATGTCGGAGTCGGCGAGTTCTTCTACTCGAAGCTAGGGCCTTCAGACGAAGAAAGACTAGACGATCTCATTACATCGATTGAGTGGGATATCCACACCAGTCTCCAAGAGCTCCAACGTGCTCCCCGAGGGCCTATCGCCGACTCACGAATTCCTGCCCGCGTTACGACGCACCTTACGTTAAGGACGGCGCATGTACGCTCGATCTTCCTTCAAGGCGTTGAGCAGTTGTTGGATCAGTTGTCCGTACTAATCTCTGACTCGGATCAACTGCGTGAATTGATGGGGATAGATAGTGTGGGCATGAGTCTGCCCCTGTCTGCAATCGAGGAAGAACTGAATTCGTCTCCCCTCGGAGAATTATTCCCGCGTCCTTTCGTCAAGAGAGCTCTAGCCTTCTCGCTACGCGAGTCGTTCAACGAGTTCTACTCATTTAAAATGCCAGTGGTCGCCGACGCTTTCACAAAACTTATAAATGCGCTTCCCGCTATGACCCGGGATGGTCATAACAAAGCATTGAGAATATTCCAAGAGAGTAAATGGGAGGCGGACCTAGCGCAGCTGTCATGGCGAACGTACAGTGTTGAGGGGGCTATTCTTCCAGATTGCATTGCTTTGGCGCAGAGCGGCTCTGACTCGATAACCGCTCTAACTTTGAGAGAGGAAAAAATACCTAACATCATAATTTTGCCCATCGCTCACGATCTGTTACTTGTGGGTTCCAAGGAAGAAATAAAAGAAATTAATATCGAAGAGATCAACGCCGCAAGCGCTGCTTGCAGCAACAGCTTCTTTATTGCCCGCAACTCCTACAACTCTACCGATTTTGCCAGCCTGATCGGTCAGCGCTGCTCCCTATCAATAAAAAAAGTTGTCGCAGAGGCGATATCTGAAGTTAGACAACGAGACTCCTCGCAGTCAATCGCAAGGACTGGGATGGATCCCGTTGTCTCAGCCAATCACAGCAGTGGCTTTAGCTTCTCTCTAACGTGCCAAGGGTTTGCCGATTCCGATACTGCGACCAAACTTGGTAACGTTATGCGGGGTATAGCCCAGGAAATGAGCCGGGATTTACCACTCTCAAATCTAGATGGTATTACATTCGCGGCAGACTACGCGGCAGCTCTTGAGAGCCTGGATAGGGGGGATCCAGCGCTGCTCGCGGACAGGACCCGCCCTCGAAATTATGGTCAAGCCATAGCCAAATGCGTTCATGTTATCCGCGATGGGAAGCGTAAAGAGCATATTATGCTCAGCGCATTTGTTGCAAGAGCGCTATTTGATACGGAAGATGAAAACAACGCTTGGGCTCTACACGTCGTTGTGGGCATGCTCGCAAATGTCGCACACAGCGCGCTTTACGAGCAGGATCTTCCTAGCATGTCAGATATCCAATTTGACATTGTCTCAAGGCGCCTGCATGTAGCCTCTTCTTCCTGTCCTGGCATGTATTTTTCGGCGAAAACTAGCGCTTTTGCCGATAACGGTGCAGGTGAGCGATTTGCCACTTTATTTTTAGATAGCTTGTCCTCAGCACAACAAGCGATCCAATGCGCGAAGCAGACATACCTTGTTGATCTAGCAATGGACCAATTGCTAGACGTAGCCCTTACGCACATATCTTCAGTACTCGATCATGCAGCCGAATGGCTTGGGCACCGAGATGGGCTTCCCTCGCAAGAGTCGTTCGCCGGATCCTCGCTTCCAGAAAACTTGAAAAACCAGGGGCTTCGCGATTGGATTGAGCTTTTTGGGCGCGATTTACGACGGCTCTATGATGCAGATGACCAGTTCACAATCGAGAGCATCCTTAGGCTTTCACAACATGTTGAGCGTCTCTTGTGGACGGTGGGCATGTTTCCATGGCCGACTGAGGAGGGTAATTTATATGTGTCATTGGCCCCTGTCACATGTACAGGTCGTCAGCTGTAAACGTCGAGTGAGTAGACACTCGAATGTGATTTTCTGGTCATAGCTAATGCGAAAAAGAATAGTCGCTCCATGCCTTTACTCAGCAGGGAGCAACTTTTATGGTGGAATATCTTGATCAGACCGTAAGGTAGGTGGGGCAGCGCGGCCTTCGTCGACGGAGCGCGCATTCCAACGAATTTGGTTTTAGGTCTTGATAGCGGCGATAACGCGGGTACTGCTTGATTGACATCCATACAATTTGGCCTGCTGCTGTTAGACACCAAACGGGAGAGCGGTGGGAGAGCAGTCATCCGGCTCTTGCGATTGCACGAAACATCGTAGGAGCCAGCTAGCTTATGATTTTCTCTAGCTGTTGAAATTCGTCATGGAGCAAATGCATATGCGAGGCGGTTTTAGGTTGCGGCAAAAAATCCTGCATTTGAGCGGCATTATCTCTGAAGCCGTGTATTAATTAGCGTTTATCAGATTTCTGCTGCTGTGCTTGCTGCACGCTCCGAACGGACAACAAAACTTGCCGGTTCAAATTCGCGTTAGTCTTGCTGCCCAGCAAAGGTAGTCGATTTAGAGCCTCTGACCACTTCTGATAGCGCTCACGCGTCGGTACTTCCGCCGAGTTTGCAGCTTGATTTAGGTAGGACTGAAAGCCAGGAAAAGCGGTGTTGAACTGCGAGTCCATATTCTGAATCTGGCGGCCTAGGGATTGCGAGCGATTGTAGATGTTGGCCACGTTTTTAAGGTCGGCTGCTATGCTGCCGAACATTGAGCTGGACAAGCCGGTGCCTTGAGTAACCATGTTCTGATATTGCTGAATCTGCGTCTGTAATGTCTCGGCGGTGTTCAGCGCTGTGTTGACCTGCTCGGCATATTCGAACATTTGCTGGTAAAATTTAGAGCAGTTTGCGCAGTAAATAGCGAAAGCATTTTGCCCCGAGAAAAGAAAAATGATAACTGCTGTTAATGATTTAAATAATTTCCTTATTCTTGTCCCCAGTGTGAGCCTGTTATGACAAATGAATGCGATTTCTTACAGTGGCGAGAGACATATCGCGTGAACTGCACATATCCAAAACTAAACCAATCCAAATATTCGGTATAAAGTTTTCTTAGGGTGTGGCCAAGCAGGATTTTCGATTCTAACTCTTTTCTGATCGAGAAAAACTCGGCGCGGCGAGCTCTTTTATTGATAGGCTTTAGGCTATCACTTTGCATCGGCTTACCTCCCTTTGATTCTGTTGTTTTTAGCACGGATGGAAGCCGAAAAAAACACTCAATTACGAGGCTGCGGAAAATAAAGAAACTTAACGCAACTATATGCAACTCAAGGAAAATTAACGCAACTCAAGGCAATTAAACGCAACGGTAGACGATTTAGTATAATTTAAAGCAAGTGGTGGATCTTGCTTTTTAAATTTACTTTAATTGCTTGCGACGAGACGGCAAGATATGTGTTTGTAGCTACACGGCTTCGCCGCTCCTCTACAAACACCGCGACCTTACTCACCTGCGGTTCGACGGCATCTTGCTCTGCGAGGCCCACAATCGCTGCCGCGATCCAAGAAAGGAGAAGCCATGTCAAAACAAAGCGATACCAAAAAGGAGGGATTGAACCGCGCCCGGACGCTTCGGTTTCGCGTGACTGCTGTTGAGGAAGCTGAGATAGAAAGCCGTGCCCGCAACGCCGGGCTTTCCCTGTCTGCTTTACTGCGGACGGGAGCTCTCCACCATCCGATCCGTTCGGTCGTCGATCTGAAGGCAGTAGCTGATCTAGGTTTTGTACGAAAAGTATTGCCTCATACAGCGTAGGCTGCAGGCCAGCGTGACCATGGCTGCAAAGCTCCTGGCCAGCTTGTCGTAGCGAGTCCCTATTCTGCGGTTCTCTTTTAGCCAGCCAAACATCCGCTCAATGATGTTTCGCTGTCGATAATTTGGACGATCAAAGAGTCGGGGCAAGCCAGGCCGGGGTTTGCGTGGCATGGCGCGCAGCGGGATTACCGGCTGCATCCGGTAACGGTCGCAGTACTGACGCAGGTGTTCTGCGTCATAGCCTTTGTCAGCCAGTAACCAGCGACTACGCTTGCGCGGTCGCCCGGGCTTACCGGGAATTCGCACTTGATTCAGCAGCGGCTGGGCATGGGCAATATCGCTGGCTTGCCCCGGCGAAAGGATGAAGCGCAAGGGAACGCCATTGGCGTCGCAGACTATGTGGATCTTGGTTGTAAGGCCACCTCGACTGCGTCCCAATGCATGATCTAGCGGTTCTTCAGGCCCCCCTTTTTCCCGGCGCCTGAAGAGGCTCGGGTTGCACGTACCGCTGTAGAGTCGATCATCCAGGTGTCCAGATCGATCAGTCCTTCCCGGTTCAGGCGAATGTGCAAGCGCTCCAGTATTCGATCAAACGTACCGTCGTCGCGCCAGTCACGAAAACGTTGATACACCGTCGACCAAGGCCCAAAGCGCTCTGGCAGGTCACGCCAAGCAGCGCCTGAGCATAGGATCCACAAGATCCCATGCAGTACTTGGCGATCATCACTGCGTGGGCGACCTATTTCTGCTCAGGAGAAACCAGATCCTTGATCAATTCCCACGATACGTCGGAGAGTTCGTAACGCTTTGCCATGCGGGCCTCCAGCCAATCATGGCCGGAATTCTACTCACACCGACTTTTCGTACAAAACCTAGGCAAGATCAACGGCGACTTGGGACGGGTCGCTGGCTTGTTGAAGCTCTGGCTTGCGGAGAAAAACGGCCAGGGAGCAAGCTCAGTCGAGGTCGAGCGGATGATGGTCGAGTTTCGTGAGTTGCAAGCAGGTATTCGGGAAAAAATGAGCGCTGTCGTTTTTTCTCGAAAGCGTGAGGGCTGACGTCTGGAGCTCTCTGGCGTGTGCAATCCAATTCAGTGCCGGAAGTTGCCAAAATGGTGCATTTTTCTCCTGCTGGCCGCTTTTTGAAAGGAATGAGCATCGGACGTTTATTAGAGCTTGATTTAAGGTCTGGGAGCGTCTGAGAAACCTAGTGCGATTCAGCTATCGGCCAGAAACGGACAGCGACGCTGCAACAGTTTTTTGCTATTTTCAGTATCCAATCGCCTTCATTGGGCGAACATTAGGTATAGGACTTGCAATGGATTTGCCGAAAGCAGGCACAACGTACACTCAAGAGCGCTTAGGCATTGCCGCTATCCAATATTATGCAGCTCGAAGAAATCAGATTTGGCGTGAAACGGGTACGGGGGATGTGGGAATTGATGGAAATATCGAGTTCGTCAACGCTGAGGGATTTGCTACAGGTCGGATAGTTGCTGTGCAAGTAAAATCCGGTCCATCCTATTTCAAAAACCCTACTTTGAATGGATGGAAATTTTATCCTGAACGCAAGCACAGAAACTACTGGGAATCATTTTCACTTCCTGTGTTGCTCGTTCTGCATGATCCGGACACCAATAAAAGCTATTGGGCAGATGCACGACAATTACTTAGAAGCACACGTGAGGAAAGTGCCTTTATAGAAGTGTTGTCGTCAAATAATCTAGAAGAAACAGATACAATTGCACTTTTTGAAAACGCCGGCGTTCTAGATCAACCTTTCATCTCGGAAATTCCGGAAATTCTCCGATGCTTAATAGATACGAAATCTAATGAGGTGGCATTCCCTTTAAGCTATTTTGACTTATTTGTTCATGGCCTCACAAATATATGCCGCAGCATTTATTATGGCATGGACATGGTTATCAACTCGGTAGAATACAATCTTGAAGCAGCAAAAGCCCCATATGGAATGGGGATGGGGCACCAGGAACACCAATTTGCATTCGGGTTCGTAAAATTCCTTGTCGCGCAAGGATTAGCTCACATTGACCTCTCAGACTGCCTCATCGACTGGGTAGATCGTGAGATGCACCCGCACTTTATTGCACCGCTCAGCTCAAGAGGTCGTGCCCTAGTTCGTCTGATTCATCAAGAGGAAACCCGTCTCGTTACTGGTGGAAAAATGGAAGATGAAGGCGGTCTACACGTCGCTCAAGAAGGTTTCTTTGAGATGTTGCCAGCGTCCTATTTTCGGCGATTTCCACGAATCAGAAGTTTTCAGGATGTTTTTGATACTTAAATTTTGACTTCGGGTTGATTGCAGCCCTTCGCGATAGTCTGCAATCGGCCAGAAGGGAACGGTGGACGCGCTGTATCGATTTCGTATTCGGCTTACACCATACGGATCTACTTCAATCTCTCATGCAAACGACAAACCTGCGTCCTGTGTTTCGCAGCGGCATACGACACTAGTGAAGAAACATGCCACAATAGTGCTTTATATCTTCGAGTTGGGATTTATGAACAATACACTTGATCCGGATATCGCCGCCATGCAGCTCAGCGAGGGCGAAAAATGGGGGCTTCAGATTTACCGAAATTATTCGCGAGCTTTCGGAGAGCACCGAGTTAAGAGTTTCGTCGAGCAAGCCTCTCCATTCGAGACAGAAGTAAAGCTTTTCGAACAGGTTGCCGCTTTAGTGGTTTCCGAAGAGAGTCGTGTTATTCCGGTGATTGCCGCTGCATACGCGGATGACCGACTAAAGGAGATGTTTCAGCGCGAAATCCCGGAAGGCGTTCCTGGCGGAAGGAGCGCACTCATGTCCGGATTTGGCCCGTTGGCAAGATTTTCACAACGGATACAGCTGGCATTTGCCTTCGATTGGCTAAGCAAGGATCTACTCGTTGAGTTTGACCACATCCGAAAAGTTCGTAATGATCTATCGCATAAGTGGGATATTGAGCTACTTGAACAAAGGATGACGGAATTAATTGAAAAAAAACAGAAATCGTTCGAGGAACAGTTGGGCGATGGCGTGCGTCTTCCTGAGAACTTCTATTCGTCAATGCCGTCCTTAGATCGCTTTAGGGTTCGTGTCATTTGGTTACTCGGGCGGCTCACCTACGAGGCTCGCCTTTGGGTGCCCGCACTAAAGGCGGGCATCACGCCCGAGGAAGCTTTATATGGTCCTAACGCTCCGGTTATGTTGCGCGCGATAGCAGCAATATCGGTCGAGACCACAAAGAAGGTCGTGCGTTTATGAGGCCAGCAGCTCACCCTACTGGAAATCTATGATTGGCCGATTTTTGCCCGTCATGGAGGACAAAAATCGACGCTTTGCAGAACTCCGACGACGGCTGAAGTCAGCTCACTCGATCACTGAAACTTATCCACGATTGCCGTGGCGGTTCAATACTCATCTTCGACTACCATTATCACCGTCTGAACATCACTGTTGGGCCGTGTGCGTAGAAAATGTTTCAGGATGATCCGTAAGATAATTTTGGATGTTAAGTGCATTTCTATAAGCTCCATAATCCGCCGCGAAGAAACCACCTGCCCAAATCATTCCTGTCAAAGGGATCAAACCTATGAAGAATCCAAAAGGAGGAATCTTAACTGTCAATGCTATGGAAATAATACCTCCAGCCAAGAGGAGAAAGATTGCCACAACCAACCCAAACCAAGCTCCAAATTTATCTGCCTTGGTGATCTCGATGAATGGTGTTGAGGATCCAGGCTTGATTACTAAAAATCTGGCTATCTTGCGAATTTGCTCTCGATTCCAGTACCCTAGGCTGTCTAACTTAACCAGGGCAGCTATTCGTAAAGAGCTACCTCTTATACCTGATACGATCCGAAATACTTCCTGCTCAACCGAATCATCCATATATTTCTTGAGCTTACTATTGGCAGGGATTGCAGAGGTAAGAGTTGTCAATAGCTTATAACGCTTTTCAATAAAGTGTTTGTCGTGAAACTCTATGATCTGGTTCAGAGTGGAGATAGACTTAATTATCACTGCTACTAGTACACCAATGGCCGTCGCCACAGCCCCATCACTACTCAAAAGGGCTAAAATTTCCTGATACATTCTCGTTTCCTCGTAAAATCCGAAGACAGCACTCTGCCATCAATGTTGCGTGTTTTCCAGCCTTGACTAGCCCAAAGTTTCGTACGGGTACGATGACCGATTGTGGACATTTCACGCGTTAGCTCAACGACTGCGTTGGGGCGATTGTATTGAAAAAGTCGGTTTTCCTAGAACGCTCGAATATTGATGGATTAAAATACCTCCGCAGCATGCTGCTGCGTGAAATCCGAGTCCTGAACCTGTTGCCAAAAATTTAGATTTCCTTAGGCGCGAACGTTTCTAACTTGAATTCAAAGCCGACTTTTTCAACAGAATCGGTCGATAGCTGCCGTTCAAAGAGGATTGCTACAAAGCGCGTCTCTTAGGTGGCAATTGATTGGATAGATATTTGGTTTTAACTGGTGGTAATATGAATGCCACAAACGTAATCTGTAATAATTTCTTCAAGTAGTTCATGTTTGTGGCCGGAAATACCAATGGTGCCGGTATGTTTTATTTCTAACTGAGATCTTTTGCCATGATCGGTCAAAGTAAAACGGGCACGTTCGATGTGGGTATTATGTAGGGGAAAGTGCTTCTGCAAGTCATCAAGGGCATTTATACCACTGATCAGTTCCACATTGGCTGTGCTATGACTATCTAAAACCAAGTTCGATGCCAAAACTTTGGTAGAGGTGAGACCTAAAGTGCTGTGATTGGTGGCGAGATAATTTCCAAAATTTTTGATGTCTGTATTGATTGCGGCAGCGTAAAAATTCTGGCCGATTACAGATGACATCTTTTTGATCAGTGTGTTTACACTGCGTGATGGATTGCGAATGACTAAAATATAAACCTTGTTGGAACTTATAATAGACAGCTCTGTAACGATATACCTGGTTGAAATTAACTCTTGGGTATTTCCGAAGGGATCAGTAATTTTCTCCTTAGTAATAATACGTTCTATGAACTTCAGATCCACGTGTTCCGAAGAGAATGAAATCCCTTCAAATCCAGCCTGTCCATCACGTTCAAAGGGGAATCCTAAGAGTTTGTTGTAGGATATCTCTAATTCTTCAGGAAGGTTGATGCGTAGATATTTTATCTTAAGCATGAGTAACTCCTGAGGCTTTAGCGGAGACTTGATTTACAACTGTACGTGCTCGTGCTTCTAATTGTTGGAGAAAATGTTTTTCATCAGTGTAGCTCAATGCGGTGCGCCCAGTTGAGTATACCCCGATGGACTTATATTTGTAAGAACCTTTGGCTATGTACGAAAAGTCAACGCATGCAGCTGGATTGGCAAACTGAGCTTCACATTCGATCATGTCGCTGCCGACTTGTGGGTTTTGACACCTCCATACAATTTTCCAGATATAAAATCCTTTCTCGTAGAGGCTATGAAGTTCTTCTGACTGAAGTACTCCTTCGCCTTTCAATGAAGCCTTAGTAATATGAACCCCAAAATCAATTTCATCGTCATCATCCTGTGAAAATTCAGGATCTATCTTGTCAGTTGTTTTAGGGTGGTAAACATATACGTCGGTGACGTCGTGAAGGACGTTGTCCCCAATTTTATCAATCAAGGTCGTAAAAAATTCACTTCTTAATACCGGAGATTGAATGTGCTCCAAAGAGATTTCTGTGAACGATACTTCTGCTGAAGATTCTGCCTGGATCGCTTGTAATAGATCCTCTTTCCAACCGTTGGCATCTTCATTAAGAGGCGTTCGCAAAGTGAAACCGTCTTTATGAGGTTCAACTATAAGGACCGCTTCACGGTTGACAGTTTGACGGAGTTCGCTCTTCTCCAAGTGAAGTTTGGTATATTTTACAACAATTTCAATGTCGCCGTTAGGAAGTATGTTGCTATCTGCTGTGTTCCCTTCAGCATTGATTTTTTTACAAAGTTCTTGGGCTGCGTTTGTTAGTTCGTCTCTGGTAACCGTATTCGATATTTCGCAAGAAGTAGACTTTTCTCGTCTAGAGTTGCCACCTAGTGTTTCATAGAGAATTTGAAAGTCATGATAGCCGTGCGTCAAACGTGAAAAATATTCTGCCAAATCTTTTCTTTTGGTTTCTTTGGATATTAATATTCCCCGAGAAAAGAACAGGTCAAAAATTTCTTGGTTTGTTACCTTGGAGTTATTAATCGCATCAAAGATCGCTTTGTCACTGACGCTATACAAATTCCCGGTTTTCATTCAGCATCTCCAGCCGACGTCAGTGGCGGAAAATTTTTTCTGTGCCACCTCAACTATTTTTAGTTCTATCCGATCAAGTTTCTGGATTTTATAATGGTCGAATCCCCAATCTTGGGCATACATTAATTTTGCAGCCTCAAAATTGCTTCGCAGTGAATGGTCGGGTGCGTCATGGGCAATTCGCAGTCTGAGTGAGCAGTCGCGGTCAAGCATCTGAAAGTTTGACAATGTGTCAAGTAAGTAAATGAATTCTTTAACGGTGGCGCCAGAGCGATTGTAATAGACTACGAATCCATCTTGATGCCGATTTTCCAAAGATTTGGTTTTCTCGTTGTATTTCGTAATTGCTCCATGTTCAATTATTAAATAAGGCGCTGATAATAGCTCGATCGTTGCGGGGCGTGATTCTTTTGGTAGTTTTGTTTTGTGAAGCGTCAATTCGGGATAATAAAAGAAATACTCAGTTTCCGGAAACGTCCCCTCGGTATGTAGACTGGCAGAGTCGTTAACTATCGTGAGCATATAGTTTATTGTTTTGGGTTCGATAATATGGACAAGCTGTCCTTTGCTTATAGGCAAGTTGCTGATGTCGATTTTCCCTTGCGCTTTCTGGCCTTTGCTTTCAGGTACGCTGCGGAATATTTCAAAGAATTTTTTGTCGTAAGCACCATCGTGATTGTAGACGAACAGAAGTCCTCGAATGTCCGCGTCTTCGGTAAAACTGTACCTCGACTTCCATTCAGGGCTAGACCGAGCGCATTCGATAGTATTGCCTAGAGATTTTAATGCGTTGCGCACCATTGTTTTTGATATGGATTCAGATTGGTAACTTTTTAGATCCGTATTTAGCATCACTCGTTTTGCAGTGTACGGATCCACATAGCTGAGAACTACATCAACAGGGTGATTATGGGACTTGGGCGTTACATCGCCGCTTGTTTCTACGGGCAGTTCTTGGCCGACTTCAACGTCACTATTCTCTTCTCCTTTCTTTTTGCGGCGAGGTGGTGCGTGTTTTTCCACTTTAAGGCATTTAAAATTTTGATCTGCCAGTGGGAACTTCGTCCACTTGAACCACTTTACGAGATCGTTGGCAACAAGGTTTGCCATTTCTGCTATAGCTGATACTTCGCCGCCTGCCATGTCTAACTCCTTTTATAATGCGCGGTTATCCAATTTCACGAATTTTTGTGTGTCCATCTGATTATGTAAAGCCAACTTTGGACGGGCGGAATTTTCGATCAGGCCATGTTTCCCCCATTTAACGCTTCCACCCGAATGGCTTCACCTACGTCTGAGCGCGGGAACATGTCGGACTGTGAGTCAAATTGCCACTAAGAAGCGCCGGTTGCAAGCTGCTAGGCGCCTTTACTGAGGGCGATTAGGGTTGGATACCTGAATTACCCCGAAAAGGGTCGTCTTGGCCTTTCCTGCCGACACTTTGGGGTAAGTATGTCTGGAAAGCCACGTATGACGCTCCCTCGAATGGCGCGGAGGGAACAAGGACGTGGATATATCCATTGACCAGTAGGAATAAAGTCGTATGTGCCGCTGAACAGTTGATGCCTGGGGGCGGCGGCAATCGGGCTCACGCTGGGTTTCTGACTGACTGCTTCTGGCCGGTTTCTGTGAGTCCTGACAAGCGGTACTGCCAGGAACGGTCGGATTTTTAGTGGCCTGAGCAGGCTATTCTTAAGGCTAAGGGCATCCATGAACAAGGGGGATTGATGAAAGACCGTAGTCACGACGAGGCAATGGCCGAGCTTTTCCGGGTCGATCCGTCTTATGCGGCTGAACTGCTGGCGGAGGTTGTTCGTGACGGTGATGCGGATGAGTGGGTCATCCTAAACCTTCAGCTATCGGCTGCCTCAGCCATGAGAGAGGCAAGCTCGGACTCTTGAGCGGGCTCTGGCTTTGTCATGGCACTTTTCATGGTTGTTTTATTATTTCATCTCTAAATGTCCCGTAAAATAAGGACATTTCTGGTCAATTGATGATAGATCGGGAGTAAGGTTGATTCGCAACTATCTGTTTCTGTTGTAAAAACAAGATCAGATAGTGATGTTTTTACTACATCGTTAATGCATTCCTGGTGGCTCGCATCGCATTTGTGTGAGCGAGCCACATCGATACCCTGTCCGGTTAAGGCGTGCCGACATGGTATCGAGAATGCTCTGCGACCCAAGTGTCCGCATGATCTGTTTATCAGTCTCTTGCATATGAGAGCGTGGCTGCATCGTCCCGCATCAGCCCGCGTCCGATACCCAAGATACATAGTGTTTTTGAGGTCTGATCGGGATCCTGTGTTTTTGTCCCGTTTTGTGAAGTCTCCTCATGCCAACTGAAGTAGGGGACGATCCTGCCCGCTGAATATCCGACTGTGCTCCGGCGATATCACATTCTCTATGTCCCTTAGCGCCCCCGATCAATCTGCGTGCTTGTTGCCGCCGTGTGCAGCGATGAACATGGTCACGGCAGATCGGCAGTAGGATTCGATTTCGTTGTCGTCTTCAGCTCTCGCCTCATTGAAGCGCGCGATAATCAACAGGTCGGATCCTTTGATAAGCGCGGCAAACAAGCGAGCGGACTGATGAGGGTCGGGCACGTTCAAAACTGCCTTCGCATGTAACTGACGCAACAGAGCCTCGATCCGGGCGATGACATGGGCGGGGCCGACTTCGTATTGGCGCTGGCTTAGTGCCTTTTGATTGGTCTTGTCGGCCATGATCATGGCTTCGACACTCCGGACATCCGGGCTTAACAGCGTGCGAAGCAGGGATGAACCCACCGCCATGAGCTGGTCTTCGGCCGAACCCTCGCAGCCTTCAAAAAGGGCCTGTGGTGCAAATTGGTGGCAGCGGGCCGCAATGGCTGCACTGAACAGCGCCTCCTTGTTCTCGAAGTGCCGATAGATGCTTAGCTTGGATATTTTCGCCCGCTGGGCGACCTTGTCCATGGTCGTAGCTTGAAAACCCAATTCCACGAAGAGGTCAAACGCTGCTGTGACGATGGTCTCGCCAAGCGTTTCGTTGGTGGGGCGGCCACGCCGGTTCTGACTGCTTTCGGTCATAAAATTCCAGTACTTGACAGTATCTTAATTGCTGAATTATGGTACCTTTCAGTATCTTAATTATGCAACCCAATGTCCCTTCAGCCATAGCGCGGAGCCCATCACCATGAACGACGTCATTATCATTGGCGGCAGCTTTGCCGGTCTCGCCGCCGCCTTGCAGCTTGGCCGTGCCCGCCGCAAGGTCATCGTTCTCGATACCGGTCTGCCGCGCAACCGATTTGCTGGCCACTCGCACGGGTTGCTCGGCCACGATCACAAACCGCCTCTGGACATTTTGGCCGAGGCTCGGGATCAGTTGGTGCGTTATCCCACGGTCAAGCTCGTCGTTGCCCGGGCCGAAGAAGTGTCTGGTGCCATCGACGATTTCTGCGTCCTGACTGACGATAACGAAAGCCTGAGGGCACGCCGCCTGATTCTGAGCTATGGCGTCGCCGACCAGATGCCTAATGTTCCAGGCTTTGCCGAAAATTGGGGCACGTCCATCGTACCCTGCCCCTACTGCGACGGTTTTGAAGTCGCCGACCAGCATTGGGGCCTCGTATGGTCCGGCCCGCAGTCGCACAACTATGTCAGGCTTTACCACGACTGGACCGACGCGTTGACGGTTTTCGCCGATGGTCACGATATACCGCCCGACATCCAGGCCGATCTGTCACGCCGCCATGTACGTGTTATCGATGCTCGGATCACCGAAATCGTCCAGCACGGGAGTCATGGTGCCACCGTCAAGCTCGGTACCAGTCCCGATGTCGCGGTCGACATCCTGTTCGCGCATCCGCGCAACAAGCCGTCAGCAAGCCTGCATGAATCACTGGGCCTCGCCACCGTTAATACGCCCTTCGGCATTGCCCTTAAGGTTGACGAGCGTCGCGAAACCAGCGTGCCAGGCATCTACGCCGCAGGCGACCTGGCGAACCCTCTCATGGCCTCCGTCACTCTGGCGATATCGCACGGAGCGACGGCAGGTATCTCCGCCCAGCAGTCGATGCTGGTTTGAGCGCGTAGATTCTTTCCAGAACGAGGAAACGTCATGACAGAGCAAAATGCTTATCAGTCGCTGACTGGAATGGCCAAAGCGGGGAGTACTGGGCGGCCAATCAAGTTCGGCTCGACGCCATGATGGCGACGTTCGGCCAGGCGGCGATAGAAGCCGCCGCGCCCGCGACGGGGGAGCAGGTGCTTGACGTTGGCTGTGGCGCGGGCGCGTCGAGTCTGGCGCTGGCTGACCACGTAGGTGCGGGCGGTCATGTGTTAGGCGTGGACATATCTGAACCGCTGATTTGCCGAGCCCGCGCGCTTGCACCACAGGATACTTCGGCCCAGTTCCGGGTGGCCGACGCCAGCAGCGCCGAGCTACCCGATTTTTGGTTTTGGTCCTGGCAGTTTCCGGCAGCTTCGTGCATCGGCTAGCGCCGTACTTACTTAGCATGATGCGGGATATTGACTGAGTCAAAAGCCATGCCCGGTGCCTGACAGTATTGGACTTTAACAGGTTACTCAGATGGGCGTTGCGATCGTGCAGTGACGCCAGTTGGCTTATTACTGGAAACTAACGGCCAAACAGTCATTCAACACTCTACAAAGTCAGGGGCGATTCACTCACCGGCCAGGAGCCTTTCATGGAACTGCATATTTCCGATGTCTCTGACTGGGCGCTATTCAATGCTATTGCCGCGACGCTGGAGCAGGGGTTGGGTGGCGAGTGGCTGGTGAAAGCGGATGGGTTGGATCAGCGCTATTGGGATCTGGCGGTGGAGGGTGGGGTGATGACCCTGCATCTGGAGCATTATCTGGGCATCATGCTGCTCGTCGAAAATGAACCCGCTAATCCTGACCTTGATGCGCGGTTGATGGCCAAGGCCGGTCGGGTGCTGGAACCTTATCTCAGCGCCTAGCCGTCATCGCCCGGTTTACCTGTCTGCAAGGTGTTGCCGCTAAGGCCTGAGCGACCCAAGCCGCTTTTCGCCCTTATCTTTCCCCAAATGCAGGTGTATCGTATTCGCCCCCGCGCGCCGGCCCTCCGGACGCGCTCCCGCAGTCGTTTCGAGGTCTTCGCTTTATGTCCTTCACCCGTCGCCAACTCCTCACAGGTATCGCTGGCCTTGCCGTGGTCGGTCTGGGTGCAGGTGGGGCTTCGCGGTACTGGCTGGGGCGCAGGGAGTCGGAAGCCGGTTCGGATTACGTGCTGATTGCCGCGCCGCTGGATGTTGAACTGGTGCCCGGCCACAAGACGCCTGCCTGGGCGTTCGGTGGTTCTGCGCCGGGGACGGAGTTGCGGGTGCGGCAGGGTGAGTGGTTGCGGTTGCGGTTCATCAATCAGTTGCCTGTCGAGACGACCATTCACTGGCATGGCATTCGGTTGCCGCTGGAGATGGACGGTGTGCCGTATGTTTCGCAGTTGCCGGTCAAGCCGGGTGAGTATTTCGATTACAAGTTCCGGGTGCCGGACGCCGGCAGCTACTGGTATCACCCGCACGTCAGCAGCAGCGAAGAGCTGGGGCGTGGGCTGGTCGGGCCGTTGATCGTTGAAGAGCGCGAGCCGACCGGTTTCAGGCACGAGCGCACGGTCAGTCTGAAAAGCTGGCACGTGGACGAAGAGGGCGCGTTCACCGAGTTCAGCGTGTTGCGCGAGGCCGCGCGCGAGGGGACGGCGGGGCGGCTGTCGACGTTGAACGGAATTCCGCAGGCGGTCATCGAGTTGCCCGCCGGGCAGATTACCCGCGTGCGGCTGCTCAATCTCGACAATACCGTGACCTATCGCCTCAATCTGCCAGATGCCGAGGCGCAGATTTATGCGCTGGATGGCAATCCGGTGACGCCGCGTCCGTTTGGCGATGAATACTGGCTTGGGCCTGGCATGCGGATCTGTCTGGCGATCAAGGCTCCAGTGGCTGGCGAAGAGATCTCGCTGCGCAACGGACCGGTGCGGCTGGGTACGTTTCGTTCGGTCGCCAATCATGACGCGCCGGGCGAATGGCCGCCGGAGTTGCCGGCCAATCCGGTCGCTGAGCCGGATCTGGAGAACGCCGAGAAGATCAATTTCAATGTCGAGTGGGTGGGTTCGGTGTCGGCCAACACCGATAACGGCAAGCCGCCGAGCCTGTGGCAGATCAACGGCGAAGCCTGGGACATCACCGACAAGACCTGTGCGGATCGGCCGATTGCCAAACTGAAGCTGGGTCAGAGTTATATTTTCGAATTGAAGAACATGACCCAGTACCAGCACCCTATTCACCTGCATGGCATGAGTTTCAAGGTGATCGCGTCCAATCGACGCAAGATCATCCCTTACTTTACCGATACTTTCCTGCTGGGTCGCAACGAGCGGGCACGGGTGGCTCTGGTCGCCGATAACCCTGGCGTGTGGATGTTTCACTGCCACGTGATCGACCACATGGAAACCGGTCTAATGGCCGCCATCGAGGTGTCGTGATGAGGCAGCCGCAAATCATCGACCGCAGCAACGACCAGTACTTCATGCGCGAGGCGCTGGCGCTCGCTGCACAAGGTGCCTTGTTGGGCGAGGTGCCGGTAGGTGCAGTCGTGGTGCAGAACGGCGAGATCATCGGCCGTGGTTATAACTGTCCGATCAGTGGCAGCGACCCCAGTGCCCATGCCGAAATGGTTGCCATCAGGGATGCTGCCAAAACCGTGGACAACTATCGTCTGCCCGGCAGCACGCTGTATGTGACGCTTGAGCCGTGCAGCATGTGCGCGGGCCTGATCGTGCATTCCCGCGTGGCACGCGTGGTCTACGGCGCGCTTGAGCCCAAGGCGGGCATCGTGCAGAGCCAGGGGCAGTTTTTCAGCCAGGCGTTTCTCAACCATCGCGTGCTGGTTGAAGGCGGCGTGCTGGGCGAGGAGTGTGGTGTGATGCTGAGCGAGTTCTTCAGGATGCGACGTGCTGCCAAGGATGCGCAGAAAGGTAAGGCTTAGAGCGCGCTCTTGTCGTCGCTGGCGGCAGGTTCGGGCGTTGAGTCTGATGTGGGTTTGGTTTTGTCTACACCGGGCACATGCAGATTGCCCTCTGCGACCTGATTGCCTTCCAGCTGCGGCTGCGTGACCCAGGTCAGGATGTCGTAATAACGCCGGATGTTGGCAACGAAATGCACCGGTTCGCCGCCACGGGCATAACCGTAACGTGTTTTGCTGTACCACTTTTTCTGCGAGAGGCGCGGCAGCATTTTTTTCACGTCGAGCCATTTATTGGGGTTCAGGCCCTCGTTTTCCGCGAGTTTACGCGCATCTTCCAGATGGCCGCTGCCCACGTTGTAGGACGCAAGAGCCAGCCAGGTGCGATCTGGCTCTTCTATCTTGTCATCCAGTTGTTCCTTCACGTAGGCAAAGTACTTGGCTCCGCCCTGAATGCTTTGTCGAGCGTCCAGCCGGTTGGTCACGCCCATGGCCTGCGCGGTGTTCTGGGTCAGCATCATCAGGCCGCGCACGCCGGTCTTGGAGGTTACGGCCGGCTGCCACATGGATTCCTGATAGCCGATGGCTGCCAGCAGGCGCCAGTCCACCTGTTCTTTCTTGGCGGACGTCTGGAAATGCTTCTCGTACTTTGGCAGGCGTTCCTGCAAATGCTGGGCGAAGGTATACGCACCGACATAGCCAAGAACGTCGACATGGCCGTAATAGCGGTCTTTCAGGCGCTGCAGGGTGCCGTTCTTTTCGACCTTGTCCAGATAAGCGTTTATTTCGTTGAGCAGGCTGTTGTCTTCGCCAGGACCGACAGCCCAGCGCTGCTCGCGGGCTTCGCCCAGGTCGAACGCGACGCGCACATTGGGGAAGTAGACCTGGTTCATCGCCAGTTCGTTGGAATCGACCAGCGTGAGGTCGATCTGGCCTTCATCGACCATGCGCAGCAGATCGACGACTTCTACCGCGTCGGATTCTTCGTATTCAATGCCTGGATTCTGCACTTTCAACGCGGCGAGCTGCTCGGCATGGCTGCTGCCTTTGAGCACGACGATACGTTTGCCGACCAGATCACCCGCATCGGTCGGGCGTGACTGGCCGTTGCGGTAGACGACCTGCGGCGTGACTTCGAGGTAAGAGTGGGAGAAACGGGCCTGCTGCCTGCGCTTTTCCGTGTCGATCAGACCGGCGGCGCCCAATACCGGGCCTCCCGGCTTGTTCATCTGGTCGAAAAGATCGTCCAGGTTGTCGGCGGTTTCGATCTTCAATTCCACGCCCAGATCTTCGGCAAAGCGCTTCACCAGCTCGTATTCGAAGCCGGTTTCACCGTTGCGATCCTGGAAGTAGGTGGCCGGACTGTTGCGGGTGACCACGCGCAGCACGCCGTCCTCCTTGACTCGCTCCAGTGTGTTGGGTTTATCCACACAGGCGCTGAGCATCAGGAGGAGTCCGGTTGCGATGAGCCACTTGGCGCAACGAGTGCGGAAATCGGGTCTGAAGAACATCGGTGCAGTATACGCAAAGCGCACCGGGCGCCATATCTCGACAGCGATGCTTGCGTCTGATAGGCAACGGCATTTTGATAGCATTTGTCGCGTTTTCGACGGTGGCGTGACATTCGGGCGCATGGAATGCTGCCGTTTTGGGTGATCAACGTCCCAGTTTAGGCTAGAATACGCGGCCTCAAAGCACACCCCCTTCCCGAGGCTGTCCCGAAGATGTTGATCCTGCGCGGTGCTCCTGCCCTTTCTGCCTTCCGCCACAGCAAATTACTAGAACAACTGAAACAAAAAGTTTCAGCTGTCAGTGGCTTGTACGCTGAATTCGCTCACTTCGCCGACGTCACTGACGCTCTGTCCAGCGAAGAACAGCAGGTTCTCGACCGTCTCCTGAAATACGGCCCAAGCGTGCCGGTTCAAGAGCCGAGTGGCCGCCTGTTTCTGGTGTTGCCACGGTTTGGCACCATTTCGCCATGGTCGAGCAAGGCCAGCGATATCGCTCGCAACTGCGGCCTGGCGAAGATTCAGCGCATCGAGCGCGGGATTGCCTTTTATGTAGAAGGCCAGTTCAGCGAGGCCGAGGCTCAGTCCATCGCTGACAGCCTGCACGACCGCATGACTCAACTGGTTCTGGGCGACCATGAACAGGCCGCCGGTCTGTTCAGCCATGCTCAGCCCAAGCCGTTGACGGCCATTGATATCCTGGGTGGCGGTCGCGCTGCGCTGGAGAAGGCCAACGTCGAGCTGGGTCTGGCCCTGGCCGAGGACGAAATCGACTATCTGGTCACCAGCTTCAACGGGTTGGGTCGCAACCCGCATGACATCGAACTGATGATGTTTGCCCAGGCCAACTCTGAGCACTGCCGCCACAAGATTTTCAACGCCAGTTGGGACATCGACGGCCAGAGCCAGGAAAAAAGCCTGTTCGGCATGATCAAGAACACCTATCAGATGCACAGCGAAGGCGTCCTGTCTGCTTATAAGGACAACGCTTCGGTGATCGTCGGCAACGTCGCCGGTCGCTTCTTCCCCGATCCGGAAACCCGCCAGTACGGCGCGGTGCAGGAGCCGGTGCACATTCTGATGAAGGTCGAGACGCACAACCACCCGACCGCGATTGCTCCGTTCCCTGGCGCATCGACCGGTTCCGGCGGCGAGATCCGCGACGAAGGTGCAACCGGTCGCGGCGCCAAGCCAAAGGCTGGCCTCACGGGTTTCACCGTTTCCAACCTGCAGATTCCGGGCTTCGTGCAACCCTGGGAGAAGCCTTACGGCAAGCCCGAGCGCATCGTGACCGCGCTGGACATCATGATTGAAGGCCCGCTGGGTGGCGCGGCGTTCAACAACGAGTTCGGCCGTCCGGCGTTGACCGGTTACTTCCGTACCTTCGAGCAATCCATTACCACACCGCACGGTGATGAAGTCCGCGGTTACCACAAGCCGATCATGCTGGCTGGCGGTATGGGCAACATTCGCGAAGACCATGTCCAGAAGGGCGAGATCACGGTCGGTTCCAAGCTGATCGTGCTGGGCGGTCCGGCCATGCTGATCGGTCTGGGCGGCGGTGCTGCTTCATCGATGGCGACCGGCACCAGTTCTGCCGATCTGGATTTTGCTTCGGTTCAGCGTGAAAACCCTGAAATGGAGCGTCGTTGCCAAGAGGTCATCGACCGTTGCTGGCAGCTGGGTGACCGTAACCCGATCAGCTTCATCCATGACGTGGGTGCCGGTGGTCTTTCCAACGCCTTCCCTGAGCTGGTCAACGATGGCGGTCGTGGCGGTCGTTTCGAACTGCGCAACGTGCCAAACGACGAGCCGGGCATGGCCCCGCTGGAAATCTGGAGCAACGAATCCCAGGAGCGTTACGTTCTGGCCGTCGGCGTTGAAGACTTCGAACGCTTCAAGGCGATCTGCGAGCGCGAGCGCTGCCCGTTCGCCGTGGTGGGCGAAGCGACTGCCGAGCCACAACTGACCGTGACCGACAGCCATTTCGGCAACAACCCGGTGGACATGCCGCTGGAAGTGTTGCTGGGCAAGGCACCGCGCATGCACCGTTCGGTCGAGCGTGAAGCCGAGATGGGCGACGATTTCGACCCGAGCACGCTGGATATCGAAGAAAGCGTTCAACGCGTTCTGCGTCATCCGGCGGTTGCCAGCAAGAGCTTTTTGATCACCATCGGCGACCGCAGCATCACAGGCCTTGTGGCTCGCGATCAGATGGTCGGTCCGTGGCAGGTTCCTGTCGCTGACTGCGCCGTGACTGCCACCAGCTTCGACGTCAACACCGGCGAAGCGATGGCCATGGGCGAGCGGACTCCGCTGGCGTTGCTGGATGCTCCGGCATCGGGCCGCATGGCCATCGGCGAAACCCTGACCAACATTGCTGCCTCGCGCATCGAGAAGCTGTCCGACATCAAACTGTCGGCCAACTGGATGTCGGCGGCCGGTCACCCTGGTGAAGACGCACGTTTGTACGACACCGTGAAAGCGGTGGGTATGGAGCTGTGCCCCGAGCTGGGCCTGACCATTCCGGTGGGCAAGGACTCCATGTCCATGAAGACCCGCTGGAGCGACGACAGCGAAGAGAAGAGTGTGACTTCGCCGTTGTCGCTGATCGTGACCGGCTTCGCGCCTGTGGTGGATATTCGCAAGACCCTGACTCCAGAGCTGCGCATGGACAAGGGCATCACTGATCTGATCCTGATCGATCTGGGTCGTGGTCAGAACCGCATGGGCGCGTCCATTCTTGCCCAGACTCACGGCAAGCTGGGCCGCCTGGCCCCGGACGTCGATGACGCTGAAGACCTCAAGGCGTTCTTCGCCGTGGTTCAGGGTCTGAATGCCGACGGCCACATCCTGTCTTACCACGACCGTTCCGACGGTGGCCTGTTGGTCAGCACTCTGGAAATGGCCTTTGCCGGTCATTGCGGCCTGAAACTGCACCTCGACGGTCTGGCTGACAACGCTTCCGAACTGAACGAGATTCTGTTCAACGAAGAGCTGGGGGCAGTCATCCAGGTTCGTCAGGACGCCACGCCGCTGGTGCTGGCTCAGTTCAGCGCGGCCGGTCTGGCAGATTGTGTGTCGGTCATCGGCCAGCCGGTGAACAACGATGAAGTCGTCATCAGCTTCGCGGGCGAGCCGGTATTCATGGGGCAACGCCGTCTGCTGCAGCGTCAGTGGGCCGAGACCAGCTACCAGATCCAGCGCCTTCGCGACAACGCCGAATGCGCCGATCAGGAATTCGACGCACTGCTGGAAGAAGATAATCCAGGCCTGACCGTCAAGCTGGGCTTCGACGTCAACGAGGACATCGCCGCGCCTTACATCAAGACCGGTGTGCGTCCTCAGGTGGCTGTGCTGCGTGAGCAAGGCGTCAATGGTCAGGTCGAAATGGCCGCTGCGTTTGATCGCGCAGGCTTCAATGCCATCGATGTGCACATGAGCGACATTCTGGCCGGTCGTGTCGATCTGAACGACTTCAAGGGCATGGTTGCCTGTGGTGGCTTCTCTTACGGTGACGTACTGGGTGCCGGTGAGGGCTGGGCCAAATCGGCGCTGTTCAACAGCCGTGCCCGCGATGCGTTCCAGAGCTTCTTCGAGCGTACCGACAGCTTCACCCTGGGCGTGTGCAACGGTTGCCAGATGCTGTCCAACCTGCACGAACTGATTCCAGGCAGCGAGTTCTGGCCGCACTTCGTCCGTAACCGCTCCGAGCAGTTCGAAGCACGCGTTGCGATGGTGCAGATCCAGGAATCGCCGTCGATCTTCCTGCAGGGGATGGCCGGTTCGCGCATGCCGATCGCCATCGCTCACGGCGAGGGCCACGCGGAATTCCGCAATGCTGACGCACTGCTGGAAGCTGATGTGTCCGGAACGGTCGCGCTGCGTTTCGTGGACAACCATGGCAAGGTCACCGAAACCTACCCGGCCAACCCGAACGGTTCGCCGCGCGGTATCGGTGGTCTGACCACCCTCGACGGTCGCGTCACCATCATGATGCCGCACCCTGAGCGTGTGTTCCGCGCCGTGCAGAACTCGTGGCGTCCTGAGGACTGGAACGAAGATGGCGCGTGGATGCGCATGTTCCGTAACGCCCGCGCCTGGGTCAACTGAGGCGGGCTGGCGGAACATGTACAAGCTTGCCTTCTTTGTTCCGCCGAGCCATGTGGACGAGGTCAAGAGCGCCGTATTCGCTGCGGGTGCAGGGCGAATCGGCGCTTATGACCAGTGCTGCTGGCAAGTGCTCGGCCACGGTCAGTTCCGCCCGCTGGATGGCAGTCAGCCATTTATCGGGCAGGGCGGCGTGGTTGAACAGGTGCAGGAGTGGAAGGTCGAGCTGGTCGTGGCCGATGAGCTGATTCAGCAGGCGGTCGTGGCGCTCAAGCAGAGCCACCCTTACGAAACGCCGGCTTATGAAGTGTGGCGGCTGGAAGATTTCTAGGTTCTGTCGCTGAAATACCTGTGTGTCAGCCCGAATGGGGCGCTCCGCGTTCGATTTTTAGATGGCAGCGAGCCTGTCTGGCTTGTCTAAGGCCTTATCTCGATCATCGTCCCGTCTTTCACCAGATCCCATATCTCGCGCATGTCGTTGTTCTTCAGCGCGATACAGCCGTTGGTCCAGTCCAGGGTGTGGAAATACCATTCCGGGTACTCTTCATCCACTGGCGTGCCGTGAATCATGATCATGCTGCCCGGTTTCACGCCTTCGCGACGTGCACGTGCCGAGTCCGAAATGTTCGGGTAGGAGATGTGCATCGAGAGGTTATAGTTGCCGCTTGGCTGACGCCAGTCGAGCCAGTAGAAACCCTCAGGCGTTCGCTGGTCGCCTTCCTGAAGTTTGGTGCCCTTGGGGTTCTTGCCCAGCGATATGCGATAGGTCTTGAGTGCCTCACCGCCACTGATCAGTTGCAACTGACGCACTGACTTGAGCACCAGCACCTTGTCGATTTTCTTGTCGGCAATGCTTTCGGTGTTGATCACCTTATTGTTGATGATCTTCTGTTCGCTGCCCTTGGGCACGATGGTCTGAGTGAAAGCAGCCTGGGACAGCGGGACGAACAACATGCAGACGAAAGCGAGCAACCAGCGCATTACCATTTCCCTGAGGGCTCAAGAGAGCCAATCTCGATTGCGAAGCCGAATTAAGAAACCTGCATTGGACGTGACGGGGGGAGGGCACTGGTATGAACCGGGTAAACCTGCCGACGCCGATCCGCGAAGAAGCATTCTAGGGTACGCCTGACCGTCATGAAAGCCAGGTCTTGCCAGGGAATGTCGGCTTCTTCGAATAATTGCACTTCAAGGCTCTCGATACCGGCGGCGAAGTCCTCGGTTGCCATCTCTGCGCGGTAGAACACATGCACCTGATTGATGTGTGGCACATCAATCACTGAGTACAAATGCAGCTCCCGCAGGGTCGCACACGCTTCTTCGACCGTTTCGCGCCGTGCGGCCTGCTCAATGGTCTCGCCGTTCTCCATGAACCCTGCTGGCAATGTCCAGAAACCCAGGCGCGGCTCGATGGCGCGACGGCACAGCAATACCTTGTCGCCCAGGGTCACCAGGCAGCCCGCGACGATGTTGGGGTTCTGATAATGAATGGTGTGGCAATGCTCACAGACATACCGCAGGCGGCTGTCGCCTTCGGGGATGCGCTGGATGACGGGGTTGCCGCACTGGCTGCAAAATTTCATGGTGTCGGTCGATAGTGAATGCAGGCGCTATCTTGGCTTGTCCCGCCGCCCATGAGCAAGCGTCTATGTGGGGCGACTTGTCCTACAAGGGCTTGGGCACTTCGCTGCTTTGGTGCATAGTGCCAGGTAAGCAACAGATCGAGATTTGCCATGCTGGATGAGCTACTTCGCCGTGTAGTCAGTCATACGCCGGACACCCTTGAGACGGATCGCTTCTTTCCCGAGGCCGCAGTGCTGGTGCCTGTCACCCGCAGTGACGAGCCGGAGTTGATCCTGACTCTGCGCGCCAGCGGGCTTTCGACCCATGGTGGCGAGGTCGCATTTCCCGGCGGACGGCGCGATCCCGAAGACCCGGACCTGATTTTCACGGCGTTGCGCGAGGCCGAAGAAGAGATCGGCCTGCCGCCCGGTCTGGTGGAAATCGTCGGGCCATTGAGCCCGCTGATCTCCAAGCACGGCATCAAGGTCACACCGTACGTAGGGGTGATTCCCGATTTCGTCGAGTACCGGCCCAATGATGGTGAAATCGCCGCTGTCTTCAGCGTACCGCTGGAGTTCTTTCGTCAGGACACCCGCGAACATACGCACCGAATCGACTACGAAGGGCGCAGTTGGTACGTCCCCAGCTATCGTTATGGCGAGTACAAGATCTGGGGGCTGACCGCGATCATGATCGTCGAGCTGGTCAATGTGATGTACGGCACGCAGATCAGCCTGCATCATCCGCCCGAGCGCTCCACTACCTGAACGGTGTGTCATCCATAAAGAGTCATGGCCAAGAGCGTGGCCAGCCTGAGGAAACCGCATGAAATACCGACTGGGAGAGTCCCGCGTCCAGATCGATCCGCAAAGCTGGGTCGCGCCCAATGCGGTGCTGATCGGCAAGGTCAGGCTGCAGGCCGGTGCCAGCGTGTGGTTCAACGCTGTACTGCGCGGCGACAACGAGCTGATTCATATCGGCGAGAACAGCAACGTGCAGGATGGCACGGTGATGCACACCGACATGGGTTCGCCGCTGACCATCGGCAAGGGCGTGACCATTGGCCATAACGCGATGCTGCACGGCTGCAGTGTTGACGATTACAGCCTGATTGGTATCAACGCGGTCATCCTCAATGGGGCAAAAATCGGGAAATACTGCATCATCGGCGCCAATTCGCTGATCGGCGAGGGTAAGGTCATTCTCGATGGCTCGCTGGTAATGGGCTCGCCGGGTAAAATCGTCCGCGAATTGACCGATGTGCAGATGAAGATGCTCGAAGCCAGCGCCGCCCATTACGTCCACAACGCCCAACGCTACGCCCGCGACCTGGCGGTGCAGGAAGATTGATGAGCACTGAATCGATAGTCGAGAAGCCGGTCCGTTCACCCTGCGTCAGCATCTGCGCGCTGGACGAAGACGATATCTGCACCGGCTGCCAGCGCACCGTCAGCGAAATCACCCGCTGGAGTCGCATGAGCAATGACGAGCGTCGTGTTGTGCTGGGTCTGTGTGATGACCGCGCCAGGGCCAGCGGGATGATGTGGACGCTGGGTGGCAAGGGCTGAGGGCCTGGCAAGGAACGAGGAGCAGCCCGTAACCCTTCCCACCGCTGCGTCCGCGGCTGCTAACATTGGCCCCATTTTTTCAGGCAGCAGTACCGCCATGCTTTTTCTGATCGCCTACATCGGCAGCGTCGTGCTGATCAACTTCGCGTTTTCCAGCGCTCCGCATCTGGACATCATCTGGTCGGCCTGGGGCGGGCTGGTGTTTGTGCTGCGCGACATGGTGCAGATCCGGTTCGGCCATGGCGCGATTCTCGCCATGCTGGCGGCGCTGGTGCTTTCCTATGTCACCAGCGATCCGACCATTGCCCTGGCCAGTGCCACGGCATTTGCGGTATCGGAGTGCATCGACTGGCTGGTGTTCAGCATCACCAGGCGACCCTTGCGTGACCGTCTGTGGATCAGCTCGGCGCTGAGCATCCCGCTGGACACCTTTATCTTCTTCGGCATGATCGATGCCCTGACAACGCCAGTGATTCTGACCGCGCTGCTCTCCAAGTTTGCCGGGGTGACGGCCGTCTGGATGATCATGGCCTGGCGGGCACGCAACAACGCCTGTCCGGGTTGAGCCCCCATTCGCAGGGGCTTCATGGTAAATTGCGCGCCTTTCTCCACAGCGGTCGCTCGCACACGGCGGGCTGCCCTCGATATCTGCTCCACGAGGACCTGAGATGACTCAAATCGGAACTCCACTGTCGCCTACTGCGACGCGCGTACTGTTCTGCGGCAGCGGCGAGCTGGGCAAGGAAGTCGTGATCGAGCTGCAACGCCTGGGCGTCGAAGTGATCGCGGTCGACCGCTATGCCAACGCGCCGGCCATGCAGGTCGCGCACCGCAGCCACGTGGTCAATATGCTCGACGGCGCAGCGCTGCGCGCAGTGATCGAGGCCGAGAAGCCGCATTTCATCGTTCCGGAAATCGAGGCCATTGCCACCGCTACGCTGGTCGAGCTGGAAGCCGAAGGTTTCACCGTCATCCCGACCGCTCGTGCTGCGCAACTGACCATGAACCGCGAAGGCATTCGTCGTCTGGCCGCTGAAGAGTTGAAGCTGCCCACTTCCCCTTACCACTTTGCCGACACCTTCGAGGCCTACAGCAAGGCGGTAGAGGATCTGGGCTTCCCGTGTGTGGTCAAGCCGGTCATGAGTTCGTCGGGCAAAGGCCAGAGCCTGCTCAAAAGCGCCGACGACGTCCAGAAGGCGTGGGATTACGCGCAGGAAGGCGGTCGTGCCGGTAAAGGTCGCGTGATCGTCGAGGGGTTCATCGACTTCGATTACGAAATCACGCTGCTGACCGTGCGCCATGTGGGCGGCACCACGTTCTGTGCGCCGGTCGGCCATCGTCAGGAGAAGGGCGACTACCAGGAATCCTGGCAGCCACAGGCCATGAGCCCGGCAGCGCTGGACGAGTCCGAGCGGGTGGCCAAGGCTGTGACCGAGGCACTGGGCGGTCGCGGCATCTTCGGTGTTGAACTGTTTATCAAGGGTGATCAGGTGTGGTTCAGCGAAGTGTCGCCGCGTCCGCATGACACCGGTCTGGTAACACTGATTTCCCAGGACCTGTCGCAGTTCGCCTTGCACGCCCGCGCCATCCTGGGCCTGCCGGTTCCGTTGATCCGTCAGTTCGGCCCTTCGGCCTCCGCAGTGATTCTGGTTGAAGGCCAGTCGACGCAGACCGCGTTCTCCAACCTCGGTGCTGCACTGGCCGAGCCGGATACAGCCTTGCGTCTGTTCGGCAAGCCGGAAGTCAACGGTCAGCGCCGCATGGGCGTAGCGCTTGCGCGTGATGAGTCCATCGAGGCCGCTCGCGCCAAGGCCACCCGCGCATCGCAGGCGGTCAAGGTCGAGTTGTAACATTGTCCCTGATCGTGCCCATGGGCACGATCAGGGTTGATTGTGAATGTGTTCAACCCACCCGATTCAAGTCCTCATGGCGTGTTTCCTTCAGGCACAGCACTGCCAGCACGCTGATCAGCGCTGCTGCCGAAACATACCCGCCCACCCAGCTCAGTCCGCCCATCGCCACCAGTTTCTGTGCGAAGACGGGTGCAACCGAAGCCCCGACGATTCCGCCCAGGTTGTAGGCCGCCGACGCGCCTGTATAACGCACTTGCGTCGGAAACAGCTCCGGCAGCAGCGCGCCCATCGGTGCGAAGGTGATGCCCATCAGGAACAGCTCAACGCACAGAAATAACGCCACGCCCCATGTGGTGCCGTGGGTCAGAAGCGGTTCCATGGCGAAGCCCGACAGAATTGCCAGCACACCACCGACCAGCAGGACCGGTTTGCGTCCGAAACGGTCGCTGGCCAGCGCGGCCAGAGGGGTGGCGGCAGCCATGAACAACACTGCAAAGCACAGCAGTCCCAGAAAGGTCTCTCGGGTATAACCGAGTGTCGAGACGCCGTAACTCAGCGAAAACACGGTCGAGATATAGAACAGTGCATAGCACACCACCATTGAGGCAGCACCCAGCAGCACGGGCTTCCAGTGATCGCGGAATGTTTCCACGATGGGCATTCCGACTCGCTTGTGGCTCGCCATGGCCTCGGCAAAGACGGGGGTTTCCTCCAGCTTCAGGCGTACGTACAGGCCGACCATGACCAGCAGGGCGCTGAGCAGAAACGGAATCCGCCAGCCCCAGGCACGGAACTGCTCGTCGCTCAGGGTCATGGCCAGCGTCAGGAACAGTCCGTTGGCGGCAAGGAAGCCGATCGAAGGGCCCAGTTGCGGGAACATACCGAACCAGGCGCGCTTGCCCTTGGGGGCGTTTTCCGTCGCCAGTAGCGCCGCGCCGCCCCATTCGCCCCCCAGGCCGAGCCCCTGACCGAAGCGCAGTACGCATAACAGGATCGGCGCCCAGGCACCGATGGTTGCGTATCCCGGCAGCACGCCAATGAGCGTGGTGCAGATGCCCATCAACAACAGCGACGCGACCAGTGTCGATTTACGGCCGATACGGTCACCAAAGTGGCCGAACAGTGCCGAGCCCAGTGGGCGTGCGAGGAAAGCGATGCCGAAGGTCAGAAATGACGACAGCATCTGTGCGGTGCCGGACGTTTGAGGAAAGAAGACCGGGCCGATTACCAGTGCGGCCGCCGTGGCGTAGACGTAGAAATCATAGAACTCGATGGCGGTGCCGATGAAGCTGGCCGTGGCGACGCGGGTCGCAGAGTTGGCAGGCGGCGCGGCTGCGGTGTCTTCGTGAGCGGCTGAGGTGCTGGTCATGCTGTTATCCCTGACGGTCATCTTGCCTGTCGACACGGCATGCGCGGCGGCAAGTCTTCGTTATTGTGATTGTTACGTCATTATGGCGCAGCGCTGAGCAGCGTAGCCCGGTTGGGCGGGAGGGCAATGGCCGCGCTCATGGGTAAGGGCGCGGGCCAGAGAAATTGAAGTGTTCAGGCTACAGGCTGATCGTCTGACGTGCGGGTAGCACAACGACTGCCGGGCTGGATAAGCGTCTCGATTATAGGAAGCGGACCGGATTTGAAACAAGTGCTTACACGGCGCTGAATCGTTCTTTACTTGAACACCAGGCTCGGCGCGTTCTGCCACATGGCCACGCGCGTGACACGGTTGTCTTCGGTTTCCAGAATTTCCAGCCGGTATGGGCCTATCTTCAGGCAGACCGGTGCTTCGGGAATGGTTTCCAGCGCCTCGGTGACCAGTCCGTTCAGGGTTTTCGGGCCGTCGGATGGCAGGTGCCAGCCCAGGCTCTTGTTCAAATCGCGAATGGAGGCGGCGCCTTCCACTTCCAGGCGGCCGTCTTCCTGGCGTTTGATATGCGGATTGTCCAGGGTCTGCTCGCTTTCGAACTCGCCGACGATTTCCTCAAGAATATCCTCGAGCGTGACGATGCCCAGCACTTCGCCATATTCGTCGACCACCACGCCCAGACGGCGCTGCTGCTTGTGGAAATTGAGCAGCTGCAACTGCAGCGGGGTACTTTCCGGGACGAAATACGGTTCATAGCAAACCGACAAAAGCTGTTCCTTGGTCAGTGCGCCCTTGGGCAGCAAGTGGCTGATGTCGCGGGTGTTGATAATGCCCTGCACCTGATTGATGTCGTTGTGAAACACCGGCAGGCGGGTGTGGCGGGATATGATCAGGCGCTCGATGATCAGCTCGATGGTGTCGTCAAGGTTGACGCCGTCCACTTCGCTGCGCGGAATCAGGATGTCATTCACCGTGATGCTGTTCAGCGCATGAATGCCCGACAGCACGTTGGCGCGTGGGTAATGCTCCTGAACGCCATCGTGGTGAGGGGTTTGCTGCGCTTCTTCGTCGAACTCCCGGCCAGGATCCTGCACGTTGCCTTTGAGAACCGGGCGCAGCAGGGTTTTCGCGAGGGTGTTGAACACCCAGGTCACGGGTCGAACGATCATCATCGGCAGACGCAGCAGGCCGTTGCCCAGGTGCAGTGTCGAGACGGGATAGCGGCTGGCCAGACGACGCGGCATGTATTCGCCAAACACCAGCATCACGCCAGCGGTGCCCAGCCAGGCAACGGTCGGACCGTTGTAGAACCAGTAATCGGCGGCAATCAGCGTTGCGATCACGGTGATCAGTACTCTGATCAGCGTGTTGCAGAGAATCAGGCTATTGAGGTTAAAGGCCAGCTCGGGCAACGTCGAGTCGCCGGGACGGCTGCCTGCGCGCATTATCTTTAATTGCTGGTGGGCGTTTTCCACTGCGGTGAACAGGCCGGACCAGAGTATCAATAACGCCAGAACGCCGAGCAGTGGGGCGATGGGCAGGTTATCCATGATCGTCGCCCGTCAGATATGCAGAATGAATTCGCGTACCAGCTTGCTGCCGAAATAGGCCAGCATCAGCAGGCAGAAGCCACCCAGCGTCCAGCGGATGGCCTTGTGTCCACGCCATCCGAGGCGGTTACGGCCCCACAGCAGTACGCTGAATACGATCCAGGCCAGGCAGGCCAGCAGCGTCTTGTGCGCCAGATGCTGAGCGAACAGGTTTTCGACGAATACCCAGCCGGAGATCAGCGACAGCGACAGCAGTATCCAGCCTGCCCACAGAAAGCCGAACAGCAGGCTTTCCATCGTCTGCAAGGGCGGGAAGTTCTTGATCAGACCCAGTGGGTGCTTGTGCTTGAGCTGGTAGTCCTGCACCAGCAGCAACAAGGACTGAAACGCTGCAATGGTGAGCATGCCGTAGGCGAGCAGCGACAGCAGAATGTGGCTGAGAATGCCGGGTTCTTCCTCGATCGGTTGCACCGTGCCACTGGGCGCGAACTGCGCCAGCAGGGCAGTGATCATCCCGAGAGGGAACAGCAGGACGAGCAAGTTTTCCACCGGTATACGGGTGGTGGCGATCAGGGTCACGACAATCACCGACGCCGCAATCAGGCTGGCCGAGTTGAAGAAGTCCAGACCAAGGCCGGCCGGGCGCGCCAGTTGCGAGAACAGGCCGATGGCATGGGCGATCACGGCAAGCGTGCCGAGCAGATACAGCAGCCGCTTGTCAGGCCTGATGCTCTGGCTCAGACGAAGGCCCTGATAGACGGTCGCAGCGGCGTAAAGAATGGCGGCGGCGAGGCTGGGGAGCAGGCTGGGTGGCAAAGGGGACATAGATCCTGATGGACGGGCCTGAAAAGACGCTGAGTTTGGCATAGAACCGACAAATCACGAAAGACCACAGAAGCAGTCTGCGTGGTGTCCGTGCAGCGGAGTCTTCGCTATAATCCGCCACCTGCTCAAGCCGCAGGCTCGCCGAGCGCCATTTCTGCATCACGGGCCGGGCCGCATCAACCGGGGTTCGACGAGAGCCTGAAAGGATCGCCCATGTTTGAAAATCTGACAGACCGCCTCTCGCAGACGCTTCGCCACGTAACTGGCAAGGCCAAGCTGAACGAGGACAATATCAAGGACACCCTGCGCGAAGTGCGTATGGCCTTGCTCGAAGCCGACGTCGCGCTGCCGGTGGTGAAGGACTTCGTCAATAACGTCAAGGAACGTGCGGTCGGCACCGAGGTGTCGCGCAGCCTGACGCCGGGCCAGGCGTTTGTGAAGATCGTCCAGGCCGAACTCGAAAGCCTGATGGGCGCTGCCAACGAAGACCTGGTGCTCAACGTCACGCCGCCAGCCGTCGTACTGATGGCCGGTCTGCAGGGCGCGGGTAAAACCACGACTGCCGGCAAGCTGGCGCGCTTCCTCAAGGAGCGCAAGAAGAAAACCGTGATGGTGGTCTCGGTCGACGTTTACCGTCCCGCCGCCATCAAGCAGCTTGAAACCCTGGCCAATGATATCGGCGTGACGTTCTTTGCGTCGGACATCAGCCAGAAGCCTGTGGACATCGCCCAGGCTGCCATTAAAGAAGCCAAACTCAAATTCATCGATGTGGTCATCGTCGATACCGCCGGTCGTCTGCACATCGACGCCGAGATGATGGGCGAGATCCAGTCGCTGCATGCCGCGGTCAAGCCGGCCGAGACGCTGTTCGTCGTCGACGCCATGACCGGCCAGGATGCTGCCAACACCGCCAAGGCCTTTGGCGATGCGCTGCCATTGACCGGCGTGATCCTGACCAAGGTCGACGGTGATGCACGCGGCGGTGCCGCATTGTCGGTGCGGGCCATTACCGGCAAGCCGATCAAGTTCATCGGTATGGGCGAGAAGAGCGACGCGCTCGAGCCGTTCCACCCGGATCGTATCGCCTCGCGAATCCTCGGTATGGGCGACGTGCTCAGCCTGATCGAGCAGGCCGAACAGACCCTGGACAAGGACAAGGCCGACAAACTGGCCAAGAAGCTGAAGAAGGGGAAGGGCTTCGATCTCGAAGATTTCCGCGATCAGCTGCAGCAGATGAAGAATATGGGCGGCCTTGGCGGCCTGATGGATAAGCTGCCAAGCATTGGCGGGGTCAACCTGTCGCAGATGGGCAACGCTCAGGGCGCAGCCGAGAAACAGTTCAAGCAGATGGAAGCCATCATCAACTCGATGACCCCGGCCGAGCGCCGTGATCCTGATCTGATCAGCGGCTCGCGCAAGCGTCGCATTTCGATGGGGTCCGGCACTCAGGTTCAGGACATCGGGCGTCTGATCAAGCAGCACAAACAGATGCAGAAGATGATGAAGAAATTCTCCGCCAAGGGCGGAATGGCGAAAATGATGCGCGGCATGGGTGGAATGTTCCCCGGCGGCGGCATGCCAAAGATGTGATTGTGTCGCGCGCGTAGTGTCTTGCGCGCGTCCCGCATGGGGGGTGACCCCCGCTCAGCCCGTGTATTGCGGGCTTCTACCTGCTGTCACACCGACAGCGCTCCAGCAAATCTGGACGGCACGCCTATAGGCGCCGGAAAAAGACATTTGCAAAAGTCGGGATATTCCTTAGAATATGCGGCCTTTCGGGCACCTATGCCCGCTGTGCATCTTAGATTTGCAGCACCGACTACAGGAACGATGTTCAATGCTAACCATCCGTCTTGCCCTTGGCGGCTCCAAAAAGCGCCCGTTTTACCACTTGACCGTAACCGACAGCCGCAACGCTCGTGACGGTTCCCACAAGGAACAGGTTGGTTTCTTCAACCCGGTTGCCCGTGGTCAGGAAATCCGTTTGTCCGTTAACGAAGAACGCGTCAACTACTGGTTGAGCGTGGGTGCACAAACTTCCGAGCGCGTTGCACAGCTGCTCAAAGAGCACAACAAGGCAAAGGCCGCGGCCTGAGTCTTATGAACGCGACGCCTGCACCTGCCGACGATCTGATCGTCATTGGCAAGATTTACTCAGTTCATGGCGTTCGCGGCGAAGTGAAGGTTTTTTCCTTTACTGATCCGATTGGAAACCTGTTGGACTACAAAACCTGGACGCTTCGGCGCGAAGGCAGCGTTGAGAAGCAGGTTGAGCTGGTCAGCGGACGCTTGCAAAGCAAGTTTCTGGTCGCAAAGCTCAAGGGTCTCGATGATCGCGAAGAAGCCCGTCTTCTCTCCGGTTACGAAATCTGCGTGCCGCGTAACCTGTTCCCTGATCTGGACGATGGCGAGTACTACTGGTACCAGCTTGAAGGCCTCAAGGTCATTGACCAACTCGGGCAATTGCTCGGGAAAATCGATCACCTGCTCGAAACCGGTTCGAACGATGTAATGGTTGTAAAGCCCTGCGCGGGCAGCCTGGATGATCGTGAACGCCTGTTGCCCTATACGGAGCAATGCGTGTTGGCAGTCGACCTGGGTGCTGGCGAGATGAAGGTGGATTGGGATGCGGACTTCTGAGTGCCATGGCTAGCCTACGCATAGAAGTCATCAGTCTGTTTCCCGAGATGTTTTCCGCCATCAGCGAATACGGCATTACCAGCCGTGCGGTGAAACAGGGGCTGTTGCAGCTTACCTGTTGGAATCCGCGGGATTACACCACTGATCGCCATCACACTGTGGATGATCGCCCATTTGGCGGTGGTCCGGGCATGGTGATGAAGATCAAGCCCCTTGAAGATGCTCTGGTTCAGGCCAGGCAAGCGGCGGGGGATGCGGCGAAGGTGATTTACCTGTCGCCACAAGGCCGCAAGCTGGATCAGTCTGCGGTGCGCGAACTGGCGCAGGAGGAAGCGATTATCCTCATCGCCGGTCGTTATGAAGGCATTGACGAGCGCTTTATTGAGGCTCATGTCGATGAAGAGTGGTCGATTGGTGACTATGTTCTTTCCGGTGGCGAGCTGCCGGCGATGGTCCTGATTGACGCGGTTACGCGGCTGCTGCCTGGAGCTTTAGGGCATGTGGACTCCGCGGAGGAAGATTCCTTCACGGACGGTCTGCTGGATTGCCCGCATTACACCCGACCTGAGGTGTATGCGGATCAGCGTGTTCCCGACGTGTTGCTAAGTGGCAATCACGCGCACATCCGGCGTTGGCGTTTACAGCAGTCCCTTGGGCGGACCTATGAACGACGCGCTGATCTTCTGGAAAGCCGCTCGCTTTCTGGAGAAGAGAAGAAGCTGCTGGCGGAATACATCCGCGAGCGGGACGATAGTTAACGTATCGATGGTCGATCCAGACGGATTACCTTAGGAGCACCAGCATGACTAACAAAATCATTCTTGCCCTCGAAGCAGAGCAGATGACCAAAGAGATCCCTACCTTTGCCCCGGGCGACACTATTGTCGTTCAGGTGAAAGTGAAGGAAGGCGACCGCGCTCGTCTGCAGGCCTTTGAAGGCGTTGTAATTGCCAAGCGTAACCGTGGCGTGAACAGTGCTTTCACTGTTCGTAAAATCTCCAACGGTGTTGGCGTTGAGCGTACTTTCCAGACCTACAGCCCGCAAATCGACAGCATGGCTGTGAAACGTCGCGGTGACGTTCGCAAGGCCAAACTGTACTACCTGCGTGACCTGTCCGGTAAAGCAGCTCGCATCAAGGAAAAACTGTCCTGATACAGTTTTTCGATGCATGAAAAAAGCAGCCTTCGGGCTGCTTTTTTATTGTCTGGTGTTTAATGATGACCTTCTTCCTGTTGCATAAGCCCGAGTACCCATGCCTGCCATCGACCACCCGCTGATTGACCAGTTTCTCGACGCCCTCTGGCTGGAGAAAGGCCTGTCCGACAACACCCGCGACGCCTACCGCAGCGATCTGGCTCTGTTTCACGGTTGGTTGCAGGAGCGCAACGTGGATTTGGCGACTGCCGGGCGCGAGGCCATTCTCGATCATCTGGCCTGGCGGGTAGATCAAGCCTACAAGCCGCGCTCGACCGCGCGGTTTCTGTCCGGTGCACGAGGTTTCTATCGCTATTTGCTGCGCGAAAAGCTGATAGCAATAGATCCCACCCTGCAAGTCGACATGCCGCAACTGGGCAAGCCGCTGCCCAAGTCGCTGTCCGAGGCTGACGTCGAAGCGCTGCTGGCGGCGCCGGACCTGAGTGAGCCCATTGGCGAGCGCGACCGGGCGATGCTTGAGGTGCTCTATGCGTGCGGTCTTCGGGTGACCGAGCTGATCAGTCTGACGCTGGAACAGGTCAATCTGCGTCAGGGCGTGCTGCGGGTGATGGGCAAGGGCAGCAAGGAGCGTCTGGTGCCGATGGGCGAGGAGGCCATCGTCTGGGTCGAACGTTACATGCGCGGTGCCCGTGACGAACTGCTGAACGGTCGTCCCAGTGATGTACTGTTTCCCAGCCAGCGTGGGGAACAGATGACCCGCCAGACGTTCTGGCATCGGATCAAGCATCAAGCCGTGGTCGCAGGCATCGATAAATCCCTCTCGCCACATACGCTGCGCCATGCATTTGCCACGCATCTGCTCAATCACGGTGCCGATCTTCGTGTCGTGCAAATGTTGCTAGGGCACAGTGATCTGTCGACGACGCAAATCTATACTCACGTGGCACGTGCCAGGCTTCAGGATCTGCATGCCCGGCACCATCCGCGGGGTTAGCCCCGGTTGCAATTTACCTGGCGTCTTGCCGTTGTCCGGGTCGGTGTTACGGGCCTTATGTGATAGGCTTTGCCGGTTTCGCAGAACCAGGCCGACCTGCTACGTTTGCGCAGTGGTCGCCCTGTCCGCCGTCGATAGGAGTTTTCATGCGCTTGCCCCAGATTTTTGCTGCCGCCGTCGTTGCACTGGCTGGTACGTTCAGCACGTTTGTCCAGGCCGATGCCGCTCCTGAGCAGGCCATTCGCAAGACCCTCGATACGCTCAAACTGGAACTTCCGGTAGAAAGCATCGCACCCAGTCCGCTCAATGGCCTTTACGAGGTCAAGCTCAAGGGTGGCCGCGTGCTGTATGCCAGCGCCGATGGACAGTTCGTGGTTCAGGGTTACCTGTTTCAGGTCCAGAACGGCAAGCCGGTCAACCTGACCGAGAAAACCGAGCGTCTGGCGATCTCCAAGACCATCAATGCCATTCCGGCTGCCGAGATGGTGGTTTACCCGGCCGTGGGTGAAACCAAATCGCACATCACCGTATTTACCGACACCACGTGCCCTTATTGCCACAAGCTTCATGAGGAAGTGGGCGAATTGAACAAGATGGGCGTCGAAGTGCGTTATCTCGCATTTCCGCGTCAGGGGCTGGGTTCTCCGGGTGACGAGCAACTGCAGGCCGTCTGGTGCTCCAAAGACCGCAAGGGCGCCATGGACCGTATGGTCGACGGCAAGGACATCAAGGCTGCCAAGTGCGACAACCCGGTCACCAAACAGTACGAACTGGGTCAGTCCATCGGTGTGAATGGCACGCCTGCGATCGTTCTGGCCGATGGTCAGGTCATTCCGGGCTATCAGCCCGCTGCGCAGGTCGCCAAGCTGGCGCTGGGTGCCAAGTAATACCTGACTGACGCAGTTCTGGCTCTGCGTCGTGACACAACGGCCTTGCCGCCGTCTCGCTAAATTGTAGTCGCGTGGCGATACGCGACTGTTTTCCACAGCCGATTCAGGATCGGCTGTTTTTCGGGGAGTTCATCAGTGAAACCGGTCAAAGTAGGCATATGTGGGCTGGGTACTGTCGGTGGCGGTACTTTCAACGTACTCAAACGTAACGCCGAGGAGATTGCCCGCCGTGCCGGGCGTGGAATCGAAGTTGCGCAAATTGCGGTTCGTACACCAAACCCCAACTGCCAGATTACCGGTACGCCTACCACCAGCGATGTGTTCGCTGTTGCCAGCAACCCTGAAATCGACATTATCATCGAGCTGATCGGCGGCTACACGGTCGCCCGCGAGCTGGTGCTCAAGGCCATCGAAAACGGCAAGCACGTGGTCACCGCCAACAAGGCGCTGATTGCCGTTCATGGCAATGAAATCTTCGCCAAGGCGCGCGAGAAAGGCGTCATCGTTGCGTTCGAAGCGGCAGTTGCCGGCGGCATTCCTGTCATCAAGGCCATCCGTGAAGGCCTCTCGGCAAACCGTATCAACTGGGTGGCCGGCATCATCAACGGCACCGGCAACTTCATCCTGACCGAAATGCGCGAGAAGGGCCGCACCTTCCCGGACGTGCTGGCTGAAGCGCAGGCGCTGGGCTATGCCGAAGCTGACCCGACATTCGACGTCGAGGGCATCGACGCCGCTCACAAGCTGACCATTCTGGCGTCCATTGCATTCGGTATCCCGTTGCAGTTCGACAAGGCCTACACCGAAGGCATCACCAAACTGACCACCGCCGACGTGAATTACGCCGAAGCGCTCGGCTATCGCATCAAGCATCTGGGTGTGGCGCGCAGCACTGCGCAAGGCATCGAGTTGCGCGTGCACCCGACCCTGATCCCGGCCGACCGTCTGATCGCCAACGTCAACGGCGTGATGAATGCTGTAATGGTCAACGGTGATGCGTCCGGTTCGACGCTGTTCTACGGTGCCGGTGCCGGCATGGAGCCAACGGCTTCCTCGGTCATCGCCGATCTGGTGGATGTCGTGCGCGCCATGACCTCCGACCCTGAAAACCGCGTACCGCATCTGGCCTTCCAGCCAGATTCGCTGTCGGCTCACCCGATCCTGCCGATCGAAGCCTGCGAAAGCGCCTATTACCTGCGCATCCAGGCCAAGGATCATCCGGGCGTTCTGGCTCAGGTGGCGAGCATCCTGTCCGAGCGCGGTATCAATATCGAGTCGATCATGCAGAAGGAAGTCGAAGAGCATGACGGGCTGGTGCCGATGATCCTGCTGACGCATCGTGTGATCGAGCAGCGTATCAACGACGCCATTGAAGCGCTGGAAGCCCTGCAGGACGTGGTAGGCCCGGTGATTCGCATCCGTGTTGAACATCTGAATTAATCAAGGCGCCGAGCCTGCGGGCTCGACGCTCAGACCAAAGGTTTGATCCCATGCGCTATATCAGTACTCGCGGCCAAGCGCCTGCGCTGAATTTCGAAGATGTGCTGCTGGCCGGACTGGCCACCGATGGCGGCCTTTACGTGCCGGAAAACCTGCCGCGCTTCACCCAGGAAGAGATCGCATCATGGGCAGGCCTGCCTTACCACGAGCTGGCCTTCCGGGTGATGCGTCCTTTCGTGACCGGCAGCATTCCGGACGCAGACTTCAAGCAGATTCTCGAAGAAACCTACGGCGTCTTCGCCCACAGCGCCATCGCACCGCTGCGTCAGTTGAACAGCAACGAATGGGTTCTGGAGCTGTTCCACGGTCCGACGCTGGCGTTCAAGGATTTCGCCCTGCAACTGCTCGGTCGCCTGCTGGATTACGTACTGGCCAAGCGTGGCGAGCGCGTCGTCATCATTGGCGCCACGTCCGGTGACACTGGCTCAGCGGCCATCGAAGGCTGCCGTCGTTGCGACAACGTCGATATCTTCATCCTGCACCCGAACAATCGGGTGTCGGACGTTCAACGTCGCCAGATGACCACCATCTTCGGTGACAACATCCACAACATCGCCGTGGAAGGCAACTTCGACGACTGCCAGGAAATGGTCAAGGCCAGCTTCGCCGATCAGAGCTTCCTGAAAGGGACCCGCCTGGTCGCGGTCAACTCGATCAACTGGGCGCGGATCATGGCCCAGATCGTCTACTACTTCCACGCCTCGCTGCAATTGGGCGGCCCTGCACGCTCGGTATCGTTCTCGGTGCCGACCGGCAACTTCGGCGATATCTTCGCCGGTTACCTGGCCCGCAACATGGGCCTGCCGATCAATCAGCTGATCGTGGCCACCAATCGCAATGACATTCTGCACCGCTTCATGAGCGGCAATCAGTACGTCAAGGAAACCCTGCACGCCACGCTGTCGCCGTCGATGGACATCATGGTGTCGTCCAACTTCGAACGTCTGCTGTTCGACATGCACGGTCGCAACGGTCTGGCCATTGCCGAACTGATGAGCAATTTCAGACAGGGTGGCGGTTTCAGCGTTGACGAGGAGCGCTGGACCGAGACACGCAAGCTGTTCGACTCACTGGCGGTCAGCGACGAAGAGACCTGCGAAACGATCGCCGACGTGTTTGCCAAGACCGGCGAGCTGCTGGACCCGCATACCGCGATCGGTGTGAGGGCTGCACGCGAATGTCGTCGCAGCCTGGATACGCCGATGGTGGTTCTGGGTACAGCGCATCCAGTCAAATTCCCTGAGGCAGTAGAGAAGGCTGGCGTAGGAAAAGCGCTAGAGCTGCCTGCACATATGTCTGATCTTTTCGAGCGTGACGAGCGCTGCACGGTCCTGCCCAATGACCTGAAAGCCATACAGGCTTTCGTCAGCCAGCACGGCAACCGCGGAAAACCGCTCTGACGGAATCGTTGTGTAACAACTTTAGGCCCGCCCACCAGCGGGCCTTCTCGTTTCTACGTGCCAAACTTCCGGGGGTTTTCAGTTCATACAGATGAGTCGGTCGTTGTGAAGCAAGCAAGTATGCAAGTGGTTGCCAAGGGGATAGGCAAGGTGACGGGTGATCGCGTCTGGCATGCGATGGTTTTTCTGCTGATGCTTGTTTTTGCTCAGGCGGTGGTTGCAGCGCAGAGTCTGCCGTTTACCCTGACCGCCCCCTTTCTGCCTTCTCCCGACCTGCCGCTGGAAGCCGCGGATCGAACGTGGCTGGATCAGCACAAGGTGCTTCGGGTCGGTATCGCCATTGCCGATTACGAACCCATCGACATCACCAGTGACCGCAATCGCTATCAGGGCATCAGCGCCGACTACCTGGGGCTGGTTGGCGATCAGTTGAACGTGACCATGCAGGTCACCGGATTCGCCCAGCGCGAGGAAGCCATCGACGCATTGCGCAATGGCAGCATCGACATCCTGACCAGCGCCAACGGATTCGAGCGGGGTGTAAAGGGGCTGGCGTTTTCCACGGAATACATGCCGGATCGCTCGGTCGTTGTCGGGCGCGGCAACGACCTCAGCCCCTCGTTCAGCCTGGCAGACAAAAAAGTGGTTCTGCTCGACGGCTACGCCGATTCGGATGTCGTGCACCGTGTCTATCCCCAGAGCGAGATCATTATCGCTCCCAACCTCTACAGCGCACTCGAGGCATTGAGCCAGGGCGAGGCGGACGTCTTTATCGGTAACGAGGTCATCGTACGCTCCTACATCGCGCTGCGGCCTTATCTGGGCTTGCAGATCAAGTTCGAAAGCGCGCTGCCACCGGTGGGTTTCGCCTTCGCGGTGCGTGCGCAGGAGCAACGTTTGCTGGGCCTGATCGACCGTGCGCTGGCCAGCATCGATCCCGCCGTCTGCCGCGAAGTCACAGGACGCTGGACGGTGGGTCTGGGCGCAGATCTGGCAGGACAACGCATCAGCCTCACGGGCGCCGAGCGGCGCTGGATCGTCAAGCATCCCAGCGTCACGGTGTCCACGACCCAACACCCCCCTTATATCTACAAAGACCGGAATGGCCAGTGGGTGGGGCTCAATATCGATGTGCTGGCGCGTATATCCCGCATGACCGGTCTGCAGTTCATTCACCGCGAAGTGCCCTCCACGCAACTGAGCATCGACGCCTTGCGTACCGGCATGGCCGACATGAACACCACACTTGCGGAGAATCCGGAGCGTCGGCGATTCCTGGATTTCACCTATTCCTTCGGCGGCAACAATTGGGTATTTGTCGTGCGCTCCGACAGCTCCTCCAATGTTTCTCTGGCAGGTCTGGAAGGGCGTGTGCTTGCCTTGCCGGCCCGGCATGCTCTTGAAGATCAGATCAGGCGCGAGTACCCACAGATCCAGCTGAAGCTTGCCAACACCTACGATCAGGCGCGGGCAATGGTGGAAAGCGGTGTGGCCGATGCCACGATTCAGAATGAAGCGGGCGCCTATCTGTATCCGTCCGCAGAGTTGAAGGTTGCCCGTAGCGTGGACGGCAAATGGTCGCCGGACCGGTTCTCGGTAGTCAAATCCCAACCCGAGCTTCTGGGCATTCTCAACAAGGCACTGGAAGAGTTTCCCGTCGCTGAACTGCGCTCCATAAGAGTGAAATGGCTGGGTTCGACCTTGCCCCAGCCTTCACTCTGGAACCGCATACCGCAATGGGTCTTCTGGGTGGTGATCCTGGCGCTGTTGACCGGTCTGGTATCGCTGGTCTGGAGTAGCAGGCTCAAGGCGCAGATTCGTCAGCGCCTTCGAGTGGAAAGACAACTGAGTGACCAGTTGGCCTTCAAGCGCGCATTGCTCGATGGCATTCCCAACCCGATCTACGTACGTGACCTCAAGGGGCGGCTCATTTCCTGTAACCGAAGTTACGAAGAAAGCTTCGGCGTCAGCTTCGAACAGTTGAACGGTCGGCGGCTGACTGATGTTGACCTCATCCCACGCTCGGTAGCCGAACAGATGCACGCCGACTACGTGAAACTGCTGGAAGACCATCAGCCGATTTTCGCCGATCGCACCATGGAACTGTATGGCAAGCGTGTGGATGCCTGGCAATGGACGGTGCCGTTTTTCGCGGCGGATGGTCAGTTGCAGGGGCTGTTGGGCGGCTGGATCGACATCACTGAACGCAAGCGACTGGAGCAGCAGCTTGAGCAGGCATTGCGGCATGCGGATCAAGCCAACGAAGCCAAAAGCGCATTTCTGGCCACCATGAGTCATGAAATCCGTACCCCGATGGGCGCAATCATCGGTTTGCTGGAGCTTGAGTGCGCGCAGGCGGTGCGTCTCGGGCATGAACCTTCCCAGGCGATCCGGGTGGCGCACCGCTCGGCGCAGGAGCTTGTGGCGCTGGTTGGCGACAGCCTTGATCTGGCGCGGATCGAGGCCGGGGGCATGAAATTGTCCCTGGAAGTGACATCGTTGCAGACGTTCTTCGAAGGTATCGTTCATCTGTTCGCCGCTCAGGCCCGGGCGAAAGGGCTGGCGCTTCGTCTTGAACTCGACGAGCGGGTGAGAGGCGATTACTGGCTGGACCCGTTGAGGCTGCGTCAGGTCCTGCACAATCTGGTGGGTAACGCCTTGAAGTTCACCCGTCAGGGCGCCGTGGTCATCGCCGTGCAGGCACTCGAAGCGCAGTCTGCCGACGAGGCCGGGGAATCGCGTATCCGCATCAGTGTCGAGGATAGCGGCCCCGGTATCGAGCCGGAACGTCAGCAGCAGGTCTTCCAGCCTTTCATTCAGGCCAGCGACGACACGGCTGCCCGCTACGGCGGTACAGGGCTCGGACTGAGTATTTCCCGGCAACTGGTTGAGTTGATGGGAGGTGAGGTCAGCCTGCACAGTGAGCCGGGTAACGGTACGCAGATTGTGATCGACATCTCGTTTGCCAGAGTCCAGCACGCCGTAGCACCGGATAGCGAGTCCGCGGGGATGCTTGCAGATCAGCGCAGTCTGCATCTGCTGGTGGTCGATGACCTGTCCGCCAATCGTATGGTGCTGACCCGCCAGCTCGAGTTTCTCGGTCATCAGGTCGTGCCCGTCGATAGCGGCGAAACCGCGCTGAAGGCATGGCGTGAAGATGAATTCGATGCGGTGATCACCGATTGCAACATGCCCGGCATCAGTGGCTATGCCCTGACGGAAGCCATCAGGCGTATCGAGACTCTGGAAAGGCGCCAGCGGTGCCCGGTCATCGGTTGCACGGCCAACGCAATGAGCGATGAAAGCCAGCGCTGTGAAGCGTCGGGAATGGACGGTCTGTTGATAAAACCCTTGTCGCTTGAGCGTCTGTCCCATGAGCTGGCAACACGAGTGCCAGAGCCGACCTTCGACCTTCAGACATTGCAGCGTATGACTCAGGCCAATGAGCAACAGATGCAGCGTTTGCTGGCCGAACTCTGGAAAAACCTTCTGCATGAACACGCGGCTCTGGAAACCGCCGTCCATTCGCAGGACTGGCAGACTCTGAATGCATCGCTGCACAGGCTCAAGGGGGCCGCCAGTCTGATTGACGCCATGCCGCTGGCCAAGGCCTGTATGGCGCTGGAGGACGCCGCCCGGCGCGAGTCCGACGCCGATACGCTCGAGCGCTGGCCGGCACTGGAGACGACCATCGGCAGTCTGCGCATGGACATTGAAGTGCATCTGGTTGAACTGCCCGAAGTCTCGCCCCTGCCAGGATGAACACCGTGCTCTGATCGTCGGGACTTAAGGGTGTTTTAGGACTTGTCCTATGGGGCTCGCCTTCGCGAGCCTCTAGAGTACGGCTTCTCTGGGCCCGATGGCTTTCTCCCCGATAGGCATGACTGTGCGTTCACTCAAGGTTCTGGTGCTTGAAGATCACCCCTTTCAATTGATGGCGTTGCACCAGATGCTCAACGCCAATCAGATTTTCGATGTGCGAACCGCCGAAAGTGTCGAAGCGGCGCGGGAGTCTCTGGACAGCCGCGGCCCTGTCGATATCGCCATCTGTGACCTCCAGATGGAGGGGCCGGATGGCTTGGAGCTGATTCGTTATCTGGCCGCCGAACACATGGCCAACGCGCTGATCATCCTGAGCAGTACCACAACATGCGTGCTTGAAGGCGTGGCGCGTCTGGCGATTGCTCAGGGGTTGGAAGTGCTGGGTTATCTGTCCAAACCAGCCTCGGCTGCGGCCTTGAGCGAGTTGTTCAAGGCTTATGAGCCTCGCGCGGTGACGGTAGAAGAGTCACCCCCCGAGCGGCAGGTGCAGGGTGCGTTGAGCGCCTCTCAATTGTTCGGGGACTCCACTGATCGTGATGCCTTCGTCGCCCAGTGGATCACGCACTTTCAACCCAAGGTCAACCTTGATGGCGATGTCGTGGGTGCCGAGGCGCTGGTGCGCTGGCAGCATCCGGTGCATGGGCTACTGGCGCCGGGTCGATTCATGGGCGCCATCGAGACCGAAGGGCTGATTGAACCGATGACCTGGCGTGTGCTGGATCAGGCGCTGGCGTTCTCGGCGCGAACGGCGGATCAGCAGGGTCAGCCTCTGCCGGTATCCGTGAACATAGCGCCGCAGGTACTTCAACAGGCGCGCTTCACCGAACAGGTCATGGAGGCACTTGCGCGTCATGCGCTCCCGGCCAGCGTCCTGACCCTGGAAATTCTCGAACAGGATGCCGTTCAGCATCAGGGCTGGCAGATAGAGGACCTGTTACGGCTGTGCATGCAGGGCTGCACGCTGTCGATCGACGATTTCGGCATGGGTGCGTCGAACATCGAGCGGCTGCTGCAACTGCCTTTCAGCGAGCTGAAAATTCCCACTGATTTTGTCCGGGGCATGAGCGAGGATCCTCGCAAGGCGGCCGTCGTTGCCGGTGCAATGGTCATGGCGCAACGCTTGTCCATGAACGTCGTGGTGGAGGGCGTCGAGACCCTGGATGATTTTCACAGCCTGTTGATGCTGGGTACGCCTGCCATTCAGGGGTATTTCATTGCCCGGCCCATGGCACCCGCGGACCTGACCCTATGGCTGGCCGAGCGCAGCGCTGTTTCCACGGTCGTCAGGGATTCGGGGCTTACGACAGCCCGTGTTCCTGCAGATAGATAAACAGCGCGGCGTCATTGGCCAGCCCCAGTTTGCGCATGGCACTGACTTTCTGGGCGCTGACGGTCTGCTTGCTGCGATTGAGCCGAGTCGCGATCCGGCCCACGGCATGCCCGGCCGACAGCAGGCGCAGCACTTCCAGCTCTCTGGGCGATAGCTGTTCGAGCGCCAGTGGTGAATCAGGCCCCAGTTGCCGGGCATCCTGCAGCACCCTGCGCACCGAGTCGGCCAGAAAGACCCGTCCGCGACGAACGCTCTTGATGGCGGCGGGCAGCTCTCCGGCCACACTGGCTTTACTCAAAAGGCCCTGAACGTTGAGGTCCAGCATTGCCTGAAACAATCCGGCGTTGGTCAGGGTCGTCACGACCACGACCGGCAGGTCCGGGAAATCCCGCTGAATGCGTTGCAGCAGACGCAGACCATCGTTCTGTTGCTCAACCGGCATCATGAAGTCCGTGACCAGCACATCACAGTCATGCCCGTTGAGCGCCGCCAGCAGTTCGTCCGGATTGCTCGCCTGTGCAACCACCGTTGCGGCGTTGTCCTGCTCAATTACCACGCGCAGTCCGATCAGGAAAATGGGATGGTCATCAGCCAGGATGATACGCAGAGGGTGACCGGTGGATGCGCTCAAGGCATGACTCCGTCAGAGGGGGGCTAATGGTATTTCATCTGAGTCGGCTGTTTATCAAAGGTGCGCCGGAGACAGGCGGTTTGTAGGCGATGGCGCTCATCTTTGCTGAAAATTCCTACGGAGTTGATAACAGTCTGCAGCGTTCGCCCGTGGGTCGGCCTGAAAGACACTGATGACTGCTTGCCGGCTACCTCGGTTTTTTCCCTGTCACATTCGGCAGGCATGCTCGAATGCCAGAAACGTCGCCGACAGTGCAACGCAGAAAAGAACTTTCTGCCGTCGCCGACGGTCATTGATTGGCACCTTTGCATTCAAACAGTTGAGTGGTGGTTCGTATGGAAAATATCAGCTTACTGCTAAGCGAAGCGCTGGCTCCCTACAAGGCCTGCATCGGCCCGGCCGGCGCACGTGGCGAGCGTCTTGTGACGCTGAGAGACGCGTCGGGTGCCTGTGTGATCGAGCGTACGTTCACTGCCGATCAATTAGGTGACAAACGTCAACTGACGGATGTGGTCGACGGTCTTCATCGTGACCTGATGGTTGCCGAAGGCAGGATCGAGCCCTGTGTCATTGCTGCCATGCGCAACGCAGCGATGAGCCGTGCGTTTGTCGGTGCCCCGACATTCGCCTGATGGCGATGGAGCCCAAGGGATGCTCGCCGCTCCCTTGATCAGCGCCGACGAAGCATCTGATTACCCCGTGCAGGTTCACTCTGCCCGGGGTTTGTCTTTTCCAGGGGTCAGTGTTTCTCAAAGATGGCCTTCACATCACGCAGGTAGTCGCCACGCTGTTCAGGGGCCAGCCACTGCGCGTAGAGCCCCATCAGGCTGCTTTCACGCAACGTGCGCATCTCCCGATTGATCAGTTGCATGGCTTGCCTGCCCTCAGGCGTATTGCTGCAGCCGATGTAGGCCAGTTGGTACACGGGATTTTCGGCGATGGGCAGAAAGGTCAACTCCTGTGGACTGATGCCCTGTTGAAGCGCCTGATAGCGCGCCTCGAACCAGAAACCCAGCAAGCCTTGCAGACGTCCCGCCCGCGCCATCTGCAACAGGCTGCCGACCGCGTCGCTGCCGTAGTGCAGGCTCAGCGTCTGTTCATGGCTGTCCTGGAGCGTCTTGTCGATCACGCCACCGTAACTGCGTTCTGCAACTGCACCGAGTTTGATCGTATTGCTGGCCATCAGGGCGTCGAGGTCGACCTTGCCGTCCGAGACGAAGGGTTCGAACTTCGCCATGTCGGCCTTGAACACGACAAGTCCGCTGCTGTACAGAACAAAGGCCGGAATGGAAAAGGCGATGGTTCTGGCGCGCTCGGGTGTCCAGAGCATGGTCGGGTCGCAGCTCAGGATTGTGCCGTCGTTGAGCGTTTGCATGGCCCTGGCCCTGTTGACGTGCATCACCACGTGTTCGTATTCGGGCATTCCGGCGGTCAGCAGGGGCATGAGTTGATCGATGGCACCCTGGCCCTGCATGGTCCCTGAAAAAATCGTCGAGGGTGGCAGGTCGCGCAACAGCCAGGTCAGTGTTTCCCTCGCCTGGCTCGTACCGGGCATGGCAAGCCACCACAGCGTCAGCAGCAGGCGAATCATTGCGCAGTGCGAGGCACGAAGAATCATTCGTCTGTCTCATCCTCGAAAATGGAGTGTCGAGTAACAGGCTTTTGAGTCGCGCCGCGCCGCTGGCGTCACATATCGCGGTGGTTGCGCGTCTATGAGGCTATCTCATTTTCCCTGTCCGGCAAGCCGATCCATGCGCCGATTCGTTTGCGGGGCCCTGCATCGGTTAGACTTGCCGTCTTTCCTCCAGACTCTAGAAGCCCGTTCATGGCCCAGCCGTCCACGACCTACAAATTCGAACTGAACCTGACCGACCTCGATCGGGGCGTTTACGAAAGCGTCAAACAGACCATTGCCCGTCACCCCTCGGAAACCGAAGAGCGCATGACCGTGCGTCTCCTGGCCTACGCCTTCTGGTACAACGAGCAGCTTTCCTTCGGTCGCGGTCTGTCTGACGTGGACGAGCCGGCGTTGTGGGAGAAAAGCCTGGATGACCGGGTTCTGCACTGGATCGAAGTGGGCCAGCCCGATGCAGACCGCCTGACCTGGTGTTCGCGTCGTACCGAACGCACCAGTCTGCTGGCCTACGGCAGCCTGCGGGTCTGGGAAGGCAAGGTCATTCCGGCGATCAAGAACCTGAAGAATGTGAATATCGCTGCCGTGCCGCAGGAAGTACTCGAAGTGCTGGCCAAAGACATGCCCCGTGTCATCAAGTGGGACGTGATGATCAGCGAAGGCACTGTGTTCGTTACCGATGATCGGGGTCAGCACGAAGTCCAGTTGCAGTGGCTCGCTGGCGAACGCGGCTGATACCACGCCATTACCCTGTACCGACACATTAAAGAGAATCAGCTGACCCGCATGCGCATTGAACCTCGTCTGTTGCCCGACACCCTGCCTTTTCTTGGCGATCTGCCCCCTCTGCTCACCCGCCTCTACGCGGCAAGGGGGGTGGCGTGTGAGACCGAGCTGGACAAGAGCCTGGCGCGACTGATTCCGTATCAACAGCTCAAAGGCATTGATGCCGCTGTCGATTTGCTCGTGACCGCGCTGGATGAACGTCAACGCATGCTGATCGTCGGTGATTTCGATGCCGACGGTGCCACGGCCAGTACTGTGGGGGTGCTGGGGCTGCGCCTGCTGGGTGCCGAACATGTCGACTATCTGGTGCCGAATCGTTTCGAATACGGCTACGGCCTGACCCCGGAAATTGTCGAGGTGGCGCTGCAGCGCAAGCCGCAACTGTTGATCACCGTCGACAACGGCATCTCAAGCGTCGAGGGCGTTGCAGCGGCCAAAGCGGCCGGTTTGCAGGTGTTGGTTACCGATCACCACTTGCCGGGTCACGAACTCCCGGCAGCTGATGCCATCGTCAATCCCAATCAGCCCGGCTGTACGTTCCCCAGCAAATCGCTGGCGGGTGTCGGCGTGATCTTTTATGTGTTGATGGCGTTGCGCGCACGCCTGCGTGACAGCGGCTGGTTCGAACGCCATCAGCGCGCCCAGCCCAATCTGGGCGAACTGTTGGATCTGGTAGCGCTGGGCAGTGTGGCGGACGTCGTGCCGTTGGACGCCAATAATCGCATTCTCGTGCATCAGGGCCTCATGCGCATACGCGCCGGTCGTGCCCGTCCCGGGTTACGCGCGATTCTGGAGGTGGCGCGTCGCGAGCCGTCGCGTATTACTTCCACCGACCTGGGCTTTATCCTCGGTCCGCGTCTGAACGCGGCGGGGCGTCTGGATGATATGAGCCTGGGGATCGAATGCCTGCTCTGCGATGATCCGACCCTCGCGCGTGAAATGGCCGTCCAGCTGGATGAGCTGAATCAGGACCGCAAATCCATCGAACAGGGCATGCAGCGTGAGGCGCTGGCCCAGCTCAAGGATCTGCCGGTGGAGTCCATGCCGTTCGGGCTGTGCCTGTTCGAGCCGGACTGGCACCAGGGTGTGATCGGCATCCTGGCCTCGCGCATGAAAGAGCGTTACCACCGTCCGACCATCGCGTTCGCCAGCGCCGGGGAGGGCGTGCTCAAGGGCTCGGCCCGGTCGGTGCCGGGATTTCACATTCGCGATGCGCTGGACGCGGTGGCTGCGGCGCATCCGCACCTGATCAGCAAGTTCGGCGGGCACGCGATGGCAGCGGGTCTGTCCTTGCCGGAAGAAAACTTTCCGGCCTTCGCCGAGGCGTTCGACCAGGAAGTGCGGCGGCAGCTTGACGAGCAGGATCTGACTGGACGCTTGCTGTCGGACGGCTCGTTGGCCGTCGAAGAATTTCATCTGGAACTGGCCCGCGCATTGCGCAACGCAGGTCCCTGGGGGCAGCACTTCCCCGAGCCGTTGTTTCATGGCGTGTTCCAGTTGGTGGAGCAGCGCGTGGTGGGTGAGCGGCATTTGAAAATGGTGCTCAAGACCGAGTGCGGCAGCGTGAAGCTGGACGGCATTGCGTTCGGCGTGGATCGCGATATCTGGCCCAACCCCAACATCCGCTGGGTTGAACTGGCCTATAAGCTGGATCTTAACGAGTTTCGTGGCAATGAAACCGTGCAACTGATGGTGGTGCACATCGCGCCACGCTGAGAATAAGCAGGAACCCGTCAGGCTCATGGGTTGTCGACTAGGCTCTGTCCTCTGAAAGATGCTCGCGAAACACGAGCCGGGACACTCGAATTTTCATTATGAGAGGTTTCCATGAGCCTGCTGCTTGAGCCCTATACCCTGCGCCAATTGACGCTGCGTAATCGCATTGCTGTGTCGCCCATGTGCCAGTATTCCAGTGTCGATGGTCTGGCCAATGACTGGCATCTGGTGCATCTGGGCAGTCGTGCCGTCGGTGGCGCAGGGCTGGTCATCACTGAAGCCATGGCGGTGACACCGGACGGTCGTATTACCCCGGAAGACCTCGGCCTGTGGAACGACGAGCAGATTGAGCCCCTGCAGCGCATCACGCGTTTCATTACTGCTCAGGGCGCCGTTGCAGGCGTCCAGCTGGCACATGCCGGACGCAAGGCGAGCACCTGGCGTCCCTGGTTGGGCAAGCATGGCAGCATCCCTGAAAGTGAAGGCGGCTGGACCCCGGTCGGCCCGTCGGCGATTGCCTTCGATCCGCAGCACACCGCCCCTGTGAAACTGAGCGACATCCAGATCCAGGAGCTGATCAAGGCATTCGTGGACGCAGCACGCCGTTCGCTGACGGCCGGTTTCAAAGTCGTTGAAATCCACGCGGCGCATGGTTACCTGCTGCATCAGTTCCTGTCGCCGCTGAGCAATCAGCGCACGGATGAATACGGCGGTTCCTTCGAAAATCGCATCCGCCTGACCCTGCAGGTGACCGAGGCCGTTCGCTCGATCTGGCCGGAAGAATTGCCTCTGTTCGTGCGCGTATCGGCGACCGACTGGGTGGAAGATGGCTGGAACCCGGACGAGACTGTGGAGTTGGCACGCCGTCTCAAGGCGCTGGGCGCAGACCTCATCGATGTGTCTTCGGGCGGCACTGCTGCGAACGCCGAAATCCCGGTCGGTCCGGGCTACCAGACCCGTTTCGCCGAGCGCGTGCGCAAGGAGTCCGGTATCGCTACCGGTACCGTCGGCATGATTACCGAGCCTGCTCAGGCAGAGCACATCCTGCGTACCGGTCAGGCCGATATTATCCTGCTGGCCCGAGAGCTGTTGCGTGACCCGTACTGGCCGCTGCATGCCGACGACGACCTCGGCGGACGACTGGCTACCTGGCCCGCGCAATATCAGCGCGCAACCCATCGTGATCAGCCGATTCACGAGTCTGATCTGCGAGATTGACGGTTTGGCAACAGCCGGGTTTGGGGGCTTTCTGCTAACGAGAGCGAGCAGTTTGGAGGCTCGCTGAATCTGCTTCTGCCCGCAGGACGTGGGATTCTCGGAGTTTGTGACTGCAGCGATGGGCCGCCTGGCGGCCCTTGAGTGCGTCCGATGCCACGCCGCGCTTACTGCGCGGCAGCGCTACAACCGCTCATTCGCACTGTCCAGCAGCTCGGTCACGCGCCCGGTCAGGGCTGCGATGGAGAAGGGCTTGGGCAGCACGTACATGCCAGGCTCAAGCGTATCGTGCGCGAGCGCGGCATTTTCTGCGTAGCCGGTCACGAAGAGGATTTTCAGGTCGGGCCGCACCGCTCTGGCCGCGTCCGCGACCTGACGGCCATTCATACCGCCCGGCAGGCCTACATCGGTCACCAGCAGATCGATCGCCGCCTTCGATTGCAGGATTTCCAGCGCAGCAGCGCCTCGGTCGGCCTGCAACACCAGGTAGCCCAGCTCTTCAAGCACTTCGGTGATCAACAGGCGCACCGTCGGCTCGTCATCGACAACCAGAATGGTTTCACCGCCCGCGTTCTGTGAGGGCACGGGTGCGGCGCATTCAAACTCGACGGGCTCGGCCTCACCTTCGAACATTGGCAGGAGGATGCTGAGTTGCGCGCCTTTCCCGACCTCGGAAAGAATGCCGACGCCCCCGCCGGATTGCCGGGCAAACCCGTAAATCATCGACAGCCCGAGCCCCGTGCCCATGCCTATGGGTTTGGTGGTGAAAAACGGGTCGAAGGCCCGCCCCATGACTTCCTTGGCCATTCCCGTACCGGTGTCGCTGACCGTCAGTTCTACATAGCGGCCCGCAGTCAGCTCGTATTTAGCTGCAGTCGGGCTGTCCAGGTATCGGTTTCCGGTCTCGATTAGCAACTGGCCACCGTCCGGCATCGCGTCCTTGGCATTGATACACAGGTTCAGCAGTGAGTTTTCCAGCTGATGCGGGTCGACCATGATCGACCACAACCCCTGAGTAGTGTGTACCTGCATGTCGATGGCAGGTCCTACGGTACGCCTGATGAGTTCATCCATGCCTGCGATCAACTGATCGACGTCGGTTGCCTTGGGGGCAAGCGTCTGGCGGCGTGAAAAGGCCAGCAGTCGGTGTGTCAGCGAAGCAGCCCGCCTGGAACCCTCGAGCGCCGAGCCAATGTATCGATCCAGTTCTGTGAAGCGGCCCTGTTTCACTCTCGATTGCAGCAACTCCATATTGCCGGTGACGCCCATCAGCAGGTTGTTGAAGTCATGTGCAAGGCCGCCGGTGAGCTGTCCGACCGCTTCCATCTTCTGCGATTGGCGCAGTGCTTCTTCGGTAATGCGCAACGCTTCGATGCGCTGCTTCTCATGGGTCAAATGTTTGCCCAACGCGAAAATGACGCCATTGCCCGGTGCGGCCGTCCAGCCGAACCAATGGTACGTGCCATCAATATGTTGGTAACGATTTTCAAACAGCGGCAGGACGTGATGGATGGTGTGCGTCAGGGCATTTTGCGTGTTGACAACATCGTCCGGGTGGAGCAAGTCCATGATCGAGGTGCCGACCAGCTCCCGCTCGGTTCGGCCGAGAAGGGCGTTCCACGCCGGGTTGACGCTCAGGAAAATACCGTTGAAATCGAGTATCGCCAACGGATCGGGCGAGATCTTCCAGAAGGTGTCCAGCTCCTGCGTGCGTTGCTCAAGCTTGGCGGTCTGCTGTTTTTCCTGTTCGATCAATTCCTCGATCAGCGCGCGGCGTTTGCTTTCGCTGGCTTGAAGTGCCCGTTGATCAAGCACATGCCGGGTGGTCTCGTTGGTGGTGCAGAACATGCCGACGGTGGTGCCGTGTTCATCGATCAAGGGCGAGAAGGAGAACGACCACCAGGTTTGCTCGATTTCACCGAAGCGGGCCATGGTCAATGGCATGTCCTGCCATCGGCCGGCCTGCCCGTTCAACGCTTGCTCGACCAACGGGAGCACCTGATCCCAGACATCAGCCCACAGCTCGTGCATCAAAGCGCCGATCGCCCGGTCCTTGCGCGGCCCAAGGATCGGCGCATAAGCATCATTGTGGAAGAAGAACAGCTCCGGGCCCCACAGCAGGTACATGGATTCAGGGCAGTTGAGGATCAGATTCAGTGCATTCTTCAATGCCACAGGCCATTGGTCCACAGGACCGAGCGAGGTCTGGCTCCAGTCTTTGGTTCTGATTGTCTCGGCTGCTTCGCTGCTGCCTGCAGGGAACCCGACTCGTGATATCACTTCAGCAAGCTCCCGATGGACGGCTGGACAGTAATGAAAGAGTGATGAACGCCGATTACATCGACGCCCGATTCAGATGAAAGGCGCATTGTCCTCTTTTTTGGCACCTATATGAGTCAACTGTTTCAACTTTCAAGGGTTACGTCTTTCTGATGCAGGGTAGGCCCGGTACCGGCCTTTGGCCCTGCTACGAGCGACCGCAACATCTGGAAGCACACCCGTTGGCTGTGTTTTGTCACTTCTGTTTACCCTGCTGGTCAATGATTCATCTGACAAACCTGTGGAGGTTCCCTGTGAATACGCGTGGCTTACTCGATCAGTTGCTCAAGTCTGGTCAGAACATGTTGCAGGACAAGGTCAATGGCAAATCAAGGTCCGGCAAGCCGTCTTCAGGGAGCGATTCATTGATGGACGGGCTGGGCAGCCTTCTGGGCGGCAATAAAAGCGGCGGCCAGAACAGCAGTCAGGGCGGTCTGGGCGGTCTGTTGTCCGGTGCTGGCGGTGGCGCGCTGGCGGCCGGTGCCATGAGCCTGCTCAGGGGCAAGGGCTCTCGAGGCATGGGGGGCAAGGCGCTGAAATATGGCGGGCTGGCGGCGTTGGGTGTATTGGCCTACAAGGCCTATAACAACTGGCAGGCCAGCCAGGGCATGACCGGCCAGCGCGAGCCGCAGACTATCGACCGTCTTCCGGATTCGGAAGCCGAGTTGCACAGCCAGGCGATCCTGCGAGCGTTGGTGGCTGCTGCCAAGGCCGACGGCCATGTCGACGAGCGTGAGCGCCAGCTGATCGAAGGCGAATTCAACAAGTTGAGCACCGATCAGACCCTGCAAAGCTGGCTGCATGCGGAGCTGAACAAGCCTCTGGACCCGGCCGAGGTCGCACGGGCAGCCACCACGCCGGAAATGGCGGCAGAAATGTATATCGCCAGTGTGATGCTGGTGGATCAGGAACATTTCATGGAGCGCGCTTATCTGGATGAACTGGCCCGCGCGCTGAAGCTGGACCCGGGCCTCAAGACCGAACTGGAAGGGCAGGTCAGGGACGCGTGAGTGCCTCGCCGGCGCAGGTGTTGCCGAGCCGGGTGTCAGTGAAGTCACCCGGCTTGTTCTACCAAGGCTTGTGCTGTCCTGTATGTCGGCACGCTCCACACATGATCGCCCTCTGTTCCGACCGTCGCCAAGTCGACAGGCAGCTCGCAACAGTCCACATTTTCAGGCCTTCGCGCAGCGTTCAGGCCCGTGTTTCAGCCCTGAATACGGGCACATGCCTGTCGACCGTCATTTCATTTTCATATCACCCGCAAATGGCTGAAACGCTGGGCTATACTCACGCGGCTTGGACCGTCTGTCGGTCCGCTTCTTGAACACGGCCGGATGCCGTCGTTGAACTCTCGAGGGCTGACTGTGAAGAACTGGACGTTGCGCCAACGCATTCTGGCGAGTTTTGCTGTCATTATTGCAATCATGCTGTTGATGGTCGTTGTGTCTTACTCACGCCTTTTGTCGATCGAGTCCAGCGAAGAGCAGGTGCGTCTCGACGCGTTGCCGGGTGTTTACTACAGCACTCTGGTGCGTAGCGCCTGGGGTGAGAGCTACATCCGCACACTTGAGTTGATCGGCGAAGGTCAGGGGCGTGCCTTGACCAAGCAGGAAAAGGATCAGTTTCAGGGCTTCGATGACGCACTGCAGACCCAGGTGGACGGTTACAAGAAGTCCATTTTCGATGACGCCGACAGAGCCAGCTTCGCCGTTTTCGAGAAGCGTCGCGAAACCTATTCCCGGCTGCTCGCCGAGGTGCACGCCAAGTTCGAGCGTGGCGACTATGCGGGTGCTCGTGCGGAGTTCTACGGCGAGGTCAATCCCGTCTGGACTGACGGTCGCAAACAGCTCAATGAACTGATCGTAGCCAACAAACAGCTGGCGGATCGCGCCACCGACAACATCGTCAATGCCGTACTGGGCGCCAAGGTCAGCATGGTCTTCTCCCTGTTGATTGCCGTCATGGCTGCCGCTGCGTGCGGGCTGCTGTTGATGCGCTCGATCATCGCGCCGATGCAACTCATCGTCCGGATTCTGGAAACCATGCGCACAGGCGACTTGAGTTCGCGCCTGAACCTGGCGCGCAAGGACGAGTTCAATGTCGTCGAAACCGGTTTTAACGACATGATGGCCGAATTGACCGCCCTGGTTGCCCAGGCTCAGCGCTCGTCGGTGCAGGTCACTACCTCGGTGACCGAAATTGCCGCCACGTCGCGTCAGCAACAGGCGACCGCTACGGAAACCGCCGCAACCACCACCGAAATCGGCGCGACGTCGCGTGAAATCGCCGCGACCTCCCGCGATCTCGTGCGGACCATGACCGAAGTGACTTCGGCTGCGGATCAGGCCTCGATTCTTGCGGGCTCGGGCCAGCAAGGCCTCGCACGCATGGAAGACACCATGCATCAAGTCATGGGCGCGGCCAATCTGGTCAACGCCAAGCTGGCGATCCTCAACGAGAAGGCTGGCAACATCAATCAGGTGGTGGTGACCATCGTCAAGGTTGCCGATCAGACCAACCTGTTGTCGCTCAACGCGGCCATCGAAGCCGAGAAGGCGGGCGAGTACGGCCGCGGTTTTGCCGTCGTCGCTACCGAAGTGCGCCGTCTTGCCGACCAGACTGCCGTGGCCACCTACGACATCGAGCAGATGGTGCGGGAAATCCAGTCTGCGGTCTCCGCAGGTGTCATGGGCATGGACAAGTTTTCCGAGGAAGTTCGGCGCGGCATGTATGAAGTCACGCAGGTCGGGGAGCAGTTGTCGCAGATCATTCATCAGGTTCAGGCGCTGGCCCCGCGCGTGCTCATGGTCAACGAAGGCATGCAGGCACAGGCCACTGGCGCCGAGCAGATCAATCAGGCCCTGGTACAACTGGCTGACGCCAGCAGCCAGACCGTCGATTCATTGCGTCAAGCCAGTTTCGCCATCGACGAGTTGAGTCAGGTGGCGGTCGGGCTGCGCAGTGGCGTATCGCGATTCAAGGTCTGAGCATCGCTGATGATGGATCAATCGCCCAGGCGTAACGCCGCGTTGCCCGCGTCGAACAAATTGTTTCTGCTGTTCTGCATCGGAGAGGACCGCTACGCGCTGGAGGCGACTGAAATCGCCGAGATTCTGCCGCGCGTGAAGCTCAAGGCGATTGCCCGAGCGCCGCATTGGGTCGCAGGCATCTTCGCCCACCGGGGCGAAATCGTACCGGTGATCGATATCAGCGCGTTGAACTGCGGCCAGCCGGCCAAGGCGCGCACCAGCACGCGCATGGTGCTGGTGCATTATCGGCACGACGACAAGCATCCGGCGCAGTTGCTCGGGCTTATTCTGGAGCAGGCCACTGAAACCCTGCGATGCCCGGTGTCGCAGTTCAAGGAGTACGGGCTGGACAATCGCCTGTCGCCTTATCTGGGGCCGGTCCGCGAGGACGAACAGGGCCTGTTGCAATGGATTGATGTTCAGGAACTGCTGAGCGAGCCGGTGCGCGAGTTGCTGTATCCGGTGCCCCCGCTAGATCTGGAATCGCTTGAGGATGCGCCATGAGTGATGATTCGCGCTTTTACAGTTTCCTCAAGGAACGCATCGGACTGGACGTAACCTCCGTTGGCGAGGCCATCATCGAGCGTGCCTTGCGCCAGCGCGCAGCCTCGGCGAAATGCCCGGACAGCGATGCCTACTGGCATTTGCTGGTGACTTCACCGCAGGAACAGCAGGCGCTGATTGAGGCCGTCATCGTCCCGGAAACCTGGTTTTTCAGGTATCCGGAATCTTTCGTGACGCTGGGCAAACTGGCTCGCGAGCGCCTGACGGCGCTGGACGGCGCAAGACCGTTGCGCATTCTTAGCCTGCCGTGCTCGACCGGTGAAGAGCCTTACTCGATAGCCATGGCATTGATCGACGCCGGCATTGGCGTGCGGCAGTTCAAGATCGATGCCATTGATATCAGCCCTGTTTCGATTGCACGCGCCAAGCACGGTGTTTACGGCAAGAACTCGTTTCGTGGCAGCGACCTGAGTTTTCGCGAGCGTTTTTTTACCCCTGCAGGCGAAAGTTTCGAGATTTCCGATCTGGTTCGTGGCTGCATCGATTTTCAGCCCGGCAACCTGCTCGATCCCAAACTGTCTAAGCAGGTGGCCTACGACATTGTCTTCTGCCGCAATCTGGTGATCTATTTCGACCGTCCGACGCAGCAACACGTCTTTCAGGTTCTCAAGCAACTGACCCGTGAAGACGGTGTGCTGTTCATCGGCCCTGCCGAAGGCAACCTGCTGTCAGCCATTGGCATGCGCTCGCTGGGCATTGCCCAGTCCTTCGTTTTTCGCCATGCGCCTCGGGACGCGGCTGCAACGCTCACTGCGCCTGTGTCTGCTCCATTCAGCACCGCGACGCCGCGGCCGGTTCCCGATGCGCCTGCGCGCGCGCCAGTTGCCAGGCCCGTTTCGCGCAACTCGGCTGCATTCGCGCCGGGCATCAAACCTGCGGTGGCAACCGGCACCGCCGAGAGTGCTGCGCTACTGGGCACGATCGCCAGTCTGGCCAACGAGGGCAAGACGGTCGAGGCACGTGCCGCCTGCGAACGTTATCTGCAACAGCATGAACCGGTGGCACAGGTATTTTACTGGCTGGGGTTGCTCTGCGAAGTGGAAGGCCGTGCTGCCGAGGCTCAGGGTTTTTACCGCAAGGCCCTTTACCTTCAGCCACAGCATCCGGAATCACTGGCGCAGATGGCCGCGTTGCTGGCCGCCAGGGGCGACAGTGCCGGGGCTCGCCGATTGCAGGACCGCGCCGTGCGCGGTGCCAATAAACAAGGAAATCACTGATGACGGGGCCGTCTGGTTTTTCAAGCCTTACCCATGACCAGGCCCAGGACATCGACGACTGCTGGAATAGAATCGGCGTTCACGGTGACCGCTCCTGTCCGTTGCTGGAAGACCATATCCACTGCCGCAATTGTGCTGTCTATTCGGCGGCGGCCACGCGTCTGCTCGACCGCTATTCCCATGCTCAGGAACATCACGAGCAGTTTCAGGGCTCTGTCCTGCAGCGCGATATCAAGACGCGCTCGATTCTGGTCTTTCGTCTGGGCGAAGAATGGCTGGGTCTGGCATCGCGCTGTCTGTCGGAAGTTGCACCCGCGCAGACCATCCATTCCCTGCCGCATCAGCGTTCGCGCGCGTTGTTGGGTGTCGCCAACGTGCGCGGCGCGCTGGTGGCCTGTATCTCACTGGTCGAATTGTTGGGGCTGGACAGCAATCCGGTGATTGCCCAGTCCGCACGAACGGTGCCACGCATGCTGATCGTTGCAGCGGAGGGCGGTCCTGTCGTGGTGCCGGTGGATGAGGTCGAAGGTATTCATGCCATTGACCAACGTGAACTGGACGCCGCTTCGGCTTCCGGTACACACGCCAATGCGCGTTTTACCCGAGGGGTCCTGCAGTGGAAAGACCGAAGCCTGCGTTGGCTCGATGAAGATCAGTTGCTGTCGGCGGTGCACCGGAGCCTTACATGACGCCAGATCAAATGCGCGACGCCTCGCTGTTCGAACTGTTCACGCTGGAAGCCGACGCGCAGACTCAGGTTCTGAGTGCAGGCCTGCTGGCGCTGGAGCGCAACCCGACCCAGGCCGACCAGCTCGAAGCCTGTATGCGCGCCGCCCACTCGCTCAAGGGCGCAGCAAAGATTGTCGGCGTCGAGTTCGGTGTCAGCGTTGCGCATGTGATGGAAGATTGTCTGGTCAGTGCTCAGGAAGGGCGACTGCTGCTCCAGCCTGAGCACATCGACGCCCTGTTGTCCGGAACCGATCTGCTGATGCGCATCGCGACGCCGGGCGGAAACAGCGTCGGCCAGCCCGATATCGACGCTTACGTCGAGAGGGTGAACACATTGCTGGCTTCAGGTGCCGGAGCGGCGCGAACAGTCAGCGTACCCATGACGGATCCGTTGCTGGGCAGCGCTCTGCAACAGCTCGAAGCGTCGGCCACGCCAGCACCGCTGAGCGAGTCGCCGGTCGACCCACTGGCAGCCGATCTGCGTCTGGAACCGGCCAGCGCTCCCGCCTCCATGACCGAACCTGAGACGCCACCGGCTACGCCTTTCAAGGAGCGCCGGGTTGTTGAAGGCGGCGAGCGTGTGCTGCGGGTCACTGCCGAACGCCTCAACGGTCTGCTGGACATGTCGAGCAAATCTCTGGTCGAGACCCAGCGTCTCAAACCTTTGCTGGCCGGTATGCAGCGCCTCAAGCGTTTGCAGAGCAGCAGCGACCGTGCGCTTGAAGTGCTGGGTGCCAGTTTCGGCGAAGGTGGTTTGAACGCCGACGCACAGAAAGCGCTTGAAGACGCCCGCAACCTGTTGTCTCAGGCACAGCAAATGCTGGCTCAGCAGACCGCTGAGCTTGACGAGTTCGGCTGGCAGTCGGGGCAGCGCGCGCAGCTGTTGTATGACACCGCACTGGCCTGCCGCATGCGGCCGTTCGCCGACGTGCTGGTCGGTCAGGCGCGCATGGTGCGTGATCTGGGGCGCGAGCTGGGCAAGCAGGTCCGTTTGCAGATCGAGGGAGACAAGACTCAGGTCGATCGGGACGTGCTGGAAAAACTCGAGGCTCCGCTGACGCACCTGCTGCGCAATGCGGTCGATCATGGCATCGAGTCACCTGAAAAACGGGCCGCCCACGGCAAGGAGCCGGAAGGGCTGATTCGTCTGCAGGCTTCGCATCAGGCCGGTCTTCTGGTGGTGGAACTGAGTGATGATGGCGGCGGCGTGGACCTTGAGCGTCTGCGTCAGAACATTGTGCAGCGCAACCTGTCGCCTGCCGTTACCGCCGCCCAGTTGAGCGAAGAGGAACTGCTGAGCTTTCTGTTTCTGCCCGGCTTCAGCCTGCGCGACAAGGTCACGCAAGTGTCCGGTCGGGGGGTCGGGCTCGATGCCGTGCAGCACATGGTTCGACAGATGCACGGCAGTGTCGAACTGCAGCAATGGGCGGGTGAGGGCAGTCGTTTCAGAATCGAGTTGCCGCTGACCCTGTCTGTCGTGCGCAGCCTGGTGGTCGAGGTCGGCGGCGAAGCCTATGCCTTCCCGCTGGCGCACATTGAACGCATGCGCGATCTGCAGCCCGATGACATCGTACAACTCGAAGGACGCCAGCATTTCTGGGACGAAGAACGCCATGTCGGCCTGGTGTCGGCCAGCCAGTTGTTGCATCGTCCCTCCACACAGGATGCTGGCGAAGCGCTCAAGGTCGTGGTGATTCGCGAGCGCGACGCGGTCTACGGGGTTGCGGTCGAGCGCTTCATCGGTGAGCGCACGCTGGTGGTGATGCCGCTGGATGCGCGGCTGGGCAAGGTCCAGGATGTGTCGGCGGGTGCGCTGCTTGACGATGGCTCGGTGGTGCTGATCATCGACGTCGAAGACATGCTGCGCTCAGTGGAAAAGCTGCTCAATACCGGACGTCTGGAGCGTATTGACCGTCGGAACCGTCAGATCGACAGCGCGTCGCGCAAGCGTGTACTGGTGGTCGATGACTCGTTGACGGTGCGTGAGCTGGAACGCAAGCTGCTGGTCGGTCGTGGCTACGAAGTGTCGGTTGCCGTGGATGGCATGGACGGCTGGAACGCGTTGCGTGCCGAAGATTTTGACTTGCTGATTACCGACATCGACATGCCACGCATGGACGGTATCGAGCTGGTTACCCTGTTGCGTCGGGATACCCGACTGCAATCACTGCCTGTAATGGTGGTTTCCTACAAGGATCGTGAGGAAGATCGACGCCGCGGACTGGATGCGGGCGCCGATTATTATCTGGCCAAGGCCAGTTTCCATGATGATGCCTTGCTCGATGCAGTCGTCGAGCTGATAGGGGATGCGCAGGCATGAAGATCGCTATAGTCAATGACATGCCCATGGCTGTCGAAGCGCTGCGCCGGGCGCTGGCGTTCGAGCCATTGCATCAGGTGATATGGGTGGCGGGTAACGGCGCCGAAGCGGTGCGCTGCTGTGCTGAACAGACGCCTGATCTGATCCTGATGGATTTGATCATGCCGGTCATGGATGGCGTCGAAGCCACTCGCCGGATCATGGCCAGCACACCGTGCGCTATCGTCATAGTGACAGTGGATCGCGAACAGAACGTGCACCGTGTATTCGAGGCCATGGGGCACGGTGCGCTGGACGTGGTGGACACGCCAGCCATTGGCGCTGGCAACCCCAAAGGGGCGGCGGCACCGCTGCTGCGCAAGATTCTGAATATCGAATGGCTCATGGGCCAGCGCAACACCCATGAGCGGACCGTCGCCACGCCTTTGCGTGAGGCCGTTCGGCGTGACCGTCTGGTTGCCATCGGCTCTTCGGCGGGCGGGCCGGCGGCTCTGGAAATTCTGCTCAAGGCACTGCCGTCGAGCTTTCCGGCGGCAGTCGTGCTGGTGCAGCATGTGGATCAGGTCTTCGCCGCAGGCATGGCCGAGTGGCTGTCCACAGCCTCGGGGTTGCCTGTGCAACTGGCCCTCGAAGGTCAGGTACCCCAGAGCGGCAAGGTTCTGCTGGCAGGCACCAACCACCACATTCGTCTGTTGAAGGGCGGCACGCTGGCCTATACGGCAGAGCCGGTGAACGAAATCTACAGGCCCTCGATCGACGTGTTTTTCGAAAGTGTGGCCCGTTATTGGAATGGAGATGCTGTGGGCGTTTTATTGACCGGCATGGGGCGCGACGGCGCGATGGGGCTCAAGACCATGCGTGAGCGCGGATTCCTGACCATCGCTCAGGATCAGGCGAGTTCTGCGGTGTATGGCATGCCCAAGGCGGCAGCTGCCATCGATGCGGCGGTCGAGATCCGGCCGTTGACTTCCATCGCTCCGCGGCTTGTGGAGGTATTCGCCCAATGACTGCCCAGATGAACTCACCGGTGCTTGGTGACCAGGAGAAACTTCATGCATGATGTGCAGATGGACGACATCAAAACACCGGATGAAAACTCTGCAATGGTGCTGCTGGTCGACGATCAGGCAATGATCGGCGAAGCGGTCAGGCGTGGTCTGGCCAACGAAAGCTCTATCGATTTCCACTTCTGCGCCGATCCGCATCAAGCCATCTCCCAGGCCGTGCAGATCAAGCCGACGGTCATTCTTCAGGACCTGGTCATGCCCGGCCTGGATGGTCTGACGCTGGTGCGTGAATACCGCAGCAATCCGCTGACCCGCGATATCCCGATCATCGTGTTGTCCACCAAGGAAGATCCGCTGATCAAAAGCGCTGCGTTCGCCGCCGGTGCCAACGATTACCTGGTCAAGCTGCCGGACAACATCGAACTGGTCGCCCGGATTCTTTACCACTCGCGCTCCTACCTGACCCTGCTGCAACGTGACGAGGCCTATCGCGCCCTGCGCGTCAGCCAGCAGCAGTTGCTCGACACCAATCTGGTTCTGCAGCGCCTGATGAATTCCGATGGCCTGACCGGTCTGTCGAACCGGCGTCATTTCGATGAATACCTGGAACTGGAATGGCGTCGCGCGACCCGCGATCAGACTCAGCTGTCGCTGCTGATGATCGACGTCGACTTCTTCAAGGTCTACAACGACAGCTTCGGGCATTTGGAAGGCGACGAAGCTCTGCGGCAAGTGGCCAAGGCGATTCGCAACAGCTGCAGTCGGCCGTCCGATCTACCCGCCCGTTACGGCGGCGAAGAGTTTGCGATGGTGCTGCCTAACACGTCGCCGGGTGGTGCGCGGCTGATCGCGGAAAAGCTGCGCCAGAGCGTGGTGGGCATGAACATTCCTCACGTCGCACCTGCCGAGGGCTCGCATCTTACCGTCAGCATCGGCGTAGCCACAGTTTCGCCACAGGTCGGTGGGCACAGTCGCCAGTTGATTCTGGATGCCGACAAGGGCCTGTACGTGGCCAAGCACAATGGTCGCAATCAGGTCTCGGTGGGTTGAGTCGAAGGGTGTGCTGCCGGTTTCCGGCAGGTCTCCTCCCTTGAGAAACCCGCCCAATCGATAAAATTGACTGCACAAGGCCCGCTCGACGGGCTGCTTTCGTGGCATTGCCTGGGGTATACTCGTCGGCTTTGAAAATTTCGCCTGCGAGTGCTGCCCACCATGGAAATCAACCCGATCCTAAACAGCATCAAGGATTTGTCCGAGCGCTCCGAAACCATTCGGGGGTATCTTTGACTACGATCACAAACATGATCGTCTGACCGAAGTCAATCGCGAGCTCGAAGATCCAAACGTCTGGAACAACCCCGAATACGCACAGAACCTGGGCCGCGAGCGTGCCTTGCTGGCACAGATCGTCGACACGCTGGACGAAATGACGTCCGGTCTGGCCGATGCCAAGGACCTGCTGCTGATGTCGGCCGAAGAAGAAGACCAGGCTGCCGTCGATGACGTCGCGGCCGAAGTCGAGCGCCTTCGCGAGTCGCTGGAGAAGCTGGAATTCCGTCGCATGTTCAGCGGCGAGATGGACCAGAACAATGCCTACCTGGACATCCAGGCCGGGTCCGGTGGTACCGAAGCGCAGGACTGGGCCAACATCCTGCTGCGCATGTACCTGCGCTGGGCTGACAAGCGCGGCTTCGACGCCACCATCATGGAACTGTCCGCTGGCGAAGTCGCCGGCATCAAGGGTGCGACCGTGCACATCAAGGGCGAATACGCCTTTGGCTGGCTGCGTACCGAGATCGGCGTGCACCGTCTGGTGCGCAAGAGCCCGTTCGACTCCGGCAACCGCCGTCACACCTCGTTCTCGGCCGTGTTCGTGTCGCCTGAAATCGATGACAACATCGAAATCGACATCAACCCGTCGGACCTGCGGATCGACACCTACCGCTCCTCCGGTGCCGGTGGTCAGCACGTAAACACCACCGACTCGGCGGTACGTATCACCCACGTTCCGACCAACACCGTGGTCAGTTGCCAGAACGAACGCTCCCAGCATGCGAACAAGGACACCGCCATGAAAATGCTGCGGGCCCGTTTGTATGAGCAGGAAGTTCAGAAGCGCAATGCGGCGTCCCAGGCGCTGGAAGACACCAAGTCCGATATCGGCTGGGGTCATCAGATTCGCTCCTACGTGCTGGATGCTTCGCGCATCAAGGACCTGCGGACCAACATCGAGCGCAGCGACTGCGACAAGGTGCTCGACGGTGACCTGGACGAGTACCTGATCGCAAGCCTCAAACAAGGGCTGTAATGCACGCTTCGCAGGATTCGTGCCGTGAGCGCGATCCTGTGCAAGCGTCCGGGACGGCTATCCGCCTCGCCCGCGAACCCGGATGAACCGGGGCAACGAACCTGTGATGGAATGACTGAAGACATGAGCGACCAACAACTCGACCCGCAAGCCCTGCAACAGGAAGAAAACACCCTGATCGCCCTGCGCAAGGAAAAGCTTGCTGCCGGCCGCGCCAAGGGTCAGGCCTTCCCGAATGACTTCCGCCGCGACAGCTACTGCAACGACCTGCAGAAACAGTATGTCGACAAGACCAAGGAAGATCTGGCTGCAGCAGCGATTCCGGTCAAGGTTGCCGGTCGCATCATGCTCAACCGTGGTTCGTTCATGGTGATCCAGGACATGACCGGTCGCATCCAGGTCTATGTCAACCGCAAGACGCTGCCTGAAGAAACCCTGGCCGAAGTCAAGACCTGGGACCTGGGCGACATCATTGCCGCCGAAGGCACTCTGGCCCGTTCCGGCAAGGGCGACCTGTACGTCGAAATGACATCCGTGCGCCTGCTGACCAAATCGCTGCGTCCGCTGCCGGACAAGCACCATGGCCTGACCGACACCGAACAGCGCTATCGCCAGCGTTACGTTGACCTGATCGTCAACGAAGACGTACGTGAGACCTTCCGCGTGCGTTCGCAGGTGATCGCCCACATCCGCAGCTTCCTGATGAAGCGCGACTTCCTTGAAGTCGAAACGCCGATGCTGCAGACCATTCCCGGCGGCGCGGCAGCCAAGCCTTTCGAAACCCACCACAATGCGCTGGACATGGAAATGTTCCTGCGTATCGCGCCTGAGCTGTACCTCAAGCGTCTGGTTGTCGGCGGCTTCGAGAAGGTCTTCGAGATCAACCGCAACTTCCGTAACGAAGGCGTTTCGACCCGGCACAACCCCGAGTTCACCATGCTCGAGTTCTACCAGGCCTATGCCGACTACGAAGACAACATGGACCTGACCGAGGAACTGTTCCGCGAACTGGCTCAACTGGTTCTGGGCACTACCGACGTACCGTATGGCGACAAGGTGTTTCACTTCGGCGAACCGTTCGTTCGCCTGTCGGTGTTCGACTCGATCCTCAAGTACAACCCTGAACTGACCGCAGCCGATCTGCAGGACATCGACAAGGCACGTGCCATCGCCAGGAAGGCCGGTGCCAAGGTGCTGGGCTTCGAAGGTCTGGGCAAGCTGCAGGTGATGATTTTCGAAGAGCTGGTCGAGCACAAGCTGGAGCAGCCGCACTTCATCACCCAGTACCCGTTTGAAGTCTCGCCGCTGGCACGCCGCAACGACGACAACCCGAGCGTCACCGACCGCTTCGAACTGTTCATCGGTGGCCGCGAAATCGCCAACGCCTACTCCGAGCTCAATGACGCCGAAGATCAGGCCGAGCGCTTCCAGGCGCAGGTGGCCGACAAGGACGCCGGTGACGACGAAGCCATGCACTACGACGCCGATTTCGTGCGCGCGCTGGAGTACGGCATGCCGCCGACAGCCGGTGAGGGGATCGGTATCGACCGCCTGGTGATGCTGCTCACCAACTCGCCGTCGATCCGGGATGTGATCCTGTTTCCGCACATGCGCCCGCAGGCGTAACGAAAAAAAAAGAAAGCCGCCTCGAATGGGCGGCTTTTTTTTGGGTCTTTTCAGGACGAATTCATAAGGACTGCAGTGTGACGATTGCCAGAGAAGGGGCTGCCGGGGTAGCGAGTGCGGTGGCCAGAAGTGTCAAGTATCAGGGCCGCAAGGCCAGTCGAGAGGGGAGCGAGCAGCGCAGGCAGGTCATTCTCGATGCGGCCATGCGCATTGTCGTGCGTGACGGCGTACGTGCCGTGCGCCATCGGGCCGTGGCTGCCGAGGCGGGCGTACCTTTGTCGGCGACGACGTATTACTTCAAGGACATTGACGATCTGCTGACCGATGCCTTCGCCCAATACGTGCAGCGCAGCGCGGACTATCTGGCCAGGTTGTGGCAGAACACCGAAGTCATCTTGCGCGACATGATGACCCGCAGTTCCGGCAGTCCCAGTGATCGTTTCAAGCTCGCCGATGACATTGCAAAAATGGTGATGGAACATATTCGTCACCAGTTGCTGACCCGGCGCGACTATCTGATTGCCGAACATGCGTTCTATCACGAGGCGCTGATCAACCCGCGTCTGACCCCGCTGGTCATGGCACACCAGGAAATTCTGTTGCAGGGCAGCTGTCAGTTTTTTCAGGTGATTGGCTCTCTGCAGCCTTATCAGGACGCGCAAGTGTTGACGGGGCTCATCCGCCGGATGGAATATCAGGGCCTGCTTCATGGCCCGCTGCGTCAGGCGGACGAAGAAATCCTCTGTATGCTCACCCGCCAGATGCGTCTGGTGCTGGGAACCCCTCAACCGGTTCGAGGGTGACGCTGCCTCTGTTCAGGAGAACCCCATGAAGACCTGGCGCGTGTTGATTGCGTTGTCGTTTCTGTTGTTGAGCGGCTGTCTGGTGATCTTCAAGGACCCGATACCCGCCCATGATGCCGCGCCCTCCGGATTGCTGGGCCAGTGGACCAGCAAGAACGCCTGGGGCGAGCCGCTGGAGCTGGACGTTTCGCGCGCCGGGGTCAACCGCTACAAGGCCGTGAGCTACCGCAAGGGCGATCGTCGTCACGGCGATGAGTACTCCGTGACGGTGACGCACCACGGCAGTCGCTGGTACCTCTCGGCGAAGCTCCCGTCCAGGTATGGCGGTCACTATGGCATGGGCGGTTTCGAGCTGACCCGCAGTGGTGAGCTGGTTGTCTATAGTCTGGATATGGATCGCGTCGGCCAGTGGGTCGAGCAAGGCAGTCTGGCCGGTCAGCCGGTCGAAAATGAAACCGGCAAGGGCCTCTTGATTACCAGCCCTCTGGAGCAGGTATTCGGGTACCTTGACGATCCTGCCAACTCAGATGTTTTTCAGGAAGTCGCGCGTTACAGGCGCGTTGCCAAGTAGCAGGGCAATAGCCCGCCAGCCAAGGAGTACCGGGTGGACGAGTACCAGCAGACTATTCGTGTTTTATCGGATCGGATTGTTGCCGCGCAGACACCGATTCGCGTGCTGGATGCAGTGAAGTGGGACGACACGGTGCGCCGGGATTTCCTGGCCGCCAAGGGCAAGGCCCTGCCGGCCGTCGATCGCGCGTATTACGAAAATCGCCCGCTGGGCTTTGACTCCAGCGCCCTCAAGCAGGAATTCCAGAACATTGAGCGCGACGTCACGCGCCAGCTGGGTCAGTTCAATCCGGTCGGGCAGATCATGCGCCGGATGTGCCGGGAATACCGCATGGTAATCCGCATGCTTGAAGCGCGTGGCACACCCGACTTCGGGCTGATCTCTCAGGAATTGTACGGCGCGGCCTCCGATGCGTTTCACGCGGGCGATCCCACATTGGCCGATCTGGGGCTGATGCTTTCCGACTACCTGAACAACATCGCCGGACGTGGCGATCTGAAGGACGAGCCGAAAACCCTGACTGCCAAGGATGCCGTGGCCTTGCTGCAATCGCGCCTGAACCGGGTGTTCGGCGAGGCCGAGGAAACCATCCGCGTCTTCGAGTCCGACGGCATCGTGGCCGATGCGGCGGCGGGTGCGGACTACATCAAGATCCGCAGTGATGCGATGTTCAATGAGCGCGATGTGCGGGCGCTGGAAGTCCATGAAGGCCTCGTGCATGTCGGTACTACGCTCAACGGGCAGAACCAGCCGATCTGCACCTTTCTGTCCAAAGGCCCGCCCTCGTCAACCGTGACACAGGAGGGGCTGGCGATTCTTATGGAGGTCATCGCCTTTGCATCCTACCCCAGCCGTCTGCGCAAGCTGACCAACCGCACACGAGCCATTCACATGGCCGAAGAGGGCGCGGATTTTCTGCAGGTGTTCGAGTTCTATCGCGAGCAGGGCTTTGGCATGCCGGAAAGCTACGGCAACGCCAGCCGGGTCTTCCGCGGTTCGGTGCCCAGCGGGCTGCCGTTCACCAAGGACTTGTCTTACCTGAAGGGTTTCATCATGGTGTACAACTACATTCAGTTGGCCGTGCGCAAAGGCAAGCTGGAACAGGTGCCTCTGTTGTTCTGCGGCAAGACCACACTGGAAGACATGCGCACCCTTCGCCAACTGGTCGATGAAGGCCTGGTGGTCGCACCCAAATACCTGCCCGAGCAGTTCCGCGATATGAACGCCCTGTCAGCCTGGATGTGCTTCTCCAACTTCCTCAACCACCTGAGCCTGGATCGCATCGAGGCGGATTACTCGAATATCCTCTGATGGCGCTGAACGCTCCGCGTCCGCTCTCGCCTGTGACGCAGAGCGTCACGCGCTGAATGCCCACGTACAGCGATGGGCACGACTTGAATCTCAAGGAATTCCTTATTTGAAACTGATCAGCATCCTTGCCTTGCTCCTCAGTCTTGCCGGCTGCAGTTCGATGCTGTTCTACCCTGAGCCGGGTCTGCCCTTCACGCCCGACAAGGCACGTCTGGAGTACCGCGACGTCAATCTGACCGCAGCAGACGGCACGCGCCTGCACGGTTGGTGGCTTCCGGCGAAGGCGGGCGTGCCGGTCAAGGGCACGGTGCTTCATCTGCACGGTAACGGCGGCAATCTGTCCTGGCATCTGGGTGGAAGCTGGTGGCTGCCTGAGCAGGGTTATCAAGTGCTGATGCTCGACTACCGCGGCTACGGCCAGTCGCAGGGCGAGCCGAGCCTGCCGGCGATCTATCAGGATGTTCAGGCCGCCTTCGACTGGTTGCAAGCGGCGCCCGAGGTACAGAACAAGCCGCTGGTGGTACTGGGTCAGAGCATCGGCGGTGCGCTGGCCGTGCATTACCTGTCACAGCACCCGCAGGAGAAGGCTCGCGTCAAGGCGCTGATCCTCGACGGCACGCCTGCCAGTTACCGCGATGTCACCCGTTACACGCTGAGCACTTCATGGCTGACCTGGCCTTTGAAGACGCCCCTTTCCTGGCTGATGCCTGACGCCGACAGTGCCATCAACGGCCTGCCGAAGCTGACCGGTACGCCCATGCTGATCTTCCAGAGCATGGACGACACGCTGGTGCCGCTCGCCAACGGCATCAGCCTCTACAAGGCCGCGCCCCCGCCGCGAGTGCTGCAACTGACCCGCGGCGGACATGTGCAGACGTTCGCCGATCCGCTGTGGCGACAGGTCATGGTCCGTTATCTGGAAGATCCACAGCATTTCGATGGCTTGCGTCGCCTCGCCGAAGTGCCCAATTACCCGGCAACTTCAAAGCAAACCGAGCCGCAGCAATGAGCGAGGAGCGCAACGTCAGAGGCATGATTCTGACCGGTATCGCGAGCATCATCGGTACGGTTGGCTGCCTGTGGTACTACGGCTACCTGCATTTCGCCCGACCGGAAGACGCGCTGCTGTTGAGCGAGTTCACGCTGCTCAAGACCGTGCCCGGAGAGGACTACAGAATCGCCGCCACGCCTGCGGCCGAAGTGGCGCAGTGCATCGAGGGTGTGCTGGTGCTGTTCGACACTTCACGCACCGGGCTGTCCGGGGTGCTGATCGATGATCACAGGCAGGCCGTGCGCTGCATCAATCAGCAGGCATCTGCGGCAATCCAGTGAAACGCCCATGAAAAAGCCCCGCCTGTATGCGCAGGCGGGGCTTCGGTGCAGCAGCTCGGTCGATTACTTCATCGAGGAGCGTGGAGCAACCGGCTGGTTGTCGTTGGAAATGGTCACTTCCACACGACGGTTCATGGCGCGGCCCGAGTTGCTGGTGTTGTCAGCGACCGGGTATTCCTTGCCATAACCCATGGCAACGATGCGAGTCGGGTCTACACCCATGCGGGTCAGAGCCATGCGAACCGAATTGGCGCGGCGCTCGGACAGCGACTGGTTGTAGGAAGCCGAACCGGTGCTGTCGGTATAGCCTTCAACGATCACTTTGCGATCAGGGTTTTCCTGAAGGAAAGCCGCCAGCTTGCCGATGTCGCCCTGGGCGCCTGGCTTCAGCTCGGCCTTGTTGTAGTCGAACAGCACGTCACCGAAAGTGACCAAGGTACCGCGTTCGGTTTGCTTGGCGTTCAGGCTGTTCTTCAGCGCAGCGATCTGAGCGTCACGCGCTTCCAGACGGGCCTTGGCGCGGTCGGCAGAGGCGTTCTGCAGCGCGGCTTCGGAGTTGCGCAGGGCGATGGTCTGCTTGGCCAGTTCAACGCGCTGGTTGGTCAGGTAAGACAGTTGGTCGACTTTCTTGACGTCGGCATCATCACGGAAAGCCTGCTCAGCCTTGGCCAGCCATTCGCTCGCATCCTTGGTTTCCAGCGCGGCAACCTTGGTGGCGTCCGGGTTGGTCTGCAGGGAAGTGAAGTTGGTACGTGCCTGCTCCAGGTTAGGGTTCGGCTTGGTAGCACAGGCAGCCAGTGCAACACTCATGGCCAGCAGGGCAGGGATCATCAATTGTTTACGCATAATTAGGGTCGTCCTTTAATCGATTACGAATGCATGAAAACCAAAGGTTGATGGCGGTGCTCACTGCACCTGACGCATGCCTTCGTCACGTAGTTCGTTGACGCCCTGACGAGCATCCTGCACGGCTTTGGCCGCTTTGGCAGCCTGAGACTTGCGCTCTGCCACTCGGGCATCCCACTCAGCCTGTTCGGCCAGCTTGCGCGCTTCGTCGTACTTTTTTTCCTGCATGGCGAGGTCGGCTTCTTTGAGCTTGTCCTGAGCCGACTTCATTTCCACCGCTGCGAACTCAGTACCGCCGGCGCTGACTGCGCTGTTGACGGCCGACTGAGACACTGCGTACTGCTCAGACGGCGGGTTGCCTGCGCAGCCAGCGAGGATAAAGGTGCTACCCAGCGCCAGCGCAGCGAGTTTCAGCCCGCGCAGGCCTTTGAACTTTGTATTGGCAGTAGGGGTGTTCATGGTGATCAACTCCATTGTCTGACTCCGAACGTGGTTATCCATGACAGTTTTTATTCAGGCCGGGCATCAGGTCATGCAACCACCTGCTGCTCTTCAGGCTTTCCTGTAATGGTTAATGGCTCGGACCCGCGGGGTTTTTGAATAGTTCACATAAATATTTCGCGGACGGACGGGAACGTTTGATATGTCGTGCTCAATATGTTGCCCATGCCGGGCGAGCGTCAGGCCCGGCCCTTTTGCGGGCATGGGCCCTGACAGAATCGGCGGTGTTACGCCTGACCGGATTCATCGACCGGTGTGTCCAGCTTCTCGGACAGTTCATGCAGGTAACGTTTGGACAGTGCCAGGAAGCGGGGCGTGGCGCCGATGTCTTCGTACAGCGGATCACCTTCTTCATCCGTGGCCACGACATGCGGCCCTTTCACATAAGGAAAGCTGGCTTCCAGTTCTTCCATGGCTGCGCCGATCAGCTCGCCCAGCAACTCTTCCGGGTGATGTTTGGGGTACATCTCGCACAATGCGGCGAGTCGCGCGGCGGATTCGATATCCAGATGAATCGCATAGCGGGTCCGGGTCAGGCGACCCTTGGCATTGTTTTCCCAGTGGCTGGCCAGCTCGCGGATTTTCATGGTGACTTCTCCTGACTGTCTTCTTGATGTGCTCGCTTGTGGCGAGTGTGTTCCGTAATAAGTCGTCGTGTGGCTCATGCATGAGATTAGCCGGTATGGCATTCGCGGCACGGGCAGATAATTTCATGCACAAGGATTTGTCGGCGAACGCGCTTTTGATGCACTGTTGGCAAAGCGGATTTCAACACCCGTTCAGTTCGGGTAAGCGATCAAGCAAAAAGCCCCTATAAAAAACCGGGAGAGGGAACGATGGCCGATATCGATGCGCGACTGCGCGAAGACGTTCACCTGCTGGGTGAGCTGCTGGGCAATACGATTCGCGAACAGCGTGGGGCTGATTTTCTCGACAAGATCGAGCGCATTCGCAAGAGCGCCAAGGCGGGCAGGCGCGGTTCCGCTGAAGGTGCAGAAGCCCTCAGCTCCAGCGTCGATGGTCTGGAGGACGATGAACTGCTGCCAGTGGCGCGCGCGTTCAACCAGTTCCTCAATCTTGCGAACATCGCCGAGCAATACCAGCTCATGCATCGTCGCGACGATTCGCAGCCGCAACCGTTCGAATCCCGGGTGCTGCCCGAACTGCTGGAGCGCCTGAAGGCCGAAGGTCATGCACCTGATGCGCTGGCCAGGCAACTGGGCAAGCTTGAGATCGAGCTGGTGCTCACCGCGCACCCGACCGAAGTGGCCCGGCGCACGCTGATTCAGAAGTACGACGCCATCGCCGCGCAACTGGCCGCGCTGGATCACCGCGACCTGAACAGCCTGGAACGTGAGCAGATCACCTCGCGTCTGCAGCGGCTGATTGCCGAAGCCTGGCACACCGAAGAAATCCGTCGCATCCGCCCGACCCCTGTCGATGAAGCCAAATGGGGCTTTGCGGTCATTGAGCATTCGCTGTGGCACGCCATCCCCAATTACCTGCGCAAGGCTGATCTGGCGCTGCAGGCGGCGACCGGCCTGCACTTGCCGCTCGAAGCGGCACCCATACGGTTTGCCTCGTGGATGGGCGGCGACCGGGACGGCAATCCGAATGTCACGGCTGCGGTCACCCGTGAAGTCTTGCTGCTGGCGCGCTGGATGGCGGCCGATCTCTATTTGCGCGATGTGGACAGCCTGGCCGCCGACCTGTCGATGCAGCAGGCCAGCGAGGCATTGCGCGCCCGTGTCGGCGACAGCGCCGAGCCTTATCGCACCGAACTCAAGCGCCTGCGCGAACGCCTTCGGGCGACCCGCAACTGGGCGAATGCTTCGCTGACCGTCACTCAGCCTGCGCCTGAAGCCGTGCTGCATGACAATCGCGAACTGATCGAACCCTTGATGCTCTGCTTCCAGTCGCTGCACGAGTGCGGCATGGGCGTGATTGCTGACGGTCCACTGTTGGATTGCCTGCGCCGTGCCGTCACCTTCGGCCTGTTTCTGGTGCGTCTGGATGTGCGTCAGGATTCCAGCCGCCATTGTGCGGCGATGACTGAAATCACCGACTACCTGGGGCTGGGCCGTTACGAGGAATGGGACGAGCAGACCCGCATCGAGTTTCTGTTGCGCGAGCTGAACAACCGTCGTCCGCTGTTGCCCGGTTATTTCAAGCCTGCTGCGGACACGGCCGAGGTATTGGCAACCTGCCGGGAAGTGGCTGCGGCACCCGCAGCGTCGTTGGGTTCTTACGTCATCTCGATGGCGGGCGCTGCGTCGGACGTGCTCGCGGTGCAGTTGCTGCTCAAGGAAGCCGGACTGCAACGACCCATGCGCGTCGTGCCTTTGTTCGAGACGCTGGCGGACCTGGACAACGCCGGGCCGGTCATCGAAACCCTGCTGGGTTTGCCGGGTTATCGTTCGCGTTTGCACGGTCCTCAGGAAGTGATGATCGGTTATTCCGACTCGGCCAAGGACGCTGGCACGACAGCCGCGGCCTGGGCGCAGTACCGGGCTCAGGAAAAGCTGGTGCAGATCTGTCGCGATCAGCAGGTCGAACTGCTGCTGTTCCACGGCCGTGGTGGCACGGTCGGACGCGGTGGTGGTCCGGCGCACGCGGCCATTCTGTCGCAGCCACCCGGTTCCGTGGCCGGCCGTTTCCGCACCACCGAGCAGGGCGAAATGATCCGCTTCAAGTTCGGTCTGCCGGACATCGCCGAACAGAACCTCAATCTGTATCTGGCCGCTGTACTGGAAGCGACCCTGTTGCCGCCACCGCTGCCCGAGCCTGCCTGGCGCACGATGATGGATCAGTTGGCCAGTGATGGCGTCAGTGCCTATCGGGCAGTGGTCAGGGAGAATCCGGAGTTCGTCGAGTATTTCCGTCAGGCCACGCCCGAGCAGGAGTTGGGTCGCCTGCCGTTGGGCAGCCGACCGGCCAAACGCCGCGAGGGTGGGGTGGAGAGCCTGCGTGCCATCCCCTGGATCTTTGCCTGGACCCAGACCCGCCTGATGCTGCCCGCCTGGCTGGGCTGGGAAGCGGCACTGACCAAGGCACTGGAGCGGGGCGAGGGCGACGTGCTGGCACAGATGCGCGAGCGCTGGCCATTCTTCAGAACCCGTATCGACATGCTGGAAATGGTGCTTGCCAAGGCCGATGCAGACATCGCCAGGCTGTACGACGAACGTCTGGTCAGCGAAGAGCTGCAACATTTAGGCTCACATTTGCGCGACCTATTGTCGCAGGCGTGCGACGTGGTGCTGGGGCTGACCGGGCAGACGCAATTGCTGGCACACAGCCCGGAAACCCTCGAGTTCATCAGTCTGCGCAATACCTATCTGGATCCGCTGCATCTGCTTCAGGCTGAACTGCTGTCGCGCTCGCGCCACCGTGAGGCGCACCTGGACAGCCCTCTGGAACTGGCGTTACTGGTGTCTGTGGCGGGAATTGCCGCCGGGCTGCGCAACACCGGCTGAGGCACCTGCCCGGTCGGCGGGCCTTGTGTTTGATCAGGATCACGGCGGGTGAAGCGTTTACGGGCTAACCTGCCGAAAGGGTCAAGGCAGGTCGTACCGTTAAACGACCTCGCCCTGCACGCCAGCGGCCCTGCGGTTACTGCGACTTTTGGCGGCTTGTGCGGCTACGGTCTGCTGTGTATCTTGATCAGCCTTTTGGCCTATTGGCCTGATTCATTTTTTAGATTGGCCCCTGAGGCGAATCCGATGATTTCCATATAAAAAATTTGAGGAGCATGACGATGCGCGTGATTCTGCTGGGAGCTCCCGGGGCCGGTAAAGGTACTCAGGCAAAATTCATCACTGAAAAGTTCGGCATCCCGCAAATTTCGACAGGCGATATGCTGCGCGCAGCGGTCAAGGCCGGTACAGAACTGGGCATCAAGGCCAAGAGCGTCATGGATTCGGGTGGTCTGGTTTCCGATGACCTGATCATCGGCCTGATCAAGGACCGTCTGGCTGAGCCGGACTGCCAGAACGGCGTGCTGTTCGATGGCTTCCCGCGCACCATTCCACAGGCCGAGGCACTGCTTAAAGCCGGTCTGGAAATCGACCACGTGCTGGAAATCGCGGTGGATGACGAAGAAATCGTCCAGCGCATGTCCGGCCGCCGTGTTCACCCGGCATCCGGCCGCACCTATCACCTGGTCTACAATCCGCCCAAGGTTGAAGGCAAGGATGATGTGACGGGCGAAGATCTGGTTCAGCGCCCTGACGACGTGGCAGAAACCGTGCGTCATCGCCTTGCTGTGTATCACGAGCAGACCAAGCCGCTGGTGGAGTTCTACAGCAAACTGAGCGCCCAGAACGGCAAGCCCAAGTGCAGCCACATTCCTGGCGTCGGTTCTGTCGAAGAGATCACCGCCAAAGTGCTGAAAGCACTGAGCTGAGTCGACACCGCTTCTCGACAATGGCCCGCTTGCGGGCCATTTGTCATTTATACTGCGCCACTTTTCCATGACGACGGATACACCGATGACCACCTTGCTGGCCCTGGACACCGCCACTGAAGCCTGCTCGGTCGCTTTGCTGCATGACGGCAAGGTACTGAGCCACTACGAGGTGATTCCGCGCCTGCACGCCCAGCGCCTGTTGCCGATGATCAAGGATTTGCTGGCCGAGGCGGGTCTTGCCATGTCGGCACTGGATGCCATCGCGTTTGGTCGGGGTCCGGGTGCGTTCACCGGCGTGCGGATCGCAATCGGTGTGGTCCAGGGGCTGGCGTTCGCGCTGGAACGCCCGGTCTTGCCGGTCTCCAACCTGGCAGTGCTGGCACAGCGTGCCTTTCGCGAGCGGGGCGTCTCGCAGGTGGCAGCGGCCATCGACGCGCGGATGGATGAGGTCTATTGGGGTTGCTATCGCGAGGCGGCAGGCGAGATGCGCCTGGTGGGTCAGGAAGCGGTAATGGCGCCAGAACGGGCCACATTGCCTGTAGACGTCTCAGGCCAATGGTTTGGCGCCGGTACAGGATGGGGCTACGGTGAGCGCATCCCGGTCGCCTTGGCGGGGCATGATGCAAGCCTGTTGCCTCACGCTCAGGACCTGCTGACACTGGCCACCTTTGCCTGGCATCGCGGCGAAGCCGTTCAGGCTGACGAGGCGCAACCGGTATATTTGCGCGACAAGGTTGCCACGCCCAAGGCGCGTTGATACCTGCCGCAGCAACTCGCAAGTTGTGACGATTGCAATCGGTATATCAATTCGCCATCTACCGTTTATCGTTTTAGTGTGACTTAAAGCGCTCGGGCTCAAACAATTTGCAATATGTGTGGTCTAGTTAACGTTAGGGAATTTGCCAGTATCCGGACTGTAACGTTAAATTGCCACTACAGAAGCCGAGTAACTATCGATGCGCATTGACGGACCATCACAACGTTCCTACCCCATCAAGCGAAAGCAGCAGAAGCAGCCTTCGACCGTTGAGGGTTCTTTCGAAGAAGTCACCACTGACGTTGACCTTCCGGTGCCTGCGCGCGCGTCACGCCGCGAAGCTGATCAGGGTCCGATCGGCAGTACTGGCAACGTACCTGCGCGTCCTCAGGACATCATCTTTCCCCGCTCCATGAGCTCTCGTGTCGCCAACGCCCTGGCCAGTTACCTGACCACGGCCAGCTTTGTGGATTGGGACCTTGAAGTATCGGGGCTCGATCTTCACGTTTGATCGTGTCCGGCCTGCCTTATTACCTCGGCTGTCCATCCTGGAGCGAGAACGCCTGGCGCGATTCGCTGTATCCCGATGACGCCCGGCCAACCGATTTTCTGAGCCTGTACTCACAGGTGTTCAATGTTGTCGAAGGCAACACTACCTTCTATGCCCGTCCCGCGGCTTCCACCGTGCAGCGTTGGGCTGAAATGATGCCTGAAGATTTCCGCTTCACCGCCAAATTTCCCCGCGACATCAGCCATGATGGCGATCTGCGCGCACACGTGTCCGCTGCTGAAACCTTCATTCAATTGATGGCACCGCTGGGCCAGCGTGTTGCGCCGTTCTGGTTGCAACTGTCGGCCAGTTTCACGCCGCAACGCCTGGCAGAGCTGGTCGGTTTCATTGATGAACTGAATGTGCCGCTGGCTGTAGAAGTCCGCAATATGGCGTTCTTCATGAAGGGCGATGAGGAGCGCATGCTCAATCGCCTGCTACTGGATCGTGGCGTCGAGCGTATCTGTCTGGATTCGCGTGCCTTGTTCAGTTGCGTATCCAGCGACCCCGCCGTCCTTCACGCGCAGTCCAAGAAGCCCAAGGTGCCTGCGCGTCCGGCAGCGTTGACCCAGCATCCTCAAGTGAGATTCATAGGCCGCCCTGAACTTGAGGCCAACGACCCGTTTCTGGTGCAGTGGGTGGAGAAAGTCGCCGCCTGGATCGAAGAAGGGCGGGTGCCTTACGTGTTCCTGCACACACCGGACAACCTGCGTGCGCCCGAGCTTGCGCGACGTTTTCATGAGCAGCTGAGGGTGCGTTTGCCGGGGCTGTCGCCGCTGCCCGAGCTGGATCGTGGTCCACAGGTGGAGCAGTTGGGCTTGCTCTGAGGTCGATAGGTGTGGGTTTATTGAGACCTGTCACCGGAGAGCACGCACATGGACTCGCAACAACTTCTCAAAGCGCAGGCATTCAAGACCTTGCACGAGCGCGACGGCGCCTTCGTAATGCCTAATCCGTGGGATGCCGGTTCGGCAAAACTGCTGGCTTCGATGGGTTTCGAAGCGCTGGCGACGACCAGCGCGGGCCTCGCATTTACTCTGGGTCGTCCAGACGCCGAGGGTGCGATCAGTCGCAACGACACGCTCGCCAACGTGGCGGATATCGTGGCGGCCACACCGCTTCCGGTCGCTGCCGATCTGGAAAACGGTTTCGCCGACAGCCCCGAAGCCTGTGCCGAAACGCTGCTCATGGCTGCGGCGGCAGGTATCGTGGGCGGCTCCATCGAAGATGCCACCGGGCAGGCAGACAATCCGATTTATGACTTCGATCTGGCTGTAGAGCGCGTCCGGGCGTCGGCCGCTGCCGTTCGCAGCCTGCCGTTCCCTTTCATGCTCACGGCGCGGGCCGAAAACCTGCTGAACGGCCGGATGGATTTCGCTGACACCCTGCGCAGGCTTGAAGCCTATGCCGACGCGGGCGCGGATGTGCTTTACGCCCCCGGACTGCGTACCCGGGAAGAGGTGATCGCAGTGGTGCGTGTCGTGGCGCCCAGGCCGGTCAATATCCTCATGGGGCTGGGCGGTGTGACACTGTCTGTGGCCGATCTGAGCGAGTGTGGCGTCAAGCGGATCAGCGTCGGCTCCTCGCTGGCGCGGGCAGCCTTTGGTGGTCTTTATCGCGCTGCGGAGGAAATTCGCAACTACGGCACCTTCAACTACGCCGGACAGGCGCTGCCCTTCGATCAACTGAACGATCTGTTCAAGGGCTGAGCATGCGTGTGTTCCTGTTGTTGCTGGTCCTGTGTGCGGTCGGAGTGGTTGCGGTGTGGCGCGGTTGGGTCGACGTGCCGCCGAAGTGGAACCCTTGGGCTGCGCTGGATGTGCGCGCCGAACCGAATCTGTTGACGCCGTTCAAACTGTCGCGCCTGCGGGATGATCCGGCGCTGTGCGATCAAGTATTAAGTGCGTCGGGTCTGCGCTTCAGCCGCCAGGCCGACAGCCCGGCGTCGGCACGATGTCCGCTGGAGAACACCTTGCGTGTGCAGGGCGGTGATGTGGCACTGAGCAGCAGCTTTCTGGCCAGTTGCCCGCTTGCGGTGGCGTACGTGCTGTTCGATATCCATACGCTGCAGCCGGCGGCCGAGGCGGTGTTCGGTCAGCGCGTTGCGCGCATCGATCATCTGGGCAGTTTTGCCTGCCGCAATATCTATAACCGCGCCAACAGCCGGCTCAGCCAGCACGCGACAGCCAATGCGCTGGACATCGCGGGTTTTCGTCTGGCAGACGGTCAGCGCATCAACCTGCTCAAGGACTGGAACGACGCGGGGGACAAGGGGCGTTTTCTGAGGCGTGTCCGCGACGGGGCCTGCAAGAATTTCAGCACGGTGCTGGGGCCGGAGTACAACGCGGCACATCGTGATCATTTTCATGTGGACATGGGGCGTTGGCAGGTGTGTCGCTGATCAGGCGGCCATTCGCAGATTTTGCAGAATCAGCGGACGGGCCCAGACGTTCTCGTAGTCGAACTGACGCTGTTGGGTGGCGATGGTTTTTTCGTCGAGGGGCAGGGCAGGTTTGTCAGCCAGGTCCCATTCCAGTTCCGCGATAGGCAGATGCAGCGGGCGGGTCTGTGGTGCCGGGCCAGGCGTCACGTCGCTGTGAGCATTGAGGACGGTCGGGCGCACCCAGTTGCTTTCGAATTCCAGATGACGCTGCTGCTCGATCAGGTCGGCGATGCTGAACGGCTCGGCTGGCGGTGGCAGCAGGTCGAGTTCGAATTCGGCGATTGGCAGAAACAGCGGCTCTGGCGGCTTGACCTCGGTGTCGGCGACGGGGCAGGCGCGCTGTTCGACGATCTTGCTCAGGGTCTTGGCGCCAGCGACGGGTTCGCCGGTCTCGACATCCACTTCCACACTGCTTGGGTGCACGGGAATCGGCGTGCTGTCGGCGACCTGATCAGCCATTGCGCGTGCAAATGCATCCGACCACAACTGCGTGACACCACCGAGGGTGCGGCTGTTGCGGACGCTAAAGTCGCCTGAGTGCGACAAATAGCCAATGGATGTTTGAACAATGTCTGACATAGCGATCAGTACTGGCCTTGGGTCTGGCAAAATGCCGGATACTTGGTTATCGGCAGATTTTGCTGATCATTAACATTTTTTGAGTGCGTGGACGTAATGAGTGAACAGCAGGCAGGCAGTCGTATCCGGGTCGAAGCCCTGACCGCGGACGGGCAGGATCAGGCGGCCGTGTGGGCCGAGCGTCTGGGTCTGCCCTTGCAGGATGAACAGGCCGATTTTGCCCTGCAGGTGACCGGCGATGGGCTCCAATTGCAGCAGTTGGGTGACGATGCACCCGGCGCCGTTCGTGTTGATTTTGTCGAAGGCGCAGTAGCCCATCGCAGACTGTTCGGCGGCGGCACCGGGCAGATGATCGCCAAGGCCGTCGGCATTCAGCCGGGTATCCGTCCCAGCGTGCTGGATGCCACCGCAGGGTTGGGCAAGGATGCGTTTGTGCTGGCGAGCCTGGGTTGCGAGATGAGCCTGATCGAGCGTCAACCGATCATCGCTGCGTTGCTGGAAGACGGGCTGTCACGCGGGCGCCATGACCGCGATGTGGGTTCGATCATCGGTCAGATGCGTTTGCTGACCGGCAACTCGATTGAGCTGATTCGCGACTGGCAAGGCGAGCCGCCACAGGTCATTTACCTCGATCCAATGTTCCCGCATCGGGAAAAAACCGCACTGGTCAAAAAGGAGATGCGCCTGTTCCGCCCTCTGGTGGGCGACGACATGGACGCACCTGCATTGCTGCAAGCCGCGCTGGCCCTGGCCACGCACCGTGTGGTGGTCAAGCGCCCGCGCAAGGCCCCTTGCATCGACGGCCCCAAGCCGGGTTATGCGCTGGATGGCAAATCCAGCCGCTACGACATCTACCCGAAGAAGGCCCTCAAACCCAAGACCGTCGATTGAATCCGACTTGCCTGCCGGTCAGCGTTCAGGCTGATAGGCCCGCATGAATAGCTTCACGACTTCCTGCACATGCCGCTCGGCGGTATCCGCGTCCGGTGGCGTGCTGCATCCCACCAGCAGCCGGAAGTTGTGAATGCCCTTGACCATATTCAGAAAGTGCTCGGCAGCCCGGCGCGGGCTTTCGATGCGCAGGCTGCCGGTAGCGTCGATTTCCACCAGTACACGCTCCATCTCGCTGACGAGCTTCTGCGGACCGGCCTCAAAAAAGATCATCGACAGCTGCGGGTCCTGAGTGCCCAGCGTCACCATCAAGCGATGAAGGTCGAGGGATTCCGGGCTGTTGACCAGGCACTGAAAGGCGCGGGCGATATTCAGCAGCGCTGTCTCGACGGTCGCGCCTTCTGCCAGGTGAAACAGCGCGGCAGGCATCTGCTCTTCGCAACGCGCCACCACGGCGGCTGAAAACAGCGTCTCCTTGTCAGTGAAATGGCTGTAGACGGTGAGCTTGGAGACGCCGGCTTCGCTGGCGATCGCATCCATGCTGGTGTTCACGTAGCCGTTGCTGACGAACAGATTCTTTGCAGACTCAAGAATCGCCTTGCGCTTCTCAAGGTCCTTGGGGCGGCCGGGTCCGCTGTTGGATAGGGTGTCAGGCATAAGGTTCAAATAATGTACTGGTGAGTTTGATAATTTTTAATATACTCGCCAGTACAATTATTCCAAGCCTGTTTTGATGAAGGTTTACATCATGTTCCGCGATGTCATGCCGCTTCTCGTGCCACTGTGTCTGGTCTCGCTGCTGACGGCCTGTGGCCAGGAAACCACCGCCCCGGTTTTCGTCCGCCCTGCGATGGTCGTGCAGCCGCTGCCTTCCGCTCAGTCCATGGACAGTTACCCCGGCGAAGTGCGTGCCCGTTTCGAGCCTGAACTGGCGTTCCGTATTGCCGGCAAGGTCAGTAAACGGCTGGTCGAGGAGGGGCAGCGGGTCAAGGCCAACCAGCCGCTTGCCGAACTGGATGCGCAGGACGTACGCCTGCAACTGGACGCCACCCGTGCACAGGTCACGGCCGCTGAAGCCAATCTGCAATTGGTGCGCTCCGAACGGGATCGCTACAAGACCCTGCTGGATCGGCAGATGGTCAGCCGCTCGCAATACGACAACGCGGAAAACCTCTACCGCGCCGGCGAAGCCCGACTCAGGCAGATCAAGGCCGAGCTGACAGTCGCTGACAATCAGGCCAGCTACGCGGTACTGCGGGCGTCCCAGGATGGGGTGATCGCCAAGCGTTCGGTCGAGGTCGGGCAGGTGGTTGCAGCAGGCCAGACGGTCTTCACTCTGGCGGCAGACGGAGAGCGAGAAGTGCTGATCAGCCTCCCGGAACAGAATTTTGCCCGCTTCAAGGTCGGTCAACCGGTTTCTGTCGAGCTTTGGACAGTGCGCGATCAGCGCTTCCCTGGTCGTATCCGTGAGCTGTCACCTTCCGCCGATCCCCGTTCGCGCACCTTTGCGGCGCGCGTGGCGTTTGCCAGCGGGCAGGTTCCGGCAGAGCTTGGCCAGAGCGCGCGAGTGTTCATTGCGTCCGAGCATGCGGTGCCGCTGGCGGTGCCACTCTCGGCGGTGACGGCTGAAAACGGGGTTACCTACGTCTGGCGTGTCAGCCCCGACAGCACCGTGACACGAGTTCCTGTGCAGGTCGGCCCGTATGGTCAGGAGTCCGTGCCGGTCGTTCAGGGGGTGCAGGAAACCGACTGGATCGTGGCCGCAGGTGGACACGTATTGCGTGAGGGCGAGCGGATTCGTCCGGTGGACCGCAGCAATCGGGCCGTGAAACTGGCTGCCAAGGAGTAGGCCCGATGCACTTCAATCTTTCCGAATGGGCGCTGCGTCACCGCCAGGTTGTGCTGTATCTGATGATCGTTCTGGCCATTGTCGGTGCGCTGTCCTACACCAAGCTGGGGCAGAGCGAAGACCCGCCCTTCACCTTCAAGGCCATGGTGATCCGCACGTTGTGGCCGGGTGCCAGTGCCGAAGAAGTGGCTCGACAGGTCACGGATCGCATCGAAAAAAAACTGATGGAAACCGGCGAGTACGAGCGCATTGCGTCGTTCTCGCGGCCTGGGGAGTCCACCGTCACCTTCGTTGCGCGTGACTCGATCTTTTCCGCCTACCTGCCTGATCTCTGGTACCAGATCCGCAAGAAGATCGGCGACATTCGCCAGAACCTGCCCCCCGACGTGCAAGGACCGTTTTTCAACGATGAGTTCGGCACCACCTTCGGCAATATCTACGCGCTCACCGGCCAGGGGTTTGATTACGCGGTGCTGAAGGATTACGCCGACCGGATTCAGATTCAACTGCAACGGGTCAAGGATGTCGGCAAGGTCGAACTGATCGGCCTGCAGGACGAGAAGATCTGGATCGAGCTGTCCAACGTCAAGCTCGCCACGCTGGGCTTGCCGTTGCAGCAGGTTCAGCAGGCACTCCAGGCGCAGAACGCGGTGTCCTCGGCGAGCTTCTTCGAGACGTCCAGCGAGCGAATCCAGCTGCGGGTCAGCGGGCAGTTCCAGAGCGTGGACGAGATCCGCAACTTTCCGATTCGAGTTGGCGATCGCGCGTTTCGAATCAGCGATCTGGCGGATGTGCATCGCGGCTTCAACGACCCGCCCGCGCCGCGCATGCGCTTCATGGACGAGGATGCGATTGGTCTGGCGGTGGCCATGAAGGACGGCGGCGACATTCTGGTACTGGGACGGGCGCTGGAAACCGAGTTCGCCCGGTTACAGAAAAACCTTCCCGCCGGCATGCAGTTGCGCAAGGTGTCCGATCAGCCTGCAGCGGTCAAGACAGGCGTCGGTGAGTTCGTTCAGGTACTGGCCGAAGCGCTGATCATCGTGCTGCTGGTGAGCTTCTTCTCGCTGGGCGTGCGCACCGGCATGGTGGTCGCGCTGGCCATTCCGCTGGTGCTGGCGATGACCTTTGCGGCGATGTACTACCTGGGCATTGGCCTGCACAAGATTTCACTTGGAGCGCTGGTGCTTGCCCTGGGTCTGCTGGTGGATGACGCGATCATTGCCGTGGAAATGATGGCGATCAAGATGGAGCAGGGCTACGACCGGCTCAAGGCCGCCAGCTTTGCCTGGACCAGCACCGCGTTCCCGATGCTGACCGGTACGCTGATCACGGCAGCGGGCTTCCTGCCGATTGCCACCGCGCAATCGAGTACCGGTGAATACACCCGCTCGATCTTCCAGGTGGTGACTATCGCGCTCATTGCCTCCTGGATTGCAGCGGTGATGTTCGTGCCTTATCTGGGCGACCGTCTGTTGCCGGACCTCGCCAAGCGGCATGCGGCCAAACACGGCAGTCATGCGCCTGATCCGTATGCGACGCCGTTCTATAAACGTGTCCGGGCGCTGGTGGGCTGGTGCGTGCGGCGCCGCAAGACGGTGATCGTTGCCACGGTCGGCCTATTCGTCCTGTCGGTGGTGATGTTCAAGTTCGTCCCGCAGCAGTTCTTCCCGGCTTCCGGGCGTCTGGAACTGATGGTAGACCTGAAGCTGGCCGAAGGTTCGTCGTTGGTCAACACGGCCGAGCAGGTCAAGCGTCTGGAGCAGATGCTCAAGGGGCACGAAGGCATCGACAATTACGTTGCCTACGTGGGCACCGGCTCGCCGCGTTTCTATCTGCCGCTGGATCAGCAACTGCCCGCGCCCAGTTTCGCCCAGTTTGTGGTGCTCACTCGCAGCATCGAAGACCGCGAGGCGCTGCGCAGCTGGCTGATCACTCATCTCAATGAACAGTTCCCGACCCTGCGTTCCAGGGTGACGCGTCTGGAAAACGGTCCGCCTGTGGGCTATCCGGTGCAGTTCCGCGTCACTGGCGAGCACATCGAAGTGGTCAGGGCGCTGGCGCGCAAGGTGCAGGACAAGGTTCGCGAGAATCCGCATGTGTCCAACGTTCATCTGGACTGGGAGGAACCGAGCAAGGTGGTGCACCTGAACATCGATCAGGATCGCGCTCGGGCGCTGGGCGTGACCACCGCTGACTTGTCAGCCTTCCTGCGCAATTCGCTCACGGGTTCCACGGTCAGTCAGTATCGCGAAGACGACGAACTGGTGGACATCATGGTGCGCGGCACACGCAATGAGCGTGAACAACTGGAGGCGCTGTCCAGTCTGGCCGTTCCGACACAAAACGGCACAAGCGTAGCACTGTCTCAGGTGGCAACGCTGGAATACGGGTTTGAAGAGGGTGTGATCTGGCATCGCAACCGACTGCCCAGTGTGACCGTACGTGCAGATATCTATGGCAAGGAACAACCGGCAACGCTGGTGAAACAGATCATGCCGACTTTGGATGCAGTGCGCGCCGAGTTACCGGACGGTTATCTGCTGGAGGTTGGCGGTACGGTGGAGGATTCGGCACGCGGACAGAACTCCGTAAACGCCGGCGTTCCGCTGTTCATCGTGGTCGTGCTGACCCTGCTGATGATCCAGTTGCGCAGCTTCTCGCGCATGCTCATGGTGTTCGTGACCGCGCCGCTGGGCCTGATCGGGGTGACGCTGTTTCTGCTGATCTTCAACCAGCCGTTCGGCTTCGTGGCCATGTTGGGCACCATCGCGCTCTCGGGAATGATCATGCGCAACTCGGTGATTCTGGTGGATCAGATCGAGCAGGACATTGCCGCAGGGCTGGATCAGTGGCACGCGATCATCGAAGCCACGGTGCGTCGCTTCCGACCTATCGTATTGACCGCACTGGCGGCCGTGCTGGCGATGATTCCGCTGTCGCGCAGTCTGTTCTTCGGCCCGATGGCGGTGGCGATCATGGGCGGCCTGATCGTGGCCACCGCGCTGACGCTGCTGTTTCTGCCTGCGCTGTATGCGGCATGGTTCAGGGTGAAGAAAGTCGAGGGTGTCTAGGCCTCCCATCGGGACGCGGAGCGTCCCGGGCTGCATGCCCACGCAGATTCATGGGCACGATCGATATGCAGCGCTTACAACGCCCCGAACACTTTCTTCGCCAGTCCTGTCGCCGCAGCGGCCGGGTTGGCGCGGATGCTTTCCTCCTGTTTGGCGATCATCTCGAACAGGCCATTGAGCGCCTGCTCGGTCACGTAGCTTTCGATGTTCGCGCTTTTGGTGTCCAGCAGGCCCAGTGAAGAAGCCTTGCCTGCGAAAGCGTTGTATTTCTGGGCCAGGCCGACCTGATCGGTGGCTTTCTTGACGACGGGCAGGAACTTGGTGCGGATCTGCTCGCGACTGCTGCTGCTCAAGTATTGCGTCGCCGAATCCTTGCCACCGCTGAGAATCGCCTTGGCGTCGGTCACGCTCATTTTCTTGACCGCATCCACCAACAGCGCCTGAGCTTGTGGCACCGCCGCTTCGGCGGCCTGGTTCATGCTGGCTTCCAGTTGGTCGACCTGAGTGCCCATGCCGAGCATTTTCATTTTCTTGGCGACCTGACCAAGTTTTCCGGGCAGTTCGATACGCACTTCTTCGTTCTTGCTGAAACCGCCCGGCACGCCCAGTTGCTTGACCGCAACCTGTGCGCCCTGTGTCAGGGCATCCTTGAGACCGCCCGTAGCATCGGATTGCGACAGGTCACCCAGCGACAGGGCGAAGACGTTGGCCGACAACAGCAGGCCTGCACAGAGGCCGGCAAAGGTGAACGTGGGGCGAAGCATGGCAGCATCCTTTTGGTGAGGTCTTGAAAGCAGCATCGAGGCAGATATCGGCGCTGTATGCATTGAGCGTATCAGGAAGTCAGCGCGGGTGTCTGATACCGGGAAGTCAAAGGGGGCTCAGACAATCATCAGGCGGGTACTGCGTAGCTCAGCTCGAACGGCAGCCGCGGCATCGGCCCGGCTGATGTCTTCGAGTTTGACGATCAGGGTGCAGCCTGCCAGCAGTGCGATGCGTGGCAGGTAACGAACTTCGCCTTGACGGCGTAGACGAGGTTCGCTGGACAGTTCAATCTTCCTCGGGTGATTGGCACCAGTCATGGATGCAAACCCGACCCTGGTAGCCCGAGAAGAATAAAAAAATACCTGTCCAGTTTACCCGGATAGCTTACGGATAAGGCCTACGCGGCTCCTTCCTCGGTGCTGACATTTTGCTCATCTTCACCGCTGTGCAACGCCACCTGACGGATAGATAACCTGATTTCGGCCGGCAATACGCGTTTTGCTGCGCCTTCTGCCAGTTCACCCAGCAGCGGGTGATAACTCAGCTTGCCAGCGGCATCCTTGCGTAGCACACCCAGGTCAAGCAGGGTCTGGATGAAGTGGCGGAACAGGCTCTTGTCGAAGAATTCCGGCGCGTTGAGGCCGTGCAGAATCGACAGCCGCTGGGCCATGACCGTACACAGGTCTTCCAGCTCTTCGGGGGTCAGGCTTTTCTGACCGCTGTTGAGCAGCAGGGCGATTGCCATGTAGAAGCGCTGAAGGGTCTGGGCGATGGCGCGGGACAGCAGGGTCAGCAGCACGAACTCGCGGGAACTGGGTTCCGGGCGGATGTACACGTCATCCTTGCGACGCAGCAGGCCCTGCTCGACAAACGCCGTCAGCCACTGATCCACCACCTCATCCAGCTCGTTCAGCGGCCAGCGGATGAACAGCTCCGATTGCAGGTATGGATACAGCGCGCGGGTGTAGCGCAGGATCAGCTCGCGGCTCATGCGCGAAGAGCTCTGGAAGAAACTGGCCAGCAGCGACGGCAGCGCAAAAATGTGCAGCACGTTGTTGCGGTAATAGGTCATCAGCACTGCGTTCTGTTCGTTCAGGTACAGAATCTTGCCCAGCGCATCCTTCTGCTCCGCCAGCAGATCCATACCCTTTACGTGCTCGATCAACGCACGGCCGTCGCCTTCCGGCAGCGTGGTGTGAGGCGAATACGGTACTGCGCGCAGCAGCGTCAGGTACAGGTCAAGCACCCGTTCCATGGCCTGGTCATCCAGCGCCAGCCGATGCGTCGACAACAACGCCACAGCCACCAGATTCATCGGGTTCACGGCTGCCGCTTCGTTCAAGTGCTGAGCCACCCGCTCGCCCAGACGATGGGTGGTGCCGCTGAGCCAGTCCGGTTTGAACTGCGGAGCCAGTTCCTGTTCACGCCAGTCCGGTTGTTCGGCGTCGAGAAACTCGGCCAGCTTGATCGGCTCGCCGAAGTTCACCGACACCTGACCGAAGCGCTGCTTGAGCGCGCCGATCACTTTGAAGATGTCGAAGATCGATTCTTTCTTCTTGGTCGCACCGCGCAGTTCGCCGAGGTACGTACGGCCTTCAAGAACGCGCTCGTAACCGATGTACACCGGGATGAACACGATTGGCATGCGCGAGTTGCGCAGGAAGCTGCGCATCGTGATGGCCAGCATGCCGGTCTTGGGTTGCAGCATGCGCCCGGTGCGCGAGCGGCCGCCTTCGACGAAATACTCGACCGGGAAACCCTTGGTAAACAGGGTGTGCAGGTATTCGTTGAACACGGCGGTGTACAGCGGGTTGCCCTTGAAGGTGCGACGCATGAAAAACGCGCCGCCGCGCCGCAACAGGCTGCCGATGACCGGCATATTGAGGTTGATGCCCGCCGCGATGTGGGGCGGCGTCAGGCCGTTGCGAAACAGCAGGTAGGAGAGCAGCAGGTAGTCGATATGGCTGCGGTGGCAGGGTACATAAATGACTTCGTGGCCCGGCGCCACTTCTTGCACGCCCTCGATATGGCTGACTTTGATGCCGTCGTAGATCTTGTTCCAGAACCAGCTCAGCACCACTTCCAGAAAACGGATCGCTGAGTAGGTGTAGTCCGACGCAATTTCGTTGCCATAACGCAGTGCCAGCTCACGTGCCTTGTCTTCGGAGATCTTTTCGCGCTGCGCCTCTTCAAGAATCGCCTGCTTGACCAGCGGCTCGTCCAGTAGCCCCTTGACCAGGTTGCGTCGGTGCGACACGTCGGGGCCGATGACAGCGCTCTTCAGGTTGCGAAAGTGCACGCGCAGCAAACGTTGGGTCATGCGCAGGGTCAGCTCGTAGCCCTTGTTCTCGTCGACCAGTTCACGCAGGTGAATCGGCGCGGAAAACTGCACACGCGTCTTGCGGCCCAGAATCAGTATGCTGACCAGACGACGCAGGCGTCCTGTTACCGCCCAGCTGTCGGCGAACAGCAGCTTCCAGGCGCTTGACTCGCGATCGGGCGACTGGCCCCAGAACACACTGACCGGAATGATCTGGGCATCCTCGGCCGGGTTCTGACTGACCGCCGCCACCAGCCGCTCCAGCGTCGGTGGAGCACCGCGTTTGTCATGACGCCCCAGCCAGTCGGGGGAGGGCGTCAGGTAGAAGAACGCGGCAGGCTCCATGAGATCGCCGACCGACACTGACAACACGGGACGAGGCAGACCTGCCTTGCGGCATTCGGTGTCGAGCACTGCCAGATCGCTGATTGACGGCGATTGCAGGGCATAGAACACCGGCCGGCTGCGATCCAGATTGAGCGTGAAAGACGATTGATTGATGGTTTCCGAGCGAACCCAGAGGTACAGCAAACGGCGCAGCGTGCCGAATACAAGACGGCGGAACGGAGAGCGGGTCATACGGCTTCTGCTGAATAAAGGGCGGCTGCCCGAGATGGTTGCCAGTGTGACGCATCCCGAGGCGATGGGCAAAAGCGGTGATGTAAACCGGGTGCCCGGATTGTTGATCTGCAATTTGTGCCAGTGTGACGCGCAGCGTCACAGGTTGCATGCCCACGCGGAGCACTCATCGTTGAACACAAGTCCGGAAGACGGAAAACCGGGGCCAAAACGAACGTGTCTGACCGAATGCGTGCGTGTGTGAGGCGGCTTGCCGGCGACGGCGTCAGTTCAGTCGTCAAGAAAAAGCATCGCCGGCAAGCCGCCTCCCACAATCCTTGGTTGCAGCAGGACGTGTGCATGACGATGGGCGCGGAGCATTGGGCAGAATCAGAGCTGTGTGTAACGACTCTCGGGATGCTCCGCGTCCGGGCTGCAGGTCATTCTATGCATGGGAATGATCCGCCCGGGGGAGTTTGTGATCGTTCTTGAGCCCGCTCCCGGATCCTGTCGCTTACGAAGTCCGCCAGGTGATTTCTTCTTCACCGTCGGCACTGATGCGCATCCAGCGGTCGGCGGCTTCATCGCTTTCCTCTTCGACCCAGGTGCCCGGTGCACAGCGGACTTCCACGTTCAGGGCGGCAAACGCTGCGCGGGCACAGGCGATGTCGTCGTCCCACGGCGTCTGGTCGCTTTCCAGGTACAGGCTGTTCCACTTGCCCACGGCCTTGGGCAGCCAGGTCACGGGCACATTGCCTGCCTTGCACTTCCAGGTCTGGCCTTTTTGCGCCCAGTCGCTGCAGGGGCCAATGGCTTCGCCGAGCCACTGGGCGATGGCCTTGTGGTCGACGTCTTCGTCTTTCAGGTAGATCTCGATATCAGGTTGGCGCATGGGTGCCTCTTTTTGAATGCTTATTGCAGCACGAAATAATCGTAGCGCATGGAAACGGTAACCTTGAACGGTCCGGGCTGTTCGATCACGGCCGTGCGACGTTCGGCGCTGGCACGCCAGCCGTGCGGCGTCATGGCCAGCAGGTCGGCGCGTGACTGACCGTCGATCAGCTTCAAGGTATAGCGCAGCGTTTCGCTGTGCTGGAGTTGCATGCCTTCCGGGACCAGCGCCAAATGCTTGTCGTCGGCGTAGTCGCGCACTTCGTCATAAAGACGCTGGCGTAATTCCATCAGGTGGTCGTTGGTCGGCCCGACGCGCATCAGCCCGCCACCGCGTGTCAACAGGCGCTTGGCTTCGGCCCAGTCCAGCGGGCTGAAGACGCTGGCCAGAAACTGACAGCTGGCATCCGGCAACGGCACGCGGGCCATGCTCGCCACCATCCACGTCACGTTCGGATCACGACGGCAGGCACGCTTGACGGCTTCGCGGGAGATATCCAGCGCATACCCGTCGGACCTTGGCAGCGCTTCGGCAATTTGCGCCGTGTAGTAACCCTCGCCACAACCAATGTCCAGCCAGTGAGCGGGCATGCGTTCAGCCGCGAGTTCGGCCAGGCGCTGGGCAACCGGTGCGTAATGGCCTGCGTTGAGAAAATCACGCCGCGCCTCGACCATCGCCTGATTGTCGCCAGGGTCGCGGCTGTTCTTGTGCTGCACCGGCAGCAGGTTCAGATAACCCTGCCGTGCGCGGTCGAAGCGGTGATTGGCGGGGCAGACCATGCCATTGTCGGCCGCACTGAGCGGCCCGGAGCAGATAGGGCAGGTCAGCATCAGGCGAGCAACTTGACCAGTGTCTGGTAGTAGATCTCGGTCAATACATCGAGATCGCTGGCCAGAATGCGCTCATTGACCTGATGGATCGTCGCATTGACCGGGCCCAGTTCGACGACCTGAGTGCCCAGCGTCGCGATGAAGCGCCCGTCTGACGTACCGCCGCTGGTCGAAGCCTTGGTATCGCGGCCGGTCACGCTCTTGATGCTCGCGGACACCGCGTCCAGCAGGGCACCCGGTTCGGTCAGGAACGGCAGGCCGGACAGCGCCCAGTCGATGTGCCAGTCCAGTTCATGCTTATCGAGAATGCGGGCTACGCGCTGCTGCAGACCTTCGACGGTCGATTCGGTGGAGAAACGGAAATTGAACACTGCCACCAGGTCGCCCGGAATCACGTTGGTCGCGCCGGTGCCGGAATTGAGGTTGGAAATCTGGAAGCTGGTCGGCGGGAAGAAGTCGTTGCCGTTATCCCAGTGCTCGGCAGCCAGCTCGGCCAGCGCGCCCGCAGCAAGATGAATCGGGTTCTTCGCCAGATGTGGATAAGCCACATGACCCTGCTTGCCGCGCACGGTAAGTTTGGCGCCCAGCGAGCCGCGACGACCGTTCTTGACCACATCGCCCACCAGCGTGGTGCTCGACGGTTCGCCGACGATGCACCAGTCCAGACGCTCCTTGCGCGCTGCCAGACGCTCGACAACGGCCTTGGTGCCGTGATACGCCGGGCCTTCTTCATCGCTGGTGATCAGAAATGCAACCGAACCGCGGTGATCGGGATAGTCAGCCACAAAACGCTCGGCCGCCACCAGCATCGCCGCCAGACTGCCCTTCATGTCTGCTGCCCCACGTCCGCACAGCATGCCGTGCTCGTCGATCAGCGCATCGAACGGGTCGTTCTGCCAGGCCGTGACCGGGCCGGTCGGCACCACATCGGTGTGGCCGGCGAAACACAGCACCGGACCGTCGTGGTTGCCATGGGTTGCCCAGAAATTGTCCACGTCTTCGATACGCATCGGCTCAAGTTTGAAACCGGCATCGCCCAGACGCTGCATCATCACGGTCTGGCAATCGGCATCGACTGGCGTGACCGACGGTCGACGAATCAGGTCGCAGGCAAGCTGCAGGGTGGGCGAAAGATCGGAAGGGGCCGTCATGTACAGAACTCCGGTAGCAAGACTGGGGGGCGCGAAAGGGCCGTTATCTTATATCAAAACGACGGCCTGAGGCTGTCGTTCATTAGAGGTTTCATGGTGCGTTCCATCTTGAGGCTTCCTCCCTGATACATGCTTATTCACTGATTTAGTCAATTAGGGGTCAGACGATTCTCCGGGGTAATCCCTCGCAACTGATGCTCGGCTCGCCGGGACGGTTGGCTGGCGGTATGTCTACCTGCAGAGGTCGGGTCAATGTCGCAGGTGCCGCGAAGCCCGCAAACCCCTATAATGCGCGCCGGTTTTTGAGGTATTGATCATGAGCGCAGAAGATCCACGTTTCGCAGGCATTGCCCGTTTGTATGGCATCGAGGGGCTGGAGCGTCTGCGTGCTGCGCATGTGGCGGTGGTCGGTATCGGCGGCGTGGGATCCTGGGCGGCGGAGGCGCTGGCGCGCAGCGGCGTGGGTGAAATTTCGCTGTTCGACATGGACGACGTCTGCGTGAGCAATACCAATCGGCAGTTGCATGCGCTGGACAGCACGGTGGGTCGTGCGAAGGTCGAGGTGATGGCGGAGCGTATTCGCTCCATCAACCCGGACTGCGTGGTGCATGCGGTGGCAGACTTCGTGACCCGCGACACCATGGCCGAGTGCATCACGCCGGAACTGGATTTCGTCATCGATTGCATCGACAGCGTCAACGCCAAGGCTGCGCTGATCTCCTGGTGCAAACGGCGCAAGATCCAGATGGTCACCACGGGTGGCGCAGGCGGGCAGATCGATCCGACGCTGATCCAGATCGCCGACCTGAACCGTACCTTCAACGACCCGCTGGCCTCCAAGGTGCGCTCGACGCTGCGCCGTGATTACGGTTTTTCGCGGACCCCTAACCGCCACTACAGCGTTCCATGCGTGTTCTCCACCGAGCAACTGCGTTACCCGAAGCCGGATGGCAGCATCTGCCTGGAGAAAAAGTTTGTCGGTGAAGGGGTCAAGCTCGACTGCGCTGGCGGATTTGGCGCGGTGATGATGGTTACTGCATCGTTCGGCATGATCGCCGCCACGCGCGCAGTGGACAAACTGGTCGCGGGTACACGACGTCCTTCGGAGCGGGTCAAACCTGCTGCTGCGATCTCGGATCAGGCCTGAGTGAGCGTTTGCATCTTCTGCAGCACAGCGTTCAGACCGTTGCTGCGCGAGGGTGACAACTGGCGACTCAAGCCCAGTTGACTGAACCAGCCCGGCAAATCCACAGCCTGCAGTTCTTCCGCCGAAAGCCCGTTTACCCGTGCAAGTAGCAGAGCAACCAGCCCGCGTATCAGACGTGCATCGCTGCCGGCGCGAAACTGCCAGTGCCCGGCGCTGATCTCGCCTGTCAGCCACACCTTGCTCTCACAACCGTGCACCAGATGTTCATCCGACTTTTCGTCATCGCTCAATGGCGGGAGCCGGTCACCCCATTGCATCAGCAGGCGTGCACGCTGCTCCCAGTCTTGTTGCTGGCTGAAAATGTCGAGTGCTGTCCGGGCAAGCGAGGGAAGACTCATCTGAGTAACTCCAGCGCCTGATCCAATGCATTGAAAAAATGAAGAAGGTCGTCCGAGTCGTTGTACAGCGCCAGCGAAGCCCGGATCGCGCCCGGCAGCCCTAGGCTCTTGAGCAACGGCATGGCGCAGTGATGACCGGCGCGCACGGCAATGCCTTGTTCGGTGAGCAGGTGCGCCAGATCGGCATTGTGCACACCTTCGACCACGAAGCTGACCAGTGCCAGGTCCGGGGAGCCGAGCACTTGAATGCCGTCACGCTGTTGCAGCCCTTCGAGCAGGCGTCGATGCAGCTTGAGTTCATGTTCCGCGACCGCCTGAGGGTCCAGGCTGTCCAGATAGTCCAGCGTCGCGCCCAGGCCGATCACGCTGGCAATGGGCGGCGTACCGGCCTCGAAGCCCAGCGGTGCAGGGCGAAACTTTGAGTGGTGATAGTCGGCGGTCAACACCATCTCGCCGCCGTACTGCCAGTGCGCAAGACTGGGCAGCGCGTCGTTGCGGCCGAAGAGCACGCCGAGCCCTTCCGGGCCATACAGCTTGTGGCTTGAAAACACATAAAAGTCGCAGCCCAGTGCCTGGACATCATGACGGCCATGAACCACGCCTTGCGAACCGTCCACCACCGTCAGCGCGCCCTGTGCCTTGGCCAGGGCGATGAGCCGCTGCAGTGGCTGCCAGGTGCCGAGCACATTGGAAAGCTGACTGATGGCCAATAGTCGCGTACGGGACCCGATCAGGTGAGCGGCCGCCACGCAGTCGATAATGCCGTTGGTGTCCAGAGGCAGAACCACCAGCTTGAGATCGAGACGTTGCGTCAGTTGCTGCCAGGGCAGCAGATTGGCGTGATGCTCCAGCGCGCTGATGACGATTTCGTCGCCCGCCGCGAATTCGTGTGCCAGGCCGTAGGCGAGCAGGTTCAGTGCCGAGGTCGCGCCGTGGGTAAAGATGATCTGTCCCGAGTCGCCCGCATTCAGCCAGTGTGCAGTCTTGCTGCGGCTGTCTTCGAATGCCTGAGTGGCGTGTGCACCGGGCAGATGCTGCGCACGATGCACGTTGGCGGCACCGTTGGTGTAGTAATGAGTCAGGGCATCGATCAATGCCTGAGGTTTTTGCGTGGTGGCGGCATTGTCCAGATAGGTCTGGCCTTGCCGTTGCAGGGCGGCGATGGCAGGAAAGTCAGCGCGCCAGGGAGAAAGGAGGGGCATGATTCATCCGGCTGGGTGAAGCGGGTTCGGAACGCGGTGTTCCGAACCCGCACACGGCATCAGTTGTGAGCGTGCAGGGCTTCGTTCAGCTCGATGGCCGACTTGTGGGTCTTGCATTCCACAGCGCCGGTCTGCGAGTTGCGACGGAACAGCAGGTCGTTCTGACCGGCCAGATCACGTGCCTTGACGATCTTGACCAGTTCGTTGTTCTCGTCGAGCAGGGCAACCTTGGTACCGGCCGTCACATACAGACCCGACTCCACAGTGTTGCGATCACCCAATGGAATGCCGATACCGGCATTGGCGCCGATCAGACAGCCTTCGCCAACCTTGATGACAATGTTGCCGCCGCCGGACAGGGTGCCCATGGTGGAGCAGCCGCCGCCCAGGTCGGAACCCTTGCCGACGAAAACGCCAGCCGACACACGGCCTTCGATCATCCCCGGACCTTCGGTGCCGGCGTTGAAGTTGACGAAACCTTCGTGCATCACGGTAGTGCCTTCGCCGACGTAGGCACCAAGGCGTACACGTGCGCTGTCAGCGATACGAACGCCGCTCGGCACGACGTAGTCGGTCATTTTCGGGAACTTGTCCACAGAGAACACTTCCAGCAGTTCGCCTTTGAGGCGCGCTTCCAGTTGACGCTCGGCCAGTTCGCTCAGGTCCACAGCGCCCTGGCTGGTCCAGGCCACGTTCGGCAGCAACGGGAAAATGCCGGTCAGGTTCAGACCATGCGGCTTGACCAGGCGATGAGACAGCAGGTGCAGCTTGAGGTACGCCTCAGGGGTCGACGTCAGCGGTGCATCTTCAGCCAGCAGCGTGGCAACGAGGGGCTTGTGGCTCTCGGCCAGACGGTTGAGCAATGCGGCCTGCGTCGCGTCGATCGATTTGACGGCATCGGCCAGCTTGTAGGACTGATCAACATTGAACGTGATCGCCTGGTTGCCGCCGGTATAGCCCAGCGCTGGCGCGATGGCTGCAATCAGTTCGGCCGAAGGGTTGATCACAGGCTGTGCGTAGAACACTTCCAGCCACGCGCCTTCACGGTTTTGAGTGCCAACGCCGAAGGCCAGGCTGAACAGGGTAGTGGACATGCGAATACCTCGTAACTTATCTAAGGGCTGTCAGTAGCGTCCCGGCTTACTGAACGGCCGCTGCATACAAATCGGGTTTGAAACCAATCAGGGTCTTGTCGCCCAGATCAAGCACAGGGCGCTTGATCATGGACGGCTGCGCGAGCATCAACTCAATGGCCTTGGGCTGATCGATATCGGCTTTCTGCGCATCGTCGAGCTTGCGAAAGGTCGTGCCCGCCCGGTTCAGCACCACTTGCCAGCCGTGCTCGTTGCACCACTGGGTCAGGTGCTCGCGGTCGATACCTTGCGTCTTGTAGTCATGAAAATCGTAGCTGACGGAATGCTCGTCGAGCCAGGTCCGTGCTTTTTTCATGGTGTCGCAGGCTTTGATGCCGAACAGGGTGTAAGTCATTGAATTGTGCAGGGAGACGGGCGTTGCCGGATGTTCCCTGTTGCCTCCCGTGAAATGTGGCCGGTGATTATGCCACGTCAACGCACTGAGCGCTTTGGCTGTCTGGAACCTGTGCCCGACCACTTTAGGTGAAGAACATTTCACCCGTCTTACTCTTGAGCGATGAGCGGTGAAGAGCAATGATGATGTACCACATGTAAGATCGGGTGCGTTATGTCTGAACAGGAAAAGAAGAGGGAAGCGGCGCTGATCCGACAACGTTATTACAGGGAACGTCAACGCGCGGAAGGCTTCAAGCAGAACACAATCTGGATTCACAGCCAGGCTGAGATAGAAGGGCGGATGGCGGCGCGGGAAGGAAAACCGCTGTTGCCCATGCGATCCCATGATCCTGTCAGTTGGGCTGTCGGGTGGATTGCTGAAACGTTGAGGGTTCGGGATTAGGCGTTCTTTGACAGGCGCGTCACGTAAGCCTTGGGGCAACCCGTGGCGCGCCAGTCATACACGTTCAAACTGCGTTACGGCTCTTCAAATTTCGAGTTGCTGCGGTCAGGGTAGATCGACTGCATGAGTTCGATGTCTTTGGCACTCAGTGTCTTTCCGGTATTGATGATTTCGAAATCGCCCAGCGTCAGGGCATTCGGAATATCGAAGTGCATGATCGAATCCCGGTCATAAGCTGAGTAGTGAAAGTCGGCCGCTTCGTATTGGTCGAGGAAGTTCCTGGCCACCAGTTCATCGCTGTAGCCTGCCAGGGCCAGCAGGCGACGCAAGACCGGCTCGTTCCACGGAATTTTTGCATCCGGATGTTGATGCTCATGGACGGCGCCCAGTGCATGTCCGAATTCGTGCAGGACAATGCGTTCAAGTTCGGCCTTGGGCCGCAGATCGGCCTCGAATATCTCCCCGAAATTGAATTCCATGGTGGCCTTGTCCTGCGCCACCAGCAGAGCGTCAGTACCCAGCTCGCTCCAGTTCAAGTGGGTATTGAGGCCGATACGAATGTCGCTGGGGCCGCTGGTCACGAATTCGAACTTCAGGTTCACGTGCGGCAGCCACTTGCGGGCGGCGTCGATGATCGGCTGAGTGAGCGGGGCGGGCGGGTTCTTGAGGAATTCGATTTTCAAGGTCCGGCCACGAGCCCAGTACTTGTTGAAAGCCACCAGAATGCGGGGCTCGCGCCCGCTGGTTTCCGAGGCATAGCCTGGGTCCGATTCGTAGGTCGGTGTAATGGCTGCGTTGGCCGGGTTTTCACGAATGGCGGTCTCGTAGGACGCCTGATAGTCCTGCGCGTCTCGCATCGAACAGAGCAGCGGCAGATTTTCTCGGGGTTGTGATTCGGGCATGAGGGTCATCTTCGTGTGGGGCGCTTCCTTGTCGGAATGCGCGATAAATGGACCGCGAAGATAAGCCGTTGAAAGAGTGGGCAGGTGTTAACTAAATACTGCGCCGCACATTGCGTGCGGCGCAGTGGCGGACTTATTTGCGCACAAAATCACGAATGCGTTCGGCAGCCTCGATGCATTCTGCCAGCGGCGCAACCAGCGCGAGGCGAACCCTGCCGGCGCCCGGATTGACGCCATCGACTTCGCGCGACAGGTACGAGCCGGGAACGACGGTCACATGCTGGTCGATGAACAGATCGCGGCAGAAGGCAGCGTCGTCGGTGCCGACATTCGGCCACAGATAGAAGCCGCCGTCCGGGCGCTGCACGTCCAGCACAGGCGATAGGATGTCCAGCACGGCATCGAACTTCTCACGGTACAGATCGCGGTTCGCACGAACGTGCTCTTCGTCGTTCCAGGCTGCAATGCTGGCCAGTTGAGTTTGAACCGGCATGGCGCAGCCGTGGTAGGTGCGGTACAGCAGGAACGCTTTGAGAATGTCCGCATCTCCTGCCACAAAGCCCGAGCGCAGGCCGGGCAGGTTGGAGCGCTTGGACAGGCTGTGGAAGACCACGCAGCGTTTGAAATCCTTGCGGCCCAGTTCCGCGCAGGCACTGAGCAGGCCCGGCGGTGGCGTCTGCTCGTCAAAGTACAGCTCGCTGTAGCACTCGTCGGCGGCGATCACAAAGTCGTGTTCGTCGGCCAGGGCGATCAGCTTCTTCAGGGTGTCTACCGGAATCAGTGCGCCGGTCGGGTTGCCCGGCGAGCACAGGAACAGGATCTGGCAGCGTTTCCAGATGTCCGGCGTTACCGCATCGAAATCCGGGTTGAAGCCGTTTTCGCTCAGGCACGGCAGGTAGTAGGGCTGTGCACCTGCAAGAAAGGCTGCGCCCTCGTAGATCTGATAGAACGGGTTGGGGCTGATGACCAGTCCGTCATCGCTCCGGTTGACCACGGTCTGAGTGAAGGCAAACAGCGCCTCGCGGGTGCCGTTGACCGGCAGAACGTTGCGCGCCGGGTCCATCCAGCCTTCTGGCAGGTCGAACCTGCGTGTGCACCAGCCTGCAATCGCTTCGCGCAGTGCCGCGATGCCCAGTGTGGTCGGATAGACCGCCATCTGGTCCAGGTTGTCGGCCAGGGCCTTGGCGACAAAGTCGGGAGAGCGATGCTTGGGCTCACCAATGGACAGCGCAACTGGACGTTTTTCCGGGTTGGGCGTCACGCCGCCGAGCAGGGCACGGAGCTTCTCGAACGGATAGGGCTGAAGCAGTTGCATGGCGTTGTTCATGAGGTAAAGGCTCTCAAGGACTGCGTCGAAGGTTAAATACTGAGTCGCATCTCGCCGCTTGGCTGCGCGTTGACACTCAGTTGCTTGATGATCGCCTCCTGCAATCGGCTGCAGAGTTGCGGATCGGACAGTGGGTGATTATCGGCATCGGTGATAAAGAACACGTCCTCCACTCGCTCCCCCAGTGTCGCAATCTTGGCATTCTGCAGCGACAGGTCGAACTCCAGAAAAATCTTGCCGATGCGCGCCAGCAGGCCCGGGCGATCCGGTGCCAGCAGTTCGAGCACCGTGACCGGGCGCTGTGCATCGTTGTGAATCGTGACCTGCGGTGCAAAGGCGAAATGCTTGAGCTGCCTTGGTACACGCCGTTTGATGATGGTCGGGTAGTCGTCCGGGTTGCGCAGAGCTTCGGTCAGGCCCTCACGGATTTCCTGAATGCGTACCGGATTGTCGCCGATCGAACCGCCTTCGTTGTCCAGCACGATGTAGGTGTCGAGTGTGAACTTGCTGCTGGAGGTAATGATGCGTGCGTCATGAATGTTCAGGTTTAGCTGATCCATCGCTGCCACGGTCACGGCGAAGAAGTCATGCTGGTCCGGCGCATAGATGAAGATCTGCGTGCCGCCCTCGAACTCCCGCTGCGTGGTTTCCTTGATTAGTACCAGCGGGCCGCCATCGGCAGGCTGTTGCAGGATGGCATCGCTGTGCCAGGCCACATCGCCGGCCGTGTGGCGCAGGAAGTAGTCATCGCCCAGAGCCGACCAGAGCTGTTCCACATCATCGGGGTCAGTGCCGTTGCGCACCAGAATGTCCAGTGCCGCGATCTGAGTGCGGCGGATTTGCTCTTCGCGATCAACCGGGTTTTCAAGGCCACGGCGCAACGCACGCTTGGTCTCGGTGTACAGCTGGCGCAGCAGGCTGGCGCGCCACGAGTTCCAGAGCGTGGGATTGGTCGCATTGATGTCGGCGACGGTCAGCACGTACAGGTAATCCAGGTGAACCTCATCGCCCACGAACTGGGCGAAATCGTGGATGACCTGCGGGTCGGACAGGTCCTTGCGCTGCGCGGTGGTCGACATCACCAGGTGATGGCTCACCAGCCAGACGATCAGGCGGGTGTCCCAGCTCGGCAGGTGGTGACGCACGCCAAAGGCTTCGGCATCCACCGCACCCAGTTCGGAGTGATCACCGCCACGGCCCTTGCCGATGTCATGATACAGCCCTGCCAGATAGATCAGTTCCGGCTTTGGCAGCCTGCCCATGATCTTGCTGGCCAGCGGAAATTTCTCCGACACCTCGGTGTACTGCAGTTTGCGCAGGTGCTTGATCAGGTTCAGTGTGTGCGCATCGACGGTATAGATGTGGAACAGGTCGTGCTGCATCTGACCAACGATGTGGCCGAATTCCGGCAGGTACAGACCGAGAATGCCGTATCGGTTCATCCGGCGCAGGTTGCGGTGGATACCGATTTCGCACTTGAACAGCTCGATGAACAGGCTGGTGTTGCGAATATCGTTACGGAAATCGTCGTTGATCAGGTGTCGATGTTCGCGCAGCAGGCGAATGGTGTCGGCACGCACGCCTTTGATTTCCGGATGCTGGGCCATCAGCACGAAAATTTCGATCATGGCGAACGGGGTGCGCTTGAACACGTTCGGGTGTGTCGCTTCTATATAGCCGTCATGCAGCTGGAAGCGGGAATTGAGTGGCTGCGGCGTACCGCTGTCGTCGTCCGACAGAATGACTTCTTCGAAGTGCTGAATGATCAGATCGCTCAGCTCGGCGATGCTCATGACCACACGGTAGTACTTCTGCATGAAGCGTTCGATGGCAAGCTTGGCATCGCTGTCTTCATAACCCAGAAGACTGGCAATACTGCGCTGATAGTCGAACAGCAGACGGTCTTCGGAACGTCCGGCCAGCATATGCAGCGCATAGCGGACCTTCCACAGGAATTCCTGAGAAGACGCCAGCAGGTTGTTCTCGCTTTCCAGCAGGAAGCCTTCACCGGCCAGGGCATGCAGGTTCAGGGTGCCGTATTGGCGCCGCGCCACCCAGAGGATGGTCTGGATATCGCGCAGGCCTCCGGGCGAGCCTTTCACATTCGGCTCCAGGTTGTACTCGGTATCGTTGTACTTGTGATGACGGCTCTTCTGTTCTGCCCGTTTGGCCAGGAAGAAGTCCTTGCTGGGCCACATGTGACGCGGGCTGGTGACTTCCAGCATGCGCTGACGCAGGCGCTCGGGACCAGCGATGGTCCGGCTTTCCATGAGGTTGGTGATGACGGTCAGGTCGGCCAGGCCTTCCTGTGCGCATTCGTCAACCGACCGAACGCTTTGTCCGACTTCCAGGCCTATGTCCCACAGCAGGGTCAGAAACCGCTCTATGGGCTCGCGAAAGATTTCGTGGTCTGCACTGTCCAGCAGGATCAGCAGGTCGATGTCGGAATAGGGGTGCAGTTCGCCCCGCCCATAGCCACCGACCGCCAGAAGCGCGATGTCGGCGTCCTCGCTCCAGTCGAACTGATCCCATGCCTGACACAGGATGTTATCCACGAACCAGGCGCGATCCTCGATCAGGCGACGAATGTCCCGTCCCGACCGGAAGCGTGCGTCCAGCACATCGCGCGCGTTGCGGATGGCTTTCTTGAAGGCAGCGATAGGGCTGGCCTTCAGTGCCAGTTCGGCCTGGAACTGGCCGCGGTCGAACAAATCAGGATCTACCTGCGGCATTGAGCGGTTTTCCTCGTGTCGGACGGTTGGAAGGCGCTATCGATCATTCATGGCGATTTGTGCGCGATGGTGTCGTCGCTGCGCAGGGTGAAAATCTCGTATCCATCGGCAGTCACCAGAATCGTGTGCTCCCACTGGGCAGAGAGCTTGCGGTCCTTGGTGATTGCCGTCCAGCCGTCGCCGAGAATTTTTGTGTCGGCCTTGCCCTGATTGATCATCGGCTCGATGGTGAAGGTCATGCCTTCGAGCAGTTCGATGCCGGTGCCCGCCTCGCCGAAGTGCATGACCTGCGGCTCTTCATGAAACACTTTGCCGATACCGTGACCGCAGAACTCGCGAACCACCGAAAAACCGTTCTTTTCCGCGTGTTTCTGAATGACTGCGCCAATGTCGCCCAGTCTGGTGCCCGGGCGAACAATCTCGATGGCCTTGTACAGGCACTCCTGGGTGACCTGCGACAGGCGTTCGGCCCATACCGGTACGGTGCCCACGTGAAACATTCTGCTGGTGTCACCGTGGTAGCCGTCCTTGATGACCGTGACGTCGATGTTCAGTGTGTCGCCGTTCTTGAGCTGCTTTTCGCCTGGAATGCCGTGGCAGACGACCTGATTGATGGAGGTGCAGATCGACTTGGGAAAGCCTTTGTAGTTGAGTGGCGCGGGGATGGCCTGCTGCTCGTTGACAATGTAGTCATGGCAGATGCGGTCCAGCTCTTCAGTGGTCACACCGGGCTTGACGTGAGGGGCGATCATTTCCAGGACTTCGGCTGCCAGACGGCCCGCAATGCGCATCTTTTCGATGTCTTCCGGGGTTTTCAGGGTGATAGTCATACAGGGTCTCTCGGCATGTCGTGTGCGCGTTCTGTGCGCAAAGGCGCGATTCTACCAGACCGCCGCGCAGCGAGTGATCATCGCTTCCTTTATATGCACGCGAGACAGCGGCAAAGCCTTGGCGAAACAAGCACTTGATTGGAGTTCCGTTCTCTTTCCTTTTGTGATATAAAATGCGCCGCTTTCCAAGGTCCGTCCTGAAAGCTTAAACCCACACACGTGTCGACACGATGACCTGGGTGCCTTTGGCTCATGCCACTGGTTGGTCATTGGGATACGTGGAGGCCTAACCCGACTTATCAAGGAACTATCATGTCCCAAGTCACCATGCGCGATATGCTGAAGTGCGGCGTCCACTTCGGTCACCAAACCCGTTACTGGAACCCGAAAATGGGTAAATACATTTTCGGCGCGCGTAACAAGATTCACATCATCAACCTTGAAAAAACCCTGCCGATGTTCAACGAAGCTCTGACTTTCGTTGAGCGCCTGGCTTCGGGCAAAAACAAGATTCTGTTCGTCGGCACCAAGCGTTCCGCTGGCAAGATCGTTGCCGAAGAAGCAGCACGTTGCGGTTCGCCGTACGTCGACCATCGCTGGTTGGGCGGCATGCTGACCAACTTCAAGACCATTCGTCAGTCGATCAAGCGTCTGCGTGAGCTGGAAGTACAGGCAGAAGACGGTACTTTCGCCAAGCTGACCAAGAAAGAAGCCCTGATGCGCACCCGTGATCTGGAAAAACTGGATCGCAGCCTGGGTGGTATCAAGGACATGGGCGGTCTGCCAGACGCTCTGTTCGTTATCGACGTTGATCACGAGCGCATCGCGATCACCGAAGCCAACAAGCTGGGCATCCCGGTCATCGGCGTTGTCGATACCAACAGCAGCCCGGAAGGCGTTGACTACATCATCCCGGGCAACGATGACGCAATCCGCGCCATTCAGCTGTACATGGGTTCGATGGCTGACGCTGTAATCCGTGGTCGTAACAATGTTGCTGGCGGCACCGACGTATTCGTCGAAGAAGCTCCAGCTGCAGCAGCTGTAGAAGGCTGAGTAAAAACGCCTGGCGTTTACTCAGTACGCGAAAAGGGGGCTTAGCCCCCTTTTTGCCACCTAGGAAATGATTTGTTGGTGGGCGAGCATGGATTTAGTGTCATGCGCCGCTGCCACCCTGAATTTTCAAGAATTGCACGCCCGTTCAGTCGGGTGGAATGGTTGAAGACCTATCCAAGAGGATTTTGAAATGGCAGAGATTACTGCAGCGTTGGTCAAAGAACTGCGCGAGCGTACCGGCGAAGGCATGATGGATTGCAAAAAGGCCTTGACCAAGGCTGGCGGCGACATCGAAAAGGCAATCGACGACATGCGTGCTTCCGGCGCGATCAAGGCCGCCAAGAAAGCAGGCAACGTTGCTGCTGAAGGCGCCATTGCTGTCAAGGTTGCTGAAGACAACAAGTCCGCTGTCATCATCGAAGTGAACTCGCAGACCGACTTCCTCGCTCTGCAGGACGACTTCAAGAACTTCGTCACCAGCAGCATCGAAAAAGCTTTCGCTGACAAACTGACCGACGCAGCTCCGCTGATCGAAGCTCAGGAAGTCGAGCGTACCGCTCTGGTTGCAAAGGTTGGTGAGAACGTCAACATCCGCCGTCTGGCTCGTATCGAAGGCGACGTGGTCAATGCTTACCTGCACGGTAACAAGATCGGTGTTGTGGTTGTCCTGAAAGGCGGCGACGCTGAACTGGCCAAAGACATCGCGATGCACGTTGCTGCCAGCAACCCTGAGTTCCTGCTGCCTTCCGACGTTTCGCCAGAAGCGATCGAGCGCGAGAAGAACGTCTTCCTGCAACTGAACGAAGACAAGCTGAAAGGCAAGCCTGCCGACATCGCCGAGAAGATGGTAAGCGGCCGTATCAGCAAGTTCCTGGCCGAAGCCAGCCTGGTTGAGCAAGCGTTCGTCAAGAACCCGGAAATCAAGGTCGGCGAACTGGCCAAGAAAGCCGGTGCTGAAATCGTTTCGTTCACCTACTACAAAGTAGGCGAAGGCATCGAGAAGCCAGTCGACAACTTTGCTGAAGAAGTAGCTGCCCAGGTAGCTGCAAGCAAGAAGTAAGACGGTTTTCCATACGTCGCCCCAAAGAGGCTGCCCGCTCACGCGTGCGGCCTCTTTGTCGAAAGAGAAAAGGAATAATTTCCTTTGAGAATCGGCTCACAAGGCTGCATTCTCCGGACGCTCACGGAGCGTCAAGCTAGAGTAAGCGCAGGCTCCATATAGCCCGCACAGATTTTTTTTCAGAAAACGCCGCAGGAGAGATTCGCAATGGCTCAGCAGGGCAGTGGTTATCAGGCTCGCTATAAACGCATTCTACTCAAGCTCAGCGGCGAGGCCCTGATGGGCTCGGAAGAGTTCGGCATCGACCCCAAGGTGCTGGACCGCATGGCGCTGGAGGTCGGCCAGCTGGTCGGCATTGGTGTTCAGGTCGGGCTGGTCATTGGCGGGGGTAACCTGTTCCGTGGTGCCGCACTGAGTGCGGCAGGCATGGACCGGGTCACCGGTGATCACATGGGCATGCTGGCCACTGTGATGAATGCGCTGGCCATGCGCGACGCGCTGGAGCGGGCTAACATTACCGCTATCGTGATGTCCGCGATCTCGATGGTAGGTGTGACGGATCATTACGATCGCCGCAAGGCCATGCGTCACCTGAGCTCCAAGGAAGTGGTGATCTTCGCTGCCGGTACGGGTAATCCGTTCTTCACGACAGATTCGGCTGCTTGTCTGCGTGCTATCGAAATCGACGCTGACGTGGTGCTCAAGGCGACCAAGGTCGATGGGGTTTATACCGCAGATCCGTTCAAAGACCCCAATGCCGAGAAGTTCGATCATCTCTCTTATGATGAAGTGCTGGATCGCAAGCTGGGCGTCATGGATCTCACCGCAATCTGCCTGTGCCGCGACCACAAGATGCCGTTGCGTGTCTTCAACATGAACAAACCCGGCGCCCTCCTGAATATTGTCCACGGTGGCGCCGAAGGAACCCTGATCGAGGAAGTTCAACAATGATCAACGAAATCAAGAAAGATGCTCAGGCGCGCATGCAGAAATCGCTCGAATCCCTGAGCCATGCGTTCGGCCAGATTCGTACCGGCAAGGCCCACCCAAGTATTCTGGGTAGTGTGATGGTGCCTTACTACGGTGCTGACACTCCGTTGAGCGGTGTCGCCAACGTCACGGTGAAAGACTCTCGTACCCTGCAGGTCGTGGCGTTCGAGCGCAACATGCTGGCCGCCGTCGACAAGGCGATCCAGAGCGCGGGTCTGAACCTCAATCCGACCAACCTCGGTGAGATGCTGCTGATTTCCATGCCGGCCCTGACCGAGGAGACCCGCAAGGGCTTCACCAAACAGGCGCGCAGTGCTGCTGAAGATGCTCGCGTTGCCGTACGTAACATTCGCCGCGATGCGTTGGGTGACCTGAAAAAACTGGTCAAGGATAAGGAAATCAGCGAAGACGAAGAGCGTCGTGCCGCTGCCGATATCCAGAAGCTGACTGACAAGGCTGAAGCGGATATCGATGCCGCGACCAAGGCAAAAGAAGCAGATCTGATGGCTGTATAAGGTTTCGGACGCTTTCATGGAAAAGATAAAACCGGCTGCATCGCCCTCGGTGCCGCGCCACGTTGCGATCATCATGGATGGCAACAATCGCTGGGCAAGGAAACGCTTGTTGCCAGGTGTCGCCGGTCACAAGGCGGGCGTTGACGCCGTGCGTGCTGTTATCGAGGTTTGCGCGGAAGCCAAGGTCGAAGTGCTGACACTGTTCGCGTTCTCCAGTGAAAACTGGCAGCGCCCGGCCGATGAGGTCGGTGCCCTGATGGAACTGTTCTTCACAGCGCTGCGCCGTGAGACCAAGCGCCTGAACGAAAACGACATCAGCCTGCGAATCATCGGCGATCGCTCACGCTTTCATCCCGAACTTCAGGCCGCGATGCGTGAGGCCGAGCAGCGCACGGCCGGTAATAACCGCTTTGTTCTTCAGATCGCTGCCAACTATGGTGGTCAGTGGGATATCGCCCAGGCCGCCCAGCGCCTGGCGCGTGAAGTTCAGGCCGGTCATCTGCAGCCGGAAGACATCACGCCGGAATTGTTGCAGACCTGCCTGGCGACGGGCGATCTGCCACTGCCGGATCTGTGCATTCGCACGGGCGGCGAGCACCGTATCAGCAACTTTCTGCTTTGGCAGCTGGCGTATGCCGAGCTGTACTTCTCCGACCTGTTCTGGCCGGACTTCAAACACGATGCCATGCGCGCTGCGCTGGCTGATTTCGCTTCCCGCCAACGTCGCTTCGGTAAAACGAGCGAGCAGGTAGAAGCTGGAGCCCGGGCTTAATGCTGAAACAACGGATCATCACGGCACTCATTCTGTTGCCGATCGCCCTTTGCGGCTTCTTTCTGCTGACCGGTGCGTATTTCGCGCTGTTCATCGGTTTCGTGGTTGTGCTGGGCGCATGGGAGTGGGCTCGACTTGCAGGCTTTGCCGCGCAGTCGATGCGCATCGGCTACGCCGCTGTGGTGGCTGTGCTGCTCTTCCTCATGTACCTGCTGCCCGGGCTTGAGCCCTGGGTTCTGGTGGCAGCCGTCATCTGGTGGGCGGTAGCCACCTTTCTGGTACTGACTTACCCAGACTCCAGTGAGCATTGGGCCAGTGCCGCCTGCAAGCTGGTGATCGGTCTTCTCATCCTGCTGCCTGCCTGGCAAGGGCTGGTGCTGATCAAGCAGTGGCCACTGGGCAACTGGTTGATCCTTGCGGTAATGGTTCTGGTATGGGCGGCCGATATTGGCGCCTATTTCTCGGGCAAGGCATTCGGCAAGCGCAAGCTGGCACCCAAGGTGAGCCCGGGTAAAAGCTGGGAGGGCGTTTACGGTGGTCTGGCGGTCAGTCTGGGTATCACGGCAGCAGTGGGTATTTCCCGCGACTGGACTGCCGCCCAGTTCGTTGGCGGTCTGCTGGGCGCTGCTGTCGTGGTGTTCATTTCGGTGATCGGTGACCTGACCGAGAGCATGTTCAAGCGTCAGTCGGGCGTCAAGGACAGCAGCAACCTGCTTCCAGGTCACGGCGGCGTGCTGGACCGTATCGACAGTCTGACCGCGGCCATCCCAGTGTTTGCAGTGCTGCTCTGGGCTGCCGACTGGGGTGTCATGTGAGTCGTGTGCAACAGATCACCGTTCTGGGAGCGACCGGTTCAATCGGTTTGAGCACGCTGGATGTGATAGCGCGTCATCCGTTGCTCTACCAGGTGTTTGCGCTGACAGGTTTCACTCGTATCAGCGAACTGCTGGCGTTGTGCGTCAGGCACACGCCGCAGTTTGCCGTGGTGCCCGAGCAGGCAGTTGCACGCAAGCTGCAGGATGATCTCGCCGCTGCCGGGCTCGATACCCGTGTGCTTGTCGGTGAGGAAGGGCTTTGTCAGGTTTCGGCTCATCCTCAGGTCGATGCGGTCATGGCAGCCATCGTCGGTGCAGCAGGTCTTCGCCCGACACTGGCGGCCGTCGAGGCTGGCAAGAAGGTACTGCTGGCCAACAAGGAAGCGCTGGTCATGTCCGGCGCGCTGTTCATGCAGGCGGTTCGTCACAGCGGAGCGGTCCTGCTGCCCATAGACAGCGAACACAATGCGATCTTTCAGTGCCTGCCTGCGGACTTTGCCCGTGGTCTGGGTGCGGTCGGCGTCAGACGCATCATGCTGACGGCCTCGGGCGGCCCATTCCGTCAGACGCCCCTCGAACAACTGCACCATGTCACACCTGATCAGGCCTGTGCCCACCCGGTATGGTCCATGGGGCGCAAGATTTCCGTCGACTCCGCCACCATGATGAACAAAGGCCTTGAACTCATAGAGGCCTGCTGGCTGTTCGATGCTCGTCCTTCCCAGGTGGAGGTGGTGATTCATCCTCAGAGCGTGATCCACTCACTGGTGGACTATGTGGATGGCTCGGTGCTCGCCCAGCTTGGCAATCCGGATATGCGCACGCCAATCGCCAATGCGCTGGCCTGGCCTGCGCGTGTAGAATCGGGCGTAGCACCGCTGGATCTGTTTCGCATCGGCCAGCTGGACTTTCAGGCGCCCGATGAAGAACGTTTTCCGTGCCTGCGACTGGCTCGTCAGGCTGCGGAGGCTGGCGGCAGTGCTCCCGCGATGCTCAATGCGGCGAATGAAGTGGCGGTGGCTGCGTTTCTGGACGGGTGTATTCGTTACCTGGAGATCGCCGCTATCATCGAGGATGTGCTGAATCTCGAGCCGGCCATTCAGGTCGAAGACCTCGAAGCGGTATTCGCAGCAGATGGCCGGGCTCGAATGCTTGCCACCCAGTGGCTGGAACGACACGGTCGCTGATGCTGCCAAAAATCAGTGAAGGGATTGATGTGGTGCGTCACGTGCAGGTCCGAAGGTCTGCGATGATAAACACACTTGCCGCTGAGTCGGTACCCGGAGAAAGTCGATGAGTGCGTTATACATGATTGTCGGCACCCTGGTTGCGCTGGGTGTGCTGGTCACTTTTCACGAGTTTGGTCACTTCTGGGTGGCTCGGCGCTGTGGCGTCAAAGTCCTGCGGTTTTCCGTAGGTTTCGGCACGCCGCTGGTGCGCTGGCATGACCGTCAGGGCACCGAATATGTCGTCGCGGCCATTCCTCTGGGCGGCTATGTGAAGATGCTCGACGAGCGCGAAGGCAATGTACCGCCCGAGCTTGCCGATCAGTCATTCAATCGCAAGACGGTGTACCAACGTTTCGCCATCGTCGCGGCAGGTCCGACTGCCAACTTCCTTCTGGCCATCGCCTTTTTCTGGGTTCTGGCCATGCTGGGTACACAGCAGGTTCGTCCTGTCATCGGTGCGGTGGAGGCCGGGAGTATCGCTCAGCGCGCAGGCCTGGCAGCGGGGCAGGAAATCACTTCCATTGACGGTGAGCCTGTGTCGGGCTGGTCAGCCGTCAATCTGCAGCTGGTCCGTCGTCTGGGTGAAAGTGGCACGGTTGCTGTCATGCTTCGCGAGCCCGGTTCCACGGCCGATACTCCACGCGAACTGGTTCTGAACAACTGGCTGAAAGGCGCAGAGGAACCCGATCCAATCAAATCCCTTGGTATTCGTCCGTGGCGACCTGCGTTGCCGCCTGTGCTGGAAGAGCTTGATCCGAAGGGGCCTGCTCAGGCAGCAGGTCTGAGAATGGGCGATCGGCTGGTTTCGGTGGACGGGCAGCCGCTCAATGAGTGGCAGCAGGTTGTCGACTGGGTGCGTGAGCGTCCGGGTGCAAAGGTTTCGTTGCGTATCGAGCGTGATGGTGCGCAGCTCGATGTTCCTGTCACCCTGGCAGCGCGTGGCGAAGGTCAGGCTGCAGCGGGTTACCTGGGTGCAGGCGTCAAAGGTGTAGACTGGCCAGCCGAAATGGTCCGCGAGGTCAGCTACGGTCCGTTCGCCGCCATGGGGGAGGGCGTGAAGCGTACCTGGACCATGAGCGTGCTGACGCTGGATTCACTCAAGAAAATGTTGTTCGGTGAGCTCTCGGTAAAAAACTTGAGTGGACCGATAACCATTGCTAAAGTGGCGGGCGCTTCGGCCCAGTCGGGTATCGGAGACTTTCTGAACTTCCTCGCTTATCTGAGCATAAGCCTCGGGGTTCTGAATTTGCTGCCCATTCCCGTCCTGGACGGAGGGCATTTGCTGTTTTATCTGATCGAGTGGGCGCGTGGTCGTCCCCTTTCGGAAAAGGTTCAAGGTTGGGGGGCGCAGATCGGTATCAGTCTGGTTGTGGGCGTAATGTTGCTCGCGCTGGTCAACGATCTGGGTCGACTGTAAAGCGTTGCCGAGTTGCGAATCTGCCGCATTTTGCGGCAGTTTGTTTATTGCCAGTTGGAATAAGAAAGGACTTCATGAAACGTCTGCTGCTAACTGCGGTTCTTGCCGCACTGATGATCGCTGAAGTTCACGCCGAGTCCTTCACCATCTCCGATATCCGTGTCAACGGCCTGCAGCGGGTTTCCGCCGGCAGTGTCTTTGGCGCACTGCCGCTCAACGTGGGCGAGCAGGCGGATGACGGTCGTCTGGTCGATGCCACTCGTGCGTTGTTCAAGACCGGCTTCTTTCAAGATATCCAGCTGGGTCGCGATGGCAACGTGCTCGTCATCTCCGTTGTCGAGCGTCCTTCTGTTGCAAGCATCGAGATCGAAGGCAACAAGGCGATCTCCACCGAAGACCTCATGAAAGGCCTCAAACAATCGGGTCTGGCTGAAGGCGAAATTTTCCAGCGTGCAACGCTCGAGGGCGTGCGTAACGAACTGCAGCGTCAATATGTGGCCCAGGGTCGCTACTCTGCCGAGGTTGCCGCCGAAGTCGTGCCGCAGCCGCGCAACCGCGTCGGCCTCAAGATCAATATCAATGAAGGCACCGTTGCCTCCATTCAGCACATCAACGTTGTGGGCAACACTGTGTTCCCCGACGAGGACCTGATCGACCTGTTCGAACTGAAAACGTCCAACTGGCTGTCCTTCTTCAAGAACGACGACAAGTACGCTCGCGAAAAGCTGTCCGGCGACCTGGAACGTCTGCGTTCCTACTACCTCGACCGCGGCTATATCAACATGGATATCGCCTCGACTCAGGTCTCGATCACGCCTGACAAGAAAAACGTCTACATAACTGTGAACGTCAACGAAGGCGAGAAGTACAGCGTCAAGTCGGTCAAGCTCAGCGGTGATCTGAAAGTGCCTGAAGATCAGGTCAAATCCCTGATGCTGGTTCAGCCTGGTCAGGTCTTCTCGCGCAAGGTCATGACCACGACCTCCGAGCTGATCACCCGTCGTCTGGGTAACGAAGGCTATACCTTCGCCAACGTGAACGGTGTTCCGACGCCGAACAACGAAGATCACACGGTCGATATCACCTTCGTGGTCGACCCAGGCAAGCGTGCCTATGTGAACCGTATCAACTTCCGTGGCAACACCAAGTCTGCGGACGAAGTGCTGCGCCGTGAAATGCGTCAGATGGAAGGCGGTTGGGCTTCCACCTACCTGATCGACCAGTCCAAGACCCGTCTGGATCGGCTGGGCTTCTTCAAGGAAGTCAACGTCGAGACGCCGGCCGTACCGGGCACCGATGATCAGGTGGACGTGAACTACGCGGTCGAGGAGCAGGCTTCCGGTTCGATTACTGCCAGCGTCGGCTTTGCACAGAGTGCCGGTCTGATTCTGGGTGGTTCGATCAGCCAGAACAACTTCCTGGGTACAGGTAACAAGGTCAGCATCGGTCTGACCCGTTCCGAGTACCAGAGCCGTTACAACTTCAGTTATGTTGACCCGTACTACACCCCGGACGGCGTCAGCCTGGGTTACAACGCCTTCTATCGCACCACCGACTACGACGATCTCGACGTGGATGTGGCTAGCTATGCGGTCGACAGCCTTGGCGCCGGTGTGAGCCTGGGTTATCCGATCAGCGAGACGTCCCGCCTGACCTATGGCCTGACCGTACAGCAGGACGAGATCAAGACCGGCACGTACACCGTTGATGAAATCTTCGATTTCACCAACCGCGAAGGCGACAAGTTCCTGAACTTCAAGGCGTCTGCCGGCTGGTCCGAATCGACCCTGAACAAGGGTGTACTGCCCACCCGCGGCCATTCCCAGAGCCTGGTCTTCGAAACCACACTGCCGGGCAGTGACCTGTCGTTCTACAAGCTTGACTACCGTGCCCAGTACTTCCACCCGATCACCGACAACTACACGCTGCGCCTGCACACCGAGCTGGGTTATGGCGACGGCTACGGTTCGACGTCGGGTCTGCCGTTCTATGAAAACTACTATGCCGGTGGCTTCAACTCGGTCCGTGGTTTCAAGGACAGCACCCTGGGTCCTCGCAGCACGCCGAGTTCGGGTCGCAACCCTGGCACGCAACCTGACCCGGATCAGGATCCACTGCCATTCGGCGGTAACGTACTGGTTCAGGGCGGCGTTGAAGTCATGTTCCCTCTGCCGTTCATCAAGGATCAGCGCTCGCTGCGCACCTCCGTTTTCTGGGATGTGGGTAACGTCTTCGACAGCAATTGCGACTCCAGCAGGACGCGCAACGGTCAGCGTGTAGAGTGCAACAATGTCGACCTGTCCGGCATGGCCAGTTCTGTCGGTGTCGGCGTGACCTGGATCACAGCGCTGGGTCCTCTGAGCTTCGCATTGGCAATGCCGATCAAGAAACCGGACGACGATTCCGAAACACAGGTTTTCCAATTCTCCCTGGGTCAGACCTTTTAAGCGTCTGATCTTTGATAACGCAACGAATTCTGTAGGAGTTGTATTGTGCGTAAGTTGACTCAATTGGTACTGCTGGCCACCGTTCTGGTTGCAAGCCCTGCTTTTGCCGACATGAAAATTGCTGTGCTGAACTATCAGATGGCTCTGCTGGAATCTGACGCTGCCAAGAAATATGCCGTTGATGCCGAGAAGAAATTCGGTCCGCAACTGACCAAGCTGAAAAGCCTGGAAAGCAGCGCCAAGGGTATTCAGGACCGTCTGGTAAGCGGTGGCGACAAGATGGCTCAGCCTGAGCGCGAGCGTCTTGAGCTCGAGTTCAAGCAAAAAGCCCGCGATTTCCAGTTCCAGTCCAAGGAGCTGAACGAAGCCAAGGCCGTTGCTGACCGTGAAATGCTCAAGCAGCTCAAGCCGAAGCTGGATCAGGCTGTTGAAGAAGTCATCAAGAAAGGTGGCTTCGACCTGGTGTTCGAGCGCGGTGCGGTGATTGACGTCAAACCTCAGTATGACGTTACTCGCCAGGTCATCGAGCGCATGAATCAGCTGAAGTAATATGAGCGCGACCATCAAGCTCGGCCAGTTGGCCGAGTTCCTGGGCGCCACGCTACGTGGCGACAAGGACAAGGACATCAATGGGCTGGCCACTTTACAAGAGGCCGGCCCTGATCAGATCAGCTTCCTGGCAAATCCCCAATACCGTAAATTCCTGACCGATACCCACGCCGCTGCTGTGCTGCTCAAGCCCGCTGATGCCGAAAGTTTCGCCGGGAACGCGCTATTGGTGCCTGATCCTTATCTGGCCTATGCCCGGATCTCCCATCTGTTCGATCCCAAGCCCAAGGCCGCTGCCGGTATTCATCCGACAGCAGTGATCTCCGACGACGCTGTCGTCGACCCTGCGGCCAGTATCGGTGCTTTCGCGATTGTCGAAAGCGGCGCACGGATCGCAGCGCAGGTCACGATTGGCGCGCACTGCTTCATCGGTGAGCGTTGCGAGATCGGTGAGGGCGGCTGGCTGGCTCCTCGTGTGACGCTTTACCACGACGTTCGCATTGGCAAGCGCGTGGTGATCCAGTCCGGGGCTGTGCTGGGCGGAGAAGGTTTCGGTTTTGCCAATGAAAAAGGTGTCTGGCAGAAGATCGCCCAGATCGGCGGTGTTTCCATTGGCGACGACGTGGAGATTGGTGTGAATACCGCCATCGACCGTGGTGCGCTGGCGGATACCCGGATCGGTAATGGGGTCAAGCTGGATAACCAGATTCAGATCGCTCACAACGTTCAGATCGGTGATCACACGGCCATGGCGGCCTGCGTCGGGATCTCCGGAAGCACGAAGATCGGCAAGCATTGCATGCTGGCCGGTGGCGTTGGACTGGTGGGCCATATCGAGATATGTGATGGTGTTTTCATCACGGGCATGACCATGGTGACCCATTCCATCACCGAACCAGGCTCCTATTCTTCGGGCACTGCAATGCAGCCGGCCGCTGAATGGCGAAAGAGCGCGGCTCGCCTGCGCAAGATCGATGATATGGCCCGGCGTCTGCAAAAACTGGAAAAGATGGTCGAGACCGTGACCAGCGCCGGTAATCCTCCATCTGATGGCTGATACCTTTTTAATATCAAGCGTGCACAGTCGATAAACTGCCTCCTTGATGTAGAGGGGTGCTGCGCCATCGCGAAGCACCCCTAATCTTTACTACAGGCTTCCCCTCGAAATGATGGACATCAAAGAAATTCGCGAATACCTGCCTCATCGTTATCCGTTCCTGTTGGTGGATCGCGTCACGGACCTGGATATCGAGAACAAGACTATTCGCGCTTACAAGAATGTCAGCGTCAACGAGCCTTTTTTCAATGGCCACTTCCCCCAGCATCCGATCATGCCGGGCGTACTGATCATTGAGGCGATGGCACAGGCGGCGGGGATTCTGGCGTTCAAAATGTTGAACGCGAAGCCTTCCGACGGCACCCTCTATTATTTTGTGGGTTCGGACAAGCTGCGCTTCCGTCAGCCGGTTCTGCCGGGTGACAAGCTGGTTCTGGAAGCCAATTTCCTGAGCTCCAAGCGCCAGATCTGGAAGTTCGAATGCAAGGCCACCGTCGACGGTAAAGCGGTATGCTCCGCTGAAATCATCTGTGCGGAACGCAAGCTATGAGTTTGATTGACCCTCGCGCAATCATCGATCCGACGGCCGTTCTGGCCGACAATGTGGAGGTCGGCCCCTGGTCGATCATCGGACCCGGTGTGGAAATTGGCGAGGGTACAGTGGTCGGTCCTCATGTCGTCCTCAAGGGACCGACCCGAATCGGCAAGCACAATCGCATCTACCAGTTCTCATCGGTAGGCGAAGATACACCCGACCTCAAGTACAAGGGCGAGGAGACTCGCCTTGTGATCGGTGATCACAACGTGATCCGTGAAGGCGTCACCATTCATCGCGGTACTGTCCAGGATCGCGCCGAGACCACGCTGGGTGATCACAACCTGATCATGGCTTACGCGCACATCGGTCACGACAGTGTGATTGGCAATCATGTGATTCTGGTCAACAACACGGCGCTGGCAGGTCATGTGCACGTTGATGACTGGGCGATCCTTTCGGGGTTCACCCTCGTGCATCAGTTCTGCCACATCGGCGCGCACAGTTTCTCCGGCATGGGCACCGCCATCGGCAAGGACGTTCCGGCGTTCGTGACGGTGTTTGGCAACCCTGCCGAAGCACGGAGCATGAACTTCGAAGGCATGCGCCGTCGGGGTTTCTCCGAAGAGGCGATTCACGCCTTGCGCAGGGCCTACAAGACTGTCTACCGCCAGGGCCTGACCATTGATCAGGCTGTCGCTGATCTTGCCGAGCCTGCCGCGTTATTCCCCGAGGTGGCGGTGTTCCTCGAGTCGATCCAGGCTTCGACCCGCGGCATTACCCGCTAACCATGGCTCGCCCATTGCGTATCGCGCTGGTGGCTGGTGAGGCTTCCGGCGATATCCTCGGCTCCGGTCTGATGCGTGCCATCAAGGCGCGACATCCCGATGCCGAGTTCATCGGTGTCGGTGGTCCGCTCATGGAAGCACAGGGCATGCAGTCCTACTTTCCCATGGAACGCCTGTCGGTCATGGGGCTCGTCGAAGTGCTGGGTCGATTGCGCGAGCTGCTTGCCAGACGCAAGCTGCTGGTCCAGACCCTCATTGATGAAAAGCCCGATGTATTCATCGGTATCGACGCCCCGGACTTCACCCTCAATATCGAACTTCAGCTGCGTCGTGCAGGCATCAAGACTGTCCATTACGTCAGTCCTTCGGTGTGGGCATGGCGTCAGAAGCGTGTGCTCAAGATCCGCGAAGGCTGCGATCTGATGCTGACCCTTCTGCCGTTCGAAGCCCGGTTCTATGAAGAGAAGGGCGTCCCGGTCCGGTTTGTCGGGCATCCGCTTGCCGACACCATACCGCTGGAGTCCGACCGTGCAGCCGCTCGTACCGAGCTGGGGCTGATGGGTGACGGGCCTGTCGTCGCCTTGATGCCGGGCAGTCGCGGTGGTGAAGTGGGTCGTCTGGGCGCGTTGTTTTTCGATGCCGCCGAGCGCCTTCTGACCCAGCGTCCGACAATGCGTTTCGTGCTTCCCTGTGCCAGTCCCCAGCGGCGGACTCAGATCGAAGAGCTGCTGCAAGGGCGCGACCTGCCGATCACCTTGCTCGACGGCCGGTCGCATGTCGCGCTCGCCGCCTGCGATGCGGTCTTGATCGCTTCCGGTACGGCGACGCTTGAGGCGCTGCTTTACAAGCGACCGATGGTGGTTGCCTATCGTATGGCGCCGGTTACTTTCTGGGTTCTGAAGCGACTGGTCAAAAGCCCCTATGTGTCGCTGCCCAACCTGCTGGCTCAGCGCCTTCTGGTGCCGGAACTGCTGCAGGACGCAGCCACGCCCGAAGCGTTGGCAGAGACGCTGATGCCGCTGATCGATGAAGGTCAGGCACAGACTCAGGGCTTCGACGAGATTCACCAGACGTTGCGCCGCGATGCCTCCAATCAGGCTGCCGATGCGGTGCTGGGTCTGCTTGGGCAAACGTCTTCACTGTGAGTAAGCCAATGATACAGACAGGTCTGGATTTCACGCTGGTCGAGGACCTTGTCGCGGGCGTCGATGAAGTGGGGCGCGGCCCGCTGTGCGGCGCAGTCGTCACCGCTGCCGTGATTCTGGACCCGACGAGGCCTATCCTGGGGCTCAATGACTCCAAAAAACTGACCGAGGCCCGCCGGGAAAAGCTGTTCGACGAGATTCAGGAAAAAGCCCTGTGCTGGTTCATCGCCCGGGCTGAAGTCGAAGAAATCGACGAACTGAACATCCTGCATGCCACGATGCTGGCCATGAAGCGTGCAGTCGAAGGCTTGAGCATCACCCCCAGGCTTGCCTTGATTGACGGCAATCGTTGCCCGCAGTTGTCTGTGCCCTCGGCTCCCGTGGTGCAAGGCGATGCCAAGGTGCCTGCCATTGCTGCGGCCTCGATTCTCGCCAAGGTCAGTCGTGACCGGGAAATGGCCGCGTTCGAGCTCATTTATCCGGGTTATGGCATGGGCGGCCACAAGGGCTACCCGACGCCGGTACACCTGGAAGCCTTGGCTCGTCTGGGGCCGACCCCCATTCATAGGCGCTCCTTCGCGCCGGTCCGCGCCGCCCATGAGGCGCGAGCGGCCATGATGATGGCGCAGGTTTCATCGTCGATCGGGTTGTTGCAGGACTGACGTTTCAGTCAGGTCTCGCTACAATCGCGCCCTCGTTTTCAGTTTTCGCGCTATAGGATCACCATGCCGGCTTCTTTCGTTCATCTACGCCTGCACACCGAATACTCTCTGGTCGACGGTCTGGTCCGGGTCAAACCGCTGATCAAGGCGCTGACCGGCATGAACATGCCTGCCGTCGCGGTGACCGATCAGAACAACATGTGCTCGCTGGTCAAGTTCTATAAAGCAGCCCAGGGCGCTGGCATCAAGCCGATCTGCGGTGCCGATCTGTGGCTCGCCGGCCGTGATCAGGACGCAGCGCTCAGCCGTATCAGTCTGCTGGTCATGAACGCCCAGGGCTATCGCAACCTGACAGAGCTGATCTCGCGCGGGTTCATCGAAGGGCAGCGCAACGGCCAGATCGTGATTCAGCGTGAGTGGGTCGCTCAGGCCAGTGATGGTCTGATCGCATTGTCGGCGGCGAAGGAAGGCGAGATTGGCATGGCATTGCTCGGCGGTAATCCGGGCGAGGCAGACGAACTGTTGCGTGAATGGATGTCGGTCTTTCCGGATCGCTTCTACATTGAAGTGCAGCGCACCAACCGCGCCAACGATGAAGAACACCTGCACGCCGCCGTTGCCCTGGCTGACCGCCACGGCGCTCCATTGGTCGCCACCAACGACGTGCGTTTCATCAAACAGACCGATTTCGAGGCTCATGAAACCCGTGTGTGCATCGGCGAAGGTCGCGCACTGGATGACCCTCGGCGTTCGCACAATTACAGTGATCAGCAATACCTGAAAAGCTCGGAAGAAATGGCCGAGCTGTTCAGCGACCTGCCCGAGGCGCTGACCAACAGTGTCGAAATCGCCAAGCGCTGCAATATCGACGTGAAGCTGGGTACGCACTTTCTGCCCAACTTCCCGATTCCCGATGGCATGACCATCGATGAATATTTCCGCAAAGTGTCGTTCGACGGTTTGGAGGAGCGCCTCGCGGTCCTGCTGCCCAAGGACACCACTGAAGATTACGAAGCCAAGCGCCAGGTCTATGTCGACCGGCTGAATTTCGAGCTGGATATCATTATCCAGATGGGGTTCCCCGGTTACTTTCTGATCGTGATGGACTTCATTCAGTGGGCCAAGAGCAATGGCGTGCCGGTAGGTCCTGGCCGTGGATCGGGTGCCGGTTCGCTGGTGGCTTACGTACAGAAAATTACTGACCTCGATCCGCTGGAATACGACCTGCTGTTCGAACGCTTCCTGAACCCGGAACGGGTGTCGATGCCCGACTTCGACGTCGACTTCTGCATGGACGGTCGCGACCGGGTTATTGACTATGTGGCCGAGAAATACGGCCGCAATGCCGTGAGCCAGATCATCACCTTCGGTTCCATGGCCGCCAAGGCTGTGGTGCGTGACGTGGCGCGGGTGCAGGGCAAGTCCTACGGGCTGGCTGATCGCCTGTCGAAAATGATCCCGTTCGAAGTCGGCATGACCCTTGAGAAGGCCTATGAGCAGGAAGAGATCCTGCGTGACTTTCTCAAGGTCGATGAAGAGGCGGCTGAAATCTGGGAAATGGCCCTCAAGCTCGAGGGTGTCGTGCGTAACGTGGGCAAGCACGCCGGGGGCGTGGTGATCGCGCCCACCAAACTGACGGATTTCTCGCCGATCTATTGCGACGAAGCCGGCGACGGTCTGGTAACCCAGTTCGACAAGGATGACGTCGAGGCGGCCGGTCTGGTGAAGTTCGACTTCCTCGGTCTGCGGACCCTGACCATCATCGACTGGGCGCTGAAGACCATCAACCGCGACCGCGCCAAGGTCAACGAAGCGCCGCTGGACATCGCGTTCATCCCGCTGGATGACATGCCGACCTATCAGTTGTTGCAACGCGCCGAGACAACGGCCGTGTTCCAGCTCGAGTCGCGGGGCATGAAAGAGCTGATCAAAAAGCTCAAGCCCGACTGTCTGGAAGACCTCATCGCACTGGTGGCCCTGTTCCGTCCGGGGCCGCTGCAGTCGGGCATGGTGGACGACTTCATCAACCGTAAACACGGTCGCGCCGAGCTGTCCTACCCACACGTCGACTATCAGTACGAAGGCCTGAAACCTGTATTGGCGCCGACCTACGGCATCATCCTGTATCAGGAGCAGGTGATGCAGATTGCGCAGGTCATGGCGGGCTATACCCTCGGCGGTGCAGACATGCTGCGTCGTGCGATGGGTAAGAAAAAGCCCGAGGAAATGGCCAAGCAGCGCGGCGGTTTCATCGAAGGCTGCAAGACCAACAATATCGACCCGGACCTGGCGGGTAACATTTTCGATCTGGTGGAAAAATTCGCCGGTTACGGTTTCAACAAGTCCCACTCAGCCGCGTACGGCCTGGTGTCGTATCAGACCGCCTGGCTGAAGACCCACTACCCGGCGCCGTTCATGGCCGCCGTGTTGTCGGCGGACATGCACAACACCGACAAGGTCGTGACCTTGATCGAAGAAGTGCGCACCATGAAACTGCGCCTCGATGCGCCGGACGTGAACACTTCCGAGTTCAAGTTCACCGTCAGTGACGATGGCCGGATTCTGTATGGTCTGGGCGCGATCAAAGGGGTGGGCGAGGGGCCGGTCGAGGCGATTACCGAAGCCCGTCTGCAAGGGCCGTTCAAGGATCTGTTCGATTTCTGCGCCCGTGTCGATCTCAAACGCGTGAACAAACGTACCCTGGATGGCCTGATCCGCAGTGGCGCACTGGATCGTCTCGGTCCTTATTTCGAGCTGGAACCCAAGGCCTATCAGGCCAATATCGACCGTAACCGCTCGGTGTTGCTCGCGGCTCTCGAAGAAGCCATTCAGGCCGCCGAGCAGACTGCCCGAAGCCGTGACAGCGGTCACTCGGACCTGTTTGGTGGCCTGTTCGTCGAAGAAGATGCGGACGTCTACGCCAATCACCGCAAGACCCGTGAGCTGAGCCTGAAGGATCGCTTGCGTGGCGAGAAGGAAACCCTTGGTCTCTATCTGACCGGGCACCCGATCGATGAATATGAAGGCGAGATTCGTCGCTTCGCCCGCCAGCGCATCATCGACCTGAAACCGGCGAGAGATACGCAGACCGTGGCGGGCCTGATCATTGCCTTGCGAGTGATGAAGAACAAGAAGGGCGACAAGATGGGGTTCATCACCCTGGACGACCGCTCGGCGCGTATCGAAGCATCGCTGTTTGCCGAAGCCTTCCATTCGGCTCAGTCACTGTTGCAGACCGATGCTATGGTGGTGGTTGAGGGCGAAGTAAGTAATGATGACTTCTCCGGCGGCTTGAGGCTACGTGCCAAGCGCGTCATGAGTATCGAGGATGCACGGACCAATCTGGCCGAAAGCCTGCGAGTGACGGTGCATGCCGACGCACTCAAGGGCGACCGGCTGCGCTGGCTCGGTGATCTTTGCAAGCGCCATCGTGGTGCCTGTCCGATCACGGTGGATTACACCGGTAAGGATGCCAAAGCGTTGCTGCAGTTTGGAGAAGCATGGCGAATCGATCCTGCAGACAGCTTGATTCAGGCTCTGCGTGACCAGTTCGGACGTGAGAACGTCTTTCTCCAGTATCGCTGAAGGCCGCAGGCTATATCTGCGCCCAGCCCTGAATTTTAATTTCGACCTGACCGCGTCTGTTCCCTCGAGGGAAAGGCGCAGACGGATCAACCGGCCGGCCTCTTGGCCGTCGACCCAAGACGGATGCCTATGAACCCGAATTTTCTGGATTTCGAACAGCCTATCGCTGACTTGCAAGCCAAGATCGAAGAACTGCGCCTGGTGGGTAACGATAACTCGCTGAACATCGGCGACGAGATCTCCCGGTTGCAGGACAAGAGCAGGACTCTGACCGAAAGTATCTTCGGCAACCTGACCAGTTGGCAGATTGCACGCATGGCGCGTCATCCCCGTCGCCCTTACACGCTGGATTACATCCAGAATATTTTCACCGAATTCGATGAGCTGCACGGTGATCGTCACTTCTCCGACGACGCGGCCATTGTGGGCGGCGTTGCGCGTCTGGAAGGTCAGCCTGTGATGGTTATCGGTCATCAGAAAGGCCGTGAAGTTCGCGAAAAGGTGCGTCGCAATTTCGGCATGCCGCGGCCTGAAGGCTATCGCAAGGCCTGCCGTCTGATGGAAATGGCCGAGCGTTTCAAGATGCCGATCCTGACGTTCATCGACACACCAGGCGCTTACCCTGGTATTGACGCTGAAGAGCGTAACCAGAGCGAAGCGATCGCCTGGAACCTGCGCGTCATGGCGCGTCTGAAAACCCCGATCATCGCCACGGTCATCGGCGAAGGCGGTTCGGGTGGTGCATTGGCCATCGGCGTGTGCGACCAATTGAACATGCTGCAATATTCGACTTACGCGGTTATTTCGCCGGAAGGCTGCGCATCGATTCTGTGGAAGACGGCCGAGAAAGCGCCGGACGCTGCCGAAGCCATGGGCATCACTGCCGAGCGCCTGAAGGGCCTGGGCATCGTCGACAAGGTCATCACCGAGCCATTGGGCGGCGCTCACCGTGATCCGGTTGCCGCCTCGGCTTTGATCCGTGAGGAGCTGAGCAGCCAGTTGGCAATGCTCAAGAAGTTCGACAACGACGCGCTGCTGGCCCGCCGTTATGATCGTCTGATGAGCTACGGCTTGTAAGATGATGTGGGAGGTGTCGCGGTGTTTCCTGACGCGGCACCTCTCAGGGCCAACACAAAACTGTGGAAGGCTCGCTCACGTTTTCGACGTAGCGCTGTCGCACATCAAACGCCCACACCATCGTGTTTCTTCAGTGGCTTACAGGTTGTTTGATAGAGGGGCTTGCCCGCGATGCGGTTGTTCAGGCGATGTGTCAATGAATGATCCTTCGCCATCGACGGCAAGCCGCCTCCCACAGGATTTGGCGCTTCAGTGGGGTTGCGTAAGCTCTGCGAGCGCTGGCTGTCTGCTGCCTATGACGGCACTTGCCGAATGGCCTTATCAATGACCCGGTCAAGCCCTGGCGGTCATGATCTCCCCATCAGGCTTCTTGGAGCCCTGGCACCCTGGCGCAATGCGCCTGTCTGGCATGTCGGCTTCTCCGGCGGTCTCGATTCCACGGTTCTGTTGCATCTTCTGGCTGAACTGGCCAGACGCGAACGCCTGCCCGATCTGAAAGCGATTCATGTTCATCACGGCTTGCAGGCAGTTGCCGAGGAATGGCCCGAGCATTGTCGGCAGGTCTGTCAGGCGCTCGATGTGCCATTGCAGATGATCAACGTGAGCGTGGAGCCAGGTGCCAGCATCGAGCAGGCAGCCCGCGAGGCCCGTTATGCGGCCTTTTCCGGGCAGTTGGGGGTGGATGAGGTTTTGCTGACGGGGCAGCATCGCGACGATCAGGCTGAAACGATGCTGTTCCGTCTGATGCGTGGGGCCGGCGTTCGAGGGCTTGCGGCGATGCCTGAGTCTCGGGTTCTGGGAAAGGGGCATCTGGTCAGGCCGCTGTTTGACTGTGCACGAATGGAGCTTGAGGAGTATGCCCGCGAACACTGCCTGAACTGGATCGAAGACCCCAGCAATAACGACGTCCGGTTTTCACGTAACTTCCTGCGCGCTCAGGTCATGCCGTTGCTGACCTCAAGATGGCCGCAGGCGGTTTCCGCGATGGCGCGTACGGCCCGTCATCTCGGCGAAGCCCAAGTGCTTCTGGGGGAGCTTGCCGAGCAGGATCTGGCCGACGCTCAGGCTACCACGCCATTTGCCTGGCTCGGCCTGCCAGTACTGGCTGTCCAGCCACTCACGGGGTTGTCCACGACTCGGCAACGTAACGCGCTGCGTCACTGGCTCGCGCCACTGACTCGTTTGCCTGATACCGATCATTGGGCGGGCTGGGACACCTTGCGAGATGCGGGGCAGGGCGCGCAGCCGCTGTGGCGATTGGCCGATGGAGAGTTGCATCGCACCCAGGGGCATGTCTGGTGGCTGGCTGGGCTCTGGCTTTGCACCGTCAAAGGCGAACTCGCCTGGCCTGACCCTCGTCAGCCATTGACCCTTCCCGGCAACGGGCGAATCTGGATACAGGGCGACGCGCCGCAAGGGCCGCTTGAGGTGCGTTATCGTCAAGGCTCCGAAGTCGTGCAGGTGACAGGGCGTGGTCATCGTGATCTCAAGCGTCTGTTCAATGAGTACGGTGTGCCCGGATTCGTCCGCGGCAGATTGCCGCTGCTGTACTGCAATGACCAGTTGCTGGCAGTGGCAGGACTGGCTGGACTGGACGCTTCGCCCAATGGAAGCTGGCAGTTGCGCTGGGAAGCACCGACCAGCGACCAAAGTTTGAGCTGAAAGGGCCTTTCAGGTAGACTACGCTCCCTTCTTGATACAGCTTCTGTTGGTTCTTTTGAAACAACACAAGTTGCCGGTTACCAACCAGTATTTACTGGGCGATTTCTTAAATGTGGCGCGCAATAGGCAGGCTTTCGGCCGGTCGGTTTCAACGCAGCAGTTTCGGGAGTGCACCGTGAATTTTGTCGGTAATCGGGGGCTTCGGCCTTCCTTCGCTTTCCCCGGCGGCTCTGACCGCTTTAACGCAGACTTCTAGGGTTTTTCATGACGCGCTACATCTTCGTCACGGGCGGTGTTGTTTCTTCATTGGGGAAAGGCATTGCCTCGGCTTCATTGGCGGCCATCCTGGAGGCGAGGGGGCTTAAGGTCACCATGCTCAAACTGGACCCCTACATCAACGTGGACCCAGGCACCATGAGCCCGTTCCAGCACGGTGAGGTGTTCGTCACTCATGACGGCGCTGAAACCGACCTGGACCTTGGTCACTACGAGCGGTTCATCCGCACCACCATGACCCAGAACAACAACTTCACCACTGGCCGTGTGTACGAACACGTCCTGCGCAAAGAGCGCCGTGGTGATTATCTGGGCGCGACCATCCAGGTCATTCCGCACATTACCGACGAGATCAAGCGCCGCATCATCAAGGGCGCAGGCGATGCCGACGTGGCATTGGTCGAAATCGGCGGCACGGTCGGCGACATCGAGTCGCAGCCGTTCCTCGAAGCCATTCGCCAGCTGCGTTTCGAAGTCGGCGCACGCCGCGCGATGCTGATGCACCTGACGCTGGTGCCGTATATCGCCACCGCTGGTGAAACCAAGACGAAGCCGACCCAGCACTCCGTCAAGGAATTGCGTTCCATCGGCCTGCAGCCTGACGTTCTGGTCTGCCGCTCCGATCATCCGATCGACACGTCGTCGCGTCGCAAGATTGCCCAGTTCACCAACGTTGAAGAGCGTGCGGTCATTGCGCTGGAAGACGCCGACACCATCTACAAAATCCCTGGCATCCTGCATTCGCAGGGTCTGGACGATTTCGTCGTCGAGCGTTTCGGTCTTCAGTGTGGCGGTGCCGACCTGTCCGAGTGGGACAAGGTTGTCGATGCCAAACTCAACCCCGAACATGAAGTCACCATTGCGATGGTCGGCAAATACATGGAACTGCTCGACGCCTACAAGTCGTTGATCGAAGCCATGAGCCACGCCGGCATCACCAACCGCACCAAGGTCAACCTGCGCTACATCGATTCCGAAGACATCGAGAATCAGGGCACCGGTCTGCTCGAAGGTGTGGACGCGATCCTGGTTCCGGGCGGTTTTGGTCTGCGTGGCGTCGAAGGCAAGATCACAGCTGTTCAGTTCGCTCGCGAAAACAAGGTTCCGTATCTGGGTATCTGCCTGGGCATGCAAGTGGCGGTCATCGAGTTCGCCCGTAACGTGCTGGGCTGGAAAGACGCCAACTCCACCGAGTTCGACCGCACCAGCGCACACGCTGTCGTGGGTCTGATCACCGAGTGGGAAGATGCCACCGGCGCTGTGGAAACCCGCACCGAAAGCTCCGACCTGGGCGGCACCATGCGCTTGGGTGCCCAGGAATGCCAGCTTGAGTCGGGCTCTCTGGTTCACGACTGCTACAAGAACGATGTGATTGTCGAGCGTCATCGCCATCGCTATGAAGTGAACAACAACCTGCTGCCGCAACTGATGGAAGCCGGCCTGAAGATTTCCGGTCGTTCCGGTGACGGTGCGCTGGTCGAAGTGGTCGAGGCGCCTGATCATCCGTGGTTCGTGGCTTGCCAGTTCCACCCGGAGTTCACCTCGACACCGCGCGACGGTCACCCGTTGTTCAGCGGTTTCGTCAAGGCCGCACTGACTCAACGTCAAAAGAACGTCTGAAAGGAATATCAGTAGATGGCTCAGAAAATCATCCGCGTAGGCTCCATCGAGATTGCCAACGACAAACCAATGGTTCTGTTTGGTGGCATGAACGTGCTCGAGTCTCGTGACATGGCCATGCAGATTTGCGAAGAATATGTGCGTGTTACCGAAAAGCTCGGTATCCCTTACGTGTTCAAGGCCAGCTTCGACAAGGCCAACCGTTCCTCGATCACATCCTATCGTGGTCCGGGCCTGGAAGAAGGCATGCGCATATTCGAAGAGATAAAGCGCACCTTCAACGTGCCGTTGATCACGGATGTGCATGAGCCTGAGCAGGCGGCTGTCGTTGCCGAAGTGTGCGATATCATCCAGTTGCCGGCTTTTCTGTCTCGCCAGACCGACCTGGTGGTGGCAATGGCGAAGACAGGTGCAGTCATCAACATCAAGAAAGCCCAGTTTCTTGCGCCTCAGGAAATGAAACACATCCTGACCAAGTGCGAAGAGGCCGGTAACGATCAGTTGATCCTGTGCGAGCGCGGTTCCAGCTTCGGTTACAACAACCTGGTGGTGGACATGCTCGGCTTCGGCATCATGAAGCAGTTCGAGTACCCGATTCTTTTCGACGTGACCCACGCCCTGCAAATGCCGGGTGGTCGCTCCGATTCCGCTGGCGGACGCCGGGCTCAGGTGCTGGAACTGGCCAAGGCCGGTATCAGTCAGAATCTGGCCGGTCTCTTCCTGGAAGCTCACCCTGATCCTGATAACGCCAAATGCGATGGCCCTTGTGCGTTGCGCCTGGACAAGCTGGAGCCTTTCCTGACGCAACTCAAGTCGCTGGATGAACTTGTGAAAAGTTTTCCGATCGTAGAGACCGCTTGAGCAGGGTTCTCCGGTAAAGTGCCGTTCCCCGTCATTCGTGACGGGGTTGTCGCATTCAGGCCTGCCGTTTTCTGCGTCTGATCGCGAATATCGTTTTCCAGCTGCGTCGTTTTCGTCAATCTTGGAGTGTTTACAACAATGGCAAAAATCGTCGACATCAAAGGTCGTGAAGTTCTCGACTCCCGTGGCAATCCCACCGTGGAAGCAGATGTGCTCCTCGATAACGGCATCATTGGCAGCGCCTGTGCGCCGTCCGGTGCTTCAACCGGCTCGCGCGAAGCGCTGGAGCTGCGTGATGGCGACAAGAGCCGTTACATGGGCAAGGGCGTTCTGAAAGCTGTCGCCAACATCAACGGCCCGATCCGCGACCTGCTGCTGGGTAAGGATCCGGTAGATCAGAAGGCGCTGGACCACGCAATGATTGCGCTGGACGCGACCGAGAACAAGGCAAGCCTGGGTGCCAACGCAATCCTCGCTGTATCCCTGGCTGCCGCAAAGGCCGCTGCCCAGGATCAGGATCTGCCGCTGTACGCGCACATCGCCAACCTGAACGGCACGCCGGGCGTCTACTCGATGCCGGTGCCAATGATGAACATCATCAACGGTGGCGAGCACGCCGATAACAACATCGACATTCAGGAATTCATGGTTCAGCCGGTTGGCGCCAAGACGTTCGCTGAAGGTCTGCGCTGGGGCACCGAAATTTTTCATCACCTCAAGGCTGTTCTCAAGGCTCGCGGCCTGAATACTGCCGTCGGTGATGAAGGTGGTTTCGCGCCTAACCTGGCGTCCAATGAAGAAGCGCTCAGCGCCATCGCCGAAGCCGTTTCCAACGCTGGCTATACGCTGGGCACCGATGTGACCCTGGCGCTGGACTGCGCGGCGAGCGAGTTCTACAAGGACGGCAAGTACAAGCTCAGCGAAGAAGGCGAATACGACTCCGCCGGTTTCGCCGACTATCTGGCTGATCTGGTCAGCAAGCACCCGATCATCTCCATCGAAGACGGTCTGGACGAGTCCGACTGGGCTGGCTGGAAAATCCTCACCGACAAGATCGGCGACAAGATCCAGCTGGTGGGCGACGACCTGTTCGTGACCAACACCAAGATCCTGAAAGAAGGCATCGACAAGAAGATCGCCAACTCGATCCTGATCAAGTTCAACCAGATCGGTACACTGACCGAAACGCTGGAAGCCATTCAGATGGCCAAGGCTGCCGGTTACACCGCTGTGATCTCGCACCGTTCCGGTGAAACCGAAGATTCGACCATTGCCGATCTGGCTGTGGGCACGTCAGCCGGCCAGATCAAGACGGGTTCGCTGTGCCGTTCCGATCGCGTATCCAAGTACAACCAGCTGCTGCGTATCGAAGAGCAACTGGGCAGCAAAGCCGTTTATAACGGCCGCGCCGAGTTTCGCGGTTGATCCATAGATGGTAAAAGACGCAGGGCGCTACGGGAAAAACGGTTCATCCGGTTTCGCCCGTGCTGCCGATGCTGACGCTCCTCTGTAACCTGGAGTGATTGAGCCTGGCTTATGTCAGGCTCAATGCCCTCAGTCATTTGTTAGTTGTGTGGCTCTGCCGTCTTTTCTACTGGGTACCTGATATTTCAATGCGCAGTCCTAACTGGTTGTTCCTCATCCTGCTGCTGTTGCTTGCCGGTTTGCAATATCGCCTCTGGGTGGGTAATGGCAGCCTGGCGCAAGTGGCCAGCCTGAACCAGCAGATCGCGGATCAGCATGCCGAAAACCAGGTCTTGCTGGAGCGCAATCGTGTGCTCGATGCCGAAGTCATGGAATTGAAAAAGGGACTCGAGACCGTCGAGGAGCGTGCCCGTCATGAGTTGGGCATGGTCAAGGACGGCGAAACCCTCTATCAGTTGGCACAATAATAAAAGTAGGCGTCATGAAAGATTTCCTTCCTGCCTTCTGGGCAGTGATTCCTGCAGCGGGCATTGGTGCCCGCATGGCAGCAGACCGGCCCAAGCAATACCTGCAGCTGGGCAGCCTGACCATTCTCGAACACAGCCTGTTGAGTTTTCTGGATCACCCCCGTCTCAAGGGTCTGGTGATTAGCCTTGCCGTGGACGACCCTTACTGGCCCGCATTGCCCTGTGCGCTGGATTCCCGAATCCAGCGGGTGGATGGTGGCAAAGAGCGTTCAGCTTCGGTACTTAACGCCTTGCTGCATCTGCACGCGCAGGGCGCCAGCGACGATGACTGGGTGCTGGTTCATGACGCCGCACGTCCGAACCTGGCCCGTAGCGATCTGGACAACCTGCTCAGCGAGCTGGCGGACGACCCGGTCGGTGGCCTGCTGGCTGTTCCCGCGCGCGACACGCTCAAGCGTGCCGATAGCACGGGTCGCGTGGCTGAAACGGTTGATCGCAGTATGATATGGCAAGCCTATACGCCACAGATGTTCCGCCTTGGAGCGCTCCATCGAGCATTGGCGGACAGCCTGGTATCTGATGTCAGCATCACGGATGAGGCTTCGGCCATCGAGTGGGCCGGACAGGCGCCACGTCTGATCGAAGGTCGATCCGACAACATCAAGGTGACTCGACCCGAAGACCTCGAATGGCTGCGTTTGCGTCGAAGCGATTTCGGCCGCTGAAAGGTTCGCCAGCTACTGCCGGTATTCGTCCCGCATCAACAGACCTTCCTTCAGATAGTCCACCAGTTTGCGCACCTTCGGCGAAAGGTGCCGTTGCTGTGGGTACAGCGCCCAGACAGCTGTGTTGGGCGGCTGATGCATGTCCAGCAACGAAATCAGCGCGCCGCTCTTGAGGTGTTTCTGCACGTAATAATCGGGTAGCTGGCACAGACCGACGCCGTGCAATGCAGCGTCGAGTACGGCCTGACCGCTGTTGCAGCGCCAGTTGCCCTGCACACGCTGAGAGAATTCCCGTCCGTTCTGTTGCAGCAACCAGGTATCGCTGCCGCCTATCAGGCAGTTATGGCGACTCAGTTCCGACAGGCTATGAGGGCGGCCATAGCGTGCGATGTAGGAAGGTGCTGCGCACAGATACATCTGGCGCGGTGCCAGACGCGTGGCGACCATACGTGAATCCTGCAGACGCCCCAGCCGGATCGCCAGATCCATGCCTTCGTGAACCAGGTCGAGTGTTTCGTTGCTCAGTTCGATGTCGACCCGTAGATGCGGGTAAACGTCCATGAAGCGGGTCACCAGCGGCGTGATGAAACGCTCGCCGTACGCCACTGCGCAGGTCATGCGCAACAACCCTTTGGGTTCACTGGTCAGGTCGCCTACCGCGCGCAACGCTTCTTCGCGTCCATCCTGCAGGCGCTGGCAATGGTGCAGGAACGTCTGACCGGCTTCGGTCAACGCCACCTTGCGTGTGCTGCGGTACAGCAGGCGGGTCTGCAGCCGTTCTTCAAGCCGGACGATCTGACGGCTGACATGAGAAGACGAGACCCCCAGACGTTGCGCAGCGGCAGTGAACTGGCCGCATTCTGCCACCGCTACGAACTCGTCGAGGCCTTCCCAGCGATTGGTGTACATCGATTATCCCTGCACAGCATTAATGTTTTGCTTTTGGCTCTATTACTCGCCAATTGGCACTGTACTACACTGCACACCTTGTTTTAGTTCGCCGGAGAAGATTGATGATCAAGTCACGTGCTGCTGTCGCCTTTGAGGCCAAGAAGCCACTGGAAATCGTGGAAGTCGATGTCGCCATGCCCAAGGCGGGCGAGGTGCTGCTGCGGGTCGTGGCGTCCGGCGTTTGTCATACCGATGCCTACACGCTTTCCGGTGCCGATCCTGAAGGGATTTTCCCTTCGATTCTGGGTCATGAAGGCGGGGCTATCGTTGAAGCGGTGGGTGAGGGCGTTACCTCTGTTGTGGTCGGTGATCACGTCATCCCGCTTTACACGCCTGAATGCCGTCAGTGCAAATTCTGTCGCTCGGGCAAAACCAACCTGTGCCAGGCGATCCGTTCCACTCAGGGCAAGGGTTTGATGCCGGATGGCACGTCGCGCTTCTCCTACAAGGGTGAGCCGATTTTTCATTACATGGGCACCTCGACCTTCTCGGAATACACCGTATTGCCGGAAATTTCGGTCGCCAAAATCGACAAACAGGCGCCGCTGGAAAAGGTTTGCCTGCTGGGTTGTGGCGTGACCACCGGTATCGGTGCCGTACTCAACACTGCCAAGGTCAAGCCGGGTGACACCGTGGCCATTTTCGGTCTGGGCGGCATCGGTCTGTCGGCTGTGATCGGTGCAGTGAAAGCCAAGGCTTCGCGAATCATCGCCATCGACATCAATCCGGCCAAGTTCGAGATTGCCAAACAGTTGGGCGCGACTGAATGTGTCAACCCGAAGGACTTTGATCGCCCGATTCAGGAAGTCATCGTCGACATGACTGACGGCGGCGTGGATTTCTCTTTCGAGTGCATCGGCAATGTGCAGTTGATGCGTGCAGCCCTCGAGTGCTGCCACAAGGGCTGGGGCGAGTCGGTCGTCATCGGCGTGGCCGGTGCCGGTCAGGAAATCTCCACCCGTCCTTTCCAGTTGGTGACCGGGCGCGTCTGGCGCGGTTCGGCGTTCGGCGGCGTGCGAGGTCGTACTGAGTTGCCAAGCTATGTCGACATGGCACAAACCGGTGAGATTCCGCTGGATACTTTCATTACCCACACCATGGGCCTGGAAGATATCAACAAAGCGTTTGACCTGATGCACGAAGGCAAAAGCATTCGTACTGTCATCCACTTCTAAAACAGCGATGATGGGCAGCAGGCGATCATCACGCTGCTGCCCATCGTTGGGAGTCGACCATGACCCTGGAAAACATCTCCTGTCAGAAAAGCTTCGGCGGCTGGCACAAGCGATACAGGCACCACTCTCAGGTGCTGGGCTGCGACATGGTGTTTGCGGTCTACCTTCCGCCTCAGGCCGAGCAGGGTGGCAAGCTGCCGGTGCTGTACTGGTTGTCGGGCCTGACCTGCACTGACGAAAACTTCATGCAGAAAGCAGCGGCCCAGCGGGTAGCGGCCGAGCTGGGGATCATCATCGTGGCGCCGGACACCAGTCCACGCGGCCCTGATGTGCCTGGCGATCCGGATGGCGCCTGGGACTTCGGTCTGGGCGCAGGCTTCTATCTCAACGCAACCGAACAGCCCTACGCCCGTCATTACCAGATGCATGATTACGTGGTCACGGAGCTGCCTGCCCTGATCGAAGCGCATTTTCCGGCTTCGCAGGTGCGCAGTATCAGCGGTCATTCGATGGGTGGGCACGGCGCACTGGTGTGTGCCCTGCGCAATCCGGGTCGCTACAAGTCGATCTCGGCGTTTTCACCGATCAGTAATCCGATGGACTGTCCGTGGGGGCAGAAGGCCTTTTCCCGTTATCTGGGCGAAGACCGCTCGCGCTGGCGCGAGTGGGACGCCAGTGTATTGATGGCCGATGCAACGGAAAAATTGCCGATTCTGGTGGATCAGGGTGATCGGGATGATTTTCTGGTCAATCAGCTCAAGCCCGAGACGCTGGTCCAGGCTGCCAAAGCGGCACAGCAGCCTCTGACACTGCGGATGCAGCCCGGTTATGACCACAGCTATTTCTTCATCGCCAGCTTCATTGAAGATCACCTGCGCCATCACGCCAGCGCGTTGTTCGACAACTGATCGGGTTGAACGCACGGTGAGGTGGATGTGCAGCTTCGCTGACAAACCCAAGCCGTGCCAAAGCAGGTAGAATCACGCCCTGACATTTTTCAGGGCGTTTTTTTATGCGTATTGGCCACGGCTATGATGTGCACCGTTTCGCTGAAGGCGACTTCATCACCTTGGGCGGCGTGCGGATTGCGCACGGTTTCGGTCTTCTGGCCCACTCCGATGGCGACGTTTTGCTGCACGCTCTGAGCGATGCGCTGCTGGGCGCTGCGGCGCTGGGCGACATCGGCAAGCATTTTCCGGACACAGATCCGCAATTCAAGGGCGCGGACAGTCGCGTACTGCTGCGTCACGTTCTAAAGCAGGTGCAGAGCAAGGGCTGGAAGGTCGGTAACGTCGATGCCACCATCGTCGCTCAGGCGCCCAAAATGGCACCCCACATCGATGCCATGCGCGCGCTGATTGCCGAAGACCTTCAGGTCGAACTGGATCAGGTCAACGTCAAAGCCACCACCACTGAAAAACTCGGCTTTACCGGCCGCGAAGAAGGCATCGCTGTGCATGCCGTCGCGTTGTTGCTGCGCGCATGACCGAACTTGAACTGCTGGGCCCGACGGCCTGGGGCGAGTCGCTGGGACGTGCGGTTCTCAAAGCGACAGCGGAAGATTTCCAGGTCGATGAAGTGCTTGATATTCCGCTCTCGGGCGATGGCGAGCATTTGTGGCTGTGGGTCGAGAAGCGTGGCCTCAACACCGAAGAAGCCGCCCGACGTCTGGCCCGGGCTGCCGGCGTTCAGTTGCGTACAGTCAGCTATGCCGGTCTGAAGGACCGTCAGGCACTCACTCGACAATGGTTCAGTATTCAATTGCCCGGCAAGGCCGACCCCGATCTGTCCGCGGCGCAGGACGAGACGCTGAAGATCCTCACCGTGAGCCGCCACAAACGCAAACTTCAGCGTGGCGCGCACGCAGCCAATGGCTTTACCTTGCGCCTGACGCAATTGGCGGCTGACAAGGACGCGTTGACTCAGCGGCTTGAGTCGATTGCCCGACTCGGGATTCCCAATTACTTCGGCGCTCAACGCTTCGGCTATCAGGGCGGTAACCTGGGCGAGGCTCGCGATTACGCGTCCCGTCAGGCCTTGCCCGAGCAGCGCGCGGTCCGCTCGCGCCTGCTGTCAACGGCGCGCAGCTACCTGTTCAATCAGGTGCTCGCCGCACGTGTTGCAGACGGCAGCTGGCAGCATGCTCAGGTCGGTGATCTTCTGGCGTTCACCGACAGCCGGAGCTTTTTCCCGGCGGGTGTCGAGGAATGCAGCGATCCGCGGCTGGCCATTCTGGACGTGCACCCGACCGGTCCGCAGTGGGGTGCAGGCCCTTCTCCGGCGCAGGGCAGAACCGCAGAGCTTGAAAACGCTGTCGCCGCGGAGCATCCGGCCTTGCGTGACTGGCTGATCAGGGCGGGAATGGAACACGAACGTCGCATCCTGCGGCTGCCCATTGGGCGGCTGACGTGGCATTATCCCGAGCCTGACATTCTGCAACTGGAATTCGTCCTTCCGCCTGGATGCTTCGCCACCGTTTTGGTGCGCGAGCTTGTCGATCTGGTGCCGGTTGGGCAGACGGACAGCCCATGCGTATTCTGATTTCAAACGATGACGGGGTCAGCGCGCCCGGTCTTGCGGCGCTCTATGCGGCACTGGCGGACTACACTGAATGCGTGGTGATTGCCCCCGATCAAGACAAGAGTGGCGCCAGCAGTTCGCTGACGCTCGACCGGCCCCTGCATCCGCAGACGCTGGCCAATGGTTTTATCAGTCTGAACGGTACGCCGACAGATTGCGTGCATCTGGGGCTTAACGGTCTGCTGGAGCGTGAACCGGACATGGTGGTTTCAGGGATCAATCTAGGCGCCAACCTGGGCGATGATGTGCTGTACTCAGGTACAGTCGCCGCAGCGCTGGAAGGCCGTTTTCTGCAACGACCGTCGTTCGCGTTTTCGTTTCTGTCGCGCCAGCCTGACAACCTCGCCACGGCTGCGCATTACGCACGTCTGCTGGTCGAGGCACACGAGCAACTCGATCTTCCACCGCGTACCGTATTGAACGTGAACATACCGAACCTGCCTCTGGAGCACATCCGCGGCATTCAATTGACCCGGCTTGGTCATCGCGCCAGAGCCGCAGCGCCGATCAGGGTCGTCGACCCCCGCGGACGTGCCGGCTACTGGATAGCGGCTGCGGGAGATGCCGAGGACGGCGGTGCCGGAACCGACTTTCATGCGGTCATGCAGGGCTATGTATCCATTACGCCGCTGCGACTGGACCGTACCTATCAGGATGGTTTCAGCAGCCTGAACACCTGGCTGGAGGGACTGCACTGATGTCACGCGAGCAAGATGATCTGTTACGTCGCGGGATCGGGATGACTTCGCAACGTACTCGCGAGCGGTTGATTCAACGCCTGTACGAAGAAGGTGTGTCGAACAATCATGTGCTGGATGTCATTCGCAAGACGCCACGTCATCTGTTCGTTGACGAGGCGCTGGCGCATCGGGCCTATGAAGACACCGCATTGCCCATCGGGCATAACCAGACCATTTCCCAGCCTTACATGGTTGCCCGCATGAGCGAGCTTCTGCTGGCGGCGGGGCCGCTGGACAAGGTGATGGAGATCGGCACCGGTTCGGGCTATCAGACCGCAGTGCTGGCGCAGTTGGTGGAACGGGTGTTCTCGGTTGAGCGCATCAAGGTTCTGCAGGACAGGGCCAAGGAGCGTCTGGTTGAACTGAACCTGCGCAATGTGGTTTTTCGCTGGGGCGATGGCTGGGAGGGATGGCCAGCCCTGGCGCCTTACAACGGCATCATCGTCACGGCAGTGGCTACCGATGTACCGCAGGCGCTGCTTGATCAACTGGCACCCGGTGGACGGCTGGTCATTCCGGTCGGCGCAGGTGAAGTCCAGCAATTGATGCTGATCATTCGAGAGGAAAACGGTTTTTCCCGACATGTATTGGGAGCCGTGCGGTTCGTGCCGCTGTTGAACGGTCCTCTTGCCTGAAAAACGCCAGAGGTCACGAATGAATTCTGGCGCCTGTCATCGGTCTACAACCGTCTGTTCATGAGAACGATGGCAAAATTGCATCGAATCATGGGGCGGATCTTCCATTACACCGTTTTTGATGCGTTTTAAGCACTGGCTGCCCGCCGTTCTTGCGGCACAATAGGCATCTTTGAATTCAGTCACCAGTAAAGGGAGTGGCGGGTGAGTCACACAGTCATTCAGCAGCTCAGGTCTTCGAGAAGTTATCAGCGTCTGTTGATTGGCATTGCGCTCAGTGTCCTCTTGGTCGGCTGTTCAAGTTCACCTTCGGGTGGTGTTCGTGTGGTCGACCGAAACGGCAACGCCGTTGCCCAGCGTCCTACCGTCACCACCGGTCAGTACGTCGTCAAACGCGGCGATACGCTGTTTTCCATTGCATTCCGCTACGGCTGGGACTGGAAAGCTCTGGCCGCCCGCAATCAGATACCCGAGCCATTTACCATCAAACCGGGTCAGACGATTCGCTTTGACGGGCGCTCTTCTTCAACACAGAGCGTGGCATCGGCACCTTCAGCAGGTCGTCCGGTCACCAGTACGTCGACTACCACCAGCAATTCGGGATCGGTAAAAACGACTGTAATGTCCAAACCCGTTGCGGTTGTACCTGTGGTCATACCGCCTTCCGCGACCACCGCGACGGGCCCTGCAGGCAAGTCTCCCAGCGGTTGGACCTGGCCTTCGAGTGGCATATTGATAGGAAAATTTTCTTCAAACGGTAGTTTGAATAAAGGAATTGATATCGCCGGTGATTTGGGACAGCCTGTTTTGGCAGCGTCTGATGGTTCAGTTGTTTACGCCGGAAGTGGATTACGGGGCTACGGCGAATTGATCATCATCAAACACAGCGATACCTACGTCAGTGCCTACGGTCATAACCGAAGGCTTTTGGTACGGGAAGGACAGCAGGTCAAGGCTGGGCAGACGATTGCCGAAATGGGGTCAACAGGAACTGACCGGGTGAAACTGCATTTTGAGATTCGCCGACAAGGTAAACCTGTAGACCCACTGGAATTCTTGCCACGTCGTTGATTGTTGCCGCCTGTTCCTGACGCAGAAGGAACAGGCTCAAGCGTTGCCATGGATATAGGCGCCGCTGGAGCTTGAGGTCGAACTCACCAAAGGACTATAACAATGGCTCTTAGCAACGAAGCGCCGGAGTTTGACATCGATGATGACGTGCTCCTCATGGAAGCCGGCATTGTCCTGGAGCAATCGCCGAGCGAGAAGCAGCCGTCTACTGCCGCCTCGGGTCGCGCGAAGGCCAAGCCGTCGTCATCGCTCAAACAACACAAATATATTGATTACACTCGGGCGCTCGACGCTACCCAGTTGTATCTCAATGAAATAGGGTTCTCTCCGCTGTTGTCTCCGGAAGAAGAAGTACACTTTGCGCGATTGTCGCAAAGTGGAGATCCGGCTGGGCGCAAACGCATGATTGAAAGCAATCTGCGGCTGGTGGTGAAAATTGCCAGGCGTTATGTCAATCGTGGACTGTCATTGCTTGATCTGATCGAAGAAGGCAACCTTGGCTTGATCCGGGCTGTCGAAAAATTCGATCCTGAACGCGGTTTTCGTTTTTCTACCTATGCCACGTGGTGGATTCGTCAGACGATTGAACGAGCCATCATGAATCAGACCCGGACCATCCGGTTGCCGATTCATGTCGTCAAGGAACTGAACGTCTACCTGCGTGCGGCAAGGGAGCTGACTCAAAAGCTCGATCACGAACCATCCCCTGAAGAAATCGCCAATCTGTTGGAAAAACCGGTAGGCGAGGTCAAGCGCATGCTTGGGCTCAATGAGCGGGTGTCTTCGGTTGACGTATCGCTTGGGCCGGATTCGGACAAGACGTTGCTCGATACGCTTACCGACGACCGTCCTACAGACCCTTGCGAGCTTCTGCAGGATGATGATCTTTCGCAGAGTATCGATCAGTGGCTGTGCGAACTGACCGAAAAGCAGCGTGAAGTGGTCATACGCCGTTTCGGGCTGCGGGGGCACGAAAGCAGTACGCTTGAAGATGTAGGCCTGGAAATCGGGCTCACGCGTGAGCGTGTGCGACAGATTCAGGTCGAGGGCCTAAAGCGTCTTCGTGAAATACTCGAGAAAAATGGTCTTTCGAGCGAGTCGCTCTTTCAGTAAAAACTTCAACCGCGTTACAAGAGCCGACCTGAGCAGACTGTTCATGTCGGCTTTTTATATGGCTTTCATCATCCAAAGAAGTCCTGATGCTCTGGAGCCGGATCGCCAGACACAGCCTCCCAAGACACGCGCCATGTACGTCATTGCGTACGTGATCTGTAAGTCATCAAGGGGTTGTAAGTGAGATTTACCGGATATTCGGGTTTTCTATCTTTTAACCCATTGATCCCTAAGGTTTTATAAAGTCTTCAAGGCAAGAGCGGAAATATTTTGGCGTGCTTGGTGGGTTGCCCTGCTGCGCCAAATCTTTACTATCGGAGCCGTACCAACGGATCGGTACAGACGCTCAAGGATGAGGGTCAAGGACTTCGCATGACGCGATTCATCAGGACGATGAAAAGGGATTACAGGGATCAGGGAGAAATGTGGGCGGGTTATACCGCCCCTTTTTCATGTTCAGTCAGCTTGGTTGTTTCATTGAATTCAAGATGAAAAAAAGGCCCTCAAAAGGGCCTTTTTTTGGAGTCCGGACTCTAGCGTTCCAGATCTGCAATCTTGTCTTTCTTGCCGTCCCACTCTGCTGCATCCGGCAGTGCATCTTTCTTCTCTGTGATATTCGGCCATACCTCGGCAAGCTCGGCATTGAGCTCGATGAAGTTTTCCATGCCGGCCGGAATCTCGTCTTCGGAGAAAATGGCCTGAGCAGGGCATTCAGGCTCACACAGCGCGCAGTCGATGCACTCGTCCGGGTGAATCACCAGGAAGTTCGGGCCCTCGTAGAAGCAGTCCACCGGACAGACTTCCACACAGTCGGTGTACTTGCACTTGATGCAGTTGTCGGTGACGACGAAGGTCATTTCTAATTCTCTCCTCAGGCGGCTGCGGCAGAGCCCTTCCAGACAGGGTTGCCAGGTTCGGGACGGTTCCCGACCCTATGAAAACACGTGCTGTTGATGAAGGCCTTGAAGCAGTTTGACTGCATCGCCTGCCATTCACCTTTGGTTCGCTGCGTCTTCACGCGGCTCGAACGGCTGCTCAGCCAGGCTAAAAGCTGAGCGCATCCCAGACCGCGCGGGATTCTAACAGCATGTAACGGGTCACGTCACAGTCGAGTTTGCAATGTGTATAGCAAATCCAGCGCCTGACGCGGTGTGAGATCGTCAACCTTGACCTTCGACAGTTCATCGAGCACCGGATGCGGCAGACTGGCGAACAGATCGCTCTGCATCGGCGCTGCCTGTTTTCCCGGTTTGGCGCGCGGCTGCTCGTGGGGCAGGCTGGTAGTCTCAAGGCGTTTCAAATGCTCTTTGGCGCGGGTGATGACTTTGCCTGGAACCCCGGCCAACTGTGCGACTGCCAGGCCGTAGCTTTGACTGGCAGGTCCTGGCAGAACCCGGTGCAGGAATACGATCCGCTCGTTGTGTTCGGTAGCATTCAGATGCACGTTGCTGACCAGTGGTTCGCTTTCCGGCAGAACGGTCAACTCGAAATAGTGAGTGGCGAACAGGGTGTAGGCGCGCAACTGGGCGAGGCATTCTGCCGCAGCCCAAGCGAGGGAGAGGCCATCGAAGGTGCTGGTCCCGCGGCCGACTTCGTCCATCAGCACCAGGCTGCGGTCGGTCGCGTTGTGCAGGATGTTGGCTGTCTCGCTCATTTCCACCATGAACGTCGAGCGCCCGCCCGCCAAGTCGTCGCTGGAGCCGATCCGCGTGAATATCCGGTCCACCAGTGACAGCTCGCATTGAGCTGCAGGTACGAAACTGCCGATATGGGCGAGCAAGACAATCAAGGCCGTCTGGCGCATGTAGGTCGATTTACCGCCCATGTTCGGACCGGTGATGACCAGCATGCGTGTGCTGTCGTCCAGTGCCAGGTCATTGGCCACGAAGGGTGTCGACAACACCTGCTCGACCACCGGGTGACGACCTTGTTCGATGCGCATGCAGGGCTCGGCCACAAATCTCGGGCAATTGAGGTCGAGGTTCAGTGCGCGTTCGGCGAGGTTGCTCAGCACATCCAGCTCGGCCAACGCTGCCGCGGTGTCCTGCAGCGGCGCGAGATGGCCGATCAGGTCCTCGAGCAAGGCTTCGTAAAGCATTTTCTCTCGAGCCAGCGCGCGACTTTTGGCCGACAGCGCCTTGTCTTCGAACGCTTTGAGTTCCGGCGTGATGAAGCGCTCGGCACCCTTCAGGGTCTGTCGGCGGATGTAATCGGCGGGCGCCTGTTCAGCCTGTTTGCTGGGCAGCTCGATGAAGTAGCCATGGACGCGGTTGTAGCCTACTTTCAGGTTGGCCAGGCCGGTTCGAGACTTTTCGCGCGCTTCCAGATCGATCAGGAACTGGCCTGCGTTCTCGCTCAGTGATTGCAGCTCGTCCAGTTCAGCGTCGTAACCGGTCTTGAGCACGCCACCGTCGCGAATCACAGCCGGCGGGTTGTCGATGATTGCCCGTTGCAACAGGTTGGCCAGCTCAGGGTAGGTGCTGGCGGTGCGGGCCAGTTGTTGAAGGTGCGGCGCTTCCAGCTCGCTCATCGCCTGCTGTAATTCGGGCAGGGCGCTCAACGCGTCGCGCAGGCGGGCAAGGTCGCGGGGGCGAGCGTTGCGTAGACCGATACGCGCCAGAATCCGCTCGATGTCGCCGATTTCTTTCAATTGGGGCTGCAGGCTCTCGAAGCGGTAGCGTTCAAGAAAGCAGGTAATCGACGTCTGACGGGCCTGAAGGATGGTCAGATCGCGCAACGGACGGTTCAACCATCGCGTCAGCAGGCGTGTGCCCATGGCGGTCTGGCAGCGGTCCATGACCGATTGCAGCGTGTTGTCGCGACCGCCCGACAGGTTGGTATCCAGTTCAAGGTTGCGGCGGCTGGCGCCGTCCAGAATCACGGTATCGTCCAGTCGCTCGTGACGCAGGCTGCGCAGGTGCGGCAAGGCGGTGCGCTGGGTTTCCTTGGCATAGCTCAACAGGCAGCCTGCCGCGCCGATCGCCAGCGTCAGCATTTCACAGCCAAAGCCCTTGAGGTCCTGAGTCGCGAACTGCTGACAAAGGCTTTTGTGCGCCGAATCGCGTTCGAAATCCCATGGCGCGCGACGACGTGAGCCACGACGTTTTTCAGCAGGCAGACCCTGAGGCCAGTCATCCGGGATCAGCAGTTCGACCGGGTTGATGCGTTCGAGCTCGGCCAGCAGGTTCTCCCAGCCCTTGATCTCCAGCACGCTGAAATTGCCGCTGGTGATGTCCAGCACAGCGAGGCCGAAAAGGCGCTCGTCGCCGAGCACGGCAGCGATCAGGTTGTCCCGACGCTCGTCGAGCAGCGCTTCATCGCTGATGGTGCCCGGCGTGATGATACGCACGACCTGACGATCGACCGGCCCTTTGCTGGTTGCCGGATCGCCGATCTGCTCACAGATCACTACCGACTCGCCCAGCTTGACCAGCTTCGCCAGGTAGCCTTCTGCTGCGTGGTAGGGGATGCCGCACATGGGGATGCTCTGGCCCGCCGACTGACCGCGTGCCGTCAGCGTAATATCCAGCAACTTGGCGGCCTTTTTGGCGTCTTCATAGAAGATTTCGTAAAAGTCACCCATGCGATAGAACATCAGCTGATCCAGATGCTGATTCTTCAGCTTCCAGTACTGTTGCATCATGGGGGTGTGCGAAGAGAGGTCGGAAATTGCTTTATTCATCAGTGGCTTGGGCAAGTTCTTGAGAAGAGTGGGTAAACCTCGGGGTGCGACGCTTAATCCCTCCGTTTACCGAGGGATGTCTGCCGAGTGTTTGCGATGGGCGCAAGGTTATCACGCACGTTGCGCGGGTGCAGTCCCGGTTTGGTGAACGCTCAATCGTGACCTTGGGTTTCCGCAAGCCCACAGCTTCCTGATTGCTGTATAGACTTCACGAACCACCACCGTCTGTGAGTGGTGGCCTATGAAAAAGGACTTTTATATGGCAGTTAAACGAGCAAGGGATTCGGTCACTGGACGCTTCATTCCTCTGGATGAGGCAAAGCGCAGACCGAGGGAAACAACGGTCGAAACGGTCAAAAAGCCTGTTTCCAAAGAGAAGCAGTGAACATGAGCGGACAAGCGGCTTCTTATGCAGCCGCGATGTTCAAAGATCGGATTTCAGATCAGCGGTTGGAACGGGAACGTACTGTGGATGACATAACCCTGCTTGCCGCTTCGCTTGGCAGGCTTCTGAAAGCGACTGATGCCCAGGTGACGACCGCCGAGTCCTGTACGGGAGGCGGCATCGCCGAAGCGATTACACGTGTCGACGGCAGTTCCGGCTGGTTCGAGGCCGGCTACGTCACTTATTCCAACCATCAGAAAACGCGACAGCTCGATGTTCCGCAAAGCCTGTTCGACAGTGTCGGCGCGGTCAGTCAGCCTGTCGTTGAAGCGATGACCCGCGGCGCTCAGCGCAACAGCGGTGCCAGATTCGGCGTCGCGGTCAGCGGCGTGGCGGGGCCTCGTGGTGGCTCGGTCGAAAAGCCGGTCGGTACGGTCTGGATCTGCTGGGGTGACGGTGAAAGGCTCATCGCGCAGCGCCGGTGGTTCGCCGGTGACCGTGAGCAGGTGCGCCGACAAACGGTAAAAGCCGCGCTGGAGGGGCTCATCGCGCTTGCATCCGGAGAAATGCCAAAACAGGGGTAGGCGAGCGTCGATCCCTGTGGAATAATACTGTCTACTTATACAGGTGTTGTGGCCATCAAGGCCCTAATTGAATTTGATTACGTGAGGACTTCAATGGACGACAACAAGAAGAAAGCCTTGGCTGCGGCCTTGGGTCAGATCGAGCGTCAGTTCGGTAAAGGTGCCGTGATGCGCATGGGCGACCATGATCGTCAGGCGATTCCTGCCATTTCCACCGGCTCGCTCGGTCTGGATATCGCACTGGGTATTGGTGGTCTGCCAAAAGGCCGGATCGTTGAAATCTACGGTCCGGAGTCTTCCGGTAAAACCACGCTGACACTGTCTGTCATCGCTCAGGCCCAGAAAATGGGTGCGACCTGTGCATTCGTCGATGCCGAACACGCACTCGACCCCGAATACGCAGGCAAGCTGGGCGTCAACGTCGACGACCTGCTGGTCTCGCAGCCGGACACCGGTGAACAGGCGCTGGAAATCACCGACATGCTCGTACGTTCCAACGCCATCGACGTGATCGTGGTCGACTCCGTTGCCGCGCTGGTTCCGAAGGCCGAGATCGAAGGCGAGATGGGTGATATGCACGTGGGTCTGCAGGCACGTCTGATGTCGCAGGCGCTGCGCAAGATTACCGGTAACATCAAGAACGCCAATTGCCTGGTGATCTTCATCAACCAGATCCGCATGAAGATCGGTGTGATGTTCGGTAGCCCGGAAACCACCACCGGTGGTAACGCACTGAAATTCTATGCCTCGGTTCGTCTGGACATCCGTCGCACCGGCGCCGTGAAAGAAGGTGACGAAGTGGTCGGTAGCGAGACCCGCGTCAAGGTCGTCAAGAACAAGGTAGCTCCGCCGTTCCGTCAGGCCGAGTTCCAGATTCTTTACGGCAAGGGTATCTACCTCAACGGCGAAATCATCGATCTGGCCGTACTGCACGGATTTCTCGAGAAGTCCGGTGCCTGGTACAGCTACCAGGGCAGCAAGATCGGTCAGGGCAAGGCCAACTCGGCCAAGTTCCTGGCAGATAACCCGGAAATCGGTAATGCCCTCGAGAAGCAGATTCGCGACAAGCTGCTGACGCCGGGCGTTGATACCAAGGCCGTTGGTTCCCGCGAACCTGCAGTGGCTGACGATATGGCTGAAGCAGACGCCGATATCTGATATCCATGTCTGCCGTGCTTGATACACCCGTCGCCGTCAGGCGAACTGCAATGGACCTGCTCGCGCGACGCGAGCACGGTCGAGTCGAGCTGACGCGTAAACTGCGTCAGCGCGGCGCCTCCCCTGAGCACATTGAAGCCGCTCTTGATCGTCTGGTCGAGGAAGGTCTGCTCTCTGAATCCCGTTATCTTGAAAGTTTTGTCTCGTATCGATCTCGTTCGGGCTATGGACCTGTGCGCATCCGTGAAGAGCTGAGCCAGCGCGGCTTGCAGCGAGCTGATATCGAGCAGGCACTGAGAGAGTGCGGCGTTGACTGGCAGGAAAAACTTCAGGAAACCTGGCAGCGCAAGTTTGCCGGGCGCATGCCTGCTGACGCGCGTGAACGTGCTCAACAGGGACGATTTCTCAGTTACCGAGGCTATCCGCTGGACATGATCGGCCGCCTGCTGAGCGGCCGAGGCATGGATGATTGAGATCAGGCGTTCAAAGGCTCACGTTGGTGCGCCGACTGTTGTTCACCTGAAGGTTTCAACCAGTTCTCCGGTAAGTTGATGTAATCCAGCAGCTCTCGAAGCCGACCCTGATTACGCCCGGTGAACGTGAAGGCCAGCCGCGTCAAGTGGCTGAACTGAGCCTCGTCATGTTCTTCGCCCTGATAACCATGCTGGTGAAAACCCTCGCTGAGACACAAGTCGGCAAAGGCCTCGTGCATGTGCGCAAGAGCCTGCTTGCTGAGTGCATGATGCATGCGGATCACGAACTTGCTCTTCAGCCAGCGACTGGAGTGGTAGTTGGTGTAGAAACGGTTGATTTCATCCACCGCCTCGTCGGCGCTGTAGACCAGTCGCATCAACTTCATGTCCGCCGGAAGGATGTAGTGATTGTCTTCCAGCTGGGTCTTGATGAAGTCCAGCGCGCTTTGCCAGAAACTGCCGCCCGGCGTATCCAGTAGCACGATGGGCACCAGCGGACTTTTACCGGTTTGAACCAGCGTCAGCACTTCCAGCGCTTCATCCAGCGTGCCGAAACCGCCAGGGCATAGCACCAGTGCGTCGGCTTCCTTGACGAAGAACAGCTTGCGGGTAAAGAAGAAGTGGAAGGGCAGCAGGTTTTCCGTACCTTCTACCGTTGCGTTGGCATGTTGCTCGAAGGGCAGGGTGATATTGAAGCCCAGGCTGTGCTTGAGGCCTGCACCCGCATGAGCTGCTGCCATGATGCCGCCGCCCGCTCCGGTGATCACCATCATGTCGGACTGAGCCAGTTTTGCACCCAGCTCCGTGGCCTGCGCATAAAGAGGATGTTCCATTGGCGTTCGGGCCGAGCCGAACACTGTCACCTTGCGCCGACCCTTGAATCGCTCCAGCACTCGGAAGGCGTTGTCCAGCTCGCGCAAAGTCTGCAGGGTTATCTTGGCGTTCCAGCGATTGCGGTCATCCTGAGCCATGCGCAGGACGGTCAGCATCATGTCTCGATACAGCGCCAGATTGGGGCTGCCCGGGGCGACCTGATGAATATGTTCTTCAATCTTGCCAGTCAGGTCCAGGCCATTGCTTTGAAAGTGTCTGGACAGAAGATCGTTAGGTACATACGGCATTCAAGATGTCTCCTCCTGCAGAATCGTCGACCCGCTCCAGCTTGATCGGCCAAAAAGGTGAGTTGACCGATACCGGGTCGTATGAATTCTGTCTGTTTCTCTGGTTCACAAGAAACGATGGGCGCACATGAGCGTGTCACGCTTGTCGGCCATGTGCCTGAAAAGTACAGATTGGCTGTCAGAAGGTTATAGCGCCAGTCTGGCGTGAATGTCGAATCGATGATGTGCCGGCTCCTTCGGAAAGGCCATCGGTTCTCGGTCCGTATTCAGGGAAGAGGCTTGCTGGATGTCTCGTAACGAGAACGGCGTGCGCCTGAGGGGCAGGCGCACGGGAAGGGCAGAGCGGCTTATTTCTTGGGTTTTACCGTGCAGTCCGAGGCCTGGAAGGTCTGGGTCGCGACCGGGCGATTGGTCTTGTACTCGGTGAACTGATATTTGAGTACGGCACCTTTGGTCATCAACTGACGAAAGCCATAGTTGTGACAGACGCTGTTGCCCAGTTGGTCGCGCGTCGCATCCGGATTGGCGCGCATTTGCTGCGCCTGGCCTTCACGTACGCTCAGGTGGTTGATCAGTTCCTTGCCATTGACGGTATAGCCCTGATCCAGAATATCTTCGTTGATCGCTCGAGGCGTACCGACGCTGCTTTCCTTCGCGACTTTTTCCAGCATTTTGCTGAGCTCGAACTCCTGCTTCGACGCCGCCTGGGCGCACAGCGGAGCAACGAGCAAAAGCGTAAGGGTAGGGGCGATGAGGCGCAGCATTAAACTCTCCTGATTAAGTAGCTGGCCGTTGGACCAGCGACTTCAAAGTGCGTTCCGGGATAACCTGCCGACTGCGGGTCTGGATGGCGAAGCAGTATAAGACAGGAGTCTTCGCACAGCCTAGGGTTGAACGGTCGGTGCTCTGATAAACTGCGCGCACTTTATTCCTGTCGAGTTCTCGTGGTGTCGATGTATTCCCCCAGTACGCGTGTGCCTCAATGAGCCACGCTGTCTCCCGCCTGCGCGATGAGCGGCTGGCGCGAAGTACCAAGCCCTTTATCGCCCGGGGTTCGCGCGCGCCACGCTGCCCGGATTGCCGGGTCATCTTCAGCTACTGTTTATGTGCATGGCGGCCCAGGGTCGCCGCCGAATCCGGTATGTGCCTGTTGATGTACGACACTGAGCCTTTGAAGCCGACCAACACCGGCTGGCTTATTGCCGATGTCATCGATGAAACGCACGCGTTCGGCTGGTCGCGGATCGACGTCGATGAGCAGTTGCTGGCCTTGCTGGATGATCCGCAATGGCAGCCTTATATCGTGTTTCCGGGCGAGTTCGTTGCCAGGGAGCGGGTGGTGACTCAGGTATCACGTGAAAAAGATGGCAAGCGGCCTTTGTTCATTCTGCTGGACGCCACTTGGACTGAGGCGCGCAAGATGTTCCGCAAAAGTCCCTATCTGGAGAAGTTTCCGGTGTTGAGCCTGGAGCCCGAGCAGATATCACGCTACCGCTTGCGTCGCTCCAGGCGCGATGATCATTTCTGTACGGCAGAAGTGGCTGCGCTGTGCCTGGAATTGGCCGGCGATGTCAGCGCGAGTGGCGTGCTGGACGCTTATCTGGATGTGTTCAGTGCTCACTATCTGGGCGCCAAGTACCAGCGACCAGTCGATACGGATGACCCGGCCCACACTCATTTGAAGGCTTTTATATAGTGCGCAAGACGTGTGCCCCTTTGGCTATTGGCTGATTGCCATCTCGTTGTGGGGGCCTGGGCGTGTCATGCTTGACCGTCATGGTGTTGCTGGGCATGCTTGGCGCCGCTTGGACGCCGATTCACTGGGCTCGGTGCTGCACTTGCCTGATCGGGCAACGTGAATTTGCCGGCATTTTCGGATGCCCTGCTGAGCGGCCCGCGTTGCTGGCCCTCACTATGAAAACAGGATCAACACATGACCTACGACATCCTGATCGCCGACGATCATCCTCTGTTTCGCAGCGCGCTGCGGCAGGCGTTGAGCATCGGCCTGGGACCAGATGCACGGCTGGTCGAGGCAGAAAGCATCGCGCAACTGGAGTCGCATCTGGAGCAGAAGACGGACTGGGATCTGGTGTTGCTTGATCTGAACATGCCCGGTGCCTACGGCTTTTCCGGCCTCGTTCTGTTACGGGGTCAATACCCGCAGATCCCTGTTGTCATGGTGTCGGCGCAGGAAGAAGCGTCCATTGTCGTTCGCTCCAGAGAATTCGGTGCCAGTGGTTTCATCCCCAAGTCCAGTTCGCTTGAGGCCATTCAGCATGCGGTGCGTACGGTTCTGGAGGGCGATGTCTGGTGGCCGCCGCAGGTCAACGAAACCATCAGCGTTTCAGACGAGGCCAAAGCCGCCAGTGCCGGGCTTGCCAGTTTGACGCCGCAGCAGTTCAGAGTGTTGACCATGGTCTGTGAAGGCCTGTTGAACAAGCAGATCGCGTTTGAGCTGAGTGTCTCTGAGGCCACCATCAAGGCCCACGTGACGGCGATCTTTCGCAAGCTGGGCGTGCGCACCCGGACCCAGGCAGCGTTGCTGCTGCAACAACTTGAATCCATCTCAGCCAGCTAAACCGCAGTCACAGAAATGTTCACGCTTTTTTGACCTGTGTTCCCTTAGCTTTCCTCATCCTTACTGTACAGCAGCCTCTCTATGTCGCCCTTCAAAGGCCAAACCGGTCTGAAACGAATCCTCAACGCCGCAGGTTATTCCCTGGACGGCCTGACCGCCGCTTTCAAGGGCGAAGCCGCTTTTCGTCAATTGGTGCTGCTCAATGTGGTGCTGATTCCTCTGTCGTTTTTTCTGACGGTCAGTAAAGGCGAGCACGCATTGCTGGTAGCGGTATGCCTGTTGGCGTTGATCGTCGAGCTGCTCAACTCCGCTGTCGAGGCGGCCATCGATCGGATCTCTCTGGACCTGCATCCGCTGTCCAAGAATGCCAAGGATATGGGCAGCGCTGCGCAGTTTATTGCCCTGACCATGATCGGTCTGGTGTGGGGCATCGTCCTGTTGGGCTGAGTCTGACCGATTTATCAGTACAGACTGGGCAGCACGATTTCGTCGCTGCGCTGCACGCCGGCGGTGAATGCCCGGCAGAGGTCGAGAAATTCGCGCATGGCGGACGTCTGATACTTCTGTTTGTGCCAGATGAAGTAGAACTGCCGGGACAGGTCCAGATCCGGGGTGGTGAGTTCGACCAGGTTGCCGCGACGAAACGCATCGCGCAGCGCCAGTCTGGAAATGCATCCGATGCCCAGCCCGGACTCCACTGCCCGCTTTATCGCTTCCGTGTGCTCCAGTTCCAGCTTCACGTTCAGACCGTTGCGGTGATGACGCATGGCCTGATCGAACGTCAGCCGGGTGCCTGAACCCTGTTCGCGCAGAATCCATGCCTCGCGTGTCAGTTCGTCCAGTGTGGCCTGGCCACGCTTGGCCAGCGGATGTTGCGGTGCACAGAACACCACCAGCTCATCTTCGACCCAGGATTGAACTTCGATGTCGGGGTGGCTGCAATCGCCCTCGATCAAGCCAAGGTCGATCTCGTAGTGCGCCACCTGTTGCACGATGTGCGCCGTGTTCTGAACATGCAGTTTTACCTGGCTTTCCGGGTGGCGCTGCATGTAGCCACCGATCAACAGCGTTGCCAGGTAGTTGCCGATGGTCAGCGTCGCACCAACAGCCAGCGAGCCGAAGCCTGACTTGCCGTTGAGCAGGTCTTCGATTTCCTTGGCCTGATCGAGCAAGGCAACGGCCTGAGGCAGCAACTGGCGACCCGTCGCATTGAGGCTCAGTCGCTTGCCGGCTCGGTCGAACAGCTGGCAACTGGACTGGCGCTCCAGTTCTGTGATGGACGTGCTGGCGGCCGACTGGGAGAGTGAAAGCAGCACGGCAGCGCGCGAGACGCTTTCCTGCTGGGCGACGGCGACAAAAACCTGAAGTTGACGAAGAGTGAATCGCATATCTATATAACCGATAACCTATATCTTGATAATTCATTTAACAGATATTGTGTCTGCCACTAGAATGTCGCGCAATAGCGCAATGCCCATGCGCGCACGAAATTTTCAGGAGTTCCCACGTACATGAGCAACATGAACCACGAGCGTGTCCTCAGCGTCCATCACTGGAACGACACCCTCTTCAGTTTCAAGTGCACCCGCGACCCTGGTTTGCGTTTCGAGAACGGTCAGTTCGTCATGATCGGCCTGCAGCAGCCAAATGGTCGTCCGCTCATGCGTGCGTATTCGATTGCCAGCCCCAACTGGGAAGAGCATCTGGAGTTTTTCAGCATCAAGGTGCCGGACGGTCCGCTGACTTCCCAGTTGCAACACCTCAAGGAAGGCGACGAGATCATCATCAGCAAAAAGCCTACGGGCACGCTGGTACTGGATGACCTGAAGCCGGGCAAACATCTTTATCTGCTCAGCACCGGGACCGGCCTGGCGCCGTTCATGAGCGTCATTCAGGACCCTGAAACCTATGAGCGTTTCGAAAAGGTCATCCTGTGCCACGGCGTGCGTTACGTGAACGAAGTCGCTTATCGTGAGTTCATCACTGAGCACCTGCCGCAGAACGAGTTCTTCGGTGAAGCGCTGCGCGACAAGCTGATCTACTACCCGACCGTGACACGCGAGCCGTTCGAAAACGAAGGCCGCCTGACTGACCTGATGCGCAGCGGCAAGCTGTTCAGCGACATCGGTCTGCCGCCGATCAATCCTCAGGACGACCGTGCCATGCTGTGCGGTAGTCCAAGCATGCTCGACGAGACCAGCGAAGTGCTCAACAACTTCGGCCTGACCGTTTCGCCACGCATGCGTGAGCCTGGCGACTACCTGATCGAGCGTGCATTCGTCGAGAAGTAAGCCGGGTTGAAAAAAACCGCCTCACCCTTGGGCAGGGTGAGGCGGTTTTTTATTGGCCGGAATCTTGTGCCGGGATCACTTCCAGCACGCAGATGACACCTGCCTGGGGGTAATGCCAGCGAACATCCAGATCCCAGAACTGCGCACCATAGCGACGCTCAGGTGTGGGCGTCTGATAAGCCGGCCGTGGATCCTGAGCCAGGCACTGCTCGATCAGTTCCATCAGTGGCTCCCCCAGCCTCAAGGCATGCTCGTGCGCCTGAACCAGCGCAGCCTCCTGCCAGAGCACTGGAATCAGCTCGGGTGCAGCACTGGCCATGGAGTTGGTCGCGCTTTCGACAGTGTCGGCATAGGGTACATAGGGCTTGATGTCCAGCACCGGCGTCCCGTCCAGCAGGTCAATACCTGACAGCCACAGACGCCCGGCTTCAACCTTGTCCAGCCTGACCACTGACTGACCGATGCCATTTGGGCGATGAGTCGCGCGGGTAGCGAATACGCCCATCGACTGGTTGCCGCCCAGACGAGGCGGGCGCACTTTCAGACGTGGCTTGTCTTCCAGCGCCAGATGAAACAGGAACAGCAACCAGACATGGCTGACCTGCTCAAGACCCTGCACCGCATCACCCTGATCGAAGGGGGCGACCAGTTCCAGCACGCCGCGCGCCGCCGGTGCCAGCTGTGGCTGGCGCGGAATGGCAAACTTCTCCTTGAAGCAGGAGCGCATGTAGCCGACAGGTGAAACGGTATGGGTCATGCCCGCCAACTCAGCCGCGAACGCGCAGGGTCAGGCCTTTAAGGAAGTTGCGCAGCAACTGGTCGCCGCATTCGCGGTAGTTGGTATGACCTACCTTGCGAAACAGAGCGCTCAGCTCCGGCTTGGAGACCGGGAAGTCGACGGACTTTAGGATCGCGTGCATGTCGTCCTCTTTCAGTTCGAAGGCCACGCGCAGCTTTTTCAGCACGATGTTATTGGTGATCGGCAGGTCGATAGGCTGAGGTGGACGGCTCTCGTCCTTGCCGCGCTTGAAGTAGACCAGGCCGTCCAGAAAGTGCGCCATGACCTCGTCGCTGCAATCCAGGTAGCCTTCTTCTTCCTCTTTCTTCATGAACGCAATGACGTCGCTCCTGGAGACCTCAAAACCAGTCAGTCCGGTGATTTCGACGATTTTGCTGTCGCTGATATCGAGCATGTAGCGCACGCTGCGCAATACATCGTTGTTCATCATGAGCGGTGAGTCCTGTAAGTCTTTTGACGGCGCACGAACAAGCGCGTGCGCCCGGTAATGAGAGAGGCGTTAGAACTTTTCCTTGGTCGTCATGTAACGCCATTGCCCCTCGGGCAGCTTGCCCATGGACACGCCGCCAATGCGGATACGGCGAATGGAGACGATTTTCAGGCCGACAGCCTCGCAGAGCTGAGCGATGACGCCGGGCTGCGGATTTTTCATGGCGAAACGCAGGCGGTTCTCGTTCTGCCAGCTGGCTTTGACCTTCGGCAGCTCCTTGCCCTTGTAGGTCAGGCCGTGGTTCAAGCGATTCAGTCCATGAGGGGCCATCTCGCCGGAGATCTCCACGACATACTCCTGCTCGATCTTGCTGCGGTCGTCGGTGAGTTTGCGAAGGATTTTCCAGTCCTGGCTGAAGACCATCAGGCCGCTGGCGTTGGCCTGCAGGCTGGAGATCGCCTCAAGCCGCAAAAAATGGCCCTTGAGGGGGCGTTTGCCGTAGCTGTGTTCTTCGCAAAGCGTGCCGGGCGTGATCATCTGCAGCGCACTTTCGGCAGTGGCCGAGGCCGGCGTGTGGAAGATGATAGTGACCGGCTCCGGCGCGTCAGCCTTGGCATCAGGGCTCAGCTCTACTTTCTGGGTATCGACCTTGAATTGTGGCTCTTCGACCACCACGCCATCCACGGTGACCCAACCTCCCTCGATGAACAGTTCAGCCTCCCGGCGGGAGCAGCCGACCAGATCAATGAGGCGTTTGGAGAGGCGGATGGGGTCTGTCATGAAAGAAGCCGTTTACTGATGAGAAAGGCGCCATTGTAACCGCCTGCGCCGGGTTATTCGCGGCAACATTGCAATTGCGCCTTCAGGCACGTCAATTGCGGCGGCTCAACTGCATTCTGAGCATCGGATAAGGGCTGCCCAGGCCATCGACTTCGGAGCGGCTGACCACCTCAAAGCCGTGCTTGAGATAGAACCCCAGCGCTTGCGGATTCTGTTCGTTCACATCCAGCTCGTAGATGCGGAACTGTGAGATCGCATGGGTCAGCAACTGTGAGCCCAGCCCTTCTGCGCGGTGCTCAGGATCGATGAACAACATGTCGAGTTTGCTCCGATTGACGCCTGCAAAGCCGGTGATGTTCAGTTGTGCGTCACGGGTACAAAACAGCGTCACGCTGTCCAGATACTGCCGGAGCAGCAGATCCTTCAGCAGCGTGATATAGGCGTCCGGCAGAAAGTCGTGAGTGGCGCGTACCGAGCGCTCCCACAGGTCTACCAAAGCCGGGTAGTCGTTCTTGTCTGGAATGTAGAATTCCATCGGGCCAGGGCTCCCAGTGTCCGGTCTGTGCATAGACCGCAAAACTCAACGAAAAAGCCCTGCCGTTTTGAAGGGCAGGGCTTTTTTCCGGCAAATGGAGCCCGCGTCAGATGATTTCGGCCCACAGGTCGTATTCATCGGCATCGGTCACGCGGCACATGATCTTGTCACCCGGCTTGACGGTGCTGTCATCCTCCAGGCCGATGAACACGTTACCGTCGATTTCAGGGGCGTCGAAGAAACAGCGACCGATCGCGCCACGCTCATCGACTTCGTCGATCAGCACTTCGATCTCGCGGCCGATCTTCATCTGCAGACGAGCGGCACTGATGGCCTGCTGATGCGCCATGAAGCGGTCCCAACGGTCCTGTTTGACGTCATCCGGCACAACGGCAGCGTCCAGCAGATTGGCAGGCGCACCTTCGACGGGTGAGTACTGGAAGCAGCCGACGCGGTCCAGTTGGGCCTCGGTCAGCCAGTCCAGCAGGTACTGGAAGTCTTCTTCGGTTTCGCCGGGGAAGCCGACGATAAAGGTCGAACGGATGATCAGATCCGGGCACTGCTCGCGCCAGTTCTTGATGCGGGCAAGGGTCTTGTCCTCGAAGGCCGGACGCTTCATCAGCTTGAGGACCTTGGGGCTGGCGTGCTGGAACGGGATATCCAGATACGGCAGGATCTTGCCCGCGGCCATCAAAGGGATCAGCTCATCAACGTGCGGATACGGATAAACGTAATGCAATCGTACCCAGACACCCATGGAGCCCAGCGCCTGACACAACTCGGTCATGCGGGTCTTGACCGGCTGGCCGTCCCAGAAACCGGTGCGGTACTTGACGTCGACGCCGTAGGCGCTGGTGTCCTGAGAAATGACCAGCAATTCCTTCACGCCGGATTTGACCAGACGCTTGGCTTCGTCAAGCACATCGCCGACCGGGCGGCTGACCAGCTTGCCGCGCATCGAAGGAATGATGCAAAAGCTGCAGCTGTGGTTGCAGCCTTCGGAAATCTTCAGGTACGCGTAATGGCGCGGCGTCAGCTTGATGCCTTGCGGCGGCACCAGATCGATCAGCGGGTTGTGATCGTGGCGCGGCGGCACGACTTCGTGCACGGCATTGACGACCTGCTCGTACTGCTGAGGACCGGTCACCGACAACACGCTCGGGTGGACGTTGCGAATGACGCTTTCATCCACGCCCATACAGCCGGTCACGATCACCTTGCCGTTTTCCGCCAGCGCCTCACCGATCACTTCCAGCGATTCAGCCTTGGCCGTATCGATGAAGCCGCAGGTATTGACGACAACCACGTCGGCGTCCTCGTAAGTCGGGACGACTTCGTAACCTTCCATGCGCAATTGAGTCAGGATCCGTTCGGAATCGACCAAAGCCTTCGGGCAACCCAGAGAAACGAACCCGACCTTGGGGGCGGATGGCGTGGTGACGGTGGACATGGCGAACCTCGGCGTGAAGGGGCCTGGACACTACGTGCAGGCACCGGTTGGGCGCTTGGTTGCGCCTCTGATCAAAAAGTGCGCAATTCTAGCGGTGACCGCGCACGATGACCAGTCTTTGGAAGAGAATTACGACGAGTGCTGCGTTATGCTTCGCGCCATTGCGTCGAGGCATGTCAATGTCTGGGCGGTTCTGAATTGTTACGTGTTGTGAAGTTCATAGTGCTTTGAGCCTCATGTCTGGTTTCCGGGAGTAGTGGATGAGTCAAACAAACAGTCATGAAGGTTCTGGAAAGGCTGCCAGGCCTGTGGGACTCCTGATCGCGGCGGTGGGTGTGGTGTATGGCGATATCGGCACCAGCCCGCTGTATACGCTCAAGGAGGTGTTTCAGGGCGGCTACGGGGTCGAGGTCACGCATGACGCGATTCTGGGCGTACTGTCGCTGATTTTCTGGTCGCTGATCTGGGTGGTGTCCTTCAAGTACATGGTCTTCATCCTGCGCGCCGACAACCAGGGCGAGGGCGGCATCATGGCCCTGACTGCGCTGGCGCGGCGGGCTACGGCCAGATTCCCCAAATTGCAGATGATGATGGTGGTGTTCGGCCTGTTCGGTGCGGCCCTGTTCTATGGCGACAGCATGATTACGCCTGCCGTCTCGGTACTGTCCGCAATGGAAGGTCTGGAGCTGGCGTTCGACGGGCTGGAACACTGGATCGTGCCGATGGCGCTAGTGGTGCTGATCGGGCTGTTCCTGATTCAGAGGCACGGTACGGCGCGCATCGGTGTGCTGTTCGGTCCGGTAATGGTCACCTGGTTCGTCGTGTTGGGCGCACTGGGTGTCTACGGCATCATGCAGTCGCCGGAAGTGCTCAAGGCGGTGAACCCTGTCTGGGGTGTGCGCTTCTTCATTATTCATCCGGGCATCGGTGTCGCCATTCTGGGCGCGGTAGTGCTGGCGTTGACCGGCGCCGAAGCCTTGTATGCCGACATGGGCCACTTCGGTCGCAAGCCCATCTCGCGGGCGTGGTTCATCCTCGTGCTGCCGGCGTTGCTGCTCAACTATTTCGGTCAGGGTGCGCTGGTGCTGGGCAACCCCGAGACTGTTCGCAATCCGTTTTATCTGCTGGCGCCGGGTTGGGCGCTGCTGCCGCTGATCGGCCTGTCGACTATGGCGACGATCATTGCCTCCCAGGCGGTGATTTCCGGTGCGTTTTCCATGACGCTGCAAGCCATCCAGCTTGGCTATATTCCGCGCATGTACATTCAGCACACCTCCAGTGATGCGCAGGGCCAGATCTATATCGGCGCTGTGAACTGGGCACTGATGGCGGGCGTGATCATGCTGGTGATCGGCTTCGAGTCTTCCGGCGCGCTGGCTTCTGCCTACGGTGTGGCGGTAACCGGGACCATGCTCTGCACCACGATTCTGGTGTCTTCGGTGATGCTGCTGCTGTGGAAATGGCCGCCATTGCTGGCCGTTCCGCTGCTGGTGGGGCTGTTGCTGGTTGACGGTCTGTTTTTCGCCGCGAACGTGCCGAAGATCTTCCAGGGTGGTGCCTTTCCGGTGTTGGCGGGGGCTGTGCTGTTCATCCTCATGACCACCTGGAAGCGCGGCAAACAGTTGCTCGCCGAGCGCATCGACGAGGGCGGTCTGCCGCTGCCGATCTTCATTGGCAGCATCCGTGTGCAGCCGCCGCATCGCGTGCAAGGCACGGCGGTGTTCCTGACGGCTCGTTCCGATGCCGTGCCGCATGCGCTGCTGCACAACATGCTGCACAACCAGGTACTGCACGAACAGGTCGTGCTGTTGACGGTTGTTTACGAGGATTCACCGAGGGTCCCGGCTCAGCAGCGTTTCGAGGTCGAGTCGTACGGTGAGGGGTTCTATCGCGTGATCCTGCACTTCGGGTTCATCGACGAGCCGGACGTGCCCGCTGCGCTTGCTCTGTGTCACCTGGCTGAGCTGGACTTCAGCCCGATGCGTACCACCTACTTCCTGAGCCGCGAGACGGTTATCCCGTCGAAGATGGTAGGCATGGCTCGCTGGCGCGAAGCACTGTTCGCCTTCATGCTCAAGAACGCCAACGGCAACCTGCGCTTCTTCAAACTGCCGTTCAACCGCGTGATCGAGCTGGGTACGCAAGTCGAGATGTAAGCTGCCGGATATACCCTGCCAATAAAAATCCCGGCGACCTTACGGTGCCGGGATTTTTTTTGGTCTCGGATAACTGACCGGTTATTGAGCGCCAGTCTTGCCCTGACGCTTGTTGATGGCGTCGATCAGGCGTTTGGCCAGGGCAGGGTAGTCCTCATCGAAGTGATGACCACCGGGCAGCTGGACCGCTTCACCCACCGCTGTGGTATCGGTGCAACCGCTGTCCTTCTTCTCTTCGATGCCGTAGACGCAGAGCACTTTGGCAGCAGGCAGCTTAGCCATCTCAGGTCCTGTGGTCGCCTCTTTGCCCGCGTTGCCCAGCCAGCCATCCACGTGAATCTCGAAACTGCCGGAGCGAGCGAATGCCAGCAGGATGATTGCGTCCACACGGTTCTGATCGTCCGTCGCAAGACGGTTGTAGATCGCAGGCATCACGTCGGCGCCGAACGAGTAACCGGCAAGGATGAAGCGTTTGGTGCCCCATTTCTGACGGTAGTGGTTCATCAGGTCGGTGAGGTCGATGGCGGTCTGCTCGGGTGTCTTGTGTTCCCAGTAGTAACGCAGCACATCGATGCCGACCACGGGATAGCCCATCTTCGCCATGTCGCCCGCCACGACCTTGTCCAGATCGCGCCAGCCGCCGTCACCGGACATGAACAGCGTGACGGTGTCGGATGGTTGGCTGGCCGGTACTTCAACGACCGGAATGCCCAGCCCGCCTGCATCGTTTTCGCCCAGCAGCAGGTGGCGCAGTTCGGTGTTCAAAACCTGCGGCAAGGGAATATCGTAATCGCTGATGCTGGTGTCGGCGTTCGTCTGATCCCGTACGAATGCTGCGCTCGGATCATCCGGCGCGTCATTCCAGGCCGCCAGCCAGTGCCCGTGCGGTGCCTTCTGAGGCAGCGGCACGTCACAGATGAGTGGCGGCGTGTCGCCTTCATCCACCACCGGTGGCGGATTGGACACGTGCTCCAGGGCGAAGCCTACCGAGATCGCCTGAGCCTTGTCGTCAGTCTGCCCGGCCAGCCAGCGCCATGCCAGGGTCGCGCCCGGGCCTATCCCGCCCACCACCAGCGCTGGGCCGTCGAGTTTTTCGAGGGCACTCTGAAAGGTTTTCTGCTGCATGACGCAATCGTCTTTAGGCAGAACAACCTGAACGATGCGCGCCGAAGCGTCTTTGCTGATGGCCAGCAGTTGCTTGTCGGTGAGCATCTCCTCGGCGGTAACAGCCAGCGCGATACGGGTCTTGATGCGGGTGGCCGGTGTAACGCTGGTCAACGCGGCCCCGTCATTCAGATTCAAGTGCTCAAGTGTGGCGGGTGGAGCGGGGCGGCTCCATATCCAGACTCCCAGTGCGACCAAAAGAAGAATTACCAGAGCTGCAAGCAAAAGGCGCCAGGAGCGTCGAATCATTAGCGTTTCACCAATCCAGTCAGACCGCCTGCAATCAGGGCGGCAGTGTCAGCCAGTGCCACGAGCGGATCGAGTCCGGCAGGCACGGCCATATAACGAGGTTCCCAATCGGGCTGGAACTTGTCCTTGAAGCGGCGCAGCCCCTGGAAGTTGTAGAGCTGTTCTCCACGACGGAAGATCATCGAGCCCAGACGCTGGGTCAGGGGGGCCCCACGACGCGGCTGCAGGCCGGACAGGGGCACCATACCCAGGCTGAAGCGGGAATAGCCCTGCGCCTTGTAGTGCAGAATCAACCCGACCATCATGAATTCCATGGTCAGTTTTGGCGCATCCGGGTGCGAGCGCATCAGGTCCAGGCTGGCCAGTTCGTGGCTGGTGGTTTCCAGCAGGTTGGAAAACGCCACTGGCTTGCCCTGGAAGTGAACGATCGCAATGCGGAAGTATTTGAGGTACTCGGGGTTGAAGCGTCCCAGCGAGAAGCCTTTCTCGCGCACGTTCTTGCCGGTCAGCCATGCGTCGGAGATCGCTTTGAGTTCATCGATCGGCGCTTCGCCCTGTTCGTAGATTTCCAGCGAAAGACCATCACGACCACCACGGTTCCAGGTGTAGCGCAGGTCCTTCATCTCCTTGCCTTTGGCGTCGATATCGAATTTCAGCAAGTTGACTCTGGCTTCCTCGCCCAGCTTGATAGCGGTCAGTCCGATGTCCATGTAGAACGGCAGGTTTTCCGCGCGCACCTGATAGAACACGGGGCGTGCATGGTGAACGTCGCACAGGTCGCGGAATTGCCAGATCAGCTCGGCACGCTGTTGTGTCGGACCGATAGGGTCATACAGCGCCACCAGACTGCGACCGCGGTGCGAGTACATCAGAAAAGCGTTGCCGGCCGGGTGAAACAGGATGGCCTTGTCACCGGTCAGCACCAGCCCGCCGTCAGGCTGGCTGGAGGCTTTGAGAATCTCGGCTGCCTTGTCCAGATCGGCTGCATCGGGCAGCTTGATGACCGGGCGGGCGGTACGCAGCAGCCAGGTCAGGGAGACCACCACCAGCAGAACCGCGCTGCCCAGCGCCGAGCGCAGGCCGCGAGGGGCGTCGGCATCCAGCGTGAACTGCCACCACAATTGATGGCTGTAAGGTACGTCCTGATAAGCAAACAGCAGCAGCCAGATCGACGCACCGACCACGCAGACACTGGCGATCAGATAGAGCGGCGAGAAGGGTACTTCGAACAGGCGGCTCGGGCGATAGAACGAGCGGCGGAAGGTCATCAGCAAGACAGCAGTGAGCAGCAGAAGGCTGGCTTCCTCCCAGTCAAAGCCTTTCAGCATCGACAGCACGGCGCCCACCACCAATAGAACCACGGTCAGGATCCACGCAGCGGACAATCGGCGGCGCAGGCCCTGAGCAAGCAGCAGGCACAGGACGCCCACCAGACTTGCCCCAAAGTGCGACGCGTCGATCAGGCGATGGGGAATCATGAAGCCGACGTTTTCCAGTCGGGTATCGATTTCAGGGGTGGCACCAGAGAAGAGCAGCACCACCCCCGACAAGAAAACCAGTAGTGCCAGGATCGGTGCCGCCAGACCTGAAGCGACGCGCATCGCCTGCCGCGTCGGAAGTAATCGCTGAGCTTCGGTGAACAGCAGTGTCAGGCATGCCAGCAGCAGTGGCAGCACGACGTAGATCAGGCGATACAACAGCAGGGCGGCTGCCAGGGGCGCTGCTCCCAGCTCGTTGGCAAACGCAGCCAGCAGGATCGCTTCAAAGACGCCGACGCCACCGGGAACATGGCTGAGTACGCCAGCCGCCAGTGCCAGCAGATAGATCAGCATGAACGCGCCCAACGGTGGCGCCTGGGGCAGCAGCAGGTAAAGCACCAGAGCCGCCGCCGCCACGTCGAGTGCAGTGATCACCAATTGGATAAGGGTCAGGCGCAGATCTGGAAGGCGCAGGGTGCGACGACCCAGGCGCACAAGAATGTTGTGGGGGATGTCCTGTTCTGGCATGCGGCGACGATAGATGGCGACCGCCAGGAGAATGCTGCCGACCAACACTGCGGTTGCGATGACCGCGAGCACTTCCACAGGAAGCTTCAAGGCCAGTGATGCACCGGACAGATTGCTCAGGGTTGCCAGCGCTGCGAGCGGCGGCAGCGCGCAGCCCAGCGAGAGACTGGCGAACACGGTCATGCGGGCAATTTCAATCGCGCCGATCCCATGTCGCGAATACAGGCGATAGCGGACCGAGCCACCCGACAGCATCGACAGGCCCACCGCGTTGCCAATCGCAAACGACGTGAAACCACCGAGGATCAGTGTTTTGGTCGGCAGGTCGACGTTGGCATAGCGACTGGCCGACAACTCGTAACCCATCAGGATGACATAGCCGATTATCGCAGCCAGCAAGGCACCGCCCAGAGAGGGCAGGGGCACCGCGAACAGGGAGTCATGCAGCGCATACCAGTCCATTTCGATGAGCATGTGCCGGCAGGCGATCAGCGCCAGGCCGAACAGCAACAGCATCACAGCCAGCCCGATAGGCTGGCGATACTTGCTCAGCAACTCGCGCCAGTTCAGGCGTGCGGGTTTGCCAGGTTGATCGGCATTTACTGCTTCATTGGAATCTGACGTGTTGTCGCGCATCAATCACTCCTTGGATCGTGCGCGACAGGATGGAGGTATACAGCCAAGTTACCAATCCCTACGCAAAAAATATTTCAGGATGTTAGCGCGTCAACGCCTAACGAGCGAATAGCGAATAGACCGGGTCGCCGCTGTTCAGCCGTGATTCAGGTCTGATTCAGCTTAGCTATAAGCCTATCGGCAGGATGTGAAAAAACTGTCGCAAATGGAAACATTGCGTGACGGCAGTGATGATAGGGCTTCAGCGCCTGGACAAAATAGTCTTTTTTGTCAGACAGTTACGGGTGATGCGAGAGGGTTTTTCATCAGGCACAAAAAAAGCCGCTCTTTCGAGCAGCCTTCTTTGATGTTTGGTTGCGGGAGCCGGATTTGAACCGACGACCTTCGGGTTATGAGCCCGACGAGCTACCAGACTGCTCCATCCCGCGTCTGTGTGGCGGCATTCTACAGCCGAACGCAAAAGTGTCAACCCTTAATGCTGGAAAGCTGAAAATAACCTCGCGTCATGCTTCTATCCACGAAGGCATCCAACTTTGGCTCGGTCCTTCTATATAGAAGCACGCGTCGATGCTTTATGAGTGCGCACAAAAAAGGCCACTCTTTCGAGTAGCCTTTCTTGATGTTTGGTTGCGGGAGCCGGATTTGAACCGACGACCTTCGGGTTATGAGCCCGACGAGCTACCAGACTGCTCCATCCCGCGTCTGTGTGACGGCATTCTACAGAGAGTTGTCGGGGTGTCAATGATTAGTTTTAGAAAAGTGCTTTTCCTTCAATTGGTTAGCGAGGCGAAGCGAATGAGTGAAGGACCTTTGGCGCCCGGCCCGTCGGGCTTCAGGTGGCGTTCACGCTTAAAAAAGGGCGTAAACGCTGCCTTTTCATCTGGCATTTTGAGGACGAGCGTGTCACCTGTTGATAGCAGTGAGATACTGCGTGGCCATGGATATCAAAACTTCATCAGGTCATGACGCAGCGCAAAATCATCCACATCGACTGTGACTGCTTTTACGCAGCCATCGAAATGCGCGACGACCCGAGTCTGGCAGCCAAGCCCCTGGCGGTAGGAGGCTCGGCAGAACGGCGAGGTGTTATCGCCACCTGTAACTACGAGGCACGTGCGTATGGCGTGCGTTCTGCCATGTCTTCTCGACATGCCCTCAAGCTTTGTCCGGACCTGACCATCGTCAAGCCGCGCATGGATGCCTATAAAGAAGCGTCGAAGGAAATCCAGACGATATTTCGTGATTACACCGACCTGATCGAGCCGCTGTCTCTGGATGAGGCGTTTTTGGACGTCTCCGATTCGAGCCATTTTTCCGGGAGTGCAACGCGCATCGCCCAGGATATTCGGCGAAGGGTCTCCAATCAGCTGCACATCACCGTGTCGGCGGGTGTTGCGCCCAACAAGTTTCTGGCCAAAATCGCCAGCGACTGGAAAAAGCCGAATGGGCTGTTTGTCATTACCCCGGATCAGGTCGAAGACTTTGTCGCATTACTGCCAGTCAATAAGCTGCACGGGGTGGGCAAGGTCACTGCCGACAAGCTGGGCCGTTTGGGGATTGTCGACTGCGCGGATCTGCGCAGTCGTAGCAAGCTGGCGCTGGTGCGCGAGTTCGGCAGTTTTGGCGAAAGGCTCTGGAGTCTTGCGCATGGCATCGATGACCGGCCTGTGCAGAATGACAGTCGGCGTCAGTCGGTCAGTGTCGAGAATACGTACGAGAAGGATCTGCCCGATCTGGCCAGTTGCCTGGAAAAGCTGCCTGCCTTGCTGGAAACACTGACCCATCGCATGGCCCGAATGGAAGGCCAGTACCGTCCAGGCAAACCCTTCGTCAAAGTGAAATTCCATGACTTCACTCAGACCACGCTGGAGCAGACTGGCGCTGGCAGGGATCTGGGCAGTTATGAACAGTTATTGGCGCAGGCCTTCGCGCGGGGAGGAAAGCCGGTTCGGCTGCTGGGTGTGGGTGTGCGCCTGCACGACTTGCGTTCAGCCCACGAGCAGCTGGAACTGTTTAAGCGGTAACAGGCGGCTCCGCAGGATTGCGGAGCCTGATGCTCATGGCGTTTCTGCGGGAACCGCAACCAGACGACCTGCATCCTTGGCGAGGGACTTCAGAAACTCATTCTGCAGTTGTGGATCGTTGCGAGTCAGTTCGATGAGGCTCTGTTCCAGTTCGCTGGCTTCTTCTTCGAGACCAAGGTCCGACAGACGCTTGACCCGATGCACCCACTGGCTCACTTCATCATCTTCCAGATCGTCGTAGATCAACGCATGCGCTTCCAGTAATTTTCCGCGCAATGAATGGCTGATTGGCAGGCTCGCATTGGCGTGTGCGTTGTCCTGTTCGTCTTCGACATTGATGTAAAGACGAGTGACGCGGCTCAGGTCCTGCTCTGCGAACGGGCTGTCCAGCAGGTTGAGCCTCAGTACGCCGTTGCGGTCAGTGGCCATCTCGTGGGTTTCGTTACCCGCCTTGACCATTACCGAGCGCTCGTTCCACGGCAGTGTGGAGTTCTCGATGCGCTTGTCCTTCTGGACCTCATCGATACCTGCCAGGTTTTGCTGAGCACGTCCGTGAGAGGGCGCGTTCATGAACGGGTTCATTCCGGCGACACCGTAGCTGATCCAGTCCTTGGTCACACTTTCCGGCAGACTGCCCAATGCGAAGACGTTGACCACGTTGGCGCCCACGCCCGCCACGACCGCGACTGCGCCCAACGGAATTTCATAGATCTCCCGCCAGGGCTGATAGGGCGTATAGCGATCATAATGACGCGTGACTTCAAAGTCGGTTACTTCAAACGACTTGTGCTCGTGGATGCGCACGCGACGTTGAGGCAACTCCAGTGTCTTGGGTTCGCCGATGTCGACCTGCAAGGTGTGCTCAAGCAATTTTCGCTCGACACGTTCCTCATGTTCGCTGCGCTGCGACAACTGATTGGCACAGCCGCCGACGAGGAAAGTGCCGCAGAGAACGGCACTGCCGAGGCTTAGGGTGCTTCGTTTGAGCATGGGATCTCTTGATGCGGATGGGGCCTGTGATGAGTGGCGCACCGACCGATGTCGATGCGCCTTTTGACTCAGCGTTTCACGCGGCCCTGGATGAACGACAGCACGTCAGCAACTGCAATGGCTTGCGGTTGCGACTCGGTACGGCTCTTGTATTCCAGATTCCCTTCGGCCAGACCGCGATCACTGACCACGATGCGATGCGGGATGCCGATCAGTTCCATGTCTGCGAACTTGATGCCGGGGCTGGTTTTCTTGTCGCGGTCATCAAGCAGCACTTCAAAACCGGCGGCTTTCAGTTCGGCGTACAGCTTGTCTGTCGCTTCACGCACGGCGTCGGTTTCGTAGCGCAGCGGGATCAGGGCGATCTGGAAGGGCGCCAGTGTGTCGTTCCAGATAATGCCGTTCTCGTCGCTGTTCTGTTCGATGGCTGCGGCAACCACGCGGGATACGCCAATGCCGTAGCAACCCATGGACAGGTTGACCGGCTTGCCGTTCTCGCCCAGGACCTGGCACTTCATGGCTTCACTGTATTTGGTGCCCAGCTGGAAGATATGGCCGACTTCGATGCCACGCTTGATTTCCAGCGTGCCCTTGCCATCCGGGCTCGGATCACCTGCAACCACGTTGCGCAGATCGGCAACGGCCGGAACCGGCAGGTCGCGCTCCCAGTTGACGCCGAAGTAGTGCTTGTCATCGATATTGGCTCCGACACCGAAATCGCTCATCAGCGCGACCGAGCGATCGATGATGCAAGGCAGTGGCAGGTTGAGCGGGCCCAGTGAGCCTGCGCCTGCACCAATGGCGTCACGCAGTTCGGCTTCGGACGCCATCACCAAAGGGTCTGCGACCTGCTCCAGTTTGGTGGCCTTGATTTCGTTGAGTTCGTGGTCGCCACGAATGATCAGCGCCACCAGCTTGCCTTCTTCGGCGGCATGCACCACGAGCGTCTTGACGGTCTTTTCGATCGGCAGATTGAAGCCTTCTACCAGTTGCGCGATGGTCTTGGTGTTCGGCGTGTCGACCAGACGCAGCTCTTCAGTCGGGGCGGGGCGCGATGTTTCGCGTGGAACGGCTTCGGCTTTTTCAATGTTGGCCGCGTAGTCGGAGCCATCGCTGAACACGATGTCGTCTTCGCCGGACTCGGCCAATACGTGGAACTCGTGGGAACCTGCGCCACCGATCGAACCGTTGTCCGCCTCGACCGGACGGAATTTCAGGCCCAGGCGGGTAAAGATATTGCTGTAAGCCTGATGCATGCGGTCGTAGGTTTCCTGCAGCGACGCATGATCGGCGTGGAACGAGTAGGCGTCCTTCATGACGAACTCGCGACCGCGCATCAGGCCGAAGCGTGGGCGGATCTCGTCACGGAATTTTGTCTGGATCTGGTACAGGTTGATCGGCAGCTGCTTATAGCTGTTCAACTCGTTGCGGGCCAGATCGGTGATGACTTCTTCGTGGGTCGGGCCCAAGCAGAAATCACGGTTGTGGCGGTCGACCAGACGCATCAGTTCGGGGCCGTACTGCACCCAGCGGCCGGACTCCTGCCACAGTTCTGCGGGTTGAATACCCGGCATCAGGATTTCGAGTGCGCCTGCAGCGTCCATTTCCTCACGAACGATGGCTTCTACCTTACGCAGCACGCGCAGGCCCATCGGCAGCCATGTGTACAGGCCGGAGGCGAGCTTGCGGATCATACCGGCGCGCAGCATCAGCTGATGGCTGACCACGACCGCATCGGAAGGGGTTTCTTTCTGTGTGGCGAGCAAAAATTGACTGGTGCGCATGGTTGGCCGTTGTCGGTTGCTGAGACTGGAAATGACTCGGGATTGTACGGTGATGTGCCGGTGGCGTACAGGGCAGGGCGGTCCTTCGGGTTGTGCGGCCGAGCTTTCGCGCAGGTAAGAAAAAGCCCGGCATGGGCCGGGCTTTTCGTATTGCCGAGTGCAGAACCGTGATTACAGGATCGAAATCGGGTAATCGACGATCAGGCGGAACTCGTTGACGTCGCCGTCAGCCTGAGCATCGTTGCCACGGTGCCATGCTTGACGCATGCGGAAGGACAGGTCCTTTGCTGGGCCTGTCTGTACGACGTACTTGGCTTCCAGGTTGGTCTCGTGATGCTTGCCGTCAGCGCCATAAATTGGGCTGCCATCATTTTTGCGATAGACGGAGTTTGCAGCCAGGCCGGTGCCGTCGATGTTGTCACCATTGAGGTAACGTGTCATGAAGCTCAGACCAGGAACGCCATACGGGGCCATATTCAGGTCATAGCGTACCTGCCAGGATTTCTCGCCAGGGCCGTTGAAGTCAGAGTACTGGACGGAGTTTGCAAGGAAAATCGAGTCGCCGCCGCGGTTGTTGTCGCCAATGCCTATGTAATCGAAAGGCGTATCGCCGTTAACTTTTTGGAAGGCGACGGTAACTGTATGCGCTGCCAGGAACGAGTAGGCTGCAGAGAGGGAGTAAGTGGTGTTGCTGATTGAACCTGCTTTTGCGCTGCCTTCATCCACGGTGCGATAGAGGTTGGCGTCGAAAGCAAGAGATTGTTCGTTGCCCAGCGGCAGCGCGTAGTTAACGTTTCCGTAGTACTGATTCCAGACGTCTTCAAGTTTGGCTGCATAGAACGCAACGCCCAAAGCATCATTGATAGCGTATTTGCCGCCAGCAAAATCTGCGCTGTTAGCCCGTACACCGGCGTAGTTTGCCCAGATGCTTCCGTCATGACTTGTGTCGTTCTGGCTCGTGCCGGAATAGAAGTGACCACCCTCAAGATCAAGTCCTTTGATCTCGCTGCTTTGCAGGCTTATACCGCTGGCGGTCTGTGGCAACAGTCGAGATCCGCCGACCGCAAATACCGGGCTGGTAGGTTGCATGTCGCCGATTTTAAGCTCGGTTTTGGAGACTCGGAATTTTACCGCGCCGCCCAGCTTGCCAAGCGTGTCTTCGTTGCCGCCATTTCGATCTGTAACCAGGTTGGTGGATCCAGAGTAGGTGTCAGGACCCCAGAGTTTCAGTCCAAAATAGCCGAATGCTTCCACGCCCACGCCGACAGTGCCTTGGGTGTAGCCGGAGCTGAAATTGGTCCACAGGCCTTGGGTCCAGTCACGCTGATCCTGGTTGCCGGCGCCTTTGTTGTCGCGGTTGAAATAATAATTGCGCAATTTCAGGTCGAGCGTGCTGCCTTCAACAAAACCCTTGGCTTCAGCCTGATCACTGACGAACGGTGCCGCTGTTGCCAGTTGGGCGCTGGCTGCGGTAACGGCCAGTGCGATTGCGCTCCACTTCATCACTCTCATCGTGATTGCTCCTTTGGTTTTTAGAAGGTACTCAAGCCGTCCCACCTGTTTTTTTATCTGGGCGGCCTTTTCTATTTTTATGTCGGCGGAAAAACTACATCACGCTGACGGTGCTTGCGATAGGTGCAGCCCTATCCTTTCGGAATCTTTACGGCGGTGTCGCTGGGTGCGTCATCCCTGTTGGCGCTTTGCTTGAGCCGTTTCGGGCGGTTCCAGGCAATGGCCTCAAGAAAGGGCCGGCCCGGTCCTGCCGGTCGACAGCGTCATTGCATGAGGCGAACTGTTTTCCCTTGGTCAGTTTCGCTTCTGTTTTCCGCCAGAAGCACAGTGACCATATGGGTGATATAGCAACAAGCGTGCACAAAATTCCATCGAATGAAAAAAAATTGTGAAAAATCAGAATCAGCGTCGACTTTACGCTGTATCTGATTGTTTTAACGTGAAATTTTCCATAATAAATTTTTCACACACGACACGTATCAGACCTCGAAATGGCGGCAGCGTCCGGAATTGTTACCTGTTCACACCTGCATTTGTGTAAATCACGCACCCTCAGTGTTGGTCGTGCAACATCAGTGTGTGGTTTTGGTGCACTGTCCGACGCGACTGCCTGACTCTGGAGCGGTACTCATTCGAGGTTCATGTTGATCGAGACCCTGTTTCATTTTCATGACCCGGATTCAGGTTTTTGAGTGATCAAAACGGATCGAGTACTTATTTCCTGATACCCGGTGCTGATTTCTGACGCTCGCGCGCGGTTCAATTCAGTGCGCTTTCAGAAGCTTCGGCTGCATTCTGGTGCGAACGAAGGCGGGATGTTGTCAGCTGTTATTCAGTGCATTGCCCGATGCCGCGCCTGGCGGGGTGAAGCGTCGCCCGATCCCGCGTATCCTCCCGGCAATCTTCAGGCATCCTGCTATCCACAGGGCAGGCCAGCCATTTATCTGGCAATCAGGAGCTTTTATCGTGTTCGTTCTGGATTCACGTCTGCTGCAAGACACCCGGTCCCTTGGCGACTTTCCATTGTGTCGGCTGTTGCTATCCAATGATTCGAACTACCCGTGGTTCATTCTTGTGCCACGTCGCGCCGACATCAGTGAGATTTTTGAGCTTTCCGCGCAGGATCAACTGCAGCTCTGGCAGGAAACCACCACTTTGTCGCAGATGCTCAAGGATGTGTTCAGCGCTGATAAGCTCAATGTTGCGGCGCTTGGCAATGTCGTCAGCCAGCTTCATGTGCACGTCATCGTACGTAAGCGCGACGACATTGCCTGGCCTGCGCCGGTATGGGGCAAGCACCCGGCCGTTCCTTATACGGATGAGGCGTTTGCTGCCATTCGTGAAAGGCTGAAGCCTGTATTGACTGCTGATTTCCGATTTGAGGGGGAATAATCATGAACCTTGATGAGCGAGTCATGGAGCTTGAGAGCCGTCTGACCTTTCAGGACGATACTATTCAGGCATTGAACGACGTACTGGTGGCGCAACGACGCGAGCTTGACCAGTTGCAACTGCAGGTGGCGGCCATGCTCAAGCGGCAGGAAGAACTGGGCAATCAGTTCGAAACCTACGAAGAAGACGCGCCGCCACCTCATTACTGACAGGCATAAAAAAACCGCGGCCTCCTATAGAGGTCGCGGTTTTTTTATGCCTTGGGTAATCAGCGGCGGGGTAGCGCCGCGATGACATCTTCGGCTTGCAGGCCCTTGTCTCGATTCATCACGGAGAACTCTACGCGCTGACCTTCGACCAGCACGCGGTGACCCTCACCGCGAATGGCGCGAAAATGCACAAAAATATCGTCGCCGGAGTCACGCGAGATAAAGCCGAAGCCTTTCGAGGTGTTGAACCACTTCACAGTGCCGGTATCACGGTTGCCCATGTCATGGCTCTGCGGTGCGGGCGAAGGGGAGGGTCTGTAGAAGCTCACCCCAAGGTGCAGGGCGACGGCGACGATAGCAGTTACCAAACCGGCAATGATCGCTGGCTGGCCTGCTATGTATTGCAGTGGAACAAGCAACGTGAGGATTTGCAGCACAACGGCAAGAACAAGCAATGCACTGACCAGATTTTGCAGCGTGTGACGTGTACCTCGATTCCAGTAGGGAATTACCGGAGCGAGAATCAGGTTGAGTAGCCCCAGAAAAGCCAGAAAAAGCGCGTCAGGCTGTTGCAGGTAGGGAGCGACTGCTTCGCTACGCAGACTGGGGATGAAAGAAAGCAACAGAGCTGCTGCTCCCGTTACCAGGTGGACAATTTTCAACATTTTAAAAAGCTCACAGGTCAAGAAGGATTACAAGAAATAGCGGGTAACGCCCGGTACGCTTCTGAACAGGAGGAGGCGTGATACACGAGCGATGGGCCAGCCTATGCGCCAAGCCGGATGACAATGCTTCAGCGACACGCGGTGTATTTAACAGCAAAGCCCGATGCTACTCAAATTAGTCGTTTACGCAGTTAAAAACGGCGTATGAACCGCAGCGTAACCCTCACCATCGCCCGCCCTGAAAGCACCGAAACAGAGCCTTGCAACGGCTTGCTGTCGGATTTTTCGATCCTGATTCTCACAGATGTCAGAAAAAGGGCCTGGCTGACGTCTGCGGTATTTCTTCTGCGGATGCGTCGGCCGTTGGCGGCGCGTCGACAGAAGCTGCGCGACTCGTGTTCTCTTGATAGAGTAGCGGTGGTTACTGCTTTCCAATCCTCACTAAAAGGACATGAAACATGGCAATCGATATTGGTATCAGTGAAGAAGATCGCAAATCGATCGTTGACGGTCTTTCGCATCTGCTTTCGGATACTTATGTGCTTTATCTCAAGACCCACAACTTTCACTGGAACGTCAGTGGGCCAATGTTTCGTACGCTCCATCTGATGTTTGAAGAGCAATATAATGAACTGGCTCTGGCAGTCGACTCCATTGCCGAGCGTATTCGTGCACTGGGTTTTCCTGCGCCGGGTACTTATTCGACCTATGCGCGTCTTTCGACCATCAAGGAAGAAGAGGGCGTGCCAAGTGCCGAAGATATGATCAAAAGTCTGGTTCAGGGTCAAGAGGCTGTTGTCCGCACGGCGCGTAGTATTTTTCCGTTGCTGGATAAAGTCAGTGATGAGCCTACCGCGGACCTGTTGACACAGCGCATGCAGGTTCATGAAAAAACTGCATGGATGTTGCGTTCGATGCTTGAGTCGAAGTAATGATATCGGCGAGTGGCACGCTGTGCCGCTCGTCAGCACCAGCTCCGCTGCCTTCTTTTTCTATGGGTCTCCAGCCCTTGGCCTGGCTGATTTCGTCTGTTTGTTTGATACCTCTATAACTATCAACTGCCTCCGTGGCGGCTTTTTGAATTATCGCTGCCGAAAATCTTGATATTCCTTAGTCTCCTGTAGTCATCTCCTACGAAGAGTAAGTGCAATCGCCGCTGGATATAAGTTTATGGATCGGGCTTTATAGGTCAGGTATTCACTTGTTTATAAATGTTTCTTTTTCCTGTTCCGAACTTAACTTTCAGAGGAGATCAAGATGATGTCACGAGGTGTCGAACGTGAGGTCAAAGATTTAAGTCGTCATGCGACGATACGCGACGATCCTTTCGTCGAGGATTTCAACATGACGCTGGCACAACCCCATTCCAAGTCGGTTCGGCTCAATGGGCTGGCAACCTGCCTGCGTCTCGAAAATGTGTACTGGAACATATTGTCCGGCATTGCACACTCCAATAACTGCTCGGTGAACGCCGTGCTTTCCTACATTGATAGAGAGGTTCATCTGCGCTACGGCGGTGTAAAGAATTTCAGCGGTCTGATTCGCGTCGTCTGTGTGGCGCATCTTCTTAAGACCGATCGTCTGGACATCTACCAGGCCTAGCTCGACCCCCTCATTCTGCGGGCTCGCCTCTGGCGGGGCCGCGCCTTCCCGGTGTCGCGAGCGAACCGCTTCAGCGCACGGGGCAGCCACGAACTTATCCTGACGGGATAGGTTCGTTCGGCTGCACGGCATCGATTAACTCTATATAATCCTCCGCCTTGCTAACAGGCATGACTCTGCGTGGGCGAGGGCTGGCTTGAACTGTGTGCCGGTGCCTTGCACTATTGAGCGCAAGCCAGGAGCGAAAGCCCCACCGAATTTTCGAATTACGAGAAGTGAAACCACCATCATGATGCGCAGCCATTATTGCGGCCAACTGAACGAGAGCCTGGAAGGTCAGGAAATTACCCTTTGCGGATGGGTCCACCGTCGCCGTGACCATGGAGGCGTTATCTTCCTCGATATCCGCGACCGTGAAGGCATGGCTCAAGTGGTGTTCGACCCTGATCGTGCAGACACCTTCGCCGCTGCCGACCGTGTTCGCAGCGAATATGTGGTCAAGGTTGTCGGCAAGGTCCGTGCGCGTCCTGCCGGTGCCGTGAACCCCAACATGGCCTCGGGTGCCATCGAAGTGCTGGGCTATGAGCTGGAAGTGCTGAACGAGTCGGAAACGCCGCCGTTCCCGCTTAACGAATACTCCGATGTCGGCGAAGAAACCCGCTTGCGGTATCGCTTCATCGACCTGCGTCGCCCGGAAATGGCTGAAAAGCTGCGCCTTCGTTCGCGCATCACGACCAGCATCCGTCGCTATCTGGATGACAACGGCTTCCTCGATGTCGAGACGCCGATCCTGACGCGCGCTACGCCGGAAGGCGCTCGCGACTATCTGGTCCCGAGCCGCACACACCCAGGCAGCTTCTTTGCGTTGCCGCAATCGCCTCAGTTGTTCAAACAACTGCTGATGGTCGCCGGCTTCGACCGTTACTACCAGATTGCCAAGTGCTTCCGCGATGAAGACCTGCGTGCCGACCGCCAGCCGGAATTCACCCAGATCGACATCGAGACCAGTTTCCTCGACGAAAAAGACATCATCGGTCTGACCGAGAAGATGGTCCGTCAGTTGTTCAAGGAAGTCCTTGATCTGGAATTCGGCGAATTCCCGCACATGACCTTCGAAGAAGCCATGCGTCGCTATGGTTCCGACAAGCCGGACCTGCGTAACCCACTGGAACTGGTCGACGTTGCCGATCAGCTCAAGGAAGTCGAGTTCAAGGTATTCAGCGGCCCTGCAAACGATCCGAAGTGCCGCATCGCTGCGCTTCGTGTTCCAGGCGGGGCGAGCATGCCGCGCAAGCAGATCGACGACTACACCAAGTTCGTCGGCATCTACGGTGCCAAGGGCCTGGCGTACATCAAGGTCAACGAACGCGCCAATGGCGTGGACGGGCTGCAGTCGCCTATTGTCAAGAACATCCCTGAAGCCAACCTCAACGTGATCCTTGATCGTGTGGGTGCGGTGGATGGCGATATCGTGTTCTTCGGTGCCGACAAGGCCAAGATCGTCAGCGAAGCGCTGGGCGCACTGCGGATCAAGGTCGGTAACGATCTGAAACTGCACACCTGCGAGTGGGCTCCGATGTGGGTCGTCGACTTCCCTATGTTCGAAGAGAACGACGACGGCAGCTTCACCGCGCTGCACCACCCCTTCACTGCACCCAAGTGCACACCTGAAGAGCTGGAAGCGAACCCGGCCACGGCGTTGTCCCGTGCCTATGACATGGTTCTGAACGGCACCGAACTGGGTGGCGGTTCGATCCGTATCCATCGCAAGGAAATGCAACAGGCGGTATTCCGTCTGCTGGGCATCGCCGAAGACGAGCAGCAAGAGAAGTTCGGCTTCCTGCTGGACGCTTTGAAATACGGCGCGCCACCGCACGGCGGTCTGGCGTTCGGTCTGGACCGTCTGGTCATGCTGATGACTGGCGCTCAGTCGATTCGTGAAGTCATTGCCTTCCCGAAAACCCAGAGCGCTGCGGACGTCATGACCCAGGCACCGGGTGTCGTTGATGCCAAGGCCCTGCGTGAACTGCACATTCGCCTGCGCGAACAGCCAAAGGCCGAGTGATGCCGGGCAGGGCGTATCCTGGATACGCCCTGCATTGCCCGAATGGAGTGAAACTTTTTGCCTGATGCATGGGCGAAAAGTGAAGGTGTTTCGAAAAGAATCTGGAGCGAGAGATGGCAGGTCATTCTAAGTGGGCGAACATCAAGCACCGCAAAGAGCGTCAGGATGCCAAAAAAGGCAAGATCTTCACCAAGTGGATTCGTGAACTGACCGTTGCCGCCCGTCAGGGTGGAGGCGATCCAGGCTCCAACCCGCGTCTGCGTCTGGCGCTGGACAAGGCGCTCAGTGCGAACATGACCCGTGACACCATTGATCGTGCTGTGGCGCGTGGCGTTGGCGCGTCCGATGGTGATGATGTCGAAGAGTTGGGTTACGAAGGCTACGGCCCCGGTGGCGTGGCGATCATGGTCGAGACCATGACTGACAACCGCAACCGGACGGCAGCTGCCGTGCGTCACGCGTTTACAAAGTGCGGTGGCAATCTGGGCACCGACGGCTCCGTCGCCTATCTGTTTGATCGCAAGGGGCAGATTTCCTTCGCGGCTGGTGTCGATGAGGATGCCTTGATTGAAGCGGCAATGGAGGCGGATGCCGACGACGTTGTGACCAATGAAGACGGTTCCATTGATGTCTTCACGTCCTTCTCTGGATTCTATGCAGTGCGTAACGCGCTGGAAGCGGCCGGTTTCAAGGCATCCGATGCGGAAATCGTCATGTTGCCGACCACCAGTGCCGTGCTCGATCTGGATACCGCCGAAAAGGTACTCAAGCTGATCGACATGCTTGAAGACCTGGATGACGTGCAGAACGTTTATTCCAACGCGGAAATCCCGGACGAGGTCATGGAACAACTGGGCTGATTGCCATTAACTACGCTGTAGTCGAAGCCGGGGGAACGAAGCCGTGAGTGACATGCGGCTATCGGCCTCCGGCTTCTGCCTTTATGCTGCGCTCATTGTGTTGCGTCACCTTCTCTAGCTGCAGGCGTTATGACTCTTATTCTTGGTATCGACCCCGGTTCGCGAATCACTGGCTATGGCGTGGTGCGTGATACCGGCCGTGGCTGTGTCTACGTGGCATCGGGGTGTATTCGCACCGGCAGTGGTGAGCTGCACGAACGTTTGCAGATCGTCTATCGCGGTGTTCGCGAGGTGATCAAGACGTACGGGCCGGTGACCATGGGCATCGAAAAAGTCTTCATGGCGAAAAACGCCGATTCCGCGCTCAAGCTTGGCCAGGCCCGAGGCGCTGCCATCGTGGCGGGGGCCGAGGAAGAACTCGAGATCGCCGAATATACGGCGACCCAGGTCAAGCAGGCTGTGGCGGGCACCGGTGGTGCCAATAAAGAGCAGGTGATGATGATGGTCATGCATCTGCTCAAACTGACCCAGAAACCACAGATCGATGCTTCCGATGCCCTGGCCATTGCGTTGTGCCATGCGCACACACGTTCCAGTCTTCTCCCCCACGGCTTGAGCACTGCCCGCAGCCGGGGCGGCAGGTTGCGTCTGTGACTGCATCATTCGCACGCATTTTTTTACTTGCAGGGCTTGCTGGCTCTGTGATGATTGTTCTCAACTTTTTCGCGCAAGCGACAGGCAACACGAAAGGATCTGAAACGTGATTGGACGTTTACGCGGCTTTCTCGCCGAAAAACAGCCTCCGCATCTGGTGCTGGACGTCAATGGCGTCGGTTACGAGCTGGAGGTGCCGATGACTACGCTCTACCGGCTACCTCACGTCGGTGAGCCCGTGACCCTGCATACCCATCTCGTGGTTCGTGAGGACGCGCACCTGCTGTATGGCTTTTACGAAAAGCGCGAGCGCGAACTCTTTCGAGAGCTGATCCGTCTGAATGGTGTCGGTCCCAAGCTGGCGCTGGCATTGATGTCGGGTCTTGAAGTCGATGAACTGGTGCGCTGCGTTCAGGCCCAGGACACCTCCGCGCTGACCCGCATTCCCGGTGTCGGCAAGAAGACTGCCGAGCGCCTGCTGGTGGAACTCAAGGACCGCTTCAAGGCCTGGGAATCGCTACCCGGGACATTCACGCTGGTTTCCAGTGGTCCGAATCAGGCTGAGCCCGTGGCGTCGGCCGAGTCCGATGCGGTCAGCGCGCTGATCTCGCTGGGCTACAAGCCTCAAGAGGCGAGCAAGGCCGTTTCCGCCATCAAGGAAAAAGATTTGAGCAGTGCCGATCTCATCCGGCGTGCATTGAAGGGGATGGGATAAGTGATAGATGCTGACCGTTTGATAACCGCTACCGGCGGCCGTGATCGCGACGAACAGCTTGACCGTGCGATTCGCCCGCTGAGTCTGGCTGACTACATTGGCCAGCCCACGGTTCGCGAGCAGATGGAGTTGTTCATCCAGGCTGCGCGAGGCCGTAATGAGTCTCTGGATCACACGCTGATCTTCGGGCCTCCAGGTCTGGGCAAGACCACGCTGGCCAATATCATCGCCCAGGAAATGTCGGTCTCGATCAAGAGCACGTCCGGGCCGGTGCTCGAACGGCCCGGTGACCTGGCCGCGATTCTGACCAATCTTGAACCCAACGACGTGCTCTTCATCGATGAGATTCACAGGCTGTCGCCCATTGTGGAAGAAGTCCTGTACCCGGCGATGGAAGACTTTCAGCTGGACATCATGATCGGGGAGGGGCCTGCCGCACGGTCCATCAAACTCGATCTGCCGCCGTTCACACTGGTCGGCGCGACCACCCGTGCGGGCATGCTGACCAATCCGTTGCGTGACCGTTTCGGAATCGTCCAGCGCCTGGAGTTCTACAGCATCGCCGACCTGTCGACGATCGTGACCCGGTCCGCCGGCATTCTCGGGCTGGTCATCGAGCCGGAAGGCGCGTTCGAAATTGCACGCCGTGCGCGAGGCACCCCGCGTATCGCCAACCGTCTGCTGCGTCGTGTGCGTGACTTCGCCGAAGTGCGCGGCAACGGGCAGATTACCCGGCAGACCGCAGACAAGGCCTTGAACCTTCTTGACGTCGACGAGCACGGTTTCGATCATCAGGATAGACGCCTGCTGTTGACCATGATCGAGAAATTCGACGGTGGTCCGGTGGGTGTCGACAGTCTCGCGGCTGCCATCAGTGAAGAGCGGCATACGATTGAGGACGTACTGGAACCCTATTTGATCCAGCAAGGCTATATGATGCGCACACCACGCGGTCGGGTCGTGACCCGTCATGCCTATCTGCACTTCGGGCTGAACATCCCTTCCAGGATGGGGGAGCTGCCGACCGCCGAGGAGTTTGTTGATGATCCGGCTGATTAAATGTGACGTCATGCAATTTAATCGCCGTCTGTGTGTCACATTGCCAGTCTCGTGGGCGTTACAGGTGGCGAGCGGCAAGTCGTTGAAAAACAGTTGCCTGACCCGATTGGCAACGTGAGGAGTAAGCACTAGAGTATGCGCGCGCAAAACGGGGTTCAGTCGTTCGCACATCGCTGTCGCGTTTATTACGAGGACACCGATGCTGGCGGCATCGTCTACTACGTCAATTATCTGAAGTTCATGGAACGGGCTCGTACCGAGCGGCTGCGCGACCTTGGTTTCGCTCAGTCCGCAATGGCGCAGGACAACCTGCTGTTTGTCGTGCACTCCAGCGAAGCGCGTTATCACAAGCCTGCGCGGCTGGATGACGAATTGCTCGTCAGTGCACAAGTAACCGAATTGAACCGTGTCAGCCTGCGCTTTCAACAGCAAGTCAGGCGGGCGTCGGATGCAACGCTGCTCTGCGAGGGGCAGTTCTTGGTGGCGTGTGTAAGCGCCGATAGTTTGAAACCCCGGGCCATTCCCGAAGCTCTGCGAGCGGCCTTTGCCGATCAGAGCGGCGCGGGCACACATTCAGAGCAGGAGATAAAGCGTGGAAGCTAACGTCGTCGACCATTCCTCCATGTGGAGTTTGGTCAGCAATGCCAGCATTGTTGTTCAGTTGGTAATGCTGATTCTGGTGGCCGCCTCGGTCACTTCATGGATCGTGATTTTTCAGCGCAGCAACATGCTGCGTGCAGGTCGGCGCGCACTGGACAGCTTTGAAGAGCGTTTCTGGTCCGGTATCGATTTGTCCAAGCTGTACCGTCAGGCAGGCAGCAACCCTGATCCGGACTCGGGCGTCGAGCAGATCTTCCGTGCAGGTTTCAAGGAGTTCTCCCGCCTGCGTCAGCAGTCAGGTGTCGATCCTGATGCGGTGATGGAAGGTGTGGCCCGGGCCATGCGTGTCGCCATTTCCCGCGAGGAAGAAAAGCTGGAATCCGGTCTTTCGTTTCTGGCGACCGTGGGTTCTACCAGCCCGTACGTCGGTCTGTTCGGTACCGTCTGGGGGATCATGAACTCCTTCCGTGGTCTGGCAACCGCTCAGCAGGCGACCCTCGCCACTGTGGCGCCAGGTATCGCAGAAGCCCTCATCGCAACAGCCATCGGCCTGTTCGCGGCAATCCCGGCCGTTATTGCCTACAACCGTTTCTCCGCGCGCAGCGAGACTCTGATCAGCCGTTACTACACGTTCGCTGAAGAGTTCCAGGCCATCCTGCACCGTAAAGTGCACACCAGCGAAGAGTGAGCAGGTAATTCCCCATGGCTTTAATCGCTCGAGATCGACGCAGAAAACGCAAGCCGGTCGCCGAAATGAACGTAGTGCCCTACATCGACGTGATGCTGGTGTTGCTCGTGATTTTCATGGTGACGGCTCCCATGATCAACCAGGGCGTGAAGGTCGACTTGCCCAAGGTCTCCAGCGAGGCTTTGCCGCAGGACAACAACAATCAGGTCCTGACCATTTCGATCAAGGCTGACAAGACCTATTACTGGAACCTTGGCAGCGAAGTCGACACAGACAAGCAGATGGACAAGGCAATGACCTTGCCGCAGCTGACTGCCGCCGTCACCAAGATCGTTGCTGCCGGGCGTGATGCCGGCAAGCAGACGCAGGTGTTCATCCGTGGTGACAAGACCGTTGATTACGGTTCGGTCATGGGCACGATGGGTGGGTTGCAGAAAGCCGGGGTAGGGAATGTTGGCTTGATTACCGAGGCCCCCTGATGCAGCCGATTCGAGAGCCGTCTGCCTCGGAAAGCTATTTCTGGCCCAGTGTCTGGGCTGTGGCGTTGCACATCCTGATTTTCGGCATGCTCTTTGTGAGCTTTGCGATGACGCCCGACCTGCCTGAAGCCAAGCCTATCGTTCAGGCAACGCTCTATCAGCTCAAGTCCAAAAGTCAGGCGACGACCCAGACCAACCAGAAAATTGCTGGCGAGGCGAAGAAGACCGCTGCACGACAGACTGAAGTCGAGCAGTTGGAACAGAAGAAAATCGAGCAGTTGAAGCAGGAAGCTGTTAAAGCTGCGGAACAAAAGAAAGAAGAGTCAGCTCAAAAAGCGGAAGAACAAAAGGCGGCGGACGAAGCCAGGAAGGCCGAGCAGAAAGCGGAAGAGGCCAAAAAGGCCGACGATGCCAAGAAAGCTGATGAGGCCAAGAAGGTCGCCGACGCCAAAAAGGCTGAAGAGAAGCAGTTGGCCGACATAGCCAAGAAAAAAGCCGAAGACGAAGCGAAGAAGAAAGCCGAGGAAGACGCCAAGAAGGCTGCTGCCGAGGAAGCCAAGAAGCAGGCTGCTGACGAGGCCAAGAAAAAGGCCGCCGAAGACGCCAAGAAGAAGGCTGCCGAGGACGCGAAGAAGAAAGCCGCTGCGGACTCCGCCGCTAAAAAGGCGCAGGAAGCTGCCCGTAAATCTGCAGAAGACAAGAAGGCGCAGGCACTGGCCGATCTGCTGTCCGACAAACCGGAACGGCAACAGGCTCTGGCAGACGAACGTGGCGACGAAACCGCCGGCAGTTTCGACGATCTGATCCGCGTGCGTGCATCCGAAGGCTGGAGTCGTCCTCCATCGGCACGTAACAACATGTCGGTAACGTTGCAGATCGGCATGTTGCCGGACGGCACAATCGCCTCTGTGTCGATTGCCAAGTCCAGCGGGGACGGGCCATTTGACAGTTCTGCGGTTGCTGCGGTGAAAAACATTGGGCGTTTGACAGAAATGCAGGGTCTGAAGCCCGCTGACTTCGCTCCCTATCGTTCATTCAAGATGACATTCACACCTGGAGATCTAGCCTTGTGATCAACCTTTTTCGAGGACTGCTTTTCGTTCTCTGCTGTGCAGCCGGAGTGGCGGCCGCAGAAGAAAAGAACATTCTGGTCACCAGCGGCAGTGACCGTGCCACACCGATCGCTGTCGTGCCGTTTGGCTGGCAGGGCGGCAACGTGCTGCCGGAAGACATGGCGGAGATCATTGGCAATGACCTGCGCAACTCCGGCTACTACTCGCCGATCCCGAAGCAGAACATGATCAGCTTGCCGACCCAGGCCAGCGAAGTCATTTTCCGTGACTGGAAAGCACTGGGTGCCCAGTACGTCATGGTCGGCAACATTGTTCCTGCAGGCGGTCGCCTGCAGATTCAATACGCGCTGTTCAACGTTGCTACCGAGCAACAGGTCCTGACCGGTAATGTTTCCGGCACCAATGACCAGTTGCGCGACATGGCGCACTACATTGCAGACCAGTCGTTCGAGAAGCTAGTCGGCATCAAGGGGGCGTTCTCGACGCGCATGCTGTACGTCACGGCAGAGCGTTTCTCGGAAAACAATACGCGTTACACCCTGCAGCGTTCGGACTACGACGGTGCGCGTGCGGTAACGCTGCTGCAGTCGCGTGAGCCCATTCTGTCGCCGCGCTTCGCGCCGGACGGCAAGCGCATTGCGTACGTATCGTTCGAACAGAAGCGTCCGCGCATCTTCGTTCAGCACATCGACACTGGTCGTCGCGAGCAGATCACCAACTTCGAAGGCCTGAACGGTGCGCCTGCGTGGTCGCCGGATGGCACCAGGCTGGCATTCGTTCTGTCCAAGGACGGCAACCCGGAAATCTACGTGATCAACCTGGCTTCGCGTCAGTTGAGCCGCGTGACCAACGACTCCTCCATCGATACCGAACCGTTCTTCGGCAAGGATGGCTCGACGATCTACTTCACGTCGGACCGTGGTGGAAAGCCGCAAATCTATAAAACCAATATCAACGGCGGTGGTGCCGAACGTGTTACGTTCGTGGGTAACTACAACGCCAATCCGAAATTGTCAGCCGATGAAAAGACGCTGGTGATGATTCACAGGCAGGACGGCTTCACTAATTTCAAGGTCGCAGTGCAGGATTTGGCCCGCGGAAGCGTAAAAATCCTCACAGATAGCAACCTTGATGAGTCGCCTACTGTTGCGCCCAACGGCACCATGGTAATCTACGCCACCCGCCAGCAGGGCCGGGGAGTCTTGATGCTCGTGTCCATTAACGGACGCGTAAGGCTCCCGCTTCCTACCGCTCAAGGCGAAGTCAGAGAACCTTCCTGGTCCCCTTACCTGAACTGACGCGGCGCTACACGATTTGCTTAACACACTGGGGTTCATTAGGAGTTTCAAGATGGAAATGCTGAAGTTTGGTAAGTTTGCTGCGCTGGCTCTGGCCATGGCTGTAGCTGTAGGTTGCTCGTCCAAAGGCGGCGACAATGCCGGTGCTGGCGCTGTCGACCCTAACGCTGGTTACGGCGCCAACACTGGTGCTGTTGACGGTTCCCTGAGCGAAGAAGCTGCTCTGCGCGCAATCACCACCTTCTACTTCGAATACGACAGTTCGGACCTGAAGCCAGAAGCCATGCGCTCCCTGGACGTGCACGCTAAAGACCTGAAATCCAACGGCGCTCGCGTTGTTCTGGAAGGCAACACCGACGAACGTGGTACTCGTGAGTACAACATGGCACTGGGCGAGCGTCGTGCGAAAGCCGTTCAGCGCTACCTGGTACTGCAAGGTGTTTCCCCAGCTCAGCTGGAACTGGTTTCCTACGGCGAAGAGCGTCCAGTTGCTACCGGCAACGACGAGCAGTCGTGGGCTCAGAACCGTCGCGTCGAACTGCGTAAGTAATTTGACATGCGAACGTGCCGACGTGCTCTAACCGTTTTGGCCCTCGCCCTTCCGCTTTCAGCGTTGGGTGCGGCTCCTGTGGTCGATAACAATTCTGGCTCTGGCAGCAGCAGTTATCCGCCAGCGGGTTATGGCACGTCCGGCGCCTATGCCGGGGGAGGGGTTACACCCCCTCCCTCGGCACAAGGTCAGCTGTTCATGCAGTTGCAGCAAATGCAGGAAGAGATCGCGCGTTTGCGCGGGCTTGTCGAGGTTCAGCAAAACGATATCCAGCGCATGAAGCAGGAAGCTCTGGAGCGTTATCAGGAACTCGATCAGCGTATAGCCAGTGGCGCTGCCGCTCCGGCTACCAATAATTCTCAACCTTCTGGTGGCGCTGTAGACGCCAGTGGGACGCCGTCGGCTCAAGCCGCTCAGGCACCGGCAGCAGGCACCGAGCCTCCTGACCCGGCGAAGGAAAAGCTTTATTACGAAGCAGCCTTCGATCTGATAAAGGCAAAGGATTTCGACAAGGCCAGTCAGGCCTTCACCGCTTTCCTGCGCAAGTATCCCAACAGTTCGTATGCGGGCAACGCTCAGTACTGGCTGGGTGAAGTGAATCTGGCCAAGGGCGACCTTCAAGGCGCAGGTCAGGCATTCGCCAAAGTGAGTCAGCAATACCCCAAGCACGCCAAGGTTCCTGATTCGCTGTACAAACTGGCCGATGTAGAGCGCCGCCTGGGTCACAATGACAAGGTTAAAGGCATTCTGCAGCAGGTTGTTGCCCAATATCCGGGTACTTCTGCCGCCCAGTTGGCGCAGCGAGACCTTCAGCGGCTTTGATGTCCTGACTCGCAAATCAAGAAAGCCGCGCTCGTCGCGGCTTTTTTCGTTAGAATCTCGCACCCGAAATTCCGGTACACACATTACGCTTCTCTGGATTCTGCGAGTGCAGGGTTCCTTGAAGTGCCTGACGGAGGCGGACGGCCTGTTTAGCTGTTACGCCCGTGGCTGATATGCAAGACACATTACGCATTACTGAAATATTTCACTCGTTACAGGGTGAAACCCGTACGGCTGGGCTCCCCACCGTATTTGTACGCCTGACCGGCTGCCCCTTGCGCTGCCAGTATTGTGACAGCGCCTACGCTTTCACTGGCGGCACCATCCAGACGCTGGACGACATCATGGGGCAGGTCGCGGCCTATCGTCCTCGCTACGTGTGCGTGACCGGCGGCGAGCCGCTGGCCCAGCCCAATGCGATCCCTTTGCTCAAGCGCCTGTGTGACGAAGGCTACGAGGTTTCGCTGGAAACGAGCGGTGCGCTGGATATCTCGGCGGTCGATCCCCGTGTCAGCCGCGTCGTCGATCTCAAGACCCCCGGGTCGAAAGAGGTCACGCGCAACCGTTACGAAAACATGGAACTGCTCACGCCCAACGATCAGGTCAAATTCGTGATCTGTTCGCGGGAAGATTACGACTGGGCCGTTTCCAAGCTCATTCAATACGGGCTTGATCGCCGGGCCGGCGAGGTTCTGTTTTCCGCCAGCCATCATGAGCTGAAAGGCCGTGATCTGGCCGACTGGATCGTGGCGGACAACCTGCCTGTACGCTTGCAGATGCAACTGCACAAATTTCTTTGGGACGACGAGCCGGGGCGCTGAGATGACTGAATTGAACATGACTGAGAAAAGAGCCGTAATCCTGCTGTCTGGCGGCCTCGACTCTGCAACGGTCGTCGCGATGGCCCGAGCCGAAGGCTATGCGTGCTACACCATGAGCTTCGACTACGGTCAGCGTCATCGCGCCGAGCTCGATGCCGCCGCGCAGGTCGCGCGCGACCTGGGTGCGATCGAGCACAAGGTGATCGGCCTGAATCTCAATGGCATCGGCGGCTCGGCACTGACCGACAGCTCCATCGCGGTTCCTGAGGCACCCTCTGAAGGCATTCCGGTGACTTATGTGCCGGCCCGCAACACCGTCTTCCTCTCGTTGGCGCTGGGCTGGGCAGAAGTGCTGGGCGCGCGCGACATATTCATCGGCGTTAACGCGGTGGATTACTCGGGCTACCCGGATTGCCGCCCCGAATTCGTTGAGTCCTTCGAGCGTATGGCGAACCTGGCGACCAAGGCCGGTGTGGAAGGGCAGGGCTTCACCATCCGCGCACCCCTGCAGAACCTGAGCAAGTCCGACATCGTCAAGGCCGGCACTGCGCTGGGCGTCGATTACGCGCTGACGGTTTCCTGCTACCAGGCCGATGATCAGGGCCGCGCGTGCGGCAAATGCGACAGCTGTCGCCTGCGTGCAGAAGGCTTCGCCGCAGCGGGCGTAGCAGACCCGACGCGTTATTTTTAAGTTTTTTTAAAATAGGTGTTGAATTACTCATAAAAATCAGTAATATACGCGCCACACAACAGAGGGTCGTTAGCTCAGTTGGTAGAGCAGTTGGCTTTTAACCAATTGGTCGTAGGTTCGAATCCCACACGACCCACCATTTCGAAAATCTGGAAGGCCCATGAAAATGCGGATTTCCAGATTTTTTTTTTGCCTTGAAGATTGTCAGGTCGGAGCCGGGAATGGTCAGCAGCCTGCTGCTGGTTCTCCGTCCGTCCTTGGCCATGGGATAGAAGGCTACTTCGGGCGCTTATCGAATGCAGAGCTCTTTGCAAGAACATCTGCCATAAAATCCATGAAAACGATGGCTCGCTGGGGCAGTAGCCGATTTGCCAGGTAGACGATTTGGATCGGGACAGGTGGTGCCACGTAGTCGTTAAGCACCAACTGAAGATTGCCACTTTTCAACCCTTCCTCGTAAAGCCATCGAGGCCCCTGCGCGATTCCCAATCCTGCATTGACGTACTCCCGTATCGCTTCAGGCGAGTTGACACGCAGTCGTCCGGAGATCGGGACTTCACTGTCTTTAAACCGCCAATTGGTTCCGGTAGAGAGCAGGGTGTAAATAAGGCAGTCGTGGTCCTTCAGGTCATCAGGCGAAGAGGGAGAGCCGCGTTTCTCCAGGTACGCACGGCTGGCAACGCACACACGCTCGAACCATGCCAGTGGCCGGGCTCGCATTGCGCTGTCCTCCAGATGCCCAATACGAATCGCGAGTTCTGCACCCTCGTCGACGAGATTGACGTAGCGATCATTGATTTGAAGATCGAGCGACAATTCGGGATAGCGCCCTAGAAAGCTCGCGACGTGCGGCACGATGAAGGTGTGAGCCAATGCGGTCGGGCAAGCGACGCGCAGTAACCCAGACGGCGTTACGTTCCCTCTCAGAGAGGACTCTGACTGTTCCACCGAGTCCAGAATACGCCGCGCATCTGCGTAGTACCGTTCACCCTCGGGCGTGAGCGTCAGCTTTCGAGTGGATCGGTGAAGCAGCCTGGTCTGCAAATGGTCTTCAAGTGCAGCGACGTAACGACTGACGTTCGGTTGCCCTAGCCCCAGATCACGTCCCGCAGCGGAAAAACTACCTGTCTCGATAGTGCGCACAAAGCAGCTCATCAGTAATAACCGGTCCATCACGCCTCTTTTCATGCAGATTTCGCATGAGTCCTATGCTATTAGCCCCATCTTATCAGCGCAGTGGCATGAACATATAGTTGCTCTCAGAAGGTCAGTCGTCCGGCTGACCGTCACAAACGAGAGTAAATTGACATGTCCCGCTTACAAGGCAAGCGTACCCTCATCACTGGCGGCACCAGCGGCATCGGTCTGGAGACCGCCAAGCAATTTCTCGCCGAAGGCGCACGCGTGATCGTCACAGGTGTCAATCCTGAGTCCATGGCAAATGCTCAAGCCATTTTAGGTAGCGAAGTCCTGGTGCTGCGAGCCGACTCAGCTAATGTCGCAGCCCAGAAGGAGCTGGCGCAGGCTGTCCAGTCTCATTACGGGCAGCTCGACGTTGCCTTCCTCAATGCCGGAGTATCCGTCTGGATGCCAATCGAAGACTGGAACGAGGAGATGTTTGATCACTCCTTCAACATCAACGTCAAAGGCCCTTACTTCCTCCTGCAAGCATTGCTGCCGGTCTTCTCCAATCCTGCATCGGTGGTTCTTAATACCTCGGTAAGTGCACACTTGGGCGACGCGCGTTCATCCGTTTATGCGGCAACGAAGGCGGCGTTTCTGAGCATGTCGAAAACGCTCTCCAGCGAGCTTCTCCCGCGGGGTATTCGTGTAAACGCGATCAGCCCTGGCCCGATCGATACTCCGCTGTACGACAAGCTGGGCATCCCCGATGCCTATCGCGAGCAGGTGAATAAAGATATCGCTGCGACGATACCCTTTGGCCGTTTCGGTACGCCTGAAGAAGTCGCCAAGGCGGTTCTGTATCTGGCATCGGACGAGTCCTGTTGGACTGTGGGAACGGAAATTATTGTTGATGGTGGGCGTTCGCTTTAATGGGCTACTTCGACATACTGGGATTCGAACCAGGTCATCCGTTGTTTGATGGACTTGGCCGCATTGCCGAGTGGCGGCATGCGCTGGCCAAGCGCGCGAGCGTTAAGGCGGCTGTCGCCGAGGAATATGCAGGCCGACTCCGCAAACATCTGCTGGAGGTGAATGCCATCGTAGTCTGCTGAGTCATACCTATCAGTCCAGCCGCTCGCATGGCGCGACTTAGCCTGTTGCGATTGTGGGGGCTGGGTATTAGTGTCCGGTTTTGCAGGGGCAAGTCCACTGGTTTTGTTTGATCGAGCCCGCAGCCTCTTGCTTTGTCGTCTTGATCACCTCAATCCTTGAGCGTTATTGGTACCAGCCTGCTGCAATTTCTACCGTCATGTTTGGCTTTGTAGAGGGCGCGATCAGCTTCTGCCAGTAATGCCACCACCATCAAGTCGGACGGAGTGGCGACAGTCTTTGCACTGTTTATGACAGTGTCTGTGCCAGCTTCAAGACTGGCCACCCCGATAGAAACGGTCAAACGGCCACATTCACTGGTCTCGTGAGGCCTGCCCAGGTTGAAGATATGAGTGACAATTTCATCCGCCAACCTGCATGCGCCTTCTGCTCCTGTGTCGGGCAAGAGAATCGCAAACTCCTCACCTCCATAGCGGGCCACCAAGTCCGTGGATCGATTCACACAATCCTTTAAAGCGTGAGCGACGGTAATCAGGCATTCGTCGCCTTTCAAATGGCCGTAGGCATCGTTGTAACGCTTGAAAAAGTCAATATCCAGCAGTAATAGTGAAAACGCACTTTGAGTACGCCGGACACGCAGCCATTCGCGCTCAATGTTCTGGTCAAGAAAACGACGATTGGCCAATCCGGTAAGGCCATCCGTCTGTGCCAACAGATTGAGCTGATCAATGGCCATTTTCAGACGTAGATGTGTTTTTACGCGGGCTGTCACGATTGACGGTTGAATAGGCTTCCCGATGAAGTCGACCGCCCCTAGCGCCAGCCCGGCTTCTTCTATTCGAGTTTCAGTATGGCTTGTGATGAATATAACGGGAATGTCTCTAAGGAGTTGGTCGTCCTTAATGATTTCGCAAACTTCAAATCCGCTTATTTCCGGCATTTCTGCATCAAGCAGGATCAAGTCCGGGCGCAGTTCCTGAATCATCTTCAGGGCCTGAGCACCTCCGGTGGCAAAGCGTATCTGACCAAGCCCTTGCAAGGTTTTGCTCAGTACCCGGATGGCAGAAATGTCGTCATCCACGATCAATAAGCTGGGGGTAGATTGCATCTCAAGACTCCGTTCGCAAATCGGCGCGCTCGAGTAACAGCAAGGCCTTCTCGAACTCAAGGCTTTCAATAGCTTGCCAAAGTTGCTCAACCAATGCGGCGCCAGCGGCGGCCTGTAGAGCCGTAACTGCCATCGGAAACTGATCCAGTGCCGCGATATCGTGGTGTTTGAGCAGTTTTTGTAGAATCGCCAATGCCTGTGTCGCTGTCTCTATGTCGTTATCGGCACGTGGGGTAGGCAAGGGGGCGTTCTGCAAATGTGCACACCGATTCTGAAACAGCGAAAAGTCATCGCTTACCGCTTCCAAAGCATGCGATGGATCCTTTCCGTCGAGCAGCAGCGTTTCCGCCTGCCCGGCAAGTTTTCCCAGCGTCGATGCGCCTAGCAAATTAGCAACGCCGCGCAGTTTGTGTAGATCTGCAATCAACTCACTTGGGGCTGAATCTATTAGGCGCAAAGCCGATGTTCTATCTCCGAACCTGGCAAACTCGCTAAAAAAGCGTCGAAGGGAGGTCAGAAATAATGGCAGGTCATTTCCAAGCCTGTCGGCAACTTCTTTTATTTCAATTCCCTCTATCTGAGGCCACTCCGCGGTCGGCTGTATATTTTGCGAGGTTTTGCCCACCGACAGCGGAGCGCCACGGGCTCGCTCAACCGCCAGGCGTATGGCTCTGATAAGGGCTACAGGTTCCAGAGGTTTGGTCAGGAAGTCGTTCATGCCTGCCAGTTCAGCCCGCCGCCGCTCTTCGGCCAGTGCGCCTGCCGTCAGTGCCAGGATGGGCAGCCGTGTGAGACCCAGTTCGCTTCGTATCCGTCGCGTCGCCTCGTACCCGTCCATCTCCGGCATTTGCACGTCCATCAGAACAGCATCAAAGAAATCGGGGGTTTTACGCAGACTTTCCAGAGCTAGCAGACCATTTGCTGCGGTCTGTACCAAAGCGCCCTGTTGTTGCAACAGGAGGCTTGCGACTTCCAGATTGATTTCGCTGTCATCGACGAGCAGCAGGTTCAGTCCTGTGAGCCACTGGTTGACGGTGGTGTCCATGCGTGTCGATTGGATGACCCTTTCAGTACTGCCTTGGTATTCCGCAACACACGTGTTGACGGCATTAAACAGTGCGGAGCTGTCCAATGGTTTAAGCAGCACTTTGGTGGCGACCAGTTCCAGTTCCAGCTTGGTCGAAGGCTCGGTAACCAGAATGACAGGGATATGCGTGGTTTTGATCAGGCGCTGAATGTCCTGTGTGTTCGGGCTTTGCCACTCCAGCAGCAGCACATCAGGTTGCGGATGGCCTTCTTGATTGAGTTGCTCCAAAACGCTGCGCTGTCCTTGTTCGTCCACAGGGCAGGTCGCGCGCCAGCCAAAGCCGCGGCACAACCGTTGCAGAGCTTTGGACGCGTATGTGTCCTCGCAAATGATAAGTACCTCCAGGCTACCTGGCATTCCCGAGGGTTCGATATCGCTTTTGCTTACCTTGAAGGGCAGCAAGACCCAGAACGCACTGCCTGAGCCAGGTTCACTTTCTACACCCACCTGGCCTCCCATCTGCTCGGCCAGCCCGCGTACCACTGATAGCCCAAGCCCGGTGCCGCCAAAACGCCGGGTAGTGGAAGCATCAGCCTGGGTAAATGGAGAAAACAGCTGATCAAGCACGTCAGGCGCCACGCCACAACCTGTGTCGCGAACAGTAAATCGAAGCCAGCAACCGTCAGCATCCAGGCTCTCACTACTCACGGTCACCTCGACACCGCCTTCAGCCGTGAATTTCAAAGCGTTGCCCACTAGATTCATCAGGATTTGAGTAATTCTCAAGGCATCGCCAATTAGCCGTGGTGGTAATTGAGTGAGGACGGTGACGGCAAAGTGCAAACCTTTTTCTTGAGCTTGTGGGGTGAACAGGTCGCGCAGCTCGGAGAGCAGTTGCCGCGGGTTGAAGGGATTGCTTTCCAGCCGCAATTCTCCGGCCTCGATTTTGGCAATGTCCAGAATGTCGTTGATGATCCCCATCAGGGATCGTCCGGCAATCTGCAGTTTTGATAGCAATTGGCGTTGCTGCTCATTCAAGGGCGTGTTGTAGAGCAGATGGGCGATGCCGATCACTGCATTCATGGGAGTACGAATTTCATGGCTCATATTGGCCAGAAACAGACTTTTGGCCGCATTGGCGGCCTCTGCGCTCGCTTTGGCGGCTTGTATCTCTGCGCTGTTGCGAAGTCGCTCTGTGATGTCCTGAGCAATGCCCAGATGGCCTGTCAGTTCACCCTCGGCTGTCCGGATCGGGGTGATGATCATCGACACCGGTATCGTTGAGCTGTCTTTGCGTACATAGGTCCATTCTCGCGTTTCAGAGCCCTCCATGGCTGCTTTGTAGCAAAAGACATCCACACCTTCGATTGGCACGCCATATTCGATGCTCAGTTCTTTGGAGCGCTGATCGATTTCTTTTTGAAGATGGAAATCCATGGGCGTTCTGCGCCTGAGCATTTCCGAATTGCTGTAGCCCAGTAACAATTCGGCGCCTCGATTAAAGACGATGATCTGTCCCTGGAGGTCGGTGGCAATGATTGACACTTTCGAGGAGGCATCAAGTACCGCCTGCAGCAGGCCGGCAAGTCTGGAGAGTTCGGCGGTGCGTTCAGCAACTTGCCGCTCAAGCTGGGCGTTGAACTCCATCAGGTAGCGCTCGACGCGCTTTCGGTCAGTGATGTCGTGCATCATTTTGGCAGCGCCCAGAATGGTTCCATCCGTTTCGCGGATCAGGCTGCAGGTGATGGTCACGTCAATCAGATGACCCTCTCTGTGCAGGCGCTGGGTTTCCAGGGTCGAACCCCGCTCACCTCGCGCGACGCCTTCAAGCAGCTCCTCGTCCTCATGAACCCGAGAGGAGGGAACCAGAAGAGGAGCAAGCGGATTGCCCAGTACCTCTTGCTCGCTGTAACCGAACATCTGCTCGGCCGCTCGGTTCCAGGTAATGATCGTTCCATCCAGCGCTTCACCAATGATGGCATCGCTGGAGTTCTCAACGATGGTTGCCAGTCTGGCTTGGCCCGCAATCACCTGCTGCTTGCGCTGACGTGAGAGCATCAAGGTGGCGATCAGCCCCGTCAAAAAAAGGCTTGCCATAATCCCGATCAAAAATACCCGGCTGGCTGGAGCCGCACCGAGTCCGCTTACGAAACTAGGATAAGCTGCGATTTCAATACGCCACACGCGTCCATATATCTCGCGTTTCAGGGTGTGCGTATGCACAACCTCCGGCTCCGAGGTACCGCCAGGAGACTGATAGAGCAACTGTTCGCCATCGCTTACATCATAAAGCGCCAAATGCAGTCTCTGGTTGGCTGGGTCGAGGTTGCTGATGACCTCCCGCATGGCCAGAGGTGCGTAAGTCCAGCCAATAAGGGCTGCTTCACGCTGTTCCACATCAGCTGGTGTTTCAGGCGTGCGGTACACGGGGAGCAGGAAAAGAAAGGAACGCAAATGGTCTTCGCTGTTCTGCTTCAGTGTGATGGGCGCAGACAGGGTTGCAACTCCGGTGCGCATGGCATGAACAGCTGCATCGCGACGTCGCTCTTCAGAGGCAATATCCAGCCCCAGTGCCTGAGCATTGCGCGCCAGTGGATCAATGAATTGAATGATGAATCGATCACCGGAATGTCTATTGAGCTGGGTCACACTGAATTGGGGATTTCCATCCGCTCTTACTCGGGTAAGAAACGTGGACTCCTCTTTAGCTGAAACTCGCCGAATGAACCCGAATCCTCGCGCGCCAGGGTATTCCTTCTCTATGTTCCGTCCTTGGCTGTAGCGGCTCATCTGACTGCTGTTGACATGATCCAGATCGAGCATATGGATGGCTCCGCGCAGGCCTCGCAGGCGATATTCATAGATCCTGAGTCGGGCCTGCAGACTGTCACCGAAAACTCTTCCTACTTCCTCAAGTGCCCCATTTGTTTCTCGGTCGATTATTTTGGATTGTTCAAGGCTGGCGACATAACTGATCAGCAGTCCTACCAGCAAAACAGGCGCAATCCATCTGCTGAGTACATTGAAACCGTTGGCCTTCAAAAGCTCGCACTCCTTGCTGCTTCAAAGGGGGGTAGACGCAAAAAATTGCCCCCATTAGTGTGTTGTTCAGTCCTTCAGATGTTCACGCTGACGAGAGCAGTAAGCACTCTCGATGTCGCGCCGCGCTGCACCGACCGGCCTTTTGATCGAGAGGGCGGCTACTGGAGTTTGGCTAGCGCGTCAGCCCACCAGTTGAACGCTGTATAGCATTGCGAACCTCTTATACCCTCAGCCAAAGGTGTTTGCCTGAGGGTGCACAAAAATTCTGATCTAAGTGAACAAACGACGAATCCGGGAGATCAGTTTGAGGGTAAGCGTAGATCGTTTCGACGCCTTCGCCAGATGCACTTTTTCCTCATTTCTCGTCCTTGGTAGTGGATGTGCTTGATAGCTTGTCGATTGTTGAAAGTCGTATGTCTGCGTCACGAGTACCTTGCAGCTTGATTGATCGAAGGCATTCGTGTTGCTGGAACCAGCGGGAAGGTAGTGGGTGTTGCGCAGCATCTAAGGCGCGTTGCAGGCGTGGTCAGACGGGTGCGAAGCTATCCTTCAACGACCTGGCTGCGGCGTCAGCTAGCTGCTGCTGTTGCTGAACCGCGATCAGTAGCCAAGACTGTCTTTGAACTTCCGTGTATTGGCGATCAACCGTCCGACGTTGCCTTGCACGTTATTGACGTCTGCGCTGCCCAACCGTTAGGTGCTTTCCGAGGTCGCTGCCGGCGGCAAGGGGAGATTGAAATCTGTAATCTAATCGTGCAGGCGGGGCTTTTTGCTCGATATCAGACAAAAAAACGCCTCCACAAGGGAGGCGTTCCTGAGCACTTGATGCATCCAGAACATCAAGCCAGATCGAAGCGATCCAGATTCATCACTTTGGTCCAGGCCGCGACGAAGTCTCTGACAAACTTCTCCTGCGCATCCGAACTGCCGTAAACCTCGGAAATCGCACGCAGTTGAGCGTGTGAACCGAAGACCAGATCGACACGGGTGCCGGTCCATTTGACGGCGCCGGTCTTGCGATCACGAGCCTCGAAGGTGTCGTTGGCACCCGAGGTCGCTTTCCACTCGACGCTCATGTCCAGCAGATTCTTGAAGAAGTCGTTGGTCAGGGTGCCCGGCTTGTCAGTGAACACGCCGTGTTGGCTCTGGCCGACGTTGATGTTCAAGACCCGCAGACCGCCCAGCAGCACACTCATCTCCGGTGCGGTCAGGGTCAGCAGTTGCGCCTTGTCGACCAGCAACGATTCTGCCGAGACTTTGTAATGCCCTTTCTGGTAATTGCGGAAGCCATCGGCAATCGGTTCCAGGAAGCTGAACGACTCGACGTCGGTCTGCTCCTGAGACGCGTCTGCGCGGCCCGGGGTGAACGGAACCGTGACGTGCTGGCCTGCATTTTTCGCAGCCTGCTCGACACCTGCACTGCCTGCCAGGACGATCAGGTCAGCGAGTGAAACTTTCTTGCCGCTCGACTGGGCTGCGTTGAATTCGCTCTGGATACCCTCAAGTGTCTTCAGGACACCTGCCAACTGCTCAGGCTGGTTCACAGCCCAATCCTTCTGTGGCGCCAGGCGCAGACGACCGCCATTGGCACCGCCGCGTTTGTCCGAGCCACGGAAGGTGGAGGCTGCTGCCCATGCGGTTGAAACCAGCTGCGGGACCGAAAGGCCCGACGCGAGGATTTTGGCCTTGAGTGCGGCGATGTCCTGGTCATCTACCAGCGCGTGATCGACGTCCGGAATCGGGTCCTGCCACAGCAACTCTTCAGCAGGTGTTTCCGGGCCGAGATAACGGGCCAGCGGGCCCATGTCGCGGTGAGTCAGTTTGAACCAGGCGCGGGCAAATGCGTCGGCCAGTTGATCAGGATTGGCCAGGAAGCGTCGTGAGATCTGCTCATAGGCCGGATCGAAGCGCAGCGCCAGGTCCGACGTCAGCATGCTGGGCGCATGACGCTTGGCCGGGTCGTGGGCATCAGGAATCTTGCCAGCGCCCGCGCCATTCTTGGGTGTCCATTGATGCGCGCCAGCCGGGCTTTTGGTCAGTTCCCATTCGAAGCCAAACAGGTTTTCGAGGTACTCGTTGCTCCATTTCGTCGGCGTCGACGTCCAGGTCACTTCGAGGCCGCTGGTAATGGTGTCGCCACCCTTGCCGGTGCCGAACTTGTTGCTCCAGCCAAATCCCTGTTCCTCAAGGCCGGCGGCTTCGGGCTCAGGACCGACGTTGTCGGCGGGGCCTGCGCCGTGGGTCTTGCCGAAGGCGTGACCGCCAGCGATCAGGGCCACGGTCTCTTCGTCATTCATCGCCATGCGGCCGAAGGTTTCACGGATATCCTTCGCCGACGCAACCGGATCAGGCACGCCTTCAGGCCCTTCCGGGTTGACGTAGATCAAGCCCATCTGCACTGCGGCCAACGGGTTTTCCAGATTTCGCTCGCCTTTATCGGTGCGGCTTTCTTCGTTCGCGTGGTTTTCAGGCTCGGCCACCAGCGTACCGTCGCCCGGCTGCTGCATTTTCTTCTGCGCGCCGTAGCGCTCTTCGCCACCCAGCCAAGTGGTTTCGGAGCCCCAGTACACATCTTCTTCCGGCTCCCAGACATCCGGACGACCGCCGGAGAAACCGAACGTCTTGAAGCCCATGGACTCCAGCGCGACGTTACCGGTCAGCACGATCAGGTCAGCCCAGGAAATCTTGCGGCCATACTTTTGCTTGACTGGCCAGATCAGGCGACGTGCCTTGTCCAGGCTGACGTTGTCGGGCCAGCTGTTGAGCGGTGCAAAGCGTTGCTGACCGGCACCTGCACCACCACGGCCGTCACCTGTACGGTAAGTCCCGGCGCTGTGCCAGGCCATGCGAATGAACAGCGGGCCGTAATGGCCGAAGTCTGCCGGCCACCAGTCCTGGGACTGAGTCATGACAGCACGCAGGTCCTGTTTGACCGCTTCGAAATCAAGGCTCTTGAATTCTTTGGCATAGTCGAAACTCTCGCCCATCGGGTCGGAGAGCGAGGAATGCTGATGCAGAATCTTCAGGTTCAGCTGCTTGGGCCACCAGTCACGGTTGGTGGTGCCGCCGCCAGCAGCATGGTTGAAGGGGCATTTCGATTCAGTTGACATGCTTGGTACACCTTTTTGTCATTGCGTGCCGCCATCCGGTCCACTCGCGGGACTTCAGACAGTAGGGATGGAACTCAACAGCGCTGCGTTCATACCCGTCTCTCGACCAATGATCAGGCCATCTCCACGGATACGTTGCGTTGCATTGCGGTGAACAGATTGCTGCGAGACGGGCCCACAACGCGCAACGCAGGTTTGAGCGCATTCTTATCATCAGGGTAAAACCACACGGCTTTCGCCACGCCCACTCAGATTAGCCTTCTTCACGAAGATTTCTAATAGAAAGAACGTTAAGGCGTGATAGGTAAATGTCTGGCGCCATCCCGCGGGAGATGTGTCAGGAGGGGAGGTGATGAGTCAGCTTGTATTTTGGATCTGTAAACAATGATTCCCGGTTTCTGCGACACGTACTCCAGAAAGGGCAGGTCGACCACCTTTCCTTTTTTCAACGAGGCATGCCTCAAAACCGGGCCTTTGTCCGTTCTTATGAAGAAACCGACGTGAGTCACGTCAAGCCCCGGAAGCGATGTGTAGAGACCGATGTAATCACCCGTCTGCAAGCGACTGATCACTTTTTTGTCGACGAACTTGCTGGGGATATACGTGATCATGCGCCTGACTGTGGGCAAACCGGGGAGGTAGAACGTCCCATCGCTCTTTGCATTGAGGTTCTTTTCGATGCTGACTGCGTGGGGGCTTATCTGAGCAGTCAAATCGTCTGCCAGGCTGTGGTCTTTATCGCTCGCCCAGTCGCTGAAGAAATGCCTGCGGTTCAAAAAACCGAGGGTGCCGTTTTTGTAACGGGTCTCGATCAGGTTGTGTACGAAATCCGGTTTCGATGAGGATTTTCTCAGCGCTTCCACGTATTCCAGATAGGTAAAACAATCCAGCCCTCTAAAATCAATGACCAACTGTTCTGCAGCGTTGTTCGAACCCTTCAGCATGTTGGCGCGATACGGCGTACCCATGAAAGACGCTGAAATCGCGTTGGCTCTCTGGTCTGTCGGCTCAAGGCTTTCTTGTTGGGCTTTCAGGATCGCGTCAATTTTCGTGGAGGTGTAAATGTCCAGTTTCAAGTGTGTGGACGGGCGTGTCGCTGTCGGTTGATGGGAGGGATTGTTCAGCGCTTCGGATTCAGGAATGGCGCATCCTGTCATGGCCACCGATGTCAAAGCCAACGCAAGAATTCTTCGTATCGTGTGTGCAATCATTTTTAAATTCTTATCAATCCCTGCGTGGCGATGATGACCATTTCTCCGGTTCTGATTGCCGACTCTGTCGGTCAGGATTTCATGGAGTCATTGACCGGCGAATGTACGGTTGTACCTGATGCGACAGTGCCCTTATCCAGCGTTTGACGAAAGACAGATCACATCAGCAGGCGGAGTTTACGCATGACAGTGCAGGCGTTTCGGTAGTTTTCACAATGAATTTTTGTTTACGCTGAATCGAGAAATAAGACGTGTGGCTATCGCTCGAAACATCGAATGCGTGAATCGCCGCGGATGCTCGATGCTCCGGACGCCCGTAGAGCGAAATACAAACGCTGCGAAAGCGCGTTATCAATAACGGCTCATGAAAATCGCAGCCCGCTTGGTCGCGATCGGCAGAGAGCTCACGTCCAGTGTTTCGTTCTCACTGTGCGCGCCAGTGCCCCAGGCACCCAGTCCATCAAGGCTGGCGCTCACGTAAGGGTTTACATAGGACACGTCTGCTCCACCCCGGTCAGCGGACGGTGCAGACTCCAGCGCCGGGCCGTCCAGGTCTCGACTCACGCGACTGTAGGCCTCCAGCAATTTTTGGTTGCTGTCGCGTTCGGCCATGACGGGCATGATCGCCTTGATCGTTATTTCGCTGGTGGTCTGCGGTAACGGGCGGCTGACGATTTCCTTCAGCCGAGTCTCTGCCGATTGTCGTTGCTCGTCGTTCTTGAAGCGCAGGTCGCCGTGCACGAGCACTGATTTGGCCACCGTGGTCTTTCTGCCGGAAGCCGTGCCTTGCCCGCTCGCGACGTCCTCGCTTGCAGTAGAGCCGCCAAGCATCAGGCCGGGGTTGATGGTCAGGCCGTCTTCGGTGGAAAGCGTCGAGCGAATCTCGTCAAGCACACGAGCCGATTCATACACCGCGCCATAGCCGGTTTTAGGTTGAAAGATGGTCGCAGAGTGGTTATCCAGACCGGTGCTGGTCAGAAACCACTCGCTCAAGCCTCTGCGATCAGTCACCAACTGGTTGGGCGACAGAGCGAATTCGAACCCTAGCGCAATGTCGCTTTTTTTCGCTTCGTCTATCAGTACGCTTCTTGAAAGGGTGGTTGGCTTGGCGGCAAACTCCTCGTCGCCGACCAGTACGACCACAATGTTCATGGTGTCGAGCGCACCGGTGCTCTTCAGGGCCTGAAGGGCATAGAGCATTGTCACCATGCCGCCTTTATCGTCGATCACCCCAGGGCCTTTGGCTTTCTTGCCGCCTTCGGTGTAAGTGAACGTCTGGAAGTTGCTGTTTTCCGGGAAAACCGTATCCAGGTGGCCGATCAGTAACAGTCGTTTTGCAGACCTGTTTCCTTCATGCCGCGCGACGAGGCTTCCGGCATGTTTCATTTCCGTCGGCAGTTCATGCCAGCGGGTGTCGAAACCCAAGGCTTCGAATTTCTGCTTCATGATGTTGCCGACTCGTATGACACCGGCTGCGTTGTCGGTGCCACTGTTGATGTTCACAAGTTGCTCAAGTAGCGCTATCTGTTCTGCACGGCGGCTATCGATGTAAGAGACCATATTCTGTTCATCAAGCGTCGATCCGGCCATTGCTCCGCTGGATGCAAGAAGCAGGGTGAGTAAGCAGGTAATCTTTTTCATGTTTTAGCGGATCCATGTACTGCGCAGAAGGTCGTGATCGCCGTTTGGAGCGGGACCAGACCTTCATACAGTGTGTCGGCGGGGGGGCCTGCAGTCAGTGCGTCGATAAGCGTAACTTAAAGAATTCGCGTCTCCGGTTAACATTTCTTCATGGGAAGAGGGGCAGAAAAGCCGGTAGCGTCGACAGGCTTTGTTGCCGGAAAGGGGTAGGAGGCTTTTTTATCAATGGGCTTTAAACGCGCTGGAAGACGAGGCTGATATGTACCCACTGCATGGCTCGATGTGCCGTTTGATGAGCGCTTTGTTCGTGTTGCTGATGCTGATGGCACTGCAGAGCGGGTGCAGTGGCGCCGTTGATCGCATTTCTGTGGGCGATGGCGGTGTCCCGGACTTTTACATCTGGACCGAAAGCGTGCCAGCGGTACCGGGAAAGATGCTGCGCGCCGAGCCAATGGCGGCCTCGCAGAGTCTTGAGGAAGCGTCCAGAAATATCCGCTTTCTATACACCTCCACCGAGGGCGTTGAAGGCCTTGAGCCGGTCATCGTCTCTGGTGCGTTGTTCATTCCTCAGGGCAATCCGCCGGCGGGTGGCTGGCCGCTGATGGCGTGGGCACATGGCACGGTGGGCAGTGCCGATGTCTGCGCGCCGTCTTTCGCAGGGCGAAGCGCGCGTGATACCCGTTACCTGAATCAATGGCTTGCGCAAGGCTACGCTGTGGTCGCGACCGATTATCAGGGGCTTGGTACGCCAGGGCCGCACCCATATGGGCTGACTCGTCCACTCGCATTTGACATTCTCGACAGCATTCGAGCCGTCATGGGCAGCGGTTTCCCCCTCTCGAAACGGGTTGTGGTATTCGGTCAGTCTCAAGGTGGACGTGCAGCTTTCGCCACGGCGGTCTATGCCAGCACGTATGCGCCTGAGTTGAGTATTGTTGGCGTGGTCGCTACAGGCACGCCTTACGCCGGTGTGCACAAACGATCAAGCAAGGCGGGCGGATCAACGCCGTCGACGTTCTCGTATAACCTGTTGAGGCTCAATACCGGGACGTTGCTCGATCCATCTTTTGTAGCTGCCGACTACCTGAGCGAGCGTGCGATTGCAGCATACAAACTCAGCCAGCGCGCCTGTCTCCATGCCATCGAACAGCAAGTGATTGCGGATCATCTGACGTTCGACAACAGTTTCAAGCGTTCACCAAAGCCCGTGCTCGACCTGATAAACCTCGCGTCGGTCTACCCGACATTGAAGTCGGATATTCCAATCTTCATCGGGACCGGCGGGCGAGATCACGACGTCTCCGTTGACCAGCAGACCGCTTTGGTGGCTGATGCCTGTAAAGCAGGCAGCCGAATCGAATGGCATTTTTATCCCGAACTGGATCATTCGGGGACGGTAAACGGCTCGCTGACCGATTCGCTGAAGTTCGTTCACAAGGCATTTTCAGGAGAGCCCATTACGGGTAATTGCAAGACCGTCGTTCCGCACCTTTAAAGGATCGATTTCTTAAGAATGATCGGCATACCGCTTCACAAAATACGAGTCATTCTCATTGTGCGGGCGCTCTTTAAAACTGCTGTTAAATCAGCTTTTTAAAGTTAGAATCGGCCCCACCTTCATGCGCAGGACTGCCGCCTGCGCAAAAGCCGGAAGGTCTCGTCACAATGAGCGCCGCCGGCTTTTTTTAATGCCTGTCTTTCGGGTGTAAACTTGCCTCTCGCGCTCTAGCGCCTTCAGGTCCCGCGAACATGACACAGATTTCCGAACGCTTTCTGGTACAAGCGCATCTTGATGCCAAACAGCCCAAGGCGTTGAGCCCAGAAGAGCAGGCCCATTACCGTGCCGAAATCGCAGCCGAGCTCAAGAAGCAGGATGCGGTGCTGGTGGCGCACTATTATTGCGATCCGGTGATACAGGCGTTGGCCGAGGAAACCGGTGGCTGTGTGGCTGACTCGCTGGAAATGGCGCGTTTCAGCAATAACCACAAAGCCAGCACGGTTCTGGTGGCGGGTGTACGTTTCATGGGTGAGACGGCCAAGATCCTTAATCCGGAGAAACGGGTATTCATGCCGACGCTGGAAGCGACCTGCTCGCTGGATGTCGGTTGCCCAGTGGAGGAGTTCTCGGCGTTCTGCGATCAGCATCCGGAGCGTACCGTTGTCGTCTATGCCAACACCTCGGCTGCGGTCAAAGCCCGCGCTGACTGGGTGGTGACCTCGGGCTGCGCCCTGGAAATCGTCGAGAGCCTGATGGACAATGGCGAGAAGATCATCTGGGCACCGGACAAGCACCTTGGGCGCTACATTCAGCGCGAAACCGGTGCCGACATGCTGCTGTGGGACGGCGCCTGCATCGTCCACGAGGAATTCAAATCCAAGCAGCTCGAGGACATGAAGGCGCTGTATCCCGACGCGGCGATTCTGGTGCACCCTGAGTCACCGGAGGCCGTCATCGAACTGGCCGACGTCGTGGGCTCGACCAGCCAGATGATCGCCGCCGCGCAACGCTTGCCGAACAAGACCTTTATCGTGGCCACAGACCGCGGCATCTTCTACAAAATGCAGCAACTGTGCCCGGACAAGGTCTTCATCGAGGCGCCAACGGCCGGTAATGGTGCGGCGTGCCGCAGTTGCGCGCATTGTCCCTGGATGGCGATGAACACCCTTGAACGCACGTTGCAGTGCCTGAGAGAGGGCTCCAACGAGATATTCGTCGATCCGGCGCTGATACCCAACGCTATACGCCCGTTGCAGCGCATGCTGGATTTCACCCAAGCGGCGCGTATGAAGCAGGCAGGCAACGCCTGACGTGTATTGGCGCGCAAACGAAAAGCCCGACTGTCAGGTCGGGCTTTGTGTTTCTGTGACTGAGGGTGCAGTGCGGTCAGTTCATCATTTCCTTGACCATGCGTTCCTGCTCGATCAGGTCCTTCTGCCGCGCGTCGATACGTGAAGCCAGCTGAAAGTTGTTGGCAGAGCGACGCTTGGCGAAGTCCAGTTGCTGGATGGCCTGACGGAAATCACCCACCAGTGCGAAGTACTCGGCGCGAGCCTGATGCAGACCGACCGTGTTGCCGTTCAAACCGCGTGTTTCTGCCACGACATACCAGATGTCCGGATCGTCGGGGCGCGTCTTGAGCAGCGCCTCAAGGCTTTTCTCGGCTTCGGCGGTGCGATTCTGCTTGAGCAGCACGTCGATACGCACATCGTTGAGCGGGTAGTTGTTCGGGTACAGCGCCAGCATGCGGTCGACCCGTTGCTGCGCGTCAGGCAGGCGGTTGTTGGTGATGTCCAGTTCGATCTGCGTCAGGTTGTAGGTGATGTCGTTCGGGGATTTCTCCAGCAATGGCTTGAGGCTCTCGCGGGCCTCATTGAGCTGACCGCCCTTGATCTGTGCGATGGCCAGGCCATAGCGTGCGGCTTCCGATTTCGGGTTTTCAACCAGCTGGGCGCGGAAGCGTTTGGCGGCGATGCCCGGTGTTTCCTCGTAGATCAGCGCAACCCGTGCCCGCATCAGCTGATAGAGCACGCTGTCTTCCTTGCCGCCCGGTTTGGCCTGTTCGGCGCGGTTGCGGGTGTCGGCGATCCGCGACTCGCTGACCGGGTGAGTCAGCAGGAACTCTGGCGGCCTGGCATCGAACCGATACTGACGCATCAAACGCTCGAACATGGTCGGCATGTTGCGTGGGTCATAGCCGGCTTTTTCCAGGTTGAGGATGCCGATGCGATCGGCTTCCTGCTCGTTCTGGCGCGAGAAACGACGCTGTTCCTGAATGGCCGCAGCCTGTGAGCCGGCAATCGCGGCGATGCCTGCATCACCGGCCCCGGCGGCAGCCATCACGATACCGGCCAGCATGGCGGCCATGACCGGCACCTGCATGCGCTGCTGCGCCTCGATGCCTCGGGCGAAGTGACGCTGAGACAAGTGGGCGAGTTCGTGGGCGAGCACCGAAGCGTATTCGCCTTCGGTCTGGGCATTGAGAAACAGGCCGCCGTTGACGCCGATGATCCCGCCGGGTGCGGCGAAGGCGTTCAGCTGGGGGCTGTTGATCAGAATGAATTCAAGGCGCCGGTCCTGGACCTGGCTGGTTTCGGCCAGGCGATAGACCGTCGTCTCGACGTAATCCTTTAGCTGAGGGTCCGAGAGCTGGCTGACCTGGCCACGCAGCAGGCCCAGCCAGGCGCGGCCCAGTTTGTGTTCCTGCTCGGGAGAAACGATGGAAGAACTCGCGTCGCCAAGGGATGGCAGATCATCGGCCATGCTCGGTACGGAAAACAGGCAGGCGAGCGTGAGCAGTGTGGGACGCAAAAAATTCATGCACGGAGCTCTTTTCTGAAGAGCCTGTACTGTAGCTGGCTAAATGGCGTGCTGACCAGAGTGAGGTATTCTTGCTGGCTGGCCAGCGATGCCTTTCGCAGCCAGCTTTGTAATTCGATGTGTCCGCCAGGAGAGAAACGATGTCTGACCCAGTAGCGCGCCCCGAGGCGTGTGACGCCGAGCTTGATGCGAGCGGACTCAACTGTCCGTTGCCCCTGCTCAAGGCCAAGATGGAGCTCAATCGTCTGGCCAGCGGTGCCGTGCTGAAAGTCATCGCGACCGATGCTGGTTCCCAGCGTGATTTCCGTACGTTTGCCAGGCTGGCTGGCCATGAGCTTGTGCATGAAGAGGTGGAAGCGGGAGTCTACCGTTACTGGCTGCGCAAGGCGTAATCAGCCGCGATTTTTCTGAAAGGGATGTTTGATGTTCAATGTGCTTCGCGGTTGGGTGCAACGCTACTTCTCTGACGAAGAAGCCGTGGTTCTGGCCGTTCTGTTGTTTCTGGCGTTTACCCTGGTGCTGACGCTGGGCGGAATGCTGGCGCCGGTCCTGGCCGGGCTGGTGCTGGCGTTTCTGATGCAGGGCGTGGTCAATTTTCTGGAGCGTTTTCGCGTGCCGGAAGTGGGTGCGGTAGGGTTCGTGTTTGCGTTGTTCATCGGCGCGCTGCTGGTGTTCCTGCTGGTGCTGGTGCCATTGCTGTGGCACCAGCTCATTACACTGTTCAACGAACTGCCGGGCATGCTCGCCAAGTGGCAGTCCCTGCTGCTGTTGCTGCCGGAGCGCTATCCGCATCTGGTCTCCGATGAGCAGGTGCTGCAGGCCATCGAGGTGGCTCGTGGCGAGATCGGCAAGTTCGGCCAACTGGCAGTCACTCTGTCCCTGTCGAGTCTGCCGCTGGTGGTCAACCTCATGATCTATCTGGTGCTGGTGCCGATTCTGGTGTTTTTTTTCCTCAAGGACCGCCGCATGATCGGGCGGTGGGCGCGGGGTTATCTGCCGCGCGAGAGGGCGTTGCTCAATCGCGTTGCTGAAGAAATGAATCGCCAGATCGCCAATTATATTCGTGGCAAGGTGATCGAGATCTTCATCTGCGGCGGCGTGACCTACGTCGCTTTCGTCGCGCTGGGGCTCAATTACGCAGCGCTGCTGGCGATGCTGGTAGGCATTTCAGTCGTCGTGCCTTACGTCGGCGCAGTGGTGGTGACCGTGCCTGTTGCATTGATCGGCCTGTTTCAGTGGGGCTGGGGCGATCAGTTCATCTACCTGATGATGGTGCACGGCATCATTCAGGCGCTGGATGGCAACGTGCTGGTGCCGTTGCTGTTCTCCGAGGCGGTCAACCTGCACCCGGTCGCGATCATCTGCGCTGTGCTGCTGTTCGGCGGGCTGTGGGGCTTCTGGGGGATTTTCTTCGCGATTCCGCTGGCGACCCTGTTCAAGGCCGTCCTTGATGCCTGGCCGCGCAATGAGCCAACCGTGGCGCCACTGCTGTAGCGTCGGGCGAATGTCGCTGCGGTACATTGCGCACCGCAGCGATTGGCCACATCAAGCCTTGTTCAGGGCTTCGGCCTGGGCCAGTACTTCGGCTACATGACCCGGCACTTTCACTCCACGCCATTCCTGACGCAGCACACCGTTCTTGTCGATCAGGAAGGTGCTGCGATCGACGCCAAGGTATTCCTTGCCATACAGCTTCTTGAGCTTGATCACGTCGAACAGTTGGCAGACCGCTTCGTCCTTGTCCGAAATCAGTTCGAACGGGAACGATTGCTTGGCCTTGAAGTTCTCGTGGGTCTTCAGGCTGTCGCGGGACACGCCCAGCACGACGGTGTTGGCAGCCTGGAACTGCGCGATATGATCGCGAAAGTCCTGGCCCTGCGTGGTGCAGCCCGGCGTGTTGTCTTTCGGATAGAAATAGATCACCACCTGCTGGCCCTTGAGCTCTGACAGGGTGACGGTCTGGCCGCTGGTGGCGGCTGCCTGGAAGTCGGGAACGGATTGATCTACTGCAACGGCCATGAGGATTCCTTACATCGGTGCTTGTGGGCGCCAGGGTTCGATCAGCGCGTCGAGATTCAGTGCGTCGGCAAAATCGAGGAACTGATCACGCAGCCAGCTGATTTGCGTACCGGCAGGCAACGTGACGGTGAAGGTGGCGTTGAGCATGGTGCCGCCTGTCTGCGGGGCCTGATAGGTGTCGCAGATCAGGTTCTCCAGTTCGACGTTGTGGTCGATGAAGAACTGGCACAGCTCGTTGATGATGTCCGGGCGGTACGCCGAGCTGACGTAGGCCACGTAGGGCAGGGCTTCCGGGCGGCTCTCGGAGGTGGCGCTGCGCACGACGCTGATCGTGAACGCATGCTTCTTGGCAAGGCCCGGCAGGCCGGTTTCGAGGCGCGCCAGGGCATCCCAGCTGCCGGCAACCTGAAGGATCAGTGCGCTGCACTCGCCGTGGCGGGTCAGGCGCGAGGTAACCACCGAGCAGCGATTTTCATGGCTGGCTCGGCACAGGACGTTGGTCAGCTCCATGGGGTTTGCGCCAAGGGCACTGATGACAAGGAATTGTTCGCGAACTGTGGGGGTGGACGACATGCAGCATTCCTAGACGATGAGCGGTCGGTACTTTTTTGGTCTTGCGGGGCTTTTTCGACAATCGAGAGCGCGAGACACCGACCTGAGCCCCGGTGCGTCTGGCGTGCATGGCCTGGCCATGGCTGGGCTGGAACGCGCTGGGGCGGGGCTTCTGGCGACAAATTCGACCGATTGAGCGAGGTGCGCAGGTGACCAGTACCGATCAAAGGACGAAGGGTAGCGAAAACCATCGCTCAGGGGAATGCTCAGAGCGCGGTACTTCGCTTGTACAAGCATGATAGCGCCAGTACCATTACGGCTCTCTTTTTCCGGCAGGAGCGGTTGCATGATTGCGGGCAGTATGGTGGCACTGGTCACACCCATGGATGCACAAGGTCGTCTGGACTGGGACAGCCTGAGCAAACTGGTGGACTTCCACTTGCAAGAGGGCACCAACGCCATTGTTGCCGTCGGCACCACAGGCGAGTCGGCGACGCTTGATGTGAACGAACACATCGAGGTTATCCGTCGCGTGGTCGATCAGGTGGCTGGACGCATTCCGGTGATTGCCGGTACGGGCGCCAATTCGACGCGTGAAGCGGTCGAACTGACCACCAACGCCAAGACCGCAGGTGCCGACGCGTGCCTGCTGGTGACGCCTTACTACAACAAGCCGACCCAGGAAGGCCTGTTCCAGCATTTCAGCCATATCGCCAATGCGGTCGACATTCCGCAGATTCTCTACAACGTGCCGGGCCGTACCGCCTGTGACATGCTGCCAGAGACCGTCGTGCGCCTGTCTGCCGTGAAGAACATCATCGGCATCAAGGAAGCCACCGGTAACCTGCAGCGCGCCCGTGACATCCTTGCAGGCGTCAGCAGCGATTTCCTGGTCTACTCCGGTGACGACGCCACTGCCGTCGAATTGATGCTGCTGGGTGGAAAGGGCAATATCTCTGTCACTGCCAACGTTGCACCGCGCGCCATGAGCGATCTGTGCGCTGCGGCCATGCGCGGCGATGCCGAAGCGGCCCGTGCGATTCACGAAAAGCTGATGCCGCTCAACAACACACTGTTTATCGAATCCAACCCTATCCCCGTGAAATGGGCCTTGCATGAAATGGGTCTGATGCCTGACGGTATCCGTCTGCCGCTCACCTGGCTCAGCGAAGCCTGTCACGAACCGCTGCGACAGGCCATGCGCCAGTCCGGCGTCCTGGTTTAATTGAGGAAGCACTACGCAATGAAGCGATTGGCCGGACTTTCTGCACTTGCCTTGATTATCTCCAGCACCAGCGGTTGCGGTTGGCTCTGGGGCGAAGACGGTTATTTCCGTGATCGCGGCAGTGATTACCTTCAAGCGTCCCAGACAGCACCGATGCAGGTGCCTGCCGACGTTTCCGGCGTCAAGCGCCTTGACCCGCTGCTGCCGATCCCGCGCAATGTCGCCGACAGCACGCAGAAGGACGGTGAATACGTCGTTCCGCGTCCGTTGCCGCTGGGAACCGCCTCCGAGTCCAGCGATTTCAGTCTGCAGAAGAGCGGTGACGCTCACTGGATTCTGGCTCAGCGCCAGCCTGCCGAAGTCTGGCCGGTTGCCCATCAGTACTTCGAGGACAACGGTTTTCGCATCGCTGAAGAGCGTCCGCAGACCGGTGAGTTCAGCTCCTCATGGCAGCGCCTCGACGAATTGTCCGCTTCGGTGGCCAAGCGTCTGACCGCCAGCGGCGTGTCGGCCGACTCGGAAACCCGAGTGCGGGTCCGTATCGAGCCGGGCGTGCAGCGCAACACCAGTGAAGTCTATGTGGTCAGCGTCGAGCGTCCTGCAGGCAGCACTGCCGATGTGGCGTTCCCGAACCGCACCACCAACCTGGGGCTGGATGCAGCGCTGACCGACGATCTGCTGGCCAGCATGAGCCGCAACGCCGAGAAGGGCGGTTCCATCTCCCTGCTGGCAGCGCGTGACTTTGACACCCCGAGCCGTGTCGCCCTGAGTGAAGACGGCAGCGGCAACCCGGTCCTGAACCTGGGTGCCGATCTGGATCGTGCATGGTCGAGTGTAGGCCGTGCGCTGGACCAGGGTGACTGGCGTGTCGAAGACATCAACCGCAGCCTGGGCCTGTACTACATCAACCTCGCAGAGAAGGCTCAGAAGCCTGAAAACGAGCCCGGTTTCTTCGGCCGCATGTTCGGCAGCAAGACCAGCAAGGAAGAGATTGATGCACGCGCCGAGCGCTATCAGGTTCGCCTGAGCAAGGTGGGTGACAACGTTCAGGTCACGGTCGAGAAGAACATCAATACCGTTGCGCCGGCAGATGTTGCCCGCCGCGTATTGAGCGTTATTCAAGACAACCTGGGTTAAGTGCGCTTCGCGGTTCTGGGCAGCGGCAGCCGTGGCAACGGCACGCTGGTCGCAAGCAACGATACGTACGTGTTGGTCGATTGCGGTTTCTCCCTGCGGGAAACCGAGCGACGCCTGGCTCGGCTGGGTGTCGCCGGCGAACAATTGAGCGCGATTCTGGTGACCCACGAGCATGCCGATCACGTGCATGGCGTGGGTTTGCTGTCTCGGCGTTACAATTTGCCGGTCTACCTCAGTGGCGGCACCTTGCGCGGGATGCGCAAGCCGGTCGAGGCGGCCGGATTGCTCACGGGTGGCGAGCGACTGCAGGTCGGCGCGCTGGACATCGACGTGGTGTCGGTCTCGCACGATGCGCTCGAACCCACGCAATTCGTCTTCAATGACGGTCGACGCCGCTTTGGCCTGTTGACCGATCTGGGGTCTTATTGCCCGAACGTGCTGCAGCGTTATCACGGCCTGGATGCCTTGATGATCGAAGCCAACCACTGCCGCGACATGCTTGCCCGGGGCCATTACCCGGTCTTTCTCAAGCAGCGTGTAGGCTGTGAAACGGGACATTTGAACAACCATCAGGCCGCCAACCTGGTGAGCGAACTGGGATGGCAGAGCTTGCAGCACCTCGTGCTGGCTCATCTCAGCAGCAAGAACAACCTGCCGCATCTGGCCCGGCAATGTTTTGTTGACACCCTCGGGTGCGACCCGGACTGGCTGCAACTGGCCGATCAAGATTCAGGGCTCGACTGGCGACACATCGCCTAGCCCAACTACTTAGCAAGCGGAGCCCATCATGGAAAAACGTGAAGAACTCTACCGCGGCAAAGCCAAATCGGTTTACAAGACCGACGACGCCGACCGCTTGATCCTGCTGTTCCGTAACGACACCTCGGCGTTCGACGGCAAGCGCATCGAACAGCTCGACCGTAAAGGCATGGTGAACAACAAGTTCAACGCCTTCATCATGCAGAAGCTGGAAGAAGCGGGCGTTCCGACCCAATTCGACAAGCTGCTGGGCGACAACGAATGCCTGGTCAAGAAGCTGGACATGATCCCGGTCGAGTGCGTGGTGCGTAACTACGCCGCCGGCAGCCTGGTCAAGCGTCTGGGCATCGAAGAAGGTACGAAGCTCGATCCGTACACCTTCGAACTGTTCCTCAAGGACGACGCCAAAGGCGACCCGTTCATCAACGAATCCCACGTCGTGGCATTCGGTTGGGGCACCGCCGAGCAACTGGTCCGCATGAAAGAACTGTCGCTCAAGGTCAACGAAGTCCTGAAGAAGCTGTTCGACGACGCAGGCCTGCTACTGGTCGACTTCAAGCTTGAATTCGGCGTCTTCCACGGCGAAATCGTCCTGGGCGACGAATTCAGCCCCGACGGCTGCCGTCTGTGGGACAAAGACACCCGCAAGAAGATGGACAAGGACCGCTTCCGCCAGGGCCTCGGTGACGTCATCGAAGCCTACGAAGAAGTCGCCAACCGTCTGGGCGTACCGCTTTAAGCTGTAAAAACGACGCAAGCGTTTGATAGCACGAAAAAAAATGGCCTAAGGGCTTCGCGTTACGCCTCGATGCTGTTATGATGCGCGCCGTTGGAGAGATGCCAGAGTGGCCGAATGGGACGGATTCGAAATCCGTTGTACCTTCACCGGTACCTAGGGTTCGAATCCCTATCTCTCCGCCATTATAAGTAAAGCCCCGCAGGCAAGCGCTTGCGGGGCTTTTTCGTTTCTGGATTGTACGTAGGGATTGTACGTACCTCGGCGGGCCGTATTTCGGTAGACGCGGCGATGGCGCTTTGATAGCTTGGCTGGGCTGATCTGCATTAGATCTCGACACTTCGACGAGCATCGTGGAGGTCCAGTCTTCCAAGCACGCAAGGAGCGACATTCATTGGCTATTCAAATCTCCCTGTTCAACCACAAGGGCGGGGTAAGTAAGACAACTACCGCATTCAATCTGGGCTGGATGCTAGCTCAGAAAGGTAAGAAGGTCTTGCTCGCTGACTGTGATCCGCAGTGCAATCTAACTGGAATGGTACTAGGTTTTAAAGGGAGTGACGATTTTGCGGAGATATACAACTCCGACGGAGTAAGGAATATTCGCGATGGTTTAGCACCCGCTTTTGAATCTCGTCCTGCTCCAATCACCCCTGTTAAGTGTGAGGCAATTGTAGGTCAACCTAATTTGCATTTAATACCGGGGCATATAGGGCTAGCAGAGTATGAAGTCACCTTGGGTATTGCTCAAGAGCTATCCGGCTCGTTAGTGACGCTTCAGAATCTCCCCGGCTCCTTTCATCATCTTTTTCAGTTGACCGCTAAGCAGTACGACTGCGATTATATTATCGTAGATATGAGTCCAAGTCTCGGCCCTATCAATCAGAATCTGTTAATGACTAGTGATTTTTTCCTAGTCCCCATGAGTCCTGACTACTTCTCTGTTATGGCTACAGATTCGTTGTCTAACGTACTTCCGAAGTGGAAGGCGTGGGCAAATCAGGCTCACTCAACTAACGTTCTGCAAAAAGCTACTTACCCATTTCCGGTAATCGAGACGAAGTTTCTCGGGACGGTGATTCAGAAGTACAGGGTCAGGGAGGGAGTTACTGCGTCCGCTGCTTTCCAAAAATGGATTGACGAGATCGAGGCGGGTGTTAAGACTAAGCTTGTGCCAGCGCTTGATGCTTGTGGGATGCTGATGGACGCAGAAGCTTACACGTCCATAGGGGTGGAGCCGGGAGAGCCGCTACTCCAGATGTCCGACTTCAATGGCCTTATTGCGCTATCCCAGAAGCATAAGGTGCCGGTCTACGCGTTAAGCGATGAGCAGTTAGAGCAGACGGGCATTGTGCTTGAGCGGACAAAGAGATCTATGTTGAAGTTTGGTACTCTCTTTTCGGAGGCAGCTGATAGGATTATCTCGCTGACTGAATATGCAGAAAGCCCTTGAGGCCGCTCGCGAGAGTTTGGTACGAGTAGAGCACCTAGGTGGGCTTTATAGTGCTCTGCAATCGCTAACGACGTCAGCAATAGATTCGAGTGACTTGCTTAGAGCTCAGGTGGTCCTCGCTGTAAGTGCACTGGACTTCTACATTCACGAGCTTACCGTTGCGGGCATGATAGAAGTTATTAAAGGCCATCGCCCTTCAACGTCTGCTTTTGAAAAGTATCGCGTCTCAGTCGGGGCAATGCTTGGGGGTATCCAGTCAACGACATTTGATTGGTTTGAGGCTGACGTGCGAGAGAGGCACAGTTTTCTCTCGTTTCAACAGCCGGACAAGATTGCTGATGCAGTTAGGCTTTTTTCCGATATTAAACTATGGGAAGTGGTTGGGAGTTACATTGCAGATAAGGATGTCAAGGAGAGGCTTCGATTGATTGTGGATAGGCGCAACAAGATTGCTCATGAAGCTGATATGTCGCCAAGCTATCCGGGGCAAAGATGGCCGATCACGCAATCAGATGTTGCTGACATTCGCCTATTCATAGGGCGTGTCGTGGAGGGAATCCACCACCATGTTGTACTGTCTGTACCGAGGTAAACAACCAGAAAGGTGTGTGCGCGCTCAGTACGTAAAAGGTCCGAAAATGGCAGGCCTATCCCGTTCCAAAATCGAGACTTTCCAGTCTTGGTCCACGGAGTTGAGATTGCGAGCGAAATATACAGAACGGTATGTGGAGACTCGCTGAAACCATACCAATTGGGGGGGCTCTTTGATGCCCCTAATTTCCGGGGACTGGTAACGCGTAACGCTTTGGCGAAATATGAGCTCAAAGGCCGCTGAAAGCCGCTAGGGCCAAACCGCTGTCTTATGCCTTGTTCCAATGCCGCTTTACTGTAGCGATACCGATATCAAGCGCCTCGGCGACCTCCACCTGCGTCTTGTTGAGCGCTCTCTGCTCCAACACTGCTTTAGTCGTGGCCTTCGCCTCAGGCCTGCCCAGCTTCTTTCCCCCTGCCTTCGCACGCTTTAACCCAGACTGCGTACGCTCGATCAGCAGGTCACGTTCGAATTCCGCTACTGCTCCCAGAACCTGCATTGTCATCTTGCCCGCTGCACTTGTAAGGTCTACACCGCCAAGGGCGAGGCAGTGAACACGGATGCCAGTTGCCGCCAGATGTTCAACCGTTTGACGCACGTCCATTGCGTTGCGGCCAAGTCGGTCCAGCTTGGTAACGATTAGCACGTCTCCTGATTCCATTCGCTCTAAGCTAACAGGTTTATGTTGATGATCTCAAGTTGCCACTACTGCTGGTTCTGTCTAGGCGTAAGAACTGCAACAGCATCGTTTAGGCTGCATTCATCGTAAACCTCGAAAACCTCTGTCACGGCTACAAACCCCGCGTAGCCTGCGCGAGTCATCTCAATTAACCTACTTGCCAATTTAAACCAAGTAGGTTAATTTTTTGAGCATCGAGAAAAGGACACCTCACTGCAAACTAACGGTCGTCAGAAGCCTGATTGAAGCCGGTAAGGTGCGCTCAACGCGTTCAGCTCTGATGGGGGGCGCGGCGCTAGGTTTCGATTTTGACGAAATTGTCGCGATCGCCGGAGCGTTGGTGCCATCGGACTTCTACAAAAGCATGACAACGCATGCGGACCATCGGATCTGGCAGGACGTTTATCGTTGCAAGACGGTTGCGGGTGAGATCTATCTGAAACTGACGGTCATTGATGATGTGCTCATCGTGTCCTTCAAGGAGCTGTGAACATGAAATGCCCATCCTGTGGCGCTACAGAGCTGATGCATGACAGACGTGATATGCCATACACGTACAAAACCGAATCGACGTTGATTCCTCTGGTGACGGGCGATTATTGCCCTGCGTGTGGCGAGGTTGTCCTGGCTTCGTTCGAATCCACACGGGTCAGCAATGCGATGCTTGAGTTCAACAGGCAGGTGAACGCATCGCTTGTGGACCCTGCGTTCATCACCACGGTTCGCAAGAAGCTGGCGCTTGATCAACGCGAGGCAGCGGAAATTTTCGGCGGTGGTGTCAATGCTTTTTCACGCTATGAAAACGGCAAGACGAAACCGCCCCTTTCTTTGATCAAGCTTTTAAGACTGCTGGATCGACACCCCGAACTCCTGAACGAGGTCCGAACAGCTTAGACACCCCTCACCGCCGCCCCGTCCGCGTGCTCACATCCACCCACACCGCCAGCACCAGAATGCTGCCTTTCACGATCATCTGCCAATAGCTGTCCACATCCAGCATGGACATGCCGTTGTCCAGGCTGGTGATGACCAGCGCCCCCAGCAGCGCGCCGTAGACCGTGCCGGAGCCGCCGCGCATGGAGGTGCCGCCGATGAAGCAGGCGGCGATGGCATCGAGTTCGCCCATGTTGCCTGCGGAGGGCGAGCCGGCGGCGAGGCGGGCGGTGTTGACCATGCCGGCGAGGGCGCACATGACGCCCATGATGCCGAAGATCCACAGTTTGACGGCCTGTACGTTGATGCCGGACAGGCGTGTGGCTTCCATGTTGCTGCCCACCGAGTAGACGCGGCGGCCGAATACGGTCTGGCTGGTGACGTAGCTGAACACGCCCAGCAGAACCAGCAGAAGGAGCACGGGCACCGGGATGCCGTCGTAGCTGTTGAGGGTGTAGACGAACCCGGCCAGCACGGCGCCGATCAGCACGACGCGGGTGGCGTCTCGAACCATCGAGTGGGCGGCAAGGCCGTGCAGGGCGCGGTTACGGCGTTGTCGCCAGGTGAGGAACAGAGTCAGGGCAAAAAGCACGATGCCCAGGCCGGTGCCGACAGCATGCGGCAGGTAACCTTGGCCGACATAGACCAGCTCCGGCGAGACCGGCGCGATGGTGGTGCCGCCCGTGATGCCCAACAGAATGCCGCGGAACGCCAGCATGCCGCCCAGGCCGACGATGAACGACGGAATGCGCAGGTAGGCGGTCATGTAGCCGTTGGCAAGGCCGATCATCAGTCCGCACAGGGCGACGATACTCAGGTTGGCGAGCAGCGGTATGTGATAGATCACGTCGAGAATTGCCGCCAGCCCGCCCAGCAGGCCGAGCAACGAGCCTACCGACAGGTCGATCTCGCCGCTGATGATCACCAGCACCATGCCGCAGGCGAGGATGCCGGTGATCGACATCTGCCGCAGCAGGTTGGACAGGTTGCGCGGGGTCAGAAAGCCGCCTTCGGTCTGCCAACTGAAAAACAGCCAGATGATCGCCACGGCGATGACCAGTGCGAGCATTTTGTAGCGGGAAAAGAGCTGTTTGACCTGATTCATCTACGCGGTCTTCCGATCATTATTGTTATGGCCGTCGGGGTGGCTGAGCGCGGCGGCGAGCACCTGTTCCTGGGTGAGATCCTGATTGATGAAGTCGCCACGCAACTGGCCCTCGCCGATCACCAGTACGCGGTCGGAGACGCCCAGCACTTCGGCCAGCTCCGAGGACACCATGATGATCGACACACCTGCAGCCGCCAGCGCGCCCATCAGTTTGTAAATCTCGTATTTGGCACCGACATCGACGCCCCGAGTCGGCTCATCGAGAATCAGCACGCGGGGTTTGGTGAGCAGCATTTTGGCCAGCACGGCTTTCTGCTGATTGCCGCCGGACAGGCTGGTGATCGGCAGGAACGGGCTCGCGGTCTTGAGGTGCATGCGCGAGATTTCCCGGTCGATGCTGCCCAACTCGGCTTCGGCGTCGATGCGGGTCATCTTCGAGTAGCTGTCCAGCACGGCGAGGGTGATGTTCTGGCCCACGCCCAGATCAGGAATGATGCCCTGACGCTTGCGGTCTTCCGGGACCATGCACAGCCCGGCGCGGATCGATTTGAGTGGCGTGCGCGTGTCGATCTGCTGACCTTCCAGCCAGACCTCGCCTTCGTAGCGACCGGGATAGGCGCCGAACAGCGCAGAGACCAGTTCCGTGCGTCCGGCACCGACCAGCCCGGCAATGCCCAGAATCTCGCCACGCTTGAGCACGAATGAAATGTCATCGACCCGTTTGCGTTTCGGGTTGTCGACGTCGTAGCAGGTGAAGTGGCGTGCTTCGAACATCACCTCACCCACCTCGTGTGGTTCAGTGGGGTAGAGGTTGCTCATTTCCCGGCCGACCATCTGGGTGATGATTTTCGGGATGTCCATGTCCGCCATCGCGGTAGTGGCGATGTGTTTGCCATCGCGAATCACCGAAATGGTGTCGCATACCGCAGCGACTTCATCGAGCTTGTGGGAGATGTAAACGCACGCCACGCCCTTGGCCTTCAGGTCGCGAATGATGTCCAGCAGCACCTCGATTTCCGAGCGGGTCAGGGCCGAGGAGGGTTCGTCAAGAATGAGCAGCCGCGCCTGTTTGTTCAGCGCCTTGGCGACTTCCACCAGTTGCTGGTAACCGCCACCGTATTGCGAAACCGGCAGCGCCACGTTCATGTCCGGCACCTTGAGTTCACGCATCAGGGCCTCAGCGCGATGGATCATCGCCGGGTAGTTCATGCGTCCGCCGCGCAGGGTCAGTTCATGGCCCATGAAGATGTTTTCAGCGACCGACAGATCAGGCACCAGAGTCAGTTCCTGATGGATGATGACGATGCCTGCGGCTTCCGTTTCGCTGATCGATTGCGCCTTGAGCGGCTGGCCGTCCCAGAGAATTTCACCTTCCCAGGTGCCGAAGGGATAGACCGCCGACAGGACTTTCATCAGCGTGGATTTACCGGCACCGTTTTCGCCGCACAGGCCGACACATTCTCCGGCCCGGACCTTGATGTCGATGCCGTTCAGGGCTTTGACGCCGTCGAAGGTTTTGACGATGCCGTTCATTTGCAGCAGATAGTCGGACATGGCGAGGCACTCACACAGAGGCAGCACAAGACGTATCGCAGGACCGGTCTCATCCAGTCCTGCGGTTCATCCTCAGGCATTCAGGCAAGCCTGATCGGTCATTGCCCGGCGATCTGCGCCTTGGTGTAAAAGCCATCCTTCTCCAACAGGTCGATGTTGTCCCTGGTCAGTGGGGTTGGCGTGAGCAGGATGGTGTCGACCTTCTTGTTGCCGTTATCGTACTGCGAGCTGTAGGTCGGTTTTTCGTTACGCGCCAGTTGCACGGAGAGCTTGGCGGCTTCCGAGGCAATCAGTTTGAGCGGCTTGTAGACGGTCATGGTCTGGGTGCCGTCGATCACGCGCTTGACCGCTGCCAGGTCGGCGTCCTGCCCGGAGATGGGCACCTTGCCCGCCAGTTTCTGCGCGGCGAGGGCCTGAATGGCACCGCCGGCAGTGGCGTCGTTGGAGGCGACGATGCCGTCGATTTTGTTGTTGTTACGGGTCAGGGCGTTTTCGACGATGCTCAAGGCTTCGGTCGGGTTCCATTCCTTGACCCATTGCTGGCCGACAATCTTGATGTCGCCCTTATCGATGGCCGGTTGCAGCACTTTCATCTGGCCTTCGCGCAGGATCTTGGCGTTGTTGTCGGTGGGTGCGCCACCGAGCAGGAAATAGTTGCCCTTCGGCGCGGCTTGCAGCACACCGCTGGCCTGCATCTCGCCGACCTTTTCGTTATCGAAGGAGATATAGGCATCAATGTCGGCGTTGAGGATCAGTCGGTCATAGGACACCACCTTGATCCCGGCTTTCCTGGCCTCGGCCACGGCGTTGGTCAGCACGGTGGCGTTGAACGGCACGATGACGATCACGTCGACGCCGCGGGAAATGAGGTTTTCGATCTGTGAAATCTGCTTCTGCTCGTTGGCGTCGGCCGATTGCACATAGACCTTGGCGTTCATCTTCTCTGCGGCTGCGACAAAGTAGTCACGGTCTCGTGACCAGCGTTCAAGGCGCAGGTCATCGATGGAAAAACCGATTTTCGGATTGGCCGAGTCGGCCATGGCGGGAAGCGAAAGCAGAGCCAGCGCGCTGGCGAGTAACGTGAGTCGTAGCTTTTTCATGGTGGTGCGTCCTTTTATTGTTGTTTGAAGACACTGCCTGACGTTTAACGAATTGCCGGTAGAACTGTAGAGAGTCGCGTGGCCCTGCGAGCAGAGAATTGTCGCGGGAATGTAACCGCTTCGCCCGGCCTGCCGACTCTCCAAGGTCTGGCGCTTGCGGCCTTTGGTCAGCGGTAGATGAACCGGTTGACCACGTTTTCCAGCATCTCCTGTCGACCGCTGACCGCCTGAGGATTCAGTTCGTCGGCGAAAGCTTTCCGGGCCAGCGACTCAAGGCTGAACTCGCCCGCCAGCACGGCTTTGCCCAACGGCTGCTGCCAGCCTGCGTAACGCTGATCCTTGAATTTCTGAAGCTGGTCGTTCTGTACCATCGCGGCTGCACGTTCCAGCGAAAGGGCAAGGACATCCATGGCCGCGATATGGCCATGGAACAGATCCACTTCATCCAGGCTCTGGCGACGAACCTTGGAGTCGAAGTTGAAGCCGCCATTCTTGAAGCCACCAGCTTTCAGAATCTCGTACGTGGCCAGGGTCATTTCTTCGACACTGTTGGGAAACTGATCCGTGTCCCAGCCGTTCTGCGGATCGCCGCGGTTGGCGTCGATGCTGCCGAAAATCCCGAGCGAGACCGCTGTGGCAATTTCATGATGGAAGCTGTGCCCGGCGAGGGTCGCATGGTTGGCTTCGATGTTGACCTTGATCTCGTTCTCCAGACCGAACTGCTGCAGAAAGCCAAACACCGTGGCGCTGTCGTAATCGTACTGGTGTTTGGTCGGCTCCTGCGGCTTGGGTTCGATCAGCAGATCGCCTTTGAAACCGATCTTGTGCTTGTGCTCGACCACCATGCGCATGAAACGGCCCAGTTGTTCGCGTTCCTGTTTCAGGTCCGTGTTGAGCAGGGTTTCGTAGCCCTCGCGGCCACCCCACAGCACGTAGTTGGAGCCTTTCAGGCGCTGGGTGGCGTTCATGGCGCTGAACACTTGAGCTGCGGCGAAGGCGAATACTTCAGGGTCGGGGTTGCTGGCGGCACCGGCGGCAAAGCGTGGATTACTGAAGCAATTGGCCGTGCCCCACAGCAGTTTGATGCCGGTTTCTTCCTGGTGGCGCTCCAGGTGATCGATCATCTGTGCGAAGTTGTTACGGTATTCCTTCAGCGAGTGGCCTTCCGGCGCCACGTCGGTGTCGTGGAAGCAGTAGTAGTCGATGCCCAGTTTGGAAAAGAACTCGAAGGCCGCTTCAGCCTTGCCGATGGCTTGCTCCATTGGACCTGCGGCCTGCTGCCAGGGGCGCTTGAAGGTGCCGGCACCAAACACGTCGGAGCCTGGCCAGACGAAGGTGTGCCAGTAGCAGACCGCCATGCGCAGGTGCTCGCGCATGGGCTTGCCGAGGATCAGCTTGTCGGCGTCGTAGTGGTGGAAGGCAAACGGCGAATCGCTGGCAGGACCTTCGTAGACGATCCTGTCGACAGTGGGGAAATACGACATGGGCGTGTTCCTTATTGTTCTTGGCGGTTCCCCGATACTAGCAACGGCCCTGTCGCCGTTGATTATGAAAGTCACCAACCGGCAGTGCGATTTTGAGTTGAGATTCGCGTCCTGCACGCCTAGGCTGTCGTTAAACGCGCTGTTTAATAACGCAGTGTAAAAACAATGAAAACTGTCCCTCCCGTTCACCGCATCGCGCTGCTGTTCAATGGCAGCAAGATCTACGACCGCGGCATCATCAGCGGCATCGGCAATTACCTGAGCAGCACCCGTGCGTCCTGGGACCTGTTCCTTGAGGAGGACTTCCTATGTCGTCTGCGCGGGATCGAGCGCTGGCAGGGTGACGGGATCATTGCCGATTTCGACGATCCCTTGATCGGCGAGGCGCTGGCTGGCATCAGGTTACCGGTGGTCGCGGTGGGCGGCAGTTATCAGGACGACCGGGCATATCCGAAGGGCATTCCCTACGTCGCCACCGATAACGACGCCCTGATGAAGCTGGCCTATGAGCATTTGATAGAAGCCGGACTGACCCGTTTTGCCTGTTTCAGCCTGCCCGAATCGCAGGCCAATCGCTGGGCGCAGGAGCGGGAGAAGGCCTTTCGCAGGTTGCTGCAGCGTGATGGTTTAAACGTCGATATCTATCGCGGCATGGGCACCAGCGCACCGCTCTGGGACAGCGCCGTCGAGCAGCAGATCGCTTGGCTGCAAAGCCTGCCCAAGCCTATCGGCATCATCGCCGTCAGTGACGCCCGGGCCCGGCAGTTGCTGCAAGCCTGTCTGACGGCCGGCATTGCCGTGCCGGAGCAGGTGGCGTTGATCGGTATCGACAATGACCCCCTGACCCGCACGCTGACCCGAGTTCCGCTGAGTTCGGTGATTCAGGGCACCGAAACCATGGGGCGGACCGCCGCGCACCTGCTGCATCAGATGCTGCACGGCATGCCGTCCGCCGGGACGCAGATTCTGATACCGCCCGATGCGATCAACGTGCAGGCTTCAAGTCTGCACCAACCGCTGGGCGACCCCTATGTGATGCAGGCGCTGCTGTTCATCCGCCAATACGCGTGTCAGGGCATCAAGACTGCGCAAGTGGCAGCCTATGTTGGAATCTCGCGCTCTTCGCTGGAATCACACTTTCGCAAGGTTCGGGGCTGCAGCGTTCACGACGAGATCCTGCGCTTCAAACTTGCCGCAGCGGCCAGCGGGCTGGAGAACACCGATTCAGCCATTGCCGACATTGCCCGCGACTGCGGCTTCACCTCGGCGCAATACCTGCACACCGTGTTCCGCCGCGAGTTCGGCTGCACGCCCAGGGAGTATCAACAGGGTGGGCATGACAGGCTTCTGTCCGTCTGACACAGCGCAAGCGCGCAGCGGACACAGTCGACACGGTATGTCATATGTCAGGAAATTCCCGTCATCGAGGCCGCATACCGTTACGTTTCACGTCAACCAATGCCACAGCAGCGACGTGCCCACCAGCCCGACCACTGACACGATGGTCTGCAGTACCGACCAGACCCACAGTGTCTGCTTCAGTTGCAGGCCAAAGTATTCGCGGACCATCCAGAAGCCTGCATCGTTGACGTGGCAGAAGAACACCGAGCCTGCGCCAATCACCAGCGCTACCAGCGAGGCTTCGACAGGGGCGAGCCCGGCCATCATTGGGGCCAGGATACCTGCTGTCGTAGTGGTCGCCACCGTGGCGGAACCAGTGGCCTGACGAAGCGCGACGGCAATCAGCCAGGCCAGCAACAGATATGGCATGTGTGCACCTTCGGCCACCTTGCTGATGGTCTGGCTGACCCCGGCATCCAGCAACGTTTGTTTGAGGCCACCACCGGCACCGATGGTCAGCAGCAACACGGCAATCGGCGCCAGGCTTTTACGCAATGTGCCGCCGACATGTTCGCGGGAAAGACCATTGGCCCAGCCCAGGCACACGGTTGCCGCCAGCACCGCGATGCTCAGTGCAACGAGTGGTTCGCCGAGAAACTTCAAGGTCAGCGCAACGTTGCTTTCAGGCTCCATTGCCACTTTGGCAAGCGTGCTGCCAAGCATCAGAATCACCGGCAGCAGAATGATCAGCAGCGACATGCCAAAGCCAGGCTGGCGGCTGACGTCAGGCCTGGCGCTGAACAGCTTGCCCAGATCGGCAGGCTCTTCGATGTGCATGCGCTTTGACAGCCAGTTTCCGTAAAGAGGCCCTGCAAGAATGACCGCGGGGATTGCAACGCACAGCCCCAGCAGCATGGTCAGCCCCAGATCGGCGTGCAAGGCACTGACTGCGATCAAGGGACCGGGATGGGGCGGCATCAGCGCATGCAGTGTCGTCATGCCGGCCAGCGCCGGGATGGCGATTTTCAGCAGTGGCTGACCCGACTGGCGCGCCATGACGAAGATGATCGGCACCATCATCACCAGGCCGACTTCGAAGAACAACGGCAGACCGATGACCATCGCTACCAGCGCCATGACCCACGGCAATGTCTTGCCCTTGCCCAGCCCCAGCAGGGTAGATGCGATGCGGTCCGCAGCACCGGATTCGGCCATCAGCGCACCGAGCATGGCGCCCAGCGCGATGATGATGCCAGCCTCGCCCAAAATACCACCCGCGCCCTTGCTGAACGCTTTGGCAACGGCTTCGGCGGGCAGCCCGGCGCCTATTCCGGCGATGAACGTACCGACCAGTATCGACAGAAAAGGCGGAAGTTTGGTAGCGCTGATCAGCACGATGATCGTGGCGATTGCAATCAGGCAGCAGACAATAAGACGGGTATCGTGAAACACCCAGGCAGCGGACGACAGATCCAACACGGACCCCCTTTATCAATCGGTTCTATTCGGATTCTGGCCAAGGCCTCCCTGGCAGGCACTGATACAATTTGTTGCAATTTACCAAACGATACCTGAATGCGACATTGCGTCGCAGTTAATTTTCACAGGTTTTGGCTGAAGTCCCGGTTGTGCACCTGCAGGAAAAATGAGTCTCGAAACTGTCCCGATGTGATTTTTCGTCTCGCCAATTCAAGCAACACGTGATGTGTGGCGATGCAAAGAGGAATTACGCGTTGAACGGGTTTCGCTTTCAGCCGATGTGATCTATACCTTGGGTTCACGTTATGTGAAGCCAGGAGCTTTCAGATGTCGGACGTCGATCAAATCGAACAAGCGCAACCTTCTCCCAACCAGAATCACGATGATGTCATTGCCCAGATCAAGTGGCAGGGCAAGCAGATTGATTGGCTGCTGCAGTGGCTGGTCAAGTTTGTCGCCAATACCAAAGTCGAAATGGGCGTCACTCTGACGGTCGGTGGCAATCTTGTGTCAGGTAATCTCATTTCCCATGATGCGTATTTCGAGCAATTGGCCGAGGATATTTCCGCCCCGTTCACCCAGTTCTCGAACGGTGCCGACGCGTCCATGAAGGAGATGATCCTGTCATTCAAGCCGGGCGACTCGTCTGAAGACACACCCGCATTTCATTTCATCCACCTGAAGGACTGTCAGACCTACTCAAGCGACGGCAATCCGATTTGTGAATCCGGGGTGTTGTGGCGAGGCAGGATCGCAGCGGTAGATGGATTTACCATCGGCTTGATTGCGAAGAAATAGTGCTTTTCAGCGTTCTCATACAGAGTGCACTCCGCCCCGGCAACCTCGGGGCCTCTGGTGATGGATCGCTCAGCGTTTGATGCTCTTCAGCATCGCTTCGAATTCATTCAGATGCTTCATCTGACGTCGTTTGGCTTGACTCAAGACTCTGATGAAGTGACTGTCTGAAGTGAGTGACGTAAGTTGCTCGTACACGGCTATCTGCCTTTCTTCTGTGGCAATGTTCGAGCGCAGATAATGATCGAGCTCTTTCGCATCGCGCACCGTCCTGGAAGGCTTCCGAGTGTCGTCATCCATCTGCTTTGCCGAAGCCTCGGTCGTTTCCAGTGTGTTGCTGGCAATACCCTTTGCCGTTAGCAAGGCACCGAAATCTGCATTTTCAGGTACGCCGGAAAGGTTCGACGTTTGACCTTTGGCCAGTTCCAGCAGAATCGAGGCAAGAACCCGTGCATTCTTGATTTTTTCCTTGGCAATCCGGATGAGCGCGGCTTTGTGGGCAGGGTTGTCTTCAGTGATCGCCTGACTCAGGTACTCCGTTGCCATGGGGAGTTCGCCTTCGGTGCCTCTGAATTGCTCAAGCAGAAGGTCGAAGAACGCAAGATTGCTCATGAATGTGTGATTTTTCGGGGGGGACATGTATGTCTCCAATAATCAAATACTCTCATATTCGATATTTCTGAACAGCTAATGAAAACGATGGTTCAGTGTTTTCGTTCAGTGATCCGACCCGCTGCACATTTCAGGAAGCCAGAGTGAGTTGTCCGTTCTCGACCCTGACCTTCAACCCCAGATAATTGGGCAGGGTCCAATCCTGTGTTTGGTAGGGATGCAGATGGGCCGCCGTGATCACTACCACGCTGGCTCCCGCAGCCTTGCCTGCCGCAATGCCGGCCGGCGCGTCTTCGAACACCAGGCATTGCCCGGGCTCGACACCCAGCCGCTGTGCCGCGAGTAGAAAGCCATCCGGCGCAGGCTTGCCCTTCGTCACATCCTCGGCGGTGATGACGACATCAGGCAGGGCCAGGCCTGCAGCTTTCATGCGTGCCTTCGCCAGGGCGAGTGGGGCGGAGGTGACCACTGCCCAGCGATTGGCGGGCAACGAGGCCAGGAACTCAGCCACGCCTTCAATTGCGGCCACGCCGTCCACATCTTCGATCTCGGCCTGGGAAATGGCTTCCGCTTCCTGCTGCACGTCGATCCCTTCAATATTCTGCTTACGGACCGTATCGATGCTTCTTACGCCATGAATGGTCGGCAGGAAGCTGTCCACATCCAGCCCGTGTTTCTGTGCCCATTTCGCCCACACCCGTTCGGCGGCAATCACGGAGTTGAGCAGAGTGCCATCCATGTCGAACAGAAAGGCGGCGAAGGGCTTATGGTCAGGCATGCTGGTCTCGCAATCAACGAATGAGCGGTAAAGATGCCCGTCCGCGCCCTCTTCGTGCAAGGCGTTAAAGCATGTCTGTTTGTTGAATCGGTAGCATCATCTTGCCATTCTCTGCGCGACAAAATGCCGCAATCGGCCTTCAGGCGGGTAAGATGTGGCCCTGACTTGAAACACCGAATCCTGTCCGGTATGGCCTGAAAGAACTGGCACATAAAGAAAAAGAAGAAAACGCCAGGCTGCCCGCCCCGGTCGACGCACAGAATCAACGAGTAGACGAAAAAGGCGATCAGAAAAAATGACCAACACTTCGCGACCTTTGTATATTTCCTATGCAGGACCTTCACTGCTGGAAATGCCCCTGCTGAACAAGGGCAGTGCCTTTACCCCGCAAGAGCGGGTCGAATTCAATTTGATCGGGCTGCTGCCGCAGAACGTAGAGACGATCGAAGAGCAAGTCACGCGGGTCTACAGTCAGTACAAGCAGTGCGCGACCGATCTGGACAAACATATCTACCTGCGTTCGATTCAGGACAACAACGAAACGTTGTTTTTCCGGCTGCTGGACTCGCATCTGGACGAGATGCTGCCGATCATTTATACGCCGACGGTTGGCCAAGCGTGCCAGGAATTCTCCAAGATCTACCGCACGCACCGTGGTCTGTTCATCTCCTACCCTGAACGCGACCGCATCGACGATATCCTGCGCAGCGCCACCAAGGACCGCATCAAGATCATCGTGGTCACCGACAGCGAGCGCATTCTCGGCCTGGGCGACCAGGGCATTGGCGGCATGGGCATCCCGATCGGCAAGCTGTCGCTTTATACCGCCTGCGGTGGCATCAGCCCGGCCTACACGTTGCCGATCGTCCTCGACGTGGGCACCAACAACCGTGAACTGCTCGACGACCCGATGTACATGGGCTGGCGTCACGAGCGTGTGTCGGGCAAGGAATACGAAGACTTCATCGCCCTGTTCATCGATGCCGTTCAGCGCCGCTGGCCGGACGTGCTGTTGCAGTTCGAAGACTTCGCCCAGTCCAACGCCATGCCGTTGCTGGAGAAATACCGCGACGAACTCTGCTGCTTCAACGACGACATCCAGGGCACCGCATCGGTTGCCGTGGGCACCTTGCTGGCGGCCTGCAAGGCCAAGGGTGAAAGCCTCGGGCAGCAGAAAGTCGTGTTCGTTGGCGCAGGTTCCGCCGGTTGCGGGATCGCCGAACACATCATCGCGGCGATGCAGATCGAAGGCCTGAGCGAAAGCGAAGCCCGTCAGCGCATCTTTATGGTGGATCGCTTCGGCCTGTTGACCGATGGCATGGACAACCTGCTCGATTTCCAGAAGCGTCTGGCGCAGAAGACTGCCGACGTGTCTGGCTGGATTGCCGGCTCCGAGACGTTCCCGACGCTGCTCGACGTGGTCACCCACGCTGGCGCCACGGTATTGATCGGTGTATCGGGCCAGCGTGGGCTGTTCACCGAGCAGGTCATCCGTGAAGTTCACAAGCACTGCGCCAAGCCGCTGGTGATGCCATTGTCGAACCCGACCTCCAAGGTCGAAGCCACGCCGGAAGAAATTCTGCGCTGGACCGACGGCAACGCATTGGTCGCTACGGGCAGTCCATTTGCTCCGGTTGAAATCAATGGCCGCACCGTGCATATCGCTCAGTGCAACAACTCCTACATCTTTCCTGGCATCGGTCTGGGCGTAGTAGCCTGCAAGGCCACCCGCATCACTGACCGTATGTTGATGGCCGCCTCCAACGCATTGGCCGAATGCTCACCGATGGTGACAGGGCAGGGTGACGCGGTGCTGCCGCCGCTCAAGGAAATCCAGCAGGTCAGCCGCAAGATCGCGCTGGCAGTCGCCAAAGAGGCCCAGGCCGAAGGTCTGGCGCTGGAAACCACCGAAGAAGTGTTGCTGGCCGCCATCGAGCGCAACTTCTGGCTGCCCGATTACCGTGCCTACCGTCGTCGTTCAGTCTGATTGGCTGAAGAAGACCAAACACGCCCCCGCAAGCCTGCTTGCGGGGGCGTTTTATGAGGGGAATCAGCGGTTTGCCTGAATCCTGCCTGTCTCGCCGTGAAATAATATTAATCCAACCCAGTGTTCGCACACTTTTCACATAAAATTGATAGGGCGCTGCTTACAGTCCGCCCGATTGGGGACGTTGCCTCGTTGATGCTTCACCCGGTACATATCAATCAGATAAGCAGAGTGCGATGCCGAAAATCAGAAGTGTCAGACCAGAGGCCGTCACGTTACTGGCCAGCTTTTTTTTACTGTCGTTTTTTAATTTCAATCTCTGGCAGCATCTGTTTGCAATTACCAGTTCCGACACCAAAGGCATCGCCATGCGCGTGGCGTTCGGCGTCATGCTCTTCTGTGTATTCAATCTATGCCTGACGCTCGTGGCGTTCAGGCGCGTTTTCAAGCCTGTGTTGATGCTGATGTTCATGATCAGTGCGGGAGTCGCCTACTTCATGGGCGAATACGGCGTAATGATCGACGCGGGCATGTTTCGCAACTTTGCGGAAACCAACGCTACTGAAGTGCAGGGGCTGCTGTCGCTGAAACTGATTGCCTACCTCCTTTTACTGGGCATCCTGCCGTCGCTGCTGTTGTGGAAAACCCCGATCAATTACCGCCGCTGGCACCGCGACCTGTTCAGTAAACTGGTCGTGGGCGTTGTCTGCAGTCTTGCAGTTGGTGGCGCTGCATTGGCCAACTACCAAGGGCTTTCTTCGCTGTTTCGCAATCATCACGAATTGCGCCTGATGGTGGTGCCCAGTAACTATATTGGCGCGTCGGTGGGGTATCTGAATGAGCAGGTCATGTCTGCCCGACGCCCTTTCGTGAAACTCGGCGAGGACGCGAAACGCTCTGCGGATATGGCGGCGCATACCCGCAAGTCACTGACTGTACTGGTTGTGGGTGAAAGTGCGAGGGCCGAAAACTTCGGCATACTGGGCTACGGACGTAATACCACGCCAAACCTGAGCAATGAACGCGACCTTGTGGCGTTTACCGACGTGTATTCGTGCGGCACTGAAACGGCGGTGTCAGTACCGTGCATGTTTTCCAACCTGGGGCGAAAGGATTACGACGGCACCAGGGCCCATAATCAGGAAGGTCTGCTGGATGTGCTCCAGCGCGCCGGAATTCAGGTCGTGTGGCGCGACAATCAGGCCGGTTGCAAGGGCACCTGCGACCGCGTCGCCTTTCAGGACGTCAGCAACCTGAAGGATCCGCAGCTGTGCAACAACCACGAATGCCGTGACGAGATTCTGCTGCAGGGTCTGGAAGGGTTCATCAACAGTCTGGACAAGGATACGGTACTGGTTCTGCACCAGATGGGCAGTCACGGGCCGGAATACTTCAAACGCTATCCGAAAGAATATGAAAGATTCACCCCCGTGTGTGAAAGCAACGCGCTGAACAACTGCAGCCGCGACAGTATCGTCAATGGCTACGACAACACGCTGCTGTACACCGATCACGTGCTGTCGAAGCTGATCGGTGTATTGCGCGCGCATCAGGACAACGTCGATACCGCGATGATTTATTTGTCCGACCACGGCGAATCGCTGGGCGAGTACAACCTGTTTCTGCATGGCACGCCGTATCTGCTGGCGCCGGATCAGCAGAAACACGTGCCCATGCTTATCTGGTTGTCGGAAAACTATCAGCGGTCCTACGCCGTCACGCCACAATGCCTGGCCAGGGAGCGCAACACGCCGCTCAGTCAGGACAATCTCTTTCATTCCATGCTGGGTCTGTTGAAAGTTGACACCAAGGTCTACAACCCCGCACTGGACCTGTTTGCCGGGTGCCGCAGCGAGGCCGCGGCCAGTGCGCCATGAGCCTGATCGCTGTGCAGGTAGCGTCGGGTTTGCGGTCATTTCTGCAATCATTTTCATCAAGATGCGCAAGACCGGGACGACAGATGCGCGATAACACCCGGCGGCGATATATACTGCGCGCCATTGTTCAAGGGAGAGCCGTGTGGCCATCGATATTCACTGGATTCGCGACGACGACAGCCTCGCCCTGCATTGCGCTCAGTGGCAGTCCCTGCCGTTCGTTGCGCTCGACACCGAATTCATGCGGGTCGACACTTTTTACCCCATCGCTGCCTTGCTGCAGATCGGCGACGGTTCGCGTGCCTGGCTGATCGACCCATTACTGATCAACGACTGGCGTCCGCTGTCCGCGCTGCTGGAGAACCCCGACGTCATCAAGGTCGTGCACGCCTGCAGCGAAGACCTTGAAGTGCTGTTGCGCCTGACCGGCAGCCTGCCGGTTCCACTGTTCGACACTCAGCTGGCAGCCGCCTACCTGAACCTCGGGTTTTCCATGGGCTACTCGCGTCTGGTGCAGGAGGTTCTCAACATCGACCTGCCCAAGGGCGAGACCCGTTCCGACTGGCTGCAGCGTCCGTTGTCCGAGACCCAGATCAGCTATGCCGCAGAAGATGCGGTGCATCTGGCCGAACTGTTCGCCATCCTGCGTCCGCGCCTCTCTGACGAGAAGTTTGCGTGGCTGCTCGAGGACGGTGCGGAGCTGGTTGCCAACCTGCGTCGTGAAATCGACCCTTACGAGGTGTATCGCGACGCCAAGCTGGCCTGGAAACTGTCCCGTGCCCAGCTGGCGGTGTTGCGCGGCTTGTGTGCCTGGCGCGAGGTGCAGGCCCGTGCCCGTAACGTGCCACGCAACCGCATCGTGCGTGAACACTCGCTCTGGCCGCTGGCCAAGACCCAGCCGGACAACCTCGGCGCTCTGGCCCGCATCGAAGACATGCACCCGCGCACCGTGCGTCAGGATGGCGAGTTCCTGCTTGAGTTGATCAAGACCGCGGCCAGTGTCCCGCCTGAAGAATGGCCTCCGGCCTTGCCTGAGCCGCTGCCGATCGATGCTTCGGGTTCGCTCAAGCGTCTGCGCGCTATCGGACAGCAGTACGCCGAGCAACTGGATATGGCACCGGAGTTGATGCTGCGCAAGAAGACCCTCGAAGCGCTGCTCAAGAGCGGTTATCCCGATGGTCCCTACCAATTGCCTGATTCGCTGCGTGGCTGGCGTCGCGAACTGATGGGCCAGGCACTGCTCGACAGTCTGGCAACGCCGGGAGAACAGTCTTGAAGCGTATCTGCTCTATTTATCGCAGCCCGAAAAAGAATGAAATGTATCTGTATGTCCTGAAAAGCGACGTGCTCAAACGTGTGCCGCCAGAACTGCTGGCCGCGTTTGGCACCCCGCACCACGCGTTCGATCTGGTGCTCAGCCCCGAGCGGGCACTGGCGCGGGAGGACATTCACAAGGTGCTGGAGAACCTCGACGCTCAGGGCTATCACTTGCAGATGCCGCCGGCCGAAGACGAGTACATCGAACATCTGCCCGAAGAGCTGCTGCGCCGCAACGATCCGGTGTGACCGGTCTTCACGTTTTAAAGCGGCCTGCGTCTGGCGTGGGCTGTCTGTCCCGTTTTTAAGGTTTCTGAAGCATGCGCGTCCTGATTGCCGAGCACGATTACCCCATTTACACCCAGCTGCTGCGCAAGGCTGCGCCTGATCTGGAAGTCCTGAGCAGCGGCGATTCGGCGGAGCTGTCCCGAATGGCCAGCGACTGTCCGGTCTGGCTGGGACAGCCGGACCTGATGGCCAATCTGTTGCGCCAGGGGCACAAGCCGCAATGGCTGCAATCCACCTGGGCGGGCATCACGCCGCTGCTCATCCCGGGCCTGTTCCGTGACTATCGTCTGACCCGTGCCGTGGGGATCTTCGGGCAGGTCATGGCCGAGTTTCTGCTGACGTACATGCTGGGTCACGAACGCGAAGTGCTGGCGCGTCTGATGAGTCAGGTGGAACGCAAGTGGGACAATCGTCCGGGTCAGAGTCTGTCCGGGCGCAAGGCGCTGATTGTCGGTGCCGGCGATATCGGTCAGCGCGTGGCCGAGTTTCTGGTGCCGTTCGGGGTGCAGGTGTTCGGCGTAGCCTCCGAGGCGCGTACCCAGGCGCCTTTCGTCGAGGTGTCGGCGCTGACCGATATCGACAATCTGGTCGGTGATATGGATTACGTCATCAACCTGCTGCCGAATACGCCTGACACTCAGGACCTGTATGACGCCAAGCTGTTCGCCAGCTTCAAACCCACGGCGCTGTTCCTCAACGTCGGACGTGGCGCGGCCGTGGTCGATGCCGATCTGGTCGAAGCCCTGAAGGAAGGGCATCTGGCGGGCGCTGTGATCGACGTTTGTCGTCAGGAGCCGTTGCCACAGCGTCATCCGTTCTGGACGGCCTACGGCCTGTTGTTGACCGGACACAGTTCCGCGCCGACTTCGCCGCTGGCCATGACTGAACTGTTTGTCGAGAACCTGAAAGCCTTCAACGCCGGTGCGGCGTTGCGTGGAGAAGTGGATTTTTCACGCGGGTATTGAAGGGATGAGGTTCAGCCTCACCCGGACAGCGCCTCACCCTCTCCCTCAGTCCGTGCCAAAGGGACGCGGAGAAGGATCGCTCCTCACTCTCCGCGCTCATCGTTATACCTGAGTCCTGTTGCAGGCATCTCCCACGCTGCATGGGAACGCCTCTCAGGACCCTCCGCGTCCGGGGGAGGCTGCCCCCAATTCCCTCACAGCGAGAAATTACCCTCTGCCGCCAACTGCGCAACCGGCAAGCGAGGGCTTGGGGTTTCGCGGCCTTGCAGGTATTCCGGCAGGGTCGACTTGTCACCCAGTTTGCCCACTGCAACGGCAGCATGCAGGGCGTAGCCTTCGGGGATGTTCAGTTCCTTGCGGGTCAGGTCCTGGTCGAAGCCGGCCATGCCATGGGTGTGCCAGCCGCTCAGGCTGGCCTGCAGCGCCAGATAGCCCCACGCCGAGCCAGTGTCGAAGGTGTGCCACAGCGCCGGTCCTTCTTCGGTCGCGCCGGGTGCAGTAAAGGTGGTCTTGGAGAGGACGATCACCAGTGCCGAGGCATGCTGTGCCCAACCGCGGTTGAACTCGTTCAGCAGACCCAGAAAACGCTCCCAGTTCGGCGTGTCGCGGCGCGCGTACAGGAACCGCCACGGCTGCGAGTTGTAGGCTGAAGGCGCCCAGCGTGCGGCTTCGAAAAAGCTCAGCAGGGTTTCCTCGGGAATGCTTTCGCCGGTAAAGGCGCGTGGCGACCAGCGTTCGGTGAATTGCGGGTCGATGACGTGTTCTGCGACGCGAGAGTTTGTGCTCATGAGAGTCCTGTAGAGAGAAGGGCAAAGGGAGCGTGACTCGATGGGCCATTGACGGCCTGCATCGCGTGGCCGCATTGAAAGCGCTCTAACGCTACTGTTTTGCTTTCCCGCTGACAAGAGCCTGGCTACCGGCAGTCGCAAGTGCTTGGCCCGCACTCGATGTGCCACTAGACTGGCGGCCTTTTCCACAGCCGATACTGTTGTCCGAACCATGGCCGCCAAAGTTGAACCCTTCTGGATCCGCAAGACCCTCGATCAGCTCGACAGCAACGAGTGGGAGTCGCTGTGCGACGGCTGCGGACTGTGCTGCCTGCAAAAGCTGGAGGACGAAGAAGACAACAGCGTGTATTACACGCGCATCGCCTGCAAGCTGCTGGACCTGAAGACCTGTCAGTGTTCCGACTATGAAAACCGTAGAGCCTCGGTGCCGGACTGTATTCAGCTTACGCCGGGTCAGGCAGATGAGTTCAAGTGGCTACCGCCGACCTGCGGCTATCGGTTGGTGAGCGAGGGCAAGGACTTGCCGCTCTGGCATCACCTGGTGTGTGGCGATCGCGATGCGGTGCATCACGAGCGTATCTCCCAGTCCGGACGCATGCTCAGTGAGCTGAGTGTGGCCGAGGACGACTGGGAGGATCACCTGATCTTTCGTGCAGGCTGAGTGATCAGACGCCGGGCTTTGGCTCGGTGAGTGCATCAATGCCGTTGACGGTCGCGGTTTTCACGGCTTTCTCGGCATTGGCTTGCAACTCGCTCAGCTCGGCACCGGCACGTTCGATGGTGGAGCGCGCGCTTTGCAGGTCGCTGCGACCTTTCTCCATCAGGCTCTTGGCCGAGCAGTGGCCAGTGATGCCACGTGCCAGAACTGCGCCACCAATGGCCAGTTGAATCAGGCCCAGGAATCCGCCGCGACGAACGCCTTTACCCATCATCAGGACGCCGCCTGCCAGCGAGCCGATGCGCTCCCAGCCTTGAACGTTCTGATCGGGATGCGGCTGAAACGGCTCGGGTGTGTCGATACGCTCGATAATCGGGGTGTCGCGCATGATGGCTCTCCAGAGTGGTGTAAGTCGGTTCAGAGAAACTGACTGCCCGTCAGCGAGACTGGTTCAATGCTTTTACTTCAACCTTCGCTGGACGGATCGGCCTTTTCACGACCGAATTGAGGGCCGGAGCGGGTATTGATGCCTTTCGCCATGCGGTCGTACAGCACGACATTGACCGTTGCGGCCAGATTCATGCAGCCCTCGGTGGGGATGTAGACCACGTCTTCGCACCAGTCACGAATATCCTGATCCAGCGAGCCGTCCTCGGGGCCGAAAATGTACAGAGCGCGGTCCGGGTGCGTGTATTCCGGCAGCGCCCTGGCACCGTCGACCAGCTCGACGGCCACGGGAATGCAGCCCAGCGGCAGAATGCTCTTGAGGTCTTCGATGCCGATCAGCGGGATGTCCTGATGAATCTTCTTGGTGTCGGTGATGAAGTCCCGCGCCCGCTCGTAGCGCTTGCCGGTATAGAACACCGAAGCCACGCCGTAGCAGCCAGCGGCGCGCATCACGGAGCCGACGTTTTCCGGTGACTTTGGGTTGTACAGACCGATGCAGGCGTAACGTTTGTTGGCCACGGGGAGGGTGCTCTGGGGAAAACCGCCGATTATACAAGACTGCCCTGCGTCAGAACCACATGCGTACCCCGACCACAAGCCGAGCGTCGTTGACGTCCTCGCCTTCCTCGCGGGCGTAGTCGGCCGTTTTGCCGTAGGTACGATTCCAGGTCACGCCGATGTAAGGCGCAAACTCGGGGCGCAGTTCGTAGCGCAGCCGGAGCCCGAGTTCAGTGCTCGAAAGGCCGGCGCCGATACCGCGTTGCGGGTCGTCCTTACCGTAGGCGTTGATTTCGGCGGTAGGCTGCAGGATCAGTTGATTGGTCAGCGTCAGGTCGTAATCGCCCTCAAGCCGTGCAGCGGTCTGACCGGCTTCACCGAGAAAGGCGGTGGCCTGAACGTCGAGGTCTGAAATTGCCGAACCTTGCACGCCAAACGCCGCCCAGCTTTGTGGAGCGCCGGGTTTGAAATCCTGACGGGCACCCAGAACCACGTCCCACGACGGGGTTAAAGCGTGTCCCCAGAGCGCCTGCAGTTCCGCTTCCTCGGTCTTGCCGTTCACGCGTTCGCCCTCCGAGCGAAGCACCAGTCTGTCGATGTCGCCACCAATCCAGCCGGACAGATCCCAGGCCAGCGCACTGCCGTCGTTCGCGTTCTGCCATTCCAGCTTCTCGGCCAGAAAGTAGGAATTGATGGCGTCGTCATGCACCTGATGACCGTCGTGGCTGGTGTAGACCGCCGCCCGGTCTGCATCGGTGATGGCCGGAATCGGCGTCCGGCTCTGCTCGGGCGCGGACTGCGCCGGCTGCGTTTGGGGCATGGCGTGGCCGGAGTGATCCATACCGTGGTCCATGCCCTGCATATCGGCAGCGCTGGCCTGCGCCGTGAATATCAGGCCGAGGCCCGTCAGCAGCACCATCGGCAGGCGAGGGTGGCCCGGGATCGGGGTCAACACGTGAGTTTTCATTCTTCTACCCGCACTTCGCGAAACATGCCCATTTCCATGTGATAAAGCATATGGCAGTGATATGCCCAGCGCCCGAGGGCATCGGCAGTCACGCGATAGCTGCGTTTTGAGCCCGGTGGCATGTCAATGGTGTGTTTGCGCACCTTGAACCGGCCATTCTCGTCTTCCAGATCGCTCCACATGCCATGCAAGTGGATCGGGTGCGTCATCATCGTGTCGTTGACCAGCACCACACGAACTCGTTCGCCATATTTGAGCTTCAAGGGTTCGGCGTCGGAGAACTTTATGCCGTCGAACGACCAGGCGAATTTTTCCATGTGACCGGTGAGGTGCAACTCGATCGTACGGCTCGGCTCGCGGCCGTCCAGGTCGTCGAACGTGCTGTGCAGGTCGGCGTAAGTCAGTACTCTGCGTCCGTTGTTTCTCAGGCCGATACCCGGATCGTCGAGTCTGGATGAGGTGCTCATGGCCTGCATATCGACCAGCGGGTTATCGGTTTCGCTGTCAGGGTGCGACTGCGACTGCGACGTGTTCACGGACATGGTGGTGTGATCCATGCCTTGCATATCGTGGCCCATCTGACTGTGGTCCATGCCCTGCATGCTGTCTTGATTCGTGCTGCCGTGGCTCATTGCGCCATGATCCATGCCGGCCATGCCGATATCGTCCATGCTCAGCAACGGGCGCGGGTCGAGGGACGGCACATCTGCTTTCATGCCGGGCCTGCTGGCGAGTGTGCCCCGCGCATAACCGGTGCGGTCCATCGATTGGGCGAACACCGTGTAGGCGCCGTCGGCAGGCTCGACGATCACGTCGAAGGTTTCGGCCACGGCGATGCGAAACTCGTCGACGCTCACCGGTTTGACATGCAGGCCGTCGCTGGCGACGACGGTCATCTTCAGGCCGGGAATGCGCACATCGAAGTAGGTCATGGATGAGCCATTGATGAAACGCAGACGGATTCGCTCGCCGGGTTTGAAAAGGCCGGTCCAGTTCATGTCCGGTGCCTGGCCGTTCATCAGGTAGGTGTAAGTGGCGCCGCTGACGTCCGCCAGATCGGTCGGATCCATCTGCATCTGCGCCCACATGGCTCGGTCGGCAACGGTCTTGCTCCAGCCCTTGTCGCTGACGTCTTTGATGAAATCGCCCACGGTGCGTTTGTTCTGGTTGTAGTAATCGGACTGCTTCTTGAGCTTTTTCATCAGCCGGGTCGGGTCTTCGTCCGTCCAGTCAGTGAGCATGACGACGTGCTCGCGCTCGTAGCTGAAGGGTTCAGGCTCTCTGGCGTCGATGATCAGCGGCCCGTAAACCCCGGACTGCTCCTGAAAGCCGGAGTGACTGTGGTACCAGTAGGTGCCGTTCTGTCTGACCTTGAAGCGATAGACGTACATGCCGTCCGGGGCGATGCCGTCGAAGCTCAGGCCCGGAACGCCGTCCATGTTGGCGGGCAGGATGATGCCGTGCCAGTGAATGGACGTGATGTCCTTGAGCCGGTTCTTAACGCGCAGCGTGACGGTGTCGCCTTCGCGCCAGCGCAGCAGAGGGCCGGGGAGGCCGCCGTTGACCGTCATGGCCGTGCGCGGGCTGCCAGTAAGGTTGACCGGCGTTTCGCCGATGAACAGATCGAATTCCGTGCCTGACAGTTCCAGTGATTCACCTGGGCGCGGCGCTGCCCAGACCGGGCTGCGCCAAAGCCCCAGCCCGCTCAGCAGACCCCCTGCTGTCAGTCCTTTCACAAAGGTTCGTCTTGATGTTCCGGGAAGCATGATGGCGTATCCGTTCGGTCGGTTCGTCGCAGGCCGGACAGCCTGCGGATTTGGCAGAAAGATGCCGTAAGGCGGAAGGCAAGGGGATGACATGACAGTCAGGTTGCGCCACGTCAACTGAGCACGCGGTGCGTCCGGAGCGGCGCTACCACGAGGCGTCGTCGGCAGGATCGTGCCCATCGCTCCGCGTGAGCGTCCATCACGGGACGCTCTGCGCCCCCGATGTGTCTGATCATGCAGATGCTACGCGGTGAGCAACAGGTGCAGGCTTTCCCGTCATTCGTCCTTCTTCATCAGCCCTGCCAGCGCAGCAAACGGGTTGTGCGTTGCCTTGGAGGCTTTCGGTGAGCTGAGGGAACTGTCGGAGAAGTACTGCTGGTCGGTATAACGTGAGTGTTCGTTATCGTGGCAGTACAGGCAGAGCAGTTCCCAGTTGGAGCCGTCCTGCGGGTTGTTATCGTGGTTGTGGTCGCGGTGGTGAACGGTCAGTTCGCTCAGGCGCTTGCCGGCGAACTCCCGGGCGCAGCGACCGCAGACGTGCGGGTACATGCGCAGGGCCTTGTCGCGGTAGCCCATTTCGCGGTCGCGCTGGGCGTCGGCCAGAATACGGTCCAGCTTGGCAGTGTGGGAAGGCGGGTTGGCCGTGCTCATTGTGTCACCTGTTCGTGTGCGCATTGAAAGCGGAATATCGGCAAGTTTAGCGCCGGACGAGCAAACTCACACCTGTTGCGAGAGCAATTGGCCGTCGACCATGCGCAGGCGTCGTGACAGCGAGATGGCCAGGGCGCGGATGATCTTGGCAGCAACCTTCGGTGCTTCATCGAGCATCTTGTCCAGCGAGTCGCGACCCAGGTTCAGCAATTGGCAGCTTGTCGCTGCGATGCAACTGGCCGAACGGCGTTCGCCGTCCAGCACCGCCATCTCGCCGAATGCCCGGCCGCGGCGCAGCGTGGCGATTTCGACCTGCTGGCCTTCACTGTTGAGCTTCTGCACGGACACCGTGCCCTGATGGATGATGCACATGAACGTTCCGGCATCGCCTTCGGCAAACACCACTTCACCCTTTTCGATGTCGGTGATGCTGAAGTAGCCCGCCACGGCAAGGAAATCGCTCGGCAGCAGGGTGTCGAACAGGCCGCAGTCCAGCAGCATGTCGCGAATGGCATTGTTCAGGTTGGACAGTTGTTCTGACATGGTTCGGTCTTGTAATCAGGCGACAGAGAAGGGGGCATATCCGTGCCCCCGGTGCTAGTAAGACAGGTGTTGGGTGCCAAGTTCATTCGCCGGTCTGCAATACCTTGAAGATGAACCCGTATTCCAGTGCAACATCACGCAGGCCTTGGTAGCGGCCGCTCATACCGCCGTGCCCGGCACCCAGTTCAGTCTTGAGCAGCAAGAGGTTGTCATCGGTCTTCGTGGCACGCAATTTCGCGACCCACTTGGCAGCTTCCCAATACTGTACGCGGCTGTCGTTGTAGCCGGCGATCACCAGCATGGACGGGTACGCCTGGGCGCGGACATTCTCATAAGGTGCGTAGGCCTTGATGCGCTCGTAGACCTCAGGCTCTTGCGGATTGCCCCATTCGTCATATTCGGTGACGGTCAGCGGCAGCTCGGGATCGAGCATGGTATTGAGCACGTCCACGAACGGCACCTCCGCAATCGCCGCCTTGAACAGGTCCGGACGCTGATTGAGCACGGCGCCCATCAACAGGCCGCCAGCGCTGCCGCCACTGATCACCAGTTGCCCGGAGTGCGTCAACCCTTGGGCAATCAGGTGCTCGGCGCAGGCAATGAAGTCACCAAAAGTGTTCTGTTTGTGTTCCTGCTTGCCGTTGCGGTACCAGGTTTCGCCCAACTCGCCGCCGCCCCGCACATGCGCGATGGCGAACGCCACGCCCCGGTCCAGCAGGCTCAGACGTGCATGGGAAAACCACGGGTCCAGACTTTCGCCATAGGCACCGTAGCCATACAGATAAAGCGGCGTCGCCTGACCGGCCAGTTCGCGTTTGACCACCAGACTGATGGGCACCCGGGTTCCATCAGCGGCAGTCGCCCAAAGGCGCTGGCTGACATAGGCGTCGGCATCGAAGGTCCCCAGTACGGGCGTTTCCTTGAGCACAACCTGTTCACCGGTTGCCAATTCCAGCTGACGGACCTGAGGCGGGCGGTTCAGCGACTGATAACGCAGGCGAATTCGTGGGCTGTCGAACTCCAGCGAGTCCTGCACATAAAGGCTGTACGCTGCGTCTGGCAGTTGCACGCGATAGGCGGGCAGGTCCTGAGGACGGATCTCAATGATCGGCAGGCCACCTTCGCGCAAACTCAGGCTGAGACCCTTGGCGTTGAGGCCGACACCTTCGAGCATCACCGAGTCGCTGTGCGGGATAAGCGTCTGCCAGTCATCGCGGGTTGGAACGCCGGTCGCTTTTTCGGGTGCGTGGTACAGGGCGAAATTGATGCCGCTCTGGTTGCTGCGAATGAACCAGCTCCAGACGCCATCAAGCAGCCCATGATCAGGAAAGTATTCATGACCTTCGACGCGCGGCGCCAGGCAGATAAAAGTCTGCTTGGGATGCTCGGCGTCCAGCACCCAGGCTTCGCTGGTGGTCTTGCTGTTGAGCAGCAACACCAGTTGGCGTTCGGAACTGGTACGGAAGCAGTGCAGAAAGAAGCGGCCGTCCGGCTCGCTGAATACCAGGTCGGCGGTCTCGTTACCGAGTTTGTGGCGATACAGCTTGTGTGGACGATGGGTGTCGTCCAGTTCACCGAAGAACAGCGTCTGGCTGTCGTTGGCCCAGGTCATGCTGCCATCGCAATCCTCGAACGGCAGGCTGCTGACGTGTCCGGTGCGCAGTTCCTTGACGTAGAGCTGATAAACCTCATCGCCACTGGTATCCAGGCTGTAGGCCAGGCGCTGATGATCGGGGCTGATGCTGAACGCACCGAGTGAAAAGAATCCGCCATCGGCCAGCACGTTGGGATCAAGCAGCAGTTCTTCCCGGCTTTCATCGACTGTGTTCGAGTCATCCGCCGGACGCGGGCAACGGTAATGGCGTGCGTACTCGTCGCCCGCTGTGGTGCGCGTGTAATACAGATACGGACCCCAGGGCGAGGGCAGTGACAGGTCGGTTTCCAGAATCCGGCTTTTGATTTCCTGAAACAGCGTTTCACGCAGCGCGCTCTGGTCCGCCAGCTGTTCTTCCTGGTACTGGTTTTCAGCTTTCAGATAGTCGAGCACCTCATCGGTGTCGCGGTTCTGCAGCCAGGCGTAGGGATCCGAGCCTTCAGCCTTGCGAGCGATCGGGGCGCGTGAGGTTGCATTCGAAAAGGACATGCGGGGCTCTCTTTAAAGTGGCAATCAGATGAATTATGAAGACACGCTGCGCCGATTAAACAACCCAGGCAAGCCGGGCCAGTGAAAAGCCGTTATCATAAGCGCCTCTTTACCTGCCTTGCCAACGGACGACATGACCGAGAACGACTATCTGATCGCCTGGAGCCTCTACGCCTTTGCCGCGCTGGGTTGCCTGTTGGTGTGGTTTCTGATGACCGGCTGGATGTGGCGCTACCTCAAGGAGCCGCTGCGTGTCATCGCCGCCGTGTTGCTGTTCACACCGACGCTGGTTGACCCCGTCAAGGACGCCTACGCTCCGGCAGTTGCCATTACTGCGCTGGACCTGATGTTCAAGGTCGGCAGCAATGTCTGGACTGCCGTTTCGGACCTGGCGATGTACGGCATGTTCGCCTTCGGTGCGTACCTGCTGTTCGTGCTGATCCGCTGGCCGATCGAGAGAAGCCGCAAGGCCCGTCAACCGCAGCCGGTCGCCGAACCCGTCGAAACAGACGCTGAAGACGATCCGTTTGCCGGCGACGAACGCTATGCTCGCAAGCACGCTGCGCCGTCTCCGGCCACTACGGCACGCGGCGCACGGGTCGAGCCGCGCCTGTAGCGTCCCGCTTCGCTGGCCTGCGCTGCAGCATGCGGCGCATGACCGCTGCAAAACGTCCTGAAGCGAGAATCTGAGCATGTGTGAATTACTGGGCATGAGCGCCAATGTCCCTACCGACATCGTTTTCAGCTTTACCGGGCTGATGCAGCGTGGCGGCAAGACCGGCCCGCACCGCGACGGTTGGGGCATCGCCTTCTACGAAGGACGCGGCCTGCGCCTGTTTCAGGACCCGGCCGCCAGCAGCGAGTCGGAAGTCGCGCAATTGGTCCAGCGTTACCCCATCAAAAGCGAAGTCGTGATCGGCCACATTCGTCAGGCCAACGTCGGCAAGGTCTGCCTGTCCAACACGCATCCTTTCGTGCGCGAACTGTGGGGCCGCAACTGGTGTTTCGCCCACAACGGCCAACTGGCCGAATTCAGCCCGGGCGTCACGTTCTATCGACCTGTTGGTGATACGGACAGCGAAGCGGCATTCTGTGACCTGCTCAACCGCGTGCGTGAAGCGTTTCCCGAGCCGGTAGAAGTCGAACAACTGCTGCCGACGCTCATCCAGGCCTGCACCGAATACCGCAGCAAAGGTGTGTTCAACTGTCTGCTGAGTGACGGCGACTGGCTGTTCTGCTTCTGCAGTACCAAACTGGTTCAGATCACCCGTCGCGCGCCATTCGGTCCGGCCCGTTTGAAGGACGTTGACGTGATTGTCGATTTTCAGGCGGAAACCACGCCCCACGATGTGGTCACAGTCATTGCCACCGAGCCGTTGACCGCGAATGAAAACTGGAACGCCTACGAGCCGGGACAGTGGAGTCTGTGGCGCAAGGGCGAATGTGTCTGCAAGGGCTCGACCGAATCGGTCACGCCATAAGCCTCGGTCATACGGAATTCAACGCAAGAGGGATGTCCATGCTGCGAAGTTATCTGCGATTGGTCCTGTTCACGGCAGGTCTGCTGTTTGGCGTTCAGGTGCCAGGCTTTATCAGTGACTACAGCAAGCGTGTCGAGGCGCATCTGATCGAAGCCCAGCAAGCGATCAAAGGCTACAACAACACCGCTGCGCAGTTCTTCAAGGGCGATATCCAGGCGCTGATTCAACACTATCGCAGCAGTGAAGACCCTGTGTTTCGTAGCGATGCCGATAATATCGAGACCCTGCTGACCCGCACCCATGTGCTGGAGCGTCAGTGGCTGGGGCTGCAGGGGCCGTGGTATTCGCGGGCTTTCTACGTCGCCACGTCTTCCGACCCTGATATCCGGCGCGAAACGCTCAACGGTTACACCTGGCAAGTCCTGCTGGCTCCTGAGGTCATCGCCTGGGGCATCATCAGCGCACTGCTGCTGGCGCTGGTGATCGAAAGCCTTGTGTTGTTGCTCGGCTGGGTCGTGAACGGCGGGCGTCGCAAGCCGCAGTTGGAAAGAGACTGGCGCTAGGCGTCAGTCGAGCCTTCACTCGGGAGAACGCCCGCGGGCAGCTTGTTACTGAGCTGCGACGTCGGCGACCAGCGTATCCGCGCAGCCTTTGCGACCCCTGGGCTGGACAATCCGTGCCAAACCGTAAGGCAGATGAAACCACTTCATGAATGATGCTGGTGGGTCGCTCATACGACGGCCCTTGTTTCATTGCGTATATAGGTCAGCACTGTTTCAGGGGCGTTCCACATCAGGACGTCCAGTATCGAAAGATTCTCGATGAAGTTGAAAGGCTGGGCGGTGTCATAACGGAATGAGGAGGGCTCCAGGAAGCGAAGTTCGATACCGCGCTCCTGCCATTCGCGGGCGACAAATATATCGCGGCCGCCGGTGGCATTTATATATTGACGGGCTTCCATCAACGTACTGATTTCCAATGCCCATTGCCCGGCATGTTGAATGACAGGCAAGTCGAACTTCATCTCCGAGCAGGTTTTCCAGTTGAACGGCAGGCCGAGATAATCACACACCACCTTCAATGAACGCGTATTCAAATCGCTGATGTGTGTTGTGTCCGGCGTGTCGAAGGTAAAGTCGATCAACTGCATCACGTATCGGAAGTACGGTGCCTTGCAGCGGTAATGCTCCAGCTGGTTCTTGATGCGTGTGTGGGCGGCACTGTAATCGATGATCGTGGCGTCCTTGATCAGCGTGCCGTCTCTGGCGCTGACCGGAACCTTGATGTATTGCCAGCCGCCATAGCCGTCCAGTACCCGGTTGCGGTTCATCCAGCTCTTGCGTTTATATTTGACGATATCGAAAACCAGTCCGCGCTCCACCGCGGCAATAAGTTGGAAGTAACCAATGTAGGGGAAAAAATAAGGCTGCATGATCCCAAGCGTTTCAATCATAAGTAACCCGCGAAGTCGCGACGGTTGCTCAGGCAAAACGATGGAGTAACGGCAGAAAAACTTACTCAGTCAGCACATGACCGTCTGAATGATTGTCAGAAACCTGAGCGTAGTTCGGAGTTACAAAAGGAAAATGCTGTTGGTCGGGTCGAAAAAAGCCAGTCGATGACTGGCTTTGTCTACAGCGGCATCCGCTTATTTGGCCAGGTAGCGCATGCTTTCTTCCAGGCCGCGTAGTGTCAGCGGATACATGTGGTCTTCCATCAGGTCGCGGACGATATGCGTCGAGGCGGTATAGCCCCAGGTGTCTTTCGGGTAAGGGTTGATCCAGACAATCTTCTTGAATTTGGCCATGAAGCGCCGCATCCACACATAGCCTGCTTCTTCGTTCCAGTGCTCGACACTGCCGCCGGGCTGGGTGATCTCGTAAGGTGCCATGGAGGCATCGCCAATGAAGATCACTTTGTAGTCAGCGCCGTATTTGTGCAGCAGGTCCTGAGTCGAGGTTCGCTCCGAACCGCGGCGCAGGTTGTTCTTCCACACCGATTCGTACACGAAATTGTGGAAGTAGAAATACTCCATGTGCTTGAACTCGGTCTTGCAGGCCGAGAACAGCTCTTCGCAGACCTTGACGTGTGCGTCCATCGAGCCGCCGATGTCGAACAGCAGCAGCAACTTGATGGTGTTGCGTCGCTCGGGGCGCATCTGGATGTTCAGCAGGCCGGCATCGCGGGCGGTGTGGTCGATAGTGCCGTCGATGTCCAGTTCGTCCGCTGCGCCCTGACGAGCAAACTTGCGCAAGCGGCGCAAGGCAACCTTGATATTGCGCGTGCCCAGTTCCACCTGATCGTCCAGGTTCTTGTACTCGCGCTGATCCCAGACCTTTACTGCCTTGCCCTTGCGTTCGCCTGCGTCGCCAACCCTTATACCTTCGGGGTTGTAACCGCCCGAGCCGAACGGGCTGGTACCGCCGGTGCCGATCCATTTGTTGCCACCGGCATGGCGTTCTTTCTGTTCTTCCAGACGTTTCCTGAATTCTTCGATCAGCTTGTCGAGGCCGCCCAGGGACTGGATCTGCGCCCGTTCTTCTTCGCTCAGAGAACGCTCGAATTCCTTGCGCAGCCAGTCTTCGGGGATCAGCGCCTGCAAGTGATCATCGAGCTTTTCCAGGCCATTGAAGTAGGCACCGAACGCCCGGTCGAACTTGTCGAAATGACGCTCATCCTTGACCAGAATCGTGCGCGCCAGAAAGTAGAATTCGTCAATGTCGGCAAAGATGACCCGCTGTTTCAGCGCATTGATCAGGTCCAGCAACTCGCGCAGGGACACCGGCACCCTGGCTGCACGCATTTCGTTGAACAGGTTGAGCAGCATGGCTGTCGCCCTTTTTCATGGCAGGGTGAATGAAAAGACTCAGCGATTGCCGCGACGGCTCATGAACGCCAGTCGCTCAAGCAATTGCACGTCCTGTTCGTTCTTGACCAGCGCACCGGCCAGCGGCGGAATGGCCTTGGTCGGATCGCGTTCGCGCAGCACGGCTTCTCCGATGTTGTCGGCCATCAGCAGCTTGAGCCAGTCCACCAGTTCGGAGGTCGAGGGCTTCTTCTTCAGGCCCGGTACCTTGCGCACGTCGAAGAATACGTCCAGCGCTTCGCTCACCAGGTCTTTCTTGATATCCGGGTAGTGCACGTCGACGATGCGTTGCAGCGTCGCGCGGTCCGGGAAGGCGATGTAATGGAAGAAGCAGCGACGCAGAAAGGCGTCCGGCAGCTCTTTTTCGTTGTTGGAGGTAATGATGATGATCGGGCGCTGTTTCGCCTTGATGGTTTCATCGATCTCGTAAACGTAGAACTCCATCTTGTCGAGTTCCTGCAACAGGTCGTTGGGGAATTCGATGTCGGCCTTGTCGATTTCGTCGATCAGCAGGATCACGCGTTCTTCGGATTCGAAGGCTTCCCAGAGCTTGCCTTTCTTCAGGTAGTTGCGCACATCGTGGACCTTGTCCACGCCCAGTTGCGAGTCACGCAGGCGGCTGACGGCGTCGTATTCGTAAAGCCCCTGATGCGCCTTGGTGGTCGACTTGATGTGCCAGGTGATCAACCGCGCACCGAATGACTCGGCCAGTTGCTCGGCGAGCATGGTCTTGCCGGTGCCGGGCTCACCCTTGACCAGCAGCGGACGCTCCAGAGTGATCGCCGCGTTGACCGCAAGCTTCAGATCGTCGGTGGCGACGTATGCCGGGGTGCCTTCAAACTTCATCAATGAATCCTCTTGCAGGACATGCGCGACGCAGAGCCCGCACGCTGTAATAGTGGCAAATAATGCCTCGACTATAACGTGCGTACCGGACCCCTGTGAACGCAGACGCCCCATTCAGTTCTTGAATGGGGCGTCACGGTTTGACCGGGATGATCCAGGGGTCAGGAATCCTTGTTGCTCTCATAGCGCGCATTGAACGCCTGTACGAAGGCGTTACGCAGAATCTGCAAGAACGCCTGAAAGCCGCTGATGTTTTGCTGGTTGACGCTGCCGCTCAAGTCCACACGCGTGGCGAACTGGTTCTGGCGCTGGTTTTTCAGCACGGTTTCGCTGGTGCCGACCAGTGCTTCCCAGATCGAGCGAAACACGCCCTTGTCCTTGTCTTCGACGTCCTGATGCCAGTTGAAGATTTCGACGTTGCGCAGCAGCGGTTTGATGTAGCCGCTCAATTGGCCTTTGTCTGCCTGAGCCTCGATCACGATGTCGCCGTTGCCCGCATTGAAGTCGAACTTGCCATAGGCCGATGAGAAGTCGTTGAGCTTTTTCAACTGAATACCGGTCGCTCTGAGGCGAAAGTCGAAATCCTGAAAGTTGTTGAACGGGTCGAAGCGGGCTGTACTTTCCATGTTGGCACTTCCCAGCAGGCGCGCCTTGCCTTCGAAGCTGGCATCGCGATTGCCTTCGACGTCCACCACATTGGTCAGGTTGTAGAAGCTGGCATTGACCCGATCCGCCTCGATTTTCACCTTGGGCGTCGAGTTGAAGTTGTTGAAGGTGATATGTCCGTTGCCGATGCGCACTTCGTTGAGTGTCACAGGCAGAAGCTTGTTCAACTGGGTACGCCAGTCCGTGCCCTGACCGGTCTGGGAAGCCTGCTTATTGTTGCCGCCATCGACGAAGTTGATTTCCGGGTCGATAAATAAAACCTCGGCGACAACGGCGTGGTCGTACCAGAGTGAATGCCAGCTGACCGCCAGCTCGATGATCGGTGCTTTAACGAACGGCACGGGTACTTTGCCGTCGACCTTGACGATATTCAGCCCCTTGATCCGATACGCGCCGCGCCACAGGGCCAGGTCCACGTCAGTGACCTGACCGCGGTAATCACCCATGTCGGCGAGTTTGTCATTCAGGTAGTCACGCACCAGAAAGGGCAGGGCAATGTTGATTCCGATCAGCAGGATGACCAGAGCGGCCAGCGTCCATAGCGGCCAACTGTAGCGACGTTTCATGACACGAGTCTCCGGTTGCAGTGAAGGGTTGACTGCGTTCGGCAGCATCGGTTCGGTGATACTGGACGCCCAACCGCTGGCGGCATAGGCTTTATTTATTTAACCGATGTGCATAAGGACATCTTCATGAGCCGTATTTACGCTGATAACGCCCATTCCATCGGCAACACGCCGTTGGTGCAGATCAACCGTATCGCACCACGTGGTGTCACGATTCTGGCCAAGATTGAAGGGCGTAATCCGGGCTACTCGGTAAAGTGCCGGATCGGCGCCAACATGATCTGGGACGCCGAAAGCCGCGGCAAACTCAAGCCCGGCATGACCATCGTCGAACCCACGTCGGGCAACACGGGGATCGGCCTGGCGTTCGTCGCTGCCGCGCGTGGCTATAAACTGATGCTGACGATGCCGGCGTCCATGAGCATAGAGCGTCGCAAGGTGCTCAAGGCGCTGGGTGCCGAATTGGTCCTGACCGAGCCTGCCAAGGGCATGAAAGGCGCCATCGCCAAGGCCGAAGAATTGCTGGCGGGCAACCCTGAGCAGTATTTCATGCCCGCTCAGTTCGAGAACCCGGCCAACCCGGCCATTCATGAAAAGACCACCGGCCCTGAAATCTGGAATGACACCGACGGCGCAATCGACGTGCTGGTTGCGGGCGTTGGTACCGGCGGTACGATCACCGGCGTGTCGCGCTATATCAAACACACCGAAGGCAAGCCGATTCTGTCGGTGGCTGTCGAACCGGACGGCTCGCCGATCATCACCCAGGCCATGGCCGGTGAAGAGATCAAGCCCAGTCCGCACAAGATTCAGGGCATAGGTGCTGGTTTCATCCCGAAAAACCTCGACCTGTCACTGGTCGACCGGGTTGAACGGGTGACGGATGAGGAGTCCAAGGCCATGGCACGTCGACTGATGCAGGAAGAAGGCATCCTGTGCGGTATTTCCTGTGGCGCGGCGATGGCAGCGGCCGTACGGCTGGCAGAGAAACCGGAAATGCAGGGCAAGACCATCGTCGTGATCCTGCCGGATTCCGGAGAACGCTACCTGTCGAGCATGCTGTTCAGCGACTTGTTCACTGATCAGGAGCTGTCGCAGTAACACATCTTGGGCAGTGCGTACTTCATGCGAGCGGTCCAAGGGTTTATGATGGCCACCATTCCAGCGCCGGGCGATCTTCACTGATCGTCTGGCGTTTCTGGTCCTTCGCATTGACCGACTGTCGGCGTTACGTTCAGCGTTGTCTGCCCGCTCCAAGGAGAGTTTCATGACCCTTTCATTTGCTGCCAAGGCATTGATCCTGATGCTTTTTCTGGGCAGCACGCTGTACGTGCATCTGCGCGGGCAGGCCCGGTTGCCGTTGCTGCGTCAGTTCGTGAATCATTCGGCGCTGTTCGCGCCCTATAACGCGCTGATGTATCTGTTTTCCCGCGTGCCGTCCAAGCCGTACCTGGACCGCAGCAAGTTTCCCGAGCTGGATGTGCTCAAGGACAACTGGGAAACCATTCGCGACGAAGCGATGCACCTGTTCGACGAAGGCTATATCCGTGCTGCCGAGAAGAACAACGATGCCGGCTTCGGTTCGTTCTTCAAAAAAGGCTGGAAGCGCTTTTACCTGAAATGGTACGACAAGGCCCTGCCTTCGGCCGAAGCGCTGTGTCCGAAGACCGTTGCGCTGGTCAACAGCATTCCCAACGTCAAGGGCGCGATGTTTGCGCTGTTGCCGGGCGACAGCCACCTTAATCCGCACCGCGATCCGTTTGCCGGTTCTCTTCGCTATCATCTGGGCCTTTCCACGCCCAACTCCGACGATTGCCGGATTTTCGTCGATGGCAAGGAATACTCGTGGCGCGATGGCGAAGACGTCATGTTCGACGAGACTTACGTGCACTGGGTCAAGAACGAAACCACCCAGACCCGTGTCATTCTGTTCTGTGACGTCGAGCGTCCGCTGACCAATCGCCTGATGACCCGACTCAACCGCAGCGTCAGCGCGTTCCTGGGCCGTGCGACCGCACCCCAGAATCTGGACGATGAGCGCGTCGGTGGTATCAATCAGGCTTATGCATTCAGCAAGCGTTTCAGCGATGGCTTCAGTGGCAAGGTCAAGCAGTTCAAGCGCAGCAACCCCAAGGCCTACCGTGTGCTGCGCCCTGTGTTGGCAGTGCTGGTTCTGACGTTGCTGGGCTACTGGTTGTTCGGTTGAGAAAACGCCTGTTCAGTCAGATGTCGGTACGGGTTACAGATTGATGCTCATGTGGAGTCCAATCCATGTCGCAGCCTCAGATCCATATCGACATCGCGCGTCTTGTCCTCGAAGGGTTCGATGACTACCGGGCGCACTTCCGCTCCATCACCGACGGCGCTCAGGCCCGTTTCGAACAGGCGCTCTGGCCGCAGGCTCAGGTCGCTGCCGCCGCCCGCATCAATCTCTACGAACAGAAAGTCAGTGAACTCATTCTGCGCCTGCAGCGCGACGTTCAGGTCGGGCAGTTACTGGATGTCGATCGCTGGCCTGGCATCAAGGGCGCCTACATCGACCTGATCGATTCCCGGCCCGACGATGAACTGTCGGAAACCTGGTTCAACTCGATCTTCTGTGGCTTGTTTCGGCATGACCTGATCAGCGACCGTTGCATGTTCATTCACAGCACGCGGCCCGCAGGGCGTGACCAACAGCAGGTGGCGCAGACGCGTCGGTATCTGCCGCGAGGTGATCCGGGCAGGGCGTTGTCGCAGGTGTTTGCCGATTACCCTTTCAACATCCCTTATGCCGACCTGGCGAACGATCTGTCGCGACTCGACGCGCATCTGCATGCCAATCTGCCTGACTGGGTGTGCAAGGATCCGGCGCTGACCGTCGAGTTGTTCTCATCGGTGTTTTATCGCAACAAGGGTGCGTATCTGGTGGGGCGGATCTTCACCCGTGACGAGCAATGGCCTCTGGTGATGCCGCTGCTGAATGTCGAGGGGCGTGGCATCGCGATAGATACGCTGATCACCGACGAGGCTGATGTGTCGATCATCTTCTCGTTCACGCGTTCGTATTTCATGGTAGATGTGCCGGTTCCGGCTGACTTCGTGGGGTTACTGAAGCGTATTCTGCCGGGCAAGCACATTGCCGAGCTTTACACCTCGATTGGTTTCTACAGGCACGGAAAGTCGGAGTTTTACCGTGCGCTGATTCAGCATCTGGCGACCACCGATGATCGTTTCATCATGGCGCCGGGTGTGCGCGGCATGGTCATGAGCGTGTTCACGCTGCCGGGTTTCAACACGGTGTTCAAGGTCATCAAGGATCGCTTCTCGCCGTCCAAGAACGTCGATCGCCAAACCGTCATCGATAAATACCGGTTGGTGAAACAGGTCGATCGGGTAGGGCGCATGGCCGATACCCAGGAGTTCTCGGATTTTCGTTTTCCGGTGGGCAAGTTCGACCCTGACTGCCTGGACGAGCTGCTGCATGTCGCGCCTTCCACCATCGAACTCGAGGCCGGGGACACGGTGCTGGTCAGGCATTGCTGGACCGAGCGGCGTATGACGCCGTTGAACCTCTATCTTGAAACGGCCAGTCCCGCACAGGTGCGTGAGGCGCTGGATGATTATGGATGGGCGATCAGGCAGTTGGCGGCGGCCAATATTTTCCCCGGCGACATGCTGCTCAAGAATTTTGGCGTGACACGTCATGGCCGGGTGGTGTTCTACGATTACGATGAGATCTGCGCGCTGACCGACGTCCACTTCCGGCGCATCCCGAAGCCCCGCACCCCGGAGGATGAGATGGCTTGCGAGCCTTGGTATTCCGTGGGGCCAATGGACGTATTTCCCGAAGAGTTTGCACCGTTCCTGTTTGCTGACATCACTCTGCGTCGCCTCTTTGAAAGCCTTCATGGCGAGCTGTACGACGTCGAATACTGGCAAGGTCTGCAGGCCGCGATTCGCAGTGGCAAGGTGATTGATGTCTTTCCGTATCGGCGCAGCGTTAGTTGAGCGGCATGATCAGTGCGCCTTGACACTGATCATGCCCGTCACAAATGGCACAGGTGACGGACTCAGTGAGCCGAGTGGAGGGCTCCAGTCACCTTTTTGATCTCAACTCAAACTCACATGCCGGCTCAGCAATGCACGCAATGCCGCGGGCTTGACCGGTTTGGGCAGGTAATCAAGCCCGGCAGCATGCACCTGGGCGATCAATTCGGGGCGTCCATCGGCGCTGATCAAGACACCCGGTACCGGCTGGCCGAGGCGGGTTCTCAGCCAGGCCATCAATTCGGTGCCGGTTTCTCCATCGTCCAGGTGATAGTCCACCAGCGCGATTTGCGGGTGGACTCCATTGTTCAGCAAGACCTCGCATTCCTGACGATTGCGCGCCGTCCACACCTGACAGCCCCAGCGTGAAAGCAGGCTGTTCATGCCGATCAGGATGCTGTCTTCATTATCGACGCACAGCACCTGTGTGCCATTCAAGGCCGGACGATTGATCTCGACCAGCTTGGCAGGCAGCGGTGTCTGCGCCGACGCGAGTGGCACCTGCACGCTGAACACACTGCCCCTGCCAGTCCAGGAGCGAACCTGCAAAGGATGTTCAAGAATACGACACAGGCCATCGGCAATCGCCAGACCCAACCCCAGGCCTTTGGCCGCGTGAGTCTGATGACTGTCCAGGCGTTTGAATTCCTCGAAAATCACTTGGCGCTTGTCTTCGGGAATGCCCGGCCCTCGATCCCAGACTTCAAGACTCAGGCTGTCACCACGACGACGGACGCCCAGCAGGATCGGCCCGCTGGCATAACGAAATGCATTGGTCAGGAAGTTTTGCAGCACACGGCGCAGCAGCTTGATATCGCTGTCCACCCGCAGCGCACTGCCCCTGACCCGAAACTTCAGACCCTGTTCCTGCGCCAACGCCTTGAATTCCGCGCCCAGTGTGTCGAACAGCGCGTTGAGCGGGAAGGGCTGGCGGTCCGGGGCAATCTTGCCATTCTCGATACGCGAGATATCCAGCAGGTCGCTGATCAGGTCTTCGGCCGAGCGCAACGAGCTGTCCAGGTGCTGGATCAATTGCTGGGCGTCACTGGAAATACCGTCTTCCTGATGCGAGAGCGCGGCGGAGAACAGGCGGGCGGCGTTCAGCGGTTGCATCAGGTCATGGCTGACCGCTGCCAGAAAGCGGGTTTTCGATTCGTTGGCCGCTTCGGCCGTGCCCTTGGCGTCGGTCAGTGCCTGGTTCAGTTGCGAGAGCTCTTGGGTACGTTCGGTCACTCTCTGCTCAAGGCGTTCATTGACGCCCTTGAGCGCCTGTTCGGCCGCCCGGAACGCAGTAATATCGGTAAAACTCATGACAAAGCCGCCACCCGGCATCGGATTGCCGATCAGCTCGATGACCTGGCCGTTGGGGAATAGTCGCTCTGAAGTGTGCGCCCGACCCTGACGCATCCAGTGCAGACGCCGCGCCACGTGCACTTCGGCTTCACCCGGCCCGCACAGCCCTCGTTCTGCGTTGTAGCGGATGATGTCGGCAATCGGTCGACCCACGCCAATCAGGCCTTCCGGGTAATTGAACAGCTCCAGATAGCGATGATTCCAGGCTACCAGCCGCAGCGACTGATCGACCACGCTGATGCCCTGGGTAATGTTCTCGATTGCGCCTTGCAGCAGGGCGCGGTTGAACTGCAGCACCTCGGAGGCTTCGTCGGCGATGCGCACCACGTCTTCGAGCTGCATATCCCGGCCTTCGATGGCGGCTTTGACCACCGCGCGGGTCGAAGAGGTGCCGAGCACACCGGCCAGCAGTCGTTCGGTGTGGGCAATCCACTCGCCGGTGGCGTTCTGATTGGGGTTGAAGCTCTTGCCCTGACGGTAGGCAAAACGGGTAAAGCTCTGTCTGGCGCGTTCTTCGCCGACAAACCGCGCCGACAGGCTGAGCAGGTCTTCGATCTGCACCGCCAGCAAGGGCCGCGTGTAAGCGCGGCCCTGAGTTTCCTGACCGATGAAGCGACCTGCCTGCCAGTGTTCGGTCACCCGCGTGCGCGACAGCATCGACACCCAGGCGAACAGCGTGCAGTTGCCAGCCATCGACAGCAGCACGCCTTGGGTCATCGGCGTGATCGGCAAGTCGAACGGGTTGCTGTGCAGCCAGGCCAGCAGTGGAAAAGCGTGCAGCGACCAACCCATGCCGTGAGCGGCGACCGGCAGGACCAGCGTGTAGAACCAGATGAAAATCCCGGCGGCCAGTCCTGCGAATACGCCACGGCGGTTGGCCTGCTTCCAGTACAGCGCGCCGAACATCGCGGGCGCGAGCTGAGTGATGGCGGCAAAGGCAATCTGGCCGATGGTCGCCAGGCTGGCGGTGGAGCCGAGCATTCGGTAGCTGACGTAGGCGAGCAACAGAATCATCACGATGCTGATACGGCGCACCGAGAGCATCCAGTGTCGAAACGCCTCGAACGGCCGTTCGGTGTTCTTTCTGCGCAGCAGCCACGGCAACAGCATGTCGTTGGAAATCATGGTCGATAGCGCAACGCAGGCCACGATCACCATGCCGGTTGCGGCCGACGCACCGCCGATGAATGCCAGCAGCGCCAGTGATGGATGCGCATGGGCCAGTGGCAGGCTGATCACGAACGAATCCGGCAGCATTGAGTCGGGCAACAGCATTTGTCCGGCCAGTGCAATAGGCACCACGAACAGCGCGGCCAGCGCCAGATAGGCCGGAAACACCCACTTGGCCAGGTTCAGATCCTGAGGCTCGATGTTCTCCACAACCGTGACGTGAAACTGCCGGGGCAGGCAGACAATCGCCATCATCGCCACGCCGGTCTGGACGAACATCGACGGCCAGTTGATCGTGTCTTGCCAGTACTCCTCAAGGCGCGGTGCCAGCTTGGCTTGATTGAACAGGTCGTCGAAGCCGTCATACAGACCGAACGTCACGAACACCCCGACGGCCATGAACGCGAACAGCTTGACCAGCGCCTCGAAGGCAATCGCCAGCACCATGCCGCGATGGTGTTCGGTCACGTCCAGATTCCGCGCGCCGAACACGATGGTGAACAGCGCCAGTATCAGCGAGACCACCAGCGCCGTGTCCTGCGCGCGGGTGCCGGTGGAGTCGGCCACAGCGCCGATCAAAATGTTCACCCCCAGCACGATGCCTTTGAGCTGCAGCGCAATGTACGGCAGCATGCCGATCAGGCAGATCAGCGCGACCATGACCGCCAGCGACTGGGACTTGCCATAGCGCGCTGCGATGAAGTCGGCAATCGAGGTGATGTTTTCCTGTTTGCTGATCAGCACCATCTTCTGCAGCACCCACGGCGCCAGCACCATCAGCACGATCGGACCCAGGTAAATCGGCAGGAACGACCACAGTTGCTCGGCCGCCTGGCCTACTGCGCCGAAGAACGTCCAGCTGGTGCAGTAGACCGCCAGCGACAGGCTGTAGACCCAGGCACGCATGGTCGGGCGCAGCGATGCGCTGTAGCGGTCGCCATAGAAGGCAATGGCAAACATGATTGCCATATAGGACAGAGCAACGGCGGCGATCAGCCCGCTGGACAGCGACATATCGGATTCCAGAATGTATCGACAGCGCGCAGTCTCGCACGACGGCTGGACTTCGTCTTTCTCGACCAAGGTCGAGCGTGGCGGGGTGTCGCAGTTTGCCTGACGCGCTCGGCATGGCTGGCAACTGTAAATATCCTATCGACATTACGCTGCGTTGCGTCTTCAATGTGCCTCGGATTGGCGGCGACGCCAGTGTGCCCAAGCCTCTCAGGACCACGGACGATGAGCCAGCAGTCACAATTCAGCCTTTTAGGGAAACGGCGCTTCCTGCCGTTTTTCGTTACTCAGTCCCTCGGGGCGTTCAATGACAACGTGTTCAAACAGTCATTGATCCTCGCCATTCTCTACAAGCTGGCCATCGACGGGGATCGTTCGATCTACGTCAATCTGTGCGCCTTGCTGTTCATTCTGCCGTTCTTTCTGTTCTCGGCACTGGCCGGGCAATTCGGCGAAAAATACCCGAAGGACACGCTGATCCGGATCATCAAGTTCGGTGAGATTGTGATCATGGCGGTGGGTGCCGCAGGCTTTCTGTTCAATCACCTGTGGATGATGCTGGCGGCGTTGTTTGCGATGGGCACGCATTCGGCGCTGTTCGGCCCGGTGAAGTATTCGATATTGCCGCAGCACCTGCGGGAGACCGAGCTGGTCGGCGGCAACGCGCTGGTCGAGATGGGCACCTTCCTGGCGATTCTCGCAGGCACCATCAGTGCCGGGGTGATGATGTCCTCCACGCACTACGCCTGGATCGTTTCGGCGGCCATCGTGCTGATCGCCTGCCTGGGCTTCCTGGCCAGTTTCGGTATCCCGCGGGCGGCGGCTGCCTCACCGGAGATGACGCTCAACTGGAATATCTTCACCCAGTCCTGGGCCACGCTGCGCATGGGGTTGGGGCAGACGCCGGCCGTGTCGCGCTCGATTGTCGGCAATTCATGGTTCTGGTTCGTCGGGGCGATTTACCTGACGCAGATCCCGGCGTATGCCCAGGAATGGATGTTCGGTGATGAAACTGTTGTCACGCTGATCCTGACGGTCTTCTCGGTCGGTATCGCGCTGGGTTCGTTGCTCTGCGAGCGTTTGTCCGGGCACAAGGTCGAGATCGGCCTGGTGCCGTTCGGCTCCATGGGGATCACGATTTTTGGTCTGTTGCTGTGGTGGCATTCGGGCGGCTTCCCGCAAAACGCACAGGCCAACGACTGGCTCGCGGTCCTGAGTTACGGTCAGGGCTGGTGGGTGCTGTTCGACATCCTCGGCATCGGCGTTTTCGGCGGTTTCTATATCGTGCCGCTGTATGCCCTGATTCAGTCGCGCACGCCGGAGAAGGAGCGTTCGCGGGTCATTGCGGCCAACAATATTCTCAACGCGCTGTTCATGGTGGTATCGGCGATTGTCTCGATTCTGTTGCTCAGCGTTGCCAAGCTGACGATTCCGCACCTGTTTCTGGTGGTGTCGTTGCTGAACGTGGCGGTCAACATTTACATCTTCAGGATCGTGCCTGAGTTCACCATGCGCTTCCTGATCTGGCTGCTGGGTCATTCGATGTATCGGGTCGAGCACCGCAACCTGAATCTGATTCCCGACGAAGGTGCGGCGCTGTTGGTCTGCAACCACGTTTCGTTTGTTGATGCACTGCTGATTGCCGGCTCAGTCAGGCGGCCGATCCGTTTCGTCATGTACTACAAGATCTATCAATTGCCAGTGCTCAACTTCATCTTCCGCACCGCCGGTACCATCCCGATTGCCGGGCGTAACGAGGACATGGAGATCTACGAACAATCGTTCAAGCGCATCGCCCGTTATCTGGCCGACGGCGAGCTGGTGTGCATCTTTCCGGAAGGCAAGCTCACCACCGATGGCGAGATCAGCGGCTTCAAGAGCGGCATGACGCGCATTCTTCAGGAAACATCGGTGCCGGTGATCCCGATGGCGCTACAAGGACTGTGGGGCAGCTTCTTCAGTCGCGACCCGGACAAGGGGCTATTTCGCCGTCTGTGGTCACGCGTCGTGTTGGTGGCCGGTGCGCCCATTGCGGCAGACGCCGCCTCGCCGGTGGATGTGCGCGAGCAGGTGAAAGCGTTGAGAGGGGCGGGGCGCTAGGGGTGGCAGCTTGGGCCTAGCGCCGACTGCCACACCTCTGAACCTGATCGCGACCATGCCCGCAGGGGCGCGATCAGGTCAGTGCAGAAGCTGTATCAATCCACCGCCGACTTACGCAGCGCCACATCGCTTTCTTCCTCCGGCATTTTCCTGAAGTACGTCGAGAGCAACGCACCGGAAATGTTGTGCCAGACGCTGAACAACGCGCTCGGCACAGCCGCCAGTGGCGAGAAGTGGGCGCTGGCCAGGGCAGCGCCGAGCCCCGAGTTCTGCATGCCGACTTCCAGTGCCAGCGACTTGCGCTGTGGCAACGGCAGTTTGAACACCTTGCCGGTGAAGTAGCCCAACAGAAAACCGAACGTATTGTGCAGAATCACCACCGCCATGATCAGCAGGCCTGACTCGGCGATCTTCGCCTGACTGGCGGCGACCACGGCGCAGACGATCATCACGATGCTCACCACAGACACCAGCGGCAGCACATCCACCGCATAGCTGACTCGCGCGCCCAGTAGACGCTGTGCGAGAACACCCAGCACGATTGGCAGCATCACCAATTGCAGGATCGACCAGAACATATCCATGAAGGATACCGGCAACCAGGCCGAGGCCAGGAACCAGATCAGGGTCGGGGTCAGCAGTGGAGCAAGCAGGGTGGTGACGGCAGCAATGGCCACAGCCAGCGCCAGATCGCCCTTGGCCAGCCAGGCCATGACATTGGACGACGTTCCGCTCGGGCAGCAGCCCACCAGAATCACGCCGACAGCAATTTCGGGCGGCAGCCGGAATACCTGACACAACAGCCACGCCACGCCGGGCATGATGACAAAGTGTGCGACCACGCCCAGCGCCACGCGCCAGGGGTTGCGCGCTACTTCAGAGAAATCCTCGAGTTTCAGGGTCAGGCCCATGCCGAACATGACCAGGCCCAGCAACGGGACGATCCAGCCTTTCAGGCCGATGAATGCCTGGGGAAACACAAACGCCAGAATGGCGAACAGCAGCACCCAATACGCAAAGGTGTTGCCGACGAAACGACTCAGGGCGGCGAGGGCGCGCATGGTCTGCTCCTTCTTTTTATAAGTGCCAAATGAATGCGCCGTCTATAAGACGGCGCCGTGCTTCGGTTCATCAACGGTTGGTGTCAGATACCCTGAGGTATTTCTTCGCCGCCCAGCGCTTCGAACAGTTCGGGCAGGAATTCGCCGAAGGTCAGCATCATCAGGGTGAAGCTTGCATCCAGTTGTCCCAGTGCCTCGTCGCCGCCGTCCTGTTCAGCCTGATCCTGCAACAGATCTTCGAACTTCAGACGCTTGACGACCATTTTGTCGTCCAGCACGAACGACAGTTTGTCCTGCCAGGCCAGCGACAGTTGGGTCACGACTTTGCCAGTGCTCAGGTGCAGCTGGATTTCGTCGCCGGTCAGGTCCTGACGCTTGCAGCGCACGATGCCACCGTCTTCGTGGGTGTCGCGCAATTCGCACTCGTCCAGCACGAAGAAGTTGTCGGCCGCTTTCTGGGTCTTGACCCAGTCGGTCATGGTCGCGCTTGGCGATACCTTGACGGTCAGCGGACGAACCGGCAGCGAGCCGATGACTTCACGCAATGTGGACAGCAGGTCCTCGGCGCGTTTCGGGCTGGAAGCGTTGACCAGAATCAGGCCTTGCTTGGGCGCGATGGCAGCGAAGGTTGCCGAGCGACGAATAAAAGCGCGCGGCAGGAACGCCTGGATGATTTCATCCTTGAGCTGATCACGTTCCTTCTTGTAGACCTTGCGCATCTGCTCGGCTTCGATCTCTTCGACCTTTTCCTTGAGCGCGTCACGTACGACGCTGCCCGGCAGAATACGTTCTTCCTTGCGTGCGGCGATCAGCAGGAAGTCCTGGCTGACGTGTACCAATGGAGCCTCTTCGCCCTTGCCAAATGGCGCGACGAAACCGTAAGTGGTCAACTCCTGGCTGGCACAGGCGCGCGCCGGTTTGGTCGCCAGTGCCGTCTCCAGCGCCTCGGCGTCAAAAGGCAGATCCTGGGTCAGGCGATAGACAAGCAGGTTTTTGAACCACATGAGGTGAATCTCTCCTTCCATACAAAGGGGGGCATTATTCGCTGCTCTGCTTCCGGGGCCAAGCCTGCACGGAGCCTTTGTAAGCCTTTGGAAGGATTATAAAAATTATTTAAAAAATTACTTGCCAGAGTAAAGGTCGCTCCGTAGAATGCGCGCCACACCGAGAGTGAAGGGTGATTAGCTCAGCTGGGAGAGCAGCTGCCTTACAAGCAGCGGGTCGGCGGTTCGATCCCGTCATCACCCACCAAACTCTCTATTAGTGTTACGCGCAGCGGTAGTTCAGTCGGTTAGAATACCGGCCTGTCACGCCGGGGGTCGCGGGTTCGAGTCCCGTCCGCTGCGCCATATTCAGCTTCAAGGCCCTTGAACTCCTTGAAGCAAACAGAAAGCCCGCCTAGTGCGGGCTTTCTGCTTTCTGCTTTCTGCTTTCTGTCTTTCTACTTATTCCCGCCCTTTTTCTTCAGAACTGCGATGAATCAACGCACGGTGCTGCTGTGGATGAGGTCATTTGCTGAAGAAGGTGCGGTGAGCTTGTTCAAATTGTTTCAGGCTGCTTGCCAATCGCGAACTTGTCATCGAACGTCAGCATGTCGTTGAAGGTGCAGAATCTGGGTGCATCCAGCGCGAACACCTCGAGGGTCTCGCGCAGGAACGTCAGGCATTTCTGCTGAACGGCCGCATATTCAAGGGTTTGTGCGTCGGTCATCCACTTCACCAGATAGCCCAGTGAGATGTGAAACCCGTACTGATCATGATCCGGTGCGCGGATGCCCAGACGCTGAGCCAGGCGATCACGCATGTCACGGAGTTTCCTGTTTTCCTGCACGCTGGCTGGAACCAGCCGAATCGTGGCGCCACTGTCCCTGTGCACGTTGAAGTCGTCCACCTGCATGCGTAACTGAAAGTCATCGTCGAGATCAAAGTCGCTCAAGCGTTCAGTGAAATAATCCGTGCAGGCCTGGACACTGGCGTTTTTGGCGACTTGTTCAGGCCAGAACGGCGGTTTGCGCAGCTCGTCGATCACGCCCTCGAAAACCGTCATGTGATAGCTGGAGGGCGGCAGCAGGCTCAGGCACTGACTGAACGGGTGGGCGGCCAGCGTGTTCCTGACTGTGGTAAGCGCATCGCTCAGCGGTGTGCGCAGCGGAATCTGGCTGATGATCGTATTGCCGGCAAACGGCCGCGCCTTGCCGTTCTCGAAGAATTTGCGATTGACGTCAGACGGCCTGGTGCCCTTGTGCTGCGGCATGGTGAGCAGGGGCGACGCAGCAAGTGCAGCACCGGTGGTCATGGCACAGGCTTGAAACAGAAACGCGCGGCGCAGCAGCTTGATGTGTGTCACGTAGGCATTTCCATCAGTGCGTTCGGTAAAGGCTGGAGTGGGAAGATTTCAATTTCGCGCTGACCCTACCGACGGTTAATGACCAGGAAATGACAGGAGCCGTCATTCGCGCCGAGAAGAAGATAGCAGGTATATCGATGGCAGATAGACATACTTTGATGAAACTCATGATACCAACCTATCTCATCAATACGCTTTGCGTTCGCAACGCTAAAGTTTATCGATCCTGTCAGTTATCGATTCTGAGTGCTGTAAGAATTGTCTGGGTGTTTTGTAATTTGCTGGTTATAAGTTAAAGGTTTTATGTTGAGCTTGATTTTCTCGTTTCCCTGGTATTAGCTGCAACGCGTTGGCTGGCGCTTTCAAAGGCTGGCATTGAACAGGGGCGGTTGTCTGGAAAAATAATCGTTCCGTTAAAATACATTTTACGTCGTTGAATAATATAAAAGGACTTATATGAATACCTGTATAAATGCACTGTTGGTCTCGTGTGCCCTGGCGGCCTCCACTGGTGCAGTGGCCTCTCCAGCGCTGCATACAGCGACCATTGATCAACAGGGTCGTGTCGTTGCGCAGTCTTCTGCATGGGTCAAGTCGGTCAATTTGACCAATCAGAAAGATTACTTCGCAACTTATGAAGTCATGTTCATGGACGGGCTGTTCAAGCAGGCGCCTGGTTTCTGTTCAGTGTCCTCTATCGATACGTCCGACTATGATCGTCTGCTTTACGGTCATGCCAAGTTGGGCGGCGCAGCGACAACTGAAAAGGTCAATGTATTGGGCCTGATGGTAGGTAAGAACGAACCTGCCGGTGATTCGGCAATGAGTTTTCAATTGGCCTGCACTCACTGACCCCTCTCTGCAACAGGAGCCCCGCCCGTGCGGGGCTTTTTATTTGCTTTTGATCAGCGACTTTTCATTCTGTGCATTTGCGCGGATCATCCGGTGTTCTCGAACCAGAGTGGAAGCGTCATGAACTTACCTCTTCAGGGCATAAAAGTCGTAGAGCTGGGGCAACTGATCGCCGGGCCGTTTGCCGCAAAAATTCTCGGCGAGTTCGGCGCGGAGGTCATCAAGGTCGAGCCGCCGCTGACGGGCGATCCGCTGCGCAAATGGCGTCTGCTGCACAACGGCACGTCAGTGTGGTGGGCGGTGCAGTCACGTAACAAGAAGTCGGTCACTCTCGATCTGCGTCAGCCTCAGGCGCAGGAGGCGGTTCGTCGCCTGATTCGCGATGCGGACGTGCTCATCGAAAACTTCCGCCCCGGCACGCTGGAAAGCTGGGGGCTGAGCTGGGAAGAACTGCACGCGCTCAATCCACGATTGATCATGCTGCGGGTTTCCGGTTACGGGCAGACCGGCCCCTACCGCGACCGACCGGGGTTCGGTGTGATCGGCGAAGCCATGGGCGGTCTGAGGCATCTGTCGGGCGAAGCAGGGCGTACGCCGGTTCGGGTCGGGGTGTCGATAGGCGATTCGCTGTCAGCGCTGCACGGCGTGATCGGTATTCTGCTCGCCCTGCGTCATCGCGATCAGAACGGCGGGGCGGGGCAGCAGATCGACGTTGCGCTGTACGAGTCGGTATTCAACATGATGGAAAGCCTGATTCCCGAATATTCAGTCTTCAATGTCGTTCGCGAACCGGCTGGCAGCAGCATGCCGGGCATTGCCCCCACCAATGCCTACCGCTGCAATGACGGCAAGTACGCACTCGTGGCGGGCAATGGCGACAGCATCTATAGAAGGCTGATGGAAAAGATCGGTCGCATGGACCTTGCCAATGATCCTGATCTTGCCCACAACGACGGTCGGGTCCGGCACGTCGCCCGGATTGATGCAGCGATCTCGACATGGACCGCCGAGCGTTCGCTGGACGAAGTGCTCAATGCGTTGAATGAAGCACGCATCCCGGCGGGCAAGATCTACGACGCCGCCGACATTGCCAGCGATCCGCACTACCTTGCGCGTGACATGCTGTTGCAAAGCACGCTGGATGACGGCACGCCTGTAACACTGCCGGGCATTTTGCCCAAACTGCAGGACACCCCGGGCCAGGTACGCTCGGCTGCTCCTGCCCTCGGCGAGCATACGGATGCGGTGCTGGAAGCGCACGGAATTGACGCCGATACTCGAGCGCATTGGCGCAAGCTCGGGATTATCTGACGGTTTCATCACCGATCTGAACCTGATCGAGATATCCGAGCCCGTGCCAGCCGCGCAACGATCAACTCAGGCCTGACACCCGCCCTTGTCATAGCTGCCTTCTTTTGGAATGAAGGCTTTCGCGGCATTCGTTTTTGTGAGGATGTAAGCGCGGCGCCATGGCTGATCGTCGATGAGCTTCCAGCGATGCCCGAGCCCGGTGGTGTCTTGTGCCAGCAAGACTTCGCCGGGGTGCAGTACGAAGTTTTCACCGCCTGTAGTGGAGAACTCCAGCGTGCCCGACAACGTGATGACGTACTGCTCCTGCGGCGCCGGATGCCAGTCGTATGTCGCATGCGCCGGCGTTTCCTTGAAGTTGAGTGAGCCTGCATCAACCACAGCGCTCTGATCGATCGTGCCCTGAATCACGTGCGACAGGTTGTCCGGGCCGGTGCATAACCTGAAGGCCTTGATGCCTTGGGCCGGTGGGGCAGGTGAAGCAGTGGCAAATGCTCCGCTGCTCAGGGGCAGGATGATCGCCGCAGCGAGCGCGGCCCAGCGGCGTGAGGATGTGCGCGATAAGCGGACCGGGTGTGTGGAAATCGTGCTTGGGGATTGTTGCATAGGACATACCTGAGAACTGGAAACTGCATGGAGCCTCGGGCGTCGATCGATGGCCGTGGCAGTTCAGGGCCGTGATGCCCTGCGCAGAGAATCGAACCACATCGCGAATCACTTAAAAATTATCTTTAATTTCATGTCGCTCTTCATATGAAGTGCGTGTCGAGATGCCGGTTGGAAGCGGCTGCGCGCCCTGACGATCAGCACTGTGTTCCAGCGCCGCGCATCGAGCCTGTCGCCATCTGCACCGACCCTGGCGGGTATGGATGACTTTCCAGAGCTGAACTGCAACTGAACGCTCGGGTGTCAGACCGGTAAAACCTTTGGATACCTGAACTTATCGCCCTTTTGCCTCTCTCATGCCGGTAGCCATTGATCGCGGCGGCCTGATAAGCTCGCGGCTTTACTCGTTTGCCCTTTTGGCGCATGAACAAGGAATTAGCATGAAACAGCATCGGTTGGCAGCGGCGATTGCCCTGGTCGGTCTGGTACTCGCAGGTTGTGACAAGCAAGCCAGCACTGTCGAGCTGAAAACCCCGGCACAAAAAGCGTCTTACGGCATCGGTCTGAATATGGGCAAAAGCCTGGCTCAGGAAGGCATGGATGATCTGGATTCCAAGGCTGTGGCCCTGGGTATCGAAGACGCTGTCGGCAAGAAAGATCAGAAACTGAAAGATGAAGAACTGGTTGAAGCCTTTGCTGCGCTGCAGAAGCGTGCCGAAGAGCGCATGGCCAAGATGAGCGAAGAGTCGGCAGCTGCCGGCAAGAAGTTCCTCGAAGAAAATGGCAAGAAAGAAGGTGTTGTTACCACCGCTTCCGGTCTGCAGTATCAGATCGTCAAGAAGGGTGATGGCGCTCAGCCAAAGCCGACTGACGTAGTGACCGTTCATTACGAAGGCAAGCTGACTGACGGCAAGGTGTTCGACAGCTCCGTCGAGCGCGGCAGCCCGATCGATCTGCCGGTCAGCGGCGTGATCCCGGGTTGGGTTGAAGGTCTGCAGTTGATGCACGTTGGCGAGAAGATCAAACTCTTCATTCCTAGCGACCTGGCTTACGGCGCCCAGAGCCCGAGCCCGCTGATCCCTGCCAACTCGGTTCTGGTCTTCGACCTGGAACTGCTTGGTATCAAGGATCCGGCAGCTGCACAGGCGCCTGATGCAGACGAAGAAGAGGCGGCTCCGGCCAAACCGGCTGCTCCCGCCAAGAAGTAACGCAACACCTGGCTACTGAAAACGCCCTGTCTCGACAGGGCGTTTTTGTGTTTGGGTTATTTCCCGAACGCTTGGCGGTGCTTACAGTCCCACTATCATGAGCGTGAGAGGAATATTGTCTGACAGTCCGTTTTGCGTGATGGACTAGCCTCAACAGTATCCCCAAGTCAACGAATTCGTGGGTTTTTTTATGTGAGTAAAAAACGCCCGATTTAACCTGAAGCCCCTGAAAACGGGGACTTCAGGGTCAAAAAGGGCGGCTGTTCACAAGGTTATCCACAACAAATGTGGATAACCTTGCGGCATGACCCCGGCAGGTTATCGAACCGATGTGCACCATCACCTTTTCCGAGCGGGAGTGAACATGAAAGCACCGTGGAACCTGATCCGTTACCTCCCGGGAGCGCGCCGGCTTCTAGCGGCGGGACGCCTGCCGGGGCTGTTGTTTGCCGTAGCGCGCAAAGGCAACAGTGAAGGCAGTCGCCTTGGCAAACTCAAAGATGACCTGCGCCTTCTCCAGAGCCTGTGCCTGGCTTACTGGCGCGGTGAGTACCGTGACATCAGCCCCAAGGCCATTCTGTCCATCGTTGCAGGCCTCATGTACTTCCTCAGTCCGCTGGATGCGATACCGGACTGGATTCCAGGCCTGGGCATGTTCGACGACATTGCAGTTCTGGCGTGGGTGATGAAGCACCTGACCGATGAGCTCGACGCGTTTCGCGCCTGGCGCGATCAACAGCCACCTGAAAAGCTGGTGGTGGTGGAGAGATTGCCCGACACACAGGCGTTGCTGGAGAAAGAGAAACGCATCGAGTGAAGCGTTTGAGCAAGCCGTAGCGTTCCGCTGTTAAGATGCCGCCCTATGGAGCAAGCCTTTCCACTATGTGGCGTTTTCCTGCAAGGGGAGTCTATGGATCTTCAAGTGATATCTCGTGATGGTGAGCCGGAGTACGCAGTCCTCCCCTGGGCTCAATATCAGGCGCTGCTCAAAGCCGCTGGCTTTGCTGAAAAGCCCGGCCCGGAAATCGCTCAGCCAGCACCTGAAGTTGCTGAACATCCTGCGTTCGACCAGCTGGGTGCGTTGCGCAATGCCAAGGGGCTGGAAGTCGCTACGCTGGCACGCGCTGTCGGCATCAGTCCTTCCTATCTGGCGTTGATCGAAAACGGCACGCGTGAGCCAGACGCGGCCATCAAGCGCAGTCTTGCGTGGGAACTGGGCGTTCCGGGCTGGAGGGGTGAGTCATGAGCGTGCGCATCAGTCGTCAGCATTGGGACGGATTGTTGAATGAGCTGAATCATGCCCGCCAACACCGGCACTTGGTGACTTACCGTGCCTTGCTGGAACGCTTGCAGTTGCCAAGCCCGGCCATGCAGACACTGACGGCAGCGCTGGAGCATCTGGCCGCGATGGATGCCCGCGCCGAGCAGCCGCTGCGCAGCTCACTGGTGATCAGCCAGGGCGCAAGCCGCCTGCCACGTCCCGGGTTCTTCGAATGTGTCGAACGACTGGGTCGTTTTTCCGGTCCGTCCGACGGAGTGGCCGCCGCGTCATGGCATGCAGCCGAAGTGGTACGCGTGTTCGAGTACAGCTATCCGGAAGTGGAAGCGCAGGTGGGCAGCGTTTGATCGGCAGCGTTCAAGCGATGGTTTACCAGATTCGTCGCCTGTATCAAATGTGACGCTCCGCGTCCGCTCGAGTGGGGCGCAGAGCGCCACACCTGTGCCTGCCAATCCCTCAAGCATCCACCAGCAGATCCAGCCGTGACGAGTCGATGACATGAATGCTGGCCCCTGCCACGTCCTTGGCAAAGTGCTTGGCCTGCGAGGCCAGGTCGGCCAGTTGGCTGGCGTTGATCTGAGCGCAGCTTTCCTCGCGCAAGTGCACCACGCCGATCGACAGTGACAGCAGCGCGAACTCCTGGCGTTGCCCCTGGCGGTTGAGTGCCACGAAGCAGCCAGCCTCCAGATGTTCGGCTCGGTAGAAGCGACGGCACTGGTTCTGGAAGTCTTCCAGCAGGTTGTGCAGGCGCCTTTCCCAGTCCTCGAAACCCAGCACCATCAGAAAATCATCCCCGCCGATATGGCCGACGAAATCCCTGCTCGGATCGATCCGGTCGTTAAGGCATTGCGCCAGACACAGCAGCACTTCATCGCCGCGGGCATAACCATAGATGTCGTTGAAAGGCTTGAAGCTGTCGATGTCCACGTAACAGATCATCGACTCGCGACCTTGCTGCAGCAGGCGCGTCAGGCACTGCTGGATCGGCACATTACCCGGTAGCAGGGTCAGCGGATTGGCATAGCGCGCCTGCTGGATCTTCATCTCGGTGATCAGCTTGAGCACGTCGATCACCCGTCCCAGCCCCAGATAAGCCCCATTGAGGGTGATGATGAAATCCTCTTCGATGCGCTGCCGCGCCCGACTGGTGAGCAGCCGACTGACCTGCTGCAGCGACTGGCTCACTTCCACGGCCAGAAAATCATCGCTCATCAAGCGGCTGATTGGCTTGCGGGCGAATAACTCAGTGCCAAACGGCTTGAGCAGGGCTTCGGAGAGCGAATGGCGATGGACGATGCCGCAAGGCCGGGCATCGTCGTCCAGCACGGCCAGTGAGTTGAGGTTGGCCTGCTTGCGAAAGGCTTCCAACACATCCGCCGTCGGGGTGGACTGACTCACGGAAGGCTGTGGACTGAGCAGGGCAGAGAGGTCGGCCGCGTCTTCGTTCAATGCCGGGGTCGGCGCCTCGGCCTTGGGTAGCATGGCCCGGGTGTCGCGTGACGGGCGTTCCTGCGGGCGTGCCAGCAGGTAACCCTGCACCAGATCCACACCCATGTCGGTCAGGGCGGCGAGTTCTTCGGGCAGTTCGATGCCCTCGGCGATCACGGTGGCTCTGGACGCTCTGGCCATTTGCAGCATGGAGCCGACGAACTCGCGCTTTACGGCGTCCTGGTGAATGCCGTCGATGAAATGCCGGTCGATCTTCACGTAATCCGGTCGCAGCTCTGACCACAGCCGCAGACTGGAATAGCCCGCCCCCAGATCGTCCAGCGCAATGGAAAAGCCCATGTCCCGATAGTGATGCAGCGCGTTGTAGAGCAGATCGAAATCATCGGTTGGCATCTGCTCGGTCAGCTCGATCACCACGTTCTTGGGTGCGATGTTGTACCGGCGCAGCATTTCAAGCGTGCGGCCCGGCGGGTGCGAGGCTTCGAGCAGGGATTCCGGCGACACGTTGAGGAACAGCTTGCCGGGCAACTGCTGCTGACTGAACCGGCGACAGGCGCTTTCCCGGCAGGTCAGTTCCAGCTCACTGAGACGGCCGGCCTGTCGCGCGATGGCAAACAGATTCAGAGGCGAATGCAGCGGGCTGTTCGACGGGCCGCGGGTCAACGCTTCGTAGCCCAGAATGCTACGCTCCGACAGCGAGACAATTGGCTGAAACAGGCTGTGCAAGTCGCCGCGAGCCAGAATGGAACTCAGTGCGCCCAGCTGTTCAGTGACGGTCATGATGATCTCGATGGCAATAAAAAGGGCTGAGCGCGTTAGCGTTCAGCCCGTCATTTCACGACAGCTTCATGACTGTTTGATGACCATTGCTGCTAATTGGCCATCAACCGTCATCTGCGGCTTATTTCTTGGCAACCGAAGCGCTCAGGCCGAGGTAATCGATCAGAATGCGACCGGTCTCGGACAGGTAGGCGTCGTCTTCCGGCTTGGTCTTCTCGTCTTCCACAGGAAGCGCGTCTTCGTCTTCTTTCTTCAGTTCCTTGAGCGGTTCTTCACCCTTGGCCTTGCGACGGGTGTTTTCCAGCGCGAGCTGTTTGCTCTCGATGGACGCATGCTCGGCGCGACGGTCGGCTTCGTTGAGACTGACGGTCTTCTCGTTCATGAGCTTCTTGGCCAAAGCCAGACGGTCCTCGATGAACACGAATTCGGCATCCTTCGCGGAGCGGGACTCATGACGTGCCTGAAGTTGCGCCAGGAACGGCTTGAACGGATCGATGGCAGGCTTGATCGCCGGTTTGATGCTGTCCCAAGGCATGGCTTCAGGCAGTGCGCTCTCGCCGATTTCCTTGGTGTCGATCAGTGACGGGTAGGTGATGTCCGGCACGACGCCCTGATGCTGGGTGCTCTGCCCGGAAACCCGGTAGAACTTGGCCAGTGTCAGTTTCAACTCGCCATGGTTGAGCGGTTGAATGGTTTGCACGGTGCCCTTGCCGAAGGTCTGTCCGCCAATCACCAGCGCGCGATGGTAGTCCTGCATGGCGCCCGCGAAAATTTCCGACGCCGACGCAGACAGGCGGTTGACCAGCAGCGCCATCGGGCCTTTGTAGAACGCGCCCTTGGCTTCGTCTTCCAGAACATCGACCTTGCCGTCGGCGTTACGCACCAGCACGGTCGGGCCACGGTCGATGAACAGGCTGGTCAGCTCGGTGGCTTCCTGCAGCGAGCCACCACCGTTGTTGCGCAGATCCAGCACCACGCCATCGACCTTCTCGGCCTGCAGCTCGGTCAGCAGTTTCTTCACGTCACGGGTGGTGCTCTTGTATTCCGGATCACCGGCACGGTAGGCCTTGAAATCCAGATAGAAGGCAGGAATGTCGATGACACCCAGTTTGTAGTCCTTGCCATCCTGCTTGATGTTCAGGATCGACTTCTTCGCCGCCTGTTCTTCAAGCTTCACCGCTTCACGGGTGATGGCCACGATCTTGGTGGTCTGGTCGTTCGGCGCGTTGCTCGCCGGAATGATTTCCAGGCGGACCACGGAGCCTTTCGGACCACGGATCAGCTTGACCACTTCATCCAGACGCCAGCCAATGACGTCGACCATTTCCTTGTCGCCCTGAGCGACCGAAACGATCTTGTCGGCCGGCGCGACCTGTTTGGTCTTGGCCGCAGGGCCTGCCGGTACCAGACGCACGATCTTCACGTTGTCGTTGTCGCTCTGCAGCACGGCCCCGATGCCTTCCAGCGACAGGCTCATGTTGATGTCGAAGTTCTCCGCGCTGTCTGGCGACAGGTAGTTGGTGTGCGGATCGTAGGACATGGCGAAGGTGTTGATGTACGCCTGGAAGATGTCTTCGGCGCGGGTCTGACCCAGACGCGCCAGCTGGTTCTTGTAGCGCTTGGTCAGGGTTTCCTGGATTTTCGCCGGATCCTTGCCTGCAATCTTCAGACGCAGAACCTCATCCTTGACGCGTTTGCGCCACAGGTCGTCGAGTTCGGCGGTGTCCTTGGGCCATGCGGCGTCCTTGCGGTCCACCAGCAGGGTTTCCTTGGTATTGAGGTCGATCTTGTCGACACCCTTGGCCAGTTCTGCAAGCGCAAAGTCCAGACGCGCCTTGATGCGGTCCAGATAGCGCTTGTAAATAGTGAACCCCGGGTTCAGGTCGCCACTCTTAAGGAAGTCGTCGAACTGGAACTGCCATTTGTCGAATTCGGCAATGTCGCTGGCCAGGAAATAGCTGCGCGACGGATCCAGCTGCTTGATGTAGCTCTGGTAGATGATCGCTGAACGTTTGTCGTCCAGTGGCGGCTTGCTGTAATGATGTCGCTTGAGCAGCTCAACCACATTGAGGCTGGCAACCACTTCGTCGCGGTCCGGCTGAAGATTATCCCAGCTGTTGGCGGCAAAAGTGCTGGCGGACATCGGCAATACGCTGAGGCCGACAAACAGGGCAAGGGCGGTGCTAGGAAATAGTTGCTTCATGCTGATTCGACGCGAGGACAATTGATAACGCATATTAGGCCGTCTTTGAGGTCGCCGGTTCCTTTGAACCCGGCCGCATAATGCAAAAGCCCGGGCAAACAGCCACGGGCTCAGTCTGGACTCACTATGGAGGCACTGTGAAGGCATTGCAAGGCGTGGAAGGACATGTGGAATGGGTCGAAGAGCCAAGTCCGGCTCTCGATGTGGGGCAGGTTCGCATCAAAGTCGCTGCGGCGGGTTTGAATCGGGCCGATCTGTTGCAGCGCGCGGGCAAGTATCCGCCGCCGCCGGGTGTCACCACGGTCCTGGGGCTGGAGTGCTCCGGGGTCATTGCCGAGGTCGGTCCGGGTACGTCCTGGCTGGTGGGAGACCGCGTCTGCGCGCTGTTGGCGGGCGGGGCGATGGCCGAGGAAGTGGTGGTCGATGCGCGTCATGTGCTGCCGGTACCGGAAGGTCTGTCGCTGCACGAAGCCGCCGCGATCCCCGAGGTTTACGCCACGGCCTGGCTGAACCTGTTTCAGCTCGCGGGTCTCAAGCCTGGCGAAAAAGTGCTGCTGCACGCGGGCGCAAGTGGCGTTGGTTCAGCCGGTATTCAGCTTTGCAAGGCGTTCGGCAGCCCGGTCTGGGTGAGTGTCGGCTCGGCCGAGCGGCTGGCGTATTGCGTCGAACTGGGTGCACAGGGCGGCGTGGTCCGCAGCGAAAGCCTGGAGGGTCTGAGCGACTTTGCACCTTTCGACGTCATTCTCGATCCGGTTGGCGGCAATTACGCCGAACTGAACGTCAAGCTGCTCGGGCTGGACAGTCGCTGGGTGCTGATCGGCACGATGGGCGGGCGTGAAGCGCAGGTGGATCTGGCGCATGTGCTGGGCAAGCGTATCCACTTGATGGGTTCGACCCTGCGCAGCCGTGATGACACCTTCAAGGCCGATCTGCTGCGTGATCTGGGGCAGTTTGTCTGGCCGTTGTTCACGGAAGGTCGCCTGAAGCCGCAACTGGCCAAGACCTTTGCGATCAACGACGCAGAGGCCGCGTTCGAAGAGTTGGCGACCAATCAGGTGTCCGGCAAGATCGTGCTGGTGATCGACGAAAGTCTGAAGTGATGACCGCGGCCCTTAGGGCCGCGAGTCGGGAAACACCTGACGATGAGAGGCGGCTTGCCGGCGATGGCATACGATCAGTCTCTGAACGTATCGACTGAAAAAAAGCATCGCCGGCAAGCGGCCCCCCACAACGGGTTGGTGTTTTTCAGCGGGCTTGAAATCTTCAGGTCCAGCTGTGCACCGGCCATCCGGCCTTCTGTGCATGTTCGAGCAGCACGGGATCAGGATTGACCACATTGGGGTGATCAACCTTGAGCAGCAACGGCAGATCGTTGCGCGAATCCGAATAGAAACTCGCCCCTTCCAGATTTTCCCCTTCGGCATCCAGCCATTCCATCAGGCGGGTGATCTTGCCTTCGCGATAGGTCATTACACCGACCGTGCCACCGCTGTAGACGCCGTGTTGCACCTCCAGGTCGATACCCAGCACTTCGTCGATGCCCAGGCGTTCGGCAATCGGCTTGACCAGATGCACGCCCGACGCAGAGATCACCAGAATCCGGTCACCCCTGGCGCGATGCCGGGCGATGCACTTGCAGGCGTCACTGTAGATGATCGGCTCGATCACGTCTTCCACCCACGGACCGACCAGATGATCGATTTCTTCCGGCGTGCGACCTGCCATCGGTTCAAGGCTGAATGCCATGTAGTCTTCCATCGCCAGCTCCCCGGCGCTGTAGGCGGCCATCAGCTCGTCATTACGCTGCATGAAGGAAGCCGGATCGACCCAGCCGAGGCGGCCCATCTGCTCGCTCCACAGGGTGGCGCAGTCGCCGCCGATCAGGGTTTCGTCCAGGTCGAAAATTGCTAAAGCCATTGCGTACATCCTTAAATCATTCGTCGGTCAAGCCACCGGGCACAGCGCCGAAGGCTCGATATTCAACGTCACTCGACGGCCGTCAGGGTGCAGATCATCCGCGCTGCGGTTGAGTACGTCGACCACCAATTCCACTCCGCGCGCTTGCACGCGGTAGCGAATGACGTTGCCCAGCAGGCTGTGACTGCGTACCTCGCCTTCCAGTTCGCCGGTGAGGCTCAGTTGAATGGATTCAGGGCGAATTGCGATGCGGCTATTGATCGGGCGCTGCATCAGACGGCTGGCGTCGTCGGCTTCCAGCAGGTTGTAGTTGCCGATGAAGCCTGCGGCAAACACGTCGACCGGCGCGGTGTAAAGGGTTTCAGCATCGCCGCTCTGCACGATGCGGCCCTGGTTCATCAGGAAAATGCGGTCCGACATGGTCAGCGCTTCTTCCTGATCGTGTGTCACGAAAATAGTGGTCAGGCCGAGTTCGCGCTGGATCGCGCGGATCTGTTCACGCAGGTGCTTGCGAATTCGCGCATCCAGCGCCGACAGCGGTTCATCCAGCAACAGCAGGCGCGGGCGCGTCACCAGCGAGCGGGCCAGGGCCACACGCTGGCACTGGCCGCCGGACATCTGATGCGGGTAGCGCTTGGCGTAATCCTGCAGTTCAACCAGCTTGAGAATCTCGGCGACCCGCTTCTGGCTTTCGTCAGGGCTGACCTTTTGCATGCGCAGGCCGAAGGCAACGTTCTGCTCCACGGTCATATTGGGAAACAGCGCGTAGCTCTGAAACACCATGCCGATGTTGCGCTTCTGCGGGGTCAGCGGCACCAGATCCTGGCCGTCGAGCAGGATGCTGCCACTGTTGACCGACGTCAGGCCCGCGATGCAGCGCAGCAAGGTGGACTTGCCACAGCCGGAAGGGCCGAGCAGGGTGACGAACTCGCCCTTTTCGATGGCGCAGTTGATGTCGCTGAACACCGCCGTGCTGGCGTAGCTCTTCTGCAGGTTTTCAATGCTGACAAAACTCATTTCAGTCTTTGTCCTTGTTCAGTCGATTGGCGGCCCAGGTCAGCACCAGCACGAAGAGGAAGTAGGAAATCACCAGCGCGCTGTTGAAGTGGCCACTGCTGTTGCGCATGTTGTTCAGGTAGACCTGCAGGGTTTCGTAACGCGTGCCGACCAGCAGGTTGGCGAACACGAACTCACCGAACAGGAAGGAAAACGACAGCAGCAGGGCGATCATCAGGCCCTTGCGCAGGTTCGGCAGCACCACGATGAACGCCGCCTGCCAGGTGCTGGCGCCCAGCAGTTGCGCACTGTCCATCAGGTCCGTCAGGTTGATGGCCTGCAGGTTGTTGGTGATGGCGCGGTACATGAACGGCAAGGCGACGGTGAAGTAGCAGCCGATCAGAATCCACGGCGTACCGACCATCGCCATCGGGCCTGAACCATACAACTGCAACAGGCCTACCGACGACACCACGGGCGGCACCGCGAAGGGCAGCAGGATCAGGATGTTCATCAGCCCGTCCAGGCGCGGAAAGTGGTAATGCACCACGAACAGCAGCGGCAGAATCAGCACCACCGACAGAACCAGCGCACCGATGCAGACCAGCAGCGACTGGCCAAAAGCAGCCAGGAAACGCGGGTCGCTCCACAGCGCCACGTACCATTTGAAGGTCAGTCCGCTGGGCAGAATGGTCGCCGACCAACTGGTCGATATCGAATACAGAAAGGTGCCCGCCAAGGGCAGCAGCAGAGTCAGGAACAGCAGGCACACCACGGTTTTGTGGTAGACGCCGGCAGGCCCTTTTTCAACGCGCGACATGGTAGCTCCTTTTCAACAGCCACTGTTGGATCACCGTCACCAGGGTCATGAGGCCTACCAGAATCATCGCCAGCGCACTGGCCATGTTCGGGTCGAGCGTGATGTCGCCTGCCACCATGGCGGCGATGCGGATCGGCAATACGTTGAAGTTGCCGGTGGTCAGTGCGTAGACCGTGGCATAGGCGCCCAGCGCATTGGCCAGCAGGATGACGAAGGTGCCCAGCAGGGCAGGCGTCAGCACTGGCAGGCCGATGTAGCGCCAGAACTGGAAGCTGCTGGCGCCCAGCAGGGCGGCGGACTCGTTCCAGTCTTCGCGCACGGCATCGAATGCCGGATACAGCAGCAGGACGCCGAGCGGAATCTGGAAGTAGGTATAGAGAATGATCAACCCGGTCTTGGAGTACAGGTTGAAGTCATCGATGATCCCGGCGTCCTTGAGGATCAGGGTCAGTGCGCCGTTGAAGCCCAGCAGGATGATGAAGGCGAACGCCAGCGGAACGCCGGCGAAGTTGCTGGTCATGTTGGCGAACGAATTGACGAAGTCCCGCAGTCGCGAGTCGACCTTGCGCAGTGAATAGGCACCGAGAATCGAAATCAGAATGCCGAACAGGCTCGACCAGAAACTGATCTCCAGGCTGAACTGCATGGCCTGGCGATAGAAGCGCGAATTGAACGCCTTGCTGAAGTTCTCCAGGCCCCAGCCGCTGTCGCTCTGCACGCTGTGGATTGCCACCCAGAACAGCGGGGCGATCTGAAACACGATGAAGAACAGTGCAAACGGCACCAGGCACAACAGCGCCAGCCATTTGCCTCGGGTAAAGGTGGTCAATTGAGGATCTCCCGGCACACGGGTTTGTCGTGGGGCACGCCGAGCAGTTCGCAGATCGTGCCGCACAGATCGGTCTGGCGCGGCCTGGCGTCCGGGTCGAGGCTGAATGCCTCGCCCAGCACAAACAAAGGCACTTCGCGTTCCTCGGGCAGCAGACCGTTGTGCGAGCGGTCGTTGTTCATGCCGTGGTCAGCGGTGATCAGTACCTGATAGTCCGCGTCCAGCCAGCCTTGCAGGTAGTCGGCCAGAATGATGTCGGCGCTGCGCGCGCTGTTGCGGTACTGCGGGGTGTCGAGGCCGTGCTTGTGACCGGCGTCGTCAATGTTCATCGGATGGATCAACAGAAAGTCCGGTTCATGTTTCAGGCGCAGGCTTTCGGCATCGGCGAACAGATGCGAATCCGGATAATGGTCGGCCCAGTAGAACAGCCCGTGCTGAATCGGCAATTCCGGCGTATCGGTGTGGCGATCGCGTGCGGCGTCGAACGGCGTGCGGTTGTACAGTTCGCTGAACCAGTGGTAGGCCGCAGCCGCGGTGCTCAGTCCGGCGTCGCGGGCATAGTGAAACACGCTGCGTTCACGGGACAGGCGCGACACGTTGTTGTGCACGATGCCGCTTTCGATGGGCACAACACCGGTCAGAATGCATTCGTAGAGTGGACGTGACAGCGCGGGCAGTTCGCATTCCAGCCTGTACAACGCTGCGCGTCCTGCGGCGTGCCAGGCCTGAAGATGGCCCATTGCATGCCGTGCCACTTCGTAATTGAGGCCGTCGAGCACGATGAGGATGACCTTGTGTTTCATGGGCAACTCGCTTGGGTGCGGATATGGCATGACCCGGCACGGGCGAGGAGGGCTCGCCCGTGCATGAAGTACGACATCATCCTTGAGTCGCGCAGAGCGTCAGTTCATCTCGATGATGACTTGCTCATTCCACTTCTGAGGCAGTGACTTGGAGGTGTTTTCCCAGGCTTCTGCGTTCTTGATCGGCGTGACGTTCTTGTACTGCTCGTTTGGCAGCAGCTTGGCTTTCACGTCTTCAGGCAGGGTGATGTGCTCGGCACGAATCGGACGTGCGTTGCCCTTGGCCAGCTGGATCTGGCCCGCGTCGCTGAACACGTACTCACGCGCCAGTTTGGCGGCATTCGGGTGTTTGGCGTACTTGTTGATGATGGTGGTGTAGCCGGAGATCACCGAGCCGTCCGATGGGATCAGCACCACGTAATCATCAGGTTTGGTCATCTTGGCGCGGTAGTTCAGGCCGTTGAAGTCCCAGACGACGCCCACTTCGACTTCACCCTTTTCGATGGTCTGGATGGTCGGGTTGGCCAGTGACAGGCGCTTCTGTTTTGCCAGCTCGGTGAACAGTTGCAGGCCCGGTTCGATGTTGGTCTCGTCGCCTTTCATGGCGAAGGCTGCAGCCAGTACGCCGTTGGACGCCTGAGCAGCGGAACTCACGTCACCGATGGACACCTTGTATTTGCCGGTTTTCAGGTCAGCCCAGGTTTTCGGGATTTCGGATCCGTGCAGCAGGTTCTTGTTGACGATGAACGCAATGGTGCCGGTGTAGGCCAATGCCCAGTGACCTTCCTTGTCCTTGGCCCAGTCCGGAATCTGGTTCCAGGTGCTTGGCTTGTAAGGCTGGGTGACGCCCTTGGCAACCGCGATGGGGCCGAAGGCTGCGCCCACGTCACCGATATCGCCGCTGGCATTGTCTTTTTCCGCATCGAACTTGGCCACTTCCTGCGCCGAACTCATGTCGGTGTCGGTGTGCTTGAGACCGTATTTGGCTTCCAGATCGGTCCAGATGCCGCCCCAGTTCGCCCAGTCATCCGGCATGCCGAGGCTGTTGATGGCGCCTTCAGCTTTGGCTGCGGCTTCCAGGGTCTTGAGGTCTGTGTCCGCAGCCATGACTGATGCGCTCATGGCGATGGCCGAGCCGAGGAGTGATGCCAACAAAAGATGTTTCATTCGAAGCTCCTAGTGCACTTCTTTACCGGAAGTGTTCGTTGCGGATAGTTTGGTCTAGATCAGCAATACCTGAGCCAAGTTAGGCCTGTTGCATGACATTTTCGTGTCGGGCCGCATGGTTGATTCCATATCGCCTGCATTCGGGCAGTGCCTGGCGCTAAGCGTAGACCAGACTCAAGTGCCTGTTGCGCAAGGGCTTGAGGGCTGTCTGGGCGTGGATTGGCATGGATCCTGTAGCAGCGTGTCACAGGACGGTCACAGACCCGGCCTAGGCTTGCTGCAACACGGCTGATGACAACGGCAGGGGTAGAAGCGTGCCCCGTGACAGGGCTGGTCTAGTCCAGACAGGTAGTTGAATGCGCGAAGATGTGCCACGAGCGGTAACAACCATTTGCAATGCCCTGCAGGAGCAGATCGAGCACGGCCTGTTGCCGCCCGGCAGCAAGCTGCCGGCCGAGCGCAAGCTCAGTGAAGTGTTCGACACCACGCGTATTACCTTGCGTGAGGCGCTTGTCCAGCTGGAGGCCCTTGGGCTGGTGTATCGCGAGGAACGTCGTGGCTGGTTCATCTCGCCACCGCGTCTGGCCTATGACCTGATTCGTCGCAGTCACTTTCACGCGATGGTCTCGGCGCAGGGGCGAGTGGCGCAGACTCAGGTTCTGTCAGCACGCCTTCAACCGGCCTCGGCAATGATCTGCGCCATGCTGGAGTTGCCTGCGTTGTCCAGTGTCATTCAGATCTGCCGCGCAAGGCGCATCGATCAGCGGCTGGTGCTTTACGTCGAGCATTACCTCAAGCCTGAGTTCTTTCCGGGGATTCTGGAATTCGACATGGAGCAATCACTGACCGAGCTGTACGCCCGTCAGTACGACCTGCGTTATGGTCAGGTGCGTTTCGAAATGGTGCCTACCGCGTTGCACGTCGAAGCCGCAGCGGCCTTGAAAGTGTCGGTCGGCAGTCCGGGTTTGCGCATTGCGCGGATCAATTACGACCAGCAGGCCCGTCTGATCGATTGCGATCTGGAGTACTGGCGTCACGATGCCATTCACGTGAGCGCGATGGTGCGGGATATCTGAGGGCGTGAAGCCTGTCGTTCGCGGGCCGCCGAAGCCCGCGAACGTCATGCGCAGTGTTACGGCAGCTCGTGGCTGGCGTAGAAGGCAGTGAGTACCTTGACCAGATGCGCCAGGTCATGGCTGCCCGCCAGCTCCCGGATCGAGTGCATGGCGAACGTCGGCAGGCCAATGTCGACGGTGCGGATACCCAGATGGCTGGCGGTGATCGGCCCGATGGTCGAACCGCAGGCCATGTCGCTACGAACCACGAAGCTCTGCACCGGCACTTCTTCGGCCATGCACAGATGGCGGAAGAAACCGGCAGTTTCGCTGTTGGTTGCATAACGCTGGTTGCTGTTGACCTTGATCACGGGGCCGGCGTTGAGCTTCGGACCGTGGTTGGCGTCGTGCTTGTCGGCATAGTTGGGGTGGATACCGTGGGCGTTATCAGCCGAGATCAGAAGTGATTTCTGGATGGTACGCACATAGTCTTCGCTGCTTGGCAGCAGGCGCTGGACGATCTGTTCCAGCATCGCGCCGTCCGCACCGCAAGCGGAAGACGAGCCGACCTCTTCATGGTCAGTACACACCAGCAGGGCGGTTTCGTCGCTGTCACTATTGAGCAACGCGTGCAGCCCGGCGAAACAGGACAACAGGTTGTCCAGACGCGCACCGGCCAGGAAGTCGCCGTTCAGGCCGACCACGGCAGCGCTCTGGGTGTCGTAAAAGCTCAACTCGTAATCCAGCACGACGTCGGCGTTCAGGCCGTGTTCGCGCGCCAGTTGGTCGGTCAGCAAGGCGCGGAAGTCCGCACGTTCGTCACCGGCCACTTGCGCCAGAATCGGTGGCAGCTCGTTCTGCGGATTGATTGCCCAGCCTTCGTTGGCGGTCCGGTTCAAGTGGATCGCCAGGTTGGGAATGATCGCAATCGGCAGCTTGAAGTCGATCAGTTGGCTTTCGACCTTACCGTCACGACGGAACGTGACGCGGCCGGCCAGCGACAGGTCGCGGTCGAACCACGGGGCCAGCAGTGCGCCGCCGTAGACCTCGACACCCAGTTGCCAGAAACCCTGACGTTGCAGTTCGGGCTGCGGCTTGACCCTCAGGCACGGACTGTCGGTGTGTGCGCCGACCATGCGGATACCGCCGGTCAGTGGCGACTGGCGACCCATGCGAAAGGCGACGATGGAGGAGTCATTGCGCGTAACGTAATAACGCCCGCCGGTCTCGATGGACCAGGTATCGCGCTCATCAAGACGCTGAAAACCGGCAGCTTCAAGGTGTTGTACGAGGGTGGCGGTGGCATGGAACGGTGTAGGAGAGGCCTTGAGGAAATCGATCAGGCTTTTATTCAACTCTTCGCGCATAACTAGCTCCAGACAGCAATGGCGCGAGTTTACCGCATTGGTCATGAACTCTGTACGTGGGAAACGCCGCTATCGCTCGCATTCACACCAGATTGTGGCAAGTCCCCTTCCACAGTCAGGTGGGTGCTGCGCGACAGCGCTGCGTAGAAAGGGGGTGAGGCCTCCCGTAAAGACCGCTTTTGATTCGGGAAGCCGAGTGTTTGACAGGTCAGCACATCTCTACGGTCGCTTTCGTCAAAACGGCGCCGGGCACTCGAACTTCAGCCGCTCACCGCTTGCCGGGTGTGTGAAACTCAGCATGCTGGCATGCAGGCAAAGACGCGGATAGGCCGCCAGTGCCTCGGGATGTGCATACAGGCCGTCGCCCAGCAGCGGATGCCCGATGGACAGCATGTGCACACGCAACTGGTGCGAGCGACCGGTGATCGGGGTCAGCTCGACACGGCAGTGCGTTTCGTAGCGTTCGATGATCTTCCAGAAGGTCAGGGCGTGCTTGCCCGCCTCGTGGTCCACCACGTGACGCGGTTTGGTCGGCGGATCGTAGCGTAAAGGCAGATCGATACTGCCGCTGTTCAGCGCAGGCTGGCCCCAGCACAGCGCGGTGTAGGCCTTTTCGGTTTCGCGATCGTGAAACTGACGCGACAGCTCGCGATGGGTGTCGGCATCGCGTGCCAACAGGATGATTCCCGAGGTTTCCCAGTCCAGTCGATGGACAATGCGGGCTTCGGGATAGCCGTTTTCCTGCAGGCGGGTAATCAGGCAATCCTTGTTGTCGTCGGCACGACCAGGAACGGAAAGCAGCAGGGTAGGCTTATCGATCACCAGAACGGCTGCGTCCTGATGAATGATGCGGATGTTCGACAACGGCATGCAACGGCCTCGAAACGCGAGAAACGCCAACGGCGGTAAAGGCGCTACCTCTTGATGAGGACGCCGATACCGCCGCAAGCGGCTGCCTGATCAGCGATCGGGCAGAGTGATATTGAGTTCCAGAATCGAACAACTGCCCTGGTTTTCCAGAGCGACCTGTACCTGATCGGACTCGATATTGACGTATTTGCGGATCACTTCCACCAGCTCTTTCTGCAGTGCAGGAAGGTAGTCAGGTGTACTGCGTTGGCCACGCTCGTGCGCAACGATGATCTGCAGACGCTCTTTCGCTACCGAGGCCGTGGTTTCTTTTTTGCGGTCACGAAAGAAGTCAAAAATGTTCATTAATTGCTCCCGAACAGGCGTTCAAACAATCCTTTCTTCTTCAGATCCAGGAACCGGTGCTCCACCGTTTTACCCAGCAGGCGGTCAACGGCGTCGCTGTACGCCTGGCCCGCATCGCTCTGGTCGTCGAGAATCACGGGTACGCCCTGGTTGGAAGCCTTGAGCACAGCCTGAGACTCGGGAATGACGCCCAACAGCGTGACCGCGAGGATCTCCTTCACGTCTTCAACGCCAAGCATCTCGCCCTTGCTGACACGTTCAGGGTTGTAGCGCGTCAGCAGCAGGTGCTCCTTGATCGGGTCTTCGCCGTTTTCGGCGCGACGGGACTTGCTGGCCAGCAGGCCCAGCATGCGATCGGAGTCGCGCACCGACGACACTTCAGGGTTGGTCACGACGATCGCTTCGTCGGCGAAGTACATCGCCAGGTGTGCACCTGTTTCAATACCTGCAGGCGAATCGCAGACGATGTATTCGAACGACTCCTTGAGTTCCATCAGTACTCGTTCGACGCCTTCCTTGGTCAATGCTTCCTTGTCACGTGTCTGGCTGGCTGCAAGTACGAACAGACCTTCGATCTTCTTGTCCTTGATCAGCGCCTGCTGCAGATTGGCCTCGCCATTGACCACGTTGACGAAGTCGTAAACGACGCGACGTTCGCAGCCCATGATCAGGTCGAGGTTACGCAGGCCGACGTCGAAGTCGACAATGACAGTCTTGTGGCCGCGCATTGCGAGGCCTGTACCGATAGCGGCGCTGGTGGTGGTCTTGCCCACACCACCCTTGCCGGATGTAACAACGAGAATCTTGGCCAAGGTGAATCACCCCTAGAGGAAAAGGACTTTTGGTCCCTGAAGAGCATCCCTTGAAGCGGCGTTAGTCGAAGAATCAAGGAAATCTTGTGGCCTGGTCCTGGAAAGAGAGCTAGACGCGACTACTTTCGACCCATTTACCGGCTGAAGAGCAGTGCTCTCCAGGATTTCCTACAACCTTTACTACGTTTTCGCGACGAATCAGGGACACTTTGAAAATTGCGGCAGTATCCGTTAAAGCCGAATGATGTTCAACACGTCACCGGACAGGCTGACCTGGACCGGCGAGCCCCAAAGCGGGTCCCTGCGCAGGTCCTCGGACACCTTGTACTGCCCGGCGATTGAAATAAGCTCGGCGCTCAACTGCTGGCAGAAAATCCGGGCCTTGGTATCACCCTTGATACCCGCCAGTGCTCTACCGCGCATTGGGCCGTACACATGGATGTTTCCATCGGCCAGAAGTTCCGCACCGGGACTGACCGGCGCCACCACCACCAGATCGCCACCCTGGGCATAAATCTGCTGACCACCACGCACCGGCGCGGTGATTATGCGGGTTGGCTTGATGGTCGGCTCGGGCGGTTTTTCCGGAATTTTTTTCGGCGCTTCGACTTCGACAGGATCCAGCACGCGCTCACGCGCGCCGGACGGCGGCAGCACCGGCAGGTCGACCGCGATGGCGGCGGCGATGTCTTCGATGCGGTTGGCACGGATCGCCAGGGTCCGCAAACCGTGCTGGCGGCAGATGCGCACCAGGCCCGGCAGGTCCACCGAGCCCTCATTGGGCGCCAGCTTGTCCAGAGCCAGGATCAGCGGTGTGTTGCTGAAGAAGTTGGGTGCCTGCGCGACCTTGGCCGCCAGTTGCCGGTCAAGTGCTTCAAGATTGGTTCGGGTCAGCTCCATCACTGTGATGGCAAGCATGCTGCCCTTGAGCTGAAATACAGGTTCCGGGTTTTGCGATTCAATCTGGCTCATGGTTGGCTTACACAACAGCTTGTCGCTAAAAGTGCCGAGACTTATAACGAGAACGCCCGCAGGCCGCAAGCCGGTCGAACCGATGTAGAATGCGCGGCCTTTGTTCTGACGGAAGCCCAAATGGATCGCCCGCGCTTTAATGCCCGTTTCCTTCACCCTCGTTTCTGGCTGCTATGGCTGGGGCTGGGGCTTCTCTGGCTGGTCGTGCAACTGCCGTTTCGTGTGCTGCTGGTCATCGGTCGGTTGCTGGGCGCGGTCATGTACCGGGTTGCCACTGATCGAAAATATATTGCCTCGCGCAATCTGGAGCTTTGTTTTCCTCAAATGTCCGCCGCCGAACGCAAGCGATTGCTCAAGGAAAACTTCGCTTCCACCGGCATCGCCTTCTTCGAGATGGCCATGAGCTGGTGGTGGTCCAGACAGAGACTGGCCAGGCTTGCCCATATCGAAGGGCTGGAGCATCTGCAGAACGCGCAACAGAAAGGCGAGGGCGTGATTCTGATGGCCCTGCATTTCACGACCCTTGAGATCGGCGCTGCACTGCTCGGTCAGCAGCACACCATCGACGGCATGTACCGCGAACACCGCAACCCCTTGTTCGACTTCGTCCAGCGTCGCGGGCGTGAGCGTCACAATCTGGATTCGCTGGCGGTCGAGCGTGAAGATGTGCGTGGCATGCTCAAACTGCTGCGCGCGGGCCGGGCGATCTGGTACGCGCCGGATCAGGATTACGGCGCCAGGCAGAGCGTGTTCGTGCCGCTGTTCGGCATCCAGGCCGCGACTGTGACGGCGACCAGCAAGTTCGCCAGGCTGGGCCGCGCTCGGGTCGTGCCGTTCACTCAACAACGTCTGGCGGACGGCAGCGGCTATCGGCTGGTGATTCATCCACCGATGCAGAATTTTCCGGGCGAGAGCGACGAAGCCGATTGCCTGCGGATCAATCAATGGGTAGAAGGTGCTATCACTGAATGTCCATCGCAATATCTTTGGGCCCATCGACGTTTCAAAAGTCGACCCGCCGGTGAACCGAAGCTATACAGGAAGCATAAATAAAAAGCGTCGTTGATCACCGAGGTCAGTTGTAGATGCCAGAATCCGCCGTAGCGACACCTGCTGCACACGATGTCGAGCCTGTCACCGGGCTCATTCTTTCAGGCGGCGGCGCACGAGCCGCCTATCAGGTCGGCGTTCTGGCAGGCATAGCCGACCTGCTGCCTCCCGGTTCACCCAATCCCTTTCCCGTCATCGTCGGCACGTCGGCCGGCGCGATCAATGCCGTGAAGCTGGCCAGCGGCGCGTTGCACTTTCGCATCGCTATCCATCAACTGACCGAGTTCTGGCAGTCGTTTCGCAGCCATCAGGTGCTGCGCAGCGACTGGCCGGGAGTGATTCGTCAGGCTGGGCGATTCTTCGGGCGCAGCATGACCGGCCTCGGGCGCAATATTCCGGTTGCGCTGCTCAACAGCTCGCCTTTGCGTGATCTGCTCACCGAACGGCTGGACCTGGACGGTATCGACGCTGCCATTGAGGCGCATCACTTGCGTGCGGTGGCGGTCACCGCATTTGGTTATGAGTCCGGACAGGCCGTCACGTTCTATCAGGGGCGTGGCACTATCGAGCCCTGGCTGCGTCACCGGCGGATTGGCAAGCCCACTCGGTTGACAGTCGAGCACCTGCTTGCCAGCTCGGCCATTCCGCTGCTGTTCGCGCCGATCAAGCTGGAAGATGAATACTTCGGCGATGGTGCCGTGCGTCAGTCGGCGCCCATCAGTCCGGCGCTTCATCTGGGCGCCAATCGCGTACTGGTGGTCGGTGTCAGCGGCAACCCGCATGGCCTGCATGCCAAAAAGCTGGCTCCGCGCCCCACCAGTGGTGCACAACCCAGCATGGCGCAGATCAGCGGCCACATGCTCAACAGCACCTTCATCGACAACCTGGAAAGCGACATCGAACTGCTTGAGCGGTTGAACATGGCCAGCTCGCTGATAAAGGACGAGCAGGCCCGGAGTCAGCCGGGACTGGCGCCGGTGGAAGTGCTGGTGATTTCCCCAAGCCAGCCCCTGGACGAAATCGCCGCCCGTCACCGCCGCGAGCTGCCGCCTGCCTTGAGAACCTTCCTGCGCGGCCCGGGAGCGACCAAAACCAGTGGCGCCAGCGTCTTGAGTTATCTGCTGTTCGAATCGGGTTATTGCAGCGAACTGATCGAACTGGGACGGCATGATGCGATGGCCCAAGGTGCGGAATTGAAGCGGTTTCTGCGATTGCCGTGAGAGGGCCCGCGGCGGGTCGGGCGTCTGCCGTGGAACCATCAACACCCGGTTCTGGTGTCATCCCGCTTTCGTGTACAGCGCAGCCACGCTTCGCTGTACACGAGGAGGCAACCTGCATCACGCCGTCAGACGGTCATCCCGGAAGTCGCGCAGTGCCTGTTCGATTTCCTCACGGGTGTTCATCACGAACGGCCCGTATTGCACGATCGGCTCGCGCAACGGTTTACCGGCAATCAGCAACACCCGTGCACCGTTGGCGCTCCTGATCCGCAACTCACCTTCATCGCCCAGCCGCACCATACGGCTGGCGCTGATGGACTGTGCGCAACCTTCGACCTCGAGACTGCCTTCGTACACATACAGCAGCGCACGATGGCCCTGCGGGATGCGCGGGCTGATATGGCTGTCTGCCGGCATGTGGAAATCGAAGTACAACGGCTCGGTATCAGGACGCTGTACGGCACCGACCTGTTGAATCCGGCCGTCGTCGAACTGACCGGCGATCAGCACTACGTCGACGCCTTCCTGCGTGGTCAGGCGCGGAATGTTTTCCGGCTGGATGTCCTGATAACTGGCATCGGCCAGCTTTGTCTTGCCGGGCAGGTTCAGCCACAGCTGAAAACCGCGCATCACGCCTTCTTCCTGCTCGGGCATCTCGCTGTGAATGATCCCGCGCGCAGCAGTCATCCACTGCACGCCACCGCCTTGCAACAGGCCGACGTTACCCATGTGGTCTTCGTGGCGCATGCGGCCTTCGAGCATGTAGGTCACGGTTTCAAAGCCGCGGTGCGGGTGTGGCGGGAAGCCTGCGATGTAATCGTCGGGCTTGTCCGAACCAAACTCGTCGAGCATCAGAAAAGGATCGAACTGCTCCACACCCTGACCACCAAATACCCGGGTCAGGCGTACACCGGCACCATCCGACGTGGGTTGACCCGCCTGGATCGCCAGTACTTTACGAAACTGAGTCATGAAAAAAGGCACTCCTGTCAGGTAACAATGAACCCATGGTATGCCTGTTCTATCGATGAATGGGTTTGAATAGTGGGGCGGATTGATCGAATTGGTCGATGTTAATGACGGCTTGAAGTCATCAACGATCAGGGTGGCACGGCCGCGTATGGCGAGCGCCCAAACAAAAACGGCCAGCCCGATCGCTCGGGCTGGCCGTTTTTCCACAGGCTTCGCTTATTCGGCGATCTGCAGTTTGCGCGACTCGGTGTAGACGTAACGCACTTTCTCGTACTCGAAAGGCGAATTCAGCTGACCGTAACGAAAGCTGGTCACATAACGTCTGTCGATGGCACGCAACAGCATGATTTCCGGATGGTCGCTGCTGACGTCGGCCACGTTGAGGAAGTTGATCTGCATCTCGGCGGCGAAGTCGAATACCAGGCCGCCGGTGTCACGCAGGTTGGACGGGCCGAACAGTGGAAGCACCAGGTACGGGCCTGCCGGCACGCCATAGAAACCCAGCGTCTGACCGAAGTCTTCGCTCTGGCGTGGCAGGCCCATCATGGTGGCCGGATCCCACAGGCCGGCGATACCGATGGTGGTGTTGAGCAGCAGGCGTCCGGTGGTTTCCAGCGAACGCTGGCCCTTGAACTGGAACAGGCTGTTCAGCAGGTTGGGCACGTCGCCCAGGTTGCTGAAGAAGTTGCTCACACCACTGCGCACGAAACCAGGCGTGATATAGCGATAGCCGTTCACGACCGGCAAAAACACCCACTCGTCGAAACGATAGTTGAAGTGATAGACCCGGCGGTTCCAGGACTCCAGCGGGTCGTAGACTTCCAGTGCGTTGATGGAGGCGCGCTCGAACTCGCGCTGATCAAGGCCCGGGTTGAACTGCAGGGACTTGAGCGGCTGAGTGAAGCCATCCGCATCTACCTGGCGAAGAACGGTTGCCGGGTGTTCGGCCTTGTTGCTGGTGACCGCATCAGCGGCCTGAACCGTACCGGCGCAGAGCAGGGCGGCAAGGAGTAAAAGACGTTTAGCCACGGAAGAACTCCAGCATGGCGTCGCTGTTGACGCGGTAATTGATGTTGCCGCAATGGCCGCCGTACGGATAAACGGTCAGGCGATCGCCAAAAGTTTTGCGCAGGAAGCCCAGATCACCTGAACCCAGGATCACGTCGTCCGCGTTGTGCATGACCGAAATCTTGCTGCTGCCGTGCAGGTAATCCTTCAGCGCATACAGGCTGACCTGGTCGACCAGTTGCAGCAGGCTGCCGCCATCGGTGCGGGCACGCCACATCGGGATGACCTGTTCGGTCAGGTAGCAGTCAAAATCGCACTGCAGGGCGCGCTTGAGAAACGGCGTCAGGCTGGTGCCTTCAGTGATGGGGAATTTGGGTGGCGTGATCAGACCGCGGCGGTTGATCAGGTCGGATGTGAACGCGATGTCGGCCGACGAGAAGCGGAACGAGGTGCCGATCAGCATTGCCATCTGTTCGTTGGTCAGGTGCTGTTTGGATTGCTGGAAGTCGAACAGCAGCGCGTCGTTCAGGTCGATGTAACCTTTCTGACGGAAGTAGCGCGTCAACTTGGCCAGTACCAGTTCGTAGAACGTGGTGGTGTTATTGATGCCCTTGACGTTGGTCTGTACCAGTTTGTCGAGGTTGCTGATCGAGGTGTACAGGTTGACCGGCGGGTTGAGCAGCAGCACTTTCTTGAAGTTGAAGCTGCGACGGGTTTCATCCAGCTGGCTGACGAACGCGGCGTTCAGCGCCCCGAGGCTGTAGCCGGTCAGGTAATAGTCTGTCACTGGAAGTTGCGCCTGTTGCGCACGGATGGCCTGCATCACGCGATACAGGTCCTCGGCGTCATCCTTGGAGATACCAGGCGTTGCGAAGCGTGAAGCCGAACTCATGAAGTCGTAGCTCGTGGGCGACGACAGCTGAACGACATGATAACCCGCGCCGTAATACAGTTTTTTCAGGAATTCATTGATCGTACTGTTGTAAGGCGCGCCAGTGCCGGCGATCAGGAATATCAGCGGTGCAGCATGGTCCTGTTTGGCCAGTCGATAGTGAAGCTTTTTAACGGCCCAGAAGTTGTCGGGCAGGGTGAACTCGCGTTCAGGGTGCAGGTTGAGCGTGTACACATCCTGATCGATGTCTTCGTCATCGGGCAGGTCGGGACGCAAGTCAGGCGGTGTTGTAGCAATGGTCGCTTCGAACGGATTAGTCAGCGGATAGCCATAAGTGGCGGGGTCGACATTCGTCGCCAGAGCGGACGCACTTAAACACAGGCCACCAATAACGGTAGCGAAGCGCAGAAAACGGAGCATGACTAAATCCCTTGGGAAAGAAGTGCTGATGAGGTACGCAGGCTATGACAACTGGCGTAATGCCAAAGTGCCGCATTGCGGGTGCGAACCTTGTAAACCTGACGGAACAATACACGGTCTGTGGATTTTGCAATGCAGATCTGTGCTTTTTTTTCGATCAAGTCGAATTTGATTCATGTCCGGCGTGCCGACGCCCTGTTTCAGGAGGCAGACTGACCTGTCAGAAGGGGTTTGAGGGCCTTGGCGGACAAAGATTCGACGACCCGGAAAATAAATCCCGACTACCAGAAAGCACAAAGGAGAGCCGGGGCTCTCCTTCTAACGTGTTTCACGTGCTCTTCTTATTGTTATAGGCGGTCTGTTGTTGTTTTTGGTGACCTGACCTTTACCGCGTTTCAGTGCGACCCCCATCCGGGGTCAAGAGCAAACGTATTTTTTTGAGCGCTGACTCACTTTAACCCTCTGTCTGCACAACATCGGGGTCCAACCGGTTCTGGCGCTACCTGAGGGTAGTTTTATTGTTCTCTGTCCGATTGCGGGGCCTCGCCAGGCGAAGTCCCTGTAAAGCTGATCCACTCCAAAAAAATCTGTTAGCTGCGTCTCTGTCCGTGTTGTTCTTGTTATGTCAGAGCCGTTACGTCTTGTTTTTATTGGTGTGCTGCACATTTTTTGTTTTTGTTGTACGAGAGATAGCAGGTGCCGTGCCAACTTTTTAAAGTGTATTAAAAACAAGGACTTGCCTTGATCCCCTTCAAATCGCTTCAGTGTCTTTTTGCGGTAATGTTTCCGTGTTACCCGAAAAGGGTTCCAGAAAGGAGTCTCCGGTAACACATCTTGTTTCTGCCCGGTGCGAGCCCCATCAGGGCGTTTTTCGGAACGTGTTGTCGCTGATGGCTGTGTGATGTCGTTTCCCGTTGTCCCGGTGTCGCAGGCAGAGCATGCCGGATTGCGGCGCAAGCCGATGATCAGTGTGGCGTTACGGTGCGTGTCGTTGCGCGCAGGAGCGGTCAAGACGTGCAGGTCGCAGCTCGCCCCGAATTCGGGTGGGCATGCGGTCATGAAAAACAACGTTAACCCTGCTCGACAACCGTCGGTGCAGGACTTCCGGGGAAGTGACGATGAAGATGCGAAAAATCCTGGGGGCGGGTGCCGCACTGGTACTTGCTGTCAGCTCCACGCTGGCCCTTGCTGAAACCAAAACGCTGACCATTGGCTATGTAGAGGGCTGGTCCGACAGCGTAGCCACGACCTTCGTGGCCTCTGAAGTGCTCAAACAGAAGCTCGGTTATGACGTGAAACTGCAATCTGTTGCGGCCGGGATCATGTGGCAGGCGGTGGCCACCGACAAGCTCGACATGATCCTGTCCGCCTGGCTGCCGACCACCCATGGTGAGTATTACACCAAGTACAAGGATCAGGTCGTCAACTACGGCCCCAACTTCAAGGACGCCAAAATCGGTCTGATCGTGCCGGAATACGTGAAGGCCAAGAGCATTGAAGACCTCAAGACCGATGAGTCTTTCAAGAAGAAGATCACCGGTATCGATGCGGGCTCGGGCGTGATGATCAAGACTGATCAGGCTATCAAGGACTATGGGCTTGACGGTTACAAGCTGCAGGCCAGTTCTGGCGCGGGCATGATTTCCGCGTTGACCCGGGCCGAAGAGCGCAAGGAGTCGATTGCCGTGACCGGCTGGGTGCCACACTGGATGTTCGCCAAGTGGAAACTGCGATTCCTCGAAGACCCGAAGGGCGTTTACGGTGCGGCTGAAACCGTCGACAACGTGGCGAGCCTGGGCCTTGAGAAAAAAGCGCCGGACGTTGTGGCCTTCCTGAAAAAATTCCAGTGGGCGTCCAAGGACGAAATTGGCGAAGTGATGCTGGCCATTCAGGATGGCGCCAAGCCTGAAGCGGCTGCCAGGGATTGGGTCGCCAAACACCCGGATCGTGTCGCTGCCTGGACCGGCAAGTAACCGCAAGGCCTCTGTTTCAATGCTTTCAAGGCCGTCTGACGTTCTCGTCAGACGGCCTTTTGTTTACCTGCGATAACGTTTTCAAGCGAGTTGAGCGTGTTTGCCTGCAGATTGGGTGCAGCGTCACGAATCTACGACTAATGTCGTTCTAATACTAAGGTCGTCTGGAGTGCGCGCCGGAGCTGACTAAAGTGGAATACGTGACATCTCATCTGTGCTGCGAGGACAAAAACAATGAACGACAGCATTTACCTCTCGATTCAAAACAGCCCGCGATTCAAGGAGCTGGTTTCCAAGAGGGAGCGTTTCGCCTGGATTCTCTCGGCGATCATGCTTGGGCTCTATGCCGCATTCATCCTGATGATTGCGTACGGGCCACATATCCTGGGTGCCAAACTGAGCGCGACCTCTTCTATTACGTGGGGAATGCCGATCGGGGTTGGCCTGATTGTCTCGGCATTCGTCCTGACAGCCATCTACGTGCGCCGTGCCAACGGTGAGTTCGACGACCTGAACAATGCGATTCTCAAGGAGGCTCAGCAATGATTCGTCGTCTATCCCTGGCCATCGGCCTGTCCATCTGTGCGCCGGCCCTCATGGCGGCAGATGCCCTCACCGGCGCGGTACAGAAACAACCCCTGAACGTCTCGGCGATCGTGATGTTTCTGGCGTTCGTGGGCTTTACGCTCTACATCACCTACTGGGCCTCGAAGAAAAACAAGACTGCGTCGGACTACTACTCGGCAGGCGGCAAGATCACCGGTTTTCAGAACGGTCTGGCCATCGCGGGCGACTACATGTCGGCGGCGTCCTTTCTGGGTATTTCCGCACTGGTGTACACCTCCGGTTACGACGGCCTGATCTACTCGATCGGGTTTCTGGTGGGCTGGCCGATCATTCTGTTCCTGATCGCCGAGCGCCTGCGTAACCTGGGCAAATACACTTTTGCCGACGTTGCTTCCTACCGCCTCAAGCAGAAAGAGATTCGTACCCTGTCGGCCTGCGGTTCGCTGGTCGTGGTTGCGTTCTACCTGATTGCCCAGATGGTCGGTGCCGGCAAGCTGATCCAGCTGCTGTTCGGTCTGGATTACACCGTGGCCGTGGTGCTGGTCGGTATCCTGATGTGCCTTTACGTACTGTTTGGCGGCATGCTGGCCACCACTTGGGTACAGATCATCAAGGCGGTGATGCTGCTGTCCGGTGCCTCGTTCATGGCACTGATGGTGATGAAGCACGTCAATTTCGACTTCAACGTGCTGTTCTCCGAGGCCATCAAGGTTCACCCCAAAGGTGAAGCAATCATGAGCCCTGGCGGTCTGGTGAAGGATCCGATCTCTGCGTTCTCGCTGGGTCTGGCCCTGATGTTCGGTACCGCAGGTCTGCCTCACATCCTGATGCGCTTCTTCACCGTGAGCGATGCCAAGGAAGCCCGTAAATCAGTGCTCTACGCCACCGGTTTCATCGGCTACTTCTACATCCTGACCTTTATCATCGGTTTTGGCGCGATCCTGCTGGTCAGCACCAACCCCATGTTCAAGGACGCGGCGGGTGCGTTGTTGGGCGGTAATAACATGGCGGCGGTTCACCTCGCCGACGCAGTGGGCGGCAGTCTGTTCCTGGGCTTCATCTCGGCGGTTGCGTTTGCCACCATTCTGGCGGTGGTTGCCGGTCTGACCCTTGCCGGTGCCTCGGCGGTGTCTCATGACCTGTATGCCAGCGTGATCAAGGCAGGCAAGGCCAACGAGAAGGACGAGATTCGCATCTCGAAGATCACCACCATCGCTCTGGCGGTCGTGGCCATCCTGTTGGGTATCGCCTTCGAAAGCCAGAACATCGCGTTCATGGTTGGCCTGGCGTTCTCGGTCGCAGCGAGCTGCAACTTCCCGATCCTGCTGCTTTCCATGTACTGGAAAAATCTGACCACCCGCGGCGCCATGATCGGCGGCTGGATGGGGCTGGTCAGTGCGGTCGTGCTGATGGTGCTGGGTCCTACCATCTGGGTGCAGATCCTGCACAACCCGAAAGCCATTTTCCCTTACGAGTACCCGGCGCTGTTCTCCATCGCCATCGCATTCGTGGGCATCTGGTTCTTCTCCATCACCGACAAGTCGAAAGCGGCAGAGGGCGAGCGCGCCTTGTTCTTCCCGCAGTTCGTACGTTCGCAGACTGGCCTGGGTGCCAGCGGTGCGGTGTCACACTAAGCGGTACGCCTCATGAAAAAGCAGCCCTCGGGCTGCTTTTTTTTGCGCAATAAAAAGCCCCGCTGATAAGAGCGGGGCTTTTGGCAGGAACGTTATATTCTGCCGAGCAATACCAGAATCAGCAGAATGATCAGGATCGTACCGATCACGCCCGATGGACCGTAGCCCCAGCTGCGCGAGTGCGGGAAGACCGGCAGACCGCCGATCAGCAGCAGAATCAGAACGATGATAAGAATAGTGCCGATGCCCATGGTGTGAGTTCCTTCTTGTAATTCCGGTTAGAGTTCCTGCAGTTAAAGTCTGTCGGCACCAGGGCCTTGAGTTTCACCTGCTTGAATCATCCGACTCTGGCCGTTCATGAAAGGTTCTATGGAGATTGAATAAAATCTTACAATTTTTAAAAGTATCTAATATCAATGACTTGTGTTGAATATTAATCACTTTGCGCGTTGGCAATAGATCAATAAAGGGCGCTGAAAGATTGAACTAACGGGCGGTTTAAAACTCCGCCAGGTCGATGGGCTACTTCAAGGGTGTACTGATGATCTTCCGGCTGGCTGCAGACGCAGTTGTCATATTCCATCTGCTGTTCATCATATTCGTGTTGCTGGGAGGCCTGCTGGTCCTGCGCTGGCCCTGGGCAGCGCTGGCGCATCTTCCCGCCATGACCTGGGGGGCGGCAGTCGAGTTTCTGCATTTGTACTGCCCATTGACCCCGGTGGAAAACGCCTTGCGCAGCAGGGCGGGCGAGCAGGGCTACGAAGGCGGTTTCATCGAGCATTACCTCATTGCGCTGATTTACCCCGCAGCGCTGACGCCGCAGATTCAGTTCTGGCTGGGTGGCATCGTTCTATTGGTCAACGCGTCGGTGTATGGCGTCCTGCTTGCCCGATGCGTGCGCAGGTTCAGGCACGGATGACTCAGGCGCGGATAACATGCGGGTTTGCTCCGGGTATTCAGCGTTCTGATGTTGGGGTTGTCCTGCTCCGGCTGTGATTACACTCCGTCTATTCCTGCACATCACAAGGCATTCCGCTATGCAAAACCGCATCATGATTACTGGCGCCGGTTCGGGTCTGGGCCGTGAAATTGCACTGCGCTGGGCGCGCGAGGGCTGGCGTCTGGCACTGTCGGATGTCAATGACGCCGGTTTGCAGGAAACCCTGAGTCTGGTACGCGAGGCGGGCGGGGACGGTTTCGTTCAGCGCTGCGATGTGCGCGACTACAGCCAACTGACCGCTTTCGCCCAGGCGTGCGAAGAGCGTTTCGGTGGCATCGACATCATCGTCAATAACGCAGGTGTCGCCTCCGGCGGGTTCTTCAATGAGCTGTCGCTGGAAGACTGGGACTGGCAGATCGCGATCAATCTCATGGGTGTGGTCAAGGGATGCAAGGCGTTCCTGCCGATGCTGCAGGCGAGCAAGGGCAAGATCATCAACATCGCCTCGATGGCTGCGCTGATGCAGGCTCCGGCCATGAGCAACTACAACGTGGCCAAGGCGGGCGTGGTTGCCCTGTCTGAAAGTCTGCTGGTCGAGCTGCGTGATCAGGGAGTCGGTGTGCATGTCGTCTGTCCGTCGTTCTTCCAGACCAATCTGCTGGATTCCTTTCGCGGGCCTACACCGGCCATGAAGGCACAGATCGGCAGGCTGCTGGAAAAATCCCCGATCACCGCCAGCGACATCGCCAATCATATTTTCGAACAGGTCGGCAAAGGCGAGTTCATGATCCTGCCCCACGATGAGGGTCGTCTGGCGTGGGATCTCAAGCGCAAGCATCCCGAGGCCATGTATGAGGAAATGACGGTCATGTGTGGCAAGATGCGCGCCAAGGCACGGCAGACAAACTGATCGTGTCAGTCGATTCAGCGTGCGGTTTTCAGTTTTTTCGGTCTTCGGGTAGGACGTTTCCGTCAGCGAGCTCCGGCGTGCTTGCAGGACGTTACTGATTTGCCATCACCGTATTGAAGCCCTTCATTCTGAACTGCACCCTGACTCTTTTGTAACAACAAGAGAGTCGAAAAATGCTGGTACTGACGCGGGAAATAGGCGAGACCTTTTCGATCGGTGACGACATCACCGTGCAGATTCTGGGTGTGAACGGCAACCAGGTCCGGCTGGGAATCGACGCACCCAAAGACATCAAGATCCACCGCGCCGAGGTGTTCCGGCGCATCGCCAACAAGTTGGCAGAGCAGCAGCGAGGCTCTCCTGCTGCCTGACACTCAGTCGAAAAACTCCTTGGGCACGTCGTGCTTGAGCATCAGTTGGCACTGCTGGCTTTCCAGGTCGAAGAAAATCACCGCCTGTCCCTTGGTCAACGCATGTCGCACCCGCAGCACTCGGGTCTGCAAGGGCGTTTCGTCGCCATTGTCAGTGCCTTCGCGAGTGACGAAGTCCTCGATCAGGCGGGTGAGGGTGTCGGGTTCAAGCTGGTCGTAGGGAATGAGCATGGCGGTTCTCGGGTCGATGGCCGACGATGATAGTGCGGTGATGGCGAGTGTCGCAATTATAAGGCTGTCAGCGCGGTCTGCTTCGACACTCATCGTGCCCATCGCGCCGCGTGGGCATCCTTGCCGGCTGGCCTCCGAATCAGCACCAGGGCTCAGCCTTCAGTCGTGGCAACCGACGGTGTCCGCACTACCGCGTCGAAAAGCGCGGCAGTACGGTCGCCTTACTTGATGGCCAAATGGCTTGTGCACCGCGATCACTGTGCAGCGAAGACCCTGGCCAGGATCTGATGGCTTTTATTCCTCGCGATTCTGCCCGATCAAGCTGTCCACCGGCGGCACTCGGGTCTCAGATTCCATCTGCGCGTCGTGCTCGATCTGATGGCTGAACTGATCCAGCGAAGCCTGAGCCGGTTTGGCATCGCTGGCAAACACGGGAGGGCTGAGCATGTAAGCACCAAGCAGTTTACTCAGCGCCGCCAGGCTGTCGATGTGCGTACGCTCATAGCCGTGGGTCGCGTCACAGCCGAACGCCAGCAGGGCAGTGCGGATGTCGTGGCCCGAGGTGACGGCCGAATGCGCATCACTGTAGTAGTAGCGGAACAGGTCGCGACGCACCGGCAATTCGTTGTCCACGCCCAGACGCAGCAAGTGGCGCGACAGATGGTAATCGTACGGCCCACCCGAATCCTGCATCGCCACGCTGACCGCGTGCTCGCTCGAGTGTTGGCCCGGCGCGACCGGCGCGATGTCGATGCCGACAAATTCACTCACGTCCCACGGCAACACGCCTGCCGCACCTGTGCCGGTTTCTTCGGTGATGGTGAACAGCGGATGACAGTCAATCAACGGCTCTGCACCACTGTCGACGATGGATTTCAATGCCGCCAGCAAGGCAGCCACACCGGCCTTGTCGTCCAGGTGACGGGCACTGATGTGACCGCTTTCGGTGAACTCCGGCAGCGGATCGAAAGCCACGAAGTCGCCGATGCCGATCCCCAGCGACTCACAGTCGGCGCGGGTGGTGCAGTAGGCGTCAAGGCGCAGCTCGACGTGGTCCCAACTGATCGGCATTTCATCGACCGCCGTATTGAACGCGTGTCCCGAGGCCATCAGCGGCAACACGCTGCCACGAATGATGCCGGTGTCGGTAAAGACACTTACCCGGCTGCCTTCGGCAAAGCGGCTCGACCAGCAGCCGACAGCGGCCAGGGCCAGACGGCCGTTGTCCTTGACCTCGCGAACACTGGCACCAATGGTGTCCAGGTGCGCGGAAACGGCGCGATCGGGTGAATTCTGTTTGCCCTTGAGCGTCGCACGGATAGTGCCGCGGCGCGTCAGTTCGAACGGGATGCCTATCTCTTCGAGACGTTCGGCGACGTAGCGCACGATGGTGTCGGTGAAGCCGGTCGGGCTTGGGATCGCGAGCATTTCCAACAGCACTTTCTGCAGGTACTTCAGATCCGGATCGGGGATGTTTGCAGGGGTCATGGAAGGCTCCTCTTGGGTAAATCGGAAAGCAACGGGCCGAAGCGGCAATGGAATCGCCGCTCCGGTCAGCGCTTGTAGCTGTCTAGTTATGCGCAGGCAGGCTGTGCGGAAACAGCAGGTCGACGAAACGTTCGGCAGTCGGTTGAGGCTCGTGATTGGCCAGCCCGACACGCTCGTTGGCTTCGATGAACACATACTCGGGCTGATCGGCAGCCGGGACCATCAGGTCCAGTCCAACCACTGGAATGTCCAGTGCGCGGGCAGCCCGCACCGCGGCATCGACCAGAACCGGGTGCAGAATGGCCGTGACGTCTTCCAGGCAGCCGCCGGTGTGCAGGTTGGCGGTGCGGCGCACCGCCAGACGCTCGTCCATCGGCAGGACTGTGGAGTAATCATGCCCAGCTTCACGCACAGTGCGCTCTGTCTCTCCATCCATGGGGATGCGGCTCTCGCCATCGGTCGCCGCTTCGCGACGACGACTCTGGGCTTCGATCAATTGCTTGATGGTATGGCGACCATCGCCAATGATCTCGGCCGGGCGGCGTATCGCTGCGGCAACCACGTCGAAACCGATCACCACGATGCGCAGATCCAGGCCCTCATGGAAGCTTTCCAGAATCACGCGGGTATCGAACTGCCTGGCACGCTCGATGGCGTTGTGTACATCTTCCGGCGTGCGCAGATCAACGGCAACGCCTTGACCCTGCTCGCCGTCCAGCGGCTTGACCACGACCTGGCCGTGCTCTTCGAGAAAGGCGCGGTTCTGTTCTTCGCTGCCAGCGCGCTGCTGGGCAGGAAGGCGCAGACCCGCCGCTTTCAGCACTCGGTGCGTCAGACTCTTATCCTGGCACAGGGTCATGCTCACGGCGCTGGTCAGATCGCTCAGTGACTCGCGACAGCGAATGCGACGCCCGCCGTAACTCAGCGTGAACAGTCCTGCGTCCGCATCATCCACCTGAACATCGATACCCCGCCGATGGGCTTCTTCAACGATGATGCGTGCGTAAGGATTGAACTCCGCCTGCGGGCCGGGACCGAGGAACAGCGACTCGTTGATGCCGTTCTTGCGCTTGATTGCAAAGGTCTGCAGGTTGCGAAAATTCAGCTTGGCATACAGCGCCTTGGCTTGTTCGTTGTCATGCAGAACCGACAGGTCGAGGTAGCTCAGGCCTCGGCTCATGAAGTGCTCGACCAAATGACGGACCAGCACTTCACCCACACCGGGACGCGTGCACTGTGGATCGACCGCAAGACACCACAGGCTGCTGCCTTTTTCCGGGTCGTTGAAGGCCTTCTGATGGTTGAGTCCCATCACGCTGCCTATCACGGTATTGGTGCTTTCATCCTCAGCGATCCAGTACACCGGACCGCCTTGATGACGCGGTGTCAGCAGCGAATGATCGATCGGCAACATGCCGCGTGCCAGATACAGGTTGTTGATCGCCTGCCAGTCCGACTCGCTCTGAGCGCGACGAATGCGATAGCCACGGAATACCCGGTGCGCCGGGCGATAGTCGCTGAACCACAGACGCAGGGTGTCCGACGGGTCGAGGAACAATTGCTGCGGAGCCTGGGCCAGCACCTGCTGAGGTGCGGCCACGTACAACGCAATGTCCCGTTCGCCAGGCTTCTCGTGCAACAAGTCCTGAGCCAGCGCGGCCGGATCAGGATAGGTGTGGCCGATCAGCAGACGGCCCCAACCGCAGTGCAGCGCCAGAGGCTCGGCCTCCAGCAGACTGCCGTCTTCTGCAAAACGCGCCTGCAGACGTTCGTACGAGGGCGACTGTCGGCGCAACAGGCGTTGGCTGTAAGTCGTCGCATTCTGTTTCATGGGATCACAGTCCTTGTTCGCTGAGCCACAGGTTCAGCGCTGCCAACTGCCACAGCTTCGAGCCACGCAGTGGAGTGAGTTGACTTTCCGGGCTGGTCAGCAACGTGTCGATCATGGCTGGATTGAACAGACCACGGTCCTGGCTGGAATCGGTCAGCAACTCGCGCACCCAGTTCAGGGTATCGCCTTGCAGGTGCTTGAGACCGGGCACCGGGAAATAGCCTTTCTTGCGATCGATCACTTCAGATGGAATGACCATGCGCGCGGCTTCTTTCAGCACGTGCTTGCCACCGTCCGGCAGCTTGAATTTGCCGGGGATACGGGCAGACAGTTCGACCAGGCGGTAGTCCAGAAACGGCGTACGCGCTTCCAGGCCCCAGGCCATGGTCATGTTATCGACACGTTTGACCGGGTCATCGACCAGCATCACGGTGCTGTCCAGACGCAGGGCCTTGTCAACAGCGGCACTCGCGCCTGGCTGGGCGAAGTGGTCGCGGACGAAATCACCGGCTGCATCGTTTGCGGTCAGCCATTTTGGCTGCACGGTTTCAGCATATTCGGCATAGCTGCGATCGACAAAGGCGTCGCGATAGGCAGCGACCGGGTCGCTCGCACCATCGACCTGCGGATACCAGTGGTAACCGGCGAACAGCTCGTCAGCACCCTGGCCGCTCTGAACAACCTTGCAGTGCTTGGCCACTTCACGGGACAGCAGGTAGAAGGCAATGCAGTCATGGCTGACCATCGGCTCGCTCATCGCCCGGAAGGCGGCGGGCAGTTGCTCGATGATCTCGCTTTCCTGAATACGCAACTGGTGGTGGCGCGTGCCGTAATGCTTGGCGATCAAGTCCGAATACTGGAACTCGTCGCCGCGCTCGCCACCGGCATCCTGGAAACCGATGGAGAAGGTCGACAGGTCTTCGACGCCCACTTCGCGCAGCAGACCGACCAGCATGCTGGAATCGACACCGCCCGACAGCAGCACACCCACGTCCACCGCAGCGCGTTGGCGAATCGCCACGGCTTCGCGGGTACTGTCGAGTACGCGGTCGCGCCAGTCTTCCAGGGTGAGGTTTTTCTCGTCCTCACGAGGACCGTACGGCAGCGTCCACCAGACTTTCTGCTCGACCTGACCGCTGGCGTCGACGCGCATCCAGCTGGCTGGCGGCAGTTTTTCAACGCCTGCGAGCAAGGTGCGCGGTGCAGGGACCACGGCGTGGAAGTTCAGGTAATGATTGAGCGCTACAGGGTCGAGCATCGGGCTGATATCGCCGCCCTTGAGCAGCGCAGGCAGCGACGAGGCGAAGCGCAGGCGCTTGTCGGTTTTCGACAGGTACAACGGCTTGACGCCCAGACGGTCGCGAGCAATGAACAGACGCTTGCTGTCGCGCTCCCAGATGGCGAATGCGAACATCCCGTTGAGCTTGGGCAGCATGTCTGCGCCCCACGCGTGGTAGCCCTTGAGCAGCACTTCGGTGTCGCCACCGGAGTGGAACTGATAGCCCAGCGCTTCCAGCTCGGCACGCAGTTCCGGAAAGTTGTAGATCGCGCCATTGAAGGCCATGGACAGGCCCAGGTGACTGTCGATCATCGGCTGCGCCGACCCATCGGACAGGTCCATGATTTTCAGTCGGCGATGACCAAGGGCAATCGGCCCCTGGCTGTGAAAACCCCACGCATCCGGGCCGCGAGGCGCCAGCTCATGGGTAATGCGTTCAACAGCGGCAAGGTCCGCTGGTTGATGGTCGAAACGTAGTTCACCTGCTAATCCGCACATAAGTCCTTACCGGGTTTCCGTTGGGGAGGTGGCTGAGAAAGTCCAGCCACCCAGAAACTGACCCGAGGCAAACGTGGTAGTTTTAGAACAAAAAGTTATAAGTAGTTAGGTCTTACCCGATCTGTGTCGTCAAATTGCACGTTTCTTGCCATCAACGCTGACAGTGGTTCTGATCGACCGTCCCTGGCATCGTCAGGCGCGTTTTATCGGTGCACGAAGGGGAGGACGAGTGTCATTGAGGTGGTCGGAAGCTGGGTGTCACTCAGGCAAAAGACAGAGGTCTTCCGGTATCAGGCGCGTACAGGCTTACTTGATCGGCAGATACCGGGAGGTGAGGCGATTCAATACCCCGTCATCTCCAGATACCCCAGACCGTTCTGGCTGCCGTTGAACCTCACCGGCCCCTCCCAGTAGGGAATGCTCATGCCCATCCAGGCGTTGGGGTTGAGCGCTTCGGTGGTGATGTCCAGATGCTTGCCGGGAACCTTGACCGACCAGACGGTGGGCACCTGACGGTCGCCGATGGTTGTGGTCTTGAGGGGGGCAAGGCTGAGCTCGTCAGCGCTCAGTAGCCGGGTAGTGCCATCGACGCCTATCCAGTTGCCTGTCACATAGGGCGCAGCATTTTTGTGGCGAATTCTGTAGAGCATCAACCGCTCGCCATCTGCCAGTTGCAGGGAGAACCAGTCCCAGCCGGTTTGATCGGCAGTGAGCGGCTGGCTGCTCCATTCCCGGTCCAGCCAGGCGTGGCCGGTAACCTGGTAGGTTTTGCCGTTCATCTCGACGCTGCCTTTGGCATCGAAAAACGGTTGGCTGTAGTAATACGACGCTTGTCCTGCATCGGATTTTCGGCTGTAGCCTTCATTACCTTGCAGCACCACCGGCTGGGCAGTCGTGAGATTCAAGTGATAGCGGAAATCCTTGCCGCTGGCCTTCAATTGAAGGCTCGCCAGCGGATCGTCGGTGTGCGAGTCGCTGCTCATTGACCAGTCGTCGATCCAGGCAGAAAACGGGGCTGTCGTGACGTTTGCCTGACTGACGCCGCCCCGGGCATAGCGTTCTGCAACGTAATGCTCTGTCGCCGATGTGGCTGCGGCGTGTCCCAGCCAGATCGTGCCATCGTTCCAGCCGCTGCCGGTCTGAGTGCCTGGTCGTATGGCATTGCGAAACAGCGTCCACTGCACGCCGAACTGCTCGCCCTTATCGTCCTTGAGGGTGGCAGTGATGTACCACCACTCGATACGGAAACCGGGATGCTGCCCATGATCCTGCGGGAACGAGAAGGTGCGTCCCGGCGTGACTTGGGTATACGCATTCGCCGTGTCGCCCAGCCCTGCGAAACCGCTGGCGGATTCCGGTTTGTCGTCGCAGGCACTCAGCAACAGCGCCAGCATGAAGAGCAGCCATCTAGCGTTCATGGGCAAACGTCCTCAATAAATCGCTTGGACGACTTCTGTGCAGTTTGAACAATGGCCATGCGGAGGCCAGCAACGTCGCCACCATCGCAAGCAACATCAGTTGCAGCAACTGCAGCGGGAAAACCCGAAGGGGTAATCGCCAGCCGAATGCCTGCACGTTAATGACTGCATTCAGGCACCAGGCCATCGCCAGGCCCAAGGGTAACGCCAGCAACAGGGTCAATACAGCCAGCATCCAGGTCTGCCCCAGATTGAGCAGCATCAATCTGCGCCGTGTGACGCCCATAGCCCACAGCGGCGCGAGTTGCCCCAGTCGGCTCTGGCTCTGGGTCAGCAGGCTGATGAACAGCGCGACGCCCGCGACCCCCAGGGTCAGGCTGTTGAGTGCTGCGGTGGCTGCGAACGTGCGTTCAAAGACCTGACCGGACCAGCGTTTGAGCTGGATCTGATCAATGATGTGAGTGTCGTCCAGGGCAAATCGCTCCCGCAGGGCGTTGATCAGCGGTGCGACGTCAGACTGGGCGATTCGGAGATTGAAGCGTATGGGCGTCAGTTGCGGCCAGTGAGCGAGCAGATGCCTGGCGTTGACCAGCAGATGGCCCTTGGGATTGCCGTAATCGGCATAGATGCCCACGATTCGCACCGGCCATTGTCCCGCAGGGACGGGAAGGCTCAGGGTGTCACCCAGTTTGAGATTCAATCGACGGGCCAATTGTTCGCTGAGCATGACAGTATCCTGATCGACCAGTTGATCCCAGGCGTCGGCCGATGCGTCGAGTAACTCCCAATGCTGGCGATAGGTGCTGTGATCAATCACGCCGAACAGGTCGGCGGGCCAGCCGTGCAACTGCACGGGTACTTGCCAGTTCGGCAGCACGGACTTGATCTCCGGCCGCTGGCTCAGCCAGGCCTGCAACGGCTCGGCCTGGGCAGGGTTTTGCGGGCTCACGTACAGCTCGGCGGTCAGGCGCTGCTCCAGCCAGCTGTTGAAGGTTTCACGAAAACCCGACGTCATGCTGCCTGCGCCGATATTGGCGGCCATCGCCAGTAACAGTGCCATCAATGCCAGGCTCAACGCAGGCAATTGCTGCCTGCAATCAGCCAGAAACCATTGGCCTGTGACCGAACGACTGCGTGCCAGCAAAACGCTTAGCAGTTTGTCCAGTAACACAGGCAGACCGAGCGCAGCGCCGAGCAGTAAGGCGCTGATCAGGACAAATCCCGCGAGCAACGAGTTACCCAGATACAAAGCCGTCGCTGCAATCACTGCGCAGGTGATCGCGACCCAGCCTTGCCGCTGCAGCCAGAGGGCGTGAGCCTGCTGCCAGGCCTGCGCATCAGCCAGCGCCAGCAAGGGCAGGCGCGCGGCATGCAACAAACTGTTGGCCCCTGCCAGCAATGCGCCGAGCAGGCTGAGGCCGATGCCGCTGATCCACCACCACAGGCTCAAATTCAGCTGTCCGGCCACCTCTGCGCCATAAAGACCCCGCAGGCTTGCTGCTACGTCAGGCAGCAGCAGACTCGCCAGCAGATAGCCACTGACCACCCCCAATATCCCGCCGAGCAGGGCCAGAACACCGAGTTCCACGCCCAGCGTTGCAATCAGCAGCCGGGCCGTGACGCCCGAAGCGCGCAAATTACGCAGCAAGCCGCGGCGTTGTTCAAGCGCCAGACCAATCGCCGCATGCACGATGAACAGCCCGACGATGAACGACAGCACCCCCAGTGCATTGAGGTTCAGGTGGAAACTTTCGGTCAGGCGCTCAAGGTTGTTTTCTTCGCCTGCCTTTCTGATCACCAGTTGATCTGCCAGCGAAGCCGGTAGCGGTGCCTTGAACCCGTCGGGCAGCAGCAGGCGCGACAACTGGCCGTTCGCACTCAGCAGTGGCTGGGCAAAGCCGATATCGGTGAGCAGCAGGCCGGGTGCCATGTCCGGTGTCGCGCGCAGGGGCGGTAGCGGTGTGCCGTTTTCCGTCCGCGGCTGCTGGCCTTCCCTGAGATTCAGTTCATGCAAGGTCTGGGGCGCGATCCAGGTCGCGCCCGGTGGCGTGAGAAAGTCCACGACCTGTTCCGCGTTCAGTGTCTGTCCCGCGAGTGAAATCCCTGTTGGCAATGTTACCGGCTCGATGCCCATCAGTTGCAGTTTGCGGTCTTCGAGCCCTTCAAGGGCGATCCTGCCTTGCACGACGGGCGATACCGGCCAGCCTGCGCGACGCAACTGAATGAACAGGTCTTGTGAGAACAGCTTGCCATCGGCCGCTTCGATAAGCGTCTGCGGCTGACCGCCGATCAACTGGCTGGCTCGCTGATAACTTTCCCGGGCCTGACTGTTGAGTGCCTGTACGCCGGTCAGCAATGCCGTCGCCAGCCACAGCCCGGTCAGCACGCTGAAAAACTGCACCGGGTGGCGTCGCCAGTGGCTGAGCAGGGCGCGCAGGGTCCAGTAAAACACTCGCATGTCAGCGCTCACCTTCGCTCGCCAGGCGGCCCAGATGCAGCACCTGTTTGCGCGCCAGCCTTACCGCGATACGTGGGCTGTGAGTGACCATCAGGAGCGTGGTTGCGCTGTCGTCGAGCAGGTCCAGGAGCAACTGCAGGACCTCGTCACTGGTGGTTTCGTCGAGGTTGCCAGTGGGTTCGTCCGCCAATAGCAGACCGGGCCGGGAGGCAAGCGCGCGGCCGATGGCGACACGTTGCTGCTGGCCGCCGGACAATTGCTCCGGGTATCGGTCCAGCAACTCACCCAGGCCCAGACGTTCGATCAGTCGTGCCTGCCAGGCGGGATCATAGCGTCCGGCCAGACGCGCCTGAAACGCCAGATTGTCGGCAACCTTGAGGCTGCCGATCAGGTTGAATTGCTGGAACACGAGACCGATTTCCGTCCGCCGCCAGTTCGCCAGCTGGCTTTCGGTCATCAGGTCCAGACGCTGTCCGGCGATCTCGATGGTGCCTGAGTCGGCATGATCAAGGCCGGCGATCAGATGCAACAGCGTGCTCTTGCCACTGCCCGACTCACCCATCAGCGCCAGGCTGTCACCTCGCGTCATCTGCAGATCGACACCCCGCAAAACCGCCAATGGTCCCTGGGCAGTGGTGTAATTCTTGAATACGTCTCGCACTTGCAACATGAGGGGCTCGACTGGCTGTACTGACGATAAGGATAGTGGCTGAGCGAGTGTGCGTCGCTGAGTGACGTTAGTCTGATTTCGCAACAGGCATCGCGTTCCTCATAACACTCGTGCAAGGCCAGGAATTTGACGAGGATCGTCACGGCCGCCTGCCCGCGCGAAGCGATGGGCATGATCAGTGTCGGGTGATACTTGTTCCCACTTCTGCTTAGCAACGCCGCCCGGAGTGCAACGCACGTCAGGGAAATAACCGAAACAATTTGCCTATTTATGCTCGCCCCGAATCAACCCACGCAAGGCAAACCGGTTCGGGTGACAGGCTTCGGCGACGCTGCGAGGCAGTGGCAGCGGTTCGTTGTCGAGCCAGGCAGCGAGCAGCTCGGCGCACAGCGGGGCGGTGATCAATCCACGTGAACCGTGGCCGCTGTTGACGTAAAAGCCGTCCAGCCAGGGGCAGGCGACGTCCGGCACCTGACGCGCATCCTTGCCCAGCGCGGCGAAGGCTTTGAGAAAAGCGTCCCGGTCCGCCAGCGGGCCAACGATGGGCAGGTAATCCGGGCTGGTACAGCGAAACGCGGCGCGGCCTTGCAGGTGCTCGGGCGGCAGGTCTGCTGCTTCCAGGCGCTCGAGCAGATCGTGGGAAATGTCCTCAAGCATCTGCAGATTGCCCTGATGATCGGCAGGATTGGGCGTGAGGTCGACGCTGTTGAAGTCAAAGCTCGCCCCCAGTGTGTGCTCGCCCAGCCGGGCAGGCGCGACGTAACCTTCGGCGCAGACCACCGTGCTCAATGCTCGGCTGGCCGGGGTCTCCGGCAGACGGGTGATCTGGCCGCGAATACGTTTGAGCGGCAGCCCGGCGCTGTGCGGGAACCGTTTGATGTCGGCGGCGCCGGCCAGTACCACGACTGGCGCGCTGTCGATCAAAAGCTCGTTCTCCCACGCCTGCCACTGCCCATCGACCTGACGCACCTCCAGCGCCTCGTGATGAGCCATCAACCGAATGTTCGGGTGTGTGGCCTGCACACCACAGAGCGCAGGTGGATGAACCCAGCCGCCTTCCGGGTAAAACAGCCCGCCGCTGGCCAGTTGGATACCGCTGCGCGCTTCTGCCGCAGACCGATCCAGCAGGTGCAGAAGCGATTCGGGAAAAGCCTCGGCCAGTTGTGCCTGACGTTTTGCTTCCTTGTCGTCGAAAGTCAGTTGCAGCACGCCGCAGTCGTCCCAGTCCACGTCACGCTGCAAGCGCTCAAGCAGACGCCGGGTATGCCCGAACCCGCTGAGAATCAATTGGGATAACGCCGTGCCGTGCGCCGACAGTTTCAGGTACAGCACGCCCTGCGGGTTGCCGGACGCTTCCTGCGCTGGCGCGGCATGACGCTCCAGCAGGCTGACTTGCCAGCCTCTGTTTGCCAGGCTCTCGGCCGTGGCGCAACCGGCCAGTCCGGCACCGATCACCAGGGCCTTGCGCTCACCTTGCAGGGCTGGCGGTCGGGCAAACCAGGGCCTGGCGGCAGGCGCAGGCGCGACGTCTTCGGGCGGGGCGATGAACGCACCGCGCAGCACTTCCCATTTATGGCCGATGCCTGGCACGCGCTTCATCTTGAAACCCGCCGCGTTCAGCGCGCGGCGGACCCAGCCAGTGCTGGTGAACGTGCCGATGGTGGTTTCTGTCGTCGACAGCCGCGCCAGTTCTGCAAACAGCTCAGGCGTCCACATTTCGGGGTTTTTCGCCGGCGCGAAACCATCAAGAAACCATGCATCGATCTGGCCGTCGAGTTGCGGCAGCATTTCCAGCGCATCGCCGATCAACAGGGTCAGCGTGACCCGCCCGTGATCGAACACCAGGCGTTGGAAGCCCTCATGCACGGCGGCATACTGATCAAGCAAAGGCTCTGCGAACGCTGCAAGCTCCGGCCACAAGGCCAGCGCACGTTGCAGGTCTGCACGGTTCAGCGGGTATTTCTCGACGCTGACGAACTGCAGCCTTGCACCGGGGCGGGCGCACTCATCGAACAACTGCCAGGCGCAGAGGAAATTAAGGCCGGTGCCAAACCCGGTTTCGCCGATGATCAGCCGTCCGTCCTGCGGCAATTCCGTGAAGCGTCGGCGCAGGTCGTTCTGCACCAGAAACACATGGCGCGTCTCTTCAAGGCCGGATTCGGTGGAAAAGTACACATCGGAAAACGTACGCGAATGCGGATTGCCTTGTTCGTCCCAGTCGATCTGGGCGTGGCGGGTAATGGTCATGTTCGGCTCAGCGGTGGCAATGGCCGCATTTTAGCCGTGTGTGCGGATAAAAGCGGTATTGCTGTTGTGCCGATTGACCCATGCGGGCATTCGGTGGTCACTATATGCATCTGGCCATCATCCTCAGGCCCCATCTCGAAGGGAGCAGTGCATGTTTGAATCCGCTGAAATCGGTCATGCCATCGACGACGAAACCTACGAGGCCGCCGTGCCAGCCTTGCGCGAGGCGCTGCTTGAGGCCCAATACGATCTGCATGAACAGGCCGGACGTCAGGTGATCGTGCTGATCAATGGCATTGAAGGCGCGGGCAAGGGCGAGACCGTCAAGCTGCTCAACGAGTGGATGGACCCGCGCTATATCGAAGTGCGCACCTTCGATCAACAGACGGACGAGGAACTGGCTCATCCCCCGGTCTGGCGCTACTGGCGGCAACTGCCCGCGAAGGGCCGCATGGGGATTTTCTTCGGCAACTGGTACAGCCAGATGTTGCAGGGCCGGGTGCATGGTCGCTTCAAGGACGCTGTGCTGGACCAGGCCATCAGCGGCGCCGAACGCTTGGAAAAGATGCTCTGCGATGAAGGCGCGGTGATCTTCAAATTCTGGTTTCACCTGTCCAAGAAACAGATGAAATTGCGCCTTAAAACCTTGAAGGACGACCCGCTGCACAGCTGGCGCATCAGCCCGCTGGACTGGCAGCAGTCCCGGACCTACGACAAGTTCGTGCGATTCGGCGAGCGTGTGCTGCGCCGCACCAGCCGCGAGTATGCGCCGTGGCACGTGATCGAAGGCGTCGACGCCAACTACCGCAGCCTGACGGTCGGGCGCTTGCTGCTCGAAGGCATGCAGGCGGCGCTGAACAAGACCGAACCTGAGGTCAAGTCGCAGAGCGCAGGCCCGCAGGCGAGCCACGACGAAGAGCTGACTCTGCTGGACAGCCTGGACCTGAGCCGCAGCCTGGAAAAGGATGATTACAAGGAGGCGCTGATCACCGAGCAGGCGCGCCTGTCCGGCAACCTGCGCGACAAACGCATGAAGCGTCATGCGCTGGTGGCGGTGTTCGAAGGCAATGATGCGGCCGGCAAGGGCGGGGCGATTCGCCGGGTCGCGGCGGCACTGGACCCGCGACAGTACGCCATCGTGCCGATTGCCGCGCCGACTCAGGACGAGCGCGCTCAGCCCTATCTGTGGCGATTCTGGCGACAGATTCCGGCGCGGGGCAAGTTCACCATTTTCGACCGCTCCTGGTACGGACGCGTGCTGGTGGAGCGGGTCGAAGGTTTCTGCAGTGAATCCGACTGGATGCGCGCCTATTCCGAAATCAATGACTTCGAAGAGCAGCTCACCGATTTCGGCATCGTAGTCGTGAAGTTCTGGCTGGCGATTGACGAGCAGACTCAGCTTGAACGTTTCGAGGAGCGCGAGCAGATCCCGTTCAAGCGTTACAAGATCACCGAAGACGATTGGCGCAACCGCAAGAAGTGGCCGCAATACCGCCAGGCCGTCGGCGAGATGGTGGATCGTACCAGCACCGAAATCGCACCCTGGACGCTGGTTGAGGCCAATGACAAGCGTTGGGCGCGGGTCAAGGTGCTGCGTACCCTCAACGAAGCGCTGGAGGCTGCGTTCGCGAAGGACAAGAAGAAATAACAACACCTCCAGCAAGCGTTGCCTGACTCACCGTTCACGCAGCGCTTCGGCCCTGGCTTTGAGCACCGGCTTGAGCAGGTAATCCATCACGCTTTTCTCCCCGGTGATGATGTCTACGGTGGCGATCATGCCGGGGATGATCAGCAGCGGCTTGCTGTCGCTGCCCAGATGATTACTGTCGGTGCGCACCTGTATCAGGTAGAAGCTGTTGTCCTTGTCATCCGTGACGGTGTCGGCGCCGATCAGTTCCAGGCGTGCAGGCAGGCCGCCATACAGGGTGTAATCATACGCGCTGAACTTGACCATGGCCTTCTGGCCGGGGTGCAGGAACGCAACGTCCTGCGGGCGCACTTTCGCTTCGATCAACAGATTGTCTTCCAGGGGCACGATTTCCATCAGGTCGCTGCCGGGCTGAACCACGCCGCCGATGGTGTTGATCTTTAGGGTCTTGACGATGCCGCGTACCGGCGATACGACTGTCGTACGGCTCATGCGGTCGTCAATGGCAATGCGGCTGGCGCTGATTCGGGCCAGGTCGTTGCGCTTTTCGTTGAGCTCGCGCGCAGCATCGGCACGAAACCCGAGTTCCGATTCCTGCACCCGGCTCCTGATTTCGCTGATTGCCGCCTCGGCCCTCGGGATCGCCAGGGTGTTGGCGTTCATCGAGCCGCGAATCTCCACTGCATTGCGTTTGAGGCGCAGGATTTCCACTGGCGATACGGCACCCGAACCGACCAGCGGTGCCGACATGTCCAGCTCCTGCTGAACCAGCGCCAGGCTGCTGCGAAACTGCTCCTGTTTGGAGCGGAACTCGGCCAGTTCCTGAGTCTTCTGACGCAGTTGCTCATTGAGTGTGCGTTGCTCGCTGGCCAGCTGCCGCTGTCGGGATTCATACAGCGCGTGCTCGTCGGCAGCCACTTGCGGGGCGCTGGACGTCACTTGCTCAGGCAGCGTGAGTGGGCGACCTTCGGCCTCGGCGGCCAGCCGTTCCACTTGCGCGGTCAGGGTCAGCCGGTCGACTTCGCTTTCGCTGCGGCTGGACATGAAGCGCGTGTCATCGAGGCGCAGCAGGGTGTCGCCTTTGTTCACCACCTGACCTTCGCGCACGAAAATATCGGTCACGATCCCGCCTTCCAGGTTCTGGATGACCTGCACCTTGCTTGACGGAATGGCCTTGCCTTCGCTAGTGGTGACTTCTTCCAGCACCGCAAATCCGGCCCACAGCAACGCGCTCAGCAGCAGTGCGGCGGTAACCCACACCGTCAGGCTCAGGGTGCGCGATGAGGGATCGGCCATCGCGGCAGATCCACAGGATAGGAACCTGTGTTCGATGTGACGGCTGCCGGACGTAGTCATGAACAATCCTCCTTAAACGGGCGCCGGGCCGATCTGGCCCTCGCGCAGTGCTTCGATGACAGCATCCTTCGGTCCGTCCGCAACCAGCTTGCCGTGGTCGAGCACCAGCAGGCGGTCGACCAGAGTCAGCATTGACAGGCGATGAGTGATCAGCAGCAGGGTCTTGCCGGGGATCAGACGGTGCAGGTGCTGGCGCAGGTGTTCTTCGCTGGCGTTGTCCATGTGGCTGGTGGGTTCGTCGAGCAGCAGAATGGGCGGGTCCAGCAGCAGTGCGCGAGCCAGCAACACGCTTTGTCGTTGCCCGCCCGAGAGCAACTGGCCGCGCTCGCCGACGGGCCTGTCGAAGCCGCGCGGATGACGCAGCGCCAGCTCATCGACGCCGGTCATACGCGCCACGTCCAGCATGCGTGTGTCGCTGACCTGCCGTGCGCCCAGCAACAGGTTGTCGCGCAGGCTGCCCGCCAGCAGCGGCAGATCGTGAGCGACGTAACCGATCTGCTGGCGCAGTTCGCTGACGTCCAGTTGCTGCAGATCCAGGTTATCGACGAGTACCTGACCTTCGTCCGGCGTGTGAAACCCCATCAGCAGACGCGCCAGTGTGCTTTTGCCCGAACCGCTGCGGCCGATGATGCCAACACGTTCTCCGGGTTTCAGACTGAAACCAACCCCGTTCAGCGCTGTTGCGCCCTTGGGCTCATAGGCAAAACGCAGGTTGCTGACGGTCAACGCGCCCTTGAGCGGAGGCGTTTGCAATGGGTGTTTTTCCGGCTCGTGTTCCTGGGGCAAGGCCATCAACGCGTCAGTGCTCTTCATCGTCAGTTGCGCTTGCTGGTAACGGGTGATCAGACCCGCCACTTGCCCGAGTGGCGCCAGCACCCGACTCCCCAGCATATAAGTCGCCACCAGCGCGCCGACGCTCAGGTGTCCACCGATGATGCTGTAGACACCGGCGACCAGCGTGGCCATGCCACAGAACTGCTGCATGAACAGCGTGCCGTTGCCGGCGATTGCGGCGAGCTGGCGGGCGTGGCTGTCCAGCCGGGACAGGGCACCGTGGGTGCTTTCCCACTGATGCTGACGTTCGCTCTGGGCGTTGCAGGCCTTGAGCGTTTCCAGACCGCCCAGGGTTTCGATCAGCAGGGCCTGGCGCGCAGCAGCCAGGCTCAAACTCTTCTGTACCGTGTCACGCAGGCGAGCCTGGATCGCCCAGGCAAAGGCAACGGTCAGCGGAAAAGCCAGCAGCGGAATCAACACCAGCCAGCCGCCCAGCAGGCCAATGACGGCCAGCATCAGGATCGCGAAAGGCAGGTCGATCAGGCTGGTCAGGGTTACAGCGGTCAGAAACTCGCGCAGTCCCTGAAAATCATGAATGCTCTGAGCGAAGCCGCCGACCGTGGCCGGGCGCGCCTTGAGGTTCATGCCGATGATGCGCTCGAACAGCGTCGCAGAGAGGATCAGGTCAGTGTTGGCGCCTGCCTGATCCAGCAGCCGGGCGCGGATCAGGCGCAGGCCCATTTCAAACAGCGTGCCGATCAACAGACCGATGGCCAGCACCCAAAGGGTGGCGGTGGCCTGATTGGGGACCACGCGGTCATAGGTCTGCATGACGAACAGCGGCACCATCAGGCCGAGCACATTGATCAGCAGGCTGGCGAGGATCGCGTCGCCGTACAGTCTTCGGGACAGTCGCACGGTGTCGCGAAACCAGGAGGTCACTCTGGGCAACATGGGCGAGCGCAGTTGTTCCAGCTCGTGGCGCGGGCTGGCGAACAGCGCCTGGCCGGTGTAGCGCTGCGCCAGTTGCTCAGGCGCGACCCACTGCTCGCCGCTCTGGTTTTCCGAGGGCAGGATCAGCAGGCGGCCCGAGTCGTCACGACGCACCAGCACTGCGCAACGCTGGCCCTTCAGCAACAGCAGCACGGGCAGGTTCAATGCGTCGATGTGTTCCAGATCGCGACGCAGCCAGCGCGCCTGCAGACCGGCACGGGCAGCGGCGCGTGGCATCAGCGAAGGTTCCAGCCGCTGATTGCTCATCGGCAGGCCTGTACTCAGGCTGGTGCGACTGTGGGTGCGGCCATGCAATCGACAGAGCATCATCAGGCCGTCGAGCAACGGGTCTTCGACATCGGTGAGCGATGCTTCATGAGCATCGGCGTCAGGCATGTTCAGACTGTTCAAAAGCGTGCTCCCGGTCGCGGCTTATTTGAGTTCGGGCAGACGGGCTTCGCTCTGCACTTCGTTCAGCGCCACCGCTTCGGCAGGCAGGACCACGCGCTGTTTGCGCAGCAGCTCACCCTCGCTGGCCAGCACCCGGTACATGGCCAGCTCCTCGGTGTAACGCACTTCGGTGTAGCGACGGCTGGCGTTGTACAGCTCGTTCTCGCTGTCCAGCAGATCCAGCAGGCTGCGCTGTCCCAGACCGAACTGATCCTGATAGGCCGTGCGGACACGGGTGGTCGATTCGACATATTCCCGGGCAATCGGCGTTTGCTCGCGGGCGTTGCTCATGGCATTCCAGGCCAGCGACATGTTCTCGTTGAGCATACGCAGGGCGTTGTTGCGAATGTCCATCGCCTGGCCGGTCTTGTGTGCGTTGGAGCGCATGCGCGCCTTGTCGCGATTGCCATTGAACAGGTTGTAATTCATCACCACGGCGGCACGAAATTCGTTGTCGTGGCCGCGCTCGCCCTGCAGGTTGTCATTGGCACCGACGGCGAGTTCGGCGTCGAAGCGCGGATAGAAGGGGGCCTTGGCAATTTCATAATGTTTTTCGGCCGCCTGCACATCGGCCTGGGCCGACTTCAGGTAAGGGTTGTTGAGCAACATGCTCTGCTGCGCATCACTCAGGCTCAGCGGTACTTCGCCCCTGATCGACGGTGGCGACTCCAACTCGTCCGGCAGGCGCCCCACGGCGCTCTCGAAGTTGGCTTCAGCGTCTGCCAGGTCCACCTGTGCGGTGTGGAAGTTGTTCTGCGCCAGGGCGCGGCGTGCCAGCGACTGGTCGCGGTCGGCCAGGCTGCCGACGCCTCGCTCGCTGCGCAGGCTGATCTGGTCATTGATACGCAGGTGCGCCTGCAGGTTGTTTTTTGCCAGCGTCAGCAACTCGCGACGCTTGAGCACTTCCAGGTACACCTCGACAGCGCGCAAGGCCAGGCTTTGGGACGTTCCCTGTACGTAATACGCCCGTGAGTTGACCACCGCTTCTGTGCGTCCGACTTCGTTGGGCGTGTTGAAACCATCGAACAGCAACTGACGCAGGCGCAGTTCCGACTGGGTGTACGTCAGGGCTTCGGTATTGTGCCCATAGAGTGCGCGTGTGCTGGGGCTGTCGTTCTTCTGTCTGCCGTAGGCGGCAATGGCGTCAACCACTGGCAGATAGCCGCCTTTGGCCACATTCAGCTCTTCATTGGCTGACAGGCGTTCATGTTTGCCTGCCTGTATTTCAGGGTGAGTGTCGAGGGTGCTCTGAATCGCCTCGGTCAATGAGATGGCTTGCGCTTGCGCACAGGCCACTGCCAGGACAACAGCACTGTAAAGCGGGGTCAAATCGCGCATGGAGGTCTTCTCCCTGAGATGGTTCCTGATCGCCATAAAAATGACGATCCTGTGATGTCAGCCGTATCAGGCGTGTAACAACACAGCTAAGAACAACTTTGAGAAAACCTCAGACGCTTTTTTCATAGGGCTTATGCCAAAAAAAACTTATGCGGTTTTTTGATTTCGAGCGATGGTTATTTGCCTGAAAATCGAAATTTCAAGCGTTTATGAATATCGATCAGCAAATGGACGGTACATGACGAAATATTGTCAGGCCTCTTTTTGCCCATGATGCAGGTCCGACCAGCCAGAACGAATCGGGTGTCGGTATTTTGACGATCATTTTTTTTCAGCACCGAGGCGCGCGTACTGAAGTCGAACGTGTTGCCAGGCAGTGACAGCGCTGATCATCACGACAGTGGAGAAGCCCATGGCGAGCGTCATCGGAACAGTGTGGAGCGTATCGGGCAATGTATTTGCGGTGGCAGCAGACGGTTCAAAGAGGCTGCTGGTCGCCGGTAATCGCGTGTTTGTGGGCGAGCAGGTGCAGGCAGGATCTGACGGGGCTATCGCCGTCCGGCTGGAGAGCGGTGGCGAGCTGACCTTGGGGCGTGACAGTCGCGTGTTGCTTGATGCGGCCGTGCTCGACGATCAGGCGCCGCATGTGGAAACCCTTGATCCGCAGACTCCGACACTCGGTACCGTGACCGTCGATGATCGCGGGCCGTCGAGTGAGTCTGAAGCCAGTACAGGCGGTGGAGGGCACACGGTCGTCATGCTCAGCGAAACCGGCGGCGAGGTTCTGCCCGTGGTCGGCTTCGCCACCGAGGGCTTGGTGATGACACCGATCTTCCCCGAAGGGCGTGACGTTTTCGCGCGCGGCGGCAGTGATGTCGGAGCACCGCCCGATAACGTGATTCCACCTGCGCCTGAGCCGCCCTTCGTCGAGCCGCCGGTCACTGAGCCACCCATCACAGAGCCGCCGGTCATAGAACCACCTGTCACCGAGCCACCTGTCACCGAGCCACCGGTCACCGAACCCCCGGTGCCCCCGACAGAACCGCCTGTAGAGCCACCGACTGAGCCACCGGTCGAACCGCCTGAGCCCCCCGTCGAGCCTCCGGTTGATCACTGCGTCAGCGTATCGGACAGCGAACTGACGCTTCATGAAGCCAATCTGTGCGCAGGCTCTGCGCCCGATCCGGCCGCGTTGACCCAGAGCGGCAGCTTTATCGTCAGAGCGCCTGACGGGCTGCAGAGTCTGGTGGTGGGCGGCATCGAGATTGTCAGGGACGGGGCTGTGATGGACTTTTCCCAACCCGTGCTGACTGCGTTGGGCAACAGCCTGAGCATCACCGGCTACGACCCGGTCAGTGGCCAGATCACTTACAGCTACACCTTGCTCAATCCGCTCATGCATCCGGACGGCGAGGTGCCCGATACACTGGGCGAAACCATCGAGGTGGTGGCTGTCGATCGCGATGGCGACATGGGTACCGGGCAGTTGGAGATTGTCATTGTCGACGACCAGCCGCTCGCCGCCGATGTCTCGCTGACGGTAACACCCATGCCGCAAGACTCGAACCTGCTGTTGATCATCGACAACTCCGACAGCATGAAAGGCGCTTCCGGTATCGATGGCCTGTCACGTCTGGACCTGGCCAAACAGGCGCTCAACCGGTTGCTCGATCAGTACGCCGCCATGGGTGAGGTACGGGTGCAGATCGTGACCTTCAACAGTCAGGCCGACCTGCCCGGTTCAGTCTGGGTCGATGTCGCCACTGCCCGAGACATCATCCATGCTCTGGAGGCCGGCAACGGCACCAACTACGACGCAGCACTGGCGGCCGCGCAGCATGCGTTTTTCAGCGCTGGCAGTCTGACGGGTGCGCAGAATCTGGCGTACTTTCTGTCGGACGGCAACCCGACGCTGTCCCCGGAGCATTCCGAACCCAACCACCAGCCCGACCCGAGCCAGGGCGACGGCATCGATGCCGATGAACAGGCGATCTGGACGGCCTTTCTCGATGCTCACGGCATCAAGTCGTTTGCCATCGGCATCGGCAGCGACGTCAGCCAGACCTACCTGGACCCTATCGCCCACGATGGACAGTCCGGCAACGACATGCGCTCGGTAATCGTTCTGGAACCGCGTGAGCTGAATGCCGTGCTCAGTGGCACGGTTCAAGGCAGCACCGAAGGCAGCCTGCTCGCTGGCGGTACATTCGGTGCCGACGGCGGCTTCGTCAACGTGCTGATGGTCGACGGTGTGGCCTACACCTATGACCGAAGCGGGCAGGGCAGCATCAGCGGCGGTGCGGGGCAGGCACATTTCGACAGCAGCGCTCGTACCGTCACCCTGATCACCCAGGCGGGTGGCACCCTGATGGTTGATATGGAAAGCGGCGCATTCAGTTATACGCCGAGCGGTTCCCTGACAGCCGTTACGGAAAAGATCGGTTATGTGCTCAGTGATCATGACGGCGACCTGGCGGGCGCAACGCTGTCGATTCACGTGCAGCCACCCGCCCCGACGCCTTCGCCCGAAGCCTTGGATGATCACATCATCACCAACATTCTCGCTCCGAGCATCGAGGTGCCTGCCGCAGCGTTGCTGGCCAACGATCATTCGCGAAACGGTGATCCGCTGAGCGCGGCGACAACCGTGTTTCAGACCGGCTGGCGGGACGCCGGTTCAGACTTCGCGTCGCCGCAGCTGAACACCCTTCAGTTCTGTGGACAGGAAGATGTGTTGGAAAACCGGATCAAGGACCTGCAGCGTTCGGATTTTCATGTCACTCATGCGGCGACTGCCACCGTGCTGCTCAGCGGTTATCTCGGTGCCTGGCAGGGTGACACGTTCAATCATCAGGACCTGTATAGCGTTGAGCTGAGGGCGGGTGAAACGCTGACGGTCGACACCCGTCAGCTTTCCGATCAGGTCGGGCTGGCGTGGCAAATGGACGATGGCGAATTTCACAGTCTGGCGGCGAATGGATCGTTCACCGCCAGCGAGGACAGCACCTACCGCCTGATTCTGATCCACCAGCCTGACCCTGGTGTGCCGAATGAAGGGCTGAACTACCCGTTGGGTCTGAGCATCGACTACAGTCAGGTTAATACCACCCCAGGTTATGAGGGCAGCTATGCAATTCAGGATGCGCATGGCCGTCAGGATTCGGCGGCCGTGATTATCGATTACCAGCATGGTCCCGTGTTGATCGGCACCGATAGCGACGACGTACTGCTTGCGGCAGGCGGCAATGATTGCCTGAACGGCGGCAACGGCCATGATGTGCTGATCGGCGGACAGGGTGACGACGTGCTGACGGGCGGTGACGGGCCGGACCGGTTCATGTGGCTGGCGGGCGACACGGGCCATGATCGGGTGACGGACTTCGACGTCAGTGTCGATAGCCTCGATCTGTCCCAGCTCTTGCAGGGCATGGGTGCGAAGGCTGAAACACTGCAGGACTTACTGCATGTACGGGTCAATGGCGTTGGCACGCAATCGGTTTCGACCATTGAAGTGGGCGTGGATGCGAGTCATCCGAGCCAGAGCATCGAGCTTGCGGGCGTCGACCTGGCCGCGCAGTTCGGCGTCACGCCGGGGGCTGGTGGCTGGATAGGCGCAGGTGCGGACACGGCGACCATCATCAACGGCATGCTGAGTGATCATTCGTTGAAGGTGGATGTGGTTTAGCGCACTGTTTCCGGCAAACACTTGGCGGTGTGAGGTTCAACAAGGGTCAGGACCTCACTGCCTGCGCAACGTCTTCTGCCTGAGGATATAAACCGTCACCAGCACCGCACTGACCAACATGAAGCCACGAGCCCACGGCAGGGGAACCAGATAGCAGGACAGTCCGATGCTGGCCCACATCGTGCCAATCGCGTAGACCTTGCCCTTGAGAGGAATGCCGCGGCCTTCAAGGTAGTCCTTGATCCAGGGACCAAGCCGCTTGTGGTTGACCAGCCAGTGATAGAAGCGAGGAGAGCTGCGAGCAAAACATGCGGCAGCCAGTAGCAGAAAAGGCGTTGTGGGCAGCACCGGAAGCACAATCCCGACAACGCCCAGCGCAACGCTCAGCCAGCCGACGCCCAATAGAAAATAGCGCACCGACCGATGACGGCTGGTGCGCGTCGACGCCTGCGCCATAGGCGCGGACTCAGTGGTGGCGGGGTTTGAGAATGGCCGGCTTCTCATCCGGCGCCTGGCACAGCAGGTACAGCGCCGTCAGCGCTTCCGGAATCTGCACGATCATGTCGTCCATCAGGTTGGCGTCCTGAGCGATATCGGAGAATTCCGGTTGCTCGTCGAACAGACCCGAACCGACCATGATAGGCAGCAGCATCTCGCTGACTTCGTCCTCGGCGCTTTCGAACCAGGCGTTTTCACGCAGGAACACGCCTTCCATGAAGCCGATGCACCAGCCACGCAGATCCGAATCATCCGGGTCGTCGCCCAGGTCCAGATCGCACGGCAGTTCGAACTCTTCATCCGACGCCAACTGGCGCGCGATGTGCGCCTGCAGTGCAACGAGAGTGGCTTCGATCTCGACGCGCTGTGCGTCGCTTGCGTAGTGCGGCGGCTCGGAGAACAGGGCATCGATCCACTCGCGCTCCGGCACTGGTTCGGAACAGATCGACAGGGCGGTCAGGTAGCCATGAGCGGCCACGTAGTCCAGTGCTTCTTCGTGCAGTTCATCTGCATCGAGGAAGACTTGCAGGCGGGTTAGTTGCTCAGCGAAGGACATGGACGCACTACCTTGGAAATAAACGATGCTGAATTCTAGGCCCTGAGCGCCTGTGGCGCCAGCGCGGCGGCCCAATGCAGTTAATTTCGACCACTCATGTCCCAGTCATCCATTGCCTGTGAGTGCTCGGGTATACTCCCCCGTTTGCAGTGCAGCAGGACAATCTGGGGTTTTTATGCTCGAACAGGCACAACGCGTACTTAAAGACATCTTCGGCTACGACAGCTTCCGTGGTCGCCAGGGTGCCATTATCGAACGTGTAGCCAACGGCGGTGATGCACTGGTGCTGATGCCGACCGGCGGTGGCAAGTCCCTGTGTTTTCAGGTTCCCGGCCTGTTGCGCGATGGCCTGTGTGTGGTGGTGTCGCCGCTTATCGCATTGATGGACGATCAGGTCGCGACCCTCGAGGAACTCGGTGTTTCTGCCGCTGCGCTCAATTCGACACTCAGCGCCGAGCAGCAGCGCGACCTGGCCAACCGGATTCGTCAGGGCGAAGTCAAAATGCTTTATCTGGCGCCGGAACGTCTCGTTCAGCCGCGCATGCTGTCCTTTCTGCAAAACCTCGATATCGCGCTGTTCGCCATTGATGAAGCGCACTGCGTTTCTCAATGGGGACATGATTTCCGTCCCGAGTACCTGCAACTGGGTCAACTCGCCGAACTGTTCCCCAGCGTTCCGCGCATCGCCCTGACGGCCACTGCCGACAAGCGGACACGTGAAGAAATCGTCACGCGTCTGCATCTGCAGAACGCCGAGCGGTTTCTGTCCAGTTTCGACCGCCCCAACATCTTCTATCGCATCGTGCCTAAGGAATCGCCGCGCAAGCAGTTGCTGGCGTTTCTGTCCGAGCGGCGCAGTGATGCAGGCATCGTCTATTGCCTGTCGCGCAAGAAAGTCGACGAGGTCGCGGTTTTCCTCAGCGAGAACGGCTATCCGGCACTGCCGTATCACGCGGGACTGCCTTCCGAAACCCGTGCCGCCAATCAGAAGCGCTTCCTTAATGAAGAAGGCCTGATCATGGTCGCGACCATCGCATTCGGCATGGGCATCGACAAGCCCAACGTACGCTTCGTCGCCCATATGGACCTGCCCAAGTCGCTGGAAGCCTACTATCAGGAAACCGGCCGGGCAGGGCGTGACGGTCTGCCCGCGGATGCGTGGATGGCCTACGGTCTGCAGGACGTGCTGATGCTCAAGCAGATGCTGCAGAACTCCGAAGGTGACGAGCGGCACAAGCGGCTCGAACACCACAAGCTCGACGCCATGCTGGCGCTTTGCGAAGAAACCCGCTGCCGTCGCCAGACGCTGCTGGCCTACTTCGACGAAGACATGCCCAACCCCTGCGGTCACTGCGACAATTGTGTCGATGGCGTACAGACCTGGGACGCCACCGAGCCTGCACGTCAGGCGCTGTCGGCCATCTATCGCACTGGCCAGCGCTATGGTGTGGGGCATCTGGTGGACGTTCTGCTCGGCAAGTCCAATGACAAGGTCGAAAGTTTCGGTCATCAGCACCTGTCGGTGTTCGGTGTCGGCAAGGCGCGCTCCGAGGGTGAGTGGCGTTCATTGTTCCGGCAACTGGTCGCGCGCGGTCTGGCGGACATCGATCTGGAAGGCTACGGCGGCCTGCGTCTGAGTGATACCTGCCGCCCGCTGCTGCGCGGTGAGGTCACGTTGGAACTGCGTCGCGACCTCAAGCCGCAGACCTCCACCAAGAGCCATTCCGGCAGCCCGGCCAGTCAATTGGTGCGAGGCGAGGAGCGCGAGCAGTGGGAAGCCCTGCGCACGCTGCGCCGTAAGCTGGCCGAAGAACACGCAGTGCCGCCTTACGTCATTTTCCCGGATTCGACTCTGCTGGAAATGCTGCGCAGCAAGCCCGGTTCAATGGCCGAAATGGCCCGCGTCGGCGGTGTCGGCGCGCGCAAGCTGGAACGTTACGGCGAGGCGTTTCTGGAAGTGCTCAGCGGCAAGGCCGAAGCGCCCCGAGTGGTCACTGACCTGCGTCACGAGCTGATCAGTCTGGCGCACGCCGGCATGACCCCGGCACAGATTGCCGGCCAGTTGCAGTGCTCGGAAAAGAATGTCTACACCCTGCTCGCCGAAGCCATCGGCAAACAGCAACTGTCCGTTGAACAGGCGCTGGATCTGCCCGAAGACCTGCTGGGTGAAATCCAGGATGCGTTTCTCGACGGAGAGGGCGAACTGCCTCCGGTTTCTTCAGTGATCGAACAATTCACTGGGCGTGTTCCTGAAGGTGTGCTGTATTGCGTGCGCGCCGCCCTGCAATCCGAGTTCGAGATGTAGGAACCTGCGACGAGACGCCACGGTCGGGCGCTTGCCTGTTTGCAAGGAGCATGCTTAGCTCGCTAATAGTTAGATTTGATCACGAGTGCTCTATGCCATTGACTGATGAACATCGTTTCGGGATGCAACTCGCACAGATTTCCCGAGGCTGGCGGGCCGAACTGGATCGTCGTCTCGCAGGTCTGGGTCTGTCTCAGGCCCGGTGGCTGGTGTTGCTGCATCTTGCCCGCTTCGGTGAGGCACCTACCCAGCGTGAACTGGCCCAGAGCGTCGGCGTCGAGGGTCCGACCCTCGCACGATTGCTCGACAGCCTTGAAGGGCAGGGGCTGGTGCAGCGTCAGGCGGTGCTTGAGGATCGCCGGGCGAAGAAAATCGTACTCTGCGACACCGCCCTGCCATTGATCGAACAGATCGAAACCATCGCCAACGTGTTGCGGATCGAACTCTTTGAGGGCGTTGATGAGGAAGACCTGCGGGTGTGCGTACGCGTGCACTCGCGAATTCTGGCCAATCTCGAAAGATCCTGAGACGAGGCTGCGAGTTCTCCCCCATACTCTTGCAACGGATAGTGAAGTTCATCGGGACAGGTGAGAGGCCTGCTGTGGTTTCCATAAGGGTTAGCATGCTGAAGAGTTCTCAGGCGAGTACGGGTCGCTCCGTCGGTCACGGTTTTTACGCACGCGTGATGGCGGCGTCTGTCGTGGCTTCGACACTGGTGTATTCATCGCTGGCATCAGCGTTGGGGCTGGGCGAAATAACCCTGCATTCGGCGCTCAACCAGCCATTGAATGCAGAAATTACGCTGCTGGAAACCGAAGGTCTGAGCCCCGACGATGTGGTGGCCAGGCTGGCCTCGCCGGAGGCGTTTGCCAAGGCGGGCGTCGAGCGCGTGTTCTTTCTCAATGATCTGCGATTCACCCCTGTGCTGAATGGCGGGCGCGGCGTGATCCGGGTGGTTTCGCACAAGCCGGTCACCGAACCTTACCTGAGCTTCCTTGTGCAGTTGTCCCGCCCTAATGGCGATCTGCTGCACGAATACACGGTCCTGCTTGATCCCGCCACGTCGCCCGAGGGCGTCGCGGCAACCCGCAGTCGGAACACACAGCGCACTGCACAGTCGGCGGCAACTGAATCACGCATGCCGGTTGCGCCGCCAGCCGCTGTTCAGGGCAAATACTACAAGGTCGTCAGCGGCGACACCCTCAACGCCATTGCTGCGCGCGTTCAAGGCCAGGGCAGCAAGGTTTCGACCTCTCAGATGGCCGATGGCATTCGGCTTCTCAATCCTCAGGTGTTCGCCCAGGGAGCAGGTTTGAAACCTGGACAGGACCTCCTGCTGCCTGATTCGGCCGTGCAGCCCACGGCCAGCCCTTCGGTAGCCAGTCCCGCAGCGCCAGCGGTGCAACCTGCCGAAGTCCGGGAGGCAGCCGAACAGATGGCGACCGCAGCCATTGAAACCCAGCAATTGACTCGCGCGCTCGAAGAACTCAAGGCGCAGACCGCAGATCTTCAGGATCAGTTGGTTGGCAAGGACAAGCAGATCACAGCGCTTCGCACCGACCTCGCGCAGGCTCAGTCCGCCACGAGCACAGCGGCCACACCGTCGCCCGCAGTCTTGCCTGTTCAACAGCCAGTTGTGGCAGCGGCTCCCAGCGAACCCTTCGTCAGTATTCCGGTCCTGTTGGCCGGGCTGCTGATCGTCCTGCTGCTTCTGGCATTTGCCTACACCAGAAGACGGCAGCAACGTAGTCAGAGCGTGACACCTGCCGTAACGCCGGACGATTCCCTGATCAAACCCGCTCAGGCTGCGGTGCTTCCCGTGTTCGAAGTGCCTGCGGTCGCGCCAGCAGTCGCACCCGTCGTGGCCAAATCGTCGTCATCACAACGCATGGCTGGCGCAGCGCCCGATGCACTGGACGGCGTCAGTATCTATATTGCCTACGGGCGTTTCAGTGAAGCGATTGGCATCCTGCGCAGTGCGCTTGAAAAACAGCCGGATCGCGAAGACATTCGCATCAGGTTGCTCGAATTGCTGGCCGAGCAGGGCGACAGTGCCGGGTTTGCTGCCGAGGAACGTTCCGCCCTGCATCACGGTGTGACCCCGCAAGCCATTCAGGATATTCGTGAGCGTTATCCGCAGCTCAAGGCCCGTGAGGCGCTCGCTGCATCGACGGTGTTGCCCGCCGCCGCTGTCGGGGCCGTTTCGCTGGCCAAGAGCGCTTCCGAGTCGAAAGACGAAGATGTGCCTGATCCTGTTTCAGAACAGGAACAGCCCGCCATTACGCAGCTGGACGAAACCACCGCAGCAGCGCTGAATCCTGAACCGTCAGACGAGTTCCAGTTGAATCTGGACGAGCTGTCGATGGATGCTGACTGGGACCTGGTCGATCCGTTCGATGCGCCGCCTGCTCGCACCAAACCTGTCGTTCAACCTGAGGTAGACCCTGGATTTTCATCGGATCTGAATCAGTTGCCCGAAGTGTTCGAGCTGTCCGACGAGCAATTTCTCAGCGACTTCTCCGAGTCGGATGCAGTCGAGCCCATCGAAGTGATTCCGCCATCGGCTGTCGACGATTTGAGCAATGACTTCCTCGACAGCTTCATGAGCGACGATTCTGACTTCGACCTGCTGGACCTCGATGAACCGCCCTTGAGCCAGATCAATCAGGCTCAAGTGTTGATCGACGACGGGGATATCGAGTCGGCCCGTGAAATCCTGTTGCAGGTGATTGCCGAGTCTGACGAAGAACATCAGCGTCTGGCGCGGGAACTGTTGGCAGGGATCAGTTGAGAGACGTCGTTGCGCTTTGCGCTCGACGTGAGGTCCCTGATCGTGTCAACGCGCAGCGTTGGCACGATCAAAATGGGCTCGCGACTGTGAAGCCTGCGTCACAGCACTGAGTCGCTCAGTGCTTGCTGCCTTGAGTCGACATTGCCAGCAGCTGCTTCTCCTGATTCCAGTCGAACGGCTCATCGTTCTGCTCGGCTTCATACCGGCGTTCTTCGAGTGCCTGATACAGGTCGATTTCATCGTCCGGCATGAAATGCAGACAGTCACCCGCGAAGAACCACAGAAGGTCGCGCGGCACCAGATGGGCGATTTGCGGGTAGCGCTGGATCACCTGACACAGAATGTCCTGGCCCAGATACTGGCTTTCGATAGGGTCTTGCGGCAATTGCTCGACCAGTTCGTCGAAGCGCTCCATGAATAATGCATGGCTTTCTTCGGGAACCTGCTCGGCCTCGCCCAGCGCGACCAGAATACTGCGCAGGTGCGCAAGCAGACCGAGATGGTGGTCGAGAGTGGCGTCGGCCATGATGTAATCCTCAAATGCAAAAACAGGCGCGAGAGTATAAAGCTCTGCGCGCCTGTTTTGTGGATCAACTGACCTGCGAGGGTCAGGTGGGGTCAATCAGCGAATCTTGCCCGCTGTATGCGTCAGCTCTTCCTTGTCGAAATCATCCACGTCGATCACCTTGCGACGCGCCGCCTCGGCGGTTTTCAGTGTCTGCGCCTCGTCAGCCTGCAGCACGCCGACACGCAACGCAGCATCGATGAGTGGCTCGCCGGCTTCTGGCAGCACCTGCCCACCTTTGACGGCAACCTGGAGCTTCTTGTGCAGCGGATACGCGGCACTCAGCAGATCGCTGGCGTGTTGCAGCGCGCCAACCGGATCTTCGGCCGATTGCGGGCGGTAGCAGCCTGCAAGCAACTCTTCCAGCGTCGGATCACCCTTGGCGCGCCCCAGCACCTGAGCCACTTCGGCATCAAGCTTGTCGGACGGACCTTTGTGACGACGGCCGAACGGGAAGACGATGACCCGCAGCAGACCTCCGAGAATGCGGTTCGGGAAGTTGCTGAGGATTTCATCCATCGCCCGTTCCGAATGCCCCAGGCTTTCTTCCATGGCCCAGCGGAACAACGGGCTCATGTGATCCGGCGAACCCAGGTCGTGGTAACGCTTGAGGGACGCGGAAGCCAGATACAGATGGCTGAGCACGTCACCCAGACGGGCCGACAGTCGCTCGCGACGTTTCAGTTCGCCACCCAGCAGCATCATGCTCAGGTCCGCCAGCATGGCGAACGCCGCGGCCTGACGATTCAGCGCTCTGAAGTAGCCTTGGCTCAGGTTGTCGCCCGGCGCGCGCTCGAAATGCCCAAAGCCCAGGTTCAGAATCAATGTGCTGGCTGCGTTGCTCACCGCAAAGCCGATATGCTTGAGCAGCAGGCTGTCGAACTCGAGCAGTGCGTTGTCGTGGTCTGTGCGCCCGGCCAGTGCCATCTCCTTGAGCACGAACGGATGGCAGCGAATCGCGCCCTGGCCGAAAATCATCAGGTTGCGCGACAGAATGTTTGCCCCTTCGACCGTAATGAAGATGGGAGCGCCTTGCCAGTTGCGGCCCAGGTAGTTGTTCGGGCCCATGATGATGCCCTTGCCGCCATGCACATCCATGGCGTGGCCGATGCATTCACGGCCGCGCTCGGTCAGGTGGTATTTGAGGATGGCCGACAGAACCGATGGCTTTTCGCCCAGATCCACGGCGTTGGCGGTCAGCATCCGCGCACTGTCCATCAGCCAGGCGTTGCCACCGATGCGCGCGAGTGCTTCCTGAATACCTTCGAATGCCGACAGCGGCACGTTGAACTGCTCGCGCACCCTGGCGTACTGACCTGTCACCAGACTGGTGTATTTGGCCGCGCCGGTGCCCACGGCGGGTAGCGAGATCGAGCGACCCACCGACAGGCAGTTCATCAGCATCATCCAGCCCTTGCCCAGCATGGGCTGACCACCAATCAGATAGCTCAGCGGGATGAACACGTCCTTGCCGGAGTTGGGGCCGTTCATGAACGCAGCGCCCAGTGGCACGTGACGACGACCGATCTCGACGCCCGGTGTGTCAGTCGGAATCAGCGCCAGGCTGATGCCCAGGTCTTCTTCCTCGCCCAACAGGTGCTCAGGGTCGTAGGCCTTGAACGCGAGACCGAGCAGCGTGGCAACCGGACCCAGTGTGATGTAGCGCTTTTCCCAGGTCAGACGCAGGCCAATCACTTCTTCGCCTTGCCAGTCGCCCTTGCAGATAATACCGGTGTCCGGCATCGCGCCAGCATCGGAGCCCGCCAGCGGGCCGGTCAGTGCGAAGCAAGGGATGTCATCGCCACGCGCCAGACGGGGCAGGTAGTGGTTGCGCTGTTCGTCGGTGCCGTAATGAAGCAACAGTTCCGCAGGACCGAGGGAGTTGGGGACCATCACGGTCGAGGCCAGGTCACCGCTGCGGGTCGCCAGCTTCATGGCGATCTGCGAATGGGCGTAAGCGGAGAAACCCTTGCCGCCGAATTCTTTAGGAATAATCAACGCGAAGAAGCCGTGCTGCTTGATGTGCGCCCAGGCTTGCGGCGGAAGGTCCATGGCCTGCCCGATTTCCCAGTCACTGACCATGGCGCACAACGCTTCGGTCGGGCCGTCGATAAATGCCTGTTCTTCTTCGGTCAGTTGGACTTTCGGATAGGCCAGCAATTTGTCCCAGTCGGGACGTCCGCTGAACAGCTCACCGTCCCACCAGACAGTCCCGGCATCGATGGCGTCACGCTCGGTCTCGGACATCGGTGGCAGGACTTTCCTGAACCAATTGAACATCGGCGCCGTGAAATGTTTGCGGCGCAGGTCAGGCAGGATCATCGGTATGAAGATCGCCAGCCACAATATCCAGAAAATCGTCAACAGCCAGCCGGGTGCATGGCTGAAAATGCCCATCGCCAGCAGGTAGACCGCGACTGCGCCCAGTGCAGGAAGCGGGTCGGTACGTCGATGGGCCAGCCAGGCAATGCCCACGACCAGCACAACAATCCACAACAGCAGCATACGTATTCCTCCGTGATGAACGCCGCTCTGGCAGCGATCAAGAACTGGTCGCCAGGCAGTGGTGGGGCGACATCGATAGTGACCCTGTCCCGACAAGGAAGTTGCCGGCGGATCGGGTAGACTGAGTAGTCAGTTTTTCACAGCCACTGCGAGGGGAACGCAATGCTCACGATATGGGGACGGAAGAATTCAAGCAATGTGCGCAAGGCGCTCTGGATTGCCGAGGAAGTAGGGGTTCCCTACGAAACCCGGGATGCCGGCGGCGCGTTCGGGCTGGTCAACGAGGCGGCATACCGCAGCAAGAACCCCAACGGCCGTATCCCCATGATTGAAGACGGCGATTTCGTGCTCTGGGAATCCAATGCCATCGTGCGTTACCTTGCAGCCCGTCACGCGCCGGATTCCGACCTGTATCCCTCCGATCTGCAAACCAGAGCGCAAGCGGACAAATGGATGGACTGGACCACTTCAACCATTGCGACGCCCTTTATCCCGGTATTCTGGGGCGTGTTGCGTACGTCGGCTGACAAGCAGGACTGGAACGCCATCAACGAAGGCATCCTTCACCTGCACAGCCTGTTGCTGGTCGCAGACGAGGCTTTGTCCCGCCAGCCCTACCTGTCGGGTGAGGCGTTCGGCATGGGCGACATTCCGCTGGGCTGTTTTGCCTACGCCTGGTTTGAAATGCCGGTTGAACGTCCGCCGCTGCCTCACCTCCAAGCCTGGTATGAACGCCTCAAGACGCGTCCAGCGTATCGCAAGGCGGTGATGAGTCCGTTGACCTGATCGCCAGCTTTTCACGGCGCTTCGATATTTACTATTAACAAATGTGTCTGTACTTGAACGACCCGGCCAAGCACCATTGCGTGCTCGGGTGTCAGTGACGCGCACAGCGGCTTTCAGCCCACCCCATTCTTTCTATTCTGATTTGGTACTTTTCCCGATATGTCTTCTGCTCTGTCCATCCGGCAGCTAACCAAAACCTACGGCAACGGTTTCCAGGCCCTGAGTGGTATCGACCTGGATGTCGCCGAAGGTGATTTCTTCGCCTTGCTCGGCCCCAACGGCGCGGGCAAATCCACCACCATCGGCATCATCTCGACGCTGGTCAACAAGACCAGCGGTACGGTGAACATCTTCGGCCATGACCTGGACCGCGAGCCTGCTGCGCTCAAACGCTCCATCGGTGTCGTGCCGCAGGAATTCAACTTCAATCAGTTCGAGAAAACCTTCGACATCGTCGTTACCCAGGCCGGTTACTACGGCATTCCGGCGAAGATCGCGAAGGAACGCGCCGAACAGTACCTGACCCAACTGGGCCTCTGGGACAAGCGCGACGTGCCTTCCCGTTCGCTGTCCGGCGGCATGAAGCGTCGTCTGATGATCGCCCGTGCGCTGATTCACGAGCCGCGCCTGCTGATTCTCGACGAGCCGACCGCAGGTGTGGACATTGAATTGCGCCGTTCCATGTGGACGTTCCTGACCGAACTGAACCGCAAGGGCATCACCATCATTCTGACCACGCACTATCTGGAAGAGGCCGAGCAGTTGTGCCGCAACATAGGCATCATCGACCACGGCACGATTGTGCAGAACACCAGCATGAAGCAACTGCTCAGCACCCTGACCGTCGAGACGTTCCTGCTCGACCTAAAGGCAACCTGGCAGACCGCGCCGCAACTGCCCGGTTTCCCCAGCCGTCTGCTTGATAGCCATACGCTGGAAGTGCAGGTCGACAAGAACGTGGGCATCACCGCGCTGTTCAGCCAACTGGCTGCACAAAATATAGAAGTGCTGAGCCTGCGCAATAAATCCAATCGCCTTGAGGAGTTGTTCGTGTCCCTGGTGGAAAAAAACCTGGCGAAGGTGGCGCTATGACTGCCGAGACTGGCGAGCTGCGTCCCAATCTGGTCGCCCTCAAAACCATCGTTTTTCGTGAAGTCCATCGTTTCATGCGCATCTGGCCGCAGACCCTGCTGCCGCCTGCCATCACCATGGTTCTGTACTTTGTCATCTTCGGTAACCTGATCGGTCGCCAGATCGGTGACATGGGCGGCTTCACCTACATGCAGTACATCGTGCCCGGACTGATCATGATGTCGGTGATCACCAACTCCTATGGCAACGTGGTCTCGAGCTTCTTCGGTGCCAAGTTCCAGCACTCGATCGAAGAACTGATGGTGTCGCCCGTATCACCGCACACTATTCTGGTGGGCTACACACTGGGCGGCGTGCTGCGCGGCCTGATGGTTGGCTTCATCGTGACCATTCTGTCGATGTTCTTCACCGACCTGCAGGTCCACCACCTCGGCGTGACCATCGTGGTTGTCGTACTGACCGCAACGATCTTCTCGCTACTGGGTTTCATCAACGCCGTTTTCGCACGCAACTTCGACGATATCTCGATTATCCCGACCTTTGTGCTGACCCCGTTGACCTACCTCGGTGGCGTGTTCTACTCAATCAACCTGTTGCCGCCTTTCTGGCAGACTGTGTCGCTGGCCAACCCGGTCCTGCACATGGTCAACGCGTTTCGCTACGGCATTCTGGGTGTTTCCGACATCAAGATCAGCATCGCCCTGGCGTTCATGATCGTCGCCACGTTCGTGCTGTATTTCGGTTGCGCACGGTTGCTGGTGAGTGGGCGTGGTATGCGTCAGTAACATTTCCAACATTGGCCCGCCACACGGCGGGCTGATGAGTCCGCAAGACTGCCTTTTCAAATTCTGAAACACACCTCCAGCCCACACGTCTTCGCTTGCGCCCATCCTTGAAGCTTTCCGCTTCGAGTACTCCCCATGCGCACAGGGATGATCGCGCTTGCGCTTGGCCTGTTGGCCCTGCGTTTTCTGCCGGCCTTGCCCGGTACCTGGCTGTTGCTGTTGATGCCTGTCGTGGCGTTGATGCTGCTGCCGTTTCGCACCTATCCGCTGGCATTCTTTCTGTTCGGCTTCACTTGGGCTTGCGTCTCGGCGCAGATGGCACTGGATGACCGGTTGCTGCCCCGGCTCGACGGTCAGACGCTGTGGCTGCAAGGCAAAGTGGTCGGGTTGCCGAGTAGCGCCGAAGGCGTTGTGCGTTTCGAGCTCGCGGATGGCCTATCACGTCGGGCGAAGCTGCCCAGGCTGATGCGCATCGCCTGGTACGGCGGTCCTGAGGTGCGCAGCGGTGAGCGCTGGCGACTGGCGGTGAAGCTCAAGCGTCCAAGCGGGCTGGTCAATCCCGAAGCGTTTGATTATGAAGCCTGGTTATTGGCTCAGCGTATCGGCGCGACCGGTACGGTGGTGGACGGTCAATTGCAGGCACCGGCCCGCGCCGCCTGGCGCGATGCCATTCGTCAGCGCCTGCTGGCCGTCGATGCGCAAGGACGCGAAGGCGGGCTGGCGGCGCTGGTGTTGGGCGATGGGTCTGGCTTGTCGACCATCGACTGGCAAGTGCTGCAGGACACCGGCACGGTGCATTTACTGGTGATCTCCGGTCAGCACATCAGTCTGCTGGCCGGCGTGATTTATGCGCTGGTGAGCCTGCTGGCACGCTGGAGACTGTGGCCGCGACCACTGCCGTGGCTGCCCTGGGCGTGCGGTCTGGCGTTCACTTCCGCGCTGGGTTATGGGTTGCTGGCCGGGTTCGACGTGCCGGTGCGCCGTGCCTGTGTGATGGTGGGCCTGGTTCTGCTCTGGCGTTTGCGCTTTCGGCATCTGGGCATGACCTGGCCGTTACTGCTGTCGCTCAATGCCGTGCTGGTGTTCGAACCGCTGGTGAGCCTGCAACCGGGCTTCTGGCTGTCGTTCGCGGCGGTGGGGATTCTGATCCTGATCTTCAGCGGTCGCCTTGGTGCCTGGGGCTGGATGCAGAGCTGGACGAGGGCCCAGTGGCTGATCGCGGTCGGTCTGCTGCCGATCCTGATGATGTTGAACCTGCCGATCAGTATCAGCGGCCCGCTCGCCAACCTGCTGGCGGTGCCCTGGGTCAGTGTCGTCGTGCTGCCCGCGGCATTGATGGGCACGCTGTTGCTACCCGTTCCGATGGTGGGCGAGGGCTTGTTGTGGCTGGCGGGTGGGGCGCTGGAATGGCTGTTCGTGTTTCTGGGCTGGATGGCCGAACGTATACCTGCCTGGCTGCCCAGCACCACACCTGCCTGGGCTCTGGCCTTGAGCCTGCTCGGCGCGTTGCTGCTCCTGCTGCCCAGAGGTGTGCCGATGCGGCCTCTGGGCTGGCCGCTGCTGTTGCTATGCGTGTTTCCACCCCTCAAATCTGTGCCTGTCGGACAGGTTGACGTTCTGCAGCTGGATGTCGGGCAGGGGCTGTCGATTTTGCTGCGCACGCGTCACCACACGTTGCTGTATGACACCGGGCCGCGTTTCGGTGAGTTCGATATAGGTCAGCGAGTGGTGGTGCCCGCCATTCGCAAGAGTGGGGTGCGGCATCTGGACATGATGCTGCTCAGTCATGCCGATTCGGATCATGCCGGAGGCGCGCTGGCGGTCCACAAGGCGTTTCCGGTCTCGCGGGTGCTGGGCGGTGATATCGAGCGTCTCGCGCCTTCATTGGGTGCGCGCCGCTGTGAGAGCGGTGAGCAGTGGGAATGGGACGGTGTGGTGTTTTCGACCTGGATCTGGGATCAGGCACCTGAAGGCAATGCGGGGTCCTGCATGCTGAGTGTCGACGCCGGTGGCGAGCGATTGCTGCTGACCGGCGATGTCGATGCCGAAGCCGAGCAGGCGGCGATCGACAGCGGATTCGATCTGCGCGCCCATTGGCTGCAGGCGCCGCATCACGGCAGCCGGTCCTCTTCCTCGAAACCGTTTCTGAAAGCCGTCACACCGACGGGCGTCCTGATCTCGCGTGGACGCAATAATGCTTTTGGTCACCCGCACCCGCTGGTCATGGCGCGCTATAGATGGAACGGTATCGCCAGCTACGACAGTGCAGAGCTGGGTGCTATCCGCCTGCACCTGGGGACTTACGGCAGCCCTGAGGCACAGCGTGCGCAGCGTCGTTTCTGGCGCGACTGAATCCACGGATATCGACGGCAACCGGCGACCCTATGATAGAGTGGCGCCAATTTTTCAAGGGAGTGGTCACTGTGTGGGAACTGGTCAAATCGGGCGGCTGGATGATGTTGCCGATCATTTTGAGTTCCATCGCCGCTGCCGGCATCATCATCGAACGGCTCTGGACGCTGCGCGCCAGCCGTATCACGCCGCCGCACCTGCTGGGTCAGGTCTGGCAGTGGATTCAGGATCAGAAACTCGATAAAGAGAAGCTCAAGCAGCTGCGTGCCGATTCGCCTCTGGGTGAAATCCTCGCGGCAGGCCTGGCCAACTCCAGGCATGGTCGCGAGATCATGAAAGAGTGCATCGAGGAAGCCGCAGCGCGGGTCATTCATGAGCTGGAGCGTTACCTGAGTGCGCTGGGTTCGATTGCCGCCATGGCGCCGCTGCTGGGTCTGCTGGGCACTGTGCTGGGCATGATCGATATCTTCGGCTCGTTCAACAGCTCGGGGGCCACGGCCAACGCGGGCGTTCTAGCAGGCGGTATTTCCAAGGCCCTGATCTGTACGGCATCGGGCCTCATCGTAGCCATTCCGGCGATCTTCTTTCACCGTTTTCTGCAAAGCCGCGTTGACGAATTGGTGGTCGGCATGGAGCAGCAGGCCATTCGTCTGGTCGAGGTGGTGCAGGGTGACCGTGACGTCGATCTGATCGACGCCAAGGTTGACCTCAAATCCCTGGCCAAGGCAGGCGGGAGCAAGAAGAAGTGAAGTTTCGTCGCCGCAGACCGCGGGAGAACATCGACATCAACCTCGTTTCGTTGATCGATGTGGTGTTCATCCTGCTGCTGTTCTTTATCGTGACCACCACCTTTACCCGTGAAACCCAGCTGCGGGTCGATCTTCCGCAGGCGGTCACCGGTACGCCTGAAGTGGACGCGAGCGCCAAGCATCTGGACATTGCGATCAATGCTGACGGAATTTTTTCCCTGAATAACCAGCTATTGCCGAAAAACGATCTGGCCACCCTGATCGAGGCGCTGCAACGTGAATCCGCCGGCGACACCAGCCTGCCGCTTTCCATCAGCGCCGATGGCAAGACCCCGCATCAGTCGGTCATCACCGCAATGGATGCTGCCGGTAAACTGGGTTTCAGTCACTTGCGCATGACCACCGTCGAGGCCACACAGGCTAACTGATGGCATTCACTGACCGTTTGCTTGACGCCTGGTACGACGGCCATCCTGCGCTGGCGCTGCTGCGTCCTCTCGAAAGCCTTTATCGCCGTGTAGTGGACGGCAAGCGCGCGCGCTTTGTCGCGGGCGAGGGCGATATCTACCGCGCGCCTGTGCCGGTCATTGTGGTCGGAAACATTACGGTCGGAGGCACCGGCAAGACGCCGCTCATTCTCTGGATGATCAGGCATTGTCAGCAGCGAGGCCTGCGGGTCGGCGTGGTCAGTCGTGGTTACGGTGCCAAACCGCCAAGCTTGCCCTGGCGCGTCCTGCCCGGGCATAACGCCAGTGAAGTCGGTGACGAGCCGCTGCTGATCGTGCAGCGTTGCGGTGTTCCGCTGGTGATCGACCCAGACCGCAGCCGCGCCGTTCAGGCCTTGCTGGCTGCCGAACCGCTGGATCTGATTCTTTCTGACGACGGCTTGCAGCACTATCGACTGGCCCGTGATCTGGAACTGGTACTGATTGATGCCGCACGCGGCCTGGGCAATCGTCGCTGTCTACCGGCCGGACCGTTGCGCGAGCCTGCCGAACGGCTGAACAGTGTCGACGCAGTGCTTTACAACGGCGCCGAGGCAGATCGCGAGGATGGCTATGCTTTCACGCTCAAGCCTGCCGCATTGATCAACCTGCGCAGCGGCGAACGTCGGCCGGTTGATCACTTTCCAGCCGGTCAGGCCGTGCACGCTGTTGCCGGAATCGGCAATCCGCAACGTTTCTTCAAGACCCTCGAAGGATTACACTGGCAGCCTGTGCAGCACCCATTCGCTGACCACGCTGTCTATAGCGTACAGGCGCTGACTTTCACACCATCGCTACCGCTGGTCATGACCGAGAAGGATGCGGTGAAATGCCGTGTTTTCGCGGCAGATGACTGGTGGTACCTGGCGGTGGATGCGGTGCCTTCCGACGCGTTTGTCAGTTGGTTCGATAAGCAGCTGTCACGTCTTTCCCCATGATTGCTTCAGGATCTCCTATGGACACCAAATTACTCGATATCCTTGCCTGCCCGATCTGCAAGGGTCCGTTGAAGCTCAGTGCGGACAAGACCGAACTGATCAGCAAGGGCGCAGGTCTGGCTTATCCGGTTCGCGACGGCATTCCGGTGATGCTTGAGAGCGAAGCGCGCACACTGACTGCTGATGAGCGCCTGGAAAAATGACCACCGATTTCACTGTAGTGATTCCGGCGCGTTACGGGTCCAGTCGTTTTCCGGGCAAGCCGCTGAAAGTGATCGCGGGCAAGCCGATGGTCCAGCTCGTCTGGGAACAGGCGCGCAAGAGCAATGCGCAGCGAGTGGTGGTTGCCACCGACGACGCGCGAATTTTTGAAGCCTGTCAGGCGTTCGGCGCTGAAGTTCTGATGACCCGTGACGACCACAATTCCGGCACTGACCGCCTTGCTGAAGTCGCCACACAACTGGGTCTGGCGGCTGATGCCATTGTGGTCAATGTCCAGGGCGACGAGCCAATGATCCCCCCGGCGGTAATCGATCAGGTAGCCAGCAACCTTGCTGCGCATCCTGAAGCCGGTATCTCGACTCTGGCCGAGCCCATCGACGACGTGGCAGCGCTGTTCAACCCGAACGTGGTCAAGGTTTCCTCGGACATCAATGGTCTGGCGCTGACCTTCAGTCGCGCTCCATTGCCGTGGGCGCGTGACGCACTGGCAGTCAACCGCGACGAGCTGCCTGCAGGCGTGCCTTATCGCCGTCATATCGGTATCTACGCCTATCGAGCCGGCTTTCTGCACGACTTCGTCGGTTGGGGGTCGTGCCAGCTTGAAAACACTGAAAATCTCGAGCAATTGCGGGCGCTGTGGAATGGCGTGCGTATTCACGTGGCCGATGCTCTTGAGGCCTTGCCCGCCGGTGTCGATACTCCTGAAGACCTTGAGCGCGTAAGGCGCTTGCTGGAGGTTTGATGCCGGTTCTTCAGCCGTTCGGGAAAGTATCCCAGTGACCTTACAGGTACAGCCCGCCGTTTCACTCAAACCCTTCAACACCTTCGGCGTGGACGTTGAGGCAAAACTGTTTGCCGAGGCCCACAGCGACGATGATGTTCGGGAGGCTCTTGCCTATTCGGCCGAGCATGATGTGCCGCTGCTGGTCGTGGGTGGCGGCAGTAACCTGCTGCTCAGCGGTGACATACCGGCATTGGTGTTGCGTATGGCCAGCCGCGGTATCCGCATCGTGCGCGAGGACTGTGAAGAAGCTATTGTCGAGGCGGAAGCGGGGGAGCCGTGGCACCCCTTCGTTCAGGCCAGTCTGAAGATGGGGCTTTGCGGACTTGAAAATCTCAGCCTGATTCCGGGTACGGTCGGCGCAGCGCCGATGCAAAACATCGGTGCCTATGGTGTCGAGATCAAGGACGTGTTTCATGGCCTGACCGCGCTGGATCGGAAAACCGGCCAGCTGCGTGAATTCTCGCTGGAAGACTGTGCATTCGGCTACCGCGACAGCGTGTTCAAGCATGAGGTGGGTCGCTGGCTGATCCTGCGGGTACGCTTCAGGCTCACCTGGGAATCGAAACTGCACCTTGAGTACGGTCCGGTTCGTCAGCGTCTGGACGAGTTGGGTGTCAGGCAGCCGACACCGTTTGATGTCAGCCGGGCGATCTGCTCGATCCGCAGTGAAAAACTGCCGGATCCTGCGGTACTGGGCAATGCAGGCAGTTTCTTCAAGAACCCGGTTGTGTCTGCCGAATCCTTCGCCGCAATCAGGCATGAGCATCCGGGTGTGGTTGGTTATCCACAAGCCGATACCCGAGTGAAGCTGGCTGCCGGCTGGTTGATCGAGCAGGCGGGATGGAAGGGCTTTCGTGAGGGCGATGCTGGCGTGCATACGCTCCAGTCGCTGGTGCTGGTCAACTATGGACAAGCCACTGGTCTGCAACTGCTGAGTCTGGCACGTCGCATCCAGGCTGACATTGCAGAGCGGTTCGATGTCGAGCTGGAGATGGAACCGAATCTGTACTGAGCTTCGTTTTCGAAGTCAGCAATTGATCGCGTCCATCACTGATCCGCTCACATCGCAGGTATAAAAAAGCCCCGCCTGTTTACACAGGCGGGGCTTTTTCATGGGCCGGGTTTAAGCGAGGGGTTTAGGCTCGGTTTCTTTCTCGGCGTGTTGCTGCTCGGCGTTTTCATCGGAGGTCAGCGCAGGCTGGACCGATTCCGCTTCAGTAACAACAGGTGCAGGCTCCGAAGCAGCCGGTGCAGCAGAAGCAGCCTGTTCGGCCTCTTTCTGACGGCGGGCTTCTTCTTCGCGCTTGCGGCGACGAACTTCACGAGGATCGTTCGGCGCACGACCCGTGCTGCTGACCGGCAGGGCGGGTGCTTCAACAGCGGTCGGTTCCTGGACGTCCTGCACAGCCGGTGCTTCTTCCACTGCCGGAGCTTGTGGTGCGAAGTATGGAGCAGGCTCCTCCTTCACGAACGCAGGCTCTGCAGCAGGGGCGGGTGCAGGTGTCGGCAGCTCCGCGGATTCAGAGGCTGCCACCTCTTCCAGGGCCTTGGCCTCGACCGGAGCCTGTGGCTCTGGCGTTGGTTCCGGCGTTGGCGTGAACGGCACTACGCGTTCTGCGTGAGGCGCGTCGAACAGTTCGGTCTGCGCGGCGATCGCCGGCGCTTCGGTCACTGCTGGCTGAACCTCGACTTCAGGCGCTGCCTCGGACTTCGGTGTTTCGTCGGCAACCGGAGCTTCGACAGCAGGCCGTTCAACGGTTGGCTCGGCCGCGACCGGTGCTTGCTCGGTCGGGGCTTCCACAACGGTCGTTTCAACACTGGCAGCTTCAGCAACTGGCGCTTCGACAGCAGGTGCTGGCTCTGCAGCGTCGGCTATAGGTGCTTCGACGGTGCTGTTGGCGCGTTCGGCCTGCTCGTGGGCCTGAGCCTCGGCTGGTGCGCTGATTACCGTGCTTGCGACAGCTGCGGTAACGGCCAGACCGGCAGCGGCATCAGAGCCTTGCTCTTCTTCGTTGCCGTTCTCTTCCGAGCCTTCAATCACATTGCCGTTGGCATCACGTTGACGCTCACGACGGTTGCTGCGGCGACGCTGGCCACGGGAGCGACGACGAGGGCGTTCGCCTTCATTGCTGTCCTGATTGTCATCGTGAGCCTGTTCTTCGTTCAGCAGCACTTCTTCTTCGCTGGCCTCGACAGGGGCCTGCTCGGTACGTGGCTGACGCTCTTCACGCGGTGCGCGAGGCTGGCGTTCTTCACGTGGTGCACGCTCGGGACGCTCTTCACGGGCCATGTTCACGGCCGGTGCTGCGTCCAGAGGCTCACGCAGTTCACGGACAGGACGTTCTTCGCGACCCTCACGAGGCTTGCGTTCACGGGAGGTACGTGCCGGACGCTCTTCGCGGGCGGTTGTCGTCGGAGCCGTGTCGTCGCGTGCTTCGCGAGGTGCGCGCTCTTCACGAGGTGCGCGTTCTTCGCGTGGAGCACGTTCTTCACGTGGCGCCCGCTCTTCGCGCGGTGCGCGTTCTGCACGCTCCTCACGTGGTGCACGTTCTTCACGAGGCTTGCGCTCTTCGTCGCGACGATTGTTGCGACCACGGCTCTGTTGGCGGCCGTTGCGACGCTCTTCGTTGCGGGCAGGGCGTTCGGTGGTGGCCGGTTTTTCGACCACAACCGGTGCGGCTGGCTCTTCCTTGGTCGCGAACAGGCTGACCAGGGATTTCACCAGACCCTTGAACAGGCTTGGCTCCGGAAGGGTCGGAGCTGGCGCTACTGGAACGGCCTCTACAGGAACCGGGGCATTGGCGCGGGCTGGAGCCGTCTTGACGGCTGCTTCCTGACGGACCAGGGTGCGCGTCGCTGCAGCCAGCGGGGCAATTTCTTCCACTTCGGCAGCGGCAGCAGCGATTTCGTAGCTGGACTGGTTGTTGTGGGCTTCCGGGCTGTCATCACGCAGGCGCTGAACTTCGAAGTGAGGCGTTTCGAGATGATCGTTCGGCAGGATGATGATGCGTGCACGGGTACGCAGTTCGATCTTGGTGATCGAGTTGCGCTTCTCGTTGAGCAGGAACGCTGCCACCGGGATTGGCACCTGGGCGCGTACTTCGGCAGTACGGTCCTTCAGGGCTTCTTCTTCGATCAGGCGCAGGATGGCCAGCGAGAGCGACTCGACATCACGGATGATGCCGGTGCCGTTGCAGCGCGGGCAGACGATGCCGCTGCTTTCGCCGAGCGACGGGCGCAGGCGCTGACGGGACATTTCCAGGAGGCCGAAACGCGAGATGCGGCCGACCTGAACGCGGGCGCGGTCGGCCTCGAGGCTTTCACGGACCTTTTCTTCCACGGCGCGCTGATTCTTGGCCGGGGTCATGTCGATGAAGTCGATAACGATCAGGCCGCCGATGTCACGCAGACGCAATTGACGGGCGATTTCTTCAGCCGCTTCGAGGTTGGTCTGCAGGGCGGTTTCTTCGATGTCGCTGCCTTTGGTAGCGCGTGCCGAGTTGATGTCGATGGACACCAGGGCTTCGGTCGGATCGATGACGATGGAGCCGCCGGAAGGCAGTTCGACGACGCGCTGGAAAGCGGTCTCGATCTGGCTTTCGATCTGGAAGCGGTTGAACAGCGGAACGCTGTCTTCGTACAGCTTGATCTTGCTGGCGTACTGCGGCATCACCTGACGGATGAACGTCAGGGCTTCTTCCTGGGCTTCGACGCTGTCGATGAGGACTTCACCGATGTCTTGGCGCAGGTAGTCGCGGATGGCGCGGATGATGACGTTGCTTTCCTGATAGATCAGGAACGGCGCGGAGCGATCCAGTGACGCTTCCTTGATGGCAGTCCACAACTGCAACAGGTAGTCGAGGTCCCACTGCATCTCTTCGCTGCTGCGACCCAGACCTGCGGTACGAACGATCAGGCCCATGTCGGCAGGGGCGATCAGGCCGTTGAGTGCTTCACGCAGCTCGTTGCGCTCTTCACCTTCGATACGACGCGAAATGCCACCGGCGCGCGGGTTGTTTGGCATCAGGACCAGATAACGGCCCGCCAGGCTGATGAAGGTGGTCAGGGCTGCGCCCTTGTTGCCACGTTCTTCTTTCTCGACCTGGACGATGACTTCCTGGCCTTCGCTCAGGACGTCCTTGATGTTGACGCGGCCTTCAGGGGCTTTCTTGAAGTACTCGCGGGAGATTTCCTTGAGGGGCAGGAACCCGTGGCGCTCAGAGCCGAAATCGACAAAGGCAGCCTCGAGGCTGGGTTCGATGCGAGTGATCCGGCCTTTATAGATATTGGCCTTCTTCTGCTCGCGTGCACCTGACTCGATGTCCAGGTCGTAGAGGCGCTGGCCGTCTACCAGTGCAACACGCAACTCTTCGGGTTGAGTTGCGTTAATCAGCATTCTTTTCATGTAGTACCGTCGGTTTCCGGGCTGCCGGAAACGGCGTTCGGCACACACGACTTCTCACGGTCGGTGTCAGGGCACGTCAAGAGTGGTTGGACACTCCAGTGTCTAGCGATTTTCCTGCCCGGAATGGGGCGGGGCGTCGCGACGACGTTTCCTGCTTGCTGTGGTGACCTAGGACACCCTTTCAGCAAAAGCTTTGTCAGGAGGAGGAATCGACCATCGGTAGCGGACGAGATGAAGCGTCTAGAACAAGCCTTTTGCTACACAGTCCGATGGTTGTGCGTCTCCACCCTACACGTATCCCTGATAATTCGGGTGCTGCCGCGCGCAGAATCCGCAGCGGGTTGGCATTTACCGCGATCTTCGATAGGGAAGGTCGCGCATCATGGCTTTAGGCGTTGTTCCCGAAGCATTCGCTCGTAGCGTCTGGAAGCGACTGCACCTTGTGAACTGGCCGTGAATTATTCGCACTGAAGGCGAGCTGTCTGCTCAGCGATCTGGCGTGTTTCCGGCCTCATGTCACCCGCGCTTGTTACGTTTCCAGCATGCTGCGTTGTCACCGAAAGCCCCGTAGGACGGCCTCACGTCCTCTTGAATTGCGTTGGTCAGGGTCGGCTGTCAACCGTTGATCCGCTGTCCGGCCGCTTTTGGCGGCGTTCGCGACTATAGCAGCAATCATTAAGTGCTTCAAATCCATAAAAAATTGTTATGATTTGCGCCATGACAAATATTGCCCCTCCAACCCCCGGCGTCCAGCTGGTAGAGGTTGCGCCGGAACTTGCCGGTCAACGCATCGATAATTTTCTGATCACTTATCTCAAGGGTGTGCCCAAGACCTTGATTTACCGCATTTTGCGCAAAGGCGAAGTGCGTGTGAACAAGGGGCGGATCAAGCCCGAGTACAAGTTGCAGGCAGGAGACATCGTTCGCATTCCCCCCGTGCGCGTGCCTGAGCGCGACGAGCCCGTACCTGTTGCGCAGGCGCTGCTGCAGCGTCTGGAGGCGGCCATTGTCTATGAGGACAAGGCGCTGATCGTGCTTAACAAACCGGCCGGTATTGCTGTGCATGGCGGCAGTGGTCTGAGTTTCGGCGTGATCGAGGCGTTCCGCCAGTTGCGCCCGGACGCCAAGGAGCTTGAGCTGGTCCACCGTCTGGATCGTGACACTTCCGGTCTGTTGATGATCGCCAAGAAGCGCAGCATGTTGCGCCACCTGCACGAAGCCCTGCGCGGCGACGGCGTGGACAAGCGCTACATGGCGTTGGTGCGTGGCAACTGGGCAACGTCCATCAAGCAGGTCCGCGCGCCTTTGCTCAAGAGCAATCTGCGTTCTGGCGAGCGTATGGTCGAGGTCAACGAGGAGGGCAAGGAGGCGCTGACGATTTTCAAGGTGCTGCGCCGCTTTGGTGATTTCGCCACGATGGTCGAGGCCAAGCCGGTGACCGGCCGCACCCACCAGATTCGCGTTCACACGCTGCATGCCGGGCACGCGATTGCCGGTGATACCAAATACGGCGACGAGGATTTCAGTCGTGAAATCCGCGATCTGGGCGGCAAGCGTCTGTTTCTGCACGCTTACATGCTGACTGTACCGATGCCGGACGGCGGCAAGCTTACCTTGCAGGCGCCGGTAGACGAGATGTGGGCCAAGACAGTGGAGCGTTTGAGTGCGCCATTATGATCTGCTGATTTTCGACTGGGATGGCACGCTGGCGGATTCTATCGGACGCATTGTTGAGTCAATGCGTGGTGCGGCGATCGGAGGTGCAATGGAAGTGCGCGATGATGAGGCGATCAAAGGCATCATCGGCCTGGGTTTGCCCGAGGCTATCCGCACGCTCTATCCATCCATCACGGCGAGCGACCTGATCGACTTCCGTCAGCGCTACGCTGACCGCTATATGGCGATGGATAGCGTCCCTTCCCGGCTGTTCGAGGGTGTTTCGGAGTCCATTCAGGCGTTCCGCGATGAGGGTTACCGCCTTGCAGTCGCCACGGGCAAGGCCCGTCGCGGGCTGAATCGCGTACTTGAGGCCAATGGCTGGCTGGATTTTTTCGATATCACCCGGGCTGCCGATGAAACGGCCAGCAAGCCTGATCCGCTGATGCTGCATGAGATCATGGCGCATTGTGACGTTGCGCCCGAGCGCTCGCTCATGATCGGGGATTCGTCTTTCGATCTGCAGATGGCGCGCAATGCGGGTATGGACTCTGTGGCGGTAGGCTATGGCGCTCAATCGCTGGACTCCCTGCTTGCGTATGAGCCTCGTCTGGCCATCGAGCATTTTTCCGAACTGCGCCCCTGGTTGAGTCGGCGCAGCGTTTAATCATCGTTCCGGAGCAAGTTGAGCATGTCTGACGAATGGAAAGCGCCTGCCTCTCAAAGGGTGGATGGGCCTGTTGATGAAAGGGAAGAGGCGAAAAGCTGGAAGTTGCTGGAGAAAACCCTGCTGGCCAGTGTCCAGGAGCAGCGGCGCGCCCGTCGCTGGGGAATCTTTTTCAAGTTGCTGACCTTTGTGGTGCTGTTTACGGTGCTGATCGTACCGATGCTGGACCTGAGTGGCGGTGCGTCCCGGCGCTCCAGTCACACGGCGGTGGTTGATGTGCAGGGCGTGATTGCCGACAAGGAGCCTGCCAGCGCCGATAACATCATTACCGGGTTGCGTGCCGCGTTCGAGGACACCAAGACCAAGGGTGTCATCCTGAATATCAACAGCCCGGGCGGCAGTCCGGTGCAGTCCGGTTATGTCTATGACGAGATTCGTCGTCTGCGAGCGCAGAAGCCTGACATCAAGGTCTATGCGGTGATCAGTGATCTGGGTGCCTCGGGTGCCTATTACATCGCCAGCGCTGCCGACCAGATCTATGCCGACAAGGCCAGTCTGGTTGGCTCCATCGGTGTCACGGCGGCCGGTTTCGGATTCGTCGGTGTCATGGAAAAGCTGGGTGTCGACCGTAGGACCTACACGTCTGGCGAGCACAAGGCGTTCCTTGATCCGTTTCAGCCTCAAAAGGCGGACGAAACCCAGTTCTGGCAAGGCGTTCTGGATACGACGCACCGGCAGTTCATTGCCAGCGTCAAGCAGGGTCGTGGCGAGCGTCTGAAAGACAAGGACCACCCGGAGCTGTTTTCCGGACTGGTCTGGACCGGCGAGCAGGCGGTCCCGCTGGGTCTGGTGGACGGTCTGGGCAGTGCTGCTTATGTGGCGCGTGAGGTGATCGGCGAGAAGGATATGGTTGATTACACCGTTGAAGAGTCGCCTTTCGACCGCTTCTCCAAGAAACTCGGCACCAGCATTGCCGAGCGGCTGGCGATGCTGGCGGGCTTCAATGGGCCGACATTGCGTTGATCGCACGCCAGATATGAAAAAACCCCGACGGCAGTCGGGTTTTTTCATGGTGGGTCAGGGGATGGGAATCCCTTCCTTTATTAGCATGTCCACCAGGCGAATCAGCGGCAGGCCGATCAGGCTGGTGGCGTCAGTGCCTTCGGTGCTGCGGAACAGGCTCACGCCCAGACCTTCGGCTTTGAAGCTGCCTGCGCAATCGAACGGCTGCTCTGCGTGCAGGTAGCGCTCGATGCTGGCGGTGTCGAGGTCGCGCATGTGCACTGTAAAAGGAACGCAGTCCATCTGGCAGACGCCGGTCCGGCTGTTGAGCAGGGCCAGGCCGGTCAGGAAGGTCACGCGCTTGCCGCTGGCCGCCGACAGTTGCTCCAGTGCACCCTCGAACGTGTGGGGTTTGCCGAGTATCCTGTCGCCCAGCACGGCCACCTGGTCCGAGCCTATGATCAGGTGGTCGGGGTGTTCGCTGGCCAGCGCCTGCGCCTTTTTCTGAGCAAGGCGCAGCACAAGCTGAAGGGCGGGCTCGCCGGGGCGTCTGCTTTCGTCGACATCGGGCGATTTGCAGGTGAACGGCAGGCGCAGTCGGGCGAGCAGTTCGCGGCGGTAGATCGAGCTGGAAGCTAGAAGCAGGGAAGGCATGCGATTCTCCTTGAACTGAGCGCGGATTCTAATGATCCACCATAGATGCGAACAGACCTGAATTTCCTTTGACATGCCAAGGGGGCATCCCTAGAATGCTGCGCCTATGTTGAATGACCCGATTCCACCTCACGTTGACCCGCGCAAATTGGCTGATCGCGGCACTACCCTTCAGGGTGAAGTGCTGCTGGCCGATTTGGAGAGACTCTGCGACCCGCTTGCCGACAATGTCGGTACGGTGCAGGCCAAATTCATTTTCGAGCGTGACGAACGCCGTTCAGTGGTTATCCACAGTGCGATAGACGTCTCGGTCAAGATGGTTTGCCAGCGTTGTCTTGAGCTGGTCACCCTGCCGATCCACAGCGAGTGCAGTTATGCCGTGGTGAAGGAGGGTGCGAATACCCAGTCGTTACCGAAAGGTTATGACGTGCTGGAACTGGGCGAAGATCCTTTGGATCTGCTGGCACTGATCGAGGAGGAGCTTTTGCTCGCCTTGCCCATCGTGCCTGCTCATCATCCGGAAGAATGCCAGCAACCGGCGGGTCTCGATGAGCCCGAACCGAGCGTGGACGAGGTGACACGGTCCAACCCGTTCAGTGTATTGGCGCAGTTAAAGCGTGACCCAAACGTTTAGGAGTTAATCAATTATGGCTGTTCAGCAGAACAAAAAATCCCGCTCTGCCCGTGACATGCGTCGTTCGCACGACGCTCTTGAGGCAAGCACTCTGTCGGTAGAAAAGACCACTGGTGAAGTTCACCTGCGTCACCACGTATCGCCAGAAGGCGTATACCGTGGTCGTAAAGTGATCGACAAGGGCGCTGACGAGTAATTTCTTGTCCGCTCCGATCATTGCGATCGACGCAATGGGCGGGGACTTCGGTCCCCGCAACATTGTTCAGGCAAGCCTCGCGTGCCTGACCGCTACGCCCTCGCTTCATCTGGCCCTTGTCGGTCAAAAATCCCTTATTGAAGAACAGATCGCCCGCCACTCCGGTGTGGATCGCTCGCGCCTGCAGATCGTCAATGCCAGCGAAGTCGTTGCGATGGATGAGCGTCCGTCACAGGCGCTGCGTGGCAAGCCTGACTCGTCGATGCGTGTTGCGCTTGAGCTGGTCGCCAGTGGCAAGGCCCAGGCCTGCGTCAGTGCGGGCAATACCGGAGCGCTGATGGCGTTGTCACGGTTCGTGCTCAAGACATTGCCGGGGATCGACCGCCCGGCGATGATTGCTGCCATCCCGACACGCACAGGCTATTGTCAATTGCTGGATCTGGGCGCCAACGTCGATTGCAGTGCCGAGGCGCTGTATCAGTTCGCGGTCATGGGCGCTGTGATGGCCGAAACGCTGGGTGTCGAAAGCCCGAAAGTGGCGTTGCTGAACGTCGGCACCGAAGACATCAAAGGTAATCAGCAGGTCAAGCTGGCGGCAGGTCTGCTGCAGGCGGCACCGGGTCTCAACTACATCGGTTATGTCGAGGGTGATGGTTTGTACCGGGGCGAGGCTGATGTGGTGGTGTGCGACGGTTTTGTCGGTAATGTCCTGCTCAAGTCCAGCGAGGGCCTCGCGGCAATGATCGCGGGTCGTATCGAGATGCTGTTCAACCGCAATCTGTTGACGCGTGCGGTAGGTGGTCTGGCGTTGCCGATGTTGAAGCGCCTGCAGGCTGATCTGGCACCGGCTCGCCATAATGGCGCCAGTCTGCTGGGCTTGCAGGGTATCGTCGTGAAAAGTCACGGCTCGGCAAGCGTTCAAGGCTTTCAGAGTGCGATTCACCGCGCGTTGATCGAGACTCGGGAGAACCAGCCGGAGCGCCTTCGCGGACGGCTCGAAGCGATGCTGCAGAACGGTCAGCCGTGAAAATGTGACGCATCCGACTGCTCGGTCATCCAAACCGGCAGTCGTGTAAATTTGAACACCCATGTTTGAATACACGTGTTCGGTTCGGCCGAATGCCTATTTCAGCTACAACACTTCAGAGGCTTGTTAAATGTCTGCATCCCTCGCATTCGTATTTCCGGGTCAAGGATCGCAATCGCTGGGCATGCTCGCCGAGCAGGCTGCGCAGCATCCGTTGATCCTCGATACTTTTGAACAGGCGTCCGAAGCGCTGGGCTATGACCTGTGGGCGTTGACCCAGAGCGGTCCTGCCGAATTGCTCAACCAGACTGACAAGACCCAGCCTGCCATCCTGACTGCATCGGTCGCGCTGTGGCATGTCTGGCTGGCTGAAGGTGGCGCTGTTCCCGCATTTGTCGCAGGCCACAGTCTGGGTGAATACAGTGCCCTGGTGGCTGCGCAGAGCCTGAGCCTGGAAGACGCGGTCAGGCTCGTCGAGCGCCGTGGTCAGTTGATGCAGGAAGCCGTTCCGGCCGGTCAGGGCGGCATGGCTGCGATCCTGGGGCTGGACGACGCTGATGTCATTGCTGCCTGTGCCGAAGCGGCCCAGGGCGACGTGGTCAGTGCGGTGAACTTCAACTCCCCGGGGCAGGTGGTCATCGCCGGTTCTGCCGAGGCCGTCAAGCGTGCAATGGAGCTGTGCAAGGCACGGGGCGCCAAGCGTGCCCTGCCGTTGCCGGTCAGTGTTCCTTCGCATTGTGAACTGATGCGTCCGGCTGCCGAGCGCTTCGCCGAATCCGTTGAAGCGATCGAATGGCAGGCGCCGGAAATCGCTCTGGTGCAGAACGTCAGCGCCAGTGCGGTCAGTGATCTGGCAACGCTCAAGCGCGACCTGCTCGAACAGTTGTACAAGCCTGTGCGCTGGGTGGAATCCATCCAGTGTCTGGCAAGCCGTGGTGCTACCCAGCTGGTGGAATGCGGGCCGGGCAAGGTGCTTGCCGGTCTGAACAAGCGTTGCGCCGAGGGCGTGATTACTTACAACCTGGATACCCCAGACGCCTTTGCCGCCGCGCGTGCGGCACTGGTCTGATTAGGAGAAGACTGCATGAGCCTGCAAGGTAAAGTTGCACTGGTGACTGGTGCCAGTCGTGGTATTGGTCAAGCCATCGCCCTGGAATTGGGCCGCAATGGCGCTGTGGTCGTGGGTACCGCGACGTCCGAGTCCGGTGCCGAGCGTATCAGCGCGGCATTCAAGGAGGCCGGCATCGAAGGTTTCGGTCTGATGCTGGACGTGTGCAGTGCCGAATCCGTCGACTCCGTGCTGTCGACCATTCAGGAGCGCGTTGGCGCACCGTTGATCCTGGTCAATAACGCCGGCATCACACGTGACAACCTGATGATGCGCATGAAAGATGACGAATGGTACGACGTGGTCAATACCAACCTGAACAGCCTGTTCCGGCTTTCGAAGGGTGTATTGCGCGGTATGACCAAGGCTCGCTGGGGCCGTATCATCAGCATCGGCTCCGTAGTGGGTGCCATGGGCAACGCCGGTCAAGTAAACTATGCTTCCGCGAAAGCAGGGCTGGAAGGTTTCAGTCGTGCTCTTGCCCGTGAAGTGGGTTCGCGTGCAGTGACCGTGAACTCGGTGGCGCCAGGTTTCATTGATACCGATATGACGCGTGAGCTGCCTGAAGCACAGCGTGAAGCGCTGCTGACCCAGATTCCTCTGGGCCGTCTGGGGCAGGCGCAGGAAATCGCCAATGTGGTGTCTTTCCTCGCCTCCGAGGGCGCAGGGTACGTGACCGGGGCGACAATCCCGGTCAACGGCGGCATGTACATGAGCTGAATGTGACGATCTGTTTCAAAAAAATGTCATAAGATCTGTCTAAAATCCGTTATAAAGCTGCAATCTATAAATGGGCAGAAGGGCGATGGGGCAAAGGCGGAGAGCGTTACGCTTGAAAAACGTAAAACCTCTTCTATACACTTACCCTCTGGCCAGATGCCTGAATATTTCCACTAGGAGTTAAAACTAGGTATGAGCACCATCGAAGAGCGCGTCAAGAAAATCGTTGCCGAGCAACTTGGCGTCAAGGAAGAAGAGGTTGTCAACACTGCTTCTTTCGTTGAAGACCTGGGCGCTGACTCCCTGGACACCGTTGAGCTGGTAATGGCTCTGGAAGAGGAATTCGAGACCGAAATCCCTGACGAAGAAGCGGAAAAGATCACTACCGTTCAAGCTGCTATCGATTACGTCAACAGCCACCAGGCTTAAGATTTGTAATCGCTGCTTGCTGTCACGGGAAAACCGCACTGCTTTAAACGGCGTGCGGTTTTTTCTTTAAAAACGATGTGATGTTCCGTTAACAAGAGAGAAGGAGAGTCCTGTGTCGCGTAGACGCGTCGTGGTCACCGGGATGGGCATGCTTACGCCACTGGGTAATGATGTGCCCAGCAGTTGGCAAGGCATTCTGGCGGGCCGCAGTGGCATTGGCCTTATCGAGCACACGGATCTGTCTGCCTTCACCACCCGTTTCGGCGGTTCGGTCAAGGGATTCAACGTGGAAGAATACCTGGCACCCAAAGAGGCGCGCCGGCTCGATCTCTTCATTCAATACGGACTTGCGGCCAGTTTTCAGGCTGTGCGCAATGCGGGTCTTGAAGTCACCGACGCAAATCGCGAGCGCATCGGCGTTGCCATGGGTTCGGGGATAGGTGGTCTGACCAACATCGAGAACAGCAGTCGTCTGCTGCACGATCAGGGGCCGGGGCGGATTTCTCCGTTCTTCGTGCCGGGCTCGATCATCAACATGATTTCCGGTTTTCTGTCCATCCACCTGGGTGCGCAGGGACCCAATTATGCCATCGCAACCGCCTGTACCACGGCGACCCACTGCATTGGCATGGCAGCACGCAACATTGCCTACGACGAAGCTGACGTCATGATTGCCGGGGGCGCCGAAATGGCAGCCTGCGGTCTCGGGCTGGGCGGCTTCGGTGCGGCGCGTGCACTGTCGACCCGCAATGACGATCCGGCCCGTGCCAGTCGTCCGTGGGACAAGGGCCGTGATGGCTTCGTCCTGTCCGACGGTGCCGGTGCGATGGTTCTCGAAGAGCTCGAGCACGCCAAGGCCCGTGGCGCGACCATCTACGCCGAACTGGTCGGTTTCGGCATGAGTGGTGACGCGTTCCACATGACTTCACCGCCGGACGACGGCGCCGGTGCTGCACGTTGCGTGGTCAATGCCTTGCGCGACGCCAAGGTCAATCCCGAGCAGGTGCAGTACATCAACGCTCATGGCACCTCTACGCCTGCCGGTGATCTGGCAGAAGCGTCGGCGATCAAGAGTGTGTTCGGCGACCATGCCTACAAGCTCGCGGTCAGCTCCACCAAGTCCATGACAGGCCACCTTCTGGGTGCTGCCGGTGCTGTCGAAGCCATCTTCAGCGTATTGGCGCTGGTTGATCAGGTCGCGCCGCCGACCATCAACCTGGACGAGCCGAGCGAAGGGTGTGACCTGGACTTCGTGCCCCATGAAGCACGTCGCATGCCGATCGACGTCGTTCTGTCGAACTCCTTCGGGTTTGGCGGCACCAATGGCTCGCTGGTGTTCCGCCGGTTTGCCGAGTAATGCTCAGCTGGATCGACGGCTGCCTGGCCGACTCCGTGTCCCTCAGGGACAGGGGGCTGGCCTACGGCGACGGAGTTTTTGAAACCGTTGCGGTGAAGTCGGGGCAGCCGCTGCTGTTCGAACGCCATTTGCAGCGCCTCGAAACAGCCTGTCAGCGCCTGTCGATACCGATCGATCAGGCGCTGGTACGTTCTGAGATGATCCGCTTCGCTGCCCAGCTTGGCGAGGGCGTCATGAAGCTGATCCTGACCCGTGGCGACAGCCAGCGCGGGTATGGTCCCGCCCCGGACTCTCGCTCCCGTCGAATCCTGCAGGGCGGTCCTTCACCCTTGTATCCCGCCTCACATGCCGAGCAGGGCGTACGCCTGTTTCCCTGCCGGACTCGTCTGGCCGAACAGCCGCTGTTGGCAGGTCTCAAGCACCTGAACCGTCTTGAGCAAGTGCTCGCACGTTCGGAGTGGCAGGACAGCGAGCATGCCGAAGGGCTGGTGTGCGATACCTCGGGTCGTCTGATCGAAGGCGTTTATAGCAATCTGTTTCTGGTCTCGAAGGGGCGACTGTTGACCGCTGACCTGACCCGGTGTGGTGTGGCCGGCGTGATGCGTGCCGAATTGCTGGATCAGGCACCAATGCTGGGTATTGATGTCGATATCCGGGATTTGAGCGCATCCGATCTGGCGCATGCGGACGAAGTGTTTCTGTGCAACAGCGTCTACGGCATTTGGCCGGTTTGCGCCTTTGAACACCTCGGCTGGCCGGTTGGCCCGCTCACCCGTAAACTGCAAGGTATTGCTCGCAGCCTTCTGGATATCTGATACGTGATCCGAAAAATATTGGTGTTGCTGGAAACCGCACTCGTTCTGGCAGGTCTGGCGCTGGGTTTCGCGTTCTGGCAACAGTATCAGGCGTTGCACCAGCCTCTTGAGATCGCTCAGGAACAATTGCTGGATGTGCCCGCAGGCTCGACGCCTACTGGCGTTCTCAATCGACTGCAAGCCGATGGCGTCATCAAGGATGCCTTCTGGCTCCGGCTGTACTGGCGCTTCAATCTGTCCGGACAGGCGCTGCACAGTGGTGAATACCGCATGGTGCCGGGGATGGACGTCGATGCCCTGTTCGGCGTCTGGAAGCGCAAGGAAGTGGTGCAATACAGCCTGACGCTGGTCGAGGGCTGGAATTTCAGGCAGGTCCGCGCGGCCCTGGCCAAACAGGCCAAGCTTGATCAGACGCTGACAGGCCTCAGCGATACCGAACTGATGGCGAAAATCGGCCATCCTGACGTATTTCCCGAAGGGCGATTCTTTCCGGACACTTACCGTTATGTGCGCGGCATGACCGATGCCGAAGTGCTCAAGCAGGCCTATGCCCGTCTTGAAGAGGTTCTGGACGAGGAGTGGGCGGCACGTGCTGCCGACGTGCCCTATGCCGATCCATACCAGGCGCTGATCATGGCTTCCTTGGTCGAGAAGGAAACCGGTGTGCCTCAGGAGCGCGGGCAGATTGCCGGTGTGTTCGTGCGTCGCCTGAAGCTGGGCATGCAGTTGCAGACCGATCCGACCGTGATCTATGGCATGGGCGAGCGCTACAACGGCAAGCTGACCCGGGCCGACCTCAAGCAGGCTACGCCCTACAATACCTACGTGATTGCCGGGATGCCGCCAACGCCCATTTCGCTGGTAGGCCGCGAAGCCATTCATGCAGCTCTCAACCCGGTGTCGGGTGACAGCCTGTATTTCGTGGCCAAAGGTGACGGCAGCCATGTGTTTTCCAATGATCTGGATGCTCACAACGCCGCCGTGCGTGAATACCAGATCAAACGGCGCGCGGATTATCGATCCAGCCCTGCACCGGCTTCGGCACCGGCCTCCAGCGCATCACCCGAACCTGATTCGACCGTTTCCGAGCCTGTACCCGGGAATGCCCCGGACGCCTCGCAATAAATATGACTAAGGATTGCCTGTGACCGGCCTGTTCATCACCCTCGAAGGCCCTGAAGGGGCCGGCAAAAGTACCAACCGTGAATACCTGGCCGCGCAGCTTCGCGCTCAGGGCGTCGAGGTGCTGTTGACCCGCGAACCCGGCGGTACGCCGCTGGCCGAGCGTATCCGTGAACTGTTGCTTGCGCCCAGTGACGAGCCCATGTGCGCCGATACCGAGTTGCTGTTGGTCTTCGCTGCCCGGGCACAACATTTGGCCGAAGTGATTCGTCCGGCGCTGGCGCGTGGAGAGGTCGTTCTGTGCGATCGATTCACTGATGCGACCTATGCCTATCAGGGCGGGGGACGAGGCTTGTCCCATGAGCGCATCGCGGCATTGGAGCAGTTCGTTCAAGGTGATCTGCGCCCGGATCTGACGCTGGTGTTCGATCTGCCGGTGGAAGTCGGCCTGTCGCGTGCTGCAGCGCGGGGTCGTCTGGATCGCTTCGAGCAGGAAGGCCGTGCCTTTTTCGATGCTGTGCGCAGCACGTATCTGGCGCGTGCCGCCGCAGAGCCTTCGCGTTACCGACTGGTAGATGCCGCGCAGACACTGACGGAGGTGCAGCGCTCTCTGGATGCTCTGCTGCCGCAACTGCTGGAGTTGCAACGTGGCTGAAGCCTATCCGTGGCAGCAGGCACTTTGGCAGCAGATGGCGGGGCGCGCGCAGCATGCTCATGCCTATCTGCTGCATGGCCCTGCCGGTATCGGCAAGCGTGCACTCGCCGAGCGACTTATGGCCAGCCTGCTGTGTCTGCGGCTGGACGGACTGGACGCCTGCGGAACCTGCAAATCCTGCCTGCTGCTGGCCGCCGGCAGCCATCCCGACAATTATGTGCTGGAGCCTGAAGAGGCTGACAAGCCGATCAAGGTGGATCAGGTGCGCGATCTGGTCAGCTTCGTCGTTCAGACCTCGCAGATGGGAGGCCGAAAGGTTGTGCTCATCGAACCCGTCGAGGCGATGAACATCAATGCTGCCAACGCCCTGTTGAAAAGCCTGGAGGAGCCGTCTGGTAACACTGTGCTGCTGTTGGTCAGTCACCAGCCCAGCCGTTTGTTGCCGACAGTCAAAAGTCGCTGCGTTCAGCAGGCCTGTCCTTTGCCTGACGAGCAGACGAGCCTGGCATGGTTGAGTAACGCGCTGCCCGACAGCTCCGAACAGGAGCGTCTGGAATTGCTGGCCCTGGCGGCCGGCTCGCCATTGGCGGCTGTTACGCTCCAGGCTCAGGGTGTTCGCGAGCAGCGCGCGCAGGTAGTGGATGGCGTCAAGAAACTGCTCAAGCAGCAGCAATCGCCGACGCAACTGGCCGAGGGCTGGAAAGACATTCCTTTGCTGCTGCTGTTCGACTGGTTCTGCGACTGGTCGCATCTGATTCTGCGCTATCAACTGACTCAGGATGAAGAGGGGCTGGGGCTGGGTGATATGCGCAAGGTGGTGCAGTATCTTGCGCAAAAATCGCCGCGTGACAAAGTGCTGGAAATACAGGACTGGGTGCTGGCGCAACGCCAGAAAGTGATGTCCAAGGCCAATCTCAATCGGGTGCTGTTGCTCGAAGCGTTGCTGGTCCAGTGGGCAGGCCTGCCTGGACAGGCGTAGACTGCGCTTATCAACTGTTGAGGTATTGTCATGAACCTGCCGCCCAACACAGGCCCGCGTAACGGCATTCTGTCCCTGACCATCAAGGACAAGGCTGTTCTCTATGCCGCCTACATGCCGTTTATCAGGAACGGCGGTCTGTTCATTCCGACCGGCAAGAGCTACAAGCTGGGCGATGAAGTGTTCATGCTGCTCAATCTGATGGATCAGGCGGAGAAGGTTCCGGTCACTGGCCGCGTCGCCTGGATCACGCCCAAGGGCGCGCAGGGCAATCGCGCAGCCGGTGTCGGCGTGCAGTTCAATGACGGCGACAACACCGCTCGCAACCTGATCGAAACCTATCTGGTCGGTGCGCTGAAGTCCGACCGTCCCACTCATACGATGTAGTTGTCATTTTGCCCATGCTTGTAGATTCCCATTGTCACCTCGACCGCCTTGACCTGACCCAGCATGAGGGTTCTCTCGATGCAGCCCTTGCGGCCGCCCGGGGCAGGGGGGTCGGCCATTTCCTGTGTATCGGCGTCAGTGCCGAGAATGCCGGTGCCGTAAAGGCACTGGCCGAGCGCTATGACGATGTCGATTGCTCGGTCGGTATCCATCCGCTCGATCTCAAGCCAGGCGAGGCGCCGGCTCTGGACTGGCTGCTGAGCGAGCTTGATCATCCCCGCGTGGTGGCGATTGGCGAAACCGGCCTGGATTATCACTACGAGCCGGAAGCGGCCGAGCTGCAACAGGCATCATTCCGTCTGCATCTGCAGGCGGCTGCCAGCACAGGCAAGCCGGTCATCGTGCATACCCGGGGTGCACGCGCCGACACACTCGATCTGCTGCGCGAGGCCGCATTGCCCCAGGCGGGTGTGCTGCACTGCTTCACCGAAGACTGGGACATGGCCAAGGCAGCGCTGGACCTGGGTTTCTATATTTCGCTGTCCGGAATCGTGACGTTCCGCAATGCAGATGCTCTTCGTGACGTGGCGCGTCAGGTGCCTGCCGACCGCCTGCTGGTCGAGACCGACTCACCCTATCTGGCGCCGATTCCGTATCGGGGCAAGCCGAACCTGCCGCAGTATGTGCGGGAAGTGGCAGAGTTTCTGGCGATGTTGCGGGGCGAGTCCTACGAGCGTTTCGCCGAGCAGACCACCGAAAATTTCGCGCGTCTGTTTCCGCTGGCACACCTGTCGCGCTGAGTCGTCTGCCCCGGTCAACGGGTAAATCGCAGGCAAAAAAAACCCGGATTCTGGGGGGTGAAGCCGGGCCAAGACCATTAGGAGTAAAACAAAGGCACGCTGTCCTTTGGTGCCTTTACTGGCGGGTCACTTGGGGGATATGACGCGCCAACGGTTTAATTATTGACCAGTATCGCGGCTCGTCCAGTACTGATTGTTCATTTTTTAAACAGTTTTGGAATACCAAACCGGTTCTTGGACACTCAAAAGTCACTCAGCCCCCTCTGTCAGTACCAAACCCCTGTATGGCGGGAGCCAAACGCCTTCGACCCTGACGATCAGATGCCCTGCAAATGGATGGATTCGCTCATATACGGCGATATGGTCGGATGATCCGTGCAATTTGTCGGCAATTGGGCATAATACGCGGCTTCGATTTCGATCCCAATCAGACCGTCCCATGCAGAAAGAACCTCGTAAGGTCCGTGAGTTTCGCCGCCGTGAGCAGGAAATTCTCGACACCGCGCTAAAACTGTTCCTTGAGCAGGGTGAAGACAGCGTCACGGTCGAGATGATCGCGGACGCCGTCGGCATCGGCAAAGGCACGATCTACAAGCATTTCAAATCCAAGGCGGAAATCTATCTGCGCCTGATGCTCGATTACGAGCGTGATTTGAATGAGCTGTTGCACTCCGCCGATGTCGACAAGGACAAGGAGGCACTTTCGCGTGCCTATTTTGAGTTCCGTATGCGCGACCCGCAGCGCTATCGCTTGTTCGACCGCCTTGAGGAAAAGGTGGTCAAGGGCAATCAGGTCCCTGAGCTGGTCGAGGAACTGCACAAGATCCGCGCTTCCAACTTCGAGCACCTGACGCTGCTGATCAAGGGCCGCATCACCGAAGGCAAGCTTGAAGACGTTCCGCCTTACTATCACTACTGTGCCGCCTGGGCGCTGGTGCATGGCGCCGTCGCGCTGTATCACTCGCCGTTCTGGAGCAATGTGCTGGAAGACCAGGAAGGCTTCTTCCACTTCCTGATGGACATCGGTGTACGCATGGGCAACAAGCGCAAGCGCGATGGCGATACCCCTCCTGAAACGAAGCCGGACCCGGCTGTTTCCTGATCGCTCTGGCGGCACTTCATGTGCCGCCATTCAAGACTCTTCACCCCTCCTTGCGGATATGGCGCGGAAGCTGCATCCGACGACCATTCGCCGGTTTTCCGTCACCGGCACTTGGAGGGGATGATGCGTAGCCTGGTTTTGCTGCTGACGTTTTTGGCGTTGGGCGGCTGCATGAAAGTCAGTGACATGGGTGAGGGTGTTCGAGAACAGTTCAGCGATGCGGGGCTGCTCGATCACAGCGAGACTCGCCGTATCGCCAACTGGCGGGTGCAGCCCGACTCGTTCATTTACATCGCCCAGGGCGCTTTCGTGCCGCCCGGCAGAGCCTATCCACGGCCCAATGTCGTAGCTGAAGAGGCATTCAAAGGCTTCGTCGAGTATTTCCCGATGGTTCGTCGCGCTCCTGCGCCGCTGGGTCTGGATGAAGCCATGATCGAGGCACGCAGTGCAGGTGCGCATTATCTGCTCTACACCCGTTTCGCCAAGGCTGACGACCGTATCGGCAACGGCGATCAGTGGTCCGATCAGGAAGCAGTCGATCGCCTGGGTGTCGATTCGGGTGTGATTCAGCTCATGTTGATCGAAACCAGCACACGCTACCTGATAGACAGTGCACGGATTCGCAGCCGTGGCGGATTGCTGACGCTTTACGATACAAGTCCCGAAGATTTGCTAGGTCCGCCTCTTGAGGACTACGCTCGTACCTTGTTGGGTATTGCGCGTTAGGAGTAAGGCATGACCGATTCAGGCAAGGCGGGCGATCTGTTTGCGCAGATCCCGAAAACCAAAGGGTTGCCGCCTGTGCATCTATGGAACCCGCCGTTCTGCGGCGACATCGATATGCGTATCGCCCGGGACGGCACCTGGTTCTATCAAGGCACCCCCATCGGCCGCAAGCCGATGGTGCGGCTGTTCTCCACCATCCTGCGCCGTGATGGCGACGATTATGTTCTGGTCACGCCGGTCGAAAGGGTCGGCATCCAGGTCGATGACGCACCCTTCGTTGCGGTCACGCTTGCTGTAAGCGGCGAGGGTGCCAGCCAGGTATTGCGCTTCGTGACCAACGTCGAGGATGAGGTTGAGGCGAGTGCCGATCATCCCTTGCGCGTTGTCATCGATGCTCTGACTCAGGAGCCCGCACCTTATGTTCATGTGCGGACCAACCTCGAAGCATTGATTCATCGCAATGTGTTTTACCAGTTGGTTGAGCTGGCAGTCGTTGAAGAGGTCGAGGGTCAGCGCTGGATGGGCGTATGGAGTCATGGCGTGTTCTTCAGAATCGGCCTTGAGCCCTGAGACGGCCCTGTATTCGACAGGCTCAATTGCCTGTCGGCAGTTCGGCGGTTAAAGTGCCGCTCCCCGATTTTCCTGAGGTTTTTGCATGAGTCAGTCCATTGATATCGCCGTCGTCGGCGCGACCGGTACTGTCGGCGAAACCATCGTCCAGATTCTGGAAGAGCGCGATTTTCCGGTCGGTGATCTGCACCTGCTGGCCAGCATCGAATCGGCAGGGCACTCAGTGCCTTTCCGAGGTAAAAACGTGCGCGTGCGCGAAGTCGATGAATTCGATTTCGCCAAGGTCAGGCTGGCGTTCTTCGCCGCCGGTCCTGCGGTCAGTCGCAGCCACGCCGAGAAAGCGGTCGCTGCCGGATGCGCCGTCATCGATCTTTCAGGCGTGTTTCCCGCCACACAGGCACCCAGTGTCGTTCCCGAAATCAATGGCCAACTGCTTGCGGCAGGTACTGCTGCGCCGCGTCTGGTATCGAGCCCGAGCGCTTCGGCCACTGCAGTCGCTCTGGCATTGGCTCCTTTGCGCCCACTGCTGGATGTGCGTCACGTTGCGGTAACGGCCTGTATGGCGGTCTCCACACAAGGTCGTGAAGGGGTAACCGAGCTGGCACGCCAGACCACTGAGCTGTTGAACGTCCGCCCTCTGGAAACCCGGTTCTTTGATCGGCAGATGGCGTTCAACGTGCTGGCCCAGGTCGGCAAGCCGGATGAAGCGGGTCACCTCGCGCTGGAAAGACGTCTGGTCGCGGAAGTGCGTGAGTTGCTGGCGCTGCCTTCTCTGAAAGTGGCTGCCAATTGCATTCAGGTTCCGGTTTTCTTCGGCGACAGCTTTACTGTATCGATTCAGGCCGCAGCGCCGATCGATCTTGCTGCGGTGAACGCGGCGCTCGAATCTGCTGAAGGTATCGAACTGGTTGATGCCGGCGATTACCCGACACCCGTCGGTGATGCGGTCGGCCAGGATGTGGTTTACGTAGGGCGTGTGCGGACGGGAATAGACGACCCGGAGCAACTCGATCTGTGGATAACCTCGGACAATGTTCGCAAAGGTGCAGCGCTCAACGCTGTGCAGGTTGGCGAATTGTTGATAAAAGACTATGTGTAAAAGATACTTGGCAACACTTTGAATAATTGTTCTAGCGGCGATACGCCTTACACCCAACGCAGGACTACCTCTCCGGATACCGGAGAATCTTTAAACAAGGGATGGGCTATGGTTCAGGTTCGTAAACTGGTATTAGCGATCGCTGCGGCTTCGGCGCTGTCATCAGGGATGGCGCAGGCGTTGGGGCTCGGGGAATTGTCTGTCAAGTCGACCCTGAACCAGCCACTGGTAGCCGAGATCGAGTTGACCGATGCGCAGGGCGTCAATGCCTCGCAGGTGGTACCGAGTCTTGCAACGACGGCTGATTTCGCCCAGGCGGGCATCACGCGCCAGGCGTTTCTCAATGATCTGAGTTTTACGCCGGTCATCAATGCCAGTGGCAAGAGTGTCCTGCGTATCACTTCCAGCAAGCCGGTCCGGGAGCCCTATGTAAAGTTCCTGGTTCAGGTCCTGTGGCCGAACGGGCGTTTGCTGCGTGAATACAGCCTGTTGCTGGATCCGCCGAAGTTTTCGCCAGAGGCCGCCGCCGCGGCCGCCGCCGCGGCCGCCGCTGCGGCAGCGCCCGAGCCTGTCGCTCCCGCTGCTCCTGCTGCGCAAACAGGAGCTCCTGCTCAACTGCCGGCCGTGGCGCCGTCTGCCGAAGCGACTCCCGCCCAACAACCTGCACAGCCCGCTGCGACGCCGGGTTCGCCCCTGCCACCGCCCGCTGCCGACAAGCAATCCCAGTACGTCACTGCCAACAACGACACCTTGTGGGAAATCGCCGCGAAGGTTCGTACCGGCGGAACCGTGCAACAGACCATGCTCGCGATCCAGGCGCTCAACCCTGATGCGTTCATGGGCGGCAATATCAATCGATTGAAGAAAGGTCAGGTCCTGCGTCTGCCGACACCTCAGCAGACCACCGCCTTGCCTCAGCCTCAGGCCGTTGCCGAGGTCTCCCGCCAGTACAGTGCATGGCGAGAAGGCCGTCGTCTGCCAGCCGGTCCCCGTCAGGTGGATGCCACTCGCCGGGATCGTGCCGGTGCAGCGCCGTCCAGGGTGGATACCCCCGACAACCTCAGCCTGGTCTCGGCCAGTGGCAAGCCTGCCGCCAACGGTGCCGCAGGCGACAGCGATCTGAGCAACAAGCTGGCGGTGGCCCAGGAGGCGCTCGACACTTCGCGTCGTGACAATGCCGAACTGAAAAGCCGCATGAACGACCTGCAGAGCCAGCTCGACAAGCTGCAGCGTCTGATTGAACTCAAGAACGGTCAGTTGGCCAAGATGCAGGCCGCCGGTGCTGCTGTACCGCCTGCCGCCGCGACAGCCGACGCTTCCACTCCAGCCAACGCAGCCGTCCCGGCTTCGCTGGTCGATGCCAATGGCGCGCCGGTGAAGCCTGCGGGCGAGATTGCCCCTGAAGACGCCTTGCCTGCGGGCGCTGCGCAAGTCGCCACGCCTGCCGCCGATCAGCCACTGGCTGTCGAGCCGGTCGCGGCACCGGAAGAAGAAGACACCCTGCAGAAAATCCTCGACAACCCTATATTGCTGGGGCTGATCGGTGGCGCGGTGCTGTTGATTCTGGCGTTGATTCTGCTGTTCATGGCGCGCCGCCGCGCTGCCAGGGCAGAAGCCGAGAAACATCGCCGTATGGCGCGTGCGCTGGCTGAAGAGTCGCAGTTCGTGTCCGACATGGACATGAACGCGCCGCCTGCCAGTTTTGATGGCCTCGATGTGACGCCGCCCAACGTGCGCATGGGCGCAGGTCCTGCTGCCGTGGCTGCAACAGCCGCGCGCGAAAGGCCGGCCGATCCGCTGGTGCAGGCTGAAATCCACATTGCTTATGGGCGCATGAATCAGGCAGTCGAACTGCTCGAAGAGTCGGTGAAGAACGAGCCTGAGCGTGATGACATTCGTCTCAAACTGATGGAAATCTACGCTGAGCAGGGCAACAACAAGGCCTACGCTGCGCACGAGCGCAAACTGGTGGCCTCGGGAAAGCGTGAAGCTGAGGGCGAGCAGCTAAAAGATTCATACTCGACCCAAACGCCTGCGGCGCCTGTTGCTGCTGAGCCTGCATCGGTTGTCGCGCCTGTCGCTGTGGCAGCAGGCGCAGCCACTGCCGCAGCGCTGGCTGCGGAGCTGGACGCAAAGTATGTTGAAGAATTGTTGGCCGATGATTCTGTCGAGCCAGAGCCAGAGCCAGAGCCAAGCCCTGAGCCTGAGCCGCCTGTGGTGTCCGAGGCTGAGTCTGCCGCAGTCGAAGAGCCGCCAGTCGTCTCCGAGGCGTTCGATCATGATTTCGACCTGAGCCTGGACGAATTCGACGAGCCTTCAGTCGAAGAACTGCCGACTGTGACCGATCCCGATGATCTGTTGCTGGACGAACCTGTTGTTTCCGCCGTGCCCGACGATGACGAGCTGAGCTTCGAGTCGATCATGCGTGAACAGGAGGCCGCCCGTGCTGCAGCGACACCTGACGATCTGGCTGATTTCGATCTCGACCTCACCGAAGAGGATCCGGCGCTCAAGAACGAGGATGATTTCCTGCTTGGTCTGGGCGACGATCCTGTCGAGCCGGTTGTCGATGCGGCTCCGCTGGCTACGCCGCCGGTCAGCGATGATCTGGAGCTGCCGGAAGATTTCGACCTGTCCCTGGCAGACGAAATCGAATCGGATCAGGCCAGTCAGGCTTTCGCATCTGAAATCGACGATGTGAATGCCGAGTTGGACCGTCTTTCGCAGAACCTTGAGCATCCGCCACTCGACGAGCCAAGGTTCACCGCAGAAGACGCCATGGCGCTCGATGATGAGCCGGACTTCGATTTCATGGCCGGTACCGATGAGGCTGCGACCAAACTGGATCTGGCGCGTGCCTACATCGACATGGGCGATGCCGACGGGGCGCGGGACATTCTCGACGAGGTCGTCAATGAGGGTGATGACGGACAGAAAAGCGAAGCGCGTGACATGCTTTCGCGACTTGCCTGAGTCAATCCATTGCTGATCCATGACGGCCGCTTTTGCGGCCGTCTGCATTTGGCGCCCGGTGTGGCGTCTTTTTTTTGCGGCCGTATAATGGCCGACTTTTCGCAAACCGACAGGCTGTAACACCTTGGCGAACATAGATAACCCGGCCGCCGAGATGGCTGCCGAGGGCTTTTCCCGAATCGCGTTGGGCGTGGAATACAAGGGGTCGCGCTATTGCGGCTGGCAGCGTCAGGCTTCCGGCGTGCTCACGGTGCAGGAAACCCTCGAAGATGCCCTGTCCAAAGTGGCTGATTCGCCGGTCTCGCTGATGTGCGCCGGGCGCACGGACGCCGGTGTGCACGCCTGCGGGCAGGTGGTGCACTTCGATACCCGGGCCGAGCGCTCCATGAAGGCCTGGGTCATGGGGGCCAACATCAATCTGCCCCACGACATCAGCGTGACCTGGGCTCGCGTGATGCCTGCGGATTTTCATGCGCGTTTCAAGGCGATTGCTCGCCGTTATCGCTATGTGATCTATAACGATCAGATCCGTCCGGCGCATCTGGGGCAGGAGATCACCTGGAACCATCGTCCGCTCGACGTGGCACGAATGGCTGAGGCCGCACAGCATCTGGTCGGAACCCACGATTTCAGTGCGTTTCGTGCCGGGCAATGTCAGGCCAAGTCACCGGTCAAGCAACTGCACCACTTGCGCGTGACCCGGCACGGAAAAATGATCGTCATCGATGTGCGCGCCAATGCGTTCCTGCATCACATGGTGCGTAACATTGCGGGAGTGCTGATGACCATCGGGGCGGGCGAACGTCCGGTCGAATGGGCGCGTGACGTGCTGGAGAGCAAAGTGCGTCGTACCGGGGGCGTCACCGCACATCCTTATGGGCTTTATCTGGTGCAGGTCGAGTACCGCGAGCAGTTTCCATTGCCGGAGCGTTATATCGGTCCGCATTTTCTGACGGGCTTTGCCGAACTTGACGGCTGACGCCCCGGCAAGCATTTGCTAACATCCGGACTTTCCGAAAGGTCTGAGGTTTTCACTACATGTCAGCCGTTCGCAGCAAGATCTGCGGGATTACCCGCATAGAAGACGCCTTGGCGGCTGTCGAGGCAGGCGCCGATGCCATCGGACTGGTGTTTTACGCCAAAAGCCCACGTGCCGTGAACGTGCAGCAGGCGCGCGCCATCATTGCCGCGTTGCCGCCGTTCATAACCACGGTCGGTCTGTTCGTCAATGCCAGTCGTTGCGAGCTCAATGAAACGCTGGATGCGGTTGCACTGGACATGTTGCAGTTTCACGGTGACGAAACACCGGAAGAATGCGAAGGCTATCATCGTCCCTACATCAAAGCGCTGCGCGTGAAAGTGGGTGATGACATCGAGCAGGCCTGCCGCGCCTATCGCAATGCGCGCGGCATCCTTCTTGATACCTATGTGGAAGGTGTGCCCGGCGGTACAGGGGAAACGTTCGATTGGGCCTTGATTCCGAGTGGCTTGAGCAAGCCGGTCATTCTGGCGGGTGGGTTGACGTCGGCCAACGTGGCACAGGCGATTGCCCAGGTCAGGCCCTACGCGGTGGACGTCAGCGGTGGCGTCGAAAAAGGCAAGGGCATCAAGGATCGGGAAAAGATTCTCGCCTTCATGAGTGCGGTCCAGGGAGCCTGATGTGACGGCTGCGGTTCGGCCGCCGTCCATAAGCCTGTCCCCGCCACATGTCTTGCGGGTCGAATTGAGTCAGGGGCGGTGCCGAAGCGCACCGTCCGGGTTGAAAAAAAACCGTGGTAGAGGGTGTGCAGGTCAGGCTGTCGGTCGACCGTTCCCCGTCTCATCGCCAACTAACGAATTTAGCTGAGGGCATGCGTCTGGCGTGAAAACGTCATGCGTTCGAGCCACACCGGTACTGGAGAGATAAAGCATGAGCAACTGGTTGGTAGACAAACTGATCCCATCGATCATGCGTTCCGAGGTCAAGAAGAGCTCGGTTCCTGAAGGACTGTGGCACAAGTGCCCATCCTGCGAAGCAGTGCTCTATCGGCCTGAGCTGGAAAAGACCCTGGATGTCTGCCCCAAGTGCAACCATCACATGCGCATCGGTGCCCGTGCCCGTCTGGACATCTTTCTGGATGCCGAAGGCCGTGAGGAACTGGGTGCCGATCTGGAGCCGGTTGACCGCCTGAAGTTTCGTGACGGCAAGAAGTACAAAGACCGTCTGACCGCTGCACAGAAGCAGACAGGCGAGAAAGATGCCCTGATCTCCATGAGCGGCACGCTGCTGGGCATGCCGGTCGTTGCGTCGGCGTTCGAGTTTTCCTTCATGGGCGGTTCGATGGGCGCCATCGTTGGTGAGCGTTTCGTGCGCGCTGCCGACTATGCGCTGGAAAACCGCTGCCCGATGATCTGCTTTGCCGCATCCGGTGGCGCGCGCATGCAGGAAGCGCTGATTTCCCTGATGCAGATGGCCAAGACGTCGGCAGTGCTGGCGCGTCTTCGTGAAGAAGGCCTGCCGTTCATCTCGGTATTGACCGATCCGGTCTATGGCGGTGTTTCAGCCAGTCTGGCGATGCTGGGCGACGTGATTGTCGCTGAACCCAAGGCGCTGATCGGGTTTGCCGGTCCGCGCGTCATCGAGCAGACCGTTCGCGAAAAACTGCCTGAAGGTTTCCAGCGCAGCGAATTCCTGCTGGATCACGGCGCAATCGACATGATCATTGCGCGTAGCGAACTGCGCCCACGTCTGGGCAACCTGCTGGCACAGATGATGAACCTGCCGACACCGAAATTCGTGGCACCGGTGATTGAGCCGATCGTCGTTCCACCGGCTCCGGCCACGGTATGACTCCCTCGACCCTGGGCGACTGGCTCGCCTACCTTGAGCAACTGCATCCTAGCGCCATCGACATGGGGCTGGATCGCTCGCGGAAGGTGGCACAGCAGCTGGGGCTCACGCGCCCGGCACCTCGGGTCATCACGGTAACAGGCACCAATGGCAAGGGTTCGACCTGCGCCTTTGTTGCGACCCTGTTGCAGGCTCAGGGCCTGAAAGTGGGTGTCTACAGCTCTCCGCACCTGCTGCGCTACAACGAGCGGGTGAAGGTGCAGGGTCTTGACGCAACGGATCTTGAGTTGTGCGATGCCTTCGCTGCGGTCGAATCGGCGCGTGGCGATGTCACTCTGACCTATTTCGAGATGGGCACGCTCGCCGCATTCTGGCTGTTCGAGCAGGCGAAGCTTGACGCGGTCGTGCTGGAAGTCGGTCTGGGTGGCCGCCTGGATGCCGTCAATCTCGTTGATGCCGACATCGCGCTGGTCACCAGCATTGGTCTCGACCATGCCGAATGGCTGGGTGACACGCGCGAATCGGTGGCTTTCGAAAAGGCCGGTATCTTCCGTGCCGGTCGTCCGGCGCTGTGTGGTGATCCAGATCCGCCCGAGCCATTGCTTGCCAAAGCTCTGGAGCTGGGTTGCCCGCTGCTGTTGAGGGGGCGCGATTTCGACCTTTCAGTGAGTCATCACGGCTGGGACTGGCGCGGTGTCGCTGGTGGTGAGGTGGTGGAGCTGCGTGATCTGCCGTTGCTCGATCTGCCCATGCAGAATGCCGCGCTGGCACTTCAGGCGTTTGCTCTGCTGGGCTACCCCCTGGATCAGCAGAGCGTCAGTAAGGCGTTGGCACAGACCCGGCTCGTCGGCCGTCTGGACCGCCGTACCGTTCATTGGCAGGGCAAGGCGCTTACGCTGTTGCTGGACGTGGGTCACAATCCGCATGCGGCGCAGTTTCTGGCGCAACGCATGGCGCAGCGGCCAATTGTCGGCAAGCGCCTGGCGGTCTTCGGTCTGTTGTCCGACAAGGATCTTGACGGTGTAGTCTTTGAGCTGGCTTCCAGCATTCAGGACTGGGCCGTTGCGCCGCTGCCCACCTCCCGCAGCCGACCTGCCGCAGAGCTGCAGGCTGCGCTTGAGAACCTTGGCGCTCGCGTGAAGTCCTACCAGAGTATCGCGCTGGCGCTGGAGGCTCAGTGTGCGCATGCCACGGCCGATGACGAAATTCTGCTGTTCGGATCTTTTTACTGTGTAGCCGAGGCCATTGAGTGGCTGGCCCGGCATACCGACGAGGACGCTGCAAATGGCTTTGCTGGATAACGTATTCAAGCAGCGGATGGTGGGTGCTCTGGTGCTGATCGCCCTGGCGGTGATCTTTCTGCCGATGCTGTTCACCCGTCAGGACGAAAGCCATCCGGTTCAGGTCGATGCACCTGCCGCCCCACAGGCACCTGCGGGTCAGCAGGTACAGGTCGAACCCGTGACCGTTCCCGAACCTCAGGCATTGCCGCAGGAACCTGTTCCGGATGAGGACGACGTGGCGGTGAGCAATCAGCCGCCGTCGATGCCGATCGCGCCTGCTCCTGCTCCTGCCGCACAGGCTCCAGCGGCCACTGCGCCACCGGCAGTCAAGCCTGCGCCGGCACCGAAGTCTGCGCCAGCTCCTGCGACACCCGCGGCACCTACCGCACCTTCCGCACCGGCAGTCGCCAAGGCTGGGCCGAGCGGTGTCGATGCGAACGGCCTGTCAGTCAGTTGGTCTGTACAACTGGCCAGCATGTCCAACCGTGCCAATGCCGACAATCTTCAGAAGACCCTGCGTACTCAGGGCTACAATGCCTACATCCGTACCGCCGATGGCGTTAACCGGGTGTTCGTTGGGCCGCTTATCGAGCGTGCCGAGGCTGATCGCCTGCGTGATCAACTCGACAAGCAGCAGAAGCTCAAAGGCATCGTGGTGCGGTTCCAGCCTGAAAAGGGCTGATCTTCCCGTCCTCTGAGCAGGCTCCGGGACGCCGTTTACAGGGAAAATGGCGTCCGCCGATAATCGCTGCTTACCGGCAGGCGGGCGCTCTGCTAAAATGCGCCGCCTTATCTGTCTGCAGGCTGCAACGTGCCATTTACTCCGGTTGACTGGGCAATTCTGGGAATTGTCGCCATCTCCGCCCTGATCAGTCTGAAACGCGGCTTCGTAAAAGAAGCACTGTCGTTGACGACGTGGATCATTGCAGGTGTCGTGGCCTGGATGTTCGGTGCGGGGCTGTCGCAGTATCTGGTCAACTACATAGAAACACCCTCGGCCCGCGTGATCGCGAGCTGCACCATTCTGTTTGTCGCCACCTTGCTGGTCGGCGCCATGGTCAACTTTCTGATAGGCGAACTGATTCGTGTCACCGGGCTTTCCGGGACCGATCGTTTTCTGGGTATGGTCTTTGGCGCTGCGCGCGGAGGCCTGCTTGTTGTTGTCGCGGTCGGACTGTTGAGTCTCGGGCCGGTGCAACAGGATCAATGGTGGCAGCAGTCGAGGCTGGTGCCGCAATTTCTCATGGTCGCTGACTGGTCGAAAAACCTGATTCTCGGGATGTCCAGCAAGTGGCTCGCCAGCGGCATCAGCGTACCTGCTGATCTGCCGTTCAAGGAGCAGATCCTGCCGTCTACAATACCGCAGGATGTGCTTGGTAAATCCAGTTCCACTAAGTAGGGGTTGTGTCGCATGTGTGGCATCGTCGGTATCGTCGGTAAGTCGAACGTCAATCAGGCGCTGTATGACGCGCTCACCGTCCTCCAGCACCGCGGCCAGGATGCTGCCGGTATTGTGACCAGCCACGACGGCCGGTTATTCCTGCGCAAGGACAACGGACTGGTGCGTGATGTGTTTCATCAGCGCCATATGCAGCGTCTGGTCGGGCACATGGGCATCGGTCATGTGCGCTACCCGACCGCGGGCAGCTCGACCTCGGCCGAGGCTCAGCCGTTCTACGTCAACTCGCCTTACGGCATCACGTTGGCGCACAACGGTAACCTGACCAACGTCGAGCAACTGGCCAAGGAGATCTACGAGTCTGACCTGCGCCACGTCAACACCAATTCCGATTCGGAAGTGCTGCTCAACGTGTTCGCTCATGAGCTGGCCGTTCGTGGCAAGCTGCAGCCGACCGAAGAAGACATCTTCGCGGCCGTGACCGACGTGCACAACCGTTGCCGTGGCGGCTACGCAGTCGTGGCGATGATCACCGGCTACGGCATCGTCGGCTTCCGCGACCCGGACGCCATTCGTCCCATCGTGTTCGGTCAGCGTCATACCGACGAAGGCGTCGAGTACATGATCGCCTCCGAAAGCGTTTCGCTCGATGTTCTGGGCTTTACGCTGATCCGCGACCTGGCACCGGGCGAAGCGGTCTACATCACCGAAGACGGCAAACTGCACACCCGTCAGTGCGCCGCCAATCCAAAGTACGCGCCCTGCATCTTCGAGCACGTCTACCTGGCGCGTCCGGATTCAATCATCGATGGTATCTCGGTCTACAAGGCGCGTCTGCGCATGGGCGAGAAGCTGGCTGACAAGATCCTGCGCGAGCGCCCGGATCACGACATCGACGTTGTCATCCCGATTCCGGACACCAGCCGCACGGCTGCGCTGGAACTGGCGAACCACTTGGGCGTCAAGTTCCGCGAAGGCTTCGTCAAGAACCGTTACATCGGCCGTACGTTCATTATGCCGGGCCAGGCTGCACGTAAAAAATCTGTGCGTCAGAAGCTCAATGCCATCGAGCTGGAGTTCCGCGGCAAGAACGTCATGCTGGTCGACGACTCCATCGTTCGTGGCACGACCTGCAAGCAGATCATTCAGATGGCCCGCGAAGCCGGTGCCAAGAACGTCTATTTCTGTTCGGCCGCTCCGGCGGTGCGTTACCCCAACGTCTACGGCATCGACATGCCGAGTGCTCACGAGCTGATTGCCCATAACCGTTCCACCCAGGACGTTGCCGACCTCATCGGTGCCGACTGGCTGGTCTATCAGGACTTGACTGACCTGATCGAAGCGGTCAGCGGCAGCAAGAAGATCAAGATCGATAACTTCGATTGCTCGGTCTTCGACGGCAAGTACGTGACCGGTGATATCGACGAGCATTATCTGAACAAGATCGAGCAGGCACGTAACGATGCCTCCAAGGTCAAGACCCAGGCAGTGAGCGCGATCATCGATCTGTACAACAATTAATTGGTTTCAGGAGTAGCGGCATGACTCAGGAATGGGATGCGGGTCGTCTCGACAGCGACCTTGAAGGCGTAGGGTTCGATACCCTCGCCGTACGTGCCGGGCAACATCGCACGCCGGAAGGCGAGCATGGCGATCCGATGTTCTTCACTTCCAGCTACGTGTTCCGCACGGCCGCCGACGCGGCCGCGCGTTTTGCCGGTGAAGTGCCGGGCAACGTCTACTCGCGCTACACCAACCCGACCGTTCGTTCCTTCGAGGAGCGCATGGCGGCGCTGGAAGGTGCAGAGCAGGCCGTTGCCACGGCGACCGGCATGGCTGCCACGCTGGCGGTTGTCATGAGTCTGTGCAGCGCCGGTGATCATGTTCTGGTGTCCCGCAGCGTATTCGGTTCGACCATCAGTCTGTTCGACAAGTACTTCAAGCGTTTCGGCATCGAAGTGGACTACGTGCCGCTGGCGGATCTGAGCGGTTGGGATGCAGCGATCAAGGCCAACACCAAAATGCTGTTCGTCGAGTCGCCCTCCAACCCATTGGCTGAACTGGTGGACATCGCCGCGCTGGCAGAAATCGCCCACGCCAAGGGCGCGATGCTGATCGTCGACAACTGCTTCTGCACGCCAGCCCTGCAGCAGCCGCTGAAACTGGGCGCTGACATCGTGGTCCATTCGGCAACCAAGTTCATTGACGGCCAGGGTCGTTGCATGGGCGGTGTGGTTGCCGGGCGTAGCGAGCAGATGAAGGAAGTGATCGGATTCCTGCGTACCGCCGGGCCGACCCTGAGCCCGTTCAATGCCTGGATCTTCCTCAAGGGCCTCGAAACCCTGAACCTGCGCATGCGCGCTCATTGCGCCAACGCTCAGGCGCTGGCCGAATGGCTCGAGCAGCAGGACGGTATCGAGAAGGTCCATTACGCCGGCCTCAAGAGCCACCCACAGCACGAGCTGGCTCAGCGTCAGCAGAAAGGCTTCGGTGCGGTCGTGAGTTTTGAGGTCAAGGGTGGTAAAGAGGGCGCGTGGCGCTTCATCGATGCGACGCGACTGATCTCGATCACCGCCAATCTGGGCGACACCAAGACCACCATCACTCACCCGAGCACTACGTCCCACGGGCGTCTGGCCCCTCAAGAGCGTGAAGCTGCCGGTATTCGTGACAGCCTGATCCGTGTTGCGGTAGGGCTGGAAGATGTCGCAGACCTGCAGGCCGATCTTGCGCTGGGTCTGGCGGCCTTGTGACGGCTGAAGTGAGCAGCGACGCGAGTGAAGGGATGAGCGACGACTGGGCGATGAAATTCTCCAGTACCCACAATGGCCGCGTGGCACTGGTCACCGGTGCCGCACGCGGCATCGGTCTGGGCATTGCAGCCTGGCTGATTGCCGAAGGCTGGCAAGTGGTATTGGCCGATCTGGATCGCAGGCGTGGTTCGAAAGTGGCCGGTGCACTGGGCGAAAATGCCCTGTTCATCACCATGGACGTCGCGAACGAGGAGCAGGTCGCCGCTGGCGTTGCCGAGGTGCTTCGGCGCTTTGGGCGACTGGACGCGCTGGTGTGCAATGCGGCGATTGCCGATCCGCATAACACCACGCTGGAAAGCCTTGAGCTGTCGCACTGGAATCGCGTGCTGGGTGTCAACCTTGGCGGGCCGATGCTGTTGGCCAAACATTGTGCGCCTTATCTGCGTGCGCATTGCGGCAGCATAGTCAACCTGACCTCGACCCGTGCCAGTCAGTCCGAGCCTGACACTGAGGCCTATGCTGCGAGCAAGGGCGGTCTGATGGCGCTGACACATGCGCTCGCCATCAGTCTGGGGCCCGAGATACGTGTCAATGCTGTCAGTCCCGGCTGGATCGACGCGCGTGATCCTTCATTGCGCCGTGCCGAACCGCTGTCGGAGGCTGATCATGCGCAGCATCCTGCAGGCAGGGTAGGGACAGTGGAGGACGTGGCGGCCATGGTCGCGTGGCTGCTTTCCCGTAACGCCGGTTTTGTCACCGGGCAGGAATTCGTGGTCGATGGCGGCATGACCCGCAAGATGGTGTACGCCGAGTAGTTGTACGTCCGCGCTTGCAAGCAGGTGTGTTTGGCTGATTGTTGTATGGGGTGCGATTGAAGCAGTTTTTAAAAAAACTTCAATCAGGCTATTGACTTAGGTTCGTTAGGTGCGTAAATTTCGCGGCCTCAACGAAGCAAAGGGTGATTAGCTCAGCTGGGAGAGCAGCTGCCTTACAAGCAGCGGGTCGGCGGTTCGATCCCGTCATCACCCACCATCGTTGAGTTTGAAAGCTGAAGCACGAGGGCTTTCAAAGTTGAAATCGGACGCAAGTCCACACTGCGCAGCGGTAGTTCAGTCGGTTAGAATACCGGCCTGTCACGCCGGGGGTCGCGGGTTCGAGTCCCGTCCGCTGCGCCATATTAGTACAGATTCGGTTCGCCGGGTCTGAGGTTGAAAGACTTGAGTCATTCAGCCTGATGTACAGGAAGCAAACTATCCAAGGTTTGTTTCAAACAGGGTTACAAGCGATACGCAGCGGTAGTTCAGTCGGTTAGAATACCGGCCTGTCACGCCGGGGGTCGCGGGTTCGAGTCCCGTCCGCTGCGCCATACAAAGCTTCAAGGCCCTTGAACTCCTTGAAGCAACAAAAAAGCGACCCTTGGGTCGCTTTTTTGTTGCCTGCGATTTGGCAATTTATTTCAGCGTGACGCGCCTTGTATCGAATCGTTGCGAACTCTGCGTTGATCCTGCGTCGGCCTTGTTGCAGACTTGTCGCCATTTTCCAGTTTGCAGTCTTGCTGGCAGTCATTTCCTTCCTCAGGATTATCGATGCTTAAGTTACTGAACGTTCGTACTGCGTGCGCTGTGTCCATGCTGCTGTTGGCTGCTGGCTGTTCTTCGCCCAAGCAGGCGGTCTACGACCATGAACATTTCGACGATGCCGGGACGTTTTCCCGCAGTTACCCGGCAACTGACCTGTCGTCCTGTGAAGCAGGGCGCCGGGCCTTGCTGAGTCAGGGTTACATCATCACCAGTAGCGATCCCAAGATGATTGCCGGGCGCAAGAGTTTCCAGCAGACGGGCGAAACACACATCGAGATCAGCTTCAATCTGGTCTGCGCGGCCGACGTGACGGCGGGCAGTTCGACCATGTTTGCCAACGCCTTGCAGGACCGCTACGCACTGAAGAAAACCAACAACTCTGCGAGCCTCGGAGTAGGGGTGCTGGGTTCGGTGTCGATGCCGATTGGCTCGACCGATGATTCGATGGTCAAGGTTGCCAGCGAGACAGTTGCCTCTGCCAAGTTTTACGAGCGTTTCTTCGGTTTGGTCGAGAACTTCCTGCCGCCGGATGTGAAGAAAGCTGCGCATATCGTCGAGAAGCCAAAGGCCGATCTGGGTGTGCCTGACCCCGCGCCTGCTGCTGTGGCACCCAAACCTGCCGAACCTGCGCAACTGGCGCCGAAAGCGGTTGAGGCTGCGCCCAAGGTTGAACCGGTTGCCGAGCCTGGGGCCGAGTCCGTAGCGCCCGCTGCCAGCGAGCCCGTCCCGGCACCGGACGAGCCTGCTTCTTTCAAGGCCGAGACGATTACCCCGCCGGAGACTCAGCCGGTCGAAATGACCACGCCTGCGCCGGTCGAGACCCAGCCAGCACAGTAGTTGCTCTGTACTGATTCTCCCTGCTGGGCGTAAGCATCTGCGAGCCCTGCGTAAGCGGAGCCGATGGGACGCTCAGCGTCCCGGTGTACGATCCCTTGGGGCCTCAGCCCAAAAACAACTTGTACGCCGGGTTCTCGCTCTCGTCCCAATATGGATAGCCGATCGCGGTAAGAGCCTGGCTTACCAGATGCCGCTCCTCCTCGGGCACCACCAGCCCTGCGACGACTCGCCCATCCGCCGCGCCGTGGTTGCGGTAGTGGAACATCGAGATGGTCCAGCGTCCGCCCAGGCGGTTGAGAAAGTTGAAGAGCGCACCAGGCCGTTCGGGGAATTCGAAGCGCAGCACCACTTCATCGCTGACGCGCTCGGCATGTCCGCCCACCATATGGCGGATGTGCAGTTTGGCCAGTTCGTTGTCGGTCAGGTCCAGCACCGGAAAGCCCTGCTCGGTCAGGCTGGCGATCAACGCGCTGCGTGGATCGTTTTCCGGGTGGGTCTGCACGCCGACGAAGATGTGCGCTTCGCGGTCGGTGTGGTAGCGGTAGTTGAATTCGGTGATCTGCCGCTTGCCGATGGCCTCGCAGAAGGCCTTGAAGCTGCCCGGCCTTTCCGGGATGGTCACGGCGATGATCGCTTCGCGGCCTTCGCCCAGTTCGGCGCGTTCGGCCACGTGGCGCAGGCGGTCGAAGTTGACGTTGGCCCCGGAGTCGATCGCCACCAGGGTCTGGCCGCTGACGCCGCGCTGCTCGACGTACTTCTTGATGCCGGCGACGGCCAGCGCACCCGACGGTTCGGTGATGGAGCGGGTGTCGTCGTAGATATCCTTGATCGCGGCGCAGATCTCGTCGGTGCTGACCGTGATCACTTCATCCACATAGTGGCGGCAAACTTCAAACGTGTGATGGCCGATCTGCGCCACCGCCACACCATCGGCAAACAGCCCGACCTGGCTGAGCACCACACGCTCGCCTGCGGCCAGGGCGGCTTGCAGGCAGTTGGAATCGTCCGGCTCGACGCCGATGACCTTGATGTCGGGCCGCAGGTATTTGACGTAGGCCGCAATGCCCGCGATCAGTCCGCCGCCGCCCACGGGCACGAAAATCGCGTCCAGTTGACCCGGCTGCTGGCGCAGGATTTCCATTGCCACCGTGCCTTGCCCGGCAATGGTGTCGGGGTCGTCGTAGGGATGGATGTACACAAAGCCCTGCTCATCGACCAGCTTCAGCGAATACGCCAGCGCTTCGGGAAACGAATCGCCATGCAGCACCACCGTTGCGCCGCGTGAGCGCACGCCTTCGACCTTGATCTCGGGCGTGGTGCGCGGCATCACGATAGTCGCTTTGATGCCCAGCTCCCGGGCTGCCAGCGCCAGGCCCTGCGCATGGTTGCCCGCCGAGGCCGTGACCACACCGCGCGCCGCGTCTTCAGCGGTCAGTTGCGCCAGCTTGTTGTAAGCGCCGCGAATCTTGAACGAGAACACCGGTTGCAGGTCTTCGCGCTTGAGCAGGATCTGATTGCCCAGTCGCTCGGACAGCTGACGCGCGCCGTGCAGCGGGGTCTCGATGGCGACGTCGTAGACACGTGAGGTGAGGATCTTGCGGGCATAGTGATTGAGCAGATCAGGCTGGCCATGACTCATCGCGTCGTGTCCTTGCAGGTCGTTGTTTTGCAGGAGGCGTTGCAGGAATACGCAACGATCAAATGCGCGGCTGCAATAAGGGCGATAGAGCGATGGATAGCGATCATGTCTGACTCCTGTTGAGCATTCAGTGGCTCTGGAGGCAGAAAAAAACCCGCCACCAGGGCGGGTTTTTTTGCAAACGTCGGCTAACCCGCCATGACTGGAATGACGGTAATAATAATCTGGTCGACGTTTTGCTGGATGAGGTTCATGTCGCCGAGGTTAGGGCGGCCGGGGCAATGAAGTCAAGACTTGATTGCCCATACCTCAAGACGTCCTGCGTCTGAAGATCCCGTCAGCCTTTTCGTTTATTGATGGGCATCAACATTTTTATTTCACATTGGCACTTTAATGTTGATCCAGCGGTCAGTTATTCCAGCTTTACTGACCGCAGTAAAAATCACCGCAAGACTCAACCAGCCGGAGGGCGAAGAAATGGATGAATATCAGGAAGAACTGCTCGAATATCGTGCGTCGGAACTGGACCCGGTAGAGCCGGCCGACGACGCTACCGAACTGTGAAGGGCGTCAGGCACTTCGGCGCTGGCTACGGCGGAACTCCCCCGGAGTCTGTCCGTTCCAGCGTTTGAACGCACGTTGAAAGGCTTCGGCCGACGCAAAACCCAACAGATAGGCAATCTCCCCGAACGCCAGTTCAGTGTCGCGAATATAGGTCATCGCCAAGTCACGTCGCGTGTCATTCAGGATGGCGCGAAAACGGGTGCCTTCTTCGGCCAGCTTGCGGCGCAGCGTCCATGTCGGCAGCTTCAACCGTGCTGCCACTTCCTCCAGATCCGGTTCTCTTGCCCCGCTCAGTAAGGGGCCCAGCAACTGAGTGATGCGTTCCCGCAGACTACGTGTGCGGGTCAACTGATCCAGTTCCTTCTCACACAGTTGCAGCAGATGCCGCCAGGTGCTTGGGCAATGATCGGGGTTTTTCATGGCCAGGCTGTCCTGACTCAGCCGAAGCTGATTGGTGGTCGCACCGAACGCAATCGGGCTGTCGCTCAGGTGTGCGTACTGCGCTGCGTAGTCAGGTGCTTCGAACTCGATTTCCACCCGCTGAGCATGCAGTCGGCTGCCAGCCAGCGACGAGAGTTGTGTGATCCAGCCGCTCAGGATCGAGTCCACGACAAAGCGGTTGTAACTGTTATAGGGACTGATCGAGTAGAAGCGTATCCAGGCTCCGCCAGCGTCTTCGTGAAAGCTCGACTGGCCTCGATAGTTTGCGCCGTAAAGAGGCTCGAAGCGGATCATCGTGCGGGCAGCCTCGCGCACATTCGGTGCCTGGGCGGCGGTGACGCCGGCGAGCCCTGCCTGGCCGAGCCTGCTCAGTTCTCCCATGCGCAGCCCCAGCCCCGGTTGACCGGTAAGCTGAATGGCGGCGTGGCCCAGCCGCATATAGCGCGGGATCGACAGCCGTGCACCGGCTTCGCCCAGACGGGTTGCATCCAGACCGTATTGTTCGAGCAGCAGGTCGGGATCGTGCCCGAAACTGCGTACAGCGTCCGTCAGGTTTTGGACAAAACCTACCGACAGATCACCCAGGCGCAAGGTCAGGTTCGGCATGTTCAGAGCCAGATGTTGATCAGGCGGGCGCCGTCGTTAACGTTGTTTTCAACCGGCTGCTCGGCAATGATCTGACCGCTGTGGCTGACAAAGCTTTGACCGGAAGTGCCCTGATTCCAGAATTGCCCGCGCATGAACACGCTGATACCGGCTCTGGCCGTGCTGTGTGGTTCACGTGCGATCAGGGTCAGGCGATGCCAGGCTTCGCGTTCGCTCAGGCTGCCGGGCTTGAGATCCAGTGTTGGCGTATCGTGCGTGCGGGTGCCATGCCACGGGTTCGACCAACTGTTCCTCCCGTTTACAAAGGCAGGCACGACGATCAGTTCAGCGTTTTGCTGATTCATCCGGGTGTAGTTATCCGGATACCAGCTGTCGGTGCCGATGAGGATGCCCAGTCGACCGGCAGGTGTGTCGATCACGTTGACCTGAGCGTTGCCTGCCGCCTTGACGTAGCGCTTCTGGTAGCGACTTGCATACAGCTGGCGTTGGGGCTGGCCCAGCGGTTTGCCGTCACTGCCAAAGGTCACGCTGCTGTTGTACAGGGCACCGCTGCCAATCTGCAGTTGTCCGTCTTCCACGCGAGGGTTTGGCAGCACGATGGAGCCTGCCACCAGCGTTATTTCGAACTCTCTGGCCAGCCCGCCGAAAACGGTCTGGTAATCGCGCACCATGGAGCGTGCCTTCATCCGCAAGCGTGCATCGTCCAGGCGCTTTTCGCCCTCGGCGCCGAGCATCGCCGTGACGAATTTCAAAGGATTGCTCCAGGCCAGCCAGTCCATGGACTCGTCCACGGTGGACGCCTGATAGAACTGGTTCTTCTCACCGCTGGCATACAACCAGGTGCCGATGTGCTCAGGCAGCACAACGATGGTCCGGGCGTTGATCAGCCCATGGTCACGCGCCTGCTGCAGATAGGCCGCGAGTTTGCGATGCAGGTGCGACAGGTCCTGATAATCAGTGGGAAACAGCTCGGGCTCGATGCCCAGCAGGTTTCCCCGCTCGCCGGGTTGTCCTTCATTGATGGCCAGGCGGATGCGCAGATCCGACAGGTAATGCCCCATGGGGCGCTGCTCGGTCCAGAGCGCGTAACTGACAAGGCTGGCCAGGCTCACCAGGATGAGGCAAGTGGCAAAGAATTTACGCATAAGAGGGGCGCACGGCTGCCTTGATGAAATTGTCGACTAGGGTAGGACTACACCCGGCGCTTGCCAAGGGGTGCTGCGCGTTTGGATCAATAACTTGTCACTTTCGGTCATTGAGTGTGATTGGGTGGCTCTTTACTGTTGCGCCATACAGGTCCGCAGGATCTTGATGAAGAGGGCACGCAGAGGCCCTCATCTACCCGTGATTGAAACGATGGAGCTCCGCCATGACTGCTGCTCATTACCCGCATCTGCTGGCCCCGCTGGATCTGGGCTTCACCACGCTGCGCAACCGCAGCCTGATGGGCTCGATGCACACCGGCCTTGAAGAGAAGCCAGGCGGTTTCGAGCGCATGGCGGCGTACTTTGCCGAGCGTGCACAGGGCGGTGTAGGCCTGATGGTGACGGGTGGCATCGCGCCGAACGAAGAAGGCGGCGTCTACGACGGCGCGGCCAAACTCACGACTCCGGAAGAAGCCGGGCAGCATCGCGTCGTGACCCAGGCGGTCCACGAGGCAGGTGGCAAGATCTGCCTGCAGATTCTGCATGCCGGACGCTATGCATACAGCCGCAAGCAGGTCGCGCCCAGTGCGATTCAGGCACCGATCAACCCGTTCAAACCGCGCGAACTGGACGAAGAGGGCATCGAAAAACAGATCAGCGATTTCGTGACCTGCTCGATGCTTGCTCAGAGCGCAGGCTATGACGGCGTCGAGATCATGGGGTCGGAAGGTTACTTCATCAATCAGTTCCTGGCCGCGCATACCAATCACCGCACCGACCGCTGGGGCGGCAGTTACGAAAACCGCATGCGTCTGGCGGTCGAGATCGTGACGCGGGTGCGCCAGGCCGTCGGCCCGAACTTCATCATCATCTTCCGCCTGTCGATGCTGGATCTGGTCGAAGGCGGCAGCACCTGGCAGGAAATCGTGCAACTGGCCAAGGCGGTCGAACAGGCGGGCGCGACGATTATCAACACGGGCATCGGCTGGCACGAAGCGCGGATTCCGACCATCGCCACCAAGGTCCCGCGCGCCGCGTTCAGCAAGGTCACGGCCAAGCTGCGCGGTTCGGTGAGCATTCCACTGATCACCACCAATCGGATCAATACCCCGGAAGTCGCCGAGCGGATTCTCAGTGAGGGCGATGCGGACATGGTGTCCATGGCGCGACCGTTCCTGGCCGATCCGGAATTCGTCAACAAGGCTGCGGCCGGGCATGCGGAGCTGATCAACACCTGCATCGGCTGCAATCAGGCTTGTCTGGACCACACCTTCGGCGGCAAGTTGACCAGTTGCCTGGTCAATCCGCGTGCCTGTCACGAAACCGAACTCAATTATCTGCCCGCCCGCCAGATCAAGAAGATCGCCGTGGTCGGCGCAGGCCCGGCAGGGCTGGCAGCGGCCACGGTGGCTGCCGAGCGTGGACATCAGGTGACCCTGTTCGATTCGGCCAGCGAAATCGGCGGCCAGTTCAACATCGCCAAACGCATTCCGGGCAAGGAAGAATTCTCCGAAACCCTGCGCTATTTCACTCACAAGGTGCAAAACACCGGTATCGACTTGCGTTTGAATACTCGTGTGACGGCGCAGGATCTGTTGGGCGCAGGTTTTGACGACATCATCCTGGCCACCGGCATCGCTCCGCGTACACCGGCTATTCCTGGTATCGACAACCCGAAGGTGCTCAGCTATCTGGACGTGATCCTGCAGCGCAAGCCGGTAGGGCGCAGCGTGGCAGTGATCGGGGCGGGTGGCATCGGTTTCGACGTGTCGGAGTACCTGGTGCATCAGGGTGTCGCCACGAGCCTGGACCGCGAGGCGTTCTGGAAGGAGTGGGGCATTGATACCACTCTGGAAGCGCGCGGTGGCGTTGCGGGGATCAAGCCGGAAGTCCATGCGCCGGCGCGTCAGGTTTTCCTGTTGCAGCGCAAGAGCTCCAAGGTTGGCGACGGTCTGGGCAAGACCACCGGCTGGATTCATCGCACCGGCTTGAAGAACAAGCAGGTGCAGATGCTCAACAGCGTTCAGTACCTGAAAATCGACGAGGCCGGTTTGCATATCCGCATTGGCGAAGAAGGAGAAGAAAAGTTGCTGCCGGTGGACAACATTGTGATTTGCGCCGGGCAGGACCCGCTGCGCGAACTGTACGACGATCTGGTCGCGGCGAAGCAGACCGTACACCTGATCGGCGGCGCGGATGTGGCTGCCGAACTGGATGCCAAGCGGGCCATCGACCAGGGCTCGCGACTGGCCGCCGGGCTGTGACATCGCACGCGGGCAGGTAAACTGCGGCCCGTTCCATAACCGGCCTTGACCATGATTCGTGACGCCCTTGACTGGCAGCCCGTTGCACCGCTTGAAACCCTCGACTTCGACTGGCTGCAACAGGCCGGGGTCGAGGTGGCGATCCTGCGTCTGGATCTCATCGATCCACTGATCAGCGGCAACAAATGGTTCAAGCTGATCGGGCACCTGACTCGGGCCGTTCGCGTCGGGGCAACCGGTGCGATCAGCCTGGGCGGCGCTCATTCCAATCATCTTCATGCACTGGCCGCAGCGGGCAAGCGCTTTGGTTTCCCGACCGCAGGCCTGTTGCGCGGTCATCCGCAGGAAACGCCAACTGTGCTCGACTTGCAGGCGTTCGGTATGCAGTTGCACTGGCTCGGTTACGCCGGTTATCGCGAGCGGCATGCGGCTGATTTCTGGCTTCCCTGGCAGGCGCGTTATCCAGAGCTGTATCCGATTCCTGAAGGCGGTGGCGGTTTGCCGGGGACCGAAGGCTGCGCGCGGCTGTTGTCGCTGGTTCGCAGCCAGCTCTCGCAATCGGGCTGGGACGATTACCACGGCTGGTGGCTGGCCGCCGGGACCGGCACAACGCTGGCCGGACTGGTCATTGCCGAGCAGGGTATCCACCCGGTGTATGGCGCGATGGCGGTGCCGGATGATCATGGCGTGGCACAGAACATTGCGGCACTGGTTACTGATGACCCGTCCCGCTGGCAGTTGCTTGATGCCAGCCGAGGCGCGTTTGCCAGAACGGATGCGCTCCTGCTGGAGTTCATGGATCACAGTGAAGCACACGGTGGTGTACCGCTTGAGCCACTTTATACGGGCAAAGCCTTGCTGGCGCTGCATGACGAAGTGCTGGCTGGCCGCTTCAAAACCGGCACCCGCCTGGTTTTTGTCCATACCGGTGGGTTGCAGGGCAGGCGTGCGATGGGATTAAAGCCCGTGCCAGAGCCTTTGGCATGAAAACTGTACTTGTATGCGCCGAGGCGTCGGCCCTGACTATGCGGATGACTGTTCTGGACTGAGGTGTCCGGGTCACTGTCTCGATAATCGATCCATTCAAGATCCATACGCCGAGGTCAGCATGACAACTACCGCCGCAGAACACGTCGATCCTGCCACGCTGAGAAAAGTCATCGTGGCGGCCGCCATTGGCAACTTTGTCGAATGGTTCGACTTTGCCGTCTATGGCTTTCTGGCCACCACCATCGCCTTGCAGTTCTTCCCCAGCGGCGACACCAGCGCAGCGCTGTTGAAAACCTTCGCCGTATTTGCCGTGGCGTTCGCGTTCAGGCCGCTGGGCGGCATCTTTTTCGGCATGCTGGGCGATCGGATAGGCCGCAAGCGGACGCTGGCCATGACCATTCTGCTGATGGCGGCGGCAACGACCCTGATCGGTTTGCTGCCCACATACGCCGCTATCGGAGTGACCGCACCGATTCTTTTGACCATCATTCGCTGCGCTCAAGGTTTTTCGGCCGGTGGAGAATACGCCGGAGCCTGCGCCTACCTGATGGAGCATGCTCCGCGTACGCAACGCGCCTGGTACGGCAGCTTCGTGCCGGTTTCGACCTTTTCCGCCTTCGCGGCGGCGGCCGTGGTGGCTTATGCGCTCGAGGCCTCGTTGTCCTCTGAAGCCATGGGCAGCTGGGGCTGGCGTCTGCCGTTCCTGATCGCTGCGCCGCTTGGGCTGGTGGGCTTGTACCTGCGCTGGAAACTGGATGAAACTCCGGCGTTTCAGGCGGTCACCAAGGAGCACGCGGTCGCCCACTCACCGCTCAAGGACACCCTGCGCAATCATGCAGGCGCGATTTGCTGCCTGGGCGCGTTCGTGTCGCTGACGGCGTTGTCGTTCTATATGTTCACCACCTATTTCGCGACCTATTTGCAGGTGGCGGGCGGTTTGAGTCGAGCATCCGCGTTGCTGGTGTCGCTGATTGCCCTGGCGTTCGCCGCAGCGATCTGCCCGCTGGCAGGCGCCTATTCTGATCGGGTAGGGCGTCGCGTCACGATGGCCACCGCCTGCATTCTGTTGATGCTGGTGGTGTTTCCATCGTTTTTGATGGCCAGCTCCGGCTCGTTCGCAGCTTCAGTGATCGGCGTCATGCTGTTGGCAGTCGGCGCGGTGCTGTGTGGCGTGGTCACGGCAGCGCTGCTGTCAGAGATATTTCCGACCCGCACGCGATACACCGCGTCGGCCATCACTTACAACATGGCCTACACACTGTTTGGCGGCACTGCTCCGTTGGTGGCCACCTGGCTGATCAGCACGACCGGCAGCAACCTGTCACCGGCGTTCTACCTGATCGCCGTGGCGGTAATGGCGATGGTGGGTGGTCTGGCCTTGCCCGAGACTTCCAGGGTTTCGTTGCATGATGTGGCGGTTGCGGATAATGAGGCAGCCATTGGTTCAGCTCAGACGCATGCATGACGCCTCGTTTGCCCATCGCTGCGCATGGGCATGCCTCCCGTAACGCTCCGCTTCACGGTGTATGCGCAGGTACATCCCGCCGATCAATCGGGACGCAGAGCGTCCCGAGCGACGTGCCAACGCAAGGCATTGGCACGATCGCTATCAAAAGCCTTATCCGCACCGCTGGCTGAACCGGTTTACAAAAACGCAACAAAACGTGGCACTCCTGCCCTGAAAAATGGCACATTGGCGCGCCCTGGTACGCGTGACACATCTTGTAATCATCCGTCCGGGGACACCCGAAAATCTTTTATGGATGAATCCCATGGCGACCAGTGCTCAGCCAGGTGCGGCGACGGCCACGACAACCCCACAATCCAGCCCGCTGGTGATGCGCATCATTGGTGCCGTTGCCCTCGCGCACCTGATCAATGACCTGATCCAGGCGATCCTGCCGTCGATCTATCCGATGCTCAAGGCCAGCTATGACCTGAGCTTCACCCAGATCGGCCTGATCACTCTGACGTTTCAGATCACTGCGTCATTGTTGCAGCCGTGGGTCGGCTATTACACGGATCGTCATCCCAACCCGCTGGTGTTGCCGGTGGGTTCGATCTGCACCCTGATCGGCATCGTGATGATGTCGATGGCCGGCACTTTCGCGCTGATTCTGCTCGCCGCCGCGCTGATCGGCATCGGTTCGTCCACCTTCCACCCGGAAGCCTCGCGTATCGCGAGACTGGCCTCGGGCGGACGTTACGGGCTGGCGCAATCGACGTTTCAGGTCGGTGGCAATACCGGGTCGGCATTTGGACCGTTGCTGGCGGCGGCGATCATCATCCCGTTCGGGCAGGGCAATGTGGCCTGGATCGGTCTGTTCGCACTGTTTTCCCTGGGTTTGCTTTACGCGATCAGCCGTTGGTATCGCGCGCACCTGAACCTGTTCAAGCTTAAGGCCGGGCAAGCTGCGACTCACGGTCTGTCGAGAGGGCGAGTGATTGCCTCGCTGGGTGTGCTGGCGTTTCTGGTGTTCTCCAAGTTCTTTTACATGACCAGCCTGACCAGCTATTTCACGTTCTACCTGATCGAGAAGTTTGACCTGTCCGTAGCCAGCTCGCAGTTGCACCTGTTCCTGTTTCTGGGCGCGGTGGCAGCGGGGACGTTCTTCGGCGGTCCGATTGGCGACAGGATCGGGCGCAAGGCGGTCATCTGGTTCTCGATCCTCGGTGCCGCGCCTTTTACCCTGGCACTGCCTTATGCAGACCTGTTCTGGACCAGCGTGCTGAGCGTGATCATCGGCTTTGTGCTGGCGTCGGCGTTCTCGGCCATCGTGGTCTACGCACAGGAACTGGTGCCTGGCAACGTCGGCATGATCGCCGGGCTTTTCTTCGGCCTGATGTTCGGCTTCGGCGGCATCGGCGCAGCCTTGCTCGGCAGTCTGGCCGACAGCCACGGCATTCTCTTCGTTTACAACCTGTGTTCGTACCTGCCGCTGCTTGGCATTCTCGCGATCTTTCTGCCCCGGACTAAATAATGCTGATAGCAACGCTGATTTTCCTGTTCACCATCACGCTCGTCATCTGGCAGCCCAAAGGGCTCAGTGTTGGCTGGAGCGCAGTGCTCGGGGCAGGTCTGGCGTTGCTGACCGGCGTGGTTCACCTCAGTGATATTGCGGTGGTGTGGGGCATCATCTGGAATGCCACGGCCACTTTCATTTCGCTGATCATCATCACTTTGCTGCTGGATGAGGCGGGTTTCTTTTCCTGGGCTGCGCTGCACGTGGCGCGGTGGGGCAATGGCAAGGGGCGGCGTCTGTTCGCGTTCTTCGTGCTGTTCGGCGCGCTGGTGTCGGCGCTGTTTGCCAACGACGGTGCGGTGCTGATTCTGACGCCGATCGTGATCGCAATGATGCTGGCGCTGCGCTTTTCCCCGGCCTCGACCCTGGCGTTCGTCATGGCCGCCGGGTTCATTTCCGACACTGCGAGCCTGCCCCTGGTGGTATCGAACCTGGTAAATATCGTGTCGGCGGACTATTTCAAGATCGGCTTCAATCGATATGCGGCGGTCATGGTGCCGGTCAATCTGGTCAGCGTTGCGGCCACGCTGGCGGTATTGATGCTGTATTTTCGTCGTGACATCCCGCGTGACTTCGATCCTGACCAGCTTGATAAACCGGAAACCACGATCAAGGACCGGGCGACCTTCATGGCCGGCTGGTGGGTGTTGCTGATTCTTCTGGTGGGCTGTTTTGCACTCGAGCCGCTGGGGATCCCGATCAGCGCAATTTCGGCGACCTGCGCGGTACTGTTGCTGGGCATTGCCGCCAAGGGCCACACCATTTCCACGCGCAAGGTCATCAAGGAAGCGCCTTGGCACATCGTGGTGTTTTCGCTGGGCATGTACCTCGTGGTTTATGGCCTGCGTAACGCCGGACTGACCGGCTACCTGGCCAGCCTGCTGGACTGGTTTGCCGGTTACGGTATCTGGGGCGCTGCGATGGGGACGGGGGTGATGACTGCGTTCCTGTCGTCGATCATGAACAACATGCCAACGGTCCTGATCGGTCTGTTGTCCATTGAAGGCAGTCATGCGACCGGTGCCATTCAGGAAGCGATGATTTACGCCAACGTGATCGGCAGCGACCTGGGACCGAAAATCACCCCGATCGGCAGTCTGGCAACCCTGCTGTGGCTGCATGTGCTGCAACGCAAGGGCATCACTATCGGCTGGGGTTATTACTTCAAGGTCGGCATCGTGCTGACCCTGCCGGTGTTGCTGATCACACTGGCGGCGCTGGCACTGCGATTGGGTTGAGCGGGTGGCTGGTGTCGGCCAGGTTTGGCCACAGGTCTGACACCAGAAACAATCGCTCGGCTTCCTCCCATTCACCTTCGGCGTTTTCGGTCAGACGCACCAGCAGTTGCGCCGGGGCCAGCGGATCGAGTTGTATCAGCCAGTCCTGCAACTGTTGATTGCTCCACGCTTGCCGGTAATGCGCCGGTGCCAGCCAGGCGTGGCGGGGCAGCGGTTGCCAGCGATCTGATGCGTTCAACGTCATGAACCGCTCCCAGTCGCGCTGATGCAGCCAGCGACCCTTCAAATGTTGCCGATGCGCTCCCGCAGGCGGATCGGCAGATCCCGGCCATGGATAAAGCAGATACCCGCCCAGCCACAGTTCGGCGTTGAAGGCCTCGACGCCAAGCGCTGCCAGCGTCGAGCGGCTTTCCGGGCGTGAGGAAATCGGCAGTTGATGCTGGCTCAGGTGCGCAAGCTTGCGGTCCAGCCGATCGTGACAGCCAGGACCGAGCCATTGCGCGGGGTCGCTGCCGCCGCCGTCCTGCGGCCCGAGATACAGCTTGATCGCCAGCTCCACGTGATGCACGCCGTCGCGGTCGCGCAGCAGCATGTCCAGCTCCCCCAGCGTCTGACCGTCCAGCCGGATCGGCAGGTTGGCGGCTATGATCTCTACGCCCGGTGCGTGCTGCACTGCAAATTGCCAGAGTCTTTCGTAATAACGGCCCAGACGGCGAGTGGAAGCCTGCGCAATCCAGTGCTCCAGCTCCTGGCTGTCCTGATCCAGTTTGCGCAGGAAGTCGGCCAGTCGTTGTGGCGCCTCGACCCACTCGCTTCCGGCCAGCGGATGGCGTTGCGGCCAGGGCGTGGCGTCCAGCATGGGCGGCGCCAGAATGACCCACGCAAGGTCGCGCACCTCAGGGTGTCGCAACTGACGTGGAAGGTCGATCAGGTCGGGAAATAAAGTCATGTATCGAGAATAGCCTGAGTCGGGTCTGACAGGTCGAGTGTTTTCTCAGGCATCAGGCCAATACTTTTCAAAACGCAAGCGATCAATTCGCTATCACGCTGTCACTTCTGACAGGACGATCATTGCGTCGTCACAATGACAGGCATATCTTGGTGCTGGCATTTTAATACGAGTTTGTAATCAGGCGTTGAATTGCAACCGATTTGAAAGCCCATTTTGTTGTTAACAGTCGGGTGCGGTGAAGGTGGCAATCTTTGTCATGGCAGGGTTTGGAAGGCCTGGAGTTTTCAATGAACCGTGAAATGCAGGCCCGTATAAAAAATCTTCTCTCTCCCGCCGTTGCATTGGCGCAATGTCTGGCGATCCTGTGTTGGGTCATTGTTCTGTTGGTGACGCCAGGCGTTCATTATGGCGCTCTGGAGGTCGTGCTTACCCTTGGGCTTCTTTCGATCTGCGCCGTGCAATGCCGCGCCAGACATTTCAAGGTCTGGCGGCTGGCAAGCGTTCTCTTCGTGGTCGTGGTCGCCTGCTGTTTTGCCAGAGCCAGTCAGTTGAACAGTGCCATGGGCATCAATTGGGCATTGCCGATTGCGGTGATGATTATTCTCGGATCGACATTATTGATGGTCTATACCCGGGATTATGTGCTGGTGACAATGCTGTCCTGGATTATTCTCTCTCCGGCGCAAGGTATTGAGCCCGGTACGGTCGCTTATATATTCATCGCGCTGTTGTTTATTGCATCGACGAGCCTCGGCATTCTGCTCAATCACACTTATACCCGCACGATTCGAAACGTACTGTCACTGGAAAGCCGTTTTCGCGAACTGTCATTGATCGATCATTTGACGGATATATTGAATCGTCGCGCCCTGATGGAGGCTTTGGAAGAGCATCTGGCAGCCCGGAGTGCCGGTTACTTTCTGATGCTGGATATCGATGACTTCAAGCGGATCAACGACGAGTCCGGCCATGATGCCGGTGATGAAGTGCTGCGATGCATGGCTTCATGCCTGAAAAGAACCGCGGGCAGTCTCGCGTATGGCCGTCTGGGTGGGGAGGAGTTCGGCGTGATCCTGCCAGTCTGCAACGAACACGAGGCGCGCAACTATGTGAACCGGCTTCTGGATTCCATCAGGCAGGCAGCGAACGGTTATCCCTTCACCTGCAGCGCAGGGCTGGCAGAAATCGACGCCCAGTCAACTGCTTTTCAAGTGCTCAAGACGGCGGACATCAACCTGTATCAGGCCAAGGGGGCAGGCAAGGACATGGCCTTTTGGAAAAACCTGCCTCTGGTTGACTCAACGGCGGGTTGCCCTGGCGCTGAGCGTGATCAGATGCAAGAGTGGGTGCCATCTCCCGGCGTAGAGCCCTGAAACGGCGCCTGATGCTGCACGTCCGTTTGCCGCTGCGTGGTGCTTTCGCCCATAATCCCCTTTTCCAAGCCGTCTCGAACCCGCAGCAGGAGTCTCATGGAGCAATTTCGCAATATCGGCATCATCGGCCGCCTGGGCAGTGTCCAGGTGCTCGATACCGTGCGCCGACTCAAGAAATTCCTGTTGGACCGGCACCTTCACGTCATCCTTGAAGAGACCATTGCCGAAGTGCTGCCCGGTCATGGCCTGCAGACATCGTCGCGCAAGATGCTCGGTGAAGTGTGCGACATGGTGATCGTGGTCGGCGGCGACGGCAGTCTGCTGGGCGCCGCCCGAGCGTTGGCCAGGCACAACGTCCCTGTATTGGGCATCAACCGAGGCAGCCTGGGGTTCCTGACCGACATCCGTCCCGACGAGCTTGAGGTCAAGTGCGCCGAAGTGCTGGACGGGCATTATCTGGTCGAAAACCGCTTTCTGCTGCAGGCCGAGGTGCGTCGTCATGGCGAAGCGATCGGGCAGGGCGACGCGCTCAATGACGTGGTGCTGCATCCCGGCAAATCCACACGGATGATCGAGTTCGAGATCTACATCGACGGCCAGTTCGTGTGCAGCCAGAAGGCCGACGGCCTGATCGTTGCCACCCCGACCGGCTCGACCGCCTACGCCTTGTCGGCGGGCGGGCCGATCATGCACCCCAAGCTCGACGCCATCGTCATCGTGCCGATGTATCCGCACACCTTGTCCGGTCGCCCCATTGTGGTCGATGGCAACAGTGAGTTGAAAATCGTGGTGGCCAAGGACATGACCATTTACCCGCAAGTGTCCTGCGACGGGCAGAACCATTTCACTTGTGCGCCCGGCGACACCATCACGGTCAGCAAGAAACCGCAGAAGCTGCGCCTGATTCATCCTCTGGACCATAACTATTACGAAGTCTGCCGCACCAAGCTCGGCTGGGGCAGCCGGCTTGGTGCTGGAGGCGACTGATGATCGATCCGGCGCGTGGCTACGATCTGATCGGTGACGTGCATGGGTGTGCTCATACCCTGGAGCATCTGCTGGAGCTTCTCGGTTACCGCCTGCAGGCTGGCGTGTGGCGCCACCCCGAGCGCATCGCGATCTTTCTCGGTGACATCATCGACCGCGGCCCTCGCATCCGCGAATCGCTGCATATTGTTCACGACATGGTCCAGGCCGGTCAGGCGTATTGCATCATGGGTAATCATGAGTTCAATGCACTGGGCTGGATGACGCCAGCGCTGCCGGAAAGCGGCCACCGTTTCGTGCGTGAGCACACGCCGCGCCACGCCAAGCTGATCGGTGAGACGCTGGCGCAGTTCGAGCAGCATCCCGATGAGTGGAAAGCCTTCGTCGAGTGGTTCTACGAATTGCCGCTGTACCTTGATGCAGGGCGTTTCCGGGTGGTGCATGCCTGCTGGGATGCGACCCTGATCGACCCGCTGCGCGGCCTGCACGGCACCGGTTGCATCGATAAACACTTCGTCCAGGCGTCGGCCGTGCCCGGCAGTTTTGCCAGCAACGTGTTCAATCGCCTGCTGCGCGGCACTGACATGCGCCTGCCGCATGGCCTTACCCTGACCGGTGGAGACGGCCTGACCCGTGCCTTTTTCCGCACCAAATTCTGGGAAGACGATCCGCAAACCTATGGCGATATTGTCTTCCAGCCCGACGCGTTGCCGGAGGGCGTGGCCAAAACCCCGCTGTCCACTTCCGAAAAGAACGCACTGCTACGTTATGGCATTGACGAGCCGATGCTGTTCGTCGGCCATTACTGGCGCAGCGGCATTCCTGCCCCCATACGCCCGAATCTGGCCTGTCTGGATTACAGCGCCGTGCTCTACGGCAAACTGGTCGCCTACCGGCTGGATCAGGAAACACAAATCGATCCGGACAAGTTCGTCTGGGTCGATGTACAGCGTCCCGAGGTTTCACGATGAGTCCTGTTGCAGCCCTGCGCTTGCCGTTGAACGCTGACCTGAGCGGTTTCGTCAGCCTGTTGCACCGTCTGCAGATTCCGCACCGGGTCAGTGAAGAAGTGGGGGAGCAAGTGCTCTGGGTGCCGGACTCCACAGACCTGGCGCAGGAAGTGCGCGAACTGTACGAGCGCTTCCCCCAGGGCGACGAAGCCTTTCAATTGCCCGGCAGCACTGCGCAACCGCTCACCGGCGGTCCGGGCCTGATGCATCAGTTACGGCGTTGCCCGGTGACGGCCCTGGTGCTGCTGGTCACGTTGCTCGTCGCCGGCCTGACGTTGCTGGGCGACAATCTGGAAGCCATTCGCTGGCTGACGTTTCTGGACTTCCGGGTCCAGGGCGATTACGCCACCTTCCTGCCGCTGGACGAGACCCTGGCCAGTGGTCAGTGGTGGCGGATCGTATCGCCGATGCTGATTCACTTTGGCATCCTGCACCTGGCCATGAACGGCATGTGGTACTGGGAGCTGGGGCGGCGGATCGAGATTCGTCAGGGCAGTTGGCACTTGCTGGGTCTGACGCTGTTGTTCTCGGCTGTCTCCAACTATGTTCAGTACCTGTCATCAGGTCCGAGTCTGTTCGGTGGGTTATCCGGTGTGCTTTACGGTCTGCTCGGCCATTGCTGGATTTTCCAGATGCTGGCGCCCAATCCTGTCTATCGCCTGCCGCGCGGCGTGCTGGTGATGATGCTGGTCTGGCTGGCGCTATGCATGTCCGGTCTGGTGAGCATGCTCGGTTTTGGCGAGATCGCCAACGGTGCCCACGTCGGCGGCCTGATCATCGGTTGTGTCACCGGCCTGCTGGGTGGTGCGCTTGCGCGCCGCAAGGCCTAGAATTGCCCGCTATTTTCTGGAGTGCGCCATGTCGTCTTTTGTAGAAATGATTGAAAACATCACCCCGGATATCTACGAGAGCCTGAAACTGGCCGTGGAAATCGGCAAATGGTCCGACGGTCGCAAGCTGACCCAGGAGCAGCGCGAGTTGTCGCTGCAGGCGTTGATCGCCTGGGAAGCGCAGAACCTGCCTGAGGACCAGCGCACTGGTTACATGGGCCCGCAGGAATGCTCGTCCAAGTCAGCACCGGTGCCCAATATCCTGTTCAAGTCGGATGCCATCCATTGATCGAGATCGGACGTGGCGCCGTCAACAAGATGTCCGTGCGCCAGGACGATTCGTCGCTGGTGCAGTACGCCTTTCGGCTGGGCGACACTGAAATCGCCGTCAACCCGCTGATCGGCAAGACGGTCAGGCTGGAATTTCTGGGTGCGATCCATTGCAGCCACTGCGGTCGCAAGACCAAGTCCAGCTACAGTCAGGGTTATTGCTACCCGTGCATGCTCAAGCTGGCGCAGTGCGACGTCTGCATCATGAGCCCGGAAAGATGCCACCACGATCAAGGCACCTGCCGCGATCCTTCGTGGGGCGAGCAGTTCTGCATGACTGACCACATTGTCTACCTGGCCAACTCGTCGGGCGTGAAGGTGGGCATCACACGTTCCACCCAACTGCCGACCCGCTGGCTGGATCAAGGGGCGAGTCAGGCGCTGCCGATTCTGCGCGTTGCCACGCGTCAGCAATCGGGCTTTGTCGAAGACCTGCTGCGCAGTCAGGTGGCCGATCGCACCAACTGGCGTGCCTTGCTCAAGGGCGACGCCCAGCCGGTGGACCTCAAGGCCATCCGTCAGGCGCTGTTCGAAACCTGCGGCGCGGGCCTGCTGGGATTGCAAGAACGATTCGGTCTGCAAGCCATCCAATTACTTCATGACGCCGAGCCCGTCGAGTTTCGTTATCCGGTCGAGGCGTATCCGACCAAGATCGTGAGCTTCAACCTGGACAAGAACCCGATTGCCGAGGGCACACTGCTCGGGATCAAAGGCCAATACCTGATCTTCGATACCGGCGTGATCAATATTCGCAAATACACGGCTTATCAAATGGCCGTGCATCAGTAAAAGGATTCCAGCATGCGCACCGAACAACCGACCATGATCTACCTGAAGGATTATCAGGCGCCCGAGTACCTCATCGACGAGACGAACCTGACGTTCGAACTGTTCGACGATCATTCGCTGGTCCATGCGCAACTCGTCATGCGCCGTAACCCCGCACGCGGTGCAGGTCTGCCGCCGCTGGTGCTGGACGGTCAGCACCTTGAGCTGCTTTCGGTGAACATGGACGACGTCGAACTGACGGCGGCCGATTACCATTTGACCGAAGACCACCTGACCCTGCACCCCAAGTCTGAGCGGTTCACTGTCGACAGTACCGTGCGCATCCACCCGGAAACGAACACCGCACTGGAAGGCCTGTACAAGTCCAGCGGCATGTTCTGCACCCAGTGCGAGGCCGAGGGCTTTCGCAAGATCACCTACTACCTTGACCGCCCTGACGTGATGAGCAAGTTCACCACGACTGTCAGTGCCGAGAAGCACAGCTTCCCGATCCTGCTTTCCAACGGCAACCCGGTTGCCAGCGGCGAGGAAGAAGATGGTCGTCACTGGGCGACCTGGGAAGACCCGTTCATGAAGCCGGCTTACCTGTTCGCGCTGGTTGCGGGCGATCTGTGGTGTGTCGAGGACACGTTCACCACCATGAGCGAGCGGGTCGTGACCCTGCGCATTTACGTTGAGCCGGAAAACATCGACAAGTGCCAGCACGCCATGAACAGCCTGAAGAAGTCCATGCGCTGGGACGAGGAGACCTACGGTCGCGAGTATGACCTGGACATCTTCATGATCGTCGCCGTCAACGACTTCAACATGGGCGCGATGGAGAACAAGGGTCTCAACATCTTCAACTCCAGCGCCGTGCTGGCCCGTGCCGAGACCGCGACCGATGCCGCTCACCAGCGCGTCGAGGCCATCGTGGCCCACGAATACTTCCACAACTGGTCAGGCAACCGCGTGACCTGCCGTGACTGGTTCCAGCTGTCACTCAAGGAAGGTTTCACGGTTTACCGCGACGCCGGCTTCTCCGCCGACATGAACTCGGCCACGGTCAAGCGCATCCAGGACGTCGCTTACCTGCGCACTCACCAGTTCGCCGAAGACGCAGGCCCGATGGCGCATGCCGTACGTCCTGACAGCTTCATCGAGATTTCCAACTTCTACACCCTGACGGTTTACGAGAAGGGTTCCGAAGTGGTCGGCATGCTGCACACCCTGTTGGGTGCCGAAGGCTTCCGCAAGGGCAGTGATCTGTACTTCGAGCGTCATGACGGCCAGGCAGTGACCTGCGACGACTTCATCAAGGCGATGGAAGATGCCAACGGCATCGACCTGACCCAGTTCAAACGCTGGTACAGCCAGGCTGGTACGCCACGTCTGGCGGTCAGCGAGTCCTACGACAGCGCTGCGGGCACTTACAGCCTGACCTTCCGCCAGAGCTGCCCGACCACGCCGGGTCAACCGGGCGATCAGAAACAGCCGTTCGTGATTCCGGTCGAACTGGGCCTGCTGGACAGCCAGGGTCACGACATGGCGCTGCGTCTGTCGGGCGAGGCGTCAGCCACTGGCAGCACGCGTGTGCTGTCGGTGACCGAAGCCGAGCAGACATTCACTTTCGTCGATGTCACTGAAAAGCCTTTGCCTTCGTTGCTGCGCGGCTTCTCTGCGCCGGTAAAGCTGAGCTTCCCTTATGACCGCGATCAACTGATGTTCCTGATGCAGCACGACAGCGATGGCTTCAACCGCTGGGACGCCGGTCAGCAACTGTCGGTGCAGGTCCTTCAGGAAATGATCGCTCAGCATCAGCAGGGCCAGGCACTGGTCATGGACCAGCGTCTGGTGACTGCACTGGGCACCGTGCTGGCTGACGAGCAACTGGATCAGGCGATGGTCGCGGAAATGCTGTCGCTGCCGGGCGAGGCTTACCTGACTGAAATCAGCGAAGTGGCCAACGTCGAAGCCATTCACGCAGCGCGTGAATTCGCCCGTCAGCAATTGGCGGACAGTCTGTTCGAAGGTCTGTGGGCGCGTTACCAGGCCAACCGTGAGATCTCGAAAGTCACGCCTTACGTCGCCGAAGCCGAGCATTTCGCCCGTCGCGCGTTGCAGAACATCGCGCTGTCGTACCTCATGCTCAGCGGCAAGCCGCAGGTATTGGCTGCGACCATCGACCAGTTCGACACCAGTGACAACATGACCGAGCGCCTGACTGCACTGGCCGTGCTGGTGAACTCGCCGTTCACCGAGGAGCGGGACAAGGCGCTGGCCGTGTTTGCCGAGAACTTCAAGGACAACGCGCTGGTCATGGATCAGTGGTTCAGCGTTCAGGCCGGCAGCAACCAGCCGGGCGGTCTGCAAAGGGTCAAAGACCTGATGCAGCACCCTGCGTTCAACATCAAGAACCCGAACAAGGTCCGCGCCCTGATCGGTGCTTTCGCCGGCCAGAGCCTGATCAACTTCCATGCAGCGGATGGCTCGGGCTATCGCTTCCTGGCGGATCTGGTCATCGAACTGAACGGCTTCAACCCGCAGATCGCCTCCCGCCAGTTGGCCCCGCTGACGCGCTGGCGCAAATACGACAGCGCTCGTCAGGCACTGATGAAAGCGGAACTGGAGCGCATCCTCGCGTCCGGCAAACTGTCGCCGGATGTGTATGAAGTGGTGAGCAAGAGTCTGGCCGAGTAAGGCTGAGGCAATGAAGGGTGCGGTGTCGGCACCCTGAAGAGAAGGGCTGTCCGCTGCGGGGGACGGCCCTTTTTTATGCATTGCGTGACCGGGCGTTTCAAGCCCGAGGCTGTATGCGCAGTTATCGCAGTCACAAGGCGACAGATCCTACAAAAAATCTCACATGTGATATATATCCAGGCATGAAAACTTCTGATACGTTGCGTCTCAGTTCCAAGGCCCTCAACTAGGGGAAGCGCCAATGCCTCGCAAAACCAAGGGCGACAACGCAACCGACCCGGCCAAGGCTTCGAAAAGCTCTACCGATTACATGCGTGAAATGCGTCAGCGACTCAAGGACGCCGGGCTGGTCAAGCGTGAGTTCTGGATTCGGCCCGAGAATGTCGATGCCCTGCGGGGAATCGAGAAAGCGTTAAGACAGCCCTTTCTGGGTGACAGGATCAAATTGGAGGATTTCATGACCGAGAATACCAACTGGACGATCAGCTCTCTGCAAAAAGCCTTTTCCGAACTGGATCTGGTCACTGAGGGCAGGATCGAGATGGGTGTCATTGAGGGCGAGGCGGCAGGTATCAAGCTGACCATGGCCGACTTCGGTGATCTGCCTGTCTACATCGCGGTCGAGGGCGATCAGATTCTGGCCGACGCCACGCTGATCGAAGTGAACAAGATCAAGGACGTCGCCGCTTTCAATGGCGAAGTATTGCGCAGTCGCGACCTGTTTCCGCTGTCTTCGGTCGGGATCGAAAAGCTGGCTGACGGTCAGGAAGTGTACTGCCTGTTTGGCGCACTGAGCGCCGCGTCTTCGCTCACAGTGATTGTTCAGGAAATTCTGACCCTTGCGGACAACGTGATCCGTGCGGCTGAAGCCTTCGAAGATCACTTCATTTACTGAACATCCCTGTCAGGAGCAAAGCATTCATGACAACAAGCATCTGGAAAAAACTGGTTACCGCTGTCCGTGGCGGTGCATCCGAAGTAGGCGAGTCGATTGTCGACGCTAACGCCATCCGCATCCTGGACCAGGAAATCCGTGACGCAGACAGCGCGCTGGTCCGGGCTCGCGACGGTCTGATTACCATCAAGGCCAAGCACAAGCTTTCGGCACAGCGTCTGGAAGAACACGCCACCAGCATTGCCAACTGGGAAGGGCGCGCCATGCAGGCCCTGAACAAGGGTGAAGAGGCGCTGGCCGTGGAATGCGCCACCAAGATCGCCGAGATCGAGGCCCTGCGGGATCAGGAAAAGGAACTGGCAGATCAGTTCGGCAAGCAGGTCGGTCTGCTGCAGGAACAGGTTGCCAAAGCCGAGTCGCGCATCAAGAGCCTCAAGCAGCAGGTCGAAATGGCCAAAGCGCGCGAAACCGTACAGAAAGCCCGCGTTGCAACGGCGACTGCCACCGGTGGCGCGAGCGGCGCGGTCGAGACGGCTGTCGGTTCGCTGGCCCGCCTCAAGCAGCGTCAGGATGAGCAGGACGCCAAGCTGGAAGCCGCTGAAGAGCTGGCCGGTCAGTCCAATGGCAGCGATCTGGAGCGTCGTCTTCAGGAAGCAGGCATTGGCGCCAGAAGTGGCGGTGCGGATGACGTGCTGGCGCGCCTGAAAGCCAAAAGCCAGACGCCTGCACAGTAAACGTCGAGTGAAGACAGGCGAGGAGACCGGATGAGCTTTTCGGCACGATTGAAGGTCATCCTCGCGTTGTCGCTGTTGTTGGTCGCCGTGCAGTTCGTCAATGCATTCTCGTCCGGCAATCTGGTCACGTACGGCATCATTCCGCGCACGGTTTCCGGTTTGCAGGGCATCGTTTTTGCGCCCTTCATTCATGGTTCATTCCGGCATCTGCTTGGCAACCTGTTGCCGTTCATGGTGCTGAGCTGGCTGGTGGCCACCGAAGGCGTGAAGCGTTATGCCTGGGTTGCAGGGTTGATCTGTGCGCTGGGTGGCATTCTCGTGTGGCTGTTTGCTCGATCCAGCATTCATGTCGGTGCAAGCGGCTTGATATTCGGCTTGTGGACCTATTTACTGGCGCGTGCGTGGTATCAGCGCAGTCTGGTCAGCCTGCTTCTGGCGATGATCGCACTGGCCGGTTACAGCGGACTGATCTATGGATTCGTCCCGATGCCGGGTATTTCGTTCGAGTCGCACCTGGCCGGTGCGCTGGCGGGAATAGGCGTCGCCCGGCTGATGCATTCGAAAGCGTTACGGACTGAAACCACTCGAGTGGTTTGAAGGGCATGCCGTGGATTGCGGGTCGTCGTCTCCGACCCGTCTGGAAGGGAACCTGAATCATGGATTTGCACGCATGACCCTGCTGCTGTTACTTCGGCGTCACGCCTCGGTGTTCTTCGAACGATTCGGCTGGGCCGGTATTGGCGTCCTGCTGTTGACGCACTACATCGTCTCCTGGCTGCTGCTGACGCTGGCGGGCGAGGAGCATCTGGTTCAGGGTGTCGATTTCACCTACTTCTACCTCACCACCGCGACCACGGTCGGGTACGGCGACCTGTCGCCCAAAACCGGGTGGGGCAAGCTCATTACCACCACCTGGATCATGCTGGGCGGTATCGCCCTGCTGACGACCGTCATTGGCAAGGCGTCGACTTCGGTCGGGGACATCTGGAGAAGAAACATGAAAGGACAGGGCGACTGCTCGGCTCTCACCGGCCATACCGTACTCGTCGGCTGGGACGGTGAAACCAGCGAACGCATCGTCGAACTGCTGGGCCAGGACACCTCGACCAGCCGCACAGGGCTGGTGATCTGTGATTCGATCATCACCGAAAATCCGATGCCGGGCCGCGCCTCGTTCATCAAGGGCGATTCACTGGACTCGCCAGCCGTGCTGCTGCGCGCCGGAGCCATAGGCGCGCAACGGATTCTGGTGCACACCCAGTCCGACAGCCTGACCCTGGCAATCGTGCTGACCCTCAAGAGCCTCGGGCCGACCGGGCATGTCGTGGCGCATTTCAACAATTCCGAACGGGCTGCACTGGCCAGAACCTATGCACCCGAACTGGAATGTACCTCGAACATGGCCATCGAAATGCTGGTCCGTTCGTCTCAGGACCCGGGTTCCAGTTCGGTGATCACCGAACTGTTGTGCATCGGCGAGGGTGCCACGCAATTCCGCCATGTGCTGCCCAACGACTACACCTCATCCTGCGGCGACCTGTACATGCGCCTGCGTCAGGATTTCAACGCCACGCTGATCGGTTACAGAGCTGGCGCCGTGGCGCAGTTTCAGATCAATCCTGCCAATGACGTGCCTGTTCGCGGCGGGGAAATTTTCTACATTGCCTCCAGTCGGCTTCAAGGAGATGCGCTATGAGTTGGTTCAAACGTGCCATGGGGCTGGAAGCGCCCAAGACGACGGCCAGTGCCAACGGATCGACGGGTTTTTCCAGCCCTCTGGGCCTGGCTTCCGGGCGCATGCTGTGCCTGGACAGTTCGCTGAAGATGCTGCTCGACGGGCATTCCTATGTGGTCATTCCAGGGGACGAAAAGGTCTGGTCGGTCGGTCGTATCGATCTTGGCCAGTCCATGGCGCTTCAGCGTTTCTATCTGGATAACGAAGACTATTTCCTGCAGGTGGTCACCAATGGCCCCGCGCCTGAAGATATTCAGGACATCATCCTGTTCGGCTATTACAGTGCCTCGCCGATCACCAGCAAGGACGAGTTGCTGCGCCTGACCGGACCTGCGTCGAAGATCGGGCTGCCGACCTACGAGCACGAAGGTGAAGTGTTCGAAAGACAATGGGGAACCGAGACCGGACAGACCGAACTGACGCCGCTGGACGAAGACGTCGTCAGCCCTGACGGTGCCTATCGCGTCAAACACCTGAGCATGCTGTACGCCCGCGAAACAGGCCTGATCAATCGTCGGGAGTTCCTGCTGTTCTCGGTCGAGGAAGACGAGGAGGGTGAGATCACCCTCACCACGGCGGTTGGCGTGACGCTGCAATCCACTGATATCAACGTTCTATGACAAGGAAATCCTCATGATCGACGCGCTTCGTATGTCGCTCAACGCCACTGCGGTGTTCGGTTTTGTGATGTACATCCTGGTGGCGGCCATTCTGTTCGCCCTGTTCCAGTTCATTTACAGCCGCATCACGCCGCACAAGGAATTCGCGCTCATCCGTGAGAACAACAGCGCTGCCGCACTGGCGCTGGGGGGGTCGCTGATCGGTTTCGCGCTGCCAGCCAGCAATATCATCACCTACAGCATCAGCATTCTGGACGTGATCGTCTGGGTGGTGATCGCCGCGGTGGTGCAACTGGTCGCTTTTGGCGTGACCAGCATGGTGCTAAAAGGGCTGTCGACGCGCATTGCCAAGGGCGAAACAGCTGCAGCAATCTACTCGGCCAGCGTCGCGATCAGTGTCGGTCTCCTCAACGCAGCCTGCATGACCCCCTCGGTCTGACAGCAGCGACGGTCAAGGAGATTATCGATGAGACGCAGTTCAGTAAAATGGGTGCTTGTCAGCACGCTGCCTCTGGCCATTTCCGGCTGTGGCGCTGCAGACGAGGAGCCCAACTTCACGGCACGGGCCAGCTTCAAATCGGTTCAGGAATGCACCGAATCCAAGGTTCCGGTCGATGTTTGCTCGGACGCCTTCATGAAGGCGATGTCGGACCACCGGGCCATTGCCCCGGTCTACGATGACAAGGCTTCGTGTGATGCCGATTTTATTCCGGACTACTGCCAGGTCACTTCCGACGGTAAGTACATGCCCAAAATGGGCGGGTTCGAACTGGGGTTCGAAGGTAATGTGCCCAAGGATGCTCTGGAACGGGCCCAGCAGGAGGTCGCCCAGTCTGCGCCGTCCGGTATGAGCGGTACAACAGGCCTGCTGACCGGCCTGCTGATCGGCAACCTGATGAGCAACGGCTTTGGCGGCGGCAGCCGTTACTACTCGCAGCCTATCTACCAGACACGCGATGACCGCAACTCGGGTTCGTTCGGTTACTACGGATCGTCATTGCCGAGCCAGATGGAGCGCGGCAAGACCTTCGGCGGTTCGACCCAGGCACGCTCAGGCTCCGGCAGCTACGACAGGAACACGCTGGGTCGCAGTCTGGGCGACTCCGGATCGGGTTCAGGTTCAGGTTCGAGCTCGGGGTCCAGCTTCGGATCACGCTCCAGTTCCGGTTCATCGGTGTCTTCGACGGTCTCGCGCGGCGGCTTCGGCAGTCAGGCGTCGGCGCGCAGCGGCTGGGGTGGCAAGAGCAGCAGTAGCAGTGGCAGTTTTGGAGGCTGACGGATCCGGCCCATGAAAAAGATCAGCATCGAAGAACGACCTGACTGGCAAGCGACCGTCGAGCGGGAAGGATTCAACTTCCATACCATCGACGGCGAACGCTACTGGGATGAGCGCGGGTATTACCTGTTCACCGAACAGCAGATTACCCGCGATCTGGAAGCGCCTACCCAGGAGTTGCATCAGATGTGCATGGATGCCGTGGGGCGGATCGTGGACAGCGAAGCGCTGCTGCGGCAGCTCGCCATTCCGGAGTCGTTCTTCGACCTGATCCGCACCTCATGGAAGCAAGGGCACCCGCACCTCTATGCCCGTTTTGACTTCGCCTACGATGGCATCGGTCCGGCAAAGATGTACGAAATCAATGCCGATACCCCGACCAGCCTGATGGAAGCCGGGGCCGTGCAGTTGCTGTGGCTGGAGGAGCAGATGGAGCGCGGTGTTCTGCCTGCTCATGCCACCCAGTTCAATTCCATTGCCGAGGACCTTGTGCGCGCGTTCGCCGAGTTTCCTCGTCAGGGACCGTTTCATTTTTCGGCGATGTCGGGTTCCGTCGAGGACCGCGGCACCACCGATTTTCTGCGGCGGATGGCGGCTCATGTCGGCATCGACGCCCGACACATCGATATCGAAGATATCGGTCTGACCGCCGACGGACGCTTCGTCGACCTGGACGCGCAGCCGATCGAGCGTCTGTTCAAGCTGCATGCCTGGGAGCATATCTTCCACGAGTCGTTCGGCGAATACGTAGCGGCCAGCGGCACGCAGTTCGTCGAGCCGGCCTGGAAGGCCATTCTCAGCAACAAAGGCATTCTGCCGCTGCTGTGGCAATTCAACGAAGGCCATCCCAATCTGCTGGAATCCCATGTGGATCGTGATCCTCGGCGGGCCGTACCCAAAGGCTGGGTACGCAAGCCGTACTTCTCCCGCGAAGGCGCCAATATCGAGATGCGCACGCCGGGTGATCAGGTCATTGCAGTCGATGGGCCTTACACCGACGCGCCCTACATCATGCAGGCGTACTCGCCGCTGCCGCGATTCGACGACAGCTATACGCTGATCGGCTCCTGGGTGATCGGTGATCTGGCCTCGGGTATCGGCATTCGGGAGGACGACAGCCTGATCACCAAGGACTCCAGCCGTTTCCTGCCCCACGTCGTCATTGACTGACGGCGCTCGACGCTTTCTGTATCAGGCTTGCTGATAGCGCATCAATCACAGTGGGTGCGCTTAACAAAAGATAACGACATGTCGATTGTCAGGCATTTGCAAAACTGCCTAGGATGGCGAGGCTTGCAAAAGGTACGGCCAGAGCGCCCGCGAGCGTTTGACACGTACGAGCGGGCCGGTGTCAGAGCCTAATAACAATAAGAGGGGAACGTCCATGAGTGAGCCTGTCTATCGGCGCACCCGGTTACGCGCGGGCATGTCCCTGACCATCCTGATGGCCTGCACGGTGATTGCACCGGTCATGGCCGCGACCGATCCGGCGCCAACCGCAACCGCCAGCACGACCAGTGTTTACGCCATCGAGTCGGCAAAAGCCGCCCGCGGCCTGCTGCTGGATATCGCTCACGCAGGTGCTCGACTGGTTGCGGTCGGGGACCACGGTCACATTCTTTATTCCGATGATCAGGGCAAGAGCTGGGTCCAGGCCCGCGTGCCGACGCGCCAGTTATTGACCGCCGTCTATTTTGTCGACGAACAGCACGGCTGGGCGGTGGGGCACGACGCGCAGATCCTCGCCAGCAGCGACGGCGGCAAGAGCTGGAACAAGCAGTTCGAAGACCTGGCACGCGAGGCACCTTTATTGGATGTCTGGTTCAAGGACCTGCAGAACGGTCTGGCCATCGGGGCCTACGGTGCCTTGTTGACCACCACTGACGGCGGTCAGCACTGGGAAGATGTCAGCGATCGGCTGGACAACGAAGATCAATACCACCTCAACGGCATCACTCAGGTCAAGGACGCCGGGCTGTTTATCGTCGGCGAGGCTGGCAGCATGTTTCGCTCCCGTGACGAAGGGCAGACCTGGGAAAAGCTCGAAGGCCCGTATCAGGGCTCGCTGTTCGGGGTGATCGGTACCGCCAGTCCGTCGACGCTGCTGGCCTACGGTTTGCGCGGCAACCTTTTCCGCTCCACCGATTTCGGTGACACGTGGCAGCCCATCGAACTGCAGGGCGCGCGCGGTCCGCTGGAGTTCGGTCTGGCCAGTGCCTCGCTGCTGGCTGACGGCTTACTCGTGCTGGTCGGCAATGGTGGCAGCGTGATGCGCAGCAACGATGACGGCGAAACGTTTCAGGTCTTCAACCGCCCCGACCGGATCTCGCTGGCGGGTGTGACCTCCAATCTTCAAGGCAATCTGATTCTGGTAGGTCAGGGAGGCGTTCGCGTCGCCTCGCCAACGGGCGCCGAGACGACCCAACAATAAGACCTTTCAGGGCGGGGACATTCAGGCATGACCAATCTTCAACACACCCAGCATTCCGGCGGAAAAGAGACCTTTCTCGAGCGCCTGATCTTCAACAACCGCCCGGCCGTGATCATTCTGTGCCTGCTGGCCAGTATTTTTCTGTTCTGGCAGGCCACCCAGGTTCGCCCGTCCACCAGCTTCGAGAAGATGATCCCGCTGTCCCACCCGTTCATCCAGAACATGATGGCGCACCGCAACGATCTCGCGAACCTGGGTAACACCGTGCGCATCTCGGTGGAGGCCAGGAATGGCGACATCTTTTCCAAACAATACATGGAGACGCTGCGTCAGATCAGCGACGAGGTGTTCTACATCCCCGGCGTCGACCGTTCCGGCCTGAAATCGCTGTGGAGCCCGAGCGTGCGCTGGACGGAAGTGACGGAGGAAGGCTTTGCCGGGGGCGAAGTGATTCCGCAGAGTTACAACGGTTCGGACGAGAGTCTGGATCTGTTGCGCAACAACATACTCAAGTCCGGGCAGGTCGGGCGGCTGGTGGCCAACGATTTCAAATCCAGCATCATCGATGTGCCGTTGCAGGAGTCCTACCCGGACCCGGCAGATCAGGGCAAATTGCTGGCGCTGGACTACCAGCAGTTCTCGCACCAGCTTGAAGAGAAGATCCGCGACAAGTACGAAGCACAGAACCCCGACATCAAGATTCACATCGTCGGTTTCGCCAAGAAGGTCGGTGATCTGATCGACGGCCTTTTCATGGTGGTGATGTTCTTCGGCATCGCCTTTCTGATCACGCTTGTGCTGCTGATCTGGTTCACACGCTGCATTCGCAGCACCATCGCCGTACTGATTACCACGCTGATCGCGGTGATCTGGCAACTGGGGCTGATGCATGTCGTGGGGTTTGGTATAGATCCGTACTCGATGCTGGTGCCGTTCCTGATCTTTGCCATCGGCATTTCCCATGGTGTGCAGAAGATCAACGGTATCGCCTTGCAATCCAGCGATGCCGAAAACGCATTGATGGCGGCAAGGCGCACTTTCCGTCAGTTGTTCCTGCCCGGCATGATCGCGATTCTGGCCGACGCCGTGGGCTTCATCACGCTGCTGATCATTGATATCGGTGTGATTCGCGAGCTGGCCATCGGGGCTTCCATCGGTGTGGCGGTGATCGTGTTCACCAACCTGATCCTGCTGCCGGTGGCGATTTCCTACGCAGGCATCAGCAAACGGGCCATCAATCGCAGCAAACAGGATGCGGTGTCCGAGCATCCGTTCTGGCGATTGCTGTCCAACTTTGCCAGCGCAAAGGTTGCGCCGGTCTCCATTGTGCTGGCGCTGCTCGCCTTCGGCGGCGGCCTCTGGTACAGCCAGAACCTGAAAATCGGCGACCTGGATCAGGGCGCGCCGGAGCTGCGTCCCGATTCACGCTACAACAAGGACAACGCGTTCATCATCAATCACTACTCGACCAGTTCGGACGTGCTGGTGGTGATGGTCAAGACGCCACCTGAAGGCTGTTCGGCCTATCCGACCATGTCAGCGATCAACGAGCTGGCCTGGAAAATGGAGAACACCCAGGGCGTGCAGTCCGCCATCTCACTGGTGACGGTTTCCAAGCAGGTCATCAAGGGCATGAACGAGGGCAACCTGAAATGGGAAACCCTGTCGCGCAACAAGGACGTGCTCAACAACTCCATCGCCCGCGCCGACGGTCTGTACAACAACACCTGTTCGCTGGCGCCCCTGCTGGTGTTCCTCAACGACCACAAGGCTGAAACCCTCGACCGGGCGGTGCACGCGGTGCAGGACTTCGCCAGGGAGAACGACCGCCCGGACATGCAGTTCCTGCTGGCGGCGGGCAATGCCGGTATCGAAGCGGCGACCAACGAAGTGATCAAGAAGTCCGAGCTGACCATTCTGATTCTGGTCTACATCTGCGTGGCCGCCATGTGCATGATCACCTTCCGCTCCTGGGCGGCGACGCTGTGCATCGTGCTGCCGCTGGTCCTGACTTCGGTGCTGGGCAACGCGCTGATGGCGTTCATGGGCATTGGCGTGAAGGTCGCGACCCTGCCGGTGGTGGCGCTGGGTGTAGGGATCGGGGTCGATTACGGTATCTACATCTACAGCCGTCTCGAGAGTTTCCTGCGCGCCGGACTGCCGTTGCAGGAAGCCTATTACGAAACCCTCAAGTCCACGGGCAAGGCGGTGCTGTTTACCGGTCTGTGCCTGGCAATTGGCGTGTGCACCTGGATCTTCTCGGCGATCAAGTTCCAGGCCGATATGGGGCTGATGCTGACCTTCATGCTGCTCTGGAACATGTTCGGCGCGCTGTGGCTCTTGCCAGCGCTGGCGCGGTTCCTGATCAAGCCGGAGAAAATGGCCGGGAAGGTGGGCAATTCACTGTTTTCGCATTGATACGTGAGCAGCGCGTCAGCGTGCCCACGCTGCGCGCTTGGTGTGTACGGGCCTGCGCAATAAATGCAAAAACGTGGGGGGCGATTGCAGGCGATGCTTGTTTTCAGTCGATTCATCAGTGACTGATCTGACGCTTTCGCCAGCAAGCCGCCTCCCACAGGTTCTGCGCTCAACCGACCATTAGCTGCCTGGCCCTGTCCTGCGCACGCTGTGGATCAAACCCCGCCCAGCACCACCGTCAACGCATTGCGCGCATCGTCCAGTTGCACCAGCGAGGCGTGGCGGGCGGCAAGGGCGTCGCGGTTCTGGATGGCGGTGAGGATGGCCTTGTGACGTGGCATGGCCAATTCATGCAGGTTAGGCCGCTTGTTCGAGTACTTCAGCGCTTCACGCAACGCCAGCGACAGCATGTTGCACAGGTGAGCCAGCAGGTCGTTGTGAGTGGCGTCGGCGATACGGCTGTGGAAATCCAGGTCCGGTTGCAGCAGGTCTTCCGGCGTCGGGGCCGCTTCCATGCGCTGATACGCTTCATGGATCGACTCGATTTCCTCATCCGTCGCGTGCTGCGCTGCCAACGCCGCAACAGCGGGTTCGATCACCGCACGCACGCTGGTCAGCAGGTTGAAGAACTCATTCTGCGGCGAGCTCTGCATCACCCAGTGCAATACATCCGGGTCCAGCAGGTGCCATTCGCGCCGTTCCTTGACCACCGTGCCGACGCGCGGCCTTGAATAGACCAGCCCCTTGGCAACCAATACCCGTGTGGCTTCACGCAGCACCGGACGGCTGACGGCGTACTCTTCGCAGAGCAGCGCCTCGGCAGGCAGTTTTTCGTCAGGTTTGAAACGACCGGATACGATCTGCATGCCCAATTCCTGGACAATGCGCGCGTGCATGCTTTTACGGTCTGAAGGCTTTCGGTAGTCCATGGGAACGTGCGTCGATCCTGGCGGTGAGTGCCGCGCATCATAACACTGCGCATCGCCCAAGGCGGCCGCCCGTGCGAGGGCCGCCGCTGCTCAGGACATAGCGTTCAGGTCGGTGAGCGATTAGTGAGAATGCCTCGGCACTTCAGAACCGCGGCTGCCGATCAGGAAGTCGAAATCGCAGCCCTGATCCGCTTGCATGACGTGATCGATATACAGCTGGCGATAGCCACCCAGCAGCAATTGAGGTGGCGCCTGCCAGTCGGCCAGTCGCGCCGCCAGTTCCGCTTCAGGAATGTCCAGGTGCAGACGGCCGCTGGCGCAGTCCAGTTCTATCCAGTCGCCTTCCTTCACCACCGCCAGCGGTCCGCCTGCCGCTGCTTCCGGTGCCACATGCAGGACCACGGTGCCGTAGGCCGTGCCGCTCATGCGGGCGTCGGAAATCCGCACCATGTCGGTCACGCCCTGAGCCAGCAGCTTGGCCGGAAGCCCCATGTTGCCGACCTCGGCCATGCCTGGATAACCCTTGGGCCCGCAGTTCTTGAGGACCATGACAGAGGTTGCATCGATGTCCAGATCCGGATCGTTGATGCGGGCCTTGTACATCTCGAAGTTCTCGAACACCACGGCGCGACCGCGATGCTGCATCAGCGCAGGTGTCGCAGCGGAAGGCTTGAGCACCGCGCCCAGTGGTGCGAGGTTGCCGCGCAGCACGCAGATACCGCCGTCGGCGCGGATCGGGTTGTCCAGCGCACGGATAACCTGATCTTCGCCATAGATCGGCGAGTTGCAGGTGTTCTCGGCAATGCTTTTACCGTTGACGGTCAACGCGTCAGGGTTGGGCAGCAGTCCGGCCTCGTTCATGCGTCGCAATACGGCGGGCAGGCCGCCCGCGTAGTAGAACTCTTCCATCAGGAAGCGCCCGGACGGTTGCAGGTCGACAATGGTCGGCATGCCGCGACCGACGCGGGTCCAGTCATCCAGCTCCAGGTCGACACCGATGCGTCCGGCAATGGCTTTCAGGTGGATCACGGCATTGGTCGAGCCACCAATGGCGGCGTTGACCCGGATCGCGTTCTCGAACGCGGCCTTGGTAAGAATCTTCGACAGACGCAGGTCTTCGCGAACCATGTCCACGGCGCGCATGCCGGACATGTGCGCAAGCACATAACGTCGTGAGTCCACCGCCGGAATCGCTGCGTTGTGCGGCAGCGAAGTGCCCAGCGCTTCGGCCATGCAGGCCATGGTGGAAGCGGTGCCCATGGTGTTGCAGGTGCCTGCCGAGCGGGACATGCCAGCTTCGGCGGACAGGAATTCATCCAGGCTGATCGTGCCGGCTTTGTAGGATTCATGCATCTGCCAGACGATGGTGCCGGCACCGATGTCCTTGCCTTCATGCTTGCCGTTGAGCATCGGCCCGCCGGTCACGACGATGGCCGGAATGTCGCAACTGGCCGCGCCCATCAGCAGGGCAGGCGTTGTCTTGTCACACCCGGTCAGCAACACAACGCCATCGATCGGATTGCCGCGGATCGCTTCTTCGACGTCCATGCTCGCCAGGTTGCGAGTGAACATCGCGGTAGGGCGCAGGTTGGATTCACCGTTGGAGAACACCGGGAATTCAACCGGCCAGCCACCGGCCTCGATCACGCCGCGTTTGACGTGTTCGGCAATCTGACGGAAGTGGGCGTTGCAGGGCGTCAGTTCGGACCAGGTATTGCAAATGCCGATGATCGGCTTGCCTTGAAACTGATGGTCGGCGATGCCCTGATTCTTCATCCAGCTGCGGTACATGAAGCCGTTCTTGTCGGCAGTGCCAAACCACTGGGCAGAACGAAGGGTCGGTTTTTTATCGGAGTCAGACATGATCGGCTCTCTTATTGTAAGACTTAATGTCGATGCTGCTGGCTAAGGTAAGCCTAAAAAACGCCGATTGGAAGAGTTGTCAGTTTAAATAGTATTACTATATAGTCGTTTTCAGTTGAGGGACGACCCTTGCCTTGGTGTTGCTGCATATCGGCACCCAGGTACTGAGGCGATCCCCGCAGGTTCCATAACAAAAACAATGGGAGACCGCCTTCATGAGCCAGGAACTGCGGCTTATACGCCGCATCACGTTCAAACTGATTCCCTTTCTGATCCTGCTTTACCTGATCGCCTACGTGGACCGCTCTGCCGTGGGCTTTGCCAAGCTGCACATGGGCGCCGACATCGGTATTGGCGACGCTGCCTACGGGCTGGGTGCAGGCCTGTTCTTCATCGGCTATTTCCTGCTGGAAATCCCCAGCAACCTGATGCTCGAACGCTTTGGCGCACGCCGCTGGTTCGCCCGGATCATGATCACCTGGGGCGCCATCACCATCGGCATGGCTTTCGTCCAGGGGCCGCACAGCTTCTACGTGATGCGCTTTCTGCTGGGCGCGGCCGAGGCAGGCTTCTTTCCCGGTGTGCTGTACTACATCACCCAGTGGTTTCCGGTTCGCCATCGCGGCAAGATCCTCGGTCTGTTCATCCTTTCGCAACCCATCGCCATGATGATCACCGGTCCTGTGTCCGGCGGTCTGCTGGGCATGGATGGCGTTTTGGGCCTGCACGGCTGGCAGTGGCTGTTCATCGTCATCGGTACGCCTGCGATCCTGCTGACGTGGCCGGTGCTGCGCTGGCTGCCGGACGGTCCGCAGCAGGTCAACTGGATGAGTCAGGACGAGAAGGACTGGCTGACCGGCGAGCTGAAGAAGGATCTGGAAGAGTATGGCCAGACCCGTCATGGCAATCCGCTGCATGCGCTCAAGGACAAGCGTGTGCTGTTGCTGGCGCTGTTTTATCTGCCGGTGACCTTGAGCATCTATGGACTTGGCCTGTGGCTGCCGACGCTGATCAAGCAGTTCGGCGGCAGTGACCTGACCACTGGCTTCGTGTCTTCGGTGCCTTACATGTTCGGCATCATCGGCCTGCTGATCGTGCCGCGCAGTTCCGACCGCCTCAACGACCGTTATGGCCATCTGGCGGTGCTGTATGTGCTGGGTGCCCTCGGCCTGTTCTGCAGTGCCTGGCTGACGTTGCCGGTCGCGCAACTGGCGGCGTTGTGTGTCGTGGCGTTCGCGCTGTTTTCCTGCACGGCGGTGTTCTGGACCTTGCCGGGTCGTTTCTTCGCCGGTGCCAGTGCGGCGGCCGGTATCGCGCTGATCAACTCGGTCGGCAATCTGGGCGGCTATATTGGACCGTTCGTGATCGGTGCCTTGAAAGAGGTGACCGGCAGCCTGGCGTCAGGCCTGTACTTCCTGTCCGGCGTCATGGTTTTCGGCCTGGTGCTGACCGGCATCGTTTACCACGTGCTGGAGCGCAAACATGTGCTGCCAGCCTCCGAGTTTGCTGCCAGCGCCAAGGCGCGCTAGGTCCGGCTTTCCACTATCTGAAAGGAGATTTCCATGCGGTTGGTGCAATTTGAATTGAGCAACGGTGAGCGTCGGGTCGGTCTGGTGGACGGCGATCAGGTGCGTGAAGTGCAGGGCGTCGAGAGCGTGCGCGAACTGGCACTGGCGGCGATCAAGGCCGGTTCAGGGCTGGCACAGCAGGTCGAGCAGCGAGGGGTTGGCGAAGCGCATGATTACGCGCAACTGCTGGAAGCGCTGCGCATTCTGCCGCCGCTGGATCATCCGGATCCGGCGCACCTGTTGGTCAGTGGTACAGGCTTGACGCACCTTGGCAGCGCCTCGGCACGGGACAAGATGCACCAACAGTCGGGCGACGAGTCGGCCATGACCGATACCATGCGCATCTTCAAGTGGGGCGTGGAAGGCGGCAAACCTCAAGCCGGGGAGACTGGTGTGCAGCCGGAATGGTTCTACAAGGGCGACGGCAGTATTGTCGTGCGTCCGGGTGAATCGTTTTCGCTGCCGCCGTTCGCTGAAGATGGCGGGGAAGAGCCGGAGTTGAGTGGTCTGTACGTGATCGGCCATGATCACAAGCCTTACCGGCTGGGGTTCGCGATCGGCAACGAGTACTCCGACCACATCATGGAGCGCCGCAATTACCTGTACCTGGCCCACTCCAAACTGCGCGCCTGCTCGTTCGGCCCTGAGTTGCGCGTCGGTGATCTGCCGCAGAACCTGTCGGGAACCAGCAAGATATGGCGTGACGGTGAAGTGCTGTGGGAAAAGGAGTTCCTCAGCGGTGAGGCCAATATGTGCCACAGCCTGGAAAACCTTGAGTATCACCACTTCAAATACGCCCAGTTCCTGCGCCCCGGTGACGTGCACGTGCACTTCTTCGGCACTGCGACATTGTCCTTCGCCGACGGCGTACGGACTCAGCCGGGGGATAAATTCGAAATCAGCCAGGCCGAGTTCGGCAAACCGCTGGTCAACGGTCTGGCACCTGGCGAAGCGGCGTTCCAGCCGGGCGGGATCGGCAGGTTGTGAGCTGCGGGCAGTCTTGACGTCCAACGCGGCGACGATAAAACGCGAGTCGCTGGATGAATGCGTGTGAAATGTGGGCGGCGGCTTGCCGGCGATGGCGTCAGTCAAGTCGCTGACAGGTCGCCTCGGAAACAGTATCGCCGGCAAGCCGCCTTCTACGGCCCATTGGTCGTCACTGCCGTCGCGGTCTTCGTGAAGATCATGGCAAATCATCCAGCTATTGCCCTATCATTCGCGCTTTTGCAGGCCGGATACGCTCATGACCACTCCCCCAGACACCTTGCTCGCTGCCCTTGAAGCTTCTTCGATGCTGGAAATCGACGGCCTTCACGCTTGGGATTTTTCCCTGGGCGAGGCGCTGAACGTCGAATGCATGGACGGACGCGAGCGCAAGGTATGGCGTTTCACGCTGGATCAGGTCAAGGCTGCGGTCTTCGACGAGTCGTTGCAAAGCTGGGTCGTCAATGATGGCAACGCCGACCACCGTATCGTCTGCCTGGATGCCTTCACGCCTACCGATGAATATGACGCTGACGAAGCTTGATCCAGATCAAGTGCGCTTCCCCGGTTAGCCGCTAGATTCGACGCTGTACACACTGGTTTCGCCAGTGTCGGCCCAATGGACTGGGCCGGACCAAACAAGATAGGGAGATCCAATGTCTACTCAAGGTGCGTTGAGTCGTGCACGTCTGTTGCCGACATTTCTGGGCGTCCTGCTGCTGGGGCTGGGCGTGATCATGGTCATCGGCGGCTTCAGGCTGTCGGGCCTGGGCGGTTCGTTCTACTACATGCTCTGCGGGTTCGGCTTCTCGGCCATCGGTATTCTGCTGGTGATCGGGCTGCGCTTCGCTGTCTGGCTGTTCACCCTGATGCTGTTGCTGAGCACGGTATGGGCGCTCTGGGAGGTTGGCCTGGATCGTCAGCGCCTGATGCCGCGCCTGTTCGTGTGGTTTCTGGTGGGGCTGGTGCTGGTGCTGCCGGTTGCACGTCAGGCGCTCAAACCCTCGCGTCAGCGTGTTTCCGTCAGCAGCCTTGTCATCGCGTTGATTCTGGCGGGCATCACGCTCGACCCTGTCGGTCAGCTCAAGTATTTCACTCACCACACGCAGGAAATCGTGGCTACGCTGGTTCCGGGCATGGCGTTCACGTGGCTGTCATCTGCCGACACGCAGGCCCGATTCCGGCAGCCGGAAGGCTAGTCTGCGCAGATCCATTGCAGGCCCTGCAAAACTACCCCCCTTTGTCAGTGTCATAGAGCTGATTGCCGCGTGACAGGCGTCATAACTTCAACAAAAAGGGATGCCCCCATGCCCCACAAAATTCTGCCTTGGCTGGCGATGGCCAGTGCCATGAGCGCTTTCACCCTGCAGGCTCAAACCATGACCGATTCCGAATTGCTGCTGGGTTCCTATACCCAGGGCGCGAGCGAGGGGATCTACCGTTTTGGCTTCGACAGCAAGACCGGCATGATCAACCCCAAGCCGCTTCAGGTGATCAAGACCGAAAACCCGTCCTGGCTGACGGTTTCCAAAGATCAGCGTTACCTGTTCGTCGTCAACGAGAACGGCCCTGGCCAGGCTGACACCGTCGGCAAGGTCAGCAGCTTCTCCATCGAACCCAAGACCTTCAAGGTTGCGCCGATCAACCAGGTGGAAACCAAAGGGGAGGAGCCGACTCACTCGAGCCTGAGCAAGGACGGCCGCTACCTGTTCGTGGCGAATTACGCTGTAAACCCGGATCCGGGCGGCGCGTTGTCAGTCATGCCGGTCGGCAAGAATGGCCAGCTGAGTGACGCCGTTCAGGTCTTGCAACTGGGTCCGGGCAGCAAGGTCAATCCGGAACGGCAGGCGTCTTCCCATGTTCATTTGGCGGTGCCAACCCCGGATGACAAGTACCTGGTAACGGCCGACCTGGGCGCCGACAAACTGTTCGTCTACCGCTACGACGCTGATCAGGCCAAACCTCTGCAGCCTGCCAGGGTGCCGACTGTACAGTTGCCAGCGGGCAGCGGCCCTCGTCATGTGCTGTTCAGCCGCGACGGCAAACATGCCTGGCTGGTGCTTGAAATGTCGGCTCAGGTGGTGGTGTTCGACTACCAGGACGGCGGCTTCAAGCAGACCCAGATCGTGGACATGAAAAACAAGGGCGTTGACCAGAAGAACGGCGGCGGTGCCTTGCACACCTCACCCGACGGCAGGTTCCTGTACGTGACCAACCGTGGCGAGGCCAATCAGGTCGTGGTGTTCCGCATCGACCCCACCAGCGGCATCCTCGAGGAAATCCAGCGTCGCACCGTCGAAGGCAAGGAGCCTCGCGAGTTCAGCTTCGACCCCAGCGGCAAGTTCATGCTGTTCGCCAATCAGAAGAGTAACCAGATCGTGACGGTACGCCGTGATCTGCAAACCGGCATGATCGGCGAAACGGTGCAGAAACTTGATGTGCATGCACCTTCTTATGTGCATTTTCTGAGCGACAAATAGGATACAAACGCTTCAGCCCGCGCAAACCGCGGGCTGAACCCGTTATCAATCCTGATGATATGAGTTAGTGCTACAAAAGATTTCTGCTGAATCACCCTCAGGCGTAAGTTTGAGTCACGGCCAAGACGGCCATAACTCAAAGCAGCACAGAAGCAGCGTGCAGCGCCGACATAGAGAGGTGACCAACATGAACTTCAATCTTTTCTCCATCATTGCTGCATCGGCTATTTCCGCATCCGTGGCACTTCCTGCCAGCGCCAGTGTTGAGGTCAGCGACAAAAAGGCTCATGCCACCCAGACCTACACACCGAAGTATCTGCAACAAAGCGCCAACTTCTACGCTGCGCTGGATCACAAGTCCGCGCAATGAAACGTGCGTGAATCCATTCCCCGTTAACGATGGCTTCGATACCGGGGAATGGATTCGTGAACGGCAATGCTTTCGCGAGCATGTTCGCCCACACAGGTCCACGCGACCACTGCCCATTGCGTGGCAGACCCTGCATGGACTGTTACGTGAGCCTGCTCGCGAAAGCGTTGAATCCCCTTGACCCCGTTACCTCATCCGTAACGGGGATTTTTTTGTGCCGGAAAAAGACCGTCGTGGGCAGACGGTTTATTTGCGCATGACCGCTTCAAACAGACCGGAGTCAAGAAAGTGCTGCAGCCAGCTGCGCAAGGCAGGGTAGGGGCTTTGCGCAAACCAGCCCGGATCGACCTGACAGAACTGGCGAATGAAAGGCGCGAGGGCGATGTCAGCGAGTGTCTGTCGCTCCCCCAGCAGATAAGCATCCGATTGCAGTCGATCTTCCAACTGGCGCAGAAAGACTTCGCCCAGCGCTCGGTAATGTTCGGGAGGATGTTCCGGGTAGCGCACCGCGTATTTGTATCGGTCCAGATTCAGCTTGAAGACCTGATCGTTTTCTTCGATCAGGTCGGCGATCTGTTGGCGCGCCGAAGGGTCCTTCACCCGCAGCCAGTCATCCGGGTCGTTCTGCGCCAGTGCCCAGTGCATGATGTCCAGGCTCTGTTCCAGAACACGGTCTTCCAGAATCAGCACCGGAACCGTGCCCTTGGGCGAGCGTTCGAGCATTTCCGGCGGCTTGGCCTTGAGGCTGACTTCGTGAATGTCCACCTGACAGCCGGCGTAGTGCAACGCCATGCGGGCGCGCATAGCGTACGGGCAACGGCGGAAGGAGTAGAGCACCGGTGTCATGAGCTGCCGACTTCGATGGTGCTCAACCCGTTGCCCTGACGTCGGACCTTGATCTGCACCGGGATGCGCTCGTGCATTTCCTGAACGTGGGAAATGACGCCGACTTTGCGGCCCTGCGCCTGCAAGCCGTCCAGTGCATCCATGGCCAGTTGCAGCGACTCGGGGTCAAGGCTGCCGAAGCCTTCGTCGATGAACAGCGATTCGATACGCAAGGTACTGGAAGCCATGGAGGCCAGGCCCAGCGCCAAGGCCAGCGACACCAGAAAGGTTTCCCCGCCGGACAGCGAATGCACCGAACGCGTCTCGTCACCCATCTCGGTGTCCAGCACCAGCAGGCCGAGCATGCTGCCGCCACGTTTGAGGCGGTAGCGGCGCACCAGTTGTTTCAGTTGCGCGTTGGCGTGGTGCACCAGCAGATCGAGGTTATAGGCCTGGGCGATCTTGCGGAACTTGTCGCCTTCGGCCGAGCCGATCAGCACGGCCAGTCGAGCCCAGCGTTGGTATTCGCCGGTGGCTTCGTCGATGCGCGTCTGCAACTCACTGTTGGCGTCGCGGCGGCGCTGGTCTTCGCTCAATTGCGCGCGCAGTTCGGCACAGTGCTGTTCGCTCAGTGCCGTCTGTTCCTGAGCCTGCAACAGCGCGACGTTCAAAGCGTCGCTGTCGGTCAGGTCCGCATGTTGAGCCTGATGCTGCTGCACGCGCTGCTCGCGCTCATTGAGCAGAATTCGCGCCTGCTCCAGAGCTTTCTCGGCCGTCTGCTTCTGCTGGCGCAACTGTTCGACCTGCTCGTCATCGTAGGTCAGGAGGGTGTCCAGCGCCGCATCGTCCAGTTCTGCGTGCTGACTGCGCCAGTCGGTGAGGGTGGCGTCCAACTCCGTCAGTTCGTGCTGCAAGGTCTGCTGCTGTTGCTCGCCTGACTTGAGTTCGGCCGCCAGCTGGATCAGCTGGCTCTGGATATCCTGCAGGGATTGGGCGGCCGAGCTTTCGGTCTGACGGGCCTGCTCGACGGCGTATTCCAGCGTCTGCTGCCACTGTTCGGCGCTGGTGTGGTCGCCCAGCAGATCCTGTAACCGTTGCTGACTGGCCTGCTGCTGTTCGCCGAGAGCGGTCACGGCTTGCAGCTGTTCTGTGACGCGCTGCAGGCGGTTTTTCTGCTCGACCTGTTCGCTGTCGATGCGTTGCTGACGTTCACGCTGTTCCTGCTGTTCTTCGCCTTGCTGCTCCAGTTGATCGAGGCGCTGCACCACTTGCTGCTCAAGCTGCATCACAGTGCTCGAGGCATCGCTGCGCAGCCCATCCAGAGTCTGCGAAGACACCAGCGGCGCGAGTGCGGCCAGTTCTTCGTCAAGACGCTGCTGATCGGCGCTCAGTTGCTGGAGCTGTTCGGTCACGTGATGGGCAGCGGCCTGACTGGCTTCCTGCGCGGTCTGCACCGACTGTTGCAGGCGTGCGGCATCTTTCTGCAGGGTGAGCAGGGCTTGCTGACGCTGCTCGTCGCGCAGGATGATTTCGTTCAAGTGGCTGAGTTGCTGGCTCAGCCAGGCATCGCGTTTGACGGGGTCGCGGTCCAGCAACTGGGCGCCGAGCGGATGGGCTTCCAGGTCCGGGGCCAAAGCCTGATGACGTTGCGTCAACTGATCGTGCTGGCGTAGCAGTTCCTTTTGCCGGGCGATGATACCGCCGACCTGCTCGCGCAACCGGTTGCGCTGTTCGGTCAGGGTGTCGACGGCCTTTTGTGCGCCAGCCTGCTCATCTTCGTCGTGTCGGGTCAGGCTTTGCAGCAAGGCTTCCGGTTTATGCCAGGGATGCTCGGCACTGCCGCAGACCGGGCAGGGCTGATCATCCTGCAATTGGGCGCGCAGTTCTTCGACACTGGCGCTGCGAGCCAGACGCTGGCGCTCCAGCAATTGGCGTGTCACGGTCAGGGTCTGTTCTGCGACGGCCAGTTCGTCCTTGACCTTGATGCCCTGGATAACCAATACCTCGCGTTCCTGCTGGGCATCCTGTTGCTGACGAGTCAGCTCCTGCAATTGCTGTTCGATGTCCTGCTGGCTGGCCCACAGACGCGCCAACTCTTCGAAAGCGCGTTGTTGCTTGCGGTTGTCCTGCAACAGGCTGCCGAGAATCTGCAGTTGTTCGGTGACGGCAGCGACTTCACAGTCGGCCTCGCGGTACAGCAATTCCAGCGTGCTGCGTTGCTCTGTCAGTTGTTGCTCGGCCTCGCTGGCGCGCTGTTGCAGCGCAGGCAACTCGCGGTTGCCGTGCTTGAGGCGATTGGCGGTGAGCGTCAGGGTTTTCAGGCGGTCGCGCCACGCGTTCCAGCCTTGGGCCAGTGGTGCCAGGTCGCTGCTGTTCGCCAATTGTTCGGCAATGCGCTCAAGGCGCCGGGCAACCTGCTGTTGCTGGTCGAGCAGTATTTGCAGAGCGGTCTGGCCCTGGTTGCAAAGGTGCTCGGCCTGCTGATGCTGATCCGACGCCTTGCCCAATTCCTGCGCCAACCGGTTCAAGGTACTTTGCGCGTCGAAGGCCTGCTGCAACAACGGTTTGGCGACGTTGTGCGCCTGCTGGGCGTCCTGCAACCGAACCTGCGCATGGCTGCGTTGATCGTGCAGCTGCTGCTGACCGGTCTGCAGCGTGATCTGTTGTTCGCGGTGCTGGCGAATCTGCTCGGCCAGTGGCGCGAGCTGCGCGTTCAGAGTGATCCGGCGTGCGAAACGATGCCGTTGCGGACCGAGACGTTCAAGCTGCCCCAGTGTCTGACGCTGACTGCTCTGATCGTCCCACACCTGCTGCGCGGCGGTCAGGCTTTCCCAAGCGGCAAGTTGTTCGTCGCGCAGCCGATGCAGCTCGGTCAGCCATTGCTGCTGCAGTTCCAATTGGCGTTGCTGAGCCTGATGAAGCTTGAGCTGCTGTCCGGCCTCGCTCATGCGCTGCTCGAGTTCGGCAAGCTGCTCGGGATCCAGCGGGCTGAGATGACTGGCCTGAGCGGTCAGGGTCTTGAGCGCTTCTTCGGCTTCCTTGCTCTTGCTGTAGGCGCGGCGTCCGAGCTGGCTGTAGATCGCTGTATTGGTCAGCTTCTCCAGCAGTTCGCTGCGTTCCTTGTCGTCGGCCTTGAGAAAGGCGCTGAACTCGCTCTGGGCGAGCATCACGGCGCGGGTGAACTGTTCGAAATTGAGGCCCAGACGGCTCTCGATCAGTTGTTCGAATTCGCGTTTGCTCTGATTGCTGAGGATTTGCTCGCTGTCCAGATCCGTCAGCGTCTGGCGGCTGGCCTGAAGTTTCTTCGCGGCGTTGTCCCGCGCGCGGTTGGTTTCCCAGCGCGCCCGATAGCGGCGCTGGTCGATGCCGATGAAATCCACTTCGGCATAACCGCTGCCGGTGCCACGACGCAGCAGGGTGCGTGGATCACTGGTGGTGATGTCGCCGTCGATGTCCGGCACCTTCGACTGACCGATGTTGCTCAACCGCGGAATGGCGCCGAACAGCGCCAGACACAACGCGTCGAGCAGCGTGCTCTTGCCCGCACCGGTCGGGCCGGTGATGGCGAACAGGCCGGCGCTGGCCAAGGGTTCTGCGGTGAAGTCCAGTTCGAACGGTCCGGCCAGAGAGGCCAGGTTTTTCAGGCGAATGGCGAGGATTTTCATGGCTGTTCGCTCTCCTGGTGCACTTCACGCAACAGTGTGGCGAAGTCGGTCAGGGTCTGTTCATCTACCTCGCTGCCGAAATTGTCCTGCCAGGCGCGGCTGAACAGTTCCTGAGGGCTGAGCTGATCCAGTTCGATCAGTGCGGCATCCTCATCACTGCCGTCGGCGCTGCCCTTGCCTGCGTATTCGGCACCGATGCGCACCAGCCGCACGGCCTTGCCTTGCAGGGCGGTTTCGATCTGGTTGCGCAGGTCCGGCTGCGGCTCGTCGAGGCGCACGCGCACTTCCAGCCATGGCTGTCGGTCCGGGTCGGCCAGCAGGTCGACGTTGGGCAGTTCCTTGAGCTGCACCAGCAATTCAGCGAGCGGCGCGGGGCCCAGGCGTTGCAGGTTGACGGCACGCGGAATCAGGCAGGTATCGACGCTGGTCAGGGTTTCACCGTCGCAGTTGATTTCCAGGATCTGGTGCTGATAGCCGATCTCCGAGAATGACAACGGAATCGGCGACCCGCTGTAGCGAATGCGTTCTTCACCGTTGACCCGTTGCGGCTTGTGCAGATGGCCGAGGGCGACGTAGGTAATGCTGGGTCCGAACAGGCTGGCGGGCAGGGCTTCGGCGTTGCCGATGATCAGGCTGCGCTCGGAGTCCTCGGACACCGAACCACCCGCCATGTGCGCATGACTCACGGCAATCAGCGCCTGACCCGGCTGTCGCTTGAGGTTGGCGGCTTCGATCAGGCGCTCGTGAACCCGGGCAATGCCTTTCAGGTAATCGTCGCCCAGCGTCGGACCTGTGACTTCGGCGGGGCGCAGGAACGGCAGCGCCAGGCACCACGCGCGGACCTGGCCTTCGGCGTCGGGCAGAGGCAGCAGCAGCCGCTCGGCATCCAGCACGCCTTCATCCAGCCACAACACCCGGCCGAGCGCGTGGGTGCGCAGACGACGCATCAGCGGCGCGGGCAGTTCGATGCGCGAGCCTGAGTCGTGGTTGCCGGCGATCATGACGATGGTCAGAAGCGGATTCTGTTCGTGGGCATTGACGATGAAGTCGTACAGCCGCTCCTGAGCTTTGACCGGCGGGTTGACGGTGTCGAAGATGTCGCCCGCGATCAACAGCACATCAGGCTGGCGCTCGGCCAGACGGGTCAGCAGCCAGGTCAGAAAGCAGGCGTGTTCGAAATCGCGCTCCTGACCGTGAAGGTTCTGACCCAGATGCCAGTCGGAGGTGTGGAACAGACGCATTGAATTACCTTGTCGTGAAGAGGTGTGCCCGGCTGCATCCTCACTTCGGATACAGCGGCGGCAACCCGGCATCGCCTGCCGGGTCCTGAATGTATTCGGCGGCAGGCAGGGAGCGAATCGCGCGCCACAGGTCCTCGCCCAGCCAGAGTTTTCCGGTCTCACTGTAGAGCGCGCCGTTCAGGCCATCCAGTGCATCGGACAGCGGCACGAAGCGGGCGGCCATGTCGGCCAGGGTTTCCGGTTGCTGGCGCGCCCAGGCATCCAGGGCCTGGCGCGTGGCCTGCGGGTCGTTGGCCAGACAGGCGCGCTTGAGGTCGTCGAGCACAGTACGCGGGCTGGGGCCGGCCTGCACGGTTTTGGCGATTGCCGGCTGGCCGCGCGCGCGCCACCAGAGCAGGCAGGCCAGCAATGTCGTGAAGGCGAAGAACAGGGTGCTCATCTGCCACGGCCAGACGGGCGGGCCAATGACGGTCAGGCCGCCTGTGTCATTGCTGACCGGTGTGTCAACGCCAAGGCCGGGGTTACCGCTGATCTGCAAGGTGCGGGCGGGCAGGCTGGTGTGCTCCAGATGATCTTCACGGGTGTTCCACCAGGTCACTTCCACGGCCGGCAGATCAATCGCACCGGCACGTGCGGGCACCAGCGCTTCGCGTTCTTCACGGGTGCCGATCAGGCCGCGTTCGCTGGGCAGATTGCGCAGTTGTGGCTGGTCCGGGTAACGACGCAGGCCGGGCACCTCGGTGGCAGGCAAGGGCGGCAATTGCGCACCGGCCAGACCTTCGGCCTTGAGAATGATGGTGCGAGTCAGTGAGTCGCCGACCTGAGTCCTGCCCGGTTCCGGGCTCCAGCTTTCTTCGAGGCTGACCGTGCGGGCCGGGAGCCACGGTATGTGCGCCGGATAGTCCGCAGGCACCGCCCTGACGCTCAGCGGGATCTCGGCGGAGCTGACGCGCATCACCTTGCCCGGCTGCGGGCCGAACGGATTGGCGTCCTGGTTCTGTGCAGTGCTGGCTTGAGGCTGTACCTGCGTCGCGCTGAACACCTGGGGCGGAATGGTCAACACCCCGCTGTGCTGGGGGTAGAGCGCATAACGCATCTCGATGACGCCATGACGCACGCTGTTGATCAGTTTTTCATAGGTGCGCGAATCGCCCAGCTTCTCGATACGGGCATCCGGCACTTGAAGCGGGCTGAGGCTGCTGTCGTCGAACAGCTGAACGGAATGGTAGATGCGCAGTGTCAGCACGACCTGGGCCTGGACGTAGACGCTGTCCTGATCCAGTGTTGCCTCGATGAACACTGGCGCCAGTTGCCGATCCTGTTCCTGCTCTCTGGGTTCGGTCTGAATCACTTGCAGGGTCAGCGGCTGGCTTTTGAGTTCACCCAGTTGCAGGGACGGAATCGTCACGCTGCCGGTCTGCCGGGGCAGCAGGGTGACGATCCAGCGCGTGGTCGCCTGATTGTTGGTGCCCAGGGTGGTCAGTCGGTTGACCTGACGCGTGTCGCGCACCTCGAAATCGCTGTCCAGCGCGGTCAGGTCGGGCTTGCCGAACTGCGTGACGTCATCGGTTTCCAGCGTCAGCTCAAAGGTTTCCCCGGCATTCAGACGCGTGCGGTCGACGCTCGCCGTCAATTCGGCCGCGTGTGACGACAGGACAGACAGGCTCAGCAGCAGGCCGGTCAATAAGGGGTACGCGCGACTCATCGGGTCTTTTCCTGATGTTGCTGTTCGTAGCGGAATTTGCGCCGCAGCAGTTCGCCCGGGTCGTCCGGAATCTGTCTCAGCCACTGCTCCAGTTCCTGACGCCGTTCGCCGGTGACGGGGCGATCGGCAGGCTGCAGAGGCGGGCGGGTGGTCTGTTCATCGTCTGTCGACGGGCCGGAAGCCTGCATGCCGGACGTATCCGGAGGCAGGCTTTCGCTGCTGTTTTCCTCACTCGGCCGTGCAGTGTCCTGTTCAGCGGGCGAGTGGCTGCTGGTCTGATCCTGCGTGCCAGTCTGACCTGCTTCATCCTGCTCGGGTTTTTCCGGTTTGTCCTGCTCGGGTTGAGCCGTATTGGCCTGATCCAGAAGATTCTGAACCAGTGCACGATTGCTCACTGCCGCCGGGAAATCCGGCTGGCGCTCCAGCGCCTGTTCATACGCGTCCAGCGCCGCTTCCAGTTCGCCACTGCGGGCCAGGGCATTGCCACGGTTGTAATGATCGGCGGCCGTGTTGCCTTCAGCGAAGCGTTGCGCGGCGGTGGCGTAATCCCCGGCCTCGTAGAAGGCGATACCTTTCCACTGCGGGTCTTCAAAGCGCTGTGCGGCTTCTGCCGGGCGGCGTTGTTCCAGCAGGCGTTGACCCTGCTGATCCGGGCGCAGCCACAGGTCCTGAAATTCGAACGCCTGACTGGTCTGCGGAAACATGAACAGCAACGGAAGGCAGAATAGCCAGCCGCGGCGACCTGCACAGGCGGCGATCAACAGCAGCGGCAGCAGAAACCAGTGACCCTGATCGGCCCAGGTGTCGAGCTGCACGATTTGCCCGTCGCTGCGCAGGCGTTGCGGGCTGGCGAGCAGGCCGAGGCTGCGCAGGTCCTCTTCATCGGCCCGCGCCTGACGGTAGCTGCCGCCGACCTGCTCTGCAAAGTCATTGAGGCTGGTGCTGTCCAGGCGCGGCACCATGATCGCGCCCTGATCATCCTTGAGCAGACTGCCGTTTTCCTGGGTCACCGGAGCGCCTTCGGCGGTGCCGATGCCCAGCATCAGCAAGGGCGGCGACTGACCGCGCAGGGCCTGACGAATGCCGTCGCGCTCCTGCTCGCTCAAGGACGAGCCGATCAACAGAATCCTGCCTTGGCCCAGCGCACCCTGTTTGAGCAGATCCAGCGCCTTGACGACCGCCAGATCGGCACGTTGGCCCGGCACCGGCATGATCGATGGCCTGATTGCCTCCAGCAGGTTATGGCTGGTGACCAGATCGTCGGACAGCGGCACCAGCGTGTGGGCGCTGCCGGCGTAGACCACGATGGCAGTCTGCGAGTCGCTGCGCAGTTGCAACAAATCGAGCAGTTTGCGTCGCGCCTGTTCCAGACGTGTCGGGGCAATGTCGGTGGCGAGCATCTGCGGGGTAAGCTCCAGCACCACCACCAGCGGGTCGACCGGTTTCTGGCTGATCTGCTCGACGCGTTGCCAACTGGGGCCAAGCAGCGCGGCCAGCGCCAGCAGCCAGGCCAGCGCCAGCACCACCCAGGGCAATTTGCTGTTGCTGCCGCGACTGCCGTTGAGCAACACCGCATGAAAGGCGGCTGGCAGAATGATCTGCCAGCGGCCGGCGCGTTTCTGCCGATGCCAGAGTTGCCAGATCAACAGTGCCAGCAAGGGCACGATCAGCAGCCACCAGGGACGGAACCAGTGCGGCCACAGGGAGGCGATCATCGCGGCCTCCACAGACGTTCGATGCGCTCACGCCAGCCGAAAGCGCGCAGGCGAAGGAGCGCCCGTTGCACGGCGTTGTTGGGCCACAAACTGCGTACTACCAGCAACACGCTCATCAGCAGCGCCAACGACAAGGGCCACTGATACAGCACTTGCGCTGGGCGCGCCTGAGTGGGTTGCTGGGCGACCGGTTCGAGGGCGTCGAGGGTGGCGCGGATCTTTTCCAGTTGCTCGCCATCGCGGGCGCGGAAATATTGACCGCCGCTTAAGCTGGCGATGTCCTTGAGCGTCGGCTCATCCAGGTCCAGGCTCGGGTTCAGCCCCAGCAGTCCCTGGATGCCGCTTTTGTCAGGGTCGGCGCCGATACCGATGGTGTAGATCCGAACGCCTTCGTCTGCCGCCAGTCGTGCCGCCGTGATCGGGTCGATCTGCCCGCCGTTGTTGGCACCATCGGTCACCAGCACCAGAACGCGGCTGTTGGCCGGACGCAGGCGCAGGCGTTTGAGTGCAAGACCGATGGCGTCGCCGATCGCAGTGTTCTTGCCCGCGATGCCGATCCTCGCTTCGTCCAGCCAGATACGCACGGTGCGGCGGTCGAACGTCAGGGGGGCCTGAACGAAAGCCTGGCTGCCGAACAGGATCAGGCCGACCCGGTCTCCCTGACGGCCTTCGAGAAAATCGCCCAGCAGGTGTTGCACCAGTACCAGCCGGCTGACTTCGTCGCTCTGCCATTGCATATCCGGGTAATCCATGGAGCCGGACACGTCCACGGCCACCAGCAGATCACGGCCGCTGGCGGCCACGGGAAGCGGCTCGCCCAGCCATTGCGGGCGGGCGGCGGCGATCAACAGGAACAGCCAGATCAGCAGGAACGGCGAGCGTTGTCGCCACGCGGGCAGGTTGGCCTTGGCGCGCCGACCGCTCAGGCCTTCCAGTTCGTTAAGGAAGCTGACCTTGAGCGCGGCCTCGCCACTGTCGGCCATCGGCAGCACGAAGCGCATCAGCCAGGGCAGCGGCAGCAGGGCGAATGCCCAGGGCCAGACGAACTCAAACATGTTTGCGAATCCAGATGTCGACTGCCTGGGTCAGGCCGCTGATGGCCTTGTCATCGAGTTTGCATTCGGGTTTGTAGGCACCTTCAACGAGAATCATCCAGCGCGTCAGACCTGCGGCCGGGCAGCGGTTATCGAGGAACGCCAGCCATTTTCGACCGTTGAGTGTGTGGCTCTGGCTGTGTGGATAGTGGTTGCGGCACAGGCGCTTGAGCAGGCCGTTGATCTGTTGCAGCCAGGCACCGGCGGACGCGCCGTCATACGGTTTGGGCAGGCTGGCCAGTTCCGCCAGCGCCGCGACTCGCACGGGATCAAGCGGCTGCTCGCTGCGGCTCTTGCCGGCCTTGACCGGCAACAGCGTGCGCAGCCGCCAGGCACCCCAGCCCAGCGCTGGAATCAACAGCAACAGCAGCCACCAGCCCGGCGCAGGCGGCCAGAAGCCGACGGCTTCAGGGGCGATGAGGGGCTGCAACTGATCCAGCGGATTCATTTGCGCTTCACCGGACGCTGGGCGTTGAGGTATTCACGCAGTTGCTCGACCAGTTCGAACTGGGTGCTCAATGGCATCAATAGCACGCGCAGTTTCTGGGCAAGCAGTTCCCAGCGCGCCGAGCGCTCTTCGCCCTGAACGCGATAGGCCCGACGCAATTCGGGATCAAGGGTGTCGAGCTCCAGTTGCGCGCCGCGCTCGGCAAATCGCAGCAGCCCCGCCGCAGGCAGCGCGCGATCCAGCGGGTCGGACAGTGGCAGCAGCAACAGGTCGCAGTGGCGCGCCAGCAGCGTCAGTTGCTGCTCCGCCGCATCGGACAACGCGCGCTCGTCACAGAGCACGATGGCCAGGCTGCCGGGACGCAGCACTTCACGGGCACGACGCAGGGCGGTGCCGAAGGCATCACGGTCGGCGGGGATTTCGGTGTGCAGCGACTGATTGACCCGGACCAGCCGGTTGAGCAACTGTAGAAGGCTCTGTTTGCTGCGTCGGGGTTTGATCTCGTAATGCTCGTTGTCGCCGAAGACCAGCCCGCCCACCCGGTCATTGTGTTCCAGCGCGGCCCAGCCGATCAGCGCCGCCGCCTGCGCGGCCAGCACCGATTTGAACATTTGCCCAGAGCCGAAGAACAGGCGACGACTCTGTTCCACCAGAATGAAAATGGGCCGCTCGCGCTCTTCATGGAACAGCTTGGTGTGCGGCTCCTGGGTGCGTGCAGTCACTCGCCAGTCGATGTTGCGCACATCGTCGCCTGCCTGATAGACCCGGACCTGGTCGAAATCCACACCGCGGCCACGCAGCTTGGAGTGGTGCAGACCGATCAGTGGGCTGCGCTGGCTCGGGGTTGAAAACAGCTGAACTTCCCGCACGCGATGGCGCATTTCGATCAGCTCGCTGAGCGTGACGCGAATGCCCGGTTGGGGGATCAGGTAGGGTTGCATGGGATCAGGCGACGGCCACGACGTCGAGGATCCGCTGAATCACGCGGTCCTGATCGATGCCCGCGGCTTCGGCCTCGAACGACAGAATGATGCGATGGCGCAACACATCAAACAGCACCGCCTGAATGTCTTCGGGGCTGACAAAGTCGCGCCCAGCCAGCCAGGCATGGGCCCGGGCGCAACGGTCCAGCGAGATCGAGCCGCGCGGGCTGGCGCCGTAGGCGATCCATTCGGCCAGTTCCTGATCGAACTTGGCCGGTGTGCGAGTGGCCATGACCAGTTGCACCAGGTATTCCTCAACCGCGTCGGCCATGTACAGACCGAGGATTTCCTTGCGGGCCGCGAAGATCGCCTGCTGGCTGACACGCCGCTCCGGCTTGGTTTCGCCATTCAGCGCTTCGCCGCGGGCCTGTTGCAGGATCTTGCGTTCGACGGCGGCATCCGGGAAGCCGATCTTGACGTGCATCAGAAAGCGGTCGAGCTGCGCTTCAGGCAGGGGATAAGTGCCTTCCTGCTCGATAGGGTTCTGAGTCGCCATGACCAGAAACAGCGGCGAAAGATCATAGGTGCTGCGCCCGACACTGACTTGACGCTCGGCCATGGCCTCAAGCAGCGCTGACTGGACTTTGGCCGGTGCACGGTTGATTTCGTCCGCCAGCACCAGATTGTGGAAGATCGGACCCTGCTGGAACACGAAGCTGCCGGTTTCCGGACGATAGATCTCGGTGCCGGTGATGTCGGCAGGCAGCAGGTCGGGGGTGAATTGAATGCGATGAAACTGTGCTTCGATGCCTTCTGCCAGTTCCTTGATGGCCTTGGTCTTGGCAAGGCCCGGTGCGCCTTCGACGAGCATGTGGCCGTCGGCAAGCAGGGCGATGAGCAGGCGTTCGATCAGCTTTTCCTGGCCGAGGATTTGCGTTGAAAGAAATGTTCGCAGCGCAATCAGCGCCTCACGATGTTCCATCGGTGACTGTTCCTGGCAGGGTAATCAGCCGCGTCGGGCGACAGCAGGCTGGGGGCGATACTTTAATTCATTCGGGCAGGTATCGACTAACGACTCTAGGGTTTTTTATAGAGTTTAGAGATAGTTCATACGTTTATATGGGAATTGTCCTACGTGTTCTGTCTGTTCTTTGTAGGAAGTTGGAGGCAAGGGCCACTTTCAACAGTCAGTGGCCCCATGCCTGGAAAATCGCATCACTCAGGACATCCGATAAAACGCCGCAGCGTTGCTCCACAACACCTTGTGCGCAGCCGCTTCGCCCAGCGTCTCGACCACCAGATCGATATCACCCGGCTCGAATGGCCGGGGTGCGCGGGTGGAGGGCAGGTCGGTGCCGAACATCAGGGCGTCGGGGTTGGCTGCGTGGATGTCCTTCAAAACCGCTGGCACAGCAAAGTCGACACGCCCGAAACCGCAGGCCTTGATCCGCACGCCATGCTCGGCCAGACGCAGCAACACAGGCAGGCCGTCGGCGCTCAGCCCCAGATGATCAATGCTGACAGCAGGCAGTCTGAGCAGGCGGGTTTCGATGTCGGCCAGTTCGCGGGAGTCGATATACAGCTCCGAATGCCAGCCAACTAACCCATGAACCCGCAGCGCCAGAGCCTCCAGCTGATCGAGCTGTTCGGAACCGCCCCTTTTCAGATTGAAACGCAGAGCGCGTACGCCAGACGCATTGAGCGTTTCCAGTTCTGCATCCGTGACACTGGACGGTAATTGAGTCACGCCTGCGAAATTCGGTCCCAGCCGTTTCAGTGCGGCGAGCAGGTAACTCTGATCAAAGCCCTGAAACGATCCCGAAACCACGGCACCGCCCCTGACGCCCAGAGGCTCGACCTGCGCCAGATAGTCACTCACCTGGAACGGCTCCGGTAGGAAACCGTTGTTGGTCTGAAGCGGATAACCGGGATCGATGATGTGGCAATGGGCGTCGAAAATGTCAGGCATGACGGGCTCCTTGTGGTCCGGGACAGCGGTGGGTGTGCTCAGGCGAGTTCGCTCACATAGCTGCCCACGTCTTTCAGAATGATCTGCAGGGTTTCCTCGACTTCCTGCAGTTCGCCTGCCGAGGTGCTGTGCAGGATTTCGTAACGGTCATGGCCGTCCAGTTGCTTGCCGTCCGCCGGATCGATTTCCAGCAGCAGGCGTTCGGCACTGAAGGTGACTTTCAGTGTCGAGACCGTATGGGTCCGGTCGTCGCGAACGGTGATTTCCACTTCATTCTCGTCGGGAAAACGACTCAGCGAGAACATCTCGCCGTTCTCGCTGTGACAGCAGAGCAGGGCCATGTTGTCGTATTCGTCGTCGCATGGATTGACGATAAGGCTGGCGGTCTTGATGAGCATGGTCGGGTTCCGGTTTTTTGAAGGTGGGCAGGCAGGACGGATTTTGCCAGTCCCCGAGACATTTTGTCGGCCATTAATTGGCACCATCGTGCGGGTTGCCTGCTAGGCGATGACCGAATATGTCGCAGCCTCGTAAGTAGTGTCCGGTCCGCTGTCGTTAAGCTGCACCAAAGGCGTGCGCGCACGCGGCTCTCGCACTTCAGGCTTCTTTTTTCATGACATGCACGGCGTCATTCAAATGTGACTACCCTGACACGACAGTCGTTAGTACTTTAGCTTTACACTCGATCAGGTGGTGTCCACGCAACCGGACGCCGGTACACCATGATCACAACACCTTCTTCAAGCCTCCCCAATAAAAGCCAAAGCGGAGTACCACAGATGGCGTTCTTCACCGCAGCCAGCAAGTCCGACTTCCAGCATCAACTGCAATCGGCACTGGCTCAGCACATCAGCGAGCAGGCACTGCCACAAGTGGCGCTGTTCGCTGAACAGTTTTTCGGCATCATTTCACTGGATGAACTCACTCAACGTCGGCTGTCCGACCTCGCGGGCTGCACACTGTCCGCCTGGCGTCTGCTGGAGCGTTTCGAACACGCCCATCCTCAGGTCCGCGTCTACAACCCCGATTACGAGCGTCACGGATGGCAATCGACCCACAGCGCCGTCGAAGTGCTGCATCACGATCTGCCCTTTCTGGTTGATTCCGTCCGCACCGAGCTGAACCGTCGCGGTTACAGCATTCACACCCTGCAAACCACTGTCCTGAGCGTGCGTCGCGGCCCGAATGGCCAGTTGCTCGAACTGCTGCCCAAAGGCACGACAGGCGACGACGTGTTGCAGGAATCGCTGATGTATCTGGAGATCGACCGCTGCGCCAACGCCAGCGAGTTGAACGTGCTGGCCCGCGAGCTGGAGCAGGTGCTCGGCGAAGTCCGCGCCGCTGTCGAAGATTTCGAGCCGATGAAGGCGCGCCTGCGTGACTTGCTCGTCAGCATCGACGCCAACGAATCCAACACCGACGTTGAAGAAAAGGCCGAGATCAAGGTCTTCCTGGAATGGCTGGTGGACAACCATTTCACCTTCCTGGGCTATGAAGAATTCCAGGTCAGCAGCGACGCCGACGGCGGCCAGCTGATCTACGACGAATCCTCGTTCCTGGGCCTGACCAAGCTGCTGCGTCCGGGCCTGAGCCGCGAAGAACTGCACATCGAAGACTACGCAGTGAAATACCTGCAGGAGCCGATGCTGCTGTCGTTCGCCAAGGCTGCTGTGCCGAGCCGCGTGCATCGCCCGGCCTATCCTGACTTCGTCTCGATCCGTCAGATCGACGCGTCGGGCAAGGTCATCAAGGAATGCCGTTTCATGGGCCTTTACACCTCGTCGGTGTACGGCGAGAGCGTGCGGCAGATCCCGTATATCCGTCGCAAGGTCGCAGAAGTCGAGCGCCGGTCCGGTTTCGATGCCAAGGCGCACCTAGGCAAGGAACTGGCCCAGGTGGTCGAAGTGCTGCCCCGCGACGATCTGTTCCAGACGCCGGTGGACGAGTTGTTCTCCACCGTCATGTCCATCGTGCAGATCCAGGAGCGCAACAAGATTCGCGTATTCCTGCGCAAGGACCCGTACGGCCGTTTCTGCTACTGCCTGGCCTACGTGCCGCGTGACGTTTACTCCACCGAAGTGCGGCAAAAGATCCAGCACGTGCTGATGGATCGTCTGAAAGCCAGCGATTGCGAATTCTGGACGTTCTTCTCCGAGTCCGTGCTGGCCCGCGTGCAGTTGATTCTGCGTGTGGACCCGAAGGTCAATCTGGAAATCGACGTCGCCCAGCTGGAAAACGAGGTCATTCAGGCCTGCCGTTCCTGGAAGGACGACTACGCGAGTCTGGTGGTCGAAAGCTTCGGCGAGGCCCATGGCACCAACGTGCTGGCCGACTTCCCGAAAGGTTTTCCGGCAGGCTACCGCGAGCGTTTCGCAGCGCATTCGGCCGTGGTCGACATGCAGCACGTGCTGAGCCTGAGTGAAACCAATCCGTTGGTGATGAGCTTCTACCAGCCACTGGCCGGTGGCCGTCAGCAACTGCACTGCAAGCTGTACCACGCCGACACGCCACTGGCGCTGTCCGACGTGCTGCCGATTCTGGAGAACCTCGGCCTGCGTGTACTGGGTGAGTTCCCGTATCGCCTGCACCACGCCAACGGTCGCGAGTTCTGGATTCACGATTTCGCCTTTACCTACGGTGAAGGTCTGAACCTCGATATTCAGCAGCTCAATGACACGTTGCAGGACGCGTTCGTGCACATCGTCAGCGGCGATGCCGAAAACGATGCGTTCAACCGTCTGGTGCTGACGGCCGGTCTGCCGTGGCGCGACGTTGCACTGCTGCGTGCCTATGCCCGTTATCTGAAGCAGATTCGTCTGGGCTTCGACCTGGGCTACATCGCCAGCACGCTGAACAACCACACCGACATCGCTCGCGAACTGACGCGTCTGTTCAAGACCCGTTTCTACCTGGCGCGCAAACTGGGTTCGGACGATCTGGACGACAAGCAACTGCGTCTGGAACAGGCCATCCTGACCGCGCTGGACGATGTTCAGGTGCTCAACGAAGACCGCATCCTGCGTCGTTACCTTGACCTGATCAAGGCGACCCTGCGGACCAACTTCTACCAGACCGATGCCAACGGCCAGAACAAGAGCTACTTCAGCTTCAAGTTCAACCCGCGTCTGATCCCCGAACTGCCGAAGCCGGTGCCCAAGTTCGAGATTTTCGTCTACTCGCCGCGCGTCGAAGGCGTGCACCTGCGCTTCGGCAATGTGGCTCGCGGCGGCCTGCGCTGGTCGGATCGTGAAGAAGACTTCCGCACCGAAGTGCTGGGCCTGGTCAAAGCCCAGCAGGTGAAAAACTCGGTCATCGTGCCGGTTGGCGCCAAGGGCGGTTTCGTACCGCGCCGTCTGCCGACCACCGGCAATCGCGACGAAGTGCAGGCAGAGGCAATCGCCTGCTACCGCATCTTCATCTCGGGTCTGCTGGACATCACCGACAACCTCAAGGAAGGCGTGCTGGTACCGCCGGTCAACGTGGTTCGTCACGATGACGACGATCCGTACCTGGTCGTTGCCGCCGACAAAGGCACCGCGACCTTCTCCGACATCGCCAACGGCATCGCCATCGATTACGGCTTCTGGCTGGGCGACGCTTTTGCGTCCGGCGGTTCGGCCGGTTACGACCACAAGAAGATGGGCATCACTGCCAAGGGGGCGTGGGTTGGCGTGCAGCGTCACTTCCGTGAACGCGACATCAACGTTCAGCAGGACAGCATCAGCGTGATCGGCATCGGCGACATGGCCGGTGACGTGTTCGGTAACGGCCTGCTGATGTCCGACAAGCTGCAACTGGTCGCAGCCTTCAACCACCTGCACATCTTTATCGACCCGAACCCGGATCCGGCCACCAGCTTCGTTGAGCGTCAGCGTCTGTTCGACCTGCCGCGTTCGGCCTGGACCGATTACGACACCAGCATCATGTCCGCTGGCGGTGGAATCTTCCCGCGCAGTGCCAAGAGCATCGCCATCACCGAACAGATGAAGGCACGCTTCGACATCAAGGCCGACAAGCTGACCCCGACCGAGCTGCTCAATGCATTGCTCAAGGCGCCAGTTGACCTGTTGTGGAATGGCGGCATCGGCACCTACGTGAAGTCCAGCGAAGAGTCCCATGCGGATGTCGGCGACAAGGCCAACGACGCGCTGCGTGTCGACGGCAACGAGCTGCGCTGCAAGGTGGTGGGCGAGGGCGGCAACCTGGGCATGACTCAGCTGGGCCGTGTCGAGTTCGGCCTCAATGGCGGCGCGACCAACACCGACTTCATCGACAACGCCGGCGGTGTGGACTGCTCCGACCACGAAGTGAACATCAAAATCCTGCTCAACGAAGTGGTGCAGGCTGGCGACATGACCGAGAAGCAGCGCAACCAGCTGCTCGAAAGCATGACCGACGAAGTCGGCCATCTGGTGCTGGGCAACAACTACAAGCAGACCCAGGCACTGTCGCTGGCCGCTCGTCGCGCCTACGACCGCATCGCTGAATACAAGCGCCTGATGAACGACCTGGAGGCCCGTGGCAAGCTGGACCGTGCCATCGAGTTCCTGCCGGCCGAGGACCAGATCGTTGAGCGTGTATCGGCCGGTCATGGCCTGAGCCGTGCCGAACTGTCTGTGCTGATCTCCTACAGCAAGATCGACCTCAAGGAAGCGTTGCTGGAATCCCGTGTTCCCGATGACGACTACCTGGCACGCGACATGGAAACCGCGTTCCCGCCCTCGCTGAGCGCCAAGTTCTCTGTGGCCATGCGCGGTCACCGTCTGAAGCGTGAAATCGTCAGCACCCAGATCGCCAACGATCTGGTCAACCACATGGGCATCACGTTCGTGCAGCGACTCAAAGAGTCGACCGGCATGAGTGCTGCCAATGTGGCCGGTGCCTACGTGATTGTGCGTGACATCTTTCACCTCCCGCACTGGTTCCGTCAGATCGAAGCGCTGGACTACAAGGTGTCGGCAGAAATCCAGCTGTCGCTGATGGATGAGCTGATGCGTCTGGGCCGTCGTGCCACGCGCTGGTTCCTGCGCAGCCGTCGCAACGAGCTGGACGCGGGTCGTGACGTGGCGCACTTCGGTCCGCACATCGCCGCACTGGGTCTCAAGCTCGACGAGTTGCTGGAAGGCCCGACCCGTGAAGTGTGGCAGGCGCGTTATCAGGCTTATGTCGAAGCCGGTGTGCCCGAGTTGCTGGCGCGCATGGTGGCGGGCACCACCCACCTGTACACGCTGCTGCCGATCATCGAAGCCTCCGACGTCACCGGGCAGAATGCTGCCGACGTGGCCAAGGTGTACTTCGCCGTAGGCAGTGCGCTGGACGTGACCTGGTACCTGCAGCAGATCAGCAGCCTGCCGGTGGAGAACAACTGGCAGGCTCTGGCCCGCGAGGCGTTCCGTGACGACATCGACTGGCAGCAGCGGGCGATCACCGTATCGGTTCTGCAAATGCCGGACGGTCCGTCCGACGTGGAAGAGCGCCTGGCGCTGTGGCTGGAACAGCACGCCCTCATGGTCGAGCGCTGGCGCGCCATGCTGGTCGAATTGCGTGCCGCCAGCGGCACCGACTACGCCATGTATGCCGTCGCCAACCGCGAGCTGCTGGACCTGGCCATGAGCGGACAAGCCATCACTGTGTGACGGATTGATCGGCCGCTGACAAAAAAACCGCCTCGAATGAGGCGGTTTTTTTTTGGGGTTTGAAAAAGTGTTTTGAGACCGCTGCCGTCTACCGCCCGGCTCATTCGGTCATGCGGCAGACAAGTGTTCGTAGAGGATAGTCGCGCCGACCACCATCAGCACGAGGCCGCCCACGATCTCGGCGCGCTTGCCGACGACCGTCCCCAGCGCACGCCCCAGCATTACGCCAATCGTGACCATCACGGTCGTGGCCAGACCAATCGCGGCCGCCGCGACCAGGATATTGACGTCGACGAACGCCAGACCTACGCCCACGGCCAGGGCATCGATGCTGGTCGCAAAGGCTGTGACAGCGAGGATGAGAAACGAATGCTGGCCGGGTTTTTCCTGCTCTTCGTCGTCCTGTTTCAGGCCGTTGTAAATCATGTGCAGGCCCAGCACGAGCAGCAGAACAAAGGCGATCCAGTGATCCCAGCTCTCCACGAAGCGGGTTGCAACCTGCCCGATGCTCCAGCCAATGACCGGCGTGATGGCTTCGATCACACCGAAGATCAGCCCGGTTCGCAGGGCTTCTACAAGACGGGGTTTGTGAAGGGCGGCGCCTTTGCCGAGGGCGGCTGCAAAAGCGTCCGTGGACATGGCTAGCGCGAGGAAGACGAGGGAAATCGGATTCACGGTCAACATCCAGTCGGGCTATGAGTCAACGACGCAGCCACACGCCCGACTTTAGGCATGGATGCATCGTTGGTCTCGCCAACCAGACGGTGTTTGCGCCACGGCATGTTGCCGAGAATGTTGACGCAAACGCTCCGTGACCAAAGGCCCGGAGCAGGCTACTCCCCAACAAGGGCGGTCACTATAGCCACGTGAATGTGAAAAAGATATTAATCGCCCGCCAGTTGTTTTCGCCCCTGCGCAAGCTTCATGGAACTGGCAGACTCCTGGACGTTCAGTTGCGGTAGGGATCCGCTGTCGTGATCCGGACCGGCTACATGCCGCAGGCGCGGCAGCCCTTCAGCCACCAGCAGAGAGACGTTCACATGCATGCAGACGCACTTTCATGGGGCCATGGCCCTCGTACGCTTGAGGTGTTCCTTGAGCCCACGTGCCCGTTTTCCGTCAAGGCCTTCGGCAAGCTCGACGCGCTTCTAAAGCAGGCCGGCGAAGACCGCCTGACGGTCAAGGTTCGCCTCCAGTCGCAGCCCTGGCACATGTTTTCAGGCGTCGTGGTGCGTTGCATCCTTGCCGCGTCAACCCTTGAAGGTGGCAAGGACACCGCCAAGACCGTGATGGCAGCCGTTGCGGCGCACCGTGAAGCGTTCGAATTCGAGCACCACGCAGGCGGTCCGAACCTTGATGCGACGCCCAACGACATCATCGCGCGACTGGAAGGTTACAGCGGTGTTCGGCTGGCCGAAGCCTTCGCACAACCGGCGCTTGAGCACACCATCAAATGGCACTGCAAATACGCCCGGCAGAACGGCATTCATGTGTCTCCGACCTTCATGGTTGATGGCCTGGTGCAGCCTGCAATGAGCAGCGGTGACACCATCGAGCAGTGGCTGTCGCAGCTTCAGTTGAGTTGAGATCGCCTTCGGCCGGGCGTGGCGGATTCAGCGTTTCATCGCCACCCCCAGGCACGCCTTGTGAGAGCCGGTCGTTATCGGGAGAACCTTCTGGCACCTGCAACACAACCGATCACTGCGACCGTGACACCCAGCATCCCGAGGCTGACAGGCTCACCGAGCAGTGTGGCCGCCAGTGCCAGACCGAAGAAGGGTTGTAACAACTGGAGTTGGCCGACCGCTGCAATGCCGCCCTGCGCCAGCCCGAGATACCAGAACACGAAACCGATCAGCATGCTGAACACGGAGACGTAACACAGGCTGCCCCACGCCGAGACTGATATCCCGGAAAACGAGGACGGTGCGGTGACAATGGCCAGTGGCAGCATGATGGGCAGGGCAAGGACCAAAGCCCAGCAGATGACCTGCCAGCCGCCCAGTGTCCTCGACAGCCTCGCGCCCTCGGCATAGCCCAGGCCGCAGACGAGAATGGCCAGCAGCATCAGGGCGTCTCCCGTGACTGAAGCGCTGATACCCTGAGCCAATGCAAAGCCCATCACCAGTGCGCTGCCCAGTAGCGAGAACGCCCAGAAAGCCCCACTTGGCCGTTCGCCGCCGCGTAGCACGGCGAAGACGGCAGTGGCCAGCGGCAGCAGGCCGACGAAGACGATGGAGTGCGCCGAGGTGACGTGTTCCAGCGCCAGCGCGGTCAGCAGTGGAAAGCCCAGTACCACACCCAGTGCAACGATACTCAGGGAAATGATCTGGTTGTTTGCCGGGCGTCTTTCCCTGAGCGCCACAAGCGTGCCGATGGCCAGGGTCGCAGCGATGGTTGCGCGGGCGAAGGTGAGGAACAGTGGATCGAACGCCATCACGGCCAGTCGTGTCGCAGGCAGCGAGCCGCTGAAGATCAGTACGCCGATCAGGCCGTTCAGCCATCCGCTGCGGGATGTGTGAGCGGTCGTGCGGGATGGAATAGCTGTCTGTTCCATGAGGTATTTCTCAAGGCTGTTCAATCGGGGTGGATGGGCGCATCGTAGGGCTGCAATTCAATACAATCAAAAAATCGTCATGGATACATTGGCTATGCCTCGCTCACGTTACAAATCGGTGGTGGACCAGATGGCGGCAGACATTCGCTCGGCACGTCTGTTGCCGGGCGCACGGCTGCCTACGCATCGTCAGTTGGCGGCCGATCATGGCCTGGCGCTGGTGACGGCCACGCGTGTCTATGCCGAGCTTGAAGCCATGGGCCTGGTCAGCGGTGAGACCGGGCGTGGCACGTTCGTTCGCGAGACGGCGCTCGCGCCTGGCCTCGGGATCGACCAGAAAACCGTGGCTGTCGACATGATCGACCTCAATTTCAACTACCCGTCGCTGCCCGGTCAGGCCGAGTTGTTACGCACGGCGTTACGGCAGTTGGCCTTGTCGGGCGACCTTGAATCATTGCTGCGCTATCAACCCCACGCTGGGCGACCGCACGAGCGCGCCGCTGTGGCGCGTCATCTGCAAGTGCGAGGGCTGACGGTTCAGCCTGAGCAGGTGTTGCTCACCAATGGGGCTCAGCAAGGGCTGGCCATTGCGCTTATGGCCTTGCTCAAGCCCGGGGATGTGATCGCCGCCGATGCCCTCACGTATTCGGGTTTCAAGGTCTTGGCACAGGCGCTGTACCTTGAAGTAGTGCCTGTACCCGCGCTCGGCGAGGGTCCCGATCCAGAGGCATTCGAGCGCTTGTGCCGCAGTCGACCCGTAAAGGCGCTCTATACCATGCCGACACTGCACAATCCGCTCGGCTGGGTGATGAGCCAGGCGCGGCGTGAGCAGTGGGTGGCGCTCGCGCGCCGACATGATGTGCTGATCATTGAAGACGCCGCGTATGCATTTTTGGCGGACGCTCCCCCCGCGCCGCTGGCGATGCTCGCACCGGAGCGGACGGTCTATGTCTCAGGTCTCTCCAAGAGTGTTGCCACGGGATTGCGCGTAGGGTTTGTTGCTGCGCCCGCCGACAAGGTTCCGGCCATGGAGCGTGTCATGCGGGCAACGACCTGGAACACGCCAGGGGTGCTGACCGCCATTGCGACGGGGTGGATTGAAGATGGCACTGTTCTGAAACTGGAGGCCGAGAAGCGACATGACGCCCAGGCCAGACAGGCAGTGGTTCGCGAAATGCTTGAAGGCATCAGGTTTGTCAGCCATCCCTCATCGTATTTTCTATGGCTGCCCCTTCCCGAGGACGCCCGTGCCGATCAGATTGCCATGGCCTTGTTGAAGGAGAAGGTTGCAGTATCGACTGCGGAGCCCTTTGCAATCGCCAACAGCGTGCCCCATGCCCTGCGGCTGGCAACGGGATCGGTGAGCATGGGTGAGCTGCGTGATGGGCTGGCGAAGGTCAGGCGTGTGATCGGGAATTATCTGTAGTGGAACACCATGCACTTTACTGAACAGCAGGTTGTTTGCAGGAGCGAGCTTGCTCGCGAAAGCGCTGGCGATGAAGTCACCGCCTGTACCCTGCCTTCGTCGTGTTACCGCCCTGAGCAGACTCCTCCACGTCCGCTGTTCTCCAGGCATAAAAAAACCCCGCACGAGGCGGGGTTTTTCAACGCTGTGTTTCGCTATTACGCTTGAACGACCGGGATGTTGGCGTTCGCTGCGGCTTCACGGAACTCGGCGATCTGATCGAAGCTCAGGTAGCGGTACACGTCCGCTGCCATCGTGTCGATCTGCTGGGCGTAGCCCATGTATTCCTCGACGGTCGGCAGGCGACCCAGGATCGATGCGACGGACGCCAGTTCGGCCGAGGCCAGGTAGACATTCGCGCCGTCACCCAGACGGTTCGGGAAGTTACGGGTCGACGTGGAGACAACGGTCGAGTTCGGCTCGACGCGTGCCTGGTTACCCATGCAAAGCGAGCAGCCCGGCATTTCCATGCGTGCGCCAGCCTTGCCGTAGATGCCGTAGTAGCCTTCTTCGGTCAGCTGATGCGCGTCCATCTTGGTCGGAGGCGACAGCCACAGGCGTGTCGGCAACTGGCCCTTGACCTGATCCAGCAACTTGCCCGCAGCGCGGAAGTGGCCGATGTTGGTCATGCAGGAACCGATGAACACTTCGTCGATCTTCTCGCCCTGTACCGAAGACAGCAGGCGGGCATCGTCCGGGTCGTTCGGCGCGCAGAGCACAGGCTCTTTGACGTCGGCCAGGTCGATCTCGATGATTTCGGCGTACTCGGCGTCCTTGTCGGCTTCCAGCAGCTCTGGATTGGCAATCCAGGCTTCCATCGCCTGAGCACGACGCTCCAGAGTGCGCGGATCACCGTAACCCTGCTCGATCATCCAGCGCAGCAGCGTGATGTTGGAGTTCAGGTATTCGATGATCGGCTCTTTGGCCAGCTTGATGGTGCAACCGGCAGCCGAACGTTCGGCCGAAGCGTCGGACAGCTCGAAAGCCTGCTCGATGCTCAGGTTGTCCAGGCCTTCGATTTCCAGGATGCGGCCGGAGAACGCGTTCTTCTTGCCTTTCTTCTCTACGGTCAGCAGGCCAGCCTGAATCGCGTAGTAAGGAATGGCGTGAACCAGGTCGCGCAGGGTGATGCCAGGCTGCATCTTGCCCTTGAAGCGAACCAGGATCGATTCAGGCATGTCCAGCGGCATGACGCCAGTGGCCGCCGCGAACGCAACCAGACCGGAACCGGCCGGGAAGGAAATGCCGATCGGGAAGCGGGTGTGCGAGTCACCACCGGTGCCGACGGTGTCAGGCAGCAGCATGCGGTTCAGCCAGCTGTGGATGATGCCGTCGCCCGGACGCAGGGAAACGCCGCCACGGGTCATGATGAAGTCAGGCAGCGTGTGGTGCGTCTTGACGTCGATCGGCTTTGGATAGGCAGCAGTGTGGCAGAAGGACTGCATGACCAGGTCGGTCGAGAAGCCCAGGCATGCCAGGTCTTTCAGCTCGTCGCGGGTCATCGGGCCAGTGGTGTCCTGGGAGCCGACGGTGGTCATTTTCGGTTCGCAGTAGGTGCCCGGACGGATACCTTCCACGCCGCACGCCTTGCCGACCATCTTCTGCGCCAGGGTGAAACCCTTGGTGCTTTCGGCTGGCTGGTCAGGCGTCTTGAACAGGTCGAAGGCGGGCAGGCCCAGCTCGGCGCGTGCCTTGCTGGTCAGGCCACGGCCGATGATCAGCGGGATACGGCCACCGGCGCGGACTTCGTCCAACAGCACCGGAGTCTTCATTTCGAAGGTGGTGATGACTTCGTCGCTGTCGTGCTTGCAGACTTTGCCAGCGTACGGGTAAACGTCGATCACATCGCCCATGTTGATGTTCGAAACATCGAACTCGATCGGCAGAGCGCCCGCGTCTTCCATGGTGTTGTAGAAGATCGGAGCGATCTTGCTGCCGAAGCAGAAACCGCCGGCACGCTTGTTCGGCACGTAAGGAACGTCGTCGCCGAAAAACCACAGTACCGAGTTGGTCGCCGATTTACGCGAGGAACCGGTACCGACCACGTCACCGACGTAGGCGATAGGGAAACCCTGGCCGCGCATTTCTTCGATCTGCTTCATCGGGCCGATGGAGCCCTGTACGTCAGGAACGATGCCTTCACGTGCCATTTTCAGCATGGCCAGGGCGTGCAACGGGATGTCTGGACGCGACCAGGCATCAGGCGCCGGGGACAGGTCGTCGGTGTTGGTTTCACCGGTCACCTTGAAGACGCGCAGGCTGATCTTTTCGGCCAGCGTCGGGCGCTTCTTGAACCACTCGCCGTCGGCCCAGGATTGCAGAACTTCCTTGGCGTGGGCGTTGCCGCTCTTGGCTTTTTCGGCCACGTCATGGAAAGCGTCGAACATCAGCAGCGTGTGCTTGAGCTGTTCGGCAGCGACTGGTGCCAGCGTGGCATCGTCGAGCAGTTCAACCAGCGTGACGATGTTGTAGCCACCCTGCATGGTGCCCAACAGTTCGGTTGCACGTTTTTTGTCGATCAGGGGAGAAGTGGCTTCGCCCTTGGCCAGGGCGGAGAGGAAACCGGCCTTGACGTAGGCAGCCTCGTCAACGCCTGGTGGAACGCGATTGGTGATCAGGTCGACAAGGAAAGCTTCTTCGCCAGCCGGGGGATTTTTCAGCAGCTCAATAAGGCCTGCGGTTTGTTCGGCGTTAAGCGGCTGGGGCACGATACCCTGGGCGGCACGCTCTTCGATGTGTTTACGGTAGGCTTCAAGCACAGTATTACCCTCATCAGTGGTCCCAAATGGGTGTCCGGGACGCTCATCCAGAAATTGTCCGTACCCACGCAAGACTTTGGAGCCTTGTTGGCAGGGTGTCGGCAATTCCTAACAGAAGCTGTTTTCAAAGTTTTACGCCTGCAGGACGGGGAGGAGAGGCGGTCGACACGGCCATCCGTGATGAGGGGATGGCCTGTCGACGCCGCACTGCGGGATTAACTTGACTGTGCTCGTGACGCTTTGAAAACAGCTTCCAACGGACATTGGCGCCTTAAAAGGCTCGCTGATTCTACGGCAAATCTGAACTAAAGGTAAGTTAGCCCCTACATGTTCGGGGGTGAAAGTGCTTAGACAAAGGACTAACATGAGCACCTGTTTTGCCTTCCCAAGCCCCGCCAGCCATGCCTGATCACATCATCAAAACACCCTGCGTCGGCCTTTGCTCCACTGTTTACGGGGATTTGGTGTGCCGTGGCTGCAAACGCTTCCATCACGAAGTCATCCACTGGAACGGTTACAACGAAGACGAAAAAAGAGCCGTGTGGTTGCGTCTGGAACAATTGCTGGTTCAGGTCATGACCGCCAAGCTCGAAATCTTCGATGCCGACAAGCTGCGGTTGCAGCTTACCCAGCGCAAGATTCGCTTCGTGCCGCATCAGTCCGAATATTGCTGGGCCTATCAATTGATCGCGCGCGGTGCTCGTGTCATCAGTCAGGTCGAAGCGTACGGGTTTGTGTTGTTACCCGAATTTCGCAACTGGTCGCTGCCCGAGTTGCGTGATGCGATCGACCGCGAGTTCTTTCTGCTCTCCGAGGCGCATTACCAGCGTTATATAGCACCGGGCTTTCTCAAGGATGCCTTTGGCGGCTGATCCGTCTCCGCGCTTTTGTCTCGCGGGACGCCGACAGCCCTCGTATAATGCCGCGCTTTGCCTCTGCGCCATCTGTGAGCCTATGTACCCGATCCCTGAAATCGAAGCCTTTCTGCTTTGCCGTACTCCCGACAGTTGGGTGCAAGCCGCATTGCGCAATCTCGACATCCTGTTGATCGATCATGCGAACAATGAGAAGAAGGCGGCAGGGGCGGCGTTCCAGTTCATGTTCCAGTACAACGACAAGTTCGACCTGCTGGCCAAGATGTCGCGCCTGGCCCGCGAAGAGCTGCGTCATTTCGAACAAGTGATCAGCATCATCCGCAAGCGCCAGATTCCGATGGCCAACATCAGCTCGGCGCGTTATGCCGGGGCGTTGCGCAAGCGGGTGCGCAATCACAATCCCTACCGCCTGACCGATGCGCTGGTGGTGGGTGCCATCGTCGAAGCCCGTTCCTGCGAGCGTTTCGCCGCGCTGGTGCCGCATCTGGACGACGACCTGGCCAAGTTCTACGGCAGTCTGCTCAAGTCCGAAGCGCGGCATTTTCAGGATTACCTGAAGCTCGCTTACACCTATGGCGACAAAGCCGATGTGGACGCCAAGATCGAAGAGATTCGTCTGGCCGAGCGCGAACTGATCGAGAGCCCTGACGAAGAATTCCGCTTTCACAGTGGCGTGCCTGTCGCTGCCTGATCCAGCACGCGGCCCACGGCAGCGACAAAAAAACGACCGCCTTACCAGTGGTCGTTTTTTTATGGCCTTTTCATAAGCAAGCTAACAAATGCTTTGACAATAGCTGTCTAGGCAGTAATATTTTGTAATCACTGCCTAGGCAGCTTTCTGGGTGATTACTTGAAACATTTCAGTCCTGAAAATTTTGATTCCAGCCTGATCGGGCTGCTGGTCGGCCGTACCAACGCGCTGAAAGACCGCATGCTGGACAAGTACCTGCTGCCGTATGACGTCACGTTCGCGCAGTTCAAGGTGCTGATCATCATTGCGCAGTTCTCGACGGATACGCCGGTGGAGTTATGTCGGCACCTGTCGCTGGACAGCGGTTCGATGACTCGCATGCTGGACCGTCTGGAGCAGAAGGGGCTGATCGTGCGCACCCGTTCTGAAACCGATCGTCGTCAGGTGCGTGTCGCCCTGACGTCTCAGGGGCATGCGCTGTCCGACCTGCTGCCGCAGATTGGTGCCGATGCCATGAATGACACCTTCGCTGCCCTCGACACTGAGGAAGTGGAAGCGCTACGCCGGATTCTGACCAAGGTGCTGGTCGCGGCCGACGACCACATCACCCTGACTCGCCTGAGTTTCAACGCCCAAGGCAAATAACTACGAATAGCCCGAAGTTGAGGGCGGCCAGTCTGGCCGGATCTCAGCCGTTCTGCCGACTTGAAGGTAATTGTCATGGCCACTGCCGCCGCTGAAAACACGTCTGCCCCTGAACAGAAAAAGCCAGACACCCCAAAATCCGGCAAGCGCAAGTTCCTGCTGACCGGACTCGCCATCATCGTCGTTCTTTGTGGACTGGCGATCTGGGGCTGGTATGAGTTTTACGGTCAATGGAGCGAGGAGACCGATGACGCCTACGTGAGTGGCAACGTGGTGGAAATCACGCCACTGGTCACCGGTACGGTTATCAGCATTGCCGCTGATGACGGTGATCTGGTTCGCAAAGGGCAGGTTCTGCTGCGCTTCGATCCAAGCGATGCCGAAGTCGGGCTACAAAGTGCCGAAGCCAATCTGGGCAAGGTCGTGCGTCAGGTTCGCGGTCTGTACAGCAATGTCGATGGCATGAAGGCTCAGCTGGCGGCGCAGCGTGCCGCCGTGCAGACGGCTCAGGATAACTACAGCCGCCGTCGCAGCCTGGCGGCCGGTGGCGCGATTTCTCAGGAAGAGCTGTCCCACGCCCGGGATCAACTGACCAGCGCACAAAGTGCCTTGAACAACATCCAGCAGCAATTGAGCACCAGTGTGGCGCTGGTTGACGACACCGTGGTGTCTTCCCATCCGGACGTCAAGGCCGCTGCGGCACAGTTGCGTCAGGCCTATCTGGCCAGTGCGCGGACAACCCTGGTGGCGCCGGTCACCGGTTACGTCGCCAAGCGCAGCGTGCAGCTGGGTCAGCGCGTTCAGCCGGGAACTGCGACCATGGCGGTGATTCCGCTGGATCAGCTGTGGATCGATGCCAACTTCAAGGAAACCCAGCTGGGCAAGATGCGCATCGGTCAGCCGGTGGAAATCAGCTCCGACCTCTATGGCAGCGACGTGAAATACAGCGGCACTATCGACAGCCTGGGCGCGGGGACGGGCAGTGCGTTTGCGCTGTTGCCGGCCCAGAACGCGACCGGCAACTGGATCAAGATTGTCCAGCGTGTGCCGGTCCGGGTTCACATCAACCCTGAAGAGCTGGCGCAACACCCGCTGCGCATCGGGCTGTCGACCACCGTCGAAGTCAATCTGCACGACCAGAGCGGTCCGATTCTGGCGCAGCAGCCTCCGAAACAGGCTGCATTCAGCACTCAGGTCTACACCGAGCAACTGGCCGATGCCGACGCCTTGATCGCGCGCCTGATCCATGAAAACAGCGCAGCCAGCGACAAAAGCAGAACCGCTCAGCGCTGATCCGCCCATTCGCCTGCCCCGGTCTACCGGCCGGGGTGTCGCCCACGTTTTCAGGGATTCGCGATGAGCACCAACGCCCCCGCTTCCTTTACGCCACCCAGCCTGTTGCTCTGCACCATCGGCCTGTCGCTGGCCACCTTCATGCAAGTGCTCGACACCACCATCGCCAACGTGGCCTTGCCCACCATCGCGGGTAACCTGGGCGTCAGCTCGGAGCAGAGCACCTGGGTCATCACCTCGTTTGCCGTCAGTAACGCCATCGCGCTGCCTCTGACCGGCTGGCTGAGCCGCCGGTTTGGTGAGGTGAAGCTTTTTCTCTGGGCGACCCTGCTGTTCGTGCTGGCTTCGTTTCTCTGCGGGATTTCCACGTCGATGCCTGAGCTGGTGGGCTTTCGTGCCTTGCAGGGCATCGTTGCCGGGCCGCTCTATCCCATGAGCCAGACCTTGCTGCTGGCGGTCTATCCGCCTGCAAAGCGGGGCATGGCGCTGGCCTTGCTGGCGATGGTCACGGTGGTCGCGCCCATTGTCGGCCCGATTCTCGGCGGCTGGATTACCGACAGTTACAGTTGGCCCTGGATCTTCTTCATCAATATTCCGATCGGGCTGTTTGCAGCGGTTGTAGTGCGCACGCAAATGGCCAAAAGACCGGTCAGTACCCAGCAGCAGCCACTGGATTACGTCGGGCTGATCACCCTGATCATCGGTGTCGGCGCGCTGCAGGTTGTGCTGGACAAGGGCAACAACCTGGACTGGTTCGAGTCGAATTTCATCGTGATCGGCTCGCTGATTTCGCTGGTGTCGCTGTCGGTGTTCGTGATCTGGGAAATGACCGACAAGCATCCCATCGTCAATCTGCGGCTGTTTGCTTACCGTAATTTCCGGGTTGGTACGCTGGCGATGATTGGTGGGTATTCGGCCTTTTTCGGCGTCAACCTGCTGTTGCCGCAATGGTTACAAACGCAGATGGGCTATACCGCGACCTGGGCCGGACTGGCGTTGGCACCCATCGGCATCCTGCCAGTGCTCATGTCGCCCTTCGTCGGCAAATACGCACACAAGTTCGACCTGCGTCTGCTGGCCAGCCTTGCGTTCCTGGCGATGGGGCTGAGCTGTTTCATGCGTGCAGACTTCACCAATCAGGTGGATTTCCAGCACATCGCCATGGTGCAACTGTTCATGGGCATCGGCGTGGCGCTGTTCTTCATGCCGACCCTGAGCATTCTGTTGTCAGACCTGCCACCCAGTCAGATTCCCGACGGTTCAGGCCTTGCCACCTTCCTGCGGACGCTGGGTGGCAGCTTTGCGGCATCGCTGACCACCTGGATCTGGATTCGCCGTGCCGAGCAGCATCATGCGTACCTGAGCGAAAACATCAGCACCTATGACCCTGCCACACGCCAGGCGCTCGACACCCTGGGCGGTGCCGGTCCACAGGCGTACGCGCAACTGGAGCAGACCCTCAACGGGCAGGCATACATGATGTCGACCGTCGATTACTTCTACATGCTGGGCTGGTTGTTCGCGGGGTTGATCCTGCTGGTCTGGTTCGCCAAACCACCGTTTGCCGCTAAAGCCGGGCCAGCGGCTGGAGGAGGGCATTGATGCCCGTTCGCGCTGAGTGAACGCAGGCCGTTGGGGGCATGCGTCTCGTGGCGCTCCACCTCACGCATAATCAGTAAGCCGAGCGCACGGTCTGAATCACTCTTTACGCCTCGGTGACTACTGTGAACGTAGCAGAACAGGCAAATGCCCGGCAGGGAGTCGTCTGTCTCTGTTTACGACGAGCTTTGTTTACAATGAAGACGGCAGCGCCAGCGTGCGATTTTCCTGCGGCGCAAAATCAAACGAGCCCAGGCTGAAGCCCTGTTCGTCCACCTGAAGCGCCCAGCCCTGGCGGTCCCAGTCCCCCAGCACGATGCGTTTGGCGGCCACATCGCCGAGCTGCAATTTATGAATGGCGGGACGATGCGTATGCCCATGAATCAGCGTGTGCACACCGAATTGCTGCATGATCCTCGGCACTTCTTCAGGCGTCACATCGACGATGTCGTTGGCTTTCATGCTGGTCTTCACGCGGCTTTCATTGCGTAGCTTGCGCGCCAGTTTGTGGCGGGTTTTCAACGGCAGGTGACGCAGGATGAACAGCGTCAGCGGATGGCGCAGGTAGCGGCGCATCCTGATGTAGCCCACGTCACGCGTGCACAGGCTGTCGCCATGCATCAACAGCACCGGTTCACCGTTCAACTGCACCACGGTCGGGTCAGCCAGCAGCGTACAACCCGCCGCCTTGCAGAAACCCTTGCCGATCATGAAGTCACGGTTGCCGTGCATCAGAAAAATTCGGGTACCACTGTCGCTCAGTTCGCGCAGGGCCTTGCAGATCGAAAGCTGGAACGGCGACATGGCGTCGTCACCGATCCAGGCTTCGAAGAAATCCCCGAGGATATACAGCGACTCGGCTGTGCGAGCCCGGCCTGCGAGTAGATCCAGAAACGCCCGGGTAATGTCCGGGCGTTCTTGCTCAAGATGCAAATCGGAGATCAGCAGTATCACTCAACGATCTCTGCTTTTTCGATGATCACGTCTTCGACAGGAACGTCCTGGTGACCGGCCTTGCTGCTGGTGGCGACGCCTTTGATCTTGTCGACGACTTCCTGGCCTTCGACCACTTCGCCGAACACGGCATAGCCCCAGCCCTGAACGGTCTTGGCGCTGTGGTTCAGGAAGGCGTTGTCAGCCACGTTGATGAAGAACTGGGCGGAAGCCGAATGCGGCTCCATGGTGCGGGCCATGGCGACGGAGTATTTCTTGTTCGGCAGGCCGTTGTCGGCTTCGTTCTGGATGCTCGGACGCTTGTCTTTCTTTTCCTTCATGCCTGGCTCGAAACCGCCGCCCTGGACCATGAAGTTACCGATCACGCGGTGGAAAACGGTGTTTTCATAGTGGCCAGCGTTGACGTATTCGATGAAGTTGGCAACGGTCAGCGGCGCTTTTTCTTCGTTCAGTTGCAGAACGATGTCGCCGTGGTTGGTAGTCAGTTTTACTTTGGACATATCGAAGTCGCTCTCTTGGCGTTCATGAAGGGGCGCAATATCACCCTGACGCGCAGTTTACAGGCGAGGTTACATTTTTCGCGCTTTTTGCGGCTTTTCTGCCTGCAACCCTGCACTCTGTTGTCAGGGACTTGACAGCTTCGGCTATGATAAGCGCTTTGATTTAGTCGGCCTACCCTGGCCGCGCACAAGTATGTCCAAGGATCCTATGAGCAAGCCCACTCCAGAACCCGCTGCGAATTCAAAGGCAGGCCCTGTCGTACCGACCAACTTCCTGCGTCCGATCGTGCAGGCTGACCTGGACTCGGGCAAACACACCCGGATCGTGACCCGCTTTCCGCCGGAGCCGAACGGCTATCTGCACATCGGTCACGCCAAGTCGATCTGCGTGAACTTCGGCCTGGCCAACGAGTTCGGTGGCGCGACGCACCTGCGTTTCGATGACACCAACCCGGCCAAGGAAGACCAGGAATACATCGACGCCATCATGAGCGATGTGAAGTGGCTGGGCTTCGAGTGGGCGGGCGAAGTGCGCTACGCCTCGCAATACTTCGATCAACTGCACGACTGGGCCGTTGAGCTGATCAAGTCCGGCAAGGCTTACGTGGACGACCTGACCCCCGAGCAGGCACGCGAATACCGTGGCACCTTGACTGAACCGGGCAAGAACAGCCCGTTCCGTGACCGTAGCGTCGAGGAAAACCTGGACCTGTTCGCCCGCATGAAAGCCGGTGAGTTCGAAGATGGCGCTCGCGTACTGCGCGCCAAGATCGACATGGCTTCGCCGAACATGAACCTGCGCGACCCGATCCTGTACCGCATTCGTCACGCACACCACCACCAGACCGGTGACAAGTGGTGCATTTACCCGATCTACGACTTCACCCATGGTCAATCGGACGCCATCGAAGGCATCACCCATTCGATCTGCACCCTGGAGTTCGAAAGCCACCGTCCGCTGTACGACTGGTTCCTGGACAACCTGCCGGTGCCGTGCAAGCCGCGCCAGTACGAGTTCTCGCGTCTGAACCTGAGCTACACCGTCACCAGCAAGCGCAAGCTCAAGCAACTGGTCGACGAAAAGCACGTCAGTGGTTGGGACGATCCGCGCATGTCCACGCTGTCCGGCTTCCGCCGCCGTGGCTACACGCCGGCCTCGATCCGCAACTTCTGCGAAATGGTCGGCACCAACCGCTCTGACGGCGTGGTGGATTTCGGCATGCTTGAATTCAGCATCCGTGATGACCTTGACCGCAATGCGCCGCGCGCCATGTGCGTACTGCGTCCATTGAAGGTCGTGATCACCAATTACCCGGAAGGCCAGGTCGAGAAGCTTGAGCTGCCGCGTCACCCCAAGGAAGACCTGGGCGTGCGCGAATTGCCATTCGCCCGCGAGATTTATATCGACCGCGACGACTACATGGAAGAGCCGCCGAAAGGCTACAAGCGCCTTGAGCCGAACGGCGAAGTGCGCCTGCGTGGCAGCTACGTGATTCGGGCCGACGAGGCCATCAAGGACGCCGACGGCAACATCGTCGAGTTGCGCTGCTCCTATGACCCGGAAACCCTGGGCAAGAACCCTGAAGGCCGCAAGGTCAAGGGCGTTATCCATTGGGTTCCGGCCGAGGCCAGCGTGGAATGCGAAGTACGCCTCTACGACCGCCTGTTCCGTTCGCCTTCGCCTGACAAGGCTGATGACGGCGCCACGTTCCTGGAAAACATCAACCCTGATTCCCTGCAGGTACTGACCGGTTGTCGTGCTGAACCATCGCTGGCTAATGCGCAGCCGGAAGACAGGTTCCAGTTCGAACGCGAAGGCTACTTCTGCGCCGACATCAAGGATACAAAACCTGGTCGTCCGGTCTTCAACCGCACAGTGACACTGCGCGATTCCTGGAGCTGAGGCTGTACCACGGGGGTAGGAAAGTGCTTTCCATCTACAACACGCTCACCAAGAGCAAAGAAGTTTTCAAGCCGCTGGATGGCAACAAGGTGCGCATGTACGTCTGCGGGATGACCGTGTACGACTACTGCCACCTGGGTCACGGCCGCAGCATGGTCGCGTTCGATCTGGTGACGCGCTGGTTGCGGTTCAGCGGGTATGAGCTGACCTATGTGCGCAACATCACCGACATTGACGACAAGATCATCAACCGTGCGCGTGACAACGGCGAGTCCTTCGACGCGCTGACGGCGCGCATGATTGACGCCATGCATGAGGACGAGGCTCGCCTCAACATCCTCAAGCCGGACATGGAGCCGCGTGCCACCGATCATATCGCCGGCATGCACGCCATGATCCAGACCTTGATCGACAAGGGCTACGCCTACGCGCCGGGCAATGGCGACGTGTACTACCGCGTCGGCAAGTTCGTCGGCTACGGCAAGCTGTCACGCAAGAAAATCGAAGACCTGCGCATCGGGGCACGAATCGAAGTGGACGAGTCCAAGGACGATCCGCTGGATTTCGTGGTCTGGAAAGGCGTCAAGCCGGGCGAGCCGAGCTGGGATTCGCCGTGGGGTCCGGGTCGTCCGGGCTGGCATATCGAGTGCTCGGTGATGTCGACCTGCTGCCTGGGTGACACCTTTGATATTCATGGTGGCGGCAGCGACCTCGAGTTTCCGCACCATGAAAACGAGATCGCCCAGAGCGAAGCGGCGACCGGCAAGACTTACGCCAATGCGTGGTTGCACTGCGGCATGATCCGCATCAATGGCGAGAAGATGTCCAAATCCTTGAACAACTTCTTCACCATTCGCGACGTGCTGGAAAAATACCACCCCGAAGTGGTGCGTTACCTGCTGGTATCGAGCCATTACCGCAGTGCGATCAACTATTCCGAAGACAGTCTGCGCGAGTCCAAGGCGGCGCTGGAGCGTTTCTATCACGCGCTCAAGGGCTTGCCGGTTGCCGAGCCTGCCGGTGGCGAAGCGTTCGTCGAGCGTTTCTCTGCGGCGATGAACGATGATTTCGGTACGCCTGAAGCCTGTGCCGTGCTGTTCGAAATGGTGCGCGAGATCAACCGCCTGCGTGAGACTGATCCTGCTGCGGCAGCGGGCCTTGCGGCGCGACTCAAGCAACTGGCCAGCGTACTGGGTGTGTTGCAGCTGGAGGCTGATGACTTTCTGCGCGCCGGTGCAGAAGGTCGCGTCGATGCCGCTGAAGTCGAAGCGCTGATTCAAGCGCGTCTGGCGGCGCGTGCTGCCAGGGACTGGGCCGAATCCGACCGCATCCGCGACCAGATCACCGGCATGGGCGTGGTGCTGGAAGACGGCAAGGGTGGGACGACCTGGCGTCTTGCGGACTGACGCTATCCCCTAAGGGGCGTGCCGATGCAATGCATGCCCTGTGGGAGACGTCTTGCCAGCGATGGCGTCCATTCAGTCACTGATGTGTCGCTTCAGAAAAAGCATCGCCTGCAAGCCGCCTCGCACAGTCCTTTGGTTGCAGCAAGAATGGTGTCGGACGCTGATCAGGCTTCACCGCCTTGCTGTTCCCGCAACCGCTTGTACAAGGTGTTGCGACTCACTCCGAGTCGCTTCGCCAGTTGCGAGATATTCCCTCCGGCCGCCTGAAGCAGGTCGTTCAGGTCGTCAGTGTTTTGCAGACGTTCCTGCATAACCTCTGCTGTCTGTATGTCATTACGCCGCTCACCCGATCCTGCGTCCAGAAAGAAATCCTCCGGCAAGTGTTCGGTGCCGATCGGTTGATCGTCGGCCAGCGCCAGCGCCACCTGAATCACGCTGTTGAGCTGGCGGATATTGCCCGGCCATGGGTGCTGCTCGAACAGCTCAAGCACTTCACGTGAAAAACCGGCCCGCTGGTGCGGGTCCCGATGCCGTTCCCAGATGCGCTGCACCAGCGCGTGCTTGTCGGTTCTTTCGCGCAGTGGCGGCAGCTCGATGTTCAGGCCGCTGATTCTGTAATAAAGGTCCTGACGAAAATGCCCGGCCTGCACCTGGTCGCGCAGCGTACGGTTGGTGGCGGATACCAGGCGGATATCCACCGGATACAACTCGCCGCCGCCTAGCGGCTGAACGCAGCGTTCCTGAAGGACCCGCAGCAGACGCGCCTGCACCGACATCGGCATGTCACCGATCTCGTCCAGAAACAGCGTGCCTTTGTCGGCCTTGCGAATCAGCCCGATGCTGCCTTTCTGGCTGGCGCCGGTGAACGCACCCTTGGCGTAGCCGAACAGTTCTGCCTCCACCAGATCAGCCGGAATTGCCGCGCAGTTGACCGCGATCAGCGGCTGACTGGCGCGCGAGCTGGCCTGATGCAGTGCCTTGACGAACACTTCCTTGCCGACCCCGGTCTCTCCATGGATCAACAGCGGAATGTCTTTTTCCAACAGGCGCTGCGCCTGGCTCACAGCCTTCTCGACGCGGGCATCGCCCAGGCTGATGGCCTGCAGGTCCAGGCTCCGTGTCGGGATCGGCGCAGGCGTTGCTGTGGTCACTGCATGCAGTTGCAGCGGCTTGCGCCTTGGGCGCTTGATCAGGCACTGGAAACGGTTGTTACCGAACGCCTGCAGCGCAAAAGGCCGGGCTTCGGGCTCGCTGAGCAGTTGCAGGATCGGGCATTTGAACAGTGTCTCGATGCTGACGCCGGCGAGTCTGACACCCAGCAGCGTGTCGGCTCGGCGATTGGCGCAGAGAATCTGGCCGCTCTCGTCGAAAATCAGTAATCCGGCCCACTGGCTGTCGAGGTTGTTCAGGCCGGTGTTGAAGATCAGCTGGAGATGGGTGTCGCGAAACTGGTCGAGAATCAGTCGGTTTTCCACCGACTGGCTCATCATCTTGACCATGCCCAGAGTGTGGGAGGGCGGCAGGAAGCTGTCACTCGAAACATCCAGCACCGCAATGATGCGACGGTCGGCGTCGAAGATCGGCGAGGCCGAGCCGGTCATGAAGCGGTTGGCCTTGAGGAAGTGCTCGTCAGGCTCGATATGGATAGCCTGCTCACAGGCCAGCGCGGTGCCGATGGCATTGGTGCCGGTGCCTCGCTCGCTCCAGCTGGCGCCCGCCAGAAATCCCTGATGCGATGAATCGCCGAACCGCTGAGTGCCCCATGACTTCAACAACTGGCCCTGAGGGTCGGCCAGCAGGATCAGGCAATTGGAGTTACTCAGGATGTTTTCGTAGACCGGCAGGACTTCCTGATGGGTCGTCTGCACCAGGGCGTTGTGACGCTCGAGCAGCTGTGAGACTTCCGAACCGGGTAACTGGCCGAACGACGGACGCGTCTGATGGTTGAGACCGAAGTCCCGGCAACGTGTCCATGAATCGCGAATGATGATGTCGTGAGCAAGCGAAGTGCTGGATTGAGCCATGGCAAAACCTGCAAGGATGACGTGTTGTTTTTATTTTCAGGTTTCGTCGCGTGTCCATCCTGGCGTGCAACGTCCATCCAGTGTCGTTCAGATGTGTTCAAAGTCAACGTTCATTTTGTTCAGTTGTTCAGTGTTTACTGTTCATTTTTGTTCAGCTATGAATCGGCTTTCGCTCAATGAAACCGGGCGAATGCTCTGGAACGGGCTTCGGCGTGGTTTTGACGGAACTGGCACGAATGTCGCTATCTGCACACCAGTCACGCATTACCCTTAAAAAAACAACAAAGGGCACGCCATGTCTCTCACGCTGGAGCACGTCAGTCGCGCAGTCGATGGCCAACTATGGATCGACGACGCGTCCCTGAGCTTTGAGCCAGGATCCTTCAACGTTCTGCTGGGGCGAACCCTGTCAGGAAAAACCAGCCTGATGCGCCTGATGGCCGGGTTGGACAAACCGGACAGCGGGCGAGTGCTGATGAACGGGGTCGATGTCACCCATCGTCCGGTTCGCCTGCGCAACGTCTCGATGGTTTACCAACAGTTCATCAATTACCCGAGCATGACGGTATTCGAAAACATCGCTTCGCCGCTTCGTCAGGCGGGCATGTCCAGGGACGTTATCCACAGTCGCGTCCACGAAACCGCAAAAATGCTGCGCATCGAGAAGTTTCTGCAGCGCCATCCCCTTGAACTGTCCGGCGGCCAGCAGCAGCGCACCGCGATGGCCCGGGCGCTGGTCAAGGATGCCGAACTGATCCTGTTCGACGAGCCGCTGGTGAACCTGGATTACAAGCTGCGCGAAGAGCTGCGTCAGGAAATGCGTGAGCTGTTTGCCGCTCGCCATACCATCGCAATCTACGCCACCACCGAACCCAACGAGGCACTGGCGCTGGGCGGTACGACTACCATCCTGCATGAAGGCCGGGTGGTGCAGAGTGGCAAGACACCTGAGGTCTACCACAAGCCGGCCACCGTTCTGGCTGCCGAGCTGTTCTCGGAACCGCCGATCAACCTGATGCCCGGCCGTATCGAAGGCAATGAAGTGAGCTTTGCCAGCTTCGTGCATTTCCCGCTCAACGTCGACCTGCGTGCCATTGGCGATGGCGAGTACCGCTTCGGTGTGCGGCCCAGTCATTTGAGTCTGGTGCCGTCCAACGATGACGATCTGGAATTGGCGGTTACCGTGGAACTGGCCGAAATCAGCGGCTCGGAAACCTTCCTGCACGTGCGTAACGAGCTGTTCTCGCTGGTGCTGCATCTGCCGGGCGTGCACGCCTACGACGTGGATGCGCCGATCCGGGTGTATATCCCGACCCACAAACTTTTCGTGTTCGATCAGCAGGGCGGCCTTATCCAGGCGCCGGGCCTGCGCATGTCGAGGGTTGCCTGATGGCCGAGATCCGATTGCAGAACCTGGCGCACAGTTACAGCGCCAACCCCGGGCCTGACGACTACGCGATTCGCGAGATGAGCCATATCTGGGAGCAGGGCGGAGCGTATGCGCTGCTCGGGCCTTCAGGGTGCGGCAAGTCGACTCTGCTCAACATTATTTCCGGCCTGCTGAGCCCGTCGCAGGGGCAAGTGCTGTTCGACTCCAAAGTGGTCAACGAGCTGCCGCCCGAGCACCGTAACATTGCTCAGGTTTTCCAGTTTCCGGTGATCTACGACACCATGACCGTGTTCGATAACCTGGCCTTTCCCCTGCGCAATCAGGGCATGGACAAAGCGCGGATTCTCGCCAAGGTCACTGAAATCGCCGATGTCCTCGACCTGCAGCCATTGCTGAAAAAGAAGGCCCGCAACCTGACGGCAGATGAAAAGCAGAAAGTGTCCATGGGGCGCGGGCTGGTGCGTGATGATGTTTCAGCCATTCTGTTCGACGAGCCGCTGACGGTTATCGACCCGCACCTGAAGTGGAAGCTGCGCCGCAAGCTCAAGCAGATTCACGAGCAATTCAACATCACCATGGTCTACGTCACCCATGATCAGTTGGAAGCCTCGACCTTCGCCGACAAGATCGCGGTGATGTACGGCGGCCAGATCGTCCAGTTCGGCACCCCGCGTGAACTGTTCGAGAAGCCCCGGCACACCTTTGTCGGGTATTTCATCGGCAGTCCCGGCATGAATCTCATTGATGTGCAGCCGCAGGGTGACGGTGTCGGTTTTGGCGACGTTCACGTGCCGCTGTCCGGCCTGTTGCAGCAGTTGATCGCACGGACCTCGTTCACCAGCCTGAAAATCGGCATTCGTCCCGAGTTCGTTCATGTCTGGGACGGTCCCTACGAGGAAGCGATGTGCGCCGAGGTGGTCTACGTCGAGGATCTGGGCACTTACAAGATTCTGACCCTGTCGCTGGCCGGGCAGAAGCTCAAGGTGCGCTTGCCTGAAGACAAACCGGTGCCCCAAGGCCAGGCGTGGATCAGCTTTCCTGCGCAGTGGCTGATGGTATATGCCGATGACTTCCTGCTTGAGTCCACTCCAGAGCGAGACCTGCCATGAATAACAAGGTCCAGAACAACAAGGCCTGGTGGCTGGTGCTGCCGGTGTTCCTGCTGGTGGCCTTCAGCGCCATCATTCCGATGATGACCGTGGTCAACTATTCGGTGCAGGACATCTTCGACCAGTCCAGCCGTTACTTTGTCGGCACCGACTGGTTCAGGCAGGTCCTGCAGGACCCGCGTCTGCACGACTCGCTGCTGCGGCAGTTCATCTATTCGGGCAGTGTGCTGCTGATCGAGATCCCGCTGGGCATCGCGGTTGCGCTGTGCATGCCTACCAAAGGGCGCTGGTCCACGGTCTGCCTGATCCTGATGACCATCCCGCTGCTGATTCCCTGGAACGTGGTCGGCACCATCTGGCAGATCTTCGGCCGCGGTGACATTGGCCTGCTGGGCTATACGCTCAACAATATTTTGCATATCAATTACAACTACGCGGCCAATGCGTCGGATGCCTGGGTCACGGTGCTGATCATTGATGTCTGGCACTGGACTTCACTGGTGGCGTTGCTGAGCTACTCGGGGCTTCGGGCCATTCCGGACGTCTACTATCAGGCAGCGCGGATCGACCGGGCGTCGAGTTGGGCAATCTTCCGGCATATTCAATTGCCAAAAATGAAAAGCGTGCTGCTGATCGCCGTGATGCTGCGCTTCATGGACAGCTTCATGATCTACACCGAGCCGTTCGTGCTCACCGGTGGCGGGCCGGGCAACTCCACCACCTTCCTCAGCCAGACCCTGACGACCATGGCACTCGGGCAATTCGACCTGGGTCCGGCGGCGGCTTTCTCGCTGGTGTATTTCCTGATCATTCTGCTGGTGTCATGGGTGTTCTACACCGCCATGACCCACAGCGAAAAGAATTGAGGGCCTGGTCATGAGTCTGCGCAAAGCCATACCAATGTTGATTTACCTGCTGTTTCTGCTCGTGCCGATCTACTGGCTGATCAACATGTCGTTCAAGACCAACACCGAGATCCTTGGCGGCCTGACCCTGTGGCCGCAGGACTTCACCCTGGCCAACTACAAGGTGATTTTCACCGACGAGAGCTGGTACAGCGGCTACATCAACTCGCTGTACTACGTGTGCCTGAATACCGTGATATCGCTGAGCGTCGCATTGCCGGCGGCCTATGCGTTTTCACGCTATCGTTTCCTCGGCGACAAGCACCTGTTCTTCTGGCTGCTGACCAACCGCATGGCGCCACCGGCGGTGTTTCTGCTGCCGTTTTTCCAGCTGTATTCATCGATTGGTCTGTTCGACACGCACATCGCTGTGGCATTGGCGCATTGCCTGTTCAACGTGCCGTTGGCGGTATGGATTCTGGAAGGTTTCATGTCGGGTGTTCCCAAGGAGATCGATGAAACCGCCTACATCGATGGTTACAGCTTTCCCAAGTTCTTCGGCAAGATTTTCATCCCGCTGATTGGTTCGGGGATTGGTGTCACGGCGTTCTTCTGCTTCATGTTTTCCTGGGTCGAACTGCTGCTGGCGCGCACGCTGACTTCGGTCAACGCCAAGCCGATTGCTGCGGTCATGACGCGTACGGTTTCGGCGTCCGGTATCGATTGGGGTGTGCTGGCTGCGGCCGGTGTGCTGACCATCCTGCCGGGCATGCTGGTGATCTGGTTTGTTCGTAACCACGTGGTCAAGGGCTTTGCCCTTGGCCGTGTCTGAGGAGACGAAAAATGGAGTGGATGTCCTGGACACTGCCCACCGCGGCCTTCTTCGGCAGTATCGCCTTGCTGCTGGTGGGAATGACAGTATGGGAGCTGCGCTCGGCCAGTATCGAGCGTCGCGGGTTTCTGCCGATTGCCACCACGCGTGGCGACCGGCTGTTCATCGGGCTTTTGGGCAGTGCTTATCTGCATCTGATGGTGATCGGCGCGACCGACTGGAGTATCTGGGTCGCTTCGGGGGCCTCCCTGGTGTGGCTGTTGGTGGTGATGCGTTGGGGTTAGCGGACGGACGGGCGTCATTGCCCGCTCGAAGGCTGGCGGTATTCGAAAAGCGGGACTACATAAGAAGCAACTCTTGAGGTGTCTATGTTCAATAAGAAAAACAAGCTGCAACATAGCGTGACGTTGGCAACCATGATCATGCTCAGCGGGTTGAGCGTTTCAGCCTGGGCGGATCAGTACGAGGATGCGGCAAAGAAGTGGGCGGCCAGCGAGTTCAAGCCGACCACGCTTTCCGATGCCGAGCAGTTGAAAGAGCTTGAGTGGTTCATCAAGGCTGCCGAGCCGTTCCGTGGCATGGATATCAAGGTGGTGTCGGAAACCCTGACCACCCACGAATACGAGTCCAAGACCCTGGCCAAGGCGTTCACCGAGATCACCGGCATCAAGGTCACTCACGACCTGCTTCAGGAAGGCGACGTTATCGAGAAGCTGCAGACCGCCATGCAGTCCGACAAAAGCATCTATGACGGATGGGTCAACGACTCGGACCTGATCGGTACGCACTTCCGTTACGGTAAAGCGATGTCGCTGACCGACCTGATGGCCAGTCCCGAGGGTGCGAAAGTCACTTCTCCTACACTGGACCTGAAGGATTTCATCGGGACTTCCTTCACCACGGCGCCAGACGGCAAGCTGTATCAGCTGCCCGACCAGCAGTTTGCCAACCTGTACTGGTTCCGCGCAGACTGGTTCGATCGCGAGGACCTGAAAAAACAATTCAAGGAGAAGTATGGCTATGAGCTGGGCGTCCCGGTGAACTGGTCGGCCTATGAAGACATCGCCAAATTCTTCAGCGAAGACGTAAAAACCATCGACGGCAAGAAAGTCTATGGCCACATGGATTACGGCAAGAAAGATCCATCGCTGGGCTGGCGCTTCACCGATGCCTGGTTCTCCATGGCCGGCAGCGGTGACAAGGGCCTGCCGAACGGCCTGCCTGTGGATGAGTGGGGTATTCGCGTTGAGGACTGCCATCCGGTCGGTTCCAGTATCACCCGTGGTGGCGACACCAACGGTCCTGCGGCCGTCTTCGCCACTCAGAAATATATCGACTGGCTGAAAGCCTACGCACCGCCTCAAGCGGCCGGCATGACCTTCTCCGAGTCGGGGCCTGTTCCGTCGCAGGGTGAGGTTGCGCAGCAGATTTTCTGGTACACCGCATTCACCGCCGACATGACCAAGCCCGGCCTGCCGGTGATGAATGCCGATGGCACGCCGAAATGGCGCATGGCGCCTTCGCCTAAAGGTCCGTACTGGAAAGAGGGCATGAAGCTGGGCTATCAGGACGTGGGTTCATGGACCTTCCTCAAGTCCACCGAAGAGAAAAAGCGTAACGCCGCCTGGCTCTATGCGCAGTTCGTGACGTCCAAGTCGGTGTCGCTGAAGAAAACCATCGTCGGCCTGACGCCGATCCGTGAGTCGGACATCAACTCCAAGGAAATGACTGCGCTGGCACCCAAGCTGGGTGGTCTGGTCGAGTTCTATCGCAGCCCGGCCCGCGTGCAGTGGTCGCCAACCGGCACCAACGTTCCTGACTATCCGAAGCTGGCCCAGTTGTGGTGGAGCCATGTGGCTGAAGCCGTGACTGGCGAAAAGACCGCTCAGGCTGCCCTGGACGGACTGGCCAAGGATCAGGATGCGATCATGACGCGCATCGAGCGCTCCAAGGTTCAGGACGCCAGCGGCTGTGCACCGAAGATGAACCCGGAAACCTCGGCTGAAGAGTGGTATTCCAAGGCTGAGAACAGCGGCGGCAAGTTCCTCGCACCCCAGCGCAAGCTGGCCAACGAGAAACCGAAGGGCGAAACCATTGCCTACTCCGACCTGCTGAAAAGCTGGGAAGCCGCAAAGAAATAAGCGTTTTGGAAGTGTAAAAAAACGGCACCCCGGGGTGCCGTTTTTTTTGCTGCTGAAACGCTGTATCAGCCGTGCAGCGTCTCGGCTGCGTACAGGGTGTTTTCCAGCAGGCAGGCGCGGGTCATGGGGCCGACGCCGCCTGGGACTGGAGTGATCCAGCCAGCGCGGGGCAGGGCGGTTTCATAGACCACGTCGCCGACGAGCTTGCCATCCGCCTGACGGTTGATGCCGACATCGATCACGATGGCGCCAGGCTTGATCCACTCGCCTTTTACAAGGCCGGGCTTGCCAGCGGCCACCACGACCAGATCGGCGCGACCTACATGGCCGGCCAGATCCTTGGTGAAACGATGCGTCACCGTAACGGTGCAGCCACCCAGCAACAACTCCATCGCCATCGGACGACCGACGATGTTGGAGGCACCGACCACCACTGCGTCCATCCCGTACAGATCAACACCGGTACTTTCCAGCAGGGTCATGATGCCTTTGGGCGTGCACGGACGCAGCAGGGGAATACGCTGAGCCAGACGGCCGACATTATAAGGATGGAAGCCATCCACATCCTTGTCGGGGCGGATGCGCTCCAGCAGCAGCGAAGCGTCCAGATGCTCGGGCAGAGGCAGTTGCAGCAGGATGCCGTCGACGGCAGCGTCTTCGTTGAGGCGATCGATCAGTTCGGTCAGCGCAACCTGAGTGGTGTCTGCGGGCAGGTCATAGGCCTGGGAGATGAAGCCGACTTCCTCGCAGTCCTTGCGCTTGTGGGAGACATACACCTGGGAGGCGGGGTCGCTGCCCACCAGAATCACCGCGAGGCCCGGCGTACGCAGGCCTTGCTGGCTACGTTCGGCGACACGTTTGGCGATCTGCTGGCGCAGGCTGGCGGCGATCGCTTTGCCGTCGATTAGTTTTGCAGTCATGACGCGTGATTAACCATCGAGAGGAAATAAAATGAGCGCGCATTCTCGCATGACATGGCGCGAGGGCAAAGACGCTTGGTCAGCATATTCCGCTAACCCCTTTATCTAACTGAATTTTTTTCAAAAAAGAGTTGACGCTCTCAGGGAGCGTCTATAAGATTCGTCGCACTTGCCGGGCAGAGCCCAGCACTGGTTAAGCTAGCACTGGTTGATTAGGTCAGGCAGAGTTGCAAATCAGCTCGGTGTGATTGAAAGCCTTTTAATTTGTGATCGTAAAAGAATACAGATTATATAAGTGCCCGTAGCTCAGCTGGATAGAGCATCCGCCTTCTAAGCGGATGGTCGCAGGTTCGAGTCCTGCCGGGTGCGCCATTCAAGGCAGCTTTGGCACAGCAAGTAAAGATGTACTGGTCACACGCAATATGGTGGGCGTAGCTCAGTTGGTAGAGCACAGGATTGTGACTCCTGTTGTCGAGGGTTCGATCCCCTTCGTCCACCCCATATTAAGAAAGGCGCCAGGTTTACTAATCTGGCGCCTTTGCTTTAAAAGCTTGTAGCGCGGATGTGGTGGAATTGGTAGACACACTGGATTTAGGTTCCAGCGCCGAAAGGTGTGAGAGTTCGAGTCTCTCCGTCCGCACCAAGATACAAACAGCCTGAGTGGAAACACTTCGGTTGCAATAAAAAGCCGCCTAGTGCGGCTTTTTTTGTTTCAGCGTATTGGTTTTACCGTTTCGCTGGTCCGAAGGCCTGCTGCCGTCGGTCGAGTGAGGCGCGCTACGCGGATGGAGTCGGTAGTGGTCCGGTGCACAGGCTTCCTTATATAGAGGCCGTGCCAGACGCATCGCCAGCAGTGTGAGTCCTCTGTGGTTCGTGCTCGTCGGCGGACCGATTCCCTCCTCTTAAACCGCCCTTTTTCAGTAGGGTGACTTCTTGAGTTTGACCCACTAGAATGCATGCCCTTGATTCTGGGGTCGGAAACGGCCGGCTAACGTCTGTGCAACGAGGAATATCCATGCAAGTTTCTGTTGAAAATACTTCCGCTCTTGAGCGCCGCATGACCATTGGCGTGCCTGCCGAACGCATCGAGACTGAAGTCAACAAGCGTCTGCAGCAGACCGCACGTAAAGCCAAGATCCCGGGCTTCCGCCCTGGCAAAGTGCCTATGAGCGTGATCCGCCAGCGTTACGAAGACGGCGCGCGTCAGGAAGCGCTGGGCGATCTGATTCAGGCTACTTTCTACGAAGCTGTCGTTGAGCAGAAGCTCAACCCGGCTGGCGCACCTGCTGTGGAGCCTAAATCCTTCGAAAAAGGCAAGGATCTGGAATACGTGGCGACTTTCGAAGTCTTCCCGGAATTCACCGTTGCCGGTTTCGACAGCATTGCTGTAGAGCGTCTGTCTGCCGACGTGGCTGACAGCGATCTGGACAACATGCTGGAAGTGCTGCGCAAGCAGAACGTTCGTTTTGAAGAGACCGATCGTGCCGCTCAGAACGAAGATCAGCTGAACATCGATTTCGTGGGCAAGGTCGACGGCGAAGCATTCGCTGGCGGTTCTGCCACTGGTACCCAGCTGGTTCTGGGTTCCGGCCGCATGATCCCTGGCTTCGAAGACGGTCTGGTTGGCGCCAAGGCCGGTGAAGAGCGCGTTCTGAACGTGACCTTCCCTGAGGATTACCAGAACCTGGAGCTGGCCGGCAAGGCTGCCGAGTTCACTGTTACCGTCAACACCGTTTCCGAGCCAAAGCTGCCTGAGCTGAACGAAGAGTTCTTCAAGCAGTTCGGTATCAAGGAAACCGGCATCGACGGTTTCCGCGCCGAAGTTCGCAAGAACATGGAGCGTGAGCTGCGTCAGGCGATCAAATCCAAGGTCAAGAATCAGGTAATGGACGGTCTGCTGGCCTCCAACCCGATCGAAGTGCCTAAAGCGCTGCTGGAAAACGAAGTCAACCGTCTGCGCGTTCAAGCGGTTCAGCAGTTTGGTGGCAACATCAAGCCTGACCAACTGCCGGCCGAGCTGTTCGAAGAGCAGGCCAAGCGCCGCGTCGAGCTGGGCCTGATCGTTGCTGAAGTGGTCAAGCAGTTCGACCTCAAGCCTGACGATGCCCGCGTTCGTGATCTGATCCAGGAAATGGCCTCGGCCTACCAGGAGCCGGAGCAGGTTGTGGCCTGGTACTACAAGAACGAGCAGCAAATGAACGAAGTACGTTCTGTTGTGCTTGAAGAGCAAGTTGTAGATACTGTTTTGCAGAAAGCTAGCGTGACCGACAAATCGGTCTCCTACGAAGAAGCTGTCAAGCCGGTGGAAGCTCCAAAAGCCGACTGATTTCTCTTTTCGTTCGAAAACACCCACAAGCCAGCCTTCGCGCTGGCTTGTGCGTATTCAAGACTCGACTATTTGGGAGTGAATGCAGGACATGTCCCGCAATTCTTATATTCAGCAGAACTCTGACATCCAGGCCGCTGGCGGCCTGGTCCCGATGGTTATCGAGCAGTCCGCCCGTGGCGAACGCGCCTATGACATCTATTCGCGCCTTCTCAAGGAGCGGGTGATCTTTATGGTTGGTCCGGTAGAGGACTACATGGCCAACCTTATCGCGGCGCAACTGCTCTTCCTGGAAGCGGAAAACCCGGACAAGGATATCCATCTCTACATCAACTCACCGGGCGGTTCGGTGACTGCAGGCATGTCGATCTACGACACCATGCAGTTCATCAAGCCTGACGTGTCGACCATCTGTATCGGTCAGGCGTGCAGCATGGGTGCGTTCCTGCTGGCTGGCGGTGCAGAGGGCAAGCGTCACTGCCTGCCAAACTCGCGCATGATGATTCACCAGCCATTGGGCGGTTTCCAGGGGCAGGCGTCGGACATCGACATCCATGCCAAGGAAATCCTGCACATTCGTCACCGCCTGAACTCGTTGCTGGCGCATCACACCGGCCAGAGCCTCGAGACCATCGAGCGCGACACCGAGCGTGACAACTTCATGAGCGCAGAGCGTGCGGCTGAGTACGGCCTTATCGACTCGGTGATCAACAAGCGTCAAATGCCTGCCTAAGCACCTCAAAATGTAGGGGGTCGGTGCTACCGACCGCCTGCGGACTTGAAAAAGCCCGCAATAGCCTTCATCTTGTGTTGCAAGCCTATCGGATTTGGATCGATCGAATGACTGACACCCGCAACGGCGAGGACAACGGCAAACTGCTCTATTGCTCCTTCTGTGGCAAAAGCCAGCATGAAGTGCGCAAATTGATTGCCGGCCCCTCGGTCTTTATCTGCGACGAGTGCGTCGACCTGTGCAATGACATCATCCGTGAGGAGGTGCAGGAAGCACAGGCCGAAAGCAGCGCGCATAAATTGCCTTCGCCCAAAGAAATCAGCGGCATCCTTGATCAGTACGTGATTGGTCAGGAGCGTGCCAAAAAGGTTCTCGCAGTAGCGGTGTATAACCACTACAAGCGCCTGAACCAGCGCGACAAGAAAAACGACGATGTGGAACTGGGCAAGAGCAACATCCTGCTGATCGGCCCTACGGGTTCCGGCAAGACGCTGCTGGCCGAAACACTGGCCCGCCTGCTCAATGTACCGTTCACCATCGCCGACGCCACCACCCTGACCGAAGCCGGTTATGTGGGTGAGGACGTGGAAAATATTATTCAGAAGCTGTTGCAGAAATGTGATTACGACGTAGAAAAGGCCCAGATGGGTATCGTCTACATCGATGAAATCGACAAGATTTCGCGCAAATCCGACAACCCTTCGATCACGCGTGACGTTTCCGGTGAAGGCGTGCAGCAAGCCTTGCTGAAACTGATCGAAGGCACGGTGGCTTCGGTTCCGCCTCAGGGTGGCCGCAAGCATCCACAGCAGGAATTCCTGCAGGTGGACACGCGCAACATTCTGTTTATCTGCGGTGGCGCCTTCTCGGGCCTCGAAAAGGTCATTCAGAACCGCTCCACTCGCGGCGGCATCGGTTTCAACGCCGAAGTCCGCAGTAAGGAGGAGGGCAAGAAGGTGGGCGAATCCCTGCGTGAAGTCGAGCCTGACGATCTGGTCAAGTTCGGTCTGATCCCTGAATTCGTAGGCCGTCTGCCGGTTCTGGCAACGCTTGACGAGCTGGACGAGGCTGCGTTGATGCAGATTCTCACCGAGCCGAAGAACGCACTGACCAAGCAGTACGCCAAGCTGTTCGAAATGGAAGGTGTGGACCTCGAATTCCGCACCGATGCGTTGAAATCGGTTGCCCGTCGTGCGCTGGAGCGCAAGACCGGTGCCCGTGGTCTGCGCTCGATCCTGGAAGGCGTGTTGCTCGACACCATGTACGAAATCCCGTCGCAGAGCGACGTGAGCAAGGTGGTGATCGACGAGAGCGTGATCGACGGTTCTTCCAAGCCGCTGCTGATCTACGAAAACAGCGAGCCGCCTGCAAAGGTTGCTCCTGACGTGTAACGACACTGTCGTAACACGTGAAGAGACACGAAAGGGGGCCTTCAGGGTCCCCTTTTGCATTTTCAGCGCTCCCGTTCGTCCTGTAGAAGAGGGCGAACCTGAGAGGGCCGCAGCCCATGGGGCTTGTTTTTTTTGAACACTACCCCCATCTTGGCTTCAAGCTAATTCCATCTGTCCCGGCCGTCTGGCCGCTGTAGAGGCGAAATCATGAAGACCACCATCGAATTGCCTCTTTTGCCATTGCGTGATGTCGTGGTTTATCCGCACATGGTTATCCCGCTGTTCGTGGGGCGCGAGAAGTCTATCGAAGCCCTTGAGGCAGCGATGACGGGTGATAAACAGATTCTGTTGCTCGCGCAAAGAAACCCTGCTGACGATGACCCTGATGAGCAGGCTCTTTATAGCGTCGGCACTATTGCAACCGTATTGCAGTTGCTCAAATTGCCGGATGGCACCGTCAAGGTGCTGGTCGAAGGCGAGCAACGTGGATCGGTCGAGCGTTTCATCGAGGTTGACGGTCATTACCGCGCCGAGGTTGCGCTGATCGACGAAGTCGACGCACCGGATCGCGAATCCGAAGTGTTTGTCCGCAGCCTGCTGGCTCAGTTCGAGCAGTACGTGCAGCTGGGCAAGAAAGTCCCCGCAGAAGTCCTGTCGTCGCTCAACAGCATCGATGAGCCTGGTCGCCTGGTAGACACCATGGCAGCCCACATGGCGCTCAAGATCGAGCAGAAGCAGGATATCCTCGAGATTATCGACCTGTCGGCCCGTGTCGAGCACGTGCTGGCGTTGCTGGATGCTGAAATCGACCTGTTGCAGGTCGAGAAGCGCATCCGCGGACGCGTCAAGAAACAAATGGAGCGCAGCCAGCGCGAGTACTACCTGAATGAGCAGATGAAGGCCATTCAGAAAGAGTTGGGCGATGGCGATGAAGGCCATAACGAAATTGAAGAGCTGAAAAAGCGTATCGACGCGGCAGGCCTGCCAAAGGATGCTCTGGCCAAGGCAACTGCCGAGCTTAACAAGCTCAAGCAGATGTCACCGATGTCGGCTGAAGCCACTGTGGTGCGCTCCTACATCGACTGGCTGGTGCAAGTGCCGTGGAAGGCGCAGAGCAAGGTGCGTCTTGACCTGGCCCGTGCTGAAGCCATTCTGGACGCCGATCACTACGGTCTGGATGAGGTCAAGGAGCGTATCCTTGAGTACCTCGCCGTGCAGAAGCGCGTGAAGAAGATTCGCGGTCCTGTGTTGTGCCTGGTAGGCCCGCCGGGTGTGGGTAAAACCTCGCTTGCCGAGTCGATTGCCAACGCGACCAATCGCAAGTTTGTGCGTATGGCCCTGGGTGGCGTGCGTGACGAGGCTGAAATTCGTGGTCATCGCCGGACTTACATCGGTTCGATGCCAGGAAGATTGATACAAAAGATGACGAAGGTTGGCGTACGCAACCCGCTCTTCCTGCTCGATGAAATCGACAAGATGGGCAGCGACATGCGCGGTGACCCGGCGTCGGCTTTGCTTGAAGTCCTTGACCCCGAGCAGAACCACAACTTCAACGACCACTACCTTGAGGTCGATTACGACCTGTCGGACGTGATGTTCCTGTGCACCTCGAACTCGATGAACATTCCGCCAGCGCTGCTGGACCGGATGGAAGTCATTCGTTTGCCGGGCTACACCGAAGACGAGAAGATCAACATTGCCGTCAAATACCTTTCGCCGAAGCAGATTCAGGCCAATGGTCTGAAGAAGGGCGAGATCGAATTCGACGAGGAAGCGATCCGCGACATCATCCGTTACTACACCCGTGAAGCTGGTGTGCGCGGGCTGGAGCGCCAGATTGCCAAGGTCTGCCGCAAGGCGGTCAAAGAGCACGCATTGGAAAAACGCTTTGCCGTTCACGTCACTGCCGACATGCTCGAGCACTTCCTGGGCGTGCGTAAATTCCGCTACGGTCTGGCCGAGCAGCAGGACCAGATCGGTCAGGTGACGGGCCTTGCCTGGACTCAGGTCGGTGGCGAGCTGCTGACCATCGAAGCCGCTGTCGTACCCGGCAAAGGCCAGTTGATCAAGACCGGTTCGCTGGGCGATGTCATGGTCGAGTCCATCACGGCGGCTCAGACTGTGGTGCGCAGTCGCGCACGCAGCCTGGGGATTTCCGCAGACTTCCATGAGAAGCACGACACGCACATTCACATGCCTGAAGGCGCTACGCCGAAGGACGGCCCGAGCGCGGGTGTAGGCATGTGCACGGCGCTGGTGTCTGCACTGACCCAGATCCCGGTGCGTGCCGATGTGGCAATGACGGGTGAAATTACCCTGCGTGGTCAGGTCCTCGCCATCGGTGGTCTGAAGGAAAAACTTCTGGCGGCGCACCGCGGTGGAATCAAGATCGTGATCATTCCGGAAGAAAATGTACGCGATTTGAAGGAAATTCCTGACAATATCAAGCAGGATCTTCAGATAAAGCCCGTTAAATGGATTGACGAAGTCCTGCAAATTGCGCTGCAATACGCCCCGGAGCCCTTGCCGGATGTGGCTCCTGATCTCGTTGCAAAGGATGAAAAACGCGAGTCTGACTCTAAGGAAAGAATTAGCACGCATTAAGTCTGGCAGGCTTCCTTGACAGCTTTTTAGAGCCCTTGTTATAAAGCGGCTCTTTGAAGCAAGTCCGGCAGGCCTTCCAGCGCTCGTTTTGCTTAACACCTAAAACTTAGAAACATACTCAATATAGAGATAAGGGGACTTAGAGTGAACAAGTCGGAACTGATTGATGCTATCGCTGCATCTGCTGATATCCCGAAAGCTGCTGCTGGCCGTGCGCTGGACGCAGTGATCGAATCCGTCACTGGCGCTCTGAAGGCTGGCGACTCGGTTGTTTTGGTTGGCTTTGGTACGTTCTCCGTTACAGATCGTCCTGCGCGCACCGGTCGTAATCCTCAGACTGGCAAGACGCTGGAAATCGCTGCTGCTAAAAAACCAGGTTTCAAAGCCGGTAAAGCCCTGAAAGAAGCTGTTAACTAAGCCTCTTTGATGCCTTTGTCCGCTGGGTCGGTGTTGTTCTGATCCAGTAGCGGAGCGGTGGTGCAATCGGTTGCAACGCCGAAGGGTTCGAGCCCTTCCGCTCCGTCAGTTACGAGAAGGCGCATCCTCGGATGCGCCTTTCTTCTATCCGCTTTCTACCCACGCTCCGCGGTTGGTTAGTCAGTTCAACCGTTTTGGGGGACGCAATGCTGCAGAACATCAGGGACAATTCACAAGGCTGGATTGCCAAGACAATCATCGGAATCATCATCGCGTTGATGGCCTTCACCGGCATCGAGGCGTTGTTTACCGCTACCAGCAACAAGCAGAACGCTGCCGAGGTCAATGGTGAGGACATCTCTCAAAACGAGCTGAGCCAGGCCGTTGACATGCAGCGCCGTCAGCTTGCCCAGCAGCTTTCTCAACAGTTGGGCAAGGATTTCGATCCTGCAATGCTGGACGAGAAGCTGCTGCGCGAGTCCGCTCTCAAGGGGCTGATCGACCGCAAACTGCTGCTGCAGGGCGCAGCCGACTCCAAGTTCTCCTTTTCCGACGCGGCACTGGATCAGCAGCTTTTGCAGACACCTGAATTTCAGGTTGACGGCAAATTCAGCGCAGACCGTTTCGATCAGGTGATTCGTCAGTTGGGCTACAGCCGCCTGCAATTCCGCCAGATGCTGGGTCAGGAAATGCTCATCGGTCAGCTTCGTGCCGGTGTCGCAGGCAGTGCCTTCGTGACCGACGCTCAGGTCGATGCCTTTGCCCGTCTGGAAAAACAGACCCGCGATTTTGCGTCGTTGACCCTGCCGGCCGATCCTTCGGCAGTCAAAGTCACCGATGACGAGGTCAAGGCGCACTACGACGAGCATGCCAAGGAGTTCATGAGTCCCGAGCAGGTCGTGCTCGACTACATTGAATTGAAGAAGTCTGCCTTCTTCGACAAGGTGCAGGTCAAGGACGAAGACCTGCAGGCGGCCTATCAGAAAGAGATCGCCAACCTCGCCGAGCAGCGTCGCGCTGCGCACATCCTGATCGAAGTGAACGACAAGCTCAGCGATGAGCAGGCCAAGGCGAAGATTGAAAAAATTCAACAGCGTCTGGCCAAGGGTGAGGACTTTGCCGCACTGGCCAAGGAGTTCTCGCAGGACCCGGGTTCGTCGAACAAGGGTGGTGATCTGGGTTACGCGGGCAAAGGCGTTTACGACCCTGCGTTCGAAGACGCGCTGTACGGCTTGAACAAGGACCAGGTTTCGCAACCTGTGCGTACCGACTTCGGCTGGCACCTGATCAAGCTGCTGGGTGTGGAAGCCCCTTCGGTGCCGACATTCGCAAGTCTGAAGGACAAGCTGACCAACGACCTCAAGTCGCAGCAGGTCGAGCAGAAGTTTGTTGAAGTGACCAAGCAGTTGGAAGATTCGGCGTTCGAATCGTCTGATCTGACTCAGCCTGCTCAGGATCTGGGCCTCAAGGTTCAGACCACTGCGCCATTCGGTCGTGAAGGCGGCGAAGGCCTGACGGCTAACCGTGCGGTCATCCAGGCGGCGTTCAGCCCGGAAGTTCTGGAAGAAGGTTCCAACAGCAACACGCTGGAACTGGACCCGGAAACCGTAGTGGTCGTGCGTGCCAAAGAGCACCTGCAACCGCAGCAGTTGCCGCTTGAGAGCGTCGCCAATGCCATTCGTGCCCAGTTGGTCAAGGAGCACGCAAGTGCTGCAGCCAAGGCCAAGGGCGAGGCGCTGCTGGCCGGTCTGCGTGACGGCAAGATTCCGCTGGCGGCGAAGCAGGAAGGCCGTGAATGGAAAGTCATGGAAGCGGTCACTCGCAGTCAGGAAGGTGTTGATCCTGCTGTCCTGCAGGCGCTGTTCCGCATGCCCAAGCCAACTGGCAAGGACAAGCCGGAATACACCAGCCAGACCGCAGCCGATGGCAGCTTTGTGATCGTGCGTCTTAACGGCGTGAATCAGGCGGCCGCACCGACCGACGCGGAAAAGGCGCAATACCGCCGCTTCCTTGCATCGCGTGCCGGTCAGCAGGATTTCGCAGCGTTCCGTGCTCAGTTGGAAAGCAAGGCGAAGATCGAGAAGTTCTAAGCCCTGTGTCAGGCAAGGTCAGGTCGAAAACGACCTGACCTTTGCAGAAGCCAAAAGAAGGCCGCTCACTGAGCGGCCTTCTTTTTGTATCTCGGAAAGTGCCGCTCGCAATGAGCGGCACCTGCCGTATCACTCTTCGATGTTACCCATCGCGGTGGTGTTGAAGCCGCCGTCGACGTACATGATTTCACCGCTGATGCCCGAGGCCAGATCGGAGCACAGGAACGCACCTGCGTTGCCGACTTCGTCGATGGTCACGTTGCGACGCAGAGGGGTCTGCGCTTCGTTGGCGGCCAGCATCTTGCGGAAGTTCTTGATGCCCGACGCTGCCAGGGTACGGATCGGACCTGCCGAAACCGCGTTGACACGCGTGCCTTCAGGACCGAGGCTGCCAGCCAGGTAACGGACACCGGCTTCCAGACTGGCCTTGGCCATGCCCATCACGTTGTAGTTAGGCATGGTGCGCTCTGCGCCCAGGTACGACAGAGTCAGCAGGCTGCCATTGCGGCCTTTCATCATTTCGCGACCAGCCTTGGCCAGTGCCACGAAGCTGTAGGCGCTGATGTCGTGAGCGATGCGGAAGCCTTCGCGGGTGGTGGCTTCGGTGAAGTCGCCATCGAGCTGATCGCCCGGCGCGAAACCTACCGAGTGAACGATTACGTCCAGGCCGTCCCACTTCTTGCTCAGCTCTTCGAAGACCTTGTTGATCTCTTCGTCGCTGGCCACGTCGCAAGGGAAGCACAGTTCAGGACCCGAGCCCCAGCCTGCGGCGAACTCTTCGACACGACCCTTGAGTTTGTCGTTCTGGTAGGTGAAAGCAAGCTCTGCACCTTCACGATGCATGGCGGCAGCGATGCCGGATGCGATGGACAGTTTACTGGCGACACCGACGATCAGGACGCGCTTACCGGCGAGAAAACCCATGTGTTGTTCCTCTTCAGGTTAATCGACAGCGACTGGTGCCAAAAAGGCGGCTTCCAGAAGCTGCTGTGTATAAGGATGTTGCGGTGCGGCAAAAACAGCCTGCGCCGCACCCTGTTCGACCACTTGGCCTTGCTTGACCACCATCAGTTGGTGGCTGAGCGCTTTGACGACAGCCAGGTCATGGCTGATGAACAAATACGTCAGGTTGTACTTGGTTTGCAGCGAGCGAAGCAGTTCGACCACCTGGCGCTGCACGGTCCGGTCGAGCGCCGAGGTTGGCTCGTCCAGCAGAATCAGTGCCGGTTTGAGTACCAGAGCCCGGGCAATGGCAATCCTCTGTCGCTGACCACCGGAGAACTCGTGAGGGTAGCGGTGCCGGGTTTCCGGATCCAGACCTACTTCCCTGAGTGCTTCGATGATCGCCGTTTCCTGCTCTGCAGCCGTTCCCATGTTGTGAATGCGCAGACCTTCGCCAACGATATCACTCACCGACATGCGCGGGCTCAGGCTGCCAAACGGGTCCTGGAACACCACCTGCATCTGTCTACGCAGCGGACGAACCTGCTGCTGCGACAGAGAGTCTAGCGGTTTGCCCCTGAATCGTATGGTGCCTTCGCTACCGATGAGCCGGAGAATCGCCAGGCCCAGCGTCGATTTTCCCGATCCGCTTTCACCCACTATCCCCAGTGTCTGTCCTTCCGGCAGGCTGAAGCGGATACCGTCGACCGCCTTGACGTGATCGACGGTCCGCTTGAGCAGGCCTTTCTTGATCGGGAACCAGACTTTCAGGTCCTCGACTTCAAGCAGCGCAGCACCGGCCGGGTTGGTCGAAGGACCGCCGCTGGGCTCTGCGCTGAGCAAAACTTTGGTGTACGGGTGCTGCGGTGAACGGAACAGCTCTTCGCACGATGCCTGTTCGACGATGCAACCTCGCTGCATGACACATACTCGGTTGGCTATTTGCCTGACAACGTTCAAATCGTGGCTGATCAACAGCAGTGCCATGCCCAGTCGCGCCTGCAAATGCTTGAGCAATTCGAGGATTTTCAGTTGCACGGTTACATCGAGCGCAGTGGTCGGTTCGTCGGCAATCAACAGCTCAGGCTCGTTGGCCAGGGCCATGGCGATCATCACACGCTGGCGCTGGCCGCCTGACAGCTCGTGTGGCAGCGCTTTGAGGCGTTTGCGCGGCTCAGGTATGCCAACCAGCTCCAGCAGCTCCAGCGTGCGCTCGGTGGCAGCCTTGCCGGTCACCCCCTTGTGCAGGCCGAGGACTTCGTTGATCTGCTTTTCCACCGAATGCAGCGGGTTCAGCGAGGTCATCGGCTCTTGAAAGATCATTGCGATGCGGTTGCCACGGATCGAGCGCAGTTTTTTCTCTTCGACCTTCAGCAGGTCGTCGCCCGCATAGCGGATGGTGCCGCTGGGATGGCTCGCGATGGGGTAGGGCAGCAGGCGCAGGATCGAGTGCGCCGTCACGGATTTGCCCGAGCCGCTTTCACCGACCAGCGCCAGGGTTTCGCCACGTCGGATATCGAAACTGATGTTCTCGACCACCCGTTGACGCGAGTCGCCCGTCACGAACTCGACCGCCAGATCGCGGATTTCGATCAGATTGTCATTGTTCATTTTATTTCCTTGGGTCGAAAGCATCGCGGGCGGATTCGCCGATGAATACCAGCAGGCTCAGCATCAGGGCCAGCACCGCAAAGGCGCTGATCCCCAGCCAGGGTGCCTGCAGGTTGGATTTGCCCTGCGCGACCAGTTCGCCCAGCGAAGGCGATCCGGCAGGCAGGCCGAAGCCCAGGAAGTCCAGTGCCGTCAGGGTGCCGATAGCGCCCGTGAGGATGAACGGCATGAAGGTCATGGTCGACACCATGGCGTTGGGCAGGATATGCCGGAACATGATTGCGCCGTTCTCCATGCCCAGGGCGCGGGCGGCACGCACGTATTCGAGGTTGCGGCCGCGCAGGAACTCTGCACGCACCACGTCCACCAGCCCCATCCAGGAGAACAGCAGCATGATACCCAGCAGCCACCAGAAGTTTGGCTGCACGAAACTGGCCAGAATGATCAGCAGGTACAGCACCGGCAGCCCGGACCAGACTTCCAGAAACCGCTGCCCCAGCAGATCGACCCAGCCGCCATAGAAGCCCTGCAGCGCACCGGCCACCACACCTATGATCGAGCTGAGAATGGTCAGGGTCAGGGCAAACAGCACCGAGATTCTGAAGCCGTATATCACTCGTGCCAGCACATCGCGGCCCTGGTCGTCCGTGCCCAGAAGGTTCTCCCGCGACGGCGGGGCGGGGGCGGGGACTTTCAGGTCATAGTTGATGCTCTGGTAGCTGAACGGGATCGGAGCCCATAGCGTCCAGCCGCCTTTGGCTGCCAGCAGCTCTTTGATGTAGGGGCTCTTGTAGTTGGCTTCCAGCGGGAACTCACCACCGAAGGTGGTTTCCGGATAGCGCTCGAACACCGGGAAATACCATTGGCCGTCGTAGCGCACGGCGAGTGGCTTGTCGTTGGCGATCAGTTCGGCACCCAGGCTCAGGCCAAACAGCAGCAGGAACAGCCACAGTGACCACCAGCCGCGTTTGTTGGCCTTGAAGCGTTCGAAGCGGCGGCGATTGAGAGGAGACAGCTTCATATCAATGCTTCCTGCTTTCAAAGTCGATGCGCGGGTCTACCAGCGTGTAGGTGATGTCGCCGATCAGCTTCACCACCAGACCCAGCAGGGTAAAGATGAACAGGGTACCGAACACGACGGGGTAGTCGCGGTTGATGGCCGCTTCGAAGCTCATCAGGCCCAGACCGTCCAGAGAGAAAATCACTTCCACCAGCAGCGAGCCGGTGAAGAAGATGCCCATGAACGCCGCCGGAAAGCCGGCAATCACCAGCAGCATCGCGTTGCGGAACACATGGCCGTACAGCACCTTGTGGTTGCTCAGGCCCTTGGCCTTGGCCGTGGTGACGTACTGCTTGCTGATCTCGTCGAGGAAGCTGTTCTTGGTCAGCAGGGTCATGGTCGCGAAGTTGCCGATGACCAGTGCAGTGACCGGCAGCACCAGGTGCCAGAAGTAATCGAGGATCTTGCCTGCGGTGCTCAACTCTTCGAAGTTGTTCGAGGTCAGCCCGCGCAGGGGGAACCAGTTGAAGTAGCTGCCGCCGGAAAACACCACGATCAGCAGGATCGCGAACAGGAACGCCGGTATCGCATAGCCGACGATGATTGCCGAACTGGTCCAGACGTCGAAGTGGCTGCCGTGCCGGGTGGCCTTGGCGATGCCCAGCGGGATCGACACCAGATACATGATCAGGGTGCTCCACAGCCCGAGGGAAATGGACACCGGCATCTTCTCGACGATCAGGTCGATTACCTTGGCGTCCCTGAAGAAGCTGTCACCGAAATCCAGCGTGGTGTAGTTCTTGATCATGATCCACAGGCGTTCCGGCGCGGACTTGTCGAAGCCGTACATGCGCTCGATTTCCTTGACCAGCGCCGGATCCAGGCCTTGGGCGCCACGGTAGTTCGACCCCGCCACCGAGACTTCCGCTCCGCCCCCGGCGATGCGGCTGGTAGCACCGTCGAAGCCTTCGATCTTGGCGATCATCTGCTCCACAGGTCCGCCGGGGGCGGCCTGGATGATGATGAAGTTGATGATCAGGATCCCGAACAGGGTCGGAATGATCAGCAGCAGCCGTCGCAGAATATAGGCCAGCATGTTATTGCTCCGTGCTCGCGGGGGCAGCCTGGTCAGGGGCGGGTTGAGTCGGTACCACGGGTTTCGCGTCTGGCTTGACCCACCAAGTCATCAGGCCGATATCCGAAAGCGCCTTGGCCTGCGGGTGGCCGAGATGGTTCCAGTACGCCACGCGCCAGGTCTTGATATGCCAGTTAGGCACGACATAGAAGCCCCACAGCAAGACCCGGTCCAATGCTTTGGTGTGGTTGATCAGGCTTTGCCTGGAATCTGCGTTGATCAGGCCGCTCACCAGTGCGTCGACTGCCGGGTCCTTGAGGCCCATGAAGTTGCGGCTGCCTGGATTGTCGGCGCTGGAGGAGTCGAAGAATACCCGCTGCTCGTTGCCGGGTGAACTGGACTGCGGAAAACTGCTGACGATCATGTCGTAGTCACGCGAACGCAGCCTGTTGATGTACTGCGAGACATCCGCGCGGCGGATCACCAGTTCGATGCCCAGGTCGCTCAAGTTGCGCTTGTAGGGCAACAGGATGCGTTCGAATTCGGTCTGGGCGATCAGGAATTCCAGTTTGACCGGATTGCCCTGGGCGTCGACCATCTTGTCATCGACAATCTTCCAGCCTGCTTCCTGCAACAATTGAAACGCACGACGCTGCTGTGGCCGAATCATGCCGCTGCCATCGGTGACGGGCAGCTTGAACGGTTCGGTGAAGACCCGATCCGGGATCTTGCCGCGCAATGGCTCCAGAAGCTTCAGCTCTTCAGGGGAGGGCAGACCGCTCGAGGCCATTTCCGAGTTGTCGAAGTAACTTTTCGTGCGGCTATAAGAGCCGTTGAACAGCTGTTTGTTGGTCCACTCGAAATCCAGCAGCAGGGTCAGCGCCTCACGCACACGAGCGTCCTGGAACACCGGTTTGCGCAGATTGAAGATGAAACCCTGCATGCCGGTCGGGTTGCCGTTGGGCAGCTCTTCCTTGATCAGACGACCCTCTCTTACGGCCGGCGTGTCGTAGGCCGTCGCCCAGTTTTTGGCGCTGGTTTCCATCCAGTAATCGAACTGGCCGGCCTTGCCCGCTTCCAGCGCAACCGTGTTGTCGCGGTAATAATCGGTGGTCAGGACGTCGAAGTTGTAGAAACCCCTGTTGATTGGCAGGTCATTGGCCCAGTAGTCCTTGACCCGCTCGTAGCGCACCGAACGACCGGCTTTCACGTCGACAACCTTGTAGGGACCGCTGCCCAAAGGGAAATCCAGATTGCCCTTGCTGAAATCTCGCGTGGCCCAGAAATGCTTGGGCAGGACCGGCAGTTGGCCCAGAATCAACGGCAGCTCACGGCTGTCGGCATGTTTGAACTTGAACATCACCCGCAAAGGGTCTTCGACGATGACCTGGTCAACGTCGGCGTAGTAGCCGCGGTACATGGGCGAGCCATGCTCCATCAGCGTCTTGAAGCTGAACTCGACGTCTTCGGCGCGAATGGGGTGACCGTCGTGGAAACGCGCCTCGGGACGCAGGTAAAAACGTACCCAGCTGTTGTCCGGGGCCTTTTCGATCTTGCTCGCAATCAATCCGTATTCGGTGAGCGGCTCGTCCAGACTTCCGCGTGCCAGGGTGTCGTAGATCAGGCCGATGTCATCGGCCGGCACGCCTTTGTTGATGAACGGGTTGAGGCTGTCGAAACCGCCAAAGCCTGCCTGCCGGAGCGTACCGCCCTTGGGCGCGTCCGGGTTCACGTAGTCGAAATGCTTGAAGTCGGCCGGGTACTTTGGCGCTTCGTCGTACAGCGTCAGGGCGTGCTGAGGCGCGGCCTGTACCGAGCAGGCCAGGCTTGCCAACAGCAACGCGGCTGTTCGCAGGCTCAGGGCATGTAAAGGGTTCATCGGGGCTTCTCCAGAGACTTGAGCCACCACGCACGCAGCCCCAGGGTGTAGGGCGGGGTGGTGACCATGGCGAATCGATTGCGATACGCAAGGCGATGATTGTTCAGGTACCAGTTGGGAATGATGTAGTGCTGTGACAGCAGGACGCGATCCAGCGCGCGCGCGGTGGCCACCTGCTCATCGCGGGTTTGGGCGGCCAGCAGTTTGTTGAGCAGGCTATCGACCACGGGGTTCGCGACACCGGCGTAGTTCTTGCTGCCCTGGATGGACGCCTGACTCGAGTGGAAATACTGCCATTGTTCAAGGCCGGGGCTGAGCGTCTGTGGCAGGGTCATGAGGATCATGTCGAAGTCGAAGCGATCCAGGCGTTGCTTGTACTGCGCCCGATCCACGGTGCGCAGGTCGGCATTGATGCCCAGGCGTCGCAGCTCTTCGATGTAGGGCAGCAGAATGCGTTCCAGGCTGGGGTTGACCAGCAATATCTCGAAGCGCAGCGGCTGTTTGTCGGCGTTCAGCAAGCCTTTATCAGTGAGTTTCCAGCCTGCACTGCCCAGCAGGCCCAGCGCCTTGCGCAGCGTTTCACGCGGGATGTCGCCGCCATCGGTTTTCGAGGGCGTGAACGGCTGAGTAAAAAGGGTGGGCGGCAGTTGGTCCCGATAGGGCGCCAGCGCAAGCCATTCGCCACCTGTGGGCAACCCGGTCGCGGAAAACTCGCTGTTCGGGTAGTAGCTGGTCGAACGTGCGTAGGCATCGTTGAACAGCGTTCGGTTGGTCCATTCGAAGTTGAACAACAGGCCCAGCGCCTCGCGAACCCGGACATCGGCGAACGTTGCGCGGCGGGTGTTCATGAACAGCCCCTGGGTCTGGGTCGGAATCCTGTGCGGTATCTGCGCCTTGATCACGTCGCCATTGGCCACCGCCGGGAAGTTGTAGCCATTGGCCCAGTTCTTGGCCTGATGCTCGATGTAGATATCGAACTCGCCGCCCTTGAACGCTTCGAAGGCCACATCATTGTCGCGGTAGAACTCCACTTCAACGCGGTCGAAATTGTACTTTCCACGGTTGACCGGCAGGTCCTTGCCCCAGTAATCCTTGACCCGTTCGAAGATCAGCTGGCGTCCCGGCTGAACGCGTGTAATGCGATAGGGCCCACTGCCCAGTGGCGGCTCGAAGGTGGTGGCCTTGAAGTCCCGGTCCTTCCAGTAGTGCTGCGGCAGTACCGGCAGTTCGCCCAGACGCAGAATCAGCAGCGGATTACCGGCCCGTTTGAACACGAAACGGATGCGATGCCGGTCGAGAATGTCTACGCGCTGCACTTCCTGCAGGGCGGTACGGTATTGAGGGTGGCCGTCCTTGAGTAGCGTGCGGTACGAGAATGCCACGTCGTAGGCGGTGATCGGCTTGCCATCGTGAAAGCGTGCCTGGGGCCGGATATTGAATACCACCCAGCTTCGGTCTTCGCTGTATTCGACAGACTGAGCGATCAGGCCATAACTGGAGGTTGGCTCATCGCCGGAAGGATCGTACTGCCCGGTGCCGACCATCAGCGTCTCATTGAGCTCGTTGACGCCGTATTGCAGGAAATTGCCGGTCGATACCGGGCTGGTGCCTTTGAAGGTGTAAGGATTGAGCGTATCGAACGTGCCAAAGGCCATCATTCTCAGGGTGCCACCCTTCGGCGCCTCGGGATTGACCCAGTCGAAGTGAGTGAAGCTGGCCGGGTACTTGAGAACGCCAAACTGCGCATAACCGTGATTTTCGGTGATGGCTGCGTTGGCGAAGAAGCTCAAGGCCAGACTGACGATTAGCAGGAAGGGACGTATCACGATCCAGGCGACTTGGGCTTTCGGGTCGCTAACAGTAACAGCTTGTCCCGACAGGAAAAAGACTGGAGAGGGGCGTGACCGGAGAAGAACGGTGTACAGGCGTTCAGGTCAGTTTCGGGCGGTGACGCAGGGCTTCCCCGTATCATGCCAATGCAGTGCAGCGGCATGATACGGAGCGGTTCATCAATGTGGCAGATAGACCGTGAGGGTCTGGCCGGGCTTCAGGGCCTGGCCGGTACGCGGGTTCCAGCGCTTGAGATGTTGCATCTCGACATTGAAGCGTTTGGCGACCAGATACATCGAATCGCCTTTCTGGATCTTGTACTGCATGGATTTCTTTTCGCCATCCTTGCTGCTGGCGCTGGCAACGGCCTTGCTGCTGGTCTTGCTGCTGTCCTGCATCACCAGCGTCTGACCGATCTTCAGCTTATGACCGGAGAGCTTGTTCCAGCGCTGCAGGTCCTCCACATCGACCTTGTTGGCCTGTGCGATTGTGGTCAGGTTGTCGCCGTTCTTCACCTTGTAAGTGCGGCTGCGGGCAGGCTTCTCATTGCTGGCCAGCGCCTCGAACACCGGTTGCGAGGTGTTCAGGCCCGGCTTGACCGGAATGCTCAACGACTGCCCGGCTTTCAGGCGATTGCCCGCCAGCTTGTTGTTGCTCTTGATCGAACTGACGGTGACCTGATAACGGCTTGCGAGACTTTCCAGCGTGTCGCCACGACGAACGCGGTAAGGCTGCCAGGCGACCAGTTCTTCCTGCTTCATGGTCGACAGGCTGGCGGTCAACAGCTGCGCCTTGGAGGTCGGCACCAGCAGATGCTGGGGGCCGTCGATGGTCAGGCGCTTCTTGAAGGCAGGGTTGAGCTGGATGAGTTCGTCTTCGTCGATATCGGCGGCGCTGGCCACCTTGGACAGGTCGACGCGCTTGTTAAGCTCGACGACTTCGAAATAGGGTTCGTTGGCAATCGGGTTCAAATTGACGCCATACGCTTCCGGCGAGAGCACCACCTGTGACAGCGCCAGCAGTTTGGGCACGTAATCACGGGTTTCCTGGGGCAACGGCAGGTTCCAGTAGTCAGTCGGCAGGTTGAGCTTGTCGTTGCGCTCGATGGCGCGGCTGACCGTGCCTTCACCGGCGTTGTAGGCCGCGAGCGCCAGCAGCCAGTCACCGTTGAACATGTCGTGCAGGCGCGTCAGGTAATCCAGTGCGGCAACGGTCGAGGCCTGAATGTCGCGGCGCCCGTCGTAGAAGTTGGTCTGACGCAGATTGAAGTAACGCCCCGTCGAAGGGATGAACTGCCAGAGGCCTACGGCTTGGCTGCGCGACACGGCCATCGGGTTGTAGGCGCTTTCGATCACAGGGAGCAGGGCCAGTTCGAGCGGCATGTTGCGCTCTTCGAGGCGCTCGACGATGTAATGCATGTAAAGGCTGCCGCGCTCGCCGGCATTTTCCAGAAAGGACGGGTTGTTGGCGAACCACAGGCGCTGCTGGTCGATGCGAGGGTTCTGATCATTGCCCTGCTGCAACTGGAAACCCTGACGCATCCGTTCCCAGACATCCTGAGGCGGTGCCTGCGGGGTGGCGGTCTTGTTGGTCAGAAAGATGGGTTTTTGCTTGATGCCGGTGGCCAGATTCGGCGCGCGGTATGAGCTGGAAGAATCGACGTGGGCTGTGCTCTGACAGCCGACCAGAAGCGCACTCGCTGCTACAGCCACGGCCTGGGCCAACCGAGTCAATGCGTCCGAATTTACAGGCTTGCTAATAGATGACGACATTGTTCGGGGGGTACATCCAGACGAAAATGTCGGGCGATTCTAGAAAGCGTGCTGCCGCTGGTCAACCTTTCAGAATTTTATTGCGATTTGACGGTCGCCTCAGAACTTGTCTTTCCATGCCCTCAAGCTGGCAAAAACCGCACTCTGCGAGGTGTTTTCCACTCCGGCCCGTTCGTCCGCTTTTTCTTTAACGGATGTTTCATGAGTGCGCAGGAAGGGGTTGGTGCGTCGTTCAAGCGCCAGATTGGAGGGCAGGGTGATTCGATTTTCCTTACGCAGCCGACTGACCTCGGCGAGGCGCTCGGCGATATCCGTGTTGTCAGGCTCCACCGCCTGAGCGAACTTGAGGTTGCTCAGCGTGTACTCGTGGGCGCAGTAGATCAGGGTGCTGTCCGGCAAGTTCGCCAGGCGGCCGAGCGAGGTGTGCATCTGCTCCGGCGTGCCTTCGAACAACCTGCCGCAGCCTGCTGCAAAGAGGGTGTCGCCGCTGAACAGCAGCGGCCGGGTCGCGTCATCATGGTAGAAGGCTATGTGGCCGAGGGTGTGTCCCGGAACCTCGTGAACGGTGAAGTCCAGGCCCAGCACTGTGACAACGTCATGGTCGACAAGCGCGACGTCGCGTGCGGGAATGGTCTCTGCCTGCGGCCCCGACACCCTGGCATCCGTCACCTGTTTGAGCTGCGCGACACCGCCCACATGGTCGTTGTGATGATGGGTTATCAGGATGTCGGTGAGCTGATGATCCGGGTGATCGTTCAGCCAGGCCAGCACGGGGGCTGCATCTCCCGGATCGACGACGGCACAGCGTTTGGCCGAAAGGTCTTGTAACAACCAGATGTAGTTGTCATTGAAAGCGGGAAGGGCATGGATCTGTATCATGGCGCAGTTCGCATCGCAGAGAACAATGGTGCATCTTAGAGTCTGTTGCTGTGGTATGCGAGCACCTCTGGAGGAGAACTCATGACCGATGAAGCGTTCGCTCAGGCTGATCCTGAGTGGCTTGCGCTGATCAGCGCCGCTCGCCAATGGCTATCCGGCCCGCTGGGCCAGCTTCTGCTCGAAGAGGAACGTCGCGTTCTGGAAGAGGAACTCGGCCGCTATTTTGGCGGCTATCTGGTGCATTACGGGCCATCGGCCGAAACCCCGCCGGTGGCGCATCAGGTGCAGCGCAATGTGCGGCTCGGCGCGCCATTGCCGGGAGTCGAAATCGTCTGCGAGGAGCAGGCGTGGCCGTTGAGCGAGCACGCCGCCGACGTGGTGGTCCTGCAACACGGTCTGGATTTCTGTCTTTCGCCCCACGGCCTTCTCCGCGAAGCCGCGAGCAGCGTGCGGCCGGGCGGACACTTGCTGATCATTGGCATCAATCCCTGGAGCGCCTGGGGCGTTCGCCACGTGTTTGCCCGCGACGCCTTGCGCAAGGCCCGTTGCATCTCGCCTTCACGCGTTGCCGACTGGCTCAACCTGCTGGGCTTCGCGCTGGAGAAACGCCGCTTCGGGTGCTATCGTCCGCCCCTTGCTTCGGCGGCGTGGCAGTCGCGGCTTTTAGGGCTGGAAAACCTTGGCGAAGGGCGACAGAGCCCCGGCGGCGGCTTCTATCTTCTGGTCGCACGCAAGCTGGTGGTGGGTCTCAGACCGTTGCGCCAGGTGCGTCGCGAGCCCATGGGCAAGCTGATTCCGCTGCCCATGGCCAAGGTCAGTCGCACCACTCGGGATTCCTGAGTCCAGACCTGCCCATGCCCGCCAGGAAGCCCATCATTCTGGAAAGGTTGTAATGAGCGATAGCGTAGAACTCTTCACTGACGGCGCCTGCAAGGGCAACCCCGGCCCTGGCGGCTGGGGCGCACTGCTGGTCTGCAAGGGCGTCGAAAAAGAGCTGTGGGGCGGCGAAGCCAATACCACCAATAACCGTATGGAACTGACCGGCGCCATCCGCGGCCTTGAAGAGCTCAAGCGTCCCTGCGAAGTCACATTGGTCACCGACTCGCAATACGTGATGAAAGGCATTACCGAGTGGATGGTCAACTGGAAGAAGCGCGGCTGGAAAACGGCGGCCAAGGAGCCGGTCAAGAATGCCGATCTCTGGCAGCAACTGGACGAGCAGGTCAGCCGACACACCGTGAAATGGCAGTGGGTACGCGGCCACATCGGCCATCCCGGCAACGAGCGTGCTGACCAGTTGGCCAATCGGGGCGTCGACGAAGTGCGTGGTATCAAGCACGGTTAGGCAGTACAGGCTGACGGCTTGAATAAGCGTCAGCCATAAACCTTTGGAAAGACATCCCGCCCCTGTAGCCTGTACGGCCTCTTGAAGCATCGGCCCTTGAACAATCGCAAACACCGAAAAAAGTCCGCAGCACAGCATCAGTATCAAGGCCAGATGGAAGGGTAAAAGAAGCGAGTATCCGGTGTGGCTCAATGCCGGACATGGCAGCGAAATCGTAAACGCCCGGCCAACGCTCACTGACGATAGAAAACGCCGCGCCAGTTGCTGCTGCTCGACCAGCAAGCGCCTGCGAAGGCCTTTGGTCGAAATGATGCACAGCGCAGAACAGATGACCGCCCGTACATTGCCCACGCCCCAGGTACCCGTCATACCTGCGCATTCAGCGGCAAAACCAAATCCAGATACCCTGTAAAAACAGCATTCGAGGCAGTCAGGCGCGCATCGACACGACATTCAGCCATCCGCCACGACATGCTAATATCGGGGTCTGCAAACGAGGCATCAGTTCATGGCATTGCAAAACACAGACAACAGATCGATCGTACTCGACACCGAAACCACCGGTATGCCGGTGACCGACGGGCACCGCATCATCGAGATCGGTTGCGTCGAGCTGATCGGTCGTCGCCTGACCGGGCGGCACTTTCACGTTTATCTGCAACCGGATCGCGAGAGCGATGAGGGTGCGATCGGCGTGCACGGTATCACCAACGAATTCCTGGTCGGCAAGCCGCGCTTTGCCGAAGTCGCCGATGAATTCTTCGAGTTCATCAAGGGCGCTCAGCTGATTATCCATAACGCGGCGTTCGACGTTGGCTTCATCAACAACGAATTCGCGTTGATGGGCGCTCACGACAAGACCGACATCAGCCAGCACTGCACGGTGCTCGACACCCTGATGATGGCCCGCGAGCGGCATCCGGGGCAGCGCAACAGCCTTGATGCACTCTGCAAGCGCTACGGCGTCGACAACTCGGGTCGTGAACTGCACGGCGCCTTGCTCGACTCCGAGATTCTGGCTGACGTTTATCTGGCGATGACCGGCGGACAGACCAGTCTGTCGCTGGCGGGCAATGCGTCCGATGGCAATGGTTCGGATGGCGGGTCGAACAATCGTGGCAGTGAAATCCGCCGTCTGCCTGCCGTTCGCACCCCGTGCCGAATCATTCATGCCAGCGAAAGTGAACTGGCCGAGCACGAAGTGCGTATGTCTACCATCGCCAAGGCATCCGGCGCGCCTGCGCTGTGGGTGCAGCTGCTGGAGGCCCAGGCGCAGGCTTCATCCTGACAGCAACCGGCAAAGTGGTGACATGACTGTGGCAAACCCTGCTCTGAGCATCCGCGTCGCGGACGAGTGCTTCGAGGATTACATCCTCAACAGCGAATTCACGTTCACCGTTCGCGGTTACGCGACGCCGAAGGTCGGGGAAAGCGTCGAGTCCTGGCAGGTGGAGCCGGTAGAGCCTTATCGCAAGAATTACGGCATCGACTCACAGGAGTTCTGTGATTACCGGGATTCTGCCGGCAGTTCAGTGCTGGTCGCCTGGCTGGACGGGCGCGCTGTCGGGCACATGGTACTCAGTACCCACTGGAGCGGTTATGCCTATGTCGACGAACTGGCGGTGGACGAGTCGGCGCGACGTCATGGCGTCGCACGGTCACTGCTGGACGTCGCCCAGTTCTGGAGCCGCAAGCGCAACCTTCCCGGCATCATGCTGGAAACCCAGAACAACAATCTGGCGGCCTGCAGGCTGTATGAGCGCTGTGGATTCGTGGTGGGCGGTGTGGACCACATGCGTTACAGGGGCATTGATCCGCAAACCCGCGAATCGGCGATCTTCTGGTATCTGATTTTTCCCCAGCCCTGATCTGCGCATGAACAGGGCCTGGCTGTCCGGGTTTACTTCGGCAGACGCGTCATCTTCACGCCGGACTGCACCAGCTCAAAGTCATCTCCGCCCAAATGCTTGACCCGGTCGCCGATAGCCAGACGATAAGTGATCACAGGTTGACCCTGAGCCTCATCGGGCTGTGATTCATGGAATTCATGCACTGGATAAACGCGACCTTCCGCATCTCTGGCATGAAATTGTCCGACGAGAACTGAAGCCATTTGCTTTGAAACCTCTGAAGCTGAATATAACTGCTGGTTTACGAATTCATCGAGGGGTGTAGACCACTGATTTATAGGGGAGTTTGCCGCCCGCGAAAAAATAGTCAGCGCCTGTGTCTGCCGGGCAGGGAATGAAAGCGCCCTCGGTTCGTCTAAACCCGTTGCGTGATCTATACCTAACCCTTTCCTCGAATCAGATGACGGATATTTCCATGAGCCAGGTTCATTCCATCGCCGTATTGGTCGGCAGTCTGCGCAAAGCGTCCATCAACCGAAAAATCGCTCTGGCGTTGGCGGAGCTGGCACCGGATACACTGAAGCTCAATATCGTCGAGATCGGTGATCTGCCGCTGTACAACGAAGACATCGATGGAGACACACCGCCGCCGGCCTACACCGTATTTCGCGAGCAGCTGGCCGCTGCCGATGGCGTCCTGTTCGTGACACCCGAGTACAACCGCTCGGTGCCCGGCGCCTTGAAGAATGCCATCGACGTGGGTTCTCGGCCCTACGGCCAGAGCGCTTTCAGCGGCAAGCCGGGAGCCGTGATCAGCGCATCGCCGGGTGCCATCGGCGGGTTCGGCGCGAACCATCATTTGCGCCAGTCGCTGGTCTTTCTTGACGTGCCCTGCCTGCAGCAGCCCGAATCGTATCTTGGCAATGCCGGGACCTTCTTCGATGAGGCCGGTACGCTTTCCGACAAGACCCGCCCGTTCCTGCAGACCTTCATCGACGCCTTCGCTGCCTGGGTCGAGAAGAACAACCAGGCTTGAGCCGCCTGAAGTGAAAGCGATTCCTGGCTGTTTCGCAACGAATTGTTTTATGTAACGCAGCCGCTTTCATCCGCTCAATAAGCTGTTTCCTTTTGTCCTTGGCCACGCAGTGCTGCGTGGTCGAGGTGTCATTCAAGGAAACAGCACATGTCAGCATTACCCCCCTATTTTTTCAGTGAGTCGCTCAAGACCCGTTTCGTTCAGGACGTCCTGGAGGCCATCAGCGAGTTACGTGTCAGTCACGAACAAGGTCAGTGGCTACGCGGACTGGCCAGTGAGACGAACGCTACACAAACCACCTTCGCCCGCCCCAGGGTCGACTGTTTTGTCAGGGACGATGGGGTGCAACTGACCGGCGAGTTGGCAACGGCACTGATGATCAGCGACCCGGACGACCATCAGGCACCGGTATTTCTACACACCTTGCTGGCCGGGATCGAGCGATTCGACAGTCGCCTTTCCCTGCTGGCCGCGTTGAGACAGCGGTTCGATGAAGTCGGAAATCCGTCCATCGAGATTGACACTCAACAACTGGACGACCCGATTTTCAGTGCCCGGACACGGCTGATCCTGCTTCAACAGGCCAAGCACCTCGAGCACGTGTGGGAACAACTGCATGAGTTGCCCGAGCTGCGCACAGCACTGGGACGCGCCCTGAGCGACGCGCTTCAGGCGCATGAGGCAGCAGTGCACTTCGATGTATTCAGCCACCCTGTGCAACTGATCAATACCGCCGTGTCGGATACCAATGTGGTAGGGACCGACAGTCTGGTCAATGTCGCCGTGGACGAATACGTCTATCAGTCGCTGCCCTCGAATATGAAACGTCAGTATCTGGATGCGTCAGGCGGTGTTCTTTCCGGGCGGCTGGCCGATGCTTGTGCTCAGGCCATGTCCGGCGCCGTTGCCAGCATGGCTTCTGCCTATGAACGGTGCCTGATCGACTACTGGTCGTCCATGCGCAGTGATGGTCAGCGTGTTCGTGGGTTCTTCGCCCGGGCGCTGGCGGAATCGTATCGTCATCATTTGCTGTCAGGGCGCAATGACGGTTTGTTTTCCGCCCTCGAGTATCGAGGTCTGTGTTCGTTGCTGTCAGCGTCCGCTGAGTTGTCGGAATCAAAAAAGATCAGGGTTCGACGTTTGTCGGCGGCGGTGTCCGGGCAGGAGCCGGTCAAGTTGATCGGGGTCTTCGCGATTGATTTCGAGTCTGGAGCGCCCGCAGGCATTTACCTGTACTCGTGCCTGAACGGATTCAGACGTTTCAATGACCTTGGCGGCATCGGTGCCTATTTTTCCAATGAGCAGGGCCGATCCGATCTTCTGTTGCTTTCATCTCTGAACGATCACCCGCTCTTGCGTGACGAAGGGCCGGTCGAGGTGCAGGCCAGTGCGTTTACCGGTCCGTTCCTGGAGCAGTATCTGGATTCGATCATCGCGTTGCAGCAGCGAAGCCTGCGTCATGTGTCGGCGCTTGCCCCGATCGGGTATGAAAAGACGCCGGTGCGGCTTGATGATGCACTGGATATCAGGGCGCTGCTGGACGTCCGGTTACTGAACCTGCATGACCTGGGACGTTGGCGCGCCGGTCCGACTGACTTTGCTGGCATCTGGGAACTCCCTGTCAATGTGCCATACGTCGAGCCGGAGTCGTCCGGGACCTGGGCTGGCAAGTTGCAAAGGCTGGAGTTGCTGCTTGAGCGCATCTCGCTGTTGCATCCCGGTGTGGACGGCTGCATGCGTAATGCACTGAACCGTTATCTGACACTGGTCGGCGAACCCGGCCTGGATGCCCGCAAGCTCTGGATCGCCTCGAAGTCAGGCAGAGTGCCGGCGGTTCCGTTGCTGTCCTGGGTGCTCGGGAGGGTGTGCGGTGATGTCGAAACGGACTTCACTGACGCTGTGCTCATGCGCCGTGAATCAGCGTTGACGGGGGACTCGTTGGAAAGGCGCCTGCCCATCACGCTGCTGGAGCAGATGATCGACTGCGTACTTACAGGTTTCGAGAAACGCTTCGAGCGACAGATCAGCGATTTCTATGCGCGCCCGGTACGGTATCTGGACACCTGCGTACATCCAGGCGCGAGCAGCGGACTCATCCGTGAGTACGCCCTGCGTCTGGATATCATTATCAAGAAGCGCGTAGGCGGGCTGGAAGATCAGGCGCTTCAACGTGTCCAGCAAGTACTGGATCGGCCCTTTTCGGCCTTGAGGGATGTGCTGGGGGACGAGCGTGTGGATGCGTATACCTTGTCCGCGAAGTATGACGGGCTCGAACACCCTGTCGTGATGCCCAACGCCTTTGTGCTGAGCAAACCTGCACACGTCGGCAATGTCGTGCTTTGGCTCGCGGGCTCGGGACTGAGAAGCTTCGATACGGTGCTGGACCTGAAGAGCTGGTTTTCCCGGCAGATGACCGATCAGCGGGCGCATGTGCTGAACGCGCTGTCGGAACCGGACAGGGAGGCGGTGATCCAGCTTCTCAGGAAGGGCAGTGTGTCTGGAGTCGAGATCAACCTGCACGGCACCGAGGGGCACTTCATCAAGGCGTTGCAGGCAATCGAGATCAAGCGGCAACAGCAGACGGCGAGAAGCGTCTATGAAAAGGCCCTCAAGCGCGAGTTGAACTCCAGCCTGTTCCGCCATCTGATGGGGGCGGTCGAGTCGAAGGATGCCAATCGTCTGGTGCTGAACCGCCTTGGGCTGATCATTCAGAATGTGATCAACAAGACGGCCTTGCCAGAGTGGGTCAGTAACGCCTCCAGCACCGATCAGGTTTTACTGATCAATATTCTGCAGCACTTCTATGTGGCGTGCGTCGTACAAAAGGATTTTCTGTTTGGCCTTCCGAGCCTTTATGAGTATTCACGCCAGCAACTGATGGAAAAATTTGCACAGGACTTTCCGGGCCAAACGCTCGAACCGGACGACGTCAAGGTCACCTTGACCCATTATGTTTCCGCTCCCGGGCTGCCTGGGGAAGTGCCTGTTGCCATCCCGGCCGCGACGGAGCGCGTCAGTGAGACGCTCAGCGAGTTTGCCGTCAATCGCTTCATGTCCCGTCAGGACGGCATCATTTCGCTGGCGGCAAAAGAAGGTCAGTCATTGGCCGGGCCGCTGACGGCTTCGTACGTCCGGCAACTGGTCGACTCGCTTGACGTTGCCAAGGGCTATCGACGCCTGCTGGACGGGATCATGGCCGAGACTGACCCCGCCTACGCCGAGCGACAGAAGCTGTTTGCCGAACAATTGCCCGCGACAAGTCTGTTGAGGGCCTTCACGGCCAGACTGAAAAATGAATTGTCCGAAGATGCCTTTCGCTGCATCGAGGCGGTCATGAACATGCCTGATGGCATCGCCCGTCTGCCGGTCGGAGGCCGCAGGATCATACTCAGTCCGCTGTTGCTGTTGCCCGCCAGTCAAGGATGGTCGCCGACGACGGTGGTCAATACTTACCTGATTACCCCACAGGACGGGACACCCGGGCCCTGGGTGCTTTACGCACCCTTTCACAGCGAGTTCGCGTTCAAGGAGTACGCCGACCGGGAGGTGCTACTCAATGACATACGCACGTCGGGCGAACTGCAGGCGTTCATCCTCGACCGGATTGAGCCTGCGGACCGCAAACTGTATGACCACGGCGGTTTCGTGGAACCGCACCTGCCGTTCAGTGTGGAGTCGTCCTTTGACTTGCCGTCAGAGCGCCCAGGCCCGGTTACCGTACAGATCCAGCCTTATGAAGGAAATGCGCTGAGCTTTCTGCTCAAAGGCACCCTGCAAGCCTTGAAGCTGGAAGTGCAGCGCGAAAGCGTGACCAGCGCTGAGTTGAAAAGCACCGCGGCGCGCTATTTGTTCGGTCTGGTTGCCGAGCAGACCATGGCGTTACTGCCGGGGCGTCTGGGCGCACTCGTCGGGATTTGGCAAAGTCAGAGCCTGTTGAACCTCTCTGCTGTCTCCGCTGGAGAACGGCACTGGGGCAAGGCTGTTGCGGAATTCATGGCGGCCCTGAGCATGTTGATCACGTCCGGCCGGAGTGTGCAGGGGGAGGGCGCGCCGGATGCGGAAATACCTGATCTTTCTCTCGACGAAGAACAGCTTCTCAATCAACTGGAGGACCCAGGCGAGGTCATGCCTTTTCCCCAGTTTTCCTGGTCGAACAACTCCCTGACTCAGGAGATCCTTACCCGTCTGCGTCAGTTCGAAGTCAAGGACGTCTCTCTCAGTACCTTGCAGAAGGACGAACTGTTCAACACCTACAACGATCCTGCCAGTGGCAGGAAATATGCCGCCATCGGCGGCAAGGCCTATGAGCTGAAGTCGGATCGGGACGGTTGGTTCATTGTCTCGCAGGACAGGGTCGGCCCGCCGGTGGTGCTTGACGAGGAGCAACGCTGGAAACTGGATCTGCACGGTGGGCTGAAGGGAGGAGGTGCCATATTGACGCGGGTCAAAACCAGCATCGTCGACGCCAACGCGGATGACGTTATGGCCGTTGACAGCCAAGGCATGCTGGAAATCCGCCGGACATTTCGTGGCATGGCGCAGGCAATCGAAGAGGGCCATACCCAGGCTCAGCGTTATCTGGAGAACTGCCTGGATAACCTCTGCCTGAAACTGCCCGACGGCTCGGTGGAGCCGCGCGTCAAACAGTTGCTGGGTGATTTCTTTGCCCAAAGCGAGCCTGACGAGCAACTGTATGAGACGGTCAAACACGTCGTTACGCAGATCTATGGCGCGTTGATGGACCCGACGCTGTCGCCGGTTGATTCGCCACGCTATGTGATCGGGGTCAACCGTATCGGTCATGAGGATTCCACGGCCTTTGTCTTCGGTTCAGACCCGTTGAAACGCATATTTCTGACCGAACAGTTCTTTCGATTGCCCAGCTATCGCTTCAAGGTCAGTGCCATGCGTTCAGGGCACTTTCATTACGGTGCCCATTATCGCGCTGCAATCCTCATCCACGAGCTGTCCCACCTGACACTCAACACCGAAGACCTGGCTTACGTCGATGCCCAGGCGCCCTTTGCCGATCTTCTGGAGGACACGGCCGGCTATCGCTTGAGATTGAAAAATGCGCAGCTGGCCCTTCAGCAGAAAGCGCTTTCCTATCAGACGGACCGCAGTCAGCTGTTCAAGCAACTGGAAAACGACCGCTGGAGAGACCTGAAGCGGTCCGATGGAAAGAGCAAGAGCACGATATTGCGCATCGCCGGCACATCGACGCTGGATGAGGCTCGTGACGTGTTCTATACCGATGTCCGCAAACGCACGGACATCATGCTGACCAACGCCGACACCGTTGCGCTGCTGGTGACCCTGTTGGGTCGTGAGCGCCTGGTGCGCTAGAACGGGCACCCAGGCAAGTCCGTCCCTGGAGTGTTGGCGCCAGGGACCGACGCTTCAGACCAGGTAGTGACGCAACTCACGGGCGATCAACAGGCGCTGGATTTCGCTGGAGCCCTCGTAGATCTGGGTGATGCGGGCATCCCGGTAATAACGCTCCACCGGGTAGTCCTCGAGGTAGCCGTAGCCGCCATGAATCTGTATCGCCTTGGAGCAGACCCATTCCGCCATTTCCGAGGCGAACAGTTTGGCCTGTGACGCCTCTGACAGGCATGGCTGACCGGCACTGCGAAGTCGGGCCGCGTGCAGGATCAGCAGGCGTGCGGCATTGACGCGGGTGTGCATGTCGGCCAGCAGGTTGGCGATGCTCTGGTGTTCGATGATGGGTTTGTCGAACTGCACACGCTCACGGGCGTAGATCAGCGCGGCTTCGAACGCTGCACGGGCGATGCCCAGCGCCTGGGCGGCGATACCGATACGGCCGCCTTCCAGGTTGGACAGCGCGATGGCAAGGCCCTTGCCGCGCTCGCCCAGCAGGTTGGCAGCCGGAATGCGGCAGTTATCGAGGGTGACTGCGCAGGTGTCCGAGGCCCGGATGCCCATTTTGTGTTCGCTGCGGTCCACCACGAAGCCCGGGTTGTCGGTGGGCACCAGAAACGCCGACAGGCCTTTCTTGCCCAGCGCTGGATCGGTCACGGCAAACACGATCGCCAGCTTTGCCCGCTTGCCGTTGCTGACGAACTGCTTGGCACCATTGATCACCCATTCACCGCCCTGCAACTCGGCGCGGGTGCGCAGGTTATGCGCTTCTGAGCCTGCGTGCGGTTCGGTCAGGCAGAAGCAGCCAATGGCCTGGCCGGTGGCGAGTTTTTCCAGCCAGGTGTGTTTCTGTTCATCGCTGCCATAGTTGAGAATCGGTCCGCAGCCCACCGAGCTGTGGACGCTCATCAATGTGCCGGTGGCCGCATCGGCCGCAGAGATTTCTTCCACAGCCAGGGCGTAGGCCACGTAATCGATATAAGTGCCGCCCCATTGCTCGGGCACCACCATGCCCAGCAGGCCAAGCTCACCCAGCTTGCCAACCAGTGCGTCGTCGATCCAGCCGGCCTTTTCCCAGGCCTGGGCGTGCGGGGCGATTTCATTGCGGGCAAAGTCGCGCGCCATGTCGCGAATCATGATCTGCTCTTCGGTCAGTTCCAGGTCGTGCATGATTCAGGTCTCCTGGCCGCTGAAAAAACTTTCGACGTGCGCCGCACTGACGTCCTGCGCACTGCCGTGTTTCCATCGCGGCTTCTTGTCTTTATCGATGATGAGGGCACGAATCCCTTCGATCAGGTCGCCGCGCTCGAACCATTGGCGGTCCAGGTGCAGCTCCATGGCGAAGCAGGCGTGCAGTGAAAGGTGGCGACCCCGTTGCAGCATTTCCAGGGTCACGGCCATTGCCAGTGGCGAGTGGCCTTGCATGCGTTTGACGGTATCCAGCGCCCACTGGCGGGTGTCGGCGATGGTCACTTCCTGCAATTGCTCCAGGATGCTCGGGATATCGGGCAGGCCGAAAAAATGGTCGATGGCGGGGCGCAGGAGTTCAAGAGGAGGGTAGGGCAAGCGCTGGGTGCCCAGTTTGGCCATTGCACCCTGCAGGTCCTTGAGCGGAGTCGACTTCCATTTCAGGTGATCGAGCATATGGTCGAGTCGCGGCAGCATTTCACTGTTCATTGACCAGTCGGCCAGGCCGCAATACAACGCGTCGGCAGCGCCGATCTGACTGCCGGTCACGCCGAGCCAGATACCCAGTTCACCCGGCAGCCGGGATAGAAAATAGCTGCCGCCCACATCAGGGAAATAACCGATCGCCACTTCCGGCATGCCCAGTCGGGTGCGTTCGGTGACCACGCGCAGATCCGCGCCCTGAACCAGCCCCATGCCGCCACCCAGGACCAGCCCGTCCATCAGTGCCATCACGGGCTTGCGGTAACCATGAATCGTCAGGTCCAGCGCATACTCTTCGGCGAAGAACGTCTGGTGCAGATCCAGCCCGTTGCGGTGGCTCTCGTACAGCGAACGAATGTCGCCGCCTGCACAGAACGCCTTGCCGCCTGCCCCGCGCAACACGACGGCATGGATACTCTCGTCATCGGCCCACGCGTCGAGCTGTTGCCTGAGGGTGCGCACCATCTCCAGATCCAGCGCGTTAAGGTCCGCAGGGCGATTGAGTGTCAGGTGACCAATATGATTGCGTACATCGACCAGAATCGCGCCCCGATTGACAGGTCGTCGAACCGGCAGGGCGGATGAAGCCTGTGAACTCATTCTGAACTCCTTGTTCGTTTGCGCTTTTTTCTTGTCTGTTCCCGGCGTCGCAGCCGATCGTAGCAGTGCAAATCTGCAAAGCAAAACTGCGTTTAAGCATAGCCCCAAGTTTCAAATTGCCATCATTTGCGGCTCTGTTCGGCGCGATGAGCTTTAATCCATCTGCCTGCCACATGAATCATCGGGGCGTTCATGAGTATTCTGGCTGCTGTGACTGTCACACATGGGAATTCCTCAAGCCCTTCCATGAAATGATTTCCATGAACGACCTGCCATGAGCGACTTCTCGTGAGCGATAAATACGCCCCGCGCGAATGGGCGCCCCATGAACGTCCGACGATGCCGGGTTCGCCGTCGACGCCCTTGCACTCCAATGCGCGGCGCTGGGCGTTCGCGCTGGTAGGTGTGATCGTGGCGCTGACCGGCGGGCTGGGCAATGCACTGGTCATCGCCAACCTGCCTTATCTGCAGGGCGCGTTGGGCGCTACTTCTCAAGACATCGCCTGGCTGCCGGCTGCCTACATCATGACCAACGTGTCGATGAATCTGCTGCTGGTCAAGTTCCGCCAGCAGTTCGGTCTGCGTGCCTTCACCGAGCTGTTTCTGGTGCTGTATGCGCTGGTGACGCTGGCGCATTTGTTCGTAAACGACATCGATTCGGCCATTGCAGTACGGGCCGCCCATGGGATGGTCGGCGCAGCGCTCAGTACGCTGGGCCTGTATTACATGATTCAGGCCTTCCCGCAGAAATGGCGGATGAAGGCATTGGTACTCGGCCTGGGCACCGCGCAGCTGGCTACTCCTCTGGCGCGTCTGGTTTCCGAGGACCTGCTGCAGATTGCACAATGGCGCGGCCTGTACCTGTTCGAGCTGGGCATGGCGATGCTGTCGCTAGGCTGCGTGCTGATGCTCAAACTGCCGCCGGGGGATCGTTTCAAAGCGTTCGAAAAACTCGACTTCCTGACCTTCGGGCTGCTTGCTCCGGGGTTCGCGTTGCTGTGCGCGGTGCTGTCGCTGGGGCGCATCGAGTGGTGGCTGGAAGCGCCGTGGATCGGCATTGCGTCGGCGGCGTCCATCGCGCTGATCTGCGCAGGCCTTGCCATTGAACACAACCGCAGCAATCCATTGCTGATCACTCGCTGGCTGGGCAGCGGCTCGATTCTGCGGTTGGGGCTGGCGGTGATTCTGTTTCGCATTGTGCTGTCGGAGCAGTCGGTGGGTGCAGTCGGCTTTCTCCAGGCCCTGAACATGGGCAGTCAGCAACTGCACACGCTCTATCTGGTGATGCTGCTGGGCAGTGTCGCGGGGCTTGTGGTCAGTGCCCTGACCATCAATCCTGCGCACCTGATCAAGCCGTTGCTGATCTCGCTGGCGATGATGGCGGTGGGGGCCTGGATGGACAGTCATTCGACCAACCTCACCCGCCAGTCGAACATGTACCTCAGTCAGTTTTTGCTGGCATTCGGCGGTACGTTCTTTCTGGGTCCGACGCTGGTGCTGGGCATCAGCGGCGTGCTCGCCAACCCGCGCAACATGATCAGTTTTTCGGTGCTGTTCGGGATCACGCAGAACATTGGCGGCCTGATAGGGTCTGCTGCCTTGGGCACGTTTCAGATCGTGCGCGAAAAATTCCACTCCAGCCACATCGTCGAACACCTGACCCTGATCAATCCACTGGTGCAGTCGCGGCTGCAAAGCTACAGCGCCAGTTACGGCTCGGTGATCGCCGACCCGTCGCAACGTAACGTTCAAGGTATCCGGGCCATGGCCACGGCGGCTACCCGCGAGGCAAATGTGCTGGCTTACAACGACGTGTTCATGTTGATCGCGTTGATTGCGGTACTGACCATGGCCTGGATTTCCTTCCGGGTCATCTGGCTGAAAATGACCACTCAACCCCAGGCGCTGGCCCCTGTTGCACCAGCCGCTCCGCCTTCCGTATCACCGACCGGCGCACAACCTTCATGACCGAACCCAACACTCCGAACTCCAAACCAGACGCCGAGCGCAGCACTGCCGCGAGTGGTGAAACCGTCAAGCGCACTGACGGGCCGGCTCCCGCACCACTGAAATCTCCGGTCACCAGTCGCCCAAGCTCGCGGCGCAAGCGCGTCATCTCATCGGTCCTGTTTGGCGCCGTCGCGCTGGCCGGTGTTCTGATCGTGCTGTATGCGTGGCAATTGCCCCCGTTCACCAGCCCCATCCAGAGCACCGAGAATGCTCAGGTGCGCGGCCAGACCACGTTGATCAGCCCGCAACTGAGCGGCTACGTGTACGAAGTGCCGGTGCAGGACTTCCAGTTCGTCAAGACGGGCGACCTGCTGGTGCGGCTGGACGATCGCATTTACCGGCAACGTCTGGATCAGTCGCTGGCCCAGCTGAATGTGCAGAAGGCCTCGTTGGCCAACAACCTGCAACAGCGGCACAGTGCCGAAGCGACCATCGTCCAGCGTCAGGCCCAGTTGCAGAACACTATTGCGCAAAGCCGCAAAAGTGCCGCCGACCTGCGGCGCAATCAGGCGCTGGTGACCGATGGTTCTGTATCGAAAAGCGAACTGGACGTGACCCGTGCCGCCGATGCCCAGGCGAGCGCTGCCGTCGCCGAAGCCAAGGCGACCTTGCAGATCGCCCGCGAGGACCTGCAAACGGTGATCGTCAACCGGGGCTCACTGGAGGCGTCGGTTGCCAACGCCGAGGCGGCGATTCAACTGGCCCGGATCGATCTGGACAACACCCGCATCGTGGCGCCACGCGACGGTCAGTTGGGACAGATCGGTGTGCGTCTGGGGGCGTATGTCAATTCCGGTGCGCAATTGATGGCGCTGGTGCCGGAGCGGCGCTGGATCATCGCCAATATGAAAGAAACCCAGATGGCCGACGTGCGTCTGGGGCAATCGGTCAGTTTCACCGTCGATGCGTTGGATAACCAGGCGATGCATGGTCGCGTGCAGCGCATATCGCCTGCCACCGGATCAGAGTTCAGCCTGTTGCCCGCCGATAACGCCACGGGCAATTTCGTGAAGATTTCCCAGCGCATCCCGGTACGCATCGTGGTCGACGATGACCAGCCGATGCTTGAGCGACTGCGGCCGGGGATGTCGGTGGTGGTGAGCATCGACACCAGCACCGAGGGTGATGTGCCGCCGGATCCGACAATGCCTTGATCCTCGAATACTGCCTGGGTGATCGCTCCCACGTCTGCCTGTCCGCGCAGAGCGTCGGGTACGATCAGCCATGGCTGCTCATTCAAAACAAATGACTGAACACCCAGTACAGCGAGCCCGACAACAGAATCGCGGCGGGCAGTGTCAGCACCCAGGCTGTCGCCAGGTTACGCAAGGTGCGCATCTGCAGGCCGGAGCCGTTGGCGACCATCGAGCCCGCCACACCGGAAGACAGCACGTGAGTCGTGGAAACCGGCAGGCCGTACATGTCCGCTGCGCCGATGGTGAACATCGCCACCACTTCCGCCGAGGCGCCCTGGGCGTAGGTCAGGTGAGTTTTGCCGATTCGCTCACCCACCGTCACCACGATCCGTTTCCAGCCAACCATCGTGCCCAGACCCAGCGCGATGGCAACCACGATCTTGACCCAGGTTGGAATGAATCGCGTGGCGTCATCAATCTGTTTCTTGAACGCCTCCAGCTTGGTCTGGGTGTCTACGTCGAAATTTCCGACCTTGTTCTTCTCCATCACGCGGATGGTTTCCGAGGTCAGATACATGTCGTTTCGCACGTTGGTGACCGCCTCGGCAGGCACTTTGGACAGCGAACCGTAGCTGCGCACCTCGTTGCCGATCTTGCCCGCCATCACCGCCAGCGCTGGAATCAGGTCCGGCGTCGATTCTTTGCTGACCAGATAATCCGAGAGCGTCTGGCGCGAATCTGTCGGGGCAGGCAGCGGGGCGCTGCGAATCAGCGCCTGTTGCGTGACCTCGGCCACTGCCGCGAACTGCGTCGCCTGATCGGCAGGCATGGTGCGGTTCAGCGCGTAGGCCATCGGCAGGGTGCCGACCAGAATCAGCATGATCAGCCCCATGCCTTTCTGCCCGTCGTTGGAACCGTGGGCGAACGATACGCCGGTGCAGGTCACGATCAGCAGGCTGCGGATCCACCATGGCGGCGGGGCATTGCCTTCCGGCGCTTTGTAGAGCGCACGGTTCTTGATGAACATGCGCATCGCCAGCAACAGCAGCGCAGCAAAAGCGAACCCCACCAGTGGCGAAAGCAGCAGCGAATAACCGATCTTGGTTGCCTGCGACCAGTCCACACCGCTGGTGCCGTCACGCCCGTGCATCAAGGCGTTGGCAATGCCGACGCCGATGATCGAGCCGATCAGCGTGTGCGAAGACGAAGCGGGCAGGCCGAGCCACCAAGTGCCCAGGTTCCAGATGATCGCTGCAATCAGCAGCGCGAAAATCATCGCGAAACCGGCTGACGAACCGGTTTGCAGGATCAGTTCCACCGGCAGCAAGGCGATGATGCCGAACGCGACCGCACCGCTGGACAGCATCACACCCAGAAAATTGAAGAACCCCGACCAGACCACTGCGAAGCCCGGCGGCAGCGAGTGGGTATAGATCACGGTAGCCACTGCGTTGGCCGTGTCGTGAAAGCCATTGACGAATTCGAAGCCCAGCGCAATCAGCAATGCCACGCCCAACAGGATGAAAGGCGTCCAGGTGGTGACCACCGTGCCCATGTCATCCACGTCCTGCTTGAGGCTGTAACCGGTGAACGCGAGCCCTGCGATGAGAATGGCGAAGAAGATCGTCATGGTCAGGCGACCGGGTTTGCGCCCGAACTGGGTTGCCGACAGGCTCGCCCCGCCAGAGGCGTCGGGGGAAAGTGCGTTGATAGCCATGTGTGCAATACCTGATTGAAAGATTACTGCCATGGTCATTGCAAAATGTGACAGAGATGCGACACAGGTCAATTCATCGGGTATTCAGACAGGTTTCCTGATAACCGGCAGCGTCATCTCCCACAACGAAGGCGTCAGTAATCGCCGCGCTTGCGAAAGGCCCAGCGACCCGCCACCAACGTGAAGGTCGCGACCAGTGCCACCAGAATCCAGAAACCTTCCGGGTCAGTGGCAAGCGGTACGCCGCCGACATTCATGCCGAAGAAGCCGGCGACGATGTTGATCGGCAAGGCCAGCACCGTGACGACGGTCAGGGTGAAGAGGGTGCGGCTGCTCTGCTCGTTGAGGTTGGCGGCGATCTCTTCCTGCAGCAGCTTGATGCGTTCGCCCAGTGCCGTCAGGTCGTTGATGACCAGCGACGACTCTTCGATGGACTGGCGCAGCGCCTGCACATCCTGTTCGCGCAACCATTGTGGCGGGCGATGCAGCAGGCGCATCAGCGAGCCCGGCTCCAGCGCCAGTAGACGTTGCAGACGAACCAGCACCCGGCGCATCGCACCCAGTTCCGAGCGGTTGTTGCTCAGGCGCTGGGACAACAGCTGGTCCTCGATGCGGTCGACATTCACGCTGGTCTTGCGCAGGAACTGGGTCAGCACCTCACCCTGATCGCTCAACAGGTGAGCCAGCAGCTCCAGTGGCGAGTCGAACTGCTCGCCACGTTTGACTGCCGAGCGCAGCTTGTCCACCGAACGCAACGGTTGCAGCCGGGCCGTGATCAACAGCCGTTGCCGGGCACAGACCCACAGGGTGGAGATGTCGGTCGAGAGCCGGTTGAAGTCGAACACCACGTCGTTGACGACCGCCAGCAGCGTGGCATCCACATGCTCGATGCGGGTCGAGCGCGAGCCTTCGTGCAGGGCCTCGAAAAACTCTTCAGGCAATTCCAGATGGGTCTTCATCCAGCGTTCGCAGGCTGCGTGCGAGAGATTGAGGTGCAGCCAGATGAAGTCGTTGCTGTCGGTCGGACTCTGCAGATGGTCGAGCGCCGCGACCGAGCCGATTTCCTGACCGCTTTCACCCGGGCGAAAGCGGAAGCCGTAAAGCAGACCAAACAGATCGGAGTCCTGATGATGGTGCGCAATGCTGTTGTTCATGGCAGTCCACGTGCGGCCAGGCCCGGACGGGGAGGCGAAGTGCGCATGATGACAAGCGCTTATTTCAGATTTGTGACGACTTGTTACGGAATCTTTCTTTTCTCGCGCCGCTGGAACTCAGCTCTTTCCGGGGCCACTCAGGGCGAATGCTGCTGTCTCTTCAACCTGCAGGTACCCCCGATGAGTGACCCGATCGCCCGCGCTTCCCGCGAAACGAGTATCCCTGAGCTTTTTACATCAGGGCAGTTCAACCCTGTCGGTGGATTGCCTCAGGTAACGGAGAAGTCCGGACCGGCTGCGTCGGGAGTCGAGTATGGCAACCCTGGCACGCTTACTCAGTTGCTGAGCAGCAACGTCGCCCAGACCGGCGCAGAGTCATTGTTGAAACGGCTGCTGAGCGCCTTGAGCAGCCAGTTGGCAGGGCAGAGCACACAGACGGTTCAGAGCGGCTACACGGATATCGACCAGTCGGGCTTCAACTCGCCCAAGGCGCTCGGAAAGTGGGATGCACTGCTCGACGGTACGCCACCGGCTGAAAGGGATCAGGCGGCGCGAGAGTTGAACAGGCCGATCGCCGTGGCCCGCATGATCGCCGAGGGCGGCCCTCAGGCGGACAAGGCCTGGGCATTCCTTGAGGCCAACCCCGATCTGAAAACCGCGATGGACACCGCTCAGGGCGGCAAGGCGGATGGCAAGATCACCAAAAAGGATGCCCGGACCTTTGCCCGCAATATGGAAAAACAGGTCGAGCGCGGCACTGACAGCCTGAATGATTACCGCAAGGACAACCCTGACGCCGGTCCACAGTCCACCGAGCTGGTACGTTCCGCTGCCATGATGATGGCCTATGAACCGATCACCGCAGCCTCTGATCCGTCCAACGCTCAGGGTGCGCACGATCAGAAAAAGGTGAACGGACGCACCACAAGTGCCGGGCTGAAGGCCATGAGCGAAGAGAATCCCGGCCTTTCCGATCTCGCCAGGCATGCCGCCACGACCTGGGCGCAGCCGGGCATGTTCGAGATGATGGATCAGGGCAACCGGCGCGGCAAAAAGCTGGCGACCCATGCGCCGGACGGTCTGATGGTCAAGAAAGACATCAGCGCCTGGATCAAGAACAAGGCGCCTGTGGATGATGAAGGCTTTTCCCGGGTGATCTCGGATGCGGCGACGGTAGGTGCCGTGGCGAAGACCGACATCAGCAGCTTGGGCAAGGACGTGTTCGCCAATCCGCAGCATTACAGTGGCGAGCAAAAGTCAGCGGTTCTGGTGGAGTTGCAGCAGGTGAGTGAATACGTGGTCGCCGGGCGCTCGATTCGCGGCACCGAGGCCACTGAAACTGCGTTGGGCGAGAAGATCGCCCAGTTGCAGAATGACCCGGATGTACAGGCGTTTCTGGGCGACAACGTCGAAAGACAGGCGCAGTTGATTGTGGGCAGCGACCCGGCGCTGGCCAGCGTGGTCAACCAGACGGCTTCTGCGAAAGCCACGTCCGGCGCACCGGGCATGTCCGCAGCGTTCGTACCGGGCGGCACCAACAGAAACACCAATGACAAGAAAGAAGACGTGAAACTTGCCGCCAGTGCCTTTCAGGAAGTGGCCGACATTGGTGACAAGATCGGCGTCAAGCGTGCGGGTTCACAGGCCGCGGTGGGGATTGGAGGGCGTGTTGCAGCCGCGGTGGGCGGCCGGATCGTGGGCGCGATTGCCGGTCAGGCCGCCGGTGCTGCCGCCGCTTCAGCAATTGGCGCGGCGGCAGGTCCGGTGGGCTGGGTGGTCAGCGGCGCCATCGGGCTGGGGATGGGCATTTCCGAGATCGTCAATTCGGTCAAGGAGCGCAAGGAACGCAAGGCCTTCAGCCGAACCGTGAACCCTGTATTGGATCAGTTCGACATTCCCCGTCCCAAGTGATCAGACCATTGCCAACGGCATCTTGCGGGTGGGCGTCGGCCAGGCCCGGTCGATGTCGGCCAGGTCCTGTTCGGTCAACCTGATCTGCTCCGCCTCGACGTTCAAGCGGATGTGCTCGGGATTGGTCGCTTTCGGGATGGCGATCATGTTGTCCTGGCGGAGCACCCATGCCAGCGATATCTGCGCAGGCGTGGCGCTGTGACGATTGGCGATTTCATGCAGGGCAGGGTGGTACAGCAGATCACCCGCCTGACCGATCGGGCAGTACGCCATGAGCGGTAAATGACGATTGGCACTCCACAGCATCAGGTCGAACTCGATGCCACGCTGTTCCGGGTTGTACAGCACCTGATTGGTGGCGCAACGCGGGTTGTCCAGTTCGATCATGTCCGGCACATCGAAATTGGAAACACCCCAGGCACCGATCTTGCCGTCTTCGCGCAGGCGTTCGAACGCTTCGACGGTCTCGGTCAGCGGGTACTGACCCGGCCAGTGCAACAGATAAAGGTCGATGTAATCGGTATTCATCCGACGCAGGCTGGCCTCGCAGGCCTTCGGAATACCCGTACGGCTGGCGTTGTGCGGATACACCTTGCTGACGACGAATACCTTGTCGCGCTGTCCGGCAATGGCTTGACCGACGATTTCTTCGGCGGCGCCGTCGGCATACATCTCAGCGGTGTCGATCAGGGTCAGGCCCTGTTCGATGCCGCGACACAGCCCGGCAATTTCTGCCGAGCGCAAATGACCTTTTTCACCCATGTGCCAGGTGCCTTGACCCAGCACTGGCACGGTGCTGCCTGCCAATTCCAGTGTGCGCATGTGACCCCCTGCAGTTAGTGAACAGGTCTCAGGCAACGGTGTGTGCAGGAGGTTCCCGCACACACCGTTGAAGCGATCAATTACACGCGGAATTGCTTCAGCAGGTCGTTCAACTGGTCGCTCAATCTTCTCAGGTGCTGGCTGGCCGTGGTGGACTGTTCGGCTGCCAGCGCAGTGCTCTGCGACAGTTGCGCGGCCTGGGTGACGTTCTGGTTGATGTCATCGACCACGTGTGACTGTTGCAACGTGGCGCTGGCGATGGAGGCGTTCAGACCGTTGAGGTTGCGCAGGGCCTGACTGATCGATGTCAGGCTCTGGCCCGCCTGATTGGCCTGTTCGATGGTCAACTGCGAGGAACGACTGCTGTCGCCGATGACCTTGACCGCCGCGTCCGAATGCCGTTGCAGGCGCTCGATCATCGCCTGGATTTCGGCCGTGGATTTTTGGGTGCGCTGCGCCAGCAGGCGTACTTCGTCCGCCACCACCGCAAACCCGCGACCCTGTTCCCCGGCGCGTGCCGCTTCGATGGCCGCGTTCAGCGCCAGCAGGTTGGTCTGCTCGGCAATCGAGCTGATCACCTCCAGTACACCGCCAATCTGGGTGCTTTCGCTGGACAGCGTCTGCATGACTTCCACCGCCTGGCCGATCGTGTCCGAGAGGTGCTCGATCTGGCGCAGGCTGTTGTCGATGTTGACCTGACCCTGCTGCGCCTGGGATTCGGCATTGCGCATCTCACTGGCAGCGTGTTCGGCATTCTTGGCCACGTCCTGCACGCCATAGGTCACTTCGTTGACGGCGGTGGCCACCAGATCCATCTGCTGCGACTGTTGCTGGCTGCGGTTCTGCGCCTGCTCGGCGTTGTTGCCCAGATCGGTGGACGCCTGCCCGAGTGTCACGGCAGAGTTCTGCAACTGGCCCACCACGTTGCGCAGCTTGGCGATGAACGCATTGAAATGAGTGCCCAGTTCAGTGATCTCGTCGCTGCCATGGGTTTCCAGCGTGCGGGTCAGATCGCTTTCGCCGCTGGCAATATTGCCCATCGCGCTGACGGCCGCTCTGAGAGGGCGAACAATGCTGCGCACGATCAGGGTCAGCATCAGGATCATGACCACCACGATGCCCGCGATGAAAATCCCGGCGTTCCACATCTGCGCCTTGAACTCTGCGGCCACATCGTCCACGTATACGCCGGAACCGAGAATCCAGCCCCAGGGTTGAAACAACTGGACGTAGGAGGTCTTTTTCACCGGATCGGTGGCGCCGGGCTTGGGCCAGCGATAATTGACCAGACCAGCGCCCTTGCTTTTGACGACCGTTACCATTTCGTTGAACACCGCAAAACCGTCCGGGTCCCGAATGGCCGACAGGTTCTGGCCTTCAAGCTTGGGGTTGGTCGGGTGCATGATCATCACGGGCTGCAGGTCGTTGATCCAGAAATAGTCATTCTGGCTGTAACGCAGCCCTTTGATTTCCTTGAGGGCCTGTTGCTGGGCGGCCTCGCGTGGCAGGGTGCCGGCGGCTTCAAGGCCCTGATAGAAGGTAAGAATGCCGCTGGCGGTCTGCACCACGTGCATGGTCTTCTCGGCTTTGGCCTGATAGAGATCGTCGTGAATCTGCTTGAGCAGAGTGGCTGCGAGGACAAAGAGCATCAGCACAGAAACGATAAGAATCAGCCATAACCGACGGCTGATGGACAAACTGCGCATATTCATGATCTCTACCCCATACGTTATTTTCTTTTTCTTTTTTTCTTCCCTGAAGCGGCCGTCCCGACTGGCGCCAACGCCGACTATCAGGGCCTCTCCAGCTTCTCGGCGCATCATGACCAAACATGAGATGACCGTCACATTTATTTGCAGCGTTACGGAACTATTTTGAAACCATAGCGAAAGGCTTACACCAACAGGCGTCATTGGCTCTATCGGATACCCTTGAGTGAATGTAGGATCCAATTCAACAACTGCAGCGAAGGATCGATGCAGCGATCACGGAGGATCGGCCATTGCCAGGAGGCTACTGACAGGATGTCGGGATGGACATGTGCAGGAACGACCCGCTTCGGCGGGTTTTTTGCGTTTTGGGGCAAGCGTTTTGCCGCGCTACCTGTCCGGCTCACAGCCTTTGAGCACCAGACGCAGGATGGTCCGGGTCGCCGCTTCGTAATCGCTGTCCTCCAGCGCGGCCTTGCCGGTCACGGTTGCGATCTGCCAGTCGAAATCGGCGTACGTCTGGGTCGCTGCCCAGATCGTGAACATCAGGTGGTGCGGGTCGAGCGGGGCAATCTGTCCGCTGTCGATCCATGCCTGAATGCATTCGATATTGTGGCTGGCCTGTCCGTTGAGCTGTTCGATCTGTACAGGCGTCAGGTGCGGCGCGCCATGCATGATCTCGCTGGCAAACACCTTCGACGCAAACGGCAGGTCTCGGGAAATCTGAATCTTGGCGCGAATGTAGCGGCTGAGCACTTCGGCCGGAACGCCTTCGGGGTTGAAGGGGGTAGAAGCGCGCAAAATAGGTTCGATGATGCTTTCCAGCACCTCGCGGTACAGGTTTTCCTTGGACTTGAAGTAGTAATAGACATTGGGCTTCGGAACACCGGCCTTGGCGGCGATATCGCTGGTCTTGCTGGCAGCGAAGCCCTTGTCGGCAAATTCCTCGCTGGCGGCGCGCAGGATGAGTTCTTTATTGCGCTCGCGAATGCTGCTCATGAACCGGATATTCCCTTGCCTGCATGGCGGTCGCGCATGGTAGCACCGGGTTTGCGAGGGGCTCAATGCTGGGTGGTGTCGGGCTGGGCGTCAGTGTCGAACGCCCTGCAAACCTGCCCGAGCGCAACCCTGGTGTCTGCACATCGGTGCCTTGCCGCAGAGGGCGTGTTGCAGGTATAGCAAAAGGCTTACAGCGTCAGACGTTATTGGCTCTGTTGCCTGACTCGCCAGCAACGTAGGATCCAATTCAACAGCTGCAGCGAAGGAACGGTGCAGCGATCAGGGAAGATCGACCATTGCCAGGAGGCTACTGACAGGATGTCGGGATGGTCATGTTCGCAAAACGACCCGCTTCGGCGGGTTTTTTGCGTTCTGGAGATACCGATCAAGCGTCCCTGCCGAGCCCGCCTTGCGTTCCTGTGCCCCCTCGTCGAAAAAACTGCGCCTTAACACGATGAGCGCGCGTCAGGCTTTGAAGATTAAAGACCGTATCAGCGATCCTGATGGTGCTCGCGCACTCATCGGAAGCCTGCCGGTCAGTGATGCAGACAAGGCGTTGATTGCACACGGCAACGCCGAAAAACTGCTCGGGCTTTGAACCCCCGGATTGATGAGCGCTGCTCATCGGTTCAAGAGACAGCAGCCCGGTAGTCGACAGAGCAACTGTCCACTAACGTGAGTGCCCATTATCCGTTAGCAGGAGCTTGCCGATGAGAACACTCACCGCGTTATCGACTCTGGCCTCGATGCTGTTGCCGTTGGCCGCAAACGCTGCTGACGTTGCCAGCGGCGCATCCATGAGTATCGTCAGGAACGGCGAACAGGCGTCGATCATGGGCGCGCCCGCCAATTTTGTCGGTGCTGCGCGTATCGATCCCTTGTTTCCTGCCCGTTCGCCGTCGCGGGTGTCCGCAGCTTACGTCACGTTCCAGCCCGGTGCCCGCTCCATGTGGCATACCCATCCGCTGGGGCAGACGCTGGTCGTGACGTCCGGTACAGGCTGGATTCAGCAGGAGGGTGGCGAGAAACAGGCGATCAAGCCGGGCGATGTGATCTGGACGCCGCCGGGCGTCAAGCACTGGCATGGGGCGACGTCCACCACCGGCATGACGCACATGGCCATTCAGGAAGCGCAGAACGGCAAGAATGTCGAGTGGCTGGAGCCGGTCACTGATGCGCAGTACGAGGCCGGGCGATGACGGCCGCCAAGCTGGCAATCTCGACCCTGGCCGTACTGCTCACCGCCTGTGCCGCCACTGACAAAGGACTCTCCAGCATGACATTACCTTCGGTTCCCACGCCCGACGACGCACGCGCCGTGTCTCCGGCACTGGCCCACAATACGGATGCACTGCTGCTGGGCGAGGTGTGGAAACGCCCCGGTCTGTCCCCGCGCGACAGGAGCCTGGTGACTGTGGCGGTATTGATATCGCGAGGCCAGACGGTCGAGATGACGTACCACTTCAATCGGGCGCTGGATAATGGCGTCACGCCTTTGGAGCTTTCGGAAACCATCAATCATCTGGCGTATTACTCGGGCTGGGGCAATGCCACGGCGACCCTCCTGATTGCGAAGGAGGTGTTTGCCGCGCGCACTATCGATGCCGATCAACTGGCCCCGGTTTCAACGACCCCGTTGCCACTCGACGAGGCCACCGAACAGGCGCGCGTTGCGCAAGTGGACAAGAACGTCGGCTCCGTTGCGCCGGGCCTCGTGGAATACACGACCAAGGCACTGTTCCGCGATCTCTGGCTGCGGCCGGGGCTGGCACCCAGAGATCGCAGCCTGATTACGGTCAGCTCGCTGGTCGCCAACGGGCAGGTTGCACAGGTGACCTTTCACCTCAATCGCGCCATGGACAATGGCCTGACGCAGAGCGAAGCCTCTGAAATGCTCACGCAACTGGCGTTTTATGCAGGCTGGCCGAATACGTTCTCGGCGGTGCCGATCTTCAAGGACGTGTTCAGCAAGCGTCAGGAAGGGTAGGAAATTGCCTGGGGCAGGGCGCCCATGGGCTGCAGTTCGCGAATGAGCTCGATCAGCAGACGCAGTCCGACCGGCACCTGCCTGAAGCTGGAGTAATAAGCATGAAAACCCGGGTCCACATGCGTCCAGTCTTCCAGTACGCGCTGCAGTGAACCGGCTGCGACGTAGGGTTCGACGATGGCGGCCGGTACGTACATGAGGCCCACGCCACGGGTGACCAGCGCAACGCCGATACGTGTTTCATCAATGGTGATGGTGCCCGGCACCTCGACTTCAAGCGCCTGGCCCTCCTTCATGAACTGCCAGTCATAGAGTCGGGCATTGCCCAGACGAATGCGCAGACAGCGGTGTTGTTTGAGGTCTTCGGGGTGCGTCGGCGTGCCGAAACGCTGCAGGTAATCAGGCGTGCCGACCACCGCCCAGGCCACGTCGGGCGACAGGCGCTGGGCAATCATGTCTTCCGGGACGGTACCGCCGAACCGGATGCCCGCGTCATGCCCGTCGCCGATCACATCAACCATCTTGTTGGTCACAGTCAGGTCGATTTCGATGTCCGGATAGCGTTCGATGAAGACCGGCAGGACTGGCCCCAGCAGCAACTCGGCCCCATCGCTCAAGACATTCAGGCGGATACGTCCGGCAGGTTCGTCACGCAGGCGATTCAGGGCTTCCAGCGCCTGCCCGATATCATGAACCGGGGCGCTGATCAGTGACTGCAGCTCTTCGCCCGCCACCGTCAGGGTCACGCTGCGGGTCGTGCGGTTGAGCAGGCGAACACCCAGTCGCGCCTCAAGCCCCTTCATCGCATGACTGAGGGCTGAGGCACTGATACCGACCTCAAGGCCTGCCCGACTGAAGCTCTGATGTCGCGCAATGGCGAGAAAATAGACGATGTCTGCCAGGTTTGCGCGGCTCAGTTGCATTCAAGACTCCATGGACGCGGTGAGTAATCAGACGGTTTCAGGCAAGTGATCGAGGAGTTTGTCCAGGGTGATCGGGTAATCCCGAACCCTTACGCCGGTCGCGTTGTAGATGGCATTGGCGACCGCTGCGGCAGCGCCGGAGATACCCAGTTCGCCCACGCCCTTGGCTTTCAGCGGCGTTGCGTAGACATCCACTTCATCCAGAAAGATCACGTCCTGATGCGGGATATCGGCATGCACCGGCACTTCATAGCCCGCCAGATCATGGTTGACGAAGAATCCCAGGCGGTGGTCCACGACCATGTCTTCCATCAATGCAGCACCTGCGCCCATGGTCATCCCGCCGATGATCTGGCTACGAGCGGTCTTGGGGTTCAGAATCCTGCCCGCTGCGCACACCGCCAACTGGCGGCGGATCCGTACCTCGCCAGTGGCCGCGTTGACGCCGACTTCAACGAAATGCGCGCCGAAGGTCTGCTGAGCATAGTCCTTGGCCAACGTGCCGTATTCCATGAAGTCCTCGGCCTGTATCTCGCCCTGTGCCGCTGCCTGGACCAGAGGCAGACGCGTGCCGCCTTCGCGCACCTCGCCCTCGGCGAACTCTGCTTTCTGCGGGTCGAGTCCCAGTTTGCGGGCTACGGCTTCGCGAAGCTTCACGCAGGCGGCATAGACGCCCGCCGTTGATGAGGCCGCCCCCCACTGACCGCCCGAGCCGGACGATTCCGGAAACCGTGAGTCACCCAGATGCACGACCACACGGTCCAGGTTCACGCCCATCATCTCCGCCGCCGTCTGGGCGACGATGGTGTAGGTGCCCGTCCCGATGTCGGTCATGTCGGTCTCGACCGTCACGATGCCTTGACGATCAAGCCGGACGCGGGCAGCGGATTTGGTCGTGGGTGCGCCCCTGATCGCCGACGCCACGCCCATGCCGATCAGCCAGCCGTCGTGCAGTTCCTTGCCGGGTGCAGGGTTGCGCCTGTCCCAGCCGAAGTGCTTGGCACCGGTATTCAGGCACTCCACCAGTTGGCGTTTGGAAAACGGCCGGGTGGGCTGTTCGGGATCGACCTGAGTGTCGTTAATGACACGAAACTTCACCGGATCGATGCCGAGCTTTTCGGCCAACTCATCCATGGCAATTTCAAGCGCCATCATTCCCGGCGCTTCGCCCGGCGCACGCATCGCGCTGCCTTCTGCCAGGTCCAGCACGGAAAGATTCAGACGGGTCATCCGGTTGGCGCCTGCATACAGGCCACGTGTCGACGCGGTGGCCGCTTCGGGCCTGCCGCCCGGCAGGTTGCCGGACCAGCTTTCATGGCCTATTGCAGTGATGGTGCCGTCCCTGTCCGCTCCGATACGGATCCGCTGGATCGTCGCAGGCCGGTGAGTCAGGTTGTTGAACATCAGCGGACGGGGCAGGGTGACCTTGACCGGGCGTCTGGCTGCGCGCGCGGCCAGCGATGCCAGCACCGCGTCACAAAGAATCGTGCCTTTGCCGCCAAAACCACCGCCGATGTAGGGCGATATCAGATGGATGTCTTCCTTGCGAATCCCCAGTGTTTTCGCAAGGTCCCGCACGCCCCAGTTGATCTGCTGGATGGAGGTCCAGAGTGTCAGTTTGCTGCCGTTCCACTGGGCGATGGTGGCGTGGGGTTCCATCATGGCGTGGGCATGGTCGGGCGTGGAATAGCGCTCATCGACCTTGAATGCCGCTGCGCTGAATGCAGCGCCGAAATCTCCAATCTGCGTCTGCGCTGGCGGGCCGAAACCTGAAGGTGGTGGTGGCTTGGCGGACTCCAGGGTCGCGGCCAATTCGAACGAACCAGGCTCGCGAACGTAATACACCCGAAGCAGTGCGGACGCGGCGCGGGCCTGCTCAAAGGTTTCCGCGACCACGATGGCGACGGCCTGATGGTAATGATCCACCTGAGGGCCCGCCAATGCGCGAGCGACGTAGAACTCGCCCCGGTCGAGCTTGCCGGCGTTTTCGTGAGTGACGATGGCGATCACGCCGGATGCCTGGCGCGCCTCGCTCGAATCGATCGAAGAAATCCGTCCCTTGCCGATGGCTGCGCCGACCACATAGCCGTACGCCGGGTTGGTCACCGCTGCATTCTGTTCGTAGGCGTAGGTCGCGGTTCCGGTGGTTTTCAGCTTGCCGTCGATACGGTCGGCAGGCTTGCCGATCACGTTGAGCTGATCGATGGGATTGGTGCTGGCAGGCGTATCGAATTTCATGGTCAGGGTTCCTGATCAAGCGGTCTGACATCAGCCGCTCGTGCGGGCTGATGCTGCTGGCTGAAGAGCGGGTTGCTTACGCAGAGGCTTGCGTCAGCGCCAGGCCGATCGTGCGTTCCGCCAGTTTCACCTTGAAGGCGTTTTGCGGCGTCGGTTGCGCGTTGGCCAGCAACCGGGCTGCCACGGCGCGTGCGCCCTGCGGCATGACTGCGTCGGCTTCTTCGCTGCGCCAGGGCGTGTAGGCCACGCCACCCAGCGCGATCTGGCCGGTCTTGTCTGGCTGCACAATCGCCGCAACCGAGATCAGCGCAAACGCGTAGGATGCCCGGTCACGTACCTTGTAATAAATGTGCCTGCCGCCCACCGGTCCTGGCAGCGTGACGGCGGTGATCAGCTCTCCCGGCATCAGGGTGTTTTCCAGATGCGGCGTGTCGCCCGGCGCCTTGTACAGTGCCTCGACGGGAAAGCTGCGAGTCCGGCCATTAGCGCCGAGGGTTTCTACTGTTGCACCCAGTACCCGCATGCCGACCGCCATGTCGCTCGGATGGCTGGCGATGCAGGACGTACTGACGCCAATGATTGCCTGTTGACGACTGACTCCGCCCAGTGCCGCACAACCGGCACCGGGGCGACGTTTGTTGCAGGGCTGATGGGGATCGTAAAAATAGGCACAGCGTGTACGTTGCAGCAGGTTGCCGGCAGTGGTCGCCTTGTTGCGCAGTTGGCCGGAAGCGCCCGCCAGCAGCGATCGTGAGAGCACACCATAGTCCCGGCGGACCTCGGGCGCTGCGGCCAGATCCGTATTACGCACCAGCGCGCCGATTCTCAGCCCGCCTTCAGCGGTTCGGGTGATGGTGTCGAAACCCAGATCGTTGACGTCGATCAGGTGCTGCGGCGTTTCGATCTCCAGCTTCATCAGGTCCAGCAGGTTGGTGCCGCCTGCAATGAATTTCGCGCCGGGCTGTCGGGCCGCCGCTGCGACTGCCTGTTCCGCCGAGGCTGCGCGCTCGTAGGTGAATGACTTCATGTCGACTCTCCCGCGACTTCCTGAATGGCTTCGATGATGTTGGAGTACGCGCCGCAACGGCAGATGTTGCCGCTCATACGCTCGCGCATCTCTTCGGTGGAGGCCATCAATGGGGCGCTCAGGTCCTGGGTGACATGGCTCGGGATGCCGGCCTTGATTTCATCAAGCATGGCGACCGCAGAACAGATCTGGCCGGGCGTGCAATAGCCGCATTGATAGCCGTCATGCTTCACGAAGGCCGATTGCATCGGATGAAGCCGGTCGGGCGTGCCCAACCCTTCGATGGTGGTAATGGTGTCGCCTTCATGCATGACGGCCAGTGTCAGGCAGGCATTGATCCGTCGCCCCTCGACGATCACCGTGCAGGCACCGCACTGACCATGGTCGCAGCCTTTCTTGGTGCCGGTCAGGTGCAGCCGCTCGCGCAGAACATCCAGAAGCGTGGTGCGGTTGTCGACGTCCAGGCTGTAGCGTCTGCCGTTGAGGGTGAATGCTACGTGGCTGCTGGCGGGCGCTTCTGCTGACCCTGAAGCGGTGTCTTGAGCCGCGTGCGCGAGCTCGGTCGATGCCAGTACCGCTGTGACGGCCGATCCTGCCGTACCGATCAGAACCTGTCGTCGCGACAGCCTGAGCCCGTCGCCGGATGAAGTTCGATTCATCAACATCTCCTTCTCGTGCGTGTATTGGCTGCGGCCACCTTCTTCGCCGGGTTGAAAAACCGCCCATGCTGTGAACATGAGGCTATGGGATAGAACGCTCCTTGATAATGCCTATATCCAGAATGCACTTGTGAGCAGGGCTCACAGATGCCTCAAGCGCCCTTTTCTTCAAGACTGCGAGGGCTTCCTGCGCACAGTCCGATCATGACGAAATCCATCAGGCGGGCGAGGCGTGGGCGCCAGTTACACTGTGAGTCACGCTGTGAGTCGATCTGCCAGATCCCGGCAATCGCCAGGAAAAAATCATCAGTGGTGATCCCGGCACGGATCGTACCGGCCGCTTCGTTGGCTTTCAGCAGAAGTCCGGCGGCGTTCTGCACCGGTGCGTAGCCCGACTTGCCCGGAAACTCCCGGGTGGCAGCAGCCTGGCGTATGGCGGTCGCAAGTCCTGCCTTGGTCATCGCGTATTCGGCAAGGCTGTTCATCCAGTCGCGCAGCGCCTGCTCGGGTGGTCGATCGGCCAGGTACTGCTCCGCCAGCGCTGCCACTTGCTGCATCTCGAACTGATAGACCTCGAACACCAGATCCTCGCGATTGGCGAAGTGCCGATAGAACGTGCCTTGACCGACTCCGGCTTTTTTCGCGATCACGCTCAGTGCAACCGCGGGGTCGAGCGTCAACTCGGCCACGGCGACCTTCAATATTCGTTCCCGGTTCTTTCTGGCGTCGGAACGCATCGACGTGTCGTCAGTCATGGACAAAATCCTTTCTTCGTATTGCAAAGCGGACAACTGTCCGGTAGCTTTCTCAAGCGGACATTTGTCCGCTTATGGCGATGACGGAGTTTACTATGAACGGCACAGGTAACACGATTCTGGTCACAGGCAGCACGTCGGGCATCGGCCTGGGGCTGGCGCTTCGGCTGCACAAGGCGGGCAACAAGGTCATCGTTGCCGGGCGACGCAAGGAGATTCTCGACAGGATTGTCTCGGAACATCCCGGTATCGATTCGGTGGTGCTGGACGTGAGCAGTCCCCAGTCGATCCAGCAGGCAACCGATGCGCTGGCAAGCAGTCACCCGGACCTCAACGTTCTGATCAATAGCGCGGGGATCATGCATTGGGAGGATCTGACCGACCCTGCGTACCTTGGCACGGCCGAAGACATCGTGACCACCAACCTGCTTGGCACGATCCGCATGGTGTATGCGCTGACGCCCCGGTTGCTCAAGCAGCCTCACGCCACGATCATCAACGTCAGCTCGGCACTGGCCTTCGTACCACTGCCGGCGACCGCGACCTACAGTGCAACCAAAGCGGCCGTTCACTCGTTCACGCAGAGCCTGCGTGTGCAACTGGCGGATTCTTCTGTGGAAGTCATCGAGCTGGCGCCACCGGGTGTGCGCACGTCGCTGCTCGGTCAGGAGAACGACGAACGCGCGATGCCGCTGGAAGCGTTTCTGGACGAGATATTCGGTCTGCTCGAGATCAAGCCAACGCCGTCCGAGCTGGTAGTCGAGCGAGCCAGGGGGCTGCGGTTTGCGGAGGCGAACGGTTCGTTTGATGAGGTGCTGACGATGCTTGCAGGGATCAAACAGCACTGATCTGGGCGGTCTTCGTAAAGGTCGACAGTCTTCGAGCCGCTTGAACTCAAGCGGCCCGAAGCGTTGAAGGTTACTGGTTACGCGTCACTCGCCACACCGTGTTGGCCAGGTCATCGGCAATGATCAGCGCGCCTTTGGGGTCGACCGTTACGCCGACAGGCCGGCCTCGGGTCTTGCCATCATCGCCACGAAAACCGGTCGCGAAGTCCAGCGGTTCACCTGATGGCTTGCCATTGCTGAACGGTACGAAGATCACTTTATAGCCGACCGGATTGTCGCGGTTCCAGCTGCCGTGTTCGCCTACGAAGACGCCATTGGCAAACTTGTCGCCCATTTCCGGAATGGAGAAATCCACACCCAGAGCAGCGACGTGCGAGCCAAGGCTGTAGTCCGGTTTGATCGCGGCGGCGACTTTTTCCGGATTCTGCGGCTGGGCGCGGGTATCGACGTTCTGGCCCCAGTAGCTGTACGGCCACCCGTAGAAGCCACCTTCTTTCACCGAACTCAGGTAATCCGGCACCAGATCCGGGCCCAGTTCGTCACGCTCGTTGACCACGGCCCACAGTTGCCCGGTTTCAGGCTGGATAGTCAGCGCTGTCGGGTTGCGAATGCCGGTGGCGTAGGGCTTGTGCGCGCCAGTCGCAGCATCGATCTGCCACACCATCGCACGATCAATCTCGACTTCCATGCCACGTTCGGTGACGTTACTGTTGGAGCCGATGCCGACGTACAGGAAGCGGCCATCAGGGCTGATGGTCAATGCCTTGGTCCAGTGGTGATTGATTGCCGAGGGCAGGTCCGCGACTTTGGTCGGCGCGCCGCTGGCCTGGGTCTGGCCTTCCTGATAATCGAAGCGCACCAGCGCGTCCTGATTGGCCACGTACAGCTTGCCATCAGCGAACGCCAGGCCATAAGGCGCGTTGAGGTTTTCGGCGAACACGGTCTTGGTTTCGTAGGTGCCATCGCCGTCAGCATCACGCAGCAATGTCAGACGGTTGCCGCCCTTGACCTTGGTGTTGCCCTCGGCCTTGATGACGCTGGCGATGACATCCTTGGGCTTGAGCTTGGCGGCACTGCCACCACGGCCTTCGGCGACGATGATGTCACCGTTGGGCAGGACAAGCGTCTGGCGCGGAATGCGCAGGTCGGTCGCAATCGCGGTGATCTTGAATCCGTCAGGTACGGTCGGCTTCTGATCGCCCCAGGCTACGGGCTCGGCAATCTTCATGCTCGGCAGCAGGCCGCGTTGCGGTTCCGGCAGCTTAGGGTCCGGGCCGCGCGCCTGAGTGCTGTCCGGCTCACCGCCACAGGCGCTCAACAACAACGCCATGCTCAAGGCTGTCAGTGCGATTTGAGGTCTCATTGCTCATCTCCCGAACGCAGGTTGGTCAGTCCGATCCAGGCGGCCACGACAGCCAGCAGGGTCACGATGACTGAAAGCACCAGGCCCGAAGGCATGACGGCCCAGGCGTCCTTGGCGTGCTCGAACGCGTTGACCAGCCCCAGCACCCAAGTGATCAGCAACAGCAGGAAATACAGCACCGGACGCCCGGCCTTGTGCGCTGCACGGACCAGATTCACCAACGCAAACAACAGCGCAAAACCGCAGAACACCAGCGCCCCGGCGATCAGCCAGGCGGCGAAGTTGGCCCATTGGATCTGGAAGGTCTGGTAGTAGGCAATGTCACTCAACAATGCACCGAGAAACAACGGCACGGTCCCGGCCAGCAGGATCGCGTGAAGCGGGCCTGGTGTCCTTCGGTAAGCGGGATGGGCGGTAACGGTCATAGCGGCTCCTTATCGTTCAGCGATGCCCGGCCAGGTCACGGCACGAATTTACCGGCCGCCGGGGTCGCATTGACTGCGCATAGGAAAGGATCGTGTCGCCAAAGCGATAGTTCAGTGAGTTTTCATGTCGAAATGTGTTGAAGGATCAATGGCATCGGAAATAGAAGACAGCCTCGTGCCAGAGCGGTTGGTGGATGTTGAGGATGAGGCGGTACCGGCACTCCGCTTTCCAGTCGCTAGCTCCCGTCTTCGGGAGACCGCTTGCCGACAGAACCTGCGACCTCGGTCCGCTGCGCAGCCCTCACTGCCGTCGTAACCTGCGGGAGCTTTCATGCCCTCCGGACTGACCGGGTGAGACAAGCCATTGCGTACGCCGGTAACTGTTCAAGTAGTATTTATTGGTTACAATGCCTGCCTGAATTTCAGGAGTACTGTGATGACCACCTCTGGCTCGACCGCCCAGCTCCCGGCCCCGTTGATACTCGCCGACCATCCTGCGCTGGATCTGCTCAACACCCGGATGATGATTGACGGGCAGCGCCGCGATCTGTTGACCGGTCACGCGTCGGCGATTCAATGGCTTGAACAGGTTGGTCTGGGAAGTGATGCGTTCGATGAGCGATTGCTCGATGAACTGCAAGAACTGCGCGGGAGCATCGAACAGCTTGTCCAGGCGCGTCTGGAGAACCGCATTGCGGATCCGTCACGACTGAATACCTTTCTGCTCAGGGCTGTGCCGCAGTTGGTATGGGAACCGTCAAGAGGTCCGGAACTGGACCGTTTCTGTCAGCGGAATGCGACGGATCGCGTCGTGGCGGAGATCGCTTTTGCGGCCGCGCAATTGCTGGCCGAGGGTGACTCGTCGCTGCTGCGCAAATGTGAGAGCCATGAATGCTCGCTCATGTTTTATGACCGCACCAAATCGCACAAACGTCGCTGGTGCAGCATGGCGCTGTGCGGTAATCGGCATAAGGTGGCGGAGTTTCGCAAGCGCAAGCAGGACGCGAAAGGCTAGGTTGCGTTCAAGGTTTGCAGATACTGCCTGCTATCGCATCCAGTTCGCGATCATAGCTGGCGCGCTCTGCGGCACTGAGAAACCCCTGGGTCTTCACGAAGCCTGCGCTGTCGGAACGGATTTTCTCAATACGGATGTACAGCGGGTCAGCCTGCTTTTGCGTCAAGCGGCCGGCTCTGTACAGGCTGCCGATGTCCGCCTGCAACACGCTCGCTCTCGTGGAAATATGCGCTTCGTTTCTGTCGGTGATCGTGCCACCGGTCCGGCCTTCAAGCGCTCGCTGTTCAACAAGGTTGCAGCCTGACAAAACCGGTTTTGGTTCAGCTGCAACGGCGCTCAGGCTCAGGGCAGCTAAGGCAGCAGCTACAAGAATTTTCATGGGGTTTCCTGTCATCGTGGGACCGGCCGGGTCAGCCCGGACGGTCCCGATCATGGGGGTGTTGATTCAAGGAATCAAACGCTCGCGACGCAGTTTTTCAAACACTTCGAAAAACGCGTCGTCGCTCGCCTTGAATGCGGTAAAGCCCAGTTTGCGACTTTTCGACATGTCGGTGACGACTTCGATCGGGCGACCCAGGTCGGCATCGGTGTGCCACGGCGAGATCAGACGATTGATATCGCTTTCCTTGAGCTGGTGCTTGCTGACGATCTCGCTCCATGCATTCTGATCATCGGCCATTTGCTCTTCCAGCGGCGCGGGCTGCGCGGGGAAGTCGGCGGCCTGCAGACCGAAGTAGTCGGCGATCTGGCCCCACATCCAGCTCCAGCGGAACACATCACCGTTGGTAATGTTGAAGGCCTGATTGGCGGCTTCCGGGGTCGTCGCTGCCCACAGCTGTTGCTGAGCGAGCTGGCGGGCATCGGTCATGTCGGTGAGGCTGTCCCACTGGACGCGCGAGCCCGGGAATACGAAAGGACGGCCAGTGGCCTTGCAGATCGTGGCGTAGACGGCCAGCGTGGTCGCCATGTTCATCGCGTTGCCGACTGCCACGCCGGTCACGGTGTGAGGGCGATGCACGCTCCAGGTGAAGCCGTCTTTCTCGGCAGCGGCGTAGACCTCATCTTCCTGTGCGTAGTAGAAATTCTCGATGTCGAGGCGCGGCTGGGTTTCCCTGAACGGTGTCTGGGGCAGCGTGCCTTTGCCATAGGCTTCGAACGGGCCGAGGTAATGTTTCAGACCGGTCACCAGCGCCACGTGCTGCACGCTTTTGGCTGGGCGGACGGCGTCCAGCACATTGCGCACCATGGCCGCGTTGACGCGGATATTCTCGGCCTCAGTGGCCTGGCGCGACCATGTGGTGATGAACACGTGAGTCGGCTTGAGATCGGCCAGCGCGGCGTTGAGCGATGCCGGATCCTGAAGGTCGGCAGCCACTGGAATCACGCCGGGCACGGACGAGGGGCTACGGGAGAGAGCGGCCACCTGCCAATTGTGTTCCAGCAACAATTGCGTGATTGCGCTACCGACAATGCCACTTGCGCCAACAACCAGAGCGGTCTGGGTCATGGGGTTTCTCCTGTGAATGAATGAACAGTCATGGAGGTTCTGAACCACTTTGTACCAGACGGTTCAATCTGATCGTCGTCAGTCGGTTGGTGCAGGCTTCGCTTTGTGTCTGCGACAACGCTCCGAGCAGTAGCGCACTTCGTCCCAGCAACGCGCCCACTTTTTCCGCCAGGTGAACGGCAGTCCGCACACGATGCAGGTCTTGACCGGAAGCTCGCTTTTTTTCACAGCGAATCCCCGGCATCCAGTCTGGCGAGCAGTGCCTGACCCCGATCCCAGAGCGCATCCAGCTTGGTGTCTTGCATACGGTCCAGGTTCTTGTACACCATGCCCAGGCGTTGATTGCTGCGCAGCAGGTCGCTATGGCGCATCAGAAAATGCCAGTACAGCGCATTGAACGGGCAGGCGTCTTCCGTGGTGCTTTCGCTCACTTTGTAATGGCAGTCGCGGCAGTAATTCGACATGCGCTTGATGTACTGGCCGCTGGCGCAGTAGGGTTTGGAACCCAGATACCCGCCGTCGGCGTGCATGACCATGCCCAGCGTGTTGGGCAGCTCGACCCAGTCGAAGGCATCCATGTAGATCGCCAGATACCATTCGCAGATTTCAGTCGGTGCGATGCCCGCGAGCAGGGCGAAGTTGCCGGTGACCATCAGCCGTTGAATGTGATGCGCGTAGGCGTACTCCAGGCTCTGGCCGATGGCCTGACGCATGCAATTCATCTTCGTGTCGCCGGTCCAGTAGAACTCTGGAAGCGCCCGGGTGTTGCCGAACCGGTTGCCGGTGGCATATTCCGGCATTCTCAACCAGTAAACGCCGCGCACGTACTCGCGCCATCCGATCAACTGGCGAATGAAGCCCTCGGCGGCGTTCAGGGCAATCTGCCCCGACCAGTACGCCGACTCCACATCGCTGCACACCTGGCGCAGATCCAGCAGACCGATGTTCAGTGCCGCGCTGATGCGGGCATGGAACAGGAACGGCTCGTTGCTGGCCATGGCGTCCTGATAGTCACCGAAGGCGGCCAGGCCGAAATCCAGAAAGTACGCCCAGAGCGCCTGGGCATCGGCGTGGGTCACCGGGTAGTCGAACGTATCCACTGCACCGTAATGGCTGGAGAAACGCGCTTTCACCAGTGTTATTACCTGGAGGGTGATGGTGTCTGGCGCGAAGCGTGCGGGGTAGGGCGCGGTGACGCCCTTGGGCAGCGCCTTGCGGTTTTCGGCGTCGAAGTTCCAGGCACCTCCCACCGGTGTGCCGTCACCATTGAGCAGCAGCCGACTCTTTCGGCGCATTTCGCGGTAGAAGAATTCCATGCGCAACTGCTTCTTGCCCTGTGCCCAGGCCGAAAATTCGTTGCGCGAGCACAGGAAACGGCCATCGGCATGCCACTGGATCGGCAGGTCCGTGTCCTTGATGGACTGCTCCAGACGCCAGTCGCCGCATTCGGTGATGTGCACTTCGTCAGCCTGCAACAGCGAATGCCAGCGGTGCAGCTCACCGGGCACCGACCCTGTGTTATCCGGGTCGTCAAGGGAGACGTACTGCACCTGAAAACCACGGTCGCGCAGGGTTTCCGCGAAGTGGCGCATGGCGCTGAAGATCAGAATGATCTTTTGCGGGTGATGCGGCACATGGCTGGCTTCTTCCATCACTTCGACCAGCAAGACCGTATCGCGCTCTGCATTCAGACCTTGCAGCGACGCCAGGTCGAAGGACAACTGATCGCCGAGGACAAGGCACAGACGTTTAGGTGCTTTCATTCAGGCAGCATCCAGAAATGCAGGGCAAAGGTGATCATCAGGCATCAGTGTGGCAGCTCAGCAGGGTCAACGCGGACAGCGTGTGGCCGTCAGTGATTTCACCTCTGAGAATCATGTGCTGAACGTCTTTGATGCTCTTGATCATGATGTTATCCACCTCACCGTCGGTTTCTCCGCTGACGTCGCCCGACACTTCGACGATGCACACGGAAACGGCGCTGGCCAGCAGTGAAGTGTTGCTGTGCAGCTTGCCGATCTCGGTGGTGTTCAGGGCCACCATGCCGGTTTCCTCAAGCAGCTCGCGTACGGCGGCTTGCACTGCGGTTTCACCGTCATCGATCTTGCCACGCGGGAATTCGATGGACATCCGGCCGATGGCGCGACGCATCAGCGACGCCAGCACCACACGCCCATCCGGCAGAACCGGCACGACCACTACGCCGTTGATGGGCTTGGGCTCTTTGATGATCTTGTAGCCCTGGCCTTCGGGCCGGGTTCCGTCATTGACGTCGATGACGTCGAAGAACCGGGTGCTCAACAGAGTGGTGATAACAGGTTGTTTCGTAGGGGCGCTCATGTGCATGTCCTTGGCTGGTTCGTCACGTCTTTTCAGGCAAACGAACGATCAAAGTAGAAAATCCTGCCAGGCTTGAGGTTCTCGACCGTCGCCTGCGCCTTGATGCCTTCGCCGGACTTCTTGCGGCCGGTTTCCTTTATATAACCTTCTTCCGTCAGTTTGATCAGCCGCTGGCGCATGCTCGACTTGAGGACCGGTCGGCCCAGCGACACAGAGTAAATGGTGGTCGCTTCCGGCGCGCTGAATTCATTGCCCAGAAACAGCAGGGGCAGGCTTGAGTAGAGCGACTTCGAATACAAACGTTCAGCGGTCTGATCGATGAGGTCGTTGTGGTCGAAAGGCAGCAGGCTTTCGCGACTCAGCAGCGCCTGAAGCGGCACGAATTGCTGTCGCTCGTTCAGCTTGGCGTCCTGATCGAGGATGGCGAGGTAGAAGGTCGACGACGACCAGCATCTGGGGTCTCGGAACGCGTTGCCCACGGTGCCGACCTGCTCGATATAGCCAAGCCTGACGCCGATCTTTTCCGACTCGATCAGGCGCTTGACCCCGGCGTCCATCGACACATCGCGCACTTCACCATTGAGTACCAGGCCTGGCAGCGCCCAGCTTTCGGCAAAAGGCTCGCTGGGGCGTTTGTGCAGCAGAACCTCGAGCGCATGGGTCTTGCGGCAGTAGCGCAGAACCACGAGGTCGATGGTGTGCAGATAGTCCATTTTCGGCGAGGTGTCGTGTTCGGTCTGGCTCATGTCAAACGGCACCTGATGCGTAAATGTCGTAGTTTACCGGATCAAGCCCTGGCGCAACCCAGTGAGGCGGGAGCGGGGCGCCCTTCAGCACCTGCTTGCGCACAGCGGTACTGCGTACGCCTATCTGTTCGGGGGCGATGATTACGGAGAAGGTTTCAAGCAGCTCTGGTCCCAGATAGAAGCTGGGCAGGGCGTCAGCCACGTCCTGCCCGACCACCAGTGCGATGCTTTTCGGCGTGCAGCCTGTCGTGTTCGCAAGGCAGGTCAGCAGGTTGAAACTGTAGACAGGGCCTGGGCTCTGGTTGAAGAGTTCTCGTTCGATATCGCTGACCGACAGCTCACCGCCGCACTGATTGCGAACGTTGTCGGTAATAAGGCGCAGCCACTGGAGACGAAGGTCGTAATCCACCATGACCTTGCCATAAGGGTGCTGATAAGACGGCACCACCAAGGTGAGCCTCGCCTCTCGGGAAGCGTGGATCATGACGTTGGCATGGCCGGCGTGGGGCGGATTGAAGGCTCCGCCGTAGACTGCAATCTCATACATGGCGTTTCTCCTGTTGAGATAAAAGTACACTAGATGTACTTATTGGGCAATCACCTCGTGCGCGCAGGTTCTTCAGTGCCTCGAAGCTTCCAGGGATATTGGGGGGTCCATTCATCCTGCGTTTCTTACCCATTTGAAAATGAGTTGAAATTGGCGTTGACGTAAAAGTACATCAGGTGTACTTTTGTTTCATGTAAACGAGGAACACATCATGAATGCCAACAAGATCAAGACTGCTTCGTTCGATGTCGATGCCCAGAAAAGCTTCACGCCGTTGTGCCCTGACGAGCTACCCGTCAGCGGGGGAGACCAGATTGGTGAAGCGCTCAACTTTATGGCGACCTTTGCCCGACTGCGCCTGGGTAGCAAGGACGCTCACGCTGTGAATGCGCCCTGGATCGTTGAAACCCATGAAGGCATGCTCCAGCCAACCGGGCTGAAGCACGCCGACCTGACCTGGGTGAGCCACTGCATACCGGGCACCGAAGGCTTCAAGCTGCTGGATGTGTTGCCTGAGCCACTCGAATACGACTACTTCGTCTGGAAGGGCGTAGAGCCGGATCTGCATCCCTACGGAGCGGTTTGGCATGATCTGGATGAAAAACTGTCCACAGGCGTTATCGAATACCTGACAGCCAACGGGATCGAACGCGTGATCGTCGGCGGCCTTGCGCTGGACTTCTGCGTCAAGACCACCGCCCTGCAGTTGGCCAGAGCCGGATTTGTCGTGGTGCTTTATGTGCCTGCCTGCCGGGGTATCAGCGAAGAGGGTTCGCTGATGGCACTGGCTGAAATGGTGCAGGCCGGCATTCTGATTGCCAACACTGCGCAAGAATTGACCGAATTGGCCTGAGGCCTGGGAGACAGACATGGAAAGTGTTTACGATTTCAGCAAACCGATCGTGCGTTCGCCGACTGACGACGACATGTACAAGCTGTCGATGGGGCAGGCGATCTACCACGCCTATCCCAGCGCCGATACCGAATGGGCGCTGCGGGTTCGCTCTCAGGACGATCTGACGCCGTACATCAATGAAATCCGCGAAGCAGTCGATCAGCTTCAGGAGCTGGAAAGCAGTCAGGACATGCTGCGTCATCTGCGTGGCATTCCTTACATCAGCACCGACTACATCGATTATCTGGAGGATTTTCGCCTCAAGCCGCGCTTCGTCAAGGTCGGCGAGAAGGACGGTCAGCTGGAAATCCGTGCACGCGGTCCGTGGGTTGGCGTTTCGCCGTTCGAGGTCAAGATTCTGGCCATCGTCAGCGAGATTCGTAACCGTCACGTCTACCCGGACCTGTCTCTGGAGCAGGTGCGTGAAAGTCTCTACAAGAAGTTCGACTGGTTGAAAGCCAATGCCACGACGGAAGAACTGGCGGCGTTCAAGGTCGCCGATTTCGGCACGCGTCGCAGGATTTCGTACCTGGCCCAGGAAGAAGTCGTGCGCACCATGATGCGCGACTTTCCCGGTGAGTTCGTCGGCACCAGCAACATTCAACTGGCCCGCGAATTCGATATTCGCGCCGTGGGCACACAGGCTCACGAATGGTTTCAGGCGCATCAGCAACTGGGGCCACGTCTGGTCGACAGCCAGAAAGCGGCGCTGGACGGCTGGATCAAGGAGTACCGGGGTGATCCGGGACTGACCCTGGCCGACTGCATCAATCAGGACGCCTTCCTGCGTGACTTCGATTCGTACTACGCCAAGCTGTTCGACGGTTGCCGTCACGACTCGGGTGATCCGCTGGTGTGGGGCGACCGCATGATTGCGCACTACGAATCGCTGCGCATCGACCCGCAGACCAAGACGCTGATCTTCAGCGATGGCTTGAATCTGGGCGACAAGGCGCTGCGAATCCTGCGTCACTTCCGGGGGCGCATCAACGTTTCCTTCGGCATCGGCACTGACCTCACCAACGGCGTCGAGGGCGTGAAGCCGCTCAGCATCGTGATGAAAATGGTCAATTGTCAGGGCCAGCCCGTGGCCAAGATCTCCGATGCGCCCGGCAAGAGCCAGTGTGAATCGCCGGAGTTTCTGTCGTACCTCAAGCAGGTTTTTCAGGTCAAGGAGTAAGGACATCATGAATACGCAAACCAGTCTGCAAACCGAGATCCAGTCAGCCTTGGGCATTGACCGAGGCATCACCGACGCTGCCAGCGTGAACGCCGAAATCGCCCGACGCATCGGCTTCATCAAAGGCGTGCTGCTTGAGTCCGGCGCCAAAGCGCTGGTGCTGGGCATCAGCGGCGGGGTGGACTCATCGACCACTGGACGCCTCTGCCAGCTCGCGGTCAATGAGCTGAAAGGCGATGGTCACAATGTGAAGTTCGTTGCCGTGCGTCTGCCTTACAAGACTCAGGCCGATGAACACGATGCTCAGGCGGCATTGAGCTTTATCCAGCCCGACCTGATCACCCACGTGAATATTGCCGGTGCGGTCGACAGCGTGATGGACGAAATCTCCATCGAAGGCCTGGAACCGAGCCCGGAGCTGACCGATTTTGCCAAGGGCAACGTCAAGGCCCGTACCCGGATGCTGGCGCAGTATGCAATTGCCAACTTCGTCGGTGGTCTGGTGGTCGGGACCGACCACGCCGCCGAGGCCGTGATGGGGTTCTTCACCAAGTTCGGCGACGGCGCCTGCGACCTGGCACCGTTGAGCGGTCTTGCCAAAGGTCAGGTTCGTCTGCTTGCAAGTGCGCTGGGTGCGCCGGCCCACCTCGTCAGCAAGCCCCCGACGGCCGACCTTGAAGACCTGGATCCGGGCAAGCTGGACGAAGTGGCGTACGGCTGCACCTACGACGACATCGACAACTACCTGCTGGGCAAGGATGTGTCGGCATCGGCTGCGACGATCATCGAAGCGGCTTACCTCAAGACTGCTCACAAGCGTGAATTGCCGATTTCTCCTGTCTGAAGTCCTGCGCTGATCACCGGTCAACCTACGTCGTCAGCGCGTATAGGGACGCAGAGCATCCAGCGTCCCTAACGTTGTCGTCTAAATCGGTGTATACGCTTGAATTGTGATTTAAAGATGTTGAGTATACGCAGCGTGTATATTCGACTCGGTCTTTCACATGTCCCAACAAGTCTTTCTCCGCGACGCCATGCGCCGTCTCAACTTCACCCGCGACGCGCTCGCTCAGCGTCTTGGCGTCTCGCGCCGTGCGCTGGACAGCTGGTTATTGCCTGACGAGTCCGTCGAAATGCGCAAGATGCCGGACATCGCGCAACGCTTCGTTCTGGAGATTCTGAAGGGCAGTGCAAGTGCTTTGCAGCACGTCGGCTCAAGGCCGCACGGCAATGAGGAAGTTGCCCGACATTTGCTGTCGGTCGAGACCTATACCCGTGAGTCTGTCGAAGAACTGCTGCGTATCGCCGACATGATGCAGCCAGTCGCTCGTCGCCAGAAAACCACGCGTGTGCTCGAAGGGGCCGTGCTGGCCAATCTGTTTTTCGAAGCCAGTACTCGCACGCGACTGAGTTTCGCCTCGGCTTTTGCAAGGCTGGGCGGTGCGGTGTGCGACACCACCGGATTCACCTTTTCATCGATGGCCAAAGGTGAGTCTGTCGCCGACACCAGCCGTGTCATCAGCGGTTACGCCGACGTCATTGTCGTGCGCCATCCTGAACTGGGCGCGGTCGCCGAGTTTGCCGAAGCCACTCATGTCCCGGTCGTCAACGCAGGCGACGGTCCGGGCGAGCATCCCAGCCAGGCGCTGCTGGATCTCTACACCATTCAGCGCGAGTTCTCGCGTCTGGATAAGCTGCTCGACGGTGCTCACATCGCGTTCGTGGGCGACCTTAAATATGGACGCACCGTGCACTCGTTAAGCAATCTGCTGGCGCTGTATCGCAACCTGACCTTCACACTGGTCTCGCCAACCGCGCTGGCGCTGCCTGAGCATCTGGTGCAATACCTTGCGGACAAGGGCCACCGCGTGGAGCAAACCCAGGATCTGGCCAACGGCTTGAAAGGTGCCGATGTGGTCTATGCGACGCGCATTCAGAAAGAGCGTTTCGCCGAGCAGGAAACGCTTGAGGGTTACAGCGCTGATTTCCAGATCAATCAGGCGCTGGTCAATGCGGTATGCGGTGCCAACACCCTGATCATGCACCCGCTGCCAAGGGACTCGCGACCGGATGCCAACGACCTGAGCACCGATCTGAATCTCGACTCCCGGCTGGCTATTTTCAAGCAGACGGACAACGGCATTGCCGTGCGCATGGCGATCTTCGCTTCGCTGCTGGGTGTTGAGGATCAGGTGCAACGGTCATTGCGTGATGTGGGGTGGCGCGTCCCGATTTATCTGGGGCCGGATGAGGGCGTGCCTTATCGCGAACAGTGATGTTGGCAGAACGGGTGGCCTGCCCGCGCATGCTGGCGATCATGTCCTTTGCAAGCTGATCGCCCGGCCTTGCGCCCGCCCCGCAGGCCGTCGATGACGTTGCCGTGCCCTGACCCTTCAAGGCCTATGCAGCCCAGTTCTAGGCTCTTTACGAAAAGTGGCTGCGCTCGGTGATGCTGCGTTAAAAACAGGCTCGGAATGCTCATTTACAACACGTAGACTCCGCTTCCTCGCCTGTTTTTGCCTTGCCTGACCTTCGCTCGCCGACTTTTCGTACAAAACCTAGGGCTGAGAGCAAAGGTGTCCCTGATGCAGTGCTTCTCGCCGCGACTGGCTTCGACACCCAACGTTGTAGACGGGTCCGGCCCAAGTGAGCGCAAAGATGGCAACGGCTTACTCTTTTACTGTCCTGGCTAGCGAGTTGTTTCCTATAGAAAACTTGTTATTCAACTAAGCGTTGGGTACTTCGCCTGTTATAAGCTTGATAGAGTTGATGTAATAAAGGTGTTCGTTTAACTGAAAAAAGCAATGGCTCAATTCTACAAGGCTACTATTGGCAAGCGTAGTCTGTTCAGGTTTTGCTTTGCATTTTTTGGCACTTTAATTATGAAATTATCAAGTTGTTTAGTGTGAAGCGCTTTGCGCGATCAAATATTTGTTAGTGTATGGCGGCAGTTGTAATTCAGGGCGGGGTGCGCTTGGCAAGGTGCTCGATGCGCCTCTGTCTGCTATTGGATGCAAAACCTTACATGAATGACTGTCTTGAAAAGTGGCGCTTGATGAGTGCGGCTTTTTCTTTTGATGGCTCTATGAGGATGCTGAAATGACTATCGATAAGGCGTTAGTGTTGCGTACGTGTGCCAATAATATGGTCGATCATTGCGGCCTCGTCTGGCCCGATTCCGGCATGGTTGAATGCAAGTACTGGCAATTGACAAGAAAGCACGAGAACGGACTGGTCGGCTTGTTATGGGGGGCAGGGACACATGCTTTTCTGAGTCTGCATGCAGATGCTCGATGGGTTGTCTGTGAAGTTATTGTTACAGACCTCATCGGCCTGGAAGAGCCCGGAATGGTGAAATTTCCGCGTGCGGAAGTCGTTCATGTGGGGGACAGGATCAGTGCATCCCGGTTCATTTCGAAACATCAGGCCGACTACGCATCCAGCCTTTCGTCTCCTGTTGCAACCGCCGGTTTGCCCGTAGCAGAACCCGTCACCAGTCACGAGATTTCCGACGTTGCCCTGTCCAACGGAGTTGATCACCCTGAGCACACTCTGCCCGCGGCAACGCCGCAAACCCTGCAGACCGCAACGTATGGCGGGACGTTGAGCGGCGAAAACAACAGCAGGCTTATTGCAGGTTATGGAAGCACAGAAACGGCCGGTAACCACAGCGACCTGATTGCAGGCTATGGCAGTACAGGAACCGCGGGTTCGGACAGCTCGCTGGTTGCAGGTTATGGCAGTACCCAAACGGCAGGAGGGGAGAGTGCGCTGACGGCCGGTTACGGCAGCACCCAAACTGCACAGGAAGGAAGCAACCTGACCGCAGGGTACGGCAGCACCGGGACTGCGGGCTCCGACAGCTCACTCATCGCCGGATACGGCAGTACGCAAACCTCGGGCGGAGATAGCTCACTGACGGCGGGATACGGGAGTACCCAGACTGCACGAGAAGGCAGCAACCTGATTGCCGGCTACGGCAGCACCGGGACTGCAGGTTCCGACAGTTCGCTGATCGCAGGTTACGGCAGCACTCAGACTTCTGGAGAAGACAGCTCGCTCACGGCGGGGTATGGCAGTACCCAGACCGCTCAGGAGGGCAGCAACCTGACGGCGGGTTACGGCAGTACCGGCACGGCAGGATCGGACAGTTCGTTGATCGCGGGTTATGGCAGCACGCAAACCTCCGGGGGAGACAGTTCACTCACTGCCGGTTACGGCAGTACACAGACGGCCCAGGAGGGCAGTCACCTGACCTCCGGTTACGGCAGTACCGGTACAGCTGGCTCTGATAGCTCGCTGATTGCAGGCTACGGAAGTACACAGACGTCTGGCAGTGACAGCGCACTGACGGCCGGTTACGGCAGCACGCAAACCGCACAACAAGGCAGCAATCTGACTTCCGGTTACGGCAGCACTGGCACCGCAGGCTCCGATAGCTCTCTGATTGCCGGTTATGGAAGTACGCAGACATCGGGCAGTGACAGCTCGCTCACGGCAGGCTACGGCAGTACGCAGACCGCTCAGGAAGGCAGCAATCTGACTGCCGGGTATGGCAGTACCGGAACCGCAGGATCTGACAGTTCGCTGATCGCGGGTTATGGCAGCACACAGACCTCGGGTGGGGACAGTGCGCTGACGGCGGGATACGGCAGCACGCAGACCGCTCAGGAAGGCAGCAATCTGACTGCTGGATATGGCAGCACCGGGACCGCCGGTTCGGAAAGCTCACTGATTGCCGGATATGGCAGTACCCAGACATCGGGCAGTGACAGTTCGCTCACGGCAGGCTACGGCAGTACGCAGACCGCTCAGGAGGGCAGTCACCTGACTGCCGGGTATGGCAGTACCGGAACCGCAGGATCTGACAGTTCGCTGATCGCGGGTTATGGCAGCACACAGACCTCGGGCGGGGACAGCGCGCTGACGGCGGGATACGGCAGCACGCAGACCGCTCAGGAAGGCAGCAACCTGACTGCAGGGTACGGCAGCACCGGGACAGCAGGTGCCGACAGTTCGCTGATCGCCGGCTACGGCAGCACACAGACCTCTGGCAGTGACAGCTCGCTCACGGCGGGCTACGGAAGTACACAGACCGCGCAACAAGGAAGTGTACTTACAGCCGGCTACGGCAGCACGCAAACGGCCGGAGCGGACAGTAATCTCACTTCCGGTTACGGCAGCACCGGCACTGCGGGCCACGATAGCTTCATTGTGGCTGGTTACGGCAGCACGCAAACGTCGGGACACAAAGGCATCCTGACAGCGGGCTACGGAAGCACGCAAACGGCCAGAGATGGCAGCGATCTGATCGCGGGGTATGGAAGTACCGGAACGGCAGGTTCGAGCAGTTCGCTGATCGCAGGTTATGGCAGTACGCAGACAGCGAGTTACAGAAGCACACTGACCGCAGGGTATGGCAGCACTCAGACCGCCCGGGAATGTAGTGATCTGGTTGCAGGCTATGGCAGCACTTCAACTGCCGGATCGAACAGTTCGTTAATAGCCGGATATGGAAGCACTCAGACGGCGGGCTTCAAGAGTGTCCTGACTGCCGGGTACGGCAGTACGCAGACGGCACAGGAGCGCAGTGATCTGATTACCGGCTACGGAAGCACATCCACTGCCGGTTATTCCAGTTCGCTGATTGCGGGTTACGGCAGTACACAGACGGCAGGCTACGAGAGCACGTTGACGGCCGGCTACGGCAGCACCCAGACGGCACAGGACAGCAGCTCACTCACCACCGGCTACGGGAGCACATCCACTGCCGGTTATTCCAGTTCGCTGATTGCGGGTTACGGCAGTACGCAGACGGCAGGCTACGAGAGTACGTTGACGGCCGGCTACGGCAGCACCCAGACGGCACAGGAGCTCAGTGACCTGGTGACCGGCTACGGAAGTACGTCCACTGCCGGTTATTCCAGCTCGCTGATCGCAGGTTACGGCAGTACCCAGACAGCAGGTTATGAAAGCACGTTAACCGCCGGTTATGGCAGCACGCAGACTGCCCAGGAAAACAGCTCGCTTACCACCGGCTACGGAAGTACCTCCACCGCCGGTTTTGCCAGTTCGCTGATCGCAGGCTACGGCAGCACCCAGACAGCAGGGTATGAAAGTACCCTGACTGCGGGATACGGCAGCACACAAACCGCAGAACGCGGAAGTTCTTTGACGGCAGGGTATGGCAGTACCGCAACTGCGGGAGAAGACAGTTCTTTGATAGCCGGTTATGGCAGTACCCTCACCAGCGGAATCAGAAGTCTGTTAACCGCCGGCTATGGAAGTACGCTGATCGCCGGACTTCGCAGCGTTCTGATTGCAGGTTACGGCAGCAGCCTTACATCGGGAATGCGCAGTTCCTTGACTGCCGGCTACGGCAGTAACCAGATTGCAAGTTATGGGAGCTCGCTGATCGCGGGCCATGAAAGCATTCAGGTTGCCGGGCACAAAAGCATGCTCATTGCCGGCAAGGGCAGTTCGCAGACAGCGGGCTTTCGCAGCACTCTTATCGCCGGTGTGGGCAGTGTGCAAATGGCCGGTGATCGCAGCAAGTTGATTGCCGGTGCAGACAGTAATCAGACCGCGGGTGATCGCAGTAAATTGCTGGCCGGTAATAACAGCTACCTGACTGCCGGTGATCGAAGCAAACTGACGGGAGGTAATGACTGTACGCTGATGGCTGGAGATCAAAGCCGGTTGACCGCTGGAAAGAACAGCTTTCTGACAGCTGGTGCCCGTAGCAGGCTCATTGGAAGTGAAGGTTCGATTCTCTCGGGTGGAGAAAACTCTACTCTGATCTTCAGGCTGTGGGACGGTAAACGGTACAGGCAGCTTGTTGCCAAAACGGGAGAGAACGGAGTCGAAGCCGACATGCCGTATTACGTGAACGAGGCTGACGACATCGTGGCCAAACCGGATGAGGACTACATTTAGACGCTCACGGGAGGCGTCGAGAACTTTGGTATTGAATCATCGACAAGGCGTGTCGGTGGAGGCACGGGACATGACGTCCCTTTTTAGAACACCTCGGCAGTGCGGGTCTGGGTGTGGCGTTTTTTTTCAAGAAGAAGCTCCAGCTGTCTTGCAAACGTTTATCAGACTGACTGCAAAAAAAGCCACCCGAAAGTGGCCGTATCAATAGATCGATACGTTGTCTTACAGGTGCCGTCTCGACAGTGGGGTGCCAATGCTTTGCTCTGCACCCCTCAGCCTTTGAAACGGCGGTTCCACCAATCAGAACTTGTATTTGGCCGTCAGCGTGTAGTTGCGCGGATCGCCGTAGGTGTCGGTGGATCCCCATACCGAGCTGGTACCAATCGCCGCGTAGTAGACCCGGTCGAACACATTGTTGGCGTTCAGTTGCAGGTCCAGATGCTTGTTGACCTGATAACCGGCCATCAGGTCGGCGACGGCGTAGCTACCCTGTTCGAGGCGATAGCTGCCGTCGGTGAGGGCGATGTCGTTGTACATGCGGCTTTGCCAGTAGACGTTGCCGCCTACGCGCAGTTTTTCCAGCGGGCCTTGAAAGCGGTACATGGTCGACACCTTGAACAGGTGTTCAGGTGTATCGGTGTCGAAGCGCTGGTTCTTGTTCGCCGGGTCGGCATCCTTCATGTAATGGGCGCGGGTGAAGGTGTAGCCTGCGCCAACCTGCCAGTTCTCGGTCAGTGCACCTTGCAGCTCCATGTCGACACCCTGGCTGCGCACCAGGCCCGACGCATCGTAGCAAGTGAGCACCGGGCAGCCTGCCTGGGTCGAGGTCTGGGTTCCGAGATTGGTCTGGTCAGTGCGGAACACCGCGAGGCTCGCGTTGAGCGCGCCGTTGAAGTATTCGCCCTTGATGCCGACCTCATAGTTTTCACCGACGACGGGCTTGAGCTGCGCGCCGGACAGGTCCTGATAGTTCTGTGGCTGGAAGATGTCGGTGTAGCTGGCGTACACGGAGTAAGTGTCGTCCAGCTTGTAGATCAGGCCGCCATAGCGCGTCACGTTTTTGGTGACCTTGTAATCACCATCGCCGGTGCGGTCATCGTAGTCGTACCAGTCCAGACGCCCCCCCAGAATCATCGTCAACGGATCGGCCAGACTCAGGCGTGTAGTGAGGTAGACGCCTTCCTGCGTGGCAACGCTGTGCAGGTTGCCGTCGCGTACGAAGTTCGGCTTCGGCGCGGCAATCGGCAGGCCGGTGTCGTAGGGGCTGTATTCCTTGCTGTCCTTGTCATAGACGCGTCGACTGGCTCCGATCACCAGTTCGTGGGTGCGGCCCAGTGCTTGAAAAGGACCGCTGGCGAAGGCATCGAAAGCGGTCTGTTTTTCCTCGGGGCGCGACTGGTAAGCCGTGGTTTCCAGCGGGCCGTTGTAGCGCGACAGGTAGGTGCCCGAGAACAGGCCGTCCAGGGACGAGGCGGTGCCGGCCAGGTGCAGCTTCCAGTCGTTTTCGAAGCGGTGTTCCAGCTCGGCGAAGACGGTATCGATCTGCAGCTTCTTCTTTTCCCAGTCGGATCCAGGGTAAGTGGAGCGGGGCAGGTTCAGGTGGTGTCCATCGGTGCCCAGTGGCAGGCCGCCCCAGAAGAAGTTGGTTTCGTCTTCCTGGCGCGAATAGCCCAGTGTGGCGGTCGTGGCGTCGCTCAGGTCAGCCTCGACTACGCCGTAAAACAGGCCGTGGTCGCTCTCTTCCTTGTCGCGAAAGCTGTTGGCATCCTGATAGGAGCCGACCACGCGGCCGCGCAGGGTGCCGCTGTCGTTCAGCTTGCTCGATGCATCGAACTCGCCGCGATAGTTGTCCCAGCTTCCGGCGCTGCCGGTCAGGGAGACCTGAGGCAATGCAGTAGGACGCTTGCGGACCATATTGATCGCCGCCGAGGGGTTGCCTGCGCCTGTGATCAGGCCGGTGGCGCCGCGAATCACTTCGACGCGGTCGAACATCGCCAGATTCGGCTGCACGCCCATCGTGAAGCCTGAGTACGAGGCGGGAATGCCGTCGTACATGATGTTGTCGATGTCAAAGCCGCGGGAGGTGTAAGTCTGTCGGCCCGGTCCGCTGGCCTGGCTGAGGAACAGACCGGGTGTATTCCTGACCACGTCGTTGACGCTGGTCATGGCCTGGTCGTCCATGCGCTGGCGGGTGATGACCGTCACGGCTTGTGGGGTTTCGCGCATGCTCAGGGGCAGTTTCGTGGCAGTCTGCATGACGCCGGTGGTGTAGGAGCCGGAGCCTTCCGTAGTCGTGCCCAGTCGGTCGTCGCTGATCTCGGTGGCGCCCAGTTCCATCGTACCGGTCGCTTGTACGGGGTCGGGTTCTGCGGCAAAAGCCCCTTGAGAGGTTGCTATCCCGATGCCGATAGCCAACAGGCATGGCGTGAAACGAAAACGGCTTTGCAGTTGCTGGCCCGACATGAACCTGACACTCCCTGAACGCCTTCCGTGGCCGCATGATAATGTTGATAAGAACGATTCGCGTTAGTGTGACAGATTGTTTCTGTCAGAAAAAGCTCACGCGGACAAATACTTAACAAAATTTTCACATTGTCGGGCGGGCGATCAATCTGGATAGGCGGGTGTTCAGGGGAAAAAGCGGGGCGTGGTTGAGTCGTAAGTCAGGTGTCACAGTGTCATGGATGCACTGCGTACTGCTGGAAGCCGCTTGCCGGGGATGGCGTCCGCTCAGTCGCTGATACAGCGCCTGAAAAGACGTATCGCCGGCAAGCCGCGTCCCACGGAGAGCGCGTTGTTTCAGAAGCCCATGATGTGTTTCATGAGCCAAGCATCCATCAGAACTGCCAGTCCAGCGACAGGCCCACGCCGTGAGTCTTGTCACGCGAACCCAGCAGGCCGTTGTAGTCCAGGTTGACGCGTGCGTCCTTGCCCAGCGCCAGGCTGGCGCGAGCGCCGACGACCGCAGCGTCACGGTCTATCGAAACGCTGTGTACCGCGAAAGTGTTCACGCCGCTGGCGAACGACAGATGTTGTTCGGACGAGGTGTCGCTCAGGTTGTGCTGCCAGCCCAGGGTTGCCGAAACGTCCAGCTTCTGGGTGTCGTTGAGGTTGAAACGGCTGCCTGCGCGTACACCCAGCGTGGACAGTACGGTGTCGCGGGTATCGTCACCGCCCTTGAGCGCCGTGGCGCCGCCTTTCTCGGTGAAGCTGTCGCTGTCCAGATGCACATAAGCCAGGTTGGCGAACGGCTCCAGTGCCAGCGGTTGCACGTTCAAACGGTACGCCGCTTCGGTGAAGACCTGAGTGGACTGCGCATCACGCTTGACCTTCTGACGGTCCGAGAACGGACCGAATTGCAGATCACGCTTTACGTCGATGCGGTGCCAGCTGTGAGACGCGCCCGCTGTGAGACGCATCGCACCTTGCTCGTGCCCGATATAGGCACCCAGGTGGTAGCTGTCTGCAGATGCACGCGAGTGAGTGTCATCGCCCAGGCTCAACGAGGTGTCGCTGTAACCGGCCATTGCGCCCAGTCGCGTGTGGTCGCTGATCAGGCCGTCGACGCCCGCGAGCAAGCCACCCAGCGATGACGTGGAGCTGGCGCCGTCGCTGCTGCCGCTGTTCTTGCCCCAGGCACCCAGCGCCTTGACCCAGACATTGTTGTCGTCGCTGCCCGGTGCCGGCTGGTCGTACAGCCCTTCGACCCGCAGGCGGTCGCCCACGGCATCGCGTAATTGACGACTGTCGTTGATCAGTTGGGTCGCGATGGCCGGATGCACTTCACCCGACAGTTGCGTGAACGCGCGACGAGCCGTGAGGGTGTCCGGACTCAACGCCACACTCTCATACAAGGCGTTGCCAGCGCCCAATTGCTCGATGGCCGAGGCAGCGCTGCGCTGATTGGACGTTTGTGCAGCGCTGGCAAAACTGTTGCCATTGCGCTCGACGGCCAGGGTGATACCGGTGCCGGAGTACGCGAGATTTCCACTCAGAAACGCAGTGTTCGTCAGGACCGAACCAAACTGACCCTGAACGCCGCCCGCAGCCTGCAGAACATCGAACGGTCGGTTGAGGAGGCTGTTGGTCTGGCTGTTGTTCAGGAGCGACGGGTTGGTTTCCAGTGAAAGGGTCATATTGGCACCGGTGACTGTGGCAGTGCCACCTGCGACAATCCGGTCACTGCCTGAAGGCGAGAGCTCGACCGCGTAGAGCGAGCCCGGCGCCAGGGTAAGATCGCCGTCCACGCGCAGCGTACCGATGGAATTGCCCGGCGCAACGGTGCTGCCGCGTCTGGCAAGCAGCGAGCCGATGCGGCCGTTGCCACCCAGCGTAGCGTTGTCGTTGAGGATCACGGCTGATGTCAGTGAACCGTTCACCGACAGGAGGCCTTGATCAACCCGTGTTGGCCCGCTGTAGGTGTTTGCGCCGGTCAGCATCAGCGTGCCGATACCTTGTTTGGTCAGACCGCCATGTCCGGAAATGTCGTTGCTCCAGACATCCAGCCCGCACTGCGGCCCGGTGCACGTACGCTGGGTGGGTTTGCCTGCGTCGACCACAGCACCGATGCCCGGAATATTGGCCACGAACTGGCTGTCGCCATAGCCGCCCTCGATGCGAAATTCAGCCGGAATGTCCGCCTCGGTCACGAACATCGCAGGGCCTTCGATGGCCTTGCGCAGGTTAATCATGCCCCAGCCGTACAGCGCATCGACGCCTGGGGCGCCGAGGTCGGTGGCGGTGGTTTTCAGCACTTCGGCAACCTGCGCGCCGGTCATATACGGAAAGCGCTCCATCAACACTGCCATGCTGCCCGCAACATGGGGCGCGGCCATGGAGGTGCCGTTCTTGTTGGCCCAGTCACTGGCAAGGTTCTCAAGGCTGTTGCCGTTGATCACCGCGCTATAGATGCGCGTGCCCGGTGCCGACACGCAAAAGCTCGCGGTATAGCCGCAACGTGAGGAGAAGGTGCTCAAGGTGTAGGGCGTGGTGGCCGACGCAGCCGCGTTCGGATTCTGTTGCAAGGCGGCAACGGTCAACCAGTCGGGTGCGATGTCCGGAACGAAATACCCCAGACCGGCCATGGCATCCGGGTTGTTCAGGTTGTAATCGTTGCCCGCAGCAAAAATCGTCACCACGCCACTGCGTGCGGCGTTGACAGCACCTGCGTAAGCGCCTCCCTCGGGGGAGTCGATGATCTGCGCGATTTCGTCGAATTGCACCTGTGCGTCCTGCACGGTGAAGTGCGGAAAGGCTGGATCACGCCCGCCGTTCGCAAAGCGGTCGGTGATGCCGATGCCCCAGCTGTTGTTGATCAAACGGGCGCCGCTGTTGACCAGTGCATCCCAGCCCGCTTTATAGACGGCACCGTCGTTGCCCAGCACAATTCCGTCCTCGGGCCCCGGATCACCATTGTCGGCGCTGATGATCTGCGCATTGAAGGCCACGCCATGCATGGGGCCGCCATCGCGGCTGCCACCCGCGATACCTCCGACATGCGTGCCGTGATTGCCGAGCTTTCCCCCGGAGTCCAGAGTCGGTGTGCCGTCGTAGCGAAATGCATCGCCCGCTTTCACAGGAATGTACGGGTCTGTGTATTCGCGTATACCGCTGGTTACCAGATTGACCACTTTGCCCGAACCCGAAAACTCCGGGTGCGCGGCGTACACCGGCTGGTCGAAAATACCCAGCTTGATGTCCTTGCCGGTATAGCCAGCGGCATAGGCGTACTGGGCCTCGATGGCGGCCAGTCCCCAGTCGGCGTTGAATTCGGCCGTTCGCCAGCTACCGGGGTTGTCGGGCAGTCCGGTCTCGACGTAAGGCGCAGCCTGCGCAACGCTCATGGTTGCGAGGTAGACCGCCAGTGCGCCGCAGGAGACGCGGTTGATCGCCCTGATGGACTGACGAAGGGAGGTGACAGAGGTCTGTCGGGTGATAAACGCATCGTTCATGAAACTACCGTCCTTAGTTGACGCACACAAAACTCCGCGCGCATGCATGGGCATGCGCGTTGTTCTTTTTTGAAGCGAGAGGGCTACGGAATCAGAACTGCCAGTTGAGGCTCAGCCCGATACCGTGGATTTTTTCGCGGCTGGCCAGTTGGCCGTTGTAATCCAGGCTTACCCGGGCGTCCTTGCTCACTGCCAGACTGGCGTGGGCGCCGACCAGCGCGGCATCGCGTACCAGAGGTGAGCTTTCGATTCCGAAGCTTGCGCCGCTGGACGCGAACGCCAAGTGTTGCTGCGAGTCGGTGTCGCTCAGGTTGTGCTGCCAGCCAAGACTGCCCGACAGCTCGAGTTTCTGTTGATCGTTGAGGGAGATGGTTTTCAAGGCGCGTGCGCCGAGGGTGCCCAGTACGGCATCACGCTTGTCGCGACCGGCTGACAAGGCGGCTGCGTCGCCTTTTTCGGTGAAACCATCCGTGGCCAGATGCACGTAAGCAAGGTTGGCAAAGGGCTCGATCGTCGCCGGCTGCAGGCGGATGCGATACGCCGCTTCGGTGAACACCTGGACGGTCTGGGCGTCGTGTTTGGTGGTTTCCCGGCCCCTTGCGCCGCCGACCTGAACATCGCGTTTGGCGTCGATACGGTGCCAACTGTAGGCACTGCCCACTGTCAGGCGCAGCGCGCCCATTTCATGACCGACATAAGCGCCCAGGTGGTAGCTGTCGACGGATGCACGTGAATGTGTGTTCGAACCCATGGCAATCGAGCTGTCGCTGTAGCCTGCGACCAGACCCAGACGGGTGTCGTCGGCCACTTTGCCATCGACACCGGCCAGCAGACCGCCAATCGAGGTGGTGTAGCCGGCGGTGCCATCGCGTGAATCGGTCTTGCCCCAGGCGCCCAGCGCCTTCAGCCACACATTGTCCTGCGCCGGGGTATCGCCCTCGGTGCCGAACGCACTCGCATTCAGACGCTCGCCAACGGCATCGCGCACCTGGCGACTGTCGTTGATCAGCACGGTGCCGATCGCCGGATGAACCTCGCCGGACAACTGCTGGAAGCTGTTGCGTGCCGACGCGGCAGAGGGAGAGAGCAACAGATTTTCGTAGACGGCGTTTCCGGCACCCAGCTGTTCGGCAGCCGTGGCGACTGCGGCCTGATTGGGCGTCTGCGCGACGCTGTCAAACGCGGCGGTGCGATCGATATTCAGGGCGATGCCGGTGGCGGCGTAATCGAGTCGACCACCCAGAAAGGCGTAGCTGGACGACACGCTGCCAAACTGGCCGTTGACGCCATTGGCAGCCTGCAACACGTTGTACTGACGGCCTTCCAGCGTCTGAGCGGATGAAGCATTCAATGCGACCGGTGTTTCATCCAGCGCCAGCGTCATGTTCGCCCCTGACACGGTCGCACTGCCTGTGGCGACGAGACGGTCGCTGGCTGTCGGCGAAAGCTCGACCGCGTAAGTCGATCCCGGCTCGAAAACCACGTCGCCATTGACCTGCAAGGTGCCGATGGAGTTGCCCGGCGCAACGCTGCCACCGCTGCGCGCCGTCAGCCCGCCAATCTGGCCCGTGCCACCCAGCGTACCGCCAGTGTTGACCTGCACTGCCGACACCAGCGAGCCGTTGACCGACAGCAGGCCTGCATTGACCAGCGTGTCACCGCGGTAAGTATTGTCACCTTCCAGAATCAACCGGCCCGTGCCGGACTTGATCAGACTGCCCTGATACTGGCGCTGTGCAGCAGCTGCCGCGCGCGCGATACCGACTGCATAATCGGTCTGGTCCTGTTGACTGGCCGCGCTCGCAACGCCGTTCTGCCAGCCTCTGCTGACCAGCGTCTGTTGCCATGCGGCCTGCTCGGTGCGGTCTTCGGCCTGACGCTGGATCAGGGCCTGGTCGGAAATGTCGTTGCTCCAGGTATCGGTCTGGCCTGCGCCCAGTGTTGCATCGAAGGTGCCGAGCAACTGGCCCGGCCCGCGCATCGCCCGCTCCAGATTGGCCACGCCCCAGCCCACATTGGTGTTCGGTGCCTGGGTGACCGAGCCATCCAGCTGAGTCGCCGTGGTCAACAGTACCTGCAGAGCCTGCTCGTTGTTCATGTACGGGAAGCGTTCCATCACCAGCGCGAGCGCACCCGTGGCGTGGGGTGCAGACATCGAGGTACCGGACTTGATCCCGTAACCGCCGCCCGGCACGGTGCCGTTGATCAGGCGTCCAGGTGTGGTGATGCACCAGTACTTGGCGATGCCGCACTGGTTGTAGCGTTGACCATTGGTGCTGTCCAGGCCTGATACGGCCAGCCAGTGGCCTTCCAGGTCAGGTTGAAAATACGGTAGCGAGGCTCGCACGCTGGCATTGGCATAACCGCTGTTGCCTGCGCTGAACACATTGATCACGCCCTTGCGCGATACGTTGGCCGCTTCGTCCAGCCAGGTGCCTCGGTTGTAGTGCTGGGCATAGGCAGCGCGCATGCCATCGTAGGTGGCGTAGGTCACGTCAGAGGGCTGGCTGCCCCAGCTGTTGTTGATGGCGCGCACACCGGCGTCGGCCAGTGCGCCATACACCGCTTTGAAATAGCGTGGGTCCGGACTCGGACCGAACAGGAAACTGTCGTTCTTGTTGGTGTTGCCTACGTATATCTGCGCGTTGTACGCCACGCCATGCACGCCCGCGCCATCCCGGGCTGCGCCCATGGTGCCTGTCACATGAGTGCCGTGTGTGTCGTTGTTCGGGTTGATGGCGCCGGTGACGCTGAACGGCGAGCCATCGACATAGGTGCCACTGGCGGTCACCGCATGAAAACGTGACGGGCTGGCTTCAGGGTGAGAAGGGTCATAACCCGAGTCCAGCGCCCCGATTTTCACACCCGCGCCAGTGATGCCTGCGGCATACGCGTGTTCGGCCTGAATACGGCCAAGTCCCCAGTCACTCTGGAACTCGGCGGACCGCCAACTGGCAGCATCGCCCAACCTGCCTTGTTCGACATAGTCGGCGTAGGCAGAACAGCCGAAAGTGAAGGAAAGTGCGCAGAGGGCGCCTGTTGCAGCAGGTTTGAAAGAATAACGGACGGCACTAACGGCTTTCGACTTTTGCATCCATGCACACCTGTAAACTGATTAGCTCCCTATCGAGCGCCGTAAGAACATAGTCCGCACGTACTCGCTTGGCAACAGAATTATTTCAGAATTGATACAGGTTTCTATACATATAAATAATGCATCACGAGTTATTTTTCAGGGTGATAGGTCATTGAAATAGTGAACGAATCCCATTTTTCCGGCTCGGGATAGAAAAAGGGATGATGGCGTTTTAGTTGCATTTGTTTCCCGTCACACGCTCGCTGCAAGAGTGCAAAGTGAATGGGCATTAATGCGGACACTGAATATTTCCCGTGTTCTTTCATGGGCGATTTCTGACGGCGGGGTACTCGCTATGGAGCGCACAAGATTCACACTGTTAAGCAGGGGGCGAGACGTTCGAAGTTTTGTACGTGGCGGCGCCTGGAGGGCAGGATTCACACAGGGTTAGGGCGTTTTGATATCATTTTTTTGAACCAATTAGTTCACGTGAGTCGCCATACTTACGTCTGTTATCCATATCGCAAGTGATGTTGTGAAGACTTTCGAATTTGTCACTTTTTGTTTGCTTTCGCGTTTATATTCATGGTTATTATCGGCTGCGCTCCGGGTCACGAACCCGGGCCAAGGATTGCCATGACTACAAGCCGGGCAATCTCAGCCGATCGGGACAACCCAGGCGCTGACACCCCTGCGCAGGCCATTCCCCGTCGTTGACCCTCAAACGAAAGATGAGGTTTAAAGTGGTCAGGCGGTATGCAATTTCCAGCTTCAAGGCTCGTGCGATCGACGTCGCCATAGCGCCTTCCCGAATCTTCGCTGCACGCGAGTCACGCCATGACGTGTCTCCGGCATGCCTGCGCCTTGCAGTCATTCAGTCGGTCTTCCAGGTCGTCTTTACGCACGACAACACCCTGGGCCCGCGAGCCCGCGCCGCGCCTTCCCCCTGATCGCTCGATCCTGAAACCTGAACCATTCCGGCCTGCGCGTCGGGGCCTGGCGCCTGCCTGAGCGATCGGTGCATGGCCGCCTTCACATAAAAAAAGTAGTCATGGACGGTGATTTCCGATGCTCGACAGATCTTCTTCGCGTGGGCAGAGCCCTGCGCATTCCGCTTCTTTGTCCGTACAACACAATTGCGATCAGGACGGGTCGGCGGACGCGCTGCAGTGGCTGGAGCTGCCAGTGGATCGTCCCAGACCGCGTGTACAGGATTTGCGCTGCGACGCGCAGGTGTTCGAGCTGGATGAGTCGCTCGTTCACCATCTGGCAGCGCTGAGTTCCGATGGCTGCAGCCTGTTCGCTGTTGTGCTTGCTGCCTGGGCTGCAGTGCTGGCGCGGTTGTCTGGTCAACACGAGATCATGGTCGGCATGCGCGCACCGGGTTGTGACAATTCGCGGCTGCTGCGGGTGCCGTTGACCAACGCCATGACGGTCAACCAGTTGCTCGACCATGTGCATCGTGAAGTCGATGAGGCGCCCCGGCATTACCCTGTGCAGAATGCGTATCCAGTCGCTCAGGTGGTGTGTGTCGGTGACCACCATCAGGCCTTGCCGGCAGGTTTCGATCTGGCCTTGAGTCTTGTCGGAACAGAGGGGCGCATCGACGGGCACCTGCATTACGCAACGGCGTTGTTTGACGCCTCGACGGCCCGGCGCCTTGTCGGCTACCTGCGCCGGACACTTCAGAAAATGGTCGAGCAGCCTGAACAGCTCCTCCTGTCGATCGACATGATCGGGGACGCGGAACGCCAGCGACTGATCCACGACTGGAACGCAACGCAGCAGTCGTTCGACGAGAATGGTTATGTGCATGAATTGTTCGAAACACAGGTGAGTCTTCAACCTGAAGCCGTCGCTGTGCGATTCGAGCAGCATGCGCTGAGTTACGAACAGCTCAACGTTCAGGCCAACCGCCTGGCCCACTATTTACGCAGTCTGGGCGTCGGCCCGGATGTACGGGTCGGTATCTGCGTCGAGCGTTCGCTGGACATGCTGATCGGCGTACTGGCGGTGCTCAAGGCTGGCGGCGCCTATGTGCCGCTGGATCCCGGTTATCCGCAGGCCCGTCTGGCCCATATGCTCGCTGACAGTGCGCCACCTGTGGTGCTCACGCAAAAGTCGGCAGACAGGGTTTTGCAGGCGGCGCTCGAGGGTTGCGCGGTGCTGCCCGTATTGCTGGATCTGGCTGAAACCTCTCGGTGGGCGGCGCAGCCTGCGGACAACCCCGACCCTCGTGCGGTCGGTCTCACCGCTCGCCATCTGGCGTATGTGATCTACACCTCAGGGTCCACCGGCACGCCTAAGGGCGTCATGGTCGAGCATCACGGGCTGCGCGCAGTCAGCGCCGCGTGGGAACAGCGGTATGACCTGCGCGCACCGCTCAACCATCTGCAAATGGCAGGTTTCTCTTTCGACGTGTTCAGCGCCGACCTGATCCGCTCGCTGGGTTTTGGCGGCACCCTGGTGCTGTGCCCGCGTGAAACCCTGATGGACCCGCCGGCGCTTTATCGTCTGCTCAGTGAAGCCCGCATCGGTTTCGCCGATTTTGTACCGGCCGTGCTCAACCCGTTGCTCGCCTGGGTGGAAAGCAAGGGGCAAGACCTGTCGTTCATGCGCACGGTGGTCTGCGGTTCGGATATCTGGACGGCTCACAGCGCCCGGCAACTGAGCAGGCTGTGTGGCGATCACGTGCAGATCGTTCATGCCTATGGCGTCACCGAAGCCAGCATCGACAGTAGCTGTTTCGAGGTCAATGCCGACAGCCTGATCGGGGGCGCGCTGCCCATCGGGCGTGCGTTCGCCAACACCCGGATTTACCTGCTGGACACCTTCGGTGCTCCGGTACCGACGGGTGTCACGGGCGAGCTGTACATTGGTGGCGCAGGCGTTGCGCGCGGTTATCTGAACCTGCCCCAACTGACCGCTGAGCGCTTCATCGACAACCCGTTCGTGAAGGGCGAACGTCTTTATCGCAGCGGCGACCTGGCCCGTTATCGCGCCGATGGGAATATCGAATTCATTGGCCGCAACGACACTCAGACCAAACTGCGTGGCTTGCGCGTGGAGTTGGGGGAAATCGAAGCGCGGCTGGCGCAGGTGTCCGGCGTTCGGGAAACTCTGGTATTGCTGCGCGAAGACGAGCGGGGCGTTCAGGCCCTGGTTGCCTGGTTCTGCGCCGATGACAGTGCCGTCCTGACGCCACGTACGCTCCGTGAACAGTTGCAGGTTCATCTTCCCGATTACATGGTGCCTGCCGCGTTCGTGCGTCTGGCTGCCTTGCCGCTGACCCCCAACGGAAAAATTGACCGCACCGCGTTGCCTGCACCGGACGCTGACGCTTTTGATCGGAGCGAATTTCAGGCAGCCCAAGGACCGCTGGAAACCGCGCTCGCGGCCATCTGGCGCGATGTGCTGGCGGTCGAACGCGTCGGCCGTGACGATCACTTTTTTGCCTTGGGCGGTCATTCGTTGCTGGTGATGCGCGTGCTGGCTCAGGTCCGGCAGAAACTGGGTATGGAGGCGTCACCCGCTGAGCTGTTTGCCACGCCCGTGCTGTATGAGTTCGCCGAGCGTTTGCATTCCCGGCAAAGCGCTGCGCGTCCGGCGATAACGGTCATTGATCGAGGCGATGCGCAAACGCTGTCGTCCGCCCAGCAGCGGCTGTGGTTTCTGGCACAGATGGATGGCGGCAACGCGGCTTATCACATGCCGCTGAACCTTCGCCTGCGCGGCACCTTGCACGTCGCGGCGCTGGAACGCAGCTTCACTCAATTGGTCGCGCGTCATGAGGCCTTGCGCACCACGTTCGTGGCGGTTGAGGGCGAAGGTCGACAGCGAGTCGCCGCGCCGGACTCGGGCATGCCGCTGCCGGTGATCGATCTGCGCAGTCACGCGGATGCCGAGGCGCGCCTTGTCGAGCTGATGGACGAGGAGGGCGCCAAGCCGTTCGACCTCACTCGCGGGCCACTGATGCGCGCCAGCCTGATCAGGCTGGCGGACGACGATCACGCGCTGCTGCTGACCCAGCATCACATCATCTCGGATGGCTGGTCCGTGGGCGTGCTCACCCGCGACCTGGCCCTGTTGTACGAGGCCGTTTTGCAGGATCGTGACGCAGACTTACCGCCGTTGCCGGTGCAGTACGTCGATTACGCCGCCTGGCAAAGGCAATGGTTGTCCAGTGACGTCATGGACGCGCAACGTCGCTACTGGCGCGAAACCCTCACCGGTGCACTCGTACTGCTGGAGCTGCCCACCGATCACAAACGCCCTGCGGTACAGGATTACCGAGGCGGGTTTGTGCCGCTGATAGTTGACCGTGCGTTGACGGCCCGGCTCAAGGCGTTGGGTATGCAGCAGGGCACCACGTTGTTCATGACACTTCTGGCCGCCTGGTCGCTGGTGCTGATGCGCTTGTCCGGACAGCACGATGTGGTGATCGGCGTGCCTTCGGCGAACCGCAACCAGCAGGAACTGGACGGCCTGATTGGCTTCTTCGTCAACACCCTCGCGCTGCGCATGACCCGGTCCGAGAACGCTGCGACGGCGCAGTCGGTCGCGAGCTGGCTGCAACAGGCGCGTCGCGTTGCCCTGGATGCGCAGGAGCATCAGGACCTGCCGTTCGATCATGTGGTGGAGTTGCTCAATCCGCCGCGCAGTCTGGCGTACAGCCCGCTGTTTCAGGTGTTGTTCGCCTGGGAGCAGGATCAGGACTCGGACCTGATCCTGCCCGGTCTGGACATCAGCCCGATCCTCGCTCATCAACAGGTGGCCAAGTTCGACCTGCAGTTGGCACTCAGCGAACAGGACGGGCAGATCGTCGGTGGGCTTGAATATGCGTCCGGTCTGTTCGAGCCCGAGACGGTGGTGCGGTTCGGGGAGTACCTGAGCCGCGTGCTGACGCAGATGGCCAGTGACAGCGATCGGTCGTTGTCGAGCCTCGATTTGCTCAGTCCACAGGAGCGGCATCGGATCGTCAATGACTGGAACCGCACCGAGCGAGGTCTACCGACAGTCGACTGTGTGCAGCGTTTCGAAGCGATGGCTCGGCGTACGCCCGACGCCGAGGCGCTGCGTGCCGATGGCCGGACGCTGACCTACGGCGAGCTGAATCGCGCCGCCAACCGACTGGCCTGTTACCTGATCGAAAAAGGTGTGGGACCTGAACAGCGCGTCGGTTTGTGTCTGGAGCGTTCGCCGCAGATGGTCATTGGTTTGCTGGCCATTCTCAAGACCGGTGCCGCTTACGTCCCGTTCGACCCGGCCTATCCGCCGGAGCGCCTTTCCTTCATGTTCAGCGACGCCAGTCCGAGCCTGCTGCTCACCCAGTCTTCGCTTGTCGACGCGCTGCCGCTGCCCGGCAGTCATCTGCCGGTCTGCTGCCTGGACATCGACGCGCAAAGCTGGGCGCAGCGTTCGGACGCCGATCCGCAGGTCAGGGTCAGCCCGGACAATCTGGCGTATGTGCTCTACACCTCAGGTTCCACCGGACGGCCCAAGGGCGTTGCGCACAGCCGTCGCGCGCTGGACAACCTGATTGCCTGGCAGCTCGATGATGTACACACGCCGCGCCGGGTGTTGCAGTTTGCCTCGCTTAATTTTGACGTATCGTTTCAGGAAATCTGCAGCACGCTTTGCCAGGGCGGCAGCCTGGTGTTGATGAGCGAAACCAGCCGCAAGGAACTGGCTTCTTTGCGCTCGACACTGGTTGCGGAGGGCGTGCAACGGGCGTTTCTACCTTTCGCCGTGCTGCAGCAACTGGCGGGCCTGACCGAGGCCGATGCGTCCATGCCGGAGGGCGGTTGCGAAATCATCACCGCAGGCGAGGCGTTGCAGGTCAATGATGAACTGCGCGCCTTTGTTCAAAGGCTCGGCGGTACATGGCTGCACAACCAGTACGGCCCGACCGAAACCCATGTGGTCAGCCAGTTCAGCCTGGCGTGCAGTGACGCCGCACACTGGCCGGACGCGCCACCCATCGGGCGTCCTATTGCGAACACGCGGCTCTACGTGCTGGACCGCGACCTGAATCCGCAACCTGTCGGTGTGGCGGGGGAGTTGTACATCGCCGGTGCCTGTCTGGCGCGTGGTTACCTGAACCGTCCCGACCTGACCGCCGAGCGTTTCCTGCCCGATCCTTTCAGCCCGCAACCCGGCGCACGCATGTATCGCAGTGGTGATCTGGCGTGTTTCCAGGCCGACGGCAACGTGCAGTACCTGGGCCGGATCGATCAGCAGGTCAAGCTGCGTGGGTTCCGTATCGAACTTGGCGAGATCGAAAGCCTGCTGCACCAGCAACCCGGCGTGCAGGAAGTCGCCGTGCTGTTGCGCGAAGACGTGCCGGGCGACAAGGTTCTGGTGGCGTACGTGGTCGGCAGCGCAGCCCCTGAAACCCTGCGCAACGCGCTGCAGCGCCATCTGCCTGAACACATGATTCCGACGGCCTGGGTATCGCTGGCGCAACTGCCACTGACCCGCAATGGCAAGCTGGACCGCCAGGCGTTGCCTGCGCCCGAGCGTCAGTCTTCTGCCCGCTACGAGGCACCACGCAACGAGATCGAGCATCAGATGGCGCTGATCTGGGCCGAAGTGCTCAAGTGCGAGCGGGTCGGCATCCACGACAACTTCTTTGATCTGGGCGGGCACTCGCTGCTGGCCACCCGGATGATCTACGCGATCAATCAGCGCATGGGTGCGCAACTGTCCTTGAGCAGCCTTTTCAAGACGCCGGTTCTGATGGATCTGGCGGCGCAGGTAAAGAGCACTCGCGAGGATGACTGCCAGCCGCCAGCGATCCCGCTGCGCATCGAAGCGGATGCTGCTGCGCGGCATGAGCCTTTTCCACTCACCGATATTCAGCAGGCCTACTGGTTCGGCCGCGAAGCTTCGGTAAGCCTTGGCGGTGTCAGCGCTCACGGTTACGAAGAGCTGCGCATTCCGGACCTCGATATTGCGCGCTTCGAGCAGTCGCTCAATCGCATGATCCAGCGTCACGACATGCTGCGTGTGGTGTTTCTCAGTGACGGTACGCAACAGGTGCTGGAAACCGTACCGACTTATCACATGCCACGCAGTGATTTGCGCGGACTGCCTGCAGACGCGGCGCTACAGACCTTGCAAGCAACCCGCGAGCGCCAGTCGCATCAGGTGCTGGAGGCCAGTCGCTGGCCGTTGTTCGAATTCAGTCTGTCGCTGCTCGATGACGGTATCAGTCATCTGCACATCAGCCTCGACGCCTTGATCGTGGATGCCGCGAGTACGCAGATTCTGGCGCGTGAATTGATGGCGTTCTACGCCGATCCTCAACGGGTTCTGCCTGAGCCGGGCCTGACGTTCCGGGACTACGTCCTGGCCGAACACGCACTGCGCAATGAACGCCGCTACGGGCAGGCGCTCGATTACTGGCGCGAACGCGTGGCCACGCTGGCGCCTGCGCCTGACCTGCCTCTGGTCTGTCAGCCGGACAGCATCGCCCGGCCACACTTCACCCGCCGCGACCGCGAACTGTCGGCCGGGCAATGGTCACGGCTCAAGGCCGTCGCCAAACAGTTTGCCGTCACTCCGTCGGTGATGCTGCTGACCGCGTTCAGCGAAGTGCTTGCGCTGTGGAGTCGTCAACCACGCTTCACCCTCAGCCTGCCGCTGTTCAACCGCATGCCGCTGCACCCGGACGTCGATGCAATCATCGGCGACTTCACTTCACTGGTGTTGCTGGAAGTCAGCATCGACGGCAATGCGAGCTTCACCGACAAGGCCCGTTCGGTGCAGGCGCGGCTGTGGCAGGACATCGATCATTCGGCGGTCAGCGGCGTGCGTGTGTTGCGTGAACTGTCCCAGGCCCGCGGCGTGCAGCAGACCGCGATGCCCATCGTGTTCAACAGCACCCTGTCGGAAGCCGCGCCGGAACTGGCGGAATTCAACCTTGCCGATGCGTTGAACGCCCGGCACATGCACAGCATCACCCAGACCCCGCAGGTGTGGCTCGACCATACCTTGCTGGAGCTGGAAGGGCGCCTGTTGTTCAATTGGGACAGCATCGACGAGCTGTTTCCCGACGGCCTGATCGAGCAGATGTTCGTGGCCTATAACGCAGTGCTGGATGCGCTGCTCGAACCCTCCGCCTGGAGCGCCAGCACGCCGCAACTGGTGCCGACGGTCCGCTTGCCAGCGCCAGTTGATCTCCCGGTCGAATCGCCATTGATGCATGAACTGTTCGACCGGCAGGCGCTGGCGACACCCGACGCGCTGGCGGTGATCGGGGTGCAGCGGCAGTTGAGCTACCGGCAGCTGCGCGCAGAGGCAAAAACGCTGGGCGCACGGCTGCAAGGGCTGGGCGTCGTGCCCAATCAACTGGTCGCGGTGGTGATGGAACGCGGCTGGGAACAAGTGGTGGCGACGCTGGCGATTCACTATGCGGGCGGAGCCTACCTGCCCATCGATCCGACGCTTCCCGCCGAACGCCTTCGGCACATTCTGGAGCGTGCCGAGGCGAGTCTGGCCTTGACCCAGCCCGCCATGGTCACGCGCATCGAGTGGCCATTGCGGATCAACGTATTGGCCGTGACCGATGAGCTTGCGACAGATCGAACCCCATTGCAGCCCTTCAATCGTGCCCCCACTGATCTGGCTTACGTGATCTACACCTCGGGCTCCACCGGCATGCCCAAGGGTGTGGTTATCGACCATTGCGGCGCGGTCAACACATTGCTCGACATCAACCGTCGCTTTGCCGTCGGCCCGGCGGACCGGGTGCTGGCGATCTCATCCCTGAGCTTCGATCTATCGGTCTATGACGTCTTCGGCACGCTGGCGGCAGGCGCTGCGGTGGTGGTGCTCGATCCGCAACAGGCGCTCGATCCTGCGCACTGGATGATGCTGATTCGCGAGCATCGGGTCAGTCTGTGGAACTCGGTGCCCGCGCTGTTCGGCATGCTGCTGGAATACGTGGAAAGTGAGCGCGGTGCATTGCCGGCGAGCCTGCGTGTGGCGATGCTGTCCGGCGACTGGATTCCCCTGACGCTGCCCGAACGTGCCTGGGCGTTATGGCCGAATCTGAGCCTGAACAGCCTGGGCGGTGCGACCGAGGCGTCGATCTGGTCAATCCACTATCCGCTGCAAAATGTCGACCCGGCGTGGCGCAGCATTCCCTATGGCAAGGCGCTGGATCATCAGCGCTTCCATGTACTCGACGAAGCACTGCAGCGTCGGCCGACCTGGGTGACCGGGCAGTTGTACATCGGCGGCATCGGCCTGGCCAAAGGGTACTGGCGTGATGAGGGGCTGAGCGCTGGCAGCTTCTTCGCCCATCCGTTGACCGGAGAGCGTCTTTACCGGACCGGTGATCTGGGGCGTTTGCTGCCCGATGGCAACATCGAGTTTCTGGGGCGCGAAGATACGCAGGTCAAGGTTCAGGGCTATCGCATCGAACTGGGCGAAATCGAAGCGGTGCTCAATCGACATCCTGGCGTGCAGAGCGCCGTGGTGAGAATTCTCGGTGACACGCTGGGCGAAAAACGTCTTGCCGGTTATGTGCTCAAGGACGATGCGGCGTTGCAGGAAGGTGACTTCACTCACTATCTGGCCGACAAGTTGCCGGCCTACATGGTGCCGTCGTCGTTCACCTTCGTGCAGGAATGGCCGCTGTCGTCCAATGGCAAGGTCGATAAAAAGCGTCTGCCAGAACCCGAGCAAGCACCTCTGTCAGGCCCGGTTCTGCAGGTTGAGGGCGCGCAGGAAAAGCGTCTGGTTGCCATCGTGCAGGAGGTGCTCAAACGCTCGGCGATCAGCGCCGATGCCAACCTGCTGAGCCTGGGCGCGACGTCCATCGACATCGTCAGAATCAGTAACGCGTTGTCCGGCGAACTGCATTTCCGTCCCAATGTCGCGCAATTGCTCGCGCAGCCGACGCTGCTGAATCTGCTTGCCCTGTATCGGCAGAGTGAAGCGCAGAGCACTGTCGCCAGCCACGCTCGGGAGCCAGTGGTTCAACCTGAGCAAGCCGTCGGTAACGTCATCGAAGACCCCGATCAGCGGGCGCGCTTCAAGGCCGACCAGCGCGGCCGTCGCGCCTTCGATCGGGATCTGCCGGAAGTGCGGCTGCAACGGCCCGACGACAGCCGCTACACACAGCGTTTCAGTGATTACCGCTCGGTGCGCCAGTACGCGCCGCGGCCGGTCGAGGCAGCGGCCTTTGCCGAGTTGCTGGCCAGTCTGGCGCAGGGACAGCTGGACGCTCAGGTCAAATACCAGTTTCCGTCCGCAGGCGGTCTCTACCCGATTCAGGCCTACCTCTATATCAAGCCGCAACGGGTCAACGGCGTGCCCGGCGGCGCGTATTACTACGACCCTGTGCAGCACCGTTTGCTGGCGCTGGACAGCGGGGTGCTCGACCCGGACACCTACGACTACTTCGTCAATCGGCCGGTGTATGAAAACGCTGCGTTCTCGCTGTTCTTCATCGCCGATATGGCCGCCATCGAGCCGTTGTACGGCGAGCGCAGCCGCGACTTCTGCCACATCGAAACCGGTGCGATGGCGCAATTGCTGACCATGACGGCAGTCGACCAGGGTCTCGGGCTGTGTGGCATGGGGTCGCTTGAAGAACAGCAATTGCCCACGCTGTTCGACCTGGGCGCGAGTCACCGGCTGATCTACTCGATGGTGGGCGGTCTGCGTGCCGTTGGTGAGCAACACAGGGTTCACATCGAAGCGTTCGCGTCTGATCCACGCGCTGAACTGCCTGACGACTGCGACATGGAAGAGGTTGAAATATGAACGCCTGTCAATTGCTGGAACTGTTCGACCGCCATGCCGTTGCGCTCGAAGTGGATGGCGACAAACTGCGCTGCAAGGCGCCGCGTGGTTTTCTCACGGAAGAAATGCTGCAGGCGCTCAAGCGTCACAAGCTGGAACTGATCGCCCGGTTGAGCGGTGCCGATCCAGCCGCGATTCCTCGACGCAGTGAAGGCCAGGCGGACTTTCCCTTGTCGTTCTCACAGCGCCAGTTGTGGTTCCTCGACCAGCTTGAACCGGGCAGTGCGTTCTATAACGTACCGACGGCCGTCAGCTTGAAAGGGCCGCTTGATGTGGCAATGCTGGAGCGGGCGTTGAATGGGTTGATCGCACGTCATGAAATGCTGCGTACCACGTTTCGCAGCATTGACGGCGAGCCGCGTCAGGTGGTGCATGCGGCCATGCCGCTGGTGCTGGCCGTGACCGATCTGGGTGACGTGGAAGAGGCCGAGCGCCAGGCGACCATCAGGGCGGCTGTCGAGCGCGACGCCAAGGTGCCGTTTGATCTCGCTCAGGGGCCATTATTTCGCGCCTCGCTGCTGCGACTGGCCGACGACGAATACCTGTGGTTGTACTGCGTGCATCACATCGTTGCCGATGGCTGGTCCATGGGCGTGGTACTGCAGGAAGTCACGGCGCTCTACGCTGATTTTCTGAGTGGACAACCTTCAAGCCTGCCGCCGCTTGCGGTGCAATATGCCGATTACGCCTGTTGGCAGCAGCAACGTCTTGGCGGCGGGGCGCTGGAACAGCAACTCGATTTCTGGCGGCGTACGCTGAGCGATGCGCCGCTGTTGCTGACCCTGCCCACCGACCGGCCACGGCCCAGGGTGCAGCGTTATGCAGGAGCCACTTTCAGTTCATCGCTCGACGCCACGACCTTGCGCGCACTCACTTCGTTGGGCCGGGAAACCCGCGGCACGCTGTTCAATGTGCTCACGGCCGCGCTTTCTGTGCTGCTGTGGCGCTACAGCGGTCAGCAGGATCTGTGCATCGGCACGCCGTTCGCCAACCGGGCCCGTCCCGAGGTCGAGCCGCTGATCGGACATTTCGTCAATACGCTGGTGATTCGTCAGCGCCTGGACCCGCAGCAGACCTTTGCCGAATTGCTGCGTGAGGTACGCACCACGCTGCTGGATGTGCATACCCATCAGGACGTGCCGTTCGACCGGGTCGTCGAAGCGGTCAACCCGCAGCGCGATACGGCGTATTCGCCGCTGTTTCAGGTCATGCTGGTGCTGCAGAACACGCCCGGTGCTGCGGTGCAGTTGCCGGGCGTCGAGATGGCGCCCTACATCACCGGCAGCGCAACGGCCAAATTCGATCTGGCCTTCGAATGGGTCGAGCGCGATGGCAGGCTGAACCTGCTGGTCGAATACAACACCGACCTGTTCCACGTCACCACCATCGAGCGCTTGAGCGCGCATTACCGGCATTTGCTGGAGCAGATTGCGCAGGATGCCAAGCAGCCGATTGCAGCCCTGCAATTGCTGACCGAGGCAGAGCGTGAGCGGATGCTGAACGAATGGAACCGTTCGGCGCCGCTGGGGCAGGTCGCTGAATGCGTACACAGCCTGGTCGAGGCTCAGGCCGCTCTGCATCCAGACGCCCGTGCGGTGGTTTTCGAGGACCAGTCGCTGAGCTATGCCGAGCTCAATACCCGGGCCAACCGGCTGGCGCACTATCTGCGCGAGCAGGGCGTCGGTCCGGATGTCCGCGTGGCGGTGTGCATCGAGCGTTCGCTGGAATTGCCGGTGGCCCTGCTGGCGGTGCTCAAGGCGGGCGGCGCCTATGTGCCGCTGGACCCGGATTACCCGGTCGGCCGCCTCGGCCACATGCTCTGCGACAGCCGTCCGGCCGTGCTGCTGACTCTGGGCAACGCCCGTTCGGTTCTGCGGCAGGCGCAGCAGGATGCCGGTTGGGACGTTCCGGTGCTCGACGTCCAGGCCGACGCCGGACGCTGGGCCGGGCGCGCCACACAGAATATCGATCCGCGCAGTATCGGACTGACCGCTGATCATCTCGCCTACGTGATCTACACCTCAGGCACCACCGGGCTGCCCAAGGGCGTCATGGTGGCGCATCGCGGCCTGAGCAATCTGCTGCTGTGGTGCTTGCAGGTCTGCGGCGAATCCGGCGCGATGCTGCACAAGATTCCGTTCGGGTTCGACGCTTCGGCCTGGGAAACCTTCTGGCCGCTGGCCACGGGCGGGCGGCTGGTCATTGCGCGTCCCGGCGGGCATTTCGAACCGGGCTATCTGGCACAGGTCGTTCGTGAACAGCAGGTCACGGCCATGGTGTTCGTGCCTGCCATGCTGCAACTGTTTCTGGACGTCGATGAGGTGACAGCATGCCACTCGCTGACGGACGTGTTCAGCGGTGGCGGCGAACTGTCACCGGCCCTGGCCCGGCGTTTTCAGGAACGCTTGCCCAATGCCCGCCTGCACAACGTGTACGGCCCCACCGAAACCACGGTCATCAACAGCATCTGGACCCTTGAGCCCGGCGCCGAAGTACCGGCCCGTCAGTTGCCGATCGGGCGACCCATCGCCAACAACCGCCTGCACGTGCTGGATGCACACGATGCGCCGGTGCCGGTCGGTGTCACCGGCCAACTGCACATCGGTGGTGTGGGCGTTGCGCGGGGCTATCTCGGACTGGATGCGCTGACGGCCGAGCGCTTCATCGACAGCCCGTTCGTGGCTGGGGATCGCTTGTACCGCAGCGGCGATCTGGCGCGCTATCGGGCGGACGGTCAGGTGGAGTTTCTCGGTCGCAACGATTTTCAGGTCAAGCTGCGCGGCGTGCGCCTTGAGCTGAGCGAGATCGAAGCGCGACTGGACATGTTCCCCACCTTACGTGCCTGCGTGGTGCTGATGGTCGGCGATACGGCGCAGAATCATCGTCTGGTCGCGTGTTATGTGGCTGACGAACCGCTGGACGAAGCCACATTGCACGCGCATCTGGCGGTGACACTCTCAAGCGCGGTGTTGCCCAGCGCCTACCTTTGGCTGGAGAAGCTGCCGCTGACTGCCAATGGCAAGGTGGACCGTGATGCGCTGGCGACCCTGGCGGATCAGGATCTGGCTGCGCGCAAGGTGAACCTCGGCAGTCCTCGGGATCACATCGAACTGGCGCTCTATCAGATCTGGAAGAGTCTGTTGCTCGCACCGCAGATCGGCATTCGCGACAATTTTTTCAACGTTGGTGGCACCTCGATTGCGGCCATCAAGATGGCGTATCAGATCGGTCAGACCTTCGCCGTCGAAGTGCCGGTGCGGGTGATCATGGCCCACCCGACCATCGAAGCCCTTGGCGGCTGGTTGCGCACCGGCGCCGACCTTGCCGCTGCACAAGGCAACCTGATCGAGTTTCGCCGGGGCGAAGGGCGACGCAATGTGGTGTGCATTCACCCGGCGGGCGGGACGGCGTTCTGTTACCTGTCACTGGCCAAAGTCCTGCCGGAGCACGTCGGTGTCTACGGCGTTCAGTCGCCGGGCCTGAACCCCGGGGAAAGCACCGAGCCGACTGTCGAAGCCATGGCCGAGGCATACCTGCGTCTGATCGAACCGATGACCACTCGGCCGCTGATTCTCACCGGCCTGTCCTTCGGTGGGCTGGTGGCGTATGAAATGGCCCGGCGCCTCACAGCGGCGGGGCATCGTCAGGTAACCGTGGTGCTGCTCGACACTCAGGGCTCTGACGATCCGGGTTTCCGACAGCAGATCGGTACCGTGGACATGGCCGAGTTTCGCGACAAGCTGGTGCGCTTCAACGGTATGTATCCGGGCATCGAAGACGCTCAGGTCGAGCGCTATTTTCATCTCTACAACCATAACAGGCTCGCCATGGCGGCCTATGACTGTGCGCCGCACGCCGGCCGTATCGTGCTGATTCAGGCGCGTGAAGGCTTCAGTCGCCGGCAACTCCATGAGTTGCGCGCGTTCTGGCGCCGCCGTGCAGGCAATGGCTATCTGGCCAGGCTGGTGCATGGCGGGCACTGGGACATGCTGGAAAGCGCTGAAGTGCATCGCGTCTCTCAGGCGCTCAGGCACGAGCTGCAGCGTTTCGATACGCAGGAGGCGAATTGATGAGCGGTCACGAAAGCGGTCCTCCAAACCCGGCAACCTTGCTGGGCCGTTTTGCCGGACAGGTCCGCCGCCAGCCGCAAGCGCTGGCGGTGATCGACCGGCAGACACATCTGAGCTACGCACAACTGGCCAGTGCCAGTGAGCGTATCGCCCGTGGGCTCCAGGCGCGCGGCGTGATACCTGGCGAATCACTCGCGTTGAGCATGCCGCGTAGCTGGCAATGGCTGGCGACCATGCTGGGTGCCTTGAAGGTCGGTGCCGTGGTGGTGCCACTGGACTCGGCCAGCCCGCAGGGGCGTCGGGAGCTGATGCTGGCTGATGCGGGGTGTGTCGGTCTGGTCACCCTGACGGATGATCTGGACTGGACGCCGTCGGTCTGGCAGGTCGGCGTCGATTCGCTGCTGACGTATCCCGATGAGCCCGTCCAGCCGCTTGCCGAACACTTTGCCGAGGTGATGTTCCTGTTCTACACCTCAGGCACCACGGGCACACCGAAAGCGGTCGAAGTCGGCGAGCGCGGTCTGCTGCGGCTTGCCGAGCCTGATGGTTACATCGAAATTCGTGCTACCGACCGGTTCGCCTGCCTGTCCAATCCGGCATTCGATGCGTGCAGTTTCGAGGTCTGGGCACCGCTGGTCAACGGGGGCGGCTGCGTGATCATTGCCGACGACGACCTTCACGATGCACGACGATTCGCCGAGGTGCTCGAATCGCAGCGGGTGAACAACCTGTTCATGACGGTTTCGCTGTTCAATACCTTGAGCGCCGATTTCCCGGCCTGCTTCGCCAGTCTGCGTCAGGTGCTGATCGGCGGCGAACAGGTCAGCGCTGCCGCCGTCCGCGCCTGGTATCGAGCCAATCCTGACAGCCAGTGCCGGATCTTCAACGCCTACGGACCTACCGAGTGCACCACCTTCGCGTTGGCGTACCCGATCCCCAGAAGTTTTCAGGGTGATTCGGTGCCGATCGGCCGTCCGTTGCCAGACACAGGGTTGTGCGTTCTGGACTCTCAGCAACGCGCGATCGAGCAGGGCGAAGCCGGCGAGCTGTACTTGAGCGGCAGCGGCGTGGCGCGTGGCTACCGCAATCGTCCGCACGACACGGCGCACAGTTTCGTGCAACTTCGCGACCCCGCCGGTGCAGAGCGGCGCTATTACCGAACTGGCGATCAGGTGCGGCTCAACAGAGATGGACTGATCGAGTACCTGGGGCGCATGGATCGTCAGGTCAAGGTTCGCGGCTTTCGTATCGAACCGGGCGAAGTCGAGCAGCGTCTGCTGGAACACTCAGGCGTCGCCCAGGCCTACGTCTGCACGCGACGACATGCAGCTGAAGACCATCAGTTGCTGGCGTTCATCGTGCCGCGAAACCGGCTGGACTATCGCGACTTCGACACTCATCTGCGTGCACAACTCGCGCCGTGGATGCGTCCGCATCAATTGTTCGTGGTGCAGCGACTGCCGTTGACCGCCAATGGCAAGATCGACCGCGCCGCACTGCTGGCCCAGCCCCTTGATCCCTGGCGCGCGGACATCGAAGAGCCTGTCGACGAGGCGCAGCCAGTGGCGCTGGATTGGCTGCTGAGTCAGGTTCGCATGTTGTTGTCGCAACCTGCGCTGTGCGCTCAGGATGACTGGCTGGGCAGTGGCGGCGATTCGCTCAAAGCGATGCGTCTTCGTTCAATGATTCGCACCCATTGGCAGCGGGATATCACCATGGGTGTGCTGCTCAGCGAACCCTTTGCAGCGCTCGCCGAACGCTTGAATGCCGAGCAGCACATCGCCTCCGGTTATCCCGTCGCACCTGCCATCGGCAACGCACGGCGTCAGCCTGCTACCGCCGAGCAGAGCCGTTTGTGGCTGCTGCAGCAACGCACGCCGGACTCGACCGCCTACAACGTGCCGATCATCCTGCACCTGGCGAACGGGATTCAGGTTCAGGCGCTGGCCGATGCAGTGGACCGCCTCGTGGCCCGGCATTCGGCGTTGCGCATGGCGTTCGAGTCCGGTCCTGACGGGCTGTACCAGGTGGTGGCCGAGCAGGGCACGCAATGCCATGTGTTTGCGGCCGGGCATTTCACGCAGGACACCTGGCGCAGCTTCGCGACGCTGGTCTTCGACACGCCGTTCGATCTGGCGACGCCGACCCTGTTTCGCGCATGGCTGCTGCCCTTTGCCGATGGCAGTTGTCGGCTATTGATGAACCTGCACCACATCATCACCGATGGCTGGTCGATGAACCTGCTGTTCGATGATCTGGCGCAGTTGTACGAAGAGGCGGCGCAAGGTAGAAGCACCTCCGATGCAATGCCGAGCCTGACCACGCTGGAATTCGCCCAATGGCAGCGTCAGTGGCGCGTAGCCCCGCAATACCGTGATCAGCGTCGGGCGCTGGCCGAACTGCACCGTCGCCAGGAAACGCCGTCATCGGCGCTGTTGCCGGTGCGTGCCATGAGCCCACACGCCCGCCTGTACCGGCAGCCGCTGGGCGAGTTGCGCAGCGTCGCGCTGGATCGCTTCTGCAGTCGCCGGCGTTTTACCCGTTTCGACGTGCTGTTCAGTGTCTACGCCTGGAGCCTGTATGCCCTGACCGGTTGCGAGCGGCCAAGGATCGCCAGTCCGGTATCGAACCGGCCGCTGGCGGAGTTCGAGCATGCGCCGGGCATGTTCGCCAACACCGTTCTGATTCCCGCTGCGTTCAACCATGAGGTGACGTTGAGCGAGCAACTGCGCATTCAGACCAACCTCGTGCGCGAGGTGCTGGCGTTGCAGGATGTGGCTCTGGCCGATCTGGTCGAAGACCTGCGGCTGTCGTCCGGTTCCGCCCTGTTCGATTTCATGTTCGTGCTGGAAAACACCGACTACGCCAGCCTCGCTGACGGGCCGCTGCACGCCACGCTTGAATTCAACGAAACCTTGCAGGCCAAGTGTCCGCTGACGTTGCTGGTGGTGGAGGGCGGGTCGCAGCTTGAATGCTGGTGGGAATACCAGAGCAGTCATTTCGATGCGGCACAGATCGACGCCATCAACACCCTGTTTCAACGAGGTCTGGACGTGCTAATGGAGCGCCCGAGCGCGACGCTGCATGACGTGCTGGAGCCGCATCGCCTCTGGCTGCCGCCTGCCAGTGTCGGCGACAGCGCCGAGCCGCCATTCACGACCCTGGCCGACTGGTTCGAACATCAGGTGCATTTCACGCCGCAATCCATCGCACTGGTCGACGACCGGCGCCAGGTGAGTTACGCCGAGCTGAATACCTTGGCCGATACTCTGGCCGCGCTTCTGGCCGAGCAATACCCGGCGAGCGATCAGGCAAACGAGCCGCTGCAAGTGGTGCTGTATCTGGACGCTTCGGTCGAACACATCGTTGCCTTGCTGGCTCTGGCCAAACTCAACCTGACCGCCGTACCGCTCGACCCTGGCTATCCGCTGGCCGTTCAGCGTCAGGTGTTGCAACAGGCGCAGCCGCACTGCCTGCTGTTCAGCACCGCGACCGAAACGGCACTGAATGAACTGGCTGCCGACCGTTTCGTCTGCCATCGCATCGACCTTGATGCCGCGCCACAAACCTTGCAACGCACGCGCCACCATGGCGAACGGCCGCTCTACACCCTGTTTACGTCGGGCTCTACCGGCACGCCAAAAGGTGTGCAGGTGCCGGACATGACACTCTGCAACCTGCTGCAATGGCAGCGAACCCAAGGGCAGCTTCCTGCACGATCCGTTACCCTGCAATTCTCCATGCTGTCCTTCGACGTGTCGTTTCAGGAGATTTTCAGCACCCTGTGCGGCGGCGGAACCTATCACCTGATCAAGCCGCGCTGGCGTCAGGATGCGCAGGCATTGCTGGACTATCTGCTCGAAGCACGTATCGAACGGTTGTTCCTGCCGTGCGTGGCCCTTCAGCATCTGGCACAAACCGCCGTCAGCCGGCAGGTGTACCCGCAGGTTCTGCGCGAGGTGATAACGGCCGGTGAACAATTGCTGTGCACCGATGCGCTGCGCGACTGGTTTGGCGGCATGCCACAGGCGCGTTTGTTCAACCATTACGGCCCGACTGAAACCCATGTGGTCAGCGCCTGGCGCTTGCCGGCGTCCGTTCGGGACTGGCCGTTACGTGCGCCCATCGGGCGGGCGGTGAGCAACGCGCTGCTGCTGCTGGTGGATGACTTCGACCGTCCTGTGCCGGTTGGCAATCGGGGCTATCTGCTGGTGGCCGGGCCGATGATTTCCCGCTGCTACCTCGCCGATCCTGCGCTGAACACCACGCGCTTTGTCGAACTGCGACGGCCTGACGGCAGCACGGCATTGTTTTATCGCACCGGCGATCTGGCCTGCGCCGACGCGGAGGGTCTTTTGCACTATCTGGGGCGTGACGACCAGCAGGTCAAGATCAGCGGTCAGCGCCTGGAGCTGGGGCAGATTGAAGCGGCCTTGATGCAGCACCCGTCGGTGATCAATGCAGTCGTGACCCTTCAGGACGAACCGCAGCGCCTCACGGCCTGTCTGCACCTGGACGGTACACCGCCACCCGATCTTCAGGCGCTGGATCGCCAGGTTGCGCTGCACCTGCCAGCCCATGTGCGCATCAATGAATACCGCCAGCTCGACGTCTGGCCACGCACGCCCAGCGGCAAGATCGATCGCAAGGCATTGAACGGGCTGGGCGTGGTGCTGGAACGTTCGTTCACTGCGGCACCGGTGGCGACACTCAGCCCGCTGGAGCAGCAACTGAGCGAGCTGTTCGTGGCGGTGATCGGGCGTCCCATCGATCCGGATCAAACGTTTTTCGAGGCCGGTGCGACCAGTCTCGGCCTCATGCGGCTGCACGCTCGCTATGCGCAGGCGCTGCCGCAGGCCGTTTCGATGTCTGATTTGTTCGAGCACGTGACCGTACGGCGTCTAGCGCACCATCTGGGCAATTCCCTGTCAGCGCCCGTCGAGCGCGAGCAGGACGTCGATGCCATTGATGCCAGCGAAGAGCCGATGGCAATCATTGGCATGACGGTCAATGTGGCCGGCGCGCAGAACCTCGCCGAGTTCTGGACGATGATTCAGGGTAACCACGTGGGCATCGAGCAGTTTGCCGCCGCCGAGGGGCACGTGGGGGCTCGCAGTCAGCTTGCGGGTCTGCTGGATTTCGACCCCGAGTATTTCGGCATCAGCCGCCAGGAAGCCCGTCTGATGGACCCGCAGCAGCGGCACTTGCTGATGGCCTGTGTGCAGGCGTTGCAGCACGCGGGGATGGTTCCAAAGGTCGACGGTCCACGCATCGGCCTGATTGCCAGTTGCGGCGAAACCACGTACTTCCAGCAGATGCTGCGCGAGAGCGCCGACGGCGATCTGCCGGATGGCTTTCAAATGGCGCTGCATCACGACAAGGATTTTCTGGCCACCAAGGTCGCTTATCACCTGGACCTTACCGGCCCGGCCATGAGTGTTCAGGCCGCGTGCGGCAGTTCGCTGATCGCAGTCCATCTGGCCGGCGCCATGCTGCGTCAGGGTGACAGCGACGTGATGCTGGCCGCTGGCGTGCTGGTCGATCCGACGCTGACCGAAGGGTATCGCCATCGTTCCCAGCACATCTTTTCTCGCGATGGGCTCTGTCGGCCGTTCAGCGAGGATGCCAGCGGCACCATTGGCGCCAGTGGTTATGGCGTCGTCGTGCTCAAACCGCTGACTCGCGCCAGGGCCGATGGCGACCGGATCTACGCAGTGGTCGAAGCCACGGCGCTGAACAACGACGGTCGCAGCAAGATGAGCTACACCGCGCCGTCGGTGGCGGGGCAGACGGCAGTCATTCGCGATGCCATGGGCAAGGCAGGTGTGGGCGGAACCGACATGGGCTATATCGAAGCCCACGGCACCGGCACCCTGCTGGGTGATCCGGTGGAGTTCGCGGCGTTGAGCAAGGCATTTGGCCCTGCTCCGGCTGCCAGCTGTGCGCTGGCCTCGGTGAAAAGCCAGATCGGTCACCTGGGCGCAGCGGCAGGCGTGGTCGGGCTGATCCGTGCGACGCTCGCGGTATTCCATGGTGTGATCCCGCCCAACCTCGGCTTCTCCCGGATCAACCCGCAGATCGACCTTGAACACTCGCCGTTCTATATCCCGACCACGTCCCGGCCATGGCCCGAAGGGCGTCGACGCCTGGCCGGGGTCAGCAGTTTTGGCATCGGCGGCACCAATGCCCATGTGATTGTCGGCGCGGCTGCGCAGGACGAAAGCACCTCGCAAGACGACGCGCCGTGCCTGCTGCTTTCGGCGCACAGTCGATCGGCGCTGGAACGGGACATGGCGGTGATCGAAACCTGGCTCAATACCTTTCCTGAACAGCGGGCCGCTGTGCTGCGTCATCTGCAGTCCGGGCGCCGCGCCTTGCGCTGGCGCTTCGCGATGATCTGCCCAGTCAATGAAGCAGTGAGCCTGCCGCCTTCGTTGATCAAGGAGGTTGTGCCATCGGACACTCGCGTGACAGCCAGCGAGCAGTCGCCGCATGCCTTGCTCGATGCCTGGTATGGCGGGGCGACGATTGACTGGCCGACAGGTTCAGCGCCACCGCCCTGGGATCTGCCGCCGTCGGCCTTCGATCTGCATACCTACCGTTTTCAGGCATCGTCCACGCCCGAAACAATTGCCGAACGACAGCCGGTCGCTGACTGGTTCTATCAACGGCAATGGCAGCGGGTAAGGCGCGTAAGTTCGCGCCTGTCGGCTCAAGCTCGGGGCCTGCTGGTGGTGTGCAGCCACGAGACCCTCGACGAGACACTGCGCAGCTGCCTGCAAAAGGTCTATCGGCGAGTGGTCGAAGTCACGGCGGGGAATGGCTTTCAGCGGCTCGCCACCGACCGCTTTGTGCTGGATCCGCTGGACACCCCGGGCCTTGCTCGCCTGCTGGATCTTTTGACCAGCCCGGACGGGGATCAGCCGACACCGCTTGAGCTGGACTGGCTGCATGCCTTGCCGTTGTCGGTCACCGGCAGGGTCAACGAGCAAAGCCTGGCAGCCGCGCAGTGGGCGTGTCTGGATACCGTCAGTGCGCTGTTGCAGAGCTGGGGCCAGGCGCCTCGTACGCCCGCGTTGAGGTTGTGGCTGGTGTCATGGCAGGCATGCCCCGTGTATGGCGAGTCGAAGCGTCCGGAACTGGCGGCCCTGGCCGGAATCACCGAAGTGGTGCCGCAGGAATACCCGGTGCGTTGCCACTGGCTGGACCTGAACAGCGCGCAACTGGCCGCTCGACCTGAAGCGCTGGCCGCGCTGCTGGCAGACCCTGCGGCAGCACCGAGACGCATGGCCATCCGCGACCATTACCTGTGGCAGCCGCATCTGCAGACCAGTCCGGTCATGACATCAACCGTCGATCCCGATCTGCTGCCACCGGATGGCGTGTTTCTGGTGATTGGTGGCAGCGGTGGCATTGGCCGTACGTTGTGCGAGCACCTGTTACGAAACAATGCTCAGCGGCGCGTGGTGCTGCTGTCGCGTCATGGGGAATGTCCTGAGGCGTTGCTGGCTTACCGCGCGTGCATTGATCTTGTTCAGGCCGACATCGCTGATCGAACAGCCTGGCCGACGGTGCTCGAGCAACTCGAGCGGCGTTACGCAACCTTTGACGGGGTGATTCACGCCGCAGGCGTTGGCGCTGGCAGCCTGATTCGTCACCGTGATGCCCGCGCGTTGTCTGAAGCAATGGCTGCGAAGACCCTCGGCATGCTGGCGGTCGAAGAGCTGATTGAGCAGATGACGCCGAAGTTCGTGCTGTACTGCTCCTCGATGGCTGCGCTGTTCGGCGGTGCCGGTCATCTGGACTACGCCGCCGCCAGCGGCACTCTGGATGGCTTCACCCATTACCGCCCGAACGCCGCCAGCGATTGTGTGCGGCTCGGCATCAATTGGGACATCTGGCGTGACATCGGCATGGCCACAAGCGCCGGAGCAGGGGATGCCGTGCATCAGCGGCATCTGGCCGTCGGCATGTCGGCGCAGGAAGGCTGTCAGGTATTTGATCTGGCGCTCAGTGCTCAACTGCCACAACTGCTGATCTCGACGACATCCATCGAGACGGCACGACAGTTCTATCCGGTTCGTCATGGTCAGGGGGCGGCTGCGGCGCAACCTGCCGCTCAGGCATCGACGTCGGCGGCATCGCACGCGCAAGAGCAGGGCGCAGGGCTGCGGGCTCGCCTGCATGACTGCCTGTGCAAATGGCTCGGTGTGCCAGCGCTGGACGAAGATGACTCGCTCTACGAACTAGGCGCCGACTCACTGACCTTGCTGGACCTGATCGACGAACTGCAGGCGGCGACGGGTGTGGTGGTCGAGCTGTCGCGGTTCAGTCACAAGGTCAGCCTGCGCGAGGTGCTTGCACTGGTGCAGACCGACAGCACTGACCCCAGCGAAGCCGCCGGAGCTGCCTGGGCTGAAGCCGTCCGCATCGATGAGTGGAGCCCGGGTGCAGGCCGCGACTGGCTGTATCTGATTCACCCGGTGGGCGGCGATGTTCAGGCTTATCGGGAACTGGTTTCGGCGCTGGATCCGGCGCTTGGCGTGCGAGTCATTGCCGATCCGGCGCTGCGTTTGCCCGAATTGCCAGCCATCAGTCTTGTTGAGCGTGCACAACTGTATTGGCGGGCTGTGCAGGACGGTCACCCTGACGGCACGCCCTGGCGTCTGGCTGGGTGGTCGTTCGGCGCCTGGGTTGCGCAGGCGATGTGCAGCCTGGCGCAGAACTGCGCGTTGTCGCAGCCGACGCTGTACCTGATCGATCCGCCCGCACCGGACGCCGGCGCCGAGCTGGCGCAGATTGACGAGCAGCACATTCGGCAGGTCTTTCAGCGCGAGTTTTCGGCGCGTCGGCCCGCTGATATGGCAAGCGAGGACACGCCGCGCTACTTGCAACGCCTGATCGTCTGTTGCCAGAACAACATGGCCGGCATGGCGGACCATCGACCCGAGCAATTGCCTGTGACGGCGACGCGTCTGTTCATTGCCACGCAGCCCAATCCCTACGGCATGGGCAGCAAGTGGCAACTGCCAGCGCTCAAGACCGCGTGGCAGGCCCTGGTGCCGAACATGCTGAGCTGGCAGCCGATGGACACCGACCACTACGGCATCGTCGCCAGCCCTTGGGCGCAGACCATCGCCATGATCATCAATGCCGACTTGATTGAGCAGACATGCGGAGAGCGACATGAACGAACCTGATGCGCAGTTCGAAGTGGTCACCAATGATGAAGGCCAGTATTCCATCTGGCCGGTGGGTAAACCGATGGCCGCCGGCTGGAACAAGGCGGGGGTGTGTGGAGAGCGTCAAGCCTGTCTGGACCACATCGCCGAGCACTGGACCGACATGCGGCCGCGCTCGTTGCGCGAAGGGTGATCGGTCGCATTGACCAGCCTGGCAATCGGATATGACAACAAGAGGATGAAGGAACATGGATCAATTGGCACTCAAAGCCATCGAGCGTATGGCGGGCGCGTCGCGTGCGCCGTATCACAGCATCGGTATCGACAGGCTGACGCCTGTCATCGGTGCCGAGATCAGCGGCGTGGACCTGTCGCAGTCGCTGAATGACGAGCAACTCAACGAAATCCGCCGTGCGCTTCTGGAGAATCATGTGCTGGTGTTTCGTGATCAGCACCTGAGCGTGGAGCAACACAAGGCGTTCGGCCGACTGTTCGGCGAGTTGCGTGCGCTGCCGGTGGACAGCATTGATGGCGATGACCCGGAACTGGTGGTGGTTCGCGCCAACGCCCAGTCACGTTTCGTCGCGGGTGAAACCTGGCACACAGACGGCACCGCCGACCTCGAGCCCTCTATGGGCTCGATGCTCTACGTCAAGGAAACCCCGGCCATCGGCACTGGCGGCGATACCCTGTTTGCCAACATGCACCTGGCGATCGAGATGCTGTCCCCGGCCATGCAGCAGTTCCTGTCCGGACTGACCGCCATCCATGACGGCGAAATCCCCTGGAAAGGCTTCACGCCGCCCGAAGGCCTGCCCAAAAGCGAACACCCGGTTGTGGTCCGCCACCCGGAAACCGGCAGGCCGACGCTGTTCGTCAACTCGGGTTTCACCTCGCACATCGTTCAACTGTCAGGCAGTGAAAGTCAGGCCCTGCTGAACATGCTCTTCGACCTGGTGGCCCGCGAGCCGATCCTCAGTTGCCGAGTCCGCTGGGCACCCAACACCCTTGTGTTCTGGGACAACCGCTCCACGCAGCACCACGCGGTCTGGGACTACTTTCCCCATTCACGCTATGGCGAGCGCGTCACGATTCTGGGGACACGGCCGAGGGCGTGAGCCTTTGGCCAACCCGGCGTCTGTCCGGAGGGCGTGGGAGCTCTCGCAGGTTACGACGGCAGCGACGGGCTGCGCAGCGGCCCCAGCTGTAACCCGTAAATCAGGTCATCAAACCACTGATCACCGATCTGATACGCCTGCGGTACACGACGCTCAAAGGTGAAGCCGCATTTCTCCTGCAGCTTGCAGGATGCGATGTTGCCATCGGTCACGGTCGCCTCCAGCGACTCCAGCCCGATGGCGGCGGCGTAGTCGATGACGGCGTGCCAGGACTCGGTGCCGTAACCCTGGCCCTGATGCTCCGGCAACAACAGACCACCGATTTCGGCATGCCCCGGCGACAGGATACGAAAGCCGCTCACGCCCAGCTCCTGACGGCTTTGCCTGTCGATCACCACCAGACACAGCCAGTGATCCGACTGCGGATTCCATGCAGGCAGCCGATGATCGAAGCCTCTGCGAATCATCTCTTCGCCGATGTCTCCGAACACATACTGCATGGTCTGCGGTTCCCGGTGCAGCCTGAGAAACAGCGGCCAGTCCGCCTCGACCATTGTCCTCAGGTACAGCCGTTCAGTGTTCAACTCCAGCATCCGGTGCTCCTTGCACGTTCAGAAAGGCACAGGGTTTTTTACCCGGCGCTGCCGCATTGATCAATCAATGAATACGTACATCAGCCTTTAACACTGCCCGAGGCAACATCGCATCGTCATTTCATGCAATGAACGCCGCCGCGACGCGCGACTCTATTCATGACTGCACCCCATCAATCATAACGACGACCATCGGCCTGACAGGAGCGCAAGCATTTGGATAACAGACAATCCTTGTCTTTCAGCGAGCAGGAGCGGGCCGAGGCCCGCCAGCTAAACAGGAAGCTCGCCCGCTTTCCGCGTTTCAAAATACGCAACCGCGTCATGCCCGTGCTGATTCAGTCACTGTTGCGCGTCAGCCAGATCGGCGGCGGTGGCAAGCTCACTCGACACGGACTTCAGGCCGAAAAGAAAATCGTCAGCACCCACGGTGTCCCCGTGTCAGTGCGCATCATCAGGCCCAAGGGCCAGCCAAAAGGTGTTGTGCTCGACTTTCACGGTGGCGGCTGGGTGATCGGCAATGCGCAGATGAACGATGACCTCAACGTCGCGATGGTCAACGAATGCGACGTGGCCGTGGTGTCGGTGGATTACCGGCTCGCCGTGTCCACGCCCGTTGAAGGGGTGATGGACGACTGTTTCTCGGCCGCGTGCTGGCTGCTGGGAGACAATTGCCCTGAGTTCGCGGGCCTGCCTGTCATCGTCGTCGGTGAATCCGCCGGTGGCCACCTGGCGGCCACGACGCTGCTGAAACTGAAAGAGAAGCCCGAGCTGCTGCAACGCATCAAAGGCGCGCTGCTTTACTACGGCGTCTACGACCTCACCGGAACTCCCAGCGTGCGCGCCGCCGGCCCCGAAACGCTCGTTCTCGACGGCCCCGGCATGGTCGAGGCCTTGCGCCTGCTCACGCCTGGTCTGACCGACGAGCAGCGTCGGCAACCCACGCTGTCGCCCTTGTACGGCGATCTTTCCGGCATGCCGCCTGCGCTGATGTTCGTCGGCGACATCGATCCGTTGCTGGACGACACGCTGCAAATGGCCGAGCGCTGGAAAACCGTGGCGGAGGTGGAAATGCACCGGCTGCCGGACTTGCCGCACGGGTTCGTTCACTTCCCTACGGCGATGTCGGGGAGGGTGCTGGCACGCAGTCGGGAGTGGCTGAGCGGGATGATCAAGGCTGAGGCCTGATCCTCACATCCGGCGAGACCGGGTGTGAGGGTCAGCGCACGTCACGGGGCTTGCGCCCCGCGCTGCGTCAGGACGCGACGGTGGAGTCTTCACCGCCCGGCCAGTCTTTGATTGGAATGTCGTCGATGGTGCCATCCTTCACACCGTCGATGGCGTAGCGTCTGATGCTGTCCCCCAGCACCTGTGCGAAGTCATCGGCTTTGGCCTGTTGTTGGCCTTCCCTGACCAGACCGGGAATGAGCGCCCCCAGGACCGCCACGCCGCCAGCCAGGAAACCCAGCGTACCGGCGGCTGCAGCCAGCGCCGGGATGAAGCGGGGCAGGTTGGCGCTCAGCAGGCCCAGTGTGCCCTCAAGGGCCGAGGCCGAACCGGAAAGAACGCCCAGAGACCCGGCAGTCACGCCGAAGCCGCCAGTGAGGTTGTCGCCTCGACGGATCGCGTTCACGCCATCGAAAATCCCGTAGGCACCTGCCGCGATATTGGCCAGACCGCCCAGGCCCTTGGCCGCTTCCTCATACTGCTTGGCGACAGCGATCGCGTTCTTGCCGTCTTTGATGTTGTCCTTGAGTTTATCGAGTTGCTCGCGGGACAGGTTGTCAGGGTTGTCGGTCAGGGTCTTTTCCCGTTTGGCGAGCGACTCGTTCATCGAGACCTGATAAGCCTTGGTGCCGCCTTCGGTGAACAGCGTGGCGGCCTGCACCGAGCCGGTGGTGATGTCGACGATGTTGCGGTCGGTCAGCTTGCCCGAACCCTGCGCGCCCCGAGCGATGGTCATGCCCGCCATGAAAAGACCGCTGACCCCGTGAAGCACACCGCTGCCATACGCACCTTTGGCATCGCCACCGGTGTCGAACTTGCTCAGCATGTCCATCTTGTCCAACGCTTTGGTGCCCTGGCGGAACATGTCCCAGTTACCCCTGAAACCCGAAAGCACCTGATCGGTAGTGGCGACAGTGCCATCCTTGTTCAGCAGCAGTTCCGGAGATTCCTGGCGCATCTGATCGATCAGCTTGCGCACTTTGTCCTCGTCAAGGTCCTTGCCGCCGTCCTTGCCGAAGGCTTTTTGCATGTCTTCGAAGGTGGCGTCCTTGAAGAGGTTTTCCTGGGATATCTTCGAGAAATTGTCGTTGAGCTGCTTGTCGAAGCCTCCGGTAAAGGTCGGGTCCAGCGTGGCGTTATAGAGCGCGACTTCCATGCTGAAAGCACTGGCGGCTGCTTCCGGTGCATTGGTCTTGAGCAACTCGCGCATACGCTCACCGGAGGCCAGAGAATCCTTGTAATAGGTCTTCAGGGCCTCGCTGTGGGAAGACTTGCCTACGCCAGCCTGGATCTCGGCAGCGTTATTGATACCCAGGATGCCTTGAACGCTCTGAGCCGTGGCGTAAAACTGCGTCAGCGCGGCGGTCTGATCGGTCTTGCCATCCTTGGTGTTGGCCTCCCAGGCCTTGTCCAGTGCCTTGCCGGACTTGATCTCGTCTTCGTAGGTTTTGCTGACCGCATCCTTGAGGCCCGGACTGGCCTCGAACAAGTCCTTCATGCCCTTGGCGCTGCTGTCTTTGAGAAAGGCTGCGGTCTCGGGGTCGTTCTGCAGAATGGCCATGTGGTCGCCGATATCCTTGAGCAGCTTCTCCGGTTCCCAGATAGCGCCAGACCCATTGGCGATGGCGACCTTGCCGTAATCGTCGCCCCACATTCCGGCGTTGGCGCCGTCTACCACCAGCTTCTGGGATTTTTGCAAATCCAGCAGCACCGCGACCTTTTCCTCGGCCGTGTAGTGTTCAGGGTGTTCGAACACGTCTTTGCCCAGCTTGCTGGTGTCCACGTTGCGGGTCAGGTTCCCGGAGACCACGCTGGACAACAGGCTGCTCAGGGTCATGGCGTCCACCGGAGCACCACTTTTCAGAAAGGCCTGCAGGTCGCCGCTGCTGACCTTGCCGTCGGCCGACTTCGCCAGATTGCCGCTGGCCGTGTCGAGCAGCTTGAAGGCGCCCGGCTGCGACCAGAAGCTCAAGGCATCTTGCTCAAGGCCACCCAGTTGCGGGTTGCTGTCTATGTAGTCCTTGATGTTCTGAGCGGTCAGGGTGCCGTCGGCGCCAGTCTTGCCACGAATGGAGTCGTACATCTGCTCCAGAATCGCCGTGTATTGCGCAATCTGCCTGGAACCTTCGTCGGCGTTCTTGTTGGTTTCAACGTAGGTTTTATACCCGGCGATGTCATGACTGGCCTGCGCCTTGGGCAGGGACGAGAAACCGTACTTGCCGAAGTCCTGCAAACGTCCGGCTTCGGTGCCGTGTTTGGCTTCGCCGCCCTTGGTAAAGCCATTGATCCGGGTGTCAGCCACGTCCTTGCCGGTCAGCGGTTTGCCACCTTCGTCGTAACCGACGATACGGTCCATCACCTGGCCCGCACGGAAAGCCGCGTCGGGATCGTTTTCGAAGTCACCCACTTGCTCCTTGAGCATGTCCTTCACGCCACTCTGATTGCCCATATGCTTGAGCAGTGGATTATCGTCAATGATGTCCTGAGCCGAACGGGTATCGCCCTCCGGACGAACCCACTGGATGCCCGCCGCTTCGGCCTGCTCCCGCGCAGCGCTGCTGTCACCGGCGCTGTCCACGTGCTTGAGCTCACCCTTGAGATTCTCCCAGCCGTACTTGCCGAAATCCTGCAAACGACCGGCTTCGGTGCCGTGTCTGGCGTCACCACCCTTGGTGAACCCATCGACCCGGCCGTTGCCGTCATTGCCATTCACAATGCGCACGCCGTCCTCGTTCAGCAATTCCACATGATCCAGAACCTGAACAGCGCGATACGCCGCGTCGCGATCATGCTCGAAGTCACCGACACGCTCCTTGAGCTTGTCCTTCACGCCACTCTGATTGCCCAGATTCTTCAGCAACGGGCTGGCGTCGATAATCTCTTGGGCAGATCGCTTGTCATCGCCGGGCAACTCCCACTCGATGCCCGCGTCTTTGGCCTTTGCGCGGTCAACCGAGTTGCTCCACTGACTTTGCGAATTGGATTCCGCCGTGCGGTTCTTGGATATGTTTTCTACGGAAACGGACATGTGCAGGCTCCTTGGTAATAAACCCCGCCAGAACAACGCCGCATAAAAGCGACGCCGAGCGCTGACCGGCTGACTGACAGGGTAGAGAGAGGTAAGGCTCGAACACACCCGAGGGTAGGGAGCGCACATGAGGTGGATGTGACACGGGCTGTGAAATGTTGTGAATTTACACAGGTGGGGGGAAGGGGGGTGTCGGTGATTCGCGGAGGTCGAGGCGTACTTCCGTTGGCAGACAACGGGCTTGTGAAGATGACCAGCAGTCCGGAAAGTGAACGACGCTTTTTTGAAAAGCGCCTGACTGGAAGAGAAAATCAGTGACAGCAAGCCCGCTGCTGATGACATCGGGTTTTGCCGGAAGGGTACATATCTGGTACTGAAAATGCTTGGCGGCAAAGGACGTTTTCAAAGGGGGGTAGAGGTTTACAGCTTCTCCAACGCGTTGGGGCTTCGGCCGGATGTGGCGTGGTGCGAAAGGGTGCTTTCGGCCAGAAGCAGACTTGATGGCGTTTGTGTAGTATCTGCCACTCTTCCCACCTGTATGAGATACACGGTGTCTGGCCGCTACTCTCCGTCCCCATCAAGGGCTGTACAAGACCTTCAAAACGCACGCTCGCTTTTGGGAAAGCGCCTGAGCGAGCTGCTGCACGACCAGTATTATTTCAACGACGAGAAAGAACTGGGAGACATAGGTTCTCTAGAGTGGCATTTTGGCGAGCGAGAAGTTTTATCGATGTATCTCTTGAGTGACGGCGAGAGAGTAGGCGCGGACTGGTTGCCGTCCGATACGCCAACGGCTTTCGAGATAGAGCCGAACGCGACCTGCTCTTGGAAAAGGGAGAACCTGCTCGCAGGTTTATCAGCAACGCACCTTGGGAACACAAAAATTTGCGCAGTCGAGGGAATTCTTGACTCTTTCAGCGGACCCGAGCCTTGGTTGGCCGGATTCAGAGTTACGTTCGAGACTGGTGACTTCTTGATTTACCTTAACCAAGGCGACGATGCCGTCGTGTTGATTAATGCCCTACCGCCAGTAAACGTGGGCCTCGAAACGCGCTTCGTTACCCCAATTTGATGAAAGCTTTGGGTCGAAAGGCGTATTTCGGTAACGACATTGGGACCTCGCTACGCCGCGCGCGGACTGGGTATATGTCGAAAGTTTCCCACGGCCCCGCTCAGCCGGGGTAATCGCTCCTTGTTACGCGGCGAAAAAACGCCTCGAAATGCTCCAAATGGCGCTGATGCTGCTCGTCGAGTCCTGCCTTCATACTCAACGCCAAGTGTGATCTGTGGCTTTCCCCAAGCCGCCGTAGTAGCGTTACGCCCTTACCGATTGGATCAAGGGCTTGCGAGCCCAGCACGGAGCTCCAAAAATGGATTTTCTTGAATCACTCAACTCTCTGTCCGCGAAAGTTCGGCAGCAAGCCGCTTCGATTCAGACAGAAGAGGCAACCAAAACAGCTCTAGTCATGCCGTTCATTCATACGGTGCTTGGCTACGATGTATTCGACCCTTCTGAAGTCGTCCCCGAATACACCTGTGATGTAGGAACGAAGAAAGGTGAAAAGATTGACTATGCCATCGTAAAAGATGGAAATATTCAAATTCTTATTGAGACAAAAAAGGTCGGCGAACCTCTTAACATAAATCATGCCAGCCAGCTTTTTCGGTATTTTCATGTAACGACTGCAAGAATTTCAATATTGACAAATGGTAGGGTCTATAAGTTTTTCACAGATCTCGATGCGCCTAACAAGATGGACGAAAAACCATTCTTAGAATTGGATCTTCTTGCAATCGATGATCATGCGATTCCTGAGCTTCAAAAACTGACAAAATCATCCTTCGATGTTGAATCAATTCTAAACGCAGCTGGTGAACTGAAATACGTCGGTCAAATAAAGCGCATGATTGCTGCTCAGTTCAGTCAGCCTGATGACGACTTCGTTAGGTATTTCGCGTCCCGTATATATGAGGGTGCTATCACTCAAAAAGTACGTGAACAGTTCATTGTGTTGACAAAAAAAGCCACCTCGCAATTTCTGAATGACCAAATCAATGACCGATTGAAGTCAGCTATGAGCGGGGTTACCGTGCCTACTGTCGCTGAGGTACTGATAGAAGCCAATACAAGTCCAGAGAAAGATGCTCCATTAGCGGATCGAATAGTTACTACGGTGGAAGAGATGGAAGGTTTTCACATCGTCAAATCCATCATACGTACGGTGGTGGACGCTAAGCGGATTAACCATCGAGACACCCAAAGTTATTTTGGTGTTCTCTTGGACGACAACAACAGAAAACCTATTGCGCGATTACATTTCAATCGTGCCCAAAAGTACATTGGCATATTTGAGAAAGACAAAGGTGAAACTAGACATCCGATAGCAACTCTCGATGATATCTACAGCTTTAGTGAAATGCTAAAAGAAACAGTTTTGCACTACAAAGTGATTTGAATTTTAATTAAATATTAGTATGGTATCGGAGACGACAACGTTCTTGGCGCTCTGTTTTTAGTGTTCCTATAACGGGACATTCGTTAAATGCCTCCACACAGAAAAGCCCGCATTGGCGGGCTTTTCTGTACCTGCCGGACGCCAGAGGGTGAGAGGCTGGCATACCACGGATAAGGCCGGTGGTGTGGTCGTGCACGCGCCTGCTCAACCTATGGAGGTGTGGCATTAGGGCGAATATGTGTTATGACGCCCACTAATAAGCACCGACTGGCCGCTTTCGACCCACAGCTGCCCTTCGCACGGCATGCGATCTGTGGGTAGAATCCCTTTTTCCAACCACTACGAATGGATGCTTATGGTCCAACCGACGACAGTAGCCAACATCGTTGGCCCTTGGAAAGGAGAGGCTCCGACAACGTTACTACAGCATTGTCGAGATGCTTGGGATACGCCTCTTAAAGAACTGTCAGATCTCATGGTCGCTGCTTTTCTGAACCAGCGAATCGCATTTCCTCAAATGTTGCCGAGGCCAAGCGGCGATTGGATTCAGAGCCCCGCGATGACACCGAATACTTCGATAACCAGCTGGCTGAGGCAGTTCTTGGCAGTAACCGGCCAACATTGGACATTACTGACTATTCATAGTCTTGGACCTTAAAAGGTGTGCCCTGACTTTATGTGTGCCGATTACTCGATGTTTCTGAGTAGGCCAACGTAGTAAAGTTGAATCAAAAATTCCCCACTTCATTGGCACTGCGCATGAAATCAACAAACGCACGCAGCTTGCCTGGCATGTGTTTGCGATGTGGGTAGTAAAGATGAAACGCATCGTCCATGCCGCTGTGCTGCTTCAATACCTGACGAAGCGTACCGTTTTCTAACTCTTGTTTTGCAAAGTCCTCGAAAACAAAGCCAATGCCATGGCCTTGTATCGCGGCATCAAGGACGGACCTCATTTCGTCAAAAATAAAACGTCCTTGAACATCCACTTGGACCATTTGTCCGCCATCTTCAAATCTCCACTCAAAGAATCTTCCACCCACTGAATACCGTTGGCGAATGCAGTTGTGCTTCAGCAGTTGCTCCAGTGTCTGGGGCTCAGCCAAGGTGCTGAAGTAATCCGGCGCTGCCACCACAATTCTTTTTTGTGTCGCTCCCAACTGTACCGCGACCATGTCGTTCTGCACTCTTTTTCCCATGCGCATGCCGATATCGAAACCGGCATTAACGATATCGCCAAGTTGGTTATCCAATGATACCTCGACGTTAATCAGAGGGAATTGCTCCATGAAGGCGGTCAGATGCGGCTCGATCAGGATGCGGTATGCAACGTACGACGAGTTGAGGCGCACTGTGCCAGAGGGTTGATCCGTCACGAGCGAGACTTGTGACAAGGAGTCTCTGATCAAGGCAAGCGCAGGTGCCAGTGCCGCGTTCAGTGACGCGCCGGCCTCGGTCAGGCTGACACTGCGCGTTGTTCGATTGAATAGCCGCACATTGAGTTGCGCCTCCACGCTTTTGATCGTGCGTGATACCGCAGTTGGCGTGACACCGATTTCTGCGGCGGCGCGAGCGAAGTTTAAATGTCTGGCGGCAGCCTCGAAGGTTAAAAGACCGGGTAAATGCACCGGTGGTAAAGGCAGTGAGCCCTCAGCGCCCTCAGCGCACCTCGGGCTCTGAATTATGACCTTTTTGCTCATACTGTATCCATGCTTATGACTATTTACGTCATTATCATTAACCACCATAGTTGATGCAGCAAGGATTTTCATCCGGCAAACATTTATCACTAGGAATCCCATGACACTCAACAGTCCATCAACGGATCTTTTCACGCCAATGGCTTTAGGCGCCTTATCTCTGGCCAACCGTATTGTCATGGCCCCTTTAACGCGCAGCCGCATGGGGCCAGAAGGCGTACCCAATGAAATGCACGCTCGCTACTACGCCCAACGTGCCAGCGCTGGTCTGATCATTAGTGAAGCGACCAATATTTCCGCCCAGGCGCGGGGGTATGCATTCACGCCAGGCATCTGGACTGAAGAGCACGTGGCAGGCTGGAAACGGGTCACAGATGCGGTGCATGCCGCTGGCGGGCTTATTGTTTGCCAGCTGTGGCATGTGGGGCGTTTCTCGCATGTGGCCCTGCAGCCCGGTGGCACGGCACCGGTAGCGCCATCGGCGATTAAAGCCGAAGGCCAGACCTTTACTGAAAAGGGAATGATGGACGTCTCCATGCCGCGGGCGCTGGAGACGTCCGAGATTCCGGGCATTATCGAGCAGTACCGACACGCCGCCGTATGCGCTAAACGTGCCGGCTTTGATGGTGTTGAAGTGCACTCTGCCAATAGCTATTTGCTCGATCAGTTTCTGCGCGACTCAACCAATCAGCGGACCGACCAATATGGTGGTTCGATTGAGAATCGCACACGACTCACACAGGAAGTCACCGCTGCAGTCGTCGAGATCTGGGGGCATGACCGCGTTGGAATTCGCCTCTCTCCCGTGACGCCAGATGCCGGAAACACGCCTCTGGACGGCCAGGTAATGCAAACCTATGGCTATTTGATTGAGCAACTGAATCGCTTCCAGCTCGCCTATATGCATTTTGTCGAGGGCGCTACCGCTACGTCACGCACTGTTCCGGAAAACGTTGATCTCGATGCGTTACGTGCACGGTTCAAAGGCCCCTACATCGGTAACAACAATTACGACATCGAACTGGCCGTTACCCGCCGTGCTGAGGGCAAGGTCGATGCAGTGGCTTTCGGTCGCCCGTTTATTGCCAATCCGGATTTGGTGCGGCGGCTAAAAGAAGGTGCAGGACTCGCTGTTGCGCCACGCGAAACCTATTACGGTAACGGCGCAAAAGGTTACACCGACTGGCCTACGCTCGCTGAATAAGCCGACTGGGCAACACTTCAAACGTGAGACCTTGGGCTCCAGCGCTGGACGTCGCTACAGAGCGATGGCAGGGGTTGATCTCAATGCCAGTCAAAAGTGGCCGGTTTTTTAATACGACTCGAATTAACATCAGGAGTACAAACATGAACAAACCTACCTATGTTTCGGAATATCAAGCCATCGTCGAAGTGCTGAATAAATACAACGAAGGCTGCAAACAGGCCAAAAGCAGCATCATGAAGCCAGCTTTCAGTGAGCAAGCAACGATGTTCAGTGTTGATGGTGACGGCAAGCTGACCGGTGGGCCTATTCAGACATTGTTCGATGTCATTGACAGCGCGTTCCGCCCGTCACCTGAAGCTCAAGGTGTAATCGTCAATATCGACATCGTAGGCACCGCTGCCAGCGCGCGCATCGATACCAATGATGTGTCGGGCTTTTGCTTTACAGATTTCTTTAACCTGCTGAAGGTCGATGGCGAGTGGACTGTGGTCAGCAAGATTTTCCACACCCACGTCGCGCCTTGAATATATAACTTCCTTGGCCACGCGGCAGATGAAGCCTTCAACCCTGTCTGTCGTGTTTTTCTTTTGCAGCCGAGCGCTGCAACTGTGCGTCCGGCATAGCGGCTGAAATACGCTGACTTCGATATCTGACTGGCTTTAAATAGGTCAAGTCCTGATGCTTGTGCCTATGGTGTTCCGGGATGCAGGGCTATTGACGCAGTACTTAAATATCGGGGTTTTTCGATATATGATGTGTTGTGCTCAGTCAAGAGCTGGAAAAACAAGTCAAGCGAGGACGCCGTGCAGGTTCTTACACTTTCAGATTTCGAAAAAATGGCGGTCAAGTATTCGGAGTTATTCTATTTCCGCTCTCTCAAGGGCGGCCCGAAGAATATCGCTTACTGGACATCGAACGTGTTCTTCATGCTCACGCTACTTTTTATGTTCAGCAGCGTAGGCGCCTGGATGTCAGGACGTGAGGCGAGTACAGCGCTGGCGGCGGTGGCCGTTCTGTTTGAGCTTCTCGGATTGATCGTCTGGATGGTTTTTTATGAACCTGTGTACAGATCTGACAAGCTTAAAAGGTCAGGCATCCCCGATTCGCTTTGCCAAAAACAGGACAGGGAGACTGTCAAAAGTATCTGGCTTAAACAGAATCTACCGGTCTCGCCCGACAAGTATCTTGGGGTGACGAAAACCTTCTATGAGGTCCAGGGAATGCTGGTTGAGTCCAGAAAGAACAGGCAATTGGGTGATCGATTCCTGATGGGGTTCTTCAGCCTCAAGCCGCTTCAGAGCGTGCTATCCATTCCAGTCATTTTGGCGTTGCTGAATTTTGCGTTGAGAATTCCAGGCGTTGATTTCACGGCGGCTGATATTGATTTCTCAGTGCTTGCAGGCAATGCTGCAAAATATTCCCTTACCCTTTTCCTTGTCGCGATCACGCTGGTTTTGACGACCGGGATGTTATTGACGATGGTTGTCGGTATATCGGAATTGATCAGCGAGAGGTATCGAGGCAAATGTGCTGACCTGACCAGAAAAAGATTTGTCAGGGCTTTGCTCGAACGAGCGGATCTGGCAGGTTAGGTTCTACGTCGAAGGGCGATTTCAATCCATATAGAACCGCGTGCCGCCCATTCGTATGGGCGGCACGTGGCATGGCAATCACCGGTTGAGGTGTCCGCAAACAGTTGACCACTGCACTGCGTTCACCCGCTGGATCAGGGGTGACCTGCTCAGCCTTTCGGTCTGCCGCTCTCAACCATCTCTTTCCACGTCTTCACACTCGGCCGTTCTTGCATCCGTAGATGCCATTCGCGCAGCGCGGTGCATTCTTCAGGCACCGGCAGTTTCACCAGCGAAGAAAATATCATCCCACCCAGTACGGCGATGTCGGCCATCGAGAACTTTTCGCCTGCGACAAAGGGCTGATGCTGGAGCAGTTCATCGAAATAGCGCATGCCTCTGACGGCCTTGTCGCGCATCCGGTTGCCCCATTCGGCGTTCTGATACAGCTCGACGTCTGGCCCCAACCCTGGGGTGGCGTGGTGGAAGTAGGTGCTGACGGCGTCGAGAAATTCGATTTCCGCGCGTTTGGTCATCATGTGGATGAGGCCTTTTTCGACAGGCGTTTCGCCGGTCAGGTCGGGGCTGCCCACCAATGCATCCAGGTATTGAGTGATGGCGGTGCATTCTGCGATGAGGGTGCCGTCGTTCAGTTCCAGAACTGGAAGGGTGCCCGAATAATTGACGGCCAGAAATTCCGGTTTCTTGTGTTCGCCAGTCCACAGGTTGACGGACACGAACTCGATGTTGGAGAGCAGGCCTTTCTCGGCCAGTGCGATGCGGACACGCGCCGGGTAAGGGCCGTCGTACCAATCGTGGATTTTCATCATCGGGATGGTGGTTGGGGTCGAGGGTGCAGTTGCATGTGTCATGGTCAGTTACCTGCCTGTCAGTTGGTAGGTAAAGAGTGAGCGCTCGATTCGGCGCTGTCAACCCCTGCCTACCAGTTGGCAGGTAAAGATTTTTGCGAGTAGAATCGCCGGCAATGATCAAGTGACTGTACGAGCGGGGAACCACACGTGAGCGAGAATGCCCGGGAAGCCATATTGGCCGCTGCGAAAGGCGCGGCTCAGGTACACGGCTACAGCGGAATCAATTTCCGCAGCATCGCCGATACCGTGGGGATCAAGAACGCCAGCATTTACTACCACTTCCCCAGCAAGGCGGATCTCGGTGCGGCGGTTGCCAGACGCTACTGGCAGGATACGGCTGCCGTGCTGGAGGCGATTCGTGATGAGAACACCGATCCGGCGCGTTGCCTGCAGCTGTACCCGTCGATCTTTCGCACGTCACTGGAAAACGGCAACCGGTTGTGTCTGTCCAGTTTCATGGCGGCCGAATATGAAGACCTGCCTGAGGAAGTGAAGAGCGAGGTCAAGGCATTTGCAGACGCCAACGTGGCGTGGCTCGCTCAGGTGCTGGCTGATGCGGGACTGGGAAGCGTGGAAAAATGCGAACGCCGTGCGCGTGCCATTTTCACTGCTGTGGCCGGGGCGCAGTTGATTGCCCGAACCCGCCTGGACATCAGCCAGTTCGACGACCTGATTCTCGATTATCAGGAAGCCGGACTGATCTCAATACCCTCCGTCAGCTAGCGCAACAGGTGCACCGCTAACCCGGTAAGCGCGCACGTGATCAGCACGTGTATAACGCCTCGTTTGAAGCGAAACAGGGCGATGGCGGCGGCAATGGCGATCAGCGCTGAGGGCCAGTCGATCCTGTCTCCGAAGCCTTGGGGCCACAACACGTGGTAGCCGAAGAAACAGGCGAGGTTGAGGATGACCCCGACCACTGCGGCGGTGATGGCGGTGAGCGGGGCGGTCAGTCTGAGCTCATTGTGGGTCGATTCCACCAGCGGACCGCCCGCCAGAATAAACAGGAACGACGGCAGGAAGGTGAACCAGGTCACCAGTGCGGCGGCGACCGCACCTGCCAGAAACACTTGATCCGGCCCGAAGACCTGCATCACGTAGGCACCGACAAATCCGACGAAGGCCACCACCATGATCAACGGTCCTGGCGTGGTTTCACCCAGTGCCAGCCCGTCGATCATCTGGGTCGGCGTCAGCCATCCGAAATGTCCGACTGCGCCCTGATACACGTAGGGAAGCACCGCGTAGGCACCGCCGAAGGTCAGCAACGCCGCCTTGGTGAAGAACCAGCTCATTTGCGTCAGAGTGCCGGTCCAGCCGAAAAGGGCGGTCAGTATCGCCATGGGCAGCGTCCACAGCACCAGACCGATCACGATCAGTTTCATCAGCTTCGAGGCGCTGAATCGGGCGTGTTCGGGCGTCGGTGTGTCGTCGTCGATCAACGCCGCGCCAAAGGTCTTGTCCGCTGTCGTGTGCCCTCCAACGCGGAAGTACTCCGGCGCGAGGCGACCTCCTGCGTAGCCGATGACGGCAGCGGCGAGCACGATCAAGGGGAACGGCACATTGAAGGCGAAGATGGCGGTGAACGACGCGGCTGCAATCGCCCATAGCGCGTTGTTCTTCAAAGCCCTCGAGCCGATCCGGTGAGCCGCCTGCACCACGATGGCAGTCACGGCGGGTTTGATGCCGTAGAAAAGTCCGGCCACGACAGGCACATCACCCAGTGCTATGTACATCCACGACAACGCGATCAGGATGAACAGTGAGGGCAGCACAAACAGGGCACCGGCGATGACACCGCCCCATGTCCGGTGCATCAGCCAGCCAATGTAGGTCGCCAGCTGCTGCGCCTCCGGGCCGGGGAGCAACATGCAGTAGTTGAGGGCATGCAGGAACCGGCGCTCCGAGATCCAGCGTCTGCGCTCCACCAGCTCCTGATGCATGATTGAAATCTGCCCGGCCGGACCGCCGAAGCTGATGAAGCCCAGTTTGAGCCAGAACCGGAAGGCTTCGCGAAGGCTGACGGGTTCCGGCCTGGAAAGGTCTTGTTCAACAAGTGACGGGCCGACTGTGTTCACCGGCAGATTCCTCAGAACGTTCCAGGGCGCGCCAATGGTTACGGGTTACCGTTTCAGGCTGCGCTCGTAAGCAGCCAGTACCGTCCGCTCCGATTGCACCAGATACGACTCAAGCATCGCAGTAGCCTTTTCAGACTGGCCCGCTTCAACGCATTCAAGAATCCCGGCGTTCATGTCGATGTAAGGAACGTGGAGGAACTCCGGCGCGTTGAGCAACCCGAAGGCCAGCCTCAGCTCCGCCGAGATTTGTCCGTAGAACACCACCAGACGCGGGCTGTCGGCCAGTTCGACAATGCCCTGGTGGAACATCATGTTGGCGGTACCCACGGCCACCCAGTCCTTGGCTTCACGCGCACGCACACTGGCGTCGACCGCTTCACGCATGCGCAGCGCTCCGGGGTGCTGTGGATAGCCCTGGGCAATGGCATTGCATTCGATGAAGCGGCGCACGCGGTAGATGTCGATGATCGAGGCCATGTCCGGCTCGGCCACCGTCACGCCGCGATTGGGTTCGTGCTTGAGCAGGCCTTCGCGCGTCAGCACCCTGAACGCTTCTCTCAGCGTATTGCGCGAGATGTCCAGATTCTCGGCCAGCGCCGCTTCGGACAGGCGCTGACCTGGCACCAGTTCGCCTTCGACCAGCATCCTGCGAATTTCTTGAGTGATGGATTCTCCCAGCGTGCGGGCGGGAGAAGGGGGTACTGCGTCGTTCATAAGGGGTCCAGGGTGGGAAAAGCCGCGACGATATTCCCTGAGAGCTTAGTGCGTGGCAAGAAAGAAGCGCGCTGTGTGCTTCATTAGGTAGCGCCTCTGGTTCTTGAAGTAACAAATTGGTGCAATTGAGTGATCAATAGCTATAGGATTGTTCAACAATAATTCCGCTTGGCACCTACATCTCAGGCTGATTGGTTGAGTATTGGCATGCTCATTGCTCTGCTCAGGTATCACTCACCGTAGGAATGTTGCCGTGACACAGACCACTCAAGAGTTTACGAAAGCCCGGCGCGCTTCGTTGATCGCCGCGATATTCATGATGGCGACGTCCGCCATCGGTCCAGGCTTCCTCACTCAGACGGCGACCTTTACCGCCACGCTGGGTGCAGCGTTTGCGTTTGGTATTCTGGCGTCGATCCTGATCGATTTCGTGGTCCAGTTGAACGTCTGGCGTATCGTGTCGCTGACCAAAATGCGCGCGGCCGATCTGGCCAATGCTGCCATTCCGGGCAGTGGCTACTTGCTGACGGTGTTGGTGCTGTGCGGTGGTCTGGTGTTCATGCTGGGTAACATTGCCGGTGCAGGTCTGGGTTTGAATGCGCTGACCGGCCTCGATCCCAAATGGGGGGGCGCCTTGAGTGCGCTGCTCGCCATTGCGATCTTCTCGTCTCATCGCGCAGGGGTGGCGATGGACCGGATCATGATGGGGCTGGGCATTCTGAAAATATGCCTGATCGTGTTCGCTTGCTTCGCGACCCATCCGCCGCTGGGCGAGGCCCTGCGTCAGTCGGTGTGGCCTGACTTCATCGACTTTGCCTCGATTACGACTATCGTGGGCGGCACGGTAGGCGGTTACATCACCTATGCAGGCGCTCACCGTCTGCTTGACCGTGGCACCGTTGGCGTGGAAAACATTCAGGCCGTATCCCGCGCTGCACTGACCGGTATCCTGGTCACTGGCATCGCTCGCTACATATTGTTTCTCGCTATTCTGGGTGTGGTGGCAAGCGGCGTGGTCATCGACGTGTCTGGCAAGGGCGCAAACCCTGCCGGCCAAGCCTTCCAGGCGGCAGCAGGCGACATCGGCATGATGATGTTCGGCCTGGTGCTATGGGCGGCGGGTATCAGCAGTGTGATCGGCGCGTCTTATACGTCGATGTCCTTCATAACGGTGTTCTCCAGGAAGATCACTGAGCGCGCTCGTCACCTCGCCACCGTGGCTTTCATTGTCATCTGCATGGCGGTGTATCTGCTGATCGGCAAGCCGCCAGCGGCACTGCTGGTGTTCGCAGGTGGTTTCAACGGCCTTATCCTGCCGCTGGGCCTAAGTATTTTCATGTACGTGGGCTGGCGCCGTTCGGACCTCATGGACGGCTACCACTATCCTCGCTGGCTGCTGGTGCTGGGCATCCTGACCTGTCTGCTGTCGTGGTTCATGGCTTACAAATCGGCAGGCGCCATTTTTGCCTTCATCGGCGCGGCCTGATCCAAAGGAGATTTTCTGATGCGTGCAATTGACCTTAACAGCGACCTGGGAGAAAGCTTCGGCGCCTGGAGCATGGGCGACGATGCGGCGATTCTCGAAGTGGTCAGCAGCGCCAACGTGGCGTGCGGATTTCATGCCGGCGATCCGGCCGGAATACTGCGCACGCTGGAAGCCGCCGCAGCGCGTGATGTGGCCGTCGGTGCCCATGTGGCTTATCCGGACTTGGTCGGCTTCGGTCGGCGCAACATGGACGTGCCGACCGAGCAGCTCACCGCCGATGTCATCTACCAGATCGGTGCGCTTCAGGGCCTGGCCCGCAGCGCCGGGACGACAGTGACCTACGTCAAGCCTCACGGCGCGCTGTACAACACCATCGCAGGCGACCCGGTTCAGGCGGCTGCGGTGATTCAGGCGATCCTGCGCATCGACCCGCAGCTCAAGCTGGTCTGCCTCGCCAATTCGAAGTTGCTCGGCTGGGCGCGTGATGCGGGTCTGACCTGTGTGTCCGAAGCCTTTGCGGACCGGGCGTATACCGCTCAAGGCACGCTGGTGTCCCGCTCGCGTCCCGGTGCCGTGTTGCACGATGTCGAGCTGATCACCGCGCGCATGTTGCGTCTGGTGCGCGATGGCGTCATCGAGGCCGAGGACGGCAGCCTGATCGAGCTGGAAGCCGATTCGATCTGCGTGCATGGCGACAGCCCGGGCGCGGTGAATATCGCCCACGCCCTCAAACGACGTCTGCTTGAGGCAGGGGTCAACATTCGTGCATTTACCCGAGGTCAGCCATGAATTCCTTCAACGACGCCCGTCAGGCAGCCATTGCCGCCCGTGCCCAGTATCGCGAAGGCATGGTGTCTCCCACTGCGGGCCATGCACCGGGTCTGACCCAGGCCAACATGATTTGCCTGCCGCGCGAATGGGCCTACGATTTTCTGCTGTTCGCTCAGCGCAATCCTCAAGCCTGTCCGATTCTGGACGTCACTGAGGCCGGCAGTTACAGCACCGTTCTGGCCGAGGGCGCTGACCTGCGTACTGACATTCCGCTGTATCGCGTCTGGCGCGACGGCAAGCTGGCCGATGAAGTGACCGATGTGCGGGATCTCTGGACCGAGCATACGGATCTGGTCACTTTTCTGATTGGTTGCAGCTTCACCTTCGAGACCCCTTTGCTGGAAGCCGGCATCGATGTGCGTCACATCAGCGAGGGCTGCAACGTGCCGATGTATCGCAGCAACCGCCTCTGCCGTCCGGCCGGGCGTCTGAAAGGTGAAACGGTGGTCTCGATGCGGCCCATCCCGGCGGACCGGGTGGCCGATGCCGTCAAGATCACCGCACGCTATCCCAACGTGCATGGCGCTCCGGTCCATGTAGGCGAGCCTGGTTTGCTGGGTATCGCGGACATTTCCCGTCCGGACTTCGGCGATGCCGTTACTGTCAAACCCGGCGAAGTCCCGGTGTTCTGGGCCTGCGGTGTGACACCGCAGGCTGTGGTCATGGCGTCCGGAGTACCTTTTGCGATTTCCCATGCACCGGGTTACATGTTCATCACCGATGTGCCCGACAGCCACTACCACGTATAGGAGAGGATCATGCGTTTCTACCCGGTCAGCCAGGACGCGCTCCTGGTTGAATTGGCGAACCTGGACGAGACCCTTGCCCTGTTCGACTCTTTGCAGCAACAGCCCATCCATGGCGTGGAGGAACTCGTTCCCGCCGCCCGGACAGTGCTGGTGCATTTTCGTCCCGGCGCGGTCAGCCGCGAAGCACTTGCTGCGCAGATCGCCACGCGTGACGTGCATGGCAAGGCTCGCGCAGCGGGCAAGCTGATCGAAATCCCGGTGCATTACAACGGCGAGGACCTGGATGACGTCGCCCGCGAACTGGGCATCAGTCCTGAAGAAGTGATCCGGCGCCATACCGGCAGCGATTACAACGTGGCGTTTTGTGGCTTTGCGCCGGGCTTTGCGTACCTGAGTGGCGGCCCGGAATTTGTGGTGCCGCGCCGCAGTACGCCGCGCACCCGTATTCCTGCCGGTGCCGTGGCGCTGGCGGGCGGTTTCAGCGGCGTCTATCCGCAGGCCAGTCCCGGCGGCTGGCAGATCATCGGCATCACCGACGCCCGGATGTGGGATCTGGAGCGCGACGAACCTGCATTGCTGCAACCGGGCTATCGGGTGCGCTTTGTAGACGTTGGTCCTGTCACCGAAACCGTTTCTGTAGCCACACCGGTACGTCGTCAGGCGTCTCACGCCACTGAAAACTATCTGGAAGTGCTGTCGCCGGGTTTGCAGACCCTGTTTCAGGACCTCGGACGTCCCGGTCGTGCAGGGCAGGGAGTTTCAGCTTCCGGTGCCATGGACCGGGGTGCGTTGCGCGCCGCCAACCGCGCGGTGGGCAACGACCCGGCGAGCGCCTGCCTTGAGGTGCTGATGGGCGGCCTGACATTCACCTGTCACGGCCAGACCGTGGCGGCCGTCACTGGCGCAACCGCTGCTGTGGAAGTCCTCACTGCCGAAGGCCTGCGGCTGCGCCCGGCGCTTTACACGCCGTTCGCCCTGCAGGAGGGCGATCAAGTGAGTATCGACTCGCCCTCTGCCGGTCTGCGCAACTATGTGGCGATTCGCGGCGGCTTCACGCAGGAACCGGTGCTGGGCAGCCTGTCCAGCGACACATTGGCTCAGGTCGGACCTGCGCCGCTGACATCCGGCGATCGTCTTGGCTTTCATCACAAGCCGGGCGGCGCGTCGGTGTCCCTCAGCGAAGAACAACCGTTCGACATGCCTCGTTCCGATCAGGTGATTGTGCTGGATGTGGTCATGGGGCCGCGCAGTGACTGGTTCACCGCAGACGCTCAGGCTGTTTTGGCCGGACAGACCTGGCAAGTCACGCCGCAATCGAACCGCATCGGCGTGCGGTTGGCGGGTGATCAGGCACTGGAGCGTTCGGTTCACGGCGAGCTGCCCAGCGAGGGTACTGCCGTTGGCGCTATCCAGGTGCCGCCCAGTGGCCAGCCGGTGCTGTTTCTGGCGGACCACCCGTTGACCGGTGGCTATCCGGTGATTGCCGTGGTGGCGCCGCATCACTTGGATCTGGCCGGTCAGATTCCGATCAACTCCCGCATTCGCTTCAATCCGCTGGGCGCGTTCCAGCCCGTGTGCCCAGCTCTTTCAGACGAGACCAATAACCAATGAAAAAGGTTCTGATTGCCAACCGTGGCGAAATTGCCATCCGTATCGCCCGCGCCTGCCGCGACTATGGCGTGGCTTCGGTGGCGGTGTATGCCGACGCCGACATCGATGCGCTGCACGTACGCCAGGCCGACGAGGCTTATGGGCTGAATGGCGAGCGGCCTGCCGACACTTACCTGAACATCGAAAAGCTGCTTGCGGTGGCGGCTCGTGCCGGTGCCGACGCTGTTCATCCAGGCTATGGTTTTCTGTCCGAACGTGCCGATTTCGCCCGCGCCGTGATCGATGCAGGCCTGACCTGGATCGGCCCGGACCCGAGCACCATCGATGCGCTGGGCGATAAGGTCCAGGCCAGACGCATCGCCCAGAAAGTCGGTGCGCCCTTGGTGGCCGGTACTGAAGGCCCGGTCAACGACGCCCGCGAAGTGGTCGCCTTTGCCGAACAGTTCGGCCTGCCGATTGCGATCAAGGCTGCGTTCGGCGGCGGCGGTCGCGGTCTGAAAGTGGCGTGGAAACTGGATGAAGTCAGCGAACTGTATGAGTCGGCCGTGCGTGAAGCGGTGGTGGCGTTCGGGCGCGGTGAATGCTTCGTCGAGCGCTTTCTGGACAAGCCGCGCCATATCGAAGCGCAGATCATCGCAGACCGCCACGGTCGTGTTGTGGTGGCCGGCACCCGCGACTGTTCGTTGCAGCGCCGTAACCAGAAGCTGATTGAAGAAGCGCCTGCGCCTTATCTGGATGACGCGCTGCGTCAGCGCATTCATGACTCGGCCCGCGACATCTGCGCCGAGGCGGGCTATGTCGGTGCGGGCACGGTGGAGTTTCTGCTCAGCGCCGACGGCACGCTGTCCTTCCTTGAGGTCAACACCCGCTTGCAGGTCGAGCACCCGGTTACCGAAGAAACCAGCGGCATTGACCTTGTGATCGAGCAACTGCGCGTGGCTGACGGTCTGCCGTTGTCGTTTGAGGGCACACCGGTTCCGCGTGGCCACAGCTTTGAATTTCGTATCAACGCCGAGGATGCGGGTAACGGCTTTCTGCCGACGCCTGGCTCCATCGACGTATTTCAACCGCCGTCCGGTCCGGGCGTTCGTCTGGAAACCGGCGTCGAGCAGGGCTCTCGTGTGTCGCCTAATTTCGATTCGATGATCGCCAAACTGATCGTCACGGGTGCCACCCGCGAGCAGGCGATCCGTCGTGCCCGCCGTGCGCTGGCCGAGTTTCGTGTCGAGGGCGTGGCAACCGTGTTGCCGTTCCATCGCGCGGTCATGGACCATGACGACTTCACTGCCGCCGACACATTCGACGTGCACACCCGCTGGATCGAGACAGACTTTGCCGAGCAGATCACCCTGGCCCCGCGCAGCGTCGAGTCGGCTGATCCAGGCGTCTTGCGTACCTTCGTCGAGATCGACGGCAAGCGCCATGAACTGGGTCTGCCGGCAGCGCTGCTGCGTGGCGTCAGCGTGGGGGCAAATGAGGCGGTGGTCGCACCTGGATCGGCCGAAGCGGTAGATCCACAGGCTGTCCTGACGCCGGTCGCAGGCAATCTGCACAGTTGGGTGGCCAAGGACGGTGAGTCGGTGGAGGCCGGTCAGGTCATCGCAGTGGTGGAAGCGATGAAAATGGAAACATCGGTTCTGGCGCCCTGTGCCGGTCAACTGCAGATTACCGAACAGCCCGGAAGTTATCTGAACGCAAAGTTCCAGATCGGGCGCATCAACACCGATAGCTGATCAGCAACACCTTCTTTCGGTACTAACACAGTCGGGTCAATGACCCGGCTGTTGCGTCCTGCCGCCAGAAATTCGTTTCACGCACCACCGCACGGCTTATAAAAATAAAACCAACCGATTCAATCTGCCCTTATCCGGAGCATGACGGGAATGTCGATCAATAAGGCTTTTTGCTTAATCAGTACTTGTGCACTGACGTACCCATTGTTGGCCTCGGCGGATTTCATTGCCGATAGCAAGGCCAGCATGGAGTTGCGCAACTTCTATTTCAATCGGGACTTTCGTAACGGACCGCCGACCGCTCAGCGGGACTCGGCGAAGGAATGGGCGCAAGGGGCGCTGTTCAGGGTCGAGTCCGGTTACACCGCCGGTACGGTGGGGTTCGGTCTCGATGCGCTTGGCATGCTGGGCCTGAAGCTGGACGGTGGGGACGGATCAGGCGGCACGGGGCTGCTTCCTGCTGACCTCAGCTCCAGAAACGGCCGTGGCTCGCAGGACGAATACTCGAAACTTGAGTTGACGGCGAAGGCGAAAGTTTCCGAGACGATACTCAGGGTCGGCTCTCTGGCGTTTCGCAGTCCGGTGGTGTCGAGCAATGACACGCGCCTGTTACCCGCCACTTTCGAAGGTGCAATGCTGACGTCGAAAGATATCAGCAATCTCAGCCTGCAGGGTGGCAAGCTGGAACAGATCAAGTTCAACAGCTCCTCTAACTATCAGGACTTCACCGGCAACCGCATTGGCGGTACCAGTGATGACTTTACTTTTGGCGGTGGCACTTACAGTTTTAGCAAGACGCTGAGCACCAGTCTGTATTACGGCAATCTGGAGAATGTTTATCGGCAGTACTACGGTGGCGTTGTTTACGAGATTCCGCTTGCGGATCGTCAGTCACTGAAGTTTGACCTGCGTTATTCGAAAAGTACCGAGGACGGTAACTTTCGTCACCTCGACAACCGCGCTGCCAACGGGCAGGTGTCCTACACGCTGGGCAGCAGCGTGTTCATGGCCGCGTATCAGCGCATGAGCGGCGACGATCCGTTTCCTTATATTGCCAACTCCGATCCGTATCTGGTGAACTTCGTTCAGATCAACGACTTCGCCAACACGCAGGAAAAGTCCTGGCAGTTGCGCTACGACTACAACTTTGTCGCACTGGGCATTCCCGGACTGACGTTCATGTCCCGCTATGTCAGCGGCGATAACGCTCTGGTTGCAGGCAGTAATACGGGCAAGGAGTGGGAACGCAACACTGATCTGGCATACGTCATCCAGAGTGGCTCGTTGAAGAATGTGGGCCTCAGGCTCAGGAACGCCACGGTCCGTTCCAACTTCGGCAACGATCTGGATGAAACGCGTTTGATCGTGAGTTACACACTGCCGTTGTGGTGACGGATTGTCGGAAAGATAACGTCCTGTAAAAACACCAGGCTGTGGAAGGCGGCTTGATCGTTCGAAGCACCGGGAGCCGGGGCATCGCGCGCTGGGCCACAGCCAGACTGACCTCAACTACGCGGCTTACGAATACGCACAAGCCTGGCGCACTGCTTTCAAGCACCCGGCGGTTCTTTGTGCTGCAAGAGGAATGCATATGAAAGCCGTGCAGTTGAAATCCACGTCATACCCCGACAGAATCGCGCCCCGATCCGGCCCGTGCGTGCGGACGTTTTGATGAAAGGGGTTGTCGTTGAACGAACAGACATTGTCCGTGCGCCTGGAGCGCGTGGCAGCGCACGTGCCCGCCGATGCGCGGCTGGCCGATATCGGTTCGGATCACGGCTATCTGCCGGTGGCACTGATGCGTCGTGGCGTGGTTGCTGCTGCGGTTGCGGGCGAAGTCGCTGTCACGCCGTTTTACTCGGCCCAGCGCGTTGTGCGTGAAAACGGGTTTGAACAACGGATCACTGTGCGCCTGGCCAATGGTCTTGCAGCCATCGAGCCGGACGACGGCATTACCGCGATCAGCCTGTGCGGCATGGGCGGCGAGACCATTCGCGACATCCTCGACGCTGGCAAAGCACGTTTGAGCGGCACTGAGTTGCTCATCATGCAGCCCAACGGTGGCGAGCAACCGTTGCGCCAATGGCTGATGGACAACGGTTACCGCATCGTCTGTGAAGAAGTGCTGCGTGAGAACCGCTTCGACTATGAAATCATCATCGCCGAGCGCACCGGCCCGGTGACCTACACCGCAGAAGAGCTGTACTTCGGCCCGTTACAACTGCAGACACGCAGCCCGGCATTCCTGGCCAAGTGGCAGCGTTTGCTGCAGCAGCGGCAGAAAACCCTGACCAGTTTCGCCCGTGCAAAACAGGGCGTGCCTGAAGAGAAGTTGCAGGAGATCGAGCGGCAGATTCGCTGGATCACTGAGCTGTTGGCTTAGAGCCCAAGACAAATGGCCCCGGCCGCCACCAGTCCGCAAACAGCCCAGCGCTTCGTACTCATCTCTTCGCCCAGAAACATCTTCCCGATCAGCGCCGCGAACACCACGCTGGTCTCGCGCAAGGCCGACACGCCGCCCATGGCGCCTGACTGCATGGCCCAGATGACAATGCCGTAGGCGGCGATGGACACCAGCCCGCCGAGTGCCGAGGAGCTGACGGCAGACGGGTGCTTTTTCAAGGACGCGGCCAGTTCGTTGATCCCGCGGCTCGCCACAAACAACAACGGCATCGCCCAGAACGACATGAACATCCAGGCGGTGTAGGCCAGCGCCTGACCCTCCGATTGCCGCACGCCGATGCCGTCGATCACGGTGTAGAGCGCGATCAGCACGCCTGTGGCAAGTGCCGCAAGCACGCCGGAGCGGGAGACATGCCGGTCAAGGAAGGCGAGCGTAAGAATGCCGCCCGATATCATGACAATCCCCAGAACATGCACAACGCTTAGCGTTTCGTTGGCGAACAGTGCGGCCCCGAGGGTGACGAGCAGGGGCGAGGAACCCCGGGCGATCGGGTAGGCCACTGCCAGATCACTGTTGCGATACGAGCGCACCAGACTGATGTTGTAGACGATGTGCACCAGCCCGGAGGCGATCAGATAGGGCCAGGCTCCGGCCGCTGGCAAGGGCAGTATCACGACCGCGACGGTCGACACGGACGCGATCATGATGCCCATCCAGGCCATGGACAGATGGCGGTCGCGGTTGCCGTGCAGCATCGCGTTCCAGCCTGCATGAAGCACGGCAGCGAGTAGAACCAGACCGCCTGCGTAACTGAGCATGGTGTTTTCCGAGTCGGCAGTGCGAAGGAGGCGCCAGAAGCAAAGGCAGTGTTTATCTGCTCGGCAAAATATCTATCTTGGTACCGCCTGACAAACCAGATAAATTGGCTGCTCACGTTAGCGTAGCTATTGCGAATGAAACGAGAATTGCCCCCGCTCAATGCATTGCGCGCTTTCGAGGCGGCTGGCCGTCTGGGCAGTTTCAAGGAGGCCGCAGCCGAACTGCATGTCACGTCCGGAGCGATCAGTCAGAGTGTTCGTCTGCTCGAGGACTGGCTGGGTTCTGCATTGTTCGAACGACACAATCGTCGGGTGATTCTGACCACAGCTGCCAGAGCCTATCTTGCTGAGATCGGGCCGCTGCTGGAGCGGATCGCACTGGTGACAGCGAGGTTCGGCTTGCCTGATCCGGCCCCTCGTACGTTGCTGGTGAACGCGCTTGCGACCTTCACGTTGCGCTGGCTGGTGCCGCGACTTGATGCGTTTCGCGCCAGTCATCCGGGCATCGATGTGCAGGTGCACACCTCGAACAAGTCCGTGGAAAGTCTGAAGGAGCCTTACGATCTCATCATTCGGGGTGGGCCGGACACACTTTATGGCTATCGGACCCGGGTATTCCTGCGTGAAGACAGAATTCCTGTGTGTAGCCCGGCGCTTCTGAAGCGACTGCCGTTGAATACCCCCGAGGACCTGAGACGCCACACGCTGTTACATACCTCGAGCCTGCCAAGGCTGTGGCCGGACTGGCTGGCGAGTGCCAGTATCCCTGCGTTGAAGCCAGCCGCAGGTGTGGTGTTCGACCATTTCTATCTGACCTTGCAGGCTGCCATCGATGGGTTGGGCATCGCGATGGGGCCCGCCGCGCTGGTTGCCAGCGACCTGCAGGCCGGGCGGCTGGTGATGCCTTTTACCGGGCCGCGCCTTAAGTCGCGCAGCTACTGCGCCTACGTGCCCGACGAAAAACTGGCCGATGAAACGGTGCAGCTGTTCTGTTCATGGCTTGAGGGGCAGGGTGATGGCTGAGGGTTTCCGCTATCGGGCAGGGAAACTATAGCCTTACAGTGATGTTGGACGTCGTAATGGGCTGAGGATCCCAGTTCGACTGATCATTGTCGGATGACATGGATACGACGCGTTTGCTCCGCCCCAGCAAAGTTGCCGACTTGATTGGAGTTTTTTAGAGAACCTGATGTATCCTCTACTTGAGACAGTGAGTCCACTGCTGACAAGTATACGGAGATACGGGGAATGTCAGGGTTTGATTTTTTTTATTCGACAGATTTTGATTTTGATTCGATCGACGGTATCCATCTACTACAAGACCATGTCGGTACTTCCTATCCCCAACCGTGGGATGATTATAACTACACAGTGACGTTTCAGGTTCATCGCGTGGTGGCGGGTGTGCGTGAGCCGTTGGGCCGAACCAAAATCTTGGTGAAAGATTACAAGAATACATCCGATTATTTCTTGTTATCCACAGATCAAGTCGGCCGCAGTCGCCGAATCACAGATCTTCTGAATCCACAGAACGTCGTCTCGTTAGCGTCGGATATAGACTACTATCGTCGAGTGGGGCTGCGGCTTAAAACAGAGGCGGTGGAGTACCTGCGCAAAATATGTGACGGAAGCTACAACTACGATAGTTATAAGAACTATTCTGCATGGGGTGGTTTTGATTCGTCACTTTTTCGAAGCAGTATGGCCAAGGCTATTCTGAAAAAAGGACACCAGATAGCGCTGGGTAGCTACGAGGCGCAAGACAGTTTTTCGTTTTCTCTCGGCGGGCTGACAGACTGTTTTGATGTATTGAATTTTAACTTTGATAACGGAAGAACGTTAGGTCCGACAAATATAAATCTTCTGGTTGGACGTAACGGCGTTGGCAAAAGCCATATATTGCGGCATTTAGTGGATACCCTGACAGGCGTTAGACAGCATACAGAAAGCTGGCCTTTTTTTCACAAGGTTGTCGTGGCTGCCTATTCGCCTTTTGAGTCTTTCAAAACAGAGAGCGAACTCTCCATCGCGCTGGGAGCTGAAGCCTCGCCGCCACGTGAGACCTCCCCGGAAAATGAGCTGGCGTCCAAAGATGAGCAAGAGCGTCGTCGCCGTCTTGTTAACGAGTATGTCTATTTAGGGTTCAGGGACCCCAAGGGTACGTTTTCACTTGAGTGGCCCAAGGAAAGCAGCGCTCGAGCGGTGCACCGGATTCTTCAATACGATATGGAAAATCAGTGGTCCGCCGTTGGTCGTTTCAATTTGCTGTTCCAGACGTTAAAGAGATCAATAGAATTTGACGCCATTGAGCTTAACGCTTCGGGTGGAGAGTCGATTGTACTTAAAGAAAAAGATGATGCGTTGAGAAATGAGCTGGCGGGCAGAGGAGATTTGGATTATGCACGAGGCATTCGTTTTCTCAACGACGGTGAGGTGGTGTCGCTTAGTTCGGGACAAACCATTTATTCTTATCTGTTGCCCAGCCTGGTGGCAGAGGTCGATGGAGAGAGCCTATTAATACTTGATGAGCCGGAGCTTTACCTTCATCCCGCAATGGAAGTGGGCCTGCTTGATATGCTTAAGCAGCTGCTTATAGCGACCAAGTCAAATGCTATTATCGCTACGCATTCATCCATTTTGGCAAGGGAGGTTGAACAATCCGGCATTTCCATACTGCGTAAGGTCAACGGGCGCACAGAGGTATCCAGGCCCAGTGTTGAGACATTTGGTCAAACGGTCGAAGTCATTATGGGGTTGGCATTCGATGATTACGAAATACGCAAGCCCTATGAGGATGCACTCGATATTGCGGTGAAAACGTTTAGCAGTCCCGAAGCTGCGTTGGAAAAACTAGGGCCGGATGTGGGGGATGAAGCACTGGCTTACTTGACAGCAAAAGTTGAAGACGATGAGGATGGGGCGGACATTGAAATTGAGCGGAGAGCGGAATGAAATACCTCTCTTCACTGCGAGTCAGAACAGATTGTGCTTGGCTGGATCAAGCAATTTTTTCAGAAAAAGACAATGCAAAGTTATTGTATTATCTGAAATTTACCCTGCGTGAGCATTATCGGAAGTTTGACGCTGTCATTGATGATTATAAAACGGCGCCGACGCCTTCCCGGATAGATCTAACCGCTCAGGTCCTGAAGGAGTTTTATTTAAATCCGCCTGCAGCACTTCGTGGAAGCTTTAAGTTGCGTCGCGCTGATCACCAGCTTGACGAGTGCCCTTATTGTGGGTATCCGTCCCCTCCCGAGACGTTGGACCACTTCATACCTAAAGAGAAGTGGCCTGAATTCGCGATATTCTCAAACAACCTGGTTCCCCAATGCCGTGATTGTGCGCCTATTAAAGGGCACCGCTATTATTGCAGTAATAAGCGGCAGGCTCTGTTTCTTCATCCCATGTACAGTGCAGCACTGTCGGCGGTTCGCTTTGATGTTGATATAACAATTGAGCATGAAAAGCCATTGTTTAAGCCTCGCTTCAGCATTGAAAAGTCTACCAGTGAAGAGGATGCCAATCGAATAAAATTGCACTTGAGTTCTTTGAAAGTGCCGAAGCGGATTGTGGCGTATTGCGAACACCAGTATAAGCGATGGGGGCGACTGGTTCGCGAAAAGGGTTGTAATATTAAAAAGTCTTTTGAAACCCGCCTAGAGGAGTATGGAGGTCATGCTGACGCCAGTAACTGGGCGGCGGCTTTTTATTTAGGGGTGCTGAGCAGTCCTGAAGTGATAGAGAGTCTTCAAGGCGATTTTCATCAGAAACCGTCATCTTTTCCTGAATGTACACTGCCGCTTATGCTTGATGAAGATGGATGATCTTGGTTTACGTGAGGCCTGAATTTTTATAGAGCTGTAGCCCCAGCGTGCTATGACTTTCTGGCAATCAGAGGAATGCAGGAGCAGGAGCGATTATGCTGACGCCCGCGTCAGCAGCTCTCGCCCCGGACGTTGCACGGCAGTACCTCCAGCGCACGCCACTCCTTGATCATCTGGCGGCGGTTGCGTGTGTAGCGTTCGGTCAGGACGTGCGCTTCTGTAATATCGTCCATGTTGATAATCCGGTACTTGCCGTCGCCTTCGCACCATGCCGCCAGATGACGTCTGGATTCGATAAAACCGAGCATGATCGGCCAGATGGTCTGCGGATCCCTGGGCGTATGTTCGATCGAAAGCGTGATGCTCAGCTTGCACTGATCACGCAGCGCACGGCGTATTTCGCTCAGGTCGATGCTGGATGACACACTGAAAGGTGTGCTGATGTAGAACGTCTCGTCGTCCAGCGTCGGCCGCATTTCCACTGGCAGAACGGCACTGATCTTGGCCAGAGCGTTTTTCACGGCGAAGGCGAATTTGTCGTCGGTCTGGCGGCTGACCCACTGCGCACCCATCATCAGCGCCTGAATTTCCTCCTCCGTGAACGACAGCGGAGGCAGCAGAAAACCGGGTTTGAGGATGTACCCCAGGCCCGGTTCGCCATCGATGTCGGCCCCCATGCCTTGCAGCGTTGCGACGTCGCGGCGGATGGTGCGCAGCGAGACGCCCAGTTCCTGCGCAAGAGACGCGCCTGAGACGGTTCTGCGATGTCGGCGAAGCGCTTGCATCAATTCAAACAAACGATGACTTCTGGCCATGCCTACTCCATCGCGATGACACCTTTGCCACCGAGTTTGCGTCGTTGTTCAATGTCGGTGATCAGGTTGATCGCGCTGCTCAAGGGAACCACTTCACCCACCGGAATCCTGAATCTGCCCAGGCTGGCGGCTTCGGCCAGCTTATCCAGAATCTCCACGCGTGGCGAACCTATGATGGGCTTCAGCCTGCGGTCGAAGAGGGCACGTATGAATTTGCCGGGGCCGGGGTTCAGGTCAAGGAATACGCCGCCGGATCGCAACATCGACAGGCCTTGCGATACGCTCAGTGTGGAAGCGGTGTCCAGCACCCCATCAAAACGGGTGCTGATGGCTGAAACAGGCGTCGTCCGATAATCGTAAACCGCATCCACACCCAGTGCCTTGGCCTTCTGGATATCCTTGGCGCTGCAACTGCCCGAGACCGTGGCACCGAAATAACGCGCGATCTGCACAGCCGCTTCGCCGACGCCTCCCGAGCAGCCATTGATGAACACATGCTGGCCGGCCTGCAGCTTTGCCTTGTCGACCAGTCCGTTCCAGGCCGTGATACCCGGCGTACCAATGCAGGCGGCATCCTCGAACGAGAGCGAGTCGGGCTTTTTGGCCAGAAAGGCTTCCCTGGTCACGACGGCCTGAGCAAACGCGCCGCTTTCCTTGAAGCGCGCCAGCCCCAGCACTGCATCGCCCACCTTGAGCCTGGTGACATTCGCGCCGACTGCGATGACGGTGCCTGAGAAGTCCATGCCCATGGCGCGCGGGAACGCTTTGCCCGTCACGATCTTCATCGCCCCATTGCGCAGTTTCCAGTCGATCGGGTTGATGGCGGCGTACTTGACCTGCACCGCCACTTCGTCCTTTCCGGGGCTGGGCAGCTCGAAGTCTTCGAGCCGCATTAACTCCGGACCGCCGTACTTGCTGTATTGAATGCGTTTCATGAGATGTCTTCCCCGGTGAATGTGGGGACGACACTACACAGCGACAGGGACAGTTTTTGTCACCATGGTGGGCGGGCTGTCGACGCATCAATGATGTTCACTGCGGTGCCGGCTGCGTGTACCTTCGCTGAATACGCTCCAGTTCACCTGACTGACGCAGGGTTTCCAGTGCGCTGGACCAGGAGTCAACCACATCGTCTTCACAATCGCGGCTGAAGGCGATGTACAGCGATGAACGATACAGTTCGATAGGTATTTGCCGCAGGGTTCCGGGAGCGATGTTCAGTTGTCGGCTCTGGTAGGCAACGCCTGCATCGGTATCGCCGATGATGATTGCAGTGCGGTCGCTCAGCAGCATTCGGTAGAGCTGTACGCTTTCGGTGGCGCTTTTGTCGAGGTTTTTGAAGCCCAGTGACTGCAGCATATCGGGCAGCAGACCTGCGTGCCGGGTGGTGATCTGCGGCGCATGCAGCAGTTGTTCGAGAGAGGTGACCGGTGGTGCGGCTGCCAATTGATAAGGGTGTATCGCCTCTTCCAGGATAGGGCCGACCCATTTGTACACATGCTCGCGCTCCGGCGTGCGAAACATTGAGTACATGATTGTTCTCGGTCGCATCTTCAATATGAGACTCGCCCTCATGCTGGGCGCCAGCACGATGGTGAGATCGTGGCCGGTGACCTTCATGATGGCCCGGACAATCTCGGTGGTCATGCCGGTAATCTGACCATTCTCTGAATAGTTGTAAGGCGGCCATTCTTCCGTCACGACCTGGTAGTGGTCGGCTCTGGCTGGTGCGCTGAGCAACAGACACAACAGCACCGAAATCAGTGTCGAATAATTCACATGACCTGCCTGATGGGCTGTTCGATCATTCAGAACGAATGAGCAGTCGAGTGCAGCATAGACCCGGCCGCCTGGTCTGGAGCCCAACGGGCGAGAAAATGTGCAGTTCGATTCTATCCATCGGCCTCTGATAGGTCGTGGCGTCACACAGGCATGTTATTGGACAGCAACCTCCGGCTCCGGCGTTTGCCAGCCACCGCCGAGTGCCTTGAAGGCAGCCACGGCGGCACGGGCGGTTTCAGTCTGGGCCTGGGCTCTGGCGTCCGACGTCTGGAGCATTGTTTCGTCGGCGCGCAACACGTCGATCAGGCTGGCCGCCCCGTTCCGATAGCCCGCGAAGGACGATTGCCTTGCAGCGGTCAGGGCCTTTTCGCCCCGGCTGAGAATGTTCGTCTGAGTGGTGCGATTGATCAGCGACGAAAACGCATTCTCGACATCTTCGGTGGCTCGCAAAACAGACTGTCGATAAGCAGCCAGCGCTTCTGCCTCGGCTCCCTTGGCCTGATTGATCTGCGCATTTACGCGACCGAAATCGAACAGCCTCCAGCGCAGCCCCAGTACGCCCGCCGACTGGCTGGCACCGCTGCTGAACAGGTTGCCGCTGGACACCGCTGTCGCACTGCCGAGCAGGGCGCTCATCGAGAGCTTGGGGTAGTACTCGCTGACCGCCACACCGATACGGGCGCTGGAGGCGGCAAGGCGACGTTCAGCAACCATGAGGTCTGGTCGACGGCGCAAAAGATCGGCAGGTGTTCCGGTCGCGATGAGTTGCGGGGCGGTCGGGATCGGTTTGGCCGCCGCCAGTTTCGTGCGGTTGGTGCCGGGTGGCACGCCCAGCATGACGTCGAGGGCGTTCATGGCGGCGTCCAGTCCTGACTGAAGAACCGGTACGGTTGCCTGAACCTGAGCAAGTTCGCCTTCGGTCTGGCGCAGTTCGTACTCGGGCGACAGGCCTCTGTCATAAAGCATCTGCACCTTCTCCAGCAGATCCTGCCGGGTCTTGACCTGCCGTTGCGCAATGTCCAGTCGTGTCTGCAGCCCGCGAATCGTGATGTAGGTGTCGGCCGTCTGCGCCGCAACCGCCAACCGTGTTGCCGCAACGCCTGCCTCGGATGCCTGATAGTCAGCCAGCGCGGCTTCGCGGCCGCGCCTCAATCCGCCGAACACGTCCAGTTCCCAGGCTGCATTGAGGTTGGCTTCGTACGCATTGCCATAGCGGTCAAAGCCCGGGGTTGAATTCAGCACCTGCCCGAGTGGCGTTTCGACTGACTGATAGGCGCGAGAAGCCTGACCGCTGACATTGCCCGATGGCAACAGCGCTGCCGTGGCGGCGCTGAGTCCTGCACGCGCCTGAGTCAGTTGCGCGGTGGCCTGAGCCAGAGTGAGGTTCTGCGCCAGCGCACTGGAAACACATTCATTCAGCAACGGGTCGGCAAAACTCTGCCACCAGACCGCATTATCCAGCGGGAGCCCTGTAGAATCCGGCCTTGCATCGGGTCGAGCCAGATAATGAGCCGACACAGGAGCGTCCGGACGCTGGTAATCCGGACCTACGGCGCAGCCCGCCATCAGGCTGGCACTCATCAGTAGTGCGTACGTGGAGAGCGGGCGCATTGAGATTTCCTTGGAATGAACAGGTGTGACCATATTACAATTTGGTCACTTGTTGTCAATCAAGGCTTGCGGAGCTAAGCTGGAAACATGACTAAGCACATTGATACGACCCCATCACGCGGACCGTCCGACCACAGCGTTCGCGATCAGGTCGTGGAAGCGGCCACCGAGCATTTCGGTCACTACGGTTTCGAGAAAACCACGGTATCCGACCTGGCCAAGGCCATTGGCTTTTCCAAGGCCTACATCTACAAGTTCTTCGATTCCAAGCAGGCTATCGGTGAGGTGATCTGTTCCAATCGCCTGGCCATGATCATGACCATCGTCGACGCTGCCATCGCCGACGCGCCAACGGCCTCGGAAAAGCTGCGACGCCTGTTCCGCGCAGTGGTCGAGGCGGGCAGCGATCTGTTCTTTCACGACCGCAAGCTGCACGACATTGCCGCCGTCGCCACCCGTGACAAGTGGCCGTCCGCACAAGCGCACGACGCCCGTTTGCGAGAGCTGATCCAGCAGATCGTTCTGGAAGGGCGTGAGTCCGGCGAGTTCGAGCGCAAGACGCCACTCGATGAAACCGTTCAGGCCATTCATCTGGTCATGCGCCCTTACATCAGCCCGGTCCAGTTGCAGTACAACCTGGAAATCGTCGCCACAGCGCCTGTTCACCTGTCCGCGCTGATACTGAGAAGCCTCGCTCCCTGAGTTTGTGACTATTGACTAAATTGGTCACTATCTAGAGAATCGGATTCCTGCTCACTTTTAAAAGTTAGGGATCCCATGCTCCGGCTCATACCTGCAACGCTCGCCGTTTGTGCTCTGCCTTTCGTTCTGACCGCGTGTGGCGACTCTTCGAGCGTGCGCGATCCTCGTACGCAACCTCCGTTGGTGAGAAGCGCTGCGGTCGCGAGCGCCAGTGACGGCGCGCGTTCGTTCACAGGCGTGGTGGTCGCTCGTGTGCAGAGCGATCTGGGGTTCCGCGTTTCCGGGAAGATTCTGGAACGTCTCGTGGACACGGGGCAGACGGTCAAGCGCGGCCAGCCGCTGATGCGTCTGGACCCGGTCGACCTCGGCCTTCAAGCGCAAGCCCAGCAACAGTCTGTGGCAGCTGCCGTGGCGCGTGCCAGACAGACGGCAGACGACGAAGCGCGTAACCGGGATCTGGTCGCTGCCGGCGCCATTTCCGCGTCGGCTTACGACCGGATCAAATCGCTGGCTGATACGGCCAGGGCCGAGCTCAGCGCTGCGCAGGCGCAGGCTGCTGTCGCACGCAACGCCACCGGCTATGCGGTGTTGCTGGCCGATGCCGACGGGGTTGTGGTTGATACGCTGGCCGAACCCGGACAGGTCGTCAGCGCAGGGCAACCGGTGGTCAGGCTGGCCAAATCGGGTCAGCGTGAGGCCATTGTCCACTTGCCGGAAACAGTGCGGCCCGCCGTCGGTTCCCAGGCGCAGGCGCGGATGTACGGAAACGACGCCGACGTGGTCCCCGCGAAACTGCGGCTGCTGTCCGATTCGGCCGATCCGCTGACCCGGACCTTTGAGGCGCGGTACGTACTCGACGGTGCCAATGCCGTCGCTCCGTTGGGTTCGACCGTCACGCTTGACATCGATGATGGCAAAACCTCCGTGCAAGCGCTCGCCGTGCCCATTGGCGCGCTGCATGATGCAGGGCAGGGAGCGGGCGTGTGGGTGATCACCGGGACACCGGCAAAAGTGTCGTGGCGCGGCGTGCAGTTGCTGGGCCTGAGCGACGATTCAGCCCGGGTGACAGGTGGCTTGAAGCCAGGCGATCACGTCGTGGCGCTCGGTGCCCATCTGCTTCACGAAGGCGAAGAAGTGCTGATACTGCAGCCGCGTGATGTCGTTGCCGGAGCGAAGCCATGAGCACGGGCCGTTTCAACCTCTCGGCGCTGGCCGTTCGCGAGCGGTCCATCACGCTCTTTCTGATCTTCCTGATCGGCATTGCCGGGACGCTCTCATTCTTCAAGCTGGGGCGTGCGGAAGACCCGCCGTTCACGGTGAAGCAACTGACGATCATTTCGGCATGGCCCGGCGCGACCGCGCAGGAAATGCAGGATCAGGTTGCCGAGCCGCTTGAAAAGCGCATGCAGGAGCTGAAGTGGTACGACCGAAGCGAGACCTACACTCGCGCGGGTCTTGCGTTCACCATGGTCTCGCTGCTGGATAAGACTCCGCCGTCCCAAGTGCAGGAAGAGTTCTATCAGGCACGCAAGAAAATCGACGATGCCGCCAAGACGTTGCCGGCAGGCGTCATCGGTCCGATGGTCAACGATGAGTTCTCGGACGTGACCTTTGCGCTCTTCGCCTTGAAGGCCAAGGGTGAGCCGCAGCGGCTGCTGGTGCGCGATGCCGAAGCACTTCGCCAACGGCTGCTGCACGTGCCCGGTGTGAAGAAGATCAATATCGTCGGCGAACAGGCCGAGCGCATTTTCGTGTCGTTTTCCCACGAGCGTCTGGCGACGCTGGGTGTCTCGCCGCAGGACATTTTCGCTGCGCTCAATACTCAGAACGTGCTGACGCCGGCGGGCTCCATCGAGACCCATGGTCCTCAGGTGTTTCTTCGTCTGGACGGCGCGTTCGACAAGCTCGAAAAAATCCGCAATACGCCGATTGTCGTGCAGGGCAGAACCCTCAAGCTGTCGGACGTCGCGACCGTCGAACGCGGTTATGAAGACCCGGCAACGTTTATGGTTCGCAGCCAGGGCGAGCCCGCATTGTTGCTGGGCGTTGTGATGCGCGACGGCTGGAACGGGCTGGACCTCGGCAAGTCGCTGGATGCCGAGACTGCCAGCATCAACGCGGCCATGCCGCTGGGCATGACGCTTTCCAAGGTCACTGACCAGTCTGTGAACATCGCTTCATCGGTCGACGAGTTCATGATCAAGTTCTTTGTCGCGCTGCTGGTGGTGATGCTGGTCTGCTTCCTCAGCATGGGCTGGCGAGTGGGGGTGGTGGTGGCTGCTGCAGTACCGCTGACCCTGGCGATCGTGTTTGTGGTCATGGAGGCCACGGGGAAAAACTTCGACCGCATCACCCTGGGCTCGCTGATTCTGGCGCTGGGCTTGTTGGTGGATGACGCGATCATCGCCATCGAAATGATGGTGGTGAAAATGGAGGAAGGCTACGACCGTATCAAGGCGTCGGCCTACGCCTGGAGCCATACCGCAGCGCCCATGCTTGCCGGCACGCTGGTCACGGCAGTGGGCTTCATGCCCAACGGTTTTGCCCAGTCCACGGCGGGCGAATACACCAGCAACATGTTCTGGATCGTCGGCATCGCGCTGATTGCTTCCTGGGTCGTCGCAGTCGTATTCACACCTTACCTGGGCGTGAAGCTGCTGCCTGACATCAAGCCGGTCGAAGGCGGTCACGCCGCGATTTACAACACGCCACACTACAATCGTTTTCGCCGGATTCTGGCTCGTGTCATCGCCCGCAAGTGGCTGATCGCAATTGTGGTAATCGTGACGTTTGTCGTCGCGGTGCTGGGCATGGGGCTGGTCAAGAAACAGTTCTTCCCCACGTCGGATCGCCCGGAAGTGCTGATCGAAGTGCAGATGCCGTACGGCACCTCTATCGAGCAGACCAGCGCCACCACGGCCAAGGTCGAGGCCTGGCTGCAAAAGCAGGACGCGGCGAAGATCGTGACGGCCTATATCGGCCAGGGCTCGCCGCGTTTTTATCTGGCCATGGCGCCTGAGTTGCCTGATCCATCGTTCGCCAAGATCGTCGTGCTGACGGACAGTCAGGAATCGCGTGAGGCGCTCAAGCACAGCATTCGCGAAGCGGTCGCGCAGGGGCTTGCACCCGAAGCGCGGGTGCGGGTGACGCAACTCGTGTTCGGGCCTTATTCGCCGTTTCCGGTCGCGTACCGGGTTGCCGGTCCTGACCCTGAAAAACTGCGCGAGATTGCGCAGCAGGTACAGACTGTCATGCAGAACAGCCCGATGATGCGCACCGTCAATACGGATTGGGGCTCGCGCGTACCGACGCTGTATTTCTCGCTGAATCAGGATCGCCTGCAGGCGGTCGGACTGACCTCCAGCGCGGTCGCCCAGCAGTTGCAGTTCCTGCTCTCCGGTGTGCCGATCACCTCGGTGCGCGAAGACATTCGCTCGGTCGAAGTCATGGGCAGGGCGGCAGGGGATATCCGCCTGGACCCGGCGAAAATTGCAGGCTTTACCCTCGCGGGTTCCGGCGGCCAGCGCATCCCGCTCTCGCAGATCGGCGAAGTCGGCGTGCGCATGGAAGACCCGATTCTGCGTCGTCGTGACCGTGTGCCGACCATCACTGTGCGCGGTGACATTGCCGAGCATCTGCAGCCGCCGGATGTGTCATCGACGATCATCAAGGAGCTGCAGCCGATCATTGACAGCCTGCCGGCCGGATACCGCATCGATCAGGCCGGGTCGATCGAGGAGTCGGCCAAGGCGACCGTGGCGTTGCTGCCGCTGTTCCCGATCATGATCGCGATCACCCTGCTGATCATCATCCTGCAGGTGCGCTCGATGTCGGCGATGGTCATGGTGTTCATGACCGCGCCGCTGGGGCTTGTCGGCGTGGTGCCGACCCTGCTGCTGTTCAACCAACCGTTCGGCATCAATGCTCTGGTCGGGCTGATCGCGCTGTCCGGCATTCTGATGCGCAACACTCTGATCCTGATCGGACAGATCGATCAGAACGAAAAGGAAGGGCTCGACCCTTTCCATGCCGTGGTGGAAGCCACTGTGCAGCGAGCGCGTCCGGTGTTGCTAACGGCGCTGGCCGCCATCCTGGCCTTCATCCCGCTCACGCATTCGGTGTTCTGGGGCACGCTGGCTTACACACTGATCGGCGGCACGCTGGGCGGCACGGTCATGACCCTGGTGTTCCTGCCAGCCATGTATTCCATCTGGTACAAGATCCGGCCCGATCAACAGCCGCAAGCCGCGCAACACGTCTCCACTGACTCTCCCATGACGAGGACCTGAGCATGAATCATCACCAAGGACAAAAGCGCATTGTCGTCACCGGCTGCGGAGTGGTCGGACCGTTGGGCTGCGGTGCCGAGGAGGTCTGGCGCAGATTGCTGGAGGGACAGTCAGGCATTCGTCCGCTTGATGATGCGATCAGTGACGGCACAGGTGTTTCGGTCGCAGGCCAGGTGCCAACGCTTGAGCAGGACCCGATCGCGGGTTACGACCCGGAGCGCGTCATCGCTCCCAAAGAGCGCAAGAAGATGGACCGGTTTATCGAGTTCGCGCTGGTGGCTGCCCATGAAGCTTTGGAACAGGCGGGCTGGCATCCCGAAACCGAAGCAGCGCAGCAACGCACGGCCACCATTATCGCCTCCGGCGTCGGCGGGTTCGGTGTGATTGCCGATGCCGTGCGCACCACTGACGCGCGCGGGCCACGTCGTCTGTCGCCGTTCACGGCTCCGGCCTTTCTGGCCAACATGGCGGCGGGACATGTCTCGATCCGCTACGGTTTCAAGGGGCAGCTGGGCGCGCCGGTGACGGCCTGCGCAGCCGGCGTGCAAGCGATTGGCGATGCAGCACGGCTGATCAGAAGTGGCGAGGCGGACGTTGCGATTTGCGGAGGGACTGAAGCGGCAATCGATCGCGTCACGCTGGGTTGTTTTGCCGCTGCGCGGGCACTGTCCACTGGGGTTGCCGACCGGCCTCAAGAGGTCTCGCGCCCGTTCGACCGGGACCGCGACGGGTTCGTCATGGCTGAAGGGGCAGGGCTGCTGGTGATCGAATCGCTGGAACATGCAGTGGCGAGAGGCGCGACGCCGATTGCGGAACTGGTGGGATACGGCACCAGCGCCGATGCCCATCACCTCACCGCAGGCCCCGAAGACGGCAATGGCGCACGCCGGGCCATGGAACAGGCGCTGCGTCAGGGCGGCGTCGATGCGGCCGACGTGCAACACATCAACGCCCACGCCACTTCGACACAGGTTGGTGACAAAGGCGAACTTGCTGCCATTCAGGCGGTGTTCGGTGCCGATGCCAAGGTCGCAATCACCTCGACAAAGTCTGCCACCGGGCATCTGCTCGGTGCTGCAGGCGGGATCGAGGCGGTGTTCACCGTCCTGGCACTGCGCGACCAGATCGTGCCGCCGACCCTGAACCTCATCCACCCGGATGAAGCGGCAGCAGGCCTGGATCTGGTGGCCCTGACCGCCCGCAAGATGCCTATCACCCATGCGCTGTCGAACGGGTTTGGTTTTGGTGGCGTTAATGCCAGTGCGTTGTTTCGGCGGTGGTAGCAACTGCTGTATGGAGCGCCGCATTGATCCACAGCGAAACGTTATGCCGGTCCCCGGCAGATCGCCGGCGAGCCGTCTCCCACAGAGAACGGCGTTAACTCGGCAAGCCCGTTTTTTGATAAGAGAGCCATCGATGAGCAGCGTGACGGATAACGATGTGAACGTGGCACACACAGGAAAGGTGATTGCACTGCTGGCGGGCCTGTCGGCGCTCAGCATCCTGTCCACCAATATCATCCTGCCTGCCTTTCCGGAGATGGCAGCCCAGCTGGGCGTCTCGCCACGCGAGGTGGGGCTCACGTTTTCCAGCTTCTTAATCACCTTCGCTCTGGCCCAACTGGTCGTCGGCCCATTGGCAGATCGTTACGGACGAAAGAAGCTGGTATTGGGTGGTCTTTCAGTCTTCGTGATCGGCACCGCCGTGTGTGGCTTTGCTGAGTCGTTCGACATGCTGATCGCCGGGCGTGTGATCCAGGCCCTCGGGATATGTGCGGCCGCAGTGCTGGCCCGAGCCATTGCGCGAGACCTTTTTCAGGGCGAGGCTCTGGCGCGAGCGATGTCACTGATCATGATCGCCACCGCAGCGGCACCTGGCTTCTCGCCGCTGCTGGGCAGCGTGTTGACGACTGCGCTGGGGTGGCGGGCGATCTTCGTCATCGTCGCGCTTGCCGCGCTATGGGTCGCGCTGATCTACAGCCGTACGCTGGGCGAAACGCTGCCGGCCGCCAGCCGCGTTTCACGCTCTGTGCCTGAAGTCGGTGTCGCCTACGGCAAGCTGATGCGGGACCGTCGGTTTATCCTGCCCGGTCTGTCGGTAAGCCTGTTGATGAGCGGGCTGTTCGCCTCTTTCGGCGCCGCACCTGCGATTTTGATGAGCGGGATAGGGCTGACGTCTCTGGAAGCAGGTTTCTACTTCGCAGCGACCGTTTTCGTGGTCTTCACCGCAGGCATCGCAGCCCCCAGACTGGCCCATCGATTCGACATTCGAACCGTCACTGCGACAGGCTTCGCCATCGCATTGATCGGCGCACTGGTGCTGTTGCTGGGCCCGGTGAACCCGAGCCTGAGTCGCTACACCCTTTCGACGGTCATCTTCCTGTGGGGCATGGGCCTGGCCAATCCGCTGGGCACCGCCATCACCATGGGGCCTTACGGCGCACAGGCCGGTCTCGCCTCCGCGCTGCTGGGGTTCCTGACCATGGGCTGCGCGGCGGTTACCACCTGGCTGGGATCGGCACTGACCTTTCCAGCGGTGACCACGCTGGGCGGGATTCAGGTGGTGGTGTGTGGTGTGGCGTTGGGGGTATTTGTGATGAGTGGGAGGGGGATGAAGGGCTCTGCCTGATCGTCGGGTTCTTCAGTCTGCCAGCAGGCTGCAAAGCGTTTGCACACTTCAAAGCGCCGGTCCAGATCTGCCATGCGTGTCTGGTGCGCGCTGAGTACTTCCTTGCGCAGTCACGCCATGAAGGGGAGACGCGGCCAGAGGCGCCTTCAGTGATCCACCCGGTGCCAGACCGTTGAAGCTTGCCTAAAGTTTCCAGCGTTGAGTCGATAGCATGATGAAGTGTCATTCATTCGACGAAAGACAGGAATCCAGCATGCGCCTAAGAAATCTCAACGTAGCCCCCCGAGCTGCCCTGTTTTTCGCACTGATCATTGCCCTTGTTTTTGTGCTCGGTGCATTTGCCGTGGTGCAAATGGGCAAGCTGAGGGACGCTGAAAAAGACGTCGAACTCAACTGGATGGCCAGCATCCGACAAACGGCGTTGATGAACTCTTCTGTCCTCCGCATAAGGCTTGAAACACAGCGTGCCCTTGCGGACCCTCAATCCATTCAGAAAACGATCGACGACTTCCCCGGCTACCGTAAAGCGTTCACGGATGCGGTGACAAATTATGAACCGCTCATCGCAGACGAAAAGGAACGTTCGTTTTACACACCGGTGAAAAACAGTGCCGATGCCTATTCCAGGCAATTGGAGCTTTTAGAACCGTTGATGAAGCAGGGTGATATTGAAGGGGCCGTCCAGTTGGTCAGAACAGGTATTCGTCCTCTCACGAATGCGATGGAGGATCAGATCAAAGACCTCACCAACTTCAACAACGAAGGCGCCGCTCAGGCTGGCCAAACCGCAACCGATCTTTACGAGAGCGGCCTCTGGCTTGTTATCGGGCTTATCACGGTTGTCGTTATCCTGACGATCGGTTTTGCACTGCTGCTGACAAAAAGCATTACTTCGCCCATCAACGATGCCTTGTCTGTCGCAGAACGCATTGCATCCAGTGACCTCTCCAAGGAAGTGTTGGTCAGCGGGACTGATGAAGCCGGGCGACTGTTGAAAGCGCTGGCGCAGATGCAGACAAACCTTCGCACCACGATCATGCAGATTTCCGATTCATCCACACAGCTGGCGTCCGCCTCGGAAGAAATGACGGCGGTTACAGAGGAGTCGAGTCGGGGTCTTGTTGCCCAGAATGACGAGGTCAACCAGGCGGCAACGGCAGTCACCGAAATGAGTGCGGCCGTTGACGAGGTGGCTCGTAACGCAGAGTCGGCTTCCGAAGAGTCAAAGCGTACCCAGGGTTACACCGAAGAAGGCTCGGCCCGGGTCGCCCAGACGTTGAAATCGATCCAGAAACTGAACGGTAACGTTGAAAACACCAGCGAACAGATTCAAGGTTTGTCCAATCGTGCCCAGAGCATCTCCAAAGTGGTCGAAGTGATTCGGGCGATTGCCGAGCAGACCAACCTGTTGGCGTTGAACGCCGCCATCGAGGCCGCCCGTGCAGGCGAGCAGGGCCGAGGGTTTGCGGTGGTCGCGGATGAAGTAAGGGCGCTGGCCCATCGAACTCAGGTGTCGACACAGGAAATCGAGCAGATGATCGCGGCGATCCAGACCGATTCCGATTTGGCGGTGAAAGCGATGAATACGAGCAAGGATCTGGCGACCGAGTCGCTGGGCGTCGCCCAGGAAGCCAGTACTTCGCTGGACCAGATTGCCAAGGCCATCGTGCAGATCAACGAGCGCAACCTCATGATCGCAACAGCCTCTGAAGAGCAGTCCCATGTTGCCCGCGAAGTTGACCGCAACCTGGTCAGTATCCGCGAGCTTGCCACCCAGAGCGCCGCAGGCGCCAGCCAGACGGCCAGTGCATGCGGTGAAATGTCGAAACTGGCGGTCAACCTGAATCAGCTGGTCAACCGGTTCGTGGTGTGATCCGTATTTTCGCGAGGCAGTGTGGACGCCTGGCCTGATTGCGTCGGTGGAGTGCTGTGCAACGCCAACGATCAATCAGGCACTTCTGGATGGGGAGCTTGTTCGACTGCTGACATTCAAGGCCCAACCAACGGGTAGTGCCTGATGCGGCATTCATGGGTTTGGCCGTCGCCTTTGCACAGACCATCCAGATAGCGGTAATCGACCTGTACAGACTGCCCTTTTTTGGGCCACTTTCGACGCGGCAGCGGGTTCTGGTAGTCCTTCGTTTCTGGTGTAAAAACGAGGCGGGTCCCTTCTTCCGGGCACTCTACGGCGGGCGATGCCGGGCGTACTTTTAAAACCTGCGCCTGTAATGCCGGATGAGGCTTTTTCACGACATCCGTGATGCGCAATTCCATACGGCACATTTGCCACGCCGATGCCTGGACTGGCTGGCACAGCGAGCACAGGAGCAGGCAACACCACAGGTGTCGTATCACGTAACGATTCATCCGCTTGGGCATTGATATCCGGCGCATGATCAGGCAGGTGTCCATCGAATCATGAAGTGGTTTTGACGTTCTGATCGGGTGCCAGGCGCTCGCCGGTAAAAAAACACACGTGGGCTGGCGGGTCAATGAAGGACCCTGCGGCTTTCCCCGATCCTGATTCTGTCGAGCGCTCTGTTCAAAGCATCCAGAGCGTCGAGCAGTGCTTTCGCCTCAGACTCCCGACCATCGCCCCACAGGCGTTCAGCCATGGTATTAAGCGCCTGGATGGAGCGTTCGATATCAGCGGCAGTCGCCGTTTGGGTTTGAGGTTTCTTCGGCATTGATTGATCTTGCTCCGGCGCGTTGCTTCATCAGTTTCCGCACACTGCATGGTTATCGAACGGCCTAGGCTGCGACGTATTGAACATTTGCGGTCAGAGCTTGCGGATCACTGACCATGGACATTCGCGCTCAGACTATCCCACAACCCCATTATTTGGGTGACCGCAGCATCCAGCGTGTCATGAGAAACGCCATCGCGCGCCAAAGTCGACAAACCCAGCATAAAGCTGTCGAACACCGCAGCCAGGGTTTCCGGTATCACGGTCTTTGGTAATGCCCCCGCTTCGACAGCGCGTTCAACGCAGGCAACCAATGCCGCACGGTTCATGTCTCTTGCCCGTGCCAGAGGCGCGGAGATCGCCTTGCTCTCGTCTGAACACGCGCTCATCAACCCGAGCGACACCAGACAGCCCTTGGGGTGGTCGTCTTCACACTGCATTTTGGCCGAGCGACGAAGGGTGAGTTCGATCGCTTCTCTGGGCGGCAGGGTCTGATCAAACAGGCTATCGGTGACGCGCCCGTGGGTGGTGAGGTAACGCTCCATCACCTCGGTGAACAGGGCTTGCTTCGAGCCGAACGCGGCGTAAAAACTTGGCGCGGTGATGCCGCCACCGATGCTCGCCTTGAGTTGACTGAGCGAGGTCGCATCGTATCCATGCTCCCAGAATAAATGCATTGCCTGAGTGATTGCTGCGTCACGGTCAAACGTACGCGGGCGGCCCATCTGTGCCATGTCGGATCTCCTGCAGAGGTACTTAAATACTAATCGATACATAAGTCGTTGACTACCGTGCGCGTGCTCTCTACATTTATACCGATCAGTATATTAGTGGAGTGAGCTTGATGACGATGGATAAGAGAGACGGCAAGAAACTGCCATTGGGTGCTTTGCTGGCCTTGGCGATGACAGGTTTCATCTGCATCGTGACTGAAACCTTACCTGCCGGATTGCTGCCGGAGATCGGCAGTGGGCTGGCCGTCTCGCCGTCGTTGGCGGGCCAGATGGTGACGGTTTACGCGCTCGGGTCGCTGCTGGCGGCGATACCGCTGACCGTTGCCACGCAAAGCTGGCGTCGCAGAACGGTGTTGCTGCTGCCGATCCTTGGCTTTCTGATATTCAATTCCGTCACGGCGCTGTCTTCGAACTATTGGCTGACTCTGGTCGCAAGATTTTTCGCTGGCGCCTCTGCGGGTCTGGCCTGGAGCCTTATTGCGGGCTATGCACGGCGCATGGTCATTCCGCAATTGCAGGGCAAGGCAATGGCGATAGCGATGGTGGGTACGCCCGTCGCGTTGTCGCTCGGGGTGCCGTTGGGAACATGGCTGGGTGGCTTCATGGGCTGGCGCATGGCATTCGGACTGATGTCTGGCATGACCCTGGTGCTGATCGCCTGGGTTTTGATCAAGGTACCGGACTATCCGGGTCAGGCTTCTTCCGAAAGGATGGCATTGCGTCAGGTCTTTTTCACGCCGGGCGTGCGCTCGGTGCTGGGCGTTGTGTTCACCTGGATGCTGGCGCACAACATTCTTTACACCTATATCGCTCCTTTTATTGCCGGATCCGGATTGGCGAACGACGTCGATGTGGTGTTGCTGGCGTTCGGTATTGCGGCACTGCTCGGCATCTGGGGCACGGGGCGTCTGGTGGATCGTTATCTGCGTGCGACGGTATTGGCCAGCCTCGCGACATTCGCTGCGGTGTCGGTTTTCTTCGGCCTGTTTCCGGGCTCTGCCCTGGCCATCTACATCGGAGTTTTCATCTGGGGCCTGACGTTTGGCGGTGCCGCGACACTGCTGCAAACCGCCCTTGCCGACTCGGCGGCGGAGGGCGCTGACGTTGCGCTGTCGATGAATGTGGTGGTCTGGAACAGCGCGATTGCAGGCGGCGGAATAGTGGGCGGCGTGTTGCTCGGCCAATGGGGCGCAGGTTCATTCCCCTGGGTGCTGTTGGTGTTGCTGCTGGGTGGACTGGTCATTACATCCCGAGCGCGAGCGCATGGTTTTACCCAAGGTGTCAGGCAGTCCGGTCAATGGGTTGCTGGTCATTGATGAGCAGGCAGCATTGCGCTGCCTGCCATCGCGTTCAGCACACTGGAAGGCGTTCGTTACCGGACGTTCTTGTCGAGAAACTCACGAATCACAGGAATGATTTCCTTGCCGTGGGTTTCAAGTGCGAAGTGTCCGGTGTCATAGAAGCGGATGTCTGCCTTGGGGATATCACGCTTCCAGGCCTCGGCTCCGGCTGGCATGAAGAACGGATCGTTCTTTCCCCAGACCGCCAGTAATGGTGGCTGGTACGTGCGAAAGTACGCTTGAAAGGTCGGGTACATCGCAACGTTCGAGGCGTAATCCATTACCAGGTCGAGCTGAATGTCGGCATTACCCGGCTTCGATATCTGCAACCCTTCCAGCGTGTAGCCGTCTGGTGATACCGAACTCTTGTCGGCGACCCCTTCGAGGTACTGCCACTTGATCGAGGCCGGTGTCGGGAAGTCCTTCAAGGCTTCCCGGTTCTGTGGCGTCGGCTCACGCCAGTACTTCTGGATTGGCACCCATCCATCGCCCAGCCCCTCCTCGTAGGCATTGCCATTCTGGGAAATGATCGCGGTGACTCGCTCAGGGTGGGCGACAGCCAGACGCCATCCCACCGGCGCGCCGTAGTCATGCACCAGCAATGCGTAGTTGTCGAGTTTGAGCTGTTCGGTGAACTGGCCGATGGTCGTCGCCAGTTGGCTGAAGGTGTAGCTGTACTGATCCTTCGCGGGTGCTTCGGTGAAGCCAAATGCCGGCAGGTCCGGCGCGATGACGTGATAACGATCGGCCAGTTCGGGGATCAGGTCGCGGAACATGAACGATGAGGCTGCGAAGCCGTGGAGCAACAGCACTGTCGGGGCGCTGGGATTGCCTGCCTCACGGTAGAACACCTTCACATTACCGACCTGCTCGTAGCGGTAGTGAACCGGATGGGTCGAATCGGCGGAATGGGCACCGCCAGCAAGCAGGGAGGCTGCGAGACCGGCGGCTGCGATTGGTTTGGAAGCGTTCATAAGTCCACCTGTGTAACCATGAAATTTGAAAATTCAGGTTACTATTCGTCTTTGTAACCTGTCAAATAGGTTTTTAAGGTTACATATCGGCGTGACTTCCTCTGCCGCTGCTTCTGACGCACGCCATCTGCTGCCAGCCTATTGTTCGAGTTGGGGTGCCTGATGAAGAGTCAGGGACGGGAGGGTAAAGCGCAGGAGTTACGAACATGGGGCCATCAACCGACTGCCGCAGCGCCAGCGGCATCGCGATGTGCGTCAGTCCTTGCTGCCGACCTTGTATCGGTCAAAATTCTGGATATGGTCGTCAATATTGTCTTCAAGCATCATTCGATACTGCTCACAGAAGTATTTGACGATTTCCTCACGCGCTTCGGCCATTTCAGTTCCGGATTCAAAGCTGCGTGAAGTGACCCATGCATTGAATCGCGTAGCGCCGAAGGTCATCGAAGCGCTCACTTTGCCGAGGTCTTCGGGCTTGTCGATCTGCTGGTTTGCCAGATCGATATGAGCATCGGCCCGGTCATAAAATGCTTGGTCGGTTTTTTGTGCCATGGACAATTGCCTTTTCCGTGATATTCGATCATTTCATCGTTTCGTGCAGCGTGGATGTGCGCTCCCGACCGTTGCTCTGCCGGAGCGTGCTGACTGACCATCACGATGTCGTTGTATGAGAATTCAGCCTATTGATATCGGGATGTTCAACTGAATGTCTTATAAGGTCCGCGCTTCGCGGCCTCGGCGCAGCCAGGCAGCCGCGTGATAGCTGCCCCCTGCGGTGAACACGATCGCGAATAACCCCGCCAACAGGCTCGTGCCCCACAGCGCGCCACGGTCTTCAATTATTGCAGTGGTGGAGGGCGCTTCTGCGTTGTAGAGAACAGTCACTGAGTCGCCCACGGTATAACCGAAGATAAACCCGCCTTCGGGGTAGCTGAATACCTTCCCCAAGGCGTCGGTAAAGTCGATTTGCGGATGACTGCTGCCCGAGTTCAGGGCGCTGACATGCCCTTCGGCGCGTTGCGCGCGGGCTAGAAAGCCGAGTCGGTCCTGGACCAGCCAAAAGGTGATGAAGAGCAGGCAAAGACCCAAGGGTATGAAAATCAGCGCGCGGAACAGATCGCCCAGGTCGGAAGGTCGTGTTGAGGTCATGGCAGGTCCCTTGCGTCATCCATAAACGACGGGTATTACAATGAGGCCTCCGAAGCCTGTCAATGATATCCCCTGCGTGAAACCTTCGATTTCGCGTCGCCCCACATGGGAAACACCGTGGCATGACTGAGTCTGCCCACCTGTCCTGAGGTTTACCAGAGCATCCATGATCCCTATCGACCCGCTGGCCATGATGATCGGCTTTCTGATTTTCATCTTCTCTCAAGTCTTTCTCGGGTTATTGATTGTCTGCCTGCTGGCCTTTTTCATTCCGCGTTGCAGGCGCTACATGCTGGCGCGGCGCTGGCGTTTCGGGTTGATGATCATCGGCCTAACGGTCGCCAGCGTGCCCTACGTCTGGAGCGAGGTCACCGAGTGGCGTGACTGGCGCGCGCATAATCCGCGTCTTGAGCAGGAAGAGGTAGTGGGCGATCTGGTGCTGCCGGCGGGTACGCAGGTTCGGCTGGAGTACCTGGAGCCGTTCAACGACTTGAGTGGCAATCCTATGCGTTATGGTCTGCGGAGCCTCGAACAGGCGGACTTCGAGCGTACGCCAGGCAACGTCATGGGGTTGCGCGTACGTCGCCTGGCACTGTGGCAAGACCATGGCTCTGCGAAGATCGAGACAACAACGGTCAACGATCTGCAAGGCTGGAAGTGTGCGCCGGGCGAAGTCGAATTCCACTTCCCGTTCGGAGCCCCTTTCAACTTTTCCGAGTGGCACTTTTACGGTTGCACGCTGGCGCCAGGCAGCACGCTGGGTGGCATTGTATTGGCGGGCCCCGTGAAGGTGTTTTCCAGGCAGGGCAAGGAATGGGAGGCAAGGGCCGGGGATACCGCCACCTCACTGTTGGGGATGGAGCTGCGCTGGCTGAGCATGCGGCTGAACAGGCCTTATGGTGATGTGCTCGGATGGGACGGCGTATTGAATCGCGAGACTGACTTCGGCCCTGTTCACTATCCTGTCGGCACTCAGGTTCGTCGTTATCGCCAGGCTCTCCTCTTCAGTCCGCCATTTGAAGCGTCAGCCCTGGACCGTCGCACGGGGACGTCAGTAGACGCCGACCATTCAGTCTTGCAGCGTGTTTCAGGTGAAGTGCTGGGGATACGCCTGAACACCCAGGAGGGTTTACAGTTTTTCCAGAACATCGAGATTCCCTGAGGCAGGACGTCAGAGACTCGAGCGTTGTGAACGCGATTGGTTCAGCGCAGCGAAGGAGGGCGCGAGGCTGAATCCTGCGCTACGGTCTGCGCATTGCGATCCGGGGCTGAACCAAGTCCAGTCCCTGACAGGGGGGCGACCAGAAAAATCAACAGAAACGGCGCATGCAAACCTATTTCTTCAGGGCTTTGGCCTCTGCAGCAAGGCACTCCAGGGCGAACTGCTCTGTGTACGTCATCTGAATCGGAGTGGTTTCACCCTTGACGGTTCTTTCGCCCTCCAGAATGTACTTGATTCGCTTGTCAGTGACCCCGATACGCTTTGCGATCCACGACGGTGTTTGCCCGATGCGTGAAATCAGCTTGTCTGCGTATTCGGTGGAGGGATTGTAGTGCTCTGCGTTGGGTGTCATTTGAAGTCCGGACAGTAAGGTTGGGCAATGTGCGTATGAGTGGTCTGCAACACGGTGCGCTATTTGTTGGATGGTGTCTGCAACGGTGACTCATCTTTGTTATTCAAAAGCGTCCTCGGCCTGGGCGCTTCAGCCGCAATCGCTCCGGAATGGAGTGAAGTCACCCTAAACCCCACCGGCCATCACCCCCAGCGCCACCGACGTCGCCGCCGTCCGCGTCTCGACCCCCAGCTTGATGTAAATATGCTCCAGGTGCTTGTTCACCGTCCGAGGACTCAGTTGCAGGATGTCGGCGATGTCTTTGTTGGTCTTGCCGCACGACACCCAGCGCAGGACTTCGATTTCGCGATCGGTCAGTTGGAAGCGGCTGGAGAGTTTTCCGTAGGCGGGTTTGTCGTCGAAGCTGGCGGGCTGCGAGGCGTTGCGGGCTGATTGCAGGATGCGTGCGGTGCGCAGGTGGGAGGCGACGCGCGCGAGGACTTCGGTGCACTGGATCGGTTTGGTCACGTAGTCGATGGCACCGGCCTCGAAGCCTTGCACCACGTGTTCGCTGTCGGTGAGGGCGGTCATGAACAGCACCGGGATGTTGGCGGTGTCGGGTTGGGCCTTGATCTGGCGACAGGTCTCGAACCCGTTCATGCCCGGCATCATGGCGTCGAGCAGGATCAGATCCGGTCGGCGGCGCTGGATGCGGGTCAGCGCGCTCTGGCCGTCCAGCGCGACCAGCACCATGTAGCCCGCTTCGTCCAGCGCATCGGAGAGCAGCGCCAGATTGTCGGGCACATCGTCGACGATCAGGATGATGCCGTTTTCAGCGGCTCGGGTCATTGCGTCCATGGAGCGCCTCTTTCAGTTGGTGGCTGAGTTCATCCAGGCGAAAGCCTGAGGCCAAAGTGCGCAACTCGGCGACGAAGCCGCTACTGCCTGCGCCATCCCGCTCGATTGCGTCGAGCTTTTGCTGAATGCCCCGGACATAGCCCAGGCCACACAATTCATAGAGTTCTTCCAGGTCCACCCGCGCAGGCAACCCGCGCGCAGACAGTGCAGGTGCCGGAGCGTTGTGCGCGCGACGTTGCCAGGTCAGTTGCAGATGATGTTGCAGGCGGTCCAGCAATCGTTGCAGGTGCACCGGTTTGGGCAGGTAATCGTTGCACACTTGCAGGTTGCGCTCCTTGTCGTCGGCCAATCCACTGGCGTTGGCCGACAGCACGATGATCGGCGCCTGGGACAGTGCGTTACGGCGGATCAGGCGGCTGGCGGCCCAGCCGTCCATGTCGGGCATGGAGAGGTCCATCAGGATCAGGTCCGGGTGCAGCAGCGAAACCTGTCTGATCGCCTCCTGCCCGTTGGCCGCCTGGGCGACGTTGAAGCCGAGGGGAGTGAGCATGCCGCTGATGACCTTTCGGTGTTCGATGTGATCGTCCACCACCAGGATCAGCCGCCGGGGTCCTTCGTAGCCGATGAGGTCATGGTCCGTGGCCACGACTGCCTTGGGCACCCGGACTTCCGAGAGGAACAGCCGAACCTGAAAGCGCGTGCCTTCATCCGGCTGGCTGGTGACAGACAGCGCGCCGCCCATCAAGGCAGTGAGCATACGGGTGATGGTCAGGCCAAGGCCGACACCGTTGTCCTGACGCACCAGTCCGCCGCGCTCGAACGGCTGAAAGATCCGTTCGAGCTGTTCCGGGGCGATGCCTATGCCGGTGTCGATAATGTCGAAAATCGCGGTTTCCAGACGATAGCTGACCCGCAGACAGACTTCGCCGCTGTCGGTGAAGTTGATCGCGTTACCCAGCAGGTTGATGAGGATCTGGCGCACGCGCTTTTCGTCGCCGCGCACCACATCCGGCATGCGTCCGAGCAGCTCCAGGCGCAGGGTCAGGCCCTTGTCGCGCGCCGGGCCGGTGAACATTTTCTGCAGATCATCGAGGAATTCCCGAAAGAGGATTTCCGAGGGCTCCAGACGCAGTTTGCCAGCCTCGATCTTGGCGACGTCGAGCAGGCCGTCGATCAACGAGAGCAGGTGCGAACTGCTGCGCATGATGGTCGCCAGCGAGTCCAGGTGCTTGCCCGGCGTGGCGGCGTCGCGTTGCAGAATCTGGGTGAAGCCGAGAATGCTGTTCAGCGGCGTGCGCAACTCGTGGGACAGGCCGGTGACGTAGCGGCTCTTGGCCGCGTTGGCGGCTTCCGACGCCTCCTTGGCCTCCTGCAAGGCCTGATCGGTCTTGTGGTGAGCTTCGATTTCCTGCATCAGCAGAGCGGTCTGACGTTCGGATTCTTCCAGTGCCACGCGGCGGCTTTCCCGGGTCAGTACCACCCACCAGGCCAGCACACCGGCGAAGACGCAACAGGTCAGGAACGCCTTGAGAAACGCCAGCATCAGCGTGTGGTGCGCCTGTGGCGACTGGTCGGTGAGGCCATGTGAAACCTGGCTGTAGATCAACGCCAGTGCGCCGGACAGACCGAGCACCAGCACGCTCAGCAAGCCCAGGTATTGCATGAGTCGCGTGTGCAGGTAGCGACGTGGCAGGCGAGGCAGCAGACCACCGATCAGGTCTTCGAACTGCATGGACAGCCGCGAACGGGTCTTGCACTGATCACCGCAGCGGGCGTCCAGCGAGCAGCACAACGAGCAGATCGGCGAGCCGTAGGCCGGACACCAGGCCATGTCCGGGGATTCGAAGGCGTTGCTGCAGACCCCGCAGTGCAGGCTCGCCTGCCGACCGGTGGGGAAGAGCAGCAGCGGGTTACTGTCGCGCGCCAGGTAGTAGCGGCCTTTGGTCAGCCAGGCGATCAGCGGCGCGGCAATCAGGGCGGTGGTCAGGGATATCAGCGGCGGTGCAGCTCTGGCCAGTTCACCCAACGCACCGAAGTGAGCGCAAATGGACAGCAGCGATGCGATGAACATCGCGCCGACGCCCACCGGGTTGATGTCGTACAGGTGCGCACGCTTGAACTCGATATGTCCGGGTGACAGGCCCAGCGGCTTGTTGATCACCAGATCGGCCACCAGCGCACCGATCCAGGCGATGGCGACATTGGCGTACAGGCCAAGGACTTCTTCAATGGCGTCGAACACGCCCAGCTCCATGAGAATCAGGGCGATGGCGACGTTGAACACCAGCCAGATCACCCGGCCGGGGTGGCTGTGGGTGACGCGGGCGAAGAAATTCGACCAGGCCAGCGACCCGGCGTAGGCGTTGGTCATGTTGATCTTGATCTGGGAAATGATCACAAACAGCACCATGGCCGCCAGTGCCCATTCAGGTGACAGGAACACGTAGTTGAAGGCCACCAGGTACATTTGCGTCGGCTCGGCAGCGCGTTCGATGGGCACTTGATGCTGCAGGGCCAGAAAGGCCAGAAACGCGCCGGCCATGATCTTCAGGCCTCCGGGGATCACCCAGCCAGGTCCGGCCATCAACAGCGCGGCCCACCAGCGTTTACGGTTGCGACGGGTTTTCTCCGGCAGGAAGCGCAGGTAGTCCACCTGCTCACCGATCTGCGTCACCAGTGAAAGCGCCACGCTGAACGCCGCGCCAAACAGCAGCAGGTTGAAGGTGCCGCCTTCACCTTCGCGTCCGGCGAACGAGGTAAGGTCCGAAAGCGCGTCCGGGTTTTTCCAGATCACGAACACGTAGGGCACGATCAGCAGCGTCAGCCACAAGGGTTGCGACCACATCTGCAGACGGCTGATCAGGGTGATGCCGTAGGCCACCAGCGGAATGACGATGATCGAGCAGATCACGTAAGCCAGCGCCAGCGGAATGTGGAAATACAACTCCAGCGCCAAGGCCATGATCGCCGCTTCCAGGGCGAAGAACAGAAAGGTGAAGCTGGCGTAGATCAGTGAAGTGATGGTCGAGCCGATATAGCCGAACCCTGCACCGCGGGTCAGCAGGTCCATGTCCACGCCATAGCGGGCAGCGTAATAGCTGATGGGCAGGCCAGTCAGAAAAATCACCAGCGCCATGGCGATGATCGCCCACAGGGTGTTGGTGAAGCCGTAACTCATCACCAGCGCGCCGCCAATGGCCTCCAGCGCCAGAAACGACACGGCACCCACCGCGGTGTTGGCGATGCGGAATTCCGACCACTTGCGGAAGGATTTCGGCGTGAAACGCAGGGCGTAGTCTTCCATGGTCTCGTCGGCGACCAGCCGGTTGTAATCGCGGCGCACTTTGATGATGCGTTGAGAGCCAGAGGGGCGCACGGAGTGGATTCCTGAGGGTTAATGACTCACGCAAATCCCTGTACGTTGCCGACACGGGGGAAGGCAGCAACTTCTGTGCCTGTCTGGCTGCCTTGCCACGTCTTCGACGCCGGACCGCGGGAGGCGGCTTGCCGGCGACCTGCCGGGCACCGGCAGCAGAACCGGCACACGCGCGGTGTCAGCTGTAATCAGGGGCCGCTGCGCCGCTCCTCGGGTACACGCAGATGGCATGCAGCGCAGGCGCAATCATGCCCTTGATCCTGCGGCCGCACCCTACGTCAAATGACGTATGCCGATACGTCATGCTGCGTATACCCCGTTTCCGGCGTCACGCTCATGCTTGCTCCTACTCGCGACGGCTCTGACCGGTCTCGCCGCGACTCACCAGCACAGGAGCGGGAACATGGATTCACGACAGACAGGCCCCATACGCTTTTTTCCCCGACGCCTGGCGTTGGGTGCGGCAGCGCTCTCGCTGATTGCCGCCAGTGTGTTCAGCCAGGCGACCCTGGCCGATGAAGCCAATACCACCGGGCTTGCCGTGACGGCTACCGAGGTGACCGTCGGCCAGTTGCACTCGGCCACCGGCACCATGGCGATTTCCGAGACCGGCTCGATCCAGGCCGAGCGGCTGGCCATCGACCAGATCAACGCGTCGGGCGGCATCCTCGGGCGGCAGATCAAAATCGTCCAGGAGGATGGTGCTTCCGACTGGCCGACCTTCGCCGAAAAAGCCAGGAAGCTCCTGGTCGGCGACAAGGTGGCCGCGGTGTTCGGCTGCTGGACCTCGGCCTCACGCAAAGCCGTGTTGCCGGTGTTCGAGAAGGAAAACGGCCTGTTGTACTACCCGACCTTCTACGAAGGGCTGGAACAGTCGAAAAACGTGATTTACACCGGCCAGGAAGCCACCCAGCAGATCCTCGCAAGCCTTGACTGGATCGCCAGGGAGAAGGGCGCCAAGACCTTCTACCTGATCGGCTCGGACTACATCTGGCCGCGCACCTCCATGAAGATCGCGCGCAAGCACATCGAGAATGTCCTGCACGGCACCGTGGTCGGCGAAGACTACTACCCGCTGGGCAATACCCAGTTCGGTTCGCTGATCAACAAGGTCAAGCTGAAGAAGCCCGATGTGGTGTTTGCCGCTGTCGTGGGCGGCTCCAACGTCGCGTTCTACAAACAGCTCAAGGCCGCAGGCGTGACCTCGGCCAAGCAGAACCTGCTGACCCTGTCGGTGACCGAGGATGAACTGTTGGGCATCGGCGGCGAAAACATGCAGGGCTTCTATGCCTCGATGAAGTACTTTCAAAGCCTCGACAACCCGAACAACAAGGCCTTCGTGGAGGCCTTCAAGGCCAGGTACGGCAAGGATTCGGTCATGGGTGACGTGACCCAGGCGGCCTATCTCGGTCCCTGGCTGTGGAAGGCTGCTGTCGAGAAAGCCGGGAGTTTCGACGTCGACAAGGTGGTTGCAGCGTCGCCAGGCATCGAGCTGAAAACCGCGCCGGAAGGTTACGTCAAGGTTCACGAGAACCATCACCTGTGGAGCAAGACCCGCATCGGTGAAGTCCAGGCTGACGGCCAGTTCAAAGTGATCTACGAATCGGACCTGATCGAGCCCAATCCTTTCCCCAAGGGTTACCAGTAACAGCAACTACCTGAACGCTGTGTACCGGAGCGGGGCTGCCCGCGGCGTCACGCCGACAGCCTCGCGCCCCCCGTCATTCACCCTTGGAGACCACCATCATGGAATGGCTATCGGAATTTGGTGCCATCGCGGCCATGCAGGGGTTCAACGGTCTGTCCGTGTTCTGCGTGCTGCTGTTGATGGCGCTGGGGCTGGCAATCATTTTTGGCCAGATGGGCGTGATCAACATGGCCCACGGTGAGTTTCTCACCATCGGCGCCTACACCACGTACGTGCTCTCGACGCTGGTGCAGACCTATCTGCCGTGGATGCAGCCGTACTACTTTTTCTTCGCCATCGCGCTGTCGTTCGTGGTGGCCGGTGCGATTGGCTGGGTGGTGGAGCGGGTGATGATCAGCCGCCTCTACCATCGGCCGCTCGACACCCTGCTGGCGACCTGGGGTCTGTCGCTGGTCATGCAGCAAGCGTTTCGTTCGATCTTCGGTGCGCGGGAAGTCAGCGCCACGCCGCCGGAATGGCTGATGGGCGCCGTGAACCTGACCGATGCCATCGAAATTCCCCGCAACGGCCTGTTCGTCATGGGCCTCAGCATGCTCATGACCGGCGGCATTTTCCTGATGCTGTATCGCACCCGCTGGGGCCTGCACGTTCGCGCCACGGTGCAGAACCGCATCATGAGCCGCGCCGTCGGCATCAACACCCGCCAGGTCGACCGCATGACCTTCGCTCTGGGTTGCGGCGTGGCCGGTGTCGCGGGGGCTGCCTTCACCACCATCGGTTCCACCGGGCCCACGGCCGGTTCGCTGTATATCGTCGACACCTTTCTGGTGGTGGTCTTCGGCGGCGCACAGAGCCTGTTCGGCACCATCGCATCGGCGTTCGCAATTGCCCAGGCGCAGTCGATTTCCGAATTCTTCATGAGTGGCTCAATGGCCAAGGTACTGACGCTTTCGGCGGTGATTCTGATCCTGCTGATGCGCCCGCAAGGCCTGTTTTCCAGCAAAGTCCGCAAATAGAGGCCGAACGATGAACGCACTCAACAAAATGCTCGGTGGCCGCCAGGGTGTGGTCGGCCTGCTGATCCTCGCGGCCCTGATTCTGGTGGTGTTTCCGCTGACTCTGGACGCCTTTCGTCTGAACATGGTCGGCAAATACCTGACCTACGCCTTCGTCGCGGTCGGGCTGGTGTTGTGCTGGGGTTACGGCGGCATTCTCAGCCTGGGGCAGGGGGTGTTCTTCGGCTTGGGCGGTTACTGCATGGCGATGTTCCTGAAGCTGGAAGCGTCGGACCCGCAAAGCACCAAAATCCAGTCCACGCCGGGCATTCCGGACTTTATGGACTGGAACCAGATCACCGAACTGCCATGGCTCTGGGTGCCGTTTCACAGCTTTACCTTCACGGTGATCGCCGTGGTGCTGGTGCCAGTGATCCTCGCGCTGATCATCGGTGCCGCGCTGTTTCGGCGGCGGGTGGGCGATGTGTATTTTTCCATCGTGACCCAGGCCATTGCGCTGATCCTGACGGTGTTGATCATCGGCCAGCAAGGCCTGACCGGTGGCGTCAATGGCATTACCGACCTCAAGACTCTATTAGGCTGGGACATTCGCGGCGACGGCGCGAAGCTGACGCTGTACTTCATCAATGCCGCACTGCTGCTCGGCTGCATCCTGATCGGCAAATTCATTCTTTATTCCAAGCTCGGCCGACTGCTGATGGCCATGCGCGACAAGGAAGAACGGGTGCGCTTCTCGGGCTACGACGTGGCCGCCTTCAAGGTCTTCGTCTACTGCGTGGCTGCCGGATTTTCCGCAATTGGCGGGGCGATGTTCGCGTTGCAGGTGGGCTTCATGTCGCCGTCGTTCGTCGGCATCGTGCCGTCCATCGAGATGGTCATCTTTGCTGCGGTGGGGGGGCGCATGTCGCTGCTGGGCGCGGTGTACGGCTCGCTGCTGGTGAATTACGGCAAGACCTATTTCTCCGAATCCTTCCCTGAACTGTGGCTGTACCTCATGGGCGGCCTGTTCATCGCGGTGGTCATGTACTTCCCCGACGGCCTGGCCGGTCTGTGGGAACGCCACGCTCGCCAATGGCTGGGCAGATTCGCGCCCGGGCCGGCGCCAGTGAGCAAGGTGCCCCCATCGTTGACGACTGAAAAACAACCCGCCCGTCCGTTGGAGACCCAGCCATGAACAGCCCGACAGGTTTCCAGATGAACAAGCCGGTGCTGGCCATCGAAGGGCTGACGGTGTCATTCGACGGCTTCAAGGCGGTCGATGATCTCAACCTTTACATCGACCGCAACGAGGTGCGAGTAGTGATCGGCCCCAACGGCGCTGGCAAGACCACCGTTCTCGATCTGATCTGCGGCAAGACCCGCGCCACGGGCGGCAGCATCCAGTTCAAGGACCGTGAACTGACCCGGATGAACGAGTACGACATTGTGCGTGCCGGTGTGGGACGCAAATTCCAGACCCCGTCGATCTACGACAACCTGAGCGTGTTCGAGAACCTGGAAATGTCCTTTCCGGCAGGACGCAGTGTGTTCGGCGCACTGTTCTTCAGGCGCTCCAGCGAAGTGCTGGAAAGGGTCCGGCAGGTGGCCGCCGACATTTTTCTCGGTGACCTGCTGGAGCAGCAGGCCGGGCTTCTGTCCCACGGCCAGAAGCAGTGGCTGGAAATCGGCATGTTGCTGATGCAGGACCCGGAACTGCTGATGCTCGATGAGCCGGTGGCTGGCATGAGCGTCAGTGAACGCGCACAGACGGCTGATCTGTTGAACCGCATCAGCCAGGGCCGATCGGTGCTGGTGATTGAGCACGACATGGAATTCGTCAAGAGCATCGCCCACAAGGTCACGGTGCTGCATCAGGGCAAGGTGCTGGCCGAAGGCAGCATGGAGTCGGTGCAGAAGAACCCGAAAGTCATCGAAGTTTACCTGGGCCACTGAGGAGCACAGCATGTTCACGATTCAACAGCTGAGCTGTGGCTATGGCCAGAGCCAGATTCTTCATGACCTGGACCTCAACGTCGAGAAACAGGAAATCGTCGCCGTCATGGGCCGTAACGGCATGGGCAAGACCACGCTGTTCAAGAGCCTGATGGGCATCCTGCCGCAATGGGGCGGGCAAGTGCAGGTGGACGGCGTTGATGTGTCCGCGCTGGAAACCCATTCAAGGGTCGAGCACGGCATGGCCTACGTACCGCAGGGCCGCATGATCTTTCCGTCAATGAGCGTGCTGGAAAACATCCAGACCGGACTGCCCGCGTCAGCCAACGGCAAGGTGCCGGAGGACCTGTACGCACTGTTCCCGGTGCTGTTCGACATGCGCGGGCGCCGTGGCGGCAACCTGTCCGGCGGGCAGCAACAGCAACTGGCAATCGCCCGTGCGCTGGCGACCAACCCCAAGGTGCTGTTGCTCGACGAGCCCACTGAAGGCATTCAGCCGTCGATCATCAAGGACATTGCCCGCACCCTCAAAGAGATCCGCAGCCTGCGCAACCTGACCATCGTGGTCTCCGAGCAGGTGCTGTCGTTCACCCTGGAAATCGCCGACCGATTCCTGGTGATCGAGAAGGGCCGCTTCGTGGTCGAGGAAGCCCGCGCCAATGTCGACGAAGCGACGATCAGCCGCTACCTGTCGGTGTAGCCCGTGACCCGTGTCCCCTCTTTTTAACTGCCGTGACCTTACCTAATCATCGAATTGACCCGAGACCGCAGGAGAACCGCCATGACCGAAACCCTGATCAAAGTCGACCTGAACCAGCCCGTCACCGAAAACGAGCAGATTCACAACCGCTGGCACCCGGACATTCCGATGGCCTGCTGGGTCAGGCCGGGTGACGATTTCATCCTCGAGACCTACGACTGGACCGCAGGCGCGATCAAGAATGATGACGATGCCAGCGATGTACGGGATGTTGACTTGACCACCGTGCATTACCTGTCCGGCCCGGTCGGCGTGCATGGCGCTGAACCCGGTGATCTGCTGGTGGTGGATCTGCTGGACATCGGTGCCCGCGCGGATTCGCAATGGGGCTTCAACGGCTTTTTTTCAAAGCAGAACGGCGGCGGCTTTCTGACCGAACACTTCCCGTTGGCGCAGAAATCCATCTGGGATTTCAAGGGCATGATGACCAGCTCGCGGCATATCCCGGGTGTCGAGTTTGCCGGTCTGATCCATCCCGGCCTGATCGGCTGTCTGCCCGACCACAAGATGCTCGCCGAATGGAACCGCCGCGAACAGGAGCTGATCGACACCGACCCTGATCGCGTTCCCGTGCTGGCCTGCCCGCCGTTTGCCGCGACTGCCCATCTGGGCAAGCTGAAGGGGCCGGCCCGTGACATGGCGGCCGCAACTGGCGCACGCACCGTGCCGCCCCGCGAACACGGCGGCAACTGCGACATCAAGGATTTGTCCCGCGGCTCGAAAGTGTTCTTCCCGGTCTACGTCGATGGCGCGGGGCTGTCGGTGGGGGATTTGCACTTCAGCCAGGGCGACGGCGAAATCACCTTCTGCGGCGCGATCGAAATGGCCGGCTGGGTGCACATGCGGGTCGAGCTGATCAAAGGCGGCATGGCCAAGTACGGAATCAAGAACCCGGTCTTCAAACCCAGCCCCATCGTGCCGAACTACAACAACTACCTGATCTTCGAAGGCATCTCGGTCGATGAGGCGGGCCAGCAGCATTACCTGGACGTCAACGTCGCCTACCGTCAGGCGTGCCTGAACGCGATCAATTACATGACCAAGTTCGGCTATTCGCCTGCGCAAGGTTATTCGCTGTTGGGTTCGGCGCCGGTTCAGGGCCACATCAGCGGCGTGGTGGACGTGCCCAACGCCTGCGCGACGCTGTGGCTGCCGACGGAGATCTTCAAGTTCGACATCAACCCCAATGCCAACGGACCGACGAAGTTCATCGACGGCACCGTCGATTTGCCGATCGCTCAGGACAAGTAGGTTGTGCGGGACGCCGCTCGTGAAAGGCGAGTGGCGTCCATTCGCACTGTGTCGATCTCAATTCAGAGGAATTCAGCATGCCCATGTACGAGTACGACTGCCCCCACTGCGGCGACTTCACGTCACTGCGGCCCATGGCCGAAAGCGCGCTGCCCTGTGAGTGTCCCGAGTGCGGCGCGTCCAGCATGCGCGTGATCCTTTCGGCACCGGGCCTGAGCACCATGGCGGGCAACACCCGCAGCGCCATCGCCCGCAACGAGCGAAGCGCTCATGAGCCGAAAACGCTCGACCAATACAAGGAAAGCCGTGGCCATCCGAGCGGTTGCAGTTGCTGCGGTCCCACCACCCGACCGGTCCCGACCAAGGCGAATCCGCATGCGCTGAAAGGCAAGGCGGCGGGGCGGCCGTGGATGATCAGTCATTGAGTGCCGGTTCTGAGTGACGGGTTATCGCCTAACGTGCTGATTGCAGGAACGGTTGTGGCAGGCGGCTTGCTGGCGATGCAGTCGACGCGGTATGTCAGGAAGATCGCGTCATCGTGCATCGCGGCAAACCGCCTCCCACGGCCGGGTGTTTGCAGCGCCACATGACAAACCTCACCGACGTATTGAATTTCTGACACGGCAAGCGAGTCATTGAAGGGTAAGCGCCAGACCACTATCCCCCTCAAGGACCGACGATGACCTTCTTCATTTTTCTCCTCGCCTGCGCGGCCGCCGCGAGCACCGGTATCATTTTCCAGCCTGGTCAGTGGTACGAATCGCTGAAAAAACCCGGCTTCACTCCGCCGAACTGGCTGTTCCCGGTGGCCTGGACAATCATCTACCTGCTACTCGCCTGGGCCGGTTATCGCCTGAGCCTGATGCCCGGAAGTCAAGCAGTGCTGGCGCTCTGGGCCGCGCAGATCGCTTTGAATACTCTATGGACGCCGGTGTTCTTCGGTGCGCACAAACCCTTTGCCGGGATGGTGATCATTACTCTGCTGTGGCTGGTCGTGGCAGCCATGGTGGTCATGGCGCTCAGTCTGGATGTGATCACCGGACTGATACTGTTTCCCTATCTGGTCTGGCTGTGCGTGGCGGCTGCGCTGAATTTCTCGATCCTGCGCAACAATCGCTGAGCCCGTTGAACAGTCACCAGGCGTCACCGGACGCCTGGCTGACTCGCCCCATTAGTTTGCGAACGAGTACTCGCCGCCTTCTTCCAGCGCCGCGCGATACGCAGGCCGGGCCTGAAGCTTGTCGACCCACGCCGCAAGGTTCGGGTAAGGCTGCAGCTTGCCACGGGCCTTGGCGATTTCACCGATGAAGCTCATCTGAATATCGGCCCCGGTCAACTCTTCGCCCACCAGATATGGCGTCAGACCCAGCGTGTCGTTCAGGTAGCCGAGGTAGTTGGCCACTTCCGATTCGATACGTGGCTGCAGCGGTGCGCCTGCATCGCCCAGGCGTCCGACGTACAGGTCCAGCATGAGCGGCAGCATCGCCGAGCCTTCGGCGAAGTGCAGCCATTGCACGTATTCGTCATACGTCGCACCGGCAGGGTCCGGTTGCAGGCGGCCTTCGCCGTGGCGACGGATGAGGTAATCGATGATGGCGGCCGACTCGATCATCACGTGAGGGCCGTCCTGAATGACAGGCGACTTGCCCAGCGGATGGATTTCCTTGAGTTCGGGTGGCGCGAGGTTGGTCTTGGTATCGCGCTCGTAACGCTTGATCTCGTAAGGCAGACCCAGCTCTTCCAGCAGCCAGAGAATGCGTTGCGAGCGCGAGTTGTTGAGGTGGTGAACAGTGATCATGAGGGCTCCGCTGTGAAGTAAGGGGTGTTAACAGAGGACCGCCGCTTCTGTGGGGAGTGCCATCTGAAAGCCCAGGCGCTGACTGCCTGCATGGAAAGCGCCGCGCGGATGGACAACCATCGGTCATGAATCATCACGTGCTGACATGCAGCAACCTGTTACCAGTCGTCCGAAAACGATTAATATCGATAATTTAAATAAATCTTAATATTCCTGAAGGCCCCGTAAAACGGGCGTCTTGCAGCTTATCTATGAATTGATAAATTCTGTCGATCAACTTTGCCATCAAGTTAGCCCGCCAGGCGCCGATTCCCGTGCATTCCGAAAAATCGAGGCACACCTGCTATGAGCGCTAAATGGTTGGACAATCTTAACGTCAGTAAAAAGCTCGCCCTGGGCTTCGCGGCGATTCTGCTGGGGGTGCTGACCGTGACGGCCATTGGTTACTCAAGCACCAACCTGCTGATCGAGCGTTTGGGAAAAAGCAGCAAAATCGCCGAAATCAAGGACGATGTCCTGAACGCACGCATTGCTGCGCAAGCCTATGCAACCGGACCCACCGCTGCCGGTGTGCAGGTGTATGGCAGTGCGCTGGAAACCTTGAGCCGTAGCGTCGAGCAGGGACTGAAGGTGTTCGTCGTATCGAGCAACTTGCAGAAGCTGACGAGCATCAAGGAACAGGTCGGCGGTTTGAAGCAGACGTTCGATCAGTTGGTCAGCATCAATCAGAAAGTCGATGACGCGCTCAAGCCGCTGATCAAGGTTTCGGACGAAGTCAGTGCGACCTTTGAAAACCTCCTGCAGAAGACCATCGACGACACCTTGCGTGCGCCGAGCGAGACGGGCATTCAGCAGGTCAAGATCGCTGGAGACCTGCGCAATGGCATGACCAACTTTCGCCTGATCTTTCGCCGCTATCTGAGCATTCCGACTGCCGACAACCGTCAGGCGACCTACAACGCTGCCGATGCACTGATCGCTCAGGTCGCCGCTGCACGCAGCCAGTTGCCGGTGGAAGCCAACGGCGCGGTGGACACGGCGTTGAATGCGCTCAAACAGTACAAGGTGCTGATGGCGTCTATCTCCGACATGTTGCAGCAGACTGATCAGATCCGCAGCACCCTGCAACAACAGTCCATCGCTACAGCGGCCAGTGCCGATGAGCTGGCGGCCGCGCAGGTGGTCAGTGCCAAGCGTGAACAGAACACCGCGGTGATGCAGCTTTTGAGCGTGGCCCTGGTGGTGTTGCTGATCGGCGTCTTCGCGGCCTTCATCATTACCCGGCAGATCACTGTGCCGTTGAATGACACGGTGATTGCCGCTCGCCGCATCGCTGAAGGCGACCTGACCCACGACACCGCCACCACGCGTCAGGACGAGCTGGGTCTGCTGCAGAACACCATGCAGCACATGACCGTGTCGCTGCGTGGACTGATCGGCGGCATCGGCAACGGCATCACTCAGATCGCGACCGCTGCCGAAGAACTTTCGGCGGGCAGCGAACAGACCAGCGCTGGCGTCGCCCAGCAGAAGAACGAAGTCGATCAGGTGGCCACGGCCATGAACGAGATGGCGTCGACTGTTCAGGAAGTTGCCCGCAACACCGAAGACGCCTCGAAGGCTGCGAAACAGGCCAGCGAACGTGCGGCCCACGGCAGCAGCGTGGTGCAGCACGCGACACGGGAAATCGGTCAGTTGGCGGGGGAGGTCAAGGAACTGGGCCAGGCCATGCAACGCCTGACCGAAGACAGCGGCAAGATCGGCAGCGTGATCGACGTGATCAAGGCCGTCGCCGAACAGACCAACCTGCTCGCGCTCAATGCCGCCATCGAAGCGGCACGCGCAGGCGAGCAGGGTCGCGGTTTCGCCGTCGTGGCCGATGAAGTGCGTTCGCTGGCGCAGCGCACCCAGAATTCCACCACCGAAATCGAAGCGCTGATTCAGGCATTGCAGCAGGGCACCAGCGCAGCCTCGGGCCTGATGGACGCCAGCCTGCAACGCACCGAAGGCACTGTGGTGCTGGCGCGTCAGGCGGAGCAGGCGTTGGTGGAAATCAACCAGTCGATCGGCACCATCGAACAGATGAGCCAGCAGATTTCCGCCTCCGCCGAACAGCAGAGCGCGGTGACCGAAGAGATCAACCGCAGCGTGCTCAGCGTGCGCGACATCGCCGATCAGTCGGCCGCAGCGACCGAACAGAGCGCCGCCTCGACTGTTGAACTGGCGCGTCTCGGCAGTGATCTGCAGAACATGGTGGCGCGGTTCCGTATCTGACGTCTGGAAAATGGGCTTGCGGCGAGGTCGCAAGCCCACCCAGCGTCCGGTGTTCGCTTTGATGCCGCGCAGTGTCAGAGCCAAAGGGCAGCCTATCTACCTGGCCATTTCAGCCTTGCGCCGCTCCGCCCTGATCACCACCCAGATACCGATTCCCGACACGACCATGCCTGACACCATCTGCCAGGACAGCGGCTCGTCGAACATTATCCAGGCCAGCAGCATGGTCACTGGCGGGCTGAGGTACAACACGCTGGCCACGCGCGTTTCGGAAGCGCGGCGCAGGCACACCCAGTACAGCCCATAGCCACCCAGGGTGGACAAGCCGGCAGTCCATGCCACGCTTAGCGCAAACCCTGTGCCGGGTATCGGTGCCAGTCCGCCTTGAGCCCCTTCGACAACCGCGAACACGATGCCGGATACGCAACATTGCAGCCACAGATTGGGCAGCAGCCCCATGGTTTGCGATGGGGTCAACCGTTTGCGCCAGAGCGTTGCCACGGCCAGCGAGAGCATGCCCAGCAACGGCAGGCCATAAGCCCATAGAGGCGCTTTACCCCAGGCCAGCGCGCCTTGTGTTGCGATGACGACGCCTGACAGACCGATGACCAGACCTGTCCAGACGCGCCAGGCCAGTCGCTGGCCCAGAAACAGCGCCGCCAGCAGCGCCATCCCGATGGGCAGCAGGTCGGCGAACAGCGCTGCTAGCCCGGCCGGAACGCCCAGCGCGATGCCCTGTGTGATGCCCGCCAGATAGCCGGTCATGGCCAAAAGACCAATGCCTGCGTTTTTCAGCAACACGGCAGGGGAGATCCGCTGCAACTGCCGGAACACGAAGGGCAAAAGAATCAGGCAGACCAGCACGCAACGCCAGAACACCACCAACAAGGGCGGTGCGTAATCGATCGAGAAACGGGCGCCGATGAATCCGGAACTCCAGGTCAGGATCAGTCCCGCTTCGAGCAGCGGCAACGGAATGGATCGCCGACGGCCGGGTCGAAGGGTCTCGCTGTGTTTTATCGATAAGTGCTGGTTCATGCCCACAGGCTACGAAACTGGGGTAGTCTAATAAATCAAAATAAACTACATCAGTTGTTCACAAATATTGAATCATGACGCCGACGCTCGATATCGAACTGATCAGAACCTTTCATGCGGTTGCCCGGATCGGCAAATTCTCGGCTGCGGCTGAGCAGCTGCATAAAAGCCCGGCCGCGGTGAGCGTACACGTCCAGCGGCTTGAGGCCATTGCTGGCGGTCGCTTGCTCAATCGTGACAACCAGTCTGTTTCTCTCACCGCGCTGGGCAAACGGCTGTTGTTATCCACCACCGAGCTTCTCGCGACGCACGACCGAGTGCTGGCCGACCTGCATGGCACTCGACTGGCCGGGCGTATCACCCTGGGTGTCCCGGATGAATATGCCACCCATGTGATCCGCGACATTCTGCCGACTTTTACCGCAGCCTGGCCCAATGTGGTGCTGGAATTGAAAACCGCACCCAGCTATGCCCTGCGCGAGCAGGTGCAGCGCGGCAAGCTTCAGGCGGCAGTGGTGGCGTTGCCAAGGGGCGAGGCGGGCGACGATGCACAGAGGTTGGTCTCGACCCGGCCGGTGTGGGTCGGGCCACAAGGGCAGTCTCTGCAGATGTCTGACGTGCTTCCGCTGGCCGTGCATGCGGCGCAATGCCCGTATCGGCAAGCGATGATCGAATCGCTCGCCGAGTGTGGCCGCAAGGTGCGTATCGTGCTGGAAAGCCCTTCGAATCAGGCAGTGAAAGCTTGCGTGGAAGCAGGGCTGGGGATCAGTCTGATCGACCGTTCCCGCGTCACCGAAGGCATGCAGATACTGGAAGGGCTGCCCGACATTGCCGAGCATGACGTGGTGTTTCTGAGATCACCGGTTTCGAGGATGGATGAAGCGGTGGACCTTCTGGGCGATGCCATGCGTCAGTCATTCCGGCTCTAGCGTTCGGCTCTGGCCAGGCATGTGCTCAAGTACCGCTCTGGACAAGTTGAGCCAGACGCGAAGCAATGTCCTGACGGCGGAACGGCTTGGCCAGAATCTCGAAATCATCCGTCGGCACCGGTTTGGCATTGGTGTAGCCGGTGATGATGAGAATGGGCAGATCGTTGATGCGCTGGCGGACCTGCCGTGCCAATTGAACGCCGGTGATATCGGCCATGACGTAATCGGTGACCAGCACGTCCGGTCTCAGGCCTGCGTCAAACAGATCGAGCGCCACTGCGGCGGAGGGGGCCTCGGTGACCTGATAACCCAGGTCCTGCAAAAGATGAGCGGTGCTGTCCCTGACCAGGTCTTCGTCATCGACCAGCAGCACATGAACCGAACCCTTGAGCTGCGGAGTTTCCAGCACTCTGGATTCCGCCTGTATGACCGGGCTGCTGGCCACTGGAAGCCAGAGGCTGACCTGGGTGCCTTGACCGGGTCTGGAGCGAATGTCGAACTCACCGCCCGACTGCAAAGCCAGTCCCTGAACCATCGACAGGCCCAGTCCGGTGCCTTTGCCCACACCTTTGGTGGAGTAGAACGGCTCCACGCAATGCCTGAGGGTGTCTTCGCTCATGCCGCAGCCGTTGTCGCTGACGGTCAGCCGAACATGATTGCCGAATTTCGCCTCAAGGGATTCGGCCCGCGCACTGATCTTTACACGTCCTCCGTCGTCCATCGCGTCACGCGCGTTGACCGTCAGGTTGAGGATCGCCAGTTCCAGCTGGTGCGGGTCGACGAACACTGCCGGCAGACTGTCGGGAATATCGACCTCCATGACGATCATCGGCCCCAGCGAGCGCTCGATCAGGTCTTTCAGTTCTGCCACCAGACCATCAAGCCTGATCGCTTCCGGGACGAGCGTCTGGCGCCGTGCGAAGGTCAGCAGCCTGCCCACCAGTGTGCGGGCACGATCGGCGGCCAGCATGGCGCTGTCGAGCAGCTTCGTGGAACGCGGGTCTTCCACGCGACGGCGAACCAGTTCCAGCGACGCCATGATCGGTGTCAGCAGGTTGTTGAAGTCGTGCGCGACGCCGCCGCTGAGCTGGCCGACCATCTCCATCTTGCGTGATTCGTGCAACTGGGCGAGGGCTTTTTCGCGCTGGGCGAGCATGGTGACGACGCGCTGTTCAAGGCTTTCATTGAGGTCGCGCAGTGCGCGTTCGGCCCGCGCCTGATTGATCCACAACCAGGCCTGCTTTGCGGCTTCCTGGGCAAGGTGCAGCTCGTGATCGCCAAAGGTGCTCGTGATCGACGGCTGAATGGTCAGCACCGCTTCCAGCTTGCCATGCAGCACCACCGGCACGTAGACGGTGCAGGGTGGCCTGGTGACGGTGTAGCGGGCCATCCTTGTATTGGCCGGGATGATCGGACTCGCTGCGATTTCATGCAGCACAGCGCGGTTGGCGCGCAGGTCCGCTGACATGCTGTCCGTCCATTCGGGCAAGTGCGGGATCGCGGACGATGAATCATTCGGGTCTGCCGACACTGTCTTCAGGTGAGCGCCGTCATCGTCAATCCCGATAAGTGCAATGTGCTGAAGCGCCAATTCTTCCCTCAGGCGGCTCAGCACATGGCGCTCTATGGCGCACGGATCGGAGGTGGAGGGCAGCGTTCGGCCCAGCTCGATCAGGAACGCCTGACGCCGTTCGAATTGCACACGCTCGGTGGTTTCCGTGACGATGCACAACACGCCGCCAATCGAACCGTCAGTCTCGCGAACAGCGGAGTAGGACACATTGAAATAAACGGTTTCTTTGGCACCGAAGCGCTTTATATAGAACGGACGGTCCTTGGCCGAGAACGTCTTTCCGGTTTCACGCACGCCGCGCAGCAGCGGCTCCAGATCGTCCCACAACTCGCCCCAGTTCTCGACGGCCGGACGGCCCAGCGCGCCAGGGTGTTTGTCGCCAATGCTCGGCGCATAGGCATCGTTGTACAACGCAATGAACTGCGGGCCCCAGAACAGAACGATCTGTGCATGCACGGGCAGGGCGGTGGCGATCAGACTCTTCAGGCAACCGGACCATTGGGAAGGATGCCCCAGAGGCGACTGATTCATCACCGCCGTTTGCAGAAGTGCCCCGATCTCTGCGTCCTCTTCGGGAAAGCACAATTCGCCCGTGTTGTTTGATTGAGAAAAATTGAGGTTATCCATCGACCTTGACGCTCGGTAAATAGGCGAAGCTTGCGCGGTTAGAGCGTACAAGTGCGCCGAGCGTTCACTGGTTAGTTGAATTTTGGCGGTCGATGTAGCGGATCGGGTCAGGAGGGAAAGTTACTGTAAGCAAAGACCAGGTGTTTCAAGTCCTGGACGCTTTGACATGAGCGTATCGAATGGGAAAGCCCGCGATACGCGCGGGCTGTCGGTAACGTCATAACGGCTCGCAATCAGCCCTCAGCCATCCTTGAACAGAAAGCTGTAGGCGTTCAGGGCCGGAACGCCGCCCAGGTGGGCGTAGAGGACCTTCGAGCCTTCCGGGAATTCGCCGTTGCGGACCATGTCGATCATGCCGTGCATGGATTTGCCTTCGTAGACCGGGTCAGTCAGCACGCCTTCAAGGCGCGCGCACAGGCGGATGGCTTCGAGGGTGCCGTCGTTGGGAAGGCCGTATTCCGGGTAGGCGTATCGGGTGTCGAGCACGACGTCGTCGGCGGTGATCTCGCGGCCCAGCTCGACGAGCTTCGCAGTGTTTTGGGCGATACGCAGCACTTGTTCGCGGGTCTTGTCCGGCTTGGCCGAGGCGTCGATACCGATGACCCGCTGCGAGCGTCCGTCGGCGGCAAAGCCCACCAGCATACCGGCGTGGGTGCTGCCAGTGACCGAGCAGACCACGATATAGTCGAACGTGAAGCCCAGTTCTTCTTCCTGCTGACGCACTTCATCGGCAAAGCGTACGAAACCGAGGCCGCCGTACGGGTGTTCCGAGCAGCCTGCCGGAATGGGGAAGGGCTTGCCGCCGCTCTCGACCACATCGGCCATCGCCTTTTCCCAGCTCGGCCGAATCCCGATGTCGAAACCTGCCGAATCCAGACGCACATCGGCGCCCATGATGCGGGACATCTCTATATTGCCGACCCGATCGTACAGCGCGTCGGAATAGTTGACCCAGTTTTCCTGGACCAGCACGCATTTCATGCCCAGATGCGCCGCCACCGCTGCGACCTGGCGGGTCTGGTTGGACTGGATGCCACCAATCGACACCAGCGTGTCGTAGCCGCCCTCGATGGCTTCAGGTACGAGGTATTCCAGCTTGCGCGTCTTGTTGCCGCCAAAGGCCAGCCCGCTGTTGCAGTCCTCTCGCTTGGCGTACAGCTCGACCTTGCCACCCAGGTGCTCGCTCAGGCGTTTGAGCGGCGTGATGGGCGAGGGGCCGAATGTCAGAGGGTAGCGCTTGAACTTGCTCAGGTTCATATCGAGTCTCCGTTGAGAGGTGAGGCCAGGCATGAGGCGTTGACGCTGTGCCTGAGACAGGTCCTATCATAGGAAATAGCTGGATAATCGTGGTTGCAAAGAATTGTTCGATTAGCGAATTAACGTTAGTGTCAACGCAATGAAACGTTTATTTATTTCGTGGAAATGAATATGAAAGCAATAAATGAACACAACAAAAGGCCCGCGCCAGACAGGACGCCGCCGCTGGACCGGATTGACCGCACCATTCTCAAGACACTGCAACGTGATGCGTCCATCTCCAATGTCGCGCTGGCGGAAAAGGTCAAACTCAGCCCGCCGGCCTGCCTCAGGCGCGTGGAGCGCTTGAAGGAAAGCGGCGTTATCAAGGGCGTGGTGGCGTTGTTGAACGGTGAAGTGCTGGAGGCTGGCATGGTGGTGCTGATCGGCGTGGTGCTGGATCGCTCGACGCCGGATTCTTTCGCGCAGTTCGAAGCGGCGGCGCAGAAGGTGTCCGGGTGCATGGAGTTTCACGTGGTCACCGGCGAGTTCGACTACTTCATGCTGCTGCGCACCAGGGACAGCCAGAGCTTCAACCGTCTGCATGCCGAACAGTTGCTGTATTTGCCGGGCGTGCGGCAGATCCGTTCGTTCATGGGCTTGCGTCAGGTGCTGTCGACCACTCACATTCCGCTCTGAGGCTCGCGTTGCACATAGCCCGACGACGGGCACGCGAGCGCATTGCCTGATCAGGGGGCCGCTGATAATCTCGCCTGCTTGCGCAGGGACAGGACATCGCGTGCCATTCAAGGAATGACAACATGACGCCGATCATCGAAGCCTTATCGAAACAATCCTTTGCAGAATGCTCGCTGGTGTCGGCCCACGACGCCGAGTTTCCCCGCCATACCCACGAAGAGTATGTGATCAGCGCCAACCTCTCCGGCAGCGAACGGATCTGGTATGACGGTCGATCCCAGGACGTGCAGCCTGGGCAGGTCACGCTCTACAACCCGATGACGGTGCAGTCTTCCCTGTTCGACTCGACAGGCGCACGCTTCATCAGCGTCCACCTCGATGCAGCGCACGTCGCGTCGGTGTTCGGCGAGGTGCAGGGGCCGCTGTTCGATGAAGGCGCGCTCAAGGACGATGCGCTGTTCAACGCCATTGTCACCTTGCATGCGGCCAATGATGCATCGCGACGCGAAGAAGCGCCCTACGAATTGCTGGCCGAGCTTTCCAGATTTCGCGGCGAGGGCCCGGTGATCGCGGAGCCCGACATGGCCGCCAGGGTCGTGGAATTCATGCAGGACAATCTGTACGAAGACATTGATCTGCAGGATATCAGCGCCATGGCGGGCATCTCGAAATTCCATCTGGTGCGCAGCTTCAAGATGACCAAGTCATTGGCGCCGATGCAGTTCCTGAAACAGCTCAGGCTGATCGAGGTGCGCAAACGGCTGCGTCGGGGGGATGCAGCGGCCCGGGTCGCCACCGAGTTGTACTTCTACGACCAAGGCCACATGTGCAATTCGTTCCGCAAGGTGATGGGCATTTCACCGATGCGTTACGCCTCAATGCTCAAAGACGGGCTGCGGGCTGACAAACTCCATGTAGCCGGAAACCACCACGTATAACGTGAAATAGGCGAAGATCAGCGCCGATGCGATATAGGTCCATCTCAGCATCTTCTCGCCCAGCAGTTGCCCGCCATGGTAGGCCAGGCCGCACAGCACCAGCGTCCAGAAGACTCCGGCGCTGAAAAAACCCGAGAGGAACAGGATCGAACTGTTCATATCGACGCCCTGTTTGGCGATGATTGCGCCACCGACGGCGGCGAACCACAGGATCGCGCTGGGTGACGACATGGCCAGCACGATGCCTTTGGAGAACAGCGCGAAGTTGGTGCGCCCCCACTGTGTTTCCGAGCCACTGACCCCGGTCTTCACCCGTATGGCGCTGGCGACCATCTTGACACACAGGTAGGCCAGCACCGCCGAACCGCCCAGCCACAGTGCCCAGCGTACCGCCTCGTACTGCAGCAACACCGCCATGCCCGCCAGGGCGAGAATCGCGTAGACCATATCGCCGATACAGGTCCCGAAACCGAGCCAGACACCTTGCCTGAAGCCGCGCTGCATCGACAGGGTGATCATGGCCATGTTGGCCAGGCCGATTTCCAGGCACAGCGACAGACTCAGTAAAAAACCGTTGTAAAACTCCACTTACTCGCTCTCCAGCAAGGACTGTTCATAAAAAAGGGATGTTTCGCACAGCGACAGTCCGAACAATACATCCGTGTTTTTGGCGTGGTGCACGCCATAGGTTCGCAGAAAACGCTCGAAGGTTTCCAGATTGTCGGACATTACGGCATCGAGCAGTGTCCTGGCGATACGCATCATGGCGGCCGGAAAGGCTGCGCAATCGATACGGATGCTGCCTGGCGCAATCACTGAAAGCACGCCTGCGTCTTCGAGCATTTTCAGTTGCGCGTAGGCGGCACCGGCGTCCGGAAACTGTTCGGGGCCGCGCCGCAGGTAGCGGAACAGCTCCAGAACATAGAACCGCACCATTCTGTCAGATTCCAGTTCAAGGCAGTCGGCGACATCGGGAGAAAGGGCGAGCAGGAAGCCGAACACATCAGCCACTGCTTCCTGAGCGACCATCGAGCCCCAGCGGTCATGACGGCTCAGGCGGCGGTAGTCGGTGGCAGGCAAGACGATGGAGTGCCCCAGGTCGTGGCCCCGGAACCAGCTCATCAGGTAGCGCTCTATGTCCTGATCTGCGGGGAGGTCATCATCGGTCCAGCCAAAGATGCCTTTCTGCTCCCGCGAAATCTGCTGGTAGAGATTCAGGTACGTGTTGGCGAAAACAATGGTGCGTTTGACGGGTGAATACTTGATGCCCTGATCTTCAGGCATGAAGTAGGCGAAATGTTTGGGGAACGTATCAGCCTCGCCGCCGATGGCGATCAGGTCGATGATCTTGTACGAGCACGCAGGCAACTGTTGAAGTTCGGCGCCGAGCTGCCGGGACAGCCTCGCCACGCTGCCGTCAAGGTAATGATCGACGACATCCGATACGGCCTGAAGCCTGAAGTTCGGCGTGCCGAAGAATGCCGAAAAGCCGGTCTCCCGGGATTTTCCCAGCCAGGTCGACAAGGGCCCGACGTAGCTCACCAGTTCCTGCTCATCGAGCCCCGCCAGTTGAGCACCGGTGTCCTTGATCCAGACGGAACCCATCAACCCTTCGGCGATCAGGCCCATCGCATCACGGGACGCTTCGTCTTCCAGTTGCCCTGACGCCGTCGCCAACTGGTTGGCAATCGTCACCAGAATGGTCTGCACCAGCATCGAATCCTTCTCGCCTGCGCGTTCAAGCTCACGGATCAGATTGGCCTGCCGCACAAGCTGGTTCAATGCACTGGTCAGCGCAGGGGAAAACTTCTCGGGCTTCTCGAGCCGAACGGCCCGGATGATGTGTTGTTGTCGTTTGGGCCAGAAAATGCTGTTCATGATCGCTCCCTGTTCAAGAGCGGCAATCAGAACAGTACGGGTATGGTGAGGTATTGGAAATAATTGCTGTAAGGCACCAGACTTGAGTGCGTGCGACCAAACGTTCCCGCACGCTGCGAGTCAGAGTGATGTGACTGACTGTAGCCTGTGATTCAATACGCGCCGTTTTGTTTTTCTACTTGCTCAAGGATTTTGATTTTGGCTGCTGGAAGCTTGCTTACCCTGCTTGACGATATTGCCACCCTGCTGGATGACGTGGCGTTGGCCACCAAGAAAACCGCAGGCGTGCTGGGTGATGATCTGGCGCTCAATGCGCAACAGGTCACAGGCGTGTCGGCCGACCGCGAATTGCCGGTGGTCTGGGCCGTAGCCAAGGGCTCTCTGCTCAACAAGGCGATTCTGGTGCCTGCTGCGCTGCTGATCAGCGCCTTCGCCCCATGGGCGATTCTGCCGTTGTTGATGATCGGCGGTGCGTTTCTGTGTTTCGAAGGTTTTGAAAAGATCGCCCATAAATGGCTGCACAAGGAAGGCGCTGACGAACACGAACAGCGCAAACAGGCCACCACCGATGCGTCGGTGGACATGGTGGCGTTCGAGAAGGAGCGTATCAAAGGCGCGATCCGTACTGACTTCATTCTTTCGGCGGAAATCATCGTGCTGGCTCTGGGCGTGGTAGCGGCGCGGCCGTTCATGGATCAGGTCGGTGTGCTGGTCATCGTGGCGGTGCTGATCACGGTGGGTGTCTACGGTCTGGTGGCCGGTATTGTGAAGCTGGATGATCTGGGTCTGTACCTCAAGAAGAGCGCCAGCTCGTTCGCACAGAAACTCGGCGCTGGCCTGCTGTGGCTCGCTCCGGTATTGATGAAGCTGCTGTCGATCCTCGGCACGGCGGCCATGTTCATGGTCGGTGGCGGGATTCTGGTCCACGGCCTGCCATTCGCCCATCACTGGGTCGAAGGCATAACGGCAAGCGCTGCGGGTGCAGTGGGAGGACTGTCAGTGATCATCCCGACGCTGATCGATGCCGTCGCGGGCATCATTGCCGGTGCGGTATTGGTGGTCATCGTTACCTTCGCCGGCAAGGCGTGGAAGGCTGCGCGGGCGTAGCACCGAGCGGACGTGGAGTGGCAACGGGGCGCAGAGCGTGGGCACGATCGGTGTCTTGATCGTTCCCATGCTCCGCGTGGGAATGCCGCTCGGGGCACTCCGCGTTCCGGCGTGTTATCAGAAAAACACTTTTACCAGCAGGCTCGCGGTGTTCTGGTCGGTGTCGAACGAACCGGTATCCTCGATCCCGTATTTGTTGGTCCAGTAGTCATACTCGATACCGACGTACAACTGCCGCTCCGGGTAGTTGAGCGCCTTGCCCAGGTCGTATTTGATCTGCGGGTTGAAGTGCAGGTTGGAGTGGTAAGTGCCACGTGATGTCTCGTCGTTGTCGACAACCCAGTCCATGAAGCCGTCGATCAATACATCCGATTTGCCCACCGGAATGGTGTACGACCACACCGGCGTGATCTGCCACACGCCATCGCCCGGACGATTGCCGTCGGTGTGGCGCTGATAGAAGTTGAGCTGGAAGTAATCGAAGCCCGGTATCTTCAGGTCGAACGCAGGGCCGATCAGGTAGGACTCGTTGTCGCCTTCACCGAACTCGTAAGTGGCGGCCAGCAGCACATCCGTTATGGGGCCGAACTCGAATTTCTGTCCGAATATCTTTCCCATCGACAGGCGTGGAGAGATTTCACCGTAGTACGTGTTGTCGCCCGCGTTCGCATCTTTCTTGCCGTTGTAGAAGATCTTGTCGACGAATAGAAAGTTGTCGCCGTACTTCCAGCTGTCCGCATGTTCGAAGGTGAAGGTCTGCTGTATTTCCGGGTTGACGGTGAAGTCCCGTCCATTCAGATAGGTCAGGCTGTTGCTCTGCCACTGGAAGATATCCCCGGCCATGGCGGGTGCTGCGGCCAGCAGACTGCTGGCCAGTAACACGCTGGAAAGTGTGCGATTCATTCGGTGTATCCCTTGAGTAAGATCATGATCGAGCAGACCGGTGCTCTGAATGGCACCTTGTCCGGGGGTGTAATAATTTGTCTGTTTGGTCAACTTCCACTAGTTAGCAAGAGCTGCGCCAATCGCCGAAAAAAAGCTGACGTAATACGAAAACCGCCACATTGATGTCGGTTTTGATTGTTTTCTGGAATTCCAGGCGCCGCAATACCCGGCCTGCTGGCGGGATGGGCAATCGGATTCGACTAAAAAGGCGGGTATCGGCCTGTTTTGCAGCGGCGGCGGAGGATACTGGCTCGCGTCATCTGCCTCAAGTGCTCCAGCGCAGGGCGGCCGGGGCGAAAACGGGGCGGCCGTTTGCAGCGGGCCGCCCGAGTGACTCAGTCCAGCTTCGCGCCCTTATCGATCCAGGCGCCGACCAGCTCGCGCTCCTGCTGGGTCATCTGGGTGATGTTGCCCAGCGGCATGATCGGTGAGTTGACGGCCTGGGCCTTGATTCGCTGTGCCTGCTGCTGGATCTGCTGCGGCGTATCGAACATCACACCGGCAGGAGCGACACTGAACAACTGGCTGGTGGGGCTGGCCGAGTGGCAGACAGTGCAGCGTTGCCGGATCACGTCGTTGACCTGATTGAAGCCTGCACCGGCTGTCTTGGGTGGTTCCGGCTGGGCTGGTGCTGCGACCGGTTCCGGCGGCTTCTCATCGGCGCGATGCCCGCCCACGGCCGTGCCGGGCAACGGTTGGTAGACGATTTTTGTTGCCTGCGGCGGTTGCGCGGGGCCGGTGACGTACGCCAGGCAAAGCATGCCCAGCGCGGCGACCGGCAGTGTCCAGGCGAAGCGATGGCTGTCATGCCGGGTATTGAAGTAATGCCGCACCAATACCGCCAGCAGGGCGATGCCCGCCAGAATCAGCCAGTTGTATTCACTGCCGTAGGTGCTCGGAAAGTGATTGCTGATCATGATGAACAGCACTGGCAGAGTGAAGTAGTTGTTGTGCCGTGAACGCAGCAGTCCCTTGGCCGGCAGGCTCGGGTCCGGCGTGCGGTTCTCGGCGATGGCCGCGACCAGCGCGCGCTGTGCCGGCATGATGATGCGGAACACGTTGCCGACCATGATGGTGCCCATGATCGCCCCGACATGCAGGTACGCGCCGCGACCGCTGAACACCTGGCTGAACCCGTAGGCCGCTGCAACCAGCAGCATGAAAAGGATCAGGCCCAGCAGAGCAGGGCGTTTGCCCAGCGCCGAGTCGCACAGAAAACTGTAGATGAACCAGCCGACGAACAGTGAACCCAGTCCGATGTGCACGCCTTCCGCGCCCGACAGGCTGCTGCCCGGTGCCAGCAGGTACAACGTCGGGTTGGCATAGAACACCACGCACAACAGGGCCACGCCCGACAGCCAGGTCGAATAGGCTTCCCATTTGAACCAGTGCAGGTTCTCCGGCATGGTCGGCGGGGCGAGCTTGTATTTCTCCAGGTGATAGATGCCACCCCCATGGATGGCCCAGAGATCACCCGAAAGCCCGTCACGGGGGTTCTTGCGGTTGAGGTTGTTTTCCAGCCAGACGAAGTAGAACGATGCGCCGATCCAGGCGACGCCCACAATCATGTGAATCCAGCGTACGCCCAGATTCAGCCATTCCATCAGATGTGCCGCCACGGTGCTTACCTAAATACCTGTCACCACTTCACGGGTGCTCAGGCCCTTCCTGGGAGTCGGGATCGAGCACCAGCAACTGGTGCTCTGCAAAGTAATGCTCATCGCAGTTATTGCCGGTTCCACTGCGATCAACCACCAGGAAATCATCCCGCTTTTCGATCGTCAGCACCGGATGGTGCCAGACGCCGCGATGGTAATTGATACCCTGCCTGCCGTTGGACACGAAGGCACGGGTCAGCTCTGAATCAGGTGCATCGCCAAGGGGCGCGACCACGATCAGAAAAGGGTTGCCGAGCAGCGGTATGAACGCCTGACTGCCCTGCGGATGACGCTCCAGCATAGTGATGGTCAACGGCATCGGCAGCGCCTCGGCGCGAAAGATGCTGATGATCGCCTTGTCGTCCGGCTGAGCGGTTTCCACCTCCGCCAGACGATGAAAGCGCATGGTCGAACCGTTGTTGATCATGAAGTGGTCGCTGCCATCGGTTTCGATCACATCACCGAACGGCGCAAAGGCTTCCTTGGTCAACGGCTCGATTATCAGTTTGCGCATGCGGGTTCTTCTGTTTTGAATTCCATGATTGTTGCCACGCGCTGCATGGTAACGCTGCTCAGGACGCTCTGCGTCCGCTCCAGAGTATGACGAAGAACGTCACGGGCTGAAGAATGCCCACGCGAAGCATGGGCACGATCAACACTGAAGCTTACCGCGACACCTTCCCCAACACCCGCAGCCGGCTGACGCCGCCGTCCGGGAACACATTCAGACGGATGTGCGTGATCGGTCCGATGGCCTTGATCTGTTCGGCGAACTCGTGTTCGGCGTGCATGGTCAGTTTTTGACTGGGCAGCAGTTCGCGCCAGAACAGGCTTTGGGTTTCGATCTGGCTGTCGGTGCCGCCTTTCACGAACGCGCCCTGGATCGAGCAGCTGTCCGGGTAGTTGCCCTTGAAGTGCAACGTGTCGACGATGACTTTCTCGACTTCCCCCGGATGCCCCAGCGCCACGATGACCCAGTCATTGCCCGGCGTGCGGCGGCGGGCGGTTTCCCAGCCGTCACCCATGTTCACGCCACGGCCCGGATTGAGAATGTTGCTCATGCTGCCGTAGTGTTCGTCCGAACAGGCAATGGAGCGACCGCCATTGAGCGCCGCCACCAGGTCGATCTGCTCACCATCACCGACTGTGGTCCAGTCGCGATGCGGCACGCCATGCACCCGCAGGCGCGCCACGCCGCCGTCCGGGTAGATGTTGAAGCGTAAATGGCTGAACGGCTGATCGTGGCTGATTTCGTGATAGTGATGGCTGTTGCCTTTCAGCTCCACGGACGGCAGCACTTCGGTCCATGCAGTGTTTTCGTCCGGCTCGCCCGATGCCAGAAAGCAGGCTTCCAGCGAGGCGGACGGCGGGAAGTTGCCGGTGAAGAACGAGGTGTCGATGTCCACGCCCTTGATGGTGCCAGCCACGCCCAGGCGAATCACCGCGCTGTCGTAACCTTCGAAGCGTTTGCGGCGCGATTCCCAGCCGTCCATCCATTTGCCGTTGTCGTCGAACACGCCTTCCTTCCAGACCGCAGGCGTCGGCTGGAACAGGCGGTTGGCATCGGCGAACCAGTCGTCGGTCACGGACAGAACCTTCGTGCCCAGACGCGCATCAGCCAGGTTCACGAACTTCTCGAACGGTGCGGCGTAAACTTTCATGCTTCTTGTCTGCCTTCTAAACGTTGGATGAGCGCGGCGCTTGAAGCGCCTGCAAACGGAACAGTGCGATTTTGTTGATCTCGGCCAGGGCGCACGCGAACTCGGCCTCCGGCGAGTGATGGAGACGTTGTTCGAACGCCGCCAGTATCTTGTGCCTGTCGCTGCCCTTGACCGCCATGATGAACGGAAAGCCGAAGCGGGCCTTGTAAGCCTCATTCAACTCGGTGAAGCGTTGAAACTCTTCCGGCGTGCATAGGTGGATGCCTGCGCCTGCCTGTTCATTGCTGCTGGCCTGGGTCAATTCGCCCTTGACGGCGGCCTTGCCGGCCAAGTCCGGGTGAGCGTTGATCAGTGCCAGTTGTTGCGCCCGCGTGGCGCTGAGCAGGATGTCGCTCATGCGCTGATGCAGGGTTTCGATTTGATCCAGTGCCGCCGGTGTCCCCTGTTCGTAAGCCTGCTGCGCGACCCAGGGTGAATGTTCGTAGACATCGCCGAAGGTGGCGATGAACGCGTCGCGACTCATTGTCGACGGGGCAAGACCCGTGAAGTCGGTCATTGTGCCGCCTCGGCGTTGAACGGATGCTCGGCATGCCAGTGACGCGCAATGTCGACGCGGCGCGTGAACCACACCTGCTCATGGCCTTTGACGTATTCGATGAACCGTTTGAGTGCGGCAAGGCGGGCAGGCCGTCCGATCAGTCGGCAGTGCAGGCCGATGGAAAGCATTTTCGGTGCCTCTTCACCTTCGGCATACAGCACGTCGAACGCGTCCTTGAGGTATTGGAAGAACTGCTCACCGTTGTTGAAACCCTGCACCTGGGTAAAGCGCATGTCGTTGGTGTCCAGCGTGTAAGGGATCACCAGATGCGGCTTGCCGGTCGGGTTGTTCGGTTCCCAGTAGGGCAGGTCGTCGTCGTAGGTGTCGCAGTCGTAGAGAAAGCCTCCTTCCTCCATCACCAGTCGACGCGTATTCGGGCCGGTGCGGCCGGTATACCAGCCCAGCGGACGTTCGCCGCTGATGTCTGTAAGAATGCGGATCGCCTGGCGCATGTGTTCGCGCTCCTGGGCTTCGTCCATGTTCTGGTAATCGATCCAGCGGTAGCCGTGGCTGCAGATCTCATGACCGTCGGCGACCATGGCGCGGATCACGTCCGGATGACGTTGCGCGGCCATCGCCACGGCAAAGATCGTCAACGGGATATCGAACTGCTTGAACAGCCTGAGAATGCGCCACACGCCTGCGCGGCTGCCATATTCGTAGAGCGATTCCATGCTCATGTTGCGCTGGCCCTGCAGCGGTTGCGCGGCGACCATTTCGGAAAGAAACGCTTCGGATTCCTTGTCGCCATGCAGGATATTGCGCTCGCCGCCTTCCTCGTAGTTCAGCACGAATGACAGCGCGATACGTGCGTTGCCCGGCCAGCGAGGGTGAGGCGGGTTGTTTCCATATCCGATCAGGTCGCGTGGGTATTCGGCGCTCACTGCTGGCTTCCTTATAGGCGATAGGCGTGAAATCAAGTCAGGTGCGGTAGAGGCAGCGCGTCCGCAGTGCAAGGATTGTATACAATTTATTTTTGAAATTGTAACCTCGCTCCCTGTCATCAAGCCCGATGACAACTGTACGAAGGGTCTGCAGGATCAGGACAAGCAAGAAACCTGCCTGACTGGTCAGTTTAATCGGAAAAACCTGATTGATTTCCTTCGCTTCACTGAAATCGGTGCAATCCGGCCGGATGAGGGCCTGCAAGGCCTGATGGTTTCGGCCCGAGCGTGTACAGGATTTTTGAAAAGTGTCTTAATCGCTGACAACAGCGCCACGACGAGCACTCTGTTGGTGCGGTTTCGTCGCAATCATCTCGGCAAGGAGCAGCGCCTTGGGAAAATTGACCACACACGTTCTGGATGCCGCGCATGGCTGTCCGGGTGCCGCCATTGTCATCGAGCTGTACCGCGTTGAAGGCGAGCAGATGCTCAAGGTCGCCAGCGCCGTCACCAACAGCGATGGGCGCTGCGACGCGCCGCTGTTGCAAGATGATGAGTATCGATCCGGCGTCTACCAACTGCATTTCCACGCGGGTGATTACTACCGGGCGCGAGGCGTGGTGCTGCACGAACCGGCCTTTCTCGATGTGGTGGTGTTGCGCTTCGGCATTGACGCAGGTCAGGCGCACTTTCACGTGCCGCTGTTAATCTCGCCCTACAGCTACTCGACGTACCGGGGCAGCTGATACTCGCTTGCCCGCGCACACTGCGGGCTTTTTTCTGTGCGCGGTTCAGGTCGTCGGACGTGAGCAAGCCTTTCCGGTTTTGCCCTGTGTACAATGCGCGCGTTACGACGCCGTCATCCATCCGCGCCCGAGTGCCCATGAACGATCAGTCCCTGCCTCTCAAGAAACCGACGCGACCTGCCAGGGCTGGCAATAGCCCGACTCAGGACGACATCGTCTATGCGCATATCTTCGACGCCATCCTCGAGCAGCGTCTGGCGCCAGGCACCCGGCTGAGTGAAGAGGCGTTGGGCGAGATCTTCGGTGTGAGCCGCACCATCATTCGCCGTGCACTGTCGCGTCTTGGGCATGAAGGCGTCGTGCTGCTGCGCCCCAATCGGGGTGCGGTGGTCGCCAGCCCCAGTGTCGAGGAAGCTCGTCAGGTATTTTTTGCCCGACGCATGGTGGAGAAGGCCATCACCGAGCTGGCTGTCGAGCATGCCACGGCCACGCAACTCGCCCGGTTGCGCCAGATGGTGAGCGACGAGCGCGACAGTTTTGCCCGTGGGGATCGAGGGGCAGGCATTCGCCTGTCTGGCGAGTTCCATCTGCAATTGGCCGTTGCGGCTCGAAATGCGCCGCTGATCAGCTTCCAGCGCAGTCTGGTTTCCCAGACATCGTTGATCATTGCGCAGTACGAAACCGGCAACCGTACACACTGTTCCTACGATGAGCACAACCAGTTGATTGACGCGATCGAGGCACGGGATGCGGCGCTGGCGGTCGAGTTGATGATGCATCACATGGATCACATCGACAGCAAGCTCAACCTGGACGAAGACGCGAGCTCGGATGACTTGCAAGCCGTGTTCTCGCACCTGCTGGGCAAGAAGAAGGCCAGGGCCGACTGAACTGAAGCGCAATCAACCTGCCTGTTGCTGCCTCAGGGCCTGCGCCTGCCGGTACAGATAAATGCTCAGGCCCAGCCCGCTCAGCGATGCGAGCGCGGCGAACAGGAAGATCGAGACAAAGCCGAACCCGGCTGCAATTGCCCCGGCCAGCGGCCCGGTGATGCCCAGCGACAGATCGATGAACAGCGAATAGGCACCCACTGCCGCGCCACGGCTGGACGCCGGAACCAGATTGACCGCCTCCACGCCCAGCGCCGGAAACACCAGTGAAAAGCCGAACCCTGTCAGTGCCGCACCGGCCAGCGCCAGGCCGGGCGTGGGGGCCATCCACAGGAACAACAGGCCCAGCGTTTCAACCGACAGGCATGCAATCGCCACGCGAAAGCCGCCCAGCCGATTGATCAGATTGCCGAACAGCAAACGTGCCGTGATGAAGCTGGCCCCGAACAGGGTCAGGCACAGAGCGGCGTTTGGCCAGTGATTGCTGGCATAATACAGGGTAATGAAGGTCGCGATGGTGCCGAAGCCGATACCGCCCAGCGCCAGGCCCATGCCATGAGGAAAGACGCGCCCCAGCACATGCATGAACGGCAGGCGCTCGCCGTGCACGATGGGGGCCCCCGGTTTTTTCCAGGTCAGCAGCAACCCCGTGGCACACAACAGCATGATGCTGACGCCAACCGTCCACAGGCCCAATTCTTTCACCATCCAGACACCCAATGGCGCACCGATGGCCAGCGCGCCATAGCTGGCGATACCGTTCCAGGAAATCACCTTGGCCGTGTTCTGAGCGCCGACCCGGCCAATGCCCCAGCCAATCGAGCCGGAACCCACCAGACTTTCCGCGCTGCCCAGAATCACCCGACCGATCAACAGCACCACCAGACTTGCCATCGGCCACGCTTGCAGCCAGACGGGCACCAGCATGAACACACCGCTCACACCGCACCCGGCCAGGCCTATCTGCACGGCTTTCTTGCTGCCCAGGTTGTCGATGATTCGGCTCGCCCAAGGGCGACTGATCACGGTCGCGAGGTACTGCACGCTGATGACAAGACCGGCGATCACTGCGCCAAAACCCAGATCGCTGTGGACATAACCCGGCAAAACGGCCAGCGGGATGCCGATGTTCAGATAGCCGATGAAGGTGAACATGACGATGGAAACCACCGTCAGCGTTATGGCCATCGGGGTTTGCGGTGCAGCAGTCGTTGTCTCGGGCATGGAGAGAGGTTTCATTCTGATCACGAAGTGGACGTGTGGCGTTAAAGCGGTGCGATGGAAAAGCGTGCGGGAAAAACCCTTAGCAAGCTCTCGATATGAACATCATACGGCGCATCGGACGATGCTGGTAACAGATTGCAATAAATCTGCAGGGCAGGGGGATGCTTTTAGACTGGGGAGCAGATTGGAGGATCAGGAGCCGGAAGGCGCAACGAGGTGCGTAGTGACCAGTGCTGCCAGGGCATTTTCCTGAGTGCCGAAGCGGGCCAGCAGGGCTTGCTGCTTTTCCGGGCTCAGGCGCGACCAGATCTCGATCATCTTTTCGGCGGTGCCGATCAGTGCGCTGGCCTGGGTTTCAGTGAAATCGCTCATGGGGGTGTCCGTTTGCCTCTACCGGTTTTCCAGGCGTATTGAAAATCGGCAGAACCGTTTTTCGATACGCCTGAAAACAAACGCCTTCAGTCTTTGCTTCGGGCTTTCTGGCTGTCTTGAGCCGAGGGTGCAGCTTTCATTGCGGCAGGTTGACCAAGCTCCTGTTGAGCCAGGGTCGACTGCTTTGGTTCCTGTTGGCCTGGTGGGAAGTTAGGGATTTCATGCATCGTCATCGCTCCTCGCAAGGGGTTGCAGATAGAACCGTGCTTTAAAAAAGCCTGCGCAGGATACCCCACTGAAAATGACAATCCCGAGTTTTTTTTCAACTGATGGGCTGAGTGGCGAAACAAAAAAGGGATTTTACTGTCTTGGGCGGATTGGCTGGCAATAAGCCTCTATTAGATGGCTCATTGCAATCTGTGAGGCTGGGACCGATACCGTTCTGGCGCAACGCAGCGTCTCAGGGGGCGATAAAGGGTGGGAGGTGTTTGCTGTCCGAAACTGTTGTGTCACAAGCAAGGACGCACCCAGCGTTGCCCCTTATCCTTTGCAAACCGCCGCAATCGCCTGCGCCAGCTGATCCAGGCGGCTCGCATCGATACCGGCCATGTTAGCTCGTCCATCATTGACCATGTACACGCTTTGCTCCTCACGCAGCCGGGTGACCTGCTCGCGGGTGATACCGGTGTAGGAAAACATGCCGCGTTGCTGTGCGATGTGGGCAAAGCGCTCAGCCAGCCCCAGCGGCGTCAGGGCCTCGATCAGTCCGCTGCGCAGTTGCGCCACGCGCTGGCGCATTTCTTCAACCTCGTCCGCCCACAGGCTTTTCAGTTCGGGGTCACCCAGAATCTCGGCCACCACCGCCGCGCCATGATCCGGTGGGTTCGACCAGAGATTACGCGCGATACTTGCCAGCTGACTGCGCACATCCAGCAGCTTTTGCGCATCGTCGGTGCAGACGATCAGCGCGCCGGTTCGCTCGCGGTACAGCCCGAAGTTCTTCGAACACGAACTGGTGATCAGCAATTCCGGCAGCGTTTCGGCGAACAGGCGAACCGCCCAGGCATCGTCTTCCAGTCCGTCGCCGAACCCCTGATAAGCAAAGTCGATCAACGGCAAAAGCTCGCGGCTCTGCACGATCTCCAGCACTGCACGCCAGTCAGCGTGAGACAGGTCAAAGCCGGTCGGGTTATGGCAGCAGGCATGCAGTAACACCACGTCGCCCTGCGGAACCTGGCGCAGCGCGTCGAGCATGCCATCTACGTTCAGCCGGTTGTCGCTGCCGACGTAGGGGTAATGGCCAACCTTCAGGCCAGCCTTGTCAAAGATGGTCTCATGCAGAGGCCAGGTCGGGTCGCTCAGCCAGATGCCTTTACCAGGCAGGCACTGAGCGATGAAGTCTGCCGCCAGACGCAACGCGCCGGTACCGCCCGGCGTCTGGGCGGCGCCTGCACGCTTTGCCTCGATGAGCGGCGAATCGATCCCCAGCACCAGTTCGCTGATCAACGTGCCGAAGCGCGGCTCGCCGTGACTGCCGATGTAGGTTTTGGTCATCTGCCGGTCGACCAGCCGCTGTTCCGCCGCTTTCACTGCTCGCGGTACCGGCGTCTGGCCCTGTGAATCCTTGTAGACACCCACGCCCAGGTCGAACTTGTGGGGGTTCGCGTCGTTGGCGTAAGCCTCGATCAGACCCAGGATCGGATCGCCCGGTACACGCTGGATGTCCCTGAAATGCATTATTTACGTCCCTCTGCGTCCTTGGCCACCTCGTTAGTGCGGGCGGCCATGATGAAGTCATTGCGATGCAGCCCCTTGATTGAGTGGCTCCACCAGGTCACGGTCACTTTGCCCCATTCGGTCAGCAGGCCAGGGTGATGGCCTTCCGCTTCGGCAATTTCCCCGACCGCGTTGGTAAAGGCCAGGGCGAACTTGAAGTTCTTGAACAGGAAAACTTTTTCCAGCTGCATCACGCTGTCGCGTACTTCGATGTTCCAGTCCGGAATCTGCTTGAGCAGTTCCGGCAGCTCCGCGTCGCTGACTTGCGGCGCGTCGGCACGGCAGGCTTCGCAGTGGGCTTGGTTGAGTGTAGTCATGAACAGGATTCCTTATGACGCGCGGCTGCCGATCAGGCGTTCAGGCCGCGTGGTGTTTAGGTTTGGGCGGAAATTTTGGCGCATGCAGACTCATCTGCATACCGCGCTCGACCAGCCCCATGATGTCTTCCTGCGCCAGATCGAACAGGCGCTTGAGGTCGGGTAGAACAAAATACACCGGTTGCAGGATGTCGATGCGATAAGGCGTGCGCATCGCTTCGAGTGGATCGAAGGGCTGATGCTCAGGCGCCGGCGACAGGCTGTACACCGCCTCCCTGGGCGAAGACAGGATGCCGCCGCCGTAGATTTTGCGTCCCTGTGGCGTATCCACCAGCCCGAACTCGATGGTCATCCAGTACAGGCGGGCCAGGTACACCCGCTGTTCCTTGGTCGCGCTCAGGCCGAGCTTGCCGTAGGTGTGGGTGAATTCGGCGAACCAGGGATTGGTCAGCAGCGGGCAGTGACCGAAAATCTCGTGGAAGATGTCGGGTTCCTGCAGGTAATCCAGTTCTTCCTCAGTGCGTATGAACGTCGCGACAGGGAAGCGCTTGCTGGCCAGCAGTTCGAAAAAGGTCTGGAACGGAATCAGCGCAGGCACGCGTTCGACCTGCCAGCCAGTGGTCGCACCCAACACCTTGTTGATTTCGCCCAGTTGCGGAATCCGGTCGTGGGGCAGGCCAAGCTGCTCGATGCCGTCCAGATATTCCTGGCAGGCACGGCCTTCGATGACTTTCATCTGGCGGGTGATCAGCGTGTTCCACACCGCATGTTCGGCGGCCGGGTAATCGATGAAGCCCGCTGCGTCGGGCTCACGCGCTACGTAGTGCGTCTGGGCCATGCTGGTCTCCTGAAGAGCGCTGTTGTTGTTATGAGCTGTTTTCTATGCAAAGCGCAATGACCCAGAAATAGCGCAAATCCCGCGCAACGTCAGCGGACTGCGCTGCGCGGTCTCAATGATTTTCCCTTTCTTGCGTAACGAAAACTTTACGGATGCTTTGTCGAGTAGATGATTCGTGGTTCTGCTAGTCCGTCACTGTGCTGGGCTGTCACGTATTCTTGACGGTAAACTTCGCGCTACAACAAAAAACGCCCTGAGGAACAAGCATCCATGCGTATCAAGGTCCATTGCCAGAATCGCATCGGTATTCTTCGAGACATTCTTGACCTGCTGGTCGCCTACGGGGTCAACGTGGCCAGGGGTGAGGTGGGCGGTGAGCATGGCGATGCCATCTACCTGCACTGTCCAAACCTGATCAACCTGCAGTTCCAGGCCTTGCGTCCCCGGTTCGAGGCGATCGCCGGGGTGTTCGGCGTCAAGCGCGTCGGATTGATGCCCAGCGAACGGCGGCACATGGAGCTGAACGCCTTGCTGGGCGCGCTGGAGTTCCCGGTGCTGTCCATCGACATGGCCGGTGCCATCGTGGCCGCCAATCGGGCGGCAGCCCAGTTGCTCGGTGTGCGGGTCGATGAGGTGCCGGGCATTGCGCTGTCACGCTACGCTGAGGATTTCGATCTCCCCGCGCTGGTGCGTGCCAACAAGTCGCGGATCAACGGCCTGCGCATCAAGGTGCGTGGCGATGTGTTTCTGGCCGATATCGCGCCGTTGCAGTCGGAGCATGACGACAGCGAGGCGATGTCTGGCGCAGTGTTGACGCTGCACCGGGCCGACCGGGTAGGCGAGCGCATCTATCACGTGCGTAAGCAGGAATTGCGCGGCTTTGACAGCATCTTCCAGAGTTCGAAAGTCATGGCTGCGGTGGTGCGTGAGGCGCGCCGCATGGCTCCGCTGGATGCGCCGTTGCTGATCGAGGGTGAGACCGGAACCGGCAAGGAACTGCTGGCTCGCGCCTGCCACCTGTCCAGCCCGCGCGGTCAGTCGCCGCTGATGGCGCTGAATTGCGCGGGACTGTCCGAATCCATGGCTGAGACCGAGCTGTTCGGTTACGACCCCGGTGCGTTCGAAGGCGCACGCGTGGAAGGACGGCTGGGCCTGCTGGAACTGACGGCGGGCGGCACGCTGTTTCTCGATGGCGTCGGCGAACTGAGCGCGCGCATGCAGGCCAAGTTGCTGCGCTTCATTCAGGATGGCTGCTTTCGCCGGGTGGGCAGCGACGAGGACATGTACCTCGATGTACGCGTGATGTGCTCGACGCAGGTCGATCTGTCCGAGCTCTGCGCCCAGGGTGTTTTCCGGCAGGACCTTTACCACCGGCTCAACGTGCTGACGCTGCACATTCCGCCGCTGCGCGAATGCCTGGATGGCCTGACGCCTCTGGTCGAGCACTTTCTCGATCAGGCCAGTCGCCAGATCGGCTGTGGGTTGCCGGGGATTGCACCTGCCGCCATGAAACGACTCAGTCAGTATCACTGGCCGGGCAATGTGCGACAGTTGGAGAATGTGTTGTTTCAGGCTGTTTCATTGTGCGACGGCGCTCAGGTACAGGCCGAACATATTCGGCTACCCGATTATGGCGTGCGACAGACATTGAGCGATGTTTCGCTGGATGGCGGACTTGACGCCATTATCGGGCGATTCGAGAAGTCGGTGCTGGAACAACTGTATGCGCAATATCCCAGCAGTCGACAACTGGGTAAAAGACTGGGTGTTTCACATACAACCATTGCCAACAAGTTGCGTGAATATGAAGTAGGCAAGCAGATTGAATAACGCCGCGCGTTATTGAAAAACCTGCGCCTGTAACAGGCGTGTTTCAGGAGGCGCCCCGCATGATGATCTGCACAATAACCTGCGAGGCGTCGCGCCAGACGAGCACGTGTCAGCCGTTGCTGCAACCGTTACCCATGACCTGATAACTCATGATGTGCTGTTTGCCGTGCGAGTCTTCGTAGACCATGCGGGCCGGGACGACCTGGCAGACATTGGGGATCTGGCTGGTGGAAATGACCCTGGCGATATCCAGATGAGTGCCATAGGTATATTCCTCGACGCGTGCCTGTTGAGCGGCGACCTTGGTTTGCGACTCTTCGGCCATGGCCAGTGTACTGAGACCGCAAAGTGCCAGAATCGCGAATGAAGCTTTCATTGCTGCTTACCTTCTTGAGTGCGAGCGAATGCGCCTGACGAATGATTGCATTCAGGAAACATTACGATGGGTTTGAACCGTGCCTGTGGGGGGCTGTTGGTGTTTGCCATGTTGGCGGAAGTGATTCTAGGCTTCTGGCCGGGCGACATATATAAAGGGTTTTGATAAGCCTTTTCATCGAAACGGTAACAATCCTTTGATGGTGCCTGCGGTCATGCCGTGTGTGCATACGTGAATCAGGCTGCCCGGGCCGGTAAGACCAACGTCGAATGGTCCTGTCAGGTAGGTCGGGATACAACGGACTCATAAAACAACAACTATCCACCGAGGTAACCAAGATGAGTGCAGCTTCCCTGTACCCCGTCCGCCCAGAAGTCGCAGCGAACACGCTGACGGATGAGGCAACCTACAAGGCCATGTACCAGCAGTCGGTGGTCAACCCCGATGGCTTCTGGCGTGAGCAGGCCAAGCGCCTCGACTGGATCAAACCCTTCACAAACGTCAAACAGACCTCCTTCGACGATCACCGCGTCGACATCAAATGGTTCGCCGACGGCACGCTGAACGTGGCCTATAACTGCCTGGACCGTCATCTTGAAGAGCGCGGCGACAGCATCGCGATCATCTGGGAAGGCGACGATCCGTCCGAACACCGGGAAATCACCTACCGCGAGCTGCACGCCGAAGTCTGCAAGTTTGCCAACGCCTTGCGCGGCCAGGACGTGCACCGTGGCGACGTGGTGACTATCTACATGCCAATGATCCCCGAGGCTGTGGTCGCCATGCTGGCGTGCGCCCGGATCGGAGCGATTCACTCGGTGGTGTTTGGCGGTTTCTCGCCGGAAGCGCTGGCCGGCCGCATTATCGACTGCAGTTCCAAAGTGGTCATCACCGCTGACGAAGGTCTGCGAGGCGGCAAGAAAACCCCGCTCAAAGCCAACGTCGACCGCGCCCTGACCAACCCGGAAACCAGCAGCGTGCAGAAGGTTATCGTCTGCAAGCGCACCGGGGGCGAGATCGAGTGGAACCGTCATCGGGACATCTGGTACCACGCGCTGCTGGAAGTGGCATCAAGCACCTGCGCGCCGAAAGAAATGGGCGCTGAAGAATCGCTGTTCATCCTTTACACCTCCGGTTCCACCGGCAAGCCCAAGGGCGTGCTGCATACCACGGCCGGTTATCTGCTCTACGCGGCACTGACTCACGAACGCGTGTTCGATTACAAGCCAGGCGAGATCTACTGGTGCACCGCTGACGTGGGCTGGGTCACCGGCCACAGCTACATTGTTTACGGCCCGCTGGCCAATGGCGCGACCACTCTGCTGTTCGAAGGCGTTCCTAACTACCCGGACATCACCCGCGTGTCGAAAATCATCGACAAGCACAAGGTCAACATCCTCTACACCGCACCGACCGCCATTCGGGCCATGATGGCCGAGGGCACGCGTTCGGTTGAAGGCGCTGACGGTTCCAGCCTGCGCCTGCTGGGTTCGGTGGGCGAGCCAATCAATCCTGAGGCCTGGGGTTGGTACTACGACACCGTGGGCAAGAAAAACTGCCCGATCGTCGACACCTGGTGGCAGACCGAGACTGGCGGCATTCTTATCAGCCCGCTGCCAGGTGCGACCGCGCTGAAGCCTGGTTCGGCAACGCGTCCGTTCTTTGGTGTGATTCCGGCGCTGGTGGACAACCTGGGCAACCTGATCGAAGGCGCAGCCGAAGGCAATCTGGTGATTCTCGATTCCTGGCCGGGCCAGTCGCGCTCTCTGTACGGCGACCATGACCGCTTCGTCGACACCTACTTCAAGACGTTCCGTGGCATGTACTTCACTGGTGACGGTGCGCGTCGTGACGAGGACGGTTACTACTGGATTACCGGTCGCGTGGACGACGTACTCAACGTCTCCGGGCACCGTATGGGGACTGCCGAGATCGAAAGTGCGATGGTCGCGCACCCGAAAGTCGCCGAAGCGGCGGTGGTCGGTGTGCCGCATGACCTGAAAGGGCAGGGCATCTACGTGTACGTCACGCTCAACGCCGGTGAAACGGCTGACGAAGCGCTGCGTATCGAACTGCGCAACTGGGTGCGCAAGGAGATCGGTCCGATTGCCTCGCCGGACTTCATCCAGTGGGCGCCGGGCCTGCCGAAAACCCGCTCGGGCAAGATCATGCGCCGCATCCTGCGCAAGATCGCGACCGGCGAGTACGACGCCCTGGGCGACATCTCCACCCTGGCCGATCCGGGCGTCGTGCAGCACCTGATCGACACTCACAAGACCATGAGCGCTGCCTGACAGGCAGTCCTGCTCCATTTTGGTCCATTCCCGCGCGCCTGCGCGGGAATGCCTACCGCAACCCAGTGTCCCCAGCGGTGCGGTGCACTTCAGTGATCCTTCCCACTCCGCGCTCATCGTTCTGCACGAGTCTTGCTGTCACCAACGGGCTGTGGGTATGCCTTCAGTCGCTTGGCATTGATTTGCGCAGCATCAAATATTCCGGCCGGGATATATCGACCTGTTACGTGTCTACCCGCCGTTTCTTCCGCCTGCTTCCTTGTGGGACACTCGTTCCGTTATTTGTAGGAATAAGCTGATCCCCAAGGTCGCTCTCCGAATCGATCACACGCTGGGCTTGCCGGATTAGAAGGCTTTGCCAATAATGGGCGCGCTTTTTGCTGCTTCAACAGGTTGAGCCTGTCCTGCTGGATCACGGGATTCCAGCTTCGTCAACAGGGGCGGGGTGCTTTTCAGGTGCTTCTGTAACTTGTTGTCGCATTGAAGAAATATCGACTTCGAGCCTGTCGTTAAAATGCCCCTCACTCGTCAGAGGCCGGTGACCCGAAACACGGTATCGGATGCCTGATGTCGCTCTCTCTGGATGGTCCTTTCGCATAATGGGCGCTGCCCACTCTGCCACTTGTCGTGCTTTACCGATGGAGTTCTGTAAATGAAAAAGCTCATGCTTATTGGCGCGCTGGCGTTGTCCGTGCTTGCCCAGCCGACATTCGCTGACGAAAAGCCGCTGAAAATCGGTATTGAAGCCGCGTACCCTCCGTTCGCCTCCAAGGCCCCGGACGGCAGCATCGTCGGTTTCGACTACGACATCGGCAACGCGCTGTGTGAAGAAATGAAAGCCAAGTGCACGTGGGTCGAGCAAGAGTTCGACGGCCTGATCCCTGCGCTGAAAGTCCGCAAGATCGACGCGATCCTGTCTTCGATGTCCATCACCGAAGACCGCAAGAAGTCCGTGGACTTCACCGGCAAGTACTACAATTCCCCGGCTCGTCTGGTCATGAAGGAAGGCACCACGGTCAGCGACAACCTGGCTGAGCTCAAGGGCAAGAAGATCGGCGTGCAGCGTGGTTCGATCCATGAGCGCTTCGCTCGTGAAACGCTGGCGCCGCTGGGTGTCGAAGTGACGCCATACGGTTCGCAGAACGAAATCTATCTGGACATCGGTGCCGGTCGTCTGGACGGTACAGTGGCTGACGCGACCCTGCTGCAGGACGGCTTCCTGAAAACCGACGCTGGCAAAGGCTATGCGTTCGTCGGCCCGTCGTTCACTGACCCGAAATACTTCGGCGACGGCATCGGCATCGCTGTGCGCAAGGGTGACAAGGCCAACCTTGACCGCATCAATGCCGCCATCGCTGCAATCCGTGCCAACGGCAAGTACAAGGCAATCCAGGACAAGTACTTCGACTTCGACATCTACGGCAAATAAAACTGCCGCAGGGTACTGACCGAAATGGCGCAAACAGACTCGCTGGCTTGCGCCATTTTTTATTCCACGCTTGAGGACCGCACATGATGTTGAAAGGCTACGGGGCTGTGATCCTCGAAGGTGCCTGGCTGACGTTGCAGTTGGCGCTGTCATCGATGGCCCTGGCGATCGTTCTCGGTCTGATTGGCGTGGCGCTTCGTCTGTCGCCGGTGCGCTGGCTGGCCTGGATGGGCGATCTGTACAGCACCGTGATCCGCGGTATTCCCGATCTGGTTCTGATTCTGCTGATTTTCTATGGCGGTCAGGATCTGCTCAATCGTGTCGCGCCGATGCTGGGTTTCGAGGATTACATCGATCTCGACCCGTTCGCGGCCGGTATCTGCACACTGGGCTTCATTTTTGGCGCTTACCTGTCCGAGACGTTCCGTGGCGCGTTCATCGCCATCCCCAAGGGGCAGGCCGAGGCTGGCATGGCGTATGGCATGAGCAGCGGCAAAGTGTTTTTCCGCATATTGGTGCCGCAGATGATCCGTCTGGCGATTCCCGGTTTCACCAATAACTGGCTGGTACTGACCAAGGCTACCGCGCTGATTTCCGTGGTAGGTCTGCAGGACATGATGTTCAAGGCCAAGCAGGCGGCCGATGCCACCCGCGAACCCTTCACCTTTTTTCTTGCGGTCGCAGCGATGTACCTGGTGATTACCAGCGTTTCGCTGCTGGCCCTGCGTTATCTGGAAAAACGCTACTCCGTGGGCGTCAGGGCGGCTGACCTATGATCTTCGACTACAACGTCATCTGGGAAAGCCTGCCGCTGTACTTCGGCGGTCTGCTGGTGACCCTCAAGCTGCTGGCGATTTCCCTGGGCTTTGGTCTGCTCGCGGCCTTGCCGCTGGGCCTGATGCGGGTGTCTAAAAATCCGTGGGTGAACATGCCGGCCTGGCTGTACACCTACGTGATTCGCGGCACGCCGATGCTGGTGCAGCTGTTTCTGATCTATTACGGCCTGGCTCAATTCGAAGCCGTGCGCGAAAGTTTTCTGTGGCCATGGCTGTCCAGCGCGACGTTTTGTGCCTGTCTGGCCTTCGCCGTGAATACCAGCGCCTACACCGCCGAGATCATTGCAGGCAGCCTCAAGGCAACGCCTGCCGGTGAAATCGAAGCGGCGCGGGCGATGGGCATGTCGCGCACGAAAATGTACCGCCGCATTCTGCTGCCCTCGGCCCTGCGCCGGGCGCTGCCGCAGTACAGCAACGAAGTGATCATGATGCTGCAGACCACCAGTCTGGCGTCCATCGTGACCCTTATCGATATCACCGGCGCGGCCCGTACGGTCAACGCCCAGTTCTACCTGCCTTTCGAGGCGTACATCACCGCAGGCGTTTTCTATCTGTGCCTGACATTCATTCTGGTGCGACTGTTCAAGATGGCCGAACGTCGCTGGCTGGGCTACATGGCCCCACGGAAGGTCTGAAATGCAAAGAGTCGATCATTTATTGCCGTGGAGCACCCTCGGCACCCAGCGCCACCTCAGCGTGTTCAGTTTCGGTGCCGGCGAGCGCAAGGCCTACATTCAGGCCAGCCTGCACGCCGATGAACTGCCGGGCATGCGCACTGCGTGGGAGCTGAAGAAACGCCTCACCGAGCTTGAGCGGCAGGGCGCGCTCAAAGGTGTCGTCGAACTGGTCCCGGTTGCCAATCCGCTGGGCCTGGGCCAGCTGTTGCAAGGCGCGCACCAGGGTCGTTTCGAGTTCGGCAGCGGCAAGAATTTCAACCGCGACTTCACTGAATTGAGCGAACCGGTTGCCGAGTTGCTGGAAGGGCAGTTGGGCGACGATCCGCGCGCCAATACCCAGTTGATTCGTCAAGCCATGAGCACAGTGCTCGAGCGTCTGCCTGCGCCGCAATGCGAGTTGCAGGGCATGCAGCGGATTCTGCTCAAGCACGCCTGCGTGGCTGACGTGGTGCTGGATCTGCACTGTGACGCCGATGCTGCGCTGCACATGTACGCCTTGCCCCAGCACTGGCCGCAGTGGCGTTCGTTGGCAGCGCACCTGAACGTCAAGGTCGGGTTGCTGGCCGAGGATTCGGGCGGCAGCTCGTTCGACGAAGCCTGTTCGCTGCCATGGCTGCGTTTATCGCGCATCTTCGCGCAGGCGCAGATTCCGCTCGCCTGTCTGGCGACCACCATCGAGCTGGGCGGTCAGGCCGACACCGGCAAGCCTGAAGCCCAGGCCCATGCCGAAGGCATTCTGGCGTTTCTGGCCGAGCAGGGTTTTATCAGTGGCGACTGGCCTCAGCCCGCGCATCAGGCTTGCGAAGGCATGCCGTTCGAAGGCACTGAGTTGCTCTACGCGCCTCACCCCGGTGTAGTGACGTTCCTGCGTGCCCCTGGTGTGTGGGTCGAGCCCGGCGAACCACTGTTCGAAGTCATCGATCCGCTGTCCGATCAGGTCAGCACCATTTACGCGAATACTGCCGGTGTGCTGTTTGCCATCGAGCGGCTTCGCTACGCTCAACCCGGTTTCTGGCTGGCCAAAGTGGCGGGGCGCACGGCGCTGCGCCAGGGACGCCTGCTCAGTGATTGATCGTTCCGTGAGAAACCAAAGCATGAACAAACTGGAAGTCCAGGACCTGCACAAGCGGTATGGCAGCCACGAAGTGATCAAGGGCGTGTCCCTGACGGCCAGCGCTGGCGATGTGATCAGCATCATCGGCTCCAGCGGCTCGGGCAAAAGCACGTTCCTGCGTTGCATCAACCTGCTCGAACAGCCTCATGCGGGCAGGATCCTGCTCAACGGTGAAGAACTGAAGCTGGTCCCGAACAAGGACGGTGGCCTGAAAGCGGCGGACGGCAAGCAGCTGCAGCGCATGCGCTCGCGCCTTTCCATGGTGTTCCAGCATTTCAATCTGTGGTCACACATGACCGCTATGCAGAACATTATCGAAGCGCCGGTGCATGTGCTGGGCGTTCCGAAGAAGGAGGCGCTGGAGAAGGCCGAGTACTACCTGGCCAAGGTCGGCGTCGGACATCGCAAGGATGCCTATCCGGGGCACATGTCCGGTGGCGAGCAGCAGCGCGTGGCAATTGCCCGTGCGCTGGCCATGGAGCCTGAAGTGATGCTGTTCGATGAGCCGACTTCGGCGCTCGATCCGGAACTGGTCGGCGATGTGCTCAAGGTCATGCAGGGGCTGGCGCAGGAAGGCCGGACCATGGTGGTGGTGACCCACGAAATGGGCTTTGCCCGCGAAGTCTCCAACCAGTTGGTATTCCTGCATCAGGGCGTGGTGCTGGAGCGCGGCGCCCCGCGTGAGGTGCTGGCCAACCCGCAGACCGAACGCCTGCAGCAGTTTCTGTCCGGCAGCTTGAAGTGATGAGCGGCACCGCCCCGGCGGTGCCTTTTTGCAGTAGAACAGGGCATGCTGCGCGACACGCGACATGACCTGGAGATTCCAGATCGAGCCTGTCAATGGGCTTGGCTTTTGCGGCGATACGTATCGGATGTCCCAATGACTGCCCATCGAATAGGTTTCCTTGTCTGGCCTGGCACCAAAGCCCTGACCCTGGCGCTCGCCGAGGAAGCCTTGCGCGTGGCCCAGCGCGTGCACCCTGAAGTGGTCTATGAACTGTCGTTTCTGCAGGTCGAGCCTGCCGTCGCCGATGGCGGCTGGCAGTTGCCGGGCGATCCCTGGGCCGGGCGTCTGGATGGGCTGCACAAGCTGTTTCTGCTGGCCGATGAACCTCCAGCCCCGGTTGCATCGGTGCTGGGCAGTGCGCTCAAGCAACTGGTGCGTGCCGGCTGCTCGATCGGCGGTCTGTCGGCAGGCGTTTACCCGCTGGCGCAACTCGGGCTGCTCGACGGCTATCGCGCCGCGGTCCACTGGCGCTGGCAGGACGATTTCAGTGAGCGTTTCCCGAAAGTCATCGCCACCAGTCACTTGTTCGACTGGGACCGCGACCGCCTGACGGCCTGCGGCGGCATGTCGGTGCTCGACCTTTTGCTGGCGGTGCTGTCCCGTGATCATGGTGCGGAGCTGGCGGGTGCAGTGTCCGAAGAGCTGGTGGTGGAGCGTATTCGCGAGGGCGGTGAGCGTCAGCGCATTCCGTTGCAGAATCGACTGGGCTCCAGCCATCCGAAGCTCACCCAGGCGGTGCTGCTGATGGAAGCCAATATCGAAGAGCCCCTGACCACCGATGAGATTGCCCAGCACGTCTGCGTGTCGCGTCGTCAACTGGAGCGGATCTTCAAGCAGTACCTCAATCGCGTCCCCAGTCAGTATTACTTGGAACTGCGCCTGAACAAGGCGCGCCAGATGCTGATGCAGACCAGCAAATCGATCATCCAGATCGGCCTGTCCTGCGGTTTTTCTTCCGGGCCGCACTTCTCCAGCGCCTACCGCAACTTCTTCGGCGCCACGCCTCGTGAAGACCGCAACCAGCGACGCAGCAGCAGCCCGTTCGAGCTTTCGCCGGTCCCGGCCGAGCGCGGCTGAGCGTTCAAGCATAGCCTGCCAGGGACGCACAGTTTTCTGTTGGAGGAGGGCTGTGGCGCATCAAACACCACACTGTGGGAGGCGGCTCGCCGGCGATCCGGTTTCCAAAGTGCCATACCTGCCACTGAATAAACCCCACCGCTGGCAAGCTGCCTCCTACAGCGCCGTGAATGGTGTCCGCATCGAAACAGCGCCGGGCCAGACACCCGCCCTCAATCGGTTTAAACTGCGCCTTTGTGACGCAATATGTCGCATTGCCGAAAACCTTGAAAAAACACGGTTTTGCGCTGTAACAAGTTGTCGCCTGGCGGCAAGGTCCAAGCCGAATCTGTCCTTACAATCTTTCCATCGCCCGCCAGTTTCAGGCGGGCGTTCCTCATCAGGAGACTCCGATGTCCGTTGAGCATGCTGCGGTGCAACGCGCCGATTTCGACCAGGTAATGGTCCCCAACTACGCGCCGGCCGGGTTCATTCCCGTACGTGGCGCGGGCTCCCGAGTCTGGGACCAGGCGGGCCGTGAGCTGGTGGATTTTTCGGGCGGGATCGCCGTCAACGTCCTGGGCCACTGCCATCCGGCGCTGGTCGGTGCCTTGACCGAGCAGGCCAACAACCTGTGGCATGTGTCGAACGTGTTTACCAACGAGCCGACGTTGCGTCTGGCCAAAAAGCTGGTGGACGCGACGTTCGCCGATCGCGTGTTCTTCTGTAACTCCGGTGCCGAAGCCAACGAGGCGGCTTTCAAGCTGGCCCGTCGTGTGGCCCATGATCTGTATGGCCCGGAGAAGTACGAAATCATCGCCGCCGTGAACAGCTTTCACGGTCGCACGCTGTTTACCGTGAGCGTCGGTGGTCAGCCGAAGTATTCCGACGGGTTCGGCCCCAAGATCACCGGCATCACCCATGTGCCGTACAACGATCTTGAGGCGCTGAAGGCGGCAGTCTCCGACAAGACCTGCGCGGTGGTGCTGGAGCCGATTCAGGGCGAGGGCGGTGTGCTGCCCGGCGAGCTGGAATACCTGCAAGGCGCGCGCACGCTGTGCGACGAGCACAACGCGCTGCTGGTGTTCGACGAAGTGCAGAGCGGCATGGGTCGTAGCGGCCATCTGTTTGCCTACATGCACTACGGCGTGACCCCGGACATTCTTTCCAGCGCCAAGAGCATTGGCGGCGGCTTCCCGCTGGCGGCCATGCTGACCACCGACAAGCTGGCCAAACACCTGGCTGTCGGCGTACACGGCACCACTTATGGCGGCAACCCCCTGGCCTGCGCCGTAGGCGAGGCGGTGATCGACGTCGTCAACACGCGTGAGGTGCTGGCGGGAGTCAAGGCCAGGCACGAGCGCTTCAAGACCCGTCTGGAAAAGATCGGCCAGCAATACGGCGTGTTTACCCAGGTTCGTGGTCTGGGCCTGCTGATCGGTTGTGTGCTGTCCGATGCCTGGAAAGGCAAGGCCAAGGACTTCTTCAATGCGGCCGAGTCCCAGGACCTGATGATTCTGCAGGCAGGTCCTGACGTGATTCGTTTCGCGCCAAGTCTGGTGATCGAAGACGCCGACATCGACGAAGGCCTGAACCGCTTCGAGCGCGCTGTCGCCAAGCTGACGTCCTGATTCAACGCGTTATCTGCCGGTGTTCGCCAAGGCGGGCACCGGCCTCTTTTCGGCACCCTGCGGGCATGACGTCGCGTGGTGCTTTTTTTAGTGCCGGTCGTTCCGGTCTGTGGATCTACAAGGAGTGGCACCATGCTGGTGATGCGCCCCGCGCAAATGGCTGATCTGGCCGAGGTTCAACGCCTCGCCGCCGACAGCCCGATTGGTGTCACGTCCTTGCCCGACGATGCTGGCCGCCTGAGCGACAAGATCGGCTCTTCGGAGGCCTCGTTCGCCGCAGAGGTCAGTTTCAATGGCGAAGAGACCTACTTCTTCGTGCTGGAAGACAGCGAGAGCGGACAACTGGTGGGCTGTTCGGGCATCGTCGCATCGGCCGGTTACTCCGAGCCGTTCTACAGCTTTCGCAACGAGACTTTTGTGCATGCGTCTCGCGAGCTGAAGATCCACAACAAGATTCACGTGCTGTCGCAGTGTCACGACCTCACCGGCAACAGCCTGCTGACTAGCTTTTACGTGGTGCCCGAACTGGTCGGCACGCCATGGTCGGAACTCAATTCCCGTGGCCGCCTGCTGTTCGTCGCCAGCCATCCTGAACGCTTCGCCGACTCGGTGGTGACCGAGATCGTCGGCTACAGCGATGAAAATGGCGACTCGCCGTTCTGGGACGCCATCGGTCGCAACTTCTTCGACCTCAACTACGCCGCTGCCGAGCGCCTGTGCGGGCTGAAAAGCCGGACCTTTCTGGCCGAGCTGATGCCGCATTACCCGATCTACGTGCCGCTGCTGCCCGACGAGGCGCAGGAAGCCATGGGGCAGGTCCATCCGCGTGCGCAGATCACCTTCGACATCCTGATGCGCGAGGGCTTCGAAACCGATCACTACATCGACATTTTCGACGGTGGCCCAACCCTGCACGCACGGGTCTCCGGCATTCGCTCGATTGCCCAGAGCCGTCTGGTGCCGGTCAAGATCGAAGCCGGTGCCAACAGCGGCAATGCCAGCGATGTCGGCCGGGGCGGGCGTTCGTATCTGGTCGCCAATGGCCTGCTTCAGGATTACCGCGCCGTACTGCTGGAGCTGGACTGGGCGCCCGGTCGCCCGGTAGTGCTGAGCCTGCAGGCCGCCGAGGCGCTGGGTGTGGGTGAAGGTGCCAGTGTGCGGATCGTGGCGGTCTGAGCCAGACCTGCGAATGCTGATAAGCGAGTTTCGAGGCTCTTGAGAGCCGCTGAGGAGATAACATGATCGTTCGTCCCGTACGCAGCAGTGACCTGCCCGCACTGATCGAGTTGGCGCGCAGCACCGGTGCCGGTCTGACGACCCTGCCTGCCAACGAGCAGCGCCTGGCGCATCGCGTCGGCTGGGCTGAAAAGACCTTTCGTGGCGAAGCCGAGCGGGGCGACGCGGATTACCTGTTCGTGCTCGAAGACGATGAAGGGCATGTCGTCGGGATTTCCGCCATTGCCGGTGCCGTCGGGCTGCGCGAGCCCTGGTACAACTACCGGGTCGGCCTGACCGTCAGTGCTTCTCAGGAACTGAACATCTACCGCGAGATTCCGACGCTGTTTCTGGCCAACGACCTGACCGGCAACTCGGAACTGTGCTCCCTGTTTCTGCGCAGCGACGCACGCAACGGCCTCAACGGCCGTCTGTTGTCCAAGGCGCGCATGCTGTTCATCGCCGAATTTCCGAAGCTGTTCGGCAACAAGATCATCGCCGAGATGCGTGGCATGTCCGACGAGAATGGACGTTCGCCGTTCTGGGAAAGCCTGGGGCGGCACTTCTTCAAGATGGAGTTCAGCCAGGCCGATTACCTGACCGGCGTCGGCAACAAGGCGTTCATCGCCGAACTGATGCCCAAGTTTCCGCTGTATACCTGCTTTCTTTCCGAAGATGCGCGCAACGTGATCGGCCGAGTACACGCCGACACAGAGCCTGCGCTGACCATGCTCAAGGCTGAAGGCTTCAGTTATCAAGGCTACGTCGACATCTTCGACGCGGGCCCTGCCATCGAATGCGAAACCGGCAAGATCCGTGCGGTGCACGACAGTCAGGCGCTGGTCCTGGCCATCGGCACGCCGGGCGACGATGCGCCACAATTTCTGATCTATAACCGCAAGCGCGAAGACTGCCGCATCACGGTCGGCCCGGCGCGCTTTGCCGCAGGCACGCTCGTGGTCGATCCGACGACCGCCAGACGCCTGCGCATGAGCGCTGGCGACAACGTGCGGGCAGTGCCGCTGTCGGCGGCGCGGGAGGGAGTCTGATGAGTACGCTGTATATCGCAGGCGCCTGGCAGGCCGGGCAGGGTGAAACGTTCACGTCGCTGAACCCTGTGACCCAGCAGGTGCTGTGGTCAGGTCAGGGTGCGACGGCCGAACAGGTCGATCTGGCAGTGCAGGCCGCGCGACAGGCCTTTCCGGGCTGGGCGCGGCGCTCGTTGCAGGAGCGCATCGACGTGCTCGAAGCCTTCGCGGCGCGGCTCAAGCATCACGCCGACGAGCTGGCCCGCTGCATCGGTGAGGAAACCGGCAAGCCGCTGTGGGAATCGGCCACCGAAGTGACCACCATGATCAATAAGGTTGCCATCTCGGTGCAGAGCTATCGCGAGCGCACCGGCGAAAAAAGCGGCCCGCTGGGCGATGCGACTGCAGTGTTGCGTCACAAACCGCATGGCGCAGTTGCCGTGTTCGGCCCTTACAATTTTCCCGGACACCTGCCCAACGGGCACATCGTGCCAGCGCTGTTGGCCGGTAATACCGTGCTGTTCAAGCCCAGCGAACTGACGCCGAAAGTGGCCGAGCTGACCGTCAAATGCTGGATCGAAGCCGGTCTGCCTGGCGGGGTTCTCAACCTGCTGCAGGGGGATCGCGAAACCGGCATCGCACTGGCCGCCAATCCGGGTATCGATGGTCTGTTCTTCACCGGTTCCAGCCGCACCGGCAATGCGCTGCATCTGCAGTTTGCAGGCCGTCCGGACAAGATCCTCGCTCTGGAAATGGGCGGCAACAACCCGCTGGTGGTCGATCAGGTTCAGGACGTGGACGCGGCGGTGTACACCGTGATCCAGTCGGCCTTTATTTCTGCGGGTCAGCGCTGTACCTGCGCGCGTCGCTTGCTGGTGCCTCAAGGAGAGTGGGGCGATGCCTTCCTGGCCCGACTGGTAGCGGTCAGCGAAACCATCGAAGTCGGCTCGTTCGATCAGCAGCCTGCGCCGTTCATGGGCTCAGTGATTTCGCTGGACGCCGCGCTGGGCCTGCTGGATGCCCAGCGCATTCTGCTGGCCAAAGGCGCGGTGTCGCTGCTGGAGATGCGTCAGCCGTTGGCCCAGTCTGCCTTATTGACGCCCGGTATCATTGATGTGACGGCGGTCAGCGAACGTTCCGACGAAGAGCTGTTCGGCCCGCTGTTGCAGGTTGTTCGCTACGCCGATTTCGACGCTGCAATCGCTGAGGCCAACGACACCCGATACGGCTTGGCCGCCGGTCTGCTGTCGGACTCCGAGGCGCGCTATCAGCAGTTCTGGCTGGAAAGTCGCGCCGGTATCGTCAACTGGAACAAGCAACTGACCGGTGCGGCCAGCAGCGCGCCGTTCGGCGGCGTGGGCGCGTCCGGCAATCATCGCGCCAGTGCGTATTACGCTGCCGATTACTGCGCGTATCCTGTGGCATCCCTTGAAACCGGCAGCCTGACGCTGCCGGCCACGCTGACTCCGGGCATCAGGCTGAGCTGACAGTGCACGTAACGATTGCTTATAAAAACAGATCCACGGAGCCTTGCCGATGAAATCCTGTGAAGTGAATTTTGACGGTCTGGTCGGGCCAACCCACAACTACGGCGGGTTGTCCTACGGTAACGTTGCGTCCCAGAGCAACAGCCAGCAATGCTCGAACCCGCGCGAGGCGGCGTTGCAAGGCCTGGCCAAAATGAAGGCTCTGATGGACCTGGGCTTCACGCAGGGTGTGCTCGCACCGCAGGAACGTCCTGACGTGGCGGGGCTGCGCCAACTGGGTTTTACCGGCACCGACCAACAGGTGATCGAGAAGGCCGCCCGGCAGGACATGCCGCTGCTGGTCGCCAGTTGCTCGGCGTCGAGCATGTGGGTCGCCAATGCGGCCACCGTCAGCCCGAGTGCCGACACGGCCGACCGCCGCGTACACTTCACGGCCGCCAACCTCAACTGCAAATACCACCGCAGCATTGAACATCCGACTACCAGCCGTGTATTGGGCGCGATGTTCGCCGATTCGCAGCACTTTGCGCATCACGCTGCCTTGCCTGCCGTCGCCCAGTTCGGCGACGAAGGGGCGGCGAACCACACGCGGTTTTGCCGGGACTACGGCGAGGCCGGGGTGGAGTTCTTCGTGTTCGGGCGCAGCGCCTTCGACACCCGTTATCCCGCGCCGCAGAAATACCCGGCCCGGCAGACGCTGGAAGCGTCGAAAGCCGTCGCACGTCTTCACGGCCTGAGCGATGAAGGTGTGGTGTACGGCCAGCAAAACCCGTCGGTGATTGATCAGGGCGTGTTCCATAACGACGTGATCGCGGTGGGTAACGGCGAGGTACTGTTCTATCACGAAGACGCGTTTCTCCACACCGAGTCGATGTTGAATGAACTCCGTGACAAGCTCGCCCGCGTCGGCGGCCAGTTAAGGGCGATCTGTGTGCCGCGTGCCGAGGTCTCGGTGTCCGATGCGGTGCGCTCTTACCTGTTCAACAGCCAGTTATTGTCGCGCCCCGACGGCTCGATGCTGTTGATCGTGCCGCAGGAATGCCAGGCCAACGGCAGCGTCTGGAACTACCTGCAGCGCCTGATCACGGATGACGGCCCGGTAGCCGAGGTCAAGGTGTTCGACCTCAAGCAGAGCATGCAGAACGGTGGTGGTCCGGCCTGCCTGCGCTTGCGGGTTGCGCTCAATGAAACCGAGCTTGCCGCGGTCAACCCCGGCGTGATCATGACCGCGCCGCTGTACGAAACCCTCACCCAATGGGTCGACCGCCACTACCGTGATCGCATGAGCGAAAATGACCTGGCCGATCCCCGATTGCTGACCGAATGCCGAACGGCATTGGATGAACTGACGCAAATCCTTAAACTGGGCGCCGTTTATCCTTTTCAACTCGTTTGAGACCTGCGCGCCGAGCCGCTGCCCGGCGCATGATTTTCCCTTTCAAGAGTACTGCGAACATGAGCGACGCCCTGCAATTAATCCTCGAAGACACCGATGGCACCCAGCTGGAAACTTCCTGCACCCGCGTTGCCGTCATCTGGCAGGGCAAGGAATTGTGGATTCAGCAGGACGGCCGCGGCCAGTTGCTGATCGGTGTTGATGTCGAAGAAGACGACGCCGAATACGCCAACCTGCTGCTGCGTCCATTGGCCACTAATCTGGTCAGCCTGCAGCTCGAGATGGAACCGGCCGACATGGGTGCCGACGAAGACGGCCATGTGCACGGTCCTGACTGCAACCACTGAAACAACCCGTAAGGAAGCGCCATGCTCGCTCTCGGCAAACTACTTGATTTGACCCTGGCCGGACGTGAGCCGGCGGAAAAGACTCAACTGACCGTCGAAGGCGTGCGCATGCGCTGGCTGGGCGAGGGGGCACTGGAAGTCCGCCCGCCCGAGGCTCGTGACAACGGCACTGACCTGCTGCTGTCAGCCGGTATTCACGGCAACGAGACAGCCCCCATCGAGCTGCTTGATCAACTGATCCGCAGTATTGCGCGCGGCGATCTGAAACCGCGTGCACGTATTCTGTTCCTGTTCGGCAACCCCGAGGCCATGCGGCGCGGCACACGGTTTGTCGAGCAGGACGTCAACCGGCTGTTCAATGGCCGTCACGAACAAAGCGGCGGCTCCGAGGCCTTGCGGGCCTGTGAGCTGGAGCGGCTGGCAGCCAGCTTCTTCAAGCTGCCGGACCGCTATCGGCTGCACTACGACCTGCACACCGCGATCCGTGGTTCGAAGATCGAGCAGTTTGCGCTGTATCCATGGAAAGAAGGCCGCAAGCATTCCCGCCGCGAACTGGCCCGTTTACGCGCTGCAGGCATGAGCGCAGTGCTGTTGCAGAACAAGCCGTCGATCGTGTTCAGCGCCTACACCTATGATCAGTTGGGGGTTGAAGCCTTCACTCTGGAACTGGGCAAGGCCCGGCCGTTCGGTCAGAACCAGCAGGTCAATCTGGGTCCGTTGCGCGCCAGCCTGGAGCAACTGATCGAAGGCACCGAACCCGAGACGGACGACTCGCTCGACGGCCTGCAATTGTTCAGCGTGGCGCGGGAAGTGATCAAGCGCAGTGACGCCTTCAAGTTTCATCTGGCCGATGACGTCGAGAACTTCTCCCCGCTGAAAAAAGGCTTCGTGCTCGCCGAAGACGTGAGTGATTCACGCTGGGTAGTGCAGGAAGAGGGGGCCCGGATCATCTTTCCGAACCCGAAGGTGAAGAACGGCTTGCGGGCGGGGATTCTGGTCGTGCCGGTGGCAGCGGAAGGTCTTGCGTTGGGGTGACACGCGTTTAACTCCCGCCGGGCAAAGGCTGGCTCACTGAACGAACGCGATCCAGACAATGAGCACGTTGCAATCACCCCCGCACGTGCACCCGCTCACCCGCCGACCACGTTTCCTTGATGGCCCTGTCGTCGCCAAGGGTCATCAGCACGAACAGAATCTCCTCAATGTCCTTCGCCTGCTTCAAGCGGTAGGACAGCAATGGCGTGGCGTTGTAGTCCAGCACTACGAAGTCGGCTTCGTTGCCTGCTTTGAGGCTGCCGACCTTGTCCTCAAGGCGCAATGCCCGAGCGCCACCGAGTGTCGCCAGGTACAGCGACTTGAGCGGGCTTAACCGTGCGCCCTGCAGTTGCATCACTTTGTAAGCTTCGTTCAGCGTTTGCAGGATCGAAAAGCTGGTGCCACCCCCCACATCGGTGCCTAACCCCACGTTGACCTTGTGCTTCTCGGCCATCGGCAGGTTGAACAGGCCGCTGCCCAGAAACAGGTTCGAGGTGGGACAAAAGGCGATGGCCGAGCCGGTTTCAGCCAGTCTTGCGCACTGCTCGTCGCACAGGTGCACGCCGTGGGCAAACACCGAGCGTTCGCTCAGCAGGTTGAAGTGGTCGTAGACGTCCAGGTAGTGCTTGCTTTCAGGGAACAGCGCCTTGACCCATTCGACTTCCTGCAGGTTTTCACTGATGTGGGTCTGCATGTACAGGCCGGGGTGTTCGCTCAGCAGTTGACCGGCCAGCGCCAGTTGCTCGGGACTGCTGGTCGGGGCGAAACGCGGTGTGACGGCATAGCTCAAACGTCCCTGGCCATGCCAGCGTTCGATCAGCGCCTTGCTGTCGGCGTAGCCTGACTCGGGGGTGTCCACCAGATAGTCCGGTGCGTTGCGGTCCATCATGACCTTGCCCGCAATCATGCGCAGGTTGAGCTGTTGCGCGGCGCTGAAGAACGCCTCGACCGACGCCTTGTGCACGCTGCCGAACACCAGCGCCGTCGTGGTGCCGTTGCGCAGCAGTTCCCTGATGAAGATATCCGCGACCTGCGCCGAATGCTCAGGATCGGCGAACTGGCGCTCGCAGGGGAAGGTGTAAGTGTTGAGCCAGTCCAGCAACTGCTCGCCGTACGCGCCGATCATGCCGGTCTGCGGCAGGTGGATGTGGGTGTCGATGAAGCCCGGGGTGATCAGGGCGTCCGGGTATTCGATCAGCTCGACATCGTCATCCAGCCTATCCAGCATGTCGCTTGCGTGACCGAGCGAAGTGATGCAGCCGTTTTCGACGACCATCAGGCCATCCGCGAAGTATTCGAAGGACGCGTCCGGCCCCACGTCGGCAGGGTCGGCAATGCTGTGGATGATGGCGGCGCGATAGGCTTTAACGGACGTAACTGAACTCATGGGCATCTCATGACGACCTGCTGCGGCGCGAGGCGGGCAGCAGTTTGGCGATAGGTTGGGTGTTGGCACTTTGCTGGCCAAAGTCTGCGTTGTAGGTGGCGATGACCTCGGCGGCGATGGACACAGCGATCTCGATGGGCAGCTTGCCTTTCACCTCGGCGAGACCCATCGGGCAGCGCATGCGTTGCAGCAGGCCGGCGTCGAAACCGCGTTCACGCAGCCGGTGTTCGAACTTGACCCGCTTGGTGCGCGAACCGATCAGACCGAAATAGCCAAAATCGCCACGCTTCAGAATGGCGGCGGTCAATTCAAGGTCGAGTTGATGGTTGTGGGTCATGACGATGCAGTAACTGCCTGCGGGCAGATTCGCGACTTCATCGACCGGTTCGTCGTTGATGATCCTCGTAACGCCATCGGGCATCGATTCCGGAAATTCGTTCTCACGGGAATCGATCCAGCGTACCCGGCAGGGCAGGCTGGCCAGCAGTGGCACCAGCGCGCGACCTACATGCCCGGCACCGAATACGGCAATCTGCGCGACCGGCTCGCCCATGGGTTCGAACAGCAGCACGTTCACGCCGCCGCAGCACTGACCGAGGCTTGCGCCCAGGTTGAAGCGTTCCAGCCGGGTCTGCCGCGTGCCGCTGGCGAGCATTTCACGGGCGATCTCCATGGCCTTGTATTCCAGATGTCCGCCACCGATGGTGTCGTGGATCCGCTCGGCACTGACCACCATTTTCGAACCGGCATTGCGTGGCGTCGAACCCAGCTCCTCGATGATCGTCACCAGGACCGCCGGCTCGCCACGGGCCTGAAGATCGGCAAGGGCGCTTATCCAGTTATTCATGGGTGTACCCCACCGGTCCGGTGCTGAGGGTGCGCGTGCTCCGTGAGGAACCCTCATCAAGGATCACATGCATGCGGTTTTCCCCAGCTCGCGCATCTGTTCGCAGCCCCACAAGACCTTTTCCGGCGTTGCAGGCGCGTCGATGCGAGGTTGATGGCGATAGTCGCCCAGGCTGGCAACGGCATCCTTGATCGCGCACCACGCGGCAATGCCCAGCATGAATGGCGGTTCGCCCACGGCCTTGGAGTGAAAGACCGTGTCTTCAGGGTTCTTGCGGTTCTCCACCAGCTTGACCCGCAGCTCCAGTGGCATGTCGGCTACGGCGGGGATCTTGTACGACGCAGGGCCTGTGGTCAGCAGTTTGCCCTTGGCGTTCCATACCAGCTCTTCGGTGGTCAGCCAGCCTGCGCCCTGAATGTAGCCGCCTTCGACCTGACCGATGTCGATGGCCGGGTTCAGCGAGGCGCCGACGTCATGCAGGATGTCGGTACGCAGCATCTTGTACTCGCCGGTCAGGGTGTCGACGATCACCTCGGCGCAGGCCGCGCCGAAAGCGAAGTAATAGAAGGGCCGCCCCCGCGCCTGACTGCGGTCGTAGAAAATTTTCGGCGTCTTGTAATAGCCCGTGCTGGACAGCGAGACCTGACCCATCCACGCCAACTGAGCCAGCTCGGCGAATGACAGCAGGGTATCGCCAGCCCGCACATGGCCATTGCGAAACTCGACCTGGCTTTCCTCTATCTTGAAATGTTTCGCGGCAAACTCGACCAGTCGCTGTCTGAGGATTTCGGCTGCGTTCTGTGCGGCCTTGCCGTTGAGGTCAGTGCCACTGGATGCGGCGGTCGGCGAGGTGTTGGGCACCTTGTCGGTATTGGTGGCGGTGATCTGGATACGCTCGATGTCCACCTGAAACACCTCGGCCACCACCTGCGCCACTTTGACGTTGAGTCCCTGGCCCATCTCGGTCCCGCCGTGGTTCAGGTGAATGCTGCCGTCGGTATAGATGTGGATCAACGCACCGGCCTGATTGAGAAAGCTGGCGGTAAACGAAATGCCGAATTTGACCGGGGTCAACGCCAGACCTTTCTTTAGAATCGGGCTGCCGGCATTGAACGCACGAATCGCTTCACGACGCTCGGCGTATTCGCAGCTCTGCTCCAGGTCGGCCGTCATTTCTTCCAGCAGGTTGTGCTCGACCGTCTGGTAATAGTGAGTGACATTGCGCTCGGTCTTGCCGTAGTAGTTGGCCTTGCGCACCGCCAGCGGGTCCTTGCCCAGATAGCGGGCGATGCAATCCATGACCTCTTCGATGGCGACCATGCCTTGCGGACCACCGAAGCCACGGTAGGCCGTATTGGACGCGGTGTGGGTCTTGCAGCGATGGCCGTTGATCGTGGCCTCGCCCAGGTAATAGGCGTTGTCGGCGTGAAACATGGCGCGGTCGACGATGGAGGCCGACAAATCAGGCGAATAACCGCAGTTGCCTGCCAGATCCAGTTCAATACCCTGCAAACGACCGTTGTCGTCGAAACCCACGTCGTACTCGATGTAGAACGGGTGGCGCTTGCCGGTCATGATCATGTCTTCGACACGCTGCAGGCGCATCTTGGTCGGCTGGCCGGTGAGGCGCGCCACGACAGCGCACAGGCACGCGGGGCTTGCCGCCTGGGTTTCCTTGCCGCCAAAGCCGCCGCCCATACGCCGCATGTCGACCACGATCCGGTTCATCGGGACGTCCAGCACCTCGGCTACCAGCTTCTGGATTTCAGTGGGGTTCTGGGTCGAGCTGTAGACAATCATGCCGCCATCTTCGGTGGGCATGACCGAGGCGATCTGCGTCTCCAGATAGAAATGCTCCTGCCCGCCGATGTGCAGGTTGCCTTGCAGACGATGGGTCGCGCCTTGCAGGGCGGTCGTCGAATCGCCGCGTTTGTGGGTATGGCTGTCGAGGACGAAATGCTTCTGGCGCAGGGCCTGCACCACATCCAGTACAGGCTCCAGGTCTTCGTATTCGATCACCGCGGCCATCGCGGCCTTGCGGGCGGTGTCCAGATCGCGTGCGGCCACGGCCAGAACCGGTTGGCCGACGAACTCGACCTTGTCGATGGCCAGCAGCGGATCACCGGGCAACAACGGACCAATGTCTTTCAGGCCCGGAATGTCCTCATGAGTGATGACAATCCGCACGCCGTCGATGGCATGACACGGCGCAGTGTCGATGCTGATGATACGTGCATGGGCGCGATCCGAAAGCCGCGCATACACGTGCAGTTGATTGGGAAACTCCAGCCGGTCATCGATGTACACGGCCTCGCCGCTGACATGTTTGTCGGCGCTGTCGTGTTTGACGCTGCGGCCTGCGCCGGTGGTGATCCCTTGTTGAAAGAGAGCGGCCATTTCGGCCTGAGTCTTTTGCGGGGCATGATCAGACATAGTGAGTCACCCGCGTGAGTGTGTGAGGCGTCTGCAGTTCGATGAAGCACTTGCGCAGCAGGTTGCGGGCGCTTAGCAGGCGGTATTCCTTGCTGGCGCGGAAGTCCGACAGCGGTGTGAAGTCATCGCCCAGCGCGGCGCAGGCGTGCTCGACGGTCTCGCTGTTCCAGCGCTGACCGGACAACGCCTGCTCGCACGCAGTCGCTCGCTTTGGAATCGCCGCCATGCCGCCGAAGGCCACGCGTGCCTCTTCAATGACACCGTCGATGATGTGCAGGCGGAATGCGGCGCAGACGGCGGAAATGTCGTCGTCCAGCCGTTTGGAGACTTTGTAGGCTTTGAACACCTGGCGATTATCCGCAGTCGGCACGATGATTTTTTCGATGAACTCGCTTTCCTGGCGCGCCGTGACCTTGTAATCGATGAAGTAGTCTTCCAGCGCCAGGGTGCGCTGGGTCTCGCCTTTGCGCAGAACGATCTGCGCGCCTAGGGCGATCAACAGCGGCGGGGCATCGCCGATAGGGGAGGCGTTGCCGATATTGCCGCCCAGCGTGCCCTGATTGCGAATCTGCAGCGATGCGAAGCGCTGCAACAGTTCGCCGAAATCAGGGTACTCGGCCTCAAGTGCGGCGTAACAATCGGTCAACGGCGTGGCAGCACCGATCTCCAGCCGATCCTCGAAACGCTCGACACGCTTCATCGCTTCAATGTGTCCCACGTAAATCATGACCGGCAGTGGCTTGTGAAACTGGGTGACTTCCAGTGCCAGGTCAGTGCCACCCGCCAACAGGCGAGCCTGAGGGTGGGCATCGTACAGGTCAGCGAGATCGTCCACCGTCAGCGGGATCAGACAGCGTTTTTCGCCGTCGTTCAGCTCACCGATCTGCTGCGGGGTGATGGCGCGCAGGCGTTCGATGGTTTGTGCCTGACACTGGTCGAACTGATCGGGCTCATGCCGTCCGCACACCTGTTCGGCAGCGGCGAGAATCGGGCGATAACCCGTGCAACGGCATAGATTGCCGGCCAGTGCTTCGTGGGCCTGATGCGCGTCGGCCTGATCGTTGTTCTTTTGCAGGGCAAACAGCGACATCACGAAACCCGGCGTGCAGAAACCGCATTGCGAGCCATGGCACTCGACCATGGCCTGTTGCACGCTGTGCAGGCGGCCTTGGTGCTTGAGGTCCTCCACACTGATCAACTGCTTGCCGTGCAGCGACGCCACAAACGTCAGGCATGAATTGAGGCTGCGATAACGCAGCTGTTGCTTGCCTGTCGCGTCGATGTGCAGCTCGCCCACAACAACCGTGCAGGCACCGCAGTCACCGCTGGCGCACCCTTCCTTGGTACCGGGCTTGTGTGCCTGCTCGCGCAGGTAGGTCAGCACGGTCATGTTCGGATCGAGGGTTCGCTCGGTCTTTAGCTCTTGGTTCAAAAGGAACTGAATCACGGCGTAATGCCCTCAATTGGCTTCCATCGGACATGTCGATGAATCTATCAGCTTTGTTTATTGGGTCAATTTGTTTCTGACTTTCGAGTCAGGAAATCAGGTTTTCGGCACCTCTGCCGATCAAAGACGTCACACCTGTTGAATCGCCTGTCAGGCAATGGTCGAGGTTTTGCGTGTTTCGTGCCGGATTCGAGGATTATGGCCCTGCGCCATGCCCTTGGGTTGCGATACACTCCGCCTCTTGTACGAAGAATTGGTTTTTGAAGGATACTCATGACGTTCAAGGCCCCGGACAGCCTCGCTGAGCAGATAGCCCATCACCTTGCAGAACGGATCATCCGCGGTGAACTCAAGCCTGGAGAGCGGATTCAGGAGCAAAAGGTCACGCAGGCGTTGAACGTCAGTCGTGGTTCCGTGCGCGAAGCATTACTGATTCTGGAGCGCCGTCATCTGGTGGCGATCCTGCCGCGTCGTGGTGCGCAGGTCACGGTGCTCAATGCCCACAATGTCACCAGCCTGTGCACGCTGATGAGTGAGCTGTACATTCTGCAGGCCAATGCCGTGGCCGAGCACTGGAAGACCGAGGCGGACCTTGCTCCGTTCCTGGCCATCCAGCAGCGTCTGCGGGCCAGTCTGGAGAGCCAGGACGTGAAGGCGTTCGTCGAGGAAAGCTTCAATGTCATGCGCGCGGCGTATCCATTTGCCAATAACCCGTATCTGGAGGAAACCATCGAGAATCTGCAGCCGTCCATGAGTCGCAGCTACTTCCTGGCCCTCGAGCAGCGCAAGGCGGAGATGAGCGATTACCTCGAGCTGTTCGGGCAATTGCTTGCGGCCGTTGTCGCGCGCGATCTGGCGCAGGTTCGTGTGGTGCTCATCAACTACGGCCAGCGCAGTTGTCAACTGGTGCTCGCTGCACTGACGGCAGGCTGAACCCATGCGTCTGAAGTGCATCAAGCTGGCGGGGTTCAAATCCTTCGTCGACCCCACCACGGTGAACTTCCCCAGCAACATGGCTGCCGTTGTCGGCCCCAACGGTTGCGGAAAATCCAACATCATCGACGCCGTGCGCTGGGTCATGGGCGAAAGCTCGGCCAAGAACCTGCGCGGCGAGTCGATGACCGACGTCATCTTCAATGGTTCGACCAGCCGCAAGCCGGTCAGTCAGGCCAGCATCGAGTTGGTGTTCGACAACTCCGACGGCACGCTGGTGGGCGAATACGCCGCCTATGCGGAAATTTCCATTCGCCGTAAAGTGACCCGCGACAGCCAGAACAGTTACTACCTCAACGGCACCAAATGCCGCCGTCGTGATATCACCGACATCTTCCTCGGCACCGGCCTGGGGCCGCGCAGCTACTCGATCATCGAACAGGGCATGATCTCCAAGCTGATCGAAGCCAAGCCCGAGGATCTGCGTAACTTTATTGAAGAAGCGGCGGGCATCTCCAAGTACAAGGAGCGTCGCCGTGAAACCGAGAACCGCATCCGCCGCACCCATGAGAATCTGGCGCGCCTGACCGACCTGCGTGAAGAGCTGGAGCGCCAGCTCGAGCGTCTGCATCGTCAGGCCCAGGCCGCCGAGAAATATCAGGAATACAAGGCCGAAGAACGCCAGCTCAAGGCGCATTTGTCTGCCCTGCGCTGGCAGGCACTGAATGAACAGGTCGGTCAGCGCGAAGCCGTGATCGGCGGCCAGGAGGTCGGCTTCGAAGCGTTGGTCGCCGATCAGCGCAGTGCCGACGCCAGCATCGAACGATTGCGCGACGGCCATCACGATCTTTCCGAACGTTTCAATCTGGTGCAGGGGCGCTTCTATTCGGTGGGGGGCGACATTGCCCGGGTCGAGCAAAGCATTCAGCACGGCCAGCAGCGTCTGCGCCAGTTGCAGGACGACCTGCGTGAAGCCGAGCGCGCGCGTCAGGAAACCGAGTCGCATCTGGGGCACGATACCACCTTGCTGGCCACGCTCAGCGAAGAGTTGGAAATGCTCGAACCCGAGCAGGAGATGACCAGCGCGGCGGCCGAAGAGTCGGCCATCGCCCTGGAAGACGCCGAAGCGGCCATGCATGGCTGGCAGGAAAAGTGGGACGTCTTCAATCAGCAGTCCGCCGAGCCGCAACGTCAGGCGCAGGTTCAGCAGTCGCGCATCCAGCAGCTGGAGCAAAGCATGGAGCGGCTGGCCGAGCGTCAGCGGCGTCTGGGCGAGGAACGTCAGTTGTTGGCTGCCGACCCTGAAGACGCGGCGATTCTGGAACTGAGCGAAGACCTCGCCACCCGCGACATGACCCTCGAAGAACTGCACATGGGCGAAGAGCAGGCGGTAGAGCGGCTTGAGCAGTTGCGCGAAGCCTTGCAGCGCGCCAATCAGGATCAACAGCAGGCGCAGGGCGAATTGCAGCGCCTCAACGGGCGTCTGGCCTCGCTGGAAGCCTTGCAGCAGGCCGCCCTCGACCCTGACACCGGCACCGCCGAGTGGCTGCGCGATCAGCAACTGGATCAGCGCCCGCGTCTGGCGGAAAGCCTCAAGGTGGACGCAGGCTGGGAAATGGCGGTCGAAACGGTACTCGGTGCCGATCTGCAGGCGGTACTGGTCGATGATTTCGACGGGCTGGACGTGGCGAACTTTCAGCAGGGTGATCTGCGCCTGTTGAGCGCCGGAGCCGATACGCAGCGCATTGCAGGCAGCTTGCTCGACAAGGTGGAAAGCGATATCGACCTGTCGGCCTGGCTGGGGCAGGTGATCCCGGTCAACGATCTGGACGAGGCGCTGGCCCGGCGTGGTCAACTGACAGCGGGGCAGAGCCTGATCAGCCGCGACGGCTATTGGGTCGGGCGTCACTTCCTGCGGGTACGACGTGCCAGCGAAGCACAGAGCGGCGTGTTGGCCCGTGGTCAGGAACTGCAGCAGCTCGGTCTGGAACGTGATGAGCGCGAAGCGACGCTGGCGGCGCTGGAAGAACAGCTGTCGAGCCTGCGCGAACAGCAAGCGCAGCAGGAAGAATCGAGAGAGCAACTGCGCCGTCGTGTGCAGGACGAGACGCGCCAGCAGAGCGAACTCAAGGCACAGCTGTCGGCAGCCAAGGCCAAGGTCGAACAGTTGACCCTGCGCCGCACCCGTCTGGATGAAGAGCTGGCCGAACTCGGCGAGCAACGTGCGCTTGAACATGAGCACCTGGGCGAGTCACGTCTGCAATTGCAGGACGCACTCGACGCCATGGCGCTGGACACCGAACAACGCGAAGTGCTTCAGGCCCAGCGCGACAGTCTGCGCGAGCGGCTCGACCGTGTGCGTCAGGAAGCCCGTCTGCACAAGGATCGCAGCCATCAGCTGGCAGTCCGTCTGGGTTCGCTCAAGGCACAGCACGACTCGACACGTCAGGCGCTGGAGCGTCTGCAGATGCAGTCCGAGCGCCTGACAGAGAAGCGCGAACAATTGAGCCTCAATCTGGAAGAGGGTGAGGCGCCGCTGGAAGAGTTGCGGCTCAAACTGGAAGAGTTGCTCGAACGGCGCATGGTGGTCGATGACGAGATGCGCATCGCCAAGAACGCGCTGGAAGACGCTGATCGCGAACTGCGTGACGCCGAGAAGCGCCGCACGCAGGCTGAGCAGCAGTCGCAGTTGCTGCGCGGGCAGCTCGAGCAGCAGCGTCTGGAATGGCAGGCCCTGACGGTGCGCCGCAAAGCCTTGCAGGACCAATTGCATGAAGACGGCTACGACCTGCACGGCGTGCTCGCCACGCTGACCCCCGAAGCCAGCGAACAGGCTGCCGAGCTGCAACTGGAAAGTCTCGCCGGACGTATTCAGCGCCTCGGTGCCATCAACCTCGCAGCCATCGACGAGTACCAGCAGCAGTCCGAGCGCAAGCGCTATCTGGATGCTCAGGACGCCGATCTGGTGGAGGCACTGGAGACGCTGGAGAACGTGATCCGCAAGATCGACAAGGAAACCCGGAATCGCTTCAAGGAGACCTTCGATCAGATAAATAGCGGAATTCAGGCACTTTTCCCAAAAGTTTTCGGTGGTGGCTCCGCTTATTTGGAACTGACGGGCGAAGATTTACTCGATACAGGGGTGACAATCATGGCGCGCCCCCCCGGCAAGAAGAACAGCACCATTCATTTGCTGTCCGGCGGGGAAAAGGCACTGACTGCACTGGCATTGGTTTTCGCCATTTTCAAACTCAATCCGGCACCGTTCTGCATGCTCGACGAGGTCGATGCACCACTGGACGATGCCAACGTCGGTCGATATGCCCGGCTCGTGAAGGAAATGTCACAAACCGTGCAATTCATCTACATCACCCACAACAAGATCGCCATGGAAATGGCTGATCAATTGATGGGCGTCACCATGCATGAACCGGGCTGCTCGCGGCTGGTTGCGGTGGATGTGGAAGAGGCCATGGCGCTGGTGGATGCCTAGGTCGGGACCTGTGCTTCATGAGGGAAAACGGCCTGTGGATGCCTGAAAGTGTGACGGTCGTGCGGTAGATATCAATTTGCGCACCAAAGAGGTGTAACAGACGGTGTAAAGTTACCTTTGGTCGTGCTAGTTTAGCGGCTACTTTTTATTTTTCCGTGGGCAAAATGCCAGTCAGAACATAGACTTGGCACCACGTATTAAAGGGGTTTAGGCCCTTATTTTCAGAATTCTTCATTAGAGGCACTGGATTACATGGAAATCGGTCTGCGCGAGTGGCTGATCGTCATCGGCATAATTGTCATTGCCGGTATTCTCTTCGATGGCTGGCGCCGTATGCGCGGCGGCAAGGGAAAACTGAAATTCAGGCTTGACCGGAGCTTTTCCAACCTTCCGGACGACGAGGAACCAGGCTCGGCCGAGGTATTGGGGCCGCCTCGTGTGCTGGATACCCATAAAGAACCTCAACTGGACGAGCACGACCTGCCGTCGATGAGCGCCAGTCCGCGAGACAATGCCCGCGAGAACGTTCGCGAGAGCAAGCGCGGCAACAGTGACAGGAAGCGCAAGGGCGAACCGCATCAGGGCGACCTGAATCTGGACATGGACGGCCCAAGCCTGTTCACCGGCCGTGACGATGACTTCCCGGACGACAAGCCGACCCAGATCATCACCGAAGAGAAAGACCTGCCTCCGGTTGAGGAAGTGCTGGTCATCAGTGTGATCTCGCGCAGCGAAAGTGGCTTCAAGGGGCCTGCGTTGCTGCAGAACATTCTGGAAAGCGGCCTGCGTTTCGGCGAAATGGACATTTTCCACCGTCACGAAAGCATGGCAGGTAACGGCGAAGTGCTGTTCTCCATGGCCAACGCGGTCAAGCCCGGCATTTTCGATCTGGACGACATCGACCATTTCAGCACCCGTGCGGTGAGCTTCTTCCTCGGTCTGCCAGGTCCTCGTCATCCGAAGCAGGCGTTCGACGTCATGGTGGCGGCAGCACGCAAGCTGGCTCATGAGCTGGACGGCGAGCTGAAAGATGACCAGCGCAGCGTGATGACCGCGCAAACCATCGAGCACTACCGCCAGCGCATCGTCGAATTCGAGCGCCGTGCCCTGACTCAGCGTCGCGGCTGAGTTTGCTGTGCCAGCCCTTGGCGAACCGCAATCGTTGCGTTCGGCAAGGGCTGGAGACCGGTACAACAGAACCACCCGATCGAGCAGCCCAGGCTGCTCTTTTGCTTTTCGAGAGAACACCGTATGAAGGCCGTCGAAACCCGAATCCTGGAACTGCGCGCAGAGCTGGATCAGCACAACTACCGCTACCACGTTCTGGATGAGCCCAGCATTCCCGATGTCGAGTACGACCGCCTGTTCCACGAACTCAAGGCGCTGGAAGCCGAGAACCCGCATCTGGTCACACCCGACTCGCCCACGCAGCGGGTCGGCAGCGCCGCCCTGTCGGCGTTCACTCAGGTGCGTCATGAAATGCCGATGCTCAGTCTGGGCAACGCCTTCGAAGAAAACGACATGCACGAGTTCGACCGACGGGTGACCGAAGGTCTGGACCTGCCCGAGGGCAGCCGCAAGGTTCAGTACAGCTGCGAGCCCAAGCTCGATGGCCTGGCGGTCAGCCTGCTGTATCGCGACGGAGCGCTGGTACGTGGCGCGACGCGGGGCGACGGGGCGACCGGCGAAGATATCAGTGTCAACGTGCGCACCGTGCGCAATATCCCGCTCAGATTGCATGGCACCGGCTGGCCCGAAGTGCTGGAAGTGCGGGGCGAAGTGTTCATGTCCAAGGCCGGTTTCGAGCGGCTCAACGCCAGCCAGCTGGAAGTCGGCGGCAAGACGTTCGCCAACCCGCGCAACGCCGCAGCTGGCAGCCTGCGTCAGCTGGATTCAAAGATCACGGCCAACCGTCCGCTGGAGTTCTGTGGTTACGGTCTGGGGCAGATATCCGCAGAAGTGGCCGACACCCACGTCGGTGTACTCAATCAGCTCAAGGAATGGGGTGTGCCGGTCAGTCGCGAGCTCAAGCTCGCCAATGGCATCGAAGAGTGTCTGGCCTATTACCACGATATCGGCGAGCGACGTCTGTCGCTGAGCTACGAGATCGACGGTGTGGTGTTCAAGGTCAACAAGCTCGCTGACCAGCGTGAACTGGGTTTTCGCGCCCGTGAACCGCGCTGGGCGATCGCTCACAAATTTCCGGCCATGGAGGAGCTGACCGAGCTGCTGGACGTTGAGTTCCAGGTCGGGCGCACGGGGGCGGTGACGCCGGTTGCGCGCCTCAAGCCGGTCAAGGTCGCCGGTGTCACGGTTGCCAACGCGACCCTGCACAACATGGATGAAGTGGCGCGTCTGGGTCTGATGATTGGCGACACAGTGATCATCCGTCGGGCCGGTGATGTCATCCCGCAAGTTGTGCAGGTCGTGATGGAGCGCCGTCCTGAGGGGGCCAGGCCTGTGGAGGTCCCGCAGACCTGTCCGGTGTGTGGCTCGCACGTCGAACGCACCCAGTTGATCAAGCGCAGCAAGGGCAAGGAAACCGTCAGCGAAGGCGCGGTTTACCGTTGCGTCGGGCGTCTGGCCTGTGGCGCGCAGCTCAAGCAGGCAATCATCCATTACGTGTCGCGTCGAGCCATGGACATCGAAGGCCTGGGCGACAAGACTATCGAGCAACTGGTGGACGAAAAGCTCATCGGCTCGCCCGCCGATCTTTACAAGCTGGAGTACGAACAGATCATCGATCTGGAGGGCTTTGCCAAAATCTCCAGTGAAAAACTGCTCAAGGCGATTGCCGACAGCCGTCAGCCAACACTGTCGCGCTTTATCTATGCGCTCGGCATCCCGGATGTCGGCGAGGAAACGGCCAAGGTGCTGGGGCGTTCGCTGGCGTCGCTGGACCGTGTCCAAAAGGCCTTGCCGGAAGTGTTGACCTACCTGCCGGACATCGGCATGGAAGTCGCTTACGAGATCCATAGCTTCTTCGAGGACGAGCACAACCGCAACGTGATCGACGCGCTGTTGGGCGAGTGTGGCCTGCAGCTGCAGGATCAGGGCGAACTGGGTGCCGAATTTGCCGCCAGCACCACACTGGACGGCCTGATCGATAAACTGCACGTGCCTTCGGTAGGGCCGGGTGCGGCGCTGAAGCTGGCCGAGAAATTCGGCACGCTGGACGCGATCATCGGCGCAGACTGGCTGGACATGCGCCAGGCGCTGCCCGAGAAACAGGCCAAGGCCGTACGCGATTTCTTTGACGACACCGCCAACGCCGAGCGCGCACGCGCCATCGAAGCCCAGCTCACGGAGTTCGGCATGCATTGGCGCAGCGAGAGGAAGGCAGTCGAAGGGCTGCCGCTGGCCGGACAGACCTGGGTGCTGACCGGCACGCTGGAACGCATGAGCCGCGACGTCGCCAAGGAGAAGCTTGAACGTCTGGGTGCCAAGGTGTCCGGCTCGGTCTCAGCCAAGACACATACCGTGGTCGCAGGGCCGGGCGCGGGGTCGAAGTTGACCAAGGCCCGGGAGTTGGAACTGACAGTGCTGGACGAAGATGAGCTGCTCAAGCGTCTGACCGAGCTGGGCGAACAGGTGACGTGAGCCATGCGCCCGGCTCACTGAATTCGCAGTCCTTGCCATTTGTGAAGCTGAGCGTCACGGGATGCATGCCCATCCGGCGCGATGGGCATGGTCATCGCTGTTCACATGAAAGCACCACTCTGGCCCGGAAAACCGACGTTTTCCGCCTTCATTCATTTGCCCGAATAATATTTTGAACCCCTGAAGCACTCGCATGATCTAGTCCATGCAAGGCCCACGGGAGATCGCCATGTATCGCTTTTTCGAGCAATTGAGTTCACGTATCACTGCGCCTTTCGTCGGTGAGACCAAACGCAACAGTAAAGTCTGGCAGTGTCAGTGCGGACAGTCGGTGTTTTTTCCCAATACCCAATGCCTGGCGTGTTCGGCGGCGTTGGGTTACCTGCCTGAGCAGGGGCGTATCGCGGCGCTGGAGCCAGGGCCTGAACCCACTACGTGGCGCCTGAGCGCTGAGCCGGATGCAGGTCTCTATCGGCGTTGCGCGAACCTGGACACGCCTGCGGCCTGCAACTGGTTGTTCCCGGCCCACAACATGGGTGAGTTCTGCGTTGCCTGCAGCCTCAACCGGACCATCCCGGACCTGTCTGTCCCTGAAAATGGCGAGCGCTGGCGCAAGGTCGAGACTGCCAAGCGGCGTCTCGTCGCGCAGCTGATTTCCCTGGGCCTGCAGGTCGTTCCCAAGACAATTGATGAAGAAGCGGGTCTGGCATTCGACTTTGTTGGCGTCGATCTGGAAGGCAATCTGCCCACCACCGGTCACGCCAACGGCCTGATCACGCTGAACATCGAAGAAGCGGACGATGCACACCGCGAAGCCATGCGCGTGCAGATGCATGAACCCTATCGCACCTTGCTCGGCCATTTCCGCCACGAAGTCGGCCATTATTACTGGGATCGGTTGATCGCCAATACGTATTGGCAGGAAAGCTACCGCAACCTGTTCGGCGATGAGCGCGCCAGCTATGCCGATGCGCTGGATCATCATTACAAGAACGGTGCGCCTGACAACTGGCAGGAAAGCTTTGTCAGCGCGTACGCCACCATGCACCCTTGGGAAGACTGGGCCGAGACCTGGGCGCATTACCTGCACATGATGGATGCGGTCGACACGGCGCTCGGTTTCGGCATGAGCGCTCGCGACATGGAACTCGACTATCAGCCGTTCCCGTTGGAAACGCTGTTCGATCCACAACACCCCGGCGGCCCGGCATTCCTGTCGTTCGTCAACGCCTGGATCGAACTGGCCGGGATGCTCAACGAGCTGTCACGCAGCATGGGCCAGCCGGATTTCTACCCGTTTGTACTGCCGCCCGCGGTCATTGCCAAACTGCACTTCATCCATCTGGTGATCCAGGATGCCGGCGGCAAGGCGGATGAGGTGTTGCAGGCTCAGTGAGCCGCAGGGAAAGCGCGCCTCTCGCAGAACCGGGCGCTGGCGTTAAAGCTTCAATACCAGTCGGCGCTCGAAGCCTATCCGTCCGCGATAGGCTTCGCCGGTATCGATCCAGCCCTGTCCGACATACAACCGAATAGCCGCCGCATTGTCGGCATCCACCGACAGCATCAGTTGCTGGATATCCGGCCATTTCAAGCCCAGTGCCGCAGGCAACGCCTTCAGGCACACCTTGCCCAGGCCTTTGCCCTGTTCTCGCCGGTCAATCTGCAGCGCATGCAAGGTCGCAGTGGCCTCTTCCAGTGCCCAGTGCGGCAGGCAATCCCCACGCTTGAGCATGAAAAAGCCCTTGGGCACTTCATCGACCAAAAACACGAAGCCTGCGATGTCGGCGCTGGGATTGACCAGCAGGGTATTGAGCGCAGCGTGGATATCGCCAGAGAACGGGATCTGTTCCGGCGCGATCTGGAGGCGTTCGAGCTGTTGGCATTGTGTCGGCGTGAGTGCTTCGTAGCTGACCAATCGAGTCTGCATGGGCAACCTGGCGGCTGATTATGATCGGAGTGGCAGAGTACAGGATCATTCTGTCTCTCTTCCAGCGCTCGAAGCTCGTCCCGGCCCCGTCACACAAGTGCTTGAGCCTGATCGAAATTTTTATCGAAACCAGTGGTTGTAAACTCGCTCCAGACCGGTACAATGGCGCGGCTCGCCAACTGGTGAGCGTCGTTATGGTGACCCCATCGGTCCCCCCGCAACGATTACCCGTGAACCTGGTCAGATCCGGAAGGAAGCAGCCACAGCGGGAACATTGTGTGCCGGGGTGTGGCTGGTGGGGGCACCACCTTAACGAGCCTCTGTCGGTCCTCGACGCAGCAACACACCTGACCTTATTGAATCGCCCGATCTGAATCTTCCGTCCGCTCATGCGTTCGCCTCAGCCATCGATATCCGCTCCCTGGATAATCGACGCCAACGCTCAGTGCATCTGTCTGACTACAGCTCACCCTCAAGAAATATCCGGCGGCGGTCCTTGCGGCCTATGTTCTCGTGTTTGCACACGTCGTAAAGCGCGTCGAAGCGGCTCATTACGACGCTGTCACGCTGGGTCATTCGATAAACCAGCCTGTCGTAGTCCGCTTCGGTAATGAACTTGTACAAGCCACGCCTGTAAAGAAAGCCCGTTTGAAAGGCGAGCGTTTCGGCAGCGTAGGGTGTCGGGCCGACGAAGCAGTTTTCCATGTCGATGACTTTCATCGGTTCGGCGCTGTTCTCGTCCAGCATGATGTTCAGCGCGGAGTAGTCCATGTGGTAGATGCCCTTGGCATTGCTGCGCCGCAGTAACTCAAGTGCATGTTCCACAAACCAGTGAACGCGTTCCGGGTTTTGCTCGAGCCAGTCCTGGCCGTCGCAATACCCGTCCAGCAGCTCGGTGAGCAGCAGTGTTTCCTGCACCAGCCCCAAGCCGCGGCGTATGTAACCGAAGCCGATAATGGAGGGTGAGGGTATTCCGCGCTGGCTGGCGGCCAGGGTGTTGTGCAGTTCTTCCACGGCCCAGTCATAGCGGCCGTCGGCGGTCTGTCGCCCCAGTGTCACACGCAGGCGTGATTTCAGGCTTTCGAGCAGTTGGGACTTGGCAAACAGCCGGGTGTCGCCCACCAGCAACGGTCCGCTGATGCGTTTGCGGGATTTGCTCTTGGGCTGGTCGAACCAGCGGCTGACGGAGTCGAGCAGTTCTGCTGAGGGTGGCTGGTTGAAGTGAAAGGTTGCGTTGTCCACCTGATGCATGTGCAAAAAGCTGGAAAGTGCTGTCGATACCGAAAGCATGGTTGAGTCCATTCTGATCTGTGTGAATGGCTGAGTGGTTCAGCTCATGAATATATATAACGCCGTGAATACGGTCGTTCGCTTAGTTGAGGAATTGTCTTTTTGTTCGACAATTCGGGTAGTTGATGGTGATGTTCACTCTTTCAGTGCATGAGTGCGATAAGTGCCCGCTTATGTGCCGCGAGCGCTCTACGGTGCCCCTTGCAGGACGCCATGAACGAGGCGTATCGGCAGGTTTCAGCAGATCCTTAGTTCAAATCTGCCTATTTGTCTGCAAATTGTCCGCCAATGTAACGGTTGGATGAATGTACAGAAAATTACACTGAACCCCTTATCATCAACACCGCCTAATCCTCTACGCGTCGCTTGAAACCGTGTTACGGCAAGGGGCATATCAGGTCGCTGCGGGTGTCAAAGGCTTTTCGGTCGGGCGTCTCGCAGCAATGCAGCCGGGGGACCGAATGGAACATGACATCATCGTCTTTTTTACAGACTCGCAATTTCTGGGCATATCGCTGGCGAACTGGATTCTGGCCATCGTCGCGTCGACGCTGAGCTTCGTGCTGGTTCGGGGTGCGATCGGGTTTGTGTTGCGCAAGATCCGCACGCGATCCTCTGCGCCCAATGCGCATCTGAGTTACATCGCCGTTGAAGTGTTGTCCGGCACCAGCAATACGCTGATATTGCTGGCATCGCTGCTGATCGGCGTCGGCATGCTCGATCTGCCGGAGCGCTGGCTCGGACGGGTCAGCAGCCTGTGGTTCGTGGTTGCGGCGCTGCAGGTCGGGCTATGGGCGAATCGGGCAATTGCGCTGGCGCTGTATCGTTATTTTGCACGGCACAGCAGCACCAGCACCTTTCAGGGCAGCGCGCTGGCGACCTTGAGTCTCTGGGGTGCCAAGGTCTTGTTGTGGGCCACGGTGCTGATGGCGATGCTGTCCAACGTCGGGGTCAACATCACGGCGTTCGTGGCCAGCCTCGGCGTAGGCGGTATTGCCGTGGCGCTGGCGGTGCAGAACATTCTCGGGGATGTCTTCGCCTCGCTGGCCATCGCGGTGGATAAACCGTTCGAGATCGGCGACTTCATTGTCGTGGGTTCGCTTTCAGGTACCGTCGAGCACGTTGGCCTTAAGACCACGCGCATCCGCAGTCTGGGCGGCGAGCAGATTGTCATGGCCAATGCCGACATGATCGGCAGCACCATTCAGAACTACAAGCGGTTGCAGGAGCGGCGCATCGTCTTCGACTTCAGGCTGACCTACGACTGTTCCGTGGATCAGGTGCGTGAAGTGCCCAGGAAGGTTGAAGAAATCATCCGCCGCCAGAAGAACGCGCGTTTCGACCGTTCGCACTTCCGCAGCTTTGGTGAGACGTCGCTGGAGTTCGAGACGGTCTACATCGTGCTCGACCCCAGTTACAACGTTTATATGGATGTGCAGCAGACGATCAATCTGGGAATCATGGAGGCGTTTGCCGACATGGATGTGCGCTTTGCCTTCCCGTCACGCACGGTGTATGTGGCGTCATTGCCCGAGTCCAGAGCGTCGAAGCGGACCGCTCTGGAGATGGACAACGCTCAGGCCTGACAGCCGATTCACGCTTTGTGGTGGTTGCTGAACTGCAGGGCGTTGGTCAGATCGCCCATGGGCTGTTGGCCGCGGGCGATCATTGCGTCATCCCGGCGTTTGAGGCCGTCGAGCTTTTCCAGGCCGTGAATGCGGGTGATCAGGCGCAGAATCGAGGCGGTGTCGTATATCGTGTGGTCGACCGTGCCTTTGCGGGCAAACGGTGAGATGACCAGCGCCGGAATGCGTGTGCCGGGGCCGAAGCGGTCACCCTTGGGTGGCGCAACGTGGTCCCACCAGCCGCCGTTCTCATCCATGGTGATCACGATCACCATGTTGTCCCATTGCGGACTGTTGCGCAGCACCTTGACCAAGCGGTCTATATGCCGGTCACCCGAGGCCACGTCGGCATAACCTGCGTGCATGTTCAGGTTGCCCTGAGGTTTATAGAAGGTGACTGCGGGCAGCTTGCCTGCTTCGGCGTCGGCCAGAAAACGATTGGTACTCGACTCGTCGCCCAGGCCGCCATCACGCAATCGCCGCTTACGCTCGGCAGGGTTTTGCGGACCCTGTTTTACAAAGTAATTGAACGGCTGGTGATGGTATTGGAAGTTGGGGATCTTCGGGATGCCGGTGGAGTCCTTGAATTCATCCAGCGTGACCTGCCAGGCGCCTGCGTACCATGCCCAGTCAATGTCTTTCCTGGACAGCTTGTCGCCGATGTGTTCATGATTCTGCGGCACCAGCACGTTGGCCAGGTCCGGTTTGGAATAGTCGGGGTTCTGCGGATCGCGCAGCCAGGTCGGCCAGTAGGGCGGCGCGAGGGTATTGACCGCGTAGCCGTCCGGCGTGATTGCGCTGGGACCGAACTGCGGGGGACCTTCCATCGCACTGGCAGGAGACTTGTCCAGCGGTTTGAGGCGCGGGTCTTCCGGGTTGTCGCTTTGCAGCGTCGCGATCTGCGATTTGGCAGGCGAGTTGGCGACGTCGGGATAGATCGGCGCCGTGGCTGAAATAAGGTACTGGTGGTTGAGGAACGAGCCACCGAAAGCGCCCTGAAAGAAGTTGTCGCAGAGCACGAACTCTTTCGCCACGTCCCACAGCCGCAGCGAGTATTGAGTCTGGGCGTAGTTGCCCATGGTCAGTCCACCCGAATCGGCCCAGGCCACGAAGCGGTCGTTTTTGCCTTCGTTGATCTGCATCTGATTCTGATAGAACACATGCCACAGGTCGCGTGTGACCAGACTCAGCGGCAGGTCTTCCTGGTTCGGGCCCTTGAGCGCGAAGGGCGCGTTGGGCAGGTTTTCCTGAAACTGCACACCGGCCGGGTAGGTAACGCCATCGACGCTCTGCGGACCGACCTGCAGAACACCACCCCAGGCGGGCGGCAGCTTGCTCAGCAGGCTGCCATCGCGGTCGCGCTGTTCATAATCAGCGGCTTCAAGGGAAGACAGCGGTTTTTCAACGCCTGGAAAGTTGCCGAACAGGTTGTTGAAACTGCGGTTTTCCGCATAGATCACCACGACCGTTTTGATGTTATCGCGCAGCGCCTTGTCCAGTGCTGCGCCGGTCAGCGGCTTCTCGGCTGCAGCCGGTGGCTTTTCACCGGCGGTGACGTAACTGCTGAGCGTAACGCCCGCGCCCAGCGCTGCCATGCCGCCCAGAAAGCGACGACGGCTAGGCTGGAGAGTGGACTCGTCGTCGGGTCTGTCGGTCATCGCGAATACCTGTCTGGATTATGTGTTACCAAAGATTTCAGGCGAGCGTAGCGATGGAATATGACGCTATTGCTACAGTGCGAACAGCCTCCTTTGATGAAATCGTGTTCACGAACAGGCAAATTCAGCCGTCAGGCCACAATAAGCAGGACACCGGATGCAATTTTGTCCCTGCTCGGCTAGCATTGGCGGTCTTCCGCTTACCAGTTGCGACGGTTTTCAATGAGTTATCAGGTTCTTGCACGTAAATGGCGTCCGCGCTCGTTCCGCGAAATGGTCGGCCAGACACATGTGTTGAAGGCCCTGATCAACGCGCTCGACAGTCAGCGCCTGCACCACGCCTATCTTTTCACCGGTACACGCGGTGTCGGCAAGACCACCATCGCGCGCATCATTGCCAAGTGCCTGAACTGCGAAACCGGCATTACCTCGACGCCCTGCGGCGTCTGTTCGGTGTGTAGGGAAATCGATGAAGGCCGCTTCGTTGACCTGATCGAGATCGACGCCGCGAGCCGCACCAAGGTCGAAGACACGCGTGAACTGCTGGACAACGTGCAGTACGCGCCGAGTCGCGGACGCTTCAAGGTGTACCTGATCGACGAAGTGCACATGCTGTCCAGCCACTCGTTCAACGCCTTGCTCAAGACGCTTGAAGAGCCGCCGCCCTACGTCAAATTCATCCTGGCGACGACCGATCCGCAAAAACTGCCGGCGACCATTCTGTCGCGCTGCCTGCAGTTTTCCCTGAAGAACATGACGCCGGAGCGTGTGGTCGAGCATCTGACCCACGTTCTGGGGGTCGAGAATGTGCCGTTCGAAGACGACGCGCTGTGGTTGCTGGGCCGCGCCGCCGACGGTTCGATGCGCGACGCCATGAGCCTGACCGATCAGGCGATTGCCTTTGGTGAAGGCAAGGTCATGGCTGCCGACGTGCGTGCCATGCTGGGTACGCTGGACCACGGTCAGGTGTTCGACGTTCTCACCGCGTTGCTGGAAGGCGATGCGCGTGGTGTGCTTGAGGCTGTGCGGCACCTGGCCGAGCAGGGGCCTGACTGGAACGGTGTGCTCTCGGAAATTCTCAACGTATTGCATCGTGTGGCGATTGCTCAGGCACTGCCCGAAGGTGTCGATAATGGACATGGCGACCGTGATCGCGTCCTTGCTCTGGCCCAGGCGCTGCCGGCCGAAGATGTGCAGTTCTATTATCAGATGGGCCTTATAGGCCGACGTGACCTGCCACTGGCTCCCGACCCGCGTGGCGGTTTCGAAATGGTGCTGTTGCGCATGCTGGCGTTCCGGCCAGCCGATAGCGAGAACGCACCGAGGCAGCCGCTAAAGCCAGTGGGGATCAGCCAGGCCACGGTTGATTCCCGGAATGTAGTGGCCGATGCAACACCTGTTGCATCGGTGGCTTCCCGACCGCCTGTCATGGCCGCGCCTGATCCCGCCTTTGAGGCGACGGTGCCTGCGCCCGAACCGGCGCCGGTTAACGTTGCGCCGGTGAAGCCTGAGCCCGAGCAGGCTCAACCTGCACCGCCAGCGCCTGCCGAAGAAGTCGACCTGCCGTGGAACGAGCCGAAAACGCCCGTCGCCGAGGCGACGCCTGAGCCCGTCGCGCAACCCGCCGAAGTGCCGGTTGCCGAGCCTGTTCTGGAAACCCTTGGCGAACAGCCTGATCTGACGCCCATGCCGACGCCTGCGCCCGCAAGTCCCGTTCCGGACGCGCCGCAGGTCGAGGAGCAACAGGCGCAGGACCAGCTGGCCGAAGAACCCCAGCCGGTTGCCGGGCAGGTTGTCACGCCCGCCATGCTCGAAGCGATTCCGGACGCGGCGTATCTGTCAGCCCCCATGGACCGCGACGATGAGCCGCCACCGGACGATGATTATGTTGAACCGGACGTGGACATCGACCCTGCGTCCTACGCCTATCTGGATGAGCTGGCGCATGAGAGCGTCGGTGATGCCGAACCGGTCGAACCCGAGCCGACGCCCGCTGCGATGCCTGCCACGGGCCTTGCGCTGGAATGGCTGGAGATGTTTCCCGGCCTGCCCATCTCTGGCATGACCGGCAGCATCGCTGCCAACTGTACGCTGATGGGCAAGGAGGGCGACGACTGGTTGCTGCACCTGGACCCGGCGCACAGCGCACTGTTCAACGCGACCCAGCAACGTCGGTTGAACGATGCGTTGAACCAGTTCATGGGGCGTACGATCAATCTGTCTATCGAGCTGATCAAGCCCGAGCAGGAAACGCCTGCCCAGGCCGCATCGCGTTTGCGTGCCGAGCGCCAGCGCCAGGCCGAGGCCTCGATTCATGCCGATCCGTTCATCCAGCAGATGCTGCAACAGTTTGGCGCAATGATTCGAGAAGACACGATCAAGCCTGTGGACGCTCCGGCAGCGCAGGCTCAATAACTGACGGCACGGCGCCTCGCGCGCTGCGCAAACGAACCATCCATATTCGAGGAGATATCCCATGATGAAAGGTGGCATGGCTGGCCTGATGAAGCAGGCCCAGCAAATGCAGGAAAAAATGGCCAAGATGCAGGAAGAACTGGCCAACGCGGAAGTCACCGGTCAATCGGGCGCAGGCCTGGTGAGCGTCGTGATGACCGGTCGTCATGACGTCAAGCGCATCAATCTCGATGACAGCCTGATGCAGGAAGACAAGGAGGTGCTGGAAGACCTGATCGCCGCGGCCGTCAACGACGCCGTGCGCAAGATCGAACAGGCCAGCCAGGAAAAGACCGCTTCCATGACCGCCGGCATGCAACTGCCGCCAGGCATGAAGCTGCCGTTCTGACGGTCGCTGTCGCGGGTATCAATGCCAGGCCATGTGCCTGGCATTTTTTTGGGCGCAGGTTTTTGCCGGGCTCTGAAACGTCTGTGTGACCGGGCAGATGGGATGCGGAGCGTTCCGGGCTGCATGCCCACGCAGGGCATGGGCACGATCAGCGTGAAAGCGACTTCCGTTCGTTTCGCTCCAGCATGGCAACGCCGCTCAGGAGGCGCTGCGTCCGCTCTCGAACGTTCGCTGCCGGGCTTAGTCCGCCCCGAACCCGACAATCGCCTTGGTCTCCAGATACTCTTCAAACCCCTGCACCCCATACTCGCGCCCGTTGCCGGAGCGCTTGTAGCCGCCGAACGGCGCCATCGGGTTCCAGGCCGGGTAGTTGAGGAGCACCTGACCGGCGCGAATTCGCGAAGCGACGGCACGAGCCTGCTGCAGGTCCTGGCTTTGCACGTGGGCCCCCAGACCATAGACCGTATCGTTGGCGATGGTCACGGCTTCATCCACGGTCTCGTAGGCGATCAGGCACAGCACCGGGCCGAAGATTTCTTCCTGAGCGATGCGCATTGACGTATTCACTTCGGAAAACACGGTGGGGCGCGCATAGAAGCCTTTCTCGAAGCCCTCGACACGACCCGGCCCGCCACAGATCAGCGTTGCGCCTTCGCCAAGTCCCGCCTCGATCATCGCCTGCACGCGATGAAACTGCGCTTCGTTGGCAATCGGGCCCAGCACTGTGCTTTCCGACTGCGGGTCACCGACAATGATCGCGTTGGCGGTTTCGATAGCCAGCGCTTCGACTTCCGCCAGACGATTCTTCGGCACGATCATGCGCGTTGGCGCACTGCACGACTGGCCCACGTTGCGGAACGCCGCCATGACGCCCAGCGGCACGGCTTTGGCGAAATCGGCGTCGGGTAATAACACGTTGGGGGACTTGCCCCCCAGTTCCTGCGTCACACGTTTCACGGTCGGCGCGGCGGCCTGGGCGACAAGGGCGCCTGCGCGATTGGAGCCGGTGATGGAAATCATGTCGATGTCAGCGTGCGCGGCCATCGCGCCGCCGACTTCCGGGCCGCTGCCATTCACCAGGTTGAAGACCCCGGCAGGCAGGCCTGCGTCGTGTACCAGTTGTGCGAACAGCAACGCGCTCAAGGGCGACAGTTCGCTGGGCTTGAGCACCACGGTACAACCTGCGGCGATGGCCGGAGCAACCTTGGCGGTGATCTGATACAGCGGCCAGTTCCACGGCGTGATAAGACCGCAGACCCCGATGGGTTCGCGCTGGATCGCAGTGCTGCCTTCAACGCTCTGAAACGCATAAGTGCCCAACAGATCCCGCGCAACCCGAACGTGCTCGGCCGCCAGCGGCACCTGCATCGCCCGCGCCGAGCTGATGGAGGCACCCATTTCCAGCGACAGCGCCTGCGCCAGGTCTTCCTTGCGCTCGATGATCAGCTCATGAATGCGGCCAATCACCTGAGCCCGCACTGCTGCCGGAGTGCCGGACCAGCCGGCAAAGGCCGCTCGTGCCGCTGCAACGGCGCGATCCACGTCTGCCGCTGTGCCACTGGCGACGTGCGCGACCACCTCTTCGGTGGCCGGATTGATCACCGGCAGCGTCGCCGCAACGGCGGGAGAGCACCAGCGACCATCAATGTAAAACTGCTGCGCTGTATGCGGATCGACGCGATGGCTGTTCGGGGAATGTGTGGTCATCCAGCGGGCTCCCTGGAGCAATAGAGGATCGGCTGCGGCGGATGGCTGCGAAGGCCAATCCGTTTCATATCAATAAGCTAACAAAGCGATCTGGATAAAAAGCGCCGATCTTCAAGGCTGCGAAGAATAATCTGCTGTATGCGGGCCGCTAAGCGCACGGAGCTGTTTCAGCAGTGCAAGGCCCGCTGTCAGCCGATCGCCTGGGTGACCGGCTTGAGCTGCCTGGGACGTGGCGTTTACCTGATCGTGGTGGGTGAATCGTCACGACGCGCTGCGTGCCAGCGCTTCGATCTCGATCAGGTAACCATGGTGCAACTCCGGGACGGGAACCACGGCGCGGGCCGGGCGATGCTCGCCCAGATACCGGGCGTAGATTTGGTCGAAAGCGGGCCAGTGTTTGACGCCTGCGACGTAGACCGTGACCTTGATCAGGTCGTCGGTGCAGCACCCGCCTGCGGCGAGAATCGCCAGCAGGTTATCCAGCGCGATGGCCGCCTGGATCTCGAACGGCTCGTCAAGGCTATGGCTGCCATCAGCACGCACGGGCAACTGTCCTGAAACATGCAGCAAACCCTGATGCCGCACGGCCTGGGAATAATGCCCGCCCGGCGTTGCGGCATCAGGCGTGTGGATCAGCTCGAGATCACCAGCCATGCAAGCGACTCCAGGTGTGCACGCTGCCTTCGGCATCCAGCGCGTGATAATCAGGAAATTGCGCGCCCGTGGCGCATGCGTGGTTGGGCAGGACGCGCAGACGGCTGCCAATCGGGAAACGCTTGGTGATGCCGCCACTGTCCTCGGCCGCCAGGGTAATAATGCCGTGCTCCTGATTGGCGCCAGTGACGCGCGCACCTTCGATCCAGTCACCGCGTTCAGTGCAGACCTGACCGTAGCCGAAATCCTTGCGCTGACGCTGTGTGCCGCGATCACGGCTCATGGCCATCCAGCCTGCATCGACGATGATCCAGCCCTTGTCCTGTTGGTGACCGATAACCGTGGTCAGCACACTCAGCGCAAGCTCATCGGCCGCGCAGACACCGATGTTGTGCATCACCAGATCGAAGAACACGTAAACGCCGGCCCTGACCTCGGTCACGCCTTCCAGGCTTTGCGCCGACAGGGCCGTGGGCGTCGAGCCGATGCTGACGTCGGGGCAGGGCAGTCCGGCATCACGAATTCGCCGGGCAGCACTGACGCACAGAGCGCGTTCCTGTTCGGCCATCGCCTGCAGTGCTTCGGGCGTATCCAGATCGTAGCTGGACCCGGCGTGGGTCATCACGCCACGCAATTGCATACCACCCTTGATCAGCAATTGCGCCACGGTCACCAATGTTTCGTCATCAGCCGCCAGACCGGAGCGATGGCCGTCGCAGTCAATCTCGATCCACACCTCGAAACGCTCGTCATGCTCCTGGCCGAACGCAACGATGCTGTGCGCGGCAACGATGCTGTCAGTCAGGATGCTCAGGCGGCAACCCTTGCGGCGCAGGGCCAGCGCCTGATGCAGTTTGCCGGGAGCCATCGCCACGGCGTAAAACACGTCGTCGATGCCGTTGGCAAAACAGTGTTCGGCCTCCTTGAGTGTCGAGACCGTCACGCCGCAGGCGCCGGCAGCGAGTTGCGCCTCAATGACGGGCAGCGATTTGCTGGTCTTGACGTGCGGACGCAGGCGCACGCCAAGGTGATTCATGCGTTGCTGCATGCGCTGGATATTGTGCTGCATGCGCGACACGTCGATCAGTGCGACAGGCGTGTCGAGGAATGGCGGTACGTTAGGCATCAATTCGGCTGACATGCGTTTCGCTCGCGTGGCGGGGGACGCAGTCACTCTACTGTTCGAGGATGAAGCTGTGGTTCAATCAGGCTTCATCAATCCTTAAGCTGAAGTGAATGATCGCCATCGAAGATTTGCGTCTGGCCGTGACCCTGTCGCGCTGCGAGTCACTCAGCGCGGCGGCCAGGGTGCTGAATGTCTCTCCACCTGCATTGTCGATGCGGCTACGCAGGCTGGAGGCGCAACTGGGTATTACGCTGGCCAACCGTGATGCCCGGCGCTTGAGCCTGACTGCCGATGGCGAGCGCTTTGCCCGGGAAAGCGCGCATTTGCTGGAACAACTGGAAGCACTTCCTGAGTCCTTCAAACAGCGCGACGAACGTCTGGTCGGCACGCTCAGGCTGGCCGCGCCCTTCGGCTATGGTCGCCAGCGCATCGCGCCGCTGCTGGCGCGCTTTGCCAGACTGCATCCACAACTGCGCCTGCACCTCGATCTGCGTGAAACACCCTGGCCGGACCGGCATGACAGCGATGCTGTGATTCATATCGGCAGCCTCAACGACAGCCTCTGGATCGCCCGCACGCTGGCCCACAACAACCGCTGGCTGTGCGCCAGCCCTGCTTATCTGGAGCAGCACGGTATTCCCGCCTCGCCTGATGAACTGGCAGGTCATCGCTGCATCTGTATCCGGGAAAACGATGAAGACGTGACCCTCTGGCACATGAGCAAAGGCGCCGCGAAGAAGACGTTGCGTATCGAGCCGGCGCTGTTGACCAACGACGGCTCTGTCGCCCGCCGCTGGGCCGAGCAGGGTCTGGGCATCGTGCTGCGCTCTCAGTGGGATGTCAGCGACGCCATCGCCAGCGGCGCACTGGTGCGCGTGCTCGCCGACTGGCAACTGACCCGCGCACCCATCAATTTACTGGTACCGGTCCGTAAACAACGCAGTGCGCGGGTGCAGGCGCTGATGGAGTTTCTGGAGATGGCGTTGAAGGAGTGAGGGCGGTCCCCGTTTACACGTGATGCACCGTACAGGCAGATTTGGCTGCCGGTTCCCGGCAGATCGCCGGCAAGCCGCCTCCCACAGTCAGGCACCGTGAACACCTGCTATTGGTCGCACCCCTTCAACCCCGAATTGACGCTGGCGGCAACGCGCGGGTATAAACCGCGTCTTGTGTTTTTGTCGGACTTTTCTTCATGAGCTTCAGCCCCCTGATTCGCCAGTTGATCGATGCCTTCCGTGTACTGCCGGGCGTCGGTCAGAAAACCGCGCAGCGTATGGCGTTGCAGTTGCTGGAGCGTGATCGCAGCGGCGGTTCGCGGCTGGCGCTGGCCTTGAGTCAGGCGATGGAAGGTGTCGGCCACTGCCGTCTGTGCCGCACGCTGACCGAAGAAGAACTCTGCCCGCAATGCGCCGATGTGCGCCGCGACGACACGTTGCTGTGCGTGGTCGAAGGACCGACGGATGTCTACGCCGTGGAGCAGACTGGTTTTCGCGGCCGCTATTTCGTGCTCAAGGGCCACCTGTCGCCACTCGATGGTCTTGGCCCTGAGGCCATCGGCATTCCACAACTGATGGAGCGCATCGCCGGGCAGGGCACGTTCACCGAAGTCATTCTGGCCACCAACCCCACTGTGGAAGGCGAGGCCACCGCCCATTACATCGCCCAACTGCTCAACCAGAAAGGTCTGATCGCCTCGCGCATTGCCCACGGCGTGCCGCTGGGGGGCGAGCTGGATCTGGTCGATGGCGGCACGCTGGCGCACTCGTTTGCGGGGCGCAAGCCGATTTCGATGTAAGCGCCGAAAGGCGTCTTTTCATCAACGTGCTGTGCGGCGTTTTATCAACGCCTTCATAGCACATGCCAGTGCTTCGCTGTTGTCTTCCTTCCATGGGTGATAACCGGGAAGGAAATACCGGATCCATACCCATGCGTTGGAAGTGATCAGCCCCCTCGGGCCGAACATCAGCATGAACAGATGCCAGTAACCCATGAGCGGTTTGGCAGACCGCTTGTCCATCTGCAGCACTCGAAACAACGAGGCGTAAAACGCTATCCAGAACGGCGGGCTTATGACCAGAGTTGTGAAGGTGCGGTAGACGTAATGTCGCCACCCCGGTTTCACCACCTGCTCCCACGCTTCGAATGAGACCGACTTGTGCTCGATTTCTTCCAGAGAATGCCAGGTCAACAGCTCCCGATAACCTTCCACGCTGTCTTCCAGAAACCAGGGCATTTTCAGTAGCCTTGAGGAGGCAGCGGCGGTGTGATGTTCAAGCATCATGATTGCAGCCAGTCTGAACCATGGGGCCACCCATGTTCTGCGAGTCACGTCGAATAACGTTTGCCACCACCGCATGACTTCCTCTACGGGCAGCCCGGCCTGATCAAGCAGTGCGTTATAGCGCCGATGTTCGCGGGTATGAATGGCTTCTTGAGCCACGAGTCCGTCGATTTTTTCGATCAGATCAGCGTCGTCAATGCTGTTTCGGAACTGATGCAGCCCCTCAATCACATATCGCTCAGCCAGCGGTGTGATGATGGAAATGGTGTTGAACAGATGGGTGGTCTGAACGCAGCCGCCGTGCCAGTTCGTGACGCGATCAGGGGGCAAATCGAATTTCAAATCCCTGCGTACCGGGATCAATGAAATCAGCCCGGTATCTGAGCGCTTACATCGCAGTTCTGCTGAAATCGGGTTGGCATGAGTGTTCTTGCGTGCAGTGTGATCCATCACGAAGCTCTCCAAAAAATACTCGTGACTTAAGTAAACACCCATTTGAGATCCATGCCCGACCTTCCTTCACTCAAGAGACGAGCCGCAAGACTATTTCGCGATGACCTGACCTGCCTCACCGACGCGGCGTAATATCCCGCTCCACCGGCGGTGCATCCGGGTCCTGACCTTTGGGAAACTTGCCCCGCAAATGCCAGGCAAACGCGATGATTTCAGCGATGGTGCGGTACAGCGGCTCGGGGATGCTGTCGCCCAGTTCCAGGCGGGCGAGCAGTTTGACCAGTTCAGCGTTTTCGTAGATGGGGACTTCGTATTCGCGGGCGATGTCCAGAATGGCTTCGGCCAGTTGGTCGTCGCCCTTGGCGCTCAGGGTCGGAGCGCTTTGCCCGTCGTAGCTGAGTGCGATCGCCTGGCGCGGTGTGTCGTCGGTTCGGGTCATCAGGCGTTCTCGTCAATCCAGCGTTGTTCCAGAGCCGTTCGCGGACCCTGGGGTGGCGTCCCGTGGTTGCAGGCCAGTTCGCCGACGGCCAGGCCGCAGGCGATCAGCCGCTCGCGCAGATGGCCCAGTTCCTGGCCGATCAACGCTGCGCTGTCGGGCCGCTCCGCCCATAGCTGGCTTGATAACGTGCCGCGCAACAGCTGGGCGTGTACCTGCATCGGCCCCAGCGGTTCGAGATCGAACGCCAGATCGACCTTCCAGAGCTTTTCCCGTGTTTCCTGAACGTCACCATCAGCCTTTTCATGCGTGGCTTCTTCGTCCGGCGTGTCCTCGCGCTGCACTTTGACCTGCAACGGCACGATGTCGTGGGCGTTGCGCATCGGTACTTCCATTTGCCAGGTGGTGACCTGCGTGCCGTCTGCGTTGGTGCGGGTCTGGTCCAGCCCGCCAAGTTGATGGCTTTGCACGCGTGAAACGGCGGCTGCGGCGAGCTTGAGAAGGATTTCCAGGTCCTCTTCCTTTTCGCCACCGCTGACCGAGCGTGATGGCAGCGGAAAGACGCTTGGCTGGGTACGCGCTGCCACCAGCCCTAGAGTGCCCAGTGCGTTGCGAATGGCGTTGGGCATGACCCGCGCCAGGGTATTGGACGCCGCGGCTGCGTTATAGGTGGTGTTGTCCGGCAGACCCGGCAGGATCTGCGCGATCAGGCGGGTCAGGCTGGCCTTCAGGTCCGGCACCTGCATAGGGTTCATGCCCGCCTGCAGTTTCGCTTCCAGAAACAGGCCGCTGGCGTTGAGGGCCTGGGCGACGGTTCTGGGCGAGGTCATCTGTTCGATATCCGGGATGTCGTCCAGCAACTGGTTGATGCTGGCCTGCAACGGCGCGCTGATCGCCGGACTGTTGCGCGGCAGGTTTTGCAGCGCATTGAACAGGTTTTCCAGTGAGCCCTGACGGCTCTGCTGGGTGGCCAGTTGCTGTGCCACGGCCAGTTGATCGAAACGGCCGGGCAGGGCGACAAAGTTCAAGGCCTGATTGCCCTGCACCTGAGCGCTGAGCAGACTGCCGACCTTCAAGGGCTGCGGGCTGTCGATGGTCAGGCTGGAGCCGGCCAGTGCAGTGTTCAGCAGCATCACGATAGAGCGATAGGTGGCTGGCGCAGCGGTTGCGGGGGGCGCAGGCAGGTTGGCCAACTGGCTGACCGCTTGAGCGATCACTTGAGTCGTCAACACCTTGCCCTGCAAAAGCGTGCCTATAGGCATTTGCCGTGTATCGATGCTGGTCAGCGAATTTTTCAGCGCGCTGTTGAGTTGCTGCAAGGTCAGCGTCAACTCGTTGGGCGAGGCCTGCGTCAGTTGTAACAGGCTGCCGGGCGTGAAAGGCACGGCGCTGCTGACGGGCAGGTTGGTCTGGGTGCCGTTGGCGAGTATCAGTTTGAGCAGTAACTGGAAGTTCTGGTCGACCTGCTTGAGGGTCAGCACTTCGGCTTCGGCGGTCTGGCCTTCCGGTATCAACTGGGCCGACGCCTGCAGCAACGTCAGGACCTGCGCCTGGGTGATGCTGGCGCGTAGCTGTGCAGTCGTCGGGACCGCTGCGGGAACGCTGGTGATATCGCCTGTCATTGAATATCCGACCTGAGAAATTGCCCCTTGGGTGTCAGGACTCGTATGTATACTACCGACCCAAAGCGTTCTGGCCGTCATTAAGTTCCCTTCATGTAACGGCCGCATGATGCTCTACTTGAACTGTCACTTCCTCCGTTTGTGCTGTTTTCGGCGCATTTCGAGACAACGCGATACTGGAAGCGCTCGATGACTGCTGCGACGCCTCTTCTGCATGCCACTGCGCTGACCTGTGAGCGCGACGGACGGCTGTTGTTCGAGAACCTTGATCTGACGCTGCAGGCTGGCGACATGCTGCAGGTCTGCGGCCCCAATGGCAGCGGCAAGACCAGCCTGTTACGGTTGCTGTGCGGGCTGATGCAGCCGACAGAAGGGCAGGTCATGCTCAACGGCGTTGCGCTTGATCGTCAGCGCCCGGAGCTGGCCGGTCTCCTGTTGTGGATCGGCCATGCGCCGGGGCTCAAGGAGTTGTTGACGCCACTGGAAAATCTGTCCTGGCTGTATGCGCTGCAGGGGGGCGGCGAGCCTGCCGATTTCGATCAGGCGTTGAAAACCGTCGGGTTGAGCGGTTTCGAAGACGTGCCTTGCCATACCTTGTCGGCCGGACAGCAACGTCGTGTTGCGCTGGCTCGCCTTTACCTGCCGGGTCCGCCGATCTGGATACTCGACGAACCGTTCACTGCGCTGGACCAGCAGGGCATCAACCAGTTGGAAGCCTGTCTGGCTGAACACTGCGAGCGGGGTGGCGCGGTGGTGCTGACCACTCATCATGTCCTGGACCTCAAGCCTGCCGGTTATCGACAACTGAATCCGGGAAGCGGGCCGGTATGAGCAGGGTGTTCATCCTGTTGCTGCAGCGCGAGGCACGACTCCTGGCGCGGCGTCCGGCAGCGCTGGCCAATCCGCTGGTGTTCTTCGCCATCGTGATTGCGTTATTTCCGCTGGCTGTCGGGCCGGAGACGCAATTGTTGCAAACCTTGTCACCGGGACTGGTCTGGGTGGCGGCGCTGTTGGCCGTCCTGCTCTCGCTGGACGGGCTGTTTCGCAGTGATTTCGAGGACGGATCGCTGGAGCAGTGGGTCCTTTCGCCGCACCCTCTGGCCCTTCTGGTTCTGGTCAAGGTGCTGGCACACTGGATCTTTTCCGGGCTGGCGCTGGTGCTGGTCGCGCCTCTACTGGCCTTGATGCTGGGTTTGCCGGGACGCTGCGTGCCGGTGCTGATGCTGTCGCTGCTGCTGGGCACTCCGGTGTTGAGCCTGCTGGGTGCCGTGGGTGCCGCGCTCACCGTCGGGCTCAAACGTGGCGGACTGTTGCTGGCGCTGCTGATTCTGCCGCTGTACATCCCGGTGCTGATTCTGGGCAGCGGCGCGTTGCAGGCTGCCTTGCAAGGCATGCCTACAACCGGTCATCTGCTGTGGCTGGGCAGCCTGACCGCACTTGCGGTTACCCTGACACCTTTTGCGATAGCCGCTGGCCTGAAGATCAGTGTCGGCGAATAATTGAGGTTCCGGGGCCTGCCTGTCAGGCGCCCGGTAAGACCCTGGATGCACCGTGATGAAAAGCGATTCCCTTAAAAAGAGCAGCATCGGTTGGGCCTGGTTGCACCGGCTTGGCTCGCCGAAAGTCTTCTACGGCCTCAGCACACGCCTGCTGCCGTGGTTGAGCATCGCGGCGTGGTTGCTGATTGGCATCGGTGTGGTCTGGGGGCTGGCGTTCGCGCCGCCGGATTATCAGCAGGGCAACAGCTTTCGCATCATTTATATCCACGTGCCCGCCGCGATGCTGGCGCAGTCCTGCTACGTGATGCTGGCGATCTGTGGCGTGATCGGGCTGGTGTGGAAGATCAAACTGGCGGACGTTGCCCTGCAATCGGCCGCGCCCGTTGGCGCATGGATGACCGCGCTGGCGCTGGCGACCGGTGCGATCTGGGGCAAGCCAACCTGGGGCGCCTGGTGGGTGTGGGATGCGCGGCTGACCTCGATGCTGATTCTGCTGTTTCTATACTTTGGCCTGATCGCGCTGGGCAATGCCATCAACAATCGTGACAGCGCGGCCAAGGCCTGTGCGGTACTGGCGATTGTCGGGGTGGTGAACATCCCGATCATCAAATATTCAGTCGAATGGTGGAACACGCTGCATCAGGGCGCGACGTTCAGCCTCACGGAAAAACCGGCCATGCCTGCGCAAATGTGGCTGCCCTTGTTGTTCACCACACTGGGGTTTTATTGCTTCTTTGGTGCCGTGCTGCTGATGCGCATGCGCCTTGAGGTGTTGCGGCGCGAATCGCGTACCCAGTGGGTGCAGGCCGAGATCCTGCGCAGCCTCGGTGAATCGGAGCGCGCATCGTGAGTTTTGATTCGTTCGGCGATTTTCTGGCCATGGGCCGCCATGGCCTGTTCGTCTGGTCGGCGTATGGCTTCTGTCTGCTGGTGCTGCTGGTTAATGTGGCGCTGCCGGTGGCGGCGCGTCGCCGTCATCTGCAACACGAGGCGCGTCGTGTGCGTCGGGAGAAACGCACGTGAAACCGCTGCGCAGAAAGCGCCTGTTGATGATTCTGGCCATCATGTCAGGCATCGGTCTGGCCCTGACGCTGGCCCTCGGTGCGCTGCAGGAAAACATCAATCTGTTCTACACACCGAGCCAGATTGCCAATGGCGAAGCGCCTGTCGACACACGCATCCGGGCGGGGGGCATGGTCGAAAAGGGTTCGTTGCAACGTTCGGCCGACTCGCTGGACGTGCGCTTTGTGGTGACCGATTTCAACAAGTCGGTGACCATCACCTACCGTGGCATCTTGCCGGACCTGTTCCGCGAAGGGCAGGGCATCGTCGCGCTGGGCCGGTTGAACGCACAAGGCGAGGTGGTGGCCGACGAAGTGCTGGCCAAGCACGACGAGAAGTACATGCCGCCGGAAGTGACCAAGGCGTTGCGCGACAGCGGCCAGGCCGCACCTGCTGCGCCTTCCACCCTATCGAAACAGGGTTGATCGATGATTCCCGAACTCGGCCATCTGGCCATGATTCTCGCGCTGGGCTTTGCCCTCGTGCAGGCCGTCATTCCTCTGGTCGGCGCATGGCGCGGCGACCCGCTGTGGATGAGCCTGGCGCGTCCCGCGGCGTGGGGCCAGTTCAGCTTTCTGATCTTTGCCTTCGGTTGCCTGACCCACGCCTTCATGATCGACGACTTCTCAGTCGCTTACGTTGCGCAGAACTCCAACACGGCGCTGCCCTGGTTCTACAAGTTCAGTGCCGTGTGGGGCGCGCACGAAGGCTCGCTGCTGCTCTGGGCACTGATTCTGGGCGGCTGGACCTTTGCCGTATCGGTGTTCTCCCGACAATTGCCGCAGGTGATGCTGGCGCGGGTGCTGGCAGTGATGGGCATGATCAGCCTCGGCTTTCTGTCGTTCCTGATCCTGACCTCCAATCCGTTTGCGCGGCTTTTGCCGCAGATGCCAGCCAACGGCCGCGATCTGAATCCGTTGTTGCAGGACATCGGCTTGATCGTGCATCCGCCGATGCTGTACATGGGCTATGTCGGTTTTTCCGTGGCCTTCGCCTTTGCCATCGCGGCCTTGCTCGGCGGGCGACTGGACGCCGCCTGGGCACGCTGGTCTCGACCCTGGACGCTGGTGGCCTGGGCCTTTCTCGGCGTCGGCATCACCCTGGGTTCGTGGTGGGCCTATTACGAATTGGGCTGGGGCGGCTGGTGGTTCTGGGACCCTGTGGAAAACGCCTCGTTCATGCCCTGGCTGGTGGGCACAGCCTTGATTCATTCACTGGCGGTTACCGAAAAGCGCGGCGTGTTCAAGAGCTGGACCGTGTTGCTGGCCATCGCTGCGTTTTCTCTGAGTCTGCTGGGAACCTTTCTGGTGCGGTCCGGGGTGCTGACCTCGGTGCATGCGTTCGCCTCCGACCCGGCCCGAGGGGTATTCATCCTGATCTTCCTGTTGATGGTGGTGGGCGGCTCGCTGACCTTGTTCGCCATCCGTGCGCCCGTGGTGAAAAGCCAGGTCGGTTTTGGTCTGTGGTCGCGGGAGACGCTGCTGCTGGGCAATAATCTGGTGCTGGTGGTCGCGGCCTCGATGATTCTGCTCGGCACGCTGTATCCGTTGGTGGTCGATGCCATGAGCGGCGCGAAGATGTCGGTGGGTCCGCCGTATTTCAACGCGCTGTTCGTGCCGTTGATGGGCCTGTTGATGGTCGTGATGGCGGTGGGCGTACTGGTGCGCTGGAAAGACACGCCGGTCAGATGGCTGCTTGGCATGCTGGCCCCGGTATTGATCGGCAGCGCGGTACTGGCGGTGATCGCCGGGCTGGCGCTGGGTGATTTCCAGTGGGCGGTTCTGGCCACCTTCATGCTGGCGGCCTGGGTGCTGCTGGCGGGCGCGCGCGATCTGCTCGATAAAACGCGGCACAAGGGCCTGATCAAGGGCGCACGCAGCTTGCACCGCAGTTACTGGGGCATGCAACTGGCGCACCTTGGCATTGCCGTGTGCGCGCTGGGCGTGGTGCTCTCGAGCCAGAACAGCGTCGAACGCGACCTGCGTCTGGCACCCGGCCAGTCCGTCGAACTGGGCGGCTACGTGTTCGTGTTCGAAGGCGCCAGGCACTACGAAGGGCCGAATTTTACCTCGGACCGCGGCACGATCCGGGTTCTGCGTGATGGCGAACAGGTCACGGCATTGCACCCGGAGAAACGCCTGTACACCGTGCAGCAATCGGTGATGACTGAGGCGGGCATCGATGCCGGTTTCAGCCGCGATCTTTATGTCGCGCTGGGCGAGCCGCTGACCGATGGCGCCTGGGCGGTGCGGGTGCATGTGAAGCCCTTTGTTCGCTGGATCTGGTTCGGCGGCCTGCTGACCGGGTTGGGCGGCGTGCTGGCGGCCACCGACCGACGTTATCGCGTCAAGGTCAAAGGCCGGGTGCGTGACGCACTGGGCCTGTCGGAGGCCACCGCATGAAGCGCTGGATCATGGTGTTGCCACTGGTGGTCTTTCTCGGCGTGGCAGCCGTTCTGTTTCGCGGCTTGTACCTGGACCCTGCCGAGTTGCCTTCGGCGCTGATCGACAAGCCATTCCCCGAGTTTTCCCTGCGTGAAGTGCAGAGCGAACGCACCCTGACCCGCGCCGATCTGTTGGGCAAGCCCGCGCTGGTCAATGTCTGGGCAACCTGGTGCATCGCCTGTCGCGTAGAACACCCGGTGCTCAACCGGCTGGCGCAGCAGGGCGTGCTGATCTACGGCGTCAACTACAAGGACACCAACGCCGACGCGCTGAAATGGCTCAAGGATTTTCATGATCCCTATCGCCTCAACATTCGTGATGACGAAGGCTCGCTGGGCTTGAACCTGGGCGTGTACGGCGCGCCGGAAACCTTTCTGATCGATGCCAGGGGGGTTATTCGTCACAAGTACGTCGGTGTCATCGACGATACCGTCTGGCGTGAGCAACTTGCCGGGCTGTATCAGGCGCTGGTGGACGAGGCGAGACCATGAGCCGCTTGTCAAGCGCTGTGTTGTTGGTGATCGGGCTGGCGCTCAGCGGCATCGCTCAGTCAGCCATCGACGCTTACACCTTTCGCGACGATGCCGAGCGCGCCCGCTATGCCGAGCTGACCCGCGAGCTGCGGTGCCCCAAGTGCCAGAATCAGGATATCGCCGATTCCAATGCGCCGATTGCCGCCGACTTGCGCAAGGAGATCTACCGCATGCTGGGCGACGGCCGGAGCAATCAGCAGATTATCGACTTCATGGTCGATCGCTACGGCGATTTCGTGCGCTATAAACCGGCGCTGACCGCCAGAACCTGGCTGTTGTGGTTCGGTCCGGCAGGCTTGCTGTTCGGAGGGCTGGTGGTGATGGCGGTGATCGTCAGACGACGTCGCAACCTGACTGCCGGGCAAGTCGATACGCTGTCCGATGAGGAGCGGCAACGCCTCGCCCATTTGCTGGATGAACACCGAAAATGATCGATTTCTGGATGGCAACCGGGCTGTTGCTGCTGGTGGCGCTGGGTTTCCTGCTGATCCCGGTGCTGCGCGGGCAGCGTGCACAGCGTGAAGAGGACCGTACGGCGCTGAACGTTGCGCTGTATCAGGAACGGCTCAGCGAGTTGCAAGGCCAGCAGGAAGAGGGCGTTCTTACAGCCGCGCTGGTGCAGAATGCGCGTGACGAAGCCGCGCGGGAGCTGCTGGCCGACACCGAGGGTGCTGAAAAGGCTCGAACCGCGCGGCTTGGCAAGCCCTGGCTGTTGCTGGCGGCGGTGTTGGTCCCGGTGCTGGGCATGGGGGCCTATCTGCAGCTTGGGGCCAGTGACAGGGTCGAACTGAGCCGCGAATTCTCTCAGCCGCCCACGTCGCTGGCCGACATGACCCGGCGTCTGGAACGCGCCGTGCAGGCTCAGCCCGATTCTTCCGAAAGCCTGTATTTTCTGGCCCGCAGCTATATGGCTCAGAACCGTCCGGGCGATGCGGCACGCCTGTTCGAACGCGCCGCAGCGCTGGCCGGCCGGCCTCCCGAACTGCTGGGGCAATGGGCGCAGGCGCTGTATTTCGCCAGCGACAAGCATTTCACGCCCCAGGTGCAGGCCCTGACCGACGAAGCGCTCAAGGCGGATCCTGAAGAAGTCACCAGCCTGGGGTTGCTGGGCATCGCGGCATTTGAAACCGAGCGCTATCAGGCGGCGGTCGATTACTGGACCCGGCTGCTGAACGCACTGCCTGCGCAGGATCCATCGCGTTCTGCATTGGAAGGTGGAATCGCCCGTGCCAGAGACAACCTGAACGCAGGAGCGAAACCGGCGCTGGCTGTCAACAGGCCTGCCTCGATAAAAGTGCGGGTCGATCTGGCGCCCGCCTTGAAAGACAAGGTTCAGCCACGTGACAGTGTGTTCATTTTCGTCCGCGCTATCGATGGCCCGCCGGCGCCTTTGGCGGTCAAACGCATCACGGTTGGCGAGCTGCCCGCCGAGGTCGAACTCAGCGATGCCGACGCAATGATGCCGCAGCTGAAACTGTCGAACTTCCCGCAAGTCCAACTGGTAGCTCGCGTGTCCCGCGCAGGGCAACCGACCCGCGGTGAGTGGGTCGGTCGCAGCCAGCCACTGGCCAGCGACAGCGGGGCGCAGCAGGCGCTGATCATCGACAGCCCTGATAAATAGACAGCCAGAGAAGAAGAGAGCGCTTATGTATCGCACTGCACGTATCACCTTGTTGGGTCTTGCCCTGGGCTTGAGCGCCTGTGCGGTTCAGCCACCGGCCCCGACGAGCCAGGAGCCGATTCAGTCATTACCCGGTGGTCAGCAGCCCGGCGCTCCGCGTCCGACGCCGACACCGAACAAACCCCCCGTCAAGGCACCTTCCACAGGCCCGAAAACATCGGCCAGCTTCGCGCCACCGCCGGGCGGCAACAGCCATTGGGATGCGCGCATGGGCGTGTACGTGATGGACGACCAGAGCAACACGTTCTATCGCCAGCGTACTTACTACCAGTGGAATAACGGCTGGAGCTGGTCGACCAGCCCGAACGGCCCGTGGCAGCCGACCGACGCCAGCGGCGTGCCGGCAGGGCTGGGGCGTCAGTTCAGCAACTGAATGCCGCACATGAAAACGGCGACCTTGAAGGTCGCCGTTTTGCATTGCGCGGGGCGGCTTATTTGCCTGAATACACCTGGTCGAACACGCCACCGTCGATGAAGTGGGTCTTTTGCACGGTGCGCCAGTCACCGAAGGTTTTCTCCACCGACAGGAAGTCCACTTTCGGGAAGCGGTCCTTGTACTTGGCCAGAATCGCCGGGTCACGCGGACGCAGGTAGTTGTTGGCGGCGATTTCCTGACCTTCCGGCGACCACAGGTACTTCAGGTATTCCTCGGCCAGAACGCGGGATTTCTTGCGGTCCACGACCTTGTCCACCACGCTCACCGGCGGTTCGGCTTCTGCCGACACGGACGGGTAGACCACTTCGAACTGATCACGGCCGAACTCGCGGGCGATCATCTCGGCCTCGTTTTCAAAGGTCACCAGCACATCGCCGATCTGGTTGGTCATGAAGGTGGTCGTCGCGCCACGACCCCCGGTGTCGAGTACCGGCACATGCTTGAACAGCTTGCCGACAAACTCCTTCGCCGCTTGTTCATCGCCGCCGTTCTTCAGGGTGTAGCCCCATGCCGACAGGTAGGTATAACGACCGTTACCCGAGGTCTTGGGGTTGGGCACGATGACTTCCACGCCGTCCTTGATCAGGTCCGGCCAGTCTTTCAGCGCTTTCGGGTTGCCCTTGCGCACGATGAACACGGTGGCGGACGTGAAGGGTGCGCTGTTGTTCGGCAGACGGCTGACCCAGTCCTTTGGCACCAGCTCACCGTTGTCGGCCAGAGCATTGATGTCGGTGGCCATGTTCATGGTGATCACGTCAGCCGGCAGGCCGTCGATGACCGAACGCGCCTGCTTGCTCGACCCGCCGAAGGACATCTGCACGGTCACGTCTTCGTTTTTCTCCGCTTTCCAGTGCTTCTGGAAGGCACTGTTGTAGTCCTTGTAGAAGTCGCGCATCACGTCATAGGAAACGTTGAGCAGCGTCGGTGCTGCCTGGGCGGCGCTGGAAAGGGCCAGGCCTGCGGCCAGTAGCGAAGCGGCGAAAAGTCTGTTCACTGCAAAGTCCTTGAAAGGAGGGTCATTGTTGTCTGATGGCTCAATGCCGCGACACTATCAGTCGCGCATCCCGGTGCCTAAATACCAAAAACGTCTGTGCTTATGCCTGATTGACTTCTCTGGGAAAAAGCTGATTGCCACACCGTGAGCAGAACGCGGCACCATGCTCATGGAATGTCTTCGCGCACACCGGGCAGTCATGCTTCAACTGTTCGCCGCGCATGGCATTGGCCAGCTCGGCAGTGAATATACCGGTGGGCACCGCGATGATCGAGTAACCGGTGATCATCACCAGCGAAGAGAGCATCTGACCGACTGGCGTCTTGGGGACGATATCGCCGAAGCCCACTGTCGTCAGGGTGACGATAGCCCAATAGATGCCCTTGGGAATGCTGGTGAAGCCATGTTCCGGGCCTTCGATCACATACATCAAGGTGCCGAACACCGTGACCAGCGTCGACACGGCGACCAGAAACACGATGATTTTCTGCTTGCTTCCCCGTAATGCTGAAAGCAGGTAGTTGGCCTGACGCAGGTACGTGCCGAGTTTCAATACCCGGAAGATCCGCAGCATACGGATGATCCGCACGATCAGCAGGTACTGTGCATCGCTGTAGTAGATTGCCAGCACACCCGGCACGATGGCCAGCAGGTCGACCAGCCCGTAAAAGCTGAAGGCGTATTTGAGCGGTCGGGGCGAGCAATACAGACGCAGGGCGTACTCGATGGCGAAAATCAGCGTGAAGCCCCATTCCACCCACGCGAACACCTGTGAGTAGTCGCGATGAATGCGCTCGATGCTGTCGATGATCGTGACCAGCAGACTGAGCAGGATGAGGACCAGCAAGACCTTGTCGAAGCGCCGCCCGGCGGGCGTGTCGGCCTCGAAAATAACGATATGCAGCCGCTCGCGGCGGCTGAGATAGGTGTCCATGGTGCATTCCGAGTCAGAGATCGGCTGAGCCTAGGAGCAATGGGGGCTGGAGTGCAAGTTGTGATGTCAACTCATCGTGCCCATGCTCCGCACCACAGACTCAAACGAACGCAGGGCGGTTATTGGCCCGCTACCTCATCCTTCTCCCAACCGCCACCCAGCGCCAGGAACAGGTTGATCTGGCCCATGGCGACCTCGGTGTTGGCTTCGGCCAGTTGAGCGCGGACGTCGGTGTAGGTGCGGGTGGCCTGCAGGTCGGCAAGGAATGAGGCCCGGCCGGCCTGGTAGAAGCGGTGGGTCTGGTCCGCAGCCTCTTTTGCCGACTGTTCAGCATCTTTCAGGGCGTCGCGGCGGTCGAGCAGGGCGGTGTATTGGGCCAGACCTGTCTGGGTTTCGCGGATGGCGTTGAGCACCACACCGTCGAAACGGGCCAGTGACGCCTGTGCCGAGGCTTCGGCCTGATGAATGCGGGCGCGTGAGCCGTTGGACGGGATGGTCCAGCTCAGCAGCGGTCCGAAGCCCCAGCGATTGGCCGCCGGTTTGCCCAGGTTCTCGATCATGCCAACGGTGCCGATATTCGCGCCGATGCTGATGTCCGGGTACAGCTCGCCGGTCGCAACGCCGATCTGCGCCGTGGACATCGCCAGATGTCGCTCGGCCTGACGAATGTCCGGGCGGCGCTTGAGCAGTGCGGCGCCATCGCCTACCGGCATCACCTGCGCGATGTGCGGCAGTTCATTGCAGGTGCTGATGCCTGCAGGCAATTGCTCGACAGGCCGGGCCAGCAGCATCGACAGCCGGAACAGTGCAGCCTGACGCTGCGCTTCGTAACGCGGCAGTTCGGCGCGCAGAGATTTGAACTGGGTCTGGGAGCGGGTGACCTGGGTTTCATCGCCACGCCCCGCATCGCGCAGGCGTTGGTTCAGCTTGACGCTCTGCTGTTGCAGGTCCAGCGATTCGCGGGCGATGTCGTGCTCTTCATTGGCGGCGCACACCTGCGTGTAGGCGCGTACCACGTCGGCAACCACGGTGATCCGGGCCGTATCTGCCGCCGCCTGACTCGCGTCGATGTTGGCCTGCGCGGCTTCGATGCCACGCTGCAGGGTGCCGAACAGATCGAACTGATAGGAGGTGGTCAGGCCGATATCGCCGACATTGGCCACGGGCACCTTATCGGGCAGCAGAAAGGCTTCACCCGACTCCTGCAAGCGCTGCGCGCCGACTTTGGCACTGTGGGTGAAACCACCTGCGGCATCGGCTTCGGCACCCTGATAGCGTGACCGTTGCAGGTTGGCGGCGGCGATGCGCAGGTCAGTGTTCGACGCCATAGCCTGGCGTACCAACTCATCCAGTTTCGGGTCCCGATACAGCCGCCACCAATGCGCGGGCACCGGCGCCGACACGGTGTTCACCGACTGGCCCGCCAGTTCGCCCTGCAAATCCGGGCGATTGATCGCGCCATCCTTGGGCAATTCATAGTCTGGCCCGACTATCTGGCAGGCCGACAACAGGGCGCTGAAACCCAACACCATCAGGCGAGGAGCCCGTTTCATCGTGTGGCCTCCCCGGTGTCTTCGATGATCGACACCGTCGCAGTGCGCCCGGCGATCATGCGGAAATCCTTCGGCACATCGTCAAAGGCAATACGCACCGGAATGCGCTGGGCCAGCCGCACCCAACTGAAGGCCGGGTTGACGTTGGGCAGCAGGTTCGAGCCGCTGGTACGGTCGCGGTCTTCGATGCCGGCGACGATGCTGACCACGTGACCGGTCAGCCGCGCGTTGTCTCCAATGACCCGAATGTCCACGCCCTGGCCGACATGAATGCCATCGAGTTTGGTTTCTTCGAAGTAGCCGTCAATGTGGAACGAGGCGGTATCCACCACCGACAACACCGGGCGTCCGGCACTGACGAACTCATGCTCGCGTGGAGCACGGTCGTTGAGATAGCCGGCCACCGGGCTCCTGATCACCGAGCGGTCCAGGTTCAGTTGCGCGGCGTCCACCGCCACACGGGCCTCGCCCAGCGCCGATAATGCACGCGCTTCGCGGGACTGGCTTTCTTCCAGTTGCTCGCGTGCCACGAGATTGCCGAGCCCACGGTTACGCTTGTTCTCGCGGCGCGCCTGTTCCCAGGTTTCCTGGCGTTCGGCGACGGTGGCCTGGGCCTGGCGCAAGGCCAGTCGGAAGCGATCCTGATCGATGGTGAACAACACTTGGCCTTTTTGCACCGGCTGGTTGTCGGTGACCTCGACCTTCTGGATCAGCCCGGACACGTCCGGAGCGATCTGTACGATGTCAGCGCGAATGTGCCCGTCGCGGGTCCAGGGTGCATACATGTAGTACATCACCATGCGCCAGACGACGACGGCGGCCAGCGTCACCACCAGCAGGGTCAGGACCACGCGGCCCAGAGTCAGTATCGGTTTTTTCATGTCATCAGGTATCGACTGAGAGTATCCACGGCGCCGAGCAACAAAGCGTATAGACCTACGTTGAACAAAGCCCGGTGCCAGACCAGGCGGTAGAAGTGGGCGCGCGACAGCACAGCATGCACGCCGAGAAATATGAGATAGGCGATGCCCATCATGGCCAGAAAGGTGGGAATAAAGATCCCGCTGACGTCCAGATCGCCGATCATAAAGGCGCTCCATCGATGTTGTGCGGCAGTTGTTCGGTCAGCTCGTCGGCCACGGTAACGATCTCCACACCCGGCAGCAGAGCCAGACGCAGGCCGCTGAGCGCGTGTAGCAGGTGGACGCGGGCCGGGTCGTTGCTCATGTCCTGATCGGTCAGCGAGCGACGTGCGCGGTCCATGAGTATCAGCAGGCCCCGTGGTGCAGGCAGACGCTCGCCAGCCCTGGTGCAGTGCCGGAAATAGCCGCTGACTTCGTCGATCACCTGGCGCAATAACACCTGAGCCTGTGGCGTCGCGCGGCGGGTGTAGGCGAGCAGGTCGAGCATATTCAACGCGACGCGCAGTTCACGCAGCGCGATGCCGGTGTCCTGCGCGGTCAGCGTCAGGCGCGGCAGTTGCTGCATCAGACGATCAAGCATCTGCACGCCCATGCGCCGGTGTTCGGCCAGGGTCGAGTCTTCGCTGAGGCTGGCGATGTCGCGCCAGCTGAAGCGGGTCAGGCGCTTGACTGCCAGGTCCACACCGAACGGACGGAACACCAGGGTCCAGATAAAGGCAAACAGCAGACCTGCGGGCCCGGCCAGATTGGAGTTGAGGAAATTCAGAAAGTCCGCATCGTAGGCGCTCTGGATGCTGATGAAAGACGAGGTGTTGACGATGGTCAGCAGCGTCCCCAGAAAGAAGCGCGGCTGTACGGTCAGCGTACCTACGCAGATGAAGGGCACCGAAAACGCCAGCACCAGCATCGGAAAGTCATGCAGGTTGGGCAGCACCACGAACAGGTACAGGCTGGCGAATACCACCGACAGCATGGTCCAGAAAAAGAACCGATAGATCTGCGGCGCAGGGTCGTCCATGGCGGCGAAGAAGCTGCACGACACGGCGGCCAGTGCCACGGCACTTGCGCCATCCTTCCACCCCAGCAGAATCCACAGCACTGAAGCGACGATGATCGCCAGCACGGTCGAGGCCACGGAATACAGCATCAGGCCACGGTCGAGAAAAGGTGTCAGCCGACCCAGACGCCAGTGGCGGTACACCGCGCGCCATTGCGATTGATCGTCGGTCTTGATCGCATATTGCAAGGAGCGGCAGTCCTGCCACAGGTCGATCCATTCGCCCAGCCGGAATAGCACGTTGGACAGCAGCAGCTGATCGCGGTCGTCCAGTTGGGCGGAGTTCGGCTGCAGATGCTCCATGGATCGATGCAATTGCTGCCATTGTTCCAGTTGTGGACCGTTGGCGGTGTCGGCCAGCCAGTCGCGGGTTTGCAGTAGCAGGGGCGACAGGCTGGCGAGCAGCTCCGGCGTGCGCCGTTCCAGCGCCCACAGCGCGTCGTCGAGGGCGTCGATGACCGGCAGCAGATGAATCATGCGGCCGCGCAGTTCGTGGGCATTGCGCACGGTCTGTCTACGGGCACCTTCGTGGCTCAATTGGCCAATCATCATTTCCAGCGAGTTGAAGCTGCCAACCATCGAGTTGCGCAGTGTGCCGATCTCTTCAGGCTGGCAGGTGCGGCTGAGGAAGTGTTCGCTGTAGCTCGCAGCATCGCTGAACCACTTTTCCGTGGTCGCCTGAAACACCGGGGCCAGGCGTCTTGGCCAGAACATCGCACCGACCACGGCGGCGCAGATGATGCCCAGAAAGATCTCTTCGGTCCGCGACACCGCGATCTCGAACACCGCCTGCGGGTTGTCCACCACGGGTAGCGAGATCAACGGCAGGGTGTAACCCGCCAGCATCAGCGCGTAGCTGTTGGCCGTGCGCAGGTGCAGGGACAGAAACAGCAGCGTGCCGGTCCATAACCCGACCACCACTGCCAGCAGGAACGGCGTCTGGACGAACATCGGCACCAGCAGCACCGACGCCGCAGCGCCTGCCAGCGTACCGGCAGCGCGATACAGCGCCTTGGAGCTGGTCGGGCCCACGAACGGGCTGGACACGATGTAGACGGTGGCCATGGCCCAGTAGGGGCGCGGCATTTCCATCAGCAACGCAATATAGAGGGCCAGCATCGAGGCGCCGAAGGTGCGTACGCCATAGAACCAGTCGCGTGCCGGCGGCACACTGGAGAAGAAGCCCTTCATGCCTGCGCCCCGTTATCAGCGTGTCCGGCTTCGGAAAACGCCTGGAACACCCGTAGTGCCGCGTCAAGGTCTTCAGGGTCGAGGTTCTTCAGAACGTCGGCACGCAAGCGCGTCAGCTCGGTTTCAATCGAGCCGGCCAACTCGCGGCCCTTGTCGGTCAGGCTCAGGGCTTTGGCACGACGGTCGTTGGGGTCTTCGGTGCGGCGGACGATACCGGCCTTGCACAACTGATCCAGCAGGCGGACCAGGGTCGGGCTTTCCATTCCTGCGGCATGCGCCACTTTGACCTGATGCACGCCATCTCCCAACCGCGCAATGGCCAGCAAGGGCCCCGCGCAGGCTTCGGAAATACCGTAGGTGATCAGCGTGGTCTGGCAGTTGCGTCGCCAGTGGCGTGATGCCGCAACCAGACCGCTGCTGATCGCCCTGTGAAGCGCATCGACAGACATGGAAAACAACCTGAAATTTAGTTAGGAGCGATATTGTTAGCGAGGATATTAGTAGCTTGCTAACTAATATCCCGTAACAACTTGTTTCAGTCAACCTCGAATCGCTCAGCGGTGCCTTGCAGATTCTCAAGGCCTCTGGGATGTGATGTCGGTCGCAATACAGCGATAAACGGTCGTGCGTAGTAAGCCAAACCCGGGAAAAGTTCCTCTTTTATAAAAATAATACCTACCGTTCGTCGGTAAGTAGCTTGGCCGACAATCGATTTTCGAGGTCCTCCTTCAAAAAAATGACGCCTTGTCGAAATGACAAGGTCCGCTCAGACCGATGCGTTCAGCTCAAAGATGGCAAATGGCTCTCTTCTCAAAATTGACATCAAAATAGTGGCTTCAGCCATAATTTGACGTTTTATTGGCGCCAATGCTTTGTCGATGTTGTTTAAAAAATAAACGATTCAGCCGATAGTCTGGTTGAACCGAACGGGCCAGAGCGCCCGTTCCAGAGCCCTTCTGCTGATGCGCGACGCGCACCTTGCGAGCAACGCCATGATCGATCTTGCCACCTGGAATCTGTCCGTCCCCGTCGGGACGCCCGCGACCATCATCGAAACCCCGAAACTGATGAAGGGTTATCAGGATGGTTATTTTCGCTCCGGCGATACACTGTTCTTCTGGGCGCCTGTGACGGGTTCTACAACAGAGAACGCCAAGTACCCCCGTTCCGAGCTGCGCGAAACGACGTCTGATGGCAGGGCGTTCAACTGGAACTACTCCAGCGCCGACAATTTTCTGCGTGCCACGCTGGAAGTCGACCAGGTGCCGTCCAGCGGCAAGATCGTGATCGGCCAGATCCATTGCTACCAGAGCACCGAGCCGCTGCTGAAAGTGGAGTATCAGTACAAGGAGAAATTGCAGACCGGCAACATCGTCGCCAAGTTTCGCCGTACCCCGGACTCGGAAATCGAAGTCATCACGATTGCCCAGGGCGTGCCGCTCAATCACCGGTTCAACTACGCGATCAACCTGTCGCCGTCGGGAGATCTGACCGTCAACGCCTTCGATGCTGTCTGGGTGGCCAAGCTCGATTCGGCGTGGAGCACCAAGCTGTTCTACTTCAAGGCCGGGGTCTACACCCAGGACAACACCGGTTACACCACTGAGGGCGGTTCGGCGACGTTCTACAAGCTGGCCATTGCCCACGAGAAGAAATGATCCGGCTGGCAGGTCCCGTCACGTCGCCGGAAATATCAGGCTGAAACAGATACGCCCGGCGGCGGGTTGCGCAACCTCGGCCCGACCGCCGTGCAGGTGCATGATCGCGGCCACGATGGCCAGCCCCAGACCGTTGGAGTCCGAGCGTTGATGGCGTGAGGCATCACCGCGATAGAAACGGTCGAACAGGCGCGTCAGGCTGGCGTGCGGCAGGTCCGGCCCCTGATTTTCCACGTCGATTTTCCAGTGTCCTTCGAGCGCAGCAACGCGCATCAGGACCTCGCTGTTCTCGTCTGCATAGCGGATGGCATTGGCGACCAGATTGCTCAACGCGCGGCGCAGCAGAATGGGGTCGGCCTGCACGGTGCCCTGACCACTGGGCGTCAGGATCATGTTGCGTTCTTCGGCCAGCCCTTCGAAATAGCCCGCCACTCGGTGCAGCTCAACGTTCAGGTCCAGCGGTTTGCGCTCCAGCGCAGACTGGGCTTCGTCGGCCCGGGCCAGAAACAGGATGCTTTCCACCAGCCGTGAGATCCGTTCCAGCTCTTCCAGGTTGGAGGCCAGCAACGCCTGATACTCGTCGGCACTGCGGTTCTGGCGCAATGCGACCTGGCAATGGCCCATCAGCGATCCCACCGGCGTGCGGATCTCGTGGGCCAGATCGGCGGAAAACTGGGTCAGGCGACGATAGCCGTCATCCAGGCGGTCGAGCATGGCATTGAACGCATCGCTCAGTTGTTGCAGTTCGACGGGAGTGTCCTGGCTGTCCAGTCGGCTGTGCAGGCTGGCGGGGGTGATGGCAGCGGCATGCGCGGCCATTCTGCGCAGTGGCCGCAGACCGCGCCGAAGCAGCACATAGCCGAGCAGGGCGGTGACCAGAAAGGCCAGCGCCACGGCCGCATAGATACGCTCGCGGAACGTCGCGAGCATGGCCATTTCCTTGACCATCAGGTGCGCGGCCTGCAAGCGCACCTCAACGCCATTGGACATCACTTGAACAGCCGCCGCACGCAAGGGCACGCCTTGCAGGCTCATGCCGCTTCGCAAGTCTTCGGCACGCAACGGCTGATCCTGGGCCACGGTCGGCAGCTCCGGCAATGGCGCACGTTGCGGGTTGACCGAGATCACCGGCGGCTTGCCCGGTTCGCCAATGATGAAGATGTCTTCCTCGCTGTCGAGCATGTTCTCGAACAGTTGCGGGCTGCCCTTGAGGTTGTCCATGGTCAGGTCGTAGCGCAGCAGTTTGCGAAAGTGATCCAGACGCGCCAGCACGGCATGGTCGGAGCGCTGCATCACGGTCTGTTCGATTGATCGATACAGGTAAAGTCCGGCACCGCCGACCGTGAGCATCGCCACCAGCGCAAACGCCAGGGTCGAGCGCAGGGTCAGGGAAGGTTGGCGTCTGCGCTGCATGGCCGCACCTCGCACACATAACCGATGCCGCGCACGGTGTGGATGAGCTTGACCGGGTAGGGCAGGTCAATCTTGCTGCGCAGGCGCTTGATGGCGACATCCACGACGTTGGTGTCGCTGTCGAAATTCATGTCCCAGACCTCCGAGGCAATCTGGGTGCGCGACAGCACATCGCCTTCGCGACGCAGGAACAGATGCAGCAGGGCGAACTCCTTGTTGGTCAGCACGATCACCTGTTGCTGACGCGTGACCCGGCGACGCAGCAGGTCCAGTTCAAGGTCGGCCAGATGAAAATGATCGGCTTCGCGCACCACGCCACGGCGCAGGATGGTGCGGATGCGCAGCAGCAGTTCGGTGAACGAGAACGGCTTGACCAGGTAGTCGTCGGCCCCCAGTTCCAGCCCGCGAATGCGGTCCTGCAATTGATCGCGGGCGGTCAGAAACAGCACCGGTACGTCCTGGCGGGCGCGCAGTACTTCGATGATTTGCCAGCCGTCGATGCCGGGCAGCATCACGTCGAGCACAATCAGGTCGTAGCGGTTTTCCAGCGCCAGGTGCAGGCCGTCGGCACCGTGCTGAGTCCAGTCGACTTTATAGCCGGATTCGCCCAGGCCCTTCTTCAGGTACTCCCCGGTCTTGGTGTCGTCTTCGATCAGAAGGATATGCATCGTGATGTCCGCTACGCTCTGCAGGCGCCCTCAGCGCGCCGATGCCGAAGTCTAACCAGTTGCCGGGAAGGTGTCCGGCGAATGACAAAAATGTCATTGCCCGGTCATTCTGCGGTGCCGGTAGCGGTGTAAAGATGCGTCCAGACCCCTCTGCCAAGGAATTACCGATGAAGACTGCACTGTCCACAACGTTTGGCCTGCTCCTGCTCAGCGCCGCTGTCATGACTCAGGCCGCCGACATGCCGGTGGTCAAGCCGATGCGCGGCACCGTCGACAGCCTCCAGGCCGATACGCTGAATTTCACCACTCGCGCCGGTCAGCACCAGAGCATTCAGCTGACCGACAAAACCGGTATCCGCCTGGTGTCCAAGGCCGATCTGGAAACCATCAAGGCTGACAGCTTTGTCGGCTCGGCCGCCATCCCACAGGCCGACGGAACGCTGAAAGCGCTTGAAGTCACGGTGTTCGAAGCCAGCCTGAAGGGCAGCGGCGAAGGTCACTATGGTTGGGAAAACGCCGACGGCAGCACCGGCACCATGACCAATGGCACCGTCGGCACGCTGTCCAAGGCCAACGGCCGCACACTGACCGTTCAGTACAAGGGCGGCGAGAAGCAGTTAGTGGTGCCGGAAGACGTGCCGATCGCCTACGTTGAACCGGGCCAGCGCAGCGAGCTGAAAGCCGGTGCGAAGGTCGTGCTGTTCCCGGCCGATGACGGCAAGTCGGCACGCGGTGTCGCGGTCGGCAAGGACGGCTTCACGCCTCCGATGTAATCACTGCTGACGATGGCAACGGCAGGCGACTTGGGTCGCCTGTCTGCCTTGTCGTTCTGCATCGCCTCATGTCGAGGAACAACACTATGAAAACCCGCCCGATCCATCCCTGGCCGGTGCGTCTCACGCACTGGATCAACGCCGTGGGCATGGTCTGCATGTTCATGAGCGGCTGGGCCATCTACAACGCGGCACCCTTGATGCCGTTCACCTTTCCCAAGTCCCTGACTCTCGGCGGCTGGCTGGGCGGTTCCATTGCCTGGCATTTCGCGGTGATGTGGCTGCTGGTCGTCAACGGCCTGATCTACGTGCTGTACGGCCTGTTCAGTCGGCACTTCAAGCGTGACCTGCTGCCGGTACGGCCCGGCGACGTGAAGCGCGACGTGGTGGACGCCTTGCGTTTCAAACTGGCTCACATCAAAGGCCAGTACAACGCCGTGCAACGTCTGATGTATTGGTTGGTGCTCGCCATGGGTGTGCTGGTGGTGGTGTCGGGTCTGGCGCTTTGGAAGCCGGTGCAGTTTCAGGAGCTGGCCAACCTGCTGGGCGGCTATGACTTTGCCCGCTGGGTGCACTTCGGCGCCATGACGGCCATCGGCGCGTTTGTGGTCGTCCATTTGGCGCTGGTGTTGCTGGTGCCGCGAACCCTGTTGCCGATGATCACCGGCGGCCGCCAGCCGAACGAAGAGGGGGCTGCCAAGCCATGAATGAGCCACGCAAACGTATCACCCAGCGCATTCGGCTGGAGCCTGCGCAACAGACGCAATTGATCGACATCCAGCGCCGTTCCTTTTTGCGTGCCGGTCTGACCGTGGGTGCCATGTCGATGCTGACCGGCTGCAACCTGCAGGATGGCGATCAGGTCGACAAGGCGCTGTGGGCCATGTCGCGCTGGAACGACCGGGTTCAGGCCTGGCTGTTCAATGGCCAGAAACTGGCACCGACCTACAGCAAGGCACAGCTGACCAACCCGTTCCCGTTCAATGCGTTCTACCCCGAATACAACGTGCCCGAGCTTGATCTGGCCGATTACCGCCTGGCGGTGTCCGGGCTGGTGCGCGACAAGCAGCCCTGGACGATCGAAGCCTTGCGTAAATTGCCGCAGCGCACTGACATCACCCGGTTGATCTGCATTGAAGGTTGGAGCGCGATAGGGCAGTGGGGCGGCGTGCCGCTGAAGACCTTTCTGGAATACATTGGCGCCGATACCACGGCGCGGTTTGTCGGCTTCAAGTGTGCCGACCGTTATTACTCGAGCCTGGACATGCCCACCGCGCTGCATCCGCAGACGTTGCTGGCACTGGACTTCGGTGACGTCGCGCTGTCACCCGATTACGGCTACCCGCTGCGCGTGCGTGTTCCGACCAAGCTGGGCTTCAAGAACCCCAAGCACATCGTCGAGATATTCGTCAGCAATGAGAATCCGGGCGGGTATTGGGAGGATCAGGGGTACAACTGGTTCAGCGGGATTTGAAGGTGAGGGCTGTGGGGGTGAGCAACGGTTGCGTTCGTGTCGAGCAGGATGCTTACCGATGCGGACCGCTCTCCCTGTCCATAGGCCCGGGAGACGCGCAAAGGTCATAACGAAAGCGTCTGACTGAATGCATACCCGTGGGAGGCGGCTTGCCGGCGATGGGGTCCGTTCAGTCGCTGATGTCTTCAGAAAAAGCCTCGCCGGCAAGCCGCCTCTCACAGGCTGATGGTTGCAGCAGGATTTGCGTAGAGCGCTGAGCGCGGCGCGGTACCGCCGCTCGGGAAGCTACGCCCGCCGCTGAATGTCAGTTCAGCCCCAGTTTCCCGCGCAGGGTCGAGAGGTCTTCGGCCAGGGTGTTGACCGGGCCGACCAAGGCCTTGCGGTCGTTTTCCTTGACCTTGTCGTAGGTTTCAAAGCCACCGTCCTTGGTCTTGTATTTGGCCAGGATCTTTTCCACGGTGGCGAAATTCTTGTCGACCTTGCCCGCGAACGCCTTGTCCTGCTGCTCGATCTGCGGGCGGAACAGGTCGACGATCTTCTTCGCGCCGTCGATGTTGCCCTGGAAGTCGTACAGGTCGGTGTGGCTGTAACGGTCTTCTTCGCCGGAAATCTTCGTCGCTGCCACTTCCTCCAGCAGCGCGGCTGCGCCACCGACCACTTTTTCAGGCGGGAAGGTCAGGTCGGCCACGCGCTTTTCCAGGTCCTTGACGTCGCTCATCAACTTGTCGGCGACAGGGCCCTGGTCCTTGGTGGTGTTCTGCGAGAACAGCGCGTATTCCAGGCGATGGAAACCGGTGAAGTCTTCAGCCGTCACGCCTTGCTCGTGGTCGTCGACGCGTGAGTCGATGGCGGCGTCCAGATCACTGAACAACTCGGCAATCGGCTCTACGGATTCATAGAACACACGGGTCGGCGCGTACAGCTTCCTGGCGGTTGCCAGGTCGCCTTTCTTGACCGCATCGGTGAATTTCTGCGTGTGGCTGACCAGTTCGCCGATGTTCTCGGTGACGTAGATCTTGTAGTCCGAAACCGGGCCGACCAGATCCAGCGGCGCCGTGGCAGCGAAGGCGGCCAGCGGAGTCTGGAGCAGGCCAAGGGTCAGCAGCAAAGCCAGAGGCGTCTTTTTCATGGTGCTCTTCCGGGTGAGGAGGTTGAAGGTCATACAGTGTGGGTTTTCGATACGGCCGCCAGTAATGAGCGTCCGATGAAGTCTTGGTCGCCGGTCACGCCCGGCAGGGTGAAGAAGTAGCCGCCACCGACTGGCTTGAGGTATTCCTCCAGCGGCTCGCCATTGAGGCGGTTCTGCACGGTGATGAAGCCTTTTTCCAGATCCGCCTGATAGCAGATGAACAGCAGGCCCATGTCCAGCTGACCATTCTTGTTCACGCCGTTGGAGTAGTTGAACGGGCGGCGCAGAATCAGGTTGCGCTGGGTCTCTGCAGTACGCGGGTTGGCCAGGCGAATGTGTGAATCTAGGCGGGTCTTCTTGCCTTCCGGGTCGGCGGCATAGTTGGGCACATCGGTTTCAACCTTGCCGTCCATGGGGGCGCCGGTGCTTTTGGTGCGGCCGAAGATCGATTCCTGTTCCTGCAAGGGTGTCCGGTCCCAGCGCTCGACGAAATTGCGGATGATGCGCACGGCCTGATAACTGCCGTGGGCGGCCCAGGCCGGTTCGTCACTGCCCGGTTGCACCCAGACCAGCTCGTTCATGGTCTTCTGGTTGTTGGAATCCGGGTTGGCCGAACCATCCCGGAAACCCAGAAAGTTACGGGCGCTCTCGGGCGGCTGACCGGGTTTCTTCGGTGCCTGAGGCGGCACGGTGCCTTCCTGTTTCCAGCGCACCAGCAACAGGTCAGGCAGGTTCTTGACGATGTCGCGCAGGGCGTGGATGTTGCTGTCGGCGGTGTTGGCGCAGAACTGGATGCTCAGGTCGCCATGGCAACTGGAAGGTTCCAGCGCATCGTTGGGAAAACCGACCATGCGGCTCAGGCGGATGGGCTTGACTTCGGTCAGGCCAAAGCGCTCATCGAACAGCGATTCGCCCACTGACACGGTGATGGTCAGGTTATCGGGCGTGACGACCGGTCCCAGGATGCCGGAATCCAGCGGCGGCAGTTTCGGATCGACGTCCGGCACCGGGCCGCCAGTCATCAGGAACGCAATGCGCTCGTTCAGAGTGCGGAACAGGCGCTCGAGGTCGTCACGATCCGCGGCCAGCACGTCGAAGGCCACGAACATGCCCGCAGCGGGGCGCGGGTTGACGATGCCGGTCTGGTGAAGGCCATGGAACGCGTTGCGGTCCTCGGTCTTGTCGCTGTTCGGCGCTTCGGTGACTTGCGCGGGTGCAGCGGCCAGTACGTTGCCGCTCAGGCTGCTGCCGGCCAGTGCGGCCCCGGCAGCGCCGAGGCCCATCAGGACACGACGGCGCTGAATCGAGGCAGGGGCATTGTTGGCGTCGGGAGTTTTCATGAGACTGTGCTGTGCTCCTGATGGACGGAATCGGTTCGGTTCAGAGCCCGGACAGGCCGAGCGCCGGGTCGATGGTGTTCAGCGCGTCGGCCAGTGCCGCAGCTTTGGTCGCGATCTGCTTGCGTTGTCCTGCATCGACCTGGTCATAAAGGAGGTAACCGTCATCGGTTTTCAAGGCGTCCAGCGTGGTGTCCAGATCAGCCATGGCCGCATCGATGGTCTGCAACTGATCCCCTGCGCTTTTGCTCAGCAATGGGCGCAGCAGATCGACCACCTTGCGCGTCCCTTCCAGATTGGCGGCGAAGCCATTCAGGTCGCTGTGGCTGTAGCGTTCTTCTTCACCGTTGCTGCGCACATCGGCCAGGCTGCGCATGTTGCGCGTGACAATCGCGGCGAGTTGCTCCGGAGCCAGCGACTGGGCCAGCAATTGTTGCTTCAGTTGGGTGACGTCAGTCTGCAGACGCTGCGCCACCGGGCTCAGGCCATCGACACTGTGCTGCTCGAACAGGGCGTATTCGATGCGGTGGAAGCCGCTGAAACCCGGGTCCTGCTCGCGCTTTTCGTAGTAATCGGCACGGGCGTTGATGGCGTTGTCCAGCTCGGCCAGACGCTGCGCGGCGGGCGCGATGCGCTGATAGGCGGCGCGTGCGGGCAGGTAGGCGGCTTGCGCTGCGCTCAGATCACCGGCATCGATGGCCTGTTGCAGGGCGGTGACGGCCTTGATCAGCGCTGAACTCTGCAGACTCAGGTAAACGCGGTATTCGGACAGCGGGCCGATGAAGGCTGTCATCGACGGGCGCGCCTTGGCTTTCGCGTCGGACTCGGCGGTAGGCGTTACATGCAGCGTGCCGCGCGGGTTGCTCAGCAGGCCGCAGGTGATCGCGTAATCGCCGGGCGCCAGGTTGGCATTGATGACCTGGCTCAGGCCGGGCGCAATGTTTTCCCGCTCCTCGACCACCAGTACGCCATCCAGGATTTCCCATTCGACCGCCCGTTCGGAACGATTGACGATGCGAAACGCGTTCTGGCCTGCCGCTACGGTGAGGGCATTCGGCTCGCAGTTGTGAGCGTGAATGTTGACCACGGTTTCAGTGCCGGCATTGGCGGCGCGCTTCTTGACGGCCACTTGCGAGGCGTAGTAGAACAGCCCGCCTGCGGCGATCATCAGGATCACGGAGCCGGCGACTGCCAATCGCAGGACGCGGGGAGGCCGGGCTTTCTCTGAAGGCCCTGAGGGACGGTTCGACATGGGTGCCCTTATTCGTTCGTCACGGAAGATGGATGTTGCTGCAACGGTGTGCGGACTGACGGGGCGTGCGGCAGGAAAAACAGCACCAGCGCCCCGATCAGGTAAATGAGGTAGACACTCAGGGTGCTGACCGTCGGTGCATCCTGATAACCGAACATGCCGGCCAGCACCGAGCCGGTCGGACCGTCCATCGGCAGCCAGGCGCTGATGTCGAAAACCACGTCCTGCAAGTGGTTCCAGACACCTGCTTCATGCAGGGCCTGCACCGAGTTGGCCAGGATCCCGGCCGCCACGATCAGAATGAACAGGCCGGTCCAGCGGAAAAACAGGCTCAGGTTCAGGCGCATGCTGCCGCTGTAGATCGCCACACCAAAGCCGACTGCCAGCAGCATGCCGAGCAGGGCCCCCAGGGGAGCCTGGGTGCCTTCGCTCTGCTGAAACACGGCGAGCAGGAAAAAGACGGTTTCCAGACCTTCCCGGGCCACGGCAAAGAACACCATGGCGATCAGCGCGTAGGTCTGGTTTTTCGAGCCGGTGAGGGCGGCGTCCAGCGATTCATGCAGCGCGTGCTTGATCGAACGCGCCACCTTGCGCATCCAGAACACCATCGAACTCAGAATGCCCACGGCAATCAGGCCGACGATGCCTTCGAACAATTCCTGCTGCTTCTGCGGAAACTCGGCGCTCATCAACTCCAGGCCACCGCCGACGAACAGCGACAGTGCGATTGCCAGGAATACACCGATCCAGACGGCGGGCATCCACTCGCCACGGCCGGTCTGTTTCAGGTAACTGGCGATGATGCCAACAATGAGCGCGGCTTCGATGCCTTCGCGCAGCATGATCAAAAACGGAACGAGCATAGTTCACCGGGTTGAGACTGAAGGCGCACGTGTTTTGACAGGTCTCGGCAGGCGAGACGGGCCGGACACAATGCGTAACATAATGATACTCATTCTTGAATGGAGAAAGTTGTTTTTTGTCTGAAAGTCGTTTTCACGATGTCGTTCAGGCCAGGTTCAGGTTTTTGCAGCGTTGCGAGGGAACTCGAAAATCACCCCGCGTTTGCAGAGTCCCTGGGCGCTGCGGCACAGTGGGGGCGTCTCGAATTGCGCTTTTTATGGATGATCGGAATGTCAGCAGAACCGCAAACGCCCATTGCTCATGGGCAGGCCATTGAAGTGCTCAAGGCAGTCGATGGGCGCTGGCGGTCATTGATTGAGCACGTCGGGCCGTGTCTGCACCCGGTGACCGCTGCGCAGGACCCGTTCCAGGCGTTGGTCAAAGGCGTTGCGTATCAACAATTGCACGCCAGGGCGGGCGACGCGATGGTGATGCGCCTGCGTGCCCTGTTTCCGGATTCACGCTTTCCCGACCCGCAGGCGTTGGCCGACCTGGCCGATGAGGCGTTGCGAGGCTGCGGGTTCTCGGCGTCCAAGTGCCGGGCGATCAAGGCGATTGCCGCTGCCAGAGCCAGCGGTCTGGTGCCGGACGTGGACGAAGCTCTGACCCTGAGCGACGACGAACTCATCGCCCGTCTCACTCGGTTGCCAGGCGTAGGTCGCTGGACGGTCGAGATGATGCTCATCTACGGCCTGGGCAAGCTGGACGTGATGCCCGCGAGTGACTTCGGGGTGTGCGAGGGTTATCGGCGGCTGTACGGCCTGGAAGGCAAACCCACACCGAAGGCCATGACCGCTCTCGCCGAACGGTTCGCGCCATTTCGAACCGTTGCGGCGTGGTATCTGTGGCGTGTACCGGTCGACTTTGCGACTGGCGAGCAGACTTCTGAAGCTTAGGGTTTGCAGTCGAAGCACTGCACCTGATTCAGAATCCGGTACGCCAGTTTCACCCGTTCCTCGTTCGGGTAGTTTCTGTTGGCCAGAATCACGATGCCCAGTTGCTGCTCGGGGATGAAGGCAACGTAGCCGCCAAAGCCATTGGTGGAACCGGTCTTGTTGACCCAGGTATTGGGTTGCGCCGCACGGGGCCGGGTGATCGGCTCGACTTTTTGAGTATTGAGCACCATCGTGCTCGCGTTACCTTCGAGCAGGGTGTCGAGCTTCACCGGCATCGGGTATTGCTCCCAAATCAGGCCCTGGGTCATCGCGCCCACGTTGAAATAACCGGTTCGGGTGTCCTTGAGGGCGCGTTGCAGGCGCGCGTCGTGCTGACCCAGCCCCAGGTTGGCCTCGACAAAACGGAGCATGTCCCGGCTGTTGGATTTCACGCCGTAAGCCTCGGATGCCAGCACGCCGAGGTTGACCCTGACAGGTTCGTCGAGTTTGTTATAGCCCTGTGCATAGAGTGACTGTTGTTCGTCGGGCACGGTGAGGTAGGTGTTCTTCAGGCCCAGTGCCGGAAACAGCCCTTGCTGCATGGCGTTCTTGAAGGGCAATTGCAGGCTGCGCGCCGCGACCAGGCCCAGCAAACCGACGCTGGGGTTGGCGTAGGTGCGATGGGTACCGGGCAAGTACTCGGGTTGCCAGGCCTTGAAGTACGCCATCATCTGTTCGGTGGTCTGGACCTTGTCGGGAAACTGCAGCGGGAAGCCGCCCGCAGTATGCGTACCCAGATGGAAAACCGGCACCTTGCCCAGGCGTGTGTCACGCAATTGCGGCACGTAGGTGTCGATGCGCTCGGTCAACGACAACTGCCCGTTTGCCTGCGCCCAGGTGGCAAGGGTGGCGGTGAAGGTCTTGCTGATCGAGCCCAGTTCGAACAGCGTGTCCGGGGTGACGGTTTGAGCACTGTCTTTCGACGCCTTGCCGTAGGTGTAGAACTGTTGTGTGCCGTTGTGGGTGATGGCAATCGACAGGCCTGCGATGCCGTTTTTCTGCATGACCTTGCTGGCTGCTTCCCGCACGAAGTCGTCCAGTTTCGGGTTCTGCGCCTCGGCAAGCGCGAGCGACGAGGTCAGCGTGAGGCTGGTCAGCAGCAGGGCCTGCAATGACCGCTTTTGATTCCATTGCATGAAAGCATTCCTTGTTTTTAGGGGGGGTAAGTCTGTTGTCTGCGCAGTACTGGGGATATTCCTCCCGCAATGTTGTGTTTGCCGAGACGTGATTCAACAGGCATCGCGACTCAACACCTCTCTCATCATCTCCACGAACCGATTCGCCGCAGGGCTCAGGGTCTGGCCGGTGCGGGTGATCAGGCCGATTTCACGGCTGACGCCGTGGTGATCGACGGGCACCTGAACGGTGTCGGAGCGGCCCTCGTCGGCCGACTCCGGCAGCAGCGTCATACCCAGCCCCTGACGCACCAGCGCCAGAACGGTCGACATGTAGTTGGCCTCGAGTCCGGGCACCAGAGCAAGTCCTTCGTCGGCGAAGAGTTGCTCGACCCGCTCGCGCACGCTGCTGTCGCGTCCGGTCAGAATAATCGGCTGACCCGCCAGATCGGCCAGGCTGACTGACGTTCGTGTGGCCAGCGGATGAGTGCCGGGCACGAACAGCCGCAGCCGGTCCTGCATCAGGCCTTCGAACTCCAGTCCGTGGCTCATCCGGGCGCGAACGCCGAGTCCGAAATCCACCTCGCCTTCACGCACCAGCGCGTCGATGCGTTGCGCCACTACATCGCGCAGGCGTACTTCGATGCCGGGAAACCGGGTGCGGAATTCGCGCAGGATGATCGGCAGCGTGCTGGAGCACATCGAGGGCAGGGCGGCGAGGGTCACCACACCGCGGCGCAACGCCGCAAGGTCCCGCGAACCACTGACGATGTTGTCCAGATCCAGCAGCAGCTTTTCCATGGGCTGCAGATTGTTCTGTCCTGCCGCCGTCAGGCTGACGTGGCGCGGGCTGCGTTCCAGCAGCGCGACGCCCAGCCACTCTTCCAGTTGCTGGATCTGGACGGTCAGCGCAGACGGCGAGAGGTTCAGTTCCACCGCAGCCTTGGTAAAACTCCCGCTGTGAGCGACGGCCAGGAACGCCCGGATGTGCTGGATCGAATTCTTCATGCGCTGGCAAGGCTCGTGATCAATGTTCTGTTTTTTGGAATGAGAGGTGCCGAACATTTCAATTTACAAAGCATAACCCCGTTTCGATACTCGTTGAAAACAACAACAGTACATCCCGCCACACGTTGGTCAGGGATGAAAGGGAAAGCCTCCATGCTCGCCATCCTCGGTGTCATTACCATTCTCTGCCTGCTCACGGCTGTCATGAGCAAGCGTCTCTCGCCTCTCGTCGCCCTCATTGCATTGCCCATCATCGCGGCCCTGATCGGCGGCTTCGGTCTGCAGACCAGCGCCTTCATCATCACAGGCATCAAGAACGTTGCCCCGGTGGTGGGCATGTTCGTGTTCGCCATCCTGTTCTTCGGAGTGATGACGGATGCAGGCATGCTCGACCCGATCATTGATCGGATTCTAAAGGCAGTCGGTACGCGCCCCACCCGAATTGTCATGGGTACGGCACTGCTGGCGTTGCTGGTGCACCTGGACGGTTCGGGGGCGGTGACCTTTCTGGTGACCATTCCGGCCATGCTGCCGCTGTACACGCGGCTGGGCATGGACAAGCGCATTCTGGCCTGCGTCACGGCCATGGCGGCGGGGGTCAACTTTCTGCCCTGGACCGGGCCGGTGCTGCGCTCATCTGCCGCCTTGCACGTGCCGGTGGCGGACCTGTTTCAGCCGCTGATTCCGGTGCAGATTGTCGGTCTCGCCTTTGTGTTCGCCTGCGCCTGGTTTCTGGGCCGTCGTGAAGAGCGGCGTCTGGGCCTTGGCGCCGGAGCGCAGGTGGATGTGGTGCCCAAGCGGGTGCTGACCGAACAGGAAGAGCTGCTGCGTCGGCCGCGTCTGTTTTGGGTGAACCTGCTGCTGACCATTGCGGTGATGGGCGTGATGATCTCCGGTGTCGTCGATCCGGTGGTGATGTTCATGCTCGGCACGGTGGTTGCGCTGTGCCTCAATTACCCTGACGTCGATGCTCAGCGCACCCGCATCGATGCCCACGCCAAAACCGCGCTGACCATGGCCAGCATCCTGCTGGCGGCCGGGGTGTTCACCGGCATCATGCAAGGCACCGGTATGCTGAAGGCAATGGCCGAAGTGGCGGTGCACCAGATTCCAGCCGGGCACGGCAAATTGATCCCGATGGTGGTGGGGTTCATTTCGATGCCTCTGAGCCTGCTGTTCGACCCGGATTCATTCTATTTCGGCGTGATGCCGGTGATCGCCGAGGTCGGCAAGGCCTTGGGCGTCGAGCCGTTGCAAGTGGCTCAGGCCTCACTGCTGGGTGTGCACACCACCGGTTTTCCGGTCAGTCCGCTGACGCCCGCGACCTTCCTCCTGGTGGGGCTGTGCAAGATCGAGCTGGCCGACCACCAGCGCTTCACCATCCCTTTCCTGTTCGCAGCCTCGGTCCTGATGACCCTGACTGCCATGCTCCTGGGAGTGTTCTGAATGAAAACCCTGCGCATCGGCTCCGGTGCCGGTTATTCCGGCGACCGCATAGAGCCTGCCGTCGAACTGGCCGAACACGGCGAGCTGGATTACCTGATTTTTGAATGCCTGGCCGAGCGCACCATCGCGCTGGCGCAGCAGGCCCGGTTGAGCGACCCCGACGCTGGCTACGATCCGTTATTGAGCGAGCGCATGCGCCGGGTGCTGCCGTTCGTGGGGCGCAGGGCGGACGGTTCGCGCAGATTGCGGGTGATCACCAACATGGGGGCGGCCAACCCGCTGGCGGCGGCGCGGGAAGTGAAGCGCATCGCGGTCGGGCTGGGACTGTCCGGGCTCAAGGTTGCGGCATTGACCGGCGATGACGTGCTCGCTGCATTGCAGGCCGACGCTTCCAGGCTGATGGACAACGGCATGACGCTGGCCTCGCTGGGTGACCGGCTGATTTCGGCCAACGCTTATCTGGGGTGCGAAGGCATCGTGCAGGCGCTCCAGGCCGATGCCGACGTGGTGATCACGGGTCGTGTAGCCGATCCATCACTGTTTCTGGCGCCACAGGTGTTCGAGTTCGGTTGGCCCGTCGATGACTGGCGTTTGCTGGGACGTGGCACGCTGGTCGGTCACTTGCTCGAATGTGCGGGCCAGATCAGCGGGGGGTACTTTGCCGATCCGGGTTTCAAGGACGTGCCGGACCTGGCCCGACTGGGCTTTCCACTGGCTGAAGTCGATGCATCAGGTCAGGCGCTCATCACCAAGGTGGCAGGCTCGGGCGGGCGGATCGATACCGCCACCTGCACCGAACAGCTGATCTATGAGGTGCATGACCCTGCGGCTTACCTGACACCCGACGTGAGTGCCGATTTTTCGGGGGTCAGCTTCCGGACAGAAGCCGAGAACCGGGTGCGGGTTGTCGGTGCGGATGGACGTCAGCGGCCCGAGACTCTCAAGGTGTCGGTCGGCTATCTGGATGGCTGGATCGGCGAAGGGCAAATGTCCTACGGTGGGCCTGGTGCGCTGGCGCGTGCGCAACTGGCACGTGATGTCGTTCTGGAGCGTTTGAAGCTGATGGGCGTGAGGGTCGAAGACCTGCGTGCCGAATTGATCGGCGTCGATGCCTTGCATGGCAGCGAACTGGGTTCGCGCGCCAACGCTGAGCCCTGGGAGGTGCGCCTGCGCATTGCCGCACGCTGTGTCGAGCGCAGCGAGGCCGTTCGGGTCGGTAATGAAGTCGAGACGCTCTACACCAACGGACCTTACGGCGGTGGCGGGGCGACCAAGGCGGTGCGTCAGGTGTTGGCGGTCGCTTCGCTGTTTCTGCCGCGTGAGGCGGTCAATCCGGTGGTTCATCTGGAGGATTCGGTATGAGCGGTGGCGTAAAGCTTCGAGAGCTGGCCCATTCGCGGACCGGCGACAAGGGCGATACATCGAACATCTCGGTGATCGCTTACCGTGGCGAAGACTATGCAAGGTTGTGTCAGGCACTGACCGTTGATCGGGTGACAGCGTATTTCTCGCAGTTACTCGACCCGCAAGCCGGGCCGATTCGGCGCTACGAGCTGCCCAACGTGCACGCACTGAACTTCGTGATCCCCGGTGTGCTGCGAGGCGGAGTAACCCGGTCGCTGGCGCTGGACGCGCATGGCAAGGCGCTGGGCGCAGCGCTGCTGGATCTCGACATCGTCTGACGCAGGTGAGCTTGAATCGTCAGGCTGAACCCTTGCAGCAGTGGCCGATGAGGACGTGTTTGCGTAACATGCCCCCTTTTTCGCACCGCTGCGGGCTGGTCCGCAGACGCCGTTCAGGTCAGTCATGAAAACAATCCGTCTACGCGCCGAAGTTCTGGCAGGGCTCACCACATCCTTTGCGCTGGTGCCCGAATGCATCGCCTTTGCACTGGTGGCGCACCTCAACCCGCTGATGGGCCTGTATGGCGCGTTTATCATTTGCACGCTGACCGCGCTGTTCGGCGGGCGACCGGGGATGGTCTCGGGTGCTGCCGGGTCGATGGCTGTGGTCATCGTGGCGCTGGTGGTGCAGCAGGGCGTGCAGTACCTGTTGGCAACCGTGTTGCTGGGCGGTCTGTTGATGATCCTGTTCGGGGTGCTGCGGCTCGGCAAACTGGTGCGGCTGGTGCCTTATCCGGTGATGCTCGGCTTCGTCAACGGCCTGGCGATTGTCATTGCCATGGCCCAGCTGGAACACTTCAAGGTCGGCGAGGCCTGGCTGAGCGGAACGCCGCTCTACGTGATGTTGGGGCTGGTCGCGCTGACCATGGCCGTGGTCTATGTACTGCCGCGTGTGACCCGCGCCGTGCCGCCTGCTCTGGTCGCGATTCTCGGCGTCGGCCTGGCCGTGTATTTCCTCGACCTGCCAACCCGGACCCTGGGCGACATGGCCCACATCGCGGGTGGTCTGCCGATGTTCAACCTGCCGGACATTCCGTGGACGCTGGAAACCCTGCGCATCATCGCGCCTTACGCCGTACTGATGGCGCTGGTCGGCCTGCTGGAAACCCTGCTGACCCTCAACCTGACGGACGAGATCACCGAGACCCGCGGTTACCCGGACCGCGAATGCGTGGCACTGGGCGCGGCGAACATGGTGTCTGGCGCATTTGGCGGCATGGGCGGCTGCGCGATGATCGGACAGACCGTCATTAATCTCAGCTCCGGCGGGCGCGGCAGGGTGTCCGGGATTGTCGCGGGCATGATGATTCTGATGTTTGTGCTGTTCCTGTCGCCGCTGATCGAGCGCATTCCACTGGCGGCGCTGGTCGGGGTGATGTTCGTGGTCGCCCAGCAGACATTTGCCTGGGCTTCGCTGCGGGTGCTGCGCAAGGTTCCGGTAAACGACGTACTGGCGATCATTGCCGTGACGGTCGTGACGGTGTTCACCGATCTGGCGACGGCGGTGCTGTTCGGCATTGTCATCGCAGCGATCAACTTTGCCTGGCAGCAGGCCCGTGAGCTTTACGCCGATAGCCATGTCGAAGCCGACGGCAGCAAGATCTACCACCTGCACGGCACGCTGTTCTTCGCCTCGACCACGCCGTTTCTCGACCAGTTCAACCCTGCCGAAGACCCGGCGCAGGTCACGCTGGACTGCCGTCACTTGAGCTTCGTCGACTATTCGGCCATTGCTGCGCTCAAGACCTTGCGCGAGCGTTACGCCAAGGCAGGCAAGCACCTGCGTGTGGTGCATCTGTCCGAGCGCTGCAAACGGCTGCTCAAACGTGCGGGCGTGCAGCACGCCTGAACCTGTATATGCTGAGTGTCTTTCCTGTTGCCGAAGGTGTGTGATTGATGGATGCCGTGTCTCCTCTGGATGCTTACGAACGTGCCGTCCAGCGTGGCTTTCAGCCTGATCAGGCGCAGTTGCATGCGGCCCGTCAGCTTCAGGCCTGCTACCTGGCGCTGACGGGACAGCGTGGTCGGGCTCAGGGTGTTTATCTCTGGGGGCCGGTGGGACGCGGCAAGACCTGGCTGATGGACCGTTTCTTCGAAAGCCTGAGTGTTCCGGCCCGGCGTCAGCATTTTCATCACTTCATGCGCTGGGTGCACAAGCGCATGTTCGAGCTGATGGGTACACCGCATCCACTGACCGTGGTGGCCAGGGAACTGGCGCGTGAAGTGCGGGTGATGTGCTTCGATGAGCTGTTCGTTACCGACATCGGCGATGCCGTGATTCTCGGCGGGCTGTTGCAGGTCATGTTTGAGGAAGGTGTAGTGCTGGTCTGCACTTCCAACCAGCCGCCGGAGCAGCTGTACAGCCACGGTCACAACCGTGAGCGCTTCATGCCCGCGATTGTCGCCATCCAGAAGTACATGAACGTCGTCGCGGTCGATGGCGGCGAGGACCATCGCCTGCATCCCGGCCAGTTGCACCAGCGTTACTGGGTGGCCGAAGCCGGACGTCCCAGCGGCCTGCAGGGAATTTTCGACGCGCTCAGCGCCGGGCAGCCGATCCACGATTCCCAGGTCATGCTTGGCTATCGCAGCATTAATGTGGTTCAGCATTCCGACACGGCCGTGTGGTGCCGTTATCGGGACCTGTGCGAGCAACCGCTGGCGGCGATGGATTTCATTGCCCTGTGCGATCGTTTTTCGGTGATCCTGATCAGTGAAGTGCCGTCCCTGAGTGCGGCGCAGCGCGAATCGAAAATCGCCCGTGGCACCGAGGATGGCGTGGAGCAGGTGGCGGCGGGGGACCGTGAGTTGCCGCAGCTGTCCCCTCACGACGACGGCGTGCGGCGCTTCATCGCGCTGGTCGACGAGTGTTACGACCGACGCATTCCGCTGTATGTCGAAGCGCAGGTGGCGATGGAGGCGTTGTACACCGAGGGCTACTTGTCTTTCGCGTTCCGCCGCACGCTGAGCCGTCTCCAGGAGATGCAACTGGAGCGTTTCACCGGGCACTGAGGCTCAGGCTGCGTCCCGACGGCGCTGAGCCAGCATGTGTTTGGCACCCTCCAGAATCAGCACGCCCACCGCTATCCAGATCGGTATGTAAGTCAGCATTTCGTCACGGCTGATGCTTTCGCCCAGCAGCAGTGCGACGCCCACCAGCAGCACCGGCTCGACATAACTGAGCAGCCCGAACAGGCTGAATGGCAGCAGACGACTGGCGATGATGTAGCTGACCAGCGCCGAGGCACTGATGATGCCCAGCACGGGAATCAACAGATAGAGAATGGGCGTTTGCTGAATCGCCAGCGGATGCCCGTTGGCGATGAACCACAGGCCGATGGGGAGCATGAACAGCATGTCGAACCATAGCCCGCCCAGGTTATCGGTCTTGAGCCGGCGCCGCAGCACGAAGTACAGCGGATAGCCCCCGGCCACCAGCAATGTTTCCCACGAGAAACTGCCCAGTCGCCACAGCTCGTGGGCAACGCCGATCGCCGCGAAGGCTGCCGCGATCTTTTGCAGGTAGGAGAGGTGTTCGCCGTACACGACGCGGCCGGTGAGAATCATGCTCAGCGGCAGCAGGAAATAGCCCAGCGAGACTTCCAGGCTGCGACCATGCAGCGGTGCCCACATGAAGATCAGCAGTTGCGCGCCCAGCAGCACCGACGACAGCAGCAGCCCGAAAAACAGTGCCGGTTGTCGGCGCAGTCTGGCTGCGAGTGCACGCACCAGCTTCCAGTCGCCACTGAACAGCATGAACAGCGTGGCGCAGGGCACGGTCAGCAGCATCCGCCAGCCGAAGATTTCCTGGCCATCCAGCGGCTTCATCAGTGAGGTATAGAAATACATGACCCCGAACAGCACTGAAGCCAGAACCGACAGCACGACACCTTTGTACACAGCGGCCTCTCGGGTTATCAATAAGAGTGTCTGCCCCGGTTTGGGGCAAGCGGCTGCCAGTTTAGTGCGCGAGCGGATAAAAAGCTTCAGTGCGGACGGACTATCACGCGGCCGACTTCAGAAACCGCCACAGGGCGTCGGCTTCGAAGTCCTTGATCACGCTGCGGGCGCCAGCCTCGCGAAGCTGTTGCTCCTGCAACCCGCAGAGCATGCCGAAGGTATGAATGCCTGCGGCGTGTGCCGATTGCACGCCCGCCAGCGAATCTTCAAAGGCAATCGCTTCATCCGCTCTCACACCCAGTAATTTCAGGGCCGTTAGGTAGGGCATGGGATGCGGTTTGCCGCGAGCCAGTTCGCCGCCGATCACAATGGTTTCGAAACGATCGACAATGCCCAGCCCGGTCAGCATGGCCATGGCATTCTCCCGTGGCGCATTGGTGACCACGGCGGTTTTCAGCCCGAGTTGCCCGGCATGGTCAAGAACGCGAAGCACGCCGGAGACCGGGATGGTTTCGCCAAGCTGGTCGCGAAACATGGCTTCCTTCTCGGCCGCCAGCGCTGCGTAGTGCGAGGCGGGCATATCGGGAAACAGGCCGCCGAAAATCATGTCGTCCGGGAACCCCATGACATTGGCTTTGTAATAGCTGATATCCATCGACCGATCCCAGCGTGCCAGCAGCTGGTTGTAGGCATTCAGGTGCAGCTCATCGGTATCGATGAGGGTTCCGTCCAGGTCGAACAACAGCGCGTGAAGGGCCATTGAGTGTTACTCCTTTGCAGGGGCAGTGGTTCGGCCGAAAGCCCAGGCGCCACGAAGCGCCGGCACCCACGGCAACATGAGAAGCGGGTAGATGATCAACAGGCTGAAGGCGGCTTCGACCCCGATTCGCTCGGACAACACCCCGAGCAGAAACGGCGCCAGCAGTAATGCAACGCCTACCGCCTGGGATGCCTGGGTGCTCAACGCAGAGCTTGCGTGGGGCGCGACGCGCATCGCAGAGCCCAGAATCAGCGGGAAGAAGTTCCCAAGGCATGCACCCAGCACGAAAGTGAAGACAGCCGTTCCGGCCAGGCCCTGAATCAACGACAGCACCAGCAGTGTAGCGATAGCGCTGAAAATCACGGTGGTCAGCAGCGACAGGGGCGATAGGCGACGCAGTGCGAAACTGCTGGCCAGACGTCCACAGACGGTGCCGGCGAAATAAAGGCTCATCAGGGTCGCGGCTACCGAGGCGCTGGTCTGAACGTGAGTCTTCATGTACTCAGCCCCCCAGAAGCCCACGCCCCACTCGGCCGAGATGCCGAGAATCACCAGTGCCCACAGACTCAGGCGTGTCAGGCGCGGCGCAGGCAACGCATCCGCGGGCGCGCCGGTTGACGCCGTTGCAGGCGTGGTGCGAGCCTCTGTTCGATGAAGATCTGAAGGCACGCAGAACATCAGCAGCGCCCACGCGCTGATCAGCAACGGAGCCGCGCGCCACGACAGCCCGACGGCAGTCGCTGCGCCCACCAGCAGTGCGCCCCCCAGCACACACAGCCCGGCCACGATATGGGCCTCCACCAGCTTCGCGGCGGCCTGTTCAACGTAGCGCCTGCCCAGCATGGCCTGTCCGACCGCCATGACCAGCCCTCCGGAAAAACCCAGTACGACACTGCCCGGTAATGTCATCGGCAGGCCTGCTGCCATGGCAAAGAACCCGCTGGCCACGATGATCGAGCCTATCGCAATGCGCCCCGTGCCGATGACCGGAGGTTTGCGCTCAAGCCAGCGATACGGTACTCCGATCAACACCAGTCCCAGCGCGTAAGCGGCGAAGTGCAGGCCGGTCCAGCGCAGGTCGAGGGAGAATTCGGAGCGCAGAAAGGGCATCAAGGGGCCGAGCATGCCTTGCTGCGCCCCGAACAGGCCGAACATGAGGTAGATCGACCATGGCCGCCCCTCAGTCCGGGGTGATGCGAGAGGTTGAGTCGAATCAGGCTGCGCCATCCCGCTCATGGGGTTGCCCCGGTGTCGAAGAGTGCGTGCCAGCGTGCGCAGCGTTCGGCCTTGGCGCGACTGGCTGCGATGGCATCCAGCGGCTCGGGACCAGGGGCTGTCGGCGTGTCCCTCGATGAGTCAGCGACCACGACCTTGCCATAGCGCCGGCTGATGGCGGCGGCGTCGGGCGACAGCATCCAGCCGAGCGCCTGGCGGGCCTTGACGGCATGCTGCGAACCGTTTCGGCAGCCGAATACCTCGAACTCATAACGTAGCGCATCTTCCGGTACGCACCAGTGCAGCGATGGATGCAAAAGCGCGGCCCGTGTGGCTGCGGTGGACACCGTAACGCCCACCCACGACCGACCTTCAAGCACCGCCTCTATGGGGGACGTCGAGGAACCGCTGATGGCAGGTTGCAGGCGGGCGATGTCCGCCAGCCGCTCCCAGGCCTGTTCGCCATAATGTTCCAGCAGGGCGCCCAGGTGCAGATAGCCTGCGCCGGAGCGTGCCGGGTCGGGCAGGGCGATGCGTCTCGACCAGGCCGGTGTGCTCAGCGCTTCCCAGCAGCGCGGCGGCTCAAGGCCATTGGCGGCGAGGACATGCGGGTCGTAACAGAAGGCGGGCACGAAGCCTGACGGGCTGAACCAGCGTCGGCCGGCATCGACCGCGTCCGGGGGCAGGCTCGACACATCGAGTGCATCAAGGACACTCAGCCTCGAGGTCAGTGCAGGATCGAGAAGCGCCGTGGCGGCGGTGCCCAGCAGCAGGTCCCAGTCGCCCGCCGTGCCGTCGATCACCCGCTCGATCAGTTCGGACGTGGACCAGCGCGACAGACGAATGGGTATCCCGGCATGCGCCTCCATGCCCGCGATGAATTCTGCAAGCTCGGCATGTTCCATCGAGCTGATGGCGATCAGTTCATCCATGCGCAGGGTCACTCCAGCAGTCGATGCAGTTTGGCATATTGCAGCAGCATGATAGTTTTGCCGTCGCATATTTCCCCGGTGTCGATCATGCCCAGCGCCTCATCCAGAGACAGTTCCAGCACCTCGATCTCTTCGCCTTCGCCTTCAAGGCCACCTCCTGCGCTCAGCCTGTCTTCGTCAAAGTATTCGCCGACGAAGAAATACAGCCGCTCGGTGACTGATCCGGGGCTCATGAAGGCTTCGAACACTTTGCGCACTTCCTGAATGCGATAGCCGGTCTCTTCCTCGGTTTCCTTGCGGATGCAGGTGTGCGGATCATCGCGGTCCAGCAGGCCGGCGCAGGTTTCGATGAGCATGCCGTCGTGTTCGTTGACGAACGCAGGAAACCTGAATTGCCGGGTCAGCACGATGGTCTGTTTCAGTTTGCTGTACAGCAGGATGGTCGCGCCATTGCCCCGGTCATACGTCTCTCGGCTCAGGGTGCTCCACGTACCGTCGCGGCCGAGAAAGTCGTAGGTGGTTTTGCGCAGCACGTACCAGTTGTCCGACAGCACATCGACCTGCCTGATGCGCACTCGATCTTTAGTGGCGACAGGTCCGGTCATGGCTTGGCTCCCAGGTGAGTGGCGTTCGGAGCCACGGTGAGCAGGCGCGCGATCATTTCCGGATCACGATGCTGCGGGGCGGTCATCACGGCGGTGTCCAGCGCATGGTCGCAGCCGTATTCACAGGTGCTGTGGTGCTCGCCCAGGCGTGTAACGGCTTCGGTGACCAGTCGCCGTGTCAGCGTGAAAGTGTCGGCCATTCGCTCGGCCACCAAGGTCGCGTTCACGTCTTCGTGGGCGTCGTGCCAGCAGTCGAAGTCGGTGGGGATGGCGATCATCGCGTAGCAAAGCTCGGCTTCGCGTGCGAGCTTGGCCTCCGGCATGGCGGTCATGCCGATCACCGTGCCGCCCCATTGGCGGTACAGACTGGATTCGGCCCGGGTCGAAAACTGCGGCCCTTCCATGACCACATAGATACCGCCATTGAGCGCCTGCACATCGGCGGTCTGCGCGCTGGCCGCCAGCACGGCACGCATGCGGGAGCAGACGGGATCACCAAACGGTACATGGCCGACCAGACCCGGACCGAAGAAAGTCTTGTCGCGCTGGATCGTACGGTCGATGAACTGATCGATCAGCACGAAACTGCCCGGCGGCGCATCGTGGGTCAGGCTGCCCACCGCGCTGACCGATAACAGCTGGGTGCATCCGACGCTGCGCAGCGCGGCAATATTGGCCCGTACATTGATGAACGACGGCGGGATGGTGTGTCCGATGCCATGGCGCTGTACGAAGGCCACCGGCACGTCGTTGAGTGTGCCCAGTGTGACGGGAGAAGAGGGTTTGCCGAATGCCGTTTCGCATTCGACCTGCCGGATGTCCTTCAGGCCGGGCAATTGTTGAAGTCCACTGCCGCCAATGATGCCGATCCGTTGAATCTGCCGGGATGCCGATGAGTTGGTCACACGCTGCCTCTCGTCTTCAGGGTGGTTTCAGGTTGTCCGGTGCTGGCGACCAGACGCTCGTACAGTTCGGAAAGCGCCGTCGGTGCGCTGCCGCGTCGCAGCAACAGGCCTTCACTGGCGTTGTTGCTGTAGCGTGGCTCATGGATTTTCAGGTGACGGTCTATCGCAGGCAGGTAGTTCCAGCGAACGCCCGGGTACAGCGAGTGCGCCAGATGATAGGCATCGGACGTGGGGGCAATGAAGACGCGGATCAGCCAGCCGGTCAGGCCGAAATAATCAGTCGGACGACCTGCGAGGTACTCCAGATCGCGCCGGTCGCGAGAGGTCCCTTCGACGAACCAGCGATGTTCCGTGAGCAGCGACACCCAGGCGAACACCGGGTAGGAGGTCAGCAGCGGAACCAGCCAGCCAAACAGCACGCCTTTCCAGCCACCTGCCCAGTAAAGCAGCGCTGCGACGGTCAGCAGGCACACCACGCGTACCACGGTGGTCAGGTGCGAGTGATTCAACAGGCTGCTGCGGGCCATGGTCGTCAGGTTGACCCAGGCGCCACGCGGCGTCAGCGGATAGAGCAACCGCGCGTAAAAGCTGCCGGGAGAAATGCCGGCGACGTATCCCCCCGCGTGAACCCTGGCCCGATTGGGGTCAAGGCTCGGGTGGTTGGGATTGCGATGGTGTTCCAGCGTGTGAGTCTGATGGCGGCTGCGCATATCGCGTTTGAAGGCCGGAAACTGGTAAAACACGTTGCTCAGCCACCATTGCCATTCATGGTGCGGGCACAGCGCGAAGTGCACGGCGTTGTGTCCGAACTCCTGCAGGGCGCGCAGGCGTCCACCCGTCCACAGCACCACCACCAGCCACATCAGTGGCGTCGAATAGAGCGAGGCCAGCAGCACGGCCGCCACGATATCCAGCCATGTCCAGAGGAAGGGCAGCGGTGCGAACCAGCCGTCCAGTGGCCGGTAATACTGTTCCTTGCGGCCGGGCGTTCGCGGGATCAACTTGAGCAGGCGCAGGATGCGCGTGCTGTCGCGGTAGTAGAAGGCGACCATCGCACGCAATAGCAGGGCTGTGGCGATCAGGCCGACCAGAACCGTCTGTGAAGTCTCCACGATCAGGCGCTCCCGGTTTCGGTTTGAAGGGTACGGGCAGGCACAAAACGTTCCAGCAGCTCGCCCAGATTCCTGAACAGCGGGGCGCCACTGAGGCGCAGGCGCTCGCTGTCCTGATGGCCGGTCGAGACCAGCACCGGCGACCATCCTGCTGAGCAGGCGACGTCGAAATCATGCAGCGTGTCGCCGACGAACAGGGTTCTGGACGCGGGTGTGCCCAGCGTTTTCTGCAGCACCAGGGCCTCGGCGGTCTTGCTGGTGGCCTGGTTATGGTTCAGCCCGACGACATGCTCAAAGCGGTCATACAAACCCTTGGCCTTGAGCGTCTGGACCAGCACGTCGCAATGCGATGCCGACAGGATCGACACCCCGATGCCGGCGCGTCTGGCGGCGTCGAGAAATTCGATCACATAAGGCTGCAGCGGGCACTCGGCCACGTGGGCATCGAAGTGTTCAAGGTAATGCTGGACGATGATCGGGAAAGGCACAGAGTCCAGATCAAAACCCAGCGCCGCGTAGAAACCGGCAATCGGGAAGTCGAATCGAGCCCGATACTGGTCAGCGGTGATGGGCGCGACACCGTAATACTCGCCGCACCGGTTGACGGCGAAGACTGCCAGATCGATGTCGTCAATCAGGGTTCCGTTCCAGTCGAACACCACGTGTTCGACGCCGGTAAAGTTCAGGAGGTCGTTGATCATTGTCGGGTGTTCCAGGGCAAAAGGGCGTTGAGCGCGATGCGCGAGGCAATGGCGGGTGCGTAAAGCCGGCCGGGCTCTACCACCAGATTGGTCACGCCTATCTGGGTTTCCAGCGCACGACGATTGTTCGCCGAGAGTCTGCCCAGCCCCGCGCCGTACCAATGGTCGAAACGGGTGCGCCAGGTGCGTTCGCCCGACGTTTCCGGAAAACGGAAGTCTTCAGTCGTGGCCATGTTCCAGGCGCCATCGACCACCGCGCACAGCAGGCCCTGCAACTGATGGCAACTCAGCGAACCCTCCAGCAGCGCCGCCAGCCTGGAATCGATGCAATCGGCTTCGAGCGCGGCAATGGTCATGCCCTGGCTGTACAGCGGATTCATGCTGCTCAATGCATCGCCCGCGACCAACAATCCTTCCGGCCAATGGTCGAGCCGGTCGTAGTGAGTGCGGCGGCTGCCTGGCATCTTGAAAGTGAACACCTCGGACAGGGGCTCTGCTTCGCGGATAACGTCGTGAATGTCGGGCACCGGCAGATTGGCCAGCGCCTGCAGAAAATCGTCCGGATCCTTGCCCGGGAAGTGGCCGAACCAGCCGCCGGTGGTCACCATCCAGCGATCCCCTTCAATGGGGCTGATCACGCCCATCGAGCGTTGGACCGGAGCCTTTGGCAGTACCAGCAGAACCTGCCACTGTTCGGCGAACGCGGGAACTCTGCGGTAGATGCGCGATGCGTAACCCAGTTCGGTCTTGACCACGCTGTTCTGTACCGTGCCGAAGCCTGCCTCCTTCAGCCACGACGGCAGGTGTGTGCCCCGGCCACTCGCGTCCACCAGCAGATCACAGGACAGGCTGCGCTCGCCCGTGCCGTCGTCAATGAACACGCCGCGCACATGGCGTTGACCACTGTCACCGGCAAACTCGATGCGTGTGGCCCGTGTACCGGACAGGATGTCCACCTGCGGCACGCTCTTCAGGCAGCGGCGCAACTGGTTGTCGATGAGCCTGCGGCTGCAATAGTGGGCGTTGATGCCGCTGCGATAACGGTTTTTCCAGCGGCCGCCCTGAAACCATTTCACGTCATGGCCCAGATCTGCCACCTGAGCACCACCTTCCTCGAGCGCGCTCAGGATGCCGGGAAAGATCCCTTCGATGATCTGCTTGCCGCGCAACAGCAGCAGGTGCACGTGGTGTTCCTGTGGAATGCTTTGACGCGGCCCGGTCTCGTCGTGGAAGTCGCTTTTCTCGATCACGGTCACACGCTCGAAACGACGTGCGAGCACGGCTGCAGTCAGGCAGCCGGTTACACTGCCGCCGATCACCACTGCATGCCTGGCACGCGAAGCCGGTTCAGTTCGGGGAGTAGTCATTGAGCACCTTGGCCATGTAATGCAGGTCGTCGTCCGTCAGGCTCGGGTGCAATGGCACCGTCGTCAGCGAGCGCAGCAGCCTGGCAGCGTTTGGGCAGTTGCGGTGATAACGGGTGAGTATCGGCATCTGGTACAGCGGCTGATTGTCGTACTTGCCGATGTCCGACTCGATGCCGTGCCGTTGCTGGTAGTGAACCAACTGACGCCCGTCATGCCCGACCGATTGCAGCAACAGTGAATAGCCATTGGTTTCGCCATGCCGAACCAGTGGCAACTCGCGGAACGCCGGATTGTTCAGTAGGCCCAGCAACCGCGTGCGGTTATCCAGGCGACGCTCCCGGTGCTTCACAAGGTTTCGTGAGCGCGCCAGCCCGAGCGCAGCCTGCAGGCCGCCCAGTTTCAGATTGATGCCCAGTTTTTCTCCGGTCAGGTTGCCGAAGCGCGTGTAGGCACGGATGCGGCTGGCCCGCTGGTCGTCGTCAGTCATCACGAAGCCGCCTTCGCCGGTCGAGATGAACTTGCAGTCGTGGGTGCTGAAGCAGCTGATGTCGCCATGCCGTGCGAGCCAGGTGCCTTCCAGACGTGTCATGTGAGCGTGGGCCAGATCCTGAATCAGCGTGAACCCGACATCCTTCGCAAACGCCCAGGTCTCGTCCGAGCGGATCGGATAACCCCACATCGGCACTTCGATGACGGCACAGGTCCGCTTGCTGATGCAACGTCGCAGGTCCTGTGGGTCAAGCCCGAAGCTGTCGGGCGCTACATCGCAGAATACCGGCACCAGCCCGAGCGAGAGAATCGGCAGCACCGTACAGATGGGACCGGTCGGCGCGACGATGACCTCGTCGCCCGGCTGGAAATCCACCCCGGCCAGCGCAGCGGTGACCGAGGCCGCGCCCGACGACACGGCGATCACATGACGAACGCCGTACAGCGTAGCAAGGGCGGTCTCGTACTCTTCGACCACCGGCGAGGTGCCGGTCAGGCCCGAATACAGGGCCCGCTCCAGTTCCCGCAGGTCGTCAGGCGAGTCCATCGCGCCCTTCTGCGTCAGGGTTCGCAGGCTCATGACGACACCTTCATCCCCACCAGATCCCACAGCGCATCGTCTGCAAAGACCCGGTCGACCATTCGCCGGAAGTTGGGAAACATCTTCAGATCGGCCGTTTCCTGAAGGCTGAAGAATCGCGCATGCTCCACTTCTCTGTCGTCCGGGCAGGCACGCAGATGGGTCGCCGTGACGTAGATCAGGTCCAGGTGATAATGCGGCCCGCGCTTGTCGTCGATGTACTCGCACAGCACCCGCCACGGCTGATGCAGCACGGTGACGTCGGTTTCGGGATCGGCAAGCGCTTCATCGCGCTCGCCAAGCAGGTGGGCGTGAATGCCGGTCTCTTCGAAAATCTCTCTTAATACCGCCACGTCAGGGGTTTCGCCTTGCTCGATATGACCGCCCGGATAAAGCCAGACGCCGAGCTTGCGGTGATGCAGCAGCAGCATCTTCCGATCCGGGTTCAAAACGAACCCGGATGCCGTGAAGTGCCGATCCAGTTGTGAGCGATCGAGTGGTTCGTTCATTTATACGGCACCGTACTGGTTGATGCGCTCAGCCATGTAATCCAGTTCGGCGTGGGTGATGTCCGGGTGAACCGGGATGGTCGTCATGCCCGCCAGCAGGGCTTCGGCATTCGGGCATTCGTTGCGGTATTGCGCCAGTGCCGGAAATTCGTACAACGCCTTGCATCCATAGCGCTTGATGTCGGAAGGAATACCGGCGTCATCAAGGTAGTCAATGAACGCGCGGTTGTCGGCAAAGTGCAGTTCGAGATTGAGAAAGTAATAGTTCGGCTGACCGCCCTTGATGATGGTTTTTTCGCGCACTTTGCTGTGATCGAGCTTGCCGAGAAAGTACGCCGCATTCTCCCTGCGCTTCTCGATCTGCCCGGACAGCGAGGCCAGACGGCTGCCGCCCAGCGCTGCGGGCAGTGCAGCCAGTTTGTAGTTGAGGCCGAAATCCTTGCCGTTGAGATTGCCGAAACGGCTGTAGTCGCGGCAGCGCTTGGCCAGGGCATCATCATCGGTAAGGATGAAGCCGCCTTCGCCGGTCGCCAGTGGTTTGCGTTCGTGCGTACTGAAGCATGAAATGTCGCCGAACCGGGACAGCGGCTGACCCTTGAGGGTCGTGCCATGGGAGTGAGCCAGGTCCAGAATGAGCGTGATGCCCAGCGCCTGAGTCAGGCTGCGCAGTTCATCGACTTCGCTTGGGTAGCCCCACATCGGGATGTCGATGATTGCCTTGGTCTGCGGCGTGATGCGTGCCTTGATCGATGCCGGGTCGGCGCCGAAACCATGGCTGCGGGTGTCGACGAAAATGGGGTTGGCCCCTGCGGCGATGATCGGGTAGATGGTGCACAGCGGACAGCTGGGCGTGAGCAGGACATCGTCGCCCGGACCTACACCCGATGCATAGATCGCTACGCTGAGTGCGGCGCCACCCGAGGACACGGCGATGGCATGCCGGGCGTCGAACCAGGCCGCAAGCTTGCTCTCGTATTCACCGACCACATCGCTGGTGCCCGACAACGGGCGCTCCAGTGTCTGCTGCATGGTCAGCAGGTCGTCGGCGTACACCGGACGATATTTATCCGAAACGGGTGGACGGGCGGTCACGGCATTTGAAAGGTTGGCTGACATGTTTGCAGGCTCCGAAAACAGATGTTTGATGGGCGAGGGGTCAGGCGCTGAGGGCAAGGTCGGGGCGAACCGCGTCTGCGTCGCAGATGCGCTCGATGACCCTGTAGGTTGGCCGCAGGCTTTCGAAACTCGCCTCATAAGCTGTCTTGTTGCGCACTGCGGCGAAGAACTTTTCCAGTTCGCCGAAATAACCACTGCGTTCGTAGCCCGAATCCAGCGGCCCTGGCTGCCAGGCTCCACGCCAGCGTTTGCCTGCACCGGTGGCGCTGGTGCCGTGTACCGGCTCGTGCATGGTGATGTTCCACAGATTGTTGAGCTCGACCATCATCGAGTTCGAACTGACGATCTTCATGTCGAATTCGAAGTAGGGGAACATGGTGCCGCTGAGCAGACTGACCGTGGCTCCCGTGGTGAATTGCAGCTCCAGGCTCACCAGCAACGAGTCGCCATGGCGCTGTACCCGCGACTCGATATTGCGCAGTTCGCCGCCACCGAAGGTCACGCCCAGGTCGATGGTGTGGATCGCCTGTGCCAGGAGGAAAGACCGCAGGGTCGAATCAAGCCCCCACAGCGGTGAGGTCGGTTTGCTCGCGTAATGATTGAGCTGGATATGCACAATCTCGCCGAATTGCTCGGTGCCCGTCATCTGCCGCAACTGGCCCATGGGTTTGGCGAACTTGAAGTTCATGCCGACACCCGTGACTACGCCGGAGCGACGGCTGGCGTCGATCAGCTCTTCCAGCTCGGCAAGGGTGAAGCAAGGCGGTTTTTCGACGAAAACATGCACGCCCCTGGCCATCGCCTTGAATGCGAGATCCCGGTGTGCCTGGGGCGGGCAGGCCATGACTACCGCATCGACCTGAGCAGAGGCGAGCATCTCGTCGAAGTTGTCGGTAATCATCACATGGGATACGAAGCGATTGATCTGCTCGGCACGGCTGCGGTCGCTGTCGCAGACCGCAACGATACGGATATCCGGCATTTGCAGCAGTGTGGGCAGCAGGTTTTCCTGCATTTGTGCGCCAAGACCAACGATGCCAACTCTGAGTCCAGTCATAATCATCTCCTCATCGGTAAAATCGGATGTATTCATTGGAAAACACGGGCGAACGCGTACACGAAATCCTTTCGGGCTGCCTTGGGGGCAAGCCGATCAGGTTCAGCGTTCGGTCAAGTCGGTAAAGCGGGCCAGGTTGCCCTATATCGTGGAATCACGCCGGCGACGGAGCCTGCCATCGTGTGTTGCAGCCTGAGCCGGGGCAGGCTTTGTCTGTCGGGTTTCAATCGCTGATCCGGCACGTGCCTCGACAGTGGCGCAGTTCATTTCGAGCAACCTCAATTGCAGGGTTTTCGCCAGCCGTGAGTGCAACGAGGCGTCAGCGCTCCGGCGGTGCGCAGGGTGCTTCAAAACGGTTGCAAAGTACTGATGGGTTGCCTTGAACGAGGACGTTTCGCTGTCTGAGTGACGCGTATCCATAAACCAGTCTTCCTTGAATTACAGGTTCTTCCCTGACGCGTTCGATGCTTCATGGCGAAGTCGTTGCGGCAGACGGTCGCACCGGTTACGTGCGAAACTGAATCTATATCGACGCTTACAGCATGGCAACACGCGTCCATAGAACCAAAGATTATTAAAAGACGTTATAGAACTTATGTATTTGAATGAACGGTACGCGTATCGTTATCGATGCTTATGATTAATAACGACTTTCTGTTTTGGTCAATGAATACTGGCTTTTGGCCTAAGTTGATAACAGGTGTATTTGATTTTTAAGGCATAAGCTCATAATTTTTAGACTTGCATTTATGGTGTAAGCCCGCCGTTAACCCTTTTTATCCGGATCGTCACCTGTGCTGACGGCATCCCGCCTCAACAAGGAGCATGCATGACCTCTTTCAGCACCGTAGCCCAGGATGCCAAGGCTCGGGCCGAACAGTCCTCGACGCGCATTGCGTTTTTCATTGCCGGTTTCAGTGTGGCCTCATGGGCACCGCTGGTGCCTTATGCCAAACAACGGATGGGGCTTGACGAAGGGACGCTGGGCCTCTTGCTGCTGTGTCTGGGCGTGGGTTCCATCATCGCCATGCCGCTGGCCGGGGCGCTGGCGGCGCGTTTTGGTTGTCGGCGTCTGCTGGTGATCTCTACGCTGTTGATCTGTCTGTGCCTGCCGCTGCTGGCGACCGTATCGAGTCTGCCGTTGCTGATCGCGGTGCTGTTTCTGTTCGGCGCCAGCATGGGCGGCGTGGACTGTACGGCTAATGTGCAGGCGGTGATCGTCGAGCGGGCCAGCGGCAAGACCATGATGTCGGGTTTCCACGGCCTGTTCAGTCTGGGCGGCATTGTCGGAGCTGCCGGTGTCAGTGGCCTGCTCAGTCTGGGCATTTCACCGTTCGCGTCGATGCTGGTCGTCGTCGCGCTGACGCTGCTGGCACTGGCGAAGGCTGCGCCCAATCTTCTGTCCTACGGCAGCCGCTCGGACGGGCCGGCGTTTGCGATTCCGCATGGCGTGGTGTTGTTCATCGGGCTGCTGTGCTTCACGGTGTTTCTGGCCGAAGGCGCAATGCTGGACTGGAGCGCGGTCTTTCTGACGTCGTTGCGCAGTGTCGAGGCATCCTACGCCGGACTGGGCTATGCGGTGTTCGCAGTGACCATGACGCTGGGGCGGCTGTTCGGCGATGCGGTCGTGCGCCGGGTGGGCTCCAACCGGGTGATCATCCTCGGCGGACTGTGCGCAGCGGCAGGTCTTGCCGTAGCCACACTGATTCCGGCCTGGGAAGCGGCACTGCTGGGTTATGCGCTGGTCGGCGCAGGCTGCTCGAACATCGTGCCGGTGTGCTACAGCGCAGTCGGTCGGCAGAAAACCATGCCGCAAAGCGTGGCCATTCCGGCGATCACCACCGTGGGTTACGCCGGGATTCTGATCGGGCCTGCTGCCATCGGCTTCATCGCCCATGTGAGCAGCCTTGAAGTCGCCTTCATGATCGTCGCCGTGATGCTGCTGGGCGTCGCAATCGGCGGAAGCCAATTGAGGACCTGAACCTCAAAGCCTGCGCGCCATGCCGGACACGCGGATCGAGCTGCCGATCTGCTGCGGTATCTCGGCGCGCAGGCGCGAACGGCTGCCCATGTCCTCGCCCTGCAGAATGTCGATGACCCCGCCGTGTGGCCAGCCGATGTCACGCAGATAACCCGCCAGTGCCGCCGTGGCTGCGCCGGTTGCCGGGTCTTCGTACACCCCGCCGAAGGCAAACGGATTACGGGTATGGAAAAACTGCTCGCTTTCGGCATACGCGAGCAGAATCGTGGCCCAGCCCTCGCGGACCATCAGGTCGCGTCCTGTCTGCTGGTCATACTTCATGGCCTTGAGCGCTGCCCGGCTGTTCAACGCCAGAATCAGATGCCCGGCCCCGCCATTGATGTAGGCAGGTGGGATGCGAGTATCCATATCGGCATGCGTATAACCGAACAGCGCCAAGGCCTCGTTGAGAAGTTCTGTGCTGATCGGCTTGCTGTGCGTGGCGGGGGACTGCAGCGCGGCCGAGGTCAGCGAACCCTGAGCGTGGCCTTCGACAGTGATCCGTGCGTTGTTGAGCGCAAGGTTGAACACGCCGTCGCCTTGCTGCGCGGCCAGTGCTGCGCCCAGGGCGATCGTCGCGTGACCGCAGAACGGCACTTCGGCCAGCGGCGAAAAATAACGCACACGCCAGTCGCCATCGAGAGGCGCGGCAAACGCGGTTTCGGAGAATCCGACGTCGGCGGCAATCTGCTGCATGACCTGATCGTCAGGCAGTGCCTCGCCAATCCACACGCCAGCCGGGTTTCCCCCTTGATCCCCGTCGCTGAACGCAGCCAGTTTGAGTATTTCAGTCGCCATTGTTGCGGGTCCTTTGCCGTTGTCAGGTCTGACAGTGTGCTCCAGAGGCGGGCCGATAATCCAACCGCAAATCCTTATGCGGTGCATATACAGGCCTGATGGATGATGGGGCCTCAAACCGCTTCGCATTTCGACAGGCGCCGCTGCCGGACCCGCTCACGCAGCTTGTCATAGGCCCAGTTGAACAGCATGGTGTAAGGCAGGAACATCAACAGCAGGCCGATATCCAGCACGAACGCTTCGAGCAGGCTGATCGACAGCCACCAGGCGGCCAGCGGTACGACCGCCAGAATCAGGCCGCCCTCGAAACCCAGTGCATGCAGCGCCCGCGTGGTCAGGCTCATGGCGAAGCCGGTCCGGGCTCGCAGGCGGTCGAACAACGCGTTGTAAATCATGTTCCAGAGCATGGCGACGGTGGAGATCATGACGGTCATCGCGCCCATCAGGGTCAGCGAGTGGTTCATCAGCCAAGCCAGCAGCGGGGCGACCAGGATCACGCCGCCCAGCTCGAACAGACCGGCGTGCAGGATGCGCTCCTTGAGGGATTTGCCCGGTACCTGAGTCTGTTCAGAGGTATTGGTGAGAGTGCGGCTCATGACGCGTCGGTCCTTTGTGGTCATTCGTGGCCGCATTATCATCGGTCTTTGCGTTAAGCTGAAAATCATTGCCATCGGTAAAACCGATAGAGGTCGCTCATGAGTTATTCACCCGAGGCGCTGGAAGCCTTTGCACAGATCGCCGCGCTGGGTTCGTTCAGTGCGGCGGCACGGCGGCTGGGCAAGAGCCAGTCGACCATCAGCGAAGCGATTGCCCGGCTGGAGATTGATCTGGGGCTGGAACTGTTTGATCGCTCGTCACGTCAGCCGGTGTTGACCGAAGCAGGCAAGGTGATGCTGGGCCGGGTCGATGATGTGTTGTGCGCTGCCGACCGCTTGCGGCGTGCCGCAGGAAGACTGGTCGAGGGCGTCGAGCCAAGGCTGACGCTGGTGCTGTCGGACGCCAACCAGTTTGCCGATTTCGAGCGGTTGATGGCCGAGCTGGATCAGCGCTTTCCAGAACTGGAGATGGAGTGCGTGTTTGCCGAGCATGGGGATGCGATCAGCCTGGTGCAGTCGGGCAGGGCATCGCTGGGTCTGCTCTCGGCGCAGTCCAGTTATCCGCCGGAGATCGGCCATGCGACCATCGACGAGTGTGCCGATTTCGGTCTGTTCGTGTCGCACAAGCACCCGCTGGCCGCGCTGGAACGGGTCGATTATCAGCAACTGGCGCGCTACCGGGCGCTGCGCCTCAACACGCTGGTCGAGCAAAGCATACCCACCGATGACCTGCCTACCAGCGGCCACAGGCATTGGTCGGCACCCAATTACCTGTTGCTGATGGACATGGCCGCTTTCGGCTTCGGCTGGTCGGCGTTACCGCGCTGGCTGGTGTCGCGTTATTCAGGCGGATTGCTCAAGGAACTCAACGTTTCCGGCTGGCCGCGCCGTTCGGCCGTGGATGTGATCTGGTCGTTTCAACGCAGCCTGGGGCCGGCCGGTTCGTGGCTGCTGGATTCGCTGGTGCCCTTTGCCGGGGAATGAACAGGCCTCGATAGTGAGGCTTCGTGCATCAGCTTCGGAAGCGTCTGACATATAACTTCGAGCATGTCCTTTAGCGTCGTCACCCCTGCATTCCGCAGGCGATTAAGCAAAGGACCTCACATGATTCCTTCCGCACGCCAGGGCGACCTGCACGTCTGCCCCATTCCCGGGCACCTTCCAACACCCATCGTCAGCGCGTCCGGCGATGTGCTCGCCAACGTCATGAACGTCGCGCGGGTCGGCGACGTCTGTGCCTGCGGCGCTGTTATCGTCGCGGGCTTCCCGTCGATACGGGTCAACGGCCGCCCCATGGCCCATCTGGGCAGCCCTACCAGCCATGGCGGAATGATCGTCAACGGCAGCCCGGATGTGGTGGGTGGGTTTAACGCGAGTAATGGCGGTGTGGTCGACTTTTCCCGGCTCGGGATGTTGCGCGATGACGGTTCGGTGGATGAGGTCAGGCTGGACGCGTTAATGAGTGATCCAGAGCTTTTGGACCGGGCTGAAAAGGCAGGTGCACTGGTTGATGCCTAATGCCAGTGATCGTTGTCGTTGTCCATTTGCCGGAATTAACGTATGCGGCATAGGACGCCAGGCCTTGGTTTTAAGTCTTTCTGCTGCATTATGCTCCTAGTCTCTCCGTTGGTCGTCGTCAGTCTTATCACCCCCGATGCATGGCTCCATTATCCGGTCGAGGCAAAAAAAACGTTGGGTTTTATCTGGAATACCAATCACCGGATTTACAGAGGGACGCTTTTTCCGGGCGAAAGCTCTTTCGATTGGGGCGAACTATTACGTAATGAAAGATTTTTTATGAGGCTTGAATGGTGGGGGGGCTCGGCTGGACGACATTGCGTTGTGATAACCCCAACCCTTTGGGGCACTGATATCTATCTTGATGCCGAAGGCGCTGTCGACACGAGCGTCGGGAGTGGCACTGATCTGGAGCTGCTCAAGCCTTGCCCAACCGAGAACGATCCATGGTGATTCGCGCCAGTCAGATAGCTGATCTCCATCGGTTTGGAGTGGGGCTACCCGGATGCCATTCAGAAAGCGTCGGTGCAACAATTCGAACCACACACGCTGATAGACGCCAGATTCAAATTCCTGATCCTGGGAGCGATGTCTAGCGCAAGGGAATTGAATTCGCAGGTGCCCGGTTTCGTCATGGGGCTCTCTGTCGTTGGCCCGCAAATGCCTGCGCGCTTACGGGCCATGGCCTCATCTTACGCGCTGATCTCGATCCCGCTCAGCGAGCGGTCGATCACGGTCTTGGCCAGTTCGACCAGATGCACGACCGCGAACGCCAACTGGCGGTCGGTTCCGCTCAGGCGATCACCGCTTTCGTAGGCTGTGGCAGCGGCGCAGCAGAGCAGTTCGGCGGCGTAGTTCAGGGATTGTTCGAGGGTGGCGAGAGGGCGTGGCGGGTTTGCAGGGTTTGACAGTGAATCGGATTCGGTAGGGTGCATGTTTTAGTGTTCCCAACGCTTGATGATTTGACTTCCTTTTCGCGACTAAACGAAAGGTGGCAGCCGTGCGCAGGTTAGTCGACCGGGCGTTAGGAACCGGCGCACCCGAAGGTGCCCTGGGCACGGCCACCATAAAGTGCGGACGGTAAGATCCGTCTGAACTCAGGTGAGGCCATGCGCCTAACGTTGCCGGGCGACTAAACCCGATCGCTGATTGGCAGCGACCGGCGCACAGTAGAGGCCCGAATCGAGAGGCGCAAGGGGGCAGGATTTTCTCGGAAATTTCATTCAAGAGAAAGAGAAATGTCCATTCAAGGACCTGAAATGAGCTGACGAATCAGCTGCCGTAGAGGGCTTTTACGCTCATGCGAACCGAGCCTGATTCGTGGTCACGTCAGAAACGCGCTATAACGGACCGCGTTTCCTCTTTGGTTGGATCTGACATGACATTCGACTGGCACAGCGATTTGATTACCCGCGACACCGCCGTAGATGCGCACTACCGAAACACCCAGAACGTGCGACGCTTCATGACCGAACAGTGCGGACCGCAGTTCAGGTTTGATCGCGCCTTTATGGCCTGGATTATCGACGCCGAACCCAAGCGGATGGGCCAGGTGGTGGACGAGTGGCTGCGCAGGCGCGGTAGCTGAGCGAGAAACGTCTGCTCGCTCGGAAATGTGACGCAGAGCGTCACGGCTGAATGCCCACGCACCGTTTTCGCGCTGCACACCTCCTTTATTTTTGCCAGCGAGCCATTTTTCTCGTAGCGTGCCTGTGCCGGCCTGTTGAATGGGGAAACGGCAACGACCATTCTTCCAGGTAAAGCCGTTTTGACCCCGACCGAACTGCAACATCTTCAGAGCCGCATGAAGGCCCTGGAGGACGAAAATGCCCTGCTCAAGGAACGTTTGAGCGTCAACGGGCGCGAGGCCGAGCATGCGTTGGCAGTGTCTCAGGAGCGTTACCGCTTTCTGTTCGACGCCATGGACGAAGGCTTTTGCGTCATCGAATTTTTCGACGGCCCTCATGGCCCGCTCAGTGATTACATCCACATCGAGGCCAACCCGGCTTACGAATACCACGCGGGCATTCCCAACGTGGTCGGCAAGAGGCTGCGCGAGATGGTGCGCGAAGAGGCCGATGACTGGGTGAGGTTCTACGGAAAGGTGCTGGCCACCGGCGAGCCGATCCGCTTCGAGCGTGAGCTGGAGGCAACCGGCCGCTATCTGGCATTGACGGCGTTTCGCATCGAGCCGGCCAGCCGCAAGCAGGTTGCCGTGCTGTTTCAGGACATCACCGAACGCAAGCGTGCCGAGCGTGCTCTGCAACACCTCAACGAAACCCTTGAAGCCCGTATTGTTGAAGCAGTGGCCGAACGCAATGTGCTTGCCGATGTGGTCAACGGCACCAACGCGTTCATTCATGTCATCGACTCCAACTATCGCTGGATCGCCATCAACGGCTCGGCGTCACGGGAATTCGAGCGCCTGTTCGGCGTACGGCCCAAGGTCGGCGACAGCATGCTGGAGATGCTCATTGATCGGCCCGAAAGTCAGGCCGGTCTTCACCAGCGCTGGGCTCGGGCGTTGTCAGGCGAAGATTTCGCCATCAGCGTCAACTTCACTGATTCCAACGATCCTGCCAGCCATTTCGAGATGCGCTACAGCAGCTTGCGCAATGCCGAGGGCCAGCCGATCGGTGCCTACCTGTTCGCCTACGACGTCAGCGAGCGGCGCCGTGAGCAGGAGCGTCTGACGCAAGCCGAAGAGGCGTTGCGCCAGTCGCAGAAGATGGAAGCGGTCGGCCAGTTGACCGGCGGTATCGCTCACGACTTCAATAACCTGCTGACGGGCATCACCGGCTCGCTGGAGCTGCTCAAGAATCGTCTCAGCCAGGGGCGCTTCACTGAAATCGACCGCTACGTGGCCGCCGCTCAAGACGCCTCCAAGCGCGCCGCGTCACTGACCCACCGCCTGCTGGCGTTTTCCAGGCGGCAGACGCTGGACCCCAAGCCGGTCGATATCAATCGACTGGTGGTGGGCATGGAAGAGTTGATTCGCCGCACAGTGGGGCCGCACATCACGGTGGAAGTCGTGACCTCGGTCGGACTGTGGTCAACCTTCATCGATGCGCCACAGCTGGAAAACGCGCTGCTGAACCTGTGCATCAACGCCCGTGACGCCATGCCGAGAGGCGGACGGATCACCATTGAAACCGCCAATAAGTGGATCGACCAGCGCGGGTCCCAGACCCGTGATCTTTCACCCGGTCAATACCTGTCGCTGTGTGTCAGCGACACCGGCACCGGGATGACGCCGGAGGTGATGAACCGCGCCTTCGATCCCTTCTTCACTACCAAACCGCTGGGGCAGGGCACCGGTCTCGGGCTGTCGATGGTGTATGGCTTCGTGCGCCAGTCCGGCGGTCAGGTGCGGATCTATTCCGAACCGGACCAGGGCACCACGATGTGCCTCTATCTGCCGCGTCATTACGTCGGTGCGCCTGAAGAGGTCGAAACCGTCGAAGCGTGCGAATCGCTGAAAACCCAGAGCCTGCGAACCGTAATGATCGTCGACGACGAACCTACGATCCGCATGCTTGTGGCCGAAGTGCTTGAAGATCAGGGCTACATTCCCATCGAAGCGGGCGAGGGTGCATCGGCGCTCAAGGTGCTGGAATCCGACAAGCGCATCGACCTGCTGGTCACGGACGTAGGCTTGCCGGGCGGCATGAACGGTCGCCAGTTGGCCGACGCAGCGCGGGTCATCCGTCCTGACCTGAAGGTGCTGTTCATCACCGGTTACGCGGAAAACGCCATCATCGGCAACGGCCATCTGGACCCGGGCATGTGGGTGCTGACCAAGCCGTTCACCATGGAAGCGCTCGCCAGCCGGATCTACGAAATGATCGAGCGCGAGGACTGACGTCGCGACCAGCCGCCTTGCCGGCTCGCACGTTCCGGTCCCTGTAAAACCAGGGTGACCGGAACGGTGCGCCGTTAAAAAAGACTATGAAACTTTGGCGCGCCAACCTTCCGTCGCACGCCCGTAGCTCTTGCGAATCTTTCTATCCGATTGCTGCCTCTCAACCCTTGATGGCGATGATGTTCGCTAAGTCGTCGACCCGTCTCTGACGGTCGTTAGCTGATTTTGCCCAAACAAAACCAAGCGTTACGCCTGAAAGGGGAGAAATCATGTTTCTTCACAATAAACGTTTGCAGTACACGGTTCGTGTCTCCGAGCCCAACCCCGGTTTGGCCAATCTGTTGCTGGAGCAGTTCGGGGGTGCCCAGGGCGAACTGGCCGCGGCCGGTCGCTATTTCACTCAAGCGCTGTCCGAAGATGACCCGGGCCGCAAGGACTTGCTGTTTGACATCGCGACCGAAGAACTGAGCCACCTGGAGGTGGTGGGGTCGATCATCGTCATGCTCAACAAGGGGGCCAAGGGCAAGATTGCCGAGGGCATCCAGGCGGAGGGCGAGCTGTATCGGGAAATCAACGGGGCGGGAAATGACTCGCACATCACCAGCGTGCTCTATGGCGCGGGCGCACCGCTGATCAACTCCGCCGGGGTGCCATGGACGGCGGCCTACATCGATACCATCGGTGAGCCGACGGCCGATATGCGCTCCAACATTGCCGCGGAGGCGCGGGCCAAGATCGTTTACGAACGCCTGATGAACGTGACCGATGACCCTGGCGTCAAGGACGCGCTCGGGTTCCTGATGACCCGGGAAATCGCCCACCAGCTTTCCTTCGAAAAAGCGCTGCACTCGATTCAGCCGAACTTCCCGCAGGGCAAGCTGCCAGGCATGCCGGAGTTCAGCCGCAAGTACTTCAATATGTCGAATGGCGACGCGAGCCCGCGTGGTCCGTGGAACAGCGACGAGGACTTCGAGTACGTCGAGCATCCGCTTCCCGCCGTCGATGGCGGAGACGGAACGGCGTCGGTCATGCTCAGCGAGGATGATGAAGCCACCTTGATGGTCATGAAGCAGAGGACGCAATCCGATCCTACTGCGCAAGTGCCGGTCACAGGGGCCGAGCTGGGCTCGGGAGAGATGCCTGCCTCTCCGGGGAGCGACAACGGTCAGGTTTGACGATCGAATGGGGTCGACAAAAACTGCTGTCCTAATACGGATGGCAGTTTTCCACCGAGCGGCCAACCGATGATCGTGTTTCAGCGGGTCGGCATGACCTGGAATTCACCTTTGGACAACCCCTGCACATCATTGCCCATGCTGTCGCGCAGGCTCAGGTCGGCGCCTTTGTCGGTCAGTTCCTTGAGCACCTCGGTACGTTTGAACAGTGCCGCGTACATGGCGGCCGTCTGACCGGCATTGTTGGTCAGGTTGGCGCCGCAATCGGCCTGCACAAGGCGTTTGGCGATGCTGAGCTCACCTTTGAAAATGGCACCCATGAGGGCGGTATTACCGCGTTTGTCCTTGGCGCAAGGATCAGCGCCGGCATCGATCAGGCGTACGACAGAATCTTCGTGACCGTGATAGGCGGCGAGGATCAGACCGGTATAGCCCTGTTCGTCCCGGACGTTAAGGTCGTAATGCGCTTCGATGAAGGTATCCAGCATCGGATTGTTGCCTTCACGCGAAGCATCGAAGAACAGCGTGCGCAACTGGCTGGCCGTCTGTTCGGCGGTCAGGTTCTGGGCAGGTGTCGATTGGACAGGGTCGGGTTGGGCGGGTACAGGTTGCTCGGCATGAGCAACGGCGGTCAACAGCAGCAGTCCGTAAAGAAGGGTTTTCATGGGCGTTCTCCTGGTCTGGCCTGAACCGCCCCGGCCTTCGAGCGCCGGGGCGGGACATCAGATCATCAGTCTTTGAGGCTGGCAGCCAACGATTTGACTTTGCCCAGATCGCCCTTGGCCACTTCGGTTACCCGAGTGCCGTAGGTTGGATCGGCCTTGTACAGGAACGACAGGATGATGTTCTTGCTTTCGGTATCGGTATCGGCCAGCGACTCGCCGAAGCTCTGGACCAGATCGGTCTGATCTTTCGGGCTGTAGGAGCGATACAGATCACCCGCCTGCTTGAAGTTCTGCTCGCGCGTGATCTTCGCCTGCTGGGTAGTGCCGCTGATTGGCAACTGGCTGTAGCGCGCGCTTTCCTCGGATGGACGCGGCTCCAGACGGCTTGGCTCGTAGTTGACGCCGCTGGTGGTGTGGCCGGCGTTCATCGCGCCATCCTGGTTGCCGTTGTTCACAGCGACTTTCGGCTGGTTCACCGGCAGGCTCAGGCCGTTGGCGCCCAGACGATACATCTGGGTGTCTGCGTAAGAGAACACGCGACCTTGCAGCAGGCGGTCTTCAGAAGGCTCGATGCCGGGTACCAGGTTGGCCGGGGCCATGGCGACCTGCTCGGTTTCCTGGAAGAAATTATCGACGTTCTTGTTCAGGACCATCTGACCGATTTTCTTCTCGGGGACGTCAGGCCAGATTTTGGTGGCGTCCAAAGGATCGAAGTCGAATTTGGCCAGTTCTTCAGGCTTGAGCACCTGAATGTAGAGGTCCCATTTCGGGAAATCGCCTTTCTTGATTGCGCCGACCAGATCGTTGGTCAGGTGGCTGTAGTCCTTGGACTGGACCTTGGCCACTTCGTCCGGGTCAAGGTTCTTGATGCCTTGCAGGGTTTTCCAGTGGAACTTGACGTAGTGCACTTCGCCCTTGGCGTTGACCAGTTTGTAGGCGTGTACACCGTTGCCGTCCATGAAGCGGTAGCCGGCGGGTGTCCCTTCGTTGGAATAGAGCAGGGTCAGGGTGCGGGTGGCTTCAGGCACGTGGGAGAAGAAGTCGAAACGACGCGAATCGTTGTCCAGGTTGGTGCGTGGATCAGGTTTGAAGGCATGCACCATGTCCGGGAACTTGATGGCATCGCGGATGAAGAAGGTCGGGAAGTTGTTGCCTACCAGGTCCCAGTTACCGTCTGCCGTGTAGAACTTGGTCGCGAAGCCGTGCGGGTCGCGCAGGGTTTCAGGAGAGTGATTGCCATGCACCACGGAAGAGAAACGGACGAAGACCGGGGTTTTTTCACCGGACTTGAAGACGGTCGCCTTGCTCAGGTCGCTGATGTCGGCCGACGCGGTGAACTCGCCTTTCACGCCGGTACCGCGGGCATGCACCACACGCTCCGGGATACGTTCGCGGTCAAAGCGCTGCAGTTTCTGCAGCAGTTGAACGTCCTGCAGCAGTACCGGGCCCTGGGTGCCGGCTGTCTGCGAGTTCTGATTGTCCCCGACCGCCGCGCCATTGTCGCGGGTCAGAGTGTCGGCTGCGTAGGCGGCCGGAATGCTGATAAGGCCGACTGCTGTTAAACGAACCATGTTTCTGGACCAGTTTAATAACGGCATTTTTGAATCCCTCATATTTTTTTAGTAGGCCGGGCCATGTTATGCGCGCGGGGGGAAAGTGGGCGATTATAAAAATCAATCGGGGTGATTGAGATAAATACTTGTCGGGCAGCGGAACCGACTGACTAGTTGTCTTGGAAATAGTGTTGATGAGTTTTCAGGCGGCTGGCATTAACATTATTTTCATGTAAAGGCATGACTTTATATTTAAATGGTAATTCTATAAGTGATTGATATTGTTCTGGTTAATCATTTTTTTTGTGCCACTCTTCATTGCGCGGCCTGGCGAGCGTTTGTCCGTTAATGAAAACCGATCGTATTGTTCATAAAAAGAAAGCCGCTCACCAATTTTTTCGTTCAAGGACGAACGTACCAGATTAATCAGTGCCAACACTCGAAAAGTAGTGGCTATTTGATAGTCGATTTTCATGTTGGCAACTTGAACTAAGAAATACGCTGTAACAGTTAGGCAGAAAATTACCCATTCATAGGTCGGTATGGATTTATCCTTTCGAGCTGCGGGGTTCGGTTCATGTCATCCCATCGGGTTATCATGTCGCGTCACCTGCCTCAGGCAAGCCTTACCCTTCGGAGCCAGACGTTCAATGTCCACTGTCATGCTGTTGCAAACCCCGCCGCCAGAATTCATTCGAAGCCAGATCCAGCAGATGGTGGTGGATTACGTGACCGACATCAGTCTGGTTGCCATTGCGCCGAGCAATCCGCTGTACAACCTCTATCAGTACGGCGTCGGTTACGAGGTGCATCTTTACCTCAATGCTATGAATGGCTCCGGCAGCATGACCGTGGAGCTGATCGTGGCCCTGGATGACGAAGATCCGGAGACGGTGCTGGGTTTTCTGCTGTATCTGCCCGTGCAGGGCGATCCGGACGCGTGCGCGGTGACCTATATGGCGGTTCGGGAAAGCCATCGGGGACAGGGCATTGCGCGCTCGATGCTGGAGAAGATGGTCAGCCGATACCCGCACGCGGAGTTGTACTGCGTGGTCGACAAGGTGCCGTATTTCGAGTCGCTGGGCTTCCAGGTACTGGGTGCCCGCGGGCCGCACGTGATCATGAACACCCGCGATCACGGCACTGAAGGCCTGCTCGCAGTCATGGACATCGCGCCGATCTACAGTTCGGTCGAAGTGCGACAGATTCACGCCTACCTGCTCAAACAGCACGGAGACAAGGCAATGGCCGATGCCGAAAAGGAACGTGACCGACGTCTTGACCGCATGACGCACGAGGCGAGGGACTTTGTTGAGCGGCATGAAGGACCGGGCGGGGAACAACAGCCGATTCTGCTTCACTGATCCTCAACCATCAGGGTCTGGCAGGGTTCGGATGACTGCTCCGCAGCATGATATGCCGAGGTGTAATTAATTTTATGGGGTGTTGAACGTTTGCGAGATGAGTGAAGTCACTATGACATCATTGCTGAGTGCAAAATCATTTCAGCGTAGTCGCAATCCCTCATATCGCAACGGTCCACCCTATGAATATTCTGCGTCAGTTCAAGTTTTCGACAAAGCTTCTCTCGGCGTTCATCATCTGTGCGCTTATCACGCTGGCTGTGGGTGGGCTGGGCATGACAGGGGTGACCCGTCTGGGCAACGCGCTGGAACAGACGTTTTCCAACAACCTGGTTTCGGTGAGTAACACCAACGAAACGCTGACCAGCATGACTGCCCATAACCGTGGCCTATATCGCCTGCTTGATGCGCAGGATGGCGGCGTATCGGAAACCGACAAGGAGCGTGTTCGTCAGGCGATTGCCGATGACCTTGCGCGCGCTCAGAAAGTGTTTTCCATTTACCGAGCGACGCCGCTTGAAGACGACGAGCGTGTCGCCGGCGATCAGCTTGAGCAGATGTTGCCTGCCTACATTGCGGGTTCGCAGCAAGTGATCGAGTTGATGAGGGCCGGTGACCTGCAAGGCGCCAGGACTCGCCTCAACGATCTGTCTACCGACGGGTTCGTGAAAATTCGCGCTTATCTGCGCACCATCATCGATTCCAACAATCGTCAGATCAAGGAAGGCGCTGTAGCGGCTGCAGAGCTGAGAAACAAATCCGTGTTAATGCTTGAGATCGGCGTCGTGATTGCGTTCATTGTGGCGATTCTGCTGGGCATCTTCATCACCCGCATGATCACCCGCCCTCTGGCGGTGGCCGTGGTCAGCGCACAACGTATCGCGGGCGGTGACCTGACCCAGCCGATCGTGTCCACCAGTAGCGATGAAGCCGGGCTGTTGCTCGATGCCCTGTCGAACATGCAGGACGGTTTGAAAGGCACCATTCAACAGATCGCCAGCGCTTCGGATCAACTGGCCTCGGCGGCAGAAGAACTCAGCGCTGTCACCAACGAGAGCACCCGTGGGCTGACTCGTCAGAACGACGAAATTCAGCAGGCCGCGACTGCCGTGAACCAGATGACAGCGGCCGTGGAAGAAGTGGCCCGCAATGCCGTGTCGACCTCTGAAGCCTCGAAGACCGCAACCGAAGACGCTGTCGATGGTCGCGGTCAGGTGGATCACACGGTCAAAGGCATCACCACTATGGTGCATGAGATCACCGAGTCGACCGAGGCCGTTTCCGAACTGGCCGGGCATGTGCGTGAGATCAGCAAAGTGCTGGACGTGATCCGCAGCATTGCCGAACAGACCAATCTGCTGGCACTCAACGCAGCCATCGAAGCGGCACGTGCAGGTGAACAGGGGCGCGGGTTTGCGGTAGTGGCTGACGAGGTGCGCGCACTGGCTCATCGCACGCAGGCGTCGACCGTCGAGATCGAAGGCATGATCAGCACCGTGCAGTCAGGTGCCGACGGGGCCGTGGCGGCCATGGGCAAGAGCCTTTCGCTGGCCACCAATACTCAGGAACTGGCCCTGCGCGCCGGTTCTGCGCTGGAAAAGATTACTCAGGGTGTCGCGACCATCAACGAGCGTAATCTGGTGATCGCCTCGGCTTCCGAAGAGCAGGCTCAGGTGGCCCGCGAAGTGGACCGCAACCTGCTGAACATTCAGGACCTCTCGACCCAGAGCGCGGCAGGCGCCGATCAGACCAACGCATCGAGTCAAGAGCTGTCTCGACTGGCGACGTCCTTCAATGGAATGGTGGCGAAGTTCAAGCTCTGAGTGGGTAGATACCTCATCTTCTGCTGAACAAACGCTGCATCTGCTGCATCTGCTGCATTTGATGTGGGAGGCGGCTTGCCGCCTCCCACCATTGCATTGGCTGCCGGAACAATGTCCTTCCAGCCGGCCTGCTTCTTTACCTGTCTGCTCGTGATAATCCCGCCGCCAGCCGCAAAAAGCAGTTGCACCCGACCGGGTGAGGTCGCGCATGATAGGCGCTCTCAATTTTCCGGAGATTTTCATGGGGTCCATCACGTCCGTCCTGCGCGTAGCTATATTGTCACTCGGGGTGCTTGTCGCCCAATCGGCTCTGGCCTCCGATGAGACGCAATTGATCGACTCGCTCAATGCCTGGCGTGGGCAGGCGCAGCGCTGCGGCGATCAGGTGTCCATGGAGCTGCCGCCACTGGTCAGCGATAAGCGCCTGATTCTACCCGCCAGTGGCGGGGTGGAGCTGGGGCCGGCACTGTCGCGTGCTTCCTATCCAATGGTCACCGTGCAGGCGATCAGCCTTTCCGGGCCGCGTGATGCGGCCTCGGCACTGAAGGCTGTGCAGGAGAGCTTCTGCAAGGTCGTGCTCGACCCGCAGTTCATCGACATTGGCGTGAGCCGGGAAGGGCAGAACTGGCGAATCGTGCTGGCGCGTTCGCTGGTCGCGTCGCGTCTGGGGGACTGGCAGGCCGAAGGTCAGAAGGTGCTGGAGATGATCAACGTTGCCCGCACCACGCCACGCCAGTGCGGTGCTCAGGCATTTCCCGCGACCACGCCGCTCACCTGGAACGCCACGCTGGGCACGGCAGCTCAGGCTCACTCTCAGGCCATGGCCAACAACAACTTCTTCGATCACAAGGACCGGGAAGGGCGCATGCCTGGCGATCGAGCGGAACTGGCTGGCTATATCGGTCAGCAGGTGGGCGAAAACATCGCTGCCGGTCAGGACACCGCGCGCAAGGTGGTGGACGGCTGGCTGGCGAGCCCCGGGCATTGCGCGAATCTGATGAATGCCGGGTTCCGTGAACTGGGCGCGGCTTATGCCACTGATCCCAAGAGCGATGCAGGCGTCTATTGGACCGCGATGTTCGGCACGCAGCAGTGAATGCTGTCACTTGCTGCGTGGACGTGGCTGACGTCTAGAAGCGGAATGCCTGACGGCCAATCAGCAGCCATTGGCCGTTCTGCTTTTGCCAGATCTGGAAGTTCTCGATTTCGGTCGGCACCACCTTGCCGCTGTTCACGGCCTGCGCCGAGAAGTGGTTGCGCACCAGCGCGACATCGCCAGACATTGTGATCTTCTGGTTGAGCATTTTCAGGTCATTGAAGGCGCTCTTGCCGGTTTCGATGTCGGCAATGAACGCCTGTTTGTCCTGGATGTTGCCGCTGGAATGCCCATAGGTAAGGTTGTCGGCCGTCAGCGCCTGAAGCTGTGCTATATCCTTGTGCCACATGGCCTGGGTCAACTTGTCCACCGCCTGCGCCACGTCAGCCTCGTCCGATGGCGCGGCGACGACGTAGCCTGTGAACAGGCAGACAAATCCTACGAGCAGTTTGAGCTTTCTCATGCGCATTCCTTTTTATTGTCATTGTGGGGTGGCCGGAACATGCGCTTGGCATGATCTGGCAGACAGCATATTCATCTGTCGTCGTACAACTTAGACGAGGTGCGCGCCCCTGACAAGTGGACGCTGCCTGCGCCGGTGGGGCGATTGCGGGGAAGATGCTTCGAGCGGGGAAAGGCCGGGGAACCACGTTCCCCGGCCAAAGGGACTCAGGCGACGCGGAATTGTTTAGTCAGGCGGCTCAGGTCGGCTGCCAGTTTGGTCAGTTCAGCGGTAGCGATGGCGGTCTGGCTGGAACCTTCGGAGGTCTGGCTGGACAGGTCGCGAATGCTGACCAGGCTGCGGTCCACTTCACGTGCCACTTGAGCCTGTTGCTCGGCAGCGGTGGCGATCATCTGGTTGCGTTCGTTGATCTGGCTGATGGAATCAGTGATGTCGAGCAACGCCTTGCCTGCGCCATTGGCCATGTCCAGGGTCTTCTGAGCCTGAAAGCTGGTCTGTTCCATGGCGGTCACTGCGTTGCCGGTGCCGGATTGAATCGAACTGACCATCTGCTCGATTTCCCGGGTCGACTGCTGGGTGCGGTGAGCAAGCGCCCGCACTTCGTCTGCGACCACGGCAAAACCTCGACCTGCTTCACCGGCGCGAGCAGCCTCGATGGCGGCGTTGAGCGCCAGCAGGTTGGTCTGTTCGGCGATGGCGCGGATCACGTCCAGCACTTTGCTGATGTCGGTGGCCATGACCGCCAGACCCTGCACCTCGGTCGAGGTGACCTGAACCTTGGACACCATCAGGTTGATCGCCGAAACCGTTTCATCGACCTGGGCACGTCCGGCCATGGCCGCGGTGCTGGATTGCGACGTGACCTGAGAGGCAGAGGCCGCATTGCTGGCCACTTCTTCGACCGCAGCGCTCATCTCGTTGACGGCCGTCGCCGCCATTTCGATTTCATTGCTCTGACGCAGAATGGTGCGCGACGCATCCTCGGTCACGGCATGCATTTCTTCGGAGGTGGCCGCCAGTTGAGTCGATGAGTCGCCGATCAGGGTCAGCGCACTGCGCAGATTGGTCTGCATGGTCGCCAGTGCGGCAATCAGTTTGGCCGCTTCGTCGCTGCCTTCGACCGTGATGTTCTTGCTCAGGTCGTTGGCTGCAATGCGTTCGGCTATTTTCAGGGAATCGCCAATGGGACCGGTCAGGCTGCGGGTATAGAGCCAGGCAAGCAACAGCGTGGTTGTAACGCCGACCGCGATGAAGATCCCCACGAGCCACAGGGTCTGGCTGTAGGCCGATTCAGCGTTGTCACCCGCTCTCTCGGCTTTTTTGTCGTTGATGCCGATGAGGTTCTTCAGCGAGGACTCCACCTGATCGGCGGCGTTCTTCATCTCGTTGTTGGAGATGGCGACAGCGGTTTCCAGGTCGCCCGCAGCGATCGAGGCCAGATAACGGTCCTGATTGACTTGATAGTCGGCGTTGGCCTTGTTGAGTGCGTCAAATCCCTCGCGCCCCTGTGGCGTCACAATCAGTTTGCCCAACGAGTTCGAGTAGTCGGCGATCAGGACCCGCGATTGTTTGATGTCGTTCAGCGCCTTGGCTCTGCGTTCCTGGGGCTCCAGTGGATTGCGCAGACGGGCGTTGTTACCGCGGATACCGACAAACTCACGGTCCAGCATACCGAGCAGCTTGACGCTGGGCAGTACATTGGTTTCGATGAATTTTTCCGCTTCGTTGAGAATGGCGGCTTGTCGCAACGCGAGCAGTCCCAGTGCGACAATCATGAGGCAGAACAAACCGAAGCATAAAGCCGAGCGAGGTGCGAGGTTGAGTTTGCGCAAGAACATGTGCCTTCTCCATGGGTGATTAGAAAGCCTATCGCCTGCATGGAGGTTTTCTTGATGACAAGTGCAATATAAAGCGCTCCGCGCATCGGTAAAGCCCAGTGGCTGGAGATGCGCGGTCTCTGAAAAAGAGCGCCTGAAGCGTCAGGCAGAAGGGCTGTCAGTTATGCGTGACGGTAACTCAGCGTTGGCCCATGCCCAGCAGGAAGGTTTCGACCGCCCGATCTACCATGGTGCGAATTTGCTCGCAGCCCAGTGGCTGCGGGCTTTGCTGATAGAGCCGTATTTCAGTTTCCGCTGTAAGCAGTGAAGTTAGCTGAAGCGCTGCAAGCTCAGGGTCGGTCTTGCGAAGTTGTCCGTTCTGCATGGCCTGGGTCATCAGGGAGGAAATGGTTTGCATGCACTGGCGTGGCCCGGATTCATAGAACATCATGCCGATTTCAGAACGACCCGACTCGGCGACTACCATCCGATACACCGCCAGCACTGTGTTGTCGTTGATCAGCACCGCCAGCATTCGCTCGCCAAAGCGGCTGAGCAAGGCTCTGAGGTTCAGATCCTTTTCGCCATAGGTCGCAAGCTCCGATACGGCTTCTGCCAGATGAGACGTGGCATGCCGATCAACCACGGCGATGAAGAGATCTTCTTTTGACGGGAAGTAGCTGTAGATCGTTGCCTTGGAGCCGCCCATTCGCTTGGTGACTTCGTTCATCGAAGTGCGCTCGTAGCCCATTTCGAGGAAAACGCTGGCTGCCGCATCAATGATGGCTTCACGGCGAGCTTCGGTACGCACCTTCATTTAAATCCTCAATCCTTCAGGGAATCTTCGTTTGCCTGTGTCACGCAAATTAACGTGGACTAAAACTGAACCGTTCGGTACGATTTATTTCGTCTCCGAGGAGCTTACTGGAAACGAAGCCTCAAATAAACGCCGCCGCATCAATGCCGAACCCGGCAGATGCCTGAGCTATAAAGCTTCTGGCCCCAACTGCAGTGTTGACCGAATAGTGGAGTGAGCAGACCCGTGAACATCATCGACTTCAAGAAGCCTTGCAAGCCATCCGTTCGTGAAGTGGCAATCGCCAGGGCACCGCTGCTGGAGAAAGTCCTGTCGATTACCTTGAAGACGGATGCTCCTACGCTGATGGGAATCTGCAGCGATGGTCTGCGCAGTAACAGCTCCATCATCGGCGGCGAGTTCGAGGGCGAGAATATTCGGGGTTCGGTGCTGCCGGGTGGCAGTGATTTTTTTGTCGAGCTGTCCAGCGAGCTTGCCTATTTCAATGCGCGCTTCACTTTGCGAACCCGAATGGGCGAGCTGATCAACGTGGAGAGCAAAGGGGTGCTGGTCATGGACGAGGTCGGGCAGGAGCAGCTTCAGAACGGCGTATGGCCCATTTCCGACGGGCACTATCAATGCACCTGCACCCCACAGTTTCAGGTGCCCCTGGGGCCGAACGACTGGCTGGAAAAAAGCGCGTTCATCGGCAAGGTCGAGTACCTGTTCTACAACGAGAAAGTCATAAACATCTACCGGATCAAGTACTGAGCCGTTTCTTGTATCGGATCGTCTGCACGACACCCATGGTCAATCTTTCTGACTGAATGCACGCCCGGCAGGAGGCCGCCTGACCTGCGCCGTCTCTGCGCTCTGCGAGAGCAGGCACGCCTGAAGCAAATTGGTTACAATCTCGCTCGAGATAGCATAGTGCTATCTCTTCTCGCATGCCATGGATCGGCAAGTCCCGTGGCATGCCATCAATATTTGCTTCGGGTGTCGCGGGTGCGACATCTTCAAGGACGTTAAATGAACAAGCTGCAGTACGCCGCCATCGCACTGATGGGGTTGGTGTTGACCGGGTGTGTATCTTTCGTGCCCGCAGGGCCCATTGGTCTTCCCGCCAAGGCCGTCGAGAATACGTTGCCGGTCGGGGCAATGATCAAGGATGTGAAGATCACTGATCCGGCCATCGATGAGCTTCAGAAGCGAAACATCAGTTCGCAGCTCACGGCACAGATCGGTGCGCACGTCGAGCGTGGCGAGTATTTCCAGAAGATGATCGTTTTTCCGGCGAAGCTGGGCGAAAAGGATGTCGAACTGGCCTTCAATTTCACGTCTCTCAAAGGCAAGCGTACGCCACACCCGGCGTATTTCCCCGGCGCTCTGCTGACGCTGACGATCTGGATCTGGGTCAACGGCCCGATCTACGTCGACGCCTATGATCTGGCGGCGGAACTGCGTATCAACGACAGCCACGGCAAGCAACTGGCACTGTCGCAAAAGACGTTCAAGCGCGACGTGAACACCGGGCTCTGGGACCGCGATTATTTCAACCCTTCCATGGGAGCCAATCAACTGACTGATCTGGTCGAGACGCTGCTGGTCGATGCCACCGGCCAATTGCCTCGTTGAAAGGGAAATTTCGAATGAACAAGTTTTTCATGCTGTTGGCTGTGCTGTTTTCACTGTCGTTGCAAGGCTGCATGACCTATTCGAACCATGAGTTGGTGCAGGCTTCGCAATGGCCTCCGGCAACATCGTCCAAGGTCAAACCGGCGGCCTATCTCAAGGTGCAGGTCGAACATGCGCTGAACGAAGATCGCGCCAATAGCGGCACCAACATTGCTGCGCTGGAGAAGTTGTTGAAGGAAGAGCTGCAGGGCAGTCAGCGTTTCAGCAACGTAAGCATTGAGCGGGAGCCGTCCGATCTCTACGTCACGGCAACCTTGCGCAATCACGAAGAAGGCAGTCTTGGCCTGGCATTCCTGACCGGTTTCACGTTCTTTCTGATCCCGAACAAGGTCGACAACACCCTGTCGCTGGAACTGACCTTCCGCGATGGTGAAGGCAAGAAGCTGGGGCAGGTCAGCAAGCAGGAAAAACTCACCACCTGGATGCACCTGGTGCTGATCTTTGCCCTGCCGTTCAACGAGTCGAGCGACAAGGTCATCAGGGATCTGGCGCGCAGCGCGCTTGAAGACGCGGCGGGTAAAGGTCTTATCTGAGCAGGCTGAAGGGGCTGGAGCGGATCCAGCCCCTTCACCCTTATCAGAAGGTGACGCTGGCGCTGAGCCGCGCGGTGCGTGGCTCACCCACGTTGACCTGCAACTGGCTGCCAGTGCTGGACGGGTAATACTGCTTGTCGAACAGGTTATCTACGTTCAACTGCAGACGGGTCTTGTAACCGGCCATCGGCACATCCCAGCGCAGAAATGCATCGGCCACGGTGTAGCTGCTCATGTAGAACGAGTTGGCGTCATCCCCGGCGCGCTCGCCCACGTAGCGTGCGCCACCACCGGCGTGCCAGTCGCCCAGACCTGAAGGCACCTGCAGGTGATGCGTGAGGTACAGGCTCGCTGTGTGCTTCGGCGCCTGGCTCAGGCGATTGCCTTCGTTGCTCGGGTCATCCAGCACTTCGGTGTGGGTGTAGGCGTAGGTGCCGATCATATCCCAGCGCTCGGCGATGCGACCGGTCACGTCCAGCTCCACACCCCTTGAACCGACCTTGCCAGCCGCCTCGCTGACACCCGTCACGCCGGTTGGAGTGACGACGTTCTTCTTCTCGATATCGAACACGGCCATGTTGAAGTCCAGGCCTGGCGCGAGCGCGTATTTGGCACCGACTTCGTAGCTGCGACCTTCCTCGGGATCGAAGGTGGTGCCGTCATCGTTCACGTCTTCGTTGGGCACGAACGAGCGGCTGTAGTTGCCATACAGCGAGAGGTCTTCATTGACCTTGAACACCAGTCCCGCCATGGGCAGGAACACGTCATCATTCTTGTCCAGATTCACAGCCCGGCTGGCACCCAGGCCTTGGGCGATGTACTGGTCGTAATGCTGATAGCGACCGCCGAGCACCAGAATCCAGCGGTCGTTCAGGTGCCAGTTGTCCTTCACATAAAGCGAAGACGAGGTCAGCTGATTACTCAGGTTGCTGGTGGGCTGGTTGACCACACTCGGTTCAGCCAGGCCGCCATAGACCGGGTTGAAGATGTTGAAGCCGTTCTGTGCGGTGTTGCGGTACGTCTTGCCGCGAAACTTGTCGGAGTCCTCCTGTTCAGCGCCGATCAGCAGGTCGTGCTCTTGCCCGAGGATGTCCTGCTTGCCGATGAAGTCCCAGCTGGCATAACGCGTTTCATAGTCGTAATGCCCGCCGTTGGCCTGACGACGCAGCACGCCTGTGCCTGACAGGGTGCTGGGTTGGGCGATGGAAAGGCTGTAGCGGTCATTGTTCCAGCCATAGGTCAGGCGGGTCTTCCAGTCGTCGCTGAGCTGGTATTCAAAACGCGCAGTCGCCGTTTCGCTGATGCCAACGGTGTTGGCCCATTTTTCATCCAGACGCTTGTTGTAGCTGACATCGGTCGGATGCCCGCCGCTGAATACAGTGCCGCGGTCGAACGGGCTGACATAATCGTTGTACTCGTAGGCAAGCGTGAGGCTTGCACGCTCGCCGGTCCAGGACAGCGACGGTGCGATCAGCGTGTGCTGATCGACGCCGTAGTTGCGCCAGTAATCTTCGCTCTGGCGTTCGGCAACCAGACGATAGGCCAGGCCGCTGTCGCCCAGCGGGCCGGTGGTGTCAACGCCAAAACTGCCGCCACCTTCGCTGAACGCCGAACCGCTCAACGTCGTGCTCTGCACGTACTGCGGCTGTTTGCTGATCACGTTGATCAGGCCGCCCGGCTCCATCGCGCCGTACAACAGCGAGGCCGGACCCTTGAGTACTTCGACCCGGTCGGTGGTCGCGCTGAAGTTCCTGGAAACCACCGAGCGCACGCCGTCACGCAGAATCGATCCATCGTCATTGGTCCCGAAGCCGCGTTTGACAAGTGAGTCCTTGGTGTTGCCCAGCGTATTGCCCTGACTGACGCCGCTGACGAACTTCATGGCGTCGTCCAGCGAGCGCACGTTGTAGTCGGCGATGGTCCGGGGGGTCACCACATTGACCGTCTGCGCTTCTTCCTTGAGCGGTACGTCACTCTTGCTGGCGGTACTGGCGCTTTGTGCGCTGTAGCCTTCCTCGTTCTGGGTAGCGGCGGCAGATACCTGCGTCGCGGGCAACATTGCAGCATCTGCTGCATGTGCCGTACCGCCCGAGCACATGGCCAGGGACATTGCGGACAGCAGAAAAGGGCCGGGGCGGCGAGGGCGATGGAAGGTGCTCAAAGGAAATGCTCTGTCAGGACGTTAATAGCAATAATTGTAATTTGATATTAATTCTCATGTAAATGAGGGAATTGCCTGACGTAACGTGTATCGGATTCCTACGCTTTTGTGTCGGGATTGAACGGGATCCGCTTGCCCATGCTGATCAGGGGTTCCTGAACGTAGCCCAGTGCTGCATAGAAGGCTTTGACGGCTTCGTTGCTGGTACGAATCTGCAGATTGATCTTCAGGCAGCCAAGCCCGATGAGCGCTTGTTCCGCATGCCTGACCAACACGCTTCCCAGCCCGCGTCCACGATGAGCGGGATCGACCGCCACCGAGTAGAGCCAGCCCCTGTGCCCGTCATAGCCCGCCAACAGGGTGCCTGCCAGACAGCCGTCAACGAGAACGACAAAGAAAAGTCGGTCTTCCACCGACAACTTCATGTCGATCGACAGAGCCGGGCGGTTGTGCGGAGCGCCGTCGTCGAAAACGGCTGTCCAGAGATCGATGACCGCCTGACGGTGCTGGTCGTCCGAGTACTCGATAACGCGATGCATGGCGCAGTCCTGAAGCAGGGAACGCCGACGCTATCGCCTGCCGCCACGGATGTCTATCGTTCCATGAGTGCCGTATGCAGGTCTTCCCGGGGTTTAGCCTGCGTGTTTCGGCATATCGCCCTTTTTGGTGACCTGAGGTGATGACGAGGGCGTTTTCAGTAATGTCTGTATCGCCTGACTGTAAGCCTGGTTCCCCAGACGCATGCTGTTGTTGTGCGTACCGCCGGGCACCAGCAACAGGTTCTTCGGCTCTCGTGCGGCCTCGAACAGCTCTTCGCTGAACCGGGCAGGGACATAACGATCATCGGTGCCATGCACGATCAGCACAGGCATGTGGATGTCGGCGATCTTGTCGACCGAATCGAATTTCTGCGACAACAGCCAGCGAACCGGCAGCGACGTGTTGGCGATCGCCGTGGCGACGTCTGCCAGGTTGGTGAAGGTGGATTCGATGATCAGGCCCCGTGCCGCCACTGGCGTCTGGTCCTTCTCCGCTTCGCGACCCAGTTCCGCCGCCAGGTCCACGGCGACTGCGCCCCCGAGTGAGTGACCGTAGATCACCCGACGCTGTGGATCCGGTTGCAACTGCTTGAGGCGTTCCCAGGCAATGCGCGCGTCTTCGTACACCGTCTTTTCGGAGGGCAGCTGCCCCATGCTCTGGCCAAAGCCCCGGTAATCTATGGCCAGAATCGAAAACCCCAGTGCCCTGAGCTGTTCGATGCGGAACAACTGGCCCGTCAGGTTCCAGCGTGAGCCGTGCAGATACAACACCGCCGGTGCGTCCTTGCGTGGCGCTGGCCACCACCAGGCGTGAATGTTCTGCGAAGTGCCGAAATCGGGCGTCTTGAGTTCCATCTCCTGAACATCGGCGGGCAGGCCGCTGTACCAGCTGGCGGTGCCCGGCTCGATACGGAACACCAGCTCGCGCTCCTTGTGCTCCAGCACCGCGCAACCGACTGGCAGACCGACGATGATCGCGATCATGCACAACCACCTGAAAGGATGTGCCTTGAGACGGACAAGAGGGAAAGAGGGCATGAGGGTATGTATTCCAGTAAACAAAATGAAATAAATGCCGTTTCCGTCCAGGCGTTGCAATACCCGAGGGGAAATATCGGTTACAGGATATTGCGTCAGTCAATCGAGAAAGGTCGGGAGGCGATTTTCAATTTCAAGGGAGGCGACCTTTCAAGACGTTCCCTTCGACGCCACCCGCGGCTAACAACGGATAACACCAAAATCCTGAAATCCTCCTTATTCAGTGGTTTGCATCAGCCGATGTCAGGGCAACGCATCCATCGGCTGTTTTTAGTCCGGTTTGCTATTGAATTAGCGCTTTTTGATAGCCGCGGATTATGCTGTAGGCGCAAGGGCGCTGTATTTCTGTCGCCTGGAGGCGCCGAAATCGCAGTTTCATGGCTAACCTGCTCTGTAGGTTCTTCAATTTCTTCAAGAGGTTACCGCTCAATGTTTCTACATCGCCCCCTGGAAGAAAAAGACATTCCGATCGTCTGTGAGCTGCCCCAGAATGCCGACGAGCTGTTCTACATGTTTCCCCGGGCCACTTATCCGTTTACGCCAGCCCAGTTGGCGGACGCGCTGGAGACTCGCTACGACTCCATCGTGATCGAAATGGATGGCGAAGTGGTGGGGTATGCCAATTTCTCCCGCTGTGATTTTCGCGGTCGTTGCGCGCTGGGTAACGTCATCATTGCCCCCAAGGCCCGGTCCCGAGGCGTGGGGCGCTACATGATCAGTTGCATGATGGACATTGCCTTTGACAAGCACGAAGCCTCCGAGCTGATTGCGTCCTGCTACAACCATAACGTTCCGGGCCTGCTGTTCTACCCGCGCATGGGTTTCCGCCCTTATGCCATTGAAGAGCGACGTGACAAACAGGGTGCACGGGTTGCGGTTATCCACTTCCGTCTGCCCAGATCCGTGGAGTGACGCCGGACGCATCGTGCGTCGCTACACACACGTCTGACTCGACCCTGATCGTGCCCATCGCTCCGCGTGGGCATGCATCCCGCGACGCTGCGCGCCAATACAGGGCACTGATTGCAGAGTCAGTGTGCCGACCGCCTCGCGCAAGCTACCTTTTCCCCTCGGCGAATCACGTGGGCTGCAAGCCGTCGCCAGGGTCAGAAAAGTGTGTTTGAGATGTTTCATAAGTGAACAGAACCAACCATTTTTATGACCGTTCGTCACCCCGTGATAATGTAAAAATCAGCGCAATATCTCTTTAATGACGCAGATCATGCTATTCGCCGCTTGAAGACATAGAGTGAATCGTTTTTTCTGAAATTGTTTACAAATAAACACATCCGTCGTGGCAGGGCGTGATCTACGCTGCACGTTGCCGAGTTGATAGAGGCTGGCGTATAAAGAGCGTCAAGGATCAAGTAAGTGGCGACAATTAATTGGCAGGCAAGGGTGTGCCTGGTTTCAGTTAATTAACTATAAATAGCGACAGTAATCTGCTGGGGTCCGGCAGCGCTTACACAATAAGGAGATGGAAAATGATCGCGAGTGGACTGTCTACTCTGGAACTGCGCAGTATCGTCGAAAGTGCATTTTTACCGTTGCGTTGTACCTGTACGATTGCACCGGACTATTTCATGACGGTGCAGGTCAATGACCCGGATTCAGGCCGGGTTGAATTGCTGGTGACCGGTATCTCTGCGCACGGGTTGAAAAGCCCTCGCGACATATCGAATCTGGTATCGGAACTGCGCAGCGAACTGCGTGACGAGCCCAGCTCCCATGGTGTCCGGCAGAAGCAATACCGTACCGCCTGACCGCCTGACCGCCTGACCGCCTGACTGCATCTGCGTCGGCGTAGCGTATTGCACACGGCGTCCCCGTTCCGATCTGTTCAGGTCGGAACACCTTTTTCCTGCTGGCACTCCGTCCCTGTTCAGGGTTGTCTTGCCCGCACGTCTTCGCCCGTTCATGCACCGCTCACGGTCTGCGTCAGTCAATATCCCGGCGCTGGATTTAGCGCGAGTTTTACAATGCATCATCAAAAAAATAAACGTCATTCATGGCGTGCTCGTGAACACCGTGATTAATATTTTTACCTGGCTGAAACGTGCAGTCATTTAAAATCAGGTACTTGCGACGCGGCCAGCGCGTTTTAATGCGGCTGCGGCTTATTTGACACTTCATCGTTTCTTTGCAACTATTCTTTCAATCCACCCGCTTCGTTGTGCTTAAACCCTTCTGATCAACTACCTGGCGTTAAACCTCATTCGACGGTTCGGCGGTAGCGTGGCGCATTGTTTTTTTCAACGGTTCAGGTATCGGGTGGATCGCCGTCCCGGTCAGCGTATGTAACGGCTCATTTCTATTTATAAAAAACAGCGGGGCCTTCAGCCGGGTTCTGACGATGCTGCGCGTGCGCTGTTTGTCGTGTTGTCGTGTTCTCTTTTTTTAATTGTGCATGGACGCTGGTTTGCAGTGCTGGCCAGGTATTCGATCATCCAGAACTTCTGGAATGCACCAACGTTTAGCTACGACGATGGAGCATCATCATGTTTGAAAAACCTTCGGAAACAGTCTGCGGTTGTGTCGTCGGCGGCGCGGGGCTTGCCGGTATGGGCTTTCTGTTCAACGCCCTGAAAAGCGGCACGCTGGCGGACATTGCCGCGAGCGGGCTGATTGTCATCGATGCCAGTGACAGACCGGGTACCGGTGCACTGGGACAATACCGGATCACCGCCAACTCGGTAGGCGATGTTTTTATAGATTGCCTGCGTGACCCGGCCTTGCGTGAGATCTTCGAGCCGCTGGAATATTCACCGGCCTATTGGCGTATTCGCGGTCAGGCCCAGAGTGCCCCGCAGTTGTCGGATGTGGGGCAACTGATGGCCGAAGCCTCGCGACTGGTGCTGGAGCACTTGACGCGCTGTTACGGGGTGAAAATCTGGCGCAGCACGACCATCATCGAAGTGGTCAGCGAAGATGACGAATTCTGCCTCACGGTAGAGGCGGAAGGTTGCGTCAGGCTCGTCAGGTGCCAGACGCTGGTACTCAATCTGGGCGGGCGTCAGGATCCCCGGCATCTGATCGCAAGCCTTGCGCAGCAAGGGATTTCACTGTCACCGGCTACCAATATTCAAAGCGCCGACCGGCTGTTGCGCATGAATGCCGTGCAATTGCGCGAAGTGTTTGCACTTGCGCTGGCCAGTGGGGGTCGCATCAGCGTGGTCGGCGGTTCGCACAGTGCCTTTTCCATCCTGGAAAACCTGGCTGATGCTCTGGAATTCGCGGGGCTCGAAGAGCTGACGCTGATCCATCGAACCCGGATCAGACTGTTTTACGAAAGTGCCGAACATGCGGACGCTGCGGGCTATGTATTCGATGCTCAACTGGATGTGTGTCCGGTTTCCGGGCGCATCAATCGCTCCGGTGGGCTGCGCTACCGGGCGCTGGACATCGGTCGCGAGGCGCTGAACAACGGCCGTATCGGCAAAACCGGCGTACGGGTCCAACTGTTGCAGACGCGGGAAGGGCCCGCTGGTGCGTTCGAGAAAGCCAAAAGCGCGCTGGCCGAGTCGAGTGTGGTGGTGCAATGTTCCGGTTATCAGCCGCAGTTGCCCGTGATGCGTTACGGCGACGGCACTCTGATCACCTTGCGTGAGGCCAAGGGCGGCCTGGATTCAGATCCGGCGGGGTGCCCGATGGATCAAAACGGGCGACGATTGAAAGGGCTTTATCTGTTCGGTCTGGGTGCCGGTCTGGGGGCAGATCCTCGATTGGGCAGCGAGCCGTCGTTCGATGGAAGAATCTACGGTGTCTGGCAATTTCATCATGATGCCAGTCGGGCTGTGATTCAGGCCGTCACCGCGCGATTGCAACAAAAGGCGTCTGCCGTCGATACTTCATGCATGGCCGGGTTCATGCAGCTGGAACCCCGTTTTCAGGCCTGATGGCAGACGTGGTGCGTGGCGACGTCCCTGCAGCCAGGGTGGTTGAACGCTGCCAGCGTTCTGAAACGCAGCACAACCAGGAGATCCAGAGCCATGCGTATCTTGATCGTTGGGGCAGGGGCCATTGGTGGCTATTTCGGTGGTCGGTTGCTGGAGGCCGGGCGTCAGGTGTCCTTTCTGGTCCGGCCGGGCCGGGCGGAAGAGCTGGACCGTGACGGGCTCGTCGTGCGCAGTCCGCACGGCAACTTTCAGTACCCGTCGCCTCCTTATGTACTGGCCAACCGGCTGGCTGATCCTTTTGACCTCATTCTGCTCAGTTGCAAGGCGTTCGACCTGGACTCGGCAATCGACGCCTTTGAACCGGCAGTCGGGCCTGAGACCTCGATCCTTTCGCTGCTCAACGGCATGGCTCACCTTGATCGCCTGACCGAGCGTTTCGGCAAGGAGGCGGTGCTGGGCGGGCAGTGTCTGATTTCTGTGGACCGCGACTCGACCGGGGCGATTCTGCACCTGAACGAGATGCACCAGTTGTCATTCGGCGAACTGAGCGGCGCCTTGACTCCGCGTATTCTGCGGGTTGCCGAGGCACTGGCCGACGCGGGGTTCGAAGCCAGTCTCAGTCAGCACATCGTGCAGGCCATGTGGGACAAGTGGTGTTTCATCGCCGCGCTGGCGGCGGTCACTGCAAGCATGCGCGCAGCCATCGGCGATGTGCTGGAGGCAGGCGGAGAAGGGTTGATCCTGAAGACACTGTCCGAATGCGCAGCGATCGCACTGGCGGTCGGTTATCCGCTGGATGCAAAAGTGCGTCACGCTCAGATTGAACTGCTGACGGCACGTGGCTCGACACTCACGGCCTCGATGATGAGAGACATCGAACGGGGTGCACCCACCGAGGTCGAACAGATTCTGGGCGATATGCTGGTCAGGCGTAACGCTCTGGGTGTCGCTTCGAATCAACTGTCGGTGCTGGAAGTTGCCTGCACCCATGTCAGGGCGTACGAAGCACGCCGCATTCGGGAACAGCCGTGAGGTATTGAATCGTCGCGGCTACTCCCTGCATTCAAGTAGTCATTTGGAGGTGCTACTCATGCCAGTCAAACACGATTTGTTCGCGGATTTGAGCTTGACCCGAGACGAGGTCGCCGAGCGAGGCAGGCGGGATGCCAGGCTTCAGCAGTTGCTCAATGACTATGAAAGCGCCGACGTCGAAGTGCTGAATGCCGAAAAAGGATCAGCAGGAGGTATCGGCGATGACGCATTGAAGAAGCTCAAGGAGAAGCGCCTGCTGGTGAAGGATCGAATCGTCCAGCGTCTTTCCGAAATCTAGACGGTAACGCTGTCTGAGCAACGCCGGATAGATCATGAAAAACGGCCCCGGAAAGGGGCCGCTCACGTGTTTTCATTACACCGTCAACCGAGTCCCGGCGATGTAGGGCGGTCTCCGGCGAACGACGTGCCCGCACCGCCGCCATCCTGACCGGCGCCGGGCAGAGTGCTGTAGTTACCGGAAGTCGGGGTGGACGTCGAGGTCGATTCAGGGCTGCTTTTTCCTCTGAGTTTCTCCCGTGCCTGGCCGATGATCTGTTTCTCCTTCGTCGTGGCAGGCAGTGCTGCACCGATAAGAGCCCCCACGGCGATGCCCATGGCCGCTAACGTCAGAGGCTGCTCGTTGATCAGGTGCCGCGTGCCGCTCTTGATTCGCTCACGCTGTTCCTGAAGGGGCTGGCCTGCGTCCTGCATCGAGTCGGAGCTGCCCGATAACGTGTCGCGCATGCTGTGGGTCATCTGAGATGTCTTGTCCTTGACTTTGCTGGCCGTGTCCTTCAAGTGCGCCACGGTTTCCTGTACGCGTGCCTTTGCGCTGCCCAGGCCGTCGCTTACTGAGCCAGCCACGCTGCCGACCCGATCACTGACGCTGCTCAATACTGACGAATTGCCGGAGTAGCCCGCAGATGCCGGACGATTGCTGCCCATCATCATCCAGAGCACGCCGACGGTGGTGAGTACCGCAGGCACAGGATTGGCCTTGACGTTTTGGCCCAGATTGCCGAAAAACTCCCCGCCGTTATCCTTCACATAGGCCAGAGCCTGATCGACCAGTTGGCCGGGCGACATTTTCTTTTCCAGCGCATCGACGATATTGCCGATGCTGGAACGCTGTTGATCGATTTCCCGCTCCAGGGTTTCCGGGCTCTTTTGCGACACTTCTTCAAAATGTTCAGGTGTGTCGAAGCTGCTGTCGATGCTCATGAGACTTTCCTCTGAATGGCTTCCTTGTCTTTTTGCAGGGTGCCGGTGGTGCGCTCTGGAATCAGGTTCGAGGCATCGAGCTTTTTATTGCCCGCCTGAACCATGAAAAAACCGACGACCAGAGCAGCGACACCGACAATCAGGGCGGCCAGCCAGGGTTCCATAACGTAGCTCAGGGCGTAAACGGCGGCCATGAGGACCATGATCAGACCGCCCAGCATCACGACAGCGCCGATGCCGACGGTAGTCGCCCCTTGCTTGGTGGCCTGAATCGACTCTCGGAACTCGGCTTTCACCAACGCCATTTCCTTGCTGACCAACGCAGGCACTTCATGCGCCAGTTGGCGGATCAGGCTCAGCACCGACGTTTCATTTTCAGGGTTTCTGTCCTGCTGAGTATTGGGTGTGGTGCTCATCACACGTCTCCTTTGGACAAGCCGGACCTGGGCGAGCCATCACGCGTCACTTCATCGTCCAGGTCGTCGTTGAATTCAGTCATGGCCGGAGTGTCAGGGATCCCCGTTCCCGGGCGTGCGCTGTGCAGAACGTCATTGTCGTGGGGATGAGTCGCGACCATCTCTTCGGCGGCCAGCGCCGACGGACTGATGGGGTCATAAGGGGCCGCCGAATCAACGTCTGTCAGATCGCCCGGGCTGGGCGAACCGGATGTCGATGCGCCTGATGTCGAGCCTTCGGAGAGGGTCGTGTCGGAGTGGGCGTCGCTCGAAGCAGTAGTCGCTTTCAGCAGCCGCGACAGGCCCAGGCCGAGTGCGACGCTGCCGCTGATGAACAGGACCGGATTCTCCCGGGCGAGCCTGCCTGCATCTTGCAGCAGTTGTTCGGCGCTCTTGTTGCGCAGGTTGTCGGCGAGGCGGGTCATGGCCTGCGCCATGTCCGTGACATACCCCGACAGGCCCAGTGTGTCATTGCTGTCAATCTGCTGCGCGGCTGACTGAGCATTCTGCGCAAGGTTCTCTATCTGCTCTGCAGCGCTGTCGCGGTACTGCTCGAACTGTTCGCCTCCCTGTCGGGCGACATTTTCTGCGTTGCCATGTGCGTTGCCCTGATCGTCATCCTGTAGCCCACGCAGATGATCCTGGCCGCTCGTGCTGGCGGTATGGGCATTGCCGCTCATGGAAGTTTCGTTGGTAGTCACCATCATCATTCACCGTTTCTGTCCCCAGATAAAGAGAATGCTCGGCTCACTGCATACTACGGGCTGGCATCGATGTGCTTGCTTGCAGAGAGTCGACTGGTGTTTTTTTGGCGATGTTCCGAGAGGGTGACCAGTGGTCGTGCCGCGGCGCGCGGAGAACGGCAGGCATAAAAAACGGCGTCATGAAAGACGCCGTACGGCTGATGACCCGCCGCGAGGGCAGATCAGCATTGAATAAGGGGGTGTGGCGAGGGAGTTATTGTGGGTCCTGGTTTGGAGCCAGTTCTGCCTGAATGCGTTTGTAGATCTCTTCACGGTGTACAGACACATTTTTGGGTGCATTGATGCCCAGCCGGACCTGAAGCCCTTGAACGCCAAGAATCGTCACGGTGATCTCGTCACCGATATTTATGCTTTCGCCAACTTTGCGAGTGAGTATCAACATAATCTTTTCCTTGATGGCCTCTTGAAAACGCCTCTCTCAAGAGGCTGGCGTTTGCCTTTGCGTGGTGATTGTTGCCGAGTGCATCCAAATGCATCCGTCTTATGACGTTGCGGTGGTGAATTTAATTCCCTCGGTTCATTTTCTTGTCATCGGGATTTGCATCCACGGTACGACGAGTGCGCCAATTCTGCCCGTTTTGGCCTGAGAATGCCCGTATTTACTGGTGTAACTTAAAAAGTAACGTGATTCTGCGCACAAATCGGCTTTGCCATGACTGCGCTGGAAGCGATTGGGCGGTCTGATGCTGCTTTGTTCCTAAGCGTAGGCATGACTTTGAAACATTGCCTGAGCTTTCCGAAAATTCAATTGAAAGCGCTGTAGGCCTTCGTAGGAAACAGCTTTCAGACAGGTTTCGCAGACACGAATCGAATCGCTCTGTCATGTTGTCGGCAGCAAAGGCGGGTTATGTAGGGGCGCGCCGGACAGGAAACGGGATAAAGGAACAGGCGGGAAAAATCAGAAGGGTCGAGGAGGGAGGCGTTCCAACTTCGCGGGCCTGCCGACCCGCGAAGGTGCTGGACGTTTTGAGCTTAAAGCGCCATGGACAGCAACATGATGAAGATCAGGCCGACGACCGAAAGGATGGTTTCCATCACAGTCCAGGTCTTGAAGGTTTCGGCCACTGTCATGTTGAAGTACTGCTTGACCAGCCAGAAGCCTGCGTCGTTCACGTGCGACAGGATAAGCGAACCCGCGCCGGTGGCCAGCACCAGCAACTCGCGGTTCACGCCTGGAATCAGACCCACTACCGGAGCCACGATGCCTGCGCCGGTGATGGTCGCAACGGTCGCCGAACCGGTTGCGACACGAATCACCGCAGCCACCAGCCAGGCCAGCATGATCGGATTGATCTGCGCCTGTACCGCCATGTGACCGATCACGTCACCCACGCCGCTGGCGACCAGCATCTGTTTGAAACCACCACCGGCGCCTACGATCAGCACGATGGCTGCGACCGGAGCCAGGCTCTGATCCAGCAGTTTCATGATCTTGGAACGATCAAAGCCGCGTGCGGCACCGAAGGTGTAGAACGCCAGCAGCAGCGCGGCGAGCAGGGCGGTGATCGGGTGACCGATCAGGTCCATCCAGATGCGGAACATGTTGCTTTCCGGCAGCGCAACGTCAGCAAAGGTCTTGAGCAGCATCAGGAACACCGGCAGCAGGATCGTCACCAGCGTGATGCCGAAGCCTGGCAGGTTCTCGGTGCTCGATTCCTTGGCGATCTGGTCCATCAATTCCTGCGAAGGCGTACCGGGAATGTATTTGGAGATCCACTTGCCATAGATCGGGCCGGCAATGATTGCGGTCGGCAGCGCGATGATCAGGCCGTAGAAAATGGTTTTGCCGATATCAGCGCCGAAGATGCCGATGGCCAGAAGCGGGCCCGGATGCGGCGGAACCAGACCGTGCACGGCCGAAAGACCTGCCAGCAGCGGGATGCCGATCTTGACGATGGACACACCGGTGCGACGCGCGACGATGAAGACCAGCGGAATCAACAGTACGAAGCCGATTTCGAAGAACAGCGGGATGCCCACCAGAAACGCGGAAAACATCATCGCCCAGTGCACCTTCTGCTTGCCGAAGGTGCGGATCAGGGTCTGCGCGATCTGATCCGCGCCGCCCGAATCGGCCATCAGCTTGCCGAGCATCGTGCCCAGCCCGAGGATGATGCCGACAAAGCCCAGTACGCCGCCGAAGCCGTCCTGGAAGGATTTCATGACTTTTTCCACCGGCATCCCGGAGGTCAGGCCGAGAAAGCCAGCCGCCAAGGTCAGCGCGACGAAAGGGTGAACCTTGAATTGGGTGATCAGCAGCACAAGGCCGACGATCGTCACCAACGCATCGACTAGCAGGAACGTCTCATGGGTCATACCGAACATGGGTGTCTCTCCGGTTATTATTCTAGGGTGCTACCAGCTACTGCCAGCGCCATCCGTGCTTCGTGTGTGCAAGACAGCGCTGTCTTTTGCACTCACGCCTTTATCAGGCGTGGGAATCTTTCCACCAGGCTGCCGCTTGCGTGCCAATCTCTTCGATGGATTGGGTGGCATCGACTACCAGGGTGAGAGGTTCACCGTACGGAGGCTCGAGCGTTGCAAACTGGCTGTCGACCAGACTGGCGGGCATGAAATGCCCCGGACGGTGCGAGCAACGTTCGGCAGCCAGTTCCTTGGTCAGTTCCAGAAAAACAAAACCCAGCCCCGGAACGGCGTCACGCAGACGCTGACGGTAAATCAGCTTGAGGGACGAGCAGGTCAGGACAGGGTGTTCGCCTCGGGCGAGCGCGGCGACCATTTCTTCGCCCAGGCGGGTGAGCCAGCCGGCACGGTCGTCGTCGTTGAGGGGCGTTCCGGCGCTCATCTTCTTGATGTTGGCGGGTGGGTGGAAGGCATCACCTTCGATGAGGCGACCTCCGCTCTTGAGCGCAATTTCGGCGCCCACGGCGCTTTTGCCGCAGCCCGATACACCCATCACCACAAGGGCCGAAATAGCAGTATTCGCAGTTGTCACAGTAGGCACCTCATCTGGAGACAGCGCTGTCTTTGTTCGGTGGACATCATGTCCAGCCGTGGCTGTTCCAGTTCTTGTCGTTGTTTTGGGTTCAACAATACACATCGGAGGCTGTTCTCCGTGGCAACCCGGCGCGGGCGGCAAATGTGAAACCAGCGATAAAGCGTTGTCACGGTCCATGAGACAGCGCTACCTTATGGGGCATTCGACACATTTGGCAACCCCTATGTTAGTTGGCAACGCATGATACGCATTGGTTCCCGCTCTACCGGCCGTCCGACCCTCAATGAAGTTGCCCGCCTTGCCGCGGTTTCCCCTATTACCGCGTCCCGTGCGTTGCGTGGCGTCGCGACCGTTGCGCCGGAACTGGTTGAAAAGGTCCGCGCGGCGGCCCAGAGCCTGGGCTATGTCGCCAACCCCGCAGCACGGGCACTGGCGTCGTCCTGCAGCCAGACGGTCGTGGTGCTGGTGCCATCGCTGTCGAACCAGCTGTTCATCGAGACGCTGGAGGCCATTCAGGATGTGTTGCGCCCTCGTGGTCTGGATGTGGTGATCGGCAACTATCACTATTCCCCGGAGGAAGAGGAAACGCTGCTGCGCAACCATCTGGTCAACCGGCCGCGGGGCATTCTGCTCACCGGCTTCGACCGCACGCCGGCGACGCATCAGATGTTGGAAACCAGTGGCATTCCCTGTGTGCACATGATGGAGCTGGATCCTCGTCAGGGCGCCTACAGTGTCGGCTTTTCCCAGGAACAGGCGGGCGCGCAGGCAGCCCTTCATTTGCTCGGCCGGGGAAGAACGCGGCTCGCGTACGTGGCGGCCCAGCTCGACACACGGGTACTGCAGCGCGGTGCGGGCTTTCGTCAGGTTCTGGAAGACGCTGGCCGTTTCGACGCGCAACTGCAAGTCACGACACCGCTGCCGTCGTCCATTGGCCTGGGTGGCGAACTGTTCGCCCGGCTGCTGGATGAACACCCTGATGTGGACGGTATTTTTTTCTGCAATGACGACCTGGCGCAGGGCGCTTCGCTGGAAGCCTTGCGCCTCGGCGTCGCTATTCCGCAACGGGTCTCGCTGGTGGGTTTCAATGACCTGCCGGGCTCGGCACACATGGTGCCGCGCCTGACGTCCATTCGCACCCCGCGACAGGAAGTCGGCCAGCGCGCCGCACAGTTGCTGCTGGGTTTGCTCGACGGCGTACCCCAGCAGGCCAGGGTTGACCTCGGGTTCGAACTGGTGCTGCGCGAAAGTTCGTGATTCAGCGTCGAGCAGGTTGCTGACCAATGGTGAGCCACCTGCACATGCCTGCACCGCGACGGCTCCAGCCCCCGACAGCGTTGCGTTTCACCCTCTGAAAGCTCTTTTTGCCACCACGTTTGGCCCGCCTCAAACTGTCATTTCTGTCAGTACCCAACCCGTCTCGGCCAGTATTCAATGACCTGAGGTTTTTGGATCCGAGTGGCATAAGTGCAATTGCCGCATCGTTTGTTGATGGGGCCATACCTTCTTATCTTTCCCCCATCGTGGCGGTCTCGCGAGACCTATTCACAGGTGAGTGACATGCACAAAAAAGCATCTCAGGACGTAAACGCTTTTACCCACATGGCAGATCCGGACGGCGCAGGAGTACCGCTGGACCTTGCATGGCTGACGGGCATTATTCCGCTGGGTTTCGTGCCCAAGGAAATTGTCGTCAGCCCCGATGAAAAGACGCTTTATGTGTCTCATGAAAACGGTAGAGAAATCAGCGTGGTTGATGTCGGGACATCGAGTGTGGTGAGTAGTATCAAAGGGGCAGGGGCGGGCGATATCACCCTCAGTCCCGACGGCAGGCGGCTCTATACGGCGGGCTACAACAAGTGCTTTGTGATCAGCACACTCACGCACGAGGTGATCCGGGTCATTCCTTCCAGCAGCGTCAACAGGATTGTCTGCAGCCCGGACGGCCGGTTCATTTACCTGTCGTTCCAGTACGCGCTGGAAGGGATGATCCGCCAGATCGAGACGCAACACTACAGCGTCGTCAACGATTTCGATCTGGGCACCCTGTCCAATGCGTCGCTGGTATTAGGGGTCAGTCCCGGGAACGACCGTATATACGCCTCGGCACTGGCGGACGGCATCGGCACGACAGCCATCTGCGCCATCGGCACGATCAATTATCTGCAGCACGACATTCCCGGCTTCACCGACCCCAGATCACTGGCAATCAGTTCGAGTGGAGCCCATTTGTACGTCGGTGGCATTGACGAGGTGTACGTGGTCGACGCGACCACATGCAGAATGTTCTACCGCGAGAAAATCGGCGCGCAGGGCTACCCGGTCACCATCATCGGCATCACGCCGGATGACCGTTACGTGTACGCGGTTTATACCTGCAACTTCGACGTGTACAGAATCGACACGGTCAAGGGAACGGTCAGTTGCGTCGCCTTCTTTCCGTCCATGGGAGGCTCGGTGCTGAACAGGGCAGGTACTCATCTTTACAGCACTCATACCGACATGAACTGGATCTCCATCTACAAGCTGTAGCATTGCCTGCACCGATCTCGCCGCCACCAGTGTTTCGAATACCTTCCTTCAGACAAACGCCGAATGTTTCTCCAGGCACCGCGCACGGGCCAGAGAAATATTCGGCACGGCAGTGCGGGTGATCTACTGCTGCCTGCGGTTCTTGAATGCCAGTCTGGACTCGTGCAGCAGAGGCTCGGTGTACCCGGCAGGCTGCTCGCAGCCTTTGAACACCAGATCGCAGGCGGTCCTGAATGCGGACGAGTGCTTGAAGTCCTTCGCCATGGCCTGGTAATGCGAGTCCCCGGCGTTCTGCTTGTCCACCACCTTGGCCATTCGCTCCAGCACGCTTTGCACGTATTCGGCATCGACCACCTTGTGCAACAGCCAGTTGGCCATGTGCTGACTGGAGATGCGCAGCGTCGCGCGATCTTCCATCAACCCCACATTGTGAATGTCCGGCACTTTGGAACAGCCCACGCCCTGTTCCACCCAGCGGACCACGTAGCCCAGCAGACCCTGGGCATTGTTCTCCAGCTCCTCGCGAATCTGCTCCTGGGTCCATTGCGGATCGGCGACCACCGGGATGGTAAGCAGGTCGTCGAGCAACTGTTCCCTGACATCCTCCGGATTCTGCTGTTCAAGCGTCTGCTGAACGGCGCGCACATCGACCCGATGATAGTGCAGGGCGTGCAGGGTAGCGGCAGTCGGCGATGGCACCCAGGCCGTTGTGGCGCCTGATTGCGGATGGCCGATTTTCTGCTCCAGCATGTCGGCCATCCGGTCCGGCATCGCCCACATGCCCTTGCCGATCTGCGCCCGTCCACGCAGCCCGCAGGCCAGGCCCACCAATACGTTGCTGCGCTCATACGCCTTGATCCACGGCGTGTTTTTCATCTCGCCCTTGCGCAGCACGGGACCTGCCTGCATGGCGCTGTGGATTTCATCGCCGGTGCGGTCCAGAAAGCCGGTGTTGATGAACGCTACCCGTGCCGAAGCCGCTTCGATGCATGCCTTGAGGTTGACGCTGGTGCGCCGCTCTTCGTCCATGATGCCCATCTTCACAGTGTGGCGAGGCAGTTTGAGCAGGTCCTCGATACGGCTGAACAGCTGATCGGCGAACGCGACCTCGTCCGGGCCGTGCATTTTCGGTTTGACGATGTAAATGCTGCCCGCGCGGGAATTGCCGCGTCGTTTCAGGTCGTGAAGCGCAATCAGGCTGGTCATCACGCCGTCCAGAATGCCCTCGGGGATCTCGTTTCCGTCGTGGTCGACAATCGCCGGGTTGGTCATCAAATGGCCGACATTGCGAATGAACAGTAACGAACGGCCGCGCAGCTTGAGTTCGCCGCCCTTGGCCGCCGTGTAGGTGCGATCGGGATTGAGGGTGCGCGTCACCGGTTTGCCACCCTTATCGAGAGTGGCGGCAAGGTCGCCTTTCATCAGGCCCAGCCAGTTGCGGTACACCTGTATCTTGTCGTCGGCATCCACGGCGGCCACCGAATCTTCGCAGTCGATGATGGTGGACAGCGCCGACTCCAGGAGCAGGTCTTTGATGCCCGCCACATCGCTGCTGCCGACCGGGTGGCGTGGGTCGATCTGGATCTCGATGTGCAGGCCATTGTTCTTGAGCAGAATGGCGTCAGGCTTGTCGGGCTCGCCTTGAAAACCCACATATTTTTCCGGTTGCTGCAGCGTGGTTCGGGTGCCATTGGCCAGTGTGATGTGCAACTGGCTGTCTTCGATGTGATAGCGACGGGCATCGACGTGACTGCCCTTGGCAAGCGGCGCGCTGGTGTCGAGCAGTTCGCGGGCGAAGACGATCACCTTGGCACCGCGCAGCGGGTTGTAGCCTGCGCTGATTTCGGCACCGTTGGCGGTGGAGATTGCGTCGGTGCCGTAGAGCGCATCGTACAGCGATCCCCAGCGGGCATTGGCGGCATTGAGCGCGTAACGCGCATTGCTGGCAGGAACCACCAGTTGCGGGCCGGCCTGTTCGCTGATTTCCAGATCGACATTGGAGGTCGTCGCGCTGACCCGCTCGGGGACCGCACGCAGATAACCGATCGATTTCAGAAACTCGCGATAGGCGGGCATGTCGCTGATCGGGCCGGGATGCTTTTTGTGCCAAGTGTCGAGTTCGTCCTGCAAGCGCGCACGCTCGGCCAGCAACTCGCGGTTGCGCGGGGCCAGTTCGTGCACCAGCGCATCGAAACTGTCCCAGAACGTTTCCGGGTCCAGGCCGGTGCCGGGCAGGACTTCTTCATCGACGAAACGTTGCAGGTTGACGGCCACCTTGAGGCGTTGGCATTTGATGAAGTCGGTCATGGGGAAGGTTCCTGGTTAAGGTTCTGATCGTGCCAATGCTCCGCGTTGGCATGATCTGTAAAAGTGTCGGGCCCCTCAATCCGCATTCAGCGCCGCGATACCTGCCTTGGCGACCTGGGCATCCTGCTCGGCCTTTACGCCGGATACGCCGACTGCGCCGATCACCTGGCCATCGACAATCACCGGCACACCGCCTTCCAGCGAGGTCAGCAACGGGGCGCTGAGAAATGCCGTGCGGCCACCGTTGACCATGTCTTCATAGCCCTTGGATTCGCGTTTGCCCAACGCCGATGTACGGGCTTTTTCGATGGAGATGTAGCTGCTGATCGCTGAGGCATCGTCCAGGCGCTCGAAGGCCAACAGATGGCCGCCATCATCGACAATCGCAATCGCTACGGCCCAGCCGTTGGCCTGCGCCTCGTTGCGGGCGGCGATGAGCATCTGGCTGACTTCGTTCTGGGTCAATACGGTTTTGATTTTCATGAGAGCTCCTGAGAAAAATGGGTCGAAATAATCAGTGCGTACCGTTCAGCGCCTGGTCGATCAGCTCGATCCAGTGCCGTACCGGTGTTCGATGGGCGCTCGCCAGATGGGTCTGGCAGCCGATGTTCGCGGTGGCGATGACCTGTGGTTTGCCACTCTCCAGCGCATTCATCCGGTTGTCGCGCAACTGGCGGGCCAGGACCGGTTGTGTGACTGAATAGGTGCCTGCCGAGCCGCAGCACAAATGACCATCCGGCACAGCCGTCAGGTTGAAGCCTAGACGAGTCAATACCCGTTCGACTTCGCCACCCAGCTTTTGCGCGTGCTGCAAGGTACAGGGGCAATGGAACGCCAGCCGCGTGTCGGTTTTGATGGCCAGCGTTTCCAGAGGTTCGTCACGCAGCACTTCGACCAGATCACGGGCCTTCGCACTGACCCGCGCAGCCTTATCGGCGTAAGCCGGGTCGTGGCGCAGCAAATGGCCGTAATCCTTGACGAATGCCCCGCAGCCACTCGCCGTCTGGACAATGCTCTGTGCGCCACCCTCGATGGCTGGCCACCACGCGTCGATGTTGCGCCGGGCACGATCCAGTCCGGCTTCCTGCGCGTTGAGGTGATAATCCACCGCGCCGCAGCAACCCGCTTCGCGGACCGGAGTGACGCTGATGCCGAGACGGTCCAGCACGCGAGCGGTGGCCGCGTTGGTGTTGGGCGACAGCGCCGGTTGCACGCAGCCTTCCAGCATCAACACCTGGCGTGCGTGGCGAGTGACCGGGCGTACGCCTGCCGGGTTGATGTCGGTCGGCAGTTTGTCTTTCAGCGTGCCCGGCAGCAGCGGGCGAAACGTGGTGCCCATGCGGGTCAGCGTTTTGAACAGACTCGCGTTGGGCACGACGTTTCGCAACCCTTCACGCAACAGCCGCTGACCCAGCGGACGTGGCACCGCGGCATCGACGACAGCGCGACCGATGTCCAGCAGGTTGTGATAATCGACGCCCGACGGGCAGGTGGTCTCGCAGTTGCGACAGCTCAGGCAGCGGTCCAGGTGCAGTTGAGTTTTCTCGGTGACTTCATTGCCCTCCAGCACCTGTTTGATCAGATAGATCCTGCCACGCGGACCGTCCAGCTCATCACCCAGCAACTGGTAGGTCGGGCAGGTGGCGTTGCAGAAACCGCAGTGCACGCAACTGCGCAGAATACGTTCGGCTTCTTCAGCGCGGGGCAGTTGTCGGGCCTGTTCGCTCAAGGTGGTCTGCATGGTCAGAGCTCCGCGTACAGTCGGCCGGGGTTGAAGATTCCTTGCGGATCAAGCCGGTTCTTGAGTTGATGGTGATAGCGCAGCAACGGCGTGACCAGCGGCTGGAAAGGACTGTCATGGTGGCCTGGCGCGTAACAGGTGACATGCCCGCCGACCGCCGTTGCCATGCTGCGAATGGTCTCACCGCTGGCGTCGGATTTCAGCCAGCGCTGCGCCCCGGCCCAGTCGATGAGCTGCTCGCCCGGCAGATTCAGTACGCCGGTATCGGCCGGTACGCAGATGCGCCACAGCGGCCGCGGATCGGCAAAGAACGGCAGACGCTGCTCATTGAGTGCTTGCCAGTACGTCGGCTCCAGCTTTTCGCCCCCCAGTCTGTCGTGGGCAGCGGCCACCGAGCCTTCGCCACCTTCAAGGCGCAGACGCAGTATTTTTCCGTCATGGCTGGCGGCACTGATCGGCATCGGCTGCTGGCCCCATTGCGTCAGGCTCGTCAGCGCGCGGGCACTGTCCATCTCCAGCGCAATACTGCTGCACAGGCGCGGCCTTGGCAGCACCTTGAGCGACACTTCGGTCAGTACACCCAGACACCCCATACTGCCCGCCATCAAGCGCGAGACGTCATAGCCCGCCACATTCTTCATCACTTCGCCGCCGAACCGCAGGTGCTTGCCGTGACCGGTAATCACACGGGTGCCCAGCACGAAATCGCGCACCGATCCGCTCCACGGGCGGCGCGGCCCCGACAGCCCGGCGGCGACCATGCCGCCCAGCGTGGCGTCGCCGAAGGTTGGCGGCTCACAGGGCAGCATCTGACCTGCATCTTCAAGTGTCTGCATCAGCTCGTTCAACGGCGTACCGGCACGCGCGGTGATGACCAGTTCGGTCGGGTCGTAACTCACGATGCCCGAGTGAGCACGCGTGTCCAGCACGTTGCCTGACACTTCGCGGCCGAGAAACGCCTTGCTGTTACCGCCCTGAATGCGCAGTGGCGTGGCGTCTTGCAAGGCCTGATTGACCTGATCGAGCAGGGCGGCACTGGCGTCTCTGTCCTGTGCAATCATCAGAAGCGCTCCAGATCGGGGAAGGGCAGTTGTCCTGCATGCACGTGCATGGCGCCGAATTCAGCACAGCGGTGCAGCGTCGGGATGTTCTTGCCGGGGTTGAGCAGACCGCTGGCATCGAAGGCGGCCTTGATGGCGTGAAACAAGGTCAGTTCGTCGCTGTTGAACTGCGCGCACATCTGGTTGATTTTTTCCCGGCCCACGCCGTGCTCCCCCGTGATACTGCCGCCAACCTTGACGCACAATTCGAGAATCCTGCCGCCCAGTTCCTCGGCACGCTCCAGCTCGCCCGGCTGATTGGCATCGAACAGAATCAACGGGTGCATGTTGCCGTCACCGGCGTGAAACACGTTGGCGACGCGCAGGCCGTAGTGCTGGGACAGCTCGGTAATACCCCGCAACACGCCGGGCAGTTCCCGACGTGGAATGGTGCCGTCCATGCAGTAATAGTCCGGCGACAGGCGGCCGACTGCCGGAAAGGCATTCTTGCGGCCGGCCCAGAAGCGCACGCGTTCAGCTTCGTCCTTTGCCTGACGCACTTCTGTGGCACCCGCCTGCGTCAACACCTGGCGCACACGCTCGCAATCATCGTGAACGTCGGCTTCGACGCCATCCAGTTCGCATAACAGAATCGCTTCTGCTTCCACCGGGTAGCCCGCATGGATGAAGTCTTCAGCAGCGCGGATCGCCAGGTTATCCATCATTTCCAGACCGCCGGGAATGATCCCCGCAGCGATGATATCGCCCACCGCACGTCCGGCTTTTTCCACCGAATCAAACGCTGCCAGCAGCACCTTGGCGACTTGCGGCCTGGGCAACAGTTTGACGGTGATTTCGGTGATGACGCCGAGCATGCCTTCGGAGCCGGTGAACAGAGCCAGCAGGTCGAAGCCGGGGGAATCCAGCGCTTCGCTGCCCAGCGTCATGTACTCGCCTTCGACGGTCAGAATCTCGATCTTGAGCAGGTTATGCACGGTCAGGCCGTACTTGAGGCAATGCACGCCGCCGGCGTTTTCAGCCACGTTGCCGCCAATGGAACAGGCAATCTGCGAAGAAGGGTCGGGCGCGTAATACAGGCCATGTGGCGCTGCGGCCTGGGAAATGGCCAGATTGCGCACGCCAGGCTGAACGCGGGCCAGGCGTGCCGCGGGGTTGATCTCCAGAATCCGGTTGAAGCGCGCCATCACCAGCAGCACCCCTTGTTCCAGCGGCAATGCGCCGCCCGACAGCCCGGTTCCAGCGCCGCGAGCGACCACAGGCACGCGCCGTTCGTGGCACATCCTGAGCAGCGTCTGGACCTCTTCGATATGGCGCGGCAACACCACCATCAACGGCGTAGTGCGGTAGGCGGACAGCCCGTCACATTCGTAGGGTCGCAGCTCTTCGGCGCGGTGCAGAATGTCCAGATCGGGTAACTGTCGTTGAAGGTCGTGCAGCAACTGTTGTTTGTTCACAACAGGCAGCACACCGTCGAGGCGTTCGTCGTAAAGAATGTTCATCAGGCAACCCAGGATTGTTTTTATCGGGCTAGCGGTTGACTTGCATCATTGGTGCTGTGAGCCGTAGTGTCTACGAGGAAACGGGCTGGTCGAACCAGTTTTTAAGCAGTGGTTTTCAGGCGCTTTTTTTTTAGTCATTTTAAATCAACACCTTATTTTGTATTTGAACGGATGCTTCGTCGGTCGGTTTTACTGGTCATACCAGTTGCCTTGCCCGCGCCTCCTACAGAAAAGGCAGCGTTTATCCAGCGGAGACCTCATGAACAACGAATCCACCCCAAGACCCGCCCAGGTTGCAGACGTGGTCTGCGAGCGGATAGAGCGGCTGATTGTCGATGGCGTGCTGAAGGTCGGGCAGTTACTGCCCTCCGAGCGGCGTCTGACCGAAAAGCTCGGCGTGTCGCGAACGGCATTGCGCGAAGGTCTCAAACTGTTGCGGGCGCGGGGCATCATTGAAACGAGGCAAGGCAAGGGGTCATTCGTCGCGCGGATGGATGCCGATCAGCACTCCTCGCCGCTTATGCATCTGTTCGGCTCGCAACCGCGCACGCTTTACGATCTGTTCGAGGTGCGCAGCCTGCTGGAAGGTGAGTCCGCGCGGCTGGCAGCGTTGCGTGGCACCGATGCGGACTTCGTGCTGATTACCCGCAGCTACGATGCACTGGTCGCCGCGCAAGGCAGTGACCTGTCGGCCGGCGAGCATGCGCGTCTTGATCACGCTTTTCATCTGGCCATCTGCGAAGCCTCGCACAACCCGGTGCTGGTGCAGACCCTGCGTTCACTGACCGATCTACTGCTTAACACGGTGTTTGCCTCGGTCAACAACCTGTATCACCGCGAGCCGCAGAAGCGCCAGATCGACCGCCAGCATGCCCGCCTGTACAACGCCGTTACCGGTCGTCTTCCGGAACAGGCGCGCAAGGCCGCGCTGGCGCACATTCAAAGCGTCAGCGACAACCTGCGCGAGATTGAAAACGAAGAGCAAAGGCTGGTCCGTGCGACGCTGCGGCTGGAGGGCTGGGCCTGACATGAAAAAGACGTGTGTTGACATGTGTTCAGTGATCACGCAGTTTACGCATTACGTAAATCAATTACGAAGACGCACACAATAACAACAGGCAACGCCAGGTGCGTTCCAGCAGGTGACTTCGGTGGATCTCTTCACTTATTACCGTTCGACGTCCAGCTATCGGGTGCGCATTGCGCTGGCCCTCAAGGGGCTTGAGCCTGCGGTAATCCCGGTCAATCTGATTCGCGACGGCGGTGAGCAGCACACGCCTGGATACCGCGCGATCAATCCGCAGGGCAGGGTGCCCGCGTTGCGTCTGGACGACAGTGACGTGATTACTCAATCGCCGGCCATTATCGAATACCTGGAAGAACGCTATCCGACGCCCTCCCTGCTGGGCGGTGACCTGACCCTGCGTGCCCGGCAGCGTGCGGTCGCCGCGATCATCGCGTGCGATATCCACCCGTTGCACAACGTGTCGGTGCTCAACCGGTTGCGCGGCCTTGGCCATGATGAACAGGTCGTTTCGGACTGGATCGGCCACTGGATCAGCGAAGGCTTCAATGCGGTGGAGCAACTGATCGAAGGCGATGTTTTCTGTTTTGGCGACACGCCCGGCATCGCCGATGTGTACCTGCTGCCCCAGTTGTATGCGGCGCGTCGCTTCAATGTCTGCCTCGACGCCTGGCTCAGGATTCGCCGTGTGGAGCAGCGAGCCTTGCAGCATCCGGCCTTTTTACAGGCCCACCCTGATGCACAATCGGACAAGCCGGAGTAGGCTGGCCTTATGAAGATTCTTGGACTGCAACTGATTTTCGGAGACTTCCTCGCCCGTAGCGTGCGAGGGATCCCGTGTGCGCCACCCGCAGGAAAGTGACGGCAATTTTTCCGATTACCCACTTACCTGCAAGGAGCCAGACATGGCTGATCTCTACGAAAACCCGATGGGCCTGATGGGCTTTGAATTCATCGAATTTGCCTCGCCGACCCCCAACACCCTCGAACCTGTGTTCGAGATCATGGGCTTCACCAAGGTGGCGACCCACCGCTCCAAGGATGTGACGCTGTATCGCCAGGGCGCTATTAACATCATTCTCAACAACGAGCCGCACAGCCTCGCGTCGTACTTCGCGGCCGAGCATGGCCCTTCGGTGTGCGGCATGGCGTTCCGGGTCAAGGATGCGCAGAAGGCCTACAGCCGCGCGCTGGAACTTGGCGCGCAGCCGCTGGAAATCGCCACCGGACCGATGGAGCTGCGTCTGCCGGCGATCAAGGGCATCGGCGGTGCGCCGCTGTACCTGATCGACCGGTTTGGCGAAGGCACTTCGATCTATGACATCGACTTCAACTTTATCGAAGGTGTGGACCGTCATCCGGTCGGCGCGGGCCTGAAATTCATCGATCACCTTACGCACAACGTCTATCGGGGGCGCATGGCGTATTGGGCGAATTTCTACGAGAAGCTGTTCAATTTCCGCGAAATTCGCTACTTCGACATCAAGGGCGAATACACCGGGCTGACCTCAAAGGCCATGACCGCGCCCGATGGCATGATCCGCATCCCGCTGAACGAGGAATCATCCAAGGGCGCGGGACAGATCGAAGAGTTTCTGATGCAGTTCAACGGCGAAGGCATCCAGCACGTGGCGTTCTTCACCGATGACCTGATCAAGACCTGGGATGCGCTGAAGGCTATCGGCATGCGCTTCATGACCGCGCCGCCGGATACCTATTACGAGATGCTTCAAGGCCGTCTGCCAAACCACGGTGAACCCGAGGACGAGCTGAAAGCCCGTGGCATTCTGCTCGACGGCTCGTCCGACGGTGGTGAGCGTCGTCTGCTGTTGCAGATTTTCTCTGAAACCCTGATGGGGCCGGTGTTCTTCGAGTTTATCCAGCGCAAGGGTGATGACGGATTCGGTGAAGGCAACTTCAAGGCGCTGTTCGAATCCATCGAGCGGGACCAGATCAAGCGTGGCGTACTGACCGCCGATTGATGACGTTGTTGCCCGGCGCGGTCAGCGCCGGGCATTGCCTTCAACCTGGCATCGTGCCGCCCATGCGTTTGCTGATGGCCGTTGCCGTTTCCAGCAGGCGAGCGGCCGCCGTACCTTGTGCCTGATCGGTCAGTATCGAGCCCGGACCGACCACTGTGATGACCCCGACCAACTTGTTGCCCATGGCAAACAGCGGGCAGGAAGCCGCGTTGATGCCGGGCATCAGCAGACCCTGGATTTGATGCACGCCTGCTGTGCGGATCTCCTGCAAGTGCCGATCGACTTCCTTCAATTGAGCAGCGTTCAGCTGGGGCGTTTCCTGTTGGCGCAGGGGCGCTGTTTCGGCAGTTGCCAGAAAGCTTTCGAACACCATGCCGGTGGAAGAACTGAGCAACGGCAGTACCGACCCGATCTGCGTAACCAGCGTCACCGCACCCGCTGACGGCTCAACGTAGACCACGGTCGGCCCTTTGTTGCCCCACACCGCCAGAAAGCAGGTCTGATTCAGTTCGTCGCGCAGGTTCGCGAGCCAGGGCGCGGCGATTTTAAGCACATCCAGTTTGCCCAGTGACGCCAGTCCGACCTGCAACGCTTCGCGGCCCAGGCCGTAGTGGCTGGTCACGGCATCCTGTTCGGCAAAGCCGCTGGCGACCAGCGCCTGCAGGTAGCGATGAACCTTGGCGGCGGGCATGCCCAGGTGTTCAGCCAGTTTTGACAGCGGTGTGGCAGGTGAGAGTTCGGCGAGGGCCTTGAGCACGCCAAGGCCCACTTCGGCAGCCTGGACCTTCTGTTGGCGTCCGTTGGGCGGACTATCGGTCTCTTGGGTCATGTGGAGTACGCCGGTCTGGAAAGGCAGCTTTATAGCTTGACCGGCCCGTAAACTCAAATTACGTTATGCGTAATCGCTTTACGTTTCCAGTTGTGTTTTCAGTCACGTTTCAGTCGCTTGACCCATAACAACAAGAGGTCCAGATGCCTGCCCACTTCCCGCAACAGCCATTAGTCTATCAAACCGGCTTCGGCAATCAGTTCAGCAGCGAAGCACTGCCCGGCGCGTTGCCCCTCGGACAGAACTCGCCACAGAAGCCCCCTTTGGGCCTGTACGCCGAGCAGTTATCCGGCACGGCCTTCACTGTGGCGCGTAATGAAGCGCGACGCAGTTGGCTCTATCGCATCAAACCGTCTGCCGCCCATCCGGCCTATCAACGCATGACACGACAGATTGCCGGAGTCGGTCAGGGGGCGATCACGCCTAACCGCCTGCGCTGGAATGCGTTCGATATTCCGACTGAACCCACCGACTTCCTCGACGGCCTGATCGCTCTTGCCAGTACGTCGGCGGCAGAGCAGGCCGAAGGCGTCAGTGTGTACGTGTATGCGGCCAACGCGTCGATGCAGCGAGTGTTCTTCAGCGCTGACGGGGAATGGCTGATCGTGCCGCAACAAGGTCGCTTGCGACTGGTCACCGAACTGGGGCTGCTGGATATCGAGCCGCAGGAAATCGCCGTGCTGCCGCGCGGCATGAAGTTCAGCATACAACTGCTCGACGGCGATGCGCGTGGTTATGTGTGCGAGAACCACGGGTGTGCGTTACGCCTGCCTGATCTTGGGCCTATCGGCAGCAACGGTCTGGCCAATCCACGGGACTTCATGGCGCCGGTCGCCTGGTTCGAGGAGCGCGACGAACCCGTGGAACAGGTGCAGAAATTTCTCGGCGAACTCTGGACCACGCAACTGGATCACTCGCCGTTCGACGTGGTCGGCTGGCACGGCAACAATGTGCCCTATAAGTATGATCTGCGCCGTTTCAATACCATCGGTACCGTCAGCTTCGATCATCCCGATCCGTCGATTTTCACAGTGCTGACCTCGCCAGGCGCCATTCATGGTCAGGCCAACGTCGACTTCGTGATCTTTCCGCCACGCTGGATGGTGGCGGAAAACACCTTCCGCCCGCCCTGGTTTCATCGCAACCTGATGAACGAATTCATGGGCCTGATCGAAGGTGCCTACGACGCCAAGGCCGAAGGCTTCATGCCCGGCGGCGCTTCGCTGCATAACTGCATGAGCGCGCACGGACCCGATAACGTCACGGCGGAAAAAGCCACCGCCGCCGAGCTCAAACCGCACAAGATCGAGAACACCATGGCGTTCATGTTCGAGACCGGCAGGGTCTTGCGCCCCAGTCGCCATGCGCTGGAATGTCCGCAACGACAGACCGATTACGACGCCTGCTGGAACGGCATGGCCAAGACCTTCCACAAGGAAATGCCCTGATGACTACCGCTTTGAACCGCCGCAGTTGGGTGGCGTCTGCCAATGGCCACGCTGATTTCCCTTTGCAGAACCTGCCACTGGGCGTGTTCAGCCACGGCGACTCCGGGCCGCGTGGCGGCGTGGCCATCGGCGACCGTATTCTTGATCTGCAGGCTGCCGTTCAGGCCGGTGTTTTCGTCGGTGCCGCAGCCGAGGTTGCCGCAATCGCCAGTCGCGATCAGCTCAACGATTTCTTTGCCCTCGGCGCAGATGCCCGTCGCACCTTGCGCACAGCGCTGCTGCATTGGCTGGATGAAGCCACTGCGCCTCAAGCCAACGCCGGGCAACTGCTGTTGCCGATGAGCGACTGCCAAATGCACTTGCCCGCCAGGGTGGGCGATTACACCGATTTCTATGTCGGGATTCATCATGCACTGAACGTCGGCAAGCTGTTCCGGCCCGACAATCCGCTGCTGCCCAATTACAAATACGTGCCCATCGGCTATCACGGCCGGGCTTCGACACTCTGCACCTCGGGCACACCGATCAAACGCCCCAATGGCCAGACCCTTGCGGCAGGCCAGGACGCTCCGACCTTCGGACCCTGCAAGCGCCTGGATTACGAGCTGGAGCTGGGCGTCTGGATCGGCCCGGGCAATGCGCAGGGCGAGGCCATCGGGATCGGGCAGGCGAGCGAACACATCGCCGGTTTCTGTCTGCTCAATGACTGGTCGGCACGCGACATTCAAGCCTGGGAGTACCAGCCGCTGGGTCCTTTCCTGTCCAAAAGCTTTGCGACCACGATTTCTCCCTGGGTGGTGACAGCGGAAGCGCTGGAGCCTTTCCGCAGCGCCCAGCCAGCTCGTCCCGAAGGCGATCCTCAGCCGTTGCCGTATCTGCTCGATCAGGCGGATCAGCAGGTCGGCGCACTGGACATCCAGCTCGAAGTCCTGTTGCTGACGGCGAAGATGAAAGCTGCTGGCGCTCAGGCACACCGGCTTGCCGTGAGCAGTTCATTGAACATGTACTGGACCGTGGCCCAGATGGTGGCGCACCACAGCGTCAATGGTTGCAAGTTGCAGCCGGGTGATCTGTTCGGGACCGGCACCTTGTCCGGCCCGCAGCCGGGACAGTTCGGCAGTCTTCTGGAGATGACTGAAGGCGGGAAACAGGTGGTGACCCTGCCCAATGGCGAGGAACGACGCTTTCTGGAACACGGCGACGAAGTGATTCTGCGTGCGCGTTGTCATCGCGAGGGGCAGGTGTCGATCGGCTTCGGCGAGTGCAGCGGCATCATCGTCGGCTGACGGTTGTGCCAGTGGTCAACCCGCGTTGAAACCGCCCACCCCCGAATCGGTGCGGGGCAGAAACTGTCCCCATCGTTCGGTCTGCCCGGCGCCGTCGGCGTAGCTCAAGCGGCCGTTGACCCAGACGCGCTCGATGCCCTCGGCGGCGCGTTGCGGGTCCTTGAAATCGGCGATGTCCCTGATGCGCTGCGGGTCGAACAACACCAGATCCGCCCAGTGGCCTTCACGTATCAAACCGCGCTGATGCAACCCGAAGCGCGCGGCCGAAAGCCCGGTCATCTTGTGTACGGCCGTGTGCAGCTCGAACAATTTGCGGTCTCGACTGAAATGCCCCAGCACCCTGGGAAACGCACCCCACAGACGCGGATGAGGGAAGGGATCTTCCGGCAGGCCGTCAGAGCCGATCATGGTCAGCGGATGGCTTAGGATGCGTTCCACATCAGCCTCGTCCATCCCGTAATACACTGCGCCCGCAGGCTGCAACCGGCGTGCGGTTTCCTCCAGAGAGAGATTCCAGTCGGCGGCGATGTCCGTCAGGTCGCGCCCGCCCTGATCCGGGTGCGGTGTGGACCAGGTGATGGTGATCCGGAACGCATCGGTCACCTGCTTGAGGTCCAGCGTCGAAGAGCTGGCCGCATAGGGATAACAGTCACAGCCCACCGGATGACTCGACGCTGCGTTTTCCAGCGCGGATAACAGGTGTGGACTGCGGCCCCAATTGCCTGCGCCTGCGCATTTCAGGTGTGAGACAACCACCGGCACCTGTGCATGACGTCCAATGCGAAACGCCTCGTCCATGGCTTCCAGCACCGGCTCGAATTCGCTGCGCAGATGCGTGGTGTAAACCGCGCCGGCCACCGTCAGTTCTTCGGCCAGTTGCATGACTTCGTCGGTCTCGGCGTGGAAGGCCGATGCGTAAGCCAGTCCGGTGGACAGCCCCAGCGCGCCGTCTGCAAGGCTGTCGCGCAACTGTTCGCGCATGGCGCTGATCTCGACCGCGCTGGCGGTGCGCAGCAGGTCCTTCATGTGGTTGCTGCGCAGGGCCGTGTGACCGATCAGAGCGGCAACATTCACGGCTGGTCGGGCGGCCTGCACGGCGGCACGATAATCGGCAAAGCGCGGGTAGACGAATTCGCGGGCTGAACCGAGCAGGTTCATCGGGTCGGGAGGATCGCCGGCCAGGCTGACCGGTGAAGCGCTGATGCCACAATTGCCGACAATGACGGTGGTGACGCCCTGACTGATCTTGGGCAGCATCTCTGGCTTGCGAATCACCACGGTGTCGTCGTGGGTGTGCACGTCGATGAATCCGGGGGCCAGGACGAGACCATGGGCGTTGATGTCTTCGGCTGCACAGATGTCGTGCAGCGCGCCGATGCGCAGGATGCGTCCGTCATGGATGGCCACATCGGTGCGGTAGCCGGGCGCGTCGCTGCCGTCGATCACATACGCATCACGGATCAGAAGGTCATACACCATGTCAGCCTCCGGGGTGCTTTTGGCTGCCCATCAGGACTCGATCGGCTTCTCGTACCAGCCAAGAAACAGGTTCAGGGCTGACTCGACCACTTCGTCCTGTTTCTCGGGGCTGAGCAGAGCGGCGCTGAGCGTCACCTGCGGCCAGAACGCGAACGACTTGAGCAGTGCGTGCATTTGCGTGGCGGCAAAGCCCGGATCGACCGGCTTGAGACGTCCGTCCTTCTGTGCGGCGCGAATCCAGGCGCTGAAGGTTTCCTCACGTTCGTTGATGCGCGCGAGCCAGACCTGAGCACGCTCGGGGGAATGGATGGTTGCACCGACCACGACCCGGGCGAGGTCCAGGAAACTGCTGTCATTAAGCGTGCGCATCTTGCCCCACAGCAGGTCCCTCAGTTGTTCGCGCAGACCGACATCGGCGTGATACACCACGTCTGATTGCGGGGGAGAGCAGCTCCAGAGACGCTGGAGTATCTCGGCAAAGAGCTCTTCCTTGCTGGGAAAGTGGTTATAGACTGTGCGCTTGGAAACCTCGGCGCGCGCGGCGATGCGGTCCATGCTGGTGACCTCGAAACCACGGTCACCGAACTCGGCAATGGCTGCCAGGACGATGGCTTCGCGTTTCTGATCGGTAAGGCGCATGGGGGCTGTCATAGGCTCGCTTCAAACGTGCGTTTAGAGAAAATTACACTCGGCAGTTTACTTGTAGCGGAGGATCATGCAAGCTTAAAACTACACCGTGTAGTGTAATGCACTGTTACACACTTAAAGCGATGTTGTCGATGCCACATGCTTGACATCAGAATCCTGCAACGTAATCGCAGACCACTTTTGCACGGCTGAGCCTCAACCTGTCCCAGGGAGTCAGCAAACCATGGCCACGACCCACCAGAAAACGGATGTCTCTTCACTGCCCGTCCTGTCTCGTCACGAGGGGCGTTATCGTAATCATGCGCCGATGAAACCGTTCAGCCTCGTTCGAACGCTGGGCATTTTCTGGGATCAGGTGTTCAACAAACCCAAGGACACCCGTCCGGCAGGCGAGGTGCCGGTTCAGCCGCTGTCCCGTCAGCAACTGCTGGCCGCGCCCGACAACACGGTTTACCGACTCGGGCACTCCACCGTTCTGCTGAAACTGCGCAACCGCTTCTTTTTGACCGATCCGGTGTTTGCCGAGCGGGCGTCGCCGGTGCAGTGGGCCGGGCCGCAACGCTTTCATCAGCCGCCGATCAGCCTGGAAGACCTGCCGCCCATCACCGCAGTGGTTCTCTCGCACAACCACTACGATCACCTGGACCGTATGGCGATCAAGGCGTTGATGGCGAAGACCGAGCACTTCATCGCGCCGCTGGGCGTGGGCGATACGTTGATCGAGTGGGGTGTGCCGACGCACAAGGTGCGGCAACTGGACTGGTGGCAGTCCACAGACGTTGAGGGCATTGAATTCGTCGCCACGCCGTCCCAGCATTTCTCGGGCCGCACCTTGCGCGACAGCAACCAGACGTTGTGGGCGTCCTGGGTGATGATCAACGACCGGCAGCGGATCTTCTTCAGCGGCGACAGCGGTTACTTCGATGGTTTCAAGACTATTGGCGAGCAATACGGCCCGTTCGACCTGACCCTGATGGAAACCGGTGCCTACAACGTTGAATGGCCTCAGGTGCACATGCAGCCTGAGGAAACGCTGCAGGCGCACCTCGACCTGCGTGGTCGTTGGCTGCTGCCGATCCACAACGGCACCTTCGACCTGTCGATGCACGCCTGGCACGAGCCGTTCGACCGGATTCTGGCCCTGGCCTGGGAGCAGAACGTGACCATCACCACACCCATGATGGGCCAGCCGTTCTACATGGATTATCCCTGCCGCGGCATGACCTGGTGGATGAGCGTCGATGAGGTCGCCACCCCTGAAACCGAGTCTGAAGCCAGGTTTGAAGGCCAGGGCGCAGCCTGCAGTCGCCGTCGCCAGAGCGCTTGAGTTTCAAAGGGTTCGAACTGATTTATCGATAGGGCTGCCTGTTTTTTGATTTGCCGCCTGTCACCCGGCCCGGCCTAATCATCTCTTCTCTGAAAGGATGATAATGATATGCAAGGTGCTCGCGGGTCAGCTTCTCAAGGTGTCTGGTTGATGGTCGCCATCGTGTTGGTGGCCTTGAATCTGCGCCCCTCGATGGCAGCGGTCGGTCCATTGTTGTCGGCGATCCGGGTGGATATTTCGCTGGGCTTCGGCATGGCGTCACTGCTGACCATGCTGCCGGTCATGGCCATGGGGCTGGCGATGTTCGTCGGCATGGGCATCGCCGCTCGTGTCGGTTCGTACCGGACCATCACGATCTCGCTGGCGCTGATCGGCGTAGCGACCCTGGCCCGGCTGTTTCTCGACTCGGCGGTTGAACTGATTTTCAGTGCCGTGCTGGCCGGGCTGGGTATCGCGATGATCCAGGCGTTGATGCCTGCGCTGATCAAGTCACGCTTCAAAGACAATGTTTCGTTGTGCATGGGGCTGTACGTCACGGCGATCATGGGCGGCGCAGCGATTGCCGCGTCCTTCAGCCCACTGATGCTGAGTCTCAGCGGTAATTGGCGGTTCGGCCTGGCGATCTGGGCTGCGCTGGCGCTGCTGGCCTTGTGTTTCTGGGCCTTTCAGCGAAACGCATTCCAGAGCAGCGGATCGTCCGCCGCGCCCCGCAAACATGCGTTTTCGCGGATGCCCAGGGCCTGGATGCTGGGCGTCTTCTTTGGTCTGGGCACGGCGTCCTACACCTGCGCGCTGGCCTGGCTGGCACCGTATTACCTTGAAAATGGCTGGAGCGAGCAGGACGCCGGACTGCTGTTGGGCTTCATGACCCTGATGGAAGTGGTGTCGGGTCTGGTGACACCGGCGCTGGCCAACCGCAGCCGCGACAAGCGTCTGGTGTTGGCGACGCTGTTGGGGTTGATCATGGCGGGCTTCGTCGGTCTTATCTTGATGCCGCAGCAATTGAGCCTGCTGTGGACCGGCTTGCTGGGTCTGGGCATCGGCGGTCTTTTCCCCATGAGCCTGATCGTGTCCATGGACCATTACGATGATCCGCAGCAGGCAGGCAGCCTGACTGCATTCGTCCAGGGCGTGGGTTATCTGATCGCTGGCCTGTCGCCGTTGCTGGCAGGGGTGATCCGTGACATGACAGGCAGTTTTGCAGGCGCGTGGTGGTCGTTGATCGGGCTGGTCGCCGTAATGCTTTTGATGGTCGTGCGCCTCGATCCACGGCACTATGCCCGGCACCTGCACGATTCGACAGGGCATGCCGGTATCGCTGACGGGAAGACGGCGTGATTGCGTTTTGATGTTATCTTGTGGGTGCTGATCCGGTCCTTGATCGCAGTGCCAACGAGATGACTCGATGCTCAACAGTAATGCCCTCAGAAAGCTGGACATGCAGGACCTGATGATCTTCGTCTCGGTCTTCGAACAGCGCAACCTGACGCTGGTCTCGGAGGCGCTGAATGTCAGCCAGTCCACGGTCAGCTACTGCCTCAAGAAGCTGCGGGCCAACTTCGAGGATGACCTGTTCATCAGCACCCGCAACGGCATGCGACCCACGCGCAAGGCCATCGCCATGCTCGGTCACGTGCAGCAGATACTGCTCAAGGTCAACCTCTGCCATGACGGGTTGAACCTGTTCGACCCGAGCAGCGGGCAAACCACCTTCACGGTCTGCGCACCTGAATACTTTGAGCTGCTGGTGCTGCCGCATCTGTTGCGCGGCTTCGTCGCTGCGGGCTTTTCGGTTGCGGTCAATGTTCAGAAACTGGACAGGCACCTGCCGGTCGAGCGGCTCGCCGACGGTCGTTTCGATCTGGCACTGTGTTTCGGGCCGGGGTTTCACAGGGTGCCTGACAGTCTGATTGCCCAAGTGCTGCTGGAAGACGATCTGGTCTGTGTGATGGACAGCCAGTCGGCACCGCTGAGCGCGCAGATCGACCTCGACACGTTTACCGAACGGCATCACGTCTACCCGACGCCGTGGACGTCCGATACCAACATGATCGATGGCTGGCTGCAGACCAAGGGCCTTGAGCGTCACATCGTGGCGCGGGCCAACAGTTACCGGGCAGCTCTGCAGTTGCTGGAGGGGACGAATTTCATTCTGGTGCTGCCACGGCGTATCCAGACACTGTTGTGCAACGAGCCTTGGGTAGCGGTTTACGAGCTGCCGCCTGACCTGCCGGGCTTCAGCCTGGACATGGTGTGGAGCGCTCATGCCGATCAGGACGAAGCCAATGGCTGGTTCCGCGAACAGGTGGTCAAGGTGTGTGCCGAGCAGGGGCTGCTCTGATCAGCGGTCTTTCTGCGGATCAGGCTCGGTTGCCGGCCGTGGCTGCTCGCCCTTTTCATTGAGCTGCTTGTTCTTCTCGCCCACTTTGCCGGCGTTTTCCGGCTTGTGATCGAGGTCTTCGCGTTCTGATTCCTGGTTCATGACCTGCCTCCAACTAGATGGACTCTCTGGGTATTGGTCAACGTGGCGCGCCCAAGATTCGATTTATCGTGATGACGACCCGGCAACCGCACAGGCAGTGCCGGATCTGTCTGATCAGCTCAGCAGGGTAATCAGATCCTTGGCCGTCTGAGCCGAACTGGCCGGGTTCTGGCCGGTCACCAGCTTGCCGTCGGTCAGAACATGGACGCCCCAGTCATCGGTCTTCGAATAGTCGCCGCCCAGTTCCTTGAGCATGTCCTCAACCAGAAAAGGTACGACATCGGTCAGGCCAACGCCTTCTTCTTCGCTGTTGGTGAAGCCGGTGACGCGACGACCCTTGACCAGCGGCTCGCCGTTTTCCGCGCGGACCTTGCGCAGCACGCCGGGCGCATGGCAAACCAGCGCGTGGGGTTTGTCGGCCCTGGCGAAGGCTTCGATCAGGGCGATGGACTTTGGATCTTCCGCCAGGTCCCACAGTGGGCCATGGCCGCCCGGGTAGAACACGGCGTCGAAGTCGTCGGCCTTTACGTCAGCCAGGCGGCCCGTATTGGCGAGCGCCTGCTGCGCGGCAGAGTCTTCACGAAAACGCTGGGTTTCGGCGGTCTGTGCGTCTTCCTCATCGCTCTTGGGGTCCAGCGGTGGCTGTCCACCTGCAGGCGATACCAGCGTGACTTCGGCGCCGGCGTCCTTGAAGACGTAGTAGGGCGCCGCGAATTCCTCGAGCCAGAAACCGGTTTTCTTGCCGGTGTCGCCCAGTTGGTCATGTGAAGTCAGAACCATCAGGATTTTCATGAGTGTGCTCGTCGTTGAAGGAGTGAGAAGGTGTAGACAGACGAAAACGTCAAGTGTTGTGCGCAATGCTGAACGTGAATGAAACAAGGCCGGATTCGACATCAATGCGTCGAGATCCGGCCTTGTCATGCAGCAACGATGACCGCCTGTGTCAGGCGCGAGCGATCATTCCTTGGTCAGGTCCACCAGCGGCTCCTGACGCACTTCGGTGTCTCGGCCGTCCTGAATCGTCTTGATCTGGCCCAGTGCCTTGTCGACGGCGCCCTTGTCCGCCAGCAGGCTGTAGCTGATCTGGAACTGGCGCTGCTCCTTCGGCGCAATGGTCGGCACCAGATTCAGCGGACGCTGGAAGCGGCGGTTGTAGGAAAAGCTGGTGCCAGGCTCCAGACCCGTCACATAGCCCTGGCCCTTGGTGTCAGTGTTTTTCCACAGAGAGAACACTGGCAATTGTTGGGTATTGAAACCTACCGCCACGCCCAGGCTGCCTGCTTTGTTGTGCAGCACAGTGACAGTATCGCCCTTGGCATCGCCGTACGGCACGATGTTGTAGACAGTTTCGTCGTAGTCCGGAGTCGGCCCGCGGTAGGTCTGCCAGTCGCCCAGATCACCCTTGGCCTTTTCGTTGAACGGCGACACCTGCTTGACCGGCGCTTCGAAGCGCGCGCCCTGTTCCAGAAACGGCGTGCTGAAGTTGCTGTGGTACAGCGCCTGATATTCCTTCGGATAGTCGCCGTTGTTGGTGAGCGTGTCGTTCAGCGAGAAGCGGGTGCTGCCTGGCTCGGTGACCAGTTCGGTCTGCACCGAGAAGTCGACCTTCTTGAACGCCTGCTCCTTGAGTTCGCCCTTGAGGCGGATCGCGTAAGGCGGCTTCTCGTCAATGTGCAGCGTCACCTTGCTGGCCGGGATATTGGCGGCGCGACCGTGCAGGGTCAGCAATTCGCCATTGTCCATGCCTGGGTGGCCGACCCATTCGTAGCCGCAACGGGTAACCAGTTCATTGAACCCTTCCAGCCAGCCCAGCCCGCCGCGACCATTGAGTTCGATGAACGCCGGGTTGACCACATCCTTGACCGGCGAGTCCCAGCCCATGCGCACATCGCCAACCGAAGCCTGCAGCACGTTCATGCCGCGCGTCGGCACAACCGAGAGCTTCATGGTGCCATTGTCGATATCGATGATGCTCACGCCTTCCTGGCGACCGCCATGCAGGGTGCGCAGGGTAACGGTGAACGGCTTGTCGGTCTTGACGCCCAGTTGCTTGCTGGTGATCTGCTGGTTCTGCGCAGCCTTGTCGGTGTCGAGCAGAACGTAGTCCCAGGCAAAGGCGCTGGACGCAAGGGAAAGGGCGCTGAGGCCTGCCAGCAGGGGAAGGGTTTTCATGATGGTTTGTCCTTTTGACTTATTGGAATTATGGGTGTGCTGGACTGGATTAAACGTTTCAGCAGTCAGCGGAGTCTAGCCAAAGTCGTGGACGCTGTGGAGCAGAATTTAGCCGTATTCGTGCACACACGCTGCAGATTTGCCCAGAAGCGCTATTTTGCTTTGTCAGGTACATAAGGTAGTGCCGACTGTCCATCATCAGGAGATTCATGTGCACGCGCTTATCATCGTTGCCCATTACGACCCTGCATCGCTCAGTCAGAGCGTCGCTCGCCATGTTGCGGAGGGGGTTTCACAGACTGGCGCCGGCCACAGCGCCGAGATCGTCGATCTGTTTGCCGAAGGCTTCAAACCCGTGTTCACCGCAGATGATCACAGGGTACATCGCGAACAGGCCCGGCCACCCGCCGACGTGCTCGCCGAACAGGCACGGATCGACCGTGCCGACGCATTGGTGCTGGTGTATCCGATTTATTGGTGGTCGATGCCGGCTCTAATGAAAGGCTGGATCGACCGGGTATTCATCAGCGGCTGGGCATTCGACTTCAGCCCTGACGCAGGTCTGGTGAAAAAGCTCGGGCACATGAAGGTGCACCTTGTCGGGGTGGGCGGTGCCGACGCAGGCACTTACGAAAGACACGGTTACGAACAGGCCATCAAGACCCAGATCGACCACGGCATCTTTGGCTACTGCGGCGCGCCTGTTCTGCAATCAGCGTTGTTGCTGGATTCCGAGACCGCGGACCCTGCCGTCACGCTGGCGAGGGCGCTTGAGCTGGGGCGCGGGGTGTTTTCTCAGGCGTGACGCGGCAGGAATCGTGATCAATCCATCTGACTCAGCAGGCCCTCGATCTGCGCCTGCTCCCATTCGCTGAGCAGGCTTACCGGGTCGGTGCGTGGCCAGTCTTCGGCGGTTCCTTGCTGGCCGTCTGCACTCAGGCAATGCAGGCAACCCGTCACGCGACTGCCCGAGATTTCCAGCGTCAGGCGCCAGCCTTCAATGTCGATCCTGATCGGATTCGACTCGCAATCATCGAGGCGGCGCAACGAACGAACACCCAGCGCTGCCTCTTTCAAGCGTTGATAGACCTCACGGGCGCTCAGGGTTGAAGTGGATCTCATGGGTGTCCGCGATCAGGCTGAAAAGGGCGACCAGCATAAAAGCCGGTCGTCCTGCTGTCACTCGGCGGGTGTTTCATCGGGCCGGATTGCACCGAACAGCGTTTCGACTTCAGGCTGCGTCTGGTTGATAGCGCCCAACTGCCGAATCAGTTCGGCCTGACGACTGCCCCGTATACCGGCTGTGGTCATGGCCCCGTCACGTACGTAGGTGTAGACGCCGCTGACGCCAAACGGGGTGATGTGGCTGACGTGGGCACTGATGCCATGGGTGAGTGCCTTGAAGCGTTCGCTGGCATAGCAGGTGCGCCGGGCCCAGGCGGATTCGAAGGTCAGTTCCATGAACACGATGTTCAGGCGAGACTCGCTGGCGTAATGAGCGACGTCCGGGGCAGGGGGCGCGGGCTGGTCGTTGTCGTAGGGTTCTGCAAGGTGCAGGCGCAGTTTGAGTACGTCGTCCAGACCGGCCAGATCGCGGGCCAGGGTGTCGATGGCCTGGCGCGCGACGGCAAGGTTGTCGGGATTCAGATGAAAGTGCAGGTGCAGGCGATCCAGTGTCGAGGTTTCGTTGGGGGACGGGTCGGGCAGGCGATCCATCAGCGTGCTGGAACCGTCCGGCACATCATAGGCCAGGGTCTCCTCGAACATGTTCTGCTCATCGGAAAACAGAATCGAGCTGGCTTTCTGGAAGCGCTGCTGGTCTTCGGCCGACAGAAAGCCGATCTCCACGCCGCCATCCAGCACGTAGCCTTCCAGTGGCTTGACGCCTTCGATGATCGGCCACAGATGAGCGTCCTGTTCGCGGGACAGGTGGTGTTGCACGTACCAGCCAAGGCCATCGAGACGTGCGCACAAAGGACCGTGCACGTCACGCCAGTAAGTGGCGAAGAGCTCGTGGGGCACGCCGGGCCTGCGCAGCACCGTGGTGTAGGTATTGATGACGATGCGCTGGTCGCGCGCGCCGTGGTTGTCGGCGAAGTTTGAGGTGTGCATGAGTAGGCTCTGCGCTGAAGTGTCTGAATGAGGCGCTCCGGCGGCCGCTTTAGTTCAAGGAATATGCCCGGCGGGTGACCATTCGCAGCCTGCCTCGGCGGACCAGTCGCGCTATCATCGGCGCACCTTGCCAGCGGATAGCCTTATGCAGTTGCCCGATCTGAACCTGTTGATCGCCCTTGATGCCTTGCTCGATGAAGGCAGCGTCGTGGGCGCGGCGCGGCGCATGCACCTGAGCCCGGCGGCCATGAGTCGCACACTGACGCGGATTCGTGAAGCCACCGGCGATCCTGTGCTGGTACGTGCCGGACGCGGGCTGGTGCCTACGCCGCGTGCGCTGGCCATGCAGGCGCAGGTGCGCGAACTGGTCGAACAGGCCGCTCAGGTGTTTCAGGCCCGCGATGAAGTGGACATGAGCACCCTGGAGCGCTGCTTCAATGTGCGCTCCAACGACGTGTTCTTCGGCTCGTTCGGGGCGCGTGTGCTGGAGGCGATCCGCGTCGGTGCGCCAGGATGCACCCTGCGCTTCGTGCCCGAAGGAGCCGACGACGATGATGCGTTGCGTGAAGGGCGGATCGATCTGTACATCTCGTCACGGCTCAATTTCGGTCCGGAGATCAAGATACAGAACCTGTTCAACACCCGCTTCTGCGGTCTTGCGCGTGAAGGGCATCCCATCTTCGACGGGCCGATCACACCCGAGCGATTCGCCGGGTTCGATCACGTCAGCGTGTCTCGCAGGGGGCGTGCTCGCGGGCCGATCGATCCGGCACTGGCAGAGCTGGGCCTTGAACGGCGCATCGCGCTCATTACACCGCATTTTCACTCGGCGATTTTCGGGGTCGCCGAGTCCGATCTGATCCTGTCGTTGCCCGAGCCAGTGCTTTGGGGCCTGAAGCAGCTGGGCCTCAAGATGCGTGCCTTCGCCATTCCCCTGGCGCTGGAAACCGTGTCGGTCAACCAGGCCTGGCACCCGCGCTTCGACAAGGACCCGGCGCACCGCTGGCTGCGCCAGACCCTTAAAGAGGTGTGTTCGGTGCCTCGGCAGATGGACCTTTAGCGCGGCTGTTCTGGCAAGTGGCAATGCAAGGTGAAACGAACAGATGACCTTGCCATGCGCCTGCCACCGTTCGGGTTGCAACCAGCGTCCACATCAGCACCAGCAGGGCGACCAGCACCATGCCGAAACGGTCGAAGAAGCCCAGTTGCAGGGTTGACCCCAGTTTCAGCGTGGCCAGCGCATATACCCCAAGTGGAAAGGTGAAGGCCCACCAGCCCAGATTGAACTCGATACCGGCCTTGAAATAACGCAGCGTGATCAACGCAGCCAGCGCCATCCACCACAGGCCGAGGCCCCAGAACAGCGTGCCGACAATCACGCCGATACCTGCGGCCACCTCGCCGACCGACGCCAGTCCGTGCGCGACGAACACCTGAGGTGCTTCGCTGCCCATCACCAGCATGCCCAGCGCGCCCGTTCCGATGGGGCCCAGCGCCAGCCAGCTTGAGGCGGCCATGCTTTCATGAGGCAGTTTGTGCAACGCCAGGCGCAGCAACAGGATCACCAGAATGCTCAGCGCCACCGGCACCGAGTAGGCCCACAGCACGTAGCTGGTGATCAGCACGGTGAATTGCGAGGCGGTGTCGATGAGGTGCGGGGTCAGCAGGCCGCCGCAGGCAGCGGCAACTTCTGCTGCGACCACGGGCAACAGCCAGACAGCGGTCATCTTTTCGATGCTGTGCTCCTGGCGTGTGAACATCATGAACGGGATCAACACACCGCAGGCCATGGCCATCGCCACATCCAGCCACCACAGGGCTTCTGCCACTGGGATCACCCCGTCACCCCAGCGCTTGGGTCCGAACACCACGAGACCGCTTATGATCGTCGCCAGGCCCATGGGGATCGTGCCGAAGAACATCGACACCGTCGAATGCCCGAACACCTGCCGCGCCTCATCGAAGAACAGCAGCCAGCGGCTGGCGTACATGACGCTGAACAGCACGAACAGGCCGATGTTGAAGAGCCACAGGACTTCGCCCACATTGCGCAGCAATGCCATGTCGCCGGGCAGTTGAGCAAGCGCCAGCGATAAAACCCCTGTGCCCATGGTTACCGCGAACCAGTTGGGGGTGAATTGCCTGACAGCTTCGCGCGGGCTCGATAGCGAGGCGAGGGGAGCAATGCCCTCTATGACGGTTGCAAGCCTGCTCATGACGTTCTCCTGCGGGCAGCGATGGTTGACCGGCGCAGTCTACGGGTGTGCGAACAATTCTCTAAACGGGTAATCTCGATTCCCGTTACCTGTTATTCAGGTAGATAAGTCTACGGGAGTCATCGTTTGAAACTTAACCTGCGGCAGTTGCAAATCTTCTGCGCCGTTACTCAGCACGGCAGCACCATTGGCGCAGGCCTTGCCGTGTCACTTTCGCAATCGGCGACCAGTGCCGCCTTGAACGAGCTGGAAAGCGCGCTGGGTACCCGGCTTTTCGATAGGGTCGGCAAGCGGCTTGTTCTGAACGACAACGGACATGCATTGCTGCCCCAGGCCAGGCAGATACTGGAAAGTGCCCAGCAGATCGAAGACAGCTTTCTGTTGCCCGATGCCGGTCTGAATACCCGGTTACGGATCGGCTGCAGCAGCACCATCGCCAATTATGTTTTGCCGCAGATCGTTGCGGCGCTGCGTACCTCGGCGCCTTCCTTGCGGGTGGACATGGACATCGGCAACAGCGCTCTGATTGCTCGCAAGGTGGCGCAATTCGAGATCGACATGGGGATGATCGAGGCGCCGTGTCATCTGCCCGAACTGATCGCTGAACCCTGGCTGGTCGATGAAATGGTCATCGTTGCCGGACGTGATCACCCGCTGGCTGTGCAGAAGCAGGTGTCGCTGAGTGACCTGCAACACGCCGAGTGGCTGCTGCGCGAGCCAGGGTCGGGGACGCGTGGCGAGGTGGAGCATCTATTACTCAGGCACCTCCATGACCTTGAAGACATGCGTCAGATGGGCAGCTCGGAAGCGATCAAACGCACCCTGGCTCAAGGGATCGGCATCAGTTGTCTGTCCCGCCGGGTAGTGGCTGACCTGTTGGCGAGCGGAGAGCTGCAGTTGCTCAACAGCCCCTTGCCACCGCTGACCCGCCGGTTCTTCCTGATCCGTCATCGCGACAAGTTTGTCTCGACCCGTCTGCAGCGGTTCAGCGAACAATGCAGGGAGTCGGCGGGTGAGGCGTGAGAGGAAAACCCGCCTCCAACGGACAGGCGTTTGCCACGCAACAGCGCTGCTTCAGGCCTGATCAATCACAACTCGCCACGGCTTCAGCCACAGCGCCAACCCCACCAGCAACAGCGCGCCATAGGTGCAGCTAAGCCCCAGCTGCAGCCAGGTATCCTGCAACGGATGCAGCATCAGCGCAGCCACGGTCATCAGCCCTGCGGCCAGCAGCCAGTGGCTGCGCCACGGAAGAACGCTCATCAGCGACTGGCGGCGCATCAGCAGCAGGCCGGTCACCAGTGCGCCGCCCAGCGCGGCGATGGCGATGCCGGTCAAACCGAACATAAGCGGCAACAGGCCCAGCAACACGGCGTTGCACAGGCTGCCGATCAGCTCACAGTTGAGCGGCAGGCGCGTGTCTCCGGCAGCATAGGCGTAACGCGCCAACAAGGCATTCCAGGCGCCGAACATCAGTGGCACGGCAAACCACGCGAGCAAGCCCGGCAGCGGACCGTCGTGGGTCTGGTTGGGCAACAGCAGAACTACCAGTGCGCCCGCTGCGCCGATCAGGCCCGTGACGGCAGGCAGGGTCAGCAGTGTCGCGCTGCCCAGTCCCCGTTTCAGCAACGTCAGCCGTTGATCGCCCGCGCTGCCGCTCATCAATCCCAGCAACACCTGATTCAGGCTCATCAAGGCGATCAACGGCAGGTTGATGAGCTTGCGCGCCAGATTGACCCAGGTCACAGCCCCTTCACCCAGCAGCGATGCAACCATGCGCTCCAGCAGCGCCAGGCCCTGACTGGCCAGATTACTGCTCAACAGCGGCCCGATGCGTTGCAACAGTTCACGCACCACGCCCGATTCAGCCTTCCACTGCCAGGGTCGCCAGCCCGAGCGATACAGGCTCGGCAACAGCACGGCCGGCATCAGCAGGCTGCCCGACACGCAGGCGCCGGCCAGTCCCGTGGGGGTGGCGGCATGGCCGAGAGTGGCGAGATAGATTACCGGCGGCAGGTTGAACAGCAATGACCCCAGCCCTGCCAGCACAAATCGCGAGCGCGCCTGCAACGGCACACAGAGCAGACCGTGCAGCATGAAACCCGGCGCGCACCAGGCCAGCCAGCGCAGACCACTGCTTGCCTGGGCGTAGCCGTCTGCATCCAGACCCGGTCCGATCAGGCGCACCAGCAGACCGGCACCCACCACCAGCAGCGCGCTGAGCAGGACGCCAGCCAGTGTCAGGCGGGGCACCATTGCGCCCAGCCAGCGTTGTTGCCCGTCCGCTGAGCGTTGTTGATACAGGGGAAGGGCGGCGGCGCTGAGCAGCCCGGCGGCCAGCGACATGCGCAGGGCTTCCGGCAGAAACATCGACACCAGAAACGCATCGCTTTGCCCGCCGGCGCCCCAGGCGGCAACCAGCAGCCACTCGCGGGCGAAGCCAGCCGCCAGTCCAGTGAGGGTGGCCAGGGTCAGCCACAATGTCGAACCCAACATGGTCGTCGTTTCTGTCAGTGAAACAGAGTGAACAGGCCTTTGCCGCCCACCTTGTAGTTGAGATTGCGCGCTCGCTCGCCTTTGATTTCAGCATTCGGACCGCTGACGATGGCGTAGGGCGGCACCGGCTTGGAGACCACGCTGTTGCCGCCGACCACGGCGCCTTCGCCAATGTCAGCCCCGAACGACAGCAAGGCGCGGCTGCAGATCCACGCGTAGTCCCTGATGAACACCGGACCGCCGACGGCCCAGAATTCAGGCTCGTTGAGGTCATGTCCGCCGGCGATGATCAGCACGTGGGAAGCGATGGTGACGTGATCACCGATCACCAGACCGCCCCGTGCATCCAATTGGCAATGCCAGCCCACCGTGGTGTCGCTGCCGATGCGCAGGCTGTCCACGCCCAGCACTTCGGTATTGCGCCACACCGTCGAACCCTTGCCGATCTTCGCGCCACCCATGCGCAACCAGAGCAGACGCAGGGTGTGACTGGGGATCTTGCAGATCAGGATGTTGTACATCTGTTCCCAAGTGCGCAGCATCCGGTCACGCAGGGTCGGCCAGTTGATGCCGTACAGCGGGATCAGTGCGCCGAGGGTTTCGCTGGCCAGCAGGCGATAAAAACGTCGAGCCAGCGGCGGCTCGATTCTGGGTTCGATGTTCAGGTAGCAGATGAACGACAGGGTGGTGTCCTTGATGCGCGTCTCGAAGCACACTTCGTTGTGCAGCATCCATTGATAGGTGGATTGCAGCTCTTCAAGCGGCACACCCATCTTGCGTGCGTAATCAGGCAATGCGTCGCGCAGATTGTGCGAGTGCATCATGCGATGTTTCATGTGGCGGCTCCCTGCTCGGGTAAGGCGACGGGGGATGGTTGCGGTCTGGCGGCTACGGCACGCAGGCGTCTGCTTTCATGCAGGCTGATGCCGATGAACAGCCAGAACAGCGCGACCAGGACGCTGGTAAAACTGAAATAGTGGTCGAACAGGCCGCTGCACAACGCAGCCAGTACACCGCTCATGCAGCCAAGGTTGATGGCGTTTTCCGGTGTCAGCACGATCCTGCCAACGGGCGGACGCACTTCCTTCCACCAACTGACCGTGATGGCGATGAACAGCAGCATGCCCGGCAGGCCCATCTTGTAGATAAAGTTCAGCCACAGGTTGGAGATCCCGAAGTCGGTGTAACCGAGTACCGGCGGGTCGGTCTTGAAACCGATCCCGAACGGGAAGGTGGCCATTGCATCCGGGAAGTGGCTGTACTCCAGAAAGCGAATCGCGGTGCTGGTGTCGTCATCGGAAAACAGGCCCATCAGGCGTTCCTGAAGCGGCGGGTAGAACATCATCAGTACCACGCCTGCCGCCGCACCGCCCATCAGTATCCTCCCCAGATGCGGAATGCGTCGGCGGGTCATCCACAGCATGACGACAACCAGACTCACCAGCGCGCCGCGTGATCCGGTCAGCAACAGCCCGAGGGCACCCAGCGCCGCGACCGACAGACCCAGTGCACGGGCGGAGCCTGTGCGGGTCATGCCGAAACAGAACGCCAGCGGCAACAGCATCGCCAGTGCGCCGCCGGCCACGTTGGGGTGCATCCATGGCGAGCCCATGCGGCTGGACAGCGACAGCAAGGCCTCACCCAGCACATCGGCACCGCTGTAGCCCATCACCCTGAGGATGGGCGTGATGCTCAGGGCCGAACCGCTGAAGACATAGATCGGGATCGACAGCAGCAACAGCATCAGCGTGCCGCCGAGCAAAGCGATGACAAGCTTTTCCAGCGTCTGCAGGTCCACCAGCAGGCGCGGCACCAGAAACAGGACCGACAGGTTGAACAGCCAGCGCACCCAGTTGATCGGACCGTTACCTTCAGCCACCACGGTCAATTCGCCGATCAGGAACGGGAACGCGCTGAACATCATCAGCGCTACCAGCAACCGTTCGGTGCGCAGCATTTTCGGAATCCGGGCCTGTTGCTGGATCACGGCCTGCAGCAGGTAACTGCCCCAGGTCAGCATGATCAAGGCTTCGGACACCGTGGTGCGGATGCCGATCTGTACGGTGGAGTAGGGAATGAACGTCGCGATCACCCCAAACAGCAGCAGCCCGCGTACCGGACGTCTGATGATGGTGATGACCGAAGCAGCACCGACAGCCGCCAGCAACACGAACGGCACCGGCAGCATCCAGATCATCACGCCGAACAGCAGACTGAAAAACAGTCCTATGGGCATGGCCATCGGCATCAGCGAAGCTCCTCAAGCGTGGCATGCACCTGCTTGCAGAACGCGTCGAGGTTGTAGCGGGCTGCCCAGTCTTTCGATACCGCCGGATCTTCTGCGGGGGCGTTCGACAGCGCGCCCATCAGGTGAATCAGGCCAGCGCTGTCGGTGGGCGAAAAATGCGGGCTGTCGGGCGGCGAGATTTCATCCAGCGACGAGCCGGTCGCAACGGCCACGCGGGTGCCGACGCTCAGCGCCTCGATAACCGGCAGGCCGAATCCTTCACACAGCGACGGTTGCCACAGACGATCCGCGTCGCGGTAGACGGCATGCAGCTCGGCATCGCTCAGGCCGGTCAATACATGCAGGCCCTGAAGCTGACGCTGGGCCTCGGTCAGCGGTTCGTCACCGCCGACCAGCACCAGATCCGGTGTGTCCACGAATTGCATGCGCGCCGTTTGCCAGGCATCGACGAACCATCTGATGTTCTTGCGCGGCTCCCGGGTACCTACGCACAGCCAATAGCGCTGCGGCAGTCTCAATGAACGGATATCGGCCGCTTCACCTTTGAAACCCTCGACGAGCAGCGGCACGATGCGAATCTTGTTCCGCGCGTTGGGAAAAAGACGCAAGACTTCGCTCGCCGTGTAGCTCGACGGCAGCCAGACCTGATCGGCAACCCGGATCGAGTGGGCAATCGAGAGGTAGTCAGTCAGGCGATAGACACGGGCCTTGAGGCGCGATCCATGGTTGTTCTGCTGAGTGATCTGAAACACATCGTGCAGCTGCAGCACGTAACGCAGGCCCTCCGGTTTACGACCCAGTGGCAGCCCCATATTGATGTTGGCGAAGTAAATCTGGATATCCGCGTCGCGCAAGGCACGCGGCAGGAATAAACCTTCGAAGCGCAGCCGGTCCGGGATCCGGTGTACCGCGTTCAGGGGCGTGGCCCACCGCGGCGCATGGATCAACCGCCGGATCGGATGGTCGTAAGGGGCCACGCCGAACAGTTGCAATTGAACGTCGGGATGAGCGCGAAACGCTTCTTCGAGCGCGAAGTTCTGGCGGCCGATGCCGCTGACGGGGTAACCGGCTGCTGCGCGGTAATCAAGTCCTATACGCATGAGCGCGATCCTTGCCTGTGTGCGTGAGTCGGGTGTAGATGACTTCCAGTTGTGACGCCGATACTGACCAGTCGTGGTGAGAGCGCACGTAAACGCGCGCGGCTTCGCCGATTCTGTCCAGGCATGTGGGCTTGTCGATGTTGTCGATGATCAAGTCCGCCAGCCCCGCGGCCTCTTCGCTGCCCAGATAATGCTCACCGTTGTTGACCGCCAGCCCCGAGACGCCCTGGCTGGTGGTGATGATGGGCAATCCGGCGGCCATCGATTCCAGTGTTTTGAGTTTCGAGCCGCCGCCCTGGCGCAGCGGGGCGAAAAAGATCGCTGTGGTGGTCTGCAATGCGCGCAGGTCTGGCACGAACCCGAGCCATTCGATGCGTGGATCCGGCCAGCGCTCGCGCCACGACTCAGGCATCGCAAAACCGCCGATGGCAAAGCGTACGTCGGGCGATCTGGTCCAGACCTGGGGCATGATCTCGTCCAGCGCCCATTCGATGGCGTCGATGTTGGGACCGTATTCGTAATTGCCGATGTACAGCAGCCGACGGCTCGTGCGGTCGGCATGGACGCTGGCGTAGTAGCCGCAATCCACACTGTTGACCACGAAAGACGTGGCCTTGCCACTCAGGCGTGAGAGAACTTTGGCATCGTCTTCGGTCACGGCGACCAGTTCACCCGCCTGACGGAAAACGTGGGTCTCCCAGCGGCGATAACGCCAGCGGTCATACACCGCGAACGCGTTGGCCCAGCGTGGTATGCGCTCGTAACTGGCGGCGCCGAGGTCTGATTCGACGTTGTGTTCGGTGAGCACGAACGGTTTGCCCGAGCGCTTGAGCGCCTGCTCGAAAGGCTGGAAGGCATAGGTGTGCTGCAGCTGGATCACGTCCCAGTCTTCAAGCAACAGTTCTTCGAAGACCTTTTCCAGTTTCGGCGCATAACCGTTGACGCTGGCAAGCATTGGCGGTTTGGCCAGCGCGACGGCCAGCAAGGTCTTGAGACTGTGCAGAGGGCGCCGCTCGATAACGATCAGCCGCTCCAGCCAGGGCTCGAGTGCCGAACGGCAGCTGTCATCCAGCGCCATCTTGGATTGCACCAGCAAGGTGATGCGATGGCCGCGTGCGGCCAGGTTGCGCAACAGGTGATATTCCCGGGTCTTGCCGCCACTGGTGGTGGGCCAGGGCAGGTACGGGAGCGTCCAGAGTATCCGCATGTTCAGGGCTTCCATTCCAGGATTTGCAGGGTCGGCTTGAGCGCCAGGGTGATGCCCTTGGTGGCGGACAAGGGAATCCGGCTGCCGGTCAGCGGGTCGTGCACGATGGCATCGTTGATCGCGGGGAAGGTAAGGCTGACGCCCGAGGCGCTCCACACCATCAGCAGATGCTTGCCGTCTTCGCGGCTCCAGGTCACGGCATACAGGTCATCGGGCACCTGGCTGACGGCGGGCGGGTCGGTCGGTGTAAGGCGTGGTCCGGTGATGGTCAGAAAATTCTTCAGCGCGGTGTAGACAGGCTTCGGGCTGGCCTGCAGATCCAGCAGGCCATAGCCTTGATCACGGGCCGAGGCGCGTTCGTCCAGGTCGCTGAGGTTGAACAGGAAGATGCGCTGGAAATCCAGAGCGCTCATCAGGGCCAGACGACGCAGGGTGTAGTCGGCCTGACCGGACGTGCCAATCAGTCTTTGCATTTCCACCGGGCCGTCGTAGCTCGACCAGCCCCACTCGGTGGCCCATACCTGACTGACACCGTTGCTGTGCAGCAGGTTGTTCATGGCATTGGCCCGCACCAGGAAATCCCGATCCGGGATCGAGTCGCCTTCGGGGTACTCGGAATACGGATGATAGGCCGCCACGATGTTCTGAGTGCCCAGGCCACCGTCGAGCAGGCTCTGCAGCATGTAGCCGGGCGTGCTGTGCATCTGGCTGTAGTAGGCCATGCCGGCGGTCACGATGGTTTTTTCCGGCAGTGCGGTCCGCAGGGCCTGGGCGGTGGTCGTCAGTAGTCGACCGTAGGCTGCCGGGTCTTCCTTGGGCAGCCAGACGATATTCGGCTCGTTCCATACCTGCCAGTTGTTCACCTGCGGGTAACGCTGGGCGAGGGTCACCATGCGCGCGGCGAAAGTGGAAAAATCCTTGGGTGGATACTGGTCACGACCGGTCGCGCCGGCCGGTGCACTGCTGGCGAAAGGCGCGGAGCCCACCATATAGGCAAGCGTGTTGTAGCGGTGCGCCTTGATCGCCTCCATAGCCGCGTCCAGTTCCGACAGCGCCAGTTTGTCTTTCTGCGGTTCGATGATGGGCCAGTGAATGGTCAGGCGGACCCAATTCAGTCCCAGCTCGTCCAGACGCGCCATCTGTTGCTGATAGATGTCCGGCGCAAAATACTGGAACTGCACGTTGACGCCTAGAAAGTCCTGCCAGACCACCGGACGCGGTGCTTTCAGCACGGTCGCCGCCTGACCGGCAGTGGCCAGCGTGGCACTGATCAGAGCAGCGGCAACAGACCGCCACACGATTGAACGATGGAACATTTCAATGCACCTCGCAGGCTTGCCGGAATACCTTCTGGAATCGCTCGGCGGTGTGGCTCCAGACTCTGGCCCGGCCCATCAGTGAAGCCTTTTCGGCCCACTGAGCGATAAGCTCCGGGCTGGTGCAGGCTTTCACCAGCGCATCGGCAAGCCCCTGAACATCGCCCTGCGGATAGATCATGCCGTTACCGTGCGACACCTCTTCGGCGAACGAGCGTGCGTCAGAGGTAATCACGCCGCGACCGCAGGCCACGGCCCAGGACAGCGCGCCGCTGGTCCCGCGCAATTTGCCCAAGATCTTCAATTTGCTGGATTCGCGGTACGGCAAGACCATCACGTGATGCGCCTGGATGACCTGTGGAATCTGCTCGGCGGGCAGGTCCAGTTGCCAGTCGATCAGGTCCACCAGACCCAGTTGGCGGATACGCAGCCTCAGTTGCTCCAGATAACTGCCGGAAGGGCCGAACGCCATTTCCGGCTCGCTGCCGCCCGCCAGGGTCAGGCGTACGGTCGAGCGTAACGCCGGTTTTGCGGTGAAGACCCCGGCCAGTGCATCGAGCAGGTCTTCGATGCCCTTGCCGCGATAGATGAAACCGAAGTACAGCAGGCGCAGAGGTTTCATCGGCGGTAACGGTGCCGGAGCAATGTCCCTGTTGCCATGGCTGATGACTTCCATCTGCGCAGGCTTGAGGCCCATGCGCTGACGCAGGCTCTGGCTGCCAGCCTGCGTCAGTGTCACCAGGCGGGTCATGTGCCGGGCCAGTTGCCGCTCTTCATACAGGCACAACGGATCGGCCAGCACAGTGGCCATTTCCGGCAGCGGAGAGCGCATGCCACTGGCGATCGACAGCGGCCAGGGCAGCTTTTCACGGCGCCAGACCAGACGCTCCGGGTCATGCACGGTGGCGGTCAGCGGCAATTTGGGAAAGCCCCGCTGCAACGCGCGCAACGCCTGGAACTCAGCCAGTCGGCCACCGCCCAGTTCGGCATGCACCACGTCGATTGCGCTCCAGTCGATTTCGGCCACACGTTGTATGGCGGCACGTGGGTCGTTGCCGACGCCCTGCAACGGCGTGACCACGTGCAGCCCCAGCGCTTCGAGCGCATGTCTTAAATGGCCCGCATAGTCGGCGATGCCGTTCTGCTCCGGTGGCAGGGGGGCGAGCAAGGCAATACGCATCAGCCACGGCTCCCGATACGCTTGAGGAACTTCAGCACGTTCTCGGGCACTTCGAAACGACGGCGGTTGATGATGACGCCGTCGACTTTCTTGAACGCGGTATTGAGGTTGTGCAAGGTGTCTTCGAGCATTGGCACCGTGGTGTCCTTGGCCCGCACTACCAGCAGAATCAGGTCGGCATTGCGCAGCAACACGAAGGCTTCCTGATTGGTCGATACACCCGAGGCGTTGATCAGCACGATCTCGCCCGGCCGCGCAGGCGCCCGATTTTCGGTACGCACCTGATGCCCTTGCTCGATCAGCAGCGCGGCCAGGCGCTCGATCACGAACGACACGCCGGCGCCGGCCTTCACCGAGGTGAAGCCCAGCGTCAGACCTTTCTCATCCACCTGATCCAACGGCAGGATGCCGTATACCCGATGCAGGTTGGAGATGAACGCGGCGCTGCGTTCCTGAGCGTGTTCCAGGTCGGGCAGGGTGGTCCAGACCGGCACTTTGAACGTGCTCTCGATCTTGTCGCCGTCATGGATGCGTTGATCCAGCAGGTAGAAGAAGTACAGAGCCAGCGCGCCGACCACGAGGCTGAGCGGGAAGGCCAGCAGCACCATCAGCAGGCTTTTCGGGAAGACCCGGCTCGGGTTGTAAGTGGCTTCTTCGATGGTCGCGATGTTACTGATCTGGCTGTTGTCCAGCTCACGGTCGATGCGCGCCTTTTCCAGGCTGTCGGTGTACAGCGCGTAGCTTTTCTCGGCTGCATCCAGCTCGTTCTGCAGTCGCGAAAGCTCAGGTTCCAGATTCAGTGCCTGTTGACGATCGGCTTCCAGCTGGGCGATCTGGGCATTCTGCTGCGCGAGCTGGGTCTGCAGGCGGGCGAAGCTGGTCTGCTGGTCGGCATACACGTTCTGCATGCGGTTGTAGATCGGGTTGGGCGTGATGCTTTCCGAGCGTTGAACCGTGGTGTCCTGCTCGTTGAGCAGTTTCTTGAGGTTGTTGATTTCCTCGTTCACTGCCCGGATTGGCGGCGCCTGCTCCTTGAACGAGCGCAACAGTTCCTGACGCTCGACTTCCTTGCCATTGATGCGGTTCTGCAGATCCTGGCGGTTGGGGTTGAGGGTCAATTCCCGTCCCGCGGAAACCGTCTTGGGCTGTGCGGCCAATTGTTTTTTCAACAGATCCAGCCCTGCCTTGGTAGAGGCAATGGCACGGGTCGTGTTGTTGCGCTCGGTGCGCAAGTCGTTCAAACCTTGAGAGGTGTCGGCCAGACGCTGGGAAATGCTCACTGCACTCAGCTGATTCAGGTAGTTCTGAATCTGCTTCTTGTACGAAATGATGTTGTCGCCGGTGTTCTTCACCTCCGACTCGTAGAACGTATACAGGCTGACGCGGCCCAGGGTCTTGGTGCGTTGCAGTTGATATTCTTCGATCCAGGTTCTGAGCACGGTCTGGGCGGTGGTCGGGTCATTCCAGGTGAAAGTCAGTTCCATGACCGACGAGCCGGGTTCGTGACGGACCTTGAAGTTCTTTTCCAGGTCTTCGGCCATACGTTCGGCCTGAGTGCGTTTTTCGACCAGTCCGATGAATTGCAGGACGCTGCGACCGGCGTCCACGACCGCGCCGACAATACCCTTGAGGCCGTTCTTGATCGAGGCCAGAACACCGGATTCAGGTTCGGCACGAGACAGTTCAGCCAGGTACTTTTCCGACACCTTGCGCATGATCGGACGTCCCGTCAGCATGCGCTCCTCGTCCAGCAAGGGGTCGCGCAATGCGCTGGGCACCACGATGGCCTGACGGTTGGACAGCTCGATAGGCACCGTGCTGCTGTCCCGGCCGGGCTTGACCAGCAGCAGTGCGGTGGATTCATAACGGTTGGGCAGCAGCAAGGCCCCCAGCAGTACGACGACGAAGGTCGCTATGACGGTGATCTTGACCTCACGCCGAAAAATAAACAGCAGGCGCAGCAGGTCGCGAAATGAGCGGATATTGATCATGTCTGTTTCCCTGACAATTAATTGTTGTTGCGCAACTCGTAATTCAGACCCAGCCCGATCGACTTCGCGAAGGGGATCAACTGGTTGAAGTACAGGGTTACGCCGTCAACCTTGTTGCCGACCGTGGATTTGGGAACGAACACGATGTCGCCGCGCTTGAGCAGGACTGGCGCCGTGGGGCCGCCCGCGCTTGCCCAGAGAAACTTGCTGTAATCAAAGAAATAGGTCTTGTAGAGGCCGTCGTCTTCCTGGCGCAACAGGGCCACCAGAGAGGCATCGGCATCGAGTGCGACACCGCCTGCACCGACAATCGCCTGAGCCAGACTGGTGGCCACGTTGACCGGCAGGGTCACCGAGTTGCGCACGGCACCGCCCACGAATACCGTATTGCCCGGAGACTGGGAGATGTTGATGGTCAGAGCCGTTTCGCGATAGACGTTCTGCAGCTTGCTTTCCAGCAGGTCATTGAGCTGCTGGAGGGTCAGACCGGCTGCCTTGACCGTACCTATGTAGGGATAGGAAAAGGTCCCATCGTTGAGCACCTGAAACAGGGTCAGCTCATAGATCGAGTTGGCGGTGAACGCCGAGATGGACGGCGACTCTCCGGTATTACGCACGATGCGCAAGGTGTCACCGGGCCGGATACGCTCCGGTGGCAACGGCTTGCCCGCCAGCGCCCTGCCGGCTGCCTGGCCTGCTTCGATCTGCGCCGGGTCGTCGGGCAGACCGACCCTGGATGGGGTATTACAAGCGCCAAGCAGCAATACGCTGACGATCAGCATCATGCGTTTCATTTATCCTGAACTCCTGTCATGCACGAATACGGCTCCCTTTCGGGTAATAAAATCATGGTGTAGGGCTACAGCCAGGTTCGTATCGGGTGGGTCCAGTCCTCTAGGGTGGTTGAGCGAAGGCCGCCATCAGCGGCCTGCTCGCATTGAGTCTGATCAGATTTTCAAGGTCTGCTCGGGAACACGCCCGTAGACGTCGGTAAACCGCACGATGTCGTCTTCGCCCAGGTACTCACCGCTCTGTACCTCGATCATCACCAGATCAATGACCCCGGGGTTGACCAGTCGATGGGTAAATCCGGGCTTGATGAAGGTCGACTCGTTGGTGTCGAGCATGAACTCGCGTTCGCCGTTGGTAACCCGCGCCATGCCGCTCACGACAATCCAGTGTTCGCTGCGGTGGTGGTGCATCTGCAGCGAGAGCGACGCCTGCGGGCGGACCACGATGCGCTTGATCTTGAAGCGTTTGCCTTCTTCCAGAACGGTGTAAGTGCCCCAGGGGCGAGTGACTGTGCGGTGCAGGCGATAGGCGTCATGACCCTGACGCTTGAGTTCCTGAGCGATGATTTTGACGTCCTGACTGCGCGTGCCATCGGCGATCAGCAGGGCGTCCGGCGTGTCGATGATGATCAGGTTGTCCAGACCGACGCCGCCGACCAGCCGCTTGGGCGAGTCGATGTAGCAGTTGGTCACGTCATGCAGCACGGTCTGGCCGTTGCATTGGTTGCCGTGGGTGTCGGCGCCGCTCAGTTCGCGCACCGCTTCCCAGGAGCCGATGTCGCTCCAGCCGAGTTCGCAGGGCACGACCGCTACTTTGTCGGAGCGCTCCATCAGGGCGTAATCGATGGAGATATCCGTCACCAGGCCAAACGACTCGCTGTCGAGTTCAACCTGCAATTCGCGGTTGCCTTCTTTGCTCTGACTCAGTTCCAGGCATGCCCGGACAGCGCTCAATACGTCCGGTGCATGGGTTTCCAGTTCACGCAAAACCGCATCGGCGCGCATGCAGAACATCCCGGCATTCCACAGGTGCAGGCCGCCGTCCAGATAGCCCTGGGCACTCGCCGCATCGGGCTTCTCGACGAAACATGCAACCTGATACGCGTCGGTATTGAGTGACTGGCCTTTCTCGATGTAACCGAAACCGGTTTCCGGCTTGGTCGGCACAATGCCGAACGTCACCAGCCAGCCTTGTGCCGCGAGTGACTGTGCCGATGTGACCGCCCTTGAAAAGGCTTCGATATCGGTGATCAGGTGATCGGCTGGCAAGACCAGCAACTGCGCGTCGCCGCCATACAGGCGGGTGACATGCACAGCGGCTGCAGCAATAGCCGCTGCGGTATTGCGACCAAATGGTTCAAGAATGAAATCCAGCCGGACCTTGCTTTTGTTCAATTGCCGATAGTCATCGACGGTGCGGAAATACACTTCCCGGTTGGTCACCGTCAGCAGGCGCTCGACATGGGGCAGGGCGGCCGCGCGCTTGAAGGTTTTCTGCAGCAGGCTTTCGCCGTCGGGGAGGCGCATGAACGGCTTGGGCATGGCTTCACGGGAGACAGGCCACAAACGGGTGCCGGAGCCGCCGGCGATGATGCAGGGAATAAGGGTGCTCATCAATAAGCCTCACGAGTGAAGAGCACTGCCGGAACAGTGCGCATAAGGATGTAGAGGTCGAACCAGACGGACCAGTTTTCTATGTACTCAAGATCGAATTCGACGCGTTTTTCGATTTTTTCCACGGTGTCTGTTTCCCCACGATAGCCGTTGATCTGAGCCAGCCCGGTGATGCCGGGTTTGACCCGATGTCGCGACGTGTACTCCTTCACCGCTTGCTCGAAAAGAATGCCGGCCGCTTTCGTTGCCGTTGCATGGGGGCGCGGGCCCACCATCGACATGCTGCCTGCTACCACGTTGAACAGCTGTGGCAGCTCATCCAGGCTGGTCTTGCGGATAAAGCGCCCGACCCGGGTGATCCTGGCATCGCCCCGGATGGTCTGTTTTTCCGCTGTTGCATCGGCCTGGTGCTGATGCATTGAGCGAAATTTGAACACCTCGATGAGGCGATTGTTGTAGCCGTAGCGCTTTTGCCTGAAGAACACCGGACCTGGCGAGTCGAGCTTGATTGCCAAGGCGACCAGCAGCATGAACGGCGACAGGGCGAGCAGCGCCAGCGAGGACAGCACGATGTCCTCGGCGCGCTTGATAAATGGAGACCAGCCGTTGAGCGGTACGTCCGAGGCGTTGAACATCGGCAGTTTGGCCACTTCCGTGATGCGGTTATGGCTGTGACGAAACGCGACCATGTCCGGCACCAGCAACACGTTGACCGGAAACCGGCGCAGCTCGTGAATGATGTGGTCCATACGGTTTTCGGCGGTCCAGGGCAGGGCGACCAGCACTTGCGTAACCTTCTCTTCGCGGATCAACCGCTCCAGGTCACTGGTGTTGCCCAGCAGCGGCAGGTTGGCGACGGTCTTCGGCATGCGGCCGATGCGGTCATCGATGAAGCCGGTCACGCCAGAGCGGATGTCCTGATGCTGGAGCAGGTACTCGGCCAGACGCATACCGTTCTCGGTTGCTCCCAGAATCACGGCGTGCTGCAGGAACACGCCTTTGCGCATCTGGTGCTTGAACAATGCCAGCAGCAACAGACGAATGATGCAGTACAGGAAGAGGCTGGCCAGATACCAGAACACCAGGTGTTCATTGGAGAGGTAGCCGAACAGACCCAGTGTGCGTTGCATGAACAGCAGCAGGCCGAACGAAGCGGACCAGGCAATCACGATCGAGCGCAATCGCAGCGCGTTGCTGAACAGCGCCTCCGAGTACACCCCCATGGCTTGAAAGATCAGCACCACAACAATGCCGAAAAAGACCTGCATCGCCAGAAAATTTTGCGGCTTTTCCATTACGCCGTCTTGCATGAATGCTCCGAGCAGCAGGCCGGGAAGCATGCAGGCGAGCGCGTGTGCGATGCGGATACCGAACAGAAAATACTCCACCAGACTGGTGCGAGTGAGCGACAGGCTGTCTACCGGTTGCAACCTCATAAAGCTCCCTTACTTCCTGTAACCCCGCGGCACCCGGGCCTAATCTTTATATGAGCTGTGTCGTCAAAGCGCAGAGTCAAAAAAACACCTTCTTTACGGGTTTTGCTGAAGCGTAGCCAATAAGTTGTCGAAACGATGGGTTTTGAACCCTGCTATTTGTAGATACCACTTTGTGTATATCGACCAGCACTCGCATTAACGTGAGAAATTTCAGCTGCTTGTGAGTGAAAACCCTCAAACGAAGGGGTTCGCTGTAGTAAAGCTCATGAAACAGAAACCGGTAGGGCGAATGTTGCGATGAGCTGTGCCTGTGAATGGCTAGCACTCTGGCGAACTGACTTGCCTCCTGTTTTTTGGGGGCAAACCCTCCGTCAAGGGCATAAAAAAATATTCACGTGGACGGGCTTTTTTCGATCCGGCGGGGTCACAACCCTGCGCTGTGCCAAATGCAGTCAGGCGCTGGCAAACGAAAGCGTCACTCATACGTGGTACTCGTACCGGTCACCAGAGGGGGTTTCATGACACAACGCAGAGCTATGCTCATTCTTCACGGCAAGCAATCGCTTAATGAAGAGGTCAGGGATGGGGTCGCTGAAAAGCGCAGGCAGGGCTGGGAACTGGATGTGCGCCTGACCTGGGAGGGGGGCGATGCTCAGCGTCTGGTCAGTGAAGCACTTGCGGCCGGGCATCGTCATATCGTGGCGGGCGGTGGCGATGGCACATTGCGCGACATCGCCGAGGCGCTGGCACAGGCGCCAGAGACCGATACCAGTCTCACTATCCTGCCGCTGGGCACCGCCAACGATTTCGCGCGCGCCGCTGGCGTGCCGCTTGAAATCGACAGGGCGCTGGAATTGATGGACGGTACGCCGCGTGCCGTTGATCTGGGCGAAGTGGGTGGCAAGCTGTTCCTGAACATGGCCACTGGCGGCTTCGGCAGTCAGGTGACAGCCAACACCTCGGAAGACCTCAAGAAAGTGCTGGGTGGCGCGGCTTACCTGTTTACCGGGCTTACCCGATTCAGCGAACTGCATTCCGCTCACGGCGAACTGATCGGTCCGGATTTCCACTGGCGTGGTGATCTGCTGGCGCTGGGCATCGGCAACGGGCGGCAGGCGGGCGGCGGGCATGTGCTGTGCCCGACGGCAATGGCCGATGACGGTTTGCTGGATATCAGCATCCTGCCTGCACCTCAGGAAGTGGTCGGTACGCTCAGGAGCCTGCTTGAAGGCGGGCTTGGCTTCGACAACATGTTCGTTCGTGCGCGTCTGCCGTGGGTGGAACTCAAGTCTGCACAGGGGCTGGAAATCAATCTGGATGGCGAGCCATTGTCTGGCGAGGACCTGCGCTTCCAGGCACGGCCTGCGGCGCTCAGGGTTCACTTGCCGGACGACTCGCCGGTACTCTCTTCAGCGGGCAGGGTTCAGCAGCTCAATCGTCCAGGCTGATGATTCGCTCCCGGACGCAGAACAGCACAAGACCGGCTACATCGAAGATCTGCAGCCGCTTCATGATCTGTGAGCGGTGAGTCTCCACGGTCTTGATGCTCAGATTCAAGCCGCTGGCGATTTCACGCGTGGATTTACCCCGCACGATCAGGCGCAGGATTTCCAATTGGCGAGCCGTGAGGTTGTACTTCTCCTGCGGCAATTCGGACTTTCCTGCGCGCTGGCCCTGCAAGGCCCGGTTGATCACGGTATGGGCGATGGCGGGACTCAGGTAGCGTTCACCATTGCGCAAGGCTTTCAACGCCTGCTCCAGCTCGGTCGCTGTGGCGTCCTTGAGCAGATAGCCATGAGCCCCGGTTTCCAGCGCACGCATGATGATGTCCGGCTCGGTGTGCATCGACAGGATCAGAACCTTGCAGTCCGGCTGGACATTGAGCAGTTGCTCCAGTGCGTCCAGGCCATTCATGTCTTTCATGCCGATGTCCAGCAGGACAATGTCAGGTTTGAGGCGCTGTGCCAGACTCGACAACTGACTGCCGTCGCACGCCTCCCCGACGATGGCGTAACCGGGAATGTCCGAGACCAGGGCGCGTACGCCGGCTCTGATCAGTGAGTGGTCATCGACCAGTAACAGGTTGCAGGTCATTGTGTTTTCTTGTGTAAACGGGCGCGCTCGCCCGAACGGGGCGCCCAGGGAAACATGACTTCGATTCGAGTACCCCGCCCCGGGCCGCTGTGCAGCGACCAGGACCCGTCCAGCAACATGACACGCTCACGCATGCCGGTCAGGCCATTGCCTTCAGGTCGCGGGCCGACGGCAGGCTCGAAGCCCGTGCCGTCATCGGCGATCAGAAGCAACAACCCTGCAGGTTGACGCTCGAAACGTATCAATAGATTTTTTGCCTGCGCATGGCGCAGCATGTTGGTCACTGCTTCCTGGCAGACGCGATAGGCGGCGACAGCCATCTCTTCGGGAACCCCGTTCAGGTGCTGTCTGCACTCCAGGCTCCAGTTGATCTGGCTGTTGGCCAGAACGCTGACCAGATGGGCGCGCAGGCCGTCTTCAAGCCCCAGGCTGGATAGCTGGCGAGGATTGAGAATGGTGGACAGGTCGCGGACTTTTTCCAGTGTTTCTGCAAGGGTGGACTCAAGTTGCCCGGCAGGGGTGTTCAATGCGTCAGGCAGTCGGCGCTGCAGCCAGGCCAGTTGCAACTGCGCGCCTGTCAGCATCTGACCGATGTCATCATGGAGTTCGCGACTCAGGCGTTGCCGCTCGGTTTCCTGAACATCCAGCATTCGCTGCGCCAGTTCCTGCGGTTGCAGCTGGATCAAGCGGCTGTTGCGCCACATCCACAGCCAGATGCTCGCGAATGTGATCAGATTGAGCGTCAGCAACGATGCCGGAAAATCCGGAGAGCGGGCAAACAGCACGATATTGCCCAGTGCTGCGCTGGTACAGAACGCGGCTGTGACCCATTTGACCCGGTTGGTTGTATCAGAACCCAACCAGAAAGACCGAACGATGGCATGCATATCGATTCGCGCCATTAATAGCCATAGCCAATAATCGGACAGCTTGATGTCAATTTGATATTAATTGCAGGGTCAGCTGACTGTTTGAGTATATTCAAGGAAATTGAACTCGACACTTTTGATTCCGTTCCAGTCAAACCCGCATTCATGTCCGCGGTCACGTCCGGGAACAGCAAGTCATGGGTGTCGGACAATCTTACCGTACTGCAGCGTCAACCAAGCGTTTAACTGCAGTATGCGCCGACGGAATGGAAGACATGCAGGGCAGGGAATTCAAAGGGGTATTCGTACGCAAGTCTCAGCTTCCACCGGAGAGAGCACGACGCCCGTTCCTCGCCATGTGCAGGAGGGTCAAGCGTTTTCAGTAACGAGGGGTCGACCTGCAATGGTTTATTCGCGGACAGCATCCTCAGGCTTGCCTGAACAGGCCGCGAGGGAGGCCAGTCTGCCCAGCAATTCCTGCTGTTCCTCATTGTCCATCACCAACTCGCCGGTGTTCGGATCGAGAAACTCCAACTGCCAGGAAATCAGGGCCAGACAACTTTTGACGGTCGCCAGTGTTTCCTGTGACAGTCCGGTGACCGGGTCGGCGTCATCGAGAAGACTGCGCAGTCGCCGGGTAAAATCCGCTATACATTGGACGGATGCGTCGTCGGCTTTATGGGTCAGCGTCAGCAGTGATGCCAGCAAGCAATCGACTGCATCTTCATCGCCGCCGATCAACTCAAGGTGTAACAGGCACTCTTCCGATTTATATAGAAGCGCCTGGGACTCGGCCAGAAACTGTTCATGTTTCTGCTGCCAATCGTTACTGCTCAGCATCCTGTATCTCCACACATCATGGACAGCGAACTCTCGCCCGCCGCGAATGGCTGACAGTTAATGTCGATTTCATCTGAAAGTCTGTAGGGCGTTTCGGAATGTATCTCAGCGATGTCGTATTGATATGCGCCGGGGGTCGTCAATGTGGATCCGATCCCTGTGTCAGGGCGTAAAAAACGCTCTGCTTCGTCTGCAATGGCGGCCCGAGCGAGCAAAACATCGATCTCAACGGGGCTGGTCGATTGCAAGGACTGGAACGCGAACACAAGCCTGACTCCCTTCGTGCAATGAGAATGGCGTCACAATAGTGGCAATGAGATAGCGATCATATCAGGCTTTCCCCGATAGACATTCAGGGCAACACCTAGGGCCGAGCGTATCGACCCTGTTTATCGGGGGGGAGCGTCGGGAGCGAGTTTGTTGTCGCACGGACACTTTTTGAAATGCGACATCAGTAAAGCATGATGTTAATGTGACATCAATGTCTGAAATTGGCCTTTCATCGCCATTAAGGTCCGGCTCGTTTCAGCCGATACACGTTAAGCAGACTCATCGTGACCAACGCTTCAGGAGCTAAAATGGCTGGCATTCTCGACACAGTAGATCAACGCACACAACTGGTGGGCGAGAATCGCCTGGAAATTCTCATGTTCCGCCTTGCCGGTCGCCAGCTATTCGCGATCAACGTGTTCAAGGTTCAGGAAGTGTTGCAGCTCCCGAAACTCACGCTGATGCCACAACGGCACTCCTTCGTCTGCGGCGTCGTCAACCTGCGCGGCCAGACGCTGCCGGTCATCGACCTGTCTCAGGCCATCGGCATGCGACCTCTGGTGCCTGGCCCCGGCAGCACCATTATCGTGACCGAATACAACCGCTCGGTTCAGGCGTTTCTGGTGGGCGGTGTGGACCGTATCGTGAACATGAACTGGGACGCGATCATGCCGCCGCCTACCAGCGCTGGTCGTCAGCACTACCTGACCGCGATCAGCAAGGTCGATGACCAGTTGGTGGAAATCATCGACGTCGAGAAAGTGCTGGCCGAGATCGTGCCTTACAACGCCAAGGTGTCCCGCGAGAAGCTCGAGGATCCGGTGCTTGAGGGCGCGCGTGGTCGCGAAGTGCTGCTGGTGGATGACTCCAAGGTGGCCTTGGCACAGTTGCGCGACACCTTGTCGCAACTGGGTCTCAAGTTGCACGTGGCCAGTGATGGTCTGAAAGCACTGAACATGCTCAAGGGCTGGGCTGATGCGGGCGAGGACGTGCATGAAAAGCTGCTGATGGTGTTTACCGATGCGGAAATGCCGGAAATGGACGGCTACCGTCTGACCACCGAGATTCGTAACGATCCGCGTCTGCGGGCGCTGTACATCGTGCTGCACACCTCGCTGTCCGGCAGCTTCAACGAATCGATGGTCAAGAAAGTCGGCTGCGACAACTTCCTGTCCAAGTTCCAGCCCGACAAGCTGGTGGAAGTGGTGCGCGAGCGCCTGATGATGCTGACTCACTGATTCACTGCCTGATCGAGACTGCCTGTCGGGTTCCTGTTCGTATAAGCTTTACCGCTCACGGCAAAGCTTATCGAGCCACCCAAGGAACCGTTCATGTTACGTCTGCGCGCGCTTTATCGTTTCCCTCTCAAATCCTGCAAGGCGCAAATCCTGCAGAGGGCGTCGTTCGACAGCCTGGGGCTGGCGGGTGATCGACGCTGGATGCTGGTTGATGAGAGTACGGGGCGTTTTCTGACCCAGCGCGCCGTGTCGCACATGTCACAACTTTCGGTGCTGTGGAACGCTGGCGGAGGCGTGACCCTGAGTGCGCCAGACTTCGAGCCGCTTGATGTCGCTGTCCCGGCCGATGTGCATGAAAACCTGCGCGGCGTGACCGTATGGCGCGATTCGCTGCAGGTGCCTGACGCAGGCGAAGAGGCGGCCGAATGGGTCAGTCGCTTCATCGGCAAACCGACGCGCATGGTCTATATGCCCGTCGAGCGTGCGCGCTGGCTGCCTGGCGGCTATGGCCCCAATGACAACCGCGTCAACTTTGCCGACGGTTTTCCGCTGTTGCTGATCGGCCAGGGCTCGCTCGACGACCTGTCTGCCAGGCTGGGCAGGGATGTGGAAATGCTGCGCTTCAGGCCCAATCTGGTGATCGAAGGCGCCGAAGCCTTCGCCGAAGACAACTGGAAGCGTATCCGCATAGGCGACATGCACTTCGAACTGCTCAAGCCCTGTGCCCGCTGCATCCTCACCACTGTCGACCCTGCCACCGGTGAACGCAGCCCTGACCGCGAACCCTTTGCGATCCTGAAGACCTACCGTGAAGTCGAAGGCAACGTCATGTTTGGGCAGAACATGGTCAATATCGGGCCGGGCGAGCTCGAGGTGGGGATGGAGGTGGAGGTGTTGGAGTGACAGGGTGACGTGAGCCCTGCGCTCGGCTCACTGAATCCGCAATCTGTGCCCTGTGTGACGTGTAGCGTCACGGGATGGATGCCCACGCGGCGCGGTGGGCACTATCAGCGTCGAGGCAGGCATCTTTATAGCGATGTCTGCTTCACCTCATAAGTCATCAAAAAACCGTTCGTGCCAGTCCACCAGCGGCTGCGGCGAGTTGAGTTTCTGGCCGTAGATCACCGAATACGACAATACGTTCTGCACGTACTGACGGGTTTCGTCGAACGGAATGCTTTCCACCCAGACATCGAATGCCAGGTGATTGGCACCCTTGAGCCACTGACGTACGCGGCCGGGGCCGGCGTTGTAGGCGGCAGAGGCCAGCACGCGGTTGCCGTTGAACTGGCTGTGCACCGAGCTCAGATAAGCAGCGCCAAGCTGGATGTTGGTGTCCGGGTCGAGCACCTGCTGGGGCGAGGCCAGCGGGATGCTGAACTTGCGAGCGGTTTCCTTGGCTGTGGCGGGCATCAGTTGCATGAGGCCGCTGGCGCCTACACCTGAGCGCGCATCGTCCATGAAGGCACTTTCCTGGCGGGTAATCGCAAATACCCAGCTGGAATGCAGGCCGCGAATCTTCGCTTCGCGAACCAGCGTGTCGCGGTGCGCCATCGGGAAGCGGATATCCAGGTCATCCCAGTATTGCGCCTGGCTGATGGTGCGGATGGCGGGGAAATACCACTTCAGGTCGTAGGCCAGCTTGGCCTGCGCAACCATTTCATCGCGATTGAAATGGCGGCTGACGTGGTACCACTCGCGACGACCATCGACGATCTCGCCCCGGTCATGGAACTCCAGCGCGCGACGGACACCCGGCGTGTTGCGTACCTTGTTGATCAGCGCCTGGCTGAGCACCAGCGGCTTGTTGTTGAGCTGGTAAGGGCTTTGGGTGCGGTCGGCGGCCAGAAAACCGTAGAAATCACGCTCCTTGGCTACGTCTTTGTACAGCGCGGCAATCATCGGGCTGTTGGGCTGGGCCAGTTCAAGTGCGCGGGCTTCCCAATAACGCCAGCGGTTGGTGGTGGCGAGATCCTTGGGCAGGCGGCGCGCCAGTTCATAGGCATCTTCCCAGCGGCCCAGACGCAGCAACAGGCGCAGACGCCATTCGGTCACGGTGTTGTCGCGCAGGTCCGGGTCATATTTGGTCATGACCTCAAGTGCACGGTCATCGTAGCGGCGCGCGAGCGTCAGGCCGATTTCCTTGGCGATTTCCACCTGCTCTTCCCGGGAGAAGTGCATGGTGATCGCATAGCTGTCCAGCATCGCCAGGGCTTTCTGCGGGTCCTGACGTGCCAATCGACGCAGGCCAAGGCCCACGACGTCTGACATGGCTTCATCCACCGGCAGGAACTGCCCCGGGTTGTTGATCATCTCCGGCTTCTGGGCCACAGCAACGAGCAGTTTGCCCTGTGGTGCCAGCGAGTTGAGGCTGTTGACCAGCGTGTTGGCCAGGGTGTAGTTGCGGCCCTGTGCCGCCAGCTTGGCGCGCTGCCAGCGTTTCTGCTCGGTCAACTGACCTGCCGCAGCCCATTGCGCGAAGAACGCGTCGCAGGCAGCCGGCAAGGTCTTGCCGGTCATCCACAGCTTCTCGGCACTGGCATAGCCTTCGGCGCGCTTGTTGTTATTCAACTGATACTGGCCATACAGGCAGTCCAGTTCGACGAAATTCATTTTGGGGTCGTAATACTTTACGAACGGCTGCCAGTCGCCGCGCTCGGCGAGCCAGCGCAGCCAGCGCAACTTCATCCAGTTGGCCTGGGGAAGATCACCATGCTCGGCGAGAAACTTCTCGATCTCGGCATTGCTGGCGGTCTTCAGGCGCGCAGTCAGCTCGTCGTATTCCAGATACGGCTCGAGCGGATAGTCGGCCAGTGCCGTGCTGTACATCTGGTACGGGCCTGAATCGCCCTTGGCCAGCGCACGCTTGGCCTCGTCGTAATATTTGCGTTGTTGGGTAAGGTCTGCCGCGTGAGCGGTCTGGACGGCAGTGGCGGAGAGGAGCAGGCACGATAGAAAGCTGAACAAACGACTGCGCATGAGACTTCCGAGCAGATGAGTCGTGAAAAGTGCGGCTAGCTTAGCCTTTTGCCAGCTCATCGTGAAAGCACTGCCGACGAGCTTGACTCATGAAGAAATAATTGGCGGGTATAAAGAAGACGCTGTGTCGACCGCCTGCGCGACGAATCCCGACATCCACCGGCTATCTCAGGTAGAATGCGCGCCCGGTTTTTGGAGAAGCTCATGACCCTGCTCAAATTCAGCGATGTGTCCCTTGCTTTCGGCGCCATGCCGTTATTGGACAAGGTGTCCTGGCAGATCGCCCGTGGTGAGCGGGTGTGCATCATTGGCCGCAATGGCACTGGCAAATCCAGCATGTTGAAGCTGGTCAAGGGCGTTCAGAAGCCCGATGAAGGCGCTGTCTGGCGTGCACCCGGTCTCAAGATCGGCGAGTTGCCCCAGGAATTGCCGGTAGCCGACGGACGGACAGTGTTTGACGTGGTGGCCGAAGGTCTGGATGGCGTGGGTGCCTTGCTCGCCGAATACCACCATCTGGCCCAGAACTGCGTGACCGAGGACGACCTCAACAAGCTCATGCACGTGCAGCAGGACCTCGAGGCCCGTGATGGCTGGCGTCTGCAGCAACTGGTCGAAAGCACCCTCAGCCGTCTGCAGTTGCCTGCCGATAAGACGCTCGCCGAGCTGTCTGGTGGCTGGCGTCGTCGTGTCCTGCTGGCACAGGCGCTGGTTTCCGAACCCGATCTGCTGCTGCTCGACGAGCCGACCAACCACCTGGACATCGGCGCAATCGCCTGGCTGGAAGAAGCCCTCAAGGATTTCCAGGGCGCAGTGCTGTTCATCACGCACGACCGGGCATTCCTGCAGAATCTGGCGACCCGTATTCTGGAGCTGGATCGCGGCGGCCTGATCGACTGGAACGGCGACTACGCCAGTTTCCTCGTCCACAAGGAAGCAGCGCTGGCGGCCGAAGAAACCGCCAACGCGCTGTTCGACAAGCGTCTGGCCCAAGAGGAAGTCTGGATTCGTCAGGGCATCAAGGCCCGTCGTACCCGTAACGAGGGCCGTGTACGTGCGCTGAAGGAGCTGCGTGTCGAACGCAGCGAACGTCGCGAGCGCACCGGCAAGGCCAATATTCAGCTCGACACTGCCGAGAAATCCGGCAAGCAGGTCATGGTGCTGGACAACGTCAGCTTTGCGCACCCGGGCGGTCCGATGCTGATCAAGGACTTTTCCATGGTCCTGCAGCGCGAGGACCGTATCGGTCTGCTGGGTGCCAACGGTACCGGCAAGACCACGCTGCTCAAGCTGATGCTCGACAACCTGCAGCCGACCGGCGGTAAGGTCGAAGTCGGTACGCGTCTCGACGTTGCCTACTTCGACCAGTTGCGTCACCAGCTCGATCTGGAAAAGACCGTGATCGACAACGTCGCCGAGGGTCGCGATTTCATCGATATTGATGGGCAGAGCCGTCACGTGCTGAGTTATCTGGGGGATTTCCTGTTCAGCCCTCAGCGCGCCCGCACTCCGGTGAAAGCGCTTTCGGGTGGTGAGCGTGCCCGCCTGTTGCTGGCCAAGCTGTTCAGCAAACCTGCCAACCTGCTGGTTCTCGACGAACCGACCAACGACCTGGACGTTGAAACCCTGGAACTGCTCGAAGAAGTGCTGTTGACCTTCAAGGGCACGGTACTCATGGTCAGTCACGACCGGGCATTCCTCGACAATGTCGTGACCAGCACACTGGTATTCGAAGGTGAGGGCAAGGTTCGCGAATACGTAGGTGGTTATCAGGACTGGCTACGTCAGGGGGGTTCCCCACGTCTGCTGGGTGTGGCGGATACCAAGTCGGGCAAGGCCGAGCTGGCCAGTGCTGTTGTTCAGGCTGCCCCGGTAGCCGCTCAGGAAATGCCGGTCGCCAAAAAGAAGCTCAGCTACAAGCATCAGCGTGAGCTGGAAGCCTTGCCGGGCCAGATCGACGAAGTCGAAGGCAAGATGGCTGCTCTCACTGCTGAAATGGCTGCGCCGGGCTTCTATCAGCAGCCGGCCGAGCAGACCACTGCGGCGCTGGCGCAGATGGAAAGTCTGCAAGGCGAGCTGGATGCCTTGCTGGAGCGCTGGGCCGAGCTGGACGAGTGATCGCCTGGCGTTGAAAGCAGAAAGCCCGGATCATGTCCGGGCTTTTCACATTTATGCTATGCCAACGCTACTCGGACTTTTTGAGACGTACCGCCAGCACGTCGCAAGGTGCGCCGTGCAGGACGTCATTGGCGGTGGAGCCAAGCAGCAATGCAAGGCCATGGCGGCCGTGACTGCCGATGACGATCAGGTCGCAGTCCTGCTTGCTCGCGAGTTGGTGGATTTCCTGGCGGGGTTGTCCATACACCAGATGGCTTTCGCCGGCTCTCAAATCAGGATGGGTGATTTTCAGCTTTTCCAGTTTTTCCTTGGCCTGATCGAACTGCTGTTGTTGCAGCTGCGACAGGTCCATCGGGACGTCGCCTCCGAAGGCCATTGCCATGGGTTCGACGATATGCACCGTGGACAGCTTCGCATTGCTCTCTTTTGCCAGCTCCAGTGCACGTTTGAGCACCGCACTGCATTCGTCGGTGAGGTCAATGGCAACCAGAATATGTTGATACGACATGAGGGTGTCCTCCGAGAGGGTTGCGATAGGGTGAGTATGGCTCTTTCGTTCGCATCTGGGCAGACCCCGTGCAAGCCACTGTTTTCAAATTGTTGTTTAGCCTGAATCGGGCGGGGGCAAGAAATATGACGGTCTGGATAGTCCTGTCAATCATTTGTGTGATGTTGAGCCCACTTGTGTGGTTGCGTCCGTCGCGTCATCAGAGCGGCAGGATGGCATTGCGCATGGAAGCGCGGCGCATCGGCATGGCGATGCAGCTCGCGCCGCAGGAGTGGCCTCACTGGCTCCCCAGGCAGCCGCCCAGCCCGTGCGCGCAATACCATCGGCCGCGCAGAGGCTCAAAACCCGATGCGTGGACCTACTGGCAGCTTGAACCTGGAGTCTGGGTCAACCGCTGGCGTGAGCCCTGCGAGGACGCCACATTGCTGGCGCATTTCCGTACACTGCCGGCCGATGTCTTCAAGGTCGAGGCGGATTCGCAAATGATCGCCGTGTACTGGGCCGAGCGGGGCGAGGCAGATGTGTTGCAGCATATTAATGCGGCGCTCAAGGCGCTGGCCTGAACTGTTACAGAATCGCAGGCAATAAAAAGCCCGATAACAACATCGGGCCGGGGTTGGCCAGGCAGGCCGATAATTCCTGGTATGCCGGCATCCAGTCTCTGAATGCCGGTTATCACCGCTGCGCACCCGTGATCGGAATCATCGCGGGCCTCTTGTGGCGCAGTGCGCTGACTCTAGACCTTCTGCTCCCTTTTGTCGCGTTTTTCTCGACGCTTTCCTCAAATGAGCCTCAACGGTGCAGGATCTGCAGGGTTTGAGCTCACCTTTGCATTATCAGTTTGTTGAATGGTGGCAAATCAAACCTCGGTTTGCTGGTCAGGAATCGCTTGTGCCTTTTGCAATCCGCCGTTTTCATCGGAGTTTTGGCGAATTGACAATTATCCGGTTTTGCCTGATGGTGTGCATACCCAAATCAAACGGGCGTATGAAATGAGCGTTTGGTCGTCAGACGGCTCTGACAGAATCCTGGCTACCGCGTCGCAGCGGATGTACGTGTGATTTGGCGTGTTCATCGACGGCGACGTCGTAGTCTCGCTGAACGTAAGGTTCAGAGAGTATTGTTCAGCTTCCATATTGTGGAGATCAGTTGATGATTTACGAAGGTAAAGCCATCACGGTTAAGGCTCTTGAAAGTGGCATCGTCGAATTGAATTTCGATCTCAAGGGTGAGTCCGTCAACAAGTTCAACCGTCTCACCCTCAACGAACTGCGTCAGGCAGTGGATGCTGTCAAGGCTGACGCGTCGGTTAAAGGTGTGATCGTCACCAGCGGCAAAGACGCATTCATCGTCGGCGCTGACATCACCGAGTTTGTCGACAACTTCAAGTTGCCCGAAGCCGAACTGGTCGCCGGCAACCTGGAAGCCAACCGGATCTTCAGCGATTTCGAAGACCTTGGCGTGCCGACAGTCGTCGCCATCAACGGCATCGCGCTGGGCGGCGGTCTGGAGATGTGTCTGGCGGCCGATTACCGCGTCATGTCGAGCAGTGCGAAGATCGGCCTGCCGGAAGTCAAGCTGGGTCTGTACCCGGGCTTCGGCGGTACGGTTCGTCTGCCACGCATAATAGGTGCCGATAACGCCATCGAGTGGATTGCCTCCGGCAAGGAAAACGCTGCCGAAGACGCGCTCAAGGTCGGTGCAGTGGATGCGGTCGTTGCGCCAGAGAAACTACAGGCAGCGGCTCTCGACCTGATCAAACGCGCCATTTCCGGCGAGTTCGATTTCAAGGCCAAGCGTCAGCCCAAGCTGGACAAGCTCAAGCTCAACGCCATCGAGCAGATGATGGCCTTCGAAACCGCCAAGGGTTTTGTCGCAGGTCAGGCCGGCCCGAACTACCCGGCACCGGTCGAAGCGATCAAGACCATCCAGAAAGCCGCGAACTTCGGTCGTGACAAGGCGCTGGAGGTTGAAGCTGCCGGTTTCGTGAAAATGGCCAAGACTTCTGCTGCGCAGAGCCTGATCGGCCTGTTCCTGAACGATCAGGAACTGAAAAAGAAAGCCAAGGGTTATGACGAAGTCGCCAGAGACGTGAAGCAGGCTGCCGTTCTCGGCGCTGGCATCATGGGCGGCGGCATTGCGTATCAGTCGGCGGTCAAGGGCACGCCGATCCTGATGAAGGATATTCGTGAAGAAGCCATTCAACTGGGTCTGAACGAAGCGTCGAAACTGCTGGGCAACCGTGTCGAAAAAGGCCGTCTGACCGCTGCGAAGATGGCTGAAGCGCTGAATGCGATTCGTCCTACGCTGTCCTACGGCGACTTCGGTAACGTCGATCTGGTGGTTGAAGCCGTGGTCGAGAACCCTAAGGTCAAGCAGGCAGTTCTGGCCGAAGTTGAAGCGCAGGTGGGTGAAAACACCATCCTGGCGTCGAACACTTCCACTATTTCGATCAGTCTGCTGGCGAAGGCGCTCAAGCGCCCCGAAAACTTCGTGGGCATGCACTTCTTCAACCCGGTGCACATGATGCCGCTGGTGGAAGTGATCCGCGGTGAGAAGTCCAGTGAAGAAGCGGTCGCTACCACCGTCGCTTACGCCAAGAAAATGGGCAAGAACCCGATCGTGGTCAACGACTGCCCGGGCTTCCTCGTCAATCGCGTGCTGTTCCCGTACTTCGGCGGTTTCGCCAAGCTGGTCAGCGCTGGCGTCGACTTCGTGCGCATTGACAAGGTCATGGAAAAATTCGGCTGGCCGATGGGGCCTGCGTACCTGATGGACGTGGTTGGTATCGACACTGGCCACCACGGTCGTGACGTCATGGCCGAAGGCTTCCCGGACCGCATGAAGGACGACCGTCGTTCGGCTGTCGACGTTCTGTACGAAGCCAATCGCCTGGGTCAGAAGAACGGCAAGGGCTTCTACGCTTACGAGATGGACAAGAAAGGCAAGCCGAAGAAGGTCAACGACCCTGCTGTGCTGGACGTACTCAAGCCGATCGTTTTCGAGCAGCGTGAAGTCACCGACGAAGACATCATCAACTGGATGATGATTCCGCTGTGCATGGAAACCGTGCGCTGTCTGGAAGACGGCATCGTTGAAACTGCCGCCGAAGCCGACATGGGCCTGATCTACGGTATTGGTTTCCCTCCATTCCGTGGCGGTGCGCTGCGTTACATCGACTCGATCGGTGTCGCCGAATTCGTTGCCCTCGCTGACCAATATGCCGAGCTGGGTGCCTTGTATCAACCGACCGCGAAGCTGCGTGAGATGGCCAGCAACGGCCAGAGCTTCTTCGGTTAAGCGCCTTCTGAGGAATGAACGTATGAGCTTGAATCCAAGAGACGTCGTGATTGTCGACTTCGGTCGTACCCCGATGGGCCGCTCCAAGGGCGGCATGCACCGCAACACCCGTGCCGAAGACATGTCTGCGCACCTGATCAGCAAGCTGCTGGAGCGCAACGACAAGATTGATCCGGCTGAAGTCGAGGATGTGATCTGGGGCTGCGTCAACCAGACCCTGGAGCAGGGCTGGAACATCGCGCGCATGGCGTCGCTGCTGACCCAGATCCCGCACACCTCTGCTGCACAGACCGTGAGTCGCCTGTGCGGCTCGTCCATGAGCGCGCTGCATACCGCTGCGCAAGCGATCATGACCGGCAATGGCGATGTATTCGTCATCGGCGGCGTGGAGCATATGGGCCACGTCAGCATGATGCACGGCGTCGATCCGAACCCGCACATGTCGCTGTATGCCGCCAAGGCATCGGGCATGATGGGTCTGACCGCAGAAATGCTTGGCAAAATGCATGGCATTAGCCGCGAACAACAGGATGCCTTCGGCCTGCGTTCCCACCAGCTCGCCCACAAGGCGACGCTGGAGGGCAAGTTCAAGGACGAGATCATCCCGATGCAGGGTTACGATGAAAACGGCTTCCTCAAGGTCTTCGACTACGATGAAACCATTCGTCCGGACACCACTCTGGAAAGTCTGGCGGCGCTCAAGCCGGCTTTCAATCCGAAGGGTGGCACCGTGACAGCGGGCACGTCTTCGCAAATCACTGATGGCGCTTCGTGCATGATCGTGATGTCGGCGCAGCGTGCCAAGGACCTCGGTATCCAGCCAATGGCGGTTATCCGTTCCATGGCCGTTGCCGGTGTAGATCCCGCAATCATGGGCTATGGCCCGGTTCCTGCGACTCAAAAGGCCCTCAAGCGCGCCGGTCTGAGCATCTCGGATATCGACTTCTTCGAGCTCAACGAAGCGTTCGCTGCACAGGCCCTGCCAGTGCTGAAAGATCTGAAAGTGCTCGACAAGATGAACGAGAAGGTTAACCTGCATGGCGGCGCCATTGCTCTGGGCCATCCATTTGGGTGTTCCGGTGCACGCATCTCCGGCACCTTGCTCAATGTTATGAAGCAGAATGGCGGCAACCTCGGGGTTTCTACCATGTGCATCGGACTGGGTCAGGGCATCGCGACCGTTTTCGAACGCGTCTGATTTGCCTGAAGTGATGCAGCCGGGGCTTGATGCCCCGGCTTTTGTTTTTTTGAAAAAGCAGTTTCAGACCCAATGTCTTGACTGTGTTTCTGTTTTGAACCCGTTTCACGAGGGCTGCATCATGCAATTGCAACCAGGGCTCTACCGCCACTACAAAGGCCCGGAATATCGGGTATTCAGTGTGGCGAAGCATTCTGAAACCGAAGAAGAGGTCGTGTTCTATCAGGCGCTCTATGGCGATTTCGGCATGTGGGTTCGTCCTCTGGAAATGTTCCTGGAGTCCGTCGAGGTTGACGGCGAGCAAGTCCCGCGCTTTGCTTTGGTCCAGGCCGAACCGAGCCTGTTTTCGGGTTCGTGACTCGGAAATTCACAACAGGCTGTGCTTGACCTCACCTTGTAGCCACTATATATAGCGTGGCCTTTACAAGCTCGTCATTGTCTTTCATCTAGTATTCAGGAATTTTCTGATCCATGGGCAAATCGCTGGTCATCGTGGAATCCCCGGCTAAGGCCAAGACCATCAACAAGTATTTGGGCAACCAGTACGTGGTGAAGTCGAGTATCGGCCATATCCGAGACCTGCCCACCAGCGGTTCGGCCAGTGCTGCCAAAGAGCCTGCCGCCAAGCGTGGCAAGGCCGCCGCAGGCGAGGGCCCGGTACTGACGCCGAAAGAAAAGGCGCAGCGCCAGTTGGTCTCTCGCATGGGCGTTGATCCGGAGCACGGCTGGAAAGCCAAGTACGAAATCCTTCCCGGCAAAGAGAAGGTGATCGAAGAGCTGCGCAAGCTCGCCAAGGATGCCGACACCATCTATCTCGCGACGGACTTGGACCGCGAAGGGGAAGCCATTGCCTGGCACCTGCGCGAAGCCATCGGCGGCGACGACAGCCGCTTCAAGCGCGTTGTGTTCAACGAAATCACCAAGAAAGCCATCCAGGAAGCCTTCTCCAAACCGGGCGAGCTGGACATCGCACGGGTCAATGCCCAGCAGGCACGTCGCTTTCTGGACCGCGTGGTCGGTTACATGGTTTCGCCGCTGCTATGGCAGAAAGTCGCCCGCGGCCTTTCCGCCGGCCGTGTGCAGTCGGTTGCCGTGAAGCTGGTGGTGGAGCGCGAACGCGAAATTCGTGCGTTCAATCCCGAAGAGTACTGGGAGATCCACGCCGACCTGGGCACTGCCAAGGGTGCCAACGTGCGCTTCGAAGTCGCCCGTGAGAACGGCGAGGCCTTCAAGCCCTTGAACGAAGCGCAGGCCATGGCCGCGCTGGAAAAGCTCAAGGCTTCCAGCTACAGCATTATCAAGCGTGAAGACAAGCCTACTAGCAGCAAGCCGTCGGCGCCGTTCATCACGTCGACCCTGCAGCAGGCCGCAAGCAATCGTCTGGGCTTCGGCGTGAAGAAGACCATGATGATGGCCCAGCGTTTGTATGAAGCAGGCTACATCACGTACATGCGTACCGACTCGACCAACCTGTCGGCCGACGCAGTGAGCATGGCGCGCGATTACATCGAAACCGAGTTCGGCAAGAAATACCTGCCGGAATCGCCAAACGTCTACAGCAGCAAGGAAGGCGCACAGGAGGCGCACGAAGCGATTCGTCCTTCCGACGTCAACATGCACCCGTCCATGCTGTCGGGCATGGAGCGCGACGCCGAGCGCCTGTATGAACTGATCTGGCGCCAGTTCGTGGCCTGTCAGATGCCGCCTGCGCAATACCTGTCGACCACCGTCAGCGTTGCAGCCAGCGATTTCGAGCTGCGTGCCAAGGGCCGCATCCTCAAATTCGACGGTTACACCCGCGTATTGCCGCAGATGGCCAAGCCTGGCGACGACGACGTGTTGCCGGACATGGCGCAGGGCGAAACCCTGAAGCTGAACACGCTCGATCCGACCCAGCACTTCACCAAGCCGCCTGCGCGTTACTCTGAAGCGAGCCTGGTCAAGGAAATGGAAAAGCGCGGCATCGGTCGTCCTTCGACTTACGCAGCGATCATTTCGACCATTCAGGATCGCGGCTACGTGGCGCTGCACAATCGTCGCTTCTATTCGGAGAAAATGGGGGACATCGTTACCGGTCGCCTGTCCGAGAGCTTTGCCAATCTGATGGACTACGGCTTCACCGCCGGCATGGAAGAAAATCTCGACGACGTGGCCCAAGGGCAGCGTGACTGGAAAAACGTGCTGGACGAGTTCTACGGCGATTTCCGCAAGAAGCTGGAAGTGGCCGAAGCGCCGGACAGCGGCATGCGTGCCAACCAGCCGGTCATGACCGACATTCCGTGCAAGGTCTGTGGTCGTCCGATGCAGATTCGTACCGCCTCCACCGGTGTTTTCCTTGGTTGCTCGGGCTACAGCCTGCCGCCCAAGGAGCGCTGCAAGGCCACCGTCAACCTCACCCCTGGCGACGAGATTGCCGAGGATGACGAGGGCGAGTCCGAATCCAGGGTTCTGCGTGGCAAGCATCGCTGCCCGATCTGCAGCACGGCCATGGATGCCTACCTGCTGGATGAGAATCACAAACTGCACATCTGCGGTAACAACCCGGATTGCACCGGCTACGAGATCGAGAAGGGCACCTACCGGATCAAGGGCTACGAAGGCCCGAGCCTGGAATGCGACAAGTGTGGCAGCGAGATGCAGCTCAAGACTGGCCGTTTCGGCAAGTTCTTCGGCTGTACCAACCCTGACTGCAAAAACACCCGCAAGCTGCTCAAGAGTGGCGATGCGGCGCCGCCGAAGATGGATCCGGTCAAGATGCCGGAACTCAAGTGCGACAAGGTCGACGACACGTATATCCTGCGTGACGGTGCTTCCGGGTTGTTTCTGGCGGCCAGTCAGTTCCCGAAGAACCGTGAGACCCGCGCGCCTCTGGTCATCGAGATCGCGCCGCACAAAGACGAGATCGATCCGAAGTATCACTTCCTTTGCGAAGCGCCGAAGAAGGACCCGGACGGCCGTCCGTCGGTGATCCGTTACAGCCGCAAGACCAAGGAGCAGTACGTGCAGACCGAGGTTGAAGGCAAGCCTACCGGCTGGCGTGCGTTCTACGATGGTAGTGCCTGGAAGGTCGAAGACAAGCGTTGATCGACTGAGGTCCGGCATTCACCTGCCGGACCTTCTTCCACGACAATGCGGTCAGGCTATGCTGGTCTTATTCGATTGTGATGGAGAGTGTTGCCATGGCTCATGAACTCTACACCCGCACCAACCAGAAGATTTATTTCGCCGGTCTCGCGCTCGAGGCTCTGGGCAAAGCGGAAAACGGTCAGGTCATCAATGCGCAAGCATTGCAGCAGGCGGAGCGCGAATCGGTTCTGTTTCATCTGTACGGTGCCTTGTTGGGGCTGTGCCACGAGATCGCAGGTTACTACCGTCTGCCACAGGCCAACGCCCCGCGTGCCGAGCAATTGCTGACGCAGGACGTGCTGGACGCCACTGCGATCCCGGAGATGGCTGAACTGGTCGAACTGGCTCAGCACCGCGAGACGTGGCTGGCCAGGCTGCTGGCGGCTTACAACTCGCTGTTCCAGCCGCCTCGTGCCCCCGTCAAGCCCAAGGGTGACGTGACTCAGCCGATGATTGTGGCGGTGAATCTGGATGCCGAGTCAGAGCCGGAATTGACCCGTGAAGAGCTGGAAAGCTGGCGCCAACAGCTGAAAAGTCTGGCGGTCCGTTTCCGTGAAGGTTTGAGCGAGTGCTGAAAAGCAATGATGGAAGGGCTGGCAGGCTGTTACAATGCCAGCCTATTGCGGAGTACTGTACTGATGCCTACCTCTTTTCTTGAAATTGTCGAACTGCCTGACGGTCGCATTGAACTGCGTCGCGCTGATGACGAGGGCTCGTTGGTCACGCTGGATTTCTCGGCCGATGCCAAGGCGTTCATGCAGGGTCAGCATGTCGAAGTTGCCAAGGCCATGTTGAGCGTAGGTGTTCAAATGGCTGGTCGCCTGGCCGAAGGCGAAATCGAAAAGGATGACGGGCCTCACGTTCTGCACTGATCGGCGATGCTGATCAGTGACCGGCCTTCAGCCCAGTCTGATATTCAGGCTTTGCGCTTCACCAACCCTCGCTGCACCGATCAACTGCTGGCGCGACGACGTGCTGAGTGGATTGATCCAGCTCACCACGGTATGGCTGCGTCCCAGCCGTAGCGCCTCCCGCGTCAATTCCAGTGCACTCTGATTGCCGCGTGGCTGAAGCAGAAGAATCCTTTCCCGGTTCAGACCGGCATCACGTAGCCAGGCCTGGGTCACGTTCGATGGCGGCGCAATAAGGGTCAGCCAGCGCGCATCGTCATCCTGACTGAGCTCGCGAAGGATAGGGGCGAGCAGGTTCATGCAGTTCCCTGCAGCACCACGCAAGGACAGTTCGCTGAAAGGCTCCGGCTCATTGCTCCAGGGCGTTTCGACGATGTCCGTGAGCATCGGGGCGATGGGCTGGGCCATGAACGCCTCGAACAGCGGTAATTGCGAATGCGGTGCTTGATGGAACTGCATAACGTCTCCTTAGCGGCGAATGACGCCGACGCTCAAACCTTCGATCACCAGATCCTGATCCTTGAGGTCGACCTCGATGGGTGCGAACTCCGGGTTTTCAGCCAGCAGCCAGACCTTGCTGCCTTCACGCTTGAAACGTTTGACGGTGACTTCGTCGCCGATCCGGGCAACAACGATCTGGCCATTGCGGGCTTCACGCGTGGTGTGCACCGCCAGCAGGTCGCCGTCGAGAATGCCGATGTCCTTCATGCTCATGCCGTGCACGCGCAACAGATAGTCGGCGCTGGGATGAAAGAAGGTCGGGTTGATGTTGCAGGATTCTTCGATGTGCTGCTGCGCCAGAATGGGCGCACCGGCAGCAACACGGCCAATGATAGGCAGGCTGCTCTCGTCGGGTTTGGCTTCGAAGCCGGGGATACGGATGCCGCGTGAGGCGCCCGGTGTCATTTCGATTGCGCCTTTGCGTGCAAGCGCCTTGAGATGTTCTTCAGCGGCGTTCGGCGACTTGAAGCCCAGTTCCTGAGCGATTTCCGCACGTGTCGGGGGAAAGCCGTTGTCTTCGAGACAGCGTTTGATGAAACCCAGGATTTCGGCCTGGCGTGGCGTCAGTTTGATCATGTCGAGCGCTCTGTCTTTTTATACAGTGACTGGGATTATATACAGTGAAAGCGCAATGGCAATCGACTATTTCGTTTTCGCCGCCGAGCGGTTGTGAATTAGCGTGCCTGCCGATGTGCGGGGCGATGCAACGGCTGTACTTGACGCCAGATGATTTCATCGTTTATTTCATGAATTCGTGACTGTCTGGCCATAAAATGAACGCGTTTGCTTGACAATCGGGGCGTATGATACGTATGTTTCAAACGTTCGTTTGTTAGGCAGAGAGCCATGGCCCAGTCGGAAACCGTTGAACGCATTCTTGATGCTGCGGAGCAGTTGTTCGCAGAGAAAGGTTTCGCTGAAACCTCGCTGCGTCTCATCACCAGCAAGGCCTCTGTCAACCTGGCTGCGGTGAATTACCATTTCGGGTCCAAGAAAGCGCTCATTCAGGCGGTGTTCTCGCGTTTTCTGGGGCCGTTCTGTATCAGCCTTGAGCGTGAGCTGGAGCGTCGTCAGTCCAGACCCGAGCACAAGCCCACGCTTGAAGAACTGCTCGAAATCCTGGTAGAGCAGGCGCTGGTCGTACAGCCGCGCAGTGGTAACGATCTTTCCATTTTCATGCGCTTGCTGGGACTGGCCTTCAGTCAGAGCCAGGGCCATTTGCGACGCTATCTCGAGGACATGTACGGCAAGGTGTTTCGCCGTTACATGACGCTGGTCAACGAGGCTGCGCCGCGTATTCCGCCTATCGAGCTGTTCTGGCGCGTGCACTTCATGCTCGGTGCCGCAGCGTTCAGCATGTCCGGCATCAAGGCCTTGCGTGCCATTGCCGAAACCGATTTCGGCGTCAACACCTCCATCGAGCAGGTCATGCGCCTGATGGTGCCATTCCTGGCTGCCGGTATGCGCGCGGACACCGGGGTGACCGATTCCGCCATGATCGCTGCCCAGCTCAGGCCGCGCAGCAAGAGCAGCAGCACACCTGCACCTGTCGCCGCCAAGGCCTGACGTCACTGAAGCCCTTCGCATTGCACCGGGCTTCAGGATCAAGCACCATGCCCGCATTGCAATCGGGCACTGGTGTGTAAGGGTTTTTCTATGAGTTCTGGCCTGCAAGGCTCCCTGATGGTCGATGTCGCCGGTACCTGGCTGACCAGCGAAGACCGTCAGTTTCTGCGTCAGCCCGAGGTGGGCGGTCTCATCATCTTCGCTCGAAACATCGAGCATCCCCGTCAGGTTCGTGAACTGAGTGCCGCGATTCGTGCCATTCGGCCTGACTTGCTGCTTGCAGTGGATCAGGAGGGCGGGCGGGTCCAGCGTCTTCGTCAGGGTTTTGTACGACTCCCGGCGATGCGCGCCATTGCAGAAAAGCGCGAGGCCGAGCTTCTGGCTGAGCATTGCGGTTGGCTGATGGCAACCGAGGTTCTGGGCGTAGGGCTTGACCTCAGCTTTGCCCCGGTGCTGGATCTGGATTATCAGCGCAGCGCGGTCGTCGGCACGCGAGCCTTCGAGGGTGATCCCGAGCGCGCGGCCCTGTTGGCAGGTGCATTTATTCGTGGAATGAATGCAGCCGGTATGGCGGCCACCGGCAAGCATTTCCCCGGTCATGGCTGGGCGGAAGCCGATTCTCATGTGGCGATCCCCAACGATGAACGCAGCCTGGAGCAGATCCGTGCCAATGATCTGGTGCCGTTCGCACGCCTGAGTCAGCAACTGGCCGCAGTCATGCCGGCTCATGTCATCTACCCGAAAGTGGATTCGCAGCCGGCCGGTTTCTCACGCCGCTGGTTGCAGGACATCCTGCGCGACGAACTGAAATTTGACGGGTTTATCTTCAGTGACGACCTCTCGATGGCGGGCGCGCATGTGGTGGGCGATGCAGCAAGTCGCATCGAGGCCGCGTTGACCGCCGGCTGCGACATGGGGCTGGTGTGCAATGACCGTGCGGCCGCAGAGCTGGCGCTCAGCGCGGCGCAGCGCATGAAGGTCAAGCCTTCGGCGCGTATTGCCCGCATGCGGAGCAATGCCGTTGCCAGCACCGAGTACCGACAGCATCCACGCTGGCTCGCTGCGCTTGCTGCACTGCGCAGCGCCCAATTGATCGATTAAGGATTAGCAATGACTGTTTACGCGATTATCGGTGGCACCGGCCTGACCCAGCTCGAAGGGCTGCACATTCGTCAGTCGCTGCCCATGAACACGCCTTACGGGGCGCCGTCCGGCGACATTCAGATAGGTGAGTACGCCGGGCGTGAAGTGATGTTTCTTGCGCGTCATGGTCATCCGCATCGCCTGCCGCCTCATCAGGTCAACTACCGCGCCAATATCTGGGCCTTGAAACAGGCCGGCGCCGAAGCGATTCTGGCCGTGAACGCAGTGGGCGGCATTCATCCTGCGATGGGCACCGGGCACTTTTGCGTGCCCCACGACGTGATCGATTACACCAGCGGCCGTCAGCATACATTCTTCGCCGACGATCTGGAGCAGGTCACTCACATCGACTTCAGCTATCCCTACAGCGAAGCGCTGCGCGCCCGTCTGGTTACGGCGCTGGCGGCTGAAGGCTGCGAGTTCAGTGATCGTGGTGTATATGCCTGTACGCAGGGGCCTCGTCTGGAAACCGTGGCCGAGATCATTCGTCTGGAGCGCGACGGCTGCGACATCGTCGGGATGACCGGCATGCCCGAAGCGGCGCTCGCTCGCGAGCTGGAGCTGGATTATGCCTGTCTGGCGCTGGTCGTGAACCCGGCGGCAGGCAAGTCGACCGCTGTCATCACCATGGCTGAAATCGAGCAGGCTTTGCGTGACGGGATGGGCAAGGTCAAGTCGACGCTGGCGCGGGTGTTGTCTGCTCAGTAGGTATCTGGCCCGACGGCACGGGGAAAAGGGCTTTCAGTGAAAGCCCTTGATTACCGCTAGAGCATGCGCTTGAGGGTATTGTCCTTGCGCACCAAATGGTGCCAGATAGCTGCGGCCACATGCAGCCCGATCACGTAATAGAAGATCGAGGCCAGCAGTTTGTGCAGGTCTTCGAAATATTCCGCCGTGCGATCCGAGGTCGCAAACGGCCAGGGAATCTGCAAGTCCGTAAGCGGGACGGGCAGGGCGCCTTTTTCCACCATCACAGTCAGCAACCCCAGCACCGGCTGAATGAACAGAAATGCGTAAAGCGCGTAATGCGAAACCGTCGCAGCAGCGCGTAACACACCTTCCAGCGGCGGCGTGATGCCCGGTGGCCGATGACGACGTCGCTCGGCGACGCGGAAGAATGCCAGTGTCAGAATCAGCAGGCCGACCCAGAAATGACTCTGCACGACCAGCAGGCGATACTCTGATCCCTTGCCGAACTGTGTGCGGCTGAGAATCAGGGTATATGCCAGCACGATCAGCGCAGCCATAACCCAATGCAACCACCGGGCTTTGGAGGTGTAGCGTTGCGACGTCAGTGCATCCACGGTTAATTCCTTGTCGCTTTTTTCAGGCAGGGTGCATCCGATTCGGCACACAGCGTAAGAGTCTGTCAGCGGCAATGCGTTCACCGGCAGTGCATGGGCCTGCGCCCATACGCTGATCAGAATGCCGGTTTACTGACAAGAGTCCTCCTGACACGTGTGAATAAGCAAGCCTTGTGCCTCAATGCTGTTTCAGTGGGTATTCGAACCTACCCCCAGCCTGCTCGCAATCAATTCTGGCCTGAGCCTGCTCCGGCAGATCGTAATACCAGGTGATCACTTTCGCGTTGTCGGGAATAGCCAGCGTGGCTTGTCCCGGTTCCTTGCTGGTCGACTGCTCGTTGGCCAATGCTTCCTGAGTCAGCGTCGCGCTGCAGGAGGCTATCGGTTTATCCGGGCATGTTGAGACCTTTCGTTTCTGTCGCGGTTTTGAACCCTTTTCTTCGTTACTGCATGACCAATCGATGCTGCCGGGCGGCATGTTTTGAAACTCATAGCAGGTATGGCCCTGAACGACAGGCACCTGTGGGCTGGCGGACGTTGTCGTGACGTCGCAAGCCTCACCCCAGGCGATACCGGCATATAGCAGGCACGCTGCAAGAATGACGCAACGTCCTTTCCACGACTTGATCCATGACCTGAACATCGTGTGGTTCCTCGATGCGGATTTTCTCCACTGCGCTTGCAAAAGTCCGAATAAATCAGGCGATCAAAGTTCCTTCAGGCTCGACGAGTGGGCCGATATGGCAAAGGCATGGCATTCCCGTTCAGCAACGGAACCTGTGCCACCGAGCGGCTTCATATACGTTGAATATCTATCCAGGAGTCAGTCTTGACCAGTGCCAATACGCCCGTCGGCCAGACAACGCCGGTATCGGCCAGCATTTCCCTGAATGTACTGACCATGAACATGCACATGGGCTTCGGCATTTTCAATCGTCGCTTCATTCTTCCCGAATTGCGTGAAGCGGTGCGCACCGTGTCGGCTGATGTGGTGTTTTTGCAGGAAGTGCACGGCGAGCATCAGAGCCATGCCCGGAATGTGAAGGACTGGCCGACCATTTCTCAGTATGAGTTTCTGGCCGACAGCATGTGGAGCGACTTCGCCTACGGTCGTAATGCGGTCTACCCGGACGGTGATCATGGCAATGCGTTGCTCTCCAAGTACCCGATCGTCAGCCATGAAAATCTCGACATCTCCATTGATGGAACAGAGCAGCGCGGTCTGCTGCATTGCATTCTCGATGTGCCGAATCATGGTCACGTGCATGCCGTCTGCGTGCATCTGGGCCTGTTCGAAAGTCATCGGCGCAAGCAGCTCGGACTGCTTGCTGAACTGATGGGCCGTTTGCCCGCCGGAGAACCGGTGATCGTTGCCGGAGATTTCAACGACTGGCGTCAGCGGGCCGACGCCTTGTTGCAGGGAACCGGGTTGCATGAAGCTTTCGTGGAGCGCTTTGGCTCGCCGGCAAAGAGTTTTCCGGCGCGATGGCCATTGCTCAGACTGGACAGGATTTACGTACGCAACGCCACGACCCACAGACCCAAGGTGCTTTCCAATCGACCCTGGTCTCATCTTTCCGATCATGCACCGCTGGCGGTGGAGGTGACCTTATGAGAAACACGACTGGCCGCACTGAAGAACAGTGGCGCGACGGCAACTCGGTAGAGCTGCTGATCAACGGTGAGGATTTCTTCACTCGGGTGTTCGAGTGCATCCGTGCCGCTCGCACGGAAGTATTGATCGAGACCTTCATCATTTTCGAAGACCGTATCGGGATCGGCCTGCAGGAGGCTGTGATCGAAGCGGCCAGAAACGGCGCGAAAGTCGTGATCACGGTCGATGACTACGGTACCTCCGACCTCAGCTCCGCGTTCGTCAGGGCCATGATCGATGCGGGCGTTCAGATTCAACTGTTCGACCCGCGCCCCCGGTTCATGGGCATGCGCACCAATCTGTTTCGCCGTCTGCACCGCAAAGTGGTGGTGATCGACGGCGAAATCGGCTTCATCGGCGGTATTAATTACAGCGTCGATCACATGACCGACACCGGTCTGACCGCCAAGCAGGACTATGCCGTGCTGGTGCGCGGGCCGATCATTCAGGACATCCATCGCAGCGCCGTGCACATGCTCAGTGATGCAGTACGCGCCAAACTGACGCCTGTTGCGCTCAAGCTCGAGCCCGCAGGCGCTGCGCGTATGTTGTTGGCCGAGCGCGATAACGCCGAGCACACCACCGACATTGAAGAACGCTATCTCGAGGCAATCCGCGAGGCGAAACAGCGCATTACGCTGGCCAACGCCTATTTCTTCCCCAGCTACCGCTTCCTGCGTGAGCTGCGCAATGCCTCGCGACGTGGCGTCAAGGTGACACTGATCCTGCAGGGCAAACCGGACATGCCCTTTGTGCGGGTGTGCTCGCGCCTGACCTATACCTATCTGCTGCGCGATGGTGTGGTCATTCACGAATACAAACAGCGTGCGCTGCACGGCAAGGTGGCGCTGATCGATCAGGACTGGTCCACCGTAGGCTCCAGCAACCTCGACCCGCTGAGCCTGGCGCTGAACCTGGAAGCCAATCTGTTTATCCGCGATCAGTCGCTCAATGATCGGCTGCAGACCCATCTGATGGAACTTGCGGCCGCGCACAGCACCCAGATGAGTTTGAAGGGGGCGGCGCGTGGCCAGTGGTGGCGCGCGCCGATGATTGTATTGAGTTTCTTTTTCCTGCGCAGATTTCCGGCAATCGCCGGCCTGTTTCCGGTTCATGGCATGCGCCTGAAGCCGTTGCGGGCGAAAGATGTGGTGCCGGAAGCCAAAGTCATTGAGCAGCAACAGGCGCATCACGAGCTGGATCAGGAGAAGACATCATGACGCAGGCAGCCAGCGCATCCTCGCAGGGCGCAAAGGGCAACAAGAAAAGTGACAAGTGGAAGTGGGCGAAACGGGCGTTCAACCTGTTTTTCTTTATCGCCGTGCCGGTGCTGCTGTTCCTGCTGGTCAAGAACCTCGATTGGCAGGAGGTCAAGCAGGCGCTGCAATCCTACAAGCTCAGCACGTTGTTGATGGCTGCCTTCGTGGCGCTGCTCAGCTACCTTACCTACTGCGGCTTCGATGTGCTGGCGCGTTACTACACACGCCATAAGCTGTCGATCAAGCAGATCGTTCCGGTGACATTTGTTTGCTATGCCTTCAACCTCAATCTGAGTTCCTGGGTGGGCGGGATTGCCTTGCGTTATCGGCTGTATTCCCGGCTCGGGCTGGACGTGGCGACCATCACGCGCATTCTCAGCCTGAGCCTGATTACCAACTGGCTGGGCTACATGCTGCTCGCGGGTTTTGTGTTTTCCATGCGCTTTCTGTCGTTGCCCAAGGAATGGTCGATCGGTACTGACACCTTGCAATTGATCGGTTTCGGTCTGCTGGCGGTGTGCTTTGCGTACCTGGCGGCGTGCCGTTTCTCCAAGCGCCGCTCGTGGAAGATTCGCGATCAGGAATTCAACCTGCCTTCGATGAAGCAGGCCTTGATGCAGGCGAGTCTCGGTGCCTTGAACTGGTCGTTGATGGCGGCGGTAATTTTCACGCTACTACCGGAAAAAGCGTTCTACCCGGCGATTCTCGGTGTGCTGCTGATCAGCAGCATTGCAGGTGTGATCACTCATATTCCTGCCGGGCTTGGCGTGCTGGAAACGGTATTCATCACACTGCTTTCGCACGAGTTCTCCAAGGGCAGCCTGCTGGCCGCGTTGATCGGTTATCGTGCGATTTATTTCCTGTTGCCTTTGTTGCTGGCGGTGGTGGTGTACCTGGTGCTGGAGAAGCGGGCAAAGAAAATGGGCGAACGAAACCAGCAGCGCATGGGGGAGCAGGCCAAGTCCTGACCCTGGCGGGGAAGTGGAAGCCGTTCTGGCGGATCTCACTTCCCCGTCTCGCATCCGTCTTCAATCATCGAATCCCACCTGTTCGTGTATTTCGTCCACTTTCAGCTCCAGTCGATACGCCACGGCAATGAACAGTGCCTGACAAAGGCACAGCGTGGCACTGAGTGAGCGGAAGGCAAACGAACTGCCCTCATTGACCAGCAGGACCGAATTTGCCCGCTTGGCCAGCGGCGACAGGTTACTGTCGGTGATGATCAGTGTCTTGGCCTGATGGTGCTGGGCGATACGCAGGCAGTGCTGGGTTTCCTTGCCGTATGGCGTGAAACTGATGGCGATCACCAGATCGTTGGCGCGTACGCTGCGCATCTGCTCACGGTAACTGCCCCCGAGCCCCGAAATCAGGTGGATGCGTTTGTTGGTGTGCTGAAGGTTGTAGACCAGATAGTCCGCGACCGCGAATGAACGGCGTACACCCACCACGTAGATGTTGTCGGCATTGACCACCAGATCCACGGCTTTATCGAATTTCTCATCATCGAGTTCCGCACCCAGGCGTTCCAGCCCGGACAGGGTCGCATTCACGCACTCACGGGCCAGGTCACCGCCACTGGCCTTGTGGGATTTGTTGGCGATCATGCTGCGAATACGCTGCTGGTAGTTCTGCACCGGCGTGGTCTTGTGCGTGTACGCTTCGCGAAACAGCGCCTGCATTTCACTGAACCCGCTGAACCCGAAGCGCTGCGAGAAACGCACGATGGCTGACGGGTGGACCTCGCATTCGCGCGCAATATCGCTGATCCGGTCGACCATGATCCGGTCGCTCTGCTGGCTCATGTAGCTGGCAATGCGTTTGAGCTGACGGGGCAGGGCGTCGTACTCGTCGGTGATCAGCCGCAACAGGCCTTCGGCGCTGGTCGGTGGCATGTCGACGCTAGCGTCTGGCAGAGACGGCTGGTCGGTGCTGTTCATAGTCAATCCTTCTTACGTTTTTTCGGGGCGTTGGCGTGTACGGAAGCCCCGACAATAAAGGCTGCTTTTGGCAGGGCTGGAACTATATCGCACCTGCCCGCCCATTGTGCCAGCACTTGCAAAGGCTTATGGAAAAAATATTCCACAATAAAAAATTATAGAATAAATATTGATTGATCCTGCGGGACGTTTTAGGCTGCATTCACAAAGGCACGACGCGTACACGATATTCGCCGTGCAGGCTGATAAAAATAACAGGAGCCACCATGGGCCAGACACGCTTTGCTACCGGGCGTCAGTTGGATCTAATCTGTCTTGGACGCCTGGGCGTCGATCTTTATGCGCAGCAGGTGGGTGCCCGCCTCGAGGACGTTTCAAGCTTCGCCAAATACCTGGGCGGCTCATCGGCCAACATCGCGTTTGGCACGGCGCGGCTGGGCTTGAAATCAGCGATGCTCAGTCGAGTCGGCGACGACCACATGGGACGTTTCCTGGTTGAATCCCTGGCGCGCGAAGGCTGCGATGTCAGCGCAATCAAGCGCGACCCCGAGCGGCTGACCGCGATGGTGCTGCTTGGCTTGAAAGATCGCGAAACATTTCCGTTGGTGTTCTACCGCGAGAATTGCGCCGACATGGCCCTGCGGGCCGAAGACATCGATGAAGCACAGATCGCGTCCAGTAAGGCGCTGTTGATCACCGGCACGCATTTCTCCACCGATCAGGTGTTCAAAGCCAGCATTCAAGCCCTCGATTACGCCGAGAAGCATCAGGTGCACCGGGTGCTGGATATCGATTACCGCCCCGTGCTCTGGGGGCTGGCCGGCAAGGCCGACGGCGAAACGCGCTTTGTCGCCGATCGGAACGTCACCCAGCATGTGCAGCGCATCCTGCCGCGTTTCGACCTGATTGTAGGCACTGAAGAAGAGTTCCTGATTGCAGGCGGTGCGACGGATTTGCTGAGCGCCCTGCGCACGGTGCGCGAGCATACGGCCGCCACGCTGGTGGTCAAACTCGGTCCGCAGGGCTGCACGGTGATCCATGGTGCAATTCCGGCGCGTCTGGAGGACGGCGCGATCTACCCCGGCGTGCGTGTCGAAGTACTTAATGTGCTGGGGGCGGGCGACGCCTTCATGTCCGGCTTTCTCAGCGGCTGGCTCAAGGACGCCAGCGACGAGCGTTGCTGCCAGTTGGCCAACGCCTGTGGCGGTCTGGTGGTGTCCCGTCACGCCTGCGCCCCGGCCATGCCGACGCCTGCCGAGCTGGACTACCTGTTCAACAGTTCGGCACCGATCACCCGGCCGGACCAGGATGTCGGCCTGCAACGCCTGCATCAGGTCAGCATCCCACGCAAACAGTGGAAGCAATTGTTCATTTTTGCGTTCGATCATCGCGGGCAGCTTGTCGAACTGGCGCAGCAGGCGGGTCGTGACCTGAGCAGTATCGGCAAGATCAAGCAATTGTTCGTGCAAGCGGTGGACCGGGTCGAAAGCGATTTGCGCAACCGGGGTATCGAGGCTGACGTGGGACTGCTGGCCGACCAGCGTTTTGGCCAGGATGCGCTCAATGCCGCCACCGGTCGTGGCTGGTGGGTGGCGCGTCCTGTGGAAATTCAGGGCTCCAGACCATTGGCGTTCGAACATGGCCGTTCGATTGGCAGCAACCTGATCAACTGGCCGCAGGAGCAGATCATCAAGTGCCTGGTGCAATACCACCCCGATGATGAACCGATGCTGCGCCTGGAACAGGAAGCGCAGATCAAGGCGTTGTATGACGCCTCGAAGGTCAGCGGACACGAGTTGCTGCTGGAAATCATCCCGCCGAAAGATCACCCCTCGACTTATCCCGACGTAATGCTGCGAGCCTTCAAGCGCCTGTACAACCTGGGCATCTATCCTGCGTGGTGGAAGATCGAGGCGCAGACCGCCGAAGTCTGGCAGCAGCTGGATGCCTTGATCGAAGAGCGCGATCCGTACTGCCGTGGAGTGGTGCTGCTGGGTCTGAACGCGCCTGTCGAAAACCTGGCGGCCGGATTTGCCGCGGCACGCGACAGCCGCACCTGTCAGGGATTTGCCGTCGGCCGGACAATCTTTCGCGAACCGAGCCGGGCCTGGATGGCCGGGGAGATCGATGACGCGACCCTGGTGGCCAGGGTCCAGAGCACGTTCAACTGGTTGATTGAATCCTGGCGCGAAAGCCGCGCCTGAATTCAAACGTCATTGACGCCGTGATAACAACAAAAAGGTCCAGCCATGCCCGCTTCCGTATCCAACATCCGCATCGGCATCAACCCGATTTCCTGGAGCAACGATGACCTGCCTGCGCTGGGCGGCGAAACGCCGCTCAGTACTGCGCTGAGTGAAGGCAAGGCCATCGGCTACGAGGGTTTCGAGCTCAACGGCAAATTCCCCAAGGATGCCAAGGGCGTCGGCGATGTCCTGCGCCCCCACGATCTGGCCCTGGTGTCCGGCTGGTATTCCAGTCGGCTGGCCCGTCGCTCCGTGGCCGAAGAAATCGAAGCCATTGCCTCGCACGTGCAACTGCTGGCCGAAAACGGTGCCTCGGTGCTGGTGTATGGCGAGGTGGCCGACTCGATCCAGGGGCAGCGTGTTCCATTGGTCGAACGACCGCGCTTTCACACCGATGCCGCCTGGCGCGAGTATGCCGACAAGCTCACCGAGCTGGCCCGATTCACGCTGTCGCAAGGTGTGCGACTGGCATACCACCATCATATGGGCGCGTACATCGAATCACCGCAGGACATTGACCGCCTGATGGCGTTGACTGGCAATGAAGTGGGTCTGCTGTTCGATTCGGGTCACTGCTACATGGGCGGCGGCGAGCCGGTCGATGTGCTTGGCCGCCATATCGACCGCGTCTGCCACGTGCATTTCAAGGATGTGCGCAAGCCGGTCGTGCAACTGGCTCGCAACAATCTTTGGAGTTTTCCTGACTGCATCATCAACGGCACTTTCACGGTGCCGGGTGATGGTGATATTGATTTTTCGGCGTTGCTCAAGGTGCTGTTGCAAGCCGATTACAACGGCTGGCTGGTGGTCGAGGCCGAACAGGATCCAGCCGTCGCGCCCAGCTACGTCTACGCCAAAAAGGGTTATGACACGCTGCGCCAGTTGCTGGCCGATGCTCGATAAAGAGGACTGGACAATGAATCTGTTGATCAAAAGCGAAGCTCAGGGTCGAGACATCGTTGCGTTACCTGAGGGCACACTCGAGTACGTGGGCTTCTCTGCCTACCGGCTCGAAGCCGGGGACCGTTTGCCGCTGAACGCTGGAGACCACGAGCTGTGCGTGGTGCTGCTCACCGGGCATGCCAGTGTCAGCGGCGAAGCGCCGGGGCAGGGTGCGTTCAGCTGGGAAAACATCGGCGACCGGCACTCGGTATTCGAAGAGAAATCGCCGTTCGCCGTTTACCTGCCGCCTGACAGTCAGGCGCATTTCACGGCGCTGGGGCCGGCTCATCTGGCGGTCTGTGCAGCGCCTGGCGACCGCACGAAACGCGCCCCGGCGCGCCTGATCACACCCGACAGCATGAAGCGCAGTGTGCGTGGCAAGAACGCCAATACCCGTTACGTGTGCGACATTCTGCCGGACACCGAAGTCGCCAATTCGCTGCTGGTGGTCGAGGTCCGCACGCCGTCGGGTCACTCCTCCAGCTATCCGCCCCACAAGCATGATCGGGACAACCTGCCTCACGAGAGCTTTCTCGAAGAAACCTACTACCACCAGGTCAACCCACCTCAGGGGTTTGTGTTCCAGCGCGTCTATACCGATGACCGCAGCATCGATCAGGCCATGGCGGTGGAAAACAGCGATCTGGTGGTTGTGCCCAAGGGCTATCACCCGGTCACCGTGCCTTATGGCTACGAATCCTATTACCTCAACGTGATGGCCGGACCGACCCGCGCGTGGCAGTTCCATAACGATCCGCAGCACAGTTGGCTGCTGGAACTTTAATTTTCTCTTTTACATGGAGTCAGTCAGATGAGCGATTCACCGGTGATCGGCCATTACATCAACGGGCAGGTGCATGACGGCGATGGCGAACGCTACAGCGACGTGTTCAATCCGGCGCTCGGCAATGTTCAGGCACGCGTGGCGCTGGCCAGTCTCAAGACCGTGGATGAAGCGGTCGCTTCGGCAAAAGCGGCCTTCCCGGCCTGGGCCGATCAGTCGTCACTGCGGCGTGCACGGGTGATGTTCAAGTTCAAGGAATTGCTGGACCGTCATCATGACGAGCTGGCGCAGATCATCTGCCGCGAGCACGGCAAGGTGTTGTCCGATGCTCGCGGCGAAGTGGTACGCGGCATCGAGATCGTCGAATTTGCCTGCGGTGCACCCAGCCTGCTCAAGAGCGATTTCAGCGACAACATCGGCGGTGGCATCGACAACTGGAACCTGCGCCAGCCACTGGGCGTCTGTGCCGGAGTCACTCCGTTCAACTTCCCCGTAATGGTCCCGCTGTGGATGATTCCCATGGCACTCGTCACTGGCAACTGCTTCATTCTCAAGCCGTCCGAGCGTGACCCTTCGGCCAGCCTGTTGATGGCGCGTCTGTTGAAGGAAGCCGGTCTGCCCGATGGTGTGTTCAACGTGGTACAGGGCGACAAAGTCGCAGTCGACGCGTTGTTGCAGCACCCTGATATCGAAGCGGTGTCCTTCGTCGGCTCGACACCGATTGCCGAGTACATCCATCAGCAGGGCACGGCGCACGGCAAGCGCGTACAGGCGCTGGGCGGTGCGAAGAACCACATGATCGTGATGCCCGATGCCGATCTGGATCAGGCCGCCGATGCACTGATTGGCGCTGCCTTCGGCTCCGCCGGCGAGCGCTGCATGGCGATCTCCATCGCGGTCGTCGTGGGTGACGTGGGTCAGGCGCTGATCGACAAGCTGTTGCCGCGCATCGATCAGCTCAAGGTTGGCAACGGCATGAACGCCGATTCGGACATGGGCCCGCTGGTCACTGCGGTGCACAAGGCCAAGGTCGAAGGCTACATCGACCAGGGCGTCAAGGAGGGCGCGAAACTGATCGTCGACGGGCGCAACTTCAAGGTGCCGGGTGCCGAGCAGGGCTTCTTCGTCGGTGCGACGCTGTTCGATAACGTTACGCCAGACATGCAGATCTACAAGGAAGAGATATTCGGACCGGTGCTGGGCATCGTGCATGCACCTGATTTCGCCCGTGCGGTCGAGCTGATCAACGCTCACGAATTCGGCAACGGCGTCTCGTGTTTCACCAGCGATGGGGGGGTGGCACGTGCGTTTGCCCGATCCATCAAGGTCGGCATGGTCGGCATCAACGTACCGATTCCAGTCCCCATGGCCTGGCATTCGTTTGGCGGCTGGAAGCGGTCGCTGTTTGGCGATCACCATGCCTACGGCGAGGAAGGTCTGCGCTTTTACAGCCGCTACAAGAGTGTCATGCAGCGCTGGCCGGACAGCATTGCCAAGGGCCCGGAATTCAGCATGCCGACTGCCAAATAGGTTTTCTTCAACGGGAAGTGGAGAACAAAAACAATGAGCCAATCCCTTCGTTTTGCCCTCAACCGTATGGTCGCACCGCGTCTGTCGCTGGTTGATTTCCTTGATATGGCGGTCAGCCTTGGGGCCGATGCCATCGAAATCCGCAATGACCTGAAGGGCATCGAGATCGAGGACGGTACGCCGCCACAGAGGGTGCGTGAGCAGTGCGCCGCAAAAGGTGTGCGTGTCCTTTCGATCAATGCGCTGTATCCGTTCGACGTCTGGAACGATGAGCGTCGTGCGCAGGTGACGAAACTGGCGCAGTACGCCCGGGACTGTGGCGCAGAGGGGCTGGTGCTGTGTCCACTCAATGACCGTGCCGACCCGCGCAATGCCGCGCAGCGTGCCTCGGCCCTGCGCACTGCACTGACGGCGTTGGCGCCGATCCTGCGCGAGCATGGCCTTCTGGGCTTTGTCGAGCCGCTGGGGTTCGAGGAGTGCGCGTTGCGCCTCAAGCGTCAGGCGGTCGATGCGATCAAACAGGTGGGCGGTCTGGATGTGTTTCGTCTGGTTCACGACACCTTTCACCACCATCTGGCGGGCGAGGTCGAACTGTTTCCGGAGTTGACCGGGCTGGTGCATATCTCTGGCGTCGAAGATTCAAATGCACCGCTCAACAGCATTCGCGACGGGCATCGGGTACTGGTGGGCGAGGCCGACATTCTTGGCAACACCTCACAGATAGAGCGCCTGCTGAGTGGCGGCTATACCGGTTACCTGTCCTTCGAGCCCTTTGCCGAGAGCGTGCATGCGCTTGCCGACATCGCTCAGGCGATGTCGGCAAGCATGGGCCACCTTTCCCGCGCTGTAGCGGCGGGTTAACGAACTGTGACAGATAAACAGTCTGTGGGAAGCGGCTTGCCGACGATGCATTCTGCCTGACGACGTGTCGGTGACCGGACTGACGCAGTCGCCAACAAGCCGCCTCCCACAGTCCCTTGTCTGCTGCGCCGAGCAGCACGGCAGAAAAGGAAAAAAGCCCGAAGACCGACGTCAGCCGGGCTGAAAACACCTTCCACCTCAAACAACAACAAGGTGCGAACATGAGTACTACCCGACTGACCATGGCTCAGGCTCTGGTGAAGTTTCTTGATAACCAGTACGTCGAAATCGATGGCGTACAGAGCAAATTCGTTGCTGGCATGTTCACCATCTTTGGTCACGGCAACGTACTGGGCCTGGGCCAGGCACTGGAACAGGACAGTGGCGAGCTGGTGGTTCATCAGGGCCGTAATGAGCAGGGCATGTGCCACGCGGCCATCGGTTTTGCCAAGCAACACCTGCGTCGCAAGATTTACGCCTGCACCTCGTCGGTGGGGCCGGGTGCGGCGAACATGATCACGGCAGCCGCCACGGCTTCGGCCAACCGCATTCCGTTGCTGCTGTTGCCCGGCGATGTCTACGCCAGTCGTCAGCCGGACCCGGTGCTGCAACAGATCGAGCAATTCCATGACCTGAGCATCAGTACCAATGACGCGTTCAAGGCCGTGAGCAAATACTGGGACCGCATCAACCGTCCCGAACAGTTGATGAGCGCCGCACTCAATGCCATGCGCGTGCTGACCGATCCTGCCGACACCGGCGCCGTGACGTTGTCACTGCCTCAGGATGTGCAGGCTGAAGCCTGGGATTACCCTGACAGCTTCCTGCAGAAGCGCGTACACCGTATCGACCGCCGACCGCCCAGCCAGGCAATGCTCGATGACGCGTTGGCGTTGCTCGCCGGCAAGCGCAAGCCGCTGCTTATATGTGGCGGGGGCGTGCGGTATTCCGGTGCTGCGCAGGCCTTGCAAACCTTTGCAGAACGCTTCGGTATTCCCTTCGCTGAAACCCAGGCGGGCAAGAGCGCCATCGTCTCGGCGCATCCATTGAACATGGGTGGCATCGGCGAAACTGGCACCGTCGCGGCCAATCGCCTGGCGAAGGAAGCAGACCTGATCATCGGTGTCGGCACCCGTTACAGCGATTTCACCACTGCGTCCAAATGGCTGTTCCAGAACCCTGACGTACAGTTCCTGAACCTCAATGTCGGCGCCTTCGATGTGCAGAAGCTGGACGGTGTGCAGGTGCTGGCCGATGCGCAAACGGCCTTGCAGGCGCTGATCGGGCACCTGGAAAACCGCGATTACCGGGCTGCCTGGGGCGATGCACCGCGCGCGGCAAAGGCCGAACTGGATGCCGAAGTCGACCGCGTGTATGCGGTGGAGTATCAGCACGAGGATTTCGTCCCGGAAATCAATGACCACACGGATCCGGCTGTGCTGCGCGAATTCATCGAGCTGACCGGGTCGTGTCTGACCCAGAGCCGCGTGCTGGGAATTCTCAATCAGAACCTGCCCACTGACGCGGTGATTGTCGCCGCGGCGGGGAGCCTGCCCGGCGATCTGCAGCGTGCCTGGCGCAGCACCGGCGTTGATACCTATCACGTCGAGTACGGATACTCCTGCATGGGCTACGAGGTCAACGCCGCGCTGGGCGTGAAGCTCGCTCAGCCGCAGCGGGAAGTATTCGCACTGGTGGGGGATGGCTCCTACATGATGCTGCACTCCGAACTGGCCACCTCGATTCAGGAGCGGCGCAAGATCAACATCGTGCTGCTCGACAACATGACGTTCGGTTGCATCAACAACTTGCAGATGGAACACGGCATGAACAGTTTTGGCACCGAGTTTCGTTTCCGCAACCAGGAGACTGGCCAGCTCGACGGCGATTTCGTGCCGGTGGATTTTGCCATGAGCGCGGCGGCCTATGGCTGCAAGACCTACAAGGTCAGTACCGCCGAACAGCTGCATGAAGCCTTGGCGGATGCGCAGCGTCACACCGTCTCCACCCTGATCGATATCAAGGTTTTGCCCAAGACCATGATTCACAAATACCTGTCGTGGTGGCGGGTCGGAGTGGCCGAAGTATCGACGACCGGCACCACGGCCCAGGTGTACGAAAAGCTCAACCAGCAACTGGCCAAGGCTCGCCAGTATTGATCACCCGCGTTTTTTCAGACCTTCAAACAAGAACAATCATTCAGACAGGACAGTGAAATGACTTTGAAACTAGGTGTGATCGGTACAGGCGCAATCGGTCAGGACCATATCCGTCGTTGCAGCAAAGCCTTGATCGGCAGTCAGGTGGTGGCCGTCACGGACATCAATCTGGAGCAGGCCGCAAAAGTGGTGAGCGATCTGGGCATCAAAGCCGAGGTGTATGCCGACGGCCATGCGCTGATCGCAGCGCCCGACGTGGAGGCGGTGCTGGTCTGCTCATGGGGTGCAACTCACGAAGAGTACGTGCTGGCCGCCATCGCAGCGGGCAAGCCGGTGTTCTGTGAGAAGCCGCTTGCCGTGACGGCGGCAGGCTGCAGGCACATCGTCGAAGCCGAAATCGCGGGCGGCAGGCGTCTGGTTCAAGTCGGCTTCATGCGGCCCTACGATCATGGCTACCGCGCCCTCAAGGCGGTGATCGACAGCGGTCAGATCGGCGAGCCGTTGATGCTGCACTGCGCGCATCGCAATCCGCGGGTCGGCGAGAACTACAAGACCGACATGGCGATCACCGACACGCTGATTCATGAACTCGATGTGCTGCGCTGGTTGCTCAACGACGATTACGTCTCGGTGCAAGTGGTCTTCCCGCGCAAGACCAGCAAGGCGCTGGCCCACATGCGCGACCCGCAGATCGTGATGCTGGAAACCGCGCGCGGCACGCGCATCGATGTCGAGGTCTTCGTCAATTGCCAGTATGGGTATGACATTCAATGCGAAGTGGTCGGCGAAACCGGCATCGCCAAACTGCCTGAGCCGTCGCAAGTCCAGCTGCGCAGCGAGGCCAAGCTGTCCAACGCGATCCTGATGGACTGGAAGGATCGATTCATCGCTGCCTATGACGTCGAACTGCAGGCTTTCATTGATGGCGTCTCTGCTGGCACACTCACGGGTCCTTCGGCCTGGGACGGCTATTGCGCCGCGGTCGCCGCCGATGCCTGCGTCCAGGCGCAGGGCAGCGGAGCGATCGTGCCGATCAGCCTGGAACAACGCCCGGTGTTTTACAGCTGACCCAGGGCTGACGTAAAGGCGCCGCTCTATAAGCGGCACCTGTTTTGAACCATTGCCAGGCTATTGCTGGACAGGAGAATGCCATGCGAACAGGACTGGTGGGTTACGGCAAGGGAGGGCGTTACTTCCATGCCACGCTGATTTCGAGTTTGCCCGACGCGACTTTTGTGGGCGTCGTTACCCGCTCACCCGAGCGACGGCAGGAAGTGGCCAACGATCATCCCGGCGTGGCCACGTTCGACACGCTGGCTGAACTGGTGAACGCCGGGGTCGATGTGGTGGTGATTTCCACGCCCCTGGCGTCACGTCGTGAGCTGATACTGGAAGCTATCGAGCTGGGCGTAGGGGTGGTCAGCGATAAACCGTTTGCCAACGACGCCGCTCAGGCGCGCGAGCTGGTCGAGGCTGCCGAACGGCGTGGCGTGCTGCTCAGCGTCTATCAGAACCGACGCTGGGATTCGGATTTTCTGACGGTACGCAAGCTGATCGACAATCAGGTGCTGGGGACGATCAGTCGTTTCGAGTCCAGTATCGAGCGCTATTCGCCGCGCTCCGTGGGCAAGGCGAGTGGCGGCGGGGTATTGCGCGATCTGGGCAGTCATCTGGTGGATCAGGCACTGGTGCTTTTCGGGCCGGTAGAACGGGTGTACGCCGAGCTGCAGTTCGCAGGCACTGAACGTGAACTGGACCATACCTTCTTCGTCGCGCTGACCCATGCCAATGGTGTGGTTTCGCACCTGTCCGGCAGTTGTCTGCAGAACACCCCGAGGCCGCGTTTCAGGGTCAGCGGTTCGCAGGGCTGTTACAGCGTCGAGGGGCTGGACGGTCAGGAGGATGCCGCGTTTGCAGGACTGACGCCGCGTTCCGAAGGCGAGCGCTGGGGCGTGGAGGAGCATCGACGCTGGGGCTGGTTCGAGCAGGGCGATCATCGTGAGCGAGTGCCTTCCGAACGCGGCTGCTGGCTGGCGTTCTATCGCCAGTTGCAGGACGCGGTTCAGGGGCAGGCACCGCTACCGGTGGATCCGCACGATGCCATTGCGTCGGCTCAGGTCATGGACGCAGCACGTCTGAGTTCACGTGAGGGACGCGTCGTGGTTCTGTAACGTTTCAAGTGGATGAATAGATGCATTCGGATAGCCCGGCACCCATGAGGGAGTCGGGCTTTCTGGCATTCTCGGGCAGACAAAAGAAAAAACAGAATAAATTCTAAAATCAGTTGAATTGGAAAATATTTTCCAATAGAGTCGTTTTCAGGTTACCGACTATCGAACCCTCTGGGCTGTCAGACATGTCTGAACGTCACAGGTAGCAAGCCAACAAAAACAAGATAGGTAATGTCGATGAAAACCCCCATCTCTGGCGTACCCGCCAAGCGTTCTGCACCCTCCGCATTCTGGATCCGGCTCATGGAGCGCTTCCTGACCCTCGTCGCAAGCGGCATGTGTGTGCGCCAAAAGGATGCGTTGCTGTTCTGCATTCCCGGCGCAACCGGGGTGCGCCTGCCCCGATAAGTCCCCCTTTGCTTGATAGCTTCATCGCTACGTCGTTACCAAGTCCGAACAACAACAAGAATTTGGAGACAGACCTTCATGAAGACCCCGATTCGTTTCACCGCAATGGCCCTGGCGCTGATGCTCGGCAGCGGTGCCGCCCTGGCCGATATCAAGGTGGGCGTGGCGATGTCGCAGTTCGACGACACCTGGCTGACCTACCTGCGCGAAGACATGAGCGCCAAGGCCAAGACCATGCCGGATGGCGTGTCGCTGCAGTTCGTCGATGCACGAGCTGACGTGAACAAGCAGCTCGATCAGGTCCAGGAGCTGATCGGCAAGAAAGTCGACGCCCTGATCGTCAACCCGGTGGACACTGCCGCCACCGCCAGAATCACCAAAATTGCAGTCGCAGCCGGCATTCCGCTGGTCTACGTCAATCGTCGTCCTGACGATCCCAGACTGCCCGCAGGCGTTGCTACCGTCACGTCCGATGACGTCGAGGCCGGCCGGCTGCAGATGGAGTACATCGCCGAAAAAATGGGCGGCAAGGGCAGCGTAATGATCCTGCTGGGCGATCTGGCCAACAACTCCACGAAAGGCCGTACCGACGGCGTGAAGGAAGTGTTGAAAAAATACCCCGGCATAAAGATCGACCAGGAACAGACTGGCATCTGGTCGCGCCAGAAAGGCATGGATCTGACCAATGACTGGATCACCCAGGGCCGTGATTTCAACGCCGTACTCGCCAATAACGACGAGATGGCAATCGGTGCGGCAATGGCTCTGAAGCAGGCTGGCAAGAAGCAGGGCTCGGTCTTCGTCGCCGGTGTGGATGGCACGCCCGACGGGCTCAATGCGATCACCAAGGGTGATCTGACGGTCTCGGTCTTCCAGGACGCCAAGGGTCAGGCCAACGGTGCTATCGATGCAGCCGTGAAAATGGCGAAAAAGGAGACCCTCGAGTCTCAGACCATCGTCATTCCGTACCGCCTGATCACGCCTGAAAACGTCGTCACCTTCAAATAAGAACAGCCGACAGGCGGGGCGGATCCTGCACCCCGGTCCTGTCGCTTGAGGAGCTTGTCACCATGTCCGGTTCAGCGACTGCCACCCCCACGCCCGCCCAGCGCGACTCTTCCGGTAGTGCAGGTCACGATGCCCTGAATGCCCAACCGCCTTACCTGCTGGAAATCAGCAACATCAGCAAGGGTTTTCCAGGCGTCATTGCACTCAACGACGTGCAACTGCGGGTCCGTCCCGGCAGCGTATTGGCGCTGATGGGCGAGAACGGCGCCGGCAAGTCGACATTGATGAAAATCATTGCCGGCATCTATCAGCCCGACGCAGGCGAAATCCGCCTGCGGGGCAAGCCCGTCACGTTCGACACCCCGCTGTCCGCCCTGCAGTCCGGGATTGCCATGATCCATCAGGAGCTGAACCTGATGCCGTTCATGAGCATTGCAGAGAACATCTGGATCGGCCGTGAGCAACTGAACGGGCTGCACATGATCGACCACCGGGAGATGTTCCGCTGCACCGCCGAACTGCTCGAGCGCCTGCGCATCAAGCTGGATCCGGAGGAACTGGTGGGCAATCTGAGCATCGCCGAACGACAGATGGTCGAGATCGCCAAGGCGGTTTCCTACAACTCCGATGTCTTGATCATGGACGAGCCGACCTCGGCCATTACCGAGACCGAAGTCGCGCATCTGTTCTCGATCATTTCCGACCTGCGTGCGCAGGGCAAGGGCATCATCTACATCACGCACAAGATGAATGAAGTGTTCGAGATTGCAGACGAAGTAGCCGTGTTTCGTGATGGTTGCTACATCGGCCTGCAGCGCGCCGAAAGCATGGACGGCGACAGCCTGATCTCGATGATGGTCGGTCGCGAGCTGACCCAGCTCTTTCCGGAGCGTGAAAAACCGATCGGGGATCTACTCCTGTCGGTACGTGATCTGCGCCTGGACGGCATTTTCAAGGACGTGTCCTTCGACCTGCATGCGGGCGAGATTCTTGGCATTGCCGGGCTGATGGGCTCGGGGCGAACAAACGTGGCCGAAACCCTGTTCGGCATCACGCCCAGCGACGGCGGAGAGATTCATTACGATGGCACAGCGGTGCGCATCGGCGACCCTCATCAGGCCATCGGGCTGGGATTCGCGTTGTTGACCGAGGATCGTAAATTGACCGGGCTGTTTCCCTGCCTGTCAGTGATGGAAAACATGGAAATGGCGGTATTGGCCAACTACGCAGGCAATGGCTTCGTCAAACAGAAAGCCTTGCGGGCGCTGTGCGAAGACATGTGCAAGAAGCTGCGGGTCAAGACCCCTTCGCTGGAACAATGCATCGACACACTGTCCGGAGGCAATCAGCAGAAAGCGTTGCTGGCCCGCTGGCTGATGACCAACCCCAGAGTATTGATTCTCGACGAGCCGACCCGCGGTATCGACGTGGGCGCCAAGGCCGAGATCTACCGCCTGATTGCCTTTCTGGCCAGCGAAGGCATGGCGGTCATCATGATTTCCTCGGAGTTGCCCGAAGTGCTGGGCATGAGCGACCGGGTCATGGTCATGCACGAAGGCGAAATGATGGGGATCTTGCCGCGCAGTGAGGCGACTCAGGAAAAAGTCATGCATCTGGCTTCCGGACATCGAGTCCATTGAGTTCGCAGGGCCAGCCTTGGCCAGAAGAGCACGCCAGAACAAGAACAAGAGGGTAACACCATGAGCAATGCTATCTTGCAGAACAAGCCGGCCCTGGCGCCGACCAAAAACAAGCGGCGACTGCCGACCGAGCTGAGCATTTTTCTGGTCCTGATCGGTATCGGTCTGATCTTCGAGCTGTTCGGCTGGATCGTCCGCGATCAGAGCTTCCTGCTCAATTCGCAGCGGCTGGTGCTGATGATCCTGCAAGTGTCGATCATCGGACTGCTGGCCATTGGCGTGACGCAGGTGATCATCACCACCGGCATCGATCTGTCTTCAGGATCGGTGCTGGCGTTGTCGGCGATGGTCGCTGCCAGTCTGGCGCAGACCTCGGATTTTTCCCGTGCGGTCTTTCCTTCACTGACGGATCTGCCGGTGTGGATACCGGTAGTGGTCGGTCTGGGGGTCGGATTGCTGGCGGGTGCGATCAACGGCAGCATCATTGCCATCACCGGTATTCCTCCGTTCATCGCGACCCTCGGCATGATGGTGTCGGCCCGCGGCCTGGCGCGCTTCTACACTGAAGGCCAGCCAGTGAGCATGCTGTCGGACTCTTACACCGCTATCGGTCAAGGCGCGATGCCGGTGATCATCTTTCTGGTGGTGGCGGTCATCTTCCACATCGCGCTGCGATACACCAAATATGGCAAGTACACCTATGCCATCGGCGGCAACATGCAGGCGGCCCGTACCTCGGGGATCAACGTCAAACGCCATCTGGTCATTGTCTACAGCATCGCCGGATTGCTGGCAGGTCTTGCCGGTGTGGTGGCATCGGCGCGGGCAGCGACCGGGCAGGCGGGGATGGGTATGTCTTATGAGCTGGACGCCATCGCTGCTGCGGTGATCGGTGGCACCAGTCTGGCGGGCGGAGTAGGGCGCATCACCGGTACGGTGATCGGCGCGTTGATCCTGGGTGTCATGGCCAGCGGGTTCACCTTTGTCGGAGTCGATGCTTACGTTCAGGACATCATCAAAGGGCTGATCATTGTAGTGGCGGTCGTCATCGATCAGTATCGCAACAAGCGCAAGACCAAACGCTGAGCGCAACCTGTACACACAAGGGCCTTCGAGGCCCTTTTGTGTGTTGCAAGGTAGCTGGAACCGATTGGTTCTGTGCCGGTCAGACCCTCATCCAACCGAGCGCAATACAGGTTTGGTGCCCGGTTTTCAGGGGCTGCCGCGCAATTGTTGGCCAAAAAACTTCAATTGTGTTGCCGAGTGCGCGAGGCGGCCTTAGACTGCCGCCCCTCGTAAATTGAGTGCCTGGTGGCGCTTGGAGATCATGGCGCTTGTACGGCAACGTTGAGCCGCTCCTCAATGCACGTTTTTTTATAGAGAAATCAATGACAAAGGAAAAGTTGCTGGCCATGCCGGCCGATGACTACATGAACGCCGAGCAGCACGCTTTCTTCGTCGAGCTGTTGCAGAACATGAAGGTCGAAATCCACGAGCGAATCGAGCAGAGCCGCATTGCCATCGAAAGCCTGGATACGCCTGCCGACCCTGCCGATGCTGCCTCTGTCGAAGAAGAGCGTCACTGGCTGGTAAACGTGATCGACCGTGACCAGCGCATGCTGCCGCAGCTGGAAATGGCCCTTTCGCGTATCGCTGAAGACACCTTCGGCTGGTGCGATGACAGTGGCGAGCCGATCGGCCTGAAGCGTCTGCTGATCAGCCCGACGACCAAGTATTGCATCGAAGCGCAAGAGCGCCACGAGCAGATCGACAAGCACCAGCGCCAGGCCTGATCCACAGGCAGCGGGCAGGTGTCACGAAACCGGGAGGCGAGCAATTGCCTCCCGGTTTTCTTGTGCCTGCGATTTATTAAAGGGAATGTTGCCCACTACCACCAATGGCTCATGGCAGATGGCCGGTTTCTAGCGTTTAATGAGGACAAACAACGATAAATAGACGCTTGGGGTGATGCAGCATGTCCGACAACGCATTCGTGGCAAAACGGCTCTGGGTCCCCGTGCTACAGACGCTCGCCCTGTGCCTGCTGCTGGCGACGAGCAATTTTGCCAGCGTCTCCCTTTACCTCGCCGTGCCGGTTGTCCTGTTGGTGATCTGGTTGCCACGTCTGCTGCCCGCAAACACCGCCCGGCCCGTGGAAGCACCGGAAGACAGCGCCATCGGGCGTCTGACCCGTGACCTCTCCCACACCACCAGCCACAACGCGCTTTCCGCTGCGCAGGTCGCGTTTTCCGTGCGCCAGCTGGCAGGCAGGGTGCAGTCGCAACTCGATGCTGCGGAACAGGTGGTGGGCAGCGCCGATGTCATGATTGCCACTGAACGACAGACCGCCCAACTGAGTCAGCAGGCCCTTAGCGCGGCCAGCCAGGCCCGTCAGCGAAGTGATGCGGGCAGCGTGGTCCTGAACGAATCCATCCAGCGCATGCACCGCCTGAGTCAGGGAGCGGTGGACAGCCGTGAATTGATCGAGGCGTTGAATCAACGCAGTGAAGAAATCCAGCGTGTGACGTTGGTGATCCAGTCCATTGCCAGCCAGACCAACCTGCTGGCACTCAACGCTGCCATTGAGGCCGCGCGCGCTGGCGAGCACGGGCGTGGCTTTGCCGTGGTGGCCGATGAGGTGCGCGGACTCGCCGGCCGCACAGCCAGCGCTACGCAGGAAGTCGGGCAGATGGTCGCCGATATCCAGCAACGCACCAGTCAGGTTGTCGAGCAGATCCGCCAGTTGTCGACGGATCTGGACAGCGGTGTCCAGCAGGTGGAACTGACCGGCGAGCACCTTGAGAGCATTGCACGTCTGGCGGTCGAGGTGGAAAGTCAGGTGGGTGAAATTGCCCATGGCGCGCAGACCAATCAGGATCAGTTGGCTGGCCTGTTCGTTGCGGTCGAGCGCATGCGCAGCGATCTGGCCGTCAGCGATGAGCAGACCCGGCATCTGGCTCAGGCGGCCGTACAGATGGAGGGGCAGGCTGAAACCATCAGCCAGCGTCTGGCACAGGTCGGTCTGGATGACTACCATCAGCGCATCTATGACCTGGCCCGCGAAGGTGCACAGCAGATCGCAGCGAAGTTCGAAGCCGATATCGAACGGGGAACCGTCAGCCTCGATGATTTGTTCGACCGGCAGTACAAACCCATCCCGAACACGTCGCCGACGCGTTTCAATACCCGTTTCGACCGTTATACCGATCAGGTCCTGCCCGCTGTGCAGGAACCGTTGCTGTCACGGCATGAGGGGCTGGTCTTCGCCATTGCCTGCACGCAGCAGGGTTACGTACCGACGCACAACAATGCCTTCAATCAGCCTCTGACCGGCGATTCTGCCGTCGACAACGCCCGCAACCGCAGTAAGCGCAAATTCGATGACCGGACCGGCATCCGTTGCGGCAGCCATCAACAGCCCGTGCTGTTGCAGACCTATACCCGCGACACCGGTGAACTGATGCATGACCTGTCTGTGCCGATCATGGTCAAGGGCAGGCATTGGGGCGGCTTGAGGCTGGGCTACAAGCCCGAAGCCACGGCCATGAAATAACAGACCACTCAACGCTGAAGGGGCGCAGTTCAAAAGATCGGCAACTATATTGAATGCGTCCGTCGTCGGAGTGGATATATAAAAATATCGCTTCTCTGTTTTTACAGTGTTTATTTTCCCGATTTTTTATTGTTATTTTATTGTTGTAGGAAGTTTCCGAAAAGTCTTTCCGTTACTTGACTGTTCTTATGGCTTGAGCAAGCTAGTTAAATCGACGGCATGAATGGTTGATTTGACAGTTGCCGTTACAGGGAACATCTAAGGACGGAAACAGCATGAAAAATACAGGGAATGTTAAAGGAGACGCTGTCGTTTCGGACGCGGCGGCGCTGCGCGTGACCCTACGGGCAGGCGTATTCTTCGATGGAACAGGCAATAACAGACTCAATAGCCGGATCGGCGCGGATTGTCAGGCGCTTATGGAAGTCAATGGCGAGCGGCATATTCGAGAATGTGCAGGACGGCATTCCGATCCTTCCAGCAGTTATAGCAATGATCTGACCAATATCGCCCGACTGGCCGATCTTTATCGTGATCAGCAAGTTGCCGCCAATGACGGTGGTGGGTTGCGGGTTTATTGGTCGATCTATGTGAGTGGTGCCGGAACGACGTCGGGCAGTCGTGATTCGCTCTGGCCGGGGCAGAGCTTTGGGCGGGGGCCCACGGGTGTTGTGGCCAAAGTCGAGCGGGCGATCAAAAAGCTCGACTCGCGGCTCAGGGCGTTTGCGCACTCCAACCCGGGGTGTGTCATTGAAGCAATCGAGCTGGACGTCTTTGGGTTCAGCCGGGGCGCCGCATCGGCCAGACACTTTGTCAACGAAGTGCTCAAACAGTCCGCAGGCTTGCTTGAGCCTGTATTGAGCAGTCGCAAGGTTCGGTTGAGCGAAGACTTCAGCTGGAAGGGCGGTAGCGTGCGGATCAAGGTTGTCGGTCTGTTCGATACCGTGGCGGCCATCGGCAGCCTCAAGGATCTGGGCAGCGTCAGTGACTCGGCCAATCGCCGCGTCAATCTTTACCTGCCGCCCGATTGCGCACAACAGGTCCTGCATCTGGTGGCCCGGGATGAACTGCGACGCAATTTTGCGTTGAACAGCATAAGGCCGGTGTGGCCGCGAGAAATCGTTCTGCCGGGAGCGCATGCCGACATCGGCGGCGGGTATCTTCCGCAGATGGAGGAAAACGTCTTGCTCACCCGGCCACGTATCAGCACGCTGTATGCCGACGATCTGCCCGAATCGACGTCGGCATGGCTGCAAGCGCAGGCCGAGCTGAGTGCGATGGATGCAGAACGCTGGATCGATCCGCTGGACACCCAGGCCTCGCTGCAGGTTCAGGCGTGTGATGCGCAATACAGATCCCGCGGCAGGACATCTTTCGGAGGGCGTTCGACAGTGATTGCCGTCTGTCTGCGGCGTCAGGTGTTCGGCCATCTGTCACGGGTGCATCTGCGGGTTATGCATGCGCTGGCCTGTGACGAGGGCGTGCCGTTCGAACCGATTCCCCTTACACAGGACCTCAAGCTGCCGCCAGAACTCGAAGGCATTGCCTCCAAGCTGATCGATTATGCGCGGGGGGATCCTTACAACCTGAGTGACGATGAAGAGAAGATTCTTCGCTGGCGCTACATCCATCATTCGGCCCACTGGAGCGCGGCGATAGGCAGGCTGGGCAGCCTCAGTGATGCGGTGTTCGTGCATGCTCCCGAGCCTGGCGGGCGGATATTGCACCCTAATATCGGTCAGCCGGGCTATCCTCAGTAAGCCTTGACGCAAGAGTGATGCAGGCTGGCCTGCATCACTCTTATGCTGTCAGGGTTTTTTGTGCAGAAGAACATTCAGTTCGTCGACCACAGGCGCCCACTCGGCGTCGGCGCGCAGCTCTTCTTTGAGGAATGCTGCCTGTTGAGGTGTCCAGAATTCGGCGTCGATCAGTTTCACATCATCGGACAATCGATGTTGCGCAACGAAAGCATCGATACTTGTCTCGTCATTGTCCAGACCCAATTGGGCGAACAGGCCTGGCAGGTCAGGGTTGGGCAATTCCATGTCATCTCCTCGACGAGGGCGAACCCCGTACAGTCATTGGTTCAGTATCGGAGTGGTGGGGCCGGACAAGAGTTCGATGCTTTTTTTCCTTCTGCATACGCTGACTTTTCCTGGACGCAAGGCAAGTGCTATGTTCATACCGGTGACGAGTTCTCTCCAGTAAGAATCAGGTGCCCCTTACATGTCCCTCGCGTCCGGGGTCAATCGCAGGTGGCGCGTCTACGACATCGTTTGTACAAAAGGTATATATCCCGCTGACGCTGTGAGCCGGTAGAATCCGTCGCCAGCCTGCACAGGGTACGGGGTGGCCTGCCTGGCACACCGCAGTGCAGCGCGTCAGCAGGTCTTGGCCGCGCCATGCGGCAACACGGATGAACGACTTTCAACTGCCCGCATACCGGGCAGCATCATTTATCACGTTGGGGGTTTGTACTTTGGCGGTAAGCAACCTGGATACGCACGCGTTGTTCGTGCTCGGCGATCTGCGGGCACAGTTGGTCAAGCAGTTTCAATCACGTTTTGTCTACGTCACCGAACAGTCGGCCGAAGGCATCTACATCGCAGAGATCGACACCGAGTCCGCCATGGTCGTCGATGACAAGCCGCGCCTTGAACTCAAGGTCGGCGATCATTTTCGCGCCTCTGTCCTTCCGAGCCGTGAAGGCGGGAAATTCGAAATCAGGTTTCGCGAAATAAAACTGACTGTCTACGGTCTTGGCGATTACGCGTTCGTCGATACTGCGGAAGGTCACGGTATCGTCTTCAAGGAAGGCCATACGGTGTTCATGGTGTTTGCCGCCACAGAACAGCTTCAATCCGGCATGAGCAAGACGCTCAAGACCGCCGTCGGCAAGGCTGCGAAATGGCGCAAGGGCGAACTATCGTTCAAGGCCAGCGAATAACGCTGGCGATTGCAGGGTCATCCGCCAGCGGATTCGCCTTCATTGCGCCCGCCGCTGACTTCTGCCGGTACGTCATCGCCGGCCATGCGTTTGCGGAACAGTGCGGTCCGCGCCAGCAGCAGTGTGGTCACAGGGACTGTGATCGCCAGCAGCACAGGAATCAGCCAGGCGTGAATCACCGGCTCTGACTTGAGTGCGGAGAAATAGATGATCGAGGCCAGTGCGACGCACCAGGCACCCATTGTCGAGGCGAGCGCAGGCGGGTGCATTCGCTCGAAAAAGTCCCTCAGGCGCAGCAGACCCAGTGCGCCGGTCAGCGTGAACAGGCTGCTGGCAATCAACAGCACGGCAGTCAGTACCTCGGCCCAGAAAGGGACGTTCATCGGTAGTGAAGTCATTCGATTACTTCTCCGCGCAGCAGAAACTTGGCCAGGGCGAATGAGCCGACGAAGCCGAACAGTGCAATCAGCATGGCGGCTTCGAAATACGTGTCGCTGGCATAACGGATACCCAGTACCAGCATCATCAGCATCGCGGTGATGTACAGGTAATCCAGCGCCAGGACGCGGTCCTGGGCAGAGGGTCCTCTGATCAGCCGGATCAGCGTAATGACCATGGACAGGGCGAAGATCAGCAGGCTGACCAGAATGGCATTGTCGAGCAGGGCACTCATTGGAAAATCTCCATCAAGGGGCGCTCATAGACGGTCTTGAAGTGCTCGATGAATTGCGCCTCGTCCTCCAGATCGAAGACATGCATCAGCAGCACGCTGCGATCCAGCGCCAGTTCCGACCAGACGGTCCCCGGCACGACGGTAGTCACCATCGCCAGGGCCGCAAGGCCGTTGGCATCGTGCAGGTCCAGCGGTATCCGTACGAAGGCCGAGCGCGGTGGACGACGCTTGAGTCGCCAGACACTCACCCCGACCTGAATGTTGGAGACAACCACATCCCGTCCAACCATCAGCAGGAATTTGAGAAGGGTGCCCGGCTTGCGAATGCGCACCGGCATCGGTCGCAGCGGTGCCATGAGCAGTGGGGCCAGAAAGCCCAGCACGGCACCGAGCAACAGATGTCCCGGACTGATCGACAGGTTCAGTACCAGCCACAACATCCACAGAGCCAGCGAAAAGACAGGCGCAGGAAACAGGCGTTTCATGGCTGTACCTCCGGCGCGCCAGCGTTGCTGTTGGGGCCGGGCACCGGACGCGTCGCCAGAACCGACTGCACGTACTGCTTGGGTTCATGCAGGGCGGCTGCCGTGTCCTGGGTGTAACGCAGCAATGGTTCGGCCTTGAACGTCAGGGCAACACACAGGCCCAGCAGAATGATAATCGGCAGGCATTCGTTGCGACGCAGAATTGGCGAAGGGCGCTCGTATGGCGTCCAGAATCGTTGGGTGCCGAGTCTGGAGAAAGCGATCAGCGACGCAAGGCCGGAGAAGATCAGCAGACCGATCAGCATCCAGGCAGGGGTCGACAGGGCTTCGTCCTGCGCCACGTCCAGACCGAGCGGGTTCATGAGCGCGCTGAGCAGCGTCAGTTTGCCGATGAAGCCCGACAGCGGTGGCATGCCGATGATCAGCAGCGCGCAAATCACGAAGCTCAGGCCCAGAAACGCCATGGTGACCGGGATGACTTGCCCGACCACGACTTTCTGCTCTTCGTCCAGGTTGGTCCCGGGCGGCGGATGCAGCGACTCCAGGGTACGCGGCAACTGGTCGGCGTCTTCTTCCAGAGGAATCTCGTTGGCCGACCGCGAGCGCTCGACCAGTTCGGCCAGCAGGAACATTGCGCTCATGGCCAGCGTGGAACTGACCAGATAAAACAGTGCGCCGGACGTCAGGCTCGGCTGAGCGAATCCGATGGCCGACAACAGAATGCCTGCCGACACCAGAATGCTCAGGCTGGCCATACGTTCGAGTCGCTGGGCCGCGATGATTGCGATGGCCGCCGTGACGATGGTCGCCATGCCGCCGTAAATCAGCCAGTCGCCGCCAAAAAAGGCCGACGCACCGGCCTGGCCGGAAAACAGCAGCGTCCACAGCCGCAGCAGCGTGTAAATGCCAACCTTGGTCATGATCGCGAACATCGCCGCGACCGGGGCGCTGGCTGCAGAGTAAGCAGGCACCAGCCAGAAGTTCAGCGGCCACATGCCAGCCTTGGCCAGAAACGCGGTGGCCAGAATCGCCGCACCTGCGTGAAGCAGGCCCTGATCGGCTTCGGACACTTGCGGGATCTTTATCGCGAGGTCTGCAAAGTTCAGGGTGCCAGTGACCCCGTAGATCAGGGCTGCGCCAATCAGAAACAGTGACGACGCCAGCAAATTGATCGAGATGTAATGCAGGCCCGAGGTGACCCTGGCGCGCCCGGAGCCATGCAGCATCAGACCGTAGGAGGCTGCGAGCAGGACTTCGAAAAACACGAACAGGTTGAACAGATCGGCGGTCAGGAACGCGCCGTACAGGCCCATCAACTGAATCTGGAACAGCGCGTGGAAACTGGCTCCGGCCCGGTCCCAGCGGGCCAGGGCGAACAGCAGCGCGCAGACGCCGACAATGCCGGTCAACACCATCATCATGGCCGACAGATGATCCACCACCAGCACGATGCCGAACGGCACGCCCCAGTTGCCCGGCAGGTACACACCTATCGAGCCGGTGCTGCCGGTGTCCTGAACCCAGAACAGCAGCACGACGGAGATACCCAGCCCGATCATGCTGGAAAACAGATTGATACGGCCCTTGAGCGGACGACGTTTCTCGCCCAGCCACAGCATCAGCCCGGCAGTCGCCAGTGGCAGAAGTATCGGGGCGATGATCAGTTGATTCAGCCAACTCATGCCTTGGGCTCCCGGCCATCAACGTGGTCGGTGCCGGTCAGGCCTCGGGAAGCCAGGAGCACCACCAGAAACAGCGCGGTCATGGCAAAACTGATCACAATGGCCGTGAGCACCAGTGCCTGTGGCAGGGGATCGGTGTAGTTGAGCAGGTCCTGTGGAACGCCGTCCTTGATGATCGGCTCTCTGCCGATGAACAGGCTGCCCATGCTGAAGATGAACAGGTTCACGCCATAGGACAGCAGGCAGAGCCCCATTACCACCTGGAACGTTCGTGGTCGCAGCATCAACCACACACCCGATGCGGCCAGAACGCCGATGGCAATTGCGATGACTTCTTCCATCAGAGGGCTCCTTGCGGGTTGGCGACGGGCTTGGGCAACGGGGTCGGGCGATGGCTGCGTACCGACTGGTGAGCCAGTGCGGTGAGGATCAGCAGGGTGGCACCCACGACCACGGCGTAAACGCCGACGTCGAAGAACAGTGCGCTGGCAAAGTGAATATCACCCAGGATCGGCAGATGCAGATGCGCGGTGTGGGTGGTCATGAAGGGATAACCCAGCGCCATCGAGCCTGCCCCGGTGAGCACGGCGCACAGCAGGCCGGTGCCCATCCAGCGCAAGGGCCTCAGGCTCATCTGCGCTTCGACCCACTGCGTGCCGGCGACCATGTATTGCAGAATGAACGCCACCGACATGACCAGCCCGGCAACGAAACCACCGCCTGGCTCGTTATGGCCGCGCATGAACAGGTACATCGACACGATGAAGGCGATCGGCAGCAGCAGGCGTACCAGTGCGGCCGGGACCATCATGAAGCCCAGTGCGGTGTCGCTGGCGCCGCGCGGGTTGATCAGGTCGGTGACGACGTCGCGCGCCAGCAGACGCTGCTGGGCAGGCAATGGAATACTCTCCTTGGGCGGGCGGAAACGGCGCAGCAGGGCGAAGACCGTCAGGGCGACAGCGGCCAGCACGGTGATCTCGCCGAAGGTATCGAAGCCGCGGAAATCCACCAGCATCACATTGACCACGTTGGTGCCGCCGCCTTCCGGGAGGGCGCGGCTCAGGTAGAACGAGGAAATGGCGTTTGGTGTCTGGCGGGTCAGCATGGCGTAGGACAGGATCGCCATGCCGAGACCGACCATGACCGCCAGCACGAAGTCGCGGATCCGGCGGGTGCGGGCTCTGAGGCGCGTACTGGTGGCCGCGACATCTTCGTTACGGCGCGGCAGCCAGCGCAGCCCGAGCAGAATCAGTACGGTCGTCACGACTTCCACGACCAGTTGGGTCAGGGCCAGATCAGGCGCCGAGAACCAGACGAAGGTGATGCAGGTCATCAGGCCGCAGACGCTGACCATGACCAGTGCCGCGAGGCGGTGATATTTGCCCTGCCATGCTGCGCCGAGTGCGCAGACAATCGCGATCAGCCACAGTGTCACGAACACGCCGGAGCCCGGAATCTTCGGACGGTCTCCCCAGGTCAGGCCGCTGAAGTACATCGGAATGAAACCGCCCATGACGGCCGCCAGTACCAGCAGGAACAACTGCGGCTGCAGCCGGCGCGTGCTGACCTTGCGCTCGAAGCGCCGCGCCCAGTGCATCACGACCACCAGACTGCGTTCGAAAAAGCGCTTGCCGTTGAGGCGGCCTATCAGTGGCGGAACGGGGAACCGGTCGGTCTTGAGGGAGTTGCGCAGCAGCAGGTACAGAATGATGCCTCCCGCCATTGCCACCAGACTCATGATCATCGGCGCGTTCCAGCCGTGCCAGATCGCCAGGCTGTACTCGGGCAAGGTTCCTCCCACCACCGGTTGAGCCGCTGCAGCCAGCAAGGGCGCGACCGACTGGGACGGAAAGATGCCGACGATCAGGCAGGCCAGTACCAGAAACTCGACCGGCGCACGCATCCAGCGCGGCGGTTCATGGGGCATGTGCGGCAGGTCCTTGGCGGCCGGGCCGAAGAAGACATCGACGGTGAAGCGTAACGAATAGGCCACGCTGAACACACCGGCAATGGTCGCTACCACGGGCAGCGCGATTTCGACCCAGGTCGTGGCAGAAATGAATACGGTTTCGGCGAAGAACATCTCTTTGGACAGAAAACCATTGAGCAGCGGTACGCCCGCCATTGAAGCACTGGCGACCATGGCCAGCGTCGCGGTGTAGGGCAACAGCTTTATAAGCCCGCTGAGTCGCTGGATATCCCGGGTTCCACTTTCGTGGTCGATGATGCCCGCCGCCATGAACAGCGAGGCCTTGAAGGTGGCGTGGTTAAGGATGTGGAACACCGCAGCGACGGCAGCCAGCGGGCTGTTGAGGCCCAGCAGAAGCGTGATCAGGCCAAGGTGGCTGATGGTCGAGTAGGCCAGCAGGCCTTTCAGGTCATTCTGGAAGATCGCGGCGTAGGCGCCGAGAATCAGGGTGCAGGCTCCGGCACCGCTGACGATCCAGAACCACTGCTCGGTGCCTGAAAGGGCAGGCCACAGGCGCGCCATGAGAAAGACGCCTGCCTTGACCATGGTTGCCGAGTGCAGATAGGCCGAGACCGGCGTGGGGGCGGCCATGGCGTGGGGCAGCCAGAAGTGGAACGGAAACTGTGCACTTTTGCTCAGTGCGCCGATCAGCACCAGGGTCAGCATGACCGGGTACAACGCGTGGGCACGGATGGCGTCGCCGGCAGCCAGAACGCGGTCCAGATCATAGCTGCCAACGATATGGCCGAGGATCATCATCCCCGCCAGCAAGGCCAGACCGCCTGCGCCGGTGACCATCAGCGCCATGTAGGCGCCGCGCCTGGCATCGGCGCGGTGGTGCCAGTAGCCGATCAGCAGGAACGAGAACACGCTGGTCAGTTCCCAGAAAAACACGATCTGAATCAGGTTGCCGGACATCACCAGTCCGAGCATGGCGCCCATGAAAGCCAGAAAGAATGCGAAGAAGCGGGGTACAGGGTCGTCCGGCGACATGTAATAACGGGCATACAGCGATACCAGTGCGCCGATCCCCAGCACCAGCATTGAAAACAGCCAGGCGAAGCCGTCAATGCGCAGGACGAAATTCAGCCCTAGGCTCGGCAGCCAGAAATATTCTTCGCGGATGACGCCGCCGTCTGCGATCTGCGGAAACCAGAAGGCCATCTGAACCGCGCCGATCAAGGCGACGAGACCTGCAAGAAGGGATTCTGCGTTACGCGCATTGTGCGGCAAAAACGCCGCCAGACAGCTGCCGATGAAAGGCAGAAGCAGTAGAACTATCAGGGACATAGGCTTCTAATCTGCAGGGAAATATCAAGCATCATACGTGCCAGACACTTCGATACCAAAGGGACAGTTTTCCGAATTTCCTACAAAAAGTGTCTGATGGCGTTTTGTACGCCAGCTTCACCGGGGCGGATGTCGATTACAGCATCGGACTGTTGCGTCAATCCGGTTTTTTAAAGCCGTCTTCGTCAGTGCATGTCTGCTCTACAGTCACTGAACGGCGTTTCATTTCACTGACAATGACGCCGACCACAATAAGCGCTGCGCCCACCAATGCGATACCGGGCAAGCGCTCACCCGCCAGTCGTCCGACAATGCCGGCCCATACGGGTTCACCGGCATAAATCACCGTTGCCCGTGTCGGCGAGACGCTTTTCTGGGCCCAGTTCATGGCCACTTGAATCACCGCGCTCATGGCGCCGAGGCCCACGGCGATGAGCACCAGCAGCCAGGAGAAGTCCGGCAGGTGCTCCTGGGTCGGGACGATCATCAGGAAGGCCAGAACCGAGGCGGTCGCCAGCTGCACCACGGTCACCCGTCGCACATCCACCTTGCCCGCGTAGGCGCTGATCAGAATGATCTCGGCAGAGATGGCCACGGCGCTGATCAACGTGGCGATTTCACCGGGGCTCATCTGTAGCGAAGTGCCCTGCGGACCCGAGAGCAATACCAGTCCGGTGAAGGCCAGTACGATACCCAGGCTGGGCATCAGGCCAGGGCGCCGTCCCAGCACCAACCATTGCAGCAACGGCACGAAGGGTACGTAGAGCGCAGTGATGAACGCCGACTGGCTGCTGGGAATGGTCTGCAGACCGATGGTCTGCAAGCCGTAGCCCAGCATGATTGCCGCACCGATCAGGACGCCGGCCTTGAGCTCCAGCAGCGTCAGGCCGCGCATGACGTTCATCGAGCACAGCGCGACGATCACGGCGGCAGCAGCGAAGCGCAGGCCGACAAAGAACATCGGACCACTGACGGTCATGGCGTGCTGCACGAGAAGGAACGTACCGCCCCACAGCATGGTAATGAAGATCAGTACGGCTTCCGCCTTGCTGATACGGGGTGTACGGCTGATAGACTTCATGTCGGCTCCAGATCCCACGGCCTTGCTTGTGACAAGAGGGTCGACACACAATGGTGCCGCGAAAGTGTGCAGTATAATGCGCAACGGATTCGGATGAGCACTCCCATGGACAAAGAAAATTCCCTGCGCGCGCCGGTACTGCAGCACGTCAGTCAAAACGTGCGACGCCTGCGCAACGCTGCCGACCTCAGCCAGACTGCGCTGGCAGAACGGTCCGGGGTCAGTCGGCGCATGCTGGTGGCCATCGAGGCCGGTGAAAAGAATGTCAGCCTGGCGACCCTGGACCGTGTTGCCGAAGCATTGGACGTCGCATTCAGCGACTTGATCCAGGCCCCGGACATTCGCGATCATAGTCGTATCAACGAACTGGCCTGGGCTGGCACAATTAATGGCAGCAAGGCCGTTCTGCTGGCCAAGGCCAATGCGCGGCGCGAAGTCGAGTTGTGGGAGTTCTGTCTGGCGCCCGGCGACCTGTACTCAGCCGATGCAGATCCGGAAGGCTGGAGCGAGCAGGTCTATGTCGTTGAAGGGCATCTGACCATTCGGTTTTCCGATGGAATCGAACCTCGCAACGTCGGCCCCGGCGAGTTCTATATGTTCCCCAGCAGCCAGCCGCATCGCTATTGCAATGAAGATAACGTTACGCTGAGGTTTGTACGCAACGTAGTGCTGTAATGCTATTAACCCGTTCATTCAGGCGCCTGCGCGAGGCCACGTTCGATGACCGATGACAAGAACATGACCGCCGACTTCCTGATTATCGGCGGTGGCCTGAGCGGCACCCTGTTGGCCGTGCAATTGTTGCGCAGACCGGGAAAGCGTCGAATCCTGATTGTCGAAACCCGTGAAGAACTGGGCTGCGGTGAGGCTTACAGTGCGACGGAAACAGGTCACACCCTTAACGGCAATGCGGCTCGCATGAGTGCCGACGCGGATGACGCTGACGATCTGACACGCTGGCTTACCGAATACCTGGCCAAAGGCGGCTGGCCCGAGGCAGCCACACAACGGGTGCCCGTCGCCAAGCTGTTTCCACCACGCGGGGTGTTCGGACTCTACGTTCAGCAGCGATTGAGGGAAGCCCAGGCACTGGGTGCGACTCATGGATCGACCGTGGAGCACGTGCGCGGTGAAGTCGTGGATCTTCAGGAACAGGCCGCCGGAGTGTCTGCCACGCTTGCCGATGGCCGCGTACTGCAAGGTCACTTCGCGGTACTGGCGACCGGTATGTACGCGGCGTCGCGTACCCCGCAGCGCGAGTCGAGCGGGCTCAATGCAATGGCCCTCGATCCATGGAACGTCAAGGTCATGCGCGAGCTCGACCCGCAGGCACGGGTGTTGATCATTGGCTCCGGGTTGACGATGGTGGACGCCGTGGTATCGCTCGAACAGGCCGGACACCGGGGGCCGATTCAGGTCTATTCCCGTCACGGACTGTTGCCCCATGTTCGACGACAGCCGCCTGAATGGCCGGATTTTCTCGGCCAGGATCACAGCATTCGCAGCACCCGACAGTTGCTTCGCAAGGTCCGCGAACAATGTGAGCTGGCCATCGAGAGCGGGATCGACTGGCAGGCACCGCTCGACACGGTGCGCGCCAACATTGGTCGACTGTGGAGTCAGGCCACTGACACGCAGCGTCGGCAATTTGTCCGTCATGTGCGGCCCTGGTGGGAAAGTCATCATCATCGTTCGCCGCCGCTGGGTGCAGCCTTGCTGGACCGGCTGGTGAAAGCGGGGCGATTGACCGTCGATGCAGCGTCGTTGCAGGGCGTTGGGAGACTGGCGTCCGGACAGGTGCAGATCACGCTGCGCTATCGGGGGCAGGATCAGCCGTCATTGGTCACCGGCGACGCGCTGGTCAATTCCACCGGCATCGAATACGACTGGCGCAGGGTCAACCGTCCGCTGCCGCGCCAATTGCTGGCCAGAGGTTTGGTCCAGCCAGGTCCACTGGCGTTGGGCATCGCAGCCGATCCCCACGGTGCCGTGCTCGATGCACAGGGTCGTCATTCATCGCGCCTGTTCGCAATGGGGCCGCCGTTGCGAGGGGTGTGGTGGGAAAGCACTGCCATCATGGATATAAGCACTCAGGCCAAGGCGCTGGCGATTCATCTGGCAGACTGAGTCCACTCCGTTTCAGGCCTGATCCAGCAGATAAGGTCCTGCCCCGCGTTTACCCAGCTCATCCCCCTTGTTGCGAAGGGGGCAGGCTTCCATCGACAGACACCCGCAACCGATGCAACCGGTCAGTTGGTCGCGCAACGCGATCAGGCTGCGGATTCGCTCATCCAGTTCGGTTTTCCATTGCTCGGACAGCCGCTGCCAGTCAGCCGCGCTCGGTGCACGGTCCTCGGGGAGGTTCTGAAAGGCGGTGTGAACGCTGGCCAGCGGAATGCCCAGGCGTTGAGCGACCTTGATCAACGATACGCGACGCAGTGTTTCTCTCGGGTAACGCCGCTGATTGCCCGCATTACGCTGGCTGCTGATCAGCCCTTTGGTTTCGTAAAAATGCAGCGCGGTCACTGCCACACCGCTGCGGGCCGCCAACTGGCCTACGGTGAGCATCGGCGCAGGCTTCTTTTCCGGGTGGTTAATCATGTTCGCGCAATCCGCTTGACCTCTAGTTAGGTAGAGGTTTTACCCTGCCTGCACTTAAGTCGCAATAGCACCAGCGGGGAACTGTCATGGGATTATCAGCTGCTCAACATCCGTTCAGTCAGGTCGTGGAGTTCGTCGTCGAGGCACAGCATCAGCACGATCTGATCAATGCGCTGGTCGTGCGAGACGAACGCTTCATCTCGACCTGCCCAGGCTTCATCAGCTCAAGTGTGCAGGCCAGTGAAGACGGGGTGCGTGTCTTGCATCATGTGCTCTGGCACTCCAGGCCGCACTGTGAAGACATCGGGCTCAATGTGGAAAACCCTGAGCTGGATCTGCACACGCTGATGCGCCGCTACCGGGCCACGAGCGCCACATTTGGCAGCTTTCGGATCATGGGGCAGGTGATGGCTCGTCCTTGAGCGACGGTCCGGTTACACGGACAGGTGCAGCATACGGTCGCCCTGCAGGGCCTCGCCCGGTCTGCGTTTGTTGACGGCCAGCTCGCCGATCCTGATCAGCCGGGTGCGAGTGACATTGCGCGTCAGGCCCAGCAGGCTGGCGGTGTGTACCTGATTGTGATGGCAGAACCGATACGCGGCTCTGAGCAGCGCGTCCTCGACCTTCTCATGCAGGGCACCGGCCTGTTCCTCGAACAGTGTCTGGAACGCGCGGTTCAGCAACTGTTCCGGGGACTCTTCCTGCTGCGCAGACTCATCCTGACGCTCGATACGCAGGTTGGACATGCGCAAGTCGTCGCGCTGAATCACGCCGTCACGGCATACCAGCAGCGTGTGGTGAATCACGTTTTCCAGCTCGCGGATGTTGCCGGGCCAGCTGTAGGTTTTCAGCTTGTGCTCGGCCTCGGGACTGATCCTGACAGGGCCATGTCTGAGACGCTGGCTATAGACCTGAATGAAATGCAGCGCCAGCGGCAGGATATCACCGGGCCGCTCCCGTAGCGGGCTCAGCTCCAGATTGACCACGTCCAGCCGGTAGTAAAGGTCCTCACGGAAATGCCCGGCGTTGATGGCTTTTTCCAGTTGTACGTTCGTGGCCGCCAGCACCCGGACATCGATCGGAATGCTCTTGCGCGAACCCAGGCGTACCACTTCGCGCTCCTGAAGTACGCGCAATAGCTTGACCTGCAGGCTCATGGGCAGATCGCCGATCTCGTCGAGAAACAGCGTGCCGCCATTGGCTTCCTCGAACCAGCCTGCCTTGGTGCCAACCGCGCCGGTAAAGGCACCTTTTTCGTGACCGAACAGCTCGGCCTCGATCAGGTTTTCGGAAAAGGCTCCACAGTTGACCGCCACGAAGGGTTTGTCGCGGCGGGCGCTGAGTGCGTGAACATGACGGGCAACCAGTTCCTTGCCGGTGCCGGTCTCGCCAATGATCAACACGCTGGCATCACTGGGTGCGACCTGCCTGACGTGCTCCAGCAGAGCCTTGGATTTAGGGTCTTCGAACACCTGCGCAGTGGCCCTGATCGAGGTGGCCAGCGCAGGCGAGTGAGGTAGGGTCAGCAGTTGCACCGACATTACTTGGCCTGCGGCGGCAGATCGTTGGCGATCATCTCGCCGAACGGGCCGGTCAGGTTGGTGATGCCGCGTCCCGCCAGGCTGGCGTACGGCTCAGGCAGCAGCGGGAACACCAACTCCGCGAAACGGTAGGCCTCTTCCAGATGGGGGTAACCGGAGAAGATGAAGCTTTCGATGCCCAGGTCTGCGTACTCCTTGATGCGTGCCGCCACTTCTTCGGGATTGCCCACCAACGCGGTGCCAGCACCGCCACGTACCAGGCCGACGCCAGCCCACAGGTTCGGGGCGATTTCCAGATTGTCACGACGCCCGTCGTGCAGGGCAGCCATGCGGCGTTGCCCTTCGGAGTCAAAGCGCGAGAAGGATTTCTGCGCTGCGGCAATGGTTTCGTCACTGATGTGCTCGATCAGCGTGCTTGCTGCTTTCCAGGCTTCTTCGCTGGTTTCGCGAACGATGACGTGCAGACGGATACCGAATTTCACGGTCCGGCCTTTGCGGGCGGCGCGCTCACGTACATCGGCCAGTTTCTGGGCGACGGCGGCCGGAGGCTCGCCCCAGGTCAGGTAGACATCCACCTGATCGGCGGCCAGATCGTGGGCTGCGTCGGAGGAACCGCCGAAATACAACGGCGGGTAGGGTTTCTGGATCGGCGGGTAGAGGGCCTTGGCGTTCTGCACGCGCAGGTGCTTGCCCTCGAAGTCCACAGCTTCGCCTTGCAAGACCCGACGCCAGATCTTCAGGAACTCATCGGTGACCTCGTAGCGTTCGCTGTGATCGAGGAAGCTGCCGTCGCCCCGGTTCTCGTCGGGGTCACCGCCAGTGACGACATTGATCAGCAGACGCCCGCCGGACAACCGATCCAGCGTTGCCGCCATGCGCGCCGACACGGTAGGAGAAATAATGCCCGGACGAATCGCCACCAGATACTTGAGCTTTTCAGTAAGCGGCACCAGCGCCGAGGCGATCACCCAGGAGTCTTCGCATGAGCGCCCGGTGGGGATCAGCACGCCGTAGTAACCCAGATCATCAGCCGCCTGCGCCACCTGCTTGAGGTAATTGAGCGTGACCGGGCGCGCGCCCTTGGTCGTGCCCAGGTAGTGGCCATCGCCGTGAGTCGGAAGAAACCAGAAAACGTTCATGAAAAATCCTTGAGTGGTCGGCCGGGTCAGAGTCGGTGAAGGCAGCTGTTGGATCACATACAGCAGGTCAACAGAGCCTCGAAGTGACGCCATTTATAGACACTCAGATTTATTCCGTAAAAGAACGTTAATCCATATTTTTAGACGCTTGAGTTATATATCAAAAAGCTATTGCTCAAGATGCCTGACCCGCATCCCTCTGGCGCTCGTCCGCCAGCCGAAACTTTGCCCACTCCGACCTGTCACCTTTCTAAGTTCAGAGGGAGTCAGGCAATGGCAAGGGCAATCTGGAAGGGCGCGATCAGTTTCGGGCTGGTGCATATACCGGTGGCACTGATTTCGGCGACATCATCGAAAGGCGTCGATTTTGACTGGCTCGACAAACGCAGCATGGACCCGGTGGGTTACAAGCGCATCAACAAGGTGACCGGCAAGGAAGTGTCCAGCGAGAACATCGTCAAGGGCGTCGAGTACGAAAAAGACCGATATGTGGTGCTCAGCGAGCAGGAGATTCGCGCTGCGCATCCCAAGTCCACGCAAACCATCGATATCTTCGGCTTTGTCGATAGCCAGCAGATCCCTTTGCAAAACATCGACACACCTTACTTTCTGACTCCCGACAAGCGTGGCGAAAAAGTCTACGCTCTGCTGCGCGAGACCCTGCACGACACCAAAAAAGTGGCGCTGGCCAATGTGGTACTGCACACCAAGGAACATCTGGCTGCCGTCATGCCGCTGGCTTCGGCACTGGTGATGGTGATCCTGCGCTGGCCCGCCGATGTGCGTGAACTCGATGATCTGGACCTGAGCGATGCGGTCACCGACGTGCAATTGAACAAGAGCGAGCGCGACATGGCCAAACGCCTGGTCAAGGACATGAGCGCTGAATGGACGCCGGAAGACTACCGCGACACCTTTCAGGACAAGATCATGCAGTTGGTCGAAACCAAGGCAAAAGAGGGCAAGATCCAGGACCTTGAAACCGATTCGGGTGAGGAAGAACGCAAGAGCGCCGATGTCATTGATCTGACCGACCTGTTGCGTCGAAGCCTGGCGGGCAAGGGCACCCCGGGCAAGAGCAAGGCGAGCAAACCTGCCAGCGGCAAGTCCAAAGCGCCCGCCACCAAAGAACCCGCCAAGCGCCGTGCGCCGGCTCGCAAGAAAACCAGCAAGGCCTCCTGAGCCGTTCGGAGACATTGACCATGCCCAAGCCTGTCAGCGAATACACGCGCAAACGCAACTTCGACATCACCTCGGAGCCTGCCGAGGCTGGCAGTGAAAAGCGCACAACCAAGGCTCATGCGTTGAGCTTCGTCATCCAGAAACACGACGCGAGTCACCTGCATTATGACTTTCGTCTCGAACTGGATGGCACGCTGAAAAGCTGGGCGGTGCCCAAGGGGCCGAGCCTCGATCCGACGCAGAAGCGTCTGGCGGTGCATGTCGAGGATCACCCGTTGGGTTACGCCAGTTTCGAAGGCAGTATTCCCAAAGGGCAGTACGGTGGTGGCGACGTTATCGTCTGGGACCGTGGTGTCTGGGAACCGCATGGCGACCCGCGCAAGACCTACGCCGAGGGAAAGCTCAAGTTCACGCTGGTCGGCGAAAAGCTCACCGGTGACTGGGCACTGGTGCGTACCCGGCTCAAGGGCAGCGGCAGCAAGGAGCAGTGGCTGCTGATCAAGGAAAAGGATTCGGTCGCCCGGTCTGCCGATGAATACGACATCACCGAGCAACAGCCGCAGAGCGTGATCAGCGGTGCCCACGTCGGTGTCGGGCGGGTTCCTGCGTCGAAGGCCAAGTCTCGCTCGGCGAAGACCAGAAGCGTTACCGCGCCTGCAAAACCTTCTCGCGCCTCTTCCCGCACCAAAGCCAAGAGCGCGCTCCCGGAATTGCTCACCCCGCAACTCGCCACACTGGTGGACGCGCCGCCTGCAGGCGAGTGGCTGTATGAGATCAAGTTCGACGGCTATCGCATCATGACGCGTATTCAGGGCGACGACGTGCGGCTGTTCACGCGCAATGGCCACGATTGGACCGAACGGCTGCCTGAACTGGTCAAGGCGATCAAGGCGCTGAAACTGCAGGACACCTGGTTCGATGGCGAAGTCGTGGTGCTTGACGAACAGGGACTTCCGGATTTTCAGGCGTTGCAGAATGCGTTCGAGATCGGTCGCAGCAAGGACATCCTCTATTACCTGTTCGACATGCCATACCTGACTGGCGAGGACTTGCGCGAGGTGCCCATCGAGCAGCGCCGCGATGCGCTCAAACAGGTGCTCGGCAAACAGCGCAGCCGTCTGCTGCGTTTCTCCGATGCGTTTCGTTCGGGGCACAAGGACATCGTCGAAAGCGCCAGCGCGATGGGGCTGGAGGGCGTGATCGGTAAACGGGCCGGCAGCCCATATGTCAGCAAACGCAACGCCGACTGGATCAAGCTCAAATGCCGGCTGCGTCAGGAATTCGTGATCGTCGGCTATACCGCGCCGCAGGGCAGTCGCTCGGCATTCGGTGCCTTGCTGCTGGCGGTCAATGACGACGACGGCCTAGTCTATGCCGGGCGGGTCGGCACCGGTTTCACCAGCCAGACCCTCAAGCAACTGCACGAGCAGTTAAAGCCGCTGGAGCGTGACACCTCGCCACTGGACAAGAAACTCACCACGATGCAAGGACGCGGTGTGCAGTGGGTCGAGCCCACATTGATCTGCGAGGTGGAATTCGCGGAGTGGACGCGCGAAGGCATTCTGCGTCAGGCGGCTTTTGTAGGGTTGCGTAGCGACAAACTCGCCAGCGAGGTGGCGCGCGAATACCCTCAGTCGGCAGACGTCGCCAGCCGTCCAAAAGTGGCCAAGGGCTCGAAAACCAAACCTGCGCAGGCACCCGTGGCGCGCAAGCCTGCACGAGGCAAGGCCAATGTAGCCGGGGTCGGTATCAGCCATTCGGACCGGGTGATTGACAGCAAGAGCGGCACGCAGAAGATCGAGCTGGCCCAGTTTTACGAGTCGATCGCCGGCTGGATCCTGCCATATTTGAACAATCGCCCCGTCGCGCTGCTGCGTTGCCCCGAGGGCGTCGATGGCGAGCAGTTCTTTCAGAAGCACTCCGAGCGCCTGGCGATTCCCCACATCCGGCAACTTGACCGCAAGCTCGATCCGGGCCACGCCGCGCTGATGGAAATCGACACCGTGCAGGCCCTGGTCGGTGCTGCGCAGATGGGGGCTATCGAGTTTCACACCTGGGGTGCGACCAGTAACGGCATCGAAACGCCTGACCATTTGGTGCTCGACCTTGACCCCGATCCGGCCTTGCCCTGGCGGAGCATGATCGAAGCCACGCAAATGGTGTTGGCGGTACTTGAAGAACTGGGACTCGAGGCCTTTCTGAAAACCAGCGGCGGCAAAGGCATGCACATCATCGTGCCGCTCGCCCGACATGCCGACTGGGAGACGGTCAAAGGCTTCGCCAAAGCCATTGCCGAGTTTGTGACCCAGCAGTTGCCCGAGCGTTTTACGGCCACCATGGGCCCGAAAAACCGCGTCGGCCGCATCTTCGTCGATTATTTGCGCAATAGCCGAGGTGGCAGCACGGTCACCGCATATTCGGTTCGTGCCCGGCCCGGGCTGCCCGTCTCGGTGCCGATAGCGCTCGATGAACTGGCGGGCCTCACGTCATCGGCCCAGTGGGACATCACCAATCTGGAGCAACGTCTGCGTGAATTGAAAGGCGATCCGTGGGAGGGTTACCGTAACCGGCAGAGAATCACGCAAAAGATGTGGAAGCAGTTGGGGGCCAAACGGCCTTGAACGGGCGGTTTCACGCAGTGATCGGTCGCCCGGGGTGTGCCCGCGCAGTGCAGGCCTGAAGAATCATAAGCACATGCAGGACAGATAAGGAGAACGTCATGACGCCACCCCAGCACCTGACCCGCAGAAGACTGCTGACTCTTGCGGCAGGTGTAAGCGCCGCACTGCTGTTCGACACAGCCGCCAGCGACGATAAGCCGCCGACGCTGCCATCGCCGTCTGACCCTTCCTCACTTCCCACAAAGCTGAAACCCGGAGGCAAGACCATGCAGACTCGAGCGATTCCCTCCAGCAACGAACCGCTGCCTGTCGTTGGCCTGGGCACTTATCGCGGCTTTGATGTGGCCACTTCCAGCCCGGCCTACAAGCAATTGCGCCCTGTTCTCGACGCGCTGTTCGCGGCAGGCGGCAGTGTGGTCGACAGCTCGCCCATGTACGGACGCGCTGAGCAAACCACCGGAGAATTGCTGTCGATCCATGAACCGCGGTCACCGGCGTTTCTGGCGACCAAGGTCTGGACCCGCGGGCGCAACGAAGGCATCGCGCAGATGGAAGAGTCGTTCAAACTGCTGCAGACCGACCGGATCGACCTGATGCAGATTCACAATCTGCTGGACTGGAAGACCCATCTGCCAACGTTGCGCGAGTGGAAGGAGCAAGGCCGCATTCGCTACATCGGCATCAGCCACTACACCTCGGCGGCTTACGCGGACGTTGAAGCAGTGCTCAAGAGCGAGCAACTGGATTTTCTGCAGATCAATTACGCGCTTGACGACCGTGACGTCGAGAAACGGATCCTGCCGCTGTGCAAGGAGCGCGGTGTTGCCGTGATCTGCAACCGGCCGTTTGGCGGCGGCGGACTGTTGTCGCGCCTCAAGGACAAGCCTTTGCCGGGCTGGGCTGCCCAGGTCGAAGTGAACAGCTGGCCGCAACTGGCGCTTAAGTTTTTGCTGGCCAATCCCGCTGTCACCTGTGTGATTCCCGGAACCGGGAACCCGCGCTACATGGCCGAAAACGTCGGCGCCGGGTTCGGTCCGACTTTGACCGATGCGCAGCGGCAGCAGTTGATTGCGCTTGTTGAATGATCGCAACAGTGTTCGCGAACCCTATCGCGAACACTGTTCTCGACCGTCAGCGTCTTCTACAGAATCCGGTACAGCAGACGCTCGACCCTGACACGACTCACGCGGCGCAGAAACTTGCGCACCCCTTCCGGGTAATTCGCCAGCGTATCCAGCTCGTCGTATTGGTTGACGCGCTGGGTGTTGCGCATCAGGTGGGCGATCTCTGCTTCTCGCGGCGCAGTCCACTGACCTTGCGGATCATCGATCAGCAGACCGTTTTCCAGGTCGAGGTTGAATGCGCGCGGGTTCAGGTTGTTGCCGGTCAACAGGGTATAGCGCTGATCGACCCAGATGCCCTTGAGGTGGAAGGTGTTGTCGCCATGCTTCCACAGGTGCACGTTCAAACGGTGCTGGGCGATGGCCTTGCGGTGCTTCTGGGTGAAACGCCTGAGGCTGATCTCATAGAGGTATGGCAGGGCTGAGATCACCTTGAACGGTTCGTCCGGGTGGATGAAAAAGTCGTTGGCGGTCTTGTCGCCGATGATGATATCGACGTTCACACCGCGTTTGAGTGCCCGGTTGATCTCGCGGGTCACGGCCACCGGCAGATTGAAGTAGGGTGTACAGATCGTCAGCTGGATCTTGCTGGAGGCGATCAGGTCGCAGATGGCGCGATTCAGCCCGTTGCGCGGACCGACGCCCAGCAGCGGTACGACGCGAAATTCGCCGTTTTCCCTTTCGCCCGCCGAGGTGTCGTAGGCCGTCCGCTTCAGGTTGCTGCGAAAGGCGCGAATCTCGCCGCGCAGGCTGCGGGAACTGGGCGGAGACTGCAGGTCCAGGCGATGCACGGCCGGTGAGGGCAGTATTTCGCGCTGTACCAGATCCACGAAGCTGTCGGCCAGCGGTGAGCTCTCGATCAGGTGATAGCGGTCCAGCCGATACTTGTCGAGCTTGTGCAGGTACACGTTGTTGATACTGGCGCCACTGTAGATGACGCAATCGTCGATCACACTGCCCTTGAGGTGCAGCACGCCGAACAATTCCCGGGTCTGGACCGGCACGCCGTAGATGGGCACTTCCTGGTCGTGCTCCAGATTCTGCGCCTGATACCAGGTCGAATTGCCCGGCTGACGTCCGGCACCGATCAGGCCGCGCTGCGCCCGGAACCAGTCCACCAGCACTACCATTTCCAGCTCGGGGCGGGCGGTTTTTGCGGCGTAAAGGGCATCGAGGATTTCCTGGCCCGCTTCATCCTGCTGAAGGTACAGCGCGATGATATAGATGCGACGGGTCGCCGAAGCGATCCTTTCCAGCAGGCAGCGCCGATAGTCGGCGGCAGAGGGGACGATGGAGATTGCATCGCTCGGCAAGGCAAAACCGCGGAGCGCCGCCAGGGTCGAGCGTCGGAAGTTGGACTGCATAGGCCTCTCGATGGGATAACCAACAGCGGCTGAGCTTACACCACCCAACGCATCAGGTCGCCGCCAGTGTCCTGTTTCAGGTTGTGACCATGCGTTTCAAGGCATTTCCTGATCCCATCTGGCGCTCTGAAAAGGTGATGCAACTCGAGCGACTGACTGATCCGCAACAATGGTCCGACGTATCGATCGTGCCCATGCTCCGCGTGGGCATGCCTGAACGGCCGCTCCCGCCACGCCTTTCGTCGTGAAACCCGCGTTGTAGCCGCTTGCATACAAATAAACGATAACCGTTCCCAGTAACACCTGATAGCATTTCGCATTCCCATAACAAGGGCGCATTCATGGAAGGACACTGCCCAGCCCACCTTATCGTTCAGCAGGACATCTCCATGCACACCTCGCCGTTTCCTTTTCGCCTGACGCTGATTGCGTTTTGCTGCTCCTTTGGTCTTCCCGCCTGGGCCGCTACGGCCACGTCTGCCTCGTCAGGCGGCCCCATGGTGCTGGGCGAAACCGCAATCAGCGCTGACAAGGTCGCCCCTCAAGCGTTGCCGCCCGTTTATGCCGGTGGCCAGGTGGCTCGCGGCGGGCAACTGGGTGTACTGGGCAGTTCGGACATTATGGATGTGCCGTTCAGCATGACCAGCTACACCGAGCAGTTGATCGAGGACCAGCAGGCCGAAAACATCGGCGACGTCCTGCTCAATGACGCGTCGGTTCGTCAGTCCTCCGGTTATGCCAACGCCTCGCAGGTGTTTGTGATCCGTGGATTCGCGCTGAATACTGACGACATCTCCTACAACGGCCTTTACGGCGTACTGCCTCGGCAGATCATCTCGACTGACGCGCTGGAGCGTGTCGAAGTATTCAAAGGTCCTAACGCCTTTATCAATGGCGTGACGCCAACCGGTTCCGGCATCGGCGGCGGCGTGAACCTGCAGCCCAAGCGTGCGAAAGACACACCGACACGTCGTTTCACCACCGACATCAGCAGCGACGGTCGGGTCGGTGAGCACCTGGATCTGGGGCAGCGCTTCGGTGAGGACAACCGGTTCGGCGCACGCCTGAACCTGGCCCAGCGCGAAGGTGAAACCGGCGTCGATGACGAAGAGCACCGCAGCAAGCTGTTCGCGCTGGGCCTGGATTATCGCGGCGATAACTTCCGCATATCCGGTGATTTCGCTTATCAGAAACAGCGCATCAATCAGAGCCGCAACACCGTGTTCGTGGGCAGCGGCCTGACCAGCGTACCGCACGCGCCTGACGCCGATACCAACTACGCGCCCAACTGGACCTGGACCGAAACCGAAGACACCTTCGGCATGAGCCGGGTCGAATACGACCTCAACGATGACTGGATGCTCTATGCCGCTGCCGGTGCCAAACACACCCGCGAAACCGGTATCTATGGATCCCCGACCATCAACGACGCAGCTGGAAACATAACGGCGACGCCGTCTTTCATCCCTCATGATGAAGACAACAAGACCGCCATGGCGGGCATCAATGGCAACCTGCAGACCGGTCCGGTCAGCCACAAGGTCAACTTCGGACTGTCAGGGATCTGGACCGAACAACGCAATGCGTACCTGTTCGGCGGCAGCCGCGCCGGCAGCAACCTTTACGACCCGGTGTCGACCGAGCGTCCTGCTCTCAACGGCATCACCGCCGGCGACTTGAACGATCCCGGCATCACCGGCAAGAGCCGCATGCGCAGCGCGGCATTCTCCGACACCCTGGGCTTCTTCGACGACCGCCTGCTGGTGACCGCAGGTCTGCGTCGTCAGCAACTGCGAGTCCAGGGTTATGCCTACGGCAGCGGTCCGCGCACATCGCTGTATGACGAAGCAATCACCACACCGATCTACGGTGTCGTGTTCAAACCGTGGCGCTACGTTTCGTTCTATGCCAACCGTATCGAGGGCCTGGCCCAAGGGCCGACCGCGCCGGGTACGGTGACGATCAACCCCGGCGAGATCTTCCCGCCTGCGCGTTCCAAGCAGGTCGAGGCCGGCGTGAAGCTCGACATGGGCACTTTCGGCGCGAGCCTGGGTGTGTACCGTATCGAGCAGCCGGCCGACGGTTATCAAGTTCAGGACGGTAGCGGGACCCGCTATGTCCGCGATGGCGAGCAGCGTAACAAGGGCGTGGAAATGAATGTATTCGGTGAGCCTGTCAGCGGACTGCGTCTTTTGGCCGGTCTGACTCTGATGGACACTGAGCTGAGCGGCACTGCGGGCGGCAGCAACGATGGCAACGATGCCGTGGGCGTACCGACCTTCCAGTTCAACGCCGGGGCAGACTGGGACATTCCCGGCATTGAAGGCGCGGCAATCAACGCACGCATGCTGCGCACCGGAGGCCAGTACCTGAACGCGTCGAATACCTTGAGCATCCCGACCTGGAACCGCTTCGACCTGGGCGCACGTTACACCTTCAACGTGGCGCAGAAAGACATCACCCTGCGCGCCAACGTCGAAAACCTGATGAACAAGGATTATTGGGCGTCCACCAACGGCGGTTACCTGACTCAGGGTGAGCCACGCACCTTGAAAGTGTCGGGCACCATCGACTTCTGATCGACAACCGGCTGACAGTGCCCCCTGACACCGTCAGCCGGTCTGTCACGCCCTCAGTAGCCGTTGCGCTTGAGGATCGTGTCAATGCTTTCCTTGGCCGGACGGCCATAGTACTTCAGCAGCTCGGCGGTGCGATTGGTGAAGAAGCCGTCTGCACCATCCTGGCTGATGCGCTTGAAGTCCGCCGGGTCATCCACGGTATACGGATGGATGACCATGCCTTTCTCGTGAGTCAGGTTGTTCATCCAGGGTTTGACCAGATCCATGTAACTCTGGTCGCCGCCCTTGGCCAGTTGTGACGACGGGCCGGTGCCGATGGCGCCGTGGGCCTTGGCCCAGTTGATCCAGTTCTCGAACTCTTCCGGCGACTTGACCTCCTGGCTCGCGTAATAGCTGGATTTGTCCTTCATGCCTGAATCCTTGAACGCCACATCGGACTTGGGTTCGATGGAGCCTTTGCCGATCCACAGCAGCATGACTTTCGGCACTTTCGGCATTTCTTTCTGCAGCAGCTCCAGGCTCTGTTTCTCAAAGGTCTGCAACACCACACGGCCCGGCATGTGCGCGACGTTCACATGGCCCGGCGCTGCAGCAGGGCGTTGCGCCAGCCAGCCGCGCTTGGCCAGGACTTTCTTCAGGTCGGCTTCGACACCGGGAAACTGCGACGGCACCTTGGTTTCAATGTACAGCCCCGGCTTGTTCGCGCCGCCTTCGGCAATATCAATCACCTCATCCAGCGTCAGAATCTGCAGACCGGCGTAGCTGTCACGGGCGCGGTCCGGGTAGGCTTTGTTGAACCACGAACCGGCATCCAGTTGCTTGAGCTCGGCCAGCGTGAACGTGCTGACCGGGTCCTTGGCACGGCTCGGAAAAACCTCGGCAATGTTGGTGGTGCGCTCCAGCACATCGTCATGCAGGGCGATCAGCACGCCGTCCTTGGTGCGCTGGATATCCATCTCCAGATAGTCCGCGCCCAGATCGCGAGCCAGGGTATAGGCCGGGATGGTTTCTTCCGGGGCGTCGAACGAGGCGCCCCGGTGAGCGACCACCGCAGGCCATGGCAATCCCAGTTTTTCGCTCAATACTTTACCCGGTGCATCTGCGGCCGATGCTGTGCCTGACGACAGCATCACACCTGCGATGGCGGTCGCCGCCAGCAGTCGAGCCAAGGGCGTTCTGGTGAACCGGAAAGAGGAAAATCCTTGCATGGGCCGATGATTCCTTGAATGGAGAAAACAGTTGATCGCCTCGTACAGTTCGACGGAGACGCACCCTGAAGCATTAACAACATCGCTTTCGATACGGCAAGTGCAGTGTCGTTCCCGGTTGCGTGATGTCGTCCTGAATGTCATTTACGGCACACAACGATAGCGCAACGCCGCAGCCGCATGGCCCCGAGGGCTGGCGCACAGTCTGGGCGACGAATGAGACGGCTGTATGAACGCAGGCTGTTCATTCGGCGAATGCCTCTGCCCAAGCGCGTCGACTCGGGTTACTGTCAGGTTTTTGATCATCAGGCAGGAGTGGGCATGACAACGGTATTGGTGCTGGTCGAAAATCTGGATACCTATCTGCCGATTCTGGAACACAGTGGTTTCGAGCTGATTCGCGCACCCACAGCCGCGCAGCGTGCCGAAGCGATTGCCGCACATGGGGCGGCCATCAGCGCGGTCGTGACCCGTGGCCCGCTGGGTTTCTTCGCCGAAGAGATGGACGCCTTGCCCAACCTGCGCATCATCTGCGTAAGCGGGGCGGGGTATGAAAAGGTCGACCTGCCAGCGGCCGAAGCACGTGGCATTACTGTCACCAATGGTGCGGGGGTCAATGCTTGCACCGTGGCCGATCATGCGCTTGCACTGCTGCTTTCACTGGTACGTGACATTCCTCAGGCTGACGCCTCGGTGCGGCGCAGCGAGTGGCGCAAGGCGGTGCGTCCGTCGCTGGCGGGCAAGCGTCTGGGCATCATCGGGCTGGGCGCGGTCGGGTTGGCGATTGCCCGGCGCGCGGCGGCTTTCGATATCAGCATCGGTTATCACAATCGCAAGGCACGCTCCGACTGCGATTACACCTGGCACGCCTCCGTGCAGTCGCTGGCCGAAGCGTCGGACTTTCTGGTCATTGCCACGCCGGGCGGCAGCAGCACCCATCATCTGGTAAACGCCTCGGTGCTCGCGGCATTGGGGGGCGACGGGTTTCTGGTCAACATCGCCCGCGCCAGTGTCGTCGACACAGACGCTCTGGTCGCCGCATTGCAAGCGCAGAAGATTGCCGGAGCGGCACTGGATGTGTTCGACGATGAGCCCAGCGTACCTGACGTGTTCAAGACCCTGGGCAATGTGGTGTTGACGCCACACGTGGCAGGCCTGTCGCCCGAGGCATCGAAAGACAGTGTGCAGATGGTCAATGACAACCTGCTGGCCTTCTTTGCCGGCAAGCCTGTACTGACGCCTGTTCACAGTTGAGCGGTCGTGCGTGGCTGCACGGATGGCTTGCCTGATCGCCCATTCTGCTTGCGCTGCTGCCTGTCTATAGTCCGGCCCATCACGCATGACATCAATCAGGGAGCAGGGCATGGACGCAATGAGCGGGGCAGGCAAAACCGTGCGAATCGGTCTGGTAGGGGATTTCAATACGCAGTTCGCGGCGCATCAGGCAATACCGCAGGCCTTGCAGATGGCAGGTGACGCGTTGCAGTTGAAAGTCGAGGCGCAGTGGTTGCCAACGCCTGAAATCGGAGAGGGAGTCCGGCTGACGGCCTTCGATGGCCTGTGGTGTGTGCCGGGCAGTCCCTATCAGGACATGCAGGGCGCGATGACAGCGATTCGTCTGGCGCGCGAGCAGCACATTCCGTTTCTCGGTACCTGTGGCGGATTTCAGCATGCGTTGCTGGAGTTCGCCCGTAACGACCTGGGCTGGAGCGATGCCGAGCACGCTGAATCAGCCCCGGACGCCCCGAACGCGATCATTGCGCCGCTGAGCTGTTCTCTCGTCGATGCACTGTCGACGATTCATCTGGTGCCGGACACCTTGATTGCCCGGGCCTACGGCAGGCTGGAGATCGAGGAGCGTTATCACTGTCGTTACGGTCTGGTGCGTGAGCTGGAACAGCAGGTTTTCGGCGCGGCAATGAAAATCAGCGGACGAGGTCCCGAAGGTGAAGTGCGCAGCATGGAACTGGAAGGTCATCCGTTTTTCGTCGCCACGTTGTTTCAGCCTGAGCGTGCCGCGTTACTGGGCAGCACGCCCGCGCTGGCCAAGGCGTTCGTTCAGGCGTGCAGCGGTGACGCCCGATGATCGCCTCGCGTTTTCCCACGCCTTATTACGCGGTGGTGTTTACATCACTGCGCAGTGCTGATGACGGGCAGGATTACAACTCAGCCGCGCAACGCATGGTCGAACTGGCCCGGCAGCAGCCTGGATTTCTCGGGGTGGAGTCGGCGCGTGACGAAACCGGTCTGGGCATTACCGTGTCGTACTGGTCCGATGAGGCCGCGATTCGGGCCTGGAAGGCTCATGCCGAGCATACCGAGGTTCGTGAACAGGGCCGGGCGTACTGGTACCAGTCGTTCACGACGCGGGTGTGCAAGGTCGAGCGCGACTATTCATTTTGATGCCGGGCAGCCTGACACCGCGCAGCACTGCGTAAAGCAGTTGAAACAGGGAATGCGACCCAAGGTGCTGTTTCAATTTGCGGGGATATGCCAGCATTGGGCTCCAGACACGGGAGCCCTTATGAATCACGACCTGACTCCGAACGGCACGGTGCGCATTCCGGAAGGCCTGGATGTTCCCGCGCAGGTGATTTGCCACGCCACCAGTCTGCGCAGGGCGAGCCGACGCATCTGCCAGCTATACGACGCCGTCATGGCGCCGTGCGGCCTGCGTTCGACGCAACGTTCGATCCTGATGCAGATCGCCCGCAATCAGGCGCCGACCATGACCGAACTGGCGACGATTCTGGTTATCGATCGCTCGGCGCTGGCGCAGAATCTCAAGCCGCTGGAACGTGAAGGGTTGTTGTCGGTGGACGTCGACCCGAACGACAAACGCAGTCGCCTGGTGCGCCTGACGCAGGCTGGTGTCGAGAAACTGCTGGAATCCCAGGCATTGTGGGAACAGGCCCAGCGCTCCTATGAAACCGCGCTGGGGCCTGAACTGGCACTGGAACTGCGCACCCTGCTGGCGCAGGTTGCAGCGGCCGACTACGGCGACGAGTACGCGTGAGTCGGCCGGTCTGCTGTCAGGGCATGACAGGTGGGGTGTAGGTCAGTGTCGTGCCCAGTGCCCATAGCAGGAACAGCACCAGCGGCGCGTGAACCAGCAACTGCACGAACGAAAAACCGATCAGATCGCGCGCCTTGAGGCCCAGAACACCCAGCAGCGGCAGCATGTAGAACGGGTTGATCAGGTTTGGCAAGGCTTCGGCGGCGTTGTAGATCTGCACCGCCCAGCCCAGGTGATACTGGAGTTCATTGGCGACCTGCATCACATAAGGTGCTTCGATGATCCACTTGCCGCCGCCCGACGGGATGAAGAAACCGAGCACCGCCGAGTACACGCCCATCAGCACCGCATAGGTGTCGTGGGAGGCGATGCTGGTGAAGAACGTCGAAATGTAATGCGCCAGGGTCTGCGCGTCGCCGCCCTTGACCGTGGTCAGCAGCGCGGCAATCGAGCCGTAAAGCGGAAACTGGATCAGCACCCCGGTGGTGGTCGGTACTGCCCGCGCCACGGCATCCAGAAAACTGCGTGGCCGCCAGTGCAGCAGTGCGCCCAGCATGATGAACAGGAAGTTATAGGTGTTCAGCCCGGAAATCGCAGTGATCGCCGGTTTGGTCGAGAACTCGTTGAACAGCCAGCCCGCACCTAACAACACCATCAGAATGATCAGCAGGGGACTGTATTCCAGCCATTCACCGGGCCGCGAACGGACAGGCAGCGGTGGCAGGTTGAAGGCCGGGTCCACGCCGCAGTCTTTCGCATCTCGAGCGCTGTTCGGGCCGGGCGCAGTGGCATAGGCGACGATCAGGGAAATGACCACCAGCGCCGCCAGCATCACGCCGGACTGCCAGAGGAAAATGGTTTCGGTGAAGGGGATAACGCCCGTGATCGCCAGGATCGACGGTGGCAGGCTGGCCGGGTTGGCCTGCAATTGCGCCGCCGATGACGACAGCCCTAACGCCCAGACGGCGCCCAGCCCCAGATAGGCCGCTGCACCGGCGGCTCGATAATCCATGCGCAGATCGGTGCGGCGGGCGAGGGCGCGTACCAGCAGACCGCCAAACACCAGGGAAAGCCCCCAGTTGAGCAACGACGCGAGCATCGAAATCAGCGCGACCCAGGCCACCGCCGAGCGGCCATTGCGCGGAATACGCGCCAGTCGGTCGATCAGCCTGACCGCAGGCGGCGAACTGGCCACCACGTAACCGCCGATCACGACGAACGCCATCTGCATGGTGAACGGAATCAGGCTCCAGAAGCCGTCACCGAAGGCCTTGGCCGCTTCTGCTGGTCTTGCACCGATGGCCAGCGTCGCTACGGTGACAATCACCACTGCCAGGGCGGCGAAGACCCATGAGTCGGGGAACCAGCGTTCAGCCCAGGCAGCGCAGCGCAGGGCAAATCGGGCGGAGCGGCTTTCTTCGAGGTTGGCGGCCATCTGGGCGTCCTGTTGTCATTATTATTGGGAGCGTGTGTGCGAGCGTTTCCGGCGTGTCTTTTGGCACACTCCGGACGGTGGAAGGCGGCTTGCTGGCGATGACGTCAGTTCAGTCGCAGCGGTAGCGCCTGAAAAAATCTATCGCCGGCAAGTCGCCTCCCACAGGAGACTGCGTTTATTCAGCAAGTTACATTGTTGTCTGAAGAGCAGTCGTTCAAACCAGGTTTGCGTCAGGTTGCTCGATCAGAACGTCATCTCGACCACATCGTCCGGTACGATCAGCTTGCCAGCGGTCTTGGCGATGATTTCTTCAACGCTGACCCCCGGCGCACGTTCGCGCAGGATGAATGCGCCGTCTTCGATTTCAAGATAGGCCAGATCGGTCAATACCTTGCGGATGCAGCCCGCACCGGTGAGTGGCAGGCTGCAGCGGGGCAGCAGTTTGGACTCGCCGTCCTTGGAAGCATGGGTCATGGTCACGATGATGTTGTCCGCGCCTGCCACCAGGTCCATTGCGCCGCCCATGCCCTTGACCAGCTTGCCGGGAATCATCCACGAGGCGATGTTGCCCTCGACGTCCACCTCGAACGCGCCCAGCACCGTGAGGTCCACGTGGCCGCCACGGATCATGGCGAAGGATTCGGCCGAAGAGAAAATCGATGCGCCAACACGCGCGGTGACCGTCTGCTTGCCGGCGTTGATCATGTCGGCGTCGATGGTGTCTTCGGTGGGAAACTCACCCATGCCCAGCAGGCCGTTTTCCGATTGCAGCATGACGTCGATGTCTGTCGGGACATAGTTGGCGACCAGCGTTGGAATGCCGATCCCCAGATTCACGTAATAGCCGTCCTTGAGTTCGCGGGCGACGCGCTGAGCCATTTGTTCGCGGGAAAGTGCCATGGTCTGAATGCTCTTTGTGGTTGTGTGCCGATTCCTGCTTCGTGAAGCGCCTGTCGCCCTCAGGATTTTCTGAGGGTGCGCTGCTCGATGCGTTTTTCGAAAGTGCCCTGGATCACACGGTCGACATAAATGCCGGGAGTGTGAATCTGGGTCGGCAACAGCACGCCGGGTTCGACAATCTCCTCGACTTCGACCACGGTGATCCTGCCTGCTGTGGCGACCACGGGGTTGAAGTTCTGCGCGGTATGGCGATAGATCACGTTGCCGAAATGGTCAGCCTTCCAGCCTTTGATCAACGCGAAGTCACCGGTGATGGCTTCTTCAAGAATCACGTTGCGGCCGTTGAACTGGCGGGTCTCCTTGCCTTCAGCGACGGGAGTACCGTAGCCGGTGGCGGTGTAGAACGCCGGGATGCCTGCGCCGCCCGCACGAAGTTTTTCGGCGAGGGTGCCTTGCGGTGTCAGTTCGACTTCCAGTTCGCCGCTCAGCAACTGGCGTTCGAACAGGGCGTTTTCACCTACGTAGGACGAGATCATCTTTCTGATCTGGCGGTCTTCGAGCAGGATGCCCAGACCGAAGCCATCGACGCCGCAGTTGTTGGAGACGACGGTGAGGCCCTTGATGCCCATGCGCTTGATTTGCGCGATCAGATTTTCCGGGATGCCGCACAGCCCAAAGCCGCCACAGAGCACGGTCATGTTGTCGGTCAGGCCGGCGAGGGCCTCTTCGTAAGTTGCCACTCGCTTGTCGAGTCCAGCCATGATGATCCGCCTTTTATAGTTGTGACCGGCAGGTGCTGCCGGAGGATCGGGTTGCCTGCATCTTCTCTCGGCTTCAATGATTTGTTAATTTTGTTTTTCTGATGGATTGATAAGAAAGATAAATATATGAACGTGAAGCAGCTCCGCGCTTTTCTGGCCGTGGCGCAGTACCTCAGCTTTGCGCAGGCGGGCGAACGGCTGAATCTGTCACAACCGGCCCTGAGCCTGACGATAAAAAGCCTGGAAGAGGACCTTGGCGGCCAGTTGCTCACGCGCACCACGCGCAATGTCAGCCTGACGCCCGAGGGCGAGACGCTGCTGCCACTGGCACGCCAGCTGCTGGCCGACTGGGACAATACCGAGGAGTTGCTGCGCCAGCGTTTCACCTTGCAGATGGGACGTGTGTCCATCGCCGCCATGCCATCGTTTGCAGGCAACCTTTTGCCCGGCGCCTTGAAGACTTTTCGAGAGCGCTACCCACGGGTCAACGTGGCGGTGCATGACGTGGTCAACGAGCAGGTCCTGGAAATGGTGCGGCATCGGCGGGTCGAGCTGGGCATCGGTTTCGAGCCTGAATCAAGCAACGCACTGTCGTTCACGCCGTTCTACATGGATCGATTCGTGGCCGTGGTCTCCAAGCAATCGCCGCTGGCCGGGCGCGAGGAAGTGTCCTGGGCCGAGCTGTTGAACGAAGACTTCATTGCCCTGCAGCGGCCTTCAGCCGTACGCCTGCTGCTGGAACACGCCATCGAGTCGCAACATGGCAAGCTGTCGGTGGCCTTTGAAAGTCATCAACTCTCGACCATCGGGCGCATGGTCGCCAACGGTCTGGGCGTCAGTGCGGTGCCATCGTTGTGCATCGAACAGATGCGGGAGCTTGGTGCGCGTTGCGTACCGCTGGTGGAACCGCGTATCGAACGGCGTATCGGGTTGATGATGCTGGCCGATCACAAGCTGTCGGCGGCGGCTCAGGCACTGCGCGAGGTGCTGATTGAGCATGCCCGTGAACAGGGGGCGTGAAAGTCGATAGCCACTATCACGGCTGTTGATTTTTGCCACGCAGGGTCGGGGCGTAACCTTGCTTCATTCCCGAAATGAAGCCAGCCTGGAGGCCCGCCATGAACCGTTTATTTGCCCTTGCTCTTGTTCTGTCATTCACCGTCGCACTGGTCTCCGGTTGCTCGACTCATCATGCGGTCGAGTTGCGTCCCTACTCGGTCGAAGAGAGCCATCAACTGGCGATGGAAGACCTCAATCGTCGCGGTCTGTCCTTTGAGGAGTATCAGGCCCGCAAGGCGCAACTCCTTGCAGATCCGCAGATCCAGCAGGTTCGCCAGTTCGACGACCAGGGTGAAATCAGCGTTGATCGCGGTACATTGAGCCAGAATCCTCAAGGTTAACAGTCAGGCTTGAACGAGGTTTTCGCTCGAACTGTATGGTAAGAAACTTCGCTTAACTGTCCATGTGTTTCCTGTCGGTCTTTCGATAGGGTGAGTACCCGACTCACGGCTTCACAGACACCTGGATCGCTTCATGTCGTTCTCTCTGGATTTACTGCTGGCCTTCGCGTTTGCCTTCGTCACGTCGGTGACCCCCGGCCCCAACAACATGATGTTGCTGGCTTCGGGCGTCAACTTCGGTTTCGGCCGCACGCTGCCGCACATGCTGGGCATCAGCATCGGTTTTTTCGTTCTGGTTCTGGCGGTGGGGTTTGGTCTGGGCAGTGTGTTCAAGGCCTGGCCGATGCTCTACACCCTGTTGCGTTACGTGGGCGCGGCCTATCTGCTTTACCTGGCCTGGAAAATCGCCACTGCCGGCCCGGCCTCCGACTCCAGCGAAAGTCGTGGCGAGCCGATGAGCTTCATGGGCGCAGCGCTCTTCCAGTGGGTCAACCCCAAGGCCTGGATCATGGCGATTGGCGCGATCAGCACCTACACGCCAATGCAGGGTTACTTTACCAATGTGGTGATCATCTCGGGCGTGTTTGCCTTGATCAACCTGCCAAGCGTCGGCATCTGGGCCGGATTCGGCAGTCTGCTGCGCAACGTGCTGCGTGATCCCGTCGGATTGCGGATATTCAACGGTGTGATGGCTGCCTTGCTGGTGGCGTCGCTGTATCCGCTGATTATCGAGCATTGATGGCCGGGACGTCTCATGATGGCTCCCACAGCCCTGTGTTTCGCTGCGGGAGCAGGTTCAGCCGATCACAACGCTAACTGTAAATGCCCGCCTGCCGCCTTGTGTCGCGCCTGAAGTCGGTGCTGCAGGCTGAGGTAAAAGTGCTCAAGCCCTTCGTTCAGCCGCTCGGTGAGGATTTCGTCGAGCGTGCCACCTTCCTCGTTGTCGCCATAGGTGATCTGGGTGTCGATGGCAAAAATGCCGTGCAGCACTTCCTGGGATTTGAGCGCCGACAGCACAGGCTTCAAGGCGTAATCCACCGCCAGCATATGGGCAATGCTGCCGCCGGTTGCCAGTGGCAGTACCACCTTGCCGTGCAGGGCGCGCTCGGGCAAAAGGTCGAGCAGTGTTTTCAAGGCGCCGGAAAACGAGGCCTTGTAGACGGGCGTTCCGATCAGCAGGCCGTCGGCCTGCCGAACCGCTTCGACAAATTCCAGCACTTGCGGGCTGTCGAATTTCGCGAACAGCAAATCTTCGGCATTGAAATCACGAATACGTAGCGTGGTTACGCCGACACCGTGGCTTTGCAGCCAGCGTCCAGCGTGAGCCAGCACAACGCCTGAGCGGGATTTGGGGGAGGGACTGCCTGACAGTGACACAACGAGCATGCGGGAATTCCTTGCGATAAGCGTAAGGCTGTAAAGCAGCTTGTGTGCCAGAGCGTCATGCAGCGGCTCATGCCTCTGAAACACTGGGGCTGTGGCCTTTTTCCCGTGCAAAGCGCACCTTGCAATAGCTGCTGAAAAGCCGGCCAACTGTTGAACTGCTGTTGCGCCCGCAACACTTCTGCCAAACCCCAGGCAAAAAAAACCGCGACCGAAGTCGCGGGTACAAGGTTCGAACGTCGAGCGGATCAGTTACGGAAGGCCGCCCCGGTCTGCACAACGCTGGCCGAGCCGAGCAGTTGGCTGATGAAGCGGCTCCAGCGGGTGATGTTGGCCGGGCCTACGAACACCACATCCTGAGCCTTGAGTTCGAACTGTCCGGCCAGCAGGTAGGCCGTGGGCTTCTTGGCGTTCAGGTGATACACGGTGGACGATGCATTGGCGAAGTTCTCTGCGCCGCGGATCACATAGACCGCATCGCCATCGGCGCTGTCCGGACTCAGACCGCCGGAATTGCCCAGAGCTTCGAGCAGGGTCACGTTGGTGGTGGCGAAGGAAATCACCTGCGGATTACGCACTTCGCCCAACACGTAGATCTTGTTCTTGGAAGCGCTGTTGAGGTGCAGGTAGTCACCGTCCTTCAAGAAGACCTTGCTCAGTTGCGAGCCTTTGCGGTTCAGCGAGTCGATGTCGATCATGTAGTCGCGACCATCACGGCGCAGCGTCAGGCCTGCCAGGTTGGCGTCGGTCAGGTCGATGCCCGCGACACTGATGGCCTGCACCAGGCTCAGCGGAATATTGGTGATCGATTGCGGACCAGGGCTTTTGAACGAGCCGGACAGCAGCACGCGCTGACTGTTGTAGCGCAGCACCTTCACGTCGACCTTGACTTCAGTGTATTGCGGCGCAAGGCCCATGCGCAGTTGTTCACGAATCTGGCTGACGGTCTTGCCGCCCGCGCGAATCCTGCCGACATACGGAAAAAACAGCGTACCGTCGCTCAGCACCTCTCGGGTGTTGGCGTCCAGTTGGTCCTGCGAGCCCGGCGCGGTCAGCTCGGGGTGTTCGAAGACCGTCACCAGCAATGTGTCGCCAGGCCCTACGACGTACTCCGGGGTCTTGTAGTTCAGCAATTCGGCGGGCAAGGCCTTGGCGTCCATCGCGGTGTTCTGCTGCTGTTGCTGCAGGGTCTTCGGGCTGATGTCGACCAGCTGCGCCTTGGGTTCGTCCGGGTCGCTGGTGGTGACATCGCCGGGTGTCATGTGTTGGCCGGGAGCGAATACGCACCCCTGCAGGATCAGGGAGGAGAGTAGCAGGACAGCCAGGCTTCGATTCATGGGAGTGTTCCTTCGTGACGGTGCACCTTGCACCTGAATGATTTCGTTACGTCCATTTCCACTACCGGCAGCAGCACCGGTCCACGTCGTGATCGTTTTTAGCGCGCGCACATACCTCCCTCCGGGCAAAGGCTGCCGGAGCCGTCGTCTAGTCAATGGAAAGTCAGAAGGCGTTCTTGTTGAAGAAGCCTTTGAACAGCGTCAGCAGAATGATTTTCAGGTCCAGCCAGATCGACCAGTGTTCGATGTATTCCAGATCGAACTCGACCCGTTTACGCATCTTGTCCAGCGTGTCGGTCTCGCCACGCCAGCCGTTGATCTGCGCCCAGCCGGTGATGCCCGGCTTGACCTTGTGGCGCAACATGTAGCCGCTGACCTGTTTGCGGTATTGCTCGTTGTGAGCCACGGCATGCGGACGCGGGCCGACGATGGACATGTCGCCACGCAACACGTTGAAGAACTGGGGCAGTTCGTCCAGCGACGTGCGGCGCAGGAACGCACCCAGCGGCGTGATCCGTGTGTCGTTGCGCGTGGCCTGGCGCACCACATCGCCGTTTTCCTGCACGTTCATGCTGCGAAACTTCCAGACCATGATCGGCCGACCGTCCAGCCCGTAACGGCGCTGACGGAACAGTACCGGACCTTTAGACGTCAGCTTGATGGCCAGGGCAATCAGCAACAGTGGAATCGCGATCAACACCAGAATCAGGCTCGACAGCAGGATGTCTTCGACGCGCTTGACCACGCTCCACGCGCCATCCATGGGCGAGTCGAAAATGCTGATGCTGGCCAGCCCGTTGATACTTTCGCTGCGCGCGTGCAGCAACTCGAACATGAACACGTCCGGTATCAGGTACACCGAGGCAGTGGTGTCACTGAGGCCGGTGATCAGTTCGCGCAGGTGAGGTTCGGCACTGAACGCCAGGGTGATGTACACCTTGTCGATCCGGCCCTGACGGGCGTCCTCGACCAGTTGCTCGAGATCGCCGAGCACCGGCACACGCCTGCCAGTGGCCTTCAGGTTCATCTGCTGCGGATTCGAGTCGTAGAAGCCCAGCAGATTCAGGCCCATCCAGGGCGCGCTGGAAATCGACTCGGCCAGCCGCTCGCCGACCTGACCGGTGCCGACAATCGCCACGCGCCGGGTGTTGAAACCGTGGCGTCGCAGGCTGTGCAGCAGCAGGCGGATCAGCAGGCGATAACCACACAGGATCGCCAGCACCAGCGCGAACCAGGTCATCTGTCCGTTATCCGGCAGGTTGTCCCGGTCGAGCAGCAGGTAATCCACTGACAGCAGCGTGATGAAGGTCAGCGCCCAGTAATTGAATACCTTGGTCAGCTCGCGCAGGATTCGCTCGCCGCGCCAGGAGCCGTAAAGCTGGTGGTACTCGCCGACCCAGTGAAACACCAGCACAGCCAGAATGATATGCAGCCAGGCCTCGGTGCTGTCGATCATTGCCAGTCGGCTTTGCCAGTAACCGATCAGTACGATGACCGCCAGGTCCAGCAGACGGTGAGCGACCGACAGCGCTGACTGATGGGCATGCAGAATGCCGCGAACGGAGGTGCGCATGACGGTGCTCGCTCAAACGGATTTGATGGGAACGACTCGGGACGGCAACTCGCTGGCAAGGCTTTGCGAGGTCTGGGGTGTCCAGGGCTGAGCGGGCAGGCGGGACAGGTGTGCGGTGGCCAGGTGGTTGTCGACAAAGGCTTTGATTTCCTGCTCGAAACGGATAATCGAGAACCGCTCGGCGTTGGCGCGGCAGGCCTGCGCGGTGATGCGCGCCTGCGCACTTTCGAACTCGTTGACCGCTGCGATCAGTGATTCAACGGTCTGCTGCGGATAGAACACCCCGGTAGGGTGTGGATGATCCAGCCCGCGCACGGTCTCCAGCACGCCACCCTTGCCGAAAGCGATCACTGGTGTGCCGCAGGCCTGGGCTTCCACCGGGCTGATGCCGAAATCCTCTTCGGCAGCGAACACGAATGCTCTGGCGGTGCGCATGTGCTCGATCAGGACGCTTGCCGGCTGGAAACCCATCAGTGTGATGTTGGGCGCCCGGCTTGCGATGGCCTGCGCCTTGGCCAGGTCAGGACCGTCGCCGATCATGATCAGACGCTTGTCCGGCATGGCAGCGAAGGCTTCGACAATCATCGGCATGCGCTTGTAGGGGACCATGCGCGAGGCGGTGAAATAGAAGTTCTCGCGTGTACCGTTAGCGGTGAAGCCGAGCGTATCGACCGGCGGGTAAATGACCGTCGATTCGCGCCGATAGGCCTTGCAGATGCGCGCGGCGATAAACCCTGAGTTGGCGATGAAGGCATCCACACCGGCCGAGGTGCGCTGGTCCCACAGGCGGATGTAATGCAGCACCAGTCGCGCCAGCCGGCCTTTGATGCCGGTGTTCAGGCCCGCTTCGCGCAGGTATTGGTGTTGCAGGTCCCAGGCATAACGGATCGGTGAATGGATGTAGCTGACGTGCAGTTGATCCGGGCCACTCAGCACGCCCTTGGCCACGGCATGACTGCTGCTGATGATCAGGTCGTAACCGGACAGATCCAGTTGTTCGATAGCCAGCGGCATCAGGGGCAGGTAGCGCTGGTAGCGGTTTCTGGCGTTTGGCAGGTTCTGGATGAATGTGGTGGTGGCCACCTTGCCGTGCAAATGGGCACGGTCCTCATCGTTCAGAAAGTCGATCACGGCAAACAGGTCGGCCTGGGGCCAGATATTGATCAGTGAAGCCAGCACACGCTCGGCACCGGCATAGGTCACCAGCCAGTCGTGGACGATCGCAATTCTCATGGAGATTCCTTGCTGTATTCGCTCGCTCTACTGCAGGCGCGACAGGGCGCGTCTTGACGTTGCTGTTATTGATTCAGGGTTTGCTTGAAGAGGATTCGGGGCTGATGCGCTGTTTGCCGAGCAGCGCCGGTTCCGGCCCCAGCAAGGCATCGATGCGCTGGGAAAGGCGGTGTGCGGACAACTCCCAGGAAAAGCGTTTCACATTGTTCAGCCCGTGCAGGCGCAAGGCGTCGCGCAACGGGGCATCGACCAGCACCCGGTGCATGGCCGCTGCCATGTGGCCGACGTCAAGCGGATCGAAATACAGGGCACTGGCCTGCAGTACTTCCGGAATCGAGGCAGCATTGGCGGCCAGCACCGGGCAGCCGCACGCCTGGGCTTCCAGCGGCGGTATGCCGAACCCTTCGTACAGGGACGGAAACACAAATGCGGTCGCGCCCTGATACTGCTCGATCAGCTCGGCATCGCTGAGCCGTCCCAGAAAACGAATGCGCGGATCACGACAGGCCAGGCGCTGCAGGTTCGGATCGGCGAAGATGCCAGTGGCGGCGCCCACAATGTGCAGTTGCAGATCGTTGTGATCCCGCAAGCTCAGAAACGCCTGGATCATACGGTTGAAGTTCTTGTGCGCAGCGGGTGAGGACACAGCCAGCAGGTATTTCGGTGTATCGGACTGCACCGGGCGAGGACGGAAGCTGTCGCTCACCGCAGCCGGCACGACCAGCACCCTGGCTTCGGGAAAACCGTAGAACTGCGCTATCTCGCCTCTGGAGAAGGTGCTGCTGGTCACCAGGGTTTTGATGCGCGACAGCAGGATCGGTGTGATGGTGCGGTAGGCCAGGCGGAACAGCCGGGTATAGCTCTGTGGAAAGCGTACGTAATTGATGTCGTGATGAGTGGCGATCTGGTTGCGGTAAAACATCGGGCCGGTGCTGCTGATGGAGATCAGCAGCGGATTTTTCTGCCGCCGCAGGTACAGGGGCAAGTCAATCTGTTCCCAGAGATGACCCTTGTTATGACCGATGCACTGTACGTTCAGCGCTTTGGCACTTTCGTGCAGTTTGATGCCGTGAGGCGCGACGAATACCAGATCGTTGCGCAGCCTTTTCAGCGCCATGCAGATCTGCTCGGCATAACGCTGAACGCCACTGACGTCCTGGGTGAGAAACCGTGAATTGATAAAGATCATCTCAAGCATCCTGCAAGGTCATGGTGATGTAGGGTGGATGCGGGTGCTTTTTTGAAGGGTTTGCGACCTTCGATCCCGTTCTTGTTGGGCGAACAGCACGGGCCTCATGCCCAGGCTGATGATTTTCGGAAATTCGTCAATCCGGATCTGGGCCGAACAGCGGGCGTCGGTGCAGTTCCAGGGTGTATCGGTCTCGAAGCGGCCCTTTTCCGGCTGGCCGCTGTCGATAATTTCCACGTTACCGCGCTGCACGCTGCTCGCTTCGACATGGGTCAGGTGTGGCACACCGGTGGTCCACGCCACCAGAATCTGCTCCTGGCCGCGGGAGAACCTGAGCAGGTAAGTCGAATCCATTTCCTGGCTTCTCTCGACGTCGTACTGGTAATCCAGCAAGGTCCTGCTGATGGCATTGAGCGTCGCGTAGGCAGGCTTGGTGCTCAGGTCTTTCCTGAGCAGGCCGAAGTTCTGTTGCGGGTCTTCACTGTCAGTGCCGCTGTCGATCAGTCCGTGCCACCAAAGCCCCTTGATATCCGGCAGCGTGCGGGCGAGAAAAAAGCTGCGCGCCAGAAAGGCGGCCTGGTTCTGTTCGCTGACGCTGCAGTCACCGGTGCCTGTCGGCCAGCCCATCTCGGTCAAATACAGCGGTACCGGACGGGTCGCCAGCGCACGCAGGTCCGCATCGATCCAGCGCAGCCACGCGATCCAGCGCTCGGGTGTGTGGCGCTGCTCGGTCCGGCAATGCACGTAGGGATGCAGTGACAGGCCGTCCACCTGATTGAGCAGACCGTTCTGGATCAGTCGCTCGGCGAACCCCAGCTCCATTCCCAGGCTGGTGACGGCGCCGGCCAGAATCGTGACCGGCTTTTTCTGTGTTCTGATGCGGGCCGCGGTTTCTTCGACCAGCGTGCTGTAGTCCTTCGCCGCCCAGGCATCGACCGGGTTTTCCCGATCCCACTCGTTCCAGATTTCGTAAAGATCGATCCGGTTGGCCAGTTCCTGTGTGATGAAACTCACGTAGTTGCCGAATGCCTGGCGCACGACTGGGTGACGCGGTTTGGCGTGGTTGTCATAAAACGGGCTGCCGTAACCCAGCACCAGCAGCGGCCTCAGACGATGCTCGCGAACCCCGTCCAGATACGCCTGCCAGACGGGATTGATGCGCAGAAAGCCGCGTCGGGGTTCGACCTGGGTCCAGTACGCGCTGTCGCGAACCGAATTGACGCCTGCGCGCTCCAGCAACTCGAGGGCCTGCGTCGGCAGGCGGTCGCTGCTCATCAGTTGCGCGTCGACGCCGATGATGAAGTGTTCCTCGCCCGTGGCGAAAAGGCTGGTGAACAGCCCCAGCAGAAAGACCGTCAATGATCGTCGTCGACGGAGTGCGGGTGGCTTGGACATGTCTTGGCTCAGTCAGGAAGCACGCTGCGCAGCACTGTCTGGCGGAGCACGTGCCGAGGAAGATCACTGCATCGTGGAATTGCCCGATCCTAGACCGGGTTGTACTGGCGCTGGTCGGGTGTTGTGATGCTGTCCAGTACGGTCTGGGCAAAGAGCGTCTCGTACTGATCCAGCATCAGGTCCAGGTTCAGCAGCGACGCGACGCTGTTGCGCGCCTGAGCACTGAGTCGTGCCAGGAGGCGGGGCTGCTGGTGCAGCTTGAGCATCGCCAGCCCCAATGAGTCGGGATCGTCCGGGCTGCACAACAGGCCGTTGAGCTGGTCCTGGATGATTTCTGTCAACCCTCCCATGCGGCTGGCAATGACCGGACGGGAATAGGCACAGGCCTCCACGGCTACCATGCCGAACGGCTCGTTCCAGATGGACGGCACCACGGCCACGTCGATCTGGCTGTAGAACGTTTCGGGCTTCTGGTAACCGACAAAGCTGATGTTCGGTGAGGTCACCATGGCCTTGAAGCGTTTCTCGTCGTTGATCTGTCCGCGTCCGGCAATCTGCAGCGTTGCGTTGAATGGCAGATGTTGAAACTGATCGATCAGCCAGCCCACGCCCTTCGAGTCCGACAGGGTGCCCAGATAGCCAAAACGCAGCGGCGCGTTGCTCGGCTCTGCCGTTTGCGGATCAATACTGCGTGGCTGTGGCAGGGCAATCGGTATGGGACTTGCGTTGTGCACCACGTAGCTTTTGGCACCCTTGAAATAGCCTTGGGCCTGCAACGTGTCGAGCATGTACTGACTGACGCCCACCACCGTGCTGACCTGGGCCGAGCGCTCGTCATGTCCCTTGCGAAACTGCTTGCACATCACGCATTGGCGCTGGCAGCTGTGGCCTTTCTTGAACATGGTGCTGCTGGGACAGAGCAGATAGAGGTCGTGAAGGACTTGAACGATGGGACGGCCTGACGCCGTGATTTCATCCCACGCCGAGACCGACCAGCCGGTCAGGTTATGGCACACCACCAGGTCCGGCTGCTCCATTTCCATGACCTGACTGACGTACTCGCGCATGCCCACGTTGTAGCGGTCACGCAGGTGCCAGCCGAGGCGGATCAGACGGCCGGGCCGCTGCGCTGTGAAATGCCAGTACAGGTTATGCAGGCCGGCGCGGTAAACCTTGATCTGGTTGACGGCGGTCATGTGCAATCCGGGTTGGTCCGTGGTGGCCAGCACGGCAACCGCGTGGCCACGCTTCTGCAGGCCTTCGACCGTGCGCTGCAGGATGATTTCCGCGCCGCCGCCGATGTCAGGTGCATAGAGGCTGCTGATGAAGAGGATTTTCATAGAGGATATGACCTGTTGAGGCCCAGCACGCCAGCCTCGCCATCGTGGATGGCCTGCTCGATCAGGCTCAGGCGCTGTCCGGCATCACAACGCCTGGCGATCACGCGCAGCAGGCAGAAAAACACCCAGCGGTTGAGTCGGTAGAGCAGAGGGGACGACGCCCAGACGTTTTTGTCGAACCAGGCCTGATTGCGTGCCCCGTAATAGGCACGCAGATCCGAACCGGCCAGCAGATAGTTTTCGTAGACATTTCGGGTGCGTGCCTTGATGTTCCAGGAGTCTTCCAGGTCATCGAGCAGCGCCTCGGGCACCAGATAAATCCGCCCGCCACCCGCGGTGATTCGCCAGGTGTACTCACTGTCATCGGCATACAGCTTCAGTGCTTCCAGCGGCAGGCCGATCTTGACGTAAAGGCTGCGATGGGCCAGTAATCCGCCGTAGGTGGCGAAGGGCAATTGGACTGTCTGTGGCACAGCGTGATCGGCCACCGGTTTGCCCCATGGCAGACGACGCCAGATTTTGTAAGGCAGTTGCGCGATGTGAAAGCCGAAGAAGCTCGATCTCAGCTGAACCGCGTATCGTCGGGGTACGCCTGCTGCGATGTCAGCCTGATGGGTGGGACGAAACCCGAGCACGGCGGTCTTGTCTCGCCCATCGATGCTTTCCCGTTGATGGAGATGATGGTGAAGCACTTCGATGGCGTTGATGGTGGGGGCGTTGTCGTCATCCATCAGCCATATGTACTCGGCCCCGGCATCCAGCGCGGCCTGAATGCCGACCGAATAGCCATGTGCCGAACCTGTGTTGTGCTCCAGCCGGATGACCTCGACCTGACCGGGCCACTTGCTGCTCAGATTCTGCAGCGGCGCGACCGAAGCGTTACTGACAATGATGACCCGCTCGATCAATGGGCTTTCAAGCGAGCGGCTGACCAGCGTGTGCAGGTAGTTGAAACGATCACCATAGGTGAGCGTCACCAGGGTGGTCCGGTGGGTCATGGTCTGTTTCCGGTGGTGGCTTGAAGGGGAACGCCGATGGTCATGATGTGGCTGGCTGGCATGCACTGCGCGAGCCCTCAAGCCCGCGCTTCCATCCGCGTCAGACTGCTGATCGGCAAAACGACCTTCTGCTGACGTTGCAGCATGTTGAGCAGGATCACGGCGCGCTCGGTGCCATCAGTGGCCAGGAAGATGGCTTCGACATCGCAAAAGCCTCCCGCTTTGATCAGCACCGGCTCGCCTTGGGTAAACACAATCCTTGGGACGGGAGCAGACAGGCGCTCGCGGATCTGCTCGATCAGCTCGTCACGCACCGGCACCGGGTGGCCGCCGAAGGTGACGATGCGGGCCACGCCGCGTGTCGAGCGGATCGGGTACCAGTTGTCGTGTACCTGATCCATGCGGATGAACAGGTAGCCCGGGAACAGTTCTTCCTCGATCGGCGTACGGTTGCTGCGCTTTCTTTCCCCTGACTTGAGTGGCCGGTAGCACTCGAAATGCTGGCGCTGCAGGTGCTCCTCGGCACGGGCTTCCTGACGGGGTTTGGTCTGAATCAGATACCAGCGGGCGGGGCGCTCGGACATGGACATGGGGTCACTCCACTGCCAGTTGCGGGGAAGGGGCAAGTGTTGCGTCAGAGCCAATCCGCACACAGGTATCGTTGGCAACCTGCAGATCGTGAGTCGTGCAATGACTCAGCAGCGCCTGAACCTGTTCCAGACTGTTGAACATCAACACGTCAATGATCGACAGATCACTGACGAAGGGCTGGCCCAACTGTGGATACGTGAAGGGTCGCATAGAGAAAAAGCGCAGCAGCAGACCATTGCGGGCAAAGCGGTCGCGGTCGTAAAGCTGAAGGCCACCCAGCGGGTTGAGCACCGAACTGGCGGACAGCGCGTGAGCGACCCGGATCACCCGGTCCTGCTTGTCGGTGCACTGGTTGATCTTCAGGTCGGAGCCCCGAACCATTGGCGTATCGATTTGCAGATAAGCGCACAGCTCGCGCAAGGCGTTCTCCGCATACAGCGCCAGGTTGTGCTGCGGATGGCGGATCAGTCGCTCCAGCAACGGCATGACCTGCGCAAAGTACGGCGCCTTGCGGTAGCTCTGAGCGATGATATTGATCAGGCGACTGGCTTCGTCTGCAAAGTTGTCGATCAGGCTGCGCTGCATGATGGGCAGTTCGAAGTGGTCTTTTTTCAGCGGGAAGGTAATCAGCCGGGCCTGACCGTTGCTCAGGATCCGGTTCCGGTTTACCCAGCCCGCCCGGATGTACTGCAGGTCGTCGCCCAGGACGAACACGTCAGCGGCTGCGATCAGCTGGAAATAGCCCAGATAGGGAAACAGGTATGGCTGCATCATTGCTACGGTTCTGGCCATGATTAATTCCTTTTAGGGCTTGAAGAGCGCGTCGTCCGGCGCGTTCATTTGTTGACGGGGTGGTAGTTGTAGCCATACGCCGCGCAGTCGTAGTCCGAGGTGGTTGCCTTGCGGACCACGGCGTTGAAGATGGCGCCCTTGATCAGAATGCCGTTCTGACCGAGGCGGCGTTTGCAGGCCTCGATTTCCTTGAGCGTGGTGATGCCGAAACGCGCGACCAGCAGGCAGGTGCCCGCCTGACGGCCGACCAGCGTGGCATCGGTGACCGCGAGAATGGGCGGGGTGTCCACCAGGATCAGGTCGTACAGGGGCGACAACTCGGTGAGCATCTTGTTGAAGTTGTCATGCATCAGCAGCTCGGAAGGGTTGGGGGCCGCAAAGCCGCAGGAGATGAAATCCAGATGGCGAATCTGGGTGTGATTGATGACCTCGGTGCATTTCAGGCGAGCGGCCAGCGTGTCGGACAGGCCATGTTTGGGTTGCAGGCCGAAGATGCGGTGCAGGTAGCCCTTGCGCATGTCGGCGTCGATGAGCAGTACGCGTTTGCCCGTCTGGGCGATGATGGCGGCCAGGTTGCTGGACACGAATGACTTGCCCGCACCGGGCGACGGGCTGGAAATCATCAGCACGTTGTTGCGCGCTTCGAGCATCGCGAAATGCAGGCTGGTGCGCAGGCTGCGCAAGGACTCGATAGCCAGTTCGTTGGGCGCCGCAATGCTCAGCAGCCGGGATTCCTTGGGAGCACCGCCGCCCTTGGTGGTTTTCTCCAGACGATCCTGCTGGCGGGAGTACGGCAGCGATGCGTAGACCGGCATGCCGCTGTTTTCGATGACTTCGGCACTTTCCACGCCGCGGTAGAACGCCTGGCGAACAAAAATAATGGTCACGGCCACCAGTGCTCCGACCAGCGTGGCCAGCAGCACGACCAGCGTCTTCATCGGCTTCACCGGACGTTCGACGTTGGTGTCTGCGTTGTCGATCACCCGGACGTTACCGATGCTTCCCGCCCGCAGAATGTCCTGTTCCTGACTCTTGTTGAGCATCAGGGTGTAGGTCTGGCTGGTGACCTGCATGTCGCGGGTCAGGCGCAGCAATTCCTGCTGCGTCATAGGCAGGGCCTCGATCTTCTTCAACAGGCCCTGTTTCTGTTGTTCAAGCTGGCTCATCTGACTCATCAGACTGCGATAGGTCGGATGCTCCTGGGTGTACAGCCGTTCGATCTCGACGCGCTTGAGCTTGAGCTCCGACAGCATCGAGTCCAGTTTGACGACCTGATCCAGCACGCCCTTGGTCTCGATGCTCAGGTCCACCGATTTGGCGCTGGTCTGAAAGTTGTTAAGGGCCACTTCGGACTCTTCCAACTGCTTGCGCACCATGGGCAGTTGCGAACGCAGGAACTGCAGGCGCTGTGCGGCTTCGGCCGAGCTGCGCTCAACGTTCTGGCGCACATAGAGGTGGCTGACCTCGTCCAGAATCTTGTTGGCCTTGTCGGCGTCCTGATCCTCGATGGACAGGTAAATGATCCCGGAGTCCTTGCCCGCTTCGGTGATCTTCAAACGATTCTGATAGATCAGTGCCGAGGTCAGTGTTCGCTGGCGCGAAACGGTGAACTCAGTACCAGGATGCGCATGCAGGGCGGCGACCTGGATCTTCACGCCGTTGCCCTCCACGATCCGGTTGATGGCACCGCTGAGCAACAGGTTGTGGTCGCTGTCATACAGCGAAAACTGGCCGGGGTTGCCTGCCACCAGCGTCAGCTTCTCGCCCAGCAGGGCTTCGGGTACTTCCAGCTGGAAGACATCGATTTTCTCGCCGCCCCAGGCGTACTGGGTCATGCCGAACAGTGGCTCGGCCAGCGCACCCTCATATTCAGGCTTGAACGTGCGATAGAGATAAGGCCCGATGACCGGAAAGAAGTCAGGTGTCTGGACAAGATTCAGCTTCAGGTCATCCACTACCTTGCCAAGCAGGGCGCGTGATTTGATCAGTTCGATTTCGGTGGTGGCCTGGGAGACCGACGACGGCTTGTTGTTGACCTCGGGTGTGCCCTCGATACCGACCTTCTTCGGCTCGATCTGGATCATTGCACTGGCCTGAAACACCGGCGTGGCGAGAATGGCGTACGCAAGCCCGGTCAGGAAAAACAGGCTGACGGTCCAGATTATCAAGGCCTTGTGATCGAACAACATGCGCAAGATAGTTGCCAAATCGATCCGGGTGTCCTGGTAATAGTCCAGGGTGGGACGGTTCATGACGGTCATTTATCTTGTTTCTCCTGACTGAAGATGGGGAAGCCAGTCATCGATGCATCGCGAGAGATGCTGATAGGTCTGTTCAAAGGCTGACTTGGGTCGTCGATACGGGTCTGCTATTTCCAGCGTGTGCTGCCACTTGCCGAGCAGGAAAGTTCTGCCGCGCACTTCCGGCGCCAGCTTGAGAATTCGGGGAACGTGGGCCTGCTCCATGAGCAGGATCAGGTCCGCCTGAAGGAGCAGATGCCGGTTTACCTGTCGAGCTTCATGGCGGCGGGTCGGTACCTGATGCGACTGCAGGACCGCCTTGGCCAGCGGGTCCATCGCCGAGCCGGACAGCGCGGCAATGCCTGCCGACTGAACGCGTACATCCGGGTCTGTCAGACGATGACGCAACAGCGCCACCGCCATCGGGCTGCGGCAGATGTTGCCAACGCACACCACCAGCACGTTACTGAACATGGGCTTTGCCGGTGGCGGACCAGAGTCGTTTGCTCAGGTTGACGGCGAAATTGCGCGCCACCATCAACAGCGTCTGAAGCTTGTGGCGCGGTTCCAGTGCCGACAGCGACAGGCAGACGTTTTGCATCAGGAAGTACTCGTACAACGCCTGGTTGCCGAGGCGGTTGTAGTAGTTGGCCAGGCTTGAGCAGGTCTGCAGACTCATGTGCAACTTGCGTTTGTCGCTGCGCATCGAGAACACGCCACCCGGATGCAACCGGTAAGCAGCCGGTTTGATCTCGGCCATGAACTTGCCCTTGCCGTGGGCACCCAGCAGTGACCACCAGCACAGGTCATTCAACGGCGCGATGCGAATGTGCAGTTCGGGCGGCATGGCGCTGAACACATTGCGAAAACAGGTGGTCAGGGTCGAAATACGGCGCGCCTTCTGCAGCTCCAGGCTCGTGGCGTCGCTGCGCAGGTTGCCTTGCAACTGAATGCCGTACTGGCCGTTCTCGTCGAACGCGAACGCATCGTGGTAGGTGATGACGTAGTCAGGATGGCTTTCAAGAAAATCCACTTGCAGTTGCAGCTTGCGCGGGTCGGTCCAGTAGTCGTCGGCCTCGCAGTAGGCGATGTAACGCCCGCGCGCCTTGGCGAACAGGTTCGGTACGCAGGGAATGCCCTGACTGTACTGGTTGGTCTGCTGATAGAAAGGCCGGATGATCGTCGGGTGGCGCTCGGTGTACTGCGCAATGATGCGCGCCGTTGCGTCGGTAGAGGCATCGTCGTGGACCAGAATCTCGTAGCTGAACGAGGTTTGCTGCGACAGAAAGCCGTCCAGCGTCTGGGCGATGAACGCCTCCTGATTGTAGGCCGGGCAAACGATGCTCAGCAGTGGCGTCTGGGGCTCCGGACGCGTTGTGCCGGCGGTTTTTGCAGTGACATCCATGGCTCATGTACTCGGTTTGCTGAACAAGATGTAGATCTTCAATGCCAGTGGCTTGTAGCTCGCGGCGACCAGCGCAAGGGTGATGAAGCCGCTCGCCGCCAGAGCCAGAAACAGGCTGACGCGGCTCTGACCGGCAATCAGGTCGAACGCCGGCTGACTGATGAAAAGGCCCGCGGCGGTCATCACGCTGATGCGCAGGACGTCGCGCAGCCACTGGCCATGAATGCCCGGTGCGAGACGTTGATGGACGATCATTGGCCAGATGGCGAACGACGCTGCACGCAGAAAGAACCAGGCCAGCGCCGCGCCGTAAACGCCTTGAAAGTGAATGGCCAGAAACAGCGTCGGTACGGTGATGACGGCTGAAATGACGCTGTACCAGAGGTGCAGATGCATCTGGCCGTAGGCGTACTGCAGGTAGAACTGAAAGGCGCTGGCTGCCATGATCGCGCTGCCCAGCGCATACCAGCTCAGGATCGGCCGACTCCAGCGGGCGGCGTCCGCATCGCCTGTCCAGGCGAGCACCAACGGTTCGGCATGGAGAGCAATGACTGCCGCCAGTGGGAACAGAAAGGTGCAGACGAAACGATGGGCTGCCAGAAACAGGGCGTGCATGTCATCGCGTCTGCCCTCGGCCATCAGCACGGTCAGGCGTGGCAGCAGGGTCTGAACCAGCGGATTGGTCAGCATCATGATGCCGGTGGTCATCAACGCCACCAGTGAGAAATAACCGTACTGGTCCAGCGGCAGCAGGCTGGACAGCAACGCCTTGTCCATTTGTGTCAGCACGATCCATAGCACCGCGCTGAACGACATGCTGGCTGCGAAGGGCAGGATCGGCCTGACCAGATACCAGTCCAGACCGGTGGACCAACGGGCAACCGGCATTTGCTGCCAGGCGCGGGTCGCGAAGATCAAGGCTTCGATCAGCCCCACGATCACCTGAAACTCAAAGAAGTCCTGTGGATCCTGCGAGAACTGGCTGACCAGCACCAGGCCGCCGAAATAGCGCAGGGTGGCGATCAGCACGTTGACCGCATTCAGCCAGCCGTGTTGCTCAAGGCCCTGAATGCCGCTTTTGTACAGGGTCGAATACAACCGCAGCGCAATCACCACGCCCATCAGACCGATGCAGTTGATCAGTGTCTGCGGTTGCAGCGTGTTGGCGTTGAGCCAGTGCGTGGCAATCCACGGGCTGGTCAGGTAAATCGTCGTGCAACTGATGATCGCCATCGGCAGAAACATCAGTTCGAAAGACCGCAGCAGACGGCCCGCTGTATGTTCGCCGGCAGGCGTCCCTTGCCCGTGAGCCACGGCACGCACCAGGCTGGGTGACAATCCTGCATCGAGCAATTGCAGCCACGCCTGCAGCACCGTGAAGAACCCGATCAGTCCATATACCTCGGCGCCAAGATGGCCGAGGTAGAAGGGCAGGATCAGAATGCCGACCAGCAGGACGTAGGCCTGGCCCAAATAGTTCAGGGCGGTGTTGCGAATAACGGACCGTTTGTTGGACATGTTGATCAAATGACCTGAGCGATGGCAGGGCTTTGGTAACTCAGGCGGTCCAGGCTGCATGATTCAAGCAGAGTCTGGATGATCCGGTCCTGGTCATCCTTGAGCAGACCGGGGTAGATCGGCAGGCATAGCACGCGCTCGCTCAACGCACGGGAGACGGGCTGTCCTGGTTGCGGTTGCAGGTACTCGAGGGTGTCCAGCGACGGGTAGAAGTAGCGGCGGGGATTGATTTCGCGCAGGTTGAGCGCCGCCCGCACCTCCAGCAGCGCCTGTTCGTCACGCAGGCCTATCGGGTAATAGCTGTGGTTCAGCTCGCTGTCGGCCTGCGGCTCCTGCAGATCCAGATAGTTTTCAAGCCGTGAGGTGTAGCGATGGGCAATCTCGGCACGTTCTTCGAGGATGTTCTCGATGTTGTCCAGAATGCACAGCCCCATGGCCGCCGAGAACTCATTGAGCTTGGCGTTGATGCCAATGCCGTCAATCTTGTCGACGTCTGCAATGCCGAAGTTGCACAGCAGATAGGCGCGCCGGGCCAGTTCGTCATCATTGGTGATGATCGCGCCGCCTTCAATAGTGTGGAACAGCTTGGTCGCATGGAAGCTGAGCGTGCTGATATCGCCCCGATTGAGCACTGACTGACCGGCGTGACGTACGGCAAACGCATGGGCTCCGTCATACACGACCTTGAGTTTGTGCTTGCTTGCGATCTGCTCGATGGCATCTACCGCGCATGGGTTACCGAACACGTGGGTGCCGACGATAGCGGTGGTGTCTTCTTCGATACGGCTTTCGATGTGCCGGGGCGAAATGTTCCAGGTGCCAGGGTCGATATCGGCGAAGATCGGCCGTATGCCCTCCCACTGCAACGAACTGCTGGTCGCCACAAAGCTGAACGGTGTTGTGACGGCGCTGCCACTCAGACCCAGCGCGCGATACGCCACTTGCAGGGCCAGGGTGCCGTTATTGGTCAGGATGATATGCCGGACCCCCAGATACTCCTTGAGCCTGTTTTCAAGCTCGCCAGCCAGCGGACCGTGATTGGTCAGCCAGCCACGTGCGTAGATCCCCTCGACATACCGCTTGAACTTGTCGATATCACCAAGGTAGGTCTTGGTCACGTTAATCATCGAAGCCTCCATGTTCCTGTGGATCAGTGTGTAGCGAGGGTTGATTCAGAGCGTCGGCGACTGCCGTGTATCGGTCTTCGGAGGCGAACTGCCGGTCTGCGCGCTGACACGTGCAGCCCGTTGTTGGGTGTGGTCGAGAATCAGGCGAGTCACCCGGCTGCCACTGTGCGGGTCACCGAAATGGAAGATCGCCGTCGCACGTTTGAGGCCAGGGCTGCAGGCCTGATTGGCATGCAGGGTGCGATAACCCCAGAACAGGTAAATATCGCCGGGTTGCAGTTTCAGTACCTTGGGCTTGAGCCATCCTCGCCTGATCGCAATGCGCATGGCCCAGCGCGTGAGGCGGTTTTGCAGCAGCAACTTCTCGATGATGTTGAGTGCGATGTGCTGACGGACGTTGCGCAGATTGGGGAACAGCATCAGGTCGCCACATTCTTCTCCCTCTGTCGGGATGTAGATCGGGATCAGTGCGGTCACCAGGCTGGCGTCATAGTGAAAGCAGTTGGACTCGCGCAAACCCTGTTCGCCTTGCACGCAGCGCAACACAGGAAAGATCTGATCGCTGATGCTTCGCTGCTGTGCACCGTGCTCATAGAGTTGGCCCAGCAGGTGTTTGAATTCAGGTGTCGACCACAGGCTGGCCAACAGGCTCTCGCTCAATGCCGTTTCGCCGTGATAGGCGAAGTATTCACCGGGGTGTTGCGAGGCCTGTCGGTCGGTAAAGGCCCTTAACTGTTCGAGATCGGTTTCATTGAGTACGTTCTTTAATATTGCAAAACCCCGGGTATCCATGTCCTGGGCCAAGTGTTGAACATGTTGCGTATTAAAATCGGGTAGGCAGGGCATTCGGTGGCACCTCGGTTCAGGGGAGGCGGACAACCAAATACATATAACTGGCTGCTGAGTGGGAAAACGGTCTATCGGGCACGCTACCGCCCGAATCATGCGATCCATGCTCTACATCTATCCGACGAATGCCCACGCGACACTTGGTTACCACTGCATCGAGTGGCAGATTGCTTCAGGCAATGCTACCGCCACACCGAACGCGTTCAGTAAATTCAAGGCTTTTATGAGTCAACAGACATCCACCGGCGCCGATAAGGCACTGTGGAAACAACTAACTTCGCGGGCAGAACTGCAAATAGCGATAGCTTGACAACATCCAGCGCCGTGCACTGTGGCATTAGCGTACAAACCAGGAGGTGTCTGACAGTGCTATATATTGGTAGCGTCAGCGATTCTGTCAAATTATTTCGTCAGCTTTCTGTTAAATTTTTGATAAATGGTTTCATTCAATGACTAATTCATTGATTTTACTGGGCGTCAAAAAACAACCATTATGCAGAGCCTGTGAATTGACAGTTTTCAGGCGTCTTTACAGTGTGTGATTCCTGTCAATCCAGTGATCGCAGACTGATTCAAATCAGTCACGGTGTGTGATTGTTTCAATACGTGGTAAAGCGGATTTTATTACCTGTGAGTGCCTGAAGTGATGGCGGGGGCGGTCAAGTGGGACGTTTTGCTGACGTGGAAAATGCGTTTGGGCACGGCGCGCTGGCGAACTTTCTGTAAAACCCGGACCCATCGGACAGGCGGTAGAGTGAATTCAAGTGCTGAAGCACGTCCATCACGCAACTGATGTATTGCGTGCTTGGTCTTTATATTTAAAAAGAATATACAAATATCAATTGATAATTTTTGGTTCTATGGTGGGTCGTGCATGATGACCTCACAGGCCTGATCGCGATGGCTCGGTGATCAGTTGGATATTGCATCGCGCAGGCCACGCCAGTCAGAGGAATCGCCATGAAAGAGTCAGCCCTGTATTTCGATTACGCCGCCACCACGCCTGTCGACGAGCGCGTCATCCAGGTGATGGTCGAGTGCCTAGGCCTGTCGGGCAATTTTGGAAATCCTGCTTCCAGTTCCCACGGCTTCGGAAGGAGCGCCCGCCTGACGGTCGAGAACGCCCGTCAGCAGGTTGCGGGTCTGGTGGGGGCTCGGGCCTCACAGATCATTTGGACCTCCGGGGCGACAGAGTCGAACAATCTGGCCTTGAAGGGGGTCGCCCAGGAGCGGGCAGGGCGCGTTGACAAGCCAGGCGGGCATATCATCACCAGCCAGATCGAACACAAGGCGGTGCTCGATACCGCACAGCAGTTGCAGGCGAGTGGTTTCACCGTCACCTACCTGGCACCTGATGCCGACGGTCTGATCAGCGCCGATGCCGTCAGTGCCGCCTTGCGTGAGGACACTTTTCTGGTGTCACTCATGCTGGTCAATAACGAATTGGGTACGGTCAATGATGTCGCCGAGATCGGTCGGCGTGTCCGCAGCCATGGCGCGCTGCTGCATGTCGATGCGGCGCAGGGCGCGGGCAAGGTCAGGATTGACCTGAACAGTCTTGCCGTCGATCTGATGTCATTTTCCGCTCACAAGATCTACGGCCCCAAAGGCATTGGTGCCTTGTACGTCGGCCCCCGCGCGCAGCAGCGCGTCCTGGCGCAGATTCATGGCGGGGGACATGAATCCGGATTGCGTTCCGGTACCCTGGCCACCCACCAGATTGCGGGTATGGGCGCCGCGTTCGCGTTGGCAGGCGAAACGTTTGATCAGGAGCTTTCGGAAATCGAACGCCTGAACACTCTGCTTCGCGAGCAACTGCGCGGCATACCCGGCATTTGTATAAATGGCAGCCCTTCGAGAAGGATTGCCCATACGCTGAGCCTCACCTTCGGTAACCATGACTTGAATGTCGCAGCACTGGGACAGCACCTCGCGTTTTCTTCGACGTCAGCGTGCAATTCAGCGAAAAATACGCCCTCGCACGTCTTGCTTGCGCTGGGCCATAGTCCGCAGGCTGCCAGTCAGACAATCCGCCTGAGCATCGGGCGCTTTACTTGCGAGCAGGACATCGGCCGTGCCGCCGAAGCCATTCGTGCGAGCGTGACCCAGCCTGTGTTCTGGGCAGTTGCTCACGCTTGATGAGTGCTCCATTATCTGACCGGTGATAGCAGCCATTTTCGGTCAGCAGGAGAATCAATGAGTACGCAAGCGAGCGCCAGTAACGCAGTGGCAGAACGATTGGCGCAAACGCGCGCCTTGATGAGCAGGGAGCGCATCGATGCCTATCTGGTGCCGTCGGCAGACCCTCATCTTTCCGAGTATTTGCCCGGTTATTGGCAAGGGCGCCAGTGGTTATCGGGTTTCCATGGCTCCGTGGGCACGCTGGTCATCACCCAGAACTTCGCTGGCGTGTGGGCGGACAGTCGCTATTGGGAGCAGGCGACCAAGGAACTGGCCGGCAGTGGCATCGAACTGGTCAAATTGATCCCCGGTCAACAGGGACCGCTGGAGTGGCTCGCTGATCAGGCGACTGCCGAAACTGTGGTTGCGGTTGACGGTGCTGTGCTGGCGGTGGCGTCTTCACGCACCCTGGCAAGCAAACTGTATGCGCGCGGTGCGCGGTTGCGGACCGATACCGACCTGCTCATCGAGCTCTGGCAGGATCGCCCAGCCCTGCCGGTCAGCCCGGTCTACGAACACCTGCCGCCCCAGGCGTCGGTCTCGCGCCGCGACAAGCTGAACCTGGTTCGCCAGGCGATGGATGAAAAGGGCGCGGATTGGCATTTCGTTCCGACGCTGGATGACATTGCCTGGCTGTTCAATCTGCGCGGCTCCGACGTTTCGTACAACCCGGTGTTTATCTCGTTTGCCCTGATCGGTCCGCAAAGTGTCACGCTGTTTGTCGACTCGAAGAAAGTGAGTGCCGAGGTCCGTCGGAATCTGGAACTGGATGGCGTCAACCTGATGGAGTACACGCAAATCGGTGCCGCGCTGCGTGAATTGCCAAAGTCTGCACGTCTGCTGATTGACCCGGCTCGAGTGACCTGTGGTCTGCTTGATTACCTGGACAGCGAAGTCACTCTGGTCGAAGGGTTGAATCCGAGCACCTTGCTCAAGTCGCAGAAAACCGAAGCCGACACCGCACATATTCGTCAGGCGATGGAGCAGGATGGCGCTGCGCTCTGTGAATTTTTTGCCTGGCTGGACAATGCGCTGGGGCAGCAGCCAGTCAGCGAGCTGACCATCGATGAAAAACTGACCGCTGCGCGTGAACGCCGTCCGGGTTATATCTCCGCCAGTTTCGCAACCATCGCCGGCTTCAACGCCAATGGCGCCATGCCGCACTACCGGGCGACCGAAGCCGAACACGCGCAGATCGAGGGTAACGGCCTGTTACTGATCGACTCTGGCGGACAATACCTGGGTGGCACCACAGATATCACCCGTATGGTCGCGATAGGCACACCGTCCCTTGAACAGAAGCAGGATTGCGCCCGAGTACTGAAAGGCGTCATCGCGCTCTCGCGTACGCATTTCCCCAAAGGCATCCTGTCCCCTTTGCTTGATGCCATTGCTCGCGCACCGATCTGGACCGAGGGCGTCAATTACGGTCACGGCACGGGTCATGGTGTCGGCTATTTCCTCAACGTGCATGAGGGGCCGCAAGTCATCGCCTATCAGGCTCCGGCCACTCCACAGACGGCCATGCTTGCGGGGATGATCACTTCAATCGAACCTGGAACCTACAGGCCGGGACGCTGGGGCGTGCGCATCGAGAATCTGGTGATCAATCAAGAGGCGGGGCAGACCGAGTTCGGTGAGTTTCTGAAGTTTGAAACCTTGACCCTTTGCCCGATCGATACGCGATGCATCGAGCTTTCGATGCTGAGTCTTGAGGAGCGAGAATGGCTCAATGACTACCATGCCCACGTCAGCCAGCGTTTGAGTCCGCTGCTTGAAGGCACTGCGCTGCAATGGCTGCAGGCGCGGACTGCTGCGATCTGATCCTGGTTTCAGTTGCCGCAGTCTCAGGGCTTCGGCAACTGATTGCTCAACGATGAGCCTTTCTTGCAGACGATGATCATGCTGCGGCTGGTGTAGCCGGCTGGATTGAGGCCGAACGGGTAGTCTTCCGGCTCTTCCTCGGCGTCGCCTGATTTGGCGATGACCTTGAAAGTCCCTGACGTGCAGGCATTGGTCGCAAGCTCGTAGCATTTGGCCCAGGACGATGACAGCCCGGAGCAATTGATATGAATTCCGCGTTTGGTCTGCTTGACTGGTTTCGAGGTTGCCGCACAACCAGCCATGGCCAGAACGGCCACTGCGATAAAGATGTATTTCATTCCTTTCCTTGAGCAAACCATTACGTGAGCGCCTTACGTGCTTGAGTTTCTTATTATGTGTTTCCGGGGTAACGCGCAGATCGAATCTCGAAAACGAGATGGGCTACGGACTAAACATGGCTCAAGCGCGTGACAATTACCAGTGCCTTGTGACTGGTTCCAGACCAACACGTTCAGTCCGCATGCACGAGCTGGGGTTTGGTCGGTGTCGAGCCCAGCGTCGCCCCGATAGAGGCAACGATGATTGCGCTGATGGCCAGCCACTGGGTGAGCGACAGATCCTCGTGGAGAAAAATCAACCCTGACAGGGCGGCAAACACCGGCTCCAGGCTGGCGAGGGTGCCGAAGGTGCGTGCTGACATTCGGGTCAGTGCGACCATCTCCAGGCTGTAGGGCAGGGCGGTCGAAAGAACGGCAACGCCCAGTGCTGCCGGGATCAGCGAAAGATCCAGCAAGGCGGCGCCTGCATGCACCAAGCCAATGGGCGCGATGAAAACGGCCGCGATCGTGACACCCAGCGCTGCGGTCTGAATGCCGTTATCGGCGCCCGCTTTCTGCCCGAACAGTATGTAGGCCGCCCAGCAAACGCCTGCTCCCAGCGCATAACCAGCCCCCACCAGATCGATACGTGTACTCGACTCCCCTAAAGGGATGAGCAGCAGAAGGCCTAGCACAGCCAGGGCCACCCACAGGAAATCGATCAACTTGCGTGATGCCCACAGGGCTACGGCCAACGGCCCGGTGAATTCGAGCGCGACGGCGATACCCAGCGGTACGGTCTGTAATGACATATAGAAGAGCATGTTCATGCTGCCCAGCGAAATGCCGTAGAGCATCACCGTGCGCAATGATCTGGCCGTGAGGCGTGCGCGCCATGGCCGCAACACTAATAGAAGAATCAGGCTGGCGAAGATAAGACGCAGCGCGGTCGTCCCTTGCGCACCGACCACCGGGAAGAGACTCTTGGCCAGAGATGCACCGCTCTGGATCGATATCATTGCGATGATCAGCAATCCCAGAGGGAACAGGAGGGGGGCGATGTTGCGGGGTTTGGCAGACATATCGGTAAAGCGTCCTGTCAGGGAGGTGATGTGATGCGTGGACATGATGCTGAATATTAGGTCATTGGGCAATATATTGCGCACCTGCAAACCCTCTTCTATATAGCAACAGGTATCGAATACCTATTTCTCAGCGTTTTGAAAATAACGGTTGACGCGCTCGTTGAGGTGTCTATAATTCGCCCCACTTCCGGCGCAGACGGAAACGAAAAAGCCTTGCGATTCAATGAGTTACAAGGGTTTGTCGGATGAGGTCAGCGAGGAAGTCGGTCGAGTTTGTTTGAATCGACAGCGGTGAGAAAAAAGAGTTTGACACGCGGTTGTAACGCTGTAGAATTCGCCTCCCGCTGACGAGCAACGCAGAGTTGATCGAAGCGCAAGTGATTGAAGTTGATCAGGAAACTTGGAAAACTTCAGAAAATAATCGCTTGACAGTTACAGAGGACGCTGTAGAATGCGCGCCTCGGTTGAGACGAAAGGCTCAACCCACCGCTCTTTAACAACTGAATCAAGCAATTCGTGTGGGTGCTTGTGGTGTCAGACTGAAGTCAACAGATTATCAGCAACCCAAGTTACTCCGCGAGAAATCAAAGATGTAACCAACGATTGCTGAGCCAAGTTTAGGGTTTTCTCAAAACCCAGTTAGATGTTTGAACTGAAGAGTTTGATCATGGCTCAGATTGAACGCTGGCGGCAGGCCTAACACATGCAAGTCGAGCGGTAGAGAGAAGCTTGCTTCTCTTGAGAGCGGCGGACGGGTGAGTAATGCCTAGGAATCTGCCTGGTAGTGGGGGATAACGCTCGGAA
>NZ_JAFFZW010000020.1 GCF_017826695.1 Pseudomonas alliivorans
CCGATCGGTCGTCCCATCGACAACCTCAAGACCCACATCCTCGACGACGGGCTGCTGCCCGCCGCACCGGGCGTGGCGGCGGAGCTGTACCTGGGCGGTGTCGGGCTGGCGCGGGGTTATCACAACCGCGCCGCCCTGACGGCGGAACGCTTCGTGCCGGACCCGTTCGACGAGCAGGGCGGAGGGCGGCTGTACCGTACCGGGGATCTGGCGCGCTATCGCCATGAAGGCGTGATCGAGTACGCCGGGCGTATCGACCATCAGGTGAAGATTCGCGGGTTGCGCATCGAGCTGGGTGAAATCGAAGCGCGTCTTCTTGAACACCCCGCCGTGCGCGAAGCCAGCGTGATCGATATCGACGGTCCATCCGGCAAGCAGCTTGCCGCGTATCTGGTGACGAACGATCAGGCACCCGAGGCCGACGTTCTGCGCGACGTGCTCAAGGCGTTCCTCAAGGAAACACTGCCGGACTACATGGTGCCTCAGCACCTTGTCTGGCTGACGGAAATGCCACTCACGGCCAACGGCAAGCTGGACCGCAAGGCCTTGCCGAAGCCACATTCCAGTCAGTCTGCACGCCTTTACGTGGCGCCGGTCACTGAGCAGGAACAGCAATTGGCGGCGATCTGGGCCGAGGTGTTGAAGGTCGAGCGGGTAGGGCTGACCGACGACTTCTTCGAACTGGGCGGCCACTCGCTGCTGGCCACGCAACTGGTGTCCAGAATCCACTCGGGACTGGGTATCGACATCCCGTTGCGGCTGATCTTCGAGAAACCGCAATTGGCCGAATTTATTCAGGCGTTCGCTCAGAGCGGCCTGTCGCTGACCGAGGACGGCTTGTCCGATATCGAGAAAATGATGAACGAAATGGCGGGTATCTGACATGGACCAGTCTGCAGCAGCGCGTATCGCCCAGCGTTTCGTCGGTTTGCCCGTCGAACAGCGTCGCCGGATTCTCGGCAAGATGAATGAAACCGGGCAGAGCTTCCGGCTCTTGCCGATTGCCGTGACCCGCCATGAGACCGCTCGCATTCCACTGTCGTACGCGCAGCAACGCATGCTGTTTCTCTGGCAGATGGAGCCGCACAACATCGCCTACAACGTGCCGCTGGCGGTGCGTCTGAACGGCCCGCTGAACCCGCAGGCGCTCGGTGCAGCGCTCGATCAACTGGTACAGCGCCACGAAACCCTGCGCACCCGGTTCGTCTCCGAAGACGGCGAGTTTCATCAGGAAATTCTCCCGCAGGGCAATGTGGCTCTTGAGTGCGTCAGTGTCGAGGCAGAGCAGATAGAGGCGCAGGTACATGCCGAACTGCATAAGCCGTTCGATCTGCTCAGCGGCACGTTGCTGCGGGTCAAGCTGTTCCGGTTGAGCGACGCTGAACACGTGCTGACGGTGTGCCTGCATCACGTCGTCTCCGACGGCTGGTCGGGCGAACTGCTGATTCGCGAGTTCGTGCAGTTGTATCAGGCGCAAGTGCTGGGCCAGACCGCGACCTTGCCTGAGCTGGCAATTCAATACGCTGACTACGCCATCTGGCAACGCGCCTGGCTGGAAGCCGGAGAGGGCGAGCGGCAGCTGGATTATTGGAAGCAGCAACTCGGCAGCGAGCACCCGTTGCTGACCCTGCCGTTGGACCATGAGCGTCCGTTGCAGCCCAGTCATCGCGGGGCGACGGTGCGTGTCGATCTCTCTGAACAGCTGTCGACACAGCTGAAAGCCCTGGCCCGCGGCCGTGGCCAGACGATCTTCATGCAGGTGTTGGCGGCGCTGTCGGTGGTGCTGTCGCGCTTCAGCGGGCAGGCGGATATTCGCATCGGTGCGCCGAATGCCGGGCGTACCCGCAGCGAGCTGGAAGGGCTGATCGGTTTCTTCATCAACACCCAGGTGCTGCGTGTGCAGGTGGACGAGCGGCAAAGTTTTGCGGCGTTGCTGGATCAGGTGAAAGAGGTGGTGAGCAACGCGCAGTCGCATCAGGAGCTGCCGTTTGAGCATCTGGTGGACGCTTTGGCGCCGGAGCGCAATCTGGGGCACAACCCGTTGTTCCAGTTCAAGATCAATCAACATGTCTACGCTGCCGAACAGACCGACGCCTCGCGCCAGAGTCTTTCCGGGCTTAGCGTCAGCGAATTTCCAGTGGGCGCAGGCGATGCACGCTTCGATCTGGCCTTCGATTTCACCGACACGCCAGGTGGTCTGCGCGGTTACTTCACTTACGCCACCGACCTGTTCGAGGCCCGTACCATCGAGCGCATCGCCGACGCCTTGCGCGAAACGTTGCAGGCGCTGGTGACGAGCGTTGATCGTCTTCTGGCGGATCAACCGCTGACAGGCTCGCTGCCAGTCATCGAGGCGTCGCAGGCGTTCGCCTGCTCCGACTTCATCCGTCTCTGGCAAAACGGTTTGCACACCGGAGGCGACAAGACGGCCGTGCGGGTTGGCCAGCAGACACTGAGCTTCGTTCAACTGGAGCAGCAGTCCAATCGCTTCGCCCGTTACCTGCAAGCCCAGAACATCGGCGCAGGCATGACGGTTGCGCTGTGTCAGGACCGCTCCGTGGAGTGGGTGGTCAGCCTGCTGGCGGTGCTGAAACTGGGTGCGGTGTACCTGCCGCTGGACACCTCACAGCCTGCCGAGCGCTTGCAGCAACTGGCCAGGGACAGCGGCGCGGTATTGCTGATCCATGCCGCGGACAACGACAAGGCCGCACAGCTTGGCGTCTGTCCGGTGCTGGCGTTCGATGCGCTGCAGTGGGGCGATTTCGCCGATGAGGCGTTGGGTGTTCAGGTGGTTGCCGAGCAACCGGCCTACATCATTTACACCTCCGGCTCTACCGGGCAGCCCAAGGGCGTGGTGATCAGCCATGGCGCGCTGGCCAATTATGTGCAATCCGTACTGACGCGCCTGTCGCTCGATGCCGAGGCCGGCATGGCAATGGTCTCCACCGTAGCGGCCGACCTGGGGCATACCTTGTTGTTCGGTGCGCTGGCGTCGGGTCGTACCTTGCATCTGTTGTCTCATGAACAGGCCTTCGACCCCGATGGATTTGCCCGTTACATGGCCGAGCATCAGGTGGATGTGCTGAAGATCGTACCGAGCCATCTGCAAAGTCTGCTACAGGCCGCAACACCCGCCGACGTGTTGCCGAAGCAGATGCTGATTCTGGGGGGCGAGGCCAGTTCCTGGGCCTTGATCGAGCAGGTTCGCTCGCTCAAGCCGGGTTGCCGGATCGTCAACCACTATGGCCCCACCGAAACCACGGTCGGCATCCTCACTCACGAAGTGGCTGAAAAGTTGCCCGCCTGCCGCAGTGTTCCTGTCGGTCAGCCGCTGGCCAATGGCAAGGCACGGGTGCTGGACGCTTACCTGAATCCGGTCGCCGAGCGTGTCGCAGGCGAGTTGTACCTGGGTGGCGAAGGCTTGGCGCAGGGTTATCTGGGCCGTGCGGCAATGACGGCCGAACGTTTCGTGCCGGACCCTGAAGCCGATGGCAAACGCCTGTACCGCGCGGGGGACCGCGCGCGCCGGGTGGACGGCGTGCTGGAATACCTGGGCCGCGCTGACGATCAGGTGAAAATCCGTGGCTACCGGGTCGAACCCGGTGAAGTCGGGCAACTGCTGCAAACTCTGGACGGCGTGGCCGAGGCCGTTGTGTTGGCTCAACCGCTGGAAAGCGATGAGTCGCGGCTACAATTGGTGGCCTGGTGCGTGGCGTCGGTGAGCGTTGAAACCCTGCGCGAGCAGTTGGCCGCCTGCCTGCCGGAATACCTGGTGCCTGCACAGATCCTGCTACTCGACCGCCTGCCGCTGACTGCCAACGGCAAGCTCGACAAACGTGCGTTGCCCAAACCGGGTGTGGTCAAACAGCGTTACACCGCACCGGCCGGCGAGATCGAGGAGAAACTCGCCGCCGTCTGGGCCGACGTGCTCAAGCTCGATCAGGTGGGCAGCACCGACAACTTCTTCGAACTGGGCGGCGACTCGATCCTCAGCCTGCAAATCATCGCCCGCGCCAAGCGTCAGGGCATCAAGCTCAGCCCGAAGCAGTTGTTCGAAAAGCAGACCATCGGCCAATTGGCAACGGTGGCGAAACTGATTCAGAAGAAGCCAACGGCTGCGGTTGAGCAGGTCAGCGGTTCGCTGCCGCTGCTGCCCATTCAGGCGCGCTTCTTCGAACTGGAGATTCCCGAACGTCATCACTGGAATCAGGCGGTGATGCTCAAGGTCAACACCGCGTTGGACGTGAACACACTGCAAAGCGCGCTGACAGCGCTGATCGAGCAGCATGACGCCTTGCGGCTGGGCTTCTCTCGGCAGGACGGCCAGTGGCATGCCACCTTTGGCGCACCAGACACATGGGATGTGCTGTGGACGCATGTGCTGGAAGACACCGAACGTTTGACCGAACTGGCCGAAGAAGCCCAGCGCAGCCTCGACCTGAAGAACGGGCCGCTGCTGCGTGCCGTGCTGATCGATCTGCCGCAGAACGAGCAGCGTCTGCTGCTGGTCATTCACCACCTCGTGGTAGACGGCGTGTCGTGGCGTGTGCTGCTCGAAGACCTCCAGCAGGTGTATCAGGCTGTCGCTGCAGGACAGGCCGTGGCGCTGCCGAGTAAAACCAGCTCTCTGAAAAGCTGGGCCGAACACCTGCAAGCCTACGCACAAAGCGCTGCGCTCGAGCAGGAGCTGGCATGGTGGCAACGCCAGTTGCAGGACGTCAGTGACGCATTGCCATGCGACAACCCGCAGGGCGGGCAGCAGCAGAAACACGCGACTTCTGTGGTCACGCAACTGGACAGCGAACTGACCCGGCAACTGCTGCAGGACGCACCAGCGGCCTATCGCACCCAGATCAACGACCTGCTGCTGACCGCGCTGGCCCGAGTGATCAGCCGCTGGACCAAACGCTCCGACGTACTGATCCGCCTTGAAGGCCATGGCCGTGAGGATCTGTTCGACACGCTCGACCTCAGCCGCACCGTTGGCTGGTTCAGCAACCTCTACCCGGTCAGGCTGTCGCCGCAGGACGCGTTGTCCGATTCGATCATGACCATCAAGGAGCAACTGCGCGCGGTGCCCCACAAGGGGATCGGTTATGGCGCGCTTCGCTATCTGGGCAGCGACGCCGCGTGTCATGCGCTGCAGCAGTTGCCGCAGGGCAGCATCGTCTTCAACTACCTGGGCCAATTCGACGGCAGTTTCGATTCGCAGGACGCGTTGTTTGCCCCATCGGCCGACAGCGCGGGTGCTTCTCAAAGCGCCGAAGCGCCGCTGGCGGCGCCCCTCAGTATCAACGGTCAGGTGTACGGCGGCGAGCTGCGTCTGAGCTGGAGTTTCAGCAGTGCGGTGTTCGAGACCGGCACCGTGCAACGTCTGGCCGATGACTACGCGCTGGAGTTGCAGCAGCTCATCGCACACTGCACGGCGCAAGGCGTGGCCGGCGTTACGCCGTCCGACTTCCCGCTGGCCCGTCTGACCCAGGCGCAACTGAACAGCCTGCCGATGGCGGCCCGCGACATCGAAGACATCTACCCGCTGGCACCGATGCAGCAGGGCATGCTGTTCCACACCCTGTTCGAACAGGAAGCGGGCAATTACATCAATCAGATGCGCGTCGAGGTCAGTGGTCTGGATGTCACGCGTTTCAGGGCGGCCTGGCAGGCCACGCTGAATACCCACGAAGTGCTGCGCAGTGGTTTCGTCAGCCATCTGGATGAGTCATTGCAGGTGGTGTTGCGCGAAGTGCCGATGCCGTTCGCCGAAGTGGATGCCAGAGGCCAGACGCCGCAATGGCTGGACGACTGGGCCGAGGCCGACCGCCGCCAGGGTTTCGATCTGACTCAGGCGCCGCTGCTGCGTCTTGCGGTATTGCGCACCGGCGAGGACAGCCATCAACTGATCTACACCAGCCACCACATTCTCATGGACGGCTGGAGCAGTTCGCGCCTGTTGGGCGAAGTGCTGCAGCGCTACAGCGGACAGACGCTGGCAAGACAGACCAGCCGTTATCGCGATTACATCGGATGGCTGCAACGTCAGGATGCGGCGCTCAGCGAGCGTTTCTGGACCGAACAACTGGCGGAACTGGATGAGCCGACCCGCCTGATGCAGCGTTTCAAGTCGCAACCGGGTGAAGCAGGGCAGGGTGATCATCTGCAACTGATCGATGCGCAGACCACGCAGGCCCTGGGCGAATTCGCCCGCGAGCAGCGCGTGACCCTCAATACGCTGGTGCAATCGGCCTGGCTGCTGGTGCTGCAACGCTACACCGGGCACTCCAGCGTGACCTTCGGTGCAACGGTGGCGGGGCGTCCTGCCGAGTTGCCGGGCGTCGAGGAACAGCTCGGTCTGTTCATCAACACCTTGCCGGTGATTGCCAGCCCACGTCCCGAGCAGCGCGTCGCCGACTGGGTCCAGCAGGTCCAGACCAGGAACCTCGTCCTGCGCGAACATGAACACACGCCGCTGTATGACATTCAGCGCTGGGCGCGTAGCGGCGGTGATGCGCTGTTCGACAGCATTCTGGTGTTCGAGAACTACCCGGTCTCCGATGCGTTGCAACAGACCGCACCACCGGGGCTGGTGTTCGGCGGTCTGCACACCCAGGAGCAGACTCATTACCCGCTGACGCTGGTGGTCAACCTGGGCCAGACCCTGTCGATACGCTTCAGCTACGACCGGCAGAGCCTGAGCGAAGCCGACGTGGTGCAGTTGTCGGCGCATTTCCAGCACCTGTTGCAGGCGCTGATTCGTGATCCGAAGGCTGCAATGGGTGAGCTGGCGCTGCTGGATCAGCCTGCGCAGCAGCAGGTATTGCGCGACTGGAACGCCACGGCTGCGGCCTTCCCGAGCGAGCAGTGCATTCATACGCTGATCGAGGCTCAGGTTCAAAAAACGCC
>NZ_JAFFZW010000021.1 GCF_017826695.1 Pseudomonas alliivorans
CCTGTACCGGTATTGCCTGCGGCATCGATGACACCGGTATTGTTCAGGGTGATCAGGTTGGTGGTGCTGGTGATGTTATTGGTCGGCGTCAGGGTCGCCGTCCAGGTAATGCCGCCGTCGCTGCTGTTGACCGCGCTCAGGGTGCCGTTGGAAACGGACAGGTCGGCGTTGTTGAAACCGCTGACGGCCTCACTGAAGGTAATGGTGACCAGCGAGGTTTCACCGATAGACAGCGCGTTGTCGGCAACCACGACGGTGGCCGTCGGACGCTGCGTATCGATGGCGTAGTTATTAGAGGATGTGACGCCACTGCCGATATTGCCGGACGCATTGGCGAAGCCGGTGTTGTCCAGAGTGATCAGGTTGGTGGCGTCGGTCACGCTGGTGGTCGGCGTCAGGATCGCGGTCCAGGTGACGCCGCCATCGTTGCTGTTGACCGCGCTCAAGGTACCGTTGGCCACTGTGAGGTCGGCGTTGGTAAAACCGGTGACGGCTTCGCTGAAGGTAATGGTCACCAGCGAGGTTTCGCCCACGCTCAGTGCGCTGTCGGCGACCACGATGGTGGCGGTCGGCTGCAGGGTGTCGATGGTGAAATTGGGTGAGCTGGTGGTCCCGGTGCCTGCGTTACCCGCCAGGTCGGTGACACCTGCGTTGTTCAGGCTGATCAGGTTGGTGGTGTCGGCGACGTTGATGTCTGGCGTGTAGGTCGCGTTCCAGGTGATACCGCCGTCACTGCTGCTCACTGCGCTGAGGGTGCCGTTGGGCACGGTCAGGTCGGCATTGGTGAAGCCTGTGACCGCTTCGCTGAAGGTGATGGTGACCAGCGAGGTTTCGCCGACGCTCAGCGCGGTATCTGCCAGTGCAACGGTTGCGGTAGGTCGCACAGAGTCGATGGCGTAGTTGTTGGAAACGCTCAGGCCACTGCCTGTGTTGCCCGCCAGGTCGGTCACGCCGGTATTGCTCAATGTCACCGAGTTGCTGGCGCTGGTGACACCTGCTGTCGGCGTCAGAGTCGCGGTCCAGGTGATACCGCCGTCACTGCTGCTGACCACGCTCAAAGTACCGTTGGCCACTGTCAGGTCGGCGTTGGTGAAGCCGGTGACGGCTTCACTGAAGGTGATGGTCACCAGCGAGGTTTCACCGATAGACAGCGCGTTGTCGGCAACCACGACGGTGGCCGTCGGACGCTGCGTATCGATGGCGTAGTTGTTCGAGGACGTGACGCCACTGCCGATGTTGCCGGACGCATTCGCGAAGCCGGTGTTGTCGAGAGTGATCAGGTTGGTGGTGCTGGTGATGTTGTTGGTCGGCGTGTAAGTCGCCGTCCAGGTGATGCCGCCGTCGCTGCTGCTCACCGCGCTGAGCGTGCCATTGGCCACCGTCAGGTCGGCGTTGGTGAAACCGGTGACGGCTTCGCTGAAGGTGATGGTCACCAGCGACGTCTCGCCCACGCTCAGCGCGCTGTCGGCGACCACGATGGTGGCGGTCGGCTGCAGGGTGTCGATGGTGAAATTGGGTGAACTGGTGGTCCCGGTGCCTGCGTTACCCGCCAGGTCGGTGACACCTGCGTTGTTCAGGCTGATCAGGTTGGTGGTGTCGGCGACGTTGATGTCTGGCGTGTAGGTCGCGGTCCAGGTGATACCGCCGTCACTGCTGCTCACCGCGCTGAGGGTGCCGTTGGGCACGGTCAGGTCGGCGTTGGTGAAGCCTGTGACCGCTTCGCTGAAGGTGATGGTGACCAGCGAGGTTTCGCCGACGCTCAGCGCGGTATCTGCCAGTGCAACGGTTGCTGTAGGTCGCACAGAGTCGATGGCGTAGTTGTTGGAAACGCTCAGGCCACTGCCTGTGTTGCCCGCCAGGTCGGTCACGCCGGTATTGCTCAATGTCACCGAGTTGCTGGCGCTGGTGACACCTGCTGCCGGCGTCAGAGTCGCCGTCCAGGTGATGCCGCCGTCGCTGCTGCTGACCGCGCTGAGCGTGCCATTGGCCACTGTGAGGTCGGCGTTGGTGAAGCCGGTGACCGCTTCGCTGAAGGTAATGGTGACCAGCGAGGTTTCACCGATAGACAGCGCGTTGTCGGCAACCACGACGGTGGCCGTCGGACGCTGCGTATCGATGGCGTAGTTATTAGAGGATGTGACGCCACTGCCGATATTGCCGGACGCATTGGCGAAGCCGGTGTTGTCCAGAGTGATCAGGTTGGTGGCGTCGGTCACGCTGGTGGTCGGCGTCAGGATCGCGGTCCAGGTGACGCCGCCATCGTTGCTGTTGACCGCGCTCAAGGTACCGTTGGTCACTG
>NZ_JAFFZW010000022.1 GCF_017826695.1 Pseudomonas alliivorans
GACCTGGCCGGCCCCACCGTCCCTCTGGCCCTGACCTTCAGCCCCCTCAACACCCGTGACGTCGGCTACGGCATGGGCTGGAGCCTGCAGCTGTCGCAGTTCGATCCCGCTTCGCAGATCCTTTCGCTCGGCACCGGCGAGACCTTCAAGGTCACCGAAACCACCAGCGACGGACGCCTGCTCATGAAAGAGCAGAAACTCGACAGTTTCCATGCCCATGACCAGGGCAACGGTCGCTACCGGGTGGCGCACAAGTCCGGCCAGGTGGAGATCCTGCAGATGCTCGGCAGTGCCGCCGAGCCGGTTGCCTTGCCCGTCCAGATACAGTCCGCCGACGGCCGTACGGTCACGCTGGACTACGACACGTTCAACGGCCGGCCCCTGTTGAGCGAGGTCCGTGATTCCCGGCGTCGCCTGCTGAGCCTGACCCGCAGCTCCGCTGCCGTCGAGGTGCGACTGCACCCCGACGAGGCCAACGTGCCCTTCGTGCTGGAATTGTCGGAGGCCGACCACCGCGTGGCACGCCTGCTCCTGCCCACCGACGAACAGGCCAGCTGGGCCTTTCTCTACCAGACCCTGAACGGCCTGCTGTGCGTCAGCGAGGTGCGCACCCCCGCCGGTGCTCGCGAAACCCTGTTCTACGACGACGCCGGGCATGCCTTCCCCGGCGCGACCGGACGCCCCGGCCTGCCTCGCGTCACCCGCCATGTCAGCGACCCCGGCCAGGGTCAGCCGCCGGTCGAGGTGCACTATGCCTACGGCACCGCGACAGTGCCCGATACCCACAACTTCCTCGGCCATGACGCGTCCGGGTTGATTTTCGAAGACAACGGACTGGACAACCTCTACCGGATCACCGAGGCCTACCTGTATGGCACCACCGAAACCCTGATGGACGGCGGGCAGGTCGTGCGCAGCATCGAACGCACGTTCAACCGTTTCCACCTGATGACCGAGCAACGCGTCACTCAGGGGCGCAACGTGAAGATCACCGCCACCGTCTATCACGCCGATGACGAGCTGAGCTTCGATCAGCAACCGGCGTACTGCCAGTTGCCCTTTGCCGCCACCGACACCTGGTTCTCGCTGGACGATGCCAACCGGGTGCGCCACGAAACCGTGACCACCACCTACGATACGTTCGGCAACCTGCTCGAACAGGTCCAGGCCAACGGCGTGACCGAGACCCGCCACTGGTACCCGGCTGAAGGTGAGGACGGACGCTGCCCGCCCGACCCCGAAGGCTTCGTGCGTCAGCTGGCCAGCCGCACCGTGACCCCGGCCGTGTCCACTCATGGCGAACCCGCGCCGGTGCTGCGTACCCACTACCGCTACGACGCCCTGCCGCCGGTGAGCGGCGCTGAGCGCCCCTGGCTGGTACTGAGCGAGGAGGCGTTGCTGCAGGTCGAACCGGCGCTCCGGCAGGAAACCCCGTTGCACTTCACCCGACGCACCTACATCAACGACCCGGCCGATGCCCTGAAACACGGCCGCCCCCTGCTGGAATGCTTCACCCTCAACGGCATCGACACCCTGACCGACTATGCCTATGCGAAAATCGTCGCCCGGCACGTCGGGGTCGGGGACTCGGTGCTCGAGAGCACCCAGACCCTGAGCAGCAGCCTGGACGCCGAGCGCA
>NZ_JAFFZW010000023.1 GCF_017826695.1 Pseudomonas alliivorans
TCAAGGCCGAGAGCTGATGACGAGTGTTCCTTTGGAACACGAAGTGGTTGATGCCATGCTTCCAAGAAAAGCTTCTAAGCTTCAGGTAACCAGGAACCGTACCCCAAACCGACACAGGTGGTTGGGTAGAGAATACCAAGGCGCTTGAGAGAACTCGGGTGAAGGAACTAGGCAAAATGGCACCGTAACTTCGGGAGAAGGTGCGCCGGTGAGGGTGAAGCATTTACTGCGTAAGCCCACGCCGGTCGAAGATACCAGGCCGCTGCGACTGTTTATTAAAAACACAGCACTCTGCAAACACGAAAGTGGACGTATAGGGTGTGACGCCTGCCCGGTGCCGGAAGGTTAATTGATGGGGTTAGCGCAAGCGAAGCTCTTGATCGAAGCCCCGGTAAACGGCGGCCGTAACTATAACGGTCCTAAGGTAGCGAAATTCCTTGTCGGGTAAGTTCCGACCTGCACGAATGGCGTAACGATGGCGGCGCTGTCTCCACCCGAGACTCAGTGAAATTGAAATCGCTGTGAAGATGCAGTGTATCCGCGGCTAGACGGAAAGACCCCGTGAACCTTTACTATAGCTTTGCACTGGACTTTGAATTTGCTTGTGTAGGATAGGTGGGAGGCTTTGAAGCGTGGACGCCAGTCTGCGTGGAGCCAACCTTGAAATACCACCCTGGCAACTTTGAGGTTCTAACTCAGGTCCGTTATCCGGATCGAGGACAGTGTATGGTGGGTAGTTTGACTGGGGCGGTCTCCTCCTAAAGAGTAACGGAGGAGTACGAAGGTGCGCTCAGACCGGTCGGAAATCGGTCGTAGAGTATAAAGGCAAAAGCGCGCTTGACTGCGAGACAGACACGTCGAGCAGGTACGAAAGTAGGTCTTAGTGATCCGGTGGTTCTGTATGGAAGGGCCATCGCTCAACGGATAAAAGGTACTCCGGGGATAACAGGCTGATACCGCCCAAGAGTTCATATCGACGGCGGTGTTTGGCACCTCGATGTCGGCTCATCACATCCTGGGGCTGAAGCCGGTCCCAAGGGTATGGCTGTTCGCCATTTAAAGTGGTACGCGAGCTGGGTTTAGAACGTCGTGAGACAGTTCGGTCCCTATCTGCCGTGGACGTTTGAGATTTGAGAGGGGCTGCTCCTAGTACGAGAGGACCGGAGTGGACGAACCTCTGGTGTTCCGGTTGTCACGCCAGTGGCATTGCCGGGTAGCTATGTTCGGAAAAGATAACCGCTGAAAGCATCTAAGCGGGAAACTTGCCTCAAGATGAGATCTCACTGGAACCTTGAGTTCCCTGAAGGGCCGTCGAAGACTACGACGTTGATAGGTTGGGTGTGTAAGCGCTGTGAGGCGTTGAGCTAACCAATACTAATTGCCCGTGAGGCTTGACCATATAACACCCAAGCAATCTGCGACCC
>NZ_JAFFZW010000024.1 GCF_017826695.1 Pseudomonas alliivorans
GGAGCGAACCAGGGGAACTGAAACATCTAAGTACCCTGAGGAAAAGAAATCAACCGAGATTCCCTTAGTAGTGGCGAGCGAACGGGGACCAGCCCTTAAGTTGGATCGAGATTAGCGGAACGCTCTGGAAAGGGCGGCCATAGTGGGTGATAGCCCTGTACGCGAAAGTCTCTTTGCAATGAAATCGAGTAGGACGGGGCACGAGAAACCTTGTCTGAATATGGGGGGACCATCCTCCAAGGCTAAATACTACTGACTGACCGATAGTGAACCAGTACCGTGAGGGAAAGGCGAAAAGAACCGCGGAGAGCGGAGTGAAATAGATCCTGAAACCGTATGCGTACAAGCAGTGGGAGCCCACTTTGTTGGGTGACTGCGTACCTTTTGTATAATGGGTCAGCGACTTATTTTCAGTGGCAAGCTTAACCGAATAGGGGAGGCGTAGCGAAAGCGAGTCTTAATAGGGCGTCTAGTCGCTGGGAATAGACCCGAAACCGGGCGATCTATCCATGGGCAGGTTGAAGGTTAGGTAACACTGACTGGAGGACCGAACCGACTACCGTTGAAAAGTTAGCGGATGACCTGTGGATCGGAGTGAAAGGCTAATCAAGCTCGGAGATAGCTGGTTCTCCTCGAAAGCTATTTAGGTAGCGCCTCATGTATCACTGTAGGGGGTAGAGCACTGTTTCGGCTAGGGGGTCATCCCGACTTACCAAACCGATGCAAACTCCGAATACCTACAAGTGCCGAGCATGGGAGACACACGGCGGGTGCTAACGTCCGTCGTGAAAAGGGAAACAACCCAGACCGTCAGCTAAGGTCCCAAAGTCATGGTTAAGTGGGAAACGATGTGGGAAGGCTTAGACAGCTAGGAGGTTGGCTTAGAAGCAGCCACCCTTTAAAGAAAGCGTAATAGCTCACTAGTCGAGTCGGCCTGCGCGGAAGATGTAACGGGGCTCAAACCATGCACCGAAGCTACGGGTATCATCTTTTGATGATGCGGTAGAGGAGCGTTCTGTAAGCCTGTGAAGGTGAGTTGAGAAGCTTGCTGGAGGTATCAGAAGTGCGAATGCTGACATGAGTAACGACAATGGGTGTGAAAAACACCCACGCCGAAAGACCAAGGTTTCCTGCGCAACGTTAATCGACGCAGGGTTAGTCGGTCCCTAAGGCGAGGCTGAAAAGCGTAGTCGATGGAAAACAGGTTAATATTCCTGTACTTCTGGTTATTGCGATGGAGGGACGGAGAAGGCTAGGCCAGCCTGGCGTTGGTTGTCCAGGTTTAAGGTGGTAGGCTGA
>NZ_JAFFZW010000025.1 GCF_017826695.1 Pseudomonas alliivorans
TGAATCGCCCCGGGTTTCGTAGACACCTCCATGCCTTAAACTGAGGCCAATCAGGAGGTGCCATGAGCAACCCACGTTATCCCGAAGAATTCAAAATCCAAGCGGTCAATCAAGTGACCGAAAAGAAGCTGCCTGTCGCTGATGTGGCGGCGCGTCTTGGCGTGTCGACGCATAGCCTCTATGCCTGGATAAAGCGCTACAGCAAACCTCAGGCAGAACGGCAGCAAGACGATGATCAGCACGCTGAACTGCGTCGTCTGCGAGCGGAACTCAAGCGGGTCACTGAAGAGCGAGACATCTTAAAAAAGGCCGCCGCGTACTTTGCCAAGGAGTGCGGCTGAAGTACGCCTTTATCAAGCAGCGCGCGGGCAACTACTCCATTCGACGGCTTTGCCTGACGCTGAAAGTCCATCCCAGTGGTTATTACGCTTGGTTGTCTGAGCCGCAATCTGCACGCGCTAAAGACGACCAGCGATTGCTGGGTTTGATCAAGCACTCGTGGCTGGAGAGCGGCGGAGTTTATGGCTATCGCAAAATCCATGGCGACCTGCGCGAGGTCGGTGAAGATTGTGGTCGGCATCGTGTGGCGAGGTTGATGCGTCTTGAAGGTCTGCGCTCTCAGACAGGGTATCGACGTCGCCCTGGAAAGTACGGCGGTAAGCCAGCGGTAGCCTCACCCAATTTACTGAAGCGCGAGTTCGATGTCGTGGAACCCAACAAGGTTTGGGTCACCGACATCACCTACATTCGTACGTATGAAGGCTGGCTGTATTTGGCGGTGGTGCTGGATCTGTTTTCTCGTCAGGTCGTTGGCTGGTCAATGAAGTCGCAGATGACCAGTGATTTGGCCATTGATGCGTTATTGATGGCGGTTTGGAGGCGAAAACCGAAACAAGAGGTGATGGTTCACTCCGACCAGGGCAGCCAGTACAGCAGCTCCGATTGGCGCAGTTTTTTGAAGGCAAACAATTTGGTTGCCAGCATGAGCCGCCGAGGCAATTGTCATGACAACGCCGTGGCTGAGAGCTTTTTCCAGCTTCTGAAACGGGAACGAATCAAGCGGAAAATCTACACCTCACGGCAAGATGCTCGTAGTGATGTGTTCGATTACATCGAGATGTTCTACAACCCAAAACGCCGCCATGGTTTCAACAATCAGCTGTCACCGGTAGAGTTTGAAAAACGTTACGCAATGAGCTTGCAAGGTGTCTAGAGAATCCGGGGCGATTCA
>NZ_JAFFZW010000027.1 GCF_017826695.1 Pseudomonas alliivorans
TACACCTATGTATTCAGTGTAAGGTAACTGTCTTATGACAGTTGGGTTCCCCCATTCAGACATCTCCGGATCACAGTCTGTTTGCCGACTCCCCGAAGCTTTTCGCAGGCTACCACGTCTTTCATCGCCTCTGACTGCCAAGGCATCCACCGTATGCGCTTCTTCACTTGACCATATAACCCCAAGCAATCTGGTTATACTGTGAAGACGACATTCGCCGAAAGTTTGTTCTCACAAACTTTACCTTAGCCTGTTCACCACCAGTGAAAGTGGTCAACAGTCTATTTCTTTCTATCACATACCCAAATTTTTAAAGAACGATCTAATCAAAGACTAGAAATCAACATTCACCATCCAGTGGATGGAATGCTCATTTCTAAGCTTTCAAGCAGAAGCAGTAAATGGTGGAGCCAAGCGGGATCGAACCGCTGACCTCCTGCGTGCAAGGCAGGCGCTCTCCCAGCTGAGCTATGGCCCCGTAACCGGGTGTCGTACGCGCTCTGACCAATTTCACCAGGTAACTGGTGGGTCTGGGCAGATTCGAACTGCCGACCTCACCCTTATCAGGGGTGCGCTCTAACCAACTGAGCTACAGACCCAATATAGGGTGTGCAAAGCAAAAGCTGCTTCTAATCGTCTTCTTCAATGAATCAAGCAATTCGTGTGGGTGCTTATGGCGCAGCTGAGTCGTCGATTAAGGAGGTGATCCAGCCGCAGGTTCCCCTACGGCTACCTTGTTACGACTTCACCCCAGTCATGAATCACACCGTGGTAACCGTCCTCCCGAAGGTTAGACTAGCTACTTCTGGTGCAACCCACTCCCATGGTGTGACGGGCGGTGTGTACAAGGCCCGGGAACGTATTCACCGCGACATTCTGATTCGCGATTACTAGCGATTCCGACTTCACGCAGTCGAGTTGCAGACTGCGATCCGGACTACGATCGGTTTTGTGAGATTAGCTCCACCTCGCGGCTT
>NZ_JAFFZW010000028.1 GCF_017826695.1 Pseudomonas alliivorans
GGATCGCTCGTCTTGAGCGGGAGAAATCCATTTTAAAAAAGGCTACCGCGCTCTTGATGTCGGAAGAACACGAGCGCTTGCGCTGATCAATCAGCTAGGTGCCCATGAGCCGATCGAATTGCTGTGCGAAGTGTTCGAGACACCTCGCTCGTGCTACTACGACCATTGCCAGCGGCGTCGGGCTCCAGACGCCGAGCGGGTTCGTTTACTCAGTCGAGTCAATGAGCTGTTCGGGCAAAGTCGAAGCGCTGCTGGCAGCCGCAGTATCGTTTCGGTATTGCAGGAAGATGGCGAGCAAATTGGTCGGTTCAAGGTACGTGGCCTGATGCGGGAACTGGGATTAATCAGCAAGCAACCTGGCTCTCATGCTTATAAAAAAGCAACAGTGGAGAGGCCTGACATTCCGAACATTTTGAATCGGCAGTTCGATGTACCCGCGCCCAATCAGGTTTGGTGTGGCGACATCACCTACATCTGGGCGCAAGGAAAATGGCATTACCTGGCGGTGGTTATGGATCTTTATGCGCGTCGGGTGGTGGGCTGGGCGTTTTCAAACAAACCGGACACGGACTTGGTCATCAAGGCGCTGGACATGGCTTATGAGCAACGCGGCAAGCCTCAGGGCCTGCTGTTTCACTCAGATCAGGGCTCCCAATATGGGAGCCGACAGTTTCGCCAGCGACTTTGGCGATACCGCATGCGCCAGAGCATGAGTCGCCGAGGTAATTGCTACGACAACTCGCCGATGGAGCGTGTATTCCGCAGCTTGAAAACCGAGTGGATACCCGCCGTGGGCTACATGACGGCCCAAGAGGCACAGCGGGATATCAGTCATTATCTGATGCATCGCTACAACTGGGTTCGGCCACACCAGTTCAATGATGGACTGGCACCCGCTCAGTACGAGAAAAAACTTAACGTCGTGTCCGGGATCAGTTGACCACTACAC
>NZ_JAFFZW010000029.1 GCF_017826695.1 Pseudomonas alliivorans
AGCCCGACCTGCGGCAGGCGCTTGAGCACCTGTCCGGCCAGTTCCGCAGGCAAGGCTTCGCCGCTGCACACCACTCGTTTCAGGCTGTGGCAGCTTTCCACCTGTCGATGGCCGAGGAAGGCCTGCAGCATCGACGGCACGAAGTGCAACGTCGTGACCTGATGCTGCCGGATGGTCTGCACCAGTCGCTCAGGATCGCGATGATCACCCGGCAGTGCCACGGCCAGACGAGCCCCCGTCAGCAGCGGCCAGAAGAATTCCCAGACCGACACGTCGAAGCTGAACGGGGTTTTCTGCAGCACCGTGTCGGTTGCGTCCAGCGCGTAGGCCTTCTGCATCCAGTGCAGGCGGTTGACCAGCGCACGATGGCTGTTGCCCGCGCCCTTGGGTTTGCCGGTCGAGCCCGAGGTGTAAATCATGTAGGCCAGGTTCAGCGGATCTGTCAGGTTGACCGGGTTGGCGGTGCTGTAGCCGTTCAGCCCGTCGCCGTTGCGATCCAGACACAGGCTCTGCACCCCGGCAGGCAGTGGCAGACGCGCCAGCAGCGGGGTCTGGGTCAGCAGCAGGCCGATGCCGCTGTCCTGCATCATGTAGGCCAGTCGGTCTTCGGGATAATCCGGGTCCAGCGGCACATAGGCACCGCCCGCCTTGACGATGGCCAGCAGGCCGATCACCAGTTCCAGGCTGCGCTCGACACAAATCCCGACCCGCACATCCGGACCGACACCCGACTCCCGCAGTCGATGGGCCAGTTGGTTGGCACGGGCATTGAGCTGCGTGTAGCTCAGCTGTTGTTGATCAAAGATCAGCGCGGGCGCGTCCGGCGTTTTTTGAACCTGAGCCTCGATCAGCGTATGAATGCACTGCTCGCTCGGGAAGGCCGCAGCCGTGGCGTTCCA
>NZ_JAFFZW010000002.1 GCF_017826695.1 Pseudomonas alliivorans
CGCCGCAACTGGCCTTGTTCAACGAGCCTGAAAGTGAGCCGATGCCTTCAGTCGGTGACGCTGATGAAGAAGTCGTTGCACCGACACCTCGCCGCGGCAAGCGCAAGCCACTGTCGGCTGATCTGCCGCGTATCGAAGTCATCCACGAGCTGCCTGAACACGAACTGACCTGTGCCTGCGGTTGCCGCAAACATGTGATCAGCGAAGAAACCAGCGAACAGCTGGATATCGTGCCGATGCAGATCCGCGTGATCAAACATATCCGTAAGGTTTATGGCTGCCGGGGTTGTGAAACGGCACTGGTCACGGCTGACAAACCTGCGCAGTTAATCGAAAAGAGCATGGCCAGTCCGAGCGTATTGGCCATGCTACTCACTACCAAGTATGTTGACGGTTTACCCCTGCATCGATTTGAAACGGTACTCAGTCGACACGGTATCGAGATCCCTCGGCAAACGCTGGCTCGCTGGGTCATCCAGTGCAGCGAACACTTTCAGCCGCTGATCAATTTGATGCGTGACCGGCTGCTGGAAAGTCCGGTGATCCACTGCGATGAAACCCACGTCCAGGTATTGAAAGAACCAGAGCGTGACCCGACCAGCCAATCCTGGATGTGGGTGCAGGCCAGCGGGCCTCCGGATCGAAAAGTCGTGCTGTTCGATTACACCTCCAGCCGTGCGCAGGACGTACCGCTGCGGCTGCTGGAAAGTTATCGCGGCTACGTAATGACCGACGATTACGCAGGCTATAACACGCTGGCGTTGCAACCGGGTGTTGAACGTCTGGCCTGCATGGCTCATGCACGTCGCAAATTCGTGGAGGCACAGAAAGTGCAGCCCAAGGGTAAAACCGGAAGGGCTGATATCGCGATGACAATGATCAACAAACTGTACGGCATCGAGCGTGAGCTCAAAAGCGTTAGCGACAAGTAGCGATTTATGGGGCGGCAGGAAAAGAGCTTGCCGATCCTCGCCCAGTTGAAAAGCTGGCTGGATAAGACGCAGTCCCAAGTAACGCCGCAAAGCGTATTAGGCAAGGCAGTACATTATCTGGCGAATAACTGGAGTCGTCTGGAACGCTATGTCGAAGCGGGTTATTTGCCCATCGACAACAATGCGGCCGAACGAGCGATCAAGCCGTTTGTCATCGGGCGCAAGGCCTGGCTGTTCAGCGATACCGTCAACGGCGCCAGTGCCAGCGCAAAGATCTACAGCCTGGTCGAGACCGCCAAGGTCAACGGCCAGGAGCCCTATACGTGGCTGCGCCACGTCCTGGAGCGGTTGCCGCATGCCGCTTCGGTGGAAGACTACGAAGCCCTGTTACCGTGGAACTGCTCGCCGCAGATGCCACGGTAAATCGTTGACCCACCTTTGGGGAGGTGGGTTTATGGATCGCATACATTTTTTACACATCGGCCGATTTAGATCGCCTGACTCTATCATTACTTCCAAATAGTGGCCATTTACGCGTAATTGAAATTACCACTAGTTTTCTTGGCCTCTCCAAGGCTGAAGCTGAGGCCGGTATCCATCCATGCTGATCGACGAGAGGGGGACGGAGGGCTCCGGCGTGATTACGACACCAATCGTGGGCGGCCGCTTGGCCGGGCTACTGCTGCTGGTTGGTATTGGCGCGGGCGGTGGAGTCTGGGTGGCTGTCAGCCAATACCGCCCACTACTACATGAAGCTAGCGGCAAGGCTGTCAACTGCCAGTCCGCCCGGGACAACCTCAGTGGGCTAGCGCAGGAGGAGGGCAAGGCGCTGGGCGAACTGACCTTGGCTGCGAACGCACGTCAGGCCGGGGCAGAGAGGGCCGTGGCAGAAGTAGCCGCCAGCGCCCAGGTCGACCATGCCGCAGCGAACCGGCTGAAGCAGGAGCGCACTGGTGGCGACCGGTGCCCGGCCGCGACCTCGACCATCGAAAAGGAACTTGGCTTATGAGGCTGGTGCTGAACTCGCATCCCTGCGGGAGCGGAAGTAGCCCTCATCAGGCTTCAAGCCTCGTATTACTTGGCTTCGCCTGTAGGAGCGGGCTGGTGCTGTCCACGGCACTTTTGGGGACGTGCGGCAGGCTGAGCCGCTGCAGTACAGGCGCGTCGGTGTTCCGGTACAGGTGACGTGCTGCGCGCCAGAGGTAGAGGTGCTGCCATGGGCCGCTGCTGGCCTGCGCAAGACCGACAGCCTAGAGGTGAGGATGAGGGCGCTGCTCGCCTAGCGCAGGCAGCGGATCGGTTACGAAAAGCAGATTGAAGCTGCAGTGAGCCTCTGTCGCTGATACAAGCGCACGGAGGCTCTTCAAGCATCAGCGCCGATCAATGCTGACGACTTTGTCCGTGTTGGTTGATTTTGCGGTGGCAGTGCGATCCAACACCACCTTGGCAGTAAGGGTCGCTGCATTAGGTCCGAAAACGACAGAGCTCCACCCCAAACGCAAAGCGGTGGCTCGGAACCAGTCTTTGATCTCCTCTGTGAGGTAGGTCTTGTCCGTCCCGTGCGCGTTGTTATAGAGGCTGACGATTTTTTTCCGAGAGCAGTCATCGGTTGGCTTACTTACCGAACGCGCCTTTGGATCAGGGAATGTGTAGCGTGTCATGAGGGCGCCTTTAGCTGTAATTATGGAGCTCAAGCAGCCCCAGATGGTCCCGACAAGGTACTCGCGAAGTCCGCTAAGCTCCTAATTCGAGCCGTTAATTCTGCAGAACCGTATAGTTCCGGCTGCCGGAATCACACGCGTCCGGCGGCCTAGCTTCACACTATCGACAAAACGACAGTAGCGATTAGAACCAGTGCAACAGCGGTCACTGGGTCGAGTCCGAAGGTGCAAAGACCCCAGACTACGCCACCAAACGCCGTAAAGCGTCTAGGCAAAGCTGCTGAACCAGCCTGATTCAAAACACCCATTGGATGTCCTCCTCTAAGCTGTTCTCCATGTCTCATGTAGCAGTTGGCGAGGAGGTTCAGACTTCGCCGTATATTCCCTATTTCCCAGCTACGGGTTTTTCCAGCGAGGGTGGCGCGGCGGCCCAACTGGCTTGTGGTGGCCAGGGAACCCAGGCTAGCACCTCTAAGTAGCAGAACGATATCACTCTGTCACATTGATTGCCAATCATATAAGCCCTAGGTGAATTTTGGGGGGAATGTATCCCTCTAATAAGGTGGAATTCTGCTAAGTCATTATGCGTATAAGTAATTGAATTTATGGGTTTTTATAAGATTTTATCAAAAAATTGAGTCAGAAAACGGATCTGTTGTATCGTACAACTCATCCTCACTCTGCCTCGTTGCAACAGCAACGTTGAGATTTTGGTACTCGGGACGCAACCAGCGAATATGGCCGCGGGCTTCCTCGGCGGCGCGGTCGTTGTTCAGGGCCACCAGGCGGCATAACAACTCTTCTTCGGCCTGCGCTTCGGACTTCTCCGGCAGGGAGGGCAGCGTCAGGCTTGCCCACCAGTTGTTCGAAAAAATTGCCTCAGCCATAGGCGACGAAGACGGTTCGATCTAACTCGTGTTCAGCTCACTTGAAACAGAGGCCAGGCCCTGTTCATAGTTGCTCTCCTCCTTGTCACATAATGGCTATCCGGACCGGGTTTTTTCCAGAACGTTGTACATGACGCTTAGGGATTCTCCGAACAAGTCCTCAAATGTGATGAAATACGCCTGACCACCTGATCCGAGCCGCCCATGAGCCAGATGAGCTTTTCCGATTTCGAATATGCCCGCAAGCGCAAGCAGACACGCCGCGAACGCTTCCTCGCCGAGATGGATCAGGTCGTGCCCTGGGCAGGTCTGCTGGGCCTGATCGAACCGTTCTACCCCAAGGCCGGCGGTGGCAGAAAATCCTATCCGCTGGAAACCATGCTGCGCATTCATCTGCTGCAGAACTGGTTCTCCCTGAGCGACCCGGCCATGGAAGAAGCGCTCTACGAAATCACGCCCATGCGCCAGTTTGCACGCCTGACCTTGAGCGCCCCGATACCTGAAGACACCACGATCATGAACTTCCGGCATCTGCTGGAAAAGCATCAACTGGCCCCTGCGATCCTCGCGGTCATCAACGGTTATTTACAAGAAAAAGGCCTGTCGCTGCGTCAAGGCACTATCGTTGATGCCACCATTATTCATGCCCCCAGTTCCACCAAGAACGAGGAAGGCAAGCGCGATCCCGAGATGCATCAGACCAGGAAAGGTAACCAATACTTCTTCGGGATGAAGGCGCATATCGGCGCCGATGCCGAGTCGGGACTGGTTCATCATGTTCATGGCACTGCCGCCAATGTGGCCGACGTCACGCAGGTCGCCGAGCTGTTGCACGGCGAAGAAAACGCGGTGTATGCAGACGCTGGATATACCGGTGTCGAGAAGCGTGAAGAGCATGAAGATCGTGAGGTCATCTGGCAAATCGCGGCGCGGCGCAGCACGTATTCCAGGCTGAATAAATGCAGCGTGCTCTACAAGGCCAAGCGCAAGATCGAGTACTGCAAAGCTCAGACACGGGCCAAGGTCGAGCACCCGTTTCGGGTGATCAAGCGGCAGTTTGGTTACGTTAAAGTGCGCTTTCGTGGGCTGATGAAAAACACAGCTCAGTTGACCACGCTGTTCGCCCTGTCAAACCTGTGGATGGCTCGAAAACAGCTGATGGGTATGGGCGAGTTGCGTGTTTAACACGGAAAACCGGACGGAAACGCCCTCAACGCGCGCTGCATCAGGCCATTTTCAGCAAATAGCGCTGGGTGCCGGGCAAATTGCGACTCGCCGCCGCTGCGCAGCAAGTTGATCGGAGCATCCTTAGGTTTTGATGTTCGTTCATCTAACAATGCGTTAAATCCCTCTGGGACTGATATGTTTATTAGCGCTATGCAGAGGTTGGAGCAGGAAGGTATTAAAGTTAACGCTGTTAGGGGGGGCATGGTTTGGCGGAACAGATAGCGTAAATACATCAGAGTACTTGGCTGATTTGGAGAAAGGTATGCTTCCCGCTGAGGCGGCTGCAAAAACTTGGACTGGACGCATAGCCGCAAAATATGGTTTTACAAATGTTCAGACCCCCGTCAAAGAAAGATGGAATGATGCGACTACCGTTATTTTTGAAAGGTAGTAATAGTTAAAGGAGGTTTTGTATGCTAGAAGGTATCAGTGAGGGTAAAAAGCCTTCTCATGTCTTTAGATATGTTATTAAAGCCGATCCTACTATTGGTAATATGCGTCTTAGCGAATTTTTTCATGAGGAGTTTATTGATGTGGATAGTTTGGCTATGCAGATTATATGGAACTGGCGCGGGCCGGGTAGGACTAGCGGGCTTAGTGATGAATCGCTAGATGAGAAGCTGTTAGACTTGCTGAGTGATGCTGGTTATTTGTAAGTAACCGCTCCATGAACCCCACATTCAAAGCACTTAGCTAATGCCCGATGCTGGGCTCCCGATTCTCTCAGGCCCGCCGCCATGATGCGACCCGATGCCAAAGTCGAAAAGGTGTACCTCTACCCCAAACCTGTGGACTTTCGAAACCATCGTTATGTTAATTGATGAAAAGACAAAGTTGGCCATCTGGCGCCCTTCAACGCAAAAGTCGGTTTTGGATACTTTGCAGCGTGTGAAATCTGCCGTTGATCAGAATCCCGGATATAAAGTTGCATATGAGTTTCCGAATCAAAAAGTTGAGGCGCAGGCTAAAGCTTTCATTCGGTCAATGGTATCGATAGCGTTGTTAGTACTAGGACAAGAGCCCCATGAGTGCAGCGGGTATAGAGCTATGGTTTTATGCGTGTCCTGGTAAAGCTCTATCTATAAAACAGCGACATGCTGAAATCATGGATAGGATGTCTCGATTGGTTCTCCTTTAGGGTTTGCGTGTAGCGGAAGATTTGATCGAAAAACTTGTGGAGCGTGATCCACTAGCAATGGTCGAGTTATTAGAACGCATAAAAGGCTGATGGTGCAAAAGAGATAGGCGCTCCTGCGAAAGTCGATTATTCAAGCATTGAAAATCCGCCCGATATTGGTCCCGGTAAAGAGTTTACTCTGAGGCAAAAACAAGAGGCATTGGAATTGAATAGAGCAGCCAACGACGGCGTAGTTAAATCCGATGCCAGTGGTGCTGTCTTAGCCAAACCACAAAAAAGTCAGCGCGGTGTAACTCCAGATCCTACCGCTTTGCCGTTTGACCACATAAAGCCAAAAAAATGTAATGGTACAAATTTCAGAGGAGTTATCAAAGAATTTGCGCCTTGCTTTTGATGATGTTGAAAAATCGATTGCTGGTGTGGAAAATAATGATGATGTTTTGAGTTTAATGGCGCTGACGATGGCTCGCATTAGATTCTCAACGCTTTCAGATTACTTTTTAAATATTCATGAAGACTTAGAAAAAATGCTTGTGATCTACAGCGACAAGAATATTGAAAATCCTAAGGATTATAAGTATTGATTGGGGGTTTTGGTCTGACGGTCAGGCGCTTATGATTGGAGAAAAATATTAAAGCTCTCGTTTTTTTTGGGGGAATAGCGTTGTTATCGCTTGTTGAGGAAAACGAAAAGTACCGGGTCGAACACGGCAATCCTGATATTCGGTTCGACCAGCGCAGCCATGCCCCATGCCGTCAATGGGTTTTCTAAACTCGACGGACTTGGGGTAGAGGTACACTTTCTCGACTTGAGCGTTGAGTCGCATGATGGTGGATGGGCTTCTGAAACAATCGGGAATCCAGCATCCGGCATTAGCTTAGCGCTTTGAGTGGGGTTCATTGAGCGGTTACTGTTAGTTGATCGGAGCATTCCTAAACCCCCCATCAATCCAAAAGCCCAACCACCTTCCTATACTCCTGCCGCCCCTGGCCCGTCTCCCGCGTCAATCGAATCTCGATCCCTTTAGGATCATTCTCCCGATTACCATCAAGCGTGTGCCATTCATTGTCCGCTTTCCAGATCCGCGCTTGCAGATCCACAACGCCTCCAAGCACCGCAACCCCCTCCTTGGGTGCAGGCAGTGGGTAACGATCACTCGGCAGGCCCATGGCCCGATAGAGCGTTCCGTCTTTCAGCCACCAGCGTACGCGTTGCAGACCTTCGCCAGACACTGCGGCACTGCGAATCACGTCGAGACGAAACTCACCCGTATCGGCGGCACGCAGACTGACTGCTGCCGGAGCCTGAGGTCGGTCGTTCTGATCGCCGTTCAGGTCCGGTTCCTGCATTTCGATGCTGGCGCGAAGGGCCATGTCGCGCTCCAGTTGGTTAAAGGCTCGCAATAAAGACTCGGTCTGTTCGGTGTTTTCACGCAGTCGGGCGTCGGTGCGGGTCACGCTGTCCAGGCCGCGCCAGGCGATCAGGCTGACGATGGACATCAGCAGAATCGCGACCATCACTTCGAGCAGGGTAAAACCACGCTGATGTTTGTTCATGGCGCACTGACCACGCTCAATTGGCCCAAGGCCGAACGTTCTACGCCCAGCGTGTGTTCGCCATCGGAGAGGCGGATGTGCAGCACCGGCGTGATCCATTCGGCGTTCAGTACGACGGATTGGCGAGGCTGGATCTGCACGCGCATGGACGGGGTTTCCCAGTTGCGCGGATGGAGGTGCGGGTCGTCTGTGAAGTGATCAAAACCGTTGCCTTCTGCGTTGCGGCGCTGGAAAACAAAGCCTTTGCCATCGGCCAGCCAGGTGATCGGGCGGCCGTCGGCGCGGGCCTCGGCCTGGGCGATCTGCAGCAGTTGCGCGAGCCGTTGGCTGTCTTTGCGCAGCAGTGCATCGGCATCGGGTTTGATGCTCAGGCTGACGGCGGCACTGGCGATGCCGATGATGACCAGCACCACCATCAGTTCGATCAAGGTGAAGCCCTGTTGCCTGTCCATGGTCATGAAGCCGGGGTCCTTGGTTGAGCCGCTATGCCGACGTGCAGTCTGATGTAGACTCTGGTTCCAGACGAACAGGAGGTTCAGTCATGGCAGTTGTTTTTGGTGTGTCAGCTCCGCGATTGTTGCAGTCAGCGGCCTTGCTTGCGGCGCTGGCAGGCGTGGTGGTCTGGTCTTCATTATTGATGACATCGGCTCAATCGTCCGCGCCTGTGCAGACGAGCGTAACCCAGGAAGGCGGTTCTGCCAGCCCGGCAAGGCAATGGTTTGCCAATCAGCCTTCGCAAGTGCAGATCAGCGTGTCCGGTGTCATGGCAGGCGCACGAGGTGCGGTGGCGGTTATCCGGCTCAATGATGGTCCGGCGCGCAGCGTGATAGCGGGCGAGCGACTGGCGAGGGATGTGCGTCTGGTCGCCGTAGAAGCTGACGGCGTGGTGATCGAGCGAGGATCGGAGCAGACCCGAATCAAGGTCAGCACGCTCTCCGCGGTCTCCGGGCTGCCGGACCTGATACGCCGCTGAAAGGCTCACTGCGACTTTACCCAGGGGCGACCCAGTATCGTTTCCAGACGTGCCAGCGGCGGCCCTTGTCGCTCACGTTCCGACACCCTCACGTTGACACGCATCAGTGTGCCTCCGGCCATGGTGATCAGAGTCTGATCGCAGCGCAGCAGCAGGTGTCCCTGATCACAATCGAGGGTCTTTACGCCAGCCTTGAGTTGTCCTTCAAGACGTAATTCTGCGAGTCGGTTTTGCGCGGCCAGCAGCGCGATTGCTCGGTCACGCAGCAGGCCATTGCTCTGTGTCATGCCGCCTGCAACACGCACCGCTGCCGACATGGCCACGGCAATGATTGCCAGCGCGACAAGCACCTCGACCAGAGTGAAACCACGTTCCGTGTGTGCCTGTCCCATGGTGCCTCCTGGCGGACTACAGGGGCGCAGAATAGCACTGGTCCAGCGTTCTGATGCGAACGCAAATCACTGAATATTTCCCTCGTCCCGTTTTATAGTTTTGTTACACTGCGGCGCTGATAAGGATTATCAAGGGAAGTGGATATGGAAGTCGCGCGCGTCATGCAGCGGCCTGCAGGCCGTCGCGCCCAGGCTGGTTTTACCCTGATCGAAATCATGGTTGTGGTCGTCATTCTGGGCATTCTGGCGGCCATCGTGGTCCCCAAGGTGCTGGATCGTCCCGATCAGGCTCGTGCTACTGCGGCCAGGCAGGATATTGGCGGCCTGATGCAGGCACTCAACCTTTACCGCCTCGATAACGGCCGTTATCCCAATCAGAATCAGGGCCTCAAGGTGCTCGTCGAGCGCCCGGCCAATGTCAGTAAAAACAATTGGCGCTCCTACCTTGAACGACTGCCCAACGACCCCTGGGGCCGCCCCTACAATTACCTGAATCCTGGTGTTAACGGCGAGGTGGACATTTTCTCCCTCGGTGCCGATGGCCAGCCGGATGGTGACGGCGTGAATGCCGATATCGGCTCCTGGCAGCTTTAAGCGCTGCCATGAAAAACCTCTTCTTCACTGCGTCCCGACAGCGTGGCTCGGCGATCATCAGCGCGTTGCTGATCGCCGCAATCGTGGCGGTGATTGCAGCAGGCATGCTCACTCGCCAAGGCGTGCTGACTCGCAGCCTTGAAGCCGAACAATCGCGTGTGCAGAGCAGTCAGCAGTTATTGGGCGGGCTTGAGATCGGTCGCCAATTGCTCTGGGACTCGCGTCAGCAGGACGCCTCGACGCGCCTCGATCAGCCCTGGGCCAGACCAATCGTCATCGACGCGTCGAATGCCAGGCCGGGTGAGTTCGAAGGGCAATTGCAGGATCAGCAGGGCAAGTTCAATCTGCGCAACCTGCTGACCAATCAACAGGCGGATATCGGGCAGCAGCGCAGCTTCGAGCGACTGTGCGAAATGATCGGTATTGATGCCGCGCTTGCCCAGCGGATCATTCAGCGGGTCATTGCGTCTTATCCCAGGCTTCTTTCCACACCGATGTCGACGGGCCCGGCGAGCAGTTTCGACAGCGGCCGAGTGACCTCGTCCGGCACCGAGCAAACACTTCTACCCGCGACCCAGCCGATGCTGCGCAGCCTCGAAGACCTGCGTGGCATGGCAGGCCTGACCGAGGCCTCATTGACGCGTCTCGACTACTACGTGAGTGTGTTGCCGAGCAACACCTGGGTGAACGGCAACACGGCCAGCGCCGAGGTGCTGGCCGCGGTCATTCCCGGTCTGTCGCTGTCCAGAGCTCAGGCGGTGGTGTCCGAGCGCGACAGGGGATTGTGGTTCGTTAACCGGGGTGACCTGATCAACCGATTGCGGGTACCCAAATTGACGGTCGACAACCTCAACGTCGGCGTCACGAGTGAGTGGTTCATGCTGCGCGGGCAGGCACGTCCCCAGCAACGTCAGGTCAGAATCCAGGCCTTGCTGCATCGCGTCGGCGACACGCTACCGAGGGTCATCTGGTCGCGGGTGGGCATATGAATCGCTTGCGCATCGCCTTGTCGCCGCTGAACGAGTTGACCGGGGACACCACGGTAGCGTTCGTCCGTCTTGACCGCGCAGGCCGTGTCACCGAAAGCGGACACAGCGCCTTGTCAGCCCTGACCAGAGGCCGGAAATCATCAGGTGTCGAATGCTACCTGCACCCACTGGACAGCGTCCTGACCGGTATCGATCTCCCTCCGTTGAGCGGGTCGCGGCTCAAGGCTGCCGTCATCTGCGCCGCACAAGGTTTGATGCTCGGAAACAGCGATCAGATGCACATCGCCCACAGCGTCCGAGACCCGCAAGGTCGTGTGGTGGTCGGCTGGTTGCCAAAGGCGGCGCTGGCGCGGTTGACCGAGTTGTTGAGTCAGATCCGCCTGCCATTGCGTGGGCTGTATCCGGCGCCGTTCGGTTTGCCGGTTCCTGTCGAGGGGCAAGTCAGCGCAGGCCTGCTGGATGAGCACTGGCTGTTGCGTCACAGCCTCGATCACGCCGTGGTCCAGCCCTGTCATGAAGATGGACTGGCTGAGCGGCTCGTTTCGGGTGGTGAGGTGTGCTGGATTGGCACTAACGCAGCTGCAGACGCGCAGAGCCTGTCGGCAGAGCAGGCGTTGAGCGGCGTCGCGCCGGGCTGGAGTCTGCATGCAGGGCTTGGCCACACCGGCGGCCAAGCGTCCAGTTGGACACCCGCGCTGTTCTGCTGCGTGCTGGCGATCGCCGTGTGGACGTCGGGTCTGAACCTCTATGCCGCTCGCGAGGCTGCGCAAGGGCAGGCGCTCAAGGCCGGAATGACTCAGCGCGTCAAACAGGCGTTCCCAGAACTGCCGGTGATTCTCAACCCCTTGCAGCAAGCCCGCCAGCAGTTGGCCGCCCGCCAGGGCGGTGCCGAAAGTGATCCTAGTCAGCGTTTCACTCAGCTGATGCACCAGGCCGCCGAGGGCATGCCCTTCCTGTCAGGCAGCGTGCACAGCCTGACGTTCTCTGGCAACAGGTTACAACTGCAGATGCTGGAGGAGACACCGCAGGTGCCCGTTGACAGTACCTGGCAGGATTCACTTAAACAGGTCGGGCTGGGTGTCAGTCGCCAGGATCGTTTGTGGACGCTGAGCCCGTTGGCTGAGTCCACCTCAGCCGAAAGCGACGAAGCCAAGGGCGATGATCATGAATAGCGCCACGCTGAACCTTGCGAAATTGCGCTGGCGATTCTGGCGCACCCGTGCAGCGACGGCCTGGTCAGGCCTGACGCGACGGGAGAGGCAACTGGTGACAGGCGCTGCCTGGGTGCTGTCGGGGCTGATGGTGTGGTTGCTGCTGGTTCAGCCGCCTTTACAGAAAATCGCTTACTGGCAGGCCGAGACGCCCAGGCTGCGCACCCAGAACCAGACCCTCGAAACGTTGCTGCAGCAACTGCCGGCCCCGGCCATGCGAGTGTCCGGACAGCGTCTGGAGCAGGCGTTGCGCGTGAGTCTGGAAGCCGCCGGGCTGGCGCAGGTTTACAGGTTGAAGGCCGAGACCGAAACCGGTGATTCGACCTGGCAACTGACGTTCGACCAGGCCCCGGCCGATAGCGTCATGCAATGGTTGCTGGAGCAGCCGCAACAGCTTTCGCTCTACGTTACCGAAGCCCGACTGCAACGCGCAGACGGGCTTTCCGCACAAGCCTCGGCAGGTCATCTGTCAGGGATCGTTCGTATGGATCAGGCGCCCGGCGCCAGCAAGGAAGCTTTATGAAGTGCTCAGGCTTCAATGATGTGCGCCCGTGTCGCAAGGCATTGCCTTTCGTACTGCTGGCGCTGAGTGCATGCACCCACTCGTTACCGCCCCCACCAATGGATAGCGAACTGGGCCAACCCTTGGCCAATACGCAGCGCAGTGGCGACGCCTTGCTCGATCGTCAGCGTGCGCAGGCGAGCGCGCCGAATCAGTCCAGGGCGCCGCACCCGATCAGCACGCCCCGCAGGCAGAACAGCGGCCGCGGTCCTGCCGCAGCGCGCAGTATGCTCGGCAATCAACCGGTGCAACTCAATTTTGTCGATGCCGATATTCAGGCGGTCGTGCGTGCCCTGTCTCGCTCGACCGGCCAGCAGTTTCTGGTCGATCCGCGCGTCACCGGCACCCTGACACTGGTCAGCGAAGGGCAGGTGCCTGCCGTTCAGGCCTACGATATGCTGTTGTCTGCATTGCGCATGCAGGGTTTCAGCGTCGTCGATGTCGGCGGCGTCGCGCATGTGGTGCCCGAGGCGGATGCCAAGCTGCTGGGGGGGGCGATCTATAGCCCTGACAAACCGGCCGGCAATGGCATGCTGACCCGCACCTTTCGGCTGCAGTACGAAAACGCCGTCAACCTGATTCCGGTGCTGCGGCCCATCGTATCGCCGAACAACCCGATCAATGCCTATCCCGGCAACAACACCATTGTGGTCACCGACTACGCGGAAAACCTGACACGCGTCGCGCAAATCATCGACGGCATCGACACGCCCAGTGCCATCGACACCGACGTGGTGTCGGTTCGCAACGGCATTGCCGTGGACATCGCCGGAATGGTCAGTGAGCTGCTGGACACCCAGGGCGGCGACCCGACCCAGAAAATCAGCGTTATCGGCGATCCGCGCTCCAACGCCATCATCATTCGCGCCGGCAGCCCCGAGCGTACGGAACTGGCGCGCAATCTGATCTACAAACTGGATAACGCCCAGAGCAATCCCAGCAACCTGCACGTGGTCTACCTGCGCAATGCCCAGGCGGGCAAGCTGGCCCAGGCCTTGAGAGGTCTGCTGACCGGCGAAAGCGACAGTGGCACGACCGACACTGCTCGCGCGATGCTCAGCGGCATGGGCGGGACGAGCAGCAAGAGCGAAGGGCAGGGCACCACGAGCACGTCCAGTGGCAGTGGTTCGGCAACTGGCACAGGCAGCAACGGTTATGGGCAGGCCGGTGGCGCGACGGCGAGTGCGGGAGTCAGTGGTCAGCAGGGCGATCAGAACACGGCGTTCACTGCCGGTGGCGTGACCATTCAGGCTGATGCGACCACCAATACGCTGTTGATTTCGGCGCCGGAACCTTTGTATCGCAACCTGCGTGAAGTGATCGACCAGCTGGATCAGCGGCGCGCCCAGGTCGTGATCGAAAGCCTGATCGTCGAAGTCAGTGAGGACGATGCCAACGAGTTTGGCGTGCAATGGCAGACCGGCAATCTGAGCGGCAGCGGTGTGTTCGGTGGCGCCAATCTGGGCGGCAGTGGACTGGTGAGTAACCCGGCTGGCGGCACGAGCATCGATGTGCTGCCGCCGGGGTTGAATGTCGGTGTGGTGAAAGGCGCGGTGACCATTCCGGGCATCGGCGAGGTGCTGGACCTCAAGGTGCTGGCGCGAGCGCTGAAGAGCAAAGGCGGCAGCAACGTGCTGTCCACGCCGAATCTGCTGACGCTGGATAACGAGGCGGCGAGCATCTTCGTCGGTCAGACCATCCCCTTTGTTACCGGCAGCTACGTGACCGGCGGAGGCGGCACCAGCAACAACCCGTTCCAGACCGTGGAGCGCGAGGAAGTCGGTCTGAAGCTCAATGTCCGGCCGCAGATTTCCGAAGGCGGTACCGTCAAGCTGGACATCTACCAGGAGGTCAGCAGTGTCGATCAGCGTGCCTCGGTCGATGCAGGCACCGTGACCAACAAGCGTGCCATCGACACCAGCATCCTGCTCGATGACGGGCAGATCATGGTCCTGGGCGGACTGCTTCAGGATGGCTACAACCAGAGCAATGACGCTGTACCGTGGCTGTCGAACATTCCGGTGTTGGGCGTGCTGTTTCGCAACGACCGGCGTCAGTTGACCAAGACCAACCTGATGGTGTTCCTGCGGCCTTACATCATTCGTGACAGCGGCGCGGGGCGCAGCATTACCCTCAATCGCTACGAATACATGCGCCGGGCCCAGGGCAGCCTGCAGCCGGAACGCAATTGGGCGCTGCCGGACATGCAAGGGCCGCAGTTGCCGCCAGCGGCAAAGGCAATTCCCGAATCGCTGCCCGCGCAAGGCCAGATGCCCCGCGCGACGATTCGCGCCGTACCAGTGCCTGCGCCATGACCGGGCTGCCCTATGCCTGGGCCAAGGCGCAGCGCATTCTGTTGCGGCGCAGTGAGCACGGGGCTGCGCTGGTCACGTGCCAGTCAACGCCCGGTTGGGCGATCAACGAGGCGCGGCGACAGTTCGGGCCGACCACGCTGGAACGTGTGGATGACGCGCAGATGGACGGGCTGCTGGCAGCCGCTTACGCCGACACCGGCAGTGCTGCTGCGGTGGTCGGGGCGGCCGAGAGCGAGGCAGACCTGGACCGGCTGATGCAGGACATCCCGGAGATCACTGACCTGCTGGATGCCCAGGACGGTGCGCCGGTGATCCGCATGATCAACGCGCTGTTTACCCAGGCCGCACGGGACGAGGCCAGCGACATTCACATCGAACCCTACGAAAGCCATTCTGTGGTGCGCTACCGCGTCGACGGCACGCTGCGAGATGTAGTGTCGCCGCGCAAGGCGCTGCACGGTTCGCTGGTGTCGCGGATCAAGATCATGGCGCAACTGGACATTGCCGAGAAACGTCTTCCACAGGACGGGCGAATCGCGTTGCGGGTGGCCGGACGACCGATCGACATTCGTGTCTCAACGGTGCCCACCGGTCATGGCGAGCGCGTGGTGATGCGCCTGCTGGACAAACAGGCCGGACGCTTGCAACTGGAAACACTGGGCATGGATCCGGAGGTGCTTGCCAGGCTCGATCACCTGATTCGCCAGCCCCACGGCATCGTATTGGTCACAGGCCCCACCGGCAGCGGCAAGACCACCAGCCTGTATGCCGCGCTGGCGCGACTGGATGCCAGCACCAGCAACATCCTGACTGTCGAAGATCCGGTGGAGTACGACCTGCCGGGTATCAGCCAGATTCAGGTCAACACCCGCATCGACATGACTTTTGCTCTGGCCCTGCGCGCCATCCTGCGTCAGGACCCGGACATCATCATGATCGGCGAAATCCGCGATCTGGAAACCGCTCAGATCGCTGTGCAGGCGTCGCTGACCGGACACCTGGTGCTGGCGACCCTGCACACCAACGATTCGGTATCGGCGGTCAACCGACTGACCGACATGGGCGTCGAGCCCTTTCTGCTGGCCTCGTCGCTGCTGGGCGTGCTTGCCCAGCGTCTGGTGCGTCGTCTGTGTCCGCGCTGCAAGCAGGAAGACCCGGCCGTGCCCGGTACGTGGCGTCCGGTGGGTTGTGTTGCCTGCAACCAGATCGGCTACAGCGGTCGTACCGGCATTCACGAACTGTTCTGCGTTGACGACGCGGTTCGCAGCCTGATTCACACTGGTGCCGGCGAACAGGCCTTGCGTGAAGAGGCTCGCCGTGCCGGCATGTTGAGCATGCGCGAGGATGGCAGCCGCTGGGTCCGCAGCGGCACCACGGCCCCCGAAGAAATTCTGCGCGTGACACGGGACGTCTGATGAATCGCTATCGCTATGAAGCCGCCAATGCTCAAGGCAGGATTGAGTCCGGGCATCTGGAAGCCGACAGCCGCAACGCGGCATTCAGCGTTCTGCGCAGTCGTGGTCTGACGGCATTGCAGGTCGAGCCGGAAACCGTCCGTGCGCGCAGTGGAGGGCGCGGGTTGTTCAGTGCCAGGCTTTCGGACACTGACCTGGCGTCGGTAACGCGCCAACTGGCAAGCCTGCTGGGCGCAGGGCTGCCGCTGGACGAAGCATTGAGCGCCACGCTGGAGCAGGCCGAGCGCAAGCACATCATCCAGACCCTTGGCGCGGTGCGCAGCGATGTGCGCAGCGGCATGCGTCTGGCCGAAGCGCTGGCTGCGCGCCCCGGTGATTTTCCGGACATCTACCGGGCGTTGATTGCGGCGGGTGAAGAGTCCGGCGATCTGGCCCATGTCATGGAGCGTCTGGCGGATTACATCGAGGAGCGCAACGGCTTGCGCAGCAAGATCCTGACGGCGTTCATCTATCCCGGCGTAGTGGGGCTGGTGTCGATTGCCATTGTGATCTTTCTGCTCAGTTACGTGGTGCCACAGGTGGTCAGCGCCTTTTCACAGGCGCGGCAGGATTTGCCGGGCCTCACGCTGGCCATGCTCAACGCCAGTGATTTCATTCGTGGCTGGGGCTGGTTGTGCCTGCTCGGCCTGACGATCAGCGTCTGGACCTGGCGAATCTACCTGCGCAATCCCGCGGCGCGCCTGAGTTGGCACGCACGGGTACTGCGTTTGCCATTGATCGGTCGCTTCGTGCTGGGCCTCAATACCGCGCGCTTCGCCTCGACTCTGGCGATTCTCGGCGGTGCTGGCGTGCCCTTGCTGCGTGCGCTGGATGCGGCGCGTCAGACGCTGTCCAATGATCGTCTCAGCGAGAGCGTAACCGAAGCCACTGCCAAGGTGCGTGAAGGCGTTAATCTGGCCGCCGCCTTGCGTGTCGAGAAAGTCTTTCCGCCACTGCTTATTCACCTGATTGCCAGCGGCGAGAAAACGGGCGCGTTGCCGCCCATGCTGGAGCGTGCCGCACAGACCTTGTCGCGTGATATCGAGCGCCGTGCCATGGGCATGACGGCACTGCTCGAGCCGCTGATGATCGTGGTGATGGGCGGTGTGGTGCTGGTGATCGTGCTGGCGGTGCTGCTGCCCATCATCGAGATCAATCAACTGGTTGGTTGATGCACCATGCAAAAGGCCCTCGATCAAGAGGGCCTTTTGTTCAACAGGTCAACCTCAGCGTCAGATTTTGCCTGCGCCAGCCTTGGCCTTGACGTCCGCAGCCACCTTGTCGGCGCTCAGCGGGCTATAGCTGTAAGGAGGCGTCCAGCCGATGCTGCTGCTCCATGAGCAGCTCAATGCGGTGCCATTCAGGCGCGAGCCGCTGTCACGGTATACGCTTCCACCGTAGTCACCGGCAATCTTGTCACAGCCACTGATGCCGCTGATCTCGAATGCGTTCTGTTCCGAGAAAATCTTCGAACTCTTGCCCACGCCGTGCGCGTAAGAGAACGGATAGATTTTGTGGCTGGTGCTGCCTACATGATAGTTGTTGTACAGGTGGACCTGGCCGAAGCGTACACGCGGCGCGCGAGCCGAAATGTTTTCGAACAGGGTGTTGTGGATAGTGACCTTGAGCTTGCCGTCGTCGGTGGTCTTGCTGTCGCTCGAACCGATCAGGTTGTTCTTCTCGTGGTTCTTGAAGATCGAATACGAGATGGTCACGTAGTTGGCGCCGTTCTTCACGTCCAGAGCACCGTCGTGATGCTGCTTGGGCCGACCGTTGGCGGTACCGTTTTGATCGTCTGTGCGACGGCCGTCAGTGAAGGTCACATGGTCGACCCACACGTTGTTGGCACCTTCGACTGTCAGGCTGTCGTACTCGGAGTTCCAGTTGCCCGCGCTGCCGTCGTCGGCATCCCAGACCGGCTCGGGATCCCACGGGTTCTCAATGGTCAGGTTGCGGATGATCACATCGTTTTCCTTGGCATAGAAAAAACCCTCTCGGATTTCCGCACTGCTGCTGGTGCCCACGATGGTGGTCTTGCCGGGAACGTCCAGACGGCCCCGGACCTTCATGTCCGAGGTCTTGGTGTACGCCTTGCCTTCGCTGACATCGATCAGGCCGGTGATCTTGATGATGCGACCATTGCTGCCCACTGAGGCGGCCAGCGCGCTTTTCAGTTCAGCAGCGTTCTTGACGGTGAAGATGTCCTTCGCAGCCGCTCGTGAGCCGCCTTTGGTGCCACCGTTCTGGGTGGCCCAGCCGGTGGTGGCTACATCGGTTGCGATATCGGCATGAGCAGAAAGACTGGCCAGCATCAGCGAACCGAACAGACCGCTGACGAGTGTGATTGGCAGATTTTTTCGAGACTTAACCATTTAATCTGATCCTTGATTAATTGAGGTACAACTCGCAGTAGACAGCTGCGTGTCTCACCAACAAACGTCCATTTGCCATTAACGCCGCGCAAACAATCCGTTTGCTGCAACGTGAATATACGGGAGAAGAAAACTGTTTATGAAGGTTGTATGACGACAATCTGAGTAAAAGAGAATTTTTGCTATTTGCGAGCTTCGTGGAGAGGGGGTACGTCGATGTTTTCAGAGGGTAATGGCAGCGATGTCGAGATTTTATTGAATAAATACCTTATGAAACAGGTGGTTGTGTTGGTTTGAGCTCGGAGTCGTGTTCGTCACGATCGTGCGCTGTCGGCAGATTGAGGTATGACGTCAGATTGGATGCGCAAATTTTTTGATGGTTAAAATACGTTTGATAACGAGGGGTTGTGATCGACTGGTCAAATGAGTGTCTGGATGCGCCAACTTTACAACAGTAACTTTGGCCGGGATGGAAGTGCCCATCGTTAGTTGTCCGAGGGCATGTTCTGGCGAACGATGAATGGCGTGATATAAATGCGTCGAATGATAACTCTGCTGTTCTGCCTGGTTGCAGAGTATACGGTATCAGGCGAAGGTGTTTGCCGATGTACAGCGCAGAAGGTGCGTTATCGAGACGGAAGCAGGGCCGTCTCGATACGTCCGAGAATTCGCAGATACAGTTTCATGCGCGTCCCGTCACCGGGTGCGGTTTCGACGCGTACGCCGCCCCCGGCGTTCACGGCAAATTCCTGCACCTGGGCCAGACCCAGGCCGGTGCCCAGCCCGGTCTTTTTGGTGGTGAAAAACGGCTCGAAGATTTGCGCTGCCAGATCGCTCCGCATGCCGGGACCATTGTCGGTCACACTGATCACCAGATAGTCGCCTTCGGGCAGTCGAAGGTCATCTTCCACAGACTCCATGCGGGTCGCGATGCACGCCTTGCCAGGCCCGGACATGGCGTCGCGCGCGTTGGCCAGCAGGTTCAGGAGGGCGGCATGCAACTGGGCTTCGACGCACAGCACGCCCCAGCCTTTGGCCTGAAGATCGAAGGACAATTCCATCTCCTCACCGACCGAGCGCAGCAACAGATCACGCGCCGCGTCAAGCCGCTCGCTGACATCGATGCAAATCAGCTCCGGCCCATCCTGACGAACGCTGGACAGCAGGCGACTGACAAGTTGGCGGCCATGTTCAACCGCCTGTAGGCCGGTATCACTGAGGCTTTCCACGTCGGCCGGACGCCGTGCACGCATGCGAACCAGCTGCAGACTGGCGCTCAGCGCCTGGAGAAGGTTATTGAAATCATGAGCGATGCTTGCCGTCAGCATGCCCAGCGATGAAACGCGCTGGGAATGGCGCAGGTTTCGTTCGGTGGCGCGATTATGGTCCTGCGCCTTTTCGAGTTCGTGTGTCAGCGCGGTAGCCCGTTGCTCATGCTGTCCGCTCAACATGCGCAACTGCAGCAAGGCGGCGGTCTGGCGTGCCAGCGCCTGGAGCGCCAGACGCTGCGCATCGCTGAGGCTGCGCGGTTTGGTGTCGATCACGCAGACAGTGCCCATTGGCAGGCCCGCATCGCTGCAGATGGGGGCCCCGGCATAAAAACGGATATGGGGCGGCCCGAGCACCAAGGCGCTGTGCTCGAAACGCGGGTCCTGTGTGGCGTCCTCCACGATCAGCACGTCGGCTGGCGCCAGAATCGCATGGGCGCAGAATGCAAAGTCGCGGTGCGTCTCGCGCACATCCAGACCGATGCAGGCCTTGAACCACTGCCGCTCTCGATCCACCAGCGATACCAGCGCTATCGGCACGTCGCACAGCGTCGTGGCCAGCAGCACCACATCGTCGAAGCCCTGTTCAGGTTCGCTGTCCAGAATGCCGAGATGCTCCAGCGACAGGATTCTGTCTGCCTCGTTGGCGGGGAGGGGGGCAGGACGGTGGGTCATGGGAAGCATCGCGGGAGGGCAGAATATGGCCGTATGATGCCTGTAGATTCAAGGCGACAGCAAGAGACTTCCGAGTGTCTGGTCTGGGGCTTGCAGCCTGCGAAAAGGTCTGGTTACCTTCATGGTCAATCTGCCCGGAGACTCCCGCATGTCAGCCAATGCCGCAACTCGTCCGCCACTGCCACCGTTTACCCGCGAATCGGCCATTGAAAAGGTCCGTCTGGCCGAAGACGGCTGGAACAGCCGCAACCCCGAAAAAGTCGCGCTGGCCTATACGCCAGACACCCAGTGGCGTAATCGTGCCGAGTTCATCACCAATCGCGAACAGGCGCAGCAGTTTCTGGAACGCAAATGGAAGAAGGAACTGGACTACCGTCTGATCAAGGAGCTTTGGGCGTTCGACGGGAACCGCATCGCCGTGCGTTACGCCTATGAATGGCATGACGATTCAGGAAACTGGTTTCGCTCCTACGGCAATGAAAACTGGGAATTCAACGATGATGGTTTGATGGCCAACCGCTTTGCCTGCATCAACGACCTGCCAATCCAGGAGTCGGAGCGCAAATTTCACTGGCCGCTGGGGCGTCGTCCGGATGATCATCCGGGGCTGTCGGAGCTGGGGCTTTAAGCCTGCAAAGCGTTCAACGATGATGGTCCGGGCGAGATAACCCAGCGAGAGAAAAACAGTGGTCGAACGCCGTCAATTCAGCGGGGGAATGAAGGGCAAGAACCTCCGCTACCTGAGCGATGCACAGGGCGAGCAGCCTTTACAGACGCGCGCGGGCTTTTTATTGCTTGAGCATTTCTCTCTGCCCGCTTTCACGCAGGTGCTTGATACGCTGGTGACGGCCAATCTGTTGCGAGCGGAGCTGTTCTGTACCCTGACGTTCGGCCTTGAGGCTGGCGAGGTCATGAGCGACCTGGGTTTGGTCATTCGCCCCGACAGGCGTCTGGATCACGAATCTCTGCACAATCTCGACCTGCTGGTGGTCTGCGGTGGCTATCGAACAGCGCTGAAGGCTGACACTGGTCTGAATGACTTGCTGCAGGCGGGCGCTGAACAGAGCGTGATGCTGGCAGGGTTGTGGAACGGGGCATGGTTTCTGGGCAGTGCCGGGTTGCTCGATGGCTATCGTTGTGCGCTTCATCCCGAGCATCGCCCGGCGCTTGCCGAGATATGCAGGGACGCTCAGGTTACCAGCGAAGCGTTCGTCATAGACCGCGATCGCCTGACGGCCTCCAGTCCCGCAGGCGCGTTTCATATGGCGCTGGAATGGATCGGCTCACTTCACGGCAAGGCACTGGTCGAGGGCATCGAGGATATTCTTTCTTTCGAGGAGTCCCGCTACCGACGCGTCAAGGCTTCACCGCACAGCTCGGTGAGTGCGCCCTTGCGCGAAGTCATCAAGCTCATGGATGCCAATCTGGAAGAGCCGCTGGAGCTTGAGCAACTGGCAGTCTATGCCGGTCGCTCGCGACGTCAGATCGAACGGCTGTTCAAGGAACAGCTGGGTACGACCCCCCAACGCTATTACCTGGAGTTGCGCATCACAGAGGCGCGTCGCTTGCTGCAACATACCGACATGTCTCAGGTAGAGGTGCTGGTGGCGTGTGGCTTCGTTTCACCCAGCCATTTCAGCAAGTGCTACAGCTCGTTTTTCGGTTACAGACCTTCCAGAGAAAAGCGGTTGGCCCGCTGATGCTCTGCGGCGCAGAAAGCGTCCGGGCGCTGAGGCCCGGACGTTCGGTGGGATGACTGCGAGGTTTACAGCTCTTTTTTCAAATGCTTTTCGATCTGCTCAAGCGACTTGCCCTTGGTCTCCGGCAGGCACAGGAACACGAAGATCAGCGAGCCGATGTTGATCGCTGCAAACACGAAGAAGGTCGGGTTGCCGATGACATCGACTGCGATGGGGAAGGCGAACGCCACCGACGCGTTGAACAGCCATTGCATCGACACGGCGACGCCTGTCAGCAGACCTCTGACCTGCATCGGGAACAGTTCCGACATGAGCAGCCAGTAGACCGGCGAGATGCACATCTGCATGAACAACAGAAACACCAGAATGCAGGCGAGGGCAGCATAGCTCTGGGTCAGGTTCTGCGGCATGAACTGCAACACACAGCCGAGTGCGGCCTGCATCAGGATCACGATGACCAGGCCGGTCATCAGCAAATGCCTGCGGCCGTAACGGCCAATCGCCCAGATGCCCAGTAGCGTTGCAATCACCGAAACCACACCGTTGCCGATGGTGGCGGTCAGCGCAGCATTGGTGCCCATGCCAGTGGTCTTGAGAATGATCGGCGTGTAGTACATGAACGCGTTGACGCCGGTGAACTGGGCCGTGAAGCCCAGGCCGACACCGATCAGCAGCAGCTTGATGACCCAGCTCTGGCGCAACAGGTCCTTCACCGCCGGACGGTTGCGGGCCTGCTTGTCCTGAGCCTTCATCTCATCGACTTCGCGCTGGGCGTCTTCCTTGGTGTCGCGCAGCTGCTCCAGCACGTCCTGCGCGTCGTCAAAGCGGCCCTTGGACGCCAGCCAGCGTGGCGAGGGCGGTACGAAGAAAGTGCCGACCAGCAACAGCACGCCTGGAATCATCGCAATGGCCAGCATGTAGCGCCAGATGCCCGGCGTATGCAGCACCGCCGCCATGAAAGCGCTCAGCACGTACGCCAGCAACTGACCGCTGACGATCATCAGCTCGTTACGGCTGACCAGTCGGGCACGGCGTGACGGGCCGGCGATCTCGGCGATGAACACCGGCACAGTGGCCGAGCCACCGCCCACCGCGACGCCGAGCACGAAGCGCGCAGCGATCATGAACGGGATCGACGGGGCCATTGCTGTGCCCAAAGCGCCGAAAATGAACAGGATCGACAACAGGCGCAGTGTCACGCGTCGTCCATAGCGGTCCGAGATATAACCGCTGGCGAGCGAGCCGAAAGCGGCGCCGACGATGAGTGATGCGGTAACCAGACCCTCCGTGTACGCATTGAGCCCCAGCCCGCCCTGGTCCATGGGCAACGTCATGAAAGGCAATGCGCCAGCGATGATGCCGGTGTCATAGCCGAAGGCGAGTGCGCCCATGGTTGCAACGAGAACTGAAATGAAGATCAATCGGCCGGGTGAAGCCTGCTTTCGACCCGGCTGGCCAGCCGCTGTCGAGGTGATGCTTGAAGACATGAATATAAAGTCCTTCACGTGGAACCAGCGTCGTGCCAGTACAGATGTGAGGCTTAGGGCGGTGTCGGCGGTGTGAGTTCCGTAAGAAAGGAAAATCGATTCAGCTTGTTAAGATTTTAGGTGTGGACAACAGGGTCATGATTGTCTTTTCAGGCGTCGGCGCTTGCCTTGAACACCAGGCTTGGGGCTTGGCCCGGCACGTCATCCTGGATGCCAATGCGCTGCATGCCAATTTTCTCAAGCACCTTGATAGAAGCCGCATGATCAGGCCGTACCAGCCCGTAGACATCAGGCAACTGTAGCGTTTCGAAGGCGTGGACCAGTCCCGCTTTACCCAGTTGCGTAGCGAATCCTTTGCCCCATGCGCTAACCGCGAAGCGATAACCCAGATTGACGCGCATCTCGCCCAGATAGTCGTGGTGTGCGATGCCGCCGAACCCAATCACCTGATCTGGCGAATACTCAGTAGTAACGGCCCACCAGCCATAACCCTGCAGGGACCAATGCTCAAGCCAGCGCTCCAGGACTTTTTCGGCATGAGCAAGGGTGCGCAACGGGCCTGCCGGATTGAACAGGTGGGTTTGTGGATCGCCGTAAATGTCGAAAAGCGCTGGCAGGTCAGCGTGCGTGGGTTTCCTGTAGAGCAAGCGTAAATGGCGTTCAGTCATTGTGTTGTCACTGTTGAGAGGCATCGGATGGGTGTACTGCAGTCTGATGAGACTGCACGAAATCCACAAAAGCCCGCAAGGGCGACGGCAGGTATCGTCGTCCGGGGTAGTAAAGATACGGCCCGGGAAAACTCGGCCACCATGATTCAAGAACGGGCTCCAGTTCGCCCGTGTCGAAGTAGGGCTTGAGCCACTCATCGAACAGATTGATAACACCCAACCCGTCAATGGCGGACTGTACGGCCAATTCGACGCCACCGCCGATGCTGAAAATCATCGGGCCGCTCGGATCGACGCGGAGGGTCTCGTGCGGGTTTTCGTACTCCCAGAGCGGAATTGAGCCGCTGGGGAATTTGCCTCGCAGGCAGGCGTGGTCGAGCAGGTCCCGAGGGTGCCCGGGACGGCCCCGAACGTCGAGGTACTTGGGCGAAGCTGCGGTGGCGAAGCGCTGGGTGCGCGGTCCGATGGGCACAGCGATCATGTCCTGCTCCAGTCGCTCGTCATAGCGAATGCCGGCATCGCATCCGGCCGCGAGTATGTCGACGAAGCTTTCCTCAATGATCACTTCGAGGCGGATATCGGGGTAGGTTTGCAAAAAGGGTGTGACGATCGACGGCAGCACCAGTCGGGCGACGCTGAGCGGCACGTTCAGTTTCAGAGATCCCGAGGGACGGTCACGAAAATCGTTGACCACGTCCAAAGCCGATTCGACTTCGCCCAGCGCGGGAACGATGCGTTCCATCAGTTTTGCGCCCGCTTCGGTGGGCAAAACACTGCGCGTGGTGCGGTTGAGCAGCCGAACGCCCAGCCGGGTTTCCATCCGGCGAATGGCGTCGCTGAGGCTGGAGGCGGATTGTCCGCTCAAACGCGCCGCCTCACGAAAGCCCTTGGCGTTGACGACCGCCACGAAGGCGAGCAAATCCTGAAGGTCGGTTTTCATTGTTCTCCCTACCGTACAACCTGTGCAGATTGCACCCGATTATCGTAGCAGTGCTCGACGCATATAGTGCGACTCACACCTTCAAACGAGACACATCAGATGAGCACTGCGAGCAATTCAGACACATTTATGCTGGGTGACCTGAGGGTCAACCGCATGGGATACGGGGCCATGCAGTTGGCAGGTCCGCAGGTGTTCGGCCCGGCAAAAGATCCGGCGGCAGCGGTCGCGGTCCTTAGCGAAGCGGTGAAGGCGGGCGTCAACCATATCGACACGGCCGACTTTTACGGCCCGCATGTCACCAACCAGTTGATCCGTGAGGCACTGCATCCTTATGCCGAGGAGCTTGTCATCGTCACCAAGGTCGGCGTCATGCGCGGTACCGATGCGTCCTGGAATCCGGCACAACGCCCGGAAGAGCTGGTCCGCGCTGTGCACGACAACCTGCGCAATCTTGGGCTGGACGTTCTGGATGTTGTCAATTTTCGGGCCTGGGGTGCTCACCAGGCGCCTTCTGAAGGCTCCATAGAAGCATCGTTCACCGCGCTCGCAGAGTTGCAGCGTCAGGGACTCATCCGTCATCTGGGCCTCAGCAATGTGACGGCAGCACAGGTGCAAGAAGCTCAGGGCATTGCTGATATTGTCTGCGTGCAAAATCACTACAACCTGTCCCATCGAGTCGACGAATCCCTGATTTCGGAACTGGGCAGGCAGGGCATCGCTTATGTGCCGTTCTTTCCGTTGGGAGGTTTTTCGCCGTTGCAATCGGCGACTCTGTCACGCGTAGCCACGGCAATGGGCGCGTCAACGCTATGCGTGGCGTTGGCCTGGCTGATGCAGCGTGGCGACAACATTCTGTTGATTCCCGGAACGTCCTCGGTGGCGCATCTCAGGGAAAACCTCAGTGCGTGTAGCCTGGTGATTCCCCCTGAGCTTTTGGCCGAGCTGGACAGTATTGCCTGACGAACGCGTTGGCGAAGCGTTTTAACCCAATCGACCTGCCTGGCGCAGCAAGGCGCCAATGCGTTTGATCTCTTACTCACCCTGATCAAGCGCCGCCTTGCTGGTGTGCACCGAGTAGTAACCCATCACCATATCGTGCGGATGCTTGATGGCAGAACCGAGCCGCCGACGGTGCTTCCTGTGAATTGACGTCACAGCTGGTGTGCCCCGCCGGCTGTATCAAGCGCACAGGTGCTGCTCTAACCTTTTTGTCAGCCGAGATCACAGCGTTGGACGCTGGTCATGATCCCGGGAATGCCAACAGAGAGGATGCACCGTGATCTCTTGTACTCGGACCGAAAACACCTGAGTCCACGAATCAGAACCTTTATCGATTTCTTTCAGGGCAAGTGGCGCGAGCACCCGTGGGGCGTCATTTGCGAATGATCACGATCTCCAGGTATTCCGCTGGAACGACCAGTGACTTTCTGGAAGAGCGATTCATCCGGTTGAGCAATTCACTCAAATCAGCCTTCAGATCCTCCGCCTCAGCTTTTGAAAGTGCCTTGAATGCCTTATGCACCGGGCCGTACCAACGGCTGAACGTTTCGACGAAATGCTCTGCTGATCGGTAGCGGAAGTTGAACAGCCTGAGGTTGCTCCGAATCTCGGCTGCCTCGCCTGCGAACAGCCTGTGAATATGGCCCTTGACGCCCCAGTCCGAGGGCCTTGTCGCGCCCTTGGGAGGAGAAATGTAGCGGCTCAGTGTCGAGAACATCTGGCCCACGAACCCTTCGGGCGTCCAGCACGTCAAGCCTATTCTGCCATTGGGGCGACACACTCTGGTCAGTTCCGCTGCTGCTCGCTCCTGATCCGGAGTGAACATCACGCCAAAGGTCGACAGCACCGCGTCAAATGTCGCGTCCTCGAACGGGAGCGCTTCTGCATCGGCTTCCTGGAACGCAACATCAAAATGCTCGGCGCGTGCCCGTTCCCTGCCTCGCTCCAGCAGTGCGGCCACATAGTCGGTGGAGGTGACGATGCAGCCTCGCCGAGCGGCCGCGAGCGTCGCGTTTCCGTTCCCGGCAGCGACATCCAGTACGTAGTCGTCATGGTTCAAATCGCAGGCTTCAGCCAGTAGTTCGCCTGTAAGGGATAAGGTGGTGCCGATAACGGTGTAATCGCCACTGCTCCAGGCTTGTTTCTGTCTGGCCTTGATGGCTTGCAGATCGGTTGGGGTGTGCATGATAGGTGTCCTTTCCCGGCAGATTGGAGAGGCAGGCACCCTGGCAGCGAAGATGGGCAACGGTAGGGTATGTAAGGAGATTGACCGGGCGGCTGAAAGGCGCCCGGCCGGTGCTCTAGGTGCGCTTGCCTGAATGATCAAGCATAGCGGCGGTGTCGGCTTTGCCTGTACGCGAGGGGGTGAGTGGTCGTTCGTTGCAGCCCGGCTTTGTAACCGGATTCTACGAGACTACTTTATTCTGGACGTCATGTAGATAAGGCGTACCGTGGCAAGCGTGATGGCTTCTGCATCGCCCTTGATTGTTTCAAGATTTGATCTGTCCAGACTCTCTTCATCGGAGCGGGCTTCGATCAGCCGGGTGACGTGATAAAGATTCTGGGTCACTTCGTGCAGGCTGCCATGCAAACGGCCGAGTACTCGATTCAGCCGTTCCGAATGAGTGTTTCCGGGGGCATCTGTCTGAGGGGTGGAGCGTTCGAGACTGAATCCGGTAACCACGTAAGTGACATCAATGCCGGCATCGGAAATGCGTGAAAGGTAGTCGGCCCTTGGAGAGCGTATGCCACTTTCGTAGTTGCTCTGCGCATTCGTTTCTACGCCCCCGATGGCACCCAGTGCGCTTTGGGAGAGCTTCAAGCGCAGCCTTTCCCGTTTAAGTCGTGGACCAATTCCTGTCATATATCTGTCCTCAAGACTCCGTTCACCGATAGTGTTTCGGCAATAGCGCAATGATTAAGGTTTGCCAGCCAGCGTCTACGACGAGCATCGGAGCTCGGTCCGGTTCCAATACGCCTTAGAGCACGTGCGCAACTTCAGAAAACGCCTGAAAATGCTTACATATTGTAATAGATGACTTGAATGGTTTGGTACTTTTTTATACCAAGTTGAACGACTGTCGTGGGGCGGCTGCCATTGGATGAGCTAGCGAGACCTGTGTGAGGGCCTCGCTTCGCCTGGCGCTTGGGAGTCGGCGTCTAGAGGCAACGAGCGGTGGGTTGCTGAGCCCAGCGTTCAGCGGTACCCGCAATCTTTTCCGCCAGGCGGCCAACGGCTTTCTGGTGCGCAATGATCAGACTTTCCATACCTGTTCCCGTCTGTTCACGGATCACGCTGCTGCAGGTCAGGTGGGTTCGCTTGTCGCCCGCCGTCGCGCCTGCGCTGCGCTGAGTCAGGGTCCAGACCACATCGATCAGCGCGTAATTGCCGGGTACCGATTCGAAGCGTCGCACGTCCGTACGGATGGACAAGAGGGGCTGCTCGGTATTCTTGGGAAGCCCTGCCATGTCGCGACTGCCGAAGCGGCGCTCAAGCTGGGGCGTCAGCGCATCATGAAACTCGTCACCCAGCGGCGAGCCCCAGCGCTCCGTGTCGAGTATCGCCAGGCTGCCATCGCCCTGACGTACCACCAGCGGCGGCTGGTCGACCTGTACCGGCATGATGACCGGGAGCATTTCAAACTGGAAAGGCGCTGCCTGGCTGGCGGTGGTGTTCGACGCCATCGGCGCGATGAGCGTGTAGTAATGGGTCTGGGTCGAGGTGCAGGCACTGATGCCCAGCGCAGCGGTCAGGACTGCCAGTTTAAGGCGCAGGGTCATTGGTTCGGCTCCGCAATGGCTCGGGATGAAGAGGGGGCGTTGAATGAACGTGGGGCGGCATCGCCTGTACGACCCCGGATCAGCGATTCAGGATGGCGGCTGAGGAAGTCGGTCAGCACGCGAACCGAGCGGGCAGTGCGCTGTACCTCATCCATTGCCTGGCCCAGTTGCTGACGGGCAGGTGAATCTTCAGCCAGCGAGTCGTTGGCGGTCCCGAGGGTTTTCTCCGCCTGCTGCAAAGTGCCACGCATCTGCGGCAGGATGCTGCTGTTGACCTGTTTGAGGGTCTTCTGAAGCTCGCTCAGGCTGCCATTGAGGTTGGCGGCCAACTGGTCGATCGGCAGGTCGCTGAGTTTTTCGACGAATGCCTGCAACTGTTCCTGCAGTTTGTCGAAGCTGCCCGGCACGGTCGGAATTTCCAGAGGACGGGCCTTGGGGTTGAACGTCACTTTCGGTGCCTTCGGGTCGAACTCCATGGCGATGTACAACTGACCGGTCAGCAGGTTGCCGTTGCGAACCTGCGCCCGCAGTCCGTTGGCGACGAATGCGCCCAGAACCCTGGCCGACTGTTCTTCTTCGTCTCCCTTGCCACCCAGCTCCTTGAGCTTGGATTCAGCTGCGCCGAGGCGCTTGGGGTAGATCACTGCGCCGACGATGCCTGGGAACGTCTTGGTGGCCGGATCGTAATCCAGATCCACCGACACCACTTTGCCGATATTGACCCCGAGGAAGTCGACTGGCGAGTTGACGGTCAGGCCACGCAGCGACTGGTTGAAGCGCATGCGGATGTAGCGGGGTTCGCCGTCTGGCGGGGCCATCGCGGTAGCCTGGTCGTCGAATATCTTGAACTCGGCATTTTCGTCAGCCGGCTTGGAGTCCGGGCTCCAGTTGGGTTCGCGAAACGCCACGCCGCCCGAGATGATCGAGGTCAGCGACTGGGTATTGATCTTGAGGCCCGAGGCGCCAACGGTGACGTCCACGCCGCTGGCGTTCCAGAAACGGGTATCGGTGGTGATGTACTGGTCGTTGGGCGAGCTGATGAAAATCTGGATGTCGACGCCACGACCATCCTTGGAAAGGTCATAGCCGACGACCTGACCGACCTGAATACGGCGGAAATAGATCGGCGAACCGATGTCCAGTGACCCGAGGTCATCGGTATGCAGGGTAAAGCGCTTGCCCTTCTCGCCGAACGTCACCGGAGGCGGCGTTTCCAGGCCGGTGAAGTCATTCTTGGTGTCCTGTGCGCTGCCTGCGTCCGCGCCGATGAAAGCGCCCGACAGCAAGGTATCGACGCCGGATACACCGTGCGCACCGATACGCGGCCTTACCACCCAGAACTGACTGTCGATACGGGTGAACGGATGCGCAGTGTTATTCAGTTCGATGGTCGCCAGCACATGGGTGCGGTCATCGCTGAGGGTGATGTCGGTCACCATGCCGATGACCACATTCTTGTACTTGACCTGGGTCTTGTTGGCTTCGAGACCCTCCGCCGTGAGAAAGCTCACGGTGATCCTCGGGCCGATGTTCATCCAGTCATGAAAGGCCATGGACAGGCCGATCAGCCCCGCGACGATAGGCACCAGCCAGATCAGCGAAATGCGCACTCGGCGCCGCTTGACCTCGGGGCGGGGCATCGAAGCAGATGGGGGGAGGGTATTGTCAGGCATCTTCAACCTCTGCGTCCCAGATAAGCCGGGGATCGAAACTCATGGCGGCGAACATCGTCATCACCACAACCAAACCAAAAAACAGAATGCCGATCCGTGGCTCGATGGTGCTCAGCTCACGAAACTGCACAAGGGATGCCACGAGGGCGACGACCAGTACATCGAGCATCGACCAATAGCCGATCAGTTCGATGAACCGGTAAAGACGGGCGCGCTCGCGCATGGCCCAGCGGCTGCGGCGCTGGCAGGTGATCAGCAGCATGCCCAGCACCAGAAATTTGATGCACGGCACGACCACACTGGCAACGAAGATCAATATCGCAATGTCCCACGAGCCGCTTTCGAAGAATTCGATGACGCCGCTCATGATGGTGTTCTGACTGCTGTTGCCCAGCAACGCGGTGTACATCACCGGCAATGTATTGGCCGGAATGTAGAAAATCAGCGCCGCGATCAGATAGGCCCAGGTGCGATTGATGCTGTTGGGCTTGCGCCGGTGCACAGGGGAATCGCAGCGCGGGCAGCGGCTGGCGTCTTCCTGGCAGGCGTAACCGCAGGTGTGGCACAGGCACAGTTTGTGTTCATGGGCGAAGGGGATGCCGTTCATTCAGCCTTGACTCCCAGTTCGTCCCACAGATCACGAATACCCTTGTTGGCGATCAGCAGAATCAGCACCATCAGCATTGCCATGGCCCACAGTCCGACGCCGGGGTGCACATCGAGCATGCCCGCCAGCTTGATGATCGCCACCAGAATGCCCAGCATGCAGACTTCCAGCATGCTCCAGGGGCGCAAGTGTTCCAGTGCCCGCATGCAGGTCTTGAAGCCTGGCGCGATGACGCCCCTGTTGGCATGCAGCAGCACCCAGAACAGCAAGGCGATCTGCAACAGCGGTGCGAAGATGATCGCGACACCTGCGACCAGAGCGATGATGGTGATGCGCCCCTGAGCCAGTGCCTCGACCGATTGCCAGAGCGTGACCTCATTGGTCAGGCCTTTCATGCTGATGCTGATCACCGGAAAGATATTGGCGAACACGAAAAAGATCGCGGCGGCAATGGTCAGGGCCAGCAATTGCTCAATGCTCATGCGCCGTCCCCGGCCGAGCACTGCTCGGCAGCGCAGGCAGAACGCGGCCTCGCCGGGTTTGAGTGGCTGAGCTTCATACAGCGAATCGCAGTGTTCGCAGATGATCAGATCCGGTGGGTGTCTAGTGGAATGCACAGTGCTCATCGACGCCGTTGATGCAGAGTTCTGGTTGGAAAATCGGAGGTTCGGAAAGATACCTCGTTATTGGCTTTGCGGTGTTTTTTTCTGTGCGTTCCGTAACAATCCTGCAAGGCTGCAAGATTGACCGCTGAGGCTGGCGGTGGTTCATGTCATCGGGCCATTATCTCTGCGTTGGCCGAAGCAGCCGAGGGCACGGTTGTCAGCACTGTCCGCGCCTGCGAACACCGGCAGTGCTGACTGACCACCGTCAAGGCTTGCCTGGTCTGGCGCGCTGTTTGAGATAACCCAGCAGTTGGCGAGCTGCCTGGGGGACATTGTGCTCGTCGAAGGTCATGCAGATGGCTCTGGTGTCGTCCTCGATGGTGATCTCGTACTGATTCAAGTCTCGCCCGTCTTTATTGAAGGCTTCGCCCGAAGTGTTCAGTCCGCTGTCACTCACCAGCCGCTCAAGCTGTTCGGCCTCGGGTTGTTCGAGGGTGGTGGTATCCACCTCGCATCGCTTTATCGCACCCGCAAAACCGCCCGATTGGACCAGACAGACTTTCATCGCTACACCTCTTCAATGTTCAGACCTTGACCCCGACCTTCTTCCAGGCGGCCTGAACGGCTTTTTTGGCATCTGCACCGAAACGCGGGTCGCTGGCGACTTTAACGCTGATTCTGGCGCAATCGACGAACTGGCTGTCCGATGCCAGTTCCAGCATGGTTTCATACCAGATTCTGCCCGCCACTTCCCAGGCATTTCCGCCGAGCGCCTTGGCGACCAGCACGAAAGCACGATTGGGGATGCCCGAATTGATATGAACGCCACCCCGGTCCTTGGCGCCGGTGTACAGGTCAGCCATGGTGGCCGGTTGTGGGTCGTCGCCCAGATCGGGGTCGTTGGCGTAGGCGGTTCCGGGCTTCTCCATGTCACGAATCCCGCGGCGGGTCGGGGCAGGGACCAGCAGTTCCTTGCCGACTACCCAGTCCGACTCTTCGGCGCTGGTGCCTTCTTTCCACTGGCGCACCAGCATGCCGAAGACGTCGGCGAAATGTTCGTTCAATGCGCCCGACTGGCCGCGGTACTCCAGATTCGACGTAAAACTCTGCACGCCGTGGGTCAGTTCATGGCCAATGACTTCAAGGCTGCCGGTGAAGCGCTTGAAGACCAGATCGTCGCCATCGCCGTACGCCATCTGGCTGCCGTTCCAGTACGCATTGCTCAGGGGGACATAATCGCCCTGAAAGTCGACTTCAGCGACATGCACGGTCGAAACCAGTGCCATGCCGGCATCGTCCAGCGAGTTGCGCTCGAACAATTGCTGGTAAAAATCGTAGACATCACCCGAACCGTCATAGGCTTCATCGATTGCCTTGTCGCCACTGGGCTTCTGACCTTCGGAGCGCACCACCTTGCCAGGCAACTGATCGGTGCCTTTGGCATCGTGAATGACCCGATGTTTGGTGCCGCTCGGTGATTTTACGGCATGCATCGAGGGCATGGTCCGGGCCGTCAGGCGCGAGGCCAGGAATGCAGAACTGCCGGTCAGGTTGGCGATGGCCCGCGCACTGATACCAGGTTGCGGAGACTGCGCCATATGCTCGAGCATGTAAGGCGGGATGAAGCAATGCAGGGAATGTCTATCGCACATGTGAAACTCCTGTAGTAATGCACCGATAGCAGTAAGCCATCGATCAACATGGTCGCAGGGGGTTTGACAGGTGAAAAACGGGTTTTATGCCAAAGAAATATTTGATTACATGATGATCGGTATGCAAACCGGTAACCCTGATCGCCCATAGTCAATCCGGCCGGGCGTTGGCGGCTATCTTCGATGGCCTGCGTCACCTCGACACAGTCGCTCGATCGACGCGCCGGGAATGCTAGACTCGCGCCACTTCAGACGAGGAGCAGACTCACGTGCGCAAGACGGTAATGATCATGGCAGTGCTGGCACTTGCCGGATGCGATGCAGGCGGTTCCCGGGCTCCTGCCCGAGACAAGGCTCAGGACACCGTTCAGACTGCGCCGGTTACCGGCCCGCAGTGGTTCATCCAGATGAACTCCAGGGAGGCGGTCAGCGACACCAGTGCCTGGTTGCTTGAACGCAGTTACGTGCCCGTCATTGTCACGATAGACGGCAAGCAGCAAATGTTGCTTGGTCCTTACCAGAGCGAGGTTGAAGCCGAAGAGCAGCGTATCGCCCTGCAGGCCAAGGTCAGCAAATCACACCGCTTTGCCAAGCCTTCGGTGGTGCAGTACACCCGCTGAGGCGTCGGACAGCAAAAGGGCGTGATCGCCATACCGCGATCACGCCCTTTTTTTGCCTGGTGCGGTGTGCCGATCAGCGACGACCCAGCAGCAAGCCCACGACCAGCCCGAAGCCTGCAGAAACGGCCACGGTCTGCCATGGATGTCCGCCGATGTAGGTTTCGGTGGCATCCACCGCGGGCTTGGCGCGATCGCGCACGCTTGCTACCGAATCCAGTGCCTGCTTGAGCTTGAGGCTCAGTTGCGCGCGCAGGGTCTCTGCGTCCTCGCCTACCAGCGCTGCGCTGTCCTTGAGCAGTTTGTCGGATTCCTCGATCAGTGCCTGCAGGTCGCTGAATGCCTGATCCTTGATCTGATCGGCAGCAGTTTGGGCAGAGGTCTTACGAGCCATGGCATTTTCCTTTTCAAGTGATGGCAACAGTGATCAATGGAGTCTCTGTCTTCGCGAAAAGTTGCACCGGCTTGAATGACCTGACGCAGGGCTCTGCAAATAAACACCATTACGGGTGTAAGATGCAGCCGTTTTTAGCCGTAGGTGAACGTTATGAGTTTCAATCTGGCCAACCGGCCCCTTCCTGAACGCGCCGCTATCGAAGATGAAAAGTCCCGCCTGTTCGACCTGTGGCAGAGCAATCTGGGCAAGGCCAAGGGCGAGGCCGCACGGTTGATGGGCGAGCGTGCCAAGCGCAAGGGCAAATGGTCGGAGTGGGTCCGTTCCGAGCTGGACACCATGAGCCCGCCGGAATACGCCAACATGGTGCGCAGTGAAGTCAATCGCTTGATGGCGGCTGCCAAGTAGCAGGCACTTGCATCATGCAGACCGCGTTATCTCTGGCCTGCGATCACCAGGGATCGCCTTCGGCCTGGCGCAGGTCCAGTGTGCCGCTGTCCCTGAAGCGCATCGTGCCGAACAGGCCGCCCGCCAGCTTGCCGCGTAACGTGTAGGGCAGGTTGTCCAGGCGCTGGGTCTGGCTCAGGCCGAGGGCCTGTCGGAATGCGGCAAAAGCCGAAACGCTGACCGGCACCACCAGTACCGCTTCCGAAAACGAACCGATGGAGCCGTGCTGGTTGCTGACGCCAGACGCCAGCAGTCGGCCATTCACGTCAAGGTCAAGCGCCACGCCGCTGTAGTCGATCGCGGTCTCGTTCGGATTCTGCACGCGCAGCTTCACCGCCATGCGCAATTCCAGCCCCTGACCCGGCAACGGGTCGATGCCTGCCACGCTGATGGTCAACGGATCGCGGTTGGGCAGCAGGGTACATGCGCTCAGCGCTAGTATCAGCAGGCCTGAAAGCACCATGCGCATTGGGTGTAGCGACATTGTCCGGTTCCTCGACGTGGCGTCAGTCACCTTCAGACCGCGAGCCCGTCAAGAGATTCGCAGGTGTGTGCAGGCCTCCCGGTTCAGCCTGATGATCCACCTTCCGTGAAGTTACCCGCTAATCTGCCTGTTTCAACCATTGCGTCGTGCTGCACGCAGGTTGATGATTTCAGCGATCCAATAACAACAAGACTGGAGATAGCCATGTCCATCGAAAGGACGAACCCTCATCAGGACCCTGCCCAAGACCCTGTCGTCATCGTCAGTGCTGCTCGCACACCCATGGGTGGTTTCCAGGGTGAGTTGCAAAGCCTGAGTGCGACCCGTCTGGGCTCGCTGGCCATCAGTGCCGTCGTTGAACGTGCCGGTATCGATACCCATGACGTTGACGACGTGCTGTTTGGCTGCGTGTTGCCCGCAGGTCTCGGTCAGGCGCCGGCGCGACAGGCCGCGCTTGGCGCGGGGCTGGGCAAGGCCACGCTCTGTACCACGCTCAACAAGATGTGCGGTTCGGGTATGCAGGCCGCCATTCTGGCCCATGATCTGCTGATGGCGGGCAGCACCCGCGTTGTCGTGGCGGGCGGCATGGAAAGTATGTCCAACGCACCGTATCTGCTGGACCGCGCTCGTGGCGGTTATCGCATGGGCCACGGGCGGGTGCTGGATCACATGTTTTTGGACGGCCTTGAAGACGCCTATGAGCCCGGCCGCTTGATGGGCACCTATGCCGAGGACTGCGCGCAGTACAATGGCTTCAGCCGTGAGGCTCAGGATGCGTTTGCCATTGCTTCCCTGACGCGCGCCCAGCAGGCCATTTCAGAAGGGTATTTTGACGCTGAAATCGTTCCGGTGCAGGTCACCATTGGCAAGGAACAGCGCCTGATCAGCCACGATGAGCAGCCGCCCAAGGCGCGACTGGACAAGATCCCGACGCTCAAGCCAGCCTTTCGCGAAGGCGGCACGGTCACGGCGGCCAACGCAAGTTCGATCTCCGACGGTGCTGCGGCGTTGCTGCTGATGCGTCAGTCCGAAGCCCTGCGTCGAGGGCTGAAGCCGCTTGCCGTTATTCACGGGCACGCCGCTTTCGCCGACGAGCCGGGTCTGTTTCCCACGGCTCCAATAGGCGCAGTCAGGCGCTTGCTCGGCAAGACAGGCTGGACGTTGAACGACGTGGATCTGTTCGAGATCAATGAGGCCTTTGCCGTCGTGCCTCTGGTCGCCATGAGTCAGTTGGACATTCCGCATCACAAGGTAAACGTCAACGGCGGAGCCTGCGCACTGGGCCACCCGATTGGTGCCTCCGGCGCACGCATCATCGTGACCTTGCTGGGCGCCCTGCGTCGCAGGCAGCTCAAGCGCGGGATCGCGGCTATCTGCATTGGCGGCGGCGAAGCAACGGCGATTGCGGTTGAGTTAGTAGAATAGTTATTTTAATCAATTACTTATGATCATGTTGTGATGTAATTTGTCCTGATTCTGGTTTTAGTCGTAAAAATATAAAAAAGGATAGTTATCAATGAATTACGAGACTCTATTGAGTGAGATTCGAGAAGGTGTCGGACTCATTACGCTCAACCGTCCCAAGGCTCTGAATGCGCTCAACGCACAATTGATCGACGAGCTGAACCACGCGCTCGACGCGTTCGAAGCTGACAGTGCCATTGGCTGCATTGTGCTCACGGGTTCGGAAAAGGCCTTTGCTGCCGGCGCGGATATCAAGGAAATGGTCGATCTGACCTATCCGCAGATCTACCTGGATGACCTGTTTCGCGAGAGTGATCGTGTCGCCGCCCGACGCAAGCCGGTGATCGCCGCAGTCGCTGGCTTTGCATTGGGGGGCGGTTGCGAATTGGCGTTGATGTGCGACTTCATCCTCGCGGCAGAGAATGCCCGCTTCGGACAGCCGGAAATCAACCTGGGCGTACTGCCCGGCATGGGCGGTACCCAGCGTCTGACGCGGGCCGTCGGCAAGGCCAAGGCCATGGACATGTGCCTGACCGGGCGCCTGATCGATGCCCATGAAGCCGAGCGCTCAGGCATGGTTTCACGGGTCCTGCCGCTGGAAGACCTTCTCGACGAGGCGCTGAAGGCAGCCGCCAGCATCGCCGCGAAATCCTTGCCTGTCGCCATGCAGGTCAAGGAGAGCGTCAACCGCGCCTTCGAGGTCAGTCTGGCCGAAGGTATCCGTTTCGAACGCCGTTTGTTTCATGCCACCTTCGCCAGCCAGGATCAGAAGGAAGGCATGCAGGCGTTCATCGAAAAACGGCCGGCCATCTTCAGGGATTGCTGATATTCAGGGCATCGCGCTGCTGCTGTGTCCAGTTCTGCTGGAAATAGGTGTGCAGCGCCATGCACTCGCCGGGATGGATCAGCCAGAGTTCCTGAGGCGTCTTGTGATACTCCCGGATCAGTTGTTGGCGATCGGCTTCGCTGAGGCCCAGGTAACCCATGTTGTCAGTGGTGCCTTCGAACAGGAAGTGCCTGGGTGCCAGACGAGCCAGATGATGCAGCCCCGGCTCGCGCATGCGCACGATGTACCAGATCCGCGCTGCCAGCGGCGCGCCACGCAGTCCAGGCAGTCTCGTCAAGCGCAGATCGCTGATGGCAACAGTCTTTCCGGGCGGAACATCGGGCGCAAAGCGGTCGAGCGTGCCGTTGCCCAGCACCGAAATCACCGTCGGCGTCAGATGCAGTTCAGTCTGCTCGCCTTTCACTTTGATGACCTTGTCCGACTCGATATGCAACTGCTGGCCGGATCGTAACTGCACGTAGATCGGTGACTTGACGTCTATTCCTTCCAGTCTTATCCGCGTTCCGTTTTCAGGCAGGGCTCCGGGCACCCCGCAGATCACCGGGCGGTCCGGATCGCTGTCAAGGTGCGCAATGATCACACGGGTGCCTGCCTGTAGCCGGGCGACCGGGTTGACGCCTGTGGACATGACGCGCGCTAGCGGCCACTGTCCTGACTCATTTTCCAGAGCGGATGACTTCTGCCAGTCGAAACGGATCGGCCTGTGGCCTGACAGGCCCTCTTGTGCATCGACGACCAGCCCCATGGGCATGAGCGTGGCCTCTTGAACTTGGTTGATCCTTGGCTTGGGGTGTCTGATCGACGGACGAAAAGGCATCGCCCAGGGCTGCACCTTGAACCGATTTGTGTAGCCACCCGCCGAAACGATGTGATCAGTCATCAGTCCGTTTTCCGTTTCAGGCAGCGCACTGACGATAGCCGCAATGTCGTTGGGGTCAATGCCTTCCAGTGTCTGTAACTGCCTGCCCGCATGGCACACTTCGACCAACAGCCACTGATCGTTGAGCAGGGGTTCGGGATGATCGAGTACGTGCATGACTTCGCCGCTGCGCAGGTGCGGCTGATCGCTGGTGCCCTGAAAGTCACGACGCTCGCAGCGCAGCCGCTCCAGATGGCGGACGCTGCGCTGTTGTCGATGGGCTGTCAGCTGATCTGTGTGACGCTGGCCGGGGGATGTTTCAACGGGTTCGTCGAGCGCTTGCGCTTCAAGGTCCGGGCGTTCTTTCGAGGCTTTGGGCGGGAGCGACGCATGGGCATGCCAGAAAGCGCCTTGCAGGCCAGCGTGGATCGACCGGAGTTCGGCGAGGTGCGAGAGAGCAGGTGAATGATCGTGAGGTTCGCGTTCGCGACGAAACCGTGTCGGCAGCCGATGTTCGGGAAAGCTGGCGGGATCGTCCGAAAATACCAGCGTATGGCTATCGGGCGCATGCTCGAAACGGAAGTGAATGCCTTCCTCCTCGCACAGGCGCTGCAACAGGTGCAGATCGGTCTCGTCGTACTGGATGCACAGGGCGCGACGCGGATAAAGCCCCGTCATCTGTTCGAAGCGGTATTCGCCAGTCTGCAGCCCTTCGCGTTCAAGCAGGTGGGTAATCAACTGCGGAGCGCTCATGTCATGGTATGCGTGGCGTCGAGGCTGTCCGGCCAGGTTTTGCAAGGCAGGCATCAGAACCAGCCGATAATGCGTAAGGCGGCTGCCGACATACACTTCCAGTGCATGATGGATCAGGCCGTGCACGCCTTGACCGGACCGGCCGAAGCCGAGTGAAGCGCTGCGCCCGATCAGGCTGGCCGTGTCCAGCGAGGCTTCAGTGCCGATCAGATCAATGTCGAAGCGGTACACTTCGTTCAAGGCATCCAGCCCGGTAAAGCTGATGACATGCAGATCCATCTGGCAGTCGGCAATCACCAAAGTCATTGGCATTTGCGGGTCTTTGCACATCTTCGGGCGCTCCCACCTTGAAATTCAGGGTGCGAAGGGTACGAAATGCTTGAGTGCAAAAGCATCGTTTCAAGGTTTTTCAGAAAAGGACTACACGACAAAGTGCGAACAGGCCTTGGTCACCCAGCACGGCGACACGCGCATCGAGCAATCACAGCCCGGCAGGGGTTTCATCTGGCGTGATCACGTATAAAATGCGTCGCGCCGGAAATGTCTTTGCCGGCCACCCCTATTTTCAACGTCCTGCCACCCTTGCAGGCTGCCTCGCGGTCGCAGCGGGCGGGACGCACACTGGATCAAGAGAGCAGACATGGGCGCACAGTGGAAGGTCAAGCATAAAGAAGCAGCAGCCAACGCCAAGGGACGTACGTTCGGCAAGCTGTCCAAGGAAATCATGATCGCTGCCCGCGCAGGTGCCGACCCGGACATGAACTCGCGTTTGCGTCTGGTGGTGGAGCAGGCCAAGAAAGCGTCGATGCCCCGTGAAACCCTGGAGCGCGCGATCAAAAAGGGCGCAGGCCTGCTGGGCGAAAGCGTCAACTTCGAACACCTGACCTATGAAGGTTTCGCACCGCATCGCGTGCCCGTGATCGTCGAGTGCCTGACCGATAACATCAACCGTACCGTGTCGGAAATTCGCGTGCTGTTTCGCAAGGGGCAGTTGGGCGCCGCAGGCTCGGTGTCCTGGGATTTCAACTACCAGGGCATGATCGAAGCGGTGCCTGCATCGCCGGACGCCGATCCGGACGAAGCGGCCATCGAAGCGGGCGCTCAGGACTGTGAGGCGGCTGAAGAGGGTGCCACCCTGTTCCTGACCGACCCTACAGACATGGACGCGGTGTGCAAGAAGTTGCCGGAATTCGGCTTTACCGTGCAGTCGGCGCAATTGGGCTATCGTCCGAAAAGCACCGTGGACGGCTTGACCGAAGAGCAGATGGCAGAAGTCGAAGCTTTCCTGGAAGCCATCGACAACCACGACGACGTACAGAACGTCTACGTGGGTCTGGCCGGCTGATCAGAGTGGGTAGGGAGCGCCTCAGGCGCTCCATGCCTGCAGCTTCACAGACACTTCCTCAAGCGTCGGCCTGCGTTTGCAGTCAGGCTGGATGCAGTTTTTTTGAAGCTGCCCAAGTCCTTCGAGGACTTCCGGGTTTTCGCCTGACGGCTCGCAACGCTCCAGCAATTCCCCGAGCAGAATACCGAACGCCCGCGTCTCCAGGCGTTGCAGCGCGTGCCCGGCAGATACTGAAGGATGAAAGGTTGCCGCGCCGAAGTCCCCCAGCAGACAATTGCCGTTTTCCTGCACAAGAATATTGTGGCCATACAGGTCGCCGTGGCTGATGCCGCACGCGTGCAGATGAGCGGTGACCGATGCGATACCGGTCGCCAGACGCAGCAGTTCCGACAACGAGAACCGCGTATCCGCGCCATAGATATCGCGACTGCAGGAGTCCAGGCTGGGCGGACCGGCAAGGTTGGTGAAGTCGGGGGCTATCAGCTCCATAACAAGTCCCCGTTGCTGGTCGGGGTGATTCGAGATCTGTCCCAGTACCTCTATCAGATGCACGTGGCGGCCAGCGGCAATGCAGGCTGCCATTTCATCGAGCGGCGAGCCATCGCTGGTCACGTTACCCTTGTACAGCTTGATTGCTACTGTTCGCGCCTGCCCGTCGTCCTGCCATTCGGCCTGCTGAATGACGCCTGACGCTCCTTCACCCAGACGCTGCCCCAGGTTCAATCGCTGCCACGGAATCTGCCGCACGGGCAGATCCTGGTGCTCTGGGCACAGCGGGTTATCTGCAAACGCCAGCCAGGCGAGGGAGGGCAGTTGCAACAGCCAGTCAGGCAGTTCGGTCAGCCGGTTGGCGGACATCCGGATCAGCTCCAGCCTGTGGCAGTCGGCCAGTGTCGGCGGCAGACTTTGTAACCGGTTGCCGGCCAGCATCAGCTTTTGCAGATCGCGTCGGAGACCCAGTTCGTCAGGCAGTGATTCGATGCGGTTGTCGGTCAGAATCAGCCAGCGCAGGCGTGGCGGCAGCGCCGATGCGCTGACGTGCTGAATACGGTTGGCCTTGAAGCCGACAAGGCGCAACTGCTCACACTGCCCGATGCACTCGGGCAAGTGGGTAAAGGCGTTATCGGACCCGAAGAGAACCTGCAGCCGGGTCAGGCGGTACAGATCGTCCGGCAGATCGCTCAACGAATTGCCGCTGAGGTTGAGGACTTCCAGCGTGTCCGCCAGATCGAATATTTCCTGCGGGAATTCGGTCAGCCCGCAGGACAGGTCAAGACGCCGTATGCCGGCCAGCTTGCCGGCGCGCAGGTCTGCGAGGGTATGCATAAGTGTGGGTTCGGTCTTCAATCGGACAAGCGCGCATCATAGCGGCAGTTTTCGCCGCTCGCCGCACATATCACCCGTCAAGACAGGCAGCGCTCTACCCACTGATGCACGGCGGCCAGGGTCGGTGGGGACTCGGAGTAGAGAATCCGGTAGATCATGGGGGCGACGATGGCATCGATCAGCTCGTCGGCCGAGGGCGACGGCTCGTTACGACTCGCAGCGCGATCGATAATGGTCTGCAGCTGCTCGCGGACGATAGAGGCGCATTTGCCGCCACTGTTGGAAGCGCTGGCGGCGACGTCACGCATCATCTCTCGTCCAGGTGCCGAAGACATTTCGTCCAGGTACATCTCGCTCCAGCTCAACAGGTCCAGGCGCAGATTGCCATGATCGATGGGTTCATCCGGGCGAAGCCGCGCGATGGCGACATCAGCCAACAGGTTGGTCAGATCGCCCCAGCGACGGTAGATGGTCGACGGCGTAACCCCGGCACGGGTCGCGATCAGAGGCACGCTGAGTGTCGAGCGGTCCTGTTCCAGCAACAGATCGCGAACGGCACGGTGAATGGATTCCTGCACACGGGCGCTGCGGCCTCCGGTGCGTACTGCTTCTTTGATAGCCATACGGCGGACCTTAACACAAAGTATTTGCTTTAAGCGGCATCAGACAGCACACTCCGCAAAAGCTAATTAATGGCTTTAAAGATTGCGTCAGTGGAGAGTGTACCCATGTCCCTAACTTTGCAGAACCCGCAGCTCGATGGCCGGGAGCGAAGCCATCTGGTCTTTCTGGCCTTCACGACCCTGTGTTTCTTTGCTGCATCCAGCACGCCTACGCCGCTTTATCACCTGTATCAGGAAGCATGGGGCTTTTCTTCCGGGATGCTCACGCTGATTTTTGCGGTCTATGCATTCAGTCTGCTGGCCGCGCTGCTAATGGGCGGATCGCTTTCCGATCATCTGGGTAGACGGCCTGTGATTCTCGGCGCCTTGCTGATCCAGGCCGTTTCCATGCTGTGCTTCATCGCCGCCACGGATGTGACCTGGCTGGTGATCGCGCGGCTGCTTCAAGGGTTCGCTACAGGGTTGGCTGCCAGTGCGCTGGGGGCTGCGTTGCTGGACAGTGATCAGGTCCGTGGACCGTTGATCAACAGTATTTCTCCGATGTTGGGCATGGCGGTCGGTGCGTTGGGTACTGCGCTGTTGGTGCAGTTCGCGCCGCATCCCTTGTTGCTGGCTTACTGCTTGTTGCTGGCGGCCTTTCTGGCGCAGGCCGCTTACCTGAAGCGAGTGCCCGAGACGGTCAGTCCGCAACCGGGCGCATGGCAGTCCCTGAAACCTTCGCTGCATGTGCCGGTGCAGGCCAGGCGCATGTTGTTGCTGGTGCTGCCGGTGGACATAGCCGCGTGGGCGTTGGGGGGCTTCTTTCTGTCCTTGAGCCCGTCATTGCTGGCCGCTGCCACTGGTTCGACCTCGCCGCTGGATGGCGGGCTGGCTGTCGCAGCGCTGACGCTGAGTGGTGCGCTGGCCATTATGATCCTGCGTCAGCGCGCTCCAGAGCTGGGTCTCTGGGTCGGGGCAAGTTTCATGATTGTCGGGGTTGCGGTGATTCTGCTGGCCGTCAACTCAGGCGTGCTCTGGCTGTTCTTCTGCGGTGCGATGATCGCCGGAGTCGGCTTCGGATCGAGCTTTCTCGGCGCGTTGCGCATGCTCATGCCGACGGCGCACGCACATGAGCGAGCGGGCCTTATGTCAGCGTTTCTGGTATTGAGCTATCTGGCGTTCTGTATGCCAGCTCTGGCAGCCGGTTTTGCTGCCCGCTCGTTTGGTCTGGTGATGACCAGCAATGTCTATGGCGGGATCGTTATCGTATTGGCATTGATGGCGTTGAGCAGTTTGCTGGTGCGCCGTGCTGCAGGTGCAGGTGCAGGTGCAGGCACGGCGCGCGATGAACGTGTCGCGTGATTGCGGGCACGCCTCTACCGGGCAAACGCCGCCCCATAGGGAAGGCGGCTTGCCGGCGATTCGGTTTATCGAGCGACATCTCTGTGTCTGAAATGAAGCTATTACCGTCAGCGCAGGTCCTGAACCATTTCTGCCAGCACGCTCAGCACGTCCTTGCCCAGCTGCGCCGAGCGTTTGCCTGACCAGCCAGTGACAGGGTCGGGGGCGTTGTCGTTGTCCTTGAACGGCATCTCCAGCGTCAAGGCCAGGCATTTGTAACGCTCGCCAACGCTGTTGCAGGCCAGGTTCATATTGGCCTGGCCTGGGGCGCTTCGTGGGTAACCGTACACGCTCTGAAAGTCGACCGTGATCTCGCCCAGGCGGCGACGGAATTGCTCTTCCAGTTGCTGCTGTTTGGCGGTATAGCCTGGGTTGCCTTCGCAGGCGGCCGTGAAGACGTAGGGGATTTCCTCGTCGCCATGCACGTCAAGGAACAGGTCAACACCGTACTGCTCCATCTGCTGTTTGACGAAAAACACCTCAGGGCTGACTTCCTCGGTGCTGTCTTGCCAGGCGCGATTCAGATCCTTGCCGTTGGCATTGGTGCGCAAGTGACCGTGAAAAGCGCCGTCGGGGTTCACGTTTGGCACCAGATAAAGGTCAGCATTGGCCAAGAGCTGCTGCATGGCGGCATCGCCGTCCTGCTGAAGGCGCTCGATAACCCCTTCCATGAACCATTCGGCCATGTGCTCGCCGGGGTGCTGCTGGGCGATCATCCAGATGTTGCGCTTGCCTTCGGCGCCGTCGCCTTTGCGCAGTAACTGAATATCGCGGCCCTCGACGCTTTTGCCGGTCGCCAGCAGTTGCATCCCGGCCTGTTCCTGAGCTTGCTCGATCAGTTCGTCATGACGCTTGCGGCTGTAGGGTTCGAAATATGCGAACCAGATTTGCGGCTGGCTTGGCGACAGGCTGAAATCGAGAGCCTTGCCATCGAACCCTGAAGGTACCCGGAACCATTCCTCGTGGTCGTAGGACGCAACCGCGTGGTAACCGGTCCATGCGTTATTGAACGTCGATTCGCTAGCGTTGGTCAGGCTGAAGGTGTGGGGCACGCCAACCTCCATGCCCTCGACCTTGAAGTGGAACCACTGAAAATGACCGCTTTGGGTGTCGGGTCTGATGGCCAGTTTGATGCAAGCCGGGTCGCTGGCATCCAGGACCTGAATGTTACCGCTGTCGAAGTCTGCGTTGATGATGAGGGTCAAGGTGCGTGCCTGCGTATGTTATGCGTTCAAGGCAATCACTTTACACCGATCCGCTCGCCACAGACTTCTCTGAAACGGTCATTCAGCGTCAGGAAAGCACCTCGGCCGTGACCATCAGGCTGCACAGGAACGCGGTCATCAGGCACCAGGCCAGGTAGGCGCGTCGTTTGCGCCGATGCCAGTTGCCTGCGCCCAGCAGTGAGGCGGGGGCCTGAAGTTCACGCCAGACGCGTTCGCTATGCTGAAATGCAGCGAGGTGTCTGGTATCGGCGTCGAGCCAGTGCCGAAATTCGATCCGTTCACTCGCGGTCGCGCTCGGGCTTTGCAGGTGCACGTACCAGCGGCTGGCCTGTTCCTGAATGACCTGATCATCAAGGGTTTTTGCGGGGGTGCAGCCATGGGCCTGCCTGAGTGCGCGGACCATCGCGCGCTCTACTTTGGCAAGATCGACGTCAAGGAAGCGGGCAATCTCGGCGTAAGGCAGGCCATCGAGACGGCTGAGGAGGAAAATCTGTCGGGTACGACGCGACAGTCTGCCGAGGGCGTGACGTGTTTCGACCGTACGCGCCGACGGAGGTACGTCTGGCAGTTTGGCGGGCAGGGGCAATAAAGACGAGAGCTGGCTACTCATGATGTATCGCTCGCTGATCTTCCATAGAAATTCTTCCTTGAGCCTATAGGTTTCATCCATCACGCAATCAGCCTAATGAATGCGAGAATCATTCTCAAGTGAAAAGGCGCTGCAATTACGATTTATCTGGCAGTTACAGCCGCTGTCGGTGCAAAAAAATGACTTGAGACGTCATTGCTTTGATATCATCCGCGCCATTCTGAAACACTGTGCAACACCCCAGACTTCATTAGCCTGAAGCAGCGAAAAACCAAAAAAAAGACCCGGCAAAAAAGCCGGGTCAAAAACCGTGATTAGCCTGATGAGGAGATAATCTGCAAGCCGACCTAAGACTTCCAGGTTATCCAGCCAGTCTCGCGACCAGCTGATGCAATAATAATCATTATCATTTGCCAGTCAAATGTTTTGACATCCTCATAGAAAGAAACAATCCATCGGCGTCTGTCGATGGATTGTGCCTTTTTCCTGAATACTTCTTTTCTTCCTCAGTCCAGCGGCAATTCAGTCGTGCGCTTGACCGTGCTCATGGCGATGTTGGAGTGCGCTTCGTGCACGTGTGGCAGTTGCAGCAGATGGTCCCGCAGAAAGCGCTCGTAGCTGGCGATGTCCTGTGCCACGACCTTGAGCATGAAATCCATGCCGCCCGCCATGGTGTAGCACTCCAGCACCTCAGGGTGGCCGATGATCGCTTCTTCGAACTCGGCCAGATATCGCCTGCCGTGACCGGACAGCTTGACCTCGACGAACACTGTCATGCTCAGCCCCAGCTTTTGTGCGCTGAGCAGCGCGACGGTGCGCTCGATCAGGCCTTCTTCCTGCAGTCTGTGGATGCGTCGCCAGCAGGGTGACTGCGACAGCTCGACACGCTCGGCAATCTCTGCCGCCGACAGGTCGGCGTCATGTTGTAACAGGCGGAGAATCTTGCGATCGATAGGGCTCAATTTAAGCTGCATGAATTGACCTTGTTTTTTGTTTTTTTCGAAGAGGGCATGCTCAATATCAGCAGATATCTGTCAATTTAGAAAGAAAAAGCCTCTTTTCTACAGGCAGTCTAATGACAAGGCCGCCGGGCTCGACCCTCCCGGCGAGATGGACCTGACTCATAAGAAAGCCTGAATAAAAACAAGAGAGGTAATCGCATGACCCTGGCTGATATTCGTCTGGACGATAAATACCGGCTCGCCACCGGCAACCTGTACCTCACCGGTACACAGGCGCTGACCCGGCTGCCGATGCTGCAGAAGCAGCGTGACGAAGCGCGCGGGCTCAATACCGCAGGTTTCATTTCCGGTTATCGCGGTTCTCCATTGGGCAATCTGGATAAAAGCCTGTGGGATGCAAAGGATTATCTCCAGCAGAATGCCATTCACTTCCAGCCGGGCATCAACGAAGAACTTGCGGCCACGGCGGTGTGGGGCAGCCAGCAGGTCAACCTGTTTCCCCAAGGCAAGTACGACGGGGTCTTTGCGCTCTGGTATGGCAAAGGTCCAGGTGTCGATCGTTGCGGTGACGTCTTCAAGCATGGCAACTCTGCGGGCGTTGCCGCCAACGGCGGGGTGCTGATCCTGGCGGGCGACGACCATGGCTGCAAGTCATCGACCATTGCGCACCAGAGCGAACATGCCTTCATCGCTTCGATGATTCCGGTGCTCAACCCCAGCAATGTTCAGGAAATCCTCGATTACGGCATCATCGGCTGGGAGCTTTCGCGCTACAGCGGTTGCTGGGTGGCGATGAAAACCATCGCTGAAAATGTCGATTCCTCTGCAGTCGTCGAAGTCGATCCGTTGCGCATGCAGACCCGCATCCCCGAAGACTTCGCGCTGCCCGAAGGCGGTCTGCATATTCGCTGGCCGGATCCGCCGCTGGCGCAGGAAGCACGTCTCAACACTTACAAGATCTACGCGGCCAGAGCGTTTGCGCGTGCCAATGCGCTAAACAAGGTGGTGATTGATTCTGCGCAGCCCCGGCTGGGTATCGTGACCACTGGCAAATCCTACCTGGATGTACGGCAGGCGCTCGAAGAGCTGGGCATCGACGAGCAGCTCTGCGATCAGGTCGGCATTCGCGTGCTCAAGGTCGGCATGAGCTGGCCGCTGGAGCCGGTGTCGGTGCATGACTTCGCCCAGGGACTGGACGAGATTCTGGTCGTCGAAGAAAAGCGCAGTGTTATCGAAGATCAATTGACCGGCCAACTGTACAACTGGCCCGTGGACCGTCGCCCGGTGGTGGTAGGCGAGTTCGACGAGCACGGCTGCTCACTGCTGCCGAACCTGAGTGAATTGACCCCGGCGATGATCGCGCGGGTCATCGCCAAACGGCTTGCTCCGTTCTACAGCAGCCCGCAGATCGAAGCGCGCCTGCAGTTTCTCAGCGAGAAGGAAAAAGCCCTTCAGGCGCCATTGTTCACGACCCAGCGCACACCGCATTTCTGTTCCGGGTGCCCGCACAACACGTCTACCCGGGTACCGGAAGGCAGCCGTGCACTGGCGGGCATTGGCTGTCATTACATGACGATCTGGATGGACCGGGCGACCGATACGTTTACCCAGATGGGCGGCGAGGGCGTGACCTGGATCGGTCAGGCGCCGTTTACCGAAACTGCGCACGTGTTCCAGAACCTGGGCGACGGCACCTATTTCCACTCAGGGCATCTGGCGCTTCGCGCTGCGGTCGCGTCCAAGGTCAATATCACCTACAAGATTCTCTACAACGACGCCGTGGCCATGACCGGCGGACAGCCCATCGATGGGGTGTTGCGTGTCGATCAACTGAGCCGCCAGGTGTTCAACGAAGGCGTGCAGCGGATCGCCCTGGTGTCTGACGAGCCAGACAAATACCCGGACAGAGAAGGCTTTGCGCCTATCACCACGTTCCATCATCGACGTGACCTGGACAGCGTGCAGCGTGAGCTTCGCGAGTTCAAGGGCGTTTCGGTGATCATCTATGACCAGACCTGTGCCACCGAGAAGCGTCGTCGCCGCAAACGCGGCACCATGCCCGACCTGGAAAAGCGTGCGTTGATCAACCCGGCGGTGTGCGAGGGGTGCGGTGACTGCGGTGTGAAATCCGGCTGTCTGTCTGTGCTGCCCAAGGAAACTGCACAGGGCCGCAAACGTGAAATCGACCAGAATGCCTGCAACAAGGACTTCAGCTGCGTTGAGGGCTTCTGCCCCAGTTTCGTCACCGTTCATGGCGGCAAGCTGCGCAAGCCGGTCCTGCCTAAACAGGTCGAAGCGTTCGCCGCCTTGCCTGAGCCGGCTCTGCCTTCACTGGAGCGGCCGTTCAATATTCTGCTGCCCGGCGTCGGTGGCACCGGTGTGACCACCGTGGGCGCGATGCTGGGGTATGCCGCCAATCTGGAAGGCAAAGGCTGCAGCGTGCTGGATCAGGCCGGGCTGGCGCAGAAGTTTGGTCCGGTGGTCAGTCACATTCGCATCGCAGCGCGCCAGCAGGATTTGTTTGCAGTGCGGATTGCCGCCGGCGAAGCACATCTGTTGCTGGGTTGCGACCTGTTGGTGGCGGCCGGGCCGGATGCAATCGCCAAGCTGGACAGCGCGATTTCCCATGCGGTGGTCAACAGTCAGCAAACGCCGACTGCAGAGTTCACCCGCAACCCGGATGCAGTGTTCCCGGTCGAGGCCATGAAACAGACCATCGTCGATGCGGTGGGCGCGGACAAAACCCACTTCGTTGAAGCTACATCACTGGCGACACGGTTGCTGGGCGACAGTATCGCCAGCAACCTGTTCATGCTCGGTTATGCCTACCAGCTGGGTTTGATCCCGTTGACGTCGCACGCCATCGAGAAAGCCATCGAGCTCAACGGTGTTTCCGTCAGCCTCAATCAACAGGCTTTCCTGTGGGGGCGTCGTACCGCTCATGACCCGGCCGCCGTGGAAGCATTCGTCAATCCCCAACAGCAGCCCGTCGAGCCGCCACAACTGTCACTGGAACAGCGTATCCAGAGCAATCTGACCACGTTGATCGACTACCAGAATCAGGCGTATGCCGACCGTTACCTCACACTGGTCAGACGTGTGCAGGATGCCGAAGCAAGGCTGTTCCCGGGGCAGCACCCCATGCTGACCGAAGCCGTGGCGTTCAACTACTTCAAACTGCTGGCGTATAAGGACGAGTACGAAGTGGCACGTCTGTACAGCAACGGAGATTTCACGCGACAACTGGAAGCGCAGTTCGAAGGGGATTACCGCCTTGAGTTTCATCTGGCGCCTTCATGGCTTGCCAGGCGCGACCCGCACACCGGACAACCGCGCAAGCGCAGCTTCGGTCCCTGGATGTTGCGAGCATTCGATGTGCTGGCAAAATTCAAGTTTCTGCGCGGCACGGCGCTCGATCCGTTTGGTCGCAGCCTTGAGCGTCGTCAGGAGCGCGAACTGATCGAGCGCTACGTCAGCGATGTCGAGCTGATTATGCAGCACCTGCAGGCTGGCAATCGTCACACCGCCTTGAGTCTGGCACGCCTGCCTGAGCGCATCCGCGGTTATGGCTACGTGAAGGAAAGTGCAATGAAGGCTGCGGCGATTCAGGCCAATGTGCTGCGTCGCAGTCTTGAAAATGGGGAGATGGCCGCGCCGAAGCTGTATGAGGTGGCGGCATAAAGACAGGCTGCCCGATGACTGACTGATTGCGCACCTCGACGGGTGTGCAATCCAGTCTAGGGTGTATTCAAAAGGGTGTTAATGTTGTTCTCATATATTCTTTTGAATTGTTTTTGATAGAGATTTTATAAAAGACTATTGAGCTGATTAATAGAATTGAATTTTATTTTTTATGCGCGGTCGTCGAGTTCTAAAAATAAAAAGAATATTTGCTCTAAGTTTAAAGTTTGAAAGTGTGATGCCGAAAACTTCATGCAGGTTACACCGGCAGGGAGTCGCCAAATACATCACACTCAAAAACTTATCAAGAGCTTTATATGCTGACTACTCTCCTGGGCAACATCAGTGTCAGGTCCAAGCTTGTTCTGGGCTTCACGCTGGTCATTTTGCTGACTGTACTTATCGCGTTGACAGGCTGGTCGGGCATTGTCTCGCTGAGCGAACGTAGCGAACGCACCGCCGACATAAGCAAGTTGAGCACTCTGACTCGGGACATGCGCATTGCCCGCTTGTCATTTACGATCAACTACGACGCCGAACGCGCCAGCAACTGGCTCAAAGCGTACGAGACCCTGGATAACCATGTGCGCTATGCCGCAACGGTGTTCACCTCCGATATCAATGTGCCGCTGATCAATGCATCGCTGGCAGCCATGAAAGATTATCGGATTCATTATGACAACCTGATGCAAGCCACTGAAGCGCGAGAGGCCACCCGGTTGGTATTTGGTCGACACGCTGATGCCGCAGCAGAAGATCTGCAGAAACTGCAAAGTTTCGCAAACTCCATTGAGGGCAGTGCGCAGTTGCGGGAAACATCCGCTGAGGCATTGATGGTCTTTCAGAAAATGCGCTTCGATGTACGCGGGTACACGTTTTCGCTCAAGGCCGACAGCAAATTGGTCGCTGAAGCGTCCATCAAAACGGCCATTGATTTCATGAAAACGCTGAGCGCATTCAGTGGTCAGGCCGATACCGTAAAAGCTCTTCAGGATGCCCTGACTGCTTACCAGAGCGCGATCGCTCAGTTCGCCAGCGCCCAGGCCAGAATCGACGAAGCTCAGGCGGGTGTTTCCAAAAACATCGAAATCCTTCTTGCGTCCGCCGACCAGCTTTCCAAAAACCAGGTCACCCTGAGAATGGAGGACATGAACCAGGCCAGGTCGCTGCTGATCCTGTGGCTGGTGTCGGCACTGGTGGTCAGTATCATTGCGGCCTGGGTCATTACCCGATTGATCGTCGGCCCCTTGATGGAAACGCTGAAGCTGGCCGAACGTGTGGCGGATGGCGACCTCACCGACAGCCGCGTTATCACCCGCAAGGACGAACTGGGTCTGCTGCAAGGCACCATGCAACGTATGACGGGCAACCTTCGCGAGCTGATTGGCGGACTGCGCGACGGCGTTACCCAGATCGCCAGCGCGGCGGAGCAGTTGTCTGCCGTGACCGAGCAGACCAGTGCCGGGGTGAACAGCCAGAAAACCGAAACCGATCAGGTTGCGACAGCGATGCACGAGATGTCCACGACCGTGCAGGACGTGGCCAGAAATGCCGAGCAAGCCTCACATGCCGCAGTCAATGCGTCGATGGAAGCGCGCGAAGGCGACAGCGTTGTTGCCAGAGCAATCACTCAGATCGAAAGTCTGGCCAGCGAAGTCGAACATTCCAGGTCGGCCATGGACGAGCTGAAAAGCGAGAGCAACAAGATAGGCGGCGTTCTGGACGTGATCAAGGCGGTTGCCGAGCAGACCAATCTGCTGGCCCTCAATGCGGCCATCGAAGCGGCACGCGCCGGAGAGGCCGGACGAGGCTTTGCAGTGGTTGCCGATGAAGTGCGCAGCCTTGCGCAGCGTACTCAGACCTCCACGGAAGAAATTGCCTCGCTCATCGGTGGTCTGCACAGCCGAACGGCGCGGGTCGCGACTATTCTGGAGAGCAGCCGGACATTGACGGAAAACAGCGTGGAACTTACGCGCGACGCGGGTCGGTCCATCAATAACATCACCTCATCAATCTCGACCATCGAGACCATGAATCACCAGATCGCCGCTGCTGCCGAGCAACAAAGCGTGGTGGCCGAGGAGATCAACCGCAGTGTGCTGAAGGTGCGGGATATTTCCGAGCAGACCGCATCGGCCAGCGAGGAAACGGCTTCATCGAGCATCGAACTCGCACGCCTTGGTGTGCACCTGCAAGGCCTGGTCAGCCGCTTCCGGGTCTGATCTCACAGCATCGTCGCCAGGCGATGCCTGACGGTTCCGGCGCGCGGGCAACATGGCGCGCCGGATCAACGGCCCCACATTTCCATCGCGAAATCGACGAAGCTGCGCAGCTTGGGCAGTCGATAACGGTCCTGCACATACAGCAGGTTCATGGGGCGTCTGGGCAGCTGATAGTCCGGCAGCAGCGCCACCAGTCGGCCTTCATTCAGATCGCGGTGCACCAGTGCGTCCGACAGCATCACGATACCCATGCCTTCCCGGGCCGCATTGCACAAGCCTGAGGAGGTATTGATCAGCAGGGAACCCTGCACGTCCACCAGCACTTCACCTTCCGCACCGGTCATGCGCCAGCGCTTGCCTGTGTCACGCCATCCATCGCCTGCCTGGTAAGCGAACGCCAGACAGTTATGCGCACGCAAGTCCTCGGGTCGAATCGGCGTGCCGTGGCGAGCCAGGTAGTCGGGCGAGGCGCAGATGGTCAGGGTGTAATCCTGCAAGGGTCTGGCAATAAGGGGTGAAGACTCGGGGAGGGCACCCAGCCGAATGGCGATGTCGAAGCCATTGTCAACGAGGTCCAGCCGCTGGTCACTCAACACCAGATCGAGCCTGACCTGCGGAAAGCGTCGGGAGAATTCGGCCATTGCCGGTGCTACCACTTCTGAGCCGAAGGTCAGCGGTGCAGTGATGCGCAAGGTGCCTGCGGGTTCGCCCTGGGCCTGTTCGGCGAGTTGCTCGGAGGCGGCCACCAGCCCCAGCACTTCCAGACAACGTTCGTAGTATTGCGTACCGAATTCGGTCAGGCGCTGACGGCGAGTGGTGCGGATCAGCAGACTGACGCCCAGACGCTGTTCCAGTGAACGCAGGTGATTGCCGACCATGGTCGTGGAGATCGAGCACGCCTGCGCTGCACCCGTCAGGCTGCCGGTTTCGACCACTTTTACATACACGGTCATGGCCTGAAAAAGGTCCATTATCAATTCCCGCTTTAAAATGATTGAAGTGAATCGCTGTTTATCCAGCGCTGGTGGTTAACGATACTGCAAAAACACGTCGTTCACCTATGGAGCTTCACCTCATGACCGCTGCTTGCCTGATGACCACTTACCAGCCACTTGCCCTGAGCTTCAGTCATGGCGTTGGCACTCGATTGTGGGACCAGGCAGGTCGCGAGTACCTGGATGCCGTGGCCGGCGTGGCGGTGACCAATGTCGGTCACTCGCATCCGCTGCTGGTCGAAGCTATTCGTGATCAGGCAGGCCTGCTGCTGCACACGTCCAATCTCTACAGCATTGACTGGCAGCACCGTCTGGCACAAAAGCTGACTGCGCTGTCTGGACTGGATCGGGTGTTTTTCAACAATTCAGGTGCCGAGGCCAATGAAACAGCGCTCAAGCTGGCGCGCTTGCACGGCTGGCATAAATACATCGAGCAGCCGTTGGTGGTGGTCATGGAAAACGCGTTCCACGGGCGTACGCTGGGCACGCTGTGTGCCAGCGACGGGCCTGCGGTACGGTCGGGGTATGGCGTATTGCCGGGGGATTTCGTCAAGGTGCCGTTTGGTGATCTGGCAGCCTTTGATAAGGCGTGTGACACGTACGGTCACCGCATCAGCGCCCTGCTGGTGGAGCCGATTCAGGGCGAGGGCGGGGCCCGTGTAGCGCCGCCCGGCTATCTCAAGGCCTTGCGCGAGCGCTGCACAAAGCGTAACTGGCTGCTGATGCTCGACGAAATCCAGACCGGCATGGGCCGTACCGGCAAGTGGTTCGCGTTTCAACATGAGGGCTTCGTGCCGGATGTCATCACTCTGGCCAAAGGGCTTGGCAACGGCATTCCCATCGGTGCATGCCTGGCGCGGGGCAAGGCAGCCGAACTGTTCACGCCGGGCAGCCATGGCAGTACGTTTGGTGGTAATCCGCTGGCGTGTCGGGCGGGATGTACGGTCATCGATATCATTGAGCAGCAGGGTCTGGTGGAAAATGCGCGGCAACAGGGGCAGCTTTTGCTGGAGCGGTTGCAGGACAGATTGAAAGTCCATCCTCTGGTGCTGGAAGTCCGGGGCAGGGGACTGATGATTGGTATCGAATTGCTACAGGCCATTCCCGAGCTGACGCGGCTGGCCGCGCAGGATCATGGCCTGTTGATCAACGTCACCCGGGGCAAGGTCATTCGCCTTTTACCGCCGCTTGTGCTGGATGCGGCCGAGGTAGAGCTGATTGTTGACGGGGTTGTCGCGACGCTCGATAGCGCCACTGCCTTGCAGCAGGAACGCATGGCTTGATGTGAAGGTTTGAGTGCAGGAGTCATGCCGGGCTGTACCGCAACGACCCATATGCGGTAGAACAGGGGGGCATTGCGTGTGTCGACGCAATGGCTACCCCATGGATTCAAAAGGAGCCCACCATGTCAATCCGGTCCCTGACCCTCGCCACTCTGTTCGTCGCTGGCGGGCTTGCCGCTGCCGTCCCCACCCTCGCTGCCGACAGTGACAGCCCGCTGGCGCAGGAGCGCGGCAAGACACGCCCGTTGATCATCATAGCCCCCAGCACGGTCGACCCTACGCTGGTCAGCATCAAGAAGGCGCTTGACGAGCCTGCCAACCGTGAAGCGTTCGCACAGCGCAACATGGTGTTGTTCACGGTGGTCAACACCATTGGCGAACGCAATGGCAAGACCCTGGATGCACAGTCGACGATGGCCTTGATTCGTGAACTCAAACTGGGCGCTGGCGCGAAAACCAAGGTCATTCTGTTGGGCAAGGACGGGGAGAAGAAAATCGAGAAGGAAGGGGCCGTCGATCCCAAGGAGATTTTCGCCACCATCGACCAGATGCCGATGCGTGAACGTGAAGCCAGCGCGCCACCGCCAGAACCGGAGCCCAAGCCTGCACCCGCCGAGAAGGCCGGAAAACCTGGCAAGGCTGCGCCGGCCGGTAAAACGCTGGACGACTGATCCAGTCCCCGCAACCTCTTATCAGGCAACCTGTAACCTACTGAAGAATCGTAATTTTTTGTGGGAGCGGACCGGGCGGCGTTTCGCTCCCACGAAGTTTGATGCGCGACAGCGCCAGGTCGAAGACGTGGCGGGGCTTCCCACAACTAAATGGTCTACTCGGTAAGTTGCACGTTGTTTGATGGGGCGCGGCATCTCTCCCGGCGCTCGACCAGCACGGTTACTCGCCCCGAATATACTGCTCGAGCTGCTGGATCAGGCTGGCCTGCTCGTTGATGGCTTCCTTGACCAGATCGCCGATAGACAGCAGGCCCAGCAGTTCGCCTTTTTCCACGACCGGCAGGTGGCGCAAGTGGTTGTCGGTCATGATGCCCATGCAGGTCTCGACGGTCTGTTGCGAGTCCACGGAGATCACTTTGCTGCTCATGATTGCGCTCACCGGTGTGCCCACTGACGAACGGCCTTTCAGAATCATCTTGCGTGCGTAGTCACGCTCGCTCACGACGCCCACTACCACGCCATCCTCGACCACCGGCAAGGCCCCGATGTTCTTCTCGGCCATCAGCCTGAGTGCATCGAGCACCATCCGATCCGGACCGATGGTATGCACCTGCTGGTTATGTTCGGCTTTCAATTTCAACAACTGGGCGACGGTTTTCATGGCGCTCTCCGGTGTGAGTGTGACCCTGTGTCTGGGCACAGTGCTGTCATCTACAGAATCGTGCAGTCAGTGCGTTCCGGCAAGCGGCAAAACGACCTCGAACCGACGAGAACCCGACAGTCAGCTTATCGACTGGCAAGTCTGAGTCCGAACGGTGTCCAGAAACGATGCCAGCGGCATGGGCCGGTTCAGGTAGTACCCCTGAGCTTCGTCGCAGCCCAGTGATTGCAGGCACTCAAGTTGACGAGCGGTTTCGACTCCCTCGGCGGTGATGGTCATCGACAGGCTGCGCCCCAGCTGAATGATGGCCTGAACGATGGAGAGGCTTTGGGTATTGGCGTCGATCTCGCTGATGAAGCTGCGGTCGATCTTCAAGGTGTCGAAGGGGAACATTTTTAGATAGCTCAGCGACGAGTAGCCCGTGCCGAAGTCGTCCATCGACAGCCTTACACCCAGCGTCTTGAGCTCGTTGATCAGCGTCAGGGCCGCCTGTGCGTCGTGAATCATCACGCGCTCGGTCACTTCCAGTTCCAGTCGGTGGCTGGGCAGACCGGTCGTTGCCAGCACCTGACGCACCCGCTCCACCAGCCCCGGCGTGCGGAACTCCACGGCAGAGATGTTCACCGACACAAGCAAGGCACTGTCCCAGGCGGCTGCATCGCGGCAGGCGCGATGCAGCACCCAGTCACTCAGTGACAGGATCAGACCGTTCTCTTCAGCCAGGCCAATGAACTGATCCGGCATGCACAGGCCCAGTGTCGGGTGCTCCCAGCGAATCAGCGCTTCGGCGCCGCAGATTTTCCCGCTGTGCACGTCATGGCGTGGCTGATAGCGCAGCGTGAACTCATCGTTTCCGATCGCCACACGCAGGCTTTTTTCCATTTCGCGCAGTTGAGTGATACGCGTGCTCATGATGGGTTCGTAGAAACGCCAGGTATTGCGACCCTCCTTTTTGGCCTGATACAGGGCCAGGTCTGAAAACCGGATCAGGTCCTGACTTTCATGGGTATGCAGGGGGCACACTGCGATACCGATACTCAAGCCAATGAACACTTCCTGACTGTTGATCGTAAAAGGCCTGCGGATGTGTCGTATCAGTCGTTCGCATAAGCGCTCGACGTCTTCCTCGGTGGCGAGGCTGGTGGCAACCATGAGGAACTCGTCGCCACCTTGCCTTGCCAGCAGCCCAAAAGGAGGCAGGCACTGTGACAGCCGTTCGGCGACCTCACGCAACACACTGTCACCCGCACTGTGTCCGAACACGTCGTTGATGGGTTTGAAGCTGTCCAGATCCAGGTTCAGCATGGTGACCGTCGAACCTGGCTCGGTGCGCTGTTCGAAGGTACGAGTCAGGAACGCCTGCATCTGGGTGCGATTGGGAAGGCCGGTCAGGGCATCATGCTGAGACAGGTGGAACAGTCGCGACTGCGTTTCCACTTCACGGGTGATGTCAGAGGCAATCCCCAGGTAGCCCTTGATCTGCCCATCGAGCACGATCGGCCTGGCGGCAATGTTGCTGATACGGACGGCTCCCTGTAACGAGTAATGCGTACAACGCAACACAGCGCGCTCGTCCATGGGGCGTTCAAGACGAATCCAGTCGGCCAGTGACTGGGTCTCACAGGACAACAACTGAGTCAGACTGCGCCCCGTCCAGGGATGCGATGCATGTCCGGTGACGCGTGTGAATCGCTCGGAAAGATAGGTGATGCGCAACTCGGCGTCGGTTTCCCAGACCCAGTCCGATGCGCTTTCGGCCACGTTGCGAAAACGCTCTTCGCTGCTGAGCAGTGCTGCCCGGCTGTGAGTGATGAGCTCAAACTGCCGGTCCATCAGTTCAGCGGCTCTGATGGTCTTGCGGGTGACACGTCGGGCGATGAGAATCAACGTCGCCAGACAGGTAAGCAGAACGGGGAGCAAACCGCCCACCAGCTTCATGCCAGGCTGCTCAGGGTCCCAGCGCAACAAAACGCCCGAGGCAATTTCCAGCGAGGGAAAACGCGCCGCATCTTCGGCGTCGGCGGCCTCGCGTAACCCCTGAATACCGTATTGCAGCCCCATCTCCCGCAATTTTTCAGGTGTGAGTCTGTAACCCAGCACCAGTATCGATTGAATGGAGTCCGTCTGTTGGACCTGCTCATCGCCGCCGGTCGTCAACGGCGCAGCGATCAGCAGCACCGGGACATGATCCACCTGTCGAATTTGCGTGAAGACATCGCCTTCGCCTTGCTCGCGCGCCTGTTCAATGAACTGATCCTGACGGCTGTCCAGCCAGTCATTCAGTTGCAGCGTTACCCGCTCACCGTTGACCACAGAGTAAACCGTCTGCTCGTGGCCATCGACGGCAAAAACCCCTTCGAACTGGAAATCGTTGTAGAGCGAAGCGCCCAGATTGTTGCGCGTGTACGCCCATTCGGCATCGACGTTGATGTGAAGATGTTTGTAGGCATCGCCCCAGAAGGCGTAGTCCTTGAAATTCGCGATCAGGGTCTTTTCCCGGGACTGCCAGACTTTCTCGACCAGATGCCGGCTCTGCAAGGCGGCGCTGTGGTTCAACTGATGGGCGATGTAGAACAGTGAGATAAACGCCACGAGCGACAACGCACCCAGCATGCCTCCCATGGTGCCGAGTGTGCGTCGTGCCAGAGAGGTGTTGCTGGTCGGCGTCCCGGGCAGAGGGTCGAGCGATTCGAACGATTTCATTACTGCTATTCCATGGTCAATAGCACCGACGTCGCGGCCATGAGCCGCCACAGCCGACGAGCGAGGAAAAACGCCTCACGTAGCGACGCCTCAGACGCCAGCTTTGACGTCGAGTCCATGGTCAGGACGTCATATCGGGCTATCGGCGGCGGCAAATGTTTCTTGAACCGACCGTCAGGCGCGCCTTTGCGACCATAGCCACGTAGAATCAGGCGCTGAATCGTCTGATCGAGGTTGCACCGTTGGATTTACAGCAGGGCTTCATCCTGAGTCGGCATTGGCAGGACACGCCCGCCGGGACAGAAGTCGATTTCTGGCTGGCAACCGATGACGGTCCGCGTCACATCCGTCTGCCATGCCAGCCTTCCGTCGCGTTCATTCCCGCCGAACAGCAGGAGCGCGCCCGGGCATTGTTGCGGACCGAGCGCGGTGTGGAGGTGCGGCCGCTGCAATTGAGTGATTTCCGTCACCGGCCGGTACTGGGTGTGTACTGCCAGCAGCATCGACAACTGATTAACATCGAAAAGCTGCTGCGCAAAGGCAATGTCGATGTCTACGAAGCCGACATTCGTCCGCCCGAGCGCTACCTGATGGAGCGCTTCATCACCGCGCCCGTGCAGTTCGGTGGCACGGCGAACGCTGACGGCGTGCTTTGCAATGCGCAGATCAGACCCGACGCCGATTATCGCCCCCGGTTGAAACTGGTGTCGCTGGACATTGAGACCACCGCGCGCGGCGAGCTGTATTCAATTGCGCTGGAAGGCTGTGGTCAGCGCCAGGTGTACATGCTGGGACCGGCCAACGGCGGCAGCGAGGCGCTGGACTTTCAACTCGAGTATTGCGAGACCCGCGCCCAGTTGCTGGAGCGGCTGAACGAATGGCTGGCCTTGCATGATCCTGACGCGATCATCGGCTGGAACGTGGTCCAGTTCGACCTGCGCGTCTTGCACGAACATGCCCAACGCCTGAACGTGCCGCTCAAGCTGGGTCGTGGCGGAGAGAGCATGGGCTGGCGCGAGCACGGCAGCCGTAATAATCATTTCTATGCCGACATCAGCGGGCGCCTTGTCATCGACGGAATCGAAGCGCTGCGTTCCGCGACCTGGAGCTTCCCTTCGTTCAGCCTTGAGAACGTCGCCCAGACCCTGCTGGGCGAGGGCAAGGCCATCAGCACGCCGTACCAGCGTATGGATGAAATCAACCGCATGTTCGCCGAGGACAAGCCGGCGCTGGCGCGTTACAACATCAAGGACTGCGAGCTGGTCACGCGAATCTTCGCCAAGACCCAGTTGCTGACCTTCTTGCTGGAGCGCGCCACGGTGACCGGACTGCCAGCCGACCGCAGCGGTGGTTCGGTCGCGGCTTTCTGCCATTTGTACATGCCGCTGATGCACCGCCAGGGCTTTGTGGCGCCCAATCTGGGCGAGCGCCTGCCGGAGGCCAGCCCTGGCGGGTTTGTCATGGACTCGCAGCCGGGACTTTACGAGTCAGTGCTGGTGCTGGATTACAAGAGCCTGTATCCGTCGATCATCCGCACCTTTCTCATCGACCCGGTCGGCCTTATCGAAGGCCTTCGTCACCCTGACGACAGTGAGTCGGTGCCGGGTTATCGTGGCGCGCGCTTTTCTCGTACGCGGCACAGCCTGCCTGCCATTGTCGAACGGGTCTGGCAGGGGCGCGAAACGGCCAAGCGTGAGCACAACGCGCCGCTGTCCCAGGCACTGAAAATCATCATGAACGCGTTCTACGGCGTATTGGGTTCGAGTGGCTGTCGGTTCTTCGACCCCCGACTGGCGTCATCCATTACCCTGCGCGGCCATGAAATCATGCTCAAGACCCGCGAGCTGATCCAGGCGCAGGGTTACACGGTGATCTATGGCGACACGGATTCGACGTTTGTCTGGCTCGGCCGTCCTCATGGTCAGGAAGAAGCCGCCACCATCGGCAAGGCGCTGGTCGGGCTGGTCAACGACTGGTGGCGCGAACATTTGCGCATCACGTACGCGCTGGACAGCGCTCTTGAGCTGCAATACGAAACCCACTTCAAGCGTTTTCTGATGCCGACTGTTCGCGGTGCAGAGGAGGGCAGCAAAAAACGTTATGCCGGGCTGGTCACCCGAGCCGACGGCAGCGAAGAGATGGTCTACAAGGGACTGGAAACCGTTCGTACCGACTGGTCGCCACTGGCCCAGCAGTTCCAGCAGCAATTGTATCTGCGAATCTTCAAGCGTCAGCCGTATCAGGACTATGTGCGTGACTACGTACGGCGAACGCTTTCAGGCGAGCTGGATGACCTGCTGATCTACCGCAAACGCCTGCGCCGCAAGCTGGACGACTATCAGCGCAACGTACCGCCCCACGTGCGTGCGGCGCGCCTGGCCGACGAGTACAACGACCAGCAGCGCCGTCCGCGCCAGTATCAGAGCGGCGGCTGGATCAGCTACGTGATGACCGTTGCCGGGCCGGAGCCTCTGGAAATCCGCACGGCGCCTATCGATTACGACCACTATGTCACCCGCCAGCTTCAACCGCTGGCCGATGCCATCCTGCCGTTCGTGGATGATGACTTCGCTACGCTGATCGGTGGGCAACTGGGGTTGTTCTAGCGAGTGAATGTTGATCGACTTTCCACCCAACATGATTCAACGCTGTACAAGGATTCAACGTGAGCAGAGAGCAATTGGAGCAACAACAGATTCCGATCTACTTGATCGCCGTGCTGGTGGCGGCTGCAGGCGGACTTTTCGCGCCTGTCGCGTCGCAGGCATTGAGTACACTGGTAACCCCTGCGATTGCCGTGCTCATGTACGCGATGTTCCTGCAGATCCCGTTTCTGGACCTGCGTCAGGCGCTGAGCAACAAACGTTTCATGCTCGCGCTGCTGATCGCAAACTTTCTGGTGATTCCGCTGTTGGTCTGGCTGCTGACCCGTGCGCTCAGCGAACACACGGCCATTATGGTGGGGGCCTTGCTGGTGCTGTTGACGCCTTGCATCGATTACGTCGTGGTGTTCACGCATCTGGGAAAGGGTGATTCCAGACTTGTCCTGACCGCCACGCCTTTGCTGCTTCTACTGCAACTGTTGCTGCTGCCGCTGTACCTGGCGTTGATGCTGGGCAGCGAGTCGTCGGTGGCGATTGCCATCAGCCCCTTCGTCGAGGCGTTTCTGGTGTTGATCGTTCTGCCGTTGGTGCTGGCTGTTCTCACCGCTGCCGGGGTCAGGCGATCATCCATTGTGACGCGCTGGAACAATGCGTGGGCGTGGATGCCGGTACCGGCGATGGCCGCGGTTCTTGTGGTGGTGATCGGTTCGCAGATGGCATCGGTGGTGAGCAGCCTCGACCGGTTGCTGCCCGTTATTCCGGTGTACCTGGCGTTCATGGTGCTGGCACCGCTGGCAGGCGCGCTGGTGGCCAGGGCCTTCAGGCTGCCTGCACCCAGTGCCAGATCGGTGGCCTTCAGTGCGTCAACACGCAATTCGCTGGTGGTCCTGCCGTTGGCTCTGGCATTGCCGGATGGAATCAGGGAGCTGGCGGCGGCGGCCGTCATCACCCAGACGCTGATCGAACTGGTGAGCGAATTGATCTACATCCGTGTGATTCCGGCGTTGATCCGCGACGCTGAGCAGACTGAAACCGTCAGCTGACTCTTCATCGGGACTGAGCCAGTTCTTCGGCGAGCAGCGGCAGCAATTGTTCACACGGCGCTTCGATCTTCATGTCCAGCAATTCGTCGGCGCGAGTCGTGCCGTGGTTGATGGCGATGATCGGTTTGCCCTGTTCGGCCATGGCCTTGCACAGCCGAAATGCCGACCAGGCCATCAGTGACGTGCCGACCACCAGCAAGCCTTCGGCCTGTCCGGCGCTGAACATGGCTTTCGCTGCGGTGGGCGGGGCGACGTTCTCGCCGAAGAACACCACGTCAGGCTTGAGCCGGTCGCCTTGGCAGTGAGGGCAGGGCGGTACCTTGAAGCCGGCTTCGAAAGCCGGGTCCAGCAGCGTGTCGCCATCCGGTGCCTGAACGGCATGGATGCCGAGCAGGTAAGGGTTCTGCTCCAGCATCACGTCCTGAATCGCTGCTCGGTCGTGACGCTGATGACAATCCAGACACAGCACCCGATGGAGGCTGCCGTGCAGCTCAATGACTTCAGGGCTTCCTGCCTGGGTGTGCAAGGCGTCTACGTTCTGGGTTATCAACCCGGTAATGGCGTGACTGTTCTGCAGGTGAGCCAACGCCTGATGCGCAGCATTGGGCTGCGCCGCACGGATTCTCGGCCAGCCCAGCATGGCCCGCGCCCAATAGCGCTGACGGGCTGCCGGGTTGTTGACGAACTCCTGGTACATCATCGGCTGTTTGCCGCGCCGGACCCCATCCTTGTCGCGGTAGTCGGGGATGCCGGACGCGGTGCTGATACCCGCTCCTGTGATCACCAGAAACGGCCGTTCGGCCATGTGCCGGCCAAGGGCGTCGAGCTGTTCGCGGGCGTGGCTGTCCAGCATGTCAAACCTCGGGTGGTCGGCAGGTCATGAAGGTGACATTACCATCAAATGCATGGTTCGCCTGGCCGGTGGATCCGCTTGAATGGACTGCGGGCTGTTGTCCTGCCACGCCGTTGCATGCGACCTTTGCCGACTGACAAGCACACAAGGAAGCTTTGAATGCCTTCGTTCGATTTCAAACAGGTTGATGTCTTCAGTGAACAACCGCTGCTCGGCAACCCATTGGCCGTGGTGCTTGGAGCTGACGGCCTGAGCGATGAGCAGATGGCAGCCTTCGCTCGCTGGACGAATTTGAGCGAAACCACTTTCCTGCTCAAGCCCACTGATCCTCGCGCCGACTATCGCGTGCGCATTTTTACCACGCTCCACGAACTGCCGTTTGCAGGGCATCCGACGCTGGGCAGTTGCCATGCCTGGCTGGAGAACGGTGGCATCGCGCAGGGTGAGGAAATCGTTCAGGAGTGTGGCGTCGGCCTGATCAGAATTCGTCGCGATGGTCAGCAGTTGGCGTTTACCGCGCCGCCCTTGCTGCGTTCAGGCCCGGTAGAACCCGTGCTGGTTGAGCAGGTTCGCGACGGTTTTGGCCTGGAAAGCAGCGCAATTCTGGAGGCGCGTTGGGCGGACAATGGTCCGGGCTGGATGGTGCTGAGATTGGCAGATCGTGCCAGCGTGCTGGCGCTGCAGCCGGACAACGCAAAGCTTGATGGACTGAAGATTGGCGTGTTCGCACCCTGGAATCCGCAAGTGGATGGCGACGAGGCGCAATTTGAAGTGCGCGCATTCGTGCCGGGGGACGGCATGGCGGAGGACCCTGTCACGGGCAGCCTGAATGCCGGTATTGCGCTGTGGGTGCTGGAAGACGGTCTGGCGACGGACAGCTATGTCGCCAGTCAGGGCGCTGCGTTGGGTCGCAAGGGCAGGGTGCATATCAAGCGTGTCGGTGATGACGTGTGGGTCGGGGGCGCGACAGTGACCTGCATTGATGGACGAGTTTCGCTTTAAGGTCGCAGCTTGTCGGCGAGCGCGTCAGCCAGGTCATTTGCAGGCCGCCTGAAAAATGCATCGCCGGCAAGCCGCTCATGTCGGGATTGCAACATTTCAGTCCCGATACGCAATTTTCTTGCCGCGTCGGGCGGCGATGTCGTTCGCTTGACCGTCGCGTTGTTTGCCCGTGCGGGCCTGGGTAATCAGTGCCGGAATCAGAGGACCTTCCGGCAGGTTTTTCCAGAACCGTGACGGGAAATGGCCTTCCATGACTTTGGGGTTCAGGCGAGCCGGGTTGAAGATGTGGCTGTAATAGGTCAGCCACAGCTCGCCATGCGGGTCGTCTACCTGACGAGCCATGATCTTCCAGGCGTCCGGGCAACGACGCTCATGAATCAACTGCTTGCCATCGTAATAGACGCCATCCTGCGGCGTGGCAATCATCCAGCGGTGCTGGCCCATGCGACCGATGAAGTGCTCACTGGCGCTGTGCAGGATGTCATGGGCCGGTTCGTGCCAAGCCACGTATTCCGGGCGCATCAGCTCATCGTTCTGCTCGGGCGCAGGCAATGCCACGAAACGCAGGAAGGCGTGCAGATGATGCGCCTCGCGGCGAATCGACTTGAGTCGTCGATGCAATTCGCTGCCCAGTCTGTCGCCCGCCATCATGGCTGTCCGGTCGCCATGACTGACACGCCACAGCACTTCATACAACAGGCTCCAGCGTTGCTCGCCGCGGTAGCGCGACGCGCTTTCCAGCAGATGCAGCAGTTCGAGCGGCACGCGTGCCTGGAAGGGCCCTTGCTCTGTCGGACAGTCCTGGTCGCTGCCGAACAGATCGGCGGCATCCGGCGTTTTCCAACTGACCTGACTGGGGTCGATCCCGTGGCTCAACAGCCAGCGCGCCTGCTGCCGCCACGTATCGAACAGGTTGTCGCAATCGAGACAGATCATCCCCACAACCCCATTTGCTGGGGCTGCGGCCGATCACGCAACTGATGATGCAGGAACTCGCTGGTGGTCTCGGCCTGAGGCGGATGGTAGTCGCTGGTGATGATGAATGGCTTGGCCTTGGCCAGCACACAGCGCATGCGGGTCAGGTCTTCGTAGCGGATACGCCGTTGCCGACGCAGTTCAACCAGACGCTGGGTGGTGCGAATACCGATGCCGGGGACGCGAGCGATCAACGCAGGGTCTGCGTTGTTCAGGTCCAGGGGAAACACCTGGCGGTTACCCAACGCCCAGGCCAGCTTCGGATCGATGTCCAGCGCCAGATCTCCCGGCCCGCTCAACAATTCACCCGCCGTGAACCCATAGCCGCGCAGCAGAAAGTCGGCCTGATACAGTCGGTGCTCGCGCATCAGCGGCGGTGCGGCCAGCGGCACACTGTTCGGGCTGTTGGGAATCGGGCTGAACGCCGAGTAATAGACGCGACGCAGCTTGAAGTTGCTGTACAGCGACTGCGCACTGTGCAGGATGGTGCTGTCATCGGTGGCGTCGGCCCCGACGATCATCTGCGTGCTTTGCCCGGCCGGTGCAAATTTGGGCGAGCGCGGTTCGTTGCGCACGGTCTGCTCGCCGGTGTAGATCGTCTGCATCGAACGCTTGATCGAGACGACATCCTTTTCAGGCGCCAGGGCCTGCAAACTCGCATCGGTAGGCAATTCGATATTCACGCTCAGGCGATCGGCATAACGACCGGCCTGGGCGATCAGTGCGGGATCGGCGTCGGGGATGGTCTTGAGGTGGATGTAACCGCGAAATTCGTGCACCTCGCGCAACAGCCGGGCGACTTCAACCAGTTGCTCCATGGTGTAGTCCGCCGAGCGGATGATGCCGGAGCTCAGGAAAAGCCCACTCACACAATTGCGACGGTAGAAGTCCAGCGTCAGGGTGACCACTTCTTCAGGCGTGAACCGGGCGCGGGGCACGTCGCTTGATCGTCTGTTGACGCAATACTGGCAGTCGTACAGGCAGAAGTTGGTCAGCAGGATCTTCAGCAGGGACACACAACGCCCATCGGGCGTGTAGCTGTGACAGATGCCCATGCCGTTGGTGGAACCGAGACCGGATTTATCCTGCGAGCTGCGCTTGGGTGCTCCGCTGCTTGCGCATGACGCGTCGTACTTGGCGGCGTCCGCCAGAATGCTGAGCTTGTCGATGAGCTGCATGGAATGCCTCATTACTGTTTGCATGTACAGTATCGGGTTGCAAGGCAAGACTCAAGCCGGACGGCATGAAGCAGACCGAAGGTCAGGCGGGACTGAAAAAAGAAGGCGAACATGAATGTTATTTTATAACGGCAGGATGATGGCTTATGTAATACTGTAACGAATAGTTTCAGGTTGCCTCGTCGTGAAAACATTTCCCCCTTCGTCTATCGCAAGCTCGGTGCTGGCCCAGTCGGCCTGGAAACGAATTCTGTTTTCCCTGTCGGTTCTCGCGTTGCTTTGGCTGGCGATCGGATGGTCGGTGGCCATTCCGTGAGCGCCGCCATTGCGCTGGAAAACCTTACCGTTGCCTACGAACGTCGACCTGCCGTTCACCACATCAGCGGTCGTTTCGAAGCCGGGAGTCTGACCGCCATCGTCGGCCCCAACGGTGCAGGCAAATCCACCTTGATCAAAGCCATCGCTGGAACCATGAAGCCTGCGCAGGGGCGGGTGGATCGCGGGCGCTTGGCAATCCGCACCATCGGCTATCTGCCCCAGGCCGCCGAGATCGACCGCAGTTTCCCGTTGAGCGTTGCCGATACCGTGGCGATGGGGGCCTGGCACAGTATCGGGCCGTTCCGCAGCCTGACCCGCAACCACGCCGATCTTACTCGGCAAGCGTTGTTGACTGTCGGTCTGGAAGGCTTCGAGACGCGCAGTATCGGCTCGCTGTCGTCAGGACAGTTTCAGCGGGTGCTGTTCGCCCGGCTGCTGTTGCAGGATGCGTCGGTGATTCTGCTGGACGAGCCATTCACCGCCATTGATGCGCGTACCACACGCGATCTGCTGCAACTGGTGCAAGTCTGGCACGGCCAGGGCCGCACTGTCATTGCGGTGTTGCACGACATTGATCAGGTCCGCCAGCATTTTCCGCAGACCCTGCTGATGGCACGCGAGGCGATTGCCTGGGGTGATACCACTGAGGTGCTGAGCGTTGCCAATCTTCGCAAGGCTCGCAACATGGCCGAGTACTGGACCGTCGATGAGTCGATGTGCGACGTTGAGGATGAGCCGTCATGATGCTGTACAACCTGGTGATCGAGCCTTTCGTCGAGTTCGGTTTCATGCGCCGCGCATTGGTGGCGTGTCTGGCGCTGGGCATCGGCTCCGGACCGGTTGGCGTATTGCTGATGCTCAGGCGCATGAGCCTGGTCGGTGATGCGATGAGTCACGCCGTCCTGCCCGGCGCTGCGGTCGGTTTCATGGTCGCGGGGCTGTCGTTGCCCGCGATGGGGTTCGGCGGGTTGATCGCCGGGCTTGCGGTTGCGCTGCTGTCGGGTCTGGTCAGTCGGCTGACGGCGTTGCGCGAAGACGCCAGCTTCGCCAGCTTCTACCTGACCTCGCTGGCGGCGGGTGTGTTGATCGTCTCGCTTCACGGTTCCAGTGTTGATCTGCTCCATGTGCTATTCGGCACCATTCTGGCCATCGACAGCGCGTCTATCTATATGGTCGGCGGCATCGCTTCGTTCACCCTCATCCTGCTTGCCGTGATCTATCGCCCGCTGGTACTCGAATGTTTCGATCCGGGCTTTCTGCGGGCTGTGGGCGGGCGTGGTTCGCTGTATCACGTCTTGTTTCTGCTGCTGGTGGTGCTGAATCTGGTGGCGGGCTTTCAGGCGCTGGGCACGTTGATGGCGGTGGGCATGATGATGCTGCCGGCGACGGCGGCGCGTTTCTGGGCCAGCTCGTTAAGCGCGCTGATGCTGATCTCGACCCTTCTGGCCACGCTGGCGGGCCTGATCGGGTTGATCGTTTCCTACCATCTGGGCGTCGCTTCGGGACCGGCCATTGTCCTGACCGCCAGTGCGTTCTACGTGTTTTCTCTGCTCTTCGGGCGTACGGGCATCCTTCGCCGATTGTTTCCCAAACCTCACCTGGCTCACTGAAAAGGTATGTCATGAAACGACTGATGTTGTTGAGTTCAATGGCCGCGCTGGCGCTGTCTGCCTTTGCATCCATCGCCCAGGCCAAACCGTTGGAAGCGGTTGCATCATTCACGGTGATCGCCGACATGGTCAGCACGGTGGGCGGCGACCGCGTCCACGTCACTTCGCTGATCGGCCCCAATGGCGATCCGCACGTCTACGAGCCGACTCCGACCGATGCCCAAGCGTTGAAAAACGCTGACCTGACGTTCGTCAGTGGCCTGCATCTTGAGGGCTGGATGGATCGTCTGATCAAGGCGTCAGGCTACAAAGGCCAGCCGGTGGTGCTGTCCGAAGGCATCAAGACTCGCAGCATGGACGAGGACGGCAAGCGCATCACCGACCCGCACGCCTGGAACAGCGCCGCCAATGGCGTGATTTACGTGCGCAACATCGTGACGGCGCTGAAAAAGGCCGACCCGGAGGGGGCCAGTCTGTATCAGGCCAATGGCGATCGTTACATCACTCAGTTGCGGGACCTGGATCAGTACGCTCGCGACCAGATCAAGGAAATACCCAAGGCCAATCGCAAGATCCTCACCTCGCATGATGCCTTTGGCTATTTTGGAGACGCCTATGGCGTGACGTTCCTGTCGCCGCTTGGCCTGTCTACCGAATCGGAAGCGTCAGCGGCAGACGTCTCGAAATTGATCCGTCAGATCAAGGCCGAGCACGTAAGTGCCTATTTCTTCGAAAACTCGGGTGACCCGCGTCTGGTCAAGCAGATTGCCGAGGCCAGCGGTGCCCAGCCTGGCGGCGAACTGTATGTTGAGGCCCTGTCGCCGCCGGACGGTCCTGCTGCGACTTACGCGAAGATGTTTCGCTACAACGTCGACACGCTGGTGGCGGCGATGAAGAAGCATCAGTAATCCGTATCAACGCTCAGCGGGGTATAGCGGGTCGCCGATATCCAGTCGCCGTACACCTGCGCCAACGTCAGGTAATCGGCAAATAGGCCGCGTCCATCGACCTTCGTTGCGGCCGGTGGTGCAGTCTTCGGGCTGGTTCGTTCGCAAGTTTCTGCCTGAGGCGTCACCCAAAATGCACTGAACCCCTCAGCCGTAATGCCTTCGGTCCTGATCGTGTCGATAAAGTCGTCCTGTGAAAGCCATTCCAGCGCTGCGTTGTAATGGCTGACAAAGGCATAGAGAGGAAAGGGGTGTTGCGGTATCGCCCTGTCGACGAAAACCAGACCGGACAGATAGTGGGTGAGGGCGGGCAAGCGATAAGGGTCAATCTGAGCAGACATGTCGTCATCCTCGATTCTCGGAGGGTGGGGGGATGTCGTACTCCTTTATTACGCGACCCACTGAGCATAACGCGCAGCCCTCGTTCAACAAGGGCTGCGCGACAGGCTGTGTCAGTTATTCAGGAATTTGAAGACCGTGGTCTGGGTGTAGGCCTTGCCTGGATCAAGCCGGGTGCTCGGGAATTTCGGCTGGTTGGGCGCGTCGGGGTAGTGCTGGGTTTCCAGCGTGAAAGCGCCCCAGTGCGGGTACACCTTGCCGCCCTTGCCGTGGATGCTGCCATCCAGGAAATTGCCGGTATAGAGCTGCACGCCGGGCTCTGTGGTGAACAGCTGCAGTTTGCGACCCGACTGCGGATCGCTGACTTCTGCCGCCAGTTTCTTCACGTCACCCTTGGTGTCGAGCACCCAGTTGAAGTCGAAGCCGCCCTGCTTGGGTTCGGCGTATTTCAGCTGCTGATGATCGTCCTTGATGTGCTGACCAAAGGCAGTGGGTTTGAGAAAGTCCATCGGGGTGCCCTTCACGGCGGGCAGCTCGCCAGTCGGAATCAGCTTGTCGTTGACCGGGGTGTAGTGCGAGGCATGCAGAGTGGCGACCTGCTTGAGAATATCGCCGCTGCCCGCGCCCGCCAGGTTGAAATAGCTGTGGTTGGTCAGGTTCAGTACCGTCGGCTTGTCGGTGGTCGCGCGATAGTCGATCTTCAGCTCGTTTTTCTCGTTCAGGCTGTAAGTGACTACGGTGGTCAGCGTACCGGGGAAACCCATCTCGCCATCAGGTGAGACGTAGGTGAGTTTCACGCCGACCGAATCACCGGTCTTCGTGTCTTCGGCTTTCCAGAGCCGCTTGTCGAAACCCTGATTGCCGCCGTGCAACGCATTGGTCTTGTCGTTGAGCGGCACCTGGTAGGTTTTGCCGTCCAGCGTGAATTTGCCGCCCGCCAGGCGATTGCCGAAACGACCGATGGTGGCTCCGAAGTAAACCGTGCCGTTGTTCTGGTAGCCCTGCACATCGTCGAAGCCCAGCACAATGTCTTCCACTTTACCGGCTTTGTCAGGGACCATCAGCGATTGAAGGGTGGCGCCATAAGTGATGACGCTGGCCTCAATGCCGTGGCTGTTGCGCAGGGTGTATTTTTCGACGGAGGTGCCATCGGGCAATTGGCCGAAGCTGCTGTGTTCGCTGGACAGCGTTGCGGCGTGCGCGGTCAACGTGCTGATCATGAGAGACAGTCCAAGGGTGCTGAGAAGAGCATGCTTTTTCATCTGATCTACCCGCTTTTATTTTTATTGGTAAGACTATTTGATCGGATTTTTATCCGATGGAAGGATTTATAGCCCAAAAAATGCTGCTTGAAAAATTAATTGTAATACTATTTAGTAATGCGAGGGTTGCATTGGTCCTTGAAGCGCTGTGGTCCATTTGACAGCCATTGGTATGATGATTAGCCTCGGCTCGAACAGAACGGGACACGAGGCATCGGGACATGAGCAGTAATTTCCACGCATCGACCGTGGATTGGCTGGGTGCCTGGATTGCTGCGGGCAATGTCCTGCCGGGTCAGACACTGAAGGTGGAAGCGGCACTGTGCGAAGAATTGGGCGTCAGCCGCACGGTGTTGCGTGAGGCGATCAAGACGCTGGTGGCCAAAGGGCTGCTGGAAGTTGGCCCTAAAGTGGGCACACGCGTATTGCCGTTGCGTTCCTGGAACCTGTTCGACCCTCAAGTCGTCGGCTGGCTGGCACGCAAGGGGCTTCCGGAGGCTTTCGTGAAGGACCTGCTGGACTTGCGCAGAACCATCGAGCCGATGGCCGTGCGCTGGGCGTGCGACCGGGCCACCGCGCAACAGATTGAAGCGATTCGCGAAGCGTACCGTTTGCTGGAGGCATCGGTGACTGACAAGGGTGATTACAACCTGGCTGATCGACACTTCCATGAGGCGGTGCTGGCGGCCAGTCACAATCGCTTCATCGAGCAGATGCTGCCTGCGCTGGGTGCTTTACTGGCCGTATCGTTCGAGGTGACGTCGGGGATGCCGGGCCAGTTGGGCAAGACCCTTCCCCTGCACAGGGATCTGGCTGAAGCCATTGCCACGCGTGATTCCGGGCGGGGCGTATGGGCGTGCATGAGTCTGATAGAGCAGGCGGCAGAGGTGATCGACACCTATTTTCTGCGGCAGAAGACAGCCTCTGACGCGGCACTTTGAACACTGGACATGCGCCTGAATAATTGAATGCTTCATCACACTGAAAAGTACCTTTTACAACAATAACAAAGGACATTTTCATGAACTGGCTGCCCGTCTCCGAGCACCGATTCAAGCTGGGCGAAGGCTCCTTCTGGGACGTCGAACAGCAGGCCCTGTACTGGGTTGACATCTCAGGCTTCCTGGCCTGCAGATTCCTTGACGGCGAATATCGCCAATGGCGCATGCCCGAGCCTGTATCCGCGTTTATCCCCACCTGTCAGGGCGATGCACTGGTGACACTGGCCAGCGGCGTCTACCGTCTGGACCTGAATTCGACCAAGACCTCGCTCTCGCTGTTCTGTGTTGCCGACCCTGTGGCAGGTAACCGCGCCAACGAATCGCGCTGTGATGCGCAGGGCCGTCTCTGGCTGGGCAGTATGCAGAACAACATTGATGCCCATGGCGCCGACGTGCCGCTTGTACGCCGCTCGGGCGGGCTGTTCCTGATCCAGCCCGATGCACGTGTCACGCGCCTGTTGGACCGACAGGGCATCGTCAACACCCTGCTGTGGAACGCCGCGGCTGACGTGTTGTACAGCGCTGACACACTGGACGAGGTCATCTATCAATACCCGATTCTGCCGGACGGCAGTCTTGGACCGCGCACAGTCTGGGCGGCCGAACACGCACGTGGATCGCCTGACGGATCTGCGATGGATGCCGAAGGGTTTATCTGGAACGCCCGTTGGGGCGGCAGTTGCCTGATCCGCTTTGCGCCTGATGGCAGCGTTGACCGCGTCATAGATCTGCCGGTCAGCCATCCCACCAGCTGCGTATTCGGTGGTCCGGACCTTAAAACCCTCTATGTCACCAGCGCTGCGCCAGCCGACGCGCATGGTGATTTTGATGGGGCGGTTCTGGTCGCCGATGTCGGCATACCAGGTCTGAAATGTACACGTTTTGCCGGCTGATGCCGGTTGTGGATCGCGGTATCCGGCGTGTTTCAGCGCCTGATTCCGTTCAAGTGACATTCGGTTACATTGCGGTCAATCATAATATGGTATGACTATTGAACCGGTTTTCAGATGCCTCCGCGTCCGGAAATCGCCACCTTGCTGAACGCTGTAGCTATTCAATAAAAATAAGGAGTTAGCTATGTTGAGTCGTCACGGGATTCGTTCCCTGTGCTGTGCCGCTGTCACCACCGCCATCATGGGCATGAGTGGCATCACCTCTGCTGCCGACGAAATCAAGATCGGTTTTCTCGTCAAACAGGCCGAAGAGCCCTGGTTCCAGACTGAATGGGCCTTTGCCGAGAAAGCTGGCAAGGACCACGGCTTCACCGTGCTCAAGATTGCCGTGCCGGACGGTGAGAAAACCCTTGCCGCCATCGATAACCTTGCCGCCAACGGTGCCAAAGGCTTCGTGATCTGCCCACCTGATGTTTCCCTCGGCCCTGCCATCGTGGCCAAGGCCAAGGCGCTGGGGCTGAAAGTCATGGCCGTCGATGACCGTTTCGTCGATGCCAACGGAAAATTCATGGAAGACGTGCCTTATCTGGGCATGGCCGCGTTCGAAGTCGGTCAGAAGCAAGGCGCCGCAATGGCCACCGAAGCCAAGAATCGCAAGTGGGATGAGAGCGATTGGAAGGGTACTTACGCAATCATCAACACCTACAACGAACTGGACACTGGCAAGAAGCGCACGGATGGTTCTGTCGATGCGCTGAAAAAAGCCGGTCTGCCTGAGAAGAACATTCTCTTCACCGCTCAGAAAACCCTCGATGTGCCAGGCAGCATGGACGCCACCAACTCGGCGCTGCCCAAACTGCCGGGCGATGCCAAGAATCTGATCATCGGCGGCATGAATGACAACACCGTACTGGGCGGCGTACGCGCCACAGCCAGCAACGGGTTCAGCGCGGACAATGTAATCGGCATCGGCATCAATGGTACTGACGCCATCGATGAGCTGAAGAAAAAGAAAAGTGGCTTCTTCGGGTCGATGCTGCCCAGCCCGGACAAGGAAGGCTACAACACCGCCAAGTACATGTATGAGTGGATCAAGGACGGCAAAGAGCCGCCCAAGTACACCGCCATGGACGACGTGACGCTGATCACTCGCGCCAACTTCCAGGAAGAACTGACCAAGATCGGTTTGTGGAAGTGAGCTGAACGGGGGGCCTGAAAAGGTCCCTCAATTGCGCGAGGAGGTCGGTGTCATGCAACAGGCTATCAAAACGAATACCACAACAGGTGCCCTGCGCTTCAACGGCATCGGCAAGGTGTTCCCCGGCGTGAAAGCGCTGTCGGACATCAGCTTCGAAGCGCGCCCTGGCAGCGTTCATGCGCTGATGGGCGAGAACGGCGCGGGCAAGTCCACGCTGCTCAAGATTCTGGGCGGCTCTTACCAGCCCAATAGCGGCACCCTGCAGATCGGCGATCAGACTCATCAGTTCAAATCCACGGCCGACAGCATCGCGGCGGGCGTGGCAGTGATTCACCAGGAACTGCATCTGGTGCCGGAGATGACCGTTGCCGAAAACCTGCTGCTGGGCCATATGCCCAGCCGTTTTGGCCTGATCAATCGCGGTGCCATGCGGCGTCGGGCTGCAGAGTTGCTCAAAGGGCTGGCTGACGAGATCGATCCGGGCACGCGCCTTGGTGATTTGTCACTCGGTCAGCGGCAGTTGGTGGAAATCGCCAAGGCCATGTCACGCAATGCTCATGTGATCGCCTTCGACGAACCGACCAGCAGCCTGTCGGCACGCGAGATCGATCGTCTGATGGCAATCATCGTTCGCTTGCGTGATGAGGGGCGGGTGATTCTTTACGTGTCGCACCGCATGGAAGAAATCTTCCGTGTCTGCGATGCCGTGACGGTTTTCAAGGATGGACGCTTCGTGCGTACGTTCGAGCAAATGGCCGATCTGGATCATGACCGTCTGGTGACCTGCATGGTCGGGCGCGATATTCAGGACATCTACAATTATCGTCCACGTCAGCATCAGGGGCCGAGCCTGCGGGTCACCGGTCTCATGGGGCCGGGACTTCAGGAACCGGTCAGTTTTGCGGTCGAGAAGGGCGAAGTGCTGGGTTTTTTCGGTCTGGTCGGTGCCGGGCGCACTGAACTGTTTCGTCTGCTGTCCGGGCTGACCCGCAGCACTGCCGGTTCGCTGCAACTGGATGGCAAGCCTCTGACCCTCAAGTCGCCGCGTGACGCCATCGCTGCAGGCATTCTGCTCTGTCCGGAAGATCGCAAGAAAGAAGGCATCGTGCCGCTCTCCAGCGTCGCCGAAAACATCAATATCGGTGCCCGTCCACGGCATGTCAGCCTTGGTTGCCTGATTCAGGGGCGCTGGGAGCGTGACAACGCGAAGGGCCAGATTCAGGCCATGAACGTCAAGACGCCATCGCCCGAACAGCAGATCATGTACCTGTCCGGCGGCAACCAGCAGAAAGCCATTCTGGGTCGCTGGCTGTCGATGCCGATGAAAGTGCTGCTGTTGGACGAGCCGACCCGCGGCATCGACATCGGTGCCAAATCCGAGATCTACCAGATCATTCACAATCTCGCGGCCGATGGCATTGCCGTGATTGTGGTGTCCAGTGACCTGATGGAAGTAATGGGTATTTCCGACCGAATTCTGGTGATGAGCGAAGGTGCCATCACCGGTGAACTGAACCGCGACGAGGCTGAAGAGCCGCGTCTCCTGCAACTGGCTCTGCCACGCACGCGCGGCTGAACAACTGGTCTCTGACCATGAACAATAAAAAAGAGGTGCGTATGTCTACCGAATCCAGCCTGCGGGCTCCCCGTCAGGGCTTGAACCTGCGCCGTTTTGCCGATGAGTGGGTCATGCTGCTGGCCGCCGTGGGCATCTTCCTGCTCTGCGCAGTGTTCATCGACAACTTCATGTCGCCCTTGAACATGCGCGGCCTGGGTCTGGCGATTTCCACCGTGGGCATCGCCGCCTGCACCATGCTCTATTGTCTGGCGTCCGGCCACTTCGACCTGTCGATCGGCTCGGTGCTGGCCTGTTCCGGCGTCATCGCCGGGATCGTGATCCGCGACACCGACAGCGTGTTTCTGGGCGTATCGGCTGCTCTGGCAATGGGCCTGGTCGTAGGTCTGATCAACGGCATCGTGATCGCCAAACTCAGGATCAACGCGCTGATTGCCACGCTGGCCACCATGCAGATCGTGCGCGGCCTGGCGTACATCTTCTCCAACGGCAAGGCGGTGGGCGTTTCCAACGAAGATTTCTTCGTATTCGGCAACGGCCAGCTGTACGGCGTGCCGGTGCCGATCCTGATCACCATCGTCTGCTTCATCTTCTTCGGCTGGCTGCTCAACTACACCACTTACGGGCGTAACACCATGGCCATTGGTGGTAACCAGGAAGCCGCGTTGCTGGCGGGTGTCCACGTTGATCGCACCAAGATCATCATCTTTGCCGTGCACGGTCTGATTGGCGCGCTGGCGGGCGTGGTGCTGGCTTCGCGCATGACCTCGGGCCAGCCGATGGTCGGGCAGGGCTTCGAACTGACGGTGATCTCGGCCTGTGTACTGGGCGGTGTCTCGCTCAGCGGCGGCATCGGCATGATTCGTCACGTGATCGCCGGCGTGCTGATTCTGGCCATCATCGAGAACGCGATGAACCTGAAGAACATCGACACTTTCTACCAGTACGTGATTCGCGGCACCATCCTGTTGCTGGCAGTGATCATCGACCGCATGAAGCGTCGCTAACCTCAGGCACGATCCAGAGAGGCCCTTGCCGGACAATCCGGCAAGGGTCTTTTTTTGAGTCAACCGCCGTGCTCGTTACCTCGCAGGCTGAAATCCAGACTGGCGCGTGTTCCCAGCGTCGGCATCGACTCCAGCGTCAGGCGCCAGTGAAAACGATCACAGATGCGCCGCACCAGAAATAATCCCAGTCCTTTTCCGGTCCCGGCTTTGGTCGACTGTCTGACCATGCTCAGGTAGCGCCGGGACGCTTCGGCGGTGTCGAAGCCCTCGCCGGAGTCGGTCACGCTGACAGTCCCGTTCTTGAGCCGGACCGCGATGGTACCGTCGTAGGTGTTCTCGGCCGCGTTGCGCAACAGGTTGCCGATGGCGATGCGCAGCATGGCTTCCGGAGCGAGCAGCGTCAGGGTTTCGTGGATGTGGATGGCGAACCGGACCGGCTTACCGTCCAGCAGGTGTTCATGATCCCTGATGAGCTCGGGTAGAAGACGGTCCAGCTCGATGGGGTCGTCCGCTCTGGCCACCTTCGGCTCGCGGGATAGGAAGAGCAGGGCGACCATGATCTCCGTGAGGTTTTCCACCGTGGCACGCATGCGCTGCAAGGGCGGTGTAGCGCTGGCGGGCAGCGCCTGTCGGTCCAACACGTCCAGCGCGCCGCTGATCACGGCAATCGGGGTACGAAACTCATGGCTGGCCTGATCCAGCAGGCTGCGCTCACGCGCCATGAATTGCTCGACCCGCTCCAGATGCGCATTGATCCCGCTGGCGATCTCCTGAAGCTCTTGCTGAACATAATGCACAGGCAGGCGCTGCGCAGGTCGTTCCGGGTCAAGTTGTTTCATGCGGTGCGCCAGTTCCTGAACCGGGCGACGCATGCGTACGTACAGCCAGGCGATCGCGCAGATGATCAGTATCAGATTCAATAACAGGTAGAAGGCCCCGATCAGTGCGATCCTGTTTTGCTGATGCTCCAGATCGCTGATGTCGATGGCGGCGATCATGCGTCCGGATTCGAGCGCGGTGACCAGCACGGCATAGTCCGAATCACCGGGTAGCCAGTAGTCGGTGTCCAGATCACCCTCGCTGTAAAAACCCGGTGCCAGCGTCAGGAATTCCTCAGGCATGCCAGGAACATGAGCGTCGCCCGATACGTTCCAGATCCGGATTCTGCCACTGTCCTGAACGTCTGATGGTGAGGTTGCTCGCAGGGCGTTTTGTGTAGAAGTCTCCAACAGTTCTTTCCAGACCGGATGGTCGATAAGGTCCTGGCTCATGGAGGCCTGGGTCGCCAGTCCGGCCGTCATCAGCAGACCGAAACCGACCAGAATCAGGCTGATCAGCCGGTGCAGGCTGCCGCGGCTGCCAAAGAAGTCGGTCATGACAGCACGCACAGGCGAAAACCGACACCCGAGACCGTGTGCAGTAGCCGGTCCCCGGCTGCGCAATCGCTGTCGATAGTCCTTCTGAGCAAGTGCATGTGTGAGCGCAGCAGGTCGCCGTCCGGCACCCGGTCCCCCCACACCAGTGACTCAAGCTGGGTCCGCGTTACCACGTCGGGCGAGTTGCGCATCAGGACCTCCAGAAGGGTTCTTCTTATGGGCGAGAAGGGCAACTGTTTTCCCGCTCGGGTGATGGTCTGCGTGCCCAGATCGAACCTCAGATCGCCGACCTCCAGCGTCTGTCGCACGCTGGAGCGTGGCTGACTGCGCGCCGCCAGCACCCGCAGACGGATCTCAAGTTCAGGCAGTGCCAGCGGCTTGACGATGTAATCGTCCGCCCCGGATTCGAAACCTTCCAGTTTGTCGTCCAATTGATCCCTGGCAGTCAACAGCATGACCGGGACCGGACTGCCGATTTCATGACGAAGGTGGCGTAGCAGGGCGATGCCGTCCATGCGCGGCATCATCCAGTCCAGCACGATTACATCGTAAGTGTTCTCCAGCAGCAGGCGCATGGCGGCCTTGCCGTCGGGCGCTGCATCGGGCGTATGACCACAGGCCTCAAGGTAGTCGAACATGTTGGCCGCCAGGGCCAGGTTGTCTTCGACGATTAACACGCTCAGGGAACGCTCGATCATGAGGGGCTGAAACTCTGCTGTAGCGTTGATGAGTCAGTCTGACAGGTGTCAGAACTTACGCGAAATGCCGATGAACATTGACGTCGAGCTGTCGGTCCCGTGCTCCACCAGCGGGCTGTCGGTCAATTCGTCCGGCAGGCTGGTGTAGCGTATATTGCCCGACACTTCCCACTGTTTGCCGATGGGTTGCGAGAAGCCCAGGCCAATGTAGGAAACGCTGGCGCTCCCTGGCCGGTAGCGGGTGATGCCACGCTGCTCTTCCTTGTTCAGGGTGCCGAAGTAGTAGTCCACCAGATTGGCAGACAGGTGTGTAGCGCCGATGTGAGGCTTGAAGCGCGTCTCGCCCCAACTGATCGGGTACGCGTATTCAAGGTTCATCGAGTAACCGTCGCTGGTCCCGCTGACGTCGGATTTTGCGACCAGTTCGAGCTGCCCGCCGCTGCCACGCAGGCTGGCTGCCAGACCTGCATCAATGCCGTTGTCGCGGTCCTCCAGCAGATCCCGGTCGATACCGTTTCTGGCCAATTCACGGCGACCGAAGTCATCGCGGTCGATGCCGTCCATGTTCAGAGACACAATGGCGTCCAGCGAAAACACGCCGTTGTCGACCAGGTGATAGCCGCCGCTGATGCCACGTAGAAAAAAGCTGTCGCTGTCGTACCTGATCAGTGGCAACGGATTGACCTGCGTCCCGGCCCCGGCATAAGGGCTCTCGTTGATGGCTGCACCGAGGCCCAGGCTGAGGCTCGAGGATTCGGCAAACGCGGCCTTGAAAGGTAGAACAGGCAATAACAGGGCGGCAACAGCGGGCACGGACAGTCGTTTCATCGCAGTTCTCTGAGGTGAGCTTGAAAGGAATGGCGAGTGTGCGTGCGGTACTGTCGTTTCCTTGTCGCTGCGTCGTATCAGGTCGCGATTGCAGCATCCGGTTCGGGCGCAGGCCGTTGCAGGTAGTGTTCGATCAGCGTCACAACTTCTGAAACAAACGCCGGTTGGGCGAGCAGTTCGGGCTGGTCTGCAGTGACGTTATGGATAATCGCGTGGGCCGCGATCCCCATCAGGTAAATCGCAAGGTCCGGGTCAGGGACGTTCTTCATGAACGGCCTCAGGACTTCTGCGAACTGTCGCTGGAGCGAATCCTTGTCCTCCTCCATCTGGCGGACGGTGCGGGGCAGCTCTTCGTGGATGGCCTTGTGCAGTGCCGGAGCAACGCGGTGTTCGGCGACGATCATTTCGATGATCAGCGTCAAAGCGTCTCTGAGCGAGGGTTGGGCCGGCAGAACGTGCAATACCTCAAGCAGGTCAGTGCGTGTGTCAGCGGCATGGCGTCGCTGCAACTCGGCAATGATCGCCTCTTTGTTCGGGAAAAACTGATACAGCGAACCGATATTGACGCCTGCGCGTTCGGCAATGGCGTTGGTGGTCAGACCGTCCCAGCCTACCTTGGTCAAAATGTAAGTCGCTGCTTGAATAATGGCATCGACCGTTGCGCGAGAACGCGCCTGAGCCGGGATCTTTCTGGGTTTGACGGGAAAGCGGCTCTTGCTCATTGGGCGCTCCGGAACATGAGTTTTTAAAAACTAAGTATTAACTTACGATTTGAGTCGTGAAAACACAACGTTCTTCACGTACCGAGAATCGAATCATGAACACACCTGATCCCGTACTTGCGTGGGAAGCCTTTCAGGCCGCGAATCACTTTCGTCGAGCCGTCCGAAAATTCAACGCCACCCCTGTTGCAGAAAGTGATGTGCAGGCCCTGCTGGCGGAAGCGGCTTTTGCACCTTCGAGTGGCAACATGCAGCCCTATCAATTGCACTGGATTCGCGACCCTGTGTTGAAGGCCAGCATGGCGGAGGCCTGCAACGGGCAGAAAGCCGCTGCAACGGCAGCCGAATTCATTGTGGTCGTTGCCAGCCCCGCACTGGGACTGCGTACCGCCAAGGCCCAGCTCGAACATGTCGAAGGCTCACGGGTACTGGGCGAAAACTCGAAGGTCTACTATCGCAAGCAAATAGGCATGTTCAAGAAAATTCTCGGCGTCGGGTCGTCCGTCCTGTGGTCACCGCTCGTCGCGCTCGCCACGCTGTTTCGTCCGACGTTGTCGCTGATTCCCGTAGGCCCTGTCGGCGGCCGTCAGTGGGCGGCCCGCAACGCTATCTTTGCCGCTCAGACCCTCATGCTGGGTGCCGCGGCAAAAGGGATCGATACCTGCCCCATGGAAGGGTTCTCCGCCTCACAGGTTGCCAGACTGCTGAATATCCCGCGTGGTGCTGTCATTCCGCTGGTCATCGCGCTCGGGTATCGGGCAGACGACGCCAGGATCGAGGATCGGTGGCGCAACCCGATATCGGATCTTGTGGTTTCTCATTGATCACGGGCGGGTCTCGATAGTGAACTGACGACGTTGGCACGCGCTGCGACAGCCGTTGACGGTTTGACGTGCGCTTACATCCGGTTATCCCAATGACTTCCAGAATTCTGTGTTGCGCAAACCCGTGCGGACGTCGCTCGTCCGCGCATCCGTGGTATTGGCGATTATCACTGCACACCCTGAGTATGGCCCTGTTGGCGTCAGGCGGTTGTGCGTTGCAGCCCGCCTACGTCAAACCGACTCTGCCGACTCCTGCCGACTGGACTGAGCAGCGTTCTGCGGCAAACGGTCAGCAGGCGTTGCAGGATGCGGCGTGGTGGCATCTCTTGAACGATAAAGCGGTCGACGCTCTGATCGGGGACGCATTCGCTGACAACCCGACCTTGTTACAGGCATTGAGTCGCGTGGACGAAGCCAGGGCGAGCGTAAACGTGCAGGAAGCGGCGACGCTGCCTGCGATCGATCTGGACGCCAGCCTGAGGCGGGCGAAGAGCCAGAATACCTCGCCGGTTCGTTCGGGCGTGACAGCACTCAGTACCTCGACCTCGGCTGGCCCGGTTTTCAGTTGGGAGCTCGATCTCTTCGGGCGAGTCAGTCAATCGATCGAGGCTTCGCGCGATCACCTCGATGCCCGCACCGCAGACGCAGCGTCGGCGCGTCTGACCCTCGCAGCGGATGTGGCAAATGACGTGCTTTCTCTGCGCGCATGCGAAAACTCCCGGCGCGTGTGGGTAGACGATATTGCTTCCCGCGAGAAGACCCTGGCGCTGACCCGGCTGCGCATGAACGCCGGGCTGGCTGCGCCCGCTGACGAGGCTCGTCTGCTGACCGGCCTTGCAGGCTCGCGCACCAGTCTGGCGACTCAGGTTGATCAATGTGCCCGCCAGGTCAATGCGCTGGTCGCGCTGAGCGGTGAAGAGGCCGATAAAGTGCGCCTTCTGATCGGAGCGCCCGCCGCTGGGGACAGCGCCGAGCCGGTGTCCATGCCTCGGGCACCGCAAGCGCAACCTGAGTTATCCGCGACAATGCTGACATCGCATCCCGCCATCATCTCGGCAGAACGCGAAATGGCCGCCGCCTGGTCCGATATCGCCGTGGCCCGCGCTGATCGACTGCCGCGTATCGACCTGGCGGCTGCGCTGACCGGGCAATGGATTCGTGCGGCAGGTTCCAGCCTCGATTTCAACACGTGGTCCATCGGACCGAGCCTGACCGGTCCGCTCTTCGATGGCGGGGCGGGTGCGGCAAATGTGAAAAGTGCCCAGGCTCGTTATCGGCGCGCCAGCGCCAGTTTGCGAGGCACGCTACGTACAACTGTCGAGGATGTGGAGAACGCGCTGGCCGCGCAAGCCTCGGCAGCGTCGCGGGTGCTGTCCACACAGGAAGGTGTCAGCGCCGCCCGCACCACCTTCAAGGTCAGTGATGACCAATGGAAAGCCGGGGCCATCAGTCTGTTCGAGCTGGAAGACGCCCGTCGGCAGTTTGCGTCGGCACAGGATGCCGAAATCTCCGCCCTGCGCGATCAGGGACAAGCCTGGATCGCGCTCGTCAAAGCCACGGGCACCGCTATCACCTTGACCCCGGACACCACTTCTCATGAATAAGTTATTGATCCTGGCCTTCAGCCGCAGGTCACTGAGCCTGATCGTGCCGTGCGCGATGCTGATCATCGCCGGTGTGCTTTATATGAGGCCGACTGAAGCGACCCCGTCAGCCAGCCTGCCTGCTCCGGCGCTGACCGTGACCGTCGCCTCGGCGGTCGACACCCTCTGGCCCGGGATCATCGAAGCCGGTGGTTCTGTTGCACCCTGGGAAGAAGCCGTGATCGGCGCTCAGGTTTCCAATCTGCGGCTTACCGACTTGCGCGTCAATGTAGGCGATCACGTCACACGGGGGCAGTTGCTCGCCACCTTCGATGCCGATCTGTTGAGCGCCGATGAAGCGCGTCTCAAGGCCAACTGGCTTCAGGCCGATGCCAACCGCAAGCGTGCGTTGCTGCTCAAAGGTACAGGCGGCATGAGCGATCAGGACGTGCTTCAGTATGAAACCCAGGCAGATGTCACCAGGGCACAGCTGACCGGCACGCAGTTGCAGCTGCGCTATGCCCGTGTGGTTGCACCGGACGATGGCGTGATCAGCGCACGCAGCGCCACAACGGGCGCCGTGTACGGTAATGGACAGGAATTATTTCGCCTGATTCGTCAAAGCCGGCTGGAGTGGCGTGGCGAACTGAGTGCGGCACAAATGACTCAGGTGCAGTCCGGCCAGCCTGTCGATCTCGAATTGCCTGATGGCACGTCGGCTTCCGCCACCGTCCGTGAGCTGGCCCCCAGTCTGGACACTCAGACCCGGCTGGGACTGGCCTATGCCGACATCGACTCCGGCAGTACGGCACGTTCGGGCATGTACGCCAAAGGCAGAATCGGACTGACAGAGCGTCCTGCAGTGGTCGTTCCTGCGGCAAGCGTAGTGATTCGTGACGGCCGCAGCTACGTCCCCAAAGTGCTCGACGATCACCGCATCAGTCTGCAGATCGTGACAGTTGGCAGGCGACATGTCAGCGATGTCGAGATCGTTTCCGGGATCAGCGCGGGCGACAGAGTGGTGGTGCAGGGCGCCGGTTTTCTGAATGACGGTGACCTGGTTCACGTTGCTGCCGCACCGTTGCAAGGGAAGGAGTAAGTCATGAATTTCGCCACCTGGTCCATTCGCAACCCCATCCCTTCGATCCTGCTTTTTATGCTGCTGTCACTGGCAGGCATCCTGAGCTTTCGTGCCTTGCCCATTGCCAACATGCCTGATCTCGACTTGCCTACCGTGGTCATTTCACTGACCCAGCCGGGCGCGGCTCCGGCGCAACTGGAAACCGAGGTGGCGCGCAAGGTCGAGAACTCCCTGGCGACGCTGTCCGGTATCAAGCACGTCAGCACCTCCATCGTTGACGGGCTGGTCACTATCAACGTTGAGTTCATTCTGGAGAAGAAGCTCTCCGATGCCCTGATCGAGGCCAAGGATGCCGTAGACCGCGTGCGATCCGACCTGCCCAGCGATCTGGAACAGCCGTCCATCAGCGCAGTTCGTGTTGGCAGTGATGAGGCGACATTGCTGTATGCGGTGTCTTCTTCGCGCATTGATGAAGAGGCGCTTTCGTGGTTTGTCGACGACACGTTGAGCAAGACGATATTGAGCGTGCCGGGCATCGGTAAGTTCGAGCGCGTCGGCGGTGTGCAGCGCCAGGTGCGGGTGGAAGTCGATCCCGCAAGCCTCGCTGCACAGGGCGCGACCGCTGCGGACGTTTCACGTGCCTTGAAGAGCGTCGAGCAGGAGTCGTCTGGCGGGCGAGGGCAAATGGGCGGGGCCGAGCAGGCCTTGCGGACCATCGCCACCATAAGGCAGGCGGACGAGCTCAATAGCCTTCCCGTGGTGCTGAGCAATGGTCGACGCGTGAATCTGGATCAGGTGGCGGTGGTCAAGGATACCTACGCGGATCGTACCCAGATCGCGACGCTCGATGGCAAGCTGGTAGTCGGGTTTCGGTTGTTTCGCGCCAAGGGGTTCGATGAGACCCGCGTCGCGGCAGACGTGATGCAAGCGCTCGATCAGCTTCGGTCCGCTGACCCGAGCCTCGGTTTTACCAAGGTCTCCGGCACTGTCGACTACACCCGCGAGCAATACGAAGGCTCTATGCACATGCTGTACGAAGGGGCGTTGCTGGCCGTTCTGGTGGTGTGGTGGTTTCTGCGCGACTGGCGTGCCACGCTGATCTCTGCATCGGCGTTGCCCTTGTCGGTATTGCCGACGTTTCTGGTCATGAACTGGCTCGGTTACTCGCTCAATACCCTGACGCTGCTCGCGCTGGCAGTCATCGTCGGCATTCTGGTGGACGATGCCATTGTCGAGATCGAGAACATCGAGCGGCACAGTCGCATGGGCAAACCCATCAAGCAGGCTGCGGGTGACGCCGTGACTGAAATTGCTCTGGCTGTCATGGCAACCACCATGACCCTGGTGGTGATGTTCCTGCCCACCGCGATGATGAGTGGCGTCCCCGGCCTGTTCTTCAAACAGTTTGGCTGGACGGCGGTGGTGGCGGTGCTGTCCTCGCTTCTGGTGGCGCGGATACTCACGCCGATGATGGCGGCTTATCTGCTCAAGGCCCATGAAGCCAGGCAGGAAACGGCTGAGGGTGCGCTGATGACGCGCTATCTGGGTTGGGTGCGCTGGTGCCTGAAGCATCGTGGCCTGACCCTGGTAGCCACCCTGTTGGTGTTTGTCGCGTCGATAGCCATGGTTCCGCTTTTGGAGACGGGCTTGATTCCAGCGTCCGACAAGGGGTACAGCAATATCAACGTGGAACTGCCTCCGGGCAGCAGTCTGGCGGCGACCCAGTCGACGGTCGAGGCGGTGAGCCAGGCCATCAAGGGCATTCCGGGCATTGAGCATGTGTTCAGCACGGTAGGGGTGGCTCAGTCTGCCGGGCACGGACAGACCCAGGCAGCCGAATTGCGCCGCGCCACGATGACCCTGGTGCTGTCTGCCCGTGGCGCGCGTGCCGGTCAGACCGATATCGAAAACCGGATACGCACGGTGTTGCATGACGTGCCGGGTGCGCGGTTCTCGCTGGGCACGGGTGGTCTGGGTGAGAAGATGGCACTGATCCTTTCCAGTGATGACCCGGCGGCGCTCAAGGCGACGGCGCAGGCGCTGGAGCGTGAATTGCGTGATGTACCGGGCCTCGCCAACATCACCTCGACCGCAAGTCTGGAGCGCCCGGAAATCGTAGTCCGACCGGACGCCCGCCAGGCGGCGGAGCGCGGCGTCACCACGGCGACCATCGGCGAAACGTTGCGCATCGCAACCAATGGTGACTTCGATGCGCAGATGGCCAAGCTGAACCTGGATAACCGTCAGATATCGATCCAAGTGCGTATTCCACAACTTGCGCGGCAGGATCTGGACACCATTGCCGGTCTCCGGGTCCGTGGCCGGGACGGGCTGGTTCCTCTGTCGAGCGTCGCAAATCTGAGTGTGGAAAGCGGCCCGACCCAGATCGACCGCTATGACCGACGTCGCTATGCCAATGTCAGCGCCGACCTGGGTCACATGCCGCTCGGCCAGGCACTGGCTATCGCCCGGTCCTTACCGGCCATCCAGTCGATGCCGTCCAGCGTCAGACTGATCGAGACAGGCGACGCAGAGATCATGGCCGAGCTGATGGGCGGGTTCGGCATGGCCATCATCATTGGTCTGGTTTGCGTCTACGTGGTGCTGGTGCTGCTGTTCAGCGATTTCTTCCAGCCGTTGACTATTCTGTTTGCCATTCCGCTGTCGGTGGGCGGCGCCTTTGTCGCCTTGCTGCTCACCCGAGGCATGCTGAGCCTGCCGTCCCTGATCGGTCTCGTGATGCTGATGGGCATTGTCACCAAGAACTCGATTCTGCTGGTCGAGTATTCGGTGATGGGCATCAGAAAGCAGGGCCTTTCAGTGGTGGATGCCCTGATCAATGCCTGCCACAAGCGGGTTCGCCCGATCATCATGACCACCCTTGCAATGATCGCGGGGATGATGCCGATTGCCTTGGGGCTGGGTGCTGATGCGAGTTTCCGACAGCCGATGGCGATTGCGGTGATCGGCGGGTTGATGACCTCGACCGCGTTGAGCCTGCTGGTCGTGCCTGTTGCCTTCACTTATATCGACGACCTGGAGCGCTTGCTGCACCGATGGTTCAGTCGCGACCCTGCTCGCCGTGGCGAGCCTACTCACTGAGATGTGAAACAGCCTGTTGCCTGCCCAGCCGGGTCAGGCCGTACAGCACCGCACCGACCACCAGCATGACCCCGGCCCGCAGCCATGTTTCCGGCCCTTGCTGAGTCAACAGTAACAGACAGGACAGTATCCCAAGGGCGGGAATCGCCCCATGCACCTGAAAGTGTGCAGGCTCGACCTTGTCACGCTTGAGCACCAGCACGGCCACATTGACGCTGAGGAATACGAACAGCAACAGCAGCACCACCGTTTCGGCGAGCGTGGTCAGGGTGCTGGTGAACGACAGCGCGATGGCAACCCCTGTGGTGACCAGAATGGCAACGCCGGGTGTGCGTCGACGCGGCAGCACATTGCCCAGAAGCGCAGGCAGCAGCCCTTCGCGCGCCATGCCGAAGGTCAGCCGGCTGGCCATGATCATCGTCAACAACGCGCCATTGGCGACCGCAATCAGCGCAATCAACGCAAACCAGGGTGACGGAATTCCCAGGCCCGACGCCTTGACGACATCCAGCAGCGGTGCCTGCGAGTCCTTCAACTGATCCACCGGCAATACCATGGCCGCGCCCACGCCGACCAGCACATACACAGCGCCTGCAATCAGCAGGGCACCGAACAGGGCGCGGGGATAGACCTTGCGCACATCCTTGATTTCCTCAGCCAGGTTGGCGGAAGTTTCGAAGCCGACGAAGGAATAAAAGGCCAGCAACGATGCCGCCAGAATGGCCGTGGCAGGGGAGGCCGTGTCCAGTTCGAACACCCTTTGCGGGACGCCCTGACCCTGACCGACGAACCAGGCAGCAGCAGCGATCACCATGACCAGTCCGCTCAGTTCGATGGTGGTCATCAGCAGGTTGGCTCCCAACGACTCCTTGATGCCTCGCGCATTCAACAATCCAACGATCACCAGAAACCCGACACAGACCCATTGCGGAGGCACGCTGATCAGCGCTTGCAGATAGTCACCGGCGAACGCAACGGCCAGTCCTGCTGCGCTGGTGACGCCCGCCGCGATCATCGAGAAGCCCACCAGAAAGGACAACAGGGGTTTGCCAAAGGCTTTTTCGGCATACACCGCAGCGCCGCCCGCCCGTGGGTACTTGGTGACCAGTTCCGCGTAGGACGCTGCCGTCAGCAGGGCAAAACACAGTGCGATCAGCAAGGGCGCCCAGATGGCTCCGCCCACGCGTCCGGCGATGGTGCCGGCCAGCGCATAGACGCCAGCGCCGAGCACGTCGCCAAGGATGAACAGCATCAGCATCGGAGCGGTAATCGCGCGTCGTAGTGACGCTTTTTCGTGACTGGCCATGGGGCGTGATTCCTTTCAGCGGCTGCGGCGTATGAGGTTCAGCGTTATGAGGTTCAGAGCCTTGCAGTGGCGGTTGGTTCTGACTTTCGGCCAAGTGTCCTGATCGAAGGCAAGGGCTCGGCCTGCTTCGGTTCTGGAGCGATGCCTGAGGAACGTCCGATGGAATGTTCCAGGGTTCAGTCTTCTTCGCGCCGCCTACGGCAGCGCTCCAGCAGACGCCTGCGTGGGGCTTCCGGGCGAAGCTCCCGGACGATCAGCCTGAAAATCTGTTTCACTTTGCTGGCGATATCGTTCGTCAGTGAATGTTTTGCATCCCGTTTTTGCTCAGTGACCGCTGTCATCAATTCCTTCATTCAGGGCTCCCATGGCCGACAGTTGGCACCGGATGGGTCTGGCCGGTGCCTGTCTGAAAAATGATCTTGATTCAAAGGGGAAATTCAAAACGATGATCCTCGGTCCTGACAGGCGGTCTCAGGAAGTGAAACGTTGGTCATGCAAGGGAGAATCGGCCAGGTGCGTTGTCACAGTTGCGGTATCCGGATGAATCTGTGAGGGCTGGACCTTGAATATTGCATGTCTGGGCTGGGGGTCATTGATCTGGGAGCCGGGCTCGCTTGCGCTGGCGGGTGACTGGTACGGGGACGGTCCTGCGCTGCCGATCGAGTTTTCGCGAGTGGCGGACGGGGGCGAGTTGTCTACCGCCATTTGTTTGAACGCGCCGCCCGTCAAGGTGTGCTGGGCGTTGCTGGCGGTGCCCAGCGTCGAGGAGGCCTGTGCGGCATTGCGTGACCGTGAACAGATCCCTGAGCAGCGCGAAGGTGCGGTGGCCAGTCTGCTGGTTTCGCGCAAGCCGGTCGGTGCCTTGATGGAGTGGGCGTGGAACCGGCGGATCAACGCCGTCATCTGGACGGCATTGCCGCCCCGGTTCGACGGCATCGAAGGCCGCGTCCCATCGGTCGAGGATACGGTGGCGTACCTCTCGGGGCTGACCGGCGAAACGCTCAAGCATGCGCGCGATTATATCGAGCGGGTTCCCGAGCAGATCGACACGCCCTATCGTCGGATGATCAGGCGTCAGCTGGGATGGCATCCCGGATCCGCGCTCTGAATTTCTGCACGGTGTGAGCCGTAAACCAAAACCTTCCGATGATGGGAGTTGCAAAGTGAAACATGAACGTCATGAGCAGTTTGAGGCCGTCCGGGTAACGCTGGAGCGATTGCGCGACGACATTCGAGGCCTTGAGCGCAGCGAGCTTGAGCGAGTGGCGCATCTGCGCGGCCATCAGACGGTCGATGATCTGGAGGCGCTGCAGCAGTCGTTCGTCAAGCTGGATCACGCTGTGCTGGACATCGAACAGACGCTGGCCAGTCTGGGCGAGGCGACGGGGGACATCGGAAAACTCTAGGCCGTGGCGCTGTGCCGGCATGAACCATGGGTCCGTTGCACAGTCCTATTCGGGCCCTGAAAAAAGAGCTGCAGCCTGCCGGCCAGTTCTGCCGTTCCGGTGTTCCCCATCCTCCAGAGCCCGTGCCGATCATGCGCAAGCACCTCCGTTTCCCGTGGCCTATCCGGCGTTGCCTGATTTCGTTCGCTTTCTTGTTTGCCGTGCCTGCGATGGCCAGTGATGAACAGCAGTTGGTCCAGAGCATCAATGCCTATCGGGCGCAGCCGCAGCGCTGTGACGCGCGACCCCCCAAGGCGGCTCGTCCATTGGCATTGAATGGTGGCGTCACGCTGCCCATCGTCTTCAACGGCAGTTCACGCGATGCCTTGAAGGCAGCAGGCTATCAGGCGGTGACCGTGCGCACTATTCGTCTGGCGGGCGCGCAGGATGCCAACGAAGCGTTCGGCATGCTCAAGGCGCGTTACTGTGGCGCGTTGCTGGATGCTCAGTACGCTGACATCGGTATCACTCGAGAGCGCAACGACTGGCGCGTCGTGCTGGCCCGCCCGTTGATCGACAGCAAGCTGAGCGACACCCGTTCGCCGGGCAAGCTGCTGCTCGCACAAGTCAACGAAGTGCGTTCCAAACCCCGGATGTGCGGCAAACGGCTATTTGCAGCGGCACGGCCTGTGGTCTGGAACGCCACGCTGGAACTGGCTGCTCAGGGCCACAGCCAATCGATGGCCAGCGAAAACTACTTTCAGCACCGCGGTTTCGATGGGGACTCGCCCGCTGACCGGGCGCGTGCGGCGGGCTACAGCGGTCGGCAAATCGGCGAGAACATTGCGGCCGGGCAAAGTACGGCCAGCAAGGCCATGGCCAGTTGGCTGGCCAGCCCCGGACACTGCGCGAACCTCATGAACCCGATGTTCACCGAGGTCGGGGTGGCGTATGCGACCGGCGTACAGACCGACTATGGCGTTTACTGGACCCTGCTGTTCGGTGGGCCTTGATACCGAGTGTCGCTACCGTTGGTCGTGCCGTGGGACGCACTGAACAAACCGTTGAGGCAGCCTGATTGTCTGCTAGGGAAGGCGTGACGTTTCACCCGTCGCGGCCTTTCAATGCAATGAAGTGATCAGGAGTATTCACATGAGCAAGCCAGCGATCTGCCTGGGTTTTTTCTGTCTGTTGGCCCTGCACGGCTGCTTCGACAACTCGGGTAACGAGACCAGGGACAACACCGACGGCAGCAAGTCGTCGGTGCAGATGCAGCAGGGCGAATCCGGGCAGAGCAAGTAATCCTCATGACCCTGTCCGTGACTGCCTCAGACTTGCAGATCGATTTCAGCGAGGACAAGGAGAAATCCCTGTTCAAATGGCTGATCGCCAGTTTTCTGATAGGCAAAAGGATCCAGGCCCAGATCGCCTGCGAAGCCTACCGCGTGATCGTCGAGCACAGGGGGCGTGATACGCCTCGCAAGCTGGCAAGCTGTACGCATCGTGAACTGGTCGCCATGCTGGGGCAGGCGCATTACGTACGCTATGACGAGTCCACTGCCGAACGGTTGCTGGCACTGGCCAATAAACTCAACGAGGAATACGGCGGCAAGCTTCTCGACCTTTACGAGGCCAGTGATGACCGGGCGGATTTCGAGAAGCGCCTGCTGGCGTTTGATGGCGTAGGCCCCAAGACCGTGGAAATCTTCATGCGCGAGGCCGCGAGGCTGTTGTATTGAGCCCGTTACTTGTCGGCTGCGCGGGTTGGAGCCTGGCGCGTCAATATTGGCCCGTATTCCCTGATGACGGCACTCATCTGCAGCGTTATGCAACCCGCTTCAATGCGGTGGAAATCAACAGCTCGTTCTATCGGCCTCATCGGCCGCAGACGTATGCCCGCTGGGCCGAGTCGGTACCTGAAGATTTTCGATTTTCCGTGAAGCTGCCCAAGACCCTCAGCCACGAGTTGCGTCTGCATGACTGCGAAAGCCTGCTAAGGGTATTTATCGAACAGTGCACGCAGTTGGGTGACAAGCTGGGGTGCCTGTTGATCCAGCTGCCACCCTCATTTCGCTATGACCCTGAGATCGCACAACGCTTTTTTTCGTTACTGCGCCGGTACTACGCCGGGCATGTGGTGCTCGAGCCGCGCCACGCGTCGTGGCGGCAGGCGCAGTCGCTGCTGGTCGATCAACGTATCGGGCAGGTCGCCGCCGATCCGTCACCGGTGTCAGGTGGTGACGTTCCAGCGGGTTGGCAAGGTGTGCGCTATTGGCGGCTTCACGGTTCGCCGCAGATTTACCACAGCCCGTATGGTGCCGAGCGGTTGGTGACGATTGCCGAGCATTTACGCCGTTCCGTTGAGGAAGGCGCAGCGCCCTGGTGCCTGTTCGACAATACCGCCAGCGGTGCGGCAGTGGGGGATGCGTTGGCGCTGCAAGGGCTGCTCGCGGGCTGATTTGCCCTTGCGCCCGCGCGCTTACTCCCGCCCGGCCAGCTTGGCCTCGACTTCGCGATTCTTTTCCTTGAGCGTCTCGGCGTCCTGTTCCTTTTCGCGGTTGGAGGTCGGGGTGATGATCTTGTCGACGCCTTCGGCAGGTGAATCCTGATTGTCGATGTCCTTGCGCACGACCTCGACAGGCTCGCCGGACTGGTCGACGGTGGGGGTGTACGGCTGGTCTTCCGAAGCCTTGCCTTGAGGTTTCGCGTGGTCATTACTCATGTTTATTCCTCACTGATGATTGTCTTCCTTGGAGAGGGCGACGAAACGGCGAGTTCGATCTTTTTCAATCTCATCTGCCTGACCGCTGTCAGTCTCGACGCAACGGGCGGGGCGTTGAAGGAGATCGATCAGCGTGGTGGTCGACTCGTTGAGGCTCTGCCGGTCGCGGTGCACCAGGCCCACGTCTCGATGAAAGGTCTGCTCGCCAAGGTCCAGCGCCCGGATACCTTCAGGCCACGGATGGTGACTGGCCGTTTGCGGTATGAGCGCCACGCCCAGACCACGGGCGACCAGCTTGATAATGGCCTCCAGTTCATCCAGTTCGCAGACCTCCCGGACGCTGAACGGCATCTGGCGCAGGAAGCGATCCACCTGACGGCCGCCAAACGAAGAACGGTCATAACGAATGAGGGGTTGTGACGAGAGCAACTGCATCCAGTCATCGCCCGGTATTTCAGCCGGTACGATCAGGCGATAGGGCTCCTGCGCGAGACTGGTCCAGCGCAAATCGCTTTGCAGCGAGAAGGGCGGTCGGATGATCGCCGCCAGATCGATTTCGCCTGCATCCACCTGATTGACCAGATTCATGGAAACACCCGGAATGACCCGCGTCCGGCATTGCGGCCACAAACGGTGAAAGGCCGCCAGCGCGTCCGGTAGCAGCGAGCATTGCATGGAGGCGATGGCACCGATCGTGAGGTGCAGCACGGCGGGCTGCCCGGCAGGAGATGACCCCAGATTGTGGTAGAGCCGGATCAGTTCCTGCGCCTGCAGCAGGGTCTGGTGACCCATGCGATTCAGCTGCGCCGAACGCCCCTTGCGCTCGAACAACGCAAAGCCCAGTTCCGCCTCCAGACGCTGCATTTGCGCGCTGACGGCCGCCTGGGTCAGGCCGATTCGGTTGCCTGCCGCGGCAAAGGTTCCGGCCTGTGCAACGGCTACCAGGGTCTTGAGCTCGCGAATCATTGATAAATCTCTTTTGTGTATTCGAGAAATATATATTGATTTTAGTGTTGAGTCCTCGTGCATATGATGGGGCCGGCGTTACCAACAAGGACGCGCCGACGTCCTGTCCAACCGACCTGAGCCCGGAGCCTGCAATGAGCCTTTCACCTTTCCATCTGGCGATACCTGTGTATGACCTTGCTGCTGCGCGCAGTTTTTATGGCGAAGTGTTTGGCCTGGCTGAAGGTCGATCCAGCGAGCAGTGGGTCGACTTCGATTTCTATGGGCACCAGCTGGTGATCCACGAACACCGGAAGACATCGTCGCAGGAACACGTCCACAGCAATGCAGTAGACGGGCATGACGTGCCGGTTCCGCATTTCGGCATCATCCTGCATTGGGAGCAATGGGAAGCGCTGGCCGAGCGCCTGAGGTCGCTGGGCACGCAATTTGTGATCGAACCTTACATCCGTTTCAAAGGGCAGGTCGGCGAGCAGGCCACCATGTTCCTGTTCGATCCGTGCGGTAACGCGCTGGAGTTCAAGGCCTTCAAGGACATGAGCCAGTTGTTTGCCAAGTGAACGGCAGAAAGCCGCTTTCAGGAAAGCGGCTTTCGGGTTGCAACTCAGTTGAAACGCGAATCAGACTTTCGAACCGCCCCAGCGCGGAGCGTTTCTCAGATCGTCACGCTTCTGGGCGTCCGGTGATTTGTGGGGCTCACCGTACTCCACGTGCAGCGTTTCATCCAGACGGTTGCTGGACGAGCCTTTCTTCTGCGGCGTTTCGTCAAAATGTTCCCACTCGGCGCGCTGGAAGCGGAACAGGCTGTCGTCTTCGGGCGCTTCGCGTTCGCGATAATGGTGGATCGAGTAATGCGCGTATTCCACCTTGTCGCCCCAATCGGCCTGCAACAGGCCATCGGCGGCCAATTCGCGATACCAGTCGTTTTCTTTCTCGGACGCCTTCTGTTTCTTGTTGTGGTCGACAAAGTAACCGATGATCCCGCCGACCACGGCGATGACCACCCCGACCAAAAAGAATGGCCCGGCCAGTGCGGTGGCGGCTGCTCCGCCTGCGCCGACCAGCGCAGCGGTACCCAGCACCCCGGCAGACGCGCCGAATGCGCCACCCGCGATCTGCAGACCTCCCGCTGCCTGCGCCAGCTTGTCACCGGACTTGACGCCGTCCTTGATGGTAAAGGCGCCGAGCACGATGTCGGCAAAACCGCCAGCCAGATCCGTTGCCGGCCCCAGCACTTTGACGACTGAGCCTGCAATCTTGGCCGAGACACCGGGCTTGAGCTTGACCTCGCTGTCCAGGCGCTGAGAGATTCCTTCAACGGCCTTGTGCTCGGCCTGCGCATTGCCGGTCAGGTCGCCTATCAGGTCCATGCGCTGGTTGTCGGTGATGTCCAGCGCAGAGCGTATCTCGGCGAGCCGCTCGGCACTCAGGCCACTGGGGCTGACTTCGACTTTGGGCGGCTTCATGTCCGACTTGCCCCAGATTTCCGGAACGGTCTTGTCCAGGCCCAGCAGATCGACCAGGCCGCCTTTGCCCATCAGGTCGCCCACCTTGTCCGCCAGTTTGACGAAATGGCTGGCGCCGCCTGCAAAACTGATGAAGTCCTTCGCGATGCTCAGACGCTGGAGGGGCGTTTCGCCCAGTTTTCCCCCTTTACCCACCATTTGGTAAATGGCCGAAAACAGTGACACGCCCGCAGCCACCGAGCCCATGACGCCTTTGCTGTTGAGGGTGTTGAAGATCTCTCCGAGTTTGCCGCGATCCGCCACTGGAATGTAAGGCTTGGACAGCGCGGTCTTGATGTCGGCCTCGCTCACTGAGCCTTTTTCCTGGTAAGCCTTGCCGACTTCCTTGAGCGCCTTGGCGATGTCCTCGGTCTTGGCGTTGCCGACGACGCCTTCCTGGATGAATTTTTCGAACGTTGGCTGAAGGTGGCGGGGCAGGTCAACCAGAATGCCCTTGAGTTCGCCCTTGAGCAGGCCGAACAGATCCTTGGTGGCCAGCGCGTTGTTTTCGTCACTGATTTTCGACGGGTCGGCGACCAGGTCATTGAGATCACTGGTGAGACCATCTGCCTGAATCGACTGCGCGGCTTTGCTGGCAGCCTCGGGGTCGACCAGTGCCAGCGATGACAGGGTGTCGCTCAGGTCCTTCTGGGCTTCCTGTCCAAGTCCCTGTGCCTTGAGGTCCTTGAGGTACAGCACGTAATCGGGATTGGCAGTCAGGTCGATCAGCTTTTGCTTGATGGCGTCCTTGTCGGGCACTTTGCCGAGCGCGTCGGTCATCTTGGTCTGGTAATCCTGCTGCACGGTCGGATCAGAGAACAGCGTCGTCAGCTGTTCCTGCAGTTTGCCGCCATCGATGATGTCGTGCATGTCCGCCGAACTCAGCTGAGTCTGCTTGCTGTCGAATTCCCGCCAGGTGCCACCGAATGCGCCTTGCGCCTCTTCATAACCCGTCAGCCCGCGACCGTTGTCATAGGCGGCCTGCGCTTCGATGGCCCTCACCAGCTTGGCGCGCGGATCATCCTTGGCGATGTCGCCGTTCTTGACGCCCTCGCGGTACTGATCCAGCAGCTCTTTGGTCGCCAGTTCGCCCACATTCAGCTCGGGGGAATTTTCATCGTCCTTATCGGCCTTCACCCCGGTTTTCTGGCCCATCAGGTCCAGTTCGGCAGCGGGAGGCAAGTTATGACGGGTGCGCGTCTCTTCGATGTTGCCCGAACCCAGCTCGTTCCATTTCGCCACGACATCGTCGTACAGTTGCGGGCTCTGGTCTTGCGATACGATGAACTTGTCATCACCGTTGGCAAACCGGATCAGGCCGTCGCCCAATTCGTCCGGCGAGCCGATGACAATGTCTTTGTTTTTCAGGAAGTCATTCGGACCAGCCAGTTTGTAACCTTCCGCCTCACTACTGTGAATCTTTGTCCACGCGTCATTGAGCGTACTGACCTTCTCGAACAGCTCGGGCGTCAGGGCTTCGGAGACGACAATCCGCTCGCCCGCCTGATTCTTGTAACTGATCTGGCTGTCTTCCTGGCCGGTCACCCAGGTGAACTCGGTAATGTCGCCCAGTTTCGGGATCGGGGTGTTGCCGTCTGCCAGAAGTTGCCCCTCGTTGACAGCCGTTTCCAGCGCCGTTCTTTTTTCCGGATCGGACACGACGGTTTGCAAGGCCGCGAGGTAGTCGAACAGCTTTGGATTATCGTCTCGGGCAACCACGACCTTTTCGCCATTGTGTTCGTAACGGATGGTGCCTGGGCCTGCTTCATTCAGCGGCCCGACGGTGGTGCCGAACACAGGCGGCCACACTTCGTTGTCACCGGCCCTGCGATAGCCCTCACCTTCGCTTTTGCTCAAACCGGTCAGGCTGGTGAATGCATCCTTGGCAGCCTTATACAGTTCAGGGTTGTCACGCTGCGCCACGACGACCTTGTTGCCTTCGCGGTCCACGTAGCGCATCACGCCGGGACCCACCTCATCCACCGGACCGACCACGGCGAAATCACCCAGTTTCTCGGGCGGTTTTTCATCAGCTCCGGCTACGCGATAGCCTTCACGCTGGCTGTTGCCCACGCCAGACAGGGCCTTGAAGTCAGACGCTACCTGCTTGAACAGCTCGGGACTCTGCTGTTGCGACACAATGACCTTGCTGCCATCGGCCGCCTCGTAACGAATAAGGCCTGGCCCGCTTTCGTCCGGAGGACCGATGCGTGAATAGCCGCTCAACGTCTCGGGTGCTGCAGCGTCCGCGTTGGCCAGCACGTAGCCGGCCTCGACGCTGGCCTTGAAACCGGCCACGCGCGGCTGATCTTCGACCACCTGTTGGTAAAGCGCCGGGCTTGTGGATTTGCTGACCAGTACGTGGTCGCCATTCTGAGTGACGTAGCGCACGGTGTCGGCCGCCACCGTGCCTGGCTTTTCAATGGAGGTGTAGTCATTCAACGCGGGCGCTTTATCGTTGGCGCCGGCCGGGCGGTACTGAGCGCCATTGCGGTTACTGGTCTGCAGCAACTGTGTGAAACGGGCCTTGGCATTGAAGCCTGGCGTTGCCGAGGGAAGAGGGCCGGGTGTCTGACCTATCGTGGGTGTCGACATACCATATGACTCCTGTTGTAACGGTTGGACTGGGTCCCGAAACGGGCCGCGCGTTGAGTTACTCAATGACACAGAGCCGTCTCGACCCTTCGGGCGACATACACTTTCGAGCGTGAACTGGTCATTGAATTGTGCCGTCATTCAATAGCGCACAATTACGGTACTGCAGGGTGTTACTTGCATGACACTAACATTGCCGCGTGTCATATAAGGGTTGCGAAGTGCATTTTCACAACATTTCACAACGGGCTTGAAAGCGTCCTGAGGCCCGTCAGACCGGTCTCCATGCTGTGCGCTTTGCGCTGCCGGTGTCTGGTGTAAAGTTCAATTTCTCCAAAAATATAATTACGCACAATAAATATCATTTTGATATTACTTGTCCGATATCTTTTTGTTTGGGGCTGTTTTTGCAAATTCACAACTTTTCACAGCACCGCTCAATAAGCGCTGCGTAGTATTCATGGGGTCGGACAGCAAACTTCTTAGTGGCGCAGTCGCCAACTATGTATTGCGCAAGAGTGTCCGGTCACCGCTTTTTGGCTTGCCTGTCGGCAGGTACAACTTCCCTCGAAGCAAGGAGAAACAACATGAGTTCTACTCCACCCGTAAGCTCCGGCAACTCTGACGCAGCGATCGAAAAAATGTCCGCCACCTTTGATATGGCGATCGAGAAGTCGGCCAAGATCACCGAAATCTCCACCGCCAAGAAGGCAGAGCTGGACGCGACCAAGCAACGTCCGCAGAACTGACGTTGTCATGCGGGCAGCATCGCCGCTGCCCGCATCTTCTCTTCACGAAAAGTCTTGCGATCGACAGTTTTACCCGGCTCTGACGTGCCGTTTCCGGTAAATCACACGGTGGTGACTCGATCATGACAGCCCTGATTTCATTCAAGTCGACGCCCGATACCGCGGCGCCCGGCCAGAGCGCGCGTGTGCTCGAAATTCTTCAAGGTTTGCACAAGGGTGTTTCACTGGCCCTGGACAAGCCTGGCTATAGCATCGGGAGCGCCGCGCCTGCCGACCTTATCCTGAGCGACGCCGATATCGCCGCTCAGCATGTGCGCCTGGTGTTTGCCGTTGACCAGACGAATCTCGACCGGGTAGCCATCGAAGCCTGCGGCGGTGACGTCGCGTTCATTCATGCCGGCGGTCTGCGTACGGTACTGACGGCAGGCACCGGTCAGCGAGTCCGCCTGCCAGTGGAACTTGAGCTGGGTCAGGCCCGGCTGTGTCTGCGCGCGGACCGGCTGCAAGCAGTCGCCTCCGGTGTTGCGAGCACGCGTTTCCCTCTGGTCTGGGCGCTCGTCGCTGCGTTGGCGCTGTTGCTGATCTGCGCGACCGCGTTTGCGCTGCATGCACCGCGCGAAGATGCCATGCGCGCAATAGTCACCCATCAAACACCGTTGCCTGAAGCCGCCCCGGCCCCGACGCTCGTTCAGGCGCAGGGCTGGCTGGAGCAGGCGTTGAAAGAGGCTGGCCTTCAACAGTTGCACCTTGTCAGCCACAGCGGCACAGGTCCTGGCGGACAGCTCGGTGTGGAAGGCACCTATTCCCCGGAACAGAAAAGCAGCTGGCTTCAGGTCCAGCGTGCTTTCGACAGCCAGTTTGGCCAACACATCGTATTGACCCCCAAGGTGCAGCTCGCAGCTTCGGTGGCCAAGCCTCGCGTGCGTTTTCAGGCCGTCTGGTTCGGTCCGGATCCCTACGTGATCGATGAACACGGCAAGCGTGTCTATCCCGGTGCAGCGTTGCAGGACAACTGGACCCTGGAAGGCATTGCCGATGATCAGGTGCGCCTGGTGCGTGGTCAGGAAAGGTTTGTGTTTACGTTATGAAAGTCGACCTGCGCCCCGTACTTCCGTCCCCTGGCGAGCCGCTGCCGGCCGTCGAACGCGTCGCCCCGGTATCGCCACGCCAGGCACCGCGATTCGAAGCATTGCTTGACCAGCGCGAAAGAAAGGTACGCCGTTCGCTGCGTGGTGAGCTGGAGCAGACCGATCAGGCCGCTGCTGCCAGCACCGAGCTGTTCGGCACCGTGCGCTCGCTCCAGACCCTGCGTTACCTGCTTGACGAAGTCTTGCCTGCGCTGGATGCCGAACCGGATATCCGGGCGCTGGCTGAAGATGTGATCCGTGAGGAAATCGATATCCGCCTGTTACTGGAACAGCAACGCGCGCAGGTGCAGCCATGAGCGCGAGTCAGGATCGTGAATGCGTCGAGCTGCTCAAGGGGCTTGGCGATCTCTATCGTCGCTGCGGTCAACCGCAGCGGGCGCTGGTGATGCTGTTGATTGCCATCCAGCTGGCACCGGCCGACACCGGTCTGCTTCACAGCCTGGTGCTGGCCTTCACCAGCAGCGGTGATACCAGCAGGGCGCTGGCAGCGCTTGATCGACTGGTAAGCTATCAGGGCGAGAGCGCGGCCTTGCTGCTGTTGCGCAGTCGTGCCTTGTGGAAAGCCGGAAACAGGGACGAAGCCCGTCAGTGCTTCAGACGCTACCTGAGCGCCCGGAGGGATGAGCAATGACGTTCATGAATCGTCTCAATTTGCTGGCGCAGGTCGCTTCAAAGCGCACCGACGTGATCATCGTCGCGTTCATGCTGATGGCCATCGCCATGATGATCATTCCGCTGCCGACCTATCTGGTCGATGCGCTGATCGGGGTGAACATCGCGCTTAGTCTGCTGATTCTGATCGTTGCCTTCTACATCAACCATTCGGTGGAGTTTTCGGCATTGCCGCCGCTGATTCTGCTCAGCACGTTGTTTCGGCTGTCCCTGTCGATCACCACGACACGCCTGATTCTGCTGGATGGCAATGCCGGTCATATCGTCAAGGCCTTCGGCGATTTCGTGATCGCCGGTCAAGTGGTGGTCGGGCTGGTGGTGTTTCTGATCATTACCGTGGCGCAGTTCGTGGTCATCACCAAAGGTGCCGAGCGGGTCGCCGAAGTGGCTGCGCGCTTCACTCTGGACGCCATGCCCGGCAAGCAGATGAGCATCGATAACGATCTGCGTAATGGCGATATCGATCAGGCCGAGGCGCGTCGCCGCCGCTCGCGTCTGGAGCGTGAAAGCCAGATGTTCGGCGCCATGGACGGGGCGATGAAATTCGTCAAGGGCGACGCCATCGCGGGGCTCGTGATCCTGTTCGTCAACCTGCTGGGCGGAATGATGATCGGCATGGTCGAGCGCGGAATGCCTTTTGCCGAAGCCGCCCATACCTATTCGTTGCTGACTGTCGGCGACGGTCTGATCGCGCAGATTCCCGCACTGTTGATTTCGGTGGCTGCCGGCACGGTGGTGACGCGGGTCAACAGTGACGGCGAGGAGCGCGACCTGGGGACGGAAATCGTCCGGCAACTGGGCGCCAGTCATCGTGCATTGGGGCTGACCGCGCTGATCCTGCTGGGTGTCGGGCTGTTGCCTGGGTTTCCGTTGCTGGTGTTCGTCGGGCTGTCGGCGGTGTTGGGCGGCAGTGCAGTGGTGCTCTGGCGTCGCTCCAGAACCGACGCGTCCGTGTCCGCAGTCGATCCGGCGGAAGATGAGCCGGCGGCCGAGCCAGACGTGCCCGAAGTGCTGGAAACATTCGAACGTCCATTGGACAGCCGTGTGCTGCTGAGCGTCGGAGACGGTCTGGCTCATGCGGCGCCATTGCAGCCGCTGCGGCAGCGGATCGAAGCGCTCTGCCACGAGATTCGGGCCGACCTTGGCATTGATGTGCCGGTGCCTGAGGTTTATCTGGATCGTTCGATGTCCTCCGAGCGTTTTCAGGTCGAACTGGAAGGCGTGCCCGTCTGCGAAGGCGAGTTCGAGGGCCAATGGCTGCTTCTGCAGGACGACTCCGTGCACGCTCAGTTGCTCGCTGTCGAGCCCCGCGAGGCGCCGTCACCGATCAGTGAACGTTCGGGTTTTTGGGTTGAGCGCGAGTATGCCAGTCAGTTGCAGGAGGCCGGTATCGGCTTTCTGTTTGCCGACGAGGTGTTACGTGAGGTCCTTGATCGCACACTGCGCCGCTACGCTGCCGACTTTCTGGGGATCCAGGAAACCCGCGTGATGCTGGAGCAACAGGAAGGCAAATACGGTGAGCTGATCAAAGAGGTGTTACGCATCCTGCCGTTGCAACGTGTGGCTGAAGCGTTGCGTCTGTTGGTCGCCGAAGGCGTTTCCATCCGCAATCGCCGAGGTCTGCTTGAGGCGATGGTGGAGTGGGGGAGCCGCGAATCCGACGCCGGACGCCTCACCGAACATCTCCGCGCCGGACTGGCGCGGCAGATCAGTCATCAGTACGCCGACCGCAATCGAGTCATCAGCGCGTTCGTCCTGGCACCGGCGCTGGAGGAGCAGTTGCGCGCAGCCATCAGCCGCCTGGACAAGGGGCGTGATTCGGTCCCGGACGACATTGCCCGCACCCTGCTCGTGCAAGTGCGCCGGTTGTGTGACCTGTTGCCGGAAAACGACGCCACCGTGCTGCTGGTGCACCCCGAGCTGCGTCGGGGCATCCGTCGCATGATCGTTCGGGGCGAGCTGCAGTTGGCCGTGCTGTCGTTCAGGGAGCTTGCGGGTGAATACAACCTTCAGGCGGTCGGCACCCTCAGCCTGACCGATATCAATACGCGTACGGCCTCAGGGTCCGGTTCCGTCTCTTCATTGGCGACTGCCTCATGACTTTTACAGTAGCTGCACTGCGTACGTTTTTCTTCAGCCTTGGCGTGCTGCTTCTGAGCAGCCATGCCAGCGCCGAGAACATCGGCAAAGGTGCCAAGGGCACGATCGATCTGGGAATCGGTGAAGGCCGGGTGCTGCATTTTTCGGCGCCCGTGGATTCGGTGATGGTCGCCGAACCGACTATTGCCGATTTGCAGGTGGTATCGCCCGGCGTGATTTACGTATTTGGCAAGGCAGCCGGGGAAACCAGTCTGATTGCTCTGGACGCTGAAGGACAGGAAACCGCGACGCTGAGCCTGTCGATCAACAGCGGCACCTCGGCCGTCTCACGGCCGCTCAAGGCGCTTCATCCGCAGAGCCAGACGCGTATCAAGGCCACCGGCAATCGTCTGGTGGCCGACGGTGGGGTGCAGGATGTGGGCGAGGCCACCGACCTCAATGCGCTGTTGAGCACCGAAGGGCAGAACTTTCAATCGACGATCAACAGCGCCACCTATGCGGGCTCCGCGCAGGTCAACATTCGGGTGCGTTTCGCCGAAGTCTCGCGCTCCGAACTGCTGCGCTATGGCGTGAACTGGAACGCGCTGTTCAATAACGGCACGTTCTCCTTCGGTCTGCTGACCGGTGGCGGTCTTGCGAGCGGCGCGGCGGGCGGCGCCTCGAATGTCATCAGCGCGGGGCTGGCCTCGGGCAACGTCAACATCGACGCGATGCTGGAAGCACTGCAAAGCAACGGTGTCCTTGAAGTGCTCGCCGAACCGAACATCACGGCAATGACCGGACAGACCGCCAGTTTTCTGGCCGGTGGCGAGGTGGCCGTTCCAGTGCCGGTCAACCGCGAAGTGGTCGGGATCGAATACAAACCGTACGGGGTTTCACTGCTGTTCAGCCCCACGCTGTTGCCCAACGGGCGAATCGCGCTGCAGGTGCGCCCGGAAGTCAGCAGTCTGATGAGCACCACGACGCTGGACGTCAACGGCTATCAAGTGCCGTCGTTTCGCGTACGCCGCGCAGACACCCGGGTCGAAGTCGGCAGCGGCCAGACCTTTGCCATAGCCGGACTGTTCCAGCGTGAGAGCAGCCAGGACATGGACAAGGTGCCGATGCTCGGTGACATGCCGATTCTGGGCAATCTGTTTCGCTCCAAACGGTTTCAGCGCAATGAAACCGAGCTGGTCATCCTGATCACGCCGTACCTGGTCGAGCCCGTCAAGGACCGAGTGGTCGCCACGCCGCTTGACAAGCAGCGCGCAGCAGCGACGGCATCCGCCAGCCCGCGCACCGGTGGTGCATTCGGCTTCTACATGAACTGACAGGAGCAGGCCATGAACTTCAATCCAGCGTTGCCCGTTCCCTTTGCGTGTCTGTTGTTATGTCTACTGGGCGGCTGCAAGACGCACCTTGATCCGGTCAGTTATTCGCCGGACTACACCGCGGTCACCCGCGCGGATGGCCGTATCGAACTGGTGCCTCAGGCGTGTGCCCAGCCTGCGGCGCAGGATGACATCGGTGTCGGTGAAGACTTCCAGGCCTTGCTGCCGCCTGGCTGCGCCAGCAATCTGATTCTGTTGCAGATGGTCGAGCAGCGTGCCGACGTGCTGCGCGGGCGTGATACCGGACCGACCATGGCGGCGCCGGTCGGCCGTGCCGCGCAGGTGTACATCGACGGCTATGACCGTGAAGAACTGCGTCGCCGCCAGGCCGAACAGCAGGCCAGCACCGACACCCGGGAGGCGCGATGAACTCAGCGGCCGTCCACCAGACCCAGCGCCTGGGCCTGCGCTGCAGGGTCCTTGATGGCCTTGATGCGGCGCGCCTCGTTGATCAACTTGCTGCGCTCGGCTTTCGGAATGTCCTCGAAGCTCATGCTCTTGAGGTCCTTCTCGCGTCCAGCCAGCACCATGACCAGCAATTCGTTGCGCTGATGCCTGGGCTGCGCCAGTGGCGACTGGCTCACCGTTTCGATGGTCTGCAACGCCTTCTGACTGTCATCGCCCAGCGCGTAGGCCAGCGCCAGGTTGCAGCGGGTGTCCAGATCGTTCGGGGCAAGTCGCAGGCTGGTGTTGAAGGCGGTCTGGGCCGGTTTGGCCTGGCCCAGCAGGATGTGCGCGATACCCAGGCGGTTCCACGCCGTCGGCTGCTGCGAGGCGTCTGCCGCCTGGGTCAGGGCTGTGACAGCGCGCTCCAGCTTGCCTTGACGCAACTGAGCGGTGCCCAGCCCCAGCAGGGCGTCAGGGTCGTCGGCCTTGAGCTCCAGCGCGCGTTGAAAAGCCCGCTCGGCGCCCCGTGTATCGTTGCTGGCGAGCAAGGCATTGCCGAGCTTGAGCCACGATTCGATGCCGGCCTCAGGCTGCTGGGTGGCGCGCTGGTAGAACGAGGCCGCCGTGGTCGGGTCGCCGCGCTTTTCCAGGTCCGCCGCCAGTTGCATGAACCGCTCGTAGCTGGCATCGCTGCGGGGTTGAGTGGCACAGGCCGTCAAGGTCAGACAGCCGAGCAGCAACAGCATGGACGCGGAACGAGGGGGCATGGACAAGGCTCTTGTGAAAGTGGATCGGGCGAGGCGAATCATCCGCCGAGGGCTGTTGCAGGCGAGCGCCATCTTATCGACTCGGCGCGCAATTGCGACCGTTTTCTGAGCCTGATTCAGCCCGCTTTGTTCCCTGCGAGCATCATGCAGGGTGGAGGTCACCATGACGCGCTTCAGGCTTGATCGCCTTGCGGCGCACAGCGCCATGCTGCTGATGCTGGCCGGGTTTTCCTGCGTGTTGCAGGCGGCACCGGGTCACGAGCCTGAGTGGTATTCCAGACCTTACGCCTACGTGCTGGTGGATCAGGACATCCGTGGCGCCCTGACCGAATTCGGCCAGAACCTGGACCTGATCGTGGTGTTCTCCGACAAGGTGCGCGGCGCGGCGCGAGGCACCGTACGCGGCGCCAGTGCGGGAGAGTTTCTGTCCCGGTTGTGCGATGCCAATCAGTTGAGCTGGTACTTCGACGGCAATGTGCTGCACATCGCCCAGTCGGACGAAGTCGGCACCCGGGTGTTCGACCTGTCGGGGCCGAAGCTGGATGAGCTGCAGCAATACCTGGCGCAACTGGAGGTGTCCGGCCAGCCGATGTCCAGTCGCGCCAGCCCCGATCACGACAGCCTCTTCGTGTCAGGTCCGCCTGCGTACCTGACGCAGATTCAGCAACACCTTGATCGTCAACCTGTCGCCGAGACTGCACCGGTGGTGCGTGAGCGCGGTGTGCGGGTATTCCGTGGCGGTGTCGTCACCCAGGTCACCAATGACCGTCAATAACCCAAAGGAGCGTTACTCATGTCCGTGAATCCAGTAGACAGCACGACCGATGTCAATCCTTCCAGCCAGGAGTCGCGTTTCAATGCGGCCGTTGACAACGCCACACAGGCGTCCAGCGACATCGAGTTCAACGATGCGCTGATCACCCAGGCCGTCACCATCGGCGGCCAATTCATCATCATGCCGCGTGCTCAGGAAATGCTGAACGAAGCGCAGTCCGATGATGACTCTGAATAAGGATCGACCATGACCGTCAATCTCGCTGCATCACCGGCGGCGGCAGCCTTGCCGTCGCCGGGAGGAGGCGGGGGCATGCAGGCCTCGCAGAACCTTTTCGAACACATGGCCGAAAGCGCCAAAGGGATGCCGCAGGGCGCAAGTCCGCACCAGATCGGCAGCAACCTCATGGAGCGCCTGGATGGCTTCATCGATCGCTCCCGGCAGTTCTCCGAACGCGCCGATGCGATGACTCACGGCAGTGCGCCGTCTTCAACCGGTCAGGCGCCGACACTCGAAGCAAGCGCCGCTCAGGATGTAAGCAAGACGGGCGGGCCACAGGTCGACCGGATCGTGCAGTCGCTGGGCCGGATGTTCGACTACTCCATCGAAACCCAGATGGTGGTGCGCGGAGCTACGCAGATATCCGGTTCCGCCAACACCCTTCTCAAAGGTCAATGAGCCATGCCCAGATGCCGTCGTGTCCTGTGCCTGCTGATCGTGTCCGCACTTGCCAGCCTGCTGCAGGCCTGTGATGTCGACCTCTACACCAACCTGGGCGAGCGGGAGGCCAATGCCATGCTCGCCGCGTTGCTGCGTGACGGCATTCCGGCTTCGCGCAAGGTTCAGGACAACGGCCAGCTCAAGGTCATGGTTGACGAAAAGCGCTTCGCACAGGCCATGGCAGTGCTGGATGACGCCGGTCTGCCGGGGCAAAGTTTTTCCAACATGGGCGAAGTCTTCAAAGGCAATGGCCTGGTGTCTTCGCCGGTGCAGGAACGTGCGCAGATGGTCTATGCGCTGAGCGAGGAGCTGTCGCACACCGTGTCGCAGATCGACGGCATCCTGTCTGCGCGGGTGCATGTGGTGTTGCCCGACAATGATCTGCTCAAACGCGTGATATCGCCGTCATCGGCTTCGGTGCTGGTGCGTTTCGATCCGAAGACAGATATCAATGTGTTGATTCCGCAGATCAAGACGCTGGTCGCCAATGGTATTTCCGGACTGGGTTACGACGGCGTTTCGGTGACCGCGATCAAGGCTGTGCTGCCGCCCAACGCCGCTGCCGGGCCGCAACTCGGCAGCTTTCTCGGGTTATGGATGCTTGAAGACGACGTACCTCGGGCCCGGTGGCTGTTCGGCACGCTGTTGCTGATCGCCTTGGTGCCCGCTGCGATTCTGGGGCGTCAGCGCTGGAAGCGGCAAACGGCTGAAGGTGCCTACATCCTGAGTGACGCGCCATGAGTGCCGGGTTGACAGTGCAGTGGCAGGCGCTCACCGAACAGCCTGTGGCCTTTGTCCGTGAACGCTGTATCAGCGAGTGCCTGGTGCACGATCTTGCGTCAGCCGAGCTTGCGCAGATGCGCGAATCACCACGCTTTGCTTCGCGTCTTGAGGGGCTGTTGAACGACCATTTTGGCTTGCAGCCCTTGGCGCAGTTGCCGTTGCCTGCCGAGCAGGACTTGCCGGTAATGCTGCTGAGCGAGCGTGATTTTGCACAGCTGCCGCGCCTGTGTGGCGCGGTCTGGCATGCGGCGACACTGACCCGGGAAATTCGCGGTCAGGTGGTCGCCGAATACCGCCAGTTGCTGGGCGAGGACACCTTTGCCTTTGCGCTGGTGCATCGGCATCTGGCCGGCGCGGCTGACCTGCTGCGGACGCCCGCCGACCTGGCACAGGCCATCGACCGAGACGGCGCGGCGTGTGTTGCCACTTGGCTGGCTGGCCAGCCTGCAAACCTGCGGGCCTGGCTGCAACTGCGCGTGGACTATCCAGAGCCGGATCAGCCCGGTGATCAACGACAGGTCTGTGTGGTGCAGATCGTGGCCGCTCATCTGCTGACGCGTGCGCAAGGAAACGACCATGAATGATATGCCGACCCGCCCTGGTACACGCATCGTGCGGGCTGCCGACGCGGACCGCTGGATCGACGGTTACGCGTTTGTCGCCGCTGCGCATGAAGAGGCACGCCGTGTACGGGAGGGCAGCGCGCAATGGCTTGAGCAGGCCCGGGCGGAAGGCTTCGAACACGCCCGCCGACAGGGCGCAGAGGAGGCCGCTGCACGGCTGGCGCAGACCCATGCTCAGGTGGACCACTACCTTGCAGGTCTTGAGAGCTCGCTGGCTGAACTGGCCATGAATATCGCCCGCCAGGTGTTGGGCGAACTGGACGAGCGCGAGCGGCTCCTGCGCTGCACGGCGCAGGCCTTGTCTGCGTTTCGCCAGGATCAAACCCTGACGCTGTACGTGCCCCATAATGAAGTCGAACGTCTGCGTCAGCACATTGCGCAAGGTTCGTTGTCGTTGCAGGCGCTTAATGTGGAAGGCGACGACCAGCTTGAAGCCGGTCAGGCGCGTCTGAGCAGTCCGGCGGGCTCGGTGGAACTGGGGCTCGATGCCCAACTGGACAACCTGCGCCGCGCACTGTTGCCGCTAAGCGAGGGTGAGCGCCATGAGTGAAGCCCTGGCCGGATTGATCGGTGGCTTGAGCCAGCGCCTGCAGCGTGCCCAGCCTCGGCCGATGCAGGGCACCTTGCGCAGTATTCGCGGGGTGCTGCTGCGTGCCAGCGTGGCCGGCGTGAGAATCGGCGAGCTGTGCCTGTTGCACGATCCAGGCAACGGTCGAGAACTGTCCGCTGAAGTGATCGGCTTTGATGAGGACGACGCGATCCTGTCGCCCATTGGTTCGATGGAAGGCCTGTCGACCCGCACCCGGATCATCGCCACCGGACAGGCGGTGGGTGTGCAGGTGGGGGATGCCTTGCTCGGTCGGGTGATCAGCCCGATGGGCGAGTTTCTCGACGGACCGGCGCTGACTGCCACGCTTGGCCTGCAACGCTACCCGCTGCATGCCGAGCCACCGGCCCCGTTCAGCCGCCAGCGTATCGTCGAGCCGCTGTCGCTGGGTATACGTGCCATCGACAGCCTGCTGACCGTTGCCAGCGGGCAACGCATGGGCATCTTTGGTGAGCCTGGTGTGGGCAAATCATCGTTGCTGGCCAGCATCGTTCGTAACAGTGACGCCGATGTGATCGTCATCGGACTGATCGGCGAGCGTGGGCGTGAAGTGCGCGAACTGCTCGAGGGGCAACTGGACGAGGCGGCGCGTGCCCGGACCGTTGCCGTCGTCGCCACGTCGGACAGGCCTGCCGCCGAGCGTGTCAGAGCGGCCTACGTGGCGACCGCTCAGGCTGAATACCATCGCGATCAGGGACGTAACGTCCTGTTGCTGATGGACAGCCTGACCCGTTTCGCCCGTGCCCAGCGCGAAATCGGCCTGGCGGTGGGCGAGCCTCCGACACGGCGCGGTTATCCACCGTCGTTTTTCTCGGCGCTGCCACGGTTGCTGGAACGCGCGGGTCCAGGCCCGACCGGCAGCATCACCGCCCTGTACACCGTGCTCACCGAAGGTGACGCGGCGACGGACCCGGTCGCCGAGGAAACCCGCTCGATTCTCGACGGCCACATCGTGCTCAGCGCTGAACTGGCCCAGCGTGATCACTTTCCGGCCATTGATGTGCTGCACAGTCGCAGCCGTCTGATGGAGCAGGTGGCTTCGGCAGCGCACAGGCAGCTGGCGTCGCGGATGCGCGAACTGATCGCTCGCCGTCAGGCGATAGAACTGCTGATTCAGGTCGGCGAATACGCCGCGGGCAGTGACCCGCTGGCGGATGAAGCCATTGCCCGACACGGCGCCATCGAAGCATTCCTGCGCCAGCCCGCCGCTGAACACGACACCCTCGCGCAAACCCTGGCGCACATGCGCAAGGTACTGGCATGAACGCACTCAACCCCTGGAGTCCGAACGGGCCGCGTCACGGAGAAATGCAATGAAGATGGCTGATCTGCATAACCTGCAAGCCCTGCGCCTGCTGCGTGAGCAGCGCGCCTCTGCTCATCTGGCCACTCAGCGCGAGCGTTGCCGTGAGACCCGCCATCACCTTGATCAGGCCAGAGAAACCCTGCGCCTGCACCGTGAGATGCGCGCGCAGGAAGCAGAGCAGGCTTACGGTCTATTCAGCGAAGGTGTTTCAGTGAGTGCCTGGCACGCAGCTCAGGTGCACCTCAAGCAACTGGATGAAGAGCGTGAGGCGCTGCAGGCCGACGTCAATGCCGCTGCGCTGAACGTTGAAACCGAGGAGCAGGCCCGTGAGCGACTGCGTGTTGAGCACAGGCAGCGCCAACAACAGAGCCGGGCATGGCAAAGCCTGCTTGAACAGCGCCTGAGCCTCGAGACGCGTCAGGGTGAACAGCGCGACGAGGCCGAGCAACTGGCGTCAACGAGCGATAACGCCCTGAGCGTCGACGCAGGCAGTGCAACAGGCGCTGGAGATGAGCGGTGACGGCTTACGAGACCTCTTTCACTGGCGATGCGCTGTCGGATTTGCCGTCGTTCGACCCCGATGTACTCAGTCTGCATAACCGCCTGCATCGCCGGATGGCCGACTGGCACGGCGTACTGCGTGGTAAGCCGTTGCGTGTGCGTTGGGCCGGCGAGGCGGGCGTCGATCAACCGTGCGTGTCGGTTGCCCTGATGATCGGCCAGTCGACGGTCGAGCTGAGTGTGCCGGAACCGTTATTCGAGCTGTCCGGGATCACCTGGCAACCCGGCTCGGCCATTGATCGCCAGAACGAGGCGCTGTTGCTGGAGCAGGCCTGGCTGGAATGGATCGAACCCTTGGAAGCCGTTCTGGGTGAGCCCTTGCAGGTGATTCCCTGGACCGCGGACCCGACGGCACGTTGCCTCGGTGTCTCGCTGGCGGTGCACATCGCGGACTTCCCGGCAGTGCGTGTGGATCTGGGAATGAACAGCGCTGCGGCTGATCACGTCGCCGCTCTGCTGAAGCGCCACGCAGCGCCGCATCAGGATGCGCTGCATGGGCTGAGGCTGGTGATGCGTGCCGAGGCAGGGCGAGCGCCGCTGCGCGTGGACGAGCTGCGCAGCCTCACGCCAGGCGATGTGGTGATACTCGATACCTTGCCTGACGAGCAGATCCGGCTGCGTATCGGCCAGCACTTCCAGGCTTGTGCACGACGCTCGGGTCATTCGCTTGAGTGGTGCGGGCTATGGCGCGGCGCCGACCCTGACGCCAGTACGGTAATCACTTTCAACAGGAATGATGCAATGAATGAACCCACCGCAACGCCGGATCTGGATGTCTCGCTTGACGCGCTGCCGCTGACGCTTGTCTGCCAGGTGGGCAGTGTCGAACTGACGCTCGAGCAACTGCGCGAAATGGCGCCCGGAACGCTGCTGCCGCTTGCCTCGTCGACTCGGGACGAGGTGGACCTGATGGTCAACGGACGACGCGTAGGGCGTGGCGAGCTGGTGCGTATCGGTGATGGCCTGGGCGTGCGCCTGCTGGGTTTCAATTCGCCATGAACGGCTATCAGCCGAACCTCATCGAGATCATCCTGGTCGTTGCGACCATCGGCCTGATTCCGCTTGCCGTGGTGACACTGACCGGCTTCATGAAGATATCCGTGGTGCTGTTCCTGATTCGCAACGCTCTGGGCGTGCAGCAGACGCCGCCGAATCTGGTGCTGTACGGCATCGCCCTGATCCTTTCGGTCTATGTGACCACGCCCTTGATCGGCGACATGTACCGACAGGTTCAAGGACGCGATCTGAGCCTGCAGAACGTTCAACAACTCGAAGAGCTTGGCAGTGCGCTGCGACCACCCTTGCAGGCACATTTATCGAAATACGCCAACGAGAACGAACGCGGCTTTTTCGTTCAGGCAACCGAAACCATCTGGTCACCCGAAGCGCGCGCCGATCTGCGCGACGATGATCTGGTCGTGTTGATCCCCGCGTTCGTCAGCTCCGAGCTGACCCGTGCGTTCGAGATCGGTTTTCTGTTGTACATCCCGTTTCTGGTGGTCGACCTGCTGGTCTCCAATGTGCTGATGGCGATGGGCATGTCGATGGTCTCGCCGACGCTCATTTCGATACCCCTGAAGATCTTCCTGTTCGTGGCGCTCAGCGGCTGGTCGCGGCTGATGCACGGGTTGATCCTGAGTTATGGAGGCTGATGCCATGGGGCAGGATGTGTTTCTTTCGTTGATGAATCAGGCATTGATGACCGTGCTGCTGCTTTCCGCGCCTGCGCTGGCGGTTGCGATTGTCGTAGGTCTGAGTGTGGGACTGCTGCAGGCACTGACCCAGATCCAGGACCAGACCCTGCCTCAGGTGGTCAAGCTCGTCGGGGTGTTGCTGGTCATTGTGTTTGTCGGGCCCTTGCTGGCCGGGCAGGTGGCGGAACTGGGCAATCAGGTGCTGGACAACTTCGCGCTGTGGACACGCTGACGCGCCATGGATGCCGAACTGACCAATGCATTCATCGAGATCGCCTACCCGGTGATCAGCTCTGCATCGCTGGCGGCTTCGCGGGCGATGGGGGTGGTGATCATCACACCGGCGTTCAACCGCCTGGGGCTGACCGGGATGATTCGTGGGTGCGTCGCGGTGGCGATATCCGTACCGATGATTTTGCCGGTATTCACCGCGTTCACGTCGATGCCCGAACACAGCGGGTTCTTTCTGGCCGGGCTGATGGTCAAGGAATTGCTGATCGGGCTGCTGATCGGGTTGCTGTTCGGCATCCCGTTCTGGGCTGCGGAAGTGGCAGGTGAACTGATCGACCTGCAGCGCGGCTCGACCATGGAGCAACTGGTGGATCCGCTGGGGCAGGGCGAGGCCAGTGTCATGGCCACGCTGTTCACGGTGATGTTGATTGCGCTGTTCTTCATGTCAGGCGGTTTCATCCTGATGGTCGGTGGCTATTACCACAGCTATCAGTTATGGCCGGTGACCGAATTCACCCCGCTGTTCAGCAGCGTCGCGCTCATGTCGATTCTGGCCATCCTGGATCAGGTGATGCGCATCGGCGTGCTGATGGTCGCACCGCTGCTGGTGGCGATGCTGATCACGGATCTCATGCTGGCGTACCTGTCGAGAATGGCGCCGAGCCTGCATATTTTCGACTTGTCCCTGCCGGTCAAGAACCTGTTTTTTGCGGTGTTGATGGTGGTGTACATCAGCTTCCTGATTCCGGTCATGATCGATCAGCTGGCGCAGTTTCGAGGCACGGTCGAGGTGCTCAAGGGGCTGGCGAGCGAGGCACCCTGATGGCAGATACCAGCGAAGAGAAAAGCCAGCCGGCCACGGACAAGAAGCTGCGTGACGCACGCAAGAAAGGTCAGGTCGCCAAGAGTCAGGATCTGGTGTCCGGCGTGGTCATTCTGCTGTGTACGCTGTGCATTGCCATGCTGTTACCCAAGGCGCGTGCTCAGGTCGAGGCGTTGATCGACCTCACGGCGAACATTTATATCGAACCGTTTGCCGATGTCTGGCCACGGCTGCTGGATCATGCCGAGCAAATCGTTCTGGGCATCACCTTGCCGGTGGTCGCCGTTACCGTCGCGGCGGTCATTCTGACCAATATCGTGACCATGCGCGGCGTGGTGTTTTCGGTCGAACCGGTCAAGCCGGACATCAAACGCATTCATCCCGGCGAGGGCTTCAAACGGATTTTCGCCATGCGCAACCTGATCGAGTTTCTCAAGGGACTGGTCAAGGTGGTGTTACTGGCGCTGGCGTTCTATGTCGTCGGACGACAGGCGTTACAGGCATTGATGGAGTCTTCACGATGCGGTGCCGGCTGCATCGAATCGACTTTTTACCTGGTGCTCAAACCGCTGGTCTTCACTGTGCTGGCGGCCTTTCTGCTGGTCGGTGCGGTGGACGTCATGATGCAGCGCTGGCTGTTCGGACGAGACATGAAAATGAGCCGCAGTGAACAGAAGCGCGAACGCAAGGATGTCGACGGTGATCCGTTGATCAAGCGTGAGCGTCAACGCCAGCGGCGCGAGATGCAGGCACTTGCAACGAAGCTGGGGCTGGGGCGCGCGTCGCTGATGATCGGCATTGGCGGCCACTGGGTGGTCGGTGTGCGCTATGTGCGCGGCGAAACACCGGTGCCTGTGGTCGTCTGCCGGGGTTCACCTGAAGAATCCGCGGTGCTGTTGACGCAGGCCGCACCGCTGGGCATCGCCGTCTGGGCGGATGCCGGGCTTGCCGAGCAGATCGCCAGGCGCAGCGTCGCCGGTGATCCGGTCCCGGAAAACACCTTTCAGGCGGTGGCCGACGCGCTGGTGGCGCACCGGTTGATCTGACCGGTGCATCTCCTCAATGCATGGCAGGGCGATATCGGGTGGCAGGCGTGCCGTTGACGACCTTCAGTCGATTGAGGTCGGCGTTGATGCGCCATGCCCAGAAATGCGTACCGTCCTGCCGCGATATTTCCAACGCCTGGGTCAGCACCGTGCGGATGTCTTCCAGCGCATGGGCATCGGGTTGGTCGAGCATCAGTTGCGCCTTGATGCGCATCATCTCGGGGAGATACCAGCGATCATTGCGTTTCACGGCACTGGCCACCAGCTCATCGAGCGTTTCCAGTGCCAGCGGTTGCAGCCCTAAAGCGGCGAGGCCCAGCACGTACTCGGTATTGAGCATCGAGTGCAGCGGCGTTTCCACATGGCGACGCAGTTGCTCAAGGGCTTCGCCCAACTGTGGCGTCCCCGTGGTCGCATCGCCTTCGCGAATGGTCAGAATGCTTTCGTAGCAGCAGGTCAGCTGACGCCAGACATGCAGCGGCTGCCGTTCGCTGCTCTGTCTGAGCTGCTCGAGAAACTGCCGTGTCTTGTGCAGGGTGCCTGCGATCAGGGTGGCCGGAATGGCGCTGAACGCCAGCGTGTACCAGATCGTAGCGGGGTGCCCCAGCGCCAGGGCCTGCCTGATGTTGGTGTCCAGCGCGACCATGGCCTGTCCGATATTGCCCACCATCAACTGCACCTGCGCCCTGAGCGACTGGGCAGCGATCCGCTGGTCGAAATGCATGTCCACGGCATAGGACGATGGTGAAAGGGGCGCCCCCAAGGCTTCGTGAGCAGCCTGGCCGGCGGTTTTCATATCGCCCATGTAGAACGCGCTGGTGGCCCGCATGCGTTTGCCCAGCACCTGGCAGTCGGTAATCCGGTGATCCTTGCCCAGCGCCAGAAACTGCAACGCGACCTGTCGGGCCTGTACGTGCCGATTGCTGCAAGTGTGGTCGTTCCATTGTCCCCACAGGGCACGCAGCCGGTATTCCGTGTCGTTCAACGCGTCGGCGTCCTCGCTGACCTGTTGCCAGATCTCACGCATTTTCTGTCCGGCGCCGTAGGTGAGCATGAGGATGCTGCCCGATACCGTCAGCAGCCGCATGCGCTGCTGCCGGTCCATCTGCGCCATCTCCACATGGCGAGGCAGGCCATGGTTGACCCAGTCCTGGTATTCGCGCACCAGTGACAGCCTCATCCACAGCGGAGCGCTGCGTAGCGTGAGTTCGACGCCCGTCTGCCGGTCACCCTCCGGGGAGAAGGCCCAGGCGAGGGCGGCGCGTACGGTATCGATCTCAACGGCGTAACGTCGTGTCCAGGCGTCATGGGACAGTCGATCAAGGTCATGCCTGGCTTCGTCCAGCAGGCTCAAGGCCCAGTTGGCATGAGCGCGCGACAGGCGATCCAGGTCATCGAGCTGCACCAGTTTTTCATGAGCGTAGAGCCGGGTCGTCTCCAGCAGCCGAAAGCGTTTGCCCTGGCTGTGATCGAATCGTCCAAGCAGCGACTTGTCCAGCAGACTTTCCAGCATTGGCAGGGTCATGCGCACATCGGGCAAGCCGATATTGACTGTCGCCATAACCCCGTCCAGTGCGAACGAGCCATTGAAAATGGATAATTGTCGCAGCAGTGCCTGCTCATGCTCCGTGAGCATGCTGTACGTCCAGTCCAGTGCTGCGCTCAGAGAACGCTGTCGGGGCAGGGCGGTGCGGCGTCCGGTCATCTGCAGGCGGAAGCTGCCATCGAGCAGGCCGACCAGCTCATGAATGCCAAACGTCCTGACGCGGGCGGCGGCCAGTTCGATCGCCAATGGATTGCCGTCCAGCTTGCGACAGATCGCCGCTACGCTTTGCGTGTCGCGATCATGGAAGACGAAGCCTGGGTCCTGCTCCCTCACCCGGGTAATGAACAGCTCCACACCGGAATACGTAAGCGCCTCGGCTGCGGTCAATGCCTGATGTTCGCCAGGCACCTGCAGGGACGCCAGTTCGTGGACATATTCACCATGCGCCCGCAGCGGCTCGCGACTGGTAACCACTACGCAGCATCGCGTTGTGTTGGACAGCAAGGCTTCGACTGCTGTCGCGGTCTCTTCCAGCACATGCTCGCAGTTATCGAGCACCAGCAACTGCGGGCGCTCTGCCAGCGCCGCAGGGATGTTCTGAAGAAGATGTTCGGTATCTGCGTCAAGGCCCAGCGCGCTGGCGATCATGCCCTGCACCGACCGGGCACCACTGACGGGCGTCAGGTCAAGGACGGTGCGGCTCAGTGACGATTGTGTGGCGAGGTTGTCGGCCAGAGCCAATGCGACAGTGGTTTTGCCGACCCCGCCGGGGCCGGTGAGCGTCAGCAGTCGCTGGGTCATGAGTTGATCGACCAGACGACGAATCAGATCGTCTCGGCCACAGACATGGCGGCTGGAGTCTGTGATCGCTGCCACGGGTTCAGGAGGTGGCGCCAGGGTCTGTGGGGCGGTCTGAACGGTCACATGAGCGGTGAACCGATAGCCGCGACCTGGCACGGTTACGATGCAGCTGAAGTCTTCATCGTTTTCCAGCGCTCTGCGCAAGGCAACGATCTGAGCGCGAAGGTTGCATTCTTCAACCACTGCCTTTGGCCAGGCCATCGCCAGCAGTTCGGCTTTCTCCAGCAGCTCGCCTGGACGTGAGGCAAGCGCTACCAGCAACGACATGGCACGACTGCCCAGCGGCACGGGTTGTGAGTGTTTTAACAGCAACTGTTGGCGTGGAAGCAGCAGGAAGGCTCCGAAGCGAATGGCTTCCTCGGGCCTGTAGCCATTTTCTGTTTCGATGTCGATCTGTGTAGCCGTACCGCTTGCTTCAAAATCCATGGTTAGACCTGTATCAGAAGTAACAGCAGCGCTTGCGCATCGTGACGGTGTCGATCTGTGCACCGGTCCTGAGAGCAGGTTATTTATTTCCTACCGTTGTGTCGTCATGAACGGCCGAGCTTATAGCATTTGAATCAATTACTTATTACACCAGGGGGTATGGACCGGCCAAACAGGGGATCGATACGGACATGCGTGACGGGTTTCCTGTCGGGGAAACCATGCAAGAGTGGACAGGGCGCTGCTCGGTAAAGTCCCACTCTGTGTTCTGAAAACTGTGCAGCAAGAAATGCGCCGACCTGCAGGCGACCTTCCGGCAATCATTTTTCGTACTGTCATCGGCTGGGTGGGGCGGCACCTGTCAAAGAGCACTCAGGTTGCGCACCAGGGTCTCGCCGTGAGCTTCGCAGGTGGATATAAAGCAAAACACCCTGCAAAAGCATCGCTCTTGCAGGGTGTCGAGGGTGACATATACAGCTCTGCCCGATCAGCTCTGGCAGAGCTTTGCTTCAGGCTTGAATGCCTTACAGCGCCATGTCACTGGCAGGGTTGCTTTCACGCTTCTCTGCAGGCGCGGCGGCAGGTGCAGCAGCTGTTGCCTTGTTCACAGGTGGCGGTGGAGTCAGTTGCAGGGTTTCGGCGGTGTAGGCCCATTCCTGTGCAACGCGATCCGGGTTCTCGTTCAGTTTGGTGCCGTAGCTTGGAACGATCTGGTGCAGTTTTTCCTGCCAGGCCGGCGTCGCTACCTTGTCCTTGAACACTTTCTCCAGCACGCCGAGCATGATCGGAGCAGCGGTCGAAGCGCCTGGCGAAGCACCCAGCAGACCGGCGATGGAGCCGTCCTTGGAAGCAACGATTTCGGTACCCAGTTTCAGGACGCCGCCTTTCTCTTCGTCACGCTTGATGATCTGAACGCGCTGACCGGCCTGCATCAGGCGCCAGTCTTCTTTCTTGGCGTTCGGGAAGTACTGCTGCAGAGCTGCAAAACGATCGTCATCGGACATCATGACCTGACCCGCCAGGTATTCGATCAGTGGGTACTGAGCGATGCCGACACGGGTCATTGGCCATACGTTATGCGTGGTGGTGCTGGTCAGCAGGTCCAGGTAGGAACCGTTTTTCAGGAACTTCGTGGAGAAGGTCGCGAACGGGCCAAACAGGATGACGCGCTTGCCGTCCAGAACACGGGTGTCCAGGTGCGGAACCGACATGGGTGGCGCGCCAGTGGACGCGATACCGTAAGCCTTGCCCATGTGTTGCATGGCCAGGGTAGGGTTCTCGGTTACCAGCCACGAGCCGCCGACCGGGAAGCCGCCGTATTCCTTGGCTTCAGGAATGCCCGACTCTTGCAGCAGGTGCAGTGCGGCACCGCCCGCGCCGATGAACAGGAACTTGGCATCGGTCTCGGTTTCGGTACCGTCTTTCAGGTTCTTGTACTTGACGCGCCAGCTGCCGTCGTCGTTGCGGGTGATGTCCTGGACTTCACTCGACAGCTTCAGATCGAAGTTGGGTTTGGTCTGCAGGTTGGCGACGAACTGGCGGGTGATCTCGCCGAAGTTCACGTCGGTGCCGATCGGGCTCCAGGTCACGGCCAGCTTCTGCGCCGGGTCACGACCTTCCATCATCAATGGAACCCACTTCTTGATCTGCTCATGGTCTTCGGAGTACTGCATGCCGCTGAACAGCGGGCTCGATTGCAGTGCCGCGTAACGCTTGCGCAGGAACTTGATGTTGTCGTCGCCCCACACGAAGCTCATGTGCGGCGTGGAGTTGATGAACGAACGCGGGTTCTTCAGAACGCCGGTCTTGACCTGCCAGGACCAGAATTGACGCGAGATCTGAAACGCTTCGTTGATCTCGATGGCCTTGTAAATGTCGACGTTGCCGTTCTTGTCTTCCGGGGTGTAGTTCAGCTCGGCGAGGGCAGAGTGACCGGTACCGGCGTTGTTCCAGCCGTTGGAGCTTTCTTCGGCAACGCCATCGAGACGCTCGACCATTTCCATCGACCAGCTCGGCTCGAGCTCGTTGAGCCAGACTGCCAGGGTGGCGCTCATGATGCCGCCGCCGACCATCAATACATCTACTTTCTTGGCTTCGGCGGAGTGCGCGGGCATCATCCCGAGCGACATCGCCAGACCCAGAAGGGCCGTGTTCACTTTCTTCAACATGCTGTAATCCATTTGATAAATGCCATCCGCCGGCTGCTCCTGGGAGATCCGGATTCTGCGTATACCGCAACGCATGCGACAAACGCCCGCACCTTCAGGGGCTAGAGGTGGACATACAAGGCCAATACAATACTGCTCAAGACCTCACTTTATGCCCTACTGCGCTGGCTTCTTATCGTCATTGGATTCAGCGTCATGAAGCGACATGTGCTAACGGTGCCGCGCAAGATCGGGAAACAAATCCCGTCTTCATTGCGCAATGCGCACCTGATCAGCCTGTTCACGGAGTCTTGGACGCCGCATGGGGGTCATGGGGACACGCTCTGAGGCGTTTTTTTGTGCTCGTTCAAAACGGCACACCATGATGCCATATCGGCAAGACGCGGCATTTTCGCATATTGTGAGGTGTCTACGCGAGGTGTTATCTACACACCGACATGCTGACGTGCGACCGAACGAAACAAGGCGTGTCGAGATTTTATCGTCACGCCCGCCGTTACCTTGAGACTTTGAGGGTGTTTTGGCCGAAATGCGGCATGGTCGGCCGCCCTCGCTCAGCTCCCGACTCGCCATATTCAGACTCAGCCAGGGTCGTCCGCAGTAACGACGGACGATTGATGAGCATTCCTCATGACTTCAAGTAACGCGCGGCGGCTAATGCTTCCTGAAACCGGGTGCTAACGTCATTGCGAGTTCGAACCGTGTTTTCCGATCAAGGGTTTCTGAACGTCGTTCGCCCGGGAAACTGCCCGTAAACATCCTGCAACAGCCCCATGATCCGAGCTTCGATCAAAACGTTGAACTTTCAGTGTGTCAGCCAGTTAAAGACATATGCCAACCATAATGCCAAAACGCTTCTGGTACCTGTCTGACCCGATTGCGCGCTTTGAAGGGAACTGAACCAGCCCTTGCTGCAACACGATGCCCAACACGATAACGCCCGCCACTTCACAGCAGTGACGGCTATGACAAGGTGATTCTGATGAGTGAAACCAAGACGCACAAAGGAACTGTTGCCGACGCGGTGCAGCCTTCGCGACGCAATTTTCTGAAGTTCGGGGCTTCCGGGATTGCTGCCGCGACATTGTCGACATGGATACCCGCCGACGGGATGCTGCAAGCCGCACCCGCGCCTGCGCCGGTCGTGGTGGAAGACACCGATGCGCCCGGCGTCGGCGAGCACCGCATTCAATTGAACGTGAACGGCCAGACGCACGCTCTGAACGTACCGGCCAATGCCGTCCTCCTTGATGTGTTACGTGACCGTCTGCAACTGACCGGCACCAAAAAGGGTTGCGATCACGGCCAGTGCGGGGCGTGCACGCTGTTGGTCAATGGGGTGGCGATCAATTCCTGCCTGTCGATTGCCATTCAGCACGACGGCGACAGCATCACCACCATCGAAGGCCTCGCCGAAAACGGCAAGCTGCACCCGGTTCAGGAAGCTTTCTGGGAACACGATGCCTATCAGTGCGGTTATTGCACCTCGGGCCAGATCATGAGCGCCGTGGCGATTCTCAACGACCCGAACATTCCCTCCGATGACGCCAGCGTCCGCGAAGCCATGAGCGGCAACATCTGCCGCTGCGGCGCCTATAAGAACATTTTGTCGGCGGTGCAGTCGGCGCGCTCGAAAATGCCCAAGGCTGGGGGAACTGTCTGATGAGAACCTTCGATTACGCAAGGGCCACCACGCCTGCTCAAGCCGTCAGTACCGTGTCAGGGGAGGGCGAGCGTTTCTATCTGGCCGGCGGCACAACGCTGCTGGACCTGGTCAAGCTGGACATCATGCAACCCGGGCAACTGGTGGATATCAACCACCTGGCACTCAAGCAGATCGAATCGCTGCCGGATGGTCGTCTGCGCATCGGTGCGCTGGTCAGCAATACCGCGCTGGCCAGCCATCCGCTGGTCCGTGAGCGTTATCCGGTCTTGTCGCAGGCCCTGTTGGCCGGTGCTTCCACGCAACTGCGTAACAAGGCCACCACCGCCGGCAACCTGATGCAGCGCGTGCGTTGCCCGTATTTTCGCGATGGGATTTCGGCCTGCAACAAGCGTGAGCCGGGCTCAGGCTGCGCGGCCATCGGCGGCATGAACCGCAGCGTGCATGCCGTATTGGGTACCAGCGATCATTGCATCGCCACCCATCCATCGGACATGTGTGTGGGCATGGCGGCAGTGGGCGCACAGGTCACCGTGCATGGGCCGGGCGGCAGTCGGGATATTCCTTTCACCGACTTCCATTTGCTGCCGGGCAACACGCCTGAACGCGAGCACGCCATCGCGCCTCATGAACTGGTAACCCACGTGACCCTCGATGCGCCGCTGTCCGGCAGCCGTTCCGGCTACCTGAAGCTGCGTGACCGCACCTCGTACCAGTTCGCCCTTGCGTCCAGCGCGATCATCGTGGTCATGGAGGGCAAGCGTATTGCCGATGCGCGCATCGCACTGGGTGGCGTCGGCACCAAGCCGTGGCGCGCCGTCGAAGCAGAACGGGCATTGATCGGCCAGCGTGCCGATATGGACACCTTCGCCAAGGTGGCAGCCCTGGCCATGAAAGGCTCCAAAGCCTATGAGCACAACGCCTTCAAGATCCCGCTGGGTGAGCAGGTCATCGTCCGCAACCTTCGTGACCTAACGGCGTAGGAATTTTCCATGAGCGAACAGATCATCGGTATCCCGCAGCGTCGTATCGACGGCGGCAAGAAAGTCAGTGGCGAGGCGCGTTATGCGGCCGACCACCCCATGAAAGACATGCTGTATGCGTATGGCGTCTACAGCACCATCGGCAGTGGCCGGATACTGGCGGTGAACGACCAGGACGCGCGCAAGATGCCCGGCGTTGTCGAGATCTTCCATCACGGCCATTTCCCCGAGTTGCACCGCACGCCTGAAAGCGCATTCAGTTTTGCAACACTGTTATCGGCGAGCAAGGCCGATGAGCATCGTTTGCCGTTCGAGGATGACCGGGTCTATTACCCCGGCCAGTTCGTGGCGCTGGTGGTCGCTGAGAGTTTCGAGCAGGCCAGGGCTGCGGCACATCGGATAAAGGTCGATTATCAAGAGAACAAGCCGGTCAAGAACCTGGAGGAAGCGCTGCGCAAAAATGGCGCCCGCGACGGCGGTGCCGGGCATACACGCGGCAATCCGGACGGGGCGTTCCTCGCCGCGAGCAGAAAGGTCGACCAGACCTACACCACGCCGGTCGAAGTGCATAACCCGATGGAAATGCACGCCAGCACCGCATGGTGGCAGGACGGCAAGCTGTACGTTTACGAAAGCACGCAGGGTGTCGTCAACCATCGCAATCTGCTGGCCAACGTATTCGATTTGCCGCCGGATCGCGTCGAGGTGCGTGCGCCGTTCATTGGTTCCGGGTTCGGTGGCAAGCTTTGGCCGTGGCCACACTCCGTCGCGGCGTGTGCGGCGTCAAAGGTGACGAAGCGTCCGGTCCAGTTGGTATTGCCCCGTGCGCAAATGTTCACCACGGTTGGCCATCGCCCGGAAACCCGGCAACGCCTGCGGCTGGCCAGCGATGCGAACGGCAAGCTGGTCTCGATCCGCCACGAATCCTTCAACAGCACGTCGACGCTCGACGATTACACCGAAAGCTGTGGGGGTGTGACCAAGAGCCTGTATGGCTGCGACAACGTGCTGGTCAGCCACCGCATTGCCGCGGTGAACCGTGGCACGCCGACCTCGATGCGTGCCCCCGGTGCGGCGCCGGGCCTGTTTGCGTTGGAGTCGGCCATCGATGAATTGGCGCTGGCCAACGGTATGGATCCGCTGGCCTTTCGCAAGCTCAATCTGTCGGACATGGACCAGAGTCAAGGCTTGCCATGGTCCAGCAACCACTTGCCGGAAGCCATCGACCAGGCCGCCGAACGTTTTGGCTGGCAGGCGCGCAAGGCCGAGGTTGGCTCGATGCGTGACGGCGATGAGGTCATCGGTTACGGCATGGGTGCCTGCAACTGGGAGGCGTTTCAGGTGCCGACGGACGCCCGCGTGATTCTGCGCTCCGACGGCACCGCCCTGGCACAGTGTGGCCTGCAGGATATCGGCACCGGCACGTACACCATCATTGCCCAGACCGTCAGCCAGCTCACCGGCATCCCGATGGAGCGTGTTGAAGTGGAGCTGGGCAGCTCATCGTTTCCGGCAGGTCCGGTTTCCGGCGGGTCCTGGGTTACCGCCAGCGTGATGCCGGCGATTGCCGGTGCCACGCGTGAGGCGTTGCAGAAACTCCGTCAGTATTCGGTGGGCAAGAACGCGGCCTTTGCAGGTCAGCAGGCTGATTCGATCAAGGTCGAGAACGGTCAGTTGGTGTCCGGCGAGCAGCGCGTGAGTTTTGTCGACGTCCTGAAAGGCCAGCGTCTGTCACGTGCCGAAGGCAATTTCCAAAGTGGCATGCAGTCGTCCGACAAGTTCTCGTTCCGCTCGTTTGGCGTGCATTTTGTTGAAGTGCGTTGGGATCCGGGCATCTCCAGTCTGCGTGTTTCGCGAGTGGTCAGCGCCATCGACGTTGGCAAGGTGGTCAATCCACTGGCGGCGCGTAATCAGGTCGAGGGCGCAATCGTCATGGGCATCGGCATGGCCATGTTCGAAGCGGCCGAATACGATCCGCGCACCGGTCTGCCGGTCAACAACAACTACGCCGAGTACGTGGTTCCCGTGCATGCGGACCAGCCCGAGATCGATGTGATTCTGCTCGATTATCCGGATCACAACATCGGTGAGTTCGGCGCGCGTGGAATCGGCGAGATTGGTGTAACCGGCCTGGCTGCTGCCGTGGCTAATGCCGTGTACCACGCCACGGGCAAACGGGTGCGCAATTTGCCCATCACCAAAGAAAAGCTGATGGCAGGGCTGTAGAGATGAAGCAACTTGACTTGCAGGTCATCCAGCAGGCGCGTGACTGGCTGGCGGCAGGCAAACCTGTGTGGCTCTGCACCGTGCTCTCGACCTTCGGTTCCGCTCCGCGCGGGCCGGGGGCGATGCTGGTGGCGTTGAGCAGTGGCGAGCATCGCGGATCGCTGTCCGGCGGCTGTGTGGAGGAAGACTTTCTGGAGCGGTTGACGGCGGGGCAGTTCGAGCCGGTCAACCAGATCGTGCGTTATGGGGAGGGCGGTCTGGCACCGACCCTGGCGCTGCCATGTGGCGGTGTGCTGGATGTGCTGATCGAGTGCATGACCCCCGGCCCTGAAACCGACCGGCATCTGGCCGCGGTGGAGCAGGCCCTTGCCGGACGCACGCTGATCGGCCGCGAGGTCATGCTGGGCGGTGTAGAGTGCCGCACAGGTTCGGCTTCACTGGGCGAGTCGCGGGTGCAGGTCGAGGGCGAGCGCGTCAGCATTCGCATGGGGGCGGTCTATCGCGTGCTCCTGGCTGGCTTGTCGCCGGTGGCCGAGTTCTGCGCCAGTTTCGCGGTTGCCATGGGCTATGAAGTCATCGTCTGTGACCCTCGTACCGATGTGACGGCCGGTTTCTCGATGCCGGGGGTCGAAGTTCGCGATGTGCTGCCTGCGGTGTTCATTGCTGAAGGTGGCTGCCACGCCTCGACGGCCGTGCTGGCCCTGACTCATGATCCGAAGCTGGATGACCTGACCATGCTTGAAGCCGTGCGGACCGAGGCGTTTTACATCGGCGCCATGGGCTCAATGCGCACCAGCAGCAAGCGCAAGGAGCGGCTGGCGCGGATTGGCGGACTGGATGACGAGGCACTGGCGCGGATTCATGCTCCCATCGGCCTCAATCTGGGCAGCAAGACACCGGCTGAAATCGCCATTGCAGTCATGGCAGATATCCTGCGGGTGGCCAACGGGATCAGCCGTCAGCAGCTTTGACGAACGTCTGACAGGCGAGCGCCAATGCCGCACGCGTATCTGCATCGCGCAGGATGCCGGGATCTTCACAGACCAGTACGTCGCAGCGCTCGGGATGGCTTTTGATGATCGATTTTGCACCTTGATCGCCTTCAAGGTTCAGCAATAACGGCCAGAACTCGCGCCCGATGATCACCGGGTGGCCGCGTTGTCCATCGTGGCCGGGCAGGGCGATGCGTCGTGGATCGGCCATGCTGGCCAGGCTTTGCAGCGTGGCGGGCTGTATCCAGGGCATGTCTGCCAACAGCACGGCGACTGCGTCGGCGCTGGATGGCATGAGCGCCGCGATGCCACTGGCCAGGCTGTGGCCCATGCCCAAATCCGCCTGCGGGCTGCGTACCACGTTTACTTCCTGCGCAACGCCCAGCAGTTCAGTGTCATCTTCCTCCCTCAATACCACCCACACTTCATTGAATACGTGCAGGGCATTCTCAATGCTTGCGCGCAGCAAGGTACGGCCGCAGGGCAGAGTGGCGAGACGTTTGTCACCGTCGAAACGACGGCTGCGACCTGCGGCAAGGAGCAGGGCGAACACTTGGGGAATTGGGCTGTCTATGCTGGTCAATCCGAAGCCTTTTGAAAAAGGTGAAGGGAACAGGGCCGGTTCGTCATCCACTCAGACACACGATGACCTACGCGTGAGACACGCACAATGCCTGATTCCGCTGCCTTTTTGCAGTGACAAGATTTACATTTTCGAGGGTTTCACGTGGACAATCATATTCGCCCGGTCGAGATGGAAAAGGCCTACCGTCTGCTCAATCACGGTCCTACCGTGCTGGTCTCATCCGCTTACGAAGGCGTTCACAACGTCATGGCTGCAGCCTGGGCCTGTGCGCTGGATTTCTCGCCGCCCAAGGTGACGCTGGTCATCGACAAGATGACCAAAACGCGCAGCCTGGTGGAAAACAGCGGTTACTTTGCCTTGCAAGTGCCTAATCGCGACCAGTTGGACCTGACCTTCGAGGTGGGTACTCAGAGCCTCATCTTCACCCCGAACAAGCTGGAAAAGGCCGGTGCCGAGCTGTTTCGCATCGAAGGGCACGACACGCCGTTGGTCGCCGGGTGCTCCGCCTGGCTGATCTGCAAAGTCATTCCGGAACCGCATAATGAGCAGACCTACGACCTGTTCATCGCCGAAGTCGTCGGTGCCTGGGCGGATACCCGCGTGTTCCGTGACGGGCACTGGGCATTCGAAACAGCCGACCCGAAATGGCGCAGCCTGCACTATGTGGCAGGTGGGCATTTCTACACCATTGGCGACGCTGCGGTGGTAGAGACAGAGGCGGAGTGAGTGTTGAGGCTGTAACGGGACGCTCCATGTCCATTACAGGCACTGATGCAGGTGCGAGCGTCACGATCAGTGACGATCGCGCCACACGGTCTGAGCATTGGTGAATTCACGCACACCGAAGTGCGAGAGCTCACGTCCGTAGCCGCTTTTCTTCACGCCGCCAAAGGTCACGCGCGGGTCTGAGGCGCTGTAGCCGTTGATGAATACGCCGCCGGTGTCCAGTTCGTCCGCCAGTTGCTCGGCCAGTTCCAGATTGCGGGTGTAAACGGTGGCGGTCAGGCCGAAGTCGCTGTCGTTGGCCAGTTCCAGCGCATGCCGGGCGTCGCGAGCGGTGATGATCGAGGCGACCGGGCCGAACAACTCTTGCTTGAACGAGGTCATCTGGTCGGTCACATCGCCCAGCACGGTAGGCGCATAGAAGTTGCCCTGACCTGCGATTCGTTCGCCACCCAACAGCAACGTTGCACCTTCGGCCAGCGTGGCCTGAACCTGCGCATCCAGTTCGTCACGCAGGTCGAAGCGCGCCATCGGGCCGATATAGGTCTCGCTCGACAACGGATCGCCGATCGCCAGTTTGCGGGTTTCCTCAACGAATCGGCGGGTGAATTCCTCCACAACACCGTCTTCGATAATCAGCCGTTTGGCCGCCGCACACACCTGTCCGGTATTCTGGAAACGACCGATGACCGCAGCCTTCACGGCCTGATCCAGATCCGCGTCGTTGAGCACGATGAATGGGTCGGAGCCGCCGAGTTCGAGCACGCTTTTCTTGAGCGCAGCCCCTGCCTGCGCACCAATGGCCTGACCGGCGCGTACGCTGCCGGTCAGGGTGACTGCGGCAATGCGTGGATCGGCAATGGCCCTGGAGACGCCATCCTGAGTTGCGTTGATCACTTCGAACACACCCTCGGGAAAACCGGCGCGTTTGAATGCGTCGAGCATCAGGTAAGCGCAGCCCATCACGTTGGGTGCATGCTTGAGCACATAGGTGTTGCCGGCCAGCAAGGTCGGCACCGCGCCGCGCAGCACCTGCCAGATCGGGAAGTTCCACGGCATGACAGCAAGGATCGGGCCGAGCGGGCGATACTCGATGCGGGCCTTGTCGTTTTCGACAAGGGTCGACTCGGCCGCCAGCATCGCGGGGCCCTGCGCTGCGTACCAGTCGCACAACCGGGCACATTTCTCGACTTCGCCCAGCGCCTGTTTGATGGGCTTGCCCATCTCCTGGCTGATCATCTGTGCGATGGCATTCGCGTCTTCACGCAACGTCTTGCCCAGCGCAATGATCAACCCTGCACGCTCGTCGATGGTCGTGCGCTTCCAGACCGAAAAGCTTGCCGCAGCGCGGGCAAGACTGTTTTCAAGCTCCGCATCGGAGGCAAACGGATAATGACCGATCTGTTCGCCGGTGGCGGGATTGGTCGAAATTGCATGGGTATTGCTGGAAATAGCAGTCATGGCGCCATCCTGTTCAGGTGGGGAATGAAGCCAGAATAAGCCCGTGACATGCTTTGCGAAACTGAATAATACTGAGCATATCTTTCACATTTGGAGAATGATGTGGACTTGGTTCAATTGGAGATATTCAAGGCGGTTGCCGAGCACGGCAGCATCAGTGCGGCTGCGCAGCATATCCATCGGGTGCCTTCCAACCTGACCACGCGCATCAAGCAACTCGAGCAGGACCTGGGCGTCGAGCTGTTCATCCGGGAAAAGCTCCGGTTGCGGCTGTCGCCTGCCGGCTGGAATTTTCTCGATTATGCGCGGCGGATTCTGGACCTGGTCCAAGAGGCGCGGTTGTCTGTGTCCGGCGAAGAGCCGCAGGGCCCGTTTGCTCTCGGCTCGCTGGAAAGTACCGCGGCTGTGCGGATTCCGGCATTGCTGGCGGCCTATAACCAGCAGTACGCCAAGGTCGAACTGGACCTGAGTACCGGCCCCTCCGGCACCATGATCGATGGCGTACTGGCTGGCCGACTGGTCGCGGCATTCGTTGACGGTCCGGTGCTGCACCCGTCACTGGAAGGCATGCCGGTCTTCGAGGAGGAAATGGTGGTGATTGCGCCGCTGCAGCATGCGCCGGTGACCCGAGGACGGGACGTGAACGGGGAGAGCATCTACGCCTTTCGTGCGAACTGTTCTTACCGGCATCATTTCGAGCGTTGGTTCACCGAGGACGCTGCCGTGCCGGGCAAGATTCACGAGATGGAGTCTTATCACGGCATGCTGGCCTGTGTCAGCGCTGGCGCGGGTCTGGCGCTGATGCCGCGCAGCATGCTGGAAAGCATGCCCGGTTGCAGCACAGTCAGCATCTGGCCGCTGTCCGAGGCCTTTCGTTACCTGCAGACCTGGTTGATCTGGCGTCGCGGCACGGAATCGCGCAGCCTGACGCGCTTCATTGAGCTGGTCCAGACGCAGGGTGAGTCGCTCAAGACGGCTTGAGCGACTCACCGGCTTACGCCTTCGAAAGCCTGTCGACGATGGCGTGCCCCACGTCCTGCGTCGAGCATTTGCCGCCCAGATCCGGGGTGATATTTCCGTTGGCGATCACCTGCTCGATGGCGCCGACAATCTCGTTGTGCGCTGCGGTGAATCGCTCGTCGCCCTGACCCAGAAACTCCAGCATCAGTGCGCCCGACCAGATCATGGCAATCGGGTTGGCGATGTTCTTGCCGAAGATGTCCGGGGCCGAACCGTGGACCGGCTCGAACAGCGACGGAAAATGGCGTTCCGGGTTGAGGTTGGCCGACGGTGCGATGCCGATGGTGCCGGCACAGGCCGGACCGAGGTCGCTGAGGATATCGCCGAACAGGTTGGACGCGACAACCACGTCGAAGCGTTCCGGTTGCAGCACGAAGCGTGCACACAGGATATCGATGTGCTGTCGGTCCCAGCTGATCGCCGGGTAGTGGCTGGCCATGGCTTCAGTGCGCTTGTCCCAGTACGGCATGCTGATCGCCATGCCGTTGGATTTGGTCGCCGACGTCACGTGCTTGCGTTCACGTTTGCTGGCCAGTTCGAAGGCGTATTTGAGAATCCGGTCGACACCACGGCGGGTGAATACCGATTCCTGCAGGACGAATTCGTTTTCGGTGTTCTCGAACATGATGCCGCCCAGAGAGGAATATTCGCCCTCGGTGTTTTCCCGCACCACGATGAAATCGATGTCGCCCGGCTGTCGATTGGCCAGCGGGCAAGGCACGCCGGGGAACAGGCGCACCGGACGGATGTTGGCGTACTGGTCGAACTCGCGGCGAAATTTGAGCAGCGAGCCCCAAAGCGAAACGTGGTCTGGCACTTTGTCCGGCCAGCCCACGGCGCCGAAGAAAATCGAATCGAAGCCTTTGAGTTGTTCGAACCAGTCGTCCGGCATCATCTTGCCGTGTTCAAGGTAATAGTCGCAGCTGGCCCATTCGAAGTATTCGAACTCAAGCTCGATGCCATGGCGAGCAGCAGCGGCCTGGACGACCCGTACGCCTTCGGGTAGCACTTCCTGGCCAATGCCGTCTCCGGCGATGGCCGCGACGCGCAGTTTCTTGTTGTTCATGGCAAGGCTCTCTCTGTGGATGGGTTGCTCGGGTGGCTTATGCTATAAGCACACGAAATAAAGATAATCAGTTGCTTAATGCATTCAAGGAACACGGTTCGTGAATAATTACCCCAGTCTCGATGACCTGAATGTGTTCATCCATGTGGCACGACGTTCCAGCTTTGTCGGCGCGGCAAACGAGCTGAGCATGTCTGCGGCTTACGTGAGCAAACGCATTCGTTTACTGGAACAGGGCATGGGCGTGGTGCTGTTACATCGCTCGACGCGTCAGGTGTCGATCACCGAAGACGGCGAGCGGGTCTATGAGTGGGCCAAGGGTATTCTGGAGTCGGTGCAGCAGATGGGCGACGAAGTCGCTGCGTTGCACGATGAGCCCAGTGGCCTGCTGCGCGTGGTCAGCAGCCAGGGCTTTGGTCGGCGATTCGTGGCACCCGCGCTGTCGGAGCTGGCTGCGCGCTACCCGAAGCTGGACATCCGTCTGGATATTCAGGACCGGTTGATTGATCTGATCGAGGAGGGCGTCGATCTGGACATCCGGGTCGGCAACGAAATCGCCCCGCACCTGCGTGCCCGGCATCTGGCGAGCAACTGGCGGGTGTTGTGTGCCAGCCCGGCCTATCTTGCGCAACGCGGCGCCCCGATGAGTCTGGCGGAACTGGCCAACCATGACTGTCTGGTGATCAAGGAGCGAGATCGCCCCTTCGGCATCTGGCACTTGAACGGACCGCAGGGTGCGGAAACGGTAAAAGTCACCGGCAGTCTGTCGACCAATCACGGCGAGATTGCCCGCCAGTGGTGCCTTGATGGAAGAGGCGTGTTACTGCGCTCGCTCTGGGACGTGCGCGACGATCTGGCCGAGGGGCGGCTGGTTCGGGTATTGGCAGATTATCGTCAGGACGCGGATATCTGGGCGGTGTACACCTCGCCGCTCATGCGCTCGGCCAAGGTGAGGGTCACGGTGGAGTTTCTGCGTGAGTTTCTGGCGCAGGGTCAAGTCGGGGTGGGTGAGCAGTAATTGGCCGCGTCGCCCTGCCGGCGATGGCAGCAGTTCAGTCGCTGATGTGGCGTCCGGAAAACCGAATCGACGGCAAGCCGCCTCTCATAAAAGCGTACGTTTCAGCCAACAACACGTACCCGGAGAGACAGGCTTGTCCACAAACAGGTCAATGTGCCCCGGCCGCCTTGTTCAGGTCGCCGTCGGTCCATTCGGTGTAGATGCACGCGTCCGCCGCCGCCCAGCGCACCTTCACGGCATCACCTGCCTGCATCGGCATGCCGGTGGCAGACAGCGCCTTGACCGTCATGGCCGTGCCGCCAGCCGTCACCACCGAGCAGGTCTGGCTTTCACCCAGAAACAGCACTTCGGTCACCGTGGCGTTCACCTCGTTCCAGCCCGGCTCAAGCGCAGTGGCTGCCGACTGCTGCAGACTCAGGGCCTGAGCCTTTTCAGGCCGGATCATGGCCAGCACGTCCTGATCGGTCTTCAGGCCATTGGTGATGCGAATCGCCAGCGGACGGCCTTCGAACGTTGCCACGGCGTTGCCCTGGGCCTTGAGCCTGAGGAAATTGGAGTTGCCCAGAAACGAGGCGACGAACGCGTTCGGCGGGTTCTGGTACAAGTCGTAGCCGCTGCCCAGACCGACAATCTTGCCGTGACTGAAAATCGCGATGCGCTGAGACAGGCGCATGGCTTCTTCCTGATCGTGGGTCACGTAGACGATGGTAATACCCAGGCGCCGATGCAACTGACGCAATTCATCCTGCAGGTCTTCACGCAGTTTCTTGTCCAGTGCGCCCAGCGGTTCGTCCATCAGCAGGATGCGCGGTTCGTAGACCAGCGCTCTGGCGATCGCAACGCGCTGTTGTTGACCACCGGACAGCTGAGAAGGGCGGCGATGGGCGAAGGCTTCGAGCTGCACCAGCTTGAGCATGGCGTCGACACGCTTTTCCCGTTCGGCCGCGGGCAGCTTGCGGATGGCCAGCGGAAAGGCGATGTTATCGCGCACGGTCAGGTGCGGAAACAGCGAATAGCGTTGGAACACCATGCCGATGTCCCGCTTGTGTGGCGGCACGTTCACCAGCGACTTGCCTTCCACCAGGATCTCGCCCGAACTGGGCGTTTCAAAGCCGGCCAGCATCGACAGCGTCGTGCTCTTGCCCGAGCCGCTGGAGCCCAGGAAGGTCAGAAATTCACCGTTCTGGATATCCAGAGAAATATTGTCGACGGCAGCGAAATCGCCGTAATGTTTGTTGAGGTTGCACAGACTGACCAGGGTCTTCTGATCGTGTTGCGCGGTGTCTTTGATCACGGCACTCATGAGGTACTCCTGGCTTCGTTGCGGCGACGCAGGGTCGCGGCGATGAACATGACCAACACCGACAGGGCAATCAGCAGTGTCGAGGCGACGGCGATGACCGGGGTCAGGTCCTGACGCAACGTGGTCCACATTTTGACGGGAAGGGTTTGCAGGGTCGGGCTGGCCATCATCACGCTGAGGACCACTTCGTCCCACGACACCAGAAACGCGAACAGCGCACCGGCGATCATGCCGGGACGAATGCCGGGAAAGGTCACCCTGAAGATCGCCTGCAGGCGCGACGCGCCACAGATCACGGCCGCGTCCTCAATCGACTGATCGAACAGCTTCAGCGAGTTGATGATGGAAATAATGGTGAACGGCAGCGCGACGATCACATGGCTGACCACGAACGAGAACAGCGTGCCGGTGTAGCCGAGCTTGAGAAACAGCGCGTAGACCGCCACCGCGATGATGACCAGCGGCACGATCATCGGCAGGGTGAAGATGCCGTACAGCAGGTCGCGACCGGGAAACTTTCCGCGCACCAGCGCAAACGCTGTTGGCAGGCCCAGCGCTACGGCACTGATTGTCGTCAGGATGGCGACCTTGAAGCTCGACATGGCGGCATCCATCCACTCCGGGTTGGAAAAGAACTGCTGATACCACTTGAACGTCCAGCCTGGGGGCGGAAAAACCAGCCACTGGGACGAGCCGAATGACAGCAGCACGATGAACAGGATCGGTAGCAACAGGAACAGCGCAATCAGGCCGGTGGTCAGGTACAGTCCCGATCTCAGGCGAAGGCTCATGGCATTGGGTGTCAGGAGCATGGCGGCTTACCTCCCGTTGCTGGCACCGACCGGAGATTCCGGCTGGAGCTTGAGATAGAAATAGAACAGCACCAGGGTAATCACGATCAACAACGCAGCGGCGGCGCTCGCCAGCCCCCAGTTGAGGAATGATTGCACCTGCTGGACGATGAATTCAGGCAGCATCATGTTCTGCGCGCCGCCCAGTAAGGCAGGGGTCACGTAGTAACCCAGCGACATCACGAACACCATCAGGCCGCCGGAAAACAGACCCGGACGGCACAGTGGCAGAAACACCCGGAAGAAATTGGTCCAGGGACTGGCACCGCAGATGGAGCCGGCCTGCAACACCATCGGGTCGATGGCCTGCATGGTTGCCTGCAGCGGCAGGACGATGAAGGGAATCATGATGTAGCTCATGCCGATCACCACGCCGGTCAGGTTGTGCACCATCTCCAGTGGCTGATCGATGATGCCCATGGCCATGAGGGCCTTGTTGATGACGCCCGAGGCCTGCAACAGCACCAGCCAGGAGTAAGTCCGGGCCAGCAGGCTGGTCCACATCGACAGCAGCACGATGTTCAGGATCCAGCGTCCCCAGCCGCGTGGCACGAGGGTGATCACCCAGGCCAGCGGAAAGCCCAGCAGCAGGCTGAACAGTGTCACCAGGCCTGCGACGGAGAAGGTATTGATCAACACCCGTGAGTAAGCGGAGTTGGCAAACAGTTGCTCGTAGTTGCCCAGCCCCGGAACAGGTTCGAGCACCCCACGCAGCAGTAGACCGATCAAGGGTGCGAAGAAGAACAGCCCCAGAAACAAGAGCGCGGGAATCAGGTTGCGACTGCCGCGCCAGCGTTGTGCCAGAGAGGGGGTTGGCTGCATGTTCGTCGCCTTGCCTGAAACCGCACCGGCGGTGCGCGAGGCACCTCCGGTCGGCTGGGATTGACCGGATGCAACAGCCGTCATTTTTACTTGACCAGCCATTCGTTCCACCGTGTCGCAATGTCCGGACCGTTCTTGGCCCAGTATGCGAAGTCGAGAGTGATTTGGTCTGCGCCATACGCCGTTGGCAGATTCTTGGCCAGAGTCGAGTCAAGACGCGGCACGCTGTCCAGGTTCACAGGCGCGTAGGCGCTCAGGTTGGAGAAGTCGGCCTGGCCTCTGGCGCTGGTGGCTTCGGCGATGAACTTCATCGCTGCGTCTTTGTTTTTGGCACCTTTTGGTACGACCAGAAAGTCGGCCATGACCAGGTTCTGCTTCCAGCTGACGCCGACCGGGGCGCCGTCTTGTTGCAGGGCATAAACGCGGCCGTTCCACATCTGGCCCATCGAGGCTTCACCGGACGCCAGCAACTGCTGGGATTGTGCGCCGCCACCCCACCAGACGATGTCTTTCTTGATGGTGTCGAGTTTCTTGAAGGCGCGATCCAGGTCCAGAGGGTAGAGTTTGTCGGCGGCGACACCGTCAGCCAGCAGGGCAAGTTCAAGCACGCCGGGGCTTGGCCATTTGTACAGCGCCCGTTTGCCGGGGTAGGTCTTGGTGTCGAACATGGCGGTCCAGTCGACGGGCTTTTTGCTGCCCAGCTTGTCCTCGTTATAGCCCAGCACAAACGAGAAGAAGAACGAGCCGACGCCGTGATCGGAAGCGAAGCGGGGATCGATGCGGTCACGCTTGATGGTGTTGAAGTCCAGAGGCTCCAGCAGACCCTCGGCGGCCGCACGCAAAGCGAAGTCGGCTTCGACGTCGACGACGTCCCACTGCACGTTGCCGCTTTCGACCATCGCCTTGAGTTTGCCGTAGTCAGTAGGTCCGTCCTGCACGACGGTGACGCCGCTGGCCTTGGCGAAGGGAACTGCCCACGCCTGCTTCTGGGCGTCCTGCGTCGAGCCACCCCAGCTGACGAAGTTGACACTGTCGGCGGCCATGGCGGCAACACTCGAGAGAGCCAGCACGCCGGCCATCAGTGCCGCCGTTGCACGTTTGTTCAACACCATTTTCACGCCCTCATTTGTTGTGTTTTGAGCGGGCATTTCTTGCCCGCGTAATCGGGAGCAGTAGGTCCAATGGGCCTTTGAAACCAGTCACTGTCAGACGCTTTTTATTGATGCTGTCCCCGTGGCGGAGGCGTCTGACAAATCGTTGCGGCTGTGGAATGTCATATTATGGTATTCCAAACTTTGTGCAAGTATTTTGCCTCTGTACGGCCATCGACCTGCCGTTTTAGCTGCTTGAGACCTTGCGTTTCCAGGCTGTTCCGGCACTGGCGATCAGCAAGTGTTCTGTTGCCCGTTCAAGGGCTCAGCCTGGAAACGGAATGCTTTCAACCACTTCCAGATCGTAACCAGTAAGGCCTGCGTACTTCAGTGGCGGGCCGAGATGACGCAGTTTGCCGACGCCCAGGTCCTGCAATATCTGCGCGCCGGTGCCGACTTCCGAATAGATGCGCGACTGTGAGCGGGTGTACTGGCGTGGCGGCTGGGTGAGATGCGGAATACGTTCCAGCAAGGCCTGCGACGACTCATGATTGGCCAGCACTACGACGATTCCCCGACCTTCTTCGGCGACCTTCTGTAACGCGGCCCAAAGCGTCCAGTTGGCAGGCCCGGTGTATTCGGCACCGACCAGATCGCGCAATGGATCGACCACGTGCACCCGCACCAGCGTGGCTTCGTCGCGGCGCACGTCACCCATCACCATGGCCATGTGCACGCCGCCTTCGATGCGGTCTTCATAAGTGAACAGGCGGAAGTTGCCATGCACGGTGGGCAGTTCACGTTCGCCGATTCTGACGACGGTGTGTTCGGTGCTCAGGCGGTAATGGATCAGGTCGGCGATGGTGCCGATGCGGATACGGTGTTTCTCGGCGAAGCGCTCCAGTTCCGGACGACGTGCCATGGTGCCGTCATCGTTCATGACTTCGACAATGACTGAGGCGGGCGTGAAACCGGCAAGCCGAGCCAGGTCGCAACCGGCTTCTGTGTGACCGGCACGGGTCAACACGCCACCCTCGCGAGCACGCAGCGGGAAGATGTGGCCCGGTTGCACGAGGTCTTCCTGCGACGCTTGCGGGTTGACCGCCGCCTGAACAGTGCGGGCACGATCTGCCGCGCTGATACCGGTCGTCACGCCCGTGGCCGCCTCGATGGAAACGGTGAACGCGGTGGCGAAGACACTGCCATTGCTGGGCACCATCTGTTCCAGGCCCAGACGCTGACAATGTTCATCTGTCAGGGTCAGGCAGATCAGCCCTCGCGCCTCACGCGCCATGAAACTGATGGCTTCAGGCGAGCAGCGATCTGCAGCCAGCAGCAGATCACCTTCATTTTCGCGGTCTTCGTCATCGACAAACAGGACCATCTTTCCCTGACGATAGTCTTCAATGATGTCTTCGATACGATCGAATGCCATGGTCGGATCCCGGTGTTATGGATGAATTATTGTGGTATACCATAAGACAGAATATTTCACAGATTCCCTATCATTGAAACAGTGAGATCAAGATGAAGGCTTATTGGATTGCACAGGTCGACGTGACCGACCCTCAGCAGTACAGCGAATATACCCAGCGCGCGCCAGCCGCCTTCGCATTATTTGGTGGCAAATTCATGGCTCGCGGTGGCCGGTCGGAAGCGCTGGAAGGACGAACGACACCGCAACGCACCGTGGTGATTGAATTCGAGTCGTATGAACAGGCGATTGCCTGCTATCGATCACCTGAGTATCAGGAAGCCATGAGCCATCGAAAGGGCGCATCGAAGGCCGAGATCGTGATTGTTGAAGGCATGGGTTAGTCATCGGCAAGGGGCGGGCTGGTAAACCGCATTCAGCGCATTCTAGACTGTGTACCCACCTGTATTAACGGACTAACCACAGTGCATGCTCCCGCTCCGACGATTGTCATTCAGTGCCTGGCCGAGACCCATCTGGAAAACCTTGCCGCGCTTTACAACGACCCTGCCGTTTGCCGTCAGGTCTTGCAGATGCCCTATCAGTCGATCGAGGTTTGGCGCAAACGCTTGGCCGCCAGCAATGAGCGGCAGATAAAGTTGGTGGCAGTGCACGGCAGTGAGGTGATCGGTCATATCGGTCTTGAACAATATTCACGTATTCGTCAGACCCATGTCGGCGGTATTGGCATGGTTGTGGCCCCGTCCTGGCACCGTAGGGGCATCGGTTCGAAGCTGCTGACCGCCGCGCTTGAAGTCGCCGATAATTGGATGAACCTGCGCCGCGTCGAACTGACCGTGTACGCCGATAACCAGCCTGCCATCGGCTTGTATGAGAAATACGGTTTCGAAACGGAGGGGCTGTTGCGTCAATACGCAGTGCGCGATGGTGTGATGGTTGATGCGCGGACCATGGCACGGTTGCGCTGAGTCACAACGGTCAAAGGTACGCGGCGGCTTCGGGACAGCGCCAGGCAAGCCGTTTTCACCGAATGAAATGCACCTTCCCGATGTCGTCATTACCGATGTAAATGCCATACACCCCCGCCTGGCGTTCTTGGATATAACGCTCCAGGATCTGGCGGATGGCGGGGTAGTAGATGCTGTCCCACGGAATCTCTTCAGGAGCGAAGAATTTGTAATCCAGCGTTTCGGGGCCGAACTGGCCGGTGATTTCCAGCGCGATGGCGCGGAAGATGATGTAGACCTCGCTGATCCGCGGCACGCTGAAGATCGAGTAGGGCGAGATGATTTCGCCGCGTACGCCGCTTTCCTCCCACACCTCTCGCAATGCCGCCTGTTCGGTGGTTTCGCCACTCTCCATGAAGCCAGCAGGCAAAGTCCAGGTGCCGGGACGTGGCGGGATCGCACGCTGGCACAGCAGGTACTTGCCTTCCTGCTCGATGATGCAGCCAGCGATGATCTTCGGATTGACGTAATGGATGTACTGGCAACTGCCGCACATCAGCCGCGCATGGGTGTCGCCCGAAGGGATGCGCTGATCGAGATCAGCGCTGCCACATTGGGGACAGAAGCGCGGCAGTCCCATTTCATCGACCTATGCGAGGTTCTTTCAGGGCCACCGGCGCCACGATCTCACGGACCTTGGCGTCGTCGTCCTGTTTGGATTTGAGGTACTCGAGCGCGACACGGGCGGCATTGCGAACATGATCGACCGACGCCTGATGCGCGGCCAGCGGGTCGCCGCTCTTGATGGCTTCAACGATCAGTTCCATTTCCTTGTTGCTGGCGCCGCGACGGTTTTCCTGGGATACCGAGGTGGCACGCAGGTAACTGATACGGGCCTGCAACTGACGAAGCTGGGTGGCGGCTACATGATTGCCCGAACCTTCCAGCAACACGTCGTAGAAACCTTGTACCGAATCGATGACCTGTTGCAGTTCGCCTTCCTTGAGCGATTGACGGTTCACTTCCAGGGCTTTTTCCAGCGCCTTGATGTCCTTGGGCCTGGCACGGAGGGTGAACAGTTGAACGATCAGCCCCTCCAGCACACACCGCAGCTCGTAGATGTCGCAGGCATCTTCCAGTGTGATGATGGCGACTCGAGGTCCCTTGGCATCGGCAAATTCCACCAGACCCTCGGACTCCAGATGACGCAGCGCCTCGCGCACCGACGTACGGCTCACACCCAGACGATCACACAAGTCACGCTCGACCAGACGGTCTCCCGGAAGCAGCTGGAAGTTCATGATCGCGCTGCGCAATTTGTCCAGCACGATCTCCCGCAGAGTCACGGGGTTGCGGTTGACCTTGAAGTTGTCGTCGAGTGGCAGGCGTTTCATCGGGTGTGCTCGGAGTGGGGCTGTCAGATAAAAAACACGGCCTTTGGACGCTGGCCGCGTTCATGTCGGCGGCCCGCGTTTCGTGCGGGCTGCTGCATGGCCCGGAGCTGTAGACCGGGTCGCGGCCGAGTTTATCACGCTGTTGCCTGCCTCCACCAAAACCGGCCCGAAGCGTCAGACCAGAGCGGGCAGAGCGCCCATCTTGCCGCGATGGTAGACCATCGGCGTAACAGGCGTTGCCGGCAGAATCAGGTTCTTGACTGCGCCGACGATGATCGCGTGGTCCCCGCCATCGTATTCACGCCACAACTCGCACTCGATGATCGCAGTGGCGTTATTGAGCAGTGGGTTGCCCAGATCGCTCAGGTGCCACTCGATGCCCTTGGTCTTTTCCTTGCCTTTGCTGGCGAAGGCATAGGCCTCCGCCTGTTGGTCTGCCGAGAGCAGATGAATCGCGAATTTCCTGCCGTCGCGCAGTACAGGGTAAGTGTCCGACGCGTAGTTGGGGCAGAACAGCACCAGTGCCGGGTCGATGGATAACGCACTGAATGCACTGGCAGTAATGCCGACCAGATTGCCTTCCGGGTCCAGCGCAGTGACGATGGTGACGCCTGAGGGGAACGACGCCATCACTTCTTTATAAATACCGGGTTCGATCATCGCAGCGGCCTCGTTAACGCATTACAAATGGATCAGGCATGGGCGCCTGCGAAAGGTTGATCCACACCGTTTTCAGTTCGGTGTAGGCCAGCACAGAGTCTATCCCGCTCTCGCGGCCATAGCCGCTGTTTTTGAAACCGCCGATAGGGGCCATTGCCGAAACGGCACGGTAGGTATTGACCCAGATGATCCCGGAGCGGATATCGCGAGCCAGGCGGTGCGCGCGCCCCAGGTCGCGGGTCCAGATGCCCGCAGCCAGGCCAAACTGCGAGTCGTTGGCAATCGCCAGCGCCTCGGCCTCGTCCTTGAAACGGATCACGGAAGCCACCGGACCGAACACTTCTTCCTGCATGATCTTCATCGAATTGCGGTCGCATTCGAACAGCGTGGGTTCATAAAACCAGCCGTCGCTGGCCAGTTCCGGCCGCTTGCCGCCCAGACGCAAGCGTGCGCCTTCGGCCAGTGCATCAGCGACCAGCCCTTCGACCACCGCCAATTGTTGAGCCGTGGCCATCGGTCCCATTTCGGTCGTTTCGTCCTGCGGGTTACCGATGCGAATACGGCTGGCGCGTTCGATCAGCCGTTCGACGAATTCGTCGTATATCTCGTCCTGTACCAGCAGCCTTGAGCCGGACACGCAGCTCTGGCCCGACGCTGCGTAGATGCCCGCGACAGCACCGTTGATGGCACTGTCCAGATCAGCGTCGGCAAAAATGATGTTGGGTGACTTGCCGCCCAGTTCCAGCGACAGTCTGGCGAAGTTCTCGGCGCTGCTTCTGACCACATGGCGAGCCGTGGCAGCGCCGCCGGTAAAGGCGATCTTGCGCACCAGCGGATGCCGGGTGAGGGCAGCGCCCGTGGTCGGACCGTAACCGGTGATGACGTTGACGACACCCGGCGGAATGCCTGCTTCAAGCGCCAGACGGGCCAGCTCCAATACCGTAGCGGAGGCATGTTCGGAAGGCTTGAGCACGATGGTGTTGCCCGCCGCCAGCGCCGGAGCGAGCTTGATGGCGGTCAGGTACAGCGGACTGTTCCATGGAATGATGCCAGCCACTACGCCCATCGGTTCGTGGACGGTGTAGGCGAACAGGTCTGGCTTGTCGAGGGGCAGGGTGCCGCCTTCGAGCTTGTCGGCCAGCCCGGCGGTGTAATGAAAGAACTCGGGCAGGTAGCTGACCTGACCACGGGTTTCACGGATCAGCTTGCCGTTGTCGCGGCTTTCCAGCTGCGCCAGTTGCTCCTTGTTCTCGGCAATCAGATCGCCCAGCCTGCGCAGCAATTTGCCTCGCGCCGTGGCGGTCAGTCCGCGCCATGCCGGGCTTTCGAAGGCTTTCTGGGCGGACTGCACGGCACGCGCCACGTCCGCTTCGTCAGCGTCGGGCAATTGCGCCCATGGCTGGGCCAGTGCCGGGTTGAGGCTGTCGAAGGTCTTGCCTGAAAGTGCGTCGACCCAGAGGCCGTCGATGCACATCTGAAAACGGGTGAGGCTCATGCAACGATCCCCTTTATCGAGTTGTGAACACGCGCCGACTTGTCGAGAAAGTCCAGCAGTACCTGATTGACCAGGCGCGGCGACTCCACCGGCATCATGTGGCGCTGATCAGGCAGTATCGCCACCTCCGCACCCTTGATGCGCATGGCCAGTTCCCGTGCCATTTCAGGCGTGGAGCCTGGGTCCAGTTCGCCGGTGGCGATCAGTGTCGGTGCGCGAATATCGCCCAGATCGTCGGCGCGGTACATATCCTGTGTGGCAAACAGCTTGTACGTGGTGAGGTAACCCTGCGGATCGTTGCTTGCCAGATTCTGGCGGATGGCGGCGATCTGCGCCGGATTGGCTGCCTGATACTCGCGACTGAACCAGCGTGAAAGTGCTTCGGCCGCGTTGGCGTCCGGGCCGTGCTCGGCGGCCTGACTTGTGCGAGCGATAACGCCTGCACGCTGTTGCGGACTGCGATTGAACACGCTGTTGAGGATCACCATGGCCGACAGATGCTGTGGAAAATGCAGCGCGAAGGCCCGTGCAACCAGGCCGCCCATCGAGAATCCGATGACCGACGCCTGCGGCAGGCCCAGATGCTCCAGCAGCTCGCGCAACTGTTCGGCATAGCCTGGCAGACCGGTGTCCGGATCAGGCCGCGGGCTGGCACCATGGCCCAGCATGTCATAAGCAATGACTTGGTAATGCGGGGCCAGCCCGACGATCTGGCCGCCCCACATTTCCTTGTTCAGGCCCACCCCGTGAATCAACACCACGGGGTGGCCTTGGCCGGTGGCCAGATAACTGGTACCCGCCGGGGTGCATTCAGCGGTGAGCTGATTCATGGATCGCTCCTGCGCAGACATGGATGAAGGGGATCACTGCGCTTTTTCAGCGGCCAGTTCTTCCAGGTCGATGTAGCGGTTGCCGATGCGCGGATGCAGACGACCGCCGTTGGCTGCACCCAGCACCACGACAATTTCGTCGGCGCGAGGCGAGTCTTCGATGTGCATTTCCAGGGTGATGTAATGCGAGCGCAAGCCTTCGTCATCCTTGTGCATCATCGGAATCTGAATGGAAGTACCCGGTCCGCCACGCTTGTTGGTGAAGCTCAGGTAGCTTTTGGCCTTGACCGCTTCGCGGTAGTGGTTGCCGAAGCGCAGTGTGTGAATCACCGCCGACGCATGCTCGATTTCGCCGTCGGCACCCACGACTGCAGCTTTGCCATAGGCTTCGATTTTGTCGGCACCGCCAATGGCATCGGTCAGACGCTTGACCATCAGTTCGCCCAGATCCGAGCAATTGGCGCGAATTTCAGGTTTCAGGTCTTCGACAAAACCATTGCCCAGCCATGGGTTTTTCATCACCACCGCCAGCCCGACCATGGTCACTGGCTTGTCAGTGGCCTTGCCGCCCTCGATGAAGGTTTCCTCGGTGTAATTGACGATCTTGCGGATTTCAAAGCTCATGAAGGACTCCCGGAATGAGCACTGTTGTATTTCGTATGATGGTATACCATAAGATTGCTCGCGCAAGCGTTTTTCTTGATGTGTGGCGGTGATGCAGATGACGGCGAGGACCAGCCACCCGCATGACCATTCGTCCGGTCCCGGAACCATCGCTTTGAACACGCGCCCTCATGTCGTGACAGATATTCGGTGAGCGATTGATCGCTCAGCCAATTTTTCACTTCAGGAGAGCCAAGAATGAAAGCCATCGTCTACAACGGGCCGCGCGATGTCAGTGTCAAGAACGTGCCGGACGCGAAGATCGAGAAGCCGACCGATGCTCTTGTCAGAGTGACGACCACCAATATCTGCGGCTCCGATCTGCACATGTACGAGGGCCGCACTTCGTTCGAGACCGGGCGCATCTTCGGTCACGAAAACATGGGTGAAGTGATCGCCGTCGGCGCAGGTGTCGACCGCATCAAGGTCGGCGACCGGGTCTGCCTGCCGTTCAACATTGGCTGCGGTTTCTGCGAAAACTGTGAAAAAGGCCTGACCGGTTTCTGTCTGACGGTCAATCCGGGCAGCGCGGGCGGGGCCTATGGCTTTGCCGATATGGGCGACTACGCAGGTGGGCAGGCTGAACTGCTGCGCGTCCCGTATGCCGACTTCAATTGCCTGTTGTTGCCGGAAGACGCTGTCGAGAAGGAAGACGATTACGTCATGCTGTCCGACATCTTTCCTACCGGCTGGCACGCCACTGAACTGGCCGGACTACTGCCAGGCGAGAGCGTCGCGATCTACGGCGCAGGTCCGGTCGGCCTGATGGCTGCGCACTCGGCGATGATCAAAGGTGCGTCGCAGGTGTTCGTGGTGGACAACCACCCGGACCGGCTCGCCCTGGCGGCGAAGATGGGCGCCACGCCGATCAACTCGGCCGAACAGGAAGCGGTCGAGCAGATTCTCAACCTGACCCATGGCAAAGGCACCGACCGCGGCTGTGAATGCGTCGGCTATCAGTGCTGTGACCGCCATGGCCACGAGGCCAACCACTTGACCATGAATAACCTGGTGGCTTCGACCAAGCCTACCGGCGGAATCGGTGTTGTTGGCGTATTCGTCCCTCAGGATCCGGGCGCCAAAAGTGACTTGGCGAAGGAAGGCAAGATGGCCTTCGATTTCGGTGCCTTCTGGTTCAAGGGTCAGCAGATCCGCACCGGTCAGGCCAACGTCAAGGCGTACAACCGTCGCCTCGCCGAGCTCATCCACCATGGACGTGCCACACCGTCGCAGATCATTTCTCACCGTCTGAAACTGGAAGAAGGTCCTGAGGCCTACAAGCACTTCGACGCCCGTGATAACGGCTGGACCAAAGTGGTGCTCAAGCCCGCTGCCTGATTGCAGCATCAGACCAGATGCCCACGTCGTTGCGGCGGCGTGGGCTTCATATTCAAGGAGACCCCTATGGAAGACTTCAAGAACTATCCAAAACCACCGTTTCCCAAGCAGGCTCAGAAAGTACCGGGTGAGCAGGGCAAGATGGAACCCTATCCCGATTGTGGCGAGAAGAGCTACACCGGGCATGGTCGTCTGAAGGACAAGATTGCGTTGATCACCGGGGCCGACAGCGGCATCGGTCGTGCTGTGGCCATTGCCTTTGCCCGTGAAGGTGCCCAGGTTGCGATTTCCTATCTTGACGAGCATGAAGATGCCAAGGAAACCGCGCGCTGGGTCGAAGAGGCTGGCCGGAAATGCCTTTTGCTGCCGGGCGATCTGGCGAAGAAGGAGCAGTGTGAATACATCGTGAGCAAGACCGTTGAAGAGTTCGGTCGCATCGATGTGCTGGTCAACAATGCTGCGTTCCAGATGAGCCACGAAACCCTGGAAGAAATCAGCGACGAAGAATGGCTGATGACCTTCGATGTGAACATCACCGCGATGTTTCGCATCTGCAAGGCCGCAGTGCCGCACATGGGGCGAGGCGGGTCGATCATCAATACCAGTTCGGTGAACTCGGATATGCCCAAGGCGACATTGCTGCCTTATGCCACGACCAAAGGCGCGATTGCCAACTTCACCGCAGGCCTTGCACAAATGCTGGGTGAGAAGGGCATTCGCGTTAACAGCGTAGCGCCGGGGCCGATCTGGACGCCGTTGATCGTCTCGACCATGCCGGAAGAAGAAGCATCGAACTTCGGCAGCCAGACACCGTTGGGCCGCCCTGGCCAGCCGGTGGAGGTGTCGCCGATCTATGTCCTGCTGGCTTCGGACGAAGCGAGCTACATCTCGGGCACACGCTATGGTGTGACCGGTGGCAAGCCGATTCTTTAAGGTCTTGAAATGGCCCGCGAGGGCAGCGTCGTAATGGACGTTGCCTGAATCGCGGGCTTTTTTTATGTGCTTTTTTCAGCCTTTCACATTTTCTTGCCATCGGATCAGGCAGGCTGGAACTGGACACGATGGTCGATGACCTCGCGAAGTCGCTTGACCATTAGGGGTATACACCCCTAAATTCGTTTCAGTATTTTTCGAGCGCGCACCTCGCGCTCCTCGCAACGACCCATGGAGAGTTGCCATGTATCCTGATGTACAGCTTTATATAGACGGCCAATGGCGCGCCAGCCGCGACGGCCGCACGATTTCAGTGATCAACCCTGCAACCGGCGATTCGCTCGGCACGGTCGCCCATGCAGGCATCACAGACCTGGACGAGGCACTGGTTGCCGCCGAGAAAGGCTTTACCACCTGGCGCAACACCTCGGCTTACGACCGTTACAAGATCATGCAGAAGGCCGCAAATCTGGTTCGCGAGCGTGCCGATGGTATCGCCCGGATCATGACGCAGGAGCAGGGCAAGCCGCTGGCTGAAGCGCGCATGGAGACCCTGTCCGCCGCCGACATGATCGACTGGCTGGCCGAAGAAGGCCGCCGCAGCTATGGCCGCATCGTGCCGTCGCGGGGTGTGAACATCGAACAGAAGGTCGTCAAGGAGCCGGTCGGCCCGGTTGCCGCGTTTACGCCCTGGAACTTCCCGATCAATCAAGTGGTGCGCAAACTGTCGTCTGCGCTGGCTGCCGGTTGCTCGATCATCGTCAAGGCGCCGGAAGAAACACCGGGTTCGCCTGCCGAACTGATCCGCGCATTCGCGGACGCTGGCGTACCCGCCGGTGTGATCGGCCTTGTGTATGGTGATCCTGCAGAAATCTCCAGCTACCTGATCCCGCATCCTGTGATCCGCAAGGTCACCTTCACTGGCTCGACGCCCGTCGGCAAACAACTTGCGGCATTGGCTGGTAAGCATATGAAGCGTGCCACCATGGAGCTGGGCGGCCACGCGCCCGCATTGGTCTTTGACGACGCTGACATTGATCTTGCTGCGCGGGTCCTGGCAACGGCCAAGTTCCGTAACGCCGGTCAGGTCTGTGTCTCACCGACCCGCATTCTGGTGCAGCGCAAGGTGCTGGCAGCATTCACCGAGAAGTTTGTCGGTCTGACGCGGGAGATCAAGGTTGGCAATGGCCTTGAGAGCGGCACCACGATGGGGCCGGTTGCCAACGACCGCCGTATCCCTGCGCTGGTGGATCTTGTCGAAGACGCTGTGAAGAGCGGTGCGACCCTGGCAGCCGGTGGCAAGGCAGTGGAAGGGCCGGGCTACTTCTTCGAACCGACCGTTCTAAGCGGGCTGACCCCGGCCATGCGCATCATGAACGAGGAGCCGTTTGGTCCTGTTGCACTGCTGGTGCCGTTCGACACGGTGGAAGAGGCGATTGCCGAATCCAACCGGGTGCCGTTCGGCCTGGCGTCCTATGCGTTCACCACGTCGATGAAGACTGCCCAGGCGCTGAGCACATATATCGAAGCCGGCATGTTGTCGATCAATCACCAGGGCATTGGTCTGCCTGAAGTCCCGTTTGGCGGGATCAAGGATTCCGGCTATGGCTCAGAAGGCGGTACCGAGGCCATCGAGGCGTACCTGAATACCAAGCTGGTCACTCAGTACAGCTGAGGCTTTGTCCGGAAAAATGAAAACGGCCGCGATGTCTGCACATCGTGGCCGTATTTTTAACCCGGTTCGATCAGTCCCGAGCCTGAATGCCGGTCTGTTTCATGACCAGGTTCTTTTCTTTCTTGTACTGCAGCGCCACTTCAGGCGCAGGACCACTCTGGCCGGTTTCCATCCACTTGCGCAGGCGACTGGCGTCGGCAAAGTGCGTGTACTTGCCGAACGCATCCAGAATGACCACCGACACAGGACGGTTGGCCATGGTCGTCAACAGCACCAGACAGTGCCCGGCCTGATTGGTGAAGCCGGTCTTGGTCAGCTTGATGTCCCAGTTTTCCTTGCGAACCAGGTGGTCAGTATTGTTGAACACCAGGCTATAGGCTGGCTTGCGGAACGTCACGGTCTTGGTTTCGGTGGTGCTCAGTTCGCTCAGCATCGGGTATTTGCGCGCGGCCATGACCAGCTTGGTCAGGTCGCGGGCCGTCGACACGTTGTAAACCGACAGGCCGGTGGGTTCGACATAGGCGGTGTGCTTCATGCCCAGCGCCTTGGCTTTGGCGTTCATCGCCAGGATGAAGGCTGGATAGCCACCCGGATAGCTGTGCGCCAGGCTGGCAGCTGCGCGGTTTTCCGAAGACATCAGGGTAATCAGCAACATGTCCCGACGGTTCATTTCGCTGCCCAGCTTGACGCGGGAGAACACGCCCTTCATTTCCGGTGTCTGGGAAATATTGACCGGGATGACTTCGTCCATCGACTGTTTGGCGTCCAGCACCACCATCGCCGTCATCAATTTGGTGACAGAAGCAATTGGCACGATCACGTCAGGGTTACTGGAATACAGTACTTTGTCGGTTTGCAGGTCGATCACCATGGCGCTTCCTGAAGCCAGGTGCAGATTGGAGGGATCGCGATTGAGAGCAGCGGTTTCGTTTGCCAGGATGGAAGTGGAAAATACCGAACCCGTAAGTACACATAATAGGCCCAGAACAGACAGACGGATTTTCAAGAACAAGGCTCACTCGATAAGGTGCGTAAAAGGAAGGAACACGCAATAACCCGGCATTTTATGAGCAGGCTTTCACTTATGTCGATGGGCGTTGTAGGACGTTTCGTCAATAAAATCGGAAAACAGCGCTTCGTTAAGTTGCGGTTAAGTAGGAAAAGTGTTCAAAACGGCCTGCGCCTTGAATATTCGTGGTGCTGCAAGCCTGCACCGATTAGCATTCCCAGCCATCGAAGATCATGGATTCAAGGAGTCGCGTAATGCTCAAAGGGTTTATCGGCAAGGATTACGTTGTTCTGGTAATCGCCGCATCGCTGGTTGCCGTGCTGCTGTTGCTGGCCGGCTTTTTTACCCGCCCTTCGGACTGGGCAGGCTGGATGCAGGCCATTGCCCTTATCGTCGGCATGATGGTCGCGATTGCCGTGCCTGCCATCCAGCGCAGGCAGGAAGCCCTTGTGGCCCATAAGCAAGTGCGTGATCGCGAGACAGGCTATGCCCGGCGCATGCAGTACCTGTGCGGCGAGTTGAGCGAATTGCACGGGCGGATCAACCTGAACCTTGCGCATCTTCGCGCCAGTGATCGCCATAGCCTCAAGTTCACGCTGCAGGATTATCTGCATCGCCTGTTCGAATCCCACAAACAGGACCTGAACGACGATCGCGTGGTTCTGGCCTACGAACTGCGTCAGGTGGCCAATGACCTGATCGACGAACTGGACAGCGGTCGCAATGATCGCGTGGTGTTCATGGCACTGGAAAAGCGTCTGCAGAAGCTGACCCATCGGTGTCAGGTCAATGCGGCGATGGCCGAGCGGACGTGATCGAGTCCGGCTCCGGAGTTCGAGCACGCGGCGTCACGCAGAGCCCGCTAAGCACGACAATGTCGTGTTGCAGATATCCCAGATAAAAAAAACCGCATCCATCTATGCGGTCAAGCAAGAGTGCGGAGCAACGCACGAAGTACGGTGAGCAACCGGGCAGGGCGTCAGCTATGCAGGACGCGGCTTTTCAGTTCCTCGGAAAAAGCCTGGGCGACAGGCAGGGAGGCAAAGGGGCCGCTGACAGGTTCACCATCCTGAATGAGGTACCAGCACGCCAACAGACCGCGCTCTCTGAGCGGAGCCGGAACTGCGCTGCCTACTACCGACATGATTTGAACGTTGTTCATAGCGACCTCCATCTGTTCATGGGGCTTACTGTACGTTCAGATCGCGGCAGGCAGAAATCGACGCTCTCAATAGTCGTCATTGACAGGAACGAGGGTTGAACACGTTGCAGTGCAGAGCAGGGGTGTGCGCAAGACATGAAAAACCCGCCAATGAAGGCGGGTTTTTTGTGCCGTTACCAGCGGCCGTGTGGGCCGTAGCCTTGGTAATAACCTGGAGGCGGGCCGTCATAACGACGGTAGTAGCGTGGCGGCGGAGCCGGATAGCGCTCTACCACTTCATAGGCCGGCTGGTAATAGACCACGGGCGGCGGAGGTGGCGGCGCGTAGTAGACCTGCTGCACGGGCGGCTGATAATAGACCGGCTGACGCTCGACATAGACCGTTCTGTCACGGCTGGAAGATACCGCTGCTCCCACCACGGCCGCGCCGACCAGCGCACCTACCACGGCTGGGCCACCCCAGCCACGATGATCGGCGTTCGCCTGGCCTGCCAGAGCCAACGCACCTATAAACAAGGCAATCTTGGGGATTTGACGAATCATGAGTGTTCCTCGCTTTCAACCCGTTGTCGCGGGCCTGCATTAAGCTCAAGCACTGCCACGGGATAACTCTAAGACATCGAATTTGTAAAAAACTGCGAAATCGTTGAGTAAATTTTATGTAAGGTGTTTTCAATCCAGAATGCCGGGCAACTTCATTCGGGTCAGCCAGGCGCAGTGTACGCCTGGCACACAGCTTTAATCCAATACCGTTCGGGAGAAAAACATGGCCATTACTGCCAACCGGGACACGTTATTGTGCATGTCCATGGCGGCGCGCCCTGGAAACTTCGGCGTGCGTTTCCATAATCATCTTTATGAACAGTTGGGGCTCAACTATTACTACAAGGCCTTCGCGCCCAATGACATCGCGGCAGCGGTAGCGGGAATCCGTGCGCTGGGCATTCGTGGCAGCGCCGTTTCCATGCCATTCAAGGAAGACTGCATTGCGCTTGTGGACGAGCTGGATGCGTCGGCCGCGGCGATCCAGTCGATCAACACCATCGTCAACACCGACGGACATCTGAAAGCGTTCAATACCGATTACATCGCTGTCGCCCAATTGATGCAAAGCCATGCAGTACCCCATACGCCGTTCGCCTTGCGCGGCAGTGGCGGAATGGCAAAGGCGGTTGCCTGTGCGCTGCGTGATGCGGGCTTTACCGACGGTTTGATTGTGGCGCGCAACGAGCAGGCGGGGAAACGCCTGGCCGACACCTGTGGTTTTCGCTGGCAGTCCGAATTGGGCGATGAGCGTCCTGCACTGCTGGTCAACGTCACGCCACTGGGCATGACGGGGCCGCAGTCTGATGAGCTGGCGTTCGATGAGGCGGCGATCAGTGCTGCACAGACCGTTTTCGATGTAGTAGCCACGCCTGCGGATACACCGCTGATTCAGGCTGCCCGACGTCTCGGTAAGAAGGTCATCAGCGGAGACGAGGTGGCCGCGATTCAGGCGTTGGAGCAGTTCGTACTGTACACCGGCACCCGCCCGACCGATGAGCAGTACCAAAAGGCGGCGGCTTTCGCCCTAGGCTGAGCCGCCGGCCTGTCAGTGCTGTTCGAGTCTGGCCAGACGCTCTTCAAGAGCGGCCACGCGGGCTTCGAGTTCTTCGATACGCTCGTTCGACGCGACGGTGGCGGTGCTGCGGTCCGGCGCGCTCTGGCGCTGGGCGAGCAGCGCCTGCAGGTCTTCAGGATTGCCCAGCGCGTGCATGTAACGGTCCTCGCGCTGGCCTGCCTGACGCGGTATCAGGGTCGCCAGACCTCTGGCGATCAGACGTTCGAGTTGATGAACGACCTGCTCGGCGTCTTCGAAATCGTGCATGCGATTGCTGCGTGTGAGCAGCTCATTGACGGTCTGCGGGCCTCGCAGCAACAGCAGGCCGGTCAGGATGACTTGCGCGGGCACCAGCTCCAGACCCTTGTCGACCCTGTGTTCCCAACGGTCGGCGCGGCTGCCCATCACCAGACGCGTCAAGCCTTGGCCTTCCAGTGCTCGCAGGCTCTGGCCGACCTGGCCTTGAGTCAGGTTCATCACCGGGTCGCGGCTGGTCTTCTGGTTGCAGGCCAGCACCAATGCATTGAGGGTCAGCGGGTAGGTCTCGGGATTGGTCGCCTGCTTTTCGATCAGGCAGCCCAGAATGCGTACTTCGGTACTGCTGAGCTGCAAGCTCCCGGCAGCGTCGGGCGTTTCGGTCGAGGAGGGTTCGGTGGACATGGACGCTTCCCTGAGTAATGACGGTGGAACAGACTATGAGCTGTTGCAGCTTTTTGCCAGCGCATCCGCACCTGCGCCGAAAAGACTGACGGCCTTTCGTGTCAGGCAGGTCTATAATTGCGGCTTTCTCAATCAGGATATGTCATGTCTATTTCCCTGTATGCCGCTTCGATTCCTGTCTTCCAGCAAATGCTCAATGCGTTGAGCGACGTTCTGACCAAGGCTGAAGCCCACGCGACCGAGAAGAAAATTCAGCCGCCAGCGCTGCTTCAGGCACGTCTGTTCCCGGACATGCTGCCGTTCACCCGTCAGGTGCAGATTGCGGTGGACTTCGCCAAGGGGGCCTCGGCGCGTCTGGCGGGTGTCGAGATTCCACAATATGAAGACACTGAAACCAGCTTTGCCGAATTGCAGGCCCTGCTGGCCAAGACGCTCGAGTTCATCGGCAGCATCAAACCCGAGCAGGTCGATGGCAACGAAGGCATTGAAATCGTGCTGCGTCCCGGCACCGAGAAAGAGCGTCGTTTGAATGGCCAGGCGTACCTGTTGAGCTACGCCTTGCCGCAGTTCTTCTTCCACGTCACTACCGCTTACGACCTGCTGCGCCACAATGGCGTCGAGATCGGCAAGCGTGACTTCATGGGCAAGTTTTAAAGCTGCCGATGTAAGCCGGATCTTCGTGGTTGTCGTTGCGCGAATGCCGCGTGTAACGACGCCACAGTCGCTTCAAATTCGTTTCTGCGTTTCGTGATCTCAAATGAAGGCCCATCCAGTGGATGGGCCTTCATCGTTGTTCTGGAGTGTTGATGTTACTGCCCATCCTGCTGTTGTCGGCCGCCGGGTTTACCGTGCTGACCACAGAATTCGTCATCGTCGGCCTTTTGCCTGCCATGGCCCGAGATCTTCTCGTCACGGTGCCGCAGGCGGGCCTGCTGGTGACCCTGTTTGCCTTTACCGTGGCCACTTTCGGCCCGTTCCTGACGGCGTATTGCTCACGCTTCAATCGCAAGCGTCTGTTTGTCGGCATCCTGATGCTGTTCGGGCTTTCCAATGCGCTGGCCGCTCTGGCACCTGACATCGCGGTGATGGGGGTCGCCCGGCTGATTCCTGCGCTGGGGCTGCCAGTGTTCTAGGCGCTGGCCAGTGAAACGGCCGTGGATATCGTCGGTCCGCAATTCGCGGGGCGGGCGATTGCCCGGATCGGTTTCGGGATCGTCTGTGCCACCGTGTTCGGTATTCCCGTCGGCACGCTGATTTCCGATGCGTTCGGCTGGCGCACGGCGTTTGCAGCCCTGTCGGCGCTGGCCTTCGCCAAGGCGCTGCTGTTGACCGTTTACCTGCCCGGCACCGTCGTCAAAAAAGAACCGGTGTCGATGCTCAGTCAATTCGGCATCCTGCGCAGCCCGCTGATGCAGGGTCACGTCCTGCTTTCTGTTCTGGTCTTCAGCGGCATGTTCACGGCTTACACCTACCTGGCCGATATGCTGGAGCGCCTGGCTGGCTTCGATGGCTCGCTGGTCGGCTGGTGTCTGATGGGCTTTGGTGCAGTCGGCCTGCTCGGCAATTCGCTGGGCGGACGCATGGTCGATCGCCATCCGCTGATCGCCAGTCTGGTGTTCTGCGCATTCATGGTGGTGGGCATGGTGGCAGTGGTGCCGAGTATCCATTCCTGGTTCGCTCTGGCGCTCGCGCTGTCAGTATGGGGTATCACTCAGGCCGCCCTGTTTCTGGTCAGCCATGTGCGACTGATCAAGGCGGCGCCTCAGGCACCGGCCTTCGCTGCATCACTGAACATTGCCGGCGCCAATCTGGGAATCGGCATCGGTGCGATCATCGGCGGGCGTGTGATTGATCATCTGGGGCTGGGCAGGGTGGGCTTCGCTGCAGCCGGGATTATCGTTCTGGCAATCCTGCTGGGCTGGGTGTTGATGAAGAGCAAGCCGACACCTGTCGCGGCCTAAACGGTGTCAGTGAACAATTGGTTACGGGCACCCTCGGCGATGGCGACCACGCCGGGGTGCCTGACCTTGCGTTCTACGGTAATGGCGTAGACCGATTCGGTCACCGCATCGGTGTGGCCGATGATCTCCACGCCATACTGACTCTGTACCTCGCCAGCGATCACGGTGGGCGCTACGAATACGCCACTGCCTGATTTTCCGAAAGCCTTCATCAACGCGCTGTCATCGAATTCGCCCACAATCCGTGGCTGGATTTTCAATTCGGCGAACCAGCGCATCAGGCGACCCCGTACCACGGTTTCCTGACCCGGTATCAGCAGAGGAGCGCCCTGCATGCAGTGCGGAAAATCGGCTCCGATGCGTTCGGCCACTTCACGGGTCGCAAAAAAACTCACGCCGCATTCCCCCAGCTTCTGACTATGCCCCTTGATGTCGAGGTGAGGCGGCATCGGGCTGTCGGATATCACCAGATCCAGGCGTTGAATCGCAAGATCGGCCAGCAGCCGTTCAAGCTTGTCCTCGCGACAGGTGATGCGTATCGATCCCTCCAGGTCCATGGTCGGCGCAAGCAGGTGGTAAACGATGGATTTGGGCACCACATCGGCCACACCTATCCGAAACAGCAATTGCTGTTCGTCAGGGTTTGAGCTCAGCAGGGCCTCAAGCTCGTTGCCCAGTTGAAACATCTGCTCGGCATAGGGCAGGGCCATTCGGCCTGCCTCGGTCATCTCCAGTTGCCGACCCACGCGCTGGAAAAGATCCACGCCCAGGGTCGATTCCAGCAGACTGATCTGGCCGCTGACGGTTTGCGGCGTGAGGTTCAGTTGCTCGCATGCACGAACAATGCTGCCGGTCTTGGCCACGACCCAGAAGTAGTGAAGCTGCCGATAGTTGAGCATGTCTATTCCCGATTCGTTAAAACCGAAGTATATCGTTTGTAAAATCGAATTTTCCGGATGTTTCCGCTTCTCTAGAATGCTGTTCCAACGCCGGACCCAACCTACTGTCCGGCCTTGGCTACCGAGGGACACATGAAAAAATCATTTTACGCTGTACTTTTGGCCGGTTCGCTGTTGGTAATGGCAGGGTGCGATCAGATTGAGTCGTCCTCCAAGCAGATACTGAGCACGGCGGCCGATTCAGCCAAAAAAGCAATCGACGACACCCACCAGGCCGCGACCAAGGCGGTTGACGAGGCCAAACGGGAACTTTCGGTGCTGGAACCGGCACCAAGCTCCGCTGAACCCGAAAGCAAGTCCGGTAAAGAAATCTAACATTCGTTCAACTATTGGCTCAGGCAGGGCAGTGATCTATGGAATACCTATTGGAACTTGCGACCAGTCCGGCTGCGTGGATTGCGCTGGCGACGCTGGTCGTGATGGAAGTCGTACTGGGTATCGATAACCTGATCTTCATTTCGATCATCACCAACAAGCTGCCGGAGCATCAGCGCGAGAAGGCGAGGAAGCTGGGTATCGGCATGGCGCTGGTCATGCGCCTGGGCCTTTTGAGCACTGTGGCGTACATCGTGCAGTTGACCGAGCCCGTGTTTGAAATGTTCGGTCAGGCCTTCTCCTGGAAGGACATGATCCTGATCGCTGGTGGCCTGTTCCTGGTCTGGAAAGCGACCACGGAAATCCATCACAGCATGGACGTGAAGACCGAGGAAGAGAAAACCCTGAGCGCGACTGTGGCGTTGACCATGGGTAGCGCGATCGTTCAGATCCTGATGCTGGACCTGGTGTTCTCCATCGACAGTATCATCACCGCTGTGGGCATGACTGAGCACTTGCCGATCATGATCATCGCTGTAGTGAGTGCCGTGGTCGTGATGCTGGTCGCCGCCAACCCGCTGGCGAAGTTCATCAACGACAACCCGACCGTGGTGATGCTGGCGCTGGGCTTCCTGATCATGATCGGTATGACGCTGATCGCCGAAGGCTTCGGTGCCCATGTTCCGAAGGGCTATATCTACGCCGCCATGACGTTCTCGGCAGCGATTGAAGGCCTGAACATGATGGTCCGCAGGGCCAAGCGCAAGAAGGCGGCACGACTGGCTTCCCACGCCTGATCACACGTCGCACAAAAAAACGGTCGGCCCGAGTCATCGGGTCGACCGTTTTGCGTTTCAGGGCCTTGCCGGAACCGCGCACAGCCTCAGTGAGCAGTGGCGGGGCCGGCCTTCGGTGCTCTGTCCAGCTTCAGGCGCTTGGGCGAGGGCGGGGTGACAGTGTGTGGGTGGTGACGACGGGACACGCGCATCACACCCCACAACATGGCAGTAGCTACCGCAAGCCACGAGGCGACCAGCATCACGATTGTCAATTCCAGGCTCATAAGTGCCTCCACGTTTCCTGCTTTTGTGTTGCATTCCCGATAACTGACAGTCTAGTACCGGGCATGTTGCGATTAATTGACCAATGGCGTTTTGGTATGACCGTTTCGGTCTATGACGGTCGCTTCACTGCACGCAAAGGCTATACCCGGCCTCGTGCGGGCTCTATGATCAGCGTTCAGATCGAGTGGTGATTGCTCGGTGTCAGTTGAAGTGAGTGAACATGTTGTCCTTATCCATGCTTTCAAGCGCCATCCGCTCCAGAGGTTCATTGCTTCTGGCAGCGCTGGTCCTTTGCCTGTCGGGTTGCTCCTCGATGGTCACGCCGCAGATAAAGAGCCTGCCTGATCGGGTCGAGCTCAACTCCGTGCCGTTCTTCCGTGGCAACGCTTATCAGAGCGGTCCTGGCGCGCTGGCCAGTATGCTTGCCAATCAGCAGGTGCAGACCACTCCCGGTTTGCTGGACAAGCCCTTGCAACTGCCGGGCGCTGAAGATCGTCTGGAACAGAACATGCCCAGGATCGCTCGCGAGTACGGCTTCATGGTGTACCCGCTCGATCACGATCTGCAGGCATTGCTGACTCAGGTGTCGGCTGGCTATCCGGTGATGCTTCGGTTCTCTCAGGGCTCTGCATTCTGGAAGGCGCCACGCTATGCCGTTCTGGTGGGCTACAATCGCGTGAAGGAAACCGTCCTGCTGAGCGCCGGTATGGACCGGCGCTATACCATGAGCTTCAGCAGTTTCGACTCTGCCTGGAAGAACGCAGGCAGTTGGGCGGTTTTGATCCAGTCGCCACGCCAATTACCTGCGCAAGTTGATGCGCAGCGCTGGCTGAAGGCCGCCGCCGATCTGGCGCAGGCCGGACAGGAGCAGGCGGCAGGTGAGGCGACCCGAACGCTGAATCGCGCCGTTAAATGAAATAGACAGCCAGAATGAAAAACGGCGCCCTTTGAGGCGCCGTTTTTCATGAGCCTCAGAAACCCAGCCGATCACGCAGGCTGTAGTACCAGGCGCCCAGCGCCGTCATGGGCGTGCGCAGCAACTGTCCGCCAGGGAACGGGTAGTGCGGCAGGTCGGCGAACGCGTCAAAACGCTCGGCCTGACCGCGCAATGCTTCGGCCAGTACCTTGCCCGCCAGGTGGGTGTACGTGACGCCATGGCCGCTGCAACCTTGCGAGTAATAGATGTTGTCGCCCAGCCGCCCGACCTGAGGCAGGCGGGACAGGGTCAGCAGGAAATTACCGGTCCACGCGTAGTCGATTTTCACGTCCTTGAGTTGCGGGAACGCCTTGAGCATCTTGGGGCGGATAATGGCTTCGATGTTGGCCGGGTCCCTTGCGCCATACACCACGCCGCCGCCGAAGATCAGGCGCTTGTCGGCGCTCAGACGGTAGTAATCCAGCAGATAATTGCAGTCTTCGACGCAATAGTCCTGCGGCAGCAGGGATCTGGCCAGTTCTTCGTTCAGCGGTTCGGTGGTGATGACCTGAGTGCCACAGGGCATGGATTTGGCCGCCAGTTCCGGCACCAGATTACCCAGATAGGCATTACCCGCGACAATAATGAACCTGGCGCGGACCTTGCCCTGAGCGGTATGCACCACAGGGTTTGCGCCGCGCTCGATGCGAATCGCGGCTGACTGCTCATAAATGGTTCCGCCCAGCGTTTCCACTGCAGCCGCTTCGCCCAGTGCCAGGTTCAGCGGGTGAATGTGGCCACCGCTCATGTCCAGCAAGCCGCCAATGTACTGCTCGCAGTTCACCACTTCATTGATGCGGCGCTGATCCATCAACTCCAACTGTGAATGACCATAGCGTTCCCACAGCCGTTTCTGCGCTTCAAGATGAGCCATCTGCTTGCCTGTCAGAGCGGCAAACACACCGCCGTCCTTCAGGTCGCACTGTATGCCGTAGCGTGAGACGCGATCACGAATGATCGCCGCGCCTTCAAACGCCATCTGCCCCAGCAGTTGTGCCTGTTTCGGGCCGACGGTCCGTTCAATCACGTCGATATCGCGGCTGTAGCTGTTGACGATCTGTCCGCCGTTACGGCCCGATGCGCCGAATCCTACCTTCGCCGCCTCGAGCACAGTCACTTTGAAGCCGTTCTCCAGAAGAAACAGCGCGCTGGAAAGCCCGGTATAGCCAGCCCCGATAATGCACACATCGGTTTCGACCTCGCCTTGCAGGGCGAGGCGTTCCGGCACTGGATTGGCCGAGGCGGCGTAGTAGGACTGCGGATAAGGCGTGTTGGCCATCCTGAAGCTCCGTTTAATATTCTTGACGATTGCGCCGATCCTACCCGAGATGGATACGCTCTGCCAGCCTCCGGGAAAAAGACTTCCCACTCCCTTCGCTGTAAAAGCGTCGTTAATTCAGAGGGTTAGCGATAAAAACAGATTGACATGAAGATTAAAGCCGGTAGGATGCACACCCACAGCAGGCACGTAGCTCAGTTGGTTAGAGCACCACCTTGACATGGTGGGGGTCGTTGGTTCGAGTCCAATCGCGCCTACCAGACAAAATCCGCTCTGCTGGGCGGTCTAGAAAGGCTCACCGAAAGGTGAGCCTTTTTTTGTTTCCGTCTCTTGGCACGTAGGTCCGGATCAAACGCGTCAGTACTCTATTCAAGCGATGGCAGCGGTTTCCATCGAGCTGCCCCAAGCGTACCTGTCGAAGCCTTGAATTGATGACAGTAAAGCGGTGTCAGTAAATGGTGCGCGTACACCTTACGATCAGATACGCGTTTTCGGACAAAATAAACACGCAGACGGCCCGGCCAAATAATCCGCATATTCAGTCAGTTACTGCAAAAAAAGCCATTGACACTCATCTGAATATCCGTAGAATGCCGACCCACAGCAGGCACGTAGCTCAGTTGGTTAGAGCACCACCTTGACATGGTGGGGGTCGTTGGTTCGAGTCCAATCGCGCCTACCAAACAAAATCCGCTCTGCTGGGCGGTCGAGAGGGGGAATCCGAAAGGGTTCCCCTTTTCTGTTTCTTGAGAAAACGTTCACAATCTATAGGCATCGTTCACACACCGCAATGGGAATGTCTGTTCTCGTTCAAACCGTCGTTCACACGAACGTTCACACCTCATTCACAGTGGCATTCACACGAGTAAATGTGAACGACCATAGCTAACCTACTGATCTGTATGACTTGAACACCTTCTTGTTAAGGTGGTGCTCATTGTTCGTGGCCTCACAATGGCAAGCTTCTAACCAACTGAGCTACGTGCCTGCTGTGGGCTGGACGCTACCCAACCCCTCTGTAGAGTTTTCTTGACGCTCAAGGGACAAGGCCATTTCTGTGTGCGTGGGGCCATCAAGGCGAGAGGGGTAGGCAGGGGGTTAGGGGCTCTTCTTTCTTATGCATTGCGTCACGGAAATTTCTAGGAGAAATGCTGGCAGTCTGATATCTAGGGTCAAAGATCCCAGCAGGTAGGAAGCTATGTACACAGGTTTTTGGATTCGTGATCAGCACATATTCGGTCCGCAAGGCTACACAGGCCATTGGATTACAGACGGGCACATATATGGACCAAATGGTTATACGCATTGCTGGATCAGTGAAGGACACATATATGGTGGGTCAGGCTACACAGGCTGCTGGATAATCGACGGCAGTCTCTTCGGGCAAGGCTCAAAGCTTCCGTGGGCGTAGTAATGAATCCTGACGGAAGGCGAATCAGCTTTGGACGGCTTGTGGTATGCATGCTGGTCCTATCTATGTTTGTTTACTTAGCGATGTCGGAAGGAACCAAAGAGGGCGCTCTGATGGCTGACTGCGTCGAGGGAAAGCTTCATTCCTTGAATCAGTACATGTCGGATAGAGATGCTGCATACAGAATCGCTGTGAGTACGTGCAGTAGATATAATCAGGACGGAATCATAAAAATTCCGCTCGATGAGAAATAGGTAAACGGGCCTAGCACACGCTAAACAGTATGTCCCAGTGAGTGGGATGCTTTGAGGTCAGTAGTGCCATAGCGAACCTTCAATGGTGTAGTGGTGGCGGGAACGCTGAGAGGACAGTGGGAGGTGGTTTGTAGAGCTCCCCAGCCAGGCATAGCTGATATGCCAGCATACCCCTTCTGGCTTCGTTAGGGGGGGCAGGCACTGGTAGCTGAACTATCAGGCACAGTTGACACACTGAGGTGTGCTCCCTGTGGTGCAGAGCTTAACGCTCCCTAGCGACAGCTTTGTCCAATGTAATGTGGTCGTAGGTGTGAGAGGTCAATACACCCCACCTCTTTTAATAAATAATTCTCTCAGTTTGATGACGCTAAGCTCAGTCTTCGAAAGTCTGCTTCCCATTCCTCTGTCACTTTGGCTTCTTTAGCTAGATGGCCTTCAATGTCTTGTTTCTTTGGACGGCCTACTGGTCTAGTTACACCAGCAATCTTAAGCAGTTCCTTGACAGCAGGGATGCTTCCTTCGTTAAGCGCATACTTCAATGACTCAAGGGACTTGTCGAACCAGTAAAGTCGATGCTCCTCTTTCCATCCTTGGTTTTCTGCATGGCTATCTAGCAGGGCTAGACTAACTCCGAGTGTCTTGGCTAGCTCAATGTGTGAGTAAGCTTCTACGTATTGCTGTTTGTGTTTGTCTTGAATGTTCATGTTGTTCTCTTTAAGTGTGTGAGGGTGGTAGTGGGCTTTCAGCAGGAGTCACTGCGTGACAGCAGAAGCAAGAGCACGCCACGTAGTGGCATACGCAATAAAGAAAGATCAAGAGCAATACATACTGGTAGGTAGTTCGCTTTTGATTCTCTCTTTTATGCGTGCTCTTGTCAGCTATGCTGACGTTGCTTTTGCTTTTAAGAAAGATCCATCGATAGATGGTAGTCTAAGGGTAGTGTCTTACTTAATGTCCTAAGAAAGGAGTGGTACCCGTCAGCTTGCTGACGTTAAGGTGTTCTTAGAAATTTCCCAATTTTTCTTAAGGAGTCTTTAAGGGATTTTGGGAAAAAGTAATGCTGACGTTGATCAATTCAAGCGACATCTATAAGTTCCTTATATATCCGAGCGTATTAAATATGTCAGAGAGGGGGCGGTAGCTCTCCTTGTCTCTGTGTGTCACATTCGTAGACTGGTAGGTCTATCGTAAGGAGGAGGATAGTTCCTCTCTATATATCCGAGCGCAATTAAGACTGAGGTGGTAACCTCATGCTATGTTAGAGGTGAGTCATATGAGCGGTAGCTCCTCTACTATCCGAGCGTATTAAATCAAGGGGTAGTGGAGAGAGGTCTCTCTATATATCCGAGCGTATTAATGTTTGGATAGGGAAGGGTAGAAGTCAGCGAAGTTAACTTCAAATTCTAGTAGCCCTTTGATGCTAGGGTTACGCTCAAGGAAGAAGCTCATACCACTGATTGCGTGTCTAGCGCATTGACATACTCTACGTGCTTGCTGGGGACTCATGGGTGTGAGTCCTTCTAGGTGGATAGTGGCTATGACTATTTCAGTGCTCACGATGTCTAGCATACAAGCGTTCAGTACATGAGAGGGGCTAGTATTCATTGTACCATTGCTAACTCCCCCTGCTGTCATACAGGAGCCGTAGACGTAATCATCAAGCCAAGCATGCTCCTCGCTGTGTGCCACCTTGAAGTGCTTAGCATAAGGGTTGAGCATGGTCTTAGGCTTAGGCCCTCTCTTAACTTTGATTTCTGTTGTCGCTACAGTCTGCTTATTAGGAGATTGCTCGCAAGGGGTAAGGAGACAGATAGTAGGCTTAGGTGGAAGGTTGCAGTTTCGAGCAGATGGGTAATCATAAGGAACCTCGGGCATTGGGTGAGTGGTGTACTCCCCTAAGACTTCACCGCTGAGTTTGTCTAAGACATAGTCACCTACACGAATGGTTCCATGTAGTTGAGTAACAATGTCTCTAATGTCTCTAATGTCTCTAATGTCTCTAATGTCTCTAATGTCGCTGGGTTGGTGGCTTAGCATAAAGAGCGTTCTTCTTGTTGTGTGTAAGCTCCTGAGAGCTCTTGTAGGAGGCGTTAGGTGTAAGGTATAACCTTTCTCATGGAGGGCTGTGAGCGAGCTGCTAGGGTCTTCTCAATGTGTGCTATCACATGGTCCACGGTGTCTGAGGTAATGACTACAGGAGTGAAGCCAGCCCGAGTCCTAATCTGTAGCGCAAGCTCGCTAATCAACGCGTTGGTAGGCATTGCATAAACGATCTTGCTGTTATGGATTAGCTCAGGAAGGCACTCAATAAACTTGGTGGACTTGCCGCTGCCCGGAAGGGCTTCAGCAATGAACAGTGTTTTTTCTTTCATAGATTCCTTATCGTCGTTTTCTATATTGCTCAATGTGCTTTAGGTCCAAGCGAGAGACATAGCCTGCTGTCTGCAAGGAGACTCGATGTTTCAGGGAAAGGGCGTAGATGGCTTTAGTATTGCCTTTAGACGCTATCAGTTCTTTAGCTACACCTCGCCTAATACTGACGGGGATGAGGTATTTTGTTCGGTACTCTACGTCAGGGATGTTGATGTAGTCGTCATCTGAATTCATATATACACTTCATGCTGTACATGCCATAACTGCTAAGGCTAGTCTGGCAATAGTAAGGAAGGTTAGGCAGATGGCATACACAATGAATGCTGTAACCACCCAGCTAATGATTGTTTTCATTTGGTAGGTTTGCTTACTTCCATATCATCAATGATCTTGTGTAGAGCAAACGCTGAAGTGAACGTACCTTCCAATGGTGAATTCTTAGGGAGACCCACGCACACATAACTTCCACGTTGATGCATCTGATAGCTAACCCCCTTATAAATCTTCACTTCACCTACAAGACTGTTGTTGCTAACCTCTGCATGTTTAATCATAGCCTTTAGCTGGGCCCTACGATGTTCTTGATACTGACGCTCGCCTTCTGACACGTAGTAGTTCATTCCTGAACTCCTAGGCGCTTATAGACGCTAGCCTTAATCGCTTTCATAGCATCAGTTTGGTTCTTACCTGTTGCTGCTGGCCCGCTAATGATGCTACGGGTTACGCCGGTGAAGTTCCCTTGTGAGTCATACTGGTTATTACTAGGTTTGCTAGTGGTTCGATCAAGGCGTGCTTGCTGCACCGCCACTTGCATATCCAGACTTTCACGAATCAGCGGATCCTCTTTGTAGAGACGCTCAAGGGTGGCTTGTCTAACCTGTTTCATAATAGCTACAGCATCCTTGGAGCTGTCAAGGGCTCGGAGAGGGCGTGCCTCCTGTTCTAGTACCCATCCTGAGCTACGTGCTAGCTCCTTGATTTCCTCAAGGGAGCGGCCTGTCTCTTGTGATAGAGATACAAGGTCTTCGTGTTTGTATGTACGCATATGTGTGTTCCTTATTGGAGAGGGTTAGTTAGAGAGTGATAATGCGATATTGAAAGGGTGAAGAGTGAGCGTCACCTGACTTCCTGCGTTCTACCATTGCTGTATTGATCAGGTGTTTAAGTACACCCTCAACAGAGCGACGTGGAAGCGTGGTTGCTACTGAGAAATCATTACCCGAGATAGTGGCCCATCCGTCCTTGTCGGCTTGGTTGCGAATCATCAGATAGATAAGTTTTCTAGGTAGTGTATTGAGTTGATTGTGTTGTAGCGCAACAATATGTTCTAAAGTAATAGACATTGTCATACCTGTCAGTGGGTTGGTTTTGTTTTCATGCTTCCCCCTATATCCCCCAGTGAGTTAGGAGAAAATATTATCTAGGGGAAAAGCTGCGGGCCCTGCATCGCGTAACTGCAAGCAGAGGTGTTTGTATTACATTGAGGTTTTGGTGTTGCTAAGAGAGGAAGGTGCTTTGTTGTCGATCTGAAATTCTATCCCCATACATATCTATACCTGGATTTCAGGGGATTCACGACAAACTATTTTAGGGAGCCCATATTTTTTATACTCTCATACATATCTATACCTGTTTTTTAGGCTTTTCCCTTCAAATTATTTTTCAAAGGGGCTAATAAATTGGTACGAGGCAAGAGACTGTAGGTGTCCCTACGCCTCCTGTAAGGCTCTTTGAAGCACGCTATAAGTTAGGCCTGCAACTGATGAGGATTGTACTCTAACGCCTCACCAGTGAGCTTGTAGGGCCTCAGTCAATCAGGTGTAATACATCCTTAGCATTCAGGTGGGAGTATCTGGCGACAGACCTAGTGTCTCTATGTCCAGAGACAATCATTATCTGAGCGTTGTTAAACCCTCTCTTAGCTACATTGGTTATTCTTGTATGTCTGAGTTGGTGTAGTCTGACATTACTATCAAGGTTAGCTGCTGTCCTAGCTCTCCTGATGGCCTGAGAGACGCTGTGAGGCGCTACGGAGAACAGTCTGCCTCTTGGTATGCGTTCTGCTAGAGCATGTCTCTGAGCCTCTTTCAGAAGCTCTATTGCACGTAAGGTCAGGGGCACTGAGCGTGTACCATTCTTACCATCCACTACGTCCACAATCCTCTGTTCCAAATGCAGGCAGTTAACTGTCAGCTTCAATATCTCAGAACGACGCATAGCTGTTTCGTATGCAAGCTCTGCTATCAGGGCCATTGTGGGTGATAGCTCATTGAGGATTAGACGTAGCTCACCAGCAGTGACCACCTTGTCACTGGACTTATCAGGCTTAGGCAGGGTGATATCACAGACAGGATTAGGTATGTCTATTAGCAGGCCATGTTTAGCGTACTTGAAGAACCGAGAGAGGAACGCTAGTTGATGTCTGCATGTGGCTGCCTTGACGGTCTGTAAGCGCATCAGTTTGAAATCGTTTACTAGCTTGGGGGTTATGTCATGAATTGACTGAGGGAAGGCGTGAGCTAATTGCTCAACGATCTGGACAGCATGGGTGTAGGAGCCCTTGCCCTTGAGGTGGGAGTCACAGTAGGTCATGCCCAATGTGAATATGGTGTGATGCTTATGGTCTTTGATGACAGCCTCAAGCTTGTCAGCCCATGCCTGAGCCTCTGCCTGTGTAGAAAATGTCTTCGACTGAGGGGGTTTCCCTTTCAATCTGACCTGAGCGTTCCAGTTGCCTGATGGTAGGGAGCGGATGTTAGCCATGTTGACGCCTCATGATGTGAATGGGCGTTCTCTCAAGGCCATAGCCTGTAGGGGCTACGCGTTGTGGTTCCTCTCCTTGACATGGTGGGGGTCGTTGGTTCGAGTCCAATCGCGCCTACCAAACAAAATCCGCTCTGCTGGGCGGTAATGAAAAGGGCGATCCGAAAGGGTCGCCCTTTTTGTTTGCGTGCGTTTTACAGGGTCGCGTCCGGGCTTGCCTCAAATGCGCCAGCGCTTGGGCGCATCGAGGCCGGGTTCACCCTTGTAGAGCAAATGATTTGACGATGGACTTGGTAGCCGGGCTCGTTCTCAGGTCGCTGACGTTCTTGGGGGCGAGCCATTTGCAGGCAGCAATCTCGTTTTGCGGTCTGGCTTCACTGGAGTCAGGCACCAGTGTGATGAACACATGGTGGGTCACTCGGTCCTGTTCATACTCGGCCAGATAACGCAGCTCCAGATTTTCCAGGCCCGTTTCTTCGTTCAGCTCACGCACCGCGGCCTGGGCCGGGGTTTCTCCGGGCTCGACCTTGCCGCCTGGCAAGGCCCATTTGGATTTTGGTTTGCGCACGTAGAGGATTTGTCCGTCTCGCTTGCAGATGACTGTCGCTCGTTTTTTCATATTCCTTCACCTGTTTAGCGTCCCTTACCTTCAATATCTGCAAGGACTTCATGAACTTGAGACCGGCACGCAGCAAGCGATAGTCACTAAATTGTAATAAAAAGTTCATTTATATGAATACAGCACAATCAGTGCCATGAATTGAGCTTAGTCGAAAAAGGGCGAGCGCTTCAGTCCGCGAGTGCTCGGCCCCTGATTTCAGAAATGTCTGACGAGACCACGCGTTGCGATGTGCTGTGAGAGTTTCTGAAACGTCCTGTCGTCGGCGGCCGCGAGTATTTTTCGGCCGTCCTTCAGCGTCGTCAGGAACGTTATTTCCTTTTCCTCGCCTGCCAGCATGACGCCTGCCGCAGCGCCAACAGGCCCGAGTACTAATGCGCCCGCCAGACCGTAGCCTATGGCGCCTTCGATTTTTTTACTGGAAGCCTGGCTCGCCATTTCCACTGACTTGATATCGCTGTGCTTGAAACTGATACCCGGCCAAGGGAAGAGAGGTGTTACGAGGGTGATGGTGCCAGCACGGTACTCCCCATCACCTTGAAGAAAGTCACCCGCTAAAATTTTGATCTTAGCCATGTGTAATTCTCCGTCCATTGAGTTGGCGCGTTTCAATCGAGCAACTATTTCGCGCCCCAAAAAAGTGCATGTCAATGCTCTGGAGACGAGTTGCGGAGGCTAAAGACGAAAGGTTCGACGACGTTCGTCCGCGTTTCACACTGTCGGAAAGCGGAACGCACGATCGGGAGAAATGCGCGAAATTGCAGCGTCGGGCCGCGGCCTGTCATGAGGTCGGACACGTGTGTGCATGAGGGTAGGCATCGGGTTGACAGAGGCGGTCTGGCTGGCATGCCGCCAGCCGGACCGCCTGTGAAGGTCAGGCTGCAGAGGCTTCCTGCTTGAGCGTTGCCATGTCGATCACGAAACGATATTTAACGTCGCCCTTGAGCATGCGCTCGTAAGCTTCGTTGATGTCCTGCATGGCAATTTCTTCGATGTCCGACACGATGTTGTGTTTGGCGCAGAAGTCCAGCATCTCCTGGGTTTCCTGAATGCCACCAATCAACGAGCCTGCCAGACTGCGACGCTTGAAGATCAGGTTGAACACGGCTGGCGACGGGTGAGGTGTAGCGGGGGCGCCGACCAGTGTCATGGTGCCGTCGCGCTTGAGCAGTCCCAGGAAGGCATCCAGGTCATGAGGTGCGGCAACGGTATTGAGGATGAAATCCAGGCTGTTGGCGTGAGCGGCCATTTCATCAGCGTTTTTGGAGACCACCACTTCGTCTGCGCCGAGACGCTTGCCGTCTTCGCGTTTGTTAGGCGACGTGGTGAACAGCACTACATGAGCACCCATGGCGTGCGCAATCTTCACGCCCATGTGGCCCAGACCGCCGAGCCCCACGATTCCGACTTTCTTGCCGGGACCGACTTTCCAGTGACTCAGCGGCGAGTAGGTGGTGATGCCCGCACACAGCAACGGTGCAACGGCCGCCAGATTCTGGTCGGGCGCGATGCGCAGGACGAACTTCTCTTTGACGACGATTTTGTCAGAGTAGCCGCCGAAGGTGTTTTCGCCGCCGAAGACCGGCCCGTTGTAGGTGCCGGTAAAACCGCTCTCGCAGTACTGCTCTTCGTTGTCGGCGCAGGAGGGACACGTCTGGCAACTGTCGACCATGCAGCCGACGCCCGCCAGATCGCCTACCTTGAATTTGGTCACATTGGCACCGACGGCAGTGACCTTGCCGACGATCTCATGGCCTGGCACCGACGGATAAAGCGTGTTGTGCCATTCGTTGCGGGCCGTGTGCAGGTCAGAGTGGCAGACACCACAGTAAAGGATGTCGATCTGAACATCGTCGGCGCCCGGAGCGCGTCGTTCGAATTGGTAAGGAGCGAGCTTGTCGGTGGCAGCCTGGGCTGCGTAGCTGTAAGTCTTGATCATTGCGATCACCTGTCCAGTATGTGTTTGGCGAAGAAACCGCAGGCAGAATAGTGTGGAAGATGCAATGTTGTCCGCTGCGGGAGCAGTTTATGACCGGAAAAACCATCAATTAGTGCCACGATCACTGCCATGTTCAGTGAATGAGGCAGCCGACTTGAAGGTACAATCCTTGCATTAAGATTGTTGCCTGAATGTGACAGCGCACTGCCAACCCTTGTCAGAAGCGTCAACTATATTCGCCGTCTGTTTCTGAATCTGGTATCGAAATGACAGTTCCACCTTTGGCCTCCTGCATGCGCCAGCCGACTGATAGCGCGGTTCCCTGCGATGCGATGCGCGACCGTCGGCACCAGCTTTCCGGTCATCAGGCCATTGATGAGCTTCTGGCTGTGACACGCAGTCAGATTCCGGGGGTGCCTTGGGCGGTCTATATCGCAGGCGAGCAAAAGCGCCTGTTGGGGCAGGGTGCGTTTCATTACGATTGGCCCGAGCACATTCCCGTTGGCCAGTTTGAGTCGTTCTGTAACGAAGGACAGGTCTGTCGGTGGGCGACAGGCCAAGGTGAAGAGGCCCTTGGCTGGCTGCTGGCTCCCTTGGCTGAACAACATAATCCGGCGCTGGTCGATCTCGCTGTCAGGCTGGGTTCGCTGTTGCAGAGCGCGGCACTGGTCAGGGCGCAGAGTACCCAGAGGGCGCTTTACGAGATCAGCCTGCTGGCCAGTTCCACCCATGAACGAGGCACGCTGCTGCAAGGCATTCACCAGCAGCTCGGCACGCTGATCGATGCCGAGAATTTCTACCTGGCGCTTTACGACAGCCAGTCCGGCAAGATCACCTATCCCTATTACATCGACCGTTTCGACGATGAAGCGATGGCCCCGGAAACCTTCGAGTACCTGGATCCCGCCAGTATCTCCATGACCGGCTATGTGCTGACCCAGGGGCAGTCCATGTTTCTCGATGCCGCGGGCATCGAAGAAGCAGAAGCGGCTGGCCGTTTCAGGTGCAGAGGGCGTCGTCCGGAATTCTGGATGGGGGCCCCGCTGAAAAACGCCTCGGATGAGGTGTTCGGCATGGTTGCGATGCAGGTCTATGACGTGTCCCGTGTCTACAGCGCTCAGGATCGGGCGTTGTTTTCGGTGGTGTCCAGGCATGTGGCCATGGCAATGGACAGGCTGTTGCACCGTGCCCACCTTGAGCAGACCGTGCTGTTGCGCACCCAGCAACTGTCTGCCGCCAACGTCGCGTTGCGTCTGGAAGTGGCCGAGCGCGAGCGTGCCGAGCATCTGCAAAGTGCGTTGTTTCAGATTGCCGAGCTGTCCAGCCGTCCCGGAGACATGAACGAGCTGTTCCAAAGCCTGCACACGATCGTGGGTGAACTGCTGGTCGCACTCAACTTCTATATCGCGCTTTACGACGAAGGTACGGGCGAGGTCACCTTTCCCTACTACATTGACGAGCGTTTGACGCAGTCACCTGCGCCCCGGCGGGGTCAGCGCGGGTTCACCGAATACGTCATTCGCCAGCGTCGTCCGTGCCTGATCGACAGCGAGGACGCACTCAGGCTGGAAGCTGCGGGCGAGATCGAAGTGCAGAATCAGTCCAACCGCTCGACGTCCTGGCTGGGCATTCCGCTGTTCGACGCCGAGGAAGTGCGGGGTGTTCTGGCTGTTCAGAGCTATTCGCGTCACGTCAGCTACACCTTGCGCGATCAGGAGTTGCTGACCTTCGTGTCTCGCCATATCGATACGGCGCTCTCTCGCCGAAGCGCTGCCGAGGCGATTCATACCGCCAACCTGCGTCTGGAGGCGCGGGTACTGGACCGGACTCGTGAACTGGATCAGTTGAACGCAAGGCTCCAGTATGAAAACGCTCATGATTCGCTGACGGGGCTGCCCAATCGCAGTTACCTGCAGCAACGATTGCAGGTGGCCTGGGAGGATTTCTGCGGCCGGGGGCGGGCACTGGTGGTGATGTTCATCGATCTGGATCGCTTCAAGATCGTCAACGACAGCCTTGGCCATCACTGTGGCGACCTGTTGCTGGTTCAGGCGGCGCAGCGTTTGCGCAATTGCATGCGTGACGGTGACCTGCTGGCCCGTTTGGGCGGCGACGAGTTCGCCGTGCTGGGCTTCGGCGCGCGATTGAGCGCCGGTGTCGGGATAGCCCAGCGCATCCTCACGGCATTCGAATTGCCCTTTATGATCGATGAACACACGGTGTTTACGTCCTGCAGTATCGGCGTGGTCGGGGCCGATGGTCAGTTCCACAAGGAGCCCGCAGACCTGTTGCGTGATGCCGACACGGCGATGTACACGGTGAAGAACGGCGGACGTGATGGCTGTGCAGTCTTCAACCAGGCATTGCGCCGTCAGGTTTCGGATCAGATGGATCAGGAAGGCGCATTGCGTACGGCGCTGAAACGCACCGATCAGCTTATTCCCTATTTTCAACCCATCACCTGCCTGGAAACCGGAAGGCTGCTGGCGCTGGAGGCGTTGATTCGCTGGCGACAGCCTGACGGGCAGGTGGTCACGCCCGAGTGTTTCCTGCCGGCCCTGGAGGGCCTGCGGCTGATTGGCCGTCTGGACTTGTACATGCTCAGGCAGGTCATTGCGATTCTGGCTGACCCGGCCAATGCGCATCTGCCTCCGGTCCACGTGAACTGCTCCAGCTACAGCATTACCCGACCGGCGTTTGCAGGCGAAGTGCTTTGCATGCTGGTCGAGTACGGCGTATCCCCGGCCAGACTGTGCCTTGAACTCACTGAAGGCGCGCTGGTTGCGGACCCCGAACAGGCCCGTCTGTCCATGAAGCAACTGGCGGATCAGGGCATGTCGGTGGTGCTGGATGACTTCGGGGCCGGGTTTTCCTCTCTCAGCTATGTGCACCAGTACCATTTCAGCGGTTTGAAGATCGACAAGTCGTTCATCTTCGAATTGACCACCAGTGATCGAAGCCGCGCGATCGTGCGGGCGATTGTAAGGATGGCCGAATCGCTGGACCTGACCGTGGTAGCCGAAGGGGTGGAAGACCTGCAGACGCTGGAACTGTTGCGCGAGATGGGCGCCGGTCAGGCTCAGGGCTATTACTTTGCGGGCCCGTTGCCGCTGGAACAGTTGCAGATCGTTCAGGGCCAGACCGCTCTGTGACGGCAACGCTTTGCCGCGTTTGACGTGGTTGAGCAGGTTGATCACGTAAACGTCATCTTTCTGCCGCTGCCTGTAGCGGCCATTGTCCTATGAATCATGGGCTTACGATGATTTTGGCAATTGGCATCGGTCTTGCTGGTGTACAGGCGCATCACGTCATCAGGAGGTGAAAGATGATTATTGGCAACAGTGGGCTTGAACAGCTGGTTTCCCATGCTGTTGGAGCCATAGGGCGCAAGACGCTGGGCGAGGTGTCGCAGGATACGTTCGGCGCGGTGGCCGCGGCAGGTCTCGGCAACGGTGCGTTCCCGGTCACCTCGCAAAACGCCAACGCTGCGTCCACGGATGACGCGCAGGGCAACGGTGGTTACAACGAGTCGTTCGCACGGATGATGGTCAATCTCAAGAGCGCGGCGGACACGTCGCTTTCCGAGAAGACGGCGGATCGTGATAACGGTGTGACAGGATCGACGGCCAGCGCTGGTGTTTCGGATGGCGCTGCGACCGGTGTCCAGAAATTCATGGACACGCTGAAGCAGACAGCCGAAGAGAAAGTGCGGGAAAAACTGACTGGCATCACCCAGCAGCAATACACCGCGATGAAGCCTGAGGATCAACTGACTATCGATCAGAAAGTCCAGGACGCCCTCAAGGACAAGCAGAACGATGTTGCGGATGACATCAATACGCGCATCCGGGGCATCAAGGCCGGTTTGCTGGCCTGACATTTCAGCAGGTTGCACCTATGATTTCGCGAGCCAGCTTGCTCACACGTATTCGTGAGAGCGCGCTGATTCGCGATTTTTTTTGCCCGGGTTTCGTTGAGGCGGTTCAGCGTGCACACCCGGACGCTCTGCGGTCACTCAGCGTAACTGGTCCCGGTAGGGCAGATCCGGCCCGACCCGTGTGCAGGTCAGCGCCGCTGCACTCGCTGCAAACTCCAGCATCTGATCCAGCATTTCCTTCGTGATTTCCGACAGCGCCTTTGGCGTATCCGCCTGCCGCTCGGTCAGGAAGGTCAGCAGCGCTGCCTGGAACGTGTCGCCTGCGCCAACTGTGTCCACCGTCACGACGCTCTTCGCCGGGATCGACCAGGTGCCGTGCTCGCGGGTGAAGATGCTGGCGCCTTGTGTACCGCGCGTCACGATGACCAGGTGCGTATGCCGGTTCAGCCAGCCTTTTGCAATGGTCTCGGGGTCGCGGTCGGGATACAGCAGGTGCAGGTCTTCATCGCTGACCTTGATCATGTGCGCATGCTCGGCAAATGCCGCGATCTGGGAGCGCCAGCGTCCGATGTCCGGCGCCGGGTTGAGGCGTACGTTCGGGTCGAGCGAAATCAGGCGTTTGCCGCTCTCACGGGCGACCAGCGCCAGCAGCGTATCGGCAATCGGCTGCACCACCAGCGAGAACGAGCCGACATGAATGCCTCGTACCTTGTCATCGAGTCTGGGCAAGTGTTCCAGGCGCAACTGGCGATCGGCACAGCCTTCGCCTCTGAAGCTGTAGGTGGGCGAACCGTCGGCCCCGACCGCGACCATGGCCAGTGTGGTAGGCGCATTGAATTCAATCAGATGCGCTGTACCGACCTGCTCGTCCTCAAGCACAGCGCGCAGACGACTGCCCAGGTAATCCGTCGACAGACCGGCAAACAACGCGGATTCGACACCCAGCCTGCGCAGGCCGATGGCAACGTTGAAGGGCGAGCCGCCGGCGATGGCGTCAAACCCCAGTTTATTGAGCGCGCTGCCAGTGTCGGCGCGGGTGAAAATGTCAAACAGGGCTTCGCCGCAAACCAGAAACATAGGTGCTCCGTCAAAAAGGCAGGTTCAAACTGCTCGTAATTGGTCTTGATAATGCCGGTAGACCTGTTGATAGGCGGCCACGTTCTGCGCAATCGGTCGGGTCTCGCTGGCTGGGTCCAGGCTTACGCATCGCTCACACAGGTCCTGCATGCTGCCGGATTGACCTGTGGCCGATGACCAGCACCACGCCGCCTGGATTGCCGCGCCCAATGCCGCGGCTTCTGCGAAGCTTGTGCAGACCACCGGCGTGTCCATGATATCGGCCACGATCTGCCGCCAGACTGCGCTTTTCGAACCGCCGCCGATCAGGCGGATGCTCTCGCTTTTGATGCCGCTGGCGCGCAGCAGATCGAGCCCGTAGCGCAGGCCGAACGTCGTGCCTTCCACCACCGCCCGACACAGATTGGCCTGGCTCAGATTGGTGCTGTCCAGACCGTGAATGCTGCCGGTGGCGTCGGGCAGGGCGGGTACGCGCTCGCCGTTCAGGAACGGCAGCATGAGCACGCCCTCGGCGCCAATCGGCGCGCTGGCTACGGCCGTATTGAAAGCCGCAATGTCCAGCGCGAACAGCTCGCGGATGGCCGTCGTGGCGTTGGTCAGGTTCATGGTGCAGATCAGCGGCAGCCAGCCGCCGGACGACGAGCAGAAGGTCGCAACCGAACCGTGCTCGCTGACCGCAGGTTGATCGGCGAACGCATACACCGTGCCGGAAGAACCCAGGCTCATGGTGATCAACCCCGGCTGGATATTGCCGGTGCCGATGGCGCCCATCATATTGTCGCCGCCGCCGCTGGACACCAGCGCCTGAGGATTCAGACCCAGCAGTTGGGCAATCTCGGGCCGCACTGTGCCAACGGCCTGCTCAGCGTCCAGCAACTGCGGAAGTGCCTTTTCAAGGCGTCCGCTCGGGTCGATGTGTGCCAGCAGCGGCAAATCCCATTCGCGCGTGCGCACATTGAAATAACCGGTGCCCGAGGCGTCGCCGTAATCGGTGCAGCAGCGGCCGGTCAGCCAGTAGTTCAGGTAGTCGTGCGGCAGCAGGATCCTGTCGATCTGCCCGAACAGTTCCGGGTGTTGCTCCTGGGTCCACAACAGCTTTGACACCGTATAGCCCGGCGCGATGACCAGTCCCAGGCGTTCCAGTGAACCTGTTTCACCACCCAGATGGTCCAGCAGACGCTGGTTTTGCGGAGCGCTTTCGGTGTCGCACCAGAGCTTGGCCGGCCGCAGCACCTGGCCCTGCGCGTCGAGCAGTACCAGCCCATGCTGCTGTCCGGAAATGCCGATACCTTTCACCTGCTGTCCTGAAACGCCGGACTGGGCGAGCGCTTCGCCGACCGCGTGCTTCAGGGCTGCGAGCCATTGCTGAACGTCCTGTTCGCGACGTCCGTGATGGTCACTGATCAGGCTGTGGGGCGCTGAGCCTTCGCCCAGTACACGGCCTGTCTGTGTATCGAGCAGCAAGGCTTTGGTGCCTTGGGTGCCGCAATCGATTCCAAGAAACATGGTTGTCCCTCAGCGGCCCTTGGCCAGTAATTTTTCCAGAGTGCCGCTGACGCCCAGTGTGCGCAGATCCTTCAGGTTCTGTTCGAACGCTGCCACGAAAGGTGCCGACTGCGGGATGGCCAGACCGAAGATTTCTTCGACCTGCAACAGACGTTCGGTGATCAACGCATCGTCGGCGACCAGGCCTTTGCAGAACTCGGCGCGTGGGTCGGGAATGCTGTAGACCGCGCCGTTCTCGTCCATACCCTTCAGGTACAGGGCCCAGGCGGCGACCACGAGTGAGGCCCGCTCCAGATTGCCCTGATCGACAATCAGCCGGTTGATGGTCGGAATCGTGAATTTCGGGAATTTCGAAGAACCGTCCGAACAGACCCGCTCCAACTGGTCGGCAATCGCCTGATTGGAGAATCGCTCGATCAACGTGTCCTTATAGCTCTCCAGATCGATACCGGGCACCGACGCCAGTTGCGGCGTGACGTCAAGGTCCATGTAGGCGCGGATGTAACGCACGAACAGCGGATCGTTCATGGTCTCGTGTACGAACCGATAGCCCTTGAGAAAGCCCAGATAGGTCAGTGCCAGATGGCTGCCGTTGAGCAGCTTGATCTTCATTTCCTCGTAAGGCGTCACGTCGTCGGTGAACTGCACGCCGACCTTTTCCCAGGCGGGCCTGCCGTTGACGAACTTGTCTTCCAGCACCCACTGCACGAACGGTTCGCAGACCACTGGCCAGGCATCGTCGATGTGTTTCTCGTCAGCCAGCTTCAGTCGGTGAGCGGCGCTGGTCATTGGCGTGATGCGGTCGACCATCGCATTGGGAAAGCTCACGTTGTCTGCAATCCAGTCGTGCAGGTCGGCGTCGCGCTGGGCGGCGAAGGCCAGCAGCGCCTTGCGCGTGACAGCGCCATTGTGTGGCAGGTTATCGCAGGACATCAGCGTGAAAGCGGGCGTACCTTCGGCGCGGCGTCGGGCGAGTGCCGCGCACAGGAAGCCGAACACGGTTTTCGGGCTGTTCGGGTTGGCAAGGTCATGCTGAATCTGCGGCAGATGCGTCATGAACTGACCGTTGCTGTCGTCGATGCAGTAGCCGCCTTCGGTGATGGTCAACGACACGATACGGATGTCCGGGCTGGCCAGCTTGTCGATCAGCGCCTGCGGACTGTCCCCGGCCAGCAGCATGCCGCTGATCGACGCGATGACGCGTGTCCGGGTGTCCGGTGTGTCGCCCAGCTCGTAGAGCGTGTACAGGTAATCCTGTTGGGCGAGGGCATCGCGCACAGCCTGGTCCTCGGGGCGCAGACCGACGCCGCAGATGCTCCAGTCCATACCTTCGCCGGTGTTCATCAGCGCATCGGTATAAAACGCCTGATGGGCGCGGTGGAAACCGCCGACCCCGATGTGAGCGATGCCCTGGCGGGTGTCGGTCGCCGAATACGCAGGCACGTCAATATCGGTACCCAGGCGCGACAGATTCTGTTTGTTCAATTTCATGACAGGACTCTCCAGTACTCAGGCGGCAGCGGTCTGCAGGGCTTTGGGGATCACCAGACCGTCAGCGTCGAACAGGTGGCAGTGGGCATTGTCCAGGTGCAGATGCAGCGTCTCGCCATACTGGCTGGCCAGATCGCCACGAATACGCATGGTCAGTGCCTCGCCCGAACGGGTACGCACGTGGCAGAAGGTATCGCTGCCCAGGCGTTCGCTGACGTCGGCAATGACCTGCAGCTGGCAATCACCGCTCTGGGCGATGTCCAGATGCTCGGGGCGGATGCCCAGCGTGACCGGAGCGCCGACTGCCAGACCTGCGCGGCTGACCGGCATGCTGATCGTGGTGCCCGCGTCCAGATCCACCTGACAACTGCCGCTGTCGATGCGACTGATTTTGCCTTTGAGAAAACCCATTTTTGGCGTGCCGAGAAAGCCCGCCACGAACAGGTTCGCCGGATGGTGATACAGGTCCAGCGGAGAGCCGACCTGTTCGACCTTGCCGCCGTTGAGCACCACCACCTTGTCTGCGAGGGTCATGGCTTCGACCTGGTCGTGGGTCACGTAAATCATGGTTGCCTGTAGTTCTTTATGCAGGCGCGACAGTTCCAGACGGGTCTGCACGCGAAGCGCGGCGTCGAGGTTGGAGAGCGGCTCGTCGAACAGGAAGATTTTCGGATTACGCACGATGGCCCGGCCAATCGCGACCCGCTGACGCTGACCACCGGAAAGCTGCTTGGGCTTGCGCTCCAGCAGCGGCCCCAGCTCCAGGATGCGGGCCGCTTCATCGACTTTCTTCTTGATCTCGTCCTTGTTGCCGCCAGCCAGGTCAAGGGCGAACGACAGGTTCTTGCCTACAGTCATGTGCGGGTACAGCGCGTAGGTCTGAAACACCATCGCCAGGTCACGCTTGGCCGGGGTCACCTGCGTGATGTCGCGGCCATCGAGTTCGATGGTGCCGGAGGTCACTTCCTCCAGCCCTGCGATCAGGCGCAGCAGCGTGGATTTGCCGCAGCCCGATGGACCGACGAAAACCACGAACTCACGGTCTTTCACGTCAAGGTCGATGCCTTTGATGATTTGATGACCGTCGAAGCCTTTTTGCAGATTTCTGATGCTGAGGTTAGCCATGATGGACTCCTTTTTATTCTGTAGGCCGGGGCTATTTGACGGCGCCGAACGAAAGACCGCGAACCAGTTGCTTCTGGCTGATCCAGCCGAAGATCAGGATCGGTGCGCAGGCAAGCGTCGAGACGGCGGACAGCTTGGCCCAGAACAGACCTTCGGGGCTTGAATAGGATGCGATCAGCGCAGTGAGCGGCGCAGCGGCGGACGAGGTGAGGTTCAGGGACCAGAACGCTTCGTTCCAGCACAGGATCAGCGAAAGCAGGGCAGTGGACGCCAGGCCTCCCTTGCAGATCGGCATCAGCACGCGAAAGATTTCCTGACGGGTACTGGCGCCGTCCAGACGCGAAGCTTCGAGAATTTCGCCCGGGATGTCCTTGAAGTAGGTGTAGATCATCCAGACCACAATCGGCAGGTTGATCAGCGTGTAAATGATGATCAGCGCCAGCCGCGAATCAAGCAGGCCAAAGGTCTTGGCCAGCAGGTAGATCGGCATCAGCACGCCCACCGGCGGCAGCATCTTGGTGGAAAGCATCCACAGCAGGGTGCCGCGCGTGCGCTTGGTTTCGAAGAACGCCATTGAGTAGGCCGCCGGAATGGCAACCAGCATGCTCAGGATGGTCGCACTGAACGAGATCAGCACCGAGTTCCAGGCGAAGTGGAAGTAGTCACTGCGCTCCTGAATGTGCAGGTAGTTTTCCAGTGTCGGCGTGAAAAACAGCTGCGGCGGCGTGGCGAAGGCGTCGATTTCGGTCTTGAAGCTGGTCAGTACCATCCAGAAGATCGGAAAGAAGATCAGCGCGGCGATGAGCCAGGACAGGGTCCCGAGCAACAGGCTTTGCAAGCGGCGTGATTGTTTGAGCGTCATCATGGCAGGGCCCTCATGACTTGTCGGTGAGGTTTTTGCCGATCATCCGGATCAGGACGATCGCTGCGATGTTGGCGATGACCACGGCGATCAGTCCGCCCGCAGACGCCATGCCGACGTCGAACTGCAGCAGCGCCTGGATGTAGATCAGGTAAGCCAGGTTGGTCGAGGCAAAACCCGGACCTCCGTTGGTCGTGGTGAAGATTTCAGCGAATACCGACAGCAGAAAGATGGTTTCAATCATCACCACGACTGCAATCGGACGAGCCAGGTGCGGCAGGGTCAGGTGCCAGAAAATCGCGACAGGGCCTGCGCCGTCGAGACGCGCCGCTTCCTTCTGTTCCTGATCCAGCGACTGCATGGCGGTCATCAGAATCAGAATGGCGAACGGCAGCCATTGCCAGGACACAATGATGATGATCGACAGCATCGGGTAGTGTGCGAACCAGTCGATGGGCTCGGCACCGAAGAACTTCCACACCGCCGCCAGCACGCCGGAAACCGGGTGGAAAATCAGGTTTTTCCAGATCAGCGCGCTGACCGTCGGCATGATGAAGAACGGGGAGATCAACAGCACCCGTACGATGCCGCGACCGAAGAACTCACTGGCTTCCAGCAGCGCCGAGATAAGCACGCCGAGAATGACACTGATCGCCAGCACGCTGCCTACCAGCAGCAGAGTATTGCCTGCGCCAGGCAGAAAGCCGCTGTCGGTCACGAAGTATTGGAAGTTCTCCAGGCCGACGAATTCATTGTCGCCGGGGGACAGCAGGTTGTAGCGAATCAGCGAGAAATAAATGGTCATGCCCAGCGGGACGATCATCCATACCAGCAGCAGCGCGACGGAAGGGCTGACCAGAAACCAGCCCGGTTTGAAACGACGGCTTTTGATCGGGGGCAGTTCGCCGGACGCGTCCGTACGATCAGAAATGGCTGAGGTTTTCATGGGGGCTCCCATCGGATATCACAAAGTCTTGATGCAAGGGCGGGAGAAGTGGATCTCCCGCCCTGCAGCGTGCGGTTACTTCTTCGGGTAACCCGCGCGCTTCATGTCGCGCTCTGTGGAGGTCTGAGCATTTTTCAAGGCGGCATCGACCGAGGTCTGACCGATGAGCGCGGCCGAGAACTGCTGGCCAACACTGGTGCCGATGGCCTGGAACTCGGGGATCGTCACCAGTTGAATACCGACATAAGGCACCGGCTTGAGGGTCGGTGTCTTGGGCGTCACAGCCTTGAGCGACTCCAGCGTGATGTTGGCGAACGGTGCGGCTTTCTTGTACTCATCGCTGTAGGTCGAAGCGCGGGTACCTGGCGGCACGTTGGAAACGCCATCCTTCTCGGCCACGAGCGCGGCGTACTCTTTGGAGGTCGCCCACTGGGTGAACTCGGCGGCGTCCTTGGCATTCTTGGCGCTGGCAGGAATCGCCAGGGACCACGAGTAAATCCAGGATGAGCCCTTGTCGGTCACTTCATGCGGCGCGTAGGTGAAGCCGACGCTGTCAGCCACTTTGCTTTGTGTCTTGTCGGTCACGAAGGAGCCGGCCACGCTGGCGTCTACCCAGATGGCGCACTTGCCGCTGTTGAACAGTGCGAGGTTCTCGTTGAAACCGTTGCTCGATGCGCCCGGCGGGCCGGACTGCTTCATGGTGTTGACGTAGAAATTCAGCGCGTTCTTCCATTCCGGCTGATCGAACTGTGGTTTCCACTGCTCATCGAACCAGCGTGCGCCGTAAGCGTTGGCCAGGGTGGTGATCAGCGCCATGTTCTCGCCCCAGCCGGCCTTGCCGCGCAGGCAGATGCCGTACTGTTCCTTGGATTTGTCGGTGAGCTTGCCAGCGAACTCGGCGATCTGGGTCCAGGTCGGACGCTCGGGCATGGTCAGGCCTGCCTTTTCGAACAGGTCCTTGCGGTAGTAGGTGATCGAGCTTTCTGCGTAGAACGGCAGGGCGAACAGTTTGCCGTCGACCGACAGGCCGTCACGCACCGAAGGGAACACGTCATCGAGTTCGTAACTGGCAGGCAGGTCCTTCATTTCCTGCAGCCAGCCCTTGGCGCCCCACAGTGACGCCTCGTACATGCCGATGGTCAGCACATCGAACTGGCCGCCCTTGGTGGCGATGTCAGTGGTCAGGCGCTGACGCAGGACGTTTTCTTCGAGCACCACCCAGTTGAGCTTGATGTCAGGGTGCTTTTCTTCAAAGGTCTTGGAGAGGCGCTGCATGCGGATCATGTCGCTGTTGTTGACCGTGGCGATGGTCACGGTTCCGGCAGTGGCGGTGCCACTGGCCATGAAACAGGTGCTGAGGACGGTACTGGCAAGCAGAACTTTTGCTGAGGTCTTCATTGATCACTCCTCTTCCACGCCCAGAGAGCTGCAGAAGGCAGGTTATTGTTTTTGTCTCTTCCGGAGGAAGGAAGATGTGGACTGATTACAACGGCGTTCGTGATGAAAGACAAATCCTGCACCGCACTGCCACTGATACTTTTTTGCAGTGAGTCTGCAAGCGTGCCTGCACCGCGAACGCCCGGTGACAGGCGTTGGCGAAGTTTGAGCGTAGACGATGGGCGAGGAGGCGGGGCGAATCAGTACAGGTTTTGTTCGGTCAGTCGCTGGACGGCCAGGCGCCGGTAATGCGATGGCGTCATGCCCTTGAGTTGCTGAAAGCGCCGGTTGAAGTTGGAAATGTTGTTGAAGCCGGACTCGAAGCACACGTCGGTCACTGGCTTGTCGCCATCTGCCAGGAGCTCGCAGGATTTGCTGATGCGCAGGCGATTCACGAACTCGACAAAGCAGCGTCCGGTGGCCTGCTTGAAGACTCTGGAAAAATACGTGGGCTTCATGCCCAGGTACTCGGCAACTTCCTCCAGCGGCAATTCCCGGCTGTAGTTGGCAAAGATGTAATCCACCGCCCGGTTGGTCCGGTCGACGCTGTGCTCGTCCGCCGCATGGGTGACGGCCGTGCCGGACAACAACTGATAATCATCGCTGGCCGCCAGCAGTTCCAGCAGTATGAAGAAGTGGCCCAGACGGGTGATGCCGCTGGAGTCGGCGATGCGTTGCATCAGCTTCATGGCCTGGCGAATGGTGCGCTTGCAGCGAAACTCGATACCGTAGCGGGCACGCTCCAGCAGCGGCGCCAGGGTTCTGAGTTCGGCGAAGACCTGATTACCGCTTTCCAGCAGCTCGTCGGTGAAGTTGACCAGCATGTCGCGCTTGGGCACGACTTCGTCTTCGTCGATCTGGCTGATCCAGTTGTGCGGCAGGTTGGGACCGGTCAGGAACAGGCTGGCCGGGTGGAAGTTGCCGATGTAATCACCTACGAATACCTTTCCGGAGCTGGCTACGATCAGGTGCAACTCGTATTCCTTGTGAAAGTGCCAGCGCACCAGCGGACAGGGAAAACCGTGCTCGCGATAAATGATCGAAAGACCGTTATGGTCGTCCATCAATTCATAGGAAGGGTCCGCAATTCTTGTTGTTTTGCTCATGGCGTGGCCGTTTGCAGTGGTTGCCAGAGCGTTAATGTGCCTCATTTTTCAGATCATTGCCCGACCGTCACCGAAAAAACGCTTAGGATCAGTCACTCTTCACAGCAGTGATTGCAGGAGCGGGACGCGATGAAACAGATTCTTCTCATCGGCATGGGGGCCGGCGATCCCGAGCAGATCACGGTTCAGGCCATCAACGCGCTGAACCGGGCGAACGCCGTCTTCCTGCTCGACAAGGGTTATGCCGACGACGATCTGCTGCAAGTGCGCAAAGCGATTTGCGAGCGCTACATCACGCACACCGATTATCGGCTGGTGCAGGTCCAGGACCCGCGCCGCGAAGACGATCCAGACGGCTACGAGCGCGGTGTCGAGCATTGGCACGAACAGCGCGCCATCCTGTTTGAGCGCCTGATCGGCGATGAGCTTGGCGAGAACGCGGTGGGCGCGTTTCTGGTCTGGGGCGATCCCGCGCTCTACGACAGCACCATGCGCATCCTCGACCGGGTGCTGGCGCGGGGCAGGGAAGTCCTTGAGTATCAGGTCATTCCTGGCATCACCAGCGTGCAGGCGCTGGTCGCCAGTCATCGCATACCGCTGAACCGTATCGGCGAACCGCTTCTGATCACCACAGGCCGTCGCCTTGCAGCGAGCCCGGAAGATGAGCCAGACAACGCGGTGGTCATGCTCGACGCCCATTGCACCTTTGATCGTTTCGTCGGCAAGGGGCTGGATATCTATTGGGGCGCCTACCTGGGTACCCAAGACGAGATACTGGTGTCAGGCAGGCTCGATGACGTGTGTGAACAGATCAAACGCCTGCGCGCCGAGGCGCGACAGCGCAAGGGGTGGGTAATGGATACGTATCTGTTACGCAGGCCTTGTTCCCCGACGCAGACGACAGATTGACCGTCCAGGGAGCACCGGGCTTCAGGCCCTGAATCGCCCGGATTGCGTCATCAACCGTTTCCACCACGGCCCTTTCACGGGCGCTGAGTCTGAAGTTGTCTGCACCTGAACCAGTTCAGGCACGTCGCGCAATCTGATCCAGAGATCGTCATGCCATTGCAGTGTGCTCAGCGGACGCCCTTGCCAGCGCATCTGACAGGATTCAGGGTGGTCGAAGTCTTCGCGATGCCGGGCGTGCAAGGTCGGGAGTACGTCCTGAACCAGCCATTGACGCAGGGCTCGGTTCTCGGGAACGTAATGATGGACGAGCATGGCGAACACTGCGGATTCGCTGAGCATCAGGCAGCGTTCCCACGCTTCGTGCGTCTGCAGCCACGCTGTGCGGGATTGATCGGCATCGAGTTTCAGCGTAGAGCGTTCGTCCAGGCGCTTGCCCATGAGGCGGGCAAGGTCTGACAGGGGAAACCAGGCCTGAGCACCGATCATGACGGCTCGCAGCATGCGGTGATGGCGGATGAAGACGGTGGGTTCGAGATAGTCGGTGCAAGGGGAGGCGGGGTGTGGCAGGTCCATGAGTGAAAGCTCCTTTGAGTAAAAGAGCTGCCCGGCGTCGTCAAACGCAGTGGGTGGCAGCTGTGCGAAGGTTGACGAACCGGCCTTCACTCAAGCACACCGGCAGACCCGAAGGTCTCCGACGCACAGCCGCCATGAGGTCACCTTGAGCACAGGAAGTGCAAAGGCAACATGCATCGCGATTGCGAATGAAGGTTCGGATCGTCAAATCCGGTCACTGTTCTGCAGCGACGGCGCACCTTAAAGCCGCAAATCGACACGCGCAAGCGGTCAGGATTTTCTCGGAAACTTCATACGAAGGGAAGGGAATTGTCGCTACTAGCAGACGACTTTCGGGCCGCTTTACAGGCTTTAAGCGTAAAAGGATGCATGCCGATATCGGGCGAATGTGCATCCGTGTATTGACAGAAAACACTCAAACCTTGCGATTTTTCGCCTCGATCCACTGCGCCATGTACTTGGTGCTCTTGTGGTGATGGTGCCGCAGCATCGAGCCGGTGAAATTGGCCAGCCGGTGGCTCGGCAGGTCGCGGCGCAGGGCGTCGATGCGCTCCATCAGGCTGGCGCAATGCTGCTCGTGTCGAAAACGCGCGTTCAAGAGGGTCCAGCCAGCCGTTTGCGCTTCAGACCACAGGGCTCGATTCTGATAAAGACGCACCGCGGCGTCTGCGATGTGCGCCGGATCGGTCTCGACCTTTCCGGGCCATGGCAACCCGCCACTCATGGCTTCGGCACCGATCGGTGTCGTGACCGAGGGTGTGCCGCACAGCATGGCATCAATGAGCTTGCCTTTGATGCCGGCCCCGAAGCGCAAGGGTGCCAGGCATACGCGTGCGTCGGACATGACCTGCAGCGCATCCTCGGCCCAATTCATGATGTGGAAACCTTGAGCGCCATTGTGCAGCGCCGTCGCCTTGGGCGGCGTGTAGGCGCCGTAGATGTGCAGTTGCGCCTGAGGCAGCTGCTGGCGGATCAGCGGCCAGATGGCGTTTTTCATCCAGAGCACCGCATCCCAGTTCGGCGCATGGCGGAAGTTGCCAATGCTGAGGAAGTGCGCACGCTGGTCAAACGGCCTGGCGGCCCGCGATGGTTCATCGAGCATCAGCGGGCACCAGTGCAGCAATGATGCAGGCATGCCGAACGATCCTGTCAGCAGATCGATCTCCACGTCCGAGGTCATCAGGTTCAGGTCGCATCGGTACAGCGATGCGATTTCACGCTGGGCCAGATCACTGGCCGCCATCAGGCTGAACAATTCAGCATCGCCAGCGCCGAACAGGTCTGAAACGTCATTGCCGGACTCTTCGTTCAGCAGATCCTTCAGCCTTTGATGGCGTGCATGGCGCAGGCTCTGCAGGTCGGAGGTCTCGAGAATCCGTAGCGCGCCGGGGCACTGCTGCTCGACCCGCCAGCCGAACTGTTCCTCGATCATGAACTGATCGAACAGCACCACGTCGGGTTGAAGGTCGCTGACGAACGCATCGAAACTGCTGTTGTTGAGCTCAATGTGCACCTCGGTGATGCCCAGGCTGACCAGATCCGCGCGATGCTCGCCTTCTGTGGCAGGGCTGGCGAAGGTGATTTGCCAGCCATGTTCGAGGAAGCAGCGAATCAATTGCATCACGTGCCCGCTGGCCGCAGACGAGCGCGGCTCGGGCCAGACATACCCGATCATCAACAGGCGCTGGGTGGCGTTCTCGGCAGGCGGGGAGAGGCGGCTGGATGTTTCGATATCAATGCTGGTCAAGAACGCTTTTTACCTTGTCGCGCAAATCATCGATGGAGAAGGGCTTGCCGATCGAGTGCATGCCCTCAGGCACCTCGATGTTTTCCGAATACCCGCTGGCGAACAATACGGGCAGTTCAGGGCGCAACGCTCTGGCTTTTTTGGCCAGTTCAGTGCCTTTCAGATCAGGCAGGCCCTGATCGGTCATCATCAGGTCGATGCTTCTGGTTTGGTCCTTGATGATTTCAAGCGCGGTCATTGCATCTTCGGCTTCGAGCACCGTGTATTCCAGCTCCTCGAGAACGTCGACGATCAGCATGCGCACAATAGTGTCATCCTCGACCACAAGAATGGTGCTGGTTGCGTCCGGCATGGTTGACTCCTTAAAGCCTGAAAATAAAGGTGGTGCAAAGAACGCAGAACGTCATGCGCCTTGCCGGGCAGTGCAAGGTCAATGACCCTGACGTGTCCGCTATTCATACAGTCCCTGTATCAGTAAATAAAATGCACACAGAAGTTCAATCTGTCGCGGTTCCCCGCAAACCAGCATAGCAATCCATGACGTAAGAGCCACGCTTGCCGATGCGCAGGAGCTTATCGCCGATTTATGTGTGAAATTTCAATCCTCTAAGTGAGAAATGAGAGTCTTTTTCACGGGTTTACGGCAAACTCTACGGTTTTGATCCAACCGTCAGGGATTTTTCATGAATCGGACGTCTGTCGTCGATGAACAACGCTTCCGCAAACTACTGGGACGTAACGTTGGTCTGCCTCTAGCTGTCGGCGTGTTAAGCGCGGTTTTCTTCATCCTTTTGATCAGCTATCTGCTGTCGGCCATTCAATGGGTCGAACATACCGATAGAGTCATCAACAACACCAATCGCTCGATGAAGCTGTCCATCGACATGGAAACCGGCATGCGCGGTTTTCTGCTGACCGGTGATCAGCATTTTCTCGACCCTTATGAAGTTGCCAAGCCTCTGCTGGCGGCGGAACTTCAAGGGCTCCAGACGCTGGTGGAAGACAACCCGACTCAGCTCGACCGTTTCCGGCGCCTGCTCACCCTGCAGGACGAGTGGAATGCCTTTGCGCTTGAGATGATCAAGCTGCGCCGCGAAAACGGCGACTACCAGACGCCGGTCCTGGCCGGGCGGGGCAAGCGTATCACTGACCAGATCCGTACCGAATACGATCAGGCGGTGGAGATGGAGCAGCAACTGCGCCTGAACCGCAACGCCGAAGTGACCCGCAGTACGGTGATGTCTGTCGCGCTGTACCTGGTTTTCGTGGTTATCGTCAGCGGCATACTGGCCTGGGTCGGCCGTCGTGACCTGATGTCGCTGTCCGACACCTACAGCGAGAACCTCAGGCAGCAGGAAATCAACGCCGAACGCCTGCAGAAAGTTGCCTGGCTGCGCAACGGGCAGAGCGAGCTGGCCGAACAGGTTCTGGGGCAACTGACCCTGAACATGCTGGGCCGCAATATACTGCTTTTTCTGGCCCGGTACCTGGGGGCTTCAGTGGCTGCGATCTATGTGCGTCAGGAGCACGGTGGTCTGGTGCGCGTGGCCTCTTACGGTTTTTCGCGTGAACAGGAAGCGCGCGATCAGACCATTCATAGCGATGAAGGTATCGTCGGCCAGGCGGCGCGACAGGATCGTGTCATTACTCTGAACGATGTGCCCGTCGATTACTTCAAGGTCAGTTCCGGTCTGGGCGACGGCTCGCCACGCAGCGTGATCGTTGTGCCGACCAGCAATGACGATCAGGTCAACGGCGTGATCGAGCTGGGCTTTTTGCACGCGCTGACCGAACAGGACATTGAGTTCCTCGAATTGATCTCCGACAGCGTTGGCACCTCCATCGAGGCGGCTCGTTACCGCCAGCGTCTTCAGGAAGTGCTGTCCGAGACACAGCAGCTCAATGAAGAGCTGCAAGTGCAGCAGGAAGAACTGCGTACCGCCAACGAAGAGCTCGAGGAGCAGTCGCGGATTCTCAAGGAATCCCAGGTGCATCTGGAGACCCAGCAGGCCGAGCTTGAGCAGACCAACGAACAACTCGCCGAGCAGGGTCAGGCGCTGGCTGATCAGCGCGATGCGCTGGATCGCAACAATGAAGAATTGAATCAGGCCCAGGTCGAATTGCAGGCCCGCGCCGACGAGTTGCAGCGCTCCAGCAAGTACAAGTCCGAATTTCTGGCCAACATGTCCCATGAGCTGCGCACGCCGCTCAACAGTTCGCTGATTCTGGCCAAACTGCTGGCCGAAAACCCGACCGAGAACCTCACTGCCGAACAGGTCAAATTCGCCGAGTCGATCTATTCGGCGGGCAATGACTTGCTGAACCTGATCAACGACATTCTGGACATTTCCAAGGTCGAGGCCGGCAAGCTTGAAGTGCGGCCTGAAAACAGCAGCGTGTCGCGTCTGGTGGAGGGGTTGCGCGGCCTGTTCCAGCCTCTGGCAACCGAGAAGCGTCTGCAGTTCACGGTCGAAATTCAGCCCGGTGCGCCGACCATGCTGTACACCGACCGGCAGCGACTGGAGCAGATTCTGAAGAACCTGCTGTCCAACGCCATCAAATTCACCGAAACCGGCACCGTGAGCATGATCGTGTCGCGTCAGCCGGGTTCAGGTATTGCATTCACGGTGCGCGACTCTGGCATCGGCATTGCTGAAGAACATCAGCAGAGCATCTTCGAAGCATTCCGTCAGGCAGATGGCACGACCAACCGTCGTTACGGCGGCACCGGGCTTGGGCTGTCGATTTCCCGCGACCTGGCCGCGCTGCTGGGTGGTTCGATCAGCGTGACCAGTGCGCCGGGGCAGGGCAGCATCTTCACGCTGGTATTGCCGGAGCAGTACATCGAGCACTCCGCAGAGAGCCAGGGTTCCAACGTTGCTGCCGTGGTGTCGGTACCGATCAAGCCCGCGCCGGTCATCGCCAGGCCTGTAGTGGAGCCGGTAGCGGCGCGTGACGAGGCGATTCCGGTGTTCGACGATGACCGCGACAAGGCGCCGTTCGACAAGCGCTGCATTCTGGTCATCGAAGATGAAGTGCGGTTCGCCCAGATACTGTTCGATCTCGCTCATGAACTGGGCTACTACTGCCTGGTGGCTCATGCGGCCGACGACGGCTTCAATCTGGCCGCGCGCTTCACGCCGGACGCAATCCTGCTGGACATGCGCCTGCCGGACCACTCGGGCCTCACAGTGCTGCAACGCCTCAAGGAACTGGCGCCTACCCGACACATCCCCGTGCATGTGATTTCGGTCGAGGACCGGCAGGAAGCGGCCTTGCACATGGGGGCCATCGGTTACGCGGTCAAGCCCACGACCCGCGAAGAACTCAAGGACGTATTCGCCAAGCTGGAAGCGAAACTGACCCAGAAGGTCAAACGCATTCTTCTGGTCGAGGACGATGCCTTGCAGCGTGACAGCATTGCGCGCCTGATTGGTGACGACGACATCGAGATCACCGCAGTAGGTTTCGCTCAGGAAGCGCTGGATCTGCTGCGCGACAACGTCTATGACTGCATGATCATCGACCTCAAGCTGCCGGACATGCTCGGCGACGAGTTGTTGCGGCGCATGTCCACCGAGGAAATCTGCTCGTTCCCGCCCGTGATCGTGTACACCGGGCGTAACATGACCCGTGATGAAGAAGCCGAGCTGATGAAGTATTCACGCTCGATCATTATCAAGGGCGCTCGCTCGCCGGAGCGTCTGCTCGATGAGGTGACGCTGTTCCTGCATAAGGTGGAGTCCCAGCTCTCGAATGAGCGTCAGAAGATGCTCAAGACGGCTCGCAGCCGCGACAAGGTGTTCGAGGCTCGCAAGATTCTGGTGGTCGATGACGACGTGCGTAACATCTTCGCGCTGACCAGTGCGCTGGAGCACAAGGGCGCAGTAGTCGAGATTGCGCGTAACGGGTTCGAAGCGATTGCGAAACTCAATGAAGTCGAAGATATCGATCTGGTGCTGATGGACGTGATGATGCCGGAGATGGACGGCTATGAAGCGACCATCGAGATTCGCAAGGATCCGCGCTGGCGCAAGCTGCCGATCATTGCGGTAACGGCCAAGGCCATGAAGGATGACCAGGAGCGTTGCCTGCAGGCAGGTTCGAACGACTACCTGGCCAAGCCGATCGACCTTGACCGACTGTTCTCGTTGATTCGCGTGTGGCTGCCAAAAATGGAACGTATTTGAATGCGCACGGCCAAACCGGTCTTCGACCACATTTTCGGGTTCGTCCATGCACCTTGATCGCAACGCCGACATCGAGTTGAGGTTGCTTATTGAGGCGATCTACCTCAAGTACAGCTACGACTTTCGGGATTATTCCGGCGCTTCGGTCAAGCGCCGTGTGGCGCACGCGTTGCGCCAGTTCGATTGCAGCACGATCTCCGCGCTCCAGGAGCGTGTGTTGCACGACCCGGCCGCGTTCATGCAGTTGCTGCAGATCCTCACCATTCCCGTGAGTGAGATGTTTCGGGATCCGTCGCACTTCCTGGCGATTCGCCAGGAAGTCGTGCCGCTGTTACGCACCTATCCTTCCATCAAGGTATGGATCGCCGGCTGCAGTACCGGAGAGGAGGTGTATTCAATGGCCATTCTGCTGCGTGAGGAAGGGCTGCTGGAGCGCACGATCATCTACGCCACCGATATCAATCCCAGCTCACTGGAGAAAGCCAAGCAGGGCATTTTCTCGATGGAAAACCTGCGTGCCTATACCGAGAACTATCGCCAGTCTGGTGGGTTGCGTGATTTCACGGACTACTACACATCGGCCTATGATTACGCGATCTTCGACAAGACGTTGCGTGAAAACGTGACCTTTGCCGATCACAGTCTGGCGACAGATAGTGTATTCTCCGAGACGCAATTTATTTCCTGTCGTAACGTATTGATTTACTTCAATAAAAAACTTCAGGATCGAGCTTTTGGGTTGTTTCATGACTCGCTTTGTCATCGGGGGTTTCTGGCGTTGGGCAGTAAGGAGACGCTCGAGTTTTCAGCCTATGGCAATGCGTTCGAGGCGCTGGTCAAGCCTGAGCGGATCTACCGCAAATCATGAAGACGACCTTTGCCGGGGCTTCGACCGACAACGCTTTGCCGGTAGTGGATGCGATTGTGGTCGGCGCTTCTGCAGGTGGTGTCGAGGCGCTGCTGAAAATTTTCAGTTGTCTGCGACCGGGTTTCGGCCTGCCTATCCTGGTGGTGCTGCATCTGCCGGATGATCGTCGCAGCCAGTTGGCGCATGTGTTCCAGAGTCGTCTGCCGTTTCCGGTAAAGGAAGCCGACGACAAGGAAAGTATTGTGCCCGGCACGTTATATTTTGCGCCGTCGGGTTATCACCTCTCTGTCGAGACTGACCGTACGTTGTCATTGAGTCAGGAAGACCGGGTTTTCTATTCAAGGCCGAGCATCGACATCCTGTTCGACTCGGCCTCGGACGCCTACGGTGAGCGCCTGGCGGGCGTGCTGCTGACCGGTGCCAACAACGACGGAGCGCAGGGATTGCTGCAAATCAAGCATTATAAAGGTTTCACAGTGATTCAGGACCCACGGCAGGCCCAGGCGCGTACCATGCCCGAGGCCGCTCTGGCGCTGCATTCGCCGGATTATCTTCTGTCTTTGAACGAAATCGGACCTTTGCTGGCCGAGCTGGAACGAATCGCATGCTAAATGAAGTCCAGGCAAAACTGCTGATCGTCGACGATCTGCCGGAGAACCTGCTGGCCCTCGAAGCGCTGATCAAGCGCGAGGACCGACTGGTGTTCAAGGCGCTGTCGGCTGACGAGGCATTGTCGCTCCTGTTGCAGCATGAATTCGCCCTCGCCATCCTCGATGTGCAGATGCCCGGCATGAATGGCTTTGAGCTGGCCGAACTGATGCGCAGCACCGAGAAGACCAAGAGCATCCCCATTGTATTCGTCAGCGCTGCGGGTCGTGAGCTCAATTACGCGTTCAAGGGCTATGAAAGCGGTGCGGTGGACTTCCTGCACAAGCCGCTGGACATCCATGCGGTCAAGAGCAAGGTCAACGTGTTCGTCGATCTGTTCCGGCAGCGCAAAGCCATGAAGATGCAGGTCGAAGAACTTGAACGCAGCCGCCAGGAGCAGGAGACACTGCTCAAGCGCCTGCAATCCACTCAGGGTGAACTCGAGCACGCGATACGCATGCGTGATGACTTCATGTCGATTGTCTCCCATGAGGTGCGTACGCCGCTCAACGGCCTCATTCTGGAAACCCAGTTGCGCCAGTTGCACCTGGCCAAGGGCAACATGTCGGCGTTTACGCTCGACAAGCTGCGCGCCATGGTCGACCGCGACGAGCGTCAGATTCAGAGCCTGATACGGCTGATCGAAGACATGCTGGACGTGTCGCGCATCCGGACGGGCAAGCTGTCTATCCGGCCCAGTCCGTTCGACCTGTGCGAACTGGTGACCCAACTGCTGGAAAATTTCTCGGCTCAGATCGCCGCGGCGAACTCGAGCGTCACGCTGGTTGCCGATGAGCCGGTCATCGGCGTGTGGGATGAGTTCAGGATCGAGCAAGTGATTGCCAACCTGCTGACCAATGCACTGCGCTATGGCGCTCGCAAGCCCATCGAGGTTCGCGTGTACTGCGAGGGCGGTCAGGCCAGTGTCGAGGTTCGCGATCAGGGCATCGGTATTACCCCCGAAAACCAGAAGCGTATCTTCCAGCAGTTCGAACGGGTCTCGGCCAACCATGCGGTCGCCGGACTCGGCCTCGGGCTGTTCATCTCCGAACAGATCGTCATGGCTCACGGCGGCCGTATAGAGGTGGAAAGCGAAGAGGGCAAGGGGTCGGTTTTCCGCGTCTGCCTGCCTCAGTAAATCGGGCAGGCCTCAAATACAGATGGCATTACGGAATTATCGTATTTCCGTCGCAACCTCCTCAGCGCGCCGTGGTCGTATTGGCAGCTATCTATAAGATCAAAGGCAGTTCAATGAGCGCTGATGCAGAAAACGTCGTACTTATCGTCGAAGATGAACCCCTGATCCTGATGCTGCTGGCCGATTATCTCTCGGGCGTGGGCTATCGCGTCCTGCAGGCCGAGAACGGCGAGCAGGCATTCGAGATTCTGGCCACCAAACCGCATCTGGACCTGATGATCACGGACTATCGCCTGCCTGGCGGTATTTCAGGTGTGCAGATTGCAGAGCCGGCAGTCAAGTTGCGCCCGGAACTGAAGGTCATTTTCATCAGTGGCTACCCGGCAGAAATCATTGATTCGGGCAGTCCTATTGCGGCCAAGGCCCCCATTCTGGCCAAGCCGTTCACCATGGAAACGCTGCAGTCGCAGATCCAGGACTTGCTGGCTTGATTGTTCGCTGAAAGCCGTTTCTGCCCGGACGGCGTGGGGCTCTCGGAGGTCACGACAGCAGCGATTGGCTGCGTGGCGGTCTCTGGCTACATCTGATACACCACCTGCCGGGGCTTGGCACATCGCTGGCAAGCCGCCTCCCACAGCCTGGTGTTCACTTCGCCATGACGGGGCAATGGACCCCCTTGAGTCCGGATGGCGTGCAGCAGAGGGCTATCGAACTTGAGCTGTCTCAGGCCTCGATCATTTCCCGCACTTTGGACGTCAGGTGATCGAACGCAAACGGTTTGGTGATCAACTGCATGCCGGTGTCCAGAAATCCTGCACGTGCCGCTGCATGTTCGGCATAGCCAGTGATGAACAGAACCTTGAGTTCCGGACGCAGTTGCCGGGCAACCTCTGCAAGTTGGCGACCGTTCATGCCTGGGAGTCCGACATCACTGATCAACAGGTCAATGCGCTGACCTGACTCCAGTATGGGCACCGCAGCCAGAGAGTCTCCTGCCTCGAGGAAGGCATATCCAAGCTCGCTGAGTACCTCGCTGACCAGCGCCCTTACGGCCGGATCGTCTTCGACGATCAGCACGGTTTCGCCTTCTTTGGCATACACCGCATTGCTCTGGAAGGTTTGTTCGTCTTCGTCCTGATTGCCCTTGAAGCGGGGCAGGAACAATTCCACGGTGGTGCCCCGGCCGACTTCGCTCTTGATCGCCACATGCCCGTGAGACTGTTTGCTGAAGCCGTAGATCATGGACAGCCCCAGGCCTGTGCCCTGACCGATAGGCTTGGTGGTGAAAAACGGGTCGAATGCGCGGCTGATGACCGCTTCCGGCATGCCGCAGCCGTTGTCGGTGATGCTCAGGACAACGTAGTCACCGGGCAGCAGGTTTTCGTGGGCGTTGGTAAAGGACTTGTCCAGTTGACGATTGTAGGTCTCCACCGTCAGCAATCCGCCATCAGGCATGGCATCGCGGGCGTTGAGTACCAGGTTGAGCAGGGCATTTTCCAGTTGATTGGGGTCAGCTTCGGCAGTCCACAGATCACTGGCCAGATGCATGTCCAGCTTGATGCTCTCGTTGACACTCCGCTGAATCAGTTCGCCCATGGCATTGATCAGGTGATTCATTTCAACCGGCTTGGAGTCCAGCGACTGACGACGCGAGAACGCCAGCAGGCGATGGGTGAGGGCGGCTGCGCGGTTGGCTGACGTCACGCCAAGGTCGATGAGGTTATCCAGTCCCTCGGTGCGTCCGCGGGCCAGACGTCGTCTGATCAGTTCCAGACTGCCGATAATGCCGGTCAGCATGTTGTTGAAATCGTGGGCAATACCGCCGGTCAATTGGCCGACCGCTTCCATTTTTTGTGACTGACGAAGCACTTCTTCCTTGTGCCGCAACTGTGAGGTGCGCTCTTCGACTTGCTGTTCCAGCGTTTCGTTGAGGCGCCGCAGTTGGGATTCAGCCTGTTTGCGCTCGGTGATGTCGGACGTCACACCAACCAGCGAAACGACGAGGCCGTTATTGTCCCGTATGGCGCGGGCCCGCACGTCGACCCAGTTAAGCGAACCGTCCGGCCAGACATTACGGTATTCAATGATGAAATCCACGCCGATATCCAGACTTCGCTGCAGCGCAGATTGCATGCGCGGCTGGTCTTCGGGATAAACCACATCCAGCCAGTCTTCGTAGGTGAAAGCTTCAAGCTCTTCACGGCCGTAATGGCCTCGGGTAATCGCTGAACACGTGAGTTGCAGATGCTCGGACTCCAACTCCCATGACCCAAGGCGTCCGGCCTTGAGCGCATTTTGCAGGCGTTTTTCGCTTTCCAGAAGGTCTTCCAGGCGCCCACGGGCTTCGTACTGACGTCGTCGTCCGCGTACCGCGGTTGCCACCAGACTGACCAGCGTGACCGGGTGGAAGGGGCGTTCGAGGAAGGTCACGTTACCCAACAGGCTGCCCATGCGTGCCGAAGGATTCTGCTCGGGGCCGCCATGGTGAGTCAGCAGTACAATGGGCAGGTCCGACCAGGCGGGCTGCTGACCCAGCAGGTCGAGCAGTGGAGTGATATCAACGGTGCGCAAGGCTTCATCGGCAACGATCGCAAGACCCGCGCCGGTCTCTAATTCTGCGACCAGCTCATTCAGATCGCGTGCAACGGTTGCCGGATAACCGGCCTCTTTGAGAATCATCAGGGCAATCTGGCTGTCCCGTCCACGTGGCGCCAGAATGATCGCCCGTTCTGAAAGTTGCCCCGCAATACTCACAAGTCATCGTCCGTCAACAGCGGTTTGCTTTCGCCCAGATAGGTAGGAACGCCACGCAGCACGCCTTGGAAGGCTTCCAGTGGCGCACCGATCTTCAGACCCTTGGTGCTGATCCGGTATTCGCGGATGGTCGATTCGTGCGTACCGGTTCGTTTCTTGATGATCGAGATGGCCCGGCGTACCTGGCCCAGCGCCTCGAAATAGCGCAGAAGAATGACGCTGTCGGCCAGGTAGGTGATGTCGACCGGCGAGCGCATATCACCGACCAGCCCGTGTTGAGCAACGGTCATGAAGGTCGAGGCACCGCGGCGATTCAGATAAAGCAGCAGCTCATGCATGTGCAGAACCAGTGCATTCTCTTCAGGCATGGACGCCTGATAGCCATTGATGCTGTCGATCACGACGGTCTTGATCTGCTTCTGATCGACTGCACGTCTGACGCGATGAGAAAATTCGCCGGGCGACAGTTCTGCGGCGTCAATCTGCTCAATCAGCATGTTGCCGGTTTCCTGCAGCGCACGCAGGTCAATACCGATCTTCAACATGCGTTCGAACAGCAGCCCCATCTCTTCATCAAAGATGAAAAGCCCGACTCGCTCGCCTCGTGCAACTGCCTGAGCAGCGAAAACCATCGAGATAAGTGACTTGCCCGTGCCCGCAGGGCCCAGAATCAAGGTGCTGGAGCCGCCCTCGATGCCGCCGCCGAGCAGATCGTCCAGCTCCTGAATGCCGCTGCTGAACTGGGCGCGCGAGTAATTGGATCGGTGCTCGGCAGCCACCAGTCGTGGAAAGACGTGGATGCCATCTTCGGCAATCGTGAAGTCATGAAAGCCGCCACGGTACTTCTGGCCACGGTACTTGACGATCTTCAAGCGCCTGCGTTCTGCGCCATAGGCAGGCGTCAGTGACTCGAGTCGGATAACGCCGTGGGCCACGCTGTGCACGGTCTTGTCCAGCGCTTCGGTGGTCAGGTCGTCCAGCAGTACGACGGTCGCATCGTAGCGGGCGAAATAGTGTTTGATCGCCAGAATCTGACGGCGATAGCGTAGCGAGCTCTGCGCAAGCAGGCGTATTTCCGAAAGGCTGTCGATGACCACACGGGTCGGCTTGACGCGTTCGACCACTTCGAAAATCTGCCGTGTCGCCTCGCCCAGCTCCAGATCGGAGGAGTACAGCAGGCTCTGATGATGGTCCGCGTCCAAAAGGCTTTCCGGCGGCGTCAGCTCAAAGATCTTGATGTGTTCATCCAGATCCCAGCCATGGGAACGCGCGCCATCGCGCAGCTCCCGTTCGGTCTCGGAAAGCGTGATATACAGCGAAGTTTCGCCCGCTCGGGCACCTGCCAGCAGAAACTGCAGCGCTACGGTTGTCTTGCCGGTTCCGGGTTCTCCTTCGAGAAGGAAAACGTGACAGCGTGAAAGACCTCCCGAAAGGATGTCGTCCAGACCTTCAATGCCGGTTGCCGCTTTTGACGTATTCAAGTATTGCCCTCTGATAACTGACGGAGCAGTAGTAGTGTCACCCAATACTGGACATCATGGCACTACGACGGTTCAGACTATTTGGTGGCTCGCACTGCCTGCGCCCTTGCCGCAAGGGCATATGGGTCCGGCAAATGTCACAACAGTCTCCTGACAGTAGTCATGACTGGATTGTTATAGTCCAACGATGGACATTCATCTGCCTGAGGATCATGCCGTGCGTGATTACCAAACTTTTCTGGTTGAGCTGAACGACAACATTGCCCATGTGCAGATCAATCGCCCGGACAAGGTCAACGCCATGAGCGAGGCCTTCTGGACCGAAATCATCGAGATATTCCAGTGGATCGAGCAGGAGGACGAGGTTCGGGTCGTGGTGCTCAGCGGCGCTGGCACGCACTTTTCGTCCGGCATTGACCTGAAGATGCTCGCTGCGGTCGCCGGCCAGCTCGGCAAGGACGCTGGGCGCAACGCCCGGGTGCTCAGGCGCACCATCCTTGACATGCAGGCGTCGTTCACTGCCGTGGACAAGTGTCGCAAGCCAGTTCTGGCTGCGATTCAGGGCTATTGCCTGGGAGGGGCCATCGATCTGGTGTCGGCTTGCGACATGCGCTATGCCGCAGCCGACGTGCAGTTCGCGATTCGTGAAATCGATATGGGCATGGCGGCCGATGTCGGCACACTGCAACGCCTGCCGAAAATCATTCCCGATGGCATCATGCGCGAGCTGGCGTATACCGGCCGTACGGTCGAGGCCGAGGAAGCAGAGCGCATCGGGCTGATCAATCGCAGCTTTACCGATAAAGCCGCGTTACTAGAAGGTGTCATGGCCATCGCCGGACAGATTGCCGGGAAATCGCCGATTGCCATCGAAGGCACCAAGCAGATGATTGGCTACATGCGTGACCACCGCGTGGACGATGGGCTTGAGCACGTTGCTATCTGGAACGCTGCCATGTTGCAATCAGCGGACCTGAAGCTGGCAATGGTTGCCCAGATGAGCAAGCAGAAGCCAGTCTTCGACAATTGAAGCGGTAGCACGCTTGCGTTCGAACAGAGGAGTTTTTCCATGACGCGCCCGGTGCGTTGGACGACCGCAGTACTGGATATCGAGGCCAGTGGCGGTTGGGCCGTGGTCCATGGCGACCACGGGTTTCTGTTGGACAGCAACGGGGTGATGTTCCCCAGAGCCTGGCTGAAGGGGCTGGACCTGCCGGTACAGAGTGAGCACGGCATCGGTCATTTCGACGGCGAAGCGGTCTATCTGCTGGTGCTTGAAAGGTCGGTAGCGGTTGAGGGCTGTTCGTGGCAGGGCTTGCGGCAGTTCATGCTGGAGGGTGACTTTGCCATCTTTCAAATGCTGGGTTATGCCGCGCAGATCAGCACCTGGGCCAGGGAACACCGCTTCTGCGGGGCCTGTGGCCGTCCGACGGTGCAGGTGCCCGGCGAGCGCGCCATGTACTGCGAGCATGACAATCTGCGGCTCTATCCGCGCATTTCACCTTCCATGATCGTCCTGATCACCCGCGGCGACGAGATCCTGCTGGCGCGGTCGCCGCGCTTTGTAACGGGCGTTTACAGCACGCTGGCGGGGTTCGTCGAGCCCGGCGAAGCTGCCGAGGATTGTGTGCGCCGTGAGGTGATGGAAGAGGTGCAGGTTCGCATCAAAAACCTCAAATACATGGGCAGTCAGTGCTGGCCGTTTCCGCATTCGATGATGCTGGGCTTTCACGCTGAATACGACAGCGGTGAGATCGTGCCCCAGGCCGATGAAATCGAAGACGCACGCTGGTTCAATATCAATGACCTGCCACCGTTGCCCGCCAGCCGTTCCATTGCGCGTTACCTGATCGAGGCCTACCTGGCCGAGCGATCAGGCGCCCCCGAACCAGTGTTGCCAGGCTAGACGTACCGTCAGGCCCAGCACCACGGTGATGAACACAGGGCGGATGAACTTTGCGCCGCCCTTGATCGCCGTCCCTGCACCGAAGTAAGCGCCGAGCATCACCGCCAGGCCCATGCACAGGCCGATCACGTAATCCACCTGACCCGAGAACATGAACACCGACAGCGCCACCGCATTGCTGACAAAATTCATGCTGCGCGCAACGCCGCTGGCTTTCACCAGATCAACCGGGTAAATCAGCAGCGTGCTGACCGTCCAGAAAGCGCCGGTTCCAGGACCGGCGACACCATCGTAGAAGCCCAGACCCAGACCCTGCGGCAACTGCCATTTCTTCCTGATAGGCGCATCGCTGTCCAGCGGCGCCTTGGGTGTGCCGCCGAACAGCAGGTACAGGCCGCAGCCGAACACAATCACCGGCAGCATCTGATTCAGCCACTCCGCAGGCAGGTAATGGGCAATCACCGCGCCTATTGCCGCGCCGACAGCGGTGCCGACAATGGCGTGAATCCACTGTTTCGGATCGAACAGCTTGCGCCGGTAGAACGTGAAGCTGGCGGTCGCTGAACCAAAGGTCGAGCTGAGCTTGTTGGTGCCCAGCACGAGATGAGGCGGCAGGCCTGCGGTCATCAGGGCTGGTGTGGTCAGCAGTCCGCCGCCGCCAGCGATGGCGTCGATGAATCCGGCAATGAAGGCAACCACCGCCAGAATGGCGAGCGTGGTCAGGTCGACGCTGAGTTCGAAAGGCATGGAGGGCGGCTTATGGCAGAAGGGCAGAATGGCGGCGCATTCTAACCCTTTGCCGAATGTTGCAGGAAGCCTGTCAGATGTCCGCGAGCGCTATCCAGCGTTGCTGCTCGGCGGCCAGCCGGATCGCCGCGGCCAGTCGCTCGATCTGCCAGGCTTCCTCGAAATCAGGACCTCGGCTGCCTTGGCCGCATATCGACAGGATCAGCGCCTGAACCTCCAGAGCCTTGAGCTCGTTGTACCCCAACTGATGGCCCGGCGCGGGACAAAACGCGGCATAGCCAGGCAGCGACGGGCCGGCCAGCAGTCGCTGGAAGCCGTCCCGGCCGGGCGCTCCGGCACGGTACAGGCGCAACTCGTTGAGTCGTTCCTGATCGAAGGCCAGTGTGCCTTTGGTCCCGCTGATCTCGAAGCTGAGATGATTCTTGTAGCCGTGCTTGAGCCAGCTGCTGCTGAAGGTGCCGCGTGCGCCGTTGGCGAAGCGCAACAGGGCATGGGTCTGATCGTCGACCGCAATGTCGCGCAGCTCGGTGCTGCCCGCGCTGGCAGGGCGTTGACGGTGAACGGTACTGACGTCGGCACATACCGCTTCGACGTCGCCCAGCAGGTAACGCGCCATGGCCAGCAGGTGGCTGCCCAGATCGGCCAACGCTCCGCCTGCGTGAGCGGCTTCGCAGCGCCACGACCAGGGCGACTGTGCGTTGCCCATGAAGTCTTCACTGAATTCGCCCTGAAAACTGACGATGTCGCCCAGCTCACCCGCCTTGATCATTTCCCGGGCCAGGCCAATCATCGGGTTATGCTGATAGTTGTAGCCCACCTGGGTCACGACGCCTGCGGCCCTGGCGCTGCGGCGCATCTGATCGGCCTGGGCCAGACTCACGGCCAATGGCTTTTCGCAGTACACTGCCTTGCCTGCGGCAATGGCGGCCATGGCCATCGGGAAATGCAAATGGTTTGGCGTGGTGATCGCCACGATCTGTACGCTCGGATCATCGATCAATTGTTGCCAGTCGGCATGGCTGCGATCAAAGCCCCAGGCCTGCGCGCACTGCTCGGCACGTGCGCTGTCGGCGTCGGCCAGCGCGGCAAGACGAATACGCGCGGGAAGATCAAGGGCCGCGTTGGCATTGCCGAATGCCAACGCGTGAGCACGGCCCATGAAGCCGGTACCGATCAGACCGATACCGTATTCCGGAAGGGTGGAAGAAGTGATTTCCCGCATGACAGTCTCCAGAAAGGATTGTTGTTATGCGGAAAATATATTCCAATTAAATAATTAATGGAAAATATAATTCATATTTATGGCGCTGCGATGGTCTGGGTCCTGATGAATCAGGACAGGAAACCACCATCCACGTTCAGCGCCACACCCGTGGTGTAGCTGGATGCCTCGCTGGCGAGGTACAACACGGCTCCGGCCATTTCGCTGGGCGCTGCGACACGTTTGAGCGGTATCTGGGCCAATGCCATGTTCAGAATCGCGTCGTTCTTGACCAGCGCCGAGGCAAATTTGGTGTCGGTCAGGCCGGGCAACAGGGCGTTGCAGCGGATGCCGAAGCCTGCACATTCCTTGGCGAATACCTTGGTCATGTTGATCACTGCGGCTTTGGTCATCGAGTACACACCCTGGAACGCACCCGGTGAAACCGCGTTGATCGACGCCACATTGATGATGCTGCCGCCGCCGGTCTCGCGCATCAGCTTGCCGGCCTCCACAGACATGAAGAAATAGCCGCGAATGTTCACGTCCACTGTTTTCTGGAAGGCGCTCAGATCGGTGTCCAGTACGTTGCAGAACTGCGGGTTGGTGGCGGCATTGTTGACCAGAATGTCCAGACGCCCGAACTGCTCACGAATCTGCGCGAAGACGCTGCCGATCTGTTCCATTTCACCGATGTGGCAGGCGATCGCGGTGGCCTTGCCGCCGTCGGCGGTAATGGCATCGGCAATCGCCTGACACCCGTCGATCCTGCGACTCGACACAATGACATGGGCGCCTTGCTGCGCCAGCAGACGGGCAATGGCTTCACCAATTCCGCGGCTGGCACCGGAAACGAAAGCGATCTTGCCGTCGAGGTCGAAGAGTTGAGTTCTGGACATGTCTTTTCCTTGTTCTGATGTCATCAAAGGCTGGAGTTGGCGATTACGTTCAGGCTCATCTGCTCCAGCAGCCTGTTCATATGAATGAACTGTGCGAAGCGTTTGTCCTGCGTCTGGCCGTGATAGAACCGGTAGTAAATCTGCTGCACGATGCCGGCCAGACGAAACAGGCCGTAGGCGTAATAGAAGTCGAAGTTGTCGATCCGCACGCCTGCACGTTCCGCGTAGTAATCCACGAATTGCTGGCGGGTCAGCATGCCGGGCGCGTGGCTGGGCTGACGACGCATCAGTTGTACGGGTGCCGGGTCATCGGCCTGAATCCAGTAGGCGAGGGTGTTGCCCAGGTCCATCAGCGGATCGCCCAGAGTGGTCAGTTCCCAATCCAGCACACCGATAATGCGCATGGGGTTTTCTGGGTCGAGAATCACGTTGTCGAAGCGATAATCGTTGTGAACGATGCTGGCGACCGGCGAATCGGCTGGCATCTTTGCAGCCAGCCAGGCCTTGACCTCATCCCACGCAGGCGCGTCGGGGGTCATGGCTTTCTCATAGCGCTCGGTCCAGCCCAGGATCTGTCGTTGCACGTAGCCCTGGGGTTTGCCCAGATCACCCAGGCCGCAGGCCTGATAATCGACCCGGTGCAGGTCCACCAGTTTTTCGATGAAGCTTTTGCACAGGTCTTCGGTCTGACTCGCGTCCAGGCCCAGTGCCGGTGGCAAATCCGAGCGCAGGATAATGCCCTGAACGCGTTCCATCACATAGAACTCGGACCCGATGACCGATTCGTCGGTGCAGTGCAGATAAGCCTGGGGGCAGTAGGGGAACGCGTCCTTGAGCTGGTTGAGGATGCGATACTCGCGGCCCATGTCATGGGCCGAGCGCGCCTTGTGCCCGAAGGGCGGCCGACGCAGCACCAGTTCCTGTTCGGGGTACTGGATCAGATAGGTGAGATTCGAGGCGCCGCCCGGGAACTGGCTGATCAACGGCGTGCCGTGCAACTCCGCAATATGGTTTTTGAGATACGGGTCGATAAGGGCGACGTCAAGTTCTTCGCCACTACGAATATCCGTGGACTGGTCAGTCAGCGCCATGCTTATCCCTTCTGCTTATTATGGTCAGCCAGAAACATTGACTAATCTAATGATCGAGTGACCCGCTAACAACTTCCGGATCGCCTTATAGGCTAGCGTGTTGCCGGTCAATCAGCGGCCTTGATCACTGATCGCGATCCGCGAGACGAAAAAAAACCGAAGCCTGCCGGCTCCGGTTTCTTCAGGTGCATCAATCGGGTCCTGGACTCAGACCGGGAACAGCTCGCTCAGCTTCATAGCCAGCATCATGTCGCCTTCGGCGCGCAGCTTGCCACCCATGAAGGCCTGCATGCCGTCGGTTTCGCCGCTGACAATGCCTTTGAGCGTTTCGCTGTCCATGACCAGCGTCACGTTTGCGTCAGGGTTCTTGCCTTCCTGCAGGTCGCAGGTGCTGTCCTTGACGATCAGGGCGTAATCCTTCTCTTCGTCGGTGATGTGAAAACCGAAGACCAGGTCCAGGCCGGCAGCGGCGCTCGCGTTGAACTTGGCTTGCATGGTTTTCACGGCGTCAGCGGTTGAGGTCATGTCTTGATCCTTTTATGGGTTCTGATTTTGGTGAGTTCTGGCGCCCGACGAGCGCGCCTTTGGCCGGGCTCAGCGATAGGTGATGAGCTCCGGCGCCTTCAGCAATTGCAGGTGCGTATAACTGTTGAAGGAAGCCAGTGTCACTTCGTTGCCTCTGAAGCCAAGCCGGTGCAACGAAGTATTGACGATGTGCCAGTTGAGTTCGAATGCCTGCTGCGCGGGCATGCCTGTAATCAGATGCAGCAGCGCGGTAATGGTGCCACCGGATGTGAACACGGCGATACGCTGACTGGGCGCTGCGTTTTGAATGATCCGGTCCAGTCCGGCCTTTACTCTTGCGACGAAACCCAACCAGCTCTGCAGGCCGAGGATGTCGTGCTGACCACCGATCCAGCGGCCGATGACCAGTGAAAACAGGCGCTGAAACTCGGCACGGTTGTTGGCCGCATCCCGCAGGATCTCCAGCGCCTTGGGTTCTTCCGAGAGCATCGCGGGGATCAGGGCACGCAGGACGCCCTCGGCATCGAACTCATCGAATGCACTGTCTATTTCCAGTTCAGGCACATGCAGACCGGCTTCGCTGAACTGGGCCAGTGCATTGAATGCGGTGTCTTTCTGACGACGCAGCTCGCCGGAGATGCAGCGGTCGAAGCCGATACCCAGGTCCACGAGGTGTGCGCCGACAATCTGCGCCTGACGAATACCCACAGGCGACAGGACGTCGTAATCGTCTGCACCAAATGAGGCCTGGCCATGTCGTATCAGATAGATGCTGCCCACGTCCGGTTCGTCTCGGTACGTTGAAGGTCTGGCGAGGTTATGAGGGATGCCGGGGAGCTGTCAATAAAAAAACATACGCTCGTTTGAAATCACCGTTTTAATGGCTGGTAACCCTTGCCGCTGGTGATCCCGAGGGGGCGTCGGTATGCTGGCGACATCGCGGCCCTTGATTGGTAAGGGCGCAATGCAAGTGAGGAATATCCGTGGATTTCGTTGTCGATTACGCCAGCTTTCTGGCCAAGACAGTCACGCTGGTGGTCGCCATTGTCGTGGTGCTGGTCGCCATTGCGTCCATGCGTGGCAAGGGACGTCGTAAAACGGCCGGACAATTGCAGGTCACGCGCCTCAATGACTTCTACAAAGGCTTGCGTGAGCGCCTGGAACAGTCGCTGCTGGGCAAGGAACGCCTCAAGGCGCTGCGCAAGGAGCAGGCCAAGGCACTGAAGAAAGAGAAGAAGGACAAGCAGCAGGCCGAGGACAAAGCCCGTGTTTACGTGCTGGACTTCGATGGCGACATCAAGGCCTCTGCCACTGAAAACATGCGCCACGAAATCACCGCACTGCTGACCCTCGCCACCGAGAAGGACGAAGTGGTACTGCGTCTGGAAAGCGGCGGTGGCATGGTTCACAGCTATGGACTGGCGTCTTCGCAACTGGCGCGCATTCGTCAGGCGGGCATCCCGCTGACCATCTGTATCGACAAGGTGGCCGCCAGCGGCGGTTACATGATGGCGTGCATCGGCAACAGGATCATCAGTGCACCGTTTGCGATTCTGGGGTCGATCGGCGTGGTGGCGCAGTTGCCCAACGTCAACCGTTTGCTCAAGAAGCACGACATCGACTTTGAAGTGTTGACCGCCGGCGAGTACAAACGCACCCTGACGGTGTTTGGCGAAAACACCGAGAAGGGCCGCGAGAAATTCCAGCAGGATCTGGATATCACCCACGACCTGTTCAAGAACTTCGTCGCCAGCTACCGCCCGCAGTTGTCCATTGATGAAGTCGCGACCGGCGAAGTCTGGCTGGGTATGGCGGCGCTGGACAAGCAGTTGGTGGATGAACTCAAAACCAGCGACGAATATCTGGCCGAACGTGCCAGGGATGCCGACGTTTTCCATCTGCACTACGTACAGCGCAAGAGTCTGCAGGAGCGTATGGGCATGGCAGCTGCTGCATCGGCAGACGGCTTGATCGCCAAATGGTGGGGGCGATTGACGCAGCAGCGGTTCTGGTGATTGTTGCTCTTTCAGTCCCTCATGCCGATCGAGTGCGCTGGGCCATGAACGACCTGATGTGAGCCATGCGTCTGGCTCACCGGATCGGCCATCTGTGCCATACAAGGTGCAGTGCGGAACCGGGGTACGAGCCCTTTTGCAAGACACAAATAAAAGCCCGGACCTTCAACAAAGGCCCGGGCTTTTGGTTTCAGCGGATCAGCGCAATCAGCGGCGACGGAACAGCGGCAGCGGCTCGTCAGTAGCGGCCTGATAGGTCACCGAGAAGTCCTTGAGGCCTTCCAGCGCTTCGTACGGGTCCTTGTCGGCACGCACCGCAAAGGCGTCGAAGCCGCAGCGGCGCATGTAGAACAACTGGTCGCGCAGCACGTCGCCGATGGCACGCAGCTCACCCTTATAACCGTAGCGGTCACGCAGCAAGCGCGCATTGGAGAAGTTGCGCCCGTCAGTAAAGGCCGGGAAGTTAAGAGCGATGACCTGGAACTGATCGACGTCGGCACCGATCTCCTCGGCTTCTTCATCGCTGTCCAGCCACACGCCCAGGCCGCCATCACGCGCCTTGAGGGCGTGGCCGTGTTCGCGCCACAGCGCCAGCGGAACGATCAGGTCGTCGCAGTTCGAAAGGCTGTCGAAGGTCGTGTCCTTGGGCAGCAGGTGCCAGGTTTCATCGATAACTTCGTTGTTCTTAATGATTCGCTGCATAGACGCGCTCCTTGAAAGGGTCAATGCCAATACGCTGATAAGTGTCGATGAAACGCTCGTCTTCGTTGCGTTTTTCAACATAAACGTCGATCAGCTTCTCGATCACATCCGGCATGGCGTCCTGAGCGAAGGACGGCCCGAGGATCTTGCCCAGGCTGGCATCGCGGCTCGCGCTGCCACCCAGCGAAACCTGATAGAACTCTTCACCTTTCTTGTCCACACCCAGAATGCCGATATGGCCCACATGGTGGTGGCCGCAGGCATTCATGCAGCCGGAGATGTTCAGGTCCAGCTCGCCGATGTCAAAGAGGTAGTCCAGATCGTCGAAACGGCGCTGGATCGATTCTGCGATCGGGATTGACTTTGCATTGGCCAGCGAGCAGAAGTCGCCGCCAGGGCAGCAGATGATGTCGGTCAGCAGGCCGATGTTCGGCGTGGCAAAGCCGTTTTCGCGCAGCTCGTTCCACAGCGCGAACAGTTCAGTCTGCTCGACGTCTGCCAGGATGATGTTCTGTTCGTGGGACGTGCGCAGTTCACCGAAGCTGTAGCGGTCGGCCAGGTCTGCAACGGCGTCCAGTTGCTTGTCGGTCACGTCACCCGGTGCAACACCGGTCGGCTTGAGCGACAGGGTCACGGCGACATAGCCAGGCTTCTTGTGCGCGAACACATTACGTTGGCGCCAGCGCGCAAAGCCAGGGTGCTGGGTATCCAGCGCGGCCAGTTCGGCGTGCTGGTCGGCCAGAGCCTTGTATTGCGGGTCGATGAAGTGCTTCGAAACGCGCTCTACCTCGGCCTCGGTCAGTGTGGTCTGGCCGCCTCGCAGGTGAGCCATTTCCGCTTCGACTTTCTCGGCGAACACTTCAGGCGTCAGCGCCTTGACCAGAATCTTGATGCGCGCCTTGTACTTGTTGTCACGACGGCCATAGCGGTTGTACACACGCAGAATGGCATCGAGGTAGCTCAACAGATCCTGCCACGGCAGGAATTCATTGATGAACGCACCAACGACGGGCGTACGGCCCAGACCGCCACCGACCAGCACACGGAAACCCAGCTCGCCGGCTTCGTTGCGCAGCGGCTCAAGGCCGATGTCATGCACTTCGATGGCCGCGCGGTCGCTGCTCGAACCATTGATCGCGATCTTGAACTTGCGCGGCAGGTAGGCGAATTCCGGGTGGAAGGTCGTCCACTGGCGAACGATCTCGCACCACGGGCGCGGATCCACCAGTTCATCCGCAGCGACGCCGGCAAACTGATCGGTGGTGACGTTACGCAGACAGTTGCCGCTGGTCTGAATGGCGTGCATCTGCACAGTGGCCAGTTCAGCCAGAATGTCCGGCACATCTTCCAGTGCCGGCCAGTTGAATTGCACGTTCTGGCGGGTGCTGATGTGGGCGTAGCCCTTGTCGAAGTCGCGGGCGATCTTCGCCATCATGCGCGTCTGGCGCGACGTCAGTTGGCCATAAGGAACGGCCACGCGCAGCATCGGGGCGAAACGCTGGACATAGAGACCGTTTTGCAGGCGCAACGGTCGAAACTCTTCCTCGCTCAGTTCCCCGGCCAGGTAGCGTCGGGTCTGATCCCGGAACTGCTTGACGCGGTCCTCGATGATCTTCTGATCGTAATCGTCGTATACGTACATATAGGTCCTGTTCTCAGGCTTCGTAATGAAGCAGGGCGGCTGCGGGTCGATTGCAGGCGGCCACTGCGTCATCTGATCAATTCTGCGCGCACGGTCGCGCACTCCCTGCGGAGCGGAGGCGAAGATATCAGTTTGGGGATATCGATAAAAGTGATGTTTATATATATGCAAATCACTAAAAGCGATAAGCATTTCAGCGCCTGGACATACCCCTGCTTGCCGTGTGGGCAAGTGTCGGCTTAACTGACGTTTATCTCCGTCTGAAGAACCTGCTTCAGTCTTTTCATGTGCTATCACCCATAAGACCGACAAGAGGCGATGCAATGAGCAAGCACCCCAAAACGACCAAGCCCGACAGCTCCGTGGATGCCTGGGCCATTCTTTTCATTATCCTGCTGGCGGTTGGCGCCGCCGTGTTCTGGATCAGCGGGCAATAGGGCCCGGAGAATTTGCTGCGCACGCTCCAGAATCCGTCAGTTGCAGCCGATAGACCCGCCATGGCGTGATCAATTCTGTGGTTCAGGGTCTGGGGATATGAAGGTGTTCGTGGTTCGTCTGGCGGTCCTGGTGGGGTGGCTGTGGGCGAGTTCGGCGTGGGCGGCATCGGTTGTGTTTATCAGTCCCGGTACTGAGAGCGACGGGTATTGGCGCAGCTATGTCCGGCTCATGCAATCGGCAGCCCACACCACCGGCATGACGCTGACGGTCCTGCATTCCGACCGTGACACCCGCAAACTGCTCGCCATGGCGCGCGAGACGCTGCAAGGAACAGTGCGTCCCGATTATTTGCTGTTCTCCAACGAACTCAATGTTGCCCCGGAGATTCTGCGTCTTTCGCAGGGCAGCGGCGTCAAATTGTTTGCGGTCAACAACACCCTCACTGCGGACCAGATGCGCATTATCGGCGACCTTCCGACGCGTTATCCCGATTTCATCGGCAGCCTGGTCGGCAACGACGAGGAGGGTGGATACCTGACTGCCAAGCGCCTTATCAGCCTTTATCCGCGGCCTTCAGAAGGCCATACGGTCGAGATGCTGGCATTTGCCGGCACCAATACCACGCCTGTTTCGTTGTTCCGTGAGCAGGGCTTGCGCCGCGCGCTTGCGGAGCACCCTGAAGTCCACCTGCGTCAAATCGTGTTGAGTGGCTGGCTCAGGCATCGGGCGCTTGAGCAGGCGCGGGTATTGCTTAACCGTTATCCGGATGTTCGCCTGATCTGGTCTGCCAACGAACAAATGGCCTTCGGTGCCATGGACGCGCTGCGGGAGCGGGGCGGCCAGCCGGGAAAGGACGTTCTGTTCAGCGCTATAAATGGCACGTCCATGTCACTTCAGGCGCAGATGGAGGGGCGTCTCAGTGTCGTCGCAACCGGGCATTTTACCCTTGGCGGCTGGGCGATGATCCTGCTGCACCGCTATGACTCTGCTCATCGACAGACTCACTTACAGGCCGGAGCGAGGACCGTCCAGGTGCTGCATCTGGTTGAACGGCAGGATGCGCAGCGTTTTCTGGAGGCCACCCGAAACGAAGGCTACCGGCTTGACCTGCAGGCATTCAACGTAAGCGCGACGGGTGAGGACTCGCCGTTTTCACTGAAAAACATGCTGCCGGACGCTCACTCGAGCGCCAGGTAAAGCACCAGTTGCACGACGCCAAACAGGATTGCGACGAATATCACGGTGACCAAGAGCCCCAGCAGCAGAAAGTGCGCAGGCTTGCCATAGCTGAAATCACGTTCGCGATTCTTGCCGCTCTGCACGCCAAACGCCGCCGCCAGAACGCTGTGCAGCATCTGCTTGAAGGTCGGGGCCTTGTTTTTGGAAGCGTCGTCGGATGGTTCGTCCATCGCACTCACCTGCACAATGCCTGTTCAGCTTAGCCAAGGCGGCGTTGCAGCAGCGCGCAGTTCGTCGCCGGATTGCCCGGCGACGGTCTGGAAGTGGCTGCGCGTTACTCGTCGTAGCCGAGGTTCGGGGCCAGCCAGCGTTCGGTCACGCTCAGGTCCTGGCCTTTACGGGCGGTGTAGCTTTCGATCTGATCCTTGTCGATTTTGCCGACGGCGAAGTACTGCGCCTGCGGGTGAGCGAAGTACCAGCCGCTGACCGCCGCCGCCGGGAACATGGCGTAGTGCTCGGTCAGGAATACGCCGCTGCGGCCAGGGGTGTGCTCGGGCGTACCTTCCGGCAGCGGGTCGAGCAGGGCGAACAGGGTGCCTTTCTCGGTATGGTCCGGGCACGCCGGATAGCCTGGCGCCGGGCGGATGCCCATATACTGCTCTTTGATAAGGGCTTCGTTGTCCAGCGCCTCGTCTTTTGCGTAGCCCCAGTAGTCCTTGCGCACTTGCTGGTGCAGCCATTCTGCACAGGCCTCGGCCAGACGGTCGGCCAGGGCCTTGACCATGATCGAGTTATAGTCGTCGCCGTTGTCCTGATACGCCTTGGCCACTTCCTCGGCACCGATGCCTGCGGTGGTGATGAAACCGCCGATGTAGTCGGTCAGTCCGCTGCTTTTGGGCGCGACGAAGTCAGCGAGCGAGTAGTTGGGCTTGCCGTCGGGTTTGATGGTCTGCTGGCGCAGGTGATGCAGTTTTGCCAGCGGCTTGCCGTCTTCGCCATAGACTTCCAGATCATCGTGATCAACCTGATTGGCCGGCCAGAAGCCGAACACGGCGCGGGCGCTGATCAGTTTTTCGTCGATCAGCTTGCGCAGCATCTGCTGAGCGTCGGCAAACAGCGCGGTGGCAGCCTCGCCAACCACTTCGTCGGTCAGGATGCGCGGGTATTTGCCAGCCAGATCCCAGGAGATGAAGAACGGCGTCCAGTCGATGTAGTCGGCCAGCACGTTCAGGTCGATGTCGTTCAGTACCCGGGTGCCGGTGAAGGTCGGCCGGGCAGGGGTGTAGTGTTCCCAGTCGAACTGCGGTTTTTTTGCCACCGCAGCGCCGTAGCTGAGACGCTCGGTGCGCGAACTGCGGGCCGAGGTGCGTTCTCGCACTTCGATGTATTCCAGGCGCGTCTTCTCGATGAAAGCAGGCTTGAGCTCCCTGGACAGCAACTGAGTGGCAACGCCTACTGCACGCGACGCGTCGGTCACATAGATCACCGCATCGTTGCTGTACTTGGGTTCGATCTTGACCGCCGTGTGGGCCTTTGACGTGGTCGCGCCGCCGATCATCAGGGGCAGGTGGAAGTCCTGACGCTGCATTTCCCGGGCGACGTGCACCATCTCGTCCAGCGACGGCGTGATCAGACCGGACAGGCCGATGATGTCGCACTTTTCCTCGCGGGCCACTTGCAGGATTTTCTCCGCAGGCACCATCACGCCCAGATCGACGATGTCATAGCCGTTACAGCCCAGCACCACGCCGACGATGTTCTTGCCGATGTCATGCACGTCGCCCTTGACCGTGGCCATCAGTATCTTGCCCTTGGCCTCCGGCTTATCGCCTTTTTCCAGCTCGATGAAGGGAATCAGGTGCGCCACGGCCTGTTTCATCACACGGGCGGATTTGACCACCTGGGGCAGGAACATCTTGCCCGAGCCGAACAGGTCGCCGACCACGTTCATGCCCGACATCAGCGGGCCTTCAATCACTTCGATAGGGCGGTTGAACGACAGGCGCGACTCTTCAGTGTCTTCGACGATGTGGGTCGTGATGCCCTTGACCAGCGCATGTTCCAGACGCTGGTTGACGGGCCAGCTGCGCCATTCCTCGGTCTCGGCTTCCTTGACGCTGCCGTCGCCTTTGAACTTGTCGGCAATGGCCAACAATGCATCGGTGCCCTCGGGGTTTCGGTTGAGCACCACGTCTTCCACGCAGTCGCGCAGCTCGGCCGGGATCTGGTCGTAGATTTCCAGCTGTCCGGCGTTGACGATACCCATGCTCAGGCCGTTGCGGATCGCGTGCAACAGGAACACCGAGTGGATTGCCTCACGCACCGGGTTGTTGCCCCGGAACGAGAACGACACGTTGGACACGCCACCGGAGGTCAGCGCGTACGGCAGTTCGTCGCGGATGTAGGCGCAGGCGTTGATGAAGTCCACGGCATAGTTGTTGTGCTCTTCGATGCCGGTGGCGATGGCAAAGATGTTCGGGTCGAAAATGATGTCTTCGGGCGGAAAGCCGACTTCATTGACCAGGATGTCATAGGAGCGTTTGCAGATTTCCTTCTTGCGCGCTTCGGTGTCCGCCTGGCCCTGTTCATCGAAAGCCATGACCACAACCGCCGCGCCATACCGCTTGCACAGTCTGGCGTGATGAATGAATTGCTCGACGCCTTCCTTCATGCTGATGGAGTTGACAATGCCCTTGCCCTGAATGCATTTCAGGCCCGCTTCGATCACTTCCCATTTCGAGGAGTCGATCATGATCGGCACACGGGAAATGTCCGGTTCGCCTGCGATCAGGTTGAGGAAGGTCACCATGGCCTTCTTCGAGTCCAGCATCCCTTCGTCCATGTTGATGTCGATCACCTGCGCGCCGGCCTCGACCTGCTGCAGGGCGACTTCCAGCGCTTCGGTGTAGTTGTCTTCACGGATCAGGCGGGCGAAGCGGGCGGAACCTGTGATGTTGGTGCGCTCGCCGACGTTGACGAACAACGATTGGCGATCGATGGTGAACGGCTCGAGACCCGACAGGCGACAGGCCTTGGGGATGTCCGGGATCTGACGCGGCGCGTAACCGGAAACCGCCTGCGCGATGGCTTTTATGTGCGCAGGCGTAGTGCCGCAGCAGCCGCCGACGATGTTCAGGAAACCGCTTTCGGCGAATTCCTCGATGATCTTTGCGGTCTGGCTCGGCAGCTCGTCGTATTCGCCGAAGGCATTGGGAAGGCCGGCGTTCGGGTGCGCGGACACATGGGTGTTGGCCTTGTTGGCCAGTTCCTGCAGGTAAGGACGCAGTTCGCTGGCGCCCAGCGCGCAGTTCAGGCCCACCGAAATCGGCTTGGCATGGCTGATGGAGTTCCAGAACGCTTCGGTGGTCTGGCCGGACAGCGTGCGACCGGACGCGTCGGTGATGGTGCCGGAAATCATGATCGGCAGTTCGAAGCCCAGTTCTTCGAATACACCCTGCACGGCGAAGATCGCGGCCTTGGCGTTGAGGGTGTCGAAAATGGTTTCGATGAGGATCAGGTCCGCGCCGCCCTCGATCAGGCCGCGCGTGGCTTCGGTGTAGTTTTCGACCAGCTCGTCGAAGGTAACGTTGCGGTAGCCGGGGTTGTTGACGTCCGGCGACAGCGAGCAGGTCCGGCTGGTAGGGCCGAGCACTCCAGCGACAAAGCGTGGCTTGTCGGGGGTTTCCAGAGTCTTGGCATCCGCTACCTTGCGCGCCAGACGAGCGCCCTCGACGTTCAGTTCATAGACAATGGACTCCATGCCATAGTCGGCCTGGGATACCTGGGTCGCGTTGAACGTGTTGGTCTCGAGAATGTCGGCCCCGGCGTCCAGGTATTCCTTCTCGATGGCGCCGATGACATCCGGGCGGGTCAGGATCAACAGATCGTTATTGCCCTTGACGTCGCTCGGCCAGTCGGCGAAACGCTTGCCACGATAGTCCTGCTCCTCAAGCCTGTAGCTCTGGATCATCGTGCCCATGCCGCCATCGAGGATCAGGATCCTCTGTTTCAGAGCATTGACGAAGGCTTGATGGCGGGCGCTACGGTCGGACATGAGGGCTACCTTGGGAAGGTCGATACTTAAAGAACGCGATAATAGCAAACCGGAAAGGATTTGGTGTTGCCAGAGCTTTTGCATGAAAATCGTTCATGTTGAGGATGTGTGCAGCCTTGTAGAATCATCAGCCTTTTACGCTCAGAGCCCGGTTACATGCCGCACCGCTTGCTGGCAGGCATTGTCCTGCTCTTTTCCTGTTGCGCGCTTCAGGCGCAGACGCCGCTTCCGGTCTCGTCGCCCGCCATTTCCTACGTGCGGGACATTCAACCGATCCTCACCGAAAAGTGCGTCGCCTGTCACGCCTGCAACGATGCGCCTTGCCAGCTGAATCTGGGCAGTGGCGAGGGTGTCGGTCGCGGAGCCAGCAAGATCCCGGTCTATCAGGGTGAGCGCACCCAGGCCGTTGCGCCGACCCGTCTGTTCTATGACGCGCGCGACACCGATGAATGGCGTGGCAAGGGCTTCTACTCGGTGCTTGATGCGCAGGGCAGCCAGGCGGCGCTGATGACGCGCATGCTGGAACTGGGGCGCAGTGCGCCACTGCCCGCCAACAGCAAGATTCCGGACAACATTGCACTGGGCATCAATCGTGAAAATGTCTGCCCGCTACCCGGCGAATTCAATGCCTACGCGGCCGCACACGCTCAGCAAGGCATGCCGCTGGCGGTCGCAGGGCTGACCGACGCCGAATACCAGACACTGCAACGCTGGCTCGCGGCAGGCGCTCCGGTGGAGCAACAGACCATTACACCGACGGTCACCGAGGCGAGCCAGCTCCTTGCCTGGGAAAACCTGCTCAATCAGCCGGGTGCCAACCAGGCACTGGTCGGCCGCTGGTTGTTCGAGCACCTCTTTCTGGCCCACATCTATTTCGAAGACGGCGCTGCGGGGCATTTCTATCAGTGGGTGCGTTCACGAACGCCGACTGGCAGACCGGTGGACCTGATCGCGACCCGACGACCCGACGATGATCCGGGCAGCGATTTCTATTACCGACTGGTGCCGGTCCAGGGCGTGATTGTCCACAAGACCCATATCACTTATGCCTTGAGCCCGCAGAAAATGGCGCGGGTCAAACAATTGTTCTATGCCAATGACTGGAAGGTCAACGCATTGCCCGGTTACGGTCCGGGGCATCGGGCCAATCCGTTCCAGACGTTCGAGGCGATTCCAGCGGCGGCGCGTTATGAGTTCATGCTCGATAATGCCGAGTATTTCGTGCGCACCTTCATTCGTGGCCCGGTCTGTCGTGGTCAGATCGCCACCGACGTGATCCGCGATCAGTTCTGGGTGATGTTTCAGGAGCCCGGTCACGACCGTTACGTGACTGATGCGGTTTACCGGGGAGAGGCGACGCCGCTGCTGGCCATGCCCGGGCAGAACGATAACGTCGGCAGTGTCCTGAGCCTCTGGCTGTCTTATCGTGATCGTCGCAACGCCTACGAAAATCTGCGGCGCGACACCTACGCGAAGAAGCCACCACCGGGCTGGAGCGATCTGTGGACCGGCAATGACAATGCGCTTTTGACGGTCTTCCGTCATTTTGACAGCGCTTCGGTCAACAAAGGGCTGATCGGCGATGTGCCGCATTCGATGTGGCTGTTCGACTATCCATTGCTGGAACGCACCTATTATCAGTTGGCGGTCAACTTCGACGTCTATGGCAATGTCTCCCACCAGGCCCAGACGCGTTTGTATTTCGACCTGATTCGTAACGGCGCGGAAATCAACTTTCTGCGCCTGATGCCTGCCGACCTGCGCGAAGGTCTGCTCGGTGATCTGTATCAGGACAGCGGCAAGGTCAAAATGTGGCTGGATTATCAGGACATCGACGACGACACGCCCACAGGCATCGGTCTTGACAAGAAAAGTCCGGTACGTGATTTCGCCACTCGCTTGATTCAGCGCGTCGGGCCGCTTAACGCCTCGCCGGATCCGATCAATCGCTGTGACGGCGCCTATTGTTCGCGTCCCGGTCTGAGCAGCGCCTTTGCCCAGGCGGAGCAGGCGCTCAGCCGGTTGACGTCGCGACCTGCTGCGGGCCTGAAGGTCATCGACCAGTTGCCCGAAGCCACGATGCTGCGCATCGAGGACGGCACCGGCAAGCGGGTGATGTACAGCATGTTGCGCAACCGTGCGCACACCAATGTTGCGTTTCTGTTGGGCGAGTCATATCGCTATATTCCGGGTCTGGATACCCTGAGCATTTACCCGGGAGTGCTCAGCAGCTACCCGAATTTCATGTTCAACATTCCGGCCGCCGAGGTGCCTGCGTTCGTCGATGCGATGCAGCGGAGCAAGGATCAGGCGAGCTTTGAACAGATCGTGCAGCGCTGGGGCATCCGGCGGACGCATCCGTTGTTCTGGACGTATTTTAACGACCTGAACCGCTATCTTCAGGAAACCAGTCCTCGGGAAGCCGCGGTGCTCGACATGAATCGTTACGAGAACCTCTAGACTGCCTATTTCGGCTCATATAGGTGGCCCGCGGCCACCTCTGCAAACCTGAACGAATCGCATTTTCTACGATCTTTTTTTCAAAAATGCGGTCCGAGAGGGGCGCGCCATGGAACCTGTCGCTGAGGCGATCGCAGGTTACGGGTTGAGTTGAAAGTCAGGCAGTAGAGGTTTTTTGGATGTTGATTTCGGTACAGGCCCTGCGGGCGTTCGCGGCGTGGGTGGTGGTGTGTCATCACTTCATGCAGATTTTTTACGACTTCAAGGCCAGTGGCCCCATTGGCGAATTCTTTGTGTCCAAAGGCGCCGTCGGCGTCGATATCTTTTTCGTGATTAGTGGACTGGTGATCTTCCTCTCTACCCAGAAAAGCGACATGCCCGCCGGACGTTTCATCCTGCATCGCCTGATTCGTATCGTCCCCGCTTACTGGCTGTACACCGCCGCCATGGGGCTGTTGCTGCTGGCTGCGGCGCCCATGTTGCCGCACCAGGTCATCGGCTGGCAGAACTTCATGCTGTCGTTGATTTTCATTCCCTCTGAAAACCCCGGCGGCTATGGCCTGTACCCCACGTTGAATGTGGGATGGACGCTCAACTACGAGATGTTTTTCTACCTGCTGTTCAGCATGGTGTTCCTGTTCAAACAGCGTCATCGTCCACTGATCATCGCAGCGGCGCTGTTCGGTGTGAGTGAAGTGCTGGCGCGTGCCGGATTGATCAGCCGCTTCTACGGCAATGACATCATCTACGAATTTCTGCTGGGCATCGGTATCGGCATTCTGTATCGCCGTGGCTGGATCAGGGAGGCTTTCTGGGTGCCGCTGGCAGGCATCGCGGTCGGCCTTTACGCGATCAATCACCTGACCAACGATCAGCGCCTGCTGAATTGGGGACTGCCCAGCGCGCTGATCGTCCTCTCCTGTATCTCGCTGGAGCCATACTTCCGTGGCAGTCGACTGCTCAAGGTGCTAGGCGATTGCTCGTATTCGGTGTACCTGCTGCATGTGCTGGTACTTTACGGAGGTCTGCTGATGGCACAGCGCTATGGCCTGAACCCTTATCTGGTGTTCGCATTCTGCGTGCCGGTCATCGCCATCGGCGCATGGCTCAGTTACGAGTGGATCGAGAAGGGCGTGTATCGTCGTCTCAAGGATTGGCTGGACGCGCGCCGCGCCGTGCAGCCCGCCAGCGCGCTCTCCTGACAGGACGTTTCGGGCGGTGCCTTTTCCGACGCCGCCTTTTCCGACAAAAATACTGGGACTTTGTGTGGCGCACTCGATTGGCGTAAACTGCTGGCACGTCTGCGAGGAATTTTCATGACCGCTATCACTATTACCGATGCCGCCCACGATTATCTGGCCGATCTGCTGGAAAAGCAGAACACCCCGGGAATCGGCATCCGCGTGTTTATTACCCAACCTGGCACTCAGTACGCCGAAACCTGTATCGCCTATTGCAAGCCGGGCGAAGAGAAGCCGGAAGACAAGGCCATTGGCCTGAAAAGCTTCACGGCCTGGATCGACGGTTTCAGCGAAGCGTTTCTGGATGATGCCGTCGTCGATTACGCCACCGACCGCATGGGCGGCCAGTTGACCATCAAGGCGCCTAACGCCAAAGTGCCGATGGTCAATGCCGATAGCCCGATCAACGAGCGCATCAACTACTACCTGCAAACCGAGATCAACCCGGGGCTCGCCAGCCACGGCGGTCAGGTCACATTGATCGACGTGGTCGAGGAAGATACCCAGAACATCGCCGTTCTGCAGTTTGGCGGTGGTTGCCAGGGCTGTGGTCAGGCTGATGTCACCTTGAAAGAAGGTATCGAGCGGACCTTGCTGGAGCGTATTCCAGAGCTATCCGGTGTTCGCGATGTGACCGACCACACCCAGAAAGAAAACGCCTACTACTGAGTCGTTCCTTTCTGAAAAACGCCCTGGCCTGTTCAGGGCGTTTTTGTTTCCGGCTTCAATCGGCTTCTATCGCGACCAGCACGGCCCCTTCACTGACCATGTCGCCTTCCTGACAGTGCAGCGCCGTGACCATGCCCGATGTTGCTGCGCGGATGCTGTGTTCCATCTTCATGGCTTCCAGCACCACCAGCAGCGCACCTGCTTCGACATGTTGCCCTGACTCGACAAGTACTCGAACAATGCTGCCGTTCATGGGGGCCGTAAGACCGCCGTGCAGGTTATGACTCAGCCCGGCCTGGGCGATCGGGTCTGGCTGAGTTACCGTGAAGGGCTCACCGTGCCATTTCACGTACAGGCTGGCACCTCGACGAATGGCTGAATGCTGCAGTCTGACGCCGTCCGTTTCGACACTCAGCGTCTCTGAACTCAACCGATAGCTCGATGCGCTGTCATGACGCAGCCGAATCCTTTTGCGTTCGCCATTGCAGTCCAGATGCAGGTCGATTTCAGCAGGCAAGCCTGCGCGAAAACCGGAGTTGTTGCTCCAGGGCGAGGTGGGGTCATCTTCGCGGATACGTCCGGGTTCGCTCTGCCTGAACGCTTCTGCGGCGGCTTGCCAGAAGTCTTCGGACAATGGGCGTTGTTCGGGCAGCAACTGATCCTGGTAGCGGGGGATGAATCCCGTGTCCAGTTCTGCAGCAGCGAAGGCCGGGTGCGCAATGATCCTGCGCAGGAACGTCAGGTTGGTTCTGACGCCGCCGACGGCAAACTCGTCGAGCATACCGAGCAGGCGCAGGCGCGCTTCTTCACGGTTTTCGCCCCAGGCAATCAGCTTGCCCAGCATTGGATCGTAGAACGGCGAAATGCTGTCGCCTTCAGAAACACCGCTGTCCACGCGGCGTCCAAGGCCAGGGGTCGATTCGCGATACAGCTCGAGTTTTCCGGTGGCGGGCATGAAGTCGTTGGCCGGGTCTTCCGCGTAGAGTCGTACCTCGATGGCGTGGCCGGCCAACGGAACCTGCGCCTGGCTGATGGGCAGCGCTTCACCACGCGCCACGCGAATCTGCCATTCCACCAGATCGAGCCCGGTAATGTATTCGGTAACGGGGTGTTCGACCTGCAGGCGGGTGTTCATTTCCATGAAGAAGAACTCGCCACGGGCGTCCAGCAGAAACTCCACCGTGCCTGCGCCGACGTAACCGATGGCTTGCGCCGCCTTGACGGCAGCCTCGCCCATGGCGCGCCGCAGTTCGGGCGAAAGGGCGGGAGCGGGGGCTTCTTCGACGACCTTCTGGTGACGACGCTGGATCGAGCAATCGCGCTCGTTCAGGTACAGGCAATGGCCATGCTGATCGGCAAAGACCTGAATTTCCACATGCCTTGGCTGAAGCACATATTTTTCGACCAGCATGCGTGAGTCGCCAAAGGAAGACAGCGCTTCACGCTGGGCAGACGCCAGGGCTTCAGCCAGTTCGCTGTGCTGCTCGACCACTTTCATGCCTTTGCCGCCACCACCTGCTGTCGCCTTGAGCAATACCGGATAACCGATGCGTTCAGCCGCGACGCGAAAGGTTTCGAGGTCCTGAGCTGCACCATGGTAACCCGGCACCAGTGGCACACCGGCGTCTTCCATCAGGGATTTCGCCGCCGATTTACTGCCCATGGCGTCGATGGCCGAAGCGGGTGGGCCGAAAAAGATCAGTCCGGCGTTTTCGATGGCGCGGGCAAAATCGGCGTTCTCTGAAAGGAAACCGTAGCCGGGGTGAATCGCCTGAGCTCCGCTGGCTTTGGCGGCAGCGATGAGCTTATCGATCATCAAGTAGCTTTCGGAGGCCTTGCTCCCGCCCAGATCGACGCAAATGTCGGCTTCGCGGCTATGGCGTGCGTCCCGGTCAGTTGCGCTGTGTACTGCAACGGTAGTCAGGCCCATCTTCCGGGCTGTGCGCATGATGCGGCAGGCAATTTCGCCACGGTTGGCGACCAGCAGCGTGTTCAGTTCAACATGGCTCATGACTGCGAGTCCTTTTTGCAAGTGGCGCTGTCATCGGCCTGCGCCTGCCAGCCGGGCGAGCGTTTGCCGAGGAACGCGCGCAGACCTTCCTGTCCCTCTGTGCTGGTACGGATACGTGCGATGGCGTTTTCACAATAGCGACGCAGGGCAGGGGTCAGCTCGCCGCTGCCGACTTCGCGCAGCAAATCCTTGCTGACGCGCATGGCTTGAGGGCTGTTCAGCAGCAGATTGTCGACCCAGCGGGCTGTCTGCTCGTCCAGCGCTGCCAGCGGGCAGTATTCGGCGATCAAGCCGATCTGCTGCGCGCGCTCGGCACTGAAGCGCTCCGCGGTCAGCGCATAACGCCGTGCAGCACGTTCGCCGATGGCCTGAACCACGAACGGACTGATCACCGCAGGTGCCAGGCCGATGCGCACTTCGGACAGACAGAACTGCGCATCGTCTGAGGCGATGGCCATGTCGCAGCAACTGATCAGCCCCAAAGCGCCGCCGAAGGCTGCACCTTGCACCACGGCCAGAGTGGGGATTTTCAGTCTGGCGAGGTTGTACATCAGCTCGGCCAGTTCCCGGGCGTCGTCCAGGTTGGTGTTGTAGTCGAGTTCTGCGGCATGTTGCATCCAGGCCAGATCCGCGCCGGCGCTGAAATGCTTGCCGCGACCGCGCACCAGCAGAAAGCGCAGGGCCGGTTTGCTCTGCACCTCGTCCAGCGCCAGGATCAACTCGCGGATCATCTGCGCATTGAAGGCGTTGTTCTTATCCGGTCGATTCAGCCACAGCGTGGCAAAACCGCGTGGGTCGTCGATCAGTTCAATTGTCGCAAAGGCAGTCATGGTCATTTCCCGGCTTACATTCGGAACAGGCCGAACGTGGTGGGTTCGATAGGGGCGTTGAGCGAAGCGGAGAGGGCGAGCGCGAGAATGTCCCGGGTCTGTGCCGGGTCGATAACGCCGTCATCCCACAGGCGGGCGCTGGAGTAGTACGGATGCCCCTGATGCTCATATTGATCCAGGATCGGCTGCTTCAGCTCGGCCTGCTGCTGTGCGCTGAACGCCTGACCGCTGCGTTCGGCCTGTTCACACTTGACCTGCACCAGCACGCCGGCGGCCTGCTCGCCGCCCATCACGCCGATTCGTGCGTTGGGCCACATCCACAGGAAACGCGGATCGTAAGCGCGGCCACACATGCCGTAATTGCCCGCGCCGAAACTGCCGCCGATGATCACGGTGAATTTCGGCACCCGCGCGCAAGCCACAGCCGTCACCAGCTTGGCGCCATGCTTGGCGATGCCGCCTGCTTCGTATTTCTGGCCGACCATGAAACCGGTGATGTTCTGCAGAAAGAGCAGGGGAATGCCACGCTGGCAGGCCAGTTCGATGAAATGCGCGCCTTTTTGCGCGGCCTCGGCGAACAGAATGCCGTTGTTGGCCAGGATCGCGACCGGATAGCCCTTCACATGAGCGAAACCGCAGACCAGCGTGGTGCCGAACAGTGCCTTGAACTCATCGAACACCGACCCGTCCACCAACCGGGCGATGATTTCACGCACATCGAACGGCTGCTTGGTGTCGGACGGGACAATGCCGTACAGCTCGTCGCTGGCGTACAGTGGGTCAATGGGCTTTTGCACATTAAGTTGGCCCTGCTTGCGCCAGTTCAGGTTTGCGATGCAGCGCCGGGCCAGTGCCAATGCATGCTCGTCGCTGTCAGCGTAATGGTCTGCCACGCCCGAGGTCCGACAATGCACGTCGGCACCCCCCAGATCCTCGGCGCTGACCACTTCGCCGGTGGCGGCTTTCACCAGCGGCGGGCCTGCAAGGAAAATCGTTGCCTGCTCGCGGACCATGATCGCTTCGTCGGCCATCGCGGGCACATACGCACCGCCTGCGGTGCAGGACCCCATCACTACAGCAATCTGCGCAATGCCCTGAGCGCTCATGTTGGCCTGATTGAAGAAGATCCGGCCAAAGTGTTCACGGTCAGGGAAAACCTCGTCCTGACGCGGCAGATTGGCCCCGCCGGAATCCACCAGATAAATGCAGGGCAGGCGATTCTGCTGGGCGATGGCCTGAGCGCGCAGGTGCTTTTTTACCGTCAGTGGATAATACGAGCCGCCTTTGACGGTGGCATCGTTGGCGATGATCATGCACTCGACGCCTTCGACCCGGCCGATACCGGCTATCACGCCAGCCGCCGGAACGTCTTCGTCGTACACGTCGTAGGCGGCCAGTTGACCGATTTCCAGAAACGGCGATCCAAGGTCCAGCAACTGATTGATGCGCTCACGGGGCAGCAGCTTGCCGCGCGAGGTGTGCCGCTCCTGAGCCTTGGGGCCGCCGCCTTGTTGAACCTTGCTCAGCAAGGCGCGCAAAGCGTGAACCTGTTCCAGCAGCGCTGCGCGATTGAGCGCGAACTGCGGGTCCCGGAGGTTGATGCGGGTATGCAGAATGGCCATAAAAAACTCCGGAATCAACGGGTTTCGTTGAACAGTTCGCGGCCGATCAGCATGCGGCGGATTTCGCTGGTGCCCGCACCGATCTCATAGAGCTTGGCGTCACGTAGCAGACGGCCTGCGGGGAACTCATTGATGTACCCATTGCCGCCAAGGATCTGAATGGTGTCCAGCGCCATCTGGGTTGCGCGTTCGGCGCTGTAAAGAATCACGCCTGCGGCGTCCTTGCGGGTGGTTTCACCGCGATCACAGGCCTGCGCCACGGCGTACAGGTAGGCGCGGCTGGCGTTGAGCTGGGTGTACATATCGGCGACCTTGCCCTGAATCAACTGGAACTCACCGATGCTCTGGCCAAACTGCTTGCGGTCGTGGATGTAGGGCACTACCACGTCCATGCAGGCCTGCATGATCCCCGTCGGTCCGCCAGACAGCACGACGCGCTCGTAATCCAGACCACTCATCAGCACCCGGACACCGCCGTCGAGTTTGCCGAGCAGGTTTTCTTCGGGCACTTCCACGTCATCGAAGAACAGCTCGCAGGTGTTGGAGCCGCGCATGCCGAGCTTGTCGAATTTGTTGCTGCGGGAGAAACCTTTCCAGTCGCGCTCGACGATGAACGCGCTGATGCCGTGAGCAGCCTTTTCCAGATCCGTCTTGGCGTAGATCACGTACGTGTTGGCGTCCGGCCCGTTGGTGATCCAGGTCTTGCTGCCATTGAGCACATAGCGATCGCCGCGCTTGTCGGCACGCAGCTTCATCGAAACCACGTCAGAGCCGGCATTGGGTTCACTCATGGCGAGCGCACCGACGTGTTCGCCGCTGATCAGCTTCGGCAGATAGCGTGCTTTCTGCTCGGGGTTGCCGTTGCGATTGATCTGATTCACACACAGGTTCGAATGCGCACCATAGGACAGCGCGACCGAGGCCGAGCCGCGGCTGATCTCTTCCATGGCCACAACGTGAGCCAGATAGCCAAGACCGGCGCCGCCATATTCTTCGCTGACCGTGATACCCAACAGACCCATGTCGCCGAACTTGCGCCACATATCCGCCGGGAACAGGTTGTCCTTGTCGATCTGTGCTGCGCGCGGGGAGAGTTCTGCGCTGACGAAGGACCGCAACTGGTCGCGCAGCATGTCGATGGTTTCGCCCAGGGCGAAGTTCAGGCTTGGGTAGCTCATGGGTAGCGTTCCTGTTTTATTCTTGGCGGATAGGCTATTACCTTTACGTTAACGTAAACCTGCGTTGCGGCACTGTCAATGTCGGCGTTGACAACAGCACGACGTAGCCAGCGAAGGGATTAAGGGGAGATCGAATGCCGGAAAGCACGAAGGGGAGCCTGGGCTCCCCTTCAAGGTTTCTTCTTTATGCTCTTTTTTTGTTTTCGGGAGGCCTGTTGTTATTTTTGGCAGCCTTGCCCTTCACATCTTTTTTGAGCGATCCCTAAGCAGGACCAAAAGCAAACGTATTTTTTTGAGCGCTGATGACACTTTCATCGTGTTGATCCAACCAGTCCGGCAGCCGCCTTGAGGCAGTTTTATTGTTCTCTGTCTGGTTGCGAACGGCTTGCAGGCAAGCGATTCAGAAAAGCTATCCACTCCAAAAAAATCTGTTAGCTACGCCTCTGTCCGTGTTGTTCTTGTTATGTCAGAGCCGGTACGTATTGTTTTTATTGGGTTGCTGCGTGTTTTTATTTTTGTTGTATCAGAGATATAGCAGGACCCGTGCCAGTTTTTCAAAACCCTTTAAATACGGGGTTTCGGGTGCATCGCTGTATCACGGGACCTTTCAAAGGGCTGTCGATTGTTTCCGTGTTACCCGTTTGCCTCGACAGGACGCGACGGAGGGTAACACTGTGTGACAAGTTGTCGCACTTGGTTACCGACCGGTGACACGCTCATGCAGACAGGCGCGCCTTGGCCACTCGCGAACCATTGCTGCGCTCAAGCACGTCGCAGATCCGCTGGCCCGCCTGAATCACCTGATCCAGATCGACTCCGGTTTCGATCCCCATGCCTTCGAGCATATACAGCACGTCCTCGGTAGCCACGTTGCCGCTGGCACCCTTGGCATAAGGGCAGCCACCGAGGCCTGCCACCGAGCTGTCGAAAACGTGAATGCCTTCTTCAAGGCTGGCATAGATGTTCACCAGCGCCTGACCATAGGTGTCATGAAAGTGTCCTGCGAGCTTGCCGCGTGGAATCTGATTGGCCACCGTACTGAACAGCGCACGGGTTGCGCCCGGTGTGCCAGTGCCGATGGTGTCGCCCAGCGAAATCTCGTAGCAACCCATGGCGTGCAGTTCGTTGGCGACTGCAGCCACTTGCTCGGGCGTGACACGGCCCTCATAAGGGCAGCCCAGCACGCAGGATACGTAGCCTCTGACGCGCAACCCGTGCAGACGGGCCGCTTCCATGATCGGCGCGAAACGCTCCAGGCTTTCGCTGATCGAGCAATTGAGGTTGCGCTGCGAGAACGCCTCCGACGCCGCAGCGAATACCGCAACTTCCCGAACGCCTGCCGCCAGGGCGTCCTCGAAACCTCTGAAGTTAGGGGCCAGCGCCGAATAGATAACGCCTTCACGGCGCTGGATCTGTTCGAAAACCTGCGCGGACCCGGCCATTTGAGGTACCCACTTGGGAGAGACAAAGCTGCCGACCTCGATGTGGCCCAGTCCCGCTGCTGTGAGGTCATCCACCAGACGGACTTTGTCTGCGATGCTGATAGGGCGTGACTCGTTCTGCAGGCCATCGCGCGGACCCACTTCTACGAGGCTGACATGTCGGGGCAGGGACGTGGGCAAAGGCATGGCGAGGCTACCTGAAGTCATAAGGTTGGAGTGGCGGTTCGATCCAGTGCCGCACGGCAGCGTTCTTCCGCCGTATCGAGTTCAAGCTGCATCTGCTGGATGTCCAGTAACTGTTGTTCGAGTTGGTCACGACGCTCGGCAATCTTGCCCAGCATGGTGTGCAGCTGTTTCTGGTTATCGCCGCTGGGGTCGTAGAGCGAGATCAGTTCCTTGCACTCGGCCAGTGAAAAACCGATGCGCTTGCCGCGCAGGATCAGCTTCAGGGTCACTTTGTCTCGCGCCGAATAGATACGTTCCATACCTCGCCGCTCTGGGCAGAGCATGCCCTGTTCTTCATAGAAACGAATGGCGCGGGTAGTGATGTCCAGCTCGCGAGCGAGTTCTGAAATGCTGTAGGTCTGGCTGCTCATGGTGAGGCTCAACGAAAGGCGTAGGGTTTAACCTACGGCCTGCTTGACGTATACGTCAAGCAGGCTTGCTGAGAAGGCGTGCAGGAAAGACGGTTGTTCTTGATCTGGAAATGACGTCAACTTGAAAACTATTCGTTAATAAAAACAATGTATTAACGTATCAAGCTGAGGCTTTTTCCAGGTTTTGTTCCTGCGCGGTAACCCGCTGGCACAGCTCGATGATCTGCTCGCGCATCCAGCGATTGGCTGGATCCTGATCAGTGCTTTCGTGCCAGTAGAGGTGCGTTTCGACCGAGGGCACGTCATTCACCGGCAGGTATACGAAGTGCAGGTCGTTGCGACGGGCAAAGCGTTCCGGCACGGTCATGACCATGTCCGTTTGCTGCAAAACCTGTGTGGCCATCAGGTAGTGCTGGGAGCGCAGGGCGATCTTGCGCTGGATACCCATCTTGCCCAGCGCCAGGTCCACATGCCCCAGTCCACTGCGACGGCTCGAAATATGAATGTGCGCTTGCGCCAGATAGTCGTCCAGAGCGAACGCCGGCTTGCCCGCAAGGGGGTGCCCCTTGCGCATGGCGCAGACGTATTTGTCTTCCATCAGCTTGACGTGCCGCACCTGTGGATCGGTGTTGAGCGGTGCGTCGACGGCAAAGTCCAGCCGCCCGGCCGCCAGTTCCTTGGTGGTCTCGCGACGCTTGGACAGAAAACTTTCGATGGTCACCGCTGGCGCCAGACGACGCAGGCGTTGAAACAGCAGCGGCAGAATCACCGCTTCGGTCAGGTCGGTCATGCTGATGCGATAGTTCTTGCTGGCCTGCTGCGGATTGAAGATCCGGCTTTCCTGGACGGATACACGCAGCAAAGACAGGGCATTGCGTACCGGCCCGATGATGTTCTGCGCCATCGGCGTGGGCACCATGCCCTGGGCGGTGCGCACGAATAACGCATCGTTGAAGGTCTCGCGCAAGCGTGCCAGCGCGTTGGAGACGGCAGGCTGGGTGATGCCGACGATCTGTCCGGCCCGGGTCAGATTGGCTTCGGTGTAAATGGCGTCGAAGACAATGAATAGATTGAGATCAACCTTGCTCAGGTTCATTGGTGGAGCGCCTCGTCCTGTTTTTGTGGATCGTCGCTTGTGCCGCAACGTGGCTTGATCATATATCGGTTATGAATGTTTATACACGCTGAGAATAGATTAGATAAATGCACAGGCGTTCTCTAGCATCTCTCTCATCACAAAGACGCCCTGAAGAAAGGTAGCTGCTCATGGATTTCGCGTATTCCCCCAAGGTGCAGGCACTGCGTGAGCGTGTGACCGCGTTCATGGATGCCTACGTTTATCCGGCCGAGCCGGTGTTCGAACGGCAGGTTGCGGAGGGCGACCGCTGGCAGCCGACGGCGATCATGGAGCAGCTCAAGGCGCAGGCGAGGGCAGAAGGATTGTGGAACCTGTTTCTGCCCGAGTCCGAGCTGGGTGCCGGGCTGACCAATCTGGAATACGCGCCGCTTGCCGAAATCATGGGCCGTTCACTGCTGGGGCCGGAGCCGTTCAACTGCTCGGCGCCGGATACCGGCAATATGGAAGTGTTGGTTCGCTATGCCAGCGAAGAACAGAAGACTCGCTGGCTGGAGCCCCTGTTGCGCGGCGAGATTCGTTCGGCCTTTGCCATGACCGAGCCGGACGTCGCTTCATCGGATGCCACCAACATGGCCGCGCGAGCCGAGCGTCAGGGCGATGAGTGGGTGATCAACGGCCGTAAATGGTGGACGTCCGGCGCCTGTGATCCGCGCTGCAAGATTCTGATTTTCATGGGCCTGAGCAATCCGGAGGGTCCGCGTCATCAGCAGCACTCCATGATTCTGGTGCCCGTCGACACACCCGGCGTGAAAATCGTGCGGCCGCTGCCGGTATTCGGTTACGACGATGCACCCCATGGTCATGCGGAAGTGCTGTTCGAAAACGTTCGGGTGCCTTACGAGAATGTGCTGCTGGGCGAAGGGCGCGGCTTCGAGATTGCCCAGGGGCGTCTCGGGCCGGGCCGCATCCACCACTGTATGCGTTCGATCGGCATGGCCGAGCGGGCACTTGAGCTGATGTGCAGGCGCTCCATTGATCGTGTTGCGTTCGGCAAGCCTTTGGCGAGGCTCGGCGGCAATATCGACAAGATTGCCGATTCACGCATGGAGATCGACATGGCCCGCCTGCTGACACTCAAGGCGGCTTACATGATGGACACGGTGGGCAACAAGGTGGCGAAAAGCGAAATCGCGCAGATCAAGGTCGTGGCACCCAACGTTGCGCTGAAGGTGATTGACCGGGCCATTCAGATGCATGGCGGGGCGGGCGTTTCCAATGATTTTCCGCTGGCTTACATGTATGCCATGCAACGCACCCTGCGTCTGGCAGACGGTCCGGACGAGGTCCACCGGGCTGCAATCGGCAAGTTTGAGCTGGGCAAGTATGTGTCTGCGGAGGGTTTGCGCAGTCGGTCTTGAGCGTTCTGACAGGGCGCTGTCAGTCAGATAGCGCACACGCGCCTACTCCACCCACACCTCAACCCGCCGATTCTTGATTCGGCCATCGTCCAGGTCGTTGGCGGCGACGGGCATTTCGTCGCCAAGTCCCAGAATTTCTCGGAAAGTCACCCCACTTTTCTGCAGTTCACGGCGCACGGCCATGGCCCGGAGCCTTGAAAGCAGCACCGCACGCTCCGGATCGCTCTTGGCGTCGCCGAAGCCGACGAGCGTGACGCGCTGGTCAAGTTTGCGGTTGGCTTTCAGGTATTCCACCACACGCTTGAGATCCAGTTGAGCCTTGTTGTCCAGCCGCGCGCTGCCCTGGGCGAAGCGAAAGTTGACCGAAAGACGCTCGGCCTTGCGGGTGAGAGACTGGTAATCGACCGGCATCTGGTTGGTTGTCGCGACCTTGACCGCCTGCACCGTCTGCGCGACGAATCCGTTTTGTGCCACGATGGCCTGGCCCTCGGGGCTCTGCGCGAACTGCACCAGCGCCTCAGCCCAGGGTTGTTGTTTCAATGGCGGCACGTATAAGAACAAGCGCCGTGACAGCGGATAGTCCTCGGTGGCAATCAGGTTGACCGTCGGCAGCATGGGCTTTGAATCGCCATCGGCAATCGCGATGGCTCTGGCGCGACGGACGTAAGGCAGGCCGATGAACCCGATACCGTTACGGTCCTTGCTGACCTCATCGGACAGTTGCTCGCTGGACTCGAATCGCATCGCGGCTTTGGACAGGCTCTTGCCCTGTTTGACCAGTACCAGTTCCTTGAAGGTTTCCCACGTCCCGGACTTCTCGTCACGTGTGTAAAGCCTGATGGGGCCGGTTGTGCCACCCACCTCGCTCCAGTCCCTGACCTCGCCGGAAAAGATCCGCGCCAGTTGCCGTGTGTCCAGCTCGCGCAGCGGGTTGCCGGGATGCAGGATGACCGCTACCCCGTCGATGGCGATGACTTGTTCGCCTGCCGCGCTTTGAAGGTCGCCCAATCGTGCGAGGTCCGCAGCCTCCTGGGGCTTGATCGGGCGTGAGGAGGAGGCCATGTCGGCGGTCCCTGCATTCAGAGCCTCGAATCCGGTGCCTGAACCGTGGGCGGCGATTTCTACCCGAACGGGCTTATTTGTACCTGATACCGCGCCTACGACACGCTGTTCATTGACGGCGTCACCTGGCAGGGTCTGTACGGCTTGCAGCCCCTGCTCACGCATGAGTCCTTCGACCAGCATAGGCCCGAGCCTGGCGTTGATGGTGTTGGAGCCTTGAATACGCAATGCGGGCGAATCGTCATCCGGCATCGGCAGCGGGGGAGCCGCGACGCAGGGGAGGGAGGCGCTTGCAAGGAGCAGCGCCGCAAGCAGAGCGCGCAACATCGGCGGCACCTTGAATGAACGGAAGTGCCGAGAGAATAAGACAGGGACGTTACGGCAACATGACAGTTTTCATGTCGGATGAAGCGCTACCTGCCCGCAATATCGGGCAGGCACTTGCGCTCTTCTTTCAGTGCAGTTCAAGCCAGATCGGCGCGTGGTCCGATGGCTTTTCCATGCCGCGCAGATCGTAATCCACGCCCGCAGCCTTGATACGCGGCTGCAGGCCGCTGGAGGTCATGATCAGGTCAATCCTGAGGCCGCGCTTGGGCTCGTCTTCAAAGCCGCGGCTGCGGTAGTCGAACCAACTGAACCGATCGACGACTTCCGGGTGCAGGTGCCGAAAACTGTCCACCAGCCCCCAGTTTTTCAGCCGCTCCATCCACTCACGCTCCTCGGGCAGGAAACTGCATTTACCGGTTTTTAGCCAGCGCTTGGCATTGTCCGGACCGATGCCGATGTCGCAGTCCTGTGGCGAAATGTTCACGTCGCCCATCACTATCAGCGGCTGCTCATTGCTGAAACGGGTTTCGAGCAGCGTTTGCAGGTCGTTGTAGAAACGCTGTTTGGCGGGGAACTTGGTCGGGTGGTCACGGCTTTCGCCCTGTGGAAAATACCCGTTCATAATGGTGATGGCCTGGCCGTCAGCATCGGCATAAGTGCCCCAGATGAAACGCTTCTGCGACTCGTCGTCGTCGCCGTCAAAGCCCTTGTTCAGCGCCAGCGGTGCCTGGCGCGATAACAGCGCGACGCCGTAATGACCTTTCTGTCCGTGAAAATGAACGTGGTAACCCAAGGCTTCGATCTCTGCCTGAGGAAACTGCTCATCCGAGACTTTGGTTTCCTGAAGACCGATCACGTCAGGCTGGTGTTTCTCGATCAGCGCTGCCAGCTGATGCGGTCGAGCGCGGAGCCCATTGATGTTGAACGAGACGATTTTCATAAAACGGCAGTCCTGAAGAAAAACAAACCGCGATGCTAGCTGACCTGTCGGCTCAGGGCCAGCAGAGCGGCCTTTGGAGGTATATCGGGCCTGTCCGGCAATTTGTTTGAACTGTCTCAAGGTGCCATCACTCGAAACGATGCTTGCCAAAGTGCTGCGCAAAAGCAGTCCCGTTATTATGAGGTCCGTCCATGTCCCAACCTGCTGCCATCCGGGGCGAAATTCGCCAGCTCGACAGTGGTTATGCCCGTGAAACCCGTGCCTTGCTGTTCCGTGCGTACCGCAACGATCCAACCTTCGCCTATGTATTCAACTCGCAGCGCTCTGGCTTCGAAAATCGTATTCGCGAAACCATCCGTCAACTGGTCAAGCAGCATTTCCTGCAGAACCAGCCTGGCATGGGGCTGTTCATCGATGATCGTCTGGTAGGCGTCGCGCTTATTGCACCGCCGCAGCGTCGTCTGGGGATTACAGAAAGCTGGGCATGGCGTCTGCGCATGGTGGTGGGGACGGGCCTGAGCTGCACGCAACGCTACCTGGCTTACTACAATGCAGTGCTGGCCTGCGTGCCTTCGGAGACCGTTCATGTGCTGCCGTTGATCGGGCTGGAGCCGGAATTTCAGGGGCAGAAGACCGGGCAGGAACTAAGCGAACAGCTTCTGCAGGCGCTACATGACTGGTGCTCGGAGGATGAAAACTCCGAAGGCATCGTGCTGGACACCGGAAATCCTCGCTATCTCGAGTTCTATAAGCGGCAGGGCTATCAGGAAGTCGGCGAAATTGCGGTAGGACCCGTCCGAGAGCATGTCTTTTTTCACCCGAACCCTAAGGCCTCACTGCCGATCCATGACGTAACGGTTTGAAACACCGTTGTTTTAGGGTTTTCAGCGTAGCCCTCAGGTCGTGCTAGCATCCTTGCCCATGAAGCTTTTCAGAATATGCACTGGCGGTGTGCTTGTAATGTCTTTAAGTGCTGCGGCACTGGCCGACGCACGCCTTGATGTGCAGATCACGCCCGCCAACCCGGACCTCAAGGCCAACATAGAAGGTTATGTCGGTGAGCTTGGCGAGCGTAACGCTCAGGCCCTGCGCAATTTCAGTCTCGGCGCGGAGCAGCAGGCGGAAAAGGCCGCTCAGGCGCTCGGTTACTATCAGGCGCAGATCGACAGTGAAATTCAGGACGGTGAAAACCCTCGCCTGATCATCAAGGTCTTGCCGGGTGAGCCCATTCGCTTGCGCAACGTGGTCGTCCGGGTCGAGGGGCCGGCCGCGTCGCTGAAGGCCTTCAAGGTGCCGCAGAGCGACGCGCTCAAGGCCGGTGCCGTTTTGAACCATGGTCATTACGAAGACGCCAAGCGGCTGATTCAGAATCAGGCGTCCCGCTATGGTTTCTTCAGCGGTCGCTTCACGAGTCAGCGTCTTGCCATCGATCCACGTGCCGGTGTCGCGGACATCGATCTGGTGTATGACAGCGGTCCCCGTTATTCGCTGGGCAAAGTGGTGTTCAGTGGTGATTCGCCGTTCGACGAAGACCTCCTCAAACGGATGGTGCCGTTCAAGGAGAACACCCCCTACGACTCGCAGTTGATTGCAGAGCTCAATCAGGCGATGCAGGCGAGCGGTTACTTCGAAGGCGTGCGCGTGGATGCGGCACCGACCGCAGCCGTCGGCCAGGTTATCCCGGTCACGGTGCAGCTTGAAACCCGCAAGCCGCGCACCATGGGCCTGGGGCTTGGTTTCTCCACCGACGTCGGGCCCAGAGGCAAGGCCAACTGGACCCGGCACTGGGCCAACGCTCAAGGGCACAGCTACGGCTTCGAGTCTGAACTTTCGGCCCCTCGGCAGAACGTGGGCCTTTGGTACGACGTGCCGCTCGATCCGCCGTTGACCGACAAGCTGCGTTTCGCCGGCGGCTATCAATACGAAGAGATCGCAGGTACCGACAGCCTCAGCAAGCTGCTGACCGTCGGCCCCGAATGGCACAGCAAATTGCCCAGCGGCTGGGAGCGGGTGATCTCGCTGAAATGGCAGCGTGAAGAATATCGGCTCGGGGATGATTCCGGTCTGAGTACTTTGCTGATGCCGGGCATCAGCTATTCCTATCTGCGCAGCGACGACCGTATCGACCCGCACAAAGGCTACCGGCTGCAATTCGATGCGCAGGTGGCCAAGGAGGGGGTGGGATCCGACGCCAACCTTGTTCGCGGCAATGTGCTGCTCAAAGGCCTGACCACCGTTGCACAAAATCACCGTTTTCTCGGGCGTGTCCAGTTCGGTGGAAACTTCACCGACGGCTACACCTCGATACCGCCATCCTTGCGCTTTTTCGCGGGGGGCGATCAGAGCGTGCGCGGTTATGACTATCAGACCCTGTCACCGACCAACTCCGATGGCGACCGTATCGGTGGGCGCTACATGGTGGCAGGCAGCGTTGAGTACCAGTACTCGATTGCCGAAAAGTGGCGGCTGGCGACCTTTGTCGATCAGGGCAACTCGTTCAACAACCTGGATTTGCCGAGCCTGAAAACCGGCGTCGGCTTTGGCGTGCGCTGGGTGTCTCCGGTTGGACCGCTGCGTCTGGATCTGGCGCATCCGCTGGACGATGACGGCGGTGTTCGTCTGCACTTCTCCATGGGGCCGGAGCTTTGACTAAGATGAACATCAAGCGCGGCCTGAAAATCGCCGGACTGAGCCTGTTGGCGGTTTTGCTGGTGCTGGTGGCAAGCGTCTCACTGGTGCTCGGCACGCAAAGCGGCAGCCAGTGGGCACTGGCCCGCGTGCCTGGCCTGCAGTTGGAGAACTTTCAAGGTCGGCTGGGCGGTCAGTGGAGCGCCGACCGCTTGCTTTGGGTGCAAGGTGAAGACCGCGTCGAAGTTCGGGCGCTGGCATTTGACTGGACTCCAGGTTGCCTGCTCAAGATGACGCTCTGCATCGATCGACTGAACGCCGAAAATGTCATGCTGCACTTCGCGCCCGGCACCGAGCCAGCCCGTAAAGGTCCCATGACCTTACCCACTCTCAAGTTGCCGCTGGCTATTGAACTCAAGGAGGTCCAGCTTGGCCGTCTGCAACTCGACGGCATCGAGCAACTGCGTGACCTCAAGCTTGCCGCCCACTGGACGGCTCAGGGGCTGCAGATCGACCGTGCGCATCTGCAGCGTGACGAAATGGTCCTGGACCTCAACGGGCTGCTCGATCCTGCTGGCGACTGGCCGCTGACCCTCACTGGACACTTGCAATTGCCGCCGCAGGATGGCAAGCCGTGGGCATTGGCACTGGATATTCAGGGTGCTCTGCTCAAGACCCTGCAACTGAAAGCCGACAGCAGCGGGTATCTGACAGGAGGCTTGAGCGGAGAACTGCAACCGCTTGCCGAGCATCTGCCCGCGCGCCTGAAACTGACGTCGGACCGTTTCAAACCCAGTGCCGGGTTACCGGAAACGATACAGCTCGATCAGTTGCTGCTGACCGCCGAAGGTAATCTGGACACTGGTTATCAGATCAACGGCACGGCCAGTCTGCCTGCGGAAAAAGGCCCCATGACGCTTGCACTGCAAGGTCTTGCGGACGCCAAGGGTGCCACCATTGAAGCGCTGAACCTCGCCGCCAGCGAACAGCAGCGTCTGCGCATCAATGGCAAAGTGAACTGGGAGACCGGTTTCAGCGCAGATGCCACAGTCGACTGGCTCGATTTCCCATGGCAGCGGCTGTATCCGCTCGAATCGGAGCCGCAGGTCGCGCTGCATGCATTCAAGGGTGATGTGTCCTATACCGACGGCAAGTATCTGGGTAATTTCAATGCCAGTCTCAACGGGCCGGCAGGTGCGTTCACCGTCGTCAGCCCCTTCAGCGGCGACCTGCAGCGGATCTATCTGCCGCAACTGGAAGTGGTGGCCGGGCAGGGCAAGGCCAGCGGTCATCTGAACCTGCAATTTGCCGACGGCATTGGCTGGGACACGGCACTGGACCTCAGCTCGCTGGATCCTTCGTTCTGGGTGGCTGAACTGCCCGGTACGCTCGCCGGACCTTTGCGCAGCAAGGGGCAGTTCAGAAACGAACAACTGGAGCTGACCGCCGACCTGGATCTGAAAGGTCGCCTGCGTGGACAGCCTGCGGTATTGCAGGCGAAGGCCGATGGCCGGGGTCAGCAATGGAACCTGCCTGGTCTGAGCATTCGCCTCGGTGACAACCGGATTGAGGGCCGTGGGAGTCTCGATCAGCGCCTGCAAGGCCAGCTGGATCTCAATCTGCCGCGACTGGGCCAGTTGTGGCCACGTCTGCAGGGGCAGGCGAAAGGTCGTCTGGATCTGGCGGGCACTTTGAAGGCTCCGCAAGGCCAGTTCAACCTGCAAGGCAGCCAGCTCGCATTTCAGGACAACCGTCTGCAGAGTCTGGCGGCCAACGCGAAACTGGACGCGGCGCAACGTGCGACGATCAGCGTCAAAGGCTCCGGCATTCAGGCGGGCGATACGGCCCTCGGGACGTTGACGCTGGACGGCCAGGGCACCCTCAAGGCGCAGCAGTTGAAGCTCGATCTGCAAGGCCCGTTGCTCAAGTTGGCGCTGGCGCTGGATGGAACGCTGGATAACGGCAACTGGCGTGGCCGTCTGGCCAGTGGCGACGTCCAAAGCGGTGGACAGGCCTGGCGTCTGCAACAACCGGCAAAAATCGAACGGCTGGCCGATGGAAAACTCAACGTTGGTGCGCATTGCTGGCTGTCCGGTAACGCGAGCCTGTGCGGTGAGGATCAGCGGCTGATGCCCGAGCCTCGCTTGCGTTATCACCTCAAGAACTTCCCGCTCGAGAGTCTTGCCCAGTGGATGCCCAGGGATTTTGCCTGGAAAGGATCGCTCAACGCCGACGTTCAGCTGGATGTGCCTGCTGCCGGCCCCAATGGCCAGATCACAGTCGATGCCGGTGGCGGCACGTTGCGGGTACGCGACAAGGAGCAATGGCTCGACTTCCCGTACCAGACCCTCAGGCTGACCAGCACGTTGACGCCCAAGCGCATCGATTCCCGGCTTGACTTTGACGGTGCGAAGCTGGGGCGTCTGCTGATGAGTGCGCAGATCGATCCGCTGTCCAGCAATAAAGCGCTGTCTGGCGAATTCAGTTTGTCGGGTCTGGATCTGTCGGTGGCGCGCCCGTTTGCACCTATGGTCGAGAAACTCAACGGTCGCCTGAATGGCAGCGGCCGTCTTTCCGGGGGGCTGTTGGCGCCGCTGGTCAATGGCAGCGTCACGCTTCAGGGGGGCGAAGTGTCGGGTCCAGAGTTGCCGCTGGAGCTGCGTGACCTGAATGTTCAGGCGCTGATTGCTGGCGAGAACGTTCAGGTGAACGGCAGCTGGAAAAGTGGCTCCACGGGGCAGGGCTCCCTTACCGGACAGGTGGCCTGGGGTCAGGCATTGGTGGTTGACCTGAGTCTGAAAGGTTCGCGGTTGCCGATTCATGTGGAGCCTTACGCGGAAGTCGAAGCGGCTCCTGACTTGAAAATTTCGATGCAGGGCGAGCGGCGGGCGGTCTCCGGCAAGGTGCTGATCCCCAAGGGCACTATCACCGTTCGCGAGCTGCCACCTTCAACCGTCAAGCTGTCGGGCGACACTGTGATTGTCGGCCAGCAGACCGAGGAGGGCGCGCCGCCGCTTGCCGTTGCCATGGACATCGACGTGGAAGTCGGCCAGGACACGCTCAGTTTCAACGGCTTCGGCCTGACCGCCGATCTGGTCGGGCGTGTCCACATTGGCGACAACCTCGATACCCGTGGCGAGCTGAATCTCAACAACGGGCGTTACCGCGCCTACGGGCAGCGCCTGACCATTCGCAAGGCGCGGCTGCTGTTTGCAGGCCCTGTGGATCAGCCTTACCTGGATATCGAAGCGATTCGTCAGACAGACGATGTGATCGCGGGCATCCGACTGACCGGCAGCGCGGAACAGCCGACCACCGAGGTATTCTCCGAGCCGGCGATGAGCCAGGAGCAGGCGCTGTCCTATCTGGTGATGGGCCGTCCACTGGGCAACTCCGGCGAGGACAACAACATGGTCGCGCAGGCTGCGCTGGCACTTGGCGTTGCAGGCAGTGCTTCGACGACCGGCAAACTGGCCGGTAATCTGGGCATCAAGGACTTCGAACTGGATACGTCCGGGACCGGCGACAAGACCAATGTCGTAGCCAGTGGCAAGATCACTGACAAGCTGAGCCTGCGCTACGGCGTTGGCGTGTTCGAGCCTGCCAATACCATCGCGTTGCGCTACCTGCTGAGCAAGCGGGTCTACCTGGAAGCGGCCAGCGGAATCGCCAGCTCACTGGACATTTTCTACAAGCGCGACTTCTGACAGCGACGCTGTCACAGAAGGCTGACAAAATGTTGCGCTCGACAGAACAGGCAAGAACCCGCTAAAACGTTTCTTCTTATTTGGCTTACCAGAAAGCGGAATACCGGTAATCATGGATCGATTCAACGCCATGCGCGTCTTCACCCGCATCGTCGAACTTGGCGGCTTCGCCAGGGCCGCCGAGAGCCTGCAGATGCCCCGCGCATCGGTGACGATTCTGATCAAGCAGCTGGAAGCGCACCTGGGTGTCCAGCTCTTGCAACGCACCACACGTCAGGTCAGTGCCACGCCCGATGGCAATGCTTATTACCAGCGCTGCCTGAGTCTGCTGGCTGATCTGGAAGATGCCGAGTCCGCGTTCTCATCGCTCAACGCCGGGCCCAAGGGGCTGCTGCGGGTTGATCTGCCCATGAGTCTGGGATGCATGATCGTGATGCCCTCGCTGCCGGAGTTCACTCGACGTTATCCGCAGATCGAACTGGAGATCGGCATGAGTGACCGGCAGGTCGATCTGATACGCGAGGGCGTCGATTGCGTACTGCGCGCTGGAAGCTCCCATGATGAGGCGCTGGTCGCCAGGCCTCTGGAAAACCTTACGCAGATGACCTGTGCCAGCCGGTCGTACCTCGATCAGCACGGCTCGCCCCTTGATCTGGATGAGTTGGCGCAGCACAAGGTGATTGAATATTTCTCGACCGGAACCAACAAGCGTTACGGGTTACAGTTCATGGTGCGTGGGCACTTGCATGAGCCCCGCCTGCCACGCTCAATTGCCGTCAACAGCGCTGAAGGTTACGTCGCTGCGTGTGAAGCCGGGTTCGGACTTATCCAGGCACCGCGCTACCATATTGCCGGGCAGTTGCGCAGCGGCACGCTGGTTGAAGTACTGCGTGAATACCGACCGCCTGCATTACCGCTCATGGCGCTGTATCCACCGCATCGACAGTTGTCGCGGCGCGTCAAGGTGTTTGTCGACTGGCTGGCTGAATTGTGCGCCCGGCCCGAGATCAGGGACCGACTCAATTCCTGAGCAAATTCGGAATTATCCGATATAGGTCATGCTTCACTTTCGTGTTTAACTTCTGGTTCTTATCCAAACCCACTGAAAAAGGACATCGTTTCATGGCTCAAGTGACTCTCAAAGGCGGCCCTGTTCAAGTCAATGGCGAACTGCCAAAGAACGGCAGCGCTGCACCTGCTTTCACGCTGGTGGGTGCCGGTCTGGCTGAAGTGACTCTGCAGGAGTTCGCCGGCAAGCGCAAAGTGCTGAACATCTTCCCAAGCGTCGACACACCGACCTGCGCGACTTCGGTACGCAAGTTCAACGCTCAGGCAAACGATGTGGCCAACGCAGTCGTGCTGTGCATCTCCGCCGACCTGCCTTTCGCCCAGGCTCGCTTCTGCGGTTCCGAAGGTCTGGAAAACGTCAAGAACCTGTCCACCTTCCGCAGCGCTGACTTCAGCGAAAACTACGGTGTGGCCATCGCCGACGGCCCTCTGAAAGGTCTGACCGCCCGCGCCGTCGTGGTTCTGGATGAAAACAACAATGTGCTGCACAGCGAGCTGGTTTCCGAAATCGCTGAAGAACCGAACTACGAGGCTGCACTGGCAGTATTGAAGTAACGTTCAGCAACCCATCGACGGCCTGAATCCGTTCAGGCCGTTTTTATTTGTGCTTCAACCGTTTAACGAAAGTAAGCGCTTGGTAAAGGCGCTTTGCTTGCAGCTCATCTGTGCTTATTGTTCAGCCTCCAAAGAAGCCCTCACCTGTAATGGTTGATTTATTCATGCAATCGTCTGGCCCCCGTAAATCCCGTCGCTGGTTGATCAGTTTGTTGGTCCTGTTGATTATTGTCGGCCTGTGCTGGAGGTTCTGGCCCGGCTCTGCCTCAACGACCGGCACTGATGCGGCCGGCAAAGCCACGCATACCAGCAAATCAAGCGGTATGGTCAGGCCCGGTTTCGGCGGCTCGGCTGCGGCGGTTCCCGTGCGTGTCGCGCCAGTGACGCAGGGCGATTTTCCAATCTATTACAAGGCGCTGGGCACTGTTACTGCAACCAATACCATTAACGTACGCAGCAGGGTGGCGGGCGAACTGATCAAGCTCAACTTTCAGGAAGGCCAGATGGTAAAGGCGGGCGATCTATTGGCGGAGATCGATCCACGCAGCTACCAGGTCGCACTTCAGCAGGCCGAGGGCACGCTGGCAACCAATCAGGCACTGCTTAAAAATGCTCAGCTTGACGTTCAGCGCTACCGCGGACTTTATGCCGAGGACAGCATCGCCAAGCAGACGCTGGACACCGCCGAATCGCTGGTCAATCAATACCAGGGCACCATCAAGACCAATCAGGCAGCAGTGGCCGAAGCGAAACTCAACCTGGATTTTACCCGTATCCGTGCGCCGATTGCCGGTCGGGTAGGGCTCAAGCAGCTGGACGTCGGCAATCTGGTGGCTGCCAACGACACCACCGCGCTGGTTGTCATCACCCAGACCCAGCCGATTTCAGTCAATTTCACCTTGCCCGAGAAAGACCTGTCCAGTGTGATTGCCCGCTATCGCACGGGCGATAAACTGCCCGTGGAAGCCTGGGATCGCGGCGACGTGAAAATGCAGGCCACAGGTGTACTCGCCAGCCTCGACAACCAGATTGACGTGGCAACAGGCACACTCAAGTTCAAGGCCCGCTTCGATAACCGCGACGAAACCTTGTTCCCCAACCAGTTCGTCAACGTGCGACTGCGCGCGGACACGCTGACTCAGGCCATCCTTGTGCCGACTGCCGCGGTGCAGTTCGGCACCAACGGTACGTTCGTGTACGTCATGGACGGTGACAGGAAGGTGAAGATCACTCTGCTCAAGACCGGCCCGAGCAATGAAACATCCACGGTCATTACCGAAGGTCTGGCAGCAGGTGCGCGCGTGGTGCTTGAGGGCACTGACCGTCTGCGAGACGGCGCCGAGGTCGAAGTGGTCAATGACAGCAAGGACGTGCCCGCAGGGCCGGGCCAGAAACTGCAGGGCAAGCCCGACAGCGGTACCGACAAATCGGCTTCGCTCCCGAAGGCGGATAAACCAAGCGTATGAACATGTCCCGCCTGTTCATCCTGCGCCCGGTCGCCACCACGCTCAGCATGCTCGCGATTGTGCTTGCCGGTTTGATCGCCTATGGCCTGCTGCCGGTGTCGGCGCTGCCTCAGGTGGATTACCCGACCATTCGCGTGATGACGCTGTATCCGGGCGCCAGTCCGCAAGTCATGACCAGCGCCGTGACGGCACCACTGGAACGTCAGTTCGGACAAATGCCGGGACTCACCCAGATGGCCTCCACCAGCTCGGGCGGAGCTTCGGTCATCACGCTGCGCTTCAGTCTGGAAATCAACATGGACGTGGCCGAGCAGGAGGTGCAGGCCGCCATCAACGGTGCCACCAACCTGCTGCCCAATGACTTGCCCGCACCACCGGTCTACAACAAGGTCAACCCGGCGGATACGCCGGTACTGACCCTGGCGATTACCTCGAAAACCATGCTGCTGCCCAAGCTCAACGATCTGGTCGACACGCGCATGGCGCAGAAGATCTCGCAAATCAGCGGCGTCGGCATGGTCAGTATTGCCGGTGGTCAACGGCAGGCAGTAAGAATCAAGGTCAACCCCGAAGCGCTGGCTGCCAACAGCCTGAACCTGGCGGATGTACGCACGCTGATCAGTGCGTCCAACGTCAACCAGCCCAAGGGCAACTTCGATGGACCGACCCGTGTCTCGATGCTGGATGCCAACGACCAGCTCAAGTCGCCCGAGGAATACGCCAACCTGATTCTGGCCTACAAGGACGGCGCGCCACTGCGCCTCAAGGACGTGGCGCAGATCGTCGACGGTGCCGAAAACGAACGGCTGGCGGCTTGGGCCAATCGCAATCAGGCCGTTCTGCTCAATATCCAGCGTCAGCCGGGCGCCAACGTTATCGACGTGGTCGACCGGATCAAGACCATGCTGCCGGGTATCACCGATAACCTGCCAGCCGGGCTCGACGTGACCGTACTGACCGACCGGACCCAGACCATCCGCGCCTCGGTCACCGACGTCCAGCACGAATTGCTGATTGCCATCGTACTGGTGGTGCTGGTCACGTTCCTGTTCCTGCGTCGCTTGAGCGCGACAATCGTTCCCTCGATTGCCGTACCGTTGTCGCTCATCGGCACTTTCGGCGTCATGTATCTCGCCGGTTTTTCCATCAACAACCTGACCCTGATGGCGCTGACCATTGCCACAGGTTTTGTGGTGGACGATGCCATCGTCATGCTGGAGAACATCTCCCGTCACATCGAAGAGGGCGAAACGCCGATGCAGGCTGCCCTGAAAGGGGCAAAGCAGATCGGCTTCACCCTGATTTCCCTGACCCTGTCGCTGATCGCGGTATTGATTCCGCTGTTGTTCATGGCCGATGTGGTAGGGCGCCTGTTCCGCGAGTTCGCCATCACACTGGCGGTCGCGATCCTGATTTCCCTCGTGGTCTCGCTGACCCTGACGCCAATGATGTGCGCGCGTCTGCTCAAACGCGAACCCAAGGAAGAAGAGCAGGGCCGTTTCTACCGCGCCAGCGGCGCGTGGATCGACTGGCTCGTCAACGTCTACGGTGGCGGTTTGCGTTGGGTGCTCAAGCATCAACCGCTGACCCTGCTGGTGGCCATTGGCACATTGGGGCTGACGGTCCTGCTCTACGTGATCGTGCCCAAAGGCTTCTTCCCGGTGCAGGACACTGGCGTCATCCAGGGCATTTCGGAAGCCCCGCAATCGGTGTCGTTCAAGGCCATGAGCGAGCGGCAGCAGGCGCTCGCCGATATTATCCTCAGGGATCCGTCGGTGGTCAGCCTGTCGTCCTACATCGGCGTGGACGGTGACAACGCGACGCTCAACAGCGGCCGGTTCCTGATCAACCTCAAGCCCCATGGCGAACGCGACCTGACCGCTGCCGAAATCATTCAGCGCATACAGCCGGAAGTCGACAAGCTGTCGGACATTCGTCTGTTCATGCAGCCGGTGCAGGACCTGACCATCGAAGATCGTGTCAGCCGGACCCAGTATCAGTTCAGCATGTCTTCTCCCGACGCAGAGCTGCTCAGTGAGTGGAGCGGCAAGCTGGTGGATGCGCTGGCCCAGCGCCCCGAGCTGACGGATGTGGCCAGCGATCTGCAGGACAAGGGCCTTCAGGTGTATCTGGTGATCGACCGGGATGCGGCCAGCCGGGTCGGTGTCAGCGTCGCCAATATCACGGACGCGCTGTATGACGCGTTCGGTCAGCGGCAGATTTCAACGATATACACACAGGCCAGCCAGTACCGCGTCGTGCTGCAATCGGCGTCTGCCAGCGAGCTGGGGCCTGAAGCGCTGGAACAGATTCATGTGAAAACCACTGATGGTGCTCAGGTAAAACTGTCGAGTCTGGCGCGGGTCGAGCAGCGTCAGGCGCAGTTGGCAATTGCCCACATCGGGCAGTTCCCGGCGGTGATGATGTCGTTCAATCTGGCGCCGAATATCGCGCTGGGCAACGCGGTCGAGGTCATCGAGCAGGTGCAGAAGGATATCGGCATGCCGATCGGCGTGCAGACCCAGTTCCAGGGCGCGGCGCAGGCGTTCCAGGCGTCCTTGTCCAGTACGCTGCTGTTGATCCTCGCAGCGGTAGTGACCATGTACATTGTGCTGGGCGTACTGTACGAGAGCTACATTCACCCGATCACCATTCTCTCGACGCTGCCTTCCGCTGCGGTCGGCGCTTTGCTGGCGCTGCTCATCAGCGGTAACGACCTGGGGATGATCGCCATCATCGGCATCATTCTGCTGATCGGCATCGTGAAGAAGAATGCCATCATGATGATCGACTTCGCGCTCGATGCAGAACGTAATCGTGGCGTCGATCCCGAGACGGCCATTTATGAGGCGGCCTTGCTGCGTTTCCGGCCCATCCTGATGACCACCCTGGCAGCGCTGTTCGGCGCCATTCCCTTGATGCTGGCCACCGGTTCCGGTGCAGAGCTGCGTCAACCGCTGGGTCTGGTGATGGTCGGCGGTCTGCTGCTGAGCCAGGTTCTGACCCTGTTCACCACGCCAGTGATCTACCTGTATTTCGACCGACTGGGTCGCCGCTGGAGCCGCAAACCTGGTGCCCCGGCCCGTATGGAGCAGGCTGACGCATGAACCTGTCAGCGCCCTTCATCCGTCGACCGGTTGCCACCGTTCTTCTGAGTCTGGCAATCATGCTGCTGGGCGCCGTCAGCTTTCGGATGCTGCCGGTGGCGCCGTTGCCGAACATGGATTTTCCGGTCATCGTCGTGTCGGCCAGCTTGCCGGGTGCCAGTCCGGAAATCATGGCGTCGAGCGTTGCCACGCCACTTGAGCGGTCGTTGGGCACCATCGCCGGGGTCAACACCATGACCAGCAACTCGAGCCAGGGCACGACGCGGGTGATTCTGCAGTTCGATCTGGATCGCGATATCAATGGCGCCGCCCGTGAAGTTCAGGCTGCCATCAATGCATCGCGCAACCTGCTGCCCAGTGGCATGCGCAGCATGCCGACCTACAAGAAGGTCAACCCGTCCCAGGCACCGATCATGGTGCTGTCGCTGACATCTACCGTGCTGGAAAAAGGCCAACTGTACGATCTGGCGTCCACGATCCTGTCGCAGAGCCTGTCTCAGGTCACCGGCGTGGGTGAAGTGCAGATCGGCGGCAGTTCGCTGCCTGCGGTGCGTATCGAACTGGAACCACAGTTGCTGTCTCAGTACGGCGTCTCGCTGGACGACGTACGTAATGCGATCACGGGCAGTAACGTCAGGCGACCCAAGGGGTCGGTGGAAAACGATCAGCACAACTGGCAGGTTCAGGCCAACGATCAACTGGAGACGGCCAAGGATTACGCGCCGCTGATCATTCGCTATCAGGATGGCGCAACGTTGCGACTCAAGGATGTCGCCAAGGTGAGCGATGCGGTCGAGAACCGCTACAACAGCGGTTTTTTCAATGACAACCGGGCTGTGTTGCTCGTCATCAACCGTCAGGCCGGGGCCAACATCATCGAGACCGTGGCGCAGATCAAGGCCCAGCTTCCTGCCTTGCAGGCTGTGCTGCCTGCCAGCGTGAGGCTTGATGTCGCCATGGACCGCTCCCCGGTGATCACTGCGACCCTGCATGAAGCGGAAATGACCCTGCTGATCGCCGTGGTGCTGGTGGTGCTGGTGGTGTTCCTGTTTCTGGGCAGTTTCCGCGCTTCCTTGATCCCAACCCTGGCGGTGCCGGTCTCGCTGGTGGGCACCTTCGCCATCATGTACCTGTGTGGGTTCTCCCTGAACAATCTGTCACTGATGGCACTGATTCTGGCCACCGGGCTGGTAGTGGACGATGCCATCGTGGTGCTGGAAAACATCTCGAGGCACATCCATAACGGCCTTGACCCCATGAAAGCGGCTTTTCTGGGGGCCAAGGAAGTCGGCTTTACACTGCTGTCGATGAACGTTTCGCTGGTGGCCGTGTTCGTTTCGATTCTGTTCATGGGCGGTCTGGTCGAAAGCCTGTTCCGCGAGTTCTCCATCACGCTGTCGGTGGCGATCGTGGTCTCGCTGGTCGTTTCCCTCACGTTGACGCCCATGCTCTGCGCCCGTTGGCTGAAACCGCGTGAGGCCGAGCGGGAAAACGCATTTCAGCGCTGGAGCGAACGGGTCAATGACCGGATGGTCGCCGGTTACGATCGTTCGCTTGGCTGGGTCCTTCGTCACCCGCGTCTTACACTGGCCAGCCTGCTGATCACCATCGTGGTCAACGTCGCGCTCTACGTTGTGGTGCCCAAGACGTTCCTGCCGCAGCAGGACACCGGGCAGCTGATGGGCTTCGTTCGTGGAGACGACGGACTTTCATTCAAGGTCATGCAGCCGAAGATGGAAATCTTCAGGCGCGCCGTGCTGGCAGACCCGGCGGTACAGAGCGTCGCTGGCTTCATCGGTGGCAGCGGCGGCACCAACAACGCTTTCATGATCGTGCGCCTCAAGCCCATCGGCGAGCGCAAGCTGTCGGCGGAGAAGGTGGTCGAACGGCTGCGCAAGGATTTGCCGCATGTGCCAGGCGGTCGCCTGTTCCTTGCCCCGGATCAGGATCTGCAACTGGGTGGCGGGCGTGAACAGACCAGTTCGCAGTATCAGTACATCGTGCAGAGCGGGGACCTGGAAGTCCTTCGTGAGTGGTATCCAAAGATCGTCGCCGCCCTCAAATCGCTGCCGCAACTCACGGCCATCGACGCGCGGGAGGGACGAGGCGCGCAGCAGGTCACGCTGATCGTCAATCGCGACACCGCCAAGCGGCTGGGTATCGACATGAACATGGTTACGGCGGTGCTTAACAATGCGTACAGCCAGCGTCAGGTATCCACGATCTATGACAGCCTGAACCAGTATCAGGTGGTGATGGAGGTCAATCCGAAGTATGCGCAGGACCCGGTAACGCTCGAACAGGTACAGGTGATCACTGCCGACGGGCAGCGCGTGCCATTGTCGAGCATTGCGCACTATGAACGCAGCCTGGAGAGTGACCGCGTTTCTCACGACGGTCAGTTTGCGTCAGAGAACATCTCGTTCGATCTGGCCGAAGGCGTCAGTCTCGATCAGGCCACCGTAGCCATCGAGCGTGCCGTTGCTGCGATCGGTTTGCCCTCTGAGATCATTTCGAAGATGGCCGGGACTGCGAACGCATTTGCGGCGACCCAGAAAAGTCAGCCCTGGATGATTCTAGGTGCCTTGCTGGCGGTGTATCTGGTGCTGGGCATTCTTTATGAAAGCTACATTCATCCGCTGACGATCCTGTCCACGTTGCCGTCGGCGGGTGTGGGCGCACTGTTGAGCATCTATGTGCTGCGCAGTGAATTCAGCCTGATTTCGTTGCTGGGCCTGTTTCTGTTGATCGGCGTGGTCAAGAAGAACGCGATCATGATGATCGATCTGGCGTTGCATCTGGAGCGCGATCAGGGCATGACGCCTCAGGAATCCATCCGCAGCGCGTGTCTGCAGCGTTTGCGACCGATTCTGATGACGACCATGGCCGCCATTCTGGGCGCGCTTCCCCTGTTGCTGAGTACTGCAGAAGGCGCTGAAATGCGTCGGCCGCTGGGCCTCACCATCATCGGCGGCCTGGTGTTCAGTCAGGTGCTGACGCTTTATACCACCCCGGTGGTTTACCTTTATCTCGACCGCTTGCGCCATCGCTTCAGCCGGTGGCGGGGCCGTCGTACCGATGCCGCTCTGGAAACCCCGTTATGACTGATCGCCTCGCCTTCAAACCCAATCACCGATGGCTGGTCAGGCCGCTTGGCATGGGGCTCTGCGTCTTGCTGCTGAGTGCCTGTGCGGTGGGCCCGGATTATCACAAGCCGGACATGGCCACACCAGCCAGCTTCAAGGCTGCCGAAGGCTGGAAGCAGGCGACGCCACGCGATGACGCAATGGCCAGAGGCGCCTGGTGGGAGGTTTACGACGATAAAGCGCTCAACGCATTGGTGGAGCGACTCAACGCCTCCAACCAGACCGTGGCTCAGTATGAAGCTCAGTACCGTCAGGCTCAGGCGTTGATCCGCAACTCACGGGCAGCGTTCTTCCCGACCCTTGATCTCTCCGTCGGCAAGACTCGCTCCAGTCAGGGAACCGGCAGCAGTACCTCGGGAAGCAGCAACCTCAACTCCGGTATCCGCGAAACCCACAGCGCCCAACTGGGTGTCAGCTGGGAGGCGGATGTCTGGGGCAAGCTGCGCCGAGGCCTTGAAGCCGACACGGCCAACGCACAGGCTAGCTTCGCGGATCTGGCGGCAATGCGCCTGAGCCTGCAGTCGGAACTGGTGCAGAACTACCTCCAATTGCGTGTGATCGACGAACAGAAGCGCCTGCTGGAAGCCACGGTCGATGCCTATCAGCGTTCTTTGACGCTGACCCAGAACCAGTACCGTGCCGGTATTTCGGGACGTGATGCCGTGGCTCAGGCACAGACTCAGCTGAAAAGCACTCAGGCCGACCTGATCGATCTGGTGTGGCAGCGGGCGCAGTTTGAAAACGCGATTGCCGTACTGATGGGCATGGCGCCGGCGGACTTCAATCTGCAGGCGACGACCTCCATCCCCAAACTGCCGCAGATTCCGGTCGGGTTGCCGTCGCAGTTGCTTGAACGCAGACCCGACATCGCCGCTGCCGAGCGCTCGGTGATGGGCGCCAACGCCAATATCGGGGTGGCGAAGGCGGCTTATTATCCAGACTTCACCCTGAGCATGAGCGGCGGCTACAACAGCAGCACATTCGCCAACTGGATCAGTCTGCCAAACCGTTTCTGGTCAGTCGGTCCGCAGTTGGCCATGACCCTGTTCGACGGCGGACGACGCTCTGCTGAAGTGGACCGCACCGAAGCCGTCTACGACCAGACCGTCGCGCAATACCGGCAGACCGTGCTCAACGGTTTTCAGGAGGTGGAAAATTACCTCATTCAACTCAAGGTGTATGAAGAAGAAGCCGAGGTCCGTCAGGAAGCGCTCGTGGCTGCCCGCGACTCCCTGCGCCTGACCAGCAATCAGTACAAGGCCGGTCTGATCGGCTATCTGGATGTGGTTAACGTACAGGCCACGGCACTGAGCAATGAGCGGACCGTGCTGAACGTGCTGCAAAGTCGCCTGATTGCCAGTGTGCAACTGATTGCCGCACTGGGCGGCGGGTGGGATGGACAAACCTCGCCGGTGGTTGAGCGTTGATATCGTGGAGGCTTCTGTGTGGCAGAACCGTTGACCGGTATGGCGTGAGAAAACTGAAACACGGCGATGGCATCGGATTCCAAACACTGGCAGGATCAGTGCTCGCCGCAGGCACATGCCGGGCCGGTGCCCACGGTCCGTATCGAGATACACAAGAGACCCATCCATGGAAAAAGTTCTCATCATCACGGGGGGCTCCCGGGGGATCGGCGCAGCCACTGCCAACCTCGCTGCTTCCCAGGGCTATCGCATCTGCATCAACTACCTGTCTGACCATGTCGCTGCCGAACGGACCTGCGCCCAGGTCAGGGCTCAGGGCGCTCAAGCCATTACGGTACAGGCTGATGTCAGCAACGAAGACGAGATCATCCGGCTGTTTGCCCGTGTGGATGCCGAGCTGGGACGTGTGACGCATCTGGTCAATAACGCAGGGACGCTGGCTCAGGCGTGCCGGGTTGAAGAGATGTCGGAATTCCGGATGCTCAAAATGATGATGAGCAACGTGGTCGGCCCCATGCTGTGCAGCAAGCATGCGTTGCTGCGCATGTCGCCGCACCACGGCGGGCAGGGCGGAAGTATCGTCAATGTGTCGTCGGCAGCCGCCAGACTGGGATCGGCAGGGGAATATGTCGATTACGCGGCATCCAAGGGGGCGCTGGACACGTTCACTCTCGGTCTTTCCAGGGAAGTTGCTCCAGACGGCATACGCGTCAATGCCGTCAGACCTGGCTTTATCTTTACGGACTTCCATGCACTCAGTGGTGACCCGTTCCGGGTCAGCAAGCTCGAAGGCGCTTTGCCTATGGGGCGCGGCGGCACGGCCGAAGAAGTGGCCGAGGCGATTCTATGGCTACTGTCCGACAAGGCCTCCTACGCCGCGGGCACGTTCATTGATCTGGCGGGCGGTCGCTGACTCGCACGCTGTCACATCGTCGAGCGGGCTGACCCGTCCAGAGGCAATCCTGTCAGGAAAACGGGTCAGAAGATCCTTGAATCGCTCGCAAATAGCCGGTCAGAGGATAACCGGCGGTTCCTGAACCGGTGGATCATCAGCAGGCGGATCAATGACCGGAGGCACCGTCGTCGGCGGCTCCTGTTCAGGCGGTGGTACTTCTGTAGGCGGTACCGGGACGGGGGGTTCATCGATGTTCGGGTCGATCGGTTCTGGTGGAGTGGGAATATTCATGGCTTCAGCCTCCTTGTTGGCCTGTTGACTTTCGTTCGACTGCCACGCTTTACCGATGATTCAATCCAATCGCAGCTCCGCCGTGGCCTGTGGGCAGATCGCCTGTCGAGGTTCAGTTGTTTATCGCTGCGCGATGCGCTGAGGCGTTGTCGACCTGCGCTCAAAACCTTTGAACTTTAGTCACGCATCCCGCTCGGAACCTAAGCAGCCGAATCGGGCGAGTTGTCAGCGCAGGGGGGATTTGTGCTGCCGTATCGTTAATTTTTCAATTGCATGGAATGCACAGGAGCGTCCCTGGGGCGTGAAGGAGTGATGCTCGATGAATGAACAGCCATACGGTCCGGATTCCCTGACCTCAGAAGTGCCGCACCCAAGTCGTCCTTTGTCATTGACCCAAGCCCTGCAGTTGCCCCGCATCGTGATTGAAGACACGTTGCCGGTGATCGATGGCGGGCTGTTTGCGGCCAAAGGAATCGTCGGCCAGCCGGTGACCGTCACCAGCAAGGTCTACGCAGACGGTCACGACAAGATGGCCGTCAATATTGTCTGGCGCGCTGCGGACGAAGAACACTGGCACAGTGCACCGATGCGCGAACTGGGTAATGACAGCTGGACCGGCGAATTCACGCCGACGTCCGTGGCCCGCTATATCTTTCGCCTTGAAGCCTGGATCGACCAGTTCGGCAGCTACCGCTACGAGCTGGAGAAGAAGTTTGGTGCCGGCGTGCCCATCGAGCTGGAGCTGGAGGAAGGTCGCATTCACCTCGTCCACGCAGCAGAGCGCAGTCAGGATGAGCAGCGTCATGCCATCGAGAGCGTGTTGCAGCGACTGGGCGAGTCGAACAGTGACGAGAAGGTCGCCCTGTTGCTTCACAGCGAAACCGCGGCGCTGATGAAACAGGCTGACAATCGTGCATTTCTGAGCCGTAGTGCAGAGTTCCCGCTCGACATCGAGCGTGAGCTGGCGCAGTTCGCCAGCTGGTACGAACTGTTCCCGCGCTCGATCACTGACGACAAGGCCCGTCATGGCACGTTCAACGACGTGCATTCGCGCCTGCCGATGATTCGTGACATGGGCTTTGACGTTCTTTATTTCCCACCGATTCATCCGATTGGCCGAGCACACCGCAAGGGCCCGAACAACTCCCTGACCGCGGGTCCCGATGATCCGGGCAGCCCTTACGCCATCGGCAGTGAGGACGGCGGTCACGAGGCGATCCACCCGCAGCTTGGCAGCCGTGAAGACTTTCGTCGTCTGGTGGCCGCTGCAGCGGATCACGGGCTGGAAATCGCTCTGGACTTCGCCATTCAGTGCTCTCAGGATCACCCGTGGCTCAAGCAGCATCCTGGCTGGTTCTCGTGGCGCCCCGACGGCACCATCCGTTACGCGGAAAACCCGCCGAAGAAATATCAGGACATCGTCAACGTCGACTTTTACGCACCGGATGCGATTCCCGGCCTGTGGCTGGAATTGCGCGACATCGTGCTGGGTTGGGTCGAGGAGGGCGTGAAGATCTTCCGCGTCGACAATCCACACACCAAGCCATTGCCGTTCTGGCAATGGATGATCGGTGAAGTGCGCAATCAGCATCCTGACGTGATGTTCCTGGCGGAAGCCTTCACCAAGCCCGCAATGATGGCTCGCCTTGGCAAGGTAGGGTATTCGCAGAGCTATACCTATTTCACCTGGCGCAACACCAAGGCCGAGCTGTCCGAGTACTTCACGCAGTTGAACGAGGTGCCGTGGCGCGATTGCTACCGGCCGAACTTTTTCGTCAACACGCCGGACATCAATCCGCGATTCCTGCACGAGTCCGGGCGGCCGGGGTTTCTGATCCGCGCGGCACTGGCAACCATGGGTTCGGGATTGTGGGGCATGTATTCGGGGTTCGAGCTGTGCGAAGCGGCGCCTATTCCTGGCAAGGAAGAATACCTGGACTCCGAGAAGTACGAGATTCGGGTCCGCGACTTTACGGCGCCGGGCAACATTATCGCCGAAATTGCCCAACTCAACCGCATCCGCCGCCAGAACCCAGCGTTGCAGACTCATCTGGGTCTGAAGCTGTTGAACGCTTGGAACGACAACATTCTGTATTTCGGCAAACGTTCTGCGGATGGCAGCAACTTTGTGCTGGTCGCGGTCAACCTCGACCCTCATAACGTTCAGGAAGCGAACTTCGAATTGCCGCTTTGGGAAATGGGCTTGCCAGACGATGCAGTGACGTCCGGTGAGGATTTGATGACCGGGCACCGTTGGAACTGGTACGGCAAGGTGCAGTGGATGCGCATTGACCCGTCGTATCAACCTTTCGGTATCTGGCGTATCCAGGTCGCACAGTAAAACTGCAAGGAGTCAGCCATGGCAAAAAAGCCCGATGACGCGGCATTCATCAAAGATCCGCTCTGGTACAAGGATGCGGTGATTTACCAGGTGCATGTGAAATCGTTTTACGACTCCAATAACGATGGGATCGGCGATTTCGCAGGCCTGATCGACAAGCTCGACTACATTGCCGAGCTTGGGGTCAACACGATCTGGCTGTTGCCGTTCTACCCATCGCCGCGTCGGGACGATGGCTATGACATTTCAGAGTACCGCGACGTGCACAGCGACTACGGCACGATGGCGGACGCCAGGCGATTCATCGCTCAGGCCCACAAGCGCGGCTTGCGGGTCATCACCGAGCTGGTCATCAACCACACCTCGGATCAGCATCCCTGGTTCCAGAAGGCCCGGCACGCCAAACGCGGCTCCAAGGCACGTGACTTCTACGTGTGGTCGGACACCGATCAGAAGTACGACGGCACGCGCATCATCTTTCTCGACACCGAGAAGTCCAACTGGACCTGGGATCCGGTGGCAGAGCAATATTTCTGGCACCGCTTCTATTCGCACCAGCCGGATCTGAATTTCGATAATCCGGCGGTGATGAACGCGGTGCTCGAGGTCATGCGTTTCTGGCTGGACATGGGCATCGATGGCCTGCGTCTGGACGCGATTCCCTACCTGATCGAGCGCGATGGCACCAACAACGAGAACCTGCCGGAGACCCATCAGGTTCTCAAGCGGATCCGGGCCGAAATCGACGCCAATTACCCGGACCGCATGCTGCTGGCGGAAGCCAATCAATGGCCGGAAGACACTCAGCTGTACTTCGGTGACAGCAAAGGCCCTGACGGCGATGAGTGCCACATGGCGTTTCACTTCCCGTTGATGCCGCGCATGTACATGGCGCTGGCGCAGGAAGACCGTTTCCCGATTACCGACATTCTGCGCCAGACCCCGGAAATTCCGGAGAACTGCCAGTGGGCAATTTTCCTGCGCAACCACGATGAACTGACCCTTGAAATGGTCACGGATCGTGAGCGTGACTATTTGTGGAATTACTACGCTGCGGATCGTCGTGCGCGGATCAACCTCGGCATCCGACGTCGTCTTGCGCCGCTGGTAGAGCGTGATCGTCGCCGGGTCGAGTTGCTGAACAGCATGCTGTTATCCATGCCCGGTACACCCACGCTGTATTACGGCGATGAGATCGGCATGGGTGACAACATCTATCTCGGCGACCGGGATGGCGTGCGCACACCCATGCAATGGTCCATCGACCGCAACGGCGGGTTCTCGCGCGCCGATCCGGCCAGCCTTGTGTTGCCGCCGATCATGGACCCGATGTACGGCTTTCAGTCGGTCAACGTCGAAAGTCAGGAGCGGGATCCGCATTCGCTGCTTAACTGGAACCGCCGCATGTTGGCCGTGCGTAAGCAACAGAAGGCGTTCGGACGTGGCACGCTCAAGATGCTGTCGCCGTCCAATCGCAGGATTCTCGCGTACATCCGTGAATACACAGGACCTGATGGCCATAGCGAAATCGTGTTGTGCGTGGCCAACGTTTCCAGCGCAGCCCAGGCCGCAGAACTCGAACTGTCGGCCTACGCCGGCACCGTTCCTGTCGAGATGCTGGGTGGCAGCGCATTCCCGCCGATTGGCCAGTTGAGCTACCTGCTCACGCTGCCGCCCTACGGTTTTTACTGGTTTCTACTGGCTTCGGAGAATCAAATGCCCAGTTGGCACGTCGAACCGGCACAAAGCATGCCGGACTTCCCGACCCTGGTGCTCAAGAAGCGTCTGGAGGAGCTGCTCGACGAGCCGCTCCGCAGCACCATGGAAAACACTTCACTGGCGGTCTACCTGCCCAAGCGACGCTGGTTCGCAGGCAAGGACAAGCCCATCGAGCGTGTCAACATCGCCTATGCGGTTCGCTTCGGCGACCCGGCGCACCCGGTCCTGCTCAACGAGATCGAGGTCACCGCAGGCGAGCAGACCGAGCGTTATCAACTCCCATTCGGCCTGTTGGCGGAAGAGGAAATCAACAGCGCGCTGCCTCAGCAATTGGCGCTGGCCAGAGTGCGCCGTGGCCGTCAGGTGGGGTTGATCACCGACGCCTTCACGCTGGAAACCTTCATCCGCGCAGTGATTCAAGGCATGCAGTCCGATACGGTCATCCCTTGCGACGACGGCGAGCTGCGTTTTGAACAGACCGCGCAACTCGCGCCGCTGGGGCTGAACAACGAGTCAGAGGTACGTTACCTGTCCGCCGAGCAGTCCAACAGCTCCGTGGTAGTCGGCAGCGGCCTGGTTCTGAAGATGATCCGCAAAGTCAGCGCCGGCACGCACCCGGAGCTGGAGATGGGCGCTTACCTGACCAACGCCGGCTATCGCAATATCTCGCCGTTGCTGGGCTCGGTGGTTCGCGTGGGCCATGACGGTCAGCCGCACCTGCTGATGATTGCCCAAGGCTATCTGAGCAATCAGGGTGATGCATGGGAATGGACCCAGAACAACCTGGAGCGCGCCGTTCGTGACGAGCTGGCGCATGGCGTCTCCGAACAGGAGCAGCACTACAACGCGCTGCTCGAGCTGGCCGATTTCTCTCGCAGTCTCGGGCAGCGTCTGGGCGAAATGCACCAGATTCTGGCCGCAGCGACCGACAATCCAGACTTTGCTGTGGAAGTGAGCAGCCAGGAAGACAGCGAGGCCTCGGCAAAAAGCGTGGTGGCTCAGTTGGATCGGGCCTTGCAGTTGCTCGAACAGCGCAAGAACGACCTCGGCACTGAAGACCAGCAGTTGGTGGATGCCCTGATCGCTCAGCGCCAAGCCATTGGGTCGCATGTCACGCGCCTCGCCGAACGCTCGGTAGGTGGCCTGCGCATTCGCGTGCACGGTGATTTGCACCTTGGCCAGGTGCTGGTGGTCAAGGGTGATGCTTACCTGATCGATTTCGAAGGCGAGCCTGCGCGTGCGCTGAGCGAGCGACGTGCCAAACACAGCCCGTTCAAGGATGTCAGTGGTGTACTGCGCTCGTTCGACTACGCTGCCGCCATGGCTGTGCGCAGCGCGCAAAGCGTGGACACCTCCGAGGAAGCCGCTGCCGCCCGCAAACGGGTTGCCAGCACGTATTTGTCCCAGGCCCGTGAGGCATTTATCGAAGGGTACCGCTCAGCGACCCTCGGGATGGCTCACGCCTGGAAAGATTCGAACGGGGAGGACGCGGCGCTGGAACTGTTCACCCTAGAAAAAACCGCTTATGAAGTGATCTACGAAGCCGAGAATCGTCCGAGCTGGCTGGCTGTGCCGCTGCAAGGCTTGCGTGGATTGCTGCACCTGTCTGATGGAGAGCCAACATGAATGCACCTGACAAAATCGGCACGCGTCGCAAGGCGATGCCCGCCGCAGTGGACATGGATGCGTTGATCCGTGCTGAACATCGTGACCCGTTTTCGATCCTGGGCCCGCATGGCGATGGCGGCAGCGGACAGTTCGTCCGCGCTTATCTGCCAGGCGCCTTGAGTGTGCGCCTGCTCGCCCCGGATGACGGGCGTGAGCTGGGCGAGCTGGAGATGAGCGAAGTCCCGGGCTTCTTTATTGGTCATCTCGAACACGCTCAGCCCTATCAGTTGAAAATCAACTGGGCAGGCGGCGAACAGATCACTGAAGACCCTTACAGCTACGGCCCGCTTCTCGGTGAGATGGACCTGTACCTGTTCGCCGAGGGCAATCACCGCGATTTGAGCAGTTGCCTGGGGGCGCAGGTGACCAACGTCGGTGGCGTGGACGGTGTGCGGTTTGCGGTCTGGGCACCCAATGCCCGGCGCGTTTCGGTAGTCGGCAGTTTCAACAACTGGGACGGCCGTCGCCATCCGATGCGCTTGCGTCACCCAACCGGTGTCTGGGAAATCTTCGTCCCGCGCCTGCAGCCGGGCGAAGTCTATAAATACGAGATCCTCGGTGCCCACGGCATTCTGCCGCTCAAGTGCGACCCGATGGCGCTGTCTACGACGCTGCCGCCTGATACGGCCTCCAAGGTCTCGGCACCACTGCATTTCAACTGGAACGACAACGACTGGATGGCCTCGCGGGCCAGCCTTCATGACGTCAGCGCGCCATTGTCGATTTATGAACTGCATGCCGGTTCATGGCAGATGGAACAGAACGATGAAGGCCAATGGCGTCAATACAACTGGCGCGAACTGGCGGATCGGCTCATCCCTTACATCAAGGAGCTGGGTTTCACCCACATTGAACTGATGCCGATCATGGAGCACCCGTTTGGTGGTTCGTGGGGTTATCAGTTGCTCGCCCAGTTCGCGCCGACGGCGCGCTACGGCTCGCCTGAAGATTTTGCGGCATTTGTCGATGCCTGCCACCAGGCAAACATCGGGGTGATTCTGGATTGGGTGCCTGCGCATTTCCCGACCGATACTCATGGTCTGGCTCAGTTCGACGGCACTGCGCTCTATGAATACGCCGACCCCAAGGAAGGCTTCCATCAGGATTGGGACACGCTGATCTACAACCTGGGTCGCACCGAGGTTCACGGCTTCATGCTCGCCTCGGCGCTGCATTGGCTCAAGCATTACCACATCGACGGTCTGCGCGTGGATGCGGTGGCTTCGATGCTATACCGCGACTACTCCCGCAAGGCGGGTGAGTGGGTGCCGAACCGGTTTGGCGGTCGCGAGAACCTTGAGGCGATCGATTTCCTGCGCCACCTCAATGATGTCGTCGCGCTGGAAGCGCCGGGCACCATGGTCATCGCCGAAGAATCCACGGCCTGGCCGGGTGTCAGCCAGCCGACCCAGCAAGGCGGCCTGGGTTTCAACTACAAGTGGAATATGGGTTGGATGCACGATTCGCTGCACTACATGGAACAGGACCCGATTCATCGTGAGCATCATCACGGTGAATTGAGCTTTGGTCTCATGTATGCGTGGTCCGAGCGCTTCATTCTGCCGATTTCCCACGATGAAGTGGTCCACGGCAAGCATTCGCTGATCGACAAGATGCCCGGCGATCGCTGGCAGAAGTTCGCCAACCTGCGCGCCTACCTGGCGTTCATGTGGACCCACCCCGGTAAAAAACTGCTGTTCATGGGCTGCGAGTTTGGCCAATGGCGCGAGTGGAACCATGACGAGCAACTGGATTGGTACCTGCTTCAGTACGCGGATCATATCGGGGTCAAGAAGCTGGTCAGCGATCTGAACCGCATCTATCGCGAAGAAAAACCCCTGCATGAACGCGATGCAGAGCCCATGGGCTTCCAGTGGCTGATCGGCGACGACAAGACCAACAGCGTCTATGCCTACCTGCGCTGGAGCAAGGGTGGGGAGCCGCTGCTGGTGGTCGCTAACATGACGCCGGTTCCGCGTCTGGATTACCGGATCGGTGTGCCGTTCGACGGCAAATGGGTCGAACTGCTCAACACCGATGCCGAGATGTACGCGGGTTCCAATGTCGGCAATGGCGGCGGTGTGATGGCTGACGTTGAGCAGGCACACGGACAGCCTGCGTCGCTGAGCCTGAATCTGCCACCGCTGGCCGTGTTGATTCTCAAACCCGAGAGGCATCAGGACTGAAGGTAATGCTCCGGTAACCAACCGGGTTTCTGGAGTCCACAGGGCAGTGTGGGAGGCAGCTTGCGGGCGATGCGTTCTGTCAGTCGATCTGGTGTCGGCTGGCTCTACGCTGTCGCCCACAAGCTGCCTTCTTCTGTTTGAAGCGTCCTCCGATGAAATGCGTTTTCGAAGGGGGAAATCTGCATGCGAACCCGCCTTCCTGCCGGGACGCTGCTGCAGATCGGTTACCAACTGATTCTGATCCCGAGGCTGATGCCGGTCTCTTGTGTGTCACGTCCCTTCAGGTCCCGTCTGTGATCTGCGCTCAAGTAGACCCCTACGTCCTCGAATGGATACGCCACCAGTCCGGCCCCCAGACTGGCGGTTGTCGAGTCGTATTCAGTGCTGATCCTCTCGACGTTCTCATAGATAACGGTGTCGTGACCCTTGGCGTCGTGCCAGAAATCGGTCTTCAGGTAGGGCTCGACGGGCACTCCAAACGATCTGTAGCGCCCCTCGAACCGTATGCCCAGACGTCCCGTGTTTCGGGCCTGGTTATCAAACTCAAGCGATGAGATCCCGTCGTGCTGGTCGTCCAGAACGACACGCTGGTGAATCACCTGCACCTGCGGTTCCGCTACCCAGTTTGCACTTACAGGCAAGGGATAACCGGCTTCGATGGATAGACTCACGACATGCCCCTCGGCCTTCACGCGCACGCCGCGTTCAGAGCGGCTCGAGCCGTCGAGGCGTGTGCCCATCGCCACAGTGTCCACATAACCGTACTGGCCAGTGATCAGGGTCCAATACGCGCCCACGCTGTCTCCACGCAGATTCAATCGACCGGTACGGCTGTCTTCGAATCCATTCGCGAAGCCTTCAATGTGGCCTTTCAAGCGGTTGTGCGCCACGAAGATGCCGACACGTTGGGTGGCGTCATCGCCCGTCTGCCAGGCAGACAGATCGTGGCCGATCTGGTAACCCTCAAGCGACGCGTTCAGGCTCGGACTGACCGTGCCGGACCAGCGCTGTCTGAGATCGCTGCCGAATACGCGCGCCCAGCCTGCGGAATCCGCACCCTGTTGGCTCAGCAGACGCTGATTGCCCTGGCGTTCGTGAAAAGTGCCCAACGAAGACAACGCCAGAACGGCAGCGGCAGGTGCGATGACCGAATAGTTGGGTACTTCCTGCCGGTACAGCACGACAGGTGCCGCGCCGCGCACGGGCTCGGGCAGTTGCGGTGTGCCGACGGCCGGAACGGGCAGGGTGGCTGCAGGTTGCGGGACGGCCGAGGCAGGCGGTTCAGGCGCTGACGGAACGGGTTCCGAGGGAGATTCAGGCTCCGCTGGGGTTGGTGTTGGTGTTGGTGTTGGCGGCGCAGGAGCCGGCTCCGGCTCGGCAGGCACGCTCGCCATTGCAAGTGGAGGAGAGATCACGGAAGAGCGCAGGAACCAGCTGTTTTCACTGCCCGCCGTGGCGCCACCCTTGAACAGGTAATACTGATACGCCCCGACCGACAGCGAGTTCTGCAACGAGAACGCTGTGTTGTCGCTGGTTGCGCCCTGGACGGCCTGGACCACTTCGATGCCGTTGTTTTGAGTCAGCGCGCCCTTGCCACCTTCATTGATGACGTTCATGCGCGTGGTTCCACCGATTCGACCCTGGGTAACCACCAGTCTGTCACTGGCAGAGCTGTCGTCGCCGAGCACCGACTGCAACAACAGCTGCCCATTGAGGCCGGTGTAATTGCCCTGCACGGTCAGGGTGTCCCGAGCGGTGCCGCCACTCAGGTCCAGGGTGCCCGCACTGTCAAGCGTGGCGGGCATTGCCCCGTTGAACGAGTTGATCGAACCTGACGCAGATGACAGGCGACTGCTGGCATCAATGTTCAGGATTCCGGTTCCGCTGATGCTGTCGCCCAACGTGAGGGTGCCTGCCAGGTCCATTCGTGAAGCGTTGCTCAGATTGACCGTTTCCCACTGTCGGTAGCGGGCGGGCGCTGAGGAGGCCGTGTTGTCCAGCGTCAACGTATCGTTGCCCGTTCCGCCATCCAGCACGCTATTGGTGCTGAGGTAATACTCGCTCAGGTTGTACAGGCGAGCGATGTCGTCGCCCTCGGCCATGAGAACACTGCCAGTCACATTGCCGCTGTCACGCCACGTGAATTGATCGTTACCGAAGCTGGCCCTGATGCCGCCGAGGATTTCGCCACCGCTAAGCGTCAGTCGGTCGTCGCCGCCGCTTACGCTGACTGCGCCACCGATTCTGCCGCCGGAAACGTTGATGGTGTCGCGACCGAAGCCGGTGACCAGGTTGCCGATGATGGTTCCGCCGGACAGGTCGAACAGGTTGTCGTCCAGCTTCATGTCCACCCGCCCGATACTGCCACCACTCATGGTCGCCCGGTCACCATCCTCGAACGCTCTGGTAATCACGCCCCCCGTCATCTGGAACGTGTCGAGTCCGTCGCCCTGAGCCAGCGAACCGATGGTGCCCCCGGTCATGAAAAACGTGTCCGGCTCCGCGCCCTGGCTGACGTCGCCACTGACGACACCGGCGGACATTGTGAACCGGTCACTGCCTGCGCCTTGCGTGACGTTACCGGTAATGCGTCCGGAGTTCATGTCGACGCTGTCCTGGCCAGGGCCGAACGTGACATTGCCGTTGATGGATCCACTGCCACCCGCAGGAAAAATCAGCGTGTCGTTGGCCCCGGACCAGCTCACCGCGCCGCTGCTGCCGCTGTCGCACGTTTGCGTGTCACTGCCTGCCGTCGATATCAGGGCGCACGTGCCATCGGCGTGAGGGGAAACGATCACCAGTAGCGCGACGGTCAGAAGCTTGCCTTTGCCACACGGCGAGAATTGCCTGAGGGTCATGACTGCTCTCCCTGTGACGAGGTCAGGGAGGCATGGAAGGTTGCGTCAGTGCCCGACTGCCACGTCAGTGACGCCGCACAGGAGGCTGGCGACGACTGCTCTGCCAGCCCTCGCAAAGGGCTGCACGTTCAAGTCAAGGATGGATCCAGCCTAGCGTCAAGAAGTTGACCGACCGGCGGCAGATGGATTGCCCTGATACGCAACCTATGGAGCAAGCACAGAAAAGCTTATAGCCTAATGAGCGTTTCGAGCCGCTTGGCGAGCTCGACGAGACAGCCATAGGGTCAAAAGCAAGGCACTTATCGAGAGCAGGGAGGCGTAGAAAAATATCCAGTCATAGCCCTGACCCAGTGCGATAGCGCCCATCACCGGCCCGGCAATCGCCAGTGCCAGATCAAAGAACACGGCATAGGCGCTGAGGCCCGCACCTCGACTGGGCGTCGGTACGCTCTTGATCGCTTCGACGCCCAGCGCCGGGTAAACCAGTGACAGGCCAATGCCGGTCAAGCCAGCGCCCGCCAGCGCGAAGCCACTGCTCGGCGACAGCCACAGTAATACCAGCCCACAGGTTTCCACCGCCATGCAGAGAATGGCTGCGTTGAACCCGCCCAACCGATTGATGGCCCCGATGAACAGCAGTCGGGCGAGGATGAAGCACACCCCAAACATACTCAGGCAATAGGCTGCGCCTTCCCAGCCGCGACTCAGGTAGAAGAGGGTGATGAAGGTGGTCAACGTACCGTAACCGATGGAAGACAGTGTCAGCCCCAGTCCATAGGGCGCGATGCGTCCGAACACCGACCAGTAAGGCAGACGTTCGCCGGGAATGATGGGAACCGACGGCTTGTTGCGGATCAGCCACAATGCCAGCCCTGCCATGACCATCAGCGCGATGCCCAGACTGTTGAAGCCCACGGCATCTATCACCACCACGCCAAGCGGTGCGCCGATGGCAATGGCTCCGTAGGAGGCAATACCGTTCCACGAAATCGACTTGGCCGTGTGTTCCGAACCCACTTTGCCGATGCACCAACTGATGGTCCCGACACCGATCAATCCTTGGGAAACGCCTAGAAACAGGCGAGCCAGGATCAGGATCGACAGACTTGCGGTTGGAAACTCCTCGAGCAGGGTGGCGAGCAAGGTCATCGCGCCACTGAGGCCAATGCCCCACAGCCCGAAAACGATCGCGCGTTTGCTGCCCAGCGTATCCGTGGCCCGACCGGCATAGGGTCTGCTGAGCAGGGTCGCGAGGTATTGCGAAGCGATGGCCAGACCTGCGATCAGTGGACTGAAACCCAACTGGTCATGAACGTAGCCCGGCAGCACTGCGATGGGCAGGCCGATACACAGAAAGGCTATGAAGGTGTACAGGACGATGGAAACGATTTGCAGCGTGATCGTGATCGAACTGGGCTGCACGGCAGAATGTTCAGGTGAGGCGGCAGGCATCGGGCTCGTTCGCTGGCAGGCGGTGGGCGTGCAGCCATCATGGCCTGCGTTGCCAATAAATGAAAGCACGCTAACGGTTTATCTGTCGCCTCACGACGCTGTTGCCGTTACGTTTGGATAGTCATAGGATGACTGATCACAAACAATAACAAAAAGGCTCTCCATGAAGAAAATCCTCTTGCTGGCCGCTGCGGTTGGCTGCTCGTTCGGTCTGCCGGTCCAGGCATCGACTTTCGCTTACATCTCAAGCCCCGCAGACGGGCTCATCTCGCAGTATCAACTGGACGACGCCAGTGGTGCGCTCAGTCTGGTCGAGCAAACCCGAGCGGGTGACCAGGTCAACCCGATGGCGCTATCGCCTGATGGTAAAGCGCTGTTCGCCGCGCTGCGCGCCAAACCGTATCACGTGGTCAGCTTCAGCATAGAGCCGGTGACCGGGCATTTGAAACCCTTGGCTCAGGCACCTTTGGCGGAAAGTCTGGCGTATCTGTCCACTGACCGCAGCGGCCGTTTTCTAATGGGTGCATCCTATGGCGCCGATTTGCTGAGCGTACAGCCTATCGACGCCCAGCATCGCCCCAGCGACAGCATTCAGACCTACAAGACCGGCATGCACGCACACTCGGTGCGCACCGACCCCAGCAATCGATTCGCCTACGCAGGCAATCTCGGCGTTGATCGCGTCCTTCAATACCGCCTGGAACCCAAGGACGGCAAGCTGGTGCCGATCGGGGAGGGCTATGTGACGGTTCCGGAGAACACTGGACCGCGCCACCTGGCGTTCGCACCCACAGGCAAATTCCTCTACGTCGTGGGCGAGATGAGTGGCACCGTCACTGCCTTCTCGATCAACGACAGGACCGGTGCGTTGAAACAGGTCAATCAGGCCAACGGCATTCCCGAGCGTCTGAAGCTGGCGCAGGGTCAGGTGCGCGATGCACGCAACAACGACTTGAAGGACGATCCGACACCCCGTATCTGGGCCGCTGATGTGCGGGTCTCGCCGGACGGCAAATGGTTGTTCACCAGCGAACGCACCAGCAGCAGCGTGTCGGTGTTCAAGGTTGAGCCAGCCAGTGGCAAGGTCACGTTCGTGGAAAACTATCCGGTCGAGGAAAAGCAGCCGCGTAACATCGCGGTAGCACCGAACGGGCGCTGGTTGCTGGTGACAGGAGAGAAAGCCGACAAGGTCGGCAGTTATGGCATTGCAGCGGACGGCGCATTGAAGCGCGTCAGTGAAGCTCCTTCAGGCAAAGGCGCATTGTGGATCGAAATGCTCAGCCAGCCGGGTCAGTAATACCAGCCCTTGTTGTTTACTCATCGCCTGAAACGCAAAACCCCTGCCGCAAGGGCAGGGGTTTCAGGTACAGCGAGTGCTATTCCAGGCGTCTGGCTTAGAACGCCACGCCCTGGCTGCGCAGGTAGTCGTCGTACGTACCGCTGAAGTCGATCACGCCGCTGGGGCTCAGCTCGATGATGCGCGTGGCCAGCGAGGACACGAACTCACGGTCGTGGCTGACGAAGACCAGTGTGCCCGGATAGTTTTCCAGCGCGAGGTTGAGCGCCTCGATGGATTCCATGTCCAGGTGGTTGGTCGGTTCGTCCATCACCAGCACGTTCGGCTTTTGCAGGATCAGCTTGCCGAACAGCATGCGGCCCTGTTCACCACCGGAAATAACCTTGACCGACTTGAGGATCTCGTCGTTGGAGAACAGCATGCGGCCCAGAGTGCCGCGAACCAGTTGCTCGCCGCCCTGGGTCCACTGACCCATCCAGTCGAAGAGGGTGCTGTCGTCTTCGAAGTCGTGGGCATGGTCCTGTGCGTAGTAACCGATCTCCGCCGATTCGGTCCATTTGACCGAACCTGCATCCGGTTGCAGCTCGTTGACCAGCGTGCGCAGCAGAGTGGTCTTGCCGATGCCGTTCGGACCGATGATCGCCACGCGCTCGCCAGCTTCAACGGTGAAGCTGAAGTCCTTGAACAGCGGCACACCATCGAAACCCTTGGCCATACGCTCGACCACAACCGCCTGGCGGTGCAGCTTCTTGGTCTGCTCGAAACGAATGAACGGGCTGACGCGGCTGGACGGCTTGACCTCGGCCAGCTGGATCTTGTCGATCTGCTTGGCGCGGGAAGTGGCCTGCTTGGCTTTGGAGGCGTTGGCCGAGAAGCGGCTGACAAACGACTGCAGCTCGGAGATCTGTGCCTTTTTCTTGGCGTTGTCGGACAGCAACTGCTCGCGGGACTGGGTCGCCACGGTCATGTATTCGTCGTAGTTGCCCGGGAACAGACGCAGCTCGCCGTAATCGAGGTCAGCCATGTGCGTGCACACGCTGTTCAGGAAGTGACGGTCGTGGGAGATGATGATCATCAGGCTGTTACGCTGGGTCAGGATATTTTCCAGCCAGCGAATGGTGTTGATGTCCAAGTGGTTGGTCGGTTCATCGAGCAACAGCACTTCAGGATCGGAGAACAGTGCCTGCGCCAGCAGCACACGCAGTTTCCAGCCAGGCGAGACTTCGCTCATCGGGCCGTTGTGCTGCTCGATGCCGATGCCCAGACCCAGCAGCAGTTCACCGGCGCGCGACTCGGCGGTGTAGCCGTCCATTTCCGCGAACTCGGTTTCCAGCTCGGCCACGGCCATGCCATCGTCTTCGCTCATCTCCGGCAGCGAGTAGATGCGATCGCGCTCGGCCTTGACCTTCCACAGCTCTTCGTGACCCATGATCACCGTGTCGAGCACGGTAAATTCCTCGTAGGCGAACTGATCCTGGCGCAGCTTACCCAGACGCACGTTCGGCTCCAGCATTACCTGACCACCCGAAGGCTCGAGATCGCCGCCCAGGATTTTCATGAACGTGGACTTACCGCAGCCGTTTGCGCCGATCAGGCCGTAACGGTTACCGGCACCAAACTTGACCGAGACGTTCTCGAACAGGGGTTTGGGGCCGAACTGCATCGTGATGTTAGCTGTGGAGATCAATTACTTTACCTATCAAGTAGTTACGCGGCTCTGGATTTAGCCTTGGACCAACTTTGGGCCAATTTTGGGCCAATTTGAAGCTTTTCCATCTCGCCCCAGTCGCCGCTCGAGCTAAGCCAGCGCGCATATGTTGAGAGCAGCATCTGAACGGAGTGTCCGAGCTGTTGGGCGATAAAAGAGGGATTCATTCCAGACATTATGCATATTGTCGCATAAGTATGACGACAGTTGTACGGTGGCCTGTGTCGCACCCCCAATCTGCTCAGCGTCGGGATCCACTGCTTGTGAAGGTCGGAGGTCTGGCGGATGTGGACGGTGTTCTTGGGTGGTTAAAAGCAATATGGGAAATCCTGAATCTTGCCTTTCCCTTTCTTCCGCCGCTCCAGATAGGTTCGGGCGAATCGTAGGGCATGAATTGCTCTCTCGTTCAGGAGCACATAGCGGTTCTTTCTGGTCTTCGTGCGCTCCTTTATCTCGCCCCTGACGATCACCCTGCACACGTGAGCCTGGCGTTTTTCAAAATCCACCTCATCCCAACGCAGCGCAATGACTTCTTGCAAGCGCATCCCGGTGAAAAACGCGAACTCGAAGAACGCAGCATATATGTGACTGGGCCAGTGATCTCCAGCAGCATGCGGCTGACCCAGCGCGGCATGTGAATAGATGGCCGGGTTTTCCCTGGCGTTATCATTGAGCAGCCGGTATGTCTGTAAGCGCCATCTGCCGGGTACAGGATCGGCTCGCCTTGGCTCAGGTCGCGGGGTGCAACCGAATCGACCTGGGCGTCAGCCTGCCAAGCCTCTCGCACCCATAGCCGGTCGCCGGGTCGGCCATACGTGCGGTGACTGCTGACAAAGTGTTTTGTTACCGGTTTCTTGCCCGTAGTTGGCGCCACCCACACAGACATTACCGCTAACATCAATGTCCGGTTGAACCTTGAGCGCACGCCGTGTGACTGTCTTATGGCCCGACAGGATGGCGCGCACCATCGGCGCGCTGAACAGGATCGGTCTTTCCTTGGCCTAGGTCAGGTCGGGCCTATGTGTGCCGACTGACTGGTCTGGTATGGCCTGCTCCAGCTTTGAGTCGTCACGCTTAAAGCTGTCGCGTCTAGCGCGGACTGCTTTCATCGGTCCGTTGGATTTGCCAGGCAGTCGATCGCTGCCTTGTTTTTGCTCGAGATCCTGAGCCAGTCGCACGATTGAGCTGGCAGCGACCGGCTCTTTAACGGCGTCCTGATCGTAGTAATAGCAGCGTGACTTGCTTAGTAGAAATACGTACTCATGTGCCTTCGTGCAGCGGTCGAGTGTGGACTCAGGCGTCGGGTTTGGTTTGTGCCAGATGATGTCATGTCGTAGATACCAGCCGTCTTCCTGCAGCGCGAAGGCGAGACGCCAAGGCATGCCCATCAGGTCTTTCGGCTTGTACTCCGCATGGGTTGTCGATTTCGATTTACGCTGGCTCGCCATCACCTGGCGCTGGCTGATCGTCGAAACACCGACGCCCATGTCGTCTCGGCCATGCGCGCCCCAACTCCCTGCGTAGCTGTCACCCATGTTTACCCAGATCGTGCCGTCGGCGCGGAGTACCCGACGGACTTCCCGGAACACTTCGACCAGCCGAGTGATGAACTCGGCAGGTGTTTCCTCAAGGCCTATCTGGCCTTCTACGCCGTAGTCACGCAGACCGTGGTAGGGCGGGCTGGTCACGCACGTATGCACGCTTTCACCTGACAGCTTGCGCATCATGTCGATGCAGTCGCCTACCCGTATCTGGTGGAGCTGGCTCATATCGAATTCCATGCATGCGCCTGCCGAGGCGTTCAGCGCAATAGGTGAGGGTGGGGTTATCCGCGATGTCGCACGCTGAGCGACGCTGTGGCCTGAGTTTTTTCGGAACCGAATGCCTTGCAAGGTCCACACATGCCGTAAGGAACGCAAAACCGCAATGGACGCCCTCAACCCTTCTGTACGGCGAACAGTTAAGCGCCGTACACAACCGATAAGGTGCCCAAGATGAAAAAAATCAAACTGCTCAACCGCGCTATCTGCATTGCCGTTTTTCCGCTGGCAGCATTGGCTGGCAACGTATTCGCGGACTCGGATTCGGGCTCGAACGCGGCCTCAGCAGAATCTGGCAGTGCACAGAGCTCAGCTGATCAGCGTGCAGCCATGGAGGCTGCTCAAGAGGCCGCTGAGCGATGCGGATTTGTTCTCGGAAGAGGTCATGTCTGCGATTGAATCAGCTGATTGGCACGCCATACAGGCCTGATGTGTCACTTCCATGTCTGGATGACCAAATGGATTGCGTTGCGATAGGTCTATACCTATCGCAACGCTAACAAACGGTCATCAAAGCGTTAGTGATATGCAGTTCACATTCAAACAGCAATAAAAGCCAGTTCCAACTTCCGCGCCACAACTGGCGACACTGTCATTTCGTGGCGCGGAACCTCAAGCATCAGGCAGAGAAGCTGCCCAGCGCCAGTTGAGCTGCATCCCCCCTCGCCTCAAGCACCGACTTGAACTCATGTGCGATCCCTTCGTGCAGCACTAGACCGTCCGCCCCATGCAATCGATTTTCTGAGTGGCAAAAGGCCAATGCTTGAACTATTACCTTCAAAGGTTTTTAAACTCTGGAGAGAGCCGTGGTCGGTAGAATTTCGGATTCAGAGCTTCATGCAATGCGAATTCACAAACTGGAAAACGACATCGCTGATTCTGAGCGGTTGGGTATGGCGGTTAAATTCATGCACCTGTCGGCGCTGACATCCACCAGTCGAGAGCATCACGTCGAGAGACACGGCGAGCTGTTCACTGGACAGGAGATGCTCGACTGGTGGGCAGAGGGCGACAATAGCGTTCGATGCCGCTGTGCGTGCACTCCGATTGCTCTGGACGACAAGGGTAGGCCGATGACGCCAGACATGATCTCCAGGGCAAAGGCGGAGCTTGAAGCTTTCAAAGCGTCGGGAGCGCCCCATGGCTAACCGGCCTTTGCTTCTCGGTAATGCCAACTTACATGGAATGGGGTATTACGGGTGATCAGATCAGAAATGGAAAACTCTATGTATCACTCAACCTTTACCGATGCTCATCAAGGCCGTCGCTTCACGATGCGGTTTGGTCAATACCCAAGCGGGGTTATTGCTGAGTTGGAGATCGAAGGCTTACCTATCTTTAAATTCAGCGACAAAACTTGGACAGATCAGGAATCTGCTAAGGAAGAGCTAGAGTCCAATGCTCGGCAAGTCATTGAAAACCGGGCGAGTTAATCGTCACATACCCCCGGCCTTCTGCCGTTTGAGCGCTGCTCGCTCGTCCCGCTGTTTCTGGGCAAGTGCCATGCGCTGGCTCCTTCATGCCGCCGGGCGGCAGGTGAATATGTTGCTGACGTCGGCCTTGGCGGGCGCGGCTAGGTACGCCCTCGAAAGAATCGGTGGAGTGCACAGGCTTTGTCGTTGATAACGGCAAACTGATGATTGTCGGTCATGACGACAAGACCGGGGTATGGAGACAGCCACCGGACCTGGCAAACCATGACGCAATTGGGAGCGGTTCGGCCTATGCCCTGGCAGCGATGGACATGGGCGCCAGTGCAGAAGAGGCGGTAAAGGCCGCAATGAAGCGTGACATTTACACGGGCGGGACTGTTCGGACGGTGGTCATTGGCGAAGAGGGTATGCCGCAGGGTTAGTGCGGCACGGGCTGACGGTTAATCACGGTCGCTTAAGTGAGTCTATGAGACTAAATATACCGCTTGGCTGCTCGCTCATACGGGTGTCGGAGCGCGGTTCAAATATAACCTGCGCGCTGACTATTACCTGATCGTTGAGTGTGAGCTTACAAAAGGTCTCGCGCGCTGCATCGCCAGATGCTTGCTGCAGTGGATCGCATTTGAGAAAGCCAAACTGATCATTGATGCGCACCTTTGCCCCTTGAATCGCATCGCTGAGTTGAAACTTGGCGGGCATTCGATTGCCAATCCCGGCCCATATCTGGGGTTGATAGTCAAAGGAAAAACCTGAGTGGGAGCTACCGCACAAATTCACGCTGGTGCGCTCCCCATCAATGATCTGAGCGTCGGTGTAGCAAACATACTCCCTTGTCACGACGTCCACCTTTCCGGGGCCATAGTTCGTCTTGGTCTCCTGTGGGTATGAGGTACACCCGCTGAGTAACAGAGATGCTAATGCCGTAACTATGGTGAGGCGGGTGCTTGCGAGCGACATTGGGTAGCTACCTTGCTATAAAAAATGGCCATTAGTACCGGCTAATGGCCATCATTTCAAGCTTTAGGTGATTTATGGAAAGGCCATATCCGCCATCTTCTCTTCTTGAGCTGTCGGATCTATCCGGCTTCGGTACGAGGTTTTTGGAACGCGTGCTTGCCATGGTTTTATTCATGCCGCTGATGCTGATAGGCGGGTGGCTGGGGTTCGAGATACCTGGCGTGGATCATAGTATCCGTACAGCATTTTTCATCAGTTGGATGATCACGAGGGGATTTGTGGTCGATCGCATCTGCAAATGGGTATTCAGGAAAAAGTAGAGTATGCAGATGGCTCGCGAGGCTGCGGGAAGCGAGGGGCAGACCTTGTTGCGTCTGACGAAGCTACCCGCGCAGCCTTTGAATGCACGCACACAGATAAAGCTTCGCACTTTGCGGCCGATACAATCAAACGGAGGAAAAAACAGGCTACGGCAGGCTGCTACTGAATCATCGTTGGCTATTTGAAAACGTCGCCTTCCTAGAACGTTTGTCCGAGGTGATTTTGATCAAAAAGTGTGCAAGTCATGAGGTCTGCAATGCTTAGAAACGCCCCTTTGAGTACCAAACTGCTGCTTATTCTGATGTTCCCCCTGCTGGGCTTTCTGGCCTTTGCAGGCATTTTCGTGGCTGAAAAAAGCGAAACCCTCGGTGCAATGGAGCGGGCTGTTACCGCCACCGGGGCTGCGCAGAAACTGAGCAATGTCGTGACCACTCTCCAGCGCGAGCGCGGAGCCAGCGGCGTTTTTCTGGGCAGCGGTGGCAAGTCCATGCAGAACGAGCTCAAGACTTTTCGCCAGGAAACCGACAAGGCAGTGGGCGAGATGCGGGCGCAAAAGACCGAAGGTATTCCTTCGCCGGACAAGGTGTCGCGCGCGCTGGATGATCTGACCGCGTTACGCCTCAAGGTCGATTCGCAGGCCATCAACAACACCGAATCCGGCGCCCGATTTACCGATTTGATCAAGGTCATGATCGGCTTCAATTATTCTCTGGAAGCCAGCATTGATGACCCGCAGATCCTGCGCTCGCTGAGTTCGCTCAACCAGTTTGTGGACATGAAAGAGCGTGCGGGTCGCGAGCGTGTATTGCTCGGTCTGGCGTTCAACCAGAATCGTTTTGACGCAGCGCTGCTGTCACGCTTCAGCCGCAACCTCGGTGAGTTCTCCGGCTATTTCGAAGCATTCCAGCGCTGGTCGCCTGTCGAGTTCAAGAACAGGCTGGATGCCGTTCTGCAACAACCCGGATCACTTGAGGTGGCTCGTCTGCAACGCTTGGGTTTTGATACGCCGTTGGGTGATCCGCTCAACATCAAGCCTGAAGACTGGTTCAACCTGTCCACCAGTCGCATCGACCTGATGGCCAAGGTGGAGGCGGATCTTGGACAGATGGTAGTAGGCCTGGCGAGTGATGAGCGTATGGACGCCGAACGCAGTCTTTACGTGGCGATCGCTACCGTGGTTCTGATGTTGATAGCTGTGCTGTGGCTGGCATCGGTGATCATCCGCAACATCAAGATCGCTGTTGTCGACGTGAATCGCACCCTGGTCTCGCTTTCGACGCGTGATCTGACCGCCAGAACCCTCTACACGGGTAAAGACGAGTTTGGTGAAATAGCCCGCAATCTGGACAACATGGCCCTGCAGATCAGCGAAGTCATTCGCGAGATCGGCAGTGCCACCGCGCAGGTTGCCACCGCTGCCGAACAGTCGTCTGCCGTGGCCCTGCAGACCAGCAATAACGTGGCGCAGCAACGTCAGGGCACCGACCAGGTCGCCACGGCCATCAGCGAGATGAGCGCTACGGTCAAGGACGTCGCACGCAGCACCACCGATGCCGCTGAAATGTCGCAGCGCGTCAATGCCAGCACCCTGCAGGGCAAGACCGAGATCGAGAACACCATCAGCCTGATTCAGGGACTGGAGGTTCAGGCTGAACAGACCTCCCGGATCATCGGGGAGCTCAAGGGCGAAAGCGATTCGATTTCTTCGGTTCTGGATGTGATTCGTGGAGTAGCCGAGCAAACCAACCTGCTGGCACTGAATGCTGCCATCGAAGCTGCCCGTGCAGGCGAGCAGGGTCGCGGTTTTGCAGTGGTCGCCGACGAAGTGAGGAACCTGGCCAAGAAAACTCAGGATTCCACCGTCAGCATTCAGAACATGATTGCCAACCTGCAGTCCGGCTCTGACCGGGCCGCCAATTCCATGCAGGAAACACTGGGCAAGGCGAAGGAAGGCGCAAGCAACGTGGTCCGAGCCGGTGAGTTGCTGGAAGAAATCGCTGAAGGCATTGCGTCGATCAGTGATCGTAATATTCAGGTGGCATCAGCTGCCGAAGAGCAAAGCCTGGTCGCCGAGGAGATCCACCGTAACGTCAATGACATCAATACACTGGTTGTTCAGGTCAGTGCTGGTGCCGAGCAGACAGCGGTTACCAGCCGCGAACTCGCTCGACTGGCCGAACAGCAGCAGGGGTTGGTAGGGCGTTTCAAGGTGAGCTGATCCGAAGGAGCTGTTCTGATACTCAAAAGCCTGGAAGCGTCAGCTTGCAGGCTTTTTTGTGACATCGGTGCAGGTCATTTCGACGGCGTTACATCATTCGTTAAAGCCCGAAAGCCCGAGCATGTGTCGGACGTCATCCAGACTCAGCTTGGGAATGATGTCGTCAGGCACTCTGGACGTCGCCGACAGGTTGTAGACCTGAAAATCGTCACCCATCACCGAGTTCGCCATCAATTTCAGGGAAGGCAGGATCCGCGACTCGTAGTGTTGATCCAGCCCGCACGGAGACAGCCTGGCGCCGGGCGTTTCGTAGTAGCGTCCTGCCGATTGATTCAGGTCGAAACCCACCAGAAAGACCTTGCTGAAACCAAGGTGGTGGGCCAGTTGCAGGGCCAGGTACATCACGGTGCGGGCGTCGAAAAAGCCCAGGCTCATGTCTTTGCTGAAACCGATGTCCCTGCTGCGTCGGCTGAACAGTGAAAGTTTTCTGACCAGCCCGGATCGCTGTTCGAAGAGGCTCACGGCACTCAGTCGGTCAGCCTTCTTCAGTGCGTAGACGTTGCCTTTGGGCGAACTTCGAAGGTTCCCGATCTGGCTGGCCCACAGCGCTATGTTGTCACTGATGCGCATGGCCTGGGCAAACAGTTCTGGCTGCTGTCTTGAGAAGTCCCGGTCCGAGCAGACGTAGAAATGAGGGTTGATTCCTGCCTGGGTGAACATGGAAATCGCCCCATTCATGGTAATCATGGGGATGCAGGAAAACTCCCGTATCGGGAAGTCTGCTGCCGAAGCGCCGGAGCCCACAAGAAAGACCGGCCCTGCCGCGTTGCCCTTGCACATATCAAAGTCTTGCAGATCACAGATGTCGGCGGAAAGCTCGATGGCAACAGGCATAGAAAAATCCGTTACTTCTGACTGATGTGTAATCATTGCGATGGCTTATTGATGTTATATGGTGCTGGTTAGTTGCATAAGCTGGTGTTGGATGATAGCACCTTGTATCCAAAATAGTTCGCTAAGTTAAAGCGCTATCTCAGTCATGTATCCGGATTGTATCCATTAGTTGCTCGAATAGCGGATGGGTATCGAATATGAGTACGGCTGACTGGCTCGCAATCATGATGAGGCGTCTAGGTGTAATCCGATGGAATACATGGATTTAGAATGGAGTGATGGCATTGTGATATTGTTGCGTGATATCATTTTGGCTTGATTACTACACAGCAACGGAGTTGCAAAAATGCGTCCAGTGTCACCACTCAAACTCTCTCTCATTGCCATCGCGGCCTTTGCCGTTACCGGTTGTGCGAGCATTGTCAGCGATTCGAAATACCCGGTAGCGGTGACGTCCAGTCCGTCCGGCGCCGCTTACGAGATCGTCAATGAGAGTGGCGTTTCCGTTCGCTCGGGTGTGACGCCTGACGAGGTGACACTTAGGGCTGGAGCGGGTTATTTCGACGGCGAGAAATACAGGGTCACTTATCGTAAGGACGGTTATATCAGCAGCACTCAAACGCTCGACTCGGGCATTGACGGTTGGTACTGGGGCAACATTCTTATTGGTGGGCTGATCGGCATGCTGATCGTCGATCCCGCAACCGGAGCCATGTACACGCTACCGGAGAAGATCAATTCGACACTGGCGGTGGCGCCGGTTTCGCCAATATCTGCTGTCGGGCAGTCTTCGGTGCAGGTTCAATAGTCTGCGGGCCAATACGCGCTTATAGTGGGCTTCCTGAATTCAAACGCCGCGCCTTCTGAGGAAGAACGCGGCGTTTTTACGCGCGTCAGGGGAACTACATGATGTCATTGCGAGACTATAGGTTCGCTCACGCTGGACAGGCTACCTGATCAGGCGTGCATTCTTATGATCTCGGAGATCCATGACATGAAGTCTTTTTTTCGTCCCGCTCTGCTGCTGGCTGTTGCGCTGCCGTTAATACTGGCCGGTTGCGGCGACAAGGAACCGGAGCAGCGCGCCGCGTTCACGCAGTTCCTGCAGACCCGCATTGTGGACAAGCCGGGTGTGCGCGTCCCTACACTCACTGAAGATGAAAAGAAATCCTTCGGCGACTACAGCTCCCACTACGCTGTCATCTCGGATTTCAATGCCGGCATGGATGCGTCGGTCAAGCCACTGAACGAACTGGTGCAAAAGGGTGCGATTCGTTCGTTGAATGACGTGATCGAGCGCCGCGCCGATCTTAAGGCTGTACAGACAGGCCTCAACGACATGGGTGAACAGCTGACAAGAGAGCAGGCCAAGGCTGATGCTGCTCATGAGACGCTGAAGCAGCCGGACGATCTGAAAGTCGTCTACAACAAGGCCTATGACAAGACAGTCAGCGTGCCGGCAAACACCTTTCGCGAAATCCTGCCGCAGATCAATGGCACATTCGAAAGCACGTTGAAGATCGCTGACTATGTTGATGCGCACAAATCGCAGATCGATCTTTCCGGCCCTGTCGCGAAGGTAAGCGATCCTGCCGTGCAGGCGGAACTCAACAGGTTGCTGCAGGACTTGAACAGTCAGGCAAGGAATGTCCAGCAAGCGCAGGCACGTCTGCAGGCGGTCATGCTGGGCCGCTGATCCGGCGTTGCGCCTCAAGACGCAGCAGCGCTCGGGCCATCATGCAGCCGGTCGATCACACGAATGACCGGTTGCGATTTGCCCGTCACCGCCTAGTCTGTCTGGCAGACAGTCTGACGCCCTGTCAGGCCTTGCAGTGAGGAGGTATCCCATGTCGACAGTACCACCGCTTTTCAATGACGAGGTTCCGGCCTGGGATCGTTATGCGGCGGCTGCGCTCAGCACGACGATCACCTGCACCGAGACGGCGGAAGAGGCAGTAGTGGCGGCTGCCGAGCTTGCAGACAAGCTTGTCAAGGAACGCGAGAAACGGATCAAGGCTGCCAAAGAGCATCTTTTCCAGCACTGATCCTCAAGTCGAGCCTGATCCTCGATCGGGCTCGCGGGTCTTTAAAGCTGCCTTCCTGATATATAATCCGCGCTTCGCCATTCACTCCAGTCAACCGCTTGATGATCAATACCACCCCAATGGAATTGAAGCTTCGCGAAGCCATGATCGAGGATTCGATGTGCGTGGCGGTATTGGGGCTGCAAGTCTTTCTGGATACCTATGCCACCGATGGCATTCGTGAGTCGATTGCCCGTGAGGCGCTGGAAGCTTTTTCCCTGGAGTCCATCGCGGGAATGATTGCCCAGCCTGAGGCATTCATTATTGTCGCCGAGTCCCGTGGGCATCTGGTGGGGTTCGCTCAGGTGGCGCTGCGCACCGCGCACGAAATGATCGACGAGGTGCAGGCGGCTGAACTGCAGCGCCTTTACGTGCAGGAACGCTTCACCGGGCTGGGAGTAGGGAAGCGTCTGCTCAAGGCAGCCGAACAGCAGGCCGCACTCGGTGGCGCGCTTCTGCTTTGGGCGACGGTCTGGGCGGGCAATGATCGGGCGCTGGGCTTCTATCCGCAGATGGGCTATGGGCTCGAGGGCGCACCCATCTATGTGTTTCAAGGCGAAGCGCACGAGAATCGGCTGTACGCCAAACGGCTGGATGGCTCTGAACCTGAATACCTGGTTTCGCATTAAGTGCATTGGATGTACGCATCCTGGGCAAGGCCTCTTCCATCAACGTGCGAAAGGTGTTGTGGGCCTGTGAGGAACTGGCAATACCGTTCACTCAGGAAGACTGGGGCAGCGGTTTCAGGTCGACCGACAGCGCAGCATTTCTGAGGCTTAATCCCAATGCCATGGTGCCGGTCATCATCGACGGTGATTTCGTGCTCTGGGAATCCAACACCATCATCCGTTATCTGGCCGGTCATTATGAGGGCGATCAGCTCTATCCCAAGGAGCCGAAGGCGCGGGCGCGAGTGGATCAGTTTTCGAGCATCCCGACCTGCCGGCGGTCAATGGATATTACGAACGGCTGAGTCATCGACCGGGCTATCTGTTGTACGGACGAGACGGTATCTCGTGACGTCTGATGGCGTCAGTGTTTATCCTGCATGCCCATTTGACTCCACTCCATTACCCTTAAAGGAAGCGCGGCAGTGACCCTCATCAGAATAACCGCTGGCGGCTACTCGTTCCTGGCCGAAACCAACCCGGACGCGCCGAAGACTGTCGCTGCGTTCTTGAAGCTGCTGCCCTATAAGCAGAAATTCATTCATGTGCGCTGGAGCGGCGAGGGTTGCTGGGTGCCGCTGGATGATTACGAATTGAAGCTCGATGACAGCCTGGTCGGCTTTGAAAATGCCACCAGTCATCCTTCTGTGGGCGACATCCTTTTTTATCCCGGCGGCTACAGTGAGACCGAAATCATCCTGGCGTATGGTTCGTGTTGCTTTGCCAGCAAGATGGGGCAGCTGGCGGGTAATCACTTCCTGACGATCACAGAAGGTAAGGAAAATCTGCGCAAGCTGGGCGTGAAAACGTTGTGGGAAGGCGCGCAGGACGTGGTATTCGAGCTGGTTTGAGTGTTGCTGTTGACGAAATGCTGGCGAGATGCCGATTCGCCAGTATTTTTTGGAACCGCCGATCTTCGCCAGGGGTCTAGTCAACAATGCTTCCACAACCGGGAAGCCGAACTGGAGACCAGTCCTTGAATATTTTCGAAGCACTACGCGAAAGCCATGATCGTCAACGCGGCTATGCCGACGCACTGATTCAGACCAGTGGCGATTCAGAAGCAAGGGCTCAGGCCTACAAGCAACTCAAGGAAGAACTCCAGGCGCATGAAACCGCCGAAGAGCGTTTCTTCTACATTCCGTTGATGGAGCATGACAACGGCATCGACCTGAGTCGTCACGCCATTTCCGAGCATCACGAAATGGACGAGATGATGGAAGAACTGGACGAAACCGAAATGTCCAGCCCAGCCTGGCTGGCGACTGCGAAAAAGCTCTCCGAGAAAGTGCACCACCATTTGAAGGAAGAAGAGCAGAAGTTCTTTCAGATGGCTGGCAAGCTGTTGGATGAAAAGCAAAAGCAGTCGTTGGCAGGCAAGTACGTGAAAGAGTACGAAGAACAGATCGCTGAAGGGTAACGGGCGGTTGCGGTGCTAGAATCGTTTTTTTATCAGTGAAGGCATGACATGAAGTTAGCGATTCTGGTGATTGCGGCAGCGGTGTTGGTCGGATGCGCGGCGCCGTCGAATTCAGCACGTTCAGGCGGACCGTTCAAGATTCTGTCCAGCACCAAACCGGCAGCTGCCGTTGCCCAGTGCATTCAGGTGACCTGGCAGAACGAAGCCATGTTCGGCAGCTCTGCTGACGTGTTCATGGACAAGCTGTCCGGAGGGGGCTTCACTGTGTTCACCACAGAGACTCGCTATTTCGCGGATGTGCGTCCCCAGGGCGCCGCGTCCACTGTCGATTTCTATGCCGCCCCGAGCGATACCCAGACAGGCCTGCGTTCCGCTGCCATTGCTACCTGCCTTTAGCATCATCCTTCAGGCCCGCCACTCTGGCGGGCCTTTGCTTGCAAAAAGCAAAACCAATGCTGTCTTCTCATCTATTGATTGCTGTGCGCCCAATTGCGACGCGAACGCACAGTGGTGGGGCTTTGGTACCCAACCGTTGCCGTAAATAGCGCTGTTTTCAGCAAGCCCTCGAATCCGGCTTGCCGCACGTCTATCACACTCCTTTGATTCGCCTCACTTTTTTTGCAGTCTGCTTCTGCCAGGCAATCTGTGGCACACTTTCTGCTCTCTATTCCGTTGTTACATACCTGAATCCGCTATAGCGGAATAAAGACAAACCCGGTGGAGTTCATGTGATGCGCTACGGACCTTCTTTTCTGAAAACCTGTGTATTTGCTTTGGCAGCGGCTGTCACCTTGGTCAACCCTGCAATGGCGGCAGAGGGCAGCAAACTGGACGCGGTATTGAAGCGCGGAAATCTGGTGGTCGGCACGGGCAGTACCAATGCGCCGTGGCACTTCCAGGGGGCGGACGGAAAGTTGCAGGGGTTCGATATCGACATCGGCAGGATCATCGCCAAAGGCCTGTTCAATGACCCGAGCAAGGTCGAATTCGTGGTTCAGTCCTCGGACGCACGCATTCCCAATCTGCTGACGGACAAGGTGGACATCAGCTGTCAGTTCATCACCGTCACCGCCAGTCGCGCACAACAGGTTGCGTTCACCTTGCCGTATTACCGTGAAGGCGTCGCGCTGCTGCTGCCTGCCAACAGCAAGTACAAGGAAATCGATGACCTGAAAGCCGCAGGCGACGGCGTCACGGTTGCCGTGCTGCAGAACGTCTACGCCGAGGAGTTGGTTCATCAGGCGCTACCCAAGGCGAAGGTCGATCAGTACGACAGCGTCGACCTGATGTATCAGGCCATCAACTCCGGCCGTGCCGACACCGCAGCGACCGACCAGTCCTCGGTCAAGTACCTGATGGTGCAGAACCCTGGCCGTTATCGTTCGCCAGCCTTCGCCTGGAGCCCGCAAACCTATGCCTGCGCAGTCAAGCGTGGCGATCAGGACTGGCTGAACTTCGTCAACACCGCCTTGCATGAAGCCATGACCGGTGTCGAATTCCCGGCCTATGCCGCCTCGTTCAAGCAATGGTTCGGCGTGGACCTGCCAGTGCCTGCGATCGGCTTCCCGATGGAATACAAATAAGTCGGATCGAACCTCTCTAAAGGCAGGGTCAGCTAAAGCGCTTACCCTGCCGGGTACAGGCAACCATGAACTATCAGTTGAATTTTGATGCCGTCTGGCGCGATTTTCCAAGCCTGCTGGCGGGGCTGGGCCTCGGACTGGAACTGGCCCTGATCTCGATTGCCATCGGCTGTGTGATCGGTCTGATGAACGCGTTCGCACTGCTGTCGCGTTACCGCGCGTTGCGTATCGTGGCGTCGATCTACGTCACGGTGGTGCGTAACACACCCATTCTGGTGTTGATTCTGTTGATCTACTTCGCGCTGCCAGGCCTGGGCATTCGTCTGGACAAGCTGCCGTCGTTCGTCATCACCCTGTCGCTGTACGCAGGCGCCTACCTGACCGAAGTGTTTCGCGCCGGTCTGCTGAGCATCCACAAGGGCCAGCGTGAAGCAGGGCTGGCCATCGGTCTGGGCGAGTGGCAGGTCAGGGCGTACATCGTGGTACCGGTGATGCTGCGCAACGTGCTGCCGGCACTGTCCAACAACTTCATTTCGCTGTTCAAGGACACCTCGCTGGCCGCTGCCATCGCGGTGCCGGAACTGACGTATTACGCGCGCAAGATCAATGTCGAAAGCTACCGGGTGATCGAAACCTGGCTGGTGACAACAGCGCTGTATGTCGTGGCCTGCTACGTGATTGCCACGCTGCTGCGCACCCTCGAACAACGTCTGGCGATTCGCCGCTAGGAGGCTGTCATGTACCAACCCTCTGGCTGGTTGCAGGAAGTGTGGAATGCCCGTGAAGTGCTGTGGTCGGGTTTTCTGACCAGTATTCAGTGTTCGGCGCTGGCCATTCTGTTCGGCACCCTGATCGGTATGTTTGCCGGTCTGGTGCTGACCTACGGCGGTTTTTTTGCGCGCCTTCCGATTCGGCTGTACGTCGATCTCATTCGTGGCACACCGGTGTTCGTACTGGTGCTCGCGGTGTTCTACATGGTGCCCGCGCTGGGCTGGCAGATCACTGCCTTTCAGGCCGGAGCACTGGGGCTGACGTTGTTTTGCGGCTCGCACGTGTCGGAAATCGTGCGCGGTGCCCTGCAGTCGATTGCGCGAGGACAGCTGGAGGCGGGCAAGGCGATCGGGCTGCGGTTCGGCCAGTCACTGCGGTATGTGCTGTTGCCGCAGGCCATGCGCCAGATTCTGCCGACCTGGGTCAATTCCTCGACCGAGATCGTCAAAGCCTCGACCCTGCTATCGGTGATCGGCGTTGCCGAGCTGCTGCTCAGCACCCAACAGGTTATCGCCCGAACCTTCATGACGCTGGAGTTCTACCTGTTCGCCGGTTTTCTGTTCTTTCTCATCAACTACGCCATTGAGCTGCTCGGGCGATACATCGAAAAACGGGTGGCCTTGCCATGACACAGACCCAGACCAAAGCCCTTTCACCCGCGTTGCTCAGCATCGAGGGCCTGCACAAATCCTACGGCACTGTCGAGGTGCTCAAGGGCGTCGATCTGCGCATGCAGAAAGGCAACGTCGTAACCCTGATCGGCTCCAGCGGCTCGGGCAAGACCACGCTGCTGCGTTGCGTCAACCTGCTGGAAGAGTTTCAGGGCGGACATATCCGGCTGGAAGGCCAGGACATCGGTTACAGCGAAATCAATGGCAAGCGCACCCGTCATCCCGAGCGGCTTATTGCCCAGCACAGAGCCATGACGGGCATGGCGTTCCAGCAATTCAACCTGTTTCCGCATTTGAGCGCGCTGCAGAACGTGACACTCGGGCTGCTCAAGGTCAAAAAGATGCCCAGGGATCAGGCGGTAGCGCTGGCAGAAAAATGGCTGGATCGGGTTGGCCTGCTGTCGCGGCGCGATCACTTCCCGGGCCAGCTGTCTGGCGGTCAACAGCAGCGCGTGGCGATTGCCCGAGCCATCGCCATGAACCCCAGTCTGATGCTGTTCGATGAAGTGACCTCGGCGCTGGACCCGGAACTGGTGGGCGAGGTGCTGAATGTCATCAAGGATCTGGCGGAAGAGGGCATGACCATGTTGCTGGTCACCCATGAAATGCGATTCGCTTATGAAGTGTCCGATCAGATCGTGTTCATGAATCAGGGCCGTATCGAGGAGCAGGGCCCGCCCAAGGCGTTGTTCGAACAACCCAAATCAGCGCGCCTGAGCGAATTTCTCAAAAACATCCGGTTTTAATAACGTTTCAGGAAGGAGAACCCCATGAGTATTACCCGTTATGGTGCTGGCAGCACTGCCGGGGGCGGCCAGCCCCGTCCATTCGCCCGCGCCGTCGAAGCCGACGGCTGGCTGCACGTATCCGGGCAGGTCCCGGCAGTGGACGGCGAGATCATCGTCGGCGGTATCGTCGAGCAGACCCACCAGACCATGCGCAACCTGATCGCCATCCTCGATGAGGCCGGTTACGAGCTCAAGGACGTGATCCGGGTCGGCGTCTGGCTCGAAGATCCACGCGACTTCTGGAGCTTCAACAAGGTCTTCGGTGAGTACTTCACGCCGGAGCACGCACCCGCACGCGCTTGTGTACAGGCCAACATGATGGTGGACTGCAAAGTCGAGATCGACTGCATCGCCTACCGGCAGAAGTAGCCGCTCAGGTTTTCCGCCGGCCCGTGTCGGCGGCCCAACACTATGGATAGCAGCAGATGACCGATGTGACTCAAGCGAGCGAAGACACTGTCAAGCGCCGTGCCCGAGGGCTGGACAGGGCGTTCGATATCCTCGATTTCCTCAAGGAAAAAGCGACGCCCATGCGACCCAATGAAATCGCCAGCGGCATCGGCAGCCCCAAGTCCACGGTCTACGAGCTGGTGGCCTCATTGCTGGAGCGTCGGATTCTGGAGCCGGTCGGCAAGGACGGACACGTCTACCTCGGTCGCCAGTTGTATTTTCTGGGCCAGGCGCACCTGCGGCACTTCGACTTCACGCGTGAGGCCGAGATCTGCCTGGGTGACATCGTCAGCCAGACGCGGGAAACCGCGCAAATGTGCCTGCTCAATGGCCGTAAATACACCGTGGCGCTCATGAAAGAGGGTGAGCGGCACTTCCGGATTTCTTCCGACATCGGCGAAGACGCGCCGATTCCCTGGACCGCGTCCGGGCGCCTGTTGCTTAGTCATCTCAGCGATCAGGAGATCGTCGACCTGATCGACCCGGAGGATTTCATCCTGCCGGGTGGCGAACGTCTGCCGCTGGACACCTTTCTTGGCGAGATACGCAAGGCGGGTGAGGAAGGCTTCTTTTCCTTCGACAGTGTGGCCGACACCTTCACGCATTGTTTTGCCGCACCCGTCAGGAACGGGCAGGGTCAATGCATCGCCACCCTGTGCATCGTTGCGCCACGTGCCGATGCCAGGACTCACTACAGCGACTATCGCCGGGTGCTGATCGACAGCGCCAATGGCCTGGCTCGCCGAATCAATGAATAACGTGTTTTCAGCAGGAGATTACTGATGAACATTGCCGTCATCGACAAAGGTCTTGCCCGGCCGGGAGACAGCCTGGTCAGCGACGTCAGCCTGCCCGCGCTGGTCATTCACCAGCCGGCGCTGGATCACAACATTCGCTGGATGCAGACGTTCGTGACCAACAGCGGCGCCGAACTGGCACCGCATGGCAAGACCAGCATGGTACCCGCGCTGTTCCGGCGGCAGATCGAAGAGGGCGCCTGGGGGATGACGCTGGCCACTGCCGTACAGACCCAGGCCGCGTATGCCCACGGCGTGCGCCGTATCCTGATGGCCAATCAGTTGGTCGGCCAGCCCAACATGGCGCTGATTGCCGAAATGCTGGCCGACTCGACCTTCGAATTCCACTGCATGGTCGATCACCCGGACAACGTCGCGGCACTGGGCAAGTTCTTCGGCGAACGTGGTCTGCGCTTGAACGTGATGATCGAATACGGTGTGCCGGGCGGGCGTTGCGGCTGTCGCACCGAGGCCCAGGTGCTGGAGCTGGCAGACGCCGTCCTGGCGCAGCCTTCGTTGGCATTGACCGGTATCGAGGGTTACGAAGGCGTGATTCATGGTGATCACGCCATCAGTGGCATCAAGGCATTTGCGGCCTCGCTGGTGCGCCTGGCGGTCGACTTGCAGGATAAGGGCGCTTTCGCGCTGGATCGGCCGATCGTGACCGCTTCAGGTTCGGCCTGGTACGACCTGATCGCCGAAGCATTCGATGCGCAGGCGGTGCGCGAGCGATTTCTCAGCGTGTTGCGCCCCGGCAGTTATGTGGTGCACGACCATGGCATCTACAAGGATGCGCAGTGCTGCGTGCTGGATCGCCGTGCCGAGCTGAGCGAAGCGCTGCGGCCGGCGCTGGAAGTCTGGGCGCACGTGCAGTCCATGCCGGAACCGGGCTTTGCGGTCATTGCCATGGGCAAGCGTGACGTGGCTCATGACGCAGGCCTGCCTAACCCGTTGCGCCGTTACAAGGCGCACGTCATGCCTGCCAGCGGCGATGACGTCAGCAACTGCAAGGTCACGGCAGTGATGGATCAGCACGCGTTCATGACCGTTGCGCCTGGCTGTGAGCTGAAGGTGGGCGACATCATCGCCTTTGGTACGTCACATCCATGCCTCACCTTCGACAAGTGGCGTTCAGGTTGCCTGGTGGATGATGACCTGCGGGTGATCGAGCCCTTCAGCACGTACTTCTGATTCCACGCGTACAGAGGAGTGACCGTCACATGAGCCTTCCACGTGTCGCCCTGATCGGCGAATGCATGATCGAATTGCAGCAGCATGCAGATGGCAGTCTGCACCAGAGCTTTGGTGGAGACACCTTGAACACGGCGGTCTATCTGGCCCGTTTGCTGGGTAGCGGGCAGGTGGACTATGTCACCGCGCTGGGCGATGACAGCTTCAGTGATGCCATGTGCAAGGTCTGGTCGGAAGAGGGTATCGGTCTGGGTAAAGTACAGCGCCTGCCTGGCCGCCTGCCGGGGCTTTACTGCATCCAGACCGATGGCAGTGGCGAACGACGGTTTCTGTACTGGCGCAACGAGGCGGCAGTGCGGGATTGCTTCATGACACCGGCAGCCGAGCCGATTCTGGCTGCTCTGACCAGTTACGATGTGCTGTATTTCAGCGGCATCACCCTGGCGGTGTTGGGGGCAGAAGGCCGTTCGCGTTTGCTTGCGATGCTCGCCAAGGCCCGCTCGCGGGGGGCAAAGGTTGCCTTCGACAACAATTACCGGCCCAGATTGTGGGCCAGTGTCGAGCATGCGCGTGAGGCCTACCTGGCGTGCCTGCCATATGTGGATCTGGCATTGCTGACCGAAGACGATGAGCAGGCGCTGTACGGGTATACCGACACCGAGCAGTTGCTGACGGCCTATAGGCAGCGCGGGATCGATGAGATTGTCATCAAACGTGGCGCCCAGAGTTGCATTGTGGAAACCGACGGCAAGCGTTTCGAGATCCCGACGCAAAAGGTGGAGCGAGTCGTCGATACCACGGCTGCCGGGGACTCTTTCAGTGCCGCGTATCTGGCGGCCCGTCTCAAGGGTGAGCATCCACAACAGGCGGCCGAGGCCGGGCATCGGCTGGCGGGTATTGTCATTCAGCATCCGGGCGCGCTGGTCCCGAAGTCCGTCATGCCGCAGTAGTGGCATTTACCGCGTTACATGCAGTTGATCGGCTAACGCACTGAACACAAAGCATTTCGCTGGAACCGGCGCGCAAATCCAGCCACCATAGGCGTCCTTTTTGCCCCGAGCCCATGACCGGAGTCTGCGTGCCCGACGATCTGCCTTCTGCGCTTCCCCATGACCTGGATGTCGATCTCAACCCGCCTGAACAGTTGCCGTTCTTCAAGCGGCTGTTGTCACGGCTGATCGGCCGCAGCCTGACCGGACTGGGGTCGCAGCACACGCCATCCTGGTTTCAGGGGCATGCCGATGGTTACCTGAACGGGCACATCGAAGGCGTCAGGGAAGGTTACGCCGACGGGTACATGGACGGTCAGCAAGAAGGCCGTCAGGTGTTGGTAATCAGTGACACGCGCCCTGCAAGACACCGTGGCCCCAAGGTGGACGATCACCTGTTCGACGACTGGCGGCTGGCACTCACGCCCGAATTGAAAAAGCGCATCAAGAGTGACGTCGCCGAAAAACTCCCGGCCCATGCGCAGCCCAGTGCGGCGCAGTGGAAAATGATCTTCAGCGACACGCCGTCAACTTATGTGATTGCCGGTGCGGGCGCCGGCAAATCCACGTCGCTGGTGCTGCGCATCCTGTTGCTGCATCACTACCTGGGCTACGAGCTGGATGCGATGACCGTGGTGACCTTCACCCGCGAGTCACGCAAGGACTTCATCAACAAACTGATCGACGTCATGGCCCTGTGGGGACATGCGTTGAGCCAGAAACAGGCGCGTGATGTGGTGCGTACCTTTCACTCGCGTATTCTGCCTTTGGTGCGCAGCCTGCCGGGCTTCGAGCATTTGCGAGCCTTCGAGACGCTCGATGGCCAGACATCCGCTCAGGAAGACGCCGACAGCAACCCGTTCGATCTGCGCATCAACGATGCCCAGCGCCATCAGATGAATCTCTGTTATCGCGACCTCTACGCCAGCAATGAGCGTTTTCGGGAGGTTATGGCGCCGTTGTATCGCCACGCCTTGCAGCTCAAGGAACTGGACCGCGACCATCCCGACGTCCAGAAGCGTGTAGCCGTGACGGAGCTGTCCTCGAAACGTGATGAAGAGTGGTGCGATACCGTCGAGGATCTATGGATACGCGCCGGCGCCTGGCCTATAAAAGGCATTGAGCCTATGCGCCAAGCCGTTGAAATCAATGGTTTTCCCTTCCATTTTCACGGCTACATTGCCGAGCTGGATGCATGGGTCGTGCTGGGGTTGGACGCCAGCGAAGATCAGCACCTCAAACGGCGTGGTGCCAAATTGCCGGTTTGGGCAGAAGGCGTCATCAAGCGCACCCTGTTTCAAGCTTTCTGTAGTAAGCCATTGATATGGATGGATAATTACAATTCTGCGAACGAAGTCATGCAGTCACTGGCCGGGTCCGCCGTTGCCGGTCCTGGCTTCGATTACCGGGTCAAGGGCGAACTGAGCGCCGGGCCGCTGCTGGACTGTTTCGTAACGGCCGCGAGCTTTATCGAGAACCTGGGCCTGGACGTGCCGAGCGCCGTTGCCGAGATGAGTTTTGCCAGCGATGACCCAGACAGGTTCTTCTTCGAGGCCCTCAGCCTGTTCTGGAAAGCCTTCGAACAGCACCTGCTGGCCCAGTCGCCACCGGTCATGACGTACAACCGAATGTTCGCGCTGTTTGGTGAAACCTCGCCGGAGAATCTCAAGCACGTCAGTGACCCTGTGCTGCGTCCTCTGTCGCACCTGATGATCGATGAGTTTCAAGACGTCTCGCCGCAGATCGTTTCGTGGATACGCGCCTGCCTGCGTGAAATCCGCCGACGTGGGCCGGCCATGCACACCGGGTGTATTGCCCAGCATTCCTCATTGTTGTGTGTGGGCGATGACTGGCAGTCCATCTATGGCTGGCGCGGCAGTTCACCGAAGTACTTCATGGAGTTCGTCAAAGAGTTCTCATCGCCGGCGACCACCAAAGTCATGCTCAGCGAAAACTATCGCAGCCATCAGCACATCATCGATGCGGCCGAGCATATCGTTCGGGCGGCCCCTGCGATTCCCGGCAAGAAAGCCCGTGCCAGTGGTGCACCTCAGGAATTGCTGCCAGTCAGTGTGCGTGATCGTGATGAGGACGAGCTTGCCGAACGGGTCGCCGAGCATTACAACGACGGCGATTCGATCCTGCTGCTGTACCGCAAGGGCAGCGAAAAAGCCCGCTTCTCCCAGCGCCTTCAGGCGTTGATCGACACAGACGCGATGCACGGCGCTCAGGGTCGACGTATCAAAACACTGACTTACCACAGTTCCAAAGGGCTCCAGGCCGACGCCGTATTTTTGCTGGGCGATTGCCAGCACCTGACTGTCTCGCCCTACAAGAATCAGGTCTATCGTCTGGCAGGTCTCGGTGATACCAATGACCTGCAGCCGTTCGATTCGGCACAGAAGGATGAGGTATTGCGCCTGGCCTATGTCGCCATTACGCGTGCGGCCCGGCATTGCCACTGGTACGTCGAAGACAGCGCTGGCGGTGCTGACAGTGTTCAGATGCCCAAGGCATCGGACAGGGTCGCGGCCGACAAGCCATTCTTCGAAGACCTGCGCCAGAAGTCACTGACACGCCGTCAGTGAAGGGATGTGTGCATCAGAGCAGATATCAGGAAAAGCCGACCAACTGAGTGTGGGCACCGAACAGTTCAAGTTCGGTTTCGATGGCTTCGATGATTCTCTCCACGTCTGCAGCGTTCATCACGGTGGCGCAGGGCAGTCCTGCTATCGCCAGTACCGTCTCGCCACTGGCCCGGTCGAACAGGCGGGCGATCATGCTGCTGGGCGCGTCCATGCTGGCTTCGAAGCCTACCGGATGAAAATGCCAGCGCATGAGTTGGCATGCATTGGGGAACGTTACCTTGTTCATGGCGATATTCATGGCGATGGCCCACCTGATTCAATCGAGCACTTCCCGGGCTCCATAGGGTAGGGAGACCCACCGAGACTCAACCTGCAAAAGCCCGAGAGAGCGGAAAGAACTACCGAGGTATATTCCTCGCCGCGTCATGCTGCTTTCCTACGGTGTTATCAGAGCGGTCTGACCAGCACTAAAAATAGCACCCGACAACGGAATGATGGAAAAATTTTTTATGACGCAGCAAGATTTTTTCAATTATTTGATGCGCGTCAATATCGAGTATTTGTCAAGGGCGTTCTGTGCAGGTCTTGTGGGCTTGTCATGCACTAGGGCAAGCTGTCGCCATTGACCCGAGGAAAACAATAATGCTGAAAAAAGCCCTTGCTGCGCTGATATTGCTGGCTTCGACCAGCCATGCGGCGGAGACGGTCAATATCTACAACTGGACCGATTACATCGCGCCGGACACCCTGAAGAATTTCGAGTCCGCCACGCATTACAAGACCGTGTACAAGACCTACGAAACCAACGAACACCTCAACGCCAAGCTGATGGCGGGGCACTCCGGCTACGACGTGGTGTTTCCGTCGGTGCACTTCATGGGACGGCAGATCGAAAAAGGGCTGCTGAAAACCCTCGACAAAAGCCAGTTGCCCAATTGGAAAAACCTTAATCCGGTATTGCTCAAGGCGTTGAATGCCAGCGACCCTGGCAATCAACATGGCTTTCCCTATCTGTGGGGCAGTACCGGCATCGGCTACAACGTAGCCATGGTCAAGGCTGCGCTGGGCAAGGACGCTCCGCTCAACTCATGGGACCTGCTCCTCAAGCCGGAAAACATCAAAAAGCTTGCCGGGTGCGGCGTCGCGGTCATCGACAGCGCGCCGGCCATGCTGCCTATTGCCCTGACCTACCTGGGGCTTGAACCGCACAGCGAAAACCCTGAGGACTACGCTCGCGCGCAGGCTGTGCTGACGGCAGTGCGGCCTTACATTCGTAATTTCAGCTCGTCGCAGTACATCGCCGATCTGGCTTCGGGCAAGATCTGCGTGGCTGTGGGTTACTCCGGGGATATTTCCCAGGCTCAAGAGCAGGGGGGCAACACGATTGTGATCAATTATGTCGTGCCGAAGGAAGGTGCGCCAATGTGGTTTGACATGGTTGCGATTCCCGAGGATGCGCCGAACCCGAAGGCGGCTTATGCATTTCTGAACTATCTGTTGCGCCCTGACGTCATCGCGGGCATCACCAATGTTGTGCACTACGCCAACGGCAACGAGAAGGCCGATGCGCTGATCAAGCCTGCGTTGTGGACCGATACCGATGTCTACCCTGACGCCGACATGCTTGATCGCATGTTTGCCATGGCTCCGGTGTCAGAGAAGATCGATGCGCTGCGGGCCAGGATCTGGCGCGATATCAAGGCGGATAAATAACGCCCGGCTTCTCGTCGACGATCAGATCAGATGGGCCTGCTGCAACTCGGTCAGGGCCTGAGCTTTCAGACGGGCCAGTCGCGGGTTACGTCGATCCCTTGGCGCCTCCAGGCCCACCGTCAGTTCGTGCACGATTCGGCCGGGCCGGCTGCCCATGATCAGCACCCGATCACTCAGGTACAGCGCTTCATCCACGTCGTGGGTTACCAAAAGCAGGGTTATGGCGTGCCGGCTGGCCAGTTGCAGCAGCAGATCCTGGAGTTTCATGCGGGTGAATGCGTCCACGGCACTGAACGGTTCGTCCAGCAACAGAACGGCCGGGTGCGAGTACAAGCCTCGGGCGATCGCCACGCGCTGTGCCATGCCACCTGAAAGCGACTTGGGCAGGGCGTCGGCAAAACCGGTCAGACCCACCTCGCCGATCAGTTGCCTGACCCAGGCGCGGTCGTAATTCCCGTCATCACTGAAGCCGATGTTCTGTTCCACGGTCAGCCATGGCATCAGTCGTGGTTCCTGAAAAACGAAAGCCACCTCGCCCTGCAGCCGTTTCACCTTGCCCTGAAAGTCGCGTTCAAGACCGGCAGCGATTCTCAGCAAGGTGCTTTTGCCGCAACCGCTCGGGCCAAGCAGGCTGACGATTTCACCTGCCTGCAACGACAGATCAATGTCCCGAAGAATGGTGCTTTCGGCAAAGGCCTTGAGTGTGACGCGAATTTCCATCAATGCAGCGGACATCGGTCAACCCTCCTGGCTCTGGCCATTGAATGCGTCGCGCCAGCTCAGAAAACGTTTTTCCAGGCCTGCCAGCAGGCCGTCACTCAACTTGCCCAGGCTCGCCAGCACGACAATGGCGGCCAGGACGATGTCTGGGCGTGAGGTTTCGCGGCCGTCGCTGAGCAAGTACCCCAGGCCCTTCGTAGCGGCAATCAGCTCGGCGGCGACCAGAAACATCCACGCCAGACTCATGCCGCTGCGCAGTCCGGTAAACAGGCCGGGCAGAGCGGCAGGCAGAAGAATCCGCCGTGTCAGGCGATAGCGACTGAAACCGTTCATCTGCCCGACCTCCACCAGCTTGCGGTCAATGCCGCGAATCGCTGCCACGCCATTGAGGTAGACCGGAAAAAACGCACCGATGGCAATCAGCACAATCTTCGACGTTTCTCCAATACCCAGCCACAACAGCAGCAACGGCACCCACGCCAGGCTCGGAATCGAACGCAGCCCGGCAAAAGCAGGTTCCAGGTACGCCTCGGCTTCACGACTCAGGCCCACCCAGGCGGCGAACAACAGCGCCAGGCTCGCGCCGATGGCGAAGCCGCTGAGCACACGCAGCAGGCTGGCGCCGATGTGTTTCCACAGCGAGCCCTCGGCCAGGTCGCCCAAGGTCATCACGATCTCGCTGGGCGCAGGCATCTGATAGGAGGGCAGCCAGCCGATCCGTACAACCAGCTCGAGAATCACGATGACCAGGAAGGGTAATACCAACCCTTTACTGGATGTTTTATACCTTTCCCATACTCCGCGTTTCACCCGAGTCGACAGGGCAGGCTGCGCGCCCGGCAGCGTTTTTCCAGCGCTGTTCATTGGCGAGCAATCACGGAAGCCGAAAAGTCAGGCGTGATCAATTGATCGACGACCTGTTCGACGTTCACACCTTTGCGCACCAGTTCTTCGGAAACCAGAATCGGCGCTGCGGCTTTGGAGGACTCAACATCCTTTGCGCTTAGTTGCGGCGCGCTCAGGTCAGTCCGTGACAATTGCAGGCGGGCCACTTCCAGCGGCAGCCCCGACTCCTGGGCCAGCAATCTGGCCAGTTCATCCGGGTGCTCGACTGCCCACTCACGCGCTTTCTCGTATGCCGTCATGACCGTTTTTATGGCCTCCGGATGTTCCTTGGCGTACGTCTCGGTGACGCTCAGCACGCCATAGCTGTTGAAGTCCTTGTTGCGATACAGCAGGCGTGAGCCTGCCTGGATTTCGCTGGCGGCCATGTGCGGGTCAAGACCTGCCCAAGCGTCCACATCGCCTTTTTCCAGCGCGATGCGGCCATCCGGGTGTTGCAGGTGCAGCAGTTCCACGTCGTCTTTCTTCAGGCCAGCCTGTTGCAACGCGCGCAGGGTGAACAGGTAAGGGTCGGTGCCTTTGGTGGCGGCGATTTTCTTGCCTTTGAGGTCAGCCACTGTTTGCAGAGGCGAATCCTTGCGCACCACGAACGCAGTCCATTCCGCTCGGCTGTAGACATACACCGACTTGATCGGGCTGCCATTGGCACGAGCCAGGACTGCCGACAGACTGGCCGAAGAGGCGAAGTCGACACTGCCGCTGTTGAGGTATTCCAGTGACCGGTTGCTGCCCTGGCTCAGGACCCAGGTCACCTTTGATTGCGGCAGCGCCTGCTCCAGCCAGCCGAAATGTTTGAGCACAAGACTCACGGGTGAGTAGTAGGCGTAATCCAGATGGATTTGCGCAGGAACTGTTTCAGCCGCTTGAGCGACCGGCTGCTGCGCAAAGACCAGAGCCATACTCACTAGCAACCCTTTGGCGAGTAAACGGGAGGTCTTCAAGCGAAACGCAGAGCGAAATGATGGCATGGTGGGCGTCCAAGGTCAGGGATGAGGTGGCAGTACCGATTCTGTTATTTCCAATTCAGCAGTTGCATAGATTTAATATGCTTAAAAAGGAATATGCAGGCTCTGTGCCAGACCTGAAGCGGTTCAACTCAGCCTGTTTTGAAGTGATCCCGGGTGGCAGGTGCTGTTGTCCAGCGTGCAGTACTGTTCGCAAGCTGTTGCCCCACCCACAGTCGAAAGTGGTTGCGCGGTACTGCCTTGCTTAAGTTTTTGCAGAAAATCAGCCTATTTTTGGCCTCAAATGCAACAGAAAGGGATTTTTGGACTCCTATCGTCCGTATTCTTCATTCCGCAACATTGCAGTACTAGTCTTAATCCGTGATCAAGGGACACGTATTCGACTGATCCGCAGGGACAGAAAAGGGTGGCGAACCCGCTATGGCAAGCGCCTTCGCAGCAGCGACACGCTGACTTTTCCCTTAACCGCGTACCGGACTCAGACAATAATGAATATTCCCAAACTCTCTTTGAGCAGCCGACTTCAGCGGCGTATTGCCTGGATTACTTTTCCTTCCGTTCTGATGGTTTCAGCCGTGCTGCTGTTTTCCATGGGCAAAGGCGTGTACGCCGATCCGAAAAACGGCACCCAGACGCTGGTTTTCCTGCGTCATGCCGAAAAGCCTTCCATGGGACTGGGCCAGTTGAATTGTCAGGGTCTCAACCGGGCAATCGAATTGTCCGAACTGTTGCCCAAGGAGTTTGGCAAGGCCGACTTCATTTTCGCGGCCAATCCAAGTCGGCACGTGGAAGAGGGTGATGGCGACCTTTCCTACAGCTACGTCCGCCCCCTCATGACGGTTGGCCCGAGCGCGATCAAGCTTGGCCTGCCGATCAACATCGATTTTGGTGCCAACGACACCAGCGATCTGGCTGACGAACTGATGCACGACAAGTACCACAACGCGATCATTTACACCGCCTGGTCCCACGGCTATCTGCCAGAACTGATCAACAAGGTGGCCAAGGAAGCGTCCGGCAAGGACGTGAAGCTGGTCAATGACTGGGAAGGCGACGATTTCGACTCAGTGGTTGTCGTGACCCTGAAATGGGTAGATGGCAAGGCCACGCTGGAATATCAGAACCACAAACAGGGCCTGAACAACGGAGCCGAAGCGTGCCCGCAATCAACGTGAGAACGTCGTCGGCAAGTTGCTGAACACATCGGATCAGGCTGCTGGCCGACGATGAACAATGACGCGATTTCCTGACACGCCGTGTCGACTGCATCGCCTGCCAGCAACCTCCCACGGTTCGGTCTTTGCTGCGCGACAGCGCGACGTCGAAGACGTGGGTGAGGTCTCCCACATAGCGTGTCTCTTCAGTCAGTCAGTCGATGTTCGATCACGCTGATCAGACTTGTCGGATCAACCGTTGATAAACTTCATCGACTCCGCCCCGTAGCGCTCACCGGCCACGGCACCTTCGGCCGGAAAGATCGCATCCAGCTGCGCCAGTTCGTCTTTGCTCAACGCCACCGAAGCCGCCGCCACGTTGCTTTCCAGGTACTTGCGCTGTTTGGTACCGGGAATCGGGATGATGTCGTCGCCCTGGGCCAGAACCCAGGCCAGGGCCAATTGCGAAGCGCTGACGCCCTTGGCGGCTGCGATGGCTTTGACCTTTTCCACCAGTTCCAGATTGCGGTTGAAGTTCTCACCCTGAAAGCGCGGGCTGAAACGGCGGTAGTCGTCTGCTGCAAAATCGTCCGGGGTGCGCAGTTCGCCAGTCAGAAAGCCTCGCCCCAGCGGGCTGTAAGCCACGAACGCGATGCCCAGACGACGGCAGGTGGCAAGCACGTCGTCCTGCTCCGGATCGCGCGACCATAGCGAATACTCGCTTTGCACAGCCGCCAGTGGATGAACCTTGTGGGCGCGCTCGATGGTGTGTGCGCTGGCTTCGCAAATACCGATGTGACGCACTTTGCCGGCCTTGACCAGCTCGGCCATGACGCCAATGGTTTCCTCGATCGGCACATTCGGATCGACGCGGTGCTGGTAATACAGGTCCAGATAGTCAGTGTTCAAGCGCCTGAGGCTGCCATCGATGGCCTGACGTACATACTCGGGACGGCCATCGACACCGCGGGCGTGGGGATCGTCGCTGCGCACAATGCCGAACTTGCTGGCCAGATAAAGGCTGTCGCGCTTGCCCTGCAGCGCACGGCCGAGAAGGGCTTCGTTGGTGTGCGGGCCGTACATGTCGGCGGTGTCGAAAAAGCTGACACCCAATTCAAGAGCGCGATGCAGTGTCGCAATGGATTCCTGCTCGTCGAAGCCCGTGGTGTAGAAGTCCGACATGCCCATGCAGCCAAGACCAATCGCTGAAACCTGCGGGCCTTGATGGCCGAGTTGACGTGTGATCACGATGTTTTCTCCCTGGAATGAAAAGACAGATCAAGTGTGTGCTCTTCGCATTGCGCAATAAACCGGCTGTTTCTGATTTAACTGTTCGTTTTATCTAAACAATCCAAGGCGCAATACCGCCTGCAAGCACGGCAACCATGACCCGGCGACATGGCTGATCCGACAAAACGCACTAGCCAGAAAAAACGCAAAAGAGTACAAATGTACTCCATGAGCACATTATCTCCCCGTCGCAGCGCCATCCTTACCTTCATCCGCGATCGCATCGCGCAGCAAGGGCAATCACCGAGCCTGGCGGAAATCTCCGAGGCCTTCGGGTTTGCTTCACGCAGCGTGGCGCGCAAACACATTGTGGCCCTGACCGAAGCCGGACTGATTGAAGTCATGCCGCATCAGGCTCGCGGCATTCGTCTGGTGCAGAATCAATCCCGACCAGAGCTGCTGGAAATCCCTGTGCTGGGACGTGTCGCTGCCGGTGCCCCCATCGGGCCTGATCTCGACATTCACGCCACATTACATCTGGATCGCGGCACCTTTACCCGTGTGCCCGACTACCTGCTGCGAGTGCAGGGCGACTCCATGATCGAGGACGGCATTCTCGACGGTGATCTGGTCGGCGTGCACCGCAACCCGCAGGCCAGCGACGGTCAGATCGTTGTCGCCCGACTGGACGGCGAAGTCACCATCAAGCGTCTGCGGCACAGTGCCGACGGACTTCAGTTGCTGCCGCGCAATCCTGCCTACAACCCCATCATTGTTACGCCGGATCAGGACTTCGCAATCGAAGGCGTGTTCTGCGGTCTGGTCCGGCGCGAATGATGGGCGCTGTCGTCAGCCTGGACAGCCTGCTGGACGAACGCAGGGTCTGGAAGGGGCGTCAGCAGTCTGCGCCGCAGGTCAGTCCGCAGCCCAGCGGCCATGCCTTGCTCGACAGCGTGCTGCCCACTGGCGGCTGGCCGCCCTCGGCACTGACTGAAGTCCTGATTCCGGCCAATGGCAGTGGCGAGTTGCGTCTGTTGTGGCCCAGTCTGGCGCGGCTCTCCGGCATGGGGGAGCGTATCGTGCTGGTTGCGCCGCCTTATCTGCCGTATCCGCAGGCCTGGCTGGCTGCCGGAGTCGATTTGCGGCAGATGACCCTGATCGAGGCCAGCGCCAAAGATGCCTTGTGGGCCGCTGAACAATGTTTGCGTTCCGGCAGCTGTGGCGCAGTGGTGTGCTGGCCCGGCATGGTCGACGACCGTGCGTTGCGTCGCCTGCAGGTGGCTGCCGAAACCGGGCAGACCCTGGCTTTCGCCTGTCGGCCCCAACAGGCCGCTGCCAACCCGTCGCCCGCTGCGTTGCGTATTGCTGTCGATATCCGTCCCGCACAATTGCGGGTGCTCAAATGCCGCGGCGGGCTTGCTCCCGCCTTGCCGATACCTTTCCCGACCGACGCTTGAGGTTCTTATGCTGTGGGCCTGTGTCTTGCTGCCGCAACTGGCACTCGACGGCGTCATGCGCCGCCATACCGATCCGGATGAACCGCTGGCCCTGATCAGCGGCAGTGCCCAGCGTCGGGTGCTGCAGGCCGTCAACCCGGCCGCGCGGGCATTGGGCCTGCGACCCGGTCAGTCGCTCAGTGCGGCGCAGGCATTGGCGTCAGGTTTCGTCATGGTCCCTCATGATCCGTCTGAAACCGAGCGCTTGCAGCAACTGCTGGCAGCCTGGGCCTACGGTTTCAGCTCCAACGTCAGCCTCAAATACCCACGCGTTCTGCTGATGGAAATCGAGTCCAGCCTGAAGCTGTTCGGGCCGTGGCCAGTGTTCGAGGCCAGGTTGCGCGAAGAACTGACCGGGCTCGGCTTTCGTCATCGTATAGTCGTGGCCCCCAACCCGATTGCGGCCCGCATGCTGGCCAACATGCACGACGGGTTGAGCATCGATTGCCCGCATGATCTGCGTCGCACGCTGGAGCAGATGCCCGTGGACCGCATCGGTCTCGGTCGTGAGGTGGCAACCGCTTTGGCCCGCATGGGGCTGCGAAATGTCCGGCAGGTGCTGGCTCTGCCGCGTGACACCCTGGCAAGGCGTTTTCCTGCCAGCGTGTTGCAGCATATCGATACGCTGCTGGGCGAGCGGCCGGTCGCTCTTGAGTGCTATATGCCGCCGGACTTTTTCGACCTGCGCATCGAATTGAATTTCGACGTCGAATCGCATCAGGCGCTTCTGTTTCCGCTCAAACGCCTGATTGCCGATCTGGCCATGTTTCTGACCGGTCGCGACAGTGGCGTACAACGATTTGCCCTGCATCTGGAGCATGTCGACGGACCGGACACGGTCATGCAAGTCGGCTTGCTCAGCGCCGAACGTGATGCCTCGATGCTGTTCGAACTGGCCCGCGGCAGGCTGGAGCAGGTGCTGGTGGGGTCTCCGGTGCGGGCGGTGCGCTTGCTGGCGCAGGACTTGCCCGATTTCGTCCCGACGCACCGAACCCTGTTCGATGAGCGCGAGCAACAGACGCTGCCCTGGGAGCAGTTGCGCGAGCGCCTGCGGGCACGGTTGGGCGACGAGTCGGTCAGCGGCCTGAGGGCGCTTGCCGATCATCGCCCCGAGTGCGCCTGGCGGCCAGCGACGGAAAGCAGGGTGAGTGCGCAAGTCCTCAGTCATCCGCGTCCGGGCTGGTTGCTGCACCAGCCACAACCATTGCCCGCGCATACCACCCGCATCGTGGCCGGACCTGAGCGCATCGAGTCAGGCTGGTGGGACGGCGGCGATGTGCGACGCGATTATTATTTGGTGGAAACCCTCAACGGCCAGCGCGCCTGGGCCTACCGAAGGGTGGGTGAAAACGGCGAGCTGCTGCTGCACGGCTGGTTCGCGTGAGCATGGATTACGCCGAGCTGCATTGCCTGTCGAACTTCAGCTTCCAGCGTGGCGCGTCCAGTGCCCAGGAGTTGTTTCAGCGCGCGAAACGGCATGGTTACGCGGCGCTGGCGATCACCGACGAATGCACGCTGGCCGGGATTGTAAGGGCGTGGCAGGCCTCGAAGGACAGCGGCCTGCCACTGATCGTCGGCAGCGAGATGCAGATCGAAAACGGGCCGAAGATCGTCCTGCTGGTGGAAGACCTGATCGGCTATCAGACGCTGTGCCGGATCATCACCTTGGCCCGGCGTCGCGCCAAAAAGGGCGAGTACCGGCTGTTGCGCGATGACTTCGAGATGCCGTTCAACGGTTTGCTGGTGATCTGGTTGCCGGACATCGAAAGTGATGCGCAAGCCTGTCTGGCTCAGGGCAACTGGTTACGTGACCGGTTTGCCGAGCGCCTGTGGCTCGGCGTCGAGCTGCATCGCGGACCTGATGACGAACAGCGGCTTGCGGATCTGCTGGCATTGGCGCAGTCCCTGAGCATTCCGGCGGTGGCCAGCGGTGATGTGCACATGCACGCGCGGGGACGACGTGCGTTGCAGGACACCATGACCGCCATCCGTCACCACACAACGGTGGCCGAGGCGGGCCATTTGCTGTTCGCCAATGGCGAGCGCCATTTACGCACACCGGATGCGCTTGCCGAGCTATACCCCGACTGGCTGTTGGCCGAATCGGTACGCATTGCTCGCCGCTGCATATTCGATCTTGGCGATTTGAATTACGAATACCCCCATGAGCTGGTACCCAAGGGCCAGACACCGTCGTCCTGGCTGCGTGAACTGACCGAGCGTGGCGTGCGCAAACGCTGGCCCGATGGTGTGCGTCCGACAACCCGCGAGCAGGTCGAGAAGGAACTGGCCCTGATCGCAGAAATGAAGTTCGACAGCTACTTCCTCACCGTGCATGACATCGTCGAATTTGCCCGCAGCCAGCACATTCTCTGCCAGGGACGCGGATCGGCGGCCAACTCGGTGGTGTGTTACGCATTGGGGATTACCGAGCTGAATCCGGAGAAAAGCAACCTGCTGTTCGAGCGCTTTATCTCCAGAGAGCGCAACGAACCGCCCGACATTGACGTGGATTTCGAGCACGACCGCCGCGAAGAAGTCATTCAGTACGTGTTCCGGCGCTATGGTCGGGGCAGGGCGGCACTCACTGCCGTGGCCAGTACTTATCACGGTTCCGGCGCGATGCGTGATGTGGCCCGCGTGCTGGGCTTGCCGCCGGATCAGATTAACGCACTGGCCGATGCCTTCAGCCGCTGGAGCGATACGCTGCCATCCCCCGAGCGGCTGCGCGAATACGGCTTGGACCCCGAAGCCCCGATGCTCAAACGGGTGCTGGCCTTGAGTGAAGAACTGATCGGCTTTCCCCGGCATTTGTCCCAGCATCCGGGCGGGTTCGTGATTTCCGAGCACCCGCTGGACACCTTGGTACCGGTCGAGAACGCCGCCATGGCCGAGCGCACTATCATTCAGTGGGACAAGGATGATCTGGATCTGGTGGGTCTGCTGAAGGTCGATATTCTGGCTCTGGGCATGCTCAGCGCGCTGCGCAGAACGTTTGATCTGGTGCATTTGCACAGGGGTAAACAGTGGACGTTGGCGACCATGGAAGCTGATGACCGCCCGACCTACGAGATGATCAGCCGTGCCGACACCATCGGTGTGTTCCAGATCGAGTCGCGTGCGCAGATGGCCATGCTGCCGCGCCTGAGACCCGAGAAGTTCTACGATCTGGTGATCGAAGTGGCCATCGTCCGGCCGGGGCCTATTCAAGGCGACATGGTTCACCCGTACCTGCGCAGGCGTAACCGGGAAGAGGAGATTACCTATCCGCCAAAATTGAAAAACGTGTTCGAACGTACCCTCGGCGTGCCGCTGTTTCAGGAGCAGGTCATGGAAGTGGCAATCATCGCCGCGGACTACACGCCTGGCGAGGCCGACCAGTTGCGTCGCTCAATGGCAGCCTGGAAGCGCCACGGCGGGCTTGAGCCGCATCGCGAGCGTCTGACCAAGGGCATGTTGAAGAACGGCTACGAGCAAGACTTTGCCGACCGTATCTTTGAGCAGATCAAGGGCTTCGGCAGTTACGGCTTTCCCGAGTCCCATGCCGCCAGCTTCGCCTTGCTGACTTACGCCAGTTGCTGGCTCAAGTGCCATGAGCCGGCAGCCTTTACCTGTGCGCTGATCAACAGTTGGCCGATGGGGTTTTACAGCCCCGATCAACTGTTGCAGGACGCGCGCCGCCACCACATCGAAATCCGTCCGGTGGACGTGCGTTACAGTGACTGGGATTGCTCGCTTGAACCTGTCGAACACCCTGACTACAGACGTAATCTGGCGATCCGTCTGGGCATGCGCATGGTGCGCGGTTTTCGGGAAGACGATGCGCTGCGTATCGAACGCGCCAGAGCGACGCGTGCATTCTGCGATGCCACCGACCTGACGATTCGTGCCGGACTGGACAACCGTGCTGCCGAGTCGCTGGCCGATTCCGGTGCGTTGCGCGGGCTGATCGGTCATCGACATCGGGCGCGCTGGGAAGTGGCGGGTGTGGAGGCGCAGCGACCGTTGTTCGATGATCTGCCCAGCGAGGAACATCAGGTCACACTGCCGTTACCCACCGTGGCCGAGGACCTGGTCGCCGACTACGCCACGATGGGTACGACGCTGGGGCCGCATCCGCTGGCCTTGTTGCGTCGGCAGTTGGCGGCCAAGCGCTTTCGCAGCTCGCGGGACCTGCTCACACTGGAAAATGACCGGACCCTCAGCGTGGCGGGGCTGGTCATTGGCAGGCAACGCCCCGGCACGGCCAGTGGTGTGACCTTCGTGACGCTGGAGGATGAATTCGGAATGGTCAACGTCGTGGTCTGGCGCGATCTGGCCGAACGGCAACGCAAAGTGCTGGTCGGTTCACAGTTGCTGCAGGTGTTCGGGCGTCTGGAGTCCAAGAGCGGCGTGCGACATCTGATCGCCCGGCGCCTCTATGATCTGACGCCCCTGCTGACCGGGCTGGATGTGCGCAGCCGGGATTTCCAGTGAGCGCAAGACGCAAGCGGGCGCGCAACTTGCAGTGTTGAACGCCTTTTCAGACTGTCCACGAGAGGTCCTGCATGTACAAAGACTATCCCGCTGCCTATCAGGTGAGCAAAGGTGCCGCGCTGCAAGTGGATACGGCCTTTTACGAGCGCATACGCGCCAATATGCAGCAGCGCACGCTGATCGAGCAGTTCGAAATACCGATCCGCACAGGACGAGCCTGGAAGGTCAAGGCAGGGCAGGTGTTTCGCGTCACCACACCGGTCGGCCCGCAGGTGGGGGATTTCAACGTCTGGAATGCGGATGATCCCCGGGAGCGCATGTGGGCCGCGAGAACCCGTCAGCTGCAAGGCGCGCACGTCAGCACCCGCGACCGGCTCTGGTCGAATCTGCCATTTCTGCGGCCGATGGTCACCATCACCGACGACAGCCTGGCCAGTTACGGCATCGACGAGCATGGTGGACGCCTGCACGACCTGCTGGGCACGCGTTGCGACCCATACGTCAACAAGATGCTGACTGGCGAGGACTTTCATCACCATTGCCATTCGAACCTGACGCGGGCGGTCTTGCCACACGGCCTGACCGAGTTCGATGTGCACGACGTGCTGAACATCTTTCAATGCACCGGGCTCAACCATGACGACATGTACTTCATGAAAGCCTGCCCGGCACAGAAGGGTGATTACCTGGAATTCTTTGCCGAAATCGACCTGCTGTGTGCATTGTCGACGTGTCCGGGCGGCGATCTGTCGCTGCCGATGTGGGGGCCGGACGCTCAGGATCCTTTAAGTGTGTGCAGGCCGTTGGGTGTCGAGATCTATGCGTTGGAAGCGTCGCTGCTGGAGGGCTGGCAACCGCCGCAGCGCGCAGCGTATAACGGGCTGCATGGCCTGCAGATCGCCAAGGCCGAGTGGGAAATCTAGATTTCTGGCATCCTGGGCGGCGTCCTGTCTGATCACACGCCCCTCTGATGATGGATCGAGAGCTTGTGGGAGGCGGCTTGCCGGCGAGGCGATCCATCAAACGACCTGCAGGTAACCGGCATGCCGCGCTCGGCGACATTTCATCACGCCGAGCGCGCCATCCTGCGCAACCCCCAGATCATCGCCGCCCCCATGCCGAGCATGGCCACCAGCAACGCGGGATAGCTGACCCACCAGTTGAGCGGGGCGGTCATCATGCTGAATTCCGACATGCCACCAATCCCGGCAATCAGGTTCAGCGGCAGAAACACCACATTGATCAGGGTGAGCTTGCGCAGCAGGTTGTTGGTGCTGTTGTTGACCAAATTGCCTCGCGCATCCATCAGCCCGGCAAAGACCGTTGAATAGATCTCCGCCTGTTTGTAGCACTGGTCATTCTCGATAATCATGTCGTCGATCAGCGCCAGGCTGGCGTTGCCATACGGTTTGCCTTGCGCATGATTGCGCAGACGGGTCAGGACAGCGCCGTTGCTGTGAATCGCGTTGATGTAATACACCAGGCTTTCGCTGAGGTTGAACATCTGCAGCAGATGGCGATTTTCCAATGACGAATTGAATTTCTGTTGCAGTTCGCGAGCCACCATCTTGATCACTTTCAGATGGCCCAGATAGTGATGGATGTTGTTGAACAGCATCTCCAGCAGAATATCCAAGGGCTGCTCAAGTGGGCGCTGCGTCAACAGTGACGTCAGCGGTTGATCGTCGTCGCAGATCAGCAACAATTGATCCTGCTTGAGCAAAACGCCGAATGACGAGACATCGAACGAAAAACTGTCCTTGCCCGAATAGTTTTCGGGCCGTTTCCAGATCAGAAACAGCGCATCGGGATGAAACTCGATACGGGAAATTTCGTCCGGGTCCAGTGCCGATGCCACGGCATGTTCATCCAGGTGAAAACGCTCGGCCAACAGCGTGCGTTCGCTGGCATCGGGCTTGCTGAACCACAGCACGTGTGCCGTCAGTGGGTCGCAGGCTTGCAGGCGGTTGGCGTCGAGTTTCAGGCCTTTTATCATTGGCAACTACCAGGCCTGGCCAAGACGTTTTATATCCAGGCGCCGAATGAACTCTTCCAGTATCAGACCGTACAAATCGTCCTGCAGGTAGGCATCTTCAATACCGGCGTCCAGGTTGGGGTTATCGTTGACCTCAATCACCACCACTTTGTCGCCAGACTGTTTCAGGTCAACACCGTACAGTCCGTCGCCAATCAGGTTGGCGGTCTTGAGTGCGAGTTCAACCACCGTTTTCGGCGCTTCATGAACCGCCAGGGTGCGGCATTCGCCGTTGATTTGCGCACCGACGGCCTTGTGGTTGTAAATCTGCCAGTGCCCCTTGGACATGAAGTACTGGCAGGCAAAGATCGGCTTGCGGTTGAGGATGCCGATGCGCCAGTCGTACTCGGTATAGAAGAATTCCTGTGCCAGCAGCAGTACCGAATGTTCGAAAAGTTGTGCAGTGGCTGTATGCATTTCTTCGGCTGTGCCGACTTTGATCACGCCACGCGAAAAACAGCCGTCAGGAATCTTCAGTACCAACGGGAAGCCCAGCCATCGGGCGACGTTCTCAAGTTCTTCAGGGCGGTCCTTGTAGAGAATTTCGGTACGCGGCATGCCCAGGCCATGGCTTTTGAGCAGGTCGGACAGGTACACCTTGTTGGTGCAGCGCAGAATGGACGTCGAATCGTCCATGACCACCAGCCCCTCGCTTTCAGCCTTCTTGGAGAAACGATAGGTGTGGTTGTCGACACTGGTGGTCTCGCGGATCAGCAGCGCGTCGTATTCGGCGAGTCGCGCGTAATCCTTCTTCTCGATCAACTCGACATCGATCCCCAGGCGTTGGCCGACGCGAATGAAATTGTTCAGGGCCGCTGCGTTGGAAGGTGGCAGTTGCTCCTGCGGGTCATGCAGGATCGCCAGGTCGTAACGGGCCAGACGGCGTGAACCGGGCTGACGCCAGACTTTGCGACTGAAGCCATCCAGCGCAAGCGCGAACTCGTCCTGCTGATCATCACGCAAACGGGGCAGGGCACCTGACTTGATGCCTGCGATGTGCCAGTTTTCGCGCTTGCGGAATTCAACCAGCAGGATCGGACAAGGAAACGCTTCGAATAACTGGCGCGCCAGATCGTTCAAGGGCGCACGTGTTGTCTGACCGAAGTAAAGCGTCAGGGTAAAGCCTTCGGTATCGTCATACGGATGATCCTGAAGTGCGGTTTCCAACACTTTATCCAAATCATCCAGTGCCAGTCCATACAATGATTTTCGTGTCAGTTCGCTGATGGTGCGCACGGAAGGAATGACAGAGTGCTGACGCGCTTCGGCCAGCAGCGAACAGTAATAACCGTGGCCCAGGTACTTATAGCTGCGGCATAGATTGATGACCTGCACGCGCTTGCCAACTGTAGCTTCCAGCGGGTTTTCCAGATAATTCTGCGCGGTCATCAGGTTTTCGCTGGGGAAGTAAGACGCCCAGTCTTCCAGGCGCTCGACAATAATGACCACTTGGCTTTGTACTGCAAACGGGACTGCGGGATAGGCACGTTTCGTTGTTGCTGAAACTGCACGTTGAGCCGATACTTCGTTCATCTTCACCTGCGCCGCTGACATGTGTAATCGATCCGATGGGAAACAGTCCTTTCTATTAAGCATGGGCTTATTGAAATGTCCCGTTTCGTTACGCAACTTTTACGGCGGTGAAGATGGACTTTATATTTCGCAATGCAGTGGAATCCGATGTCGAGGATTTGCTGTTTCTGGAGAGCCGGTGCTTCGAAGGGGACCGGCTGACGGCACGCAGCTTCAACTGGATGATCCGTCGGGCCAACGCTTGTCTGATCGTCGCCGAGCGGGCCGGCCAGCTTACCGGTTACGCGCTGGTGCTGTTTCATCGGGGAACATCACTGGGCCGTCTGTACTCGCTGGCCATTGCCGAGGCGGCACGAGGACTGGGACTGGGCAGGCAGCTGTTGCAGCATGCCGAACAACGGGCAGTAGAGCGCGATTGCGCCTATCTGCGTCTGGAAGTGCGCCCCGACAACCTTGCAGCCATCGGTCTTTATGAGCGCAGCGGCTATCGACGCTTTGCTCAGGTCGACGATTACTATCAGGATCATGCCCCGGCGCTGCGTTATGAAAAACGCATTGTCGAGCATGCCCGGCATAATGGCCGCTCAGTGCCTTACTACCAGCAGACACTCGACTTCACCTGTGGCCCGGCTTGCCTGTTGATGGCCATGAAAGCCTTGCAGCCCGAGCGCTCGATGCTGCGTGCCGAGGAGTTGCAGATATGGCGTGAGGCAACCACCGTTTTCATGACCTCGGGCCACGGCGGCTGCAGTCCACAAGGGCTGGCGCTGGCAGCCTGGCGGCGAGGCTTCGCCGTGAAGCTGCTGGTGTCGATAGCCGGGCCGTTGTTTCTGAACGGTGTGCGAAACGATACCAAGAAACAGGTGGTGCGCCTGGTTCACGAACAGTTCTGCCGCGAGCTCGACGCTTCCGACGTCCAGACGCTGGCCAATCATGCCTTGAACCTGCCGCGTGTGCTGGCGGAAGGCGGCAGACCGCTGGTGCTGATCAGCAGCTATCGCCTGACGCGCTCCAAGGCTCCGCATTGGGTGATGGTGACTGACTGCGACGCCGATTTCGTCTACCTGCATGACCCGGATATCGATCACAGCCTGCACCGTCAGGCCATCGATTGTCAGCATTTGCCGGTGAGCCACGCTGACTTCAATCGCATGAGTTGTTTTGGGACTGACAAGCTGCGGGCAGCAGTGATCGTTTATCCTTTGGCAGTTGGCGAAACTGATGATGTGCAGGTTTCATGAACCGCTGTGGCTTTAATCCTGACGCGAGGCTAGTGTGTGCGCCGCAGCACTGGCGAAGGTCCATTGGCTGTTCATTCGGATTACGCACTCATGAAAACCGTTTTTGCCACCTTGTGGACCTCGATCATTGTCCTGAGTTTATCGGCCTGCATCAGCGCGCCTGTGCCGCTGACGACAGAGACCGCCGAGCGGCTTCGTCAGCAACCGCCAGTGCGTTTCCTGCTGTCATTCGACGACGGCCCCAGCGCAACGACCTTCTACAACCCCACCGCAACCGTGCTCGACAGCCTGGCCGACAACCCGCTGGAACCGAACATCAAAGCAGTGTTTTTCGTGCAGACCGGCGCAACCGGGGCGGGCAACAGTGATGAGGGCAGGGCGCTGATGCACCGTGAACAGGCGGAAGGTCATGTGCTGGGCTTTCACACCGCAACCCCGCACCACACCAACCATCGCTCGCTGACGTCAGAAGCGCTTCATCAGTCGCTGACCCAGGGCAGCGAGATCATCGAGTCGATCACCGAGACGCCGACCATCCTGCTGCGCCCGCCGTTCTGGAACTATGACAAACGCACCTTCGGCATTTATCAGCAGCACGGCCTGCATGTGCTGCTGACAGATCTGAGCGCCAATGACGGCAAAATCTGGGGTTACAACTTCAGCCTCAGACGCCGCTCGAACATGGTCAGCCAGCTGTCGGAGGTGCGCGAGCGCATCGCTGCGGGCGAGTTGCCCGCAGTCGATGGCGTGATTCCGGTGGTGGTGACCTTTCATGACCTGAACCGCTACACGGCGCGGCATGCGCGTGAGTACCTGCAGATTCTGGTCGACAGCGCCAACCAGACTGGCGTGCGACTGTCTGCCAAACCGTTCTACGACGACAGCGTGCAGTTGCAGCGCGCCGCGATGGCGCGCACCGTCAAGGACGCGGACGAACCAGTGAAGCTGCCGGGCCTGTGGAACTGGATCTGGGATCACAACGCTGACTGAGCCATTGTCGGTATCCCTCCGGGTCAGAGACCTCTTCGTCTCTGACTCAGCGCTGTCCGGCAGCAACTACAGAAGAAATCGTGCGTCTTAGTGGCTTGAGGGGTGTTTGAGAAAGGCGTTCGGCCCTTGCATCAAGGGCCGAGCCAGCATTGCAATTCAGACCAGCGTGTTCTTGCGCACCTTGCCACCCTGAACAATCATCGCCAGTCGTTCGCCCTGACCGACCAGGCAGTGAATGTCGGTCAATGGATCGCCGTCCACTACCAGTACGTCAGCCATCGCGCCCTTTGCGATGCACCCCAGTTCGCCCTCACGCTGAAGAATCTGTGCTGCCACATGGGTTGCGCTGCGCAATGCAGCCAGGTTGCCCAGCACTTCGGCGCGGATCTTCAGTTCGTGGGTCTGGTACTCATGCATTTCGCCCAGCAGATCCGAGCCATAGCCCATCGGCACACCGGCCTCGGCGAACAGCACCAGCGCATTGCGCCCGGCCTGACGGACGTCCTCGATCTTGGCCACCGAATCCGGCGGCAGACCGAAGCGTTCGCCGTATTCGGCGAGCATTTCGTAAGTGACCTGGGTCGGAACGGCAAACGCGCCTTTTTCAGCCATCAGTCGTGCTGTATCAGCGTCCACCAGATTGCCGTGTTCAATGGTCCGCACGCCACACTCGATGGCCCGGCGAATGGCGCGGGCGGTATAAGCGTGGGCCATTACATAGGTGTTGGCCGCTGCCGCTTCGTCGACAATCGCGCGAATTTCAGCCTCGCTGTACTGGGTGTTGGCAATCGGGTCTGTAGGCGAAGACACACCACCCGAGGCCATGATCTTTATCTGGTTAGCCCCCTGCTGCAGCTCTTCGCGCACAGCCAGTCGCACGTTGTCGACACCGTCTACCACTCGGGCAATCGCACCGGCCCGGAAGCAGCATGAACAGGGCTCGTTGAGCAACAGTTCACCACGCGCGCGCATGTCGCCATGGCCGCCCGTCTGGGACAGCGCCTTGCCCGAGGCGAAGATTCTCGGTCCCGGAATCAGCCCCATCTGAATGGAACGTGCCAGCGCCCAGTCAGCGCCGCCTGCATCACGCACGGTAGTGAAGCCGCGGTCCAGCATCGCAGACAGAATCGGCAGCGCGCGGTACATGATGATTGCGTTGGGCTGCAGCGCATTCATGCCCAGGTTGGCGTTCGAGGCCAGCACGTGGACGTGGCAGTCAATCAGGCCCGGCATCAGGGTCTTGCCGCCCAGATCGATCACCTGATCGTTAGGACCGGCAGGCCCTCCTTCGGCGCGCACATCGACGATGCGCTCGCCCTGTATCACGATTTCCTGATCCGAAATCAGTTGTCCCAGTTCGAGGTCCAGAATGCGGCCGTTGCGCAGGATCAGACGTGGGGATTCAGCAGTACTCATTGATAGGCTCCAGTCAGTGGGCGATTTTTGGCAGCCGGCGCAGGGTCGCGATAAAGCATCGCGCCGATGCCGCTGACAATTGCCGCGAACATGAGGTAGAAGGCCGGCGCGAGATTGCTGCCGGTCGAGGCAATCAGCCAGGTGATGGTGAAGGTGGCGAAACCGCCGAAAAGGGTCACCGCGAAGTTGTAGGCAACCGACAGGCCGGTGGACAGAACGTGGGTCGGCAGCAACTCACCGAACGCAGCGAGAATCGAGCCGATGTAGCCGGAAATCAGCAGACCCAGCACCAGCTCGAAAATCAGCAGCGAGAACAGGCCAGGCATCTGGTTGATGAACAGGAACATCGGATAGGCACTGAAAAAGATCGCGATGGCCGAGCCCAGCAGCCAGGAGCGGTTGCCGCTGCGATCCGCCATGGCGCCCACCAGTGGTGTGGCAACGATCAATACCGCGCCACCCATCATGCCTGCGCTGAAGCCCATCCATGAGGGCAGGCCAAGCACGCGCTGGGCGTAGGAGGGAATGTAGAACAGGATTGCGTAGGTGCAGACGGTCCAGAGCACCACCAGCGAAAAACTGATCAGGGTCTGGCGCGGGTAGGTCTTGATGACTTCACGAAGCGGTGAATCGACCGGCTTGCTGGCGGTGTAGGCAGGTGTTTCGTCTACCCGGCTGCGAATGTAGAAACCCACCGGGCCGATCAGCGTGCCGATCAGGAACGGTACGCGCCAGCCCCAGCTTTCCAGTTGTGCCTGGGTCAGGTAGCTGGACAGAATTGCACCCAGCGCCGAGCCGAGCAGCACGGCGACGCCGATACTGGCCTGAATCCAGCTGGAGTAGAACGCCTTGCGGCCCGCCGGCGCATGTTCGGTCAGAAACGCCGTGGCGCTGCCCATCTCGCCGCCAGCGGAAAAACCCTGCAGCAGGCGCGCCAGTACGATCAGTACCGGGGCCAGGTAGCCGATCTGCGCGAAGCTCGGCGTGAGGGCAATGATCAACGTCCCGAATGCCATGAGCAGGATGGTCAGCGACAATGCCGCCTTGCGCCCATGCTTGTCGCCGTAGATGCCCAGCACGATGCCGCCCACCGGACGCATGAAGAAGCCCACGCCAAAGGTGGCCAGTGCCAGCAGGTAGGACGTGAGTTCGCTGCCGGTGGGAAAGAAGACCTTGGCGATAATGACTGAGAAAAAGCTATAGACCGTGAAGTCGAACCACTCCAGGCCGTTGCCGATGACTGTGGCGGTGATGGCGCGGCGCGCCTGCCTGTTCTGCGGATGTGTGAGGGATTGTTGTAGTGTGCTCACTTTTTAGCTCCTGCATGCAATACACGCAGGGAACGACCCTGCATTGATAAGGGGGCAGAGTCGGAAGGTGAAACAGAATCAGGTCTAGCGCCCGTTATGGTTGAGAGTAGGCCCATACCCGATTTGGAGAAAACGCTCTTTACGCAGGTTTGCATGCGCAGCGCGCATGCAATTGAGTCCTTGAAAATTCAGGCCGTCGAACTGATTTCTTCGCTCAGCCATTTCTCGAAGGCACGCGCCGCGCGGCGCGGCATCTTGCCGCTGGGTGTCAGCAGGTAATAGCCGCCCACCGCGCCGACGCTTGTGCTGCACGCAGGCACCAGCGCGCCGGAACGCACATGTCTGTCAATCATGGGCTGCCAGCCAAGCACGATGCCGTGACCTGACATTGCCAGATCCACCAGCACCGGATACAGGTTGACTGTCATGCGCTTGCGGATCAGCGAGGCATCCACGCCCTGACGGCCGAACCAGTCATTCCAGGACAGCCACTGACGCTGGCCGTCTTCCAGCATCAACAGGCAGTGATCGAGCAGTTGGGCGGGTTCGAGCAATTGGCCGTTCAGATAGTCCGGCGAGCAGTAGGCATTGACCGACTCGGCAAACAGTAACCGGCTATCCAGCCCGGCAGGCGAGCTTTCACGCAGAAAATAAAGGGCCAGATCGAATTCGGCACGGATCAGGGAATCCAGCCCGTCGACGACGCGCAGCCGGATATCGACGCTGGGAAATTCATCGCGATAGCGACCCAGCAAAGGACCGAGCCATAAGGCCGCGACGCCGCTGGAACAGGCCAGTGTCAGTTGTTGCTCGCCGCTGTGAGTGATGACCTGCGCCGTGGCTTCTGCGCACAGGGTCAGCACACGATGAATCTGTTCGGCGTAAATCTGCCCGGCAACGGTCAGGTGGATGCGCTTGTGCTCGCGGCGAAACAGCGCTCGGCCCAGAAATTCTTCCAATTGCGCCACTTGCCGACTGATTGCGCTTTGCGTCAGGTGCAGTTCGATCGCGGCACGGGTAAAGCTGCCGTGGCGCACGGTGGCCTCGAAAGCGATCAGGTTCTGCAAGGGTGGCAGCGGTTCGATGCGCATGAAGGCTCCGGATCAGAGGCGGTCGGGAAACGGAATGGACAGCAGCCAGTCCCTGAACACGCACAGTGACGGCAGGTTCTGAAAGCGTGTGGCGTACGCCAGATAATAATTACGGCCGCTGTCCAGCGGTTCGAACAGCGTCACCAGCTCACCACTGTCGAGTTCGTCCAGCACCAGAATGCGTGGCACCAGCGCGATGCCGATGCCTGCTGACACCGCCTGGATGAGGTGTGAAGTCAGCTCGAAACTCGGGCCGGGGCGCATGACGTGGTGGTCCAGCCGGTTGCGTTCGAACCAGTCCGACCAGGCATTGGGGCGCGATACCACGCTGAGCAGCGAGTGTTGCGCCACCTGTGCCGGGGTCATGGATGCATAACCTTTCAGCGCGCCGGGACTGGCAATCAGGACCAGCTTCTCGCTGACCAGCGGGTGGGCGACGTAACCCGGCCAGTTGCCGGTGCCTGCGCAGATGATGGCGTTCATTTCGCTGGCGGCTGGCGTCAGGTCGGCGTGCACGATGCGCGAATGCACGTGCACTACGTAGCCCGGATGCCGCGCGTAGAAGTCATTCATGCGCGGCAGCAGCCATTTCGAGCCGAACGTAGGCAGCACGGCGAGGTGCAGGGTGCCGCCCTCGGCCTTGTGAGCGATCGTCTGCAGGGTCGCGCTGCGGATTCGACCGAGGGCTGCAGCCAGTTCGTGCTGGTACAGCGCACCTGCTGTGGTCAACTCGATACGCCGGCCATCGCGTTTGAACAGCTCGACTTCGAGCTGGGCCTCCAGCGCTTGCACCTGACGGCTCACCGCGCTCTGGGTCAGCGTCAGTTCATCGGCGGCCTTGGTAAAGCTGCCATGCCGGGCGGCTGCCTCGAAAGCGATCAGCAGCGACATCGAAGGCGTCAGTCTTCTGGGGTTCATTCATAAAGCTCATGGAAAAACGGCAGGTTTTACGTTTGCACTGAGGCGTCGCAGGCCGGAGAATCAAGCCAACCGTTGATATTGTCATGCTTGCGAGCCATTCGAAGCATACGTGCTTTGCATATAAAAAGCCTAACCCGTCAGGAACACCACCATGATTGCGCTGTTAAAGCCCACGTCCGAACAGGTCGGTCACTACGACCGTTTCCTCAACGCCCTGAGCGAGGGTGGTTTTCGCGGGGAAATCGCCCAGGACATGGGGTCGCGCACCGTGCTGGCCACCGACAACTCCATCTACCAGCGCCTGCCACAGGCCGCGGTGTTCCCGATGGACAGCCATGACGTGGCCATCGTCGCCCGACTGGCTGCGCGTCCTGAACACAGACAGGTCGTCCTGACACCTCGAGGCGGCGGCACCGGCACCAATGGCCAGTCGCTGACCGATGGAGTGGTGGTCGATCTGTCGCGGCACATGAACACTATTCTTGAGATCAACGTCGAGGAACGCTGGGTGCGGGTCCAGACCGGCGTTGTCAAGGACCAGCTCAATGCAGCGCTCAAGCCGCACGGCCTGTTTTTCGCGCCGGAGCTGTCCACCTCAAACCGCGCCACGGTGGGCGGCATGATCAACACCGACGCAAGCGGGCAGGGCAGCTGCACTTACGGCAAGACCCGTGACCATGTGCTGGAGCTGTCCACCGTGTTGCTGGGTGGCTCGTACGTGAACACTCAAGTCATGGACGCCACGCAACTGACGCGCGAACAGGCGCGGGTTGACCGTGCAGGCGAGGTCTATCGTTGCGCGCAGCAGATTGCCGACACCCAGGCACAGCGGATCAAGGACATTTTCCCGCCGCTCAATCGATGCCTGACCGGCTATGACCTGGCGCACCTGCGTGAGGAAGACGGCCGCTTCAACCTCAACAGCGTGCTGTGCGGTTCCGAGGGGTCGCTGGGTTTTATCGTCGAAGCCAAACTGAACGTACTGCCGATTCCCAAGCATTCGATTCTGGTCAACGTGCGGTACGCAGGCTTCATGGACGCATTGCGCGACGCCAAGGCGTTGATGGCGCACAAACCGCTGTCCATCGAAACGGTGGATTCCAAGGTGCTGATGCTGGCGATGCAGGACATCGTCTGGCACGGCGTTGCCGAGTATTTCCCTCAGGATCCGGCCACGCCGACGCTGGGTATCAACCTGATCGAGTTCAGTGGCGACGAGCTGAACGAAGTCGAACAGCGGGTGCATGCGTTTGTCGCGCACCTGCAGACCGACACCTCGGTGGTGCGTCTCGGTCATACGCTGGCGACGGGCAGTGCAGCGGTCAACCGCGTCTATACCATGCGTAAACGTTCTGTCGGTCTGCTGGGTAACGTCAAAGGCGAAGCGCGGCCGCAGCCGTTTGTGGAAGACACGGCCGTGCCGCCGGAAAACCTGGCCGATTACATTCAGGAGTTCCGTGCGCTGTTGGACAGTTACGGTCTGCAATACGGAATGTTCGGTCATGTGGACGCCGGCGTGCTGCACGTACGGCCGATTCTGGACATGAAAGACCCGGCGCAGGCGGCCTTGATTCGTCCGATTTCCGATGCCGTCGCTGCGCTGACCAAGCGCTACGGCGGTCTGCTCTGGGGCGAGCATGGCAAGGGCCTGCGCTCGCAGTACGTGCCCGAGTACTTCGGTGATCTGTATCCCGCGCTTCAGGCGTTGAAGGCGGCCTGTGACCCGTTCAACCAGCTCAACCCCGGAAAGATTGCCACGCCTGCTTCGGTGCCTGAGGCGCGTCTTACCCTGGTGGACGAGGTGACGCTGCGCGGTGATCTGGACCGAACCATCGACGAGCGCGTCTGGCAGAGCTACGACACGGCGTTGCACTGCAATGGCAACGGCGCCTGTTACAACTACGACCCAGACGATGCAATGTGCCCGTCGTGGAAGGCTACCCGTGACCGAGTTCACTCCCCGAAGGGCCGGGCTTCATTGGTCCGGGAATGGCTGCGTCTGCAGGGCGGGCAGGATGTGAACGTGCTGACCGCCAGCGCCAGGGCGCGTACTGCCAACGTTGTGAAAAGCCTGGCCGAGCGCACCGTCAACAGCGTCGCCCGCGTCGCCGGGCAGAAGGATTTTTCTCATGACGTCTATGACGCCATGGCAGGTTGCCTGGCCTGCAAATCCTGCGCAGGCCAGTGCCCGGTCAAGGTCAATGTCCCGGAGTTTCGTTCGCGCTTTCTGGAGCTGTACCACAGCCGCTACCTGCGTCCGCTCAAGGATTATCTGATTGGCTCGCTTGAGTTCAGCATCCCGCATCTGGCGCGCTTTCCCAAGCTGTACAACGGCGTGATGGGGGCAAAGCCGGTCCGCTATCTGCTTGAGCACGTGGCTGGCATGGTCGACAGCCCGTTGCTGAGCCTGATGGACTTCCGCGCAGCCTGCGCGCGCTGGAACGTCGGCATTGCGACGCCTGAGCGTCTCGCGGCGCTGACTGAGCAGGAGCGCCAGCGCACAGTGGTGCTGGTGCAGGACGCATTCACCCGTTACTTCGAAACCCCGCTGGCGGCCGACTGGCTGGAGCTGATCTCGCGCATGGGTTACCAGGTCTACCTTGCGCCGTTCGCCCCCAACGGCAAGCCCTTGCAGGTTCAGGGCTTCATGGCGGCGTTCGAAAAGGCGGCGAGTTTCAACAGCCAGTCACTGCGCAAGCTGCAGGAATCCGGCATCCCATTGATCGGCCTCGACCCGGCAATGACACTGGTTTATCGCCAGGAATACAGCAAGACCCTGGGCAGCGAGAACGTTCCGAGCGTGATGCTGCCTCAGGAATGGCTGGCCTCGGCGCTGGTCGAGCAGGGTTCGGAAGCCGAAAGCGAAACGTATTACTTTCTGCCGCACTGCACCGAAAAAACCAACGAACCGGGCAGCGTAGGCCTCTGGCAGAAAGCTTTCGCCCGCTATGGCCTGACGCTGCAGGTATTGCCGAGCGGCTGCTGTGGCATGTCCGGCACCTACGGCCACGAAACGCGCAACGCGAAGACCAGTGAGACCATCTACAGCCAGTCCTGGCAGCCGCTGGTGGCACGTCATGGCGGTGACGACCGACTGGTTGCCGATGGTTATTCGTGCAGGAGCCAGGTCAAGCGTCAGGATGGCAAGGTGATCAGGCATCCGTTGCAAGTGCTGTTGGAGCGGCTGCGGGCTGCATGATCCCGCACGACCGAATGATCGGTGGGATCGCACCTGATGGGACGCAGAGCGTCCCGGGCTGCACGCCAATGCGGAGCATTGGTTTGATCAGCAGGGTGAAAGCACCGCGCCCATGCTTAAACCAGATACTTCCGGAACCATCCCAGCGTCCGGTCCCAGGCCAGTCTGGCGGCGGCTTCGTCGTAGCGCGGGGTCGAGTCGTTGTGGAAGCCATGATTGGCACCCGGATAAATGTAGGCTTCGTAAGTCGTGCCAGCGGCTTTCAGAGCCTGTTCGTAAGCAGGCCAGCCTTCGTTGATACGCGTGTCCAGTTCGCCGTAGTGGATCATGATCGGTGCCTTGATCTTCACCACATCCTCTGATTTCGGCTGACGTCCATAAAACGACACCGCCGCACCCAGCTCCGGATACGCCACCGCTGCTGCGTTGGTGACGCCGCCGCCGTAGCAGAACCCGGTGATACCGACTTTGCCCGTGGTCGCGTCATGCTTCATCAGCCATTCGATGGCCGCGAAGAAATCATTCATCAGCTTTTCGGGATCGACCTTCTGCTGAAGCTCGCGACCTTTGTCATCGTTGCCCGGGTATCCGCCGACCGATGACAGCCCGTCCGGTGCCAGGGCAATGAAGCCGGCTTTGGCCACGCGACGGGCAACGTCTTCGATATACGGGTTCAGACCCCGGTTTTCATGCGCCACGACAATCGCGGCAACTTTACCGGTCGCCCTGGCGGGACGCACCAGATAGCCTCGCACCTGACCATGGCCCTTGGGCGAGGGGTAATTCACGTACTCGGCGATGATGTCCGGGTCGGTGAACTCCACCTGCTCGGCCAGCGCATAGTCGGGACTCAGGGAAGCGAGCAGGGCGCTTGCGGTAAGACCGCCCAGGGTGAACACTGCCGCGCGGTCGAGAAATTCGCGCCGGTTGATCCTGCCATGGGCGTAGTAGTCGTAAAGTTCGAGCAGTTCAGGGGCAAAGTCTTTCGCTGTGAGACGTTCCATCCGTACCCTTCCTTATCAATCATTCGAGGCCAGCCATACGCTGGGTCAGCAGCGCTCCATTAAAGCAGTGTTTGGCCGGGATGAGGCGTTTCACCTGCACAACGCTCCATGTCAAAGCGCCCGGTCGAATTGTCCTGTGGTCGCCAGGGGCACTTTCCGGGGGCAACGCCTTCAAACAAGAGCCTCACAGGCCGGTTGCAACGACAATTTTTGTTGCTGTACGCATCAAGCGCAGCGTGTTCATGCCGACAATACGACATGAATCACGTCTTGATACACCACGGTCGTATTCAACCTGCACTTTCGAGATAACGTGATGATCCTCTCCGCCGATGACCGTTCCCAGCTCTTCAAGGAGACTGCTGTCCAGTTCTGGAAACACATCATCCCTATCGTGTACGTCGCGCTTCTGATCCATTTTGTTCTGTTCGGCCTGTTCATCGCTCTGAACGTCACCATTCTCTGGGGCGCCAACCTGCTGAGCACGCTGATCTACATCAATTGCCTGTACCTGATACGGCGTCGCCGTTACCGGCAGGCAGGTCAGTGGATGAGCCTTGAGATCATCGGTCACGCCATTCTGGCAACCTGGGTGTTGGGCTGGGACAGCAATTTCAGCTTCTACCTGTTCTGCGTCGTGCCGATCATCGCCTTTACCTTTCAACTGGCCACGTTCAGGCGGTTGGTCTACAGCCTGTCGATCCTGATGGCGGCTGTCGGCTGCTTCGCATTTCGCCGCTACATGGGGCTCTCGTCCGGGCTGAGCAGAGAGGTTCTGGACATTTTCGGCATCGCAAATGTACTGATCGCAACGTCGCTGTCGATCTATGCGACGGCATTGTCGGTTCGCTTTACCTCTTCGATGCAACTGAGCCTGTTCCATATTGCCAATCGGGACAGCCTCACCAATCTTTACACGCGCCGAAGAATCCTGCATCGCGTGCGGCAGATGGAATCGCAACGCGAAGGGCTTTCTGCTTCGCTGATATTGCTCGACATCGATCATTTCAAGCAGATCAACGACCTTCATGGCCACGAGTCCGGCGACCTCATCCTGCAACGCGTTGCTGGCATCATCAGCGCGTGTGTGCGTCACGACGACATGGCTGCCCGCTGGGGCGGCGAAGAATTTCTGGTGCTTATGCCCGATACCTCACTGGCCGACACGCATAAGGTGGCCGAACGTATCTGGGCGCGCATCAGAGAGGAAGCAGGGCACATCGATACCCGCAGGCTGGACGTGACGGCGACGCTGGCGACAGCGGTGATCCATCCGGGCGAGGCTTTTCAGGTTGCGCTCAATCGCGCGGATGCATTGCTGTATCAGGGAAAGGAGCAGGGCCGAAATCGAGTGATGACGGCCGAACAGGTGATGTGTGTTACAGCGCCTTCAGAAAGACCAGCTTGAGGTAGGCGCTGATGGTTTGCGCCCCCCCGTAGGCCTTGTCGAGGTGTTTTTCTGCCATCGACAGATGGGCATGAAGCTGCTCGGCCACTTTCTGCTGACCATAAAGTGACACGAACGTGGACTTGCCCTTGTCCTTGCCTTGATCCTTGGCGTTGTCGAGCGCCTCGTCCTGTAGATCGTCGTACAACTGGAAGGCGTGACCCAGCTCCGTGGCAAAACCCTGCAACTCAAACCGTACAGACTCGTCAGCGCTGCTGATCAGCCACGCCATGTCCATGATGGCGCCGAACAGAACGCCGGTCTTGAGTCGATTGGTCAGGGCAATCTCCTCGGCACAGCGGCTGCGCTGACCTTCACGCAGGTCCTGATACTGTCCGCGAACCAACCCTTGCATGCCGACTGTATCGGCGAGAATTTCAACGATCCGGGTACGGTTCGAGGGTGGCACCTCATTGATCGCGGCAACCACGCCAAATGCCCGGCTCAGCAGCGCAATCGCTGCGAGGATTGCCACGTCCTGACCGAATTTCAGGTGGACGGTAGGGCGTCCACGCCTCAGCTGTGCGTTATCCATGCACGGCATGTCATCCAGCACCAGAGACGCGGCGTGGATCATCTCCACGGCACAGCCCAGATCCAGCGATGCATCGCCAGACTGGCGGTCGGAGTGCTCCAGCCCCTCGGCGGCCAGCATCAGCAGCATGGGGCGCACGCGTTTACCGGGTGCCAGCGTACCTTCGCGCATCGCCAGCGCGACCAGGTCGCGCTCATTCCCTTCCTGCGGCAACAACTCGTCCAGGCGTTTCTCGATGCGCGCACGCATGTCTGCCAGTTGCTCGATCAGGCCATTATGGAGGGAGGCATCCATTTCCATTTTTGTCATTGCTTCTACTCTGGCTATATAGGCTCGACAGTCCAACTGCCTCGTCTCAGGCTCACTTCCTGACTTTCAAACAAACGGAACGACCTCCGCTCCTGAGTGCCTCAAGAATCTAGAGACCACACGCTCGGAAAAATGATCCAGCTAAATCGGAGCTGTCATGGATAAAATCGACCTCAGTCGACGCAAGGATGATCACCTCGATATCGTCCTTCAACAGCGCTGCGCGGGCTCTGATACAGGCCTTGACGCAGTGCGCTTCGAACATTGCGCACTGCCGGAACTGAACCTTGGCGACATTGATTTAAGCAGCAGTCTGTTGGGTATTCCCCTGCGCGCACCGCTGTTGATCAGCTCGATGACCGGCGGTGCCGAGCGCTCCACAGCGATCAATCGGCATCTGGCCCGGGCCGCGCAGCGGCTGGGGATCGCCATGGGCGTCGGGTCGCAACGGGTCGGATTGCGCAGCCCCAACGATCAGGGGCTGACCCGCGAACTCAGGCGTCTGGCCCCGGATATCCCGCTGTTGAGCAACATCGGCGCTGCGCAGTTGCTTGAAGCGGACGGCCTTGACCTGGCGCGCCGGGCAGTGGATGCGTTGCAGGCCAATGCCTTGATTATTCACCTGAACCCCTTGCAGGAAGCTGTCCAGGCGGAAGGCGACAAGGACTGGCGCGGGGTACTGGATGCGATTGGGCGTACGGTCGAAAGCGTCGGCGTGCCGGTCATCGTCAAGGAGGTCGGTGCCGGGTTGTCGGTTCCTGTCGCGCGTTCGCTGGTTGCCAATGGTGTTCAGGTGCTGGATGTGGCGGGCAAGGGCGGGACGAGTTGGGCTGCGGTCGAGGGCGAGCGCGCCACCCGTTCGGCGGATCGTGACGTGGCGATGGCCTTTGCGGATTGGGGTATACCGACGGCCGCAAGCCTGATCAACGTCCGACAGGCACTGCCCCACACGACGCTGATCGCTTCCGGTGGCATTCGTAATGGTATCGATGCTGCTCGGGCCATTCGTCTGGGAGCCGATCTGGTTGGACAGGCTGCCGGTGTGCTTACCGAAGCGTTGGAATCGGATTCCGCCGTGGTTGAACATTTTGAAACAATAATTCGCCAGCTGCGTATCGTCTGCTTCTGTACGGGGTCGCGGGATCTGGCCGCATTGCGTGGCGCGCGGCTGCTTGACCCACTCCCGTTGAGCGAGCGCATTTCATGAGTCATTTCGGCGTAGTGGCCCCCGCGTTCTACAGCCATTTTCAGGCGTTTCAGGCTCTGGCGCTGGAATTGATCGAGCGCGGTCACCGGGTCACGTTTTTCCATCAGGCCGATGCACATCGCTGGCTGACCGATCCACGCATTGGCTTTTATACCCTGGGCGCCATCAGCCACCCGCCCGGCAGTCTCGCCAGAACGTTGCGCCGGGCCGCCGCACCGCACGGCCCGCTGGGCTTGCGCCGGGTGATTAGAGATCTGAGCGCGACAACGGCCATGTTCTGTACCGAACTGCCTGCCGCACTGGCGCACGAAGCCATCGACGCTCTGCTGTGCGACCAGATGGAAGCGGGCAGCGGTCTGGTGGCTGAGGCACTGGGTCTGCCATTCGTTTCCGTGGCCTGCGCACTGCCGATCAACCGTGAACCGCAGTTGCCGTTGCCGGTGATGCCGTTTGCCTATGGCACGGATGCACGCAGCAGACGCCTCTATGAGGCAAGCACTCGGGTCTACGACTGGATGATGCGACCGTTGCGCAAGGTCTTGCACGATGCGTCCCATCGGTTGGGCGTGACACCGCGTAATGGCATGCACGAATACCTGTCGCCGTTTGCGCAGATCAGCCAGACGCTGGACGGTTTCGATTTCCCGCGTGAAAACCGGCCTGCGCATTTTCATACGGTAGGCCCGCTGAGAACTGCGCCTCAGACGGTGCAGGGCGAGTGGTCCATCGATCCGAATCGGCCCTTCATTTTCGCCAGCCTGGGTACATTGCAGGGAGGGCGGCTGGGGATGTTCAAACAGATGGTGATCGCCTGTCAGCGTCTGAACGCGCAGTTGCTGATCGCTCACTGTGGCGGCCTCGATGCCGCTCAGGAACAGGCGCTCAGGCAAATGGGTGACGTCCGCGTCACGGCATTCGCGCCTCAACAATGGGTGCTGGAGCAGGCCGATGTCGTGATTACCCACGGCGGCCTTAACACCGTGATGGATGCGATTGCCGCCTGCACGCCGATGCTCGTCATGCCGATTGCTTTCGATCAGCCTGGGGTAGCGGCCAGGGTCTGTTATCACAGGCTAGGCAAGCAGCTGCCTCGTCGCGCCCGAGCGGCAAAAATCCAGGCTCAGTTGGAACATCTGCTCGTGCACTCCGACAAACCGCTGCGCCAGTTGGCGACTGAACTGGATTCGGCAGGCGGAACCTTCAAGGCCGCGAATATCATCGAAGATGTGCTTCGCACGCGCCAGCCGGTATTCGCAGGGGGCGTTCATGCCATATGACCTGATTCTGGCCGGCGGCGGATTGGCCAACGGGCTGATTGCCTGGCGTCTCAAGCAACGTCGGCCCGAGCTGAAGATCCTCTGTATCGAGGAGCAGCCGCAACTGGGCGGCAATCACACCTGGTCCTTTCATGACGGCGACCTGAGTCAGGAGCAACATCAATGGTTGCGCCCATTGGTGGTCAAGACCTGGCCTGCTTACGACGTCTATTTCCCAGAGCGCTCGCGGCGGATGGAAAGCGGCTACGCAAGTGTGACTTCCGAGCGGTTTGCTCAGGTCATCGAGCCTGCGCTGGGCGATAGCCTGATGACGGGAACGCGCATTGTCGACGTCAGCCCGAACTCGGTACTGCTCGACAACGGCGAACGTCTGCAGGCGTGCGCCGTGATCGATGGCCGTGGCGTACAGCCCAGCCCGCATCTGGTGCTCGGACAACAGGCATTTCTGGGCCAGTTGCTGCAGTTGAAGCACCCCCACGGTCTGGACATGCCGATCATCATGGATGCCCGTGTACCTCAGGAAAGCGGGTATCGCTTCGTTTACGTATTGCCGTTTTCCAGGGACACGCTGCTGATCGAGGACACCCATTACGTGGACCGGCAATTGTCTTCACCGGATGAATTGCGTCGGCACATCGCCGATTATGCGCGTCAGCACGGCTGGACGATTCAGTCCTGCCTTCGCGAGGAGCAGGGCGTACTGCCCATTACGCTGGCCGGGGATTTCAACGCGTTCTGGAACGAAAAGCCAGGTCAGCCGCGTTCCGGTCTGCGCGCAGGCCTGTTTCACTGCACCACAGGCTACTCGCTGCCATTGGCCGTCAGGCTGGCCGAGTGGATCACTCGTCAGAACAACTTTGATGCCGAGTCGCTGGCAGCAGGTATTCGCGCGTTTGCGCAGAGCCAGTGGCAGCGCCAGCGTTTCTACCGGCTGCTCAACCGCATGCTTTTTCTGGCTGGCCGACCTCAGGATCGCTGGCAAGTGATGCAACGCTTTTACGGGTTGCCCGACAACCTGATTCGCCGCTTTTACGCCGGTGACACGCTCGCCCGCGACAAGGTCCGGGTGCTGGTCGGCAAGCCCCCTGTGCCGGTCGCCGAAGCCATGCGTGCCGCAGTACGTTATCTGCCCAGACATTACGAGAGTTCTTTATGACCCCAGCAAAAAACGCCGTGGTGATCGGCGCCGGTTTCGGCGGCCTGGCACTGGCGATCCGGCTTCAGGCCGCAGGCGTGCAGACGACCTTGCTTGAAAAGCGTGACAAGCCTGGCGGCAGGGCCTACGTCTATGAAGACGAGGGTTTCACCTTCGATGCAGGTCCTACGGTGATCACCGACCCATCGGCCATCGAAGAGCTGTTCACGGCGGCCGGCAAGTCGATTAAGGATTACGTCGATCTGTTGCCTGTCTCGCCGTTTTACCGTTTGTGCTGGGAGGACGGTACGCAATTCGATTACGCAAACGATCAGGCTTCTCTGGATCGCCAGATCGGCGCGCTCAACCCCAGGGACGTCGCGGGCTATCAGCGGTTTCTGGCGTATTCGAAAGCCGTGTTCAACGAGGGGTACCTGAAGCTGGGGGCGGTGCCGTTCCTGTCGTTTCGCGACATGATTCAGGCCGGTCCGCAACTGGCGCGTCTTCAGGCCTGGCGCAGCGTGTACTCCAAAGTGTCGGAGTTCATCGAAGACGAGAAACTGCGTCAGGCGTTCTCGTTTCATTCGTTGCTGGTGGGCGGTAACCCGTTTGCCACATCGTCCATTTACACCCTGATTCATGCGCTGGAGCGCCAGTGGGGCGTCTGGTTTCCGAAGGGTGGCACGGGTGCGCTGGTGCAGGGTCTGGTCAAGTTGTTCGAGGACATCGGCGGGCGCATCGAGCTCAATGCCGAAGTCGCCAGCATCGAAGTCAGCGGCGCACGCGCCACTGGCGTACGGTTGCGGGATGGGCGTGTGTTAAGCGCCGACTGCGTGGCCTCGAACGCCGACGTGGTGCACACCTATGCCGAGCTTCTGGCCCAGTACCCTAGAGGGGTGAAGGAGGGCGCCCGGCTCAAGCGCAAGCGGTTCAGCAACTCGCTGTTCGTGATCCATTTCGGCCTCAAGCGCCCCCAGCCCCAATTGCAGCACCACACTGTTTGCTTCGGGCCGCGCTACCGCGAACTGATTCAGGAAATCTTCAAGGGCGATGCGCTGGCCGAGGATTTCTCGCTGTACCTGCACGCCCCCTGCATCACCGACCCGAGCCTTGCGCCGCCGGGCTGCTCCAGCCATTACGTGCTGTCACCGGTTCCGCACCTGGGCAATGCGCCTATCGATTGGGAAATCGAAGGGCCGCGCTACCGTGACCGGATCTTTGAATACCTGGAGAAGTACTACATGCCAGGCCTGCGCGAAGACCTTGTGACCAGCCGGATCTTCACGCCCAACGACTTTCGCGATGAGTTGAATGCGCATCTGGGGTCGGCCTTCTCGCTGGAGCCGATCCTGCAGCAAAGTGCCTGGTTCCGGCCTCATAACCGCGATGCGAATCTGGCCAATGTGTATCTGGTTGGCGCCGGGACGCATCCGGGCGCAGGGGTTCCCGGTGTGATCGGTTCGGCCAAGGCGACCGCAGGCTTGATGCTGGAGGGCGTCCACGCATGATGGCACCGGATACACAGGATCAGCAGCTTGTAGACCATGCGTTACAGAGTATTGCCGTGGGTTCCAAGAGCTTTGCGGCCGCCTCGAAATTGTTTGATCCGTTGACGCGCCGCAGCGCCGTGATGTTGTACGCATGGTGCCGCCATTGTGATGATGTCATTGATGGTCAGGAAGCGGGGCATGACGCCACCGTCATCTCACCCGCTGAAGTACGTGAACGTCTGGCCGGACTCATTGCCAGGACGCATGACGTCTACGCAGGCATCCCTGCGCAGACACCGGCCTTCGCTGCGTTCAAGGACGTGGTCTACCGCCACGGCATTCGTCGGGACTACGCACTGGATCACCTCGCAGGTTTTGCGATGGACGTGAATGAACGGGACTATCGCAGCATCGAGGACACGCTGGAGTATTGCTACCACGTCGCCGGGGTCGTCGGGTTAATGATGGCGCAGGTCATGAACGTCAGCGATGATGCGACCCTGGACCGGGCCTGCGATCTGGGTATGGCGTTTCAGTTGACCAACATTGCCCGGGACATCGTCGAGGACGCTTCGGTTGGGCGTTGTTATCTGCCAGCCGACTGGCTGGCTGAAATAGGCATCCCTCGTGACCGTCTGGCCGCGCCTGAGTATCGCCAGCGGATCGCCGTGCTTGCCCGGCGGCTGGTGGACATGGCCGAGCCTTTCTATGAGAGCGCGCAGGCCGGACTGGCCGGGTTGCCGTGGCGCTCTGCCTGGGCAGTGGCCACGGCCAGAGGTGTTTATCGCGAGATTGGAATAAAAGTGCGCGAGGCCGGAGCGCAAGCCTGGGACTCACGCCAGTCGACCTCGAAACTGGACAAGCTCAGACGGGTGGCTGCAGGAGCCTGGCAGGCGACTATTTCACGCGGGAAGCGCTATCCTCCACGTCCGCCTGACCTTTGGAAACGCCCTCGTCGTGCCTATTGAGCGGACCGCCATGCAGTTCGCGCAGTTGCGCCTTCAGTTTTGCCACTGAAGGCGCGTACAGGAAGCCGAATGACACGCAGCGTTCCTTGCCGGACACCGCATGATGCATCAGGTGCGCTTGATAGAGCCGCTTCGCATAGCCTGCGCGAGGCACAAGGCTGAACGGCCAACGTCGGTGAACCAGCCCATCGTGGGCAACGAAATACAGCAGGCCATAGGCCGTCATCCCGGCACCGATCCACTCCAGCGGGTGATAACCCCCGGTGCCCAATGCAATCAGCACGATCGCAACGCCCGCGAAAACCACCGCATACAGATCATTCTTCTCGAACCAGCCGGTCCGGGGTTCATGGTGCGAGCGATGCCAGCCCCATCCCCAGCCATGCATGACGTACTTGTGCGCCAGGAACGCGAAGCCTTCCATGCCGATCAGCGTGGCGAGAAACACCAGCGAGTTGAAAATCATCCGTTTTGTCCTCCAGGGTTGCCTGGGTTGAGACTGTGGCAGCGGGGCGGCGTTCGTTCGGGCTCTCGGGCGGTATCGCCAGGGACTGCAAATCGTACCCTGCACAGGCGCGTGCGCTCTACTCTGCGTGTAGACTTTCGCCACTCGAACGGCAAAGCCGCGCATTATGCGCTCCAGCCACTATCTGCATCGATCAAGGGTGTTTATGGATTTGCGTCAGCTTGAAGCCTTTGCGGCAGTGATGTCGGCAGGCAGTGTCACGGCCGCTGGCAAGATGCTCGGCCGCTCACAGCCATCGGTCACCCGGGTGATTCAGGAGCTTGAGCAGGAACTGGGTTTTGCGCTGTTCGAGCGCAGCGGGCCGAAGGTCACGCCGACGCACAAGGCGTTCATGATGTATGGCGAGGTGGAGAGTGCGCTGCTGGGTATCCGCAACATTCGCCAGCGCGCGCAGCACATCGCCGAGGAAGAAAATCATCAGATCAAACTGGTGGCGATTTCCGCGCTGGCCGCCGGGCTGCTGCCGGCCGCGCTGGCCAGGCTGCCGGAGCACTTGAAGCCAAGGCAAATCCAGCTGCAGAGCATGTCGCCGGAAAATGTGGTGCAGGCGGTGCTGTCCAAGACCACGGACCTGGGGGCGGTAAGCCTGCCGCTGGAGCATCGCGGGCTGGAGATTCACTGGATCGGCGAGGCACCTTGCGTCGCTGTCCTGCCAGCTGAATCCGACCTGGCGACCTATGAGGTGCTGCCACTGGACGTGCTGGCGCGTCAGACGCTGATTACCATGGCCAACCCCTATCGGTTTCGTCGACGCATCGACAAGGCGTTTCAGGAGGCGGGCGGCGAGCTGCCGCACATGCTCGACACCAACACGTCACTGATCGCCATGCAGATGGCCAGGGCCGGGCTGGGCATTGCATTGGTCGATCCGTTCACGGCCATGGGTGTGCCGATTCAAGGGGTAGTGGTGCGGCCGATCGCCTGCAACATCCCGTTCTTCTTCGGTCTGATTTCGGCCTTCGCCAGCCCGCATTCCGATGTGGCCCTTGCGCTGATCGATGAAATCGCCGTGGCTGCGAAGGCGCTGTTGCCTGAAATGGTCATGCATGAAGCCAGTGCTCACGATGCTCTGTTGCAGAGCATTTACGCCGAATGAGAGCGGTCAGCCGGCCCTCAAAATCGTATCGACCTGCCATTTAAGAATATCAATATGCTTTTTTTCGCGTTGCGGGAATAAAAAACGCCTTTTAGTATTCGTTTTTTGCATTCATACCCTTAAAGAATTCATTTATTTCGTTATTGGAATGGATTTTGAAAGGTTGAATGAAGGCTCGGGCTGTCTGCCCGATCATTTACCGAGTACCGATCAATGCCCCATGTAGATGCCCCCGCAGGTCTTGAAGCACTGGAAACACGCTTGTGTCAGGACCTGGCCTGGCTGGACCTGCCTGCCAACCCGTGGGTCAAACCACGCGAGAGTGAGGGCAGAGCCGTGCTGGACGTCGCGATCATCGGCGGTGGCATGGCGGGACTTGCGTTGGCGGCCGAGCTGCGCCATCTGGGCGTGGCCGCCGTGATATTCGATCAGTCGCCCGCAGGCTACGAAGGCCCCTGGGCGACGACTGCGCGCATGGAAACCCTGCGCTCGCCCAAACAGCTCACCGGCCCGGCGCTCGGTCTTCCCGCGCTCACCTTCCGTGCCTGGTACGAAGCGCAGTATGGCGCCGAAGGCTGGGCGACACTGGACAAGATTGCGCGCCTGCAATGGGCCGATTACCTGCGCTGGTACCGCAAGGTGTTGAACCTGGACGTGCGCAATGAACACCGTGTCAGTCGGGTCGTGCCCAGATCGGACGGTCTGGTTGCGCTGGATGTCGAAACACCGTCCCAGACACTTTTCTTTGTCGCGCGCCATGTAGTGCTGGCGACCGGCCGTGACGGACTGGGCGGTCCGTGGGTGCCCGAATTCGCGAAGTCGCTCCCCAGGCATTTATGGGCTCACTCCGCTGACGGCCTGCAGGACAACTGGTTCGAAGGCAAACGCGTCGCCGTGATCGGTGGCGGCGCCTCGGCCATGGACAGCGCCGCGACTGCGCTGGAAGCGGGCGCGACGGGGGTGGATCTGCTTATTCGTCGTGCTGTGCTGCCGCGCATCAACAAGGGCAAGGGCGCAGGCAATCCGGGTATGGTCCATGGCTACTGGCGCCTGCCGGATGAGTGGAAGTGGCGAATCCGTCATTACCTCAACACCCAACAGGTTCCGCCGCCACGCGGCAGTACGTTGCGGGTCTCCAGCTCGGGCAAGGCGCGGTTTCTGCTCGGTTGTCCGCTGGTGGGTGTCGAGCAGAACCCTGCGGGCGGCGTGTGGCTGGATACACCTTCGGCACGAATCGAAGCGGATTTCGTGGTGTTTGCCACAGGCTTTCGTACCGACTTCGAGCAGAGGCCGGAGTTCGCACCGTTTTCAGCGCACATTCGTGTCTGGCAGGACCGATTCAACGCGTGCCCTGATGAACAGGATGCGGAACTGGCTCAATTGCCGGATCTGGGCAACTGTTTCGAATTTCAGGAGAAAAAGCCGGGTGCCTGCCCCGGAATCGAACACATCCATTGTTTCAGCTACCCCGCAGCATTGAGCTACGGCGCGGTGTCCGGCGATATTCCGGCCATCAGCGAAGGCTCCAAGCGCCTGGCGCACGCACTGGTAGGGCAGTTGTTCAATGAAGACGTGGCGCTGCATTTTCAGGCCATGCGCGACTATGCCGATCCTGAACTGTTGGGCGACGAATGGGTTGCCAGTCAGCCGAATGCCGACGAGTTACGCTCATGATCGGCTGGGCATTGCGTCGGCTGACACAGTCGCTGTTGGTGATTCTGCTGATGACCCTGGTGGTGTTCGTCGGCCTTAATGCGATTGGCAATCCGATGGACATCCTGGTGGGTGAAGACCTCAATCAGGCCGAGCGTCTGCAGGCGATTGCGCATCTGGGGCTGGACAAGCCGCTGTGGCAGCAATACCTGATCTTTCTCAAGGGGGCGGTGCACGGCAATCTCGGCCAAAGCTTCGTTTACCACGAAGACGCCATGCGCCTGATTCTGCAACGCCTGCCAGCAACCTTCGAACTGGCCTTCAGCGCGCTGTTTCTGGCGGTGGTGATCGGCGTGCCGCTGGGCATGTTTGCCGGGACCTGGCCGGATCATCCGGTTTCCAGGCTGCTGATGGCGGGCAGTATTGTCGGCTTCTCGCTGCCGGCGTTCTGGGTGGCCTTGATGATGATCATGCTGTTCTCGATCACGTTGGGCTGGCTGCCCGCCAGTGGGCGCGGCGAGACCCGTGAGTGGCTGGGTGTGCAGTGGTCATGGCTGACACTGGACGGCCTGCAGCACTTGCTGTTGCCCGCGTTGAATCTGGCGCTGTTCAAGATTTCGCTGGTGTTGCGGCTGACTCGTGCCGGTGTACGCGAGGTGCTGCCCCAGGAGTTCGTCAAATTTGCCCGGGCCAAGGGTCTGTCGCCGTTGCGCGTGATGTGCATGCACGTCATGCGCAACACCATGATCCCCGTCGTGACTGTCTTGGCCATGGAACTGGGTTCGACCATTGCCTACGCGGTGGTCACCGAAAGCATCTTTGCCTGGCCCGGTGCAGGCAAGCTGATTCTGGACAGCATCAACATGCTGGATCGCCCGGTGGTGGTCGCTTACCTGATGGTCGTCGTGGTGATTTTCGTGGTGCTCAACCTGATCGTCGACGGCCTGTATTACCTGCTCGATCCACGCGTACGCGTCGAGGCTTCCCGATGAATGCCATTCCCAAGGCGTCGACCGTCAGTGTCGGCCTGCAAGCACAGTCGCCGTGGCGGCGCGTGGCGGTCGAGTTCACTCGGTCGCCGTCTGCCCTGGTGGGGCTGGTGATTCTGATGATCATCATTCTGGTCGCCGCGCTGGCGCCCTGGATCGTGGTCCAGAACCCCTACGATCTGATGCAACTGAATGTCATGGATGCCCGCATGGCGCCCGGCAGTCCGAACATGGACACCGGTTACACCTATTGGCTGGGCACGGACGGACAAGGGCGCGATCTGGTATCGGCGATCATTTACGGCTTGCGCATCAGCCTGTGGGTCGGCATTGGTTCGGCGCTGATCGCTGCCGTGATCGGCACGTTGCTGGGACTGGTCTCTGCATATGCAGGCGGCTGGGTCGATGCGCTGTTGATGCGTCTGGTGGACCTGCTGCTGTCATTTCCGGTGATCCTCATGGCCTTGATGATCCTCGCCTGGCTGGGCAAGGGCGTCGGTAATGTGATGCTTACCCTGGTGTTGCTGGAATGGGCTTATTACGCCCGCACTGCAAGGGGCCAGGCCCTGACTGAAAGCCGTCGCGAATACGTCGATGCGGCGCGCGGGCAGGGCATTGGCCCGTGGCGCATCGTGATCGGTCATATTCTGCCCAACTGCCTGCCGCCACTGATCGTGATCGGCGCATTGCAGATTGCCCGTGCCATCACGCTGGAGGCGACCCTGTCGTTTCTCGGTCTGGGCGTGCCGGTCACCGAGCCGTCGCTGGGGCTGCTGATTGCCAACGGCTTCCAGTACATGCTCAGCAACGAATACTGGATCAGCCTGTTTCCGGGGCTGGCGCTGTTGATCACCATCGTCGCGATCAATCTGGTGGGCGACCGTCTGCGCGATGTGCTGAACCCGAGGTTGCAGCGATGAGCCAGCTTGAAGCAACGCCGATGGCTGATCAGCCGACCCTTGACGTGCGCGGCCTGTGCACCTCGTTCCATACCCGCGCAGGCGTGTTGCCTGCCGTGCGTGATGTGTCATTGAGTGTGCAACCAGGACGGATTCTCGGCCTGGTGGGTGAATCCGGATCGGGCAAGTCCGTGACGGGGTTTTCTATTCTCGGACTGGTCGACGAGCCGGGCCGCATCAGTGCAGGCCAGGTGCTGTTCAAGGGGCGTGACCTGACGAAACTCACGGCCTCGCAGCTGCGCGATGTGCAGGGCAATCGGGTTGCAATGATCTTTCAGGACCCGATGATGACCCTCAATCCTGTCCTGCGGGTCGACACGCAGATGGTCGAGGCCGTCCGTGCGCACCGTTCGGTCAGCAGACGCGAAGCACGTGAGCACGCCAGCCGCACGCTGGCACAGATGGGCATTGCCAGCCCTGAAGAACGCCTGCGCGCCTATCCGCATCAATTGTCCGGCGGCATGCGTCAACGGGTGGCGATTGCCATTGCGTTGTTGCACGCCCCGGACCTGATCATTGCCGATGAGCCGACCACCGCGCTGGACGTGACCATTCAGGCGCAGATTCTCAGCGAAGTGCAGAGGCTGGTCCGGGAGCAGGGCACATCGCTGATCTGGATCACCCATGATCTTTCTGTGGTGGCCGGGCTGGCCGATGACGTGGCGGTGATGTACGCCGGACGCATCGTCGAGCAGGGTTCGGTCGCCGATGTGCTGGACCGCCCGCAACACCCTTACACCCAGGGGCTGATCGACAGCCTGCCCAGTCGTAACCGGCGAGGGCAGCGCCTGCGGCAGATTCCCGGCATGGCGCCGGATCTGTCGTCGATGCCGCAAGGCTGTGCGTTTGCCGCCCGTTGCCCAAGGGCGTCGTCGGTCTGTGCACAGGAACCTGCACCTCGCGAAATCGCGCCTGGCCAGACGGTTCGTTGTTTTCATCCGGGAGCTGCCGATGTCCAGTGAACTGATTCCCCTGATCGAGCTGCATCGGGTCAGCAAAACCTTCGGCAAACCGGTAGCTCAACGTTCGGTCCAGGGCGTTCTGCAGCGTCTGCACCTGACGCGACCCAGACCTGTCACCCATGCGGTCGATGCCGTGGACCTGCGCATCGCCCGTGGTGAGGTGGTCGGGCTGGTCGGGGAGTCAGGCTGTGGCAAGTCGACACTCGGGCGCATGGTTGCCGGCTTGCTGCCGGTGTCGTCAGGCTCTGTCTCGGTAGACGGAAAACCCATCGACAACCTGACCGCCAGCGAGCGCAAGGCGCTGCGTCTCAAGGTGCAGATGATCTTTCAGGACCCGTCATCGAGTCTCAATCCGCGCCTGCGGGTCGACCGTATCGTCGGCGAAGGTGCGCTGTTGCATGGCCTGACCGACAGCAAAGGCATGGACGATTACGTCAGTGCGCAGTTGCAGCGCGCCGGTCTCAGTCCGCAACTGCGCCAGCGTTACCCGCACCAGTTCAGTGGCGGCCAGCGCCAGCGTATCGGTATTGCCAGGGCGCTGGCCGTGCAGCCTGAACTGCTGGTGTGCGATGAGTCGGTCGCCGCGCTGGATGTTTCGATTCAGGCGCAGATTCTCAACCTGTTCATGGACCTGCGCGATGAGCTGGGCCTGACCTATCTGTTCATCAGTCATGACCTGGGTGTCGTTGAACACCTGTGTGACCGGGTCGTGGTGATGTACTTGGGCCGTGTGGTCGAGACTGCATCGGTCGATGACCTTTTCGCCCGTGCCAATCATCCGTACACCCAGGCACTGCTGGCGCAGATCCCGCGTTTCGATATTCGCAGTACCCGATATGACGCGATCAAAGGGGAAATCCCCAGCCCGCTGAACCCGCCCGCCGGGTGTCATTTCCATCCTCGTTGCCCGCACGCCATGGCGCGCTGCCGCGAAGAAGTTCCAGCGCTGAGGGAGGTTTCGCCGAACCACCGGAGCGCGTGTCACCTCAACGACAACCTCTGAACGGGCGCGCAGTTGCTCGTGTTCCCTCTTGCCAATGATTGCGTATCAGGAATTCTCATGAAACCACTTGTTCGTTCCCTGTTAGCTTCAGCCCTTGTTCTGGCCGCAGGCAGTGCGGTCGCGCAGGGGCTGCGTATCGGCTATGCCGACCCGATTTCATCCCTTGATCCACAACTGAACAACTACGCTGGAGACCGTTCGGTTGCCCTGCATGCGTTTGAGTCGCTGGTCAGCCGCCGCGATGACAAGACCCTGCCGGGGCTGGCGAAAAGCTGGAAAGTGGTCGATGACACCACGTGGGAGTTCGACCTGCGTGACGACGTCAAATGGCAGGACGGTCAGCCGCTGACCGCTGACGATCTGGTGTTCTCGTTCGAGCGCGCCCGCAATGTGCCGGGCAGCGTGGCGTCTTACGCCGGGGCGACGCGCACCGTCGCTTCCGTTACTGCCAAGGACGATCACACGCTGATCATCAAGACCCGCCTGCCCAACGCCAACCTGCTGCCGGACGTCGATTCGATCTACATCGTCAGCCGCCACGCAGGCGCCAACGCCAGCAGCGCCGACTACAACTCCGGCAAGGCCATGATCGGGACCGGGCCTTATCGCTTCGTGTCCTTTGTGCCTGGCGACCGGACGGTTTTCGAGCGCAACGATGCCTACTGGGGCCCGAAGCCGATCTGGGACAAGGTCGACTACCGTTTCATCGCCAATGCGGCCAACCGCACCGCGGCATTGCTGGCAGGCGACGTGGATGTGATCGACAAGGTCTCGCCAACGGATGTGGAGCGTCTGCGCCAGACGCCGACGGTCAAGGTTTATGCCGATCAGGGCTTGCGTGCGCTGCTGATTCAGCCAAGTTTTCGCGCCGGTCCCAATGAGTTCATTCGTGACAACGCGGGCAAGCCGCTGCCCGAAAACCCGTTGCTGGACGTTCGTGTGCGCAGGGCGCTGTCACTGGCCATCAACCGTCAGGCCATCAACGAACGCATCATGCAAGGCACTGTGACCGAGGCCAATCAGTGGATGCCAGCCAATACCTTCGGCTATAACCCGGACGTGAAGAACATCCCGTATGACCCGAAGCAGGCCAAGGATCTGCTGGCGCAGGCGGGCTTTCCCGAAGGCTTTCAGTTGACTGTCCATGTCCCCGGTGACCGCTACCCGCAGGCGCCGGAGGTCATGCAGGCCGTCGCGCAGTTCTGGTCGCGCATCGGCGTCAAGGTCCAGCTGGAAGTGCTGCCATGGGCGGTTTATGCCGGCAAGGCCAACAAGAACGAGCTGGCGATCAGTGTGATCGCCTGGGGAAACGGCACGGGTGAGGCGGCTTATGCGCTGACCAATATCCTGACCACCGTCGACAGCGCCAAGGGGCAGGGCGCGTCCAACTGGGGCCATTACAGCAACCCGGTCGTGGACAAGGCGCTTGCAGATTCGACCGCCGAATTCGATGAAGCCAGACGCCGCAAGATTCTTCAGGACTCGGTCAAGGTGGTCAGCGATGACGTGGGGATCATTCCGCTGTTCCATTACCAGAACATCTGGGCGGCGCGCAAAGGGCTGAAAGTCGAGCCACTGGTCAGCGACCGCACGGCCGCCACCATGGTCACCGAACAACCCTGATTTTTCACGCCTTCGCGTCGCTATTTCAATCGCGATGCGAAGGCCATACCGACGTTGAGAATGCCCATGATCCTGACGACTGACACCACCCCTCAGCCTGACCTGCTCGACAGCCTGTTGAACATCGAGCCAGGCAGCCATTTGCACAAGGTTCGCCATGCCCGCGACAAAGTCGCTTCGGCCACCCAGGGCAGTCAGGACCTGTTTTTCGACCCGGCACTGGATAACGACCTGTCACTGGGCGAGCGCCTGTGGGTGGCCTATTACGCCGCAAAGCTTGGCGAACAGGCCAATCTGAGCACGCATTATCTGAAGCAATTGCAGGCGCTGGGAATAAAAGCCCCGGTACTGGCCGACATCGATGCGGGGGCCATTGATGTGCTGGATGATGCGCGGCTCGCGGCGATTCTGCGTTTCACCCGTACTTTGATCGAGTCGCCGGTGCATGGCGATCAGGCTGCGCTGCTGACGTTGCAGCACGAAGGGCTGAGCACCGCCGAAATCGTCGTGCTCGCGCAGTTGATTGCATTCATGTCCTATCAAGTGCGTCTGGCCGCAGGTCTCGGCGCGCTGCACTCTGCCGGAGCAGCCCAATGAGCGAGCTTATCGAAAGCAATGGTTTCACCAATCAGGTGCTGGGCTGGAAAGCCTGGCTGCCTACAGTCGAGCTGAACGGCGCAACGCCGGAACAGCTCGCCGTGCTTGAAGAAAGCCATCCGCAGGCCAAGACCTCGGATTACTACCTGACCCTGGCCCATCATCCCGCCATTCTTCGCCAGCGCTCCCAGGCGTTCAACGCCATCATGTACGCGCCGGGCGGCCTGTCCCGCGCCGAGCGCGAGCTGGCCAGCACCGTGGTGTCGCGGATCAATCGCTGTGTGTACTGCGCTTCTGTGCACGCACAACGCTTCGAGCAACTTGCCAAGCGTAACGACGTCATCGCCCAGGTATTCGCCGACCCGGCGACGGCAGGCACCACTGATCGTGAGCGCGCTATCGTCCAGTTCGCCATCGACTTGACGCTTGAGCCTGAGTCGCTCAATGCTGGCCACATTCAAGCGTTGCGTGAGCAAGGGCTGGACGATGCGCAGCTGCTGGACCTGATTCACGCGATTTCGATTTTTGCCTGGGCCAATCGGTTGATGCTGAATCTGGGGGAGCCGGTTTATCCCGAGGCGCGTTCAGAAGGCTGATAACCCAGCCTCATCATGCCTCTGCCTGACCCGTTGCAGCGATGCGCCGGGGCTTGTTCCGGCGCCGGAACTACACCAGCCTGGGCTGCACCGAATCCGCCAGCCGGGTCAGGATCAGGCAACACGACACCGCGCCTGCATCCAGCACGCCAATCGAGCGTTCGCCCAGGCGGCTGGCGCGGCCGATTTTTGCCATCAGGTCCCTGGTCGAGTCGCGTCCCTGTGAAGCCGCGCGTTTCATGGCTTCCAGCGCGTCGTTGAACGAAGCGCCCGAGGCATGGGCCTGTTCGAAAGCTTCGACCGCTGGAATCAAGGTGTCCATCAGACACTTGTCGCCTACACCGGCTTCAGTGATGTCCTGCAAGGAGGTCAGCCCGCCGCGCAGCAGGTGAGCGAACGTCGCTGCGTCGATCTGCTCGCTGCCGCGTACTTCATCGGCCATGCCAATGAACAGGCTGCCGTACAGCGGGCCCATGGAGCCGCCGATGCCTTCCATCAGGCTTAGCGTAAGCTCGTCGAGTGCTTCGGCGAGGGTCAGTTGTCGACCCTCGATGCTGCGTCCGCAATGGGCAAAGCCCTTGGCCATGTTGATGCCGTGGTCGCCGTCACCGATGGCACCGTCGACTTCACTGAGGTATTCACGGTTGGCCACGATCACCGCGACCAGATCGGTGACGATGGCGCTGCCGTCACGAGAGGAAAAATGCTGGCTCATGGTTCACTCCGCCTGGGTCATGCCGATGGAGCGGCAAGGGTGGTCGATCAGGGTTTTCAGCTCGGCGTCCAGGCCCAGCAGGGTCAGAGTCACGCCCATCATTTCCAGAGACGTGAAGTAATTGCCGACGTAGCAGCGATGAATGTTCAAGCCCCGCGCCTTGAGCTGGCGCTCGACTTCTGCGTAGAAAATGTACAGCTCCATGACCGGCGTTGCGCCAAGTCCCGAGACCAGCACCACAACGCTGTCGTCCTGATTGAAATCCCGGTCAGCGAGAATCGGTGCCAGCATGCGCTCGGCCATGGCTGCGGCGGATTCGATGGGGATGACTTCAATGCCGGGTTCGCCGTGGTGGCCGATACCCAGCTCCATCTGGCCGTCCGGAATCTGGAAGTTGGGCTTGCCGACTGCCGCGATGGTACAGGGCGTAAGGCCGATACCGATGGAGCGGCACTGATCGACGGCTTTCTGAGCCACACGGATCACGCCGTCCAGGTCGTAGCCCAGCGCTGCGGCAGCGCCGCCGGTCTTCCACATGAAGATTTCCCCGGCCACGCCGCGACGCTTGGCAATGTCGGCTTTGGGGGCCGAGGCCACGTCGTCGTTGGCAACCACGGTGCGAATCTGCAGATCCTTGCTGGCCGCCATTTTCATCGCCAGCTTTACGTTCATGTTGTCGCCGGCGTAGTTGCCATACAGGCAGGCCACGCCAGCGCCGCGATCCGCTGCGCGGAAGGCATCGAAGAAACTCTTGGCCGTCGGAGAAGAGAAAATCTCGCCGACTGCCACGGCATCGACAAGGCCGGGGCCGACATAGCCGAGAAAAGCCGGCTCGTGACCCGAACCTCCGCCGGTGACGATGCCGACCCGGCCGTGGGGTGAAGGCGTGGTTTTGCTGATGACCCTGGGGTTGCTGGTGCCTTGGGACAGCTCGGAATGCGCGGCCAGAATGCCGCGCAGCATGTCCTCGACCACTTGGTCGGGATCGTTGATGACTCGATTCATAACGCGGTTTCCTGTGTTCTTTTTATAAGGAGCGTACGTGTTACGGTTCCAGCACCACTTTCAGCGACTTGTCGCCGCGTTCCATCACGGCGAAGGCTTCCTTGAAATCGGCGAGGGGGAATTTGTGGGTGACCACGTCTCGCATGTCGATCTTGCGATTGCCAATGAAATCGATGGCGCGTGGGTACATGTAGGGACCCAGATGTGAGCCCAGCACGTCCAGTTCCTTGCGGTCGCCGATGATTGACCAATCTACCGTGGCCTCGTCGTTGAACACACTGAATTCAACGAAACGACCCAGTTTGCGCAGCATCGCCAGGCCCTGATTGACGGCTTTATGGTGCCCGGTGGCTTCTATATAGATGTCGCAGCCGTAGCCTTCGGTGATGTCCCTGATCTTTGCCAGTACATCGACCTCGGCCGGGTTCCATACTTCATCCGCGCCCATGCGCAGGGCGAGGGCGGCGCGCTCGGGTTTCATGTCCAGAACGATGAGCTTTTTCGGGTTGCGCATGCGCACCGCGCCGATGATGCCCAGACCCAGCGTTCCGGCCCCGGCAACCACCACCACGTCATCGAAATCGACATTGGCGCGCTCCGCCGCATGCAGCGAGCAGGCCAGCGGCTCGATCAGAATGGCTTCGTCCGGTGCAATGGAGTCCGGCACTTTGTGAATGATGCCTTCCCTGGTAAAGATCATGTACTGGGCCATGGCGCCCTGAACATTATTCTGGAAGCCGTAAAGGTCATGCTTCTGACACATCCAGTACTGCCCGTGGTTGCAGAAGCGGCAGCCCCAGCACGGCACGATCTGTTCGGAAATCACTCTGTCGCCGATCTTCACACCGCGCTTTTCCGCACCCGGGCCGAGGGCAACCACGCGACAGACGAACTCGTGACCGGGAATCATCGGCGGTTTGACGTAGCGCGGCTGCTCGGCATCGCCCCAGAACGATGGTGCGCCTCGATAGGTTTTAATGTCGCCCATGCAGATTCCGCACAGCTCGACCTTGGTCAGGATCTCGTCCGGGCCAGGCGTCGGGACGTCGACCGTTTCAAGCCGGTAATCCTCCGGGCCATGACAGACCACCGCCTGCATGGTGGCGGGAATCACGGGAGAAAGTTGTTCGGCGGTGCGTTCGGTAGCGGTGGACATGACGAAAACCTCACGACAGAAATGGGGTTACTGAATGCTGTAGCCACCGTCGATCACCACGTTCTCTCCGGTGATCATGGCGGCGACGTCGCTGAGCAGGTACAGCGCCAGCCCGGCAATTTCTTCCGGCTGAGCGAAGCGGCCCGCCGGAATCTGCAATTTGGCCTTTTCACCCAGCTCGCCTGCCCAGGCTTTCTTGCCCAGCGCGGTTTCGACGATGGTGGGGGAGATGGCATTGACGTTGATGTGCGGCGCCCACTCCATGGCCAGTACCTTGGTCATGCCGACCACCGCAGCCTTGCTGGCGCAGTACGCGACATGACGGTCCAGACCGATGACAGCAGCCTGTGACGCCAGATTGACGATGCGCCCGCTGCCTTGGGCGAGCATGTGTCGGGCGCAGGCCTGGGCAACGAAGAAGCTGGCCTTGAGATTGATATCCAGCGTGGTGTCCCATGCGTCCTCGCTGACATCGACGGCCTTGTCCAACAGGGCAACGCCTGCACTGTTGATCAGGTAATCGAGACGATTGAAGTGCTCAAAGGCGTTGTCTACGCTGCGTTGCACCTGATCGAGCTGACGCAGGTCGACGGCGATACCGAGATGGCCATCGCCCAGGCTTGCGGCGACTTCAACCACCGCAGGGTCACGATCAAGCAACGCAACCCGCGCACCGCGCTCGACCAGCAAGCTGGCACAGGCCAAACCGATTCCGGCCGCGCCGCCCGTGATGACGGCGCATTTGCCGCTAAGGTCGAAAGCCTGATTCCAGAATCCAGACATGAACATGACTCCTGTGTAAAGGGTTTTATCTGCCTGTGCGCGTTGCCACACCGACTACTCATTGCTAGACCCACATCGTGTCGCAGCCAACGGACTGTGGGAGGCGGCTTGCCGGCGATGCGTTTTTTGATGCTGCACATCAGAGACTGGGCTGACGCCATCGCCGGCAAGCCGCCTCCCGCAGGTTGTGCATCCAGTCAGGCACTCAGGTTTTGGCCGCCATCAGGGAAGCTACTTCCCGCCGCTTACCTGCTGATACAGCGCATCGGCATTGGCGTCGGTCACCGGCACCCATGGCAGGATGTAGTTCTTGTCAGTGCCATCTCCCCATTTCACGTCTTTGGCGTAACGCTCCCAGATCACTGACTGCGGCTTGTAATCCTTGCCGGACAGGGCACGCAGTGCGACGTCCAGCGCGCCCTGGGACTGGGCCTGGGCATCTTGCAGGAAGGTGGTGACTTCGTTTTTCTTGGCTGCCTGAATGGCATCCGGCATGCCGTCGATGGAGGTGACGGGCACCTCGGCAGGCGTCAGCCCGCGGGATTTGACGGCTTGCAAGGCGCCGAGCGCCATGTCGTCGTTTTGCGCGATGATCCCGGAAATGCCGCCATTGGGATGGGCGTTGAGCCAGTCTTCGGTCAGGGCCAGCGCTTCGGCGCGTGACCAGTTGGCGGTCTTCATTTCGATGATCTTGATGTCCGGGTGTTTCTTCAGGACTTCCATCTCGCCTTTCTCGCGATCGATCTGGGCAGACTGGCCAATCGGCCCTTGGATGATCACCACGTTACCCTTGCCCTTGATCTTGTCGACCATGGCCTGAGCCTGCAGGCGTCCACCCTCGACGTCATCGTTGCCGACATAGGGCACTTTGGTTCCTGCCACCCGGGTGTTGGACGCGATGACCGGAATATCATTCTCCATGGCGCGAGCCACGGTGCCGACGCCGGCCTTGGTGTCGATAGGCACGAAGATGATCGCATCGTAGTGCTGGGTGATCATGGTTTCGATCTGGTTGTTCTGAGTCAGCGCGTCATAGTTACCATCGAACACGGTGATCTGTACGGTGCCATCCTTGACTGCCGGGTGCTGTTTCAGCTCTCGCACCCAGTTCTGCATGAACTGGCCCTTGAGGCCGTAAACGGCTGCGCCGATCTTGTAGGTCTTGCCGTCAGCAGCCAGGGAAATGCTACTGGCGAGCAGGGTGAGCGCCGCGACAGCGGCCAGGGATGTGCCGAATTTCATGATGAGAACTCCGTTATTGTTGTAGTCAGTCGTTCATTCAGAGGAAAAGCGATTAGCGTTTTTTCTTGCGCCACACGTCGATCAGTACTGCGAACACGATGATCAGGCCCTTGGCGACCTGTTGGTAATAAGAGGACACGCCGAGCAGGTTCAGACCGTTGTTGATCACACCGATCAACAACGCGCCGAACAGGGTGCCGACGATACTGCCGGTGCCGCCCGACAGGCTGGTGCCGCCGATGACCACGGCTGCGATGGCGTCCAGTTCATACGACATGCCGGCCTGGGGCAGGGCGGACGTGGTGCGGGCGGACAGCACGACACCGGCCAGCCCCGCCAGCAATCCGGAGACCACGTACACCGAGAACGTCACCTTGCGCACGCCGATGCCTGAGGTGCGGGCGCTTTTCTCGTTGCCGCCCACGGCATATACGTAACGGCCATAAGTGGTGTAACGCAGCACCATCCAGAAAATCAGCGCCACCACGGCGAAAATGATGATGGGCACGCCAATCGGCCCGACTCGCCCGGTGCCCAGCGCCAGATAGGTCTCGGGCAGGTCGGTCACCGGGCTGCCGTCGTTGAGGATGAAGGTCATGCCGCGGGCGATGCTGAGCATACCGAGGGTGGCGACAAATGGAGGAATCGACAGGTTGGCGACCATGAAACCATTGACCACGCCCAGCATCGCCCCGGCAAACATCCCGGCACTGACCGCCGCCAGCAGGCCGTAGCCCTGAGTCGCGACCAGCGCACTGCACAGTCCGGCAAACGCCAGAATCGAGCCGACCGACAGGTCGATGCCCTTGGTCAGGATCACGTACGTCATGCCGACTGCAAGAATGCCGTTGATGGAGGTCTGGCGCAGGATGTCCATCCAGTTGCGCCAGGTCATGAAGTACTCGCTGGAAAACGCCATCACGATACACAGCACGATGAACACCAGCGGCAGGCCGAAACGGTCCAGGGACAGACGCAGGCGGCTTCGGGGTGTGGCAGTAACGGGCGCGGTCACGGTTTTGGCATTCATGAGGCAAGACTCAGCAGGGCTTCCTGGGAAAGGTCGGTGTCGCTGCTGATGGTCACCAGCTTTCCGGCCTTGAATACGGCGATTCGGTCACTCAGGCGCAACAGTTCCGGCGCTTCTGAAGACACCACGATGGCGGCACCGCCAGCGCGCACGAACTGGTCAAGCAGGTGGTAGATCTCCTGCTTGGCCCCTTCGTCGATGCCCCGGGTCGGCTCATCGCACAGCAGGCAAACGGGCTCGGTGGACAAGCACTTCGCTAGCACCACTTTCTGTTGATTGCCGCCACTCATTGAGGAGACGGGAAGGTCCAGTGAGGTGGTCTTGATCTGCAGGCGCCTGACCATGTCTTCGGCCAGACGGGTTTCCTTGCGTGCGTCGATCAGCGACCAGGTCGACAGACGCTTGTAAGCCGACAGGGCAATGTTGGAGAGAATGCTGCTGCTCAGCACCAGGCCACTGTCCTTGCGGTCTTCGGTGACCAGCGACATGCCGGCGCGTATCGTCGCCTTGGGCAGGCCGACCGGCATGGGCTTGCCCTGAAGAGTAACGGTGCCTGAGTCCGGGGTGGTCAGCCCGTAGATGCAGTTGAGAAACTCACTGCGTCCCGAGCCCATCAGGCCGTAGATGCCAAGAATCTCGCCCTGACGCAACTGCAGGCTGATGTCGTGGAATTCACCGTTGCGACTCAGTCCATCAACATTCAGGCAGCATTCGGCAGCGCATTCGCGACCGACCTTGTGGTCGATGCGCGTCAGTTCCTGACCGACGATGCTGCGCACCAGATGCGCCCGATCAATGTCCGCCATACGCCCGGTTTCGACGAAAGCCCCATCACGGAAGACGGTGTAGTCATCGGCGATCTGCGCCAGTTCACTGAGTCGATGGGACACATAGACGATACCGGCACCTCGCGCGGTCAGGCGGCGAATGGCCTTGAACAGCGTCTGTGCTTCGCGCTCGCCAATGGCCGAGGTGGGCTCGTCCATGATCATGACTTCGCAGTCGTGACTGAAGGCCTTGGCAATTTCCACCAGTTGAATCTGCGCCACGCTGAGGCAATGCATGGGGCTGGTGGCCTCGACCTCGAATTCCAGGCTTTCCAGCAGTTCGCGAGTGCGCCTGTTGAGTTCTCGGGCATCGACAATGCAGCCGGCACGGCGTGGCTCGCGGCCCAGCCAGATGTTTTCGGCAACGGTCATGTATGGGATGGGCTCAAGTTCCTGAGTGATCATCGCGATCCCCGCAGCCAGTGCATCGCCTGGACGATTGAACTGCACCGGATTGCCGTTGAGCAGGATGGTCCCCGCGTCACGCTGGGTGATCCCCATCAGGATACTGAGAAAGGTCGATTTGCCAGCGCCGTTGCCGCCGCACAGTGCATGAACACTGCCTGCGCGCAGTGACAATCGGCCGTCACGCAGGGCGGGGATGCCTGCATAGGCCTTGGCGACATGTTCAGCCTGGAGCAGTAATGGCATGGCCATCGGCGTGTCCTCGTGCTGTGAATTCTTATTAGGTGCACTGGTGTGGCGTAGTGAGCATATGTGTATCAAATGAAATTCTGTGCAGTCAATCTCTTTCCTCGATAAATTTCAAATCAGGCAGGATACCAGCGTTGCATGGGTTTTTAAGCGATCGTTTGAATCTCGATCCATATCCTGCTTGACACTACGCCGTTAATGCCCGAGAAATAACTGATCGGAATTTCACCGATTGAACATTTGGTCAGTGATATGTGACCCCGGCAGTGGAGCCAAACGCCATGAACACACTTTTCCCGGTGGCTATCGGATGCGATGAAGCAGGTTATGAGCTCAAAGAGTTGTTGAAGCGGCATATCGAGACGCTGGGGCATCCAGTCACCGACTTCGGCACCCACTCAACCGCTCCGGTGCTCTATCCGGACATTGCCCTTGCCGTGGCCACCGCCATCAGTGCCGGGCAACAGCGGCTGGGCATCCTGGTGTGCGGAACGGGAATCGGCATGGCGATCTCGGCCAACAAGGTGTTGGGCATTCGTGCAGCTCAGGCCCACGACACCTACTCGGCAGAGCGGGCGCGCAAGAGCAACGATGCGCAGATCCTGTCCATCGGTGCGCGAGTGATCGGCGCGGAGCTGGCGAAAAGCATCGTCAAGTCGTTCCTGGAGTCGGAGTTCGAAGCGGCGCGCTCGGGCGCCAAGGTCGACCGCATCAGTGCCATCGAGCGCGACGGGCATCAGTAGTGGACGCAGAGGGCCGGGAGTAGGGAGAATGCGCCTTTGACGTCGAAACGGAAGCCCGTCCACATGAGTGACAGTAACCAGCGCATGGCCAGTGACATCGATCTGATGACTGAGGTCGCGATGCTTTATTACCTTGAGAACGTCACTCAGGAAGCCATCGCCAAACGCTTTGACCTGTCCCGTGCAAAGGTCAGTCGATTGCTCAAACGCGCGCGCGACGAAGGTATCGTTGAAGTGCGTGTGCTGCAGCATCCTGCGATGAACAACGAACTGGAGCAGGCGCTGGTCGAGCGCTTTCAACTGGATCGCGCGCTGATTGCGGTCGATCACAGCGACCCCGACACCCAGCGCTCGGCGGTGGCCAGCCTGGTGGCCAACTACCTGAACAAAACGCTGAGTGACGGCATGATCGTCGCCGTCGGTATGGGCCGCAATGTAGGCGCAGTGGCGGACAACGTGTTTCTGCCCGTGACTCGCAATTGCACCTTTGTCTGCGCCATTGGCGGTTCTCTCAAGGCAGGCGAGTACATGAACCCCGATCACATCTGCCGCCGTCTGGCGCTGCGTTTTGGTGGCGAAAGCGAAAGCCTGTACGCCCCGGCGCTGGTCGCCAACCCGGAACTGCGCGGCGTGCTGATCAATAACGACACCGTGCGCTCGACGCTGGATCGGGCGCGACGTGCCGATATTGCTCTGATCGGTATCGGGGACATGAGTGAGAACAGCAACATGGTGCGCATGGGCTGGTTCTCGCCTCAGGAAATCGCCCAGGCACGGTTGTCCGGCACAGTGGGCGACATGATGGGCTACGACTTCATCGACATCCACGGTCAGCCCGCGGTCAACGCCATTCAGGGCAGGGTGATCGGGTTGACGGTGCAGGAGCTTTTTCGCATCCCGGATGTGGTGGCCATCGCCAGCGAAAATACCAAGGCGGCAGCGACGCTGGGTGCCTTGCGTTCCGGCGTGATCAACACCCTCGCTACAACGGTGACCAACGCGCACACGATCCTGGCGCTGGATGACGCGACGCGCAAAGTATGACGACCGAGCGGGTCGCCGCCTTGCCAACACGTCCATAAACCGCTTTACTGCGTTTCAGTGCCAAACAGGTATGTCGTCAGACAACTGTTCGTCTGAATAAATGCGGTCTTGTGGAGGGCACCATCACGTCTTCGATGTAGTGCTGTCGCTCGGTGAACACTGGACGAAGGGAGGCGGCTTGCTGGCGATTCAGTCGACGCGGCAAGCCAGGAACATCGCATCATCTTTTATCGCCAGCACTCCGCTCCCCACAGAAAAGCAGCGTTTCTTCAGCAGGCCATGCGTTGTTTGACAAGCATCGACCTGTCGGCGATGGCGTCAGCAGTCGCTTGAAAAAAACACGCGCGCCACACACGGCTTCATCACATAACAAGACAGGACAAGGACGATGATTTTAAGAGCGACAGGTATCGTGATGGCGATACTGAGCATTGCGCTGCTTTATATGGGGGCGCAACTGGTAGCAGTTGGCGGCTCTGCGGCCTATTCGGTGATTGCCCTGGGCGTGCTGGCAACGGCCGTACTGGTGTTCCTGAAGAAGAAATCGGCGTTGACGCTGTACGCGCTGCTGATGTGGGGGATTCTTCTGTGGATCATCTACGAAGTCGGCTTTGATAAATGGCAGTGGATTCCACGCGGCGACCTGTTCGCGCTGATCGGTTTCTGGCTGGCAATGCCCTGGGTGGTACGCCCGCTGCTGCGCAATCAGACTGGCAGCAGCACTCGTGGGTTCCACCCTTTTCTGGGCAGCACCGTCGCCGTCATGGCGCTAATCGTGATTGCGCTCATGTTCTACGATCCCTATGCGGTGAAAGGCCAGATCGGCTCCTCGGCCGCATCACGCACCACCGAGGTCGCAGGCAATGAGTGGGTGGCCTATGGCGGCACTCAAAGTGGTCAGCGTTTTTCGAGTCTGGATCAGATCAATCCGCAGACCATCGATAAGCTGTCGGTGGCCTGGGAATACCACACCGGTGATCTGCGTGACGCAGACAAGGATGCGGGCGAATACACCTTCGAAGCGACGCCATTGAAGGTCAACAACCGCGTGTATGTGTGCACACCTCATAACGAGGTACACGCTCTGAATCCGGAAAGCGGGAAGCTGGACTGGAAATACACCCCTGAGAAGACCCGCTCTTACTTGCAACAGCACCAGACCTGCCGTGGCGTGAGTTACTACGCGGTGCCGACGGCTCAGAATGCGCCGGCAGCGCAGTGCGAAAAACGCGTCATCATGGCCACGGCAGACGCCAGGCTGGTTGCGCTCGATGCCGACACCGGCAAGCTCTGCAGCGATTTTGGCAGCAATGGTGTAGTCGATCTGCACGACAACATGGGCAACGTCCGTCCACACGCCTTGATGCAGACCGCCGCGCCACTGGTGGCAGGTGATCTCATCGTGCTCGGTGGCTCGGTGATGGACAATGGTTATGACCAAGGCAATCCGTCCGGTGTGATTCGCGCCTACAACGTCATCACCGGCAATCTGGTCTGGAATTTCGATCCCGAAAATCCGCAAAACACCGCGCCTGTTTCGGCGGAGCAGAACTATCCGCAGGACACCCCTGTAGCGTGGGCCACGCTGAGTGCCGACCTGAAAAACGGCCTGGTTTACGTGCCGTTCGGCAACGCATCGCCTGACGAAACCGGCACGCGTCGCGACCCGAACAGCAATACCGAAAAATTTCGTGATGCACTGGTGGCGCTGGATCTGAAAACCGGCGCGTTCAAATGGAAATTCCAGACCTCCCACAATGACCTGTGGGATCGCGATAACCCGTCGCAACCTTCGTTGCTTGATCTGGGCAAGGAAGGCAGCAAACAGCCCGCGCTGCTGTTGCCGACCAAGGTGGGGAACATCTTTGTGCTCAATCGCCTGACCGGTGAGCCGATCACGCCAGTCGATCAGGCCAGGGTGCAGACAGGCGGTGGCGTGCCGGGTGAACGCTTTGCGCCGACGCAGCCGGTTTCAAGACTCAACTTCATTCCGCCGCCGCTGACCGAGAGGTCGATGTGGGGCGTCACGCCGTTTGATCAGATGGCCTGCCGCACCACCTTCAACACGCTGCGCTACGATGGCAACCCATGGACGCCAGCCACCGAGTCCGGTTCGCTGATTTATCCAGGAAACATCGGCGTATTCAATTGGGGCTCCGTGGCGGTCGACCCCGACCGGCAGATCCTTGTAGCGACGCCTGTGCGCCTGGCCTACATCTATAACCTGATCAAGCGTCCCGAGCAGGATCAGGAAAAACGCCTGTTCACCAAAGATGGCAAGCCGTACTGGAACGAAAACTTCAACGGCGATTACGCGATCCGTATCTCGCGACTGGCGTCAGGTCTGGGAATCCCTTGCACGGCGCCGCCTTGGGGCAGCATGGTCGGCGTGGACCTGAATACTGGCAAGACCGAATGGAAACGCCGGGTCGGCACCACCAAAAATCTCAAGACCAGCTTCATGGAAGATCGTTTTCCCGTCGGCTTCCCGATGGGCATGGTGGCGCATGGGGGGCCATTGTTGACGGCAGGTGGTTTGATTTTCCACGGGGCGACGGCTGACAATTTCATCCGCGCCTACGACGTGAACACCGGCGAGGTGCTCTGGCAGTACGAATTGCCAGCAGGCGGGCAGGCGACGCCTTCAACCTATACCGGGAGCGACGGCAAGCAGTACGTGATCATTTCCGCAGGCGGACACGGTTCCCTGGGCACGACGCTGGGCGACAGTGTAATGGCGTTTCGTTTGAACTGACATGAGGATGTGAGAGGGCACTTGCCGCGCGACAGCGTTGCGTCGAAAACAGGGTGAGGCCTTCCGCAGGAGCGTTCTCAACAGTCATTATCAAAAAGGGCCATGCGCTGACGCGTCATGGCCCTTTTTTCCTACACAGTAGACAGCGCAGGACTTACGGTCCGGCCATCCATCTCGCCAGACTGTGCCGACCACTGACCCCGAGCTTTGCAGTCGCGCGTTTCAGGTAGGTTTCCACCGAACTGTTCTTGACGTTCAGGCGTCGCGCCATCTCTGCGACCGAGCCGCCAGTCAGCAGACCGATGCACACTTCCTGCTCGCGCGCCGACAGCGTGATTGCGTCCTGCGCCAGCCGTCCGCTGAACGCTTCATCGATCGAGCCTGGCTCGAATTCGATTTTTTCCGCAGCGGATTGCACCAACAGTTGCGAGTGGTGCTCGACCAGGGGCAACAGCGTGTCTGAGAGGCTTTTGAGCAATGACAGCTCGCTCAACGAGAAGGCTTTGGAACCGGCAAGTCGATAGAAGCAAATGATGCGTCGCAGTTCGCCGCTGCTGGACACCAGGCTGCAGACCTGAATGTCACGGCGTGCCGATTTCTGGCCCACAGGCACTCGGGTCTGGACCAGCAGAGAGGCGTCCATGTGCACGATGCTCTGCAGCAAAGATTGCTGGAGGGCTTCAGATGCGCAGATATCGTGCTGTACGCCTGCACCACCCAGACGGGTAATGCGCTCCACACCTGACTGAGCCGCATCAAGTGCCCACTCGCACAGAACAATCCCCTGAACCGAGACCAGCGTGTCGACCAGTTCCAGCATTTTCCCGGCAAATGAGTCGTTGCCAGTGCTCGAAACCAGCTGCCCCAGTTCCTGATAGAAGCGCGGGTCGTGGCTGGCATTCGGCGAGCGTGTCGATTTCATCTTTTAGCCTCCTTGACTCTGTCCGTGCATCAGCGCCGCCCTGCGATTGACCTCCGACAGGGTGACGGCAGATACAGCGGATGATTCGGCGTATTCAACCGAAGGATCCATCCGACGTCTGTAGCAGAAAACAGGGACAGGCTCGCCACCCCATTTCGCACACGGGGCAGACAAGGTCACGAATCGATGGACACAGCATCATGCCGCGCAGGGGCCGGGGCGTCTACGTTGGGAGGTTCGGTGGTGGCTATAAGCCAGCGTCCGGGTTAAGCGGGACATACAGTGTCAACAGGCCAGTGCTTCAATTCCCGACTAAATTTCCAGGAAGGACCTTGAGACATGTCGGCCACTGATTTGTTCCCTCTGACCGCTGCCCAGCGTGACATCTGGCTGGACCAGATCAGCCGTGGCGACTCGCCTCTGTATAACGTTGGCGGCTACGTCAAGCTGGTCGGCCATGTCGATCTGACCCTGTTGCAGCGTGCGTTCGAGCAGCTTATGGCGGCGCATGAGGGCTTGCGTACGGTCCTGTTGCCGGGGGCCGGTGCCGACGGTTTGCCGATGCAGCGCTACGCCGACTTCATCCCTGTGTCCCTGCCGCTACACGACCTTCGCGACGATCCTCGAACCACTGCCGCAGAGACGTTGATACGCGAGCAGATGCAGCGCCCTTATGCCCTGGATGGCAGTCCGCTGTTTCGCTTCTGCCTGGTGCTTACGAATGAGGGTCAATACTGGCTGGGCATTCAGGCGCATCACCTGATTCTCGATGGCTGGGGGTTCGGACAGTTGCTCAAGTCGCTGGCCGAGCAGTACACCGCGCTCGCTGAGGGCACAAGCCTCGATCTTCAGGGACCGTCCTACAGCGACTTTATCAACGATGATGCGCGCTATCACGATTCAAGCCGTTATGAACGGGACAAGGCCTACTGGCTGGACAAGTACCGGGATCTGCCGGAGCCGCTGCTGGTGTCCCGTTACCACAACCGCAGGTCCACCGACCCGGCGCCGTCTCATAGTTGTGTACTGGCGTTCCCGGCCGCGCTGCACACGCGCATGAACCAGTTTGCCGAGCGCTGCGGTGCCTCGGCGTTTCATGTGCTGCTGGCTGCGCTGCACGTCTACCTCACCCGCACGGCACAGCGCGACGATTGGGTGGTCGGCTTGCCATTGCTCAACCGCACGGGCGCACGCTTCAAGGCGACACTGGGGCATTTCGCTCAGGTCAGCGCCGTGCGCATGGCCTTCGCGCAAGACCTCGATTTTTCGGCGCTGGTCACCGAAGTGCGTGACAGCCTCAAGCGCGATTTCCGTCACCAGCGTTTTCCGTTGAGCGAACTCAACCGCACCCTGGGCGTGTCCCGTGAAGACCGGGCACAGCTGTTCGAAGTCTCGGTGTCCTACGAGCAAGACAACCACGACTACCGTTTCGGTGATATTCAGGCGCAGGCCGTGAAAGTCTCCAATGGCTATGAGCCGACGCCTCTGGCCTTGCACATGCGCACCAACCACTTCAGCGATCAGGCCTCGCTGCACGTGGTCTATCACCGCGCCTGGTTCGATGACGCCGAAGCCCGTGCAATCGGCGAGCGGCTGCTGCAAGTGATCGAGCAGGCGCTGGAAAATCCTGCATTGCAGGCCATTGCGTTCGACGTGCTGACACCTGCCGAACGCCGACAAATGAGCCGTTGGAATGACACCGACACTGTGTCGGCCAGGCAACCGCTGATTCACCAGCGCATCGAACAGCATGCCCGGAATTGTCCGGAAGCGGTGGCGGCGATTTTTGATGGACAGCGCCTGACTTATAGCCAACTCAACCGAAGTGCCAACAGCCTTGCGCGACGTTTGATCGAGTCAGGCATCGTGCCAGACAACCGGGTCGCGGTGGTTTCGCGTCGCGGACTGGACACACTGGTCAGCCTGTTGGCCATTCTGAAAGCCGGTGCAGCTTACGTCCCCATCGATCCCGCGCATCCTCGCGAGCGACTGGCCTATCTGCTCAGCGACAGCGCGCCGTCGGTGGTGCTCACGCGGGCGAATCTGCGCGAGCGTCTACCGACACTGACCCAACCGGTGATCGAGCTGGACCACTGCCATGAAGACCGTGGTTCCAACATCAAGCCCAACATTGTTTCGCTGCGCAGCAGCCATCTGGCCTATGTGATTTACACCTCAGGCTCCACCGGCCAACCCAAGGGCGTCATGGTGGAACACCGGATGCTGGCCAACCTGGTGGACTGGCACTGCGAAGCGTTCAAGCTGACCGCAGGCGGGCATGCGTCGTGTCTGGCGGGCTTTGGTTTCGATGCGATGGCCTGGGAGATCTGGCCGACTTTGTGTGCGGGCGCAACCCTGCATATGGCACCAGTTCAGGAAAGCGGCGATGACGTCGATGCGATGCTGCGCTGGTGGTTGAAACAGCCACTGGACGTCAGCTTTTTACCGACACCGGTCGCCGAATACGCGTTCAGCCTGGACGAAGACCACCCGACGCTCCGGACCCTGTTGATCGGCGGCGACCGTCTTCGTCAGTTCGCCGAAAACCGCCGCTACGCGGTGGTCAACAACTATGGCCCGACCGAAACCACGGTGGTTGCCACCTCCGGGCAGGTGCGGGCAGGTACATCGCTGCACATTGGAGGTCCGATCGCCAACACTCGGGTCTACGTGCTGGACAAGCGTCTGCAGCCGTTGCCTATTGGTGTGACAGGCGAGCTGTACATCGGTGGTTCGGGTGTTGCGCGAGGCTATTTCAACCGTCCTCAAATGACCGAGGAGCGCTTTCTGGCCGATCCGTTCAGCGAGGACGCGCAGGCGCGCATGTACCGCAGCGGCGATCTGGTGCGCTGGAATGCCGACGGCACGCTTGATTATCAGGGCCGTAACGATGATCAGGTCAAGATTCGCGGCATGCGTATCGAACCGGGTGAAATCGAAGCGGTGATCGTCAGCCAGACCGGCATCAAGGAGGCCGTAGTGCTGGTGCGCGACGAGCAGCTTCTGGCGTGGTTTACCGAAACCTCGAGCGTGGACACGGACGAGTTGCGTCAGACCCTGCGCGCCAGATTGCCGGCTTATATGGTGCCGCGCGCGTTTACCCGGCTGGACGTTCTGCCCCTGACCGGTAACGGCAAGCTTGACCGCCGTGCGTTACCGAATCCCGACCCCGCCAGCCTGCTGGGCCAGGCTTACGAAGCACCGGAAGGTGAAGCCGAAGTCGCGATTGCGGCTGTGTGGGCGCAGGTACTGGGCGTTGAGCGGGTAGGGCGGCATGACAACTTTTTCGAACTGGGCGGCCATTCGTTGCTCGCGATCAAGCTGGTAGAGCAGCTGCGCGCCGCCGGGGTCAATGCCGATGTGCATGTGTTGCTTTCGCAACCCACCGTTGCTGCACTGGCGGCGAGCCGTACCGAGCTTCGCGAACTGGCCGTGCCGCCCAACGCGGTGCCGCCGGGTTGTGAGCGTATCACCCCGCAGATGTTGAGCCTGACCCGTCTCGATCAATCCGCGATAGACCGTATCGTCGCCAGCGTTCCGGGCGGCGCTGCCAATGTGCAGGAAATCTACCCGCTGGCACCGCTTCAGGAAGGCATTCTCTATCACCATCTGTCTGCGGAGCAGGGCGATCCCTATCTGCTGCAATGGCGTCTGGCATTCGACAGTCCGCAGCGCCTGCACGCCTGGGCCGATGCCTTGCAACAGGTCATTGATCGTCATGACATTCTGCGCACCGCTGTGGCCTGGAAAGGGCTTGAGAGCGCCCAACAGGTGGTCTGGCGCAAGGCTGATCTGGTGGTCCAGCAGGTCAACCTCGACAGCGAGACCGCTGCTGATGAAAACGTTGCCAACTCCGTGATGGATCGTCTGCACCAGCGGTTCGACGCCCGTCATCATCGCCTGGACCTTTCCCAGGCACCATTGATGCGTCTGGTTCACACCCATGACCCGGTCAGCGGTGAAGTCGCCGCCGTGCTGTTGTTCCACCATCTGGTACTCGACAACGCTGCGATGGAAATCGCCACACGGGAAATGGAAGCGTTGCTGCTCGATCGCCAGACGCCTCTGGCCGCTCCGGTGCCGTACCGTAATTACGTGGCGCATGTGCGCATGGCCAATGACGATGCGAGACATGAAGCGTTTTTCAGTGACATGCTGGGTGATGTAGACGAGCCGACCCTGCCGTTCGGGGTGCAGGACGTTCGTTCAGACGGCGGTGATGTCGAGCAGGCCCGACGGGTACTCGACAACGAGTTGGCGCTTCGCTTGCGCGAGCAGGCCCGGCAGCAGGGTGTCAGCGCGGCGAGCCTGATGCACGCCGCCTGGGCGCGCGTGCTGGGTGTCATCGCCAATCGACGTGACGTGGTCTTCGGCACGGTGCTGCTGGGTCGCATGCAAGGCGGCGAGGGCGCAGACCGGGCGCTGGGTGTATTCATCAATACCTTGCCGTTGCGTGTCGACACCACGAGCAACGCCCGTCACGCCGTAAAGACCGTGCATTCTCGACTCTCGGCTCTGATTGCTCATGAACAGGCATCGCTGGTGCTGGCTCAGCGCTGCAGCGGCGTGGCTTCAGGCTCACCGCTGTTCAGCGCCTTGCTCAACTACCGCCACAGCGCCGAAGTCCGGCCTCGCGACGGCGAAGGCGTGTGGCAGGGCGTGCGCGTGCTGGGCGGTGAAGTGCGCAGCAATTACCCGCTGACCCTGAGCGTGGACGACCTGGGCGAAGGGTTCGACCTGCATGTGCTTGCGCGGCATGGCATGGGGGCCGAGCGCATCGCAGCCTGGATGAACAACGCTGTGACACAGCTGGTGCAGGCGCTGGAACAGGGCTTGCCCGAGCCGCTGGAAAGCCTGTCGATTCTGGAAACGGCTGAGCGTGAACGGGTGCTGACGGCGTTCAATGCCAGTGCACGAGGGTTTATCGAAGGCCTGACGGTGCACGCACAGGTCGAAGCCCGCGCAGCAAGTCAGCCGCAGGCCCAAGCCGTTGTGCAGGGTGACGAGGTGCTGACTTATGCCGAACTCAACCAGCGGGCCAACCGCCTTGCACACCATTTGATCCGTCTGGGCGTGGAGCCGGACGAGCGTGTCGCGTTGTGTCTGCGTCGAGGTTCGGGCCGTGTGGTCGGCATGCTGGCCATTCTCAAGGCCGGAGCCGCCTACGTTCCGATAGACCCGGCGTACCCTGCCGACCGCATCGCCTATCTGCTGGAAGACAGCGCACCACGCGCCGTCGTGACCGAACATTCGACCGCAAGTCTGGTGGGCAACGTGCATCAGGTGAATCTTGACCTCGGACTTCGGCACGACGCGCCCGACAGCAATCCACAGGTGGCGGGGCTCAACGCCCGTCATCTGGCCTATGTCATTTACACCTCAGGCTCGACCGGCCAGCCCAAGGGCGTGATGGTCGAACATCGCACCTTGAATAATCTGGTGCATTGGCACTGCCAGGCGTTTGACCTGCACGCAGGCATCCACACCAGTACGGTTGCCGGTTTCGGCTTCGACGCGATGGCCTGGGAAGTCTGGCCGGCGCTCTGTGCTGGCGCTGTGTTGCATGTGCCACCTGCCGAAGTCGCCAACGAACAGGTTGATGAGTTGCTCGACTGGTGGCTGGCGCAGCCGCTTCAGGTCAGCTTTCTGCCAACCCCGGTTGCCGAACAGGCGTTCGGCCGCACACGTCAGCACCCGACCCTGCGCACGCTGTTGATCGGCGGCGACCGCTTGCGGCAGTTCGACAGGGACCCCGGGTTTACGGTCATCAACAACTATGGGCCGACGGAGACCACTGTTGTCGCGACTTCGGGTCAGGTGATTCCGGGGGCGCAGTTGCACATTGGCGGTCCGGTGGCCAACACGCGTCTCTATGTGCTGGACGAGCAACGGCAACCAGTGCCGGTCGGTGTGATCGGCGAGCTGTATATCGCGGGCGCAGGCGTTGCCCGTGGCTATCTGAATCGCCCGGACCTGACCGAAGAACGATTCATTGCCGATCCGTTCTGCGCTGATACTCAGGCACGGATGTATCGCAGCGGCGACCTGGTGCGCTGGAACAACGATGGCACGCTGGATTACGTGGGCCGCAACGACGATCAAGTCAAGATTCGCGGCATGCGTATCGAGCTGGGCGAGATCGAGACAGCGCTTGCCGGTCAGCCCGGCGTAAAAGACGCCGTGGTGCTGGTACGCAACGAGCGTTTGCTGGCCTGGTTCACCGAGACGACCGACGTGGAAATCGAGGCGCTGCGCCAGGCGTTGCTGGACCAACTGCCGGGTTACATGGTGCCGCTGGCGTTCATGCGCCTGACGGCCTTACCACTGACCAGCCACGGCAAACTCGACCGCCGAGCGTTGCCTGACCCTGAACTCGCCGATCTGACGACTACCGTCTACGAAGCGCCGCAAGGTGAAATCGAGGTGATCATTGCCGGGCTCTGGGAGCAGGTACTGGGCCTGGAACGCGTCGGGCGCCATGACAACTTCTTCGAACTGGGCGGGCATTCGCTGCTGGCCGTGAGTCTGGTGGAGCGGATGCGCAATGCCGGTCTGAGTGCCGATGTGCGCGTGCTGCTTGGCCAGCCAAGCGTGGCGGCGCTGGCAGCTTCGGTAGGGAGCGGTCGTGAGATCGTGGTGCCGGACAACAACGTGCCCATCGGTTGCGCACGCATCACGCCGGACATGCTGAGCCTGACGCGTCTGGATCAGGCCGCCATCGAGCGCATTGTTTCGACAGTGCCTGGCGGCGCTGCCAACGTGCAGGAAATCTACCCGCTGGCGCCGCTTCAGGAAGGCATCCTGTATCACAACCTGACGGCTGAGCAGGATGATCCTTATCTGCTGCAATTGCGTCTGAACTTCGACAGCATGGCTCGCCTGCAAAGCATTGCCGAGGGTTTGCGCAAAGTCATCGCCCGCCACGACAGCCTGCGTACCGCAGTGATCTGGGAGGGTCTGGAAGCACCGCAACAAGTGGTCTGGCGACATGCAGAACTGTCGGTCGAGGAAGTCTCCGATCTGACCCGTCCGGCCCCCATGGACCTGTCGCGCGCGCCGCTGATCCGTCTGGATTACAACCGTGACCCGTCTCGCGAGAGCGTTTCTGCCACGCTGCTGTTTCATCACATTGTGGTCGATGCGACCGCGCTTGAAGTGATGCGCGAGGAATTGCTCGCCCATCTTCGCGGTGAGCCTGAAACCACCCTGCCTGCCGTTCCTTATCGCAACTACGTGGCTCAGGCACGTCTGGGCGTCAGCGAGGCCGAGCACGAGGCCTATTTCCGCGAGCAACTGGGCGATATCGACGAGCCCACCTTGCCGTTCGGCCTGCGCGATGTACAGGGCGATGGTCGCAGCATCGAAGAACACCAGCAGGCACTGCCTGACGAACTGATGCACCGCCTGCGCCGCCAGGCGCGGCAACTGGGCGTCAGTGTCGCGAGCCTGTTCCACCTTGCCTGGGGACGGGTTCTGGGCGCCGCGACCGGCAATGATCGTGTGGTATTCGGCACGGTATTGCTGGGTCGCCTGCAAGGGGGCGCCGGTGCGGATCGCGGCATGGGCATGTTCATCAATACCCTGCCTGTTCGGGTGGATCTGGATGAGGTCAGCGTGCGCGATGGCGCACGAGCCACTCATGCGCGTCTGGCCACACTGCTGGGGCATGAGCACGCCTCGCTGGCTCAGGCACAGCGTTTCAGCGGCGTCGGCACATCCTCGCCCTTGTTCAGTGCCATCCTCAACTATCGCCACGGCGCAGGACAGGCAAGACAGGACGCGCAGCGCGACAGCTGGCAGGGGCTGGAAATTCTCGCCAGCGAGAAACACACCAACTACCCGCTGAGCCTCAATGTCGACGACCTGGGCGAGTCCCTGCGTCTGTCCGTGACCGTTGCGCCCAAAGTGGGTGCCCAACGCATTTGTGGCTACATGCAGCAGGCGCTGACCGGGCTGGTCGATGCGCTCGACACTGAGCCCGATCTGCCTGTGCTGGCGTTGCCGGTGCTCGACGCGCGGGAGCGTCAGCAATTGCTGGTCGGGTTCAACGCAACGGCCGTCACCCATGACCCGCAGCAGACGCTTCTGGACCTGTTCAAGGCTCAGGTTGCCCGCACGCCGGACGCCATCGCCGTACTGGCCGAACATGCGCAGTTGAGCTGGCAACAGCTCAACGGGCAGGCCAACGCCCTGGCTCATCATCTGATCGATCTGGGTGTGCAGCCTGACGACCGGGTGGCGATATGTGTCGAGCGCGGCACGCCGATGGTGATCGGCCTGCTGGCCATTCTCAAGGCGGGCGGTGCCTACGTCCCGCTCGACCCGGGTTATCCGCGCGAACGACTGCATTACATGCTTGAAGACAGTACGCCGAAAGTGCTGTTGGTGCAGGGCTCGACCCGCACGTTGCTGGAAAACGAGCAGGTGTTGCGCGTTGACATGGACGCACCGGACTGGAACCACGAACGCCTTCAGGACCCTGAAGTTGCCAGTCTCACCGCCTGTCACCTGGCTTACGTCATCTATACCTCGGGTTCTACCGGTACGCCCAAGGGCGTTATGGTGGAGCATCGCAACCTGGCGAATCTGGTGCGCTGGGGCTCACTGCTGTGCCCGGCGACGCCGCACGGCCGGCTGTTGCACAAGACCCCGATCAGTTTCGACGCATCGGTCTGGGAGATTTTCTGGCCTCTGTGCAGCGGGCTGCCGCTGGTGCTGGCCCGCCCGGACGGGCAGCGTGACCCGGCTTATCTGTCCCGTTTGATCCGCGAGCGGCAGGTCAGCGTGGTGCAGTTCGTGCCGGTGTTGCTTCAGCAGTTCCTCGAGCTGCCGGACAGCGGCCAGTGCCACAGCCTGACCGACATCGTCTGCGGTGGCGGTGAGCTGACGGCCGCACTGGCTGAGCAGGTGCGCCTGCGTCTGCCGTGGGTGCGTCTGCACAACGTCTACGGACCGACGGAAACCACCGTCGATTGCAGCTTCTGGACGCTGGACCCGCAGATGCCACTGCCGGAGACCACACTGCCGATTGGCCGTCCGGTCAGCAACACGCGTCTGTACGTGCTCGACACGCATGATCGGCCCGTGCCGCAGGGTGTCATCGGTCAACTGCACATCGGCGGTGCAGGCGTCACCCGTGGTTACCTGAACCTGCCGGAACACCAGGCAGAGCGCTTCATCGACAGCCCTTTTGTCGAAGGCGATCGCCTGTATCGCAGCGGTGATCTGGTGCGCCAGCAGGCCGATGGCAATCTGGAATTTCTGGGTCGCAATGACGATCAGGTGAAAATCAACGGGCTGCGTATCGAGCCGGGCGACATTCAGGCCTGCCTGATTCGTCACCCCGGTATCGAGCAGGCGGTGGTCATGGTGCGCGACGAACAGCCGGGCGGTCAGCGGCTGGTGGCGTATTACACCGGCGCGCCGAAGTCAGTCGAGGCCCTGCGCGATGCGCTGCGCAAAGACCTGCCGGACTACATGGTCCCGGCTCTTTACGTGCACCTCGATGCCTTACCGCTGAGCCCGAACGGAAAACTGGATCGTCACGCACTGCCGGTGCCGGGCGCAGACGCGTTGCTGTCCAGACCTTATGAAGCGCCGGAAGGCGAGATGGAAACCCTGCTGGCCGAACTCTGGAGCGAACTGCTCGGTGTCGAGAACGTAGGGCGACACGACAATTTCTTCGAACTGGGCGGCCACTCGCTGCTGGCGGTCAGCCTGACCGCGCGCCTGCGTCAGGAAGGCCTTGAAGCCGACGTCCGCGCACTGTTCGAGCACCCTACGCTGGCGGGCTACGCAGCCATCACAGAGAACATGGAGATTATCCTGTGAGTATCAACGAACTTCTGGCGACGCTTAAAGCCAATGACATCCACCTGACGGTCAAGGACGGTCAACTGGTGGTGCAGGGCAATCGCCGCGCACTGACGGATAAGGGCCTGCTGGACAGCCTGCGTGAACATAAGCCCGCACTGATCGAGCGCCTTGAACAAGGTGATGCACTGACCACTCGCCGTGGCACGCAGACCTTCCCGGAAAACGCCATTCCGAGCGGCTGCACCCACATCACCCCCGACATGCTGACGCTGGTGGTGCTTGATCAGCCCGCCATCGATCAACTGGTCCAGGCCATACCGGGCGGTGCCGCCAATATCCAGGACCTTTATCCGCTGGCCCCGCTGCAGCAGGGCATTCTGTATCACCACGTCACGGCGACCCATGGTGATCCGTATGTGATGCAGGTGGAGTTCGCGTTTGCCGATCGTGAGCGTCTGGACGCCTTTGCGCTGGCGCTGCAAACGGTGATCGCACGCCATGACATTCTGCGCACTTCAGTGCATTGGGACGGTCTGGAGACGCCGGTGCAGGTGGTCTGGCGTCATGCGGAACTGGTCGTCGATACCTTGCCGAGCACTGCAGGCATCCTGCTGGACCTCGGACAGGCGCCGTTGATCCGCCTGATCTGCAACCAGAACACCGACGATGGCGTCAAGGCGACCCTGGTGTTTCACCACATCGCCATGGACCACAGCGCACTGGAAGTGGTGCGTCACGAGATTCAAGCCTGCCTGTCCGGACAGGCCGAGGCGCTGGGCACCCCGGTGCCGTTCCGCAACTATGTGGCCCAGGCGTTGCTGGGCGTCAGCGAAGCCGAGCATGAGGCGTTCTTTCGCGACATGCTGGCCGATCTGGATGAGCCGACACTGGCTTACGACCTGCAGGACCTCAGTGGAGAGGGCGGCGACATCGGCGAATTCACGCTGGCACTGGACCCATTGCTGTGTCAGCGCCTGCGCAATCAGGCACGCACGCTGGGCGTCAGTGTCGCCAGCCTGTTCCACCTGGGCTGGGCACGTGTGCTGGCTGGCCTGACCGGCCGCCAGCGCGTGGTCTTCGGCACCGTACTCATGGGCCGCCTGTTGGGGGCCGAGGCCACCGAACGGGCACTGGGTATTTTCATCAATACCTTGCCGTTGCGTCTGGATCTGGGCGACCAGGACCTGCGCACCGCGATTCGCACCACCCATCAGCGCCTGACCACGCTGATGCGTCACGAACACGCGCCCCTGGCGCTGGCCCAGCGTTGCAGCGGCGTCGCTGCGCCGACGCCTCTGTTCAACGCCTTGCTCAACTATCGCCATAGCGCGCCTGCCGAGGCGGGCAGTGAGACCTGGCAGGGTATTCAGGTGCTGCATGCGCAGGAACGCAGCAACTACCCGCTGGTGGTCAGCGTCGATGACCTGGGTGAAGCGTTCAGCCTGACGGCGCAAACGTCCCCGCAGATTGATCCGCAGCGTATCTGCGCGTATCTGCAACGTGTGATGGAGCATCTGCTGGAGGCGCTGGATCAATCGCCACAGACCTCGGCCGAGCAGCTCGACATGTTGCCGCTCGAAGAGCGCACGCACCTGCTGCAGCGCTTCAATCCACAGCCGTCCGATTTCGCTGACAGCCTGACGCTGCACCAACGTATCGAGCAACACGCGCCTGAATCCATTGCCGCACAGGTCGGTAAGCAATCGTTGAGCTACGGCGAGCTGAACCTGCGTGCCAATGCGCTGGCCCATCACCTGATCAGCCTTGGCGTGCGCCCCGACGACCGCGTGGCCGTCATGGCCCGTCGCGGCCTCGATACGCTGGTGGCCATGCTCGCGGTGCTCAAGTCGGGCGCTGGCTATGTGCCGGTTGATCCGTCACACCCGGACGAACGCATTGCCTACCTGCTGACCGACAGCGCACCAAACGTGGTGCTGACCCAGCAGGCATTGCTCAGTCGCGTGCCGGAACTGGCTGCGACGGTCATTGCCTTCGATCAGCCGAGCTGGCCGGAACGTCTGGACACTCCGCAGGTGGCAGGGCTGACTTCCGCGCACCTGGCCTACGTGATCTACACCTCGGGCTCCACCGGTCAGCCGAAAGGCGTGATGGTCGAGCACCGCACGCTGAACAACCTGATCGACTGGCATTGCCAAACCTTCGACCTGCGCGCTGGCAGTCATACCGCCAGCGTCGCCGGTTTCGGTTTCGACGCCATGGCCTGGGAAGTCTGGCCCGCGCTGTGCGCCGGGGCGACCCTGCACCTGCCGCCTGCGGAGGTGGGCAACGAACAGCTTGATGCCTTGCTCGACTGGTGGATTGCCCAGCCGCTGCAAGTGGCATTTCTGCCGACGCCGGTCGCCGAATACGCCTTCAGCCGTGACCTGCGTCATCCGACCTTGAGCACGCTGCTGATCGGCGGCGACCGTCTGCGCCAGTTTCACCGCGATCCGGGCTTTGCCGTGATCAACAACTACGGCCCGACCGAGGCCACAGTGGTCGCGACGTCGGGACGTCTGCTGCCCGACGGCAGCCTCGACATCGGCAAACCCATCGCCAACACCCGCGTGTACCTGCTCGACGAGCGCCAGCAACTGGTGCCGCTGGGCGTGGCGGGCGAGGTGTATGTGGCCGGTGACAGCGTGGCGCGGGGCTACCTGAATCGCCCGGACCTGACGGCCGAGCGCTTCCTGCGTGATCCGTTCCAGAGCAACTGCGAAGCGCGCATGTACCGCACCGGCGACCTGGCCCGCTGGAACGCCGATGGCACGCTGGAATACCTGGGGCGCAACGACGATCAGGTGAAGATCCGTGGCGTACGTATCGAACTGGGCGAGATCGAAGCTCAATTGAGCCAGTTGCCGGGCATCGAAGAGGCGTTGGTCGTTGCTCGTGAAGACGAGCCGGGTCAGCCAAGGCTGGTGGGGTATTTCACCGAACGGACAGAGGTCACCACCTTGAACGTGGGCGAACTGCGCACGGCCTTGCTGTCGGTGCTGCCGGGCTACATGGTGCCCGGCGCACTGGTCCGCCTGGACGCCTGGCCACTGACGGCCAACGGCAAGGTCGACCGTCGTGCCTTGCCAGTTCCGGATCGCGATGCACTGAACACTGGCGAATACCAGGCGCCGCAAGGCGAGCTTGAAATCGCCCTGGCGGCAATCTGGAGCGAGTTGCTGCAGGTCGAGCGGGTAGGGCGTCACGATCGATTCTTCGAACTGGGTGGCCATTCATTGCTGGCCATGCGCATGGTGTCCCAGGTACGCCAGCGCCTGTCGCTGGAGCTGGCGCTGGGTGATCTGTTTGCCGATAGCGCGCTGGCGGCCGTCGCGCGCTGCCTGGGCAGCACCGGACGCAGCGAGCTGCCTGCCATCCAGGTCACCCGTCATGACGGGCCGGTGCCGCTGTCCTTTGCCCAGCAACGGTTATGGTTCCTGGCGCAAATGGAAGACGCCAACAGCGCCTACAACATTCCGCTGGGTCTGCAATTGACCGGTCAACTGGACACTCGCGCGCTAAAACGCGCCCTTGAGCGCATCGTCGTGCGCCATGACAGTCTGCGCAGTCGCTTCATTCAGCAGGAAGGCGAAGCTCGTGTACAGGCAGCACCCGTGTCGGTCGTTCCGGATCTGCTCTGGCAGGATCTGCGCGGTCAGGACGAGCAGGCGCTGCAGCGTGTGGTTCGCGAAGAAGCCGCACAGCCGTTCGAGCTGCTCGACGAGCTGCCTATTCGCGGACGTCTGCTGTGCCTGGCCGAGGACCGGCACGTGCTGCTGCTGACCCTGCATCACATCGTCGCCGATGGCTGGTCGCTGGGCGTCTTTACCCGTGAACTCACCACGCTTTACCGGGCCTTCAGCCAAGGGCTGGACGATCCGCTGCCGCCACTGGCCTTGCAGTACGCCGATTACACGCTGTGGCAACGCGACTGGCTGGACGGCGAGCGCATGAGTCAGCAGAGCGATTACTGGCATCAGGCACTGAGCGGCGCGCCTGCCTTGCTGACCCTGCCCACCGACCGACCACGCCCGGCACGTCAGGACTATTCGGGAGCCAGCGTTGCGGTGCATCTTGATCCACGCCTGTGCGATGACCTGAAAACCTTCTGCCAGCTTCATGCCGTGACACCGTTCATGCTGTTCATGGGCGCCTGGGCCGTGTTGCTGGCGCGCTTGTCAGGGCAGTCCGAGGTGGTGATCGGCATGCCGGTGGCCAATCGTCGGCGCAGTGAAGTCGAGGAGCTGATCGGCCTGTTCGTCAATACCCTCGCGGTGCGCATCGACATATCTGGTGAGCCCGACGTCAGCACGCTGCTGGCGCGCATCAAGTCTCAGGTGATCCAGGCTCAGGAACATCAGGATCTGCCGTTCGAGCAGGTGGTGGAACGTCTGCGGCCGCCACGCAGTCTGGCCCACAGCCCGCTGTTCCAGGCCTCTCTGGCCTGGGACGGAAGTCAGGGGCTTGGACTGCAACTGGGTGACCTGCACCTGCAACCGCTGTCCGATCAGCCGACCTTCGCCAAGTTCGACCTGACCTTGAGCATGAGTGAAACCAACGAAGGGTTTGCCGGTGTGGTGGATTACGCCACCGCACTGTTCGACGAATCGACTGTTGCCCGTTACGTGGGTTACCTGGAGCAGTTGCTGTGGACCATGGTCGGCAATGCGCACGCCGTGCCCGCCAGAGCAGGATTGCTGGGGCCTCAGGAGCGCCGTCGTCTGTTGGTGGAGTTCAATGCCAGCGAACAGAATTTCCAGCTCGATCAACCCTTGCAGACGCTGTTCGAAGCGCAGGTTGCCCGAACCCCGGATGCCGTCGCGCTGGAGTCGGCCGGAGTCTGGCTGAGTTATCGCCAGCTCAACGAAGCGGCAAATCGTCTGGCTCATCATTTGATCGGGCAGGGCGTGCAGACAGAAAGTCGCGTCGCGGTGTGCCTGCAGCGTGGTCCGCAACTGGTGATCGGCCTGCTGGCCGTGCTCAAGGCTGGCGGTGCCTATGTGCCGCTGGACCCGGGCTATCCGATGGATCGTCTGGCCTACATGCTCGGCGACAGCGACGCCGTGGCGCTGCTGGTCGATGGCACGACACAGGCGCGTTTTGCCGATCGCCCGCTGCCGCAGGTCAACCTGGACAATTGCACCTGGAACGCGCAATCGCCCGAAAACCCGATCGTGTCTGGATTGGGCGCAGGCCACCTGGCCTATGTGATCTACACCTCGGGCTCTACCGGCGCACCCAAGGGGGTGATGGTTGAACATCGCGGCCTGTGCAATCTGGTGCAGTGGAGTTCGCAACTGTGTCCGCCGGCGGCGAACGGCGCGCTGCTGCACAAAACACCGGTAAGTTTCGATGCATCGGTCTGGGAACTGTTCTGGCCCCTGTGTGCAGGTCTGCGTCTGGTGTTGGCGCGCCCTGATGGTCAACGTGACCCGGCTTATCTCGTCCAGGAAATTCAGGACCGTCAGGTCAGCGTGGTGCAGTTTGTGCCCGCGCTGCTGCAACAGTTCGTCGATCTTGACGAAAGCGCCCGTTGCATCAGCCTGACCGACATTGTCTGCGGAGGTGGCGAATTGACCGCTGCCATGGCGGCACAGGTCCGCCTGCGCCTGCCGCAGGTCCGTCTGCACAACGTCTACGGCCCGACCGAAGCGACAGTGGACTGCAGCGTATGGACCCTGGAAGCCGATGAACCGGTTCCGGAATCAGCGTTGCCGATCGGTCGCGCAATCAGCAATACGCGGCTGTATGTGCTGGATGACTATGACCAGCCAGTGCCCCAGGGCGTGGTGGGTCAGTTGCACATCGGCGGTGCGGGTGTCACCCGCGGTTACCTGAATCTGCCTGACATGCAGGCACAACGCTTCATCGACAGCCCGTTCGTACCCGGTGATCGCCTGTATCGCAGCGGCGATCTGGTTCGCCAGCGGGCAGACGGTCAACTGGAGTTTCTCGGCCGCAATGATTTCCAGGTCAAGCTGCATGGCCTGCGCATCGAACTAGGCGAGATCGAAGCACGCCTCAGCGCCCATCCGGCGCTGCGTGAAGTGGCCGTGCTGCTGCACGGCGAGCGTCTGGTGGCCTGGTTCAGTTGCCGGGAAGGTCATTCGGCGCCCGGCATCGATGCCTTGCGTGCCCATGTATTGGCGCAACTGCCGGATTACATGGTGCCGACGGCCTATGTCGCGCTGGCCGCCTTGCCTCTGAGCCTCAACGGCAAGCTGGACCGTACCGCGCTGCCAGAGCCGGACGCAAGCGCAGTGCTGAGCCGTCACTACGAGGCACCCTTGTGCGAAACCGAAGCCCGTATCGCCGAACTCTGGGCCGAGCTGCTCAATGTCGCCCGCGTAGGGCGTCAGGATCATTTCTTCGAACTGGGCGGCCATTCGCTGCTCGCCGTCACGCTGATTGCACGCATGCGCAAGCTGGGCATGAGCGCTGACATCCGCGTGCTGTTCGCCCAGCCGACGCTGGCTGCGCTGGCCAGTGCGGTCGGCACCGACAACGCGGTGCAGATCCCGGCAAACCGGATCGATGCAGACTGCCGTTACATCACCCCGGACCTGCTGCCGCTGGTGCAGCTTGATCAGGAAGCCATCGACCGCATCGTCGCCCATGTACCTGGCGGTGCAGCCAATGTGCAGGACATTTACCCGGTCGGGCCGTTGCAGGCCGGTATTCTTTATCACCACCTGGCCGCTGGCGACAGCGACCCGTACCTGCTGCAACCTCGATTCACCTTCGTTGACGCGACACGTCTGGACGCGTTCTGCGGTGCGTTGCAACAGGTGATCGAGCGTCACGACATACTGCGCACGGCGCTCTTCTGGGAAGGCTTGCAAGCCCCGGTGCAGGTCGTGTGGCGCAAGGCGCTGCTGCGTGTGGATGCGGTTGACCTGCAGACGCTGGACGACGCGCCACGCATGGACCTGACCCAGGCACCGCTGCTGCACCTGGTATATGCCCATGATCCGGCCACCGGGCTGATCGCTGCGGTGCTGCGTTTCCATCACGTGGTCATGGACCACGTGGCACTCGATGTACTGGGCCAGGAGCTGCAAAGCATCCTGCTGGGTGAGCCTGCGCAACTGGCCGAGCCTGTTCCGTACCGCAATTACATCGCTCAGGTGCTGCAAGGCCCGGACGATGCCGCGCATGAAGCGTTCTTCCGCGAACAGTTGGATGACATTGATGAACCGACGCTGCCGTATGGCCTGACGTTCGCCTCGCAGGACGATGCTCCCCACGAGGCGCGTCTGCTGCTGGACGATGCGCTGTGCCACAGGGTGCGCGATCAGTCGCGTCTGCTGGGCGTCAGTGCCGCGAGTCTGATGCACCTGGCCTGGGCTCAGGTACTGGGGCACCTGTCGGGACGAGAAAGCGTGGTCTTCGGCACGGTGCTGCTGGGTCGTCTGCAGGGCTCCGAGGGTGTGGAGCGTGCGCTGGGTGTGTTCATCAACACCTTGCCGCTGCGCATCGAACTGGGCAGCCAGTCTGTGCGCAATGCGGTACTCGACACTCACCGCAGGTTGACCGGTCTGCTGACCCACGAGCATGCGCAACTGGCGCTGGCTCAGCGTTGCAGCGCACTGCCTGCGGGCGCTCCGCTGTTCAACACGCTGCTCAATTACCGTCACAGCTCGGCACACAAGGCCGTTGATGACGAAACCGTGCGAGCCTGGCAAGGCATCGAGGTACTGAACGCCGAGGAACGCAGCAACTACCCACTGACCCTGAGCGTCGATGATCTGGGCGAAGGTTTCAGTTTCACGGCACAGGCAACGTCGGGCATCGAGCCGCAGCGAATCTGCAATTACCTGCACGAAGCGCTGACCCATCTGATTCTGGCGCTGGAACAGCAGCCGGACACGGACATGACGCAGCTGGCCATTTTGCCTGCCGCCGAGCGTCAGGAGCTGCTGAGCGCGTTCAATGACACCCGTCGTGAATACCCACGCGAGCAGTCTGTACACGGTCTGTTCGAGCAACGGGCCGCCCGACATCCGGATCGTGTGGCCGCCGAGCATGGCCGGCGCTCGATGAACTACGGTGAACTGAACGCGCAGGCCAACCGCCTCGCTCATTACCTGATCGAACAGGGCATTGTCCCCAACGACCATGTGGCAATCGTACTTCCGCGTTCAGTGGAACTGCTGATCGCTCAGCTGGCCGTAAGCAAATGCGCCGCGACCTTCGTTCCGCTGGATGTCAATGCACCGGCAGAACGCCAGAGATACATGCTGGATGACTGCCAGGCCGTCTGCGTGCTGACCCGCAACGCTACGGCCATCAACGCGACGACGCGTCGTATCGATCTGGACAGCCTGAACCTGAACGGCCAGCCGGCCCACGACCCGGAATTGGCGCACGGCTCGGACACGGCGGCCTACGTCATGTACACCTCCGGCTCCACTGGCGCGCCCAAAGGGGTGCGTGTGCCGCATCGCGGTATCGCTCGTCTGGTGCTGAATAATGGCTATGCCGATTTCAACGAACATGACCGCGTCGCTTTTGCGTCCAACCCGGCGTTCGATGCCAGCACCATGGAAGTGTGGGGCGCCTTGCTCAATGGCGGCCAGCTGTGTGTGGTCGACCACGAAACACTGGTCGATCCGGTTCGCTTCAGCGCCTTGCTGAGCGATGCCCGCATCAGCGTGCTGTTCATCACCACCGCGCTGTTCAACCAATACGTGCAGCAGATCCCGGAAGCCCTGCAAGGCCTCAGGCTGCTGCTTTCGGGCGGTGAGCGCGCAGACCCGGCCAGTTATCGGGCGCTGTTGGGCGGGGCGCAGGGTCTGCGCCTGTTCAACGTTTACGGCCCGACCGAGACCACCACCTTCGCGACGACCTGTGAAGTGCGCGCCGTGTCCGAGGGCGACGAGAGCGTGCCGATTGGCCGTCCGATTGGCAATACCAGTATCTATGTGCTGGATACCCATCAGCGCCTGGCACCGAAGGGCGTGACGGGCGAGCTGTACATCGGTGGCGATGGCGTTGCGCTGGGCTACCTGAACCGCCCTGACCTTAACGTCGAGAAATTCCTCGTCGACCCGTTCAGCGATGAACCGGGCGCCATGATGTACCGCACCGGCGACCTTGGTCGCTGGATGGAAGGCGGTCAGCTGGAATGCCTGGGACGCAACGACGATCAGGTCAAGATCCGTGGCTTCCGCATTGAGCTGGGTGAAATTGTCAGTTGCCTGCACCAGTTGCCGGGCATTGGCGAAACCGTGGTGCTGGCTCGCGAAGACGAGCCCGGCAACGTGCGGCTCGTGGCCTATTACACCAGTCATGAAGAAGACACGCTGCTTGCACCGGAACAGATGCGCGCGCATTTGCAGGCCAGTCTGCCGGACTACATGGTGCCGACAGCCTTTATCGAGCTGAAGACGCTGCCGCTGACAGCCAACGGCAAGCTGGACCGCCGTGCGCTGCCCAAACCCGAGCGTTCGGCGTTGTTCGGCCTGAACTACGAAGCGCCTGAAGGCGAGTTCGAAGTGGCACTGGCCGAGATCTGGGCCGAGGTGCTGCAGGTCGAACGAGTCGGCCGTCACGACCACTTCTTCGATCTGGGCGGGCATTCGCTGCTGGCGATGCGCATGGTGTCTCAGGTTCGCCAGCAACTGGGCGTGGAGTTGCCATTGGGCGAGCTGTTTGCTCTCGGTGAGCTGGCTGCGGTGGCCGCCGCGCTGTGTGGTGTGGCCCGCAGCGAATTGCCTTCGATTCTGCCGGTGAAGCGCGACCAGCCGATGCCGTTGTCGTTCGCCCAACAACGGCTGTGGTTTCTGGCACAGATGGACGGCGGCAACGAGGCCTATAACATCCCGATGGCTCTGAGCCTCGAAGGCGCGCTCGATATGACGGCACTGACGCGAGCCCTGGCACGTATAGTCGAGCGCCACGAGACCTTGCGCAGCCGGTTCGTGGCAAGCGGCGACAGTGCGCAAGTGCTGTTCGTGCCCACGTCTGCCGATGCCATGCTGTTCGTCGAGGACATTCGCCACGCTCCCCGCAATCTGGACGCGCGTGTCCGCGCCGAGGCAGTCGCACCGTTCGATCTGGCCAATGGGCCGCTGATCCGCGCTCATCTGCTGCAGGTCGCCGACGAGCGTCATGTGCTGCTGCTGACCGTGCACCACATTGTCGCCGACGGCTGGTCGATGGGTGTGCTGACACAGGAATTGCTGGCGCTGTACCCGGCGTACTGCCGGGGTCAGCCCGACCCGCTGCCGCCGCTGGCGATCCAGTACGCCGATTACGCCGTGTGGCAACGTCGCTGGCTGACGGGCGAGCGCCTGCAACACCAGGCTGCCTACTGGCGTCAGACGCTGGAAGGCGCGCCGACACTGCTCACCTTGCCGACTGACCGTCCGCGTCCTGCACAACAGGATTTCGCAGGCGCAAGCCTGGCGTTGCAACTGGAGGCGAGGCTGACGATAGATCTGCGTAAACTGGCGCAACGCCAGGGTGTCACGCTGTACATGGCACTGATGGCCGCCTGGGCCACGACGCTCACGCGTCTGTCCGGTCAGGCCGAAGTGGTGATCGGCAGCCCGGTGGCGGGACGCGGTCGTACTGAACTGGAAGACCTGGTCGGCCTGTTCGTCAACACCCTGGCCGTGCGCATCGACACCTCGGGCAGCCCGAGCGGTGAAGCGTTGCTGGCGCAGGTCAAAGCGCGCGTGCTGGAGGCACAGGACCATCAGGACCTGCCCTTCGAGCAGGTCGTGGAAGTGGTTCGCCCGACACGCAGCCTGGCCCATGCCCCGTTGTTCCAGACCACGCTGAACTGGATGCCGGGTGAACACGCCGCCGTACCGCTTGGTGGTCTGGTGGTGGCTGCGGTCGAACAGGTCAGTCAGGTGTCCAAGTTCGACCTGTCGCTGAACCTGAGCGAGCGGGGCGAAACCCTGATCGGGTCGCTGGACTACGCCACGGCACTGTTCGACGAAGCGACGGCGAAGCGGTATCTGAACTACTTCGTGCAGATTCTTGAAACGCTGGCGACGCATGAGCAGACGCGGCTTGACCGCATCGCGCTGGTCGGCGAACAGGAACGGCATTACCTGCTGGAAACGCTCAACGCAACGGCTGTGGCGGTGGATGACGAGCAGACCGTGCACGCGATTATCGAAGCCCGTGCTGCCAGCATGCCCGAGAGCGTGGCGGCACAAGTCGGCGAGCGTTGCCTGACTTACGGCGAACTCAATCTGCGTGCCAACGCACTGGCCCATCACCTGATCAGCCTTGGCGTGCGCCCCGACGACCGCGTGGCCGTCATGGCCCGTCGCGGCCTCGATACGCTGGTGGCCATGCTCGCGGTGCTCAAGTCGGGCGCTGGCTATGTGCCTGTGGATCCGTCACACCCGGACGAACGCGTGGCCTACCTGCTGACCGACAGCGCGCCAAACGTGGTGCTGACCCAGCAGGCATTGCTCAGTCGTGTGCCGGAACTGGCTGCGACGGTCATTGCCTTCGATCAGCCGGGCTGGCCGGAACGTCTGGACACTCCGCAGGTGGCAGGGCTGACTTGCGCGCACCTGGCCTACGTGATCTACACCTCGGGCTCCACCGGCCAGCCGAAAGGCGTGATGGTCGAGCACCGCACGCTGAACAACCTGATCGACTGGCATTGTCAAACCTTCGACCTGCGCGCTGGCAGTCACACGGCCAGCGTCGCCGGTTTCGGTTTCGACGCCATGGCCTGGGAAGTCTGGCCCGCGCTGTGCGCCGGGGCGACCCTGCACCTGCCGCCTGCGGAGGTGGGCAACGAACAGCTTGATGCCTTGCTCGACTGGTGGATCGCCCAGCCGCTGCAGGTGGCGTTCCTGCCGACACCGGTCGCCGAATACGCCTTCAGCCGTGACCTGCGTCATCCGACCTTGAGCACGCTGCTGATCGGCGGCGACCGTCTGCGCCAGTTCCACCGCGATCCGGGCTTTGCCGTGATCAACAACTACGGCCCGACCGAGGCCACGGTGGTCGCGACGTCGGGACGTCTGCTGCCCGACGGCAGCCTCGACATCGGCAAACCCATCGCCAACACCCGCGTGTACCTGCTCGACGAGCGCCAGCAACTGGTGCCGCTGGGCGTGGCGGGCGAGGTGTATGTGGCCGGTGACAGCGTGGCGCGGGGCTACCTGAATCGCCCGGACCTGACGGCCGAGCGCTTCCTGCGTGATCCGTTCCAGAGCAACTGCGAAGCGCGCATGTACCGCACCGGCGACCTGGCCCGCTGGAACGCCGATGGCACGCTGGAATACCTGGGGCGCAACGACGATCAGGTGAAGATCCGTGGCGTACGTATCGAGCTGGGCGAGATCGAGGCTCAATTGAGCCAGTTGCCGGGCATCGAAGAGGCGTTGGTCGTTGCTCGTGAAGACGAGCCGGGCCAGCCAAGGCTTGCAGCGTATTTCATTGAACGCGACGGCTCGCTGTCGACCCCGGTGTCCGAACTGCGGGCTGCCTTGCTGTCGGTGCTGCCGGGCTACATGGTGCCCGGCGCACTGGTCCGCCTGGACGCCTGGCCACTGACGGCCAACGGCAAGGTCGACCGTCGCGCCTTGCCAGTACCGGATCGCGACGCGCTGCCGGGTCGGGATTACGAAGCACCCCAGGGGGCGGTGGAAACAGCCGTGGCCGAGATCTGGAGTTCATTGCTGCACGTCGAGCGGGTGGGGCGTCATGACCACTTTTTCGAACTGGGCGGACACTCGCTGCTGGCCGTGAACCTGATCGCGCAGATGCGTCGTCAGGGGCTCGATGCTGATATTCGCACCCTGTTCGCGCAGCCGACGCTGGCCGCACTGGCGGCTGCGATTGGCAACAGCCAGCAAACGCAGGTGCCCGCCAACCCGATCGAACCGGGTTGCCTGCGCATCACGCCGGACATGCTGCCGCTGGTGGCGCTGGAACAGGCCGACATCGATCTGATCGTCGCTAGCGTTCCGGGTGGCGTGGCCAACGTGCAGGACATCTATCCACTGGGGCCGCTGCAGGCCGGTATCTTCTATCACCACTTGTCCGCAGGTGGCGACGATCCCTATCAGTTGCAGGCCCGTTTTGCCTTCACTGACCGTTCGCGCCTGAACGCATTCTGCACAGCCTTGCAGCGGGTGATCGCCCGCAACGACGTGCTGCGCACTTCACTGTGTTGGGAAGGGCTGGAAACACCCGTGCAGGTGGTCTGGCGCCAGGCCACGCTGCCGGTGATCGAAGTGGCACTGGATGACCTCGTCAGGGCAGAGCCTCTTGGGCTTGAGCAGGCGCCGCTGCTGCGTCTGATACACGCGGATGATCCGGCCAACGGACGGATTGTGGCGGTGTTGCTGTTCCATCACCTGATCATGGATCACATGGCGCTGGAGCTGCTGAGCCACGAACTGCAGGCGATGCTGCTTGATCAGGAAGCGCAGTTGCCTGCGCCGGTGCCGTATCGCAATTACATTGCCCAGACGTTGCAGGGGCAGGGCGATCAGGGGCACGAGTTGTTCTTCCGCGAGCAACTGGGTGATCTGGACGAGCCGACCCTGCCTTACGGCCAGGGTTGGTTACCGGGTGCTGACGTGCCGGGTGAAGCCAGGCAGCCACTGACGGCTGACTTGAGTCGCAAGGTGCGAGATCAGGCACGCGTGCTCGGCGTCAGTGCTGCCAGTCTGATGCACCTGGCCTGGGCGCAGGTGCTGGGACAGTTGTCCGGTCGTGAAAAGATCGTGTTCGGCACCGTCCTGCTTGGCCGGCTGCAAGGCGGAGAAGGCGTGGAGCGCACGCTGGGAGTGTTCATCAATACCTTGCCGCTGCGTATTGATCTCGTGGGGCAGTCGGCGCAGGAGGCTGTGCTTCAGGCCCACCGTCGCCTGAGCGGTCTGCTGGCACATGAACACGCGCCGCTGGCACTTGCACAACGCTGCAGCGCGCTGCCGGCCGGTGCGCCGCTGTTCAGCGCATTGCTCAATTACCGTCACAGCGCGGCGCCTGCAGCTGCCGACGCCCCGGCCAGCGAAGCCTGGCAGGGCATCGAGCTGCTTGAGGCCGATGAGCGCAGCAATTACCCGCTGACCCTGAGTGTCGATGATCTGGGCGAAGGCTTCGACCTGACCGCACTCACCTCGGCAGGCATTGATGCGCGACGTATCTGTGCCTACATGGTCTGTGCCGTTGAAGCACTGGTTGAGACCTTGGCGCAGGCGCCGCGCATGGGCCTCGACACGCTGGATCTGTTGCCCGCTGCCGAGCGCATCGAGTTGTTGAACGGCTTTAATGTGCGGCGCACCGAGCCTGACAGCGCGTTCACCATTCATCAACGCATCGAGAATCGGGCAACCTTGGTACCTGATGCCGTAGCGGCGCAAGTGGGCGATCAGCGTCTGAGCTACGGCGAATTGAACCGTCGCGCCAACGCCCTCGCGCATCATTTGATCGGGCTGGGTGTGCGTCCTGACGACCGCGTGGCGGTGATGGCGTGCCGTGGGCTGGACACCCTGATCGGGCTGCTGGCTGTGCTCAAGGCCGGTGCCGGTTATGTGCCGGTCGATCCGGGTCACCCGGACGAGCGCGTGGGCTACCTGCTGCAAGACAGCGCGCCAGTAGTGTTGCTGACTCAAGTCGATCTGCTGGAGCGGCTTGTGGACCTGAACGTGCCCGTTGTGGCACTGGACCGCGTCGAGTGGCCAATGCGTGCGGACAATCCGCAGGTTGCGCACCTGACCATCGACCATCTGGCGTACGTGATCTATACGTCGGGCTCCACCGGTCTGCCCAAAGGTGTGATGGTCGAGCACCGGACCCTCAATAATCTGGTGGACTGGCATTGTCAGGCCTTCGATCTGCACGTCGGCAGCCATACCGCCAGCGTCGCCGGCTTCGGTTTCGATGCCATGGCCTGGGAAGTCTGGCCAGCGCTGTGTGCCGGGGCAACCTTGCATGTACCGCCCGCGGCTATCGGCAACGAGCAACTGGACGCGTTGCTCGACTGGTGGATGGCCCAGCCGCTGCAGGTTGCCTTCCTGCCGACGCCGGTCGCCGAGTACGCGTTCAGTCGCGAGCTGCGTCATCCGACGCTGCGCACGCTGTTGATCGGCGGCGACCGTCTGCGTCAGTTCCCTCGCGACCCCGGTTTTGCGGTGATCAACAACTATGGCCCGACCGAAACCACGGTCGTGGCCAGCTCCGGCGAGATGTCTGCGGGCGGTGTGCTGCACATCGGCAAACCGTTGTCACACGCACGCCTTTACGTGCTGGATGCGCGTTGCCAGCCGGTCCCGTTGGGCGTGCCCGGCGAGTTGTACATCGGCGGAGACGGTGTGGCCCGGGGGTATCTGAACCGTCCGGAGATGACCGCCGAACGCTTCCTCGATGACCCGTTCAGCGAGCAGCCGAATGCGCGGATGTATCGCTCCGGCGACCTGGTTCGCTGGCTGGCTGATGGGACGCTGGAGTACCTGGGGCGCAATGACGACCAAGTGAAGATTCGTGGGATACGTATCGAACTGGGCGAGATCGAGCAGCAACTGGCGTCGTATCCGGGCATCGGCGAAGCCGTAGTGGTGGCGCGGCAGTTGGAAGAGGGTGGATTGCGCCTGGTGGCTTATTACACCTGCCTTGCTGCGCCGCTCGACGCAAGCACCTTGCGGGCGCATCTCACGGGCCTTCTGCCTGAGTACATGGTGCCTGCCGCTTATGTAGCGCTGGATGCACTGCCGCTGACCCAGAATGGCAAGGTGGACCGCAAGGCACTGCCGGTGCCGAGTCTGGATGCGCTTGCAACAGCCGCCTATCAGGCACCCGAGACACCGATGGAACAGCGCCTGGCCGGGCTATGGGCCGAGGTGCTGGAGGTTGAGCGGATCGGCCGTCACGACAGCTTCTTCGAGCTGGGCGGTCATTCGTTGCTGGCAATCCGTCTGGTCAGCCTGATCCAGAAATCCGGCCTGTCGCTGAGTCTGGCCGAGCTGTTCCAGCACCCAAGCGTCGCAGCACTGGCCGGGTTGCTCGAGCAACGACCTGACGGCATCGCTGAAATACCTGAGGTGATCACGGTGCGAGAGGGCGGCAATAATGCGCCGCTGTTCCTGATTCATGATTTCACCGGTCTGGACGCCTACTTCCCGGTGCTGGGCCAGCATCTTGAAGGCGATTTCCCGATTTACGGTCTGCCCGGTATTGGCCTGGGACAACCGCAACTCAATACGCTGGAAGGGCTGGCAGCAGGGTTGATTGAGCGAATTTGCAGTGTGCAACCGCACGGGCCTTATCGTCTGGCGGGCTGGTCGTTCGGCGGTGTATTGGCTTATGAAGTGGCCACGCAACTGCTGGGCATGGATGAAACGGTTTCCTTCATCGGTCTGCTGGACAGCTATGTGCCGCGCCTGACCGATCAGGGCAAGGCGCGGTGGGAGGGGCCAAACCTGCTTGAGCGTGAATTGCTGGCGCATTGCGCAGCGTACTGGCAGGCGCAGGGCAAGGCGGGCATCACTCCGCTGATGCGCCTGGTGACTCTGCAGGAGCAGGCCGACGTGCCGGCATTCGAATCGCTGTTGCAACTGTGCCGGGATGAGCAATTGCTGTATCCGGACCTGGCACAGGCGAGCGATCTGCAACTGCGTCATTACCTGGAGCGCGAGCTGGCCCACGGTCATGCGCTGGCTCACTACCGGCTCGAACCCGTGAACCTGCCGGTGCATCTGTTCCGCGCCGAACAGTTACAGAATGCACCGAGCAATGCAGCCAGCGGGCAGGATTCCAACCACGGCTGGGCCGAGGTTGTGCCTGCCGGGCAACTGCATTGCGTCAGCGTGCCGGGTGATCACATGAGCATGATGCAGGCACCTCATGTTCAGGTGCTGGGGCAGGCACTCGGCAAGGCACTGGCCGCTCAGGCCGCTGCTGTGCAGCCGTCCCAGGTCCACAAATCGTTGCTGGCCATACAGAGCGGACAGAATGCCCGGGCGCCACTGTTTTGCGTGCCTGGCGCGGGCGACAGTGTCACCAGCCTGATCGGTCTGGCCGAAGCGCTGGGGCCTGACTGGCCGATCTATGGCTTCCAGGCGCGCGGACTGGAAGGCCGTTACGTGCCTCACAGCCGTGTCGAAGCGGCCGCCATAAGCTACGTGCGGGAAATCGAGGGTCTGTACCCGCACGGCCCGTTGCATCTGGTGGGGCATTCGTTTGGCGGCTGGGTGGCGCATGCCATGGCAGGCAGGCTGCAGGCACAGGGGCGCGAAGTGCTTTCGCTGACCCTGATCGACAGCGAAGCGCCCGGCAACACGACGACCTGCAGCAAGCCATACACCGCCACGGCGGCGGTGCAGCGGCTGATCAATGCACTGCAATTGTCCAGCGGCAAGAACCTCGAGCTTGATACGCAGGCCTTTGCCGACGCTGACGATGCGGTTCAGTCTCTGCAGCTTCGCGAAGCCATGGTGCGCGTCGGTCTGCTGTCCTCGCGGATTGCGCCCCAGGCGCTGAACGGGATCGTGCGCACATTCTCCAGCGCCTTGCGCACCCTGTACCGACCGGAAATCGGCTATGCAGGGCCAGCGAGTCTGGTGCTGCTGACCGATCCCGCTCTGGATGCCGCGGCCAATCGTGTCGAGCGGAGCGACATGACTCAGGGCTGGCAGCAGGTATTGCCGCAACTGACGCTGTGGAACGGTCCGGGCGATCATTTCAGCATCCTCAAGACGCCCGACGTCTACAGCCTGGCCGCATGGTGGTACGACAGGCAGCCCGTCAGTGTCCGGGAACCGCTCTCATGAACCCCTGAATGAAACCCCGGTGGCAGGCATCCGGCCTGCTCCGGGGCTGCGCATGGAAAACGGTAAATCAGTCGTCGCCCATTGAGCGGGCGCGATCTTCAAGGATCAGCAGGCCTCTATGAACAAGTCGAAATTACGCAAGACGGGATTGATCACTGCGCTGGTAGTGGTAGCGGGCGTTGTGCTGTATGCCGTCGAGGCACCGGCCAAACCGCCCGCGTATATCACCGCAAAGGCCGAGCGTGGTGACATCGAAAACGCCGTACTCGCCACGGGCGTACTGGAAGGCATCAAGCAGGTGGATGTCGGCGCTCAGGTGTCGGGGCAATTGAAGTCGCTCAAGGTCAAGCTGGGCGACAAGGTCAAGAAAGGCCAGTGGCTGGCCGAGATCGATCCGCTGGTGCTGCGCAACACGTTGCGCCAGGCCGAGGTGGACGAGGAAAAACTCAAGGCTCAGCGGGCCTCGGCGCAGGCTCAGATGAAACAGGCCAAGCGCCTCTATGACCGCTACAAGGAATTACAGACCGATCAGTCGGTATCCCGTCAGGACTTCGAAAGCGCCGAATCCGATTACGACATGCAGCAGGCGAACGTGCGCGCGCTGGACGCTGAAATCAAAAGTGCTCAGGTGCAGATCGACACCGCCAAGGTCAATCTGGGCTATACACGCATCATTGCGCCTATCGATGGTGATGTGGTCGGTATCGTCACGCAGGAGGGTCAGACCGTCATCGCTCAGCAACTGGCACCGGTGCTGCTGAAACTGGCCGATCTGGACACCATGACCATCAAGGCTCAGGTGTCGGAGGCGGACGTTATCCATATCACGCCGGGGCAGGAGGTCTATTTCACGATCCTGGGTGAGGACAAACGCTACTACGCCAAGCTGCGCGGCACCGAGCCCGCGCCGCAGGATTACCTGGAAACCGAAAGCGGCAGCTCGGCTTCCCGGCAGAATTCAGCGGTGTTCTACAACGCGTTGTTCGAGGTGCCCAATCAGGATCAGCGTCTGCGCATCGCCATGACTGCGCAGGTGCGCATCGTTCTGGGCACGGCGCGCAACGCGATCACCGTACCTGTAGCCGCGCTGGGGTCGCGGACCAGCGAGGGCTCTTCGTTTGTGCGGGTGGTGGATGCAAAGGGCTTCGCTCAGGAGCGCAAGGTTCAGGTCGGCATCAACAACAATGTGCAGGCAGAGATCAAGGACGGGCTGGTCGAAGGTGATCAGGTGGTCATAGGCGACCCGACAGCGGTTGTGGCAGGGGTTTGATATGAACCAGAAGGTAGAAGTCGCCGACCTGCATGAAGCCTCGATTGCCTCGCAGCAGCCTTTGCTGCAACTGGAGAACGTGAGTCGCAGCTTCATGGCCGGAGACCGCGAGGTTACCGTCCTCAAGCAGATCAATCTGGCGATTCACGCCGGTGAACTGGTAGCAATCATCGGTGCCTCCGGCTCGGGCAAATCCACGCTGATGAACATTCTCGGTTGCCTCGATAACGCCAGCAGCGGCATCTATCGGGTCGCGGGTCAGCAGACCCGCGACCTGGATGACGATGCGCTGGCCGCCTTGCGGCGCGATCACTTCGGCTTCATTTTCCAGCGTTACCACCTGCTGCCGCATCTGGACGCCGTGCGTAACACCGAAATTCCGGCGGTTTACGCGGGCACCTCCCAGGCCGGGCGTCATCAGCGTGCCCAAGAGTTGCTGACGCGCCTCGGGCTGGGCGGGCATCTTGAGCACCGCCCGAGTCAGATGTCGGGTGGGCAGCAGCAGCGGGTCAGTATTGCCCGGGCGTTGATGAACGGCGGCGAGGTGATTCTCGCCGACGAACCGACCGGCGCACTGGACACCACCAGCGGCAAGGAGGTCATGCGCATCCTGCTGGAACTCCACGCGATGGGGCACACCGTCATCCTCGTGACCCACGACCCGAAGGTCGCCGCCAATGCCGAGCGGGTCATCGAAGTCAGCGATGGTGAAATCATCAGTGACAAACGCACCGCGCCACGTGTGCAGCCGGTGGCTGAACCCCAGCCTGCGCTGCAACAACCGGCCACCGCCAGGCGCCGAATTATCGCCAGCTTCGGCCTGTTTCGCGAAGCGTTCAACATGGCCTGGATCGCGCTGATTTCGCACCGCATGCGCACGCTGCTGACGATGCTGGGGATCATCATCGGCATCACCTCGGTGGTCTCCATTTCGGCCATCGGCGAAGGCGCCAAGCGTTACGTGCTCAAGGACATTCAGTCGATTGGCAGCAACACCATCGACATTTATGCGGGCAGCAACTTTGGCGACAGTCGGGCCAAGTCCATCGAGACGCTGCTGCCATCAGACGTCACGGCGCTCAATCAGATGTATTACATCGACAGCGCCACCCCGGTGGTCGGGCGCAGCATGCTGGTGCGCTACCGCAACATCGACGTCGATGCGCAACTCAATGGCGTCAGCAGTCGCTACTTCCAGGTTCGCAACATTCAACTGGCAGCCGGCATCACCTTTGATGATCAGGATGCCCGGCGCCAGGCGCAGGTCGTGGTGCTGGACCACAACACCGCCCAGCGTCTGTTCGGCCCGGGCGTTGATCCGTTAGGAAAGGTCATCCTGATCGGCAAGCTGCCGTGCACGGTGATTGGCGTCACCAGTGATCACAAGAACCTGTTCATTGCAGGCAATACGCTCAACATCTGGATGCCCTACGAAACCGCCGCCGGACGTGTGCTCGGCCAGCGCCATCTGGACAGCATCAGCGTGCGGGTCAAGGACGGCATGCCCAGCAAGGTCGTGGAAGAGGAAATCAAGGCGCTGATGCTGCAGCGTCACGGCACCAAGGATTTTTTCACCAACAACCTGGACAGCGTCATGCAGACGGTGCAGAAAACCAGCCGCTCACTGACGTTGCTGCTGTCGTTGATCGCCGTGATCTCGTTGGTGGTGGGGGGGATCGGGGTGATGAATATCATGCTGGTGTCGGTCACCGAGCGAACTCGGGAGATCGGGATTCGCATGGCTGTGGGTGCTCGACAGTCGGATATCCGTCAGCAGTTTCTGGTGGAGGCGGTCATGGTCTGCCTGATCGGTGGCGTCATCGGCATCGGTCTGTCTTACGGCATCGGTTACCTGTTCACGCTGTTCGTCAAACAGTGGGAAATGGTCTTCTCGATGGCTTCGGTGGTCACCGCATTTGCCTGCTCGACGCTGATCGGCGTGCTGTTCGGCTTCGTACCGGCCCGAAACGCAGCAAGGCTTGACCCTATCGAAGCGCTGGCGCGGGACTGAAAAGCGGCGTTCGGGCCCGGTCGCCCGATGATATATCGTTGGGCGAGGCGTACATCCAGCGCATCAGCGAGTTGCGTCCGCTGATGCCCAGCTTGACCGCTGCACGACGCTGGTAACTGCTCACCGTGCTCACCTTGAGCGCCAGACGCTCCGCCTGTTCCATGGCGGTCTGGCCTGTCAGCAGTCCCACGCAGACCTGCAGTTCGCGTTCGGAAAGCACCAGCCCGGTTTCACGCAGTCGTTCGTGGAAGCGGTCTTCAAGACCTTCGGGCTTCCTTGATTCGGCATCCAGGGTGGCCAGTTGCAGGGCGTCTACGTGCTTTTCCAGAATCGAAAACAGCAGCGGAGAAATGTCCTCCAGGCGGCGTCGTTCGGTCATCGAGAAATCACTGGACGGGCGTCCGCGAAACGCCGTGATCTTGCAGCAGTAACTTGGCGATTCCTGGGCCGGATTCAACTGAATGGAATCAGTGAAGCGCGAGGCCGCCCGGTGCGATGTCACGGTTTCGTTGAACACCGTGGACACCGGCGCTTTCGGTGTTTGCCAAGGCCTTGGCAGCAAGTAGAGGTGGGTCGCATCCACGGTCAACTGTGAGTTGATCAACTCGTGAAACATGCTTGAAAAATGGCCGCTGCCGATGCTGGCTATGGCCCTGCCGATTTGAGGAAGTAGCGTTGGGGTCATCTTGCTCATCCATGATTTCAGAACTACTGACGTCTCTAAGACGTTAATACGACTTGGCAGTCACATAAACTAATATTTTTATTTAGTTCAACTAGCGTGCCTGCGAAAGATGACGATTTAGAGCGAAAGGAAATTATCTGCCGTAAAAGCGAAGGCTCATTTTTTTGGGGGGATCGGACAGGCCGCAGAGCCAGGATGCCGAGACCGTCTGAAGGCGCAAGGAAGCTTGCCAGACATCAATACCGTCACACACCGGTGTGACAGGGCCCCGTTGATCAGGCAGGGCCGCGTCGAAAAACGGCCCGATCGCGTCGCACCGTGTGCCTTGGCAGGCTCAGCGTCACAACATTCTGTCAAGGTTCGATCACCAGCAAGCCGTTACAAACCGTGCCGTTGCGCGGTTTTGACGGCCTCTCGGCCCAGCTGTAACGGGGGGCTGATCGAAAAAGTGCGTGGACTCTGGATATAACACTAATTAGAATGAGTCTCATTTGACACATCCATAGCGCAAGGCCTCTCGACATGATCGAAGCAGCGACGTCAACGGACCATTCTCTACATTCCCTGTATCGCGACCACTATGGCTGGCTGGAAAGCTGGCTGAGACGGCGCATGGGCAATGCCTGGGATGCTGCGGACCTTAGCCAGGATACGTTTCTTCGCGTGCTGTCCAGTTCACAGCAGATCGCCGATATGCAGGAACCTCGTGCTTATCTGCTGACCGTCGGCAAGCGCCTGCTGAGCAACTTCTATACCCGTCGCAGTCTGGAACAGGCTTATCTTGAAGCCTTGGCACAGTTGCCGGAAGAGGCCGCTCCATCTCCCGAACAGCGCTGGCTGCTGCTGGAAACACTGCAGGCGCTGGACGAGTTGCTCGACGGACTGTCCGCTGTCGTGCGCAGGGCATTTCTGTGGAGCCAGCTCGAAGGCCTGGGTTATCGCGAAATTGCCGAACGTTTGCAGGTCTCCGAGCGCACCGTCAAACGCTACATGGCACACGCCTACGAACATTGTCTGCTGGTGGACTGGTGATGCGTCAGTCGCTGTCCAGCCAAGACCGGGAGGTCGCACGCGCAGCGGCGCAATGGCTTGCGCTGCTGGAGTCCGGCGGTGCGAGCGACGAGGACCACGTCAAACTTCAGCATTGGCGCGACAGTGCCAGCAGTCACGAGCGCGCCTGGCAAAAGGCACAACAGCTGCGCAAGCGTTTTTTCGGCCTGCCGTCTCACCTTGCGATGGCCACCCTCGATCGTCCCGACAAGGCACGGCGCGCAGCGCTAAAAAGAGCGCTTGGAGTGGCCACGCTGGTTCCGGCCGTCTGGCTGCTGGGCCGGCAATTACCGATTGATGTCTGGCGCGCCGACCTGCAAACCTCTATCGGCGAACACAAGCGTCTTGCGTTGGCGGACGGCAGCGTTCTGCAACTGAACACCGACAGCGCCGTGAACGTCGACCTGAATACCCGGCAGGTAGCGCTGGTTCGCGGCGAGATGGCGCTCAAGGTGTCCGGCAGTACGCCGCTGACCATCGAGGTTCCGTACGGCAGGATCATCGTCAGCCGAAGCGAAGTCTGCGTGCGTCTCAACGCCAACGATTGCCGGGTCTCGGTTGTCAGTGGCAGCGTGCGACTGCAGCCGCTGCAAGGGCCTGAACTGGACCTGCATGCGCAGCAGCAGATCAGCCTTCAGCGTAACGGAGCAGGGTCGGTCAGCGCGTTCGACGCCCTGTTGCCGGGCTGGCGCGACGGCGTGCTGACCGCTCAGAACCAGTCGTTGGGCAGTTTCCTGCGCGAACTTGGTCGTTACCGGCCAGGGCTGTTGCGTTGGGAACCCGGACTTGATGCCTTGCGCGTCACAGGCAGTTTCCGGCTCGACGATACGGACCGTGTCCTTTCGCTGCTGGCCGCCAGCCTGCAGGTGGATGTGCATATGCGTACCCGCTATTGGGTGACGCTGGTGCCTCGCAAAAATCTTTCTGCAAAAAATAGTGCGTGAAGCCTGTCCCTTTTTTTCGCCTCACTGGTCATTCCAGGTAAGTGAACAAAAAACTACGAGAGCTTCCCTACATGTCCGCAGTGCCTCCTTATCGTTTACGTCCGCTTTTGCACTTCAGCCTGTTGCTGACCCTCAGTTCCAGCCCGCTGTTCATCTCGAACAGCTGGGCGGAAACGTCAGGGCGCCGCGCCTACGAAGTTCCCGCTGGCAGCCTGAGCGCCGCGCTGACCCGTTTTGCGGGACTGGCCGGGGTAAACCTTTCCGTAGACCCTGCGCTGGTGAACGGACGCAACAGCGCAGGACTGTCCGGAGACTTCGCGGTCGAGGAAGGCTTCGCGCGTCTGCTGCAAGGCTCAGGCCTGCAACTGGTGTCAGTGGGAGAGCAGGCCTATACGCTGGTTCCGGCGCCGAGCAGCGGCAGCCTGGAGCTGGCGCCCACCTCGATTCTCGGTGCTGGCGGCACGACTGACGGCCAAGCCTATGCGGGCGGTCAGGTTGCACGCCGCGGCTCGCAAGGCATGCTCGGTGCGCGTGACTTCATGGACACGCCGTTCAGCATGACCACCTACACCCAGGAAGCGGTGAAGAACCAGCAGGCCCGCACGCTGGGTGACCTGATCGCCAGCGACCCTTCGGTACGTGCGACCAACCCGGCAGGCGGACGCTACGAGCAGTTCACTATTCGCGGCTTGAGCCTCTTCAACAGCGACGTTTCCTACAACGGCCTGTACGGCATCCTGCCGACCTACACGATCGACATGGAAATGGCCGAGCGCGTGGACATCCTCAAAGGCCCGAGCCAACTGGTCAACGGCATTTCGCCGCGCGGCAGTGTCGGCGGCGGCATCAACGTGGTACCCAAGCGCGCTACAGACAAACCCATCACCGAATTCACCGGCAGTTATGCCTCGGACAGCCAGGTCGGCGGGGCCGTGGACATCGCCCGCCGTTTTGGCGATGAAGACAAGTTCGGTATCCGCTTCAACGGTGTCAAGCAGTCCGGCGACACCACTTGGGACCACCAGAGTGTCGACCGCCAGATGGCGGTCCTGGGACTGGATTTCCGTGGCGAGCGTCTGCGTCTGTCCACGGACATCGGGCACACCGAGCGCAACACCGATGCACCCCAGGAGCGCGTACAGATCGGCCCGAACGCCAAGGTGCCCAACGCCAACGATGTGCGTGACAACTATGCGCAATCCTGGAGCAAGGCACGCACCGAGGACACGTTCGGCATGGTCAACGCCGAATACGATGTCAACGATTCCGTGATGCTGTACGGCGGCGTCGGTGCACGCAAAAGCGACCACGACTTTCTGCGCCATGCGGTTTCGATCACCAACGATGCGGGCAACTTCAGCGTTCAGCCGCGCGATTTTACGCGCGACGAAAACGTGCGCACGGCCACGGCCGGTGTGCGCAACTGGTTCAAGACCGGTCCGGTCAGTCACGAAGTGAATCTGGCGGCCAGCTACTTCTACATGGACTTCGAAAACGGGGGTGCCCGCTACGCCGCGTCTCCGAGTAACCTGTTCAACCCGGTAGACACACCGACGCCAGCCAACCCGACGCGCAGGGATGACAAGGTCTACACCGAAAACCGCTTCAGCGGTCTGGCGCTGTCCGACACGCTGGGCTTTTTCGATGATCGTCTGCTGCTGACCCTGGGCGCACGCTGGCAGCGGGTCAAGGTCGATGACTGGACCAACAACGTCAAGGGCGACACGGCTTACGATGAGGAAAAGGTCTCGCCGTCCGGCGGCATTCTGTACAAGGTGACCGATGAGTTGTCGGTGTATGCCAACTACATGGAAGGCCTGAGCCAGGGCAAGATCGCACCGTCGACCTCGATCAACGAAGACGAGATCTTCCCGCCCTTCATCAGCCGTCAGGTCGAGGTGGGTGCCAAATATGACTTGGGATCGTTCGCTTTCACCGGCAGCGTGTTCCGCATCAAGCAGCCAGCCTACGAAACCAATGCCGCCTCCCGCGTGTTCGGGCCGAACGGCAAGCGCGAGAACAATGGCGTAGAGCTGACCATGTTCGGCGAGCCGCTCAAGGGCTTCCGCCTGCTGGGCGGTGTGATGTACATCGACAGTGAGCTGAAAAACACCACGGGTGGCACCTTCGACGGCAACCGTGCGCCTGCCACGCCCGAATACAACGTCAATGTCGGTGCCGAATGGGACGTGCCGACCGTGCAGGGCCTGACGCTGACCGGGCGGGGTATCTATACCAGCTCTCAGTATCTGGATCAGGCCAATACCAAGGACATCGATTCGTCCGAGCGTTTCGACGTCGGCGCACGCTACGCCTTCAAGGTCGATCAGAAGACCGTTACGCTGCGCGCCAACGTCGAGAACGTCATGGACAAGCGGTACTGGAGCTCTGCCGGCGCCTCGGATGACAGCGAGCCGGGCCTGACGCTCGCGACACCCCGAACCTATCTGATCTCGGCCACTGTGGGCTTCTGATCAATCATTCATGCGCTGCCCAGGGACGGGCACCTGCGCTTCATCACTCAATGCGGAACGACTCTGATAGAGAGAGCGCCATGCAAAGTGTCGGCTGAATAAACGCCCTGCTTATAACGCAGCCAACGTGTGGCCTTTAAAAAGTAACCACTTACGCACACTGATGTATGCGGTCAGAGATGTATCGAATATCCAGTTTTCTATTGGCGTCATACTGTGCGCGCTCAATTAAATCAGCGCGTAGCCAGTGTCTTGTTGAATTCAAAATTAAATTCCAGTAACAGACTTGCAGTTTTATGGAAATGAGAATAGTTTGCATCCCGAACTTAGCGAGGGTTACCCCATGTTGAATGATGGCTTATTGAACTCTACTACGTCTTCGCATAAAACCAATGCCAACTATCTGGCCCGACAGGCGAGATTTGAATCCAACGTACGAAGTTATCCGCGCAAGTTGCCATTGGCGATTGCCAAGGCACACGGCCTGTGGGTAACGGATGTCGAAGGCACGACGTACCTGGATTGTCTGGCAGGCGCTGGAACGCTGGCATTGGGGCATAACCATGAAGCGATCATGGCCAGCCTCGACAGCTTCCTGACATCGGGAATGCCGATGCACACGCTGGACCTGACCACGCCGGTCAAGGATGCCTTCAGTGAAACACTGCTGAGTCTGCTGCCTGGGCAGGGCCGCGACTATTGCCTGCAGTTCTGCGGCCCGTCCGGCGCCGATGCGGTGGAAGCGTCGATCAAGCTGGCGAAAACCGCGACGGGCCGCAGCAATATCATCAGCTTCTCCGGTGCCTACCATGGCATGACCCACGGCGCTCTGGCGCTGACCGGCAACACCGGGCCGAAAGATGCGGTCGCCAGCCTGATGCCCGGCGTGCAATTTTTGCCTTACCCGCACGAATACCGCTGCCCTCTGGGTCTGGGCGGCGAAGCCGGTACAGAGGCGCTGAGTTACTACTTCACCCAGTTCATCGAAGACGTCGAAAGTGGCGTATCGCTTCCCGCTGCGGTGATTCTGGAAGCCGTGCAAGGCGAGGGCGGCGTCAATCCTGCCCCGGACAGCTGGTTGCGGCAGATCCGCGAGGTGACCCGTAAACACGGCATCCTGCTGATTCTTGACGAAGTGCAGGCCGGGTTTGGCCGTACCGGCAAGATGTTCGCGTTCGAGCATGCCGGTATCGAACCGGACATCATCGTCATGTCCAAGGCGGTCGGTGGCGGCTTGCCGCTCGCCGTGCTGGGCATCCGGCGTGAATTCGACGCGTGGGCGCCGGGCAACCATTCGGGCACCTTCCGCGGCAATCAGATGGCAATGGCCACCGGTCTCGCGACACTGGAAGTGCTGCAGCGCCAGAACCTGGCCGGTCAGGCCGCCAGACGCGGACAGTGGCTCAAGGATCAACTGACGCTTTTGCAACAACGTTACCCGGCCATGGGGCAGGTACGTGGACGCGGTCTGATGCTTGGCATCGAGATCGTCGACGAGCGCAAACCGGCAGATCGCCTCGGCAGCTTTCCGACCGACGCCGAACTTGCGCTGGTCATTCAGCAGCACTGTTTCAAACAGGGCCTGTTACTGGAACGCGGTGGCCGCAACGGTAACGTCATCCGCCTGTTACCGCCGCTGATCATTACAGACGAACAGTGCCAGTTGGTTGTCCAGCGATTCGAACAGGCACTCAAGGCCGCATTAATTCAATTGCGCACCCACTAACGTCACCGCGTTCATTTTCATTCAAATCTGTCGGCCCCGTTCGGAAGTTTGGGCCGAACAAACGCAGTGTGTTTGCTGAAGGGTTTATCGTACCGAATGATAAGCCGGGCAAATGCTTGAGTTGTTTTCGCAGCAGATGATTATCTGACACTTGTTGCGATGTCACTTAGACAGTAAGCGTAAAGCGACTGTGGAGCAGACATGACTAATACCGATCGCACCGTTTTATCAACTATGGTGAGCGAGCTGGCGACGACCCGCGCGTTACTCAATTGCCTGATAAAGGAATTTGCACTGCCGGAAAACTGCCTTCACTACACCTGGCCCCAGGGCATGCAGGGCATCGCGCCTGGCTGTTTTGTCGATGGCGGTCATTGGAAAGGCATCCCGCTGACCATCAGCCTGCCCAATAAGCAACAATTCTTCGTACTGGTAGACCGCCGCGACGGCCTGGGCAGCCATCGCTATCTGTCCGACGTCTATGCCCGGCGTGGACAAGGCAGTTGGCAATGCCCGGCCTTTCCTGAATTCGTCCAGCAGTTGCTGAGCGCCTGTGAGTACATGACCCGCGCCAGCAACGACGAACTGCTGGATCAGGTCATGCAAAGCCAGCACCTGACGGCCGCCATTGTCGCCCATAACATGACCGGCGAGCACCCGGAGCCGTTGAGCGGATACCTGGCAAGCGAGCAAGGCCTCTGGTTCGGGCATCCCAATCACCCCGCGCCCAAGGCGCGCCTGTGGCCCGAACATCTGGCACAGGAAACCTACGCGCCGGAGTTTCAGGCAAAAACCGCGCTTCACCTGTTTGAAGTGCCGATGGAGGGGCTTCGGATCAGTTCCAATGGTCTGAGCGAAGCACAAGTGATGGCCGGTTTTGTCGATCAGGCAAAAGCCCGGCCCGGCCACGCGCTGATCTGCATGCATCCGGTGCAGGCCGAGCTGTTCATGCAGGATCGTCGTGTGCAGCGTCTGCTCGAGCTGGGTGAAGTCACCGACCTTGGTACCAGCGGACCGCTGGCCAGTCCGACGGCTTCGATGCGCACCTGGTACATCGAAGGGCACGACTATTTCATCAAGGGTTCGCTGAACGTGCGCATCACCAACTGTGTCAGGAAAAACGCCTGGTACGAGCTGGAAAGCACGCTGATCATCGACGAGCTGTTCCAGCGCCTGCAGCAAACCAGACCGGAGACCCTTGGCGGGCTGTCCACGGTGGCTGAACCCGGCTCCATGAGCTGGGCGCCCAAAGGGGTCAGCGAAACCGATGCCCACTGGTTTCGCGAGCAGACCGGCGCGATTCTGCGCGAAAACTTCTGCCGCCGTTCCGGCGCCGACCGCAGTGTGATGGCGGGCACGCTGTTCGCCCGCGATCTGCGCTCACGTCCGTTGGTGCACGACTTCCTGCAAAACTTCAAAGGCTCGGAACTCGATGATGAGGATCTGCTGGTCTGGTTCGACCAGTATCAGGCCTTGCTGCTGCGTCCGGTCATGGCGCTGTTCTTCAACCATGGCGTGGTGATGGAGCCGCATTTGCAGAACGCCGTGCTGATTCACGATAACGGCCAGCCTCGACAGTTGCTGTTGCGCGACTTCGAAGGCGTCAAACTCACCGACGAACTGGGTATCAAGTCCATCGAAGTCGGTTTGCACCCACGCATTCGGCAGTCACTGACCTACACCCGCGAGCAGGGCTGGAGCCGCATCACCTATTGCCTGCTGATCAACAACCTGTCCGAAGCCGTGCTGGCCCTGAGCTGGGAGCGGCCACACCTTGCGCCGCTGATGTGGCAGCAGGTCGAGCAACAGCTACGTAGCATCCGCAAGGAACTGATACGTCCGGCGCCAGAACTGGATGCACTGATCGCAGGCCATTCGATTGCCTGCAAGACCAACCTGAAAGTGCGTCTGGCGGCCAAGGCCGATCGTGAGGCCAATTACGTGCGTCTGGCATCGCCATGGGGCGAAGAAGGGCGCTACGCCGAGCAGGATGAGGTGCGTTATGCATAAGTTGCCTGACACGGTGCGTGCCGCCATAAACGAGGCCCGCTCGCTGGAGTCGGATCCGCTGGCGGCTTTCATTTACGATCTGGACGCCCTTGGGCAGCATGTGAGCGAGGTCATGGCAGCGCTGCCCGCGGGCGTTGAGCTGTACTACGCGATCAAGGCCAACAGCGAAGCGCCGGTACTGGCGACGCTGGCCCCTCTGGTCAGCGGCTTCGAGATTTCCTCGGGAGGTGAGATCGAGCGGGTGATGGCGTGCCCTGCGCGCAAACCCTATGTGTTCTCAGGTCCCGGCAAGCTGGACTCGGATCTGCGCAGCGCACTGCTGAACAAGGTCGAGGCCTTCCATGTGGAGAGCCTCAACGAAATCGAGCGTCTGCAACGACTGGCGAGCGAAGTCGGGCGCGTGCAGCCGGTGTTCATCCGCATCAATCCGCAGTTGCCGGCCACTCAGTCGAGCAGACTGGCCATGGCCGGAACCGCCACGCCATTCGGCATCGACGAAGCGGACCTGGCTGAAGCGGTGCAGCGCGTCGACAGCGCCAGTCACCTGTCGCTCAAGGGCTTTCATGTCCATGCCATGTCGCACCAGCAGTCGGTCGAGCGTCACGAACAACTGATCGATCTTTACCTGCAGCGCTGGCCGCAGTGGAAAGCCCTGACCCGCAACCCGGAGCATGTCACGCATTTCAACGTGGGCGGCGGCATTGGCGTCGATTACCTCAGCGGTCAGCGTTTCGATTGGCAGCGCTTTTGCCGTTACCTGGAAAAGCGCCTGGGCGAAGAGGCCGATGCGCCGATCCTGCGTTTCGAGCCAGGCCGCTTCATCAGCGCTTATTGCGGCTACTACGCAATCGAAGTGCTGGATATCAAGACCAGTCACGGCGAGCATTTCCTGGTCTGCCGCGGCGGGACCCACCAGTTCCGGCTGCCGGTGGCCCAGAGTCACGATCACCCGGTCATCCATCTGCCGAACGTGCCACAGACTGCCGAATCCGAGGAAAAGGCCTGCACGGTGGTCGGTCAGCTGTGCACGCCCAAGGACGTATTGAGTCGCAGGCACCCGTTCAAGGGCGTGGCGATCGGCGACCTGCTGGTGCTGCCGCTGGCCGGCGCCTATGGCTTCAACATTTCCCATGTGGATTTTCTCTGCCACCCGCGTCCGGCGCAGTATTTCGTGCGCAACGGTGAACGGATCCGGGAGGACGTTCGGTGAAATCCGGCTTCAACGTCCCGCGCAGTTGGGTGGTGATCAACGTATTGCTGGGCACGCTGACAGTGAGCCTGAGCAACAGCTCGCTCAACCCGGCGCTGCCCACGTTCATGGAAGCGTTCCGGATCGGTCCGTTGATGGCCACCTGGATCGTCGCCGCGTTCATGACCAGTATGGGCATGACCATGCCGCTGACCAGCTTTCTCAGCCAGCGGGTCGGGCGCAAGCGCTTGTACCTGTGGGGTGTCGCGCTGTTCATCGGCGGATCACTGCTGGGAGCGCTGGCCAACTCCATTGCGCTGGTGATCGCCGCGCGGGTGGTGCAGGGCGTGGCCAGCGGGCTGATGATTCCGTTGTCGCTGGCCATCATCTTCGCCGTCTATGAAAAGCATGAACGGGGCAGGGTAACCGGGCTCTGGAGTGCCGCCGTGATGCTCGCTCCGGCATTGGGTCCGCTATGCGGCAGCCTGTTGCTGGAGTGGTTCAGCTGGCGGTCGCTGTTTCTGATGAATGTGCCCATCGGCCTGCTGGCATTGGTGTTGGGCTCAGGTGTCCTCCCGGCGTCCGAGCCGCCCGAGCGCAAGCCTTTCGATCTGGTCGGCTACCTGCTGATCGCGTCGGGGATCGGCCTGCTGATGGTGGCCATCAGTCGCATGCACCACGCCCAGGCGCTGCTGGACCCGCTTAATCAGGGCATGGTGCTGGTGGCGGTGACCTGTCTGATCGCGTTCGTGCGCGTGGAGTTGCGCCGCAAGGATCCGTTGCTGAACCTGCGGTTGTTCAACCTGCGCGGCTATCGACTGAGTGTGATCGTCGCCGTGGTGCAATCGGTCGGCATGTTCGAGTGCCTGGTTCTGCTGCCGCTGCTGGTGCAGACCGTGATGGGTTACAACCCGATCTGGACCGGTCTGTCGCTGCTCTGCACGGCGGCATTCGCCAGCCTGTTCGGACAGTGGGGCGGCAAGGCGCTGGACCGTCATGGTCCGCGCACGGTGGTCGCCATCGGCCTGTTGCTGACCGGTCTTTCGACGCTGGCACTGGGTCTGCTCGAATCCGATGCGGCGATAGGCATGGTGTTCGTTTTGATGATGGTCCGCGGCGCAGGTCTGGGCCTGTCCTACATGCCGATTACCACCGCCGGTCTCAACGCCTTGCCTGAACCGATGGTCACCCAGGGTGCGGCGATGAACAACATCTCACGGCGTCTGGTGGCGTCGCTGGGAATTGTCATCGCATCGCTGTGGCTCGAGTTCCGCCTGAGCTCGGCGGGACCGACCGCCACGCCATCGGCCATCAGCGAAGTCTTCATTGCCACCGGATTGCTGATTCTCCTGGCCTTGCCCTGCGCCTGGCGCTTCCCCGTCAATGAAAAGCCCATGAATGAAAAGCCCGTTAACGATGAACGCGCCGAGGCAAAGCCCGGCGCCGTCGAAACCCGATAATTCCGTGAGGTATGAACATGGCAACCCCTCTACCGCTGAACCCTTTGCCGCGTGATCAACATTCCGTGAAAGCCCCGGCAACCGGCGACTGGCTGGCGAACATCGACGCTGGACGTTATGCAAAAGTGCAACGCCGCGTGATCGGTCAATTGCTGCAGACGCTGCTTTACGAGGCCGTTCTGCCTTACACCTGTGTATCGCTGGATGAGCATCGGCATCTGTTTGTGGTGCCAGCGACAGATTCGGCTCAGGCACCTGTCGAGTACCGCTGCAGCGGCCTGCTCAGCAGCAGTTTCGAGTTGATCAGGCTTGATCACGCCAGTCTCGAACGTGTCGACAAGGACGGTAAACGCAGCATACCGGACCTGCATCAGGCCCTGACCGAGTTGCTCAGTCCATTCAAAGACAGCCCGCATCTGGCGCGCTTCATTCAGGAAATCGAGCAGACTCAGCTCAAGGACCTGCAAGCCCGCAATCAGGACTATAAGCCGGCCAAGCCCGCTCACCAGCTGGATGTCGATGCCCTGGAACAGCATTTCATGGACGCCCACAGCTACCACCCGTGCTACAAGTCGCGCATCGGCTTTTCACTGGCCGACAACGTCAGGTATGGACCGGAGTTCGCCACGCCGATTGAAGTGGTCTGGATCGCTGTTGCTAAAACCCGTGCCTCTGTCGGTCATGTTCGTGCAATGGACCTTCAACAGTTCATTCGTGACGAACTCGGCACGCAGCGCTGGCAGGCGTTTGCCCAGACGCTGGCAGCGCAGGGCAAGTCCATGGATGACTATCAGCTCATGCCGGTGCATCCATGGCAGTGGGACAACGTGACGGTGTCGACCTTCTTCCCCGAGCTGGCTGGCGGCGAGCTGATCTATCTCGGCACCTCCAGTGATCAGTACAAGGCCCAGCAGTCGATACGCACCTTGGCCAACGCCAGCGATCCGAAGAAGCCATACGTCAAACTGGCGATGAGCATGACCAACACGTCCAGCACGCGCATTCTGGCGCGGCATACCGTGTTGAACGGGCCGATCATTGCTGACTGGCTGCAGCGCCTGATCAGTACTGACAGCACCGCTCGCGAACTGGGGTTCGTCATTCTCGGCGAAGTGGCCGGGGTCAGTTTCGACTATCGTCATCTGCCGGAGTCGCGTTCGGCCCAGACCTACGGCACGCTGGGTGCGATCTGGCGCGAAAGCCTGCATCAATACCTCAGGAATGATGAGCAGGCCGTGCCGTTCAACGGGCTGAGTCATGTGGAAAATCGTTACGGTGATGGAGTGCCGTCGCCTTTCATCGATGCCTGGGTGCGTCAGTACGGCCTGGAAAACTGGACCCGGCAGTTGTTGCAGGTCACCGTGCCGCCGATCATTCACATGCTTTACGCCGAAGGCATCGGCATGGAATCCCACGGCCAGAACATCGTACTGATCACCAAAGACGGCTGGCCGCAGCGCATTGCGCTCAAGGATTTCCATGATGGCGTGCGCTATTCGCCTGCGCATCTGGGTCGTCCCGAACTGTGCCCAGAGCTGGTGCCGCTGCCTGCCAGCCACGCGAAACTCAACCGCAACTCGTTCATCATTACCGATGATGTCAACGCCGTGCGGGATTTCTCCTGCGACTGCTTCTTCTTCATCTGCCTCGCGGAAATGGCGATATTCCTGCGTCAGCAGTACCAACTGGACGAAGCGCTGTTCTGGCAGATGACGGCTGACGTGATCCTCGCGTATCAAAAGGCCCATCCGCAGCACCGTGACCGTTTCGGGCTGTTCGATGTGTTTGCACCGACCTACGAAGTGGAGGAACTCACCAAGCGTCGCCTGCTGGGTGACGGCGAGCGTCGCTTCAGGTCCGTGCCCAACCCTCTGCACGCCTACAGGCCGCAATGATGCTGAGGACCAATACGCTCAAGCAGAAGCTCGACAACGGCCAGCCGGTATACGGACTGATCAGCTCGATCCCGGCGCCTGCTTCCATAGAGCTGATCGCCGAGGCCGGTTTCGACTTCGTGATCATCGACATGGAGCACGTGCTGATCAACCCGGAAACCGTGGAGAACATGATCCGCGTGGCCGAGAGCTACGACCTCACCCCGCTGGTGCGGGTCGCGGATCTCAACCCGAAAATCCTGCTGCGGCTGCTCGATGGCGGTGCACAGGGCATCGTGTTGCCTATGATCGAAAGCCCGGAACAGCTGGCGGACGCAATTGCCGCCTGCAAGTATCACCCGCTGGGCCATCGCAGCCTCAACGCCGGGCGTCCGGGTTCATTCGGCAAGCACAGCCTGGCGCAGTACGTCGAAGCGGCCAACCGGCAAATCATGCTGGTGGCGATGATCGAGAGCGCCGAAGGCGTACGCCGCGCAGCCGACATCGCTGCGGTGCCGGGCCTGGACATGATTCTCGAAGGCGCGGCGGATCTGTCCCAGTCGCTCGGTATGCCTTGGCAGATCGATACCCCGGTCGTGCAGCAGGCGCTGTTCGACACCTGGCAGGCGGCGAAAGCCGCAGACGTTACCTATTGCACCATTCCCCGCCAGCCGGGCGACGCTGCTCGCTGGCAGGCTCGCGGGGTCAACGCTTTTGTGCTGGGGGATGAGCGCGGCATTGCCTTTCGCGCACTTCAGGCCCGCCTGACCCAACATTCTGTAGAAGGAAACTGATCCGATGAATTTCACTTCACACGCCGCAGACCTGGTGATGCAGGACCTGGTCGACTGCCTGTTGGCCGAAAACTTCTTCGGCCAGGAAAACCTGGCACTGCAGGACACCGCCCAATGGCAACTGCGCCATCCGCAGGCGCCGGTGCTGGCCGGGCAAAGTGCCGGGCAGCAAGTCTGGGACTGGAACTGCGATGCCGCCGAGCAACGCTTCATCAGCATCGCGCTGCGCCCCGGCATCACCCAGCAATGGGAGAAGGTGCCCGACACCCCTGTGCTGGGCCGTCAGGGCGAGCGCTGGACACAGTTGTCGCCCGAAGACTTCATGAAGTGGGTGTTCGCGGGCATGGCGACGCGCTTTGCAGACAACGAAAAAGGCCTGTCGCTGTTCCTCGACGTGCTGCGCATCAGTGTCTGGCAGACTGCACTGTCGCTGGATCACAACGTGGATGACCAGAACCTGATGGCTCAGGACGGCCACACGTTCTTCCGCACCATGGAGCAGTGGGCCTCGTTACGTGACCGTCCTTACCACCCGCTGGCCAAAGCCAAGCAGGGCCTGGACGAGCAGCAGTACCGCGCCTATCAGGCCGAGTTCGCCAAACCGGTGGCACTGAACTGGGTGGCGGTGGACAAGACCCTGCTGCAATGTGGCGAAGGCGTCGCGGACCTGGAGGCGTCTTTCCCGGCCCGCTACCTGCTGCCCACTGACCTGCAGGCCCGGCTTGACCATGAAATGCAGGCCCGCGGCGTTGCCCACAGTCACGTCGCGCTGCCGGTTCATCCCTGGCAGTTCGAGCACGTACTTGAGACGCAAGTAGGAGACGCGCTGGCCAAGGGCGACTGCCTGCGCCTGGATTTCCAGGAAGCGTCAGTCTTTGCCACATCGTCATTACGCTCGATGACGCCTTGCTTCGACAGCGCGGATTACCTGAAGCTGCCGATGGCGATCTACTCCCTCGGCGCATCGCGCTATTTGCCGGCGGTGAAGATGATCAACGGCAATCTGAGCGAGGCGTTGTTGCGCCAGGTGGTGGAAAAGGACGAAACGCTGGGTCGCTCGCTGCACCTGTGTGACGAGCGTAAGTGGTGGGCCTTCATGCCGAACGGCGCCAGCCTGTTCGACGAAGGCCCGCGTCATCTTTCGGCCATGCTGCGCCGTTATCCGGCAGCTTTGCTGGACGATCCCGAATGCCGCCTGTTGCCGATGGCTGCGCTGGGTACGCCGTTGCCGGGCAGCAACCGGCACTTCTTCGATGAATGGATGGCGTATCGCGAGCTGCCACGCAATCAGGCCTCGGTCCTGACGCTGTTCCGGGAGTTGAGCCACAGCTTCTTCGACATTAACCTGCGCATGTTGCGCCTGGGCATGCTGGGCGAGGTACATGGTCAGAATGCGGTGCTGGTGTGGAAAGCCGGGCAGGCGCAGGGCCTGTTGCTGCGTGATCACGACTCGCTGCGCATCTTCGTGCCGTGGCTTGAGCGTAACGGAATGCAGGATCCGGTGTATCGCATGAAGAAAGGTCATGCCAATACCCTGTACCATGAGCGCCCTGAAGATTTGCTGTTCTGGCTGCAGACGCTGGGTATTCAGGTCAACGTCCGGGCAATCATGGATACCCTTGCACAGGTTTACGAGATTCCGGTCACCGCGCTGTGGACCGTCTTGCGCGACGTGCTGGACAACCTGATCACCACCATTGAATTCGACGAGGAGGCCCGCAACATGCTCCGCCACCAACTGTTCGAAGTACCGAACTGGCCACAGAAACTGCTGCTCACGCCGATGATTGCGCGAGCTGGCGGTCCGGGCAGCATGCCGTTCGGCAAGGGCCAGGTGGTGAACCCGTTCCACAGGTTGCGACGTGAGGTCTGACGAGCCTTTTCAGCCATCGCGGCGCGGCCTGCTGCGCCTGTCGTTGGGGCTTTTGGTGTTACCCGGATTGACGCTGCCCGGCATTGCCCGGGCAGCGCCGTTGCGGGTGGTCACGTTGTTTCAGGGCGCCTCCGACACGGCGGTGGCGCTGGGCGTCACGCCCTGTGGCGTGGTGGATTCCTGGAGCGAGAAACCCATGTACCGCTACCTGCGTCCGGCACTGGCAACAGTGCCTCACGTGGGCCTGGAAACCCAGCCGAGTCTGGAAGACATCGTTCTGCTCAAGCCGGACCTGATCGTGGCCTCGCGTTTTCGCCATCAACGCATTGCGCCCTTGCTCGAACAGATCGCCCCGCTAGTGATGCTGGAAGAGGTGTTCGAATTCAAACGCACCCTGGCGATGATGGGCGCAGCCCTGAATCGCCAGCAGCAGGCCATGGCGCTGCTTGGACAATGGCAGCAACGTGTGGCGACGCTGCGAGAACAACTGAAGGCGAGGTTTGCCGGGCGCTGGCCCATCACCGTATCAGTGCTCGATGTCCGCGAGGACCATATCCGCAGCTACCTGCCCGCCAGCTTTGCCGGTTCCGTGCTCAGCGAGCTGGGCTTCGACTGGACACCTGCCGCCCGCGAAGCACAGGGCGTTTCCCTCAAACTCAGCAGTAAAGAGAGTCTGCCTGTGGTCGATGCCGACCTGTTCTTTATCTTCCAGCGTGGCGACAGCAAAGCCGCGCAGAACACGTATGAAAAGCTTGTGCAGCATCCGTTCTGGAAACAGTTGCGCGCTCCGCAGGACGATCAGGTCTGGCGCGTGGATGCGGTGGCCTGGAGCCTGTCCGGCGGGATACTGGGGGCCAACCTGATGCTCGACGAGATCTCACAGGTTGCACTCGGACCCCGTCCTTCATGAGTCAGGGAATGAGACTGGGTATCGCCGCAGTGGTGCTTGTGATGTGCATGGGGTTGAGCCTTGCATCAGGCGCCAGCTGGATTTCGCCTGCGGCGATTCTCAACAGCGTCTGGCAGACGGATGCCCTGAGTGCGAGCCAGCATGTGCTGCTCGACAGCCGCTTCACGCGTACGTTGATGGCCATTGCCGTGGGCGCAAGTCTGGCCGTGGCCGGTGCCCTGATGCAGGCTCTGACACGTAACCCGCTGGCGTCTCCGGGTCTGTTCGGCATCAATGCGGGGGCAACGTTCTCGATCATTGCCTGTTCCTCGTTGCTGACCCTGACGTCGATGAGTCAGTGGCTGTGGTGCGCGTTCATCGGCGCGACGGTGGCGGGGTGTCTGGTCTGGGTAATCGGCAATCGGGGGCAGGGCAGTCTCAATCCGCTGCGTATCGTTCTGGCGGGAGCGGCTATCACGGCGTTGTTCACCGCGTTCAGTCAGGCCTTGCTGGTGGTCAATCAGGACGGTCTGGACACGGTGCTGTTCTGGCTCGCGGGTTCGCTGTCGGAACGCGACCTGAGCACCGCCGCGCCGATGCTGGCCTGTGTGGTGCTGGCCCTGATCGCCGCGCTGCTCCTGGCAGGGCAAGTCAATGTGCTCAATACCGGTGAAGCGATTGCCACCGCGCTGGGTCAGCGCACCGGGCTGATTCGCCTGCTGATGAGCGTCGTGATCATTGCTCTGGCGGGGAGCGCCGTGGCACTGGCAGGCAGCATCGGCTTTATCGGCCTGCTGGTGCCGCACATGGTTCGCAAGACACTGTCCATTGACCATCGCTGGCTGCTGCCTGGCTGCGCGGTGCTGGGTGCGACGCTTTTACTGCTCGCCGACACGCTGGCGCGTGTGGTGATCGTGCCGCAGGAAGTGCCGGTCGGTGTGATGACGGCCCTGTTCGGTGCGCCATTCTTCATTGCACTGGCACGCCGGGGAGCCCGGTATGGATAAGCACCTGTCGCTCCGCTATCGAGGGTTCTCCAGACGCTTCGCTCTGGCTGGCCTGACACGGTTGCTGGTGGCGCTCGCTTTCACGCTGCTGGTCATGACGGGCTCGCTGGCGCTGGGCAAGATCAACCTTTCGCCTGCAACGCTGCTCGACGTGCTGTTCGGGCATGCGGACCAGAGTCTGGTGTTCATCGTCGAGCAACTGCGCATGCCAAGGCTGGCGCTGGCCGCGCTGGTCGGTGCGGCGCTCGCCGTGTCCGGCCTGATTCTGCAAAGCATCATCCGCAACCCACTGGCGTCGCCGGATCTGCTGGGTATTACCAGTGGTGCCAGTGCGGCGGCGGTGATCTACCTGTCGTTCTTCTCGGCAGCGTTGGGTGCACAGTTTCTGCCCCTGGCAGCCATCAGTGGAGCGGGTCTGGCGGCATTGGCCATCTATCTCCTGGCCTGGAATCAGGGCGCTTCACCGCTGCGACTGGTGCTGATCGGCGTCGGCGTGTCGGCCTTGCTGGCCGCCGTCACCACCTTCATTCTGGTGTTCAGCCCGTTGACCACGACGTTGTCAGCCTACGTCTGGCTGACCGGCAGCGTGTACGGTGCCAGTTGGCCCGAACCACGGGCGCTGGCAAGCTGGCTGGTGGTGGTCCTGCCGTTGCTGGTGCTGCTCGCCCGACAGGTGCGGGTGCAGCAGCTGGATGATGATTTGGCCCAAGGCATCGGTGTGCGTGTGCAGTGGTTGCGGGCAGGGCTGTTGCTGGTCAGCGTGGCGCTGGCCGGTCTGGCCGTGGCCTGGGGCGGGGCGATTGCCTTTGTCGGCCTGATTGCGCCGCATATCGCCAAACGTCTGGTGCCGCCAGGGTTTGCCGGTCAGGCGCTGATGTCTGCGCTGATGGGCGCCAATCTGGTAATGCTGGCCGATCTGGCCGGACGTACGCTGTTCCTGCCATTGGATCTGCCCGCAGGAATTTTTGTCGCGGTGCTGGGCACGCCGTTTTTTCTGTATCTATTGATCAACCAGCGGCATTAAGGAATTTTGGATGGCGTCCATTGCAACCCGTGACCTGACCCTGAGCTATCAGGGGCAGGTCATCATCGACAGCCTTGACCTGCTGCTTCCTCCGGGGCAGGTCACGGTGCTGATCGGCAGCAACGGTTGCGGCAAAAGCACGTTGCTCAAATCCCTGGCGCGTCTGCTCAAACCTCAGGCAGGCAGTGTGGTGCTCAACGGGGCTGACATTCATCAAAAGTCCACGGCGACCGTGGCCCGTGAACTGGCGATCCTGCCGCAGATGCCCACCGCGCCGGAAGGCATCAGTGTGCGCCAGTTGGTCGCGTTGGGCCGCTATCCGTACCAGAACTGGATGCAGCAATGGTCCGCTCAGGATGAGGCCATGGTCGAAAAGGCCCTGATGCAGACCGGCATGCACGCGCTGGCCGAGCGCCCGGTGGACGCCTTGTCGGGCGGCCAGCGTCAGCGCGCCTGGATCGCCATGACCCTGGCACAGGACACCGACCTTGTGCTGCTGGATGAGCCGACCACCTTTCTCGACCTGGCCCATCAGATTGAAGTGCTTGACCTGTTGCGCGACCTCAACCGGCAGGAAGGCAAGACCATCGTCATGGTCCTGCACGACCTGAATCTGGCCTGCCGTTACGCCGACCACATGATTGCCGTGCACCAGCGCACGGCATTTGCGCAGGGACGTCCTGCCGACATCCTCAGCGAAACGCTGATCAAACAGGTGTTCGACCTGAATTGCCGGATCATCCCCGACCCGTTTTTCGGCACGCCGCTGTGCATTCCCTTCGGCCGGGAACTGCCGCAATGACCACGGCGCAAGCGTTCAGCGAAGCCGAATGGGCGTTGCTCTGCGGACCATTGCAGCTCAGGACTGCCGAGGCTCGTGATCCCCGGTCACTGCCGGCACACGCTTTGCTGGACGAAGCTGTGTGCCGCGAGCTGCTGGATGCACTAGGGCCGGTCATCGGTTCTCCCACGCGGGCGATCACAGCCTCCTTGCTGGCCAAACGGTTTTCCTTTCTCAGCACTGGCGCGTGCCTGTACGCCATGTCGGTCTTCGACAAAGGCCTCAGCCTGTCGCTGGACAACAGCCTGGTCGAATACGCCCATGACGACGGCCTCTGGACCTCATCCATGCCGCTGCTGAGCGTTGTTCCTTTTAGTTATGCGACCGGAGAGCGGGAAATCTGGCGTGAATCGATCGTTCGGACCCTGTTCGCCGGATTGCTGAAGCCGCTTTGGGAAATATTCAATCGGGTGAGTGGTATTTCTCGACGCATCCTGTGGGAAAACACGGCCGTTCGCGTGTATTCGCTTTACGAGAAACGTATGGCCAAGGTTGACGATCCCGTCATTCGTGCGCGGTACGAAGCCGATTTCGACTGGCTGTTGAATCACGCGGATCCTTCATTGTTCGGTCTGGACTACAACCCGCTGAAGCATTTCAGGCGACCACCGACGACATTGCCGTCCGGGCAGAACATTCGCTTCCGACGCACCTGCTGTTTTTATTACGACGCAAGCAATCCCGTCGAGTACTGCTCGACCTGTCCGTTATTGAGGCCAAAGAAATGCCGATGAATGAGCGAATCGCACCGCGACAGCAACACATCAGCCACGACGTGCTTGATCAGTACCGGGACATTTCAGCATCCACCATCGGCCATTTGACCGAATCCGGTTATCTGCCTGGCATCAGGCCGTTGTTCGAGGGCGCTCGAATGGCAGGCAATGTCGTCACCGTCAAAGTGGAACTGCCCGACGGCAGCATCCTGCGTGACGCTTTGATCAACAGCGAGCCGGGCGACGTACTGGTCGTCGAATGCACAGGCGATGCCCATTGCGCCTGCTGGGGCGAACTGCGCACGCTGGCGGGCCTGATCAAGGGGTTGGCAGGTGTGGTGGTGTCGGGTGCGGTCACGGATGTTGCGGCGTTACGCGCGCATGGCTTGCCTGTCTTCAGTCGCGGGATCAGCGCCGTTACCACCCGCAGCCTCCGGCAGAGCGGGGCGCTCAATCAGCCGGTCAGGATCGGCGAGGTCACGGTGCAGCCGGGTGATATCGCTATTGGCGACGACGACGGCGTGTTCATTCTGACAGCACACCAGGCTGGCGAACTGTTGCCTGAGTTGCTGGCGAAAGAACAGGCAGATCGGACGCGCCGTGATGAATTGCTGGGTCGACTGGTTGAAAAACGGATGAATGTCTCGAAACGCTTCGCGGTGTAGCGAGACACAGCCAGACCGCCAAGGCTGCGCGCAATGCAATCCGGGTTCATTGCGCGCAACGGCGACCCAAGCGCTCAGTTCGGATCGTCCATGGAAACCTGAGCGATGCCTTCCGCACCCAGACTGTCCATGATGCCGTTGACCAGCTGGGTGATGGTCCAGGGCTTGGCGATGAACAGTACGTCATCCTTCAATTGATCACTGCCCGGCGTGCCGTGGCCGGACATGACCACGACCGGAATGTGCGACCACTGTGAACCCACCAGGTTGGCCAGCGCGATGCCGTCCATACTGCCCGGCATACGGACATCCGTCAGGAGCAGGGCAACCTTGTTGGTGTTCTGCTGGAGGTATTTCATCGCTTCGTCGGCGTTTTCCACGGCCTTGGTGCGCAGTCCGACGTCCGTCTCGAGGATTTCACAGACGAAGTCGCGGATCGTCTGTTCGTCTTCAACGACCAGCACCAGACCTTCCCCTTGTGCAGGCTTCCCATACTGCTCTGATTGAGCCATTTTTCGTTCCCTCAGCCTTGCATTTCACATTCAAAAACACTGCAACGTCGGATTGAACCGTTGCTCATGCTGATATGAGCAAAACAGGGAACGAAAAATTCATATTTTTCTGAAAATCAGCTCATCTCATTGTCTGGCCGGGCCATTGGGTACAACCTGAACCTGCGTGCCCGCCACGCTGATCTTGCCTGCTCCAGCAGTCTGAGGCACTTGTTTGAACGCAACGTCTGCGGGCAACGGCGTAATCAGATAGTCGGCGTGTTGGCTGAACGCCTGAAGCGCATTGATATCTTCGGGACGGTAATCGTTGCCACTGAACGCTTGCTGATTGGGCACACACGGCCTGCCAATCGCGGCCTGACACGCTGCATTTTCGGCTTCGGTCCCTGGCGCGAAGAGCGCAAATGCAGTGCCGGGTTGATGCGCATCAAAGTAGAAAGGGTGCGTGACATGATCGAAATAATTACCTTCCACCAGCAGATGGGAGTACATGGTCCGCGGCATGATTGCGCCCTGGTAGCTCACCTGGGAATACACGTTATTGACCAGTTGCACAGTGACGTCGGCATTGGCCATACCGCCGGCATGCGGCCCGCGACCGGACGTATCGTGCACGTAGTTTCTGGCCACGGTCAGCGTGTCCGGATTGCCCAGAAACAGCCACACCCAGTAGTGATGGCCGTCGCAGGACGCCGAGTAGGGCGTGCGCCCGTCGAATTCATTGTCTGAAATCGTGATATGGGAGGCAGACATCCAGCCGGTCGCAATCATCTGCCTGCCGATGCGTGCGAACGTGTTGTTGCTGATCCACACACCGTCGGTATTTTCGATGATGAGCGCATCGCCCGCCCAGACGGTCTGCGGATTGACATCAGACAGCGTCAGATTGCGGACGATGACGTTGTGAACACCGCCGCCGATGTGCAGCGCAATGCCCTGGATGCCCGCCTGACTGCCTACGCCGATCAGTGTTTTGTTCGAGCCCACATTGAGGCGCGTCATGCCGGCGTTGTCATAGGTCACGCTGGCCGATTTCCTGTCCTGACAGAACCCGTTGAAACCGTTGATCGCCAGTTGTCCGCCGCCGGCAGGGCACGGGTTGACCTCGCACCCCATCTCGGTGGTTGTGGGACTGCCGTTGATCATCACGCTGCCACGGAAGTCGAACGCATGATCGAGTTCGATGACGCGCGGCGTGTCGTCGGAACAATGGCCGTGGTTATCATATGAACCGCACAGCGCCTTTTGAAGCTCGCCGATTGTCGTCGGGCGGACAGGCGCTACGTCGCCACCACCTGTAACGTTTTTGGCAAAGCCTTCCGGGCTGTCTGCCGCGAGGGACGGCTCGGGCATCGAAAGTCCGCCGACTGTCACCAGTCCAGAAACCAACAACCCAAACAGGCTGTGTGCGGGCATAACCCTCGATATTTTCCAGCGTGCAGGCGATCTCATTCGGTTTGATTCCACGGTTTTGGGCAGGCGAACGTCGCTCATCGGCTGCATGAATCGCAGCGATGAGCATTTATGGGGGAGTTGCCCGCTGGTCAGACGGGTTCGCGAGATTCCACCGAAAGGCGGGAGAAGATCAAATGACTAATTATTTAACCGTAAGCCTTGGAGGTTTCGGCCAGGGAGAGAAGAACCGTCGCTTTCCTGAGCGGGCAAAACGCATCAACCGATCAGTGAACGAGCCGTCGCAAGATCGGTAATCAACACATCCAGATAACCGCCGCGCAATGCACCGCGAATCGCGTTCACTTTTCGCTCGCCACCGGCAAGGCCGATGACCCGTTCTATGTTCAGAAGCTGCTCAAGGTCCACCGAAACCACGACTTCCTCGCTGTCCTGCAGCACCGGCTTGCCGTCGGCATCGTAATAGCGCAGACAGATATCACCCACCGCGCCGCGTTCAGCCAACAACTTGAGCATCGGCTCACCGTGATAGTTTCCGCTGTTGCGCAGCAACTTCGAGGGTTCGAGCTCGCCGATGCCGACAATCGCAACAGTCAGGTTGAAGAAACGTTCAACGACTTCCCTGACTTCATCCAGTTGCAGAATACGGTGGCGGCTGTCGACCGACTGTTCGATGCTCTGTGACGGCAGCAGGTAGGAAGGGCAGCCCAGCAGTGTTGCCAGCTGCTGAGTGAGCAAGGTGGCCTCGAAAGCACCTTTGTTACCGACGCCACCCAACAGTTGAACCACTTCAGTTGCCGCACTCTGCTTGGAGCTGTGCATGTAGCCGACCATCGCGCGAATGGTCGAGCTCCAGGAACTGATGCCGATTCTGTCCTTCTCGGTGATGGTGGTCTCGATGTAGTGCGCAGCCGCCGAGCCAATGGCCTGCTTGAGGGCGTCTTCATCGTCGCTGGTCGGCTCGACGACGATCACCTGTCTGACGCCATAGCGTTGTTGCAGCTCACGCTCCAGGTCGAGGTGAAAATTCGCCGGTCGCTGCACCGAAATCTTGACGATTCCCTCTTTCAACGCACGACTGAGCGCCCGGCTCACGAACGATTGGGACAGATCCAGTTGCTGTGAAATCTGGGACTGCTTCAGTCCGTCTTCGTAATAAAGCGAAGCAATCTTTGTCAGGAGCCGCTGCTCCTCAAGCATTCTCATCCGGGATCCAACTTAGCCAGTTTGCAGGCACTATGGTGCAATTCGCCTCAAAGCAAAAGCAACCCTTTGCTTGATCAGGACATGATCAGACCGCCATCGACATTGATTGACTGACCGGTGATGTAGGCCGCATCCGCAGAGGCCAGAAAGGTGACCAGTCCGGCAACGTCGTGGGCCGTTCCAGCGCGTTTCATCGGGATGCCGGCAACCCATTCGGCCATCAGTTCGCCAGTGCCGTAGGTTTTATCGGGCGTCGACAGTATCTGCCCCCAGACCCGGTCGTTGTACTCCCACATTTCGCTTTCGATGATGCCGGGGCAGAACGCATTGACCGTTATGCCGTGAGGCGCCAGCTCATGGGCCAGACTGTGAGTAATGCCGATCACGCCCATTTTGCTGGCGGCGTAGTGGGGCGTATAGATGAAGCCCTGGCGGCCCTGACCCGAACTGGTGTTGATGAGTCGACCACCTCGCCCGTTGTTGATCATGTGTTTGGCGGCTTCGCGGCAGCACAGCCAGACGCCGGTGGTATTGACCTGCAGCACTCGGTCGAAATCGGCACGGGGCATGCGGTCGAAATGATCGATGGTGATGATCCCGGCGTTCTGTATTGAAACGTCGACACGGCCGAAGCGAGCCTGTGCCTGGGCGTACAGGTCGATCACCGCCTGCTCGTCGGTGATGTCTGCCACCACCGGTAGCACTTCAGCGCCGGTCAATTCGACGATACGTCGGGCGGTTTCATTGACCCTGTCGGCATTGGACACCATGACCAGTTTGGCGCCTTCTCTGGCGAAGCGCTCTGCAATGCCTTCACCAATGCCCCGGCATGCGCCGGTAATGACCACAGTGACTCCGTCGAAGCGTTTATTGTTCAAGAGCGTGCTCCTTTGCGGGTGGATTCAGTTCGAGATTCCTGTTTCAGGCGCTGTCGCTCACCAGCAGACGAATCCGCCGTCCACAATCAGGTCGATGCCGGTGCAGAAAGACGCAGCCTGACTGGAGAGAAAGATGGCGGGGCCGACCATTTCGTCGACCGTGGCCATGCGACCCAGCGGCGTGGTCTCTTCGAAAATCTTCACCTGATCGGCGACCTCCGGCCGAGTATTCATGGGTGTTGCGGTGTAGCCGGGGCTGATGCTGTTGACTCGCACCCCACGCTGCGCCCATTCCATGGCCAGGCTTTTCGACAAGTGGATAACGCCCGCTTTCGAGGTGTTGTAGTGGGCTTGCAACAGGCCACGATTGACGATGATCCCGGACATTGACGCAATGTTGATGATCGACCCTCGTTGGCGCGGCAGCATGACGCGGGCCTGTGCCTGACAACTGAGCATGATGCCGGTCAGGTTGACGTCGAGCATCTGCTGCCAGCGGCTCAACTCCAGCGCTTCTGCGGGCTGGGCATTGGCGATCCCTGCGGCGTTGACCGCCAGGCTGAGCGCTCCCAGATCCTGTTCCGTACGGGCTACTGCGGCTTCCAGCTCCTCAGGCGACGTCACCGAACCTTCCAGTGCCAACGCCTTGCGGCCATGGCGCTGGATGCCCTCGAGAGTGCTGGACATGTCCCGACTGCCGGGCAGGTCGAAGCAGGCGACATGTGCACCGGCTTCAGCCAGCCCGATCGCGATGGCCTGACCGATGCCGCTGCCGGCACCGGTGACGAAGGCGGTTTGTCCACTCAAATCAAACAGACGCATAAATCGACTCCTAGGCTGTCGCCAGTTCCATGACCGCCACAGGCGTGGCGTTTTCTTTGTTCAGGATGCCCATCTGGCGACCCCGGCTCATGACCATGACCCGGCTGGCCAGACCCAGCACTTCATCCAGATCGGAACTCACCACAATCACCGCCATGCCGTTGGCAGCCAGTTCGGCAATGACTTCATAAATCGCCGCACGGGCGCCGACATCAATGCCTCGGGTCGGCTCATCGAGGATGAACACCTTGGGGTTACGGGCGAGCCACTTGGCGATGATCACTTTTTGCTGATTGCCGCCGGACAGGCAGGAAATTGTCTGTTCCGGCAGGCCCTTGACGCCCATCCTCGAGACGGCGTGCTGGGCAAACTCCCTCAAACCGGACGGAGAAATCCAACCCTGTCCGGGGAGCAGGTCGGTATTGCCGTAGATCAGGTTTTCTTCGATGGCATGGTCCACGACCACACCTTGCTGCTTGCGATCTTCCGGTACCAGAACGATCCCGGCCTGAATGGCTTCGTGCGGTGAGGCGAAGTGTTGGGGATGATTGTCGAGAATCAGCGTACCGGTAATGTGCTCCGCCGCGCCCGCAATGGCCCTGACCAGCTCGGTCCTGCCAGCCCCGACAACGCCTGCAATGCCAAACACCTCACCTTTGTAGACCGAGAAGTCTATATCGTGAAACTCCATTTCCCGGCACTTGAGATCCTTGACCGTCAGCACGACCTCTGACTGAGCCGGCTTCATTGCAGGGAAGATCCGGTCCACACTGCGGCCGACCATTTCCGCGACCAGTTGTCTGACCGGCACCTGCGCCGTCGCGTGGACAGCAACTTGCCGACCATCGCGCAAGACGAGTATCCGGTCTGCAACTCTGGCGATTTCTTCCATTCGATGGCTGATATAGATGAAGGACACGCCCTCGGCTTTCAGGCGTTCTACCTGGGCGAAGAGTTTTTCGGTTTCCTCGCCGCCCAGCGCTGCCGTGGGTTCGTCGAGAATCAGCAGACTGGCCTTGAGGGTCAGTGCCTTGGCGATCTCGACCAGTTGCTGTGCCGCCACGCTCAAACCCGCAACCTTTCGGGTCGCCGAGACTTTCAAGCCAAGACGATCCAGCTGCTTTTGCGCTTCAGCTTCCATCAAGGCCCTGTCGACACGCCCGAAGCGAGTCGGCAGGCGGCCAACAAACATGTTTTCGGCAATCGACAGCTCCGGCAGCAGACGGATTTCCTGGTGGATGAGCCCGATACCTGAATCCAGCGCAGCACCTGGGGAGGCGGGCGTGTAGGCCTCGCCTTGCCAGATCATCGAGCCGCCAGCCTCGGGCGGGACGAGACCGGCGATGATCGAAGACAGCGTGGATTTGCCCGCGCCATTCTCACCAAGCAAGGCAAGCACTTCGCCCGGGTAGATATCAACGTCGATATTGGCGAGCACCTCGATGTCCGCGTACTTCTTGCCGATGTTGCGCAGGCTGAGCCTTGGTGCAGGCGCCGATTGATCTATTGCGGTGGCAGACATGGAATCTCCCGGGCATTACTGGATTGATCAACACCTCAACAGGTGCTGGCGGATCAAGGATGGTTGGCGATGAATGGCGCCACGTTTTCCTTGGTCGTCAGAATCGCTTCCTGCAACTGTTCCTTGGGAACGGTTTTGCCTTCCTTGAGTGCGATGGCCGAGTCCAGCGCCAGTCGGCCCATCTTCTGTGCCTGCTGGGTCATGGTGGCCGAGAGTGTGCCGTTGGCGACCGCCTTGAGGCCTGCAACGTCACCGTCGAAGCCCACAATGGTCACCGGCTGCTCCAGATTGGCGACCTTCACCGCCTGTGCCGCGCCCAATGCCATGGCGTCGGCTCTACCGAAGAACACCGTAATGTTCGGGTCGCGCTGGAGCATGTCCTGAGCGACGGCAAAACCACGGTCCTGCGCCCATTCGGCCGGTTGTTCGGCGACGACTTTCAGGCCGGGGAATTTCGAGAGGCCTTCGGAGAAGCCTTTGGCACGATCGTTTTCCGGCGAGGTGCCGATCTGCCCCTGAAGAATGGCAACCCGGCCTTTGCCGCCGGTCACCTTGCCCACGTATTCAGCCAGTGTGCGGGCTGCTGCAACGCTGTCGCTGGCAATGAAGGTGTCACCCGGTGCGTCGGGCGCGTTGCGATCCACAGCGATGACCGGAATGCCTGCGGCCTTGGCTGCCTTGACCGGAACCCCGGCGGCGGTGGCACCTGCCGGAATATAAATGAGGGCGTCGATCTTGCGTGTGATCAGGTCCTGAACCTGACTCACCTGAGTGGCCGAGTTGCCTTGTGCATCGACCGTGATGACCTTGATGCCTTTTTCCTTGCCTGCGGCCTCGACCGACTGTTTGATCTGGTTGAAGAAGTCAGCCTGCAGGTTGGCGACAGCCAGGCCGACGGTAAGGTTTTCAGCCCAGGCCTGGCCCGTTGTGGCAAGGGTGACAGCCGCGAACAGACTGCCCAGCAACAGCTTTTTTGGCGCTAACATAGCGGTTCTCCATTGTTTTTGTTGTGTACTGCGGTCAGGGAACAGAAATCGCAAAAGAATTCAAAATCAACGCTGGCCTGCCCGGCGGCGAAGCGTGTCCAGCGTCACTGCAAGCGCAATAACCACGCCGATCACCACCTGTTGCACGAACGGCGAGACGCCCAGCAGGTTCAGGCCGTTGCGCAGTACGCCAATGATCAGCACACCCACCAGCGTGCCGCCGATGCTGCCGACACCGCCACTCAGGCTGGCGCCGCCAATGACAACTGCGGCGATGGCATCGAGTTCCAGCGTCAGCCCGGCACTCGGTTGTGAAGAATCAAGCCGTGCGGCCATAGCCACGGCTGCAAGCCCGGCCAGTGCGCCGCTCAATGCATAAATCCACAGGGTGATTTTCTTGACCTTGATGCCTGACAGGCGCGCCACTTCCGCGCTGCCGCCGATGGCATAGAGACTGCGGCCGCCCGCCCGAAAGCGCAGGTAAACCCAGGCCACGGCCAGCATTACCAGAAACAGCGCCACGGTCGCAGATAGAAAGCCAAAGTGACGCTGTGTGGCGAGGCTGGTAAACCAGTCGGGGAAACCCACGATCTGACGTCCGTCCGTGAGGATATTCGCCATCCCGCGGGCAACCGACATCATGGTCAGCGTGGCAATGAAGGCGGGCAGCCGGGCCTTGGCGATCAGCGTCCCGGAGATCAGACCGCAGACCATGCCACCGAGGATCGCCAGCGGTATGGCAAAGCCCATCGGCATGCCCATGTCCTGATAAAGCCAGCCCAGCAGCATCATCGAAAACGCCAGCACTGACCCGACCGACAGGTCGATCCCGCCGATGACAATCACCGCCGTCATGCCGATGGCGAGAATGCCTAACACAGTCACCTGATCAAGGATGTTGAGCGCATTGCGGACCGAGAAGAAATATTCGGAGGTGAAGGAAAACGCCAGGATCAAAAGCGCAAGACCGATCAGTGGACCGCCCACGTTCTGAGGCAGGCGCAGTGCCAGACGGGTAAGAGGTTTGGGTGGGATCGAGCCAATCGGGGCTTTTACGTCCACAGGCTTCTCCTGGGTTTTGTTGTTGTTATTTGGCACGCAGGAATAATTATTCGTACGTGATTTTTAAATCAGACTCCCGCTGTGGCTCTTGGATGTCAAGCGCTTTCTTCGCCTTGAAGATGTGTGGCAGGTCGGCCCAAAGGGCGACGGAAGGGATTGACGGGCGAACGGATTAGGCTCTAAATACAAATATATTCTCATGCATGAATAATTATTCGAGAATGACGCAGCCTCGATTTTCCGGTTTGCGTCCAGGTCACAACCAGGGGATCGAGATGAATCCATTCCGCTATGAAGTACCGCAGATCCGTGCGACAGCCCAGGCCATCCGGCGCAGGATCATCAAGTTGAACGCTGAGTCGCCAGCCGGGGGACACACCGGTGCTGACCTGTCTGAGGCCGATATCCTCGCAACGCTGTATTTCCGGTTGCTCAACGTATCGCCCGACACGCTCAGCGACCCGGACCGTGATATCTACATCCAGAGCAAGGGGCACGGCGTCGGCGGTCTTTACTGCTGCCTGGCTGAAGCGGGGTATTTCCCTGCCGAGTGGCTGGACACTTACCAGCACTTCGATTCACACCTGCCGGGACATCCGGTGCGCCAGAAAACCCCGGGCATTGAATTGAACACCGGCGCTCTGGGCCACGGTTTGCCGGTGGCCTGCGGCATTGCCATCGCCGCCAAGAAGTCCGGCAGCCGCAAGCATGTCTTCGTGCTGACCGGGGATGGCGAACTGGGGGAGGGCTCCAACTGGGAGGCGGCATTGACGGCCGCCAAGTATCAGTTGGACAACCTGATCGTGATCGTCGATCACAACCAACTGCAGCTTGCCGGCCGAACTGCAGAAATTCTTCCTCTGGAACCCTTGCCGGACAAATGGCGCGCCTTCGGTTTTCAGGTCAGCGAATGCGATGGCAACGATGTCACCCAACTGGTCCAGACGCTGGAAGCCATGCTGCAGCCATCCGGGGGCCCCAAGGTCCTGATTGCCAACACGGTGAAAGGCAAGGGCGTTTCGTTCATCGAAGATAAACCCGAATGGCATCACCGCGTTCCCAAGGGTGACGAAATAGAGGCCGCATTGAAGGAGCTTGATCATGTCCACTGAACACACTGTGGCGCCTGAAGCACATCTGGCCTCGGTCATGGTCGAGGCCTTTATCAATGCCGTGGACAACGGTGTAGACCTGATCCCGGTGGTCAGCGATTCGACATCGACCGCCAAGATCGGCCCGTTCATGAAGCGTTTTCCCGACCGGTTGGTAAACGTCGGCATTGCCGAGCAGACCCTGGTGGGCGTTGCGGCAGGCCTGGGCCTGTCAGGAAAGGTCGCCGTGACGTGCAACGCTGCGCCGTTCCTGATTTCCCGCGCCAATGAACAGGTGAAGGTGGACGTCTGCTATAACCGCTCGAACGTCAAAATGTTCGGCCTCAACGCAGGCACCAGCTACGGCCCGCTTGCGAGCACGCACCACAGCATCGATGACATATCGGTCATGCGCGGTTTCGGGAACGTGCAGATTTTTGCTCCGGCCGATGGCGAGGAATGCAGGCAGATCGTCGACTACGCCATCGCCTATGACGGCCCGGTCTACATCCGACTGGACGGCAAAGCGCTGCCCGCCGTGCACGGGGCCGATTACCGGTTTGTGCCTGGCCAGGTCGACATCTTGAAAACAGGACACGACGTCAGCATCGTCGCGCTGGGTTCGGTCGTTCATGAAGCCGTTGACGCAGCGGTTCACCTTGAAACGGCGGGAATCAGCGCGCAGGTCATCAACCTGTCTTCCATCCGACCGCTGCAGCGTGATGCCTTGCTTCAAGCCTTGTGCGCCACCCGCGCCGTAGTGTCGGTGGAAGAGCACAACGTCAATGGTGGTGCGGGCAGCATTGTGGCCGAAGTACTGGCTGAAGCGGGGCTGGGCATCACGCTCGTCAGACTGGGCATTCAGGACGGCGAATATGCCTCGGCCGGCGGCCGCTCGCCGACACGCGCCAGGCACCAGATCGATGCGGACGGGATTGTTGCGGCGGCGAAGGCACTGTTGCAATAAGCTGAACAGCTTGACCGTTCATCAAGACACAAAACAACAATAACAACAGGAAGCAGACGATGGCCTCCCACGACCCTCTGATTCTGGCGCTGGACGAAGGCACCACCAATGCCAAGGCAATCCTTGTTGATCGCAACGGCAAAGTGGTAGCTCGCGCGTTGCAGCCATTGAACGTTTCCCATCCCCGGCCCGGCTACGCGGAGCAGGACCCGGCCGCGATCTGGCGCGCCATGCTCGCCGCCATCGAAAACTGCATGACTCGGACTACAGCCCCGATTGCCGCCATCGCCATCAGCAACCAGCGCGAGTCGGTGCTGGCCTGGGACAGAAAAACAGGCCAGCCTGTCTCGCCTCTGATCAGTTGGCAGTGTCGCCGCTCCGATGATTTCTGTGAGCAACTGGCCCGGCAAGGCCACGCCGAACTGATTCGCTCGACCAGTGGGCTGGCGCTGGACCCGATGTTTTCAGCGGGCAAGATGCGCTGGATTCTCGACCATCTGCCGGACGGGCAGGCGAGGGCGGCAAATGGCGAGTTGTGCCTGGGCACTGTAGACACTTGGCTGCTGTGGCAACTGACAGGTGGCAAGGTCTTCGCCACAGACGCTTCCAATGCGGCGCGAACGCAACTGATGGACCTGCGTACCTGCCAGTGGAGCGCTGCGTTGACGGAGGTTTTCAATATCCCGCTGACAGCACTGGCTGAAATCCGCCCCAGTGCGGGCCTATTCGGCGAGACCGCAGCGCATGGAGTGTTGCCTGCGGGTGTCGCGATCATGTCGATGATCGGTGACTCTCACGCCGCGCTCTTCGGTCAGGGCGGATTTACTCCCGGGCTGGTGAAAGCCACGCTGGGCACGGGCTCCTCGCTCATGACCCCGACCACCAGGCAGGTGGGTTCAAGTGCAGGGCTGGCCACAACGGTTGCCTGGCAAACCGGAGCGCCCACGTATGCACTGGAAGGGAATATCGTGCATACCGGCGGCGCAGTGAACTGGGCCGCACGCCTGCTGGGTGCAGCGGACAACATTGACACACTGGCTGCCGAGGCTGCAGCTTTACCGGACAACGGCGGCGTGTATTTCGTCCCTGCACTTGGCGGACTCGGTGCGCCTCACTGGAACTCTCAGGCCCGCGGGCTGATCTGCGGGCTGACTGAAGCCTCCACTCGCGCTCACATCCTGCGCGCTACGCTTGAAGCCATTGCCTACCAGATTCGCGATGTTTTCGAGGCAATGGAACAGGACAGTCCCGGCCCGCTGGGTGAGCTGTGGGTCGATGGCGGTGCCACACGCAATGAATGGCTGATGCAATTTCAGGCAGACCTGTTACAACGCCCGGTGATCCGCAGCCTGTCGCCGGAAGTATCCGCCATTGGCGCTGCGCACCTCGCAGGTTTCGCGCTTGGCTGGTGGCCGGATGAAGACGCGCTGGCAAGTCTCGAACGCCCTCGGCAACGATACGAACCCCGGCTCAATGCAGTGCCTTTGTTGTATTCGCAATGGAAGCAGGCGTTGCAGCGCACGGTAATGCAATGAGCCGGTGCTGACGCTTCAGAGCAGACCGCTCAGCATCTATTCGATCAACTGCACGCTGTCATACACGAACCCCGGACTCAGGAATCCCGCTGCGGAGCGGCCGGAGGCAACGCCGATCTGCAGTGAGTTGGTGCCTGCGTGCAGCGCGGACGCCGGTATGTTGAATTCGAACAGCGTATTGTTGCCGCGCCAGGTCCCACGGGTAATCCCACGACTGTCGGGCTGCGCCGAAGCAGCGGGCACCGGTGCATGCCAACCGGCGTTGACGCTCAATTGCGGGCGTCCGCCTGCCTGAGCCAGAGAGATGAGCACACGCAGGCGGTAGGCGTGCACTTCATGGTTACCCAGCACAAAATCGATCCGGGTCGGGCTGTTGATGTCGCGCCATTGTGCGGCCGGGAATTCCGCAAGAGCGCTTGTTCCGACCGTGTAGATGTCTGTGGCCCAAGGTGCCATTCGCGAGTCGGATGGATGAGCGGATGTCAGAAGTCCTGCGTTACGAAAGCCTGCGGGCGTTCCATCGGGCAGGCCGATCTGCCATTTCACTCGACCCGGAGGCGGTTCGGCGTGCAACCTGGCCTGTGTGACGCGGCCCGCCGAAACGTCGACCGTGCTGCGAGCGATCTCCAGCTCGTTCTGGTAAAGCGTCAATCGGTAGCGGCCCGGACGAACACCGTTCACGCGAAAATCACCCGGCGTAGCAGTTCGAGCCCAATACTCTGCGGTGTCATTGCTCAGACCGACCACTGCGGACATACCTTGAGCAGTTCCTCCCGCATGACCGGCCACAGCGCCTCGTTCGCCGCTGTTCAGAAACCCTTCAAGCCCCAGCGTGCCATTCAGAAAATCCAGGTTGGTCAGCGCATCCGAAGGCGCTTCTCCCTGAGTAAACAGCAGGCCATAGGCGCCATGCAGACCACCCCGGTACGCTTCGGTCTGGGTATGGTTGGAGAACATGTAGTTGTACAACTCGTGAGTCTTTTCGGTTTTCTGAGTGGCGATGTCCTTGAAAAACGGGCCTCCCGAACTGAGTTCCCGGTTGCCCATGAGCATATAAACGGCCACGCCCGGTCCTTTCACTCCGTGCATGGGGTCATCAATCATAGGCTGCGCCGAATAGAACTTGGAACTGGTGCGTCCGTCGCGCAGCAAAAACACATCGTTGCCTTCGATCGCTGTGCCAACGTTTGAATCGGTACCGTGGTCGGCCTTGGGCAGCTTTTCGACATCAAGGCGCGCAACAAATCGCAGCTCGCCAACCGGCAACAGGGTTGGCGCATAAGTCGCCATGTAAATGGCATCGCGACCGTTTACCGCCATGTAGTAATGCGTCAGATCGCCTGCGTGGGCGCTGATCACGATCACATCGCCCACGGTTCTGACATCCACCTGCGCTGCGCCCAGGCCTGATGCAATCTGCGACGCTTTTGGCTCTCGGGTCTGTAACTCCTGACCCCGGTAGCGCATGGAGACCAGATCGCCGTTACGCTCGTCCACGCTGAAGACCAATTGATTACCGGTGTCCACGACAATCCGCGGTGGTGTTCGAACGAACCCGAAAGATGCGCTTTGTGCCTCGTCGACAAGACCGACCAGACAGCAACAAGCGCAGCACAGCATCCAGATCAAGCGTCGCATCAGACGTACTCATGGTATTTCGAATCAAAATCAGTCCTTGCCCGCACCCGCGTGCAGGGGCACTTGTGCCACTGCCACATCCACAGGCAAGGGCGTTACAAGGTACTGGCGGTAGGGTGCGAACGCTTCAAGTACCGCGTCGTCCTGTGGGCGATAGTCATCGCCGCTCAGTTGTTGCAGATTGGCGACGCATGCTCTGCCAAGCGTGCGCTGGCATTCGTCATTGGCAGATTCAGCCGCAGAGGAGGAGAACAGGGCGAACCCGGTGCCGGGTTGCTGAGCATCGTTGAACATGGGGTGTGTCACGTTTTCGAACCCGTTGGCTTCGACCAGCAATTGCGAGGAGGGTGTGCGCGACATGATTGCGCCTTGATAGGTCAGACGGGCAAACACGTTATTGACCAGTTGAGCGAGGACCGCAGCATCGTGCATGCCACCCGCATGTGGCGCGCGGCCTGAGGTGTCGTGCACGTAGTTGCGGGCCAGCGTCAACGTGTCATGGCTGCCGAGGAACAGCCACACCCAGTAATGATGGCCATCGCAGGTCGAGGACCAGGGCGTGCGGCCGTCGAATTCGTTATCGGATATCGTCACATGGGACGCAGCGCCGAAGCCAGTCACGATCATCTGCCTGCCGATGCGCGCGAAGGTGTTGTGGTTGATCCACACGCCGTCCGCACCATCAATTGTGAGTGCATCACCGCCCCAGACCACCTGCGCATTGATGTCGGACAGCGTCAGGTTACGAACAATGATGTTGTGGACACCGCCGCCCATGAACAGCCCCATCCCCTGAATGCCCGCCTGCTTGCCTGAACCTTGCAGCGTCTTGTTCGAACCGATTTTAAGGCGTTGCAATCCGGCGTTATCGTAGGTCACCGAAGCAGACGGTCTTGACTGGCAGAAATTGTTCGCCCCATTGAGCGCAAGTTGCGCGCCGCCGCCGGGACAAGCCTTGACCATGCAGCCGGTCTCTGTGGTGGTGGCACTGCCGTTTGCCAATACGCTGCCGCGAAAGTCGAAGGTATGATCCAGGATCACGACGCGCGGTGTGGCGTCCGTGCAGTTACCCCGATGGTCGTAGGTGCTGCACAGCGCCTGCTTCAGTTCATCAAGCGTCGTGGGATGAACAGCCACTGCATTTGCGCCACCGGTGACGCCTTTCGCAAAACCATCGGGATGGTCGTCGGCCTGCACGAATGAAGACGTGACGAATACCGCGCAACACAGAGCCAGGCCGGGAAGCCGCGATGTACGCAAAAGAATGTCCTCGCAGGCAGCGAACAGATCGTTGAAAGCCCATCATCCGACAATCAACGAATCGCCTGCGTATTGTTCGACGCTTCTTAAGCTGCTGTTCAGCCGTCTGTTTCTATTCACCGCCTTTCATGCGTCGCGCGATCAGGTAGATACCCAGACCGGCCAGCGCACAGCCAGCGCCGATGTAACCCGTGCTGGTCCAGCCAAGGCCTGCGGTGATCGCCATGCCGCCGAACCATGGACCCAGCGCGTTGGCCAGGTTGAACGCCGCATGATTGGAGGCTGCAGCCAGACTCGGCGCTTCGTGAGCGATGTCCATCAGACGAATCTGCAGCGGTGCGGCCAGCGCGACCATGGTGCCGACCAGAGCCATGCCTGGCAGTACGCCCCACAACGAACCGGCAGCGAACGGGAAGAACAGCAGGACGGCCATCGACCATACCAGCAGGACGCCAACGGCCTTGAACTGCATGCGGTCGAACAGCTTGCCACCGGCAATGTTGCCGATGATGCCGCCCACACCGAAGGCTGCCAGCCCGAAAGGAATCCACTGTGGTGACACGCGCGTCACTTCGAGCATGGTCGGTGCCAGGTAGCTGAAGACGCAGAACATCCCGGCAAAACCGACAGCGCCGATGGCAAGCGCCATCCACACCTGCGGTCTGGTGAAGGCACCCAGTTCCTTGCGCGGATCGCTGCGAGGCTCGTCATGACGGTCCGGCACGAACTGCCACACCAGTGCGATCGTACAAAGGGCGATAAGGCCAACCAGCGCGAAGGCGGAACGCCAGCCGAAAAACTGCCCAAGAAACGTCGCAATCGGGTTGCCCAGCAACATCGCCAGGGTCAGGCCCATCATCACCCGCGCCACCGCTCCGGCCCGCTGATTGTCGGGCACCATGCTCGAGGCAACGACCGCAGCGATACCGAAATAGGCCCCATGGGGCAAACCGCTGATGAAACGAAAGGCCACCAGACTGCCAAAGGTCGGTGTGAACGCCGTGGCCACGTTGCCAATCGCGTAGAGGGCCATCAGCAGCAACAGCATGTTTTTACGCAACAGCCTGGCGCCGAGAATGGTCAGCAGCGGGGCGCCCACCATCACGCCAAGCGCGTAGGCGCTGATGGCATGACCGACCTGAGGCTCGCTCAGGTGCAGGTTGGTGGCGATATCAGGCATCAGGCCCATGATTGCGAACTCGCCCGTGCCGATGGCGAAGCTGCCTACGGCCATGGCCGCTTCCATTTTGCCAGCGGCGCGCGCGGGCAGAACGTGCCCGGTTTTTTGCTGAATCGACATGCGTCGCTCCGTTTTGAAGGATTACCAAACCAAAAACGCCGGTGCTGACTGAGCATCGGCGAAGGGCTCTAGAACAGAGTTTGACGGGAGAGTTCCGGCTAAATCGGCAACAGCGTGCAAAAGGAATGATTCGACGTTAAATACGGAAGCCTCCCACAAGCAGTCTCAAAAGGACCGGGGAGCACTCAAGAGCAAGCCAGTCAAACGAACTCTTCATACCTTTAATGATGATCACATTATTCAGGCAATACCTTTTATGAAACGCAGTCAGCGGCTTCTGGCGCAGCGTGTTCACGTTTCATGGACGTCATCGCAGGCAGCAGACTGACCAGGCCCACCAGCGCCATGGCGGCACCGACCCAGAGCGGCGAACGCAGACCATACCCGGCGTCTATCACGGCACCACCGGCCCAGCTGCCGAACGCCAGGCCCGCGGTGATCACCGAGGTGTGCAGGATGTTGACCATGGCCGCCGGTTCGGCCGCTTTCATCACCCGTGCAACCATTGCCGGGTTCAACGCGACGCCCGTCAGACCCAGTACGAAGAAACAGCCCAGATTCAGCCACAGATGATCGCCCGCCAGCGCGAAGCCACCCAGTGCCAGCACCATCAGCGCAAGGCCCCAGGCCAGGGCAGGGAACGTGTGGCGATCCGCGAAACGCCCCACGATCATGTTGCCCATCAGGTTCGCGACGCCATAGATAGCGAGTACAGGCGCGACCAGCGTGGGCGTAATGCCGACCTCATGAATCAGGATCGGCGTGCAGTAGCTGAACGCCGCGAAGGTGCCACCGATGATCAGGCCACTGGTGATGTAGGCACCCCAGAGCCTGGGGTTTTTCAAGCCCGCCCATTGCTGACTGAGGGGCGGTTCGCCACCTTTTTGAATGGCTGGCAGGCGGCGTGTCGCCAGGACCGTACATAGCATCGCCAGCGCGACCACAGCCCAGGAACTGGCACGCCAGCCGACATGCTGTTCGACCCAGGTGGTCATCGGCACGCCGATCACCGGAGACAGCATCAACCCGGCCAGCACCACCGAAACGGCACGTCCGCGGCCTTCAGGCGCCACCAGTCCTGCGCAGATCGTCATGCACAGACCGATGCACACGGCACTCGAAACACCCATGATGATGCGTGCAAAGGCAAGCACCGCATAACTCGGAGCCGCTGCCGCAACAGCGCCTGCGATCACGTAACACGTCAGCAGCCAGACCAGCGCCCGCTTGTTGCTGATGCCCCGTGAGAGCAGCAACACCGTGACCGGCGGACCGCCCAGCGCCATGCCCAGCGCGTAATAGGCAATCAGATTGCCGACCTGCGCCAGACTGACGGAAAACGCTTCGGCCAGCGCAGGCATCATCCCGGCCACCATGAATTCGGCAGTGACCAGGGAAAAGATCGTCAGACCCAGCAGGTAGACGGTTGAAGGCAGTTTGGAGCGGGTAGTCATCAGCGTCTCGGGCCGGGGAAAAGGTCGGCTACCCTAAGGAATGTTGACCGGATGGTCAAATCAACGTCAGGCATATCGTTATTCATTCGGCATAATGCTTTCGCTTTTGCCCACCCTGACTGCAAGCGTCAAGTCAATGGAAGCCCGCAGGATCCGGCACCTCTACTTCTTCGCCATATCCTGTCGATCACTCCTGAATCTCATCATTTTGTGCAATGTCTCGATCTGATCCGGCAAAAAAACAGTACCTTGCCAGCAGCATAATTTGCTCATTCAAATCACCCAGTGGATGAGCCCTATGACCTCGCTGTTCTCACCTTACACACTCAAAGGCGTGACGTTGCGCAACCGGATAACGGCTTCGCCGATGTGCCAGTATCAGGCGGTCGACGGAGCCCTGAACGGCTGGCACAAGACCCACTATGAAACACTCGCCAAAGGCGGCTCAGGCCTGGTGATGGTCGAAGCCACCGCCGTTAATCCTGAAGGACGAATCACACCGGGTGACGCGGGATTGTGGTGCGATTCGCAGATTGCCGGTTTCGCCGATGTCGCCTCGCTCATCAAGGGCGCAGGCGCCGTTCCTGGCGTTCAGATAGGTCATGCGGGCCGCAAGGCCGGGTGCACGCCGCCCTGGCAGGGCGGTGCTCCGCTCGCCGAGTCCGGTGCAGAAGGCTGGCAACCGGTTGCAGCCAGCGCGCTGCCCTACATGGCTGATGCTTCCTACGTTCCCGACGCAATGACCGTGCAACAGATCGTCGCCGTCCAGAATGACTTTGTGAACGCGGCCGCGCGCGCATTGACTGCCCGGTACGAATGGCTGGAACTGCATTTTGCCCACGGATTTCTTGGTCAGGGTTTTCTGTCGCCCAAAGCCAATCAGCGTTCCGATCACTACGGTGGCTCACTGGCCAATCGTGCCCGTTTCCTGCGCGAAACGGTGGCGGCGGTAAGGCGCGTCTGGCCGGCTAATCTACCGCTCACAGTAAGGCTTGGCGTGGTCGATTTTGCCGATGACCTTGAGGAATCAATGGCAGAGACCATCCAGGTGCTTCGCTGGCTGAAAGACGACGGGGTGGACTTAATTGACTGCTCACTGAATCTCGCCATGCCCAACGAACCCGTGCCATGGGGCCAGAACTTTTTGGTGCCTTTCGCAAAGCGCGTGCGGGCTGAAACGGGCTTGCCGGTCAGTGCCAGCTGGATGATCACGCAAGCACGTGAAGCCGACGGGTTCGTCCGCAGTGGCGCGCTCGATCTGGTCTGCTTCGCGCGCACGCTTCTGGCCAATCCTCACTGGCCGTTTCAGGCGGCACGCGAACTGAAGGTCACTGATCCGGCCTCGGTATTGCCAACGCCCTACGCCTACTGGCTACAGAACTGGGCAGGCTGAGAATCCCTGACGCTGCCGCGCCCGAACAAATCATGCGCCTTGTCGATGGTCGTCGCTGAGCTTTCCGGAGGGGTGATCCATGAATACGTCATTACATGGAAGCGAGTTCAGCCAGTCCGTAGAAATACTCACCCGTACGGAGTCTTCAGCCCAACTGGTCGAGGCATTGATGGCACGCGTTGATCGCTTCACCAGCAGGCATGAAGGGTTCATCGGTTCGCGTGTACAGGTCGGCGAGCAAGAAGGTGAGGTTCTTCTGCATCTTTTTTGGTTGACCCGAGAGCACGGCGAGCATGCCCAGCGTTATCCGGTGGACGGAGAAACCGACCTTTTCCAGTTCGTCTGTGGATTCCAGGTTCGCAAGGTCGCCTTTCGGACCAGCGAACCTTGTTCCGATGCGCCACCCGCCCTGTAACAGGCGCTCTCACCCTCATCAGATTGGGCAATAAACACCGCTGATCAGGCAAATCCGGCTCTGATCGGCCGCGCATACTTGCGCCAGACCTTAATGGAGAAGCCATCATGGCAGACCGCAACAGACTTCAGCTCACCATTAATGGGCAGCCAAAGGCTTTTGAGCTCGAATCGCGCACGACATTGCTCGACGCGCTGCGCGAGCATGCCTTCCTGCCCGGCACGAAGAAAGGTTGCGACCACGGCCAGTGTGGCGCCTGCACAGTGCATGTGAACGGTGGACGGGTCTTGAGCTGCCTGACCCTTGCGGCTCAGGTCGATGGCCATGAAGTCATGACGATTGAGGGGCTGGCGCGGCCTGACGGTACGTTGCATGCCGTTCAGGCTGCCTTCGTCGAGTTCGATGCTTTCCAGTGTGGGTTCTGCACGCCAGGCCAGATCATGTCGGCCGTTGCATGCATTCGTGAAGGCCATACAGGATCGGACGACGAGATCCGCGAGTACATGAGCGGCAATCTGTGCCGGTGCGGTGCATACCCTCATATCGTGACCGCCGTGCGGACCGCTGCAGCGCGGCTGCTGGGAGCGAAGGCATGAGAGCGTTCGACTACATCCGCGCCTCTGATATCGACAGTGCGCGCCAGGCGGGCGGCACTCCCGAGACCCGTTTTCTGGCGGGGGGCACTACATTACTGGACCTTATGAAGTGCGGTGTGGAACGTCCGGTCCGTCTGGTCGACATCAGTCACCTGCAAGCGCTTGATCAGATCACGGTCGACGATCTGAAGGTCCGTATCGGCGCGTCAGCCAAGATGAGCCAGGTCGCTGCCAATAACCGGATTCAGACTCAGGCTCCGGTACTGAGCGAGGCCCTGTGGCGTGCAGCATCTCCACAACTGCGCAATATGGCCTCGATTGGCGGCAACCTGTTGCAGCGCACGCGCTGTACCTATTTCCGTGATCCAGCGGCTTACCCTACATGTAACAAGCGTAACCCCGGATCGGGCTGCTCAGCCATGGAGGGTTTCAATCGAAACCATGCGGTACTGGGTGTGAGTGATGCCTGCATTGCACTCTATCCCGGCGACCTGGCTGTCGCGCTGGTGGCGTTCGACGCCAGCATTTCAATTCGCGGCGCTACTGATCGACAAGTGATCGCCGACGATTTTTATCGGCTGCCTGGCACTCGTCCTGACATCGAGCACGATCTGCTGGACGGCGAATTGATCGTCGCGGTTGACGTGCCCATGGTGCCGGCATTGAAACGCTCCCACTACCTCAAGGTACGTGATCGAGCGTCCTATGAGTTCGCTGCGGCCAGCGCAGCGGTCGGTATCGAGTTCGAGGACGATGATCGCACCGTCAAGGACGTTCGTATTGCGCTGGGTGGTGTAGGCACCAAACCCTGGCGGGCGCGAGATGTCGAGCACGCGTTGATGGGTCAGCCCCTGTCCGAAAAGCGGGTTCGCGAAGCTGCAATTCACGCAGTCGAAGGTGCTCAGGCTCGCGAGCATAATGGCTTCAAGATCATCCTGGCACCTCGCGTGGTCGCCAGAGCGTTGATGACCGTGGGAGGTCTGGCATGAACGATGTCTTCAACCCTGACATTCATCGGCGCACATTGCTGAAGACCGCTGTTGCAGGCAGTGCCGTCGCAGTAACGGGCCTGGCGCTGAATCCGTTGACCGGTCATGCAGAACCGGTGGTAGCTCGGCAAACCAACGGCTCGATTGGCGAACGCGCGCCCAGGCAGGAAGGTGGCCTCAAGGTCCGGGGTGAAGCCCGTTACGCCATAGAGCAGGTCATCGAGGGGATGCTTTACGGCGTCGCTGTCCAGTCGACGATTGCTGCCGGAAGGATTACTGCAATCGATACACGTCAGGCCGATGCCTCACCCGGCGTCGTTGCGATTTACACCCATTTCAACCCGCTTGCCATTCAGCCCGCGACGCCGTTTATCAAAGGCGGTGCGGCCACCGAGAATTTCACCCCGTTGCAGGATGATCTGGTTCGCTGGAATGGACAGCACATCGCACTGGTCGTGGCACAGACCTTTGAGCAGGCAACAGAAGCCGCAAGTCTGATCAGCGTCAGCTACCAGCCAGCTCAGCCAATCATCAACCCTGACGACGCGGGCGCCAAACCCCAGCCCATTGCCGATCTGCAAGCCAAATGGGGTGATGCCCAGGCGGCCATGGTATCGGCAACGGTGAAGGTCGAAGGCGTCTACACCACCCCGCGTGAATACAACACGCCAATGGAGCCCCACGCGTGCATCGCACAGTGGCAGCAGGACACGCTGACCGTTTACGAATCAAGCCAATGGGTGGGAGGGGCACGTGCCGTTATCGCTCAGTGGATGGGTCTCGATGTCACCAGGGTCAGGGTCGTGTCGCCCTTTATTGGCGGTGGTTTCGGCTGCCGGGTAGCGCCACATCCGCATGTCGCCATGACCTGTGCGGCCGCCAGGGCGCTGGGTCGTCCGTTGAAAGTATCGCTCACGCGTGCTCAGACCTTTACCGGCTTCGGCGGACGGCCGCGAACCAGCCAGAAGCTGGCACTGGGTGCCACTGCGCAAGGCACGCTGGTTTCGGTGCTGCACGAGGGCTGGAATGAAACCGCCATAGACGATACTCACCTCGAGCCAACCACCTCGGTCACGGCGCTGATGTACGCCACGCCAAACATGCTTGCCCGCCACAGCATCATTCCGGTCAATACGGTCAACCCTGGCTGGATGCGCGCTCCGGGAGAAAACATCAGCACCTATGCGCTCGAAACAGCAATGGATGAACTGGCCTGCGAGCTTGGGATCGACCCCATTGATCTGAGGCTTAGGAACTGGGCAGCTGTCGACCCGAAAGCCAATATTCCGTGGACGACCCGCCGACTGCGCGAGGGGTATGTGGCGGGCGCCAACGCATTTGGATGGTCCGGACGCAATCCTGAGCCGCGCTCCATGCGAGAAGGTCGTGAACTGATCGGTTGGGGCATGGCCGCAGGTACCTATCCGGTTTGGCGCACGCCGGGTGAAGCGCGAATCATCATCCACCGGGACGGCCTGATTGAAGTACTCAGTGGCGGCACGGATCTGGGCACCGGTACTTATACGATTCTTGCGCAAACCGCGGCAGAGGTGCTCGACATGCCCACCAGCTCGGTCAAGGTCAGGCTGGGTGACACCGATCTGCCCAGAGCGCCGGTTGCAGGTGGCTCACAGCTCGCTAACAACCTGACCGGGGCCGTCTACAAAGCAGCGAAAGTGGCCCGCAACGAACTGTTCAGAGTCGCCACCAGCCACCCGAAGTCACCATTGTACGGCATGGACGTAGCCAGTCTCGTGCTCAAGAACGGCCGAATCAAACCTTCACAGCGACCCGGTGATGGCATATCGCTGGGAGACCTGCTGAAAGCGATCGGCAAGGAGCGCTTCGACATATCCACCGATACCTTCAAGGCGGGTGCCACGGAAGCGGATCGGGATGCGGCAGCGCACGGGTTCAGCCAGCTGCTGTTGCCCACAACCGGTGGTGTCTCGGCCCACAGCTGGGGCGTACATTTCGTTGAGGTGCGTGTGGACGAAGACTTCGGCACCGTCAGGGTCAAGCGCATGGTTGCGGCCTTCGACAGCGGCCGGGTCTACAACCCCAGGCTCGCCGAAAGCCAATGGATTGGCGGGATGATCATGGGGATCGGACAGGCGTTGTTTGAGGAGGGCCATATCGATCAGCGCGACGGTAGAGTCGTCAACGCCAACCTGGCCGATTATGTACTGCCGGTGAACGCAGACGTTCCGGAAATCATCACCCTCGATGTCGGTGTGCCTGATATGCAAGCCAGCGCTCTGGGCGGCAAGGCGGTGGGCGAACTGGGAATCGTCGGCGTCGCGGCAGCCATCGGCAATGCTGTGTACCACGCAACCGGAAAACGTATTCGTGATCTGCCGTTCACCATGGACAAGCTGCTGACATGATCTGCCCGTGTGCCTGGCAAAAGACCTCTGCGACAGCCCGCCATGAATAACCTGGACATTCAGGTCGTTCAGCAGGCTTCGGACTGGCTCAGACAGGGGCAGGGCGTGTGGCTGTGCACGGTTCTTTCCACCTTCGGCTCCGCGCCCCGTGGTCCCGGTGCCATGCTGGCTGCACTGGAGCGAGGGCAGTGCGTAGGTTCGCTGTCAGGCGGCTGTGTCGAGGAAGACTTCCTTGAGCGGCTCGGACGCAGTGAGTTCACAAGGGATAGCCAGATCATTCGCTACGGGGAGGGCGGCCTTGCGCCGAACCTTGCATTGCCGTGTGGCGGCGTACTCGACGTGCTCATTGAATATTTTGAGCCTGAATGCGCAAGCCTCGGACATTTCAGCGGGCTTTTGAGCGCTCTTCAGGGTCATCAATTGATTGTGCGCCAAGTAATTTTGGGCACGTGTCAGACGAGCATCAACTCGGCGGGCAAAGGGTGTGTGCCCGTCAGGCTGGAAGCCGAGTCGGTCTATTTGCGCATGGGCGCGGCGCAAAGGTTGATCATCGCGGGCCTGTCGCCGGTCGCAGAGTTCTGCGCCGGTTTTGCTATGGCACTGGGGTATGAGGTTATCGTTTGCGATCCACGCCCTGAAATGACATCGACATTCAATCTGCCGGGCGCGAAGGTGGTCGATACGCTCCCTGCGGCTTATATCGCTCGACAGGGCTGTCACGACGCGACGGCAGTTGTGGCCCTGACCCACGACCCTCGGCTGGACGACCTGACGCTGCTGGAGGCGGTCAGGACCAACGCGTTCTACATTGGCGCCATGGGCTCAAGGCGAACCAGTGAAAAACGCATGGAACGGATCAGGCGTATCGGCGGGCTGAATGACGAACAGGCAAATCGCATTCATGCGCCCATTGGGTTAAACCTAGGTAGCAAAACGCCTGCAGAAATCGCGCTGGCGGTCATGTCCGATATCGTTCGGGTACGTAACGGCATCGCCATAAGCGCACTTTAATCGTGTTGAATCCGGAAGCAAAATGATGAACTCAGCCTCTGTACATTTCCCTGCCGGCAACGAGACAAGCCTTTTGGCTGAACGAGCGACGCGGCTGCTGCGCAGTGATGGCGACCACTTCAGCGACATACCCGGCCTCAGTTTCCATCGCCGCAGCGCGGCCACAGTGCCGTTGCACTGCATTTACGGACTGGGCCTGGGGCTGACGTTGCAGGGTGGTAAACAGGTCATGGTCGGTGAGGAAGTACTTTCTTATGGCCCGGGCCAATCCATGGTCACCAGCGTTGATATACCCGTCATCGCGAACGTGACCAAGGCCACCGCTGCCCATCCCTTTCTGGGCATGATCCTGACGTTCGACAGTTCCATGGTGGTGGGCGTCGCAGAACGATTGAAATTGTCCCAACGGATGAAAGACGAAGAGTTTCGCCCGATTACCGTTCATGAACTGGACGCGAACATTCTGTATGCGCTCGAACGTCTGGCAGGTCTGCTCGATGAACCCTGCCTGATCAAGAGCGTCGCGCCGCTGATTATCGAAGAGATCGTGATCCGCCTGCTGAGTGGCGCCCACAGCCCGCAGTTGCTGCACATCGTGAGTGCAGGATCGCCCAGTCAACAGATCGCCAGAGCGGTGGCATGGCTGAAGGTGAATTTCCGTCAGTCGCTCAAGGTCGATGACCTGGCTGCGTCCGCATACATGAGCCCATCCACTTTTCGCCAGCATTTCCGCGCCGTTACCGGCATGAGCCCTTTGCAGTATCAAAAGCAGCTCAGGTTGCAGGCAGCCCGACAAATGATGCTGAGCCAGAACGTGGATGCCAGCAGCGCGGGCGGTCTGGTCGGCTACGAGAGCTCGTCGCAGTTCAGTCGCGAATACAGCCGATTGTTTGGCGAACCGCCGCAACGCGATATCAAGCGTATGCGGTTGCAGTAAGTACGGGGGCGTTTTGATGTGAATGATCGGTATTGGCAGGTTGGCCAATCCATGGCCTTTGTTGAATCAGCGAGACCTTAGCGTTTCATTCATCCATCCGATCGTCCAGCTCAACGGGTCGCGGGACAGGAATGGCAGGAACGGCTTTCCCTCTCTTGCAGCCATCCTGCCCTCTGTTTCGCTCTCGATATGAATCCATAGAGTGTTCTGCTTGAATCCATCTGCACGTTGACGCTCCCTGTAGATGCGTTGCCTCCTGAGCGCATCGGCCTGCTTCGGGTTGTCGGGCATGGAACACCTGATTGAAGTCCACCGCATTGATAAGGTGTATCGGCAAAAAACCGAGCATTGATCGGCTACGGATACGCGAAGCATGTTCACAGGAAGGAAATGGCCTCAATACACCGATTCAGTGGATTTCTTGCCTGTTCCGATGAGGAATTCAACCCCGACCACTGAGGGAGCCGTCGCCGTTCTGATCAATGGAGAAGCGCTCAGACGATCGAAGACGATCCGTTCCGGTCCAACCCTGGAACGCCGCGCCTTGCGGACTGCGTGCCGACACAGGAATGACGATGCATCAACCTGACGGAGCCGGATTCTTGCCCACGATTTCCCTTCGAGGTACCCGATCATGATTCGCGCAGCGGCGCTGAAGTGGGCGAATGTCCGGCCCGACGAGCGAGCTGCCTTGTTGCTCGGTTTCGCCTTCCATTTCTGCGTGCTGGCCAGCTATTACCTGGTGCGCCCCTTGCGCGACGCTTTAGGGCTGGAAGGAGGCACCGACAAACTTCAATGGCTCTTTACCGCGACCTTTGTGGTGATGCTGCTGATGGTCCCGATTTTCGGTGCGCTGGTGTCCCGGCTGCCGACCCGACGTTTCGTGCCGCTGATCTATCGGGGGATCGCAATGACGATGATCCTGTTCGGCGTCCTGATCGCAAACCGGGTTGCGCCCGTGCAGGTCGGCAATGTGTTCTTCGTCTGGATCAGCGTGTACAACCTGTTCATCGTGTCGATCTTCTGGAGCGTGCTGGTTGACCGGTTTTCCAGTGAGCAGGGCGAGCGGCTGTTCGGCTTTGTCGCCGCTGGCGGCACACTGGGAACCTTCATGGGACCGTTGCTGGCAGCGACCCTGGCGGCCCGGCTGGGGCCGATTGCATTGACCTTGGCTGCCGCGGTGCTGCTGGAACTGGCGGTTCGCTGTCATCGAGCGCTGCTGGCTCGTACCGAGGCGCACTCCGCTGATCCTTCGAAAGTGGATCGCCGTATGGGCGGCAGCATGCTTGCCGGCATCACGCTAATCTCACGCTCGCCCTACCTGCTGGGGCTGGTGCTGTTCATGCTTCTGCACACCACCGCCGCGACCTTTCTGTATTTCGAGCAGGGCCGTATCGTCGCGGACAGCTATTCGGACGTGGCCAGCAGGACCCGGTTCTTCGCCATCGTCGATCTGATCGTGTCGGTGCTGACCCTGACGTTCCAGCTTTTGCTGACAGGCCCCTTGATCCGCATGATTGGCGTCGGTGGCGCGTTGATCGCCTTACCGCTGGCGACGGTTGTCGCGTTCACCGCCATGGCGCTGGCCCCGGTGCCGACCACCGTCGCGCTGGCGCAGGGGCTGCGCCGTGCCATCGAATTTTCCGTGGTGCGCCCGGCGCGGGAAGTGCTCTGGACCGTGGTCAGTCCTGAGGAAAAATACAAGGCCAAGAATGTCATCGAAACGCTGGTGTATCGCGGTGGTGACGCGATGAGCGGGTGGCTGTCGGTGGGGCTGGCGGCAATGGGCGCGGGATTCGGCATGGTTGCCATGCTGATTCTGCCCGTTGCCGGAGGTTGGGCCGGGTTATGCCTGTGGCTCGCCAAACGTCAGAAGCACAAGGCGGATGCGTCTGAGTGTCTGCGTGACGTTAATCGGGAGAAGTAGCCGCTAGAACCAGGTTTTCAGCCTGTCCCTGAAGCTTTGAATCAGAGGCTCTTTCGCACGCCCGCGTCGCAGTGCCAGTGAAAAGGGTGCCTGATGACCGAATGTGGTGGGCAACAACACTTTCAGGCGCTTCTGGTCCACCCAGAACTGCGCGTAGTGCTCTGGCAGATAGCCGATGTAGGCGCCGGACAACACCAGAATCAACTGCGCCTCCATCGACTCCACGGTCGCTGCGCTGTCCTTGAAGCCGTGACGAGCCAGTTCGGCCTGGCTCCAGTAACCACGCCCGACCATGCGCTGCTGGGTGATGACTTCTGCCGGGATGCGCCGCTGCTCGAACAGCTCGTGTCGGTCACTGCAGTACAGCCAGTGCTGCTCGCGGTACAGCGCCTGGTACATCAGACCGTTCATGCGAGTCGAGAAGGAGCCAATGGCCAGGTCCACTCGGTTTTCCAGCACACCCAGTTGCAGTTGCGCGGGGCTGAGCACCGAAAGGTGCAGGTGAACCGCCGGGTGCTCCTTGCTGTAGGCACCAATGACCTCGGCCAGTGGCAATGCCGGATCGCTGACCGTGGAGTCCAGCACACCCAGATTGAGCGTGCCGCGCAGTTCGCCCTTGAGCGCCGCGCTGTAGCGTTCGAACCCTTCAAGCTCTGCCAGAAGTCGCAGCGTCTCCTGATGGAAAAGCTCACCTTTACTGGTCAGGTTGAAACCGCCACGCCCCCTGTGGCAGAGCACCAGCCCCACATGGGTTTCGAGCTGACTCATGTAAGTGCTGATCGCTGATGTGGAAAGATTGAGCTCCTGTTGCGCTGCCGCGAACCCTTGATGGCGCACCACGCTGGCGAAAATGCGCAGCAGTTTCAGGTCGGGCAGGGCAGAGGACATGGGCGCTCCGTGGGCAGTCGTTGATTGCGCGGCTGAGCTTGTTACGCACGTCAGCCGCCGTGTGCGGCGCACATCATGCCTGTCAAAACCGGCCGACGACAATCGCCAATAGTTTCGAAATCTCTGAACTAAGTATTTGCTGGCAGCGATTCTTCTGGCTACAGGCCGTCACCAGAATGGCCTCACATTTATCGGAACAACGTGAGGCCCTTCGTGGACAAGACTTTCCACCAGCCACTGGGCGGTAATGAGATGCCGCGTTTCGGCGGTATCGCCACCATGCTGCGCCTGCCCCATGTGCAAGCCCCGGAAGAACTGGACCGCCTGGACGCCGCCTTCGTCGGCATTCCGCTGGATGTCGGCACGTCGCTGCGACCCGGCACGCGTTTCGGGCCACGCGGAATTCGCGCCGAGTCGGTGATGATCCGCCCGTACAACATGGCCACCGGCGCTGCACCCTTCGACTCGCTGAATGTGGCCGATATCGGCGACGTGGCGATCAACACCTTCAACCTGCTGGACAGCGTGCGCATCATTGAAGAGGCGTACGACCGCATTCTCGGCCACGGCATCATTCCGCTGACCCTGGGCGGCGATCACACCCTGACCTTGCCGATCCTGCGCGCCATTCACAAGAAGCACGGCAAGGTCGGGCTGGTGCACATCGATGCCCACGCCGACGTCAACGATCACATGTTCGGCGAGAAAATCGCCCATGGCACGACCTTCCGCCGCGCGCAGGAAGAAGGCCTGCTCGACAGCGAGCGTGTGGTGCAGATAGGTCTGCGTGCCCAGGGTTACACCGCAGAGGATTTCAACTGGAGCCGCAAACAGGGCTTCCGTGTGGTGCAGGCCGAGGAGTGCTGGCACCAGTCACTTGCACCGTTGATGGCTGAAGTACGCGAAAAAGTCGGCGGCGGGCCGGTGTATCTGTCGTTCGACATTGATGGCATCGATCCCGCATGGGCACCCGGCACCGGCACGCCGGAAGTGGGCGGCCTTACCACCATTCAAGCCCTTGAGATCATTCGTGGCTGCCACGGCCTGGACCTGATCGGTTGCGATCTGGTGGAAGTGTCGCCGCCCTATGACACCACCGGCAACACCTCATTGCTGGGCGCCAACCTGCTGTACGAAATGCTGTGCGTGCTGCCGGGCGTAGAGCGCCGTTGAGCCCCGTTGTGACCGAAGAATAAACAGATCGACCCTCCGTCCGGGGTAACGGGCGGCCATAAAGGGTCAGCGTGCCTGCGCTGGCCTTACAACAACCGTGACAGGTGCTGGAGCGACACATGAGCCATTCGATGCGTGCCGAAAAACCCGACAAAACCCGAATCGAAACCTGGGGCGTCGAGCAGATCCCCGACAGCCAGCGCCATGCACGCCCGCTGGATTTGTTTCGCCTGATTTTCGGCGGTGCCAATACCTTTTCAACAGCGGTGCTGGGCAGCTTCCCGGTGCTGTTCGGGTTGTCGTTTCAGGCCGGGTTCTGGTCGATTGTGCTCGGTGTGATGATCGGCGCGCTGATCCTCGCCCCCATGGGCCTGTTCGGTGCGCTCAACGGCACCAACAACGCGGTCTCGTCCGGGGCGCATTTCGGGGTGCATGGACGCATCATCGGCTCATTTCTGTCGCTGCTGACGGCCGTGGCGTTCTTTTCCCTGTCGGTGTGGAGTTCCGGTGACGCGCTGGTCGGCGGTGCACAGCGTCTGGTCGGCCTGCCGGAAAATGACCTCAGTCTGGGGCTGGCCTACGGCTTGTTCGCCATATTGGTGCTGGTGGTGTGCATCTTCGGCTTCCGCTTCATGCTGTGGGTCAACAAGATCGCGGTCTGGGCGTCGAGCGTGCTGTTTCTGTTGGGCATCTTCGCGTTCGCCGGACCGTTCGATGCGGGCTACGCAGGCAGCGTCAATCTTCAACAGCCGGGATTCTGGGCAGCATTTGTGGGGGCTGCGCTGCTGGCGATGAGCAATCCGGTGTCGTTCGGCGCTTTCCTGGGCGACTGGTCACGCTACATCCCGCGTGAAACGTCAAAGACGCGGATCATGCTCGCAGTGCTGGCCGCGCAGGCCGGTACCTTGATTCCCTTTCTGTTTGGCCTGTGCACGGCAACGCTGGTGGCCAGCCAGGCACCGCAATACATCGAAGCCAATAACTATGTCGGCGGGTTGCTGGCGATTTCACCGGGCTGGTTCTTCCTGCCGGTGTGCCTGATTGCCGTGATCGGCGGATTGTCCACCGGCACCACCGCGCTATACGGCACCGGTCTGGACATGTCGAGCATTTTCCCACGCCTGCTCAGCCGTGCCGGAGCCACCTTGCTGATCGGCATTGCCGCCATTGCCTTCATCTTCATTGGCCGTTTTACCTTCAATCTGGTGCAAAGCGTGTCGACCTTCGCCGTGCTGATCATCACCTGTACCAGCCCATGGATGGTGGTCATGATTCTGGGCCTGATCACCCGCCGTGGCTTTTACCACGCCGACGATCTGCAAGTGTTCACCCGGGGTCAGCGGGGCGGGCATTACTGGTTTCACCACGGCTGGAACTGGCGCGGGCTGGGTGCCTGGATTCCCAGTGCGGCGACAGGTCTGTGCTTCGTCAACTTGCCAGGACAATTCGTCGGACCACTGGGCGAACTGGCTGGCGGCATCGACGTCAGCCTGCCAATCACGCTAGGTCTTGCGACGCTCTTGTACCTCACCTTGCTGCGCACCTTTCCCGAGCCTGCCGGGGTTTATGGCCCAAGAGGCGCCCACCCGATGCTCGGCCGCAAGGCGATGAGCAATGGGGTGCAACCGGCTTCCGTCCACTCGTGATCGGTGCTGCGCCCCAGCAGGCGCAGACGATGAGGCATGCCCATGAAACTGGAACTCTTTCGAACGTTGTGGGGTTATCGCGGGACCTGGCAGCAGGCGCTGGATGAAGCGCGAGCTGCGGGTTTCGACGGACTCGAAGCCCGCATCCCCGAACACCGAGCGGAGCGTGGCGCGTTCGCGGCCTTTCTGCGTGACAACCAGGTGCCGTACATCGCGATTCTGTTCACCTCCACACCTGTGCTGCCGGCGCAATCCGCCACGCCCGCCGAGCATCTGGACGACTTCGCCCGCAAGTTGCAGCTCGCCGCAGAGCTTGAGCCGCGCTTCGTCAACGTGCTGGCCGGTAACGACCGCTGGCCCTTGGCGCAGCAAGTGGATTTTTTCGGTGAGGCGCTGCAGATTGCCGCTCGCAGCGGCCTTGCATGCAGCTTCGAAACCCACCGGGCGCGGTCGCTGTTCAATCCCTGGCTGACCCTGCAATTGATCGAGCAAGTACCGGACCTGCGTTTTACCAGCGATATCAGCCATTGGGTGGTGACGTGCGAACGCCTGTTGAACGATCCGGCTGACGATCTGCGAGCCTTTGTCGAGCGTGTGCACCACATTCAGGCGCGGGTCGGTTATGACCAGGGCCCGCAAGTACCGCACCCGGCAGCGCCCGAGTATGCCGACGCACTGGCGTTTCATCAGCAGCACTGGGCCGACATCTGGAAGTCCCAGCAGGCGCGAGGCTACACCGGCACAACCATGACCCCGGAGTTCGGCCCCGACGGCTACCTGCATCACCTTCCGTTTACCGACGTGCCGATCGCCGATCTATGGAGCCTCAATGCCTGGATGGGCCGCACCGAGCGCGAGCACTTCAACACTGTCGTCAATTCATCCACGAGGCCGCTGTCATGAGTGAACGTCCTGCTTTCACGCAAATTCCCGTGGTCGATATTCAGAGGCTGTTCAGCGAGCGCCTCGAGGACCGTCAGGCAGTCGCTCAAGCGCTGGGCGAGGCCGCCCGCCACGTGGGCTTTCTGTACATCACCGGGCACGGTATCGAACCTGCGCTGATCGACAACCTGCACCGCGCCGCCGAGCAGTATTTCAGCCAGCCGATCGACGCCAAGATGCGTCATTACATCGGTGCCTCGCAGACTCACAAGGGCTTCGTGCCTGAAGGCGAAGAGGTGTACGGCACGGGCAAGCCGGATCATAAAGAAGCCTTCGATGTCGGTTTCGAAGTGCCCGCCGACAATCCGATGGTGGTTGCAGGTACACCGTTGCTGGGTCCGAATGACTGGCCGACACTGCCCGGATTTCAGGCCGCCGTGCAGGCCTACTATCAGGCTGTGTTCGCCCTGGGACACCAGCTGTTTCGCGGGTTTGCTCTGGCACTGGGCCTGGACGAACACTATTTCGATGAGATGGCCTGTTTCCCACCGTCCAAACTGCGCCTGATTCATTACCCGTTCGACGCCACAGCCGAAGACGCACCGGGCATCGGCGCGCACACCGACTACGAGTGCTTCACCATTCTCAAGGCCGATCAGCCGGGGCTTGAAGTCATGAACGAAAAGGGCGAGTGGATCGATGCGCCGCCGTTGCCCGACGCTTTTGTGGTCAACATCGGCGACATGCTCGAAGTCATGACCAGCGGCACTTTCGTGGCCACCGCGCACCGGGTGCGCAAGGTCAGACAGGAGCGCTATTCCTTCCCGCTGTTCTACGCCTGCGACTACCACACCCTGATCAAGCCGTTGCCGCAGTTCGCTGGCGACGGAGAGGGCTACGAGGAAATCGCCATTGGCGAACACATGTGGGCCCAGGCTTTGCAAACCTATCAATACCTTCGCCAGCGCGTCGCCAGCGGGCAGCTTGCCTTGCCGGAACGTGCCAGAAAGCCATCAAGCTTCGGGCACCTGAAAAACCAGAGCGTGACTTCGTGACCTGCCGTTTCCCTCAATCTGGAATGACTACTATGCAAAACACCACGCTTTCGCGCTTTGCCGCTTCGGTTCTGGGTCTGGCCCTGTTTACCGGTGCCGTTCACGCAGCGCCCACGGCAGCACCAGGCACGCTCAAGGTCGGCATGGAGATTTCCTACCCGCCGTTCGAATCCTACGACGGCGACAAAGTCGTCGGGTTCGACCCTGATGTCTCCGCTGCACTGGCAAAACAGTTGGGCGGTCTGAAAGTAGAGTTTGTCGACACTCGCTTTCCGAACCTGATTCTGGGCCTGAACGCCAACCGCTTCGATACCATCATTTCGGGCATGTACATTACTGACGAGCGCACCAAGCAGGCCGAGGCGATCCCTTACGCGCAAGTCGGTGCCGCCATCATGGTGCGCAGCGACAACACGGCAAAGCCCCAGCAGCCCGAAGACCTGTGCGGCATGAAAGTCGGCCTGCAACAGGGCACCAACTGGATCAATCAGCTCAAGGCCGTGTCTGCCGATTACTGCGCCAGGCAGAACAAGGGCGAGATCGCCATCAGCGAATTTCCGACCACTGCCGAGGCGTCCCAGGCATTGATGTCCGGCAACATCCAGGCGCACCTGGAAATTTCTGCGGCTGCCCAGATGATCATCGACAAGGCCCGTGGACGCATTCTGATCAGCTCGCAGAAAGCGTTGTATCCACAAACGCTGGGTATCTACGTGAAGAAAGGCAATACCGAACTGACGGAACAAATGCGCAGCGCAGTGGATGCGTGGAAGAAAAGCAGCGAGTACAGCGAGATGCTCAAGAAGTACAACCTTGAGCCTGCGTGAAGCGATGGTGCTGTGTTTCTGAAACAAATGGGGCGCACAGCCAATAGTCCACTCTGGAAGGCGGCTTGCCGGCGATGCAATGTTTCAGGCGACTGTGCAGTGACTGCACTGACGCCATCGCCGGCAAGCCGACTCCCGCAGGAACTCTTCTTCAACGGGTTGCGCGTTGTCAGGTGAGCAGTCTGAAGCTGCTTCGCGCCCTCAGCAGGTCGCCTTCACAGCAATACCGGCCATCACCTTCACCCGCTGCACCGAGGTCAACATGGCATTCGATTGGGCTTATTTTTTCTCGCTGTTTTCGTTTTCCGCTTTCTGGAAAGCCTGCCTCACGGTGGTTCAGCTGAGCACGCTGGCATGGACGCTCGGGCTTGCGCTGGGCTTTATGCTGGCCAGCGCCAAGCTGTCCAGCCACGCCTGGCTGCGCCTGCCCGCACATTTTTATGTGTGGCTGTTTCGCAGCATCCCGTTATTGGTGTTGCTGGTGTTCGTCTACAACCTGCCGCAGCTCTTTCCATCGACCGGCAGCGTGTTGTCGCAGCCGTTCTATTCAGGGCTTATCGCGCTGGTGCTGACCGAGACCGCGTACATGGCAGAAATCCATCGAGGCGGCCTGCTGTCGGTGCTCAAGGGCCAGCGTGAAGCGGCCAAGGCGCTGGGTATTCGCGGGCTTGGCGCGCAGCGGCTGGTGATCATTCCGCAGGCCATCCGAATCGCCTTGCCGACGCTGACCAACGAATACGTGACCATCGTCAAACTCACCTCGTTGGTATCGGTCATTTCCCTGAATGAATTGCTGCTGGTGGGCCAGCGCTTGTATGCACAAAACTTTCTGGTGCTGGAAACCCTCGCCGCGGTTGCCGTGTATTACGTGCTGATCGTCACCGTGTTCGGCTGGCTGTTGCAGTGGGCCGAACGGCACCTGGATCTGTCGCGCAAGACCGCCCGGACGCTGGAGGACAGTCAGGCCGCCGCGCTGCGTCAACCCATTGCAAAGGGCAAAACTGCTGTCCAGAAAATACCCGGACAACCGGATGCGTTGCTGTTGCGCGGCATTCACAAGCGCTATGGCAATCATGAAGTGCTCAAAGGCATCGACCTGACCGTTCGCCCCGGCGAAGTGATTTCGATCATCGGGCCTTCAGGCTCCGGCAAGACCTCGCTGATTCGTACAGTCAACAATCTGGAGAGCATCGACAAGGGCGAGATCGTGCTGTTCGGCAACGACTTTATTGCCGCCGGCAAGCACCCGGAGTCCCCGGTGATCCGCCAGGGTATTCGGCGCATCGGCATGGTGTTCCAGAACTTCAACCTGTTTCCGCACCGCACCATCCTCGACAACGTGATTCTGGCCCCGCGTTACCACGGACTGGCCAGTACCCGTGAACTGCGCCGCAAAGGCCACGCGTTGCTGGACCGGGTGGGCTTGCTGGCCCACGCCGACAAGTACCCGCATCAACTGTCGGGCGGCCAGCAACAGCGGGTTGCCATTGCCCGCGCACTGGCCATGGAACCCGACATCATGCTGTTCGACGAACCGACCTCAGCACTCGACCCGGAACTGGTGGGCGACGTGCTCAATGTCATTCGCGACCTGGCAGAAGAGGGCATGACCATGCTAATCGTGACTCACGAGATGGATTTCGCGCTGTCGATTTCCGACCGCATCGTCTTCATGGAAAACGGTTATGTGGCGGCCGACGCTTCGCCAGCGCAGATCCGCAGCGAAGGCCATGAGCGGGTGCGCCGCTTCATCGGCCTGGAACAGGAGGCGATGGCATGACCACGTGTGGAGCGTTTCTCGTCACACAACTGCAAGCCTGGGGCGTTGACACCGTGTTCGGTATTCCCGGCGTGCACACCGTCGAACTGTATCGTGGTCTGCCTTCCAGCAGCATCCGTCACATTACCCCACGTCATGAGCAGGGCGCCGGCTTCATGGCCGACGGGTATGCGCGGGTCAGCGGAAAACCCGGCGTGTGTTTCATCATCACAGGCCCGGGCATGACCAACATCCTGACCGCGATGGGCCAAGCGTACGCCGACTCGATTCCGATGCTGGTGATCTCCAGCGTCAACGAGCGCTCGCGTTTGGGCCTGGGTAACGGCTATTTGCACGAACTGCCGGATCAGCGCGCCATGGTCGCGGGCGTCAGTGCATTCAGCCATACCCTGATGGACGTTGATGAACTGCCTGACGTTCTGGACAGGGCGTTTGCCGTGTTCGACAGCCAGCGACCGCGACCGGTGCACATCGAATTGCCGCTGGACATCATCACTGCAGTTGCCGATCACTTGCCGGTGCGCCCACGTAGAGTGGTCGCCCGCCCAGCGCCCGACCCTGCAGCGATTCAAGAAGCCGCTGCACGTCTTCTTCAGGCCAAACGGCCACTCCTGCTGCTGGGCGGTGGCTGCGTGGACGCCGTGACCGAGGCAAGCGAGCTGGCCTCACGTCTTGACGCCCCGACAGCGCTGACCATCAATGCCAAGGGGCTGCTGCCCGGCGATCATCCGTTGTTGGTCGGCAGCAACCAGTCACTGATTCCGGTTCGAGACTTGTCGCTGAACGCCGATGTGGTGCTGGCGATTGGCACGGAGCTGGGCGAGACCGATTACGACGTCGTGTTCGACGGTAACTTCCGGATTGGCGGCGAGCTGATTCGTATTGATATCGATCCTGCGCAACTGACCCGCAACCATGCACCATGCCTTTCGATTGTCAGTGATGCGCGGCAGGCCATGAAAGCGTTGCTGGACCTCTTGCCGCCTCGTGATGCCCGTCCCGACAGCCCCGGCTCGCAACAGGCCGCCGAGGCTCGAAGACAGCTGTCCGAAGATTTCAGCGCATGGGCGCATTACCGGCGATTGTTCGAATGCATCCTTGAGGTGCTGCCTGACGCACGCTTTGTCGGTGATTCGACCCAGACCGTCTACAGTGGCAATCATCTGGTCGATCTCGACAGCCCACGGCGCTGGTTCAACGCATCGACCGGCTACGGCACGCTGGGTTATGGCCTGCCAGCCGCCATCGGCGCGAAGCTGGCTGATCCGACGGTGCCTGTGATCAGCCTGATGGGAGACGGGGGCATCCAGTTCACGCTGCCGGAGCTGGCCAGCGCCGTGGAAGCGCGAGTCGGGATTGTCGTGCTGCTGTGGAATAACCAGAGCTACGGCGAAATCAAGCGCTACATGGAGCGCCGCGACATCACTCCGCTGGGCGTGGACATCTATACACCGGACTTTCTGACCATCGCCCGAGGCTTTGGCTGTATGGCCGAACGCGCCCGTGATCATGCACACCTGCAAACCCTGTTGCGCGAAGCGCCAGGCGACCGGCCGTTGATCATCGAAGTCAACGAAGCTCCGCCATTTGCCCCCTGAGCGCCGAAATATCGGCCTTTGCAAGGGCCTCCGCCCATTTTCGAGGAGCAGTGCTCAATGAACACTCCGCATTACATCAACGGTCAGTGGCAGGCAGGCGAGGGCAACGATGTCCTCACGGTTTACGATCCTTCCCTTGGCGAACCGTTCGCAGAGCTGGTTTCGGCGAGCCCTGCGCAGGTCGATCAGGCCGTGACAGCGGCGCGTGCTGCGTTACCCGCCTGGAAGGCAACGACCGTCACTCATCGAGCTGCTGTGCTGCGCGGCTTTGCCGTGCAACTGTGTCAGCGCCGCGAAACATTGATCGAATTACAGATGCGCAACAACGGCAAACCTCGCCATGAAGCCGAGGTGGATCTAAACGATGCGGTGGCAACCTTCAATTACTACGCCGACCTGATCGAGACCCAGACTTCCCATCGCGATGTGCAGTTGCAAGTACCCGGTTTCACTTCACGCACACGTCTTGAAGCCGTGGGCGTCGTTGGTCTGATCGTGCCGTGGAATTTTCCGCTGGTGACCAGTGCATGGAAACTGGCCCCGGCCCTGGCGGCAGGCTGCACTGTGATCCTCAAGCCCTCGGAGACAACCCCACTGGCCGAGCTGGCGTACGCGCAGATCGCCGAACAGGTGGGTTTGCCGACGGGTGTACTGAACATCATCAACGGCAAGACCGAAACGGGGGCGGGGTTAAGCGAACACGCGGGTCTGGATAAGCTTTCTTTCACCGGCAGCAACGCTGTGGGCGTTCAGGTGATGCGCAGCTCGGCGGCATACTGTCGGCCAGTGACACTGGAACTGGGCGGCAAATCGGCGTTTATCGTGTTCGACGACTGCGACCCGGATCAGGCCGTGGAGTGGATCGTTGCCGGTATCTGCTGGAACGCCGGGCAGATGTGCTCGGCTACTTCGCGTTTGCTGATTCAGGACGGCATCGCCGAAGCGCTGATTCCGCGCCTGCAGACGGCTTTTCAGAACATGCGTGTGGGCAACCCTGTGAGTGGCGAAGTGGACATGGGCCCGCTGACCAGTCAGGCTCAATGGCGAAAGGTCCATCAGTACTTCGCGATCGCTGAAGAAGAAGGGCTAAGCTGTCTGGCAGGCGGGAAAGCAGGCCGGCAAGGGCAGGGCTGGTTCGTCAGCCCTACGCTGTACACCAATGTTCCGGATAGCAGCCGCTTATGGACTGAAGAGATTTTCGGCCCGGTGCTCTGCACCCGGCGTTTCAGCACTGAAGACCAGGCCATCGCCCTTGCCAACGACAGCCGTTACGGTCTGGTCGCCACGGTGGCCAGCGCAGACATCGAACGTGCCGAGCGGGTGGCCGACGCACTGGAGGTCGGCCACGTCTGGATCAATTCGATCCAGGCCGTGTTCGTCGAAACGTCCTGGGGCGGCCCCAAGGGCAGCGGCATCGGGCGTGAACTCGGGCCTTGGGGACTCGCGGCGTATCAGTCGGTCAAGCATGTGACGCGGCATGGATGAGTTTTTTCAGGAACACCACATCAAATGAATCAGCAGCGATACTGTTCTTTCCAGGGGGCAATGCAACCCGAGGCATAAGAGTCGACCAGGTCCTTGACCCGGCCGAAGAGATTTTTTCTTGGCAGGGTGCTGGCGGCTTTGGTATCTGACTGAAGCCAGGCTGCCGGTCACACAACCGTGTTGATCCCGGTTCTCTCCCTTAAAGCGGGACCTCAGCACGCCAACAATAGATCCTTAATGCCCTGATGACGTTTATTTCATGTTGGCTCACGTGTGCAGGCGCCAGCCTGTCCAGGGCGTTCCTTCACACTAAGAGCCTCACCGGTTTTTGTCATGGATCAATCCGCGAAATTCGATTGAATTGAGCGTTGACAGACAGGTGTGCTCAGCCCGCAAGGCACGTCACATCAAGCATTGGGCAAAAAGATCTTGAAGAGAAAACAGTGCTTCAACCAATAGAGCACTAATCTATTGGATCCGACAACGAATCCAAACACGTTTAACAGCTGCCATTGAATGATGATCGCCTTCTCTCTGTCCGGCGTAAAACCAATACAGGCAGGGGAATGACGTCCTCAATCTGTCATATCGACGACGTACCGTCAGTACGAATGTAAAGGTATATCTCCGATAACAGCGTCTACTGATGCACCCTCAATTTATTTAACAAGCAAGAGGGTGTTGATACGCATTTTTTTAGCCTGTTCAGGACGGAAACGTTATTGATATCGACGTATCTATAATTTTCCGCCAATAACTTAATCGTTGCAATTCTGTCGAACGAGCGTGTAACTGCGATGCAATCATCCACTGACCCACATGGACATTCATTATTCATGAGCGCACGTCGCCTATCGACTTTCGCACCTTTACGGAAGTCCGACTCATGACGGCATCCTGGACAATGGCCCTTGCGACAAGTGCAATGCTGAGTTCAGGCTTGGCAATGGCGGCGTTCTTACCTGTCAAGGATTCCACTGTTACCGTAGTGCTGAAATTCGTAAAGCGTGCAGACGGCCCCGGTGTTCAGTTCGTTCCGGCCAGTTGCGTCGCGTGTGAGCCGGTCACCGATGACTTGTGGAATGCCGACAACGCTCGCGAGACCCTCATTGCACTGAAAGTGCCTCGATCACGCACGCTGGAACTGGCATTTGGCGGGGCGGTCGCGAACATCTCCCGTGTCATTCTGGAGGCTGGCGACATTGCGTTCCGGCTTGACGGAAAGCACTTGATCGTTGCGCTCGCACCGCTTGCGGCAGATGCAATCACGGCCGCACAGGTCTCGACCCATATCGTCGAGCCTGGCATGGTATTGCGCCTTGAACATGCCGATCCGGCACGACGAGCCGGAGCCTATGCACAGGGCGAGTTTCCATCCCTTCAGCGTGCTGCGGCCAACGTATTGCAGTTCGCGCAGCGAGAGGTGGTCCGGGATCTGGACCTTGGCCGTTACGTGCAGCATCACGGGCTCGGTCAGATCCAGATCATGGGGTTCGACACCAACGCGCCGCACGGTCATGAAGATGCGCCGCCTCACGTGCACATGCATCTACGCTGGCCCGCCAACATCGGAACACAAATCGCGCATTACTACATCGGCCCCGACGGTCTTCTGACGCACAACATCGTGGGTGTGAAAGGCAGCGATGCCCCTGAACGGCGCTTCGAGCGCGGCGCTGCTTTCACCACCCTCGGCCCGGATGGTCAGCCGGTCTACACCCATCGAATCACGCCGCAGGGCTGGCTGCAGATCAGTCGGCCCGATGGCGAAATGTGCATGATCGTGCCTCTCGAACCAGAAGGGTCAGGCTTCGCGAGCGGGGCCAGCATTACCTGCTCCGATGGATTCCGACGCGTCTTGAAGGTCGACGATGACCTGCAGCAAGGGCGACTCAAGGTGAGCATCGACAGTGTCCAGGAGGTCTTTTCCTATGACCCGGATACCGGCGCTTTAACGTCTCCCACTCAACCACCTCCCGCACCACCCTCCGTGTATGTGGAAGCGATGGCAGGGAAGAACCTGCCACCGGCACTGCCCGACTGATGTGATACTCACCTGAAGGAGGTCAAGCTTATGTTACGTATGCCGATCTGGGTTCTAGCTTGTGCAACTGCCGCTCTGATTACACCCTGCGTTTCGTTCGCTGAAGAGTACAACACCGACAAGATCGGTGACGTACTCAAACGTGCACACAATGACCTGACCATAGTCTGTGCCCACCGTGGCTTGCATGGGACCGCCATCGGTACCAATGCCCATCCTGACTGGCTTCGCAACGTGCCGGAGAACTCGATCGCGGCGATCGAACAGGCCCATAATCAGGGAATAGAGTGCTCGGAAATCGATCTGCAACTGGACCGTGCCGGTCACGTCATTCTCTTGCATGACAGCAATCTGGGCCGAACCACCAACGTTTCCACGGTCGGACGTACAAGTGACTATGACCCTTACACTAGATTTGGCTACAACCCCGCCCTGTCGAACTACTTTGGGAATACGCTTGATCTGTACCTTCGCAATCCTCTGCGCAACGGCTATACGAATCAGAAGATGCCGAGCCTCGATGACGTTCTGAATGCGATCAAGAACCAGCGGATTGCGATGATCCTTTTGCTTGACGTGAAGAATATCGAAGCTGCGAAGAAAGCCTGGCAAATCGTGAAAGCACACACCAACGCGTGGGGTACGCCTGCCGAGCGCTGGGTCTATTTCAAGATGCCCGTCAACTCGATTGGCATGACGGCCGGTGAATTCGAAGCCAAGGGCATCATCAACGTTCAAAGCGAAGGAGGACGCTTCAGGTTGATTCCGGTGTTCGGTGCTGATGCGATCGACACCAGCGGTGGACCGGGGAAGCTGCTTCAAAATTGGCTAGGCTATTACAACAAGAATTATGTCTACGCGACTGAGGTGCGGCTTAAGGAGTACGACAACTCTCATCGGTTTCCTCTGAACAACATCATGGAGAACTATTACAACAACAGGACGATGCGCAACGTCAAAACCGTGGGTGCCTATCAGCCTGTGCCAGAAACCAAATACTATTCCTACTTTGCCGCCGATGGGCATTGCTGCACAGAACCAAAATACTGGCTATGGAAGTCCAAGTATGGTAACGGTCAAGAGACGGGTGACAACCGTACCAGCCTCAATTGGATCATGAATACGGTAGACAAGAGTTTTGGCTACATTATTACGGACGACCCCTTGACAGCCATCACTGAACTGAGGAATTCCGGTCGTAGAAACATGAGCCTTATTTCAAACTGATATTCAAGTAAAGCCGAACAGAAGACGCCTGAATGCGCAGGCCAGACTTACACTCTGTGTCCGGCCGTAGGTGCACGTCCTGTTTTATTCATGCTTTCTTGAGCGTGACACTCAATGGGTGGCGTGTCAGAAAACCAAAACAAAACCATCACATAAGCGATTATGTCTATCACTGTGGCCGGTTAATAGCTTGCCTGTCGCCGAAGCATTAATTGGCCATCATTTTTTTTTGCAAAGATGAAACTTATCAACAAGAACGATCACGGTCACATTAACTACATAAAACCCATAGTAGCATCGCCCAACTTAAAAAAGCGGCCCGCTCTTGGGTATTCCGCCCTGAACTGGTGATGTTATGCCTGCGTTACTTTCATCCCGACGTCCGCCGCAACAGGTCCGCGAGCACACTTCGACACCGAGCCTTGCAGCACATGCATTCGACAAGCCCGCTGCACCCTTGCCGGAAGTAGCCGTCCCACCGACCAGCAAGCCTCACATTGCGCTGGTCTGTGTCATCGCGCTGAGCGCGCATGTGGGTGGTTTTCTCTTGTTGCACAGTATGCCTGCGCAGCCATTGCCGCCTATTACGCAGCCCATGCCGATTGCCATGCAAATGGTCTCTGCCCCCAAACCCCCCGTGCCTTCGGCGCCCGCTGAACCGACTCCGCCTGTTGCGCCGCCTCCGCCGCCTGCCCCGGCAGAGCCGCTCAAACCTGTGGCCCCCACGCCAAAACCAGCGACACGCCCTGTGCCTGCCAAGCCACAGGCAAAGCCGCAAGTGGCCGAAAAACAGACCGCGCCGCCGACACCTACGGCGCCTCAGGCCGCTGCAAAGCCGGCACCACCTGCTCCAGCGCCCAGCCCGGAGCCACGAACCACTGCGCCCATTGGCCGCGCGGGTTACCTGAACAACCCGCCACCGGTTTATCCGCCCGCCGCTGCGAAACGCCATCAGCAGGGCACGACCCTGTTGCGCGTGCATGTATTGGCCAGCGGCCATCCGGATCAGATTGAAGTGACTCAGAGCAGCGGTTTCCCGGCACTCGACGACGCGGCGAAAGCGGCGGTGCGGCAATGGTCATTCACTCCTGCCAAGCGTGGCGATACACCGGTCGATGGCTGGGTCAACGTTCCGCTTGCCTTCACTCTCGCGCCTTGAGGCTTCACTATGACAATCGACTATTCAACACTGATACAGCAAAGCTCCATGGGCATTCTGTTGCTGTTTTCACTGGCAACCTGGGCCGTACTGTTGCTCAAGGCCTGGCAGCAGGGAAGGGCGAAGAGCCAGAACAAGCGCTACACCCAGGCGTTCTGGGCAGCGCAGGATTTTGACGCGGCATTACGCAGCGGTCCGGAAAAAAGTCAGTTGGCGCGTCTCGCGCAGGTGACCACCAAAGCGCTCTCCAACGGTCAGGACGGTCACGAGCCAACCGATAGCTGGAGCCGACAGGAACTGCTCGAGCGCAGCCTGCATCAGCAGATTCACGGCGAACGACGCAGCCTCGAAAGCGGCATGATCGTGCTCGCGTCCATCGGTAGCACTGCGCCGTTCATTGGTCTGTTCGGCACCGTGTTTGGCATCATCCACGCGCTGCAAGCTATCAGCACCGCCAAATCAGCCAGTATTGCGATAGTGGCAGGGCCTATCGGCGAAGCGCTGATCGCCACGGGTGTCGGTATCGCCGTGGCTGTGCCTGCTGTGCTGGCCTACAACTTCCTGGGCCGTCGCGTGAAGCTCATCGTTGCCGATCTGGATGCGTTCGCAGTTGACCTGCTCAATCGCGCCCAGCGCCATGCCTTCCGATTGAAAGGTGAACGTGACGGCGTGCGCAACCTCAGCGGGGTTGCATGACATGGCCTTTTCATCAAGCAATGACGACGACGCAATCAGCGATATCAACATCACGCCGATGGTCGACGTCATGCTGGTACTGCTGGTGGTGTTCATCGTTACAGCCCCCTTGTTGACCAACGCCATCCCGCTGAACCTGCCGCAAACCGTTTCTACCGCACCGCTGGATGACGCCAAGCCTGTCGCTATCAGTATCGACGCCACAGGCAGTCTGTTTGTCGATGGCGAGCCTCTGGTCGAGGAACAGCTGCCGGATGCCCTGCAAAACCTGCATACACGAGACCCGGAGGTCGCGCTGACCCTGCGCGCCGATACGGCAACCGACTACGGACGAGTCGCCCGCGTACTGGCGGATGTGCAGCGATCCGGCATCACACGGCTGGCGGTAATCACCGAAAGCCCTTGAACCCAATAATCCCGGCCAGCCCTCACGCGGGCCGGAACCTGTCGACTCATTACGTCCTGGAAATCCTTTCATGATCACGTTATCGACCACGCACGCGTCACGTTTCCCCGTCCGACGCCTGGTGCTATTGATCGGTTTGCACACGTTAAGTCTGGCGGCTTATGCGCAGGACACCGCGACGCCGACTACGTCGACTGAGGAACCCGTCTCCGCAGCGGCAGATACCACGCTAGGCACGGTTTCCGTCATCGGCCAGGGCGAAACGCGCCAGGTGCAGCGGGTGAGTGACAAGGACATCAAGGCGTATTCGCCCGCCACCAACCCGATGAAAGTCCTGCAGCGTCTGGCAGGGGTCAGCTTTCAGTCCGGCGACCCGCTGGGGCGAGAGGAGAGCAGTCAGCGCATCAGTCTGCGCGGCTTCGACATGCACCACCTGGGCTACACGCTGGATGGCGTCACGCTGGGCAACATGAGCTTTGCCAACTTCAATGGCCTGAGCATTACCCGGGCAATCATTGCGGAAAACATCGCCAGCAGTGAAGTGGCCGCCGGTATCGGCGCGCTAGGCACGGCCTCCAACAGCAATCTGGGCGGCACAGTTGCCTTCACCAGTTCCAATCCTGACAAGGAGATTGGCGCACGGCTGTCGCAGACCTTTGGCGACTACAAAACCAAGCGGACGTTTGCTCGATTCGACACCGGCGAATACAACGGTCTGGCCGCTTATATTTCCGGAGAAACGTATGACGCCGATGCCTGGAAAGGTCACGACAACCCGCAGGAATCGGATGCTGTAAACGCCAAGGTCACCTACGATTTCGGCAGTAATCACCTGAGCTTCTATCACAGTACTTCTACCCACAACGAGGCCAGCCTGCCGTCTCTGTCGAGCAGCATAATCCGGCGACTGGGTTACAACTGGAGCTATTACACGCCCGACTGGACGCGCGCCGTGAATGCGGCCAACGGCATCTTTACCGGTGGCGTTACCCGTGCGGGGGATGCGACCTACAACGGCAGCAGCCTGCGTGACGATGAACTGGACATCCTGAGCGGCAATTTCTCGCTCAGCGACGATGTGCTGCTGGATGCTGCGGTCTATCACCACCACGACTCGGGACGCGGCAACTCTTATTACCCGTTTGTCTTCACCAACGGCACGACCACCGTGCCCACCAACTCCATTCGCAGCACCGTCTATGGCATCAACCGGTCTGGCTTTCAGACGTCGCTGACGTATTTCCTCGGCCAGCATGAGATTCAGGGCGGGTTCTGGATTCAGTCGAACAAAAACGATATCGGTCGCTATCTGTTCGACCCGACCGGGACCGCGCCACAGAACAACATTGTGAAAACCAAGGGGCTGCCGCAGGTCGCGACTGTTCTTGCCCAGGATTACAACGACCTGACGCGGCAATTCTACCTGCGCGACAGCTACACCTTGCTGGATGACCGTCTGAAGCTGGAGTTCGGTGCGAAGAACACGGTTACCACCTCGACTGCTGAAGGCAAGGGCGGCGGTTACGCCAGTGGCTCGCTGGAAGCCCGCGACCGTTTCCTGCCGCAGTTGGGCGCGACGTACAAACTCGATGATCAGGATGAGGTCTTCACCTCGTATTCCGAGAACGTTGCCGCGTTCCCCAGCAGTGGCTACAGCCCGTTCTTCACCACGCAGGTCGCCGTCGACGCAGCGGGCGGTTTCAAGAACCTCAAGCCCGAAACTTCCAAGACCGTTGAAGTCGGTGTGCGCCGCAGCAATCCGCTGTACTCGACCTCGGCTGCGGTCTACAACACGAAATTCGACAATCGCCTGGTTGCGATCGCCAATTGCACCGGCATCGTGATCTGTCAGAACAGCGTGGCCAACGTTGGCTCGGTCACCAGTCGGGGCCTTGAATTGACTTTTGCCCTGACCCCCAATGAAAACTGGCGCTGGTCCAACTCGGCGTCCTATAACCGAAGCACGTACGACGACGATTACCAGAGCGGCACCAGCCAGGTGCATGTCAAAGGCAAAACCGTCGTCGATACGCCCAAGCTGATGTATTCCAGCAGCCTGGACTGGCACTGGCAGCAATGGAACGCTGGCCTGCAAGGCAGTTACATGAGCAAGCGTTACTACACCTACACCAACGATTCGAGCGTCGCCGGCTACTGGCTGGCCAACACGACGCTGGGCTATGACTTTGGCAAACTGGGTGCCGTCAAGGACACGACGGTTTCGCTGAACGTGGTGAACCTGTTCGACAAACGCTACATCTCCACTCTGAATACCGACGCCAGTGCCGCGAGCGATCCGACGGGCGACCTGCAGATCCTCCAGGTGGGCAACCCACGCAGCGCGTTCGTCACCATGGCGGTTCGTCTGTAATCGCCCCCTGCCACGACAGGCCGCAATGGACAGGGCAGGGCCGGCAAGCCGCGAAAGCGGCTTCACTATGCTGGAAATGCTCGCGGCGTTGACGCTCATGGCCCTGTGCAGCACGGTGCTGCTGGTCGCGTTGGGCCAGAGTGCACGCTCTCTGTCGAAAGTCGCGCAAAGCGACCGGTTGACCCATGCGGCCATGAGTGTGATGGACGAGCACACTTCGGAACCGCTGACTCCAGGCCACCAACAGGGCAGTCTGGGCGAAGGGATCGAATGGCAGTTGAATGTCGCTCGGCAACCGACCCATCCGGGTCAACCGCGCATGTTCCGCCTCGACTTGATCGTGACACAGGCACAGCGCGAGGCTCGCTTCAGTACGCTGAAACTGCAGCCTGCCATCGAAAAGGCACACCTGTGAAAGGCTCGCGCCGTCAGCACGGCGTGGCATTGCTGGTGGTGCTGTGGGTGTTGGCTATCCTGAGCCTGCTGCTGGGTTCGCTGGCTGGATGGGTGCAATTGGAAAGTCGTCAGGCCTTGCAGCTTCGTCAGCATGTGCAGGCGTTGATGGCGGCGCAGGCGGGCATCGAGTTGGCGGTGCAAGGCCTGGATAATCCTGCGCAACGCAAGAAGTGGATCGTCGATGGTCGTGAGATCCCCGTGATGTTCGACGATGCGCAGCTTTTCATCCGTTTGCACAGCGAGAACGGAAAGCTCTATCTGAACAACGCAGAGCCGGACGACTTTTCCCGCCTGGCGCTTGCCTGCGGAGCAACCCAGGCTCAGGCCAGCCAGATCGGCAGCGAACTCGTGGCAAAACGTAATGACGGCCAGACGCCCTTCAAACTGCTGGAGGAACTCGCCCAGCTCCCGAGCATGAGCCAGACGCTCTACAACCGGCTGCTGCCGGAAATCACACTGTGGAGCGGCTATGATCGTCCGGACCCTGCATTCGCCAGTCCGCTGATGCGCAACGCCCTGGGCCTGCCGTCACAAAGCGCACTCGGCATGGACCCTGGCGAAGTGCTGGTGATCGACAGCAGGGCGCGAATGCCCGACGGTTCTGCTGCCCGCGTGCAGGCCACGGTGTTGCTGCGACCTGAGCCGGGAGTGGAGAAGGCTTATGAGGTGTTGCGGTGGGGGAAGTGAGAGCAGATCTTTCTGTGTCGTGTTCGGATCTGTATGTGATGAACAGCGTGCGTTCGTCGACAATGCACATTCCGTCCCACTCACCCGCAAAAGCGAACAGAGGGAAAGACAAGTAGCGACAGGGTGGCCAGTTTGAGCATTGCAGTGTTTGATTCCCTTCAAGGGCGAGGGGGAAATGCTTCGTCAGGTACCTCACTGTTTTGCAGCAGTATCGTCGATAAGAGGATCGAAGACGCCAGCCTGACGTTCGCCATAACGCTACGCGTGCATCATCGGCAAAGTCTGCCGAGGCAACCCGGTTAAACGGTAATTCATGCCAGAGGTCCGTTACTTTCAAGCATCTATGCATCGCGCTGTGGTGGTGTAATACCTCGGTAACATCACTGCGCACTGAAGCCTTGAACGGACCCTCTGACCATGCCCGCACCTTTAACCGCCATAGAATCTTCCCCTGAATTGCCGACGCAGGCCGACGTGGTCGTGATCGGCGGCGGCATCATCGGCGCGTTTACCGCCTATTACCTGGCCAGGCGCGGCATGAAAGTCGCGTTGATCGAAAAAGGTCGCATCGGCGCAGAACAATCAAGTCGTAACTGGGGCTGGTGCCGTCAGCAGAACCGCGATGCGCGTGAGCTGCCGATGGCTACCAAGGCTCTGGAATTGTGGGAGCAATTCGGCGCAGAGACTGGCGAGCAGACCGGTTTCTCGCGCTGCGGCCTGCTGTACCTGAGCAACAACGAACAGGAAATCGCCGGCTGGGCGCGCTGGGGCGAGTTTGCTCGTACGGTCAACGTCGACACCCGTATGCTCACCGCGCAGCAAGCCGCTGAACACGGCAAAGCGACGGGCAAACAGTGGAAAGGTGGGGTTTTCGCGCCCTCCGACGGCACAGCAGATCCTTCCCGCGCAGCACCTGCGGTCGCACGCGCCATCATGGCCCTCGGCAGCACCGTGCATCAAGGCTGCGCTGTGCGCGGCATCGAGACCCAGGCGGGTCGGTTATCTGCCGTCGTGACCGAAAAAGGCGTCATCCGCACCCCGATCGCTGTGCTCGCGGCAGGTGCGTGGGCGTCGTCGTTCTGTCGCCAGTACGGCATTCGCTTTCCTCAGGCGACCATTCGCCAAACCGTGCTCTCGGTGTCCGCGCCAAGCGATGAAATACCCGGCGCATTGCACACCTCCGGCGTCTCGATGACACGCCGCTTCGATGGCAGCTACACGCTGGCAATCAGCGGAAGAGGGCGCGTCGACCCCACACCTCAACTCCTCGGCTTCGGCACACAATTCCTGCCGATGTTCATGCGCCGATGGCGCAACCTCGCACCGGGTGGACTGGAAGGCATCCGCTCAGGCCATGAAAGCTGGAAACGCTGGAGCCTCGATCAGCCGACACCCATGGAAAAGATGCGAATCCTTGACCCCACAGCCGATGCCTCGGCAGTCGCACTGACCTACAAACGCGCGCAGGAGCTGGTTCCGGCGCTGCGAGACTCATCGATAAAAGCCGCGTGGGCCGGGTATGTGGACAGCACACCGGACGGCGTTCCCGGCATCGGAGAAATGGCCAGTCTGCCGGGCCTGGTGCTGGCGGCCGGGTTCAGTGGTCATGGATTCGGCATCGGCCCGGGAGCAGGGCATTTGATTGCTGACATCGTCAGTGGGGCTGACCCGATTGTTGATCCGAAGCCTTATCATCCGGATCGGTTCAAGGGGTCGGCTTGGGGGAAGGTGGCGGACTTTTGAGGCCCGCACGCGTCGAAGACTATGAATTCACGGAGCATCGCATCAAGGGTTGAGGCGCTATCCTCGCGTGATGACCTTGGTTCAGAACCCCAACGGGTACTGAACCACCACATAGATCCGGTCAATGTCATCACCCGCCTGAGCGCTGTTGGCCCGGTGCGAGACCTGGGACAGCTGCACTGAAAGATCCTTGGCCGCACCGGACTGGACGACGTAGTGCAGGTCAACATCACGTTCCCAATGACGGCCGCCATCACCTTGCTGAGGCTGGTAATCACCGCTGTCCGCGTCGAACGGGTTATAGGCGCCGCCTTTGGGTGCATGCGTACCGTCGATGTGGCTGCCGGACACATAACGGGTCATGAAGCTCAGCCCCGGAATGCCGAACGCACCGAAATCCAGATCATAACGCGCTTGCCACGAGCGCTCGTTGGCGCCGTTGAAGTCGGCGTACTTGATTGAGTTGGCCAGATAGATCGAGTCGCCACCGACGAAATCGAAAGGCGTATCGCCGTCGATCCGTTGCCAGCCGAGCATCACTGCATGGGCACCAGAAGTGTACTTGCCCGAAAGGCTGAACGCCGTGTTATCAATCTCTCCGGCCAGCGCCTGCCCGGTATCGCGGGTGTGGTAGACGTTGGCGTCGAGCAATACGCCAGACTGTTTCCAGTGCAGATTGGCGTAATACTGATGCCAGGTTTCACTGAGGTCAGAGGCATACAGCGCGCCACCCAGCGGGCCGTCGCTGAACAGATCAGCCCCGACAAAACTGATCCCTCCAGCATCGGTGCTGGCACCATAGCCCTGAAAATCGTCCCTGCCTGATGAGCTGTCCTGATTCTTGAACGCCGTGAAATGGCCGGCTACCAGGTTCACATTGTCGATCTCGCGACTGTTGAGGAGAAACCCGGTGGCGTATTCAGGCTGCAGACGTTTGTCCGACGTGTCGAACACCGGCGTCTCTACCGTCATTTCGCCAAAGGCGAGGGTGGTTCGGGAGGCCTTGAGCTTGAACGCGCCACCCGCGCTGGAGTAGTCCCGCTCGCTACGGCCGTCACTGTCCACCGGCAGCAATCCCGTGCCCGAATGCCCCTTGCCGCCGTCCAGTTTCAGCCCGTAAAAAGCATGAGCATCCAGACCGACGCCCATCGCGCCGTCGGTGAAACCTGAGCTGAACGTACCAATGAACCCCTGAGCCCATTCCTGTTTGTAGTTCTTCCCGGAGGGAGAGGGTGAGCGGTAGTCGTTGCTCAGGAAGTAATGACGGGCGAGCAGGGAGGTGGTCGCATCGTCGAGAAAGCCGGTGGCGGAAGCGGATTCGGCTATCGCCAGGAAAAGCAGGCCGAGTGAGACGTGAGGGTGTTTGGAGAACTGCATTTTCGGGGACCAGAATAGCGGGAATGCGTGGATGGTCCCCGAAAACGGTGATTGTGGATTGAGTAGATGTGCTGACCTCTAACCTTCAGGTGTAGCATCGTCTGGATCTTGATTTACTGGTCACGCTGGATGCGCTGTTATCCGAGCAAAACGTCACACGGGCGGCACGCTTGCTCAATCTCGCCCAGCCAACCTTCAGCCTGCAACTGGGTCGGCTCATAACATAGGGCGTCTTGTCTTCAGCCCAGTCCAGCTAGTCCAGGCCAAAGGCGCAGGTTTGTATCAAGAAACTGGCCGGCGTACCGTCAAAATGGCAGCGCTGAAGCAGATGAAGGCTGAGCCTACAAGCCTGTTGATCCATAAAGAGAGTGCTGGGCGGGTCAGTACGCTTTTGGCACGAGCTGCAGCGGCGGCGTAAACGCTCAATGAGGCCAGCGACAAGCCCATAAAGATGCAGGTGAGTAGCAGGAATTGTGGGAGTAGCGCGGCGTCCTGGTTAATAAATTGTGGGAACAAGGCGGTGAAGAACGTCGTCGCCTTAGGATTGGTGACGGCGGTCAGGAAAGCCGACTTGTAGAGTTTCAAACGTGACGGTGTGATGGCTTTGCCATCCGGCTGCACTTCCTGTACGAGGATTGGATGCTTGTTGATCAATTGCTTAACGCCAAGATATAGAAGGTAACCGGCACCCAAGACTTTCACCGCATTGAACATCCATTCGGAGCTTGCGAGCAGGGCGCCCAAGCCAGACACCGCAGCGGCCGACAAGCAGAACAATCCGCAAGCATTGCCCAATGATGACCATACGGCGTAACGCGGCCCAAATGCCAAACTGTTATTGATCGCCATAATTATCGCAGGGCCAGGGCTGGCGACGGCGACGGCTGCGAGGAGGGTAAAAGCCAAAACCGAGTGCGGATCCATATTTCATGTCCATAGGTGGTCGGGAAGAGGGCACATTACAAGATGACCTGAAGCCGTCTGAATAAAGCCGCCATCAAAATCCCGGCTGCAATTGCCGGAAGAGATTTGCGCAGTGTTAGCATCACAATGGCGGTCGTTAGCAATGCGAGTCGCGCGCCGTTATCACCCGTGATCGCCATTGGTGTCAGCACCGCCACCAATACCGATCCAGACATGGCGCTGATAAACTGCTGCACCCTGTAGTTGATGGGCACAAATGACATCACGAATACGCCACCCCATCGGGTCGCGAGCGTGACAATTGCCATGATCAGAATGATGGACAGCGTGCCGAACCCTGATATTTCAATGCTCATTCTTTTTCTCCGTCCACACTGCGCCCAGCAAACCACCCGCCAATGCTCCGGTAACAACGTGACTGTTTTCAGGCAAATACAAATACGCCAACAAGGACGCTACGGCTGCCACACTCCAGATGATCAACATGCGCAGGTTTTTTTGGCCGCCGAGCACCATCGCGAGAAGAAAACAGCCCATCACCATATCGAGGCCCAGACTCACGGGGTTCTGGATAACGCTTCCAAACTTCAGCCCCAACCAACTGCCAAGCGACCAAGCCGACCACAGCGCAAGACCGCCCCCAAACAGCAGTCCCATGCCTCGCTTGTCGCTGTTGAACGCCTGCATCGACATCGCCCAGTTGGCGTCGGAAACCACCATCATCACGCCGTAACGCTTGGCGCGTGGCAGTTCGCGTAACCAGGGGTACAGGGTTGCCCCCATCAACAGATGGCGGGCATTGATCGCGAATACCGTGATCACCAACGGCATTACCGGGACGTGCTGACCCCAAAGGTCAAGCACGGCAAATTGTGCTGCACCTGCGAATACCAGAATACTCATCAGAAGCGTTGACGCTTCGCTCAGCCCTGCCTGCGCAGCAGCAAGCCCGAACGCAATCGCAAAGACCACCACGAACATGGAAATCGGCAAGAGCTGTTTGAAGCCGCTCCATACTTCGCTTTTATCCAACTCCACTGAGCTTGCATCGACACTTAACACCATTCCACCTCACTGGCCCTGGCTGTAGCGTTACTGAGGCGACATTTTGAGGGTGCTTATCGATCCAAGAAAAGCGAATAAGTTTTATAATAGCTATTCGAATTTCGAATGGGCAGGATTTAGCGATGCATTCCAAGGATTTGCAAATTGACTGGCTAAGAACTTTCCTGGCCGTGGTTGATACCGGTTCAATGACGGCGGCAGCGCGACAGGTATCGCGCTCGCAGTCAGCGGTGAGCATGCAATTAAAGAAGCTAGAAGATAGTATCGGTCGCCCGTTGCTCAACCGCGAGCCTAGGCAACTGTCTCTGACGCCCGCTGGCTTCGATCTGCTGGGCCATGCGCGCAGGTTGCTGGCGTCTCACTCGACGCTGGTGCTTGCTATGCATGGTGGGGCTCTTTCAGGGCGAGTGTCTCTTGGCGTTCCTGACGACTATGCAGTGCCGTATCTGGTGCCAGTGCTCAGACACTTTGCTGCGCGCTTCGGTGAGGTCGAGGTCACTTTGGTATGTGAAGAGTCCACAGCGCTGCTCGCAAAGGTTGATCGGGGTGAGATCGATTTGGCGCTGGTAACCCGTGATGCGCCTTCACGTGGTGAGTTGCTCTTCAAGGAGGCCTTGGTGTGGGGCGCCGCTGAACAGCACGAGATCTGGAAGCGCAGCCCGCTACCGATTGCAGTGCATGAATTAGGCGGGCGGTTGCGTACCGAGATACTGGCAGCGCTTGAGGCTCAGCAACGTGAGTATCGCGTTGTCTACAACAGTCCTAATGTCGGCGGCCAGATTGCTGCTGCTCAAAGCGGAATGGCCGTTGCTGTGCTTACGCGGTGCAGCCTTCCACCCACTCTAAAGGTGCTGGATGCGCGGCAAGGTTTACCCGAGCTTCCGGTAATTGAAGTCGTGCTGATGCGGAGCCGGGACTCAAAGGGATCTCGTGCCGTAGATACGCTGTACGATGAGGTCGTGGGTTCCCTAAGAGATCCACTATGTGTTGAACGAGCTAAATGAATCGAGCTTTGAGCTGACAGACATGACGGGAGCGCCGGGCAAATGACTTCGCCAAGATAAAATAATTCGACTCTTCGGTCCTATTTGCTGTACCTGGCAGGATATCTAAAAGACATGCACGTGATGGGCTTCGAATTGTACTCATAAATCAATGTACTGACTGTAGCTGTATCCAAAAAGGGTAAGAAACTAAAATTCAGTGACTCTCAACCCTATTGGACGACCCATCATGCACAGCGTCAGTTTTAAGCAAGTTGATGTGTTCACGTTCGAACGATACAAAGGTAACCCTGTGGCAGTCGTTCTCGATGCGAAGGAGCTGTCGGACGCCGAGATGCAACAGATTGCCAATTGGACGAACCTTTCAGAAACCACTTTCGTATTACCGAAAACTCAAGAGCAGGCCGATTATCGCGTTCGCATTTTCACGCCTGGATCAGAGCTCCCGTTCGCGGGCCATCCAACTATCGGCACCGCACACGCTCTCATAGAGGCCGGCGCCATCGCTCCCACCGACGGAGTCGTCGTTCAAGAGTGCGGTGCTGGGTTGGTGCGGCTTGATGTCACCATTGACGAGGCCGGAAAGCAGTTAATCTCGTTTGAGCTCCCCCATCCGAAATTCGAGCCATTTGATACTCAACGCATTGATGAATTGGAGGCCTGTTTGGGCACAACCCTATCGCGTGAGTATCCACCTGTTCTTGTTGACGTCGGTGCACGTTGGGTTGTCGTCCAGCTCGCCAGTGCTCAGCAGGTGATTGCGAATAAGCCTGATTTGCAGAGTATGAAGGTAAGCAATCTACGCGATAGAGCAACTGGGGTAATTGTTTTCGGCAAGTACCCGGTTGACGGCACTGCAGATGTAGAAATACGCGCTTTTGCTCCAGCTTGCGGTGTGAGCGAAGATCCCGTTTGCGGCAGTGGAAACGGCGCCATGGCAGCTTTTATCCGACATACCGGGCAGGCCGAAGCATTTGGCAGTCAATTTCGAGCCAGTCAGGGTCAAATTTTGGGCCGCGCGGGCTTCATCAATCTCGAAGTGAGCGATGAGGTCATCAAGGTAGGAGGCGAAGCCGTTACCTGTATTGACGGGTTGATCAATCTTCGCTGATGAACGGTGTCCAGCTACCTCCGGTGGCTGGGCATGCCTAATCACCGTCACCGACTTTTGAAAGACGGGGGGGGAACACCCGTATCGGTGCGTCGTCAGAGTTTCTTTTGCTTGGTGGTCAATGAGACCCACGCGACACCGCTCAATGTCACTAACGCCGAAATACCGCTGAGCATTGTGATGTTCTCGCTGAGGATGAGAACGCCAAGTACCATGCTCAAGATGGGGACTGAAAGCTGAACGGCCCCGGCAGTAATAGTGGTCATTCGAACCCGTGCCCAATACCAGATCGCGTATCCAACGGCTGACGTTAAACCGCCAGCAATCACTGCATACCACGCCCCGGTAGTATCGACACGCAGATGATCATGTTGGTAAAGCACGAGCACAACAGCAAAGGGAATTGCCCCAAGAAAACTGCTCGCAGTCTTGACGAGTGGAGACTCGTTAGCCTTTCCGGCCACTGAGAAAGCGCCCCACGCGATTCCTGCAACCGCCATCAACGCGGCAGCATACGCAGGTGGTGCCGATGCGGATGGGGCGAGAAAAGCGATCATTCCGCCGAGAGCAACGAACAGCCCGAAGATGCTTGTGCGTTCCCCCCTCCGGAGCCCATAAGAAATCATAAGGACTTGTGCAGATGCAAAGAGTATCAATGCGCCTGCGCCGGTACTGATGTCACGGTAGGCGAAGGAAAAGGCGGCGACATATGTGAAGAGAAAGACTGCGGCCCACCACTCCGCTTTGAGCTGTTTAATTTTTCCGCCCTGAGCCAGGAAAATTATCAGTAATGTCAGTGCGCCCGATATCACTCGGATGCCACTGAATGAAGCCGCATCGATGTCGGTCGTTTGAAAAGCTGCCCTGGTGAGCAATGAGTTGGCTGCGAACGCAATCATTGCAAGGCTCGTCATCAGAACGATAAAAGGCGCGACTGATGCGTTGCTAGCCGCTGTGTCAGTGCTCTGGCCTGAGCTCTTGAACGTCATTCTGAATCTCCATCACCGATTTCAATGCAATCGCAAGTGCGACAATGTGCGCTAGGTGTTAGCGCACGAGAGCGATGACGCTTAGGGCAAACCATTCTGTGCCACACTTTCACCTGCGACAGTCAACACAATCCGGAATTTGGCTTCACCAGACTTCAGCTTCTGAAAGGCCTCATTGGCTTGTTCGAGTGGCATGACCTCGATTCTCGGACGTACATCCGTGAGCACGCTGAAATCCAAGGTGCGCTCATTTTCGTAGGGTGTGCCTGTGAGGGATCCGCACACACTGCGTTCGCCGACGACTAACTGTCCAGACGACACGGGCAGGGGGGACTTGTGTGCTCCAAGCAGAATCAACCTTCCTTGAGGTACCAATCCGCCCATCACCGCAGACACCGCGTCGGGATGACCGACGGTGCTGACGATGGCCTGAGCACCGCCCAAGCTGTTGAGCGTTGCTGCAGCATCTTTGTTATTGGTGTCGATATAGAGATGCGCCCCCAATGCCAGCGCATCATCTGCAATGTCTTGACCTCGGCCCACGGCGATGACTCTAAACCCCATGCGGCGCGCATACTGGAGCGCCATGTGTCCGAGGCCTCCTATACCAAGAATGGCCACGGTGTCACCCGCGTTGGCACCACATTTTTTTAGGGCATTGAAGGTCGCTATACCTGCGCAGAGGAGCGGGGCTGCCTCCACGGCGTCGAGCTCGTCGGGGATCGACACCAGTCCGCTGCTGCGAGCGATCATCAGCTCGGCGTAGCCACCGTCACAGGTAGCACCAACGAAATGTTGGTTAGGGCAAAGTTGAAAGTTGCCCTGACGGCATTGGGGGCACTCGTTACAGTGTCCGCCGAGTCGGCCCATCCCTACGCGTTGGCCAATCTTCCAGATGGACGAGGTGTGTGCGCCGAGCGCCTTTATACGGCCAACCACCTCATGACCTGGTACCCGCGGTGGTTGTAGTGCTGGATCTGCACCTTCGATGTCGCTTATGTCGGCACCACAGATGCCGCACGCTTCGACTTCAATCAATACCTCTCCGGTACATGGAGTAGGTATCGGGCGATCCACCATTTCGAGGACTCCAGGCCGGGTCACTTGCATTGCTTGGTAAGTATTTTTCATGGTCTTGTGTCCTATGGTTAGGTCAGATTTGACGTGAGTGGGTTCAGCGCTTCATCGATTCAAAGCTGGGCGAAGCCCCCATCAACAACAATCTCCGCACCCAACATGTAGCGCGACTCATCATTGGCAAGAAACAGGACGGCTTGGGCAATCTCGTGTGGATCCCCTAAGCGGCGAGCAGGAATTCGAAGCGCCATTTGCCGCTTTGTCTCGGCCAATTGTTCAGGCGTGGCACCTTCCAATTCGAAGATTGGCGTGTCTACTGCACCAGGGCTTACGGCGTTGACGCGAATTTTTCGATCCATTAATTCGCATGACCACGAACGAGCAAATGAGCGTACGGCTGACTTGGTCGCGGCCAAGGCAGAGAAACCACCCATGCCGACCGCATTTAGCCAGGCGGAATTGAGTACAACGGAGGCGCCGTCACGCAGCACAGGTGTAATGGCTTGCATGGAGAAGAACAGACCTTTGACGTTGACGGCCATAAGCTCGTCAAAGCGAGCCTCTTCGGTAGTGAGCAGGGGTGTGGAGAACGCCACGCCAGCATTGCCGAAGAAAATGTCCAAACCACCTTCACCAAACGTCTCGGCAACTTTTCGAGCCATGCGTTGCATATCATTGAGGCTGCGTACATCGGCCTGAATTGTTGTCACTGCGCCGCCCAGTTCTGCTCCAACCCGTTTAAGACGTTCTGCGTCTCGGCCAGTAATGACTACCCGGGCTCCTTCTTCGACAAACAGCTGTGCAGTCGCCAGACCAATGCCACTGGTTGCGCCAGTGATCAAAGCAGTTTTGCCTCGTAGTCTCATGTTCAGTTCCTCAGGAGATCGGCTTAATGAGGGGCTCTTCGTCATCGACTAAAGCGTCGCTCTCAACTAGAGAAGTGCTGACGTCTGAACCGCGAACGAGCGTCATATCGACGGGGCATCTATCGGCGATGGCCAGAAGCTTTCGGCGCTGCTCATCGTCGAGAGGCCCGTTCAAAGTGATCGAACGAGTGAAAAGATCCGCAGGTGACTGCTCGTTTCGCTTGGCGTGTGTGACGTGGGCACTGGCACGTTGGAGCGGAATTCCTTTGCGGCGGGCATACATGCGCATGGTCATAACCGTACATGCCGCCAAACCTGCAGAAACGAGCTCATAGGGTGACAGTCCGCTTGCGAGCCCTCCCACGGATTTCGGTTCATCCGCGAGCAAATGGTGAGCGCCGGTGCTCAATCTGAGCTGGAACAATCCCGCTCCTGTCTCCTCTGCAGTTACACCTTCGCCCGTAGAGATATCGGCGATGTCATCGACCAATTTGGGCAGGTAGCGGGCGGCCCAAGCAGCGATTACTGATGCTGCATAGTCCGAGTCAGCCCGGCGTGTTAACAGATGGTTGGCATCGTCCAGCGAAACAAAACTCTTCGGGTGGCGCGCCGCGAGGAAGATCCTTGAAGCGTTGTTGATTCCGACCACGTTGTCGCCAGGAGCATGCAAGACCAACAATGGCTTGCCCATCTGGGCAATACGCTCTTCGAGATTCTGCTGTCGAGCGTCGTCTACGAATGATTTGCGTACTGTGAAAGGGCGACCACCCAGTAGAAGTTGCGCTTCACCCTCTGTCTCGATCTGCGCGAGAGCGTCATTGTCGAACTGATGAAGGATATGTTTCACATCGGCAGGAGCACCGATGGTTGCCACTGCTTGCACGGAGGGCATTTCGGCGGCGGCACTCAACGCTGCCGCCCCACCCAAACTGTGGCCAATCAGTAATGAAGGAGGATGGCCTGCTTCAGTCATGGCGCGGCCTGCGGCGATGAGATCACCCACATCAGCGGCGAAAGTTGAGTCAGCGAATTCTCCTTCGCTACCCCCGAGTCCTGCGAAATCAAAACGCAGTACACCAATCCCGTTCAGTGCAAGGGCTCGTGCAATCCGCGCTGCCGCGAGGCTTTCTTTTCCACAAGTGAAACAATGGGCAAAAATAGCCCACCCACGAGGTGTGGTCTGTGGACGCTCAATTCGTCCAGACAGCACTGTTCCAAGTGCTCCGTGAAAGTCAAAACGTTGATCTGGCATGTTCTCATCCTCAGCGAACGGGGAAGTATTCGTTTAGTCCGGCAATGGCGATAAGGCCCGAATTGCCAGCGACGTGGCCTCAATGGCGCCGGCAACGTATCCAGGGAACTGTGGTGACCATTCACTGGCGATGCCGGTGAGTCGCCCCTTCCAAATCCCTGAACTCACCGCAGCTTGGGGAGTATTTGTGGGATGGCCAGCCGAGCCAAGATCAGCTTCGGTAGCGGTTAAAGGATCCTGCGCCCAGTCCTTGATGAAGTCAGCGCGTGGTTCCGCTGCCTGTGATCCAAAGAGACGTACGAGTTGTGCCCGGCAGTGTTCGCGCAGCACATCCTCGGGAACCGCTTTACGGACGTACGCAGGTACACCGAAGAAGCCAAATAGCGCCGCGCTGCCATCAGGCATGGACGCATCGTGTATCTCGCCCAATGGGCCACGCGCACTCCGCGCGGCACCGGACAGCCCCTGCTCACGCCAGAATGGTTTGTCGTATATCGCAAGGTATTTGGCATGAGGCGCCATCCAGGTGGCAGTGTCTCGCCACTGTCGAGCCAACTCGGTTGGCAATGCTGGCTCAAACTTGATGTTGCGCTCTACGAGACGCGGAGGCATTGCCAGCAAGACTTGTTCTGCGCACCAGGTCGTGAGGTTTCCGGCAGAGTCTGTGCTATCAATTTCTACATTGGCCGGTGTGGCGCGAATCGAGAGGACAGTCTGATCGGTAAGTGTTCGTTTTGAGTCCAGCGCTCGGCTCAGTGCATCGATGAGTGCCGACATACCACCTTTCAAGCGAATAGAGGCCGGTGAGCTGGCATAGCCACGCATGCGTACCGGCGAATCACTTGACGCGCGCTCCATCATCATGTCGCCAGTGTCGAACTGCTCGAAGTATTCCAGGCCTAGCTGCACAATCAGTTGATGCAGTTCAATCTGGAAGTCGGGCCAGAACCAAGTGGGCCCTAAATCAAATCGATCAGAGGTATTTGTCGACGTCCGGTCGTGGGGCGCTCTGACTGATGCGATTCGGCCTCCGAGCACATCACGCGCCTCCAGAAGGATGTAATCCTGGCGACCCTGACGTTCAAGTAGATAAGCGGCATACAGGCCGCTCAAACCTGCTCCGACGATGACAGTGCGTACGTGTCGCATTTAGACCTCTGCCGTCAGGTCGGCCAGATGGCCTGTCTTGAGATAGACGGTGGCACCCTGTTCGCCGGCGGTAATTGGAGGGATTTCTCCAGCGGGTGTGCGCACCCAGCTACCGGAGGTAAAAGAGCGCTCACTCACAACCACTTCACCTTCCAGCACCAACAACTCCGCGCCTTGTACGGGCGTTGAGAGGAGCGCTTCAGATGCTGGCAGTCGAATTAAACAAACTTCCTCAGATTGGTCTGAGAACAAGGGGCAGATCTCACGATCACCGTGACGGAGCCAATTGTCTGGGTCGCTGGTGTCAATCCGCACGTGTTGGGCTTCGTCGTCGCGCATTTGCTGAAGTTTGACGAAGATAGTCGCGCCCTCACAGCTGGAGGGGCGGTGTCCAGAGCCGGGTGGGTTACGCAGATACCAGCCCGCAGGATAATGTGCGTCGTCCTCAGAAAAAGTACCGGCCAACACGAGAATTTCCTCACCGCCTGGGTGCATGTGGTGTGGAAAGTACGAATCGGGTGCATACCGCACTATGCTGGTTGCACGAGCTTTTTCTGCGCCCACGCGATCCAGCATCACACGCTCGACACCGTTTTGAGGGGAGGAGACCCATTCATACTTGTGGGGTGCCACGAACGCGCGGCGCGAGAAATCTGAATTGATCAGCATGGGGATTCTCCTAATAACGCGCTGACAGGTGCCCCCTAGAAACGCGGGCACCTGTCGCTGCGGCTTAGTCTTTTGGCAGCTGTTGGTAAGTCTCTATGACACGCGCCGAATAGGTCAGCGCTGCACCAGCATTGAGAGCAATAGCGACGCCCAAGGCTTCGGAGATTTCTTCGAGAGTGGCACCAGCATCCACAGCCTTTTTGGTGTGCACTGAAATGCAGCCGTCGCAGCGCGTGGTAACGGCCACAGCGAGGGCGATCATTTCATGAAACTTGGCTTCCAAATGACCAGTCTTGGCGGCAGCGTTGTCGATAGTCATCAGGCCGCGCATAACGTCGGGGCTCTGTTTTGCGTAATCGCCTACGCGTTCCAGAAGGGTTTCACGGTAAGCGTTCCAGTCTTGCATCATGACGGTATTCCTCTTGAAAATTTGGGCATGCGTCGCTAGGCAGGCGCGAGCGCCTGCCCGAGGTGTATCAGTTGCGGCCAGCCATCACGCCGCCGTCGACATCCCAAATCGCGCCAGTGACCCAGCCTGTTTTATCCGAAAGCAGGAAGGAGACGACTTCGGCTACATCCTGTGGAGTGCCAACACGACCGATTGGGTGGAAACTGTTGAAACCTTGCAGTGCGCTATGAACTTCAGCTTTAGGAATAAAGCCTTCGTAGATCGGGGTTTGTACAACCGCAGGGGAGACCGCATTGACGCGAATTTGCTTGGGAGCCAATTCCATCGCCAGATGTTGGGTCAGAGAGTGCAGACCGGCCTTGGCCATCGAATAGGCCGACGACGGAGTGGCTGCAATGGCTTGTTTGGCCCACATCGAACCGATGTTGACGATCGCACCTGGCTTGCTCTTGGCGACCAGATTGGCGGCTACTTTCTGAGTGATGAAGAAGAACGCTTTGTTCAGCTTCATATACTGGTCGTAATCTGCACCCTCGTGTTCCAGAAATGGCTTAGGGAAGAAAACGCCAGCCGCGTTCACCAGCAGATCGACATCTGCATGCTGCTCATCAATGGCTGTGAGCAATGCATTCAAACCCTCGCTGCTGGATAGGTCAGCAGTCACCGTCCATACCTGACCCAATTTCGCCAGCTCCTGGCGCGCCGCTTCGGTCTTATCCGGACGGTTGCCTACAATTACAGCGCTACCACCGCCAGCCAGCACCATGCGTGCCGATTCCAAACCCATACCGCTGGTGCCACCGACGACCAACAGCTTTTTGCCTTTGAATTCAATGCTCATTTTGAAAACCTCGATTTACGCCTGTCGATGACAGGACTCAGTAAAAGAAAAAATATCTCGGAGCATCCAGCTCATGCCCTTGAGCTAAACTGCACGTAGCCCCGTGGCGTCCATTTTCCGCTTCATCGATGGATGCGTTCTTTCTGACAGAATCATTGCGTCAGCAACTTCGCATTCCTGAGCAGGTACTTTGCTCCGGCTTCGACATGGGATGGATTCTTCTCTGATTTGCATACGCCGACAAACGAGATAAAGTGTTCCTCTTTGAAAGAAATTCTTTACCGACATGAAATCGCCCGTTCACCTGAATGCCCTACGCGCGTTTGAAGCCAGCGCCCGTCATCAAAGCTTTTCAGCGGCAGCGGCGGAGTTGAATGTCACACCCGCCGCAGTCGGACAGCTCGTACGCACCTTGGAGGATTGGCTGGGTGCACCACTGTTTCTGCGCAGTAGCAGTGGACGCGTGCGGTTAATACCTACTGAAACTGCTGAGCGTGCGCTGCCGGATATTCGGGCCGGCTTCGACAGGTTGGTTCTCGGCATGGAGAGACTCCAGGAGGCATCCCCTTCAGGCGTACTCACCGTGGCGATAAGTCCTGCGTTTGCTGCCAAGTGGCTGCTGCCAAGAATTGAGCACTTTCACAACGCTCGACCTGATACTGATGTAAGACTTGATACCAACCTAAAGCCCGTGGACTTCCTCGCTCAGCGTATTGATATCGGGGTGCGATACGGCGCAGGTAGTTGGCCAGGCCTGGTGGCAGATAAGCTGATGGGCGAGGAGGTCTACCCTGTATGTTCACCAAGACTGCTTAGCGAACATTGGCGTTTGCAAAAGCCAAGCGATCTGGCAAGCGAGACCTTGATTCATGATTTGTCGATGGATAGGCATACTGGCTTTCCATCTTGGGACATGTGGTTGCAGAAGGCTGGCGTCACCAACGTTGCCACACGCGGAATGCAAATCAACAATTCAGCGGCGGTTCTACAGGCTGCAATCGATGGTCACGGTATCGCTCTCGCTCGAAGCGTAATGGCAGCCGATGATCTCGCGGCAGGACGTTTAATACGTTTGTTCCCGGAGATATCATGCATGTCGCCATTGGCTTATTACGTCGTATATCGAGCGGAGTGCTCCAGCTTGCCGAAACTGTCCGCTTTTCGGGACTGGCTATTCGAGGAGGCAGCGTCGAAGTAAATGAGCTGACATAGGCTGAACCACATGGCATTGACCTTATGGCTGCAAGCAGGCCAGTGCCGAGCCGACCTGTTACGTTTGAGGCTGGACGCCTGCTTTAGAGGGGCGACGCTGTAGCCAAAGGAGCCCGAACATAGCCAGCAGCACTGGAACCAGAATTAGACCGGAGACGGTCGTCCAGCCATAGGCGTCGAGCAGTCCGCCAGATAAAAATGAACCGAAAACCATAAACCTTGTTGGGCTCTACGACATCAAACCGGCGCTTCAGCAAATTGGGTGAGGCGACCACAATCTTCACCGACTTCGCGCAGATCGTTCTGAATTTGTCGCTGATCTTCTCTGGTGCGTGGAGATTGCGGCTCAGGCAACCAGGCGTAATACCCACTCCTGTCCGTGCCCAATTTGCGGTAGTGCCAGAAAGGTTGGTGCAGAAGGGGTAGGGGACTTGGAAATTCGCCTGACTTAGCTTCATCTCTGGATGCAGGGCATTACCCAGCTGTCACTGGTTGTCATAACGTTTGCGCGCCTCGTTGAACCCCTCAGATTGCGCGATCACCCACGTCCATAGTGGAATCATCTGCACCAGCAACCCCATTCCCAGCTCGGTCAACGCGTACTCGACACGCAAGGGCTTCTCGCCAAAGTCGTGACGAGAGATAAGCCCGTCGCGCTCCAGCTGACGCAGCGTGTGAGTGAGCATGCGTTGGGTGACGCCATGCAATCGGCGACGCAGCTCCGCGTGGCGCAAGGGGCTGGTGACACCCAGTGCATGCACCACACCGAGTGACCATCGGTTACCGGAATGCCCCAGGATATCGCGCTTGAGACCGTCCTCGTCATCGGAAAGCGCGCGACACGCGTTCTGCGAAAGCCGCACGATTTCCTGAGCATCAAGACCACTCGGTATCACGGATGTACCTACTTTTTGCGCATCAAAGTCCATGACAAGATCCCTGGCCTCACGTTAAGTACGACAACAGAGGCTTACCATGCAGGCTGTTATTTCAAACGTCAAACAACGCATTTTGGTATTAGGGGCCGGCGAACTGGGGCTTGCCGTATTGCAAGGACTGGCTGCCCGTTCAACCGAATCGATGAGCATCAGCGTGCTGCTGCGTCAGGCCACTGTTCAGAGTTCGAGCAAGGTAAAACAACAGGAAATCGACACCATCAAGGCCTTGGGAGTTGCCATTGAGACAGCCGACATCGCCGATGCCTCCGTGGAAGAACTTGCTGTGGTGCTCGAACGTTTCGACACGGTGATCAGTTGCGTAGGATTTGCAGCGGGCCGGGGCACTCAGCGCAAACTCACCGAGGCCGCACTCATGTCGGGAGTGAAACGCTATATTCCCTGGCAGTTCGGCGTGGACTACGACCTCATTGGCCGCGGCAGCCCTCAAGACCTATTTGATGAGCAACTGGATGTTCGCGACCTGCTGCGTGCTCAATCCCGGACTGAATGGGTAATTATTTCCACCGGCATGTTCACCAGCTTCCTGTTCGATCCAGCGTTCGGAGTCGTTGACCTGGCCGCCGGAAAAGTCAACGCGCTGGGCAGTCTGGAAACCACGGTCACGGTGACGCCCCCCGAAGACATAGGCACGCTTACCGCCGCCATCGTGCTGCACAGCCCGCGCCTTATAAACCAGGTCGTATACACCGCCGGCGATACACTCAGCTACGGCGGTCTGGCTGACCTGGTTGAACGAGTCATTGGACGAAAAGTCGAGCGCCGCGAGCTAAGCGTGCAGGAGTTGATGGCCGATCTTGCAGAAGAGCCTGATGATAATCTGCGAAAGTACCGGGCGGTGTTTGCCATGGGTCGGGGGGTGGCGTGGGATGTAGCGGGGACATTCAATGCGGTGCATGGGTTGCCTGTGACCAGTGCGGAGCGGTGGGCGCAATTAAATCTTAGTCGTGGTAGAGAAGGGCACATGAACGTTGAATAGCTTGTCAGGCATCAGACTTCTATGGTTTGAAACATGCCGACCGGCTCAACTGCAAAGGATGTACGAAATAAATTTGAACAGGCGCTGATCATTGAACGCGAGGTATTCGCAGACGCTTGCGACAGAGGGAATTGCCACGTGAGTCGTAGTGGAGAATCAGTGCGTCCTAAAGCCGTTTTATTCGATCTTGATAACACCCTGACTAACCGGGCGCTCAGTATTGAACGGTACGTGAAGTGCTTCTTGAAAGACTTTGGCCTCGTCGTCGATGGTGACAGTCAGAAGATCGTCCGGTTGATCGGCCAAGTAGATAATGGAGGCTATTTAAAAGCGGGTTCGGCATTTCTTTATCCGCCAAGCAATTGGGCACATTTTGGCTCATGAGTTGGCTTGGAGCGTGACGCACACACCGCAGATCTTAAGCGATCAGTTGCCTGCTTGCCATTTGCTTCTCAGATAGATGCGATTTTCAGCTCTGAAAAGGTTGGGTCCACCAAGCCGGCGTCCGCGATTTTTCTGGCAGCGGCAGAGCATTTGCAAGTAAGGCCTGAAGAATGTTGGTTCGTGGGCGACCATCCTGTTAATGACTACCCGGGCGCTTGCTCGGCAGGAATGCAAGCGGTATGGCTACGGGGATTTCATGATTGGCCGCAGGAGATGGACGCTGCAACCGTCTCGATTTTCTCACTTCACGAGTTGGTCGGATTGCTGCATGAATCACTGAGTAGAACGCGCGGCACTCGAAGAGTGTGCTGAATTATCCGCCGTCGGGGAAAAGCGAAGTGCGCCAATCGCGATTTAGTGGAAATCCCCCAAAAGCCAGTATTTCCTAGGTCAAACCCAGTTCCTCGATAAATGAGTGGAATTCTTTATGGTTTTTCCGCTGAAGAAACAAAATAAATCGTGATTTTCCATCCATTAATTTCAGAAACTTCGTGATGTTCCACCCGTTGATTCAAGCGATTTACGTGTCAATATATGAGCAAACTCTGCTGTGCTTGGTATCGTCGTGACCGGGGAGGCGCTTACCTGACTGGCGGCGCGACGATTGAATCAAGGCAAGTTTTACTGGCCCGGCATTCGGCACGGATCGGAGGTCAAACTCGATAACGAGCAACTTCAGGCTTTGGTAAGAGCTTCGTTGGCCCATGGAAGTCTTGGCGATAAGGGTGATCGCGTCCGCTTTAAAAAAAGGCGGACACCATCGGCCTTAATGCTGGAATTTTGAAGGTGTTTTCACTGGCCGGTTACTCTGTTCCGCCGCAGGGCATTGGCGGATGGCGGAAGTTCGAGGCTGGCGCTGGCTAGCTGAGGCATGAAAGACCAAGCATACCCGCTTGGCCTCTCATAACGGAGCTTTACTCAGATCGCGGGGATGACGCTATACGGCTGCGGTGAACCGACTGTCCTTCCTCGGCAGTTACACCGTCTTCCGTCGGTACCAGCGTCCAGATCTTGGCATCGATACCGTCATTCTGCAATTTGCGCAGAAAGTATCGCGCCTGCAAGGCGTCATGGGTCGCAATCACGACCTGGAATCGGTGGTCGACGATATAGTCACGCAACAGATCGAACACCGCGGAGGCGTGCACTAGGTCGTGGTGCTGAGTGGGATCATCAAGCAACAGCGCCTTCCAAGGTGACCATTGATGACTCATGGCCATGGACAGGAGGAAAGTCAGCTGAAGATCCGTCAACTGGGCTTCACTCGCAACGTCCGGCACCGGCGCCGACTTACCGCCAAGGGGTACCAGAACTTCAGCCCGCTCCTTGTTGTAGTAGGTGAAGAAGTTGAGGCTAGCCTCGTGGAATCTCGACTCGCGCACGACTCGTTTTAGCAGCGATTGCCACCGCGGTACTACCTTGCTCACATGCTTCTGGACGTTATCGATCTCTTTTTTTAGCGAGTCCTCAAGCGTATCCATAGCATCCGACAACTGCGATAGCTGTGACAGTGAGCTCCGAGCCAGCGCGATTGAGTTGTTGAGATGCGTGGCGAACTCTTCTTCAGTGCGACCAAGTCGCTGGGCGTCGAGAAGACGCTGTGCAAGCTGCGACTCATTGAGCTTGGCCCAGGCGGAGACTTCCACGCCGAGGTTTTCCATGGCTGCCAGGTGGCTTTGGACATCGGCCAGCGTGCTCTTCAAGGTGCTGGCGCGAGCTTGGATGGCCTCAGTTAGCGGATCTCCCGATAAACCGAGCCGTTGCCAGGCTGCCCGGAACGTTGCGAGCTGAGATTGGGCATGATTGATCGCTTCCTCAGTGCTTCTACACTCATTGTTGAGCACCGCATGGTTATCTTCCTGGGCGGCTAGCGTTGTCTGAAGCGCATCCACGCGACCCTTGAGCTCACTTATCTGTGCATCAATCTGACTTTTTTGGACTGTTAGATCCTCAAGCGTATGAGTGACTGCGCTGCCTGAAACGAGACTGGACAAGGTAGCGAGTGCTTGATCGCGTCGGCTTACGGCTTCTATATGCTGCACCCGCGCTTGGTCGAGCTCGACCGCAGCACCTTCGTACGTGTGCTGGGCATACTCAAACACGTCCTGCGGCACTGACGGCTCCAGGCCAGAACGGCGCTCCGTTACACTTTTGCGAGATGCGACAACGCTATCAAACTGCACCCTCAGCGTCTCTTTGGCCAATGACACCGAATCGCTAGCCAGTATGGGATCGATGCGGAACTGGGCAGTCTTGCGATCCAGCGCATCAAGCACATTGTTCAGGTCGGTAAGCCTTGTCTGCCAGTCCCTCACCGCTGCAAGGGCTGACGCAAGTTCACCACCACTCACGGCCAATGCCTCTGCAGCGACTCGCAATTGTTGATCGGCCAATGTTAGGCTGGGATTTATCGCTTGGAGCGCCTGAGCAACACGAATCTGCAGCTCGGCTGCGCCATGCGGATATAGACAAAGCGGACAATTGTCCTGACCTAGGGGCAGATGCTCCGCAATTAAAGCGACTGCCTGGCGAATCGCATCGGCGGAGGCGCTCAATGCTTGAAAATGAGCGCGTGCTGCGGCTTCAGCTGCCTTGCAGGACTCATGTGCAGCCCGTTTCTCAGTCAATACCCCACCTGCGAGGGCAAGGGCACCCTCGAAACCGTCTGCTTGGTCGCGGGATTCCTGTAACTGACGCTCGATAGCTTCCCATTCAACAACCAGACGTTCGCCGTCGCGGAGCCGTTTCTCAGTCTCGTTCAGTGACTGAAGTTGGGCATCCAGCTGAGCGTGCTGATTTCTGACCTGCAGGTTACGCTCATGCTTTTCTCGAAGCATCACAAAGCGCCGTTCAATGTCACTTACGAGAGTCGCCGCCTCAGTTAGCGCCCGATTCCGCTGATCGAGATGGTTCCTCGCTCCGTCCTGATTAACCAACCGTTCCAAATTGTTCGCGACACCCAGAAGTTCCTCCTGCGCGAGTGCAATGTGCTTCTGATGCTCCTGCTGCAACGCAAGATTGGACGATCGAAGCGTAGCGTGATTGTTGAGCTGCTCAAGTGCAGCTACCAGTTGGATACTGAGCGTATCGAGCCGAGACCGCACAGTCCCGAAACTCACAACCAGACCGTCCGCCTCTGCCAAGCCGACAATCAAAGCTTGAGTACGCTCGACTTTGGTCCGCAGCACATCCAGCAGGGCAGAGTGGGCGAGAGCCAGTGAGTCCTGGTTGACAGGCTCCGACAACAAGCCGGGTGGAATCTGTTCCAGGCTTTGCGTCCGGGTTGCTGCGTTGGCGATAGCTGCCGCAAGATGATCCCGCGGGCGCAATGCCCCGACCGCACCCGCTGAAGCTACGTCACGCTCCTGGATCAGGCGGTTCCAGTCGTTGAGTTCTCTCTCGAAATCCCTCAACACTTCCTCTTCGCGACTTTTATTATCTTTCAAAGCCCGACGAACTGACGGAAGGGCGGCGCGGGCGCGAGACCCTTCGCGCCCGAGCGGTAGCTTTGCCAGCTGTGAACCGGCCTGGGTATCAGCGGCCTGGACGATCCAGTCGCTTTCTCTCTGATCCAAAAGATGCGTCAGTCGCAGGAGAAACGGAACATCTCCTTCAGGAACACCAGGGAAAAGCGCCGTTAGGTTTCCATCTTGGACAACCGTACCGTCTGAAGTGACTTTGGCGGTCGCGGTGAGATCTGCAAAATTCAAACTGACCTGCGCAAAGGCTTCCTCATCCCGGATAACGTGCTCAATGTCTTGGAGCCGCGCGATCTTGCCCGTGAGCCCGAACTCAATGGCCTCGAATACGGTGGTTTTACCCGTGCCGTTGGGCGCGAGCAAAATCGTGGCACCGGGGCTCAACTCGATGGTGACGTCACTCCCAAACTTACGCAGATTGGACAGTGTGATGGAATTCAATTGGCTCATTGTTGATCCTTACTAGCAGTCATCGAGTCGCGCAACGCTTTGACGACATCAGCGCCGTTTGCATTTGAGAGAAGCTCGGATCGCCAGGCAGGAACCAGTGTCTCAGTCCATATATGCGTCGAAGTAAGTGTTTTTAAGGCCGAGACTAAGGGGTCGCTGAGCGATTCGGCGTTCCCAGGCGGCTCGAGGGATGCAAGGAAGGTGCGGTCGAGGAATTCTGACTCCGTTTCAAGCTGGCGCACGACGACTTTTCGGCAGAAGCGATCGTCAGTCTCGATGCGGGTCGCCTCATCGTTGGAAACCTGACCTATAACAAGGAACATGTAGAGATCAGAGGTTTCGGGTTCCGGTAACACATCCCGCACGTTCGCAGCCCAATGGTGAGCACTCTGGACGGCGAAGGAGGGAAGCTCGATCAATAAAACAGTTCGCCAGCCGGCCTTATCTATGCCAGCACGCCTGAGCCGCATGACAGTGGAAGAGTGTTCCACCTCGGGAAGCTCATCTTTATCCAGCAGACGTATCTCATACCGGCCCTCCGCGCGCTGGGCGGTGGCCGTAGCCAGTTCTTCAAGCGTAACCATGATCAGTATCCCTTCCCGCAGGTTTCAACGGCTTGTTCACGCGATATCCGCCACGCGTCCCATTGCTTTTGTACATAGGTGTTGAGCGAGGCGAGCGTCCCAAACTGCATTTGTCGGTAAATTTCGAAACGGGTGAATGTCAGCCGTGGCTGGCGCTCGACAGCCATGCTATGCCCTACCGCGGGGTCGTCAGCCATGCTTGAATCAGTCATGGTGATTGCTGACCCCTCGACTCCCGCCAAGATGACCACCGCGGAGGTCGACTTACCGAGCACCTCACGCAGACTGTCGTCAATCAAGCGCCGAGGGCCATATTTATCGGAGGCTTTGCCAGACCAATGCCGCACCGCAATACTGAGCACATCACCGATCTCTGGAATGGAGCGCCAATCGCCATCATCTTTCCCAAGGCCTACGCATACCAACAACAGGATGATGATCGCTGTCTCCATGAGGTGCACGGTGCGAGGGCCGATGCGCAAAGCGTGCTTGGGATCAAGGCCCTCGGTTTTGGGATACATGAGCTGTTCAAAGAGTTGCTGGCGGCTTAGCTTGTCTGCCGATAGCTCCGCGCGCCAAACCTGCCATTTGGATTCCATGACATCGAGCAATTCAGAATCTCTGATTTTCCCCAGGCGTTTCTCAATACAGCTCTGCAATTGCAGCCATACGACATCATCCATTGTGTCGTACAGAACACTTGATTCGGCGCGGGCGTCGCCGTGCGACGGAAGATCCCGGCCAAGGACGCAGGAAAGCGCTTCAGAGTTGGCATGCCACGAAAGTCCGTCCAGATCATCTTCGTCAATGCCCAGGGTGCTTCCTAACTCGTCGTATGCCCCCTGACGCCACTTTGGCTCACCAAGTAGCATGCAGTGACTGCCGGGGCTCAGGTGCAGGGCCAAGCGCAAAATGGCGGAGGGCAGGGCGAGAGTCTCGGGAACAGGGCGCGTATAGCTGGCGTGAACATGAAGCTTTCTATTTAGCGAGCCATCTGCCCAATGGTGGAAAACGACCTGGTTCGCGGGATGACTGTTAGTTGCCTCGCTGTCCAAGTCGTGCGTGCCGGCGACATTCCATCCTCGACCAGGCGATGGGGTGGCCAGATACTGCGTCCAAGTCTGAAAACCGGATCGACGCTTCTTGTGCAGATGTTTCGCCGCGTGATGACAGCTGATTGCGTTGGTGTCGGTCGTGCTCCCTGAAATGTAGTCCATCAGTATAGCGAGCGTGGATTTGGCGTCCGTGAAATGCCTGTCGAGCGATGCCTCTGCTGAAGATTCGAGCGTAGTTTCAACACCGATGCAGTCAATTTTGAGAATCCGCATTCTCTCCACAACATGAGCCCAGTCCCTGAACCCGCACCATGTTGTGAGCCAGGTGTAAACGAGCTGGGTAGGGCCGTCATTGCGCTGCGCCAATGCTGCCAGGTTGACACCATCCTTCCTGCAGAGATCCCAGACATCGCGCAAGTGATTAATGGTGATCAGCTCTTTCTGAATCCTCCCCTTGATCACTACCTCTGGCCCAGGAAGCGTCAACGTGAAGGTGCGTTTTGACGGCTTTACTCCAGGAGTCGGCAACTGCAAGCTCGCCAGGCTAATCATCACCTTCTCAAGCTCTGATTCGGCCTGCTCACCATCGTCCGACTCCGTGGCAGGGTCTTTCTTCGCGGGCTTGCGAGGCTTCACTGTTAAGTAATAGCTTTTGTCGACGGCTTTTTTGCTGAAGCAACTGGCTTGCCGCTTGATCTGCAGATGCTCCCAGTGATCGTCAGTGTGCTCGATGATCACGTCATCCCACTGAGCGATACCGCCTTGCTCCGCACCAATGCACAACGGTGCAGGCTGCCCGCTCAGGAACTTATCCAGCATGTCCGAGAGCCGTTGAGCAATCACCAGCTTCTCGTATCGGCCTTTTTGCTCAAGCCGGAACCTTCTAATCATCTTGAATCCTTTCGAGCAGATCGGTGCCCGGGGCACCCGTGGCAGGTGGCCACATAGTAGCGAGACGGCTTCATCGAAGAAACTAGGAGCTGTGCAGAAATTGCTGCCGCATGTTTGGCTACCTGCTGCCGAGCTGGCGCCACTACACATCAGCCCCTGAGCGGGTCATCCCTGAAGATCCGAAACCTGGGATAACGGTAGGGATTCATCGCGCCAAACCCGAGGGTTTGAGTGCTCGCCGACCCGCGAATGAGAATACCAACGGCTATCTCGCAGCGTGCGGTAGACGCTATCATTCTGCCAGGTACCTCGTTAGCCTCTTGGGCTTAAGCGCGTTTCGACAAGGAAGTGATTGTATGGCTTGTACTGCCCGGTGTATCTCAGGCCGCGTTCAATTTCTGCATCGGATAAATTATTCCCAGCTTAACGCTATCAAATCCGCACTCAGTGGTTCCTGCGCATTGAAGGCGGAGGTATTGCCATGAGCAAACCAAATGAGGCCCCTGAAGACGTATTATCCAAGGCGACCGCAGATTCGGTCGCGAAAAGCCAGGACGAGGTGAGCAAGCTCAGCAGGCGTGTTGCTTCTGTATTGGCCCAGACGAGTAAGACGGCAGACTTTGCGCTCTCTCAGCGAGTACCGGACGCTGAAGGCGACGTAGCCCAGACGTTAGCTAACATTCTGAACGAAAAGCGTGGATCGATCCTGAATCTCGTTGAGCGCCAACGAAATGCACTGAGTACATTCAATATCGTGCTTTTTGGTCTTACGGGGGCGGGAAAGAGCTCGTTGATCACCGCATTCACGCGAGGTAACGGATCAATTGTTTCCCAAGGTGAAAGTGACTGGACAACGGACGTTCAACCACTCGCCTGGAATGCATGCTTGATCTACGACACGCCGGGCATCAACGGGTGGGGACGGAATAACTCGCGCAAAGATCTTGAAGCGCGGGCCCGTAAGGCAGTCGAGGTTGCCGATTTTGTTCTGGTCTGCTTTGACAGCCAAAGCCAGCAGGCAGATGAGTTTGCCAAGTTTGCCGCGTGGGTCAGCGAGTATCGCAAACCGGCCATCGCAGTACTCAATCCGCGAAACGCTATGTGGAGAATGCCAAGCCGCGTGTCCGCACCAATGGCCCGCGGTAATCTTTCACGAGCAGTCAGCGAGCATGCGACCAATATCCGAGATGAGCTGTCGCGTCTCGGCGTGAATGACGTACCGGTTGTTGCGGTCAGCTCCATGCGTGCTGTCTTCGCTCGGGCGTCAATGCCATTTGAAGGCCCTGATCTTGAAAGCCTGACCAAACAAAGGGACATGTACAGCTGTGATAGTTTGGAGCAATGGTCTAATTATCCGCGTCTTGAAGATCTGTTGGTGTCGGTGATCACCGATGCGGCGGTGGATATTCGGCTAGGCTGCCTGAATGACCAGTTAAGGGGTGCTTTCATGCTATCGACGAAGTCAGGCGTGAGTCTCTTGTGGGTGCCGAGTCACTAGAAAGGAGCATGCTGGAACCGACGCTGGAGCTCGTAGGCTATCCCGCATTAGATGATTTGGATAGAAAAAAAACTCTCGCTATTGGTGACCTGGACTTGTTGACTGAACTTGAACAGATCAGAGGCGGAAGGTTTCAGGCGCCGCAGGAGGGGGAGTACGCTCAACATATCTCACTAATGCTTGGCACCACTTTGGGCAACCTACGCCACGCTTCGCTTAGTAAAGCCGATCGCATTGTCCGCGTTGCATTCGAACGTCGCGAAAAGCTTTCTTCGGACGACATCAGGGCAGAATGTTTCGATGAGAAAGAAATTAGCGAGCAAGCGCAGTCCGTGCTGGTGCGCGGCTTGCGGTTTCTTCAAGCGAAAGCGCGACTGTCACTCAGTGACGCCAAGCTGGAAATGGATATTCAATTTCAAGGATGCACGATCGACGGTGATGCGGGCAGTGGTTGGAAGTACAGCGCCTGGGCGATAAAGGGAGGCGGTGTACTGGCAGGTGCAATTGGCGCATTAGGGAGCTTTGCGGCCATCAACGCCTGGAACCCTTTCGGGTGGGCAGCTGGTGCAGCGGCGGTCATAGGTCTTACTGGCGCTGTCGCGGCCAGCCTCTTCGGCTGGGGAGGGCAGAAGGCGCGCGATCAGGCAGAGCGTGAGCATCTGGAAGAAAGAAGGCGGGCCACGTCCGGGCTGCATCAGCTGATATACAAGGCATATAGTGGTGTAAGCGAAGAGGTGCTTGCACAATCGGAGCTCGTCCTCCTGAGACTGTCAGAAATTTTGTGTTCGGACATAACATGTAGCTAGAGGTGCATTTATGCCGACCAAAAAGAAGTCCGACAGTGCAACAGCGAGGGAATTACCCTCGATTCCCCAAGAACTCATCGAGCAGTTTGTCACAGTCCCGATGAGTGCCGAAGCCATTCAGGACGCCTCCATGGCGTTCAAGAAGGCGCTGATCGAGCGCGCGTTAAGCGCCGAGCTGGGTCACCACCTCGGTTATCCTCAGGGCGCGAAGCGCCCTGAGGAATCGACCAATCAGCGCAATGGCAAGAGTGGCAAAACGATTCTTACCGACGACGGGCCACTACGTCTGGATATCCCCAGAGACCGCGACGGTAGCTTCGCCCCGATCCTGATCCCCAAGCACGAACGCCGTTTTACAGGCTTCGACGACAAGATAATTGCCATGTACGCCCGGGGCATGACGGTGCGTGAGATCCGCGCTTTTCTGTCTGAGCAGTATGGAACTGACGTGTCCCATGACTTCATCAGCTCAGTCACCGATGCGGTCATGGAAGAGGTCGGCGCTTGGCAGCAACGCCCCTTGGAACCGATGTATCCGGTGATTTTCTTCGACACGCTACGGGTCAAAATCCGGGACGAGGGGTTAGTGCGCAACAAGGCTATTTATCTGGCTCTAGGCGTATTGCCCGATGGCACTCGCGATATTCTGGGTATCTGGATCGAGAGCACCGAGGGCGCCAAGTTTTGGATGAAGGTGTTCAACGACCTCAAGACTCGTGGCGTTGAAGATGTTCTGATCGCCGTCACGGATGGCCTCAAAGGAATACCGGAGGCTTTGGGAGCGGTTTTTCCTGCGACGACGCTGCAAACCTGCATCGTGCATCTAATCCGCAACAGCTTGGACTATGCCGCTTGGGATAAACGTCGGGCATTGGCCAAAGCGCTGAAGCCGATCTACCAGGCGATCAATGCCAATGTAGCCGAGCAAGAGCTTAACGCCTTTGAAGCCGGGCCTTGGGGCAAGCAGTATCCGACTGTAGTTGCTGCATGGCGTCGCGCCTGGGATCGGGTTATACCGTTTTTTGTTTTCCCGGCGGGCATCCGCAAAGTGGTTTACACGACCAATGCCATCGAGAGCATCAATGCCCAGTTATGCAAGATCATCAAGACTCGAGGGCACTTCTCGACCGATAAAGCCGCGACGAAACTGATATGGCTTGGGGTGCGAAACATTACCGCCAACTGGGGGCATGCGGCACACGACTGGAAAGTGGCAATGAATCAATTTGCGATCCTGTACGGAGACCGTTTTACCAGACCGAGCTGGTAAAACAAGGGTCTGCCTGACGGCAGGCTAACCAGCCCGAACACAAAAAAACTGATACTCCCGGGCTGAGTGGCGACTTTTTACCTTCACACCCCTCAACGATCCGGCGCCCAAGCGCATGGAAAGTATCAGCGGTCACGCCCTGCACGCCGAGACGTTTCTCCAGGCGCTCACGCATTTCTTCGACAGCCGCACTGCCATAGGCGAGGAGCAGAATCTCCTCAGGCTTGGCCTGGCCACTGCGTACCAGGAACGCGACCCTACCAATTACGGTGCTGGTTTTGCCCGTTCCAGCCCCGGCCAGGATCAGGTTGTTGTCCTCATCAATCACGCAAGCACGGCGCTGTTGTTCGGACAGAGGTTTAGTTTCAACAGTGTTGAACAGCGTCTCATATTTGGCGAGAGCATCAGCGATATAGGCTTCACGTGATTGGGAAAGCCGTTGCGCAGCATCGTTGATCAGTTGATGGGCGGCGAAGAAGGTGGCTTGATTTTCGGCAGCCAGCGCCTCGACGGATGGCAGTGGCGGCAAGGTGGCTCGCCAAGCTCCGAGCTCGCTGAGAATCGGCGTCAATTGGCTCGACCTGATGTATGTCGGCCGGGCCAGGAACGCTTCAAAGTAGTCGAGCCTTTCCGAGACCTCCGTGATGCGCGGTGCATACCAGGCCTGGCTCAATTGTTGCCACGCCAGATCCCTGTCGCGGGAGTTGTCGAAGCAAAGCCTATAGATTCCCCGGGGCGTCCGTATGCTGATTGTCTTCAGGGGCCAAAAAGCGCCCCGTTGAGGTGGCTCTGGAATCTCTAGCCAGCGGAAATACGCACTGCCTGCACGGCCGGCGAGATCGATGCCGGCGTCATCAACGGCGACACCGCGTGAAGCAAATGGCAGCCACCTGGCCCACCACGGGAAAACTAAAGTCCTTGTCATCATTCCTAGCACCGACCGCGAGTGATCGAGCGCCTTTCCTTTGCCAATCGTAAATGAGCATGCTCTCTGGATAGATACGGCCGCAGGTGCAGAGACCCCAGAGCAACCGGGCCGGTGGGCTAGGGGGTAGGGCGTGCGCTTCTCGTGCTCAATCGCGGCGTGCATCTGATCCAGAAAATCAGAGAGCCACTACTGTAACCGATTGTGACGATGTGCCGTATGCATCGCGGAGCGCTGGACACAGTAGTCGTTTCGGGAGCTGTGGTTGCGATCAGGTCGCTCCAGGGAAATAAGCGTTAGCAGGGGAGGATGGCCGTAAGCTATCATCTGAGGCTTCCTATGAGGCTCACCAGAAGCTCGCCTTCCCGCTCAGACCTAAGATCGATTGTTCAGTCTTCGGCAGATGAATGCCTGGTAGCCACCAGCCTGTTTGGAGACACGGATGTTCATTCGCTTGCGCGCCATCTACCACCGGGCGTTAGCCGCCTATACCGTCTACAGCAACGCGACAGGGCGCAAGATAGCCGCTTTGAATCGCTACCCGCGTGCAGCCGTCAGCGCCTATAAGGCCGCACGTGCGTTTCTGGCCGCGCCTGCTCATGAAAACCTGTTTGAGCCGCTCACCCCTGTACTGATTGAGCCGGGGAAAATCAATCGGTATGAGCGCGAGTTGCTAAACGGCCTTAGGAACGACCAGGTCAGGAACATCGCGATCACTGGCGAGTACGGGGCAGGCAAGAGCAGCGTGCTTCGAACCTTTGTCCACCGCCACCCAGAATTTGTCTATGCGTTCGTTTCGTTGGCCACGTTCGGGAAGGACAACGAAATCTCTGGAGCCTATGAACTCGTGACTGAGGCCGGCGCGGCCGGGGAGGGAACATCGCCCTCCGAACCCGGACGGCCTTCGGTGCCACCTACCAAGGCCGGGCACGAATCAAAGGCTGAAGAAAGTAAGGCTGAGTCCGATCTCGTCGCACGGATCGAGGAGACCATCGTCCAGCAACTGCTGTACTCCGTCCCTGCAAAGATACTCCCCAAGACCCGTCTCAAGCGGATCGACCAGGCCTCTGGCTTCAAGATCTGGTGGAAAACGCTCTGCTATGGCCTCCTCATCCTGGCAGGGTTGAGACTGTACATCCCGGTCGCGGAGAAACTGCCGAAAATTGAACCTGCCTGGCTCCTGGAGTGGCTGCTGTTGATCCCGGGCTCACTCGCCGTGGGGATCGCCGCGCTTGGGTGCGTGTTCCTGCTACACAGGGGACTGAAACTCCTTTCATTGTTCAGCATTGACGGGCTGACACTCAAAGGCGGCAAGCTGGAGACCACCCACCATGGCTCCGTACTGCACAAGAATATTGACGAGATCATTTACTGCTTTGAGCGCAGCAGCATTGACGTGGTGATCATTGAGGATCTCGACCGGTTCGGCATTCACGACGTGTTCACTCGGTTGCGAGAGATCAATTTCATCATCAAGCAGTCGCCCCAGGTGAAACGCCCGGTCTACTTCGTCTATGCGCTACGTGATGAGATGTTCGTGGTCGGCGAGAAAACGAAGTTTTTTGACCTCATCGTCCCCGTGATCCCTGTGATCAACTCGGAAAACTCCCAAGAAAAAATGATGGAGCTTCTGAACCTTCGAACCTTCAAATCGAGGCCGTTGGGGGAGTTCCTCGATCGTCGGCTGGTGGAGACAGTCTGCTATTACATCGATGACCTTCGCTTGGTGAAGAATATCGTCAATGAATTCGATATGTTCTCGAATATCCTTGCCAGCAGCTTAGAACTGGAACCAGACAAGCTTTTCGCCATCGTCGTGATCCGTAACCTCCACCCGGCAGCCTATGCTGACTTGGTCAAGCGAAGGGGGGCGATTTATGGCGTCATCAAGGGCCTAGACGCCTGGAAGGCACAGCAGAAGAGCGCGTATGACACGCAGATAGACGAGTTGCGGCGCGAGCGTGACGATCAAGCGTCCGAGATGGCTAACAATGTGAGTGAACTCAGGGCTTACGTCTGGTTTACGCTCCTTCGGTTGGCCGATATAGACACGGCAACCCATGTCGTAATCACTGGTACTCGTTACACGGCGCAGCAGTTTGTGACCGACAAGGTATTCGACGTGTTAATGAATCAAGCCGGTAACCTCTCAATTCATGCTGAGGATCAATACCAGCGAATATTCAAAAACTCATCTCGAAATGTCCCGACGGCAGAGCTGCTGAACGCGACCTCCTATAAGCGGCGCCATGCCTTACTTGGACGACGGCAGAGCACGATTGCGGATGAGATCGCAGCCGCGCAGCAGCAATCTGATCAGATCAACAGGATGTCCTTCAAGTCCGCTGTCAAGAAAGGCTACGGCGAGGTTGTAAGGAACAAGCTCCTGGGCTTGGACGTGGTGAGTTATCTGATGCAGCATGGCTTCCTCGATACTGACTATACCGACTACCTAGGTTACTTCTATCAAGGATCGCTGACGCCTGGTGATAAAGAGCTGATCCTGTCGCTCAGGCGTGGTGTTCTGCCTGAGGTATCCCGATCCGTAGACAACCCGGACAACGTACTTGAAAAGCTGAAAAGTGATGAGCTGGACGAGGGCAGGGGCATCGTCGTCGATCTGATCGCCTGGTTGGCTGCCCGACCAACCAGACCCTCACACACAGAAGCAGACGACCAGTTAAGGCACGTGCTGAGAAGCGGTTTAAACGAGCACACCGTGCGAATGGCTCTGGCAGTTCACGAGCTTTTGAGCCGGCCAGAACTCGCCGGCTTTATCCAAGCTGTTTACCGCCTGGAGCCAAAGCTGTTTCTACGGTTTTTCGAAGCGAGCGACATCGCAGATGCCGGCAGTATTTTTGAAGGAAGCGATTCCCGTCAGCAGCTAGTCAACGCCATCGTCGACAGCCTGTCGGAAGCCAATTTCAAGACGTTGGCGGATGACGCGCTGACCGACCTGGTGCCGACGATTGAGCGCTTGGAAGATGCATCTCGACTGATGCCAGGACTGGAAAGCAATCAGGAAGCCTGGGCATGGCTCAGAGCCCTGCCGATCGAATTCGCCTCGCTGGGCAATGCAATGAGTCTGGCGGATCTCGAAAAACTGATCGACTGGCACTGCATCAAGATCAACCTGCCAATGCTGACGCTGATATGCGCAAAGTCTGAACCTGGGAGCGATTCCAAAGGCGCCGCATCCGAACCTGCGATTGCAGGCACTATATCTCTGCGTAGGCTGCAGGCGCTGGGCATCAATGGGCTAGGCGATTATCTGCTATCGCGCGCTGACGAGCTTGCCACCGCGTTGTTGGATCAGCCAGCTGTGCTAGACGAATCCAGCGAGTCCTTAGCGAGTCTACTGGCGGAGCTGGACGGGAATGATGACCTGGTAGAAAAGCTCTTCGACAAGACTACATGCGACCTACAAGAGCTCACCGATGCTCCGAGGCATCTGTGGGCAAAGGCATTTGAAAGCGATCGCCTGACGGCGAAAGCTGAGGCCGTCTGGATTTTCTTTGGGAAGGTCATTGCGTCCGACGGCCAGGTTTCGATCGATGAAAGCGGATCGGAAACCGCAGCCGCATTCACTGCATTCATTGCTCGAAACGCATCGACTCTGGAAGGCAAGCTGTGGCGTTCAACGAACGCAGACTTGGCGCTGCAACAGTATCTGCTGAGCTCCGAAAGTTTCAGTAACGAAGAGCTCAAAGCATTGCTCGGCGGCGTCGTGCTTCAAGACCTATCAGTGATCACAGCAGCGGTACCTGCTGGACGCTGGCCCATGCTGGTCACCTCATCGTTTCTGCCTTACAGCTCGGAAGTCAGGGACATCGTAATGAATAAATGCCCACATCTTGAAGGCCAGTACCTGGTGGAGCGGTGGCCTCAAGCCAGAGCTGAGATCGATATCGGCTCTCTCCAGTTCGACTCGATGCTAACGCTGAGCAAAAGCAGTGTATTGCCACTCACTCAGAAGATTCAGATGTTGTCAGGGCTTAGCCTGGAGACGATTGAAAGCAAACCCGAGGCAGTGTCAGAACTAGGCCGTGTGTCTAAGCTGGCCAACCAAGCGGGCGAGAGGTTTGCTGATTCGCTAATCCCAGTGCTGCAACAACTGGTTCGGACTGCAAGCCTCACCCCGGAGCATCGTTCTGAAATGCTGACGCAATGCCTTCCAGGGATGAAGTGGCCTGACGTTTCCGCAGCTTTAGCGTCGCTCGACGACGAAGGCTTCAAAGCCTTGAACGGCAAGGTCAAGAAGATCAAGGTAAAGAATACGGAGTCAAACCAACGGTTGGTTGCCGTGTTGAAGGCTGAGGGCTACTTGGCAACGGTGACGCGGAAGGACGACGAAATCGTTGCGACTACCAGGCCCTCATCCATGCCAGAGGACGGCGGATGGCTACCGTAATTATCGCGCAACACCTTTGAATTGAGTGGTTCTGGCTCTGACTGATACTTCAGGTGAGCCAAGCAATTAAGCGGAGCGCGCAGGCGTGAAGATCGAAGCCCGCCAGGGTCAAGACGCACGCCTGGCGGGCGGCTTGATTCACGAGAGCTGGGCTTCAGCCACGCCCACCACGTGAGCGCATCACTCACCGCGGCTGGCTCAACCTCGCTCGAAAACTCAGTAACTCCCCTGTAGCGCGCACGATCAAACTCGGTTTCCGACTGACCAGCGCCGGCGGATCAGGGGAGGGCATGCTTACGGTTTCGTAACCGCACGACTCGATACCATCGCAGCGGTGAGCAATCGGATGTCGTCAGTCGCTCGGACAATATCCGGACTATTCGACGCCTGCGCTAAGTCGGCGAGGCTCTCCCTGATCGAGCACGTCATGCGCCAGAGCCCTTTGATGACCAGCGCGTCTGCCGGGTTTTCTTTGTAGAAAAGGCTTGAGGCAGGCAGCGGCCCCTGGGATCAATATTCAAGTAACTAAGGTAACGCTCGAATGCACGGCCGAACTCAGCCGGTAGAGGTGTCGGCTGGCCGGTCTTGTGGTGCGGCTCCTGCCACACACCTTGGCCATTTCTGGAAAATTGGTCGATACGTCCCGGTGATGATGGAGTACCCAGCACCTGCCACATAGGACGGATCGAGTGCCTCGCGACAACCAGGTACATCGTGATCACCTGGAGATCGTGCGTGCTGAGGTCGAGGCGCTGGAGCGCGCCCAGCATCCAGTTTATGGTTTCGTCTGAGAGGCTGGCCCGGGGTTTTGGCTCTCTGAATAAAAGCGTTTCGGGGACATGGTCGGCTACGTTTTCATGCGTGACCTGCACGTCCTTGAGGTAGAAATCCAAGAACTGCTTGACGCAGCGAATCTCGCGTTTCCACACGTTCTTATCAATTTTATCGGTTGAGTCTGCGCCACGATTGCTCTGAAAGAGCTTCCAATTGGGATTGATTGGCCAGTCCCGGAAGTCCTTGGCGGGCGTTCCGATGTAGCGGGTTTGCTTACCAAGTGCTTCCCAATCGGATGGTGGGTTTTGGATTAAAGCTGAGTACTCCTCGAAATCGGCGCGCGTTCAATCCAGTAAGCAGAGCCCATTCGCGAAGCTCCAGTTGAGCATTCGCTCCAAGCCTTGAATGCAAGAGTTGTACTGCAAGAGTTGTACTGCAAGTGCGGGGTCGCGGGATTCCAGTTGTGGGCGATCCAGTTGAGAAAACAGTCTGCGTACCAAGTACTGATAAAGGGCTGACTCGTAACGTCGAGTTCATTAAAGCGAGCCAGGGTCTGGAGGTTACTAGGGAAACTGGCTTCCCGATTGGGGTACCAGTGAGAATACGGAGGAAAGAGTGGGAATGGGATAAACGGACGCACCATCGACGAACCCGCGAGCTAAAATGTTTGGCTGGTACTCTTGCGTTTAGCAGACGTGTGCGACGCTAGCCAGTCAGTGGGTTGCTTCAGGGCTCAAAGGCGGGAAACGGTGATTAGTGAAAAGGCTATCTCAGGGGGGAACATGAGGATGAGAAGGCAAGCGGTTGATTTTCGGGGAAACGGGGTTTTCTGCAAAACCGACCGGGGATTGGTGGAATTGGACAACAGCAGCACCGCCAGTCAAAACAGATACAATTTAACATAATATACATTATGCGCCAGTACACATATCCCATAACGGCACTGGTACACCGCATTTCAAAAGCCACATCCATCGGCTCCATAACACACCTCAGTCGACACCAACTGCAAACCCCTCGACAATCGCCATCCGCACCATTTTCAAGGATGAATCATGAATCGCACTCTGGCGTTCGTTCTCGCCTGTATCAGTCTGCCTGTCTGGTCGGCCAGTCCGATTACTTTTGTGGCGAAGCCACTTGGTAAGCACATTCAAACCCTGAGCAACGCGTTCGCTTGTGAGGTCACCGCCGGGATGCCTGGCGCAAGCCGGTCACCTCAATGCAGCAACCAAACCAATCCAGCGCTCACGAATTCCCGAGAACTCGATAAAGCTGCGGACGTGAAAACGCTGCGCGAATGCATGAAGCCCAATAACCTGATCGATGAGGATGTGCGCAAATGCATGAAGGGTATTTAAGTCGTAATCACGCAAACAGCTGCAGCGCGGCATCGTCCCAGTCGTGCCCGGCGACTGACCAGCCGTTATCCGCTGGTGGCGGGAATCCGGTGCGGCAATAACCTTGTCTGGCCTGAAAATCGAATATTGCATGGGGATAATCGTTAATAAGCAGGACGGCTTTGGCGTGATCCAGAGACCAGCCAATCTTGATAGCTGAAGGTTTTGCGCGGTCAGTGACGTCTGCCACATTGTAAATGTGCAGCGCGTCCTGGATGGGATTGTCCTGTGAACCCGTGTCGATCGCATAGAAATAGCCGGTGTCCTCGTCATCTTCGAAGACTACGACGAAAGCGCCTTCTTGTGCCGGAGCTTCGACGACCAAAGCCTGTCCGACATTCAATTCGTGTTCACTTGCCAAATAGACAGGCATTCGCATACTCCTTAAGTGCTCGGACTTACTTGAAAGTGGTTTTGATATTCTGCATTTATACGCGTGCTGACCTCAATGCCCCTCAGACGCGTAAGCCACTTAGGCTTTCAGAAACAGAGAATTTTGCTCTATTCTCTCAGACATTAATATGCAAATTACTGATAACTAAACTAAAGAGTCATTTAGTTGAGTTATATTATTGGGCATCCAGTGTCAACCCGCCCTAACCCTCCAACACCAATGAAGCGTCCGGATATCTGGCACAGATAAAGTCGACAAACGCCCGCACCTTCGGCGCCGCAAGACGTCTTGATGTATGCAACACCCAAAGCTCAGCTTCGGCATCTGATGCAGAGCCCCATTGAACCAGTTCCCCGTTGGCCAGGTTATTCCACACGATGGATTGAGGAATGAGCGCCACCCCGCCGCCGGCTATGGCTGCATCGCGGATCATGAGAAACGAGGAAAATGTCAGTCGTGGAATGGGTTCCAGTTTCAGCGCCCCGCCGTCCAGGCTCCAGATAGTGGGTTGGAAATTGGAGGCGACGATACTCGCAACCTGGGTGATAGCGCTGGTTGAGGGCTTTGATATTCCAGGCGCAGCAACAGCGATGAGCCGATCCTTGGCAAAGCATCGCCCCACCAGGTTGCTGTCCGGACGAGGATTGACCCGGATGCATGCGTCGAACTGCTCTTCGACAGGATCAACCACACGGTCCTCGGCGACCACTTCCAGCTCAATCTCGGGATAAGCCGCGCAAAAAGCAGCTCCGATGCGTCCCATCGCCAGTTGCGAGAACAGAACCGGGGCCGCGATACGCATGCGCCCGCGAGGTATGGACACGCCCTCCTTCGCCGCTGTCATGGCTTCAGCCACCTCGGCCAGTGGCCCCTCGGCCCTGTTCAATAGCACTTGTCCGGCCTCGGTCAGCTTCAGGCCGCGGGCGCTACGCTCGATCAATCTGACACCCAACTGCTCTTCAAGCTCGGCGATCCGGCGCGATAGCGTCGCCTTTGATCGGCCACTTGCGCGACTTGCCTTTCCCAACCCCTGGTTGGTGGCAACGAGTGCGAAGTCGATAAGCGCGTTGAGGTTCATGGCGTTCCACTTTTGAGACGGAGTATCTACATAGTGGCGTCTTCGTTTTACCTGTGCAACGCAATATCGTGACTTCAACGCAGCGGAGTTGCCTGCTGCCCTCATCACGTATTCATTGCAGGAGATTCACCCATGAGTATTCTCGTCATCGGAGCCACAGGTACTGTCGGTTCACTCGTCGTCCAACGTCTGGCTGCTGCAGGCGCTGAAGTCAAAGCAATCGTCCGCCAACCTGGCAAGGCAAGCTTCCCGACTGGCGTCACCGAAGTCGTCGCAGATATGACCGACGTGCCTTCAATGCGCGCTGCATTATCTTCGGTACGAACGCTGTTTCTGCTCAACGCCGTTACGCCAGATGAGGTAACACAGGCGCTCATCACGCTGAATCTCGCACAAGAGAAAGGTATCAAACGCATCGTTTACCTGTCGGTCATCCACGCGGACAGGTTCACGAATGTTCCGCACTTCACCGGCAAACATACCGTCGAGCGCATGATAGAAACCCTCGACGTGGCTGCCACCATTCTGCGTCCGGCTTACTTCATGCAGAACGAAGGCATGGTCCAACAGACGATTCAGGATTATTCGGTGTACCCGATGCCGATCGGTCATGCGGGCGTCTCAATGATCGATGCACGTGACATCGCCGATATTGCAGTTGCGGAGTTGCTGCGACTGGACCGGGCACCCGCAACACTGGAGCGTCTGACGCTGGAGCTGGTAGGCCCGCAGGTTCTTACCGGCCCGTCAGTGGCGAAAATCTGGAGCTCCGCGCTGGGTCGCGAAGTGGTTTATGGCGGTGACGATGTCGCAGCTTTTGAAGCACAGATGGCTTCGTACATCCCGGCCTGGCTGGCTTACGACCTTCGTCTGATGATGTCGGGTATCCAGAAGTTCGGCATGCAGGCCGCCGACGGAACGGTTGATCGTTTGCAAGCCATCATCGGACGTCCTCTGCGTACTTACGAAAGCTTCGTGCGTGAGGCCACGGGTAGCATCTGATTCCGGTAAACAAATCAGGGGGCAGACATGCGTGTGCCCCCTTCCCTGCTTTGTAACGTTCAAACGCTTTCAACGACGTCCGTCTGTAACGACAATAAGACACGGCCGGGCTTGTTCGTGGCAACGACGGCATCGATCAGCATGTCCATGGAGCGCCTCGCGAGTGTTTCCACCGGATGAGACAACACAGCCTGCACCAGACCACTTTGCAGGGCGCTCCGGGTAAGGTCTGTCAAATCGTGACACACCACCGTCGGCAAGCGTGCCCGACGACTGCGCATTTCTTCCAGCGCACTGACCACCCCTTCGATACCGCCGCCCGCCACATAAAGACCGGCCAGGTCCGGACATGCCGTGAGCAGATCCAGCGTGTTGCCACGTGCGAACTCTTCATCCTCAAGCGTCAGACGCGAAGCCAGTAATTCCCAGTCGCCGGACGATTCGGCCATATAGCTCTGAAAGCTCAGCTCGCACAACTCCTGACACTGGAACCGCTGACTGCCGACCATGACGGCGACAGGACCGGGATGCTCAGCCAGTCGACTGACGAACCAGCCGGCAACACGCCCCATGCGGCGGCTGTCCACACCGACAAAGCCGGCACCGGCATGGCTTCCCAGCTCAGAAATCATGGCCAGAACCGGAATCCCGCTGAGGCGAAGCTCGGCAACGGCGTCCTGCACCTCGGTATGGTCGGCGGCCACGACACCCAAGGCATCGACGTCCTTGCCCAGGGCAAGAATGCGCTGAGCGACCACACGCGGATTGAGGTCGTCCAGGTAACCGATCATCACACGGACTCTCGCGTGTGGACTGACTGCTGCCGCATCCGCCAGTGCCTGTGCCAACCCCTGATAGAACGCCACCCCGCTCTTCTGCAACAGAAACCCCAGCCTCACCGCAGGACGGCTGTGCTGCAGCCGCTGCTCAATAACACTACGGGCGTGAAAGCCGAGACGTTGCGCGGCAGCCGAAATGCGCTGCGCCGTGTCGACCCGGACCGTAGCGCGCAGGTTGAGTACCCGGTCAACCGTTGACAGGCTGACTCCGGCTTCTCGAGCCACATCAGCCATCGTGGGACGACGTGGGTCGGAATCCTGGTCTGACATGAAATGAAAGTCCCTGACCTGTTGATGAAAGGTTTTGACAGTTTCCTCGCCCGGACTATAGCAGCGCTGTGAAGGACGACCTAGCATCCAGATGCAATAGATCACCTCCCCCGTGACACAACAATAACAACAGCCGGAGTGAGCCAATGGCCATCCATTTATCAACCGCCCCCTGCTGCTGGGGTGTAGACGATGTGAACAATCCCTACCTGCCCCCGTGGCATCAGGTGCTCAGCGAAGCTGCACAGGCTGGTTATCGGGGCATCGAGCTGGGCCCTTATGGCTACCTTCCGCTGAATGTCGAAGAACTCGGCGGTGCGCTGGCTGACAATGGTTTGCACCTGGTTGCGGGCACGATCTTTGACAATCTGGTGGATCCGGCAAATCTGCCTTCGCTTCTGAAACAGGCCAACGACATCTGTGCGCTGCTCAAGGCGTTGCGACCTGCCAGGCAACAGCAGGAGGCGCGCCTTCCCGAACCCTATCTGGTCATCATCGACTGGGGACACGAAGAACGCGACTACGCCGCCGGACACGCCAATAAGGCGCCGCGTCTGAGCGCTGCCGAATGGTCCGTCATGATGCTGCATATCCGCAAAATCGCAGACATCGCTAATAACTACGGCGTGCGAGCCGTGATTCATCCTCACGCCGGGGGCTACATCGAGTTCGCCGACGAGCTGGCGCAACTGGTGCAACACATCGACCCAGACGTGGCCGGGCTGTGCCTGGACACCGGGCATCTTTATTACGCCGGCATGGACCCGGCAGCCACGTTACGCCAATACGCGGCACGTCTCGATTATTTGCACTTCAAGGACATCGATCCGGTGGTGTTCGACCAGGTACTCGGCGAGCGCATCACCTTCTTCGCCGCGTGCGCCAAGGGCGTGATGTGCCCTATCGGGCGCGGCATCATCGACTATCCCGCGCTGCGCACGCTCATCCGTGAATTGGATTACCAAGGCTACATCACGGTCGAGCAGGAACGAGATCCACGTCATGTCGGCGGCAGCCTGGCAGATGTCACCGAGAGCCGAAGCTACCTGACCCGTTGCGGTTTCTGACAAGGAAAAGACCATGATCAATGGCAGCAAGCGTATTTCCCGCCCTGTTCGATGGGCGATGGTGGGTGGTGGAGCAAACAGCCAGATCGGTTACATCCACCGTTCGGCGGCCCTGCGTGACCAAAACTTCGCGCTGATTGCAGGAGCGTTCGATATCGACCCTGAGCGCGGTCGTGCTTTCGGCGAACAATTGGGGGTTGACCCCGAGCGCTGTTATTCAGACTACCTGCGGCTGATCGAGCAGGAAGCCCGACGCCCGGACGGCATCGAAGCCCTTTCCGTGGCCACACCCAATGGCACTCATTTCAGCATCACCAAAGCGGCGCTCGAAGCCGGGCTGCACGTGGTGTGTGAGAAACCGCTGTGCTTCACGCTGGAAGAAGCCGAGACGCTCAAGGAGATAGCCAAAGCCAACCAACGCATCGTCGGCGTGACTTACGGCTACGCGGGCCATCAATTGATCGAACAGGCCAGGCAGATGATCGCCGCAGGTGAGCTCGGCGAGATTCGCATGGTGCACATGCAGTTCGCACACGGTTTTCACAGCGCGCCGGTCGAGACGCAGAACGAGGCCACAAAGTGGCGAGTGGACCCCAGCGTTGCCGGACCAAGCTATGTACTGGGCGATGTGGGCACCCATCCGCTGTACATCGCCGAAGTCATGTTGCCTGAGCTGAAAATCAAACGGCTGCAGTGCAACCGACAGAGCTTCGTGAAAAGTCGGGCACCGCTTGAAGACAACGCCTACACGCTGATGGAGTACGAAGGTGGTGCCATGGGCTGGCTGTGGTCCAGTGCGGTCAACGCCGGGTCGATGCACGGCCAGAAGGTTCGGGTGATCGGCTCGAGGGCCAGCCTGGAATGGTGGGATGAACGTCCCAACCAACTCAGCTTCGAGGTGCAAGGCCAGCCTGCCCAGACACTGGAGCGCGGCATGGGGTATCTGCACCCGGACGCCCTGCTCGACGATCGTATCGGTGGCGGGCATCCGGAGGGGCTTTTCGAGGCCTGGTCCAACCTTTATTACCGTTTTGCCCTTGCCATGAATGCCACAGCCCGTGGCGATGCGGCGACGCTGCAATCATTGCGTTATCCCGGCATAGACGCAGGAGTCGAAGGCGTGCGCTGGGTTCAACGCTGCGTGGAATCGGCTGATCAGGGCGGCATATGGATTGATTACTGAGTCCCGGCCCCCACAAGGCCGGACAGATTTTGCTCAAGGTTCATCCACTGGAGAATGACAATGAAAATAGCCCTGGATCCCTATATGCACCGCCATCTCAGTCTGACCGAGGTGTGCCGCAAAGCCGCAGAGATGGGATACGAATACCTGGAACTGTCGCCCCGTGAGGATTTCCTGCCTTGGTGGGTGAGACCTCGGGCGCACAAGGAACGCATCGCCGAGTTCAAGAAAGCTCTGAAAGACCATGACTTGAAGGTTGCGTCTTTGCTGCCTATGTACCGTTGGGCAAGCCCCCACGAAGATGAACGTACGACGGCAGTCGACTACTGGAAGCAGGCCATTCAAGTGGCTGTGGAACTGGACTGCGACACCATGAACTCCGAATTCGGCCGTGGGCCGTCGCCCGAACGAGGGCATAAAACAAACTGCTGCGGCGGCAGCCATAGCCACGAATCCAGCGAAGCTGCGTGGTGGCGGTCTATGGAGGAACTGGTGCCTGAACTTGAAAGACAGGGCGTCAATCTGAATATCGAACCGCATCCCGAAGACTGGTGCGAAACCTTGCAGCCTGCGCTCGATATGCTGAAGAGTATCGGCTCCAGTCACGTCAGGTTCCTGTATTGCGCGCCGCACACCTTTTTCTTTGGCGACGACATGGCGAAGATGATTGCTCAAGCTGGCCCCATGATTGCGCATGTGCATGTTGCCGATACCTGGAACCACAAGGCCTCTTCAGGACTCCGCTATATCGTCAATCCGCCCGGCGCCAAAGTGACAGTGCATCAGCATATGGATATGTATCAGGGCGAGATAGATTGGGACGTCTTCTTCTCTTCACTGGCCAACGTCGGTTTCGACGGTATTGTCACCGCGTGCGTATTCGGCTGGGAAGAACGCGCCGATGAGTCCGGGACTTTCATGCGACGTGAAATTCAGAGTTACGTAGACAAGTATTGGCCAGAACAATCGATCAGTAGGAACTGATAATATTCAAGAGCCCCCTGGAGCGGCGAACAGCGTAGTAACTGTCTAACTTCTTATTGAACAGGCAGGTGCGTAAAGACAATAAAAAAAGGGGGACGATGATCGTCCCCCTTTTTTTCATCTGTTTAGCTCAATACCTGTATCAGACAGCGGCAACAACCTTGGCCGGTGGCTGAGTGCGACGACCCAGTACACCTGCACCGGCAGCGACCAGACCCGAGATCACCAGAGTAATCAGCAGAATCCATGCACCTTGCGATACGCGCTTGGCAGTTACTTCAGCCGCTTCACGTGCCTTCTGTTCAGCCTGAGCTTTCAGTTCCTGGTACTTGGCATACGCCTGACGATAGCTGGCCTGAGCCTGATCAACGATCTGGTTGGCTTCTGCGTCAGTCTTGATGCCACGCGCCTTAATCAGATTGACCAGCGCCTGACGGTCAGCGGCATCCCACGCCTGGTCGCCCTTGGCCTTGATGCGATCCATCAGACCACTCAATTGCTCATCGGCTTGCTGTGGGTTCTGCGCGCTGCGCTCAGCAGTATTCTGCGCATCCTGCTGGGTAGCCTGAGCTTCCTGCTTGATGGCATCCGGGTTCAGCTCGGCCTTGCCGGTCTGACGCATGGCGGTCTCGATTTCACCCTGGATATCGTCCAGATTGAAGTCGATGCCTTGCTCACGCAGTTGATCCTGAATCTTGCTACCCACAGCAGGAGCAACCTGAGCGATGCCGCTGCCCAGTGCCGACATGCCGCTGCCAGCCAGATTAAGGCCGCCACGGACCACACCTGTTACCGCGCTGGTCACCAGATAGATGGTAATCAGCGATACGCTCGCCCATACCAGCAGACCATGGAAAGCGCCTTCTCGCTGAGCCAGACGGCCAGCGGCCCAGCCACCGACAAACAACGAGATGACCGAACTGACTACTACCCATATGCCGGCACCGGTACCAATGCCGGACATCGGATTGGCTTCCTGCATGGGATCAATGGCGGCGGTGCCAATGGCAGTACCCAAAAGATTCAACAACAAGGAAACAACCATGGCCAGTACTACACCGGCCAGAATCGCGCTCCAGGAAATACGGTTGAGCAACGGTGCCATGGCATGAGTGTCTTGATAGACAGGTGCGCCCGGGGCGATACGGTCATCGCGAATCATAGTGGTAATCCTTCGAGTCAGTGGCAGAACACGCTAAGTTGTTTGGCTTACACTCCAATGACCCAAGGGCTGTTGGATAAGTTTAATGATTTCGACAACTTTTTTTGAAGAGCAAATGCTCTACGAAATCTGTTCAACCCTCAACGGAACGGAACGTCTCACCCATGTTCCAAACAACGCTGTTTTTTTGGGTGTATCTGAAAACTCTTTAATACTGTATCTATTTCAGGTCATCAGATGACTGTTGTTTCATAACAAAGTGCTTATATCAAACAGGTAGTTTATGACGTCTGAACTGCAAGAGGCTTCGCCGTATCCAATCAACTTCCACTGAAGGAATCCATCAGCGATCCGGATCAACGCGCATGAAAAAGCCCGATCGAAATCAGGCTTTTCGGGGCACAAGGCAATTATCGGTCAGGCAATACCATTCGGGCCGTCCAATACCTGCCTGACTTTCCTGGCCAGATCGTGAGGCATACAGGGCTTTGACACCACGTCGAACTCCGAGCCGCCGATATCGGTCCGCTCTATCGAGCTCTCGGCATAACCGGTGGTAAGCAGCACTTTGACTTTCGGATAGCGACGCTTGACCTCACGAGCAAGCATGACCCCGTTCATACCGCCCGGCATGATCAGGTCGGTGAACAGAAGATCGTACGTGCAGCCGGATTCGAACTTTTTCAGTGCTTCACGTGCGTTGAGCACGATATCTGAGGTGTACCCGTAGTCATCCAGCACCATCTTCGCCAGTTCGGCCACGTCCGGGCGATCTTCCACGATCAGAATACGCTCGCTGCTGCCCAGCCGCTGCCGCTGTTCCAACGCCTGAGGCGACTCACTGGCGATAGTGGCTTCATCGACCGGAAAGTAAAGGCGCAACGTGGTGCCCACGCCTTCTTCGGTGTAGATGCGTGCAGCGCCGCCTGATTGCTTGGCGAAGCCGTACACCATGGAGAGGCCCAGGCCTGAGCCCTTACCCTCCTCCTTGGTGGTAAAGAACGGGTCCATCACCCGGTCACGAATGCTCGCAGGCATGCCGATGCCGTTATCCGTCACGGCGATGCTTACGTAACGCCCCGGCAATAGTCCGTCATAAGACATGTTGGCCAGCTCATCGACCACCAGATTGCGCGTCTCGATGAAAATCTTGGGGTTTGGCCTGCCAATCAAGGCATCGCGCGAATTGATGAAAATGTTCAGCAGCGCGACTTCTGCCTGAGTCGGATCGATACGGCAGTTCTTCAGTGCGGGGTCAAGATCGGTCTCGATGGTCACTTCTGAACCAAAGGTTCGCTCGATCAGCGGCTCGGTGCTGGATATCAAACCATTGAGATTGAGCACACGACCATGCAGTTTCTGTTTCCGGGCAAACGCCAGTAACTGCTTGGTCAGCGTGCTCGCCCTTTCCACAGCCGATTTGGCGTGATGCACACTGCGCTGAACACGCGGTATGTCTATGGTCGGTTTCTCGGCCGCCGTACCGATCAGATCAATGTATCCACCCATGACCTGCAGCAGGTTATTGAAGTCATGCGCGATCCCGCCAGTCAGTTGACCGAGCGCTTCCATTTTCTGTGCCTGACGCAGGGCTTCTTCTGCGTCCCGGCGACGGCTGATGTCCAACTGTGAGGCGAAGAAATAGATCAGGTCGCCAGCGTCGTTGTACACCGGAGAAATGAACAACGCGTTCCAGAACGACGAACCGTCCTTGCGGTAGTTGAGAATCTCCGTGGAAATATCGTTGCGCTCATGAATAGCGTCGCGAATGGTCTTCACCACGGCGCGGTCGGTCTCCGGGCCTTGCAGGAACCGGCAGTTGGAACCGATGATTTCTTCAGAGGCATACCCGGTCATTTCCAGAAACGCCTTGTTGGCGAAGATGATCGGGTTATCTTCGCTGTTGGGGTCGGTCACGATCATCGGCATGCGTGTCGTTTCTACCGCTGCGAAGAAGATATCCTTTCCCTGATGGGAGATGTTACCGCTCGCCGTATTGTCGACACGGGTCTTGTTTTCCGACACGCCAGAACTCCCAGAATAATATCAGCGTGACTGCACGCACTCACCGCTTACGACTTCAACACCCTCGAAAGGGTTCTATGCCGTATTGAAAAAACAGAATTATATGCATATGGATAGGGCCGGGAGAACCTGATTCATTCGCCGACCAGCGTCTGAGCGACCCAGAGCGATTCATAGACACCGCCTTGTCTGCGCAGTTGCATGGGCGGTCCATCTTCAATGATCTTCCCTTCGTGCAGGACGATGACCCGGTCGAAATTGGCGACGGTGGACAGCCTGTGCGCCACCACCAGCACGGTTCTGCCGTGCATCAGCTTGGCCAGAGCCGCCTGGATCACGGCCTCGGAATGCGAGTCCAGTGCGGACGTCGCTTCGTCAAGAATCAGGATCGGTGCATTCTTGAGAAAGACCCGGGCAAGACCCAGTCGCTGACGCTGCCCACCTGACAGCTTTACGCCCCGCTCGCCCACCAGTGTGTCGTAACCTTCCGGTAGCGCGCGGATGAACTCGTCGCAATAAGCCTGTCGCGATGCCTGAATAACGTCTTCATGACGTGCATCGGGTAACCCGTAAGCGATGTTTTCGTAAATACTGCGGTTGAACAGCGTGGGTTCTTGCGGAACAACAGCAATCTGTTTCCTGAGACTGTCCTGGCTGACGGCTCTGATGTCGCGGTCATCCATCAGAATGACGCCGCTGCTGACATCGTCAAGACGTTGTAACAGACTCAGTAACGTCGACTTTCCCGCGCCCGAAGAGCCAACGATACCGACATGCTGCCCGGCGGGAATATCCAGATTCAAGTGCTCGAATATACGGCGTCCTTCCGGATAGCGGTACGACACATCAATAATCCGGATTGCTCCCCGACTGGGTTTCAACTCGGCCTTGGCATCACTCAAGGTATAAGGCTGAATGATGATGCGCAGCGTATCGGCAATCACGCCCAGTTGCTGTGAAGTGTCGACCAGTGCCAGCGCCAGGTCTCGCGAGCCGTGCAGTATGCGGAACGTCAGCGCGCTGACCAGCACCACGTCACCCGCCGTGACCGCACTGTCGCGCCACAGCAGAATGGCCCATCCCAGCATTCCACCCGCCATGACCGACAGGCAGATATCGTGCAGCACCCGGGCTTTTTCCAGATAAATCCAACTGCGTCGTTGCGCGCGCGCCTCGATGCCGATGGACGCCTCAAGCCGCTGGCGTTCGCGCTCCCGGGCGGAGAATGCTTTGATGGTCCAGATGTTGGAGACCAGATCCACCATCTCGCCACCAACCCTGGCGGACTGCGCGGCAAAATCGATATGTTTCGAGCGACCGCGTACTCCGACCACGGTGATCAACGCTGCGACCAGAAGAACACATAGAATCAACACGTTCGCCATCGCCACCTTGACCGTGTACAGCACAACCACCGCCCCTAGAAAGTCGACGCAAGGTGGGATGATCTTCCAGGCCAGACCGCCATAGATCGAACCGGCAGCAGCACCGGCCGATGAGATGCGATTGGCCAGCGATCCCGAGAAGTGCTGTGAGAAATAGCGCATCGGGTGACCGGTCAGGTGGTTGAACAGGTCCACCCGCAGGTCGGCGCAACTGGCGACCACCGTACTGCAACCCAGCCAGCCACCCAGTCGCCAGAACAGGTTTTCGACCACGATCAGTCCGAGGAACAGAAAAAACGGTAACCAGATGTGCTCGCTTCTGCGGTCGCCCAAGGTCATCACATCGACCAGCATCTTCATGCCGTACTGAACAGCCACCGCACAACTGGCCGCGCCTACGATCAACAAAAGCATGGCGCCGAAATGCCAGGGTCGCAGAAACACGTAGCGGGTCAAAAAGGGTACGGCACGTTCCGGCAGAGGTGTCGCAGCGCTTTTTCGCATGCTTCATCGGCCTCTTTCAGCATTCAGAACCGACGAGTGCGGGGTCTTGAACATCTTATCCGCTTCACGAATCGCCACTTGCAACGGATGAAATGCAGCACGCTGACCCTGGCCGTCGGCGTAGCCCAGCAGACCGGCCGGGCAATATCGTCCATCATCCCAGCCGGGATAATCCAGGATCGGATACCAGCAGATGCCTTCCACGGGTACACCGGCCTGCACGGCTTTTTTGACCTGATCGGTGACGTAACGAAACCAGGGCACACGCTGCTCATCCTCGGCGCCCGTTTCCGACACCAGAATGGGTCTGCCATAGCGGACGAACAGCTCACGGAGCATGCCGCTGAACGGTCGGTACTCCGGCTCGCCGCGCATCACACGCCGACCGTTGAATATCCATTGGTTATGCGGATAGAAATTGGCGCCCAGCACGTCCAGGTACTCGGGCCGCCCTCCCAACCCCGGCCATTGGCGTCCGCTCAACAGATCCCAGGCTTCGAACTGCGCCTGCCGGTAATTCTCGGCGGCCTCGATCTCGTCATTGCGTCGCGTGGCTGGCATAACGTGAATCAGCGGGTCGGCCTGTATAAACCGGGCGCCAGGCGCCACGCCTCGTATGGCTTCAATCGCTGCGATGCTTGCCCTGACCAACTGATGCTTGAGTTCCATGCCCCGGTGTTCCGCGCCAGGATTGAGATACCCCACATCGCCCCCCGCCCAGCTCCAGAACGAAATCTCGTTGATCGGCGAATAAAACGGCATGGCGTCGCCTTCGTCCTTGATCACCTGTGCGGCAGCAGTCGCAAAGCGCGCAAAACGCTCCACGAACTGCGGCTGCCAGATGTCCACATCGTCAGGATAACCGTAATGGCAAAGGTCCCAGATCACCTGGGTACCTTGAGCACGCGCAGCCCGCAGCATGGGCAGCAGACTGCCCCAGTCATAGACGCCCGGACGCGTTTCGATCAGGTGCCAGCGCAGCCCACTGCGCACCGTGCGTATGGCACAGTTCTCCATGGCCGCGAAATCCTTGCCAGGCCATTGGGCATGCCCTGTGGAATACAGCAGGTCGAGGCGTTTGCCATCGCGACGCCGGTGAGTCGAACACTCGAATCCGCCCATAAAAAAGCTTTTGAACAAACCTGGCATGCTCAATTCCCCGCTGGCTGCTCGTTTAACAGCCGCGGTTTCAGCTCTGGCGCGGCAGGTGCATGCACTTCGGCAAGACGCTGATACAAGGCCAGCGCCTGTCCCACCACCTGATCCATGTTGTAGTACTTATAAGTGCCCAGCCTTCCAAGAAACGTAACGTCGTCAGACTGATCGGCCAGGGCCTTGTAGCGTTTGTACAGCTCGTTGTTCTCCTGACGTGGTATCGGATAGTAGGGATCGCCCTCCGCAGTCGGAAACTCATAGGTCACGCTGGTTTTCGGATGCTGCTGCCCTGTCAGGTGTTTGTATTCGGTGATGCGGGTGTACGGGACTTTTTCATCCGGGTAATTGACCACCGCGACGGGCTGAAACTGAGCCTGATCAACCGTTTCGTGCTCGAAGCGCAATGAGCGATAGGGCAAGCGTCCGTAGCAGTGGCCGAAATATTCATCAATGGGACCGCAGTACACCAGATGCCGATAAGACAATGCTTCGCGCACCTCGGCGAAATCGACGCCCAGCACAAGGTCGATCCGTTCGTGATCCAGCATGCGCTCGAACATTTTCGTATAGCCGTGCAGCGGCATCTTCTGAAAGCTGTCGGTGAAATAGCGACTGTCGGTCGTGGTGCGCGTCGGCACCCTTGACGTCACCGACTTGTCCAGCTGCGAAGGGTCCAGGCCCCATTGCTTGCGCGTATAGCCCCTGAAAAATTTCTCGTACAGCTCTCGTCCGATCTGATTGATCACCACATCTTCGGAGGTCCTGATCATGCCCACCGGCTCAGCGCGTTCGGCCAGAAACGCTTCGGCCTGCTGTTCATCCATCTGCAGGTCATACAGCGTATTCAATGTATCCAGGTTGATGGGAATGGGTACAAGCCTGCCATCGACCCGCGCCAGGACCCTGTGCTCGTAGCTGTACCATTCAGTGAACTGCGAGAGGTAGCTCACGATGCGTTCGGCGTTGGTATGAAAGATATGCGGACCGTAGCGATGCACGAGCACGCCCGCGCTGTCCAGATGGTCGTACGCATTGCCGGCAATATGGGGGCGACGATCAATCAACAGCACGCGCTTGCCCAGACCTGCGGCCAGTCTCTCGGCCAGCACACTGCCGGCAAAGCCGGCACCGACGATCATGAAATCGTAAGGCTGCGAAACGTTGATGGCAGACTCGAGCGTTATTTCAGGCATTGGATCTGCTCCTGCATGGCTGCACAGGTCTTGTCCCAGGATTTGTCCGCAAGCACGGCGTCGGCACGGTCATAAAACTCACTGGACTTGCCGCGTCCGAGTGCACGTTCGATCGCATCGCAAAACTGCAAGGCATCAGCAGCAATGGTCACCACGCCGCTTTCTCCATAAGTACTGACCACATCGGTGACAGGTGTCGACACCACCGGGCAGCCGCCCGCCAGGTATTCCGGGGTTTTGGTCGGACTGATGAAGCGCGTGGACTCGTTGATCGCGAAGGGCATCAAGGCCACGTCCCAGCCGGACAGGTAGGCTGGCAGCTCGTCATAGGATTTGCCGCCCAGGTAATGAATGTTCGGCCATTGAGGCAGACTGTCCGGATCAATCTTGACCACAGGGCCGATCAACACGAACTGCCATTGAGGCTGAGCACTGGCTACCTGACGAATCAGCTCGACGTCGAACCGCTCGTCGATCACGCCAAAGAACCCCAGACGCGGACCCGGAATGTCCTGCTGATCAGGCGGGTCGCTCAAGCCACGCCGCGCGGTCGCAAAATGCTCGATGTCCACGCTGCTGGGCATGGAGTGCACGTTGTTGTGCCGTTCCTTCTTGGCCTTCCAAAGGCTGTATCCCCCCGTAAAAACCACGTCCGCACGTTCCAGCAGGTATTGCTCCATGTCGATCAACTCGGGCGGCGCGCCTTTGAATGCCGACAGTTCGTCCATGCAATCGTAGATCGTTGCCTGCGGCCAGAGATGGTCAGTGAACGCCAGGCTCATTGGCGTGAAATACCACAGGAACAACTCGCTCGATGGATGCTGTTCCAGCCAACGATCAAGCAATTCACGTTGCGTGCGAATCACCTGTTCAGGCGGCAGATCACCAGACAAATGTGGCACCAGCACGGTTACGCCAGAGGCCTGCGGCAGGGCTTCAAGCCAATTGCCGGGGGAATCCGCGAAGACCGGCTCTTCAAAGAAAAGCACGTCATAGTCCCTGACCATTCGAGACATGATGTGTTGAGGACGCTGGTAGACAAACCCCCACCTCAGATGGGAGAGACAGAGTAGAACAGGGCGTGTGTCGTGTCTGGCTTGCGATGCGGTCGACAGGTCTGAATGAATCGCTTCTGCACGGTTCATGAAGTTTCCCTTCTTGTAAAAAAGTGCCCGGACGAATCTGAAGGGCGCCTTTGAGGGCTGAACTTCGACTGCATTCATTAATGAAAGCTAGGCGGCAATGCGCGTTGAGCCCGATGAAGACTCTGCTGTTGCCACCCTTACTGAATGTATTGAGAGCGTTGAGACCCACCCGTTCATTTCTCCCGATGAACTGCACGCGCCACTGGGAAAAGTTCGTTGAACTCGTGGGCAGGGAAATTTCCCTAGTCATAAGCGAATGCTTTTTTGGTACCCGCAGTGCGTCACTGAGCTGTTGGGTCGATGGGGTCCTGATTTTCGCTCGCAAACACACCGTACGCCCTGATCCCAGGGGACGGAGTCGTCAGCCCGCCTCTCCCCGAGGCCGCGAAAAGCAAAGGAAGGACAACCATGATCCTAGTGACCGGTGGTGCGGGATACATTGGCGCTCATATCGTGCTGGCGCTGCTTGAGCACGGCAATGAAGTGCTGGTGCTGGACAACCTGTGCAACAGCTCGCGAGAAACGCTTGATCGAGTGGCAAACATCACCGGCAGACATTTTGACTTCATTCCTGGAGACGTTCGCAGCAAGGCCACTCTGCATGCCCTGTTCGCTGAATACCCCATAGACGCTGTCGTGCACTGTGCAGGCCTCAAGGCTGTAGGCGAAAGCGTGCGTGAACCACTGCGCTATTTCGAGACCAATGTCAGTGGCAGCGTCAATCTCTGCCAGGCGATGGCCGAGGCTGGCGTCTTCAACCTGCTGTTCAGCTCATCGGCTACCGTGTATGGAGAAGCTGTCCGCATGCCGCTGGATGAAACCTGCGCATTGGGCCTGCCGACCAATCCTTACGGCCATTCCAAACTCATGGCCGAACACGTGATGAAGAGCGCCGCCAGTTCGGACCCGCGCTGGGCCATCGGCCTGTTGCGCTACTTCAACCCCATCGGCGCGCATCCATCGGGAATGCTGGGTGAATCGCCACGCAACACGCCCAACAATCTGTTGCCGTTCCTGTTACAGGTCGCCAATCGGCAGCGCCCTGCCCTGCATGTGTTCGGCAGCGACTACCCGACGCCTGATGGCACCGGCGTACGGGATTACCTGCACGTAATGGACCTGGCCGAGGGTCATTTGAAAGCGCTGGCCCGGATAGGCAATCAGCGCGGCGTTTCCATCTGGAATCTGGGCACCGGTCGAGGCTATTCGGTGCTTGAAGTGGTGAAAACGTTCGAACGGATCTCGGGGGTGAAGGTGCCGCTTGTCTTCGAGCCCCGTCGTGCAGGTGACGTGGCCGAGTGCTGGTCAGATCCGGGCAAGGCACGGCGTGAACTGGGCTGGCAGGCCCGACATGACCTTGACGCCATGTTGACCGATGCGTGGCGCTGGCAATGCATGAACCCTCAAGGGCTGGAACTCGAGGTTTTGGTGGGCTGATACCTGCTCCCTGGCCATTCGTCACCCTGCCGGACAAACCTGGGAACCGGTTCAACGCAGCATTTTTCTACCTTTTGCCACTCACTCAGAAGAGGTCAAGCACCATGAGCACAACTACCAGACAGGACAACCTTATCGACTGGCTTCGCGACGCACACGCAATGGAGCAACAAGCGGAAAAAATGCTGATGGCCCAGGCGGAAAGACTGGAACACTATCCCGTACTCAAAAAAAGGATTGAAAAACACATTGAAGAAACGCGGGGCCAACAGCAGAAAGTCGAAGCATGCCTCACGCGTCTGGACAGCAGTCCGTCGACCATCAAGGACATCGGCGGAAAGCTGATGGCAATCGGACAGGGACTGGGCGGCATGCTGATGTCCGATGAAGTCGTTAAAGGCGCCATGAGTGGCTATGTGTTCGAGAACATCGAAATCGCCACCTACACAGTGCTTATCGAGGCCGCAGAGGCAGCTGGCGAACCTCAGATCCGCAAAGACTGCGAGCAGATCCTGAAGCAGGAAATCGCCATGGCGGACTGGCTGCGGGAGCACTTGCCTGAAATTACCAGAGCGTTCCTGAGTCGCTCGGAATCGCCGAACGTGGAGGCCAAGCGCTGATAACGATCCCCTGAAGAGCAGACAGTGGTCGGGCGCGTATCAGGGTAGTTGCCGCTCGACGATCCCGCTGTCATTGATTCGGCGAGGGTCAGCTTCCGTCGTGCTCGTCATCAATCCAGGTATGGATCAGTGATCCGCCCTGCCCTGTGACCGGATCGGTGGTCGGCGTGCTCACTCTGGCAATTCGAGCGACCGACTGTTCGTACACAGCAGGATCGACGCGTTGAATGTCATAGTCTTCCTGGCCTCGGGGATAGGCACCTACGACCAGAAAGTCCTCACTTTGCTCAAGGCAGCAATGACCGGTCCCGGCTGGAAGGATCAGCACATGGCCCGTCTTGACGCGGTGATCGCTGCCACGTTCACCCCCCAGCCGCAGTGTGGCCTGCCCACTGGCAACGCCCAGCACCTCATGGGCCGTGGAATGGTAATGGTGGTAGTCGAATACGCCATCCCGCCAGAGTGGCGACCATTCGTTGTTTGCGAACAGACGCTCGAAAGCTGTCGCCACATCCCTGTCCGGGTCAACGGCAAGTTCATAAACAAGCACCGGAAACCGGCTGTTGGGCGTGGCGCCGTCCCTTTCGAAGAACAGGGCATGGGGCACCAGCAGTGAAAGCTCCTGGTTCGCAAACTCTTCACTCAAGGTATTCATGCAGTAACTCCTTGTCCAAATGCACCCGCGCGGGTGCTTCCCACTCAAGGTGCGGATGACCGGCTATTGGTACCTTTATCCTGCGTCCCCGGTGCCGGGTGATGGGACGCCGTGCCGCTCGGATCAGGCAACTGGATGACCTTGCCGTTCATCCAGGCATCTGCACCGGGAAGTACCGGCTCAGGCTTGATGTCCTTTCGCGATTCGCGCTCGGCAACGCTGTCCCTTCCCATGCGCTCGTCACGCGCCTTGACCATCTGCGAGTCGGCCTGTCCGTCGCGAGTAAAACCCATCATCAACTGAGGCACGCCCAAAGGCAGCGACTTGTCCTTGTCGGTGTGCCATGTGTGCCAGGTCTTGCCATAGGTATTGACCAGTTTATTCATGAGCGCGTGTTCGGCAGGCCCCGGAATGCCAGGCGCGATCAACTGACCCGACGTCACTTCATGGGAATGACTGTGCCAATACGCTTTTTCTTCAGTTGGCAGACCGTCGAACAATTTGGCGCTGATGATGTACTCCACGCCCATCAAATGCGCATCCTTGACGTTGCCGTCGTAAATCACGCACTGGATGACCTCCTCGTTGAGAATCGAGCAGTAATGGTGAGCCTCCATCTGCGACTCAATCGTGCCGCTGTAGAAATGAAAGCCATCCAGGTAGGTGTTCAGTGCATCGAGTGGCGGGTGCGATTGAAGCACCGCTGCTCCGGTTTCAAGCACAGCAGTCGAGGCCTTTTTGTCAGCCCCCGGAGACGAGACCGGCGGGTGTGTATCGGCAGCGTTGCAGGCCGAGAGCGCTGCCAGCGTTGCCAACAGAGCAATACGTTTGCCTGCCTCCAAATGGTTCAGATTACGCAGGCGGCGACAGGTCGTTGAGAAAGTCACAAGTGTGTCCTTTGAACATGGTGGTTGAAGCCGGGGCATCAGGGCGAAATCGGATCACTGGCAGGAAAGGTTTCCTCAATTGCCCCATCCAGCTTTTCTTCAGCTGCCTGTTCGCAATGGCAGCCCGGCGAGTGGCATTTTTCATGATTGACGTGGTGGTTCGCGCAGGCCTCGCAGCAGAATTGCTGGCCGTCACGTTCGACCGCAGTGTCTTTGCCGATTGCGCATTCACATTGCGGACAAGCACAGGTGTTATCAGTCATAAAACTCTCCCTGATTGGAAAGGCGCGCCTTATTCAGCGCCTGTCATTTTCGAAACAGGCCAGCCTGGATAGTTGTCGGAATTTGCCCGGACACCGACCAGTGGTGACTGACCGTTCACGGGACGTGACGCGTTGTGGATATCCGGCATCGAAACCTCTGTCCCCAGAACACGCATGGCCACGGCTCTGCGATGACCGTCATCGAGCGTATTGCGTGACGGTCCCAGCCTAGAGGCCTCTTTACGTGCAACACACTCCCCCCCTCCCGCTTGCCGCTGTGCTGAAACTGCTCGGCGTGACCACGGCGCTTGCCTGCGCCACTCAGGTTCGTGCGGAACAGGCCGTGAACCTGTCCAGCATCGAAGTGGACGGCAGCGCCGTGCAGAGCCCTGCCGAAACGGCGCGTGATGCCTTGCGCAGCGTGCCCGGTGGCACCAACACCGTGGACCTGAATCGGGTTGATCAGGGGCACGTAGCCACCAACGAAGACGTATTCCGCTATCAGGCGGGTGTCTACGCAAAGGCAGCCAACAACGAGGGCGCGAAGATTTCCGTTCGCGGTTCAGGGCTGAACCGGGCACCCGGTGCGCACGCCTCGGGACTGTTCGAAACGCTCGACGGGTTGCCCCTCACCGGCCCCGGTGGCACACCGTACGAACTCAAGGAGCCGTTGTGGCTGAGCCATGTCGAAGTGCGCCGTGGCGCGAACGGTTTTGAACTGGGATCGCTGGCACTGGGCGGCGCGGTCAACTACGTTACTCACACCGGCTATGACGCGCCTCGCCTGCAGGTACGCTATGAAGCCGGAAGCCACGGTTACGCCAAACGGCAGATCAGCTCCGGCGATGCACTGGGAAATCTGGACTACTACGTCGCCCTGACTGATTCGAACTACGACGGCTTTCAGGATCACAGCGCAGGCGGCAGCAAGGGCATTGCCGCGAATGTCGGCTATCGCTTCAGCCCTGACCTGGAAACCCGCTTCTTCTTTCGTTACCGCGAAACCGACAACGATTCGCCCGGCCGCCTGACCCGCGAGCAGATCCGCCACGATCCACGTGCAGCCAACGCGCTCAACGCAGCCCGTGACTCCAAACGCCTGCAACCGGGCAGCACCTGGCTGGGCAACAAAACCACAATCTACCTGGATGACAGGTCCAGAATCGAGACCGGCCTGGTCTATCACGACTATCCAATGGACCTGCGCGAAGGCACCAATCGCCTGAAGGTCGCCTACACCGACATCAGCGGTACGCTGAATTACATTCGACAGGACACAGTGTTCGGCCATCAAAGCAACACAACACTGGGCCTGCGCACCACCAAGGGCTTGCCGAACAATGGTGCGTCAGAGTTCGTACGCATACCCGCTGGCAACACCGCCAACTACACGCCAGGTACCAGAACCCGTGACTACAGCTATCTGGGGTCGGACAGCGTTCTGCAGTTGAGCAACGATCTGGAAGTGGTTCCGGACCTGTGGTTGACCACCGGCGTTGCTGCCATTTACACCCGTCGTGAGACCGAGATCACCTACCCCGCTACCCAGGGAGCCGTCAGCACCCATGACTGGGACTACGCCTCTCGCCTCGGCCTGCGCTATGACTTTACGCCGCAATTGCAGGTCTACGGCAACCTGAGCCGCTCGGTCGAGCCGCCTCACGCGTGGTCGATGATCTGGGGTTCGAACCAGTTCTTTCCCGCTGGAAGCGGCCCGGCGACAGGACTGCAACGCGTTGGCGTGAAACTTGAAAACCAGACCGCGACTACTCTGGAACTCGGAGGGCGCGGCCGGGGATGGATGGGTGACTGGAAAGCGGGGTGGTATTACTCGCAGGTCAGGCATGAATTATTGAGTGTCGAAACCCAGGCCGCGAGCACAGCCTCTTCGCAGGTGATTGCCGAATCCAACGCCAGCCCGACGGTTCATACCGGCGTTGAGCTGAGCCTCGACAGCCCGCTGTGGCAAGACGGGACTGCCGGCAAGCTGGATTTGCGTCAGGCGTACACATTCAGTGATTTTCACTATCGGGACGATGACCGGTTTGGCGACAACGCCCTCCCCGGCATCCCGCGCCATTACTATCAGGCTGAGTTGCGTTACAGCCATCCCACAGGCTTTTACGCCGGCTTGAACACCGAACACGCGTCGAAGATCGCCGTCGACTACGCCAATTCGTTTTACGCCGATCAATACACCTTGCTCGGGATGACCTTCGGCTACGCCTCGCCCAAGGATGACTGGCAAACGTGGCTTGACCTGCGCAACCTGATCAATCGACGCTATGCCAGTACGGTAACGCCGGGCTACGACGATGCAGGACGCGACGTGGCGCGCTCGACGCCCGGCGATGGCATGGGCGTCTATGCGGGCGTGTCCTGGAGTCTGCGTTGACGCGCAGCCGGAGGGAATGATCAAAAGTTGGCGGGGGTGTTGGCGCTGATGATTTCGGCCTCATCCTGGCCGATGTTGCGGAACCGGTGAGGCAAGGTAGTGGGGAAATAGTAGCCATCGCCGGGGTTGAGAATATTGATCTGACCGTTGATGGTCAGCTCAACCGTACCGCGCGTGACCAGACCGCACTCCTCGCCTTCGCTGTGCACGATGGGCTCTTCGCCCGAGTCGGCACCCGGCGCGTACTGCTCGCGCAGAAAGCGCATCTGACGCGTCGGCAGTGTCGCGCCTACCAGCAACAGACGCACGCCGTTGCGCCCCAGATCGGGCTGGTCGCCGCCTCGAAACACATACTGATCCTGCCCAGGTGGCTGATCGAAGGTGAAGAAGTCGGCCAGCGACATCGGAATGCCTTCCAGCAGCTTCTTGAGTGAGCTGATCGAGGGGCTTACACGGTTCTGTTCAATCAGGGAAATCGTGGCATTGGTCACACCACTGCGTCTGGCGAGTTCGCGTTGCGACAGCTTGTAGCTTTCACGCACCAGCTTGAGTCGTGCTCCCGTATCCATAGTGGCCTTATGTGAAAAAATATCCGGTCGAGAAACTTGGCTTCGACGCAGCAGTGCGCCTGAAGCCATGAGGTCGGATATTAAATCACGTTTGCCGGCAAGGCTCAGTAGTTGATCGCTGACCGTGCACCGGCATAAACCTGACACGCCTGACGAAACGCCTCGAACATTTTCAGTGACACCGGGTTTTCCGTGAATGCCCATTCGGGATGCCATTGCACGCCCAGTACAAAGCCCGGAGCGCCGGGCAGGGAAACGGCTTCTACCAGCCCGTCCGGAGCCAGGGCCTCGGCACGCAGGTCGGACGCCAGTCGATCAATGCCCTGACTGTGCAGGCTGTTCACCGCAAAGACGGGCCCAAGGCCCAGAGACTCGAGGACGCCACCCGGCTGCACCGAAACATCATGTTGCGGCACGTATTGCTCGGCCACCACGTCGCTCTGCGGCTCGCGATGATCCAGATAGCCCGGCAAGTCCTGAACACGCTGGTGCAGGCTGCCGCCCAACGCCACGTTCAGTTCCTGAAACCCACGGCAAATGCACAGCACCGGAACGCCTTGAGCAATCGCGGCCCTGAGCAACGGCAACGTGTTGCGATCACGAAACACATCATGCGCGGTGCCTTCGATACTCGGCGTGCCGTTGTAATGATGAGGCTCGACATTGGACGGTGATCCGGTGAACAGCAGACCGTCCAGATGCGCCAGCATCTGCGCTGGTTCGATCGGTACATTCAGTGCCGGCAGGATCACGGGTATTCCCGCAAAACCCGCTGCTTCGACGTATTTGTCGCCCGCTGTGTGCGAGGAATATTTGCCCAGTTGCTGGCGGCAGGCGCTGACGCCGATCAAAGGAATTCGAGACATGATTCAGGTCCTGGCTTGAAAGGTTGAGCACCGGGTTTGAAGTGAAAAAGCCGCTATCCAGTGCCATTGAAACCAGTCTAGGATAGTCAGCTACGCAATCGACATGGGCATTCAGGCAAGGAAACTGTGCAGCGATGCAATATGAAGTCAGCCATTCGGATCTTTCTCTGGTGCTTGCGCTGATCAGAGGTCGCACACTGGCGCGTGCAGCGGAGTTGCTGAACGTCGACATCTCCACGGTATTCCGCTCTATCAAACGCCTCGAGGCTGCGCTGGGTATCGCCCTGTTTGTAAAGAACCGGCGAGGCTACATACCTACCGATACCGCAAGCGCGATGGCCGAACAGGCCGAACGCGCAGAGCTTGCGTTGAACGCTGCACGTATCGCCCTGCAACAAGGCGAGAACGTGGTGAGCGGGACGGTGCGCCTGACCTGCACCGACGCCGTGCTGCACAACCTGCTGCTGCCCGCCCTCGCCCGTTTCATGCCGAACTACCCGGCCCTGACGCTGGAACTGGCAACGTCCAACGCCTTCGCCAACCTCAGCCGCCGGGACGCCGATATCGCGTTGCGTCTGACCAACACACCGCCAGAACACCTGATTGGACGGCGTATCGGCACGGCTGAATACGTCATCTGCGGGTTGCCCGGATTTCGTGACGCACTGCAAACAACACCGTCGTCTGTGCCGTGGATCAGCCCTGACGACTCGATGCCGGACCACACCTCCGTGATCTGGCGCAATCAGGCATTTCCGGACGTGGTACCGCGGTATCGCTGCAGCAGCATGTCCGCCGTTTCACAATTGGTCGCCGCCGGGCTCGGTGTCGCGGCGCTGACTGACTTCACCGCTCGCGGGCTGCCAGGCGTCGAGAAATTGAGCGCGCCGCTGGAAGGCTGCTGCACCGACCTCTGGCTCCTGACCCGCCCCGACTGCCGCGCCTTGCGTTCCGTCCAGACCCTGCTGGATGAACTCGCGCCTCTGCTGCGCGATGCATTGCAGCCCTGACTCCTGCTCACATTGATCATGCCCACGCTCCAGCGTGGACATCCAGACCGGGACGCTTCACGTCCCGTTGGGTCTGATCACACAAGTTTTGTTCATGCGTCAGATTACGCAGTGCTTTGATAGGGGCACTCTGCACCGCGCTAAGCCTCAATGGATCCACTAAATAATAGTTAATTAATTTAATCATTTTATTTTCCTTTGCTATGTGGCATTAATAGTCCACGCCACACGTCCACCTGAAACTGATGGATCCATAAAAACAAAATCGAACCGTGGAGAATCCTCATGCATCCGAAAAATACGTGGTACGTCGCCTGTGCAGCGGATGAAGTGACTGACCAGCCGCTCGGCAGGCAGATCTGCAACGAAAAGATGGTGTTCTATCGCGATCAGAATCAACAGGTCGTGGCTCTCGATGACTTCTGTCCGCATCGCGGCGCCCCGCTTTCGCTGGGGTTTGTCCAGAACGGGCAACTGGTCTGCGGTTACCACGGCCTGGTGATGGGCGGTGACGGCCAGACTGTCGCCATGCCTGGTCAGCGCGTCCGGGGCTTCCCCTGCAACAAGACCTTTGCCGCCGTCGAGCGCTACGGATTCATTTGGGTGTGGCCGGGTGATCGGAAAAAGGCCGACCCTGCCCTGATTCCTCATCTGGAGTGGGCAGTCAGTGATCAGTGGGCGTACGGCGGAGGGCTGTTTCACATTCAATGTGATTACCGCCTGATGATCGACAACCTGATGGACCTTACCCACGAAACCTATGTCCATGCCTCCAGCATCGGCCAGAAGGAGATCGACGAGGCGCCGCCGGTGACCACTGTCGAAGGCGAAGAAGTCGTCACTGCCCGGCACATGGAAAACATCATGCCGCCGCCGTTCTGGAAAATGGCGTTGCGCGGCAACAACCTGGCAGATGACGTGCCAGTGGACCGCTGGCAGATCTGCCGTTTCACACCGCCCAGCCATGTGCACATTGAAGTGGGTGTCGCCCACGCCGGAAAAGGCGGCTACAACGCCCCTCACGAATTCAAGGCATCAAGCATCGTCGTCGACTTCATCACCCCCGAAACCGACACGTCAATCTGGTACTTCTGGGGCATGGCGCGCAACTTCAACCCGCAGGACAAGGCGCTGACAGCGAGCATCCGCGAGGGTCAGGGCAAAATCTTCACCGAGGATCTGGAAATGCTCGAGCGCCAGCAGCAGAACCTGCTCCAGCATCCTGATCGCAAGCTGCTCAAGCTAAACATCGATGCGGGCGGCGTGCAGTCTCGCAAGATTATCGAGCGACTGATCGCCAGCGAACAGGCCGCCGACGGCGACCAGATCCCTGTGGCCAACCTGAAGTGAACCCGAGGTGCGACATGATCGACGTGACTGTGTTATCGCGCACGGACGAAGCGCTGGACATCTGCAGCTATGAACTGGTGCGGACCGACGGCGGCCTGTTACCGCCCTTCACCGCAGGCTCGCACATCGACGTGCACCTGCCGGACGGCCTGATTCGCCAGTACTCGTTATGCAACCCGCCCACAGAACGCCATCGTTACCTGATAGGCGTGCTGAACGATCCCGCCTCACGAGGCGGCTCGCGTATTCTGCACCAACAGTTTCATCCAGGCACTCACCTGCGCATCAGTGAACCGCGAAACCTGTTTCCGCTTGCCGAGCGCGCCAGCCGAACCCTGCTGTTTGGGGGTGGTATTGGGATCACGCCAATCCTGTGCATGGCCGAACATCTGGCGCAACACGAAGAACCCTTTGAATTGCATTACTGTGCCCGCTCCGCCGACCGTGCAGCATTTGTGGAGCGCCTGACGCAGTCGGCATTTGCCGATCAGGTCAACCTGCATTTCGATGATCGCCCGCAAACCCGACTGGATGCGCTGGCAGTGCTGGCCGATCCGGATGCCGACGCTCAAGTCTATGTCTGCGGGCCCGCCGGGTTCATGCAGCATATTCTCGACACGGCTCATGCCCAGGGTTGGCCGGAACACCAGCTGCATCGCGAATACTTCAGCGCAGCGCCGGTGGATACCAGCAACGACGGCAGCTTTTCGGTGGAAATCGGCAGTACCGGCCAGGTGTTCAGCGTGCCGGCCGACAAGACCGTCGCTCAGGTGCTGGAAAGCAATGGCATCGACATTCCACTTTCCTGCGAACAGGGTGTCTGCGGCACCTGCCTGACTCGAGTACTGAAGGGCGTTCCCGATCACCGCGACCTGTTTCTGACCGAGGCCGAACAGGCGCTCAATGATCAGTTCACCCCGTGCTGCTCTCGCTCGAAAACACCATTGCTGGTCATTGACCTCTGACTAGTCGGAGCGCTGGATCACCTTCATGCGCTCATGAACGCCAGCGCCGAATATCTCGGCATAACGCAGCGTGGCGTTGGCGTGCTCGCGCATGATCGCTTCGGCCCGTGCGCTCTGGCCATTGATCAGTGCATCCACCACCGCGTGATGCTGCATGTGCGCAAAATTGAAACGCCTGAACTCACGCACCAGATCATTGCGATCCACCGCCAGTGCGGTGACCGAGGCGAACGGCAAGTGATCATTGCGCGCCAGCGCATCGGCAATCGCCGGATTGCCACTGCCTTCGACGATGACCCGGTGCAGACGCATGTTAAGGTCGTGATAAACCTCAAGGTCATCCTCGGTCACGAAGCCTTTGGCAAACAGCGCATCCCCTTGAACCAGACAGATTTCCAGCTCATCCCGGGCTTGCTGACTGACACCGATCTCAGCCATCTGCCGCGCCGCCAACCCCTCGAGCACCCCGCGAACTTCAACCGCTCCGGCGATTTCGTGCGCACTGATCGAACGCACCTGAAACCCGCGACCACCAAAAGGCACCAGCAACCCTTCCTGCTCGAGTGTTCGAAATGCCATGCGCACCGGCATACGCGATACGCCGAATCGTTCGGCAGTGGGCACTTCCATCAAACGCTCTCCAGCCGCCAGTTCGCCTGATGCGATCATCTTGCGCAGCGATACAAGAACGGTCTGGCCGGGTCTGCTCATGAAAGGGTGTTCCAGGAAATGAAGGCGTGCATCATAACAGGCCGCACACTGACCGCTCACCAGGCTGCGTAATACCTGAGTCCTCCGGAAGAAGCGGCGACACCTGCTTCAGCCCGAAGGGCATGGGAGCGCCAAGAGGTTACGACGGCAGCGACAGGCTACGAGGCAGCCCGGATCTCATCTGACACACCAGGCGTGTGGGTTCTGCGGCCGGTTTTCGGCAGATCGCCGGCAAGCCACCTCACACGATCCGCTGTTTGCTCACGCACGGCGTGAGGTATCGCACAGTCATCCGAAGCTGCGTTCGCCATCCGGCGTGTCGATCCACTTCAGTGTGTCTTCAAAGCTGATCGGCGGACTGTAGAAATAACCTTGAACCAGCGTGCAGCCAAGGGTTTCCAGAGCGTTGAGTTCTTCCTGTGTCTCCACGCCCTCGATGACGCAACCAAGCGACATATCCATGCTCAAGGCCACCAGGGATTTGACGATCTTGTAGCTGGCCGGGTTGTCGTGAACGCCGGTCACGAAGCTTCGGTCGATCTTGAGCTTGGTCAGGGCCAGTGCGTGCAACTGGCTGAGGCTCGAATAACCGGTGCCGAAGTCATCCAGCGATATCCCGCATCCCAACTGCCGGAACTGGTTGACCGCCTGCCGCACCTGAGCGATGTCCTTCATGACGGCCGTCTCGGTGATTTCAAGATCCAGCCGCGACGCGTCGAAACCACTGTTTTCGATGATCTCCACGATCTGGTTGACACTCTCGCAGGTGGCAAAATCATGGGCCGAAAGGTTGAACGACAACCTGATGGGTGCAGGCCAGGACAGCGCCTTCTGCAAGGCATGGGTCAGCAACGGCGCAGTCAGTTTGTTGATCATGCCGATACGCTCGGCAATCGGGATGAAGCGCGCAGGCGACACGGCACCCAGTTCCGGGCTGTTCCAGCGGGCAAGCGCTTCGAATGCGACGGTTTCCCTGCTCCGGCTGTTCATGATGGGCTGGAACAGCACGTAGAACTCGGTCTCCAGACTGGCTCGCCGCAGTGCCTGCTCAGTCACACCATCAGCATGCAGTTGTTGACGATGACTGGCAGAAAACAGGCAGGTCGAGCCGGGGTTGTGATTCTTTCCCTGATAGAGCGCGTAGTCCGCGTACTCGAACAATTGCGTGGCGTTGTCGGCCGTCGCCGGGTAGGTCGCAATACCGAAGGTCGCGCCGATCTGGATCGGCATTTCCAGCAGCTCGAAATGCTCATGCATCTGATCGCACAGGCGTTTGCCCAAGGCCAGCAAAGCTTCTCTGCTGATGTCGCCTTTGACGACCAGCGCAAACTCGTCGCCACCCAGCCGCGACACATGAACCGTGTCGCTTGCCGACTGCTTCAGGCGATCGGCAACCATGATCAGCAGCTGGTCGCCGGTGCGATGACCGTACAGATCATTCACCGGCTTGAAACCATCCAGGTCCAGTATGCCGACCGCAAGCCCGGTGCCACGCGCCAGCGCATCGGTCATGGCCAGGTCCAGGGTCTGGAAGAACTGACGCCGGTTGGGCAATCCGGTCAGGCTGTCCTGATTGGCCAGCAGCAGGTTTTCGTTGCTCAGTCGCTCGGTCTGCACCTGCACATTTACCAGGCTGGTGAAGTCACGGTATTGATAACGAAGAATGATCAGCATGCCAATCGACACCAATACGATGTTCGCCGCCGTGGCGATGAAGATCGTGTTGTGGGTCGAGGCGAAGAACACCACGAAGGCCGCGTTCACCACGACCGCCGTCGTCAGCGCGGCAGGCTGCAGGTGCATCATGCAGAAAATGCACACGATCACCGTGATGCCCATGAAAAAGGCGACATGGGCCTGTGCGTAGGCATCGCCATAGGGGTACAGCGCCAGTGACCAGCCTGCGAACGCAGCGGCAATGATTCCGGCCAGGCCATTGGTGCTGCGCAAGGTGGCCAGGATCGTCGCTTCGGATGGTAGCCTGTTGACTGTACGCAACCACATGCGAGCGCGAATCCCGCACACCAGCGTCAGCAATCCCGGCACCAGCAGGGTCAGCCACAACGGCGCAGAACGGTGAGTGAACGCCAGCGCCCAAGTGTTGACCAGCAGCACGAAGTACATCAACGGCAGTTGACGGGACAACGCGATGTATTGGGCCCGGAGCAGCCGGGGGTGATCGGTGGGCACTGACATCAGGGTACGCAGAGTACCCAACAGGTTTTTCAGCATCGCAAGGCTTCTCTGTTACCACAGTCAAAGCGCACGTGGCTTGCTGTATTTCATGCGGGCCGGGCAACGTGCGGCTCGCTTGTCATGCTCTCGGCCAGGGCGACTCTTTCTTTAACACAAAACACGACTTTCAAGCGGCTTTTCAATTAAAGGGGTTTCAACTTTACCGCGCCACGCTCACTCGACGCAGACCAGAAGCTGTTGTATATATCAGGCCGACTTGAAGTGCCGCATGATTTGAACCAAACCGCCAAAATGAACTCATGACACAGGTTTTTACAGCGCCCGGCTGTTTTCAGTCCCTGCGTGCCATTCCTGGCTCTTTTACGAAGTACATGGAGAAGTAACATGAACAGGAAAGTTATTATCGACACCGATATGGGCTGGGACGATGTCCTGTCCATTGCCTACCTGATGAAACGGCCGGATATCGACATCGTCGGCATCACGGTCACCGGCTGTGGCGAAACCGATCTGAACTGGGGCGTGATCATCGCCCGGCATCTGCTGGGCATCGGCAACCGGCTTGATGCTGTCGTTGCCTGCGGCACGGATAGACCGACGGCGTATGACTACCGGTTTCCTCAGGACTTCAAAAACGACATGAACGGCGTCATGGGTCTGCTGGGAACCTTGAACCCTGTACAACTTCCAGTGCTTTGCGAAATGCCCGCCTGGACATTTCTGTTTGAAACAATCACGCACAGCCCGGGGCCGGTCACGATTCTTTCGCTGGGTGGCTTTACCAACATTGCAAAGATGTTGTCGCTGAGCACAAATCCGAACGACTTCGCCAACATCGACGGTATTTATGCAATGGCGGGTGCCGTTTATGTTGACGGCAACGTAGCAGGTTTGAACAACGCGAAACCTGAATGGGATCAGGGTCCGGCTTATTCCAGCAATTATTATGCGGAGTGGAATGTATTTGTGGACGCCGTGGCGGCCGACACGGTATTCGGCTCGACGCTGCCCCTCACATTGGTACCGCTGGACGCATGCAATCAGGTGATCCTCGACCCTGGCTACTCGACACGGATCACCGCGACCGATCCGGTCGCGACACTGGTGCGTAAAGTGCTTGAGGCCAAGTCCGGCACGCACGCCGAAGGTAATCTGCCGGTGCCTATCTTCGACCCGCTGGCGACCCTGCTGATGGCGGGTGGTATTAGCGCAACCAAAACCAATGCCGAGTATCTGTCGGTCGACACTACCCGTTCCGATCAAGACAACCACTGTGGTCAGGTTATCGTCAATGACGGCGGCTCAAGGCCTGTCTCGTTCGTGACCGGCGTGTCGCAAACCGCTTTCGCCAACAACTTTGCGCAAGTGATCAACCTTCCTCTGAGCTGACGGCAAGCGCCGTGCCCGAGCGCACTGCACGGGCACGGCAATCGGCTCGCGCTGGTAGCCCTGAACCATGTAAGACGCCCGGCAGTCAGAAGGCTACTTCACGCCCTGCTCAGGATTTCCGCATGTTCAGCCGTACTCTGCTTGTCGCTGCCACCCTGGCCTGCTCATCGCCCGCTTTCGCCGATGACACGCTGCGCATCGAGCGCCTGCAACGTTGTGACGACCTGCTCGACCGCCAGCAGCAGACGTTCTGTCTCGACGCAGAAGGCATGGGCAAGGGCCCGGTTGAAATCAGACTGGGCGGCAAGACCCTGCCCGACAGCGCCATCCAGCGCGACGGCGACCGTCTGCGGGTGCAGTTGAACTATGCCGACTGGCAGAGCGGCCCGCTCTGGCTGCAACAGGGTGGTACTGGCAGCAACGCGGTCTGGCTGAGCATGGCAGGCAGTCATGTGCTGGCCGCCACACCGGATGAAGTCGCAAAAAACATGGACGGGCTGACCACCTATGTGAACCTGATCAGCCTGATCATCGAGGAGCGTTTCGACGGCCGCGAAGAAGCGCAGAGCATTGCCCGGAAATTCGGCGCTACCGTCGTCGGCTCGATTGCACCGCTCAATACCTGGCAATTGCGCTTGCCGGTAAAGAATCTGGTGGAACGCGATGCCATGGTGCTGCGCATGGGCAGCGAAGTCAGTGTCGACGCCGTCGTCATCGAAGAGTCCCAGGCCGAAGCCGCTGAAAGCGAGGCGCCGCCTTCGGACGGCAAACAGGAAAAACCGACGCGTGAGCAATGGACCGCCAACCGTTTCATGGATGCCGTCAATTACTACCAGCGCCGGATTCCCGGCAAGGTGTCTCCCATCAAGCCGGTGCCGATTCGCATCGGTATCATCGAACGCAACGTCGACTTCGACACCCCGGACTTTGCCGATTATCGAGGCGACTGTCACAGCGGCGCACCCCGCACCTGTGTGTTTGCCCGGGACGCTCGCAGGCCTGACGGTCATGGCACTACCGTGACCGGCATCCTGGCAGCCAATACCGCAGAAGGCGGCAACACGGGTTTTCTGAGGTCGCTGGACGGCGCGAGCCAGGGCTTCGATGTGATCGTGGAACGCAACTCCGACGCAGGCATCGCTGCCAACGTGGCAGCCTCGGTCAACCTGGTCGAAGACGGCGTCAGGGTGTTGAACTGGAGCTGGGGCATTCACCGGATCGGAGCGAAGAATATTCAAGGGGATGACGTTGACTCGCTGATCCGTTCGGGGCTGGCGATGTCCGGCTATGAAGAGCTGCTGGAGGAGTTCTTTCTCTGGCTGCGCGAAAAGCACCCCGATGTGCTGGTGGTGAACTCGGCGGGTAATGGGTCGTCCTTCTCGAGCACTGACGAATACCGACTGCCCTCCTCCTTCATCACGGATCAACTGCTGGTCGTGGGCGGCCATCAGCGCACCGAGCGCGATAACGTCGCCGTGGATGACCCGGCCTACGTCGAGAAGCGCGCGTCTTCAAACGTGGATATGCGCGTCGACATCATGGCATCCGCCTGTACACGGGCGTCAACGGCCAAGGCTGGCGAACAGGGCGCGGTGCACTGCGGCACCTCCTACGCCACGCCCATGGTCACAGGCATGGTGGCTGCCATGCTGTCGATCAACCCCAGACTCACCCCCGAGCAGATCCGCATGCTGTTGCGCCGCAGCGCCATGACCATCGGCAGCAACTATGACTTCGAACCGGTGGGCGCCGACGACCTCACTGCACCGATTTTGCCGTCCGAACGGGAGTTCAAGCTGCATGACAAGGACGTGGGTCGTTCGGCGCGCCTGGACATGCAAAAGGCTCTGGACCTTACGGTACAGAGCCTTGATCGCGTGAGATGAGTTATCCGGCGGGGATCAGTTTGCAGCCACCTGATCCCGCTCAGCCTGCATGACCAGCGCCTTGAGCGAGGCATCGAACTGCTTCAGGGCGGTGACCTGCAGTTCGCGCTGCTGGTCGATCTGCGCGGCGATTTCAGGGGCGGCCTTGCCCTTTACCCAGACCGAAGGCATTGCCTGACCGGTTGCGCCCTCTGCCTTGCCGATGTACTGCAGATTGGCATCGTAGAACCGGGCCAGATAACGCGCTTGCACCTGATTGTTGCGCTTGCTCACCAGTTGGTTATAGGTGTCGAGCATCACCACCACGTCAGGCCGCGCCTGCATCACCGCGTCGAGGTTGTCATAGACGGTCACCGAGGCAAACTCTTTCTTCAGAGAGCCGGTGAGCCAGTCGATGGCCAGCTTCGGGTCGGAGCTGTTGATGAAGGCGTCGCGAATACGGGAATCCAGTGCAGGGTTTCGGGCAGAGCGCTGGGCAACGGCATGATAGTTGGTCAGGTACTCCAGGTTACTGACCGTGTTCTCGCTGTACAGCACGCCGACCGACTGCGAATGCTGAAGGCTGGCAGGGCTGTCTGCTACCGGCTGGAAGTGGCAGGCCTGAGCGTTATCGAGTTGGGTGGCAGCGGAAACGGACGACATGGCCAGAGGCGCACTGATCAAGACAGCGACAAAAGTCAGCAGGTTGAAAATATTCATCGTTCGTTTCCTTCTGTACGGAGCAAGTGGCTATGACGCCATCCTCCTCCTTTGCCGAAAAAACAGAACTTGCCTTTCTTGATGGTGACTATCGATTGAACGAATGATAGTAGACGGCCATGAACCACACGCGTCTTCGGCATAAATAACTTCAAATATTCATATCGACCTTCACCGCAGCCCGAATGGCTTCGAGCAACATCATGCAGGCCGGATTGTCATTGTCGGTCCGCCAGACCAGATGCAGCTCACTCTGCACACCCTCGCCCAGGTCGATCTCGCGAAACACCACATCCTTGAACACCACATTGGTCGCGCAGCGCGGCACCAGCGCCAGGCCCATTCCAGCGTTGACCAGCGCCAGAATGGTCAGCGACGAGCCGAGCCACTGCACATAATCCGGGGCAACGCGGGCCGAACGAAACATCCCGGTCAGCAGCTCGTTGAACGGCGGATAGGCCGAGTGCGAGTACATCAGGAAAGGTGCGCCGTCCAGATCTTCAACCGCGACCGACGAAGCCCCGGCAAGCGGATGGTTGCCCGGCACCGCGAGCACGAATGGCTCGCGCACCAGGCACTCGGTCTCGTAGCCCGGTTGAAACAACGGCGCACGCACAATGCCAAGATCGATGCGCCGCGCCCTGAGCGCTTCATGCTGCTGATAGGTATTCATTTCGGTGAGGGATATCTTGACCTGAGGCTGATTGAGCCGCGCCTCGGCGATTACCTTGGGCAGGAATTCGTACACCGCACTGCCGACGAAGCTGATGGTTACCGAGCCGATATCGCCTTCAGCGAAGCGCCGGGCCGAAATGGCCGCCTGCTGGGCACGCTCAAGCAGTGTCTGCGCCTCGAGGAAAAATGCCCGCCCTGCGGCCGTCAGCGCCACGCTGCGGGTGCTGCGCGTGAACAGTTCGACACCCAGATTGTGCTCGAGCAACTGGATCTGTCGGCTCAGCGGCGGCTGAGTCATGTTCAGACGTTCGGCCGCTCTTCGGAAATTCAATTCCGTGGCAACCGTGGTGAAACAGCGCAGTTGGGCCAGCTCGAACATTGATTCATTCCAGGTATCAATCAAATCAATATCTAGATTAGACGGGAATAATCCCAGCGTCCATGATCGGCTCATCCCCAAAAAAACAATGAACGGGAGTTGCCTCTTGAATACCGTCCCTCACGCTTCGGATCCCACGGTGCTTGCCCGTGCGGCCAGCAAGGTGAAGCGCCACGTACTTCCGCTGTTCGTGGTGATGTTCATCGTCAACTACATCGACCGGGTCAACATCGGCTTTGTGCGCAGCCATCTGGAAACCGATCTGGGCATCGGCGCAGCCGCCTACGGGCTGGGCGCCGGTCTGTTCTTTGTCGGCTATGCGTTGTTTGAAGTGCCCTCCAATATGCTGCTGCAACGCTACGGCGCACGTGCCTGGCTGACCCGCATCATGTTTACCTGGGGCGCGGCCGCCATGGCCATGGCGTTCGTTCAAGGTGAAACCAGCTTCTACGTGCTGCGTTTTGTGCTGGGGGCTGCCGAGGCGGGTTTCTTTCCGGGGATCATCTATTACTTCACCCAGTGGTTGCCCGCCAGTGACCGCGGCAAGGCCATGGCGCTGTTTCTGAGCGGTTCGGCCATCGCCTCGGTGATTTCCGGCCCGCTGTCCGGCGCGTTACTGGGCATCAGCGGTCTGAGCCTGCATGGCTGGCAGTGGATGTTTCTGATCGAAGGTTTTGCCTCGATTGTGCTGTGCGTTTTCGTCTGGTTCTGGCTGCAGTCGCACCCTCACGAAGCCAAATGGCTGACAGATGAAGAAAAGACCACGCTGGTCAACGCCATCGTCGAGGAGCAGCGCGCTCGAGAAGCCACCCAAACCCTACGGCCTTCGGTGTTCAAATTGCTGGCGGATCGGCAGATCGTGCTGTTCTGCTTCATCTACTTCTCGGTGGCCCTGACGATCTATGGCGCCACGTTCTGGCTGCCGAGCATGATTCGCAAGATGGGCAGCCTGAGCGACTTCGAGGTCGGGCTGTTCAACTCGGTGCCCTGGCTGATCTCGATTGTCGCCATGTACGGCTTTGCAGCCCTGGCGGCGCGTTTCAAGCATCAGCAGGCGTGGGTCGCTGTGACACTGGTGATCGCCGCGTTCGGCATGTTCATGTCGACCACCGGCGGGCCGGTCTTTGCCTTCGTCGCCATCTGCTTTGCTGCGATCGGCTTCAAGGCAGCGTCGGCGCTGTTCTGGCCCATTCCACAGGGCTATCTGGATGCGCGCATCGCCGCCGCAGTGATTGCGCTGATCAACTCCATCGGCAACCTGGGCGGTTTCGTTGCGCCCACCGCGTTTGGCTTTCTGGAGCAGACCACCGGCTCCATTCAAGGGGGTCTTTATGGGCTGGCGGCCACCTCGCTGCTGGCGGCCATCGTGATCTTCTTTGCCCGCACCACGCCGAAAGGTGGTGCGCGCCGCCCGTCCAGGGCTGAGCCGGCGACAGTGCACACGAACGCCCCGCTCGGCCCCCGCTCAAGCCTCAAACCCTGATCAACCGGGAGACAGCCCTTTGAAAATCATCCGAGTCACCGTCACCCCCATCGCCTTTCGCGATCCGCCTCTGCTCAACGCCAGTGGCATACACGAACCCTTCGCGCTGCGCTCGATTATCGAAATCGAGAGCGACAACGGTTACATCGGCCTGGGCGAAAGTTATGGCGATGCCCCGGCACTGGCGATTCAGCAACAGGTACAGAACCAGTTGATCGGCCTCGACCCGTTCAACCTGAGCCAGTTACGCAGCATCGTTCAGGCCACTGTGGCGGCCCACAAGCCCGCGAGTCTGGCCGGTGCGGAACTGGCCCCCGGCTCCCACGCCAGCAAAGCCGTCAGCAACGCTTATTCGGCCTTCGAAGTGGCGTTTCTTGATCTGCAGGCACGCTCGATAAACGTGCCGCTGGTGGACCTGCTCGGTGGCGCAGTTCGCGATCAGGTGCCGTTCAGCGCTTACCTGTTCTTCAAGTACGCACAGCACGCCGACTCACCTTATGCACCGGACAGCTGGGGCGAAGCGTTGAGCGAAGAGCAGATCGTGGCTCAGGCCCGGCGCATGATCGAGGCTTACGGTTTCAAGAGCATCAAACTCAAGGCGGGCGCGCTGGAGCCGGAGCATGAAGTGTCCTGCATCAAGGCGCTGAAGAAAGCCTTCCCCAACTGCCCGCTGCGTATCGACCCCAACGGCAACTGGTCACTGGAGACCTCGATCCGCATGGCCGAATTGCTGGGCGATGATCTGCAGTACTACGAAGACCCCACGCCCGGTCTGGACGGCATGTCCGAACTGCACAAACGGACCGGCCTGCCGCTGGCGACCAACATGGTGGTCACCGACTTCGACGAATTCCGTCGCAGCGTTGCGTTGAACAGCGTGCAGATCGTACTCGCCGACCATCATTACTGGGGCGGCCTGCGCGACACCCAGGCGTTGGCGAAAATGTGCGACACGTTCGGGCTGGGCGTGTCGATGCACTCCAACTCGCACCTGGGCATCAGCCTTATGGCCATGACCCACGTCGCCGCCTCCGTGCCCAACCTCGATTACGCCTGCGACACGCATTACCCGTGGCAGGAGCCGGACGAGGAAGTCATCAAAGGCGGCAAACTGCCTATCGTCGACGGCTGCGTGAAACTGACCCGCGAACCGGGCCTGGGGCTTGAACTGGACTACGACCAGCTCGGCAAGCTGAACGACCAATACCTGAGTTGCGGTATCCGCCAGCGCGATGACGTGAAACAGATGCAGAAGTACAAGCCTGACTGGAAGGCGCTAAAGCCTCGGTATTGAGCGGCAGTCAAGTCGGACGGCCCCGTCATCCGGGGCCTGATCACCTCAGCTGCACCACGACCTTGCCCTTGGCCCTTCCCTGCTCCACATACGCCAGTGCATCGGCGGTCTGCTGGAACGCAAACGTACGGTCCAGAATCGGCTTGATGATCCCTGCCTCGATCAACCTGGTGACTTCCTTGAGCTGAGCACCGCTGGCGCGCATGAACACGAAGCTGTAGGCAACGCCCTGTTTGCGGGCCTTTTTGCGGATGCCGTAACTCAACAGGCGCATGACCTGCTTCAGCACCCGGTTGAGTTTCTGCTGCTCAGCAAATGCCGGTGTGGGCGGGCCGGAAATGGAAATCAGGTGCCCGCCCGGTTTCAGCACGTTGAGCGACTTCTCCAGTTCGTCACTGCCCAGGCTGTTCAGCACCACGTCATAGCCCTGCAGCAGACTTTCGAAATGCTGGGCCTTGTAGTCGATCACTACATCGGCACCCAGCGCCTTGACCCACTCGACATTCTGAGTGCTGGTCGTGGTTGCGACGAAGGCACCGAGGTGTTTGGCGAGCTGGATGGCAATGGTGCCGACGCCGCCTGAACCTGCGTGGATCAACACGCGCTGGCCTTTCTTCACCTTCGCGGTTTCCACCAGCACTTGCCAGGCGGTCAGCGCCACCAACGGAACGGATGCCGCCTGCACCATGGTGAGGTGTGCCGGTTTGAGCGCCACAGACTCCTCGTGCAGGCAGATCAGCTCGGCGAAGCTGCCCATGCGTTCCTGTTCGGGACGCGCGTACACTTCATCACCGGGCTTGAAGCCTTTGACGTCTGACCCGACCGCCACCACGACGCCCGCCACGTCGTTACCCAGCACCAGTGGCAGCGTGTACGGCAGAATCGGTTTGAATTCGCCGTTGCGGATTTTGACGTCCAGCATGTTCACGCCTGCCGCATGAATCTGGATCAACACGTCGGTTTGTCCGATGTCAGGGTCGGGCCGTTCGCCAATCCGACCGACTGCCTTTTTTCCATAACCGTCGATGATGAATGCTTTCATGGGTGTTCAGTTCTCTTTAAATGCAAATGGCTCGGCTGCATACGTGGCGTCATTGCACGAGGTGTCTTTCACGGTGCTGAACAAACAGGAAGGCCAGTGAAAACAGTACTTCGATCGCTACCGCCGCCAGAATCCCCGGATTGGCATGCCCTGAAAGCAGTTCGAAGATCCCAAGTGCGGCGAGCGTCAGGCAGGCCGTGACGAAGCCTGCGACCAACGCCGAACGTGCAACCGAAGGCCCGGCGTCTCTGGCCAGAAAAAGCATTACGCCGACGCCCAGATACAAAGCGGCTGCGCGACGACTTACCAGCCCGGCCTCACTGGAAAAACCCACACCCCAGTTCGCCAGCATCTGCTCAGCCATCAACATCCAGGCCACGGCAAGCGCCCAGAACACAAGGGCGCTGACCACTACGAGATGACGAAACTTCATGGCTGTTTACTCACATGTTGATGGCTGGCAAATGGAACGTGGGGTCTATCCAGCAAGAAGGCATCAGGAGGCGGGCTGATACCGTTGCGCAACCTCGGCCTGACGGATGTCGCCAAGCAGTCCCTGACGCGCCGCCTGCAATGCATCCCAGCGTGCGTCGTCACGCAGCGGAGGGATGGTGATCGGTTCGCGACGGTCAAAGCCGACCAGCGCTGCATCCACCAGGTCGTGCACTTCCATGATGTCCGGCAGGGTGTTGATGTCGATGCCGGCACGCCCCCAGATCTCGGTACGGGTTGCGGCCGGCAGCACGGCCTGTACATAAACGCCCTTTTCCGCCAGTTCCAGACTCATGCCTTGGGACAGGAACACGACGAAGGCTTTGGTGGCGCCATAAATCGACATGCCGAACTCAGGCGCAAGGCCCACTACGGAAGCGATATTGACAATGGCACCCTCACCCGCCTGCACCAGCCGTGGCGCAATGGCGCTGGCCAGCCGGGTCAGTGCAGTGGTGTTGAGAGTGACCAATTGATCAATGCTGGCAGGCGTCTGGTCCAGAAAACCACCGCTCTGCGCAACACCGGCATTATTGATGAGGACACCGATGCGGGCGTCATCGCGCAAACGTGTTTCGACAGTGGTCAGGTCTTCATTGCGGGTCAAATCAGCCTGCAGCACGTCGACGGCAACCCCGTGCTCTTCACGCAGGCGTACTGCAAGCGTTTCCATACGCGCCTTGTCGCGGGCGACCAGGACAAGGTCGTGACCTCGACTTGCGAAACGGTCGGCGTAGACAGTGCCAATGCCAGTGGATGCGCCGGTGATGAGAACAGAAGGAAGTGCGGTCATGTGAGTGCTCTCTTGCAGAAGAATCATGGAGGTGCCCAAACGGTGATTGCCTGGGCCTGCCGCAATGATGATGATCAGCATCTTATTCGTCAACAACTTTAATGATGGTTAACATCAATGCTATAGTGCGTGCCTATTGGATCGCACAGATATAGAGGCATCTCATGAGGGTCACCAAAGCGCAGGCACAAGCGAACCGCGCCCACATTGTCGAAACGGCATCGGTGCAGTTTCGCGAGCACGGGTACGACGGGATTGGAGTGGCGGATCTGATGGCCGCTGCAGGCTTTACCCATGGCGGGTTCTACAAGCACTTCGGGTCCAAGTCCGACCTGATGGCTGAAGCGGCTGCCTGCAGCATGTCGAAAATCGTGGAGCAGTCAGCAGGCGTCAGCCCTGCGCGCTTCCTTGAGTACTACCTGAGTCGGGAACACCGCGACGACGTTGCAACCGGCTGCACGATGGCCGCCCTTGGCGGCGATGCATCGCGCCAGTCCGACGACGTCAAAAACACCTTTGCCAATGGCATTGAACAGTTGCTGAAAAACCTGATGCCTGACGCAGCGACACAGCAGGACGCGGACCCCAAGGCTTTACGCTTGGCGCTGCTGGACATGCTGGCCCATGCGGTCGGCGCAGTCATGTTGTCCCGCGCCGTGCCGAACGACTCGGCGCTGGCAGACGAAATCCTTGAAGCCTGCCGGACAACGATGCTCGTACAGGCTGAAAAATTGTCTGAAGACACGTCTTCCGTCAGCCAGGATGAGGCCGGCGATTTTCAGCCGGCTGCCCGTAACGCCTGATGCATCAGGATGCGAATAGCCTGCTCAGGCACGCCAGTTTCTTTTTGTACGACTTGCGAGCCTGCAAGGCGTCTTCAAGGGTAACGGCAACAAAACGCGCCTTCTGATTGGGTTGCATCTGCCCGATCAGGTCGAGGTCGGCGCTGATTACCGTGCCGATCATGGCGTAACCGCCGCCGGACACCGCGTCGCGATGCAGCACAATGGGTTCAAGCCCGGCTGGCACCTGAATCGAGCCGATCGGATAGCAACTGTCGACAATGTTGGAGGGGTCGGAGCCAGCACCGAACGGTTGCTCGCGTGGCTGGAACGTCAGTGCCTTGCCGCCTTTGAAGCGATAGCCGATACGGTCCGCCTCGGAACCGACCGTCCAGGATTCGGAAAAAAAGCTGGTCGCCGCGTACTCCGTCAGGCGCTCGTAATACAGCCCCGGCACCACGCGCAGATACACCTCACCGCCCAGAGACTGACGCAAGGCCATCGGCAGACTTGCTCCCGCCCGGCCTTTGCCACTGGGCACGCCGATAGCCAACTGATCGTCAGCAGCCAGGCGTCGCCCTTCAAAACCGCCCAGTGCGCCCAACGTATAGGTTGAGCGACTGCCCAGCACCAATGGCACATCAATGCCGCCTGCCACGGCCACATAAGCACGAGCGCCGTCCTTGGGAAAGTCGAAACGCAGCACCTGCCCCGCTCTCACCGCGAAGGCGGTGTCGTGATGCATGTCAACGCCATCCAGCCGAGGCGTCATGTGTGCGCCACATACTGCCACCAATGCATCCTGTTGAAACTCAAGCTCGGGCCCGACGAGCGTGCATTCCAGCCCGGCAGCGCCTGGCGGGTTGCCGACCAGTTGGTTGGCGGCGCTGAGCGCGTATTGGTCAAGTGCGCCGGAAGGTGGAATACCCAGGTGGTAATACCCTTCGCGGCCCAGGTCCTGGACCGATGTGGCCAGTCCCGGTTTAAGTACCTTGATCATGCAAGCACCTCCTGCAGCGAAGCCGGATAGCCGGCCGGGTCGGCGAGAAAGCTGTCGAGCGAGAACTCGACCGGACGGATCCGCAGGTCGAAACGACCCGCGTCCACTTCGGCGACTGCGAGGTCGTAAGCCTCACGATCAATGGGCTTGAACTGAACGATATCGCCGGGTCTGAAAAACACCATGTGCTCTTTCAGGTAAGCCAGTTGCTGCTGCGGATCGTAGATCGGGGCTGGCGTGACGCCGAACATCTGATAGCCACCGGCGCCGCGCACCGAATAGATACACCCGAAGCAGCCGCCATGCCCGAGGGTCAGTTTGGGCGTGTCGGTACGCGGACGCAGGTATTTGGGAACCTGCAACTGGCGCTCGCGCTCGACCATCTGGAACATGAACGGCAGTCCGGCCACGAAACCCACCATCGACACGAACCAGGGTGCGCCACTGTGAGCGGCGATGAACGCATCGACATCGGCCAGGTTATTGATCCGCGCCGCGTACTCTAGATCTGTCGCGCTCGGGTCCTGATGACGGTCGCGAAACCGCATCAGGGTTTCATGGGTCCAGGGATCGTTGTAGAGCACCGGAATTTCGATGATTCGGGTCTTCAGGGTGCGCTCTGCGACCGCGCCGGCTTCGGCGGTCCTGACGGCATCAAGCAAGGCATGGGGCTCGATCCGGTCCGGGTCGAAACGGATCTGAAACGACGCATTGGCCAGACACACGTCGAGCACGCCGTCCAGTTGCAGACGTTCCACGGCGCGGGTCACCGCCATGCCCTTGAAAAAGGCTTCCAGTGACATGCTTTCGCTGACTTCGGCAAACAGGTGTTCGTCGGCACCGAAACTGTAGCGAATCGGATCGTTCATGCCCGGCCTCCGCTGAGTTGATAGTCGGCCATGTCTGTTCCTCTTGGATGGGTTGGAGAACGGCAGGCGAACGGTAACGGGACCCGGCATCTGTGTGCCGGTGTCCTTGCATGGTCAACGGGGCGCTTTCACCAGGATACCGGCGTTGTCCAGCGCCCTGCGTGTGGCTTCGGCCAGATCCAGCGCGCCTGGCGTGTCGCTGTGCAGGCAGATGGAATCGAACTCGATGGGCAAGTCTTCTTCCTCGACCGTACGCACCACGCCCTGCTGACAGGCACGTAGCACGCGTGCGGCGACCTTCGCCGGATCGTAAGCCTGCACATTGCGGGTAAACACGATCGAACCGCTGAGATCGTAAGCCCGGTCGGCGTAAAATTCACGAATGACCGGCTGTCCCAGCTCTTGAGCGATCCTGCAGATGACCGAGCCCGGCATGCAGTACAGCAACAGCGCCGGTTCAACACGCTGCAGATTTTCAACCAGCAGACGGGCCGCTTCCTCGTCGCGGGCCAGGTGCATGTAAAGCGCACCGTGGGGTTTGAAATGTTGCAACGTTACACCCTGGGCACGAGCGATCTCTCTCAGGGCGCCCAGTTGGTAAAGCATGTCGTCCACCAGTTCCTGCGCAGGAGCCTGAATATGGCGACGGCCGAACCCGACCAGGTCGTGAAACCCCGGATGCGCTCCGACGGCCACCCCGAGGCGTTTGGCCTGTTCGACCGTGCGACGCATGGTGCCAGGGTCGCCCGCATGAAAGCCGGTGGCCACATTGGCAGAACTGATGAATTTCATGAGTTCGGTGTCAACGCCGTCACCAATGGTCCAGGAGCCGAAGCTCTCACCCATGTCCGAATTGAAATCGACTTTCCGCATGTCGCACCCTCCTGACATGAAATTGCGATCTGACCCGGACAACGTTAGATTCCTCATAACCCCTTGGGTAGATCTATTAACAGATAACCCTTTATCTATAAATCAGATGGCCTGCCTGAAGGAAAGTCGATGTCTCTCACCCTTCGCCAGATTCGCTATTTTGTCGCCACTGCAGAGATCGGCCAGATCTCCCAGGCCGCCATTCACCTGAATATTTCCCAGTCTGCCGTGACGACAGCGATCAAGGAACTGGAGCACATTCTGGGCAGCCTGCTGTTCCAGCGCTCGGCACAGGGCATGACGCTGACCGACGCCGGGCGGCATTTTCTCAACCGCGCCTATGTGATCCTGCGCAGCGTCGACGATGCCTTGAACAGCCCGTTGCCTGACGTGCGTGCCAGCGGACTGCTGCGTCTGGCCGCGAGTTACACCGTGATCGGCTATTTCCTGCCCCATCACCTGCAACGGCTGGAACACTGGCACCCGGACGTTTCGATTCAGGTCCATGAGCAGGAACGCCAGGCCATCGAACACGGTTTGCTGGAAGGCTGTTTCGACATGGCAGTGGTGCTCACCGAAAACATCACCCACCCGGATATCGTTTCCGAAACGCTGTTCAATTCGGAGCGTCGTCTGTGGCTGCCCAGCCATCATCCGCTGTGCCAGCGTGATGTGGTGAGCCTTGCTGACGTCGCCAAAGAACCGTACATCCTGCTGACCGTCGATGAAGCCGAGCAGAGTGCGATGCGTTATTGGGAGATGGCCCGTCAGAAACCCAATGTACGGGTGCGCACCAGTTCGGTCGAGGCGGTGCGCAGCATGGTCGCCAACGGCAGCGGCGTGGCAATCCTGTCGGATCTGGTGCACAGGCCCTGGTCGCTCGAAGGCAAGCGTATCGAAACCATGACCTTGACAGACAAGGTCAACCCCATGAGCGTGGGGCTCGCCTGGCACCGCGAGCGGGCGTTCAGTCCGGCGATGCAGGCGTTTCGTCAGTATTTTCACGACGCCTTTCTGGCCCCGCAACAACTGTCGGCACGCCGTTAGCGCGCATTGACCGGCGCATGCTCGGCCATCAGCTCGGCGATCCAGTCGATAAAGGCCCGGACCTTGGCGCTCACATGCCGGTTTGGCGGAAACGCCACGTACATCGGCATCGAATCCAGACGCCAGTCTTCGAACAACGGCACCAGATCCCCCCTGGCCAAGTGAGGAAGTGCCATGTAGTCGGGAAGCCAGATGACGCCCATTCCTGCCAGCCCGGCGGCCAGATAGGCGTTGCCGTCGTCCACTGCCAACACGTAACGACCGTGGACATGAACACTTTCCTCGCCACGGTGCATGGCATAAGGCAGCGCCTTGCCGGTACGCGCCCACAGATAGCCGACAATACGGTGATGCGAGTTCTCGAGGTCCTGCGGATGGGTCGGCAGCCCCTTACGCTCCAGATAACCTGGCGTTGCGTAGACACCCAACCGCAGATCCCCGACGCGTCGCGCGATCAGCGATTGATCGCTGATCTCTCCGCCGCGCAGCACGCAGTCCACGTTCTCTCGAACCAGATCGACGACGCGGTCACTGGCGCCCAGGTCGATCTGGATGTCGGGATAACGTGCGTGAAAGGCAGGCAAGGCAGGCATCAGTAAAAGGCTGGCAAAAGGGCTGGGCACGTCGACCCGTAATCGGCCCCCGCGGCAATGCGGCGGCGCTGGACAGACTGGTCTCTGCATCGTCCATGTCCGCCAGCAACTGGATCACGCGCTCGTAATACGCAGCACCATCGGCCGTGACGTTGACCTTGCGCGTGGTGCGGTTGAGCAGCTTGACGCGCAGACGTGCCTCAAGCTGCTGCACCAGTTGCGTCACGCTGGTCCTGCTCATGTGCAACGTACCTGCAGCCTTGGTGAAGCTGCCGGTCTCCACCACTCGCGCAAACGCCTGCATCGCATCGAACCGATCCATTATCGCCCCGTGTTTGTGTCTGATTGTTTGGGATTCCCAAACAGTGATGGCTACAGTTGCGCGTTTATCCGTCCGTTGCAAGCACCTAAAGTCGATCCATCTTGAACGACAGGTCATCCCGGCCTGTGAATGGAGAAAGCGCATGACACAACGCGACGTGGTATTCCCGACAGGCCGCCAGGCCCTTTATGAACGCAATCGCTATTCGCCAGCGGTGCGCGCCAACGGCCTTCTGTTTGTTTCCGGCCAGGTCGGCAGCCGCGAAGACGGGTCGCCGGAACCCGATCCGGACAAGCAGGTGCAACTCGCTTTTCGTAACCTGAACGCCGTACTGGAGGCGGCTGGCTGCACGTTCGCTGATGTCCAGGACGTCACCTTGTTCATCGTCGACCCGGCCCATAAGTTCGAGCACATCTGGAACACCGTCGTGCCGCAGTACTGGGGGCAGGCGCCCTACCCGACGGTCACTGCCGTCGGCGTCACCTGGCTTTATGGCTTCGAGTTCGAAATCAAGGTGATTGCAAAACTACCTGAAGGCGGTGGGAACTGATTGAGCAAGCAGCGGCCAGACTAGCGCTGGCCGCCTTTTCGATAACTGCGCATAGGCACGACACGGTCATGGTCGTCGGGGATCGTCGGCTCTTCGAACTGGCTGAAGAACTGACCGGATATCACATCATCGAGAAACTGCTTCTGTTCGTCAGCAACACGTTGCCTGGCCGGATGAGAACCGGCTTCAAAGTCAGCCAGCCATAGGGCCCGACGCTGAATCGCTACGGTGATGAACGCCCTTCTCTCTTCATCCGACATTTTCATCAGGTGATCACACGTATTCTCAAGCATCCGGACCGCCAGATCCTGCTCGAGTTGATTCTCATCCGTGAACATCAAATGCCACATAAAATCGAAAGAGAGTTCGGCGAGGGTACGCATGGATGCAATCCGTGTTGTCTGAGCCTGCGAGATTCGCGCTTCGCCAGCGTTTGGTCAAGCTATATAAAGGTATGATAAGCGCCATGAAAACCGTGGCCTGCAGGCCCCGGAGCGGTTTTTTTGAAAGGCTCTGCGGGTCATGCAAACGCTAACCTTCAACGTCGGGATTCTCGATCAGTAACGCCATGCCTTGCCCACCACCGACACAGGCGGCAGCGATGCCGTAGCGCAGGTTTTCTTCGCGCAACTGGCGAGCCAGGGTCATGACCAGCCGTAAGCCGGTTGCAGCCAGGGGATGCCCGAGGCCAAGCGAACCGCCGTGGACATTCAAACGGTCCGTATCGAGCTCCAGCATCTGGGCAACGGCGAGCACCTGAGCGGCCTGCGCTTCGTTGATCTCCAGACGCCCGATGTCGCTGAGCTTCAAGCCGCTGCGCTGCAGCAGCAACCGAATGGCCGGCGCCGGGCCGATGCCCATGAATTCGGGAGGCACACCCACCACGGCGCTGGCCAGCAGATGCGCGAGGACCGGGCCATCCGCTTGCGAGATCTTGCCGACCAGCGCCGCTGCTGCCCCGTCTACCACCGCGCAACTGTTGCCTGCGGTCTGCACACCGCCAGCCTGGATGGAGCGCAGCCGCGACAAGGCCGCCAGCTGGGTAGCGCGGGGATGGCTGTCCTGCGACACACTGTACACGCCGCGAGGCAAGACGATGGCCCTGGGCTGATAACCGTCCAGCGCGAACGGCTCAGGCGTGACGGCCACGATTTCTGCGCTCGACCTGCCGCTGACCTGAGCCTGAAGCGCTCGCTCATGGCTCAGGCACGCGTAGCCATCCACTTGCTCACGCGTAATACCGTGGCGCTGTGCGAGGTTGTCGGCGGTGGCGATCATGTTCATGTCGGGTGCCGGGTCGTATAGCGCTTCCCAGAGAAAATCCTTGAACTGCACACCTGCTCCCAGGCGAAAACCGCTGCGATGGGTATAGGCAGCAATCGGGTTGCGCGACATCGATTCGGCCGCAACACACAGCGCCAGTTGTCCGCCCGACCCCAGATGCAGCGCCGCCTGGCGCAACAATTCGAGACCGGTCGCACAGATGCGCTGCACGCCCAGTGCAGGAACGCTCTGCGCCACGCCGCAGTACAAGCCGATATGCCTGGGCAGCAGGTAGGCGTCAAAACTGGCCTGTGCCATTGATCCGGCCAGCACAGTATCGACCCGCCCCGCCTGGATCCCGGCCCGAGCCAGGACTTCGCGGCCGACCTTGATACCCAGATCGATCGGCGAAACCTGCGCCAGCGCACCGCTCAGATCGACCCAGGGCGTGCGCACCGACCCGATGATCGCCACGTCGCTGAAAGCCGAATACTGCCCGCTCATTTCAAGGGTCCGGCACGCAACACGTCAGGTTCCTCGCCGCGATACAGGGCGTCGACTATCGATGCGCGCCACTGCAACACCGCACGCTGGTTGATCGAGCCCTTGTCGGTGATTTCTCCACGGTCAATCGACGCAGGCTCGACCAGCAGGCTGATCCACTCAAGACGACTGGCGTTACCGGTGGCATCGCGGTTCAAGCGGGCCAGCCAGTCTGAGAACCACTGGCGAACCGGTGCGCTGGCGAGGACCTCGCGGTCACTGGCACCGGCACTCAGTCCCGAAAGCTGGCGACAGTCGTAAAGCCTCGGGAAAACCAGAGCGCCAAGGCATTCACGGTCCGGCGCAGCGATGACCACATCCTGCACATAGGGCGAACCATCGAGTACCGCGCGGTTGCGCATCGGGCCGACGCTGACGAAAACCCCGGAAGACAGTTTGAAATCCTCCGCCAGCCGTCCGTCGAACATCAATCCCAGCTCGGGCGCTTCGGGGTCGGCGAGCTTGATCGCGTCACCGGAGCAGTAAAACCCGTCTTCGTCGAACACCTCGGCGGTCTGCTGTGGCGAGCGCCAGTAGCCGGGCATGATGTGCGGTCCACGAAAGCGGCCTTCCAGCTTGCCATCCACCGGCACCAGCCGAACTTCACAGCCCGGTGCCGGCAGGCCGATGTAACCGGCCATGGACAGCGGCCCTGTGGTAAAGGTGCAGGACGGCGCAGCTTCGGTCATACCCAGCCCGGCCATCATGCGAATGCGCTCGCCGCAATGCTGCTCGGCGACACGATCCAGGCGGTCCCAGATGCTTTGCGACAGCCCGGCGGCGGCGAAGAAGAACAGTTTCATGCGCGAAAAGAAGCGGTCGCGAAGTTCGGCGTCCTGCTCCAGCGCATTGACCAGTTCCTCCCAGCCCTTGGGCACGGTCAGATAAGCAGTCGGCGAGATTTCCTTGAGATTGCGCAGGGTTTCGGCGAAGCCCTGAACCGTGGGTTTGCCGTTGTCCAGATAGAACGTACCGCCGTTGTACAGCACGATGCCGACGTTGTGGCTGCCTCCAAACGTATGATTCCACGGTAGCCAGTCCACCAGCACCGGAGGCTCTTCACCGAACACCGGAAAGGTCTGGAGCAGCATTTGCTGGTTGGCGCAGAGCATGCGTTGCGTCGTGACAACAGCCTTGGGCAGCTTGGTCGAGCCGGAGGTAAATAGAAACTTGGCGATGCTGTCCGGCCCGGTAGCGTCGAATGCTGCCTCGGCTTCCGCGCCGCCGGGGCGTGCCAGCAGGCTGTCGAACCGGATCCGGGATCGCCCGTCAAGCTGGCCGCGCACCGTAATGACTGGCGTGTCGGCGGGAATCACCGCGTCGATGGCGCGCTGAAATGGCTCGGCATCGCTGACGAACACCAGCCCCGGCTGCAATACCTCGCAAACGTGGCGCAATTTGGCGTGATCCTGGGACAGCACGGAATAGGCAGGCGATACCGGGCAATAGGGAATGCCGGCGTACATCGCTCCCAGGGCAATCTGCAGGTGTTCGATGTCGTTTCCCGAAAGCAGCGCCAGCGGTTTTTCGGCCGATAGCCCGTACTTGAGCAGGCTCTGCGCAATGGCGCGCACGCTGTCCAGCATCTCGGCATAGCTGACCGTGCGCCAGCCACCCAGGCTGTCGCGGGCGGCGAGGAAGGTCTGTTGCGGACGAACGTTGGCCCACTGCACCAGCCGGTCAAGCAAACGCCTGGGTAACTCGGCCAGAGGTTCGAGCGACCGCATGTGCAGAATGCCCTGCTCCTCGCGTACCTCAACGGCAGGATGGCCAATGCTCACCTGACGGTAGCGTGGCGGATTGATTTCGATGTGCGACATTGAGGGTCTGGGTTCGGAACTCACGAGCGTCTCTCCGTCAAGGCACGCGTGCACCGAACGGCACACGGCGGTTCGTGGCAGGCGTTGCAGCGGCTGGCTGCGGCCTTGTTGTTGGTAAGCATGACTGGTCACCGCAGCGCCCCGTTCCGGGACGGCCGGGTGGACGTGAACAGCTTCAGATCGGGTAGTGCCGCGGCCCGTCCTGCAATGTCACCCAACGCAACTGAGTGAAGTGCTCGATCGACGCTTTGCCGCCAAAACTGCCATAACCACTGGACTTGACCCCACCAAACGGCATTTGCGCTTCGTCATGGACGGTGGGCCCGTTGATGTGGCAAATGCCCGATTCGACCCGTTGCGCCAGCGCCAGGGCGCGGGCAGTGTTGCGACTGAAGATCGCTGCCGACAGGCCGAACTCCGAGTCGTTGGCCAGGCGCAGCAGCTCCTCATCACCGTCCCCACGAATCATCACCGCAACAGGCCCGAAGGATTCTTCGCGGTACAGACGCATACTGTCGGTGACATCGTCCAGCAAGGTGGGCTGCAGGATGCTGCCCTGGAGCTGTCCGCCCGCAATCATCCTTGCGCCCTGGCCGACAGCATCGTCGATCAACGCCTTGATGCGCGTTCCAGCGCCAGCATCGACCAGCGAGCCCAGCACCGACGTGCTGTTGTCAGGAGCGCCGGCACGCAGCGTTCCGATCTTGGCCACCAGCTTCGAGACAAACGCATCGGCCACTTTCCTATCTACGATCAGGCGCTCGGTGGACATGCAGATCTGGCCCTGATTGAAGTAGGCACCGAATGCTGCGGCTTCCACAGCAGCGTCCAGATCGGCATCGTCCAGCACCAGAAACGGTGCCTTGCCGCCCAACTCCAGCAAGGCCGGTTTCAGATGACGGGCCGAGAGTTCACCAACGATGCGTCCCACGGGCGTAGAACCGGTGAAATTGACTCGACGCACCGCCGGATTGGCGATCAGCCGCTCGACGATGGCCGGCGCATCGGCAGGTGCATTACTGATCACATTGATCACGCCGTCGCCCAATCCCGCTTCCTGCAACACCTGACCAATCAGGCGATGCACGGCCGGGCTCAGTTCGGAAGCCTTGAGCACCACGGTATTGCCACAGGCGAGCGGCATGGCGATGGCGCGTGTGGCCAGAATCACCGGCGCATTCCACGGTGCAATACCCAGCACCACACCGCAGGGTTGACGCAGCGCCATGGCAAAACTGCCGGGCACATTGGAAGGAATGATCTCGCCATTGATCTGGGTCGTCATGGCCGCTGCTTCACGCAGCATGCTGGCCGCCAGGTTCACGTTAAAGCCGTACCAGTCAGCCATCGCACCGGTCTCGGCAGCCGCCGCGATAAATTCGGCGCTGCGCGCCTGCAATTGCTCCGCCGCCCGCATCAATCGGGCACGGCGCTCACCCGGAGCCATCGCTGACCAGGCGGGAAATGCGGCCTGAGCGGCAGCGACCGCCGCATCGGCGTCTTCAAGGGTGGCGGCAGCAACGCGCGAAACGACTTCACCGGTCACAGGATTGCAACGTTCAAACGTTCGTCCGTCGCGGGCGGGGCACGACTGGCCGCCAATCAGCAGGGGCACGTCCAGCATGATGATTCCTCTTTATTGTATTTGTAGGGAATGCAGTGCAGCGTTTGTTCACATTAGCCTCGACAGGTCATCCGGCATAGCGAGCCATGCAGGATGCGAGTCAACGCTTGTAGGCCTGCAGACCTGGCTTGATGCTTTTGTCGTCGAGGAACTGTTTCATGCCCTGCTCGCGACCGCCTTCCTTGTCCAGCAGACGCGACTGATCGAGTTTGGCGTACAGGTAATCTTCGTTCTGCTCCCAGGTGAGTTCGCGGCAGCGCTTGAAGCCATGCTTGGCAGCGCGCAGTACAACCGGGTTTTTTTCAAGCAGATTGAGCGCCAGATCGATGGTCACCTGACGCAGTTGCGCCAACGGCACGCTTTCGTTGACCAGGCCCATTTCAGCAGCCTTGCGGCCATCGAAGGTCTTGCCGGTCATGATGTAATACAGCGACTGACGATGGCCCACGGTATCGGCCATGGCTTTGCTGACCAGATTGCCCGGCGGGATACCCCAGTTGATCTCCGAGAGACCGAACGTGGCTTCGTCGGCGCAGATAGCCAGGTCACACGCCACCAGCGGACTGAAACCACCTCCGAAGCACCAGCCGTTGACCATGGCGATGGTCGGCTTGGCGTACATGCGCAGCAGTTTCCACTGCCATTGGGATGCTTCACGACGGATCTTTTCCTGAAGAATCTCCGGACCGGCGTCCACTTCACGGAAGTACTCCTTGAGGTCCATACCGGCCGTCCAGGCATCACCGGCACCGGTCAGAACCAGCACGCCGGCCTCAGGATCCTGTTCCAGCGTCTCCAGCACATCGATCATCTCCCTGTTCAGCGTCGGGCTCATGGCGTTGCGCTTTTCCGGGCGGTTGAGGATGACCCAGGCAATGCCCTGCTCGATTTCGACCTTGACGGTGGTCCAGCGGCCTTCGTACGTGCTCATCGTGGTGCTCTCTTGTTTTGATTGGAAGATGAATCAAACCTAAACCGGAAAATTAGTTATGTCAATTAACTGTTATTAACGTTAATTAACATTTACCGCACTCCATTCGGATATGCTGGTCACAACTGTGAATGCCCATGGCCTTCGCTCGCTAACACCGGCACACTGCCGGAAACATTGCTCATCACCCAAAAGGACTGGATTTTCAATGGCCAAGCCATCCGACATCGCCACCCTCTGCCCAACCACGGCACAGGTTACCGAGGCGTCGTTGCCTATGGACTCCGCACTGGATGACCTGATCGGTTACGCCATGCGCCGGGCACAGCTCAAACTTTTCCAGAACCTCATTGCACGTTTGTCCAGTCACGATCTTCGACCCGCGCAGTTCTCCGCGCTGGCGATCATCGACAAGAACCCGGGCCTGATGCAGGCAGATCTCGCCAGGGCGCTGGCCATCGAGCCGCCGCAGGTCGTACCGCTTCTGAACAAGCTGGAAAGCCGTGCGCTGGCAGTCCGTCTGCGCTGTAAACCGGACAAGCGGTCCTACGGGATCTTTCTCAGCAAGACAGGCGAAACCCTGCTCAAGGAGCTGAAACAGATCGCCGCGGAAAGCGACCTGGATTCCACGTCGGCCTTGAACAGTCAGGAGCGCGAGGAATTGCTGCGTCTGCTGAAAAAGGTCTACCAGGCCTGAAGCCAGGCACGCCAGCGACGGTCGCTGGCGGCACGTCTGACTGGAGCCCCCCAGCTCACTACGGCGCTTACAACCTGTGCAGGAAATTGAGCACCACCTTGTTCCCTTCCGTACGGTTCTCAGCGCCTTGCTCGACGTAACTGTTCACCGTCAGCACGTTCTCCTTGCTGAATGCGTAGAGAAACCCCGGCCCGATGGCCCAGACCTTCTCCTTGCGTCCACTCACGTCATGCCCATCCACCTGGGTATCGGTGAACTGCCTGAGCCAGTAGCCGTTGAGTCCCACGGAAAATTGCTCGCTGACGGCGTACTGCAAGGTCAGGTTTGCGTGCAATGCCTGTCCGGCCTGAGTGTCGGAAGCGTTGCCGAAGCCTGCCTGCGGGTCGTCGTTCTTGCCGTTCCACAGGTACATGAAGCGGCCGCTGGCCGACCATTTCGGTGAGAACCAGTAGGTCGCGGCGTAGTACGGGTTGAACGACCAGAAATTGCTGCCGGGATTGATCGAACGATTTCGGTCGTAAGAGCCAATCGGAATCGCAATGTCGGCCTCGACCCGTTGAGTCAGCAGCGGGCTGCCATCGGCATTTGAAATCGTTGGCAGTTGCAGAAACGGGCCGATGATCAAATCACCAAAACCGGCCCTGGAACTGAGGGCCGAGTTGCCCAGACCGTCATCGACGTCGACATGCGCCAACGACGTGTTGATCGCCGTGATACCGGGCATCGCGCCATTGGCCAGAGGGGGTGCGAGGTAAATGAGCTGGGTGGTCAGCGCCAGCACTTCCACGTCCTGTCTGGGCAATTGCAACTTATCGCCATTGACGTCATTGAAACGGTCGGCCTTGGCGAAGTTGGCGTACTCCTCCAGGTACCAACCCGGCCCGGCCGGCGCGGGAGAACCATCGTAGAAACTGGTATTGCCCAGATTGAGGCCGGGCAAGTCATACGCGTGAGCGGTTGATGACAGGGTGACAAATGCTGCGGCCACGACGGTACGCAAGATAGACTTCTGCATCCTGAAATTCCTTCGGTTTTTTATTGTTGTTTTCAAAGCCCCCCCGACAGCACGGACATGCCGTCGGAGTCACATCAACCACTCGCGCTACACGTAAGTGGCGGCCAACCCTCCATCCACCGGCAGGTTCACGCCGTTGATCCAGCGCGACGCGTCGGAACACAGAAATGCGATCACCTCGGCGACCTCATCGGCCTGGGCCGGACGTTTCATGCGTGCACCGTCCCTGGCAATGCGCGCTTCACCCAGCATGGTGACAAAATCTCCCAGAATCGGTGTGAACACAGGCCCCGGAGCCACGCAGTTGATGCGTATCGAGTGATCGCGAAACCAGGCCTGCGACTGCTGGAACGTCCAGACAATCAGTGCTTCCTTGAAGTACTGATAGCACGTCTCCTGCGCCACCGGGTTGGCCGCCAGCCACGCCTGACCTTCGGCATAGCTTTCGGTCGCAGCCAGCGCCTTGTGCAGCTCCAGGCGTTCCGGCCATTGCGCACCAAGAACCGAAGCTACATTCACGATGCTGCCGCCCGGTGCAATGCGTGGCAGCAGGCTCTGAGTCAGATGGCGCAGCCCCAGGTAATTGACCTTCGCCACGATCTCGGACGGGGCGGTGCCCGGCACGCCTGCGATATTGCACAGCGCGTCGACCTGCACGGGCAGTTTTTCGATCAGCGCATCGATACTGGCGGGATCGCCAAGATCCGCCTGAAAAAAACTGTCCAGAGTCAATTGCGGTTCGTGGCGATCAACACCGATTACTTTGGCACCCTGGAAGCGGGCCAGCCTCGCCACCTCGGCACCGATACCGGAAGACACGCCAGTCACGATCAGGGTTTTGTTGTTCAGGTTCATCATCGTGCACTCTTGTTGTTGTAGGTTGAGCCTGTGTTTCCCAGCCTGTGAACAGCACTCAGAATGGGTAGACCGGAGCCTGATTCTTCACCGTGACCCATTGCCATTGGCTGTACTCGTCCCCGTCGGATGGGCTGCCGACGCTGCTGCCGTTGCCTGATGAACCACGCCCGCCAAAAGAGTTGATGCATTCGTCCGCCACTGTCTGGTCATTGATATGCAGCAAGCCGCACTTGAGGCGGTCACCGATGGCCATCGCGCGGCCGACCGACGGCGAGATCACCGCCGCCGCCAGCCCGTATTCGCTGCGATTGGCCAGCTCGATCGCCTCCTCATCCGTGGAGAATGACACGACAACCGCCACAGGCCCGAACACTTCTTCTTCAAACACCCGCATACCCGGTTTCACGTGACTGAGCACCGTCGGACGATAGAACAGGCCATCGTATTCGCCGCCGGTTTCCAGTTGTGCGCCGGCCTCGATGCTTTCACTGACCAGCGCATGCACACGCTGTAATTGACGAGCATTGATAAGCGGCCCCAGTGCGGCCTCACCGCGCGCGGCGTTGCCGACGGTCAAGGCGCGCGCCTTGTCGGCCAGCGTACGGGTGAAGGCAGCGGAGATGGATTCGTGGACCAGGATCAGCCCGGTCGCCATGCAGATCTGGCCCTGATGCAGCCAGGCACCGAACGCCGCATTAGAGGCCGCCAGGTCCAGGTCGGCATCTTCCAGAATGATCAACGGGTTCTTGCCGCCGAGCTCCAGCGAGACCTTCTTGAGGTTGCGCCCCGCCGTCTCGCCCACCTTGCGGCCTGCAGCAGTGGAGCCGGTGAAGGTAATCATTTGCACGTTGGGGTCGCGGCACAGGGCCTCACCTGCATCCGCAGCGCCGGGCAAAACGTGGAGCAGGCCCTTGGGCAGACCGGCCTGTTCGAACAGACGGGCAATGAGGAAACCGCCGCTGACCGGTGTCTGAGGGTCCGGTTTGAGCACCACCGCGTTCCCCGCCGCCAATGCAGGCGCAACCGTGCGCAGCGACAGGACCAGTGGAAAGTTGAACGGTGAAATCATCCCGATCACGCCATGCGGTACGCGTCGCGCGTACGACAACCGCCCCGCCGCGCTGGGCAGCATCATCCCGTGACCATGAGCCTGAGACAACATCCCGGCCGCCTGACGCAGCAACACGATGGCTTCACGTACCTCATGTTCACCCTTGGGCAGGCTGCCGCCGGTCTCGCGCGCCACATACAACGATAATTCATCGAACGAGCGGACAGCCTGGTCGGCGGCCAGCAAAAATATTTCCGCTTTCTCGCGAGGCCCCATCGCGGCCCAGGCTGGCTGGGCCAGTGCGGCTTCACGACAGGCGACTGCGATATCGGCGGCATCCGCCATGGCGGTGTTCATCAGCAATTCACCGGTGGCAGGCTCGATCACCGGACGCAAGGGCGCCGCTGACGGTACCCAGTCACCGTTGAAAATACAGTTGGCTACGATTGCGGGTTGCAGCAGAGACACAGGCTCAGACACTGACATGGTGAAACTCCGGCTTTTATGTTTGTAATCGCAGCGCCCTTGGTAAGGATCGCTTGCGCCGTGCTCAGTCCTCAGCAAGCGCTGTGCCGGTTTTGCCATCAAATGGTCATATTTTTGCGCGACCGCTCTGGATCCAACGCTTGCGCCCTGCTTTGATATGTCGAACGTCACATCCGAACGAATGCAAGTTAGATCGGGCTTGTTCATTTGATTAAGTTATGTTTTATAACTATTTAAGCTTTTCATCATTTCGATCACTGCCGGCCTGGGGCATAACAATGACTAACCCGCTTCGCGATCTTCCCGACCATGATTTCGCCAGCGAGCGTTTTACACCTCAAGGTGACAGCGCCGGATCGAACCCCAGTCAGTCTCCCACCTCGGAAGAATTGACCGGGTGCCTGTTCTTTTCCCCTGACGACGGCCGCATCTGGCTCAACGACCAGCGCATGCTCCTGCTGCACAGCTCGTCATTCGGCGCCTTGCGCCGGGAAATCATCGAACGTCAGGGCCTGGAACAGGCGCGCGGCATGTTTACCCGCGCCGGTTATCTGTCCGGCGCACGGGATGCCAGACTGATCCGGGAGCGCTGGCCGCATGCCGATGCCACCGCAGTGTTCCGCGCCGGCACCCATCTGCATACCCTTGAAGGCATGGCCAAGGTAGAAACCCTGCATTTCAAGTTCGATGCGAAGTCGGGGTTTTACGAAGGGGAATTCCTCTGGCACCACTCCTGTGAAGCCGATGAGCACCTTGCGTCCCACGGCATTGGTCAGGATCCGGTGTGCTGGACCGAAATAGGTTACGCCATCGGTTTCGTCAGCGGGTTATTCGGGCAGATGGTGATCTTTCGCGAAGTGGAATGCCGCGGCATGGGCCACAACTGCTGTCGAGTGATCGGCAAGACCGCCGAACAATGGGGCGATGTAGAACGCGACCTCAGCTACCTGAGCGTGGTTTCCTCTGCCGTGCCATACCATCCACCCGCACCCTCTGCGGCGACCTTGAAAGAAGTACCTTCCGCTGGCACAGACCATCCGCTGATTGGGGCGAGCGCTGCGTTCAATGCGGCCAGCCAGGCACTGCAACGTGTTGCCATGACCCCCGCTACCGTGTTGTTCAGCGGGGAATCGGGGGTGGGCAAGGAAATGTTCGCTCGCCAGTTGCATCAGCTCAGTCGCCATCGCGACGGGCCTTTCGTGGCGCTCAACTGTGCGGCGATCCCTGACAACCTGATCGAATCCGAGCTGTTCGGTGTCGAGCGCGGTGCCTACACCGGAGCCACCCATTCGCGTCCCGGTCGCTTCGAGCGCGCCAATGGCGGCACCCTGTTTCTCGATGAGATCACCTGCCTCAGCCTTGCGGGACAGAGCAAACTGTTACGGGCTCTTCAGGAGCGTGAAATCGAGCGGGTTGGCGGGGCGAACGGCATCAAGGTCAATGTGCGGGTGGTCGCGGCAACCAACATCGATTTGCGCCAGGCCGTGGCGCATGGCGACTTCCGCGAAGACCTGTTCTATCGCCTGAACGTCTACCCGATCGCCCTGCCCCCGCTGCGTGACCGCCGCGATGATGTGCCGCTGCTGATCAACGCGTTTCTCGGGCGCTTTTGCCATGAATACGGCCGCACGCCGGCCGGGCTGACCATGAGGGCCTTGAAAACGCTGCTGCGCTACGACTTTCCCGGCAACGTGCGCGAACTGCAGAACCTGATCGAACGCGGCCTGATCGCCAGCGAAGAGGGCCAGCCCATCGACCTGATCCACATATTTCGCAATGAGCCGATGCCGGTCGAATCGTACTCGCTGAATCATGAGGGAGGATTGTCGCTCGGCCCAAAGCCTGATGCAGAACCTGCGTCCACACTTCTGGACAAACTCGGCCAGCCTGAGGGTTTCTCCATCGACGACCTTGAGCATCGCCTGATCAGTGAAGCGATGGCCAAGAGTCAGGGCAACCTGGCAGCAGCATCAAGGCTGCTGGGCCTCAGCCGAGCGCAGTTTGCCTACAGAATGAAAAAACATCAGAACGGTTGAGGCAGGACGCGAAGCGTCACGGGATGCGTGCCCACGCGCAGCGATGGGCACGATCAGTGTGAAGGGAGCGCGTGCGCCCCCAATGCTCAGATCATCGGCAAGGTACTCACCACCCTCAGTGCCAGCCCCTCATAAGCGTCCAGCGTGATGGTGAACTCACCCTGCTCGGTCAGGTCACCTTCCACGCGCTCATTGATGATATCCACCACAGGCCCTGGTGCAATGTCGGGCAGGTGCAGCGTTTCGACGATGGTCTCGGCGCTGAAGTTGAGTGCCGTGATCTGCGTGCCCTTGCCTGCTGGCAACTCGTGCACCATCACCAGCAAACCGGGATGCTGTACATCAGGAATCAGGATCTGGCGGCTGGCAGCAATGTCGTACGCGCGACGAACGGCCAGAATCTTCTTGAGCTGCGAAGCGAACGAGTCAGGGCGCTTGAGCTGACTGACCAGGCTGCCGTACAACGACTGCGCGCGCGGCATGCCGCCTTCCGACAACTCCGCTTCCGGGTCGAGATCGGCCAGGTCGTATGCGCCACGGTGGATCCAGCGGGTATCGCCATCCTGCATCAGGTGCTGAACCTGCTCGGCCGGCAAGGTCAGAGCGCCCACCAGATCCCAGCCAGACAGGGCGAACACGCCAGGCTGCATCGCGTTGTACATCACCAGCAGCAAGTGAATGTGCTGGATCTGCTGAATGTCCGCATCGGTAATCGCGCTCAGGTCGCGAATGCCCAGTGCGGCGGTGATGATGCTCGCCGTGGTGCATGACACGCCATTGGTGACGAACTTCAGGTTGTAAGGCGCGTGCTCGCCGGTCAGCCGCTCGTACATCTCTTCGCGGATATGCTCGCGCAGAATGTTGCCGGGAAAGGTCTGGCCCTGATAGTGATAGGTGTCGTGGGCGTGCAGCGTCCAGAAGTGAACCAGCTCCAGTGTCAGTTCATCATGGTTCTGCAGCGCGTGGATCAACGACGCCGGATCGATGCCGAACGCATGGACCTGACGCAGCATCAGTCGCAGAAACTCGGTCGTGCCGGTCAACAGCGCATGCTGATAGGCCGGACGGGTGATGAAGTCGTAGGAAAGGTCTGCACCGCCATTGCCCATGGATGCAATGTCGTCCAGCGTCAGGTTGAGTTCCTGGAAGCTGAAACCGCCGGCCTTGCGGATCGCACCGGCCAATAACTGGTTGCCGGTGATCGACAAGGGATGACCTTCCGACCAGGCGGCGCCTTCGGCTCGACGCTCAACGCCAAGGAAGCCGTTGGCATCCAGTCGCAGCACGCGTGCGCCAGACACGTCGATGGCGTGCAACGCATCGCCGATGATCATCTGCTGCGCGGCGAAACTGGGGTCCAGCCAGTTCAGGGAAGGCTGGCCTTCCTTGAAGTAATGCAGGTACACCCAGCGCCGGGCCTTGCCATCGACGCCTTGCACCACATCGGTGGCACTCCAGTCGGTTTCCTTGACGCCCGGCTCGAAGAAAATCACCCGTTGCAGCTGACCCACGATGTAATGCTTGTCCCGCAACTGATCGACCACGTCAGGCGTCAGGTTGACCGCATCGCGGCCCGCCGGGACGTCAGGCAACAACTGCCAGTCCTCTTCGCGGATCTCGACCATGTGATAAAGGCCGGGATAGTCCTCATAGGCCAGCTCGGCCAGCCTGAAGTCGGCTCCCTTGCCTGTGTGCGACGGAATCACGTCATCGATGATGACCGCATTGTGCGCGGCCGCGATGCGCGTCAGGCTCAACAGCTGGGCGTCAGTCCCCAGTTCGGGATCGATGGTGAAGCTGATGCGGTCGAAATTGCCGTCGATGCTGGGCGTGCGGGTACGCCCCTGCAAACCACCTGACAATTTGAGCGGGCCGTTGTGGATGCCCTGAATGCCGATTTCCGACAAGGCATGCCACAGCGTCTCATCGCCCAGCGCCTCAAGTACCGAGCAGCCTTCACGGGTGACGATCGAAGCGGGATACGCGGTGAACCAGACCGAAGAAATGGCGGATGCGTCCCGTGGACGGGCCTGTGCGAAAGGCCGCTGCCAGAGTCTTCCCTGCCCCGAGTAGGTCTTGGCGCGCTGCCTGGCAGCGTTCAGCATCGATTGCTCGACCAGCCAGTCCACATACTGCTTGTCCGGTATCGTCATAGCGTCCAGTCTTCCTCTCGAATCGGCGGCGTTGGACGCTTGCGAACAAGCGTCCCGAATGTATTAACTATGGGTATGAGCCCTTTGGGGACAATTCGTTGCATCAGGCTGTAGCTTTCACGAGACAAGGGCTTCACTGCGTGAAACACAGAGTCACTTGCCGACGGGCTGTAATTTCCACAGCCCAGTGCATGCTCAATACCGCTGAACCGCCAGCACACGCGGCTTCTTCAACGCCTGGATAACCGCATTGGCGGCATTGGAAAGCAGCGAAGTCGGACGAGCCACGACACTGATGTGACGCAAGATCGCTCCGGGCAACGGCACCTGCTCCACTTCTCGCGTATGCCCATTGACCAGGGCGCTGGGCAGAATCGAGATGCAGTGCTGACGGGCGATCAGGTCCAGCAGGGTTTCCAGACAACTGAGTTCACCGCGATGACTGAGCCGGACCTGCGCGGATGCCAGTTGCTGATGCAATCGGTCCACACCGGGATGCCGCCAGGCGACATAGCGTGAGGTCTGAGACAGTTCGGTGAACGTGCGGGTCTGCGAAAGCTTGCCCTTGGCGGTCACCAAAACGTAGTGATCGGACCAGTGATGATGCTCGATGTGGTGTTCGCCCAGAACGGTACTGGGCAGAATCAGGATATCGGCTGCTTCCTTTATCAACGGCTCCAGCGACGGATTCTGTTCGCTGCCGTGCAGCACATTGAGGTGAATGTCAGGGTAATGCCGGGCGAGAAAATCCAGCGAAGTGCCAAGGCTGGTCTCTTGAATGTGCGTGTAGTAGTGGATCGTTACACTGCCGCTCACCCCATTTTTTTTAGTTGTTCAAGCGTTGCCATGATGCTGCCCAGGGTCTGTGAAATCACCCTTCCATCAGGCGTCAGTGTGCAGCCCGAGCGACTGCGGATGAACAGGCGTTTCTCGAAGAAATCTTCGACTTCCTTGATGGCGTAACTGATGTTCGACTGGCTGCACCCCAGAATGGCCGCAGCTTCCGAGAACGAACCGTGCTGGGCAACGGTTTGAACGATTTTGAAGAAATGGGTTTTCATCTGTCCTGCACTCTGGATAAAGCGATGGTAGACGCGACCTGGCGCTGACGGAAAAGTCGGAAAAACAGGAACCCCCGATGACATGCCCCTGTGCACGCTTATCGGCAGTGCAAAGAGATCGGTCAGTCGGGGGTGCATGCAACCGCTGGATTTTCTGGAAAGGATCCTGCCCGGACGCGTCAGCGCGCACGGCCAGACAGCAGGACCCCAGACAAGGCAGAAAGTCTGTCAGTCACCCGTAGTATCGAGTCCGATGTATCCGGAAAGCGGTACAGATCGCGATGGGCGATGGACGTTGATTCAGTCGTTCTCGGTCCAGTCGAAGTCCAGTTGCAGCGCAGTGCGCTCGGCCAGTTCGCGGCTGTGCAGACGTTCAACCAGATGCAGACTCATGTCAATGCCAGCGGAAATGCCCGCCGACGTCACGAACGAACCTTCATCGACCCAGCGCAGGGTGCTGAGGACATCCACTGAAGGGAACATTTCCTTGAGATCGGCGATGTCTTCCCAGTGCGTCGTGACTTGCTTGCCCGCCAGCTTGCCGGTCTTGGCGACCATGAATGCGCCGGTGCACACGGCCGCGACGACACGGCCCGGTTCCGACTGATCGCTGATCCAGCGAATGACGTCCGGCTTTTCCAGCTCGGCGTTGACCACGCCACCCGGCACGATCAGGCAGTCCATGGCCGGGTGATCATTGATCGAGAAATCCGGGTCGACCTTCAGACCTGCACGCGCACGCACAGGGGCAGTGCTGCGGCCGATGGTGAAGACAGTGAACAGCGGCTTGTCATCACGACTGTTGCGCGCATGCATTCGAGTAGCGGTGGTGAACACTTCGTAGGGGCCCGCGAAGTCGAGAACTTCGACGTCGTCGTACACGTAGATACCGATATTGAGGGACACGAAATGGCTCCTGGGTCCGGTTGCCGGACCACATGCAGGGTTAAGGATTCACCTGAGTGACAGGCTCCAGATTACCCAGTAGCATCAGCACGAACCACTGTCCGAAATGCCAATATCCGGTAACATCGCGCCATGAAAAATCATCTCGTTGTCGCCTTGATCTATAACCAGCTCTGTACCTTCGAATTCGGCTGCACGGTCGAAGTGTTCGCCCTCAAGCGGCCCGAACTGGGTGTGAGCTGGTATGAATTCGCGACATTCCCGGTAGATGACGGGCCGATCACGGCTGCCGGGGGCATTACCATCGTGCCGACGCCTGGCGACGTGCTGCTGGAAAACGCCGATACCATCATCGTGCCCGGCTGGCGCGGAGTCGAATCAAAGGTGCCGCAGCGCCTGATCGAGCAGCTTCAGGCTGCCCATGCGCGTGGCGCGCGCATCTGCTCGATCTGTACCGGCGCGTTCGTGCTGGCGGCTGCGGGATTGCTCGACGGCCACAGGGTCACGACTCACTGGCGTTACACCGATTTGCTGGCGACCATGTATCCGGAACTGACCATTCAGCCCAACGAGCTGTATGTCGATCAGGGCAACATCGTTACCGCCGCAGGGTCTGCGGCAGGACTGGACATGATGCTGCATCTGGTGCGCAACGATCACGGCTCGCGTGTGGCCAATATGGTGGCGCAGCGCATGGTGATCCCGCCCCACCGTGAAGGCGGTCAATCCCAGTACGCTTCGCGGCAACTGGTGTCGGCCAGCGACGGGCCGATTTCCAACCTGATGGACTGGATCCGCAGCGACCTGAACCGGCCGCACACCATCAAGGAAATGGCTTCCCGCGCCGCAGTGAGTACCCGCACCCTGCACCGCAGTTTCATGGAAAGCACCGGGCTCACGCCTTACGACTGGTTGCTGAGTGAGCGCGTGGCTTATGCCAAGGAGTTGCTGGAATCGTCGAAGTTGCGGTTGAACGAGGTGGTGGACAGAACCGGCTTCGGCTCCGAGGAGTCGTTCCGAAGGCACTTTCGCAATCTGGTGGGCGTCAGCCCGAGCAGCTACCGCAAGCAGTTTGCGCGGGTGTGACGGGCACTGATCGTGCCGACGCTCGGCATCGACACGATCAGCATCCCTTCATGAATACACCGCTTCAACCAACGCATCCGCAAAGCTGCCCCAGGCACCTGCCACGGCGGTATTGGTCAGTACAACCAGACTGATGTCAGAAACCGGATCGACCCAGTAATGACTGCCGTACACACCACACCATGACCAGGTGCCAGCACCCTGTCGCTGCCCGGCAGCCTGCGGATCAGCGAGGATCACCGGCCCCAGCCCGAACGTCCAGCCAGCGCCCCTGCCCTTGAGGGTCAGCTTGCCGATGGCGTTGCCCAGCAACGCCTCCGTACTGGCCGGGGTCAACAATGGCGACCCGCCCAGACGCAGGCATTCCAGCAGTTTCAGGTAATCGTCGGCCGTACCCAGCATGCCTGCGCCACCCGATTCATAGGCCTGCGCATCGTAGACCCGGCCCGAAGACACTTTGGCCAGTCCATGCTCAAGCACCAGCACATCGTCATGACCGATACGCTCGGGAACGTCAGCACCGTCTTTATAGGCACGCGCCAGCCGACCCTGATCCTGCCTGAACGAGGTCGACGCCATGCCCAGAGGCTGGGTGACCTGCTCGCCGATAACCTGCGACAACGCACGGCCAGTGCTTTGCTCGATCACCGCACCCAAAACGTCGCTCGCCAGCGAATATCCCCAAGCGGTGCCGGGTTCGAACAGCAAAGGCAGCTTCGCCAGACGACTCAGGTTTTCCTGCAGATCAAACGCCACACGGTTCAGCCCGTCTGACACGCCGGCCATCTCGTAGGCGTTGCCGCGCGGCTGTTCGAACCCATAGCCGAGCCCGGAGGTGTGCGACAGCAGATGGCGGAGGGTGATGAACGGTTCCCGGCCATCCCGCAGACAGGGTCGAAACGCTTGCAGCCAGTCCGTTACCGGCGCATCCAGACGCACGATGCCTTGCTCGCAAAGCCGCAGCACAGTCACCGACGTCAGCAGTTTTGTCAGCGATGCCAGGCGAAAACGTGTATCGCGAGTGACACTCACGCGCCGCTCCCGATCAGCCCAGCCACGCGCGCTGACGTAGCGCAGCACGCCGCCCTGCGCCACCAGCAGCACGCCGCCAACGATCCGCCCCGAATCCACCCAGCCTTGCCACACCTGGCCGAGACGCTGAACCGTCGGTTCATCCACCTGCACCATGAATCACTGCCCCCTGACCGCTTGCCTGAATATCCCGGCGTAGGCCTCGGCCGAATGGCGAATCGGGTTGGTGTGCGAGCATCCGTCCACAAACGCCATCCGCCCCACCAGCTCGGCGTCCTGATCATGAATGCCGATATCAGCCAGCGTGTGGGGAATACCGATCTGCTCGCGCAGGTTCAGTACCCAGTCCATCACGCCGCTGAAACCGGGTCTGGGCAAACGCAGGTAAATCGCCAGGTCGTCCATTTGCTGCAACAAGGCAGGCCTGTTGGCCTCCAGCACATACGGCAGCAGAATGGCGTTGAGCAAGCCATGATGCTGGTCATACAGCGCACCCAGGCTCTGCGCGATGGCATGCACACCGCCCAATCCCCGCTGAAACGCTGCCGCGCCAAGGCTGGAAGCCACCAGCATCTGTTGTCGCGCCTCCAGATCCCGCCCGTCCTCGACGACGCGAGGCAGATACGCCCTGATCATCTGCATGCCCTTCACCGACACCGCTTCAGCCATCGGATGCCAGACCGGCGAACACCAGGACTCCATGCAGTGGGTCAACGCGTCGGCACCGGTCGCAGCGGTCAGGTGTCTGGGCAAGTCCAGCGTCAGGTTGGCGTCCAGAATCGCGATGCGCGGCATCATGCGGATGTGCAGGATGGTGCGTTTGACCCTGGCCTGTTCATCCGTGATCACCGATGCCCTTCCCACTTCCGAGCCGGTACCCGCCGTGGTCGGCAGCGCAATGACCGGAGCGATGCCCGACGGGTTGGCGCGCAGATGATTCTGACCGATGTCCTCGAAGTCCCACAACGGACGGACTTGCCCTGACATCAGTGCAACCGCCTTGGCAGCGTCCAGTGCCGAGCCGCCGCCGAAAGCGATCACACCGTCGTGATCGCCCGATTTATAGGCTTGCAGCCCGTCAGCGACGTTGGTGCCGGTGGGATTGCCCTTGACCCGGTCGAACAGACCGCAATGCCCCAACCGCTGACGGCAATCCTCGACGGCGCTGTGGATCATGTCGGTGCTGCCCAGAAACTGATCAGTGATCAGCAGTGGACGTTTGATGCCTGTCACACGGCAGGCATCGGCCAGCTCGGCGGCGCGCCCGACGCCTGCGCGAATGGATGTCGGGTAATGCCAATCATTGTTGTACATGGTGTCGTTCCTTGAAATCAGTTGATCAGACCGGACGGCAGCAGGCCTATCAGCAGGCGAATGCCGAACGCGATCATGAAAAGCCCGGTCACGATGTCGATGACCTTTTTCATGCGTTGATAACGGGCCTGCACCGCCGGGATCGAGAACAGCGTGGCCAGCAGCACGAACCAGGAGATGGCGAGAATGGCAATGATCGACACCCCGGCCGTGCGTACCCACATTGGCATCCCCGGCGTCGTCACGGTGGTAAACACGCTGGTGTAGAACGCCAATGCCTTGGGGTTGGTCAGGTTGGTGAACAGGCCGAAACGGTAGGCACGGCTGAGGCTGCCAATGCCCAGCGCGCCAATGTCTCGGGGTTTGGGCTGGCTGCCCGCGCTGCGCAGGCTCTTGGTGCCCAGCCAGGTCAGGTATGCCCCGCCCAGCAGTTGCAAGGCCGGTTGCAGCCAGGGCAGTTGCTGAAAGATCAGGCCCAGGCCAGTGGCGGCCAATAACGCCCAAAGGATGCTGCCCGAGGCGACGCCCAGCCCGGCGCAGATGCCTTGTTGCCGGGACTGGCTGAACGATAATTGGGTGATGACCAGAAAGTTCGGGCCGGGACTGATGATCAGAACAATGAAAGCACCGGCGAGCGCCGTCAGCAGAGTGATCTCGTACATGTAACCAATTCCTTTTAGAGGGTTGAAAAAGAGGTGATGGAACGGGAGTCGAAGCGACCGGCCGAGAGCGCATCAAGGCATGTCTCGGCAGCCTGCCGCGCCTCGATCAGCGCACGGCAGGTCGGGTCTGGCGTGGGCACGTAGTGGTTGTAGAAGGTGCAGCCTTCGACGATCGGCCCCAGCGCCCAAAGGCGTGGATGAACGCTGCCGTCGGCACGTAAGGCACGCCCGGAAAGGTCCGTCTCCACACCGTCGGCCGGGTACGCATGAGCCGGGCGGACGAGGCCCTGACGCAGCAAGTCGTTCAGCAGCGGATCACGACTGGCGCAAAGACCGCGGTGCGCCACTCGGGCCCGGATCAGCGTGTCGAACGGCACCGACGAGCCGGAGGCATCCTCCATGGGTGGCAGGACGGTGACGACACCCGCCTGGATCAGCGCCAGCAGGTCTTCGTAACGCTCTTTCTGCGGGCCGCCGACCAGTCGATTCGACAGACCGGCCCATTTTTCATAAAACGCCAGTGTCGACGCTTCGCTGAGGCCGCCGCGATCCGCCACACGCCGCAGCAGGTCGCGATAATCACGCCAGACTTCCAGCGCCTGACGAATCGGACTGTTCACGGTGCCCAGACGGCTCAGCGCCAGCTCACGCTTGATCCAGCGTTCGAACCACTGCGCATAGGATTCATCAGTGCCGGACCAGCGCTCGGTGACCAGCCACTGCTCGGGTTCGAACTCGCCCCACTGCTCGGCCAGCGCCTTGAACAACCTGGGGTGCGATGCCTGACCCGTCGCATGACGAAGCGTCAGCTGCAGTGCCGGCAATTCACGAGGCGCGTCGAGCCGGACTTTGGCCTGCCAGAACAGGGCGCGCATTTCGTCCTTGATCAGCGGCAGCACATCACGCTCGAAATCAAGCTGTCCGGTCGTACGCTGCCGGCGAAGACCGGCAATGGCTTCAGCGGTGAAAAACGTTCTCGGCAGCACAGCATGGGCAGAAGGATGCCACTGGGGCCGGGCGTGAAATGGCAGCCCGGAGCGAGAGTACAGCCCTATCCTCGGCTCCAGCCCGGACGGCAGGTAGCGCCAGCCCGCTAGGCCCGGATCAGAAACGTAGCGCCCGCCGCGCCCCTGAGTGAGCTGCGCGAGGGTGTCCATTGCCGTCAGGCCCAGCCCTTCGATCAACACCGACTCGCCGACGGCAGGTGGCGCATCTTCCGCGAAAGAATGCCCACAGGTCAGCAACACCGCATCTACTTCCAGCTCGCGAGCCGATGTCTGCAGGCAAAAACCTGCACCCACACCCAGCTCACGACAACCCGTGACCACCTCGGCGTGATGGCGCACTTCGACATGCGCCGGGCACTGCTGCAGCAGAAAACGGTAGCTGTCCTGCAAATAACGCCCCAGCAGTTTGCGCGGCACAAAGTCGCCGAACGCCACCGGCCTGCCCTGCCCATCCGTACTGACATGGCCGCGCTCATCGAGCCTGACAGCCTTGGCCTCGCACCATTGCAAAAAGCTCCAGCCTGCAGGTTCACCGACTGGAAAGGCCGATGAGAACGCCGACAACTGGCCCGCCATGGTATTGAGCATCAGGTAATCGGGCTGCTCGGCCAGGTGCAGGCCGCCGCCCGGTGCTTGGGGATCGAACACCTCGATGTGCAGCCGTTGCGCACGCGCCTTGCGACTCAAACCGATCAACTGTTCCAGAACACCGAGGCCGCGCGAGCCCATGCCGATGATCGCGATCGAACGCGGCTCAGGTCCGAACTGCCGGGCACGCCGTTCGGCCCGGTCAAGAGAACGTGTCTGCATACCGGTCACCAGCGGTTGGATTCGAAGAAGAACTGCGGCACCGGCAAGGCGCTGCCCTCGGCCACGGCCTGCCCGTAAATCCGCTGCCCCACAGCCAGGTCGAGCACCCCCAGGCCGAACGGCGAGAAGATTGATGCCCGATCCGGGCTCAGCTCCACTTGCCCGGTCATCAGTTGCGCCAGCGTGCCGGTAATGAACGAACGGTCCTGATACTGCTGCACCGCCAGGTCAGGCGAGGTCCGGGCTTTCAGGCAATGCTCGACGTCATCCAGAATGTTGTTGGCGCAGGCAATCACCTCCGGTCCCAGATCACGCAACGAGATGTTCAACACCAACTGACCCGGCCGGAATGCAGGCTTCAGGACATAAGGACTCGGCGCAGTGGTAGCGAACACCACCACATCCGCCTGCAGGCTGTCGTCCAGATCGGCCAGCTCACCGACCAACCGGTGCCGAGTCGTGGCGTGATCGACCAGCGCTCGTGCCGAATCGGCGTGCTGATCGAACACACTCACCGTATCCAGGGTCCAGCCGTCGCTGACGAACATGTCCAGAATGCTGCGCGCAATGAAGCCAGCACCAATGAACGCCATGCGCCGGGCATGTTTGTGATGACGATTCATCCAGCGCGCACCCAACACTGCCGAGGCGGCGGTGCGCATGGCGCTGATCCGCGACGCCTCCAGGCAGGCGAAGGCATAGCCGGTCTGCGGATCGTTGAGGATCAACACTGCCGAAGCACGTTGCAGACCCGACTCTGTATTGCCGGGGAAGCTGGAAATCCACTTGATCCCACTGACCGGCTGTTCCCCGCACAAACTGGCGGGCAGCGCGATGATGCGGTTGGCCGGTGCTTCGGGAAACCTCAGAAAGTAACTGTCGGGGTTGATCGTCCGGCCTGCTTCATGGGCCAGATAAGCGTTCTCGACGTCATCAATGCACGCTTGAGGATCCGCCGCCAGCAGCCGCGCAACCACTTCACCGTCGATCACATGGAACGGAGCCTGGCGCGAGCGTTCGGCCGCCAGGTACGTGGTCCAGTGCGGCATGACCGGCATGTCTGCCAAGGTCATGTTCAGCACATCGCTGCCGAAATGCCGCTCGACCCACAGGTCGTCATACAGCGTGTCCAGATAGCGCTCACCCCAGTCCGGCGACAAGGCCACCACCACCGAACCGGGTTCGATGCGGTCGCGCCATGCGTGAACCGCCGCCGCCACGGTGGCGGTCGAACCACCGACCAGCAAGCCTTTGGTGCGCGCCAGAATGCGGCACATGGCCACGGTGCGCGACTCGGGCACCATCTCCAGCGCGTGCACACCGTCGGCATTGAAAATCGGCGGACGCTGGCTGGTGCCAAGGCCCGGAATGTAGCGACGGCTGGCCGGGGTGTTGAACGTCACCGAGCCGACACTGTCCACGGCAATGATTTTGGTGGTCGGGTGATGGCGCTGAAAATGCTGGAGGCAGCCCATCAGGGTACCGGTTGTGCCTGCGCCAACGAACAGGTAATCGACATGCCCGAAATGCTGGCTGATCGAACGCGCCGTGGTACGTGCATGGGCTCGTGGGTTGGCCGCGTTTTCATACTGGTTGAGCCACACATAGCGCGGGTCGCTGCCGATTTTTTCACGGATCAGCGCGATGCGTGTACCGAGAAATCCGCCGTTTTCGTCCGGCGTCTCGACCCGGATGACCTCGGCGCCATAAGTGCGCATCATGCGAATGTTGTGGTTGGAGCTGTTGGGATCGACCACGCAGGTGAAGCGAATCCCGCGTTCGGCGCAGAGCATGGCCAGCGCTACACCGAGATTGCCCGACGACGATTCGATCAGAATCGTCTCCGGCCCTATCAGACCCCGTGATTGCAGGTCATCCACCAGACCTACAGCGGTCTTGAGCTTGATCGAACCTGCCGGGTTGAGCGATTCCATTTTCAGGAAAAAGTCATGCCCGAGGCCCGAGACCTTGAGAAAGGTCCGGTCGTGAATAATGTCGCAGATAGTGTCGTACATGAGGGTCACTTCCACTGTGCCAGTAACGGTGCATCGGCCGTGCAATCGACGGCCTGTTCAAGAGCATTGGCGATACGTCCGGCGCGCAGGGCCATGAGGGAAAACGACTGGCTGTCGCTGATACCGTGACTGCGCTCGGAAAGGCCGTTGACCCAGATGTTCACGTCGCAGTCTTCGTCCATCGCGACGTGGTAATCCCGGTCGATCAGAAGCCCTCCGTCCAGGTCCGCCTTGAGCCAGGGTTGCAGCCCGCTCAGCAATGGCGGAATCAGGTATTGCTCGTAACCGGTGCCCAGCACCACAGCGTCCACGTCCAGCACCTGGCTACGCTGACTGAAGGTATCGGTGATCTCGACGCGATAACCGTTTCCGGCCTGTCCGATGGACGAAACGACGCTGTAGCCGTAGGTCTGCAGGCGTTTGCGTCCGGCGATGGCGTCCTCGTAGATCAGTGAAAACAGCTTCTGACTTTCGTCCGGGTCGATGCCTGCATAGTTGGTCGAGCGGCTCCAGTCGAGAAACCGATGCCGCGCTGCGTGGTTGAGGCTGTGGAAGTAGTCGACGTGATCGGGCGCAAAGACGCGGTTGGGGAACTGCCCCAGCTGGGTCAGTTTGAAACCGGCAGAACGATGCACGGAGTGCACTTCGATGCCCGCATCACGCGTCACCAGTTCCAGCACCGATTCGCTGGCGCTCTGCCCCGAACCCAGCACCAGCCAGCGCTTGGGCAGGTTCTCGCCAAAGGCTTGCAGGCGGGTCAGAAATTGCGAGGTGTGGAACAGCGCAGGGCCCAGCAGCGCCTGGAACATCACCGGAATGCGTGGCGCACTGCCGCTCGACAGCACAATGTTACGGGTGGTGAAGCAGGCATCCGGCGTGCCGACTTTCAGCTCGCAAAGACGCCCGGCACGGACCACCGGAGCGATGTCGGTCACCGGTGAATTGAAGCGCGTATCGCTGTCGACCTGCTGCGACACCCAGGCCACGTAATCCGACCATTCGTGGCGGCTCGCAGGACGACCCAGCAAACCGAAATCGAACAGTCGGTCCTTGCTCTTGAGGTACATGGCGAACGAGAAGCGGCTGCGCGGGTTGCGCGGCGTGACCAGATCGCGAAACACGTGGTGATTGATGTCCGTTCCGGCGAGCAGCAGTTCCCTGTGCCACTGGGTGTCCGCCGCGGCTTCCAGAAATTGCACAGAAAGGTTCGCCAGCGGACCGTTATCTTCCCGCGCATCCTCGAGCGCGCAGGCCAGAGCGATGCCCGCAGGGCCGAAACCGATACACACAGCATCCGATTGATAAAGGTGTGGTGTTGAATGACCCATGAAATTCCCATCCTTAGAGTTGGCGTAACGCCTTGAAAAGCGGTCGTGAACATCAGAAAGGTTCCGGAATCAGCCCCTCGGGACCGACTTTCCAGACACTGTTGAATGCGCCGCGGTATTCGCCCCGATCAAAGCTGACCTCGCCCAGCGGCGTACTGAAGAGGGTGCGGTTCAGCACATCCAGCAGCTGCTTCCCGCGCCACGCGTTGTTGGCCAGGATTGCCAGCACGTGGAGCATCAGCAGGCTTTCCCGGTAATAGGTCTGTGGCATGACGCCGAACAGCGACGGGTGCAATGCCTGTGCTGCGGCACTCTGTTGCGTGCCGGGCGGCACGCCGAAACCGATGACCCAGGTGTTGCTGTCATGGGCAGACGCACAGCCCAAGTGCGGCGAGGCGGCGTCGTCGGTCAGAACCAGCGGCCGGGTACTGCCTGCCTGACGTCGCGCCCGCCAATGCTCGCGACTGGGGTGCAGACGCCCGGCGAACACTTCCACATCGGCGTGCTCCCGTTCGCTCGCTACACGCAGGCCAGCGGTTTCAAGCGCATCGCCGATTGCCACGATGAGCGCCTGGCCATGGGCGCTGCCATCCGCTTGAAGGTGCACGGCATGCCACTGACGAGCTGAAAGCCATCGCGTCAGGTCTACAGCCAGTTGCCGGTCCGACGGGCAAAACCTGAACACGTTGGGGTGCTCGATCGTGAGTCGATCAATGGTCGCCGCAGGCGTCAGCAGCGCAATACCTGCCCGTTGATACAGCGCAGCCGCGCCGATGGCGGCATCGGACGAAAAGTGACCGATGACCAGATCTGCCTGCCAGTCGATCATCTGCTGCGCCACTTCGGCACCTCGGCCGGCACTGGCACCGTCATCGAGAAAGCGCCACTGCACGCGGCCCAGCCCCGGAATGACGTTGCGCGCCACGGCCATTGCCCTGAGAAAGGTCCGGGCATGGGGCGTGTCATTCGGGTCGAACAACGCACTGACGCCGACCCGCAAGGCTTCAGGTTCCGGCAAGACGACGCTCATGGCCGCACGCCCTGCTGATCCGGGCTGCACCGCAAGGGATCCGGCGCAAGTGCCGACCAGCCGGGACATGGCGTACGCTGCCCCGACAGGCGATCGCGCAACTGATCAAACGCGATATGCGCAACGCCCGGCGCGAACTTGAAGCCCAGCCCGGACATGCCGGCCGCCACATAAATCGGGCTCTGTTCGTCACAAAAGCCCAGCAACGGACGCCCATCCACGCTGTAGCTGTCAAAGCCCGGCAGGACGTCCAGCACACGCACCTGGGCCGCCCAGGTGTCGGACAACTGCGCAACGCGCTTGCGAGCGTCCTCGGCATGGCGTGCGTCCGGCAATGCGAGGTGCTCCGGCCACACACCGCTGTCGCGCAGGCCGCAACCGGTCTGCACGATGTTGCGGGTCAGCGGGATGCCGTAGCTCTGGGTGACGGCATCGATCAATGGCATGGACCAATCGCTGTCGGTCATGACCCGTGCCAGCGGAATCGAACGCGCTTCCAGCGCCAGATTCGGCACCAGTAACCGACTCCAGGCCCCGGCTGCCACGACCACCGCGCGACACCGCACGGTCACATCGCCCAGTTCGATGTGTACCAGGTCGCGGGCCCGGCAATCGATGGCCTTGATCTCGCGATGTTCCAGCAGCAAGCCGTGCTGACGCACCACGCCACACAACGCGGCCACCGCCTGGCGCACATTGCCGACACAGGCGTGCGACTCGAACAGATTGACCCGCTCTTCGTCCGGGCAGCGTGGATAACGGCTGCCGTCCAGCTCGCGACGGCTCAAAAGGCGCATGGGATACCGCTCACTGCCATAGTGCTCGATGGCGCGGCACAGGTTGTCCAGTTGATCGGGGGCCGCGCGGTAGATAACACCGGTGCGCCTGAGTGCCTGGCGGTAAGTCGTGGCGAACACGCCCTCTTCCATCCGGCCGATGGAATAAGCCGCCAGCTCCATCAGTAGCGGATCGTTGTCGTACAGGCGCACCAGCCCGCCGGAGTAGCCGCTGGCCCCGAGGCTGCCTGCTGCCCCCTTGTCGATCAGCGCGACCGACACCCCTGCGCTGCATAGCTTCGCCGCGATACTGGCACCGGTGATCCCGGCGCCTATGACCGCTATTTCATGTTCGATGAACATCGTGGAGAGTCCGTTCAGATGGAGTATTCGGCAGCCGATCCCGACATGACCGTGGCGTTGACCCGGGCTTCGGGCAAATCGAAGGCGGTGACAATCCGTGCCGACATCTCGGGGATCAGCGCCTTGCCGATGACCGCGATGAAGGCTGCGAGATGGCTGACCTGTCGCCCTTCCGCCAGGCGCGTGCGAGTGATGGCAATCACATCCAGCAGCACCTGCGCCATGCCTTTCATGGAAAACTGATTCGGCTCGCAGGCCTTGCTCCACTGCAGACGCAGCGCTTCCAGCAGACCGGCGTCGGCACCGCACACACCGCTCCACCAACTGCTGTCGCGCTGCTCGCCGGTTGCGAGCAAGGCCGGGAAGAACGCTTCGAACACGTCCGCGCGCCATTTCAGAAAGTGCTGCAGACGAAAGTCGCCCTCGCTCTCCTCCGGCGCGATGCTCGCCAGATACAGACGGGCGCTGTCGGCACAGGCTTCGCGGGCCAGATCCCCGACCCAGATGGCGTGATTGCGGCTGGTCGACAGATTGAGTCCGTCCAGCTTGAGAAACTGGTTGGGCACAAAGCGCTGTTGAACGCGGATGTCATCCATCACTGACAGCTGCGCCGGGTAGACAACGGCGTGGCTGAATACGCAATCGAAGCCAAGAAAATGCACCAGCGTGCCCTGCCCCGACTGCCAGTACTGACGGAACAGCTCCGGACGACCGATGCGGTCGGCGTATTCGCGAAACGCGGCCATATAGCCGGGCAGCCCCATGAACCAGGTGTGCACCCGGCACGAGCCGTCAGCCTCAAGATCGAGGCCGCCATCGTGCGGACGTGTGACGCCCCAGTCGTGGATGTGCTCCAGGGTGTCGCGCAACCAGGCGTTCAGCGGACTGCGCCACTGGCGGTCCAGCAGCCGGTCACGCAGCGCAGGCTTGCAGGCTGCCAGTTTCAGGAATGCTCGGTGTGCGGTTTTCCATTGCGAAGGCTGTTTGCACAGCTTGCAGTGCAGCCCCGTCATCAACTGCGCGTCAGGTGCCTGAGCGCAGTTTTCGCACTGGCTGGCGTCGGACTCGACTCCGCAGTAATTGCAGTTGCCGCGCGCAAACGCTTCGTAACCCCAGACATCGCAGTCAGGGCAGTAAGGTTCGCTCGAATCGCGAAACTCGATCAGCCCTGCATCGCGGACTTTGTTGAACACGTCGGCAACCGCCTCGGCGAACCAATGGTTGTCGTAAGGCCGCATCCAGTTGTCCGGCTGGATGTTGATCGCCGCCAGCGAGGCTTCGATCCGGTCCGAGTTGCGATTGGCAAGTTCTACCGAGTCAATGCCGGTTTCCAGGCCCTTGCGCAACATGTATGACTGATAGTCGTCCGAGTAGGACAGCAGCACACACTCGTGACCGCGCTGACGTTGAACGCGGGTGAAGACATCGGCAGCCAGAAACGGACCTGCAATATGACCGATGTGCAAATCGCCGTTGGGCGTGGGCGGCGTGATGGTGACAATGTACTTAGTCATCGAGGCACCCCGTGGTTTCGCAGTGTTGCTCGACGAACGCATTGACGTAGTTCATGTCCCACCACACCACGTAGAAATGAAAGTCCTCATCGGAATCATTAATGACGTAATGGTTGGTATGTTTCGGAATGGCCGCGATGTCGCCCACGTTGAACGGCATGACCTTGTCGCCCACCACCAGTCGGGCACTGCCTTTGATGGCGATGAATATTTCCTGATCGATCTGGGTATGCGCCTCGCTGCGGGTACCCGGACGCACCACACACCAGCCGCCTGCAAACGGCATCGGGTAGCCTTCCCAGGGCAATAGACGACTGCCGTCGAGCCCATACTCATGTACCAGGGCATCGAAGTCGGTTTTACGGTGTATATCGAACTTTTCCATGCTCAGACCCGTGTGTTGTAAGTGGGGCAAAGCATGAAATTCGCGGCAACAATTGGCTATCCGATCCCTTGATAGATCAGAGCGGTCGAATCGACTTTCTGAATGGCCGCGCGCGTAAACAGCCGCAGACAAACCTACGACTCCGTACGGCTATACCGCAACGTATTCGCTTTTGCAGGCGTCTGAATTCTGGAGAACGTTTGATCCAAAGGCTTATGTTCTGCCTTAGTGCATCTTGACGTTAACAATGAGGTAAGAGCGTTTCAGGACGCGGAACATGCCGGGCAATGCCCGGGTTTGCAGCAAGTTACGCTCGGTGATAGTCACTATCGACAATGCTGATAATCGGTTTTTTGCGGCCGGTGTTACTGTTGCCTTCGATGAATGAACATGTTTCCCGGCGGCGCGAATCCGCATCGCGATGCCGATGAATATTTGCTCTTCTTCATCACTCCTTTGGTTAGATCTTTAAGCCACCCCACACCCCAGTGAGGTGGCTTTTTTTTTGCCTGTGGATCGACGCTACAGATCGAAGCGGTCCACCACGTTGCGTCGCTCGTTCTCGCTGCGCATGTCGTAGCTGGCAGTGGTTGCGATGTGCGTGTGATGGGCCAGCTTCTGAGCGATCGACAAATCGTATTCTTCGATGACCCGTGTAATGAACGAGCGTCGGAAGTCGTGAGGCATGATGTTGACACCCACCTGCTGCCCACGCTGTTTGGCAATGAAATAGATCGCGTGCTTGGTGATGCGCTCACGGGTGATGTTGCTGCCCCGGCGAATCCGGTTGAACAAGAAAGGATCATCGTCCTGCCCCGGCGGCAGGCAGGAGCGACGCAGTTCCAGCCAGTCATTCAGCGCGCCGAATGCCCACTCGGGCGCGTATTTGATCAGTTGCTTGTTGCCCTTGCCCGTCACCCGCAGGCTGCGCTCGGCAAAGTCCACCTGAGCCAGGTCCAGATTCACCGATTCCGACTTGCGCATTCCCGAACCGTACAGAATCGCGATGATCGCCGCGTCCCGCCGACCTTGCGGCCTGGGATCGGCGGCGCAGACTTCCATCAATTCGCGAATGAGTGTGCGCCGAATATTCCTTCCCTTTGCCAACCGCGTCCCGTTAACCGGTTTGATGGAGCGGATTTTCAGCAACTGATCGTGGCTGATCAGGTCATGGCGCCACGCTTCGTTCATCACACCGCGAATCGCGTTGACGTACAGCGAGGTAGTATTGGGCGCGTAGTCATCCTCGCGCAACGCCGAAACCAGTGCGGTCACATGACCGGGTTGCAGGGTGTGCCAGGGTATGTCGAAGATGTCGACATCGACCATCCCCAGCCGGTCGGCAGCGTCCTGCAGAACGTATTTCATGGTCAGACGGCTGGAGGGAGCGAGACGGGCCAGGTAAAGCTGCAGCGGATTGCTGACGTCCGGTAACGAAGGCGACTGCCTGGGGCTTGCAGCCTGGTCGGAGGATGGATCGTGCGACATGTCGGACAAGGCCTTTGTGGTGCAAGTGCCAGCCAAACAGCCAGACACGTTCAATCGGTTCAGAGCACTGACTTTAGCACGCTGCACCTGATCAAACCTGCGTAACACCTTGATACCTGAACGAATGGTTATCCCGGTCAGTGAGCCGAGCGCAAGGCTCAGCCACCTTCGCCCCCCCGGCGAGTTGCTGTGAGGGGCCGAAGTGAGCAAAGCCTTTGCTCCGGGCAAACACGTCCAGCCTGTTTACCCTATCGACCGGTATCCACCACCACGCGACCGCGCACCTGACCGGCAATCAGTTGCGGCGCGATGTCGATCACTTCACTCAGGCCGATCTCCCGACTGATCAGTGGCAGCAACGAAGCATCCAGATCGGCGGCCAGTCTCGACCAGGCTTCAACACGATCCGAGTGAGGCCGGGTGACGCTGTCGATCCCGGCCAGCGTCACCCCGCGCAGAATGAACGGCGCCACCGAGCCCGGAAAATCCATACCCTGCGCCAGGCCGCAGGCGGCAACGATGCCGCGGTACTTGATCCCGGCGCAGACGTTGACCAGCGTGTGGCTGCCCACCGAGTCCACGGCAGCGGCCCACTGTTCCCTGGCCAATGGACGACCCGGCTCGGACAGCGTGGTTCTGTCGATGATCCGCGCAGCGCCCAACTGCTTCAGATAGTCACTTTCCGCGACACGCCCTGTGGAGGCGACGACCTGATAGCCGAGCTTCGCCAGAATGGCGATGGCGAAGCTGCCCACCCCTCCATTGGCCCCGGTCACCAGTACCTCACCGTGTTCAGGCTTCACGCCATGCTTTTCCAGCGCAATGACACTGAGCATCGCCGTGTAACCTGCCGTGCCGATGGCCATTGCCTGACTGGGCGTGAACGCATCCGGCAGTGGAATCAGCCATTCACTCTTCAGCCGGGCCCTTTGCGCGAGACCGCCCCAGTGCCCTTCGCCCACACCCCAGCCGTTCAACAACACTTTGTCACCGGGTTTGAAGGCCGAAGCCTGGCTGTGCTCGACGACACCCGCCAGATCGATACCCGGCACCATGGGAAACTTGCGGACAATGGGGCTCTGACCGGTCAGCGCCAGTGCGTCCTTGTAGTTGAGCGTACTGTGGGAAACAAGCACGGTGACGTCGCCCTGCGGCAGGTCCGCCGCGTCCACGGCAGTCAGCTTCACGTGATAACCCGACTCATCCTTATCAATCACAATGGCGTTGAATGTGCTTACCGGCATGGTTGCCTCCAATTTAGACCGATCGTCTTTAAATAGACCACAAAGCTCATTGAGGCAATCCGCGAAGGAAGCCGGCAATGAATGTGTTCAACGGGGTATCGCTCTTGACCAACCGGGCACGCAGCACGGCGCCCTCCCAACCGATCCAGAAAAATGCAGCCAGCTCATTGCAGTTCGCATCCCCGGCCAGTTCGCCATGCTTTTGAGCAGCACGCAGGCAAACGGCGAGCCTGGATTGCCAATCGAGCAATGTCTGCTCCAGAACCTCGCGGAAAGCGTCCGGCAGCAGGCAGACTTCCTGCCCCAGGTTACCGACCATGCAACCGCGTCGATAATCGTGACGGGCCATGCCTGCCTTGGCGCTTTGCACGAAACCGACCAGTCGTTCCAGAGGCGAGAGGCTTTCGTCCAGAAACCACCGGTCCAGACGTTGCGCGAAATATCGGCAGTATTCGTCCAGGACAGCGCGACCGAACGCTTCCTTACTGGGAAAGTAGTGGTAGAACGACCCTTTGGGGACGCCAATTTCCTTGAGAATGTAGTCAATCCCGGTCGCGGAAAAGCCCTGTTCCGTCAGCACTTCAAGGCCGCGACGCAGCAGCGTTTCACGAGTTTCGAGATTGTCGCGGTCCACTTTGGGTGGGCGGCCGGGACGGCGGGGCTGGACCGCCGGGTTGGGTAATGTCGTCATGCAGACGATATTAGACCGATCGTCTCTTATGTCAACAGGACCGTCAGTAACCGCTGCAACCTGCCGAACGAGTCGATTGCCAAACCCTGCATGCCGCGCTCAAATGAAAGCTTTCTTACTGCCACGGATCAGGAGCCCCCGCATGAGCCTTTGGCCAGACACTCGCATTCTGGAACTCTTCAATATCGAATTGCCGATTCTCCACGCCCCGATGGCTGGCGCGACCGGATCGTCCATGGCAATTGCCGTTGCCAATGCGGGCGGTCTGGCGTCGTTGCCATGCGCCCTGCTCACCCTTGAGCAAGTCCGTGAAGAAGTGACGGCCTTCAGGCAGGACAGCAGCGCGCCGCTGAATCTGAATTTCTTCTGCCACCAGCCGCCGCCTTTTGACGCGCTGCAAGCCGATCGCTGGAAGATGACGCTAAAACCCTACTACGAAGAACTGGGTGCAGACTTCGATGCACCGACGCCGGCTTCCAATCGCGCACCGTTCGACAGTGACAGTTGCGCGCTAGTAGAGGAGTTGAAACCTGAAGTCGTGAGCTTTCACTTCGGCCTTCCCGAGCAGGCGCTACTGGACCGCGTGCGCGCCACCGGCGCGAAGATCATTTCTTCAGCGACCACCGTTGAAGAAGCCATCTGGCTGGAACAGCGCGGCTGCGATGCAATCATCGCCATGGGCTATGAAGCAGGCGGGCACCGTGGACTGTTTCTCAGCGATCAGTTGCACACCCAAGTGGGCACGTTTGCACTGGTGCCTCAGGTCGCTGACGCTGTCGACGTTCCGGTGATCGCAGCAGGCGGTATTGCCGATGGGCGCGGCGTAGCGGCGGCGTTCGTATTGGGCGCCTGTGCTGTGCAAGTGGGCACGGCGTATCTGTTCTGCCCGGAAGCCAGGGTCAGCAAGCCACATCGCCAGGCGCTCAGTGTGGCCAAGGACAGCGAGACGGCGGTGACCAACCTGTTCACCGGCCGCCCGGCGCGCGGCATCATGAACCGGATCATGCGTGAGGTCGGCCCGATGAGCCCGCTGGCACCGACCTTCCCGCTGGCTGGCGGCGCGCTGATGCCGTTGCGGGCCAAGGCCGAACCTCAGGGCAACGGCGACTTCATGAACCTCTGGGCCGGCCAGGCGGTCGGTATCAAGCACTCGCTCACGGCGGGTGAACTGACCCGGCAACTGGCGGACAACGCACTGCGCATTTTGAATCGCGCTTGAAACATCGCTTTCAGAAAGAGGAAGGATCGCTATATATTTAAATATATAGCGAAACGCCTTCTGTACGGCGCCGCATCATTCATCTACCGGAGTTGCTGCATGCACGCGTCCCCGCTGCGAACCGTTCTGAAATTCACCGCGCTTGCTGTCACGCTCGCCAGCACCTCTTCTGTCTTCGCCGACGAGGTTCAGGTCGCCGTAGCCGCCAACTTCACGGCACCTGTCCAGGCCATCGCCAAGGATTTCGAGCGCGATACCGGTCACAAGCTGGTCGCCGCCTTTGGTGCGACAGGCCAGATTTACACCCAGATCAAGAATGGCGCGCCATTCGAAGTATTCCTGTCGGCCGATGACACCACGCCTGCAAAACTCGAACAGGAAGGCGACACCGTCAAGGGCTCGCGCTTCACTTACGCCATTGGCACGCTCGCGCTGTGGTCTGCCAGGCCAGGGTACGTCGACGATCAAGGCAACGTGCTCAAGACCCACCAGTACGAGCACCTGTCCATTGCCAACCCCAAGACCGCGCCTTACGGGCTGGCGGCCACTCAGGTGCTGGGCAAGCTGGGCCTGACAGAAACCACCAAGGCGAAAATCGTCGAAGGCCAGAGCATCACTCAGGCTTATCAGTTCGTCTCCACCGGCAATGCGGAACTGGGTTTCGTCGCCCTGTCGCAGATTTACAAGGACGGCAAACTGACCAGCGGCTCAGCATGGATCGTTCCGGCTGCCTTGCATGACCCGATCAAACAGGATGCAGTGATTCTCAACAAGGGCAAGGACAGCGCGGCAGCCAAGGCGCTGGTCGACTACCTGAAGGGCCCGCAAGCGGCCGCCATCATCAAGTCGTACGGATACCAGTTGTAAATGCCGCTGGGAAGCGCCGACATCGCGGCGATCTGGCTGACGCTGAAACTCGCCTCGTTGACCACCGTGATCCTGCTGGTGATCGGCACGCCCATCGCGCTGTGGCTGTCGCGCACCGACTCGTGGCTCAAGGGTCCGGTCGGTGCCGTCGTCGCCCTGCCCCTCGTTCTGCCGCCCACCGTCATCGGGTTCTATCTGTTGCTGCTGCTCGGGCCCAACGGTGCCATCGGTCAACTCACCCAGAGTCTGGGGCTGGGAACGCTGACGTTCAGCTTTACCGGTCTGGTGATCGGCTCGGTTCTCTACTCGATGCCATTCGTGGTGCAACCTCTGCAAAACGCCTTTTCAGCCATCGGCCCACGCCCGCTGGAAGTGGCCGCAACGTTGCGGGCAGGCCCATGGGACACGTTCTTCCATGTGATCGTGCCGCTGGCAAAACCCGGCTTTATTACCGGCGCGATTTTAGGGTTTGCGCACACGGTCGGTGAATTTGGGGTGGTATTGATGATCGGTGGCAACATCCCCGAGAAGACCCGGGTGGTGTCGGTGCAGATCTTCGACCACGTCGAATCCATGGAATACCTGCAGGCCCACTGGCTGGCCGGAGCAATGCTGGTCTTTTCATTTCTGGTCCTGCTGGCGCTCTATTCCAGTGGCAAATCCAGAACAGGTTGGAGTTGAGCCATGGCATCGCGTGTCGACGTACGCCTGCAGATGAACTATCCCGACTTCCACCTGGACCTGGACCTGACATTGCCCGGCTCCGGCGTGACCGCGCTTTACGGCCCTTCGGGCTCAGGCAAGACCACCTGCCTGCGCTGCATCGCAGGTCTGGAAAAGGCGCACGAAGGGGTCATCCGGGTCAACGACGAAGTCTGGCAGGACACCAGCAAGAACATCTTTCTGGCACCCCACAAACGCTCCATAGGCTATGTGTTTCAGGAAGCCAGCCTGTTTGCGCACCTGTCCGTCAGGGACAATCTGGAGTTCGGCTTCAAACGGATTGCCCGCAATCGGCGCAGCATTGAGTTACAGCAGGCTACTAAGTTGCTGGGTATCGATCACTTGCTCGACCGACGCCCTGACAAGCTTTCCGGCGGTGAGCGTCAGCGCGTCGGCATCGCCCGTGCGCTGCTGACCAGTCCGCGCCTGATGCTGCTGGATGAACCGCTGTCAGCGCTGGACAGTCGTCGTAAAAGCGAAATCCTCCCCTATCTGGAACGTCTGCACAGGGCGCTGGATATTCCGATGCTCTATGTCAGCCATGCTCAGGACGAAGTGGCGCGTCTGGCCGATCATCTGGTAGTGCTTGAGGCTGGCAGCGTGCTGGCCAGCGGGCCTATCCGGGAAACCCTGGCGCGCCTTGATCTACCGCTGGCCATGGGCGATGACGCAGGTGTCGTGATCGATGGCACGGTAAGCGCCTACGATCCTCACTACCAACTGCTGACCATCACCCTGCCCGACAGCAAGCTCTCGATGCGCGTAGCACATGCCGACATGCAGCCAGGCACGCCGCTGCGCATCAAGGTGCAGGCCCGTGATATCAGCCTCAATCTGCAGCCGGACGATCAGAGCAGCATCCTGAACCGATTACCGGTGACAGTCGTAGAAGAAATGGTTGCCGACAACTCGGCCCATGTAATGGTCCGGCTGGACGCAGGCGGGACGCCATTGTTGGCCCGTATCACCCGTTATTCCTGCGATCATCTGAAACTGCATCGCGGGCAATCGCTTTGGGCGCAGATCAAGGCCGTGGCCGTACTCGCGTAATGGCGATCGGTCGCACACCAGATGCAAATAAACGGCACCACCGCAAAACGTCGCGGTCAGTGCTTTTAACTGCCTCTGGAATTCTGCCATGCCTGACTCGACCATCATCAGTCCACTCGCCAGCGACCTGCATTATGTAGACGACAGCCAGCCGGGGTTCTCGCGCAAGATACTGCGCGGCAAGTTCGCCTACTTCGACACCAAGGGCGAGCGCATCAAGGACGAGTCGGAGATCAAGCGCATCAATGCGCTCGCCGTGCCGCCCGCCTACGCCGACGTCTGGATCTGCGCCGATCCCAATGGCCATCTGCAAGCAACGGGGCGTGATGCGCGTGGCCGCAAGCAGTACCGCTATCACCCGCGCTGGCGCGAGATCCGCGATCAGGACAAGTATTCGCGCATGATCGAGTTCGGCCATGCCTTGCCCAAGGTTCGCAAGCAGATCGAGGCACAGCTCGCCCAGCCAGGCATGGGCAGGGAAAAGGTCATGGCGACGGTGGTTTCATTGCTCGATGCCACGCTGATCCGCATCGGCAACAGCCAGTACGCCAAGGAAAATCGCTCCTATGGCCTGACCACACTGCGCAACAAGCACGTCGAAGTGAAAGGCGGGCAAATCATGTTCGAGTTTCGCGGCAAGAGTGGCGTCGAGCACAGTGTCACGGTAAAAGACCGGCGCCTGGCCAACGTGATCAAACGCTGCATGGAACTGCCCGGCCAGAATCTGTTTCAGTACCTGGACGATGATGGCGTGCGCCATACGGTCACGTCTTCGGACATCAATGCTTACCTGCAAAGCCTTACGGGATCGGACTTCACAGCCAAGGACTATAGAACCTGGGCTGCAAGCGCGCTGGCGTTGGCTACCCTTCAGAAACTGCATTGGGAGCCGGAAGCCGACGCGAAAAAGCACATCGTCGACATGGTCAAGGCCGTTTCGAAACAGCTGGGCAACACCCCCGCCATCTGCCGCAAGTGCTACATCCATCCAGCGGTGCTCGAGGGCTTTCTGCTCGGCAATCTGGCCAAGCTCCCGCGCCTCAGACAGCGCAAGGGACTGAGGCTGGAAGAAGTCGCGCTGGCCAGCTACCTGCGCACGCTGGCGGACCGCATCGAGGCTGAGGCCGAGAAGGTCAAAGCCTGATCGCTTTTTGAAACCACTCGGCTGTACCGGTCACTGCTCTGCCGTGACCGGCAACTCCACGATACTGGCCTGCGCCTCTCTGCCCCCCGTGTCATAGGCATGGGACAGCTCTTCGATCGTCGCCACAAGGTGACGCACCGCATGCTGAACCTCCACAAAGATGACATCAGACGAGCCTACTGCGCAGCTCATCCGTTGCACAATGCTCTCCAGTTCAACGCCGGCCGCGCGCCTGCCAGTCAACACATACAGAACATCCACCCCCACATTGGCAACCGCAGCCAGGTAATCGGCCCTGGGTACACGCTCACCACTTTCATACTTTCCCTGTGCATTGGCAGCAACACCTCCGAAGTGTCCGAGTTCACGCTGTAAAAGCCCCAGACGCTTGCGCTCCTGCTTCAATCTCGTGCCTATATCGCTCATGACCCTGACCGTCCATGCCCGCTGTGAAAATCAGCGCTCAAATCAAATTGTTCATAGATCGCCCGGGGCTGCCCAACCGGATTTACTCGTCACCGCAGGGGCATCGCCTTCAGGCTCACGCCTCTCCTCTGATCACGCAGAGACTTTTTTCCTATATCACCTAGAAGATTTCAACTGGCGCTTATCGGATCGACATCGGTAAACAGACAAAAGTGTCGAAAGATACGCCAGTCCCGTACGGCCAGTTGATGTCCGGTAGCGCCTGGACGACTGCTGCCCTCGCCGCCCTGACACCCAGTACGTGGACAGGATTTCGTAGCCCCCTGATTTATCGAAGGATTTTTTTCGACACCCGCGTCACATCCTGTACCCTTCGAAGCGTGTGCGAGCTTGCTTAGCGATGGCGAGATGTATATATTCCCCGCACTTGGCGCTACCGCCCCGATGGCGAAATTGGTAGACGCAAGGGACTTAAAATCCCTCGTCCTTTGGACGTGCCGGTTCGACCCCGGCTCGGGGCACCATTTAAATCAAAGGGTTAGGCAGTTTTCTGCCTGACCCTTTTTTGTTTTTGCTCCGCAATTTTATTTAGCGCTCCGCAATCTACCTTTTTCTCCCCTCCCCGGCGTCCTGCCGACGAACACCACTCCCCAAACTAGAAATTCTCGATTACTGTATATCCATACAGACATCGAGAATACAGTCATGGACACAGATATCGCCGACGATTGGGCTTACAACCCGACTGAAGAACAAATGATCCGGCAGCGTGCCCATATCGTGAATGAGGAAAACCGATTATTACGCGCCGAAGTAAGTCGATATCGCCAGCACCTGGCCAAGATGATCGACATGCACAACACCGTCTCGGCCGAGCGGGAAAAGCTTTCGACGAAGCTCAGGGCAGCAGACAGCCGGATAGCCGATCTGTTGAGAGGTGCCTCTGACTCATGGAATCGGATCGATTCGCTTGAACGCGTTATCGACCATCACAGACAGTTGCTCCGGGCTGCCGATATCAGCCCTGAAAAATGGGGAGAAAACCCTTCAGGCTGTGCCGAACCCGAGAGTGATGCCCATCATTCGCTCAGGGCCGTTCAGCACTGATCCTGCCCTCACCGCCCCGGCGGCATCACGTCGGGGCGATACACTGGCAACCTGATGCGTGATCGCATTCGTGGGCTCACGAAATCGCAAAACCCCGACCCTCCCTACTGTCAGCCAGACCCATGGTTTGCTCTTCCGCGCCAAACCCGCTAAATTATCTAGCACACTACATAATAGCCAGCTAGATAAATGCCTGATCAAAACGATACCCCCGACCGCCGTGAAGTCGGCCAGCAACTGTCTTTCGCGCTTTACAGCGCAGCAAACCGGATGGCGCGACTCCACAAGCCCCTGCTGGAGCCCTTTGGCCTGACATTCCCCCAGTATCTCGTGATGCTTGAGCTTTTCCGTGCAGAGCCCCGCGCTGTGGGTGACCTTGGCACGAAGCTGGGCATGGACACCGGCACCATTACGCCGCTGTTGAAGAGGCTTGAGGTTCTGGGCGTAGTCACTCGAACCCGTGATCGAACCGATGAACGCCGGGTGCTCGTGGCGCTTTCTGCCGCAGGCGAGGCGCTGCGGCATGAGCTTTGGGGCATTACCGAGAAGATCGAATCAGCGTGTCAGCTCACTGCCGAGGGTTTGCTTGACCTTCGCGACACGCTTAACGCATTCGCACACCCAGCCAAATCACAGTAGGGAGTTGATCCAAATGAAAATCGGAATTATCGGCGCAGGCAACATTGGCTCTACCCTCGCCCGCAAACTCGCAGCGTGCGGCCATGACGTCAAACTGGCGAACTCCAAAGACCCCAAGAGCATTCAAGCGCTAGCCGACGAGCTCGGCGCACGCGCCGTGGCCAAGGAAGGCGCGGTGGCGGATGTTGACGTCGTCATTCTCTCGATACCTTTTGCAAAATACCCGGACCTTCGGGACACATTGAGCAAAGCCTGCGAGTCAACCGTCGTGATTGATACGTCCAACTACTACCCTGTTCGTGATGGAGCGATCAAGGAAATCGACGACGGCAAAGCCGAGAGCGTCTGGATCAGCGAGCAGATCGGCCGTCCCGTCGTCAAGGCATGGAACGCGGTGCTTGCAGCGACACTGGTTGAACAGGGCAAACCCGCAGGATCTTCTTCACGTATTGCCTTGCCTGTAGCGGGCGATAACGTGATTGCGGTGGCCATTGCGCAGAGACTTGTAGAAGATACGGGCTTCGATGCGCTGGCCACGGGTGGTCTCGAAGGCTCATGGCGTCAGCAACCAGGCACACCGGCCTACTGCACCGAATTGACGTTGCCGGAATTGACGTCGGCCGTGAACGCAGCAGACAAGGCACGTATGGCGCAAAACCGAAATGCATTGTTTGACCGGTTCACGGCCTCCTGGGGCCAACTTACACGCGAGCAAATGGTCGCTTCGAATCGTGCAATGACGGCGTGACGAACGGCTTGTTTGCCCTCAGCTCACGAGGTACGCAACGATGAAACTCGACGAGATGGCCATCGTGCCCGCCATAAAATTCCAGGCGGCAGAAATCGTGCAACGAATTGAATTCGCTGACGGCCTGCTGGAACTGGCGACGGCAGGTGGTGTGGGCGAAGGTTTTTTAATGGGCCTGGCCTGTATCGAGGCATTGCCGGCGCAGGATATCGAAGCACTTGAAGATCTGTTCAGTCAGGTCATGACACGCAAGATGACTGAAGCCCGTAAACAGTCGTAAACAGCACTTCGCAACAGCCCCCGCCTGGGCGGGGGCTGGCACTCGATCCAGTACTTCAGGCACCGCTGCCCAGCGACGGAACCTCTGTTTCGTCGACCGGAGGATTGACCGGCATGTCCGGGTCGTCACTCAGGTCGTCTCGAGAACTGTCCTCGTCGTCAGGACGGTCACTTTCTGTGTCTGGATATGCCTCCTCATCACCGGGCTCTGCCGGACCGGGATAAGCGTTTTCAGGTCCGTTGTCGTCAATACTCATCATCAGTTCCTCAATCCGCGTTGCAGTTATCTGCGTGACAGTTGAGAGAATCGCGCAGCCGGAAGTGTCTGAAATCAGACAAGCGGAACGAAAACGGCGACTCGGGTCCGCTCGTCAGATTTGACGCAGACCGTGGCGCTGCATGGCTCGCGGCTTGCAATGAGGATTATAACAGCGCCGGAACGATGTATTTCTGACGTGTCAGCCCCCCTTGGAACGCCGATCAGTTATCAGGAGATACACCGTGTCAACTCTCAGTGAAATCGCAGCGAACCACGCGAGGCACTTATCGGCACTGGAGGCTGAGTCGGCTCGATTGAACGCGCCCTGCACACTGGTTTTACAGGTGTTTGAAGCGCCGACATTTCTTGTCATCGAGCAAATGCCGCCGCACACCATCGCGGCCATCCATGAAGGCATTCAGAGCCAGACGAACACCTGTTCACTCTGAGCCTGAAAACCCTGGTGGGCACCAGACGTCCGGCGCTGACTGCTCGCGTGGGCAAGCATTCACCGACGAACTGCGCACACTATTTTTTCAAGTCCGCCGATAGAGGTATCGGTCGATATTTTCAAGGAGAGAAACACATGCTTTTCACGGACACCCAGATCAGCCAGGCACTCGAAATCTTCATCCGTCGCAATGAACAGCTTCAGCAGGAACTGGCCAACTTCAATCGTCATCCCGGCGGCCTGTTCATCAGCGAACGTCGTGCGGAACACGCACGCTCTGCGTTCCTGCGGGCAGCACAGGAACGCGATACGACCCCTCATGATTTCGCCTTGAGGCTTCTGGCCCGCACGCCCTCGGAACTTGAGCAATTGCGCGAAGAGCGTCGGATGCGGGTGGCGGGTTGAGTCAGGGCCGGGACGCTGTCTGGCCGAAGTCGACTTCAAAAGTCTGATAGAACGCACCATCGTTGAGGCACGCGATGAATTATTTTCGCCCCGTTCTTGACATGCCATTCGAACCAGTACAGAATTGCGTCCATTCCCGACTGGGGAATTGAAAAAAACCCTTTAGATTCAATGGGTTGGAAGACAAAGAAAATGTTCTTCCGAAAAGTTTACAACGTTTGATGCAGCAGTAACGCATCGGATGTTTGAGGCCGAGTAGCAAAATGGTTATGCAGCGGATTGCAAATCCGCCTACGCCGGTTCGATTCCGACCTCGGCCTCCACTCTTGAAAACCCCGTCAGTTTCGACTGACGGGGTTTTTTATTGCCTGGCAGAAAATGCGTTGCGTCGCGCACGGGGCATGGACGCGACCAGTCTGCACCTGGTCGTGCTCATGCCCTGCTTCATCAGCGCTGCAACGGCTCGTAAGGTTGGAAGAAGCCGCTGCCTACCCATTTCGGTGTCTTTTCAGCGGTCAGGGGTTCCGAGCGCTGGTAACTGTTGGCGCGTTTCGAATAGCCCTTGTGGTCGTACTCGGCCATGTACGGATACGGGAACACCTTGCGTGTGCGGCCGCGGTTGGAAATGTCTTCCCTGGTCATGAACGTCGGCAGGCTGGCCGCAAAGACCTTATCAACCGGCACCGGCTGATATTGACGGGCAACGATGGCATCTGGCGCCTGACCTTTTTCCACCCAGGCCATGATCGGCGTCAGCAGGTCCACCTCGCTCGGCCCCTCTCCACGGCCGCAATGGTAGACACCGGGCAGCATGTACAGCCGGGTGAAGGATTCGGTGCGGGCCTTGCCCATGTGTGCCTCGACCGCCTCGTGGTAGGCCAGTGTGTTCAGGGGCGAGACCTGAGGATCAGCCCAGCCGTGCCAGAGAATGAGCTTGCCACCACGGCTGGCGAAAGGAGCAAGATCGGGATTGGTCGCGTCATAAAGCGCGTGCAACGGGCGCAGGCGTTCGAAGGTGCTTTTGTCGAAGCGTAGTTCGACCAGCTTGAAGTCCGCCGCAGGGTTGTTTTCGAACACCAGACTGCGAATGGACTGTTCGGCGATCTGTTGACTGACGTTAGGCTGATCGGCAGAAAGGGGTACAAACAGCCCCGCCCAAGCCAGTTCCGATCCGGGTTGCGGACCGCCCACGATCAGCCGCTCTCCACTGACCGGATCTTTCGGACCATCGTAAATGCGCCGTGCGGCCTCCACTTCCTGCGCCGTGAGGCACTTGGCGGTGTCGGCAGATACTTTGCACTGCACCACCGAGGGGTCGAAACGGCAGAGCCTGGGGTCGGAGATCAGACCATCGATCTGTCCATCCAGCACATCGCACTGGGTCAGCACAGCCTTGTGCAGAATCGGCAGGCGAGACGCGAGGATGATCGGTTTGCCATCAGGACCTGTGTTGGCGCGCGCCATCCATCCATGAAAAAACACTTTCTGCACCTGAAAATTCAGCGCAGCGGCGCCCGCAATGATCCCATTGAAGTCTTCCGGGTAACGCTGAGCTTCGATCAGCGCTTCACGGCCACCGTCCGAACAGCCAGTGAAATACGTGTACTCGGCCTTGCGGCCATAAAACGCGTGGATCAGCTTCTTCGACGCAAGCGCCGTGAGATGCACGCCGCGATGAGCGAAGTCTGCACGCTTCTGCGGATCGTCACCAAACGTGGTGTCTACCGTCTTGTGCCCCATGTCGGTGGACGCCACGGCGAACGCGCCCGTCTTGAGCGGTTTGCAACTGTCGGCGACGCCCGGTCTTGAATCACTGTGACCACAAAAGCCGCCGCAGCCGACTTGCAGATAACGCTGCGCCCAAGTGGCAGTCGGCAGTTCCAGCTTGAAACCAATTTGCGGTGCCAGCAGGCCTTCCACGGCGCACACCGCCACGCCATCACGGCTGGATTCGCTGGCTGACACCACACGGCTGCCGGCCCCGCCGATCTCACTCAGATCGGTCTGGGTCAGCGCAGCGCAGGCAGTAACCGGTTTGACAACCGGCAGTTGGGCAAGGTTATCGGCCACATTCGAAGACGGCGTCCTGGCCAGCGCCGGGGTCAGCGGAAATAGGGAGATGACCAATAGCGCAAACACGCTGGAACGACTCGGCATCGTCGGTTTCATGAGAACTCCTGTTCATGATGGAACGAGACTGCAGCGCGAGGCGATGACGCCCAACTACGCGGCAGGTGCAGGTACAACGTTTGGGGCGTCTCTCGATTCAAAGATTAGCCGCAGAGATGATTACAGATTCCGGCCATCACCCGTGACCTTGTAAACGGTGACACGAAGGCTCAGCGACGGGGCATACAGGCTGGTTACATCAGGAGGGAGGCTGTCTGGCGGGGCTCAGGACCTGGTCCGAACGGGCCGGGGCCTGAGGGCTGGCGAATCTGGCATCGAGGCTGAAGCCAGCCCTGGCCGAACCAGGCAGCCTGATCGGCACGCCGGGTTGGCCTGGTCCTGTCCAAGGTATGAGTGAAAGATCCGACGCTTCAGGCGCTCTGCGGCTCGCGATGACGATTCAACGCTGCCAGATCACGAAACGCCGCGCCCGGATGAGAGGCCTGCAGACGCGGTCCGTTGTCGAACAGCTTCTCGCGTAATGTGCCCTGAGCGTATTCGGTCTTGTACACACCGCGCTTCTGCAACTCCGGCACCAGCAGCTCGACCGCATCGATGAAGGTTTCGTGCGTCAGTGCGTACGCCAGATTGAAGCCATCGACATCGGTGTCTTCGACCCATTCCTGCAACAGGTCGGCCACTGTTTCCGGGCTGCCGACAAACAGCGGACCGAAACCACCGATGCCAACCCAGTCGGCCAGTGCCTGCGGGGTCCAGATTGTATCGGGGTCGGCGGTGGAGAACGTTTCCACGGCCGACTGAATGGCATTGGTATGCACGTGCCTGAGGGGTTCATCGGGTCTGAACTGGCTGAAATCGATGCCGGTCCAGCCGGAAATCAACGCCATTGCACCCTCATAGCTGACCCAGCTTTTGTACTCCTCGAACCTGGCTTTCGCCTTGACATCGGTCTCGCCCAAAATTACGGTCTGCAGGTTGAAGATCAGCACGCTGGACGGATCCCGCCCCGCCTCGGCCGTGCGCCGGCGAATGTCGGCGACTGTTTTCTTCAGTAGCACTTTTGACGGCGAGGCGACAAACACGCATTCGGCATGCTCGGCGGCGAACTGCTTGCCCCGGCTGGACGCACCGGCCTGATACAACACAGGCGTGCGCTGTGGCGAGGGTTCGCACAGGTGGATACCGGGCACCTGAAAGTGCTTGCCGACATGACGAATCTCATGAATTTTGCTCGGGTCGCTGAACACGCGTCGCTCCCGGTCACGCAGAATCGCGCCGTCTTCCCAACTGCCTTCCCAGAGCTTGTAGCAGACCTCCAGGTATTCCTCGGCGAAGTCATAGCGGGCATCGTGTTCGGTCAGGGTTTTCTGGCCCAGATTTTTTGCCCCGCTTTCCAGGTAGGACGTCACGATGTTCCACCCTGCCCGGCCCTTGGTCAGGTGATCAAGGGTCGACAGACGTCGGGCGAACGGGTACGGGTGCTCGAACGACAGCGACGCAGTGAGCCCAAAGCCCAGATGCTCGGTAACCAGCGCCATCGGCGGAATCAACTGCAGCGGATCATTGACCGGCACCTGCGTGGCCTGGCGTATCGCCGCCTCGCCGTTGCCGCGATAGACGTCGTAAATGCCCAGCACATCTGCGATGAACAGGCCATCGAACTTGCCGCGCTCCAGAATCCTGGCCAGATCGGTCCAGTACTCCAGGTCCTTGTATTGCCAGGACCGGTCACGCGGATGGGCCCACAGGCCCGGTGATTGATGCCCCACGCAGTTCATGTCGAAGGCATTGAGGCGAATTTGACGGGACATGCAGTCACTCCTGAAGCTGAGGCGGGGCAACGCCGTTGAGGCGATGGTTGCCCAGCACCTGATAGTGCCAGCGCAGCGGTTCACGACCGGTCTGCGGCGGCAGGGACTGACGCTGGCCGGTCAGTTCGTACTGCACGTTGTCCACCGCCAGCAACGCATCGGCACTGGCAATGACCGCTTCGGTGCTGGCGATCAGGCGCGGCTCGGGAGAGCCTTCAAGCGTCTGTGCCCGCTCCAGCAGCGCTGCCGCCAAGTCGATGCGGATCTGCAGATCGCCAATCTTGCCGATCACGTAAGGCTCCTCGACGATGCGCTGCACATCGCTGAACGCCCAGGGCTGGCCCTGTTCACGCAGATAATCGAGGGTCTGCTGCAAGCCTCGCCGTGCGTCGTTCAGGTCTTCGGCAGCAACCGCCAGTTGGGTGTCGATAATTGAATGAGACAAATGACTGCTCCTTGATCAGTTCCAGGCATGGCGCGGCGGCGCGACACCGTTGAGTACGCGATTGCCGATCAGGTGATATTTCCAGCGAGCGGGATCGTGCAGCGTGTGGGTTCTGGCGTTGCGCCAATGGCGATCCAGGTTCAGCGAGCCCAGTACCGAGCGGGTGCCGGCCAGTTCGAACAGCTTGCTGCTGACCAGCAAGGCAATCTGCGCCGACAGCACCTTTGCCTGAGCGACAACCACCGAAGCGTGCGCAACACTGGCTTCACTGGGTTCGGCCAGCGCCTGATCGATAGCCTGCCCGGCCCTGGCCAGGATTGCGTCGGTGCCGTGCAGTCGCCATTGCAGATCGCCGATGGTTGCGATGCTGAACGGGTCTTGCCAGCCGAAGTCCTGTTTGCTGTCGATCCACGGCCGCGCCAGTCGCGCATGCCTGAGGGTTTCCTCGAACGCGCCGTGGGCGATGCCAGTGTCGACAGCCGCCTGAATGATTTGCGAAATCGGACCATGCGCCGTGGGTTCGTCAAACGCCCGGTGCGCAGGAATCACTGCACTTCTGGGCACCGTCACGGCCCTCAGAACAGCGCCACCGCTGGCCGTGGTGCGCTGGCCGAACCCATCCCAGCTATCGATGATGGTCAGGCCGGGACTGTCGCGCTCCACAAATGCGATAAACGCATTGTCCTGCTCATCCACGCCCACCACAGGCACAATGTGAGCGAACAACGCTCCGGTGCAGTAAAACTTCTCACCGTCCACCACGGCCCGTTCGCCATCAAAGCGGATGCGGGTCTGGAAAGTACCGGCGTTCTTGCTTTTCGACTCCGAGAACGCGTTGCCGAAGCGATAGCCCGCCAGCGCCTTGGCGAAGTAATGGCGCTTCTGCTCTTCGGTGCCGGTCTGTAACAGGATGTCGAGAATACCCAGATGATTCTGAGGGATCTGTCCCAACGAAGGGTCGGCGGCCGAGATGATCCTGATCACCTCGGCGACCGTCACATAAGACACCCCGGCGCCGCCGTAGGCTTTCGGCACAGTGATGGCCCACAGGCCGCTGGCGGAGAATTCATCCAGTTCCGCAATGGGCAGACGGCGCTCGCGATCACGGACCGAGGCCTCTTCGGCAAAACGCACGGCAAGCGCTCTGGCGACCTCAATGGCCTCGGCATCCGAGGTGATGACATGGGCCCTTGGCGGGCTTTTAACAGGGTGGCTCATGGGCAGGTTCCTGATCATCGATAACAGGTTGAAAACGGCTCAACACGCACGATTCAGGTATTGCACAGGCCGTGCCTGAACATGACTTTCCTTTGAATACAGTCAGTTGCAGAACACTCTTGAAGCAGCATCAGCATCTACATGAACAGATTGTTCAAAGGCTGTTGCTGGGAGAACAGCAGCGTGTTCACCGCGCTGCCGCGCCCTGCCAGTGATGATGAATGTCCTCGCGCCCGGCCGTCTGTTACGGGTCTGAGCCTGGATCAGCGACGCCTGAGGCAGTGAATGAGGCATGAAGGCTTTCGTCGAAGGAAGGATCGAAGGTGCCATAGCAGCGAATGTGCCATACCGTAAAACCCTGCAGATCAACACGTTGCGAAACCTGATGCAAAACGTTCGGTGTTCGGTTTGCAGCCAAGCTGTTGAGGCGCTGTTGCAAGGCCAACATCTGCAACTGCCCAAAAAACAAATAGTCTTAAAAATCAATTGATTGGATTCAGGCACAGACCCTGCAATGACCTGAGCGACCTCTCATTGGCCGAGTGCCAATCTTCCAGCGCTCAGGAGCACTGCATGACTTTATCGACCGACGCCAACCCGCTGTCCCTTGGAACCGACTATGAAGCCCTCGCCAACCGCTTCCGCCCGATCTTTCGTGAGATCGGCGCGGGCGCGGTCGAGCGCGAAAAAGGCCGGAGCCTGCCCTTCGAACCCATTGCCTGGCTCAGGCAGGCAGGCTTTGGCGCAGTCCGCGTGCCGAAGGCATACGGCGGCAGCGGTGCTTCGGTGGGCCAACTGTTTCAGTTGCTGATCGAACTGGCCGAAGCGGATTCGAACATTCCACAAGCGTTGCGCGCGCATTTCGCTTTTGTTGAAGACCGCCTGAATGCCCCCGCCAGCCCCGACCGGGACAAATGGTTTGCGCGTTTCGTTGCAGGTGATCTGATCGGCAACGGCTGGACCGAAGTCGGCGCAGTGAAGATCGGCGACGTGATCACCAAGGTCAGTGCCCGGGGTGACGGTTTTGTGCTCAACGGCCGCAAGTTCTACAGCACAGGCAGCATCTTCGCGGACTGGATCGATGTGTACGCCCAGCGTGCCGACAACGGTGCCGACGTGATCGCTGTGGTCGATGCGCACCATGCCGGCGTGCGTCACAGCGATGACTGGGATGGATTCGGCCAGCGCACCACCGGCAGCGGCACGTCCGTCTACGAGAACGTGCCGCTGCCCGCCGAACACGTGATCCCGTTCGAGCAGCGTTTCAAATATCAGACGGCTTTTTATCAGCTGGTATTGCTGGCCGTGCTGGCAGGCATTGGTCGGGCCGTCGAGCGGGATATCGCCCAGGAAGTGCGGGATCGCAAGCGCGTTTTCAGCACCGGCAACGCCGACAGCGTGAGCCAGGACGCCCAGGTGCAACAGGTGGTCGGGCAGATTGCAGCGCAGGTCTACGCGGCCGAGGCGGCTACCCTGCGTTCGGCAGAACCTCTGCAGCGCGCTTATCTGGCCCGGTTCGGCAACGATGCGCAACTGGAGAAGGACGCCAACATCGCCGCTGAAATCGAGACCGCGAAAGCGCAGGTGATCGTCTCGGAACTGGTATTGCGCACAGCCACCGACCTGTTCAACGCACTCGGCGCATCGGGGGTCAGCGTCAACAAGGCGCTGGACCGCCACTGGCGCAACGCACGCACGGCGGCTTCGCACAATCCGCTGATCTACAAGGCACGCATCGTCGGCGACTGGCGCATCAACGGCACAGAGCCGCCTTATGTCTGGCAGATCGGCAACGGCTCGGGCAAGGCCTGAGCCGCTGTGTCAGTGAGCATCCCGTAGCAGGTGGCGACTGGCGAAACTGAAGGCCAGCACCAGAAAGATCAGCGCTCCGGTCGCCACCTGTTGCCAATAGAAATTCCAGCCAATCAGCAACAACCCATTGGCAATCACGTTGATGAACAGCACGCCCAATAACGTTCCGACAATGTTGGGCCGTCCCTGACGACTCAAGGTGGTGCCCATGAATACTGCGCCAATCGCGCTGATCAGGTAGGCATTGCCCGACATCGGCACGTAGGCGTTGACCGTCGAGCCAAGCAGAATGCCCGCCACCGCGCAGGCCAGTGCGCTGCCGACAAACACTTGAACGGCAATGCGCCGGATCGACAGACCCGAGTAATACGCCAGTTGTGGCTGCGAACCCACCGCCAGAATCTCGCGCCCCAGACGCCCGCGCGCCAGCACCAGGCCGTAACCGCCTGCCATTGACGCGACCAGCCAGACTGGCAACGGCAACCCCAGAATCACCAGACCGGTTATGCCAGGTAACACCCCCTGAGCGATATAGATCGGCTGCCCGCCATCCGACAGCAACTGCTGCACGCTGGTGCCAATGAACAGCGTGCCCAGCGTCGCCAGAAACGGCGAAATGCGCAGACCGGCAATCAACAGCGCGTTGAACGCCCCGGCCGCGCCGCCCGCCAACAACGCGACGACCACCGCAACGCCCAGCCCGTAGCCGCCATTGAGCGCGACCACAAACGCCAGGCTGGCAAAGTCCACGGCGGTACCCACCGACAGGTCGATTCCGCCCGCCGCCACTGCCCAGGTCATGCCGACCGCGACGATTGCCAGCAGCACGAAGTTGTTCAGGATCAGACTCGACAGGTTGCCCCAGCTCAGGAAACCCGGTGCCTCCAGCGCGAAGAACACCAGAATGACAAGGATGAGTACCGGTAACGTGGCCGTCAGCAAACGCGGCAAAAAGCTGTTTCGTGCCGATGAAGCAGTCAGGGTCAGCGTACTCATTGTTCACCCTCCGGTTGGCCGACGGCGCCGGAAAAGGCCACCACCAGCAGAATCAGCACGCCTTGCACGCCGTTGACCCAGAAGCTGGAAATGTTCAGCAACTGGAAGCCATTGATGAGAAAACCCAACAGCAGGGTCGCCAGCAGGGTCCCGGGAATGTTGGCGGTCAGACGTCTGGAAAACACCGAACCGAGAAAGGCAATCGCCACCACCGACAGCAGCAGGTCGCCAGAACCGGTCGTGCTGCCGCTGAACACCGCGGCGGAACAGAATGCAGCCAAGGCCGCGCAGGTTCCGGCGATCAGGTACGTGGAGAACACATAACCACGGGGATTCAAACCGGCCGCTATCGCTGCCAGCGGGTATTGGCCAATGGCGTACAGGCGCAGGCCGTAGGCGCTGCGCTGAATGACCACATGCAACACGGCAGCCACGCTCAACAGCACCCAGGCCAGGGCCGGTACGCCCAGCCATTCACCCGAAGCCAACACGTCCAACAGCGCAGAGTCAGTGGCCAGCACGGTATTCTGGGTCAGCACCAGTTCCAGCCCTGCGACCAGGTTCATGCTTGCCAGGGTTGCCAGCAACGGCGGTAATCGGAGAAACACGACCGCCAGCCCATTCGATGCACCGACCAACAGACCGCAGCCCAATGTAAGCGCTACCGCTTGCCAGGTTTCCAGCCCCGCGTTGTTCAAGCTGCTGTAGACCGCCGCGCATAACCCCAGATTGGCCGCGAGCGACAGGTCCAGCCCGCCGCGAACCACGTTGGAGCCGCCGCCGATCACCACGCAGGTCAGCCCCAGCGCGAGAATGCCCAGTACCGCAGATTGGGCAAACACGTTGCTGAGGTTGCCGACGCTCAGGAAGTTCGGCGCACTCAGGGCAAACCCCAACAGAATGATCAGAAACACCAGCAGGGAGCCGCGCTGCGCAAGACGCAGCAGCCACCCTGAAGACGGGCCGGAGGGGTCACGAATGGATATTTCAAGCCCGGACATGTTTGCGCTCCTCATGGGCCTGATCAATGACTGTTTCGCGCTCGCTGGCCCCGGTGGCGCAGGCCAGCAACTCATCGCTGTCGGTGGTGCGCGCGTCGAATTCACCCGCGGTCCGGCCCCGGTGCAGCACTACGATGCGCTGCGTGATCCCGATCAGCTCCGGCAGGTCCGACGACAGCACCAGAACCGCAGCACCGCCCTCGGCCAGCCTGGCGATCAGCCGATAGATTTCGGTCTTGGCGCCGATATCGACACCCACACTCGGCTCGTCGAGCAAATACAACGACGACTGTCGGCTGAGCCATTTGGCCAGCGCAACTTTCTGCTGATTGCCACCGCTGAGCGATTGCACTGCGCTGCCCTGCCCCGAGGTCTTTATTGCCAACTCATGGATCAGCCGCTCGCTCTCGCGAACCTGCGCCTTGCCGTCCAGCAGGCCCCAGCGGCTGAACCGGCCCAGACTGGCCAGCGTGATGTTTTCCAGCACCGAAAGCGCTGGCGCGATGCCGTGGCTGCGACGCTCTTCCGGCACCAATGCAATGCCATGGCGAACTGCGTCGCGTGGCGACTTCAACCGAAGCGGCTTACCCTTGAGAAGCAGTTCGCCCCGAGAGGGTTTAACCAGCCCGAACAGACTCTTGAGCAACTCCTTGGCGCCGGAACCGACCAGTCCGGTCAGACCGACCACCTCGCCGCGTCCTACTGTGAGGTCAATGCCTTCGTAAGCCTGGTCCGCGCCGAGTCCTTTCAGCTCAAGCACTGGCGGCCCAGGGGTCGTCCGGGCCCGGGGATACAGCTCACCGACATCGCGGTTGACCATCAGCCGGGCGATCTGCGCAGTACTGGTGACAGCCGGGTCCACCACTGCCACATCGCGCCCATTACGCAGCACGGTCACCTGATCACACAGCGATTCGATTTCCTGCAGGTAATGCGAGATGTACAGAATCGTCAGCCCTTCATGACGCAGACGCCGCACGATGGACAGCAACCGGTCCACTTCCCGCTTCACCAGCGATACGCTCGGCTCGTCGAACACCAGTATTTTCGGCTTTGCGATCAGTGCGCGGATGATCTGCACAATCTGCCGTTGGGCACTGTCCAGATCACGAATCAGAGCCCCTTTCGGAAACGCCATGGCGAAGTAATCGTGGATCAGCCGAGCGGCCTCACGCTCCTGAGCGCGACGATCCACCCACAGGCCGCGCCTGATCTCCTGACCGAAGAACAGCGCCTCACCCACCGTGAAGCTTCCAGGCAGCAAGCGCTCCTGATGAATGAACTGCACGCCCAGCGTTTCGACCTGACGCGGCGTGAAAACATCGAAAGACTCGCCATGAACGCTCAGGCTGCCCTTGTCGGCCTTGTGAATGCCGGCCAGCACCTTGATCAGGGTCGATTTGCCTGCGCCGTTTTCACCGACCAGACCATGAATGGTGCCCGGTTCGACGCGCAGACTGACCCCGTCCAGCGCCTGAGTCGCGCCGAAGCGTTTGCAGATGCCCAGCAGGTGCAAGGCAGGCGGTGACGTCACTGAAGTCATGGTCAACTCCTGTTCAATTGTCGCCGCGAAGCTGTCGCACTTCGGGGAGATTGCCTGCGGTGGTGAGCAAGGTAGGCACCTGGGTTTCCTTCGGCAGATCACGCTGACCGGCCAGATAACGCGCCACGTTCTGCACGGCGGTCTTGCCAATCAATACCGGCTGTTGCGCCACCACAGCGCCGATGGGTGAGTCGCTACGACCCAGCAGCTCCAGCACTTCCGGCGTGCCGTCCACGCCATAGGTCTTGATCTCGGTTCGTCCGGCATCGATCAGCGCCTTGCTCGCACCCAGCTGAGGAATGTCCCAGGCCGACCAGATGGCCGAGACGCTGCCCTTGGGGTATTTGTTGAGCAAGGCCGAGACCTGCGAGTAAGCGTCTTGAACGGTATTGGGGATGACATCGCGCAGCTCGGGCTCGATGACCTTCAGCTCGGGGTGGTCCTTGAGCGCCAGCTTGAGCTGGTCGTAGCGAATCGCGCAGACCGGCACGCCGTAAAAGCCGTTGAACACCAGAACGTTGCCCTTGCCACCGGCATCCTTGATCAGTTGCCCGGCCAGCGCCTTGCCGGTGGCAATATTGTCGGAGGTGGTGTTGTTGAGGCTGTACTGCGATGGCGCATCGATGGTGAACAGCGGAATGCCCGCCTTGCTGATGCGCCTGAGCCAGGGATCGATGACGCTGAGCGTACCGAGCGTCTGGATGACCGCATCCGGTTTCTGGGTAATCACGGTCTGCAACTGGTTCACCAGATTCTTGTCGTTACGCCCTGCATCCAGGGTAATGGGTGTGCCGCCCAGACGCTTGACCTCATCCACCTGCGCCTGAAACGCCTTGATATCGAAGTAATGGCTGGTGCCGGTCATGCTGATCGCGATGCGCTTGCCCGCCAGCAATGGAACGTCGCTGTCATCGGCCTGCGCAGAGGTGCCCATGCAGGCGGCCATTAACGTCAGCGCCAGCGCAGGCCAGCGTTTGCCAAAGCGATTGAAAGTCGGAAAAACGGCATCGGGCATCGAGGTAGCTCCGCAGATTCAGGACAGGAATCCGAGGAGCAGTGCACAGGTCGTGCCTGAGCGAGGCGCTGAGGGTTGCACATCGCTGTGAGGCACGGTTCCAGGTGCTTTCAGGGCTTTGGCCTGATGCCACGTAACGTGATTGCGGGCTGAAGAACAGCCAACCGCGCCGCGCAAATTGCCGATCTGCTGTTGCAGGGACAACAGCGCACGACGCGTCGAGGAAACGCTATTTTTGCGAGAATGCCCTTGCCTCCCTCACACAGCAGCCGCCTCGACGCTGCCGATCGTGCCCATCACTCCGCGTGGGCATGCATCCCGCCCTGGCCCGGCCTCAACGCAACGTGAATTGACCAAGCGTGGTATTCAAACCATTGGCCAGCTCTGCCAGCGACTGACTGGCACTGCCGGTCTGCCCGGTGCGGACCGCCGAGTGCGCGGACAGGTCGCGAATGCGCACCAGGTTGCGGTCCACTTCACGTGCGACCTCTGCCTGCTGCTCAGAAGCGGTGGCAATCAGGGTGTTGCGCTCGTCGATGACCGCAACCGAGGCCGCAATCAATGCCAGTGCCGCGTTGGCCGACTCGGCCTGCTGCCGGGTCCTTTGCGCCTGTTTGGTACTGACCTCAAGGGCTGTCAACGTGCTTTGAGTGCCCTGCTGGATATGACCGATCATGGTTTCGATCTCGCGGGTCGACTCACTGGTGCGATGCGCCAGCGCGCGTACTTCATCGGCAACCACTGCGAAGCCACGCCCTGCATCTCCGGCGCGAGCGGCTTCGATAGCCGCGTTGAGCGCCAGCAGGTTGGTCTGCTCCGACACTGCGCGAATGACGTCCAGCACCTTGGTGATGTCCAGCGTCCGGGTCGCCAGTGACTTGGCTTCGTGAGACGCAGTGCCAACGTTTTGCGTCAGCTCTTGAATCGATTGGACGGTGTGATTGAGCTCTTCCTGACCCTGAAGTGCCGATAACGAAGACGCCTTGGATTCCTGCGAAGTAGCCACCGCATTACGTGCCACCTCGTCCACGGCCTGACTCATCTCGGTCACCGCCGTTGCGGCCATTTCGATTTCGCTGTTCTGCGCCACCAGATCATTGTTGCTGTCGACAATGAGTGCGTTCATCTCTTCGGTTGCCGAGGCCAGCTGGTTCGCCGCATCGCCCACGTGGGTCAGGGTCTTGCTCAGACTCAGACGCATCTGCTCCATCGATTGCAGCAACAGCGCAGCTTCATCAGTGCCATCACGGTTCACGCCAGTAGGCCGCAAATCGCCCGAGGCGATGGTTTCCGAGGTTAGCAGCGCCTGACTGATAGGCACCGAAAGGCTGCGCGACAGGCGCCAGGCAAGCAGCACGGTCAGCAATACGGCCAGCAGCATGACCGCAAAGGTGACCGTGAATGCCTGGTCATAAACGCTGGTGGCGTTGGCGCTCGACTCCTCTTCAGAGGCGTCATTGAGCTTTTCCAGCTTGCCGACCAGTGCTTCCATGCTTTCAGCGATGCTTTTCATCTCGACCCAGGCCAACTGCTGGCCGGCCTCGATCTGATTGTCCTTCACCAGTTGGTAGACCCGCTCGGCCCCCTCGGCATAAGACTGATAACCCGCACCGAGCTGATTGATCAAAGCCCGCTCGTCCTCGGAGGTAATCAACGGCGTATAAGCCTGGATCGCCTTCTGAAAACCGGCCTTTTTTTCCAGCAATTCCGCATGAACCTGATCAACCTGCTGAGCCGTGCGCGTCGACAGCATTTTCATCGCCGTGGTACGGGTTTTCTCGAACGCCAGCGCGATGTCGTCGCCCAACGCAATCCCCGGCAGCGAGTCGTTCTCGATTTCCAGGGATTGTTCGCGAATGCTGCGCAGTTGCTGAAGGCTGAAAACACCGAGCCCGATGACGAGGACCACCATCAGCGTAAAGCAGACGGCGGTTCTGACTGCGATTTTCAGCTGTCTCAGCATTTCGAATCCTCTTCCTCAAATATGGCGACCATATTGCCACCATCATTTGTATCGGCAGATGTCTGAAAAGGATGATCGGACAAACTTTCATGCAGGCCACCGCAACAGGAGGCCCACTGGGAAAAAGCCTTATGGTAGGGTTCGCGCTGCCCAATAACCCCGGACTTGACCGGTCTCTGTCACCTCCAACGCTCTTTTGGCAGGGTAACAAAGTGGCCGGTCTGCATTGCTGGAGAGTCATCATGAAACGTTACTGCGCTGCATTCGTCGCCCTGTCACTGCCCGCCTTCGCGTGCGCCGGCGATGCCCTTCGCGACCAGCCTTCAATCATCAAAGCCCTGAACACCGGAGAATCTGTTTCGGTGGTGATTGACCTTGGACAGTGCACGTCGTCGATCAAAGGTGCCGAGCCGTCAAAGACTCAAGGAGGCAAACGCATCGACGCCTACCGGATCACCGCCGACGGGATGCTGGCGTTCTCGGACACACACTTCACGCTTGATCGCGACAACAAGCCCATCGAGCAATTCATCCGCTACCGCGTGAAGCCCGACGGCAAAGCCGATTTCAGCATGACCACGCTCAGTGTTCCCGGTTACCAGCAGACCGGGCAGGCTGTGAGTTATGACTGCGCGATCAACAAGGGTTTGAGCTTTTTCACGGCGAAGTAGGATTTTTGCATCCAACGCAGGCTCAGCCAGGGCCTGCCGAGGTGTTTGCAACTGCCGCGCAAGCCTGCCAGTCAGTTGTTCATCCAGCTGAAGCCATTGAGCATTGCTCACACACTCCCCCGCCTCTAAATCTGCTGAACCTTTCTACAGTCGGTCTCGTCCCAGCCTTATCAAGCAGCCTGCTGAATGCCCGGGAGCCACCGATGCTGATTTACCCCAAGACTCGTTTCAAACCCTACACCCACGCCAGCGGCGGCTGGGGGTCGGCAAAATCGGTGGCGCAGATTCTGTGGCGGGAGCACGCATTGGCCAAGGGTCCTGCGGCACTGTTGAAACAGAACAAGCCGGACGGTTTCGCCTGCGTCAGCTGTGCGTGGGCCAAGCCCGGCCATCCGCGTGCGCTGGAATTCTGTGAAAACGGCGCCAAAGCCACCGCCTGGGAACTGACGTCGCTGAAAACCGATCCGGCTTTCTTTGCAGGGCACACGCTCAGTGAGTTACGCCAGTGGCGCGATTACGATCTGGAGCAACAGGGTCGCCTCACCCACCCGATGCGCTACGACGCCCAGAGTGACCGCTATCGGGAAACATCATGGGAAGAGGCCTATCGGGAGATCGGCGCGCAACTCAAGAGCATGGCGCCTGACAGCGTGGTTTTTTATGCCTCGGGACGAGCTTCGCTGGAAACATCGTTCATGTACCAGCTGTTTGCCCGTGCCTACGGCACCAACAACCTGCCTGACAGTTCCAACATGTGCCACGAAAGCACCTCGGTTGGTTTGCAGGAAAGCATCGGCGTGCCCGTCGGCACCGTGACCCTGGACGATTTCGAGCACACTGATTGTCTGTTTTTCTTTGGCCAGAACGTCGGCAGTAACAGCCCGCGCATGCTTCATCAGTTGCAGGAGGCGCGTCAGCGCGATGTGCCAATCATCACCTTCAATCCCTTGCGCGAGCGTGGCCTGGAGCGCTTCGTCAATCCGCAATCGCCCGGCGAAATGCTGATCCCCGGCTCGACCGTCATCAGTACGCAATATCATCAGGTGGCAACCGGTGGCGACACGGCCGCCATTACCGGCATCGCCAAGGCACTGCTCGCGCTGGAGGATCAGGCTAGCGCAAATGGCACCGCACCTGTACTCGATCACGCGTTCATCGCCAGTCACACCGAAGGTTTCGACGCGTTCATGGATTATGTGCGCCACAGCACCTGGCCAGACCTTGAGCGTCAGAGCGGCCTGACCCGAGGGGCACTTGAAGCGGCAGCGAATGTTTACGCCCGCAGCCAGCGCGTGATGTTCGTCTATGGCATGGGGCTCACCCAGCATCGACGTGGGGTGACCAACGTGCAGATGCTGGTAAACCTGATGCTGATGCGCGGCAATATCGGCAAGCCGGGCGCAGGCATCTGCCCGGTACGCGGCCACTCCAACGTGCAGGGCCAGCGAACCGTCGGCATCACCGAGGATCCGAAAAAAGTCCCTGTAGAACTGATGGAACAGCATTTTGGCTTCAAGATCCCCGAACAAAAAGGCATGGCAACGGTGGACGCGTGCGAAGGCATACTCGATGGTCGCGTAAAAGGTTTCATCGGTCTGGGCGGTAACTTCCTGCGGGCTATCCCTGACACCTCCCGGATGGAACCGGCCTGGCGTGGACTGGAGCTGAGTGTCCAGATCGCGACCAAACTCAATCGTACGCATCTGGTGCCGGCACACAACGCCTGGCTGCTTCCATGCCTTGGGCGGATCGAGATCGACCGGCAAAATGGCGTCGCTCAAACCTATACCACCGAGGACAGCACGGGCTGTATACATGGATGGAAAGGCAGCGCCGAGCCGGTCGGACCGCATGTTCGAGCAGAGACCGTTATCGTTGCAGGTCTGGCCACGGCCACCCTGCCCGATGGACAGTCGATTGACTGGCAGGCATGGAGCAATGACTACTCACGGATCAGGACAGCGATTGGCACCATTTACCCGGAAATATTCCACGACATGGAAGCCCGCATGGCCGAGCCGGGAGGTTTTCATCGCCCGCTGGCCGCCGCGCAGCGCAAATGGAACACCGAAAGTGGCAGGGCACAATTCATTACGCCTGACACGCTGGTCGAAAACGACGACATCGCGCTTGCGGAATCCACCCGCGACGTGCTGCAACTGATGACGCTGCGCAGCAACGACCAGTTCAACACCACCATCTACGGCTATGACGACCGTTTTCGCGGCGTGAGCGGAACCCGCGAGGTGATCTTCATGCACAGCAACGACATCGAGCGGCTGGGCTTCAAGGTCGGTGAGCGCGTCCTGCTGACCACTGCCGTGGAGCCTGAGATCAAGCGTCAGGTCGGGCCGTTCGAAATCATCGCCTACGACATTCCAGAGGGATGCGCGGCAGCCTATTACCCGGAATGCAATCCACTGGTGCCGCTATGGCACCATGCCGAACGCAGCAAGGTGCCCGCGGCGAAGTCGGTGCCGGTGCGTTTGACCTCGGTACACGGATGAAGTGAAAAGGTTGCGCGCAGCCGGTCACGATCGAAACGCCTCGGCCTTGAGTCCGTAGCGTTCCATCTTGTTGTACAGACCGCCGCGCGAAACCTTCAGCCTCTGGGCAGCCTGACGAATATTTCCGCGCGTTTCTTCGAGGGCAGCGGCGATGGCGTTCATTTCATGAGAGCCAAGATCCGGCGTCGTTCGACTCCCGGACACAACGCCCGATCCCAGGGAACCCGGACCTTGCCTGATTTCCAGCGGCAGATCATGGACTTGAACAAGCTCGTTCATTGCCAGATTGGTCGCGCGCTCAATGATATTTTCAAGCTCGCGCACGTTGCCCGGCCAGTGATAGCCGCACAAGATGTCCAATGCGTCCTGCGCAAAATCGCGCACCGGTTTGCGCAGCGAGCGGGCGCAGCGAGCAAGGAAGTGGCGCGCCAGCAAAGGCACATCGTCGCGCCGCATTCGCAAGGGAGGCACGGTCAGGTTGAGCACGTTGAGACGGTAATAAAGGTCCTCACGAAAGGCTCCGTCAGCCACTGCCTGGCTGAGATTGCGATGAGTCGCGGCGATGATGCGCACATTCACACGCTGTGATTTCTTCGCACCCACACGGGTCACTTCGCTCTCCTGCAAAACGCGCAGCAGACTGACCTGAGCATCGAAGGACATGTCTCCGATCTCGTCGAGAAAAATCGTCCCGCCATCCGCCAGTTCAAATTTCCCGGCAGCACCACCGCGCGCCGAACCGGTAAAGGCGCCTTCCGCATGGCCGAACAGCTCACTCTGGACCAGGTCCCGCGGAATGGCCCCGCAGTTGACCGCCACAAAAGGTCCGCCGCACCGTTCGCTGGCGTTGTGGATCGCCTGGGCAAACAACTCCTTGCCGGTCCCGCTTTCGCCCAGAATCAATGTCGTCGAGTCACTCCGGCTGGCGACCCGGCCCAGGTGAAGCGCATCCTGAATCGCACGTGAGCTGCCCTGAATGATGTCGAAGGTGTAGCTGGCTTGGCTGCCGATGATCTTGCGGGTGATGTCCCGGATCCGTCTTTTCTCGCGCAAGGAAACAATCAGCCCGCCCTGTTCCAACGGGCAGATCGAAACCAGGCATGCCAGATGGCTGCGGTCCTGCAACTCAAAGGTACAGTCCAGGTCACGCACCCCTTCCCCGCCACGCTGCAGGACTCCATCAGTCAGCTCGCTCTGACCAAGCCGCTGGAAAGGACTGCCCAGCACCTCGAGCCCGACGCGAAACAGCTGTCGGGCGTAACGATTGAGCGCTTTTATGCAGCCCTGCCCGTTCAATACCACCAAGCCTTCGTTGAGCACTTCAAGCACCGCCTGCTGTTCTTCCAGCAGCGCCTGCAAGGCCATTTGCCGCGACACCGCCTCGGCTGCAGCCTGCACAGTGCCCAACGTGTGGAAATGGAACCAGCCCGGCTCTGCCGTCAGGGTCAACATCGCCAGCATGCGGCCCTGGCCATCCCTGATGGGTGCAGCGGCGCAGTGCATGCCCCTTTCTCGCAGGCCCGAACCGAAGTTCTCTTCAGCCAGCACATAGACCAGTCGATCTTCGGCAAGCGCCATGCCGGTGCAGTTGGTTCCCTGTACCGACTCCAGCAGTCGACTGCCTATCGGAGTGAGATCCAGCCCGCAGAAATACAAGGTCGTGCCTTGTGCATCAGTAAGATTGATATGCCCCTTGGGGTTATAAGCAAGCAAACCGCTCATGACCTGAGCCGCAGCGGCGATCAGGGCACGATTCGCCGTCAATGCCGCCGTCAGTTCCTCGGGCGTGACGAAGCGGTATTGGCCATCACCGGGGTCAATACCGGCCTTTACGCTGCGTAACCACGAATCCCAAATGATCTGCCTGACTCCGGCAGGCCGTTCGGTGCATCCCTTAAGGCAGGCTTTCCAGGCCTCATTGAGCACGTCGCCCGGTCCCGCGTTCAACGAGGCCGGACCGAGCGTCGTGAGGTAGTCGCGGTCCTCCGTACTGAGGATCATTGGCTGTGGGGTCATCACACTACCCATCATGTTCATATATTTGACATGTCAGTCTAGACATGTATTTGAAATAGACATAACTATTGAGCGTTTAAAATAATTCTCTTGCTTATCAGCTATTTATGGATTGGCACAGCGATTGCTCCCGATGTCATATCGGCTGGCCCCGGCCGCCGGTACACCGAACAACAATAAAAAGGAGACATCATGAGCACATCGCAAACGATCCGCCTGGGGCTTATCGGAGCCGGACGCATGGGCAGTTTTCACGGCCTCACTGCCGCCCGGCATATTCCCGGAGCAAGCCTGACCGCCATTGCCGATCCCTCTCACACCCAAGCCACCCGCCTTGCATCTGCACTTGGCGTGCAAAAGGTTTATACCGACCCTCAGCAGCTGGTGGACGACCCGGACATCGACGGTGTTTTGATCGCAGCGCCCGCCCGCAGCCATGCCGAACTGGTGATAAAAGCCGCCCGCGCCGGAAAAAGTGTCTTCTGTGAAAAACCGATGGCGATCACCCTGGACGAAGCTGACCGCGCTATCGCGGCGGCTGCCGATGCTCAGGTGACCTTGCAGGTCGGCTTCAACCGGCGTTTCGCGAAGAGCTTTCGCACAGCCCATCTGGACGTTGCTGCGGGCCGTATCGGAACGCCGCAGTTGCTGCGATCACTGACTCGAGATCCGGCCTTGAATAATCCAGCCACATCGCCTCAGTGGGTGATCTTTCTGGAAACCCTGATCCATGATTTCGACACCCTGCGCTATCTCAACCCCGGCGCGGAAGCCGTCGAGGTGTTTGTCATGGCAGACGCCCTGATCGCACCGGAATTCAAGGCCAACGGATTTCTCGATACTGCTGTGGTCACCGTCCGCTTCGGTAACGGCGCGATGGCCGTTGCCGAGGCGAATTTCCAGGCAGTCTATGGCTACGACGTTCGCGGAGAAGTCTTTGGCAGCGCCGGCATGCTGAGTATGGGCAGTGTCAACAAGTCAGACCTGCTTCGCTATCTGGCGACCGGCGTGCAGGCTGATACCCAGAGAATGGACACCGACCTGCTACGGGATGCTTACATCGCCGAACTCAACCATTTCGTCGACTGTATGCGCAGCGGTGAAAAACCCTTGGCCAGCGGCGAAGATGCCCGGGCAGCCTTGGCCATTGCCCGCGCCTGTATCGAATCCTTTGAACAAGGCAAGGCGGTACGCGTGCAAGGAGTCGCCTCATGAGTACCATGCCCTTCACACTGGCGATCAGCGCCGAAATGGTGTTTATCGATCTGCCTTTCACCGAACGCGTCGAACGCATTCATGCGCTGGGCTTCAGTGCCGAAATATGGAACTGGACCACCAAGGACATTGCCGCCCTTGTCGCCACCGGCGCAGATTTCACCTCCATGACCGGCTACATCTCGGGCAACCTGACCGACCCGGATGATATCGGTCGATTGCTCGACTCCGCACGCGAATCACTGGCCGTCGCCGAGCAGCTGAATTGTCCAAGCCTGAACCTGCATGGCACCGGACTGGATGCTGAAGGTCTGCCCGTCAAACCGGTCGCGCACACCACGGGCCGCATGTGGCTGAACGCCTGCAAGACGCTGGAGAAAATTGCACGCCTGGGAGAAGACGCCGGGCGGGTGTTTCTGCTGGAAAACCTGAATACCGAAGTGGATCACCCCGGCACGCCTTTCGCCCGGGCCGACGACACCCTTGCACTCATCGAAGCCGTGGACAGCCCGCACCTGAAAATGAACCTGGACCTGTATCACGCACAAATCGGGGAAGGAAACCTGATCGAGCTGATCCAGCGCGCCGGCAAGGCCATCGGCGAAATTCAGGTCGCGGATGTGCCGGGACGCATGGAGCCCGGTACCGGCGAGATTCACTACCCGGCCATCGCCAGAGCGTTGTTCAACATCGGCTACAACGGTGTTGTCGGACTGGAGGGCTGGGCCAGCGGCGACAGCGAGCTGGCGCTTGAGCGCTTTCGGCGCGCATTCACCCTTGACTGAAGGTGTCATCGAGCACCTTCCTCAATGAAGGCCACACAATAACAAAAAGGAAAACCGTCATGCGTATCTACACACTGCTGTTCGCTGCGCTACTGACCCTGTTCAGCCAATGGGCCGCCGCCAGTTACCGCATCGGGGTCAGCATCGCCAGAGTCGACGATAACTTCATGACCTACGTGCGCAACGGCCTGGAAGATGCCGCCAGGCAAGAGAACGTCCAGATACAGTTCGAGGACGCACAGGGCGATGTGGTTCGCCAGCTCAATCAGGTTCAGGGATTTCTCAATCAAAAGGTCGATGCAGTCATCGTCCTGCCCGCAGACACGTCCGCCACAGCAAGCATGACCCGCGCTGCAGTGGCAGCAAAAATACCGCTGGTGTACGTCAATCGTCACCCGGATGAACGCAAGCTGCCCCCAGGCGTGGTCACGGTCGCGTCCAACGATATCGAGGCCGGACAACTGCAAATGCGTTATCTGGCCGAAAAGCTGGGCGGCAAAGGCACACTCGCGATCATCATGGGCGACCTGGCGCAAAACGCCACGCATGATCGTACCGAAGGCGTCAAACAGGTCCTCAAGGACTATCCGGACATCAAGGTGGTTGAACAGCAAAGTGCCGAGTGGCAACGCAACAAGGGCATGGACCTGACCAGCAACTGGCTGCTCGCTGGCAGCCACTTCGACGCGATCATCGCCAACAACGACGAAATGGCCATCGGCGCAGCCATGGCTCTGCAGCAGGCAGGCAAGACAAAGGGCGAGGTTGCGATTGTGGGCATTGATGGCCTGCCCGACGGGCTTGCAGCAATCAAACGCGGGATGCTGGTTGCATCGGTCTTTCAGGACCCCAAGGCTCAGGCTGCCAGTGCGATGCAGTCGGCGGTCAAAATGATCAGAGGCGAGACAGTGACGGCGGACGTGTGGGTGCCCTTTCAATTGATCACACCGGAAAATCTGACGATATTCGAACAGCGTTACAAATAGTCTGCTCGCCGCCTGCTCACGTGTGGTGGTTGTCTCGCAAGCACAAAAGGGCCTGAGGCCCTTTTGTGTTGCCCGGTGTTAATGGGTGTTAACCAAAAAACAACTTCACAAAATACGATCACAGGAGGAATATCCGTCCGGCACGCCTACGACCTGACAATAAAAATCAGACAGGATACCGTTCATGCAGCGCTTCGCTTTGCGCCCTGCCACAGGGCTGATGTTCCTGCTTTTCCTCGCGTCCGGCATCAATGCTGCGCCCCTTCCGGTTGCGAAAGAAGGCGACTGGGTCGCCACGGAGTTCACCTTTCACACGGGTGAAAAACTCGCCAACCTGAAACTGCACTACATCACCCTCGGCGACCCGAAGAACCCTGCGATTCTTTTCCTGCACGGCACTTACCGACCCGGCAGCGACGTTCTGGCCAAGGATTTCGGTGGTGAGTTATTCGGCGAAGGCCAGCCGCTGAGTGCGAGCAAGTACTACATCATTTCTACCGACGGCATTGGCATGGGGCAATCGACCAAGCCCTCGGACGGCCTGCGCGCCCGCTTCCCGGAATATAACTACGCCGATATGGTTCAGGCACAGTATCGACTGGTGACCGAAGGGCTTGGTGTCAAGCACCTGCGGTTGGTCATCGGCAACTCCATGGGTGGCATGCAAACCTGGATGTGGGGCCAGAACTGGCCGCAGATGATGGACGCGCTCGTGCCGATGGCCTCCCAACCCACCCCGATGTCATCGCGCAACTGGATGATGCGCCGACTGCTCGTGGAGTCGATCAAGCAGGACCCAGCCTGGAACAACGGCAACTACACCACACAGCCGCCTTCCCTGCGTCTGGCCAACGCGATGTTCAGTATCGGCACCAGCGGCGGCAATCTGGCCTATCAGGCAGCGGCACCGTCCCGGGCGCTGGCGGACAAGTACGTGGAGGACCGGCTCAACTCACCACAGACCTCTGACGCCAACGATTTCATTTATCAATGGCAGTCCTCGGCCGATTACGACGCGTCGAAGGGCTTGAACAAAATCCAGGCACCGGTACTGGCCATAAACGCAGCGGACGACGAACGCAATCCACCGGAAATCGGGCTGCTCGAAGCCTCGTTACGAGAGGTGAAGAACGCAAGGCTGCTGCTGATTCCCGCCAGCGCCGAAACCCGAGGCCACGGCACCACGAGCATGGCAAAGTTCTACACGAAGGAATTGGAGCAGTTCATGCGACAGACCGAAAAGCCACACGTCGCGAACAACTGAGTCGCGGTTTGTGAAAAACGAAAAAAGGACCCGAAGGTCCTTTTTTCTTTGGCTGAAGCAGTTTCAAAACTTCTTCAGCGCCATGTCTGGAGCGGGAAACGAGACTCGAACTCGCGACCCCGACCTTGGCAAGGTCGTGCTCTACCAACTGAGCTATTCCCGCATTGTCGTGTTGACGGGCGCCATTCTAGCGCCTCAAAAATTCCCGTCAAGCCCTTGATTCAAAAACTTATTTTTTTTCTGCCGTGGTTTTCAGGTGCGGCCAGGCGGCCCTCAGGTATTGCACCATCGACCATAAGGTCAGACCTGCTGCCACCAACAGCAATGCGTAACCCAGAATGACCCAGAACGTGATGGCGGGCGGGTTGCCAAGCAGGATCACCAGCGCCAGCATCTGTGCAGCAGTTTTCCATTTGCCCATGTTCGACACTGCCACCTGGGCTCTGGCGCCGATTTCCGCCATCCATTCGCGCAGGGCGGAAATGACGATTTCGCGACCAATGATCACAGCCGCCGGCAGCGTCAGCCACAGGTTTGCGTGTGCCTGAACCAGCAGCACCAGGGCAACGGCCACCATGAGCTTGTCAGCGACCGGATCGAGAAACGCACCGAATGGCGTGCTCTGCTCCAGGCGACGTGCCAGATACCCGTCCAGCCAGTCGGTTGCCGCTGCAAAGGCAAACACCGCGCTGGCAGCCATGTAGCTCCAGTGATAGGGCATGTAGAACAACAGAATGAAGATCGGAATCAGTAAAACGCGTAGTACGGTAATCAGATTAGGGATATTCATCGGCACAACTGGCTACGAGGTGAGCGGGCATTCTACTCGCTGTGCAGGTTTGCATAAATCGACTCTGCCAGCTTTTTACTGATTCCCGGTGCTTTTGCTATTTCATCGATGCTCGCACGAGACAATTCCTGAAGGCCGCCGAAGTGTTTCAGCAGGTCACGACGGCGTGTCGGCCCTACTCCCGCCACGCCTTCAAGCGTGGAAGTACGGCGGGTCTTGCCGCGTCGGGCGCGGTGTCCGGTAATTGCAAAACGGTGCGCCTCGTCACGAATCTGCTGGATGAGGTGCAGCGCCGGCGAGTCGCCTGGCAGGGTGAACTCATGAGCGGCATCGTTCAGGTACAGGGTTTCGAACCCGGCCTTTCGCGTCGTGCCCTTGGCGACCCCGAGCAGGATAAGGTCCGGTATGGCCAGCTCGTTGAGCACATCACGCGCCATCGCCATTTGCCCCTTGCCACCGTCGACCAACAGAACGTCAGGCAATTTGCCCTCCCCGTCCTTGATACGGCTGTAGCGCCGGGTCAAGGCCTGGTGCATGGCGGCGTAGTCATCGCCCGCCGTCACGCCTTCGATGTTGAAACGACGGTAGTCCGCCTTGATCGGGCCTTCCGGACCGAACACGACGCAGGAGGCGACTGTCGCCTCACCACTGGAGTGACTGATGTCGTAGCACTCGAGCCGTACCGGCGGCTCGTCGAGGTTCAGCACCTTGGCCAGCGCATCGAAGCGCGATGCCACATGCTGGCGATTGGCAAGACGCGCCGACAGGGCCTGTTCGGCGTTGGTCACGGCCAGTTGCTGCCAGCGTGCACGGGTACCGCGCACCCGATGGCTGATGGTCATCTCGCGACCGCGCGACTCTTCAATTGCGTCGATCAGGGCCGGGAAGTCTTCATTGACGACGTTGACGATGACTTCACTGGGCAGTTCACGATCAACGCCACCCAGGAAATACTGAGCCAGAAATGCCGACATGACTTCGCCAACCTCCTCCTCGATACCCACCTGAGGAAAGAAATTCTTGCTGCCCAGCACGCGACCGCCGCGCACCGAGATCAGATGCACGCAGGCACCGCCCGGGTTGACGAATGCCGCGACCACGTCGACATCGCCGGTGCCGCCTTCCATGCTCTGCTGATCCTGCACGCGGCGCAGCAAGGCGACCTGATCGCGCAACTCTGCCGCGCGCTCGAAATCCAGCGCCATGGCAGCTTTTTCCATTGCAGTATTCAGCTCATCGCTCAGGGCATTGCTGCGCCCCTCGAGAAACATGACCGAGTGACGCACATCTTCTGCGTACACCTCAGGCTCGACCAGATCGACGCACGGCCCTTTGCAACGCTTGATCTGATACTGCAGACAAGGCCGGTTACGGTTCTTGAAATAGCTGTCTTCGCACTGACGTACCTGGAAGGTCTTCTGCAGCAGACTCAGACTTTCCCTGATGGCACCCGCACTCGGATAAGGCCCGAAATACCGGCCTTTGGCTTTCTTCGCGCCACGATGGATGCTCAGACGCGGAAACTTGCCGTCCGACAAAAACACATACGGATAGGATTTATCATCACGCAGGAGGATGTTGTAGGGAGGCCGCCACTCCTTGATCAGCGTCTGCTCCAGCAACAGTGCTTCGGTCTCGTTGCCGGTGATGGTGGTTTCAATCTGAGCGATGCGCGCCACCAGTGCGCCGGTCTTCGGTGCGTGTCCGGTCTTGCGGAAATAACTGGCGAGGCGCTTCTTCAGGTTCTTGGCTTTGCCCACATACAAAAGCTTCGCTTCGGCATCGAACATGCGATAGACGCCGGGACGACCACTGCAGGTCGCGAGAAAGGCACTTGGATCAAAAGTCTGGGTCATTTTCAGGCGCTGGCGTCCACCATGCCGTGACGTACTGCCAGCAACGCCAATTCGACATCACTGCTGATGGAGAGCTTTTCAAAGATTCGGTAGCGGTAAGTATTCACGGTTTTCGGCGAAAGGCACAGCTTATCCGAGATGGTCTGCACCTTCTGACAACCGACGATCATCAATGCTATCTGGATTTCGCGCTCGGACAGCAGGTCGAACGGTGAATTGTTGACCTGTGGCTGGAACGACTTGAGCGCCAATTGTTGAGCAATCTGCGGGCTGATGTAACGCTGACCGGCAAAGACGAGACGGATGGCCTGAACCATTTCCGCAAGGCCTGCGCCTTTGGTCATGTAACCCGCCGCTCCGGCCTGTAGCAGTCGCGTGGGAAAAGGATCCTCCTCACAGACCGTCACGGCCACGACCTTGATATCCGGATGACTGCGCAATAGCTTGCGCGTGGCTTCAAGACCACCGATACCCGGCATCTTGACGTCCATCAGCACCACATCGGGCTTGAGTTCTCGCGCCTTTTTCAAGGACTCCTCACCGGAATCGGCCTGACCTACCACCTGCAGGCCATCTATATCGGCGAGCATCCGTGTGATGCCTGTCCGAACAAGATCATGGTCATCTACAACTAGCACCCTAATCAAGCAGACACCTCGCGCAACGGACATAATGAATGCTATTCACCATAACAAAAACGGCGAGGCAGACCTAGGGGATGTTGCCGTTTTCGCTCGAACCGCTCAGAGGCAGGGTCGAGCGCGGCATAATGCCGACGATTGACCGTGTCGGCGGTAAGCGCTGTGCCTGGGCCGAACCGGCTCAGGCACAGCATGCGAAGACAACGGCACCTGCGGAGCTCGACAGACCTGCGCAGGGCTGGCGCCCCTCAACTGTCGGTCGGCTTGTCGGTCGTTACGTAAGAAGCCGACAGCTCCGCCATGGTGGTGGTCAGTCGCCTGATAGCGTCCTGGTCCTCCTTGTCGAGCACACGATAACTGCCCAGCACTTTTTCTTCGGCAACACTTAGGTTATCGACCGGAATCGGCGTAGGCGTTCCAGTGAGCACGTAGAGTACATCGACACCCTTGGCAGCCACTGCAGCCAGGTAATCGGCCTTAGGGGCACGATCGCCACTTTCATACTTCCCTTGAGCGTTCGCTTCCACACCACCGATTTCACCAAAGGCACGCTGAGACAGGCCCAGACGTTCTCTTTCTTTTCTTAATCGGTACCCAATTCCACTCATTTGAATACACAACCCTGTTGACCCCATCCTTACGAATGGTAAAATCCAGCTAAAATTAAACTGATTTGAATGGTTTTGAACTATGCCCGGAATACGTACTGCTGCACAAGCCAAGGCCTGGCTCGAACAACAGGGTAAATCTGTTCAAGAATTCGCTCGGGAGAACAGCATTGATCCTGCGACGACCTACCAAGTGCTGGCAGGACGCAAGAAGGGAAAACGCGGCGAAGCCCATAAAGTGGCGGTTCTGCTGGGGATGAAGGTCGGCAGCATCCCTTCCGGGGATGAAAAATCAGAAACCGTGGCGGATTGATGTGAATTCCTCCGAAGAGTATAGGACAGGAATCTTTACTGCCCGGCGGCACGAACGGACTGACGAAAGAGCCTTTTCCGACAGTTTTTGTCCACAGCCCATTTTGTCGGCAGCCTTGCAACGACTGATCGACAATCCCCCCGATCGAATTTTCCAATTGAATGAGCGTGCATGCCTGAAGTAAGCTTCAGCTCATTCAACGGAGACACACCATGCTGCAATCCACTTCATTACAGTTCGTCGCACACGCCAGCGCCTGCCGCTCGGCTGATGCCATGACTGTGCGGATTGCTCCTGCCATGACGGTTCTCCAGCTCAACGCGTATTACGGGTATTGGTTTAGCCACTGGCGCGCCTGATACCCATCCGGCGCCCACTTCAAGGGGACGCCAACCAGAGAATTCTCTACCCCCGGTCGGCTACCCGACCGGGGGTTTTGTTTTTTTGGCCCCTCAAAAAACACCACATTGAATCGAATCGAGGAACACGACATGAACTACGCCACCTATTACCGCAACGACATCGACTTCGCCTGGCGATTTAGCAACCTCCGTTCGGGACAGCCTGCCGCCTCCGATCGGTCACTGCCAGGTGGCAATTGCACACACACGGCCGAACTGGCCCTTTGTCGAACACCCCAGTAGGGCTCTGAGCGGGAATACGACCCGCCGGCCCAGGAAGTCAAAACATGAATTCGTCCGTTGCCGTAAAACCGTTCGACCTGTCCAGCCACTCGATCACGCTGCCCCACAGCATCTCCGCCTCGACACGCCTGCCCAGTGCCCTTGAGCTCAAGAGCAGCCTGCCGCTGAATACCGCCCTGACCGATCAGGTCGCCGCCCACCGTCGCGCCGTCAGAGCCATCCTCCAGGGTGAAGACTCACGCCTGCTCGTCATCGTCGGTCCCTGCTCCCTCCACGATCCGCAGTCCGCACTCGAATACGCAGAACGCCTGGCGGGTCTCGCCTCTGAAGTCAGCGACCAGATGCTGCTGGTCATGCGTGCCTACGTCGAAAAGCCCCGCACGACGGTCGGCTGGAAAGGCCTGGCCTATGATCCTCGCCTGGACGGCAGCGACGACATGGCGGTGGGTCTGAAGCTGTCACGGGACCTGATGCGCGAGATGCTGCACATGGGCCTGCCCGTTGCGACTGAAATCCTGCAGCCCATGGCCGCAGGCTACTTCGACGACCTGCTGAGTTGGGTCGCTATCGGCGCCCGCACGACCGAATCGCAGATTCATCGGGAAATGGCCAGCGGCCTGCCCATGGCGGTCGGCTTCAAGAACGGTACGGACGGTGGTGTCGCAGTCGCCAGCGACGCGATCCGCTCGGCGGCCCACCCTCATCGCCACTTCGGCATGGACAGCCACGGCCATCCGGCAATCATCGAGACCCAAGGCAACGCGGACACGCATATCGTGCTGCGCGGCGGACACAGCGGACCGAACCACGACAGCGAGAGCATTGCCAAGGTACAGGCCAGTCTGGCAAAGAACCGGATTGCAGCGCGCATCATGGTCGACTGCAGCCATGCCAACAGTGGCAAGGACCCGCTACGTCAGCCGCAGGTCTTCGACAATGTTCTCCAGCAGCGTCTGCAAGGCAACAACTCACTGATCGGCATGATGATCGAAAGCCACTTGTTCGACGGCTGCCAGCCCTTGAGCAACGCACTTGAATACGGTGTGTCGGTGACCGACGGCTGTCTGGGCTGGACGGGCACCGAGCAGTTGCTACGCCGCGCGGTTGATCGGTTGCGCTACAGATAAGAGCAACACAAAGGAACTTTGTCAGGAAATACCGAACTGATTCCGGTAGGCTGTTTCTTTTTTTTCACAGGAGATTTTTCCCCATGGCTAAAGCCACTGCGCGCCACATCCTTGTTTCGAGCGAAGAGAAGTGCAACGAACTCAAGGCACAGATCGAAGGCGGCGCTGATTTCGCTGAAATCGCCAAAGCCAACTCCACCTGCCCGTCCAGCCGCCAGGGCGGTGAACTGGGTTCGTTCGGTCCAGGCCAGATGGTCAAGGAATTCGACACCGTTGTGTTCAGCGCTCCGGTGAATACCGTTCAGGGTCCGGTCAAGACCCAGTTCGGCTACCACCTGCTGGAAGTGACCAGCCGTCAGGACTGATCCTGTCGCACGGTTTTGCACGCGTTACCAAACGGTTCATCTTCGGATGGGCCGTTTTCGCAGGTGGCTTGGCGAATCAGGGATTTATCTGTAGAAGATACCGCTGTCTGCAATGCGACGCCGGGCGCTTCTACGGTCAATCGGGATTCGAGTAATGCGTTTTGTTTTTTCTTCACTGATCGCCGCAACACTGGCCCTGGCCTCCTTTCCGCTGTTCGCCGCTCCGCAACACGCCCTGACCGTTTATGGTGAGCCCCCTCGCTACCCCGCCAATTTCCAGCATTTCGATTACGTGAACCCTGATGCGCCGAAAGGTGGCAGCATGCGCCGCTCCGCCATCGAGATTGGTCAGTTCGATCACCTGATGCCCTTCACCGACAAGGGCATGGGCGTTTCGCAGATCAACGGCATGCTGTACTCGCCGCTGGCGGTGCGCTCGATGGACGAGCCCTACACCGTCTACGGGCTGGTGGCCGAGAAGATGGAACGCAGCGCGGACGGGCTGTCCCTGCGCTTCTACCTGAACCCCAAGGCACGTTTTGCCGACGGGACAGCAATCACCGCCAACGATGTGAAATACACCTACGAGCTGCTGATGACCCAGGGCAGCATGCAGTACCGGACCCAGTTCGAGGCGGTCAAAGGCCTGGAGGTCGAGTCGCCGACACAGATACGGTTCGACTTCAAACACTCCGACAACCGTACCCTGCCCCTGGATCTGGCCTCGCTGCCGGTTTTTCCGGAACACTGGTGGAAGACCCGCGACTTCGCCAGTGGCGCAGGCTTTGAAGTGCCGCCGGGCAGCGGCCCATACAAGATCGCGCATGTCGATCCGGGTCGCACCATCACGTTCGAGCGTGATCCGGCATGGTGGGGCAAGGACCTGCCGGTCAGCCGCGGTCTCTATAACTTCGACACGTTCAGCATCGAGTACTTCGGCGATATCGACGTCGCACGCCAGGTGCTCAAGGGCGGCGCCTACGATTACAACCGGGAATTCTCCGCGACCGGCTATTCGATTCGCTACGATAGTCCGCAGTTGAACGACGGAAGATTGCAGAAGGCGCATCTGGCCAAGGGCGCTGTGCAAAGTTCTCAGGGTTTCGTGTTCAACCTGAGCCGGCGGATGTTTCAGGACCGACGCGTACGTCAGGCACTGTCGCTGCTCTGGGATTTCGAATGGACCAACCGACAGATGATGCGCAACATGTATATCCGTCAGGACAGTTACTTTTCCAATTCCGATCTTGCCGCCACCGAACTGCCGACGACGGCAGAGCTGAAGATTCTCGAACCGTTGCGTGGCAAGGTGCCGGACCAGGTGTTCGACACCGTCTACAAGACGCCCAAGACCGATGGCACGGGCTTTATCCGCGACAAGCAACTGCAAGCCCTGGCATTGATGAAAGAAGCTGGCTGGACGCCAAAAGGCGATGAACTGGTCAACGCCGAAGGCCAGCCTTTCCGCTTCACGTTCCTCAACGGCCAGACCGGTTTTGAACGCATGCTGCTGCCCTACAAGCGCAATCTTGCGCAGATCGGCATTCATTTCGACATTCGCCGGATAGACGCGGCGCAGTACCTGAACCGGGTCATGGCCCGCGACTACGACATGATCGTCACCGGCTACCCGGTTTCCACCTCGCCGGGCTCGGAGCTGTACAACAGCTTTGGCTCGAAAGTGGCGATGGATCCGGGCTCGAGCAATTACATGACGCTGCAGGATCCGGCCGTGGATACGCTGATCGCCGGTCTGCTCAAGGCCGACAACAAGCAGACAATGACCGACTATGCGCACTGCCTGGATCGCGTGCTGCAGTGGAATTATTACTGGATTCCCAACTATTACCCGCCGGGGTCCTCGACCGTGTGGTGGAACCGCTTCGGCATTCCGAAAGTTCAGGCCAGCAACAACGAAGCCATCGAAACCTGGTGGGAGGTCAGCCCCACGCCGCTGACCAACGAGCAATTCACCGCCAAGCGCGGCGCATCAGCCCTTGTTTCGGAGATGAAGTAGATGCTCGGCTACATTCTGCGGCGTCTGCTGCTGATCATCCCGACCTTGTTGTGCATTCTGCTGGTCAACTTCTTCATCGTGCAGGCGGCACCCGGCGGCCCGGTGGAACAAGCCATCGCACGACTGCAGGGCATTGGCGGCACCACGGCCGGTGCCAGCGCCTCCGAGTCGACTGGTGCCGGGCAATCCAGAGCGTCTCGAGGACTGGACCCGAAGCTGATCAAGGAAATAGAGCATCAATACGGTTTCGACAAGCCACTGCATGAACGGCTGTGGCTGATGCTCAAGAACTACGCGCAACTGGACTTCGGCAACAGCTTCTTTCGCGGCGCGACGGTCACCGATCTGATTCTGCAGAAGATGCCGGTGTCCATTTCCCTGGGACTCTGGGCGACGCTTCTGACCTACCTGGTATCGATCCCATTGGGCATTCGCAAGGCCGTCAAACACGGCAGCCAGTTCGACATCTGGAGCAGCACAGCGATCATCATCGGTTACGCGACGCCCGCGTTTCTGTTCGCCATGCTGTTGATCGTGGTGTTCTGTGGCGGAACCTCCCTGAGCTGGTTCCCGGTGCGAGGGCTGGTCTCGGATGACTTCGATCAGCTATCGACGCCGGGCAAGATCGCCGATTACTTTTGGCATCTGGTACTGCCGGTATCGGCGCTGGTCATCGGCGGTTTCGCCTCGCTGACCTTGCTGACCAAACACTCGTTTCTCAACGAGATCACCCGCCAATACGTGATTACCGCCCGAGCGAAGGGCATGAGCGAACGGCGTGTGCTTTATGGCCATGTGTTTCGCAATGCGATGCTACTCGTGGTGTCTGGCATTCCGCAGGCATTTATCAGCGTGTTCTTTGCAGGATCGCTGCTGATCGAAGTAATTTTCTCGCTCGACGGTCTGGGCCGCATGAGTTACGAAGCCGCCGTTTCCCGGGACTATCCGGTGGTGTTCGGCTCGCTGTTCATATTCACGCTGTTCGGGCTGCTGATCAAACTGGTGGGGGATGTCTGCTACACCCTGGTCGATCCCAGAATTGACTTCAACGCGAGGACGGCATGATGCGCAGTCTTTCTCCGCTTGCCCGTCGCCGCCTGGAGCGTTTTCGTGGCAATCGCCGCGGCTGGTGGTCGCTCTGGCTGTTCTGTGCCCTCTTCGCCCTCACGCTGGGCGGCGAGCTGATCGCCAATGACAAGCCGCTGGTGGTCAGCTACCAGCACTCGTTGTATTTCCCGGTGCTCAAGCGTTACACCGAGCAGCAGTTCGGAGGCGAGCTGCCGTTCCAGCCGGACTACCGCAGCGACTATGTGCGCCGGTTGATCGACAAGGGGGATGGCTGGATGCTGTTTCCACCCATCCCGTTCAGCGACGACACGCCCAACTACGAATTGACCATCCCCGCGCCCAGCCCGCCGTCCGCGACCAACTGGCTGGGCACTGACGATCAGGCCCGCGATGTACTGGCTCGTGTCATCTTCGGCGCTCGCGTGTCGATTCTGTTTGCACTGGCACTGACCTTCATCAGCGCCTTGATCGGCATCACCGCAGGCGCGCTTCAGGGGTATTACGGCGGCTGGGTGGATTTGCTTGGCCAGCGGCTGCTGGAAGTCTGGTCGGGCCTGCCGGTGTTGTACCTGCTGATTATCCTCTCAGGCTTTGTCGAGCCGGACTTCTGGTGGTTGCTGGGCATCATGGCGTTGTTTTCCTGGCTGACGCTGGTGGACGTGGTGCGTGCCGAGTTTCTGCGTGGCCGAAATCTGGAATACGTCAAAGCCGCACGCGCCCTGGGGCTGAGCGACCGGACGGTGATTTTGCGCCACATCCTGCCCAACGCCATGAACGCCACGCTCAGCTATCTGCCGTTCATTCTCACGGGCGCTATTTCGACCCTGACAGCACTGGATTTCCTTGGCTTCGGCATGCCCGCAGGCAGTGCGTCACTGGGCGAGCTGATCGCTCAGGGCAAGCAGAACCTGCAGGCGCCCTGGCTGGGACTGACAGCATTCTTCGCCCTCGCCCTGATCCTCACGTTGCTGGTGTTCATTGGCGAGGCGTTGCGCGATGCCTTCGACCCGAGGTCCTGACATGCAAGAAAACCTGATCGAAATCCGCGACCTGAGCGTTGCTTTCAGCGGGCAGACAGTGGTCAGCAACCTGAGTCTGGACGTGCGGCCGGGCGAGTGCCTGGCGCTGGTCGGCGAGTCCGGATCGGGCAAGTCGGTCACCGCGCACTCGATTCTGCAACTGCTGCCCAAAAGCGGCACCGTGACGACAGGCAGCATTACCTATCGTGGCCAGCAACTGGTCGGCGCGAATGATCAAACCCTGCGTGAGCTGCGCGGCAACCGTATTGCCATGATCTTTCAGGAGCCCATGACGTCGCTGAACCCGCTGCACACCGTTGCCAAACAGATCGGTGAAACCCTGCTGCTGCACCGGGGCATGGGTGGTCGTGAGGCGCAGAAACGGATTGTCGAACTCCTCGAACTGGTGGGCATCCAGCAACCGCACAAACGCCTGAAGGCCTACCCGCATGAGTTGTCCGGCGGTCAGCGTCAGCGGGTCATGATTGCAATGGCACTGGCCTGCGAGCCGGAACTGTTGATTGCCGACGAGCCGACCACGGCGCTGGACGTGACCGTACAGCGCAAGATCCTGCTGCTGCTCAAGGCGTTGCAGCAACGCCTGGGCATGTCGCTGTTGCTGATCAGTCACGACCTGAATCTGGTGCACAGCGTCGCGCAGCGGGTCTGCGTGATGCGCGCTGGCGAAATCGTCGAACAGGCCGATTGCCAATCGCTGTTCAAGGCGCCGCAGCACCCCTACAGCCGTTTACTGCTGGATGCCGAGCCCGCGGGTGAACCCTTGCCACGTGATGCGCGGGAGAAGGTACTGGAAGTCGACAACCTGAAAGTCTGGTTCTCGTTGACCGGCGGCATTCTGAGGCGGCACAAGGAATACCTCAAAGCAGTCGATGACATCAGTCTGAGCATCGAACGAGGCAAGACACTGGGTATCGTCGGCGAATCGGGTTCCGGAAAGTCGACGCTGGGCCAGGCCATCCTGCGGCTGCTGGATTCGCGTGGCAGCATCCGCTTTCGGGGCATCGCGCTGGACGGCCTGACCCAGAAACAGATGCGGCCCTGGCGCAAAGAGATGCAGGTCGTGTTTCAGGATCCCTACGGCAGCCTCAGCCCGCGCATGTCGGTGGCGCAGATCATTGCCGAAGGGCTCGACGTGCACAGCGGTCTGGATGCGGTTCAGTGTGATGTCGAGGTGATCCGCGCACTGGAGGAAGTCGGTATCGATCCGCAGAGCCGTCATCGCTATCCGCACGAGTTCTCCGGCGGCCAGCGGCAGCGCATCGCCATCGCAAGGGCGCTGGTGCTCAAACCCGCGCTGATTCTGCTCGACGAACCCACCTCGGCGCTGGATCGCACCGTGCAAAAGCAGGTCGTTGCCCTGCTGCGCGAACTGCAGGAGAAACACGGGCTAACCTACCTGTTCATCAGCCACGATCTGGCGGTGGTCAAGGCCTTGGCCCATGATGTAATCGTGGTCAAGGATGGCAAGGTGGTCGAGCGAGGCCCCAGCCATGCGGTATTCGATTCGCCACAGCAGCCCTACACCCGGGAACTGCTGGCGGCAGCGCACCCGGGTTTTATCTGATCATGTGAAAAAAGGGCAGTCTGTGCGGCCAGGCGCCCGCTTCTGACGGAACACCCCCCATGAACGACAATAATCTCAACGACTATCAAAGCATCCGGCGCCTGGCTATCCGCTCGCTGTTCGAAATCATCGAGCAATCCAGCGAAGGGACAGTCATCGTCGACAAGGACGCACGCATCGTCTGGATCAACGAGCGGTATGCACGGCGTTTCGGGTTGCAGGACCCGACGCTGGCCATCGGGCAGCCGTGCGAAAACGTGATACCGGGCAGCCTGCTGCGTCAGGTGGCGAGCGACGGACAGCCCATCCTGCTGGATATGATGGACACCGCCAAGGACCCGCTGGTGGTCATGCGCCTGCCCATCCACGATGACGTGGGAGGACTGATCGGTGCCATCGGGTTTGCGCTGTTCGACCAGTTGCAGACGCTGTCTCCCCTGCTCACCCGCTACCTGAGCATGCAACAGGAACTGGCCACCACACGCTCGCTGCTCAAGGCCCGTCAGGCCAAATACAGCTTCGCGCACTTCATCGGCACCAGCGAGGCGTCGCTGGAGGTCAAGCGCCGCGCCAGACGTGGCGCCAATACTCAGTCAACGGTATTGCTGCTGGGCGAAACCGGCACTGGCAAGGAGCTGCTCGCTCACGCCATTCACAACGCGTCGCCCCGAGCCGGCAAGCCATTCGTGAGCATCAACAGCGCTGCGATCCCGGAAAACCTGCTGGAGGCAGAGTTCTTCGGCACCGCGCCCGGTGCTTTCACCGGTGCCGACCGCAAGGGACGCCCCGGAAAACTGAAAATCGCTCAGGGCGGCACGCTGTTTCTCGACGAGATCGGAGACATGCCGCTGGCCCTGCAAAGCAAACTGCTGCGCGTACTGCAGGAAAAGGAATACGAGCCGGTGGGCTCCAACGAAGTCTTTCAGAGCGACGTTCGCCTGATCGCGGCAACGTCCACTGACCTTGAAGCTGCCATCCAGTGCGGTGAATTTCGCGCCGACCTTTACTACCGCCTGAGCGTACTGCCGATCAAAGTGCCGCCTCTGCGCGATCGCCTGGAAGACCTCCCGGCGCTCAGTGAGGCGATTCTGGAGGAGCTACGCAGCCATCATGAGCTGGAAAGCGAAGCGCTGGGGGTTCTCGCCCGGCATGCCTGGCCTGGCAATATCCGTGAGTTGCGCAATGTACTGGAGCGTGCCGCGCTACTGAGTGACGAGTCCTTGCTGACCGCTGCGGACATTCAGGCGGCCATCGGAACGCTGATACCGTTGAAGACGACCGCTGCAAGTGTCGCCAGTCCTGTGCAACAGGAAACCTTCACCGAGGCGCGCCGGCGTTTCGACCGGCACCTGATCGAAACCACCCTGCGCCAGTGCGCGGGCAGCGTTGTGCTGGCGGCCAGTCAGCTTGGCCTGGGTCGCTCCACTCTCTACAAGAAAATGGCGACCTTGGGCATTGCCGAGTCTCCCTAAAGAGACATCGGTCTCTTTAGGGAGATAACGCCGAGCAGCCCGCAATCGGGCGTTTTTTTGGCCCATTGAACGCCGCCTGGCTGGCTGAAGCCTGTCTATCTGTCTCGATTTGTAGACATAGAACCTGCCTGCATTTCAGTTCGACTCAAAATTTCCATACATTTCAATACGTTGCTCACATGGCACGAAACCCGCTATGTCGACTGAAGCTGTTCCGGTTTCATTAAAAACAATAACAACAGGAGACACCTGATGAGCGTCCTCATCGCACTGGCAGCGCTTGCGCTGTTGATGCTTGCCGCCTACCGCGGCTACAGCGTCATTCTTTTCGCCCCCATCGCGGCCCTGGGCGCTGTGCTGCTGACTGATCCCTCGGCGGTGGCCCCGGCCTTCACCGGGGTGTTCATGGACAAGATGGTCGGCTTCATCAAGCTGTATTTCCCGGTTTTTCTGCTGGGCGCAGTGTTTGGCAAGCTGATCGAGCTGTCCGGGTTCTCGCGCTCCATTGTGGCGGCCGCCATCGGTGTGCTCGGCACACGCCAGGCCATGCTGGTGATCGTGCTGGTCTGCGCGCTGCTGACCTACGGCGGCGTTTCACTGTTCGTGGTGGTGTTTGCGGTCTATCCATTCGCCGCGGAGATGTTCAGGCAGAGCAATATCCCCAAACGCCTCATTCCGGCCACCATCGCGCTGGGCGCGTTCTCGTTCACCATGGACGCCCTGCCCGGCACGCCGCAGATTCAAAACATCATCCCGACCGCCTTCTTCAACACGACCGCATGGGCGGCCCCCTGGCTTGGGCTCATTGGCACGATCTTCGTGTTCAGCGCAGGCATGCTCTACCTGCAGCGCCAGCGCAACAAGGCGCAAGATGCTGGCGAAGGCTACGGCACGCAATTGCGCAACGAACCCGAGACTGCGCCTGACCTCAAGTTGCCCAATCCCTGGCTGGCCCTGTCACCGCTGGTGGCCGTGGGCATCATGAACCTGCTGTTCACCTGGTGGATTCCGCAGTGGTATGGCAAGACCCACACCCTCGCGCTGCCAGGCATGGCGGCACCCGTGCAGACCGAAGTGGCCAAGGTCACGGCCATCTGGGCGGTCGAAGCGGCGCTGCTGGTGGGCATTCTGATGGTGCTGATCTTCGGCTTCCGAGCCATTCGAAGCAGGCTCGCAGAAGGCACCAAGAGCGCAGTGAGCGGCGCACTGCTGGCCGCCATGAACACCGCCTCCGAGTACGGCTTCGGCGCAGTCATCGCCTCACTGCCGGGGTTTCTGGTGCTGGCCAATGGTCTCAAGAGCATCCCCAACCCACTGGTCAACGAGGCGATCACCGTGACGCTGCTGGCCGGCATCACGGGCTCCGCGTCGGGCGGCATGAGCATTGCCCTGGCCGCCATGTCGCAAGAGTTCATCGCCGCCGCCAACGCCGCGAACATTCCGCTGGAGGTTCTGCACCGGGTCGCCGCCATGGCCAGCGGCGGCATGGACACACTCCCGCACAACGGCGCAGTGATCACTTTGCTGGCGGTGACGGGGCTGACCCACCGCGAGGCCTACAAGGATATTTTCGGCATCACATTGATCAAGACGCTGGCGGTATTCGTCGTCATCGCAACGTTCTATGCCACTGGCATCGTGTAAGGAATCGATTATGAATCTGCAAAGCAAAACCGCTCTGGTGACAGGCTCCACCAGCGGCATTGGTCTGGGTATCGCGCTCGAACTGGCCAAGGCGGGCGCCGACGTGATCCTCAACGGCTTTGGTGACACGTCCGAGGTGATCAGCCAGATCGAACAGGCTGGCGGCAAGGTCGGCCACCATCCTGCCGATGTGAGTGATCCTGCGCAGATCGCGGACATGATCGCCTACGCCGAGCGTGAGTTCGGCGGCGTCGACATTCTGGTCAATAACGCAGGTATTCAGCACGTCAGCAGTGTCGAGGAGTTTCCGGTCGAGCGCTGGGATTCGATCCTCGCCATCAACCTGTCCTCTGTGTTCCACACCACGCGCCTCAGCCTGCCAGGCATGAGCAGAAAAGGCTGGGGGCGGATCATCAACATCGCTTCAGTACACGGTCTGGTCGGTTCAACCGGCAAGGCGGCGTACGTGGCGGCCAAGCATGGCGTGATCGGCCTGACCAAGGTTGTGGCGCTGGAAACCGCATCCACCCAGATCACCTGCAACGCCATCTGTCCTGGATGGGTGTTGACGCCATTGGTACAGCAGCAGATCGACAAGCGAGGGGGGACCGAGCAGGCGCGATACGACCTGCTGGCGGAAAAGCAGCCGTCGCTGGATTTCGTCACGCCGCAACAACTGGGTGAACTGGCGCTCTTCCTGTGCAGCGATGCGGCCGTTCAAGTGCGCGGTGCGGCCTGGAACGTTGACGGCGGCTGGCTGGCCCAGTGACAGCCTTGCCCGTCAGTTCTGGGACGGGGGCTCGTCGTCGACCAGCCCCCACTCGACCATGCTCGGTTTAGCCGCGCCGATCGGTGCAGCAGGCGCTGTCGTCAAGGCGTTCACCCCATTTTCGCCGTGCAGCTTGAGGCGCAGCCTTACGTTATTCTGCGAATCCGCATGTTTCAGCGCTTCCTCTTCGCTGATAGCGCCCTCCACCGCAAGGTTGAACAGCGCGGTGTCGAAGGTCTGCATGCCGAGGCTGCCGGACTTCTCCATGATCCCTTTGAGCTCGTTCAACTGGTTGCGCTGGATCAGATCACGAATGGTCGGCGTCCCCATCATCACCTCCACCGCTGCACGGCGCTTGCCATCCGGGGTTTTGACCAGACGCTGAGACACGAACGCCTTGAGGTTGTTGCCCAGGTCATGCAGCAGTTGCGGACGGCGTTCTTCCGGGAAGAAATTGATGATTCGGTCCAGCGCCTGGTTGGCGTTATTGGCGTGCAGAGTCGAAATCGCCAGGTGCCCGGTGTCGGCGAACGCCAGCGCGTGCTCCATGGTTTCGCGGTCACGAATCTCACCGATCAGAATCACATCCGGGGCCTGGCGCAGGGTGTTTTTCAGCGCCGCCCTGAAACTGCGGGTGTCGACGCCCACTTCCCGCTGATTGACGATGGATTTCTTGTGCCGGTGAATGAATTCGACCGGGTCTTCGATGGTGATGATATGGCCGCTGGCGTTACGGTTGCGATAGTCGATCAAGGCCGCCAGCGAGGTGGATTTACCCGAGCCGGTGGCACCGACGAACAGTACAAGGCCGTGCTTTTCCATGATCACATCCAGCAGGACCGGCGGCAGATACAGGTCTTCGAAGCGCGGGATGTCCAGCTTGATGTTACGCGCGACGATCGACACTTCATTGCGCTGCATGAAGATATTGATCCGGAAACGCCCGATGCCGGCCAGTGAGACGGCGAGGTTCATTTCCAGCTCTCGCAGAAACTCCAGTTTCTGCTCTTCGTCCATCAGGCCCTGAGCAATCTTCGCCACTTCGCCCGGCTTGAGAGTTTCGGTGCCGAGCGGTTTGAGCACGCCATTGAATTTGGCGCAGGGCGGCGCTCCAGTGGAAAGATAGAGGTCCGATCCGTCCTGACTGGCCAGAATCTTCAACAACGCCGGGAAATCCATAATCACTACCGTACGAAATCAGGGTGGAAAAACGTTTGCCTGTCGCCTGAGCGCCAGATGCGGCAAGGACAGGCATAATGGCAGGCTTTTACAGTTGCTGGATATCGAGACATGAAAGCACAGGCCCGCCATATTCTGGTGAAAACTGCCGAAGAGGCCGAACAGCTCAAGCAGCGAATCGCCAAGGGCGAGGCGTTTGACGTGTTGGCCAAAAAGCATTCTAGCTGCCCGTCCGGCAAACGCGGCGGCGATCTGGGCGAAGTCCGGCCAGGACAGATGGTCGGGGCTATCGATCAGGTGATTTTCAAGAAGCCGCTGCGCACCGTCCACGGGCCGATCAAAAGTAAGTTCGGCTACCACCTGGTGCAGGTTTTTTACAGGGACTGACGAAAACGGCCCGCCTGCGCAAAACGCAGGCGAGCCGTCAATTCGACCTCAGCGATTACTTCGCAGAAATCGCGCTGTCCACCAGCACCTGGGCTTCTTCGACCAGACGCTTCAGGTGATCCTCGCCCACGAAGCTTTCTGCGTAGATCTTGTAGATGTCTTCGGTACCCGATGGGCGCGCCGCGAACCAGCCGTTTTCAGTCATGACTTTCACGCCACCAAACGCCTGATCATTGCCCGGCGCGTTGCTCAGCACGTTCTGGATCGACTCGCCCGCCAGCTCGGTGGACGTGACCTGCTCCGGCGACAGCTTGCTCAGCAACGCCTTCTGCTGCGGGTTGGCCCTGGCATCGACACGGGTCGAATACGGCTTGCCCAACTGCTCGGTCATGGTCTGGTAATGCTCGCTTGGATCACGTCCCGTGCGTGCAGTGATTTCGGCCGCCAGCAACGCTGGAATCAGACCGTCCTTGTCGGTGGTCCACACCGTACCATCGCGACGCAGGAACGAAGCGCCAGCGCTTTCCTCGCCACCAAAGCCCAGCGAACCGTCGAACAGGCCGTCAGCGAAGTACTTGAAACCTACCGGCACTTCGTAAAGGCGGCGACCCAGACGCGCAGCGACACGGTCGATCATGCCGCTGCTGACCACGGTCTTGCCGACTGCAGCATCAGCGCGCCACTCGGGACGGTTCTGAAACAGATAGTCGATGGACACCGCCAGGTAACTGTTGGGCGTCATCAACCCGCCGGTCGGGGTCACGATACCGTGGCGGTCATGGTCGGGGTCGCAGGCAAAGGCGACCTGATAGCGGTCCTTGAGACCGATCAGGCTCTGCATCGCGTGACTGGACGACGGGTCCATACGGATCTGACCATCCCAGTCGACGCTCATGAAGCGGAACGTCGGGTCGACGAACTTGTTCACCACGTCCAGGTTCAGGCCGTAATGCTCACCGATCGCCGTCCAGTAGTTGACCCCAGCTCCGCCCAGCGGATCGACGCCAAGGCGCAGTCCTGCATCGCGAATCGCGTCCATGTCGATGACATTTTTCAGGTCTGCCACGTACGTATTGACGTAGTCATGACGATGCGTGGTGTCGGCGCGCAGGGCCTTTTCGTGGCTCATGCGCGACACGCCCAGAACCTTCTCGGCCAACAATTCGTTGGCCTTGTTTTCGATCCACTTGGTGACGTCGCTGTCGGCCGGGCCGCCGTTAGGTGGGTTGTACTTGAAGCCGCCGCTCTGTGGCGGGTTGTGCGATGGCGTGATGACGATGCCGTCAGCAAGGCCGGAGGTACGGCCGCGGTTGTAGCAAATGATCGCGTGGGACACGGCAGGTGTCGGCGTGTACTCGTCGCCCTGGGAGATCATCACCTGCACACCGTTGGCCGCCAGCACTTCAAGCGCGGAGGCCGCGGCAGGCGTGGACAGCGCGTGAGTATCGGCCCCCAGGAACAGCGGGCCGTCGATGCCCTTGGCCTGACGGTACAGGCAGATGGCCTGGCTGATGGCCAGAACGTGCCATTCGTTGAAGCTCAGTTCGAACGAGGTGCCGCGATGCCCGGAGGTGCCGAACGAGACACGCTGGGTGGCGACCGAAGCATCGGGCTGGCCGGTGTAGTAAGCCGTGACCAGTCTCGGGATATCGACCAGTAACTGCGCAGGTGCCAGCTTGCCGGCGAAAGGACTGAGACTCATACAACCTCCGTGGATAAAAAAGGAAAATTCGGACAGGAAAAACCGAACGGACCGCGAGCGATGCGGCAGTTTACTGGCAGTTCGACAGCGATGCTTGAATATCGATCCTTAAGTCGTTGACCCGACTGGACGCCACCAGGCAGGAAACAACTGCGTCACCTTGCGTTCGGCAAAGCGGTCGTCGATGAGCATCACCACCCCGCGATCACTCTGGCTGCGAATGACCCGTCCCGCCGCCTGTATGACTTTCTGCACGCCGGGATACAGGTAGGTGTAATCGTAGCCAGCGCCAAACAAGGCCGCCATGCGCTGCTTGAACTGTTCATTGACGGGATTGAGCTGCGGCAGGCCAAGCGTGGCGATGAAAGCACCGATCAGCCGGGCACCCGGTAAATCGATCCCTTCGCCGAAAGCTCCGCCGAGCACCGCAAAACCGATGCCCTGGCTGCTCAGGGTGAAACGTTCGAGAAAGGCGTGACGCTCGCTCTCTCCCATTCCCCTGGCCTGCTGCCACAAGGTGATATGCGGATGAGTACGCGCCATCAATTCGGCGACCTGTTGCAGGTAATCGAAACTGCTGAAGAACGCCAGGTAATTGCCCGGCCGAGTCTGAAACTGCTCCGCCATCAATTCGACAATAGGTGCCAGCGATGCCTGCCGATGGGTATAGCGCGTGGAGATTCGGCTGACAATGCGCACCTCCAGTTGCTCATGGTGGAACGGCGACTCCACATCGATCCACACGGTGCCGGCAGGCAGGCCCAGCAGATCGCGATAGTAGTGACTGGGGTTGAGCGTGGCGGAGAACAGCACAGTACTGCGTGCTGCCATCAGCCGCGGCTGAATAAAGCGCGCCGGCACCACATTGCGCAGACTCAGACGCGACAGGCTGCCCTTGCTGCCGACATCCCGCTTGGCAATGTCGAACAGGAAGTGCTCATCGAACAGCTCCGCGATGCGCACAAACCCGATGGCTTCCAGATAGAAACCTTGCAACGCAACGTCCACCGCGTGTGGATGCTCGTTGAAATGATCGCCGATGGTTGAAATGCAGAGGTTGAGGCTGTTGAGAAATTTTTCCGGCAGTTGTGTATAGGCCTGATAAACGCCCGCCTGCTCCTTGTGCAGCGCGGTCCACTGCCGACTCACACGCTGCAAGGCTTTCTTCACTGACTCAGGCGCCGTGTGGATCAATGTCTTGATCGTACTTTGGTCGAGGCTGGCGCTGTACATCTGCCGCGCACGCTCGACCATGTTGTGTGCTTCGTCTACCAGCGTCGCGACGCGCCACTGATTCAACTGGCCCAGGCCGAACAGCAGCGCGCTCAAGTCGAAGTAATAGTTGTAGTCGCCGACGACAACGTCGGCCCAGCGCGCCAGCTCCTGACTCAGGTAATACGGACAGACCTGATGCTGCAACGCAACGTCGCGCACACCGGCCTGATCCAGCCAGAGCGATTGCACGGCAGCAGACCGCGCAGCAGGCAGGCGGTCATAAAAGCCCTTCGCAAGCGGACAGGAGTCGCCATTACAGGCTTTGTCCGGGTGCTCGCAGGCCTTGTCCCGCGCCACCAGCTCCAGCACTCGTAACCCGAGCGTCGGTGCGCTTTTGCCGATCACCTGCAAGGCATCAAGCGCCAACCTGCGACCCGGCGTCTTGGCGGTCAGAAAGAATACCTTGTCGAGCGTCTGGACCGGCATCGCCTTGAGCAGCGGAAACAGCGTACCAATGGTCTTGCCGATGCCAGTCGGGGCTTGTGCCATCAGGCAACGGCCGGTGCTCACAGCCTTATAGACCGACTCCGCCAGCGTTCGCTGCCCCGTACGAAACGCTGCATGAGGGAAGGCCAGCGTGCCCAGTGACTGATGCAGCCGTTGAGTGTGAGCCAGCTCCTGACGCGCCCAGTTCAGAAACAGCGCGCACTGCTGTTCGAAAAATGCTCGCAGCGCCTCGGCACTGAACGGCTCGACAATCAGCGTTTCCTGCTCGCTGACGATGTTGAAATACACCAGTGCCAGCGTGACGTCCTGCAGATCGAGTTGCTGGCAGAGCAGCCAGCCGTAGACTTTCACTTGAGCCCAATGCAACTGACGGTGGTTGGCAGGCAAGGCGTCGAGCTCGCCGCGATAGGTTTTCACTTCGTCAAGCTGATTGCGGACCGGGTCGTAGCCATCCGCCCTGCCCCTGACAGTCAGCTCATGGTAGTCACCCGCAAGGCTCAGTTCGGCCTGATAGTCGGCACCTCGCCGTGAAGCAACCGTGCGATGCCCCGCGATACCTTCCTGAGCCGTGGGCGATGGCGTGAAGCGCAGGTCGAGGTCGCCCACCTTGGCGGTGAACTCGCATAACGCCCTCACGGCCACCGTATACCGTTGCGTGGGCAGGCGGTCGAGGACGGACACAGGTTCAGCGCGGGCGGTAGGGGTAGAAGTCACTGCGAGGAAAAGCCATTGATGATAAATACTGGACAGGCGTCCAGTTAACAGCCTGGCGGCGGCGCTGGCAAACACAAATGGATCGACGGGCAATCACTTGGCCACATAAGCGCCACTTGCCTGCTCTAACGCTGCATTAAGGGCGATGAACACCGACTCGGATTCATCGTTGACGGCACAGCCAATACGCAAATGCTGTCGATGCAGTCCCCCTATGCTGAACAGCTCGCCAGGTGTGATGAGCACCCGCTGCTCCAGGAGCGCCGTGAAGACCTTTCGCATGTCGACCGCAGACCGGGTCTCTGCCCAGACGCCGCTGCCGCCTGCCGGTATTTCATAGCGCAGCGCTCGCGCCAGATGCAGATCCAGCCAGCCGGTTGTCTGCCGCATACGTTCGCTTAATGCCAAACGCAACGAAGCCAGGTACGTGTCCAGACGTCCACTCGTGTACAGCCTGGCGATTGCCTTTTGACGAATCGGCGGCAGCTCGAATGAGCGCAGCATGAAATAGCGCTGCCAGTCCCGCTCCTGCACCTGGCACAACAGGTAGCCATACGGTGCTTCCGGTCCCAGCGTTTTGGCGAAGGATCCCAGAATCAGCAAGTGCTGCGGGTCGATCAGATCACGCAGACGGTTAGCCTGACGCGCAAACAGCAACTCGCCGTGGCTGTCATTCTCCAGGACCCAGACCTTGTGGCGGTTCAGTAACAGGGCCGCAGCGCTTGTATTGTCGTCAGAGCGAATGCTGCCCCGGACCGGGTTGAGCAGCGATGACAGCAGCGCCAGGCTGATCCGCTCGCTCAGCAGTGCCCGTTCAAGCTCGTCCAGATCAATGCCTGCGCGCTCGTCCAGCGGGATTTCGATGACACGCATGTCGAACGCCTGCAGAAGCCGCAACAACGTCCACGGACACGGAGACTCGACCAGAACAGTTGTACCGCGCAACTCCAGGGTCTCGATCACGGCCTTGAGCATGCCCGGCAGGTCCGGCCCTATATAGACGTTGTCGGCGTACCAGCCCTGCCCGGCATCGCGTGTATAGCGGGCCGCAAGCGCTGCGCGTAGCTCAACATCACCGAACGGCTGAAATCCCGCGCCGCCGGAACGAGGATACAGCCGCGCCAGCTCCCGCTCCATGATCAGCAGCGGACAGCTTGATTCCCTGGCTGCGCTCGGCTCGTCACTGCCCAGCAGGTGCACTCCCGGACGGCGCGCGCTTCGGCAGTACAGGTCCAGAAGCGGGCTGTCGTTGTCTCTTTCTGCATGATCACCCTCGCTGCTGTCGCTCGGTATCGAGTAATAGCCTGATTTGGGCACCGAGCAGACCCGCTGTTCTTTTTCCAGCATCGAGTAGGCACTTTGCACCGTCGAGATGGACACCTTGAGACGCTTGGCCAACTGACGCAGCGAGGGCAGTTTGGCCGGTGATGTGTCCTGCGCCTCGTTGACCAGGCGCAATAGATAGCGGTAGACCGCCTGATAGGCGAAATCCGTTTTGTTTTTCATCCAAGAATTACCTGGCGCTCAGCCAATAAGAGATTCCAGGCAGCCGCGACCCGACCGATACCGAAGTCGGCATGGTCGGGGCTGCAACGCAGGCTTAACGCCCGGAAAGGATCTGCACCACGGATTCACCGGTGGCCGGATCAATCGTCAGTATCCGGCGCTTGTCCGGGTCGGCGGCGCGAATTCGGGCGATGATCGAACCATCGTCGTTGAAGTCCACCCGTTGCCGGGTGTACAGACTGCGCAGCCCCTCGATCGTGAGACCGCTGATGTCCATCAACCAATGAAGCAACTGATCAGGCGCTGTGGCACCAGCCAGCACCTTGTGCAGGTCAGGAAGCGCAATCAGCATTCCGGGATGGCAGCGCCGCAGAAAAGCTTCCAGGCCACGCCCTTCGTGCACAAAGGGAGAGAACAGCAGGCAGATCAGTTGCGTTTCATTCAGGCCATAGCCTTCCTGAGCGAAACTGGCAGCCAGATGACGACGCGCTTCGATACGCTCATCGCCCTCGTAGGCACTCAAGGCCTGCTCGATAAGACGCGCAGGCATCTGCTTCGCGCGCATCAGGGATTTTGCCATCGTCAGGTATTCGGCGATCCCGTCGGCGTAGCTGCGGTCCTGCAGAAACTGCGTGGCAAGCCCGCGCATGTGCGCCATCAACAGTGGATTGGCACAATCGGACTCACTGAAACTGAAAGCCAGGTCGTCGAATCGAAAGCCCAGAAATTCCGTCAGCAGAGTCCAGTGCTCGTCGGCATTGCAACTCACCAGATCAGCAATGCCGATCAGCGCCGGCGCGCTCGGCCTGAAGGCAGAACCGACAGGGCGGGCAACCCGGTTCGGCCCCTCTTCGTCGCCATACAGCTCTTGATAAAACGCCTCGCCGACATGATCCAGCGTCCTGAGCACGCTGTTGGCGCTCTGGCTCTTCCAGCGACCGACACCCTGCCCTGTGCCTTGCGCCAGACGCATGATCCAGGTGATGTACTGTTTCTGCTCCTTTCGAGAATCGCCGCTGACCAGCGCATCCACGCCCTTGCCCCAGCACGACGCCCGCCCCAGAAACTCGGCCAGCCCCAGGTAGCAACTGTTGCAGAACGTGGTGCGCGCATCGCCCGCCGAGAGGTGACCGGCCAACAACATGTCGGAGCGATTCTGTTCACGCCCCGCGCTGGAAAACGGCAGATCCGGCTCAAAGGGCTGGACGTACTGGTTATCGAACACCAGCATCTCGACCCGCGGATCATCGTAAAGAAACAGTGCGCCGTAGCTTCTGTCGATATTGTCCATGACCGCCGGGGTCATGCCTGCATGACGCCGGTTGGCCACACGCAGGTTGAACGTCCCTGGCGCGCGGCAGGCAATACTCAGTTGGGCAGCCCGGACAAACGCCAGCGTGTAGGCACTGTCCTTGCCACCGCCAAAAGCGACCAGCACCTTGAACGAAGAAATTCGCTCTATGCCACCGGCAGCCACAATCAAGCGCTGGATCAACAGTTGCAAGGCCGTGCGTTCGGCGCGCGAGAAATAACCCAGCAAACGTTGCAGCACTTGCTGGTACACATAGTTCATTGCCTGTTCGTGAATCACACTCATCGTGTTCCCCCTGCCTGTTTATTCCGGCAAGGCACCCTGCGCATATGGCATTCAACATCAGGCTGTCCAACACATCTGAAATCGACCATGACTCATTCCCTGAGTAATAATTACCCAACTATTATCAGTATCCCTGAAACAATTACAAGGCACAGATCCGGGCGGAAAACAGTGCAGTTAACGATGAGCGGTTTAGCTGTTAAACAAAGTGTTTATTGCCAGAGCAGTTTATCCATGTGGACCCGGCAACCCGACAACTGATCACGCGGAAGGCCCCACCCCATGAACACGGGCACTTCGCCGACAATCCGACAGCGATACATACAGCCAAATACTTATGAGCCGTAGGAAATATTAGTTAAAAGACAGACGTTCTGAAGGACTGATTAAACATAAATAATCATGCTGGCGGCCATTCAATATTCAACATTCATACGCCAGACGCAATGCGTTCAGCCATGATCCGGAACAGCACACCTTACCGACATTATTTGACGACCCGCAGACTATTGCCGTTGCTCGTACTTTATTTTTCCATTCGGCAATTACTTTAATGTCGAAGACAAGGCATGCTCTCTACACTCATGTCCGTCATTGTCGGCAAGAACATCATGTGCGCCCGGATACAAAAAAGCCTTCCACTGGGAAGGCTTTCAGTTCGGTGCAACCTCTGGCTTCTACCTTGCGCAGACCTCAGTCAGACGCGATCTCCAGCACTGCTCGCCCACCGATCGGGCAGGTGTCCATGTAACGGTGCGCCTGTACCACTTGCTCGAACGGGAAGCTGCGCGTCTGCAATGGCGCCAACACGCGGTCAGCGGTCAGTTGGTTGAGGTCACGCAGCGCCCGCTTCAGCGCTTCTTCGTCCTGAGTGATGCCCAGTTCCGGCTTGCCGGTAAAATTGCCCAGGCAGTGAACGTAGAACTGAATGTTCTTCTGGAATGCAGCGCAGGCCGGAAATGGCGTCTGATTGCCACCTTGCAGACCATAGAGCACCAGACTGCCTCGCGGTGCCAGCACATCCCCCATCAACGACATCTGTGGCCCACCCAAACCATCGAAGACCGCATCGACGCCACGGTTATCGGTGTACTTGTTGATCGCCATCAACAGGTCCTGTTCTTCGGTGACCACCACCTTGTCGGCGCCCAGCGACAGTAGATACTCGCGGGCGTCTTCGGTCTTGGTGGCGGCGATGACACGCACGCCCAGCGCCTTGCCCATCTGAACGAATGACGGTCCGGCGCAATGGCTGGCGTCGGTCACCAGCACATACTGACCGGCCTTGACCCGCGCCAGATCGACATAGGCAAAGTAAGCCACCAGATACGGTGTGTAGTGCACGCTGGCCTGAACCGGCGTCAGCACATCCGGATAACGGACCAGCGCCTTGCGCGGCAGCACAATCGACTCGCCGTACACCGGATGCTCATTGGCGTCCGCTGCGGGGAAGCTGGCGACCTTTTCGCCAATGCTCAGGTCATCGACCCCCTCGCCCAACGCGGTCACCACACCTGCCATTTCGTATCCCAGACCAGCCGGAAGCCGGGCATGGGTGGAAGCCAGATTTTGTCGCCAGAGAACGTCATACCAGCTGACACCGATCGCCTGGACGCGCACTTGCACCTCACCGGGTGCAGGCAACGCGTCGGGGTGCTCTTCGATCTTGAGCACCTCGGCCGGGCCAAACTGGTTAAAACGGATCATGCGGGACATTGAGAACCTCGCCTCGTAAACCTTGATGCCACAAACTCTATCCGGGCATTGCCGGTAACACTATCAGTGGCTATTAATAGTCGACATGCCTGTCATCGATTGTCCCTGAAAGGCTGCACAGCTTGCCAGACAACGCTTGTGCGGCGATTCGAAGATGGCCGCCATTGTTCGCATGTCGACGAAACATTGCAACCCATGTGGGCATTTAACGCAGGTCAATGATCTTTCTGTTAATTTTTGATTCGTGAAATCGACGTTTGCTCGTACTATCGCACCCTGCCCCCGCTTCCATTCGACAAATGGCCCGAGACCCTTCGTATGAATCGCAACGACCTGCGTCGCGTCGACCTCAATCTGCTCATCGTCTTTGAAACCCTGATGCATGAAAGAAGCGTCACACGCGCTGCGGAGAAACTGTTCCTCGGCCAACCGGCGATCAGCGCCGCCCTCTCAAGGCTGCGCGGGCTGTTCGACGACCCACTGTTCGTACGCACCGGCCGCAGCATGGAGCCGACCGCACGCGCCACCGAGATCTTCGGCCTGCTCTCCCCGGCGCTGGACTCCATCTCCACGGCCGTCAGCCGCGCGTCGGAGTTCGACCCGGCCACCAGCACCTCGGTTTTTCGTATCGGCCTGTCCGACGACGTCGAATTCGCCCTGCTGCCAACCTTGCTCAAACGTCTGCGTTCGGAAGCGCCGGGCATCGTGCTGGTCATCCGACGGGTCAATTACATCCTGATGCCGCCACTGCTGGCATCGGGCGAAATCTCGGTCGGCGTCAGCTACACCCAGGACCTGCCCGCCAACGCCAAGCGCAAGGTCCTGCGCCGCAGCAAGCCGCAACTGCTGCGCGCCGACTCGATCCCCGGCCCACTGAGCCTCGACGACTTCTGCGCCCGCCCCCACGCCCTCGTGTCCTTCGCAGGCGACCTGAGCGGATTCATCGACGAACACCTCGAGCAACTGGACCGCAAACGCCACGTCGTCCTCGCCGTCCCGCAATTCAATGGCCTGGCGACACTGCTGACCGGCACCGACATCATCGCCACCGTCCCGGACTACGCCGCCCAAGTGCTGACTGCGGCGGGCGGCGTGCGGGCTGAAGAACTGCCGATTGAAACGCGTACCTTTGAATTGCACATGGCGTGGCGTGGCGCGCAGGACAATGATCCAGGGGAGCGGTGGTTGAGGTCGCGGATTCAGATGTTCTTTGGCGACCCTGACAGTCTCTAGGTTTCATCGGGCAGGCTGTTTATCTGATCATTTTTGCCTTTTCATAGGCCATGGAGATCCATTCACTTCCAGTGGATTGCTACATTGGGGCACATCTGAGGGCATGCTTTGGATGGTTTGAAAAGGATGCCCCCAGCCCAAGGCCAAGTGGCCCATTGATGAGGATAGCTGCGACCGGACGCTTTGCGATCGACATACCGGCCTGAGGCTTTCAGCGGTGGCCCGGACCACAGGTTTGGGGGGATAACGTTTCAAGCTCTTTTATGAAACGTTATCTTCCCCCAAATCAATCCTATGACTGCAGCAACCGAAGAAGCGGCCAGCACGCTGAGTTTGGCGGACGACAGCAATGCAGCATCGGAAAACGCCAACGATGCAATAAAAATAGACATCGTGAAGCCAATCCCTGCCAACAGGCCAACTAGCCCTACTCCACTCCACGTCACACCATCGGGCAACTTGCAGATGTTCAGTTTGACCAGAGCAAAGCTGGCCAGAATGACGCCCAGCGGTTTTCCAAGCACCAACGCCAGCATCACACCCACAAACACTTTCTGAGAAAGCGCCTCATCCAAATTGGCACCTGCAAAGCTCACCCCGGCGTTAGCCAGCGCGAACAGGGGCATGACGCCAAAAGCCACCCATGGGTGCAACCCAACCTGGATTCGCTGAACGGGTGGCAGCACTTCGCGCTGCGCGTGGCGCAATTGCTTGAGTGGTCCTGCGACGGCCTGCGGATTGTCTTTGGCCTGAGAAAAGCGGTCCATTAACTCATGGAAGGTCCGCCCGATTGTTTCCAGTGGGCGCTCCGTTGCGGGCTTGGAGTTCACCGGCGTCATGAGCCCAAGTATCACTCCCGCCAGCGTTGGATGAACGCCAGTCTTCAGCAGCCCAAACCAGACGATGGCACCCGGCACCACATAGGCATATGCCTTGCCTATGCCCATTCGCTGTAAAGCCAATACCAGTGCCAAACCGCCCAACGCGATTACCAACCCCAGATAATCCAGGCTTGCGGTGTAAAAGATCGCGATGATCAAAATCGCGACGATGTCATCGATAATGGCCAGTGCCAACAGCAGAATCCGCACGCCACTTGGGATAGATTTCCCCAGCAAGGCGAGCACCCCGACGGCAAAAGCAATGTCAGTCGCGGTAGGCACAGCCCAGCCAGCACTCGCCTCGCTACCATGATTGAGCAGCGTATAGATGATCGCAGGCATCATGACACCGCCCAGCGCCGCCCCTAAAGGCAGTGTCGCGAGTTTCATATTCGCCAGTGCGCCGTCCTTGATCTCTTGGCGGATTTCAGCCCCAACCACCAAAAAGAAGATCGTCATCAGGCCGTCGTTCACCAGAAAATGCAGTGAGCGGGAAACGCTGAAATCGCCCACCCCCAAGGTGACCTGCGTGTGCCAGAAATGCTCATAGGATTCGGCGACCGGACTATTGGCCCAAATCAGCGCCGCCAACGCCGCGAGCAAAAGGACGATCCCGCTGACTGCTTCAATATGAGAGAACCGCTCCAGCGCAGAAAACGCACGTTCGGTTAAAACCTGAGGACGGGGAATAGCTGGAGAGGCCGAGTTTTTTTCAGACACGATAACGCTCCGTTGGCGGCCCGACCAACGCTTGCATTTAACCTGCGCAGTGCCGTATGCAGCAACGCACCCAGCGCGATCATAAGAAGCTGGCCGATGAGATGCAAATTGCCATGGCCCAATGCGCCATGAAACTTCTGACTTGGGGCACACCCAATCAGCCATAGTCTTTGGCGCACTTCACTGACTTTCATTGAAGCGTGACCACGACTGGCCCAATTATTTATAAGGACTGATTATGATCGCTCGCTGGCGCTGGCTGATGAGTCAACTGACGAAGCGACTATGGTTCAGAGCCAGCCTGTTTTCCTTGCTCGGACTGTGAACTGGTTTACCTGCGCGGCCTGACAGTGGATGATCTGTTCGATGACTTCTTCGCCCCCATCGCCAGAGACGGTGCTGCGCTTCTGGAAGTGGATGTGCGCCTGCTGAAGGCTCTTGCCAGCCTTGCACAAATCAATCCGGGCCTATTCCAGAAATCATGTGCCAAGCACGCGGATCTTTTACTCAAGCGCGCGAATAGCGCGCTTACCCTGCAAGAGGATAAAGACCAACTCCGCGCACTGGCCCGACCGCTGGCGGTTTAGCCTACTGCCTCGCTTGACGCGGCGCTGATTCATCCGCCAACGGCTGGATAAAGCCGCGAGCCAACTGCTGATACAACTCAGGCCCCATTCTTGAACTTACTGCCTTGGCGATCAGGGAGACAGCCATCAGGCTGATCACCATTGAGTGGCTGTCAATCATTTCCATGACGATGATCGCGGACGTGATGGGCGACTGGGTCACTGCAGCCAGAAAACCGACCATGCACAGGGCAATCATGGGTTGCATGGCCAAGCCGAATAGATCAGCGACGTTTGCACCTACGGCGGCCCCCACGGCCAGGGCCGGGGCAAAGATGCCGCCAGGAATGCCCGAGAAATAAGTCACCACTGTGGCGAGAAAACGCGTGATTGGAGCGTGCCATGGCAAGCTGATTTCGGAAGCGATGACGTGGGACGTGACACCGTACCCACTGCCAAAAGACATACCACCGCTTAGCCAACCCAATATCGCCACAATCAAGCCACAGATTCCGGCGAACCAGACAGGATGCCGGGCGCGCCACTCCCAGACTACAAATCGACGATGTCGCTGAGGCCACAGCAGCATTTGGCTGAACAATCCGCCCAACAGCCCGCAGCCGACACCGATCGCCATCACTGGCGCGACGATATCGACATTGATGCCCTCTATGTTGAAGTGTCCGAAGTAGTTGTAATTACCTTGCAACGCAATTGCGACCATCCCAGACAAGATGATGGTACTGAGCAACACCCCGCTCGTGCGGGTTTCCAGCTTGCGTCCCAGTTCTTCCACAGCGAAAGCGATGCCAGCCAGAGGGGTATTGAACGCGGCGGCAATACCTGCCGCACCGCCAGCCAGAATAAGGTCCTCAGCGCGAATGACCCGTGCGTTGGGCAAAAACCGATGAAAGAAATGCATGATCGAGGCCGCGACTTGCACCGAGGGGCCTTCGCGCCCAGCCGAAAAGCCCCCAGTCAATGCCAAGGCACCTATCCCTATCTTGGCGAAAGCTATGCGAAGCGAAATCAGATTGTCCACCCGCTTGCCCTGATGAACCAGGCGGGTGGCCGCGATCACTTGAGGGATGCCGCTGCCCTGTGCTCCGACAAAAAAGCGGGTGGTCAGCCAGACAACCAGCATGCCGATCAGTGGGGTGTAAATGAAGGGTAGCCACGGCCGCTCGGCAGTCTGCTGGGCAAATTGCGCCAGAGCCATATCGGCCAGACGAGCAAACATAACCACGAGCAGCCCCGCCATGGTCGCGGCCACCCAAAGCGTGATGCGGGTGCGCCAGCGCATTGAGGCAAAACGGCGGCGTATCAGCATTATCGGTTTGATCACTCAATGGTTTCCAGTTGCGGTTCAACGTGATGTGTCAGCAAGCCTACTCAAATAAACGACGACGTCCAAACACAATTGGAGGGCTACTTGCCTGGTGATCTGGCCCACCTAGGGTATCGCATCGACCAGATGGTCAACCCGTTGTATTGATAACGGAGAGCGGTACGCATCGCACTGACTGGGTTTGTCATTCCATTCATGGCGGTCTATACCCGGCGCTTATGCTGCAACACGATTATCTGTGGATGACCACCGTCAACTGCCGCCTCAACAGCCACTGAAGCTTGCGCGCACGACTGAAGCTGGTGACTTGCAACTGTGTTTCGATGGGAAGTGCTGACCCCTCGCCGGCCAAGTCTGAAACCTGACACTCGACGACTAAGAATCAATTCAATCCGACTGATTTGGCCGAACTTTCGGCAAACACTGTCAGATAGGGGAACCAAATATCTCGTTCTACCCTCGGAACAGCGGGCATCAATACAAATGCACGCAATGCGTGCCCTAACCAAGGAGGCTCTCATGGGTCAAAACCCAAAGGATGATCTACCCGTCAATCCTCAGCCCGTCGGTGAGGACGGCATTCCTGCTCCCAGCGGAGCCGCGAACCTCATTGATACCGACTATGTCATCGGCCAGGACAACATCAAGGGTGACTTTTCCTTTTCGCTAGATATCCATGGCAAAGTCTTCATCATTTCGGCAGCGGCAATATTGCTGTTCGTCATTCTGACATTAGCGTTACAGAATGAGGTCGAGCCCCTTTTCAGCTCGATCCGTAACTGGCTGACAAGCCACCTGGCATGGTTTTTCATGAGCGTGGCGAACGTTTTTGTTGTGCTGTGCCTGGTGCTGATCGTTTCTCCATTAGGCAAGGTTCGCTTGGGCGGAAGAGACGCCAAGCCAGACCACACTTACATTGGCTGGTTTTCGATGCTCTTTGCCGCAGGCATGGGTATCGGACTGATGTTCTATGGCGTTGCCGAACCTATGTCGCACTACGCCGCGTCAATGGGTGGTGTCACTCTCGACGCTAATGGCGCGCGTACCGACTGGGCTCCGCTGGCAGGGGCTGCAGGCGATATGAAAGGGGCCGCCGACCTGGCAATGGCCTCAACAATCTTCCATTGGGGCCTGCACCCTTGGGCGATCTACGCGATTGTTGCGCTGTCCCTTGCTCTTTTTTCCTACAACAAAGGTCTGCCACTCTCAATACGCTCGATCTTCTATCCATTGCTGGGAGAACGTGTCTGGGGATGGCCAGGGCATATCATCGATATACTCGCGGTTTTCGCCACGCTATTCGGATTGGCGACATCACTAGGGATCGGTGCAGAACAGGCCGCTGCAGGGATTGAATACCTATTCGGTATCAAGTCCTCGAACCTGAGCAAAGTTGTGCTGATCATTGGCATTACACTGATAGCACTGTGGTCGGTTTTGTCAGGCTTGGACAAAGGTGTGAAGCTGCTGTCCCAGATCAACATGGGTTTGGCGCTGTTGCTGCTGCTGTTCATTATCATCGTGGGCCCGACTCTCGCAATTTTCAGCGGGTTCTTCAAGAATCTGGTGACCTACGCAGAGTACCTTCCTGCACTGTCCAACCCGTTCGGAAGAACTGACACCGAGTTCACTCAAGGCTGGACTGCCTTCTATTGGGCCTGGTGGATCAGTTGGTCACCTTTTGTCGGGATGTTTATCGCCCGTGTCAGTCGCGGTCGGACCGTTCGGGAATTCCTGATCTCAGTGTTGTTGGTACCTACACTCGTTTCAGTATTGTGGATGACAACGTTCGGCGGAACGGCTATTGACCAAGCCACCGTCCAGGGATTTGTCGGTGTCAAGGATGCCGTCCTGGAGCTCAAGTTGTTCGCAATGCTCGGGCATTTACCGCTCAAGGATATCACCTCGTTTCTGGGGATCATCCTGGTCATTGTCTTCTTCATTACCTCCTCTGACTCCGGGTCTCTGGTGATCGACACCATCACAGCCGGTGGCAAAGTCGACGCACCTGTTCCACAGCGCGTTTTTTGGGCAGTCATCGAAGGTGTGATCGCCATCGCTTTGTTGCTCGGCGGTGGTCTGGTGGCATTGCAGGCGATGGCCGTTTCCACCGGCCTGCCGTTCGCGATCGTACTGATGCTGGGGTGCATTTCATTGATCAAAGGCCTGATGTCTGAGCCCCGATCGTAAGACCTCACGGGATGACTTAACAAAATCTGACAGTCTGCGAGATGCGTAACTCTGCAATGGTGTTGCGCGCTCACGGGCACCTGTCGAGGGTGGCATGCTGCAAGCAACTATCGATCTTTTCATAAGTGTTGTCAGGGACCAGCGGAACACTTCTGCTGCTCGCATTCCTATTGATAAGTATCGGAGTACCTGACTTGCCTGAGCCTTGGTGTGGGCAGCGTTGCAGTCGCACGGGCTGTGCAGGATATATTGATTGGACGGCTATTACGAAATAGATGCCCCCCCTATCTACCAGCAAAGGCTTGATCAAGCGGAGCAGTAGATCAATCCCACAGCGTTCCGACGGGCGTGGATGGGGAGTAATGGTTAGCTATCTGCGCCTGCAGCAACTCGGCAGTAGCAAGGGCATCGGTTAGCGCGTGATGCGCATGGTAGTTTGGCAGGTTATAGCGCACGCGGCTGTCCGCCAGCCTGATCGAGGGCTGAGGACGACGCAGAAGCCGGTCGAGCCATCCAGGTTTCTGTCTATGCATTCGTGCTTCCAACTGCATGGTGTCAATGACCGGAAACTGCAGCCCTTCTCCCAGATAACGGCGAAACGCCTGATCAAGAAAGCCTCGCTCGATATTACGGTAATGCACAACCATCACCCTCCCTGCCATCGCCCCCAACAGGGCATCCACAACCTCCGTCAGCGGGGGAGCCTGCAAAATATCGGTATGGGTGATGTGGTGGAAGGTGATCGATTGACTACTCAGCTCTGAGGGAGGCTTGATCACCCAATAAAATGCCTGACCGCAATGTACACGTTGCAAGCTGAACGGCATCAGGCCGATGCTGACAATGCTATGGACCTGCGCGTTGAGGCCAGTGGTCTCCACATCCATCGCCAGCAATTGCACCTGCTCTATGGGTGTCCTTGCGTCAACGGCGCCAGCTTCATAGAACCTTCGCACGCAAGGATTGATCGCGTTATGAGCCAACGTCTGAAATCTGTCGGCCCATTCCACGGTTTCAGGTTTGCTTACGGAGTGGCTACCCATCATTACGACTGACGCCCTTTGCCCGGATAACGAAATCGCAGAAAATTCTGCGCATTGCTCAACACTTGAAACGCTTCTTTGAGGTTGTGCCTTTCACTGGTGGAAAATCGCTCAGGCTCAATGTAGTTATCCGGCGTCGCGCCCTGCTCAAGGGCGTCTGCCTGATGCCGGATTCGGACCATGGACAAAAACTCTAATGCGTAACGTAGATGCTCCACCGCATCGGGCTGTAAACGCTGGGTCGTGCTGATTGCATCGAGACGATCAAACGAGTTCTGCGCCGTAGTGCCGCACGCCAGAGCATGGATGCGGATGAGGTCGGTCAGGGGTGCTGTTCCCCTGCCCTTCAAATTGATAATTCTCTTCTGCTGGCCGTCTGTTTCCACTACAAAAGTACGGAAGAACCCCAACGGTGGCGTACGATTCAGCGCAATCCGGGCCATTGCGTTAAGAAATCCGGGATGGGTACTGGATTTTTCAGCACACAACGTCTTGAGCGCGTGAACGAGATCAAGCTGGCCATAAACACCATCGAGGTCGAAAAAAATACTGCTGTTAAGTAGCGTCCCGGCATTTGGTTTTTCAATCCATCGCTCAAAGTAGGCTCGCCAGATCCGTAATGGCTGCCGCCACTGATCATTGGTGGCCATCACCCCACCCTTGCAATAGCTATAGCCGCACGCTGCGAGGCCATCACTGACGAATGTGGCAAGACTGTGAAAGTAACCGTCATGCAGAACGGGGTCGAACCGATCATCCAGCACCAGAGCGTTATCCTGGTCGGTTACCAGCAATTGCTCATCTCGAGCCATCGAGCCCAGTACCATGAAGCAGTACGGTACTGGCGGCGGACCCAGTTCTTTCTCCGCCAACTCAATCAGACGCTGGGTAAAGGCCCGGCCAATACCTGAAATAGCGCTGCCGATCATGTGCGCAGTCGCGCCGTCCCGCACCATCCGAATGTAGGTGGCGCGAAGATCACGCAGCAATGAGCGCAATCCCGCGACAGACGTCTGATTGGATATTCGGTTGACCAGGTACAAGCTACTCTGGGACTCGTAGCGGATGATATCCGACAGATTAATCAGGCCTAAGGTACGGCCCTTGTGGACGACTGGCAGGTGATGAATATTACGCCTCAGCATGACCAGCATCGCCTCGAACACCGAGTCGTCTGCCTGTATTGCTACGGGATCGCTGGACATGACTTCACTGATAGGTGTCGATACCCCGCTTCGCCCCAAGGCAACTACACGCGTACGCAGATCCCGATCAGTGACGATACCGACCATCTTTGCTGCTTCGCCTTCAACCACAGCCATCACTACCACACAAGAAACACTTTGTTCGGTCATGACTTTGGCGGCGTCATGCACCGAGGTGTCGGATGCGACCCAGACCAAAGCACGAGAAATCAAAGCGCGGCTTTTCAGTTGGATCAACTCGCTTGCACGGCCTTGGGCATCGACGGCGGACTTGAGTCTGGAGTGGCCTTCCGCCTCAACGAAATCGGCAAAGGCATCGTGCTGCGCACATAACTGGGCGAACACCTCTGCGGGAATAAAGTAGATCAGGCTGTCTTCCAGGGCGCGGGCAGGAAAGCGAACTTTGTTGCTGCGCAGCAAACCTGCCTGGCCGAAGATGTCTCCTTCAACGAGTCGGTTGTAGAGCTCACCATTCCGGCGATAAACCTCTACTGCCCCGCTGCGCACGTAGTGCAGGTCCTGGATGATCGCTCCCGCCTCGAGGATATCGCTGCCGGCCTTGAAATAGCCGACTTCAACGCGCTGTGCGATAGCATCCAGCGATGCCTGCGGCAACGTATCGAAAGGTGCGAAGCGTTGAAGATGGTCGCGAATCTCCAGTAACTCGATTTGCATGGGACCTCAAGGTCGATGAACAAGGCGGGCCCGGCCAAGTGCCCGGGCAGGATCAGTACTGCAGTCATGCGCCACCAGACCACATGTCAGAGAGATGTTCAACCAACCCATGCCCGTATGAAGAAGCCCGCGTGGAAAAGCGGCTTCATTACTGTTTTTCCGGGTAGCGTGCAACGGGTCGTCTTGTCATAGACATTTGTGTAACATGCGTCACCGGGTGTCACCGCAAACCGCGGCAAGGCAGGTTTAACTTAGCGCAGGTCGGGCCGCCGCGCGGGGTTATCACGCCTATGAACTTGGATCCCTCGCGTCTTGAAAAAGACCATAGCCATACAACACCTGCTGCGCTGGCTTTTCTCACCCGTTTTTTCGCTGCCGAATCCGCTGGCGGCCTGATTTTAATGGCGGCTGCGTTTGCCGCGCTCGTCGTCGCGAACTCCTCATGGTCTGAAGCTTACTTTTCAACCCTGCATATCAAACTCTTTGGTCTTTCGATCGAACATTGGGTCAACGATGGGTTGATGGCTATTTTCTTCATGCTGGTCGGCCTCGAAATCAAGCGTGAAATGCTCGTGGGTCAGTTATCCAGCTGGAGCCAGCGCGCACTTCCGGGCTTTGCCGCACTGGGAGGGATGCTCATACCGGCATCGATCTACATTGCCATCAACTGGGGAAATCCTGAAACCCTGGGTGGTTGGGCAATTCCTGCGGCAACGGACATTGCTTTTGCGCTGGGCGTTCTGTCTCTGCTGGGCAAGCGTGTTCCTGTCTCTTTGAAAATTTTCCTGTCTGCCCTGGCGATTCTCGATGACCTTGGGGCAGTGGTTATCATCGCACTGTTCTACACCAGCGGTTTATCCATCAGTATGCTTCTGGCTTCGCTGGCCGTGATCGTTTTTCTGCTCGTGCTCAACCGTTGCGGAGTGAAGAGGATTTGGCCTTACATGGTGGCGGGCAGTTTACTGTGGTTCTTCATGCTCCAGTCCGGCATTCACGCAACGTTGGCGGGAGTCATTCTCGCACTTTGCATTCCGCTGGGTGATCCGGACCACGAGCGCAAGTCTCCACTTATCTATCTGGAGGAAAAACTGCATCCGTGGGTGGCTTTCGCCGTCGTACCCGTCTTTGGTTTTGCCAACGCCGGAGTGTCGCTTGCAGGTATTTCACCCGGTAATCTGATTGATCCAGTGCCGCTGGGCGTGGCTTTGGGGCTCTTGCTGGGTAAGCAAGTGGGCGTGTTCGGTCTCTCCGCGCTGGCCATTCGTTCAGGTCTGGCAAGACTGCCGGAAGGATGTGGTTGGCTCCAGCTATACGGCATGGCACTGCTATGCGGCATTGGCTTCACGATGAGCCTGTTTATCGGGGCGCTGGCCTTTGCCGGAAATCCACTTTTGGTGGATGAGGTAAAAGTCGGTGTGTTACTGGGCTCTGTGCTTTCCGCTGTTCTAGGGGTTGCCGTTCTTCTCAGCGCCAGGCCGCTCCTGTTGGAGCCTGACATTAACCGCTCAGGCAGCCAGGGACCCGACCCGCGGAATTAAGTGAGTCCCAAGAGTGCAGGAATAAACGCTTGACAAGTTGCACGAGGGTAAGCGTCCGGCGAAGTCACCTACCCGATCCCTGCGATATCTCAAAGATGTGCTAACCCGGTTGCCGGCGTAGCGGGCGAGTGAGATCGGCCAGTTGCTGCCGCATCAGTGGAGACCGATGTAATGGCAAACGGTGTGTCCATACAGGATTGTATCAGTTGATTTTCTTGGCTTTATGCGGCAGATTCATGCCATGAGCAGTTACAGTTTCCGTTGCGCAAGTTCCATTATTATCGCCTTCACATAGGTGGTGGGGCTGCGCACGATCTGCCGAACCCCGTCTCAAAAGCGGGGTTTTTCATTCCTGCTTCTGAGGCTCATACAGGAGCACAGGAATGGACGCACTTACCCGAACTCTCAAAGAGACAATTGAGGCCGCTGATCGCGCTATCACAGCCGAAGACTTCGACGAGCTGATGAAATTTTATGCGGATGACGCCAGTCTCGTGGTCAAACCAGGATTGACCGTCTCAGGCAAAGAGAGCATCCGCCGAGCTTTTGTCGCCATTGCGGATCATTTCAATAACAGCATCGTTGTCACACAGGGGGAGATCCAAGTTATACAAGGAGGTGATGTAGCTCTCGTTATCATGGAAACCTTGCTACAGGCCACGGATAAGGCCGGTGTGAAAACTGAGATTTCGCGCAGGGCGACCTACGTGTTTCGACAAATCTCGGAAAAGTGGCTATGCGTGGTGGACAACTCCTATGGGACGACGCTACTTGATAGCGTCGTCGGATCGTAGGACATCAAAAGGATAGTGCCTACCTCCTGCAAGTAGGCTCCATCACCCACAAATTAAAGGCGGCAGTTTAGCTATCAGCAAGGTGTGTCTGCCAGACGCTTACGTCATTTAGAGCAGCCAGCAATCTGATTTTTCGGTTTTGGGCAGACACTTAAAGTGCGGCTGCTGGTAATGCCCGAATACTGTCCGCCAGAATTGCTTCGCTGCGAATTGTCGTAGCTACCACGCTGTTATTTGCAGCGGCTAGCGCCTGCTGCAAATATCGTTCACCTAGCTGCAGGTCTCCATCTAAAAAAGCTCGCAGGGCCGCACAGCGTGGACGTAGCCAAGGGCAATACCAATCAAGGTCGCTATTCGTCCAGTCGTCCCACAGATGCTTGGCGTCCTGATCTAGATATGCCCGGACGAAAGCGAACTCAATGCGCAACAGAGTGAGCAGCGTGCCTATACCTTTGAGTGACTGCACATGCTCCTGTAACACCGCCTCCAGATCCTGCTCCAGTTGCATTGCCGCCGTGAGATCGCCTTGGTTAAACAAGGCACTAAGCCGGTAGCTCATGGCGATCAAGGGTTGAGGCATGGCTCCTTGGGACAGCTGTGCAATATCAGCATCTGGCAGTTGCTCGCAAGGCACTCCCGCCACTGACATTGCCAGCAAGCGCATGTGGGCCAATTCAGCTCGTTGATCGTCGCGATGCATCCACCAGGCGATTAAGAGTGTGCCATCGCTGGGCAGAATTCGGGAGGTTGGTACCAGATTGGCCAATGCAATACTCAAGTTAAGCATGGCAAATGCGAGGAAAAACGCTGAGATCAGCCCCTCAATGAACCAGCTACCCCCCCATGAGGCTAATCCCATGAGCAGGTTGGCCATTGGGCCCATAAGCACTACCCATAACATCTGCTGGCGCAGAGGACGCTCAAGGTTGGCCGCTGCCATCACGTAACCGCCGAGTCGACGATCCTTGATCTGCGGCGACCATCGGATCCGCCAATTCCGGCGTCTCACCTGAACCTCCACAGCTGCGAAACGCATCATCAACACTGGCATGCGGTGCAGTCTGGCACCTAGGTAGTGACCGCCTTCATGCACGATCATGGCAATAACACCTAGCCCCGACGCCAAGATCAGTGACAAAAACGGTTGTAACTCTGAGCGCAAATGCAGCCCCAGAATCAACGCTGCGCCCATCCAGCCCACCAGCCCAAAGAGCACTTGCATAAAGCGCATTAGGCTACAACCTGACTCTTGCTAATTTTCATCACAGCTTTCCTTGAGCTTGCGACCGACAGAATAGTATCGGTTTTTCCAGATGTGTCCGACTGTCAGTGTTTGGCATGTAGGCGTCTTAGGTCAATGTCCGCCGTATATGACCGTTCGCGTCAGGCGCTATCTGGTTCAGCTCTGTTATGAATGCGGATTGAAGCCGAGTGACTTGCGAGCCATCCTGTGCAAGGCGCAAAAAAAACAGCCAGACCAGAACAAGGATTCCTAGTGGATGGCTTTGGCGTCGTCCAACTCCCAGCCATCTCTATCGATGTCAGCTAACGTTGATTCTATAATCCCTCAAAAAGCTCATATCTTGACTATGACCCGCTGGAGTGATGCCACATTCCTCGACGTTATGCCAGCGATCCTCCGCGCGAACTGTATTCCCCCGGACGTTTACGGTGTGCGCACGCTTCACCCGCGGTTAGGCTACCCTGCACTAGCCCTCCATGGCACCCCAGCCTGGAAAGCTAGTTTGGTCTTAAGATCCTATCCTAGAGCCCGCAGTTGCCTGTAGTGGTCTAATGAAACCGGACACTCATTTAGGTGAGAATGCTCGCCAGATCGAGGTGTCAGATGACCAAACAACGCCGCTCCTTTACTCCTGAATTCAAGCGCGAGGCTGCCGACCTTGTGCTCAAACAAAACTACAGCTACATCGAAGCCAGCCGTTCGCTCGGCATTGATGAGTCGGCATTGCGCCGCTGGGTTGACCAGATTCAGAAAGAACATAAAGGCGTCACCCCGCAGAGCAAGGCACTGACTCCGGAACAGCAGAAAATTCAGGAGCTGGAAGCCCGGATTGCTCGGCTTGAGCGAGAGAAATCAATACTAAAAAGGCTACCGCGCTCTTGATGTCGGAAGATCACGAGCGTTCGCGCTGATTGACCAGTTGAGGGCATATGAGCCGGTTGATTGGCTGTGCAAGGTGTTTGACGTCACTCGCTCGTGTTACTACGCCCAGCGCCTGCGGCGCCGCACGCCGGATGTTGAACGGCTTCGATTGCGGAGTCGCGTCAGTGAGCTGTTCTCGCAAAGTCGCAGCTCTGCGGGCAGTCGCAACATCCTGTCACTGATGCGTGAAGACGGTGAGCAACTCGGTCGATTCAAAGTGCGTAGCTTGATGCGCGAGCTTGATTTAGTCAGCAAACAACCCGGCTCCCATGCCTACAAACGAGCAACAGTAGAAAGACTGGATATCCCGAACACATTGAACCGCGAGTTCGGCGTGCCTGCGCCCAATCAAGTCTGGTGCGGCGATATCACCTACATTTGGGCGCAAGGAAAGTGGCATTACCTGGCTGTCGTCCTGGATCTTTGTACGCGTCGGATCGTGGGCTGGGCGCTGTCGGAAAAGCCAGACGCTGAACTGGTGATCAAAGCGCTGGATATGGCTTACGAGCAGCGTGGCAGGCCTTCGGATCTGCTATTCCACTCTGACCAGGGATCGCAATATGCAAGCCGACTCTTTCGCCAGCGGTTATGGCGATACCGCATGCGCCCAAGCATGAGTCGACGAGGAAACTGCTGGGATGACGCACCGATGGAGCGCGTATTTCGCAGCTTGAAAACAGAATGGATACCGACCGTGGGCTATCGAACTGCGCAGGAAGCACAGCGCGATATCAGCCATTTTTTGATGCATCGGTACAACTGGATTCGGCCTCATCAATTCAACGATGGATTGGCACCAGCGCGGGCCGAGGAAAAACTTAACGTCGTGTCCGGGATTAGTTGACCACTACAGCCCGTGCTAACCAATAGGGGCCAGTGAGATGATCATCCTTCGCATGCATCAGCCATTTCTTAGCTCTCGTTCTACGTCGCATAGACGTTTGTAAGCGTCCGGGGGCATGGGCAACGGAATGAAAGCAGGTTGCAGCGCCGTATTTTGCTGCGTGTGTAACCGAATCCATTTGTGGACGAGGTTTGCATTGAGGCTATGGCTGAGCGCGATGCTGGCAATCAAAGCGCCTGGCTGGGCACACTCTTGAATGACCTGGGCTTTGAAGGGCTTGGAATAGGAACGGCGTGTTGGCTGCATGAAATACCCACTTAAAAGGCTAGAACTGGTGCCCACTTAAATTTAAGTGCACACCATGTCTTGGCTTTGCGGGGCTTGGTAGGTGACTTGGCCGGACGGATACGCACGAGGTTAAAGCGTCCCGCTTGAGATCTGACAAGGCTGCTCAGGTCAGCCTGTCAGAATGAATCGCCAAACTCGGCATATGGCCGTAGTTTCTATTCCACTACTACTCGCACTCTTGCCAGATTCGCGACCCGCGTAAACTCCGTCGTGGCGTCACCTTCACGCTGGACGGTGGCGCGGAGCACGGGGTAGTAGGTGCCAGGTTCCGGGTAAACAACTGTCTTATGTACCGCGAGCGTTTCTGACGGCTGATGAGGAAGTGGAGCATCCAGAAAATCATTGTTCCCCGTCTGACTCCATTCTGTTTTCACAATTTTGCCGGCAGATGCCGGAACGGTAATGTCACCCATCAACGTAACGGGCTCCCCGACTTTGGCAATGATTCTCTCGCCGCTCCTTGACGTCAGTTTCACACCTGGCTGGATACCCTGCCTGGCTGATGCGTCCGCGGGTAACGAGACTTGACCGTTATTGAGCGCATACTGAGTGGAACGAGGCGGCGCTCTATCATCTTCCACCCAGGCACTCACGTCCCTGACCGCTTGTTCGAGGATACCGTTGTAATCGATGAGTCTCACAAATTGATTGTCGGCCGCGCCCGAGGCCACAACGCTGCCATCCAGATGGTCTGCATTATCGTTTAACCAGATCCGAACCTTCGCATCGTACTGATCCCCCTCTTCTGCCTTCAATCGCTGGCCATACCAGTCGGCATCCCAAGGGTAGGCATCGACATCAAGTGCATTGGCGATGATTATCATTTTGCTGTTTATTTTGCCGGTGAAGCTACCGCCTCCGCTGACACCTTTGCTGATTATTGAGCCTGCTTCCTGAGGGCGTTGCGGGTAGCGCGGTGAACCGTCTGCATTGCGGAATTGATCCCACACAGCAAATCCACCAGAAACCGGTACCTGATGCCGATGGTAGGAGGTCAACGCAATTGCCCAGCGATTATCGACACGAATCCTGGTTCCAGTTCTCAGGGTATTGAGCGTGTCGGCCTGATTTTGCTCGGACAGCTTAATGACTCCGTGCTCGGCATCCAACGACCCAAGCAACTTTCGATTGCCCCCTTCTGCTCCGTCGAGGGTAAAGTCCAACCAAGCGCTGTTTTTGAGGTGCGACAACCCGGCCACGTGCAAACTTGATGGCTTACCCTCCGAGTCACGATCTATCCTTTGAACCGACACTACGCGGTCAATTTTCGCCCTTCGGACAAGATTGCCCAGCGTGGATTGCTCAGTGCCCAGGTAGCCAGGTTTATTCCAGAAGTCATCTGCATAACCGGGATCAATGCCTTTGACCGAACTGGCAAACCCCAGTAAACCTTGCGGGTCGTTGAGACCCAGGATGTAAGCGTAATTATCCCAACCGCGCAGGGGCACGCCCATTGCTGTGACCTCCGCCAGAACGGAGGCCTGTGTGGCGTCAAGTGTTGCAAAAGGATCGCCACTGCCTCCCGGTCGCATCGCGTCGGCAATGTTTGATGCCTTGTCTTCGAGTACAAGACGTGCAAAAGCACGTACGAAAAAATTGGTTGGAATCGATGTTGGGACGCCAATGACGAATGGCACGGCACCATCCCATACCCCCGACGAGTTCTCAGCCGCAGCGATGGTCAGATAGGATCCGCCGCTGCCACCATAGATATAGCCGTGGATCTGAGAGGCGGAAAATCCATAGTATTCCCCGGCAACCACCTTAGAGAACTTTGCAGCCGCAGCGTTGGCTCGATAGCCAGAAGGTGAAACAGTATCCACGGTGTACGCACCGCTGTCGGCACCAAATTTGATTACCCGGTCCGGAACGCTGCCGTCTCCCAAGGGATAAACCTTGTGGAAGAAACGCCCTTTCCATTGGGCTTTCGGCGGGAAGAAAAAGCTGAACTTTACATCGGTGCCTTCGAAGTGCCCGGAAACGAGATGCGTCAGAACAGGGCTTTTCAAATCTTCACGGCTATCTATTATCGGGCGGTCGAACTGCGGGTCGACGCAGTCTTGAGTAATGAACATTATGCCGTCTGCTGGTGTTTCGCACGACGGGGATTGAGAAGCGGCGCAAGCCAATGTCGACAGCCCACCCAGCGACACTGCAACTACTAAGCATCTGCCAACAGCGGACTTTCTTTTGAAACCGTGATCGCGACGGAAATCCGTGCCAAGGGACGGAGCCACTGGATTCAGGTTTTCAGCGTTGTTCATAATGGCTGTGGAATTCCTTGAGGGGCTTCAATGGCGGCAGACCGATACGGCTGGGTAAGTTTTTTGAGTCGCCTGGAGGATGAGACGGCTCCGGTTGAGTCTCTCACTTTCCGGTTTGAGAGGCGTGATTTGCTTTACCAGGCGCTCACCTGCGGCTGGACAGCCGTTCTCCTGCCTGGCGATTGCGGCCCACCACCTGTGTTGTCGGTCGAACCTGGAAAAAACTGACTGATGGCGGCAATCGGATCAGATCGCAGAGGTCATCAGCTCGGGCTACAGTTTATAGTTGACTGTTAGAAATGCGTTCCGCGGCGCGCCATAACTTACCGTGTCGAAGTCGCCCTTCTGCGTTGCATATTTTTTATCAAACACATTATTAACATTGATAGAGACGTCCATGTGACGTGTCATCTCATAACGAGCCATCAATGACGTCAACGCGTAGGGATCCTGTTCCGCTACCCGTGTGCTGGTACTGCTGCTCAAGAAGCGGCTTTGCCATCTGATGCCGCCACCCAACGTCAGTTTCTCCCAGACTCCGGGTAATCTGTACGTCGTGAACATCTGAGCGGTAGTGCGTGGCACCTGAGCATTTAGCCTGGTGTCATTACCATCCTTGGCCGTGAAAGCAGCCACGCCAGCGTAGACATTCCAATCGGTGGCAACCTCACCCTGCATGTCAAACTCGATCCCACGGGATTTGGTGCCATCGACACCTTTATAAGCCTGGGCTCCGCCTGGGGTAAGAAGACGACCGTCCGCTTGTGCAGCATTGTCCAGTTCGGTGTCAAACAATGCGACCGACGCATTCAGTCTGCCTTCCAGGTATTCAGCTTTGAGGCCAATTTCTTTCGTCTTGCCTTCAGTAGGCGTAAGAACGTTGCCGTTGCGGTCTCGAAATGATGATTGAGGATTATAGATGCCGGTATAACTGACATAAGCAGAATACGTACCGTCAATGTCGTATATCAAACCTGCATAAGGTGTGAATTCATTACTCTTTTTATAACTGAACGGCGTTCCGCCTGCGGTCTCGTCAATCTCGTACCGATTGAACCGCCCGCCGACAATCAACTTCAATGGGTCAGCCAAAGAGAATCTCGCCGCGCTGTAGAAACCGCGCTGCTTGATCTGGGTATGGGTGGGTATTGACGTCATTGCATCGAAGTCAGGCTTGGGGAAGTGGCTGCTCCAATCGTAGATATTGATGGGCGTGAACCCTGAAAAAAAGGGGCTGACGTCATCTTTGTTCGAGGTATATCGAGAACTCATACCTCCCACCACCAGGTCATGTTGGCGTCCCATCAGGTCAAAGGGACCGCTCGCCATCACATCCAAGGTGTTTTGACGGCTTTTACCTTTGCCGGCCAACGCTATCGGATAAGCGCCATCAGGAAAACTGCCCAGTCCAGTATCCTGGTCAGGTGTACCAGAACTCCCCATGAGCTGGGTGTCATACCTGGTACGGTACTGATTCACGAAACCGTGGACTTTCCAATCGTTATCAAACCGGTGCTCCAGTTCGGCAAAAGCGTTCTGTCGAGTACTGTCCGAGCGGCTCCAGTCCGCTGCCACAGATTTGGAGCGCGACCATTCTGCCTCTGAGCCATTGCTGAACCATAGAGGCGTACCGCCCCAGGTCGGTCGCTTAGGGGAACTATTCTGGTAGTCGTAACCCACACCCAACGTAGTGTCTTCAGTGAGATCGGCCTCAACGATCCCGTAGAGCGCTTGCTTTTGTGTTTGATACCCGTCGAGGTAAGAGTGGCCATCATTATTGACCCCAGCCATACGTGCCCGAACGCGACCGTCGGTTGTCAGGGGTACGGAAATGTCCCCCACTTCTCTAAAACTGTCCCACGACCCCGCACTGATGGAGGTGGAGGCGGAAAACGCTGACGTGGGTCTTTTGCGGACGAGATTGACCGCAGCCGACGGATTGCCCGTGCCGGTAAGAAGTCCGTTCGCCCCGCGCACAATTTCGACACGGTCATAAAACGCTGTTTCCAGGTCGCTGATACCGCTGCCGTTTATGACATCGCCGATGACAGCCGGTATGCCGTCATACTGGATGTTGTCGATCAGAAAGCCTCGGGAATAAAAACTCGTGCGCTGGCTGTCTGATTGGTACGAGGAGATGCCAGTGGTGTTCTCCAGCACACTCTGAACCGAATCGAGCTTTTGATCGTCCATGCGTTGACGTGTCACCACTGAAACCGATTGCGGCGTTTCCCGAAGCGTGAGCGGCAAGCGAGTCGCGGCCGTTGTCTGACCGAGGGTATAAAGGCCTGTGCCTTCTGTCTCGGTGCCGCCGGGTGCTCCTATCCCGCTTATCGTCAGGGACGGGAGGAACATCACGCCCTGAGACGGAGTGTTTTCGTCGGCTTTGACCGTGTCCTTTGCCATCACACAATTTGAATGTCCCAAAAGCACAAGCAGCGCTGCAGCAACCGGTTTCTTCACCAGACGTTGAGGCGCGCCATGGCGCCCTCCACCGCAGTCAGTCAACGAACTCGACATGAGTCATTCCTTATCAAGAAAAACAGACAACGGCCGACCATCGAGAAGCGGATTTGAAGACCCACGACTCAACCGGAACCCGACCGAAGAACAGAAGTGACGAATTAATCTCAGGTGAAACTGATTAGCATTCGTTGTGGCGCAATTTAGCAACAGGCTGCTGTTGCCAGATATCGAGGGATGGCCAGATTATTTTTCAGTTCGGCCAATGTGTGCGGCGGGGAGTTTCCCGACTGCAATTGAGCATGCCACCCCTCAATTTAAGTTGCGATCAGGTCTACAGTTATCTGAACAGAGGCCGAAAAAAACAACTATCAAGGCGCATGGATGAGGCCTATTAAATCTATCGAGTCTTGCACCATGTCCATCCCGTTTTTACGCCGTGATCGTTATGCACTCCGACAGCTGATAGCTGCCATCAAAAGCGGCGAAGCACCTGACGTTAAAGGTTGCCGGGAGGCCCCGGTAATCCTTGATGCCTGGGGAACTCTCGAATCATCCCGGCGTGAGTCCCAATCACGCATAAGCCAACTTGAAAAAGAGCTTGAAGTTGAGCGGGAACGACTTCACGAATCGGCAGCTAGCGCGTCAACCTACGCCGTCAGATTCGACCTGGTGAATCGCGCCTCCAGCGAGGGCCTTTGGGATATGGAGGTCGTAGCTGGCGACCCGATCAATCCCAAGAACCGCTTTTGGTGGTCGCAGCAATTTCGCAATCTGCTCGGATTTAATAACGAACTTGATTTCCCGAATGTCCTGGCGAGTTGGGCCGATCGCCTGCATCCGCAGGACAAGCAGGAGACGCTTGACGCCTTTGCTCGACATCTCAACGACAAGTCAGGCAACACGCCTTATAAAGTGAAAAACCGGCTCGCGATGAAGGACGGTTCCTATCGTTGGTTCCATGCACAAGGTGAAACACTTCGTGATGAACGAGGCACGCCGATCCGGGTCGCTGGCTCGCTACGGGATATTCATGATCAGCTGGAACGCGAGCAGGAACATGACGTCATCATCACCCGCTTCGAACTGGCCAGGGAAATGCTCTCCGATGGCTTGTGGGACATGGAGGTCATTGCCGGGGATCCTGTGAATGCCAGGAACCCGTTCTGGTGGTCGCCTCAGTTCCGAAGACTGCTTGGTTTTGAAACGGTTGAAGAATTTCCTGATGTTCTGGATAGCTGGGCATCCCGGTTGCACCCGGATGATAAAGAACGAAGCCTTAACGCTTTCGGCGCCCACTTGAATGATAGGTCAGGAAAAACTCCATTCGACATCGAGTATCGGTTGAAGATGAAGAGTGGCGAATACCGTTGGTTCAGAGCACGAGGTCAGACCCGGCGCGATCCGAAAGGATCTCCGCTTCGCGTAGTCGGCGCTCTTGTGGATGTCCACCTGCAGCACGAGCAGAATGCGCTGCGAGAGTCGGAAATTACGCATCAACGGACCCTGGAGGCCAGCCTGGCTCAGTTGTCGCAAATTGTAGGTACGATACAAAGCATTGCGAGCCAGACAAATCTGCTGGCGCTGAATGCGGCGATTGAAGCTGCACGTGCAGGTGAGGCTGGGCGCGGTTTCGCTGTTGTGGCCGACGAGGTTCGTAAACTCGCGACGCGTACTACCGAAGCCACCGAACAAGCCGCCGGGATGATTGCGCGCTGAGCAGCAGCCTTTCAGTCAGGTCATGTAACGGACATGTGGAATCGACCAGTTGCCGCTGCCACGGCGGCAACCGGTTGAATCATGCAGGACGTGATGCTCACTCCTCGGCGAGATCGCTTACTCGCCGCGGTTAAACGTTATCAGGAAGCAGGATTGAAGGCACATGCAACGAATCACCCGCAGCAAGAGCACTTGAGCGGGTGGTGAGATATTGCACAGGGGCCTTGCCTACGGTTTTGCGGAACATGGTGATGAAGCCACTGGAGCCTTCATAACCGAGTTCCGATGCAACCGTCTGTACGCTCTCCCCTTTGATCATGCGTTGCAGTGACAGAATCACATGCAACTGGCGACGCCAACGCCCAAAGCTCATCCCTATCTCCTGCAGCAAAAGCCGACTCATGCTGCGCTCACTCATGCCTATGCGGGATGCCCAATCGTGCACTGAAATCTTCACCGCAGGGTCGGCCAGGAGCATTTCAGCGAGCCGGCGCAGACGCCTGTCGCGAGGCATCGGCAAATGCAGGTCCTGCACGGGGGCTGCCGACAATTCGTCCAACAACGTTGCGATCAGGCGGTCTTCGCGTGCGCTGGTGGCGGCGTCTTCCGAGAATCCCGCCGCCTTGAGCAGCAATTCCCGCAGCAGTGGCGAGACCCCAATCGTGCAGCAACCTTGCGGAAGGTCCGGTGCGGCGTCGGGTTCCACAAATAAGCAGTAACATTCCGTTTCTCCCGAGCCACGTGTCGCATGTGACAAACCGCCAGGTATCCATACGGCACATTGCGGTGGAACGATCCATACGCCTTCTTCGATTTCACAATTGAGCACGCCACGCACGGAATAAAGCAGTTGCGCCTTGCGATGTTGATGGCTTGCTTGCTCCCAGTCTTTGCTCACCATCGAGGCACTGAGCGCAACGACTGTCCGCGAAATGCTATCGACGTCCCACTTGGGGACCGTGTCTCCATTGACGATGTTTGCCATACCAGCTGTGCACCCTCGCTGAACCAAGACGAAATCTGGCTGATTCGAACAATAGTATGGCCAAGCTGTGCAATCTCGCCGACCTGCTTACAGGGTATCCTGAAACTGCAGGCCGTCACACAGATTTGGCGATCTCATCGGAGGAGTATCGAAATGCGTATAGAAACTAACCAATTCCCGCTCGTATGGTTGCAAAAAGCGACACAGGGCTACAGCCAAGAAGACTCACTTGCCCAGTTCGAAGCGTTGCTTGCTCGCCATCAGCCCTTCGTTCTCCTCAGCAACGAAGGGCTGGATAAGGAGCAGACCGAACACTCGCCAGACGAAATGAAACAAATGGCCCTATGGATGAAGCGCCATAAAAGCGAGCTCAAGCAGTATGTCAAAGCCTCGATTCATGTCGAATCAAGTCTTGCCAAACGCTTGGCAGGCAAAGCCTTCTCAGTTGTTTACGAGAAATTCTGGGGCTATCCCATGCTCATGACAGCCACTGAAGACGAGGCCTTGTTGCTGGCGGAGACATTATTAAAACCCAAGGTCCTGAAAGCTGCTTCTACATAAACGCTGACCCCGACATTGGCTCAAACAGGCGCGCCACAGTGCCTGCGGCGCACGCCGCGACATGGAGTACCAAACCGCACCGCTCAAGGCCACGCATCTGGATAAGCCTTATAGATTCCCGGCAGCCTGGGCAACCAACACTTGCGGCCGATGAGAAAACAGCTGCAGGCGCGCCCCGCCGAGCGCCATGACAAAGAAACACACTGTATAGCCGTGAAGGCTGCTCCAGCCACCGCCCGTGCTGATCAGCGTGCCCATCAATATCGGTGCGATGCCGCAGCCAATGAACATCGCGGTGGTAATGATGCCGTTGGCGGCCGATTTGGCAGAAGTCTGTGCAGAGTCAGAGGCCACTGCGCAGTAGATCGGCCAGATATGCGTTGGCGACCAGGCCTCTGTCAACTTGTCTTTATCGGGATTCCACTGCCGGAGAAACCTCCTCCAGCTCAGACAGTGACCGAGTGAAAGATATATTCAGCCTGCGATCCAGCATCCAGTTCAACGCCCGCCAGCTCCAGACGGGTGTGAAGATCAGCATCATCGGCACGAACTTTCCAGGACACGTTTGTAGACACGGGATCGCCAGCCCTGACAAGCCTTATGGCGTGGCGCAGTAACACGCGGTCAGCCAGGTAAACAGCCAGTGCATTGCCTTTCCAGGCGGCGACATTCATTCCCATCTGCTCGCACACGGCAACCTTGGCCTCGGCGTCATCACGGTCAGCCTGGCGTGAGCGTTGAATCTGATCCTCCAGGACAGGGTCAATGACCCGATCGGAAAACAATACTTCGCCTGACTCCCAGACCTCCGGCGGACAAACCTTCTCCTCGGGACGCAGGGTGAGAAACGGGTTGATCTCCATGGGATAGATTCGACAGACCAACGGCCGGTCTTCATAGATTGCGCAGCGGTTATCCTCACCCAGACTCGGGCACTGTGTCAGCGCGTTGCCTGCAAAGATGGCGACCACCTGGATGCGTGCCTCGCCACTGATCACTTCCGTAGCCCGCTGGACGCTGTGGGCGTAGTGCGCCGGCTCGACGTAGGTCGAGTGATCGAACGCCTCAAGTATGACGGCAACATCGTTACCGCGATCCAGCCACTCTTCGGCCTCCTGGAGCGTGAGGGGTATGAGACGTCCTTTGCAGCAGACTCCGCATCCATTGCATGCAAACATGATCGGGCCGATTTTTGCAGGCATATCGGGTTGGCTTTGGGGGTTCATGGTCAGTCCTTAACGCTCACCCTTCACACTTCGTGCAGCGGCGCCGGCAAAAAAGAAAAAGGGTATACATCAAATATCGGGCGGCAATAGCAGCAATTGGTTACCAATTATTGTGAGCAAGCCCTCGTCAGCCGACGGCGTGCATTTGTCAACGCGACGCCGCCCTGTTCAGCCATCGGGTATCCCTGTTTCGTGTTGCAAGTATCCAGGCCCACCGCGATGCGGGCCTGGATACCTGCAAGGTCACCGAAACAGCCGGGCTGCGCTGAACCACAAACCCGTATTCATCTTGTGAAATCTGAATGTCACGGTCGCGACCTCACTCAATGCTCGGCAATGGCTCAAGCCAACTCGGCCAAAGACGCCGGATTGAAACCCTTGAGGTCGGTAAAATCGCCTCGTTCCACTTTAGCGACCCAATCCTTGTCAGTCAGTAAAACACGCCCCACTGCAATCAGATCAAACTCCTCGCGCTCCATGCGCTCGATGAGACGATCCAGACTCGCAGACGTTGATCCCTGGCCCGCAAAGGCGTGCGTGACATCGTTGTCCAGCCCGACTGAACCGACGCTGATGGTTGTGGCGCCCGTCACTTTCTTCGCCCAGCCTGCGCAATTAAGCCCGTTCTCACCGTCAATCTCGGGAAACTCAGGGTCCCAGAAGCGTCGCTGCGAGCAGTGCAAGACATCAACCCCCGCCTCCACCAATGGCAGCAGCCAATCTTCCATCATCGCGGGGGTCTCGGCGATTCGCACCCCAAAATCCTGCTGCTTCCACTGGCTGACGCGCATGATGACAGGAAATTCGGGACCGACTGCATGACGCACGGCAGACACGATCTCAGCCGCGAAACGCGAGCGCTCTTTGATCGTCGGTCCGCCATAACGATCGGTGCGTTGATTGGTACCCGCCCAGAAAAACTGATCGATCAAATAACCATGAGCCCCGTGGATCTCGACGGTGTCGAAACCCAGACGTTTGGCATCCGCCGCTGCCTTGGCGAACGCTGCAACTGTATCTGCAATATCCTCTTCGCTCATCGCTTTGCCGCGAGGGTCATTGGGTGAATCCAGGCCGGACGGGCTTTCAACCGATGCGTCAGGTTCCCAGCCGCTGGCATCGCGTACTGCACCGGTGTGCCACAGCTGCGGCCCCATGCGGCCACCCGCTTGGTGGACAGAATCGATCACATGCTTCCACCCGGCGAGCGCTGCCTGACCATGGAAAAAGGGAATACCGGCACCGTTACGTGAAGCAGGACGATCAACGACTGTGCCTTCCGACAAGATCAAGCCCACCTGTCCCTCGGCACGCCGCCGGTAGTACGTCGCGCTTCCCTCGGCGGGAATGCCATGCGGCGAAAATTGCCTGGTCATCGGCGCCATGACAATTCTGTTTTTCAGTTCAAGCGACCGAATCGACAAAGGACGAAATAAAATGCTGGTATCAGGGTTCGACATGGAATGGACTCCGTTTGCTTTGGGAAGCCATATAAGTATATTTTGTAAACCAAATGTCAATTAGGCACCTGGAGTCGCCCAGGTATACAAGAGGAAACCTCGATGCTGGAAATCAAGCCTCAATGTTTCTCGTCGGAGTGCCCAAGCCGGGCGCTGTTCGACCAGATCGCAGACAAGTGGTCAATGATGGTCCTGGCCGTACTTGATGACGAGCCACATCGTTTCAATGCGATCAAACGTCGTCTGGAGGGGGTTACTCAAAAGGCGCTTACACAGTGTTTGCGGAGACTGGAGCGCAATGGTCTGGTCTTGCGCAAGGTGATCACGTTCTCTCCCGTGGCGGTGCAATATGAAATTACCCCGCTGGGTCGAACACTCCAGCAGCCGTTTCGCGAATTGCACAAATGGACGCTCGACAAACTGCCTGAAGTCGAGTCGGCCCGGTTGAAGTTCGACGAAGCCACAGCGGCAAACTGAAGGTGTGAACGCCGCACCAGGCCATGCGACGCGGCCTTACGATGCCGTCACTTACGCCTTGCCTTGCGGCCATGCGAGCATTGCTACATCAACGAGACGGGCAAGCGTCTGGCTGGTTGCACCGACCGAAGGCAGATTCACAATCGACTGCAATATCCCAAAGTAATACCAGGACAGCAGATCTGCATCTGCGTCATGCCCAATCTCACCAGCCGACTGCCCCTCAGCCAGAATTTCCAAAACAAACTGACGCTGCTTGCAGGCAGCGGCGTTTGCCGCCCTCTTTCCTGCGGCACTAAGGTCTTCCTGCTCAGCGTTGCTGCGAGAAATCAAACAACCAGGCGGGCGCGTTGCATCGGATTCTCTGGGCAGAAACTCGCGTAGCAGCGCTTCCACGCTCGCTTTGGAGTGTTGTACGCGAGTGGATTTCATTCGGGCCAATACGCGCTCGGTATACAACTGGAGAGACTCATTGAAGAGCCCGTCCTTGTCTTGAAAGCGTTGATACAAGCTTGATCGAGACAATCCAGTCGCCTCTGTCAGATCGCTCACAGATGCATTTGCATACCCGTGACGCCAGAAAACGCCTATAGCGGCTTTCAGTACTGCGCTTTCATCATATTGCGGTTTACCGCTCATGATTCCTCCGTTGACACGCTGGAACGATCAGTACAGGATAGATGGACTGATCGTTCCATGATACGGAAAATTCATCATGATTAACCCGTCAAACAGGCAAACGAAACCACCGCGCATTGCCATTGCAGGTGCTACAGGCCGCGTAGGAATGCGGTTGATCAATCAACTGGCACCTGACCCGGTCACCTTGGTGGCTCTTTCACGCCAACGGTCATCCTCATCCTCCATCGCGGGGGTGGCGTCTGCGACAGTGGATTTTGATCAACCGTCAACGCTCGAAAAGGCACTTGCAGGCGTCGATAAACTGTTCATCACTCACGGTACGTCTGCGCAACAGGTCGCCAATGAGATTGCCATCATTGACGCTGCGGTAGAAGCAGGTGTGCAGCACATCGTAAAGATTTCGGTCATGGGGCCATCGACCCCTATGAATCCATTCGCCTGGCATTCAGCGATAGAAGCTCATTTGGCTCGGCAACCCCTGGCTTCCACCGTGTTGAGACCTACCACATTCATGGACGTACTCAAACGCGCCGGCAATGCCATCGCTGAGGGCACCTGGGCCGGTGCGGCAGGCGATGGCCGCGTCAACCTGATAGACACTCGAGATGTGGCCGATTGTTCGCGCATAGCGCTACTGGAAGAGGTGGAGAAAGGCTCCCGGCGTGCCTACCACCTGACAGGACCTGGAAACTGGACAATGCCCCAAATCGCCGAGCAATTATCCGGTTTGCTAGGCCACGCGGTCAGCTATACCCACAGGACTCCCGAAGCCCAGTATGCTGCGCTGGTTGCCGATGGACGCTCTCCGTTCGAGGCTGAACTTCTCGTGGGGCTTGATCGGATTTTCCATGATTGCGTACTGACAGAACGAACCTTCACGGTAGAAGACCTCACTGGTACAGCGCCCCGCTCGTTATCGGACTGGCTTCGTGAAAACCTCGATGCTTTCAGAAGACAGGTGCGCTGAAAGCCTCGTATCCACTACCACCGTTCTGCGCCAAAGGTTGCCGACCATGAGAGCACTCAAACATCCGGAAGCCAGTGATTTCGTTCTGGAGCGCGTTCTGTATGCGTTAAGCGACCCTGTGCGCATGGAGATCATTCGCCGTCTCTACGGCATGGCCGAAGCGACCTGTGGTGAGCTGGATGGAGGACGCCCCAAATCAAGCGCCTCTCATCACTTCAGGGTCCTGCGCGATGCAGGGTTGATGCGCACACGCACGGTCGGTACAACCCACATGAACGCTCTTCGCAAGGATGAGCTCGAAAGGCGCTTTCCAGGGTTGCTTGACTCCATTCTCAGCCACTCCACTTGACCAGACTGTCGTTCGATCAAACCTTCAACAACCGCTTCGTGGTCTCCATCGCCCTGCCCAGCGACTGCCCCGTACGCTGGAGTTTGTTCAACAGACTGGCCCCCAGCCAAAGCTGATAGAGGGTTTCCGCCAGTTCACGGGCATCTCCGGCAGGCAGGCATTTATCAGCCTGGCCCTGCTCGATGCAGGTGGTGATACGCGACACCACTCGTTCAGTACCGTCACGCAGGGTCAGGCGCATGGTCTCGGACAGGTCGGAAACTTCGGCGCTGAGCTTGACCACCAGACACTCATCGCCGTGTCCGTCCGGCACGCAGCGATCCTGCCAGCCCTGCCAGTAATCCATCAAACGCTCGTAAGCGCTCAGATCAGGCAGCGTGAGGCGTCGCTCCATATCAGCGAGATAGCCGACGAAGTAGTCCTCCAGCAAAGCCTGGCCATAGAGCTCCTTGGATTTGAAGTAGTGATAGAACGAGCCCTTCGGCACGCCTGCCGCCTGCAGAAGTTCGTTCAGGCCAACGCTGGTGAATCCGCGCTCGGCCATCATGCGATGGCCGGTGTCGAGCAGGTGTTGGCGGGTGTCGTCGTAGGTCGGTTTCATGGGGCGGGTTACCAGGCAATAGACCAGTCGTATTCGAAAGACCGAGAGTTTGCCACATCCGGTCGTGAAAAACCTCGGGTTAAAAAAACTACTAGACGACTGGTCTATTTAGAAACTATGCTGCGCCCCGTCAACCTATTCCACAGGTGATCAGGACACGCAAATTCGTTGCACGTCGCTGATGCCTGACCAACTCAAAGGGTGCGCTATGAAAATCTTGATGGTTTTGACCTCACATGATCAGCTCGGCAACACCGGCAAGAAAACCGGCTTCTGGCTGGAAGAATTCGCAGCCCCCTACTTCGCCTTCAAGGACGCCGGCGCAGCAATCACACTGGTTTCGCCAGCGGGCGGTCAGCCGCCGCTGGATCCGAAGAGCGATGAGCCGGATGCGCAGACTGCCGAGACCGCCCGCTTCCGCAACGACCCTGCCGCTCAACAGGCACTGGCCACCACCGGACGTCTGGCAGACGTCAGCGCTGACGACTTTGATGCCGTGTTCTACCCAGGCGGTCATGGCCCGCTGTGGGACCTGGCCGAAGACAGGCATTCCATCGCGCTGATTGAAGCGTTTGATCGCAGCAACAAGCCACATGGCTTCGTTTGCCACGCACCGGGCGTATTACGTCATGTCGTCGGGGCTGATGGCAAACCGCTGATCCAGCACCGCGAAGTCACCGGATTCACCAATGCCGAAGAAGCGGCGGTCGGCCTGACCGATGTCGTCCCTTTCCTGATCGAAGACGAATTTCAACGCCTTGGCGGCCACTACTCCAAAGTCGCTGACTGGCAAGTCCATGTGGTCGTCGACGGGCAACTGGTCACCGGCCAGAACCCTGCCAGCTCCGCAGCAGTCGCCGAGCAGCTTTTGAAGATGCTTGGCTGATTTGTCTATCCGGCCGCTCATGAAACCGTGTGCCTGACACACGGTTTTATTTTTATGCAATTACTAGTCGACTGGTCTAATCAGACCGCACAAGGTACACCGATGAAAAACAGCACTTTCTTCACCCCCGCCAAACTGGGTTCCCATACGCTGAAAAACCGCATTGTTCTGCCGCCGCTGACCCGTCAGCGCAGCACGCAGCCGGGCAACATCGCCAACGAGTTGATGGCCGAGTATTACCAGCAGCGCGTCGGCGCGGGTCTGCTGATCACTGAGGGCACGCAGATTGAGCCGCGCGGTCAGGGTTATGCCTGGACTCCGGGCATTCATACCGCAGAGCAGATCGCCGGATGGCGCAAAGTGACCGAGGCCGTTCATGCCAAAGACGGCGTGATCTTCGCCCAGCTCTGGCATGTGGGCCGTGTGTCTCATACCGCCTTGCAGCCAAACGGCGACGCCCCCGTGTCGGCCTCTGCCGTTGCCACAGATCGCGTCAGCGTGTTTATCGAGACTGCCCCCGGCGCAGGCGAGCTGGTTCCACCTTCCGCGCCACGAGCGCTGAGCACTGATGAAGTCCAGGAACTGATCCAGCTCTACATTCAGGCAGCGCGCAATGCCATGGAAGCAGGCTTCGACGGTATCGAACTGCACTGCGCCAATGGCTATCTGGTCAACCAGTTCATTTCCGCGCACAGCAACCTTCGCACCGACCAGTACGGCGGATCCCTGCAAAACCGCCTGCGCTTTCTGCGCGAAGTAGTGGCGGGCGTGGCCGAATGCATCGGCAAGGAAAAGGTCGGCGTGCGTTTTGCGCCACTGTTCACGACCACCGACGAAGCCCGCACTTACCTGGGTATGGTCGAGGAAGATCCGCACACCACGTACATCGAGGCAATCAAAGTGCTTCAGGATGTGGGGATCGCCTACCTGTCCATCGCCGAAGCCGACTGGGACAACGCCCCTGCCATGCCGGAAACCTTCCGCCGTGCAGTGCGCGACACCTTCAAGGGCGCGATCATCTACGCAGGTCGCTACAACGGAGAATCGGGTGCCAGACTGCTGGACTCAGGACTGGCAGACTTCGTCGCATTCGGTCGCCCATTCATGGCCAACCCTGACCTGCCTGCGCGGATCAAACATGACTGGCCCTTGAATGAGCTGAACCCGGCGACGGTGTATGGCGGCAGTGCCGAGGGTTATACGGATTACCCCGTTTATCGGGATTGACCCATAGGATTTATCAGGCGCGCGCTCTTACAAGAGCGCGCACCTGCTGCATTTGCTGCGGCTCATGCTGACCATCGACTGCTCTGGCACCTCATTTGCGTGTGTTTTTGGCACACACAGACGCAGGGAGCATTGAAATGAGAGAGTGGATAGCCGATGACAAGGTCGGTGGTGATTTTCTGCAAACCATCAGAAATGGCGTTATCGACACGGGACGCAATTTATCCGAGCCACTAGGCGGAAGTGCCAAGGACATAGCCTGTGCGGTCACTGAAGACTTCAGGCTGATGGGTGGCGCTACAGGACGTACTGAGTTTGGCCGTCTGTTTGTCAATTTTCTGTGGGTCGATCAACAATGGCGCGGAACCGGGCTCGGCGCCGAGGCGTTGCACAGGCTTGAAGCGCTGGCAATCGAGAGAGGCTGTGTGGATTCCATCATTGAAACGCTGGATGATGGGGTTGCCGGCTGGTATCAACGCATTGGCTATGAGCTGATCGCGCAAATCCCCAAGTATTGTGGACCGTGGAATCGGCATATTCTTTTGAAGTCGCTCACTGGATGATTCATCTACGCGCAGACTGTCTTGCGTTGACCAGCCCTTCAACGTGATCGAACACATGGCCAAATCGCCACAGACAACGATTCACTCGCAAAAAGGCTGACTTCACAGCACTGCTTGCTCACAAGGATGTTCTCACCATGTCGTTACAACGCATTCGCCCCCTCGCCATCTGTGTCTTCCATCACCAAGGGAAGATTCTGGTGAATGAGTTCTACGACGAGGCCAAACAGCAAACCTTCTTTCGCCCCGTCGGCGGAGGCATCGAGTTTGGCGAAAGGAGTAGCGATGCCATCATCCGGGAAGTGCAGGAAGAGTTGGGGCTGTCAATCGGCAACCTGCGGCTGATCGGTACGCTGGAAAGCATTTTCACTTACGCTGGCAAGCCGGGACACGAAATAGTCCAGGTCTATGACGCGACGTTTGATGACGCGACTGTGTATGAAAAGCGGCTGCTGGAAGGGCAAGAGAGCGACGGATCGTGTTTCAGGGCAGCGTGGCATACAGCATCCAGCTTCTGCGCCGAATCCCCCCTCGTACCTGAAGGCCTGTCAGAACTGCTCAAGACGGCTTCGCTGCTTTGATGGGCAGCAGATCATGAAAACATCGAACCGTGAGAGGCAGCTTTCCGGCTATCTGCCGGGAACCGGCAGTCAATCAGCACGCACAGTGCATTAGATGCAACCGCCATACTATCCCACGCCCTACGTGCAAAAGCGTATCCAGGCACTTCACCGCTCACCCCACCATCTGCCACAACGACGCCCCGACCCCGGTAATACTCTCCCCTGCAATCAGCCCCGCCGCCGCGGTAATCGCGAACCGCTCGGTAACGCTCGCCCAGCGGCAGCTCACCAGCCAGGTCACGATAGCGCCGAGGGCCATCATCAGCGATACCGACGCGGGCAGCACGAAGGCCAGGCCCAGCGCGGCGGTGCTGGGGAGGAATCTGGCGCGGCGTGCGGGCAATACGCTGTCGAGAATGCCCAGCAGCAGCCCGGCCAGCCCGCCGATGAAGATTGCCCAGCGAATACTGGCGGACAGCGAGTCCAGCCCGTGGGTCAGGGTTTGCGCCACGGCTTTCCAGGTAGCGACCGCGGGCGCAGGCCACTCTTCGGTGAGCAACATGCCCTGCGGATCAGGGATCAGCGCCAGATAGGCCAACACACCGACGATGCTGCCGACGAAGATCCCCAGGGTTTGCGCAATCAGTTGTTTGCGCGGGGTGGCGCCAATGGCACGGCCGACCTTGAAGTCGTTCATCAGGTCGGTGCACTGCCCGGCCGAACCGCCTGCGGTGTTGGCACTCATCAGGTTGATCGGCACCTGACCCGGCGCAACGATGCCGAAGCTCAGCTGGGACAACTGACCAATGGCGCCGATAGGCGGAATGCCGGTTGCGCCAACCACTCGGGCCGCCACTGCGGCCAGGCAGATGGCCAATGGAATGGTCAGCAGCGCCATCCACAGATTGATGCCGAAAAGCAGCGCCTGCAGGCTGACCACCAGCACGATCGCCAGTGCAAAGCCGGCCGCCGGTCCAGGCTTTGGCAGAGTCCAGGTTTTGCCGCCCTGCGCCCTGGTGGTGTTGTGCAAGGCCCAAAGCCGAATTGCCAGCGACGCGAGTGTCGAGCAGACCATCAGGCTCACACCTGGCCACAACAGCCATTCCACCAGAGCGGCGAACTGCGGGCCACTGCTGTCGGGCGGCAACTGCACCAGCCCCTGCTCCAGCAGCCAGGGTGCCAGCCCGCCCCATGCCAGCACAGCGCCGAGCAGCAACGTCAAGCCCACGCGAATGCCAATGATCGCGCCGAAACCCACCAGCAGCAGCGAGGGGTCGGCGGTAAAGGTCAGACGCTCCAGCTGGGCGTTGGGCGACCAGCGTGGCAACGCCCACATGAAGGTATCGACCCATTTGACCGATGCTGACAGTAACGCGGCGCTCAGCAGTACTTTGAGGCGTGTCGCGGCTTCATGGCCGTGGTTGTAGATGTGCAGCAGGGTTTCCAGCGTCGCCATGCCTTCGGGAAACTTCAGCGCTTTATCGTTGAGCAGCGAGGGGCGCAGGTACCAGGCGATCCAGATACCCAGAAAACTCACCGAGAACACCCAGGCGATCATCGGAACGGCATCCAGTTGCTGGCCGGTCAGCAGCGTGTAGGCAGGGATCGGCGCAACCAGTCCGCCGGAAATGATCGATGCAGCGGCAGAAGCAACGGTCTGGTTGATGTTGCTTTCATGCAGGGTCCAGGGCATTTGCGTGGTCGAACGACGGGCCAGGCCTTGCCAGATGCCATAGCCGATCAGCAAGGCGATGATCGACATGTTGAACGACCAGCCAATCTTGAGTCCCGCGTATACATTGGAGGGTGTCAGGAGGATACCGAGCACGATCCCGGTAACGACAGCGCGCAGACTCAGCTCACGTTCTACAGGTCCGGCCAGCGAAGTCGTCGACGAAAGCGATGGCGAGGCTTGGTGCATGCGAATTCCTTATCGGCAATGAAACAGCGCGGTCACTCAACGCCGCGGCCTAACAAGTGAGCGCCGTATCGTCGCAAGGTTCAGGGTGACGTGCAAAGCTGCCGGGCAAGGTCGATCAGACTGTCGGCTTCATAGTCCCAGTCCTGGGCATAATCCGCGTCGGGCGCAGGGGCTCCTCCGTACTCCATGGGCCGATGGACAAAAGCCGTCATCAGGCCGCAATCCCTGGCTGCCGCCAGATCGCTGTGGTGGCATGCCACCAGACACAATTGCTGTGGCTTCAAGCCCAGTGCATCGACGGTCGTCAGGTAGGCGGCAGGCTCCGGCTTGTAGGTCTGGGCAAACTCCGCTCCCAGCAAGGCGTCCCACTGCAGACCGTTGTAGCGGTTCATCGCGATCATCAGCTCAACGTTGGCGTTGGACAGGGTCACGACTGGCAGACGCTCGCGCAGCCGCACCAGCCCTTCAGGTACATCGGGCCAAGGATCAAGCCGCCGCCAGGCGTGGGCGAGCCGCCATAACTCATCGGGCTGAATGCGACTGACGTCCAGACCATGGGTGCTCAAAAGCTGTTGCAGCGTCTCGTGGTGCAAGGTATCCAGCACAACAAAGCCTCTCGCCTCATTGATGCACTCGCGCATCGCCGGGGCGTAAAGCTTTCTCCACTGCAATGCGAAATCGGCCGGTCTGACCGAAGGCAGGTTGCTGGCCAGAAACGCTGCGGTTTCGCGGGCAATACCCGAATGCCAGTCAACCACTGTGCCGAAGACATCAAACGCCAGCGCTTTTGGAAGCGTCATCGGGTTCCTCCTGAAATTGCCATCGGGAACCACTGTAGTGAGTAAACGCGCGTCTGGCGAACATGGATTGATCGGACGATGCTGACCGGATCAACCTGGCTGGTGAGCGGTGCGTGCCTGCGAAGGCGATTTTGCGTCCAGTTTCAGGTTCTTGCGGATGGCCGTATCCAGAAAACCCGCCGGCAAAAAGCGGCGCATGAATTTAAACTGGCCTGCCGTTTTACCGGCGGTGTAACGCAGCTTCGGACGCTGGGCACGGGCGGCCTTGAGCACCACCTGGGCGACTACATCCGGGCTGTCGGCACTGGCCATGGCGTGGTTGACCGCTTTGGACACCCGCGCCCGGACGTCTTGATAAAGCTCCAGCTTGGCGTCAGCTTCAAGGTTGTTGGTTTCGAATGATGTTTGGGTATAGCCAGGCTCGATGACCGTGACCCTGATACCGAATGTGCGCAATTCGTGATCCAGAGACTCCGAATACCCTTCCACCGCATGTTTGGTGGCCGCGTACAACGCCACGAACGGCACCGGCACGATGCCCAGAATGGACCCTATGTTGATGATCCGGCCGCCACCCTGCCGGCGCATGTGCGGCACAACGGCGCGAGTGGCGCGCACAATGCCCAGAAAGTTGGTGTCGAAAATGGCCTTGGCCTGCTCGATCGAACTCTCTTCGGCCGCTGCTGGCGCAATTCCGAAACCGGCGTTGTTGACCAGCAGGTCAATGCGCCCTTCCAGCACCAGCAGTTCCTTTATCGCCGCCTCGACGGACGCATCGTCCGTCACATCGAGGGCCAGCATCGAAAAATTGCGCGGGCCACTCCGGGTTCCTTTCCGGCTGGTTCCGTAAACGGTATAGCCTGCCGCAGCGAGCGCGTTGGCAGTGGCTTCGCCGATGCCGGAAGAAGCGCCGGTCACCAGCGCTACAGGTGTGTGGGTCGTCATAGAGGTGCCTTCGCGGGTCGACTGACTGAAGATAGCGCTATGATGATGATCGAAATCATAACCGTCAATGTCTTTGATGCTGATCAACATCAATACTACCTATCGGCCGGATGAAGAGCCTCTATCCCCCGCTTGCCTCGGGCGCAGGAATCCGTCGTAGCACCTCGTCATAAGGTGCAAGATCGAGAAACGCGGTGGCTTCAAATGCCTTGCCTTCACGCATGTGAAAGATCCAGGCATAACTGTTGTTGTAAGCCTGCCCATCCCGCGCCACGCCAACGCCATCCCACTGAACGATGACGTGATCGCCATCCGCCCAGACGCGTTTGCTCACCGGTCCGACCGGACTGGACAACCGTGATACGAACGGTCGCACGGCTTGCTGAACGAACGAATCGACGCCCCGATAAACGCCCGCGCTGGGGCCAGAACCTTTGATGGTCCAGACCACATCGGGCCACAGCATGTCAGTGAAAAACGTCGTCCCTCCGGCCGCCCAGCGATCAAAGGCCTGGGTCACGCGCTGCTTGTTGCAGGCCTCGGTATCCGAGGCGCAAGCGGCATCAGCGTTTGCGCAAATCAGCCCGGCGCCCATCATGGCAACCATGACCAGCGCCAACGCTCGAGTACTTTTCACAATGGAAACGTGCATTTGAAGACTCCTCCAGCCACCACGGCATTTAGAGAACAAAAGACCCACCCAAAAATAAGCGGGCATTATGGAATGCGGTCACAAACGGTTTTGCAGCCGGGCACCGCCGAAGATCAATTGCTGAACCATCGGCCGCGACACGAAGCGCTCGGGAAAGATCGGCGCGGGCGCACTGATCTGATCCAACCGGGCAACCTGTTCATCATCCAGTTGCAGGTCAAGCGCGGCGAGATTGTCCAGCGCCTGCGCCAGCGTTCTGGCACCCAGTACCGGCGCAACCACTGCGGGATTCATGAGCGTCCAGGCCAGTGCGACCTGGGAGGCCGTGACGCCGACTTCGTTGGCGATGTCACCCACGACACTGGCGATCTCGAGTGATCGCTCGGTCATATGCCCCGATGAACTGATCACGCCCTTGCGGGTAGACGATACGCCCGCTTCGCTGGCCTGCTGCAGATCGTCGCGGCTGTATTTGCCGGTCAGAATGCCGCCGCCCAATGGCGACCATGGCAGCACGCCAAGCCCCATCGCTTCGGCCATCGGAATCAGCTCATGCTCGACGCTGCGTTCGACCAGGCTGTATTCGATTTGCAGCGCAACCAGCGGCGACCCGCCACGCAACAGCGCCAGGGTTTGCAATTCAGCGACCTTCCATGCCGGGGTGTTGCAGATACCGAGGTAAAGCACCTTGCCGGCGCGCACCAGGTCGTCCAGTGCGCGCATCACTTCGTCGGCCGAGGTGGTGAAATCCCAGGCATGCAGGTAGAGCAATTCGATGCGGTCGGTGTCGAGTTGCCTGAGACTGGTCTCGACCGAGCGCATCAGGTTAAGCCTGTGGTTACCGCCCGAGTTGGGGTTACCCGGATCACGCGCCATGGTGTACTTGGTCGAGACGACGAGGCGCTCGCGCTTGCCTTTGAGAAACTGCCCCAGGATGCGCTCCGACTCGCCGTTGGTGTAGTTGACGGCGGTATCGATGAAGTTGCCGCCCCGGTCGACATAGGCATCGAATATCTGCCGTGCCTGATCGGCCTCCGCGCCCCAGCCCCAGTCAGCCCCAAAGGTCATGGTGCCAAGGGCCATGGGCGAGACGCGCATACCTGATCGTCCGAGCAGGCGGTAATGGTCGAGAGCAGTGATAGCGGGCATGATGGCCTCCTTACTGAGATGAAGTTCTGAGCAGTCGGGTTCAGTCTGCCGCCAGGGAGGCGCTACGCTATAGCCGGATCGTCCTGCGTTCTTGCACGATTATCCGAACGGGATTGAAAGCTGTTTCATCATCAAGTGGGACGGGCCGCTATGGGTTCTCTGGAAAAACTGATCGACATCATCCGCCGTCATGCAAGGACCGACGGCCTGCACACTACGCCTGTCGCGGGTGTCAGTCTGGTTCGCTCGGGCGCGCCCACCGTGCCGATGCCGGTGGTCTATGAACCCACCCTGTGTCTGATCGTTCAAGGCCGCAAGCAGGTGGCGGCTGGAACCTTGTCCTACGTGTATGACGCATCCACCTATCTGGTGGCGTCGGTGGACATGCCCGTCATGGGGTCGGTCATCGAAGCGAGCGAGGCGTTACCGTATCTGTGCCTCGTGCTGGACCTGGACATGACCATCCTCAGCGAACTGGCGCTTCGGCACCCGGCCATCAGCGAACCAAGCGACCTGCCGACTGCCGGTATCGAACTCAACGCCACCACGCCGGAACTGCTCGACGCAGCGGCCAGGCTTGCCGGTCTGCTGGATGCACCCCACGACATCGAGGCACTGGCACCGCTCATCATTCGGGAGATGCTGTATCGGCTGCTGAGCGAGAGCGGCAATGGTATCGTCCGGCAGCTGGCCCGGGCAGACAGTCGACTGCGGCAGATTGCAAAAGCGATTGCCTGGATGCGTGAGCACTACCGCCAGGGTTGTCGGATCGATGACATTGCCGAACTGGCCGGTATGAGCCGTTCCACGTTCCACGCGCATTTCAAGGCAGTGACGTCAATGAGTCCGCTGGAATTTCGCAGTCAGTTGCGATTGCAGGAAGCACGTCGCCTGATGGTCGCCGAAGCCGTGGACGCGGCCGGGGCTGGCTATCAGGTCGGCTACGAAAGTCCCTCGCAGTTCAGCCGGGACTACGTGCGTCTGTTTGGCCTGCCACCGGCGCGGGACGCCAGCCGATTGCGAAGCGCGGTCGAGATGAGTGCGGGAAAGTGAGCAGGCAGTCCGCCGAGGCCTTGCAGGTCAATGCACCCAGCGCACCTTGTACAGATGAAGGTCCGAGACCGGCACACGCACCCCGCCTCTGCCCTCGCGATCCGCCAGATGAAAGCCGTAGGCCCACCAGTTCTCCTCGACCTCGACCCAGGCCGTGCGCTCACCCAGAACGCTCAGTGCCTTGACCCTTGAGGCCGAGCGTAAAGGCTCGAACGACGAAAACGCCCCATCGTCCGGACTGAACAGCCAGACACCGTCATCGGTCGTGACTGCATAACGACCATCGCCAAGCGCCGACAGATCATGGCCGTCACGCCTTCCCGGCAACGTCCAGCGTCCAGCTTCATGCAGTGCAGGTGATGCGCGCTCACCGCTCAGCGTAAAGGCCTGCAACAGGTCATGGGACAGCGCGAACAGACGCTGACGCCGGGTATCCCAGACCACGCCGTGACCCGAAGGGAGCGGCGTCTCGAACAGCGGCCTTTCGTTGCGATACCGATCGTAGAGCTGCAGTCGGTCGCCATTGGGCTCAATCGACAACGCGACTGCGATCAAACCGTCGGGCAAGTACTCGGCCGAATGCGCCATCGGCGCAAAAGCGCGAAACAGGACCCGGCCGGATGCCCTATCCAGCAAAACCACGCCACCTGTGGAAGACGTCACCAGTATGGCGCGGCCACCCTCGACCGGCTTGCATTCGTCAATATGCGACAGCAGCTTCTGGCGATAGGCGTCCGGCAAATCTTTCGCCTGGGCGGCGCTCCAGCGCCAGGTTTCGGTGGCGCTCGCCACTTGCACACGGTACTCGCGGACTTGATCGTCCCCACAGGCGTAAAGTCTTTCGGCCGACCGGGCGACTGTCGCTGTGGTGGTCAGCAGAAGCACAAGCAGACAGTGCAACGTTCGCATCATCGAACCTCATGGGCCGGGCAGGCGAAAAAAACGCTTACAGGAAAAAGCAGGCCCGCAGCGGAATCAGGGCCGCACCACGGGCTGCGGCGTCACAACTCTGCTGCCCCATTATCAGACGTGGTCGTGCGGCCGTAATGCCGTAACGGTCGCCGCCCCAGTATTCGACGCGTACCATCAGGGCCTCACCCAGCGCGACCGGCAATTGCCCGCCAAACACGATGGCCTGAGGATCGAGAATGCCGCTGAGCGAATTGATGATGCGGTTCAGGCACGGCATCACCCGGTCGACCCAGGCGTCAACACCTGGCCATTGAGGATCGAACCGCAGCGAGATGTCTTCGATGGAATCGACATCCACCCCCTGCTCCTGAAGCATTTCCAGCAGGTAACGCAGCGCCGGACGCACTTCCTGCTCTTCACGCGTGAGTATCGAGCTGAGTTCGCCTGCGTTGCCGTTGGCACCGAAAAACGGCTTGCCCTCGATCACCAGCCCGCCGCCGAAACCATAGTTGAACCCCAAGTACACGAAGGAACGCGCCCAGCGCCCGGCACCACACAGGCTCTCGCCTACCGCAGCAGCGCTGACACTGTTTTCGATCCACACCGGCAGGCCGAACGTCTCTTCCAACAGCGGCTGCAGATCGATCAATGACCAGTCACGCAACGGCTCCGGAGCGTTGATCTGCCGACGGTTGGCGACAAAATAGCCGTTGATCGAGAACCCGACGCCGATCAGGCTCGCCTTGTCCACGCCATTACGCGAACAGATCCTGTCCAGCGCAGTGCTCAAGCGCTCCAGAGTGGTCTGCCGGCTCAAGGGCGGAAATCGAAAACGCACTTCTTCCACCAGCTCGCAATCCAGCGCAGTCAACGAAAGGATGGCGCAGTCGGTATTGATTGCGATGCCGACGCTGAAGGCGGTTCTGGCCGCCAATTGCAGACTCGGTGAAGGCTTGCCGCGTCCTGCACCAGACGCAGGCGGGCCGGCCTGCAACAGGTCGCGCGCCAGCAGCGTGCTGATGATCCGGTGAGTCGACTGCTGGGTCAGGTGGCTCAATTGACCGACACGTGACTGACTGATACGGCCTTCACGCCGGATCAGATCCAGAATGAACCGCTCGTTATCCGACACTTGAATCCCTTCATTAAGCGTGTGCTTGGGCAAGAAACGTTCTCCTTTGCCAAAGTAGTTGTGAATAGGCCGCATATTTTCACACTTTACGTTTAAATATGATGACAATTCCAAACATGCTGAACGCTGGGCTTTTGGCAATTTGCTCATATGCCCAGCGTGCCTCTCTCGGCGTGCTTTCTATGACTCATAGCGAACTGATTAACGACGAAATCTCAAGCCGGCTGCTGTCAGTCATTTTTATTTAACACTTAAAGCGTAAATAAAAAGACAGACCTCTTCGGCCTTCACGAGATTTCACCATGCTGACCAGAACCCGTGCTTTTTACCCGCTTGTTTCCGGCGCCGTGCTGCTGACTCTCATCCCCCCTGCGGTTGGTCAGGAACCCTCCGGCAAAAGCGATGCGCCTGCTGCAGAAAGCGTCACGGTCACGGGGTACGTCAAACAGAATCGCGAGGAAATCCGCGCCAAACGCAACACGTCGCAGGTCGCCGATTTCATCTCATCTGACGAACTGGGCCAGCAGCCTGATCTGAACGTGGCCGACTCCCTGCGCCGGTTGCCGGACGTGACCACCGAGTTCGATGAGGACGAAGGCCGCTTCGTCTCCATACGCGGCCTGCCCTCACGCTTCACCACAACCACCTTCGACGGGGCGATGATCCCCGATGGCTGGTTCGCGCTGGGCCGACAGACCGACCTGGAAGCCATCCCCGGTGTCGCTCTCAAACGAGTAGGGGTTTACAAGAGCCTGACGCCCGACCTGCAACCGGCCATTGCCGGGATCGTCGACCTGCAACCGATCAGCGCGTTCGATTACAGCGGCTTTCAGGCCGTTACCGATACCAAGGTCGGGCACTACAGCAACATGAGCGTGCCGGGCGGACCTTCCAGCCCTTCCGCGATCATCGACGGCAGAGTCAATGACCGCTTCGGCGAGGACAAGCAGTTCGGCTACATGTTGGCGGGCAGCTTCTCCGACCGCAGTCGCGATCAGGAAAAGGACATCCGCACCATCAATTACAGCGCGGCTGGCACGCCGTCGGTGGACCGCCGTGATCAGGCGCGGTATACCAACCGACTGGATCGCTGGAGCCTGCTGGGCCGCCTCGAATACAAACCCAGCGAAAACCTTTATTCATCGCTGCTCGGCGCGCACTACAGCTACGACTCCGACGAATACCGCTACCTGAACATTCTCGAAGGCCGCTCACCGCGTAACATCACTGACGTTAGCGGCAGTTATGCCCAGGGCCGCAATCGTTATCGCGTCGATTATTTTCCTGAAACTACGGCGACGGATCTGGCCATCTGGGACGTTGACTTCAAACCCGCCGATCAACAGCGCCTGACCAGCAAGCTCTATGCGGCACGCAGCACCTATGAGCGCAAGGACGATGGCCAATTTGAATTCCGTTCGGCTTACGGCTCCAGTTTCGGCTATCAGTACGACCTGACGAGCCAGGACGCTGACAATCGCGACATGTCCACCATCACCCCCGCCAACCCTTCCGCGGCGAACACGCCGGCAAACTATCAGTTGTTCACTATCCAGCCGGAAAAGCTGGAGCGCCAGCAGACCATCAAGGAATGGCAAGGGACCTACGGCTTCAACACCGACCCGCAGGACCGTGGGCCTGGCGTCAGGGTGGGCACGAGCTGGCGACGCATGGAAGTCACCCAGGACATTGATCAACAGAGCTTCCTGCCCACCAGCGCCGCCAGCATCCCCGCCAGTTCGTTCAGCAATGCAGGTGACTACTACAAGGCAACCAACCGTTTCTTCGCAGACAACCCTGGGCTGTTTCGGCTCGATCAGGCCAACAGCACCCTGCTCAGTACTCAGAACGACCTCAGTTATCAGGAAGACATTGCCGCAGGCTTCGGTCTGCTCAGGTACCGCGGCGAGCGTTTCGAAATCCTTGGTGGCGCGCGCTATGAACACACTCGCTTCGATTCCTCGGCCTTTCAGAACAACAGCGGCACACTCAACCCCAGCAGCAATTCCGGCAGTTATGACAACGTACTGCCTTCCCTCAGCGCCTTTTACGACCTGACGGCTTCAGTGCGTCTGCGTGCGGGTTTCAGCCAGTCACTGGGTCGGCCGAACCCGGAATATGTGGTACCGCTGAACAGCGTCAGTCAGGTGGACGGCGCAGTCAGCATCAACCGCGGCAACCCGAGCCTTAAACCGATCACCTCCAATAACTATGATCTGGCAGCCGATTATTACTTCGGTCAGGGAGCGCTGCTGTCCATGGCGCTGTTTCAGAAAGACCTGAAGAACGAGATATTCGTCGGCAGCTCCAGCAGTACGGACAGCACGGGTGTTCAGACCACCATCTCACAACCGCTCAACACCTCGACGGCACAGGTTCGCGGCGTATCCGTAAACCTTATCAAGGACCGCCTGGCATTTCTGCCCGCACCGTTCGACGGGCTGGGCTTCAAGCTCAACAGCACCTGGCTGGACGGCTCGATGAATGTACCGATGGCCGACGGCTCGACGCGTCGGGCAAGCCAACTGGTCGACGCGCCCAAGCAGCAATACAACGCCACGTTGATGTACGCCATCGGTGATATCAAGTCGCAGATCAGCTACGCCGTGGTCGGCGACCGGCGCACCAGCCTCAGCGTCCAGAACCCACGCCAGGACAAGTTCGAAGAGCGCTATGGGCAACTGGACGCCCAGGTCAGCTACGCGCTCAACGCCAACCTGACCCTCTACACCGAAGGGCGAAACCTCACCGACCAGAAGCGCCTGATTCGCGACGCGGACAACAACCTGCTTGAGCGCAACAGCTTCGGCCAGTCCTTATGGGTCGGCATGAAGGTCAGGCTCTGACCTGCTCACTGACTCGATTAACACCCAAGAACCCTCAGGAGATACCCTTCGATGCAATCGTCCATGTCCATTGTCAGCTTGATTGAAGGCGCCAGTCCGGTTGCCCGGACCGTCATGTTTATCCTCTTGCTGGCCTCTGCAGTCAGTTGGCTGCTGATCTTTATTCGCAGCTTCGACTTGCGGCGCGACAGCAATCACCTGGCCGACTTCGAGCGACGCTTCCATTCAGGCATCGACCTCAATCAGTTGTACAAGGAACTGCCCGACCAGCCTGGCGGCGCAGGCAAGGTATTTCGCGACGGCTTTCGCAACTTCTGCCAACTGACCCACGGCGACACCGATCCCACAATCACCATGGAGGCCGTGGGCAGTGCACTGCGTCTGGCGTTGTCACGCGAAGGCATGCGCCTGAATCGTCGCCTGGTGATACTGGCGACCATCAGTTCGGTCAGCCCCTACATCGGCCTGTTCGGCACGGTATGGGGAATCATGGGGTCGTTTCAGGCTTTGGGAGCAACCGCGCAGGCGACGCTCGCCACGGTAGCGCCGTGGATTGCCGAAGCGCTGGTGGCCACCGCCATCGGTCTGTTCACCGCCATTCCTGCCGTGATTGCCTACAACTTTTTGTCGAAAAAGGTCGCCGACGTGCAGACCCGGCTGGCCGATCTGGCTGAAGAGCTACATACCCTGCTACTGACCAGCCTGCATAGCCGCAGTCATCTGGACATGAGCTCGAGGGAAACCGCATGAATCAGAAAGGTTCTTTCCACGCGGTTTCCCGGGGCAGGATTTCCAGCGAAATGAACGTCGTGCCATTCATTGATGTGGTGCTGGTGCTGCTGGTGATTTTCATGGTCGCCACGCCGCTGATGACTCAGGGCGTACACGTCGATCTGCCTCGCCTGGGGGCGCAGGCCATCGACACCCTGGATCACCCGCCACTGGTCATCAGCATCGACGCCGAAGGCCTGTACTACCTGAATCGAGGCGAGGACCAACGTGTTCAACTGGCGCTGCCAACCGTGGGCCAGCAAGTACGGGATACGCTCGGCGATCAGACCAATACCGCCGTGCTGATTCGTGGCGACCGGGCTGTCAGTTATGGGCGGATCATGGAACTGATGGGCACCTTGCAACAGGCCGGCGTGCCCAATATCGGGCTGATTTCGCAGCCTGCGGATGCCGCGCCATGAAGACCGCGCACAAACCTGCATCACCGCTTCCCGAGGTAGGCGTGTCGTTCACCCCGGCCAGCCATCGGCTACCCGAATCCGGCGTGCGCTGTCGCTTCAGCACTCACCGTCACGATGGCACGTGCAGAACCGTACCCATCCGGTATCTGGCGATCAGGCCTGACCTCAGGCTGGTTGACCCACCAAGCACGCCGCTGCCGCGCGACCCTGCGCCTGCTTCGGCAAGCACGGCATTGCTGCTCATCCCGTTGGTGGTGGCCGTGCATTTTCTGGCGGCGTGGCTCGGCAGCACGGCATCTGCTCCATCAACAGCCGAGCCAGACAGGCAGACGCTGGTGATCCACACCGGACTGACGGCGGACCCTGCCCTTGCTGCGGCTGCCGCCAGCGCCCGCGCTGCCGAGGCGCAACGTCAGCAGGCGGCCGAGCAACAGAAACAGGTGGTGGCAGAACAGGCCGCCAAAGAGCAGGCTCGACTCGAAGCCAGCCGACTGGCAGAACAGGCTGATGTGCAGGCGCGACAGAAACCGCCACGACAGCCCCCGTCCAAACCGGCGCCTCACCCAGCCCCGACTGCGCCCGCCCACGCCCCCTCCCCGGCACTGGCCGCTTCAACCACTGCACCGGCCGCAGCCGAGGCGAAACCTGCGCCGTCGGCGTCCGGACCCGCGACTGCTGTCGCCGCAACCGCTGGCAAACAGTACCTGCCGCTGACCAAGGCAGCGCCCGACTATCCGGCGGCAGCGCTCGAAAACGAGCTGGAAGGTGACTGCACAGTGGAGTACGACCTCATGCCCGATGGCACGACGACCGCAGCACGACTGGTCAAGGGGCAGTGCGATGCGTCCCACTTCGGAGCCGTCTCGCTCAAGGCCGCCGCCGGTTTCCGGTACAGCCCGCAGGTCGCCGGCGGACACCCGGTCAAGGTCATCGGCGTACGCAACACGTTCCGTTACCGGTTGCAGAATGCTCAGTGAGGTTGCACAACAGGGGGTGTAGCGCTGCCCTGCTGACACTACGCTCATCATTCCGGATGATAGTAACCTTCGATTTATTCGATTCGTTAATAACACCCTGCGAGCAACAGAATCCGCCCATCCTTTACTATCGGCGGAACTTCCCATGCCCCAGACACTCGCTCATTTGCGCTACCCCCTCACTGCCCTGGCACTGGTCGTGATCAGCGCCTGTGGTCGCGCACCTGAGGCCACTCAGGCACCCGCCGCGGCCAAGGTCAGCGTCGCCAAGGTGCTGGAACAACCCGTCAACGAATGGGACGAGTTCACCGGCCGCCTTGAAGCGCCGGAAACCGTCGAAGTTCGGCCACGTGTATCCGGCCAGATCGATCAGGTGGCCTTTACCGACGGCTCGCTGGTCAAGAAAGGCGACCTGCTGTTCCAGATCGACCCGCGTCCGTTCCAGTCTGAAGTACGTCGCCTCGAGGCCCAATTGCAGCAAGCGCGGGCCGTGGCCGTACGCAGCGAGAACGAAGCCCAGCGTGGCGAGCGCCTGCGCACCAACAATGCCATTTCCGCCGAACTGGCAGACTCGCGCACGACCTCCGCGCAGGAAGCCAAGGCCGGCGTCGCCGCGATTCAGGCGCAACTGGATCTGGCGCGCCTGAACCTCAGCTTCACCCGCGTCACCGCGCCTATCACGGGTCGCGTCAGCCGTGCCGAGATCACTGCGGGGAACATCGTGACTGCCGATGTGACAGCGCTGACCAGCGTGGTGTCCACCGACAAGGTCTACGCCTACTTCGACGCCGACGAACGCGTGTTCCTCAAGTACACCGAGCTCGCCCGCAAGGGTCAGCGTGGCCAGACCACCCCGGTTTACCTGGGCCTGTCCAACGAGAACGGCAATCCGCACCTGGGCCAGATGAACTTCGTCGACAACCAGGTCAACCCGCGCACCGGCACCATCCGTGGCCGCGCCGTGTTCGACAACACCGACGGCAGCTTCACACCCGGTCTGTATGCGCGCCTCAAGCTGGTCGGCAGCGGCACCTACTCGGCCGTGCTGATCAACGATGAGGCGGTCGGCACCGACCTGGGCAAGAAGTTCGTGCTGGTCATGGACAAGGACAACAAGCCGGCTTATCGCCCGGTCGAGCTGGGCCCGAAAATCGAAGGCCTGCGCATTGTCCGCAACGGCCTGGGCAAGGACGACACTATCGTCGTCAAGGGCTTGCAGCGTGTCCGTCCCGGCCAGCCCGTGGACCCTGAAGTCACGCCGATGGCCAGCGCCGACACCCTTGCCCTGCTCCTCAAGCAACGTCAGGCCCTTGAAGCCAGCAACCCGCAACAGTCGGCGCCCAACGCGACCGCCAAACTCGCCAGCGCCACTGCGCCTCGCGGCTAAGGGACTCGTTCGATGAACTTCTCAAAATTCTTTATCTCGCGGCCAATCTTCGCCGCAGTGCTCTCGCTGCTCATCCTGATCGCTGGTGCCATCTCGCTGTTCCAGCTGCCGATCAGCGAATACCCGGAAGTCGTGCCGCCTACCGTCGTCGTGCGGGCCAACTTCCCCGGCGCCAACCCCAAGGTGATCGGCGAAACCGTGGCCTCACCGCTGGAACAGGCCATCACCGGCGTCGAGAACATGCTTTACATGTCGTCGCAGGCCACTGCCGACGGCAAGCTGACCCTGACCATCACCTTCGCGCTGGGCACCGACCTGGACAACGCACAGGTGCAGGTGCAGAACCGCGTGACGCGCACCGAACCCAAGCTGCCTGAAGAGGTGACGCGGATCGGTATCACGGTCGACAAGGCCTCGCCCGACCTGACCATGGTTGTGCACCTGACCTCGCCGGATCAGCGCTACGACATGCTGTACCTGTCCAACTACGCCGTCCTGAACATCAAGGATGAACTGGCGCGACTGGGCGGTGTGGGCGATGTGCAGTTGTTCGGCATGGGCGATTACTCGCTGCGGGTCTGGCTCGATCCGAACAAAACCGCGTCGCGCAACCTGACGGCTACCGACGTGGTCAATGCGATCCGCGAGCAGAACCGTCAGGTCGCCGCAGGCCAGCTGGGCGCGCCACCTTCACCCAATGCCACCAGTTTCCAGATGTCGATCAATACTCAGGGCCGCCTGGTCACCGAGGAAGAGTTCGAGAACGTCGTCATCCGTGCCGGTGCCGATGGCGAAATCACGCGTTTGAAAGACGTTGCCCGTGTCGAACTGGGTTCCAACCAGTACGCCCTGCGCTCGCTGCTGAATAATCAGCCCGCCGTTGCATTGCCGATTTTCCAGCGTCCGGGCTCCAACGCGATCGATATTTCCAATGACGTGCGGGCCAAGATGGCCGAGCTGAAGAAAGGCTTCCCCGAGGGGATGGACTACAGCATCGTCTATGACCCGACCATCTTCGTGCGCGGCTCCATTGAAGCGGTGATCCACACCCTGTTCGAAGCACTGGTTCTGGTGGTGCTGGTGGTAATCCTGTTCCTGCAGACCTGGCGCGCCTCGATCATCCCGCTGGTCGCGGTACCGGTGTCGCTGATCGGTACATTTGCCGTGATGCACCTGTTCGGCTTCTCGCTCAATGCGCTGTCACTGTTCGGGCTGGTGCTGGCGATCGGTATCGTGGTGGACGACGCTATCGTGGTGGTGGAGAACGTCGAACGTAACATTGAGCTGGGGCTCGAACCGGTCGAGGCAACCCACAAAGCGATGGGCGAAGTGACCGGGCCGATCATCGCTACGGCATTGGTGCTCTGCGCGGTATTCGTACCGGCAGCGTTCATTTCCGGGCTTACCGGACAGTTCTATAAACAGTTCGCGTTGACCATTGCCATCTCGACCGTGATCTCGGCGTTCAACTCACTGACCCTGTCGCCTGCACTGGCCGCCGTGCTGCTCAAGGCTCACGATGCGCCGAAGGACCGTTTCTCGCGCTTCCTCGACAGGATGCTGGGCGGCTGGCTGTTCCGTCCGTTCAACCGCTTCTTCGAGAAAGCCAGCCATGGCTACGTCGGCACGGTTGCACGCGTGATTCGCAGCAGCGGCATTGCCCTGTTGGTGTATGCAGGCCTGATGGTGCTGACCTGGATGGGTTTCACCAGTACGCCAACCGGTTTCGTACCCAGCCAGGACAAGCAGTACCTGGTGGCCTTCGCGCAACTGCCGGATGCGGCCAGCCTGGACCGGACCGAAGAAGTCATCAAGCGCATGTCGGACCTGGCCCTGAAACAGCCGGGCGTGGAAAACGCGATTGCCTTCCCGGGCCTGTCGATCAACGGCTTCACCAACAGTCCGAACAATGGCGTGGTGTTCGTTGCGCTCAAGCCTTTTGATGAACGCAAGGACCCGAGCCAGTCGGCCAACGCCATCGCCGGTGCGTTGAACGGCCAGTTCGCGTCGATTCAGGAAGCCTACATGGCGATCTTCCCGCCACCACCGGTGCAGGGTCTGGGGACCATCGGCGGCTTCCGCCTGCAGATCGAGGACCGGGGCAATCTGGGTTACGACGAGCTGTACAAGGAAACCCAGAACATCATCGCCAAGAGCCGCAGCGTGCCTGAACTGGCCGGTCTGTTCACCAGCTACACCGTGAACGTGCCGCAGGTCGATGCGTCCATCGACCGCGAAAAGGCCAAGACCCACGGCGTGGCGATCAGCGACATTTTCGACACCCTGCAGGTGTATCTGGGCTCGCTGTACGCCAACGACTTCAACCGCTTTGGTCGTACCTACCAGGTCAACGTTCAGGCCGAGCAACAGTTCCGTCAGGACGCCGACCAGATCGGTCAGCTCAAGGTGCGTAACAACCTGGGAGAGATGATCCCGCTGGCGACCTTCGTCAAGGTCAGCGACACCGCAGGCCCCGACCGCGTGATGCACTACAACGGTTTCATCACGGCCGAAATCAACGGCGCTGCCGGACCGGGCTACAGCTCGGGACAGGCTCAGGCGGCTGTCGAAAAGCTGCTCAAGGAAGAGTTGCCCAATGGCATGGTCTACGAATGGACCGACCTGACCTATCAGCAGATTCTGTCGGGCAACACCGCACTGTTCGTCTTCCCGCTCTGCGTACTGCTGGCGTTCCTGGTGCTGGCCGCCCAATACGAAAGCTGGAGCCTGCCGCTGGCGGTGATCCTTATCGTACCGATGACGCTGCTGTCGGCGATTGCCGGGGTGATAATTGCGGGTAGCGACAACAACATCTTCACCCAGATCGGCCTGATCGTACTCGTAGGGCTGGCGTGCAAGAACGCGATCCTGATCGTCGAGTTCGCCAAGGACAAACAGGAAGAAGGCATGAGCCCGCTGGATGCGGTGCTGGAAGCCTGCCGCCTGCGTCTGCGCCCGATCCTGATGACCTCGTTCGCCTTCATCATGGGTGTCGTGCCGCTCGTACTGTCCAGTGGTGCCGGTGCCGAAATGCGTCATGCCATGGGTGTGGCGGTGTTCTCCGGGATGCTCGGCGTCACCTTCTTCGGCCTGCTGTTGACCCCGGTGTTCTACGTGCTGATCCGTAACTTCGTCGAGCGCCAGGAGGCCCGCAAGGTCGCCAAGGCGCAGAAACTGCAAACACTGCCTGCGGAGATGCATTGATGAGCGCGGTTAAATTCTTTGTCCCGAGCCTGCTGGTCCTGGCGCTGGCGGCCTGTGCCGTCGGCCCGGACTACAAGGCGCCCGATACTGCACCGGCAAAACTCGCCGCTGCCGCTCAGGGCAACTACGACCGTACCAAGGCCGATGCCTTGTGGTGGAAGCAGTTCGACGACCCGACCCTCGACAAACTGGTCACTCAGTCACTCAATGGCAACCGGGATCTGCGTGTCGCGTTTGCCCGCCTGAAAGCGGCGCGTGCCATTCGCGACGACGTGGCCAACGACGCCATGCCGGTGGTGACCAGCCGGGCCAGCAGCGATCTGGGCAAAGGGCAGCAGCCTGGCGTGACCGACCGACGCGTCAACACTGAGCGGTACGACCTGGGTCTGGACATGGCCTGGGAACTGGACCTGTTCGGACGCATTCAGCGCCAACTGGAAGCCAGCAACGCCGACGAAGCCGCCGCGCAGGCCAATCTCTATCAACTGCAAGTGACGCTGATCGCCGAAGTGGTCGACGCCTATGGTCAGTTGCGTGGCGCACAGTTACGCGAAGCCATTGCACGGGACAACCTGAAAAACCAGCAGGATTCTCAGGGCGTCACCACGCAGTTGCGCGACGCCGGCGTCGGCAACGAACTGGATGTGGTGCGAGCCGACGCGCGACTGGCGGCCGTTGAAGCAACCGTGCCGCAACTGCAGGCCGAACAGAATCGTCAGCGCAACCGCATCGCCACCCTTCTGGGTGAACGGCCGGAAACCCTGAGCGTGGATCTGAGCCCGACCAAATTGCCGGCCATCGCCAAGGCATTGCCGATTGGCGACCCGACCCAGGTGCTGCGCAACCGGCCTGATGTTCTGGCCGCCGAGCGCCAGTTGGCCGCCTCGACAGCACGCATCGGTGTTGCTACCGCCGACCTGTTCCCTCGGGTCAGCCTGAGCGGGTTCCTCGGCTTTACCGCAGGGCGGGGTTCGCAAATCGGCTCGTCGGCAGCCAGAGCCTGGTCGCTCGGTCCGAGCATTACTTGGGCTGCCTTTGATCTGGGCAGTGTCCGGGCGCAGATTCGCAGCGCCAATGCCGACGCTGAAGGTGCGCTGGCCAATTATGAACAGCAGGTTCTGCTCGCCCTGGAAGAGTCGGAAAACGCGTTCAGCGATTACGACAAGCGTCAGCAGCGACTGTTGTCCCTGATCCGCCAGAGCGAATCCAGCCGTGCAGCGGCCCGTCTGGCCAACGTTCAGTATCGTGAAGGGACAGCTGATTTCCTCGTTCTGCTGGACGCCGAACGCGAACGTCTGGCTGCCGAGGACTCTCAGGCTCAGGCCGAGATCGAGCTGTATCGCGGGATCGTCGCCATCTATAAAGCGTTGGGTGGTGGCTGGCAACCGCAGGCCTGACAGCCGCATCCGGGTCTGCCCTGCCCCGCCTCTTTACAGAGGCGGGGCATTTTTTTGTCCGTTCGAGTACCCTCGCCGTTTGACACTGACCAGCGACTCCACGAAGCTGCAAGCCGCCAAGCAATGGATATCGGTATGCCCGGCTCATCTCCTGACACCCTCAATCGCCGTCGCTGGATCATCGGCGCAGGCGCCGCATTCGTCGTCATACTGCTCGCCACGCTGTTCTGGGGATGGCGCAATGTGCCCACGCAGAGCACGCCGGCCAATCTGGCTCATACCTACACACAGGCACTCAAGCAGGCGCATGAGGGCAAACCGGGCGCGGCGCGAGTGCTGTATCAGCAGCTGGCCCGTAAAGACCTTTCCGACGCGCACCGGGTCAGCCTGCTCGCCGAACTGAGTAATTACCCTAGCCCGCAAGCCCTTAAACTGATCGACGCCAGCCTCAAGGACGAATCGGTCGAGGTACGCAAGGCTGCCATTGCCACCAGCGTCAAACTGGTTTCCAGCAGTCAGCGCAGTCTGTTGCTGGGTCCGATGCTGGATGACAGGGAGCAATCCGTCAGATTCAGCGCAACCAGCGCGCTGCTGGGCCTGTCACCCGACGACCTGGGCCTGTATTTCGCCGTGCTGCAGCAGAGCGCCGAGGCCTTCCAGGAGGCCCTTGAGAGCGAACCCGCGACCGTTGATAACCAGCTGCAGCTCGCCAGGCTTTACCTGCAGACCGGCGACCTCGAACCGGCACTCAAGGCCTTGCAGCGAGCCACCGCGCTGGACCCGCAGAACATCGAAGCCGCACTGGCGCATATCGAGCTGCTGGACAAGAAAGGCCAGGCCGACAAGGCACGCAGCCTGTTTGCCGGATTACTGGAGCATCATCCCGACTCGGCGCTGCTGCAGCATGCGCTGGGCATGTGGCTGGTGGACCATGGTCAAGGGGAGTTTGCGCTGCTCAGTCTGGCCAAGGCGTCAGAGCTTGCACCGCAGAACAACGACTACCGCTACGACCTGGCTGTCGCTCTGCATGACCTGGACCAGCTTGAAGCGGCCCAGAAACAACTGGCACAGATTGTTCAGAACGATCCGGCGGATCGACGTGCACGCGTTCTGCTGATCCAGTACTGGAAGGAAAATGGCCAGCTGCAGAACGTGCAGATCCTGCTGGCCGAGCTGGAACAGCTCAACCCAGACGATCCCGCCTTGCAGCAAGGGCTGTAGGCAAAAGGTCCAGGTTACGCACAGCAAATGGCCATGCCGTTGGTCGCTCCAGCCCTTTTGCAACGGCGCTTTCACACAATCCGACCCATGTACGGGTAACTCGTATTTGTCTGTCAGGCATTTCGCGTGTGGTGCTGCGCCAGAGATTCTTCAGTCAGTTTCAGCAGTCCGCTAATATCAGAAATAACTTACACACCGTTTCCCCGGATAACACACCGTTCCCCCTCGACAAACAACTGCTCTGCACAGTTGGCTCTTAGCAATTTCAACAAGACTATTTTCTAACTGAAAAAAAAGGTGCATTATTTGTCCGCTACACAGTTTTAACTACCCTCTATCTGCGTAATGGCAAGCCAGGAAGGCTTATTTTTTGCAGACAGCGCGGGTATGGGGCAGTGACCGTACGAGCGGATCAGCCAAACAGTTTTGTCTTATCGCTTTATTGGGCTGGCAACAGCCATGACATTGTCGGAGTGTGTTATTTGTCCAGACTTGCCGAGTTTCGAGCAGCAGAAAAAGCCCTTCAGGAGCAGCTGGCACAGCTGGAAGCCCTGAAGAATGACGCCGGCCTGAAGAAGGAGATTGAATTCGAGCAAAAGCTCCAGGAACTGATGGGTAGCTATGGCAAGAGCCTGCGCGACATCATCGCGATCCTCGACCCTGGCAGCTCTACCTCACTGGTTGCCCCCACCGGCCCGAAGCGCCGCCGCGCGCGCGTTGTAAAGGTTTATCAGAACCCGCACACCGGTGAGCTGATCGAAACCAAGGGTGGCAATCACCGAGGCCTTAAAGCCTGGAAAGAGCAATACGGTGTCGATACCGTTGATTCATGGCTACGCGCCTGATCACAACTACGCACCTGGAAGCCCTGCACTCGCAGGGCTTTTTATTGGCTGTTACGGTGGTTCAGGTTTATTGTCAGGTGCCTGCCTCAGTATCACATCGGTGTGTAGCAGACTTGTCACATCCCTGAAGCGGCGCTCCCACAAACAGCAATGACTGAACTGACCGGTGCATATATGAAAGGTCGGGCCTCTTGCAAAGCAAAATAATGACGCCAATATTTCTACTGATGCTCATACGATTCACCTCACAGTTAAAACTTCAAGTTTCGAATGTGTGTTCAGCCAATTGTCAGCTTTGAAACCGCAAGGTAGTTAATTAACGTCAGACGTTTCCGACATTCAGGCGCCGCCTGCGTTCGCCGGGCGACGAACGTGCAAGAGGTTCACAGATTTTTCACATGCGTTCTTCCATAGTGAAGACCGCTAAAGGAATAGCGCCCCATGCCCGCCTCGGCGGGCTTCTTTTTGCCTGCAATAAAGCCCTCCCTCAAGGCTCCCCGTCCAGACGCAGGCTATCCCGAATCTGCAATGCCTCCTGTTTGTTGGCCGCGTACCCCTCTGCCGACCCGGCATACGACAACGACCAGGCCTTTTCCTTGCTGGCGGCTGCGACCAGCGTCTGTGTGAGCACGTGCACGCCGTTCTGGGTGACAGTGCAAGTGGTTTCCAGCGCCGGGACGACGCTGAGCTTGCCGTCACGCACATGAGTGCAGACGCTCTGAAAACCGCTTTTGGCGAAATTGACCTGGACCGCTTTGCGCATTTCCAGCAAAACGCCCTGCACATTGACTTCATGCCCGGGCGTCAGACGGGTTTGAGTCAGCTCCATGACCATCAGGGGATTACCCGACTGATCGTTTTTGACCGCACGCTGTCTGACCTGCACGGAAGGCTGAGAAGGTGCGTCCGCCGCTGTCGGCAAAGACTCCACTTCCCAGCCTGCGGGCCAGATAATCATCACGTCGGCGGCTTGCGCAGGTGCACTGCATGTCAGCAGGCACAGGCTCAAGAGCGAAAGTCGGCATTGCGGGAAAATCAGGGTGGTCATGTCATGGCCATCGGAACGATTGACCGCAAAGTCTGAGCCTGTCGCCAGCCACCCGCAAGGGGCCGGGGTCCTTTATCCCGTCAGGCGTTTGGCACAGGCCGCCCCGCTCCGTATCATCTGGCACCATTAATACCCATGTTGGAGACACTCATGAGCCTGCAAGACCTCAATTCCATTCCAGGCGTGACAGCCGAACCCGAAGCCGCTACACAGCAGTTCGTGTTCAACCACACCATGCTGCGTGTCAAAGACATCACTGCATCACTGGACTTCTATACCCGCGTCCTGGGCTTCAGCCTGGTCGAGAAGCGTGATTTCCCGGAAGCCGAATTCAGCCTGTACTTTCTGGCGCTGACCGACAAAAAGCTGATTCCGGCTGATGATGCCGCTCGAAACGAGTGGATGAAGTCGATCCCGGGCATTCTGGAGCTGACCCACAACCACGGCACCGAGAACGACCCGTCGGCCGTTTATCACGATGGCAACAGCGATCCGCGCGGCTTTGGCCACATCTGCGTGTCGGTGCCGGACGTGGTCGCTGCCTGCGAACGCTTCGAGAAGCTGAACGTGAAGTTTCAGAAACGCCTGTCGGACGGCCGCATGAACAGCCTGGCGTTCATCAAGGACCCTGATGGCTACTGGGTCGAGATCATCCAGCCAACACCGCTTTAACGTTCTCTGAAAACAAAAAACCCCATGATCGCTCATGGGGTTTTTTGTTGAGCGACAGCCTGTCAGGCCGGCGCGGACGTACGGATCAGGTGATCGAAGGCGCTCAGCGAGGCCTTGGCGCCCTCGCCCAGAGCAATGATGATTTGCTTGTACGGCGCTACAGTCACGTCGCCAGCAGCGAAAATGCCGGGTATAGATGTCTCACCGCGAGCATCGACCACAATCTCGCCACGCGGTGACAACTCGATGGAACCCTTGAGCCATTCGCTGTTGGGCAAGAGGCCGATCTGCACAAAGATACCTTCCAGTGGCACGGTGATTTCTTCACCGGTCACGCGGTTCTTGTAGCGCAGGCCGTTGACCTTCTGCTCGTCACCCGTCACTTCAGTGGTTTGCGCACTGGTGATGACGGTCACGTTCGGCAGACTGTGCAGCTTGCGCTGCAGCACGGCGTCGGCACGCAATTGCACGTCGAACTCCAGCAGGGTCACGTGAGACACGATACCCGCCAGGTCGATGGCCGCTTCGACGCCGGAGTTACCGCCGCCGATCACCGCAACACGCTTGCCCTTGAACAGCGGACCATCACAGTGCGGGCAGTACGCCACGCCCTTGTTGCGGTATTGCTGCTCGCCCGGAACGTTCATCTCTCTCCAGCGTGCGCCGGTGGCGAGAATCACGGTCTTGGCCTTCAGGCTCGCACCGCTGGCGAACTTCACTTCGTGCAGCTCACCGGCAGCGCCAGGAATCAGCTTGTCAGCGCGCTGCAGGTTCATGATGTCGACTTCGTACTGCTTGACGTGCTCTTCGAGCGCAACGGCCAGCTTCGGGCCTTCGGTGTGCTGGACCGAGATGAAGTTCTCGATGGCCATGGTGTCGAGCACCTGACCGCCGAAACGCTCGGCGGCCACACCGGTACGGATACCTTTACGTGCGGCATACACAGCGGCTGCCGAACCGGCTGGACCACCGCCGACCACCAGAACGTCGAATGCCTCTTTGGCATTGAGCTTCTCGGCCTGACGAGCGCCAGCACCCGTGTCGATCTTGGCCAGAATCTCTTCCAGACCCATGCGGCCCTGACCGAACAGCTCGCCGTTCAGGTAGATACTTGGCACCGACATGATCTTGCGATCAGTGACTTCGTCCTGGAACAGCGCGCCGTCGATTGCGACGTGCTGAATATTCGGGTTCAACACGGCCATCAGATTCAACGCCTGGACGACGTCCGGGCAGTTCTGGCAGGACTGCGAGAAATAGGTTTCGAACTTGAATTCGCCCTGAAGATTGCGAACCTGCTCGATGGTTTCCGCACTGACCTTGGGTGGATAGCCGCCGACTTGCAGCAGCGCCAGGACCAGCGAGGTGAATTCGTGCCCCATGGGAATACCAGCGAAACGCAGGCTGATAGCGTGCCCAGGGCTGTTCAGCGAGAACGACGGCGTGCGCGCATCAGTACCGCTGTCATTCAAGGTGACGTCTTTGGAAACACTGATCACATCGTTGAGCAATGCGAGCATTTCCTGAGACTTCGCGCCGTCATCAAGGGACGCGACGATCTCGATGGGGCGAGTGACCCGCTCCAGGTAAGATTTCAACTGGGCTTTAAGATTGGCGTCCAACATGCTGCGACTTCCTTTGGCAAAATTTTCAGAGAGTAGAAAAAACAACGCCCAGGCGATGACCGCCCGGGCGTTTTTTGGGGCGATGCGGTTTACTTGCTCAAGAGCTCAACGCCCCTAGCCGATTCATACGACTCAGATCTTGCCGACCAGGTCCAGAGACGGAGCCAGAGTAGCCTCGCCTTCTTTCCACTTGGCTGGGCAGACTTCACCCGGGTGAGCAGCAACGTACTGAGCAGCCTTGATCTTGCGCAGCAGCTCGGAAGCGTCACGGCCAACACCGCCGTCGTTCAGTTCGACAATCTTGATCTGACCTTCAGGGTTGATCACGAAAGTACCGCGGTCAGCCAGACCGGCTTCTTCGATCAGCACGTCGAAGTTGCGCGAAATGGTCAGGGTCGGGTCGCCGATCATGGTGTACTGGATCTTGCCGATTGCAGGCGAGGTGTTGTGCCATGCAGCGTGGGCAAAGTGGGTATCGGTCGAAACGCTGTAGATTTCAACGTTCAGCTTCTGGAACTCAGCGTAGTTGTCAGCCAGGTCTTCCAGCTCGGTCGGGCAAACGAAGGTGAAGTCGGCCGGGTAGAAGAATACGACAGACCACTTGCCTTTGAAGTCAGCATCCGAAACGTCAACGAAAGAGCCGTTCTTGTAAGCTGTTGCCTTGAACGGTTTTACCTGGCTGTTGATGATAGGCATCGGTATATCTCCTGATGGGTTGTGAATTCGATGAAGTGAAGCTTACGCACGATCGATGACAAAGGCTCATTGGCAAACCTGATGTCACTGATTGCTTTTCGCTATGGAAGCGGCTTATCAATAGAAGAAACCTTCATACCGCCCTGGCTCTCGGGAGAGCTCGAAAACGGAGCGGCCTCAATGTAACGCATTGCGGACTTCATGTCCCTCCAGCCCACATAGGCCATCAGCGACTTGAGGTCCCAGCCGCTGCGGTGAGCCCAGCTCGCGAAGCCACGACGCAGCGAATGGCTGGTGTACTGCTCTGCAGCAATACCGGCACGGCTGAGGGCCTGACGTAACAAGGGGATAATGCTGTTGGCGTGCAACCCCTCCTCCCCCAGATTGCCCCAGCGATCCACGGCGCGAAATACCGGACCGCGCACCAGTGCCGAACAGTTGATCCAGTCTATATAAGCCTGAACCGGACACAGCCGTTGCAAGGCCGGGGTCTGGTAGGACCTGCCCGCGTTTTCCCGATCGCCCTTGCTGCGGGGCAGATAAAGGCTGATGCCCGCGCCGGAGATCGCCTTGACGTCCTGAACCTGCAGACGGCACAGCTCGTCGCTGCGAAATCCCCGCCAGAATCCCAACAGGATCAGCGCCATGTCACGCCGGCAACGCAGCACACCGGGCTGATCGTTGCGAGCCTGCGCCTGGAGCGCTTCGGCTTCAAGCCAGGTGACGACCCGCTCCAGATCGTGCAACTGCAGAGGCTCAGCCTGCTTTTCCTGCGCAGGATGCAAGGCACGAATGCCTTTGAGCACCTTGCGCACGACCGGCGAGCGCGTCGGATCGACGAATCCCTGACTGGAATGCCACTGAGACAACGCCGACAGGCGCGACTTCAAGGTATTGACCGACAGCTCTCCCGCGTACTGCGCCAGATACCGCGCAACGCTCTCACTGGTCGCCGGCAGAAACCCGCCCCACGCGACCTCGAAGTGCTCGATGGCAGCCCGGTAACTGCGGCGCGTGTTGTCGCGGGTGGCCGCTTCCAGATAGCGATCGACATCATTCATGAGCAAAACCTGCGTAGGTGTACCGGCCGAAAGGGCAAAAGAGCGCCCCACGCGTCTGACACGGGATAATACGCCAATATCCCATGCCATAAAATTCAAATAATGACGTTATTTTCTATTCAATATAGTATGTAAATACAGAGTACATACCACAGTACGGAATCGTAGGAGCAGACATGGCACGGGGCGGCGTTAACAAGGCATTGGTACTCAAGGCAAGGTCCGCCCTGCTCGCCCGCGGCGAAAACCCCAGCATCGATGCAGTACGTATCGAAATGGGCAATACGGGTTCGAAAACCACGATCCACCGATATCTAAAGGAGCTTGAAACCGCTCATTCACCCGCGCCTGATATCAATGAGGAACTGACGGAACTGGTGGCCAATCTTGCCAGGCGCCTGCAAGAACAGGCGCAGGAACGCATTGACCAGCTATGTGTCGACCACGAGACCAGGTGCAGAACCCTGCAGGACGCACTCTCGGCCACCCAGAAGAAGGCAGAAGATCTGAGCGATGAAATCCGGCAAAAGGACCAGACGCTGGAGCGACAAGCCACTGCCCTGCTCGACCTGCAGGAGACGCTTATCAACGTGCGAAGCGAAAACACCCGCCTGACACAGGCCGGCTCGGACCTCGAGTCCCGTCTGACAGACAAGAACGAACAGATCCGCTCCCTTGAAGAAAAGCACCTGCACGCCCGCGACGCACTGGAGCACTATCGCAACTCGATCCGCGAGCAGCGCGAGCACGAACAACAACGCCATGAAGGCCAGGTGCAGCAATTGCAGATGGAATTGCGACAGGCTCAGCAAAGCCTCAGCATGCGCCAGGAAGACATAACCGGCTTGAACCGCGACAACGAACGCTTACTGGCAGAGGCTCGCAGCACACAGCGCGATCTGCATGCCCAGAAGGACCTGACGGATAAAGCCAGCGCCCAGGCCGCAGCATCCATCAAGCAGCACCAACAAGGTCAGACGCAGTGCGCCCTGCTGGAAGAAAAGGTGCGAAGCCTCCAGGAAGAGACTGTCGAACTCAAGCAGAGCCTGAAAGACACACAACAGCAGAACCGCGTACTGGAACTGCTGCTGATCAAAAAGGAAGTAGCACTGGAAACCCTGAAAACCGCCAGCGAGCCGCCCGCCAAGGCCAGCTCGACCCGCAGGAAACCAACGGCACCTTGACGCGCAAGCCACGCCAAGAACGGGCAAGACGCCATTCAGTTCAACGAGTCAGTCTCGCAAGGCAGGTACAAATCAACTCGAGTACCCCGCCCCTCAGTACTTTCGATCTGCACATGCCCGCCAGTCTGCTTGATGAAGCCGTAGACCATCGATAAACCCAACCCCGTTCCCTGACCAACCGGCTTGGTGGTGAAGAACGGATCGAAGACCCGATCAATCACCTCCTGACTGATGCCACAACCGTCATCCTCGACACCAAGGATGACGTACTCTCCCGCTGGCAGCGCGCCCTGTGGCCTGGTCACGCTTACAGCCCGAGTCAGTACCCGGAGCTGCCCGCCGTCCGGCATTGCATCGCGCGCATTGATGACCAGATTCAACAGCGCGTTTTCCAATTGATGCTCATCGGTCCGGATCAGCTGTAATGTCTCATCGAGCTCGAAATGCAGAAAGGTCTGAGCGGACAGTGTGCCCTGCAACAGCTCCTGCATCGAGCGGATCATCCGATTGACATCGACCGCACAGGTGTCGAGCGCCTTACGCCTGGCAAACGTCAGCAACCGCTGGGTCAATGCTCCGGCGCGATTGGCAGATGCAATCGCGGCGCTGACATAGCGCTCGACGTCATCCAGACGACCCGCTGCGGCCCGGCGCTGAATGAAATCCAGCGCGCCCAGAACGCCCGTCAGCATGTTGTTGAAATCGTGAGCAATACCGCCGGTCAACTGGCCGACAGCGTCCATCTTCTGTGCATGGCGCAACACTTCCTCGGCCTGCGCCCGCTCACTCATCTCGATCTGCAACAGCTCATTGGCACGCGCCAGCTCCTGAGTGCGCTCGGCTACTCGCAGTTCCAGATTTTCGTTCAGCTCGCGCAGCGCTTCTTCAGCCCGCACCTGAGCCGTGATATCCGTGTGAGTGCCCAGCCAATACGTGATATGACCCTGCTCGTCACGCATTGGCGACGCCCGCGAAAGGAACCAGTTGAACGCACCGTCCCTGGAACGTAAAGCAAAGGTGTCTTCCCAGATGGAGCCCGTCGCAAAGCAGTATTGCAGGCGAGCCACGACGCGCTCCCGCTGCTCGGGATGAAGAACCGAACGCCAGCCCAGTGCTCGCATGGCCTCAAGCGAAGAGCCGGTGTACAGGTACCAGCGCTCGTTGTACCACTGGACATGCCCCTGAGGATTTGCCGTCCAGGCCAACTGGCTCATGTTGTCAGCCAGCAATCTGAATTGTCGTTCGCTCTCACGCAGCACATCAATCTGCTGCATGGAGCCCTGCTCATGCCCGCTCGAATGCAAAGGCATCGCGGATGTCGGTTTTTGCCTGTTCACTGGAGGGGTCCTTCCTTTGATCTCTTTCACTCCGGGACTCATCCTGAGTCCCGGACATTGCCTGATCTAGCGTTTGACCGGTGTACGCATGGTGACAAACTCCTCTGCTGCAGTCGGATGCACACCAATGGTGTCATCAAACACCTGCTTGGTCGCCCCCACCTTGATCGCAATCGCCAGGCTCTGCACGATTTCGCCTGCATCCGGCCCCACCATATGGCAGCCCAGTACGCGGTCGGTTTTGGCATCGACCACCAACTTCATGAGGGTGCGCTCCTGATCGTCGGTCAGGGTGAGCTTCATCGGCCGGAAGCGGCTCTCGAAGATCTGCACCTCATGCCCCGCCTCGATGGCCGCCTCTTCAGTCAGACCCACTGTCCCGATGTTGGGCAGGCTGAACACCGCCGTCGGGATGTGGTTGTAATCCACCGGACGGTATTGCTCCGGCTTGAACAGACGTCTGGCCAGCGCCATGCCTTCGGCCAGCGCGACCGGAGTCAGTTGCACACCACCAATGACATCGCCGATCGCCAGAATGGATGGCTCGCTGCTCTGGTAGTTTTCGTCCACTTCAATATAGCCGTGCTTGTCGAGTTTGACATCGACGCTTTCCAGCCCGAGGTTGTCGAGCATCGGACGACGGCCCGTCGCATAGAACACACAGTCGGTTTCCAGCGTGCCACCGCCTTTCATGCTCAGTTTCAGCGAGCCATCAGCCTGTTTGTCGATGCGCTCGATGTCGCTGTTGAAACGGATATCCATGTGACGCTTGAGCAACTCTTCGTGCAGGTGTGTGCGCACGCTGCCGTCGAACCCACGCAGAAACAGCTCGCCCCGGTAGACCAGCGTCGTTTCCGCACCCAGACCGTTGAAGATGGAGGCGAACTCGACCGCGATGTAACCGCCGCCCACCACAACAACGCGCTTGGGCAGCTCCTTGAGGAAGAAGGCTTCGTTCGAGGAAATGGCATGTTCACGACCAGGCACATCAGGAATCTGAGGCCAGCCGCCGGTTGCAATCAGAATACGCTCGGCGCTGTAGGTCTTGCCGTTGATCTCGACCTTTTGCGCGCCCACGACCTTCGCATGCCCTTCATGCAGCGTGACGCCGCTGTCGACCAGCAACTTGCGGTAAATACCGTTGAGGCGGTTGATCTCGCGATCCTTGTTGGCGATCAAGGTCGGCCAGTCGAAACTTGCCTTGCCCAGTGACCAGCCAAAGCCTTTCGCATGTTCGAAATCTTCAGAGAAATGCGAGCTGTAGACCATCAGCTTTTTGGGCACGCACCCAACGTTGACACAGGTCCCGCCCAGATAACGGCTTTCGGCAACCGCCACCTTTGCACCAAACCCTGCGGCAAACCGTGCCGCCCTGACGCCACCTGAACCCGCGCCAATTACAAACAGATCGAAATCGTAAGCCATCAATGTCTCCTCACCAGGGGCACAGCATAACCGCTTGGCGGTCAGTCAGAAATGACAAAGCCACCCGAAGGTGGCCTTGACTTGAAACATGGACAGGCAGATGAATCAGTAAGCCTTGCCCGTCTTGTAAAAGTGCTCGAAGCAGAAGTTGGTTGCTTCGATGTAGCCTTCAGCGCCGCCGCAGTCAAAACGCTGGCCTTTGAATTTGTAGGCCAGGACGTTGCCTTCGGCAGCCTGCTTCATCAGTGCGTCAGTGATCTGGATTTCGCCACCCTTGCCTGGCTCGGTCTGTTCGATTTTCTCGAAAATATCCGGAGTCAGGATGTAGCGACCGATGATAGCCATGTTGGAAGGCGCGTCTTCAGGCTTCGGCTTCTCGACCATGTCGGTGACACGGAACAGGCCTGGCTTGATCTCGTCGCCTGCAATAATGCCGTACTTGTTGGTCTCGTTAGCGTCGACTTCCTGGATAGCGATGATCGAGCAGCCATAATGGTTGTGCAGCTTGACCATCTGGGCCAGCACGCCGTCACCTTCCAGATTGACACACAGGTCGTCCGCCAGAACCACGGCAAACGCTTCGTTGCCAATCAGAGGACGACCGCTGAGGATCGCATGGCCCAAGCCTTTCATTTCGGTCTGGCGAGTGTAGGAAAAGCTGCACTCGTCGATCAGCTTGCGAATGCCGACCAGGTATTTTTCCTTGTCGGTGCCCTTGATCTGATGCTCGAGCTCGTAACTGATATCGAAGTGGTCTTCCAGCGCGCGCTTGCCGCGACCGGTCACGATGGAAATCTGGCTCAGGCCCGCAGCGAGGGCCTCTTCTACACCGTATTGGATCAGTGGCTTGTTGACCACCGGCAGCATTTCCTTGGGCATGGCCTTTGTCGCTGGCAAAAAGCGAGTGCCGTAACCGGCTGCTGGGAACAAGCATTTCTTGATCATAAAAGTCCTTGATAAGGGCTGTTGGTGTTAACGGCGCAGTCTAATCAGGCGGCGGTCACCTTACAATGCCCGCCACGGGCCGTAGGATGTCATGGTAGAGGCACTCTCACGCAGATAGTTCCGCAAAACGCGTATATCCCGACCATCGAACATGGCCTGCGGTCGACTGACTCGGGCATGGCGCTTGCAGTGCACTGCTTGTCGCCCCTTTGAAACCGCCAGTTTCCCGACGATACAAGCAGGGTTTGACTTGCCCAAGCGTAGCCGATGAATTTAAACGCAATGAATGAATCAGGCGGCCATCCGTCAGCGTGAAACCAGGTGCCCTGGAGCGGGACGGCAGAAAAGTGACGCACCGCATTTATCCTTGAAACATGGCGGAACGATGGCACCGCCCACCAGTCCAAACACCGCATCCGCCAGTCCGCTGGCCTTATTTTCTGAAGCGAAAAACATGATCAGACTTTTGTCCATTATTGCCGTACTGGGCCTCACCGGCTGTGCCACCGCATCCAACACCTATTTGAAAAACGGCAAGCAGGGACTGAGCATCGATTGCTCGGGCGAAGCCATGTCCTGGGCCAGTTGCTATGAAAAAGCCGACGCCTCGTGCGCAGGCACGGGCTACGAGATCGTCGGCACCGACGGCACCCCGAGGCCGGCGGAGAGCGAAAAGACCCTGGGTGTGGATGTAGGCAACTACAAAAGCCGCAGCGTTCTGGTTGTCTGCAAGTAAGTCATCGACCCGGCCCGGCTCAGCGATTGGCTGAGCGGGCGACCTGAATCATCCCGAGATGCAGGCCTCTGCGGCATGCTGAACATCGCGAAAGCGGATCGGCACGTTGGCCAGACGTTCATAGACCTTGATCGCACTGCCTCCCGAGCGGTTTTCAACGTCAATGACTGCTGTCGGCGATTTGCTCATTTTCTGCGCGACAATCAGGCGCAGGCCGTCACGATGAGGCTCTACGGAAGGCTTCGAGCGACTGCTGCTGATCTTTTCCATGAAACAGTCCGCGTACTCCTGAGGGTTCTTGCCCGAGATCACATTCATGGTGGCGGGCGTATGCTCGATGTCACTCACCGTCGCGCAGCCAGTCATTGCCAGTGCCAGGATTACAACTGCCAGTTTCATACAATCCTCCAAATAAAGGTGGTACGACCCGCGACGGCCCGATTAAATTCCCGAGATGCGTTTTTTTGTCCATAAAAGAGCACAATTAACCGCCTATCGGCGTCAATTGGCCTACGCCGCATGCTATCGTTTTGATTTTTCAGAAAAAGCCAATTTCTCCGGAGTTTTACATGAAATTCGTACACCAGCGTGAGCACCTCAACGAGGACGATCTGGTCGTCATCCAGTGCTCACAGCTCTGTAACATCCGCCTGATGAATGATGCCAATTTCCGCGCGTTCAAGAATGGCGGCCGTCACACCTACCACGGCGGTGCATTCGATACCTTTCCGGCCAAGATCGCGGCACCCAGCACCGGGTTCTGGAACATCACCATCGATACCACCGGACGCAAGCCGGACGCCACACCGGGCCGTAAACCCGCTTTCACCCATTCCATCAAGATCGTACGTCGCTCGACCTCAAGCCTGCGCTGATACGCCGATACAAGGAATCGCCATGAACAGTCCCGCTCGCACTACCAAATACGCCGTCAGCTACAAACTCAACGGCGAGCGCCGCTTTGAATTCGCCCAGTTGCAGTCTGCATCCGTCGAAGAGGCGCGCGCGGCGCTGGAAAAGATGCATGGCCAGGGCGACGACCAGATCAGTGACGTCAAAGTCAGCAAGGCTCTGTAGACCGTAGCAGGTATTGAATCCAGTCATGCAACGCAATGCCGACTCTTGCGCTACCTTCGATCTGTTTGCCAGTGAAGCGCCCCAGCCTCCGTCGAGCCAGCAGATAGGTCCACAGTCCTGGCTGTTTCGCGGCCTTGCCCTGCCCTTCGTCGATCCGTTGCTGAGCGCCCTGCACGCAACACTTCACGACGCACCGTTCAGGAACATGGTCACGCCCGGCGGCCACATCATGTCAGCCGCACTGAGCAGCTGTGGCCCGCTTGGCTGGGTCACCGATCGTCAGGGCTACCGGTACACCGACACAAACCCGCAAACCGGCCAGCCCTGGCCTCCGATGCCTGAGGTGTTTCTGGAGCTGGCTCAAGACGCCGCTCGTAAAGCTGGCTTCGCAGACTTTGTGCCTGATGCCTGCCTGATCAATCGCTATGTCCCCGGTGCAAAGATGTCTCTGCATCAGGACAAGGATGAACACGACCACCGCTGGCCGGTCGTCTCCGTTTCACTGGGCATTCCTGCCATATTCCAGTTCGGCGGTCTGCAGCGCAGCGACAGGCCTCAGCGCATTTCGCTGTTTCATGGCGATGTCGTGGTCTGGGGCGGCGAGGACAGGCTGCGCTTTCATGGCATCCTGCCGATCAAGCCCGCCGTGCATCCGGTGCTGGGCGAGCAGCGCATCAACCTGACCTTTCGCAAGGCCGGCTGACACGTCTGCCCCGCAGGTCAAACGCAACCGTCGATGTCGCGAGAGGTACGCGCTCTTGCGGGACACACCACCCGATGAAGGTTCAAGGCAGTATTGATAATGCCGATATGGCTGAACGCCTGAGGGAAATTTCCGAGCATGCGCCCTGCCTGCGGATCGTATTGCTCCGCCAGTAGGCCAACGTCGTTGCACAGGTCGCACAGCCTGGCAAACAAGGCCGCCGCCTCGTCCGCCCTGCCCAATAACACGTAGGCATCCGCCAGCCAGAACGAACAGACCAGAAACGTGCCCTCGCTTCCCGACACACCATCGACACTCCGCTCGCCGTCGTAGCGCAGCAACAGACCATCCTGCATCAATGTGCGCTCGATCTCGGCCACCGTGCCGATCACGCGTGGATCATCGGCAGGCAGAAAACCGGTCAGGACAATCTGCAGCAGGCTGGCATCGACTTCTTTGGCACCGTAGGTTTGCACAAAGCTATTCAACTGCGCATCGAAACCGTTGCGGCAGACATCGGCGTGAATTTCATCGGCTACTTGCCTGTAATGCCTGGCCAAAGCACGGTCTTCGTCGCTCTCGGCAGCCTGCGCGATCTGTGTGGCGTTACGGTCGAACGCAACCCACGCCATGACCTTGGAGTGCGTGAAGTGCCGAGGCTCGGAGCGGATCTCCCAGATTCCGGCGTCCGGCTGATGCCAGACTTTTTCCAGAAACGGCATGACTACCTTGGAAATTGCAACGCTGCGTGGATGACGCGGCATGCCACCCTTGAGCGCCTGAATCATGGCATCGGCCACTTCGCCGTAAACATCCAGCTGAACCTGCGTGGCGGCGCCGTTGCCGATACGCACGGGTTGAGAACCTTCATAGCCGCTCAGCCAGGGCAATTCATATTCGGCCAGGCGCCGCTCGCCGCCTACGCCGTACATGATCTGAATCTGTTCCGGATTGCCTGCCACCGAGCGCAACAGCCAGTTGCGCCATGCTGTGGCTTCCTCGAAATAACCCAGATTCATAAATGCCAGCAGGGTCATGGTCGCGTCCCGCAGCCAGCAATAGCGGTAATCCCAGTTGCGCTCACCACCCAACTGCTCAGGCAGCGACGTCGTCACGGCAGCAACAATGCCACCAGTCGGGGCATAGGTCATCGCCTTGAGTGTAATCAGCGAGCGCTTGACCTGATCAGTCCAGGGACCGACGTCGGGACAGCGATCCGAAAACTCGCGCCAGTAGCGCTCGGTTTCTTCCTGCGCATGCCCGGTATCGATGCTCGCCTGAACCGGCAGATAGGACGCCTGGTACGCCAGGGTGAACACCTTGCTCTCACCCTTCGCGACCGTGAAATGGCTGGCCGTGTGATGATCCTGAGGCAGCAGTGGCACCGGGCTGCGCAACACCAGCATTTCTGGTCCCGCGACAGCGGTCAGCGTGTGCGGATCCTTCTTCTCGACCCAAGGCACGCTACTGCCGTAATCGAAACGAATGGCCAGGTCCATATCGAACGCGACCTCTCCAGACAGACCGACCACCGTGCGAACGACATGCCCGGACGTGTCAATGGGCATGAAATCGACCAGCATCGCTCGCCCTTCACGGGTTTCGAATACGGTCTCCAGAATCATTGTGCCGTCCCGGTAGCGACGCTCGATGGAAACGATCGCGGCGCGTGGCGCGATTTTCCATCGACCATGGTCGCTGTCGCCCAACAAGGCCGCGAAGCAGGAAGGAGAATCGAAGCGCGGGAAACACAGCCAGTCCAACGACCCATCGCGCGACACCAGCGCGGCCGTCTGACAGTTTCCCAACAGTGCGTAGTCTTCAATCAATGCGGCCATTCGTAATGCTCTGATGTATGAACAGTTGCCGTCATGAATACCCGCCCCGGCCAATCACAGGCAAGTGAAATACAGCGACGCTGCCCGCAATGGGCAGCGACAGGGTCAACCCAGGATGTAACGCCCGATTGCAGTTGCAACACCGTCCTCGACATTGCTGCCGGTGACATGATCAGCCTGACTCAACACGGCGGGCTCTCCCTGGCCCATCGCGATCGACACCCCGGCCTTGTGAAACATGGCCACATCATTGCCGCCATCACCGATGGCAGCAGTGTGAGCGAGATCGACGCCCAGGTAATCAGCAAGTGCTACCAGCGCAGAACCTTTGTTGGCCTCCAGCGCCGTGACATCCAGATAATAACGCTGCGAGCGCGCAGCCAGCGCCAGCCCGTCGATAAGCGGATTCAGACGCGCTTCGAGCGTTTTGAGCAATTCGAAGTCCTTGCTCGCGGCGACAATCTTGTCGACACGATCCAGATAGGGCTCGAAGCTGCTCACTCGTACCGGCTCGTAGCCCAACGCATCGCGCTCATGGTCGACATAGTCCCCTTCGAGATCGAGCAACAGCCAATCGTCATCAGCGAACACCCAGATCGCGACCTTCTGGGTCGCGAAGAGGTCCAGGCAAGTACGCACCGCAGTCGGGTCGATGCGGTGTGCTGCCAGAAGACGGCCATCGGCGTGGGTGATGGTTCCGCCATTGAACGCAACCGTTGGCAACTCGATGCCCAGCGCCTCGATCACCCCTCGCATCGCACGCGGAGGCCGACTGCTTGCCAGGGTGAAATGAACCCCCGCCCGTTGCAGATCATGCACGGCGTCGATGTTGGCCTGACTCAGGCTGTGATCGGGACGCAGCAACGTACCATCGATATCGGAAAGCAGAAAACGTACAGATCGTTCGGACGCAGACAGATCAGTGGGTTCAGACATTGAGTTCACGCCATTCACGACCATCACGATTCAACAACTCGTCGCCGACCTCGGGACCGTCCTTGCCCGCCTCGTACAACGTGACCTCGGGGTGCCTGGCCCACGCATCGAGAAACGGTTGCACGGCGCGCCATCCGTTTTCGATGTTGTCGGCACGCTGGAACAACGTCTGATCCCCGGTCAGGCAGTCGTAGATCAGCGTTTCATAGCCGGTCGATGGCTGCATTTCGAAGAAGTCCTTGTAGGCAAAACCCAGCTCGATGTCTTCCATCTTCAGCGTCGGCCCAGGGCGCTTGGCGAATAGATCGAACCACATGCCCTCGTTGGGCTGGATCTGGATGCGTAGATAGTTCGGCTTGAGCCGATCCACTTCCGTATCACGAAACTGCGCATAGGGCGCGGGCTTGAAGCAGATGGCGATTTCGGTGCTGCGTGCACTCATTCGCTTGCCGGTACGCAGGTAGAACGGAACCCCCACCCAGCGCCAGTTATCGACCATCACCTTGAGCGCCACGTAGGTTTCCGTGGTGCTGTCGGCTGCAACGCGCTCTTCCTGGCGATAGCCCGGCACCTTGCGGCCAGACATCTCACCTTCCGCATACTGACCGCGCACCGAGTTGGCCAGTGCCTCCTCTTCACTCCAGGGACGGATTGCCCCCACCACCTTGGCCTTTTCACCGCGAACGGCATCGGCCCCAAACGCGGCCGGCGGCTCCATGGCAACCATCGCCAGAAGCTGAAACAGGTGATTGGGCACCATGTCGCGCAGAGCACCGGTGTTCTCATAGAAACTGCCGCGGGTTTCGACACCGACCGTTTCGGCTGCGGTGATCTGCACATGATCAATGTAGTGATTGTTCCAGAACGACTCGAACAGACCATTGGAAAAACGGCTGACCAGAATATTCTGCACCGTTTCCTTGCCCAGATAATGGTCGATGCGATAGATCTGCTTTTCGCTCATGACCTTGAGCAGGCAGGTGTTCAACGCCACCGCACTGGCCAGATCGGAGCCAAAAGGCTTCTCGATCACCACGCGGCGAAATCCGTCATCGACTTCCTTCAACAGACCGGACGACCCCAGGCGTGTTGCCACTTCACTGAAGAAGCGCGGCGCCGTTGCGAGATAGAACACCGCATTGGCCGAGCCGGTGCTTTTTATCTTGCTTTCGATGTCGCGGTAGGTGGAATCATCCAGGAAGTCGCCCTGCACATAACTGATTCGCTCAGCAAGCTTGGCCCATAACCCGGAATCCAGCGGGTCTTTGCCCGACTCGGAAACCTTTGCGGCAGATTCTTCACGAATGAAGTTTTCAAGCTTTTTGGCAAAATCGGCGTCGCTGATCGCGTTGTGGTCGACACCGACGATGTGCAGCCCCGAGTCGACCAGACCGTCACGCGCCAGGTTATAGAGCGCCGGCATCAGCAGGCGTTTGACAAGGTCCCCGTGCGCACCAAACAAAAACAGCGTCGTGGGTGGTGCGACTTCGGCTTTTTGCTCGGAGGTGCCGCGTGACAGGCCCATTACTTGGGTTCCTTGTGACCGCCGAATCCAAAGCGCATGGCCGACAGCATCTTGTCAGCGTAAGAGCTGGTCTGGCGGGAGCGGAATCTTGCGAACAGCGCGCTGGACAACACGGGAACCGGAACGGCCTGCTCAATGGCGGCCTCGATGGTCCAGCGGCCTTCACCGCTGTCGGCGACAGAGCCTGAGAACGCGTCCAGCTGCGGATCGGTGGCCAGCGCATCCGCCGTAAGGTCCAGCAACCAGGACGAGACGACACTGCCACGACGCCACACTTCGGCAATGTCCGCGGTATTGAGGTCAAAGCGCTGTTCGGCGGGCAGATGTTCGGAGTTCTTCTGCTTGAGCAGATCGAAGCCCTCGGCGAAGGCCTGCATCATGCCGTACTCGATGCCGTTGTGAATCATCTTCACGAAGTGACCTGAGCCTGCAGGACCCGCATGGATATAGCCATGCTCGGCACGGTGATCGGTCGAGTTGCGATCCTTGGTACGCGGGATATCGCCCATGCCGGGCGCCAGCGTGGCGAAAAGCGGGTCAAGACGATCGACGATCGCTTTCTCGCCACCGATCATCATGCAGTAACCACGCTCCAGCCCCCAGACACCACCGGACGTACCAACGTCCACGTAGTGCAGGCCCTTGTCGGTGAGTTCCTGCGCGCGACGGATGTCGTCTTTATAGAACGTGTTGCCGCCATCGATGATCACGTCATCGGGCTCAAGCAACTGGCTCAGGATCTGAATCGTGTCCTCGGTCGGTGCGCCGGCCGGCAACATGACCCAGACAGCACGCGGCGCCTGCAGGGCACCCACCAGTTCGGCCAGATCGGCGACTGGCGTCGAGCCTTCATTGGCCAGGGCGCTGCGTGACGCTTCATCACGGTCGTACACCACAGTGGTGTGACCATCGAGCATCAAACGCCGTGCGATATTGCCGCCCATGCGGCCCAGTCCAATAATCCCAAGTTGCATGAAGTTGCTCCTAAACTCGTAAAAGGGGCCTCACCTGTTGTCCAGCGCATCAACAGTCGGTGAGCATGCTGGTTAGTCAAGCGAGGCAGAACGTCGGTTCCCCTGAGGGAGATGACAACAGCAGAGCTGTCAGAGGGTGCATTTTGTCGCGATCAATAAACATTCGCGACCATGAAAAATAAAAAAGTTCCAATTTAATGCAAAAGAAATCAGAATCTGAGCCGATAGAGAGGTTAGCAGCGGCCACTCAGGGATTGATAGTCATTGCCACGGACCTTTCCAGGTTTAATCCACCATTTGCGAGGTGAGCAATGGGCACTGTACTACCAGCACTGGCACCACAAACCCTGTATGTGACAATCCGCCGCGACGAACTGCGTGCGTTGAAAGAAGAACGTGAGCAGTTGCAGAAAAAAGTCGCTCATCTGAGCCTCATGCTTCAGCAAACCCAGCTGATTTCTTCCGGTACAGCATTACAGCTTTGAAGAGTTGCACACCCGCTGCGCAATGAATGACCGCCCGAGGCAAGCCCGATCCGCTGGCTTGCCCGCCTGATCCCCTCCGCAATATCCGCTTCCGATTAATTCAACAAGGAACCGTGATCAACGGCTCCAGGCAAATATCTACCCTCGGACAGTCCCGCATTTTGCGCCAGTAATGTTTCGCGAACCAGATACATTTCGCAACTGCCGAAGCACGGATCGCATGATAACGCTGCACGCATCCACAATCCTGTAGCACTGCCGCCGTCAAAGCGTCTTTTGCCAGAACAGTGCACGCCCCATCTCCGGATTCAATTGATAGCTGTCGAAACCAACCTTGCGATAGGCCGCCTGCGCGATATCGTTGCCTTCCAGCACTTCAAGCGTCAGTTTGCAGCACCCGCGCTGACGTGCGATCTCTTCGACCTTCGCGAGCATTTTCTGACTGATCCCTTTGCCCCGATGCGTAGCGATGACGGCGACGTCGTGGATATTGACCAGCGGACGACAGGCAAAGGTGGAAAAGCCTTCGAAACAGTTGACCAGCCCGACCGGCTCACCGGCGATGAATGCCAGGACGCTGAAAGCATGTGGCCGCTTGGCCAGTTCTATCGCCAGTTGCTGGCGCGTATCGCTCGACAGGGGCTTGCCAGAGCCCATGGCATCCAGAGCATATTCATTCAAGACGAACCCAATCGCGTCTGCGTGTACCGGATTGGTGTAACTCGCTTGCAGTACCAACACCTCTGGGCCTTCCATTTCCGTCCTCGTCAATCAAAGAGTCTTCTTAATCGCGCGTGCGATGGGCCTGCCCAGTGAACGGCAGGCCAAAGGACCGTGATTCTATCCCGCCCCGCGCCAAAATGTTCCAGTACAGATGTAGGAAGTTTCTCTAGGTGCACGTGAATCGATCACTGCCCGCACCTGGAAAAGGCAGCGTGCATCGATCCAGATGCAAAAAGCAGAAAAGGCGCGGGATTTTTTCATCAAATGAATGGGATCCCGATGATTGTCGAACAATCCGACGGCCGGTCATTACGCGAGAATGTCGTCGAACCCCGCCCCGAAAAGGCGCAGCGATCGAGCCGCTTATGCCCATAAACAGGCCGCCAACCCCCGCCCCAGGCGACCGCTGGTAAAAAACTCGAAACTTCTCCAAAAGCGCCGGGTCAGGTGAATAGAGCGCCTATGCTGTTGGCATATTGCAGACAATGTCTTCATCACATTGCATCGCTGCTATGTATAGTCCAAGTCGGTACTGTTTTTGCGTAGTGCATGTGCAGGTACCCGGCCATAGGAAATGGCCAATAAAAATCATGTGATGCACCAATACTGTTTTAACGGGAGAAAACGATGATTAGCGCCGCTGTCAAAACCCAGAAGGGAGAGAGTTTTAATCAGCCGGCCAGCGAGCTGACTCATCTGCCGGTTTTCGCTTCGACGAGCGTTCCACTGCTGCAACTGCCGACTTCGACTTCACAGCCCACCCTTTCCCCAGTCAACAAGCGCAAAGTCCTGTTTGTGACCTCAGAACTGGCTGACCTTGTGAAAACCGGGGGCCTGGGCGATGTGTCTGCTGCCTTGCCGCGAGCCATGCGTCACTTGCACGATGTCCGCGTGCTGATACCCGGCTACCCGCAAGTGATCAATAGCGGCAACCCGATCCATATCATCAGCCAGCTGGGCGGATATGCAGGGTTGCCAGCGTGCAAGGTAGGCCGTATGGACATGAAAGACGGCCTCGTCATTTATGTGCTGATCTGCCCTGAACTGTACGAGCGCGAAGGCACGCCTTACGCCGACCGCCATGGCCGGGACTGGTCCGACAACCACATCCGTTTTGCGCGCCTTGGCCTTGCCGCCGCCGACTTCGCTGCAGGCGCAGTGAAGACTCAATGGTGCCCCGAACTGGTTCACGCCCATGACTGGCCAGCCGGACTCGCCCCCGCTTACATGAAATGGCGCGGCCAGACCACGCCCAGCATCTTCACCATCCACAACCTTGCCTACCAGGGCACTGTGAGCACAGGTTCGAGCCGTGAACTCGGCATCCCTGACGAAGCCCTGCAGGCCGAAGGCATGGAGTTCTACGGCAAGCTGTCTTTCATCAAGGCCGGCATGGCGTACGCGAACCACATCACGACCGTCAGCGCGACCTATGCCAAGGAAATCACTACGCCAGAATTCGGCTGCGGACTGGAAGGATTTCTGCAGAGCAAGGCGAACAAGGGCCAGCTCAGCGGTATTCCCAATGGCATCGACGCCAGCTGGGACGCCGCCACCGATGAGCACCTGATCTGCCACTTTGCACCCAACGAGTGGCTGCGCAAGGAGATCAACGCTGACTACGTTCGAGAACTGTTTGGCCTGGACGCATCCACCGGCCCGCTGTTCGCGGTGGTATCACGCCTGGTGTACCAGAAAGGCCTGGACCTGACGATTGGTGTTGCCGAACACATCGTCAACAAGGGTGGCCAGATTGCAATCATTGGTCGCGGCGAGCCTGAAGAGGAAGACGCCATGCGTGCCCTCGCGACCCGCTTCCCAGGGCGCATCGGCGTGCGTATCGGCTTCAATGAAACCGACGCCCGACGCATGTTTGCAGGCAGTGACTTTCTGCTCATGCCTTCCCGTTACGAGCCGTGCGGCCTGAGCCAGATGTATGCCCAGCGCTTCGGTTCGCTGCCAGTGGCACGCAACACAGGTGGTCTGGCCGACACGATTGAAGACGGTGTGACAGGTTTTCTGTTCAACGAGTCGACCGTGCAAAGCTACACCGAAGCCTTGAACCGTGCGTTCCAGGTCTTCGCTCACCCGGAGTTACTCAATGCCATGCGCTGCCGCGCCATGGCCGCCCCGTTCAACTGGCATCAGGCGGTAGAGCCCTACGCAGAACTGTATCGCGATCTGTTGAAGAAAAATGCGGGCGCTTCAATTCACTATTAAGGAAAAAGGGGTCAATGGATGCCTCTGCGCACAGAAAACAGCTGGCGCCACGGCGCCGTTTTGGTAAACCCCGAACTCACCCGGTTTGCCCTCTGGGCACCGGATGCCGACAACGTCACCCTTGAACTGGAGGATGGTCAATCACTGGCCATGCTCCCTCAGCCTGAAGGCTGGTTCGTGCTGGAGGCCCGCTGCAAAGCGGGCACCCGGTACCAGTTCAATATCAACGGGGAGCTCAAGGTCCCTGACCCCGCTTCCCGTGCCCAGGCCGACGATGTTCACTCACACAGTGTCGTGGTCGACCCGCTTGCCTATCAGTGGAAAAACACCGACTGGAAGGGCCGCCCTTGGCATGAGGCCGTCATTTATGAGCTGCACGTGGGCGCCATGGGAGGTTATGCAGGTGTAGAAAAGCATCTGCAGCATCTGGCCGACCTTGGCGTCACCGCCATCGAACTGATGCCTCTCGCGCAATTCCCAGGCGATCGCAACTGGGGTTACGACGGGGTACTGCCTTATGCACCGCAGTCCTCCTATGGAACGCCCGAGCAGCTCAAGCACCTGATCGACACCGCGCATGGATACGGGCTGGCGGTCATTCTGGACGTCGTTTACAACCACTTTGGCCCGGACGGCAACTATCTGGGCAGTTACGCCAAGGAGTTTTTCCGCAGCGACCTGCACACACCATGGGGCGACGCCATCGACTTCCGGCGCCCGCAAGTACGCGATTACTTCGTCAACAACGCGCTGATGTGGCTGCTCGAATACCGTTTTGACGGCCTGCGCATGGACGCTGTCCACGCAATCCGTGACGAAACGTTTCTGCCGGAATTCGCCGGGCGGGTGCGTGAACAGATCGAACCAGGTCGACACGTGTGGCTGAATCTGGAGAACGAATTCAACCAGGCCAGCCTGCTCGCCGACAAAGGTTTTGACGCCCAGTGGGATGACGATGGGCATAACACGCTGCATGTACTGTTGACCGGTGAAACCGACGCCTATTATTCGGACTTCGCGCAGGAGCCGACACAGAAGCTGGCGCGTCTGTTGAGCGAAGGCTTCGTGTACCAGGGCGAACAGACCCGGCACGGCCACACTCGCGGTGAGCCCAGCGGTCATCTGCCGCCCAGCGCTTTCGTTCTGTTTCTGCAGAACCATGACCAGATCGGCAACCGTGCACTCGGCGAACGCCTGCCGCAGCTCTGCCCTGCACCGGCACTCAAGGCGGCCACCGCCCTGCTGCTGCTTTCGCCGATGATTCCATTGATGTTCATGGGCGATGAATGGGCAGCCAGCGACCCGTTCCTGTTCTTTACCAGCCACCATGGCGAATTGGCTGATCTTGTACGCGAGGGTCGACGCAACGAATTCGCCGATTTTGCCGCGTTCGCCGATCCAGAACGTCGCGAGCACATTCCCGACCCTAATGATCCGAAGACCTTCGAAGCTTCCCGCCCGGCTTTCGCAGCACTGAATCTGGAAACGGATGCAGGGCTGGATCATCGCAACTGGCTAGAGCTTTATAAGCAATTGCTGGTGCTGCGTAAGCAGGAAATCATCCCGCGCCTGCCCGGCGCTCAGGCACTGGGCACCGACATTCTGGGGGATAGTGCCGTCAGTGCGCGCTGGCGCATGGGCGACGGCAGCGTGCTGCGCATTGACCTGAACCTGAGCGAGCACGCTGTCACTGCTTCGCAACAGGAAGGTGCGAGGGTGATTTTCTCCACCTTGCCAAAATCGTCCGAACTTTCACACCAGGGCATCCTCAATCCATACACGGCAATTGTCAGCCTGACAGGCCGTGATGTTCTGGAGGAACGGGATGAGCAATGAGCAATTGGAAAGGCTTGCCACCGAAGCAGGCCTGTCGGTGCACTGGGTCGATGCCAACGCTCGTCCGCAGACTGTCAGCCACGATGTCTTGCGCAAGGTTCTCGAGGCGCTGGGCTACCCGGCCGACGGCAGCGAGGCCATCGATGCCAGCCTGCAGCGCTTGCAGGCTGCCCGCGAGAATGCAGGCGCACCGCCTCTGTTGACTGTCGATCAGGACTGCAAGCTGGATCTGTCGGCCTGGTTCAAGCCCGAGACGCCTTTTACGCTGCATCTGGAAGACGGCTCGTCACTGGATGCCAGGCTGACAGCCCATGCCGAGCTGCCTGCGCTCGCACCGCCCGGGTATCAGCAGCTGGATATTGCCGGGCAACACCTGACCATCGCGGTCGCCCCAAAAACCTGCTTCAGCATGGCCATGGCCACTGAAACGCGCAAACCAAGGGCATGGGGCCTGACGGTCCAGCTTTACGGGCTGCGGCGCGAAGGCGACGGTGGTTTTGGCGATACGCAGGCACTTGAATCGCTGGTCCGCGCAGCCGGCGAGCGTGGTGCTGACGCACTGGCGATCAGTCCGATTCACGCCATGTTCGCCAGCGACCCGCATCGCTACAGTCCTTACTCGCCTTCCAGCCGACTCTTTCTCAACAGCCTGTACGCCTCACCCGGCGCCATTCTGGGTGAACGAGCGTGGCGCCAAGCCATCGAAGATGCCGGTGTTGCCGATGAGCTGAAACGCCTCGAGGCGGTCCCGCTGATTGACTGGCCCGCTGCCGCTGCCGCCAAGTGGAAGGCTCTGCATGCCTTGTACAACGCATTCAGCGCCGGTTCGCATCCGCTGTATGAGGATTTCAACAGTTTCCGTCACAGCGGTGGCGAAGCACTTGAAAACCACTGCCGGTTCGAAGCTTTACGCGCCGAATGTCCACGCATGAATATCAGCGACAACTGGCATGAGTGGCCCGATGAGCTGAAAGATCCTCGCAACCCGGCAGTGTCGGCATTCGCAGCTGAACATGACTCACAGATCAGCTTTCACGCCTTTACCCAGTGGTTGATTGCTCGCGGTCTCGAGCGCGCCCAGGTCGCGGCACGCAGCAGCGGCATGCGTGTCGGTCTGATCGCCGACCTGGCCGTCGGTGCCGACGGTGGCGGCAGCCAGGCATGGAGCCGTCAGGACGAACTGTTGTCGGCCCTGACCGTTGGTGCTCCACCTGACATCCTGAATCGCGCAGGTCAGAGCTGGGGCATTTCCGCGTTTTCTCCCGACGGCCTGAAGCGCAATGGTTTCCGCGCCTTCATCGAAATGCTGCGCGCCAATTTTGCCCATGCGGGCGGTCTGCGCATTGACCATGTGATGGGCCTGCAACGCCTCTGGGTGATCCCGCTGGGCTCACCGCCCAGCGAAGGCGCTTACCTGAACTTTCCGCTGGACGACATGCTGCGACTGCTGAGTCTGGAGTCGCTGCGTCATGAAGCCATCGTGCTGGGTGAAGACCTTGGCACGGTGCCTGAAGGCCTCAGTGAAAAACTCAGCGCTCGCGAGATGCTGGGCATGCGCGTGCTGCTGTTCGAGCAGAACAACGGTTCTTTCAAACCGATTCTGGATTGGTCCGATGAGGCGCTGGCAACCACCAGCACCCACGATCTGCCGACGCTGGCCGGCTGGCTCAGCGAGCTGGACATCGAATGGAATGCGCGACTGGGCCATGTGGACGCACAGAGTGAGCAGCACTGGCGTGAAGAACGTGCCCGCGAATACAACGCGTTGCGTCGGGCCTTGAGCCAGAGCAACGACGGCTTCGATGAAAACACGGACGACCCGGTACAGATCATTGATGCCAGCATTCGCTACCTGGGCCACACCCGTGCGCCGCTGGTGCTGCTGCCCGTCGAAGACGCACTGGGTGTTCAGGAGCAGGCCAACCTGCCCGGCACCATCGACAGCCACCCTAACTGGCGCAGACGTCTACCCGGCGATGCAGCCTCACTCCTTGATAATGAAGATGCTGCTCGACGACTGGAATTGCTGTCCCAATCCCGGCTGCAAGCTGCGGAGCGTGACCAATGAACCGTCCTCTACAACCGTTGAGAGCTACACAACGTCTGCAGTTTCATAAAGACTTCACGCTGGATGATGCGGTGCCACTGGTGCCGTACTTCGCCAGCCTGGGCATCAGTCACCTGTATGCCTCGCCGATTCTGAAGGCACGCGCAGGTTCCATGCACGGTTACGACGTGGTGGATCCGACCATCATCAACCCGGAACTGGGTGGCGAGCCTGCCCTGCTCCGTCTGGTGGCGAAGCTGCGTGAGCATGGCATGGGGATGATCCTGGACATCGTTTCCAACCATATGGCAGTGGGCGGTGCAGATAATCCATGGTGGCTCGATCTGCTTGAATGGGGACGTCGCAGTCCATATGCCGACTTCTTCGACATCCAGTGGAATTCGCCGGATCCGCTGCTGGCTGGTCAATTGCTGCTGCCTTTCCTGAGCAGCGACTACGGCACGGTATTGCAGGCAGGCGAAATTCCGCTGCGCTTCGACGCGCAGCGCGGTGCCTTTCATATCGAGCATTACCAGCACCACTTTCCGATCTGCCCGACCACCTACGACTCGCTGCTGCAGAACGCCGACCACCCGAAACTCAAGGAACTGGGTGAACGTTTCGCAGCGCTGAACCAGTATCCACAAGCGTACGAGCGCGCGCGTCAGGCCAAGGCTGAACTTGCCGAACTGGCGAACGACGCACAAGTACTCAAGGCCATCGAACAGGTCATTACCCGATTCGACTCCAGTCAGCCTGAGGGTTTTGACTACCTTCACCAGTTGCTGGAGCGTCAGTACTATCGCCTGGCGAGCTGGCGTACAGCCGGGGACGACATCAACTGGCGTCGTTTCTTCGACATCAACGAACTGGGCGGCCTGCGCGTCGAGCGTCCGAACGTGTTCGAAGCCACTCACGGCAAGATCTTCCAGCTGATCGCTGACGGCCTCATAGATGGCTTGCGCATCGACCACATCGACGGCCTGGCCAACCCGCGCGGTTATGGACGCAAGTTGCATCGTCGCGTCCAGGGGCTGTTGAGCCAGCGACCGGCGGAAGCCAGATTGAATCATCTGCCGATTTTCGTTGAAAAGATTCTCGGCCCTGACGAACCGTTGCGCGAAGACTGGAGCGTGGACGGCACCACCGGCTACGAATTCATGAACCAGGTATCGCTGTTGCAACACGACCCCAAGGGTGAAGCCCCGTTGGGCGCGCTGTGGAGCCGACTGAGTGAACGCACCGCCAACTTCGACGAGGAAGTACTGGTGGCGCGTGACCTGGTGCTGCACGGCACGCTGGCGGGCGATTTCGAAAACGTTGCGCAGTCGCTGCTGCAGGTGGCGCGCAGCGACCTGATGAGCCGTGACCTGACGTTGGGTGCGATTCGCCGTGCGCTGCTGGCCTTGATCGTAAACTTCCCGGTGTACCGCACCTATATCACCGTCTGCGGGCGTTCGACAGAAGATGAAAGATTCTTCCAGCAGGCCATGGAAGGTGCACGCTCGACGCTGAACGAAGGTGACTGGCCGGTGCTGGATTACCTCGCGCGCTGGCTGGGCGGCGAGTCATGGAGAAAACTGCCACGCGGCCACTTGCGAAAGCTGTACAAGAATGCGTGCGTGCGCTTCCAGCAGTTGACCTCCCCTGTTGCGGCTAAATCGGTGGAAGACACCTCGTTCTATCGTTCGGCCGTGCTGTTGTCGCGCAACGATGTGGGCTTCCATCCGCAACATTTCAGTGCGCCGATTGAAGACTTCCACCAGGCCTGCATCCAGCGCATCGAGACGTTCCCGGACAATCTGCTGGCGACCGCTACGCACGATCACAAGCGCGGCGAAGACACCCGCACACGCCTGGCGGTACTCAGTGAGTGTGCTGACTGGTATGCGGAGCAGGTAGAGCGCTGGCGCCAGCTGGCGGTGCCGCTCAAAGGTGAAGAGCCTGTGATCAGCGCAGGTGATGAGCTGATGCTCTACCAGGCGTTGCTGGGAAGCTGGCCTTTGGATCTGGAAGGCGAACACGCCCACGAAGCCTATGCAAAGCGCATGGTGCAATGGCAGGAAAAAGCCCTGCGCGAAGCCAAATTGCAAAGCAGTTGGAGTGCGCCGAACCAGCCTTACGAGACGGCATGCCGAGAATTTCTGCAACGTGTGCTGCTGGCCCCCGAAGCGCTCGCGCTGCGCCAGTCATTGAGCGCCACCGCCAATCGCATCGCCACCGCAGGCGCGCTCAATAGTCTGGCGCAAACCTTGCTACGCTTGACGGTGCCCGGTGTGCCCGATCTGTATCAGGGCACAGAGTTCTGGGATTTCAGTCTGGTCGACCCGGATAACCGCAGGCCAGTGGACTACGCTGCTCGGCAACAGGCTCTGACGGAGAATGTCAGTGCACCCGAGCTGTTGACTCACTGGCATGACGGCCGGATCAAACAGGCACTGATTGCAGCGGCGCTCAACGTGCGTGCCACGCACCCGGCGCTGTTCAGTGAAGGCGATTATCAGCCGCTGGAAGTGAAAGGCATTCATGCCGATAAGGTACTGGCGTTCGCACGGATCAGCGCGAACGAGCGGGCAATCGTGGTGGTGCCGCGCATATGCAGTGAACTATTGGGCACTGCGCAGGCTCCATTCATTAATGCTGCTCACTGGGGTGACACACGTATTACCGTGCCGTTTGCAGATTCAGATCAGAAGTGGAAAGGCCTCTTTTCCGACGTCGTCGTGATGAGTGACGGGGAAATACCGCTCAGCGCAGCGCTTGAAGAATTTTCCGTCAATTTGCTTATTCAAACTATGTAATACCTGGGAGTGTCGAGATGAGTGCCGACGAAAAAAGAATCCGTGAATTTGCCTATCAGATCTGGGAGTCCGAAGGTAAGCCTTCCGGCCACGACGCACGCCATTGGGAAATGGCGCGCAAGCTGGCGGAAGCCGAAGCTCTGGCTCCGGACAAAACCTCTGCGCGCAAATCCAGCAAGCCCAAGCTGCCGGAAGTTGACAGCGCCAAGGCCCCTGCCAAGGGCCCTGCCAAACCGGTAGCCAAGGCAGCGCCAGACGCCAAGCCTGCTGCCAAACCGGCAGCGTCCAAGCCGGCAGCGGCGCCCAAGCCAAAAGCTGCGGCCAAGCCAAAACCGGCACCTGCGGCCGCTCCAGGCGATGTGCCAGCCAAGCCTGCACCGAAGAAACCGCGCAAGCCATCGAATACTTGAAACTCTTCTGTCTTCTCGCAAGTCCATTGTCGCAGGTCTCATTGAGTTCTCCTTGAGACCTGCGGTAACCCCAAACTTTAACTTCAGTGTTGAAGCCCGCTCGGCTTCGATAACGGTTTCGGCCGCTTAGAAAATCATTCGACGTCAGGAAGGCACCATGAATACGAAGTCCACCACAGCGGCAGATGAAAGTTCGGCCACACCAGAAAACCCTGCCAGTAACCCGTCACGTATCCGTGAAGGACTTCCCTTCCCACTGGGTGCCAGTTGGGATGGCCTGGGCGTCAACTTCGCGATCTTCTCGGCCAATGCCACCAAGGTTGAGCTGTGCCTGTTCGACGCCTCGGGCGAAGTGGAACTGGAACGCATCGAGCTCCCGGAATACACCGACGAGATTTACCACGGCTACCTGCCGGATGCTCATCCGGGCCTGATCTACGGCTACCGCGTATACGGACCGTATGACCCGCAGAATGGCCATCGCTTCAACCACAACAAGCTATTGATCGACCCGTACGCCAAGCAATTGGTAGGCGAGTTGAAATGGTCGGAAGCCCTGTTCGGCTACACCATCGGCCACCCCGACGGCGACCTGAGCTTCGACGAGCGCGACAGCGCGCCATTTGTACCGAAAAGCAAGGTTATCGACCCGGCGTACACCTGGGGCCGTGATCAGCGCGTCGGCATCCCGTGGGACAAAACCATTGTCTACGAGACCCACGTGCGCGGTTTCACCATGCGTCATCCTTCGGTGCCGGAAGAGCTGCGCGGTACGTTTGCAGGTCTGGGATCAGCCGACGTCGTCGATCACATCCGCAAGCTGGGCGTGACCTCTGTCGAGCTGTTGCCGATTCATGCGTTCGTCAATGACCAGCACTTGCTGCAAAAGGGCATGACCAACTATTGGGGCTACAACAGCATCGCGTTCTTCGCCCCTGATCCGCGCTATCTGGCACACGGCAAGATTGCCGAGTTCAAGGAAATGGTTGCGCACATGCACCATGCCGGGCTCGAAGTGATTCTGGATGTGGTCTACAACCACACCGCCGAAGGCAACGAGCTGGGCCCTACCCTGTCCATGCGCGGTATCGACAACGCCTCGTACTATCGTCTGATGCCGGACGACAAGCGTTATTACATCAATGATTCGGGCACCGGCAACACGCTGGACCTGAGCCACCCGTGCGTCCTTCAGATGGTCACCGACTCCCTGCGCTACTGGGCTTCGGAAATGCATGTCGACGGTTTCCGCTTCGACTTGGCAACCATTCTGGGCCGTTACCATGATGGCTTCGACGAGCGTCACAGCTTCCTGGTCGCCTGCCGTCAGGATCCGGTGCTGCGTCAGGTCAAGCTCATTGCCGAGCCGTGGGACTGTGGCCCGGGCGGCTATCAGGTCGGCGGCTTCCCGCCGGGCTGGATGGAATGGAACGACAAGTTCCGCGACACCGTACGTGCCTTCTGGAAAGGCGATGAAGGTCAGCTGGCTGACTTCGCTGCACGCATGACGGCCTCCGGCAACATGTTCAATCAGCGCGGTCGTCGTCCTCAGGCGTCGGTGAACTTCATCACCGCGCATGACGGTTTCACCTTGCACGACCTGGTGTCGTACAACGACAAGCACAACGAAGCCAACGACGAAAACAATCAGGATGGCAGCAACAACAACCTGTCCTGGAACCACGGCGTCGAGGGTCCGACCGAAGACCCGGAAATCAACGCGCTGCGCCTGCGTCAGATGCGTAACTTCTTCGCCACCCTGCTGCTCGCTCAGGGTACGCCGATGATTGTCGCCGGTGACGAGTTCGCCCGTACCCAGCACGGCAACAACAACGCCTATTGCCAGGACAGCGAAATTGGCTGGGTGAACTGGGATCTGGACGGCGATGGCGAAGCGCTGCTCAAGTTTGTCACCCGCGTGATCAAGCTGCGTCAGAGCTACCCGATCCTGCGTCGCAGCCGCTTCCTGGTGGGCGATTACAACGAGGAAATCGGCGTCAAGGACGTGACCTGGCTCTCGCCGGACGGCAACGAGATGACCGTCGATCAATGGCACGACAGTAATGGCCGTTGCCTGGGCATGTTGATGGATGGCCGCGCGCAGGAAACCGGTATTCGTCGTCCGGGCGCTGATGCCACGCTGTTGCTGGTGGTCAACGCACACCATGACGGTGTCAACTTCACGCTGCCGGAAGTACCGGAAGGCACGCACTACACCTGCCTGATCGACACCAATCAGGACGATGCACGCAGCAAGGAGCAATTCAGTTTCGGTACGGAATACACCGTCACTCCTCGTTCATTGCTGCTGTTCGAACTCAAGCGTGAAGATCAGCAATGACCCAGGCCTTGAGTGAGTTTCTCGACTGGCGCAGGCACGGCTATGCCGATACGCGTGCGCTGGGCGAGTGCTTGCAGGCAATGGTCAACGAAGGGCTGGACTGGATCCCCCTGCCTGCCAGCGGTCAGACGCTTGAGCGCTGGCAGGCGCTGGCCTGCGTCGCAGGCCATGATCTGGGGTTGTGCAAGCTGTATGAGGGGCACACCGACGCCATGGCGATCATGGCGGAGCTGGGTGCCCCGCCCCCCGAACAATTCAGTACCTGGGGAATGTGGGCGGCCGAGCCGCCTCAGGCCCGGGTACTTCTCAGCGGTGCAGGCGATTCGCTGAGACTCGATGGACGCAAGGCATGGTGCTCGGGTGCTGCTGTACTCAGCCATGCACTCGTCACCGTATGGGACGAGCAGCAGCGCCAGCAACTGGTCGCCGTGCCACTGGATCAGCCGGGTGTGAAGATCGGCACCGATGGCTGGCGTGCCGTTGGCATGGGCGCGACGGGCAGTGTCGACGTACTGTTCGAGCAGGCCTTCGGGCACCTCGTCGGCTCTCCCGGCGATTACCTGAACAGAGCAGGATTCTGGCAAGGCGGCATCGGTATCGCGGCCTGCTGGTATGGCGCCTCTCGATCGATTGCACAACGGCTGTTTCAATCCGGCAAGCGTGACGATCCCCATGCGCTGGCGCATCTGGGCGCTGTGGACACAGCGCTTTATGGAGCGTCCAGGGTGTTGCAGGCAGCAGCCGACGAGATTGATCATGCGCCGCTTGCCGATGCTCAACTGCTTGCCAGGCGCTGTCGCGCAGTGGTCGAAGAGTGCGCCGAGCAGGTCATACAGCACACAGGCCGTGCGCTGGGTGCCGGACCTTATTGCAAAGATGCGCACTTCGCCCGCTTGAGTGCGGATCTGCCGGTTTTCCTGCGTCAGAGCCATGCCGAACAGGACCTCGCCGCACTTGGCGAACAGGTACGCAATCATCGTCCAGCCACCGACACCTGGTCGCTGGTCACCGAGGCTCGTGCTCATGAGTGAAGGATTTACGGTCAGCGAGGACGAGTCCGGTCGCGGCACGCCGCTGGAAGCCTGGAACGCCTCGAAGAAACTGGGTGCGCTGGCGGCAATCACTGCTGACCTGCTGGTGCCGCCCAACTGTCGGGCGGTCATCATCGCCCCCCACCCTGACGATGAAATACTGGGCTGCGGCGGCCTGATGCGGCAATTGGCGCAATTGGAGCGCTCGCTGATGCTGATATCGGTGACTGACGGCACTGCCAGCCATCCGGGCTCGCCGTTATGGCCTGTGCAGCGGCTGAGCGCGATCCGGCCCCAGGAAAGTGCCGAGGCGCTCAAGCGACTGGAGATTCCTCTGGACAGTCTGGAATGGATTCGGGGCGGCTTTCGGGATGGCGATGTCGCCAGCGACGAAGACCGTCTGGTCGCGTTCCTCGAACAGCATCTGTCCCCCACTGATGTAGTGTTCGCGACCTGGTCGGAAGACGGCCACGGGGACCATGAGGCCGTCGGCCGGGCCGCAGGCCGTGCCTGCAGGGCAACTGGCGCGCAGCTTCATGAAGTCCCGATCTGGGCCTGGCATTGGGCTGACCCCGAAGACGAGCGTCTGCCGTGGGAGAGAGCGCGCAAGGTGTTGCTGGACCCGCAAACCAGCGCCCGCAAGCGGGACGCTGCCCATGCCTTCGCCAGCCAGTTACAGGGCGATCCCGGCATCGGTTTATCGCCCGTATTGCCGAACAGTGTGTTGGAGCGTTTGCTGCAGCCTTTTGAAGTGGTTTTCACATGAGCGTGGCTGACAGCTATTTCGACGAGCTTTTCCGTAACGACAGCGACCCGTGGGCGTTCAAGCAGCGCTGGTACGAACGACGCAAGCGGGCGCTGTGCCTGGCTGCACTGCCCAGGGAACACTATGCGGCTATTTTTGAGCCCGGGTGCGCCAACGGCGAGCTCAGTGCCGAGCTGGCCACACGCTGCGATGCCCTTTTGTGTTGCGACACATCGCAACGCGCTGTCGAGCTGGCGCGCGAGCGACTGACTGATTTCCCCCATGTTCGCGTGATGCAGGCACGTCTGCCGCAACAATGGCCGCAAGGCCAGTTCGATCTGATTGTGCTCAGCGAACTGGGGTACTACCTGGACCTCAATGATCTGTACCGCTGGATCGACTGCGCGCTGGAAGCGCTTACGCCGGACGGTCAGATTCTCGCCTGCCACTGGCGACCTCACATAGACGATTGTCCGTTGAGTGCACAGCGTGTCCATGACGTGCTGAACGAGCGGCTCTCGATGCACCGGCTTTTCACTCATCACGAACAGGACTTCCTGTTGGACCTCTGGGGACGTGATGGAACCTCTGTGGCTGAAAAGGAGTTCTGGGATGATCGGCGTTCTGATTCCGGTACATAACGAAGAGCGGTTGCTGGATCAGTGCCTGGAAACTGTCCTGATGGCCGCAGCGCATCCAGACCTGAATGGTGAACAGGTCGAAGTTCTGGTGGTACTCGACAGTTGCACTGATCACTCGGCTGAGATCGCACGGCTCTATGGCGTCATGACACTGGACATTCAAGCGCGCAACGTAGGCCAGGCTCGTGCGCAGGGCGCCGCCTTTCTGCTGGACAGAGGTGCCCGCTGGCTGGCCTGTACCGACGGAGACAGCAGCGTGGCCAGCGACTGGCTCGCCGAACAGCTGGCGCTGGATGCCGACGCGGTATGTGGCACGGTGACACCGGGTGCCTGGGATAAGGGTGTTTCCGTCGCTGCACAGACGACCTACAACGCGCTCTATCAGCATCGTGACGGGCATCGTCATATCCACGGTGCCAACCTGGGTGTGAGTTCGATGGCCTACCTGCGTGCCGGCGGATTCCCCGCACTGGCGTGCCATGAAGACGTGCATCTGGTTCGTCAGCTGGAACTCTGCGGTGCACGCATAGCCTGGAGCTGTCGCCCGCGGGTCACCACCAGCACCCGGCTGGACTCAAAGGCCCGGGGCGGATTCGGGGATTACTTGCGGTCATTGAATCCCTGACGGCTGACACGTCGTGTGTCTTGCAGCATCCACCATGCAGGTTATTGATGATTCGCCGTCTGCATCCCGGAGTTGTCGGAACCGGACGCGCCCAGCGTGCTGGTGAAGAACCTGACCGCTTCCGCACTCAGCGTACGATGGATGTCGGCCCGGTCAACGCCTTCGCGATCGTTGCACACCATGGGCATGCTGGCGCGCTGCTCATCGCTGCAGGGTGCCATGAATATGAAGTGCCCTGCCCCGGCCAGCAATTTGTAGTCCGGCGCCTGGGGCAACTTGCGCGCCAGCGCTTCAGCGTTCTTGTCCAGCGCCAGCAGTTGATCATCAGCGCCCGCATACATCAGCACCGGTACATGGACATCACCCAGCGTCTGCCTGCCGAACATCAGGCTGAGCGGCGCCATCAACATCAACGCGCCGACCCGTTGATCAGCCTGTGGGTGCAGGTCTTCACGGTCTGCCACCAACTGGCCCTGAGTCTTGCAGGCGTCGCGGTCGGAAGGTCGCTCGACGCAGTACTGCTGCAGGCGCTTCAGGTCAGGTTGTGCGCCTGCCAGGATGAGTGCGGTCTCACCGCCAGCCGAATAGCCGATCACACCCACCTGACGCGCGCTGAGGTAAGGCGCAAGCATGGGGTCCGTCAGCGCGGCGCTGATGGCTTCTGAAATCTGCAGGGGTCTGCCGTAAAGATTGCTCAAACTGCCAAGGCGGCTGTGATCGCGATAGTTGTCGCCAGGATGGACGACCGCCACCACGACGAAGCCCCGACGGGCCAGCGAAGTCGCCAGATCGTGCAGCGCGAGTGGCGTGCCGGTGTTGCCGTGAGACAGCATCAGCAACGGAAAACGTCCCAGCGCGATGGCTGCGTCCTCACCAGCTTCGACCCGATAGCCCTGCACGTTGCTGACCTGCTCGGGATCAGTGGAGGGATAAAAGGCGATGGCCTGCATCGGCTGGGAATCCAGCGGATCGATAAAACTCAGCTCGTGATAGCCGGCACTCCATTCGCTGTCCGGCAGCACGTTATCCGTGACGAAATCGTCGGCCTGAACATGCACCGAAATCAGGCTATCGAGCAGACAAACCAGCATCACTGCACAAAGACGTACCATGGCAAGGCCCAACCTTTGTAAGTCCCGGCATGTGCCGGACAGTCCATTCATGCGCTTGTGTCGAGCTTCATGCTCCAGCGCCCCGCTCTCACAGCAAATGAGAGTGCTTCTTGCAGAAATAGTGCATAAGCCGGGCCATCTATCTTCGCTGTTTTTTTCAACTGCCAACCACTGCACAAAAAATCGGCTCGAAGCAGCGCTCAGGCGTGCAGTGTACTGCCGCCAGCGCCTGGCTACCTGTAAGGAAGCTGTCAATTCTTCACTGAACTGCAGGCATTAAAAAACTCCACAGCCCTGCGCAACGCGCGGGCGGTGGAGTTTGATCGAAACAGGGCGCTGTCAGGCGAACAGCGTTTGCTCGATGTGCTGCTGCGCAGCGGTCAGCGCGTTGGCACGAGGCTCTTCACCGTAAGCGAGGCCTTCGGCGCGGACGAACTGAAGATCGGTCACGCCGATGAACGCGAACATCAGCTTGAGGTAATCCTCATGACCCACGCTGCTCGGCTGCCCGGAGTGCATGCCGCCAGCCGTGGAAACAATGATGACCTTCTTGTCGCCGCACAGGCCTTCAGGGCCGGCTTCGGTGTAACGGAAGGTTCTGCCCGCGACTGCGATGCGGTCGATCCAGGCTTTCAACTGCGTAGGAATGGTGAAGTTGTACATCGGTGCACCGATGACAACTACATCCGAATCCAGAAACTGCTGCAAGGTGGCTTCGTTGGTCGCGACTTCCTGCTGCTGGGCAGCGTCGCGGCCTTCGACCGGCGTGCCTGCGGCGGCGAGGGTCGCTGGCGAGAAGTGGCCCAGCGCTTCGCTGGCCAGGTCGCGATAGGTCACAGCGCTGTCAGCGTGTGCGGCTTTGTAAGCTTCCACAACGCTACGGCTGAGCTGACGCGAAGCGGAGTGGTCACCAAGAATGCTGGAATCGATGTGCAGAATGTTCATAAGGGCTTCCCGAGTCATATCGTCATTGGGCGATCAAGTGGGGAGCATCCTATCGCTGTTCCTAATGCGTGATTAGTCGCCCTGAATGTGATTGTTCGTTCTACTGATAGAACTATAAATGGACTCAGGGTTATGCGTCAGCTCCTTGAATGAGGTTTCGAACGCATCCAGCATCGCCCTGATGGCGGGGAGCAGCCCGCGCCGGGACGCAAACGCGGCATGAATCACGCCGCATTTGGGGCGATGGGCATTGAACAGCTCAACGAGGCGCCCCTGCTGAAGAGCATTTCGAACCAGTATCTCGGGCAGTTGCGCCACGCCCACACCCTGCAGCGCGCCTTGCAGAATGGCATCCAGGTCCGAGCAGACCAGCCGTGGCGCGTGACGCACTTCCACATATTGCCCCGCCCCGTTTTCCAGTAGCCAGCGGTGGTTCGAGGTCGCCGAGATCAGGTCCAGAGTGGGCAGATTTGCCAGATCTTCGAACGAGGCATCGGTGCCAATCTGCGCTGCCAGATCAGGATGAGCCACCAGCCGCTGGGCGCTGTAGCCGAGCGTCTTGACCACCAGCCCTTCATCTTCCAGAGGCGGAAATCGCACTCGCAGTGCAATGTCGATGTTCTCGGACAGTGGATCGACCCGGCGATTGGTGCTCTCGATAAACACCTGCACCTTGGGGTGCGCGGCCATGAAACGGGCCACGGTCTCGTTGATACCCATCGCGCCCATGGCAGGCGGACAGCTGAGGGAAATGCGCCCTTGGGGTTCGGATCTGGAACGCTGAATGGCCTCTTCCGCCGCCTCGGCCTCGACCAGCATCGCAACGCAATGCCCGTAGTAATCCCGCCCGCTTTCGGTCACGGCGAACTTGCGCGTGGAGCGCTGGATCAGCCTGACGCCGAGCCGCTCTTCAAGACCCGCAATACGGCGGCTGAGCTTGGACTTGGGAATACCCAGCTTGCGCCCGGCAGGCGCAAATCCCCGGCACTCGACCACCTGGACGAAATAAAACAGATCATTGAGATCGAACAACGGACACCTCGCGCGCTCAGAGGGCGCGAGTATGGCAGCGGGTGAGCCGGCACCTCAAATTTGCGTGGCTTTCGCTGCCCCTTCGCGAATTGACTCGCGGTTACCACGCGACCCACAAACTACCACTGCATCCCCGGCAAGCCGCCTCACACAGTCAGGTGTTTGCTGCGAGCAAGCACCGTGTCAAAGACGCGCTGAGGCCTGCCACTCAATCAGAGCTATATGTGCGGCGCAGTACTTACCGATCAGCCGTCAAAAACGCCAGTACGGGCCGGATAAACGCGTCACCCGCCTCGACACTCGACAGGTGAGCGGCCGCAAGCTCGATCATCTGCGCACCCGCGATACGTTCAAGCATGAAATGCCCGTCTGCTGGCGTGGTCACGGCGTCTTCTGTACCGCAGACCACCAGCACCGGCAGCTTGATCAAGGCGATCTGCTCGCGATAATCCGCATCACGCACCGCAGCGCAGTTGGCCGCGTAACCCTGAGGTGAGGTCTGCGCCAGCATGCCGACGATCGTCTCGACCGTCGCTGGCTCGGCTTTCGCAAAGGACGGCGTGAACCAGCGGGCAATCGAAGCGTCACGCAACGCAATCATGGCCGACTGACCGTCACGCAGCACCGTTTCGATGCGCGGGTTCCAGACATCCGGTTTTCCGATCTTTGCCGCGGTGTTGCACAGCACAACGCGTTGCAGGCGCTCAGGGGCATGGATTGCCAGCCACTGGCCGATCAGCCCCCCCATGGACAGGCCACAGAAGAACACCTTGTCCAGATTCAGCGCGTCCAGCAACGCCAGCACGTCCCGGCCATTGAGTTCGATGCTGTAAGGACCCTCGCTGACCAGCGACTGCCCATGGCCGCGCGTGTCGTAACGCAGCACACGAAAGTGTTCGGTCAGTGCCGAAATCTGGTTGTCCCACATGTGCAGGTCGGTGCCCAGCGAGTTGGACAGCACCAGCACGGGCGCATCCTGCGGGCCTTCAAGCAGATAATTCAACGGGCCATCGGCGAGTTGTACGGCAGACATTCGAAGCTCCAGAGAAAGCAAAAGCTGAACACTAATGAGTGTCGGGACGTCATACAATCCGCTGATCGAATATCCGTGCGACTATCGAACACCTTACCGGTCGCCACATCTGGCAAGGAGCGCACCATGCGAACCGAAGACATCGCCACTTTCTGCCTGAACCTGCCCGGTGCCCGCGAAGACTACAAATGGGGCGGGATACGGGTGTTTTCCATTGCGGGCAACAAGATGTTCGCGGTCATGGACCTCGTCGGCCAGGGCTTGTCGTTCAAGGTTCATCCTGACCTGTTTCTCGGCTATGTGGATCGTCCAGGCATCCGCCCTGCCCCGTACCTGGCCCGAGCGCACTGGATCAGCATTCCAGAACCCCACGCCCTGAGCGACGATGAGATTCGAGATCTGCTGACACGTTCGCATCAACTGGTGGTCGGCAAGCTGCCCAAGCGGCAGCAGATTGCGCTGAAACTATAAGGGCAGCGGCACCCAGTGCCAGAGCCGACGGCCCAGAAACAGCCAGTCGATCCACAAGGCCTGATGAACCAGCACGATCAACCAGAACACAACCTGAAAGGACACCTTGCGGGTCTTGTGCCGAAAGACCTGCTGCGCCAGCAGCGCGCCCGGCCACCCTCCCAGCAGTTCGGTGGCATGCAGCACGTTTTCAGGCGTGCGCTGCCCGCCTTTGCCGGCCTGTAACTTGTCATGCCGATACAGCACGAACGCCAGCAGGCTCATTACTGTGATCATGAGCACCGGAATCAGCAGACCTTGCCTGATCCACAGCATTGCCGATCCATAGACCGGCAACGCACATAGCAGCGCCAGGACCATCAGTTTGAGGCGCAATGCCTGAACCGGCGCCTTGCGCTGCCGGGCAGGCGGCCTGGCCTCACGAGCCGACGTCATGCCTTGGCGGCCGCCCAGTCGATCCAGCCGAACTGCCAGGTCGCCAGAATCAACAGACCGAACGCAATGCGATACCAGGCAAACACGGCATAGCTGTGGGTGGCGATGAACCTGAGCAGACCGCGCACCGCGATCATGGCGAAAATGAACGAAGTAATGAAGCCGATGGCGAAGACCGCAACGTCGTCTGGACGAAACATGTCACGGTACTTATAGCCCGAGTAAACCGCAGCGCCCACCATGGTCGGCATGGCCAGAAAGAACGAAAACTCGGTGGCTGCCTTGCGCGACAGACCGAACAGCAGGCCGCCGATGATGGTCGAGCCGGAGCGCGACGTGCCGGGGATCATCGCCAGGCACTGCACCAGACCGACTTTCAGCGCGTCGGTCCATTTCATGTCGTCGACGGTCTCGGCGTGGACCACATGCTCGCGGCGTTCGGCCCACAACATGATTACGCCACCAATGACCAGCGCAGTCGCCACGGTGACAGGGTTGAACAGATAGTGGTGAATCAGGTCGGCAAAGATCACGCCCAGAATCACCGCTGGCATGAACGCGATGAGCAGGTTGATCGTGAAACGTTGCGCCTGCTGCTCTTTGGGCAAGCCGACGACCACATCCAGAATCTTGCGCCGGAACTCCCAGACCACCGCCAGAATGGCGCCCAACTGAATGATGATATTGAACGCCGCCGCACGGTCACCGCCGAAGTCGATCAAGTCCGCGACAATGATCTGGTGGCCCGTGCTCGAGATCGGCAAAAACTCCGTCAGTCCCTCTACAACACCCAATATCAACGCCTGCGCAGCGGTCCAAAGATCCATCATTCCCCCATACAGCGATACCCGAGGCTCGCTGATTTGTATTGTCTTATGAAAAAAGCCTGCCACTATGCCGCTGCAAAGCTGAATGAAGCTTGAAGAAGCGCCGCAAAAACGCAGAATGCTAGCAGACCTTTCAGCGTAAAGCCTGCTGGCAGCATGAGCTTGCCATCAGAACCTGCACGGTGCGCCTGGAACCGCTTACAATCGCCGGCCCTTCCTACCCGCTACCAAGGAGCCGCCATGTCCGGGCTTGAACTTTTTGCTGCCGCCATCGGCGTGATCGCGGTCTGGCTGACGGTCAAGCAAAACCCGTGGTGCTGGCCGATCGGCCTGGTCATGGTGGTGATCTACATCTGGATTTTCTACGACATAAAACTCTATTCGGACATGCTGTTGCAGGCGATCTACGCCGGATTGCAGGTCTACGGCTGGCTGCAATGGACCCGCCACGGCAGCGGTCTGCCGGTGCGTGCGGTATCGGTGCTGCGCGGCGGTTCGGTTGCAATCGGCTTGGCCATTGGCGTCGTCATCAGTCTGGCGCTGGGGGCCGGCATGGCTCACTTCACTGATGCCGCGCAACCCTGGCTGGACGCGGCGCTTACCGGTTTCAGCCTGGTGGCGCAGGTCTGGATGGCACAAAAGCGCGTGCAGTGCTGGCCACTGTGGATCGTGCTGGACGTCATTTTCGTCGGTCTGTTCATCTACAAGGATCTGTACCTGACTGCAGCGCTCTACGGACTGTTCACGCTGCTGGCCGTTCAGGGCTGGCGCGAGTGGCGCAACGACCTGGCGCTGGCCCGATGAAGGTTCTGGTGCTGACCGGCCCGGAGTCCAGCGGCAAGAGTTGGCTCTGCGCGGCGATACGCGAGCGCTTTGGCGGTGTTCTGGTCGATGAATACGTGCGTCACTTCATCGACGAGCAGGGTCGCGACACGGTCTATGACGATATTGATGCCATCGCTCAGGGTCAGCTCGACCGGGAAGACGCCGCTCGCGCGACAAGGCCTGCGCTGTTGATTCTCGACACGCATTTGCTGAGCAACATGCTCTGGAGCCGCACCCTGTTCGCAGATTGTCCGCAGTGGATCGAACAGCAGTTGCTCAAAAGGCACTATGACCTGCACCTGCTGCTGTCCCCCGAGGGCGTCGAGTGGATCGGCGACGGACAACGCTGCCAGCCGGAACTGACAGAACGTCAGGCGTTTTTCAGCGCCAGCCGGCAATGGCTCGATCAGCATGCGCAACGCTTTCAAGTGATAGAAGGCGACTGGCAGCAACGCCATGACCAGGCCATGGCGGCCGTCAGCCGGTTGCTCGCGACCTCACCGGATCTGATGCTTGTGCAGCAATCGGTAGAAGGTCGGACGCGAAATCCCTAACACCTTGGCCGCTACACTGAGGTTGTCGCTGTGGCGGGTCAGCACATCACACAGAGCCTGCCGCTCAGCCCGGGACTTGTAGTCATCCAGCGTTCCCATGCTACTGACAATGTCTTCCTCGCCCAGAAGCCCCAGATCCGCGGCTTCGATCTGCCGACCTTCGGCCAGTACCAGACCACGTCGCACCCGGTTGGCCAGTTCGCGCACGTTGCCCGGCCAGTCATGCTTGCCCATGGCAATCAGCGCATCCTGACTGAAGTTCCGGGCGCGCCTGCCGGTTTCATGGCTGTAGAAATGCGCAAAATGATTGGCCAGCATTGCCAGATCGCCATGTCGCTCACGCAGCGGAGCCGTGCCGACCTGCAGGACATTGAGCCGGTAATACAGGTCCTCACGAAAACGCTTCTTGCGAATGGCCGCCTCGAGGTCCACATGGGTGGCGGCCAGCACCCGGACATCCACAGGAATCGGCTCACTGCTGCCGATGCGTTCGATCTGTCGATCCTGTATGAAGCGCAGCAGATGCGCCTGGACTTCGAGGGGCAGATCGCCGATTTCATCCAGAAACAGCGTGCCACCGTCTGCCGCTTCAATACGCCCTATCCTGCGCTCCTGTGCGCCGTTGAAGGCGCCCTTCTCATAACCGAACAGCTCGGCGTGAATCAGGTGTTCGGCAATGGCACCGCAATTCACGGCCACGAACGGTTTGTTACGCCGTTGAGACTGGGCGTGCAGGGTGCGCGCGACCAGCTCTTTACCCGTACCGCGTTCGCCGCGAATCATGACCGGCGACTCCGTCGGTGCCAGCTTCCCGAGCAATCGACGCAGCTCGCGAATCGGCCTGCTCTCGCCGAGCATCTCGTGTTCGCTGCTGGACGTCTGCGCCGCCCCCTGAGCCCGCAGTCGAGCCATGCCATAGGCACGGCCCAGCGTGACCTGCATACGGGCGACATCGAACGGCAGGGTATGGAAATCGAAAAACCACTCGCAGACGAAATCCCCGATCTTTTCCCGGCGCAGGTCATCCGGCGCCAGCACTGCGATCCATTGAGTATTGGTGCGAGTAATGAGCTCCTTGACCATCTCGGGATGCTCGAAATGGTCAGGCATCAGGCGAATCAAACCGACATCACAGCTGAGAGTGAGCGCCGACTCGAGCGTACTGCTGTCCACCGCCCATCCGGCGGCATGCAGAACAGGGATCAATTGATGACAATCATCACAGGGGTCAACAATTAACAGACGTCGCGTTGGGGCCGATTCATGCATAGAGGTTCCTTGGCGCCCGGCGTCGAATTAAGGTTATGAAAAACGCTGTATAAACAGTATGTTGGCGAGCCCGATCCTTACATTAGCAAATATTTGACACCGCCTTGTACCGTTTGCATCTAATGGCAATAACCAAACGTCATTAGTGATGTAACGCTACTTTTACGGCCGCGCACGTAACGGAATAAAAAAAATTTCAGAAATGTGTGTGACTCATGCGCCCCTCCCGTTCATCAACACAAGTAACCAGCCGGACGGTAAGCCCGCCGACGTGACTGAATTGATATGGGCACTTTGAGGAATTGACCATGAACGCCCCACTGCGCTTCAACGATGCACTTCTGATCGCTGGACACGCTTTTGAACCCTTCCAGTGTGTTGCCTGGGCACCACAGGACGGGAACGGCGAACTGAGCCTGACCGTAATTGACCGCACCAGCACCCGCATTGGCCGCAAGCAGATTCCGAGCAGCACCTACTCGGACAAACAGCAGCTGGCCAGCGCTCTGGAGCAGGCCCGTGCTGAAATCAGTAACGAAGGGTATGACCTCAAGCCTTGGACCATGCCAGCCTGAGTTCCTGTTTGAGCGTGCCTATCGAAGTGCGCAGTCCGTTACACGCGACTCTGCCTCGATACTGATCGTGCCCATCGCTGCGCGTGGGCACGCATCCCTTGAGGCTCCGGGCACAGATTCGGACTCAGTGAGCAGAACGCGTCACCTGAGTCACCGCTGAGCTTCAGTCAGCCGGGCCAAGCTCATCAATATGCCGATAATCCGCCCCCAGGCCGCGCGCCAGCTCTCGCGCTCTTCCCAGCCGAATCGGGCCTTTTTCCATATCGATCAACAGACTTGCGCACTCAAAGGCCAACAGTGCCGGCAGTTGCTTGAGCCTGCCGTCGGTCAGCACCAGAACACGCTGTTGTTCGCACGGATAACGCTTGCTGCGTTTCGCCAGCCACAGACGGGCCTCTTCCAACGCTTGCGGCAGCGGCGTTCCGCCTCCGGCCCCCAGCGCATCCAGCCACGGAGTCAGCGCCGACGATGCTTTCAAGCCCTGATACTGCCAGCTTGGCGTATTGCCACTGGCGGTGAGCAAGGCCAGTCGGGTGCGGCTGCGATAGGCGTCGTCAAATACCTGGGACAGTACGCCCTTTGCCTGGCTGAGTGCCTGATGGCGTTTCGTTGACGCAGACGCATCGACAATCACCAGCAAGAGCTCGCTGGGGCGGCTGCTGCGCGGCTGGCGAACCAGATCGCCAGCCTTTTTCGGACGACCTCTCATCAAGGTCGGCAGCCATTGGACAGGGCCATCCAGGCCTGCTCGCAATGCGCCGGTTCTGCCCGAAGCAAGTCGGCCCGGCCGGGGAACGGCACCCGCCCCCTTTGAGCGATGGGGACGGATGCCTAAGGCTTTTTTGGCCAGCTCGGCACTTCGCGGCGTGCTCCGGTAGGCACTGCCTGAGCCGGTAGCTCACCCCAACTGCCCTGCCCGCCTTGGGTGTCCTGTTTTTCGGACACACCGGAAGGTGGCGTTTCCGGTGTTTCCGGCGATTGTGGTGGTGGCGACTGTTCGCGACGGCGATGACGCAAGGCAAACTCGGCCACGGCATCAATGTCCTGTTCTTCGATCTGCCCCGCGCCACGCCAGGCCGCATGTGCCCGTGCGGCGCGCAGCCAGACCAGATCGGCACGCATACCGTCCACACCCGCCGCAAAGCAGCGTTCGGTAATCAGCGCCAGCGACGTGTCATCCAGTTCAATGCCAGCCAGCCGCGAACGGGCCTGCTCACAACGCTGTTTCAGCGCGTTCTGCCCGGATTGCCATTGAGCACCGAAAGCGTACGGATCGGCATCGAAATCCAGACGCCTGCGGATGATCTGGCTACGCTCGGCAGGCAGCACCTGTCCGCTCAGGGCGACGTTGAGGCCGAAACGGTCCAGCAATTGCGGACGCAGTTCACCCTCTTCCGGGTTCATGGTGCCGATCAACACGAAACGGGCCGCATGACGATGGGAGATGCCATCACGCTCCACCAGATTGACACCGCTGGCAGCGACATCCAGCAGCAGGTCGACCAGATGATCAGCCAGCAGGTTGACCTCATCGACATACAGCACGCCGCCATCGGCCTTGGCCAGCACACCTGGCGAGAATCGCGCGCGGCTTTCGGACAGCGCGGCATCGAGATCCAGCGTGCCGACCAACCGTTCTTCGGTCGCACCCAATGGCAGAGTCACGAACTGCCCGCTGGCGAGCAGATCAGCCAGTCCGCGCGCCAGGGTCGATTTGGCCATGCCTCGTGGACCTTCGATCAACACGCCACCAATACGCGGATCAATGGCAGTCAGGCACAGCGCCAGCTTCAGGTCATCGGCACCCACGACGGCGGCGAGCGGAAAATGCGGCGTTTCGGCAAGGTTTGAATCAGACAGGGTCATCACTTCTCTTCCATATCCAGCAGCAGGTCTTCCAGGGCTTGTTGATAATCGCCCGGCACCTGCCAGAGGCCGCGCTGCTGAGCCTCGAGCATGCGCTCGGTCATGTCACGCAAGGCATCGGGGTTGTGCTGTTCAATGAATTCACGAGTCGACGGGTCGAGCAGATAGGCATCGGCCAGCAGTGCGTATTGGTGATCATCGATCAGCTCAGTCGTCGCGTCGAATGCGAACAGGAAGTCCACGGTGGCCGCCATTTCGAACGCGCCTTTGTAGCCGTGGCGTTTGACGCCCTCGATCCACTTGGGATTCGCTGCCCGCGAACGGATCACACGGTTCAACTCTTCCTTCAAGGTGCGGATTTTCGGCAGGTCCGGCTGGCTGTGATCACCATGGTAGCTGGCCGTTTTCTGGCCGCTGAGGGTTTCAGCGGCGGCGAGCATGCCACCTTGAAACTGGTAGTAATCGTTGGAATCGAGCAGATCGTGCTCGCGGTTGTCCTGGTTCTGCACCACCGCCTGCACCTGAGAAAGACGCTGAGCGAAACGCTGCCGGGCAGGTGTGCCTTCATCTGAACCGCCATAGGCATAACCGCCCCAATTCAGATAAACCTCGGCCAGGTCCTCGCGGCTTTGCCACAAGCGACCATCGATAGCGCCTTGGACGCCTGCGCCATAGGCGCCTGGCTTGGCACCGAAGATGCGCCAGCCGGCCTGACGCGCGGCTTCGTCCTCGCTCAGACCTTCAGCGATAAAATTTGCCCGTTCTTCGCGCACACGGGCGGCAATCGGGTTCAGGTCATCCGGTTCGTCCAGCGCCGCAACAGCTTGCACGGCTGCGTCGAACAGACGAATCAGGTTGGCAAAGGCATCGCGAAAGAAGCCGGAAACCCGCAAGGTCACGTCCACTCGCGGGCGGTCCAGCAGGCTGACCGGCAGAATCTCGAAGTCATCGACGCGCTGACTGCCCGTCGCCCAGACAGGACGCACACCCATCAGCGCCATGGCCTGCGCAATGTCGTCGCCGCCTGTGCGCATGGTCGCTGTGCCCCAGACCGAGAGGCCCAGTTGCCGCAAATGATCGCCGTGGTCCTGAAGATGGCGCTCCAGCAGCAGGTTTGCCGACTGGAAGCCGATCCGCCACGCCGTGGTCGTTGGCAGGTTGCGTACGTCCACGCTGAAGAAATTGCGCCCGGTGGGCAATACATCCAGCCGCCCGCGACTCGGCGCACCGCTGGGCCCGGCAGGCACAAAGCGACCGCTCAGCGCATCCAGCATGCCCTGCATTTCTCCGGGACCACAGGCGTCAAGGCGTGGGGCGACCATTTCCCGCAGGCTGTCGAGGATCAGCGCCAGATCGGCATGCTCCGGCAAATCCGTCACGTCTCGACCTTGCGTAATGCGTTCGATCAAGACGGCGGCGTAGAGCTCAAGACGCTCACGCGCATCGCCAGCCGTGCGCCACGGGTCGGCACTCAGTGCCAGCAGTTCGGTTGGTCGCGGCCCCTGCCAAGGCTCGGCAAGCTCGCAATCCAGCGGATCGAAGCCCAGATCGAATGCCTTGCTCAACGCCCGCAACAGGCTCGACTGGGCTCCGCGGCCGTCGCCACGGGGAATACGCAACAGCGCCAGCAACGTGTCGGTGCGCAAGCGACCTTCAGGTGACTGGCCAAAGATATGCAGACCATCGCGGATCTGCGATTCCTTCAAATCACACAGATAGGTGTCCAGACGCGGCAACCAGACTGCAACGTCTGCATCACAGTCGGTCGCTTCATCCAGCGCCAGTTCCCGGTCGATCTGCGTTTCGCGGACCAGCTTCAGGATATCGCGCTGCAGCTCGCGGGCGCGGCGCGGGTCGAGCAACTGTGCTTCGTAATATTCGTCGGCCAGCAATTCCAGATTGCGCAGCGGGCCGTAGGTTTCGGCGCGGGTCAGGGGCGGCATCAGGTGGTCGATGATCACGGCCTGCGTACGACGCTTGGCCTGCGCACCCTCGCCCGGATCGTTGACGATAAACGGATAGATATTCGGCATCGGACCCAGCACCGCATCCGGCCAGCAGTTCTCCGACAGGCCTACACCCTTGCCGGGCAGCCACTCCAGGTTGCCGTGTTTGCCGACATGCACCACCGCATGCGCGCCGTAGGCCTTGCGCAGCCAGAAGTAGAAAGCGAGATAGCCATGCGGCGGCACCAGATCCGGGTCGTGATAGACCGCGCTCTGATCGACCTGATAGCCGCGTGCAGGCTGAATGCCGACAAAGGTCAGACCGAAGCGCAGGCCTGCGATCATCATCCGGCCGCTACGGAACATCGGATCGGCGTCCGGCGCGCCCCAGCGGGCGTTCACCGCATCACGATTGGCCTGCGGCAGCGCATTGAACGCGTCCAGATATTCATCCAGCGCCATGCTCTGCTGACACGGACGCTGATCGATGCTGTCCAGATCGTTGGTCACGCCGCCAAGCAGTTGGTGAATCAGCTCGGTGCCGCTGTCAGGCAGCTCAGACACCGGATAACCCTCAGCCTGCATGGCGCGCAGGATATTCAGTGCGGCAGCCGGCGTGTCCAGCCCGACGCCGTTGCCGATACGACCGTCGCGAGTGGGATAGTTGGCCAGAATCAGCGCGACACGCTTGTCGCCATTGGGCAGCCGCGCCAGCAGAATCCAGCGCCGCGCCAGTTGCGCGACGAAATCCATACGCTCGGGATGAGCCCGGTAGCAGACCACATCGGACTGACTGCGCTCACTGCGCCACGCCAGGTCCTTGAAGCTGATGGGACGGCTGATGATGCGCCCGTCCAGTTCCGGCAGCGCGATGTGCATCGCCAGATCGCGCGCGCCCAGGCCCTGCTCGCTGGCCTGCCATGCAGGCTCGTTGTCCTGCGCACAGATGGCCTGAATGACCGGCACGTCGCGTCGGAACGGTCGCAGGTGCGGCGCTTCCGGACTCGACTGGGCAAAGCCGGTGGTGTTGAGGATCAGCTCAACTCCGGCCTCATCCAGCCAGTCTTCTACCTGCGTGAAGCAGCCAGCCTCCTTGAGGCTGGCGACGGCGATCGGCAAAGGGTTGAGGCCCTGTGCCTGCAGTCGCGCGCAGAAGTCGTCGATGAAGCCGGTGTTGGCGGCCTGCAAGTGCGAACGATAAAACAGCAGCGCAGCCACAGGCTGGTCACTCAGCCAATCGGCCTGCCAGCCGGCCAGTCCGGCAGTTGCCCGCTTCGGATGATAAACAGCGGTACGTGGCAACGGCTGAGGCTCGGCCCAGGCGTAGTCGTGACCGAGCCAGGTGCTGGCGATGCAGCTATAAAGGTCCAGCGCATTCTGTAGACCGCCCTGACGCAGGAACTGCCACAGGCGGTTGCAGTCGGTCGCAGCAACGGTGCTCAGGTCGATCAGTTCCGGATCGTGCCGGTCACACCCCGGCACCATAATCACCGTGACGCCTTGCGCAGCCAGTTCCATCAGCCGCTCGACGCCGTAACGCCAGTAACCAATGCCGCCGTGCAGAGAAAGCACAATCACTTTGGCGTGACGCAGTACCTCATCGACATATAGGTCGACCGAGGCGTGGTTCTGTATCTGCATCGGGTTGGCCAGACGCAGGCTGGGATAATCATCCGGCATCTGCCGGGCCGCTTCGGCCAGCAGCGCCAGGCTCGAATCGCCGCTGCAGAGAATCACCAGATCGGCCGGGGTCTGCCCCAGGTCAGCGATGCTGTCGTCGGGTACGAAACCGCCGGGCTGGGTTCTCAGCAGGTGCATGGATCAGTCCTTGCTCATCTCAAGAAGTTTTGCTTCCAGCCCTTTATAAACCTCTTCTTCCAGCAAGCTGTTGAGCTGGGCTTCAAGCGCAGCGGCATCCAGTTCCTGGCCAATCAACACCAGATTAGTGATGCGCTCTTCGTCCGCACGCCATGCACGGTCAAAGTGCTTATCAAAACGTGTGCCCACGCCCTGAATCAGCAGGCGCATCGGCTTGCCGGGAATCGCGGCAAAACCTTTGACGCGCAGAATGCCGTGCTGCACGACCAGTTGGTTCAATGCATTGAGCAGTAAAGCCTCTTCGGCCTGAGGCAGTTTGATGGAGATCGAGTCAAACGCGTCGTGGTCGTGATCATCGTCTTCACCGTCATGATGATCATGATGGGTCTTGCGACCGTCGATGTGGACTTCCGATTCGGCACCGACGCCCAGCAACACGCTGATCGGCAGACGACCACTGCTGGCCTCGATCACCTTGACGGCGGGCGGCAGTTCTTCAGCGACTTCGGCGCGAACCGCAGCCAACCCTTCAGCGTCGATCATGTCGGCCTTGTTGAGGATGACCAGATCGGCGCTGGCCAATTGGTCGGCAAACAATTCGTGCAGGGGCGACTCATGATCCAGATTCGGGTCCAGCTTGCGCTGGGCATCGACCTGGTCCGGGAAGGCTGCAAACGTACCGGCCAATACCGCCGGACTGTCGACCACGGTGATGACCGCATCGACGGTGCAGGCGTTACGGATTTCCGGCCATTGGAAAGCCTGAACCAGAGGCTTTGGCAGCGCCAGGCCGCTGGTCTCGATCAGGATGTGATCCAGATCGCCGCGACGAGCCACCAGTTCGCGCATCACCGGGAAGAACTCTTCCTGAACCGTGCAGCACAGGCAGCCGTTGGCCAGCTCATAGACACGCCCGTTGGCCTCTTCTTCGGTACAGCCAATGGTGCACTGCTTGAGGATTTCGCCGTCGATACCCAACTCGCCGAACTCGTTGACGATCACAGCGATGCGACGCCCTTCGGCGTTATCGAGCATGTGACGCAACAGGGTGGTTTTACCCGAGCCCAGAAAGCCGGTGACGATGGTGACGGGAAGCTTGGCCAGTGTTTTCATCAGATGCCCTTGTGGCAATGCGGCGGGCAGACAGGACGAGAACCGCGTGCGACACACACGGATCAGATCGCCACCGGATCACCCCGCCCGGTTGTAGTGAGAATTCGCAGGCCTTGGCCCGGGTCGAGGCAGGTCTCCTGGCTTACGGCAGCGCATTGCAGGCTTTCAAGCCTTGCGATACGCATTCATCGCGCCTTCCCGCCGGGGCAGTGGCTGTGCGACGAACATGACCGATTACAGTTGCGGGGGCAGCTGCGGCATCGACCGCATTCCCGTCTTAGCTACGCTTGAGCACTGGGCTGCAAGCGAAGAACCTCGAACCGGCAAGGCTACGCAGTGACCGCTGGCAGGTCAATCGCTGAGATTGACGATCCCCCGTCACGCGTGGTCTCCTGTGCGCCTTGTTACGGGTGCCCCTCACGGGGTGAAACGGGAAACCGGTGCGCTCAGATCGTTGAGCAAGTCCGGTGCTGCCCCCGCAACGGTAAGCGAGAGGAAGTCAGATCCACTGTGCTCCGGCATGGGAAGGTGACTTCGAAGGAGATACAGTGTTGTCTCGTCCCCTCGCGAGCCCGGAGACCGGCCCGCTACGTTTGCAAATGACACACCCGCGGTGGGCGGGCGCCGTTGAAGCCTCTGACGTTCGTCAGCGGGTATCTGTGCGCATGGCCCGCTTTTTGCCCAACGACTCAGAGGGAACGCCATGACGACCATCAGCAGCAGCCATCCGGCCACAGCCAGCTCCACTCGCACGCAACGTCTCACCGCAGCCATCAGCGCCGCCCTGCTGGGCGCGTGCCTGGTGTACTTTGCCGGTTTCTCGCACATTGCCGCCGTGCACAACGCGGCACACGATACCCGTCACAGCGCCGCCTTCCCTTGTCATTGAGGACAACACAATGTTCAAGCGAATCGCCTACACCGCAGGTTTCACCGGCCTGCTCGCCGCGCTGTTGCTGACGCTGTTGCAAAGCTTCTGGGTCGTCCCGTTGATCCAGCAGGCCGAAACCTACGAAAACGCCCCTGCCGAACACGTGCATGAACAGGCCAGCGGCGTTGCGGCCGAGCACAGTCATGAACATGACGAAGCCGCCTGGGAGCCGGAAGACGGGTGGCAGCGCGTGCTGTCCACCACCGGAGGCAATCTGGTGGTCGCAGTAGGATTCGCACTGATGCTCGCCGGGCTTTATACCTTGCGCGCACCGGGCAGCCCGCTTCAGGGTGCCGGCTGGGGACTGGCCGGTTTCGCCGTGTTCGTGCTGGCCCCGACGCTGGGCCTGCCACCGGAGCTGCCGGGCACTGCAGCCGCCGAGCTCGGTCAGCGCCAGCTCTGGTGGATCGGCACCGCAGCCTCCACCGCTGCGGGTCTCGCGCTGCTGGTTTTCAGTCAGAATCTGCTGCTCAAAGTGCTGGGCATCGCCATTCTGGTTGCACCGCATGTGATCGGCGCGCCACAGCCGCTGGTTCACGAGCGCCTTGCGCCCGAGGCGCTGGAATCGCAATTCATCGTGGCCTCGCTGCTGACCAATGCCGTGTTCTGGGTGGCATTGGGCATGATCAGCGCTTGGCTGTTCCGTCGCAACAACGTCGATCTGCAGCATGCCGAACCACACCCGGCCTGAGCAGACGATCACCCTGCCCGCGTCTGTCATCGTCGCGGGCGTGGGGTGTCGGCGCGGTTGCTCTGCCCTGCAGTTGCATGAACTGCTGGAGCAACACCTCAAGGCGCATGGACTGGGCATGGCCGATATCACGGCGCTGGCCTCCATCGACCTGAAAAGCGAAGAGCCCGGCCTGCTGGAATTGGCGCAGCAACTGGCCGTTCCTTTGGTGTTCTTCAATGCGGCGCAGCTGGTGTATTGGGATCTGCACCTTACGCATCGTTCGGCGAATGTCCTGCAACACACCGGATGCCACGGCGTCGCTGAAGGTTCGGCGCTGGCGCTTGCGGCGCAACTGGGTGATGGCACCGCCGGGCTGGTGATCGAACGCCAGAAAAACACCCACGCTACATTTGCCTTGGCAACCAGCCCTGCTACAGGCGGATAATCGCGGCATTGACTCAATTCAGGAGATTTCCTTGACCGTTTTTTTCATCGGCGCAGGCCCCGGCGACCCGGAGCTGATCACCGTCAAGGGCCAGCGCCTGATCCGCAGTTGCCCGGTCATCCTATACGCAGGCTCACTGGTGCCCGTCGCAGTGCTGGAGGGCAATCAGGCCGCTCAGGTGGTCAACAGCGCCGAGCTGCACCTGGAACAGATCATCGACCTGATCAAGACCGCTCATGCCCAGGGTCAGGACGTTGCACGCGTGCACTCAGGTGATCCGAGCCTGTATGGCGCCATCGGCGAACAGATCCGGTATTTGCGCGAACTGGGCATTCCCTTTGAAATCATCCCCGGCGTTACTGCAACGGCCGCCTGTGCAGCGTTGCTCGGCACAGAACTGACCCTGCCCGACATCTCGCAAAGCGTGATCCTGACCCGTTACGCCGACAAGACTTCAATGCCGCCCGGCGAAGAACTGGCCAGCCTTGCGCAGCATCGGGCCACCATGGCGATTCATCTGGGTGTCAACAATCTGCACCGGATCATCGAAGACCTCCTACCGCATTACTGCGAGGACTGCCCGATTGCCGTGGTGCATCGCGCCAGTTGGCCGGATCAGGACTGGGTGCAAGGCACCCTGGCAGACATAGAAGAAAAGGTGCAGGCCAAAGGTTTCCGGCGCACCGCGTTGATACTGGTAGGACGTGTATTGGCAAACGATACGTTCAGCGAGTCATCGCTGTATCGGGCAGGCCATGCGCACCTGTTCAGACCTTAGCGACAGGGCTCGGCAGACAGCGGGTGCCGACAACGGCGTGGGCATAGTCCGGCGTGGCACCGGCGCTACTGAAACGACGCAGATTATCCGGCGCAAGCTGCGCTCGACTGAACCGGCTGTGTACGGACCTTTTCACTTATCTGCGAATCAGGCGTGATATTGCTTCCAAAGTGGGGAAACGGCTCTTGTGCCGCCCAACCTCCGGCAGCCAGCAACAGCAAAACGAACACACCCGCGATGGGTTCCCTGGTCCCGCGCATGGATCCGCGCATAGGTCTTTCCTCCAGCCGACTGATAACGGCCCGTTACACCAATGACTGACCGAGCATAAGTGCTCGAATGTCGCGAACATGTGAACGCATGGTGTGAGTCAATGCGTAAATGTACACATGAGTTTATTTTCGAACAACATCGCACCAGGGCTCATTCAAAAGGCTCCTCCCCTTCCAGCTTGGTGCGATGCATCAGGCGCCCGCACTCCGGGTCATACGCCTCGGCACGATGCATGGTGCCCGTGTTGTCCCAGACCACCAGATCACCCACCTGCCATTCGTGGCTGTAGCTGAACGATTCGCCCGTCGCCCACTCACGCAACTCGACCAGAATCCGTGCGCTCTCGGCCCGGCTGACACCGGCTACCTGCTGCGCCGTGCAGCCCAGAATCAGCGATTTACGACCCGAGCGATGCTTCCACACCAGCGGCAGTTCTTTCTCACCGATGGCCTGCATGAGCTTGAGCGTCGTCAGACTCGGCTCTGGATTGTAGTAAAACAGCGATGACCAGGGCGCGTGCACGACACGCATGCTGGCGTAGCGCAGCTTGTCCGCCGCAGACAGTGCCTCATAGGCCGCATACGTATTGCAAAACCCGGTGTTGCCGCCCCAGCTTGCCTTCACCTTGCAGGCCAGAAGCGAAGCCAGGATGGGCACATCGCTGCTGGTGCCGTCGATGTGCCAATACAGCGACCCCTTCAGAAACTCGGCACCCGCCGGGTTCACCCTGGCGTCCAGCGTGATTTTGGTGACATTCTGACCGTCGCTGGCTTCTGCCGAAAACGTGCCCAGCGTTCGGGTGAACGCAATCTGCTCGGCATCGCTGAAACCGATTCGCGGGAAAATCAGCACACCCCGCTGTTCCAGCAAAGCGCGGATCCCGTCCGCAAGCTCGCCGCTCAACAGTTCGTGTTTGGTGTTGAGAATCCGGGTGCCGATGACAGGTTTGATCGGCTCGTGAAGCAGACACGTTTTCGAAGTGGCTAACATGATGCGACGCTCTTCATAAGTGAACCTTACGGTACGCTTTTGATGAGCAGTGCGCAACAGCCAGGAGTTATAAGTTTTGCCAGGCGATACAGCGGGGTTCAGCGTCTGCTCAGGTAATCGGCCAATGCCTCTTGAAGAACAAAGCCAATCGCAAGCCAGCCCATCAGAGCAATCACGTCCATTGCACGGGACTTGCCCCACATCGGCGTACGCTCCCGGAGTCGGAAATACCAGGGACCGGTGCAGGACACCAGGCCATACCCGAGCAGCATGAACAGCGCTGTGAATAGCCACTTGTCCGGAGCCTCTGCACGCACGCCAGCCCAGACATCCATCAACGGCTTGAAGGCCACAAAATACAGACCGCCCAGAGCGACCGCGACCATCCCCAGTCCAATCGGCCACAGCGAGAAGCCTGAATACTGCATCGCCCGTTGCAGGTTCGGGCTTTCACTTTCCAGTAACTCGACGAGCCTTGGCCATCCGGCACGTCTGGCCAGTATCAAGGCACTTTCACCTTGGCTGTTGAGCGCGGCAGCGTCTGCGCCCATGTAAAGCAGCGTGATGACAAAGTTGCAGTTTCCGGCGAGCGCCTCGTGATGCAACAACTGCCATCCGCCATCGTCGTAATCAGAAATCAAAGAAGGATCGTCGCGAAGGCCCTGCTCTACTGTGCTCTGAACGTTCAACGCCATCGGATGCTCGGTGCGCTCCAGCTTGTCCAGAGCCTTACCGTCTGCACGGCCATTCAGCGGGCGGTTGAACAGCACCGGTGCCTTGCCATTGGCCGGAGGAACCAGAGCCACCCGCCCTGCCTCGCCAAAATCCAGCCCCCACGCCTGATCATGCGCGGCCCTTTCTCCGGTTGACATGCCGGCTCTCAGCGCGTCGATCGTGAAGCCTCCATAGACCCGACCGCCACACACGTACATCCAGTCGTTCACGTGCGCCAGCGGCACCGACACCGGATCGCCCGCACTCAGTTGGTTGACCCAGCGAGGCTCATTCATCAACACACCGGTAAGTGTGTGGCCGTCGAACCCAATATCGGTCACCCACATGTTCTCGACCGAAGGGCCGTCCGAATCAGTCGAATCGGTCGCAAACGAGACCTTGACCGCCGCCATGTCCAGCGCCTTGACGATGCGCCGCTGCTCCCACGACAGCTCTCTCCAGAAGAACTTGAACGTGCGATGCGCACTGGCTACAGCAGCCTTGAAGTCGGCGCTCTCGCCTTCGACGCCATAAATAATCTGTTCCGTCATACGAAGGGTCATTCCTTTAAGCGGCTAATACGTGTGGAAAAACTCAAACTCGTCTCAGACGCAACTCGCAGCATCCGCGTTCCGTGACCCCGAGACTATTTTCTTCAAGACCCACTTTCCAGCAGGCACACCCATCAATTCTCACGGTCATAACCCACTCAACATCGCTGCGAGGCCCTCATGAAAATCGGCATTATTTCCGACACCCACGGTTTGCTGCGTCCAGAAGCCATGGAAGCCCTGCAAGGCTGCGAGCAGATCATCCACGCCGGAGACATTGGCAGCGCAGAGATCGTCGAGCAGCTCAAGGCCATCGCCCCGCTGCACATCGTGCGTGGCAACAACGACGTGGGTTCGCCGTGGGCGAACGACATCGCTGACCATCTGCTTTTCGAACTGGGTGGCTGGCAGGTATTGCTGGTCCACGACATCGCCGACGTGCCCGCCCTGCTTGATGAGCACACGCGGCTGGTGGTCACCGGGCATTCGCACAAGCCACTTATTGAATGGCGCGGGGAGCGGCTCTACATCAACCCCGGCAGTGCGGGACGGCGTCGTTTCAAATTGCCGGTGACGCTGGTGTTGCTTGATGTGCAGGCGTCTTCACTGGAGCCACATCTGGTGCAACTGCTTGAGTAAGTGGGTTCGCTACATGAATCGGCGCTACACATCATGTGCCATCAACCATTGCCTGAAACATCCCTTAGGGTTGATGAAGTGTGATCTACGGATTGACGCTGGTCGTCGCGGTTCGTTAATCGCTGACCATTGCCTGACCCCATCGCCAAAACCGCCGCTTCGACGCGCGCTTATAAGCGTTAAGCATCTGGCGAGCGCTTATTTTTCTGTCTCGAATATCAGTCATCAGCGCCACACGTAATTCAGACCAACATGCGGACGGAAGACCTTCGGGTTTTAGTAGCGATGAAGCGCCGCGTACCGGGCAGGATTGGAGGTCACCGGCATCAGCCAGTGCTTTCCTTCCTGCGACCATTTCGTAAAGCACTCGTGCAACGGCGTAAACATCGGCTTGCATTGTGAGCGGGCCGCCATCACGCACCTCGGGCGCAACATAACGGGGCGTCCAGGGCTGCAAGGAGTGTCGATTCATCTGCGGCAGTCCGCTGAGAACCCTATCGACGGGCTGCCCGAGACCAAAGTCGAAAAGTCGCAGTCCTTGCTCAGTGAGCATGACATTTTCCGGTTTCACGTCCCCATGCAGTACGCCTTTCTCGTGAGCATGTGCCACGGCATCCAGCAGCGCTATCGCCATTCCTCTTGCCTGCTCCCAGGGTAATCCTGCGGTGTGCGCCTTGAGGAGTCGATCAAGGCGCACACCGCGCATGAATTCAAGCGTCATAAAAGCTTGATGCCGATCGGCGTCCACGCCAAACGCAAAAGGACGAACCACATGCGGATGATGAAGGTGCCGTGTCAGGGCAAACTCGCTGTAAAGCAGTGCATCGGCGTCCTTCGCCGTCGCCAGATCATCGTTGAGCACCTTGATCGCGATGCAGGGATCAGGCTCGCCCATCAACTCGTGCAGCAGGTCGCGGCCCTGATAGACGACTCCCATGCCGCCGGCGCCAAGCAGACGCTCGACTTTGTAGCGGCCTGAGAGCACATCGGGAAACCTGTCTTGCGCCTTCCGGACGTTCAAAGCTGTGCTGGCATACGCAAGCTTCGTAACACCGACATATCGAAGGGGTTCGGAGAACGCTGCCCCAGCAGCAGATAGTTGGCCCGCATCCCGCCCACATCGGCTTTCAACACCATAACATCACGTCCCTTGAGTGGTTCGGTCTGCATCAGGTCCAGCAGGCGGAACAGTGACCAGGGGCCAGTATTCTTCTCGATGCCCATCGGGCGACCGGCCATACGGTCCATGATCAAACTGGCCCGGCCACCCTCGATCTCGGTCGGCCATGTGAAAGCAACGGGTACGATGGGCCCATGGCGATACTCCATAGACTGGTTGCCCAGGCGAAACTCGGCGCGGCTGACATTCGGATCAAGTGTGTAAGGCTCAAGCTTGAACCGGACCCTTGGTTCCTGAGCGCTTTCCGCGAAAAAGCTGTCGCGAATGGCGTACACCGCAGACATCTGATCAAGATACGCCCGGCTCATCGGCAGGCTGTAGCCGTCGATGCTGCGTAAGCGATAGTGGCCTGGCTCGCCGCTGACAAAAGGTTTCAGGTAGCTGTTGAAGAAGCGATCAGCGAGCCCCTGAGATTTGAAAAACTCGCGAAAATCGCTGAGCGCAACATCGCTGCTGCTGTGGGCGTGAAACGGATAACGCTTGTCGAGCGCCTGACCATAGAAACTGTACAACTCATCCTTGTAACGCTGATTGACGTACTGATACGACTGATGCAGGACGTGGCTCCAGACATCTTCCGCCAATCCATTGAACCATCCGGCCACAGGCTGCGGCAGCGATGCAGCCGTATTACGCAGACTGCTCAACGCATCGCGCTGCCCGCCCATACGGCTGCGGGCCATCTCGAATGCAGCCAGTTCAGGCTGGCCAGAGCGGCCCAGCGCCGCCATTTGCAGTTGAACGTCATCCAGCGCACTGAACAGGGAGATCAGGTCAGCACCGGGCGCATTTTCTTCATCCAGGAGTCGATGCAACGGATCGAAGCGACGTTGCAGCGTCTTCTTCGCAGCGTCGGGCAGGCCCTCGGTTATCGCTTGCTGTACGTGCCCGCCAATGGCTGAAGCGATTTTGCCCACAGCACCGGCCTTGTCCGGGACGGGCGGTGTGTCGAGGCTTTCGGCCACCGTCGGAAAGCGGGTGTTGTCCCGGATTTCAACCAGCAACTGCACCAGTGGCGAGTTGGCGGCGCTCAGACCGGCCATTTGCAACGCCCCCTGCCTTGGTCCTTCAAACGGCTGCAACGATGCCCGATCGACAGCTTCGGACCAGTGATTGGCGTAATCGCGGAAATAAAGCTGCTCCAGTTCGATCATCAACCGGCGCAAGTCGGCAGTACCAAGCGCAGCGCTCTCGCCCAGCACCCAGTTGTCCTTGAGAATTTCGCTGACCACTGTCGAGCCCTGAACCACAAAATATTGCTGATAGCCATGACGTGTGTAAAAGCCCGGAATACGATAGTCGGTGCCTGCCAGCAGCATCCGTTGCGGACCGATTCGTTGCGCCAGGCTGTATTCGGGAAGACTGCGCGCCTTATCACGCAGTACCCGATAAACCACACTGGCCAGAGACTCGTTGCGCAAGACCTGGCGAGTCTGCGCCACCAGCTCGGCGTTGCCGGAATAGACAAACGGCAGATCCAGCAAACGTTGCACATGCTCATTCAATTGACGCCGTGCCTGGGCATGAGCGGCATAGCGTATCGACCAGTCAGCGGCGATCCATTCCCGCAGCCAGACACGATCCCGGTGCTCCTGATGGGTCAACATCAGATAGGCGCGCAAACTGCCCAACAACTGCTCGCGGTCGTGTGCAGCAGCCTGCATCTGTGCTTCGAGCAAGCCTGCCAGACGAGGTAACAACAATTGCTGCAATTGCGCATGGTAACTGGCCAGCAGCGCCTCGTTGACAGCCTGCCCTTGATACAAGCCATTGCGCTCGTAGACGGACAGCCCCGCTGTATCGGGAAACACCCGCGTGGACTGGTAATGAGTGTTCAGAGCATCAAGCACCGTCAAAACGTCATCCTGTGGCCCTATCTGCAAGTGCTGCCTGGCCAACGGTTGCGCGGCCAGACGAAGTGCTTCAAGTCGGTCGTGGTTGGCGTTGAATCCGGTCGCCCACACCAGACCGGCCATCGCGACCACAAGGAACGCGCTGCCAAGAATCGCACGTTGTCTCCAACCCAGCTGTCGACGCACGTTTTTGTCGAGCATCGCCAGCCTGGACTCCGGGAATATGACCCGTGCCAATAGGTCATGGATGAATCGCGGGCGCCCGGCATGTCGTAACGGCAGACCACTGCTGTCCTGATCGCCAACCGCCTGCTCTTGCAGCGGGCTAGCCTGATCAATCATGTGAGGCGCACGGGTGAGGTAAAAACCGCGCAGATGGCTGGCACGCTGGTAACGATTGCCCGAAAAGGCCAGCTCGACGAAGATGTTCAGACTATTGCCGATGCGTCCCAATTGATCAGGAAACTCCAGCATTCGGCCACGTCGCTGAATGTCGCGCTCCTGATGAAGCCGCGTGATGACTTGACTGCCCAGCCTTTTCAACAACGATTCGAATGCCTTGCCGACAACATCAACGTCGCTGCCCCGCTCGTCCTTGCCGAACGTGGAACCCAGTACCTGCCGGCTTTCCTCACGAGACAAATGGTCGAAGAACTCATCGAAGCCCTCTATAGCGTCAGCCTTGGTCAGCACGAGATAAACGGGAACCTCAATGCTCAGTTGACGACGAACCTCGTCCAGACGAGTTCGAACGGTTTCGGCCAATGACTCGAGTCGATTCGACGGGTCGTCGATCAACAGCTCCACGGGTAACGTGACCATCACGCCACTGAGAGGACGCACGCGGCGTCTGTCACGTAACAATGACAACAGCGTGCGCCATGCGCTGCTGTCTACTTCTGTCTGCGTCTGGCTCAGATAACGGCCAGCGGTGTCCATGATCACCGCCTGATCAGTGAGATACCAATCACAATAGCTTGTGCTGCTGGTATCGCGCGTGAGCTTGCGCTGAACCTTGTTGAGGGGGAAGTCGAGCCCGGAAAAGTCCAGCAGACTGGTCTTGCCACTGCCTTGCGGGCCGATCATCAGGTACCAGGGTAATTCCAGGCGCCCGGAATCGCCGTGCCCGTCGTAAAGACTCGAACGCCTGATCAGCCTTACGGCGTCCTTGAACCGGCGGGTCAGCTCCTGACGTTCCTTGTCAATTGCGATGCGTTGGTGCATCTGCTCCCTTTCGGTGTCGCTGCCCTGTTTTTTTTCGTCGCCTTTACCCGTTCGCCAACCGACGAAGACCATTGCCAGCCCCCAGGCGAGCAACAGCACAATGGCAACCAGCAGGCGCGAAGTCGCGCTGTCCAGAAACCTGTGTTCGGCGACCGCGAACAAAGGCCCGAATAGCCAGACCAGAGCGCTCATGACGAGCACCAGCAATAACGACCAGACCCAGGTTTTTCCCAGCACGGAGAACAACTTTTTCAATAATGTCTTCATCGGGTCTCTCGGTTGTGCGACTGGCGCTGAAGCGCCCCTGAATCAATGAACTGATAAGGCCTGAGGACCGTCTCGCGCTGCTTGCCCAACACCCAGGCGAACCCCGAATACATCACCGCCATTGTCATCAGTGTGAACATGATCACCAGCCAGGACGGCACGAGCCGCGGCGGCTCCGAAGCGTCCTCTTGCGAGCCACGCCAATGCGGCGAAAGCGTCATAGGTACCTCTCCTCGCAACTGGCGTATCTGCCGATAGAGGCCGTCGCGAATATCGTCCAGTCCGTCATCACCCCGTTGCGAGACGCGGTACTTGCCCTTGAACCCCAGAGCCAGACAGAGGTACATCAGTTCCAGCATGTGCAGGTGCCTGGCCGGATTACTGCCCAGTCTGTCCAGCAATTGGAAAAACTTCTCGCCGCCAAACGTCTCCTGATGGAAATGACTCAGCAGACTCATGGTCGACCAATTACTGGCGCTGCCCCATGCGGTGATCAGGACAGCCTCGTCGAGCACCGTGCACAACACATAGCGTGCCGCCAGCATCTGGTCGTGTTCTATCGCGTGATGATGGGCATGGGCCTCGAACAGTTTCACTTGCCCGATCAGCGTTCTGTTCAACGGACGAATGTCTTCTTCATCCGGTGCAGCGGCTAGCCTTGAAAGGTGCCGCAGCAGGTCACTTGCAGCAGCGATCAAGGGGTTGATGTGAACGTCCATACGCTTTTCAGGTGCCAGTCGGGCACTGTAGGTCAACCGTTCCTGAAGGCTTTCGAACGGATGGAATCCGGCCGAACACGTGAGCCGCTCGTGAGTGTGATCACCTGAGCGCTGCCCGTGCAGTCGGGTAGGATTTTCATTGTGGTCTTGCATATCCACTACCTTTGCCATCAGTTTCTGACCGCCCAGAATTGCAGCTCAAGACCTGCAAAATCGCCTGAAACATGGAAGGCAAATCCGCCAGACGTATCCACTTGCGCCTGCTCCTGCTCGCTGAGTTCCAGACTGAAATAGGTTCGGTTCGAATGGAACGGGATCTGACGCGGAGCTACGGGCAAGGGTCTGAGACGCATGCCCGGCAGATGCAGACTGACCAGCTCGCGGATGCTTTCGACCGAGCCGACCTTCAGGTGAGAAGGCAACCGGTGACGCAGCTCTTCAGCATCGCATTGCGCCCGGGCTGCGAGCACAAACGAGGCTGAGCCCAGCAATTGTCGATCCACGCGCGGAGAAACCAGCACGCCGTACTGACGCACTTGCAGCTCCAGTTCAATGGCGTGCTGCTCAAGGACCATCGACAGGACCTGTCGAATCGCGAACATCACTTTTCTGAACGTCGTACCCTGATCGCTGTGCTGATACTGGCCGTCCAGCAGCGGACGCTTGCTTTCAGCACCAAAGGTCGACAGTTCGCCCAGCAATGCCAAAAGCGAACGATAAAGCGGCTCGGGGTGAACGTCCTGCTGGGTCAGGTAGTGCTGAAGCACCAGCTCCGTTCGATTGATCAACTGCAACATCATGAAATCACCGACCTCGGCGCTGCCTGCCTGACCGTTGGAGCGGATTCGTCCGGCGATGGCGTTGCCTCTGTTCCCAAGCAGGCTCACGACTTCCTTCAAACACGACATCAGATAAGGCGACCCGCCTGCATTGATGAAAGAAGGAACGAACCCATCGTCGAGCCTGACGGCATTGTCAGGCGTGCTGACCAGTACCTGGCACACCTTGAGCTTTACGTAAGCGTGCTCGGTCTTCTGGTCCCCCAGCAGCAATTGAAATTCGGGCCGGGCGCAGAGTATTTCGGTTCGGGTATCTTCTCCGGCATTGGAATCGGCGATTGCGGTGGCGTAGGTGGTAAATCGGGCAACCACCTCCGGCTGGTCGGCACTGCGTGCCTCGATGCAATTACCCGTCACCAGCGGCAATGCCAGATAAACTGCGGTGTTGGCCGTGTTTGGAGGTATCTCCAATGCCAATGGTTTATCCCTGTCGCCCAAATCGAAAAAGGTGCCGTCCGGCAGTACACCTGATGCCCGATTGATAACAATCTGACCCGAGCCTAAAAACTGTTGATTGATTTCAACCGTTTTAAAGCCCCACATGTGTATGCCAGTCAGTTGCGTGCACAACCTCATCTGTTGGTCGTGGTATCGATCATTGTGTTGAAAGTGCTGAGGGCGCAGCAGCATGCCTTCCTGCCAGATAACCTTGTGAGCGTTCATGCTTAGCTCCCTGCCCTTGAAACGGTTTCGTCACTGCGATGCAAACCGGCTTCATCAAGCGTGAATTCGGCCCGCGTCAGCGCCTCGGGCGTCAGCTGGATCACATAGCGCCATCGCGCCTCGGGAAGATCGCGATACGCAGCCAGCACTCCGACGTAAGCACTGCCAGGCTCAAGCTTGAGCTTCAGGTCGACGCGATCGCCGGGGCGCAACTCCAGTTCCTCCGTCGCGACCAGATCCTGAGCGAGCACGTCCTTGGCCCGGTCGTAGAGGGAAAAGAAATCCACACTCTGGAACGTTGCGGGATGCTTCAACTCCATAAGGCGCAGCACCGTTGGTGAAGGTCGGCCGTTGAGGTCCGGATTGAGTCGATCACTCCCGGTAAGGCTGATCTCCAGCCGCGTCTGCGTGGAATAAGGCGACAGCGCCGAGCAGCCGCCCAGCAACATGAACATGGCCAGCATCACTGGCCTGGCGTAATACATAGGCATTCAGGTTTTTCTCAGTCAGTTCGGGTAAAGGGTGTTGATCAGGCGGATCTGTTCGTCGTAAGCCTTTAGAAAATCCCGGTTCCACAGTCCCATAGTCCATTGATCGTCCTGAGCAAGGGTCCGGTGGTGGTGAACATAAGCGCGCCATCGACTGCCTGCGGTCCGTAGCCAGGACTTGTCTTCATGCTCAAACTGCCAATGCAGCCGTTGCGGGGAGAAATGCTCCAGAGCCGAGCGCGCCATGGCCCGGCAACCTGCGAGAAGGGCAACCTGATGGGACTGGGAAGCGCGAAATGATTGAGTAATCATTCGGGACGCTTGCCCGGACTGATGGTGCAAAAGCAGCTGGATAATCGAGCTGGCATCCAGTGAATCGACAGGTCGGTCCCTGCCGGTTCCTGACGCCGGACGGCAACCCCCCAGTTCAGAGTCAAGCTCGTTGCGAGTCGATGAACCGTGCTCCAGACCATCAATGCACTGTCTGAACAGCCGTGCTGCATCAATTGCCAACGCCTCGCACGTTGTCGAATCGACGCCACTCAGGTCCACATCGAGCGCTTCGGCAAGCCGCTGACAGAACAAACCCGTCATTTCGTCAGCGCTCTTCGCATAACGCTGGGCAGCCGGCAGGGGTGCAGGTATCAACTCCGGCAACCGTAACTGTTCGCGATCTGTGGATGAATACCGACCAATGCCTGGAAACTCGACCCGCTCTTCCAGCAAGGATGAAAGCTCATCGGAACGACAGTGGCGTTTATCACCTGCCTGCCATACAGCGAGTGGATCGAGCTCAGCGAAAACCGGGAGACCGTTAATAGATGACTGCGCTTTTTGACAGGTCCGCTCGCTTCGGATGCCGAGCAGACAAGCTCGCAATTCCAGGTCCCCTATACGAAAGGTATCGCCATGCCTGACGCACCGCCTTTCGCCGGCATAAAGGGTTTCAACACCATTAAGCAGAGTGCCGTTACGACTGATGTCTGTCAGGTAGAACACGTTGTCTTCATGACTGATACGCGCATGTTGCCTGGACACATAAAGCGCCTGATCTTCAATACGCCACTCACACTCTGGACTGCGTCCCAGAACACCGCCGCTCTGGTTGAAGCGCCACGACGGTGAGCACCCCTCCTTGAGGTCCGGCGGGTTGATTACTTCCAACACCAATTCCATCAACACATCTCTCTGATTCATCGATTGCGATTGTTTGACGTCGTATTCCCAAGGGCACGATATTCACTATCACTGAACTTCAATGGGCCACTGCACCCGACCAGAAGAATCGATAGCGCACAAAAAAAGAGAACAGCCCTCCGCTGACTGAAGTTCATCAGGTATCTCCATGAAACTAACGATCCGGTTATTGGGGGCACCTGGCGGAGCACTTTCTGGCGCTGTTTATATCCAGGCGCGTCATCCGGTAAAGCAATGTGCGTCGTGACAGACCTAACTTGCGCGCGGTCAGCGTTCGATTGCCACTGTTTTTACGCAGGCATTCAAGCAATACGTCACGTTCGAAATGCTCCATGCGCTCACGCAACGTCACGCCGTGAAAAGAACCTTCGGTACCGCTTGCAACAGGGAAGTGTTCCGGCAGCAGGTGTCCATCCTCGCTAAGCAGAACAGCGCGTTCGACGAACCCCTTCAACTGCCGCACATTGCCGGGGAAGGAATAGTCACAGAGAAAAGACAGTGCCGATTCCGACCACCGTACCGGTTCACGTCGCAACGAAATGCAGGCACTGGACGCAAACTGTCTGGCCAGCGGTTCGATGTCTTCCACGCGATGCCGCAACGGCGGTAACGAAACGGGAAACTGGGCGAGGCGGTAATAAAGGTCCTCGCGAAAACGCCCTTGCGCTATCAGCGCTGGCAAATCCCTGTGCGTGGCAGCAATGATGCGCACATCGACTTTACGTACCGTGTCTGAACCCAGGGGACGTATTTCTCCTTCCTGCAAGACTCGCAGAAGCTTTGCCTGGAGTCCGAGGGGCATATCGCCTATTTCATCAAGCAGGAGCGTGCCGCCATCCGCGATGTCGAAAAGACCGCGGCGATCGCGATCAGCGCCGGTGAATGCCCCCTTTCGATAGCCGAACAACTCGCTTTCCAGAAGATTTTCGGGAAACGCGGCGCAGTTCTGCACGACAAAAGCTTTTTTGCGCCGGGGTCCGTAGGAATGGATGGCACGGGCAACGACCTCCTTGCCCGTCCCGGTCTCGCCAGTCAGCAGAACGGTGTAAGCGCTTTGCAAAACCTTGCCGACCAGCTGACAGGTCTGACGCATGGGTTCGCTTTTGGTGATCAGCCCGTAACTCGAGGACCCGGACTCCAGTATCGGCATTCCCGTGAGGGCATGGCGGCGCTCGAATAGAACCTTCAGCGCAAGTACGAAAGAACCCAGCGATTCCAATGAAGCCGCGAAGCACTCGAGTGATCTGGCTGCTTCGCTGGCGCACACCAGAAGCCCCGTCGTGACGTTATCTCTGGTGCTTAGACGCACGCACAACAATGACTTCCAGCCTGACGGCCTTGAGGGCAGGAAGCTCGTATCGTAAAGGCCTGAGTCCACTTCATTCACACTGACAGGCGTGCTCTGAGACAAAGCGAACTGAAGCAGGTTTTCCGTACTGTAATCGGAATAATGACCTGCGACGGCTTCGGGCTGAATGATGTCATTCAACACCTGCACCTTCAGATCAAGCCGCTCATTGCCTGCTTCGAAGAGGAATAACTGGGCCAGCTCACAACCGACAAGCTGGCAGGCTGCCCGGGCAAACCCGTTGAGCAGCGACTCACTGTCGCCAGCGCATGACAGGCGGGTGTAGATCGAACATAGCGTATGCGCGTAGTCCAGCGGATTCTGGACAGCGTTAAACATCGACGTCATCTCAATCGAACTCACAGACAATGAGGCCGGCAGGATCCAGCGTCGCGTAAACGCGTTGAATGCCCTGACCGTCGGACATGGCGCCGAGCAGACGATTGGCAATCAACGGAATGAGGCAGGTGTCCAGCAGGCGATCCACAAACCGCGCCCCCGTATCGCCTTGCGAGCATCGTTCAAGCAAGAACGAAACGAGACACTTTGAATACGCGAAGGTGAGTCCTCGACTTTTCAACCGTTCTCCCAGGCGTATGAGCTTGAGTTCGATCAGTTCGCGCAGTATCTCTCCAGAAATCGGGTAGTACGGCACGACTTGCATCCTTGCCAGAAGTGCAGGCTTGAAATGCGCGATCAGAACCGGGCGAATGCGTGCTTCGAGTTGCTCGACATCAGGTCGTTGATCTGTCTGGCAACACGTCGCAATGAGTTCGCTTCCAAGATTGGTCGTCATAAGAATAAGCGTGTTGCGAAAGTCGATTTCCCGACCCTCACCGTCATTGGCAATGCCTTTATCAAATATTTGATAAAACAGATTCATCACATCGGGATCGGCCTTCTCCACCTCATCCAGCAGAATGACCGAATATGGCTTTTGTCGAACAGCCTCGGTGAGCAGACCACCCTCTCCGTACCCGACATAACCGGGCGGCGCGCCTATCAGGCGGGAAACCGTATGTTTCTCTTGAAATTCGGACATGTTGATGACCGTGAGAAAACGCTCACCGCCATACAACAAGTCAGCCAGCGCAATGGCTGTTTCGGTCTTGCCCACGCCACTGGGGCCTGCCAGAAGATAGACACCGGCCGGAGCATCCGGCTTGTTAAGGCCTGCCGCCGCGGCACGCATCGCTCGGTCAAGCACATGAACAGCCTGGTCCTGGCCACGAATACGTTTTTTCAGGTCCTGTGCGAAATCGGCAACTTTCGAACTGTGTTCCTGTGCAAGCTGTGAAAGCGGGATGCCGGTCCAGCCGCTGACCACCTCGGCGATCAATCGAGGGCACACTTCAAAACTGACCAGTCGCTCCGCTGCCTCACCTTCGGTCAGGGCTTTATGAACACCTGTCAGCTCCGTTTCCAGCGACTCTATGAGCGCACACAATTGATGAGGATGCTCGATATCAGTCTTTTCCTTCAGGTCGCGCTTCTCGCGCAGTTCGGACAACTGCTGACGCAGATTGAGTAACTGTTCGACATTGGCGCGTTGCTGGTTCCATAAGGTTTCAACGTCGCTTTTTCGCTTCCGGAGTTCATGAAGGCTTTCCTCAAGTGTCAACAGAGCCCGTTCATCAACACCCAACCCGGCCTGTGAGTCTCGTCGCAAGGCGTCGAGCTGACGCTGGTCCTCGGCGAACCGGGTACGCAGGCGCTCCAATTGTTGCGGCGCGGCTGCCAGGCTGATGCGAACACGGGCGCAGGCGGTATCAAGCAGATCAACCGCCTTGTCCGGTAGCTGCCGACCGGTGAGATAGCGCGCCGATAGCCGAGCCGCTGCGACCACAGCATCATCACGCAGATACACACCGTGGCTTTTTTCATAGGTCGCAGCAAGGCCACGCAGAATGACTATTGCCTCTTCCACTGTAGGCTCCAGCAGGCGAACCGGCTGGAAACGGCGTGCCAGCGCCGGATCCTTCTCGAAATACTTTTTGTACTCCGACCAGGTTGTCGCTGCGATTGTCCGAAGCTCACCTCGGGCCAGCGCAGGCTTGAGCAGGTTGGCAGCGTCGGAACCGCCTGGCTGTCCTCCTGCGCCAATCAAAGTGTGGGCTTCGTCGATAAACAGGATGATGCTGCGCGCTGATGCCCTGACCTCCTCGATCACCCCGTTCAGACGACGCTCGAACTCACCCTTGATGCTCGCCCCGGCCTGCAGCAGGCCCATATCCAGTGTCAGCAGTTCAACATCCTTGAGAGACTCAGGCACTTCACCCTGGACTACTCTCAGCGCCAGGCCTTCGACAATCGCGGTTTTACCGACCCCGGCTTCGCCTACCACGATCGGATTGTTCTTGCGTCTTCGGGAGAGCACGTCAATCATCTGCCGAATCGCTTCATCCCGGCAAAGGACGGGATCAAGCCGACCCTCACGCGCCCGCTGTGTCAGGTTGTGAGTGAAGCGTTTCAGTAGTGATTCATCTGTCCGTTCAGGCAAATGGCCTTCGGGATCATGCTGCTCGGCAAGAGAGAAATCCTTCAAGCGATCTGCATTGATCCTGCTCAGCAGTGGTTGATAGCGGCTGCCTGCGTATCGAATCGGATTGCGCAACAGTGCAAGAACGAGTGCGGCCTGTTCAATGTGGCTTTGGCTCAGTTCAAGATTGGCCACGAGCAGCGCGTCCTGTAGCCACTGCACGAGTTCCGGCGCAAATACAGGATTGCGAGAGGCGCTTTGCTCCATACCCGGCTGCAGCAAAGACGCAAAATGCGCAGAGTCGACATCAGCATCCAAAAGCGCACGGGAAAGAAGACTGTCCGGACGTTCCAGAAGGGCAAGCAGCAGATCCTCCACAAGAATCCTGCTGCCTCCTCTCGTTACACAACGCGCTGCGCAGCTCTCCAGATTCATCCGGGTGGGCGCGTCCAGTGCATTGACCAGTTGCTGCAGATCTACATTGATCATGACTATCTATCCTTAATGAATCGACTGGCCAAGCGTCACCATACCGTCGGCACGCTCATGCCCCAGCCAACTGGTCCAGCCGAGGCGGCAGGTATTCTTTTCACCAATGCACAGGGCCCGAATTTCTTCCCGCAGCAGGGCAAGACAGACGTCGTACTCAAGAAAGTCTCGTTGCGTGAACCGCACCAAGGCACTGAGAGGCTGATTCGAGGCGCCCTGAGGTAGAAATTTGTGAAAGCTGTCCCAGCACAGTCGCCTGATGTGGATACGAAACTTGCCGCTTCGGTCTCGAATCCGCTCACCAAGAACGGCGTCCTGCCCGAGCTGACTATGGTTTCCACCCAGAAAGTTGCGCTGTTCACGGGTGATGTGAACAACACGCTCTGCACACTGCTCAATGAAGAAATCGGCATGGTTGAAGTAATAACGCAGGACCGATTCGATCAGCGCCGCAGAGTGCGCGCGCAAGCTGAGCAGCCCCAGGTAAGGCAGGAGCCGCTTCCAGTCTAGGTCGGCAGCTTCCCTGATCCTTTCGCCACCCAGTCCGATCAATGCAAACAGATGCTCGGAAAAATGATCGGTCGCACCATGAGCAAACACCGCGTGATAACGGTACTTGCGCCAGACAGGCAACATGAGCTTCTGAAGCCGGTGATGAAAAACATCAAGAAAATCGCGCGTTACGCTGAAGTCACCCTCCTCGTCCAAGACCTGCTCGCCGTAGAAGGCTGGCAGCGGCGAGCCGGAGCCGACCAGGCTGATAACATTCAGGCATAGCCTCACGTGAAGTTTCCCATGCCATTCAAACAGTTCGAGACGTTCGATATCGCTTCCGGGAAAGCCAAGGCCCGGGTTCGCATGAAGTAAAAGAAAGTCATGCAGCGACTCATCATCAGCCTTGGGATGAATCTCGCGAAGCACCTCCAGGATCAGAGGGATCGCCTGATAAATGGAGTACTCACGGATCCTGTGACTGAGTGCAACTAAAGAAGCGGCTGGAGTCCCATGCGCGGTGTCCATTTGTAAAATTCTCCGTGTGTACTTTTCACACTCAGTTCATGGAAAGAGTTGAGGCTGGCATACAGTGCGAAAAACTCGTTCAGTACTGATGCAAACAGAAATAGAGTGCCTTCGCCCTCATAACCGTCGGGATTGATCACCAACTCTGTCGTGACGCCCCGCACGGGCCGCCCCTTGTAAAGTCGATCCGCGGGACGATGGCTTATTGATTCAAGCCCCTTGAGAAGATGCCGACTGGCCCGTTCGGCTTGCTGATCGTGATAACGAGGTAAATCATAAGTTTCGAGTACAACTTTCAACGCGTCGATATTGGCGAGTGACAGATAGTTCAACGACATGTTACTGATCACACGCCATAGAAAATCGCGACTGACAGGAGGCGCATAGCTGGGTGTGGCCGGAGTGATATTTCTGAAACGAAGGAAATCCGGCGTTCCGTCACAGGACCTGCAGATACCACCGGCTTTGATCTGCAATGGAAGGTCATGATTGGTACAGCTCAGCTCGACGGATACCGTTTCAGGGTATTCAGCACTTCGATGATCAAAGCTTAAATAAGTATCCAGGCCATCGTACTGCATGGAGGGGCGCTGCCGAGCGCTGTAGAAAGGCTTGGTTTTCGTCGAGCCTTGCCCTGAATCATGTTCGAACGATTCAAACGAGGCATAGTCCTGATAGCCAAGACCACCAGATTGCCAACCGGTTACCCGATCCACTGAATACACTGCACAACTGTCGAGATCATCTCTGGACGGGACGAGAAGATAATCATCTCGCTTGGCGTCGACCAGGATGGGCAAGGCATCCTGTTTGAATAAATTCACGATCGGTGTGCAGTACAGCTTTACATGATCGAGGGTGGGCCGAAGACGCTGGATTTCAGCACCCTTGATGTTCAAGGTCAACTGTATGCCACGGGCATGTTTGATAATAGATTCGGGCAACGCACTCAGAACACTCAAGCCCGTGACGTCGACAAACATGAATTTTTCCTGAAAGAAAAAATATTCCTGCAGGTAGCGGTAACCTCTGAATGTATTGAAAGGATAAGGTATCAATGCTTCTTCTTCAGCAAAGCCAACTGGCTGCACTTCAGTGACCGGAATATCAAGTTCAATGGTATTTCCATGAGCGTCATCAATCAGACGCCCCTCAGCATCGAGCACGCTGAGAGTGACACCCTCGAGTTTACGCATCAGCGCGAGATACAAGGCCTGACTGACATAACGATCACCCGCAAGATGCAGTCTTATTCGTTTTAACTCCAGTTCGCCAATGTGACCTTCGCAACTCATGACGAAAAACAATTTCAGGGTTGCCCCATCGCTGATCGACGAGTGACGCAGTTCCTTGAGTTCAAGCGGCAAGACCTCGGTTGCGAAGCACGTGCGAAAACGACAGACACGCCCATCTACCGGATCGCTTTCAACAGGAGTGGATCGATCAACCAGCACTGCGGGCCCGGACCGAAGCAGTGGCTCGAACTGAAGCATGCTCACCGACGGCAGCGGTCGCAGATAATTGGGCCAGAGCAAATTCATTAATGAGTGAGTCAATTCTGGCAACTCATCGTCCAGCTTCTGACGCAGCCGTCCTGTCAGGAACGCGAACCCCTCGAGCAATCGCTCGACATCAGGATCACGCCCCGCCTGGCCCAAAAAAGGCGCCAGTGCAGGATTACGCTCGGAAAAACGACGGCCCAGCTGACGCAAGGCTGAAAGTTCATCCTGATAGTAGTCATTGAAAGACAACGTTCATTACCTGTTCCAAGTTCACCGAGAACGGTGAATAGAGGCATTAAGGAACGACATACCTGACGCATACGTTCACGTAGACATGCCGCCCCGCCCAGATTGATCACACCTTTACATCGACGCGCCCACGGCCATTCAGCACCGCTTGAAAAAGCACCTCCTTGTTCACGCCATCGATATTCACAACCGCCTGGATGTGGAAGCCAAGTTCAAGCGCATTGTCGTCGCGCGACTCGGAAACAACGCGAACATTCATGAGCCGCGGCTCATAAGCGCAAATAAAATCTTCAATGGCCTTCCGGGAATTGCGCATCACATCGTTCAGGCTGAATCGCAGATCATTCAAATCCGGAAGACCGTAATCGGGCAGCGTCTGAACGCTACCCGCCCGAGTACTCAACATTCTTGAAAGATGAACGGCAACCGACGTCACAAGCTGAGTTTCCCGGTTCAAACAGAGCCGCTTTTCAGGTACCCCGGCCAGCCGTTCAAACAGACTCGTGCAACGGATCATTCCTTATCCATTTTCCCGACCAGCGACAATGTAAAAGAGGCCCCCATGTACTTGAAATGCGGACGCACGTTAAGAGCAACCTTGTACCAACCCGGGTCGCCTTCGACATCACTCACTGTAATCTGCGCCGCACGCAATGGCCGTCGACCGCGGACCTCAGCCCCGGGATTTTCCTGATCGGAAACGTATTGCCGTATCCACTTGTTGAGTTGCAGTTCAAGGTCCGTACGCTCTTTCCATGACCCGATCTGTTCGCGCTGAAGCACCTTGATGTAGTGGGCCAGGCGATTAACTATCATCATGTAAGGCAGTTGAGTACCCAACTTGTAATTGAGCTCGGCCACTTTACCCTCCGGATTGTTTCCGAAGAACTTGGCCTTTTGTACGGAGCTGGCAGAGAAGAAAGCGGCGTTGTCACTTCCCTTGCGCATCGTCAACGCAATGAAGCCCTCCTCTGCGAGTTCATATTCTCGACGGTCGGACACCAACACTTCGGTCGGCACCTTGGTTTCAATCTCACCCAGACTGTCAAAATGATGCAGAGGGAGGTCCTCAACAGCTCCACCGCTCTGCGGCCCTATGATATTGGGACACCAGCGAAACTTGGCGAAACTGTCGGTAAACCGGGTAGCAAACGCATAGGCGGTGTTCCCCCAGAGATAATGCTCGTGAGCATTCGCGACGTTCTCCCGGTAGGAGAATGTCTTGACCGGATTTTCCTGGGGATCATAGGGGCTGCGCAGCAGAAACCGAGGGACCGTCAAGGCGAAGTATCGGGCGTCCTCTTGCTGCCGAAAACTCTGCCATTTGGCAAACTGCGGACCTTCGAAATGGTCCTTCAGATCCTTGAGATCAGGCAGGCTGGTGAATTGCTCAAGACCAAAGAACTGAGGCCCGGCGGCCGCAATGAAGGGCGCATGGGCCATGCAGGCGACGCTGGAAACGTACTGCATCGTCTTGACGTCCGGAGCGCTGGGCGAAAAGTAGTAGTTTGCGATGATCGCACCTACCGGATTTCCTCCGAACTGACCGTACTCCGCCGTATACACGTGCTTGTAAAGACCGGACTGCATCACTTCTGGAGAATCTTCGAAGTCATCGAACAGATCCTGCTTTGAAACACTCAGCATCTCGACCTTGATGTTTTCCCGGAAATCCGTTCGGTCGATCAGCAACTTCAAGCCACGCCACGAAGACTCGAGCGACTGAAACTCGGAATGATGCAGGATCTCGTCCATCTGCCGGCTCAACTTCACATCGATCTCGGTAATCATTCGATCGACAAGCGCCTTTTTTACCGGCTCCGCGCTGTTATGCGGTTTCAGTAACTCCTCGATGAAAGCGGCAACACCACGCTTTGCTATCGCATAGGCTTCATCGCCCGGAGACATTCTGGTCTCGGCGATGATCTGGTCGAGAATGCCGTACTCGACATTGTCGTGGTTATCCTGTTGTGCAGTGATGGTGCTCATAAATTTTCTTCCTGACGTTCCAGATACTTCATTCCGTTACCGCATCGAGCCCTAACTCACCGAGTACCCGATCACGTGAAGCCTTGTCTGCAAGCACATTTTCAATCGCCTTGCGAAATGCAGGCGCGTTGCCCAACGGTCCTTTGAGGGCCATCAGGGCGTCACGCAATTCCATGAGTTTCCTGAGCTCCGGGATTTGTTCCACGAGGCTGGCCGGGTTGAAATCAGTCATTGCATGGACGCTGACATCGATCGCCAACTCTTCAGTCTCGCCTTCATCCCGTAGCCGATTGGGAACACTCAGTGAAAGCCTCAGATTCTGTTTCGCAAGCACGTCATCAAAATTGTGTTTATCAACGCTGATGGACTTGCGCGTCTCAAGCTTTCGCTCATCCGTGCGCTGAATAAAATCACCCAACACCAACAACTTGAACGGAAGCTCTATTTCTTCCTGTGCGTCACCAGTCGCCGGTTTAAAAGTAACATTGATACGTTCCTTGGGCGCGACAGAGCCTTCTTTTGCCACTGTATTCACTCCTTGCTTATGACAGCACTTATATTTTATTCAGCACGGTTTCAAAATCATATTTGCATAACCGCCGGTAGATTTCGTCTTTGCTCACTCGTGAAATCCGGTCAGGCGGAAGCTTATCGTGACAACTGTATAGAAGCCGGGAAATGTCCAGGAACGCTTCGGCCTCCCATGTCTCAAGTCCCTTCCTCTCAAGCTCTTGATCAAGCAGTTCGAGTTGAACTTTGGCCAACTCATATTTTTTTGCACGGTGGCAGAGGCGAGCGATGCTGAATTGCCAGAAAAAACGCTCACGTTCACTGGTCGCGCTCATGAGGTGCCGGGTCAATTCCCTGACCGCAAACTTCAGACCGTCCTTGTGCAGCCTCTGAATCATTTCATTCAGAACAGCATTCCAGGCTGGCTGGACGCCGGTATTGCTCTGAGCAAGTTCGGGTTGAGTAGGACATACGTGAGGCATCACATGCGTCGATATCCAACTCTGTGTTTCATCATCGGCAAAGGGCATACCGTCATGGAAACGCAATTCGGTGATGCCAGGTACTCGTTGCAAAAAAAGAGCGAAATGAACTTCCACTTCACGCATGGAGAGTTCCGCGTTGAGCCCCTGCAGACATTCCCATACCCTTCGTTGACCGTCGAACCAGAAGGGAGAACGAGCGATGCTCGACTCAAGGTCCACAATCAGGTCCGCATATTTGCCATGCTCAAAACGTTCTTTGTAATTGCTCAATCGGTCTATGGGCAAGCCACGCAATGCTGTTATGCGCTCGGAGTTACACGCCGGGGCAGTATCAACCGTAAGCCAGAGCACCGTACGATTCAGACGAAACGCGCGGACATCAGTGGCTTTCTGCCTTAGCCACCAAGCGCACAGGGACTGGGTTAAATCCTGCTGCGTACCAAGAGCCTTGCGGGCATCTTTGTCATTATTCACAGAAGGCTGGCTGAAAAACTGGGTAGCCACCTCCTTGACCTGCTCAGTGATCGTAGGCTTGCTTTCGTTTTGCGAGGCGGCCTGGAGCATTCGGGCCAATCGCCTGCGAGCCGGCAAGATCAATGGTGCTTCTTCACCCAGATGCCGCCTCAGCGACTCATCGAGCCCATCAAGATGACCCGATAAACGCTGAAACAACAGAAGCTGTTGTTTTATTGAAACATCGTCGACGAGAACCTTCTCAAGCCTGACCAGCAACCACGCAAAGGCGGCAATACGTGTTCGGTGTTTAGCTGGATATAACTCTGACCAATGGTGTTCGCAGAGATAACGCAGCATGCCGATGCCAGCCAATAAACCTGGAAACGCTTCAACTTTATAAAGCGCCCATGTCAACCAACTCGCAATACGTAGATCTCTCGACTGATCACGCAGGATCTTCTCGCTTTCTTCACGAACCTTTAACCAGTCAACCTTTCCAGCCCCCAGAACCGACTGCTCGCTATTCAGTCGTGCTTCCAAGGTTTCAAACTCCTCGGAAAAGCGGACGTCGTTGCCCGCATAGCCATGACTGGATACAGGACTTTTTGCCAGATGGAGGTAACGTGCAGACAATGTATCCGAATGAGTCATTTACTGTTACCTCCTTTATGCGTCAAGTATCGTTACTGGTAGATATTGGCCAACGGCGCAAACACTAACTGCTCACACTACGTTTAACAAGCGACCCAATATCGCGGAGCAACTTTTCAGAATTTTCCTACAACGCCGCATAGTCTTAATGTAGGAAGCGAACGCAGATGATGCTTGTGAGCTAACACAATACGCTCTTGCACGCATGAGTCAGGCATTTCTACTGTTTGACGCCTGACCAACCGTGCTATTTATTGCACACCTTCGCCGAATATTGCGCCAAACCCAACCGCCCTCCCCTAATAAATGTCGAGGTATCCATACGAATGCGCAGAAAATCCTCCACGTGCGCAAAGACATGCGCACTTTTCGGCAAAAAAGTACCGCCCTGTGAATAAGAGGACTCATCCATGCTTAATCAAAGCCTTGAGATACTGGGCATACAGTTAATTGGCATAGTTCTTGTTAATCACCTGCTAGCCGGCACGTCGAGTTCCAGCTGGCCAATCAAATATCAGGAGAGTTTATAATGGCAACACCTGCTTACATATCCATCACAGGGGTAAAACAGAAGCTTATAACTGAAGGTGCATTTACCGCGCATTCAGTGGGGAATATTTACCAGGAAGGTCACGAAGATCAGGCTCTGGTACAAGCGTTCAGCCATGAGGTTGTCATTCCTTGCGACCCCCAGACGGGTCAACCCAGCGGACTGCGGATACACAAGCCTTTATGTATCACGAAGATTTTCGATAAAGCCTCACCGTTGCTGCAGGCAGCACTGACGTCGGGCGAGTGTTTGAGTGAAGTCAAGATCCAGTGGTACCGCACATCAGTCAACGGCAATCAGGAGCTTTACTACACAACTCTTTTGACCGACGCCACCATCGTCCAGATAAAGGACTATATGCATAACTGCCAAGATCCTGCGAAGGCCAGCTTCACTCACCTTCAGGACGTGCATTTCGCTTACCGGAAAATCACTTGGACTCATGAAACGTGCGGAACCTCGGGTTCTGACGACTGGCGCACCCATGGGAAAGAAAAGGCTGAGTAATTAACACCATCGACCCGTAAGGGTCGATGGTTCTTTACCTCACTTCGACATGGGATAAGCCATGAGGTCTGAATCTTCAAGCAAGCATGATTTCAAGCTCAACCTTGATGGCGTCGATCATGACTTTCAGGTGCTCGCCTTCAACGGCCGGGAAGCCATCAGTCAGCCGTTCACCTTTACCCTGGATCTGCTCAGCGAGTCGTCCTGCCTGGATCTGGAAAGCCTGCTTAACCGTCCTGCCTTTTTGCAGTTCGCACCGGACAACGGCGGCATTCACGGTTTGATCGACCGCATCGCCCAAGGCGATTCGGGGCAACGTCTGACCCGTTACTCGATCACCTTGCGCCCGCATCTGGCCCGCCTCGGCCACCGCATCAATCAACGCATCTTTCAGCACCGTACGGTGCCGCAGATCATTGCCCTGATACTGGAAGAGCATGGCCTGCTTGCCACCACTTATCGTTTCCAGCTCGCCAGCGTCTATCCCGAGCGTGAGTACTGCGTGCAGTACCACGAATCGGATCTGCACTTCATTCAGCGTCTGTGCGAGGAGGAAGGCCTGCATTATCACTTCGAACACAGCCCCGCTGCCCACCTGCTGGTGTTCGGCGAGGATCAGGCGGTGTTTCCCAAACTGGCGCCCGTGGTGTATCGACAAGACAGCGCGATGGTCGCCGAAACGCCCGTCGTCCAGCGCTTCAACCTGCGGCTTGAAACCCGGCCGACTCGCACCACGCGCCGCGATTACCATTTCGAAAAGCCGCGCCTGACCATGCAGGGTGCGGTACCCGGCGACGCCCGGCCGGACCTAGAGGATTACGATTACCCCGGCCTGTTTACCTACCGCGACCGCGGCACCCATCTGGCCGCCCGCGCTCTGGAACGCCATCGCCATGATTACCGGCTCGCCCAAGCTCGGGGCGATAGCATTGGATGCGACTAGCGTGATCTATGTGCTGCCTTCTTTTTTCGAAACGCCTGTTCTCAGTATGAGACAGCGTTATCGATACCAAATGACTGAAGGTCTAAGAGTTTGCTTGCAAGCCGAACTTTACGCGGAACCTGACACGCAGCCTCTCGTGTTGCCACAGCCAGCCCCCGCAAACTGGAAACCTTTTATGAACAGTCATCGTCGTCTGCCGAAAGACAATTTTTCAAATGACGAGGTGCTGTATTGGCAGATCGAAACAAATGAGCACCCCTTATGAACCCTCTTAATATTAAATATAAATCTTCTGCCTACCGCAGCGACATTACGAAGCACCTTCCTACGCCTATCAGAACCTCAAATTGCAACTCCAGGAGTGCTACCTCTCTTTCGTTCGGGCATTACGCCCGTCTGGATTCCGCAATAGAGATCACAGCCCAGCTTCAGGCAAACGAGCATAAAATCTACGAAAACCAAGAAAAAAACAAGGAACCGGAAGCCTACTGCGACGCTCAGCGCTGGCGCTTCCAGTACTCCGGGAACGTCCCGCACTTGATATTTGCTTTGAAAATAGTCTGTTTTTCTTTTTTATGGCTATTTTGGGGAGTAGGTATATCCACCGATATAACATCCGAACTTGGTAACGGCAACACCGGCACTGCGCTTGCCACCCTGATTGCGACACTCTCAGCTGTTTTGCTTTTAGCCTCTCCATTACTTTCCATAACAACCAGAAAGGCCGGTCACTGCTTAAACATCACGGGTTTCGTTGTCTGCGCCAGCGTTGTTCTATGGGTTACCGGCACCCTATGGGGCACGACCGAAATGCATATCTCATTCTGGATCGGCACGTTTCTCTACTTCATGGGTGCCATAGGTTGTGATGCCGTGCTGCACCTTTACAGCCTGTTCAGCAAACACGATGGCAGCGAATTCAACCGCATCGATGGAATGGTGCGTTTCAAGCGACGCTTCAGGACACTGTTCGTCGCACCATTCGAGGAGTTTGATCCGGTACTCAGGACCATACCGACAGGCCATGGTTCTCATGACTATATCATATGGCTATACCACCGCTACACCAACAAAAAGCTTTGCCTGGCCGTCAAGGTCCATGCGCTGGGGCTGGACAAGGTCAATGCATTGGCATTCTGGGACAGCCTGCAGCGTTACATGGACGTTACCCACCCGCTGCCAGACCTGCCAGTACTGGAACAAAGTCGGCACCTGGACCCGGTAACTGCAGCCCATGATGCACGAACCGGCCGACCTGAACGCCGATGGCGAGACCAGTCGATAAAGAGCTGGAAAGCAGCCGGTGAAAAACGGTTGACTGAGCAATTGAAGCGCTACCCGTGGCAGCAATCACCTTGCATCGTGAGAGCTCGAATAAGCGATACCTTGAACATTGAAGATTACTACCGATCTCTGGAAGCGGAAGGGATCGATATCTCCCCCAAGGCGGACAATTTTTCATTCTTGTATCAAATGGATCAGGGGGCGCAGTGAGTGGTTCATTGCTACGAACCGCAGTCACCGCAGATGACCTGCTCCCCTTGCACCCTCGCCACCCAGCGAATAAGGTGCTCTGCATCGCACTCAGCCCCGAAATACCTTCACCAAAGGCCCCAAATGATCCACATCCGCCCCATGACCCCAGACGACTTCGACCACTTCTGGCCGACCTTCCATTCGGTCGTCCAGGCGCAGGAAACCTACGCCTACGACCCGACGCTGACCTTCGAACAGGCTCGTGACGTATGGATGAAGCTACCCCTGCACACGCTGATTGCGGAAGAAGACGGTCAGCTGCTGGGCAGTTATTACCTGAAGGCGAACGCGGCGGGTCCGGGGAGTCATGTCTGCAACTGTGGCTATATGGTGACGGACGCAGCGCGGGGTCGTGGGGTGGCGCGGTTGATGTGTGAGCACTCGCAGCAGCTTGCGCGCGACAGCGGCTTTCTGGCAATGCAGTTCAATTCGGTGGTTGCCACCAATGAAGTGGCCGTCGCGCTGTGGCACAAGCTCGGTTTTGAAACAGTAGGTCGCTTGCCCAATGCTTATCGGCATGCCCGCCTGGGGCTGGTGGATTGTCTGGTGATGTTCAAATGGCTGGGCGAAGCGCCTGAGGTTCAAGAACCTGCGCGACCCATGCTGATTGGTCGCAAGAACATCGAGTCTGTCGTGTCACGCCCCCGCCGCAAATAGCCCGTCTGGTGCAGGCTCCCTCACGTCAGGTCAGGTTGCGACCTTGAAGGGAGCCATCTTCCCTGCATCCCTCAGCGTTTAATCCCTTGAAGCTTTATTGTCTGACGGCCTATTCCTTGACCTCGCTCAGCGAGAAACGGTGTCCCTTGGTGTCACGTACTTCGGTCCCCACGATGTACGCGATGGTCTGCCCGTCATGGTCGACCAGACGTTGCGGGGTCCCGAGGCTGAGTGTGCCTATTTCGCCACTCCAGTCCCTTCGCGGGTCATGTTCGAGGTAGGCGTAAACCTTACGTTCACGAATGCGCCATACCGGATAGCGCTTGCGGCTGGAGATGACGTCGTAGGTCAGGTTGGGGTTGAAGATGAAGGCAGCAGTCATGGCAGTCTCCGTTGTGAAGTGGCTGACTGCACGGTGAAGCCACGTGGTTGTCGCAGGATAGACCACGCTTGAAAGGCCTTCGTTGCGACCGGACGACCAACCGCAACACCACGAAAAACGGGCCTTTCGGCCCGTTTATCACTGACGTCCCGTATCGCTATTTGCCAGCGCCGACTTCCGGCTGACGCTGCAGCAATACACGGGTGACACGGCGTTCTTCCACACCGACAACCTTCAGATCCCAGCCCTGCCACTGAAGGCTGTCGCCCATAGTGGGCAGACGATCCAGCAGGCTCATGACCAGCCCGGCCAGTGTCTGATAATCGTCGGTGGCCTTGGCCTGGAAACCGGTCCGCTCGCGGATCAGGCTCAGGTTCAACGCGCCCGAGACAATGAAATCATCACCCTGCGCCACGATGTCCGGACCTTCCACTTCGCTGGCGTCAGGCAACTGGCCGGCGATGGACTCCAGAATGTCGGTCATGCTCAGCACACCGATAAAATCACCGAACTCATTGACCACGAACGCGATGTGGGTCGACTCCTTGCGCATCTGTTCCAGTGCATTGAGGATCGTGAAGTTCTCCAGCAGGTTGATGGCCTTGCGCGACAGCAGCTTCAGGTCAGGCTCGTTACCGGACAGCAACTCCTTGAGCAGTTCCTTTTTGTGAACGAAGCCCAGCGGTTCATCAATGCCGCCCTCGCCGATCAATGGCAGGCGCGAATAGGACGAGTGCATCAATTTCAGGCGGATCTTGTCAGCGTCGTCGCTCAGGTCGATGTAATCGATCTCGGCGCGCGGCGTCATCACGGTACGAATCGGACGCTCTGCCAACTGCAGAACACCGCTGATCATCACGCGCTCGCGACGGTCGAACACTGGCTCGGCGCTCTCGCCCTCCATCATTTCAATGATTTCTTCGTCGACATCACCCGATTCCAGCCTGCGACCACCCAGCAGGCGCATGACCGCATGGGCAGCACGCTCACGGCGTGGAAGATGACCATGCGCGGACTTCTTGCTGCGCTTGCGGGCGATCTGGTTGAACACCTCGATAAGGATCGAGAAACCGATGGCCGCATACAGATAGCCTTTTGGAATGTGGAAGCCCAGGCCCTCAGCGGTCAGGCTGAAGCCGATCATCATCAGGAAGCCCAGGCACAGCATGATGACGGTCGGGCGACTGTTGACGAACTTGGTCAACGGTTTGCTCGCAATCATCATCAGGCCGATGGAGAAGATGACCGCAATCATCATCACCGACAGGTGCTCGACCATGCCCACCGCAGTAATAACAGCGTCGAGCGAGAACACCGCATCAAGCACTACGATCTGCGCCACGATAGGCCAGAACAGCGCGTATCCGGCATTGCCGGCTTTCTGACTGACGTGGCCTTCCAGTCGCTCGTGCAATTCCATGGTGGCCTTGAACAGCAGGAACACACCACCGAACAGCATGATCAGGTCGCGGCCGGAGAACGTCTTGCCAAAAATGTCGAACAAGGGCTCGGTCAGCGTGACCATCCAGGAAATACTGGCCAGCAGGCCAAGGCGCATGATCAATGCCAGCGACAGACCGATCACACGTGCCTTGTCGCGTTGTGCAGGCGGAAGCTTGTCGGCCAGGATGGCGATGAATACCAGGTTATCGATACCCAGTACCAGTTCCAGAATGATAAGGGTCAGCAGGCCAAGCCAGGCCGTCGGGTCAGCAATCCATTCCATGGTAATTAGTCAGCCTTCTGAACAGAATGTTGGGCGGGAGCGCCTGATGCGTTGCGCTGAGCACGGAAATTCGGCGCCGAATGCAGAGAGGCATCCGAGCAGGCTGAATAGCCTTGGGCAGGGTTTGAACGCAAAAGAGAGGATGAAGCGAGGCTTGAATCAGGCTTGATTCCGCATGGGATGCAGACAAATGGACAGCCCGATGCTGAAAAAGGAAAACGACTCGGAGGTTCCTGGAGGGTGTTCATACAGTCCTGAAATTTGATACGGGCGATGATCCTACAATACACAGATCGGATTAGCGCGCCGAATAAGTATTACAAGAGTTGACGGAAAAACGGCTGCCCTGATCGTCCGAGCCCCTTCCGAGCGACGTTTTGTCGCACCCAAATTCATGACCAGTTGTCTGACGACGCCCGATGCACGGTAGATGGCGATGGGCAATTGTTTTAAAATGTTGCAATAACGTCACACCTGCGCAGGCCGATCTGCTGTTCGCTGATCCCTGACGCCACCTGACAAGAATCATAAAAAGAAAGCCCGTCATAGACGGGCTTTTTTCGTTTTTAGCTTTTGCACGCCATGCGGCCAAAGAATGTCGCACGCATGGCAGTCGACGCGTTTTTTTGACCTTTGAGGATCTTGCTTCATGCTGCGTATCGTTGTTGTTCATCTGTTCCAATGGCTCAAGCGCCTGTCTTCCGGCCTTCTGTCCCGTGGGTCGCATTACAGCGAGTCCCGTGACTTCACCCGTGAGAACGATGAAGGTCGCTGGACCTTCGTTTCCATCGCAATCATTCTGACCTTGAGCCTGTATTGCCTGGCCGGTTTGGGCTACTACGCCAAGGTCAACGTGTGGGACGGTTTTACCCAGGAGCAGAAAGCCAATATCGCGCAAGCGATGGTGGTCAGCTCGCAGAATCTGTAAGCAGCCTGTGTGCAACATCGAACGGGGAAGCTGAGGCTTCCCCGTTTGCGTTTAAACGCTTGTCAGACGCTTGAGTTTCTGCGAGAAACCTGGCCGCACACACAAGGAGATGTCTGGCAATGAACGACGAACTACTCATAACCGATCTGCAGATTGGCGAAGGCAAGGCCGTGGTCAAGGGCGCATTGATCACCACCCATTACACCGGAACCCTGACCGACGGCACGGTCTTCGACTCTTCCCACGAGCGCGGCAAGCCTTTTCAGTGCGTGATCGGTACGGGGCGCGTTATCAAAGGCTGGGACCAGGGCTTGATGGGCATGCAAGTCGGGGGGCGTCGCAAGTTGTTCGTCCCGGCTCACCTCGCTTACGGCGACCGAAAAATGGGGGCTCACATTCAGCCGGGCTCCGACCTGACTTTCGAGATTGAACTGTTGGAAGTCCTGACACGCGACGACTGAACGGACGGCGGGCCGGGTTGCGTGTTTATTTTTCAGCATGTCCGGTCACACTTCGTTTGCCGGATTGCGCGCGCACGCAGAAAAAGCCATGCTCAGGGTATGGAATTCAATGACTTCTGACAGGACAACCCATGGCGCTCAACAAGTCGACCCAGGAGCTGAAAAAGCACCTCAAGGGCACGGCCACCAACCTCGAAACCACCGCAGATGAAATTCTCAAGCTTGCGTCGCAGATGAAAGAGGTCGATGTCACGGCCATTCTGCAGATGGTCAATCGCCTTTATAGCGACGCGGACCAACTCAAGGCCTACGCCGATGAAGTCAAATCGAAGAGAATCGTGCGCGCCAAGCTACCTTGAATCACAGAACGCCCTTTGATATCGCAGTCCTAAACGTTCCAGAGAACCGTCGATGCCGTCAGCGTTCACTCATGCACGTTTTCGATACGTGGCGTTACAGAAACGGCGGACCCGGGTCGGCATGACTCTGGCCGCCAGTCTTTCGGTTCTGGCGGGTATGACGGACGCCATTGGCTTCATGGCAACGGGCGACTTTGTCTCTTTCATGAGCGGCAACACCACGCGACTGGCGGTGGCGCTGGGCGAAGGCGACATGGGCATGACCGCTCGCCTGAGCCTGGCTATCGGCGTGTTCATCGCGGGCAACGCGTTGGGTATTGTCATCGCCCGCCTGGGCAACCGCCGTGCGTTGCCACTGCTGCTGGTTGTCGCGACACTCCTGTGTGCAGCCGCTGCCTGGCCAATGGAGAAGAATCTGCTGGCGCTGGTCTGGGCGATTCTGGCAATGGGCATGCTCAACGCTGCGGTTGAACAGGTAAACGGTCAGTCGGTGGGGCTGACCTATGTGACCGGCGCCCTGTCCCGCTTCGGACGTGGCCTGGGACGCTGGTTGATGGGGGAGCGAAGGAATGGCTGGCAGGCCCAGTTGATTCCGTGGTTCGGCATGTTCATCGGCGCGGTCGTCGGAGCGCTGATAGAACGTCGCCTCGGGTTGAACGCCCTGCTGGTCAGCGCAGGTCTCTCGGCATTGCTGGGGCTGGTCTCGCTCGGCATTCCACATCGATGGCAGCGCCTCTACATGCCGCGTTGAGGCAAATAGGTTTACCATACGCGCCTTTTTTCCGACCGACCCCGCCCCATGAATCCCGAAGCGCTCGCCATCCTGCAACAGCACCTGCTCAACGCACTGAGCCACGTCCCGACTGAAACACGCCGGTTGTTCCATGGCCGCGGGCGTATCTGGCCCGGACTGGAGCACATCACTGTCGACTGGATGCAGGGCGTGGTGCTGGTGTCACTGTTCAAAGAGCCGCAGGAGTCCGAGCTGGCCTCACTGAATCGTCTGCTGCTGGCGCTGATCGAAACGCCGCAATGGCAACAGAGTCAGGCTCATACCTTGCTGCTGCAACATCGCTACCTGCCGCAAAGCACCACCCAATGGCTGACGGGTGAAGAAGTGGATGAGTGGGTCATCACTGAAAACGGTCTGCGCTACAAGGTCGATTTCGGCAAGAAGCAGAACAGCGGACTGTTTCTGGACATGCGCTATGGCCGGGAATGGGTGCAAGCCCAGGCTCGGGGTAAGCGCATTCTCAATCTGTTCGCTTATACCTGCGGCTTTTCGGTCGCGGCAATTGCCGGTGGTGCCGACCATGTCGTGAATCTGGATATGGCACGCGCAGCGCTCAATCGGGGTCGCGAGAACCACCGCCTGAACGAACATGACCTCAGCCGCGTCACCTTTCTGGGTCACGATCTGTTCAAGTCCTGGGCCAAGGTCACTCGCTCAGGCCCTTATGATCTGATCATCATCGACCCGCCCTCCTTCCAGAAAGGCAGTTTCATGCTCGACAAGGATTACCAGCGCGTCCTTCGGCGTCTGCCGGAGTTGCTCGAAGAGGACGGTCTGGTGCTGGCCTGCATGAACGATCCGGCGGTAGGGCCTGAGTTTTTGATTGAGCACACGGCCATCGAAGCACCCTGCCTGCGCTACCAGCAGCGCCTGGAAAACCCACCGGAGTTTCCCGATTCACGCGTGGACGGCGGCTTGAAGGCGCTGGTGTTCAAGGCTGAAGGATTGAGCCGGACAGGCTGGGCCTGAGCGATTTTCAACGCACCCCGCCCTTGCGGCCTCCATAGCTGCGTCCAAGGCCAGCAGATTGGTCTGCCCGGCAATGCCGCGAATCACTTTCGGGATACTGCCTGCTACTCGGCCTGACCGAAGACCTGACTCGGGCGCCTCAATGAAGGATCGAATGGATTGATCCGCGCGCTGACCGCCGTGGCTTCGCGCTTGAGCAACTCGACCACCGTCGTCAGCCGATCCGGCCCCAGACGGTCAGAGATAGTCGCGACACTGAGCGCCGCGACTGCACGGCCGTTACGGTCAAGAATGGGTACCGCCAGCCCGGCCATTCCCGGCAGTGCGCCGGTGTTGCGTGCGGCATAACCCAGGCGTCTGACGTTCTCGACTTCGGAGCGCAGGAAGACTTCGTCGTACAGATGAAAATCCTTGAGTCTGGGCAGGTTGTAGGCGATCACCGTTTCGCGCTCGTCTTCAGGCAGGAACGCCAGAATGGCCAGACTGCCCTGCCCTACACCCAAGGCTACGCGCCCGCCGATATCGCCGGTGAACGTGCGAATCGGATAGGGGCCTTCGCTGCGATCCAGACAGATGGCGTCGAAGCCGCTACGCGCCAATAGAAACAGAGAGTCTCCGAGCGAGGCGGACAAACGCAGCAGGCTGGGCCTGACCAGATCCCGCAGGTTACCGGTGTTGCCTGCCTTGGCCGCCAGCGCGAAGAACTCGATGCTCAGTCGATAGCGCTTGCTGAGCAGGTCCTGTTCGACCATGCCCTCTTCCATCAGGCTGCGCAGCAACCGATGAGTCGTGGGCTGGGACAGACCGACGCGCTGCGCCAGTTGTGTCACGCGTTCGCCGCCTTCATCGCACTCACCCAGGCATCGCAGCACTGCAAACAGGCGTGAGACTGCGCCAACGCCAACATCCCCAGACTTGTTATTCCGATCAGTGGAATTACTGTTTTGATTACTCATATAAGTTTCCACCTGATGAATAAATTTGAAAAAAGATGTTGTTCAGTGAAATTCATCATTGAGCGCATCCTAGCCTTCGTCCTACTCTCAGTCCACAGGGGCGATTTGAACAATCACCGGTAGCCGACTCAGATCGAGCACCAACGTCCAATGCTGCACAGGCTCACTTCGCATCTGCCCATAACAAAAGCGTGCCCCGGCGCGTACGTCTATAAGGTGGAAGCAGGCATGGCATTTCTGCAGCTCGAAGGTCTTTCCAAACGCTACGGTTCGATTGATGCCGTGGTTGCCACTGACCTGAACGTGGACAAGGGTGAGTTCGTTTCACTGCTGGGCCCGTCCGGTTGCGGCAAAACCACCACCTTGCAGATGATCGCCGGCTTCGTCGACGTCAGTGACGGACGCATCGTGCTTGATGGGCGGGACATCACTCACGCCAAACCGAGCAGCCGCGGCCTGGGCGTGGTGTTTCAGAGTTACGCGCTCTTCCCGCACATGACAGTCGCCAACAACGTGGCGTTCGGCCTGCGTATGCGCAAAGTGGCACCTTCAGAGATCCAGAGCCGGGTCAGCAAGGTACTGAAACTGGTGCGCCTGGATCAGCATGCAGAACGCTATCCACGAGAATTATCAGGCGGTCAGCGTCAGCGCGTGGCCTTGGCGCGTGCCTTGGTGATCGAGCCACCGGTGCTGCTGCTCGACGAGCCGTTGTCCAACCTTGACGCCAATCTGCGCGAAGAGATGCAGTTCGAGATTCGCCGCATCCAGAACGAAGTGGGCATTACCACACTGATGGTCACCCATGATCAGGCAGAAGCGCTGTCGATCAGCGACCGGGTTGTCGTCATGCAAGCCGGACGTATCACTCAGATCGATGAACCCTACAAACTCTACGAGCATCCACGCACCCGCTTTATCTCCGGCTTCGTCGGTAAGGCCAATATGTTGCAGGGTGATCTGGACGGCAGTGGCGTACCGCAGATACGTCAGTTGCCGGGCGACGGTGCGTTGACCCTCAGCCTGCGGCCGGAAAAGATCGATCTGGTCGCGCCCGGCTGTGGTCGTCTCTCGGGGCGTATCGTCACCCGTTATTTCCTCGGCAGCCAATGGCTGTACAGCATTCAGACCGGCGTCGGCGAATTGACCGTGGTGCGCCGCAATGACGGGCAGCCACCGCTTGAACAAGGCGCCGCGGTTGGCCTGGACTGGTCGTCGGATCTGTTACGCGTACTGGACGCCGACGAGGTGCGCGCATGAGCCTGCTGACTCAAATGCATCAGGGGCGGCGAGGCTACTGGCTGTCCGCCCCGGCGCTGGCCTTGTATATCGGCCTGCTGGTGTTGCCACTGGGCCTGACGCTCCTGCTGTCGTTCAACGTGTTCGATTATCAGGTGGGCGTGAAAAGCGACAGCTACACGCTGGATAACTATGGCGCAGTGCTCACCGACAGTTATTTCTACGAAATCTTTTTGCGCACCTTCTGGATCAGCGCACTGGTCACCCTGCTCTGCGTAGTGATCGGTGTGCCCGAGGCCTACATCCTGAGCCGCATGGGGACACCCTGGCGTTCGCTCTTCCTGATCCTGATTCTCACGCCGCTGCTGATTTCGGTCGTGGTACGGGCGTTTGGCTGGAGCCTGCTGCTGGGCGCGGACGGTCTGATCAATCAGGGCATCCAGGCCATGGGCGGACGTCCGGTCAAGCTTCTGTATACGCCGTTCGCGGTAATCATTGCGCTGGTGCATGTGATGCTGCCGTTCATGATCATTCCGGTCTGGACCTCGCTGCAGAAGCTTGACCCCACCGCAGAACAGGCGGCGCTGTCGCTGGGTGCCAGTCAGGCGAAAGTGATGCGCCTGATCGTGCTGCCGCAGGTGATGCCCGGCGTACTGTCAGGTTCGCTGATCGTCTTCGGTCTGGCTGCGAGCTCCTTCGCCATTCCCGGACTGCTCGGCGGACGCCGCCTGAAAATGGTCGCCACGGTGGTCTACGACCAATACCTGTCCGAGTTGAACTGGCCGATGGGTGCGACGCTGGCCGTTGCGCTGTTGCTGGTGAACCTGCTGGTGATGCTGTCGTGGAACCGCATGATCGAAGGCCGCTACAAGAAATCCCTGGGGGAATGATCCATGTCCAAGAACGGTCCTCTGGCCCTGTCGTTTCATGCGTTGGTCGTGGTGTTCATGATGGCGCCACTGGTGGTCGTCTGCCTGGTGGCGTTCACGCCGGAAAACACCCTGAGCCTGCCGACCACCGATTTCTCGCTGCGCTGGTTCAAGGCGGTATTCGAACGGGCCGACTTCATTGACTCGTTCTACAACAGCCTGATTCTGGCGTTCGTTTCAGCGACGCTGGCCACTCTGATTGCAGTGCCCGCCGCACTGGCGATCACTCGGCACAGCTTCCCGGGACGCAATTTTTTCAACGCCCTGTTTCTGTCGCCCATCATCATTCCGCACCTGGTGCTGGGTGTGGCAATGCTGCGCCTGTTTGCCTTGATGGGCGTCAACGGCAGCTTCACCTGGCTGATCTTCGCGCATGTGCTGGTCATCACGCCTTACGTGCTGCGCCTGGTACTGGCCGCTGCCATCGGCATTGATCGCAGCGCCGAACACGCTGCCGAATCGCTGGGTGCCAGTCGCTTCACGCTGTTTCGCCAGATCACCCTGCCGATGATTCTGCCCGGCGTTGCGGGCGGCTGGCTGCTGGCGTTCATCAACAGTTTCGACGAGGTGACGTTGTCGATCTTCGTCACTTCGCCTGCGACACAGACCCTGCCGGTGCGCATGTACGTATACGCCACCGAATCCATCGACCCGATGATGGCCGCCGTGTCTGCACTGGTCATCGCCCTCACGGCCGCCACCATGATCCTGCTCGACCGGGTATATGGACTGGACCGCGTGCTGGTTGGCAAACATTGATTCCGGGCCTGGAGCATAACGATGGCACTGCTTAAACGATTGGCCGAGCACGACCGCCCGACCCTGCCTTTCACGCTCGACGGACAACCGGCCAGCGGCCTGCTGGGCGACACGCTCCTGACAGCGGTGCTCACGGTCAGTGACCACGTGCGCAGCAGCGACTTCAGCGCCGAACCCCGCGCAGGCTTCTGCATGATGGGTGCCTGCCAGGATTGTTGGGTGCGCCTGGGTGACGGTCAGCGGGTACGCGCCTGTTCGACACTGCTCGAGGCCGGCCAGACGGTCAGTCGTGAGCCGGGGCGTTGTCTTTCCGGGGAGCCACACTCGTGAGCACTGAAAAGGTTGTGATTATCGGGGCCGGTCCTGCGGGCATCCGAGCGGCGCAAACGCTTCAGGCCCATGGCATGAAGGCTTGCCTGATCGACGAGGGTCTGCGCGGTGGCGGTCAGATCTACCGCCGCCAGCCCGAAAACTTCAAACGTTCGCCAGAAGCACTTTACGGCTTTGAAGCGCACAAGGCTGTCGCCGTGCATCAGACGCTGGATGCGTTGGCGGACAGCATCGATTATCGGCCCCGAACGCTGGTCTGGAGCGCTGAGCAGGGCCGGCTCGATGTTCTTCAGGACACGCATTATGGTCATGTCGATTACTCCCACCTGATCGTGGCCACGGGCGCGACCGACCGTGTGCTGCCGGTACCTGGCTGGACCCTGCCGGGCGTTTACAGCCTGGGTGCGGCGCAGATTGCCCTGAAATATCAGGGCTGCGCCATCGGTGAACGGGTGGTGTTCTGCGGCAGCGGACCGTTGCTGTACCTGGTCGCCTATCAATACGCCAAAGCAGGTGCCAGGGTGCTGGCGGTGCTCGACAGCGCGCCGTTTTCCGCACAGTGCCGCGCGCTTCCCGCGCTGCTAGGTCAGCCCCCAACCCTCGCCAAGGGATTGTATTACCGCGCCTGGCTGACGGCGCATGGCATTGCGGTGCATCAAGGCGCGCACCTTGAGCGTGTCGAAGGAGAGCTGCGGGTTGGCGGTGTGAGCTGGGAGCGCAACGGTCAGACCAGACACCTGGAGTGCGACGCCGTCGCGTTCGCCCACGCCTTGCGCAGCGAAACACAGCTCGCCGACCTGCTGGGCTGCACGTTCGACTGGAGCCCCCTCAACCGCGCCTGGCTGCCGGTTCGCGACGAGGCCGGGCGCAGCAGCGTGGCGCACGTTTATCTGGCGGGCGACGGAGCCGGAATCATGGGCGCAGATGCCGCCGAAATGGCCGGAGAACTGGCCGCGTTGAGCCTGCTGCAGGACAGTGGTCGCGAAGTGGATGAGCGACGCATCGACCGGTTGAAATTACAGCTCAAGCGCATCACGCGTTTTCGCCATGGGCTGGAAACTGCCTTCCCGTTTCCGGATGGCTGGGCGGCCAACGTCCCCGATGAAACGCTGATCTGCCGCTGCGAGGAAGTCAGCGCAGGCGATATTCGTCGCACCGTGCAGGAAGGCCATTGGGAGATGAACAGGGTCAAAGCCATGTGCCGGGTCGGCATGGGGCGCTGTCAGGGCCGCATGTGCGGTCTGGCGGCAGCAGAACTGGTCGCGTGTGAAAGCGGGCGTACGGTGCAGGAAGTCGGTCGTCTGCGCGGGCAGTCGCCGATCAAACCGATTCCGTTTGGTCTGGAGACGCAGACATGAGCACGTGGATGGAAACCGATGCGCTGATCATCGGCGGCGGCATTGTCGGTGCTTCGGCGGCGCTGGCGTTGGCACTGAAAGGCAAACGCGTCGCGCTGTTGGAGCGTGACTTTTGCGGCTCGCACTCCAGCGGTGTGAACTACGGTGGCGTTCGTCGTCAGGGCCGCCCGCTGTCACAGCTCCCGCTGTCGCAACGCGCCCATCAGATCTGGGGAAATCTGCGCAATCTGATCGGCATCGATGGCGAATATCAGCGTTCCGGACATCTCAAGCTGGCCCGCTCCGAACAGGATATGGATGCGCTGCGAGCCTATGCCCAGGCCAGTCAGGGTTTCGGGCTGGACTTGCAATTGCTGGATCGCACCCAGCTTCGGGCACGTTTCCCCTGGGCGGGCGATGTCGCGGTCGGCGCTTCGTTGTGCGCCGATGACGGACACGCCAACCCACGACTGGTCTCGCCCGCCTTTGCCCGCGCCGCACGTCTGGCCGGTGCTCAGGTCTTCGAGCAGGCACAGGTGACGCACGTCAGTCACGACGGGCAGGCGTTCGTCGTCGACACCGCAAACGGCCTGAAACTGCGCGCACCCTGGCTGCTCAATTGCGCGGGCGCCTGGGCCGGTCAGCTTGCTGCGCAATTCGACGAACCGGTCCCGATGCATTCAGGGCACCCGGCCATGCTGGTCACCGAGCCGCTCCCTATGTTCATGGACGTCAGCACCGGCGTCGAAGGCGGCGGTATCTATGCGCGTCAAGTGGCGCGAGGCAATTGCGTGCTGGGCGGCGGTCAGGGTTTTGCGCTGGATCCTGCGCGTGCGCGTCCGGGTCAGGCTGCCGTGCTGGACATCCTGCGCAACGCCGTCGAACTGTATCCCCCGCTCAAGGGCGCTCAGGCCATACGCACATGGAGCGGCACCGAAGGCTATCTACCGGATCGTGAACCGGTACTTGGCCCCAGTCTGACTCAAACGGGCCTGCTGCACGGTTTCGGCTTTGCCGGCGCGGGTTTCCAGATCGGGCCTGCGGCGGGCGAAGCACTGGCTGAGTGGGTCTGCGCCGGTCACTCTTCGATATCGCTCGATGCCTTTTCAATCGGTCGGTTCCGGGCCGAACAGTCTCTATCCGTTGCCGACTCGACGCTCATCGTCTCACCCCGCTCTGCTCCTGAACCCGTTTCGAACGTCATCCCATTGCACAGAGGAAGGTCGCCTTTATGAACATCGCCAAACGTGTCGCTCTCACCGGTCTGTCCTGCCTGCCCTTGGCGGCCTTGCTCACGTCCATGCCCGCCAGCGCCGAAACCACGCTTTACCTGGGCATGAATGGCGGCACGATGGAACGTCTATACGCCGATCAGGTGCTGCCTGCCTTCGAGAAAGCCAACAATGTAAAAGTGGTGATCGTGCCGGGCACCTCGGCGGATATTCTGGCCAAGGTTCAGGCGAGCAAGGACAACCCGCAGATGCACGTTATCTTTCTTGACGACGGCATCATGTACCGCGCTATTTCCATGGGCCTGTGCGACACGCTGCAACCCAGCGCTGCGCTCAGCGACTTGCCGGCCAAGGCAAAAATCAAGGAGCAGGCCGCAGCAGTCAGCCTCGGCGTGACGGGCCTGGCGTACAACACGCGCATGTTCAAGGAGCAAGGCTGGGCCGCGCCGACCTCGTGGATGGACCTGGCGGACAAGCGCTTCAAGGACAAGGTGGTGTTTCAGTCGCTGGCGTCCTCGACCTTCGGCCTGCACGGTTTCCTGATGTTCAACCGCATCCAGGGCGGCAGCGAGAAGGATGTCGAGCCGGGCTTCAAGGCATGGCCGAAAACCGTTGGGCCGAACGTGCTGGAATACATCGCGAGCTCGGCAAAGATTTCCGAGATGGTGCAGACCGACGAAGCTACGCTGTTCCCGCTGACGCCGACCCAGGTCACCGCGTTGAAGCTCAAAGGGGTTGCGGTTGAGTACGCAGCGCCGAAGGAAGGTGGGGTGGTATTGAACGTGGCTGAGTGCGCCATCGCCAACAACACCCAGCCGGAACTGGCTCAGAAACTCGCCGCTTATCTGCTCACGCCAGAAGCGCAGGCTCCGGCGCTGGAGTTCGGGGATCAGATCCCGTCCAACCCGAAAACCCCGACCACCGACAAGACCCGTACTCAGGTCGAGGCGATGAACAAGTATCTGGAGACCGCCGTGACCATCGATTGGGACCAGGTGAACCAGATTCGACCAGAGTGGAATGCGCGGTGGAGTCGTAGCATCGAGCGGTAGTCTCGACTGACGCAGGATGATGAGCCTGCCTCGACACTGATCGTGCTTATCGCTCGACGCTCAGCGGTATACAAACCCGAAAGACGCGTGAAACGGGCCAAAACGAGAGTGTCTGACTGAATACGTAGCTCGTGAGAGGCGGCTCGCCGACGATGGCGTCAGTTCAATCGCTGATGTTTCGCTTCAGAAACATCGCCGGCAAGCCGCCTCCCGCAGTTCGTTGGTTGCAGCAAGAGTTGTGCATAACGATGTGCGCGCAACGCGAGAACGATCAGCGAACAGAACGCTCATCAATGAGTGAACAAATTATTTCAACTTATTTCCCCTGTCGGCAGTCACAGGATTACGCCCTCTTTTCAAGGCGCTTTCACGGCGACCCTCCCACTATGAGTTTCATTGTCTGCATGAGCGTGCTCGGCGCGCTGTTGATGCTATTGGCGTTGACGTCTTCCTACCTGCGCTGGATGCCGGTCACCACTTCGGCGGTGTGCCTGGCGTTTGGCTTCGGCATTGGCCCCATGGGGCTTGGCGTTCTGGACCTGGACTTCAAGGAGTCCTACGAATGGCTGGAGCGCCTCACCGAAGCGGCCGTATTGTTTTCGCTGTTCAGCACCGGCATCAAGTTGCGGCTGCCGTTGCGCGGCAAAGCCTGGCACTCGGCTTATTGGCTAGCGGGCCCCGTGATGCTGGCGTCCATTGCCGGGGTGTCCATCGCCGCGCATTACCTGTTCGGCCTGACGTGGGGGATCGCGTTGTTACTCGGCGCGATGCTATCGCCGACCGACCCGGTGCTGGCCGGGATGGTGCAGGTCAACAATGCTCAGGATCAGGACCGCCTGCGCTTCGGGCTGTCCGGCGAGGCAGGTTTGAACGACGGCACAGCGTTTCCGTTCGTGATCTTCGCACTGCTGTACCTGAGTTCTGGCGAGAGCACGACAGACTGGGTACAGCTGTGGTTCTTCAAGCATCTGATCTGGGCAGTGCCTGCAGGATTGCTGATCGGCTATGGCATGGGCCGCGGCGTCGGGCATTTGATGATTTTCCTGCGCATCAGAAATTCTGACAGCACCTCGTCTCCGAATGACTATCTGGCGCTGGCCCTGATTGCGCTGTCCTACGTGGTCGCGCAAAGCGTGGATGCCTTTGGTTTTCTGTCGGTGTTCGCGGCCGGGGTTGGCTTGCGTCAGGCCGAAGCACGCATCACCCGCTCGGACGTGCCTTCCGAACACATTGCCCAACCTGTACTGGGCCACATGACCGGTGCGATCGAGAAAGGTACGGTCGCCGAAGTCGAAGACCTGAGCGATTCGCAGCTTGCCGCAGGCGTCATGATGGGCGACATGCTGGCGTTCGGCAGCCTGGTCGAGCGGGCGATGGAAGTGCTGCTCATCACCCTGCTGGGCGCAGCGCTGGCCATTTACTGGGACTGGCGCGCCATTGGCCTGGGAATGGCGCTGTTTTGCATCATCCGGCCAGTGAGCGTATGGCTGTTGATCAGCAAGCGCCTGCTCAATAAAAGACAGAAAGCGCTGGTCGGCTGGTTCGGCATTCGCGGCATCGGCAGCCTGTATTACCTGTGCTTTGCCCTGTCCCACGGCCTGGCTGAAGATGCAGGCCACCTGGTTATCGGTATGACGCTGTCAGTCGTGGCGCTGAGTATCCTGATACACGGCATCAGCATCCAGCCGCTGCTGGAGCGCTACGAGCGCAGTTCCAAGGCCGGCATTGCCCCGGAATAAAGGGCACGAGGGACGCAATAGATCAAGTCGATCAGGCCATTGGAACAAGCGATTGGACTGCGGCATTTCGACTCGGTAGCGTTGCTGGCATGAAGCCAGTTCAATGGCAGTGCAATAACCGGCACCTGTAGCTACTATGGGTCTGAACAGCACGCCCGAAAAATCAAACTCCTTTAGTGCAGTAGCGTCCAAACCGGGCAACCACTTCATTGATCGACCAAGTAAGAAGGTTAAATGTCAGAACCCGTCCTGATGGACCGCTTTGCCCGCAAAGTCGATTATCTGCGCATGTCGGTGACCGACCGGTGCGATTTCCGCTGCGTGTACTGCATGGCCGAAGAGATGACGTTTCTGCCTCGGCAACAGATTCTTTCGCTGGAAGAAATCCTTCAGGTTGCCGAGCGTTTCGTCGCGCTGGGCACCCGCAAGATTCGTCTGACCGGTGGCGAGCCACTGGTGCGCGCCGGTGTGGTGGGCCTGTGCGAGCGCATCGCCGCCCTGCCCGGCCTGCGCGAACTGTGCATGACCACCAATGGTTCGCAACTCGACAAACTGGCCAAGCTACTGTTCGACGCGGGCGTCACGCGCCTGAACATCAGCCTCGACAGCCTGGACCCGGCCCGTTTTCGTGAACTGACCCGCACCGGCGACCTGAACAAGGTCATCGCCGGCATCGACGCGGCCAATGCCGCAGGCTTCACCCACACCAAGCTCAACTGCGTGGTGATGCAGGGTCGCAACGATCATGAGGTCAACGATCTGCTGGCCTTCGCCATCGATCGCAATCTGGATGTGTCGTTTATCGAAGAAATGCCGCTGGGCATCATCAGCGAACACAGCCGCGCTGAATCCTTCTGCTCCAGCGATCAGGTCCGTGAGCGTATTGCCGAACGCTACACACTGGTGCCGTCCACGGATTCGACGCAAGGCCCTTCGCGCTACTGGCGACTGGCCGACGCCCCGGGTATTCGTATCGGTTTCATCTCGCCGCACAGCCACAATTTCTGTGGTACCTGCAATCGGGTTCGCCTGACGGTGGAAGGTCGTTTGTTGCTGTGCCTGGGCAACGAGCACTCGGTTGACCTGAAATCCGTATTAAGAGCCAACCCGGGTCAGCCGCACAAGCTGGAAAAGGCGATCATTGATGCCATGCAGATCAAGCCGTGGAGCCACAACTTCACCCATGATGATGGCGTGCAGGTGGTGCGCTTCATGAACATGACCGGCGGCTAACGCCGGTTCACGGTTATTTCGGCATGTCCTGCTTGCGGAAAAACAGGGTGATCTGACCGACTTCGACACCCAGTTTGGTCATGGACGAACGGTTGGCCATGGTCTGCTTGTCGATCAGGTACATCCAGTCGTCCAGGCTGACGTCATACTCGGTGTCGTCTACCGGCAGCCTCAGCACGTAGCGCCAGTGAAAACTGTTGCCCGACACCTCGCCACTGGCCACCCCGACCACATCACCCGCTGTACCGGTCCAGCGCCCCGGTCCGTCTGGACGCAGGCGCCATTCCCGCACCTGCCTGGTGCCGTCGCTGTAGCTGAAGGCCTCATGCATCACCAGCACTTCACCTTCGCTGTGACCATTGATGATCACGTGGAAACGCTTGGTTACTTCGCCTGAGCGTTTCTGAAACATGCCCCAGGCTTCGACGCGACCGGTGAAGTACTCACGAAGGTCGAGCTTCGGCGTTTCCTCGCTGTAACGGGTTACCGGAACGCCACCACAGCCTGCGAGAACCGAGCCCAGGCACAGCAACAACAACCACTTCTTGAGCATGAGCCCTCCATGAATTTTCAAGATTGCGCTTTGCCCAGCAAGCGTTCCCTGAGATCAGGATTGCGGGTCTTTGGGTCGAGCCAGATGTCGAAGAAAGCTTTGGCGAACGCACTGTCCTGAACGACATGCTGAAGCTTTTCGCCCACGTAGAATCGCGCTTCGCGCCCGGGCAGATAGACACCGACGATTTTCATACCTGGCTGCACGTCGACAAACGCCTGACTCATCTGCTGCCGCCAGGCACTCAATTGCTCGGCGGTGACAGAGGCGCCGGATATGCGCTTGATTTCATCAATACTGGCGTCCACCAGATCCTGTCGGTCGATGTCACGGTGGTAGGTCAGTTCCAGCGCCATGGGCGAATTGACTGTGAACGGAGTGGCGGGACTCAGCAGTCTGGCAGTGTAGATCCGGAAACCGAACAGGGTGAGCTCGCCGGAACCGACGACCTGAGCATTGGGCAGCGCATCACGCCAACTGGCCTGAGCAGCGCCGCTGAGCAGCAGCACCACGATCAACAACCATCTCGGCGCAAGCATTGTCAGCCTCGGTCAGGACCGCTGGCAGGGATGCCAACGGATGAAAATCAGCAGGGTCGGCGGTGTGGTCTATACCGAAACCGGCAAAAACAGCGCCAAACACGCCGACCCGTGAGTAAAAATCTATACCAGTAAAATCACTTTGTACAACAATTAGACAAGATTTTTTTTCACCGTTGAAACAGTCAGTTATCGGTGTTGATACAAAGGGATCAGGGAAAACGTCGGAAATTGGCAGGACTTCACGTCTGCGATGTGTCTGGACCGGTACACGCGACAGAGGCTGAAACAGGTAACGCAACCTCCCACCTGACCCGAGCATCAACAGCCGTCACGCAAAAAATATTGGACAGACATTGAACGTACAACGCACAGAAAGCGTACACAGAGTTGAACGGAGTGCTCAGCTTCAATGCGTGGTTACTATCAGGTAACCAAGAACAAGTCCGCCACCTTGCCTGACAAGGAAGCGGACCGGTTCTTTAGTTGGAAGTGCGTGTTAATACAACTTTGGGATTCAAGTCAGCCCTGTCACGCCACTCGACTGTGCGCATGACGACGGCTGTTCTGCCACTCGCTTCTGAGCGCCTGCAGCGTGCTTTCCATGTAGGAACGGTCGGCGGCCGCCTTCTTGCCGACGTAGCCCAAACCCCGACGGAACATGCCCAGCGCGGCGCGCAGCTCTGGGTGAGCGTCACGGAACTCATCTTCCTGAGTGTGCGGCGTCATGGGGTCGACATGAACTTCACCGGAATCGGAAATCCAGGCAATGTGGTTATCCAGAGTATCCTTGCGGGCGGCAAACAGACGAGCCAGTTCATCGATGTTCGGTTGATTGTTCATGTTCATGTTGATGCTCCTTCGCTCGTAAGCAGTTCAATGGTTGATACATCAAGTTCATGTGCCAGACGATTCATGCACGAAACACGATGGAGTGTTCGTCGAATACAGATCCAGCCCTCAAGGAATTGCAGGTAGCCTTGATGCAAAGCCGCTACATGGCAGCGTCATCGAAGAGAGAAGAAGTCGCGAAACCCAAAGGCCTGATGATCATTCAATGATCAACCACAAGCTTCATGAGGACGTTTCGCCAGCCTCTCGCCTGCTCATCAGGACGATCATGCCGGTTCAGCTTCATCAATCTGCCTTGTGGGCAGCCTACATCCGGGAACATCTCGACGGCTTGCCGAGCCTGTTCAATACATCTTTGCGGCGCTCCCGATCAGGGAGACAGCTGCATAATGCAAAAGGAAACGGGGGGCGTCAACAAATATGTAGTGATTATTTTCAGGCACTACATAATTGTCCGACAAGGCAAAAAAAAACGGCACAGTGACCGTATAGTCACTGTGCCGCCTGGAACCGCAGGTTATTTGGCGGTAAAAGCGCTGTAGCTGTTCATCAGGTTGCGGTAGTTCGGGATACGCTGGGACAGCAGGTTGGCCAGGCCTTCCATGTCGTTGCGCCAGTCGATCTGCAGCTCGCAGGCTACCGAGAACCAGTTGACCAGTTGTGCACCGGCCGCGCTCATGCGTGCCCAGGCCGCTTTCTGGACGGTTTCGTTGAAAGTGCCGGAAGCATCAGTCACCACGAACACTTCGAAACCTTCAGCCAGCGCGCACAGGGTAGGAAACGCCACGCAGACGTCAGTCACGACACCGGCAATGATCAACTGCTTGCGACCGGTCGCCTTGACCGCTGCGACGAAATCATCGTTATCCCAGGCGTTGATCTGGCCGGGACGTGGGATGTAAGGCGCGTCCGGGAACATTTCCTTCAGCTCAGGCACCAGCGGACCGTTCGGGCCGGATTCAAAGCTGGTGGTCAGAATGGTCGGCAGGCCGAAGAACTTGGCCAGATCGCCCAGTGCCAGTACGTTGTTCTTGAATTCGTTGGGCGAGAAATCCTGCACCAGCGAGATCAGACCGGTTTGATGATCGACCAGCAAAACCGCGGCGTCGTCTTTGTTCAAACGGTTGTAAGGGGTTGCAGTGCTCATGGTTGACTCCTTCAAGGTTATGGCTAATCGCACGGGGCGCGGCGGCTCCGTGCGTCATGGGTAATCCGATCAGAAAGCGAAGCAGGAACAGCCGAACGCGCCCCAGAAACCCTGGAAGTCGCTGACCGGCGCATTGGAGAGGCGCGCGCGTTCATGGCTGTGGGAGTGCACGGCGCAAGGGCCGCTGCACTGATGGACCTGAGCGACCATCGGCGAAGTCGGACGCCAGTGGCCCGGAACCTTGGCCACCGGAGACCAGTCCGGCAGCACCGGCAGGGTCGGCGGCGCGAGGGTTTCGAAATCGCCGCTGCCGTAAACGACCTTGCCGTCAACCACGGTCAGTACCGACTCGATCCACTTGATCGCTTCAGGCTCGACGCTGAAGTAGTCCGCCGAAAGCGCGACGACGTCGGCCAGTTGCCCAACCTTGATCTGGCCTTTCTTGCCTTGTTCCGAAGAGAACCAGGCGCTGCCGTGAGTGAACAGTTCCAGCGCAGTCTCGCGCGGCAATCCCTCGGGGTAGAGTTCCAGACCGCCGACCGTGCGACCGCTGACCATCCAGTACAGCGAGGTCCATGGGTTGTAGCTGGACACACGCGTGGCGTCTGTACCTGCGCCAACCGGCACGCCTTCGGACAACATGCGCTTGATCGGCGGCGTCATCTGCGCAGCCTTGGCACCATAGCGCTCTACGAAATACTCACCCTGGAACGCCATGCGGTCCTGAATCGCGATCCCGCCGCCCAGCGCACGAACCCGCTCGATGTTTTTCGGGGTGATGGTCTCGCAGTGATCGAAGAACCACGGCAGGCCATTGAACGGGATGTCGCGGTTGACCTTCTCGAACACGTCCAGCATGCGGCTGATGGACTCGTCGTAGGTGGCATGCAGGCGGAACGGCCAGCGATGCTCGACCAGGTGCCGTACGACAGGCTCCAGATCGCCTTCCATACCAGGCGGCAGGTCCGGGCGAGGTTCGAGAAAGTCTTCAAAGTCAGCGGCCGAGAAGGTGAGCATCTCCCCTGCCCCGTTATGCCGCAGGAAGTCATCGCCCTGATGCAGCTTCACGCTGCTGGTCCAGTTCTTGAAGTCGGCCAACTCTTCCTTGGGCTTCTGCGTGAACAAGTTGTAAGCGATACGCACGGTCAGCTGTTTTTCCCGCGCAAGCTGTTCGATCACCGCGTAATCATCGGGATAATTCTGAAAGCCGCCACCGGCGTCGATGGCGCTGGTCAGGCCCAGACGGTTGAGTTCGCGCATGAACTGCCGCGTCGAGTTGACCTGGTACTCAAGCGGCAGCTTTGGCCCCTTGGCCAACGTCGAATACAGAATCATCGCGTTGGGCTTGGCGACCAGCATGCCGGTCGGGTTGCCCTGCGAGTCACGAACGATCTCGCCGCCCGGCGGGTTCGGCGTGTCGCGGGTGTAGCCTGCAACGCGCAACGCGGCACGGTTGAGCAAGGCGCGGTCATACAAGTGCAGGACGAACACCGGCGTATCGGGCGCGGCCTGGTTCAATTCTTCAAGCGTCGGCATGCGTTTTTCGGCGAACTGAAATTCGTTCCAGCCCCCCACCACACGCACCCATTGCGGCGTCGGCGTGCGGTCAGCCTGATCCTTGAGCATGCGCAGCGCGTCGACCACAGATGGCACGCCCTCCCAGCGCAGCTCAAGGTTGTAGTTCAGACCGCCACGAATCAGGTGCAGGTGAGAGTCGTTGAGGCCCGGGATCACCGTGCGCTGCTTGAGGTCGATCACCTGTGTCGCACTGCCGCGCATGGCCATGACTTCAGCATCACTGCCCACCGCAACAAACCGGCCATCGCTGATCGCTACAGCACTGGCTTTAGGCTTTTCGCGGTCAACCGTATGAAATTGACCATTGAACAGAATCAGTTCGACATTCATCGCTACACCTTTGGCGGAAGATTGAGAGGCACCGGCAAGGCCGGAGAAAGACAGAGAAGGAAGAATTGCCGCAGCCGCGCTCAACAACGAGCCTTTGGCAATGAAGCGACGCCGCTGCAGATCGGTTTTGTCATCTGTCATCGGATCACTTTCCTTGTGTTTTTTTCGCGGACGCGTTGAGCCACGGCGCCATCAGGCGAGTCGCGGCAGGCATCATTAGGTACACCACCAGCAGCACGATGGTGATGGTCACCAGCGCAGTGCTGACGAAGTAGCTGGACAGCCACGGCAAGCGGGCAAAAATCGGCCCCCAGAACAGCGGCACGAACAGCGTCAGCGGCAGAATGACCATGAAAGACACGCACGCCTGCTTCCAGCGCGGCGGCGGACTGCCCTCTTCGGTGGTCGGGGTGAACCAGAATTCGTTGTGCGGATTGACCAGCGTCTGATCGCCGTCGGCGAGCATCGGCTCGGCTTCCTGCACCAGCTTTTTCCGTTCATCGGAGTCCAGCCAGTCCTGCATGGCCTGAGTCGAATGAAAGCGCAGCACGCTGGTGAACATCTGCAGTCCGCCTTCCTTCGCGCGGATCACATCGACGCCCAAGTGACCGGGCTTGCCGCTGGCAATGGTCACGATCCGACGCAGCCAGCTCTCGTAGGCACTCTCCTGCCCGGTCTTGACCCGGTGCTTGATCACCAGGGTGACGACTTCATTGAAGACCGCACTGCCGACGACACGAGCTTCGGTATCAAGACGGATGGGTTCGGACATGGCCAGAGGCTCCAGAAACAGAAATTGAATTCGGATCCTGGCCAGTCGAATCTGTACGGCTCAGGATGTCGACGATACTGCCGTCAAACCAGCGTCAGAAATTGAACGTATGTGCTGTCTTGTTTTTTGCCCGGTTTACACTGGCGCTTTGATATCCAGTGGACCCGACATGTACTCGGCAATACGACCACGCAACCAGCGCTCGGCCGGGTCGTTGTCGTGCACCCCGCTCCAGACCATCGACAGCTCGGCGGGCACGATCGGAAACGGCGGCTCTTCAGCGCGCAGTTGACAGCCTTCAATCAAGGCACACGCGGCATAGTCCGGCACCGTGGCGATCAACTCGGTACCGGCCAGCAGTGCCCGCAGACCGTTGAACTGGGGCACCGCCAACACCACTTTGCGGGCCCGACCGACGCGAGCGAGGTCCAGATCGATATTGCCGCTCAGATCCCCGGAGAACGACACCATGGCGTGCTGCCGTTCGCAGTACTCGTCCAGCGTCAACGGCTCTGGTCGCGAGTCGCCCCGGATCACCTTACAACCGATGTCCCGCAGCTTCTTGCGCTTGGCATTGGCCGGCAGATCGACGGTGTAACTGACCCCGACCGAAATCTCTCCAGAGGCTAGCAGCGCAGGCAGCAACAGGTAGTTGGCCCGACGAATCACCACAATGATGCCCGGCGCCTCTTCCCGCAGACGCGAGAGCAGCGGCGGCAGCAAGCCAAACTCTGCGTCATCGGACAAACCGATGCGAAACACATCACTGCTGGTCGAAGGGTCGAACTCCTTGGCCCGACTCACCGCCCCGGAAATGGTGTCCAGCGCCGGGCGTATCTCCTTGAGAATGTCCAGCGCCCGCACAGTCGGCTCCATCGCCCGCCCGTTGCGCAGCAGCAATTGATCGTCGAACAGATCGCGAAGACGCCCAAGCGCGGCACTGACCGCCGGCTGGCCGATGAAGAGCTTCTCCGCCACCCGTGTGAGATTGCGCTCGAACATCAACGCTTCGAAAATCACCAGAAGGTTAAGGTCGACGCGGCGCAGGTCGTTGCGATTCATGAGAGAGGTTCCGTGACTGATGATCAGGTGCCTGCGAGGCGAGGCTTTGACGTCAGTAGGCACGAATGTGGGGCGGGAGGATTGTATGGGTGTGCTGAGTGGCAGAGGTTAGCGTTCAATAGGCGGTGATCGAGTCGCCTCTTGAAAGCATGTTCGACCTGACCGACATTCTGCGGCCATGTCCAGCCAAAAAATTATAGATAAATATCTATATCCAATGATGCGCCTATATCGCCGACCCAGCGCATGACTGCCTTTTCAAAATTCAAGGGTGGCGCACTATCAGAATAAACGACACATGAGAGCTGAATTTCACAGCCGGAGAGCGCAGAGAAACTCAAGAGTTCACGCTCCGCCCCTTTTAACCTGCTCATAATGCTTCCAATATGGAAACTTAGATCCAGAGATCTCGCCAGTCTTGACTCAAAAACCAAGCCGCTATCGGACTCGACAACCTTAGCGTCAGCTTTGCTGTCGCCAGCATTCCATATATTGTCTCCCGCAAACCCAATAAAATCGGTGATTTGACTTGAGGTCATGTGATCACTCGTAATCATCAACCGAGCAAGGCTTTCCATATAAACCTCCGAACAGTATTAATGCTTATGCTTCATGGCACTTAGAATCAGCTTTCTTGCAGCCACCTCAACACGAGGTTGAAAAACCATGCAATCAAAGACTATCAACTATAGCCCCAGGCAATGACGCCCTCGAGAACACCAGAAACCAAATCTAAAAAAAAGAAACAAACACATCTGAAAATTCAACTCAAGGCATTTACAATCTTCAATTTAGTCATACACCTTACAGCACACATCAAGCCTGCACTGAGACCGTATAAAATCCATTTATCGACCACCGGCAAGATCATACCCTCCCTCTAGCGTTAACCTGACAGAAACAAGGAGGAAAAATCCATGATCAAATCCGTCGGAGCGACCGAGATCAAACCCACCCATCTCGCATCCTGCCACTGTGGAGCAGTCGTATTGGAGCTGGATTTGCCGGACGGCATTGTAGACCCTAGACGCTGCGACTGTTCGCTGTGTCGACGCCGAGGTGCCATCGTTGCGACGGTGGCGGAAGATGGCGTTCGCGTGATTCACGGCCAGAAGATGCTGAAGCTGTATCAGTTCAACAGCCGTACGGCAGAGCATTACTTTTGTGGCCGGTGTGGGATCTATACGCACCATCGGCGACGTTCCAATCCGCATGAGTTCGGCTACAACGTCGCGTGCCTGGACGGTGTAAACCCGTTCGATCTGGGGCCGGTGCAGACCAGTGACGGGGTCAATCACCCCGCCGACCGGCCTGCCGAGCCCCTGCCCTTGTGTGACTAACGCAGGTTGGTTTTGGCCAGTTCAAGCACTTCGCTGCCACGGCCGCTGAACACGGCGCGCATCATGTACAGGCTGAAGCCTTTGGCCTGGGCGAGTTTGATTTTTGGCGGGATGCCCAGTTCCTGCTTGGCGGTCACGACGTCGATCAGCACCGGGCCGGGATGGTCGAAGGCCTTACGCAAGGCGCCAGGCAGTTCTTCCGCACTTTGTACGCGTATGCCCAGAATACCGGCACCCAGCGCGACACCGGCGAAGTTGGTTTCGTGGAAATCGGTGCCGTGAGGCACATAACCAGCGGCTTTCATTTCCATGTCGACGAAACCCAGCGAACTGTTGTTGAACACGACCATTTTGATCGGCAAATTCAACTGACGAATGCTTAACAGGTCGCCCATCAACATCGACAGGCCGCCGTCGCCGCACAGCGCAACCACTTGGCGATCCGGGTGTTCGGCCTTGGCACCCAGCGCCTGAGGCAATGCATTGGCCATTGAGCCGTGGTTGAACGAGCCCAGCAGGCTGCGCTGGCCATTCATGTGCAGGTAGCGCGCGGCCCACAGTGTCGGTGTGCCGACGTCAACGGTGAAGATGGCGTCAGCGTCGGCCTGCTCGTCGATCAGGCGCGTGAGGTACTGCGGGTGGATCGGGGTGTCGGCAGGCGTTGGCGTGGCCAGTTCGTCCAGCTCTTCGCGGGCCTTGGCGTAATGCTTGAGGGCCTTGTCGAGGAAACGGCGATCGGAGTGCGGTTTGAGTTTGGGCAGCAGCGCGTCGAGCGTTTCCCGCACGCCACCGGTCAGCCCCAGCGTTACCGGCGTGCGACGGCCGAGTTGAGTCGGGTCAAGGTCGATCTGGATGACCTTGGCTTTCTCGGGATAGAAGTTTCGGTACGGAAAGCTACTGCCGAGGATGACCAGCGTGTCGCAGGACAGCATGGCGTGGTAGCCGGAGCTGAAGCCGATCAGGCCGGTCATGCCGACGTCGAACGGGTTGTCGTATTCGACATGCTGCTTGCCGCGCAGGGCATGCACGATAGGCGCGCCGAGCTTTTCGGCCAGCGCGACGACCTGTTCGTGGGCTCCCGCACAGCCAGCACCGCACAGCAGCGTCGTGGCTTTTGAGTCGTTGAGCAGCTCGACCATGGCCTGCAGGTCGTTTTCAGCCGGAACGACAGTCGGTGGCGTGGGCTCAACCCATTTGGCTGGAACGTCAGGCGCAGCGCTCAGCGCGACGTCACCGGGCAATACGATCACCGCGACACCTTTCTGGCTGATCGCCGCACGCATCGCACGCTCCAGTACTCGTGGGAATTGCTCGGGATTACTGACCATTTCAACGAAATGGCTGCACTCCTTGAACAGTTCCTGAGGATGGGTTTCCTGAAAATAATCCAGACCGATTTCCGAAGACGGTATGTGCGCAGCAATGGCAAGCACCGGCACCCGGTTGCGGTGGCAGTCGTACAGGCCGTTGATCAGGTGCAGGTTGCCCGGTCCGCAACTGCCGGCGCAGACCGCCAGCTTGCCGCTGCTCGCGGCTTGAGCGCCTGCGGCAAACGCGGCGACTTCTTCGTGACGGGTGTGCATCCAGCGAATCGAATCGGTGCGTTCCAGGCTGTCGGTCAGACCGTTGAGGCTGTCACCGGAAACGCCCCAGATGTGAGAAACACCTGCCGCTGCGAGGGTTTGCGCAAGATGATCGGCAATGGTCTTGGACATGCGGGGTTCCTTGTCGAGGCAAAGGGGTTCGGCTTCCTTACGGGAAGAAACAGGTGCAGCGCTCTGCTACGCCTGTTGTGGTCGACCCGATGCGCGCTCTACAGTTCCGGGAAACCGAGGGGTGTTCAGATTGGCAGGCCAGACACCTGTGCACCCAAGTGCAAGGTTCACTGAATGCGCGGTCTAGCTGCAGCCAACGAACTGTGGGAGGCGGCTTGCCGGCGAGGCGTTGTCTGAAGCGACCTGTCAGTGACTGAACTGACGCCATCGCCGGCGAGCCGACTCCCACGGGGTATGCATTCATGCTCACCCGCGATGAGCACGATCAGCGTGGAGGCAATATCAGGCGTGCGGGTTGCCCGCAGGCTTGGTCGGCGCGGCGTATTGCGGTTTGAGCTTGCCATCGCTGTCCAGAAGCCAGGCGTCGAGAATTTCACGCACCACGGGACCTGCCACACGACCACCCGCCTCGCCGTTTTCGATGGTCACCGAGACGACGATTTTTGGATGCTCTGCCGGGGCGAAGCCGACGAACAAGGCGTTGTCCCGGTTGCGCTCCAGGGTCTTGAGGCGGTTGTAACGCTCACCCTGCTTGATCGCCACAACCTGAGCGGTACCACTCTTGCCCGCGATGCGGTATTGCGCACCCTTGGCCGCATCCCGGGCAATGCCGCGCGGATCGTGCATTACCATTTGCATGCCTTCGTTGACCTGTTCCCACTCACGCGGGTCGTGCAGCACGATGTTGGGCATCGGGTGCTCATCGACCGGCGCCACATGGCCCACGTCCATCGCAAGGTGCGGCCGATGCCAGACGCCTTTGCTGGCGATCAGCGAGGTCGCCTGCGCCAGTTGCAACGGCGTGACCTGCATGTAGCCCTGACCGATACCGAGGATCACGGTCTCGCCGGGAAACCAGGCCTGACGGCGCGTAGCGCGTTTCCATTCGCGGGACGGCATCAGGCCCGCCGACTCCTCGAACATGTCCAGCGAGACCTTCTGGCCGATGCCGAACATAGTCATGTAGTCGTGCAGTCGGTCGATGCCCAGCTTGTGCGCCAGCGTGTAGAAATAGGTGTCGTTGGAGCGCATGATCGCCGTGTCCATGTCCACCCAGCCGTCGCCGCTGTGGTTCCAGTTGCGGTACTTGTGATCGAAGTCCGGCAGTTGGAAATAACCGGGGTCGAAGACCTTGGTCGATGCATTGACCACCCCGCTGTCCAGCCCGGCAATCGCCACTTCCGGCTTGACCGTCGAGCCCGGCGCGTAAAGCCCGCGCAACACGCGGTTGAACAGCGGCCGGTCTATGGAATCACGTAGTGCGGCGTACTGTTTGAAGCTGATACCGGTCACGAACAGGTTGGGGTCGAAGCTGGGTTTGCTGACCATCGCCAGCACCTCGCCCGTATCCGGGTCCAGCGCCACCACTGAACCACGACGATCACCCAGCGCTTTCTCGGCAGCCTCTTGAAGGTGCACGTCCAGGCTCAGGGTGATGTTCTTGCCGGGCACCGGATCGGTGTGTTTCAGCACCCGCAACACGCGACCTTGCGCGTTGGTTTCGACTTCTTCATAGCCCACGTGGCCATGCAGCTCGGACTCGTAGAACCGCTCGATGCCGGTCTTGCCGATGGACTGCGTGCCGCGGTATTCGTTGTCCAGTTGCGAGGCTTCTTTTTCGTTGATACGCCCGACGTAACCGATGGAATGGGCAAAGTGATCGCCCAGCGGGTAATGACGCACAAACTGCGCCGCGACATCGACGCCCGGCAACAGGTATTGATTGACGGCCAGAATGGCGATCTGTTCTTCGGTCAGTTCGTACAGCAGCGTCGCCGGCTCGAACGGATGACGCACCTGCTTCAGTTCCTTGTCGAACAGAATGCGGTCTTCATCGGGCAACGACAGCAGCGTCATCAGTTCGTCGATGACCTTGTGCCAATCCCCGGCGCGCTCGCGGGTCAGGGTCAGATTGAAACTGGGGCGGTTGTCGGCCAGAACCTCGCCATTGCGGTCATAGATCAGCCCGCGCTCGGGCGGGATCGGCAACACATGCACCCGGTTGTTCTCGGAAATGGTCGAGTGGTATTCGAATTCGGTGACCTGCAGGAAATACATCCGCGCGATCAGGGAGCCCGCCAGTACGGCGACCAGTATGGCGCAGGCGATCAAGCGCTGATTGACCAGCCGCGTCTCTTTTTCATGGTCCTTTAAAGGAATCGGTTCGGGCATTTCTACAGCTTCTCGGTAAAAGTCACGGCACAACGGAACATGTAAATGAATGTTTCGGCGCGCACCATACCAAGAAGTGGTGATTGCAGGGGGCCGACCTGACGGTGACTGGATGAAAAATCTGTCAGCGAAGGGTCATGCCGGCTCTGCGGGTGCGTGCGTAACAGCCAGTTCCGACGCAGCACGTGCCTGCATGATCCGTGGCAGATTCGTCTCGACCCAGACCGCCAGCGTTTCGACCTGCAGCGCCACCTCTCCCCCCATCGCTGTCAGTCTGTACTCGACATGAGGCGGCACCACTGGCAGCGCCTTGCGATCGACAAAACCGTCGTGCTCCAGCTGTTGCAGTGTCTGCGCAAGCATTTTTTCGCTGACCCCGCCGATCTTGCGTCGCACTTCACTGAAGCGATGCATGCCGCCGCGCAGCACGATCAGCACCAGCACACCCCAGCGACCGCATACGTGGTTGAGGATGATCCGGGAAGGACAGTCACTGGCCAGCACCTGCCCCTGACGGATCGTCGTCAACAGGGACTCGCCAGCACTGACTGCGGTTGGGGTATCTGATTCGCGCATGGTACTTACCTTTTTGTACGTACTTACGAAAGGTAAGTACGATCGCTATGCTCGCCTTTCTTTCAAACCAATACAAGGACACGCGTCATGATCGTCGTCACCGCTGCCAACGGCCAACTGGGTCGTCTCGTCATTGAAAAGCTGCTCGAAACCGTCTCTGCGAACGAGATCGTTGCCGCAGTACGCAGTCCGGAAAAGGCCGCTGACCTTGTAGCGCTGGGCGTGCATGTCCGCAAGGGTGACTATTCACAGCCTGCCACCCTGGACAGTGCATTCGCAGGCGCTGACAAAGTGCTGCTGATTTCATCCAACCAAATAGGCCAGCGCTTTCCCCAGCACCGGACCGTTATCGATGCCGCCAAAAAGGCCGGCGTCAAGTTGCTGGCCTACACCAGCATTCTGCGTGCGGACACATCGGCGCTTGGACTGGCCGATGAACATGTCGAGACCGAAGCCTACCTGCGCGCCAGCGGCGTGCCGTTCACTTTGCTGCGCAATGGCTGGTACACCGAGAACTATGCCGCCTCCATCCCTGGCGCGCTGGCCCATGACGCATTCATCGGCAGCGCGGATCAGGGCCGTATCAGCTCGGCCGCACGTGTTGACTTCGCTCAGGCCGCTGCGACTGTACTGACGTCGGAGGAGGATCAGTCAGGGCGTGTCTACGAGCTGGCAGGTGACGAGACCTACACCTTGTCCGAGTTCGCCGCCGAACTGTCGAAACAGAGCGGCAAGAACATCCCTTATGTGAATCTGTCGCAGGCTGACTTCGAAGCGGCGCTGGTGAAGGCAGGTGTGCCTGCGATCTATGCCCAGCTGTTCGCCGACTCGGACACGGCAGCCTCCAAGGGCGCGCTGTTCGACGATACCCGCCAGTTGAGCCGCCTGATCGGTCGCCCGACTACACCGCTGTCCGTAACCATCGCCGAAGCCCTGAAACGCTGACGCGCAAAAACCTGATCGAATGATTTTCACCGGTGAAGGTCCCAGTCTTTACGAGGCATAAAGCCATCGCATTACGACAAAGACTGGGAGTCTTTACATGAAAAGCAAATCGTTGATCGCCTGCATGACCTTGCTCGGCTGCTTCTCGGTCGCCACCCTGCCCGTTCACGCTGCCGATGCGCCCGAACCAAAAGTGGCCGAATCCAAAGACAACACCCACGAGCTTGAAATGGGTTCGCGTGTGCCCGAGAAATATCGCCGCAGCGACTCCAGCATCAAGGACTGGAAAGCCAAGGGTCTGGAAGCGCCTGCCAAGGAAAGCGAGTGGGTGCAGATCAACGACAAGTACGTGCGTTTCCAGAAGGTCAATGGACAGATCGTCGATATCGTACCGGTCAAGAAGTAAGCTGCACGCGGCAAGGTTCACGGGAGCGGCCGCAGGTCGTTCCCGCTTCATCAGGTGCCATGGCAGCGCCTGGCTCAAATCAGTTACCCTCGGCACGCAAGGAACAAGCCGAAGGGACATCAGCATGACCACTCAGCCTCTCAGTCCATCCGACAGTACGCCGTTCTTCTGGCGCGATGAGCGTTTGCCGTTCATCGAAGCACGTTCGGTTCAGGATGGCCGCAAGGTGTGTTACGCACGTCATTCCCACGACATCTTCTCGATTGGCGCGATCACCCGTGGACAAAGCACTTACCTGCACGAAAAAACCTCTCAACGCGTGACCGCAGGCACCGTGGTGCTGATGAATCCGGGGGATGTGCATGCCTGCAATCCAATCGAGGATCAGCCGTGGTCATACCTGATGCTGTACGTCGACAGTGACTGGCTGGGTTCTGTCCAGGACGAACCCGGCGCGGCTTTTCGACCGCTGACACCGACCCACAGTCGCGAACCCGCGCTGTTCGCCGCACTGACGGCGCTGTATGGAACCCTGATCGACACGCAGGCCGATACGCTGCAGAAGCACTGCATGGCCGTGTCATTCTTCACCCTCATGCATGAAACACTGAGCGGCGAGGCGTCCGCCATCGACCCGCCTGCACCCAAAGTGGCCCGCGCTGCCGAGTACATCAACGAGCACTTCACACAGGCCGTCAGGCTGTCCGATATCTGCGAGGCAGCCAACCTGTCAGCGTCCTACCTGATTCGGGCGTTCGAACAGCGTTACCATATGACGCCCCACGCCTACCTGCTTAATCGCCGCATTCAATATGCCCGCAACCGGTTGCGGGAAGGCCGACTGATCGCCGACGTGGCGCAGGAAACAGGCTTTGCCGATCAGGCGCATTTCCAGCGCGAGTTCAAAAAGCACCTGGCCGCAACGCCGGGACAATATCGGTTCTGAGCCACCGGATTCAGACGACCAGGTACAGCGCACACCCCGCCAGCATCAACGCCATGACCCGATTGAACACCCGCACACCTCGGGCGCTGCGCAGGTATTGGCTCAAAAAACTGCCCGCGTAAGCCCAGCAGCCAAGGGAGAGGTAACACACAACGAAATAGATCGTCGCAAACTGGCCGATCAGTAACGCCTCGCCGTTGGCGACGAACACGCCCATGCCTGCTATCGACGCCAGCCACGCCTTGGGGTTGAGCCACTGCATGATCGCTCCCTGCAGCATCGACGGTGCTCGGCCCGCGCCGGACACCGTCAGTTGGCCGTCATCCATTGCCAGCCGGACCGCCATGTACAGCAGGAAAGCGACACCCGCCCATTGAATGATCCGAGTCAGAAACGGCCATTGGCGCAGGGTTTCGTGCAGACCAAAGCCGATCAGCACCAGCAGCAGCGTGAAACCGAGCGTCGCGCCCAGTACGTGGCGCATACCGGACCAGAAACCATAATGTGCGCCGGTGCTCAGGGCGACGATATTCACCGGGCCCGGTGTAATGGACGATGCCAGCGCAAAGGCGGCCATGGAAATGAACAGACTCATGAAGAACTCCTCGACCACGATCAGACAGACCGGGCCAAGGTAAGGTGACGGGACCACAGGCGTATTGAAGGAAATTACCCTTCCTGGCGCTCTCGCACGCAATATGCGTATAGAACAAAACGATTGCTTTTTTGACCGTGTGGACTACAAATGCGATTTCACCCCTGTGCAATCAACCTCACTGCGAGTCCGCTACATGTCCCGATCTCTTGCGCTCGTCCTTGCCTGCCTGCTCTCTTCCACCGCGCATGCCGCCTGCCCGGCCGCCACACCCGTGGATACGGGCCGATGGATCTATGAGAAACATCAGGATTTCTACATCAACGGCAAGGGCTCGGCGGATTACCTGTCCAAACCGTTGCTGAGCCTGTTGAAACGAGACTGGACGTGCCAGGGTCCAGGTGGGGATCAGTGCGCCATCGCAGCCAATCCATGGACCGACGCGCAGGACGGCGACGTGCAGAAGCCGATCGAGTGGAAGCTGGTGTCCAACGAAGACAAACAGGCGGTGGTCGAGATGACGTACATGCTGGGTTACAAGGATGCACCTCAGCAGGCGCCCGCGAGTCAGACGTCGCGACTGCGACTGGTCAAGAACCCCAATGGCTGCTGGGCGCTGGACGACCTGCAAGGCCCGCAGGAGGTCGCGTTGACGCAGACCTTGCAGGACTTCCCGTACGAAGGGGACTGACGGGTCTTGAAACAATAGGTCATTGTCTGTATCACAGTCTGCCGGATATCAAGAGCGAGCTACATGAATACCTTTGAGCAGTCGATTATTGAAGCGGCGCAGGATGCCACGCCCAATAACACTGATGCCGAACGCGAAGCCGCGAGGATTGCGGCGACACAAGCAGTGGCTGAGATCATGTCCAGCATGAGCGGACTGAAACGCACCCTGGCGCTGGCAGAGCTGCTCGATTCCTATTCCGGGGAGGACGATGAAGACGAAGATTAGGCGGCCTCGATTTATTTATCGCCAGACCTAAAGCAAATAGCCATCAACGCCGATAGACTGTCAGCAGGCTTACCCACCCTCTTCAATCAGTGCGCTCGGATGCGACCTAAAGGAAAACATTCGTGCACATCGAGCAGCTCAAAGACATTCAGGCTTATGTACAGCGCACGGCTGACGACCTTGAGCGCGTCTCGAGCAACATGTCCGGACACTTGGCCTACCTGCAGCACAATTCGCGGGCGAATGAAGCCAAGGCTGTGAGCGAGCAGATTCAGGGGCTCAGAGCGTCCGTCATGGACCTGCGCGGCGTTTTCAGCTAGTCATCCCTTGCCTGAGACAACGGTCGCGCCACTTCTTCCAGCGATTTGCGTTCGGCTGCCGCGCCCCAGATCGACTGCACGAACGCCGCCAACAGCATCAATCCCGCCCCGATGAGATAACCGATCAGCACATTGCTGCGGTCGTGTGTTTCGATCAGCTCGCCAAACAGTGTCGGACCGATAATCCCGCCCAATCCCGTGCCGAAGGCATAGAAGACGGCAATGGCCAGCGCGCGAATTTCCAGCGGGAAGGTTTCGGCCACGGTCAGGTACGCCGAACTGGCGGCGGCCGACGCAAAGAAGAAGATCACCATCCAGGCGATGGCCTGCTGGGTAACGTCCAGCGCGCCCTGCTGAAACAGATAGCCGCTGATTGCCAGCAAAACGCCAGACACCCCGTAGGTCAGGCTGATCATGATGCGCCGCCCGACCACATCGAACAGCCGACCCAGCAGCAATGGCCCGCAGAAATTGCCCAGCGCCAGCGGCAGCACGTACCAGCCAACCCGCTCGGAAGGCACGCCATAGAAGTCGGTGAGCACCAGCGCATAAGTGAAGAAGATCGCGTTATAGAAAAACGCCTGAGCGGTCAGCAATGTCAGCCCGACCAGCGAGCGCTGGCGGAACGACACGAACAGCGTGTGAAAGATTTCGCCCAGTGGTGTGTGGTCGCGGGCATGCAATCGCAATGGCTTGCCTTCGACGGCTGGCAATACATGTCCGCGGCGCTCCATATCCGATTCGATCTGTTCGACGATCTTGCGCGCTTCGTCCGAGCGGCCATGAATCATCAGCCAGCGAGGGCTCTCCGGCAGCCACAGGCGCATCAGCATGATGAACAGACCGAGCACGGCGCCGATGCCGAAGCAAAGCCGCCACCCCAATTCAGCGCCGACCCACTGTGGATCCAGCAGCACGATGGAGCCGACAGCGCCCAGTGCCGCGCCCAGCCAGAAGGTGCCATTGATGGTCAGGTCCACCCAGCCGCGATAACGAGCTGGCGTGAATTCCTGAATAGTCGAATTGATGGCGGTGTATTCGCCGCCGATACCCATGCCGGTCAAAAACCGGAACAGCATGAAGCTCCAGACGCTGAAGGAAAATGCCGTGGCAAAGGTAGCGCTGATGTACAGCGCCAGGGTGATGAAGAACAGCTTGCGTCGCCCAAGACGGTCGGTCAGCCAGCCGAAAAACAAGGCCCCCAGTACCGCTCCGGCAATGTAGGCAGCGCCCGCCAGACCTATCTCGCTGTTGCTGAGGTTCAGTACCGGACTGGCCTTCAACGCGCCCGCGACAGAACCGGCGAGGGTCACTTCCAGGCCGTCAAGCAGCCAGGTGATGCCCAGAGCCACGACCAGCAGCGTGTGAAAACGGCCCCAGGGCAATCGATCCAGTCGAGCAGGCAGGTCGGTCTCGAACACCTTGCCCTTGTCGGGTACATGGATCGTTGTCATGTCGGGATTCCTTCACGGCGGACCTGAATGTCAGGATTGAGAGCCGATCCCGAGACGCTAAGTTCAGCTGATCCAGAACCACAACAGCGTCAGGTTGGCGGCAGATATCAGACCAAACAGGCCCCAGGCGGCGATTTGTACCAGCCGACCGTTGACGAACTGCCCCATTAAACTTTTGTCACTCGTGAACCGGATCAGCGGCCACAGTGCAAATGGCAGTTGCAGGCTCAACACCACCTGGCTGAGCACCAGCATCTGCCCTACCGAGCTATCGCCCAGCCAGACCACACCGATCAGCGCAGGGATCAGCGCCAGTGCACGGGTGATCAGGCGCCGCTGCCAGCAGGGAATCTTCGCCTGCAGAAAACCTTCGAGCACGACCTGACCGGCAATGGTGCCGGTAAAGGTCGAGCTCTGCCCCGCTGCCAGCAACGCCACGCCAAACAACACGCTGGCAATCGCGCCGCCCACCAGCGGATCAAGCAGGTGGTAGGCGTCCTGAATCTCGACCACATCGGTGTGGCCGGTCTTGTGAAAAGCGGCGGCGGCCAGAATCAGGATCGCGGCGTTGATCAGCAGTGCGAGGCTGAGCGAACCGATGGTGTCCAGGCGGGCGTAACGGATGGCGGTGGCCTTGCTCGCCAGATCGGAACCGTTGACGCGTGTCTGCACCACAGACGAATGCAGGTACAGGTTGTGCGGCATCACCGTTGCGCCAAGGATGCCGATGGCGATGTACAGTGGTTCCTGACTGCTCAGCACATCCCAACTGGGTTTGAGACCCGCCGCCACGTCCGGCCAGAACGGTTTGATCAGGATCAGCTCGACGGCAAAGCATGCGGCGATGGTCGCGATCAGCCCCAGCACAATGGCTTCGAGCCGCCGGAAATTGGCACCCTGCAAAGCCAGAACAATCAGGGTGTCGAAGGCCGTCAGGGCAACGCCGACGGTGATCGACACGCCCAGCAGCAGATGAAACGCCAGCGCTGCCCCCAGCACCTCGGCCAGATCCGTGGCGATGATCGACAGCTCTGCCAACAACCATTGACCCTTGGCGACGTTGCGGCTGTAACGGGCCGCAGACAGTTGCGCCAGATCCCGGCCCGTGGCAATGCCCAGACGCGAACACAGGTTTTGCAGCACCATGCCGGAAAGGCTCGCCAGCACCACCACGAACAGGAGCGAGTAGCCGAAGCGCGACCCGGCTTCGATGGCCGTGGCCCAGTTGCCGGGGTCCATGTAGCCAATCGACACCAGCAAGCCGGGACCGATGAACAACATCATCTTGCGCAGGGGCGACGCATTGGCCGGAATGGCGACACTTTCGGTGGTCGCCGAAGGGCAAAACGGCGCTGTCGCCGTGGTGGGCAGTTTGTACGTCACGAGAATCCGGAAGGGCAAAAAATCGAAGCCCTATCCTAAGGTTTTGCGACATATCTTGATACATGAGTGGCAAACAAGGGCCGTTCCATGTCGTTTCATATGCCGTTGATCATGCATTCGAGGGCAAAACTGCCGATGGCGATTTGTAAAAAAAACTTTAGCGAACGTTCAGTAAAATTTGAAATCCGTTCATTACTCGCAATAATTCGCCAAAAACCCACTTAAAATCGCTTTATTACGCAACTATTACCAAATGTAAAACCAGTACGATGACGGTCCCTATCCTGCCGGACGGTCCTACGATGGTCTCTCCCAATTCAAACAACAATACGCACGCCGACCCACTTCGCGCCGCCCTCATCTCGGCACGTATCGACCGACTGCCCGCCGTCGCCACCATCTGGAAACTGATCGCCCTGCTCTCCATCGGCGGGTTCTTCGAGCTTTATGACCTGTTCCAGACAGCCTACATCAGCCCCGGTCTGATTCGCGAAGGTATTTTTGCGACTGGCAGCCAGGGGTTATTCGGCTTCTCCGATCAGGCAGCATTCGCCTCGGCGACCTTTCTCGGTCTGTTCTTCGGCGCCAGCCTGGTCAGTCCGATTGCCGATCGTTTCGGCCGTCGTGCCATCTTCACCTGCGCGCTGATCTGGTACACCGTGGCAACCGTCATGATGGGCCTGCAGACCTCGGCAATGGGCGTGATCGGCATGCGCTTTCTGGTCGGCATTGGCCTCGGCGTGGAACTGGTCACCATCGATGCCTACCTGTCGGAACTGGTTCCCAAACGCATACGCAGCTCGGCATTCGCATTTGCCTTCTCGATTCAGTTCCTGGCCGTGCCCAGCGTGGCGCTGATGTCGTGGTGGCTGGTGCCGCAGGATCCGCTCGGCTATGCCGGCTGGCGCTGGGTGGTGATCAGCAGTGCGGTATTCGCGCTGTTCATCTGGTGGCTGCGTTCTTCGCTGCCTGAGTCGCCACGCTGGCTGGCGCAGCATGGGCGCTTCGCGGAGGCCGAGCGGGTCGTGGAGGATCTGGAAGCACGCTGCCTGAAGGATCACAAACAGCCATTGGATCAGCCTGAGCCGCACACCGTGGCGGTCGAGGGCAAGGGCCGTTTTGCCGATATGTGGCAGCCGCCGTTCCGGCGTCGCGCCTTGATGTTGATCGCCTTCCACATCTTCCAGGCCATCGGGTTCTTCGGCTTCGGCAACTGGCTGCCAGCGTTGCTGTCGGGCCAAGGCGTGAGCGTGACTCACAGCCTCAGTTACGCCTTCGTGATTACTCTGGCGTATCCGCTGGGTCCGCTGCTGTTCGTGAAGTTTGCCAATCGGTTCGAGAACAAATGGCAGATCGTGGGCTCGGCCCTGAGTTCGATGATCTTCGGCACGCTGTTCGCGTTTCAGACCAGTGCCGCGGGGCTGATCTTCTGCGGTATCATGATCACGTTCAGTAACGCCTGGCTGAGTTTCAGTTACCACTCTTACCAGGGTGAGCTGTTTCCGACCAACATCCGGGCGCGCGCCGTGGGCTTCTGCTACTCGTTCAGTCGCCTGTCCACGGTTTTCAGCAGCCTGCTGATCGGGATATTTCTGGAGCACTTCGGCACACCGGGGGTTCTCGCGTTCATCGTCAGCAGCATGCTGATCGTGATCATCACCATCGGCGGTTTTGGTCCCCGTACTCGTAATCTGGCGCTGGAAAACATCGCCCACCGCTAGATCACGCAGACAGTGGGCTCAAGCCTGAGCCCACTCGACATCAGTCACGCCAAAATGCTCTGCATAGGGTTTCGAGACGCGAGGCACTTTCTCCAGACGGTATTTCGGGATACGCGCAAGGCCTGCGTCGACACTTGCGTAATGCCAGGCTTCGACATTATCCATATGTTCGGTTCGTATATAGAAACTCTTGAAAGAGCCGTTCAATAGATAATCGATTCGATAGTGTTTGGGCAGTGCCATTGAAAGCCTGATCCTTTTTCAGTGGTGGCTTGAGTAACAGGTGACCCAAGTCATCATGAAAAAATTCAGTCTTTTTTAGATATCAGCGACCAATGAACCTCGCTCTCCGTACATCAACGGATTCCCAATCGTTTTGAAAGCCGGTTGAGATTGGCCCGATCTACCGACAACTCGCGAGCAACTTCGCTCCATCGTCCCTGATGCCGATCAAGTGCATCGCAGATAACTGCGCGTTGATAGGCATCCACTGCCCCCTTGAGCCCATGCCCCTCAATGACTGCCGCAATGTCCGATACCGGCTGCGACAGTGGCAGGCTGTCGACCGCCTCATCCAGGCCCAGGGCCTGTGGCTCGATGGTCAGGATACGCGGACGCTGTGCATGGCCGGACAACGCCTTGAGTACGGCTCGGCTGATCAGATGTTCCAACTCCCTGACATTGCCGGGCCAGGCATACGCCAGCAGCATTCGCTGCGCCTCGGTGTTCAGCCGCAGGCTGCGCAACCCCATGCGCAGACGGTTCTCCTCCAGAAAGTAGCCGGCCAGCAACAACACGTCGCGGCCCCGCTCGCGCAATGCCGGAACCTGTAAAGGATAGACGCTCAGGCGGTGATACAGGTCGGCGCGAAACCGGCCAGAACGTACCTCTTCAGCCAGGTTACGGTTGGTGGCAGCGATGATGCGCACGTCCACCCGATGTTCCAGATCCGAGCCAACCCTCTGTAATTGGCCGCTCTGCAGCACTCGCAAAAGCTTGGATTGCACGGAAAGCGGTAGCTCGCCGACTTCATCGAGAAACAGCGTGCCGCCATCGGCCAGCTCGAACTTGCCACTGCGCCCATTCACGGCACCGGAAAAAGCACCCTTCACGTGGCCGAAGAGTTCGCTCTCTACCAGCGTTTCCGGCAACGCCGCGCAGTTGAGGCTGATCAGCGGCTTGTGGGCTCTGGGGGAATGCAGATGGATGGCCTCGGCAACCAGCTCCTTGCCGACGCCGGTTTCACCGGTAACCAGTACGGTCAGCGGGCTGTTGGCGACCAACTGGATTTCCTGCTGCAAGCGCTCCAGCACTTCACTCTGACCAATCAGTTCGCGAGGAGCCCGCCCACCTGCAGCACGCTTGTAAACCTCCACCAGCTGCCGCTGATCCTCGACGCCACGCGACAAATGCTGAATGCGCTCGCTGGCCATGACTGTAGCGGCAGCGAGACTGGCAAAGGCCTGCAGATTATCCAGGTCGACCTTGCCAAAGCTCGACGGGTCCAGCGAGTCCAGCGTGATCAGCCCCCACGGGCGCTCCTGAAAATGCAGCACGCACCCGACGCAGTCGTGCACTTCCAGCGGACCCTGCCCCTCCACCAGACCGTCATAAGGATCCGGCAGGGGACAGTCATAGGAGAAGCGCACCGGTACCGGGCTCTCCAGCAACGCCTTGAAGCGCGGATGCTCTTCCACCCGAAAGCGGCGACCCAGAGTGTCGGGGCTCAGGCCATCCACCGCCAGCGGCGTCAGCACGCCTTCATCCAGCCTGAGCAGCGCGGCGGCATCGCAATGCAACCACTGGCGCAGAGACTGCAACAGGCGTCGATACCGCTCCTCATCGGGCAGTTCACGGGACAGGTCGGCAACCAGTGGCACCAGAGCACGCAGCAATGGATGGGTCATCATGACTCCGGGACAGCGAAATCGAAGGTGTCATTATGACTCGATTTACCATCACCACGACACCTGTCTCAACGGCCTTACATCAGGGTATCCGCGGGCGCCGGCATGAAGCCCATGTATAGACCTATATTCAACCCCGCCGTCCAGTCACTACGGGGCTTATATGTTTTTGCACAGTAAAGTCATCGGTGAAAGTGTCAGCCGAATGAAACAATAGGCTCCGCCATTGAAACAGCTATTACGCCGACATTTTCTGACGTCATGGCGGCGGCAATAAATTCCGTTGCGTTTAATTTTATTCAAGAGGCGATTGTCCGTTTTCGTTCCATAGTGCGCTCATATTCACAGGAGCCACTGTCCATGTCCGGCATTCAGGGAAGAGTTCTGCAAACCCACCCTCCGCTGGTGGTCGATCTGGATGGAACATTGCTGCGTTCGGACGTGCTGTTTGAAACCGCCATGGCGTTCATACGGCAATACCCACTGCAAGTATTCAAATTGCTGCTCTGGCTGTTACAGGGTAAGGCTTCGCTCAAGCGAGGGCTCGCCCTGTCGGTCAAGCTGGACATCGCGCTGCTGCCCTATGACGCAGATGTCATTGAGTACATTCAGCAAGCGCGCAGGACCGGACGGCTGATCGTCCTTGCGACCGCCGCTCACGAAACACTCGCCACACAAATCGCCAGGCACCTCAACCTGTTCGATCAAGTGTGGGCGTCCGACGGCGAGGTCAATCTTTCGGCCCATCGCAAACGTGATCTTCTGATCGATCACTACGGCCAGAGCGGCTTCGATTACATCGGCAATTCCATTGACGATCTGTGCATCTGGGCGACGGCACGCAAAGCCATCGTTGCCAATCCGCATGCCGGCGTACAGCGCCGGGCGCAAGCCCAAGGCAATGTCGATCAAGTGCTCAACGCGCACGCAATAAACCTCAAGGACTGGCGCAAAGCGCTACGCCTGCACCAGTGGCTCAAGAACGCGCTGATCTTCGTACCGCTGCTGGCAGCGCATCAGATTCAGCAATCGCAACAGGTGATCGATGGTCTGCTGGCATTTCTATTCTTCGGCCTCTGTGCGTCGAGCGTGTACGTACTCAATGATTTGCTGGATCTGGCAGACGATCGTCACCACCGCAGCAAACGCAACCGTCCGTTTGCCAGCGGCCGTCTACCGATAAAATCCGGACTGATCGCCGTACCCACCCTGTTGCTGCTGGCGTTTGGCGGTGCTGCGGCGGTCCTGCCGTGGCAGTTTTCGGCCGTACTGGGGGCTTATTACCTGCTGACGCTGGTGTACTCGCTGTACCTGAAGCGGCACATGGCAGTAGACGTCATCGTGCTGGCGATGCTCTACACCACACGCATTTTGGCCGGCGCAGCAGCATTCCATCTGCCACTGACGTTCTGGATTCTGGCGTTTTCGATGTTCCTGTTTCTGAGTCTGGCGCTGGTCAAGCGCTACGCCGAACTGCGTGAAGCGCGAGTGCGTGAGGTGGAAGGCAAGACCCGCGGCCGCGGTTACTACCCCGGCGACCTGGACATGATCGCCTCGCTCGGCGCCTCTTCCGGCAACCTCGCGGTGATGGTTCTGGCGCTGTACATCCACGAAGGTGCCACCATCGCGCTTTATCAGCACCCGCACGTCATCTGGCTGGCGTGTCCGTTGCTGCTGTTCTGGATCACCCGCATATGGATGCTCACCCACCGCGGGCTGATGAACGATGATCCCGTGGTCTTCGCCATCCGCGACCGCATCAGCCAGGGGATCGGTGCGCTGTTCCTGCTGGTGTTCTGGGTTGCCGCATGACGGCGCCTCTCTATCCGTGGGGTCGGTATCCCCGGTTCGCGCAGCAGGGCCATGCATGCACGTGGATCGATGACCTGCCGCAGCACATGGCAGCCACACTGGACCGGCATAAAACCAGCCTGCCGTTCGGCAATGGCCGCAGCTACGGCGACAGTTGCCTGGCGAGCAGCGGCCACGTGCTGCACATGCATCGCCTGGACCGGTTCATCGCCGCCAACTGGAAGACCGGCATCGTGCGCGTCGAGGCTGGCATGACGCTGGCTCAGGTGCTCACAGCGGCCATTGTGCAAGGCTGGTTTCTGCCGGTCACACCCGGTACGCAATTCGTCACTGTGGGGGGGGCAATCGCCAACGACGTGCATGGCAAGAACCACCATCTGCGCGGGACGTTCGGCTGCCATGTGCTGCGCTTCGGCCTGTTGCGTCAGGGCGAGCAGGCGATGATCTGCTCGCCCGTGGAAAACCCACTGCTGTACGCGGCGAGCATCGGCGGTCTGGGGCTGACCGGGGTCATACACTGGGCGGACCTGCAACTGATGCCGATCCGCACCGCCCAGATCGACAGCACCGTGGTGCGATTTGCCAATCTTGGTGAGTTTTTCACCCTCTCTCGGGAACTCGACCATCGCCACGAATACAGCGTGGCCTGGGTGGATTGTCTGGCGCGGGGCAGCAATAGCGGGCGCGGGGTGTACATCGTGGGCGACCATGCGCGCTTCGGCTCGCTTGAGGTCGAACGGCGCAGCAAACTGAGCGTGCCGGTTACCCCGCCGCTGTCGCTGATCAATAACCTGTCGCTGCGCGTGTTCAATTCGTTGTATTGGCATGCCCACCCTGCCCGACCGACGCCTGTGCGCAGCGCCTATGAGCCGTTTTTCTATCCGCTGGACCGCGTGCTGCACTGGAACCGGGTCTATGGGCGCAAGGGCTTTCAGCAGTACCAATGCGTGATCCCCGAACACGGTGCGCAGGACGCCATGCAGGCACTGCTCGATACCATCGCCGAGTCCGGTCAGGGTTCATTTCTGGCGGTGCTCAAGCGCTGCGGCGATATCGCCTCGCCGGGCCTGCTGTCGTTCCCGATGCCGGGCACTTCACTGGCGCTGGATTTTCCGCAACACCGCGACCTTGCCGGCTCGCTGTTCCCGCGTCTGGACGCCATTGTCCATGAGGCAGGCGGGCGTCTGTACCCGGCCAAGGACGCCCACATGAACGGGAGCGATTTCCGCCAGGCCTATCCGGCCTGGGAACGCCTGGAAGCCCTGCGCGACCCTTCCCTGATGTCCCGCTTCTGGAAACGAGTCCTGCCATGAAACGAATTCTGATCATTGGGGCCACCTCGGCCATCGCCCATGCATGCGCGCGTCTCTGGGCCGCGCAAGGCTGTGATTTCTTCCTGGTGGCGCGCAGTGCCGACAAGCTGCAGGTCACGGCCGCCGATCTCGAGGGGCGCGGGGCCAGGAAGGTCACCCTGCATGAAATGGACGCCACGCATTTTGCCGAACACCCGAGAATGCTCGCCGATTGCCTCGAGGTGCTCGGCCAGATCGATGTGGTGCTGATTGCCCATGGCACCCTGCCGGACCAGCGCGCCTGCGAACAGGATGTCGGGCTGGCCCTGCAGGAATTCATCACCAACAGCGCGTCGGTGATCGCACTGTTGACGCTGCTTGCCCGACATTTCGAGGTCCAGCGTTGCGGCACGCTGGCGGTTATTTCTTCGGTCGCGGGTGAGCGCGGCCGGCCTTCCAACTACCTGTACGGAGCTGCCAAGGCTGCGGTTTCGACCTTTTGCGACGGTCTGCAGGCGCGCCTGTTCAAGGTCGGTGTACACGTGCTGACCATCAAGCCCGGCTTTGTCGATACGCCGATGACTCGGGGGCTGTCGTTGCCAGCGGCGTTGCTTGCGCAGCCGGAACAGGTTGCCGAACGGATCGTCAACGGTATCGCACGCCAGGCCACCAGCCTGTACGCACCGGGATTCTGGGCACTGATCATGCTGGTGATCCGCTCGATTCCGCAGCCGATGTTCAAGAGGCTGAACCTGTGACGGCCGCGCCCTGGCTATCCGGCTGGCGTTACCGGGCCGTGGTGGTGTCGGTCATCGGATCGGCGCTGGGCTATCTGGCTTTTTGCCTGTGGGGCGGCTGGCACGAGGTGGCGCAGGCTACAGCAAGGGTCGGCGCGGCGGGTATCGGCCTTGCACTGTTGATGTCGGCCCTCAACTACGGACTGCGTTTCGTGCGCTGGCAGCTCTACCTGCGTGTGCTCGGCCATCCGCTGGCATGGCGTGCCAGCCTCGCCGCCTATCTCGCAGGATTTGCCCTGACCACCACGCCGGGCAAGGCGGGAGAAGCGCTACGTGGCGTATTGCTTAAACCGCAGGGCGTGCCTTACCCGCAGAGTTTTGCGGCCTTCGTCAGCGAGCGCCTGTCCGACCTGCTGGCGATCGCCCTGCTGACGCTGTTCGGCCTGTCCTGGTATCCGCCCGCGCAACCAATGATCGTGATTGGTCTGGCGCTGGTGCTGCTGGGATTGCTGACCCTGTCGCAACGAGGCCTGCTGGAATGGCTGCACGGCAGGGTTCCGCCGACGACTTCTCGATTAAAGACGCTGCTCAGGCACCTGTTGGACGTGTTGCTGGCCGCTCGCCAATGCCATCGGCTGGATGTGTTGCTGGCCGCCAGCCTGCTCAGTCTGAGCGCCTGGAGTGCCGAGGCGCTGGCGTTTCACTGGGTGCTCGGCTGGATGGGCGCGGAGATTCCAATGACCTTCGCGGTGTTTACCTACGCGCTGGCGATGCTGGCCGGTGCCCTGAGCTTCATGCCTGGCGGGCTCGGCGGTGCCGAGGCGGTGATGATCGGGCTGCTGATGTTCAAGGGCATGCCGGCTGCCGATGCGATTGCCGCGACCCTTCTGATCCGCCTCGCGACACTGTGGTTCGCGGTGGCGATTGGTGCAGTGATGCTTGGAAGGTTCAGGGATTCGACAACCTTCAGCCGCTGAACAACGCGATTTTTCGCCCCGGAAACACAGGACTGTCCACTGCTCATCTCAACGAGGCGCCGCTTAATGAATTCATCCAACGCCAGACACTCCGTCATTGTGCCGTTGCTGCTGTTATGCGCGGCCATCGCGGCAAGCTTCATCGCTTCCAGCGGTCCGATCCAGTGGATGGACAATGGGGTATTTCTGGCCGATGCCACCACAGGCAAGTATTTCAGTCAGTCACTCGGCCCGCTCGATCATCCGTTCTATCACGCGTTCAGCTCACTGTTTTACGCCCTGTTCGGTTCTCAAGTGCTCAGCCTGATGAACTCGCTGCTCCTGCTGCCTCTGGCATGGATCATTTACCGACTGGCCATCAGTGTCGGTGCCACAGCCCACCAGGCGCTGCTTGCAGCCACCGCCACCGTGCTGGCCCACGCGGTGTTCTGGGTGTCGACAAAAGCCGAGGTGTATCTGTTGCACACACTGTTCGTGCTCTTGGGCTATGCCGTGCAGTTCAGTGCCAATCCGCGCCTGACACCTCTGAGGAAGCTGTTCATCATCGGTGTGCTGACGGGCGTAAGCGCTTCGATTCACCAACTGACCTTCATCGTGATGCTGCCGCTTTACATCCAGTTGCTGTACCAGCACAAGGCGCGAATCCTGATGACGGTTCCTGGCTTCATGCTCGGATTCGCCACTGCCGCGCCGGCGGTGTTCAACGACTTGAACGCCGGAATGAGCCTGATCGATATCGCCCGCCGTTACCTGACGGGTGCCTCGACCACCATCGCCGGACCGGAATGGGAGAGCAGTCTGTTTCGTTTCGATGACCTGTGGCACGAGAAAAACTCGGTGGTGCTGCTGTTGTTGTCGCTGATCGGTCCGCAGATAGCCGGACTGCTGTTGTTCCCCAAGGACAGTCGACTGCGCCTCCTTTGGAGCGCGGCGATGCTGAATCTGATTTTCGCGATTTCCTACAACGTCACCGACCGTTTCACGTTTTTCCTGCCGGGGATCGCGATGTTGAGCGTGATTGGCATGATCCAACTGCCCGCGCTGCTGCCACGCAATCGAGCTGGCACTGCACTGCTCAATGCCTCGGTGCTGACGTCGCCCCTGGTGATCATGCTGGCCTGGTCGCTGTATGCCAGCGGCGTGGTCAATCTCCCCACTCACAAAGAGAAACTGCCGTTTCGCGAGGACATCCACTATTTCATGGTGCCTTACCTGCCCGACCGGTCTGCCGAACAGTTCGTGAACGCCTACGAACAGTCGGTGCCTGAAGGCGCACTGATCATCGCCGACTGGACACCCATGGGCGCGATTCGCTCCGCACAAGCGGTGGGACGGTTGCGTGGTCGCAGGCTGGCAATGTGCGGCGACAACATCGACATCCGCGCCTACCTCGGCAATCCGGGTGTCTATCTGGCGCGTCTGAGCTATTGCGCAATGATTGCGGAGCATTACGCTCTGGAGGACAAGTCAGTGGGGTTTGCGTTACACACCAAGTAACGCAAATCCCCTTCTGCAACGGCACTCAGGGTTGCCAGAGTGCCTGGCCACCGCCGAGCTTGCGGTCAAGGAAGCTGGCCGCACTGATCAGCGCCAGATGACTCAGCGCCTGCGGCGTGTTGCCCAAGTGACGCGCATGCGAGTCGAACTCTTCGGCGTACAGGCCCAGGGGGTTGGCGTAGCGCAGCAGTTGTTCGAACTCCAGGTGCGCCTGGCCTACCCGCCCGGCGCGGGCGAGGCATTCGACGTACCAGAACGAGCAGGCGACAAACGCGCCCTCTTCTCCTGCCAGACCGTCGTCATGATCGTCGTCGTTGCGATAACGGAACACCATGCCGTCACGCACCAGCGTGCGCTCGATGGCATCCAGCGTCGCCAGCCACTTGGGATCGCTCGCACCGACAAACCGAACCAGCGGCATCAATAGCATCGAGGCATCCAGATTGCGGCTGCCCTTATGCTGCACGAAATGCCCCAGTTCTTCGTTCCAGAAGTTTTCCCAGATGTCGTCGTGAATCTGCTCGCGCACCTTGGTCCAGCGCTCGAAAGGCCCGGACAGCGAACGCTTGAACGCCAGACGCAACGCCCGATCCAGTGCGACCCAGCACATCAGCCGCGAATGCAGGAAATGCTGATCGCCACCGCGCATTTCCCAGATGCCCACATCCCGATCGCTCCAGTGCTCGCAGACGTAATCCACCTGACGCACCACGTGCTTCCAGCCATCGTGGGAGATGGCATCGCCGTACTTGTTGGCCAGGTAGACGGCGTCCATCAGCTCGCCATAGATGTCCAGCTGTGTCTGCTCGTACGCTTCGTTGCCAATGCGCACCGGCAGCGCGCCGCCATAGCCAGTCAGGTGATCCAGGTGTTCTTCAGGCAGTTTGTCGTGGCCGTCCAGCGCATAAAGAATGCCCATTTTCTGCGTGCGCTCGCAGCTGTCATCCAGACGCCCCCGCACCCAGCCCATGAAGGCATTGGCTTCATCGGTATAGCCCAGCCGCATGAAGGCATAAACGGTGAAGGATGCATCACGGATCCAGGTGTAGCGGTAATCCCAGTTACGTTCGCCGCCGGGAGTTTCCGGCAGGCCGAAGGTCGCCGCCGCAATGATGCCGCCATGCTTGCGCGAGGTCAGCAGCTTGAGCGCCAGCGCCGAACGCATGACCATCTCGCGCCAGCGGCCTTTGTATTCGGATTGCCCCGCCCAGCGACGCCAGAACGCCAGGGTGTCGTCGAAGTAACGTGAACATTTTCCGGCAGCCACATGCGGGTCATCGACACCGCCGAGAATGAACTCGATGGTCTGGCCCTTTTCCATCTGGAACTCGGCAACCGCTGCGTCGTGCTCCACATGCAGAGGCGTCGCCGCAGACAGGCGCATGCCCGGCTGGCCCTCGGCCTGAAAGCAGACGTCGTTGCCTTCCTGATGCGCGGCGGTCTCGGCGCGGCTGTAATCCATACGCACCCTGCAACGCATGCGCATGGTGGCTTTGCCGAAGCGAACCTGAACCCGCCGCACGATGCGCGGCAGGTCGTCCTCGTCCTCGCCGATGGGCATCAGGTCGGTAACCTCGACGACCGCCTCTTCGGATATCCAGCGGGTCTGCAGCACGTTGGTGTCCGGCAGATAGATCTGCAGGCGTCGCGCATCAGGCAGGTCCGGTGCCAGCTGGAAGATGCCCGCGTCGTGGGTGTCGAGCAGTGCGGTAAAGATCGAGGGGCTGTCGAAATCCGGCCAGCAGCAGAAGTCGATGCTGCCTGTGTCGGCGATCAGTGCAGCACTGCGCATGTCGCCAATGATGCCGTGATTCTCGATCGCATTCTGTGCCTCTTCTGGAAAGTCAGCCATTGCCTCGGAACTCCGGATAAAGGGTCATGCCGCCGTCGATGAACAGCGTCGTGCCGTGCACGTAATCCGAGGCGTCGGACGCCAGCCAGACCACGGCATTGGCCACGTCCTCCGGCTCGCCGATGCGGCCATAGGGAATCAGTTCGAGCATTTTCTTTTCCGCATCACCCTTTCGCGCATCGGCGTTAATCGGGGTGCGGATGGCGCCGGGCGCAATGCTGTTGACACGAATCTTCTGCTCGCCCACTTCCTGGGCAATGCTGCGCATCAGCAGATCGACGCCACCCTTGGAGGCCGCGTAATTGACGTGCCCGGCCCAGGGAATGAGTTGGTGCACCGAACTCATGTGAATGATCTTGCCCATTGCCCGTGACACGTCCTTGCGCATGCCCTGGCTGATGAACTGGCGTACGGCGGCGCGGGCGCAGAGGAACTGGCCGGTGAGGTTGACGTTGATGACCGTGTTCCAGTCCTCAAGACTCATGTCGACGAACGCGGCGTCTTTCTGAAGACCGGAGTTGGCGAACAGAATGTCCAGCGCCCCGAACTGCTCGATGGTCTGGGCGAACAATCGCTCGACCTCGTCTTCTTTGGAAACGTCGGCGCCCATGGCGATTGCCTGCCCACCCGCCGCACGAATCTCGTTCGCGAGTTTTTCGGCAGGTTCAGCCTTGGAGTGGTAATTGATCACGACCGCAGCGCCGGCATCTGCCAGAGCGCGCGCGGCCGCAGCGCCCAGACCGGAGCTGGCGCCGGTGACGAGTGCGACTTGTTGCTTGAGAGAGATATGCATCGAATTTCAGCCTCGAAGTCTGCTAGGGCATGCGTTAGATGCTGACTGGCGAGGCTGAAAGTTAGTTCAGTGGCGTTCCGCTTACGGAGCCGGGTTAGGTTGCGAAATATGTATGGCTTCGATCCCGGCAATCACTTCGTCCGACAGCGTGACATCGATGCTCGCCAGGTTGACCGCCAGTTGATCCAGCTTGGTGGCGCCGATGATGTTGCTGGTCACGAAAGGCCGGCTGGTGACATAGGCCAGCGCCATCTGCGAGGGGTCCAGGCCGTGCTCGCGGGCCAGTGCCACGTATTTGGCGGTCGCACTGACGGCCTGCGCATTGTTGTAACGCTGGAAGCGCTCGAACAGGGTCAGACGGCCATCGGCAGGACGTGCGCCGTCCAGGTACTTGCCAGCCAGAACACCAAACGCCAGCGGCGAATACGCCAGCAGACCAATCTGCTCGCGAATGGCGATTTCCGCCAGGCCGACTTCGAAGGTGCGGTTCAGCAGGTTGTACGGGTTCTGGATCGATACGGCGCGCGGCAGGTCCAGTTTTTCAGCCAGATGCAGGAAACGCTGAGTGCCCCACGGCGTTTCGTTGGACAGGCCGAAATGACGGATCTTGCCCGCCTTGACCAGATCACCCAGTACCGACAGGGTTTCTTCGATCTCGACCGACACGTCGTCCGGGTCATGGGTGTAGCCCAGAACGCCGAAGAAGTTGGTCTTGCGGTCCGGCCAGTGCAGTTGGTACAGGTCCAGATAATCGGTATTCAGACGCTTGAGGCTGGCGTCCAGCGCGACGGTGATGTTATGGCGATCCAGACGCGGGTTGCCATCGCGGATGTGCTCCATGCGGCCTGGCCCGGCCACCTTGCTCGCCAGGACCCAGTCGCTGCGGTCGCCGTACTTCTTGAAGTATTCGCCGATGATGCTTTCGGTCTTGGTGTAGGTTTCGCCACGCGGCGGCACCGGGTACATCTCGGCGGTGTCGAGGAAGTTGACGCCGGCGTCTTTGGCCATGCGAATCTGTTCGAATGCCTCTTCCTGCGTGTTCTGCTCGCCCCAGGTCATGGTGCCCAGAGTGATGGCGCTGACCGACAGGTCAGTCTTGCCCAATGAACGAAATTGCATTGATGACTCCATCCGGTTTCAGAAAAAAGCACACAGGGGTGCCGTAAAAACGAGCCCTATAAAACGCCTGTCGATGACGCACTGCAAGGACTTTTGTCGCTTTTCATGACAGCCTTCATCTAGCGATAGCCTTGGGCCTGCAGGTCGAAAAGCGCCGCGTAGCGGCCTTGCGCCTCGATCAGGCTGTCATGGCTGCCCCGCTCCAGGACCTTGCCGTATTCCAGCACCACAATGTGTTCGGCATTGCGCACGCTGGAAAATCGATGAGAGATCAGCAGGGTCATGCGCCCCTTGGCGTACTCACGAAAGTGATCGAACACCGCTGCTTCCGCCCCGGCATCCAGCGCGGCCGTCGGCTCGTCGAGAATCAGAATGTCGGCATCGCGGCGCATGTAGGCACGTGACAGCGCAATCTTCTGCCATTGGCCACCGGACAGCTCCTGTCCGCCCGCGAACCAACGCCCCAATTGCGTTTCGTACCCCTTATCGAGCTGTTCGATGAACTGCGCAGCCATGCCCTGAGCCGCAGCTTCGCGCCAGCGGGTTTCGTCGTGAAACGCTTCCGTGTCACCGACGCCGAGGTTCTCGCCGACCAGAAACTGGTAGCGAATGAAGTCCTGAAAGATCACCCCGATACGGGTGCGCAGCGCCTCTTCGTCCCATTCCTGAAGATCGCTGCCGTCGAGCAGGATGCGTCCATGATCGGGCTTGTAGAGCCGCGTCAGCAGTTTGATCAGGGTGGTCTTCCCGGAGCCGTTTTCGCCAACCAGTGCCACGCTGCGGCCCGGCGCCAGATGCAGGTCGATGTGCTCCAGCGCAGGGCGGCTGGTGCCGGGATAGGTGAAGCAAACGTCCTCGAAACGCAGCCCATCGCCCGGAGACGCGCCCTGAGTCAGGCTGCCGGTCGGCAGGATGACCGGCTGGGCGAGGTAGACATACAGATCCGCCAGATACAGACCATCTTCGTAGAGACCACTGATCGCGCTGAGGCTGCTGCTCACGGCAGCCTGACCCTGTTTGAACAGCACCAGATACATGGTCATCTGACCAAGCGTGATACGGCCATGCACCGCATCGACCACCACCCAGGCGTAAGCGAGATAGAACGCGGCAGTGCCCAGCAGACCAAGTACAAATCCCCAGCCGTCACGGCGTACAGTCAGGCGACGGTCTTCGGCGTACAGCCGTTCGAAGGTCTCGCGGTAGCGCTTGAGCAGCAGCGGCGCGAAACCGAACAGCTTGACCTCCTTGATGTAACCCTCGTGGGAAAGCAGCGTTTCGATGTAGTTCTGGCGGCGTGTTTCCGGAGCGCGACGGGTGAACAGACGGAATGCATCACCGGAAAAGTGCGCCTCGGCAAAGAACACCGGCAATGCGCCAAGCACCAGGATCACCAGCGCCCAAGGTGAGAAATGCACCAGCAGCACGGCAAAGCTGATCAACGAGATCAGGTTCTGCAGCAGGCCCAGCGACTTGGTGACCAGCGCCAGCGGCCTTGTCGAGGCCTCACGCCGCACGCGCACCAGCTTGTCGTAGAACTCCGAGTCTTCGAACTGCATCAGAGACAGGGTCTGCGCCTTTTCCAGAATCAGGGTGTTGACCTTCTGCCCCAGCAATACCCGCAACAGTGCCTGCTGCACCGACAGGCCGCGCTGAGCGGCAGCCAGCAATGCCAGGACGCCCGCCTCGAACAGCACGTAGCGCAACACCGGCCAGAGCGGCGCTTCGCCGGTGCTGGCATGCAATTGCATGGCGCTGACCACAGCATCCACAATGCGCTGACCCAGCCAGGCCGCCAGTGCGGGCAACAGGCCAGCCACCAGCGTGGCAAGGATCAAGCCCAGCGACAGCCATCTGGACGTGGTCCAGACCAGTTGCATCGCCCGAAAGGCCTGCTGCATGAACGACGAAAAACGCTTGAAAACGGGCATACGCAATAGAACTCTTGATACCGGACCAACCTGAAAGGTCGGCCATCATACGGCCGCAAACGCAGGCTCGCTAAAAAACAGGAGGCTCATCGTGAACGATGTTTACAACCTGCAGCGCTTTGTGGAGGCTCAACAACCCGTATTCACTCAGGTACTGGCGGAGCTTGAAGCCGGGAAGAAACGCAGCCACTGGATGTGGTTTGTGTTTCCACAGATCCGTGGACTGGGTCGCAGCGAAATGGCCCAGCGCTATGCCATCAGCAGCCTCGATGAGGCCAGGTCCTACCTGCAACATCCGGTGCTCGGACCGCGCCTTGAACAGTGCGCCCACCTCATTGCCCCACAGGTAGAACGTACGGCGCGGCAAATATTCAATTCGCCGGACGACATGAAGCTGCATTCGAGCATGACCCTGTTCAAACTCGCAGCGCCCGACCGGCCGGTGTTTCAGGAAGTGCTGGACACATTTTTCGACGGTGAGCCGGATGCCATGACAGTGAAGCTGGTACGCGGTTGAATCGGTTTCACAGCGGATTCCGAGCGTCTTGAGCGGCGTTACCACGCAGGACGCGCGGGAACGTCAGCGGGTTGGGCTACATCCCCGCTGGCGCACGCTGTACGCAACGTTCACGCCGGTCATCCACTCGCTCGGCGAACCAGGCGGTGGTCAGTGTGCGGGTGATCTTGGGGCTCTTCAGGGTAATGCCCGGCAGGATTGCCCGAGGTAACGGCTTGCCGGCCGCCGTGTCAGCCATCGCAAACACCTTGCGGTACAGCTCGGTTTCCTCGAACTCGAAGGTATCGCCCTGCTTGAGCTGGCTCCATATCTGCGACTTGTTCATGCCCAGCCGGTCACCCAGTGTCCGCACCGCCAATTCGGTCGAACCCGGCGACGTGGAGTCAAAACGAATCAGGTCGCCATCGAGCGCCAGATTGATGCCTGTGGCCTGACTCACCGCTGCCTGAAACGCGGCGTTGCGGCTCGCGTACCAGCCTGCGTTGAAATCCGCGAACCGGTACAGGGTTTTATCGTAGCTCACCGGATAGCCCAGCAAGTGCGCGATGCCAAAATACATGCCGCCACGCCGGGTAAACACCTCGCGTCGGATAGAACCGTCAACCGTATAGGGATAATCCTCGGCACGCTTTTCTGCGAAGGCAATGCTGACCTGCATCGGACCGCCAGTCTTAACAGGGTTGAAGTTGCCGAACAACGCCTGTCCCAGCGGGACCATGCCGATGAAGTCATCGAAGATCGCGCTCAGCTCTTTTTCGGTGCGGGCGGTATCCAGGCGCTTGCCGTAGGTTTTGCCATCTGGCGAGCGGACGCGCAGCGCCGTGTCGATCAAGGCTTTGGGAATGTGCAGCCGCGCCGCACGACGATTGATCTCGGCACGGGCGATGCGCCCCATGTCCGGAACGGCAGGATCGACCTGATAGGTGGACTCCTGCTCGGTCACGGCCAGTACCGAACAGACATTCTCAGTGGTCAGGGGAATTTTCTGCGCCGCGAAGGCCGCATGGATATCGGTGGCCCACGCCTGCCGGTCACTGACCGTGGCCGGCATCAGGCGCAGGATTCGCGCCCGCGCCTGATCGGGGCTCAGTTCGGGTTCCTGAGGTCGCTGGGTGCCGCACGCGGCCAGCAGCATCAACGCGACGCTCATCGTGAGCGATTTGAACAGACTTTGATTCAATCCTTGACCCCGCTACCTGTACACGTCTGAGTCCGGGCTCAGTGTCCTGCGTCAGAACACTGACCAATCGATCCTTGCACTGAGCTTTTCCAGCGCAGCCATACCGACAAGCGAATTGCCCGCTGCGTTCAATTCCGGGGACCACACACAGACCGAGAACCGCTCTGGCACAACGGCGACAATGCCGCCACCTACGCCACTCTTCCCCGGCAGACCGACCCGGTAGGCAAAATTGCCCGCCTCGTCGTAAAGACCGCTGGTGGCCATGATCGAGTTCAGTTGCGTGGCCTGTCGAGCGCTCAGTATCTGCTCGCCACTGTGGGTGCAGAAACCCTGATTGGCCAGAAAACCGAAAGCGCGGGCCAGATCGATGCAGCTCATGCTCAGGGCGCAATGATGAAAATAGCTGCGCAGCACGTCTTCGACGTCACCATGAAAGTTGTCGAACGACTTCATCAGGTACGCCGCTGCGGCGTTGCGCGAACGGTGCTGGTATTCGGATTCGGCGACTTTGGAGTCGGAAGTAATCGACGGGTTGCCGCACAGACGCCGGACAAAGTCGCGCATCGACAGCGACGGTGCCGCGAAGCGCGCCTGATTGATGTCGCAGATCACCAGCGCACCGGCATTGATGAACGGGTTGCGTGGCCTGCCCCGTTCGAACTCCAGCTGCACCAGCGAATTGAACGGCTGACCGGAAGGCTCGTGGCCGAGACGCTGCCAGATGTCCTCCCCCGAATGGCCGATGGCCTGCACCAGACTGAACACCTTGGAAATGCTCTGGATCGAAAACCGCTTTTCAGCATCGCCTGCGCTGAACATCTGGCCATCGTTGCCGTACACCGCGATGCCCAGTTGATCGGGCCGTACGCCCCCCAGCGCGGGAATGTAATCGGCGACCTTGCCCTGACCGATCAAGGGTCTCACTTCATCGAGGATTTCGTTCAGCAGGTCTTGCATGTAGGCGCCCCTTGTTTTGGGTGCGCACACTACACCAACAACAAGCGGCTGGCATCATCGCGAAGTGAAATCCCGGCTCTTCTCGAATACCTGCCGGTCCACCAGCTCCGCGACCTTGACGGAATGGGGAAAGATTTTCTTCTCGACGAACAGATCATCGACCTGCTGAAGGGCCTCGACGTCGCGATCTTCGACCGGTTCCAGTGCTTCGATACCCCAGCTCTGCAGTCGACGCGATACCGGTAGCGGAATGTCGTTGACCCTGGCAAAGACTTCGGCGTACTGATCGGTGTGGGTGCGGGCCCAGTCCAGTGCGCTGGCCAGACGCTTGAGCACGTCGTTGAGGGCCTGACGCCGGACGGGATCGCTCAGTACATCGTCCGAGGCAGTGATGAAGGTCAGGCCGGTATTGATGCCCTCACCGCTACGCAACACGCGGGCGCCCTGCTCTTCGGCAAACGCCTGATAGACGCCGAATGTCGCCCAGGCCTCTATCTTGCCTGCGTTGAATGCGGGCAGCGCATCGGTCGGCATGACGAAACCGATGTTCACCTCCGATTCATTGACCCCGGCATTGGCCAGCGCCCGGATCAACAGGTACTGAGAGATGCTGCCACGCGCCGAAGAGATCACCACGTTGCGACCCTTGAGATCGGCCACTGTCTGGATCAGGGAATCCTTGGGCACCAGAATCGCAATGCTGCGCGCCTGACTGCGGCGCACCGCAACGATGCGTAACGGCGCGCCGCCGGTAGCCGCTGCCAGAACCGGGGTGTCACCGGCCGGTGCCAGGTCGACAGCGCCCGCGCGCAGGGCTTCGAACAAGGGAGCTGCGCCCTGAAAGTTGGCCCACTCGACCTGATAGGGCACGCCGTCGAAAGCCTTAGATGCCTCGACCACCGTGCGCAGGCCCTTCGCCTGATCGCCCAGCACCAGTTTTACCGTCGACCAGTCCACCGTTTCGTTGCTGGAAACCACTTGCCGGTCGTCATTGCCGCAGCCGAACAATGCACTGAACGCCAGCACGGCGGCGCAGCTTCTGACCCAATCTGTGAAACCCATGAATGTGCGTCCTTGTGCGGGTGATGCGTCTGTCAAGTCTTGTAGTCGGTGCCGGTGCGTTCCAGTTCCCGGATCAGCGCGTTCCAGTGCCGGGCCACCCCAGGTCCGTGGCCGTCCTTGATGACGTTGGCCTGTTCTTCCACCTTGGCAATGACGTCGCGCGGCGGAATTACCAGCTCTGCATTGCCTGCCGATTGCGCGGCAATCTGGATATTGCAGGCGTACTCCAGATTGTGCAGTTGCTGAAAGGCATGCTCGACACTGACGCCGCCGGTCAGCAACCCGTGGTTGCGCAGGATCATCACGCTCTTGTCGCCAAGGTCTGCCACCAGTCGTTCGCGCTCGTCCAGATCCAGCGCGATACCTTCATAGCCGTGGTACGCCACGCGGCCGGAAAAGGCGATCGCGTGCTGGGAAATCGGCAGCAGGCCGTCCTTCTGCGCGGACACGGCGATGCCGTCGCGGGTGTGGGTATGGAGCACCGCCTGCAAGTCATGACGCGCAGCATGAATGGCGCTGTGAATCACGTAGCCGGCGTAGTTGATGCCCAGCCCGGTGGGGTCATCGACAACGGTGCCGTCGATATCGACCTTGACCAGATTGGAGGCGGTGATCTCGTCGAACAGCAGGCCGAAGGGGTTGATCAGGAAGTGCTCGTCCGTCCCCGGCACGCGGGCGGAAAAATGCGTGTAGATGTGATCGGTCCAGCGCTTGAGCGCGGCGAGACGATACGCCGCGGCAAGCTTGACCCGCACTTCCCATTCTTGCGGCGAAACCCTGTCCTGCACACTGAGGCCGGACGAAGAGGCCGTGCCTGGCTGGATCGGCAATGCGCTGACGTTGCTCATGATGATGTCCCTGACTATCGAAGGCGATAAAACAAGCCTATGCGCATAATAAATCATTTAAAAAGCACATTTACTTATAAGCTAATTATAAAAAAGTAGAATATTAAAACTCGACGTTATGCTTACATCGATGCTCGATGTTTCTGAGCGCTTCAGGAACTGGACCACATTCCGGCTTGCCGGACCGCATGGACGAGACCGCATGAGCAAAACGTTCAACCGAAGAAGTTTTCTGACGGCCAGCGCCGTGGCCCTCGGCGCGGCGACGCTGGGTCTGACGCCCCGTCTGTTCGCTCAGGATCCACTGGCCGACCTGACCCTGCAGGTCGCGACCTACCGAGGCGGAGACGCCAATTTCAATGGAAACGCCGGCAACGACAAACGGCCTTACAAGGTGCAGTTTTCCGAGTTTCCGGGCGGTAATCTCATCGTCGAAGCGATAGCCTCAGGCAGTATCGACCTTGGTTCGATGAGCGAGATACCGCCAATCTTTTCGATTCAGAGCCATCGCCAGCCCAGGCTGATCGCGGTGATGGAAGGCGACGTCAACAATCAGGTGTTTCTGATTCCCGACGCGTCACGCATTGAGTCGGTCGCTGAATTGCGGGGCAAGCGCGTCGGGTATGTCAAAGCCACCACGGCCCATTACTTCCTGATCAAGGCGCTCAAGGAACAAGGCCTGAGCATGGATGACGTGAATGCCATTGCGCTCACACCGCAGGACGGTTTCACCGCCTTTCAAAGTGGCCAGCTCGACGCCTGGGTGACTTACGGCACCTTCATCCAGCTCGCCAAATTTCGCAACGGCGCTCGCGTGCTGAAAACAGCCCTGGGCTACCTGTCCGGCAACTACCTGCTGGCCGCCCGCCCCGCTGCACTGGCCGACCCCCTGCGCCGCCAAGCCATCACCGACTACCTCACGCGTCAGCGCCAGACCCTGGAATGGATCAACGATCACCCTGAAGCGTGGGCTGAGAAATCCGGAAAACTGCTGGGCATCGACAAGGCGGTGTTCGCTGATCAGATCGCCAACCGCAGCCAGCCATGGAAGCTCAGAGCCATTGATGATCAGGCCATCGCGTCACAGCAGGAAGTCGCTGACGTGTTTTTCGAAGCGGGTGTGCTGAGCGAAAAGATTGACGTATCGCCACTCTGGGACCGGGAGTTTCAGCTGGGATGAAGCGCCTGCTCAAGCGGCCTATCGTTATTCATTAACGTTATTTAAATAATATTTTTTATAGCGTTACTCTCGAAAAATATTGCAGTTACTGGAGCAGCACATGTCAACGATCGACAAACCCACCTCACGCCTGGCAAAAGCCCTTGGCCTCGCCGCCACACTGATCACCGGTTCACTGCTGGCCCCGGCAACGGCGCAGGCCGAAGGGGAAATCCGCATTGCCGAACAGTTCGGGATTGTCTATCTGCTGCTCAACGTGGTGCGTGATCAACAGTTGATCGAGAAACACGGCAAGGAAGACGGTCTGGAGATCAAGGTCGACTGGACCCAATTGTCCGGTGGCTCGGCGGTCAATGACGCGCTGCTGTCCGGCTCCATCGATATCGCGGGTGCAGGCGTAGGCCCGCTGCTGACCATCTGGGACCGCACACTCGGCAGGCAGAACGTCAAGGCAGTCGCCTCGCTGGGCAACTTCCCGTATTACCTGGTCAGCAACAACCCCAAGGTCAAGAGCATCGCCGACTTCACCGAAAAGGACCGCATCGCGGTGCCTGCCGTCAGTGTTTCGGTGCAGTCGCGCTACTTGCAATATGCTGCGGCCAGACAATGGGGCGACAAGGAGTTCGCGCGGCTCGACAAATACACCCTCAGCCTGCCGCATCCGGATGCCGCCGCCAGCCTGATTGCCGGTGGTACCGAGCTGACCGGACACTTCTCCAACCCGCCCTATCAGGATCAGGAACTGCGCAATCCCAACGTGCACGTGGTATTGAACACTTACGACCTGTTCGGTCCGAACTCCCCGACCGTTCTGTTTGCCACCGAGAAATTCCGCAACGAAAATCCCAAGACCTATAAGGCGTTCATCGAAGCATTGAGCGAGGCCGAGCAGTTCGTCCGCAAGGACATCGGTGCTGCCGCCGACACCTACCTCCGTGTGACGAAATCGAAAATCGACCGGCCCGAGTTGCTCAAGATCATCGACCGGCCGGAATTCCAGTTCACCATCACCCCGAAGAACACTTATCCGCTGGCCGAATTCCTGTACCGCGTCGGCGCTATCAAGAACAAGCCTGCTTCATGGAAGGACTATTTCTTTCAGGATGAGAAGCCGTTACAGGGCAGTTGAGGAAAGAAATAAACCCTGGCAGGTCATGAACCCGATACCTGAATCTCAGTCATATCAATGTGCCATTTTCGGCACCCGACAAGGAAACTCAGGTAATGGCTAGTCATTCTTTTTCATCGCGTTGGGGTTCTCGTTTCGCGGCGTTATTGATAAGCGGTCTGGCCTTTTCGCAGGCGCAAGCACTCGAGTTCAATCCTGGCAGCGCATCCAGTCAGGACAACCTGGCCACAACCCATTACGAGGCGGTCAATTCGGTTTATTCGGTACGCAGTACCAATGTCACTCTGGGCGATCTTCAGGCGCTGCTGAACGACTCCAGACAGAATGCGGCGAGGATTGAAAGTCTGAAACAGACCGTCGAGGCTCAGGCACGCCTTATCGAGGAACTCAAACGCAACAATGGCAACCCGTCGCGCAGCAGCGACAGCGATGTTTCCGGCCTTAAAAGCAAAATCGACGATCAGAGCCGGGCTCTCGCAGCGCTGCAGAGTCAGGTCGGTGACTTGAAGCGTAATTCCGGTTCCAGCGCCAGCAGCAGCGATCTTTCCAGCCTCAAAAACGATATCAGCAACACGCGCAGTGAACTCAATTCGCTGAAAGGCACGGTCAGCACCCTCAGCAACCGCGTCAAGTAACCACGCCTTGACGGCAGAACACGAACGGGGCTGCGCTCCGTTCGTTTGAGTCTCGAATCCCCTTCCCCTGTCCCAATGCGCTGAAACCTCAAGGATTCGGCTGCGTCGGGCTTTGCAAAATTTGTTCGTTCTGGGCATTCCTGTATGGAAACGATTCTCATCGGAGATGTTATATTGTATCCATAACTATCAGGAAGTCTCACATGTCGTCTCGTAGAATTGCGTCTCTGGCAGGCTTGGCCATCGGGATGCTCGGCAATACCGGTTTTGCGGAAGATCAGCCACACACCCTCGAGCTGGAAAGCGTCAACGTTACCTCCGACTATCAATTTGAAACGGCAACCAGTCCTGTTCAGGGTTACCGTGCGACCCGCTCCGCCACGGCGACCAAGACCGATACCGCCATCAAGGACATTGCGCAGTCGATCAGCGTGGTGCCTGCTTCTGTACTTAAGGATCTGGGCAGCAACAGCGTCGACCGTGCGCTGGATTTCGCCGGCGGCGTGTCGAAGCAGAATAATTTCGGTGGCCTGACGCTCTACGAGTACAGCATTCGCGGCTTCACCACCTCCGAGTTTTACAAGGACGGTTTCAGCGCCAACCGAGGCTACCCCGCCACCCCTGATGCGGCGAACATCGAGCGTATCGAGGTACTCAAGGGTCCCGCCGCCAGCCTGTATGGCCGAGGCGACCCGGGCGGCACCGTCAATATCGTCACCAAGAAGCCCCAGCGCGAAGCCTTTACCACCCTGCAGACCAGCGCAGGCAGCTGGGACCGCTACCGCACCGCGCTGGACGTCAACACGCCCCTCGATGAGGAAGGCAACCTGCTGTCGCGGGTCAATCTGGCAGTCGAAGACAACAACAGCTTTCGCGATCACGTCGAAAGCAAACGGGTGTTCGTTGCGCCCTCCTTCAGTTGGCAACTGAATCCTGACACGCACCTGTTAGTGGAAACCGAGTTCGTCCGTCACACATCGACCTTCGACCGCGGCGTCGTTGCGCCCAACAACAAATGGAGCGGCGTGTCGCGCTCGACCTTTCTCGGCGAACCTGACGACGACATTGATAACGATAACAACATGGTCCAGTTCGCACTGGATCATCAGCTCAATGACATCTGGTCACTGCGCCTGGCCAGCCATTACAAACAAGGCGAGATGTCGGGCTACGCCAGCGAGTCGCGCCCGCTGAGCGCCGACGGCCGCACGGTCAACCGCCGCTATCGCGAGCGTGACAACAACTGGCACGACAGCATTACCCAGTTGGAGCTGCGCGGCCGTTTCGAAGGCATGGGCCTTGAGCACGAAGTACTGATCGGCACCGAATACGAGAACTACCGCAAAAACGAACGCGTCACCAATATCGCGCCGGTTGCGGGGACCACTTATGCCATCGATCTCTACCATCCGGTCTACGGTCAGCCAAAACCCAATGGTGCCCGCTCGGGCACTGATTTCTTCGAGCATGTCGAAAGCCGTGCGTTGAACCTGCAAGACCAGATTGTATTCACCGACAGACTGCGCGGGATGATCGGTGCGCGCTTCGAGCATTTCGATCAGCAGATCGATGACTACACCACCAACCGGACGTCCGGTCAGCGACAGGATGCGTTCACTCAGCGTGCGGGGCTTCTGTATCAGCTCACGCCGCAGGTGGGCCTGTTCACCAACGTCTCGACTTCGTTCAAACCCAACAACGGGCTCGACGCGTCGGGCAACACCTTCGACCCGGAAGAAGGCATTGGTTATGAAGCCGGTATCAAGGGCGAGCTGTTCGATGATCGGCTGAGCACCACGCTGTCGGCGTTCCACATCGAGAAGGAAAACGTGCTGGCACTCGATCCATCTACCGACACCAATCGCGCCGTGGGCAAGGCTCGCAGCCAGGGTTTCGACCTGCAATTCACCGGACAGGTAACCGAAGCAGTCCGCGTGATCGGCGCCTTCGCCTACATCGACGCCGAAGTCACCAAGGGCGACCGCACGATCCCCACCGGCAGCCGGATTCTGGGCGTGGCAAAGCACAGCGGCAGTCTGTTGGGTGTCTATGAATTCCAGGAAGGCGTATTGCGCGGTTCGGACGTGGGCGCAGCCTATACCTATGTCGGCGACCGTTCCGGCGAGTCAGGCACCCGCTTCGAGCTGCCCGCCTACCAGACAGTGGACCTGCTTGCGCATTACAAGGCCAGCGACAACGTCACCGTGGGTTTGAACCTCAACAATATTTTCGACGAAAAATATTATGAGCGTTCCTTCAGCAATTACTGGGTCGCGCCGGGTGAGCCGCGTAACTTCACCGTCAGCCTCACACTGAATCTCTGATCACCAAAACAACAAGGATGCATCATGCTTTCATCGAAACCGCTCGTGGCCCTGAGCCTGCTCAGCGCACTGTTCACCGCTCAGGTCAGTGCCCATGGTTTATGGACCGAACAGCGTCGAGGCAACATCGAAGTGGTCTACGGCCACGGTGCCGAGGACAACGCGTTCAAGGCGCAGAAAGTCAGCGGCGCCTGGGCGTATGACCGTCAGGGACGGATGATTCCGGTCACTGTACAGCGTCTGGACGATCACGCGCGTCTGGTGCCGATCAAGCCGCCGGCCATCCTGTCGGTCGCACTGGACAACGGCATGTGGACCCGCAACGCCGAAAAGAAATGGATCAACGAGGGACGCAGCAAGGTGCCCAAAGGCACCGACTCGATCCACACGTTCAAGTACAGCGTGGCGATTTATGAAGAAGGTGCGAAGCTGCCGACGTTCGAAAAGCTGAATTTTGTCATCGTGCCGCAGGCTGATCCGCTGAAGGTCGGGGTCGGCAAACCGCTGCCGGTCAAGGTGCTGGTCGATGGCAAACCGGCTGCGGGCATCAAGCTGATCGGTGATTACCGCAGCGCGCCGGACGTGGTCAGTGCCGAGACCGATGCTCAGGGAATGGCCACGGTGGTGGTGCGTAACGAAGGCCTGAACATCATCGCGGCCGAAGTGACGCTGCCGGTGAAGGACAATGCCGATATTGCCGAGCGCGGCCTGTTCACTTCGCTGAGCTTTGTCGGTGAAGCGCATCACGACTGACGCCTGACACGCTGCGCTGATGCGCAGCGAACACTGGGTTGTGAGAGGCCTCTTTGCGGCTGACACAGCCCTGTCTGGCAGCAGACAATGACTGTGAGAAGCCGCTTACGGCGATGCGTTTTGTCAGTCGACCTATCCGTCGCGCGTCTGACGTCATCGCCGGCAAGCCGCCTCCCACATGTGCAATAACGTTCCTTCAGACGGTCATTAGCGCGAGGCACGCGCATCCGTACGCCATGACCGCACTGGCTTACAAGTACTTCAACCAGGTGATGTCCCGACGCCGGGCCTTGAGTGACGCGAACCAGCGCACGGCAGGGAACAGCACGACCGCGAGTACGACTGACGTCAACCAGACACCCCACATGTGGTCGAAGCCAAAGTAGCTGCCCTGGTTCTGGCCCCAGATCGCCAGTGCGATCAGGTACAGAATCTTCAGCACATACAGGTGCAGCAGGTAGAAAAACATAGGTGCCGAACCCAGCACCACCAGCGGCCGCAGCCAGCCTTTTTCCTGACACCGTTCGAAGGCGATCAGGATCAGCATGCCAATGCCCAGCGTCAGACTGATGAACAGCAACGACGGCGGGTACTTGGTGATGTTCAGAAAGCTCATCACGGTCTGCAGTTCGGTCTCGCCCACACGCCACGGCTTTTCACCGTAGCCGTTGATCAGACGCAATACCAGAAAGCCCAGCAGCGCACCCAGACCGCACATCCACAATCTGGCGCGGCGTGAGGCGGCGTCGTACCCCGCCGAAAACCATGGCCCGGCGGCGTAACCCAGCGCGATGATGCCGATCCAGGGAAGCAACGGATACGAGGTACGCAAGCGCAGGTTGTCCGAGACGTCGATCCAGCCACGGTCATGCAGGATGGCCCAGGGAATGTGCATCGCCGACTCGACGCCGAAGTGCAGCGAATCCAGCAGGTTGTGACCGGCAATGATCACCACGCCAATCACCACCAGCGCCCAACGCGGCAGGTAGACCATTGCAGACAGCGCCACCATGCTGAGGCCGATGGCCCAGATCACTTGCAGGTAGATCACGGTCGGCGGGAACTGGAAGGTCCAGGCAAAGCTCACCAGCGTGAACTCGAGGGCGATCAGGAACAGGCCGCGCTTGAGCAGGAACGCCGAGACGTCCGCCCGGCCGCTGTATTTTTCGCCATACAGGTACGCCGAAAGCCCGGTCAGCAGGACGAACAGCGGCGCACACAGGTGTGCCAGCAAGCGGCTGAAAAACAGCTCGGGCTCGGTGTTCGCCACTTCCATGGGGTCCAGTACCTGACGGTGCAGAAAAAAGGTTTCCCGCACATGGTCCAGCAGCATGAAAAGAATGATCAGCCCGCGAAGAGCGTCGATGGAGCGCAGCCGGGAAGTCGGCGCGCGGGTGGGATGAACAGCTGTCGTCATGAAAGATAGAAGTCCGTGGTTGGGTGGGCAGTGTCGATTGTCCTGGATGTTGCAGGCTTCCCGATCCAGAACGGGAAGCCCTTCGACACCGGTTAAAACTCGTTCTGCAGCGCCTTGTAGCCGCGCACCAGATCGATATTGGTGTGTGCCACGTCCTCGGAGAACTCCGAAGCCGAGATGCTTACCGGCGGGTATTGCGACAGGTCGGTATTAGGCCCGATCCGGGTGGTGGACGGCACGTAAAAGTTTTCCGGCAGGTCGCGGCCGTCGACCACCGAGTTGTGGCGCACCACGCTGCCGTTGCCGACCTGACAGTTGAACAGCACGCTGTTGAAGCCGATGAATACCCGGTCACCGACCTGACACGGTCCGTGCACGATGGAGCGGTGGGCAATCGACGTGAACTCGCCGATGGTTACTGCAGCGCCGGATTTGGAGTGGATTACCACTCCGTCCTGGATGTTGGAGTTGGCGCCGATCACGATGGGCTCCATGTCGCCCGTGGCGTCGACTTCATCGGCACGGATCACCGCATAGGGCCCGACGAAAACATTGTCCTTGATGATGACCTTGCCGCAGATGATCGCGGTCTTGTCGATGTAAGCGGATTCGGCGATCACCGGCAAATGGCCGGACGGGTTTTTACGGATCACGGTGGCAAACCTCAGGTCGGGTAGTTGGACGTTTGTGCAGCGGCGTCATGTGGGTGCAGGCTTTCAAAATGGCGAACGCCGACGCTGGAAGCGGTGTACAGGCCTTCCAGTGCCTGTTGGATCTTGCGAGCAGCGTCTTCGACATACATCAGGTTCTGGCCGTTGAGCCGGGCGAATGCCTGCTCATCGGCGCGCTTGACGGCGGTCTGAACTGGCGTCCCGAGAGCACGTTCGGTGGCCTCGATCAGTGTAATCAAACCAAGCCCGGTGGCGTTTTCTGCAATACGCACCTGGACCGTCGCCACGCTGCGCTGGCTGTGCGGCGTGGCCAGCGAGCCGTTGGTGCGCAGCCAGTTCGCGACCTGCATGGTGTCGACAAAGGTCTGGCGGTCGAAATGGGCGATGAACGCGCTTTCCAGCAATTGTCGGGACAACGCCGCCGAGCATGGGCAAGTAGAGGAATAGGTAATGCCAACCGTCAGATCCAGGCACAGACGCCCCGCTTCCCATAGGCCTTCAAGGGTAACCGGATAGGATTTCCAGCCGCTGAGCCCTTCGGTGACCAGCGCGGGACGGCGACACAGCAGGTTGAAGTTCAGCCTGATACGCGAGCGGGTCGAACGGCAACCGGCGTGGCTTTCAACCATGGCTTCCAAAAGGTCCGACAAGGACGCGACGTTGAGCTCACGCTCTTCGGCAAACCGGTCGAGCAAGCGGTACAGCCGCGACATGTGAATGCCTTTGACACTCGGATCGGCGAGGTCAACGTGCAAGTCAACATAGGCATGCACCGAATGGCTGACACCCTCCTCGCTCAAGCGTATCGGCACTTCGATGGCTTGCATGCCGACCCAGTCGAGGGCGATCAGGGCCGAGGACGCTTCCGTCAGGGCAACATCAGGGAGAGAGTTGTTCATGTGAGTCGGTCGTCTCGTTGGCTGGCCTCGCTTGGACGCGACGCCTGATGTCATGGGGCGTCTATCCGCCCCGTACAAATTCGTTACACTATAACATCATCAACACCAACGGCATCAACCGAACACAGGGTCCGTCCCGACCCTGCGGACGCATTCGAAGAACAATCCGGCAACAGGTTTCAGGTCTTCACCAGTTCCTCGATCAGAAAGTCCCGGAATGCCGATACGGCCGCCGGCAGGTTGCGCCCTGCCATGCTCTGCAGTTCGATGCGTCGCGCCTTCATGCCCTCATCGCTGATCGGCACGGAAACGAGTTGTTTTTCCTGCACGCGCTTGTCCAGGGTCATTTCGCTGGACAGACTGATTCCACCCTCCTCGCGCACAAAGCGCAGCAGCGCACCGATGTAGTTGCTGGTCAGCACCGGATCGAACATCAGGCCCTGCACGCCACAACAGATGTCGAACAGTTGTCGCAGCGTGGTATCGGTGTTGGTCAGGGCAATGACATAGGGCTGCAGCTCGGCGAGCGCCACTTCCTTGCGTGACGCCAGCGGATGGTTGGGGCTGACCACCGCACAGATCGCGCCGCTGTGCACGTGTTCGACTTTGATCTCATTCTGCGGCGTGAGGCTGAACGTCAGGCACAGATCCGCATCGCCCGAACGCACACGTTCGGTGGCCTGCGCGGGCGCACAGACCTCCATTGAAAAATGGATGCCTTCATAGACCTGCCTGAAACGGGCAATGCACTGCGGCAGGAAATCCAGGGCAAATCCCTCGGAACAGGCCAGTCGCACATGACCTCGCTGCAGCCCCTGCAACTCGGTAATTTCCAGCACCACCTGCTCGGCTTCCAGCTGCGACTTGCGCGCATAGGCCGCCAGCCGTGTGCCCGCTTCGCTGAGCACCATGCCTCGCGCCTGACGCTCGAACAGGACGGCGTCCAGTTCGCGCTCCAGCTTGCTGATCTGTCGACTGACCGCCGAAGACGCAACATTGAGCCGGGTGGATGCCTCACTGATCGAGCCGCACCTGGCCACCTCCAGAAAATAGCGCAGGGCCGTGGATTGAACGCCGTAAAGTTGCATCGCGACTCCTGTGTTGCCTTTTCGGCAATGAAAGGTTCGAAATATTGTACTTGTGGCATTGATACGCTTTGCCTAGAGTCGTGTCGAGGCCGTCGGCTAGACCAAAAGAAAATCATGGCCGCTCAAGACATACCCCCTCTTCTCGCATTTGCGACCCAACTGCCCTTTGATCCAATCACTTTGCCTTAGGGAGACGACGGCATGGGCATCAAGGGTTTCGCTCGCAGCATCGCGCTGTTGGGCCTGTTCAGCAGCTTTTCCGCCTTCGCCGGCAAGGCCGACGACACACTGGTTTATGCCTCCGACAGCGAGCCGGAAAATATCAGCCCCTACCACAATGACTTGCGCGAAGGCGTGATCCTCGGACGCCTGATCTGGGACAACCTGGTCTATCGCAACCCCGACAGCGGTCAGTACGAACCGATGCTGGCGACCAGTTGGAAACAGGTCGATGACACCACCCTCGATTTTCAACTGCGCGAAGGCGTGAAGTTTCACAACGGCGATCCATTCACCGCTGATGATGTGGTGTTCACCCTCAATTACGTGGTGTCTCCCGAATCCAAGGTGGTGACGGTGCAGAACGTCGACTGGATCAAGAGTGCCGAAAAACTCGGTGACTACAGCGTCCGTCTGCACCTGAAGAAGCCCTTCCCGCCGGCACTGGAGTACCTGTCCAACGCGGTGCCGATGTTTCCGAAAAAGTACTTCGAACAGGTCGGTCTCGCCGGCTTCAGCCGCAACCCCATCGGCACCGGGCCGTACAAGGTCACCGCCATCGCCACCGGCGAAGGCGTGAAAATGGACAAGAACCCGGACTACTTCAAGGACAGCCCGCAAGGTCAGCCGAAGATCAGCCATATCAACTTTCGCGTGATCGCCGACGCTGAAACCCGACTTGCCGAACTGATGACCGGCGGCATCGACTGGACCTGGCGTGTCGCGCCGGATCAGGCCGAAAACCTCAAGGCCATGCCCAATCTGGTGGTCACCAGCGGCGCCACGATGCGCATCGGTTTTCTGATCCTCGATGCACGTGGTACGTCGACGGCCGACTCGCCCATGAAGCACTTGAAGGTACGGCAGGCGATCAATCACGCCATCAACCGCGAAGGTCTGGCCACCCAACTGGTGGGCGGTGAAAGCAAACCGCTGCAGGTGGCCTGCTATCCAGGCCAGTTCGGTTGCGACACCACGGCGGCCACGGTCTACAACTATGACCCGGCCAAGGCAAAGGCACTGTTGGCCGAAGCGGGTTATCCAAACGGGTTTGAAACCGAGATTTTTGCTTACCGCGACCGTGATTATGTCGAGGCAATCATCGGCAACCTGCGTGCCGTCGGTATCAACGCCAAGCTGCGCTATCTGAAATACGCCGCCCTGCGTGACCAGCAACGCGGCGGCAAGGTGCCGATGTCGTTCCAGGCCTGGGGCTCGTTTTCGATCCTCGACACGTCGGCCTCGGCGGGCACCTGGTTCAAGGGCAACCCCGACGACAACATCAAGGACCCGCAAGTCCAGGGCTGGCTGCAAACCGCCGACAACGCGCTGGACCCGCAAGTGCGCAAGGACAACTACCGCAAGGCGTTACAGCGCATCAGCGAACAGGCGTACTGGGCACCGCTGTTCAACTACTCGATGAACTACGCCTACGTCTCGGACCTGAACTTCAAGCCGTACCCGGACGAACTGCCGCGCTTCGTGTTGTCGAGCTGGAAGTAACGTCCTGAATGGGTGGCCGCGCCTGACGCGGCTCACCCCGTCATCCCATGGATACAAGGTCACGTGCCATGTCTGGATTTCTGCTGCGCCGCCTGGGAATTGCCCTGTGCGTCGCGATTACCGTCTCGGTGATCAGCTTTTCCCTGCTGCACCTGTCAGGCGACCTGGCCACTGCCATTGGCGGCCCGGAAGCCACCAGCGAGCAGATCGAACAGATCCGCGTGCAATACGGCCTCAACAAGCCGCTGGTCACCCAGTATTTCGAGTGGCTGAGCGATGTGTTGCGCCTTGATCTGGGCGATTCGTTCTTCTTTCAGGAATCGGTCTACAACCTGATCGCCTCGCGCCTGTCGATTACTCTGGGGCTGGGTGCCATGGCGTTGAGCATCGCGCTGTTAATCGCCATTCCACTGGGCGTGCTGGCGGCGGTGAAACGCGACACCTGGATTGACCGGCTGGCACTGAGCATCGCCGTGCTGGGTCAGGCGATGCCCAGTTTCTGGTTCGCGCTGATGCTGATTGTGGTGTTCTCCGTGACGCTCAAGTGGCTGCCGGTCTCGGGCAATTCAACCTGGGCGCACTTCGTGATGCCGGCCATTGCGCTGGGCTATTACGCCACCCCGGCCATCATGCGCCTGACCCGCGCCGGCATGCTCGACGTGCTCAATTCCGACTACATCCGTACGGCACGCGCCAAGGGCCTGCGCCCCGGCACGGTTCTGTTCAAGCATGCGCTGCGCAATGCATTGATTCCTGTCGTCGCGCTGGCTGCCGTTGAATTCGGTTTCATGCTCGGCGGCTCGGTGGTCATCGAAACCGTGTTTTCTCTGCAAGGCATCGGCCAACTGGCCTGGGACGCGATTGCCCGTGACGACTTCCCGGTGGTGCAGGCGGTCGTGCTGTTGATCGCCGTGATCTACATCGTCCTCACCCTGCTGGCCGATGTGCTCAACGCACTGCTCGACCCGCGCATCCGCGTCAGATAGGAGGTTCCATGAGCACAACCACCGCATCGCCACTGGTGATCAACGATTACCAGCCGCCCGCCAGAAGCGTGTTTCGCACGTTACGCCTGAGCTTCGGCCATCGTGGATTTGCCATCGGTGCCGTATTGCTGATGATCATCGTGCTGGGCGCGCTGTTCGCGCCGTGGCTCGCGCCTTACGACCCTTACACGCAGGATGTGATGCTGCGCATGAAACCCCCGGTGTGGATGGCCAACGGCACCTGGGACTATGTACTCGGCACCGACAAGCTGGGGCGCGATTACCTGTCCCGGCTGCTGTATGGCGCGCGTATTTCCTTGTTCATCGGTTTCTCGGCGGCGCTGATTTCCGGCGTCATCGGCACCATCATGGGCCTGCTCGCCGGTTACTTCGGCGGCAAGGTGGACGCTGTCATCAGCTACCTGATCACGACACGTCTGGCGATGCCGGTGGTCATGATCGCCCTGGCTTCGGCCTCGCTGATCGGTGGTTCGCTGAAGGTGGTGATCATCCTGCTCGGCTGCCTGTTGTGGGACCGCTTCGCCGTCGTCGTGCGTGCCGCCGTGCAGCAGATTCGCGATGCCGAATACGTCGCTTCGGCCCAGGCCCTCGGCTGCTCGACACTGCGCATTCTGGCCAATGAAATCCTGCCCAACCTGGTCGGTGCGCTGATCGTCGTCGCCACGCTGGAAATGGCCCACGCCATCCTGCTGGAGTCGGCGCTGTCGTTCCTTGGTGTCGGCGTGCAACCGCCGATTCCGTCCTGGGGCCTGATGATCGCCGAAGGCAAGCCGTACATGTTCTTTTCCCCCTGGGTCATCGCCATTCCCGGCGTCGCGCTGATGGTGCTGGTACTGGGCATCAATCTGGTCGGCGACGGCCTGCGTGATCTGATCCTGCCCGACGGGCGCAACTGACAGAGGAGATTCGGACATGGCGCTGTTGCATGTTGAAAACCTGCGTGTCGATATCCCCTTGGGGCAGGACACGCTGCACGCGGTACGCGGTCTGGACTTTCAGGTCGAACGCGGCGAAATGCTGTGCATCGTCGGCGAGTCGGGCTGCGGCAAATCCCTGACGTCGCTGGCGCTCATGGACCTGCTGCCACGCAAGGCCCGGCGCACCGCGACCCGGTTGAGCCTGGACGGCATCGACATGCTGGGCCAGAGCGAACGCCAGATGTGTGACCTGCGCGGCAACCGGCTGGCGATGATCTTTCAGGAACCCATGACCTCGCTCAATCCGGCCTACAGCATTGGCGATCAGCTCAGCGAAGTGCTGACCCGGCATCGCAAGGTGTCACGCAAGGATGCCCTGCTGCGGGCTGCGCAGATGCTGGAAAAGGTCGGCATCAGCAACGCCGGAGAGCGTTTGCGCCAGTATCCGCATCAACTTTCGGGCGGTCTGCGCCAACGGGTGATCATCGCCATGGCACTGATGTGCGAGCCGGACGTGATCATCGCCGACGAACCCACCACGGCGCTGGACGTAACCATTCAGGCGCAGATCCTGCGGTTGATCCGCGATATCCAGAAGGAACTGGGCCTGGCGGTGATTTTCATCACCCACGATTTGGGACTGGTGGCGCGCATCGCCGACCGGGTGGCGGTGATGTACGCCGGGCAGATCGTCGAGACCGCACCGGCCGTCGAACTGTTCGAAAACCCGCAGCATCCTTACACACGCGGCTTGCTGGCGAGCATTCCGATTCCGGGCCGCACTCGGCCGGGCCAGCCGCTGGGCTCGATTCCCGGTCTGGTGCCCAGCCTCGTTGGCGAACAGCACGGCTGTGCGTTTCGCAACCGTTGCCCGCAAGCGATTCCTGCCTGCGCCGACGACGTCCCGGCCGTCAACGGCCACGACCACATGACCCGCTGTCTGTTTGCGGAATCAGGCGAAGAGCCGGTGTTTCATAGCGAGGGCGTACGGTCATGAATCAGGCACTGAAAACCGGCGTAAAAAAAGACATCGCCCTGGAGCTGTGTGACATCCGCCGCGAGTTCACCATCAGCCGGGGCTTCTTCAAACCGACGGCCACGCTCAAGGCCGTCGATGGTGTTTCGCTGCGCCTGATGCGCGGTGAAACCCTGGGGCTGGTCGGCGAGTCCGGCTGCGGTAAGAGCACGCTGGCCAAGATGCTGCTGGGGTTGCTGGCGCCCAGCAGCGGCGACGTGCTGGTCAATGGCAAGCATCTGGCGGGAACGGATCGCAAGGAGATGGCGCGGCGCATCCAGCCTATCTTTCAGGACCCCTACTCGTCACTCAACCCGCGCAAGACCCTGCGCGAGATCGTCACACTGCCGCTGATCGTGCACGACATCGGCAGCACCGCAGAACGCCGTAAACGCACCGAAGACATGATGGAGGTGGTCGGCCTGCCAAAGCGGGTCATCGACAGTTACCCCAGCCAGCTGTCCGGCGGCCAGCGCCAGCGTGTGGCCATAGCGCGGGCGCTGGTGATGCGCCCGGACGTGCTGATCTGCGACGAACCCACCTCGGCGCTGGACGTGTCGGTCCAGGCGCAGATTCTGAATCTGTTGCAGGACCTCAAGCAGGAGTTCGGCCTGACCTATCTGCTGATCAGCCATAACCTGGCGGTCATCGAACATTTGGCCGACCGGGTGGCCGTGATGTACCTGGGCAGGATCGTCGAAGAACGCAGCCGCGAATCGCTGTTCGCCCGGCCCGGTCATCCCTACACCCAGGCGCTGCTGGACTCGGTGCTCACACCCGACCCGCATCTGGGCATTCCCGAGCTGGGTCTGCAGGGTGCGTTTCCCAATCCCGTGTCGCCGCCTTCCGGCTGTGCGTTTCATCCGCGCTGCCCAAGTTGCATGAACGTCTGTCAGAACCATTACCCCGCAGTGGACAGCATGGAAGGCGGAACCGTCCGTTGCCATCTGCGTGACACCCCGAAAACCCTGGAGCTGATTCCCTCATGACTAGCCGCTCGCACGCCATCGACAACGTCACCGAACAGTTCGACAACGGCGCATTCTTCGCTCTGCTCGGCGAGAGCGTCGCCTATCCGACGCAGAGTCAGGAACCGGAAAGCCTGTCCGAGCTGTACCGCTACCTCACCGACTTCATCACGCCGCAGGTCGAGCGGCTGGGCTTCACCGCCAGCCTTCACGACAACCCGGTAGCCGGGCGCGGCCCGCTGATGATTGCCACGCGGATCGAAGACCCATCCCTGCCCACCCTGCTCAGCTATGGGCATGGCGACGTGGTGCGCGGCTACGATGCGCAATGGCGGCCGGGCCTGTCGCCCTGGCAGGTGGTCGAGCGCGGCGAGCGCTGGTATGGCCGGGGCACGGCGGACAACAAGGGCCAGCACCTGATTAACCTGACGGCGCTTGAACAGACGCTCAAGGCGCGGGACGGCAGGCTGGGTTTCAACGTCAAGCTGCTGCTGGAAATGGGCGAGGAAGATGGCTCGCCAGGCTTGAGCCTGTTTTGTCAGCAGCACGCTCAAGATCTGGCTGCCGACATTTTCATTGCCTCCGACGGACCGCGTCTGGCGGCGGCACGACCGACACTGTTTCTCGGCTCGCGTGGTGTTTTCAACTTCGAGCTGAGCGTGCACTTGCGCGACGGCGCGCATCACTCCGGCAACTGGGGTGGATTGCTGGCCAACCCCGGCATCATTCTGGCCAACGCCATTGCCAGCCTCGTCGACGAACACGGTCGGGTCAAAGTCGCGGGGCTGATGCCGACCGCCATTCCCGACGCCGTACGCACGGCACTGGCGGATATCGAAGTCGGCGGCGGCCCGGGCGATCCGGTCATCGATGCGCACTGGGGCGAGCCGGGGCTTTCATTGAGCGAGAAAGTCTTCGGCTGGAACACACTGGACGTTCTGGCCTTCAAGACCGGCAATCCAGATGCTCCGGTCCATGCCATTCCCGGCAAGGCCCACGCGCTGTGCCACATGCGCTTCGTGGTCGACAGCGACTACACGACGTTCATTCCGGCTGTACGGGCGCATCTGGATGCACAGGGTTTTACTCAGGTGGAAGTGAAGCAGACACGCATGGACGTGATGCACGCCACGCGCCTGTCCCCGGACAGCCCCTGGGTCAGCTGGGCGCTGGAGTCGCTGAGCAGAACCACTGGCAAAAAACCTGCGCTGCTGCCCAACCTGGGCGGCTCATTGCCCAACGATGTATTCGCCGAAGTACTCGGCCTGCCGACCGTGTGGGTTCCGCATTCCTATCCGGCGTGCTCGCAACATGCGCCCGATGAGCATTTGCTGGCCCCGGTCGTGAAAGAAAGCCTGCAGATCATGGCCGGGCTATTCTGGGACCTGGGCAATGACGGCGCACGCCTGGCCCGCGAACATCAGGCACAGGAAACAGGCCAATGAATCAGGCACAACTCGACGCAACCCAATGGCTGGCCGGGCAATTCGACGCCATGGAGGCGTTGCTGCAACAACTGGTCGACACCGACTCCAACAGCTACGACAAGGCCGGTGTCGATGCCGTCGGCGACCTGCTTGCGGCCCAGTTACAGGCCGACGGGATACCCGTGGAACGCATCGCGGTCGAGGGTTTCGGCGATGTGTTGCTGGCTGAGCTGCCGGGTGGGCCGGGCAAGCCGGTCCTGTTGCTGGGGCATCGAGACACGGTATTCCCCAAGGGCACGACCGCGACCCGTGGCTATACGCGTGACGATAAGCTGGCCTACGGACCCGGCGTTGCCGACATGAAAGGCGGTCTGGTGCTGAACTGCTTTGCGCTCAAGGCACTCAAGCGCGCCGGTCCGTTGCCGTTCCCGGTGCAGATTCTGTATACAGGCGACGAAGAGATCGGCTCAGGCAGTGCACGCGAGCACATCGAACGTCATGCCAGCGCTGCCCGCGCCGTGCTCAATCCCGAGCCGGGCCGGGCCAGCGGTAATGTGGTGAGCGCCCGCAAAGGCGGCGCGACGCTGGTCATCGAAGTCAGCGGCCGTGCTGCGCACGCTGGCGTCAACCATGCCGACGGTGCCAGCGCCATTGAGGCGCTGGCACACAAGGTGATCAAGCTGCACGCGCTGACCGATTACGCGGCGGGCATCACTACTAACGTCGGGCTGATCTCGGGCGGAACCTCCAGCAATACCGTGGCACCGACCGCTACAGCCAGACTCGACGTACGCTTTATCGAACTGCGCCAGTGGGACACCATACTCACGGCCATTCGGGCCATCGTCGATGCAGAGGAACTGCCCGGCACTTCGGCCAGACTGCTGGAGGCCACGACTTTCCTGCCGATGGAGGCGCAGCACAGCACCGACCTGTTGCAGCGCTACCAAAGCGTCGCGACGGAGCTGGGTTTCAGCGTGGACGGCGAATTCACCGGTGGCTGCGCAGACTCGGGTTTCACCGCAAGCCTGGGCATCCCCACCCTGTGCGGACTGGGGCCGGTGGGCGGCAAAGTGCATACGGACCGCGAATACCTGGAACTTGACACCCTCGTGCCACGCGGCCAGGCGCTGGTGGCCACCATTGTGGCGCTGGCAGATTGAGGATGTGGACGTACCTGATTAGATGCATAACCTGTGGGAGGCGGCTTGCCGGCGACGCGATTTCCGACGCGCCATCGCAGTGAATGAACTGACGTCATCGCCGGCAAGCCGCCTCCCACTGTCCGATGTCGCTGCAGGGTTTATCTATACGCGCTGAATACGAAGCACGAAGACGATCATTACGAGCCCTGAGCCGCCCCTGATTACTTGAGGAAACCCCATGCCTGCCTCATCCGACCTGCTGAAAAAATCCGCCACCGAACTGCGTGCCCTGATCGGCAACAAGCAGCTATCGCCGGTCGAATTGTTGAACGCCAGCATCGAGCGCATCGAAGCCCTCAACCCGAAGATCAACGCCTTCGCCGCAACCTGCTTCGAGCGGGCGAGGCAGGAAGCGGTGCAGGCCGAACAGGCGGTGATGCACGGCAAGCCGCTGGGCTTGTTGCATGGTCTGCCGATTGGCATCAAGGACCTGGAAGAAACCGCAGGCGTCCTCACCACTTACGGCTCGCAATTGTTTCGCGACAATATCCCAAGCCAGGACAATCTGTTGGTAGCGCGTTTGCGCAGCGCCGGGGCGATCATGGTCGGCAAGACCAACGTCCCGGAACTGGGCGCAGGCGCAAACACGCGAAACGTGGTGTGGGGCGCGACTGGCAACCCGTTCAACCCCGAACTGAATGCAGGCGGCTCGTCCGGCGGTTCCGCCGCAGCCCTGGCGGTGGACATGGTGCCGTTGTGCAGCGGCTCGGACACCGGCGGTTCATTGCGCATCCCCGCCGCACTGTGCGGCATCGTCGGCCTGCGCCCTTCCCCTGGCCTTGTGCCGAGCGAGCGCAAAAAGCTTGGCTGGACGCCACTGTCGGTGGTGGGCCCCATGGGGCGCAACGTCGCAGACACGCTGCTGCAGCTGCGTGCCAGCGCCGGTCTGGCGCACTCCGATCCGCTGAGCTATGCGGTGACGGACAATGAATTCGCATCGCGCACCCTCGACCTGAGCCAATTGCGGGTGGGCTACAGCGAAGACTTCGGCACCTGCGCGGTAGACGAGCAGATTCGTGCAGTGTTCCGGGAAAAGATCGGGGCCCTGAAATCACTGTTCAAATCCTGCGAGCCCATTGATCTGAAGCTGAGCAGCGCCCATCGCACCTTTGACGTATTGCGCGCCGAGGCCTTCGTCGCCGGCTTGCAGGACGCCCACGACAAGGATCCCGACGCGCTCGGCCCCAACACCCGCGCCAATTTCGACATGGGCGCGGCCATGTCGCTGCAGGATTGCGTGAAGGCACATGCGGAGCAGAGTCGTCTGTTTCGCAGCTTTCAAAAGCAGTTCGAGCGTTACGACCTGATCCTGGCGCCCACCACGCCGGTGTCGCCATTTCCGTGGAGCGAGCTGTACCTGCGTGAAGTCAACGGCGTGCAATTGGACAACTATTACCGCTGGCTGGCGCTCTGCTACACCATAACCCTGACTACCAATCCGGCGCTGTCGCTGCCCTGCGGCACCGATCACAAGGGCATGCCGTTCGGCCTGCAACTGATCGGCGGCTTCCGTGGCGATGCCGCGTTGATGGCCTGCGCTCACGCACTGGAGCAGGCCACCTCGGCAGATTCACGCGTGTGTCGCCCGCGTCCCGATCTGCAGAAACTGCTGGCTTCGGCTGTCGACCTGACGCACATCGTCACCCATCCGCCGGTCTACGAAGGCTCGCAGACAGTCAGGCCGGATATCGGTGCGATGTAAGGGGCTATCTATGTAAAGAGCGAGGTGAAGGGCTAGGTGAGGCGCAGCGGAGCATAGGTAAAGTTGCGACGCTCGTTCATACTGCGCGGCCATGTTCTCAAGGAGCCAGAGCCCGTGGCCGTTCTGCAAGCCATCCTGCCCGTTTTCCTGTTGATCGTGCTCGGCTATGTGCTGGGCAAACGCAAGACCCTGACCGCCGAAAGCACCAAGGCCTTGAGCGTGCTGGCTTTCAAACTGTTCCTGCCGATGGTGCTGTTCACGGGGATGGTCAAGGCCCCGCTGCACGACGGCCTCGACCTGCGGGTGCTGGCAGCGTATTTCATTCCTGCCCTGATCGTGTTTGTGCTCATCAACCTGATCATGCACCGCTCCGGCACCCATTCGACGCCATTCGGTCTGACCGCCAGCTTTTCCAATAACATCCTGATCGGCATTCCATTGGTGGTCGGTGTGTTCGGTGACCAAGGGCTGGTGCTGCTGTTCACGGTCATCGCCGTGCACAGCCTGACCCTGTTCACCTTCCAGAGCCTGTACGACAGCATGGCCGGTGATCAGCCATTCAACTCCCGCTCGCTGTTTTCCAGTCTGGCCAACCCGCTGATCATTGGCCTGTTGTTGGGGATCGTGGTCAACCTGTCGAACCTTGCGCTGCCCGAATGGGCCGATCACCTGACCACCTGGCTCGCCCAGGCGGCGCTGCCCTGCGCCTTGATTGCGCTGGGCTCCAACCTGTCCAGCTTCAAACTGACGCCCAGCCCGCAGGCGTTGGGCATTACCGTCGGCAAGCTGTTCCTGATGCCACTGCTGGTATTGCTGGCGTGCATGCTGCTGGGTATCGAAGGTTTGTCGCGAGGCGTGCTGGTGCTGATGGCTGCAGGTCCTGCCGGGGTGAACGTGCTGGGCTTTGCCCGCAGCGTGCCACATGTGCAGAAAACCAGCTCGGCGATTTGCCTGACCACGGTGCTGTCGGCCGCGACACTGCCGTTATGGATGTGGCTGGTGAGCCTGATCGGATAAGGCCCGAGAAGCAGCCACGGCTTCTCGGGCCTGCCACAGGTTACTTGGGCAACGCGTAGGCAATCACATAATCGCCACGATCAGGCGACTGACGGGCTCCACCGGCGGTGAGCAGGATGTACTGCCTGCCGGTCTTCGGCGACACGTAGGTCATCGGACCCGACTGGCTGCCCACTGGCAGGCGGGCCTTCCATATTTCATCGCCGTTACCACTGTCGAAGGCGCGCAGGTAGAAATCCTGAGTACCCGCGAAGAACAGCAGACCCGACTGCGTGGACAACGAAGCGCCCAGGGTCGGCATACCGATCGGAATGGGCAGCCCCATACGAATGCCCATTGGTCCTGTGTCCTTGACCGTGCCGACCGGCACCTGCCAGACCAGCTTTTTGGTCTTCAGGTCAATTGCCGACATGGTGCCGAACGGCGGCGCCTGACACGGAATACCCACCGCCGACAGGAAGCGCTGACGCATGGCGCCAAACGGCGTGCCGGTCTGCGGCACAACGCCCATCTCGATGCCGCTGGCACCGGCAGCGATCTTGTCACGCGGGATCATGTAGTTGGCCAGCCCCAGGCGCATGTCGTTGACGAACATGTAACTGTTGGTCGGATCGACCGACACGCTGCCCCAGTTCATGCCGCCCAGCGAGCCTGGAAACTGCAGCGCATGGTCCATACCGGGTGGCGTGTAAACCCCTTCATGGCGCATGCCTTTGAAGGCAATACGGCACATCAACTGGTCAAACGCCGTGGCACCCCACATATCGGACTCTTTCAAGGTCTGGTTGCCAATCGACGGCATGTCCACCGAGAACGGCTGGGTCGGCGAATAACGCTCGCCCGGCACATTGCCCTGCGGCACCGGACGCTCTTCGACACGGGAAATCGGCACGCCGGTTTCGCGGTTCAACAGGAAAATCTCGCCCTGCTTGGTGACCTGTGCCAGAGCGGGCTGAGTGCCGCCCTTGCCGTCCGGGATGTCGTAAAGCAGCGGCTGAGCCGGAATATCGAAGTCCCACAGATCATGGTGAGTCATCTGGAAATGCCAGCGCACCTGACCGGTATTGACGTCAACGGCGACGACCGAGGACGACCACTTGTCATCGGCCGCGGTACGCGTGCCACCGAAGAAATCCGGTGTGGCGTTGCCGGTCGGCAGGTAGATCAGGCCCAGTTTTGCGTCGTAGGACATGGCCGACCAGACGTTCGGCGTGCCGCGCGTGTAGGTCTCGCCTGCCGGTGGACGCTTGCTGGTATTCGGGTTACCCGGATCCCAGGCCCAGACCAGTTCACCGCTGTGCACGTCAAAGGCGCGCACTACACCCGGCGGTTCGCCCGTGGAGAAGTTATCGGCGACACGGCCGCCCACCACCACGACGTTGCCAGCAACCAGAGGCGTCGAGGTTTGCTGGTAATAACCTTCCTTGACCTCACCCATGTCGGTCTTCAAGTCAACCACGCCTTGGGTGCCGAAGTCCGTGCAGGCCTCGCCGGTTCTGGCATCCAGCGCGATCAGGCGTGCATCGCCGGTCGGCAGGAAAATACGGCTGGCGCAGGCTGCAGGTTGAGCGCTCGCCTCGGCTGTGGGGGTTGCGAAGTAGCCCAGGCCACGGCAGCGCTGCCAGTTGGGCGCACTGCCCTTGGGGTCAAACTTCCAGCGCTGCTCGCCGGTGTCGGCATCCAGCGCGAAGACCTTGCCGTAGGCGGTGCAGGTGTAGACCGTATCGCCAATCTGCAACGGCGTGTTCTGATCTTCGGCCCCTGCGCCGGTGCTCTGCGGGATGTCGCCAGTGTGGAAGGTCCAGGCGACCTGCAGCTTGTCGATGTTGCCTTTGTTGATCTGATCCAGCGCCGCGAAACGATTGCCCGCCGGGGTGTTGCCCCAGTGCGCCCAGTCCTTCTGCTCACTGCCCGGAGCAACCGGCACAATGTCCGGCACGCTGCTGGCGCTGACCACATGGGTCGGCACGAACATGTAGCCGATGGTCGCCACGACGCCAATGGCCAGAATGCCTGCCAGGCCGTAAGCGCCGCGCCCGGCCTGAGCGCCGGAAGCGCGAACCAGTGACGGGTAGATCAGCGCAACCACCAGGCCGATCACGGCAAAGGTCAGCACTCTGGACACCAGCGGCCAGTAATGAAGACCGGCATCCCAGACTGCCCAGATGGCAGTCAGAATCAGCGCCACGCCATAGATCAGCGCGCCTTTGGGCTGCCGCCTCGCAATCAACACACCGCTGATCAGCATCGCCAGGCCAATGAGCAGGAAGAACCAACTCCCACCCAGTGCCACCAGATAACCACCCCCGCCTGCCAGGCCAAGCCCGATCAGCGCGATGAGCCCCCCCAATGCGAGCAGCCAGAATCTGCCGCCCGCCCCTGTGCCTTGTTTGCTAGTCATGTTTCAAACCTGTCGGATTTTTACAGCCGCGCAGAATGTACTAACTGGTTCATAATGACAAATTGTCGCAGACTGTTTCAGCTCGAAATCAGACTTTAAGCGGATAACAATGCGCCTGCAGGCTTGGAACGGTATGGCGTTGAATTTGTGGGCGATCAGCGAACGAAATGTGATGCATTTGGCCGACGCGCGCAGTTTCTGACTTGGCAGACGCTAAATATCGTTTCTTCAGTGATGGGGCAGTTTTTTTCGACACCTGTAGCAACGCAAACGACATCAAATCCAGATGGCATCCCATAGCGCATAGTTTCTGACATTTTTCACCAGCCCTGCTCTCAGAGGGTTGGCAATGATATAGCGAGCGACGTTAATCACGTCCTGCTCTCTGCGTACAGCTCGGTCGTGATAACCATCCTGCCAGAGCCGTCCTTCGCGTCCAGATGCTCTGTTGACCGATATCGCAGCTTTCGACTTTACGCTGCGCATGACCCCTGCCAGTGCATCGGTGCGCAACTCGAACAACCAGTGCATATGGTCTGGCATCACGACCCAGGCGAGTGATTGAACCAAGCCTGCTTCATCGGCTTGTCTCATTTCGCGCACTAGCAGCCGACCCAGTACGAGCTGATTGAAAACGGGATGCCTGTTCATCGTAGTAGCGGTCACCAGGTAGATCTGACCCGGTAGTGAAACCCTTCCGTTGCGCAAGGTTCGTGAACGTCCCTGCCCACCCATTCGCTTGCCCTCTCGTTAATGGGTGAGCAGGCAAAGATAGTTAAAGAAGCAGGCGATCATCTCTCGATAGTTACGCAGAATGTTGCCATAGGCCCGCCAACTCATCTCGGGCAACATCACCTACCCATTGAACGAACACAATTCCTGTGGGAGGCGGCTTGCCGGCGACGCAGCTTTTCAGGCGAAAATTCATTGACTGAACCGACGCTATCGCCGGCAAGCCGCCTCCCACGATAAAAGTCGTTTCTTCAATTTACGCAGGGCTTTGCCACAGGCCCGGGTAACATCACCAACCCATTGAACGAACACAATCCCTGTGGGAGGCGGCTTGCCGGCGATGCAGCTTTTCAGGCGAAAATTCAGTGACTGAACCCACGCTATCGCTGGCAAGTCGCCTCCCACAGCCCGCTGCTCACAGCAAGATTGCGCCAAGTCCGTAGATAAACCACAAACGAGTCAAACCACCATCCCGTCACGAGCGATCACAATGTTGTCCAGCAATGAACGATGCTGCTCCGACAACCAGGCATCCAGGGTGTGGCCGATGTGGGTCAGTACGGCTTTGGCCGGGTTCAGCCGTTCGATGATGTGCAGCGCCAGGGTCAGGTCGTTGTGGTTGCGCGGGGGCTGGGGTTGGGGCGGCATGGAGCAGTCGAGGATCAGGGCGTCCAGCGGCAGGCGTTGCAGGTACTCGTGAGTCGCTTCGGGCAGACCCACCGTGTCGGTAAGGTAGGCAATCCGTCGTCCGCCACCTTCAAGCAGGTAACCCAATGTCGGCCGGGAATGCTGCAGCGGCACTGCGGTGACACGCAAAGCGCCCAGAGAACGGCATTCGAAAGCGGCAAACGGCTGGCTGAAATCCAGGATGCCAGGATGTTTGTACAGATCCGCCAATCCTTCCGGGTCCATCGGACCGTGCACCGGAATCACCAGCCCCTGCCCCCAGCGCAGGTGCAATAAGCCCTGAGCGTGATCGGCATGGTAGTGGGTCTGCAGGATGCCGCTGAGGCTGCGCGGCGGGAAACGCTCGGTGAGGTCGGTCAAACCGCTGTCGATCAGCCAGCGCTGGTCGTCGAATTCAATCAGCGCGCTGCACGGCAGACGACACAATGTGCTGTCGCTCAGTGCCGCCAGACAGGCCGGACACTGACAGCCGTAAACCGGTACTTGCCGCGCATCGCCGGTCCCCAGCAGGGTCAGGCGCACGCCGGGTGTTTCTCCAGGTAGCGAACCAGCGCAGCAACCGTCTGCTGCAGATCGCCGGAATTGTCCAGCGGATAGACACCAGGGTGGCTGGCCAGCAGATCACCGGCAAATTGCTGGTTACGGTCCAGCCGTGCCTCGATCTCCGGCAGGCTTTCCCGGCCTCTCGCCAGCAGACGCTGACGCAGCACGTCCTGATCCACCGTCAGCAGCACCGCCAGCAGATTGGGGTAGCGGCGTTGCGAGCGCTCAAGGTGCGCCCTCGAACCGTTGATCAACACGTCATGGCCTTCCAGCAGCCACTGATCGATGACAATCGGGATGCCGTAATGCAAGCCGTTGGCCTGCCAGTTCAGCGCGAACGCGCCGTGCTCGCGCATGTGCTCGAACTGCTCGACGTCCACGGCCTGTGCCGCTTCGCCCACGGCCTCGGCGGAACGGGTGATGACCCGACGTACCACCCGGCAGTTGCGTTCTGCCAGGGTGTCGCGAGCTGCGTCCATCAGACTGTCCTTGCCTGAACCGGACGGCCCGATGAGATAGATCAACCTGCCTGCCATCAGAATACCCTCTTGCCTTGTCGCCAGACCTTGTCGATTACCGGCAGATTGCCGTGACTGCGCGCCTGAATCAGGTCGGCACGCAGACCTATACGAATTTCACCGCGATCCGCCAGCCCGGCCGCCAGTGCCGGTGTGCGGCTGACCATGTTCACGGCTTGCGGCAACCCGCAGTCGTTGTCCTGTCCGGCCAGCATGAACGCCGACTGCAGAAGACTCGCCGGATAGTAGTCGCTGGAGAGAATATCCAGTAGCCCTTCTTTGGCCAGCGACGCGGCCGCCACGTTACCGGAGTGCGAGCCGCCGCGCACGATGTTCGGCGCACCCATCAGCACACTCATGCCCAGGCGCCGACAGCCACGGGCCGCTTCCAGCGTGGTCGGGAACTCGGCGATGTTCATGCCGAAGCCCGCCGATTCCTCGACGTGCGCCATGGTAGCGTCATCGTGACTGGCGATGGACAACCCGCGCGCCAGACACAGTTCGACAATCGCACGGCGATATCGATCAGCGTACTCAATGGAATTGGCCACTTGTTCGACGATGAAGCCGTCCATCTCCTGACTGCTCATATGGTATTTGCCCATGTAGTACTCGCGGTACTTGGACTCCAGCGCGAACTGACGCTGGCCGGGCGCGTGGTCCATGACCGACACCAGTTTAACCAGCGGCTGATCCACCAGATCGCGAAACACGCTCAGGGTGTCCGGGTGACTCACTTCGCAGCGCAAATGCAGCAGATGCTCGGCGCGGGTCAGGCCTGCATCGCTGGCCGCCGCAATGGCGGCAAGCATCGAAGGCAGTTGCTGCATGCGCTTGCCCTTGGGATTGATGTCGCCAATCGACAGCGCATCGAACACCGTGGTGATGCCTGCCGCGACAATCTGCGCATCGTGGCTGATCAACGCCGACGTTGAAGGCCAGTCCACACCGGGACGCGGCGACAGGTGCTTTTCCAGGTTGTCGGTGTGCAGTTCGATCAGCCCCGGCAGCAGGTAGTCACCCTGCAGGTCCTGCGCCTGACTCAATGGGCTGCGGCCCGAATCGACCTCGGCGATCAGGCCGTCGCGCACGACCACCGTTCCGGAGAACAACGCATCACCGGTGACCACCCGGGCGTTGGTGAAAATCTGTTCGTTCAACATTGCAGCAACTCCTTGGCAGTCAGGTCCACCGGGGTCATGTCCAGTTGACGGCTGGCCACCGATTCGCGGGCGTCGCGGTCATGGAAAATGCCGATCAGCGCGGCGCCTTCGCGCTTGGCTTCGTCGATCAGTTCCAGCACCACCTGACGATTGGCTTCATCCAGCGAAGCTGTCGGCTCGTCCAGTAACAGCACTGGCCAGGGCACCATGAACGCGCGGGCGATGTTGATGCGTTGCTGTTCGCCACCGGAAAACGTACTGGGTGCCAGCGGCCACAGACGCGGCGCGATGTTCAGACGGGTCAGCAGCAACTCGGCTCGCGCCCTCGCCTGTTCGCGCGGCCAGCCGCGTGCCAGGGCGGGTTCCATGACCACGTCAAGGCTCGACACGCGCGGGATGACGCGCAGAAACTGGCTCACATAGCCCAGCGTCCTGCGCCGCACTTCCAGCACCTGACGCGGGGTGGCACCGACCAGTTCGGTCCACTCACCGTCGTGCTGCACGCGAATGCTGCCTGCGGCGGGCAGGTAATTTCCGTACAAGGTGCGCAACAAGGTGCTCTTGCCCGTGCCGGACGCCCCGCCCAACACCAGACACTCGCCGCTGCGCACCGAGAAGTTCAGGCCGCAGAGTACACTCAGCACCACGCCGTTGTGTTGATGCAGCGTGAAGGTTTTCGAGAGGTCACGGACCTCGATCAAGGTAGTCATCAGGCTTATCTCTGTGTGCGGATCATGGCTGCAATACCGAGGAAACCAGCAGCTGTGAATACGGATGCTGCGGGTCATCGAGGATCTGATCGGTGAGCCCCGCCTCGACCACGTGCGAACGGCGCATCACCATCAGCCGGTCTGCCAGCAATCGGGCCACGGCCAGATCGTGGGTGACGATCACCACCGCCAGGTCCAGTTCGCGCACCAGACCGCGCAGCAGGTCCAGCAGGCGCGCTTGCACCGACACATCCAGCCCGCCCGTGGGTTCGTCCATGAACACCAGCCGGGGACCAGACACCAGATTGCGGGCAATCTGCAGACGCTGCTGCATGCCGCCGGAAAAGGTGCGCGGCAGATCGTCGATACGCAGCGGATCGATTTCCACCTGACTCAGCCAGTCCAGCGCAGCACCGCGCAACTGCTGGTAGTTGCGCACGCCCTGGGCCATCAGACGCTCGCCGATGTTGGCCCCCGCCGAGACGCCCATGCGCAGGCCGTCACGCGGGTTCTGCTCGACAAAGCCCCATTCGGTGCGCAGCAAGGTGCGCCGTTGCGCCTCGCTGGCGCTGTACAGATCGAGCCATGTGCCGTCCTGGCTGCGATAGTCGATGCCGCCACTCTCCGGGGCGGAGCGGCCGCTGAGCACCGACAGCAACGTAGACTTGCCCGAGCCGGACTCGCCGACGATGCCTAATACCTCACCGGGATACAGGTCGAAACTGACGTTCTGACAGCCCTTTTCCGGCCCGTACAGCCGGGTCAGACCGCGGACCCTGAGCAGTGCTTCGTCCAACTCGGGTCGTGGCGCGTTGGTCGGGTTGACCGACATGGCACTGATCATCGGGCGTTCTCCTGCTGACTGGCCTGCTGGGCGCAATAATCGGTGTCGGAGCAGACGAAGCGCTGGGTGCCCGCGTCGTCGAGAATCAGCTCGTCGAGAAAGGAATCATGGCTGCCGCAGATCGCGCAGCAATGCTCCCAACGCTGCACTTCGAACGGATGATCCTCGAAGTCCAGACTCACCACGCGGGTGAACGGCGGTACTGCGTACAGGCGCTTCTCGCGACCGGCACCGAACAGCATCAGCGCCGGGCTCATGTTCAGCTTGGGGTTGTCGAATTTGGGAATCGGCGACGGGTCCATCACATAGCGCTCATCGACCATCACCGGATAGGCATAGCTGGTAGCGATGTGGCCGAAGGTGGCGATGTCTTCGTAGAGCTTGACGTGCATGACCCCGTAATCGTCCAGCGCATGCATGGTCCGGGTCTCGGTTTCGGACGGTTCGATGAAGCGCAGCGGCTCGGGAATCGGTACTTGATAGACCATGATCTGGTCGGCGTGCAGCTGGGTTTCAGGGATGCGGTGCCGGGTCTGGATCACCGTCGCGTCGGGCGTGCGCTCGGTGGTAGCAACGCCTGCGGTACGGGCGAAGAAGCGCCGTATCGAGACCGCGTTGGTGGTGTCGTCCGCCCCCTGATCGATGACCTTGAGCACGTCTTCGGCGCCCAGAATCGCGGCAGTCAGCTGCATGCCACCAGTACCCCAGCCATAAGGCAACGGCATTTCGCGGCCGCCAAACGGCACCTGATAACCGGGAATGGCGACGGCCTTGAGCAGGCCGCGGCGGATCATGCGCTTGGTCTGTTCGTCCAGATAAGCGAAGTTGTACGCGGTGTCCCGCTCGACGGGCGGGTTGAGGGTGCTCATTGCTCGTTCTCCCCGGGCGCGGTGGGTTTGCGCAGTTTGCGGATCAGTTCCAGCTCGGACTGGAAGTCCACGTAATGCGGCAGCTTCAAGTGCGAAACGAAACCGGCCGCCTCGACATTGTCGCAGTGGGCCAGCACGAACTCTTCCTGCTGGGCCGGCGAGCGGATTTCCTCGTTGTACTCGTGGGCACGCAACGAGCGATCCACCAGCGCCATGCCCATCGCCTTGCGCTCGGCATTGCCGAAGGCCAGACCGTAACCGCGTGTGAACTGCGCAGGCACAGTGGCCGAACCGACGAACTGGTTGATCATTTCGCACTCGGTGATTTCAATGTCACCAATGAGGATGGGAAAGCCCAGCTCCTCGGGCTCGATCCAGACTTCCACTTCGCCGATCCGAATTTCACCTGCGAACGGATGGTTGCGGCCGTAGCCCCGCTGGGTCGAGTACCCCAGCGCCAGCAGAAAACCCTCGTCGCCCCGGGCCAGAGCCTGCAGCCGTTCGGCGCGGCTGGAGGGATATTCCAGCGGCTCGCGGGTGATGTCGGCGATCGGCTCGTCGTTGTCGACTTCAGGGTTCATCAGGCCTTCTTTCGCCAACAGACCCAGTACCCGAGGGCACGGCTGCAGGGCGGCGTCAGGCGTTACGCTCGGCCCCGGATGCTCCCCTTCGGCCAGCAGCGTGAAGTCCAGCAGACGATGGGTGTAATCAAAGGTCGGCCCCAGCAATTGCCCGCCCGGTACGTCCTTGAACGTAGCGGACAAGCGGCGATTGAGCTGCATGTTCGAAGTATCGATGGGCAGACTGGCGCAGAAACGTGTGAGTGTCGTGCGATAGGCGCGCAGCAGGAAGATCGCTTCGACCAGGTCCCCCGCCGATTGCTTGATCGCCAGCGCGGCCAGTTGTTCGTCGTACAGCGAGCCTTCGGTCATGACTCGGGCCACGGCCAGGGGCAATTGCTGGCGGATCTGCTCGACGTCCAGCTCGGCAACGGCGGTATCACCACGACGCCTGTTTGCGAGCAGGCGGTGGGCGTTATCGATGGCCTGTTCGCCACCCTTGACGGCGACATACATCAGGCACACTCCTGCACGCGGGTGCTGCGTGGCAGGCCGAGCATCCGGCTGCCCGACAGGAAGAATACGTCGAGCCCGCGCGGGAAGTCGTTGCGCGCCGACCGTTCGGTCCAGAATGCCTTTTCCAGCGGCAAGGCCACACGATTGCAGTGCTCGATGCCGGGGCCACTCCAGTCCAGCGGGGTTCCGCCCTCAAGGGCCGGCAACTGGATCAGCAGCGTGCAGGACTGATCCGGATAGCGATCGTTGCCCAGATCGAACCCGGCCAGGTCCTGTGCGACCGTGGCATCGAGCAGAGCGAAGCGGGCGTTCTGCCGCTCGCTGACAATCGGGCAGCCGCAGTGGAATGACAGGTTGGCGCGAATCGCCGGCGTGTCGAAGGCCGGCGCCAGCCAGACCGGCGTGTCAAGGTCCAGAAGCGCCAGGCACAGCGCGTGGCTGGCGCTGTCGAGTCCCGACAGCGCGGGTGGCTGATGCGCAGCGTTCAAGGTCTGGGCAATGCCGGGGCCGGCGAGCGCCTTGAGGGCGGCGCGAAAGCTGCGCTGAGCGTCGAGTACCGGGTCGGTGAAGGCAGGTTGCAACAGGACGGCGTTCATCAGTCTTCTCCTCGGACCAGAGTAAAGAATTCCACTTTGGTCGCGGCGGTTTCTGCGTCTTTGTCGGCCTTGCGCCGGGCGTGTGCCTGGGCAAGGGGTTCGATCAGTTCAGCCAGCCACGATGCCTGCTGAGGGCCTTGCAAATGGGCGTCGGCCAGCGCGGCAAGTTCAGCGTGGTGCTTGTCGCGTCCGGCCAGGTAGCTGTAGCCGGTGCGCCCGTCCGCCAGACGGATCACACAACGGGTCACACTCATTTCGCCCAGATTGAACGCTGCACCGGTGCCGCCCATGCGCCCGCGCACCAGCGTCATGCCGATTTCCGGCGCACGGATCATCTGGTAGTCAATGTCGCGCAAGGCTGCTTCGTGGCGCTTCATGTGCTCGCGACTGTGTTCATCGACGTGCGCCCGGGCGAGCACGCCCATCCAGTGCTGGCGGGCAGCTGTTTCAGGATCGGGTTGAGGGGATTGCTGAGACGATTGCATGGATAACCTCGGCATCAGGTGGTCACTTGATAGTGGAAGCGGTCACTGCGGCTGGTGGAACGGGACAGTTCCACCGGCCGACCGGACCGGTCGCAGGAGACGGTCAAGACCGTCAGCGCGGGCATATGGCGTGGCATCAACAACTGCGCCGCTTCTTCGCGGGTCGGCAGCCGGGCGCCGATCAGGCTCTGTTTGCGGGTCAACGGCAGTTCGCGCTCGGCCAGGTGCTGACGCAGCGAACCGCCCGGGTAATCAGCCAGCAACTCGCGGTAGTCGGCGCTGAATCGATGCAGAATCAGGCTCACGGGCTGGCCATCGAGTTTGCGCAGCGTACGCAGTTCGATCATCGGGGCCTGCGCGCTCAGCCCCAGGTGCATGGCGTCCTCGGCGTTGGCCTGACAGTCGCGGCACAGCAGCAGGATCGCCTCGACCCCGATGCCTTGCGCCGACAGTGACTGGCTGTACGCGCTGTCGGCCTGCATCGGGTAGATCAACGGACGTTCCAGCACCTGAGTGCCCTTGCCCTGACGGCGCAGCACGCAGCCTTCGCGCACCAGTTCATCGACAGCGCGGCGAACGGTGTGGCGATTGACGCTGAAACGCTCGGCCAGTTGAAACTCAGCAGGCAAGTAGTCCCCGGGCCGGTAAGTGCCCAGCTCGGCGCGCAGCGTGTCGGCCAGTTCGCGGTACAACGGCTCTGTTTGTCTAGACAACTGCATGGTTAAAAAAAGTGCCCATCGGGACACCCCTCTCCGGTCAGATGAATTGCTTGCGCAAGCGTTGCGACGCAATGTCGATCACGCTGACGACGACGATAATCACCAGCAACACGGCGCTGGTCTGGACGAACGCAAAGGCGCGGATGTTTTCCCAGAGGATCACCCCGATTCCCCCTGCACCGACCATGCCGACCACCGTTGCCGAGCGTACGTTGGACTCGAAACGGTATAGAGCGTAGGAGATCCACAGCGGCATGACCTGCGGGATCACCCCGTAGATGACTTCCTGCAATGCGCTGGCGCCAGTGGCACGCACCCCCTCGACAGGGCCCGGATCAATCGCTTCCACGGCCTCGGCGAACAGTTTGGCCAGCACTCCCGTGGTGCTGATCCACAACGCCAGTACGCCCGCGAAGGGTCCAAGGCCCACGGCGACCACGAACAGCATCGCGAACACCATTTCATTGATGGAACGAAAGGCGTCCATGCAACGGCGCAGCGGCAGGTGAATCCACCACGGCGTAATGTTTTCGGAACACAGAATGCCCAGCGGAACGGAACAGACGATCGCCAGCACCGTGCCCCACACCGCAATCTGGATCGTGACCAGCATTTCCTTGAGGTAACTGCGCCATTCGCGGAAATCCGGTGGGAAGAAGTCGGAGGCGAATGTCGCCATGTTTCCCGAATCGCGTACCAGCGACATCGGGTTCATTTCAGCCCCTTGCCAGGCCCAGGCCAGTGCGACCAGAAACAGCCCCCAGCCCAGGTAGCGAGGCCAGATGCGTTTTCCCGCGACCTGGGCGTATGCAACGTGAGTATTCATAGCAATCAATGTCCTGATAGCGACCGTCGGGGCACGAACGGAAGGTTCGCGCCCCGCTTGTTCAGCCTGCGGTGCGGGTTGCCGTTTGCTGGTTCAGCTCGGTAATACGCTCCTGCAGTTTGCTCAGGCCGGCGTCGATTTCTTTCAGCCGCGTTTCCTTTTCCTTGGCATCGAGCGTGGTGCTGGCCGCGACTTCGGTGCGTTGTTTGAACAGTTCCAGCTGGCGGATCGGCAGCAACTGGTCGTCACTGGATTTCAGGAATTTGCCCAACTGCATGTTCTTGAGGACGGTTTTTTCTTCATCGGTATCGCCGTAGCTGGCGAAGAACTCGCGAATCTTCGCTTTGTTTTCGTCCGACAGGGCCTTGCTCCAGACCATCGGGTCGGCCGGGATCAGCGGCGATTTCCAGATCACTTTCAGCTGCTCGACCTTGTCCGGTTGCGTGACTGCCAGACGGTCCCAGCTCTCGGTGTTGAACGTCGCCACGTCCAGTTGGCCCTTGGCAACGCTGAGCGCGTTGACTTCGTGGCTGGAGTTCAGCGTGCGCTTGAATGCGGTGGAGGCATCGACATGATTCTTGGCGAATACGTAATACCCCGGCACCAGATAGCCGGAGGTGGAGTTCGGGTCGCCGTTGCCGAAGGTCAGGGTCTTGGCGTTCTTGAGCATGTCTTCAACGGAATTGATCGGGCTGTCCTTGCGCACGATCAGCAGGCTCCAGTAACCGGCTGCACCATTGGCTGCGGAGGTCTGAGCGAATATTTCGCCATTGGAACGGTCGACCGCTTCCATGGCTGCCTTGTTGCCCAGCCAGGCCACGTCCACCTTGTTGAAACGCATGCCCTGAATCAAACCCGCGTAGTCCGAAGCGAAGGTCGCGTTGACCTTGAGCCCGGTTTTTTTGCTCATGTCATCCAGAAACGGCTGCCAGATGGTTTTGAGGTTCTGTGACGATTCCGTGGACATAATGCCGAAATTGATGACCCTCTCTTCCGCCTGGGCAGTGCCCATTGCGCAAGTGGCCAGCAGAGCGGCAGACGCGAGGACGCGACCGATACGGTTGAACATGAAAGCACTCCTGAAGTGAGGTTCGTGCAACAGCGGTTGATGTCAGGGGGACTGACGGCAAAAGTGACTCAGACTTTGGCCAGCGCCAGACGCGCAGGCTTTTCGAGGCGAAGCTTTTTCCCGGTACTGATCAGGCTGCTGCCCTGTTCGGCGCCGTAGAGGTCATCGAGAAAGGTGGCGCTGAGGCCTTGCGCCTGGCCGTCGTAATGGATGCGTCCGCCTTTGAGCGCTACAGCTCTCGGGCAGTAGCGCATTGCATAGTCGACCTGATGCAGGGTAACGACGACGGTTTTGCCGTCGCGGCGGTTGATGTCGGCAAGGATTTCCATGACCCGGCGAGCGGATTCGGGGTCGAGCGAGGCGATGGGTTCGTCAGCCAGAATGACTTCGGCGCGCTGGGTCAGTGCACGGGCGATGGCCACGCGCTGCTGCTGACCACCCGACAGGGTCGAAGCGCGCTGAGCGGCAAGGTCGGCCAGCCCGACGCGCTCCAGCGACGCCATGGCGAACTGCTTTTCCTCGGCGTTGAACAGCGCCAGGTTGCCACGCCAGCGAGGCATGCGGCCAAGGCAGCCGAGCAGCACGTTGTCGAGCACGCTGAGGCGATTGACCAGATTGAATTGCTGAAAGATGTAACCGATGTCGGCACGCAGACGGCGTACATGGCGGTTGAGACGACCTGAAGCCTGCACCTCGCGATCCAGCACCTTGACCCGGCCACCGTTTTCCCGATCACAGCACGCCAGCCCGGCCAGATGCCGCAACAAGGTGGACTTGCCCGACCCGGAGGCTCCGATCAGCGCAACCATCTCGCCGTGTTGTATAGACAACTCAAGGCCAACCAAAGCGCTTTTACGGGAAAAACTCTTGTTCAACCCTTCGACATGGATAGCTGGAGTCATGGTCTGTCTCGGTCTGCCCTACGACCCGGTGCAGGTCGTATTCGGTTGTCAGCCAGACTGAACCGGACGTGTTGCAGAGGCGTGAAGCGGGGATGACGAACCCGTAACAGTTTTTCGCAGGTTGCGTTGCAGGCGCGTCAGGCCCGATGCCGGGGCACATTCCCACAAGAGCGTGGGAATGCCCCAGCCGCTATCAGATACGGAAACTGCCCACCAGTTGCTGCAGGCGCGCGGCCTGTTCTTCCAGCGAGTTGCAGGCTTCCAGGGTCTGGCGCAGGTTGTCGACACCGAGCTGGTTAAGCGTGTTGATGTGGGTGATATCGACGTTGATCGACTCCACCACCGAGGTCTGCTCTTCTGTCGCGGCGGCCACCGACTGGTTCATGCCGTTGATCTCGTCGATGCGGCGGGTGACGCTGCCCAGACGTTCACCGGCGCGGTTGGCGATGCCCACGCTGTCTTCGCTCTGACGCTGGCTTTCGGTCATGTTGATCACTGCATCACGGGCACCGACCTGCAGCTCTTCGATCATCTTCTGGACCTGTTGCGCCGAGTCCTGGGTCCGGTGAGCCAGGTTGCGCACTTCATCGGCGACCACCGCGAAACCACGCCCTGCTTCACCGGCACGTGCCGCTTCAATGGCCGCGTTGAGTGCCAGCAGGTTGGTCTGCTGGGAAATGCTGGTGATCACTTCAAGAATCTGCCCGATATTGGCGGTCTTGTCGTTCAGGCTTTCGATGTTCACGCACGACTCGCTGATCTTGCCGGACAACTCGTTCATCGCCTTGATGGTCTGCTGCACGACCGCCTGACCGTCACCGGCCAGCCCACTTGCATCGCTTGAATGCTGCGACGTGCGCGCTGCGTTCTGCGCGATTTCCTGAGCAGCAGCGCCCAGTTCGTTGATCGCCGCCGCCACGCTCTCGGTGCGGTTTGCCTGCTGGTCGGAGTTACTCATCGAGGCGTTGGAGACCTTCACCACCTGCGTCGCGACCGCCCCCAGTTGAGCGGCCGTGGAGGCAACTTCACGAATCGACGCGTGGATGCGCTCGACGAAGTGGTTGAACGATTGCGCCAGCGCGCCGAACTCGTCCTGCGAGGTGATCGCCAGACGTTTGGTCAGGTCACCCTCACCGTCCGCGATATCACGCATCGCGCGGCCCATCTGGTGCAGTGGCTGCATCAGTACACGGATCAGCAGGCCCAGCAGCAGTATGATCACTACCACCACCACGACCATCGCCGTGATGGCCGAAGCGCGGAATTCGCTGAGCATCGAATAGGCGGCGTCCTGCTCCAGCACCAGTGCCACATACCAGTTGGCCGTGGAAACGCCCTGCACCGGGGTGAACGAGATGATCTCCGGCTTGTTGCCGGAATCGATCTCCGTGACGCCCGCAGCGATCTTCGGCGTATTGCTCGGGTACGCTTCGCTGATGTTTTTCAACACCAGTTTGCTGTCCGGGTGCACCAGAATCTTGCCTTCGGCGCTGACCAGAAAGGCGTAGCCATGGCCGTTGAAGTTCAACGAGTTGATGATCTTGCTGACGCTGTCCAGCGAGATGTCGGCACCGGCCACGCCGGCCAACTGGTTCTGGATCTTGACCGGGGTCGCGATGGTCATGACCAGCTTGCCGGACGACGCGGCAATGTAGGGTTCGGTAACGATGGTGCCTGTTGCATTCTGAGCCGCCTTGTACCAGCCACGGGCGCGCGGATCGTAGTCGGCCGGCCGGGTCGCAGACGGGTTGGAGAGCATCACGCCTTCGGTGGTGCCGAAGTAACCCAGTTGAAAGTTATCGCTGTAAACCGAAAGCCCCACGGCACGCTGCAACTGCGGCAGTTCCTTGCCGTCGATGGCGATCTGCTGGGACATGGACTGCAGCAACTGAATGCGGCTTTCCAGCCAGGTCTGAATATTCTGTGTAGTCAACGTGCCGAGTTGTTGCAGCTCCGACTGAACACTGGACTTCAGGGACTGACGTTGTCGATAGTCATTGACGACAATGAACAAACTGAACGCGACAATCACAATCAAAGCGGCGGCCAAGAGGATTTTCTTGCTGAAACCCAGGCTTTTCATCATAGCGAGCACTTCCACGGCATAAACAATAAGGACGATCCAGTGATCGCCAGACAATCTTCAGAAACGGTGCCGCTTTTCGAAGGGGTTTCTGGAACTCGAATCGAAACAGTCAAACAGCCCCTTGGTGGTATATCGGCCAGCCTTGACGAGTCTTTTATTTTTATTTTCGAACCGGGTGAGAAACCCTTCCCACAAATGACGGCAAAACGTGCAGAGCGGAAAAAACTGGCTATGGTCAAATCATCCCGTATTCCAGAGGATGGTCCCCGCCATGATGAGTATTGAAAAGCTGTTTGACGATTTGCACAGTCTGCCGAGCATTCCCAAAGTGGCTCAGGACCTGATGCTGCAGTTCGACAACCCCTCCTCCAACCTGGAAAGCATCGCGCGCAATATCGAGAAAGACCCGGTGATTGCCGCCAAGGTCCTGCGTCTGGCCAACTCGGCGCGTTTCCGGGGTTCCCGTGAGTCATCCAGTATCGAAGACGCCGCCATGCGCCTGGGCTTCAACACGCTGCGCACGCTGGTGATGGCATCGGCAGTGACCGGCGCGTTCAAGGCGGGGCCGAGCTTTGACCTCAAGGCGTTCTGGCTGAAGAGTTTCCAGGTGGCCGGAATCTGCCGGATGCTGGCCAGGCAAAGCGGTGCGGATGCAGAGATCGCCTTCACCTGCGGCGTGATGCACAACATCGGCGAGCTGTTGATCCAGACCGGCGCGCCAGAGGTAGCCGAACGCCTGAACAGCGCGACCAAGGCCGGAACAGCCGGACGCGCAGCCAATGAAACCGTGCAGCTGGGTTTCGGCTACCCGGAAGTGGGCACCGAACTGGCGCGGCGCTGGCAACTGCCCAAAGTGATCCAGGAAGCAATCGCGTATCAGGCCAAGCCGATGCAAGCTCCCAATGACGCGCCCTTGCCGCGCATCGTCGCTCAGGCCATCGTGATATCCGATGCACTGGAAGCCCACGGCGGCGCTACGCCTGAAGCGCAGAAAGCGTCCGACGGCCCCATCATGGAGGGCATCGACCTGGATGCTCTGTTCGCCGGATTGCCTGCGGTGCTGGAGGCGGACAAGGCGTTTGCACAGCTGTTGAGTTGATCGCCAGTGATCCCTGCACCAAGCGCTTGGCAGACCCTGAAGCAATCAAGGGATCGTGGGAGGCTGCTTGCCGGCGATGCGTTGCTGATGCAACACATCAGCAACTGAACTGACGCCATCGCCGGCAAGCCGCCTCTCACAGGTAGGTATCCATCAGGCACGCTTCGGGCTTATTCAAGCGCCTCGACCAGCGCCTTGTTGAACGCAGCCGGTTCTTCCATCTGTGGCGCATGGCCCATACCCTTGAACGCCACCAGCCTGGCACCCGGAATCATCTCAGTGACCTGCTTGCCCAACACCTTGTACTGACCGATTTTGGCCTTCACGTCCGGCGGCGCGATGTCGCTGCCAATGGCAGTGGTGTCAGCGTCACCGATCATCAGCACAGTCGGCACCTGCAATTTCGGGAATTCGTAGAACACCGGCTGGGTAAAAATCATGTCGTAGATCAGCGCCGAGTTCCAGGCAACGGCTTTCTGACCGGGCCCTTTGTTCAGCCCTGCCAACATATCCACCCACTTGTCGTACTCAGGCTTCCAGCGCCCGTCGTAATAGGTCTTCTGCTCGTAGGCACGAATGCCTTCAGCGGTGGTCTTCAGTTCCCGCTCATACCACTGATCCACGGTGCGGTACGGCACGCCGAGCGCTTTCCAGTCTTCCAGGCCAATCGGGTTGACCATCACCAGTTTCTCGGTCTGCTTCGGGTACATCAATGCATAACGCGTGGCCAGCATGCCACCGGTTGAGTGGCCAACGACCGATACCTTGTCGATGCCGAGCTTTTCCAGCAGCGCATGAGTATTCACCGACAGTTGCTGGAAGCTGTACTGGTAATAGCCAGGCTTGGTCGAGGTGCAGAAACCGATCTGGTCGGGGGCAATCACCCGATAGCCTGCGGCGCTCAAGCCCTTGATGGTGTCTTCCCAAGTGGCAGCACAGAAATTCTTGCCATGCATCAGCACGGCGGTTCGGCCATTGGCCTTGCCGGTGGGAGCGACGTCCATGTAACCCATCTCCAACGCCTGGCCCTGGGACTGGAAGTCGAATTTCTTGAGTGGGTGGGGATAGGTGAAGCCTTCCAGTTGCTGACCATAACTGGGCGTTTCAGCCAGCGCCACGCAGGGCAGCGTCATTGACATCAACAGACCGGCAATCTTTGCAGCCCGCATAGGGGCACCTCCTGTGGGTATGGGTAGGGAATGCCGGAACGCACAGGTACAGGCGTTCCGGCCCCGGAAGTAGACCCCAGATCCCACAACAGATTCGCCCTTTTCCTACCTACAGAAACGTAAGAAGACGTTTCCGGGCTGCGAGGCAAAATGCTGGACGTCCCCTGCGGCGCGTCCCTAGACTGGCGCATCCTCTTGCAGGCGCCATCCGGATGAACCAGTCTGATGCCAAGGAACCCACATGAATCGCAATGAACTGCGCAAGGCCGATATCAACCTGATGGTGGTCTTCGAGACCCTGATGCAGGAGCGCAATGTGACTCGTGCGGCGGAAAAACTGTTCCTCGGCCAGCCAACCATCAGCGCGGCGCTCAACCGTCTGCGCGGCCTGCTCAACGATCCGCTGTTCATTCGCGTCGGCCATCGCATGGAGCCGACCGCTCGCGCCCATGAAATCCTCAAGCACCTGACGCCGGCTCTGGACGCCATGTCCACAGCGCTGAGCCTGACCACGGACTTCGAGCCTTCGGTGAGCAAGATGACCTTTCGCATCGGCCTGTCCGACGATGTCGAATTCGGTCTGTTCCCCGCCATGCTCAAGGCGATCCGCAAGGAAGCGCCGGGCGTAGTGATTGTGGTCAAGCACGTCGATTACCTGAATATTTCCGAGGTCCTGATGTCGGGGGACATCACGGTCGGGGTCTGCCTGACGCGCGAGCTGCCCGCCAACGCCAAACGCAAGACGCTGCGCAATGTTCAGCCACGTCTGGTCAGGGCCGATAAACCGTCAGGCCCGATGTCGATGGAAGAGTACTGTTCGCGGCCGCACGTGGTGGTATCGCACGTCGCCAGCGTCAGCAGCTTCGCCGATGAGTGGCTGACCGCGCTGGGCCGCAAGCGTCAGGTGGTGCTATCGGTGCCGCAATTCACCACCCTGCCCGCGCTGATGGCCGGTACCGACCTGATTTCGGGGCTGTCCGATTACGCGGCGAGTGCCATGAGTGCATTGGGGCTGGTGTACGACGAACCGTTGCCCTTCCCCACGCCGGGACTGGACCTGTCGATGACATGGCTGAGCGTGATGGACAACGACCCTGCCGAACGCTGGTTGCGCAGCAGGATCGAGGAATTCATGGGCGAGCGCCGGGAAGCGCCCGCCCTGGCCGGCTGATCAGCCGAAACGACCGGTGATGTAGTCTTCGGTCTGGGTCTTGGAAGGCTTGGTGAAGATGGTGTCGGTGTCGCCGTGCTCGATCAGTTCACCCATGAACATGAACGCGGTGTAGTCCGAACAGCGTGCGGCCTGCTGCATGTTGTGGGTCACGATGATCACAGTGAACTGCTCTTTGAGCTCGGTGATCAATTGCTCGATACGGCCGGTGGAGATCGGGTCCAGAGCGGAAGTCGGCTCATCCAGCAACAGCACCTGAGGCCGCAGCGCGATGGTCCGGGCGATGCACAGACGCTGTTGCTGACCGCCGGACAGACCGGTGGCGCTCTGCTTGAGCTTGTCCTTCACTTCATCCCAGAGCGCGGCGCCACGCAGTGCCTGCTCGACGCGATCTTCCATTTCACGACGCGACAGTTTTTCATGGTGTTTGATGGCGTAGGCGATGTTGTCGTAGATCGACATCGGGAACGGCACCGGCTTCTGGAACACCATGCCGACATGGCTGCGCAGGCGGTTCATCGAGTAGCCAGGCGCCAGGATGTTTTCGCCATTGAGCAGCACTTCGCCGCGCGCTTCCTGTTTCGGGTACATCGCGTAAATACGGTTGAACACACGCAACAGGGTCGACTTGCCGCAACCCGAGGGGCCGATGATCGCAGTAATGCGCTTCTCGGGAATGGTCATGTCGATGGACTTCAGCGACTTCTGGTTGTTGTAGAAAAACTCCAGACCGCGCACTTGAATCTTGGTCTTTTCGTTGGCCAGGGAAAGGTTGTTCATCAGGACGCCCTATTGCGCAGAAGAATTAAGCGAGAAAGCAGACTCAGTATCAGTACGAACAGCGTCATGACCAGTGCACCGGCCCATGCCAGGGAGTGCCAGTCGTCGAACGGACTCATTGCGTACTGGAACACCACCACCGGAACACTGGCGATTGGCTTGAGCAGATCGCTGCTCCAGAACTGGTTGCCGAATGCGGTGAACAGCAGCGGCGCGGTTTCGCCAGTGATACGTGCCAGAGCCAGCAATACGCCGGTCACGACACCTGCCTTGGCGGCGCGCAGAACGATCTGCAGGGTCAGTTTCCATTGAGGTACACCCAGCGCCAGCGCGGCTTCGCGCATGGTCGAGGGTTGCAGTTGCATCATTTCGTCGGTGGTACGTACCACCACCGGGATCACCAGCAACGCCAGCGCCAGCGCACCGGCAATTGCCGAGAAGCCGACCTGATGGCCAGTCACCGCATTGAGCGGCAGAACGACGACGGTGTACACGAACAGGCCCAGCACGATGGACGGCGCCGACAGCAGAATGTCGTTGATGAAACGCACCGCATTGCCCAATTTGGTGTAGCGCGCAAACTCTGCCAGCCAGATACCGGCCATCAGGCCGATTGGCGTACCGATGAGCAGGCCGATGCCGGACATCAGCACGCTGCCGTAGAAAGCATTGGCCAGACCGCCTTCGGTGCCTGGCGGAGGCGTCATGCCGGTGAACAGTTGCAGGTTCAGGGCGTCGATGCCCTTGATAATGGTGGTCAGCAGGATCCAGACCAGCCACAACAGACCGAACGCCGTGGCGCCGCAGCTGAGCACCATGGCTATCTTGTTCTTGATATTGCGAACACGGTAAATGCGCTCGCTGCCCGTCAGGTCCTGACTCATAACCCCTCCTTACGCGACAGACGCGACAACATCAGACGTGCGAGGGCCAGCACGATGAAGGTGACCACAAACAACAGGAAGCCCAAGGCGATCAGCGCGGAACGGTGAATATCGGTGTAGGCCTCATTGAACTCGTTGGCGATGACCGAGGCGATGGAACTGCTCGGCATCATCAGCGACGCCGAGAACTGGTGAGCGTTGCCCAGTACGAAGGTCACCGCCATGGTTTCACCCAGCGCACGACCCAGGCCCAGGAACACACCGCCTACCACCGCCGAGCGGGTGTAAGGCAGCACGATGTCCCAGACCACTTCCCAGGTTGTGCCGCCCAATGCATAGGCCGACTCCTTGAGCGCGACAGGTACAGTGCGGAAAACTTCCTGCATCACCGAGGTGATGAAAGGCGTGATCATGATTGCCAGCACGATACCCGCCGTCAGCATGCCGATACCCAGCGGAGGGCCCTGGAACATCGGGCCGACCACCGGTAGCGCGCCCAGGTTTTCGGTGATCCAGGGTGACATGTGCTCAGCCATGAACGGCCCGAACACGAACAGCCCCCACATGCCGTAGATGATCGACGGAATACCTGCCAACAGCTCGATGGCCGAGGCGATGGGCATCCGAAGCCACGGCGGCGCTACTTCGGTCAGAAAAATTGCAATGCCGAAACTCACCGGAACGGCGATCAGCAAAGCCAGAAAAGAGGTCACCAGCGTGCCGTAGATCGGAACCAGCGCGCCGAACTTGCCGGCGTTCACATCCCACTCGGTACTGGTCAGAAAGCCAAACCCGAAAGTCTGGAATGCCAGACTGCCACCCCAGAGGGTCGACAGGGCAATACAACCCAGCAAAGCAAGCACCAGCATGGCTGCGGCCTGCAATGAACGCTTGAACCACAGGTCATGGCGATGATCCCGTTTGGCGCGTTTCTCGCCTTCGGTCTCGACAGCTTTGACGGCAGCGGACAGGTATTGGGTGTTTTCAGTCATGTTGAGTCCACTCGCAAGGAAAAGCCCCCGCCGTCGGACCGATATCGCGGCCGATGACAGGGGTCGTACAAGCTTGAATCACTTACTTGGTGAATTCAGCTTTCCAGTAGTTTTCTACGCGATCGACCAGCGATTTCGGCAAGGCAACGTAATCCAGCTCTGCAGCCTGCTTCTGACCGTTTTCGAGAGACCACTTGAAGAAGTCGAACGCCGCTGCGCTCTTCTCTGCGTTCTTGGCCTTCTTGTACATGATGATCCAGGTGGTGGCAGTGATCGGCCATGCTTCTTCACCCGGAGCGTTGGTCATGATCAGGCCGAAGTCCTTGGCGTTTGCCCAATCAGCGGTGTCGGCAGCAGCAGCGAACGACTTGGCGGTCGGCGCGATGAACTTGCCGGCAGCGTTTTTCAGCTGGGTGTAGGACAACTTGTTGGTTACAGCGTAGGAGTATTCAACGTAGCCGATCGAACCTTTGATCTGCTTCACGTAAGCCGAAACGCCTTCGTTACCCTTGCCGCCCACGCCTGCCGGCCACTGCACGGTCGAACCGAACTTCAGCTTCTCGTTCCACTCGGCGCTGGCTTTGCTCAGGTAGTTGGTGAAGTTGTAAGTGGTGCCCGAACCGTCCGAACGGTGAACGACCGTGATTGCGGTCTCAGGCAGCGTCACGCCAGGGTTCAGCGCGACGATTGCAGGGTCGTTCCACTTCTTGACCGTGCCCATGAAGATCTTGGCCAGGGTTTCGCCATCAAGTTTCAGCTTGCCGCTTTCGATGCCTTCCACGTTGATGATCGGCACGATACCGCCAATGACGCTGGGGAACTGACCCAGGCCGGCAGCCTGCAGGTCTTCGGCGGACATCGGGGCGTCAGAAGCACCGAAATCAACGGTAGCAGCCTTGATCTGGGCAATACCGCCACCAGAACCGATCGACTGGTAGTTGATGCGGTTGTCGGCAGTTTTGCTGTAGTCCTGGGACCATTTGGAAATGACCGGGAAGACGAAACTCGAACCAGCGCCGGTTACATCAGTCGCGTGCGCTACACCGCTCAGGCACAGCGAAGCGATCAGAAGCGACAAGCGTTTTTTAGTCAGCAGAATCACGGTAATACCTCAGTCCAGGAGATTGTGTGGTGGCCCACTTGAGGAGGCCCGAGGCGGATTTAAACGCTCAAATGTTTCTGTTTAATGACAATCCGTCGAGCAGCCTCGAATGACGTCGCTTTTTAGAGTCAATTTCCTACACTCGTTTTTTCCTGAAAACTCCTTTGACTCAATGTTTCCGGGGCCTAAAGGGCCTGGCTGCACAGCTAGCCATGTGCCATCCATCGCCGTATAGCTCAAAGCCATCACCGTTATAAAAGTGTAAAAAAATGTGCTGTTTTAGAAGATCAGGTTTTCCAAGCGGAAAATGCTTATAACCAGATCGCCTGAAAAACGACGTCATTCACACTCTGTTTACTCGCTTCTCTACCGCTGATGGAAGACTGTTCGGAGATTCTTATTAAGGGGTGGTATTAAATATAGCCATAATCATTGTGCTACCGTTCGTCGGGATCGCTGGCACCTATGGCAAGTGGCCAATGACCAACATGGGTATCTTAAAAAAATTGGAGTACGCATCATGATCAAGACCAAACTGACTGCCCTAACCCTCGCTGGCCTGATGGCCGTTGCATCAGGTGCTGCCTTTGCTGAAACCTCGCCAACGCCTGCCAATCCCGTGAACGACAACGCGACCAAGCTGCCAGGTACCAATCCGCCGCCGGCAGATCGCAACTCGTCCAACACCAAAGGCACTCAGCAAGGTGAGCAGACCAACAAGTCGATGAAAAACGGCTCCGGCACCATGACCCATGACAAAGGCACCCACGGTACGCACGACAAGAGCGGCGTGACCGAGAAGCCAAAGGTCAACTGATTATCCGAATGACAGTGGCCGGGAACCTCCCCTGCCACTGGTCGGTCGACTGGCACCAGCGCCCTTGTCGCGCGCTCAATCAATGTACGGACCACACTCATAGGAAATCGCAGAAATGAACCTGAAAACAGTAGGCGCATTGACCCTTGCGGCGCTGCTGGGCAGCGTCAGTGCAGGCGTACTCGCAGGCTCGACCGGGCCGACCAATCCTGACAGCAGCGGCCCGAAAGTGCCGGGCACGGGAATGGAAAAGAATACTGACGGCACAACCCCAGGCACTCAAGGCACCAGTCCGGGCACCAAAGGCATGGATCCCCAGCCAGGCAACAACAGCGGTATGCGCGACAAGACGAATGACTCCGGTAAGGCCGGGATGGACACCGATGGTGACGATCAGGACGATGACGACGACAGCGCACCGTGATTCCGATCATGATCGAGAACACATAAGCGCAGCGCGGCGGCCCATTTCAAGCATCTTCAAGGACCGCCTCGCCTCCTCTTTTTTTCAGGCTTGAACACGGCTTTCCTGCAACATCCCCTGCGCCTCATCTCCTCCCTCGGCCCTTTCCAGCGTCCATTTCACATAGCACACATGCACCGGCATCCCATGCTCCGCACAGAAATCCAGCCAACGCAACTGGTTGTCCTGCAAGCGGTCCCCGGGCCCTTTCACTTCGATCATCCGGTAACCGCGCTGCTCAGGGAAAAACTGGATAAGGTCCGGCATTCCTGTGCGATTGGCCTTGATATCCTGCAGCAGACGACGAAACCAGTGGCGCAGATGCTCGGCGGGCAGGCAAACCAGCGCCTGCTCCAGCAAGCCGGGCGTCAGCGCGCCCCAGAACACGAACGGCGATTGCAAGCCATGTTTGCCGAGAAAATTCTCAAGGATGGTGGCGCGGTATGCATCGGATTCGAGCTGGGCCAGACAGCCGTCGAACAGGTGGGCACGGCGCTCGTAGAAATCCGGGCTGTAAAGATCGCTCGGAGCACTGTGGAACGGATGGAAAAACGCACCCGGCAAAGGTGAGAAAATCGCCGACCAGCACAACAGTCCGAAGAGGGAATTGATCAGCGTATTCTCGACGTAATGCACCTCGCCGCCCTCTTGCTGCAAATGTTCGCGGATCAGGTATTCGACACTGCAGCCAGGCAACGGCGTGACTTGCACGTCCATGCGCTCGACCACCCTCGCCGTACGACGGCGTTCGGCTGCCAGGCCCAGCTTGCGCTGCAGGCGTGGCAACACACGCGCCAGATGCTGAACCTCAGCATCGTTTTCCGGCGCCAGCCGGGCCTGTTGCAACAGGGCCATGGCCTCGGCGTATTGTTCATTACGCTCCAGCACCCGGATCTGTCGCGAGCGGGCACCGGGGTAGCTGGATTGCCGGTAAACAGACAGCGCCAGCAGCCAGTCCTGCAGTCGCTCGGCCTGTTGACCGATGCGAAACAGCAGCTTGGCGCGGCGCATCTGTAGCCAGGGACTACGGCAGTGAATGGCAATGGTCTGCTCAGCCAGATCATGCAGCGCCAGACTGGTTTCCAGTGCTTCGCGGCAGGCATGCAATTGCAGGCAGACCTCGATGTCTTCCCGCGTCGTGATTGCCCGGGAATCCATGGAAAACTCGACCTTCTCGTAGCGATAGATACCCAGATCGGCCAGCACGAACTCGGACCATTCCTGATAGAGATTGCCGAAATACAACAATCGCAGACGGTCGCACAGCGGCATGACCTTCAGAGAAAACACGGCATCCGGTAACGAGGCATGCCACTGATCAAGGGATCGGGACTCTGTATAGAGTGGCTGCAGGCGGTCGAACCATAGCTCCTTGCGCTCGGCACTCTTCACGCCGTGCGCCTTGAAGCACTGGCTCAACTCATCCTTGCGCAGCAACTGGAAGAGCTCATCCAGACCCAGCGCAGGACGGTCATCGACCCATCCCAATTCAAGCAGCGGGCCTGCACTTTCGATCGGGTCGCCTATTTCGTCGTAGCTCAACTTGCTCGCCCGAAACAACGTGCCCTTGCGCATGACCATTCGCACCAGCAAGCCCTGAGCGGCCACCGGCAGCCCGGCAAACGACTCGATGAACTGGCGCTCCGATTCGTCGAGCAGGTCGTCGTAACGCTGAGCGATCCAGTCCAGCACCTGGCGAAAGTTTTCCAGGTAATAAAACGGATTGTCGAGAGGTGAGGTATTCAAGGCCAACGGTCACAGATTCGGTGAACAGACTGGTCAAGGATACTGGCTATCCGTACAGATGCCAGCCCAAAAAGCCACTGTCTACGTGCGGGCCGATCAATGGTGCTCTTCATTCAGCGTACTGCCCGCCGTAGAATCAGTGCGATTTTCCCAATGGCGGAGCGACCGTAATGCAGGCACCTCTGGTTTATCTCGCAGGTTTCGACGTGTTTCGTCCGGACGCCATCGAGCACGGGCGTTACCTGAAAGCGCTGTGTACCGCACATGGCCTGGAGGGGTTGTTTCCGTTCGATAACGACGTAACACCCGGCCTATCTCCTCATGAAACCGCGCGGCAGATCTATACGATGAATGTGGCGATGATTCAGCGCTGCACTGCCGTGCTCGCCAATCTGAACGTGTTTCGAGGTCTGGAGCCGGATTCAGGCACCGCCTTCGAAGTGGGGATGGCGGTCGCGCTCGACAAGCCGGTGTGGGCGTATTTCGAGCCGGTGGATTCGCTGCGGGATCTGGTGCCGCACGATAAGCACGGATTCGACGATAACGGCTTTTCAGTGGAGGACTTCGCCCTGCCCCGCAACCTGATGCTCGCCTGCAGCTGGGCCGGAAGCAGCTCAACGGTGGAGCTTGGGGCTGAGGCGCTGGCGTTGTATTTGAGCAAGCGGTAACGGAGATCGGCGGTGTGCCTGAAGCGCAGGCATGCCGCCCGTGACGCGACGCATCACATTCGACCACATCGTCCGGCCAGCACCGAACCATTCATCCCAATGTGGAAGATCCGATATCACCCGTCACGATCGGGTCGAGCTTGTCTGCGTCGACGAAGTCGTCCAGACCGAGGATGTCCAGATCGAGATAGGCCTCGGGATCGCTGTCTTCATCGGCGTCTGCGTCGTTAAGGGGTGACTGGTCGCCGCCGAAGTGATGGATATCTCGAGTCACGTAAATCTGTGCATGTGAAGACGTCTGTATCATCTGGGTGCTCCTGTGAGTCGTCAACGAATCGGACACACTCCAGGTGTCCGCGTCACCAAAGACTAACCCAGCGGCGTCCAAAAGCCAGCAACCGAAGCCGAGATATTCAGGCCCACACCAGAAAGTCCCCGCCATTGTCGCGCAGCATCTGCAGCATGCCCTGCGCGGCCGGCGACAGGTAGCCACCGCTGCGCAGGGTGACGCCGATGGTACGCTTCATGGTGGTCTGTTCCAGCGGCACCTCGCGCAGGTGCTGCATGGTCTTGCCGAACTCCAGCGACTCACGGGCGACGAAGCTCAACAGGTTGCTCTGCGCGATGAGGTTGGGCAACAGCGAGATCGAATTCGCTTCGATCTGCACCGTGGGCAACGGCAAGCCGTGCGCGGCAAAGGTCGCATCCAGCCATTTGCGCGACGACACGCTGACCGGCGGCAACACCCAGCGAAAGGCGCACAGGTCGCTCATTTGCAGAGGTGTGCTCTTGAAGATCGGGTGCTGTTTGCTGGCGATGACCACCGCTTCGTCCTCAAGCACCGCAAAGCTGGTGACGCCTTCGCTGTCCGGTGCCAGCGCGCAGATGATCATGTCCAACTGCCCCGAGCGCAGCGATTCGCGCAGCAGGTCGTCCTGACCGATCACCAGTTTGAAGGTGACGTCCGGCGTGCGTTGCAACAGGGCCGAGGTCAGCTTCGGCATCAGGTGTTCAGCCATGGTCGCCGCGCAGCCGACGCGAATGTTGCCCACCATGCCGCTGGCAAAATCCCGTACCTCGCGCTGGGTCTGGGCGATGCTCTGTTGCAGCTCCTTGCCCCGCGCCTGTAGCAGTTCGCCCACCGGTGTCAGTTTGATACGCCGGCCGTCTCGCTGAAACAGTCTGGTGCCGAACGACTCTTCCAGTCGCTGAATGCTTTTGGTCAGCGCGGGCTGGCTGCGGTTGAGCTTTTCAGCCGCCCGGCCCAAGTGGCCCAGTTCGGCGATGGTTTCAAAATACGTCAGATCGCGCAGGTCCATATCTATCAACCAAAGTTATCAATTCATGATTATTAGAAAATAGACTTGATGGGTTGTGATGTCGATACTTGTCGTACTTGATCAGGGCCGTGTGCCTGTCGATCAACCCGCAACACTCGCAACAACAGGGAGAATCTTCTTGCAACGTGCTTACAGTATGTCTATTCCCGCCCTTTCCCCGCCGGCTCAGTGGCTGGGTCTGATCCTTCTCGCAGGCAGTGCCGGCCAACTGTTGAAATTGATCAACATGCCTGCGGCGATGTTTCTCGGACCGATGCTGGTCGCTATTGGTTTCGGTGTGTCGGGCGCCACGATTCGCATGAACAAACGACTCTTTCAATTCGGCCAGGGCACGGTGGGTGTGCTGATTGCGCACGCCATGTCAGTCAGCGTGCTGATGACCGCTCTCGAGTCCTGGCATGTGATGTTGCTGGCCACGCTGCTGACCGTCGTGCTAAGCGCCGCCGTCGGCCTGTTGCTGGTGCGTTTTGCCGGCATACCGAGCAGCACAGCGGCCTGGGGCACATCGCCGGGCGCCGCTTCGGCAATGGTCGCCATGTCCGAGGACTACGGTGCCGATTCGCGGGTCGTCGCGACGATGCAGTATGTGCGGGTGGTCTGTGTGGTCGTGATCGGCGCGCTGGTCAGCCATTTCATGGGCGCATCGAGCAGCGGCACTGAGGCGCACGGCAACGAAGTGTTGCTGCAAGGCTCCAGCGTGCTGGATCTGGGCCTGAGTCTGGCGGTCATCGTAGTCGGCGTACTGCTGGGCTCGAAGTTGCCTGCCGGTGCATTGCTGATGCCCTTGATACTGGGCGGCGCGCTGCAATTGAGTGGCATGCTGCAGATCACCATCCCGCAATGGCTGCTGCCACTGGGCTACGGAGCAATTGGCTGCTACGTCGGCCTGCGTTTCGACCGCCCCACCGTACTGTATGTCTGGCGGCGTCTGCCGATGATGATTCTGGCCTCGCTGGTGCTGATCGTACTGTGCGCCCTGTCCGCCTGGTTGATCGCCATGATGATGGGCAAGGACTACCTTTCGGTTTACCTGGCCACCAGCCCCGGCGGCCTGGACACCATGGCGATCATCGCCATCGACACCCACGCCGATGTCGGCTTCGTGTTGGCCATGCAGACCTTGCGCCTGTTCGGCGTGATCCTCACCGGCAGCTTTCTGGCCAGACAGATCATCCGCCTGACCGACAAGCGCGCAGCGTCACACTGAGGTTTCGGACGCGGCCTCAGTCCAGCCCCGCCAATGCACTGGCCAGGCTTGGCGACAACGGCAATACCGGCAACAGCGTGGCCTGATACGCGTGATACAGGTCGGGCTTGCCGGGCCAGATGTCTTCGCTGGGAATATTCTGTTCATTCAACTCATGACGCCAGCTGCCGTGTTCGTAATCGATGAACAGCGTTTCGTTGAATTCCCAGAACACCCGATACCAGTCTTCGTACTGCTGCTCGCCGGTCCGTTGCAGCAAAGACGCCGCAGCCGCAGCCGCTTCGCAGTGCGTCCAGTGCAGACGATGGCGAACCACCGGCTTGTTCTCCCAGTCCAGCGTATAGACAATACCCGGCGCACCGTCGACGTCCCAGCCATAGCGACAAGCGTTGGCGAACAACTGACGGGCGTCTTCGAGCATCCACTCGGGACTGGAACGCCCGGCATCACGGCGCGCTGACTCAAGGTGCAGCACCAGACGCGCCCATTCGAACGCGTGGCCCGGCGTGGTGCCGAAAGGACGGAAGCCATCGGCAGGATTCTCACGGTTGTAATCCGGCAGTGGCGTCCAGTCCTGAGTGAAGTGTTCAATGACCTGAAAGTCGTTGGCGCCTGCGTGCTGATGAATCACACGCTCCACGATGCTCAATGCACGGTCCAGCCAGAGCGCGTCACCCGTCACGTCGGCCAGGGCAAGAAACGCCTCGGTGCTGTGCATGTTGCTGTTGGCGCCGCGGTACGCTTCTTCGCCGCTCCAGTCACGGGCGAAGGATTCGCGCATCGCGCCCTCGGCCTCGCTCCAGAAATACGTATTGATGATCTGAATCGCATCCGACAGCAGTGCCTGCGCACCGGGCCTTCCGGCCACCACCGCGGAACTGGCCGCCAGTGCGACGAAGGCGTGCAGATAGGCTTGCTTGTCAGTGGTTCCACCGTCTTCGAGCGCCGCGCTGAACCAGCCGCCATGCTCGGCGTCGCGCAATGGACCGCTGAGCGCGGCGACGCCGTGATCCACCAGTGCGGCGCAACCGGGAATGCCCTGCGCGTGGGCCATGGAGAAGCAGTGCGTCATGCGTGCGGTGTTCATGGTTTCGGCGGTGGCTCCCACCATCAGACGGCCGTAGTCATCAAGGCTGCCGAACCCGTTCTGCAGTTTCGCAGCCTTGGCAAAGGCCAGCAGACGACTGCCTTCCTGGGACAGCCATTGATGATGGGCTGGCGAGCGCAGCCAACTGCTGAAGGTTTGTTTGTTATTGTTCATGACGCTGAGCAGCCTCCATCGATAGACATACCTGCACGGTGGTCTTCGCGACCGGGTGCAATAATGCGCGCCCGGCCGGTTGGCGGCAAGCGCGCTCAGGCCTTGTCGATGTCGGCTTTTCAGACCTTGAAGCGAGCCACCACCTGGTTCAGATCAGCGGCCAGACGCGACAGTTCGTGGCTCGAAGCACTGATCTGATTGGCGCCCTGGGTCGACTGCATGGACAAGTCACGGATGTTGACGATGTTGCGGTCCACTTCACGAGAGACCTGGGCCTGCTCTTCGGCGGCGCTGGCAATCACCAGGTTGCGCTCCGAGATCTGGTTAATGGACGAGGTGATTTCGCTCAACGATTCGCCTGCTCCCTTGGCCAGCGACAGCGTGGAGCTGGCGCGGTCGCGGCTGGTGTTCATGGACTCCAGCGCCTGGGCCGAACCGCTGCGCATGGCGTTGACCATGGAGTCGATTTCCAGCGTCGACTGCTGGGTGCGATGCGCCAGCGCCCGCACTTCATCCGCCACCACGGCGAAACCACGACCCGACTCCCCGGCGCGCGCCGCTTCGATGGCGGCGTTGAGCGCCAGCAGGTTGGTTTGCTCGGCGATCGAACGGATCACATCCAGCACCTTGCCGATGTCCTGAGACTGATCCGCCAGGTTCTGCACCAGAACCGACGTGGCCTGGACGTTTTCGGTCAGGGTCTGGATCGACTGAACCGTCTCGATCACCCGGCTCTGCCCGGCCTGCGCCGACGAACTGGAGTGGCTGGACGCGTCTGACGTGGACACTGCGTTGCGGGCCACTTCTTCAACCGCCGACGTCATTTCGTTGATGGCGGTGGCGGCCTGATCGATTTCGGCGTTCTGCTGGTTCAACCCGCGATAGCTGTCCTCGGTGACCGAGTTCAGTTCGGTGGCGGCGGACGCCAGTTGACCGGCGGAGCTGCCGATATGGCGCAGCGCTTCGCGCAGATTGCCCTGCATCTGCTCCAGTGCCCGCAACAAGCGAGTGACTTCATCGTTGCCATCGACCGCGATGTTCTGGGTCAGATCGCCCTGAGCCACATGCTCGGCGACACTGACGGCGCGCTGCAGCGGACCGACGATGCTACGGGTCAACCACAGCGCCAGACCAATGGTACCCAGCGCGGCGAGTACGACAAACGCCAGGACGATACTGCGCGACGCCTTGTACTGAGCCTCGGCCGCCTTGCCCTCCGCATCGACTTTGGTGACATAGAAATCAGCCAGGTCATTGAGTTGCTTGCCGGAACCGTCGACGATCTGCTTCATGTCGGCCAGCAACAGCTTGTTCAGCCCCTTGCTGTCGCCTTGAGAAGCCAGCACGAAAGATTGATCCAGCGCGGTACGGTATTGGCCCATGGTGACCAGAAACTGATCGGCGAGGACCTTCTCTTCCGGGGTGTCGACAAAACCGTTGAGGATATCGAGCTTCTTGGTCAGGTCGCCCAGGCGCACGTCCATCTGGCCACGGTAGGTGGAGATGCTTGCAGGGTCTGTGTCCAGTGCCATGCGCAGGGAAATGGTGCGAATGCGCAGCATGATTTCCCGCACATCGTTGACCACCCGCATGCTCGGGACCCAGTTGGTTTCGACGGCCACCTCACTCTCCCGGATGGCAGACATCTGCACCAGTGCAAACCAGCCCAGCAGCGCTACCAAAAGGGATATCAGGGTAAAACCCAGACCCGCACGGCGGGCGATCGTGAGTTTGCGTAAATTCATGGCCAGGGCTCTTTATATTTGGAAAGGCAGTGTGAGCATCATTGGTTGTCAGACAACCGCCAAGCATATCGACATTGTCGGACAGTTCTTTAGGTCATCGGCCATCATTTCATTTTCCATCCACGGTCCGACGAATGAACACGCTCAACACGGCGGGACGCCTGTCTACTTCCATGCACTTGAAACCGACTTGAACAACCGTGGAGGTTTGCCATGCATCTGGAAGGTTCCTGCCATTGCGGCGTCGTGGAGTTCAGCCTGGACAGCGCCCATCCCTATCCTTATCAACGCTGCTACTGCTCGATCTGTCGCAAGACTCAGGGCGCAGGCGGCTACGCCATCAACCTGAGCGGCGATGCTGCGAGCATGAAGGTCAAAGGGAAGGAAAACATCTCGATCTATCACGCCAAAATCCGCAAAGATCACCCTGTGGAAACCAGCAGTGCCGAGCGGCATTTCTGCAAGGTCTGCGGCAGCGGCCTGTGGCTGTTCAGCCCGGACTGGCCGGATCTGATTCACCCGTTTGCGTCCGCGATCGATACGCCGTTGCCGATGCCGCCCGAGCGCACGCACATGCTGCTCGATTCCAAGGCATCGTGGGTGGAGGTCGATGTGCACGAAAGCGATCGTCAGTTCGATGGCTATCCTGAAGAATCGATTGCCGACTGGCATGAAAGACTGGGGCTGGAGCGTTGACAGCTGACCATGGATCAAGATGCCTCCATGCCCCTGACACAGCGCTGCGTCTCGGCAAACACTGCACACCGGGAGGCGGCTTGCCGACGATGAACGATAACGCGATCTCCTGACCTGCGCGTCGATTCAATCGTCGGATTGCCGCCCGGTCCGCTTCCACGACGCCGGGTGTTTAATGCGCGACAGCGCTACGTCCAAGACGTGTAGGCAGTTGCATTGACGCCGAGCGTCATCTCGAGGCCGCCAACTGCCACACCCGCGCCACGTCCCGCGCCCGCTCATGCAGCAGGCGAGGCGCTTCGCGGCAGGCCTTTTCGAGGTCCATGGGTCCGCTGGTCAACGCGAACGCGGCGCTGATGCCGTGCTGATAAAGCTGCTCGTAGCCTTCGCCCAGCGTTCCGGCCAGCACGATGACCGGCACTTGTTGGCGCTGGGCAACCCGCGCAACACCCAGAGGCGTCTTGCCGCGCAAGGTCTGGGCATCGAAACGGCCTTCGCCCGTGATCACCAGATCGGCACCGCGCAGTGCCTGTTCAAGACCCGTCAGGTCTGCCACCACCTCGACCCCGGCACGAAACGATGCATTCAGATAGGCCTTGGCGGCGAAACCCATGCCGCCCGCCGCACCGCTGCCGGGACTGTCACGCAGGTCGTGGCCCAGCGTTCGAGCCGAATGGTCGGCGAAATGCGCCAGCGCGGCATCCAGCGCCAGCACCTGATCGGGTGACGCACCCTTTTGCGGACCGAAGATATGCGATGCGCCATTGGGACCGCAGAGCGGGTTATCGACGTCGGCTGCAATTTCAACGCGCACGCCTGCCAGCCTTGGGTCCAGACCGCTCAGGTCGATACGCGCCAGATCGGCCAGGGCCAGGCCGCCGCCCGGCAACGGCCGATCGTCACGGTCGAGAAAACGCGCGCCCAATGCCGAGATCATGCCGCTGCCGCCATCGTTGGTTGCACTGCCACCGATGGCCAGAATGACCCGCTGCGCACCGGCGTCCAGTGCCGCCGAGATCAACTGACCAGTACCTGCGGTGCTGGTCAGGCAGGCATCGCGTTGCGTGAGGGTCAGCAGTTGCAGACCGCTGGCCATGGCCATCTCGATGATCGCGGTGCGGCTCTGCGCCAACCAGCCCCAGTGAGCCTCGACGCGGTCGCCCAACGGGCCGCTGACCTGTGCGCTCATCCATTGACCCTGGCAGGCGTCCAGCAAGGCTTCAATGGTGCCTTCACCACCATCGGCCATGGGGCACTTGACGAGTTCGGCATCGGGCCAGACTTCGGCCAGGCCACTGGCAATTGCGTTGGCGACGGCCTGGGCACTGAGACTGTCTTTGAAGGAATCGGGGGCGATGACTATTTTCATTGTTGTTCTCCATGTCCGTGACCGGATGTTCTCATCCCTGCCCCGCTTTGCCGCCTGCCCGGCGCACAACGATTCGGCGTGCTGATCGGGCATTTGAACAAAACCTGCTTTCAGCCCTGTCGCGGAGTCATCTGCACCCCTAGATAAAGACGCAGCAGGTCAACGGTCTTGTAGGGGTCGCAGCCGGTCAGCTCAGCGATCTTTTCCAATCGGTAGCGCAGGCTGTTGCGATGGATACCCAACGCATCGGCGCAGGCCTGGCTTTCGCCGCTGTGATCGAACCAACTGCACAGGGTTTCGAGCAACTGCCCCTGATTATGCAAACGGCCCACGGGCTCGGCGACTTCGGACGCCAGCCAGTCATGCCGATGACGCCAGAACAGCACGGGCAGACGGTGATCCGCCAGCCGCACCAGGCGCTGTTTCGGGTGGGCCTGAGCAGCATAATCCAGCAGGTCTCGCGCTGCCGCGCAGGCGTGGCGCAACTCGGGCAGGTCCGTCGAAGGCTCTACCGTGGCCATGCGCATGACTGGCCAGTGATGCTCCTCGAATTGCTTGAGTAAAGCGGCATCGTCGCGATCCTTGCCTACCGCGCGGCACCAGTAGAGCAAGGTCGGCTCACGCAGCACGAACCAACTGTCGGCATAGCGTGAGCCCAGCCACCCGGCGATCTGGCTGGCCGCAGAGGCCTGCACCCCCAACTGAATCAGCACCGCCTGGCGGGGCAATTGCGGCTGCAGTCCCAGTTGACGGGCTTCGTCGACCAGGCTTTCGGGGCAATCGGGCAGCAACAGCCGCGCCAGCAGATCCTCGCTTCGCTGCAGGCGCCATTGGCGGTCAGTCTGCTGACGGCGTTGCTCCATAAGCATTTCAGCGGTCATCTTCACCAATTCGCCGTAGACGCGGACCTCTTCCGGCTCGCCGGTGATACCGAGCACGCCGACCAGTTTGTGATCGAGCATCAGCGGCAGGTTGACGCCAGGCTTCACTCCGCCCAGGTGCAGGGCAGCCCGGGAATCGATTTCGAAGACCTGGCTGTTGGCGAGCACCCGTTGAGCGCCTTCGTGTCGAGTGCACAGACGCTCGGGATCACCGCTGCCAATGATGATCCCCAGGTAGTCCATGACATTGACGTTATAGGGCAGAATCGCCATGGCGCGGTCGACGATGTCCTGAGCCAGGTCCCGATCAAGCGCGAACATGAAGAACTCCCGGTGCCACGAGGGGCTTGGAGTGAGTAGGCATGCGGATACATTTTGTTGAAGTTATCGAGGCAGCGAGTGTGCCTGAAACGGCTGATGAGCGCGATGCACATGGCATAGTGCCCAGGACGCACCGCGTCCGCGCTCGACGGTGACGCAGCGCGTCACGGGATGCATACCCACGCAGAGCGCTGGGCACGATCAGTGTTGGGCAGACGTGTGTATAAGGGTGAGCGCAGAGCATGTGCCTCGTCAAGCTGCATCCCCCAATCAACCCCGCAAGAAGGCTTCCAGAACTTGATCAGATCGCGACTCGCCAGCCTGCTGTCCCTGCTCACGCTTTCAGCCTGCACGTCGATGGCCGAGAGTGAGGCCCCCACACCACTCTTCGAGGATTACCGTCAGCAGACCCGTGAGCTGATCCGCTCCCAGCGCACTTTCCAGACGTCAGACCATGAGGCCGAACTGAACTGGAATGCGCCGCAGCAGTGGACACCGAGCGGCGCGATCAAAGGCGGGGTGCTGATGGTGCACGGCCTGGGCGACTCACCCTGGTCATTCCACGACGTAGGCCAGCGGCTGGCCAATGAGGGATTTATCGTCCGCACCGTGCTGCTGCCCGGTCACGGCACCAAACCCGAAGACATGCTCGACGTGACGCTGGAGCAATGGCAGCAGGTGGTTCGCGAGCAGGCAAACCTGCTCGGCAAGGAAGCGCCCAACGTGTACCTGGGCGGCTTTTCCACCGGCGCCAATCTGGTGCTGGACTATGCCTACGACCATGATGAAATTGCCGGGCTGCTGCTGTTCTCCCCCGCCTTTCGCTCCGACAGCGGTTACGCCTGGCTGACCCCCTGGATCGGCTGGGCGAGGCCATGGCTGCTTGCATCCCCCAAGGAGGGTTTGCGGCCGATGCAGACGCCGCTGCGTTACATGAACGTGCCTACCAACGGGTTCGCCCAGTTTTACCGCAGCAGCGCGCTGGCCCAGAATCGCCTGCTCAAACGTCAATACGACAAGCCGGTGTTCATTGCCATCGCCCAGCACGACTCGGTGCTGGACACCGCCTACGTACTGGACACCTTCAACGAACGCTTCAGCCACCCGGACAGCCGCCTGATCTGGTACGGCGACCTGCCCGCCAAGGCTGCGCGCACTTCACGGGTCGAGGTGCGTACCGATTACCTGCCGGACTACCGCATCAGCCGTTTCTCGCACATGGGCCTGCTGTTTTCCCCGGACAACCCGCTGTACGGCGTCAACGGTACGCAGCGGATCTGCTGGAATGGCCAGACCGACGAGGACACCGCGAAATGCATGGCGGGCGAGCCGGTCTGGTACTCGGATTGGGGATACCGTGAGCCGGGCAAGATCCACTCGCGACTGACCTTCAATCCCTATTTCGAGTGGCAGACGCAACTGATGCTGCGCGTGCTCAGACCTGCAGACGAGGACTAATCCTGCGGCACCAGACGCTCGCGGCTGTTGCTCAAATGGGTCCACATCGCTGCACGCGCCGCGTCCGGGTCCTTGCGGCGGATGGCGCTGAGCAGCGCTTCGTGTTCCAGATTGGCCAGATAGCCCTGATGCGCCAGGTTATTGCCAGCCCGCTCGCTTGAGGCAATGCGGCTGCGCGGAATGATCGCACTGCCCAGATGCTGCATGATTTCCATGAAATACGGATTGCCGGTCGCTTCGGCAATCAGCATGTGAAAGCGCTTGTCCGCCTCGACGCAGCTGTCGTCGTTGGCCAGCAGGTCCTGATAATCGTCCAGTGCCTGACGCATGGCCGCCAGTTGCTCTTCCGTGCGGCGCACTGCTGCCAGCGCCACAGCCTGAGTTTCAAGACCGATGCGCAACTCGATGATGTCGCGCACCCGCGACACGGTTTCGACTTTCAGGCGCAACCCCGTCTGATCGCCGCGCTCCAGCACGAAGGTGCCGATACCGTGGTGAGTGACCACCAGCCCCGACGCCTGCAACTTGGAAATCGCCTCGCGAACCACGGTACGACTGACCCCGTGCTCACGGACAATCCGGTTTTCCGACGGCAGCTTCTCACCCGGCGCAATCTTGCCCAGCAGAATACGCTGACTCAGTTCGGTGACCAGATCGGTGGCCAGGCTGTGCTGACGGCGTTTGGGCGCGGTGCTGGCGGGCTCTTGCATGAAAGGTTGTCCTGAAGTTGTCTGTCGCTTGTCTGATTGTGCGCCGTCCGGTGAACCCGTAACGCAGCGGCATGGCCGACAAAGGCGCATGGGGCTTGAGTTTCAGGACCAACAGAACTTGTCTGACTTGTATTACAAGTGACTCAGTCTTGTCAAAGCTTCGCCTATCCGTCTGTCCGCCTTTTTATGACGCGATCCGTCAGAAAAAATATTGCCCAGTAACGGCCACCGGCACTCACCCTTCGCGTACAACCCTTTATTTTCGTGGCTTTTACTGAGAAAAGGCTGAATAAACTCGACGACAAACGACTGAAACCTTTCGTGGTCGGACGCAAAAATTAATCGCGATCCGACTATCGAAGGGGCTTGCGCACGCGCACCCAACTTGTATGATGACCGACAATGCGAGGGACACACCTCGCACATACCCGCATAAAAACAACGAGTGGGAGATTCAACTGTGAGCACATCCAATTCCGGGATGGCCAACGGCGCAGATTCGGTCTTGAGTTCAGCCGTATCGAAAGTCAAACGTCATGTCCTGCCGCTTTTCGTCATCATGTTTATCGTCAACTACATCGACCGGGTGAACATCGGCTTCGTGCGTTCGCACATGGAGCACGATCTGGGCATCGGTGCTGCGGCCTACGGCCTGGGCGCCGGGCTGTTCTTCATCGGTTACGCGTTGTTCGAAGTCCCTTCCAACATCCTGCTGCAAAAAGTCGGCGCCCGAATCTGGCTGACGCGGATCATGCTCACCTGGGGCCTGGTCGCTGCCGGCATGGCGTTCATCCAGAACGAAACCCACTTCTATATCCTGCGCTTTCTGCTGGGTGTGGCCGAGGCTGGCTTCTTTCCGGGCGTGATCTACTACTTCACCCGCTGGCTGCCAGGCGTTGAGCGTGGCAAGGCGATTGCCATCTTCCTCAGCGGTTCGGCCATCGCTTCGCTGATTTCCGGCCCTTTGTCCGGCCTGCTGTTGCAGATCACCGGGTTCGGCATGAAAGGTTGGCAGTGGATGTACTTCATCGAAGGCATGTTCTCGGTCGGCCTGTGTTTCTTCGTCTGGTTCTGGCTGGATTCCAAGCCGCACGATGCCAAGTGGCTGACCCGAGAGGAACAGGACGCACTGGTCAACGCCATCGACGCCGAACAGGCCGCTCGCGAAGCCGCCACGCCGGTCAAGGCGTCCATCGGCAAACTGCTCAAGGACGGCCAGATCATCCTGTTCTGCCTGATCTACTTCTTTATTCAACTGACCATCTACGCAGCGACCTTCTGGCTGCCGAGCATCATCAGAAAGATGGGCAGCCTGACCGATTTCGAAGTAGGCATGTTCAACTCGATCCCTTGGCTGCTGTCGATCATCGGCATGTACGCCTTCGCCACGCTGTCGGCGAAATGGAAGCGTCAGCAGGCGTGGGTTGCCGCAGCACTGTTGATTGCCGCAGCGGGCATGTTCATGTCCACCACCGGCAGCCCGATCTTCGCGTTTGTCGCGATCTGCTTTGCGGCACTGGGCTTCAAGTCGGCTTCGTCACTGTTCTGGCCGATTCCCCAGGCTTATCTGGACGCCCGAATCGCCGCTGCGGTGATCGCGCTGATCAACTCGGTCGGCAACCTCGGTGGTTTTGTGGCGCCGACAACCTTCGGCCTGCTGGAAGAGCACACCGGCTCGATTCAGGGCGGCCTGTACGGCTTGACCGTCACGTCGCTGGTTGCCGCCGTCATCGTCTTCGCCGCCCGCAACAAGCCAAAGCCAGGCGCGACACCAGTCGCCGCCGTGCAGACGCCCGCGACTCATTGACGCTCATTCCAACAACAATTTCGCACAGGATTTCACCATGAACGCTCAACACGCCAACGTCACTGCCAAGGCGCCTGTCATCACCGAGATGCAGGTCGTGCCGGTCGCCGGTCATGACGACATGCTGCTCAACCTCAGCGGCGCGCACGGCCCCTACTTCACCCGCAACATCGTCATTCTCAAGGACAACGCCGGAAACACCGGCGTCGGCGAAGTGCCGGGCGGCGACCTGATCCGCCAGACTCTGGAAGACGCCCGCTCGCTGGTGGTCGGCAGCAGCATCGGCACGTATCAGAAGATCCTCAATGACGTGCGCAAGGCCTTCGCCGAACGCGACTCGGGTGGCCGTGGTCAGCAGACCTTCGACCTGCGTATCACCATTCACGCAGTTACCGCACTGGAAGCCGCCCTGCTCGACCTGCTCGGCCAGCATCTGGACGTGCCCGTCGCCGCCTTGCTGGGTGAGGGTCAGCAGCGCGATCAGGTGGAAATGCTGGGTTATCTGTTCTACGTGGGCGATCAGCACAAGACCGATCTGGCCTATCGCAGCGAACCGGATGCCGATAACGACTGGTTCCGCCTGCGCCACGAAGTCGCTTTGACTCCTGATGCTGTGGTGCGTCTGGCTGAAGCCGCGCACCAGCGTTATGGTTTTCAGGACTTCAAACTCAAGGGCGGCGTGCTGCGTGGCGATGAGGAAATCGAAGCGGTCACGGCCCTGGCCGAACGCTTCCCCGACGCCCGCATCACCCTGGACCCGAATGGCGCCTGGTCGCTCAAGGAAGCCATTCGCCTGTGCCGCGATCAGCATCATGTGCTGGCGTACGCCGAAGACCCATGCGGTGCGGAAAACGGTTTCTCCGGTCGCGAAGTGATGGCCGAATTCCGCCGTGCCACAGGCCTGAAGACGGCCACCAACATGATCGCCACCGATTGGCGCGAGATGGGTCACGCGATTCAGTTGCAGTCGGTGGACATCCCGCTGGCCGATCCGCACTTCTGGACCATGCAGGGTTCGGTGCGCGTCGCACAGATGTGCAATGAATGGGGCCTGACCTGGGGCTCGCATTCCAACAACCACTTCGATATTTCGCTGGCGATGTTCACCCATGTGGCCGCGGCTGCGCCGGGCAATATCACAGCCATCGACACTCACTGGATCTGGCAGGACGGCCAGCGCCTGACCAAGGCACCGCTGCAGATTGTCGGGGGCAAAGTCGACGTGCCGAAAAAACCGGGGCTGGGTGTGGACCTGGACATGGATCAACTGGCCAAGGCACACGAACTGTACAAAGGCATGGGCCTGGGTGCGCGCAACGACGCCGTCGCCATGCAGTTCCTGATTCCGGACTGGACGTTCAACAACAAACAGCCTTGCCTGGTGCGCTAAGCCGCGCTCGCCTGCTTAGAGAACACTCGCCACACCGTTGGCACACGGCGCGCAACCCCCTTGCGCGCCGTTTTTTCTCGCTTCGCACTGCCTCGTGATACTGTCTTGCAACAATCAGTAACGACTAGCCCGCATGCGCCATATCGTTCATACCCACCCTCGCCTGACCATCGCCGCGTTTGTGGGCTTATTCTGCGGAACCGCTTCCGCCTGGGCACTGCCCGATACTACGCTGACCCAGAACCTGCTCATTGGCTGGGATCTGGGCGTCTGGCTCTATCTGATCCTGATGTTCATCCGCACCCTGCACAGTAACGCAAGCGACGTGCAGCGCATCGCGATGATGGAGGACGAGAACGCTGGCACGATCCTGATGACCGTGTCCATCGCAGCGCTGGCCAGCCTGGCCGCCATCATTGTTGAGATAGCAGGCACCAAAGGCCTTTCGCCTCATGCACAATTGCTGCACCACGCGTTCACCGGGGTCACCGTCATCGGTTCATGGCTGATGATCGGAGTGGTGTTCAGCCTGCACTATGCGCGCCTGTTTTATACGTCCACCGGGAAAGAGCCTGCCCTCTTGTTCGCTGGCGGGGAAAAGCACCCGGATTACTGGGATTTTCTGTATTTCTCGTTCACCTTGAGCGTCGCGGTACAGACATCGGATGTGGGCGTAGCGACCCGCCAGATGCGCCGGATCGTGCTGGCCCAGTCGCTGATCTGTTTTGTGTTCAACACGGCTATTCTGGGGTTCTCGATCAATATCGCGGCGAGCCTGTTCGACTAGCCGCTTTCTTTCCCCGAATCTGCCCAGAGAGACCTTTATTCATGACTCGATTGACCATTGCAGTGCTTGATGACTGGCAGAACGTGGCCAGCAATGTTGTGGACTGGTCGCCGCTGCGCTCTATTGGCGAAGTCAGCTTCCTGCATGAGTTCCCTGCCGATACCGCCGTCATGGTCCAGCGCCTCCGGGACTTTGATGTGATCTGCGTGATGCGCGAACGAACCCTGTTCGACGAAGCACTGCTCAGCCAGTTGCCACGCCTGAAACTGTTGACCACCGGCGGCATGCGCAATGCCGCCATCGATGTCGCGGCGGCCAAACGATTGAACATCACGGTGTGCGGCACCGACAGCTATAAGCATGCAGCGCCGGAATTGACCTGGGCGCTGATCATGGGCATCACTCGCAATCTGGTGGCTGAAGCCAATTCATTGCGCGCCGGTCACTGGCAAGTCGGGCTGGGCAGCGACCTGCACGGCAAGACGCTGGGTATTCTGGGGCTGGGCAGTATCGGCAAGTGGATTGCCCGCTACGGTCAGGCATTCGGTATGAAGGTCATCGCCTGGAGCCAGAATCTGACACCCGAGGCGGCCGCCGAATGCGGGGTGACTTACGTCAGTAAACAGGCGCTGTTCGAGCAGTCCGATGTGCTGTCGGTGCATCTTGTGCTCAGCGATCGCAGCCGAGGGCTGGTGGATGCTGAAGCGCTGGGCCGGATGAAGCCCGGCGCGTTCATCGTCAACACGTCGCGCGGCCCCATTATCGATGAAGCGGCGATGATCGAGACCCTGCAACAGCGCAGGATCGCCGGTGCCGCTCTTGACGTGTTCGATGTCGAGCCACTGCCGGAAAACCACCCGTTCCGCACCCTGGACAACGTGCTGGCGACCCCGCATATCGGCTACGTCACCGAGAACAACTACCAGACCTTCTATGGCCGGATGATCGAAAACATCCAGGCCTGGCACGCGGGGTCGCCGATCAGGGTGTTCCCCTGATCGCGACTGCCTGATGCTTAAAGGGTGTAGGCGATTCCGACCTGCACCGTACGCGGGGCGCCCGGATAGGCATACACGTTGCCGAACGCACCTTCTTCATAGTCCTTGTCGAAGACGTTCTTCACATCGAGATTGAGCTTCACGTGCTCGTTGACCTTATAGAAGGCCAGCAGATCGAACACGGTGTAGCTGTCCATCGAGAACGCGGTATTGGCGGTCTGCCCTGCACGCTGATCGACATAACGACCGCCTGCCCCCAGGCCCAGACCACGCAGCACGCCATCCTGGAACTCATAGACGTTCAACAGGCTGAATGTCTGCTCCGGGATATTCAGCAGACGGGTGCCGGAGCGCAGGGTGTTGTCCTTGGTGACCTGCGCATCGACGTAGGCATAGCTGCCCATGACACGCCATTCAGGGGTCAGATTGCCAACCACATTCAGGTCCAGGCCGCGACTGCGCACTTCCCCCGCCGCCACGCTGAACGTGGAATCGATCGGGTCGGTGGTCAGCACATTCTGCTTCTCGATCTGATACAGGGCGGCATCGACGCTCAACCGGCGATCCAGGGCTTCCCACTTGACGCCCACTTCATAGGACTTGCCTTCTTCTGCCTTGAAGCCGCCACCCAGACGGCTCGCGCCAGTGTTGGGCTTGAACGAGCGCGCGGTGTTGGCGTAGACCGCCACGGTATCGGTCAGGTCATAGATCAGGCCGAGACGCGGGGTCACGGCGTTATCGCTGTTGGTGAACGGCACGCCGACACCGAAGGTGTCGTAGTCATGCTCGAAACGCTCGAAGCGCACGCCAGCCAGCAATTTCATGCGCTCGGTCAGCGCCACCTGATCCTGTACGAAGGCCGCGTAGGTCTTGAGGTTTTCCTTGTCGTCAGTCGTGGTTCGGGTCAGCGCAGGACGGACCTTTCCGTAAACCGGATCGAAAATATCGATGGTGTAGGCGTTAACCGCGCCACTGGAGCGTCGGATGATCGACTTATAGTCGTAGTCTTCGTACTCGACGCCTGCCAGCAACGTATGGTCGAACGCGCCAGTGGCGAAATGCCCGGTGACGTTCAACTGCAGATCGCGGTCAGTCCACTCAAGCTTGCGGTAATTGAAATTGCGTCCCAGCGTGCGCCCGTCGGCTGCCAGACCGTTGGCTTCGATGGCATCCCCCTTGAGCGAGCCGTCGAGGATCTGGATGCCACCGCCCAGCTTCCAGTCGGCGTTCAGGTCGTGGTCGAAGCGGATCTGCGCCATAGTGTTGTCATTGTGCAGCTTGCCCACGTCTTTCTCGCCGAAGAACGTGTCACGGGAAGCCGTGCGGGTCTGCGCGGGATAACGCGTCAGGCCACGGTCCAGCGGCGCGTTGTTGCGCATGAAGTCGCCTTCGAAGGTGATGCGAGTGGCGTCATCGACCTGCCAGCTCAAGACCGGCGCCACACCGTAGCGTTCGGTTTCGACGTGATCGCGAAAGGTATCGCCACCCTCACCCACGACGTTGAGGCGATAGGCAAAGCGCCCGTCATCGTCCAGCGGACCGGATGCGTCCAGCGTGCCACGCTTCATGCCCTGATCATTGAGCTGGCTGCCCAGCGTGACCGAGCGCTCGGCCAGCGGCTGCTTTGAAACCACGTTGAACGTACCGCCGGGATCGCCACGCCCATAAAGCGTAGTGGCAGGACCGCGCAGCACCTCCAGACGCTCGATGGTGTTGGCGTCCGGCATGTTCGGATAACCGCGGTTGATCGGAAAGCCGTTGCGATAGAACTCGCCCGTGGTGAAGCCGCGTACGGTAAACGTGGTCAACCCCTGACCGCCGAAGTTGTTGGCACGACCCACGCCGCCCGCGTAATCCAGCGCATCCTGCAGGCGCGTGGCACCCATGTCTTCAACGGCCTCACGGGTCACGACACTGATCGATTGCGGTGTTTCATGCAGTGGAGTATCGGTGCGGGTCGCACTGGCAGACCGGGTCGCCCGATAGCCCTGGACAGGCCCTTGCGCGGTTTCGATGTCCGTGGCGCTCTGGATATCGATGTTCTGCAGTTCGATTGAGGAATGACTGGCAGTCACCTGATCGGCACAGGCAAATGGGGAGATTGCTTGAATGACGCAAAGAGACAGAAAGGTACGACGCATCGATGTGCAGCCCTTGGCAATAAACCAGGCCTCTTGGGACCCGGCAGGATTTTTTGCGAATAGTACAGATTCCTATTAGCGCCTGATACAAATTATCAAAAAAGGCATGCGGCGATCTGAATGCGCACTGGCAGGGGCTCTGTGAGAACTGGCTCATACATTTGCCGATACCGCAGGCGGGCAGCGAACGACGGCGTGCGGCGCCTGTCTCAACCATCGGACCGGCGCAGCCTGCGTCCTCATCTCCAGCGCATCAGCAACGCATCAGGAAACGGTATGGACCACGAAGTAGACGGCAAGACCCCCGGCCTGTCAGCCGAAGAAGAGCGCGAGATCGATGAGAACCAGCCGCCTCGCGCGGCGGTACTGCATGAAACCATACGGATGCAGGGCGACCACGAGCTGGAGCGCAGCGTCGCGGCTCTATGGTGGTCGGCTCTGGCGGCCGGCCTGACCATGGGCCTGTCGCTGATGGCGATGGGTTTGCTCATGTCACGCCTCGAAGGCATCCCTGGCAGTCACGTGATTACCAGTCTGGGTTACTCCGCAGGCTTCCTCGCCGTGATTCTGGCCCGCCAGCAACTGTTCACCGAGAACACCATCACTGCCGTACTGCCAATCATGAGCAAGCCGAACCTGGCCAATATCTGGCGGCTTTTGCGCCTCTGGGGCGTGGTGCTGAGCGGCAATCTGGTGGGTACTCTGCTGGTGGCTTACGTCATGCTCAACCTGCCGATCTTCGACGCCAAGACCGATCACGCGTTTCTGGAAATCGGCCGCAAGGTCATGGAAAACGATGTCGGTCAGATGTTCTCCAAAGGCATCGTGTCCGGCTGGATGATTGCGACCATGGTCTGGATGATCGCCTCGATGGAAAATGCCAAGATCGCGATCATTGTGCTGATCACCTACCTGATGGCGCTCGGCGACTTCACGCACATTGTCGTGGGCTCGGCCGAAGTGTCCTACCTGGTGTTCGCAGGCGAACTGGGCTGGAAGGATTTCTGGTTCACGTTTGCCGGACCGACACTGGCGGGCAACATCATTGGCGGCAGCTTCATCTTCGCCCTGATCAGCCACGCGCAGATTCGCAGCGAGAAAGACACCAGCGCCAGACTTGAACGGGACAGGAAACGTCGGGCGGAAGAAAAGCGCCTGGCCGAAGCACAGAAGCTCAGGGAAGAGGATGCCGAAGTGCCGAAAGACATATGATCCCCGTCATTAAACTTTCTTTCAGGAACTTCGCCGCCATTTAGGGGCAAACTAGGTCTTTGAACGTACTTATTCAGGCAGGGACCATGACCCGAATTCTGGCAATCGAAGATGATGCCATCACCGCAAAGGAAATAGTCGCGGAACTCAGCAGCCACGGACTGGAAGTGGACTGGGTGGACAACGGACGTGACGGTCTGGCGCGTGCAGTGAGTGGCGACTACGACTTGATTACCCTGGACCGCATGCTGCCGGAGATTGATGGACTGACCATCGTCACCCAGTTGCGCGCCCAGGGAATCGCCACGCCGATCCTCATGATCAGCGCGCTGTCCGACGTGGACGAGCGCGTTCGCGGACTGCGGGCCGGAGGCGATGACTATCTGCCCAAACCGTTTGCGTCCGATGAAATGGCGGCACGCGTCGAAGTGCTGCTGCGTCGCAGCAACCCGGTCAGCGCCGCGAAGACGGTTCTGCAGGTGGCCGACCTCGAACTCAACCTGATTACCCGTGAAGCCTGTCGGGGTGGCGAGCCGCTTGTGCTGTTGCCGACCGAATTCAAACTGCTCGAGTTTCTGATGCGCAACAGCGGACAGATCATCACACGCATGATGATTTTCCAGGAAGTCTGGGGTTACCACTTTGATCCCGGCACCAACCTGATCGATGTACACATCGGTCGCCTTCGCAAAAAGATCGACCAGCCTGGCATCGCACCGCTGATACAAACCGTGCGAGGTTCAGGTTATGTCATTGCCGAACCCGTCTAACGGTTGGCGCTCCTCTTCGAGCAGGCTGCTGGCGCTCTACAGCTCACTGTTCGTGGCCTGGAGCGCCATCCTGCTGGGGGTTCTGTACTGGGAGGTCAACGGTTACCTGGACAACCTCGCACGTCGTTCGCTGACCCATCGCCAGCAATTGTTCACACGCTTCGAGGGGCAGGCGCTGGTCGACGCGCTGTCCACCAGCATGACCTTCGATACCCGCGCCGTAGATGCCTATGGTCTGTTCGATGACCAGTTCCGGCACATCGCCGGGCCGATCACACACATTCCCAAAGTGCTGCCCATTGACGGTCAGATACATGAACTGAGCAGTTGCATCGATTCCGAAGACCCGGGCCTCCCCAAAGACAGTTGCGACGCGATCGTGTCGCATACCGTCGACGGCCGCTGGCTGGTGCTGGTGCGCGAGAACGGTTCATTGTTCGCGGTCAGCACACTGATTCTGCATGCCCTGCTCTGGGGCATCTCGCTGACGATCATTCCCGGCGTCGCAGGCTGGCACTTGCTGCGTCAACGTCCGCTTCGGCGCATTCGTGCCATCCAGCTCAGTGCGGAGTCGATCATTGCCGGAGACATGGCCGGACGCCTGCCCGTGTCCAGCAGACGCGACGAACTCGACATGCTGGCGGTCATCGTCAACGCCATGCTCGACCGCATCGAAAAGCTCATGAACGAGGTCAAAGGCGTCTGCGACAACATCGCCCACGACCTGCGCACGCCGCTGACTCGCCTTCGCGCCCAGCTTTATCGCATCCAGCAACAGGCCAAGTACGACTCACCCTGCGCCTTGCAGATTGCGCAGGTGATCGGTGAAGCAGATACGCTGATGGCGCGTTTTCGCGGTTTGCTGCGCATCTCGGAACTGGAAGACCGCCAAAGACGCTCTGCCTTTGTCGAGCTTGAACTGCGTCCGCTGTTGCAGGAACTCCACGACTTTTACCTGCCGCTGGCCGAAGAGGACCAGATAACCCTGCTCCTCAAGCTGGAAGACACACTGCCGACGCTCGTGGGTGATCGCGCCTTGCTGTTCGAGGCCCTGGCCAACTTGTTGAGCAACGCCATCAAGTTCACGCCCGCCGGCGGAACAGTGGTGGTCAGTGCCTACGCGGACAAGGAAGGCAAGAGCCCTTGCATCGACATACAGGATTCAGGCCCGGGGATTCCGGTCACCGAGCGAGCCGCAGTGTTTCAGCGCTTTTACCGCAGTGAAGCCGGCAATCAGCACAGCGGTTTCGGTCTGGGGCTTTCCGTAGTGGCGGCCATCGTCAATCTGCATGGCTTTACGCTACAGATCGGCACCAGTCCATACGGCGGCGCGAACCTGAAACTGATCTGTCGCACGGCACGTCCACTGGTCTGAAAAAAGGCACGAACCCGTTCTCGTGCCTGCTTTTTGACGAGGTTAAAGCCTCTGGCGCAGGCCTTTCGGGCATTTCGATAATAATCTGGCGCGGCTTGCCAAGCACTAATTTGTAACATTATGTTTCAGAAATGAACGTCGCTTGACCGTTTCAGCGCTCACAAGTTCCCTTCAATAGTTCCGCTTTTCCGCCTCGATCTGCGTCTTTTCCCCGAATAACCCTGTTTCACCATCAAGTATTCCAGCGCTCGCCCGATAGAAGAACGTGAACCAATCGGCATTTTTGTGGCGTCAGCATCTTGTCGGTATACCAACACTGCGTTATCTATGGTCACCGCAAGACGGACTCAAGATGCACCCAAAACAAGAACTCATCGGATTTCGCCCTGAACCGGGCGGGGCTTCGGCATGGTCGTCGAGGCAGAGAATGCTGGAATACTTTTCGTAGGATCGACATCGGCTGGGAGGCTGTTATGGGCGCACAATCAACTATTTTAAGCGTGGGCGATTACAAGGTTTACACCGAAACTTACTGGAAAGGCAGCCATGTAAAGACCATCATGCTGGTCAATGGCGCATTGTCGACCACCGGCTCTTTCGGGCAAACCGTCAAGTATCTTCAACCCCACTACAACATTGTCTTATTCGATCTTCCGTTCTCCGGCCAGTCGCGGGCACACAACGCCGACGACATGATCGTGACCAAGGAAGACGAAGTCGGCATCCTGCTTCAGCTCATTGACCGCTTTCAGGTCAACTACCTGCTTTCCGTGTCGTGGGGCGGTGTTTCGGCCCTTCTGGCGCTGTCGGAATGCCCGGCCTCGGTCGAAAAAGCCATTATCAGTTCATTCTCACCTGTGCTGAATGAGCCCATGCTTGATTACATCGACAAGGCTCAGGTGTATCTGGCCGCTCGCGAAAAACGCAAGATAGGCTCCCTGCTCAACGACACGGTCGGCAAGTACTTGCCGCGCCTGTTCAAGCTGTACAACTACAAGCATCTGATCAGCCTCGCCGAGCACGAATATGGCCAGATCGACTTTCACATCAGTCAGATTCGCCAACTAAGCGCCAGTAACTACGTCGAGCGCTTTTCTGCGATCAAGATCCCGGTCCTGTTCGTTAATGGCGAGAAAGATGAATACACCACTGTTGACGATGCACGCACTTTCGCCAACTACATCCCTCGCAGCACCTTCGATGTAGTTCCCGATACCGGGCACTTTCTGGATCTGGAAAGTAAAGCCGCGTGGCACCACTCGCAACGCAACGTGCTTGCCTTTCTGGGAACAGAAGCCTGCAACGAGGAATGGCCCAGCGCGACTGCAATGGCCTGAGACGCCCGCGCCACGTCCCGTGGCGCAGTGGTTCATGGATGAACGTTTCTTTTCCCGGGCAGTGGCGACTCATTGATGATGTATTTCTGTGCAGATGTTGTGCGTCGGCTCGGCCATGCGTGTGAAACAGGCCGACCGACCCGGATCCCCCCTTTCCAGCGCTGGCTGACCGTTGGCTGCACCTTCGCACTGACACTTTCACTGGGAGCCTGCTCTGCCGGCAAAGCACCGGAAAAACTGCCTGTGCGGGTATCGGTCCAGACGGTTCAGGCGCAGGACATCGCCACGCAGGTGGTGCTCAGCGGCGATATTCAGGCACGCAAGGTGACCGACCAGTCCTTTCGAGTATCGGGCAAGCTGGTAAAACGATTCGTGGACGTTGGTGACCGGGTGCACGTCAATCAAGTGCTGGCCAAACTGGACCCGCGCGAGCAGCGCACAGGCCTTGAGTCCGCCAGCGCCGAGGTTGCAGTGAGGGAGTCCCGGCTGCGTCTTGCCGAGCAGAATTATCAGCGTCAGCAACGCTTGTTGCCCAAGGGTTACACCAACCTCAGCGAGTACCAGCAGGCGCGCTCCAGTCTGGAAAGCGCGCGTGGTGATCTGGCGTCTTTCAAAGCACAGCAGGCCACTGCCCGTGAGCAGGTCGGTTATACCGAACTGCTTGCCGTCGCAGACGGTGTGATCACCGCACGGCAGGCCGAAGAAGGTCAGGTGGTGCAGGCTGCCGCACCGGTTTTCAGCCTGGCACACGATGGCGAACGCGAAGCGGTGTTCGCAGCTTATGAATCGCTGCTCGGCACCGACCGAATCGGAGACCGGGTCGCGATCAGCCCGGTGGGCCAGCCCGATATCGAGCTGATCGGCAGGGTCCGCGAAATCACCCCTATCGTTTCCACCACCAGCGGCACGTTACGCGTGCGCGTCGTACTGCCGGACACCTCTCCCGCTCCGGGTCTCGGATCAGTGGTAAGCGCCCGACTCGAAAATCATGCACAACGCGCTTTCGTCCTGCCGTGGTCGGCGCTGACACGCTCGCAGGGGCAGCCCGCAGTCTGGCGAGTGGATGACCAGTCTCTGGTCTCGTTGCAACAGATCAGGGTGCTGCGATACGAACAGGGTCAGGTGCTTGTCGCAGAGGGATTGTCCGAAGGCGAGCAGGTGGTCTCTCAAGGCCTGCAATTTCTCTACGCGGGGCAGAAGGTCGAAGTGGCCGGGCAGACCGGCGGTAAGGATGGCCTTGCAGTCGCTGCCTCACGGATCACTGTTTCGGAACGACAGCGATGAGTGTCCACTCCCGCCAGCCTCGAATCCTGACCTTCAGTTGGCTGGCCTGCGCAGCGTTGATCGCCCTGTCCGGCTGCCGCGACAAACCGGTTCGTGAAGCGATCGAGCGGCCGGTGCTGTTCACTGAAATTGTCGAGCCGCACCAGGCGTTGCATGGCCGTTTCGCGGGCAGCATTCAACCGCAGTACGAAGTCCCGCTGGGGTTTAGAGTCGCCGGGCGTATCGCCACCCGTCAGGCCGAGGTCGGCAAGGCCGTGCGCAAGGGCGATCTGCTGGCCACTCTGGAACCCAGCGAGCAACAGAATCAACTGCACGCCCGACAGGCGGAACTCAGCAAGGCACACGCTTCGTGGCAACAGGTTCGTGACGAACAGTTGCGCTACCAGCAATTGTTCGAGCGCGGCGTCGGCTCACGGGCGCGGCTCGATCAATTGAGCAGCGACCTGCGCAATCAGGAAGCCTTGCAGCAGCGCGCCGACATCGCGTTGCAGCAAGCCCGCGACCACCTGTCTTATACCCGCCTGCTGGCGGAGTTCGACGGACTGGTGACCGACTGGCGTGCCGAGGTGGGCCAGGTGATGGCTGCCGGAGAACCGGTGGTCAGCCTGGCGCGTCCCGAGAGCCGCGAAGCGGTGGTCGATCTGCCGGTCGGTCTAGTCGCTTCGCTGACTGACCACGCGCAGATCCGGGTGTCGTCGCCCTTGAACCCTCAGGTTTCGGTCACCGCACAGATTCGTCAGCTGTCTCCGCAAATCGATGCCACCACACGTACTCAACGGGTACGGCTGACTCTGAACCATACGCCGGATCTGTTTCGGATCGGCTCGACCGTCAGCGTCGAGATCAGCGGTTCGGCGCCAACGTCCCATCGACTGCCCGGCAGTGCTGTCGTGCAACGCGAGGGCAACGCGCAGGTATGGGTAATCGACACGCGGACGTCGACCTTGAGCCCGCGTGTGATTCAGGTGCTGGCGCGCAACGGCTCGACAGTTCAGGTCGAGGGCGAATTGCAGGTCGGCGACAAGGTCGTCACCGCGGGCGTCAACACCATGCAGCCCGGCCAGAAGATTCGCATGCAACGAGAGGTCGGTTTGTGAGGGAGCGCTTCAATCTGTCGGCCTGGGGCCTCAGGCATCGCACGCTGGTCTGGTACATGATGTTCGTTTCGCTGCTGATGGGCAGTTGGTCGTTCCTGAATCTGGGCCGTGAGGAAGATCCGTCCTTCGCCATCAAGACCATGGTGATACAGGCACGCTGGCCTGGCGCGACCCTGAATGACACCTTGCAACAGGTGACGGATCGCCTGGAGAAAAAGCTCGAGGAAATCGACGCGCTGGACTACGTGAAAAGCTACACGCTGGCTGGCGAATCCACCCTGTTCGTGTTTCTCAAGAGCGAAACCCGCAGCGCAGACATTCCCGAGGCCTGGTATCAGGTGCGCAAGAAGATCAGCGACGTGCGCGGCGAACTGCCCGCCGGCATTCAGGGTCCGGCGTTCAATGACGAGTTCGGTGATGTGTTCGGCAGCATCTACGCCTTCACGACCGATGGCCTGTCGTTTCGCCAGTTACGCGACTACGTCGAGCAGGTACGGGCCGATATCCGCAGCGTGCCCAATCTGGGCAAGATCGAGCTGCTCGGGGCTCAGCGAGAAGTCATCTATCTGAACTTTTCCATTCGCAAACTGGCTGCACTGGGAATCGACCAGCGTCAGGTGCTGCAAAGCCTCCAGGCCCAGAACTCGGTCACACCGGCAGGCGTCATGGAAGCGGGCCCCGAGCGCATCGCGGTCAGGGCCAGCGGCCAGTTCACCAGCGAGGAAGACCTTCTGGCGGTCAACCTGCGCTTGGGCGACCGTTTCTTTCGCCTCAGCGATCTGGCCACGGTCGAGCGCCGTTACGCCGACCCGCCCTCTTCTCTGTTCCGTTTCAACGGTCAGCCTGCCATCGGCCTGGCGGTGGCGATGAAACAGGGCGGCAACATTCAGGCCTTCGGCACGCAGTTGCAGCAGCGCATCGAAGAACTGACCACTGAATTGCCGCTGGGCATCGACGTGCACCTGGTGTCGAGTCAGGCCGACGTGGTCGAAAAAGCCATCGGCGGCTTCACCCGCGCCTTGTTCGAAGCGATCCTGATCGTGCTGGTCGTCAGCTTCATCAGCCTGGGCATACGCGCCGGTCTGGTCGTGGCCTGTTCGATCCCGCTGGTGCTGGCACTGGTCTTCGTGTTCATGGAGTACAGCGGCATCACCATGCAGCGCATTTCCCTCGGTGCCCTGATCATCGCCCTGGGACTGCTGGTGGATGACGCCATGATCACCGTGGAAATGATGGTGACCCGCCTGGAGCATGGCGACAGCCGGGAACAGGCCGCAACCTTCGCCTACACCTCGACCGCCTTTCCCATGCTGACCGGCACATTGGTGACTGTCGCAGGTTTTGTACCGATCGGTCTAAACCACAGCTCGGCGGGCGAATACGTGTTCACCATGTTCGCCGTAATCGCGGTGGCGCTGCTGCTGTCCTGGCTGGTGGCGGTGTTGTTCGCGCCGCTGATCGGCGTACACCTGCTCAAGGTGACCGCCGTGCATGCGGCTCCGGGACGCTGGATGCGGGGTTTCAGCCGGTCGCTGGTCAAGGCGCTGGAACATCGCTGGTGGGTAATCGGCATCACCACGCTGATGTTCATGGGCTCGCTGTTCGCCGGCAAACTGCTGCAGAACCAGTTCTTCCCGGATTCGGACCGGCCGGAAATCCTCGTCGACTTCTACCTGCCGCAGAACGGCTCGATCGAAGGCACCCGCCAGACCATGGACCGCTTCGAGTCCACCCTGAAAGACGACCCGGACGTGCTGCACTGGAGTTCCTACGTCGGCAAGGGCGCAGTGCGTTTCTACCTGCCGCTGGATCAGCAACTGAGCAACCCGTTCTACGGCCAGATGGTCGTCGTCAGCCGAGGTGGCGAAACCCGCGACCGATTGATCGAACGGCTGCGCCAACGCTTTCGTGATGACTACGTAGGTGTCGGCGGCTACGTGCAGCCACTGAACATGGGGCCGCCTGTAGGTTGGCCGATTCAATACCGGATCAGCGGACCGGACATCGAACAGGTGCGCAGCCAGGCCATGACGCTGGCCGCCCTGCTCGACACCCACCCCAATATCGGCCAGGTGATCTACGACTGGAACGAACCGGGCAAGGTGTTGAAAATCGACATTGCGCAGGACAAAGTGCGTCAGTTCGGCCTGTCATCCGAGGACGTCGCGCAGATTCTCAACAGTCTGGTCAGCGGCACGACCATCACTCAGGTGCGCGACAACACTTATCTGGTCGACCTTGTGGGGCGCGCCGAAAGTGATGAGCGCAGCTCGATCCAGACCCTTGGCAGCCTGCAGATCCCGACGCCGAATGGCTCGACTGTACCGCTGCTGTCATTCGCCACCCTCAGTTATGAGCAGGAGCAACCGCTGGTCTGGCGTCGCGACCGCCTGCCGACCATTACCCTGAAAGCCAGCGTGCTCGGCAAGCTGCAACCGGCGGCCTTGGTCAAACAGCTCAAACCCGACGTCGATGCGTTCACCGCCGGCCTGCCCGTGCGCTATTCGGTGGCCACCGGTGGCGCCGTCGAAGCCAGCGCCCGCTCACAGGGTCCGATCCTGAAGGTCGTGCCGTTGATGCTGCTGCTGGTCATAAGCTTTCTGATGATCCAGTTGCACAGCGTTAAAAAGCTGCTGCTGGTGGTCAGCGTGGTGCCCTTAGGATTGATCGGTGTCGTCGCCGCACTGCTGATTTCCGGCTATCCGCTGGGCTTCGTGGCGATTCTCGGCGTGCTGGCGCTGATCGGCATCATCATCCGCAATTCGGTGATTCTGGTGACCCAGATCGACGAATTCATGGCCGCCGGTGAAAGCCCTTGGGCGTCGGTCATTAAGGCCACCGAGCACCGCTGTCGCCCGATCCTGCTCACCGCAGCCGCCGCCAGCCTGGGCATGATACCGATTGCCCGCGAAGTGTTCTGGGGACCCATGGCCATCGCCATGATCGGCGGCATCGCTATCGCGACCCTGCTGACGCTGTTCTTTTTGCCTGCGCTGTATCTGGTTTGTTATGGGATCAGGCCGAAAGCAGATAACATCTGATAAAGCGCAATCCGCCCATCATCACTCACAGAAATATCTTGTATCACCTCGGCACACCTACTTAATGCCTTGCAAAACCGTTAGCCTGCTCAGCATTCCATCCTGAACGGCCCGGGCACGGTAAAGCGTGCGCGAAGCCCGATTGCACGAGCGAGACCCGTGATGCCCCATTCCGCCCAAACTTCCCACGGCAACCCCACCATGACCCGCGGTCTGGTGATGTTGTTTGCGTTCTGCTGCGGCGCTATCGTCGCCAATATCTACTACGCCCAGCCGATCATCGAACTGATCGCGCCGGACATCGGCCTGTCCAGCACGGCGGCGAGTCTGATCGTGTCCCTGACACAGATTGGTTATGCGCTGGGTCTGTTCTTTCTGGTGCCGCTGGGTGACTTGCTGGAAAACCGCAAGCTGATGCTGCTGACCACGGCAGTCGCGACATTGAGCCTGCTGGGCGCGGCATTTGCCGAGCAGCCGAACCTGTTTCTGCTGGTCTCGTTACTGGTGGGTTTCAGCTCGGTGTCGGTGCAGATGCTGGTCCCACTGGCGGCGCATCTGGCGCCCGAGGAAACGCGAGGCCGGGTGGTCGGCGGGATCATGGGCGGTCTGCTGCTGGGTATTCTCCTGGCACGGCCGATCTCAAGCCTGGTGGCCGATCACTTCGGCTGGCGGGCAGTGTTCGGCTCGGCGGCGGTGGTGATGATCGGCATCAGCGTCGTGCTCGCGACCACCATGCCCAAACGTGTGCCCGATCATCGTGCCACGTATGGCCAGTTGCTGTTTTCCCTGTGGACCCTGCTGCGCACCCAGCCGGTGCTGCGCCAACGGGCGTTCTATCAGGCCTGCATGTTCGCGACGTTCAGTCTGTTCTGGACGGCGGTGCCATTGGAGTTGTCGCGCAATCACGGCTTGTCGCAAACCCAGATCGCCATTTTTGCGCTGATCGGTGCCATCGGTGCCATCGCCGCCCCCATCAGTGGCCGGCTGGCTGACGCGGGCCACACCCGAATCCTGTCGTTGGGCGCACTGCTGCTCGGCGCGCTGAGCTTCCTGCCGGGGCTGATTCACCCCCTTTACAGCGTCATCGGCCTCGCCGTCACTGGCGTGGTACTGGATTACTGCGTACAGACCAGCATGGTGCTTGGCCAGCGCACCGTCTACGCGCTGGATGCTGCCAGCCGCAGCCGACTCAACGCGCTGTACATGACCAGTATCTTCCTCGGTGGCGCGGTCGGTTCGGCAGTGGCAAGCCCACTGTTCGATCATGGCGGATGGACCTGGGTGTTGATCGTCGGTACAGCGCTGCCGCTGGTTGCACTGCTGGCATTCCTCAAAGACTCAGCCGGCGCACGACCGGCGCGGGTCAGCCAGGGTTGAGCGCAGCCAGACGCTTTTTTCGCGGACAGAACAGCCTGTCCGCGTTGTTTCAAAATCACCCTTCCTCTGCCTGAAGCCCTCTCTCTCGATGATTGCGCGATGTAACGCTGCACTTTGCACACGAATTACCGGATAATCGCGCCGCGACGGCGTGGTCCGCTCGCCCTTCTGTTTCTTTCCCGCATCAAAAAGCTCGCACTTCCGGCAGCGCGATTGAACACGGATTGTACAAACGCCTCACGACCAGGCCCCCTATCTGCCATGCAGTTGATCTGCCATCGGCACGCACTTCTCGACATTCGAACAAGGCAAAACAGCAATGGACGCAGCACCACCCGCTCCCTCACCCGCCGCTCGCAAGATTTCAGCGATTTTTGCCAGGATATCCTTGGGTATCGGCAGCATGATCGGTGTCCTGTGGAGCATCTTCACCTACCTTTTTCCAGACCCGAGCGTGCTGGGCCTGAATGTCGACTCGATCAATTGGCAGACCCTCATCACCATCGTCGCCAGCATGACGCTGTGCGGCGGACTGGGCATCGCGATCATGGCCAGAAAACTGCCCGGTTTCCTGAAAACGGGCGTCTGGCTGTTGCTGGCGCTGATCCTTTGCGGGGTGTTCTTTAAGCTGGGTGGCGAGTATGCCAAACCCTCGGTGGAGTTTGCCCGCAGTCAGAAACTGTTCGTTGAAAACGACAATGCCAACGTGTTCGGCAAGCGTGCCGAGACCGTCGACAACCTGACGCTGGAGCTGCTGGAGTGTGATCAGAACGGCCAGGCACCCACCTGCACGCTGGAGCTGGTGAACAAGAGTCCGGACCGTGATTTCCGCTTCCTGAACCCGGTCAGTCTGTTCGACGAAACAGGCGGTGCGTTGAACATGATCCAGATGCGAGTCGGTGATACGAAGTTCGATCGCTGGGATTCATTTCAGTTGATCCGTAACGTTCCGACCCGCGTCACGTTGACCTTCGAGGCCGCCAAGGGCCGACTCAAACTGTCCCCCGCACTCAAGCTCACGTTCCGTGATCGCGAGAGCAAGGAAAACGTGCTCAAGTTCAAGGATGTGAAGGTCAACTGATCGTGAAGGTCATTCGATGACCGAGCGGCCACAACAGGCTCGGTCATTGATCAACGCATAAGCGGCTGGATGGAGGCGGCAATAGCGGGAGACGGCTTGCCAGCGATGGCGTCATCCCCAGGCACTGATAAGTCGGCCCAGGCAATCGAGTCGCCGGCAAACCGCCTTCCGCCGTCAGCGAGCCGACTTTTCCAGCCACTGGGCCAGATCTGCCACTTCGGTCTCGTTCAGGTTATGCCCCAGCCCCTCATAGCCATGAAACTCCGGCTTCAGGCCCAGCGCCTTCAAGGTCTTCTCAGCGTCAGGACCACTGGCGTAGGAGACCTGGCGGTCTTCGGCACCATGCCCGATGAACACTTTCAACGTCTTGAGTGCCTCTTCAGGCTTGAGTTCGGACTTCACCACCGGCAGCAGGCGCCCACTCAGCGCAGCGATTCCGCCGACCAGCATTGGCTGACGCAGTGCGACCTCATAACTCATCATCGCTCCCTGACTGAAGCCCACCAGAAACACCTTGTCAGGCCGGGTCTTGTACTTGTCCGTTGCCTGACCGATGAATGCCGTCAAACGCTGAGCGCTGCTTTTCAGGTCTTCGGTCACGCCGTCGTACTCGGTCACGCCGGGCTTTTGGGTGAACCACTTGTAGCTGTCTGGCCGTAACTGCACGGGAGCCTGAACCGACAGGTAGTTGTACGCAGCAGGCAGGTGATCCTTGAGGCTGAACAGATCCGCCGCATTGCTGCCGTAGCCGTGGATGAAGATCACCAGTGGTTTGTCAGGCGCGTCCGTGGTGGCCTGGGCCAGGTAATCCAGCGGCAGATCCGTGTGTAACGTGTCTTGTGCCTGAACCAGTCCAGAGCAGACAAACAGCAAAGCGGCGAAAAATTTCAGCATCAGTCAATGACCTCTGGTGCACGCTGCCCGAAAGCAGCGTCTTCGGTGGACGATGAAGCAGAAACTAACACAGCCTCAGTTCTGGAGGCTGCCTCGCGAGGCTTCGGGCTTGAGCAATTGCATCTGCTGGCGGTAGTCATCGGTAACCTGACGCGCCTGGCTGCTGCTGGTGATCACACGCGGGGTGATCAGCACGATCAGCTCGGTGCGGTCCTTGGCCCTGCTGGTTCTGCCGAACAGCCATCTCAGACCCGGAATTCGGCCCAGGTAAGGCACGGAGCTGACCGTCTCGGCGTTGTCCTGCTTGATGAGGCCGCCCAGCAACACAGTCTGACCACTTTGCGCGGCAACCTGAGTGGCGACCGAGCGCGTCGAAATGCGCGGGTTGCCGTTGAGGTCGGTGGAGCCGGTGTCGGCGTCGCTGACCTGCTGCTGAATGTCCATGTACACCAGACCACCCGGATTGATACGCGGCACCACATCGAGAATCACACCGGTCTGCACGTATTCCACGCTGCTCAGTGTCGTGGCTGAAGCGTTGGTGTTGACCGTGGTCTGACTGATCGGGATGTTGTCGCCGACCTGGATCTGCGCCTGCTGGTTGTTCATCACCACCAGCGACGGCGCCGACAGCACCTGTGTGCGGCCATTGGTTTCCAGCGCACGCAGGGCGACCTGCAAGTTATTGCTGACAAACGAGTAGAACAGCGAGTCGGTGCCTGCCAGTACCGCCCCGCCAGCGCCCAGCGCGCCCTGACTGCCTGCGGTGTTGGTCACGTTGCCGGAGGTCCCGGCATTGCCCGCCAGACGGCCCAGATACCACTGAACGCCCATGTCCAGGTCGCCGGTCAGCTTGACTTCCAGAATGCGCGTTTCGATCTGTACCTGCAGTGGCGGGTTGTCGAGGCGCTTGATCGCCGACTCGATTTCCTTCCATTGCGCAGGACGCGTGCGGACCAGCAACTGGTTGCTGCTCTTCTGTGCGGTGATGCGGGTGCTGGCATCCAGGGATTTGTTGTTGCCACCCGAACCGCCACCCTCTTCGTCGGCCGCGTCGGAGTCTGCGCCGCTCTGCTCTTCAGCGTTTTCGCCGTCGGTACCGTTCTGGCTGTTCATGCCCTGGCTGTTGCCGAAGCCACCTCCATTGCCGCTCATGCCATTCATGCCGTTGCCCATGCCACCGCCGCTCATGCCGCCGCTGCCCATGCCATTGGAACTGCTCATGCCATTGCTGCCGGTGCCATTGAGCGACGACAGACTTGTCGTGCGCAGCCCGGGCGCGACCTTGGCGGCCGAATCCTCCTTGATCGCGCCGGTGCCGTAGATCTGCCGCAGGTATTTGGCCAGATCGGTGGCCTTCATATTGCGCACGTCGTAGACGTACATCTGCGGCTCGTTGCCGCCGCCCTCGTCGATGGTGTGAATCCACTCGCCGACTTCGCGCAGGTATTCCGGCTGCGAGGAAATCGCAACGACCGAGTTGGTCCGCTCGATGGGCAGAAAACGCACCATGCCTGCCAGCGGCATGCCGCTGTCCGGGCCGAACATTTTCTGCAACTCGGGCATCAGTTCGCCGACCGAGGCCCGCTGCAGACCGAACACCCCCACCGACATGCCTTTGAGCCAGTCCACGTCGAAGGTGTCGATGGTGTCCTGATAGTTGGCCAGCTCATCGGGTGTACCGGCCATGCTCAACACATTGCGAGCGGGGTCGACCAACAGGAAGGCGTTTTCGCGAGCGAAGGGTTTGAGCAGCTTCTGCATTTCGTTGGCCGAGATGTAGCGCAACGGGAACAGCCGCGCCGACATGCCGGCCGATGGCTGGGCAACGCGCATTTCCGGAACCAGCTTGCCCGCAACGGCCTGGTTGGACGGCAGGATCACATAGCGATTGCCCTGCTTGATCATGGCGTTGTCGGTCCAGGACAGCAGGGTTTCGAGAATCGACAGCGCCTGCTGCTTGTTGACCGGTTTGGAGGTCGAGAAGCTCACATCACCCTTCACACCCTGAGCAATGCTGTAGTTCTCGTGCAGCAGGTCACCCATGATGCTGTTGATCACCGCCTGAATCGGCTGGTTGGTGAAGTTGAAGACGATGTCGCCCGTCTCCCCTGCCTTCGCTGCCGGAGCAGCGGCAGGCTGGCGAATGAAACGCTGGTTGCCCTGAATGATCTGGCGTTGCGGCGAGGCCGTTGACGACTGAGGCTGTGCCTGTACCGGCAGCTGCTCGCTGCGCGGATCCACTGGCGGACGTTGTGAACCGGTTCCCTGGAGCGCTTCCTGCAGCATGCCATTGTCGGGGTCGAGGGTGTCCTGCCGGGATGCACAGCCGCCAAGGGCGACAGCGGTGGCGAGACAAAGCAAGGGGGTGCGCAAGGTAGCGATGGCGGAAACTCCAGAAAAGGTACCCATCACGGGGTGGAATCGTTGGTAAGGGAAATCGGGGGTGTCGTCGACGGTGGCGGCAGACGCGGCGCAGGCAGGCGCAAGGTCTGCGTGCGGCCGTCGAGGCTGAAGGTGGCCTGCATCGGATCGAGCTGTTCCAGGGTCCAGCCGTTACCCAGCCTGTCACCCTGTTTCACTTTCAGTGCCGGACCACTGGCCTGCTTGAGCAGTGCCACACGCAACGTACCGTCGAGAACGACACCGGTCAGCGTAAGGCCGGAAAGGCTTGCGACCTGTACATCGCTCTTGCCCACCGCCTTGTCAGGGCTGCGATCGGTGCTGAACAGCGGGGTTTGCCAGGTATTGGCCAGACTGTCCAGCGTCGCAGTGGGCGCGCTGTGAGTCTGTGCCGCACGGTCAGCCGGATTGCGTGGTGCCTGCTCGGGCAGCCAGCCCGGCGAATGGGCAGCGCCACTGAGAATCAGCGTCGCCAGCGCGGTCAGCACGGCGGTAGTGCCGAGCAGGGTCCACTCCAATGGACGCAATGAACGCATCATTGCTCGCCCTCCCCGGCTGAAGCCGGTTGCAGATAGCCGCGTACCAGCAGATGCGCCACCAGCTTGCCGGCACCGCCAGTGGCGGGAGCATCGGTGTCGCGGCGCAGGCTCATTTCATCGACGAACAGGAACGGGCGCTGGTACTCCAGCGCATGCAGGATCGCCGTCAGCGGCTCGATGGCACATTCCAGTGTCAGGCTGACCTTGACCTGCCGGTAAGGCTCGGCGCTGTCCTGCTCCGGGGTGATCGGCATGCGCTGGGTCAACGCGCAGCCACCGCCGGTGTCGGCCTGATTGCTGATCAGGTCGGCGACACGCTGCATCAGGTCAGCAGCGACCGCGCTCGGATCATCGCCCGGCAGCAGACTGGTGCTGCTAGCCGGGTCACTGCGGGCCTGCTCCAGCTGTGCACGCAAGGTGTCAGCCTGCTTCAGCAACCCGGCATAGCGTTGCTGCTGCTCGCGCAACTGTTCGGTCTGCTCGCTGATATCGCGCAGAGGGCCGGCGAACCAGCTGTCGATCAGCAGCCAGTAGGCCAGATAAAGGACCAGCGCCAGAATGATCAGCGCCGCGCCCCGCCGCTCACGGCTATTGAGTGGACGACGCATCGGCGCTCTCCTGCGATTCCGATTGATCGGACTGTTCCTGCTGCGGGCTCTGATGCAGATGCGCACGCAGTGAATACTGGTCCTTCCCGGTTTTGCTGTCCGGCTGGATCACCCCCTGAAACTGGGCGTTGTCCAGGCTGCGGCAGTCCTTGACGCGGGCGATCAGCGCACTGGCCTTGGCGCTCTGACCTGCAAAGGCCACCTCGGCGCTGTCGCTGATTTCCAGATGATCGATCCAGGTGTCTGACGGCAGGCAGGCAGTCAGTTCGCTGAGCAATGCCGACAGAGGCGGTTGAGCAGCCTTGCGGCGAAGCAGGTAATTGGCGGCGCCACGGGTATTGGTCAGTTGCTGACGCAATTGCTGAACTTCGCTGACCTGGGCTTTCTGTGCCTTGACCTCGGCCTGCATCTCTTCAAGCAATTGCTGACGGTCGTTGAGCCATAGCAGCATGGTGCCCAGCAGCAACCCGGCGCAGATCCACATCAGCCAGCGTTGCAAGCGGTAACCTGAATGCGATTGCTGCGGGCGCAGCGGTGCCGGCAACAGGTCAATACTCAGGCGCGCTTCGGGTGTGCCGACGTCCACAGTGTCGGGCCGCAGACCCAGCGCAGCGCACGCTTGCAGAATGGCGTCCAGGCGCTGGCGCAGCACGGCCACCAGCCGGACCTGAATGAAGCCGGCATTGCGACTTTCCTGACGGGCGACGAAATACAACTGACTGGCATCGAACGGCGTAAAGCGGTCCAGCTCGTAGCCCACCACGGTCGACAGGTTGCGCGCCGCTGCAACGGGCAGTTGCAGGGTCTGCACCAGCACCAGAGACGAGGGCAACAGCAGGGTCTTCTGTGCATTGACGCCGGTGATGGCAACCGGTTCGACCAGCGGCCAGACATACACCTGCTCGACGGTTTCGCGAACCAGCCACCTGCGCACACGCGGCGGCAGGCAGGCGCGCAATTCTGCGCTCCACCATTGCCAGGCCTGTTGCCCCAGACTGCCACGCCATTGCTGGACGACCCGGTCGCGCAAAGCGATCAACGGTGCCAGACGTGCTGAAACGGATGCATTCATTCTTGCCAACGCAATACCCGATAGGGCTGTGCGCCTCCCTCCGATGGGCTCAATAACACAATGGTCTGTAACAGGGCGACTACGCCGCCCGGTCGTTCTGCGCGGCTGTCGATGGCCAGTACCTCACCGGCATCGGCTCCCACCGCGCTCTGGTTGGGCAAGTTCAGTGCCCGGCGCAACAGCGCCGAGGCAAAAGCAGGATCGGGCCGGTCCAGCCCGCTCCATAACGTCACTTCCGGCAACAGCCGGGTGTACAGCGCCTGCGTCATGCCCGGCAACTGTCGTATTTCTTCAACCACACGCAGCGGCGCCTGACCGTCATCCCGTTGTGCCTCCACGGTCTGGGCGATACTGCTGGCCAGATTGCGGTTCGCCCCGCAGGCCTGCAACAGACGAGCAATATCGGCCGCTGGAGCGCTGTTGAGGTCCAGCTTGCCACGCTCGCTGCGAATACTGACGAGCAACTGCGTGTCATCCATGCGCAACGCCACTGGCCGTCCATCGGCCACCCAGCGTTTGCGCTGCGCAGGGTCCAGCAACCCCTGCACCGCCATATTCAAGCCACCTTCCGCCGCGAGCAGCGCATGGGTGTTCTGCCGCAACCACAGCGCCTGACGGCTCTCCAGTTGTACCCAGCCGGCCAGTCCGCCCAGCAGCAGGCTCAGCACCGCCAGCACCCACAAGACCACCAGTAACGCCACGCCCTGCTGGCGCTTATGAAAATGCTTCACTGCCCGCCCGCCCCGCCCGAAAGATCCAGACGCAGGGCGACCACTTCGCTGACCCAGGGAATCGAGCCCTTGACCTGCGCATCAATGCGCACCGCACCGGGCAGGCGGGTCGGCCAAGGCCATTCGTTCAGCCATCCCGTGGGCTTGCCTTTCGGCGTCAGGCCACGGTAACTGAAATTCAACGATTGCACGTTGTGCAATAACACCTGTGGCTCACCCCAGGGTTCAAGCGTGATGCCATTTGATGTGGTTCTGATCCGGGAGAACGCCACCTGCAGGTCACGATCCCCCTCAGGTCCTTTCAACCCGAGGGTATGCAACTGGATGCCACCACCCAATTCACCCGGCAGCGTGGCCACGAACCTGAGATCCTGAGCCGTACCCTCAAAAAAACCACTCTTGGCGTCATCCTCAGCGGAGGTGTCCAGCGGCAGCGCCTGACTGATGGATGAGCGTAGAAACGCCTGCGCCGCGCGCATCTCATCCAGCCCCACGGTGTAGCGCTCGGCCTTGAGCACCGCACGATTGGCACCCAGCAAGGCACCCGCGACCAACACCAGCAACACGCCCAACAGGCTGATCACCAGCAGAACTTCCAGCAGCGTGAAACCGCGCTGACCGGCCTTCAAGACCCGGCACCGGTCACGGCGCCGCGCAGCCGCAACGTGCTGAACTGCACACGCCGCTGATGCTCAAGCAGCGTCAGATCCAGGCGAAACAATCTGGCCTGGTCGTTGCTGCCCGAGACCTGACGGATTTCCAGATTCCAGTCGATACCGGCCACCCGCCCCTTGCGCGTCCCGTTTTCAAGCGGGCCGCCGCTTTCCTGATCGAACACCGTGCGCGCCGCGTGACTCAGCCGATCGCTGTGAGACACCTGTTGCAAGGAGCGTGCGCTCTGCCCGAAAGCCACCAGCAGCACGCCACTGCACACAGCCATCACGGTCAGCGCAGCAAGCATCTCCAGCAAAGTGAACCCGGACTGCGACACTTTCATTAAAGGGGACGCACCTGAACGCTGCCGGTCAGCCAGCCAATGTCTATGCGCCAGCGACGATCGCCATCGGCGACCATCAGGTTGCCGCCGCTGGAGCCACCATCCGGATAAAACTCCACCGCCGACCCCAGGTCGGAAGCCGTCTGCATCGTCACCTGCAAATGATCGGGCCAGTGCTGTTCACGCTTTCCCGGTGCCTTGAAGGTCAGATGACGCAGGTCGAATTCAGTACGTGCCGGCTGGCCGGTCACAATGGCCCTAACCCGCGTGGCCCGCAATGCCTCAACCATGTCACCGACCGCACGACGTTCACTGGCGGTGCTCAACCCCTGTTGCAGACCGAAACCCACGAGGCCGACAGCGATGCTCATCAACACCAGCACCACCAGCATTTCCATCAGGGTAAAACCACGGCTTGCAACAGGCGATTTCATACCGGCATTTACTCCCAGTTGCCCAGGTCGGCGCTGTAACCTTCGCCGCCGGGTTGGCCGTCCTGTCCGTAGAAGATCAGGTCGAAGCTGCCATGCTGACCGGGGAAGCGATAGCCGAAGGCATGGCCAAACGGGTCTTTCAGGTCCGAAGGCTTGGCATACGGGCCATTCCAGCCAGCGGCGTTGCCAGGCTTGTCGGTCAACTGCTGCAAGGTCTTGGGCGGCGAGCCGACGTCCAGCGCATAGCTCTCGATCTTCATGCCCAGGCTCGCCAGTTGCGCCTTGCCTGCGCCATATTTGCCCTTGTCGACGTTACCGCCTACCTGGCGTACGACGATGGTCGCCACGATGCCCAGCAGCACGATGACCGCAAGCATTTCCAGCAAGGTGAAGCCGCTTTGTCGGCGTGCAACGGTAAAGCGTGTACGGCTAAGGTTCATCGGGATGGTTTCCTCGTTCATGAATTCAGATATTGCTGGTCAGGCTCATCAGCGGCAGCATGATCGCCAGCATGATCACAGCTACCATGCCTGCCATGACAACCGTGAGCGCCGGGACCAGTGCGGCAAGCATACGGTCGATGCCACGCTTGGCTTCGACGTCGAAGACATCGGCCACTTTGAGCAGCATGCTGTCCAGTTCGCCGGCCTGTTCGCCGACTTCGATCATTTGCAGGGCCAGATCGGGAAGCAGCGGCTGCGCGCCAAAAGCGCTTGCCAGCGTGCCGCCTCCTTTCACCGACTCGGCAGCCTGCTCCACCTGCGCCTGCAGTGCGCGATTCGTGCAGACCTGCCGGGCAATCACCAGCGCCTGCAGCAGAGCGACACCGTTGCTCAACAGCGTGCCCAGCGTGCGGGTCAGTCGCGCGGCCTCGATGCGTTGCAACAATGGGCCGATGACCCGGATGCCCAGTACCCGACGATCATGACGCTCGCGGCGCTGGGGATCGCGCATGCTGATCATCAGCCCCCAGATCAGCACGATCAGACCGGCGAAAACCGCCAGCCCGTAATTGCCGAGAAATTGTCCCAGGCTCAGGATCACCTCGGTGATCAACGGGATGGGCACCCCAAGGTCCTTGAAAATAGGAACGAACTGCGGCACCACATAAGCCAGCAGCAGAGCCAGCGAACCGAGCACGCCGACGACCAGAAACGCCGGGTAGATCAACGCGTTGATGACTTCGCCGCGCAGCAACTGACTGCGCTCCAGGTAATCGCTCAACTGGCGCAGGGTGCTTTCCAGCGCGCCACCGGCCTCACCTGCGCGAACCATACTGATATAAAGCGGCGAGAACTGACTGCCCTCTTCTTCCAGTGCAACGGACAATGGCTTGCCAGCCTTGACCTGTTCGCGAATCCGCTCGATCAAGGCTCGGGTCTGGGGTTGGCCGGGCTGTTTGAGCAGAATGCCGAGTGATCGTTCCAGCGGTTGCCCGGCGCCGAGCAAGGTCGCCAGTTGCTGGGTGAAGCTGACCAGCGCGGCGCCATTGAGCATGCCGCTGCCCAACGCACGGCGCAGACCGCCGAGACCTGCATTGTCGACCTGCAGGACCATCAGACCGCGCTTTTGCAGGGCGGCGACTGCGGCCTCCTGATCCCTGGCCTCCAGGGTGCCGTTCTGCGGCGCGCCCTGCGCATCCAGCGCGCGGTACTTGAACAGACTCATGAGCCCTCACCCCGTGTGACGCGCAGCACTTCTTCCAGCGAGGTGACGCCGGCCACCGCCTGACGCAGACCTTCTTCATGCAACGTGCGCAAACCACCGCGACGGGCCGCCTCTTCCAGCGTGGACGCATCGGCATGGCGCATCAGCAGGCTGCGCAGCTCTTCATTCATCACCAGCAGTTCGGTGATCGCACTACGGCCACGGTAGCCGCCGCCCGGCGCATCGGATCGCGGCCGATAAAGGCGGATCGGGCGCTCGTCGGTGAACCGCTCAAGGCCATGCTCAGCAATCAGCTCAGGCGGTGCTTCGAAGGCTTCACGGGTTTCCGGGTCAAGGCGACGCACCAGACGCTGCGCCAGAATCCCATTGACGGTTGAAGCGATGAGGTAGCTTTCAACGCCCATATCCAGCAGACGGGTGATACTCGCCGCCGCACTGTTGGTGTGCAGAGTGGACAGCACCAGGTGACCGGTCAGCGAGGACTGAATGGCGATGCGACAGGTTTCAAGGTCGCGCATCTCACCGATCATGATCACGTCCGGGTCCTGACGCACGATGGAGCGCAGCGCGCCGGCAAAATCCAGCCCGATGGCCGGTTTGACCTGAATCTGATTGATGCCTTCGAGCTGGTATTCCACCGGGTCTTCGACGGTGATGATCTTGCGCTCGGCAGTGTTGAGCCGCGACAGCGCGGTGTAGAGCGTGGTGGTCTTGCCGGACCCGGTGGGGCCGGTGACCAGAAGAATGCCATGGGGCCGTTCGAGCACGTCGAGAAAATGGTCGAGGCGCTCGCCGTCGAAACCCAGGCTGGGAAAATCGAAATCGATGGTCTGGCGATCCAGCAGACGCATCACCACGGATTCGCCAAAGCTGGTGGGCACGGTGGATACCCGCAGGTCCAGTTCCTTGCCTTGAATACGCAGCATGATCCGCCCGTCCTGCGGCAGACGACGCTCGGCGATGTCCAGCCGGGCCATGATCTTCACGCGGGATATCACTGCCGCAGACGAACTGGACGGCGGCGCCTCGGCTTCGTGAAGCACACCATCGATGCGGTAACGCACCTTGAGCTGGCTTTCGAACGGTTCGATATGAATGTCGGACGCGCGCTGTTCGACGGCGCGCTGCAGAATCAGGTTGACCAGGCGAATGACGGGCGCCTCGGACGCCAGGTCCTTGAGGTGCTCGATGTCCTCCAGCGAGCCACCTTCGTCGTCGAGATTCTCGATCAACGTGCCCATCGCCGAACGACCCTGGCCGTAATAACGCTCGATCAGGGTTTCCACTTCGTTACGTGGACCGACAGCCACCTGCACTGGCACGTCGCAAGCATAGGCAATGGCTTCAAATGGGTACAGCACGCTGGGGTTGGCGCTCAGCACCTGTACGCCGTCATCACTCCAGCCGACCGGCACCACCTGATACTGCCGCATGAAGCGTTCGGTCAGCGGGGGCAACGGATCCAGCATGGGCGGCAGCGCTTCGGCCATTAATAAAGGCGCGTTCAGCAACGCAGCCCAGGCGCGTGCCAGTTCGAACTCGGACACCAGTCCCAGCCGCGTCAACAATCCAAGCAGCTCCGTGCCTTCGGACTCCTGCTGCAAGCGCTGTGCGCGCTCCAGATCCTGAGGCTTGAGGCCGGCATTTTCCGTCAGCCAGGCACACACCTGCCCTGAATCGGGGATCAGTATTCGAGAGGCATCGACGGGAATTGGCTGCATGGGCGAGAACATCTACTACTCGGAGGGACAGGTTCACGACCCTCGCCCGCCTTGAAAAGGCACTGCAAGGGTCGTGGTCAGAAGCATCAAACGGTCAGTTTGACTGTTTCTGAGGCGTTGCGTTCTGTGGACGACCACCTTTTGTGGTTTGAGTCTTCTGCTGCTGCGCCTTTTGCTCCGCTTTTGCGTCGGTGGTCTGGGTCATGACGGTCGAATCGGTGGCACCCGAGGTTGCATCGGTATCCGTCGCTTCGGCGGCAAGAACCGCACCGCTCAATGCCAGACCCGCCATTACACCTGCTGCCATGTTGGACAACTTCATAACAATTACTCCACTGGATAAAACATTAAACCCTCCAACAGGAAGGGCCATTAACGATAAAGATCGGAAAGAACACCACAGTGCCACTACTGGAAACGCAACATAGACCTGAGGGCACCTGAAAAATCTTAAACCCATCGACCAGTAGGTTTAAGAAGAGTTCCTGAAGTGTAAGAAAAAAACCACAAAAACAAGAAAAATACGCTTTTGTTTGACATTAACGCCTGAATTTCGACTTAATTGTAACGCTTTGCGAATTCAAAGTGCCATCAATGATAGCTCAATGATGTCACTCCCCGCAATATAAAACATAACAACTAAAACGTGAAACTTGATTCAAAAAGTCCACGAATCGCACGCTGTAATAACAGCGTCAGTCGCGGTTACGGGTCACTGTTGCCTAAAGAAAAGAACACAGCCAGGCGCTGAATAATACGACTGCCTGTGGGAAAACTTTTAATTGAAATGTCGTTGGAGAGCTGTATGAATAAGCGAAAGATGATGGGTGCGCATTCCGCACTGGCCTTGCTGGCGCTGGCAGTATCGCAGGTGCATGCTGCTGACGCTTCGACGCTGCAGGCACGGGAAGCCCGTGCTGAAAAAGCGGCACAGAAGACGCTGGACAAGATGACCCAGGAAGAAAAGCTGGCCTATATCGGCGGTACGGGCGGCTGGGATGTGAAACCCCTTTCCAATTACGGCGTTCCGCAAATTCACGGCGCCGACGGCGGCGTTGGCGTGCGTTACACCAGTGAAGGCAACGCTCAGGGCGTGGTTTATCCGTCCGGCCCTAACCTTGCAGCCACCTGGAACCCGCGTCGCGCCATCGACCTGGGCCGTGCGCTGGGCTATGACACGGCAGTCGGCGGCTATCAGTTCGTCACCGGCCCTGGCGTCAACCTGTACCGCATGCCATACGGCGGCCGTGCGTTCGAATACCTCTCCGGTGAAGACCCGTTCCTCGGCGCCAGCCTGGCACCGGGCGTGATCAACGGCATCCAGTCTCGTGGTGTGTGGGCGAACGCCAAGCACTACGCGGCCAATGACCAGGAAAGCAACCGCTTCAACCTCGACCAGATCATGAGCGAGCGTGTACTGCGCGAAATGTCATTGCCTGCGTTCGAATCGGCCTCGAAGAACGGCAACGTCGCGATGATGATGTGCGCGTTCCAGAAAGTGAACGGCGAATTCGCCTGCGAAAACGATCACCTGATCAGCCAGATCCTGAAGAAGGAATGGGGCTACAAAGGCTTCGTGCAGAGCGACTACAACGCAGTGGTCCATGGTCTGGACGCCGCTCAGGCGGGCACCGACCTGGACATGATGGGCTTTCAGATGAACAGCAATGTTCTCAAGCCTTACCTGGACAGCGGTGAGCTGAGCGCTGCGACCATCGACGACAAGGTCCGCCGCATCCTCAAGCAGATCTACCTGTACAAGTTCGACAGCAAGACCCCGTCGACCCTGCACAACATGAACAGCGCAACCAGCAACAAGGTCGCGCTGAACGCTGCTCGTGAAGGCATCGTGCTGCTGAAGAACCAGAACGATCTGCTGCCGCTGGACAAGCAGAAAGCCAAGCGCATCGCCGTGGTCGGCAACCTGGCCAAGTACGCCCCACCGACCGGTTTCGGCAGCGCCAATGTCATGGCCAGCCATTACATCAGCGAGCTGAGCGGTCTGCAGCAGATGGCGCCGAACGCCAAGGTCGAATTCATCGACGGCCTGTCGCTGGACCCGACTACCACAACCTGGAGCAGCACAGACCAGGCGGGCAAAGACATCCAGGGCATGAAGGCCGAGTACTTCAGCAATGCCAACTGGTCTGGTGATGCTGCCGTGACCCGTACCGAGCAGCATGTCGATCTGGACTGGGCCAACGACAAGGACCTGCCGTTCGAAAGCAATCTGTCCGGCTCCGACCCGTACACCAGCAAAGGTTCGACCGCAGGCTCGCTCAACGGCGACACCTCGTCGACCTCGATCCGCTACACCGGCAAGATCACACCGACCGAAAGCGGTGATCAGGTCTTCAAGGTCCGTGCTGACGGTGCCGTGCGCCTGTGGGTCAATGGCAAGCTGATCATCGACAACGGTGACGGCAAGCCACTGCCGGGCAACAGCATTCCGCCAACCATCCCGGAATTCGCCAAGATCAACCTGCAGGCGGGTCAGTCCTACGACGTGAAGCTTGAATACTCGCGCCGTGCCGGCTACCTGTCGACCATGGGCGGCCTGGTGGGCGTACAGATGAGCTGGGCGTCACTGAACGCGCCTCAGGATCTGTCGGCCTACGACGCTGTCGTGGTGGCAGTGGGTAACAGCAGCGAATACGAAGGTGAAGGTTTCGACCACAGCTTCGATCTGCCTGAGTACCAGAGCCAGTTGATCCAGAGCATCGCCAAGGTCAACCCGAACACCGTCGTGACCATGTTCGGCGGTACCGGTCTGAAAATGAGCGACTGGATCGAGCAGGTTCCGGTAGCCCTGCACGCGTTCTACCCGGGTCAGAACGGCGGCCAGGCACTGGCTGAGATCCTGTTCGGCAAGGTCAACCCGTCGGGCAAGCTGCCGATCAGTATCGAACGCAACATCGAAGACAACCCGATTTTCGAGACCTTCCCGAAATTCGACAACCAGAACTCGCTGGCCGAAATGAGCTACAAGGATGACCTGATGCTGGGTTATCGCGGCTACGAGAAGAAAGGCATCAAGCCGCTGTATCCGTTCGGCTATGGCCTGTCGTACACCACCTTCGGCTACAGCAACATCAGCGTGACGCCAGGCGTTGCGGTGGGCAACACGCCGATCAAGGTGTCGTTCGACCTGACCAACACCGGCAAGGTGGGCGGTTCGGAAGTGGCGCAGCTGTACGTCGGTCAGCAGAACCCGAAAGTCGAGCGTCCGATCAAGGAACTCAAAGGCTACAAGAAGGTGTTCCTCAAGCCGGGTGAAAGCAAGCGCGTGACCATCGAGCTGAATGATCGCTCGCTGGCCTACTTCGACACCAAGACCAATCAGTGGGTGGTCGACGCCGACACCTTCAACCTGTCTCTGGGTGCTTCGTCGCAGGACATTCGCCTGAACGCCAAGCTGACCAACTCGTTCCGCCAGGAACTCTCGACCACCACCAGCAACCCGCTGCCACGTTCGGCGCTGAACTCGGTGAACGTCGAGAAGCCACCGGTGAAAACCGGCGGCGTGTTCGATCAGACGGTCGAGTAAGCGTTTACGCAGTGACTGACTGAATCACGGACAGAACAAGGCTCAAGGACGAGCCCTTACTGCTGCATCGACCTGCGCAATGTAGGCATCGAACGTCTCGACCAGGTCCACCCGCTCGGGAAAGCGCAGCCATTGAATCTGCAACCCGTCCATCATCGACAGGATCTGCTGGATCAGCATGTCCAGATCCACATCCGCCCTCACCTCCCCACGCTCCACCAACGCCGTGAACTGCGCCAGCAGGTGCGCGTGTATGCGCGCGTAGCGGGTCTGGAACCATTCATAGGCAGGCTGGTTGTCCAGCAGACTTTCGGCATTGAGAATCGAGAACGCCCGCACCACGCCCGGTGCAGTCGAGTTGGATTGATTGATCGCACGCAGACCGCCCAGCAGACCAGTCAGGCTGTCGTCCGTGCGCACTTCAGCCGCGATGCGCCCGTTGACTTCGTCGCGTCGTTCCAGCACACCCATAAGCAGAGAAATCTTGCTCGGAAAGTGATGCAGCAATCCGGCAACGGAAATCCCCACGATGGCCGCCACCTTGGCCACGGACGCGCCGGTGTAGCCCTCCAGCGAGAATACCTGCAAGGCGGCATCGAGCAGTTCTTCGCGTCTTTTTTCTCCCTTCGGTGCACGTCGTTGCCGAGGTGCCGTGGCAACCGTTTCCCTGGGATCATGCTGGGTCATATCAGGTTCCTTCTTGAACAGCCGCGTACCCTAACCATTCAGGTAAAAGCTGGCAACGGTATTGACCATGAATGGTATTTCACACGGGGACGGACAGCGTGGGACGGCAGTGCCGTTGCAGAATCAGCGCCATCAGCAGCGCAACACAACTGATACCGAGCGACAGCCACAACAGGCCCCGATTACCCGCAGCCTCCTGAACCCAGGCATAAAACCAGGGCGCGGCTGCAGAAAGCACGAAACCGGGCGCCAGCAGGCGGCCCTGCAGGCGCGCATAGTGATGATGCGCAAAAAGCTCGAACGGCAGACTGGCCCGTAACAGCGTGCCCAGCCCGTTCATCGCGCCGTAACCGAAAACAAACAGACACGCCGGCACCACAAGCCCCTGACTGTGCAAGGCCAGGACGAAACACAGCGCCATCCCGGCCGCGACCCAGACGTTCAGGCGCAAGGCCGACAGGTTCTGCCCCATCACGCGGCTCATCAGCCGTGCACAGGTCTGGCCAATGCCCCACAGCGCCACCCACGCCACAGGTACACCAAAAGATGCCAGCAAGGCCGGCAAATGGGCGGACAACCCCGCCGACACGAAACCGATCAACATCATGCACAGCGCATAACCCAACTGGCGCAGCCAGCCTGCCGTTACTTCCGCATCGGGCATGTCATCGGCGGGCCTGGCAACGGGAGCTGCCGCATCGGGCAGTCCGCTCATCAGCAAACCACCCAGCAGCGCGAAACATCCGTAAACCGCCACCGCGCTGCGCCAGCCGAACGTCTCCAGCAACGCATGACCCAAGGGCCAGAACACGGCTGACGACAGACCGCCCAGCAGGGTGATTTGCACCATCATTGGCCGGGAGCGCGCCCCGATCAGCCCGGCCAGCGCTGCAAACAAAGCGTCGTAAAGAGACAGACGCATGCCAACGCCCAGCACGGCCCAGCCGAGAAACCAGACCGGCACGGTTTCGCACAGCGCCAGCACGCAACACCCTGAAGCTGCCAGCATGCTGCCCAGTTGCAGCACCTGACGAGCCCCCAGGCGCAGGATCAGCCACGAGACGGCTGGCGATACAACCCCCATGACCAGCAGCGCCACCGATAGGCCGGAAAACACCCGCTGCCCGCTCCAGCCCAGATCTGCAGCGATAGCGTTACCGAACGCACCCGGCAGGTAAAACGTGGTGCCCCAGATGATCAACTGTGCCAAGCCCAGCCTGACAACGGCGAACCGGGACAGGTCGGGACTGTGCATGCCAGTCAGACCGTGCGATCAACGGGGAACGTCGAGGCGCCATCACCCAGCGCACACTGCATCAGCACGGTGTCCACCCAGCGGCCATGCTTGAACCCCACTGATTCGAACACCCCGACCCGACGGAATCCAAAGCTTTCGTGCAGGCCGATGGACGCGGCGTTTTCGCTGTTGCCGATCACCGCCACCATCTGCCGCCAGCCACCCTGTTCGCAGTGCCAGATCAGATCACCCAGCAGCGCCCTGCCAATGCCCATGCCGCCCATTCCATTGCGCACATAAACAGAGTCTTCCACGGTGAAGCGATACGCCGGACGAGGCCGATAAGGCGTGGCATAGCCATAACCCACGACTTCCCCGGCATGCTCGGCCACCCGATACGGCAAGCCGCTCTCAAGGACCAGTGCGCGGCGACGCGCCAGTTCTCCAACGCTGGGCGGTTCCAGTTCGAAACTGGAGATGCCATGCAGGACGTGGTCGGCATAAATCGCTTGAATGACAGGCATGTCGTCTTCGCGGGCGTCACGCAGGTTGAATATCAGGCTCATGGCAGGCTCTTGAAGGGTGTCAGGGAGTGGTTGCAATGATGCGTTCGTCGCCTTCATTAAAAAAGCTATGATTAATCATCCACAGCATAAGAAATACTTTGTCATGCGCCGCCTGAACCTGAATCATCTGCATACCTTCTCACTGGTCATCGCCCATGGCAGTTTTTCCGCTGCCGCCGAGCGGCTTCACCTGACGCAGCCTGCAGTGAGTCTGCAAGTGCGGCAGTTGGAAGATCAACTCAACCTGCGTCTGATCGAGCGCGTGGGCAAACGCTTGAAACCCACCTCGGCGGGCGAGACTCTGCTGCAGCACATTTCACGTATCGATGCGGTGGTCGAGGACGCGTTGCTTGACCTGTCCAGCCACGCCGACGGTATTGCCGGACAGGTCGCCATCGGCACCGGCGCCACGGCCTGTATTCACCTACTGCCGCCGTTATTACAGGCATTGCGTCGACGCTTTGCACGGCTGGATGTGCGGGTCAGCACCGGTAACACCGACGGCATTCTCAAGGCTGTGGAAGAAAACCGGCTGGATCTGGCGCTGGTCACTCTGCCCGCCTCAGGCCGCAGCCTTGATGTCACCCCCCTGCTGGATGACGAATTCGTCGCCATTTTCGCCAGCAGCCATCGGCCCCTCCCCGATGCGATGACGCCCGAACATCTGAGTGAACTGCCGCTGGTGGTGTTCGAAGCCGGAAGCAGTACGCGGCTGTTGATCAACGAGTGGTATCTACAGGCCGGGATTCGCGTCAAGCCGGTGATGGAGCTGGGCAGCATCGAAGCGATCAAGGAAATGGTCGCCGCCGGATTGGGCTACAGCATCGTGCCACGCATGTCGGTGGCTGCGGTTCACCATCGCCGCGGCCTGCAGGTGCATGCGCTGACGCCGCGATTGGGCCGCACCCTGGGCATCGTGCTGCGTCAGGACAAACCGGTCAGCAAGGCACTTCGTCAGATGCTTGAAGCATTGCATACCCTTAAAGGGTCATAAACACGGCTCATGATTCCGGGAACAAGGCGTTCCTGTTCGATAGAGAGCCGCCGTCCTGCGCGCAGTCGTCGGACCGTGACAAACGCTGCCCGGCAGTTGCATCGGCAGCGATTCAAGTTGTACGATGACTGCCGACTTTCCAGAGACTGGAGGGCTGGCCTGCTCGACGAACGCCAGCCAACCCCGAACACCGTAAAGCAACTCGGCAACCCATAAGGAGCGCAAGGCCCTGTAATCGGCGCCCGCCTCCACCTTCAAAACAACAGGAGATACCGATGCCTAACATTCTCGGCCAGAACTTCATCGCTGGCGGCCGCAGCGCTCTGGGCCAAAGCCTGCAAAAAAGTCTGGATGCCACCACGGGCGAAGAACTGCCCTACAGTTTTCATCAGGCCACCGACGGCGAAATCGACGCGGCAGCTCTGGCTGCGAAAAACGCCTTCCCTGAATACCGTCAACTGAGCCCGGTTCGCCGCGCCGAATTCCTCGATGCCATCGCCGACGAACTGGACCAGTTGGGTGATGACTTCGTCGCCATCGTCTGCCAGGAAACCGCCCTGCCGCAAATGCGTATCCAGGGTGAACGCGGCCGTACCAGCGGTCAGATGCGTCTGTTCGCCAAGGTTCTGCGCCGTGGCGACTTCGTCGGTGCGCGCATCGACCAGGCCCTGCCGGACCGCAAGCCACTGCCGCGCGTTGACCTGCGCCAGTACCGCATCGGCGTCGGCCCGGTTGCCGTGTTCGGTGCCAGCAACTTCCCGCTGGCCTTTTCCACGGCTGGCGGCGACACGGCTGCCGCGCTGGCCGCCGGTTGCCCGGTCGTGTTCAAGGCCCACAGCGGCCACATGGCGACGGCTGACCTGGTCGCCAGCGCCATCATCCGTGCGGCTGAAGCCACAGGCATGCCGAAAGGCGTGTTCAACATGATCTTCGGCAACGGCGTGGGCGAAGGTCTGGTCAAGCACCCGGCCATCCAGGCTGTCGGCTTCACCGGATCGCTCAATGGCGGCAACGCCCTGTGCAAAATGGCTGCCGAGCGGCCGCAACCCATTCCGGTCTTCGCCGAGATGTCGAGCATCAACCCGGTCATCCTGCTGCCGGGCGCTCTGACTGCGCGCGGCGAAACCGTGGCCAAGGAACTCGCAGCGTCCGTGGTGATGGGCGCCGGCCAGTTCTGCACCAACCCAGGCGTAGTCATTGGTCTGCGCTCCCCTGCCTTCTCGTCGTTCCTCGAGCAACTGACCGAGCAGATGGGCAGCCAGGCACCACAGACCATGCTCAACGCAGGCGGTCTGCGCAGCTACAGCAAGGGCGTCGAGCACCTGTTGTCGCATCCGGGTGTCACTCACCTGGCCGGCAAGCCGCAGGAAGGCAAACAGGCTCAGGCACAGCTGTTCAAGGCTGACGTCAGCCTGCTGCTCAATGGCGATCAACTGTTGCAGGAAGAAGTCTTCGGTCCGACCACACTGGTCATCGAAGTCGCTGACGACGCGCAATTGAAAGAGGCGCTGCTGGCGCTGCGCGGTCAACTGACCGCCACGCTGATCGGCGAACCTGCCGACCTGAGCCAGTACAGCTGGCTGCAACCGCTGCTGGAAGAGAAAGTCGGCCGTATTCTGTACAACGGCTACCCGACCGGTGTTGAAGTGTGCGAAGCGATGGTCCATGGCGGCCCATACCCGGCCACTTCGGATGCACGCGGTACGTCGGTGGGCACACTGGCCATCGACCGTTTCCTGCGTCCGGTCTGCTACCAGAACCTGGCTGACAGCCTGTTGCCGCCTGCCCTGCAGAACGCCAACCCGCTGGGCTTGCGTCGCCTGGTCAACGGCGAGTGGAGTGATCAGCCGATCGCTTGATCGCTGACAGCTCACAGCAATAAAAAGCGGCGCGACCCGAAAGGGTGGCGCCGTTCTTTTTCATGCGGGGTCTGCACCCTGAAAATCACTGATGCAGACCCTTGCGTCGCTCAGCGGATCAGACAGCCTCCGATACGTGAACCTGCACCGGCGCAGTGTGCGAGCCGGTCAGGGGCAGCCCGAACAGCAGCACATCCGCACGCTGCTCGCCGAAACGGGCAATGTTCGGCAGGCGGGCCCACAGGCGCGCACCGATGGCCGTCACAATCTTCTGACTCGGCCGATTGGCCGCCATGATCCAGGCCACCAGATTCTCCAGCCCAACCTGTCGCCCCAGCAACACGGTCGCCTTACCCAGCACCACACCGATGCCGCTGCCGTAGTGGTCGCCGCGCACATAGATCGCGGTCTCGCCGGTCTGGAAACACGCCTGCGTGCCCCAACTGAACCGGTTGATCGACAACCAGCCCAGCACCTCACCCCGCCGTTCGTAGACGTACACCGGCAGGCCATCGCGCTTGTAGAGATTGACGTAGAACTTCACCTCTTCGTATGTCATGGGTCGAGTCACGGGAGAATTGGCACCGCTGGCTGCGGTCTCGTTGAAAATACTCATCATTGCCGGCAGATCGTCGTCGGTCGATTCACGAATACCGCGTGGCAGGCGTTGCAGTGAGTGCCTGTCGACAAAACTGTTCATCAGTGAACCTCCTTGGAATACACACTGGATTTGAGCTGTCCCCGGGCCCGCGCCAGGCGCGAGCGGATGGTGCCGATCGGGACGGCCAGGTGTCGTGCGGCGTCCTGGTAACTGACGTCGGCATCGACGACCAGGTCCAGTACCGCGCGCATATCCACCGACAGTTCCTCAATGGCCGCCAGGGTTCTTCCTAATGTGCGTTGATGATCGCTCAGCATGCTCGGGTCATGACCGTGCTCGAAACTCTCCATTTCGGTATCGGTCAGTTCCATGCGCTGAGGCTGGTTGTAAAACGTTTTGAAGTGGTTCCTGACCAGGTTCGCTGCAATGCCGAACAGCCAGGTTTCAGGTCGTGAGGTGCCCATGAACTTGTGCTGGTTGCGCCAGGCTTCCAGGTACGTCATCTGCATCAGGTCATCCACATCGGCCTGATTGAACACTCGTTTGCCAATGAACCCCCTAAGTTTCTTCTCGCTTGTCCTCGCAAGCCCTCCCAGATCCAGCGCAATTACTCCAATAACAGTTCCGTCTCGCTGAATGTCTTTCCCTTCCACGTTTATCTCCTGATACGCAGTTGTGATGCCACCAATGGCCATTAAGGGAGAGCAGCGAACGTACCAACCTTTAAACATTTTCAACCCATTGATAAACAAGGCGTTTATCTCTTCAAAAAACCCGTTTTGTGCCAGATGTGGCATTTCCGACATAAACGCCGTGCCAGTTGTTGCACACCTTTTGGTGGGTCTGCAGTGCAGGAACCAGTTGCCCGCAATCGCCACTCAGGACACACCTGTTCCGAGGCGATAGCGCAGCCCCATGAAGATCAATTCCTATATCGACATCCGTCCAGAGCCGGACCTGATCCCGCGCCCGCCGGTGCCTGAAACCAAATCGCTGGTTCCGAAAAATCCATTGCAGGACTCGATGGAAGAAGTGGCGATGAAATTCAGCGAAAGTGTGGAGCGCCACAGCAAGGGGCTCGATGAGCGACATGTGCGTGAAAGCACGAGTTCGCAACGGGTCGAGCGGGTCGAAAAACTCGCCGAGCTCTATCGCCTGCTGGACAACACCGACCAACCCAGCCTGGAACAACAGGCCAGGCGTCTGCAGAGTCAGTTGCAGCAGCAGGGTTCGCTCAAGGATGTGCTTGCCCAGGCCGGCGGCGACCCGGCAAGGGCCGACCTGCTGTTGCAACAGGTGGCGCGCATGTCCGCCACCGAAGGCAAGGAGGACACTCACGATCAGGCCATGGCGCTGATCGATGAATTGCGCCTGAGCCACGGCGACAAGATCCGTGCGGGCCTCAACACCGCCAGCGCCATCGCCCTGTTCAGCAGCGATCCTCAGGAACGCAGCGCCATGCGCCTGCTGTATTACAAGGCCATCGTCGGCCAGCAACCGCTGGCCAGTTTGCTGGAGTCATTGCTGGAGCGCTTCAACGAGGATCAGTTCGCACGCGGCCTGCGCACCCTGCAACGGGCACTGGCCGATGACATCGCCGCCCTCGCCCCGTCGATACCCGGCGCTGCCCTGCGAGCGATGCTGCGCGGCCTGGGTGCCAGCGGACAGCTGAACAACCTGATCAAGACGTGTCTGGCGCTGTTGCAACGCCTGGCACACAAGGCGCCCGACAGCAACATGACCCCGCTGGCCATGAGCAAGCGGGTATTGCGCTTCTGCGGCAACGGCTTCTTCGCCCGCGACCTGACGCTGCTGGCCGAGGAAACCATCGGCCGCACGCCCACGCTGCAACCGCTGTTCTTCAACGGCTTGTACCCGCTGCTGCAGAACTTGCCGCTGACACTCTGGAAAGACCTCAAGACCCGACAGAACGGTCTGCGTCTGCTGCAGGGCCTGATGGATGAGATGGCGCGTCACGAGCGCAAGGCGCTGGGCATGGACGATGTCGGGAGAATCTCGGGATGACCGGCATTATTCACCTGCTCAACCGCCTGGCACTGGCGGTCATGGGCCGCACCGAAATCGTCGGCGCAGTCATGGTCATGGCCATCGTCTTCATGATGATTCTGCCCTTGCCGACCTGGCTGGTGGACGTGCTGATCGCACTGAACATCTGTATCTCATCGCTGCTGATCGTGCTGGCGATGTACCTGCCACGTCCGCTGGCCTTCTCGACCTTTCCGGCAGTGCTGCTGCTGACCACCATGTTTCGCCTTTCGCTATCGATTGCAACGACCCGTCTGATTCTGCTGCAACAGGACGCCGGGCACATCGTCGAAGCCTTCGGCAGCTTCGTGGTGGGCGGCAACCTGGCGGTCGGTCTGGTGATCTTCCTGATTCTGACCATCGTCAACTTTCTGGTCATCACCAAAGGCTCGGAACGGGTTGCGGAAGTGGCTGCGCGCTTCACGCTGGACGCGATGCCTGGCAAACAGATGTCCATCGACAGCGACCTGCGGGCCAACCTGATCAACGTGCGCGAGGCCCGGCACCGCCGTGAACAGTTGTCCAAGGAAAGCCAGCTGTTCGGCGCCATGGACGGCGCGATGAAGTTCGTCAAGGGCGACGCCATTGCCGGTCTGGTCATCGTGTTCATCAACCTGATCGGCGGTTTCTCCATCGGCGTGCTGCAGAACGGCATGGAAGCCGGCGATGCCATGCACCTGTATTCGGTACTGACCATCGGCGACGGTCTGATTGCACAGATCCCGGCCCTGCTGATCTCGCTCACAGCGGGCATGATCATTACCCGCGTCGCACCCGACAGTCAGACGGCCGACGCCAACATCGGTCATGAAATTGCCGAGCAGCTCACCAGCCAGCCCAAGGCATGGGTCTTTTCGTCCATCGGCATGATGGGTTTCGGGCTGATTCCGGGCATGCCGACCGTGGTTTTCGCCTGCATCGCTCTGCTGTGTCTGTTCAGCGGCCTGATTCAGCTCTGGCGCATACGCCAGAAAGAGCTGCATCAGGACAGCATCGGTGCAGCCAGCAAAGGCGCGCCGGAGCTGAACGGACGTGAAGACATCCGGCGTTTCAATCCGTCACGGGCCTACCTGCTGCAATGCCATTCCAGCCATCAGGGCACGGTAGAGCTCGACAGGCTGATACATGGCATTCGTCAGCGTCGCAACACGCTGGTGCACAACTTTGGCCTGACGCTGCCCTCGTTCGACATGGAGTTCGCCGATCATTTCGAGCCCGACGAATTCCGCTTCTGCGTCTACGAAGTGCCATTCATTCGCGCCACCTTCACCAACGCGCGCGTGGCTGTCGATCATCGGGAAATCGATGAAGACGCCGGTGAGCCGGGCCGTGTCGAACGTGATGAGACACGCTGGGTCTGGGTGGACATCGATGATCCGCTGCTCAAGGAGGAAGAGCACGCCGGGGTGTCTTCGCTGGAGCTGATCCTGGAACGCATGAGCCGCGCCTTCCAGGCCACCGGACCGCAATTCATCGGTCTTCAGGAGAGCAAGGCCATCCTCAGCTGGCTGGAAAGCGAGCAGCCTGAACTGGCGCAGGAGCTGCAGCGCACCCTGCCGCTGGCGCGTTTCGCCGCCGTTCTGCAACGTCTGTCTGCCGAACTGGTGTCCTTGCGCTCGGTCAGGCCGATTGCCGAGACCCTGATCGAGCAAGGCCAGCACGAGCGCGACCTCAATGCCCTGACCGATCACGTGCGCATCGCCCTCAAGGCCCAGATCTGCCACCAGCATTGTGAAGAAAACACGCTGCATACCTGGCTGGTGACGCCGGAAACCGAAGTGCTGCTGCGTGACTCGCTGCGCCAGACCCAGAACGAATCCTACTTTGCTCTGGAGCCGGAACTGGGCAACGCGCTGGTCGAGCAACTGCGCGAAGCCTTCCCGCTGCAAGCCAGCCCCCGGCCCGTGCTGCTGGTGGCTCAAGACCTGCGCAGCCCTTTGCGCAGCCTGCTGACCGACCAGTTCCACCACGTTCCCGTGCTGTCCTTCGCCGAGCTGATCCCCACGGTTCAGGTCCAGGTGCTGGGGCGGATTGACCTGCAAGAAACCTACGACCTGATGGCCTGACGGAGCACCCATGGAAACCGACAAACTTTACGAATTGCGGGTCCTGACCGGGCTGCATCGCGGCGCAGCATTGCCCCTCAACGGCGAGCAGTGGAGCATCGGCTCGTCCAGTGGTGCAGACCTTGCGCTCTATGATCCGGGCATCAAGGACCGGCACTGCATGCTGCGACTGGTCGACGAGACCTGGTCGCTGGCCAGTAGCGAGGGGCCGGTGACCGACAGCGAAGGCCACAAGGTCGAAGCGATCAGCCAACTGGAGCCCGGCACGCCGTTCGCCGTCAACGGCGTGTGGCTGTCGGTAATCAGCGCCAACACCGAATGGCCTGCCGAGGATGAAGAAGAACCCCCTCAGGCGGCAGAAGAATCCGAGCCGCAGTCCTCAATGCTCAGCGCCGAGCGCGACGCACAACCGGTCAAGCCCCCCCGCTCACTGCTGGGGCCAATGCTGCTGATCGCCTCGTTGCTGGTATTCGTGGGCGCGTTGATGTGGCTGCTCAAACGCGAAGAGCCTGCGCCGCCCGCGCCGCAGAAACCATCCCGGGTCGTACTCAAGGACACCACCGAGGTCAAGAACGTACTGCTCAAGATGCTCACCGAGCGCGAACTGCAGAAGCGGGTCACGATTGCGGAAGAACAGGGCAAGCTCTTTCTGCACGGCGACTTTGACAAGGACGATCTGCTGCAGTCCACCTCGCGCATGCTGTTACGCTTCGAACGTCAGTACAACAGCCCGATCCAGGTCCTGAACGCCCTGCCCACCGCAACCGCAGAGCTGCCGTTCACCATCATCCAGATCAGCAATACCCGCTTGGCAAGCATCCTGACCAGTGATGGCCGGCGGCTGTTTCTGGGCGACGAAGTCGATGGTATGCGCTTTGTGGACATCAACGAGCACAAGCTGGTGTTCGAAGGCGAACGTCGTGTCGAGGTGAGCTGGTGATGGACGCCGCGCTGGCACGTCTCGAGTCCTGGCGTCAGGCCCAGAGCGAGCGTTTGTCGCACTGCGCCCCGGTGCAGATCCGCGGCCGGATCGCTGGCGTCAACGGCATTCTGCTCAACAGCTACATGCCCCGGGCGAGAATCGGCGATCTGTGTGAAATCAGCCGTGCCGATGGCAGCGAGGTGATGGCGGAAATCGTCGGCTTCGACCGGCAACACACGTTACTGGCTGCGCTGGGACCGCTGGACGGCATCGCGATAGGCGCATCGGTCAGACCGCTGTTTCAACCGCACAGTCTGGTGGTGGGCGAGTTTCTTCTGGGCGCGGTACTCGATGGCTTCGGCCGCTCGCTCAGTGGCGACGGCCCCTCAGCCTTTGCCCTGTCCGGCGCCGTGGGTGCGCAACCGGTGATCCGCGATGCCCCGCCCGCCACCGAGCGTCCCAGAATCGATGCACCGCTGTCCACCGGGCTGCGCTCCATTGACGGCCTGCTGACGCTGGGTGAAGGACAGCGCGTCGGTATCTTCGCCGGTGCCGGGTGCGGCAAGACCACCCTGCTGGCGGAAATGGCGCGTAACACGCCGTGCGAGGCCATCGTATTCGGCCTGATCGGCGAGCGCGGTCGTGAACTGCGCGAATTCCTCGACCATGAACTGGACGAAGAACTGCGCCAGCGCACCGTGCTGGTGTGCTCCACCTCGGACCGTAGCAGCATGGAGCGCGCCCGGGCGGCGTTCACCGCCACAGCGATTGCCGAAGGCTTTCGCCAGCAGGGCAAATCGACCCTGCTGATCATCGACTCCCTGACCCGTTTCGCCCGGGCGCAACGGGAGATCGGTCTGGCCAGCGGCGAACCGGCCGGACGCGGCGGCCTGCCACCCTCGGTCTACAGCCTGCTGCCACGCCTCGTGGAACGCGCCGGCCGCACCCACGATGCGGCGATCACGGCGCTGTATTCGGTCCTGATCGAGCAGGACTCGATGAACGATCCCATCGCCGACGAGGTGCGCTCGTTGCTCGACGGCCACATCGTGCTTTCGCGAAAGCTGGCCGAGCGCGGCCATTACCCGGCCGTGGACATTCTCACCAGTCTCAGCCGGACCATGAGCAATGTGGTGGGAACCGAACAGGTCCACGGTGCCACACAGGTACGCAGACTGATGGCGGCTTATCAGCAGGTAGAAATGCTGATCAAGCTGGGCGAGTACCAGCCGGGTAACGATCCGCTGACCGATTTTGCCGTGCAGTCCCGTGACCAGATCATGGGCTTTCTTCAGCAGTCGCTGCGTGACCCGGTGTCGCTCGATGAAACCCTGGACCACCTCATACAGGTAACTGCCGATGTCCCACGATGAACATGATTCGCAGGATTCAGCCAACGACGCGCAACTCAATGGCCTTGGCGAAACGCTGGACGTTCTGGCGCCCATTCGCCGCCACAGGCTGACCCTGGCCGAACAGGCGTGGCGACGCCAGAGTCAGGTGCTCGACGCCCTGCACGCCCGTCTGGTGAGCATGACCGCCGAGCTTGAGGCGCTGCGTGAGAGTCACCGCAACTCTCGCATCGAACAGCGCGAACGGCATGCCCACCGCGCACTGCCGCTCAGTGAGATGAACGACTGGCTGGCCGCCGAGCGCCAGGCGATCCGGCAGATCGAACGCAGTGAAAAACAGCTCAGTGACCTGCGGCATGAACACCAACAGCAAAAGCTCTGGGCCGAAGACAGCCAGCGCGAACTGCGAAAACGTCAGCGCGATGTGGAGAAGCTGGACTTCCTCGTCGATCTGGCGCGGGAGGCCTCATGACCGCAAAGCCTGCCCTGCACAAACCGATACCGCCGCGCCCGCCGGAACCCAAGCCTCGTTCGGCCGGCAATACCGGCAGTGAAAGCCCCCAACCAACGACCCGGTTCGAGCGTCGCGAGCATGAGCCCAGCGAAACCCGTCACGAAGGTGAACTGTTCGAAGCCATGATGAGTTCGTCGAGCGACATCGGCTTCTGGGGCGGTGGCGACCTGCAACAGACACTGCCCGATCCGTGGCGCGACGGTGAGCGACAAGGCGGACATGCCGGTACGCCGCCCTCGCCCGTGACGCCCTTGTGGGACCCGCTGATCGAACCTATCGAAGAACACCTCAACGCCGACGACCAGATGCCGATGGAGGCGACCTTCGAACTGCCCGAGCTGGGCAAGGTGGTCGTGCAAGTGGTACCGCGCGCCGACGGGCTGGACATCGCATTGCGTTTTGCCAAGGACATTGCCCTGCAGCGCTGCCAGGAATATCGCGAGGCCAGTCGGGAATGGCTCAGCCAGCGACTCGGCCGCCGCATCCGCCTCACTCTCGGACAGGCAGACCAGTGACATGAACGCACACGCACTTGATCTACGTGCCGTCAGCAACGCCGAGGCCTGCGCCCGGCAAAGGATCGGCAGCGGCCTGAGTCTGCCGTTCGAACTGGATCAGCAGCAAGGCTGGCTGGACCTGCGCTTGAGCGCGTCACCGAACAAGGCACGCCATGAAAGCCAGCTGGACAGCGCAGCCGGTGCCTTGCGACTGACCGAAGCTGAAGCCCTGCTCGGCCTGCTGTCCAGTTGCCCGGCCCTGATGCCGCAAGCCGACCCGGCCAACGATGAACATCACTGGTACTGGCAGCTGTACAACCACTACCTCAGCCCGGAGCTGCAAGACTTGTTCGGCGACCTGCAACCTCTGGACACACCGCCGACGCCGGGGCTGGACTGCCTGCTGCAGGCACGGATCAATGGCCTGCGGGTCAGCGCACGCCTGTCAGCGGCCCCTGAGACGCTGCTCGACCTGCTCGACCGGGGCCAGTGGCAGGCCGAATCCTTGTCCATGCCGTGGCAATGGCCGATCAGCGTGCCGCTGCTGCTCAGTCATCTGCACCTGAGCCCGTCGCAACTGGCCAGCCTACGACCGGGCGATGTGCTGTTGCCTGATCACTCGCTGTTTACACCGGACGGCCAGGGCACGCTGCAACTGGGCGCGTGCCGCCTGAGTCTGGCCCAGACAAACGCCGATGCCCTGTGCTTCACCCTAACCGAACTGGAGCAAATCCCCATGAACGCCACGATCGACCATTTCTCTGCCTCCGACAATCATCCTCTGCATCTGGACGATATCGACGAGCACGACAGCGCCCACGAAGCAGACAGCGCTGAGGCTAACGACAACGATCTGCAGCGCTTCAACGATCTGAGCATGGCGCTGACGGTACGTGCCGGCAACCTCTCGCTGAGCCTGGGGCAATTGCGCTCGCTGGCTGTGGGTTCGGTGCTGACCTTCAACGGCTGCACGCCCGGCCACGCCATGCTGCACCATGGCGAGCGGGTGCTGGCACACGGCGAACTGGTCGACGTCGAAGGTCGCCTGGGTCTGCAGATCACGCGCATGGAAGCGCTGCGGTGAACCTGCAGGATGCCAATCCACTGACGCTGGCCCTGTTTCTCGGCGCGCTGTCACTGGCGCCCCTGCTGATGATCATCTGCACCGCGTTCCTGAAGATCGCCATGGTGCTGCTGATCACGCGCAACGCCATTGGCGTCCAGCAGGCGCCGCCCAACATGGCCCTGTACGGCATCGCCCTGGCGGCCACGCTGTTCATCATGGCGCCGGTGTTCAGCGAAATGGGTGACCGGGTCAAAAAGCTGCCCGAGCACCTGGACACGTTCGCGGCCATGGAAAGCGCCGGCAAGCATGTGGTGGAGCCGTTGCGCACCTTCATGACGCGTAACCTGGACCCCGACATCCAGACCCACCTGCTGGAAAACACCCAGCGCATGTGGCCGAAGGAAATGGCCGACAAGGCCAGCCGCGACGACCTGTTGCTGGTGGTACCCGCCTTTGTGCTGTCCGAGTTGCAGGCCGGTTTCCAGATCGGCTTTCTGATCTACATCCCGTTCATCGTCATCGACCTGATTGTCTCGAACATTCTGCTGGCGCTGGGCATGCAGATGGTTGCCCCGATGACCATTTCGCTGCCGCTGAAAATCCTGCTGTTCGTGCTGGTGGATGGCTGGACGCGCCTGCTCGACGGACTCTTCTACAGCTACATGTGATCGTGCGAGGCACTATGGAAACCCTGACGCTGTTCAAGCAGGCGATGATGCTGGTCGTGGTGCTGTCTGCGCCGCCCCTGATCGTGGCCGTGGTCGTCGGCGTCATCACCTCGCTGCTTCAGGCGGTGATGCAGTTGCAGGATCAGACCCTGCCGTTCGCCATCAAACTCGTCGCCGTCGGACTGGCGCTGGCGCTGACCGGGCGCTGGATCGGCATCGAGTTGATGCAGTTGGCCTACCTGTCCTTCAGCATGATCAGCCAGACGAGGGCCTGAGATGTTCGAGCCCGCGTTCAAAGAGCTCAGTGAAACGATCATTGCACTGACCATCGGCATGGCGCGCCTCTACCCCTGCCTGTTTCTGATTCCGGCGTTTGCGTTCACCGAACTCAAAGGCATGTTGCGCCACGCCATCGTGCTGGCGCTGGCGCTGATTCCGATGCCGGCAATCCGCATCGGGCTTGCCGGGCATGAACTTGATTGGCTGGACCTCTGCGCCCTGCTGCTCAAGGAAAGCGTGATCGGCCTGTTGCTCGGCCTGTTGCTGGCCATGCCGTTCTGGCTGTTCGAATCGATCGGCTGCCTGTTCGACAACCAGCGCGGCGCGCTGGTCGGCGGGCAGATCAACCCGGCGCTGGGCGACAACACGTCGGAGCTGGGCCACATGCTCAAGCAGGTACTGATTCTGTTGATGATCCTCGGCGGCGGCTATGCCAGCCTGACGCAGATCATGTGGGACAGCTACCTGGTGTGGCCCGCAACCCAATGGGTGCCAGTGACCGGAGCAGCCGGTTTCGAGGTGTACCTCAAGCTGGTGGCCAGTACTTTCCGCTTCATGGTGCTCTACGCCGCGCCGCTGGTGGGTCTGCTGCTGATGATCGAATTCGGCATGGCGATTCTGAGCCTGTACAGCCCGCAGCTTCAGGTGTCGACCCTGGCAATGCCTGCCAAGAGCCTGGCCGGTCTGTTTTTTCTGGTGCTGTACATGCCCATGCTGACGCTGCTCGGCGAAGGTCGCCTCGCCGATCTGAGCGACCTGCGGCACCTGCTGCCGCTGATGCTGCACACCCCCTGAAGCCTGCCTGCCGGACCTTGAGCCATGAGCGAAAAAACCGAAGAACCCACCCAGAAAAAGCTCGACGACGCGCGCAAGAAGGGTCAGGTCGGGCAAAGTCAGGATGTACCCAAGCTGTTCATTTTTGCCGCGCTGATTGAGATGATTCTGGGTCTGGTGGACGGCGGCATGTCGCGCCTCAAGGCCTTGATCGCACTGCCCTTGACCGAACTGGACCGGCCGTTCAACGCGGCGCTTGGCGAAGTGCTGACCAAGGCGGGCTGGGAGCTGTTGCTGTTCATGTTGCCCGTGCTGGGGATTGCCGCCGCCATGCGGCTGGCGGGTGGCTGGGTGCAGTTCGGTCCGCTGTTCGCGACCGACTCCCTGAAGCTGGATTTCGAGCGCCTGAACCCGATCAACCAGTTCAAGCAGATGTTTTCTTCACGGCAGTTGTTCAACCTGTTCAACAGCCTGTGCAAGGCGGTCATGATCACCTGCGTGCTCTACGTGCTGCTGCCTCCGGCGCTGGGTGACCTGATCGGTCTGGCGCGCACCGATCTGGACAGTTACTGGATGGCGCTGGTCGAGCTGTTCACTCACCTGTCACGAACCTGCCTGGGGTTGCTGCTGGTGCTGGCAGCGCTGGACTTTGCGCTGCAGAAATACTTCTTCGTCAAAGGCCAGCGAATGAGCCACGAGGACATCCGCAAGGAATACAAAGAGTCCGAAGGCGACCCGCACATGAAGTCCCATCGCAAGGCGCTGGCCCGGGAAATCACCGATCAGCCCGGCAGTGCGGCACCGGCCAGGGCACCGGTGGAGGACGCCGACATGTTGCTGGTCAACCCGACGCATTTTGCCGTGGCCCTGTTCTATCGTCCGGATCAGACGCCACTGCCGCGCATCATCTGCAAAGGCCGTGATGCCGAAGCCCGGGAACTGATCGAGCGCGCCCGCGAGGCAGGTGTGCCGGTGGTGCGTTTTGTCTGGCTGGCGCGAACGCTGTACCGCGAGAACGTCGGCCAGTTCATCCCGCGCGCCACCCTGCAGGCAGTGGCCCAGGTGTATCGCCTGCTGCGGGAAATGGACGAGCAACTCAAGGGCGATGTGATAGAAATGCCGCATTACTGAGGGCGCGGAACCAGTTCGGCGCGCACTCCACTCAGGGCAAAGGAATCCTTCCTTTTACAGCCCGGACATCCATCGCGAGGTTGTCCTGGCCAGCCATGACATTGGAGAACCTCAATGCTTCCAATCAACAACGCGCCCGTGACCGGACAGGTTCATGGCGCAACCTCCCAGGGTCACAATCCACACGGGCTGGAGCAGCGCCCCGAGCCGCCGACCCAGCGCGCCTCGGTGTCTGTCGTTCAGTTGGGCAAGCAACCGGTACAAGTCCCGGTGACGCAGCACCTCGATACCCCCCCGCGCACCTTAGGCTCGACACCCGGCGCTTCGACGTCGGCTACTGCGCCGGAGCAGGTCGCACCGACACTGGATGCCGACGATATCGCTCATGTCAGCTCGGCTCGACGCCAGCCCGGTACCCGTTCGTCCTCCACGGCCAGCGAGCGTCCGACAACGGCGCTGCAACGGGAACTGTCGTTCAAGGACTGGCTGCCCGGGCAGGAAAATACGCCAGCGCGGGCCGACCATCAGTCCAGCCCGCCTCGATCGGGCGGCAGTACGCCCGCACCGATACAAGGCCGTGCTTCGACTGGCACGCAAGACGCGTCTCCACAACCTCAGTTGACGCGCAGTGCCGCCGGCAACGCCGGGACCTTCCGGATGGAGAACGGCAACCTCGAGCGCAACACACCCGCTGTCAACCTCATATCTCTGGACGCCAAAGGCCGACCAGACTTCGATCATTTCATTCCCTCAGCGCTGGGTAACCTGCTCAAGGACCGGCTGGCCCAGCCGGGAAGGAGCTATCTGGCCAAGAATTCGGAAAGTAACTGTGATCAAGTGCTGCTCGAGCCCAAAGGGCATCTCGTGCAGATAGCCCAGACCGACACCGCTCTGGCGCTGCTTCGCAGCAGCAAACCACTGAGTGTTCCCCCTGGCAGCAAACCCAACAGCCTGGAACTGCAACGCGAAGACCATTCGGTAAACATTGCCGGCCGCGACAGCGGCGTTCAGTCACTGCCGGACAAGGCCCATATCGCTCATCTGAGCGGTGCCCATCTGGACAGCAGCGGAAAGCATCTGCGGCTGCAGGACGAGAAGCTCTACGAACTGCACCCGGCAACCGCGACCTGGTCCCCCAGCGAAGACAGCAAGGAGACCACGTTCAGCCACCTTGCAACCCAGGGCGATGGCAAGGTTTATGGCCGGACGGGCGATACGCTGGTCAACCTGTCCAGCACCGAAAAAAACAAGCCGGAAATGAAGCTTGAAGGGCTGACGGCACACTCGGTCTCTCCGGACGGCACCGTGGCCATGCTCGCGGGCAAGGACACCCAGACCCTGCAGCTGGGCGAAATGGGCAAGGTGCCCGACATGCACCTGACGCTCGAACTCAATGACGGCAAATCCGAAGCCAAACATGTCGGCCTGACCCGTGACCGCCTGTTCGTCGCCGACGCCGAAGGCCAACTCTACAGCGCTGCGCGAAAGGACCTGAAAAGCGAAGACGGCATCCTGCACCTGCAACCCGAGAAACACTATCAGCCTGAAGACTCGCCACTGGGCAAGCGCCAGCAGGTCACCGGCTTTTTGAGCGGTGAAAACGGTCAGTTGCACGCGTTGATCAAGAACGATATCGGCGACACCCACAGCCACACCCTCGACGAAGCGAATTCCAGCCTGCGCAGCGGCTGGAACATGACGGATGTGGTGGTCGTCGAGAACAGGCGCGGCCTGCCCGAAGGCAAGGTGCCAACGCCGGAAAACACCTTCGACCTGGACCGCAACGGCCGGGTAGGCGTGGTGGACAACCGTGTGCAGAAATGGGATGCAACCACGGAAGGCTGGAAGGACACCGGCGTCAAGGGCATCGATCAGTTGCAGCGTGGCGCCAACAGCAGCGCTTACGTTCTCAAGGACGGCAAGATCTCCGAACTCAAGGTCAGCCCCGAATACACCAAGACTTCGTTGAGCGGCACTCACAACCTCAACCAGCCGACCCGCTCGACCAAGGTTGAAATGGGCGATGCCATCGAAGGCCTCGATGACCGCGTCATCAAAGCCTTTGCCATGCTCAACGACAAACAGTTTGCCGCCGTCGATGATCAAGGCCGCCTGACGGCCCATCACAAGACTGGCGAGCCGACCGAGCTGAGCCGCAAGGATCTGTCCGGCGAAGTCGCCTCGCTGACCCTGGACGAGAATCACAACCTGCACGCCACAACCACCGCGGGCGAGTTGTACTTCATGGCCAAGGACGACTGGCAGGCACCGGAATCGGCCCCCAAGCCTGACGCCAAATGGCAGAAAATCGATACGCCCGGCAATCGCCCGGTGGACAGTATCCGCAAGGAGGACAACAACACCGTCAGTGTGAAACTGAAGGATGGGGCGCCTGACGAGGGCTCCTTCGCCCTCAAGGACAAGAAGTTCCAGCCGATGGAGCCGCGCAAGGAGCCGGAGAACGGTTTGAACAACCTGTTCGGGCGACTGGATGATGGCTCGAAAAACGTCAAGATTTTCGGAACCGGCAACACGTTGAAAATCAGCAGCACCCTGGCGGGTCGCAGTGACACCTCGCTCAGTCACAAGTCGAGCGTACGAGAGTTCATTCCGGCTCACATTGTGAAGCCCGACCTGAGTATTCCTCGACCGATCATGAACGGCTTCTACCACATCCAACATCGGATCAAGGGCCGCGAAGGACTCCAGGAGGTGTATCAGGCAGAGGCACCTGTGTTCAAGGAACTGACCGAGATCAAGAATTCGTCGAGCCCCGCGCCTCAGCCTGGTCAGACCTTGAAGGAGCGTATCTCCCGCCTGGATCTGGGCCCGGAAGGCAAACAGCTGGTCGAGGATATGGAAAAGCTGCGTGATGATCTGGAAAACCACAGCCACGGAGTGGTCCAGCAACTGGGTCAGAAGACAGGCGTGCTCAACCTGCACGGCGAATTCATCAAACCCGAGCGCAAGCCGACAGAAGCCCAGATCGCAAAAGCGGCACACGCCAAGCCGGTCAAGAATGACCTGGCCGCCGATGTACAGGGCGCATTGAGCAAGGTTGCACCCTCCTCCGAAAACCCGGCCGGCGTCCTGCTCAAACGCCTCAATGACAACGGCATGAAGCTCAAGCACCTGGACGGCGATACGTCTCCCGATCACCGGCGCAGTCAGAGTGACAAGCTCGCCTTGAGCAAGGCACGTCTGGCGCTGGATGTGGTGACGCTGGACAAGGTAGGCAAGCTGATCGACAAGGCCGAGACGCGCAATCCTGAAGTGGATAACGCCACCCATTTGAAAGCGCTCAAGACCGAGCTGAACGCAATCAACAAGCAGTACAACGACAACCCCGTCAAGGTCGTGACCGAAATGGGGTTCAGCGGGCACAAGCAGCTGGAAGACGGCTACGACAGCATCAAGTCGTTTCTCAACGGCTTCAAGGACCCGACTCACGCCACCAGTGTGAACATGCGCGCGGCGATGGGTGCGACGAGCCAGGCGGATCTGGCCGACAAAATGAAAAGCGCGCTCAAACACCTTGAGCACCCTGACGATGAAATTGCCATGTCACGCAGCTATGGCGTCACTGCGACGACCCCGTTCATCAGCCTGGCCAATATGGGTGCAGGCCCCTGGCCCAGCGCTTCGCTCGGCGTGGCACGCAACTACGCGTTCAATGCCGAGCGCGGTGACAAGGGCGTGACGGTCTACATGTTCCACGAAGGCGGTGTCAGCGGCAGCGCGGGCCTGGGCGGCGGTCAGAGACTGGTGCCCAACTTCGGTGAGTACAACATCAATGATCAACGGGGCTTTGTGGCCCTTCGCCTTGGCGGCGACGGCACGTTACAGGGGACCGGCATGTCGCGCAGCGGCACAGCCTTCACCGTGCCTGACGAAAAAATCGACCAGTTTGTCGACGATCTGTTTGGCGGCAAGGTCAATGCGCTGGACGTACTCAAGAACGGCACGGCTCACGAAGCGCACTCGATGAAGCGCTTCAATGCAGATGCAACCGGTGGCGTGGGTGTTGAGCTTCGCGTCGAGCTGGGGCTGAGCGATCCCAATGAAAAAGAGTGGACTGCGGGCGCCCGGGCAGGCATCGGTGCCAACATCAACCTTAACCTGGCCACGTTTACCAAATACTCGGCGACCCAGGAAAATGACAAGGGCCTGCTGGACGAAAAATCCAATAACCGGGTACGCCTTGCCAACTCGGCCGGTGTCACCGCCTACGCACGTGCGCAGATCAACCTTGGCCACACCGATCAGACCGCTGCAGCGCAGCCGGCAACGACCACCCAGCCTTCAGCTGCAGCCCCGACGCCTGCTGCAGTGGCACAGCCGGGCGCGCAGGCCTCCGCATTCGGCCCCAACGCGACGGTCACTGCCTCAATCGATTCCAGAACCACCAAACGCACCAAGTTCCAGACCAAGGAAGGGGTGGCCATGACCACTGCGGAACTGACGAAGCTGAGCAAACAGCTGGACGGCGCGTTCAAGGACAAGCCAACGCAAAAAGAGCTGACGCGACTGGCGGACGCGAAACAACCCGAGTACGCAGACAAAACGCCGAAAGAGAAAATCCAGGCACACCTGGATGGGCTCAACACGCTTTTCAAGGAACGCCCTTCGAATAACAGCGCGCAAAAAGCTGCGCTGCTGGCCCTGAGCCGTGCAACGACCAAACACGATTCGGCTATCGATAAACATTCGGTGCTCGATAACGCCCGTCATGAAAGCAACTACACCAACCTTTCGCGTCTGGATGAGCAAAGTGTCGCCTCGAAAATCATGAGCATGCTGGGCAGTCTGCACTCTCCGAGCAACGCCGAGAACATTGCCCAACTGATTGCCGAGGAGCCCAACCTGAAGTCATTGATCGGCCAGATGAAAGCCAGCCCCGGCACCATGGCACGGGTTCGTCTGGAGCCCAAGGACGAGATGATGCAGAAAGTCGACCAAGGCACCCGCGACGGCAGCATCACCCAAAAGGAAATCATCGGCATGCTCAATGACCGTGACAACCTGCGGATCAAGGCCATCACGGTGTTCAAGCTGGCGGGTCAGTCCGACGGTTTCACGACCCCGACGCCTCTGCTGAGCGCCAGCAGCTCGGCGGCAGTCAACGTCAACAAGACGCTGGCCAAGATCAACTTCAACTACGGGGAAGATCAGAACAGGCCGAGCAGCTTCAGCGTGGACGGTGAGATGTCTCGCCCGACCAAAGAGGTTATCGCCACGGCGCAGGCCTTGAAAAAGGACGGGATGGAATTCAGGGCCTGACGCGCCTGGGTGTCAGTCAAACGTCTGTTGAACACCCTCGTGGTGCAGTCCTGACTGCACCACGAGCTCTCTTTTGCGTTCTCAAGGAATACCGAAAATGATCACGGCCTTTTATTCGCTCGACGACTTTCCCGCACTCGCCCATCTGGTTGCCAATTGCTCCGTGATCCAGCAAGAGGTCGCCGCCATGGACGCGCCGCTGCTCGACATCGATCGTACCGACAAGTCCCATCAGCAGGTTCATACCGAAATCAGCGAACACCTGCGGCAAGGGGGTGATTACGGCTGGCTCAAAGGCTGGGGCGCCGCAGGCGGCAACAGCGACTGGACCCAGTACGCACTGCTGTTCCGGGACACGCCTATCGGTCCGGCCCAGGCGGCCCTGCCGCGCACCCTGGCCCTGTTCGCACCGCTCAAGGGCATCAAGGTGCTGGCGCTGGCGCGCCTGGCTCCGCACACCCTGTTGAGTATTCATCGCCACCCGGAACTGACCGACGAAGGCCTGCTGCAGATGCACATCACCCTGAGTGCTGCGGACGAAGCGAACTTCTCGTACCTGAATGTGGCAGGCGAGTTCTATCACCAGCAACCGGGAACAGGCGCGATCTTCGACGGCGCGCTGGATCACTTCGCGGTCAACGCAACGCCGGTCCCCAGAACGATCATCTACATGGAGTTCGAAAAAGAGCGCTTCATGAAGCCCGCCACCCACTGACACTTCCCGCCCGGCACCGACGGCTGTCTGACGACAGCCGTTTCTCCCTCTGTTTTCGTGAGCGGACTTCTCCGCGCTTATCAGACACTCCGTGATCTTCTGAAACTGCACGCCAGCGCCTGTCTGCCCGCAGGGCGTGGGCGCTCTCGCAGGCCACCAAGGTAGAGATGGGCAGCGCGGCAGCCCCAGGTTGCATCCGATACACCGCGTGTGCGGGCTTTGCTGCCGGTCCCCGGCAGATCGCCGGCAAGCCGCCTCCCACCGTCCTGCGTTCGCTGGGCGACAGCGCTACTGGCGGATTCCGGCCAGAAGCCAATTCGACAAAACCCACCCATAAAAAAACGGGCTCACAGGAGCCCGTTTTGTTTTCCACGATCAGCGCTTCAATGCACGTTCGGTTTGCCACCCGCCGCTTCAAGCAGACGGTCTGCCATCAGGCGTACGATCCAGAACGCTGTCAGCGCCGCATCGCCCTGCAGTTCGCCCTGGCCTGCATCACGCTTGAAGCCCGGTTCAAGGCTGTCGACGTAATGATCCAGACTGAAGCGATCGCCCACCTGAGTGGCCGGCTTTTCCAGGGTGTCGCGCATCCGGTCGGTAACCAGCGCGATAGCTTTCTCGAAGGCCTGGCGCTGTGCCGGAGACAGATAGCCCCCGGCACGCACCAGCGCTGCCCAGGAGCGTTCTTCAGGGGTGTCCTGCGCCTCTTGCAGCGGTTGCGGTTGTCGCGTGACCGTCATCTCAAGCCTCCTTGTGGTTGGTCGAGCCTGGCAGCTTGCTGTAGGCGTTCTCGACATTCTTCAGATCAATGCCGCTGGTGGTCAGGTTCAGGCCTTCGCTGTCGCTCTTCACGAAGGAGAACTTGCCGTCTTCAGCGCTGATGTTTTTCAGGTCCAGGTTCCAGTCACCCTGCTGCCCGCCATTGGTGCGCATGAAGGTGCCGAAATCCTTGACCTTGAAGTTGTCCACGTTCACGTTTGCATCGGCGTTGAGCTGGAACACTTTGTCATTGGCGCCTTGGGCACTGCTGTTGGTGATGTTCAGGTTAGTGACCTTGGCACCGCCCTCACCCTTCACGGTCAGCGCGTCTTCGCCGACATTGGTCCAATGGACGTTATCCACGTTCACGGCTTTTTCGCTGGCAGCACGGACATGCACACCGTCGGCAGCGTTGTCACCCAACACCACGTTTTTCAGGGTGGCGCCCTCAGCCAGTTCGAACATCGGCTTCTGTCCCTCGCCCTGTCCGCCATCTCCCAGCGCCTTGCCTGCGGTGAAAGTCTTGCCGCCGCCGTCGAACGTCTCGCCAGGCCCCACCTTGATGGTCTCGTTGACGACGGTCGGCGTGCCCGAGGCCGTCGGGAAAGAGACCGGAGTGGCCGAGCCGCTGGTGCCTGTGCCGGTCGGACCGGTGGGGGAAGGTGTTCCCGTCGGGCCGGTCGGTGCAGGCGTACCACCGCCACCGCCTATGGAAGGTGTACCGCCACCACCCCCGCCACCGCCGCCCACCGAAGGTATTCCGCCACCGCCACCGCCTCCGCCACCACCGCCACCTACGGAAGGAGTACCGCCACCGCCACCGCCACCTAAAGAAGGTGTTCCGCCACCGCCTCCGCCACCACCTACGGAAGGTGTACCGCCACCACCTCCGCCACCGCCACCGCCGCCTAAGGAAGGTGTTCCGCCACCACCACCTTTGCCCGCAGCATCAGACGGCTGGTTGAAAGTCTCCGGATGGCTGTCCATGAACTGAGCGATCATTTCCAGCAGCTCTTTGAGCTTGCCGTTCTGGGACACCTCACCGCCGCCATCGGCAGTCGGCTGAATGGAGTTATCCAGCGATCCACCACCCAGTTTCTGCATCAGCGTGTTGACCAGATCCTCAGTGTTCGATCCGCCCGTAGCACCCTGAGTGCCGCCGAGTCCCTGCCCTTGACCGAGAGCACCGGCATCTTTGCTGGCGCCGGTTCCGCCACCGCCAATGCCACTGGCGCCGCCCGAACCACCGCCAGAGCCGTTGCCCGCGCCGGATGATGAATCCGAGCCGCCAAGGATCTTCTCGAACAGGGCCATCAAGACCTGAGTCAGCAGTTCCTTTTCGCCGCCGCCGGCAGCGCCGGAATCCTTGGTCTGCTTGTCACCGCCCTGACCGTTGCCCTGGAGCGACTGCAGCAGCGAGTCCAGATCGCTTTGTCCGCCCTGACCGGTTTTGCCGGCCGATTGTCCACCGCCTGCACCCGAGCCTGCACCCGAGCCTGAACCGGAACCGGAACCCAGCAGCATCTCCGCCAGCATGCCGGCCAGCTCCTGCAGCGCGGACTGGCCGCCCTGCGCGCCCTGACCGGCACCGGCCAGCGACGCCCCGATGCCCATACTCGTGCCGCCCACGCCGGGAAGGCTGGACAGGTTGCCCATCGAACCTGAAAGGCTTGTTAAATCAGACATTGCTTACCCCGCTCCATCAGTGAATGTGTCGGAAAACGACAGTCGATTCCGCCGATCCGTCGGTGTCACTGGCAGGCATGACCGCCATGACACTCATCGCTGTGTGGCCCGCAGCGCACCTGCGGTTCCCGACGTTTCGGTCAATTGAGCAGGGAAACCACGGCAGTTCGGGTCTGCTGGGTCTGGGCAATGAAGCCGTTTACCAGATCACAGAACGTGTCCTCGTCAAGGCCCGCCAACTCACGCTGGGTGCACAGACGCACGTCCTGCTGATCAAGGGCGAGCCAGCAGCCGCGCAGTTTCGCGGTGTCAAAGTTCGTGGCAAGGAGGCGTTGCAGGTTTTCCGGGCTTTTGCGCAAATGGCCAAGCCGGCTATGAATAACCACATGGTCGCTGTGCGCAGCGACTTCAATAACGGCCGCCTGACGCTGCTGACCGTCGTAGAGCGCGCACACGCCATTCTGCAGGGTTAACGGTGTACCGAGTGTGGCACTTAGGCGGGCAATAAAACGTTGCATGTCGCGTTGGGAGTTCGCCATTGAATAATCCTCAAGTTAGTCATTGCGGTAAACAGACCGCGGCGACAAGTGAGTGGAAAATTAATGGCGTCCGGTTCCGGCTGGAACAAATATTCCGAATTCAGTTGTTGAACCCTGCCAGCATCAGAAACTCGCCGACCAATTCCTGAAGGGCGTCCTCACGCCGATAGTCAGGATCCAATTCATGCCACACGACAAACCGTTGCTGGCTGTCCAGGCAAATAAAGTAACCATCATAAGATTCGATATTCTCGAATCGACGCTTGAGCGCGTCGGAAAACAGATCCGGCCGTTGGGCTCTGCGCTCGATCATCAGCGACAGCCCCCAGCCCACGCTATCCTTGCGATGAACGAAGTCGATCCCCGGAGCCCATTGCCAGGTACTCGGCCGCTGCTGGCCGATACTGACGAAGAAGTCCCGCTGATCATTACTGCGCAAAATCGTTTCAGTCATTCAGATGTACCAGGCTGTATTCGGATGAATCGTTGCGCAATTCCGGCGACCACCAAACTTTAAGGCTGGAATTGTTGGCGCCAAGTTGCTGGCAATCACTGGAAAAACAAGATGGTTGCATTGTCGCACAGGCGCTCAACAATACCGCGACGACAAACAAGGTACCCACACGCACCCACTTCATTTAGGAATCTCCCGACAAAAGGACTGTATTGAAATGACCGTTAACGCGTATTACGAGTGCCGGATATGAACGATTGCACCGTCAGGCACGGTATATCCATGTATCAACATCGGCATCAAGGCGGCAATATTGAAACTCTCACAGGGGCTGCAGGCACCGCAGTGGCGGCGGCAGATCGGGTGGCCACGAACACTTCGGTGGACTGGCCCGGCTGCAACTCCGTTACGGGTAACATTGTTACTGCAAGTGTCCGAGCACCGGCACAGGACGCCAGTGAAAAAGCCTTGGCACGGGCACTGTCGTTGCGAACCACCCCGACGGTGACATCGAAGGTGTCGCCTCTGAACCATTGTCCCCGAGACGCATCGATCGAAAGACCCTGATCCACTCTACACAGGTCCTTCAGCGCCACGCCAGATGATGACTCTTTGACATCAGGCGGCAGTCGTCCATTGGCCAGTTCCGAAAACGCCTTGCCCACCAGGTCCCTCTTTTGCTGCCGGGTACTGGGCGAGCCGCTCAGCGCAAGGGCTCTGTCGAGTTGCGGGCGGTTTTCCCTGGCGATATAGCGCGATGGGTCGAGCTGATCGCCCACCAGCCGGGGCGTGAGGATGAATAAACGTTCACGTCGAGAGACTTCATGGCGCTTTGACGTGAACAGCGCGCCGATCACAGGCAGGCTTCCGAGAATCGGTACCTTGTCCTGACGTTCTCCACTCTCGTCGACGTGAAAACCGCCGATGACCAGCGAACGGTTTTCTCCGATGACCGCCTGAGTACTGACCGTGCCACGCTTCACATCCGGCGTATCGTTGTCGCGGGTGCGCTCGAGCTGGCCGTCTTCGATATCGACGATCAACTGAAACCGGTTGGGCTGTTCACCGGCGATGGTCCGTGGAATGACCCGCAGGCTGGTGCCCGCCGTCACCGGCTGAACGTTCGCGACCCGCTCTCCGGTGGTGGTGATATAAGCGGTTCGGCTGAAATCAATCACCGCGGGCTGGTTTTCCAGCGTCAGTACCGAAGGTCGGGCAATGACCGAGGCAACCCCCTGCCCTTCGAGTGCCTGTATATCGGCAAAGAAACGGTCGAAATCGTTGATGAACAGGGTAGAGGAACCTCCGGTCAGCAAGGAACTGCCGAAGTTGACCGAGCCTGCACGTGCAGACCATCGGGATTCCAGGCTGCTCAGCTGACTGCGATCGATGTCGAGGATGACCGCGTCGATTTCCACCAGATTACTGGGCTGATCGAGCTGCTGTACCAGTTGCTGATAGGTGTCGCGCTTTTCGGGATCATCGTAGATCAGCACGGCGTTGTTGCGCACGTCCGCCACCACACGGCGGTTGCTGTTGGACTTGCTCTCACCGCTGCGTGCGGGTGCGGCCTTGCGGCTGCTGGCCAGGTTCATGATCTTGCTCTGGCCCATCTCGGCCATGTCCTGCATGGCGCGAATGTTGGCGGCCGGGTCCTGCGGCAACGGAGGCCTGCGCTGACTTTCCAGCAAGCCGTCCAGCAGGGTCGCGACACCCGGAATGGTGATGCTCTGCTCGCGGTATTGAATCTCGCGATCGGCCACGGCGGCGTAGCGCAACGAAAACATCATGACCTGATGCTTGTCCTGTGCCTTGACCTTCTCCTTGCTGAAACCGCGAATCAGTTCCACATAGCGAGCCGGTCCGCTGACCAGCACCACGCCTTCATCCGGCAACTCGCCCCAGCCGAAACGTTTGTCCAGCAGGCCGATGTCGGTCAGCGCCTGCTTCAGATCCGGCGCGGCATCAGCCGACACTTCAAGGCGCTGGGACACCTGGCTCGATTGCGGGCTCACGTACAGCTTGCCGTTGTACAGAAACCACTGGAACTGATGTTCCAGCGCCAGACGATCAAGAAATTCCTGAGCGTTGCCCGCGCGGATCTTCGCATCCACCACACCGGTGATACCCCGGCTGTCGATACCCACCCCGTACGAGCTGGCGAAATCCGACAACACGGTGGTCAAGGGGGTTTGCGACGCCTCATACGCATAGGCGGACTGGCGCCACTCTTCAGGCACGCCAGCGGTGGCGACTTCAGCCTGCACGCACAACACTGAAATCCAGAAAAAACGTTTCAGGCACTGCTTAAACATACGAATTCCCCAGAGACAGAGGACGAACCGGGCGTTTTACAGGCGATGCTGCCGCTTCGAGCATCGACTCCCACACGTCACGCTGGTTGACCAGCGCCTCAATGATGCTGATGACCGGCGAGGTGCCCTGGAACGACTGGAACTGCACCAGACAGAGCCGATGGCTTTGCGGGTCCAGTGCCAGCGCCGCGCTGAAACGTCGAATGCTGGGGCCCGACAACCGCAGTGCGGCGGCCAGGCTTTCATCGTCGCCACGCCAGGCCGCGCTGAGCGGCGCGGTATAGATCAGCCCGTTGGTGCCACGTTGAATGCGCAGCGGCTGCTGATCGATCTGCAACAGCAACTCGGCCTTACCACTGTCGAGCCAACGCTCGACCGTGGCGAGCAGGTCAACGGATTTCATTGATGATCGCCTTGGCCAGGTTGTGCTTGACCACAATCTCCTGGTTGGCGGCCCAACTGGCGGTGGATGACTGGCGAATGGCCGAGTTGAAGGCGTGCCAGTCTTCGGGGGAAAAGGCATCCATATTCAGCGCAGCCGAATCCAGATCCTGCTGGGCGTTTTCAAAATTACTGTCGAGACGGCGTCTGAGTGCATCTGAAGAAAGCATGGTGATACTCCTGGTCCGGAAACTGCTGACTGAGTGGCAAGGCACCGGTTTTGGTTCCAGAACCTGATGTTCAAGGCCAGATCTGTTGCTGCAAGCCGCTCCAGCTGAGGCTGAAATCCCCGTGTTCCGTGCGCAGGCTGATCGCGTCCGGGTCAAGGCTGGCATCGGTTCGCAGGGTCCAGCCAGGCTGATCATGTGTTTCAAGATTCAGCGCCACCGCTTCCAACTGATCGGGATGGCAGAACAGCAAGGCGGTCTCCTGATTCGAACTGGCCAGCACCAACTGACGAATCACCGACCTGACCTTTTTATCGGTCGGGATTTTCTCCAGCAGACTTCCCAATGCCTGGCTCACCAATTGCGCGGCCGTCTCGACCAACGTTTCCAGGGCCTGCTCGCGCTGGGTGCGCAAGTCATCGAGCAACGCCCGCGCCTCTTCCCAGACCTCGGCCCGCGCCTGCTCTTCACAGGACTGACGCAACACATCGGCTTCGGCATGGGCCTCGGCGAGAATGGCCTCGGCCTGGGTACGGGCGTCATGCAATACCTCATCGGCCAGCAGACAATCCTCAAGGGTCTCCCGACGCAACAGCGGCTCGATGAGTGTGATTCGATCAGCTGGAAGGTTCAGACTGCGACGGGTCAACATGAGTGTTTCCTTCATTACGAGCGTTCAGTACGTACCCGGCGATGGCCTGCCACAGCGCACGCAGACGCACGGCAGGCACCTCTTCGAAAACCATCCGCTCGGCTTCCTCGACCGCGGTGCGCGCAAACCTGAGTCGCAGCCTCTGCCACAGCCGTTCACCGACACGGCGGCGCAACAGACTCAATCCGGCCACCTCGCAGGGATCGGGGTTCCACTGACCGGGCATCCAGCGACCCGGCTGCAATCCCTTGCCGAGCCGGCGACACCACAGGTGGGCAGACTCATCCAGACCAGAGGTTCGCTGTCGATGGGTACCGGCGCAGACCGTCACACACAGCCTCAGCGCCAGCGCCCACTCCTGCGGATCAAGATCCAGCAAGGGCATCAACAACGCTTCGGGCTGCGGCGGTATCGCCGACGTCATGCCAAGACAGCGATCGGCCGACTGCGCACTGACCTGCTCCAGCAGATGCAGGGTCGAGGCATTGGCCCGGGCCTGCTCCGACAGCTGCCAACTGGCGTGAGCGTCGCGCCAGCCCTGAGCCCACCAGCGAACCCAGATCAGCGCCTGAGGCTCGCTGATATTCATAGCGAGGTTTCGCTCGAAGGCGGCGTAGTGTTTCTGCGTAGCAGACGTTCTCGCAGACGCGGATTGAGCGCCCACAGACCGGCCAGCAGCAGCACCAGTCCAACCCCACACAGCGCTGCAACCCACTGCAGGAACTCGAAACGTTCACGCGTGACGTTGAACGGCCCGATGCTGACCATTTCCACCGTCTCCTGGTAACCCTGGGCCGGCACGAACACCACGGCCAGTTTCCGTTCGTCCGCATTGGTCATGCCGGGAATACTGCTGGCGACCATACGCCGGATGCGCGGCAGCACGCTGTCAGGCTCCAGGTCGGCCCGATGCTTGATGAACACAGCAGCCGACGCCGGTTGCACAGGCTCCCCCGGCGCGATGCGCTCGGGCAGAACCACGTGGACCCTGGCAACGACCACGCCGTCTATTTGCGACAGGGTCTGCTCTAGCTCCTGAGACAGGGCATAGATGTAGCGGGCCCGCTCTTCCAGCGGCGATGAAATCACGCCTTCCTTGCGAAACACCTGGCCCAGTGTGGAGCGGGAACGGCGCGGCAAACCCACGGCTTCCAGTACCCGCACGGCCCGGGAAATGTCCTGCGTGGACACGAGCACTGCAACACCGCCCTTGTCGAGACGCTTCTGCGCATCGATGTTTTTGCTGGCGAGTTCGGCCAGAACTTCGTTGGCGTCCTGTTCGGTCAGGTCGCGATGCAATTCCATGCGATCACCACAACCGGCCATCAGTAATGCCAACAGAACGACCACGACACACCTGACTGTCCTGGGATGCATAATCACGCCTTATTGCAGACTGGTCAGTTTTTCCACGGTCTGGGCGGCCTTGCTCACCAGCTTGGCGCTCAACAGACTTTCCAGATAGAACGAAGACAACGAACGGTTGGCCTCGATCAGGGTTTGCGGATCGTTGGAACGGGCGGCGCGCTGCAGATTGCGGTCGACCTTTTCCGAATCTTTCTGGTAGGCAAGCGACGCCTCGGAGATCGGCGAGATCATTCGTTGCGGGTCGCTTTGCGCAGGCGCTGCGTTCGAGCGCATGGCCGCGTTGAACCAGCTGATGTCCGCCTCGGCAGGAGCCGCATCTGACGCTGCATCAAGCTCGGGAAGACCCGATTGATGATGGGATATGCGAGTGATCGCCATAGTTGATTCTCCTGCCAAGACGAAGGTTTACCCATCAACCGCGATAGTTGGTGGTGCTTTGCTGAACCAGAACCGACAGGACATTGCCCGCCGCGATGCTGGCATCGGTTTTCAGGGTGTTGCCCGCGCCGCCGTTCTGGAAATTCTGTTCCGCGTTCGGAAACAGGCCGCCCAGTGAGTCGCCTTGCGCGCTGCCCTTGATTTCGCCCTTGATCATGTCAATGGCTTTCTGGAACTGCTCGCTTTCGCCTTTGGACATGACGTTGTCGCCTTCGGACAACTCGCCCATCCAGTCCTTGGACTTGCCATCAGGCTTGCCGAATTCTTCAGGGTGCATGTCCATGAAACGCGACACTTCCTTGAGCACATCCTTGTCTTCGAACGAGAACGTCGTCTGACCGCTCTTGGCATTGGGGCTGGTGTTGGGTTGCAGAAGGTTGTCGAGCTTTTCCTCGCCCAGGCTACCGAGCAGCGCCGCCAGAAGCTCCTGCAGACCGCCGCCCGACGCATTGCCGCTGTTGGCAGCCGGTGCGCCCCAGTTGGACGCAGGATTCTGACCGGAACCCACGCCCTGCCCGGTACCCGCACCGCCGGAAGCGCTGCCGGTCGAGCCGCCACTGAGGAACTCGGTGATCAGTCCTTCAAGCCCTTTGGTGAACGCTTCCTTCTCTTCACTGTTCAGGTACTTGTCTTCGGAAAGCTCGTCGCGCCAACCGTTGACATTGCCTGTGGCGTCGTCGGGTTTGCCGTATTTACCCGGATTCTTGTCCATGTGATCGGCGACCATGCCAAGCAATGGATTGTCGGTATCACGGATGTTGGCACCGCTGCCTTTTTTTTCGAACATCGAATCGCCCAGCAGCGAAGCGATCTTGCCTGCCGCGCCGCCCGAATCGGACTGCATGGAGGTCATCTGCGTACTGGCGAAGGTACTTTGGAAGGAGGCACTTTGTGGAACGCTTGCAGTAGAAGAAATCATGAATCCACTCCTTGAAAACCGCACAGGTTGAAGCCCTCCCGGTATCAACCGAGAGGGCACGCCAACCACTTAGTAGTTGATCGCCTTACCGGTTTGCTGTGCAGAGTTCTGCGCCTTGGTGGCGGAGTCCTGATAGGCGCTGGCGATACCGTTTACGGTATCGGTCATCATTTTGTTGGATTGGGCTTCAGCGTTCATTGTTGTGGTTGCAGCCGCAGTTGCATCCATTTTGGTCATTGCAGCCATCGAAGCGCCGAGCGAAGCAGTACCAGCCATAGTTATTACTCCTGATCATCGAGAATGTTCGAACACATCATGTGTGTTCGAAGCATGAGTGGCCGATAGTCAAAAGCGGTTCCATTGAATGACAACAATCATTTCATGGTGATGATCACAGCTCGGGCGAGTTGATGCTCAGGCTCTTCATGCGGTGATACAGCGTGCGCCGGGGAATACCCAGTTCATTGATAACCGAGTCGATGCTCTTGGGATGGCGCGACAGACAATCCTGAATAAGTGCTTTCTCGAACTGTCGAAGGTAACTCTTCAAATGAATACTGTTTTCAGTCTGAGAATCGTTCTCGCTACTGAGCGGCGGCATACCCAGAACGAAACGCTCTGCCGCACATTTGAGTTCGCGAATATTACCGGGCCAGCGGTGGCTGAGCAGCCGGTTGAGGACATGCGGATCACGCACCGGGATGGGCTGACCATGCTTTTCGGCGGTCTCGACGACAAATCGCTCGAACAGCGAAGGCAGATGATCCAGTCGGGAGCGCAAGGTCGGCAACTGAATCTTGATGACATTGAGCCGGAAAAACAGGTCGCGGCGGAACTTGCCTTCCTCGACGAGTTTTTCCAGCGGAGTCTGGGTTGCCACGATCACCCGAAGGTTCAACGCCACGAACCGTGTGGAACCCAGCCGCTCTATTCCGCGCATCTCCAGCACACGTAACAGCTTGGCCTGCAGCAGCAGCGGCATGCTGTCGATCTCGTCCAGATACAGAGTGCCGTTGTGAGAGGCTTCGATATACCCCGCTCTGGACTTGGAGGCACCGGTGTAGGCGCCGGCCATCACACCGAACAGCTCGCTCTCGGCCAGTTGCTCGGGCACCGCAGCACAGTTGATCGCAATCAGCGGCCCTTCCCGGCCGGACAATTGGTGAATCCGGCGGGCAAGCGTGTCTTTCCCCGTGCCGGTTTCGCCTTCCAGAACCATATCGACATTGAGCGGTGCTGCCTTGCGGATAAAGGACTGCAGAGTGCCAAAGATATCGAGAACCTCATGCTCCATCGGCAATGAGTCGTTGTTCATAGCACACTCATCCATCCATTCCCCTCACGATGATAATCACTTCCGTCGAATATCAGGAATACTTCGGGTACGGACTTCAAGAGTCTCCAGGCGTCCGGTGCCGCGAATCGCATACTTTAAATTAATGTAAGACAATTATCTTGTGGTGTTTTTCTATCGTGCCTATTGAGGCCACCATGACGACATTCGGTTTACCGAATGTGGCGCGGCACTGAAACAGGGCATGCCCGTAAAATCCGCACAATCATGCGCAACTTCCAGCAAATGTTTTAATAAGGTTGTCATCAACGAAGTGTCGGGCTGTCCGTACACGTCTTGTTTGACGCAGCCCCGCCAGTAGTTGTAGTAACACGCACCGAAATTGCGCCGTGATACGGTGCAAAACATTCGGTTTTCCGAACGCCTTTGTCGCGGCTTAGTTGGCTGAATTCTGTACAACGATAGATTTTTCGAGCGCTGCGCACGGCAAAAAAATATAGCATCCGATTGTGACGGCTCCGCTTTCGCACCCTGCGCAGGGAGATCGAGCCCGTCAGCTACGCCCGGAGCGACCTGATGAATGATTGTGGAACCGGCCTGACGCAACGGTCACTCAGGTGCGCCAACGGCAGATTTTTGTCATGCAGGAACGCGTCATTCACACGCCCCGGACAACGAAAAAATTTCCTTTTTGTGCGCCATGGCACTCGGCAACGCAGTGATTTGCGGGCAAATCACTGCTCAGCGTGGGAGCGAAACATGAGCTGTTCATAAATTAACCACACAGCTGCACCCCACGTCATTCAAGGGTTTCAAAAAGTTACCCACAGACATACCCACGATTTCCGTGGACAACTTCTGACGAATTTCGAACCTTAAAACCGGCGATGAGTGCAAGCCAAAAATCTTACATCTACTTGATTCAAATCCAGCCCCGAATATGCGTGGTCATGCCCCGGCCTATCGATAGATGAAAATGACTGTTGATTCCTGACGCGCTTGCCTCTGAAATGGATCCTTTACCCGAGGCAGTCTGCAAGATGGAGCAACAATGTGAGGTGGCCGTTCTCGGCCTGGGCGCGATGGGTGCCGCAACGCTGTATCAGTTGGCCAGACAAGGTGCAGATGTGCTGGGGATCGACCGGTACGCACCGCCACACACGCAGGGTTCCAGCCATGGCGATACGCGCATCACCCGGCTATCGGTAGGTGAAGGACCGCAATACCTGCCGCTGGTGCGCCATTCGCAGCGCATCTGGCGCGAGCTTGAAGCGTTGACCGGTGAATCCCTGTTCGAGCAGTGCGGCGTGTTGGTGATGACATCCAGCCCGGCCTATGACCCACACGACCCGGAAGATTTCACCCACAAGACCATCGCCCTTGCCCGTGAGTATGCTGTAAAGCATGAGGTGCTTTCAGCCGGGGCCATTCGCGAACGATTCCCCCAGTTCAGTCCGATCCTGGAGACCGCCATTGGCTATTTCGAACCTGACGGAGGCTTCGTAAGGCCCGAGCGCTGCATCGCCGTTCAGTTGCAACTGGCCGAAAAACTGGGCGCGCGTATCCGTATGAACGAAACCGTCACCCGCTTGCAGCCTCAGGGTGACCAGGTGCGCATCACGACTGATCAGGGGTCGATCCTCGCGAACAAGGTAGTGGTCAGTGCCGGGATGTGGTCGTCACAACTGCTCGGCGAACCGTTTACCGATCTGTTGCGAGTCTGTCGGCAGCAACTGTTCTGGTTCGCACTGGAAGACACTGCCGCATTCGCCCCGGTATCGCCCAGCTTCATCCTGACCCACGGCCCTGGCGAGATGGACATCAATTACGGCTTTCCGCCATTGCCCGGCGAAGGCAGCATGAAGATTGCCACCGAGCAATACCTGCAGGCATCTGCGGCGTGCGAGCTGGACCGCAGCGTCAGTGCCGAGGATGAGCGGACGATGTTCAAGACGCAGGTGAGCGGCAAGATCGCAGGACTCAAGGCAGAGGTAGTGAAGTCATCGGTATGCGCCTACACCGTGACGCCGGACTACCATTTCATCATCGACGACCACCCGCACCTGAAAAATGTGACGGTGGTCTCGGCCTGTTCCGGGCACGGTTTCAAGCATTCGGCCGGACTGGGGCTGGCGCTGGCCCAGCGTTGTCTGCATGGCACCAGCGATGTGGACCTGTCAGCGTTCTCGTTGAAGCGCTTCGGCAAAAAAGCCTGAGGCGTGCTCAACGAGGCTGTACGAACGCCTCGTCGATACGCGCCAGATCCGTATCGCGCAAGGTGCCTGCGTGATAATGCAACTTGATCCAGGCCATCAGGTAGTCATATCGGGCACGCGCCAGGTCGCGGCGCGTGCTGTAGAGCTGCTGTTCGGCGTTGAGCGCATCGAGGTTGATGCGTTCGCCGCCCAGTATGCTCTGCCGCGTCGACTCGACCAGCGCCTGCGCCGACACCAGCGCCTTTTGATAGGCGCGCAGTTTGTTCACACCGGAAGTGGACGCATTGAACTGCCGACGCAGTTCGATCAGGGTTTCCCGCGTCTTGCCTTCCAACTCGTACTCCGCCTGCTCCCTCACGCTGTTGGCCTGACGCACCGAGGCGCTGGTGCCGCCGCCTGCGTACAGCGGCAGACTGACCTCAATGCCCACCGTATTGGTGTCGTAACGCTGGTTGTAGGTATTACCGCTGTCGGACTCGTTCTGGCGAATGCTCGCATACGCATTGACCCTCGGCAGATGCCCCGCGCGGTTACGCTCCACTTCGTAACGAGCCACTTCCAGGGCCTGGCGTTGCGAGGCGAGAATCGGGCTGTTGGCCATTGCCAGCGCATGCCACTCACTGAAACTTGACGGTTCCAGAACCATGGCCTGAAAGCTATCCCTGAGCGGGTCCAGTTGCTCGATGGAGATCGCCTGCTCACCCAACAGCGCTCCCAGTTCACGCAAGGCGGCATCCTGTTCATCGCGAGCTTCGATCTGCTCGGCAATCGCCAGTTCGTTGCGCGATTCGGCTTCAAGAATGTCGGTACGAGTGCCCTCGCCTTGTTGAAACATCTGCCGGTTCTGTTCGAACTGACGCTCGAACGCCTGTTGCTTGGCCTGGGCGATGTTGATCTGGTCCTGAGCGAACAGCGCCTGGGTGTAGGCCGTCAGAACCCGAACCAGCAACTCCTGACTTTTGCCGCGAAAGGTCTCGTCGGCAAACAACGCCTGAGCCACACCTTTGCGGTAGCTGGCGTAGGCCTCGTAATCGAGCAGGGGCTGCTGGATCGTGAGGCTGGAACCGAAACTGTTGTAATGGCGATGATCAGTGGTGTCTTCACGGCCGCCCTTCAAGGTCGCTTTGGAGTCGTTACGCCCCTTGTTGTAGGTGTAAGACACTCTGGGCAACAGGCCTGCACGGCCTATGGCGCGGTTTTCCAGCCCGGCGTCACGTTCCTTCAACGCGCCAAGGAACACCGGATCATTGCGCAGCGCCTGCTCGTAGATCTGAAACGGCCCCAGGGCATGGCTTGCGGGAGAGACGCAGAGCAACAGGGCTGCCAGCGCGGCAGCCTTACGGGTCAAGTGGATCATCCTATTCCTCGGTCAACGCGGAGCCGGCACGATCCAGCAAAGGTTTGAACAGATAATTGAGCAGTGACCGCTCACCGGTGCGCACGAACATCTCTGCGGGCATGCCGGGCTTGATCACCAGGCCGTTGAGCTTCTCCATCACCGCATCACTCACCGAGGTGCGCAGCACGTAGTAAGGCTGACCGGTTTTCTCGTCTTCCAGCTGGTCGGCAGAGATCAGGCTCACTTCGCCGGTCACACGGGGCGTGCTGTTCTGGTTGAAGGCGGTGAACAGAATGTCCACGGGCAGGTGACTGCCGACCTTATCGATCAGGTTGACCGGCAGACGGCCTTCGACTTCAAGCCGGGTACCTTGCGGGACAACTTCCAGCAGAGTCTGACCGGCGCGCACCACGGCACCTTCCGTGTGTACGCCAAGGTTCACGGCAATGCCGTCCGCAGGCGCGAGAATCTCGCTGTGCTGCAGACTGAAACCCGCAGACGCCAGCTGCTGCTCAAGGGTCAGGGTTTTGACCTGCGCATCGGCCCACTGCGTGCGCACCTCTTTCTGGTACTCCTCACGCTGTTGCTGCAGGCGCAGCCGGGACTCGACGATGCCCTGCTCGATCCGCCCGGTTTCGCCCGCGTTCTGAGCCATTTCCTGCTGGACCTGGGACAACTGACGCTCGTATTCCAGCAGGCGATTGCGCGGAATGAAGCCATTCTGCGCCAGCGGTTGCAGGTTGCTCAGCTGTTGGCGTAACGAATCGGCCTGGGCCAGCAGATCGGCGCGCGCCCGACGCATGCCGGCCAGTTGCGCGCCAGCACCTTCGATGCTTGCTTGCAGCCCGGCCTGCTCACGCGCAAGGGCCTGCCGGCGGCTGCTGAACAACTGGCGTTGCCCTTCGAGCACCATTGCCAGCCGCGGATCGGGATCCTGCCCCTGCCCGGCGGCAATCAACTCGGCGGGAAAATTCACGTCGCTCAGGTTGTCGCGCTCACTCTGCCAGCGCGCCAGACTTGCCCAGGCCATACGATACTGAGCGCGCAGCGACTGAACATCAGCTTCAACCTGGGTCTGATCCAGACGAAACAGCGGTTCGCCTTCTTTTACAGCCTGCCCTTCAGTGACCAGAATCCTGCTCACCACGCCGCTGTCAAGCGACTGCACTGCCTTGCGCTTGCCCGAGACCACCACTGTGCCCTGCACTGCGATGCCCTGATCCAACGGCGCAAGGCTTGCCCATAAAAAGAAACTGCCAGCACCGACCAGCGTCAGCAGCCAACCGGCACGGGTAAAAAATTGCACGCCGCGCTCCTTGCCCGGAACGGCGTAATCATTAACGAGTGGGCTGCTCATGCTTCGGACTGCCTGTTCTGTGTGCCGTACTGGCGGCTCATGGAAAGCCCGACGGCGGGACGCGGTGATGACGGTGGATGCGGCTGCACGGGAGATTGTGGCTGCGAAGCCTGACCGGACAGGGCCTGAAGAACCTGTGCCGTAGGCCCGAACGCTTGCATGCGCCCTTCGTTGAGCACCAGCAATTGGTCGGTCTGCGACAAGGACGCGGTTCGATGAGTGACCAGCACCACCGTGCAGCCACGTGCCTTGAGCTCACCAATTGCCCGGGTCAATGCGGCTTCGCCTGCGGTGTCCAGATTGGAGTTGGGTTCATCGAGCACCACCAGCTTCGACTCGCCATATAACGCGCGGGCCAGTGCTACCCGTTGTTTCTGCCCGCCGGACAAGCCACTGCCGTCGTCGCCCAGGCGAGTGTCGTAACCCTGCGGCAGACGCAGAATCAGCTCGTGCACACCCGCCAGTTGCGCCGCAGCCACCACAGCGCTGGCGTCACCTTCACGGAAGCGCGCGATGTTCTGTGCCACGGTGCCGCTGAACAGTTCGATATCTTGCGGCAGGTAACCGATATAAGGCCCGAGCGCCTCACGGTCCAGACGATGCATGTCGGCACCGTCGAGACGTACTGCGCCGCCGAGCACCGGCCAGATTCCGATCAACACGCGCGCCAGGGTCGACTTTCCCGAGCCGGACGCACCCAGCACGCCGAGCACCTCACCGGCTTTCAATTGAAAGCTGACCTGATGCAACATGGGCACGCTCACCCCCGGTGGCGCAGCGCTGACTTGCTCGACACCCAGCTGACCACGCGGCACTGGCAAGGCCATGCGCTGTGCAGGTTCGGCATAGGTTCTGAGCAGTTGATCCAGTCGACCATACGCCAAACGCGCCGAACTCCATTGTTTCCAGACGGCAATCAATTGATCGATCGGACTCAATACCCGTCCCATCAGGATCGAACCGGCAATCATCATGCCGGGGGTCATCTGGCCGCGAATGACCAGAAACGCACCCAGGCCAAGCACCAGTGACTGCAGACAAAGGCGCAGCGCCTTGCTGATCGAACTGATCACCGCGCCCGTGTCACTGGCGTCGTTCTGGCGAGCCAGAAACCGCCCGTGCACATCGAACCAGCGGCGGCGCAAGGCATCGAGCATGCCCATGGCCTGAATGGCTTCGGCCTGCTGCAGGTGACGGGTAGCCAGTTGCGAGGACTGCTGCGAAAAACCGCTGGCTTCGCCGAGAGGTTTGCGGGTCAGCCATTCATTCAGGCAGGCCAGCGCCACCAGCAACGCGGCGCCCACGGTGGCCAGCAGACCCAGCCACGGATCGAACAGAAAAATCACCGCCAGATAGACAGGAAACCAGGGCGCATCGAAGAAGGCGAACAAGGCCGGGCCGGTCAGAAACTGGCGAATGAACGTCAGATCACCCAGCGCCTGCCCCGCCTGGCGCTGCCCTGCATGCAGATTGCTTTCGAACGCTGCCTGATAGACGCGCAGGTTGAAGCGACGCTCCAGCTCGCTACCGATGCGGATCACCACGAAGCTGCGGATCATTTCCAGCAGGCCGATGAAGGCAAAAAAGCCGACCACCATCAAGGTCAGCATGACCAGCGTGGTCTGGTTCTGCGAGGTCAGAACGCGATCGTAGACCTGCAGCATGTAAATGGATGGAGCCAGCATCAACACGTTGATCAGTGCGGTAAAACAGCCGACGCTGATCAGCGCGCGTTTGTAGTGCCCAAGGGCTTTATAAAGCGGAGGGTGGGCACCCAACGGCAACGCACTCATGATTCTTCCTTGAAGGCCGCGTTCGCAGCCGGGTGACATCGGTAAAAGTGATCGGTTTACGAATCCGTGCGGCTCAGTTCTGCTCGTCCAGACGCGCCAGCGTGAGCAGGTCGCCTCCAGGCAAACGGGCCTGATACAGCTGATTGCCCATGTGGTTGAAATGAATCAGACCGCTACCTTCCTTGCCGGTAAACGCCAGCCCGTCAGGCGTGGGAAACCATCCAATGGGCGTCTCGCTCAACCAACGCGCGGCACAGGCCGGGTCTCCGCCCAATTGCGGCGCATCGGTATTGAGTTGCAATTCACAGACCTCACTCGGCTGGGCCTGAGTGAACAGTCGCCATTTACCGCTGAGTTCAGCGGGGCTGGGTAACTTCAAACTCGTCGCCATACTGACTCCAGAAATCCCTGCCAGCAGCGCAACGGCCGCTGCCACGTGTCGAAAAAGGTGACGGATGTTCATGATGGGTCTATTCCAGAACATGGGCGGCCCGTGCGGACCGCCCATGAGTACGCCTGTTTACACCACGATATCGGTGGCAACCGCCTGGCCGACAGTACCGACCAGGAAGTCAGCGACGCCTTGACCGGTGAAGTCAATGGCGAGGCTGCCCAGGTTGGTGCTCTGGGTGTAGCTCAGGATGGCTTCGCCCGCATGACCGCTGAACGCGTTCACGAACTGCAGCGAGGTCAGCGACGAAATGGCCGATACGTCGATCTTGTCCTGACCGCGGGTGAAGTCACGGATGGTGTCTTGCGCTGCGCGGTTGGAATCGGAACTGGCACCGAACACAAAAATGTCCGCGCCCGCGCCGCCCCACAGGGAATCCGCACCGCTACCGCCGTAGATGATGTCGTTGCCGGCACCGCCTTTGAGGTCGTTGGCCGCCGCATTACCGACCAGCAGATCGTTGCCCGATCCACCCACGGCGTTTTCGACCAGCACGCCCTTGGCGATCGAGACGTTACCCACCATGCCGCCCACATCCGAGAACGAAGCCTCGTTGAGGTTGATTTTCTGGTTCTGAGTGAAACCGGAGAAATCCAGTGTGTCCTTGCCGCCGCCATCCCAGACCGAAAACACCACCTTGGAAGAGGCGGAGGTTGCGCTGTAGAAGTCACGACCGGCAGTGGAGTTGAAACCATACACCGTGTCGCCTGCACGGGTGCTCATGTTGGCACCGTAGAGCTGCTGGATGGCTGCGATGTCATCCATCAATGGCCCCGACGAGTAGGTCGGCGAGCCGCCCTTGACGAAGTTCTGGTCGGTGTTGGATTCACTCCAGTAACTCATGACGCTGTAACCACGCGTGTCTTCTGCGTAGCTGACATCGTTGTAAGTCGGGTTGCCTTCGCCGGCGTTGTAATCGCCAGGGTGAGACAGGCCCAGGGAGTGGCCGATTTCGTGGGTCAGGGTCTGGCGGCCGTAGTTGCCATTGTCTGGCGTCAGGTTGACCGTGTAGGAATTATTGGTCAGGTACCAGGACTGTCCATCGTAACGGCTATTGCCGCTCGGCAGATAAGCGAACGCCGCTCCGCCGCTGCTGCCGTCGCTGTAGTTGCCGAAAGTCATGTGCCCATCGCCGCCGGAAGCGGCCTGGGTAAACGTGACCTTGGCGACATCCGCCCAGGATTGCATCGACAACACAGCTTGAGCTTTCTGCTGTGTGTTGAATGCGCTGAAGGTCCCCAGCGACGTATCGAACCCGGAAGGTCGAGCGGTCAGGAACGTATAGGTGAGATTGATGGTGCCGTTGCCGTCACGATCCACCCATGCAGCGTCGTCACGGAGGATGTAGTCAGCAGCCTGATCGACAGAATACGACGGTTTGCCATTGATCGTGAGATTGCCACCGCGATCGTAGGTATGGATAAAAGTATCGATCTGGTTGAACGCCGTGCTGCCGGTTGCCGCCAGTTGCACGGCCGAGAGAGCAGCATTTTCTTTAGCTTTCGACATGTCACTTCCTTGTCTACAGATAGAACAGTTTGATACGACAGCCTCCCTCGGGTAGCGAGAGAGTCCTGTCACTCGCCTTTTGAAGCGTAAGCAAACTGACACATTTGGAAATCCTGTGTCTATCCCTCGACGATGATGTCAATTAGCCAAAAGCAGGAAAATGCCTACAGACATTGGGGAATAACCTGATAATTATTTTAGTGATATGCCAGTGGGCCATAGGCCGCTGAAAGGATTGTCTCAATCTTGATAAATATGACCGATTGGTCATGAATTTTTTGATTGATTGGTCAGGGATTTTTACGGCAGGTGAGTGCTGGTTCAGGCCTCTCCAGACGGCTCCCGACGTACGATCCCCCTGCCCGCTCAGCTGCACCATGTCGGATCTTACAGACGCAAACGCCCCGACGAGTCGGGGCGTTTGTTTATCGCGTGGCAAACCTTGTGTTCATTCGACAGAAGCGAACTCCTGCGAACGGTAAGCCGTTATCAGTCGTCGCGGCTCATGATGCCGAAGATCTGCAGCAGGCTGACGAACAGGTTGTAGATCGAAACGTACAGGCTGACGGTCGCCATGATGTAGTTGCGCTCGCCGCCATTAATGATGGCACTGGTCTGGAACAGAATGCAGACCGACGAGAACAGTACGAAACCGGCACTGATCGCCAGTTGCAGGCCGCTGATCTGGAAGAACATGCTCGCCAACACTGCGCCCAGCAGAACGAAGAAGCCCGCGGTGATGAAACCACCCAGGAAGCTCATGTCCTTGCGGGTGATCAGCACGTAAGCCGACAGGCCACCGAACACCAGAGCAGTCATTGCGAACGCCGAGCTGACGACTTCAGCGCCACCTGCCATACCCAGGTAACGGTTGAGGATCGGGCCGAGCAGAAAGCCCATGAAACCTGTCAGGGCGAAGGTCGAAACCAGACCCCATACCGAGTCACGCAGCTTGTTGGTCAGGAAGAAAAGGCCGTAGAAGCCGATCAGCACCACGAAAATGTTCGGGTAACCGACGCGCATCTGTTGAGCCACGAACGCCATGACACCGCTGAATGCGAGGGTCAGGGCCAGAAGACCATACGTATTGCGCAGGACACGACTAACCTCTAGCTGGTCGGCCTGCATGCCGGTTTTAAGGGCGTAATCCTGTTCGCGCATTGCGAAACTCCTTACTGTTGAAATGTTGAGTTGCAAAGATCATAACAGAGGCGCTGCAACTGGCTAGTCAGAGAGTTTGACAGCTTGTTTCATTCCGGTATTATGGCGCCCGCAACGAAGTGGAGGTATGGCCGAGTGGTTTAAGGCAGCAGTCTTGAAAACTGCCGACTGTAACAGGTCCTAGAGTTCGAATCTCTATGCCTCCGCCATATTTTGTAGCGCAAAGCCCTGATTATTCAGGGCTTTGTCGTTTCTGGAGTTCGTACCTCAGGATCGGATGTCGGATTTTCCTCCTGGTGCTACACGGAGAGATCGGTGAGCGGCTGGTCAATCATTACGCGTTCTACAGTGCATTCCAGAGCGCCGAGGAGTTCTGGCTCGTACGCGACGGCAAGCCTCTGGGCTCCATGCCCGTCAGCCTCCGCTCACCCAGGGCCAGCGGAGGCAGACGCTGGCAGAGGCCGTTGACGTCTTGAAGCAGCCTCTTTGTCTCGGCAAACTCACACCCCCGCCCTCGAATTCTTTATCATTGCGCATGTTTTGCTGGCAGAGCCGATAATGAAATTCGCCATCTCCCTGTTTTCCGCGGGCCATGCGCCCTCTTCCCGGCGTGCGCTGCTGTTTGCCCAGGCGGTGCTCGCGGGTGGGCACGAGATTGTCCGGTTGTTCTTCTATCAGGACGGCGTGCACAGCGCGTCGGCCAATGCCGTCACACCTCAGGACGAACAGGATGTGCCTCGTCAGTGGCGCGACTTCATTGTCGAGCACCAGCTTGACGGCGTGGTGTGCATCGCCGCTGCGCTGCGTCGCGGCGTGTTGAATCAGGAGGAAGCCGAACGTTATCAGCGTCCGGCGGCCAATCTGCTGGAGCCTTGGGAATTATCGGGGCTGGGTCAGTTGCACGACGCCGTGCAGTCGGCAGACCGACTGATCTGCTTCGGAGGGCCTTGAAATGCCCAAATCACTTCTGATTGTCAGCCGTCAATCGCCCTGGTCCGGCCCAGGCGCGCGTGAGGCATTGGACATCGTGTTGGCAGGCGGCGCATTCGATCTGCCCATTGGTTTGCTGTTCCTGGATGACGGCGTTCTGCAACTGCTGCCGCAACAAAGCGCAGCAGCCTTGCAGCAGAAAGACCTGACGGCCAACCTCAAGGCGCTGTCGATGTTCGGCGTCGAAGACCTCTATGCCTGCGCTCAGAGCATTGCAGAACGCGGCATTCCAAGTGATGGCCTGGATGATGATGTCCGCCTGCTGTCCGGCCGTACCGAGTTGTCGGCCCTGTTCGAGCGCTATGACCAGGTGATTACGATCTGATGAGCACTTTGCACGTTCTTTCCCATTCGCCCTTCACCGACAACCGGCTGGAAAGCTGTCTGCGCCTGCTGGGCGAAAATGACGGAGTTCTGCTGTGTGGCGACGCCGCCTATGCCCTGATGCCATCAGGTCCTGTTTCGCAGACGCTGCAGCAGACCGGCTCGCAATTGTTGTTCGTACTGGACGAGGACCTCAAGGCACGCAACCTGGCGTTGCCAGACGGAATCACCCGTGTGGATTACGCAGGCTTCGTCGAACTGTCGATCCGCTTTGACAAAGTGAACACTTGGCTATGAAGCAGATGATCGTCGCCGAGCGCACTCTGGAACTCGACAAGGATGGTTTTCTGAAGGACCTGAACGACTGGTCCATGGACGTCGCCCATGCACTGGCGTGCAAAGAAGGCTTGACGCTGACGGCAGACCACGTCGAGATCCTCGAATTATTGCGTGCGTTCTACGCAGAATTTCAGCTGTCTCCTGCAACCCGGCCGCTGATCAAGTACACCGCACTGAAACTGGGTGCCGAAAAAGGCAACAGCATGCACCTCAATCGCCTGTTCAACGGCACACCCGCCAAACTTGCCGCCAAGCTGGCGGGCCTGCCAAAGCCGACCAATTGCATATGAACGACTACGCCCCGCTTGTCACCGAAACACCCGAAGAGCACCCCTTTGCACCGTTCGTCCGCATTCTGGGCAAAGGCAAACGTGGCGCACGCAACCTGACGCGCGAAGAAGCGCGCGAGGCCATGGGCATGCTGCTCGATGAAAAGGTCGAGGACACCCAGCTTGGCGCCTTTCTGATGCTGCTGCGCCATAAAGAGGAAAGCCCGGAAGAACTGGCCGGTTTTACCGAGGCCGTGCGCCAACGCCTGAACGCGCCACCGATCACGATCGACATCGACTGGCCGACCTACGCAGGCAAGAAGCGCCACCTGCCCTGGTATCTGTTGGCTGCCAAATGCCTGGCCCAGAACGGCATCAGGATCCTGCTGCACGGCGGCGGTGCTCATACGGCCGGGCGGCTGTACACCGAACAGTTGCTCGGTCTGCTGAATATTCCACTGTGCCGCAACTGGTCATCGGTCGAAACGGCGATGGCACAGGGCAATCTGGCGTTCATCCCGCTTGCCGACTGGGCGCCGCAGTTGCAGCGCATGATCGACCTGCGCAACACGCTTGGGTTGCGCTCACCGATCCACTCGCTGGCACGGATTCTCAATCCGTTGCAGGCACGCTGCGGGCTGCAAAGCATTTTCCATCCTGGCTATCAGAGCGTTCACCGGGATGCCAGCAGCCTGCTGGGTGACAACGCCATCGTGGTCAAAGGCGATGGCGGCGAAATCGAGATCAACCCGGACACCATCAGCCATCTGTACGGGACGACCGGCGGACAGCCATGGGATGAGGAATGGCCAGCCCTCTCACCACGACGTCACGTCAAACCCGCCACACTCGATCCGACACAACTGGTCGGTCTTTGGCGCGGCGAACTTGAGGACAGTTACCCGCAACTGGCGCTGATCTCGACCATGGCGCTGGCGCTGCGCGGCCTTGGTATTGCGCGTGACGAAGCGTTCGTGCGGGCACAGACATTCTGGGAGCAACGTCACAAGAATCTATGAACGATCGGCTTTATCGATAATGATCGGTCAGAATTTGCGCTTTTAGGTCGAACCGATGTCACTAGACTGATCTCCAAGCTTTACTTAATCAAAGATGGAGATTCAAACATGGGCCTTCTGGTCGAAGGACGCTGGCAGGACCAGTGGTACGAAAGCAGCAAAGACGGCGCCTTCCAGCGCGAAAACGCCCAACGCCGTAGCTGGGTCACGGCCGATGGTAAACCTGGACCTACAGGCGATGGCGGTTTTGCAGCGCAGGCTGGTCGCTACCATCTGTATGTTTCTCTCGCCTGCCCCTGGGCGCACCGCACGCTTATCCTGCGCAAACTCAAGGGGCTGGAGAGCCTGATCGACGTTTCGGTAGTCAGTTGGCTGATGCTCGAAAACGGCTGGACCTTTGATCAGCAGAAAGGCTCAAGCGGCGACGCCCTCGATAACCTGAGCTTCCTGCACCAGCGCTACACCGCCGATGACCCTCAGTACACAGGCCGAGTGACTGTGCCGGTGTTGTGGGACAAGCACACACAGCGCATCGTCAGCAACGAGTCGGCGGAAATCATTCGCATGTTCAACTCGGCGTTCGACGAACTGACAGGGAACCGCCTGGATTTCTATCCGTCAGCGCTGCAGGCGACCATCGACGAGCTCAACGAACGCATCTACCCCGCCGTCAACAACGGCGTGTATCGCGCAGGCTTTGCCACCTCGCAGAATGCCTATGAGCAAGCCTTCGATGACGTGTTTGCCGAACTGGGCGAGCTGGAAAACCTGCTGGGCGAGAAGCGCTATCTGGCAGGTGAACACTTGACTGAAGCCGACGTGCGACTGTTTACCACCATCGTGCGCTTCGATGCGGTTTATTACAGCCACTTCAAATGCAACCAACGGCGTATCGCGGATTACCCGAACCTCAGCAACTGGCTGCGCGAGCTGTACCAGTGGCCGGGTATTGCCGAGACGGTGAATTTCGAGCACATCAAAGGCCATTACTACGCGAGCCATCGCACCATCAATCCGACCGGCATAATTCCCAAAGGTCCCGCTCTGAACCTCCAGTCCAGCCATGATCGCGAACGGCTGTCCGGGATGGGCGTCTGGGAAAAGTAAGCAATGTGAAGAGGGATAGCCCGAACGGGCTATCCACTGACCGCAATCAGACAGTCGCCTGGTTACCTTCGAACCAGGCCAGCTTTTCACGCAACTGAACCACTTCGCCAATGATCACCAACGTCGGCGCGTGTACTTCGTGCTCGGCAACCAATTGCGGCAGGTTGGCCAGAGTACCCGTGAACACTCGCTGATTGGTGGTAGTGCCCTGTTGAACCAATGCCGCTGGCGTGTCCGCAGAACGCCCATGCCTGATCAGTTCCTGGCAGATCACCGGAAGGCCGATCAACCCCATGTAAAACACCAGGGTCTGCGCCGGAGCCACCAGATCGGACCACGGCAAATCGGTGGTGCCATCTTTCAGGTGGCCGGTAATGAAGCGCACCGATTGGGCATGATCGCGGTGGGTCAACGGAATACCGGCGTAGGCCGCACAACCGCTGGCGGCTGTAATGCCGGGCACCACTTGAAACGGAATGCCGTGGGCGGCCAGCTCTTCGATTTCCTCGCCACCACGGCCGAAGATGAACGGGTCGCCGCCTTTCAGGCGAACCACGCGCTTGCCCTGCTTTGCCAGATCGACGAGTTGCTTGTTGATCTGATCCTGCGGCACGGCATGTTCGGAGCGGCGCTTGCCGACGTAGACCCGCTCCGCATCGCGGCGGCATAGATCAAGAATGGTCGGCGCCACCAGACGGTCGTAGAGCACCACGTCCGCCTGCTGCATCAGCCGCAACGCCTTGAACGTCAGCAAGTCGGGATCGCCAGGGCCTGCGCCCACCAGATAGACCTCACCGGTTTCGGCTGGCGGCTCGCCTGCAATCTTGGCAATCAGCAGACGCTCGGCCTCCGCGCCCTGCCCGGCCAGTTGACGATCGGCAATGGCCCCCTGAAATACATCTTCCCAGAAGGCGCGGCGCTGCTGCACGTTGGGAAACAGACCTTTGACCTGATGACGGAAGCGCGCCGCCAGACCGGCCAGTTGCCCGTAGGTAGAAGGAATCCAGGTTTCCAGCTTGGCGCGGATGAGCCGCGCCAGCACCGGCGCATCGCCGCCACTGGACACTGCAATCACCAGCGGAGAGCGGTCGACGATGGCCGGAAAGATCACCGTGCACAGCGCAGGCGCATCGACCACGTTGACTGGCACGCAACGCGAGCGGGCATCATGGGAAACCTGAGCGTTGAGCGGCTCGTCGTCGGTCGCAGCGATGATCAGCACGCAGCCGTCCAGATCATCTTCGTGATAGCCACGCAGAATCAGTTCACCACCGCTCTGTACGACCAGCTCGCGCAACTGGCTCTCGATTTCCGGTGCAACGACCCGGATGACGGCACCTGCCTCGAAGATCAGGCGAGATTTGCGAAGGGCGATTTCGCCGCCGCCGACCACCAGCACGCGACTGCCACGCAGGTTATGGAACAGCGGCAGAAATTCCATTTAACCGATGACCTCAAGGCCGCCCATGTAGGGCTTGAGAACGTCAGGCACGCGAATCGAACCGTCTGCCTGCTGATAGTTTTCCAGCACCGCGACCAGCGTACGACCTACGGCGAGACCGGATCCGTTCAGCGTATGAACCAGCTCCGGCTTGCCGGTTTCCGGGTTGCGCCAGCGAGCCTGCATGCGACGCGCCTGGAAATCACCGCAATTGGAGCACGAAGAGATTTCACGGTACTTGTCCTGGCTCGGAATCCAGACTTCAAGGTCGTAGGTCTTTACAGCACTGAAACCCATGTCGCCGGTGCACAGGGCCAGCTTGCGGTAAGGCAGCTCCAGCAGTTGCAGAACGCGTTCGGCGTTGCCAGTCAGGGATTCAAGAGCGGCCATGGATTCGTCCGGCGCAACGATCTGCACCATCTCGACCTTGTCGAACTGATGCTGGCGAATCATGCCGCGAGTGTCACGACCCGACGCGCCCGCTTCGCTGCGAAAGCACGGCGTGTGGGCGACAAACTTCATCGGCAGCTGCCTGGCATCCAGAATCTCGCCCGACACGATGTTGGTCAGCGAGACTTCGGCGGTCGGAATCAGGTACAGATCCGCTTCGCCTTCGCGGGAAATCTTGAACAGGTCTTCCTCGAACTTCGGCAACTGACCGGTGCCCTGCAGCGCAGGCGCCTGAACCAGATAAGGCGTGTAAGCCTCTTCGTAGCCATGCTCGTTGATGTGCAGATTGATCATGAACTGCGCCAGCGCGCGATGCAGACGTGCGATAGGGCCACGCAGCAGCGCAAAACGCGCACCGGACAGCTTGGCGGCGGTTTCGAAATCAAGCCAGCCGTACTGTTCGCCCAGCGCAACGTGGTCCTTGACCTCGAAATCGAACCGGGTCGGCGAGCCCCAAGTGCTCACCTCGACGTTGCCGTCTTCATCCGCGCCTACCGGCACCGATTCGTGTGGCAGGTTCGGGATATTGAGCACCAATGCGTCCAGTTCGGCCTGAATGCCGTCCAGTTCCACCTTGCCTTCACTCAGCTCGGTGCCCATTCGCTCAACGTCCGCCATCAACGGCGCGATGTCTTCACCGCGCTGCTTGGCCTGACCGATGGATTTGGAACGGGCGTTGCGCTCGGCCTGCAACTGTTCGGTGCGGGTCTGCACAACCTTGCGCTGGGCTTCCAGCGCTTCAATACGGGCCACGTCCAGTGTGAAACCACGGGAAGCCAGGCGATCCGCTACGTCCTGAAGTTGAGTACGTAACAGTTTGGAATCGAGCATATCGTTCTCTCGTCTATCAAAGTCTGGTCAGGGACAGGCCGACCCAGGTTGCGAGCAGCCCGCCGAACACACTGATACCGGCATAGCCCAGGGCCAGTGGCAGTTGCCCGCTTTCCAGCAGGCGCAGCGTATCCAGTGAAAAAGAAGAAAAGGTCGTCAGACCCCCTACAAAACCGACGATCAGGCCGGCACGAATTTCGATGGGCACTTCAGGGCGCAGCAGAAACAGCCCGTACAGCACGCCGATGATCAGGCAACCGACGATGTTGACGGCCAGCGTCGCCGTGTAGAAATACCGCGGCCAGTTTGCGCTGATCCAGGTACCTGTCGCAAAGCGCAGTAATGTACCAGCGATACCGGCAATCGACACCGCAAGAATGGTCTGAATCATTACTTTCTCCGCTTGCGGGGGCTGGCGTCATCCAGCGCACTCAGATGCCTGAGCTTTTCGCCGATCTTGAGTTCGAGACCGCGAGGTACCGGCTGGTAGTACTGGCGCGGTTCCAGCTCTTCAGGGAAGTAGTCTTCGCCTGCGGCGTAGGCATCCGGCTCGTCATGGGCATAGCGGTATTCTTCACCATAGCCGAGCTGCTTCATCAGCTTGGTCGGCGCATTGCGCAAATGCAGCGGGACCTCAAGCGAACCCTGTTCGGACGCTTCACGCATGGCGCTCTTGAAGGCCATGTACACCGCGTTGCTTTTTGGTGCGCAGGCCAGATAAACAATGGCCTGAGCGACTGCCAGCTCGCCTTCCGGACTGCCCAGGCGCTCCTGAACATCCCAGGCCGACATGCACAGCGGCAAGGCGCGCGGGTCGGCGTTGCCGATATCCTCGCTGGCCATGCGCACGACACGGCGCGCCAGGTACAAAGGATCACAGCCACCATCGATCATACGGGCGAACCAGTACAGGGCAGCATCCGGGTTGGAACCGCGAATCGACTTGTGCAACGCCGATATCTGGTCGTAGAACGCTTCGCCGCCCTTGTCGAAACGACGTCGACTGTCACCGAGCAGGCTCTGCAGCAGTTCGGTACCGATCTCGCTGCCGTCTTCGGCCAGGTCGGAAGCATTCTCGAGCAGATTGAGCATGCGCCGCCCGTCACCGTCAGCGGCGGCCATGAGAATCGCGAACCCCTCATCGCTCAAGGTCAACTGACGTTGCCCCAGACCGCGATCCTCGGTCAGTGCACGATGAACCAGCTTGCGCAGTGCGGTTTCATCCAGGCTCTTGAGCACATAGACCCGCGCCCGGGACAGCAACGCATTGTTCAGTTCAAAGGACGGATTCTCGGTAGTCGCACCGATGAAAATCAGGGTACCGTCTTCGACATACGGCAGAAACGCATCCTGCTGCGACTTGTTGAAGCGGTGCACTTCGTCCACGAACAGGATCGTGCGACGACCGTACTGACCCGCCTGCTGCTTGGCGACCTCAACGGCCTGGCGAATTTCCTTTACCCCGGCCAGTACGGCGGAAACCGTTTCGAAGTGCGCATCCGATACCTTGGCCAACAGCCGGGCGAGCGTAGTCTTTCCGACGCCCGGCGGCCCCCAGAAGATCATGGAGTGCAGCGCGCCCTGCTCCAGCGCCTCGCGCAACGGCTTGCCATGAGCCAGCACGTGCTCCTGACCGACATATTCGTCCAGATTGGTCGCACGCAGACGTGCGGCCAGTGGCTGGGCGATGGGTTCGCGGCTAAACAGGTCCATGGTTCGGAATCAGGCCTTCTTACTCTTGAATGACATCAGCACCCTTGGGGATCTGAAACTGAAACTTGCTGGCGGCGATCGGCTCGTTGGCCTTGACGCCGGTGAACAGGATATTGGTGCGCTGGCCGACGCTGTCGATCAGCTGCATATCGTTGATAATGCCGTTACGGAACGAAAGGCGCAGGCTGTCGAACAGGGTATCGCGGGTCTTGGGCTTGAGCACGAAATCGATCACCCCACCGGCTTCCTTGGCGGTGATGTCGAAGCTTTCGCTGATCCTGGACACGTCGCCGGACAGCAGCAAGGCCGGGGTCTGGGTCAGACGCTGATCAAGGGTCTTGATCGTGACCTGCTCAAGATCCGGGTCCCAGAGCGAGACTTTCTTGCCGTCGGACACCATCAGTTGTTCCTGAGGTGCGTCCGTATGCCAGTTGAACAGGCCAGGGCGCTGCAGTGCCATTTCACCGGACGTTTCCTGCAACTGGGTGCCCCCACCATCCAATGTCAACTGCGAGAAGCGTGCAGTCAGGGTGCGGGAGTTTTCCAGCAACTGGGTCAGGCGTGCCACGTCCTTGCTGTCTGCATGGGCGGGAATCAGGGAAAAGGTCAGTGCGGTTGCCAGCAGCATGCGGATAAGACGCATGGAATTCCTCTTTGCAGTCATTGGATGTCACGACAGCGAGCAGGACCCGCTGTCGACGCAGTTTTGCAATCAGTCACGCATCGGGCCCGGCGCAATAACTTCACGCGAGCCATTGGTGTTCATGGACGTCACGACACCCGCCATCTCCATCGCCTCGATCATGCGCGCCGCCCGGTTGTAACCGATCTTGAGCTTGCGCTGCACAGCGGAAATCGACGCACGACGGCTCTCAAGCACGAATTTTACGGCTTCGTCGTAAAGCGCATCGCTTTCGCTGTCTTCACCGCCCTCACCACCACCGCCATCGAAGCCGCTACCGGCTTCTTCGACGCCAGCCAGAATATCGTCGTTGTAGTCCGGGGTGCCGCGCAGTTTCCAGGCTTCCACCACACGGTGAACCTCTTCGTCGGAAACGAACGCACCGTGCACACGAATCGGCAGGCTGGTGCCCGGTGGCATGTACAGCATGTCACCATGGCCCAGCAGTTGTTCGGCGCCACCCTGATCGATGATGGTGCGCGAGTCGATCTTGCTCGACACCTGGAACGCCATGCGCGTCGGGATGTTGGCCTTGATCAGACCGGTGATCACATCCACCGACGGCCGCTGGGTCGCAAGGATCAGGTGAATACCCGCAGCACGTGCCTTCTGGGCGATACGGGCAATGAGTTCTTCAACCTTCTTGCCGACGATCATCATCATGTCAGCGAACTCGTCCACCACGACCACAATGGTCGGCAGCTTGGTCAGCAAAGGCGCTTCGTCGTGAATACTTTCACGCTTGTACAACGGATCCGCCAACGGCTCGCCGGCATCCTGAGCATCCTTGACCTTCTGGTTGAAGCCCGACAGGTTACGCACGCCCATCTTGGCCATCAGTTTGTAGCGACGCTCCATCTCGGCCACGCTCCAGCGCAACGCGTTGGCAGCGTCTTTCATGTCGGTCACTACAGGACACAGCAGGTGCGGAATGCCTTCGTAGATCGACAGTTCCAGCATTTTCGGGTCGATCATGATCAGTTTGGCGTCATCGGGGCCGGACTTGAACAGGATCGACAGAATCATCGCGTTCACGCCCACCGACTTACCGGAGCCGGTCGTACCCGCGACCAGCAGGTGCGGCATCTTGGCCAGGTCGGTAATGACCGGTTTGCCGCCAATGTCATGGCCGAGAGCCAGTGTCACCGGAGACTTGGCGTTATCGTATTCAGGCGTCGAAAGAACCTCGGAGAAACGCACGATCTGGCGGTCCTCGTTGGGAATCTCGATACCCACTGTGGTCTTGCCGGGAATGACTTCAACCACACGTACGCTGGTCACCGCCAGAGAGCGAGCAAGGTCCTTCGCCAGGTTGGAAATACGGCTGACCTTGACGCCTGCCGCTGGCTGGATTTCGTAGCGAGTGATCACAGGACCCGGATGAATGGAATCTACCGTGACCTCGACTCCGAATTCCTTGAGCTTGATTTCCAGCAGATTACCCACAGCCGCCAGGGACTCGGGGGAATAATTGAGCTGCTTCTTTTCCGCCGGGTCAAGAATCGAGATCGGTGGCAGCGTGCCTTCGACTGCGCTGTCAACGAACAGCGGCACCTGCTTCTCCTTCTGCACGCGCTTGCTGGGCTCGGGCGGACGAGAAGGCGCAGGTGCAATGACAGCAGGCACATGCTTTTCACGCTCGGGCACTTGCTTGCCGAGGACTGCGTCGCGCTCGGTGATCCGCTCGCGGGCCTTGGCCTGCTCGCGACGTTCAGAAGCTGCGGGCGCAACCGGGTCGTTGACCTGCATGTCGACTTCACGCAATTGCGCGACCATCTGTTTGCGCTCTACACGCGCAGCCCACCAGCGATTGGCGGCACTCTGGAAGAGTTCGAACAGGTCCAGGGTGATCTTGCCGGTCACGTCCATGACCTTGAACCAGGACAAGTCGGTGAAAACGGTCAGACCAAACAGGAACAGGGCAATGAACAGCAAGGTGCTGCCCTGAATGTTCAGTGCTTTCTTGGCCAGATCACCCAGCACTTCGCCGAGCACACCGCCCGCGGAACCGGGGAAGCCGGCTGCAAAATGAAAATGGATGTGCGCCAGCGCAGCACCCGCCAGCACCAGAAATACCAGACCGATCAGACGCCAGGAGAACAGCCAGCCGCTCCACTGCCAAGGTTCATGGCGATGACGGAATACCTGCCAGGCCTTGATGGCCAGAAGCAACGGGAAGATATAGGCGAAGTAGCCCAGTACCATGAACAGGATGTCGGCACAGAACGCGCCGGCACGGCCGGCCGCATTCTGCACTTGCGCGGCGCTGCTGGTATGACTCCAGCCCGGATCGCTCTGATCGTAGGTCAACAACGCCATCATCAGGTACAGGCACAGGGCACCGAAGGCGATCAAAGCACCTTCCTTGAGCCGGTAATGCAGTTGCTGTCGCCAAAGCGGAACAGCGCTGGGTGCGGGTGTGGATTTCTTCAAAACGCTTTAATTCCTGCGCTGGAGCGCGAACATCTCGTTGATTGACGTTGAACGGTTGTCGCCGGCACCGACTGCGCCCTGGCAAAAAAGGCGACAGCCCGCTGTAAGGCCTGTTCGAGAACCGTTTGAATGATAATGCGCAAAGCTGGCATTGTACGGCCTTACGGGCCTTGAGGTCTGTACGAAAACTCGCTTGACCGGCTTCATGCCTGATAAAAAGCCTGCGTTGAGGTCGACGATCTTCATCCATTGTCGACAGCGTTCAATTTGAGCACGCATTTTCTTTTGTGACAAAGGCTTATGACAGGATTCTGCCAATAGCCCCCAACACTCGGTGCATGACCCCGCCATCCTCTGCATGCCCTACCGCAAGCGGCAGACAAGCGCCATAATGACGACCGCTTGTGACCGCGTTTGCCGCACGGAGTTGCACACACGCACCGCATGCGCCCTCCCCTTCCGCAAAGTCGTGATACCCATGCTGACCTGGTTACAACGCAACAGCCTCGATTTTCCGCCCTTGGACAATGCACTTCGCGAGCCAAACGGACTGCTCGCTGCTGGTGGTGACCTTTCTGCCGACCGCCTGATTCGCGCCTACCGTCACGGTTGTTTCCCCTGGTTTCGGGATGGCCAGCCGATCCTGTGGTGGTCGCCCGATCCCAGGACCGTGCTGCTGCCAGAAGAGCTGCACGTCTCGCGCAGCCTGGGCAAGATCCTGCGTCAGGCCCGCTACACCGTTACCTTCGACCAGGACTTCGCCGCTGTCATACAGGCCTGTGCCGAGCCGCGCAGCTATGCCAATGAAACCTGGATAACCCGTTCGATGCAGGATGCCTACGTCGAGCTGCATCGCCGCGGGCACGCGCACAGCGTCGAGGTCTGGGAAAACGGTACTCTGGTCGGCGGCCTTTATGGCCTGGCGATGGGGCAACTGTTTTTCGGGGAGTCCATGTTCAGCCGCGCAGACAACGCGTCCAAGGTCGGATTCGCCACGCTGGTAGAACGCCTGCACGCCTGGGGCTTCGTTCTGATCGACTGCCAGATGCCTACCCGGCACTTGCACAGCTTCGGCGCACGCTCGATTCCACGGCAGACCTTTGCCGATTATTTGAACCGCCATCTGGATCACCCGACTAACGCAGACTGGTTACCTAGGCGAGTTTGACAGGCTGGCATACACTCATGATTAAAGGTTTTTTGACAAGGGGGCGATCATGACGGAGCTGGCGCGGCTTAAGTTTTATGCCACTCAACCCCACACCTGCAGTTATCTGCCTGAAGAACAGGCGACAACACTGTTTCTGGACCCCAGCCAGCCCATGGATGTTCAGGTGTATGCCGACCTGTCCGACATGGGTTTTCGTCGTAGCGGCGATCACCTGTACCGCCCTCACTGTCAGAACTGCAGTGCCTGTGTGCCGGCGCGCATCCCTGTGAACCTGTTCGTGCCTGACCGCCAGCAAAAACGCATCCTCAAGCGCAACGCCGATATTCAGGTGCGCAGTACCAAGCCCGTATTTACCCAGGAATACTTCGATCTTTACCAACGCTACATCGAACAGAGGCATGCCGATGGCGACATGTTTCCACCGAGCCGTGATCAATTTTCGACATTTCTGGTGCGAGACCTGCCATTTTCGCGCTTTTACGAGTTCCGTCTTGAGGGTCGGCTTCTGGCCGTAGCGGTGACCGACTTGCTGCCCAATGGTCTTTCTGCGGTCTACACCTTCTACGAACCCGAAGAAGAACGCCGCAGCCTGGGCCGCTACGCAATCCTGTGGCAGATAGCCGAAGCCGCAAGGCTGCAGTTGCATGCGGTGTATCTGGGGTACTGGATAAAGAACTGCAAAAAGATGAATTACAAGACTCAATATCGCCCTATCGAGCTGCTCACCAATCAAAGATGGGTCACTCTGTATTGAACCCCTTGGCTTAAACAGGTTTTTTCGGGCACAATGCACGCCGCTTTTGCCTGGCGCCACTTGCACCGGGCCACTCATTTGTATACCGAGGGCTTTACTGCATGTCGAAAGAAGACAGCTTCGAAATGGAAGGCACTGTCGTCGACACCCTGCCCAACACCATGTTTCGCGTGGAGTTGGAAAACGGGCACGTCGTAACCGCGCATATCTCCGGCAAGATGCGCAAGAACTACATCCGTATTCTGACCGGTGACAAGGTGCGTGTAGAGTTGACGCCCTATGACTTGAGCAAAGGGCGTATCACCTACCGCGCTCGTTAATCAGGCATTAACAAAAACGCCCGGCATATGCCGGGCGTTTTTGTTTCTGACCAGTAAAGACAGTCTGAACATGTTCAGGACTGCGCCCGCTCCGGGCGCACCCCCTACTGCATCACGCCATTTCTGCCGTGGTTTCGTAGTCGAACGTGATCTCGCCATCCTTGATGTCGATGTGAACCACACCACCGTGCTCCGACAATTCGCCGAACAGGATCTCTTCGGCCAGTGGCCGCTTGATCTTGTCCTGAATCAGGCGGGCCATTGGTCGAGCGCCCATCGCCGCATCGTAGCCACCCTGCGCCAGCCAGCTTCTGGCCGCGTCGGAGACTTCGAGCAGAACACGCTTGTCTTCCAGCTGCGCCTGAAGCTCGGTGAGGAACTTGTCCACCACGCTCTTGATGACTTCGTGGCTGAGACGGCCAAACTGGATGATGGTGTCCAGGCGGTTGCGGAATTCCGGCGTGAAACTCTTCTTGATCACTTCCATCGCATCGGAAGAGTGATCCTGATGAGTGAAGCCGATCGAGGCCCTTGCAGCCGATTCAGCACCGGCATTGGTGGTCATGATCACGATCACGTTACGGAAGTCGGCCTTGCGCCCGTTGTTATCGGTCAGCGTACCGTGGTCCATGACCTGCAGCAGCAGGTTGAAGACTTCCGGATGCGCCTTTTCGATTTCATCAAGCAACAACACGCAATGCGGTTGACGCGTGATGGCCTCGGTCAGCAGACCACCCTGATCGAACCCGACATAACCTGGAGGCGCACCGATGAGACGGGAAACGGTATGCCGCTCCATGTACTCGGACATGTCGAAACGAATCAGCTCGACGCCCAGCGCCTTGGCCAGCTGGCGAGCTGCCTCGGTCTTGCCGACACCGGTCGGCCCTGCGAACAGGAACGAACCGACAGGCTTGTCCGGTGACTTGAGCCCCGCACGGGACAGCTTGATCGCCGTGGACAGCGAATCGATCGCTGCATCCTGGCCGAACACCGTAAGCTTGAGATCGCGTTCCAGATTACGCAGCAGTTCCTTGTCGGAGCTGTTGACGTGTTTCGGGGGAATGCGTGCAATCTTGGCGACGATGTCTTCAACCTGCGGCACGTCGATCCGCTTGACCCGTTGCTCCACCGGCTGCAGACGCTGATAGGCGCCCGCCTCATCAATCACGTCGATTGCCTTGTCGGGCATGTGACGATCATTGATGTAGCGCGATGCAAGCTCGGCTGCGGCGCGCAGCGCCTCGTCGCTGTACTCGATGCTGTGATGCTGTTCGAAACGCCCCTTCAGCCCTCTCAGGATGCCAATGGTGTCCTCGACCGAAGGTTCGGACACATCGACTTTCTGGAAACGACGTGCCAGTGCACGATCCTTCTCGAAAATTCCGCGGAATTCCTGGAAGGTGGTCGAACCAATGCAGCGGATGTCACCCGAGGACAACAGTGGCTTGAGCAGATTCGAAGCGTCCATGACCCCACCGGATGCCGCGCCGGCACCAATGATGGTATGGATCTCATCGATGAACAGAATGGCATGCGGACGCTTGCGCAGCTCATTGAGCAGCGCCTTGAAGCGCTTCTCGAAATCGCCACGGTATTTGGTACCGGCCAGCAACGCACCCAGGTCAAGCGAGTAGACGACACTGCTGGCAAGCAGGTCAGGGACCTGATTGTCGACAATACGCTTGGCCAGGCCCTCGGCGATTGCGGTCTTGCCAACGCCTGCCTCACCGACCAGCAGTGGGTTGTTCTTGCGACGACGCGCCAGAATCTGCGCAACCCGCTCGACTTCGCTTTCGCGGCCGACCAGCGGATCGATACGCCCCTGACGGGCCAGTTCGTTCAGATTGCTGGCATAGGCATCCAGAGGATTGCCAGAGGAAGATGCTTCACCGCCCTCGTCGTCCTGCATATCTTGCTCACCTTCAGAAGAGTGTTCGCCATGCCCTGGAACCTTGGAGATCCCGTGGGCGATGTAATTGACGACATCAATCCGGGCAACGCTCTGCTGCTTAAGCAGAAACACGGCCTGGCTTTCCTGCTCACTGAAAATCGCAACCAGCACATTGGCACCGGTCACTTCACGCTTGCCGGAGCTCTGTACGTGGAAGACTGCGCGCTGCAGGACGCGCTGGAAACCTAACGTCGGCTGGGTTTCGCGATCCTCGTCGTGAACGGGGATCAGTGGTGTGGTGGAGTCGATAAACTCCTGCAGATCATGCTTGAGCTTATCGAGGTTTGCGCCGCAGGCACGCAAGACAGTGGCTGCAGCCTCATTATCCAATAAAGCCAGCAGGAGGTGCTCGACCGTCATGAACTCATGACGTTTCGAACGCGCTTCCTTGAAGGCCAGATTGAGGGTGACTTCGAGCTCACGGTTTAACATAGCTTCACCTCATACCCAAGTGGTCGGCGATTAACCGTCCTTCTCGATCTCACAGAGTAGTGGATGCTGGCTCTCCCTGGCGTATTGATTGACCTGCATTGCCTTGGTCTCGGCGATGTCGCGGGTAAACAATCCGCAAACTGCCCGTCCCTCTGTATGGACGGCCAGCATGACCTTGGTAGCCAGCTCACGATTCAGGTTAAAAAACACCTCGAGCACTTCAACGACGAAATCCATCGGGGTGTAGTCATCGTTAAATAAAACCACCTTGTACATCGGTGGAGCCTGCAGGGTCGGCTTGGCGTCCTGCACTGCGATGCCAGCCGAGTCGTCCTCGTGTGATTGCGGACCATCCTGATTGAATGTTAGTCGAATCTTGCTGAATGCATGCATGGAAAGAAACGTTCATGGTAAAGGGCGGATTGAGCCTGAGTCGCGATCTGACCAGTTTTGAAATGGACTGCCGCATGACCTTGACTATCAGCTAAACGGTGTTACAAACAATAGAGCCCACATTGGGTAAAAAGGGTCCGCGCAGTCAACCAAAATTTTTTAGGTCAGGCGGATTGAGGTGGATGATACTCCAGACGGAGTCCTTTGCAGAGGGATATGGCTATGCTCAGTGGTAAAGTCAAGTGGTTCAATAATGCAAAAGGCTATGGATTTATCCTTGCCGACGGCAGGGACGAAGATCTGTTCGCTCATTATTCGGCTATTCACATGGATGGTTACAAAACACTCAAGGCGGGCCAGCCGGTCAGCTTTGATATTATCCAGGGCCCGAAGGGTTTGCATGCAGTGAATATAACCACAGTCACGGCAGGCGTCAGCGCTGCGACTGAAGGTTCGAATGCAGCTCAGAAAGCTTCAAACGTGCCAGCATAGGGCGAACCACCACAAACGCCAGCCATAGGAAACAGCCGGTTCGGAATCTCTGAACCGGCTGCTTCTGATAGCTGGGTGGTTCACATGTGTTCGATGAGCGCATCGCCGAATGCTGAGGAGGACAACAACGTTGCGCCCTCCATCAACCGCTCAAAGTCATAGGTCACCGTTTTAGCGGAGATTGTGCCGTTGGTGCCTTTGATGATCAGTTCTGCCGCCTCTGCCCACCCCATGTGCCGCAGCATCATTTCAGCCGACAGAATCAGCGAACCCGGATTGACCTGATCCTTGCCCGCGTACCGGGGAGCGGTGCCGTGTGTCGCTTCGAACATCGCGACGGTGTCCGAAAGGTTGGCCCCTGGCGCAATACCTATTCCGCCGACTTCGGCCGCCAGCGCGTCGGACAGGTAGTCGCCATTGAGATTGAGCGTAGCGATCACATCATATTCGGCCGGCCTGAGCAGAATCTGCTGCAGCATGGCGTCGGCGATAACGTCTTTCACGACAATGTCCTTGCCGGTCTTCGGGCTTTTGAACTGCATCCATGGACCGCCCTCAAGCAAAGTCGCCCCGAAGTCTTCGGCCGCCAGCTCGTAAGCCCACTCCTTGAAGGCGCCCTCGGTGTATTTCATGATATTGCCCTTGTGGACAATGGTCAGCGAAGCGCGATCGTTATCGACCGTGTATTGCAGCGCCTTGCGCACCAGGCGCCGGGTGCCCTCTCTGGAAACCGGCTTGACGCCAATGCCGCAGTCCTGATCGAAACGGATCTTCGTGACACCCATTTCCTCTTTCAGGAATCTGATGACTTTGGCGGCCTCGGCCGAACCGGCTTTCCATTCAACGCCAGCGTAAATGTCCTCCGAGTTCTCGCGAAAAATCGTCATGTTCACATCACCCGGCCGCTTCACGGGACTGGGCACGCCCTCGAACCAGCGGACCGGACGCAGACACACATACAGATCAAGTTCCTGGCGCAGCGCGACATTGAGCGAGCGTATGCCACCGCCTACAGGCGTGGTCAACGGTCCCTTGATGGAAACCATGTAGTCTTTGACTGCGTGCAGGGTTTCATCGGGCAGCCAGGTATCCGGGCCATAGACACGGGTTGCTTTTTCGCCTGCGTAGACTTCCATCCAGGCAATCCGGCGCTGGCCGTCGTACGCTTTTTCAACGGCCGCATCCACGACCTTGATCATGACGGGGCTGATGTCCACGCCGATCCCGTCACCTTCTATATAGGGAATGATCGGTTTGTCAGGTACGTTCAGGGAGTGATCGGGATTGACCGTAATTTTTTCGCCCACATCTGGAATGCTTATGCTCTGGTATTCCATGACTGACTCCGTTTTCGGGTCTGATTGGACTGCGTGACAGTCAATGAGCGTAGCCACGGCCGCTGCCACCCGCAAAGCGAAGCGCCTCGCAAAGACCTTGTAAAACGCCCGAAAACATTGACCCAGAGCGGTTTCGTTCGACCAACGGCGAATATTCATTATTCGATAGCACGCATAGCATTAATGCTTGGCGCCAAGGGTTTGATATACTGCGCGCCGTGACCGCAGAGTCATAAAGGCTGACCCGTCTGATCCAGACCTCTCAGCCTTACAGATGCGCCGGACTGAAGCTCGCCCGGCAGCTTGACGCTCGACTGATGCACCCAACATCACCGCGAATAAACCTCGACCCAGGCTCATGACTGAACTGTGAGCAGAGTGCATACCCTGCGCGTATCGAGATTTTGTGCATGCTCAGCAAAACAGAGAGTTAATACGAATGTCCAACCGCTCGAAGATCATCTATACCTTCACCGACGAAGCTCCGGCCCTCGCCACCTATTCGCTGCTGCCCATTATCGAAGCGTTCACCGCCTCCTCCGATATCGACGTGGAAACGCGTGATATCTCCCTGGCAGGCCGCGTTCTCTCCAGCTTCCCGGAGTCGCTTGGCGCCGATCAACAAGTGCCGGATCATCTCGCCGAGCTCGGCAAACTGGCCACCACGCCAGAAGCCAACATCATCAAATTGCCCAACATCAGTGCTTCGGTTCCGCAACTGAAAGCGACCATCAAGGAGCTTCAGGACCAGGGCTTCAAGATCCCCGACTACCCTGAAGCACCTGCCACTGATGCCGAAAAAGAAACCCGCGCCCGCTACGACAAGGTCAAGGGCAGCGCTGTAAACCCGGTTCTGCGTGAAGGCAACTCCGACCGCCGCGCGCCGCTGTCGGTCAAGAACTACGCTCGCAAGCACCCGCACAAGATGGGCACCTGGTCTTCCGACTCCAAGGCCCACGTTGCCCACATGAGCAACGGCGACTTCTACGGCAGCGAAAAAGCCGCCCAGATCGAAGCTGACAACACCGTCAAGATCGAACTGGTCGCCCAGGATGGCACCACCACCGTCCTGAAAGAAAAAACCGCCGTGAAAGCTGGCGAGATCGTCGATTGCTCGGTCATGAGCGCAAAAGCACTTCGCAGCTTCATTGCTGCTGAAATCGAAGACGCCAAGAAACAGGGCGTACTGTTTTCGGTACACCTGAAAGCCACCATGATGAAGATCTCCGATCCGATCATGTTCGGTCAGATCGTCGACGAGTTCTACAAGGATGCGTTGACCAAGCACGCTGACACCCTGAAGCAGATCGGCTTCAGCCTGAACAACGGCATCGGCGACCTGTACGACCGCATCAGCGCCCTGCCCGCCGACAAGCAGGCCGAAATCAAGGCTGACATCGACGCGGTCTACGCCGTTCGTCCACAGCTGGCGATGGTCAACTCCGACAAGGGCATCACCAACCTGCACGTGCCGAGCGACGTGATCGTCGATGCGTCCATGCCTGCAATGATCCGCGACTCCGGCAAGATGTGGGGCACCGATGGCCAGTTGCATGATGCCAAGGCGGTAATCCCGGACCGCTGCTACGCCACCATCTATCAGGCAGTTATCGAAGACTGCAAGAAGAACGGCGCATTCGATCCGACCACCATGGGCAGCGTACCGAACGTCGGCCTGATGGCTCAGAAGGCCGAAGAGTACGGTTCGCACGACAAGACTTTCCAGATCAAGACCGACGGCGTTGTGCGCGTGACCGACAGCCAGGGCAATCTGCTCATGGAGCAGAAGGTCGAGGCTGGCGATATCTGGCGCATGTGTCAGGCCAAGGATGCACCGATCCAGGACTGGGTCAAACTGGCCGTCAACCGTGCTCGCGCAAGCGACACGCCAGCCATCTTCTGGCTCGACGCCTCCCGCGCGCACGACAGCGTGATGATCGAGAAAGTACGTCAGTACCTGCGCGACCACGACACTTCGGGCCTGGACATCCAGATCCTGTCGCCGGTCGAAGCCATGAAGCTGACTCTGGAACGCACCCGCGCCGGCAAGGACACCATCTCGGTGACCGGTAACGTACTGCGCGACTACCTGACCGACCTGTTCCCGATCATGGAGCTGGGCACCAGCGCCAAGATGCTGTCCATCGTTCCACTGATGAATGGCGGCGGTCTGTTCGAAACCGGCGCTGGCGGTTCGGCTCCGAAGCACGTTCAGCAGTTCGTGGAAGAAAACTTCCTGCGCTGGGACTCGCTGGGTGAATTCCTCGCGCTGGCGGCTTCCCTTGAGCATCTGGGCAACGCCTACAACAACCCGAAAGCACTGGTTCTGTCCAAGACGCTCGACCAGGCCACTGGCGAGTTCCTGGACCGCAACAAGTCGCCTTCGCGCAAGGTCGGTGGCATCGACAACCGTGGCAGCCACTTCTACCTGACCCTGTTCTGGGCACAGGCGCTGGCCGCTCAGAATGAAGATGCGGCCCTCAAGGCGCAGTTCGCTCCGCTGGCCAAGACCCTGACCGACAACGAGGAAAAAATCGTTGCCGAGCTCAATGCGGTTCAAGGCAAGCCGGTTGAAATCGGTGGTTACTACTACGCCAACGCCGAGAAGACCAGCAAAGCCATGCGCCCAAGCGCAACCTTGAACGCAGCCATCGCCGCGTTGTAAGAGGCAAAACGGCGACGCTGTCCAGCATCGCCCCTGAAAGCCCCGGCCATGCGCCGGGGCTTTTTCGTTCAAGCGAAGAGCACGTTACAACACCTATACTTCGCGCCTCATTCCTCTCTCGAAGGAGCCACGTATGGATTGGCAAGCCCACGTTACCGTTGCCACGATTGTCGAGGACCAGGGTAGATTTCTGTTTGTCGAAGAGATCAAGGGGGGTCGCAAGGTGCTGAATCAGCCCGCAGGTCATCTGGATCCGAACGAAAGCCTGCAGCGCGCGGCCGTTCGCGAAACGTTGGAAGAGACCGGCTGGGATGTGGAACTCACCAGCGTGGTGGGGATTTACCTCTATACCGCACCCAGCAACGGCGTGACCTATCAGCGGATCTGCTTTGCCGCCAAGGCGCTACGCCATCATCCCGACTACACCTTGGATGACGGCATCGTCCGACCGATCTGGCTGACACGCGACCAACTGCTTGGCGAGCAGGACCGCTGGCGCAGTGAGCTGGTACTGCGCTGCGTGGACGATTATTTGAATGGCGAACGATTCAGTCTCGACCTGCTGCGCGACAAGGCGTGAGACTGGACGCCCTCAGCCTGATAGAATCGCGTCCTTTTCAAGGCCACCCATTGAATCCCTATGCGTGATCCAGCTCCCTCCAACTCAGAAATGAAGCGCGTGATCGTCGGCATGTCCGGCGGCGTGGACTCTTCCGTTTCCGCCGTACTGCTCATGGAGCAGGGTTATCAGGTGGAAGGCTTGTTCATGAAGAACTGGGAAGAAGACGACGGAACGGAATATTGCACCGCCCGCGAAGACCTGGCCGACGCTCAGGCTGTGTGCGACAAGATCGGCATTAAGCTGCACACGGCCAACTTTGCCGCCGAGTACTGGGACAATGTGTTCGAACACTTCCTGGAAGAATACAAGGCCGGACGCACCCCCAACCCGGACATCCTCTGCAACCGGGAAATCAAGTTCAAGGCCTTCCTGGACTACGCCCTGATGCTGGGTGCCGATCTGATTGCCACCGGCCACTATGTGCGCCGCCGGGATATCGACGGCCGTACCGAACTGCTCAAGGGGCTGGACCCGAACAAGGACCAGAGCTATTTCCTGCATGCGGTGGGTGGCGAACAGATCGCAAGAACGCTGTTTCCGGTCGGCGAACTGGAAAAGCCGGAAGTGCGTGCCATCGCTGAAAAGCATGACCTGGCGACCGCCAGGAAAAAGGATTCCACCGGGATCTGCTTTATCGGCGAGCGTCGCTTCACCGACTTCCTGCGCCAGTACCTGCCCGCCCAGCCGGGCGAGATCAAGACCACCGAAGGTGAAGTGATCGGCCGTCACAGCGGACTGATGTACCACACCATCGGCCAGCGCCAGGGCTTGGGCATTGGCGGCCTCAAGGATGCCAGCGATGATCCGTGGTACGTCCTGGTCAAGGACCTGGAGCACAACGAACTGATTGTCGGCCAGGGCAATGATCACCCTTGGCTGTTCTCACGGGCGCTGGTCTCTTCGGAAATCTACTGGGTCAACCCCATCGACCTGAGCAGCCCGCGCAAGCTGACTGCCAAGGTTCGTTATCGCCAGGGCGACCAGCACTGCACGCTGGAGAAGACGGCTGACGGTTATCGCGCTACGTTCGACGAACCGCAGCGCGCGGTCACACCCGGCCAGTCCGTCGTGTTCTACGATGGCGAAATCTGCCTGGGCGGCGGCGTGATCGAAGTCGCCGAACCCTGGACCAGCAAGGACAAGCGTTGATGACCCCGACTCAGGAACAACTGATCGCGCTGGGTGGCGTATTCCAGGCCGCCGTGCTGGTCGACCGGATCGCCAAGACCGGCCAGGTCAGCGAAGCGGCGATGAGCTGTATGATCGGCAGCCTGCTGGTGATCGACCCCAAGGACACGCTGGACGTCTATGGCGGCGACGACCTGAACCTGCATGAAGGCTATCGCGCGATGGTCAGCGCGCTGGAGCGAGATCCCGCGACCCTGCAGCGCGAGCCGCTGCGCTATGCCCTGGCCATGCTTGGCCTGGAGCGCCAGCTCGCCAAGCGTGACGACATGCTGGAAGTGATCGGCAAACGGATTCCGGTGATTCAGTCCCAGGCCGAGCATTTTGGTGTAGCCCACGAGAATGTCATCGCCGCCACGGGCGCTCTGTATCAGGATACGCTGAGCACATTGCGCCAGCGCATCCAGGTGCACGGCGACATGCGCAATCTGCAGCAGCCCAACAACGCATCGAAGATCCGCGCCCTGTTGCTGGCCGGGATTCGCTCGGCGCGGTTGTGGCGACAGGTTGGCGGTCATCGCTGGCAGCTGGTCTTCAATCGACGCAAGCTATTGAAAGAACTTTACCCATTGCTGCACGGCTGACCCGCCGCGCCACAATGACCCTCACCACCACAGGCACGGTGCGATCTACGCTGGTCAGTCCGCCTCAGTCGGACTGATTTTTCATGTATGATACGCGCCCTTTTCGTTGCCCGACTGTCCGAGAGCATCCCATGCAGCTTTCTTCGCTCACTGCGGTTTCCCCTGTTGATGGCCGCTACGCCGGCAAAACCCAGGCCCTGCGCCCTATTTTCAGCGAATACGGCCTGATCCGTTTTCGTGTGATGGTCGAAGTCCGCTGGCTCCAGCGTCTGGCGGCCCACCCGCAGATCACTGAAGTCCCGGCATTCTCCGCACAGGCCAACGCCATCCTCAACACGCTGGCCGAAGACTTCTCCGTGGACCACGCCGAGCGCGTGAAAGAGATCGAGCGCACGACCAACCACGACGTGAAAGCCGTGGAGTACCTGCTCAAGGAGCAGGCTGCCAAACTGCCCGAGCTGGAAAAAGTCAGCGAATTCATCCATTTCGCCTGCACCAGCGAGGACATCAACAATCTGTCCCACGCTCTGATGCTGCGCGAAGGCCGCGACACCGTCATGCTGCCGCTGATGCGCCAGATCGCCGACTCCATCCGTGAACTGGCCATCCGTTTCGCCGATGTGCCAATGCTATCGCGCACCCACGGTCAGCCCGCATCTCCGACCACTCTGGGCAAAGAACTGGCCAACGTCGTCTACCGACTGGAACGCCAGATCGCACAGATCGCGGCAGTGCCACTGCTGGGCAAGATCAACGGTGCGGTGGGCAACTACAACGCACACCTGTCCGCCTACGCCGATATCGATTGGGAAGCCAACGCACGTGCATTCATCGAAGATGAACTGGGCCTGGGCTTCAACCCCTACACCACTCAGATCGAGCCGCACGACTATATCGCCGAGCTGTTCGATGCCGTTGCACGCTTCAACACCATCCTGATCGACTTCGACCGCGACATCTGGGGCTACATCTCCCTGGGTTATTTCAAACAGCGCACCATCGCGGGCGAAATTGGCTCGTCGACCATGCCGCACAAGGTCAACCCGATTGATTTCGAGAACTCCGAAGGCAACCTGGGCATCGCCAACGCACTGTTCCAGCACCTGGCCAGCAAACTGCCGATTTCCCGTTGGCAGCGCGACCTGACCGACTCCACCGTGCTGCGCAATCTGGGCGTCGGTTTCGCCCACAGCGTGATCGCCTACGAAGCCAGCCTCAAAGGCATCGGCAAGCTGGAACTGAACGAGCAACGCATCGCTGCCGATCTGGACGCCTGCTGGGAAGTGCTGGCCGAGCCGATCCAGACCGTCATGCGTCGGTACAACATCGAAAACCCGTACGAAAAGCTGAAAGAACTGACACGCGGCAAGGGCATCAGCCCGGAAGCGTTGCAAACTTTCATCGACGGCCTGGACATGCCTGCCGAAGCGAAGGCCGAGCTGAAAACGCTCACCCCCGCCAATTACATCGGCAACGCGGCAGCTCAAGCCAAGCGCATCTGACACGCAAGACAATTTGCACACGCCCGGCTGTGCCGGGCGTTTTCATTTCAAGGGCTTACACATGAATCCTGATATTCCTCTTCAACTTCTGGGCGGCATCAGCGCACGCGTCTTCATGCGTGACTACTGGCAGAAAAAGCCATTGCTGATCCGTCAGGCATTGCCGGACTTCCAGAGTCCGATCGATGCAGACGAGCTGGCTGGCCTGGCCCTGGAAGAAGAGGTCGAGTCGCGACTGGTCATCGAAAAGGGCGAGCGGCCCTGGGAGCTGCGTCGCGGCCCGTTCGCCGAAGACGAGTTCAGCAAACTGCCTGAGCGTGAGTGGACCCTGCTGGTCCAGGCGGTCGATCAGTTCGTTCCGGAAGTCAGCGAACTGCTGGAAAACTTCCGCTTCCTGCCGAGCTGGCGTATCGACGACGTGATGATCAGCTACGCCGCGCCGGGCGGCAGCGTTGGCCCGCATTTCGACAATTACGACGTGTTTCTGCTTCAGGGTCACGGCAAGCGGCACTGGCAGATCGGCCAGATGTGCGACTCCGACAGCCCTCTTCTGCAGCACGCAGACCTGCGCATCCTTGCCGACTTCGAAGCGACCGAAGAATGGACGCTTGAGCCGGGCGACATGCTTTACCTGCCACCGCGCCTGGCCCACTGCGGCGTGGCCGTGGACGACTGCCTGACCTACTCGGTGGGCTTTCGCGCTCCGGGAGCCGCCGAAGTGCTGACCCACTTCACTGACTTCCTCAGCCAGTTCATCTCCGACGAAGAGCGCTACACCGACGCAGACGCACAGCCGGTCAGCGATCCGCACCAGATCCAGCACGACGCACTGGGTCGCCTCAAGGCCCTGCTGGCCGAACACATGGGCGACGAGCGCCTGCTGCTGACCTGGTTCGGACAGTTCATGACCGAGCCCCGCTACCCGGAGCTGGTGACCGGCCCGGAACTGGCCGAAGAGGACCTGCTCGACAGTCTGGAACAGGGTGCAGTGCTCATTCGCAATCCGAGCGCACGCCTGGCCTGGTCGGAAGTGGACGATGATCTGCTACTGTTTGCCAGTGGCCAGAGCCGCCTGTTGCCGGGCAACCTGCGCGAACTGCTCAAACTGATCTGCGCTGCCGATGCACTGCACAGCGAAAACCTTGGCCAATGGTTGGCCGATGACGAAGGACGCAATCTGCTTTGCGAACTCGTAAAACAAGGAAGCCTGGGATTTGCCGATGAATAAAGTCACCGTATCTGTTGCAGACTGGCAGAGAAAAAACGCCGATATCAGGCGCATCCGCGATGCGGTCTTCATCGCCGAGCAATCGGTTCCGCCAGAACTGGAGTGGGACTCGGAGGACATGGATGCCGTGCACTTCCTGGCCTCCGAGGGCGATTACCCGATCGGCACTGCCCGCCTCCTGCAGGATGGTGAAATTGGTCGACTGTCTGTACTCAAGGACTGGCGAGGCCTCAAGGTCGGTGAAGCACTGCTGACCGCCGCGATCAACGAGGCCGAGAAGCGTGGCTTGAAGGAGCAGAAACTCAGCGCCCAGGTTCAAGCCATCGCGTTTTACGAGCGTTTCGGCTTCACCGTGGTCAGTGACGAGTTTCTCGAAGCAGGACTGCCACACGTGAACATGGTCCGACAGGCCTGAACCAAGGCATGTAGGCGCTTATAAACGCACTACAAAACATGACGCCCCGATTTTTTTCCAGCCGGACCAGGCTGAGATAAAAATCTCGGGGCGTTTTGCCATCCGGCCATTCAGCTTGCTCGCTACAGGCCGACAACATGGCACACTCATGCTTTACGCAATCATTGCGGAGACTGGACATGTCAGGACGTACCCTGCTCGCCTCGCTGCTGATCATATTCAGCACCTGCACACTCGCGGCGACGGAAGTTGTACCGCTGAATTACCGGACCAGTGCCGATCTGCTGCCCGTTGCCAAATCCTTCCTCGGGCAGGAGGGCACGGTCAGCGCTTACGGAAACCAGCTTGTCGTCAATGCGGACTCACGCAAGATCGAGGAACTTCGCACCTTGATTTCGCAACTCGATACCGCGCCCAAGCGCCTGCTCATCAGCGTGGACACCAGTGAAAACGCCTCTCGCAGCGCCAACGGGTCCCGGGTCATCAACTACGGCACCGTCAGTCGCGAAGGCGGGGTGCAACAGATACAGGCCACCGAGGGCACGCCAGCGCTCATCCAGGTCGGACAAAGCGTGCCCTTGACCACCTCGTCTACCGACTCTTACGGCTACGCGCAGAGCAATACCGAATACCGCAACGTGACTCAAGGGTTTTACGTCACCGCCAGCGTCACAGGCGAAACTGTGCACCTGAATATCAGCACCAACCGCGACCGGATGAGCCAGGAACGCCCTGACGCCATCAAGGTGCAAAGCACCGACAGCCAGGTCAGCGGCCGCCTCGGTGAATGGATCACGCTGGCCAGTAGCAGCGACCAGTCGATGGCCGATCAGAACGGCGTCGCCCAACGCTATTCGACCCAGGGTCGGGACGACATGGTACTGCGCGTAATGGTGCAAGCCCTCGAATAGCCTGCGCACGCCTGAAAGCCAATACCTGCGGGGCTTTTAATGACCAACCGGTCGCTTTCAAACAGATATGTAGTGATTCATAAAAAGCACTACAAATTGTTTGACGGACAAAAAACCGCGAGGCATGATTGCCTCGCTCCCGCTGATCAGAGGCCCTGAACAGGCCTTCGAATCGCCGCTCTGACCCACCCACTAGAGCCGATTCGTGTCCGCACCGCCCACAAGGCAGTTTGACGAGGTTGCGACTGGAACGAAGTTGTCCCGAGGGACGGAAGCGTAAACGGTAACCCGGCAAGGCTTTTGGTGACGCACAACGGCATCCACGAGCCAGACTGTCCACTTGACTGAGTCATGCCCGGCGCCCTGCTCTCTCTCCTCGAGCCATCGTTCATCCATCGCAGTCAGTCAAGCCCCGGCCCGACGCAGGGTCTCTTGTCAGCGAGCAGCCATCTACCGTGCCTTCGATAAACAAGGCGTTTTGGCGGAGCAGGACTTTCCAACAAGACCTACTTCTAGAGGTTTATCTCCATGGCACTGACACGCGAACAACAAATAGCGGCTCTCGAGAAAGACTGGGCTGAAAATCCGCGCTGGAAACACGTGACTCGTACCTATTCCGCCGCTGATGTGGTCCGCTTGCGTGGCTCGGTTCAACCGGAACACACCCTCGCAAAAATGGGCGCCGACAAGCTCTGGAATCTGGTCACGCAAGGTGCCAGGCCGTCCTTCCGGCCTGACAAGGACTTCGTCAACTGTATGGGCGCGCTGACAGGCGGCCAGGCGGTTCAGCAGGTCAAGGCTGGCATTCAGGCGATCTACCTCTCCGGCTGGCAGGTTGCCGCCGACAACAACTCTGCCGAGTCCATGTACCCGGATCAGTCGCTGTACCCGGTTGATTCGGTGCCGACCGTGGTCAAGCGCATCAATAACTCGTTCCGTCGCGCCGACCAGATCCAGTGGAAAGCCGGCAAGAATCCGGGTGATGAAGGCTATATCGACTATTTCGCGCCCATCGTGGCAGACGCAGAAGCCGGTTTCGGCGGCGTACTGAACGCCTACGAGCTGATGAAAAGCATGATCGAGGCCGGTGCTGCCGGCGTTCACTTCGAGGACCAACTGGCCTCGGTGAAGAAATGCGGTCACATGGGTGGCAAGGTGCTCGTGCCCACTCAGGAAGCCATTCAGAAGCTGGTGGCTGCCCGCCTGGCTGCCGACGTAGCAGGCGTGCCGACCATCATTCTGGCCCGTACCGACGCCAACGCCGCGGACTTGCTGACCTCGGACTGCGACCCTTACGACAAGCCGTTCGTGACCGGTCAGCGCACGCCGGAAGGTTTCTACAAGGTCCGTGCCGGTCTGGATCAGGCGATCTCCCGCGGCCTGGCCTACGCGCCATACGCCGATCTGATCTGGTGCGAGACCGCAAAACCGGATCTGGACGAAGCACGTCGCTTCGCCGAGGCGATCAAAAAGGAATACCCGGACCAGTTGCTGTCTTATAACTGCTCGCCTTCCTTCAACTGGAAGAAGAATCTGGACGACGCGACCATCGCGAAATTTCAGCGCGAGCTGTCGGCAATGGGCTACAAACACCAGTTCATCACCCTGGCCGGCATCCATAACATGTGGCACAGCATGTTTAACCTCGCGCACGACTATGCCCGCAACGACATGACCGCTTACGTGAAACTGCAGGAACAGGAGTTCGCCGACGCCGCCAAGGGCTACACCTTCGTGGCCCACCAGCAGGAAGTGGGCACTGGCTACTTCGACGACATGACCACCGTGATCCAGGGCGGCGTGTCGTCGGTCACTGCTTTGACCGGCTCGACAGAAGAAGAACAGTTCCACTGATCCAACCGGCAATGCGCCAGATAAAAACCGCCCCAAGGGGCGGTTTTTTTATTCCCGGGCATCGGTGCACTGTATTGATCCGGGACAATGTAAGACTCTGCGCGCAATGCGATAAAACCTGCAGACTCTTAATCAACTCATGGCGTAACTATGGCAGGTTGAACTAACAGAACCCTTCAAATGATATCAATTATCATTCAAATTGCGTTTCATTCATTTTCGACCGGTTGATACATAATTGGCAAAATGCGCTGTAACGCCCGCCTGGCAGGCCCTCCGGCCTTGTTTCGGGCTTATAGCCGATTGATTCGTTGAATAAATTTGATGTAGAAAATTTACTTGCCAACTGTTTGCACATAAAATCATCGCGTTGACTGCTCTGCGACATTTCGTCACTGCCTCGACTCTTTATCAAGCACAGAGACCTTTGCTCTCTAACAAGGACTGCCAGCATGCCCGAATCGACAGGATTGATTGCCCACAACTGGGGCTTCGCCATTTTCCTTTTGGGTGTTGTCGGCCTTTGCGCCTTCATGCTCGGTCTCTCCAGCCTGCTCGGAAGCAAGGCCTGGGGCCGCAGCAAGAACGAACCTTTCGAATCCGGCATGTTGCCCACCGGCAGCGCGCGTCTGCGTCTCTCCGCAAAATTCTATCTGGTCGCGATGCTTTTCGTGATCTTTGACATTGAAGCCCTTTTTCTCTTTGCCTGGTCTGTGTCCGTCCGTGAAAGCGGCTGGACCGGATTCGTCGAAGCTCTCGTTTTCATAGCAATTCTGTTGGCAGGTCTTGTCTACCTATGGCGGGTTGGAGCACTTGATTGGGCTCCTGAAGGTCGCCGTAACCGGCAAGCGAAGCTGAAACAATGAGGCTTTGGCGATGCAATACAACCTTACAAGGATCGACCCGGACGCTCCTAACGAGCAGTACCCCATCGGCAAACGGGAAACCGTTTCCGATCCGTTAGAAGACCAAGTCCACAAAAACATTTTCATGGGCAAGCTCGAAGACGTGCTGAACGGTGCGGTCAACTGGGGACGTAAAAATTCCCTGTGGCCCTACAACTTCGGCCTGTCGTGCTGCTACGTGGAAATGACCACCGCCTTTACGGCTCCTCACGACATCGCGCGCTTTGGCGCCGAGGTTATCCGGGCTTCGCCACGTCAGGCGGATTTCATGGTAATCGCCGGTACGCCTTTCCTGAAGATGGCTCCCATCATTCAGCGTCTGTATGAACAGATGCTTGAACCGAAATGGGTCATTTCCATGGGCGCCTGTGCCAACTCCGGTGGCATGTACGACATCTATTCCGTGGTTCAAGGTGTGGACAAGTTCCTCCCCGTGGATGTCTACGTGCCCGGCTGCCCGCCCCGCCCCGAGGCATTCCTGCAAGGCCTGATGCTGCTGCAGGAATCCATCGGCCAGGAGCGTCGCCCACTTTCCTGGGTCGTCGGTGATCAAGGCGTCTATCGCGCCGACATGCCGTCGCAAAAGGAACAGCGCCGCGAACAGCGTATTCAGGTCACCAACCTGCGCAGCCCCGACGAAGTCTGATCCAGCCCGTTCTTCTTATAAAAAAGACAGGAACCGGGGTTGATTCTGTACGTTGACCGAAGTGATTGAGACCTATGACTGCAGACAACGCTCTGTACATCCCGCCTTACAAGGCTGACGACCAAGATGTCGTCGTTGAACTGAACAACCGTTTTGGCGCCGAGGCCTTCACGGCCCAACCGACCCGCACCGGCATGCCTGTGCTGTGGGTCGAGCGCGCCCGGTTAGTGGAAATCCTGACGTTCCTGCGTCAGGTGTCCAAGCCGTACGCCATGCTCTACGACCTGCATGGCGTGGACGAGCGCCTGCGCACCCACCGCCGTAATCTGCCGGGCGCCGATTTCACTGTGTTCTATCACCTGATGTCGATAGAACGTAACAGCGACGTCATGATCAAGGTAGCGCTGTCGGAAGGCGACCTGAGCGTGCCGACCGTAACCGGTATCTGGCCTAACGCCAACTGGTACGAGCGAGAAGTGTGGGATATGTTCGGGATCGATTTCCCGGGCCACCCGCACCTGACCCGCATCATGATGCCGCCGACCTGGGAAGGTCACCCGCTGCGCAAGGACTTCCCTGCGCGCGCAACCGAATTCGATCCTTACAGCCTGACACTGGCCAAGCAGCAACTGGAAGAAGAAGCCGCGCGCTTCAATCCGGAAGCCTGGGGCATGAAGCGTTCCGGCAAGAACGAGGACTACATGTTCCTCAACCTGGGCCCGAACCACCCTTCGGCTCACGGTGCGTTCCGTATCATCCTGCAGCTGGACGGCGAAGAAATCGTCGACTGCGTTCCGGACATCGGCTATCACCACCGTGGTGCCGAGAAGATGGGCGAGCGCCAGTCCTGGCACAGCTACATTCCCTACACCGACCGCATCGATTACCTGGGCGGGGTAATGAATAACCTGCCGTACGTGCTTTCGGTCGAGAAGCTGGCCGGTATCACGGTGCCTGATCGCGTCAACGTGATTCGTATCATGATGGCCGAGTTCTTCCGTATCACCAGCCACTTGCTGTTCCTGGGTACCTATATTCAGGACGTGGGCGCGATGACTCCGGTGTTCTTCACCTTCACCGACCGCCAGAAGGCGTACACGGTGATCGAGGCCATTACCGGTTTCCGTCTGCACCCGGCCTGGTATCGCATCGGCGGTGTTGCACACGATCTGCCACGCGGCTGGGAAAAACTGGTCAAGGACTTCGTGGACTGGCTGCCGAAGCGGCTCGACGAATACACCAAGGCTGCATTGCAGAACAGCATCCTCAAGGGACGTACGGTCGGCGTTGCTGCCTACAACACCAAGGAAGCGCTGGACTGGGGCGTTACCGGCCCAAGCCTGCGTGCCACCGGCCTGGACTTCGACCTGCGCAAGGCTCGTCCCTATTCGGGTTACGAGAACTTCGAGTTCGAAGTCCCGCTGGCTGTCCATGGTGATGCGTACGACCGTTGCATGGTGCGCGTGGAAGAAATGCGCCAGAGCATCAAGATCATCGACCAGTGCATGCGCAACATGCCGGCCGGCCCGTACAAGGCGGATCACCCGCTGACCACGCCACCGCCAAAAGAGCGCACGCTGCAGCACATCGAAACCCTGATCACGCACTTCCTGCAGGTTTCGTGGGGCCCGGTCATGCCGGCCAACGAGTCCTTCCAGATGATCGAAGCGACCAAGGGTATCAACAGTTATTACCTGACGAGCGACGGCGGCACCATGAGCTACCGTACCCGGATCCGCACCCCAAGCTTCCCGCACCTGCAGCAGATCCCTTCGGTGATCAAAGGCAGCATGGTCGCGGACTTGATCGCGTACCTGGGTAGTATCGATTTCGTTATGGCCGACGTGGACCGCTAAGCATGAACAGCCCGCTTATCCAGACAGACCGTTTCGCGCTGAGCGAAACAGAGCGCTCGGCCATCGAGCATGAAATGCATCACTACGAGGATCCGCGCGCGGCATCCATCGAAGCCCTGAAGATCGTTCAGAAGGAACGTGGCTGGGTGCCGGACGGTGCGATCTACGCCATTGGCGATCTGCTGGGCATTCCTGCCAGCGACGTCGAAGGCGTGGCCACCTTCTACAGCCAGATTTTCCGTCAGCCGGTCGGACGCCACATCATTCGTGTCTGCAACAGCATGGTTTGCTTCATCGGCGGCCACGAATCAGTGGTCGACGAGATCAAGAGTTCGCTGGGCATCGGCCTGGGTCAAACCACCGAAGACGGCCGCTTCACCCTGCTGCCCGTCTGCTGCCTGGGCAACTGCGACAAGGCTCCGGCCGTGATGGTCGATGACGATACTTTCGGCGACGTACAGCCTGCTGGCGTAGCCAAGATGCTGGAGGGTTACCTATGACCATCACGTCCTTCGGCCCTGCGAACCGCATTGCGCGCACCGCAGAAACTCACCCGTTGACCTGGCGTCTGCGTGATGACGGCGAGCCAGTGTGGCTTGACGAATACCAGACCAAAGACGGCTACGCAGCAGCGCGCAAGGCGCTGCTCCAGCAGTCGGCCGACGAGATCGTCCAGTCCGTCAAGGACTCCGGTCTCAAGGGTCGCGGCGGCGCAGGCTTCCCCACTGGCGTGAAGTGGGGCCTGATGCCAAAAGACGAGTCCATGAACATCCGCTACCTGCTGTGCAACGCGGACGAGATGGAGCCCAATACCTGGAAAGACCGCATGCTGATGGAGCAACTGCCCCATCTGCTGGTAGAGGGCATGCTCATCAGCGCCAAGGCCCTGAAAGCCTATCGTGGTTACATCTTCCTGCGTGGCGAATACGTGACGGCGGCCAAGCACCTGAACCGCGCCGTGGCCGAGGCCAAGGCAGCGGGACTGCTGGGCAAGAACATTCTGGGCACCGGTTTCGATTTCGAGCTGTTCGTGCACACCGGCGCCGGTCGTTACATCTGCGGTGAAGAGACCGCACTGATCAACTCCCTGGAAGGCCGCCGCGCCAACCCGCGCTCCAAGCCGCCCTTCCCCGCTGCCGTGGGTGTCTGGGGCAAGCCTACCTGCGTGAACAACGTCGAAACCCTGTGCAACGTGCCAGCCATCGTCAACAACGGCAACGACTGGTACAAGTCGCTTGCCCGCGAAGGCAGTGAAGACCATGGCACCAAGCTGATGGGCTTCTCCGGCAAGGTCAAGAACCCCGGCCTGTGGGAGCTGCCATTCGGCGTGCAGGCTCGCGAACTGTTCGAAGACTATGCCGGTGGCATGCGCGACGGCTTCAAGCTCAAGTGCTGGCAGCCTGGGGGTGCCGGTACAGGCTTCCTGCTGCCGGAGCATCTGGATGCCCAGATGTATGCCGGTGGCATTGCCAAGGTCGGTACGCGGATGGGTACCGGTCTGGCCATGGCGGTCGATGACTCGGTGAACATGGTTTCGCTGCTGCGCAACATGGAAGAGTTCTTTGCCCAGGAATCCTGCGGGTTCTGTACGCCATGCCGCGACGGCCTGCCGTGGAGCGTGAAGATGCTGCGCGCGATCGAGAACGGTCAGGGCCAGCCGGGTGATATCGAAACCCTGCTCGGTCTGGTCAATTTCCTCGGCCCTGGCAAGACCTTCTGTGCACACGCACCAGGAGCCGTCGAGCCGCTGGGCAGTGCGATCAAATACTTCCGGTCCGAGTTCGAAGCCGGTATCGCACCCGCACGACCAGACACGCTGACACCCGGCAAAAGTCCGACCATGGTCGGCGCATAACAAGACACACCGGACGGCGGACTTTTCAAGGCCGCCGTCCTTGTACCTGCTGACGCCCTGACGGGCTGAACGCTGCAGGTACTACCGAGATTCCATTAGCCACGCCTGCTGACAACGGGCCAACGAAGATCTTTGAACCATGGCTACTATCCACGTAGACGGCAAAGCCCTCGAAGTCGATGGCGCAGACAACCTGTTACAGGCTTGCCTGTCGCTGGGCCTCGATATTCCTTATTTCTGCTGGCACCCTGCCTTGGGCAGCGTTGGCGCCTGTCGCCAATGTGCAGTCAAGCAGTACACCGACGAGAACGACACGCGTGGTCGTATCGTGATGTCCTGCATGACGCCGGCCACCGACAACACCTGGATTTCCATCGAAGACGATGAATCCAAGGCGTTCCGCGCCAGTGTCGTTGAATGGCTGATGACCAACCACCCGCACGACTGCCCGGTCTGCGAAGAAGGCGGTCATTGCCACCTGCAAGACATGACAGTGATGACCGGCCACAACGAGCGCCGTTATCGCTTCACCAAACGCACCCACCAGAACCAGGAACTGGGGCCGTTCATCGCGCACGAGATGAACCGCTGCATTGCCTGCTATCGCTGTGTCCGGTTCTACAAGGATTATGCGGGCGGCACGGACTTGGGCGTCTACGGCGCACATGACAACGTCTACTTCGGTCGCGTCGAGGACGGCACGCTGGAAAGCGAGTTCTCCGGCAACCTCACCGAGGTCTGCCCGACCGGCGTGTTCACCGACAAGACCCACTCCGAGCGCTACAACCGCAAGTGGGACATGCAGTTCTCGCCAAGCATCTGCCACGGTTGCTCCAGCGGCTGCAACATCAGCCCCGGGGAGCGTTATGGCGAGCTGCGTCGCATCGAGAACCGCTACAACGGTTCCGTGAACCAGTACTTCCTGTGCGACCGTGGCCGCTTCGGCTATGGCTACGTCAACCGCAAGGATCGCCCTCGCCAACCACTGCTCACCAACGGTCAGGTCAAACTGAGCCTGGACGAAGCACTGGACAAGGCAGCCGATCTGCTGCGCGGTCGCAACATCGTGGGCATCGGCTCGCCGCGCGCCAGCCTGGAAAGCAATTATGCCCTGCGCGAACTGGTGGGTGCCGAGCACTACTACAGCGGCATCGAAGCCGGTGAGCTGGAGCGCATCCGTCTGATCCTGAAGGTGCTGAACGAAAGCCCGCTGCCGGTTCCGACCCTGCGTGACATCGAAGACCACGACGCCATCTTCGTCCTGGGCGAAGACCTGACCCAGACCGCTGCCCGTATGGCGCTGGGTCTGCGTCAGGCCGTCAAGGGCAAGGCCGAAGACATGGCTGCGGCCATGAAGGTCCAGCCATGGCTGGACGCTGCTGTGAAGAACATCGGTCAGCACGAGCTGAACCCGCTGTTCATCGCCAGCCTGGCTGAAACCCGCCTGGACGACGTAGCCGAAGAATGTGTACATGCGGCCCCCGACGACCTGGCCCGCATCGGTTTCGCCGTTGCCCACGCTCTGGACGCCAGCGCGCCTGCAGTTGAAGGCCTGGACAGCGAAGCGCTGGAACTGGCGCAACGCATTGCCGATGCCCTTCTCGCCGCGAAACGCCCCTTGATCATTTCCGGCAGCTCGCTGGGTTCGACCGCGCTGATCGAAGCCGCCGCGAATATCGCCAAGGCGCTGAAGCTGCGTGACAAACAAGGCTCCATCAGCCTGGTCGTGCCTGAAGCCAACAGCATGGGTCTGGCCATGTTGGGCGGTGAGTCGGTTGACACTGCGCTGCAGGCCGTCATCTCCGGCAAAGCCGATGCAATCGTTGTGCTGGAAAACGACCTGTACCGCCGTGTCGATGCCTCGCTGGTTGACGCTGCATTGAGTGCCGCGAAAGTGGTGATCGTTGCCGATCATCAAAAGACGCCTACCAGCGAACGTGCCCACCTGATCCTGCCCGCTGCCAGCTTTGCCGAAGGCGACGGTACGCTGGTGAGCCAGGAAGGCCGCGCCCAGCGCTTCTTCCAGGTGTTCGATCCGACCTACCTGGATGCCAGCATCATGATTCACGAAGGCTGGCGCTGGCTGCATGCGTTGCGTGCGACCCTGCTCAACAGGCCGGTAGACTGGACACAACTCGATCATGTCACTGAAGCCTGTGCGAGCAGCTCTGCGCAACTGGCCGGTATCGTCAATGCTGCGCCTTCGGCTTCGTTCCGTATCAAGGGCCTGAAACTGGCGCGCGAACCGCTGCGTTACAGCGGTCGGACCTCCATGCGCGCCAACATCAGCGTTCATGAACCGCGCACTTCGCAAGACAAGGACACGGCGTTTGCGTTCTCCATGGAAGGTTATTCGGGGTCTGCCGAGCCGCGTCAGCAAGTGCCGTTCGCCTGGTCTCCGGGCTGGAACTCGCCACAGGCCTGGAACAAATTCCAGGACGAGGTCGGTGGTCACCTGCGTGCGGGCGATCCAGGCACCCGCCTGATCGAAAGCAAAGGCGACGCTCTGTCGTGGTTCGCCAACGTTCCTCGCGCATTCGCGCCAGAGCGCGGCACCTGGCAGGTTGTGCCGTTCTTCCACCTGTTCGGCAGCGACGAAACCTCGTCTTTGGCCGCCCCGGTCCAAGAGCGGATTCCACAGGCTTACGTGGCGCTGGCCAAGTCGGAAGTGGATCGTCTGGGTGTCAACGAAGGCGCGCTGATCTCGATCAATGTCGCTGGCCAGACGCTGAAACTGCCGCTGCGCATCAACGAAGAACTCGGCGCCGGTCTGGTTGCATTGCCAGCAGGCCTGCCGGGCATTCCTGCGGCAGTGTTCGGTAAATCCGTTGATGGTCTGCAGGAGGCAACGCAATGACCTGGTTCACCCCTGAAGTGATTGACGCAATCATCGCGGTCGTCAAGGCCATCGTGGTGTTGCTGGCCGTCGTTGTCTGCGGTGCGTTGCTCAGTTTCGTGGAACGTCGCTTGCTGGGCTGGTGGCAGGACCGTTACGGTCCGAACCGCGTAGGCCCGTTCGGCATGTTCCAGATCGCCGCCGACATGCTGAAGATGTTCTTCAAGGAAGATTGGACGCCACCGTTCGCCGACAAGGTGATCTTCACCCTGGCACCGGTCGTGGCCATGAGCGCCCTGCTGATCGCATTCGCCGTGATCCCGATCACCCCTACATGGGGCGTGGCGGATCTGAACATCGGTCTGCTGTTCTTCTTCGCCATGGCCGGTCTCTCGGTGTACGCGGTGCTGTTCGCAGGCTGGTCGAGCAACAACAAGTTCGCCCTGCTGGGCAGCTTGCGTGCTTCGGCGCAGACCGTGTCCTACGAAGTGTTCATGGGCCTTGCGCTGATGGGCATCGTGGTGCAGGTCGGCTCGTTCAACATGCGCGACATTGTCGAGTATCAGGCGCAGAACCTGTGGTTCATCATTCCGCAGTTCTTCGGCTTCTGTACATTCTTCATCGCAGGCGTGGCGGTAACTCACCGTCACCCATTCGACCAGCCGGAAGCTGAGCAGGAACTGGCCGACGGTTACCACATTGAATATGCCGGCATGAAATGGGGCATGTTCTTCGTCGGCGAATACATCGGCATCATTCTGATTTCGGCGTTGCTGGTAACCCTGTTCTTCGGCGGCTGGCACGGCCCGTTCGATATCCTGCCATCGCTGGCCTTCTTCTGGTTCGCCCTGAAAACCGCGTTCTTCATCATGCTGTTCATTCTGTTGCGCGCTTCCATTCCGCGCCCACGTTATGACCAGGTCATGGATTTCAGCTGGAAATTCTGTCTGCCGCTGACCCTGATCAATTTGCTGGTGACTGCTGCGATTGTGTTGTTGAACACACCGGCAGGCTCGGTTCAGTGAGGATTTGACCCATGTTCAAATATATTGGCGACATCGTTAAGGGTACTGGTACCCAATTGCGCAGCCTGGTGATGGTGTTCGGTCACGGCTTCCGCAAACGCGACACCCTGCAATACCCCGAGGAGCAGGTTTACCTGCCGCCCCGCTACCGTGGCCGCATCGTACTGACGCGTGACCCCGATGGTGAAGAGCGTTGCGTAGCCTGCAACCTGTGCGCCGTGGCTTGCCCGGTGGGCTGCATTTCGTTGCAGAAAGCGGAGAAAGAGGACGGCCGCTGGTATCCGGACTTCTTCCGCATCAACTTCTCTCGCTGCATTTTCTGCGGTCTGTGTGAAGAAGCCTGCCCGACCACCGCAATCCAGCTTACGCCGGACTTCGAGATGGCCGACTTCAAACGTCAGGATCTGGTGTACGAAAAGGAAGATCTGCTGATCTCCGGCCCCGGCAAGAACCCCGACTACAACTTCTACCGCGTTGCGGGCATGGCCGTTGCCGGCAAGCCCAAGGGCTCCGCGCAGAACGAAGCCGAGCCGATCAACGTCAAGAGCTTGCTGCCTTAAGGAAGTAAAGATGGAATTCGCTTTCTATTTCGCATCCGGTATCGCTGTCGTGTCCACCCTGCGGGTGGTCACGAACACGAATCCGGTGCATGCCCTGCTCTACCTGATCATTTCACTGATCGCCGTCGCCATGACGTTCTTCAGTCTTGGCGCACCGTTCGCCGGTGTACTGGAAGTCATCGCCTACGCTGGCGCAATCATGGTGTTGTTCGTGTTCGTGGTAATGATGCTGAACCTTGGCCCGGCCTCGGTCGAGCAGGAACGTACCTGGCTGAAACCGGGTATCTGGCTCGGTCCGGTCATCCTCGGCGTGCTGCTGCTGGCAGAGCTGCTGTACGTGCTGTTTGCCAACCAGACCGGCGCTGCCATCGGTCACACCACGGTCGACGCCAAGGCGGTCGGTATCAGCCTGTTCGGGCCTTATCTGCTCGTTGTGGAACTTGCCTCGATGCTGCTGCTTGCAGCCGCAGTCACGGCATTCCACCTGGGCCGCAACGAGGCGAAGGAGCCAAGCCAATGAATGCTATCCCTCTCGAACATGGTCTGGCGGTGGCCGGCGTCCTGTTCTGCCTCGGTCTGGTCGGCCTGATGGTGCGACGCAACATCCTTTTCGTGTTGATGAGCCTTGAGATCATGATGAACGCCTCTGCTCTTGCGTTCGTCGTTGCCGGCAGCCGCTGGGCGCAGCCGGATGGACAGGTCATGTTCATCCTGGTGATCAGCCTTGCAGCGGCCGAGGCCAGTATTGGCCTGGCGATCCTGATGCAGCTGTATCGCCGCTTCCACACGCTCGATATCGACGCTGCCAGTGAGATGCGCGGATGAATCTTCTCTTTCTGACTTTTGTATTTCCCCTCATCGGTTTTTTGCTGCTGTCGTTTTCACGGGGCCGCATTTCGGAAAACCTGGCAGCGCTGATCGGCGTCGGCTCCATCGGGCTCTCCGCCATCGTGACGGCCTGGGTCATCTGGCAATTCAACGTCGCACCGCCTGAAGGTGGTCATTACACCCAGGTGCTGTGGCGCTGGATGGACGTGGATGGCTTCCAGCCCAACTTCGCCCTGTATCTGGACGGCCTGTCCGTCACGATGCTGGGTGTAGTGGTCGGTGTAGGCTTCCTGATCCACCTGTTCGCGTCCTGGTACATGCGCGGCGAAGCGGGCTACTCGCGCTTCTTCTCCTACACCAACCTGTTCATTGCCAGCATGCTGTTCCTGATCCTGGGCGACAACCTGCTGTTCATCTACTTCGGTTGGGAAGGCGTGGGCCTGTGCAGCTACCTGTTGATCGGTTTCTATTACAGCAACCGCAACAACGGCAACGCAGCCCTCAAAGCGTTCATCGTGACGCGCATCGGCGACGTGTTCATGGCCATCGGCCTGTTCATCCTGTTCCAGCAGCTGGGTACGCTGAACGTTCAGGAACTGCTGGTAAGGGCGCCGGAGCACTTCAAGGTCGGCGACTTCTGGATCGTACTGGCGACGCTGATGCTGCTCGGTGGTGCTGTCGGTAAATCTGCACAGCTGCCACTGCAGACCTGGCTGGCGGACGCGATGGCCGGTCCGACTCCGGTTTCGGCACTGATCCACGCGGCAACGATGGTAACGGCCGGTGTCTATCTGATTGCCCGGACTCATGGCCTGTTCGCCCTCGCGCCGGACATCCTGCATCTGGTTGGCGTCGTCGGTGGCGTCACGCTGGTACTGGCTGGCTTCGCAGCGCTGGTGCAGACCGACATCAAACGTATCCTCGCCTACTCGACCATGAGCCAGATCGGCTACATGTTCCTGGCACTCGGTGTCGGCGCGTGGGAAGGTGCGATCTTCCACCTGATGACGCATGCGTTCTTCAAGGCGCTGCTATTCCTTGCATCGGGTGCCGTGATCGTTGCCTGCCACCACGAGCAGAACATCTTCAAGATGGGCGGCCTGTGGAAGAAACTGCCACTGGCCTACGCAAGCTTCATCGTCGGTGGTGCCGCTCTGGCCGCGCTGCCACTGTTGACGGCAGGCTTCTACTCCAAGGACGAAATCCTCTGGGAAGCGTTCGCCAGTGGTAACAACGGTCTGTTGTACGCCGGTCTGGTCGGTGCGTTCATGACATCGCTGTACACCTTCCGCCTGATCTTCATCGCGTTCCACGGTGAAGCCAAGACCGAAGCGCACGCGGGTCACGGCATCGCTCACTGGTTGCCACTGTCGGTGCTGATCGTACTGTCGACCTTCATCGGCGCGCTGATCACGCCTCCGCTGGCCGGCGTACTGCCGCAAAGCGTTGGCCATGCCGGTGGCGAAGCCAAGCACAGCCTGGAAATCGCCTCGGGCGCCATCGCACTGGCGGGCATTCTGCTTGCGGCATTGCTGTTCCTCGGCAAGCGTCGTCTTGCAACAGCCATTGCCAACAGCGGTCCGGGCCGTTTCCTGTCAGCCTGGTGGTTCGCCGCCTGGGGCTTTGACTGGATCTACGACAAGCTCTTCGTCAAACCTTATCTGGCGATCAGTCATCTGCTGCGTAGCGATCCGTTCGACCGCACCATCGGCTTGATCCCACGTCTGGTCAAAGGCGGTCATGACACCATGAGCCGTACCGAGACCGGCCAGCTGCGTTGGTATGCTGCCTCGATTGCCGTGGGTGCCGTTCTGGTACTCGGTGCCGTCATTCTGGTTGCGGTCTGACATGAACCTTGCGAATTTGCGAAAGGAATTGAGCCCGTCATGATTCTGCCTTGGCTAATCCTGATCCCCTTTATCGGCGGCCTGCTGTGCTGGCTGGGTGAGCGCTTCGGCCCTACCCTGCCGCGCTGGATCGCGCTGCTGACCATGACCCTCGAACTGGCCCTGGGCCTCTGGCTCTGGGCCACCGGCAACTACGGCTACGCGCCGGTGCCCGGTGCGGATCCGACCTGGACCCTGGAATTTCACCAGCCGTGGATCACCCGTTTCGGCATCGACGTACATCTGGCCCTTGATGGCCTGTCGTTGCTGATGATTCTGCTGACCGGCCTGCTCGGCGTGCTGTCGGTGCTGTGCTCCTGGAAGGAAATCCAGCGCAAGGTAGGCTTCTTCCACCTTAACCTGATGTGGATTCTGGGCGGCGTGGTGGGCGTGTTCCTCGCCATCGACCTGTTCATGTTCTTCTTCTTCTGGGAAATGATGCTGGTGCCGATGTACTTCCTCATCGCGCTCTGGGGTCACAGCTCGGCAGACGGCAAGAAAACCCGTATCTATGCCGCGACCAAGTTCTTCATCTTCACTCAGGCCAGCGGCCTGATCATGCTGGTGGCGATTCTGGGCCTGGTGCTGGTGCACTTCAATCAGACAGGTGTCATCACCTTTGCCTATGCCGACTTGCTGAAAACCAAACTGGCACCAGGCACCGAGTACATCCTGATGCTGGGCTTCTTCATCGCGTTCGCCGTGAAGCTGCCGGTCGTACCGTTTCACTCCTGGCTGCCGGATGCACACGCTCAGGCGCCGACAGCGGGTTCTGTCGATCTGGCGGGTATCCTGCTGAAGACTGCGGCCTATGGTCTGTTACGTTTCGCGCTGCCACTGTTCCCTAATGCCTCGGCAGAGTTCGCACCGATCGCGATGACGCTCGGTCTGGTCGGTATCTTCTACGGTGCGTTCCTGGCGTTCGCCCAGACCGATATCAAGCGTCTGATCGCGTTCTCCAGCGTCTCGCACATGGGCTTTGTGCTGATCGGTATCTACTCCGGCAGCCAGCAGGCACTGCAAGGCGTCGTCGTACAGATGCTGGCGCATGGTCTGTCGGCCGCCGCGCTGTTTATCCTCAGCGGTCAGCTCTACGAGCGCCTGCACACGCGTGACATGCGCGAAATGGGTGGCCTCTGGTCGCGAATCGCTTATCTGCCAGCTATCAGCCTGTTCTTCGCAGCCGCTTCTCTGGGCCTGCCAGGCACCGGTAACTTCGTCGGTGAGTTCCTGATCCTGCTGGGCAGTTTTGTCAGCTCGCCATGGGTCACCGCCATTGCCACATCCGGTCTGGTATTCGGTTCTGTTTATTCGCTGATCATGATCCACCGCGCCTACTTCGGCCCGTCCACATCGGACGAGATTCTCAAGGGCATGGATGGACGGGAAATGATCATGGTGCTGGGCCTTGCCGCGTTGCTGATTGTGCTAGGGGTCTTCCCGCAGCCGATTCTCGACACCTCGGCAGCGACCATGCACGGCGTGCAGCAATGGCTAGGCACTGCCTTCACTCAACTCGCTTCGGCCCGGTAAGAGCGCTATGGACCTGACGATTCAACACTTTATTGCGCTTGCGCCGCTGCTGATCACCAGTATCACCATCGTTGTGGTGATGCTGGCGATCGCGTGGCGCCGCAATCACTCGCAAACCTTTCTGCTTTCGGTAGCGGGTCTGAACCTGGCCCTGCTTTCCATTTACCCGGCATTGAAGGTTGCCCCGCTGGCAGTCACACCGCTGCTGCAGATCGACAACTTCGCCTGCCTGTACATGGCGATCATCCTCGCCTCTACCCTGGCGTGCGTCACCATGGCTCATGCCTATCTGGGCGACGCCAAGGTCGGGTATCCGGGCAACCGCGAAGAACTCTACCTGCTGATCCTGCTGGCAGCCGCTGGCGGTTTGGTTCTGGTGAGTGCTCAGCACCTTGCTGGCCTGTTCATCGGTCTCGAACTGCTGTCGGTGCCGGTCTACGGTCTGGTGGCCTATGCCTTCTTCAACAAGCGCTCGCTGGAAGGCGGCATCAAGTACATGGTGCTGTCGGCTGCGGGTTCGGCCTTTCTGCTGTTCGGTATGGCGTTGCTGTACGCGGAAGCAGGCTCGTTGAGTTTCGAAGGCATCGGCAAGGCCATCGCTGCGACCGGTATGCCTAGCCCGATTGCAAGCCTGGGTCTGGCAATGATGCTGGTCGGCCTGGCATTCAAACTGTCGCTGGTGCCTTTCCACCTCTGGACGCCAGACGTTTACGAAGGCGCTCCTGCTCCGGTTGCAGCGTTTCTGGCCACGGCCAGCAAGGTTGCGGTGTTCGCTGTGCTGGTGCGTCTGTTCCAGATCTCGCCAGCCGCCAGCAGCGGTGTGCTGCAGGACGTACTGGCAGTCATCGCCGTGGCCTCGATTCTGGTCGGTAACCTGCTGGCACTGACCCAGACCAACCTCAAGCGTCTGCTGGGTTATTCCTCCATCGCGCATTTCGGTTACCTGATGATTGCGCTGGTGGCCAGCAAAGGTATGGCGGTCGAAGCCATCGGTGTTTATCTGGCCACCTACGTGCTGACGTCTCTGGGCAGCTTCGGCGTGATCACCATGATGTCGTCGCCGTACAGCGGTCGCGACGCCGATGCGATGTTCGAATACCGTGGTCTGTTCTGGCGTCGTCCTTACCTGACCGCTGTTATGACCCTGATGCTGCTGTCGCTGGCGGGTATTCCGCTGACGGCTGGCTTCATCGGCAAGTTCTACATGATCGCGACGGGCGTCGAGTCCCAACTGTGGTGGCTGGTCGGCGCACTGGTACTGGGCAGCGCCATCGGCCTGTTCTACTACCTGCGCGTCATGGTCACGATGTACCTGGTCGATGCCAAGCTGCCGCGTCACGACGCAGCCTTCAACTGGGCACAGCGCACCGGTGGCGTCATGCTATTGGCCGTGGCGATCCTGACCTTCGTACTGGGTGTCTACCCACAACCGTTGCTGGATCTGGTAGTCAACGCGGGCATTCACATGCCGGGCTGATTGCCTGAACATAAAAAACCCTGCTACTTGGCAGGGTTTTTTTTCGCCTCGGGCAACGCTAACCCGGCAATCGAACGGGTTTCTTGGCACTGCTGAACAGTCCCCAGGTGGAGATGAACAACGCAGCAATCAGCGGGCCGATGACAAAGCCGTTCAGGCCGAACACCGACATGCCGCCAAGTGTAGAGATCAGGATCAGGTAGTCCGGCATCTTGGTGTCCTTGCCGACCAGAATCGGACGCAGCACATTGTCTACCAGACCAATGACGAAGATGCCGAACAGCCCCAGAACGACGCCCTGCCAGATCATACCGCTGAGCAGGAAGTACAACGCCACAGGCGCCCAGACGATCCCCGCCCCCACCGCCGGCAGCAACGACAGAAAGGCCATGATGACCGCCCAGAGCAGTGCGCTCGGGATATCCAGCGCCCAGAAGATGAACCCGCCCAACGCACCCTGCGTGACCGCCACCACGACGTTACCTTTGACCGTAGCACGTACGACGCGGGTGAATTTGAGTTGCAGACGGCGCTTCTGCTGTTCAGCCAGCGGGACCGCGTTGCGCATTTTGCGGACCAGTTCGTGGCCGTCGCGCAGGAAGAAGTAGAGCAGGTAAAGCATGATGAAAAAGCTGACCACGAAATCGAAGGTCCCCTGCCCGAAACTGAAGGCCTGAGTCGCCAGATACTGGCTGCCTTGCATCGCGCCCTTGGCAATCTTGTCGCGCAGCCCTTCAAGGTCACCCATGCCAAGCCGGTCAAGCAGCGCCTGCAGCGAATGCGGCAACAGGGTCTTGAATTCAGCCAGGTAGCCCGCAATGTCCAGTTGCCCGGTTTCGACGTTTTTGTACAGGGTGGTGCCTTCCTGAACCAGCAAGGCGCTGATGATGATCACCGGCAAGATGGCGATGACCAAACAGATGATCAGCGTGCACAGGGATGTCAGGTTGCGTGACCAACCGAATCGAAGCAACAGTCTGCGCTGAAGCGGCGCAAAGATAATGCCGAGAATCACGGCCCAGAACACTGCGCCGTAGAACGGCAGCAGAATCCAGATGAAGGCAACGGTCACCCCCACCAGTAGCAGGAGTAGTGTCTTGTATTGCTGTACGGTTTCGTTCATGTCCAGTCCATGTCAGTAGACCGCGCATTGCGCGCGGTCTAGCTCTTAGTCAGCGGACAAACGTACGAGTGCCGTGGGAAACGACGACAGCCGGGTCAGACCCGAAATTGGCCAACCAATCCATCCAGACGTGAGCCCAGTTCAGCAAGACTGCGCGAGGTCTGCGCACTTTGCCGGGTTTCGTCTGCCACGCTTTCGACCGCTCCGGCGATCTGATGGACACTGCGATTGATTTCTTCCGCCACGGCCGTCTGCTCTTCAGCCGCACTCGCGATTTGAGCGTTCATCGAGTTGATGGTCGCAATCAGCTCGCCGATGGTACTTAGCGATAGACCCGCCTCGTTGGCCTGGGTCGACGTCCCGTCACCGGCCTCGCTGGAACGACGCATGGCGGAAACGGCTTCCTGTGTGCCGTGCTGCAGGCGATCAATCATCCCCTGGATTTCCTGCGTGCTCTGCTGGGTGCGGCTGGCAAGCGCTCGCACCTCATCGGCAACCACGGCAAAACCACGACCGGCTTCCCCTGCCCTTGCAGCCTCAATGGCGGCGTTGAGGGCCAACAGATTAGTCTGCTCGGCAATGGAGCGAATGACACCGAGCACGCTGACGATTGACGACACGTCTTGCTGCAAGCTGTCCAGCGACGTACCGCTCTTGCGGATATCGTCCACCAGCGCGTGAATCTGCCGAATGCTGCCATCGACGACACGCTTGGCCGTGCGACCCTGCTCATCGGTCTGCTGCGCGGCCACCGAAGCGCCCTGGGCGCTCTTGGCGACCTCCTGCGCGGCGGCCGACATTTCGTTGATGGCGGTGGCCACTTGATCCGTCTCGTGGCGCTGACGCTCCATTGCGCTTTCTGAACGCTGAGCCTGCGACGACACTTCACTCACCAACCCATTCAGCTGTCCGGTCATTTCAGTGATCTGCCGCACCAGCCCGTGGATCTTGTCTACGAAGCGGTTGAAGGAGGTGGCCAGTTCACCCAGCTCGTCGTTGCTGGTTACAGCCAGACGACGTGTCAGATCGCCTTCGCCTGCAGCGATGTCGTCGAGGTTGTCTTTCATCAGGCGCAGGGGGCGCAACAACGTGCCGGTCAGCAGCATGCCAGCGACACTGATGACCACCAGGACCAGCAAGGTGATTCCAAGGATGCTGTAGAGCATTTCCTGCAAGCGAGCTTCCACGTTCTGCCTGACGACGGCGACCTGGGCATCGATGCCGTCCAGATTGACCGCAGAGCCTACAACCAGGTCCCATTTGGGCAGATAATCGGTGTAACCGATCTTGGGCACAGGTTCGGTCTTGCCAGGGAGCGCCGAGGAATACATCACATAGTGGGTTCCCGCCTTGCCGACGGCAACCAGTTCCCGATTGAGGTACACCCCATTCGGGTCACGCACGTCATTGAAGCTCTTGCCCAGCCCGTCAGGGTTGGTACTTCTGAAAATACGAATGACTTGGGAGTCGTAGCCGAAGAGATAGCCATCCTTGCCGTAGGACACTGCGGACAGCAGCTTGATAGCCGTGGCTTTTGCTGTTTCATCACCCGGAGCTGATGCTTCATACAATGGCTTGATGGCGGTCATCGCGATAGCAACGTAGTTTTGCAGGGTGGTCTTGGCCTCGGAGAGCAGGCGCTCTCGCGTGTCGCTGACCTCTCGGTCAGCCTGCTGGTGCAGCATGAATACGGTCGTCGCGCTGATCACCAGCCCGAACATCAGAACCGGCAGTATTGCCAGTGACAGCACCTTGGCTTTCAGACTAAGACGCATAGGATTGGCCTTATGGTTATTGTTATAAAGTCAGGTATACCCCTCCTTTATCGGCAGCCTTGTCTGAATATGAAGATCGGTCCTGATTTTCTGTCAGGCTGAACTGAAGATGCTCAGGGAGCGGTTCGCTCGGGAAGATCGATCTGTACCCGCAGTCCGTGCAATGGGCTGTCGAGCAGCTGCAATTGGCCACCCCAAGCCTCAACGATGTCGCGAACGATACCCAGACCGAGACCGTGCCCCGTGATCTGCTCGTCCAGACGTGCTCCCCGGCTGAACACTTCTGCGCGCCTGGATTCGGGTATGCCGGGGCCGTCATCGTCAATCAGCAAACGGAAACCCTGATGCTGACGCAGGATATCCAGTTGCACCTCGCTGTCCGCCCACTTGCATGCGTTGTCCAGCAGGTTACCCAGCAACTCGAGAATGTCCTCCCGATCCCAAGGCAGATACATGCCGCCTTCCACCTTGTTGACCAGATCAAGATGACCACCGTGGATCATGCCTAGCGTGGAGAAAAGACCAGGCAACTCGGTGTCGCAATCAAAGCGCGCGCCGGGCAGCGCGTCACCTGAGAGCCGCGCGCGGTTTAGCTCGCGCTCCAGACGCAGCCGAATATTTTCAAGCTGTTCCTGAAGGGTTTTGCGCAGCGCCGGATTGTTGTCGAGCTGATCACTCAGCGCGAGACTGAGGAGCACCGCCAAAGGGGTCTTGAGCGCATGTCCCAGGTTACCCAGCGCATTGCGCGAGCGCTTGAGGCTGTCCTCGGTATGGGCGAGCAAATGGTTGATCTGGGCAACCAGCGGCTCAAGCTCGAGCGGTACATGCTCGTCCAGCTGTGAACGCTGACCTTGCTGAAGTTGCGAAATCTGTTCACGAACCGTTTCCAGTGGCCTTAATGCTCTAAAGACCGTGACGCGCTGCAGCACGAGCACCAGTATCAACGCTGCAAGCCCCAGCCCCAGACCGATCTGCTGCATCCGGCGGAAACTGGCTTTGACCGGCGTGTAGTCCTGAGCCACGGTGATCGTGATTTTCTTGCCGAACTTTCGATATTCCGCCGTCAGCATCAATAGTGACTGACCGGTCTGGCCGAGTTCAAAATTGGCATGCAAGCCGACAGGGCCTGACTCGGGCAGCTCGAAATCCCAGAGCGAGCGCGACCGCCAGTGACCTTGTGGCAGATCCATGCGGAAGTAATGTCCGGATAATGGACGCTGATAGGCGCCTGACAACCGATGATCATCAAGTTGCAGGCCTGCCGGCCCGCGGACCAGCGCAACGAGCAGGTTCTCGCTCTCGTTACGCAGGCCCGATTCCAGATAACGCTGCAGGCCCAGTTCAAAAAGCCAGAGGCTGGTCTGCGCCATGACCAGACCCACGACAACCATGACGGCGATCAGGCCCAGACTCAATCGCCGCTGTATGGACTTCAACCGCCTGCCCCACCATACACATAGCCCTGACCACGGCGCGTTTCGATCACACCCCGCCCCAGCTTGCGACGCAGATGGTTGACGTGCACCTCGATCACATTGGAATCACGTTCGTTTTCTCCATCGTACAGGTGCTCGGAGAGATGGCTTTTGGAGAGAATCTGTTCGGGGTGCAGCATGAAATAGCGCAACAGCCGAAACTCGGCCGATGTAAGCTGGATATCGGCACCATCGAGCGATACTGACTGTCGTCCCTCGTCCAGCGTCAGGCCTGCCGCTTCCAGCGTAGGCTGGTTGGCCAACCCGTGCGAGCGGCGCAACAATGCCTGGATGCGCAGCTGAAGCTCTTCAGGATGAAAGGGCTTGGTCAGGTAATCATCAGCGCCGGCTTTAAGCCCTTCGATACGCTCTGACCAGGAGCCGCGAGCAGTGAGTATGAGCACCGGAATGGCGAGACCATTGCTTCGCCATTGCTCCAGCACTTCAAGGCCGGGCAGGCCGGGCAAACCCAGGTCCAGAACGATAAGATCATAAGGCTCGCTGGCCCCTTGATAGACCGCGTCACGCCCGTCGGCCAACCAGTCAACCGCGTAGCCTTGCCGCCCAAGTGCGGCGATGAGTTCGTCCGCCAGGGGCACGTGGTCTTCAACCAGTAACAGACGCATCAATCTTCCTCGTCTTTCAGCAGCCGGCTATCGCGAGCGTCGAACTTCAGCTCGCGAACAACGCCCTGCGGGGTCAGCAATTCAAATTCGTACACGTAAACGTCGTGTTTTTCTTCAAGCTCAGCCTCGAGCAACTTGGAACCCGGATGGAGGCCCAACGCATGCTCGATGAATTGCTCGAGAGGCAGGATGACGCCCTGTTGTCTCAGCCTGAGGGCTTCATCCTGATTCAGATCTCTGGCATACGCAAAGGAACAAACCAGGCTCAGGCCAAGGATTGCGCAGAGAGGCTTGTCGACATTCATTAATTATCCTGATGATTCCGGAAGACATGACCAGTGACAGCATCTATTTCGAGGTCCCATTCAACGTTTTTGGCGTCCAACAGTTCGACCTTGTAAACATACCTGCCGTACTGGCTCTTCAACTCTGTGTCGATGATCCTGGCGCCGGGATGCGTGGAAAGCGCCTGTGCGTCAAGGTGCTCATACGGCTGCAGCGTCCCCGCACTGCTCAATCGCAAAACCTCATCGGGATCAACGTTGCGTGCATGAATGATACAGGCAGCCATTGAAAGCGCTAATGCAGTCATTAGAGTGATCGGCATTTTCATTATTGGAAGGCTCCATGGCGGCCGATGCTTTTATGGCAACCATCATAACGCCGGGAACTTAATTCAAACTGAACACATGTGGCTACGAGCCATCATTTCCGAGTACTGAAACCTCCCTTCCCTCTCCGCAATCATGGAGTTTCAAACCATTGCTGTTAAACTCGTGGCCTGCATTTGTCGCATCGGCGATCGCCATTTTCCTAGAGCTAATACATTTTGGAAATCTTTAAAGAGTTTACATTTGAGTCAGCCCACCGCCTCCCACACGTGCCGGATGGCCATAAGTGCGGACGCCTGCATGGGCATTCCTTTCGCGTAGGCATTCACCTGGCAGGCAAGGTAGACCCTCATACGGGGTGGATACGGGATTTCTCTGAAATCAAGGCGATCTTCAAGCCTCTCTATGAACGCCTTGATCACAACTACCTCAATGACATCCCGGGCCTTGAAAATCCGACCAGCGAGAATCTGGCGAAATGGATCTGGAATGAATTGAAACCTTTACTCCCTGAACTCTCGGCCGTGCGTATTCATGAAACCTGCACAAGCGGATGTGAATACCGCGGCGAGTGACTTCAAAAACCACCTTGAACAGGTGGTTTTTTTTGCATCGAATACCGTGCTAGAGCCAATTTCAGCGCACACAGACAAAACCCCTCACCGCGTAAGCGATGAGGGGTTCTGGAATTGAATCTTGACGATGACCTACTCTCACATGGGGAAACCCCACACTACCATCGGCGATGCATCGTTTCACTGCTGAGTTCGGGATGGGATCAGGTGGTTCCAATGCTCTATGGTCGTCAAGAAATTCGGGTACCGAAGCGTGCCATGCGGCGCGATTCAGCAAAATGGGTATGTGATAGCGGTGTGGTTCGTGATGCAAACTTTCGGTTCGTGTCGTCTTCACAGTCACCGCAATCTGTGCCCGTCGGGTCGCAGATTGCTTGGGTGTTATATGGTCAAGCCTCACGGGCAATTAGTATTGGTTAGCTCAACGCCTCACAGCG
>NZ_JAFFZW010000030.1 GCF_017826695.1 Pseudomonas alliivorans
TCAGCTGTCACCGGTAGAGTTTGAAAAACGTTACGCAATGAGCTTGCAAGGTGTCTAGAGAATCCGGGGCGATTCACACTGTCAGCCAGCAGACACACGCCTGACCAATACCTCGGCTGATTGCGCCGATGCCCTGAAGGTGAGTGGCGCACAAAGCGCTGGCCTCAGCTTTTTCGGCTGGGGTCTCATTGTGACCATGCGTTTCAAGTGATAACAGTCGGTAGGACACCGTATACAGATCCTGCACCTCGGCCTCCTTGGCCTGACCCTGCGCGGATTTGCGTCGAAGAGTTCGTTTGGCCTGTTCTGTTTCCAGAAATTGGGCGATCACGTCCTCACCCGTGTTTCGCTCCAACATTTTGGCGGTGCCAGCTTTCAGGTTCATTTTCAGCGCCTTCGCCAACTCTGCGGGACCCGCGCCCATTTGGGATTCCGCATTCTCTACGGACTTGATGCCCCACAAGACCGTAATCAGTTGTTCAAGCAAGCTCCGGCTCAGAATTCCCAAGCATGCAGAGTTTTCAATTGCCCATAGGCTCTGTACGAAATCATCTGAAACTCATTTGAACCCAGCAAGCGTCGGGAGTCAGTAAAGTCTGCGTCCATCAACGGCAGGAGCCCACGATGGCCAAACGGTACGAACTCCCCGACGCAGCCTGGGATTTGGTTGCAGACATCTT
>NZ_JAFFZW010000031.1 GCF_017826695.1 Pseudomonas alliivorans
TTGAAACTGACCACTCCATCCGGTCCGGTTTCACTGATCTGCTGGCCCCAGTCGTCGTAGCCGAAATGGCGCGTCAGTTCCAGCGTGGCCTGGCCGATCATCCAGTCGATCTGTGTTTCGCTGATCAGTTGTCCACGGGCGTCGTACCGCGCCGCATAGGTGTCGCGCAGGGCATTGTCACCGTCGGCGTCCTGACGCCGCTCCTTCAGCACCCGACCCAGACCATCCAGCTCGCTGCGCACCGTCACGCCCTTGACGTTGACCACTTCCTGCCACGCCTGATCCTGATCATGAGCGGCCAGATGATACCGGTAGCTGCGCGTCGCCTCGTACTCGGTGCCCGGTGCCACGGTCTCGGCCACGACCCGGCCCAGAGGATCGTACTGGTAGCGGATTTCCACGTCGGTGTCGTCACGGGTCAGCAACGCCTCGCCACTGAGCAGCGAATGTTCCAGGGTGATGACCTTGCGCTCGGCGTCCAGGCTGCTGCTCAGGGTCTGGGTGCTCTCGAGCACCGAGTCCCCGACCCCGACGTGCCGGGCG
>NZ_JAFFZW010000003.1 GCF_017826695.1 Pseudomonas alliivorans
AGTTCAATGATGGACTGGCACCCGCTCAGTACGAGAAAAAACTTAACGTCGTGTCCGGGATCAGTTGACCACTACACTTTTGGCCATTCTCTGCCGATCATGGCTGTTGCCGCTGATGCAGAATTGAACCTACTGCCGAAATTTCGCTCCCTCGACTGGATAGATTTCCCTATTAATCTTTCGCTGAGTCATTAGTCTGGAGGCAGAAGGTTTGGTGCAACGGGGCGCAGATGTCATTTCACGGGGCGCTCATCGTTAGACGACCCACTCAATCAGAACAGCAGAGTGCGGGTGTGGGAAATTCAGGAGCGGGCTCAGCCAGCAAAGCATTTAGAGTGCTGGAGTATATGATGATCCACTATACAGAACCTGCCACGATCCCGGCAGAAGCTCCGGGATAGAGGCCTACCAAACACTTTGTGACTTGTGACAACCTTTATTCTATGCAAACACTGCTGATCCTACGGAATAAAGTCTGTCGGATCGAGCCCAGCAATTTCAGGGGCCAGCCGGCGTACTAATCAGAAATAAAGTCTGTCGCGACACCTAGTTTTAGAGGTTCTGCTGTTCAACCTACTAAATAAAGTCTGTCGAAAACGCGCAACTTACTGATTTTAAATGCTTTTTTCGGTCATAAAACAGCAGGCGCGCCGAGCGCAAATACACTGAGTTTACATCAAGCTCGAAGACTGCGAGCCTTCTGAACTCAGTGGCTCACCATGCAACTTATCTCCTCCGTCACCGCAGCCAACGGAATCGGCCAACCTACTGAGCCTTGCGGTGAGGCTGGTCAGGGGCAAGCCCTCATAAACCGTCGGTATCGCATACAGAGTTTTATATGCTACCTCTAAGCACTAAAGCCCCAATTACACAACAGTAATCTCAGGGGGTCGCTCGAGCTCAGCTTCTAGATTCGTTTAAAGATTGGTACCCATTTAGGATTTTCTCCGGTACACCAGATAATAGGCAATGTATTGTTCGGGCAATTATCTTTAAATACAACTAGTAACTGTGAGTCGGCGTAACCCAATGGATGACGGGACTGGAGCTTTGACCCATATTTGCGTGCCATTACTTGTGCCTTATGCTTATCCCCCTCATCAAATAGCTGTGACACCTGTGAAAATGCTCTGTCCCCTTCGTCAAGGACATCACAAACCTTGAGCTCTACACGAAATGGAAACTCACCAGAGTCTATAACTTGTAAGACTTTTTCTACACCACTTCGAAGTCCGCATATAACCCCGACCACTACTAGGATATCTCTTTGCGAAATCATCTCTCCCGCCGCCTCGCTAAACTCCCGGAGGCAGTCAATCATAGTAGTGCCAGAACCAATTATATCATCGATAAAGACGACTGCTTTAGTTTGCTCGTCGCCGCTCAAAGCCTTCGGTATATCAGCAGAGCTCTTTACACCATTTGAAATAATTCCATTTTCGGAAACATACATTCTCAGATAGGATGAACCGCTTTTAGAAGGTGGACCGAAAGCACTAACAATAATATCGCGCCTGGAACGCTCTCCGCTCTTAACAGAGTAAACAACTTCTCGCCTGACCACATCATGTATTATTTTTAATTTCTCTCTGACTCTAGCCTCTCCATAAAAATTTATATTTTCTAGAATCTTGAATGCTAGACAACGCTCTGCATTACTCTCGAATTGAGCTAGCCACGCTCTAATTTCGCTTGAGCCCACTCTGCGCCCTCTATAGAGTTCCCAACTATCTGCTAATGAAATCAAGCTGGAGTCTGGTATATATGCAGCGCTCTCTCTCGCCTCAAAGGCACTCAGCGCTTCTTCATCAGCAAATGCAGCCCTTAATGTATGAACGCCTTTCTCTACTAACCATCGTTCAAATAGCTTTGGCTTAATTCTCAAACTACCTTCTTCTTCGACGAGAATATTTCGGCTAACGAAACTATCAAGTATTTCCTTTTGCACGCCAAAGTCTGCCCCCCCAAACATCATTTTTTTATCTACAGTGCCATACTCACGGAGTTTGTCAGCAAAAGATATCAAAAATCTTCTACGTTCCGTCTCTATAAGATCTCGTCGCTCAGGATCCTCTACTCTGATGCCATCACTCCAAAAATGATTTAAATTAATCGCCTCCATTGTTTGTACGCTATCCCTGACGGCATCTTCAATCTCATCCGCAGAAATAAATGAACACCGTCTATCACACATTTTCTTATATAGAACTTTCGCGACAAACTTTGTATAAAATGGGTTACCTTCGGTTGCTTCATAAAGTTTCAAAATTGCCTCATCGCTATACTCCATAACGTCACGCACCGGCGTTACCAGAAGCTCTTTAAAGTCTTCCCAGTATTCTGACTTATTAAAGTAACCGACATTGGACGCATCAAACTTGTTCAATTTATCCGTACTCTGCATGATAACTCCCATATTCTCACCACCTACTAGTATTAGGGAGACTCGTCCTTCACCACTTTCACCGCTGAAGCTTCTCAAATTATGAAAAAAAGAATCACCCTCAATAGTATAAGGATAAAGCTGAGACGGAATTTCATCGAATTCGTCTATTATTAAGACGATTTTAAGATCAGGATGTGCGTGAACAATATCTTCTATACAAGAAACTAGTGGAGATAAAGATGAGTCTACTTTGTAGCTTTCTGGATCAATTGAAACATGCCGAGCTAACGAGCGAATGACCTTATCGCCTAATGATTTTATAAATCGACCCGGTGAAGTCTTATCGAGACTTCCAGTTTCAATAAAGATCGCGATGTGATTGGCTTTAGCCTTAAATCTATTCTGTATCGTCTTAGCCAAAGAAGTCTTACCTACCCGTTTCTGACCGTAAATTATTGAGGACTCGCCCTTTCTCAAAGAAAGTTTAGAGTAGATATTCTCCAGCATATCTTTACGGCCAATCAGCTCGTCTTCGCTGTCGACAGATTCCAAACTGTACGGCTGTAGGTACTTTATTTTCTGCCAATCTAAAGTTCCATTCTGAGGGATGATGAGGAGTTCAAAATCGATCTCAGTTCTTACACCAGAATAGTCTGTCCAAGACATTAAACCCAAAATGCTTGGTGTTCTATAGGCGTCACAATTCGACCTCATGTTTACAATAAACTCATGTATCCCTACATCCAAAGCCCCCAAAGACAGCTCTTGAGATTCAACTTCAATACTGCTGTCCACCTCCAAAATATTTATTTGAACGTTGTATGCAATGCCTGGCCCAACATTGACCAAATTCATTCTATAAGAAAACACCTCACCTGTCGTGTGAAGAGGATATTTCCTGTCCGTTCCGGCTATTACCAATTCGGCAGACTGTTGTGATCCACTAAGCTCAAAGTGCAGCGCAGTCACAGAAAGCACTTCATGTATTATTTTACTAACAAATGTTTCAACGTATATATTCGCCCCGTGCCTACGAATATCCTCGTCATATTTTGTAATTACGTCCTCAAGCCTTGAGAAAGATTTTGATGAATTTACCCTATCAGATTCAATGTAACCATCTAAAGCATTGAATACTTCAGCCACACGCTCAGGCGACACTAAGGATCTATCGTAAATTTGACTCTCGGAAAATATTTTCGTTAGAGGACTACTCAAAAGCTTTTGGTATCTACGACGGACCTCCGAAGCAGTTTCCACGCTAATCATTGATCCAGCTAAATCTTCGAACTGTCTTAATTGAGTTGATTCAACCTCTTCCATTTTCCGAAAAAGATCATGATTAGCGATTTTTCCTGTAAGCTTCAATATCTTATAAATATCTTTAGAATAAACATCATCCCACAAGGTCGAGACTTTTAGCCGTAATGCAGTATCTTCCCAAAGAATCTTAGAATGTTGACTAACAACTCGTAGCAAACAAGAGGCTACCATTTTTTTTATAGCTTCGCCGTTAGCGGTGTCAAAAACTGAAACTAGTGGGTGCCTTTCATCAAGGCCTAAGTAAAGACATATCCTTCGAAAAAAAACATGCAACCCTTCAATTGAGTTAGCTTTCGTGAACTCTGCGAAATCTTTTTCTATTTCGTTACTTCCTACAGGTATACCTTTCATCGATGTCCCTTTCAGATAAATTATGCAGTTATTAAAACCTTAGATTGCGCATGCAATGGCGTAGGCGTAGGCGTAGGCGTATTCAAAATACTGGTAGATGTCTGCATGTCCCAATGATCGTCAGAGATTTCGCCCCACGGGTCATCGCTACATATAAATCCTTCGCATCAAGCGAGTCGGCATGGAGAATGACGGCGTGGTCATACTCAAGTCCCTTGACTAACAACGTCGTTCCAATCAACTTGCGGTGGTTGATCGGCCGACCGGAGTGCCTCATTTCACGCTGATACAGGACACCAGCCTCCACTAGCGTCGCAACTTGGCCATCAATATGGATCTTGATGACGCTGAAGAAACGATAGAGCAAATCACGGCGATAGGCTGAAGTTTCAGGGTTACTCTTTAATGCATGAAAAAAAGCCTTGAGATTGCTGCTGGACGGAACAGTCAGATAGTCATTTGCCGCCTGGAGTACCAGCGGATATTTGGTAGTTTGGCGAAGCTTGGTCACCTCGCCTCGTCTAGTGCCTGCCGTTAACGTGCCAGGTACGCCTGTAAAGCATTTCATCGCAAACGTCACAGCGAGCAGAAAGCCATCCTGAGCGCTCTTTACAGCCCCTAGCTTTTTAAAGAATAAGTGCAGATCTTTCCCTTCGATTTCCTCGATTGACGAAAAGCGTCCGGCCATGGATTTTGCCAAGAGATGCGTTTTGTTCTTGGACTGCTGATCGCCACCGTGCAGGGCGATGACGCTCTCATTATGGTTCAACAGCCCACACAGCGCTGAGTACTGTTCAGCGACTAGATACTCGGGCTGGGTGTGGGCACTGATTACGCTTGGTGGCAGTTTGGCAAGAAGGTCAATCTTTTGGCCGAGCTCAATCTTTCGCCTTGTCTCTTTTAGCCACTCGCCAAGGGCTGGACTCTTCGCGTTGATCCACCGCCAAGGGACCTCCAACTGTCCCAAGCAATAAAATTCGGGATAGATGCTGGCTTCCCAATCAACGGGCTTGCCGTCGTCAAAATCGAATATGGCTTGCAGGGGGTCACCCAAAATCCGGCTCGGGAGGAACTCCGCCAGGCTACACACCAGATCGTGTTGCAGGTCTGAGCAGTCTTGATACTCGTCGACGTAGAGACCTATGTAGCTTGACGACACCGCCTCACGGATGAACCTTTTGCCCAGCAAACGGGTGCAGCACTCGTACAACTTACACCACTGTTTACTGGTCGGGTTTTCAATTTTCCACCCTGATGCCTTCGGATATGCCAAACAGAGGCGAAGTGCCCAACTCGCGATCGTATCGACTTGGTACTGGGAACCGCGAACGCCCAAGTTTGCCATCTTCATTTTTATCGAGTTCACGCCGGCAAAGGTGTGCGTCAGGATAAGCTGCCGGCCGCTGGACGCTCGCACCGCCATTGCGATGAGATGAGTCTTTCCAAACCCCGCTGGCGCGATTACATAGCCCTTGGAGGTACAGTCGTTGAGCTTGATTGCGAGGTCTTCAGACACGCTTGGCCCACTCCCAAAGCCTTCCCAACTCTACGGCGAGATTTGTTTTGCCGAACATGGGATCGTTGAAAGCAGCACTCACCGACTTGAACCACTGATCGCCTCTAGTAGTGTCCTTGAACCACCCCGCACTCTTTGCTGCAGCACCAATTGCAGTCCGCAGCTTGGGGCTATCCCGCCACTCGCTGATGTCAGGGTCGAGCACGTCCTGATACTGCGATCGCACTTGATCGTATACCGAGTAGAAAAGTTCGACTCCGGCAAGCGTCAAACTGGCAAGTACGGAAGCCCAGGGTAGATCTGCAAAAGCCCGTTCCTCAAGCGAAAGTTTGTCGCTCCAGACGTAGGTGGGAATTCCTAACGCCACAAGCCCAGCAGCATCAGCGGCTGAGAACTGCTTCTCGGCATCGCCATCAGCTAGCACCGACACGTCATAGCCAAGTTTTTTGAAAGCAATGGCCATGCCCTTCACTTTGCTGGCTCCCTTGGCGTCCAGCAACGCCACACCGTGATACGACAATGGATCTTGCCCATTCTCGAGTTGGTGATCGTCAAAGCCCCTTATGAAACCTACCTCGGTAGCGCCTTCACATACGACGACCTTTTTGGCCAAGAATGCTTCAGCGCTAGAACGAATCTTCCCCTGAACCTCATGCTCTTCGAGGCCCTTCTCGGCAGCAGAGACGATCGTCACGACCCCGCCCTTGCTGTGGACGATATGAAGGTCCTGCACCGTGAGTTCGCGAAGCACCATGGGCGAATGAGTGGTTAGGAAATACTGCCCACGTTTGTCCTCCCTAATGTGCTTGACGAGACGCGTAATGCGATGGGGCTCGAGGCCGAACTCCAACTCATCGAACAAGGTGATATGGCCTTCCTCCAGACCTGCTTTCTGGATTCCACACTGAAGCATTCGGCGAGATCCCAGACCTAACTGGCGTAACGGGATTTCGCCGTCATGCAGGGAAAGACCGCCAACTTTCAGGTTGATGGACGCCAAGTCGAGATGGGCCTTATAGGCATCAAGTACAGGGATACCCAAGAGCTTCGCAATCTCTTGTGATTTGGTTGCTGCATTGTCGAAGTTTGTCAGGGTGACAGCGCGGTCGACGTCGAGTGAACCTCTCGCGGTCCTCGATGCATTGGCCAATAGCTCGCTCAAGCTCTGCGCCGCGGTCAGCTTGGCAAGAGCAGTTCCGTTTGCCCAGGAAAGCTCTCGTTCACTAAATACTCCGATGAGGCCCACGCCGACCTTGTTTCTGTCTGCCTGCTTGAACTGCACTCCGTCAGGATTGCGATCACACACGACTGTCCACTTCGGCTCCAGGTCCTTTTCGACGGTAAGCCGGGCGGTCACTACGCTTTCAAAATGATCATCTGGCTCGTCATGAAGCTTCTGAGCTGCAGCATCCCAGCCCCTCAGGTGAAGTCCGTACTTATTGAGTGCACAGAAGTCATCTGCCAAATGCCCAATTGTGATCTCAATTACAATGGGATCAGCGATCTTGCATTGGTAAAAATCTGAGTCGCTGAGAGCAAGATTCCACTGGGGATGGAACGTGTAACGGATGGCTTCTAGGATGGTGGACTTTGAGGAGTCGCCCTTGCCTATAAGGCAAAAAATGTCGGCTGTTGGCACGTTCCAATCAAGCGCTTTCACCCCTCGAAAGTTCTTGATCACGATCTTTCTGATTTTCACCGACCGGTATCCTCTGATCGTCATCTATGAGTGAGGCGAAATCCATTAGTAGCGCCTCACCTGGCTCTAAAGGAGAGCTGCGGGAGTGGCCATTCGCCTTACCCATCATAGATGACATCCAGCGAGCCGGGGAACTCGCCGCACGAATCCGTCGAAGATCGCATTATCCCGCAGGCTTGGGGATACTTACTGGAGAGGAATCACAGCGAATGTCGATCACCCTCAGTTTTGTAATCGAACAGCAGTCATATTAGCCCTTTGCTGCTCCCTGACCACAGCCTGCTGATCTATTCGCGTCTGGATTTGAGTGTAGAGTTGAGCCCGCTCGTTGTCGCGGTCGGCCACCGTAACCACCAGTGAATACTGTTCCTTTTTCTACAGCCGAGGGATTCCAGTCACGATCCTGCATGACTACGACCACAACCCACTTCTCGCCGGGTAACGGCGTGGTTGTACTCAAGGTCTTAGGCCCGCAACGTTGCTCCAATCAGCTTGCGATGGTTGATCGATAGCTCCGAATGCCTCATTTCGCGGTGATAGAGATGACCGGCCTCCAGCGTCGCGGCTTGGCCATCAGTATGAATCTCCAGCACGTTGAAGAAGCGATAGAGCAAACCACGGCGGTAGGCTGCTGAGCACCCTAGATTCTGTAATTAAACCGCAGTCATCTTGGCCCCTAGCTGTTCCCTGACTACAGCTTGCTGATCTATTCGCCTCTGGATCTGGGTGGAGATTTGAGCCCGCTCGTTGTCGCGGTCGGCCAAGCGCTCCCCGTGGCTTGTCGCCTTGGGTTGTATATAACTTGAATGGTTTCTAAGCCATGTACTTTGGACTTAAGCGGCTGCAGAGGTTGTCGTGACGTGTGAATGAGTTTGTTGATGTCTTCGGTCAGGATGCTATAGGATCAGATCAGGAGATGGCATTCCTCCTGTAACCGCCTTCGTGCTGATGATGCCTACGTGAACCCTAGACAGGGTGCGTAGGTGCGCTCCCTGTCCCAATCGAGGATAGGACATGATTCCCCATCTCATATCTTTCTGCATACCAAGCCTTCGCGGTTTCTCAGTTCTATCGCAATTTATTGGTAGGGATTGAAGCGATGTTGAAATCACTGTTTGCGATAGCCGTAGGAGCTTCCCTCGGCGCCTGGATACGCTGGGGATTAGGTATGCGACTGAATGCTCTGTTCCCGACAATTCCTCCGGGAACAGTCATAGCCAATCTTGTTGGGGGGTACATCATCGGTCTCGCGCTAGCATTCTTTGCTTCGACTCCTTCGGTCAGCCAAGAGTGGCGCCTCCTGATCATGACTGGCTTTTGCGGCGGTCTTACAACCTTCTCTACGTTTTCCGCAGAAACGCTGACGCTAATTCAAGAAGGTCGAATTGTCTGGGCGTTGGGAGCCATCGGCATCCATGTCACGGGATCGCTGGTTATGACTGCACTCGGACTGCTGACATATCAATATTTGAGCTCAAGCTGAGGTGCTAATCATGAAAGGCTTCCTGGTCGTTTTCTTTACTCAACAAAATCGCCGTTATAAAGGAAAAATGTTGGGGGATTGGGTTGTAGACCTGGCGAAAGATCTGGGGCTTCGGGGGGCCACTCTTTCAACAGGCATTGAAGGCTTCGGCCAAACAGGTAAATTACATTCCGCGTATTTTTTTGAGATGGCTGATGAGCCGGTGGAAATTCAGCTCGCCATCACGGAGGACGAGTGCGACAGTCTTTTTCAGAGATTAGAGGCAGAGCAGATTAGCCTGTTCTACATAAAGTCTCCCATTGAGATGGGCTTTGTCGGTCAGGGCGAGATTGAGTCACACCAACCAAAACCCGCTAAAGATTTGGGGTGAGCTAGCTTGATGCTATTCACGGAAATGCCCGCCGACAGAGCATCTTCCCTGACCAAGCCTGCGGCATCCGTAACAAGATTTTACATTTTCATCGCAGCTCGCTAAGATCGATCCATTGGAGATGGCATTCCTCCATTAACCAACCGCTGCGCCCGTAGCAGCTGATGATGCCTACAGAAACCTGATCAAAACAGGTCTGTAGGCGTTCGCGCTCAGAATCCCACTTTTGGTCAGGCCCACTTACTTTTTGTGGCTGGCCAAATGTCTAAACTTCGACGACCTGAACAACTCGACTTACTGCCCTACATAGCAAAATGGCTTGCGCTTGCAGGTCTCGTGGCTCTGTTGGCGGGTTCTGCCTCTGCGCTATTCCTCTTCTCTTTGGATCACGCCACGCAATGGCGGGAAACTCATCGCTGGGCGATCTGGCTACTTCCTGTTGCTGGCTTCGTCGTGGGGCTCGCCTACCATCTGATGGGTAAACCGGTTGATGCCGGAAACAACCTGATCATTGATGAGATCCACGATCCTAAAAAAATTATTCCTTTGCGCATGGTGCCGATGGTGCTGATCGGAACCGTGGTTTCCCACCTCTTCGGTGCATCTGTTGGACGTGAGGGTACGGCAGTGCAGATGGGCGGCGCTCTTGCCGATCAACTGACGCATGTCTTCAGGCTACGCCGAGAAGATCGTCGGGTGATTCTCATGGCCGGTATCAGTGCAGGCTTTGCCTCCGTTTTCGGCACCCCTCTTGCCGGTGCTTTGTTCGGGCTTGAGGTTTTGGCTATTGGACGCATGCGTTACGACGCGCTCTTCCCTTGTGTGGTTGCGGCCATAGTTGCTGACCAAGTGGGGCAAGCCTGGGGAGTGGTTCACACGCATTACGTCATCGGCGAAGTAGTTCCCGTGCAGCTTTGGAGCGTCATGGCTGTGGTGGCAGCAGGGATTGTCTTTGGCCTCACCGGTCTGCTATTCGCTACAGCGACCCACAAGCTCGGGGCCTTCGTTAAGCGGCTTATCACCTATTCACCATTAAGGCCCTTCGTCGGCGGCCTGCTGATCGCAATCGCTGTGTGGACACTCACTGGCAATCATTACATCGAGGTCGATAAGTACATCGGTTTAGGCATTCCAAGCATCGTCCAATCCTTTCAAATGCCAATGGCTCCTTGGGATTGGTTTGGAAAGATGGTGTTCACCGTCGTATCACTGGGCACTGGTTTCAAAGGCGGCGAAGTTACACCGCTGTTTTACATTGGCGCCACCTTGGGGAACGCGCTAGCGCCCCTGTTACATCTTCCCTTCGGCATGCTGGCTGGTATCGGTTTTGTCGCCGTCTTCGCTGGTGCAGCTAATACGCCGCTGGCAACCATTGTCATGGCAATGGAACTGTTCGGGCCTGAAATCGCCCCCCTCGCGGCCATTGCTTGTATCGCCAGTTACCTCGTATCCGGGCACACCGGGATCTATCACGCACAGCGCGTTGGTCACAGCAAGCATCACCGTCCGCTGCCGGAGGAAATCCGGCTCTCCGATATCAAGCAGTTCCACGCACAAACTAAATCTGAAAACGAGCGGAAAGTGGCTCTGGAGGGGGAAGAGAAATGACCGAGGATCGTCAAGATCGCCTGACAGCTTTGCAACTCTATTTCCCTGGCGCTAGTCGCGCTCGGGTTACCAGCTTCTGGCACCACCTGAGCGCACCTGCGCTAGCCCAGCACCTCCTTAAAGTTGCTCAGAAAGCAAAAATCGAGCAGGTCATGCTCAAGACGATTTCGGCAGGTTATTTGCCGGGGCATCGCATCTCGCATCATCACCCGGAGCTGGGTGATATGCGTCACCCCCAGTGCCTGGAACTGCTGGATACAGAGGACAAGCTGCGCGCCTTCCTGCGCGATCACGCTGACGAATTACGCAAGGTGCGAGCAGTCCTCCTGTTATGCGAGTTACCACTTAGTGACGCGTCGTAATTCAGCTTGAAGAAACAGCTCGTAAATGAAGATGCATGGTCGACCGAAGCATCGGTCGCTCTTGCAACCTAAGAGGATTTTCTATGAAAGGCTTTCAACTGACGTTTTTCACTGAACAGAGTACCAACTACCAGCACCTTCCACTGGGAGAGTGGTTGGTCGAATTCGCCAAGCGAGAGGGCGCGTTGGGTGCGACGTTGGTGAGCGGTACAGAGGGGCTAGATCATTTGGGGCATTTGCATACGGCGCATTTCCTCGGCGGTGCCGACCATCCCGTCACGGTGACTATATCCACTGATGAAATTGGGTGCGACAGGTTGCTGGAGGCATTGGCCAAGGAGTCGTTTTCACTGAGCTATATCAAACTGCCCATCGAATACGGTCGAGTGGGCCAGGCGAAAAACTAAAAAACGCACCTTGTTGGACAACCAATAAAAAGGATAAGCGCCATGTACCGAGTTTATAACCTACGTCCACAGCCAGCCCCTGCTAACTGGGCTCGTGACAACAAGCCGCTTCTCGTAGGACTGGTTTTCTGGTCACTTTTTCTGGCCGGCATCGCAGGCAGTCAACAGGTCTCGAGCGAGGGGTGGTACATCGTCACCTCGCTCGAAGGCGCATTGGTCACGCTGCGTATGCCCAGTGAGAAGTCCTGCAAGGCCGACGTAGCCCAGACCTGCGTACCGGGCTACAAGCTGAGAGCACAGCAACGTTGAGCGCGATGGCGGTTGGCAATCCAAAGATGAGATCGCGAAATGGAGCTCACCGACGTCGGCTCATCAAAATCATTTTAGAGAATTGGGAGACCACATGAGCGCAGTGACGCTGAGCATAGTATTCGGGCTTGTGATGGGCAGGTTTTTCACAGGATCCGTCTATGAGTTCGCCGCGCTTTTCATCGTAAGCGTTGGAGTGTCCTTGCTGACCTTTCATCTGCTAAATCAAAGGCGCGTCAGGCTACAAGCCCAGACGGCGTATTGCTGCTCTGTAATGGTTGCTTCAAACCAAATGATGGAGCTTTTCCAGATGGCAAAAAGAGGGCAGTTCATGCCCTTGGTGGGAGAGATTCCTGAACTAATTATTGGAGGCTTCTTGGTTCCCGCAATTGCGGTGTCGGCAGTGCAGCTGTTCAGGATACTCATGGAGGGCTGACGTCCGACATAGAGGCCTCTCAACGGTTTCACATCGTTAATGACGTTCCCGAATCGTTACTTGGAGAAGATCTATGAAAACGCAAATCCAGGCCATTCATGCACGTGAAATTCTCGATTCACGCGGCAACCCTACCGTTGAAGTCGACGTCACCTTGGAGTGCGGCGCCATGGGCCGGGCTTCAGTACCGTCCGGTGCCTCTACAGGCGCTCACGAAGCAGTTGAGTTGCGTGACAGAGATACACAGCGGTACTCCGGCAAGGGAGTGTTAAAGGCCGTTAGCAATGTGAATACCGAAATACTTGAGTCTCTGAGGGGCATGAATGCGATTGACCAGGAACAAATTGATCATTTGATGATTAAGCTGGATGGAACCTCTGATAAATCCAGGCTTGGAGGAAACGCGATATTGGGCGTGAGCCTCGCCATTGCCAGAGCGGCGGCTTCTGCGCTGAACTTGCCCTTGTTCCAATATCTGGGCGGCGAACAAGTAGCAAGAATGCCCGTCCCGATGTTCAATATTCTCAATGGAGGTGTCCACGCCAACTGGCAAGGCCCTGACTTTCAGGAATTCATGATTGCACCTACAGGGGCTGGCAGTTTCAAGGAAGCCTTGCGATGGGGCGCCGAGGTGTACCACGAGCTGAAAGCGGTGCTTAAGGACGTCGGCTATTCAACAGCGGTCGGAGATGAGGGCGGCTTTGCGCCGGCACTCAAGAAAAACTCAGACGCCATTGAGCTGATCATCAAGGCAATCGAAAGGGCTGGTTACGCCTCTGGATCTCAGATCGAGATCGCTATCGATCCAGCATCCAGCGGCTTCTATGAAAACGGGCTTTACCATCTGCGCTCTGAGGGTCGTAAGGTCGATGCTCAAGAGCTGATTAGTCTCTATTCCTCCTGGGTCGACAAGTATCCGATTGCGGTACTGGAAGATGGCCTCGCGGAAGACGATTGGTCAGGCTGGAAGCTATTGAATGCTGCTCTGGGTGGCCGGATCGAGTTGGTTGGAGATGACCTATTTGTCACCAATGTCGAACGGATTCAGCGAGGCATCACAGAAAACGTCGCCAATGCCGTATTGATCAAACCTAATCAAATCGGAACGCTGACTGAGACCAAAGCCGCCATCGAAATGGCCTATGGGGCAAATTGGGGGGCGATGGTTTCTCATCGTAGCGGGGAGACGGTGGACAGCTCCATCGCTGATCTGACTGTCGCGATGGGGACTGGCCATCTCAAGACAGGAGCTCCATGCCGGGGGGAGCGGGTCGAGAAATACAATCAGTTTCTGCGAATAGAAGAGCATCTTGGCAGCCGTGCGTTTTATGCAGGACATGATGCATTCGTGCGCTGACGGCCTATCGCCGGTAAACCTGTTGGACTGGTTACCGTAAAAAAACGAACCACGTATAGCTGTTGGCAAAAATGTCAGTGGCACTGGCCTTTCCTAGACGCTTGGAGATATGAGCATGAGCTACACGGATATTCCAGCTGGTAACGCGATCCCCGATGACTTCTTCACCGTTATCGAGATTCCTGCAAACCACTCGCCGATCAAGTACGAGGTGGACAAGCCAAGTGGACAGATCTTCGTTGATCGCTTCCTCAGCACGCCGATGTTCTACCCGGCTAACTACGGGTTCATTCCAAATACCTTGAGCGATGACGGCGATCCTTTGGACGTCATCGTGATTTGCCCTTACCCGGTATCACCTGGCGTTGTCATCCGCAGTCGCCCAGTAGGTGTGATGTACATGACGGACGAAGCTGGTGCGGATGCCAAGGTAATCGCAGTGCCTCATGAAAAACTCAGCTCTATGTACAGCAATGTAAAGGAATGCTCTGACCTCCCAGCATTACTCCTCGCACAGATTCAGCACTTCTTCGAAAACTACAAAGCGTTAGAGCCGGGTAAGTGGGTGAAAATGGGCCGCTGGGGGAGCGCAGACGAAGCGCGGGAAGATATTCGTAAATCGGTAGCGGCCTATAACCTGAAGAAGGAGGCTTCCAAGTAGTGTTACTCAATCAGAAGAGCGCAGAGCAGGAAATTTCTCTGAAGGTAAGAGAAGACTTTTTGCTGCTGCCGAAAACTGCTGAATTGACGCGCTGGGTAATGGCCCAGTCCACGGGCGAAAGAACATTACCGTATTTCGATCCACTGGATGGCGGCGTCTTCGCAAGGGTATTGATCTTGTTGGAATCGCCCGCTCGAACGGTCAGTCTTCCACGGTATGTCTCAAGAGACAATCCGGGGCCTGCACAACGCAACCTGAAAGGTTTCATTGAGCAGGTTGGACTGGCACGTCACAAAACCGTCCTTTGGAATTTGTACCCTTGGTTACCAGATCTCGATAAGCCCAAGGGTCCGCTCCGCAGAGCGCAAATTGAGGAAGGTATCGAGATGCTGATCACGCTACTGACGCTTTTCCCTGATCTCGTCACTATCGTGTTTGCCGGACGTGTTGCCCAGAAAGCCATACCGCGTGTTCGGCTCGCCTTCCCTAATTTTTCATTGCTGGAAATGCCACACCCAAGTCCCCTTTCTGTTTGCACTCACCCGAATGTTAGGCAGCGCATTTTGTCCACACTGCGTCACGCCAAACAGTCGATCAAGTAGCCAAAGGCTCAGGTTTTGCTCGCCTTGCTCAGCGAGTGGATACACGGCGAGACGAACAAGTTGCCGCGATAGGCACCAGCCAGGGTTTTAGCCGCGACGATCATCCACATGACAGTCAGCATCAACACCAGCACCACGCCAAAGAAGCTAAAGAACGTGAGGTGCAGCATAGAGCCCAATTTGAGGGTTGTTACAGCGTACACTCCCAGCGGAAAGGTGAAGCCCCACCAGCCGAGGTTGAAGGGAATGCCCTCCCTGAAGTAGCGCCCGGTAATTAGCAGCGCCAATACCATCCACCACAATCCCAGCCCCCAGAACAGCACACCACCGATCAAGCCAATGCCCTCGGCTACGCCGCCGATGCTTGCCATTCCATGAGCAGCAAAGATTGCTGGAGCATCGTTGCCCAGCAGCAACATCCCCAAAGCCCCGGTACCGATCGGCCCTAAAGACAGCCAGCTCGATGCTGCCATGCTTTCATGAGGTAGTTTGTGCAGCGCCATGCGCAGTAACAGGATCACCAGTATGCTCAAGGCGACGGGCACCGAGTAGGCCCACAGCACGTAGCTGGTGATGAGCATGGTGAACTGTGCGCTCGCATCAGCGAGGTGCGGAGCCAATAGACCGCCACTGGCGGCAGCCACCTCAGCCGCAACTACTGGCAGCAGCCATACTGCTGTCATCTGATCAATGCTGTGCTGCTGGCGAGTAAACATCATATACGGGATCAGCACCCCGCAGGCCAATGCCATGGTGACATCGATCCACCACAACACTTCCGCTAAAGCGACTACCCCACCCCCCCAGCGTGGCAAACCATAAAGGAGAAAACCGTTGATGATGGTCGCCAATCCCATGGGGATAGTTCCAAAAAACATCGATACAGTGGAGTGGCCGAAGATCTGTTTGGCCTCGTCGAAGAACAATACCCAACGGCTCGCGTACATCAGCGTAAACAGGCAAAACAGCACGATATTAAAAAACCACAAGGCTTCCCCTAACGCTTTGGGCCACTGCGCAACAAAGGGCAGTTGGCCCAGAGCCAGCGCCAGAATCCCGGTGCCCATCGTGGCGGCGAACCAGTTGGGTGTGAACTGCCGGATCGCTTCTCGTGGATTGGACAAAGCCGCCAGTGGATGGCTGCCGCCCATTATAGCTGCGAGTCGTGTCTCACTCATTTTCGCGCTCCCGCTTCAGTGTGCCTTCAATATGACATGGTTGAAGTATAGCTTGATGGGCATAGCGGTAAAAACGGATAGTATAGGTTTATATTACCTATTAAGAAGGTAGATTACTTGAAGCTAAGCCTACGCCAGCTACAAATTTTCTGCGCCGTCGCGCAGCACGGTAGCACCACCAGCGCCGCCATTTCGGTATCACTGTCCCAATCTGCAACCAGCGCCGCACTGAACGAGTTGGAAAGCGCCTTGGATACCAGGCTGTTCGACCGTGTAGGCAAGCGTTTAGTGCTGAACGATAACGGCCATGCCTTACTGCCTCAAGCCAGAAGGATGCTTGAGAATGCACAACAGATAGAGGCCAGTTTCTTACCCGGCCATGCCGGGCTGAAGACACGCTTGCGGGTAGGATGCAGTACCACGATAGGCAATTATGTTCTGCCATTAATTCTCGGTGAGCTACGTCAATCAACACCACATTTGAGGGTCGATGTCGACATGGCCAACAGCATGGCTATCGCAAGAAGAGTCGCTGATTTCGAGATTGATATGGGCCTGATCGAGGGGCCTTGCCACCTGCCCGAACTCAGTGCCGAGCCTTGGCTTATTGATGAGTTGCTTATTGTCGCAGGCCAACGGCACCCCTTGGCACTAAAGCAGCAGGTCACACTTGATGATCTTCGTACCGCTGAATGGCTACTGCGCGAGCCAGGTTCTGGTACCCGTGAAGAAGTCGAACAATTGCTGCTGCGTCATTTGCACGATCTCGCCGAAACGCGCCAGATCGGCAGTTCGGAGGCCATCAAGCATACCCTCGCACAAGGCATCGGCATCAGTTGCCTGTCCCGCTGGGTCGTTCGGGATCTACTGGCCTCTGAAGTTCTGGTTGAACTGCCGCACGCGTTGCCTGCACTGACCCGACGTTTTTTTCTGATCCGCCACCGGGACAAATACATCTCGCCTGGGCTTGAGCGATTCTGGGAAAACTGCAGTCAATTCGTGAGCCAGGAATAGCTAGACCTATTTATAAAACAGGTAAGAGCTACCAAAACAAGTTGTTTGCGGAATTTATCAACGACGCATAAAGTCAACTCATTGCCTTGCAGCGATGAACGAGTTGTATATGCCAAGGCGCGACTGGATGCCTTGCTTACCCTATGAGGAAACTCTGATGAATGTGATAAAGAAAACCGTCACAGCCCTGACGTTGGGTGTTGCGTTGGCCGCATCGATGAGCGCGTGGGCCGCGCAAGATCGCTGGACGTTTGACGGCGATATTCACAACAACTCGCTGGCCGTCAGCCCTGATGAAACGACGGCGGTGGTCTCTTACAGTCAGCGTCCAGATGTAGTGGTTTATGATTTGAAAACCGGTAAGGTTCGCCAGGTTCTCACCGGCTACGTCACGCCGCGAAATATTGTGTTTTCGCCAACTGGCGATGTGTTCTACCTCTCCGACAGCAGTTTGGGGGTCGTGCGCAAGATTGACACCAAGACTTTAAAAGTGATCGCAGATATTCCGTTGGGTGCAGGTGCTTTTGGTACCACACTCAGCAAGGACGGAAGCCTGCTCTACGTCAACAATGAAGCGGCCAGCACGCTGTCGGTCATTGACCTTGATCACCAGCGGCCAGTAGCTGTGGTACCTGGCTTCTCCCAACCGCGCCAGGGCATCCGAGTAAGCCCTGACGGCAAAACCGTCTATGTCACCAACTTTCTTGGGGACAAAATTACCTTGGTCGACAGCAAGACCAATACGATTGAAGGTGAGATCACTGGCTTCAACAAGTTGCGCGCCATCTCCATATCGGCGGACGGCAATACGCTGTACGCGGCTAACAGCGGCAGTAACAGCATCGCAGTTGTCGACACTCAAAAACGCGCCATCACAACCACCGTCATGGTTGGCAAAGACCCCTACGGCGCAGCCCTCACTCCAGACGGGCTGCACGTCTACTCGGGTAACCTCGGTGACAACAGCCTTTCAGTGATCGACACCAAAACGCTGAAAGTGACCACCACTGTGACCGGTTTGAAGGCACCCCGCCAGGCCATTGTCTTCACCAAAGACAAGTCGAAGGCGTATGTCCTCAATGAGGACTTGAGTATCTCCACAGTCAATCTCGCCAGCAACAAGGTGGTGTCGACGCTCAAGGCCGACTGATTGAACAGCGCAGGCCTTCATGGGGGCCTGCTGATACTCCACGACCAAGTGAATAATAATGAGTGAAAATGATGAGTCCTGGATGATGGATCGCCGTCGCTCATTGAGATGAGCCAATGATGCTTGACCGTGAGCGTCGCTTTGCTCAATTGAGGAAGGCACAGGGTCGGGGGGGGGGGAGCCCAGCATTCCAGCAAAAAATGATATCGGGACGTTTTTTCTACGGAATCGAATTAACCTGTTTGTGGCTCGTCTATTGTCTGATCGCTTGCCGTTTCAAAAGCAGGTGGGTCTTCTAAAAATTAAAAATGACCAAAGGAAATACATATGTTCAAAAAGATGATTCTCACCGTCGCTGTTGCCGCCAACTGCATGTCGGGTTTGGCGCTCGCCGATGCGCCAGTCAAGCTTGCTGAAACGGACAAGGGAAAAGTACTCGTAGACGCGAAAGGTATGACTCTTTATACCTTCGGTAAGGACACCTCGGGCAAGTCGGTCTGCAATGGGCCATGCGCTTCAAACTGGCCACCTTTACCGGTATCCGCAGACGCGAAAGCGGGTCATGATTACTCTGTCGTCACTCGAGACGATGGCACAAAACAATGGGCATACAAAGGCATGCCACTTTACAGCTGGGTCAAAGATACCAAGCCAGGGGATACAACCGGTGACGGCGTCAACCAAGTCTGGCACGTTGCCAAGCCGTAACGTCAGATAATTAATAGGCTGGCTTACGCCACTGGCTTTGTCAGTGGCGCAAACCAGAAGAATACACACCTGATATTTTCGCCAACATACAGCCGCCGCGCCTCATAAATCTTTGATGGATCATTTCAACGAAAAATGAGGCCGAGGTACGGTACACCTTGGACGTATTCCCGTAACGCCAGCCTGGGGTATGAAGCATCCAGAAACTAAGCCGCATCTACACAACCCACCTGGATCACCTCTGGACTGTTGAACTCCAATAGGGGCTAGCAGCGGGACTGGGATTTATTACGGTTTCAACCCACAGATCTGATTAGGTAGGATGATCCAAGGAGCATAGCAAAAAACTTAATTCCGTTAAGGAAAAATTACTTAAAAAATCTGATTTAGTTGTATTTGACCACCTGCTTGCATTCAACTTGACCAATTGCATTCGTATTCCCCACCTGGATAAGCGTCAGATGCTCTTACGGCCGTTTGCGAATTTTGATTCTTCGCATTGATTCGCCTTTCAGTTCGATGATGTGGGACTTGTGAACGATACGGTATATGCGTCCGGCCAAGTCATCTACCCAGCCCCGAAAAGCCAAGACATGGTGTTCACTTAAATTAAGTGGACACCAGTTCTAGCCTTTTAAGCGGGTATTTCGTGCAACCAACACGCCGTTCCTACTCCAAGTCCTTCAGAGCCCAAGTCATTCAAGAGTGTGCCCAGCCTGGTGCTTCGATTGCCAGCATCGCACTCAGCCATAACCTCGTCCACAAATGGATTCGGCCGCAATCGCAGAAAAGCACAGCGCTGCAACCTGCATTTATTCCATTAGCGATTTCGCCCCCCGGGTTCCAGCGTCTGCAAGGCTCGCTGATTCACTCGACCACTGGGAAAGCTTCCCGAGCTAACCGCATCTATACCGAGGCGAAGGTGTCCAGCACCCAGGCTAGCTAGGATAGGGCCGCATGCCTGAGCAACCAGAAACGGTCGAGTGAGCAACTCCATTCGCAAGTCGTACCCTGCGCACTGAACAACGCAAGAGGCCGCGTGCCACGGGGAGTCTTGAGAATGCCGTTAAAGCTCCGTACAGTGCAATTGTGACGATGTGGCTTCACGCTTTCCCAAATCCTCCATCTACAGCACCACGATAACTCTTGGACTTGCAGCTCAAAATCGAATGCAAACGAGCGGTCAAGTCTGTGCAATGACGCAACTGCCGAGATTGAGTACCCAAGTATTACTGAGTGATGACTTTGAGGGCCTCAAAATGACCATGCCGAATGAACGCACCCAAGCAGTCATCCAAACGGGGGAATTTCTGCTCGAGCTATCCCAAGATTCATCTTTGCCCGAACGGATACGCCGTGACGCCAAATTTCTCCTGCGCCACTATCCAAATCCGTTTCAGATGCTGCTGGCGGGTCGGATCGAAGAAGCGTCAGATCCTGACGTGTCCCCAATGGGTCCGGTTTTCAGCTCTTCTACCGAAAGCAGCTATCACTCCCCGGTCACTTACGCTACAGACGCGAAAGTCCCCAGATGAACGATTGGGATAGAGCTATCGGAGCCCTGGCTGCTGCTCGAAAAGTCGTGTTTTTCACCGGCGCCGGCGTCTCTGCTGCAAGTGGGATTCCAACATTTCGCGACAAGCTCACAGGCTTTTGGGAGAAGCATGCCCCTGAAAAGTTGGAAACAGCACGGGCTTTTCGAGAGAACCCTCAACTGGTCTGGGGATGGTACCTCTGGCGGCGTTCCCAAGCTGGCCAAGCCCAACCAAACGCCGCTCATCTTTCGATTAGCCGACTGGCGAGCACCGGCATACAGGTTTCAGTTATCACTCAGAATATTGATGACCTGCACAAGCGCGCGGGATCTCAAAACGTTGTGCATTTGCACGGCAGCTTGATCAATCCGATCTGCTTTGCCTGCAAGCGTCCGGCTGAACTCACAACTGAACAACTCCAGGTTTCTGCAGAAGGACAATGGGTAGAGCCTCCACGGTGTACCCGGTGCAATGGGAAACTCCGACCCGGAGTTGTGTGGTTTGGAGAGGATCTGCCTTCAGGATGTTGGAAAGCAGCATTGGCTGACGTCAAAAGTTGCGACGTTCTGATCTCCGTCGGGACCTCAGGAATCGTCAGGCCTGCGGCGGATATACCTGAAATCGCGTCGACATCTGGCGCGACGGTCATCCACGTAAACATTGCAGACGTTTGCCTAGGGGCTCCAAACGAGCTGATGCTCATGGGTTCGGCCGAGCAAGTGTTGCCTGCGCTGTTGCTGGCCACACCCTCTTCATAGGACTGACAATGTCTTGGGAGGACAATGGGACCGCTTTCGTAGCGCTTACTTTGTAGGGCCTCTGGGCTTAGGTGGCCCTTTGGACTCTGATAGCAATCGGCTGTACGCATCCTCTAAGCCTTCTCGAGTTTGGGCGGGCAATGCTGGTTTCTTCTCTCGCTTGGGCTTCGAAGGGAGATTGGACGGTGAACCCGGTGGATGGAGCAGCTCGAAAGTCTTGCGCTCCTCGGCTGTAAGGGATGAAACAAAAATCTTCTCGCTCACCCGTAAAGCACGATCGTCCTTGGCAAAGCTCAAGACGTTTGATGGCATCGGCACCGGGAACGGGCAACGAAGGTCAGGCCTGCCCCCGGTTTTGCTCTTATGAACGCTGAGGCGAATTAGCTCCTCGACGTCGTCCCTACTGCTGGAGTAAGCGGCTGAAAGGTATGCCTTGTTGACGTCCTCCAAAGTAATCGTATGGCGACGGGCTGCACGGGCCTCAAGATACGCCACCTTGATCAGTTGAACCGCCAGACGCTTTATACCGAACGTCCAGCGATACAGCTCATGTACCAGGGCACAGGGATCTGCAGATACGCGCCCCCCGCTCACGCGTATGCATTCTAGAACATACTCCTTCCAGGCCTTCGAGTCAGGATGGTCCGGTAGCATCACACGGGGTTCAGAGAGAAGCCGTTGCTTGTCCTCACTGTTCCTTGTCAGCAATTTGTGACCCAGGCTGTAGTTGGCTACATAGATCATCGGAACCCCAAGCCCGGCCATGGTGAGGAGAATATCCGTAACGCGGGCCCCCCCTTGGCCAGTGCTCTGATGCTGCATCTCTTCGAGCATCATTAGTGATACACCATCACGATTAACCCTACGCCGGCACTCCGTCAGTAGCTTTGATGTATTCGCTCTAACTCCTGTCGCGTCGCCACCGAGGAAGTCTTCCAACAGCTGTCTGCCGCCAGCTTTACCCCTCGCGCTGGCGTACCAGTACGAGATTAATATATGAGGTTCGTGGTAATGAGCGGATGCATATGGTGCAGGTCCAGGCATCACCTTCATCAGCGCACTGATAGTTTGGCTCTTCCCAACCCCTGCAAGGCCGGTGAGGCAGATAGGAAAGGCCTCGTTCTCAGGGGGGTGATACAGCCGACGCTGATATTGCTGGTCCGTGGAGAAACTCTCAGCCGAAAAGCTGCGCGCACGATCAACGCTGTCTTTGATGAAGTCCAAAGAAAACTGGTTGGGAAGGAAAATCGTCTTCAGTACCTCTGACAAACGCTCAGCGGCCAATCCAGGACTCAACTCTTCAAGCCCGGTCACCGGATCAGGTTGCACTGTAATCAAACTCCGGATATCAGCCAGCGTGTCCAGCCCGTCAAAGCGCGCAGAAAAGATGTTAGTCATTGCCTTTCCCCATCAACCGCTTCTGGTCGGCGGCATCACGTTCAGACGCTCCTCCCTTCGCAGGACGCCCAAGCTTGCGGGTACCACTGTCCCAGGCTTTGCCTGTAGCGTGAAGAAATTGGGCATTGCGATCCTGAAGGATTGCGGGCTGCTCTTCACGAAGCTGCGCATTGCCACGCAGCCGATTCTCATTGAGCACCTGAAGATCCGACAGCGAAATGTCGACGCTGCTGGGATGGACGCTCGCCGGCTTTACAAAGTCCAACTCGTACAAAACGCCTTCTAATTCGATCCAGATATGTCTAACACACATGGTCATCACATAAGCTGTGACCGGTATCTGGCCATTGAGCGCAATGCGGTCAAAAACCGAGGTATCAATCAGCTTCGATGAATTGTACTTACGACCATAAAAATAAACCCCACTCCTTTTGATGTGCGCCGGATGAGGTGTCAGGAATTCTCTCACGGCGTAGTCAAAAGTTACCTCCGTGCCGGAATCGTAACCAAGATCACTGTAGAACTTGTAAATGTTATGTGGGGTGGGGCTGAAGCCCACATCTAGCATCTCAGGTGTCATCTTCCCTTCAGCATCTGAAGCATGGTTATCGTAAATAGCTTGTAGAATATGCCGCTTGCATATCTCCACAAAGTTGAGCGAGCTATGAAAGTGTGTTGGCTGATCATTGTCGGACTTAGTCCGAGGATGTGACGATTCAACCGTGGCCTTCGACTGACCCGAGTGGGTAGGAGTCAGCTCAAGTCTGGATAACCAACTCATCATTTCGTCACGGGCCACTGCTTCTGAACGAGTCGGTACGCCCATGGTAGAGCCTGGCCCACGGTCGAAGACGATGTTTTGCGGCAGACCGTAAGTAGGCCAGTCTTCTTTTCTGATAGTCAGGCCGAACAACGACGCAAATTTGACCTTGCTTATGGCCATCGAGAACAGGGCCATGCGGTAAGCTTCCATGGTTTCTTTGTTTTCGGAGAAACCCAAGGCGACGACGGCACCAGACTGGCCACACACCCCTCGAACTATACAGGCCGAATCCATAGCGGATCCTTCGAGCAAGCCAGATATCTTGCCTTTGGGGTTGTAGCCGTCAAACTCAACAACTTGGTTTACATTGACCAAGTCATGGGAAAAGCTCCCAACAAACCCGGACTTAGCTCGAGCCCCACTGGTACCTCTACGTGCTTTCCTATACGCCTTCGTACTTATCGCCTGACCAAGGTAGTAATCGTACTGTCCTTTTGTGGGGAAAGGCTTACCTTCGGGATGATAGAACTTCTTATTTCCTGTCGATGTTGTAAAAGGAACACAACCGAATTCACCGACCAGCACTGCACCAAAGATTTCAGCGTCAGATTTAGTTTTATCGTTGTATTTGATGAACCCGTCCAGGATAGAAGCCTGCATTTCGGCCGTAGCAGGGGATCGGGATTTGCGTCCTGACTTTGGCGGCCTTCCCAACATTTGCCCGTCTGCGTTCTGTTCCCTTTTGCCTCTACCGCAGCGGTCGAACTTGGGCATAAGCGCCCACTTCGAGCGGCCGAACACTAGATAGCTAAAAAACCAAAACCTCAACCGGGCTGCATTCTGAGAAGGTGACTGATTGGCAGCATGAGCGTTGATGATCGATTCGGGATTGTCGTTCGAGAGGATCTCTTCAGCATGATCTACCAACTCCGCTATGGCGAGGTAACGCTTGTTAACCATCTCATCGTAGCTTTTCGTTGCCCTTACCCGATCTTTTTCCAATTGATCCACTGAAATGCCCCGGATGGCCATTAACCAAGGAGGTGTGGCGTCACTACCGCATTCCACAAGATCACCATTGGTCAGGGCCAGATCAAATTCAGGCCGGGAAAGCGTTAGCAAACTCGCAGTGGTGCCCTCTTCATCAAAAAATACAAGGCGTGCCCTGTTTGCCCTGCCGTCACCTGCAAGGAAATAGTATTCGACATCCTTCGTCAGCCCTTTGAATCCTTCAGGTGCTCTCAGCTTAGAACCAGTGATCATTCGGGCAGCCCGGCAAAAAGTGAGCTATAGACCCGCAGAACATCCGGCGCATCCGTCACCAATGGATGATCGATAAGTATCGGGTCAAACAAACTGACCGGTAGTTTGCGCTCCCATATGTCTTTGTAGATCTTCGTCAGAAACAGATCACGCCGCCCCCACCGCTGTCCGTACATCAACGCAACGGACGCTACTGGTCTCCCTTGGGTGACACAGTCTTCGATGTCGTGTGAGAAATCCTCGAGAAGATTTGATTCGAGGCTGATCTCGCGATCATGGTAGCCATACAGAAGATCCAAGTTGGCCACTAGGACTGGGTCCAGCAGATCCCTGGAAACCCTCACAGTCCTGATGCCTGCACTGTGGTAGTAAATCTCTTCCAAGGCGTGCCGTAAGCGAGCTTTCTCGCGGTTTTCTTTCTGTTTCGCCAAGCTCTTCAAACTTCCCCGAGCGACCTCATCAAAATCCATCGCATTCAACTTTACTGTCCAGTTCACGGCATAGGGGTCCGAGCCTTGCGGCTGGATATAGAGAAGCAGATCGCCCAAATAGGGGTGGGGAACCCTCTGGCGCTCACCATCATCGTAGGTCACGACAGCTGTAGCGTGTTTGAGACCGATTTCCTCTGCAACCAATGATGTTCCCTTCACTGGCAGAAGTTTCAGCCCAGCAGCTAAGGGGTTTCCTTGAAGTGGATGAACTTGTGGAATGGGGCTGAGCATTTTCTGCTCATGCAACTCGAACACGTCGGGATTATAAAGAGCGAGTTGTGCGAAGATTCTTTCAGGGGTAGAAAGAAGATGCAGTGCTCGTCCAAGCTTCCTGCTATTAAGGCGGCATATACGAGAGCCCTTGGGCGCTTCACCAGGGACCGCATAAATTCCGGATAAGTAAATATCTCCCCATTTGAAACGGCCTTGTCGGCCTATTATGCGGAGTAACGATTTTTTTAGATCCACTTATGTTATCTACCATCCATTCAATCCTTAGCAGGTGACGAATAACAGTCCACCTACATCGGTTGAATAAGCCATCCAATAGCGCGGGCACGGCGATAGCTACACCACGCGCAGTATACTTTTCTGGAGACGAGCGGAGCCGTGCAGGGCTTGACGCCCTACGCGAGGGGATAGACAATGGATTCGTCAGGAGTCGAAAGCTGACTTATCCTCAAAGGCCCAAGGTCACACTTGGGCCTTTGTCTATCTGGCTCCTGGGTTTTCTATCCAGATTCCATGTTGTGGTTCCTCAAGCTTCAGTAATAGGCACTCAAACTATCTCGTTTGAGATAGCTGCACTTTCATAGCAACCTCGACGTTAATTAGGCAGAATTTGCATCGGTCGTTTGTAATGCATCTTCAGATTCAGTACTGCCTTTAGTAAACGTCAATTAATGATGCATGGTACCGCTGAAAAATGTCGGTTGACAACTGGAATAAAACAGCTAAGTTGCGCCTCCGCCGGCGCTTTTTTACTGACTTCCCAGTATTTTCGGTGCTTGTAGCGCCAAAAACCCACATGCATAGATGACCCGGTAATTAAAAAAATCTGGTAAATCCCCCCAGTTATGGGACCTACGATTCGTGAATAATCGCCTACCTGTTTAGGCGAAATTGATCCGTAGCACGAGTAGCTGGCAGCTAAACTCATTTCCTCTGTTTCCGCTCGGAGGCCACATGAGCGTCACTTCAGGTCAGGAATGGGTGAGAGGGCAATTCCCTCGGCTGGACTGGCTACCCGACGAAACACTATTCAGCCTATGCAGTCGACAGCATCTGGTAATGGGTAACCTGGACCCTGCGACTACATCGACTTCCGTGCTGGGCCTATCTGAGAAATTTATAAAGCATGATATTCCTTGCGGCATAGCAGCTTTAGAACAGAATGGATTTCATTATTGGGGAAACGCTGAATCGATTCTCCTACATCACACAATATTCTCAGTATTTATACCGTTCCAAAATAAAACCAAAATTGAAGATGCAATAATAACTATAAAAGGCGATCGAATTGATTCACTTAAATATCGACTTGGCTTGGTGTCAAGTGGTTTTGGCGCTGAACATCCGTTGAAAGCATGTCCGTATTGTATGCGCGAGGATGTGTACGCACATGGTATAGCTTACTGGCACCTCACACACCAATATCCAGGTGTGTTGATCTGTCCACGCCACCAAGCTTGGCTCATGGTATCCACCAAAAGTAGGCGGTGGTCAGGTAGGTTTGAATGGTCGCTACCTACCAAGGACTGCTTGATCCAACAGGCCTCCTCACAGAAGCTGTGGTTACGCCCGGCTTTCCTGAACTTGGCAAACAATGTCATCGATCTTGCGGTCATCGGCAGAGTAATGTCCCTCGAGTCCTGCACCGTCGCTGCGACCTATCGAAAAGCTGTGCTCCAAGGGGGTAGATCTGCATCGCTGCTTGATCGCATAGAGCCGCTTCGCCGCTTTCATCTGTTTGAATCATTGCCGGAAGATGAGAAAAGCACTGAGTCATTTATGAACCAGCTTATCCGTACCCCCCGCAGAAGCATTCATCCTTTGAAGCATCTGCTACTGATTGATTGGCTATTTGATGACCTGCGCTCGTTCCTGAAGGCCTACGACGCTGAAGTCGCCAGATTAGTCCAGCGAGTCGCTAGCACTCCATCGCGAAAACCTGATGAGCAAGTCTCGCTTTCAAACGCTGCGGCTCCAACCAAAAACACTCCAAGGCCCAAACGATTAAAAGGCCAGCTTAAAGAGGTTCTGCTCTCAAAACTGGGCAAGGGCATTCCGAAACAGAAGCTTTGTAAAGAGCTTGATATCTCGGTCTCAACGATCAATAGGTTGTTGCGTGCCAATCCAGTTACCAATGCCCTGGCTATTGAAGCTAGGAACAGCCGGGAACTAGCGGAGCACAGAGCGCAGTGGCAATACCTACACAATTTGCATCCTGAACTGGGGGTCCAGGCTTTGAGAAACACCATTCCTTCTATCTATGCCTGGCTTTATAGAAACGACAAAGCATGGTTGATGGCCAAAGAGCAAACCTTCGTCAAACCGGCCAAAGTGGAAAAACACCCCATTGACTGGGAGGCCCGGGATTCTCGGCTGCTCAGCATGATACGAACGGCGTACGAGGCGATTACTGGACTGCAGCGCGGTCCAGTCACTACAACCGAGCTTTACGCCCGGGTTCCCATGCTCTCGTCTTGCTTGGAAAATCGGAACCGATACCCCGCCTCAAGAGCATTCTTATCCACGGTGCTGCATCGCTCCAAGTCGAAGGTCCTTCACGACCACGTGCAATGCGGTAAGGCCAGCGGATTTCGGTAGCCCCTCACGCTAGCTGAAGAAACGAACGAGGTGTAAGGACATGAGTAAGATTTCGATCCTAGGATTGGCCCTTTCGCGCCCGCCAGCATGCTGGAGCTCAACATACCGTGGCTACGAGTTCAGACGGGTACAAGTCTTGATGCAGGCAAGTCACACCTTAGGAAACCGTAAAAGCGCCGATAGGTGGCTCGGTTCACCAGTACTTGCGCTCAACCGACGCAGCCCTTGCGAGATGCTGACCAAACCTAGCGGGTATCCCGAGGTTCGAGACGTATTGCTCAGAATTGAACACGGAGTCTATATGTGACCTGTTCTGGCTCCCTAGCGGCCTGAGAGAGGAAAAGCGGTGCTCACCGCCAGGGATTGAGCTGTTGATCCTATAGTATGACGGGGATATCGATACTCATGGGAATCACTTTATTGGAGGTTAGTCCTCGTAGCGTACATTTAGAGCGGAAACCTATTTCCGTCTGTAAACACCCGGCGGCGCTTTCTTGACTAGCTCGGGTCGAGGTTGAGGACCTTTTCTTTTTGGTCGCTCAAAACTACAGCAGGGATAATACACTGGCCGCCAATCCCACATCCGTAAAAAGTCCCTAGCAGGGAACGGACAACACCAGACACCAACACCTTGGTCATAGTTTTCTTCAACGAAATGTGTTGACTCTTGATGTCCTGCTATATAAGTAGACCATAATGTCTCCACTGGGCGAACTTCGTCCCCATACGACTTCACGTCAATGACAAAGTCAGCAAATCTTTCATAGACTCCCAATATAGCCTGAATAATAAAATCAGTAGTTTCTCCATGTGGCAGCCTGTTCCTAGACCTGGCCTCTTGGACAATCTCTAGCCGCCGTTTAATTGTATATCCTAGAGGCTGGTTGTATCTGGAGTTCCAAATTTTAAGCTTTAGTTTGTCATTTTGATGGACTTTCTCATCCAAGGCTGCAAGAACTGCCTCCTCAGAGAGGTGATGGGTGGCTGACAGGATCTCTGCAAAGAATTGAGCTTTCTTCAGCTCAAATTGGTCTGCGTTCAACATCACTGAGCTATCTTTAAACTGCTGTCCCTCACAGTTAGCCCACATCACATTCAGATCATGGCCACCATGGCGGAACGGCTTGTCACAGTATGGGCAGCGTTTGACTAACTCTACATTGTGCTCAGCACAGACTTTCAGCTCACAACAGTGAGCACGTCGCCAAAAGGAGAACCCTAAGCGTTCAACATCTTCGGCAACACAAACTGGGCAAAATCCGGCCTGGGTACTATCGGAACTATAGAGATTCGGACGACCTATATATTCGTCCCTAGAGTAGGAAATATCTTGAATATTTTTAAAAATCTCTTTTAACGGATAATCAGTATGCTTATGAAGAATTTTGTTAAAGCCGTAGCAACCAATCCATCCCTGCGTTCCGGCGATTGACAAAATATCCGTGCTTAAGATGCAGTTTTTGGGAAACTTCCGAAAAACCTCCTCGGAAGAATGTTTCCCTTTAATAAAAAGAGTTCTTGCCACAAAGGAACGCACCGTCTCCTCAGGCTGAATAGCTAAGATCATTTGCTCGTCTAAACCTTGAAGTGCGTCCCGAGCACGGTGGCCCGGACAAAGCGTCACCGGCTCCTCAATCGCGGGGGATCGAAGGCGCCAGCGACAGACTTTATTTATTTCCGACAGACTTTATTTCGTAGCTTCAACAAACTATAGCGTTGTGGATAACTACTCCACCGTCACCGACTTCGCCAGGTTCCTCGGCTGATCCACATCCGTGCCCTTCAACACCGCCACGTAGTACGAAAGCAGCTGCAACGGGATGGTGTACAGAATCGGCGCCAGGGCATCGATGATGTGTGGCATCGCGACGACGTGAGTGCCTTCGCCGTTTTTCATGCCGGCCTGTTCGTCAGCGAACACCACCAGTTCCCCGCCACGTGCACGGACTTCCTGCAGGTTGGATTTGAGTTTTTCCAGCAGTTCGTTGTTCGGCGCGACGGTGACCACAGGCATGTCGGCGTCGACCAGCGCCAGCGGGCCGTGTTTGAGTTCGCCGGCCGGGTAGGCTTCGGCGTGGATGTAGGAGATTTCCTTGAGCTTGAGCGCACCTTCCATCGCGACCGGGAACTGCGCGCCGCGACCGAGGAATAGGGTGTGGTGCTTCTCGGCAAACAGCTCGGCGACTTTCTCGACGGTAGTGTCCATCGCCAGTGCTTCGCCCAGGCGGGTTGGCAGACGGCGCAGTTCGTCGACGAGTTGCGCTTCGACGCCCGCTTCCAGTGAGCCTTTGACCTGCCCCAGCGACAGGGTCAGCAGCAACAGGGCAACCAGTTGGGTGGTGAATGCCTTGGTGGAGGCGACGCCGATTTCCGGTCCGGCCTGGGTGAGCAGGGTCAGGTCGGATTCACGCACCAGTGAGCTGATGCCCACGTTGCAGATCGCGAGGCTGGCCAGGAAGCCCAGTTCCTTGGCGTTGCGCAGTGCGGCCAGGGTGTCGGCGGTTTCGCCGGACTGGGAGATCGAAACGAACAGGGTGTCCGGCTGGACCACGACCTTGCGATAGCGGAATTCGCTGGCGACTTCGACCTGACATGGAATTCCGGCCAGACCTTCGAGCCAGTAACGCGCAACCATACCGGCGTGATAGCTGGTACCGCACGCCACGATCTGCACGTTGCGTACCTTGGCGAACAGCTCGGCGGCCTGTGGACCAAAGGCATGGACCAGCACCTGTTGCTGGCCGAGACGACCTTCGAGCGTGCGCTGCACGACCTTGGGCTGCTCATGGATCTCCTTGAGCATGAAGTGGCGGTACTCGCCTTTGTCAGCCGCTTCGGCACCTTCGTGGTATTGCACGACCTCACGCTCGACCGGCAGACCGTCCACGCTCCAGATCTGCACGCTGTCGCGGCGGATTTCGGCGATATCACCCTCTTCCAGGTACACGAAGCGGTCAGTGACCTGACGCAAGGCAAGCTGGTCGGAGGCGAGGAAGTTCTCGCCCAGGCCCATGCCGATCACCAACGGACTGCCGCTACGTGCCGCCAGCAGACGATCCGGTTGTGCAGCGCTGATCACTGCCAGTCCGTAAGCACCGTGCAGTTCCTTGACCGCAGATTTCAGGGCAGTCGCCAGATCCGGCGTGTCCTTCAGCCTGTGATGCAACAGGTGAACGATGACTTCGGTATCGGTATCGGACGAGAACACATAGCCCAAAGCCTTGAGCCGCTCGCGAAGGGCTTCATGGTTTTCGATGATGCCGTTGTGGACAACTGCCAGCTCGTTGGCCGAGAAATGGGGATGGGCGTTTCGCTCGCACGGCGCACCGTGGGTGGCCCAACGGGTGTGGGCAATGCCCAGACGACCGACCAGAGGCTCGCCGGCCAGTGCCTGCTCGAGCTCGCTGACCTTGCCCGAACGACGGCAACGCTCAAGCGTGCCTTCGTTACTGAAAACGGCCACGCCTGCGCTGTCATAGCCGCGGTATTCAAGACGCTTCAGGCCTTCGAGCAAAATGGCCGTGATATTACGTTCGGCGACTGCGCCAACGATTCCACACATGGTTCTCTCCTAGCTGACAGCGGCACAAATCAGATTGATGCCGCGGGCCTGTATCTGGTCGCGCGCCTCGGTGGGCAGACGATCATCGGTAATAAGGGTGTGGATACTGCTCCAGGGCAGCTCCAGATTGGGGATCTTGCGGCCGACCTTGTCGGCTTCGACCATCACGACGACTTCCCGGGCGACTTCGGCCATGACGCGGCTCAGGCCCAGTAATTCGTTGAAGGTCGTGGTGCCACGGATCAGATCGATCCCGTCGGCACCGATGAACAATTGATCGAAATCATAGGAGCGCAGCACCTGTTCGGCGACCTGCCCCTGGAAGGATTCGGAATGCGGGTCCCACGTTCCACCCGTCATCAGCAACACAGGCTCGTGCTCCAGCTCAGTCAGGGCTCGGGCGACGTGCATCGAGTTAGTCATGACCACCAGGCCAGGCTGCGCGCCCAGTTCGGGGATCAACGCTGCGGTAGTACTGCCGCTGTCGACGATGATTCGGGCGTGCTCGCGAATGCGGGTGACGGCAGCGCGGGCAATGGCCTGTTTGTATCTGGAAACCGGTTGAGCCCCCTCGCTGATCAGCTCATGCGGCAACGTGACGGCGCCGCCATAACGACGTAGCAGCAGGCCGTTGGCTTCGAGTGCGGCGAGGTCCTTTCGAATCGTAACTTCGGATGTTTCGAAGCGTCTGGCCAGATCGTCCACACTGACCTCGCCTTGCTCATTGAGCATGGCAAGGATGTTGTGACGGCGTTGAGGAGTATTGCGCTTCGACATGACTGCCTTAAGTTTCGTTTCGAAAGATAACGAAGGCAATCAAAACCTATTTGGCAGGATTGGTCAAGCGTCGAAGATAACCAGAAAGATATCCACACGCTGACCGACAGGAGAGGATCAGCGGAGGACACTGGATGTGGATAACTCAGTCTTTCCTGATTTTCACCGGGCGCTTCCAGCCTTCGATGTTGCGCTGACGGGCTCGGGCGACGCCGAGTTGCTGAGCGGGAACCGCCTGGGTGATGGTAGAACCTGCGGCTGTGGTCGCGCCGTCCAGAATATCCACAGGTGCCACCAGCGAATTGTTAGACCCGATGAATACGTCGGCGCCCAACACGGTCCGGTGTTTGTTAGCGCCATCATAGTTGCAGGTAATGGTGCCAGCGCCGATGTTGGTACGTGCGCCCACTTCGGCGTCACCCAGGTAAGTCAGGTGCCCGACTTTCGCACCTTCACCCAGCACGGCATTCTTCAGCTCGACAAAGTTACCCACATGCGCCTTAGAGCCCAGCACGCTGCCAGGACGCAAACGTGCGAAAGGTCCGGCATCGCTACCTTCGCCCAGCACCGCGCCCTCGATATGACTGTTGGCCTTCACCACTACGCCCTTACGCAAGGTGCTGTCCTTGATGACGCAGTTCGGGCCGATGACCACGTCATCCTCGATTACCACTTTGCCTTCCAGCACCACGTTGATGTCGATCATCACGTCACGTCCGACACTGACGTCACCGCGCACATCAAAGCGCGCTGGATCACGCAATGTCACACCAGCCGCCATCAGACGACGCGCCTCGCGTCGCTGATAATGACGCTCGAGATCCGAGAGCTGCCTGCGATCATTGGCGCCCTGCACTTCCATCACATCGTGCGGCTGCTCGGTGGCGACAATCAGGCCGTCATTGACCGCCATGGCGATCACGTCTGTCAGGTAGTACTCGCCTTGTGCGTTGTCGTTGGACAGCCGTCCCAGCCATTCGGCCAGGCGCTTGCCAGGGACGGCAAGAATGCCGGTATTACCCTCATTGATTGCGCGCTGTGCCTCACTGGCATCCTTGTGCTCGACGATGGCCGATACCCGACCCTGTTCGTCACGGACGATACGGCCATAGCCTGTCGGATCATCCAGGGTAACGGTCAGCAAGCCCAGTTGCTCGGGGGTCACCCGCTTGAGCAGACGATGCAGGGTCTCCACCTCAATCAACGGCACATCGCCGTACAGAATCAGCACGGTGTCCGCTGTCAACGCAGGCAGCGCCTGTGCCACGGCATGCCCGGTGCCCAGCTGCTTGTCCTGCATCACGAAATTCAGGTCGTCGGCAGCCAGTTGCTCACGGACCGACTCTGCGCCGAAACCGATCACCACATGAATGCCCACTGGGGATAACTGCCGGGCGCTGTGGATAACATGGCCGAGCATGGAGTTGCCGGCAACGGGATGAAGCACCTTCGGCAAGGCCGAACGCATCCGGGTACCTTGGCCAGCAGCAAGAATAACGATATCGAGGGACATGAGGACTACCAACTGAGCGGCGCGGCAATCAAGACCAGCAGCCGGGGACGGGCTTATTCTGAAAAAAGAAAAAGGGTAGCCGAGGCTACCCTTTTTCTCAATCGCGCATGAAGCAGCGGGGTTAGCCGCCAAACTTCTTGCGAATTTGCTGAACGGTACGCAGCTGGGCTGCGGCCTCGGCCAGACGAGCAGTAGCAGATCCGTAGTCGAAGTCTGCGCCTTTCTCGTTCAGGGCCTTCTCGGCAGCCTTTACAGCTGCTTGAGCGGAGGCTTCGTCCAGGTCGGCAGCACGTTGCACTGTATCGGCAAGCACCTTGACCATGTTCGGCTGAACCTCAAGGAAACCACCGGAGATGTAGAACACCTCGGCTTCCCCACCCTGCTTGATCAAGCGGATCGGGCCCGGCTTCAGATCAGTGATCAGCGGCGCGTGGCCTGGAGCGATACCGATATCACCCAGGTTACCGTGCGCAATCACCATCTCGACCAGACCGGAGAAGATTTCCCCTTCCGCGCTGACGATGTCGCAATGGACTGTCATAGCCATTTGCTTGCCTCAACCTGATTAGCGCCCGTTTCCGGGCGCCGGGATTACAGTTTCTTGGCTTTCTCGATCGCTTCTTCGATGCCGCCGACCATGTAGAACGCTTGTTCTGGCAGGTGGTCGTAGTCACCGTTGAGGATGCCTTTGAAGCCAGCAATGGTGTCTTTCAGGGAAACGTATTTACCCGAAGCACCGGTGAAGACTTCTGCCACGAAGAAAGGCTGGGACAGGAAGCGCTGGATCTTACGAGCACGGTTAACCAACTGCTTGTCGGTCTCCGACAGCTCGTCCATACCCAGGATCGCGATGATGTCTTTCAGCTCTTTGTAACGCTGCAACACGTACTGAACGCCGCGAGCGGTGTCGTAGTGTTCCTGGCCGATAACGTTCGGGTCCAGCTGGCGCGAAGTCGAGTCGAGTGGGTCGACCGCCGGGTAGATACCCAGGGAGGCGATGTCACGGGACAGTACGACGGTTGCGTCCAAGTGGGCAAACGTGGTCGCTGGCGACGGGTCGGTCAAGTCGTCCGCTGGTACGTATACCGCCTGGATCGAGGTGATCGAACCGTTCTTGGTCGAAGTGATGCGCTCTTGCAGAGTACCCATCTCTTCGGCCAGGGTCGGCTGGTAACCTACTGCAGAAGGCATACGGCCCAGCAGTGCGGATACTTCAGTACCGGCCAGTGTGTAACGGTAGATGTTGTCGACGAACAGCAGAACGTCGTTACCTTCGTCACGGAACTTCTCGGCCATGGTCAGGCCGGTCAGGGCTACGCGCAGACGGTTACCCGGCGGCTCGTTCATCTGGCCATAGACCAGAGCAACCTTGTCCAGAACGTTGGAATCCTTCATCTCGTGGTAGAAGTCGTTACCCTCACGAGTACGCTCACCCACACCGGCGAACACGGAATAACCGCTGTGCTCGATGGCGATGTTACGGATCAGTTCCATCATGTTTACGGTCTTGCCGACACCGGCACCACCGAACAGACCGACTTTACCGCCTTTGGCGAACGGGCAGACCAGGTCGATAACCTTGATGCCTGTTTCCAGCAGATCGTTGCCGCCCGCTTGCTCAGCGAAGGTTGGCGCAGGACGGTGAATGCCCCAGCGTTCTTCGGTGGCGATCGGACCCGCTTCGTCGATCGGGTTGCCCAGTACGTCCATGATCCGGCCCAGAGTCGCTTTACCGACGGGTACGGAGATGGCTGCGCCGGAGTCTGTTACTTCCAGACCACGCTTCAAGCCCTCGGTGGAGCCCATTGCAATGGTACGAACCACGCCGTCGCCCAGCTGCTGCTGAACTTCGAGGGTGGTTTCTGCCGCGCTCTGTACTTTCAGCGCGTTGTAGATACTCGGTACGCTATCGCGTGGAAATTCCACGTCGATCACGGCGCCGATGATTTGAACGATACGTCCGCTACTCATTAGCTGGTTCCTCTAATATTTGAACCGTTAAACCGCGGCAGCGCCGCCGACGATTTCCGAGATCTCTTGGGTGATCGCTGCCTGACGCGCCTTGTTGTAGATCAGCTGCAAATCGCTGATCAGATCACCGGCGTTGTCGGTGGCGTTCTTCATTGCAATCATCCGCGCCGCTTGTTCAGCTGCGTTGTTCTCGACCACCGCCTGGTACACCTGCGACTCAACGTAGCGAACCATCAAGCCATCGAGCAGCTCTTTGGCATCGGGTTCGTAGAGATAGTCCCAGTGGTGCTTGAGTTCCTGATCCGGGGTTGCCACCAGCGGAATCAATTGCTCCACCGTTGGCTGTTGCGTCATGGTGTTGATGAACTTGTTGGATACCACGGACAGGCGATCAATACGGCCATCCAGGTAGGCATCCAGCATCACCTTGACGCTGCCGATCAAGTCATTGATCGACGGCTCTTCGCCCAGGTGGCTGATTGCAGCGACGACGTTACCGCCGAAGTTGCGGAAAAATGCCGCACCTTTGCTGCCAACCACGCACAGATCGATCTCTACGCCGTTTTCACGGTTTACCGCCATGTCCTTGACCAAAGCCTTGAACAGGTTGGTATTCAAGCCGCCGCACAGACCACGGTCACTGCTCACCACGACATAACCGACACGCTTTACTTCGCGCTCGATCATGAAAGGGTGGCGATATTCCGGGTTAGCGTTGGCAAGATGACCAATCACCTGGCGGATACGATCCGCGTAAGGACGGCTAGCAGCCATGCGCATTTGAGCCTTGCGCATTTTGCTGACCGCCACTTTTTCCATGGCGCTGGTGATCTTTTGCGTGCTTTTGATGCTCGCAATCTTGCTGCGAATCTCTTTTGCGCCTGCCATGTAACACCTATCAGGTTAGCAAGCGGGAGCCTTCCGGCCCCCGCTGCGGCTTACCAGGTTTGGGTGGCCTTGAACTTCTCGATGCCGGCTTTCATGCCAGAATCGATTTCGTCATTGAAGTCACCCTTCACGTTGATCTTCGCCATCAAATCGGCGTGATCGCGGTTGAAGTAAGCAATCAGCGCTTGTTCAAAGCTGCCAATCTTGGCGATTTCGATGTCGGTCAGGAACCCACGCTCAGCGGCATACAGCGACAGCGCCATGTCAGCGATCGACATTGGTGCGTATTGCTTCTGCTTCATCAGCTCGGTAACGCGCTGACCATGCTCAAGTTGCTTACGGGTCGCTTCGTCCAGGTCAGAAGCGAACTGGGCGAATGCCGCCAGTTCACGGTACTGAGCCAGAGCGGTACGGATACCACCGGAGAGCTTCTTGATGATCTTGGTCTGAGCGGCACCACCTACACGCGATACCGAAACACCGGCGTTCACAGCTGGACGGATGCCAGAGTTGAACATGGCCGATTCCAGGAAGATCTGACCGTCGGTGATGGAAATCACGTTGGTCGGAACGAACGCGGAAACGTCGCCAGCCTGGGTTTCGATGATCGGCAGTGCAGTCAGGGAACCGGTTTTTCCGGTCACTGCGCCATTGGTGAACTTCTCTACGTATTCTTCGGAAACACGCGATGCGCGCTCCAGCAGACGGGAGTGGAGATAGAACACGTCACCCGGGTAGGCTTCACGGCCTGGTGGACGGCGCAGCAGCAGGGAAATCTGGCGGTAAGCCACTGCTTGCTTGGAGAGATCGTCATAAACGATCAGCGCGTCTTCACCGCGGTCGCGGAAGAATTCACCCATGGTGCAACCCGAGTACGGTGCAAGGAATTGCAGCGCAGCGGATTCGGAAGCACTTGCAGCCACGACGATGGTGTTAGCCAATGCGCCGTTTTCTTCGAGCTTGCGAACAACGTTGGCGATGGTCGATTGTTTCTGACCAATTGCCACGTAGACGCAGAAGATGCCGCTGTCTTTCTGGTTGATGATTGCGTCGATGGCCAGAGCGGTCTTACCGATCTGACGGTCACCGATGATCAGCTCACGCTGGCCACGGCCGACTGGAATCATGGCATCGACAGCCTTGTAGCCAGTCTGTACAGGCTGGTCTACCGACTTACGCCAGATCACGCCTGGAGCAACTTTCTCGACCGCATCGGTCTCGGTGTTGTTCAGCGGACCTTTGCCGTCAACTGGGTTACCCAGTGCATCGACCACGCGACCCAGCAGTTCCTTACCAACCGGAACCTCCAGGATGCGGCCAGTGCACTTGGCGCTCATGCCTTCAGCCAGAGTCGTGTAAGCGCCCAGTACAACGGCACCCACGGAGTCTTGCTCAAGGTTCAGCGCCATACCGTAGACGCCGTCCGGAAACTCGATCATCTCGCCGTACATTACGTCGGCCAGACCGTGAATCCGCACGATACCGTCAGACACGCTGACGACTGTGCCTTCGTTACGGGCTTGGGAGGTTACATCGAGCTTCTCGATGCGACCCTTGATGATTTCACTTATTTCGGAAGGATTGAGTTGCTGCATTGCTCTGCTGCCCCTTCAAACTCAAGATTTCAATGCTTCGGCTAGTTGCGCGATTTTGCCGCGAACTGAGCCATCGATAACCAGGTCGCCGGCGCGGATTACGACACCACCGATAAGGGTGGCATCCTCCGCAGCATGCAGGCGCACTTCCCGGCCGAGCCGTGCACTGAGAACCTTGGCGAGTTTGTCTTGCTGTTCTTGGTTCAATGCGAAAGCACTGGTGACATCCACATCGACCGATTTTTCCTGCTCGGCCTTGTACAGGTCGAACAGCTCGGCGATCTCCGGCAGAAGCGGGAGACGGTCGTTTTCAGCAACGACGTGGATGAAATTCTGTGCCTTGGCATCGAACTTGTCGCCACACACTTCAATAAAAGTGGTGGCCTTTTGTGCGCTCGTCAGTCGCGGGGCCTTGAGCATGCGCTGCATGGTGTCGTCTTGCGACACCGCAGCAGCCAGGCCGAGCATGGCTGACCAATTGGCCAGTTGCTGGTGGGCCTGCGCGTGCTCGAAGGCCGCCTTAGCGTAAGGTCGGGCCAACGTGGTCAGTTCTGCCATGATCGCCCTCGCTTAAATTTCAGCAGCCAGTTTGTTAACCAGCTCCGCGTGCGCGTTTTGATCGATTGTGGCACCCAGGATCTTCTCTGCACCATTGACTGCCAGGCTGCCCAACTGGGCGCGCAAGGCGTCTTTGACACCGTTCAGTTCCTGCTCGATCTCGGCCTGAGCCTGAGCCTTCACACGGTCAGCTTCAACGCGAGCCTGTTCACGGGCTTCGTCGACAATCTGAGTACCGCGTTTCTTGGCTTGCTCAATGATTTCAGCTGCTTGAGCCTTAGCTTCGCGCAGTTGTTGACCCACTTTGTCTTGGGCCAGCTCCAGGTCGCGAGCTGCTCGGGAAGCAGCGTCCAGTCCATCCGCGATCTTCTTCTGACGTTCGTGCAAAGCCGCGATGACCGGAGGCCACACGAACTTCATGCAGAACAGCACAAAAATGAAGAACGCAACGGACTGGCCAATCAGGGTTGCATTAATGTTCACGCCAACACCTCGCTCGTTCGTTGTCCATCACACCAATCAACTCGAAAATTCGAGTGATCAGCCAGCGAGTTGACCAACGAAGGGGTTCGCAAAGGTGAAGAACAGAGCGATACCAACACCGATCATGGTCACGGCGTCGAGCAGGCCCGCTACGATGAACATTTTAACTTGCAGCATTGGAACCATTTCCGGCTGACGCGCTGCGCCTTCCAGGAATTTGCCGCCCAACAGGCCGAAACCGATTGCAGTACCCAGTGCGCCCAGGCCGATCAACAGTGCAACAGCGATAGCGGTTAGACCAACTACAGTTTCCATCTTTCCTCCCGACTTTTACGTCGTATTGGTTAGGTTTTTTTAATTAAAGCGGTAAAGCAAAATCGTTTGTTACATCAGCCCTTGCGGGCACCGCCCCGCAGTTCGCGGGACGGTCATCAGATGCGCCCGGAGGCGAATCTCAATGGTTATCTTCGTGAGCCATCGACAGGTAGACGATGGTCAGCATCATGAAGATGAACGCTTGCAGGGTGATGATCAGGATGTGGAACACAGCCCATGCCCATTGCAGAACGATACCCAGTCCGCTCAGCCAGAGCAGACCGCTGCCGAACATGACGGCGATCAGGATGAATACCAGCTCGCCAGCATACATGTTGCCGAACAGACGCAGTGCCAGAGAAATCGGTTTGGCTACCAGCGTCACGAATTCCAGCAGGAAGTTGACCGGGATCAACAGAGCCTGAACGAAGATGTTCTTGCTGCCGAACGGGTGCAGGGTCAGTTCGCCGATAAAGCCGCCGATGCCCTTGACCTTGATGCTGTAGAAAATGATCAGTGCGAAAACCGACAGGGCCATGCCCAGTGTCGCGTTCGGGTCAGTGGTCGGTACGGCACGGAATGGAATGTGCTCGTCACCGGAGATCAGCATCGCCAACTGAGGAATCCAGTCAACCGGTACCAGGTCGACGGCGTTCATCAGGAATACCCAGACGAAAATGGTCAGGGCCAGTGGCGCGATGACCGCGCTGCGACCGTGGAAGCTGTCTTTCACGCTGCCGTCGACAAACTCGACCAGCACTTCAACGAAGTTCTGCAGGGCGCCCGGCTGGCCGGAAGTCGCCTTCTTGGCCGCCATGCGGAAAATCAGAACGAAAATCAGACCCAGCGCAACCGACCAGCCGAGGGTATCGACGTGGAAAGCCCAGAAACCCATTTCCTTGGCTTCTGCTGCGGTGTGGGCAAAGCCCCATTCGCCATTGGGCAGGTGCCCGAATGTCAGGTTCTGCAAGTGGTGCTGGATATAGCCCGAAGCTGTTTGCTCTGCCATGGTTGCCTCAAACGCCCTAAGGTCTCGAAAGTCTTGTTCTCGTAAGCAGTGGAGCGAACCAGTTGACCACCTGGATCAACATGAACACTCCGAAAACTGCCAGCGGTGCCAGCGGTTTCACGCCTGCAAACGTCAGTGCGAAAAGCACTGCCGTCAAAATAAGTTTGCCCGCCTCGCCGGCGTAAAACGACCGGACGATGGCTTGAGCGGCTCGGGCTCCGGAAAACCGGAATGCCTTGTGAGCGAAGTATAAATTGGGCAGCCAGGCTATCAGGCCTCCGCAGAGCCCCGAATATCCTGCTACGACTCCACGCCACTGCCACAGCGCCAACGCGGCTATCAGCAAGACGATCAATTGAGCCAGCAAAACCGGAAAAACCGCCAGGCGATGAAACGGCAAGCGGTCTGGCATGCGTGATTCCATCGCATTTGCTCCTTGGCTGTCGGTCGCCATCATCTGTAACTTGGCATAATTTGTGCCGACAAAATGCGCGCAGAGTATAGGGGCGGTTAAGTCCCTATTCAACAGTCAGGTAGTGATTTCCGACTATACGCTACAGAGCAATTGTTTCAGCGGATGTGAGCAAGCACACCTTGCAACTCATCCAGCGAGTTGTAGCGGATCACCAATTGTCCTTTTCCCTTCTGCCCGTGGCGGATCTGGACTGCAGACCCCAAACGCTCGGCCAGACGCTGCTCGAGGCGGCTGATGTCGGGGTCGGTCTTGGCAGGTTCCGCAGGGGTTTCCTTGCCGCTGAGCCACTGCCTGACCAGTGCTTCTGTCTGGCGTACGGTCAGCCCGCGTGCGACAACATGTCGCGCGCCTTCGACCTGCCTTTCTTCCGGCAGACCGAGCAAGGCACGTGCATGCCCCATCTCCAGGTCACCGTGAGAGAGCATGGTCTTGATCACTTCAGGCAGCGCAATCAGTCGTAACAGGTTGGCCACACTGACCCGCGACTTGCCGACGGCATCGGCCACCTGCTGCTGGGTCAGCTGGAATTCCTGCTGCAGACGCTGCAACGCCATCGCTTCTTCGATGGGATTGAGGTCTTCGCGCTGGATGTTTTCGATAAGCGCCATGGCGATGGCGGTTTCATCCGGCACATCGCGAACCATGGCCGGAATCGTCTCCACGCCAGCCTGCTGACTGGCGCGCCAGCGACGCTCACCGGCAATGATTTCAAAACGGTTGTCGCCGATCGGGCGAATCACGATCGGCTGCATCACGCCCTGGGACTTGATCGACTGCGCGAGTTCTTCAAGCGCCTGAGGGTCCATGTCGCGACGCGGCTGGTACTTGCCGCGCTGGATAAGGTCCAGCGGCACATGCTGCAGCTCGCTTGCTGGCGCCTTGACGGCCTGTTCTTCCAGCGTACTGACGGTTGGACTGCTCAGAAGTGCGTCCAACCCACGTCCGAGACCTCGTTTCTTGACGGCCATGGGAATTCCTTAGGTTGGCTGAGCGGTTTTCGCACCGCGACGTTGACGACGAACCAGCTCACTGGCGAGCGCCAGATAAGCCAGCGCCCCCCGGGAAGACTTGTCGTAGGCCAGCACCGGCATGCCGAAACTCGGCGCCTCGGCCAGCCTGATGTTTCTCGGGATGACGGTGTCGTACAGCTGCTCACCAAAGTGCTCCTTGAGCTGAGCAGAGACATCGTTGATCAGGCTCAGACGCGGGTCGTACATGGTGCGCAGCAAGCCTTCGATCTTCAGTTGCGGATTGAGCAACTCGCCGATTCGCTTGATGTTATCCACAAGGTCGCTAAGACCTTCCAGTGCAAAGTACTCGCATTGCATGGGGATAATCACGCCATCGGACGCCACCAGGGCGTTGAGCGTGAGCATCGACAGCGAGGGTGGGCAGTCGATGAGAATGTAATCGTAGTTTTCGCGGATCGGCGCCAGCGCGTTGCGCAAACGGCTCTCCTTCATCTGCATTTCCAGCAGTACCACCTCGCCTGCAGTCAGGTCGCGGTTGGCCGGAAGCAGTTGATAACCACCGTGCTCGGAAAACTGCATGGCCTCGGCCAGGTCACATTCGCCAATCAGCAGGTCGTAGACGGAGTTTTCGAGGTTATGTTTATCCACACCGCTCCCCATGGTCGCATTGCCCTGGGGATCGAGGTCGATGAGCAGCACGCGTCGTTTGGTAGCGACCAGTGACGCGGCGAGGTTGATGCATGTGGTGGTCTTGCCTACCCCACCTTTCTGGTTCGCTATCGCGAATACCTTAGCCATTATCGCTTGTGTTCCCAATCATGCCGTGCGGCGCAGTATCAGCAGATGGCGTTGGCCTTGGCAACCCGGAACGGTCAAGGCTTGTGCGCTATCGAGGTGAAAATCCGTGGGCAATGCTACCAGTTCATCGGCAGGATGCAGCCCTTTCATCGCCAGCCAGCGTGTCTGTGTGTCGCCCATGTGGCGAGTCCATCCGGCAAAGTCTTCCAGACTGCTGAACGCCCGGGAAATGATTCCGTTGAACGGTACATCCGGCTGATAGGTTTCAGCGCGACTGTGGATAACCTCAAGGTTATCCAGCTTCAGCTCCAGTTTGACCTGGGTCTGGAAGCGGGTCTTCTTGCCGTTGCTGTCCAGCAGCGAGACGTTCATCTGCGGAAACATGATCGCCATGGGGATGCCGGGCATCCCACCGCCGCTGCCCACATCAAGCCAACGTTCGTTTTCGGCGTCACTGTCGATGAAAGGAATCACGCTGAGGCTGTCGAGCAAGTGCCGGGACACCATTTCGTCCGGGTTACGCACAGCCGTGAGGTTGTACGCCTTGTTCCACTTGATCAAAAGCGCCAGATAGGCCAGCAGCTGCTCGTGCTGGACCGGCGTGAGCTCGATGCCCAGAGCGCGTGCGCCTGTGGATAACTCTTCGGCGTGTTGCGGGGTGACCATCGAACTCAAGCGCTTTGCTCCAACTGACGGCCGGCGCCGCGTTTTTTCAAGTGAATCATCAACAGGGAAATCGCTGCTGGCGTAACACCTGGAATGCGGGACGCCTGCCCCAGGGTTTCGGGACGCGTTATCCCCAGCTTGCTTTGAATTTCTTTCGACAGACCGGAAATCCCGGCGTAATCGATGTCTTCAGGCAGCTTCGTGTCTTCGCTCGCACGCAAACGGGCGATTTCGTCCTGTTGCCGATCAATGTAACCAGCGTATTTGGTCTTGATCTCGACCTGCTCGGCGACTTGCGGATCAGTGCAACCCTCACCGGTGAGGGAGATCAGGCTGGCGTAATCGATTTCCGGACGCGTCAGCAGATTGAGCAGATTGTATTCGTGGGTCAGTGGCGTACCGAAATGCGCCGCGATGGCATCGCCTTGTTCAGTACCCGGACGAACCCAGGTGCTCTTCAGACGTTGTTCTTCCAGCGCGATGTTTTCACGTTTGGTGCAGAACGCAGCCCAACGCGCATCGTCGACCAGACCCAGTTCGCGACCTTTTTCGGTCAGACGCAGGTCGGCGTTGTCTTCACGGAGAATCAAACGGTACTCGGCACGGGATGTGAACATCCGGTAAGGCTCTTGCGTACCCAGCGTGATCAGGTCGTCGACCAGCACGCCGATGTACGCCTCGTCACGACGCGGGCACCAGCTGTCACGCCCCTGCGCGCGCAATGCCGCGTTGGTTCCGGCCAGCAAACCTTGAGCACCCGCTTCTTCGTAGCCGGTTGTGCCGTTGATCTGTCCTGCGAAGAACAGGCCGCCGATCACCTTGGTTTCGAGGCTGTACTTCAGATCGCGCGGGTCGAAGTAGTCGTACTCGATGGCGTAGCCAGGGCGAACGATGTGCGCATTTTCCATACCGCGAATCGAACGAACGATCTGCAATTGCACGTCGAACGGCAGAGACGTGGAGATACCGTTCGGGTACAGCTCGTGGGTCGTCAAACCTTCCGGCTCGATGAAGACCTGATGGCTTTCCTTGTCGGCAAAGCGGTGGATCTTGTCTTCGATCGACGGGCAATAGCGCGGGCCGATCCCTTCGATCACGCCGGAATACATCGGCGAGCGATCAAGGTTGGACGCAATGATTTCGTGTGTCCGCGCATTGGTGTGGGTAATCCAGCAACTCACCTGCGAGGGGTGCTGTTCCTTGGAGCCCATGAACGACATGACTGGAATCGGCGTATCGCCCGGTTGTTCGGTCATCACCGAAAAATCCACAGAGCGGCCATCGATGCGCGGCGGCGTGCCTGTTTTCAGCCGGCCTACACGCAATGGCAATTCGCGCAGACGGTGTGCAAGCGCGATAGACGGCGGATCACCTGCACGGCCACCCGAATAATTCTGCATACCGATGTGGATAAGACCGCCCAGAAACGTGCCGGTGGTCAATACAACGGAATCGGCCATGAAACGCAGGCCCATTTGCGTCACCACACCACGGACCTGGTCCTGTTCAACGATCAAGTCATCGCAGGATTGCTGAAATATCCACAGGTTCGCCTGGTTTTCGAGCGTTTCGCGAATAGCGGCCTTGTACAGAACACGGTCTGCCTGGGCACGGGTCGCCCGTACGGCCGGGCCTTTACGGCTGTTCAACACGCGGAACTGAATGCCGCCCTTGTCAGTGGCCATGGCCATCGCACCGCCGAGGGCGTCGATTTCTTTGACCAGATGACTTTTGCCAATGCCGCCGATCGCAGGGTTGCAGCTCATCTGGCCGAGGGTTTCCACGTTATGCGTCAACAGCAGGGTTTTGACACCCATGCGTGCCGACGCAAGTGCGGCCTCGGTACCGGCATGACCGCCACCGATGACGATCACTTCAAAACGGGAAGGGAAATCCACCACGCACCTCGTGCCTGTTGTCGATGGGAAATTGGGATAGCTGACAAGTATAGGGACTTACCCCACCTGAATGAAACCCGTTGCACAAAATTTAACCAGCTGTGGAAAACTCGCGAATAAAGAAAATAAAAAGGAAAGAAAGTTTATAAAGCCTTGTTTTTATGTTTATTCTTACTGAGCAACGTTTCTGTGGATAGATTGCTACAGGCCTTTATCTGCTTTGTGTACAGAGAATTAAAAGTCTGTGTTCATGTGCCAATGAGGGGTTGGGATAACTGCCCTGAGCCTGTGGATTAAAGTGCACTTTGTCCACAGGCGGGTTTATCTTCAGGTTTCAGGCCCGGTTATCAACCGAGCTGAAGCGTGGTTATGCACAGGGCTTATTTTACGGAAAATGATGAAATCAGAGCTCTGTCGAAGGATGGTCAGTCAAAAAGGGGCTGCCTGATCGTCACAGAGAGGGCATCTCGAAGCGCGTTGTGTATTGAAGCGATCAATCGTCGGCTACAGGAATCATGATCAGGCAATGCGACGGGGGAACGTTTTGGTAGCGCGGAGGGGGTTATCAACAGGCAGCAGGGACGGTTGCCGTCCCTTCAGACTGACTCAGGGGGTGAGAAAGCTGGTTGCCTGACACTGTCAGATGAGAAGCATCTGTTATTGAGGGACTATTTTCCGATGCAGAAGCTGGAAAAGATCCTGCCGAGCAGGTCATCGGAGCTGAAAGCACCGGTGATTTCACCCAGGGACTGCTGAGCCTGGCGCAAATCCTCCGCCAACAGCTCTCCAGCGCCGGCAAGCGTCAATTGTGCCCTGCCGTGCTCAAGGGAGTCACTGGCATGGCGCAGGGCTTCAAGGTGACGCCGACGGGCGCTGAAGCTGCTTTCAGACGTCTGTTCATACCCCATGCACGCTTTGAGATGTTCACGCAGAAGTTCCAGACCTTCGCCACCGGCCCTGGCGCTCAGGCTGATGGTGACATGGCCGTCCGGGCTGGTTTCCAGGCCTGTGAGGTCGCCGCTCAGGTCTGACTTGTTCCGAATCAGTGTGACCTTGGCCGGGTCCGGCCGCTCTTCCAGAAACTCAGGCCACAGGGCAAAGGGATCATTCGCTTCCGGTGCTGTGGCATCCACCACCAGCAGGATCCTGTCCGCCTCACCAATCGCCTTGAGCGCACGTTGTACACCGATCATTTCGACCTGATCCTGTGTGTCCCGCAAGCCTGCGGTGTCCACCACGTGCAATGGCATTCCGTCGATGTGGATATGTTCACGCAGTACGTCGCGAGTAGTGCCGGCGATCTCGGTGACGATCGCAGCCTCACGTCCAGCCAGTGCATTGAGCAGACTGGATTTGCCCGCGTTCGGCCTGCCAGCAATGACCACGGTCATGCCGTCGCGCAACAATGCTCCCTGCCCGGCTTCGCGCAAGACTGTGGATAACTCGGCACGCACTTCGTCGAGCATGCTCAGTACATGGCCATCGGCAAGAAAGTCGATTTCCTCTTCCGGGAAGTCGATCGCCGCTTCCACGTAGATTCGCAGACCGATCAGTTTCTCGGTCAACTTATCCACACGCTGGGAAAAAGCACCCTGCAACGAGCGCAATGCATTGCGGGCAGCCTGTGCAGAACTTGCCTCAATCAGATCGGCAATCGCTTCGGCCTGTGCCAGGTCCAGCTTATCGTTGAGAAACGCACGCTCGCTGAATTCACCCGGGCGGGCCAGCCGGCTGCCCAATTCCAGGCAGCGCTGCAGCAACATATCGAGCACGATCGGACCACCGTGGCCCTGCAGTTCCAGAACATCTTCGCCGGTAAAGGAGTTGGGGCCAGGGAAGAACAGTGCGATGCCTTCGTCCAGTGTCTGGCCAGATGCATCTGCGAACGGTCCGTAATGGGCATAACGGGGTTTGGGCTCACGCCCGATTATCGCCTGAGCCGCTTTGCTGGCCAGCGGACCTGAAATACGGACAATGCCGACGCCACCACGACCTTGAGCAGTGGCGATGGCAGCGATGGTTTCACGAGGGACGTTCATGGTCCGGCTCCTGGACAACTGACAGATAGCAAAACGCCCCACGAGGGGGCGCTTTGTGAAACTTATTCACAGGTTAGATCAGACAGCTGCTTTCTTGGTAGCGGCTTCGATCTTGCGAGTGATGTACGCCTGCTGAGCGATCGACAGGGTGTTGTTCACAACCCAGTACAGAACCAGACCGGCAGGGAACCACAAGAAGAAGAACGTGAAGATGATTGGCATCATTTTCATGACCTTGGCCTGCATCGGATCCGGAGGAGTCGGGTTCAGACGCTGCTGAATGAACATGGTCGCGCCCATGATGATCGGCAGGATGAAGAACGGATCCTTGATCGACAGGTCGGTAATCCACAGGATCCATGGAGCCTGACGCATTTCCACGCTTTCCAGCAGTACCCAGTACAGCGACAGGAAAACCGGCATCTGTACAAGAATCGGCAAGCATCCACCCAGCGGGTTGATCTTCTCTTTCTTGTACAACTCCATCATCGCCTGGGACATTTTCTGGCGATCATCGCCATGTTGTTCCTTCAGCAAGGCCAGTTTCGGAGCCACGGCGCGCATGCGTGCCATGGATTTGTAGCTGGCTGCGGAGAGCGGGAAGAACAGGCCCTTGATCAGCATGGTCAGAACAATGATCGACCAGCCCCAGTTCCCGAGAATTGCGTGGATATGTTGCAGCAGCCAGAAGATAGGCTGGGCAATGAACCACAGGAAGCCGTAGTCGACAGTCAGTTCCAGACCTGGGGATAACTCTTTGAGTACCGCCTGGCTTTTCGGACCTGCATACAAGGTCGCGGTCGCCTCGCCTTTGGCGCCCGGAGCAACGGTCAACGTCGGGCTGGTGAAGCCGATGATGTAGTTACCCTGGCTGTCTTTGCGAGTCTGAACCAGGTTTGCCGCGTTGTGATCAGGGATCCACGCCGTCACAAAGTAGTGTTGCAACCAGGCAACCCAGCCACCTTGGACCGTTTCCTTGACCTGACCCTTGTCGATATCTTTCATCGACACTTTTTTGTAGGGCTCTGCAGCTGTCCACAGTGCCGCACCCAGATAGGTGGCGGTACCGGTAGCCGTGGTCGACGATGGATCGGAACTGGCGTCGCGCTTCAATTGTGCGAACAGATTACCAGCCCAAGGCTGAGCGCTCTGGTTATCCACAACGTAGGTCACGACCAGGTCGTAAAGGCCACGTTTGAATGTGAAACGCTTGATGTAATTGATGCCGTTTTCCGAGAACTTCAGGTCCACGACCATATCGTTCTGGCCATCAGCCAGTTGATAAGTCTTCTGAGTGGACGTGTAAACCGGACGACCGGCGGCACGAGCATCGGGACCGTTGGTACCCGTCAGGCCGCTTTGGGCCAGAAAAGTACGCTCGCCACCGTTGTCGAACAGCTGAAACGGCACTTCAGGACGGTCCTGACGACGAGGGTAAAGAGGCAGACGAAGCTGAACCACGTCACCACCCACCGGATCGATCGCCAGATCGAGCACGTCGGTCTTGACCTGAATCAGGTCTTTGCTGGCTACGGCCGGAGTTTCAAGAGGAGCCGCGGCATTGGTTGCGTTCGCGCTTGGAACATCAGCGCTGGCGGAACCATTATTACCAGCAGCCGTATCCGGAATACCCGGTGCGGTGTTGCTGGCTGCAACATTCTGGGTCGGCATGGCTGCCTGACCGTAGTCCTGGTTCCATTTCAGAACCCCGACGTAGGTCACGATTGCCAGGGCGACGATCAGGATCGTGCGTTTAATATCCATGATTACTCGGCCATCGAAGAAGAACGGGAGGTGGGGACAGGTGGAACCGGGTCATAACCACCGGGATTCCACGGATGACAGCGACCCAGGCGGCGCATTGCCAGCCAGCCGCCGCGCAAAAGGCCATGATTATCGATGGCTTCATACGCGTAGCAGGAGCAACTGGGGTAGAAACGACAGTGACTGGCCATCAGCGGGCTAATGGCATAGCGATAAAACTGGATCGGAACGAGCGCCAGTTTACGCATCGGGACTGTCCACCCCTGCAGGTTCGGTTTTTGTCTGCGGAGCAGGTTGGCTGCGTGCCAGACGTTTCCACAGCTTGCCGAAATGCTGAATCAGTTCAGGGTTTTCTACATCACCCAAACCTTTACGCGCGACGATAACGATATCCCAACCGACCAAGCTGTCTTGGTGTTGGCGAAATGATTCGCGCATCAGGCGTTTCAAACGATTGCGCTGAACGGAGAGCTTGACGCTCTTTTTACCTATAACCAGCCCCAGGCGGGGATGATCGAGGTCGTTGTTGCGCGCAAGGAGCAGGAGATTTTTCCCCGGAACCTTGCCGGTAGGGGAGTCAAAGACTGCCTTGAAATGCCGGGGAGTCAGCAAACGCTTTTCCCGACTGAAGTCTCGACTCACCTCCTGTGCCGATTTATCAAACTGCCAGACGCTTACGGCCTTTGGCGCGACGACGCGACAGAACGGCACGGCCGTTTTTGGTGGCCATACGTGCACGGAAACCGTGGGTGCGGGCGCGCTTGATAGTGCTGGGTTGGAAAGTACGTTTCATGGCGTGTTACCTGGTTCGTCCACTACGGGCCGGAATGGCCCCCGTTTTAAGAGACCGGGGATTCTAGAGAAAGCAGGCCCGCAGGTCAATTTCCAACCAGCTTTTCTTCAATAACGGTCTATAGGGGTATTTTTCCGTCTTCTGTGGGAGGGAACCCTCACGTACCTGACCGTTGTTATAGAAATAAAGAAGGAGAGTATTTAAAGCTTTTTTATAAAGCTTATAATTCTTACGTCGCTCATATCTGTGGATAAAACGCTAGAGACCTGATTTTACATGGTGTACAGCGTTTCAAAAGGCTGTCGAGAAACCGTGCCCTGCCTGTGCTGCAACCTCGGAAAAGCTGTGCATGAATAGCTGTTTTATCCACAGGCGCGTTATCCACAGACTTCAACCCCGACTTATGCAATGGGCTGAAGTGTTCTTATCCACAGACCTTATGCACATACCGTTCGTCGCGTGTCAGCCCTCCAAATCAATGATTTATAGCCGACTGTTAGCAACCTACATGTGGATAAGTCTTCAGCGGACCGTTACAATGGCGGCTGTTTTTGCCTCACCGGCTTTCGACTTAGGGGATATCCGTGTCAGTGGAACTTTGGCAGCAGTGCGTGGAGCTTTTGCGCGATGAGCTGCCTGCCCAGCAATTCAACACCTGGATCCGTCCGCTACAGGTCGAAGCCGAAGGCGACGAGTTGCGTGTCTATGCGCCAAACCGCTTCGTGCTTGATTGGGTCAATGAGAAATACCTCAGCCGATTGCTTGAGCTCCTTGGCGAACACGGTCAGGGGATGGCGCCTGCGCTTTCCTTATTAATAGGAAGCAAACGCAGCTCTGCTCCTCGTGCAGCGCCCAACGCGCCGCTGGCTGCCGCTGCTTCGCATGCCTTGTCTGCCAGCTCCACCAACAGCGCTCAGGCACCTGCGCCGGTCCCCGCGCCGGTTGCCCAGGCTGCAGCGTCGCCCTCTCCTGTCCAGGAGATGCCGGTTCACAACGAGCCGTCGCGCGACAGTTTCGATCCCATGGCCGGTGCAAGTTCGCAACAGGCACCCGCCCGTGCCGAACAACGCACCGTTCAGGTGGAAGGTGCGCTCAAGCACACCAGCTACCTGAACCGCACATTCACGTTTGAGAACTTCGTTGAAGGTAAATCCAACCAACTGGCGCGCGCAGCTGCCTGGCAGGTCGCGGATAACCCGAAGCACGGCTATAACCCGCTGTTTTTATATGGCGGTGTCGGCCTGGGTAAAACGCACTTGATGCATGCTGTGGGTAACCACTTGCTCAAGAAAAACCCCAATGCCAAGGTTGTCTACCTGCATTCGGAGCGTTTCGTAGCCGATATGGTCAAGGCGCTGCAGCTCAATGCGATCAACGAGTTCAAGCGTTTCTACCGCTCGGTCGATGCGCTGCTGATCGATGACATTCAATTCTTCGCCCGCAAGGAACGTTCGCAGGAAGAGTTTTTCCACACGTTCAATGCTCTCCTTGAAGGTGGACAGCAGGTCATCCTGACCAGCGACCGTTATCCGAAAGAGATCGAAGGCCTTGAAGAACGTCTCAAGTCGCGTTTCGGATGGGGTCTGACGGTAGCGGTCGAGCCACCCGAACTGGAAACCCGCGTCGCGATTCTCATGAAGAAGGCAGACCAGGCCAAGGTCGATCTGCCCCATGATGCGGCGTTCTTCATCGCGCAACGCATTCGCTCCAACGTCCGTGAACTCGAGGGCGCGCTCAAGCGAGTCATCGCGCACTCTCACTTCATGGGCCGTGACATCACGATCGAACTGATTCGTGAATCGCTGAAAGATCTGCTCGCTCTTCAAGACAAGCTGGTGAGTGTGGATAACATTCAGCGCACCGTTGCCGAGTATTACAAGATCAAGATCTCCGACCTGTTGTCCAAGCGTCGTTCCCGCTCCGTAGCCCGTCCAAGACAGGTTGCGATGGCGTTGTCCAAAGAGCTGACCAACCACAGTCTGCCGGAAATCGGTGACGTGTTTGGCGGTCGCGACCACACGACTGTTCTGCACGCGTGCCGAAAGATCAACGAACTCAAGGAATCCGATGCGGATATCCGCGAGGACTACAAGAACCTGCTGCGCACTCTGACTACGTGATGACGCCAGTGCAGCTTATTAAGGCAAGGGACTAGACCATGCATTTCACCATTCAACGCGAAGCCCTGTTGAAACCCCTGCAATTGGTGGCCGGCGTGGTTGAACGCCGTCAGACCTTGCCGGTGCTATCCAACGTCTTGATGGTCGTCGAAGGCCAGCAACTGTCGCTGACCGGTACCGACCTTGAAGTCGAACTGGTTGGACGCGTGCAGTTGGAAGAGCCAGCCGAACCTGGGGAAATCACTGTCCCTGCGCGCAAGCTGATGGACATCTGCAAAAGCTTGCCCAACGATGCCCTCATCGACATCAAGGTCGATGACGCCAAGTTGGTGGTAAAAGCCGGTCGTAGCCGTTTTACGTTGTCCACGTTGCCTGCCAACGACTTCCCTACCGTGGAAGAAGGTCCGGGCTCGCTGACGTTCCAGCTGGGTCAAAGCAAGCTGCGCCGTTTGATCGAGCGCACCAGCTTCGCCATGGCTCAGCAGGACGTGCGCTATTACCTCAACGGCATGTTGCTTGAGGTGAGCGCAGGTGTACTGCGCGCTGTGGCCACCGATGGCCACCGCCTTGCAATGTGTTCCATGACTGCCGACATCGAACACGCTGATCGCCATCAGGTCATCGTGCCGCGCAAAGGCATTCTGGAAATGGCGCGTCTGCTGACAGAGCAGGATGGCATTGTCAGCATCGTACTGGGTCAACACCATATCCGCGCAACCACAGGCGAGTTCACCTTCACCTCGAAGCTGGTCGACGGCAAGTTCCCGGACTATGAGCGCGTGCTGCCAAAAGGTGGTGACAAGTTGGTATTGGGTGATCGTCAGGCCTTGCGTGAAGCGTTCAGCCGTACTGCGATTCTGTCCAACGAAAAATACCGCGGCATTCGTCTGCAGCTGGCCAGTGGTCAGCTCAAGATTCAGGCCAACAACCCTGAGCAGGAAGAGGCGGAAGAAGAAATCGGCGTTGAGTACAACGGCGACTCGCTGGAAATCGGTTTCAACGTCAGCTACCTGCTCGACGTTCTGGGCGTGATGACCACTGAACAAGTGCGTTTGATTCTGTCTGACTCCAACAGCAGTGCGCTGGTGCAGGAATCAGACAACGATGACTCGGCGTACGTTGTCATGCCGATGCGCCTGTAACTCATGTACAGCGCAACCTAGATGTCTCTCAGCCGCATCTCGGTCACCGGGGTGCGCAATTTGCACCCGGTGACCCTCTCCCCCTCCCCGCGTATCAACATCCTTTACGGTGCCAACGGCAGCGGAAAAACCAGCGTACTGGAAGCCATCCACTTGCTGGGTATCGCTCGCTCGTTTCGCAGCAGCCGTCTGCTTCCTGTCATTCAGTATGAGCAACCATCTTGCACGGTCTTCGGCCAGGTCGAACTTGCGCAAGGTGGCCATAGCAGCCTGGGTGTTGCGCGTGACAGGCAGGGCGAGTTCCAGATTCGCATCGATGGGCAGAATGCACGCAGTGCTGCGCAGCTTGCTGAGATCCTTCCGCTTCAGCTCATCAATCCTGACAGTTTCAGATTGCTTGAGGGCGCGCCCAAGATTCGGAGGCAGTTTCTGGATTGGGGAGTGTTCCACGTGGAACCTCGTTTCATGGCCACTTGGCAGCGGCTCCAGAAGGCCTTGAGGCAGCGAAACTCATGGCTTCGGCATGGTACACTTGACGCCGCTTCGCAGGCGGCATGGGACCGAGAACTGTGCCTGGCGAGTGATGAAATCGATGAGTTTCGTCGCGCTTACATCAAGGCATTGAAGCCAGTCTTTGAACAAACTTTGAGCGAACTTGTTGAACTCGAAGGTTTGACCCTGAGCTACTACCGAGGATGGGATAAGGAAAAAGAGTTGAGCACCGTGCTCGCTTCTTCCCTGAATCGCGATCAGCAGATGGGCCATACACAGGCCGGACCACAACGCGCTGATTTGCGCCTTAGATTGGGCGCTCACAACGCCGCGGATATTTTGTCCCGGGGTCAGCAGAAGTTGGTGGTCTGTGCGTTGCGCATCGCGCAAGGACATCTGGTTAGTCAGGTCCGGCGCGGGCAGTGTATCTATCTCGTCGATGACTTGCCTTCCGAACTGGATGACAACCATCGCCGGGCGCTTTGCCGTTTGCTGGAAGAATTACGCTGCCAGGTATTTATCACCTGTGTAGATCAAGAATTTTTGAGGGAAGGCTGGCAGACGGAAACGCCAGTCGCTTTGTTCCACGTGGAACAAGGCCGTATCACCCAGACCCACGACCATCGGGAGTGATTGCATGAGCGAAAATCAAACGTACGACTCGTCCAGCATTAAAGTGCTGAAAGGACTCGATGCCGTACGCAAGCGTCCCGGAATGTACATCGGCGATACAGACGACGGTAGCGGTCTGCATCACATGGTATTCGAAGTGGTTGATAACTCGATCGACGAAGCATTGGCAGGCCATTGCGACGACATCAGTATCATCATTCATCCTGACGAATCGATCACGGTCCGCGACAACGGTCGCGGTATTCCTGTAGACGTGCACAAAGAGGAAGGCGTATCGGCAGCCGAGGTCATCATGACCGTGCTTCACGCTGGCGGTAAGTTCGACGACAACTCGTACAAGGTATCCGGCGGCCTGCACGGCGTGGGTGTCTCGGTAGTAAACGCGCTTTCGGAAATTCTGCTGCTGACCGTGCGTCGCAGCGGCAAGATCTGGGAACAGACCTATGTTCATGGTGTTCCACAGGAACCGATGAAGATCGTAGGTGAAAGCGATACCACGGGTACTCAGATCCACTTCAAACCGTCTGCCGACACGTTCAAGAACATCCACTTCAGCTGGGACATCCTGGCCAAGCGGATACGTGAACTGTCGTTCCTGAACTCCGGTGTCGGCATCATGCTGAAGGACGAGCGCAGCGGTAAGGAAGAGCTGTTCAAATACGAAGGCGGCCTGCGCGCATTTGTTGAATACCTGAACACCAACAAGACGCCGGTCAACGAAGTGTTCCACTTCAACGTCCAGCGTGACGATGGGGTGGGCGTCGAGATCGCGTTGCAGTGGAACGACAGCTTCAACGAGAACCTGTTGTGCTTCACAAATAACATTCCGCAGCGCGACGGCGGTACTCACCTGGTCGGCTTCCGCTCCGCACTGACCCGTAACCTGAACAACTACATTGAGCAGGAAGGTCTGGCCAAGAAGCACAAGGTCGCCACCACCGGTGACGATGCGCGTGAAGGTTTGACAGCGATCATCTCCGTAAAAGTGCCTGATCCCAAGTTCAGCTCGCAGACCAAAGACAAGCTGGTTTCGTCTGAAGTCAAAACCGCCGTTGAACAAGAGATGGGTAAATACTTCTCGGACTTCCTGCTGGAAAACCCAAACGAAGCCAAGGCTGTTGTCGGCAAGATGATCGACGCTGCGCGCGCTCGTGAAGCCGCTCGCAAGGCCCGCGAAATGACCCGCCGTAAAGGCGCATTGGACATCGCAGGTCTGCCAGGCAAACTGGCTGACTGCCAAGAGAAAGACCCTGCCCTCTCCGAACTCTACTTGGTGGAAGGGGACTCTGCTGGCGGATCAGCCAAGCAGGGGCGTAACCGTAAAACCCAGGCCATCCTGCCGCTCAAGGGCAAGATCCTGAACGTTGAAAAAGCGCGTTTCGACAAGATGATCTCTTCGCAGGAAGTGGGCACCTTGATCACTGCGTTGGGCTGCGGTATCGGCCGTGAAGAGTACAACATCGACAAGTTGCGTTATCACAACATCATCATCATGACCGATGCTGACGTCGACGGTTCTCACATCCGTACGTTGCTGCTGACCTTCTTCTTCCGTCAGCTTCCCGAGCTAATCGAGCGTGGCTACATCTACATCGCTCAGCCGCCGCTGTACAAGGTCAAGAAAGGCAAGCAGGAGCAGTACATCAAAGACGACGAGGCCATGGAAGAGTACATGACCCAGTCGGCTCTGGAAGACGCCAGCCTGCACCTCAGCGAGTCGGCTCCGGGCATCTCCGGTGAGGCGCTGCAGCGTCTGGTCAACGACTTCCGCATGGTCATGAAGACGCTCAAGCGTCTGTCGCGCCTGTACCCTCAGGAACTGACCGAGCACTTTGTCTACCTGCCTCCTGTCACGCTTGAGCAGCTTTCCGACCACGCTGCCATGCAGTCCTGGCTGGATCTGTTCGATGCACGCCTGCGCACCGGTGAGAAGTCGGGTCTGGTCTACAAGGCCAGCCTGCGCGAAGACCGCGAACGTAACGTCTGGCTGCCAGAGGTCGAACTGATCTCCCACGGTCTGTCGAACTACGTCACCTTCAACCGCGACTTCTTCGGCAGCAACGACTACAAGACTGTCACCGCCCTGGGCCTGCAGATCAGCTCGCTGCTGGAAGAAGGTGCCTATGTGCAACGTGGCGAGCGCAAGAAGCAGGTGACGGAGTTCAAGGACGCCCTCGCCTGGCTGATGGCCGAAAGCACCAAGCGCCACACCATTCAGCGATACAAAGGTCTGGGTGAGATGAACCCGGATCAGCTGTGGGAAACCACCATGGACCCAAGCGTGCGCCGCATGCTCAAGGTCACCATCGAAGACGCCATCGGCGCTGATCAGATCTTCAACACCTTGATGGGTGATGCGGTCGAGCCACGTCGTGACTTCATCGAAAGCAATGCGCTGGCAGTGTCCAACCTGGACTTCTGATCCAGAACGCATGTTTCACCCTCAACCCCGGCGAAAGCCGGGGTTTTTGTTTGCATGCGTTCTGGAATTGTTACCGGATTACAGGATCAGGCAAGAGACACGTCAACTCTCGCAAAACCGAATCCGGTTCCCGAATGGGTCATAAACCTCAAGCACTTTCCCCCACCCCTGCTCCACGATATCGGGACGTCCATACCCATAACGCTTGGCCTGTAATTCATCGCGAAGCATTTCGATGTTCTGAGTGGGAATAAATACTGTCGATCCAGGGCTGCTATCGCCGTGATGCTCTGAGAGGTGGATCCGCAAACCGTCCCTGATGATGCCCAGATACAACGGCAGATCCGCTTCAAAGCGGTGCTCGAACTCCACGCTGAAGGCCAGGAAGTCCAGGTAAAACTCGCGGGCCTTGGCTTCGTCGAACATCCGAAGTATCGGTATAGGGCTTTTGAAGGTAGTGGCGGTGGGCTGAGGTGTTTCTCGTGGCAGCAGGGCTGAGGCCGTGTTCCAGTCCTTGTAGCCGAGTTGCCGGGAAACCAGCTCCAGCGCTTCGGAGTGGGACACGTTGTGATCACGTGCTGCCAACGCTGCACGCAGCGTCTTGGCCAGCAGTTTGGCGTTCTCGATGGATAACATCATTTCTCCCTGAGTCGAAGCATGCTGGTGCCCGCGTTGCCAAGCCTCGACCGGTCGATAACGATGCAGTTGAGTTAGGAGTCGCAATGCTTTCACCTTCCTTGCGGAGCGAGCGGCGGGCAGCATCGGCCTGAGCTGGATAGTACACAGGCAACATTCGAAGCGAAAGTCGGCAACTGTATGCAGAAACTCGGGGTGTCTGGTTTCTATGAAAATCGTCATTTGAAATGCAATAAAAAACCGACCTCAAACGGGTCGGTTTTTTTGTATCACCAAAACTTATGCACGTTTTTGGCTTGTTAATGGCTTTAAGAAATAAATAAAGCTATCAATAGGTTACGTACGTTTTTCAGCGCTTATCGAAAAAGCGTACACAGGTTATCCACAAAATCAGGCCGGGACTTTTTCGCCGCTCGCTACCGGTGCAGCCGGCGAGCCCAGTGCACGCTGAGTGTCCTCGTTCCACGTCTGAACGCGCTCATTCAGTGCGGCGATGGCACGGGGTCCTGTGCCTTCGGCGTACATCGGTTCGCCGATCACGACCTGAATCGTGCCGGGCTTTTTCGCCCAGCCGTCTCTCGGCCAGTACTTGCCTGCGTTATGGGCTATCGGCAGCACCGGCAGATCGGCGTTGACCGCCAGGGCCGTACCGCCGCGGGAAAACTTACCCACCTGGCCATACGGCACTCGGGTGCCTTCCGGGAAGATCAAAACCCAGATTCCATCCTTGAGCAGTTCGTCGCCCTTTTTGGCGATCGCCTTGAGCGCAGCCTTGGGGTTATCACGATCAATCGCGATAGGACGAAGCATGGCCATGGCCCAGCCAAAGAACGGGACGTAGAGCAGCTCGCGCTTGAGCACCTGGCTCATTGGCTCGAAGTACGCCGACAGGAAGAAGGTTTCCCACGTGCTCTGATGGTTGGAGATGATCACGCAAGGTGTCTTCGGAACGTTCTCGGCGCCGGTGACTTCGACCTTGATGTCGAGGAACACACGGGTCAGCCAAATGGCGCAGCGGCACCAGTAGACGTTGATGAATCGATAACGAGCCTTGAATGGCATGAATGGCGCGATGAAAAAGCTCAACGTGCACCACAGCAGCGAGCTGGTGCCCAGCAACAGGTAGAAGAAGAAAGTCCTGATTGCCTGCATGATCGACATAGTTACGTTTACCGTACGGGCAGGTGCCCGCTCCTTGAGCGCTTCAAGCCGAACTTAGGGAGTATTCAGCGAAACACTAGTGTGGATAAGCTCTGCGGCAACCGCCGCCAGATCGTCAAAAACAAGGGTGCCGGTCGGCACGTCGCCAGCCAGGGTCTTCTGACCTTTGCCGGTCTTTACCAGAACAGGCTGACAATCGACGGCCAAAGCCGCCTGCAGGTCACCTTTGCTGTCGCCCACAAACCATAGACCCTTCAGGTCGACTGCGTAATGTCGGGCGATGGTCTGCAACATGCCGGGCCGGGGCTTGCGGCAGTCGCAGCCTTCGTCTGGCCCATGCGGGCAGTAGACGATCAAACCAACCTCGCCACCCTGCTCTGTCACAAGCTCGCGCAGTCGCGCGTGCATGGCGTCCAGAGTGGCCAGATCGTAATAACCTCTGGCAATGCCGGACTGGTTGGTGGCGATGGCCACCGTCCAGCCGGCCTTGCTCAGCGCTGCGATCGCCTGGATCGAGCCGGGAATGGGAGTCCACTCCTCCACCGACTTTATGTAAGCGTCGGAGTCATGGTTGATCACTCCGTCCCGATCCAGTATCAGCAGTTTCAACATCGACCCCTTGTCAGCCCAGCAGCGAGATATCGGCAACGCCGAGGAACAGGCCACGCAGGCGGGCCAGCAGTGCATAGCGGTTGGCACGCACGTTGGCATCTTCGGCGTTGACCATCACCGCTTCGAAGAACGCATCGACCGGCTCACGCAGACTGGCCAGACGCGCCAGCGATTCGCTGTACTGGCGCTCGGCGGCCATGGGCTGTACAGCGTGGTCGGCTTGCTGGATCGCGGAGTACAGCGAGAACTCGTTGGCGTTGTCGAAGTACTTGGGCTCGACGGTTTGGGCAATGTTGCCCTCGGCCTTGCTCAGCAGGTTCGATACGCGCTTGTTCACCGCTGCCAGTGCGGCTGCCTGTGGCAGCTTGCGGAATGCCTGAACGGCCTGCACACGCTGATCGAAGTCCAGCGCAGAACCTGGCTGCAGCGCACGGACCGACAGGTACACGGCTACTTCGACACCTTCGTCTTCGTAACGCGCACGCAGACGGTCGAAGATGAACTCCAGCACCTGCTCTGGCAGACCGGCCGGCTTGACCTTGGCACCGAACTGAGTGACTGCGAATTTCACCGTTTCGATCAGGTCCAGGTCCAGCTTCTTCTCGATCAGAATGCGCAGGATACCCAGCGCTGCGCGACGCAGTGCATAGGGGTCCTTGCTGCCGGTGGGCAGCATGCCGATACCGAAGATGCCCACCAGTGTGTCGAGCTTGTCTGCGATGGCAACCGCCGCACCGGTCAGGGTGGTCGGCAGTTCAGCACCTGCGCCACGAGGCATGTACTGCTCGTTCAGCGCCAGAGCTACATCTTCGGCTTCGCCGTCGGCCTTGGCGTAGTAGTAGCCTGCCACGCCCTGCATCTCGGGGAACTCGCCAACCATCTCGGTCGACAGGTCGCACTTGGACAGCAGGCCCGCACGCGCTGCGCGCTGAGCGTCGCCGCCGATGCGTGGCGCGATGTAGGCGGCCAGTTTCGAAACGCGCTCGGCCTTGTCGTAGACACTGCCCAGCTGAGCCTGGAACACAACGTTCTTCAGGCGCTCGTTGAAGGTCTCCAGCTTCTGCTTCTTATCCTGCTTGAAGAAGAACTCAGCGTCGGTCAGGCGTGGGCGAACCACCTTCTCGTTACCGGCGATGATCTGCGCCGGGTCCTTGCTTTCGATGTTTGCGACCGTGATGAAACGTGGCAACAGCTTGCCGTCGGCATCCAGCAGGCAGAAATACTTCTGGTTGTCCTGCATGGTGGTGATCAGCGCTTCCTGAGGCACCTCGAGGAAACGTTCCTCGAACGAGCACACCAGCGGCACTGGCCATTCGACCAGACCGGTGACTTCGTCCAGCAGGCTTGGCGGCACGATGGCGGTGCCTTCCTGTTGGGTGGCCAGCTCTTCGACGCGCTTGCTGATGATCTGGCGACGCTCGTTGAAGTCAGCCAGTACGTTGGCGGCACGCAGGTCGCTCAGGTAGCCGGCAGGCGAGGAGATACGCACATCTTCCGGATGGTGGAAGCGGTGACCACGGGAATGACGGCCCGAGGTCTGAGCCAGGATTGTGCAATCGACAACCTGATCGCCGAACAGCATCACCAGCCACTGGGTCGGGCGCACGAACTCTTCCTTGCGAGCACCCCAGCGCATGCGCTTGGCAATCGGCAGGTCGTTCAGCGAGTCTTCGACGATGGTAGGCAGCAGCGACACGGTCGGCTTGCCGACGATGTTCTGGCTGTAACGCAGCTTCGGGCCGCTCTGATCGATTTCGCTCAGGTCAACGCCGCACTTCTTGGCGAAGCCCAGGGCGGCCTGAGTCGGATTGCCGTCGGCATCGAACGCGGCCTGACGTGGCGGGCCATCCAGATTGACGGCACGATCCGGTTGCTGCGTGGACAGCTCGGTGATCAGCACCGCCAGACGACGCGGTGCGGCGTAGACCTGTTTGGCGCTGTAAGTCAGGCCGGCGCTCTGCAGGCCCTTCTCGATACCGGCCAGAAACGCGTCGGCCAGTGAACTCAGGGTCTTGGGTGGCAGCTCTTCGGTGCCCAGTTCGACCAGAAAATCTTGAGCACTCATTGTGCAGCCTCCAGCTTAGCCAACACTTCGTCGCGCAGATCGGGTGGCGCCATCGGGAAACCGAGTCTGGCGCGAGCTTGCAGATAAGCCTGAGCCACCGAGCGAGCCAGTGTGCGCACGCGCAGAATGTATTGCTGACGCGCGGTCACGGAGATGGCGCGACGGGCATCCAGCAGGTTGAAGGTGTGCGAGGCCTTGAGGACCATTTCGTAACCTGGCAACGGCAGCTCGAGTTCGATCAGGCGGGCCGCTTCGCTTTCGTAGAAATCGAACAGCTCGAACAGTTTGTCGACGTTGGCGTGCTCGAAGTTATAGGTCGATTGCTCCACCTCGTTCTGATGGAACACATCGCCGTAAGTCACTTTGCCGAACGGACCGTCGGCCCAGACTAGGTCGTAGACCGAGTCCACGCCCTGCTGGTACATGGCCAGACGCTCCAGGCCGTAGGTGATTTCGCCGGTGACCGGATAGCATTCCAGCCCGCCGACCTGCTGGAAGTAGGTGAACTGCGACACTTCCATGCCGTTGAGCCAGATTTCCCAGCCCAGACCCCAGGCGCCCAGCGTCGGCGATTCCCAGTTGTCTTCGACGAAGCGCACGTCGTGCACCAGCGGATCGAGGCCGATGTGCTTGAGCGAGCCCAGGTACAGTTCCTGAAAGTTGTCCGGGTTCGGCTTCAGGATCACCTGAAACTGATAGTAGTGCTGCAGGCGGTTGGGGTTCTCGCCATAGCGGCCATCTGTAGGACGACGGCTTGGCTGTACGTAGGCGGCGTTCCAGGTTTCCGGGCCTACGGCGCGCAGAAACGTGGCGGTGTGGAAAGTGCCGGCGCCTACTTCCATATCGTAGGGCTGAAGTACCACACAACCTTGTTCTGCCCAGTATTGCTGGAGGGCGAGGATCAAGTCTTGGAAGGTACGCACGGCTGGCGTAGGCTGGCTCACAAATTTCACCTGTGCTGGGCTGCGATTCAAAGAGCGGGAGTATACCCGATTCGGCTGCACGTCCACCCTTGGGAGCCCTATGACACGCTGCTTTTGGTGCAACGAAGACCCCCTTTACATCGCTTATCACGATCAGGAGTGGGGCGTGCCGCTGCGCGACGCGCAGAAGCTCTTCGAGTTGCTTTTGCTCGAAGGGTTCCAGGCCGGCCTTTCCTGGATCACGATTCTCAAACGACGCGCCCGATATCGAGAGGTGCTGTTCGGTTTCGATGCCGAGCGTCTGGCGCAACTGACCGATGCTGAGATCGATGCGCTGATGCTCGATCCAACCATCATCCGCAACCGGCTCAAGCTCAGGGCCGTGCGCACCAACGCCAGGGCCTGGCTGGCGCTGAAGGAACCGGTGGATCTGCTCTGGTCGTTTGTCGGTGGTCAGCCGAAGGTCAACCATTTCAAGGATCGCAGCGAAGTGCCTGCCATCACCGCTGAAGCCGAAGCGATGAGCAAGGCACTGAAGAAAGCCGGCTTCACGTTCGTCGGTCCGACCATCTGTTATGCCTACATGCAGGCCAGCGGAATGGTCATGGACCACACCGTTGACTGTGATCGGTACGCGATCCTGAGCCGCTGACGGTACAATGCCTGCCTCAAGAATCCGGGAGTGATCTGTGGAAAAGTTCAAAGGCGCCATGATGGTCGGGGCGTTACGCCTGTTTGCCCTCCTGCCCTGGCGTGCCGTGCAGTGGGTCGGCACCGCCATCGGCTGGCTGATGTGGAAACTTCCCAACCGTTCGCGCGAAGTGGCGCGGATCAATCTGTCCAAGTGTTTCCCCGAGCTGAGCGAGCCCGAGCTTGAAAAGCTGGTGGGCAGAAGCCTCATGGACATTGGCAAGACGTTGACCGAAAGCGCTTGTGCATGGATCTGGCCTGCACAGAAATCGATCAATCTGGTGCGTGAAGTCGAAGGGCTCGACGTGCTCAAGGATGCGCTGGCGTCCGGCAAGGGCGTGGTCGGTATCACCAGCCACCTGGGCAACTGGGAAGTGCTCAACCATTTCTATTGCAGCCAGTGCAAGCCGATCATTTTCTACCGTCCGCCGAAGTTGAAGGCCGTGGATGACCTGCTGCGCAAGCAACGGGTACAACTGGGCAACCGCGTAGCAGCGTCTACCAAGGAAGGCATCCTCAGCGTCATCAAGGAAGTCCGCAAAGGCGGTTCGGTGGGCATTCCCGCAGACCCTGAGCCGGCGGAATCCGCCGGCATCTTTGTGCCCTTCTGCGGCACCATGGCACTGACCAGCAAGTTCGTGCCCAACATGCTGGCAGGCGGCAAGGCAGTCGGCGTCTTCCTGCACGCCATGCGCCTGCCGGACGGTTCGGGTTACAAGGTTGTACTGGAAGCGGCCCCTGAAGCGATGTACAGCACTGACACCGAAACCTCGGCAGCGGCGATGAGCAAAGTGGTCGAGAAGTATGTACGCGCTTACCCGAGCCAGTACATGTGGACCATGAAGCGCTTCAAGAAGCGTCCTGAGGGTGAGAAGCGCTGGTACTGATCTGGCGCTTCAACCTCGCAGACTTGCGGGATCAGACCTGTCGGGACGCGTAGCGTCCCGACAGCATGTGCAGCGAACTATCGGCCTGTTCAGAAAAAGCTCAAACCCACCTGGAACAGCCGCTCTACGTCGCGGATGTACTTTTTATCCACAAGGAACATGATCACCTGATCGCCGGATTCGATCACGGTGATGTCGTGGGCGATGAAGACTTCTTCGTTGCGGATGATCGCGCCAATCATGGTGCCGGTCGGCAGATTGATGTCCTTGATGGCGCGGCCGATGACCTTGCTGGATTTCGAGTCGCCATGTGCCACGATCTCGATGGCTTCGGCTGCACCCCGGCGTAGAGAGTGGACACTGACGATGTCGCCGCGTCGCACGTGGGCCAGCAAGGTTCCGATGGTCGCCAGTTGCGGACTGACCGCGACATCGATTTCCCCGCCCTGCACCAGATCCACATACGCCGAGTTATTGATCAGGGTCATCACTTTGCGTGCGCCCAGCCGTTTGGCGAGCAGCGAGGACATGATGTTGGCTTCGTCATCATTGGTCAGGGCCAGGAACAGGTCGGTATTGCCGATGTTTTCTTCGATCAGCAGGTCGCGATCCGAGGAACTGCCCTGCAGCACGACCGTGTTGTCCAGGTTCTCCGAGAGGTAACGGCAGCGTGCCGGGTTCATCTCGATGATCTTGACCTGGTAGCGGCTCTCGATGGCCTCCGCCAGGCGCTCGCCGATGTTGCCGCCGCCGGCGATCACGATGCGTTTGTAGCTTTCGTCCAGGCGCCGCATTTCGCCCATCACCGCGCGAATGTCAGCCTTGGCGGCCACGAAGAAGACTTCGTCGTCGGCTTCGATCACGGTATCGCCCTGAGGCAGGATGGGGCGGTCGCGACGGAAAATCGCGGCGACGCGGGTTTCAACATTGGGCATGTGCGCCTTGAGCTGGCGCAGTTGCTGGCCCACCAGCGGCCCGCCGTAGTACGCCTTGACCGCGACCAGCTGAGCCTTACCCTCGGCAAAGTCGATCACTTGCAGAGCACCGGGGTATTCGATCAGGCGCTTGATGTAATTGGTGACCACCTGCTCCGGGCTGATCAGCACGTCCACTGGAATAGCGCTGTTGTCGAACAGCTCCGAGCGTGTCAGGTAAGCGGCTTCACGCACCCGCGCAATTTTGGTCGGCGTGTGAAACAGCGTGTACGCGACCTGACAGGCGATCATGTTGGCTTCATCGCTGCTGGTCACGGCGACCAGCATGTCGGCGTCGTCGGCACCGGCCTGGCGCAGTACAGCCGGGTAGGAGCCTTTTCCCTGCACGGTCCGGATGTCCAGCCGGTCGCCCAGGTTGCGCAACCGATCACCGTCCGTGTCGACCACGGTGATGTCGTTGGCTTCGCCTGCCAAATGCTCGGCCAGTGTGCCACCGACCTGACCTGCACCCAGGATGATGATTTTCAACCGTTCACTCCGTGGAAATTCCTGGGCACTGTTGCCCGTTGCATCCTCAAGCCCGCGCCGCGGCGATCTTGATCAGTTTGGCGTAGTAGAAACCATCGTGGCCGCCTTGCTGCGCCAGCAACTGGCGGCCATGTGGCTGTTTGATACCCGCTTCGCTGGCGATATCCAGCTCCCTTGCCCCGGAAGTGCGGGCCAGAAAGGCTTCGACCACTTCGGTATTTTCCGTCGGCAGTGTCGAGCACGTGGCGTAGATCAGCATGCCGCCCACCTCAAGCGTAGGCCACAGGGCGTCGAGCAGCTCACCTTGCAGCGTGGCGAGCGCGATGATGTCGTCTGGCTGACGCGTCAGCTTGATGTCCGGATGGCGACGGATCACGCCGGTTGCCGAACACGGGGCATCGAGCAGGATGCGCTGGAATGGCTTGCCGTCCCACCATTGCGCGGTTTCCCGGGCATCGGCGGCGATCAGTTCGGCATCCAGGCCGAGGCGGTCGAGATTCTCGCGAACACGCACCAGACGCTTGGCTTCCAGATCCACGGCCACCACGCCCTTCAGTTGCGGCTGTACTTCCAGAAGATGGCAGGTCTTGCCGCCCGGTGCGCAGCAGGCGTCCAGCACGCGTTGGCCGGGGGCAAGCTCCATCAGGTCAGCGGCCAGTTGCGCGGCTTCGTCCTGGACACTGATCCAGCCTTCGGCAAAACCGGGCAGCGAGCGTACGTCGCAGGGCTCGGCGAGCACGATGGCGTCCTGACTGAACGCGCAGGCGCTGGCTTCAATACCTGCAGCCTTCAACAATTCAAGGTATTGATCGCGGCTGTGGTGACGACGATTGACCCGCAGGATCATCGGCGGATGAGCATTGTTGGCGGCGCAGATTGCTTCCCAGTGTTCAGGCCATGCGGCCTTCAGGGCTTTCTGCAGCCAGCGCGGATGAGCCGTGCGCACGACCGGGTCATGTTCCAGCTCGATCAGCAGTGCTTCGCCTTCGCGCTGTGCATTGCGCAATACGGCGTTGAGCAAACCCTTCGCCCAGGATTTTTTCAGCTTGTCGGCACAGCCCACGGTTTCGCCAATCGCGGCGTGAGCAGGCATGCGGCTGTAGAACAACTGATACAGACCCACCAGCAGCAAGGCTTCGACGTCGGCATCGGCGGCCTTGAACGGCTTTTGCAGCAGTTTGGCTGCGAGGGCCGACAAGCGTGGCTGCCAGCGCGCGGTGCCGAATGCCAGGTCCTGAGTCAGGCCGCGATCACGCAGCTCGACCTTGTCCAGTTGCGTGGGCAGTGAACTGTTCAGCGATGCCTTGCCGCTGAGAACAGCGGCCAAGGCTTTGGCCGCGGCCAGACGCGGGTTCATTGGCCCAGCACCGTGCCGACGGCGAATTTCTCGCGGCGGCTGTTGAACAGGTCAGTGAAGCTCAGTGGCTTGCCTCCCGGCAGTTGCAGGCGAGTCAGGCGCAGGGCGTTCTCGCCGCAGGCGACGATCAGACCCTCCTTGCTGGCACTCAGAATCGTGCCCGGCGCGCCCTGCCCTTCGACCAGATCGGCGGCCAGAACTTTCAATGCTTCGGTGTTCAACGTGCTGTGACAGATCGGCCATGGATTGAACGCACGCACCAGGCGCTCCAGCTCATCGGCCGGACGCGTCCAGTCGATGCGCGCTTCGTCCTTGTTCAATTTGTGGGCGTAGTTGGCCTGGCTGTCGTCCTGAACCTCGCCGATCAGCGAGCCGTCTGCCAGGCCAGCAATGGCTTGCAACACTGCGGGCGGGCCGAGCTCAGCCAGACGATCATGAAGCGTGCCACCGGTGTCCTGCGCAGTAATCGGGGTCACAGCCTTGAGCAGCATGGGGCCTGTGTCGAGACCGGCCTCCATGCGCATCACCGTCACGCCACTTTCGGCGTCACCCGCCTGAACGGCGCGCTGAATGGGTGCGGCGCCGCGCCAGCGTGGCAGCAGAGAGGCGTGGCTGTTGATGCAGCCCAGACGCGGAATATCCAGCACCACCTGCGGCAGGATCAGGCCGTAGGCGACCACGACCATCAGGTCCGGCTTCAACGCCGCCAGTTCTGCCTGGGCTTCGGGTGCTCGCAGCGTCGGCGGCTGCATGACAGGCACGTTATGCTCGAGCGCCAGCTGCTTGACCGGGCTGGGCATCAGTTTTTGTCCACGACCGGCCGGGCGATCAGGCTGGGTGTAGACCGCAACGATCTGATAAGGGCTGTCGAGCAGGGCCTTGAGGTGTTCGGCGGCGAATTCCGGAGTGCCGGCGAAGACGATGCGCAGTGGCTCAGTCATGGACTTCTCGTTCTGAAAAAAGAAAAAGGCCTTCGACAGGCCTTTTGGGTGATGACGGATCAGGCGTTGAGCTTGTGCTGCTTTTCCAGCTTCTTCTTGATCCGGTCACGCTTGAGGTTGGAGAGGTAGTCGACGAACAGCTTACCGTTCAGGTGATCGCACTCATGCTGAATGCAGATCGCCAACAGACCTTCGGCCACCAGCTCGTAAGGCTCGCCGTCGCGGCCCAGCGCCTTGATGCGGACTTTTTGCGGGCGGTCGACGTTCTCGTAGAAACCGGGCACCGACAGGCAGCCTTCCTGATACTGATCCATTTCATCGGTCAGCGTTTCGATTTCAGGGTTGATGAACACGCGCGGCTCGCTGCGATCTTCACTCAGGTCCATCACCACCACACGTTTGTGGACGTTGACCTGGGTCGCTGCCAGCCCGATGCCAGGCGCTTCGTACATGGTTTCAAACATGTCGTCGACCAACTGGCGAATGCCGTCGTCTACTATCGCCACAGGTTTGGCGATGGTGCGCAGGCGCGAATCGGGAAATTCGAGGATGTTTAAAATAGCCATATACGTAAGAGCTGCACTGTTAAGGTAAAGTCAATGTCGGCTGCGGGCTCGGACGTCAAAGCGGGCAGCCCATGATGGGACTCTATTGTTCACGCGAGGCAACATGATAAAGGGATTCACCGCATGAGGAAATCACTACTCGCCTTGCTGCTGTTGACCGCCAGCGGTCTTGTCCAGGCGCAAGTGCAGCTCAGGGAAGGCCATCCGCAGACTTATACCGTCGCCACAGGCGACACCCTCTGGGATATTTCCGGCAAGTTTTTGCGTGAACCGTGGAAGTGGCGCGAGATATGGCGCGCCAACCCGCAGGTACGCGATCCCGATCTGATCTACCCGGGCGACACGCTTTCGCTCTCCTACGTCGATGGCCAGCCACGCGTGACGTTGAACCGCGGCGAGTCCCGAGGCACGATCAAATTGTCACCGCGTGTGCGCAGCACGCCGATGGTCGAGGCGATCCCCAGTATCCCGCTGGGCGCCATCAATGCGTTTCTGATCAGCAACCGGATCATCGATAACGTCGAGCAGTTCCAGCAGGCGCCTTACATCGTTGCCGGTAACGCCGAGCGCGTGCTCAGCGGCAGTGGCGATCGGGTCTATGCGCGCGGCGCGCTGGATCCGGCTCATACCGTTTATGGCATTTTCCGTCAGGGCAAGGTTTACACCGATCCCGACACTGACGAGGTGCTGGGCATCAATGCCGACGACATCGGGGGCGGTGAAGTCGTGGCCACCGAGGGCGACGTATCCACCCTGATGCTTCAGCGCTCGACTCAGGAAGTAAGGCTGGGTGACCGTCTGTTCGCCAGTGAAGAGCGGGCGATCAATTCGACCTTCATGCCCAGCGCTCCTCAGACGCCGGTGGAAGGATTGATTCTGGATGTGCCACGCGGTGTGACTCAGATTGGTGTCATGGACGTGGTCACGCTGAACAGAGGACGGCGCGACGGCCTGACCGAAGGCAACGTGTTGGCAATCTACAAGACCGGCGAAAGAGTGCGCGACCGGGTCACCGGCGAGTCGGTGAAGATCCCGGACGAGCGGTCGGGACTGCTGATGGTGTTCCGCACCTACGACAAGCTTAGTTACGCCTTGGTCCTGCACGCCAATCGATCTTTGGCCATTATGGACAAGGTCCGTAACCCATAGCGCCATGTTGCAGTTTTGATACGGATTTTTCCTGAGGCGCGCTCACTTATCAAATTGTTGTCAACAGAGTTATCCACAGGTTTGTGCACTGCTTGACGTGCACAATTGATCAAGGACGATCTCATGCCGCTGTTCGAAAAAGCCGTTCCGTCGCCCTCGGAGCTGGAAGCGCGTCTTCGCTTGCATCGTTTGCCGGAAGTCGGCCTGAAACGCTTCTCCCTATTGATTGATGCCTTCGGCAGCGCTTCAGCGGCACTCTCCGCACCTGCCAGCGCATGGCGGGCGCTGGGTCTTCCAACGGTCAGCGCCGAGGCTCGCCGCGACCCGTCGGTACGCGATGGTGCAAGCGCTGCACTGGCCTGGCTGGAGCGTTCCGGCCAGCATTTACTGATGTGGGACGACCCTGGCTACCCTGCCTTGCTGGCGCAGATCGCTGATCCGCCGCCCCTGCTGTTCATCGCCGGTGACCCTTCGATTCTTGATCGACCGCAGTTGGGGATGGTCGGCAGCCGACGTGCATCCAGACCTGGACTGGACACTGCCGCAGCGTTCGCCCGAAGCCTGGCCGGTGCCGGTTTTGTGATCACCAGCGGTCTGGCACGCGGTATCGACGGTGCTGCACATCAGGGCGCACTGGATGTCGGCGGCCTTACCATCGGCGTCCTGGGCACGGGACTCGAAAAACTTTATCCACAGCAGCATCGGACACTCGCCGCGCAGATGGCCGCGCAGGGCGGCGCTGTGATTTCCGAGTTCCCTCTGGACGCCGAAGCGCAGCCCAGCAACTTTCCGCGGCGCAATCGAATCATCAGCGGCTTGTCCCTTGGTGTGCTGGTGGTTGAGGCCAGCGTCGCCAGCGGTTCGCTGATCACGGCACGTCTTGCAGCGGAGCACGGGCGCGAGGTGTATGCGATACCGGGCTCGATCCACCACCCAGGTGCCAAGGGCTGTCACCAGTTGATTCGTGATGGCGCAACACTGGTCGAAACGGTCGATCACATTCTGGAAGGCTTGCAACACTGGCACATGACTGCCCCCGATAACGCCGGCTCTGCTTCAGTCTCTGCCTGCGATCACCCGTTGCTCGACTTGCTTCACGCCGCACCCCACACCAGCGAGGGCTTGTCGGTCTCAATCGGCTGGCCGTTACCCAGGGTGCTCGCGGCACTCACCGAGCTTGAACTCGACGGAAGGATCAGCAGTGAAGCCGGACGATGGTTCGCCAGAGCCCCCTGAGGTTAAACTGCCGCCAGGATTTCGTGGAGAGACTACAATGGTCAGCAGTTGGCGTGTGCAACAAGCCGCTCGTGATATTCGAGCCGGAGCGGTCATCGCCTACCCGACCGAGGCAGTCTGGGGGCTGGGGTGCGACCCATGGGACGAAGAGGCGGTCTATCGCCTGCTGGCAATCAAGTCACGTCCTGTGGAAAAAGGACTGATTCTGATCGCCGACAACATTCGCCAGTTCGACTTCCTGTTCGAGGACTTTCCCGAGCTGTGGCTGGACCGCATGGCCAGCACCTGGCCCGGCCCAAACACCTGGCTGGTCCCCCATCAGAATCTGCTGCCGGAGTGGATTACCGGGATTCACGAGACTGTCGCCCTGCGCGTAACAGATCACCCGACGGTGCGTGAACTGTGCGCGCTGGTCGGTCCGTTGATCTCGACATCCGCCAACCCTGCGGGCCGGCCTGCTGCCAGGTCGCGGCTGCGCGTCGAGCAGTATTTCCGTGGCCAGATCGATCTGGTGCTCGGTGGCAGCCTGGGCGGTCGCCGAAACCCTAGCGTGATTCGCGATATTGCAACCGCGCAGGTCGTTCGCGCGGGCTGAGCCGAACGCGAACGACGGCACGCTTCACGGGATCAGAATGGTCGATCCCGTGGTGCGACGGGCAGACAGCTCAATGTGTGCCTGTGCTGCGTCGGCAAGCGCGTACTGCTTGATCTCGCCAACCTTCAGTTTGCCGCTGGCGAGCATGTCGAACAGCTCGTCGGCCATGGTCTGCAGGTTTTGCGCGTTATTGGCGTAGCTCCCCAGCGTCGGGCGCGTGACGTAAAGCGAGCCCTTCTGCGAGAGGATGCCCAGGTTCACCCCGGAGACCGCCCCGGAGGCATTGCCGAAACTCACCATCAGACCGCGCGGCGCAACGCAATCCAGCGACGTGAGCCAGGTATCCTTGCCGACACCGTCGTAGACCACCGGGCATTTGCGGCCGTCGGTCAGCTCCAGCACTCGCTTGGCGACATCTTCATGGCTGTAATCAATGGTTTCCCAGGCGCCCAGCGCTTTAGCGTGCGCCGCTTTCTCCGGCGTGCTGACCGTGCCGATCAGTTTTGCGCCCAACGCCTTGGCCCATTGGCAGGCCAGCGAACCTACGCCGCCAGCGGCAGCATGAAACAGGATGATCTCGCCCGGTTTGACCTGATACGTCTGGCGTAGCAGGTATTGAACGGTCAGTCCCTTGAGTATCACGGCGGCGGCCTGCTCGAAGCTGATCGCGTCAGGCAGCTTCACCAGATTGGCTTCCGGCAACGCATGAACATCGCTGTAACTGCCGAGCGGACCCGTTCCGTAGGCAACCCGGTCACCGATTGCAAAGCGCGTCACTTCAGCGCCCACGGCCTCGACCACGCCTGCCCCTTCGGTGCCCAGGCCGGACGGCAATTCGGGTGCCGGGTACAGACCACTGCGGTAGTAGGTATCAATGAAGTTCAGGCCGATGGCCTTGTTGCGTACAAGCACTTCCTGCGGACCAAGCGCTTCGGGCTCGAAGTCGATGTATTCAAGTACCTCGGGTCCTCCGACAGTGCTGAACTGGATACGCTTTGTCATTGTTCTCTCCATGATTAAACAGACTGCAAAACGTCTATCCAACTCCTTCCCCCGACCCTCGTCAACTGCCACACCCGCCTGCCGATGGTATGCTACGCGCCAATTTGCCTGCGCCGCTTGTGTTCCGTGGGCTCAGCCGTTTGAAGTCAGCCGTAAGGGATCGCCATGAGTACCCGTACCGAGGCCGTGAAGGCTTACCTGCTCGACCTGCAGGATCGCATCTGTACTGCGCTTGAGCAGGAAGATGGCAACGCGCACTTCGTCGAAGACGCCTGGACTCGTCCGGCAGGCGGTGGTGGCCGTACGCGCGTGATCGAGAATGGCGCGGTCATCGAGAAAGGCGGCGTGAATTTCTCTCACGTCTTCGGCAGCAACCTGCCTCCTTCCGCCAGTGCGCATCGTCCCGAACTGGCCGGACGTGGTTTCGAAGCGCTGGGTGTGTCGCTGGTCATCCATCCGCATAACCCGCATGTGCCGACGTCCCACGCCAATGTACGGTTTTTCATCGCCGAGAAAGAAGGCGAGGAGCCGGTCTGGTGGTTCGGTGGCGGTTTCGATCTGACGCCCTACTACGGCGTCGAAGAAGACTGCATCCACTGGCACCGGGTTGCCGAGCGGGCCTGTGCGCCGTTTGGCGATGACGTCTATCCACGCTACAAGGCCTGGTGCGACAGCTACTTCCACCTCAAGCATCGCGATGAACCGCGCGGGATCGGCGGTCTGTTTTTCGATGATGTAAACCAGTGGGATTTCGAGACCAGCTTTGCGTTCATCCGGGCGATTGGCGATGCGTTCATCAACGCTTATCTGCCAATCGTGCGCCGCCGCAAGGCCAACGCCTACACCGTTCAGCAACGCGAATTTCAGGAATTCCGCCGCGGGCGCTATGTGGAATTCAATCTGGTGTATGACCGCGGCACGTTGTTCGGTTTGCAATCGGGTGGCCGTACCGAATCGATCCTGATGTCGTTGCCGCCGCAAGTGCGCTGGGGCTACGACTGGAAGGCTGCGCCCGGCAGTGAAGAGGCTCGCCTGACCGAGTACTTCCTGACGGATAGGGACTGGCTGGCTGAGGAATGATTGCACTGTGCAGTCAAGCCCGTGGAAGGCTTCACCACGTCTCCAGGCACCCACCGGGAGTCGTGGGAGCTTTTCTTCAGTGGGCTGAACGTCGTTTGCGAGACCGAGCGCTGCAGGCGCTGCAATACATCAACAGGAACCACAATGGACCAGTACGTCGTCTTCGGTAACCCCATCGGCCACAGCAAGTCGCCATTGATTCATCGTCTGTTCGCCGGGCAGACCGGGCAGGCGCTGGATTATCAGGCGTCGCTGGCCCCGCTGGACGATTTCACTGCGTTCGCTCGTGCGTTTTTCCTGCAAGGGCGTGGCGCCAACGTCACAGTGCCGTTCAAGGAAGAAGCCTTTCGGCTTGCCGACAGCCTGACCGAACGGGCCCGGCGGGCAGGTGCGGTCAACACCTTGAGCAGGCTCGACGACGGTTCTGTGTTGGGTGACAACACCGATGGCGCTGGCCTGGTGCGCGACCTGACCATCAATTGTCGCGTCAGTCTACGCGGGCAGCGCATTCTGTTGCTGGGGGCGGGCGGAGCCGTTCGCGGTGCGCTGGAACCGCTGCTTGCACAACAGCCGCTGGCGCTGGTGATTGCCAATCGAACGGTGGAAAAAGCTGAAAAACTGGCTCAGGAATTTGCGGACCTCGGCCCTGTATTTGCCAGCAGTTTCGACTGGCTTCAGGAGTCGGTGGACGTGATCATCAACGCCACCTCCGCGAGCCTTGCCGGTGAACTGCCGCCGATCTCGCCCAGCCTGATCGAGCCGGGCAAGACCTTCTGCTACGACATGATGTATGGCAAGGAGCCTACGGCGTTCTGCCGCTGGGCCACTGAGCAGGGTGCTGCGCAGTCGGTCGATGGCCTGGGCATGCTCGTCGAGCAGGCTGCCGAAGCTTTTCTGCTGTGGCGCGGCGTCCGTCCTGACTCAGCGCCGGTGCTTGCCGAACTGCGCGGGCAGTTGGCCGGCTGACGCAGCCCAGAACGCTTTCGATTGACCTCAATCCTCAAACACAATCGGGCATTGATCGGCGCCTTCGAGCTTGTGCAGTTCCTCGATCACCTGCGGTCTCGCATGGCGCAGCACCAGCGCCCTGCCCTGTCTGGCCAGGCGGCGCGCTTCCTGATGCAGCATTTCGACGCCTGAGTAATCAATGAAGTTGATCTGTTGCGCCTCGATCACTACACGCTGGCCCTGGGTGCGTTGCAGGCGGGTTTGCAGGTAGTGGCTGGCGCCGAAGAAGATCGAGCCGCCGACGCGCAGGATGTCCTCGTCGCCTTCACGCAACTGCTGCACGCGGGGCTGCGAGGTGCGTTTGAGGTAAAAGAACAGCGAAGCCAGCACGCCTGCGTAAATAGCCGTCTGCAGCTCCAGCAGCAAGGTGGCCAGGCAGGTCAGCGCCATCACGAAGAACTCCGAGCGGCTGACCCGGAACAACGCCGTAATACCACGACGATCAATAAGCCCCCAACAGATCAGCAGAATGGACGCCGCCATGCTGGGGATCGGTATGTGGGCGATTACCGAGGCCCCGGCAACCGCAAACAATGCGACCCACAAAGCCGAAAAAACCCCAGCCAGTGGCGAGCGGGCACCGGCTTCGTAGTTGAGCGCAGCACGCGTGAACGAGCCTGCCGACAGATAGCCGGAGAACAGCGGCCCGATCATGTTCGACAGGCCTTGCGCCCGGACTTCCTGGTTGGCGTTGAGCATCTGTTGCGAACGCGTCGACAGCGAGCGTGCAATCGACAGGCTGTTGACCAGCCCGAGCATGCCGACGGCTACGGCCGTCGGCAGCAGTTTGAGGATCAGCTCGGCATCCAGCGGCAGAGGGGCGAAGGGTGGCAGGCTTCCGGCAAAGGCGCTGACCAGCCTGACGTGGCCGAACATCGCAGGCCATAACCAGACCAGCAGGCTGCTCGCGACCAACGCGATCAATAGCGTGGGCCAGCGCGGCATCAGCAATTTCAGGACAATGCCCAGCGTGAGGGTCACCAGACCCAGCGCGAGCGACAGCGTGTCGACCTCGCCCCGGTGCTCAAGCAATGCGGTCAGGCTGTCGAGGGCTGTGGTCTGGCTGGGCAGATTGATGCCCATCAAGTTGGGTATTTGCCCCAACGCGATCACGACAGCAGCCCCCAGCGTGAATCCGATCACCACCGAGTGCGAGACGAAATTCACCAGCGCACCAAAGCGCACCATGCCGAGCAGGAGCTGGAAGACCCCGGCAATGAACGTCAGTAGCAGGATCAGGGTGATGTAATCCTGACTCGCCGGAACCGCAAGCGGGCTGACGCTGGCATACAGCACGATGGAGATGGCGGCGGTCGGGCCGCAGATCAGATGCCAGGAAGAGCCCCACAGGCAGGCGATGATCACTGGAACGATCGCGGCATACAGGCCGTACTCGGGAGGCAACCCGGCGATCAGCGCGTAGGCGATGGATTGCGGCAGGGCCAGAATGGCGCCGCTCAACCCCACTAACGCATCACGCCCGACGCTGGCGCGGGTCTGCTGAGGAAGCCAGGCCAGAAAAGGCAGGAATTTATGGCGGTTGAGCCAGCGCATCGGTCCCTCATGATTGGTGAATTGCTGCCAGATTACACGCCTGTGGCTCGACCTGATCGTGTACATGCCCTGTGCATGTTGTTAATTCTGCCTGAATAAACGCAGGCGTTAGTGTGGGAGCGGACTCGTCCGCGAGCGTTGCACTTCGGCCCCTGCCTTTCTATCGCGTGTCAGCGCCTCGTCGCTGACACGTCTTGCGTCTGATACAGCGTGGGCGGGTAGCAAGTGCTTCAACCTAATTCATTACATAACACTTCGACGTTGCGACGTTCTGGTCCGACCCCATGCCGGCACCTTTGAGCATGCAGATGGCATAGTGTTTCTTGTTGAGCACCGTCACCACCGGGCCGTCCTGCGCCACGTAGGAAGACACCACTTTTGCGCCGTCATTGAGCATCTTCTCCAGAGAAACGTCGGTCGCCTCCAGCTTGGTCGGGACTTCCAGTGCATTGCCCACCACTTTGGCCCCAGTCTCCGGTGGCCAGCCCGCTGCCGAGGCGAAAGTCGTACTCAGGACCAAAGCCAGCGGAAGCGACATCAGTAATTTTTTCATCAGCATTCTCCAGTTCAGCCGGTAGGTGCTGCACGGCCCACGAGTGTCCACGGGATGCAGCGACGCCCGTATTTAGCACGTACCCGCGCGCGCTGAAGAAATGTGAGGAAAACTTAATCCGTCGCTACCTGTGTTGCAGGGCGGCGCAAACGTGTGTTCAAAGCTTCGCCTTCACCGCCGCCAGCGCTTCCTTGTCGTCGATGGTTTTCACCCCATCCAGCCATTTATCCAATACCGCCGGGTTGGCCTTGATCCACGCCTTGGCAGCTTCGGTGTTGCTGACCTTCTTGTTCACCACATCGGCCATGATGGTGTTTTCCATGTCCAGCGTGAAGCTCAGATTGGTCAGGAGTTTGCCCACGTTCGGGCAGGCTTCGGCGTAGCCTTTGCGGGTCAGTGTAAAGACAGAGCCGGTGTCTCCGAAGTATTTTTCGCCACCCTTGAGGTAATGCATGCCCTTGATCTGCACATTCATCGGGTGCGGGGTCCAGCCCAGAAACACCACGAACGATTTGCGCTTCACGTTACGATTGACCTCGGCGAGCATTGCCTGCTCGCTGGATTCCACCAGCTTCCAGCCGCCCAGATCGAACTCGTTCTTCTTGATGATTTCCTGAAGCGACAGGTTGGCGGGCGCGCCGGAGCCGATGCCGTAAATCTTCTTGCTGAACTTGTCGGCGAATGTGTTCAGGTCGGCGAAGGTGTGTACGCCTGCATCCCAGACGTAGTCGGGCACGGCCAGGGTAAATTCGGTGCCTTCCAGGTTTTTCGCCAACTGGGTGACGTCACCGGTGGCCACGAATTTGTCGTGGAAGCCCTGCTGCGCCGGCATCCAGTTGCCCAGAAAAACGTCCAGTTGTCCGTCTTTCAGACCACCATAGGCAATCGGCACCGCGAGCGTGTCGATCCTGGTCTTGTAACCGAGGCCTTCAAGCACAACGCTGGTGATTGCGTTCGTGGCGGCGATGTCGCTCCAGCCCGGGTCTGCCATCCGGACGGTGCTGCAACTGGCATCTGCGGCGTGGACCGCAACGCTCCCCAACGTCATGACACTGACCGCCAGTGTGGTGAATAGCTTTCTCATCGGTGTACCCCTTTTGATTTTCTTGGTGTGGGCAGGGTCAGGGTTGCGGATAACGTGCCTTGCGCTCCAGATCGTCCAGATCAATGTGGTTGCGCATGTATTGCTGACTGGCGTCGACCAGTGGCTGGTGATCCCAACTCTTCAGCTTGCCGGTTGCCAGCGATTTGGCGACGAAGCGCCGCCTGCGCTGGCTGGCGAGCACCTGATGGTGTATCGCCGGTATGTCCCATCTGGCCCGTGCTTCGGCCAGGAAGTCGTTGAACAGTTGCTGATAGTCAGGTGACTGGCTCAGGTCCTCCAGTTCCTCCGGATCATTCTTCACATCGAACAGCAGGCAGGGATCCTGCTCCGAATAGATGAATTTGTAGGCGCCGCGACGGATCATCATCAACGGGCTGGTCGTGCCTTCGGCCATGTATTCGCCAAAGACTTCATCGTGACCGGCCTTGCCTTTCAGGTGCGGCAGCAGGGAGCGACCGTCCAGCGGCAACCCTTTGTCGAGCTTGCCGTCGGCCAGATCGACGAAGGTCGGTAACAGGTCGGCGGTGGACACTGAGGCTTTCACGCGATGTGGCTTGAACTGGCCAGGCGCGTACACCACCAACGGCACGCGCGCGGCCATCTCGAACCAGTGCATTTTGTACCAGAGGCCCTTCTCGCCCAGCATGTCGCCGTGATCGCCGGAGAACACCACGATGGTGTCTTCGGCCAGCCCTACCTCGGAAAGCGTCTGCATCAATTTGCCGACGTTCATATCAATGTAGCTGCAGGCGCCGAAGTAGGCGCGTCGCGCATCGCGGATCTTGTGCGCCGGCATGGGTTTGTCCCACAGGTCATAGACCTTGAGCAGGCGTTTCGAATGCGGATCCAGCGCGCTCTGATTGGCGTGCAGCGGCGGCATCGGTATCTCGACGTCGTCGTATAGGTCCCAGAACGGTCGGGTGATGGTATACGGGTCGTGGGGGTGGGTCATCGAGACCGTCAGGCAAAACGGCGCATCGCCGTCCTCGCGCACGTGGTCATAAAGGTACTGCTGCGCCTTGAAGACGACTTCTTCATCGAAATCCAGCTGATTGGTGCGTACGCAGGGCCCGGCCTGCAGCACTGACGACATGTTGTGATACCAGCTCGGGCGTACGTCCGGCTCGTCCCAGTTCACGGCCCAGCCGTAATCCGCCGGGTAGATGTCGCTGGTGAGGCGTTCTTCGTAGCCGTGCAACTGATCCGGTCCGCAGAAATGCATCTTGCCGGCCAGTGCCGTCTTGTAGCCCTGAGCCCGCAGGTAGTGAGCGTAGGTCGGAACGTCAGCCGGGAAATCGGCAGCGTTGTCGTACGCGCCGATCTTGCTGGGTAACTGGCCGCTGACCAGCGTAAACCGCGAGGGTGCACACAGCGGGCTGTTGCAATACGCCGAATCGAACACCACGCCTTGAGCGGCGAGGCGGGACAGGTTCGGCATCAGAATCGGCGAGGGGGCGTAGAACGGCAACATCGGCGCGGCCATTTGATCGGCCATGATGAACAGAATATTTTTGCGCTTCATGTAATCGCTGCATCCCATAGTGAAGAGTTATGCGAAAGTGCCGGTAACGAGAATGAAGGCCACAGTAGCTGTGGTAAAGCCCATATGAAGAGATGTCTAGGATAAGCTCAGCTTATGTATAAATTGCTCGGTTATCTGTCGCTGGATCTGTTGCGCTCGTTCGAAGCGGCGGCCCGGTTGCGCAGCTTCACGGCAGCCGCCATCGAACTGGGCACCACGCAGCCTGCGGTCAGCCAGCAGATCAAGCGTCTGGAAGAACAACTGGCGACGCGACTGTTTGATCGCATCTATCGGGGCATCGAGCTGACCGAAGCGGGCGAGGTCCTGTTCAGTCATGTACAGACTGGCATGCAGTCCATCGAGAGCGGTCTGGTGGCGATCACTGACCAGGGGCAGCATGAGGTGCTTCAGGTCGCCACGGATTTTGCTTTTGCATCCTACTGGCTGATGCCCAGACTGCACCGTTTTCACAAGGTCAATCCGGACGTGGACGTCAGCCTGGTGACCAGCGAGCGTACCCATAGCATGCTGCGCCCGGATATCGACGTCGCTGTGCTGTTCGGCGATGGGCGCTTCAAGCAGGGCGAAAGTCATTGGCTGTTCAGCGAGGAAGTATTTCCAGTATGCAGCCCACAGTTGATTGCAGGTCGAGCACTGCCTTTGCCCAACGACGCCTTGCGTGAGTTTCCGTTGCTGCACTTGCGCGGTGAAAGCAACAACAACTGGTTCGATTGGGGCGGCGTATTTCGGGCGCTGGACATACCCCAGTCACCGGCACCAGGACAATTGCGTTTCGACAACTACACGCTGCTGATCCAGGCTGCGATTGGCGGCCAGGGCGTGGCCATCGGCTGGCGGCATCTGATCGACGATCTACTCGAGCAGGGCCTGCTGTGTCGTCCTGTCGCGGCTTCGGCGGTGTCCGGTTACGGGTACTACGTGGTGCTGCCACAGCGCAAACGCCGTGTGCAGATCGTCCAGCAGTTCGTCGACTGGTTGACCCGCGAGCAGGCGCTGAGCGGTGTTTCTCTGACGGGCAGGCCGTTGCCTTTCATTGCGGTGTGATCGGATTATTTTCAGGTTAAGGAGGACGCTCATGGCGGGTATTCAGGATTATCACGCCCACGTTTATTTCGATGCAAACACGCTCGAGCAGGCGCGTGCCCTGTGTGAAGAAGCCGCTGACAAGTTTGCCGTGAAGATGGGACGGGTTCATCAGAAACGCGTCGGCCCGCACCCGGACTGGAGCTGTCAGTTGGCGTTCGGACATGCGCAGCTGGCCGACCTGATGCTCTGGCTGGCGCTTAACCGCAACGGTCTGGTGGTGTTCACCCATCCGCTGACAGGCAATGAGCGACTCGATCATACCGAGCATGCCATCTGGATGGGCGCGGTGCGGCCCCTGGACCTGAGCGTTTTCGACGACTGACAAGCCCGGCACCGGGTCTTTCTCCCCATGATGCTATGTCGACCGTCAGCCAAAATCTGCGGTGTAACATGGCCCCGCCAAAAAACGTGACCGCTCGGTCCGTTGAAGTGCAGATCAGCGAAAAGTGATCATTCATTTGCCTGTGTATCAGGCATCAGGGGCAGTTGCAGGCCACGCTTCCGGCCTGCGCTGAATGCTGAGAGACCAAGACAGAGGATCATGAGAGATGCCGGATCTAATCATCGAAGGCAAGAAGCTTCACTACTCTGACCAAGGCAGCGGGCCGGTTCTTTTACTCGGGCACAGCTATCTCTGGGACCGGAACATGTGGAGCGCGCAGATTGACCTTCTGGCCAGTCATTATCGTGTGATCGTGCCTGACCTATGGGGGCATGGTGAATCCGGTGCGTTTCCTGACGGCACCGGGAACCTGAGCGATTTCGCCCGCCACGCGCTGGCATTGCTCGACCACTTGAACATCAGGCGCTGCACCATTATCGGTTTGTCGGTCGGCGGCATGTGGGGCGCAATCGCTGCGCTTTCCGCGCCCGAGCGCATCAACGGTCTGGTGCTGATGGACACCTATCTGGGCAGTGAATCAGAGGCCATGAAAGCCTACTACTTCTCCCTGCTCGACAAAGTGGAAGCTGCAGGCAGCTTTTCCGAACAACTGCTGGACGTGGTGGTGCCGATCTTCTTCCGCCCCGGCATCGACCCGCAGTCGCCCGTGTGCCAGGGACTGAGAACCGCACTGGCCAGCATGAGCTCGGAGCAACTGCGCCAGATCGTGGTGCCGGTCGGACGTATCATTTTCGGACGCGAGGACCGGCTTGGGCTCCTGCATCAGCTGGATGCCGATACCACATTGATCATGTGCGGCGACGCCGACATTCCGAGGCCGCCAACGGAAACCCGCGAGATGGCCCGCCTGATTGGCTGTCCTTATGTGCTGGTACCAGAGGCCGGGCATATCGCCAATCTGGAAAACCCGGCGTTCGTCTCGGGTGCCCTGATGGCGTTTCTGGCCGGGCTGCATCAAAAGACTGCGTAGTGTCTTTCCCACGTTGAAATGCGCGCCCTGCGTGGGATGCGGACGTGTCCGCGAAGACTTTGTTCCAAGCGCTGTATCTGGATCGGATGTCCTGGCTTCTTCGTGGACAAGTCCACTCCCATCTGGTGTGCTCGGCTTGGGAGGCGCACTTGTCCGCGAAGTTGCCGGGTCAGTTCAGTACACCGTCCAGAATCGCATAGACAATTCCCGAGCCGACGGCGATCAGCACGACATCGGTGCCCAGTCGACGCCATTCATACCCGTCGTAATGCGGCAGCAATTGCAGCGAGCGAGGGTCCAGGCGTTTGCCGTAGCCTGGCGGCAATGGTCGGCCTTTGGCGATATGAATGCCGGGAGGCAGCGGCTGACCACGGCCAATAACGTCACGGTGTTGCTGGAAGGTCTCACGCACCGGCCCGAAGTCCTGTGGCGGGCCGCGACGATTGTCGTGACTGGCTGGCCCCGGGCCTTTGCCATTGCCGCGATTGCCGGGGCCGTCGTTGTCGCGCGGGCCTTGCTGGTGGCCGCCGCGATTGTCGTCCGGGCCGTTGCCACGCTGATCGGGCGGTGCGGCCTGGAGCAGCGGACTGGCGCTGATCATCAGGATACCCAGGCCGGTGATGATGCGGTTTGGCAGTTTCATGGGATGCTCCTCGGCTCCACGCTGTGCAGCAAAAAGGGGTTCATGACCTGGTCATGAACCCCTTGTGTCTTGCTATGTAGAACCGCTGCTGGCGCTTTGATTCCTCTGTATCGGAATCTTTACCCTCAGCTGACGCGGGCGTTACGTACGCCCTCGGCCAATGCGGCGCACAAGGTCAGCACGCCATCCACCGCATGCTCCGGCGACTCGGCAGTGGCGATCTTGTCGACCAGCGCCGAACCCACCACCACGCCATCGGCCAGACGTGCAATGGCAGCGGCCTGCTCTGGCGTACGAATACCAAACCCGACGCTGATCGGCAGGTCGGTGTGACGACGCAGGCGCGCGATGGCCTCGGTAACGTGTTCGGTGGTCGCCGAACCCGCACCCGTCACACCTGCGACCGACACGTAGTAAACGAAGCCGGAACTGCGCTCCAGTACGCGTGGCAGACGCGCATCGTCTGTGGTTGGCGTGGTCAGACGAATGAAGTCGATACCGGAAGCCTGTGCCGGTGTCGCCAGTTCTGCGTCGTGTTCAGGCGGCAGGTCGACGATGATCAGGCCATCGACGCCCGCTTCCCTGGCTTCAGCCACGAACGCTTCGACGCCAAAACGGTGAATCGGGTTGTAGTAACCCATCAGCACGATAGGCGTGGTCTGGTCTTCGACACGAAATTCACGAACCATTTGCAGGGTTTTCGGCAGGGTCTGACCCGCATCCAGCGCACGCAGGGTTGCCAACTGAATGGCAACGCCGTCGGCCATCGGATCGGTGAACGGCATGCCCAGTTCGATCACGTCTGCACCGGCAGCCGGCAGGCCTTTCAGGATTTTCAGCGAGGTGTCATAGCCGGGGTCGCCTGCGGTGACGAAAGTAACCAGAGCCGCACGACCTTCGGTTTTCAGCTGGGCAAAACGTTGTTCAAGGCGGCTCATACCAGCATCTCCTGAGTCTTTTCGGCAGCGGCCATGTGGTTCATGACAGTCTGCATGTCTTTGTCGCCGCGTCCGGACAGGCACACGACCATCAGGTGGTCGTCGCGCAGGTTGGTGGCGCGCTTCATGGCTTCAGCCAGGGCGTGGGCAGTTTCCAGCGCCGGGATAATGCCTTCGAGCAGGCAGCACTGATGGAAAGCGTCCAGGGCTTCTTCATCGGTGATGCTCACGTATTCGACGCGCTTCACTTCATGCAGGAACGCGTGCTCCGGGCCGATACCCGGATAGTCCAGGCCTGCGGAAATCGAGTGGGCATCGGTGATCTGCCCGTCCTTGTCCTGCAGCAGGTAGGTGCGGTTGCCGTGCAGCACGCCCGGAACACCGCCGTTGAGGCTGGCCGCGTGCTTGTCGGTCTCGACGCCATGACCGCCCGCTTCCACGCCGATGATTTCCACGCTGGCGTCATCCAGGAACGGATGGAACAGGCCCATCGCGTTGGAACCGCCGCCGACGCAGGCGACCAGACTGTCAGGCAGACGCCCTTCCTTCTCCAGCATCTGCTCTTTGGTTTCCTTGCCGATGATGGCCTGGAAATCACGCACCATTGCCGGATACGGGTGTGGGCCAGCCACGGTGCCAATCAGGTAGAAGGTGTCTTCAACGTTGGTGACCCAATCACGCAGGGCCTCGTTCATGGCATCTTTCAGGGTGCCGGTGCCGGAAGTGACCGGGACGATTTCGGCGCCTAGCAGCCGCATGCGGAACACGTTGGCCTGCTGGCGCTCGATGTCGGTAGCACCCATGTAGATCACGCAAGGCAGACCGAAACGTGCAGCAACGGTCGCCGTGGCAACGCCGTGCATGCCTGCACCGGTCTCGGCGATCAGGCGTTTCTTGCCCATGCGCTTGGCCAGCAGCACCTGGCCGATGCAGTTGTTGATCTTGTGCGCGCCGGTGTGATTCAGCTCTTCGCGCTTGAAATAGATCTTCGCACCGCCGCAGAACTCGGTCAGGCGTTCGGCGAAATACAGTGGATTTGGACGACCCACGTAATCGCGCTGGAAGTACGCCATCTCTTTGATGAATTCAGGGTCGGCCTTGGCGGCTTCGTACTCGCGGTTCAGGTCGAGAACCAGCGGCATCAGGGTTTCAGCGACGTAGCGGCCGCCGAAGGAGCCGAACAGGCCGTTGGCGTCGGGGCCGTTGCGCAAATTGGTCTGGGTCATGAAGTGCTCCAGTGGGTATATCAAACGAATGAGATGAGCCGGTCTGGCAATGAGTCCACTTTAACCAGCGCACGCCCGGATGAAAACCGATAAGATCGCCACAACCTGTCAGGAAAACTCACAGATCATGAGCCGCGATCTTCCACCGTTGAATGCTTTGCGCGCCTTTGAAAGCACCGCCCGCCTGGGCAGTGTCAGTCAGGCGGCCGAGCAACTGCACGTTACGCACGGCGCCGTCAGCCGTCAGTTGAAGCTGCTCGAGGAGCACCTGGGCGTCAATCTGTTCAGCAAGGATGGACGCGGCCTGAAACTCACAGATGCAGGCATCCGGCTGCGTGATGCCAGTGGTGAAGCATTTGATCGGTTGCGCAATGTGTGTGCTGAACTGAGCCAGGGCAGCGCCGATGCACCGTTCGTGCTGGGGTGTTCCGGGAGCCTGCTGGCGCGCTGGTTCATTCCGCGCCTCAGTCGTTTGAATGCCGAGTTGCCGGATCTGCGCCTGCACCTGTCGGCAGGTGAAGGCGATCTGGACCCGCGTCGTCCCGGTCTTGACGCCTTGCTGGTGTTCGCCGAACCGCCCTGGCCTGCCGACATGCAGGTGTTCGAGCTGGCCAGCGAGCGAATCGGCCCTGTGCTGAGCCCACGCTTCGCGCGCTTCGACAGCCTGCGAAATGCGCCCGCGAAGGCACTGCTGGAAGAATCCCTGCTACAGACCACCTCTCGACCGCAGGCTTGGCCAAGCTGGGCGCAGCACAACGGAATCGATCCGCAATCATTGCGGTTCGGACAGGGTTTCGAGCATTTGTATTATTTGCTGGAGGCGGCCGTGGCAGGCCTTGGAATCGCAATCGCGCCGGAGCCGCTGGTGGTCGATGACCTCAGGGCCGGACGCCTGGTTGCGCCATGGGGCTTCAGTGAAACCCCGGCGCAACTGGCGTTGTGGGTACCCAGACGTGTGGCCGATGGCCGTGCGCAGCAGTTGGCTCAATGGCTGAAAAATGAGCTGCTGCGGTCTGAAGACCCGATCAGAATCTGATCAGTTGCCGCGCTTGCACAGCAGGTAGGCTGCCAGCAGGCCGAGGGCACCGACAGCGACGCCAGCGGTGGTCCAAGGGTGTTCCTGAGCATAGTCACGAGTGGCCAGCGCATTTTCGCGGGTTTTCTCTTTGACGTCTTCGTAGACATCGCTGAGCAGGCTGCGCGAATGGCTCAGAGCACTTTCAGCATTGGCCTTGAGATTTTTCAGGGTCTTGCGCGACTCGTCAGTGGCGTCGGCTTTCAGACCTTCAAGAGACTTCAAGAGGCTCTCGATCTCCGCTTCCATACTCTGCAACGAGGCCTTGCGAAGTGAATTACTAGCCATGGTGTTTCTCCTGCAATGATGAGTGGGCGTGTGATGATTCCGACTGCGGGCGTATTGGAAAGTGCGATGCCATTTTGCAAAGTCTGAACTTTTACCCGCTTTTTCCTGACAGAAGTCTGGAGCGTTGGTTTTAACGACGTGTTCCCAGACCTTCAGGAGAACTGCCATGAGTGATCATCACACGTACAAGAAAGTCGAAATCGTCGGATCGTCCACCACCACAGTCGAAGACGCCATCCAGAACGCGTTGGCTGAAGCCAGCAAGAGCATCAAGAACCTTGAGTGGTTCGAAGTGACTGAAACCCGTGGCCACATTGTCGATAACAACAAAGTCGGCCACTACCAGGTCACTTTGAAAGTGGGCTTTCGCATCGAACGTAGCTGATCGTCCCTGAACCTTTCGGCTGGCCGATTGCCATAACCTGCGCTACACACTTACATGAGCCATCATGGCTCACATGTGGGCGTAGGGATTTAATGGGCGCCTGTTCCGATGGCGTCTTTATTTGGCCGGACGAGAGGGGATACCCATGAAAAAGATTTTGTTGGCAGCATGTTTGTTGAGCATCGCGGGCACCGCCCTGGCGGCAGGCAAGCCGTGTGACGAACTGAAAAGCGAAATCGACGCCAAGCTTCAGGCCAAGGGCGTTTCTTCCTACACGCTTGAAGTGGTCGAGAAAGGCAGTGCCGCTGATCAGCAAGTGGTTGGCACCTGCGAAGGTGGCGCCAAGGAAATCGTTTACAAGCGCGGTTGATAGTCAGGCCGGCTCGATGTAAATCCAGCCCGTTGCTCGACCCCGTGTTCACGCTGTAAAAAAGCCCGTTCCACACGCTGAACAATTATTCAGCGGGTGGCGCGGGCTTTTCCGTTTCTGTGCAGCAAGGTGCTTAGCCGCGTGCGACCTGCGCCAGAATCTCGTAGGACCGCAGACGGTCTTCATGCTCGTACATGTCGCAGGTGAAGATCAGTTCATCGGCGTCGGTCTGTTCAAGCAGCACATCCAGCTTGGCGCGGATCTTGTCCGGCCCGCCGACCATCGCCAGCCCCAGAAAGCTCGCCACCGCTTCGCGTTCATGAGGCAGCCACAGGCCATCCATGGACTCCACGGGCGGGCGCTGCATCAGGCTGTGGCCACGCATCAGCGCCAGAATGCGCTGATACACCGATGTCGCCAGATATTCGGCCTTTTCGTCAGTCTCTGCGGCCGACAGCGGCACGCCCAGCATCACGTAAGGCTTGTCGAGCACCGCCGAGGGCTGGAAGTGGTTGCGATAGACGCGAATCGCTTCATGCATGTAACGCGGCGCAAAGTGCGAAGCGAAGGCGTACGGCAAGCCACGCATGCCCGCCAGCTGCGCGCTGAACAGACTTGAGCCCAGCAGCCAGATCGGCACCTGAGTACCCGAACCCGGCACAGCGATCACTTTTTGATCAGCTGTACGCGGCCCCAGGTATTCCATCAATTCGGTCACGTCATCCGGGAAGTCATCGGCACTGCCGGAACGCTCGCGACGCAGCGCACGGGCAGTCATCTGATCGGAGCCTGGCGCACGGCCAAGACCCAGATCGATCCGGTCCGGATACAGGCTGGCCAGGGTGCCGAATTGTTCTGCGACCACCAGTGGCGCATGGTTGGGCAGCATGATCCCGCCTGCGCCGACCCGGATGGTCGACGTGCCGCCTGCCAGATACGCCAGCAGCACCGAAGTTGCCGAACTGGCGATGCCGTCCATGTTGTGGTGTTCGGCAACCCAGAAGCGGTTGTAGCCCAGTTTCTCGACGTGTTGCGCCAGATTCAGCGAGTTGCGCAGGGAATCGGCGGGGCCTTTGTCGTGGCGCACGGGCACCAGATCCAGGGTGGAAATTTTTACATCTGCCAGACGTTTCATAGGCCGGGGTAGCTCCTCGAATTGTGTTGGGTCGGCTCAAGGAGCTGCCCACGATGAAACAACAGTGCGGGCACAAGGCTGGTGTTTCAATAGATGAACCGGAAAAAACCTACTTAAATACTAGGTCTTTAGTCAGTTTGAACTTTCCAGTGCCGTCTATCCTCAGAATCTTGTCACTTGCAAAAGACTCAATCCATTCCTTCAAGGAGCGACCATGAGCATCGTCAAGAAAGCATCGGCACACTGGGCCGGTGATCTGAAAACCGGCATCGGCAGCATCTCGACTGAAACCGCAGCACTGCGCGAGCATCCGTATGGCTTCAAGGCCCGCTTCGAAGGCGGCAAAGGCACCAACCCGGAAGAACTGATCGGCGCGGCGCATGCTGGCTGCTTCTCGATGGCGCTGTCGATGATTCTGGGTGATGCAGGCTTCACTGCCGATAGCATCGACACGAACGCCGAAGTGTCTCTGGATCAGGTCGAGGGTGGATTCGCGATCACGGCTGTGAAGTTGATCCTGAAGGCCAAAGTGCCGAACATCACCCAGAAAGAGTTCGACGAACTGACCACCAAAGCCAAAGAAGGCTGCCCGGTGTCCAAGGTGCTGAACGCCAACATCACGCTCGACGCTACCCTGTTGAGCTGATCCGGTCGTTCGGATTTCATGTGAGGTGGCTGGCCGACGATAGCGTCAATCCAGCTGTTGCCGGATTGGTCAGGCTATTGATTCGTCGGCAAGCCGCTTCCCACCTATGGTTTTTCGGTTGGCTGTGTGTCGTCAATGAGGGTCAGGCATGAAACGTTTTGCTTTGGCAGTGGCCTGTACACTGCTGGCTGTAAATGCTGTAGCAGCCCCGAAGTCCTGTGATGAACTCAAGGACGAAATCGAGGCGCGGATCCAGGCGAACAATGTCACGTCCTACACACTGGAAATCGTCACCAATGACGAGGTTCAGGACCCGAACATGGTCGTGGGCAGCTGTGAGAACGGCACAAAGAAAATCATCTATCAGCGCAATGATCGCTGATCAGATGCAGTGAACATTCCCTTCCTCTGCGACCACCTTGCGGTCAGCGTCATATAGCCACGCATCGACATCGTTGGTCAGTGACCTCACCTCAAGCACATAGCGCTGCCCCGCAGCGAAATGCGCGTAATCGATCTCCACGAAACAGGTGATCTCGGTGTAGTCGTCGCCCATCAGACCCAGGCTGCCGTATCGGTATTCATAGTCGTAACGCACCTGCAGCGAATGGCTGCCAGGCGTGACCTGAAAGTAACGACCGTCATACGTGTTCTTGCCGTCGAGCTTGTCGGCCATCACCACTTTGCCGGTGATGGTGCGCAGATCGACCCACGCCATGTTCGGGTCAACGACAGGTAATGGACCGGCGCACCCGGCAAGGGTGGTGAGGGCAAGAATCAGTGTCATGACGCGCATGCTGTGCTCCGTTTCTGAACCGGCGGCGATGTTAGTTGCGTCGGTCTTGTCTGTCCTGCATAACAGCACTGTGTTCCGATTTGAAGGCTGTGTATGCCACGACTCATTGTTTTACGCCTTTGGCAGGTTTTGCCGGTACTGGCGGTTTTGTTGCTCGGTGGCTGTTCCAGCGTGGCCTATTACGGTCAGTTGGCGCAGGGGCAGTGGCAACTCTTGCAGGCCCGCGAACCGGTGGACGATATCATCGCCGATCCCGGTCGCAATCCAACGCTTCGTGCTCACCTGGCCCTGTCGCAAAAGGCCCGCGCCTTTGCCAGCCAACACCTGCATCTGCCGGACAACAAGAGTTACCGTCTGTATGCCGATCTGGGCCGTCCTTACGTGGTATGGAACGTGTTCGCCACTGACGAGTTCTCCCTCGATCCCGTTACGCACTGTTTTCCGATTGCCGGTTGCGTGGCCTACCGTGGCTATTACAGCCCTGGAGGTGCTCGCGGTGAAGCCGCGTTGCAGCGTCAGGCAGGCAAGGACGTGTACCTCAGTGGCGTAGAAGCCTATTCGACATTGGGCTGGTTCAATGACCCTATCCTGAGCACGATGCTGGGCTGGGGCGACGAGCGACTGGCCACGCTGATTTTTCATGAACTGGCGCATCAGCGCTTCTATGTGAAAAACGACACGGAATTCAACGAATCGTACGCCAGCTTCGTCGAGCAGGAAGGCACGCGTCAGTGGAGAGAAGCCCGTGGCCTGCCACCGGAGAGTGTCTCGCAGTCCAGGCGACGCGATCAGTTCATCCAGTTGGTGCTCGACACACGCGAGCGTCTGAAAACCCTTTACCGCCAGCCGTTGACGCCTGATGTAATGCGTGAACGCAAGGCCGCCGAGTTCGAACGCTTGCGCCGCGACTATCGACAACTGCGCGACGGGCAATGGGGCGGCGACAAACGCTTCGACGGCTGGATCAACAGCCCGATGAACAACGCCAAACTGCTGCCCTTCGGGCTTTATGATCAATGGGTACCTGCGTTCGAAGCGTTATTCAAACACGTGAATGGCGACTGGGAAGCGTTCTTCCAGGCAGTGGAGAAGCTCGGTGGCTTGCCTGCTGAATCACGCAAGGCGGCGTTGCAGCGATTGATGCCGTGAGCGCGCACCAGAGCCGAAACGAAAGTGCCTGACTGAATGCATACCCTGCGGGAGGCGGCTTGCCGGCGATGGTGCCCGTTCAGTTACTGATATATCGCTTCAGAAAACGTCTTGCCGACAAGCCGCCTCACACAGTCCGTTGAGTTGCGTCACATCAAGGCTTGCCCACAAAAGCTCGATGCAACTCGGCCACTGTCGCAAAGTGATACGTGGGATTTTCCGCCGTCAGCTCTTCATGGCTGCCGAACCCGTAACCCACCGCCGCAACGCCCAGCCCATTGCGGATGCCGCCGATAAGGTCGTGTTTGCGGTCGCCGATCATCAGGGTGTGCGCCGGGTCGAGTTTTTCTTCGGCGAGCAGGTGGGCGATGAGTTCGACCTTGTCAGTTCGGGTGCCGTCCAGTTCGCTGCCGTAAATCACGATGAAGTGCCTGGCAAAATCGAAATGCCGGGCGATTTCCCGGGCGAACTCCCAAGGCTTGGATGTGGCGATATAGAGACGTCTGCCCTGCTGACCCAGCGTTTCAAGCAGTTCGGCAATGCCGTCGAACACTTCGTTTTCATACAGCCCTGTCACACGGAAGCGCTCGCGGTAGAAGCCGACGGCTTTCCACGCGCGCGCTTCGTCCATGTCGTAGAACTGCATGAATGCCTGCAACAACGGCGGACCGATGAAATGTTCCAGTTTAGTGATATCCGGCTCGTCGATACCCAGCCGGGCCAGCGCGAACTGGATCGAGCGGGTGATGCCCAGACGCGGGTCGGTCAACGTGCCATCGAGGTCGAAAAGAATGTTCTGGTAATGCATGGGCGCCTCGAACTGCACATGCTTCAGCATGGCTGGTCAAAGCCTTCTGCCAGGTGCTGATCCTTGAGTTTCACGTAGTTGGTCGCGCTGTAAGGAAAGAATGCGATTTCCTTTTCGGTCAGCGCCCGCACCTGTTTGACCGGGCGGCCGACATACAGGAAGCCGCTTTCCAGCACCTTGCCCGGCGGCACCAGGCTTCCCGCGCCGATGATCACCTGATCTTCCACCACTGCACCGTCCATGATGGTCGAGCCCATGCCGATCAGGATACGGTTACCGATGGTGCAGCCATGCAGCATGGCTTTGTGGCCGATGGTCACTTCATCACCGATCAGCAGCGGAAACCCGTCGGGGTTGAACGGTCCCGCATGAGTGATGTGCAGCACGCTGCCATCCTGCACGCTGGTACGGGCACCGATGCGGATGCGGTGCATGTCGCCGCGCACCACGGTCAGTGGCCAGATGGAGCTGTCGGCACCGATTTCCACATCGCCGATCACCACCGCCGAATGGTCGACGAAGGCCCGTTCGCCGAGGGATGGTGTGTGGTCCTGAAACTTGCGAATGGCCACGATAGGCTCCTTCTTTGGCAGTGATAGGTGAGTGAAGCGGGTTTCGATGCTGCGGTCGGCGTCGATTGTAATTAAGATGCAGGAGTGTTTCTTCCAGCCAAGGTGCAAAACCGTGAGCGCGAACAACCCGCTTCTGCAATCGTACGACCTGCCACCCTTCTCGGCGATCCGTGCCGAGCATGTCAAACCTGCCATCGAACAGATTCTGGCGGATAACCGCGCTGCAATTGCCGACATTCTCGCCAAACAGGGATCGACACCGACCTGGGCCGGACTGGTACTGACCATGGACGAGCTGAATGATCGTCTCGGCGCCGCCTGGAGCCCGGTCAGCCATTTGAATGCCGTGTGCAACAGCGCCGAACTGCGCGAAGCCTATGAGTCTTGCCTGCCTGCATTGAGCGCCTACTCCACGGAGATGGGTCAGAACCGCGAGCTGTTCCAGGCTTATGAGGCGCTGGCCAATAGTCCGGAAGCAGCGAATTTCGACGTTGGCCAGAAGACCATTCTGGAACAGTCGCTGCGTGATTTCCGCCTGTCCGGTATCGACCTGCCGCCCGAGCAGCAGAAACGATATGCCGAGGTGCAGAGCAAGCTGTCGGAACTGGGCAGCCAGTTCTCCAACCAGTTGCTGGACGCCACTCAGGCCTGGACCAAGCTGGTCGCCGATGAATCCGCTCTCGCCGGCCTGACCGACTCGGCCAGGCAGCAGATGGCTGCGGCCGCCAAGGCCAAGGGGCTGGACGGCTACCTGATCACCCTGGAATTCCCGAGCTACTACGCGGTGATGACCTACGCCGAAGACCGCGCCCTGCGTGAAGAACTCTATGCGGCCTACTGCACTCGCGCCTCCGATCAAGGCCCGAATGCTGGCAAGAACGACAACGGCCCGGTCATGGAGCAGATCCTCGACCTGCGTCAGGAACTGGCCCAGCTTCTGGGTTACGCAAACTTCGCGGAACTGAGCCTGGCGACCAAAATGGCCGAGTCCAGCGATCAGGTGCTGAGTTTCCTGCGCGATCTGGCCAAGCGCAGCAAGCCGTTTGCCGTACAGGATCTGGAAGAGCTCAAGGCGTACGCCGCCGAACAGGGCTGTCCGGATCTGCAAAGCTGGGACAGCGGATTTTACAGCGAAAAATTGCGTGAGCAGCGCTACAGCGTTTCCCAGGAAGCCCTGCGCGTCTATTTCCCGATCGACAAGGTGCTGAGCGGCCTGTTCGCTATCGTTCAGCGTCTGTACGGCATCGAAATCGCCGAGCAGAAAGGCTTCGACACCTGGCACCCGGACGTTCGTCTGTTCGAAATCAAGGAAAACGGTCAGCACGTCGGCCGCTTCTTCTTCGACCTGTACGCCCGCGCCAACAAGCGTGGCGGTGCCTGGATGGACGGCGCCCGCGACCGTCGTCGCACCGCTGAAGGCACTCTGCAGAGCCCGGTTGCCAATCTGGTCTGCAACTTCACCCCGGCCGTCGGCGGCAAGCCTGCCTTGCTGACCCATGACGAAGTCACCACGCTGTTCCACGAGTTCGGCCACGGTCTGCATCACCTGCTGACCCGCATTGATCACGCCGGTGTATCCGGCATCAATGGCGTGGCATGGGACGCGGTCGAGCTGCCAAGCCAGTTCATGGAAAACTGGTGTTGGGAGCCGGAAGGCCTGGCGCTCATCTCCGGTCACTACGAAACCGGCGCACCGCTGCCGCAGGACTTGCTGGAGAAGATGCTCGCTGCACGTAACTTCCATTCCGGCCTGATGATGGTCCGTCAGTTGGAGTTCTCGCTGTTCGACTTCGAACTGCACGCCACTCATGGAGATGGCCGCGGTGTGCTGCAGGTACTGGAAGGTATTCGCGACGAAGTATCGGTCATGCGCCCGCCCGCCTACAACCGCTTTCCCAACAGCTTCGCGCATATCTTCGCGGGCGGCTACGCAGCGGGTTACTACAGCTACAAGTGGGCTGAAGTGCTTTCGGCTGATGCGTTTTCGAAGTTCGAGGAAGACGGCGTGCTCAATGCCGAAACCGGTCGCGCCTTCCGCGAAGCGATTCTGGCCCGTGGCGGTTCGCAGGCACCAATGGTGCTGTTCGTCGACTTCCGCGGACGCGAGCCGTCGATTGACGCACTCTTGCGCCACAGTGGTTTGAGTGAGGACGCGGCAGCATGACCGATACACCTGCGGTCGTTACCAAAAAACGCTTCATCGCCGGTGCGGTCTGCCCCGCGTGCAGCGAGCCGGACAAGTTGATGATGTGGAGCGAGGACGAGGTTCCGCACCGTGAGTGCGTGAACTGCGGCTACAGCGATACGCTCAACGAGCAAGGGCTTTCGGTGCCGAAAGAGTTGGGCACTCGGGTCAACAAGGTGGCGGTCAAGCCCGCCGATCCGAAGGTGCAGGGCGTGCAGTTCTTTCCGAATCCGAAGTTGAAGAAGCCGGTAGATCCGAGCTGACCGGCCTCGATTACAGGATGCATCAGGGCTTTTTCAAAGCCCTGATGCTCTGGAGCTCGATGCTCAGCTTTTTATGGAAAGATCCATTTTCATGAAGGCATTGACCAGTTCAAGCAATATCTCGTCGTCTGCAGCGTCGGTTTTTTGATTGCCATCGACGTCCGCCTTACTTTTAACCGTGTCATAAGGTGCCCCTTTTGCCGGGGCTGTCACGAACGCGGTAAATTCGGTGTCGCCCTTCTGGTCTGGCTTTCGATTGGGAAGCTCGCTGTTCCAGAACTCTACGATTACTTCAGGGGTGTCATCGCCCTCAATTTCGGCAATAGACAATCTGACCTCATAGGTAGCCATTTCCTTGATCTCCTGTTTCTTGATTTCGTCTGGAGCGGTATCACGGCACTTCTGACGAGCGCGCTCTATCCTTCCGACAACTCAACGATTTTTTCTTTGAATGAGCGAGCAAGCTCAATCAGTATTTCGGCTATGTCTTCATCACCCCTGATGTCGAGTTCGCACTCCTGACGGGTGTCCAGCGTGAGTAAAACAGAGCTGATGAGGATTTTGTTTTCGTACAATTCGGCAGAAATTTCGGGGTACTTCTTTTTATTCAAATCGTCTGCTGACAACCGAACCACGTATTTGGCCATACCCACCTCTTCGTCAGGCACGTTGCCAGGGTCAACCGATCTGGCATTCGATCAAGCTATGCCTGGTCGATAAAGTCGTCTACTGACAGAAATGACAGGTGGGCGAACGTACAGGGCGGTCTTACCGCTGGTCAGCAGACCGAGGTTTTCGGGTCATACCGGTCGGGTATTCTGTGATTTTAGTTTACTGTATGTATAAACAGTATTCGGGTCATGTCAGATGTCCAACTCCCTTCCCCTGCGCGGGCGCGGCACCGCCAGTAATCCGCATAACCGTTTCGCGCCCAGCCGTTCCGTTGCCGAGGACGATGGCTGGTATCAGGAAGTCCCGATGACTCAGGGCACCACGGTCACGTTCGAGACCGCCAAGAGCATCATCACCCGCAATACCTCGCCGGATATTCCATTTGATCGCTCGATCAATCCCTATCGAGGGTGTGAACACGGCTGCATCTACTGCTTCGCCAGGCCCAGCCACGCGTACTGGGACATGTCGCCGGGGCTGGATTTCGAGACGAAGCTGATCGCCAAGACCAACGCGGCCGCGTTGCTGGAACAACAGCTGTCGAAACCCGGCTATCGCTGCGCGCCGATCACGCTGGGTGCCAATACCGATCCTTATCAGCCCATTGAGCGCGAACACAGGATCACCCGCGCCACGCTGGAGGTATTACTGCGCTATCGTCACCCGGTGAGCATCATCACCAAGGGTTCGCTGATTCTGCGTGACCTGGATCTGCTGGCGGAAATGGCCAGGCTGCGGTTGGTATCGGTGTTCATCAGCCTGACGACGCTGGACGACGAGCTCAAGCGCATTCTTGAGCCCAGGGCGGCAGCACCCAGGGCGCGGCTGAGGGCGATCAAGGTGTTGCGTCAGGCCGGGGTGCCGGTGGGTGTGCTCTGTGCGCCGATGATTCCGATGATCAACGACAGTGAACTGGAAGCAATGCTGAACGAGGCCAAGGCGGCCGGTGCGCTGAGTGCAAGTTATGTGATGCTGCGCCTGCCCCTTGAAGTGGCGCCATTGTTCGACGAATGGCTAAAGACGCACTATCCCCAGCGCGCCGATCATGTGCTGAGTCTGATCCGCCAGAGCCGGGGCGGTGCGCTTTACGACAGCCAGTTCGGCACTCGCATGCGTGGTGAAGGTCCATTTGCAGACCTGCTTGCTCAACGCTACACCATGGCGGTCAAACGCCTGGGACTGAACAGACGTGAAAGCTTGGTTCTGGATTGCGATGCGTTTTGCCCTCCGGGCGGCCAGATGTCATTGCTGTAACGAATTTGGGACTATCGTGCAAACCCGCATTCCAGAGCGGTCGCATTCAGTTTCACTTAAGCTTGGGCGTTTAGTCTGTAACTCGGAGTGACACCAGCGGTAGCGTTCAAAGGATTTGTTCGTGAGGCCAAACAACAGGGATCACATCCGGCTCTGGTTAAGCACGCATGAAGAATCCACATCAATCCGTCAGAGAGGATGAAGACATGAGAGACATGGATAAACAGCCGTCGGCTACGTCGGCCAGCACACATAGCCACTCGGATAGCGCCGACGTAGCGTTGAAACACATCGTCGATGGCTTCGTACATTTTCGTAAGGAAGTCTTCCCACAACAGGAAGAGCTTTTCAAGAAACTGGCTACCGCGCAATCGCCGCGAGCCATGTTCATTACCTGCGCGGATTCGCGCATCGTTCCCGAGCTGATCACTCAGAGCTCGCCGGGCGACCTTTTCGTGACGCGTAACGTCGGCAACGTCGTTCCGCCGTACGGCCAGATGAACGGTGGTGTATCCACGGCTCTGGAATATGCGGTCGTTGCGCTGGGCGTGCAACACATCATCGTCTGCGGTCACTCTGACTGCGGTGCCATGCGAGCGGTACTCAACCCCGACAGTCTGGACAAGATGCCAACGGTAAAAGCCTGGCTGCGCCACGCAGAGGTTGCCCGTACCGTCGTCGAACAGAATTGCAGCTGCAGTGGCGAGCTGGAAACCATGCAGGTCCTGACTCAGGAAAACGTGATTTCCCAGTTGCAGCACTTGCGCACGCACCCTTCGGTTGCAGCCAAGATGGCCAGCGGTCAGCTGTTCATTCACGGCTGGGTCTACAGCATCGAAACCAGTGAAATCCTGGCTTATGACGCTGAAAGTGATCGCTTCGTGCCGCTCGACGGCTCGGGCCCGACACCGATGGCTTCCCCGAAAGCACGCTTTTCAGCTGACTGACAACAGTCACGGCTGACGGCACACCCTTCTTTAGCTGGTGGCGGCTGCGCATGGAGCGCGCCGCCAGCTTTGCCTCGTCTGAAGAATCCCGGAGAAGTGTCATGGGTGCTACAGCATTGAAATCCGTTTTACCACGGGAGCTGCTTGCTTCCGTGGTGGTGTTCCTGGTGGCCCTGCCCTTGTGCATGGGCATCGCAATCGCGTCTGGCATGCCACCTGCCAAGGGTTTGATCACGGGCATCGTTGGTGGTCTTGTTGTGGGCTGGCTGGCCGGCTCGCCTTTGCAGGTCAGCGGTCCTGCCGCAGGCCTCGCCGTCCTGGTCTTCGAAGTCGTACGCGAGCACGGAATGGCGATGTTGGGGCCGATTCTCCTGCTGGCCGGTCTGCTTCAATTGCTGGCCGGTCGATTCAAGCTCGGCTGCTGGTTCCGTGTCACGGCACCTGCCGTCGTTTACGGAATGCTCGCCGGTATCGGCATTCTGATCGTGCTGTCACAGGCCCATGTCATGTTCGACAGCGGGCCGAAACCTTCCGGGCTGGATAACCTGATCGGTTTCCCGGCAACGCTGGTCCAGGCCATCGGGCCGGGAGCGGGCATGCAGGCGGGTATGCTGGGCCTGGGTACAATCCTGATCATGTGGGGCTGGGAAAAAATTCGTCCCGCGTCGCTGCGCTTTGTTCCAGGCGCCCTGCTGGGCGTCGGTATTGCGACCGCCGTCAGTCTGTTCATGGCGCTGGACGTCAAGCGTGTGCAGGTGCCTGAAAACCTCTCCGATGCCATCGACTGGCTGCGCCCTGCCGACCTGATGAACCTGGCCGACCCTGCGATCCTGATCGCGGCAATCGCTGTGGCCTTTATCGCCAGTGCCGAAACGCTGCTCTCTGCCGCAGCGGTCGACCGCATGCACAGCGGTGTGCGTTCGGACTTCGACAAGGAGCTGAGTGCCCAGGGCGTGGGTAACATGCTCTGCGGTCTGTTGGGCGCGTTGCCAATGACAGGTGTGATCGTGCGCAGTTCGGCCAACGTTCAGGCCGGTGCGACAACACGCTTCTCGACGATTTTCCACGGCCTCTGGCTGCTGGCGTTCGTCCTGCTGCTGTCCAGCGTACTGCAGAGCATTCCGGTCGCCAGTCTTGCAGGTGTGCTGGTGTATACCGGTCTGAAGCTGGTCGATCTGAAAACGTTCAAGGGGCTGGGGCGCTATGGTCGCATGCCGATGTTCACGTACGCCGCAACCGCTGGCGCGATCATCTTCACCGACCTGTTGACCGGTGTTCTGGTGGGCTTCGGTCTGACACTGGTCAAGCTGGCGCTCAAGGCTTCGCGACTGAAGATCAATCTGGTCGAGCTGCCGGGCAAGAGCGAGTACGAGCTGCGTCTGGTCGGTGCGGCGACGTTCCTCAAAGTGCCTGCGTTGACTCAGGTGCTGGGCACCGTTCCGGTCGGCAGCACCTTGCATGTGCCACTGAACAACCTGTCCTATATCGACCACTCCTGTCTGGAGCTGCTTGAAGACTGGGGGCGTGCCAATGCCGCTCACGGAACCAAGCTGGTGATCGAACCCCGGGGCTTGAAGCGTCGACTCGAAGGTAGGGTGTACACCAACACGGGGATTGGCTCAGGCGCTGCCTGATCAAGTCTGCTGTTGATCGGCGTACAGGTTGATCTGCATCAGGGAGCCGGATGGGTCTTCGCGTAGCAGCGGAGCGTCATTCGGCTCCTTCCTTTGCGGCGAAGACATGAATTCGGTGGCGAATCAGCCCGCGGAACGTTCCAGTTCCAGACCGATACCCAATTGACGTGACAGGCTAGGCCAGCGCTTCCAGGCGGCTTCGGTGTCGGGACTGCTCAATTTCTCGCGATAGGCCTCGACCGAGTCCAGCGCGAAATCCTCATCATCAAGCAACTGATCGACGGCATGGTGGACAGCCTCGTCCAACTGGTTGGCAAACTGTTCGCCGATCAACTGGTGGGCGATCACGCTGGCAACTGTCGTGTTGGATGGAATCAGCGGCTGGCCGAAATGCTTGATGTAGAGATCATTTACTTCCTCGACCAGCCGATGCGCCAGATAAGCCTCATCCAGCAGGCTGTCGAGTCCTTCATGGCCTTGCATGATTTCAGGGGGTGCAGTGAAGAAGTGCTCGGCAATCTTGAGCACCGGTTTTATCTGTCCTTCGATGCCCGCCTCGATTGCCACTTCGTGTGCGGCTTCCAGTAGGTCGGGGACCAGGTCTATATAAGCACTGACAAAACGCGTCAGTGCTCCCTGTGCGTCAACTTCGGGCAGGTGGATGGCAGGATGAAGGTGCGGAAGCTGAGTTTTCAGCTGTTGCAGCAACTGGCCTGTCTCGGCCTCGTGCTGGTGTGCTCGTTGGATCTGCTCGCGCAATGCGGCCGTGTTCATGACGGTATGGGCTCCTGAAAGCATATAACCAGGTGGGTGTTATTGATCAAAGTCATACGTTAGCTTGATTAACTATATAGCTCAGACGTTTTTGTCATAACTAATTCACATTTATATGTTTTTGCTCTAAAAACTCTTTTTTGAAGCGGTTGCCGGGGTTCGACCGGTAAATACGTTCGCTGTTTGCCACGTTGCACTCATCCGGCGCTGCGTTGCGTTTCTCCCGCCGTGTCTATACTCGACGTCTGAGGAAGTCGGCTTGTGACCCCTGGTCATGGTCCTGCAGTCGGTAGCCCACTGCCTTGCCCGCGGCCCGATCCGCGTAGAACAAGAGTGTGTGGGGGAACCCGAAATGCGGCATCCAAGGGTCTGGATGGGCCTGCTGCTGTGGTCCGCGTTCGAGCAGACACATGCAGACTGGACGACCAACATGTCACCCGGCGCGTCAGTGGTCAGCGGCGCCGTTTTCGATCTGCACATGACCATTTTCTGGATCTGTGTGGTGATAGGGGTCGTGGTGTTTGGCGCCATGCTCTGGTCGATTGTCGCGCATCGTCGTTCCTCCGGTCAGAAAGCCGCGCATTTCCATGAAAACACCACGGTCGAGATTCTCTGGACCGTGGTTCCGTTCCTGATACTGGTCGCCATGGCGATTCCGGCGACCCGCACGTTGATCAGCATGTACGACGCCAGCGAGTCGGACGTCGATATCCAGATCACCGGTTATCAATGGAAATGGCATTACAAATACCTGGGGCAGGACGTCGAATTCTTCAGCAACCTCGCCACCACGACCCACCAGATCCACAACCGCGACGACAAGGGCGAGCACTATCTGCTGGAGGTGGATCAGCCTCTGGTGCTGCCTGTCGGCGAGAAGATCCGCTTTCTGGTCACCGGTGCCGACGTAATCCACTCCTGGTGGGTGCCTGCGTTTGCGGTCAAGCGTGACGCGGTCCCCGGGTTCATACACGAAGCCTGGACACGGATCGAGAAGCCCGGCATCTATCGAGGCCAATGCACCGAACTGTGTGGCAAGGACCACGGCTTCATGCCCATTGTGGTCGATGCCCGCTCGCCCGCCGACTATGAAAACTGGCTCGCCGGGCGCAAACAGGAAGCTGCACGGCTCAAGGAACTGACCAGCAAGGACTGGACCCGCGAAGAGCTCATTGCTCAGGGCGATAAGGTCTATCACACCGTTTGCGCGGCCTGTCACCAGCCAGAAGGCCAAGGGCTGCCGCCGATGTTTCCAGCCCTCAAAGGCTCGAAGATCGCCACCGGCCCGATCGCCGATCACCTGAACATCGTCGTCAACGGCAAGCCGGGCACAGCCATGGCTGCGTTCGGCAAACAGCTGTCAGAGGTCGACATTGCAGCTGTCGTGACCTATGAGCGAAATGCCTGGGGCAATAACACGGGCGACATGGTCACGCCCAGGGAAGTGTTGACGCTCAAGCAGGTGCAGCCATGAATGGAATGCTGTTTCGCAGTGAAGAGACTGTGGGAGGAGGCTTGCCCGCGACTGCATCGCCGGCAAGCCGCCTCCCACAGATGCGATGTCCACTGAGCACATCCTTCGCCACCGGAGGCCGACATGAGTGCAGTGATTGACGACCATGGCCACGTCGGCCATGCGCATGCCCCTGGCCCCGCCAAGGGCCTGATGCGTTGGGTGCTGACCACCAATCACAAGGACATCGGCACGATGTACCTGTGGTTCAGTTTCACTATGTTTCTGCTGGGCGGTTCGTTCGCCATGGTGATTCGCGCCGAGCTTTTCCAGCCCGGCCTGCAGATCGTCGCGCCCGAATTCTTCAACCAGATGACGACCATGCACGGCCTGATCATGGTGTTCGGCGCAGTGATGCCTGCCTTCGTCGGACTGGCCAACTGGATGATCCCCTTAATGATCGGTGCGCCGGACATGGCCCTCCCGCGCATGAACAACTTCAGCTTCTGGCTGTTGCCCGCGGCATTCCTGCTGTTGGTTTCTACGCTGTTCATGCCCGGCGGCGGACCCAATTTCGGCTGGACCTTCTACGCCCCGCTTTCGACGACCTATGCACCCGAAAGCGTGACTTTCTTCATTTTTGCCATTCATATGATGGGTATCAGTTCGATCATGGGCGCGATCAATGTGGTGGCGACCATCCTCAATCTGCGCGCGCCCGGCATGACGCTGATGAAAATGCCGCTGTTCGTCTGGACCTGGCTGATCACCGCCTTTCTGTTGATCGCCGTGATGCCGGTGCTGGCCGGATGCGTGACCATGATGCTGCTGGATATTCATTTCGGGACCAGCTTCTTCAACGCGGCAGGCGGCGGTGATCCGGTGCTGTTTCAGCATGTGTTCTGGTTCTTCGGTCATCCCGAGGTGTACATCATGATCCTGCCTGCCTTCGGCGCAGTCAGTTCGATCATCCCGGCGTTCTCGCGCAAGCCGCTGTTCGGCTACACCTCGATGGTCTATGCGGTTGCGGCCATCGCGTTTCTGTCGTTCATCGTCTGGGCGCATCACATGTTCGTGGTCGGCGTACCGTTGGTGGGCGAGCTGTTCTTTATGTACGCCACCATGCTGATCGCCGTACCGACCGGGGTGAAGGTGTTCAACTGGGTCAGCACCATGTGGAAAGGGTCGCTGACGTTTGAAGCGCCAATGCTGTTTGCCGTGGCGTTCGTCATTCTGTTCAGCATCGGCGGGTTTTCCGGCTTGATGCTGTCGATTGCGCCTGCGGATTTTCAGTATCAGGACACCTACTTCGTGGTTGCGCATTTTCATTACGTACTGGTGCCGGGAGCCATCTTCGGGATCTTTGCGTCGGCGTACTACTGGCTGCCGAAATGGACCGGGCACATGTACGACGAAACCCTGGCGAAGCTGCATTTCTGGCTGTCTTTCGTGGGCATGAACCTGGCGTTCTTCCCCATGCATTTCGTCGGTCTGGCCGGCATGCCGCGGCGGATCCCCGATTACAACCTGCAGTTCGCCAATTTCAACATGCTCTCGTCGGTTGGCGCCTTCACGTTTGGCGCAACCCAGCTACTGTTTCTGTTTATCGTGATCAAAACCATCCGGGGCGGCGCACCGGCACCGGCCAAACCCTGGGACGGTGCCGAAGGGCTGGAGTGGAGCGTGCCCTCGCCTGCGCCGTATCACACCTTCAGTACACCGCCGGAAGTGAAGTGAGTTGCGCATGAACCAGACCTTGCCTCTCAAACGACTCATCACCCGCCTGCTGCTGATGGCCTTGGTCATGTTCGCCTTCGGTTTCGCGCTGGTGCCGCTGTACGACGTGATGTGCAAGGCCTTCGGTATCAATGGCAAGACCGGCGACCAGTATCAGGGCACGCAAATCGTCGACGAAACGCGTCAGGTGAAGGTGCAGTTCCTGTCGTCCAATTCGGCCGGGATGGTCTGGGCGTTCTATCCCCGCAATGACCAGATAGAGGTCCATCCGGGCGCGATCAACGAGATGATTTTCGTGGCGCAGAACCCGACCGACAAACCGATGACGGCCCAGGCCGTGCCGAGCATTTCGCCGGGTCAGGCCGCTGCCTACTTTCACAAGACCGAGTGCTTTTGCTTCACCCAGCAAGTGCTGCAGCCGGGCGAGCGCATCGAGATGCCGGTGCGTTTCATCGTTGATCGCGACCTGCCCGAAGAGGTGAGGAGCCTGACGCTGGCTTACACGCTGTTCGACATCACCGAGCGCCGCACGCCTGCTGTTCCAGTGGCCAAGAGGCTCGAAAGAGTTGTGGTCAAAGGAGACTGAAATGGCAACGCCCCCCGAGCATTACTACGTTCCGGCCCAGAGCAGATGGCCGATCATTGCCACCGTAGCGCTGTTGATCACGATGTTCGGGCTCGGCACCTGGTTCAATGACATGAAAGCCGAGCGGCCCGATTCCAATGGTCCGCTGATTTTCTTTATCGGCGCGCTGCTGGTGGCGTACATGATGTACGGCTGGTTCAGCGCAGTGGTGAAGGAAAGTCGAGCAGGTCTGTACAGCGCGCAGATGGACCGCTCGTTTCGCTGGGGCATGGCCTGGTTCATCTTCTCCGAGGTGAGCTTCTTTCTGGGGTTCTTCTTCGTCCTGTTCTACGTGCGCATCTGGGCCGGCCCCTGGCTGGGCGGCGACGGGGCGAACGGAATTTCGAACATGCTCTGGCCGAACTTCGAATACAACTGGCCGATGCTCGACACGCCGGATCCTAAACTCTACCCGGCGCCCAGCGGTATCGTTGATCCCTGGAAACTGCCATTGCTCAATACCGTGCTGCTGGTCAGCTCCAGCGTGACGATAACCTTTGCCCATCATGCGCTGAAGAGAGGACACCGCTCCACGCTGAAGCGCTGGCTGGCGCTGACCATCCTGCTGGGCTGTACCTTTCTGTTCTTTCAGGTCGAAGAGTACATCCATGCCTATCAGGAGCTGGGGCTGACTCTGGGCTCCGGCATCTACGGCGCGACCTTCTTCCTGCTGACCGGGTTTCACGGTGCTCACGTCACGATGGGCACGCTCATTCTGCTGGTGATGCTGATCCGCATCCTGCGCGGCCATTTCGACGCCGAGCATCAATTCGGTTTCGAAGCGGCAAGCTGGTACTGGCATTTCGTGGACGTGGTATGGGTCGGGCTGTTTGTGTTCGTGTACGTGATTTAGAACGCGGTTTCTGATCCTTCCCACGGGCTGCCTGCCGACGCGGAGGCTGGGCTCGATCATCGTTCGTCATTCAGGGTGAGGGTAACTGCCCGCTGTAGAACCCCCAGGTGATCAGGATCAGGGTCAGCCCGGCGAGGATGACCCGCAGCGCGAGAGCCTTGAGCAGACGGGTCGAGTGATTGTCGTCCTTGACCAGAAAGAACAGCCCGCTGAACAGGCTGGCTATGGTGGCAGCCAGCATTAGAACAATCGCTGCTTTGAGCATGAGAGGACTCCAGGAGCAATCGCGATGATGCAGTGGAGTATAGGTCCGGCCGCAGTGCCGAACCGGAGGCTGTGATGAAGCGCTTCACACCGGGGCTGTGGCCGACGCTGATTGTGTTGCTGCTGCTACCGTGCCTGATTTCTCTGGGGTTCTGGCAATTGGAGCGCGGCGAACAGAAGCGGTCGATGCTCAGCCAGTACACCGAACGCCGCGCCGCCGCTCCCGTCAGCATCGGCGAGCTGTTATATGCCGAGGATGCCGCCTGGCGTCGTGTGCATATTCGCGGCCACTTCGATTCAGCCCATAACGTGCTACTGGACAACAGCATTCGCGATGGCCGCGCGGGCGTCGAGTTGCTGCAGCCCTTCATGGATCACGCCAGTGGGCTCTGGCTACTGGTCAATCGCGGCTGGCTTTTCTGGCGGGATCGACGCACGGCGCCGGTCGTCAATACGCCCAATCAAGTGCTGGAGCTCAATGCGTGGGTCTACGTGCCTGAGCGTGCCCCCTTTCAGCTTGAACCTGATGCGCCACAAGGCTCCTGGCCAAGGCTTGTAAACGCGGTCTTTGCCGATCAGCTGTGGAGCGAGCTGGGGCGTGAAGGGTATTCCGGTGAGCTGAGACTTGAACCGGGACCGGCGGCCTATCGGGTCGACTGGCCGGTGGTTGCGATCAGCCCTGAAAAGCACGTGGGCTATGCCGTGCAGTGGTTCGCGCTGGCGGCCGCGCTGTTAGGCCTTTATCTGCACCAAGGCCGGGTGCTCGGCCGAACCGCGCAGGAGGACGGGCATGGGAGCTGCCATGAACCCCATCGGCATGTCTGATGCGCAGCGTCGGCGCAAAGGACGTCTGCAATTGCTGTTGGTGATGATGATTGCCTTTGCGCCCATGGTGCTGGCCACGTGCATGTACGTCTTCGGATTCTGGGTACCCGAGAGCCGCAGTTATCACGGTTACCTGATCGGTAATGGCCAGAGCCGCATGGACCTGGGTGTCTCGGCCGGGGAGCGACGCTGGCAACTGCTGGTCAGCGTACCCGGACGTTGCGAGACGACGTGTCAGCAGCTGGTGTATTTGGCGCGGCAGGTGCAGACAGGGCTGGGGCGGGACGCAGCTCGCGCCAGTCATGCGCTGGCCGGGGCTCAGCCGCTGGACATCGAATACGCTGAAAAGCTGAACCGGGAATACCCACGCCTGCTGCGTTATCCGCTGGACCTTTCGCGTTACGGCACGCTCGCGCCTGATTTGCAGGCGCCTTACCTGTGGATCATCGATCCGCACGGCAATCTCGTGTTGCGCTACGACGCAGGGATCAACGGCAAGGACCTGCTCGAAGACCTGCGCCGTCTGCTGAAACTCTCGAACATCGGCTGAAGGGAGGTGGTCATGACCCGCCCCGGATTTCGTCTCGCGTTACTGGCTACCGTACTTGCACTGGTGGTCGTGACGCTCGGTGCCTACACGCGCCTGACCCACGCAGGGCTGGGATGCCCAGACTGGCCGGGCTGTTACGGCTTCATCGGTGTGCCTGGTACCGAGCAGCAACTTGAGCATGCGCAGCTTAATTTTCCGGACACGCCAGTGGAGGCGGACAAGGGCTGGAGCGAGATGACCCACCGTTACTTCGCCGGTGGTCTGACGCTGCTTATTCTGCTGCTGGCGGCGCAGGCCTGGCGGCATCGGCATCTGGCGGGGCATCCGTTCGGGCTGGCAGCGGGACTGCTGGGCATCGTGGCCGCGCAGGCGGCGTTCGGCATGTGGACCGTTACGCTGCAGCTCTGGCCGCAGGTGGTCGCCGTTCATCTGCTGGGCGGCGTCGCAACGTTGAGTCTGTCATTCCTGCTGAGCCTGCGCCTGAGAGGCGCCCGCCCTGCTCTGCCTCGGGTGCCTGCGCGCCTGAGAGCGCTGGCAGTGCTCGGGCTGATCCTCGTGGCCTTGCAGATCGCGCTGGGTGGCTGGGTAAGCGCCAATTACGCCGCGATGGCCTGCACGGATCTGCCTACCTGTCAGGGCCGCTGGTGGCCGGAGGCCGACTTCAGCAACGCGTTTCATCTGACCCAGCACATCGGCCCCAATTATCAGGGTGGCCATCTCGACAGTGAGGCGCGTACAGCCATTCACCTCACGCACCGGATGGGCGCGGTGCTCGTCTCGCTGACCCTGCTCGCGCTGGCCTGGCAGCTCAGGCGGGTCGGTCTGACGCGGCTGGCGCTGCTGCTGGTGTCGGCACTCGGGGGGCAACTGCTGTTCGGGCTGGGCAACGTGCTGCTGCACCTGCCACTGATCCTTGCGGTGGCACACAGTGCGGGCGGGGCGGCTCTGATGCTGTGCATGACCTTGATCAACTACCGCATTGCAGCGCCATTGCCGCGTCTCCAGCATGGCGCGTTTGCACAAATCGCCCGCCCGAGCCTGACATCGAGAGATGCGTTGAGATGACGTTACTGACCCGCCAGCGTTCGCTGTACAGCCTGTGGCAGGACTACCTTGAGCTGACCAAACCCAAGGTGGTCCTGTTGATGCTGATCACGTCCATGATCGGCATGTTTCTGGCCACTGACACGGGGGTGCCATGGACGACGCTGATCATCGGCAATCTGGGCATCGGACTGTGCGCGGCAGGCGCGGCTGTCGTGAATCATGTGATGGACCGGCGCATCGACGCACAGATGGCACGCACGCATCGTCGGCCGATGGCTCAGGGACGCGTTCCGCCTGCCGCGGCACTGAGCTTCGCGCTGCTGCTGGCGCTGTCAGGTCAGGCGCTGCTGTTCATTTTCATCAACGCCCTGACCGCCTGGCTGACGCTGGCATCGCTGCTGGGTTACGCGGTGGTCTACACCGGCTTTCTCAAGCGTGCCACGCCGCAGAATATCGTCATCGGCGGTCTGGCCGGGGCCGCGCCGCCGTTGTTGGGCTGGGTAGCGGTGACCGGTCAGGTCAGCGCCGAACCCTTGCTGTTGATGTTGATCATCTTCGCGTGGACGCCGCCGCACTTCTGGGCACTGGCCATTCACCGCAAGGCCGAATACGCCAGTGTCGCCATCCCGATGCTGCCGGTGACTCACGGCGAGCCCTACACCAAGCTGCATATCGTGCTGTACACCTGCATCCTGCTGGCGGTCAGTCTGCTGCCGTACGTGATTCACATGAGCGGCCTGCTGTACCTGCTCTGCGCGCTCGCGCTGGGGTTGCGTTTCCTGCAATGGAGCTGGGTGCTGTACCGTGGCACTCGACCGCACGCGGCGATCGACACGTTCAAGTACTCTGTGTGGTACCTGTTCCTGCTGTTCATCGCGCTGCTCGCCGATCATTACTTACCGTTGATGCCATGACCCGAACCCAGAAAACCGTCTTTATCCTTGTCGCTGTCGTGGCCCTGATCATGGGCCTGACCATCAACCGCGTGCTGTCCGGCAAGGGCCCTGGAGACCAGACGGCGTTGATCGACGCAGGCGTCATCCTGCTGCCGCAGAGCCGCAGCCTGCCTTCGTTGAGCATGAGCGATCAGAACGGCGCACCGGTGGCCGTGGACGAGTTCAAGGGTAAATGGACGCTGGTGTTCTTCGGCTATACCTATTGCCCGGACATCTGCCCCACTACGCTGGCACAGCTGCGTGACATCAGAACGAAGCTGCCGCAGGAGACCGTGGACAACATGCGCGTGGTGCTGGTCAGCGTCGACCCCGATCGCGACACGCCGCAGCAGCTCAAGCAGTACCTGGGCTACTTCGACCCTCGCTACATCGGCCTGACCGCGCCTGTGGCGGACATTCAGAAACTGGCCAGCGCACTGAGCATTCCGTTCATTCCGGCAGACACCAGCAAGCCGGGTTACACCGTCGATCACAGCGGTAATCTGGCTCTGATCGGCCCGGACGGCAGACAGCGCGGCTTCATCCGCTCGCCGCTTAACGCGCAAAAGCTGGTGGCGCAGTTGCCGGTGTTACTGGAGCGGGATTGAGGCGTGGTGTCTGACTGAGCGCAGACGCTGTTGGAGGCAGCTTGCTGGCGATGGCGTCAGTTCAGTCACCGATAGGTCGGTTCAGGAAGACATCCCGTGTCCGCTGCAAGACAGCGCAGCCCCGAAAAGGCTGCGTTGTCTTCCACTGTTCGTTGGCATGCAGTTCGTTCACATACAGCGGTCAGGGGGTTGTGCCGATCAAAACGCCGGAACCACAGCGCCTTTGTACTTCTCGGCCAGGAAGGTTTTGACTTCCGGGCTGGTCAGCGCGGCTGCCAGTTTCTTCATCGCGTCCGAGTCTTTGTTGTCCGGGCGGGCAACCAGAATGTTGGCGTAAGGCGACTCGGCACCTTCGATGATCAGCGCGTCCTTGGTCGGATCAAGCTTGGCACTCAGCGCGTAGTTGGTGTTTATCAGTGCCAGATCGACCTGCGTCAGCACGCGAGGCAGCGTGGCGGCTTCCAGTTCGCGGAATTTCAGGTCTTTCGGGTTGTTCACCACATCCGAAGGCTTGGACAGAATGCTGGTCGGGTCCTTCAGGGTGATCAGACCGGCCTTGGCCAGCAGCAACAGCGCACGACCTTCGTTGGTGGCGTCGTTGGGCAGCGCGACGTTGGCACCGTTTGGCAGCTCATCCAGCTTCTTGAACTTGTCGGAGTAAGCACCGAACGGCTCAACGTGAACCTTGGTCACGGCCACCAGATCGGTGCCCTTGCCCTTGTTGAACTCATCCAGGTATGGCTGGTGCTGGAAGAAGTTGGCGTCCATGCGCTTCTGCGAAACCTGCACGTTCGGCTGAATGTAGTCGTTGAAGACCTTGATGTTCAGGTCCACGCCTTCTTTGGCCAAGGCCGGTTTGACGAACTCCAGGATCTCGGCGTGGGGCACGGCCGAGGCTGCGACGGTCAGGGTTTCGTTGGCCTGCGCGGACAGTGCGGTTACGGCGGCAAATACGGCCAATAGCTTTCTCATGCAACAAACTCCTTTGAGGCCCGCCTTCGGCAGGCCGATGCCAACTGATTCGATCAACGGTGTGTGAAGTGTGCGACCAGTCTGTCGCCGACGGTTTGCAGAATCTGCACCAGCACCAGCAACAATACGACCGTCACGAACATCACATCGTTCTGAAAACGTTGGTATCCATAACGAATAGCCAGATCGCCCAACCCGCCTGCACCTACCGCACCGGCCATGGCGGTAAACGACACCAGTGCAATCGCGGTGACCGTGATCGCCGCAAAAATGCCAGGCCGCGCCTCGGGCAGCAGCGCCTTGAGGATGATCTGCCGGGTGGTGGCACCCATGGCCTGAGTGGCTTCGATGATGCCGCGGTCGACTTCACGCAGGGCGGTTTCCACCAGCCGCGCAAAGAACGGCGTGGCGCCTGCAATCAAAGGCGGCAACGTGCCCAGAATACCCAGCGACGTACCGGTGATGATCTCGGTCAGCGGCATCATCACGATCAGCAGGATGATGAACGGCAAGGCACGCAGCATGTTCACGATCAGGCCGACCGTGGCGTACAGCTGTTTGTGTTCCAGCAACTGGCGTGGCGAGGTCAGGAACATCAACACGCCCAGCGGCAGACCGAGCAGGATGGTGAAGCCCAGCGAAACACTCAGCATGATCAGGGTATCGCCGGTAGCGACCCAGATTTCGTACCAGTCGACGTTGGAGAACAGGTTCAGAAAGGCGTCCATCAGCGCAGCACCTCCATGTGGACATCGGCAGCGGTGAAGCGCGCGAAGGCAGCGTCCATGTCGCCGCCGGTAATGGCCAGCGTCAGTTGCCCGTAGGGTGTGTCCTTGATGCGGTCGATGCGACCGGCCAGGATGCTGTAATCGACGCCGGTTTCCCGCGCCACGGTGCCCAGCAGCGGTGCATAAGTCGCTTCGCCTTGAAAGGTCAGGCGCACGATACGGCCCTGAACGTGGGCGAAGTCGTCGCGTTGCTCGTTCTCATCGATCTGCTCGTCTTCCTGCACGAAGCGTTTGGTGGTCGGGTGCTGCGGATGCAGAAACACATCGGCCACCTTGCCCTGCTCGACAATCACGCCAGCGTCCATGACGGCGACCTGATCGCAGACACGACGAATCACGTCCATCTCGTGGGTAATCAGCACGATAGTCAGCTTCAGTTCGCGGTTGATCTCGGCCAGCAGTTGCAGGACCGACGCCGTGGTCTGCGGGTCCAGCGCGCTGGTGGCTTCGTCGCACAGCAGAATCTTCGGTTTGGTGGCGAGGGCGCGGGCAATGCCGACGCGCTGCTTCTGGCCACCCGACAATTGCGCCGGGTATTTTTTCGCGTGATCGGACAGTCCAACCCGCTCCAGCAACTCGGCAACGCGCTGGTCGATCTGGCTGCGCGGCATGTCGCCGGCCAGGGTCAGCGGCATGGCGACGTTGTCGGCCACGGTCTTGGATGCCAGCAGATTGAAGTGCTGGAAGATCATCCCGACCTGCTGACGAAAACCACGCAGGCCATTGGCGTCCAGCGCAGTGACGTCTTCACCGTCAACCACGATCTGTCCGCCGCTGGGCGTTTCCAGGCGGTTGATCAGGCGCAGCAGCGTGCTTTTGCCGGCACCGGAATGACCGATAAGGCCGAAGACCTGGCCGTCTTCGACGCGCAGGCTGGTGGGGTGCAGGGCCGGAATTTCCTTGCCTGCCACCCGATAGGTTTTGTGGACGTTATGAAACTCGATCACGGAGCGAACCTTGTGGGGGCGCGTTAAAAAATCAGCGCAGCGGGCAGTGCCTGCTTGCTTCGTTACCTCGGCCGGATTGAGCCGGGCGCGCATTTTAGCCTGTCCGGCCCGCCGTGCTTAGCATTTATTTGCAGGATGACCTGCCAGACGGACATAACATGACCGCTGGTGCCAACGATCAAAAAATAAACGGAACGGCTGTTTTTCAACCCGGTCACTTCATGGATACCGTGATTTCCGGCGAACGCCCAGGGAGTCGTATTCAGCGAACCCAACTCTATGATTGGGTCGAAAATGAGGAGTTTTTCTGATGGCTAACGAGAAAACACCGGTGACCGAAACGTCCAAGAGCGAATTGGCCGGCACCGACACACTGGATCGTGGCAACACCAACGCCAAGCTGGACAGCCTCGAGCAGTTTCGTTCCGACGCTACTCAACAGGCGCTGCGCACCAATCAGGGTGTGAAGATTGCCGACAACCAGAACACCCTCAAAGTGGGCAGCCGCGGTCCATCGCTGCTCGAAGATTTCATCATGCGTGAAAAGATCACGCACTTTGACCATGAGCGCATCCCGGAGCGTATCGTCCACGCCCGTGGCACGGCGGCGCATGGCTATTTCCAGACGTATGAAAACCATGGCGCGCTGAGCAAGGCAGGTTTCCTGCGTGATCCGGGCCACAAGACCCCGGTGTTCGTGCGTTTCTCAACCGTACAGGGCCCACGCGGCTCGGGCGATACCGTGCGTGACGTGCGCGGCTTTGCGGTCAAGTTCTACACCGAAGAAGGCAACTTCGACCTGGTCGGCAACAACATGCCGATCTTCTTCATTCAGGATGCCATCAAGTTCCCGGACTTTGTGCATGCCGTGAAGCCTGAGCCGCACAACGAAATCCCTACCGGCGGGTCGGCTCACGACACGTTCTGGGACTTCGTCTCGCTGGTTCCTGAATCCGCGCACATGGTGCTGTGGACGATGTCTGACCGTGCCATTCCGAAAAGCCTGCGCACCATGCAGGGCTTCGGTATCCACACCTTCCGCATGATCAACACCGAAGGCAAATCCAGCTTCGTGAAATTCCACTGGAAGCCGAAGTACGGCGTCTGCTCGCTGGTCTGGGATGAAGCCCAGAAGCTGGCCGGTAAAGACACCGACTTCCACCGCCGCGACCTGTGGGAATCCATCGAGATGGGCGACTATCCCGAGTGGGAGCTGGGCGTACAGATCGTGTCCGAAGAAGACGAGCATAAGTTCGACTTCGACCTGCTGGACCCGACCAAGATCATTCCCGAGGAACTGGTGCCGGTCACGCCGCTGGGCAAGATGGTGCTCAACCGTAATCCGGACAACTACTTTGCCGAGACCGAACAGGTCGCGTTCTGCCCGGGCCACGTGGTGCCAGGCATCGACTTCTCCAACGATCCGCTGCTGCAAGGTCGTCTGTTCTCCTACACCGATACGCAAATCAGCCGTTTGGGTGGGCCGAACTTCCACGAGATCCCGATCAACCGTCCAGTTTCGCCGAACCATAACGGCCAGCGTGACGCGCAGCATCGCACCACCATCGACAAGGGCCGCGCTTCCTACGAGCCGAACTCGATCGATGGCGGCTGGCCGAAAGAAACTCCAGCGGCGGCCGTCGATGGCGGTTTCGAGACCTATCCCGAGCGTGTCGAAGCGCACAAGGTTCGTGAGCGCAGCGAGTCGTTCGGCGATCACTTCTCCCAGGCCACGCTGTTCTTCAACAGCATGAGCCACCACGAGAAAGAGCACATCATCGCGGCCTACAGCTTCGAGTTGGGCAAGGTCGAGCGCGAGTACATCCGTGCCCGTCAGGTCAACGAGATTCTGGCCAACATCGATCTGGAACTCGCCAGCCGCGTCGCGGCGAACCTGGGTCTGCCAGCGCCTACCAAAGGCACTGTCGATGTGCGCAAGACTTCGTTGAAAGAGTCTCCGGCACTGAGCCAGGACAATCTGCTGTCCGGTGATATCGCTTCGCGCAAAGTGGCGATTCTGGTTGCCAACGGCGTTGACGGCAAAGCGGTCGATGCGATGAAGGCGGCACTGGAAGCCAAAGGCGCCCATGCCAAGGTACTCGGCCCGACCTCTGCTCCGGTCAAGACGGCCGATGGCAAGAGCCTGCCCGTCGATGCTTCAGCCGAAGGTCTGCCATCGGTAGCGTTCGACGCGGTGTTCGTGCCGGGTGGTGCCGATTCGGTGAAAGCGTTGAGCACCGACGGTGTGGCGCTGCACTTCATCCTGGAAGCCTACAAGCACCTCAAGGCCATCTCGCTGTCTGGAGAGGCCAAAGAGTTGTTGAAGCTGCTGCATCTGGATGAAGACGCCGGCCTGCTGTGCGTATCGGATAGCGCTTCGTTCGAAGCGTTCTTCGACGCCATTGCACAGCACCGTGTCTGGGCGCGTGAGCCGAAAGCCAAGGCTGTTCCGGCTTGAGGATCTAGCGGTCTGATGAGCATTCCCACGCTTTGCGTGGGAATGCCTCCCGGGACGGTCAGCGTCTGCTTTCGAATATGACGCAAGGCGTTACGGGTTGCCTGCCAACGCGGCGCATTGGCACGGTCAGGTTCAGTGATGAACGTCGGATCAGGACCTGGCTGGCTTCAGAACGATGTAGGCCTGTTCCTTGCGATTGATCTGGCGGCTCATGTCCAGTTCGAAGTCCGGATTGATCTTCACCACACGCTTGGTCAGCAATGTCGCCAACCACGGGTAATCGTCGGTGCGCGGCACGACCAGAAGCACGTCACAATTGAACGCTACGGTATCCGCCGCTATGTCATCCAGCTGCCGACGCAGTTTCGGCATGTCGCCGATTTTCAGGTCGATGGTGGTGCTCATGGCCGATGGATCGATCAGTTTCGCCACGCGACGCGCTTCGGCTTCGCGCAATTCAGCTTCTGCCTTTTCCAGCTCAGCCTTGCGGGCGTGCGCGATAGCGCCATTCACGCCGCTGGTGAGTGCCGGTGCCTTGGGCATCAGTGCACGGGCACGGCTCAGGGCGTTCGCGGCGGCATTCATGTCACCTTTCTGCAGGCCGATCTGGCTGCGACTTAAATAGGCTTCTGCCAATCGACGCTGGAAAGCCTCCAGGCGAATGTCGGTGGGCGCCGCTGCCTGCAAGGCCGCGAGCTGATCTTCGGCTGTCGCCAGCTCATTGCTGGTGATGCTTTGATCGAGCTGTGCGAACCCGCTCGGCTGAGCTTCGGCCGCGGGCGTCTCGACCGTGGGCGCACTCTGACAGGCACCCAACAGGATGGAAAAGGCGATCAGCAGCAGATGGCGTGGGGCGAGCGGCTTCATTCCTGCGATTCTCTAGTTTGCGCAAAAAACGAGCAAGTCTACACCGCTCGCTTGGGGAGAACAAAGCTGAGCAAGAACAACGCCGCAGCGGATACCACTATAGACGGTCCGGCCGGGGTGTCCTTGAACCACGATAACGATAGCCCAATACACACTGCCGTCACGCCCAGCAGGCTCGCGCCGAGTGCCATCTGCTCCGGCGAACGCGCGTGACGTTGTGCCGCAGCTGCCGGGATGATCAGCAGTGACGTGATCAACAAAACACCGACGATTTTCATCGCCACGGCAATCACTACCGCGATCAATAGCATCAGCGCCATACGCAGGGCAGCCACGGGAAGCCCCTCGACCTTCGCCAGTTCTTCGTGCACGGTCACGGCCAGCAAGGGTCGCCACAGGGCCACGATCATTACCAGCACCAAGGCGCTGCCACCCAGAATCCAGGCCAGATCGGTCGGGCTGATCGCCAGAAGATCGCCGAACAGATACGCCATCAGGTCAATGCGCACTTCATGCATGAAGCTCAGCACCACCAGTCCGAGGGACAGGGTACTCGGCGCGAGAATGCCCAGCAGGGTGTCCGAGGCCAGCGGCTGACGCTGTTGCAGCGTGACCAGCAGCACCGCCAGCAACAGGCAGCCGCAGGTCACCGCGATGGTCGGACTGACATCCAGCAGAAAGCCCAGCGCCACGCCCAGCAAGGCGGCATGGGACAGGGTGTCACCGAAGTACGCCATGCGCCGCCAGACCACGAATGACCCCAGCGGGCCTGCAACCACGGCCAGAGCAACGCCTGCGAGCAAGGCATACAGTAGAAAATCAGCCATGCTTGCAGCTGTCTCCATGAACATGAGTGTGGGAATGCGCTGTCGCATTCGAAGCATCGCTCACGACTTCGCCATGCAGATCGTGGGCGTGGTCGTGATGGTGGTGATAAATCGCCAGACTCTGTGCGTTCTTGCCGAACAGCTCGACGAACGCCGGGTCGTGGCTGACCTGTTCAGGATGCCCCGAGCAGCAGACGTGGCGGTTCAGGCACACCACCTGATCGGTCGTGCTCATCACCAGATGCAGATCGTGGGACACCATCAGCACGCCGCACTGATGACGGTCGCGCAGGCGGGTGATCAGGCTGTACAGCTCGGCCTGTCCGGCCACATCAACACCCTGCACCGGCTCGTCGAGCACCAGGAGCTCCGGTTTGCGTAACAGAGCACGCGCCAGCAGAACGCGTTGCATCTCACCGCCGGAGATCCCCTGAAGCGGGCTGTCGATGACTTTTTCGGCGCCGACTTCTTCCAGCGCGGTCATGGCAGCCGCACGGTCTACGCCGGGAACCAGACGCAGGAAGCGCAACACGGACAGCGGCAGGGTCTGGTCGACATGCAGTTTCTGCGGCATGTAACCGATGCGCAGCTTCGGTTTGCGCCACACGCTGCCCGAGTCAGGCTTGAGCAAGCCCAGCACGGCACGTACCAGCGTGGTCTTGCCTGCGCCGTTGGGGCCGATCAGCGTCACGATCTCGCCGGGTTTGACGCTCAGCTGAATGTTATCCAGCACGTTTTGCCCGGACAGCGTGACGGCCACCTGTTCCAGGCGAATCAGTGCATCACTCATCAGGCGGCCTTGCAGCCGGCGCAGATCCCGACGATTTCGACCGTCTGACCTTCGACCTCGAAACCGACTTCAACCGCAGCACTGACCACGGCATTACTGATGGACGGATGCTGGAGTTCGATGGCGGCATGGCACTCGCGGCAAATCAGGAACTGACCCTGATGCGCGTGCGTCGGGTGGTTGCAGCCGGTGAAGGCGTTAAGGGACGCGATGCGATGGACCAGACCGTTTTCCAGCAGAAAATCCAGGGCGCGGTAAACCGTCGGCGGTGCCGCGCGACGGCCATCTTCTTCGCTCAGGACCGCGAGGATGTCGTAGGCACCCAGCGGCTTGTGACTTTGCCAGACCAGTTCCAGCACGCGACGGCGCAACGCGGTCAGGCGCAGACCTTGTCTGGCGCACAGCGCATCGGCTTCGGCGAGAGCCGAATGCACGCAGTGGGAGTGATCATGAGGGCGACTAGCCAGGGGAGTATTGGGCATGAGCAGCGACGATATTTGCCAGAGACGTTATTATGTTACCTGTTCCCGCCCGATATGAGTGTTTTACGTGCGCCGTTTTCTTAACCTTTGCGTCATTTTGTGGGCCAGTCTGCTGGCCGTCTCTTCCGCCCAGGCCGAGGTCAGGGTCCTGACCAGCATCAAGCCGCTGCAGCTGATTGCCGCGGCTGTGCAGGAGGGTGTCGGTACGCCTGAGGTGTTGTTGCCGCCGGGCGCATCGCCCCATAACTATGCGCTGCGGCCATCCGACGTACGGCGCGTCAGGGATGTGCAGTTGCTCTACTGGATCGGCCCGGGCATGGAAACCTTCCTGCCACGTGTTCTTGAGGGACGCAGCCTTCCGTCTGTTGCCGTGCAGACCTTGCCCGGCATGCATTTGCGCCACTTCGGTGCGGACAACGCCTCGCACGATGATCATGACGACCATGGACATGGCGCGGATGAGCACGACCACGATCACATGCCCGGCAGTCTCGACTCGCACCTGTGGTTATCGACCGTAAACGCTCGGGTGATCGCCGCAAAGATGGCGTCGGACCTTGGTGTCGCGGACCCGGCCAACGCGGCGCGTTACACAAGTAATGCCGAGGCGTTCGCCAAGCGGCTGGATACGCTGGACAGCGGCATCAAGAAGCAGATGAGCGCGGTCACGGGCAAACCGTTTTTCGTGTTCCACGAAGCGTTTGATTATTTCGAAGAAGCGTACGGCCTCAAGCACACTGGCGTATTCGCCATCGCTGCCGAAATCCAGCCCGGTGCCCAGCATGTGGCGGCGATGCGTGAGCGCTTGAAAGAAGCCGGCAAGACGTGCGTGTTCAGCGAACCTCCGCTGCGGCCGCGCCTGGCGGAAACCCTGAGCGCGGGCCTGCCGGTCAAACTGGCCGAGCTGGATGCGCTGGGCGGCTACACGCCAGCGACCGCACAGGGTTACGAGCAGGTCGTGCAGAAACTGGCGGACGATCTGAGTGGGTGTCTGTCGGGGATTTGAACAGCCACTGATCACGCCTACGCTTCGCGCTCTGAACGCATACCCTGTGGCAGGCGGCTTACCGGCGATGGCGTCCGTTCAGTCACCGGTGCGTCGCTTCAGAAAAACCCTCGCCGGCAAGCCGCCTCCCACAGACCGTGTTGGCTACAGTCAGGTTGTGTATAGCGCTGAGTGCTCCGCGTTCTGACACGGCGCAAAACGGGCCCAAACGAAAGTGCCTGACTGAACGCATACCCTGTGGGAGGCGGCTTGCCGGCGATGGCGTCCGCTCAGTCACCGGTGTGTCGCTTCAGAAAAAGCAAGCCGCCTCCCGCAGTTGACGATCGTTTAAAGCGCGAACGGCAGCGGTATATGCGTTTCCTGACGCTGTGCCAGGCGCTGTTCGAACTCTGCGGGGTCGTGAATCAGTACGTCCTGTCCGGCAAAGGTTTCTGCCGCGATCAGGCGTGACAGCCAGAAGCGTACACAGCCAACGCGCAGCATGGTTGACCAGAGTTTTGCTTCAGCCGCATTGAACGGCCGCAGGGCCGCGTAGGCGCCCAGCATGGCGCGGGCGCGAACCGGGTCGATCTGGCCGTCCTCACGGGAGCACCAGTCGTTCAGCGCAATGGCCAGGTCGTAGAGCATCGGCCCCGAACAGGCGTTGTAGAAATCGATGAGTCCGGTCAGGTGCGTGCCTTCGAACAAGACATTGTCGCGAAACATGTCTGCATGCAGATTGGCCCGTGGCAGCGCCAGAATCTGCGGCTTGAGGTCTTCGATTTCCTGCAGCGACTGATCCAGCAAGGCGTTCTGCGCATCACCCAGATGCGACAGAAAATTGCGACCCTCGCTCAGCATCCAGTCCAGGCCGCGATCGGTCTTGCGTTCCAGCACGTGCTCGCGTGTCGCCAGATGAAGGTTGGCCAGCAGATCACCGATCTGTGCGCAATGCTGCGTGTTCGGCTGGCTGATGTGCTTGCCCGGCAGGCGCGGCTGCAGCAGCGCCGGTTTGCCCGCCAGCTCGCGCAATGCCTGGCCGTCAGTGGTACGCAAGGCGTAGGGCACCGGCAGATCGGCGTCGTGCAGCACATCCAGCAACTCGATGAAGAACGGCATTTCCTGCACAGGACCACGCTCGACCAGCGTCAGAACGAACTCGCCCTGCTCCATGCTGATGAAGTAGTTGGTGTTTTCGCTACCGGCGGCAATGCCTTGAAAGTCGTGCAGACGGCCGAGCCCGTAGGGGGCGAGGAATGTTTCCAGCTCGGGCCGAGCCAGTGGGGTAAAGACGGACATATCAGGACTGCCAGCAATAAGTGAATGTAAGGTGTTACCAGCTGAATATTTCCCACTGCGGGATCAGCATGTCCGGTTGGTCCGAACGGATGAAGTTGGGGCTTGTACCATCGGCGCGCACCAGAAAATAGGGTTTGCCATGCTTGGGCGTGATCTTCACCGCATACAGGAAGCCGTTCTGGCGGTACTCCTGAATGGTCTTGTCGCCATCGGTGCGGATCGTGACGTCCGGAGCCGCCGAGGGCGAATCTTCAGCGCCCATTGCGAACAAAGGACAGATTGCCAACAGGCCGGTCAACAACAGTCGATTTGTCTTGCGCATGATAACCTTGTCCCTTTGTCGTCAATGGTCCTCGCATTCTAGCGCCGGACCCGCCGAAAAGGTTGATTCTGCTCATGAGCCAAGCACCCCTCGTCCTGGTGGACGGTTCTTCTTATCTCTACCGTGCCTTTCACGCACTGCCTCCACTGGCCACGTCCAAAGGGTTGCCGACCGGCGCCGTCAAAGGCGTGCTGAACATGCTCAAGAGCCTGCGTCGGCAATACCCGGAAAGCCCGTTTGCGGTGGTGTTCGATGCCAAGGGCGGCACTTTTCGCGACACTCTGTACGCCGAATACAAGGCCAATCGTCCCAGCATGCCGGATGACCTGCGCGTGCAGGTCGATCTGCTGCACGCGTGTGTCAAAGGCCTGGGCTACCCGCTGTTGTGCGTCGAAGGCGTAGAGGCGGACGACGTGATCGGTACCCTGGCGCGCAGCAGCGCGGCAGCCGATCGTCCGGTGATCATCTCCACCGGCGACAAGGACATGGCGCAGCTGGTCGATGGCCACATTACACTGGTCAACACCATGACCGGCAGTGTGCTGGACGTCGCTGGCGTCAAAGAGAAATTCGGTGTCGGTCCTGAGCACATCATCGATTTCCTCGCGCTGATGGGCGACAAGGTTGACAACATTCCCGGCGTTCCCGGCGTGGGCGAGAAAACGGCCGTCGGTCTGCTGGTTGGCGTCGGCGGTGGCCTCAAAGAACTGTACGGCAACCTTGACGCGGTGGCAGGTCTGCCGATCCGTGGCGCCAAGACGCTCGCTGCCAAGCTTGAAGAGCATCGGGAGATGGCGTTTCTGTCCTATGAACTGGCGACCATCAAGATCGATGTGCCGCTGGACATCGAGCTGGACCAGTTGCACTGCGGCGAACCCGATCGCGATGCGCTGATGGAGTTGTACGCCGAGCTTGAATTCAAGAGCTGGATCGAGGACCTGCAACGCGACGCCAAACGTGCCGGCCAGGAGCTGGTGGTCGAAGATGCGCCTGTAGTGATCAAAGAGGCTGCGTACGAGGTGATCCTCGAGCAGGCGCAATTCGATGCCTGGTTGAAAAAACTCGAGGCTGCGCCGCTGTTCGCCATCGTCACTCAGAGCAATGGCACCGACGCGCAGCGTGCGCAACTGGTCGGCCTGTCGTTCGCCATCCAGACCCACGAGGCGGCCTACATCCCGCTGACCCATTCCTACATGGGCGTCCCCCAGCAACTGGACCGCGACACCGTGCTCAAGGCCCTCAAGCCGCTGCTTGAAGACCCGAACAGGATCAAGGTCGGTCAGCACGCCAAGTTCGCCATTAACCTGCTTGCCAACTGCGCGTTGGGTGGCGATCAGAGCCAAGGCATTGACCTGCAGGGGGTCAGGTTCGACACGATCCTCGAATCCTACGTGCTGGACTCCACTGCCACTCGCCACGATCGTGACAGTCTGGTGGCCAAGTACTTGACGCACACTCCGATCAACTTTCAGGACATCGCCGGCAAAGGCGCCAAGCAGCTGACCTTTGATCAGATTGCTCTGGAGCAGGCTGGCCTGTATGCCGCCGAAGAAGCTGACCTGACCCTGCGCTTGCACGAAGTCTTCGAAGCCCGACTGGCTGCGATTCCGACCCTGCAACCGGTGCTGAACGACATCGAGATGCCGCTGGTACCGGTGCTGGCGCGCATCGAACGCCAAGGTGCGTTTGTCGACGCCAACCTGCTGGGCATTCAGAGCGTGGAGCTGGGCGACAAGATGACCGCGCTGGAGCGTGAAGCCTTCGCCATCGCCGGTGAAGAGTTCAATCTGGGCTCACCCAAGCAACTGGGCGTGATCCTCTACGAAAAGCTTGGCATGCCAATCATCAGCAAGACCGCGACCGGCCAGCCGTCGACCGCTGAAGCCGTGCTCGCCGAACTGGCCGAGCAGGATTTCCCGCTTCCCAAGGTTCTGATGCAGTACCGCTCCATGAGCAAGCTCAAGAGCACCTACACCGACCGCCTGCCTGAGCAGATCAACCCGCGCACCGGCCGGGTCCACACCTCCTACCATCAGGCCGTGGCGGTGACCGGGCGTCTGTCGTCCAGTGATCCAAACCTGCAGAACATCCCTATTCGGACCGCTGAAGGTCGTCGTATCCGTCAGGCGTTCGTGGCGCCGAAAGGCTACAAGCTGCTGGCGGCCGACTATTCGCAGATCGAACTGCGGATCATGGCGCACCTGGCGCAGGACGAAGGCTTGTTGCACGCTTTCCGCAACGACCTGGACGTGCACCGTGCGACGGCCGCGGAAGTCTTTGGCGTGGAACTGGAAAACGTCACCAATGACATGCGCCGCAGCGCCAAGGCGATTAACTTCGGGCTCATTTACGGTATGAGCGCCTTTGGTCTGGCCAAGCAGATCGGCGTGGACCGCAAGCAGTCGCAGGCTTACGTGGATCGCTACTTCGCGCGCTACCCCGGTGTGCTCGATTACATGGAGCGCACCCGGGCTCAGGCGGCTGAGCAGGGCTTCGTCGAGACCATCTTCGGGCGTCGCCTGTACCTGCCTGACATCAATGCCAAGAACCAGTCACTGCGCAAGGGCGCGGAACGTATGGCGATCAACGCGCCCATGCAAGGCACCGCAGCCGACATCATCAAGAAAGCGATGGTGGCTGTGAATGGCTGGCTGGATGAGTCAGGCCTGGATGCGCGGGTCATCCTTCAGGTGCACGACGAACTGGTGCTGGAAGTACGCGAAGATCTGGTCGATCAGATCAGCGAACAGATCCGTCCGCACATGAGCGGCGCGGCTGAACTGGCGGTTCCGTTGCTGGTTGAAGTGGGTGTGGGCAGCAACTGGGACGAGGCGCACTGACGGGCATAGTGGCGAACTTGTCATCAAGTTCGCCAAATGTTGTAGGAAATATGAACTTTTCTTCATCGCTGGAACTTAACCATCCAGACAGGAGTCAGACGTGGCGATTGGCTGAAAAGCTGATCGCGCTCCTATGTTGTGTTAAGTGTTGGCAGATATCCGGACCCCACCCTAAGGTCTGGACCTTGAACCCCGGAACTTCCCCCTCCCCATTCGAAGTCCGGGGTTTTTTTTGCCCACTGTTTACTCGGCGGGTGCCTTGTCTTCCAGCTCCATCCAGTCGGCCAGCACGGTGTAGGCTTCTTCCAGGCCCATGCGCTTGGGGGCCGAGAACAGCTGAATGGTGACGGCTTCACCCCAGCCCTTGCGGATTTCCGACTGAACCTTGAGCAGCGTGTTCTTGGCTGCGCCGTAAGTCAGCTTGTCGGCCTTGGTCAGCAGAATGTGCATCGGCATCTTGCTCGCCACTGCCCAGTCCAGCATCAGCAGGTCGAAATCGGTCATTGGATGACGGATGTCCATCATCAGAATCAGGCCCTTCAGGCTTTCGCGGCTGCCCAGATAGGCTTCCAGGTGGCGCTGCCAGTGCTGCTTGAGCGGGATGGGCACTTTGGCGTAGCCGTAACCCGGCAGGTCGACCAGACGGCGATCCTCGTCCAGGCCGAAGAAGTTCAGCAACTGGGTACGCCCCGGCGTCTTGGAGGTGCGTGCCAGACTGGCGTGGGTCAGGGTGTTCAGCGCGCTGGACTTGCCGGCGTTGGAACGACCGGCGAAAGCCACTTCAAATCCCTCGTCGTCGGGGCACTGGTCGACCTTGGCGGCGCTGAGCATGAAGGTGGCCTGTTGGCACAGACCGAGGATGGGGTTCTTGAGCTGCATGTGATTTCCGGTGAGGGCCCTGCCTGCAAGGCGTGCGGCAAGGGTGTCGTTTCCGTTTGGGTAGCGCGAGTATATAATGCCGCAAATTTTGTGTGTGCTTTCGTCTCCCGGAGGGAGCGGGCACAGTTAAGCGAAATCAATATGCGCATTAGAACGCAGTCCGCTTTCAACCTGAAAGGTTTTTGCTGAGTCATCGGGCTTAAGGGCAGTTGTTGCAGGGTCAAAGGCGATGCCGCTGCGCTGTGTGGAGCGTGAAAGGACAGCAATGGCCAGGATTTGCCGACTATCCTTCTGGATACGCAAGTCACGGGCTACCCGACTTTTCACCCCCCTTGGCTGACCGGATGACCTGATGAACACATTATTCGTGAGTCTGCTGTTGGCGCTGGGCATCTGCGCCTCTTTCCAGGCCCAGGCTGCCGATCCTGTCGGTGACGCCTCCGCCGGACAGGCAAAGATCGCTGTATGTGGCGCCTGCCATGGCCCCGATGGCAACAGCCTGGCACCCAACTTCCCCAAACTGGCTGGTCAGGGTGAGCGCTATCTGCTCAAGCAACTGCGCGAGATCAAGGATGGCACGCGCGTGGTCGTGGAAATGACCGGCATGCTGAACAACCTCACCGAGCAGGACCTTGCGGATATCTCCGCTTATTACGCACGTCAGAAAGGCAGTGTCGGCGCTGCGTCCCCGGATCTGGTCGCGCAGGGCGAAGCGTTGTTCCGAGGCGGCAGGCTGGCTCAGGGCCTGCCCGCCTGCACCGGCTGTCATTCGCCGGATGGCACCGGCAACGCCCAGGCAGGTTTCCCTCATCTTGGCGGCCAACATGCCGATTACATCAGGAAGCAGCTGACGGCATTTCGTGAAGGTGATCGGACCAATGATGGCGACACCCTGGTCATGCGCACCATTGCTGCCAAACTGAGCACCAAGGACATTGAGGCGCTGGCGCACTATATTCAGGGCTTGCACTGAGCCGAGCAGGTTTCAGGCCCTCGTCTGCCGTGACAGGCTTCATGGCATCTGCAAAAAGGGCCACTACGGCTGCCCTTTTTTGTGGTCGCCAGCGTTACACTAACGAACTCATGCTTTCACGACCGGTCGAAAACACCGTCGCTTGAAGGCGATTCAATCTGCCCAGGAGTAAAGCATGCGTAATCTGATCATCAGCGCCGCACTGGTTACCGCCAGTCTTTTTGGTATGTCCGCTCAAGCTGCCGAGCCTGCCCAGGCAGGCAAGCAATACGTCGAGCTGAGCAGCGCTGTGCCTGTTGCAGTACCAGGCAAGATCGAAGTCGTGGAGCTCTTCTGGTATGGCTGCCCGCATTGCTACGCGTTCGAGCCGGTCATCAATCCATGGATTGAAAAACTGCCGTCCGACGTGAATTTTGTCCGTATTCCTGCCATGTTCGGCGGCCCTTGGGATGCCCACGGCCAACTGTTCATCACCCTGGACACGCTGGGGGTAGAGCACAAGGTTCACGCTGCTGTATTCGATGCGATCCAGAAAGGCGGCAAGCGCCTGACCGACAAGAACGACATGGCTGACTTCGTCGCCACTCAAGGTGTCGACAAAGAGAAATTCCTGAGCACGTTCGATTCCTTCGCTGTGAAAGGCAAGATCGCGCAATACAAGGAACTGGCCAAGAAGTACGAAGTCACCGGCGTTCCAACGATGATCGTCAATGGCAAGTATCGCTTCGATCTGGGCACCTCCGGTGGCCCGGAAGCCACTCTGCAGGTGGCCGACCAGTTGATCGCCAAAGAGCGGGCGGCCAACCAGGCGGCGAAGTAAGCGCCGGTCATGGGCCGCTGGGGCGAGGGCACAAAACGAGTCGTTGGCCTGCATGATCCGCGGGTCAACGAACATCATCTGAGCAAAAGTGGTCTGCCGGAAGACGGCAGGCTGCGGTTGCTCAGTTTCAATATTCAGGTCGGTATCAGCACCGAGCGCTACCGGCATTACCTGACCCGCAGCTGGCAGCACTTGCTGCCGCACGTAGGTCGGGCGGGCAACCTCAAGAAGATCGGTGAGCTGCTTCACGACTTCGACCTGGTTGCCCTGCAGGAAGTCGACGGCGGCAGCATGCGCTCCGGCTTCGTCAATCAGGTGGAGCACCTTGCCCAGCTGGGTGCTTTCCCCTACTGGTATCAGCAACTCAATCGCAACCTCGGCCGTTTCGCTCAACACAGCAATGGCGTGTTGAGCCGTCTGCGCCCGGCCAAGATCGAAGATCACCCGTTGCCCGGCCCGGCAGGGCGTGGGGCGATTCTGGTGCGTTTCGGTGAAGGCGACGATGCGCTGGTGGTGGTCATGATGCACCTCGCGCTCGGGACCCGTACCCGCACGCGTCAACTCGCCTACATTCGCGAACTGATCGGCGGCTATCGTCATCAGGTCCTGATGGGCGACATGAACACCCATGCCAATGATCTGCTGGAGCATTCGCCATTGCGGGATCTGGGCTTGTTGGCCCCGCAGATCGAAGCGACCTTCCCCAGCTGGCGGCCACAACGCTGCCTTGATCATATTTTGCTCAGCCCGACCCTGACACTCGAGCGCGTCCAGGTGCTGGCTCAACCTATTTCCGATCACCTGCCGGTTGCTGTCGAGATTCGCCTGCCTGCTTCACTGTGTGGGGACTCGCTGCCTGTGCCCTCTGGTGGAAGCCTTGCATGAGCGACGACGCGGAGCGTTGGAGAGAGAAGTACCTCAAGGGAATCGAACAACAGGACAAGCTTGAAAAGCGCTGGGATGCGCGGCTCGACCTGTTGCGGCGAGGTCTGGTGCGAAGCAGTCTTGCGGCAGAAGGCTCTGACAAGGCTGTCGACGAATGCATGAAGGAAATGCGCGAAATCGTGCGCAAGGACGACATGGATGCGGGCCTTTCGGCCTTGATTCCACGTCTTGAAAAAGCCGTGCTGGACTCCGAGCACCGGCGCGAGGTGCGGGTCGGTCAGATCAGCTCCGCCCTGGCCGCGCTGGTAACGCAACTGCAAGCCCTGCCGTTGCCACGCGACGTGCGCAAGCCGCTCAAGCGTTTTGCCAAGGACCTGGAAGAACGCGCCTCTCAGGCTCGCGAATTGCCTTTATTGCTCAGTGAGCTGAGCAGCCTGCAAGGCAAGGCACTGACCCAGCTGGAGAAGCCTGAGGAAGGCCACCGCCCCGGTCTGCTGGAACGTCTGTTCGGCTCGCGGGACGAGCATGGCGAGGCCCACCCTGATACCTCAACGCCCGCAGAAGTGCCGTCTTCTTCAGACCATGAGCGCGACGCTTCCCACACAGAACAGTACGCGCACGAAGATCCGGAGCCCGGCACGCCTGTTGATCGTTCAGTCGAGCCGTCGGAAACCGTCGTTGTCGTACCCGTTGCGTCAGCAGTTGCTGCCGCGCCTGAACCTGTTGCGGATATTCCTTCCGAGCCGCCAGTGCCTGTGCCTGACGTTGAAGAGCCTGTAATCGGGCAGGTTGCCGAGCCGGTTCTTCCACCGATGGATCCATCATCCGCCCCGACGATCGTCGAGCCCGAGCCCATACTCGACAGTGACATCGAGGCCATGCTGACGCCGACGCCCAGCGTGCCTTTCCAGCAGATACCCGTGTCAGTCATCGGGCAGGTGATCCCGGAAGATGATGCTGACAGCGATGCCGATGATTCGGCTGAAGACGATGGCTACGCCCTGCCCTCGGCGCCCGAACCGAGTTACAGCTCGGTTGCCGCACACATCGAAGAAACCCTGCTGGGGCTGCTTGCCGACCTGACCCTGTCCGAGCACTACCGGCCGCAGGTCGAGGCCATGCAGTTGCGGCTCAGGCATGGCCTGAACTGGTACGAGCTGTTGCCTATCCTGGATGATCTGGCCGTGCTGATGCTGGCGATCAACAACGGTGGCCAGCAGGAATTCGGTATCTACCTCAAGCAACTGAACGAGCGGCTCGAGTCCTTCCAGAGCCATCTGCAGGCGGCCAGCGAGGACCATGCGCAGGGCGAGTCTTCGGTTCGCGATCTCAACGAGCAATTGCGCGAACAGGTAGGCGGCTTGCAAAGCAGTGTTCAGGACGCCTCCGACCTGCCCAGCCTCAAGCTGGTGCTGGACAATCGTCTGGAAGGCCTGCTCAGCACCATGGACGATTACCAGCGCAAACGTGATGCGCGCGAGCAGGAAGTCGCGTCCCGCCTGCAAAGTCTTGCCGCCCGCGTGGCAAGCATGGAGCAGGAGGCGCTGGGCTTTCGCACCAACCTTGAAGAACAGCGCCAGAAGGCTTTGATCGACCCGCTCACAGGGCTTGCCAACCGTGCGGCCTGGGCCGAGCGGCTCGAACAGGAAACGATCCTCTGGCAACAACACAAGGACAGTCTGCTGGTCGGCATTCTGGATCTGGACCACTTCAAGCGGATCAATGACGGCTACGGACATCTGGCGGGCGACAAGGTCTTGAAGATCGTCGCCGGTGTTCTGAAAAAACGTCTGCGCCCGGGTGATTTCCTGGCACGTTTCGGCGGCGAGGAGTTTGTGGTCCTGATGCCAGCCACGCCCGTGACCACAGGCCTGCAGTTGCTGGACGAACTGCGGGAAACGGTCGAACTCTGCCCGTTTCATTTCAAGGGCGAGCGCGTGACCATCACGGTGTCCATGGGCGTGACCGCCTTTCGCTCGGGTGAGCGCAGTGAGGTAGCCCTCAAGCGCGCCGATCAGGCGCTGTACCGGGCCAAGGAAAATGGCCGGAACAAGGTCGAACAGGGCTGACACTTTGGCCCGGATGAGCAGCTCTCACGACGCATGAGCTATCCGCGCGCCTTTTGTTATGATGTTGCATTAATCGCGGACGTAGTTTGAACCCATGAAGTTGTACCTAGCTGCTTTTCTCCTGCTTGCCCTGACCGCGTGCTCCAGCGGTCCCAGACTGGACACCAGTCACCCCTCGGCAAACTTTGACGGACGTATCCAGTACGTTGTCATGCATTACACCTCTGCTTCCCTTGAGCGGTCCCTGCAATTGCTGACCCATGGCGAGGTCAGCAGCCATTACCTGATTGGCGATGATTCGTCTGCAACCATCTACAAACTGGTCGATGAAAGCGCCCGCGCCTGGCATGCAGGCGAGAGCGAGTGGGATGGCCGCACCTGGCTGAACTCCAGTTCCATCGGGATCGAGATCGTCAATCCCGGCTACACCGAAACGCCGACAGGCCGTCTGTGGTATCCGTACACCGAGGCGCAGTACCAGTCGATCAAGGTGCTGCTCAAGGACATCGTCAAACGCAACAGAATCGAGCCGAAACACATCATCGGACACAGTGACATCGCGCCGTCGCGCAAGATGGATCCGGGTCCGTTGTTTCCCTGGAAGCGTCTGGCCGCAGACGGCCTTGGCGTATGGCCCGACGAACGGCAGGTGGCACAGCGTCAGGCATTGATGATGAACAATTTGCCAGCGATCGGCTGGTTTCAGCAGCAACTGGCACGCCTGGGTTACACGACCCCTCAGACCGGTGAGCTGGACACCGCTACACGACAGGTTCTGGCCGCTTTCCAGATGCATTACCGGCCCGAGCGTTTCGACGGCGAGCCAGATGCGCAGAGCGCCGCTATCCTGCAGGTGCTCAACGCCACGAGGTGAGTGCAACTGCGGCCCGCTTTTCGACGGGCCAACTCTGCGCTTATTGCTATAACTGATGGGTACTCTCTCTGAGTATCCATCGATGCTGATTGCGTCAACACGTCTTCGAACGACTCTTTCCCGCCCCTGGCTGCTGGCATTGCTTGCAGCCTTGCTGAGCGCGACCATGATGTTGACCGGTAGTCTTGCGCTGGTCTTGCAGCAGGCGCGACAGACCGAGAGTCAGCAGATGAACGCTCAGGGTGAGCGCTTTCTGGTCAGGCTCGAACAGCTTTTCAGCCAGTTGCGGTCGGGGCTGGATCAGCTTGAGCATCAACCGTTGCGGCGCTGCAGTCCGGAGATGCTGGGACGTCTGCGAGAGGTCATTTCCAGCAACCGCTTCATCTATGAAGCCGCCTATGTCGGTGATGCCCGATCCTGCTCGAGCTGGCCACGAAAAAGACTGCTGGCCGAAACCAGAACACCCGACATTCGCGGCCCCACGTATGACTACTGGCTGAACACCTCGGCGCAGCCGGACGACAATCTGGCGGCGCTGGTGATGGGCCGTGGCGATTTTCGGGTGTCCACCTCCCGTGGTCATCTGACCGACGTGGTCGACCTCCCTCCGGGCCGCAGCCTGCTTGTGGTGCTGGATAACGCAACCCGCGCAATACCGGTACTCGGTCCCGCACAGATCTGGCCTGTTCCAGGTTGGGATACAGGTGGCAGCGAACCGTTGATCATCACTGAAACGCAATTGATCTACCGCATGGCGACCCAGAGTCCCGAGTACCAACTGGTCCTGATCACGCCGCGTAACGGTCTGCTCGGCGATATGACCGGCGCGTGGTGGCTGCTGGTTCCGGCTAGCCTGCTGGTGTCGTTGTGCGTAGGGGTGCTGACGTTTCAAATGCTCCGTCAGCGCAAATCGCTGGGCGCCGAGCTAACGGGGGCGTTGCGCCGAGCCGAGTTGAAGGTGCTTTATCAGCCGATTTTCAATCTGGGTACGCGACAGTGCGTCGGTGCCGAGGCGCTGGTGCGGTGGCATCGGCCGGACGGCACGTTGACCAGCCCGGACCTGTTCATTCCGCTGGCAGAAAATACCGGTCAGATCCGCCAGATCACCGATTTCGTTCTGCAACAGACCCTGGAGCAATTGGGGCCTTTGTTGCGTGCCAATCCGCAGCTGTACATCTCGGTCAATCTGTCAGCCTGCGATGTCATGTCGGCCCGCATCGGTCGGATCACCGCGCGGCTGCTGGCGCTGCACAAGGTGTCGGCAAGGCAGATAGCGTTCGAGGTCACGGAGCGGGGTCTGATCGATGTCGTGGTGGCGCGCAATCATTTACAGACGTTGCGTGATCGCGGTCATCAGGTGCTGATCGATGACTTTGGCACCGGTTATTGCAGTCTGGCCTATTTGCAGACATTACCGGTGGATGGCCTGAAGATCGACAAGGCATTCATCGACGCGCTGGGCTACGATGCGGCCAGCAGCGGTGTTGCGCCGCACATCATCCGCATGGCCCATGCCCTGCAGCTCAAGGTGATCGCCGAGGGCATCGAGTTCGAATCCCAGGCTGCATTGCTCAAGAGTGAGGGCGTGATCTTCGGTCAGGGCTGGCTGTTCGCCCGGCCACTGACCGCTGCCAGATTTGTCGAACGAGTGACAGGCGGCCGTCGCAGCGCGACAAGGCGCAGGAATGATGTGGCGTGAGGCTTTTCAACCTGGCGTGATCGTACAGCGAACACCGGATTGTGGGAGGGCTGGTTCAGGACATCGCGGTGTCAGGCGGTGTGTGGCCTTTGCCGTTAAAGCGGCAGCGCCATGTAAAACTGTGTGACCTGCCCCGGTCTGGAATAAACCCCCATTCGTCCGCCATGCAGCTGGACGATTTCCTTGCACAATGCCAACCCGAGCCCGGCGCCGCCTTTCTTGCGTCCGACCTGCACGAAGGGCTCGAAGATCCTTGCCTGCTGGCCGTAGGCAATGCCTTCGCCGTTGTCTTCCACACTGATGACCGCACGCTCGCCATGACGTCTGGCCTGCAGGCGGATCAGGCCGTTTTCCGGCGTGTGACGCAGGGCGTTGTCGAGCAGGTTATCCAGCACCCGCTCCAGCTGGGCCTGGTCGGCATGCAAGCGCGGCAGCGTTTCATGAATATCCAGCATCAGCACGATGCCCTGCTCCTGGGCCTGCTCTTCAAACCGTGCCTTGGCCTCTTCCAGCAGCGTTTCGATGGAACAAGGCGCCAGTTTGAGTTTCTGCAGGCCGTTCTGGTAGCGCGAGAAGTTGAGCAGGTCGTTGATCAGTTGCATCAGGCGCTGCATTTCTTCGGTGACCGTATTGAGCAGATCCGCTTCACGGGATTCGGGCGCGAAATGCAGCCTTTCCTGCAGCAGACCAAACGCCATGTGCATGCCCGTGACCGGCGTACGCAGCTCGTGCGAGGCGCGCAGCACGAACTCACTGCGCACGCGCTCGAAGGCGCGTTGCTCGGTAACGTCGTGCAGCACCATCACCGCGCCAAGGATATGTCCTTTGGTGTGGCTCACCGGCGTCATGCTGTAGGTCAGCAGGCGCGATTCGCTGTCGATCTCGATGGCGAGGTCTTCCGGGGCGCGTTCCAGACTGCCGCCGCGCAGAATCAGGTGCAGCTGCCCGTCCAGCTCGGGATGGCCCAAGGCTTCACCAAGCCCTTGTCCCAGTCGACTCTCGTCCCAACCAAGCTGACGCTGAGCCACGGGGTTCAGGTGTTCGAGACGGCCCTGCCGGTCGATCATCAGCAGGCCGTCATCGATGCTGTCCAGTACCGCCTGCAAGCGTTGCTGGCCGGCCAGCAGCTCATCGACATTAGTCGCCTGATGTTGACGCAACGCCTCGGCCATGATGCCGAAGCGTCGGGTCAGCAGATTCATTTCAGCCGCCGAAGAGATCGGCAGCGTGACCTCATAGTTGCCCTGCCCGATGTTATCGGCGGCCTTGGCCAGTGCTTCGATGGGCGCGCCGAAACGCCGGGCGATGCCGTGTGCCGTCACGAAACCGATGCAGAGCACAGCCAGCCCGACCAGCCCCAGAAGGCCCGCTATCCAGAGCGCGCGTTCCCGTGAGTTGATCTCGGCATTGCTGATGCTTTCCAGCGCTTGCCGATGAATCGCCAGCAGGCCGTTGCGCAATCTGTCGAAGCTGGCGCTGAGCTCGGGGTTGCCGCGTATGCCACGCGGGTCGTCGCCCAGGCGTTTCCAGTCATCGATGAACCGCTGATAGTCGTCCCGGGTCCTTTCGAATGTGCCCACGGTCGTCGGTCGGTTGTCACTGGCCGCGCTTTGATCCAACAGACTCTTGAACGCTTCCTGGGCTTTCTCCAGTTCAGCGTCGTCATGCCGCGAGCCAGTCATCAATGCCAACTGGTCGCCCAGATTTTGCCGCAGTTTCAGCCCGGTATCGAGAATGGCGAAGTTGTGCTGGATCAGCGATTCCTGAGTCCTGGCCATCTGCATGACGCTGACCAGACCCAGCAACAACCCCAGCAGAGCCACGGTGATGAGGGCCGAAATACTCAGGAACAGTCGAGTGCGCAACTTCATGGCCAGTTTCATATGCGCTCAATCACAGGTTGTATTGTTTGCGTTTTCGATACAGCGTCGAGGCATCGATACCCAATGTCTTCGCTGCTTGATCAAGTGTGTCGCTGGTCGCCAGTACGGCGCCGATGTGGGCTTTTTCCAGCTCGTCCAGGCTCAACGCCGCACCAACGCGAGGCGCGTTGTTGGCAGGCTGTTCTGCCATGCCCAGATGGCTGATTTCAACCCGCTCCTGCGGACAGATGATGCTGGCTCGTTCAATGACGTTGCGCAGTTCGCGAATGTTGCCTGGCCAACGGTAATTGAGCAGTGCCGCCCGCGCCTCTTCGCTGAAGCCGCGTGCCGGGCGCGCGTATTCCTTGACGAAGCGGGCCAGAAAACGGTCGGCCAGGGTCAGGATGTCCTCGCTGCGCTCGCGCAAGGCGGGCAGATGCAGGGTAATGACGTTCAAGCGGTAGAGCAGGTCTTCACGGAAACGGCCGCTGCGTACCATGTCTTCCAGGTTCAGGTTGGTGGCGGCAAGGATGCGCACGTCGGCACGACGAGTGACTGGGTCGCCGACGCGTTCGTATTCCTTGTCCTGAATGAATCGCAGCAACTTGGGTTGCAACGTCAACGGAAAATCGCCGATCTCGTCAAGAAACAGCGTACCGCCATCCGCCTGGTTAACGCGGCCAAGCGTGCTTTCACTGGCGCCGGTAAAGGCCCCGCGGCTGTGACCGAACAATTCGCTCTCCATCAGCTCGGCAGTGAGCGACGGGCAGTTGATGGTCACGCAGGACTTCTTGGCTCGCTTGCTCCAGCCGTGAATCGCGCGTGCCAGTTCACCCTTACCGGTACCTGATTCGCCCAGGATCAGAATGTTGGCGTCGGTCACGGCCACCTGACGGGCTGTTTCCAGAATCGCCATCATCGAAGGGCTGTGGGAATCCAGGCCGTCCTTGGGTTTGCGAATCTCCCCTTCCAGCGCTTCCAGCCGGGCCGATAACTGCCGGACCTCCAACTGTTTGGCGGTCGCCAGTCGTAACTGGTCAGGACTGCAGGGTTTGACCAGGTAATCGGCTGCACCGGCCTGAATGGCATCGACCGCTGTGTCCACCGCCGAATGGGCAGTCACAATGACCACGCGCATCCACGGAGCCTGAACCCGCATCTGTGCCAGCACGTCCAGGCCATTGTCTTCGCCCAGGCGCAAATCGAGAAAGCACAGGTCGAATACCTGGCGTTGCATCAACGTGTCCGCCTGCGCTGCGCTGTTGGCAGTGGCGACACTGTAGCCTTCGTCTTCCAGACAGTACCGGAAAGTGCGGAGGATGGCGGACTCATCGTCCACAAGCAGAATACGGCCCTGATTCTCAGTGGCTGCTTCCATTTTTCCTACGCTCCTTAGTGAATTGTCTTGGTTAGTCTCGGAATCATCGGGCAAGTTGCATGGTCAATTCTGATTGATTCTGCCGCATGCATGCTAGCGGTCTGTTCATTTAATGGCGAACAGGCTGATTAATCCGTGTTTATGTCGCTAAAACCGTCTGTTCAAAGACCAAACGCCAACCTCAGAAGGAGAACGCCATGCACTCACTGAAAAAGATCGCGTTGATTACGGCGACCGCTGCGGTTCTGGGCAGCGGCCCATTGCTCGCGCAGGCTCAAGGCGACCTGCCCACCCAGTTGGCTGAAGCGCGCCAGGAAGGTTCGATCTGGACCGCTTTTGCGTTGAACAAACACCTGAGCCCTTTCAAGATCGATGTGGATGTGGCGCAAGGCACTGCGACGCTCAAGGGCAAGGTCGAGAATGAAGTCGACCGCGAACTGGCCGAGCGTATTGCGCTGGACATCAAAGGTATCGACAAGGTTGATAACCAGCTGGAAATCGACGCAGCCGTTGCCAGTGAGCCCGGCACCAAAGCCAACATGGCTCAGCGCTTCGAAGACGCCACACTGGTGGCAACCGTGAAGTCCAAGCTGCTGTGGAGCAGCGTGACCGAGGCCTTGAACATCGACGTGGACAGCAAGGATGGTGTGGTCACGCTCAAGGGGCGCGCGCAGAGCCCGGAAGCCAAGGAGCTTGCAGGCAGCCTCGCCAGCAATACGGATGGCGTGGTCAGCGTCAATAACCTCATCAGTCTGAGTGCGGCGGATTCCATTGCAGCCAAGACCCAGCCCCAGAACCTCAACCCTGTCGAGCAACTGAGCGATGCCTGGGTCACCAGCAAGGTGAAATCCAGCCTCATCTACAGCCGCAACCTCGACGGCCTGAACATCAAGGTCGATACCAAGGACGGTCTGGTAACGCTCAACGGCGTGGTTGCCAACTTCGCCGAAAAGGAACTCGCGGTTGAGATTGCACGCAACATTCGAGGCGTGAAAGGCGTAAACGCCGATGCCTTGAAAGTCATGGCGCGTAGCGCAGGTTGATAATCAGCGGCGCAGCAGTCGCTGCGCTTCGTGCAGAACGCACGATTGCGAAGGTGCAATCGTGCAGCTTGCTCGCAGACCCTCTTTCGATAATCTTTTAAGTTGTTGATTCTATTGAATTTATTTTGATTCAAAAAACTGGCATGCAGTCTGCAATATCCCTTTCAACGAAGGTCGGCACATCGACCCATACGATTGATCGAATGCCCAAGGGCGGAGGGAGTTTGCGGATGAACAGCCAGCGTATCGCACAGTTGCGTATATCCCCTCTGCACGTACAGCAAGGCCTGTTTCTGCTTCTTGCTCTGCTCGTCACCCTCATTGCCATTCAGCAGTTCCAGCGTTGGTCTCAGGCCAACGAAGCGACTGAGACCAGACAGCAAATCATTCACAGCAGTGTTTCTTACCGGAGCGTCAGTGCTCCGGCCGCTCAGGACGCTGCGCTGAGCCTGCGCCCTGTAGAGGGTGTGATCTCTTCGAATGACGTAGCGCCACAGCAAAAATGGGTCTTCTGACCCGACCTGAAATGACTGCACCCATTACATTCAAACAGCTGTAAAAAAGGAGTATCACCATGTTGAGTTGGGCTATCACGTTTCTGATCATCGCCATTGTCGCCGCAGTACTTGGCTTCGGTGGTATCGCCGGCACCGCTACAGGCATCGCCAAGATCCTGTTCGTCGTCTTCCTGGTGATGTTCGTAGTTTCGTTCTTCTTCGGTCGTCGCGGTCGAGGCTAACGATGCATACGTCGCTCCGTACGCTGGCTGCCGCCCTGTTGATGGGCGGTAGTGCTGTGGTGATGGCCGCCAATGACGGTCAGGCGCGTGTAAACGAGTTGCTGTCTTCAGCACCCGAATACCGCCAGACCTGGGCGAAGGTTGTGAAGAAGGAAGAACGGCTGCCCGACTGGGTGATCAATCTTTCTGGCACTTCCGAGCAGATGACGGCAGTGACCGAGGATGGTGATCCGTATCTGGTGGGTCCGCTCTGCGAGACCGCCGATACGTGCAAGAGCAAGCGCCTGATCGTGGCTTTCAGTCTCGATAAGGAAGATGCGTACGCAATGTTGGTCGAGGTGCCCGCCGGTCTGCCAGCGGACAAGTCGCCAACGCGTCATGCCACCTACCGGTATCTGGGCAAGCCTGACGAGGGCATGCAGCAACTGCTCAATGAGCAATTGCGCAAGGATCCAAACTGGTATTGATCCAGAGGGGAAGAGCTTGATGGCTCTTCCTTATTGCGCGACCTGAGGAAGGTACGCGCATGACCAGGGGGCCGGGTTGTGTTGATTGAGATAATCGGCGCGACCTAGGGGTACAGGGAGTACCTCCTTTCAGGGCCGGGTCAGGCAAGCGGCCGCACAGTGGAAGGTTCCATGCATCGATTTCTTCGAGCGGGAGCTGCTTCACTCGTGCGGCGCTTTACGTATTTCCGGTTTAGTTCAATCCTGGACAACCGTATATCTGTTAAATCTGTAACAACATCGTTCCAGCCCCGCAAAACGCCCTTCCCGATGGTTCGACCCTCTTTACAACGTAGGCGACGTTTTAGCCACCTTTGCGCCGAATAGCGGCATCCACCATGTCGTAAATCAATCCTTTTTGTCGTTTTTGTATGCCGATTTCGCATGAGGTAGTCGTTTACGGCATTAGACGTGGCTCCATGTCGTGGGAATAGTTGCGACTTTTTTCGCCTGCTACAGAGCCGGGATGCTCGACTGCGGTGACCTTCTGTGGACAGTCCAAAGGTATCCGCCCCTTGAAAAGGCTGAGGAAAAAGCCCTTTTCAGCGTGTCGGTTTTGGAGTTGCCCAAGCCACTTTCAACAAGGGTAATAATATGAAGAAGGCAAAGCTGAGTCTGGCCTGGCAGATCCTGATCGGTCTGGCGCTGGGTATCGCTGTTGGCGCACTGCTCAATCACTTCAGCGCCGAGAAGGCCTGGTGGATCACCAATATCCTGCAGCCAGCGGGCGATATCTTCATTCGCCTGATCAAGATGATCGTCATCCCTATCGTCGTCGCCTCGCTCGTCGTGGGCATTGCAGGCGTAGGCGATGCCAAGAAGCTGGGACGTATCGGCCTCAAGACCATTATTTATTTCGAGGTGGTCACAACCATCGCGATTCTGGTGGGCCTGGTCCTGGCCAACGTCTTCCACCCCGGCACCGGCATCGACATGAGTACGCTGGGCACGGTCGATATCTCCAAATATCAGCAGACCACCGCCGAGGTTCAGCACGATCACGCGTTCATCGCGACGATCCTCAATCTGATTCCATCCAACATTTTTGCTGCCATGGCGCGTGGCGAAATGCTGCCGATTATTTTCTTCTCGGTACTGTTCGGTCTGGGTCTTTCCAGCCTGCAGGCTGATGTGCGTGATCCACTGGTCAAGATGTTCCAGGGCGTGTCGGAAACCATGTTCAAGGTCACCCACATGATCATGAACTACGCGCCGGTCGGCGTTTTCGCACTGATCGCTGTGACCGTCGCCAACTTCGGTTTTGCGTCGCTGCTGCCGCTGGCCAAACTGGTGATTCTGGTTTACGTGGCCATCGCCTTCTTCGCCTTCGTGGTACTGGGTCTGATCGCCCGCGCCTTCGGCTTCTCGGTCATCAAGCTGATGCGCATCTTCAAGGATGAGTTGATCCTGGCCTACTCCACTGCCAGCTCCGAGACCGTATTGCCACGTGTCATCCAGAAGATGGAAGCCTACGGCGCGCCAAAAGCGATCTGCAGCTTCGTGGTGCCGACTGGCTACTCCTTCAACCTCGACGGCTCGACGCTGTATCAGAGCATCGCGGCAATCTTCATTGCGCAGCTTTACGGCATCGACCTTTCGATTGGTGCGCAACTGATGCTGGTCCTGACCCTGATGGTGACGTCCAAGGGGATTGCCGGCGTGCCAGGCGTGTCCTTCGTGGTGCTGCTTGCCACGCTGGGCAGCGCAGGCATTCCGCTGGAAGGCCTGGCGTTCATCGCCGGTGTCGACCGCATCATGGACATGGCGCGCACCGCTCTGAACGTGATCGGCAACGCCCTGGCCGTGCTGGTCATCTCGCGCTGGGAAGGCATGTACGACGACGCCAAGGGGCAGGCCTACTGGAATTCCCTGCCGCACTGGCGCAGCAAGGAACCGGTCCCGCTGGGCAACCCTGCTGTCGAGTGATTGCTGAGCCGCACAACACAAAACCCCGGATTTCCGGGGTTTTGTGTTTCTACCGATGTTTGATGGTCGTTCCCATGCGTTGCGTGGTAACGCCGCCCGGAAGGCCCCGTGTCCGCGCGTGAATGTGACGCGCAGCGCGATGGATACAACCTCCGATTTCCCTCCGGTCCACCCCGCCGTTATCATCCCCCGCATCTTGTGAGGGACTTATTCAATGCTCAATGGCCTGTGGCTCGGTTTTTTTGTCGTGGCGGCGATTTCCGCGATGGCGCAGTGGCTGGTTGGCGGCAATGCAGGCATCTTTGCGGCGATGGTCGAAAGCATCTTTGCCATGGCCAAGCTGTCGGTGGAGGTCATGGTGCTGTTGTTCGGCACCCTCACCCTCTGGCTGGGCTTTCTGCGCATTGCCGAGAAGGCCGGGATCGTTGACTGGCTGGCAAAAGTGCTCGGGCCTTTGTTTCTGCGGCTGATGCCGGAAGTGCCGCCCGGCCATCCTGCGCTGGGTCTGATTACCCTCAATTTCGCTGCCAATGCGCTCGGGCTGGATAACGCCGCCACGCCCATCGGCCTCAAGGCCATGCGTTCCTTGCAGGAGCTCAACCCCAGCAAGGACACCGCCAGCAACGCGCAGATTCTGTTTCTGGTATTGAACGCCTCGTCCCTGACCCTGCTGCCGGTGACGATCTTCATGTACCGCGCCCAGCAAGGGGCTGCCGACCCTACGCTGGTGTTCCTGCCGATCCTGCTGGCCACCAGCGCCTCCACGTTTGTTGGTCTGCTGTCGGTTGCCTTCATGCAGCGCCTGCGTCTGTGGGATCCGGTGGTGCTGGCCTATCTGATTCCCGGTGCGCTGTTGCTCGGTGGTTTCATGGCCTTCCTGGCGACACTGTCGGCCACTGCGCTGGCAGGTCTTTCATCCATTTTGGGTAATCTCACGCTGTTTGGCCTGATTATGATGTTTCTGATCATCGGCTCGTTGCGCAAGGTGCAGGTGTATGAGGCCTTTGTCGAAGGCGCGAAGGAAGGCTTCGACGTCGCCAAAAGCCTGCTTCCATATTTGGTGGCAATGCTTTGCGCCGTCGGCGTGTTGCGTGCCTCAGGTGCGCTGGACTTCGGTCTGGAAGGCATCAGACACATGGTCGAGTGGCTGGGCTGGGACACCCGCTTCGTCGATGCGCTGCCGACGGCGATGGTCAAACCCTTCTCCGGCAGTGCCGCGCGGGCCTTGCTGATCGAGACCATGCAGACCCAGGGTGTGGACAGTTTCGCCGCGCTCGCCGCTGCGACGATTCAGGGCAGTACCGAAACCACGTTCTACGTGCTGGCGGTGTACTTCGGCGCGGTCGGCATTCAGCGCGCCCGTCATGCCGTGGGTTGTGCGCTGTTCGCCGAGTTCGCAGGTGTGGTGGCGGCCATCTTCGTCTGCTACTGGTTCTTCGGCGCCACCGCCACCTGACGGATTATCGAGCGGGCGTCTCTGGCGCCGCTTCAGTCGCTGGCGCCTCCTGTTCCGGCTGAGCGGGTTCCGACTTTTCAGGTGTCGATTCCGGTGCGGCCTCTTCGCCCGTATCGCCACCCGGCTTGAGTTTGATGATCCTGCCTGTCGGACGTTTGACGGCAGGCTCGTCGGCTTCGGTTACGTTGAACCGCAGCACACCGATCATCTGGCCGTCTTCTGTGAGCACCCTCACCTGCCAGCGCCCGACCACGTCCTGCGGGAAGTTCTGCTTGTGGGTCCAGGCGCGGTAGCCCTCCTTGCGTCCGCCATGGATGTCCAGGGCGATCCGGTCCATCTCTTTACCGTTATGTCGCCACACGTGATAAATGCGCTCCTCAAGACCCCGTGGCGCGTTGATCGCGGTGTACGCATACAGGCCGCCGCTGCGCAGTTGACTGGCGCTGATCTGGCGGATGCTGTCACCGGGCGTGCGGTTTTTGTTATCGAAGTCAGGACTGACGGCCACTTCGGTCAGCCACAGGGTCGCAGGCGGTACCCAGGAGCGCAGCAGCCAGCCAGCGCCGCCCGCCACAACGATCATCGTGATAACCATCAACGCATTGCGCCAGTTGGTCAGCGGGAAGCTCGACGCCAGGCTTGGAAACGACAGCAGCATCGCGACGCCCAGCGCCAGTTTGTAACTCTCGGCGGTGGTCAGGTGCACGATGATGGGCAGCGCCGTGAGCAGCGCCGCGAACAGCGTCAGGGTGTGGAGGGCCATGAACAGCCAGCGGCGTGGCGCGAGCCATTTGTAGTACAGCGGATCGATGATCGAAATCAGCCCTGCGGCGCCAAGCAGGGCCGTGAACACGGCCTGACCGCTGTTCCATGTCGTGGTGATGAAAAAGAATGGCAGGACAAAGAACAGGCTTTCCTGGTGGATCATCTGCGTGCCGTAACGCAGCAGTCCCTGGGGAATCTCTCGACCGATCGCCTTGTTGAGCATCCCGACCATGGTGTTCTCGACCATCAGCCACAGCCAGCTGATCAGCATGACCACTGCAATCCAAGTGGCCAGACCTTCCTGACGATCCACCAGAATGAAACTGGCTATACCGGAGACGAAACCAAAAGCCGCAATAAGCCCCGGATAGCGTTGCATCAGGTTGAGCACGGGTGTCACAAAGCGGTTCAGGTCAGGCATCTGGGCGGTTCACTCGGTTCAAAGCGATCAAAAACCCGCGCAGCATAACAATGCAGCGCGGGTCCCTGTGGAAAGAGGTGCAGTGCACCGGTTCAGCGCTTATTTGCGCCGCGCCCGCCAGCGCCAGAGCGCCAGCAGGAGAACGATCAGGCCCAGCAATGCAGCCATCACCCAGTACAGGCCGTCGTAGCTGAGCAGCGGTTTTTCGATGCGCATATAGCCCGGTTGGGCCAACAACTGGCGCATGGCTCGATTGGCGGTTTCCAGGCTCACGGCTTTGATGCGTTTGGCAGGATCGACAAAGCGTCCGTCCTCATAATCGTTGATCGCGCCCCAGTAATAATCAGCCAGCGCGCTGTTACCCTGAACGGCCCACGCCTGACGCGCGACGGCGGCGTCCTGCAGGCGCGCAAAGGTTTCAGCCTGCATGCCTTCCTTCTGCAGCCGCTCGACCAGCGCACGCATTTCCCGCTCGGCTTCATCGGCGTCTTCGCGTTCGACGTCGGCATTCAGACTGAGAAAACCAACGTCGCCGAACACTTCGCGCTCTGCCGAAGGGCCGTAGGACAGGCCGTGCTTGAGGCGCAGTTCGGTGTAGAGCGACCAGTCCAGGTAGGCCTTGACCAGATCCCAGGTCTCATCGTGCTGATCGTCGAGTTCGGGTTCGGTGTAGAACAGATGCAGCCTGGCGTTATCCCCCAGTCCACCACGTTCCAGTTCGCGCCGCGGCTCGGCAGAACCGTTGCTCTCGGCCAGTGGCGGGTGATCGATAGGATCGGTCGGGGCCAGCTTGCCGTACGTACGTTCAAGGTAGGCAGGCAGTAGCTTGTCGAGATCGCCGACGACGATCAGCGTCATGTTGTTGGGCGCGTACCAGTTGGAGAAAACGTCTTCGATGTGTTCCAGCCCGATATTGTCCACTTCGGGACGTTCAGCGCATTTGAGCCCCAGCTCTGTTGCCAGTTGGCTGCTGGCTCCGCGGCTTGAACCTCGATGGTCAAGCAGGCGTTGCAAGTGGGAGAAATGCCCGCCGTCCTCACGCTCGACGATGCGTTTCACGTTGTCCAGCCGATCCTGGGTCAGTTCGGTCTTGGTCATGACGTCCAGCAAAAGGTCCAGCACCTTGCGCTGATTGCGAGCGGGCGCTTCGAGCACGAAGGTTGTGTCGGTGTTGCTGGTGAAGGCATTCCACTCGCCACCGAGCGCCTGCATGCGCTCTTCAAGACCACCTTCGCCAGTGTCGTCGATACCGCTGAACAGCAGGTGTTCCAGCAGGTGCGGCAGTTCCTTGTCCTGGCACTGAAAGTCGTCGAAGCCGATGCCTACCACCAGACGGATAGCAACGTGGCCCTTTTCGTAGCCGGGTTTCAGAAGAACTTGCAGACCATTGGGCAGCAGATAGCCCTCGACCTTGAGGCGGTCAAGGGCGAACGAAGGGAGTGTGACGAGAAACAGACATGCGAACAGCAGGCAACGCATAAAGCAGCTTTCCTTGCGGGCCGGTATGTTTAACAGACTTCGACACTCCCCTTACGTTCATAACGATTGTTCCACCGCGGTCTCGCTGGCAAGCGCGCCGGTATCGGATGTTTCCAGTACCGCGTAGGCGCTGCTGCAGAACAGTGAATTGAGGCGCTTCATGTCGGCGATCAGCTCCAGGTGCAATGAGCTGGTCTCGATGCTTTGCACGACTTTACGCTGCAAACGACTGACATGAGCATGCGCCAGGCGCCGTTCCTGCGCCCGAAAACGACGTTTTTCACGCAACAGTTGGCGAGCGCTTTCTTCGTCACCGCTGAGAAATACCGACAGCCCCAGACGCAGGTTCGACTGCAGCTGGATATGCAGGTCGGCCAGTTCTTCCAGCCCGACTTCCGAGAACGAGCGACGCTGCGAGGTCTTCTGCTGCTGGATCTTGCGCAGCATGCGCTCGATCAGACCGGCGGCCAGCTCCAGGTTGATTGTCAGCTCGATGATCTCTGCCCAGCGACGATTGTCGTGCTCGCCCAGCTCTTCACGCGGCATCTGTGCCAGATAAAGCTTGATCGCGTTGTAGAGCGCTTCCACATCATCGTTGAGACGCCGCACTTCCTGCGTGACGGCAGTCTGTGTCCCGCGCAGCACGGCCAGCATCGAGCCAAGCATGCTTTCGATCAGATCACCCATGCGCAGGGTTTCACGTACGGCATTGGCCAGCGCCAGGCTGGGTGTTGCCAGTGCCGTAAGGTCCAGATGGCGCGGTTTGGCCAGGCCGCCGACTTCGTTCTGCTGTGGCAGCAATGCGGTGCACAGGCGTGCCATCGGGCCGACGGTGGGCAGCATGATCAGGCAGCGCGCGGTGTTGTAGATCAGGTGGAAGCCAATGACCAGTTCCTGAGGGCTGAAGCCCAGCGTGTCGATCCAGGCGACCAGGGGATCAAGCACCGGAATGATCAGCAGCAGGCCCAGCAGCTTGTACAGCAGACTGCCCAGTGCAACCTGTCGACCTGCCACGTTCTGCATGCTGGTGCTCAGGAACGCCAGCAGGCCGCTGCCGATGTTGGCACCGATCACCAGACCGATGGCCACGGGCAACCCGATGATTTCTGCGCCCGCCAGGGTGGCGGTCAGCAGCACGGCCGCGAGGCTTGAGTACGAGATCAGGGCAAACATCGCACCGACCAGCGCATCCAGCAGCAGATCGCCCGTCAATGAAGCGAACAACACCTTCACGCCGGCTGCCTGAGTGATCGGGGCGGCCGCCTCGACAATCAATTGCAGCGCCAGCACGATCAGGCCCAGGCCGATACCGACGCGACCGAGTTGCCCCGCCCGGGTCTGCTTGCGCGATAGAAAGAACACCACGCCGAGGAAAATCAGCAGCGGCGACAGCCAGGATAGATCGAAGGTCAGCACCCGCGACATCAGCGCGGTACCCACATCGGCACCGAGCATGATGACCAGCGCGGGTGTCAGCGTCATCAGACCCTGGCCCACGAACGAGGTCACCAGCATTGCCGTGGCATTGCTGCTCTGCACCATGGCGGTCACAAGAATACCGGCGATGAAGGCCAGCGGGCGTTTGGACATGTTCTGGCTGAGTACGCGCCGCAATTGCGCGCCATAAACACGAAGGATGCCAGTGCGCACGATGTGCGTGCCCCAGATCAGCAGGGCTACGGCGGATAGCAAATCGAGCAGGGTCAGCATACTGATAGCCCCTGAGGTTTGCCCATACAGGCATTGGATTGAAAGGTGCAGCGTGTAGCGAGCGGGGAAGTGTTTTGTAACGCTCTACTAAGCTTTAGTCGGCCTTGGGCCTTGGCGCCAGCATCGCACAGGCTTGGTTTCATTGAAATAAAAGTGTCATAAATCACATCCTTACTGGTCGTTCATGACGATCAGGCATCCCGTACCCAGCGGCATCACTTCTTTACTGCCCGTGCCATACGCATTCTGATGTTGATGGTCTCCACCACCAGCGAAAACGCCATCGCGAAATACACATAGCCCTTGGGCATGTGCACGTCGAACGCGTCCGCGATCAGGACGGTGCCGACCAGGATCAGAAAGGACAGTGCGAGCATCTTCAACGACGGATGCCGGTTGATGAAGTCGCTGATGGTGCCGGAGCACAGCATCATGACCAGTACTGCCGTGACGATGGCCGCAATCATGACCGGGATATCGGACACCATGCCTACGGCGGTGATGACCGAGTCCAGTGAGAAAACGATGTCGAGGATGGCGATCTGAATGATCGTGTAGAAGAACTGCCCGTTGCCGCTTTTGGGCTGTGCGCCCTCTTCTTCACCTTCCAGCCCGTGATAGATCTCCTGCGAGCTTTTCCAGAGCAGAAACAGTCCGCCAAAAAACAGAATCAGATCACGCCCGGAAAAGCCTTTGCCCATCACCGAAAACAGATCGCTGGTCAGGCGCATGACCCAGGTGATGGAGAGCAACAGCAGGATCCGCGTCACCATCGCCAGCGCCAGCCCGACGATCCGGGTGCGTGGCTGCATCGCCTCGGGCATGTGCCCGACGAGGATGGAAATCATGATGATGTTGTCGATGCCCAGAACGATTTCCAGGGCAGTGAGGGTAAAAAATGCAGCCCAGATCTCGGGGTTGGTCAGCCATTCCATGGGGGTTCTCAAAATGAAAAAGCCCGCCATCAACCGTCGGGTCGATGGCGGGCCGATGACAGTCTGAGGTTATAGACTGCTGTAGAGCGGGAAAATCCCCATGGCCAGCGCTGCAACCAGAATGCACATGCACACCAGGATCGCCCACTTCAGGGTGAAACGCTGGTGGTCGCCGAACTCGATACCGGCCAGTGCCACCAGCAGGTAAGTCGAAGGCACCAGCGGGCTGAGCAGGTGAACCGGCTGGCCGACGATGGAGGCACGAGCCATTTCCACCGGGCTGATGCCGTAGTGGGCAGCGGCTTCCGACAGCACTGGCAGGACGCCGTAGTAGAACGCATCGTTGGACATGAAGAAGGTGAACGGCATGCTCACCAGCGCAGTGATGACCGCCAGGTACGGGCCCAGTGCGTCCGGGATAACAGCCAGCAGGCTTTTGGACATGGCATCGACCATGCCGGTGCCCGACAGAATGCCGGTGAAGATACCCGCAGCGAAGATCAGGCCGACCACGGCCAGGACGCTGCCGGCGTGAGCCGAAACGCGATCCTTCTGATCCTGCAGGTTCGGGTAGTTGATGATCATGGCGATACTGAACGCAATCATGAACAGCACCGGCAGCGGCAGCAGACCCATGATCAGGGCGACCATCAATACCAGCGTCAGGCCGCCGTTGAACCAGATCAGTTTCGGGCGACGGGCATCCGGGAACTGCGAAACACTGATTTCACTGTGATCGACTTCGTCGCCTTTCAGGTGCAGTTCACCCAGACGGGCGCGCTCACGTTTGCCGTAGAAGTAGGCAATCGCCAGGATCGCCACCACGCCAGCCAGCATTGCAGGAATCATCGGGACGAAAATGTCCGATGCATCCACATGCAGGGCGCTGGCCGCACGAGCGGTCGGGCCGCCCCACGGGGTCATGTTCATCACGCCACCGGCCAGAATGATCAGGCCTGCCATGATCCGCGGGCTCATGCCGACGCGGCTGTACAGCGGCAGCATGGCGGCAACGCAGATCATGTAGGTGGTTGCACCGTCACCGTCCAGCGAGACCACCAGTGCCAGCACAGCGGTACCGACCGAGATGCGCATCGGGTCGCCTTTCACCATTTTCAGGATCTTGCGCACGGCCGGGTCGAACAGGCCGGAGTCGATCATCAGCGCGAAGTACAGAATGGCGAACATCAGCATCACGCCGGTCGGCGCCAGCTTGGTAATACCGGCCAGCATCATCGGGCCGATCTGCGACGCGAAGCCGCCGAACAGGGCAAAGATGATCGGGACCAGAATCAAGGCGATCAGCGCGGTCAGACGCTTGCTCATGATCAGGTACATGAACGCAATGACCATGGCAAAGCCAAGGAAAGTCAGCATGGGAATACTCCAGACGTAATACGGCTACAGAACGATGGAAACGAACGAGTCAGCTCAGTAGGAGCGGTACGTGGAGAGGGGGCGCAAGAAGGGTACGGATCGGAAAGTCAGCAAGCATTGCAATCACCATTATTGTTGTTAATTGGGCCAGGGAACGCGTGGAGCGACACCCAGGCTGGCCGGTCTTTATGCCGGAAGTGAGGCGATGCTAATTGCGCAAGCTTTCACCGACCTTTCAATCCGTGTTTGTGGTCACATTATTAAATGTTAGCGCTCACTTTATGGCGACACGCTTATCGACGCACAACAGGGAGATGCGCTCATGAGCCAGATTCACAGCGGCGGCTGCCATTGCGGCAACCTGCGTTACCAGTTCGATGCGCCCCTGCAGGACATCGCCCATTGTCACTGCTCCATTTGCAGGCGAACGTCCGGCGGGACGGTCATGACCTGGATCACGGTACCGCTGACGTCCTTCCAGTGGCTGGCGGGCAGCCCGGCGACCTACGACTCGGGCCCGACCTGCATTCGCTACTTCTGCGGCAACTGCGGAGCTCACGCAGCGTTGTTCACCCGCAACAGCCCGCAGGAGATCGACGTGGTCATCGCCACGCTCGATCACCCGGAACTGGCGGCGCCGGCGCGGCACATCTTCATCGAAAACCGATTGCCGTGGCTGCACCTGGACGAGCACTTGCCGAGGCGGGAGGGAGAGTCGGATTGAGTTCGTGTTGCTCGCCGCCCGTTCCCACGCGCTGCGTGGTAACGCCGCCGAGGACGCGTCGCGTCCGCTCTCGAATGTGACGCGGAGCGTCACGGGATGCATGCCCACGCGAAGCGATGGGCACGATCAGTGTGGGCTTACTGGCTGAACTGAGACGCCAGTTCGCGCAGCAGCACTTCGGCTTCCAGCACCTTCTTGACGGACTCGTTGGCTTTTTCGCGGGTCAGGCCAAGACGCTCGAACAATTCGTCCGGAATCTCTTGCTGCGGGCCTGCGCCGATGCCGTTGGCGCGCAGCAGGCGCACGGCCAGAAACACCAGGTTGGCGTAGGCGTGATGCTCGCCCGCGTAATGCGGATCATGCTGGAAGCGCAGCGCAGTGGCGAGTTCGTCCGGCATGTCCCAATAGCGCATCAGCCAGGCACCGATTTGCTCACGGCTGATACCGAGCAGATGGTGCTCGATGTAGCTGTGGTGCAGGTGCGGGTTCACTTCCAACTGACGGCAGATCAGCGTGAAATGCGGCGGAAACACGTGAGCGAGCAGCAAGTAGCCGAAATTGTGCAGCAGACCGGCCAGATACGTCAGGCCGCCTTCAGGTCGTTTGGCGCGCGGGATGGCGCGGGTCAGACCTTCGATCACGGCTGCGGTGTAGATCGACTGCTGCCAGTAAGGGGTGGTCTGCTGCGGTTGATCCTTGGGCAGGCTCAGGGTTTTGCCCAGCGCGAGGCCCAGTGCCAGGTTGATCACCAGATCGAAACCCAGCACGCGCACAATGGCGTCTTCCACCGAGCGAATCCTGCCGGTCGAGGCGTAGTAAGGCGACGCAGCCCAGCTGACGACCTGTGCCGCCAGCGCAGGGTCGGTTTCGACCACGCCGGTGATGTCGTCAATGGTCGCATCGGGATCGACCCGCAGCTTGATGATCTTCTGCGCAGTGCCTGCCAGCGGCGGAATTTCCAGTGTCGCTTCCAGGCGTTGCTGGATGCGGCGCGCCGTGAAGTGAGTCATGGCTGTGGTGATTTCTTTCCGGTCATCGTCAGGACGATCAAGGTTGGGATGAATCGCGCTGACAGGCTGCCCGAAAACGGCGGCGCTGGCTTTGCTGAGCATACCCTTGAAGTCTTCGCTGTTGATTTCCAGTAACACACCCGGTTCGCCCGAACCGACCAACAGTGAGGGCTCCTGCAGCAGGCGCTCATCGTAAAGGCAGGGGGAACTGGTGAGCGCGGGCAGGCCCGGCAGCACATGCAGGCTGTGTTTGGCCAGCATACGCAACAGCCGCTCGTGTGGGACGGCGGTCAATTGTCGACCCGTCAGCTCGGTAATCCGGCTGAGGTCCAACAGCTGACTTTGCGGAAACAGGATAAGAAGAGCGCCTACGGCGTCTTCAACCAGGACGGCCTGAACTTTCCGCGCCGGTTGCAGGTTTTTGTCATCGACGACTTCGTTGTAGCTGATCGCCAATTTTTCAAGCAACTGCCGGATAACCGACGGGGCGTGATGCGAATCATCGACGTGAGCAACTTCTGTCATGGTCTTTGTCCAAATTCCTACAGTGGCCGAAGTATAACCACCTTATTCAATTTGGGTCGCATGCGGTTTCCAAAGCGTAGCCTGCATCACACCTGGCCATACTGCTGGCCATGACGCAGCCAGCGTTCCAGTAACGGACTCACATGCTGGGGCCAGCGCTCAAGCAGGGCTTGGGCTGCGTCGCGAACGGCGGGTAGCAGATCGGCGTCGCGCATCAGGTCGGCGACCTTGAATTGCAGCAGGCCCGTTTGTCGGGTTCCAAGCATCTCGCCTGGGCCGCGCAGCTCCAGATCCTTTTCGGCGATCACAAAACCGTCGTTGGTTTCGCGCATGATCGCCAGTCGCTGGCGACCGATTTGCGACAGCGGCGGATGGTAAAGCAGCACGCAGTGGCTGACAGCGCTGCCCCGACCGACTCGACCCCGTAGCTGGTGAAGCTGGGCAAGTCCCAGGCGCTCGGGGTTCTCGATGATCATCAGACTGGAATTGGGTACATCGACGCCCACCTCGATCACCGTGGTCGCCACCAGCAATTGCAAGGCGCCCTGTTTGAACTCGGCCATGATCGCGGCTTTCTCGACAGGCTTCATGCGCCCGTGGATAAGCCCGACACGCAACTCGCCCAGCGCGCTGCTCAATTCTTCGAACGACGTTTCGGCAGCCTTGCAGGTCAGCTCTTCCGACTCTTCGATCAGCGTGCATACCCAATAGGCCTGCCGCCCCTCCGCACAGGCGGACCGCACCCGCTCGATCACTTCCATCCGGCGGCTGTCGGCGACCAGCACGGTGTTGACCGGTGTGCGGCCTGGTGGCAGCTCGTCGAGAATGGACGTGTCCAGGTCTGCATAGGCACTCATGGCCAGTGTGCGGGGAATCGGTGTGGCCGTCATGATCAACTGGTGAGGACACATCAGGCCGCCCACGCCTTTCTTGCGCAGCGCCAGACGCTGCTGAACGCCGAAGCGGTGTTGCTCATCGATGATGACCAGCGCCAGGTTCTTGAACTGCACTTCGTCCTGAAACAGCGCGTGCGTGCCGACCACCATGGGTGTGCCGCTGGCGATCTGTTCAAGCGAGGTCACACGGGCTTTGCCCTTGAGCTTGCCCGCCAGCCACGCCACACCGATGCCCAGCGGTTCAAGCCAGCGCTGAAAGTTGATGTAGTGCTGCTCGGCGAGAATCTCGGTCGGTGCCATCAGTGCCACCTGATAACCGGCTTCCAGCGCCTGCAAGGCCGCGAGCGCCGCGACGACGGTCTTGCCCGAGCCAACGTCGCCTTGAATCAGACGCAGCATGGGTTCGGGCTGACTGAGGTCGTAGGCCACTTCCTTACCGACCCGCTGCTGCGCGCCGGTGGGCGGAAAGCCGAGGTTGGCAAGAAACTGCTTTGGCAGTTTCTTTGCCAACGGCAGGGCCGGGGCGCGTTGCGAGCGCAGGCTTTCGCGCAGCCTTTGTTGGGAGAGCTGGTGAGTCAGCAGTTCCTCGAACGCCAGACGATGCTGGGCCCAGTGATGCCCCAACGCCAGTTCGTCGACATCGGCGTCGGCTGGCGGGTGATGCAGGTAGCGAATCGCATCGTCCAGCGGGGCCAGTTGATAATCGCGGGCCAGCTCCTCCGGCAGCCAGTCCGGCAGGCTTTTGGGGCCTAGCATCGCCAGGCTCTGCTGACAGAGCTGGCGCAGACGCTGTTGCGTCAGGCCTTCGGTCGAGGGATAGATCGGCGTCAGGGTCTGTTCGACAGGCGCAGGCTCGTCGCCCGTTATCGCACGGTATTCGGGATGATAGATTTCAAGGCCGGACGCGCCAGGGCGTGCTTCGCCGAAACAGCGCAGGTGGGTGCCGCGTTTCATGCCTTCTTTCTGGGCATTGCTGAAGTGATAGAAGCGAAGGCTGACGACCCCCGTGCCGTCGCCCAGACGCACCAGCAGGCTGCGACGTTTGCCCATCACGACATCGGCGCCGCTGACGATCCCTTCGATCACTGCGTCCTGGCCTGGCCGCAGCGCGCCGATAGGCACGACGCGAGTCCGATCCTGATAACGCAACGGCAGATGAAACAGCACATCCTGCAGGTTTTCCAGACCGACCTTTGCCAGCTTTTCAGCCATGGCCTCGCCGACGCCCTTGAGCGCGGTGACCGAGACTTTGGAAAGCTCGCTCATTTTCTTCCTGCCTAGCTCGCTTCTGTCTTGGGGCGTGCCACTGAACACAGGCGCACGGAGTCAGCGAGAATCTCGATAGCCTTGGGCCTTGGGAAGCTTGCACGCCAGGCGATGGCAACCGTGCGGAATGGTACGGGTGGCGTCAGCGGGCGTACTTCGATCACGCCGGGCGCGTAGTGGTGACTGTCGACTGCCGACAACGGCAGGATCGAAATCCCCAGTCCTGACGCGACCATGTGGCGGATGGTCTCCAGCGAACTGGATTCCACGGTGGTGTGCCTGGCGCCCTCGCTGCCTTTGGTCAGTGTAGGGCACGCTTCCAGAACCTGATCGCGGAAGCAGTGGCCTTCACCCAGCAACAGCAGGCTCTTGTCATTCAGGGCCGAAGCGTCGATGGTCTCTTTCTGAGTCCATGGGTGGTCGGCGGGCATCAGGACAGAGAAAGGCTCGTCATACAGAGGCAGGGTCAGTACGTCGGCTTCGTTGAACGGCAGCGCGATGATGACCGCATCCAGCTCACCGTTGCGCAGCTTGTCGCGCAGCACGTGAGTGAAGTTTTCCTCGATGTACAACGGCATCTGCGGGGCAACGCGATGCAGTTGCGGAATCAGGTGGGGAAACAGGTACGGACCGACGGTGTAGATGGCGCCGACTTTCAGCGGTGCGGTCAGCTGATTCTTGCCGGCCTGGGCCAGCTCGCGAATGCCTTGCGCCTGTTCAAGCACCTTTTGCGCCTGAGCGACGATGCCTTCGCCGACCGGCGTCAGGCGCACGGCACTCTTGCTGCGCTCGAAAATCAGCACACCGAGTTCGTCTTCGAGTTTTTTGACACCCACTGACAGCGTAGGCTGGCTGACATGACAGCGTTCTGCGGCATGACCGAAGTGCTGTTCCTGAGCGAGCGTAACGATGTAGCGCAATTCTGTAAGAGTCATAACGTGCGTCCATGAAGTTGCGGCCCCAGCATAGCGGGTGCAATCGATAGACGCACGTTATCAGAGGCACTCTTGAGTAACAAAAGTGCGATTCAGCGTTTATCCAGCGAATAAACGAACGGTGCGAGGATTTCGATGGTGCCGTTGTTGAGGATTTCCGCAGGCGGCTTCGGCAAAGGCTGCGCACGACGGATCATCTCCATGGTTGCCCGATCCAGTGCCGGACTGCCCGAGCTGCTGGCAATCTCGTAGGACGAGACATTGCCCTGCGCATCCACAACGAAGCGCAGACGAGCCACCCCCTGCATACCGCGACGACGAGCATCTTCAGGGTACTTCTTGTATTTCCCCAGGTGACGCAGCAGGTCGCCCTGCCAACTTGGCAACGCGTTGCTCGGTGGTGCAGCAGGTGCCGGCGGTGTCGGAGCGGCCGATTTTTCGGGTTTGGCCGTGGTCGGCGGCGTATCCACCGGTTTGTCTTCGGCAGGTTTTTCCTCGGGCTTTGGCGGCTCAGGCTTCTTTTGCGGCTTTGGCGGCTGCGGTTTCGGCTTGGGCTTTTCCACCTTCTTGGGCACGACGATTTCCGGCTTCGGCGCTTCCACAACCTCTGGCACTTGCACCTGTTCTTCCGGTGCGGGCGGCTGAGGCGGCTGAACGACCTGAGGCGGTGGCGGCGGTGCGGGTTCCGGCAAAGGCGCCAGCTCGACCATCATGGCTGCCGGAGGCAGTTCGATGGCTTGAGAGGCCGGCCAGCGAAGAGCGACGATGATCGCAATCGCGTGTACGGCCAGCACCAACAACAGACTACCGCTATAGCGCGTCAGTTTTTGGCGCGTAGTGATCATTTCTTACCAACCGTCTCAAGGCCTACCAGACCGACTTTCAGGTAACCCGCACCCCGAAGCGAGTTCATGACGTCCATCAGATCGCCGTAATCCACGCCCTTATCGGCCTGGAAGAAGATCGTGGTGTCTTTCTTGCCTTTGGTGCGCGCATCCAGCACCTGGCCGATCTGTTCGCGCGAGACTTTCTCTTCGCCCAGGTACAGGCTCTTGTCAGTCTTGACGCTGAGGAAGATTGGCTTTTCGGGCCTGGGTTGCGGCGTCGCGGTAGACGCAGGCAAATCGACCTTGATGTCTACCGTGGCCAGAGGGGCCGCGACCATGAAGATGATCAGCAGCACCAGCATGACGTCGATGAACGGTGTGACGTTGATTTCGTGGTTTTCGGCGAGATCGTCGTCGCCTTCCTTCAGATGCATGCCCAAGGTTCAGCCCACCTTGACCATGTGTGGCGATTGGCTGCGTTCGGCAGATGGCTGGTGATCCAGGTCACGGCTGACCAGCAGCAATACCTGCGCCGAGGCATCGGCGACCTGGGCCTTGTAACCGGCGATGGAGCGAGCGAAAACGTTATAGATGACCACTGCAGGAATCGCGGCAACCAGACCCAGCGCGGTTGCCAGCAAGGCTTCGGCGATGCCCGGCGCGACGACGGCGAGGTTGGTGGTCTGGGTCTTGGCGATGCCGATGAAGCTGTTCATGATGCCCCATACCGTGCCGAACAGGCCCACGAATGGCGCGGTGGAGCCGATGGTTGCCAGCACGCCGGTGCCGGAACTCATGTTGCGACCGCAGGCCGCGACCAGACGCTCCAGGCGGAAGCTGACGCGTTCCTTGATGCCTTCGCGTTCACGGCTGTTGGTCGACAGGCGCATTTCTTCCATCGCGTCATGGACCAGCAGATTGGCCAGCGTGCCTTCCTTCGCAGCGGTTTCACCGGCTTCGGACAGGGTGCGGGCCTTCTTCAGGTTGGCGATTTCGATGCGCAGGCGGCGCTTGGCACCCAGTAGCTCGAAGCCCTTGGCGATCCAGATGGTCCAGGTGATGATCGAGGCGATGGCCAGCCCGATCATGACCGCTTTCACCACCACGTCGGCGTTCTGATACATACCCCATGGCGACAGGTCGTGAGACATACCCAGGCTATTGTCTTCGGCGGCAGGCTCAAGCGTCTCCACAGGCGCTGCGGTGTCAGCCTGAATCGGCGCTGATGCTGCGTTGGTCGCGGCCGGGGCCGTTGCGGCAGGCGGCGTCGCAGGTGCCGACTGGTCGGCGAGTGCAACGGGTGCGAGCATCAGGCTCAGGACGAGAGCCGCGATACCGCGCCATGCGCGAGGCACGCTGAATAGCTTGGTTGGCGAAGCGATTGATTGGATACGTGTCATGCTGGCCTGACCTGGGAGAATAAAAAGTGATCGTTCCAGTCGCCGTGCGGTACGTTCGGCGTTCCAGGGGAACAAATGGGCTGCCATTATTGCAAATCGTTCTTGTTAACAAAAGTAATACTGTATCTTTTTTACATATTGGCTCGAATATTTGACGTTTTCTGATGACTTACACGGTGTCTGATCACCGTCATGTGGAGATATGCAATGTCCGCCCCATCCGTTTTGATCGCTGGTTGCGGCGATATCGGCTCTCGACTGGCCACGCGCCTGCTGGCTCGTGACTGGTCCGTCCATGGGCTGCGGCGCACGGTTTCCGGGCTGCCCGAGGGTGTCTTGCCGGTACAGGGCGATCTGTTCGCGACCGCGAGACCCGCTGACTGGCCGGCTGGCCAGATCGACTACGTGGTGTATTGCGCAACGCCATCGCAACGCGACGAGGCCGGTTATCGAGACGCCTATGTCAACGGGTTGCGCCATGTACTGGGCTGGCTCGAAGAACAGGGTCAGCGACCCAAACGTCTGTTTTTCGTGTCCAGCAGCGGTGTCTACGGCCAGCAGGAAGGCGAATGGGTCGATGAGACGTCCGTCACCGAGCCCGTCGGCTTTACCGGCACGGTCATGCTTGAAGCCGAGCAGCTCGCCCTGAACAGCGGCCTTCCTGCCACGGCTGTGAGATTGACCGGTATCTACGGGCCGGGCCGTGCAGATCTGTCCAACCGTGTGCGCCAGGGCCACAGCGTCAGGATCGATCCGCCTGTCTACGCCAATCGCATTCACGCCGACGATGCCGCGGGTCTGCTGGCGCATTTGCTTGAGGCCGATGACCGTGGCGTCGCTCTGGAGAGCTGCTATCTGGGCGTGGACGACGACCCGGCTGCACTGGCTGATGTGGTGTCGTGGATTCGTGAGTATCTGGGCGTGACCGAATGGTCCGACGATGTCAGCGTGCAGCGGGTCGGCAGCAAGCGGTGCAGCAATGCGCGGGCACGGGCGTTGGGCTGGGCGCCGATGTATCCGGATTATCGGGCCGGCTATGCAGCCTTGCTGGGGGCCGATAAGGTCTGAGGAAGTCCGAACAAAAAAAAGCGCCACTTGAAGGCGCTTTTTTATGGGTGAGTCACCGGCTTACTGCTGCTCAAGCAACCAGCGGCGAGCACCCGGACGCAGTTCGGGCATCTGATCGGCACCTGCGTTGTTGACGGCCTGGAAGATCTCCAGTTGCTTGCCTTTGCGGGCGAAGATCCACGGGTTGCCTTGCTCGGCCTTCTCCAGCCACATGCTGTCGTATTCGCCGCTCATGGCCGCACAATCGCCAGCCAGGCAGAGTGCGAAGCGATCGTTTTCCGGTAGGCCCTGCACGCTGCCGTCCGGCATGAACTGCACGGTGCTGCCCTTGCCGTCGCCTTCGACGATGGTCCATTTGCCGCCCATGTACGCCGCATACAGCGCTTTTTCAAAGCTGCTGCCTGGCTGGGCGCCTTCGGGTACGGTGTTTTTCGGTTTTTCGAAGTGTTGCTCAGGACCGGATTCGCTGGCGGCCTGAACCAGTTCGTCACCCTTGACGCTCAGGTCTTCGAAGAAATTACCGTAGAAGTCGATGTGCAGTCTGCCTTCGGCGGCGCTGACGATCTTGCCTTCACCCAGCTCAAAGCCGTTGGAATACACCGCCTGATTGGTCTTGGAGTTGATCTGCCACTCAAGATTGGGGCCGTTGGCGAGCAGCGCCTGACGCAGGTTGCCCTGCTTGACTGCGGCATCGATGGCGGTCTGGTTGATCCAGGTGCCGTCCGGGTTGCGGTCGGCGATGCTGGAACAGCCGCCGAGAACAACGGCCAGCAGTGAAATGGCGAGCGCGGAACGCATAACAGATTCCTTCCTTCAGGGAGAGCGGAGCGCAGCAACGCTCCGCTGGGGGATTTATTCGATGACGAGAATCGCGTCCATCTCGACCTGCGCGCCACGCGGCAGTGCGGCAACACCGATGGCTGCACGCGCCGGATAAGGCTGCGCAAAGTAGGTGCCCATGATCTCGTTGACCTTGGCGAAATGGCCCAGGTCGGTCAGGAAGATGTTCAGCTTCACGATGTCCTTGAACGAGCCGCCAGCCGCTTCGGCAACGGACTTCAGGTTCTCGAAGACCTGGGTGATCTGGGCTTCGATGCCGTCGACCAGTTCCATGGTTTTCGGGTCCAGAGGGATCTGGCCGGACATGTAGACGGTATTGCCAGCCTTGATCGCCTGCGAGTAAGGGCCGATGGCCGCCGGGGCTTTTTCGCTGGTGATGACAGTCTTGGTCATGAAGAACTCCTGAAAATGGGATTGCCTACGAGCGCATCCGGGTGATGCGTGTGACCCCGGTCAGTGCGCGTAGTTTCTTGATCACGCGGGCCAGGTGCACTCGGTCGTGCACACTGACCACGAGCTGGACCACGCTGATGCGGCCGTCACGCTCGTCCATGCTGATTTTTTCGATGTTGCCGTCAGCGGCGTTGACGCTGCTGGCCAGCAGGGCGATCAGGCCGCGCTGATGTTCCAGCTCGACGCGCAGCTCGACATTGAATTCGCCGGTCACATCCTTGGCCCAGGAGAGCTGGATGCACTTTTCCGGGTTGTGGCGGATTTCGCTGATGTTGCGGCAGTTGTCCAGGTGCACGACCATGCCCTTGCCGGCGGACAGGTGACCCACAATCGGATCGCCCGGGATCGGCGTGCAGCACTTGGCGTAGCTGAGCACCAGGCCTTCGGTGCCGCGAATCGCCAGCGGACCTTCCGGACTTGGCAACTGATCGCCTTCGCCCAACAGGCGGCGGGCGACGACGTAAGCCATGCGATTGCCAAGGCCGATGTCTTCGAGCAGGTCTTCCAGCACTTCGACACGGTATTCGTTCAAGGCCAGTTGCACGCGCTCGGCAGGAATCTTGTCCAGACTGCTTTCGAAGCCATTGAGGACCTTGTTCAACAGGCGCTCGCCCAGACTGATGGATTCGGAGCGGCGTTGCAGCTTGAGGGCATGACGAATGTGGGTGCGCGCCTTGCCAGTGACAACGAAGTTCAGCCATGCCGGGTTGGGGCGCGCGCCGGGTGCGCTGACGATTTCGACGGTCGAACCGCTCTGCAACGGTTCCGAGAGCGGCGCCAGTCGACGATTGATCCGGCAGGCGATGCAGCTGTTGCCGACATCGGTGTGAACCGCATAGGCGAAGTCCACCGCCGTGGAGCCTTTGGGCAGCTCCATGATCCGGCCCTTGGGCGTGAAGACGTAGACCTCGTCCGGGAACAGGTCGATCTTGACGCTCTCGATGAATTCCAGCGAGTTGCCGGCACGCTGCTGCATTTCCAGCACGCCCTTGACCCATTGGCGGGCGCGAGCATGCGTGCCCTTGGGTTGTTCGTCGTCGCTGGATTTGTAGAGCCAGTGCGCGGCGATCCCGTTGTTGGCCATCTCTTCCATTTCACGAGTGCGGATCTGGATTTCGATGGGCACGCCGTGCATGCCGAACAGGGTGGTGTGCAGCGACTGGTAGCCGTTAGCCTTGGGAATGGCGATGTAATCCTTGAAACGGCCGGGCAACGGTTTGTACAGATTATGCACAGCGCCCAGCACGCGATAGCAGGTATCGACCTTGTCGACGATGATGCGGAACGCGTAGACGTCCATGATCTCGTTGAAGGCCCGACGCTTGCCCCGCATCTTCTTGTAGATGCCGTACAGGTGCTTCTGTCGTCCGCTGACATCGCCTTCGATGCCGTCGACGGCAAGGCAATGGCTCAGGGATTCTTCGATTTTGTTGACCAGTTCCTTGCGGTTGCCACGGGCGCGCTTGACCGCCTGATTGATCCGCGAGGACCGCATCGGGTACATGGCCTTGAAGCCCAGATCCTCGAATTCGATACGCACGCTGTGCATGCCCAGGCGGTTGGCGATGGGGGCGTAGATTTCGAGGGTTTCTTTCGCGATGCGACGGCGCTTTTCACCGGACAGGACTTCCAGGGTGCGCATGTTGTGCAGGCGGTCGGCGAGCTTGACCAGAATCACGCGGATATCGCGGGCCATGGCCATGGCCATTTTCTGAAAGTTCTCGGCCTGTGCCTCGGCCTTGGTCTCGAAGTTCATCTGGGTCAGTTTGCTGACCCCATCGACCAGTTCGGCCACGGTTTCGCCAAACTGTGCGCTGAGCGCTTCCTTGGCAATCCCGGTGTCTTCGATCACGTCATGCAGCATCGCCGCCATCAGGCTCTGATGGTCCATGTGCATGTCGGCAAGAATATTCGCCACCGCGAGAGGGTGCGTGACGTAGGCTTCGCCGCTTCGACGGCGCTGGCCATCGTGGGCTTGTTCGGCGTAGAAATACGCTCGGCGGACCAGATTGACCTGGTCCTTGCCGAGGTAGGCCGACAGTCTGTCGGCGAGGGCGTCTATGCTCGGCAAGGCGCTACCCCCTGCCGATGGCTTTTACCCTGCGCCGTAACACGTCGACCCGGCATAGGCTTAGACGGCCTCGTTGGACTCGTCCTCGAACGCTGCGAACAATGGTTCATCTTCAACGATTTCGGCTTCTGCAATAACGGCATAATCCATCAGGCCAGCCGCGATTTCACGCAGGGCCACAACGGTAGGCTTGTCGTTTTCCCACGCCAGCTTCGGCTCTTTGCCGCCGGTGGCGAGTTGACGCGAACGCTTGGTAGCGAGCATGACCAGCTCGAAGCGGTTATCGACGTGTTCTAGGCAGTCTTCAACGGTCACGCGGGCCATGGGTATTCCTCGTAGCAAATGCGTATGCGCGATGCCCGGATGGGCGAGCGGACTCGGTAGTTTACAAGCGGACTACCGCAAGCAGCAAGCGGCATGCCACAAACGGTCTGTATATGACCTGCAGTCTGCCGCGTTGAAACAGCCTGATCAAGCCAGCAATTGCTGAAAAAGCTCGCTGTATTGCTCTTGCTGATGCTGCTGGGTCAGGCGATTGGCGCGGAAAATGGACTTCAGGTCTTCCAGCGCGCCGGCGAAATCATCGTTGACCACGATGTATTCGTACTCGTTGTAATGGCTCATCTCGCTGACGGCCTCACGCATCCGGTTTTCGATGATCTCGTCGCTGTCCTGGCCACGGTTGGTCAGACGCTGGCGCAGTGCCTGCTGGCTTGGCGGCAGGATGAAGATCGAACGGGTGTGAGGCATCTTGGCGCGAACCTGCTGGGCGCCCTGCCAGTCGATTTCCAGAATCAGGTCATGACCTTCATCCAGCGTCTGTTGCAGATGGCTTTGCGAGGTGCCGTACAGGTTGCCGAAGACTTCGGCCTGCTCGAGAAAATCGCCATGGTCGATCATGCGGGTAAATTCTGCGCGGTCGACGAAGTGGTAGTTCACCCCGTCTGCTTCGCCCGGGCGCATGGCGCGGGTGGTGTGCGACACCGAAACGCGGATCTGCGGCTGAGCCTGGATCAGGGCATTGACCAGGCTGGTCTTGCCCGCGCCGGATGGCGCGGAAATGATGTACAGGGTGCCGGATTTGTGGGTCATGTCAGGTTCAGCCTTACTCAATATTCTGCACTTGTTCACGCATCTGCTCGATCAACACTTTCAGGTTGACGGCCGCTTGCGTGCTGCGTGGGTCGAAGGCTTTGGAGCCCAGTGTGTTGGCTTCGCGATTCAGTTCCTGCATCAGGAAGTCCAGGCGGCGACCCGCCTGGCCGCCGGTCTTGAGTACGCGGCGTACTTCGGTGACGTGAGTGCTCAGGCGATCCAGTTCTTCGGCGACGTCGCTTTTCTGCGCCAGCAGGACCATTTCCTGTTCCAGGCGCTGCGGATCCAGCTCGGCCTTCATGTCGGCGAAGCGATCCAGAACTTTCTGACGCTGGGTGGCGAGCATCTGCGGCACGAGCGTGCGCAGGGTGACGACTTCTTCAGTGATGGAGGCCAGTCGTTCGTCGAGAAGTTTCGCCAGATCCGCGCCTTCGCGGCCGCGGCCGTTCTTCAATTCGGTGAGTGCTTCGTTGAACAGCATCAGCGCTTCGTTGTTCAGCGCCTGCGGGTCGTTGGCGTCGGCCACCAGAACACCAGGCCAGGCCAGCACTTCGAGTGGGTTGAGCGGGGCGGGCTGCTTGATCAGGCCGGCAACGGATTCCGCTGCGGCGATCAACTGGCTGGCGCGCTCGCGATCCACCTGCAGGGGCTTGCCTGCAGTTTCTTCGACAAAGCGTAATGTGCATTCGATCTTGCCACGCGACAGGCCCTGACGCAGCGCTTCGCGAATCCCGCCTTCCAGGTCCCGGAATGACTCGGGCAGGCGCAGATGCGGTTCAAGGTAGCGATGATTGACCGAGCGCAGTTCCCAGCTCAGTGTGCCCTGGGCACCGGCCCGTTCTACTCGGGCGAAGGCAGTCATGCTGTGCACCATGGGAATACCTCTTGATTCAGTCCGGGCGGTCGAGTCCGCACATGCGTTGAGCGGCTGCCGTGGATGTCGTGAAAGCCGACAGGCTGCAAAGGCGCAGGATTGTAGCGCAGTGCGGCGCAGGCTCCCAATCCGGCAGTGTGACAAACCGTGCAAGACTTTTTTTGCCTGCACGGATAATGGCTCAAAGCCCCGTTTCAGAGCCTTTCAGCCTTGGCGGTCGGTCGGCGGCGACTTTAAGAGATGCCCTGTCCGGACGATGGCCTCTATAATGCTCGGCAGTTTTCCGTCTCAGTACAGGTATCCCAGATGAAACGTCCAAGTGGTCGCGCCGCCGATCAGCTCCGCTCGATCCGCATCACCCGCAACTACACCAAACACGCCGAGGGTTCTGTGCTGGTCGAGTTCGGTGACACCAAGGTGATCTGCACCGTCAGCGTCGAGAATGGCGTGCCGCGCTTCCTGAAAGGTCAGGGCCAGGGCTGGTTGACGGCTGAATATGGCATGCTGCCACGTGCCACTGGCGAGCGTAACCAGCGTGAAGCCAGCCGCGGCAAGCAGGGCGGTCGTACCCTGGAAATCCAGCGCCTGATCGGCCGTTCGCTGCGCGCTGCGCTGGACATGTCCAAGCTGGGCGATGTCACCCTGTACGTCGATTGCGATGTCATTCAGGCGGACGGTGGCACACGTACCGCGTCCATCACCGGCGCGATGGTTGCGCTGGCCGACGCCTTGAAAATGATCAAGAAGCGTGGCGGTCTGAAAGGCGGCGATCCACTCAAGCAGATGATTGCTGCGGTGTCGGTCGGCATGTATCAGGGCGAGCCAGTGCTTGATCTGGACTATCTGGAAGACTCCGCTGCCGAGACCGACCTGAACGTGGTCATGACCAGCGCAGGTGGTTTCATCGAAGTGCAGGGCACTGCCGAAGGCGCGCCGTTCCAGCCTGAAGAGTTGAACGCAATGCTGGCGCTGGCGCAGAAGGGTATGACCGAATTGTTCGAATTGCAGCGCGCCGCACTGGCCGACTGATAGCCCTGGAGCATGACCATGAGTGACAGCCAGCATCCGTTGCAGAAACCGGCTCAAAGCGCCCGTCAGTGGGCGATGCTCTGTCACTTGTCTGCATTCTTGGGAGTTATGTTTCCGTTCGGCAATCTGCTGGGACCATTGATTCTCTGGCAGATGAAGAAGGACAGTGATCCGTTTATCGATGCGCAGGGCAGGGAAGCGCTGAACTTTCAGATCACGGTTGCGATTGCAGCCACGGTCAGCATCCTTCTGATGCTCGTGGTCATCGGCTTTGCGTTGTTCATGCTGGTGGGGCTCGGCGCTCTGGTGCTGACGATCATTGCTGGCGTGAAGGCCAACGAAGGGGTGGATTACCGCTACCCGTTCACTTGGCGTCTGCTGAAGTAATCACAATCGCAAGCAGCACAAAAAGCCGACATCAAGTCGGCTTTTTCGTGTTCGGGTGTCGCGTGGCAATCAGATCGTCAGGGTCCAGTCGTAGTCCACGATCAGCGGCGCGTGTTGCGAGAAGCGCGGCTGGCGGGGCAGACGGGCGCTGCGCACGAAGCGGCGCAGACCAGGCGTCAGGATCTGGTAGTCGAAGCGCCAGCCCAGATTCAGCATCTCGGCCTGCTCGTTGTCCGGCCACCAGCTGTACTGATCGCCTTCACGACTGACTTCACGCAGGGCATCGACATAGCCCATGGTGCCAACGATCTCGTCCATCCAGGCACGTTCCGGCGCCAGGAAGCCAGGAGATTGCTGGCTGTCGCGCCAGTTCTTGATGTCGAGCTTCTGCTGCGCCACATAGAGCGAACCGCAGTAAATGTACTCGCGACGCTTGCGGCGCTGCTTGTCCATGTACTTGCCGAAGTCGTCCATGAGCTTGAATTTCTGATTCAGGTCTTCATCCCCGTTCATCCCGGAAGGGAAGAGCAGGGTTGCAATACTGACTTTGTCGAAATCGGCTTGCAGGTAACGCCCGTAGCGGTCGGCTGTCTCGAAGCCGAGGCCGCTGATCACCGCCTTCGGTTGCAACCGCGAATAAAGCGCCACGCCACCCTGAGCGGGGACTTCGGCTTCGCAGGCATAGAGGAAGTAACCATCCAGCTGAAAGGCTGGATCATCCAGTTCAAAGGTGGAGGCGCGGGTGTCCTGTAAGCAGATGACGTCGGCATTCTGAGCTTGCAGCCAGCTGAGCAACCCGCGCTCGACCGCAGCCTGAATGCCATTTACGTTCACACTGATGATCCGCATAAATGGCCCCAAAAATCACGTGCGTGTATGATACCCGAGCTCTACCCAATTAGCTAAATCCGTGCTTTCGAGGCTTTTTTTATGCAGGCGTATCAACGCGATTTCATTCGTTTTGCCATAGATCGCGGCGTGCTGCGCTTCGGTGAGTTCACGCTCAAGTCTGGACGCACCAGCCCCTACTTCTTTAATGCCGGCCTGTTCAACAGCGGGTCGGCCCTTGCGCAGCTCGGACGCTTCTACGCGGCAGCGGTAGTCGAAAGCGGTATTTCCTTTGATGTTCTGTTCGGGCCGGCCTACAAGGGCATTCCGCTGGCGGCCGCTACGGCTGTCGCACTGGCCGAGCATCATGACCGTGACCTGCCCTGGTGTTTCAACCGCAAGGAGGCCAAGGCGCACGGCGAAGGCGGCAGTCTGGTCGGCGCACCACTGACCGGTGATGTGTTGATCATCGACGACGTGATCACGGCCGGCACTGCCATTCGTGAAGTGATGCAGATCATCAGTGCCCAGGAAGCCAGGGCTGCGGGTGTTCTGATCGCATTGAACCGTCAGGAGCGTGGCAATGGTGAGTTGTCGGCGATTCAGGAAGTCGAGCGCGACTTCGGCATTCCAGTCGTGAGCATCGTTTCGTTGAATCAGGTGCTGGAATTTCTGGCGGATGATTCTCAGCTCAAGCAACACCTGCCTGCTGTAGAGGCTTACCGCTCGCAGTACGGTATCTGATATGCCGTTCCGGCGGGCGCACAGGCAATGCCCGTCAGGCGCATTGCAGAGGCTTGTACGCAAATCAGGCACATTGACGCTGTGGCTGTCGCTCACTGTGCTTGCGTCCGCCTCCGTGCAGGCTGCCGAGCCTCCCGAGGTGCGGCTATACCGGTACATCGACAGTCGCGGTGTCACGGTCATCGACCGCCTGGGTGTGCCGGCCGAATACGTCGCCAATGGCTATGAAATACTCAATGCCCGCGGTCGTGTGGTGCAGGTGATCCCGCCAGCGCCCACTACCGAGCAGATTCGTCAGGCCGAAGTGGCCAGGGTTCAGGCCGAGGCCAACGCGAAACTCCTCAGCCTGTACGGCAGCGTCGAAGAAGTGGACCGGGTAAAAACCCGCAAGCTGGCCGAGCTGGATACGCTGATCGACGTCGCTCAGGGCAACGCTCAGGGGCTCGCCACGCAACAGCGCAGCCTTCAAGGGCAGGCTGCCGATCAGGAGCGGGCAGGGCGTCCGGTTCCGCAATCGATCATCGAGCAATTGGATGACCTGCGCAGCCAACAGCAAAAGCTGCAGGCCGACATCGCAGGCTATCAGGCCTCACGCGCCAAGGCCGAGGCGGACTTTGCAGCAGACAGGCTGCGTGTGCAGCAACTGACCCGCTGAGGTGCATGGAAAAGCAAAGGCCCCGTCAGCGTCTGCTGGCGGGGCCTTTTTGTCGCTGAGACGAGGTGATCAGTAGCGCTTGCGGTTACTGATCAGCGTGCCTACGCCTGTGTCGGTGAAGATTTCCAGCAGCACGGCATTCGGAACGCGCCCGTCGATGATGTGTGAAGTGGTCACGCCACCTTGCACGGCTTCCAGTGCACATTTGATCTTTGGCAGCATGCCGCCGTAGATCGTGCCGTCGGCAATCAAGGTATTCACTTGCTCGGTGGTCAGGCCGGTCAGGACCTGGCCCTGTTTGTCCATCAGGCCGGCAATATTGGTCAGCAGCATCAGTTTCTCGGCCTTGAGGGCCTCGGCAACCTTGCCTGCGACCAGGTCGGCGTTGATGTTGTAGGACTCACCATCCGCGCCCACGCCGATAGGCGCGATGACCGGGATGAAATCACCTTTGACCAGCATGTTGAGCAGGTCGGTATTGATGCCCACCACTTCGCCCACATGGCCGATGTCGATGATTTCAGGCTTGGTCATTTCCGGCGTCTGGCGTGTGACGGTCAGCTTCTTCGCACGAATCAGCTCCGCGTCTTTACCGGTCAGGCCGATGGCGCTGCCGCCATGACGGTTGATCAGGTTGACGATGTCCTTGTTGACCTGGCCACCCAGCACCATTTCCACAACGTCCATGGTCTGGGCGTCGGTGACGCGCATGCCATCGATGAAGTGGCTTTCGATCGACAGGCGCTTGAGCAGATCACCGATCTGAGGCCCTCCGCCATGGACGACCACCGGGTTGATGCCCACTGCTTTCATCAACACGATGTCGCGAGCGAAGCCGGTTTTCAGCTCTTCGCTTTCCATGGCGTTGCCGCCGTACTTGATAACCAGCGTCTTGCCGACAAAGCGGCGAATGTAAGGCAGCGCTTCGGAAAGAACCTTGGCTACATTAGAGGCGGCATCACGTTCGAGGGTCATTCAGGGCTCCAGTCAAAAGGGAAAGCAATCAAAAAGGAAGATCGAGGTCCGGCGCAACTTTCTTGAGCTCGGCGTGGAACACATCCTTGATGCGCTGCAATTCGGCCTCGGTTTCGGCTTCGAAGCGCAGCACCAGAACAGGCGTTGTGTTGGACGCGCGAACCAGGCCCCAGCCTTTCGGATAGTCTACGCGGACTCCGTCGATACTGGTCAGTTTGGCGTCGCCCCACTGGGCGTCTTTTTCAAGGGCTTCGATGATGCTGAACTTCGTGACGTCCGTCACCTTGATGTTGATCTCGGGCGTCGAAATGTCGTTCGGGAAGGTCTCGAACAGGTCTTCGGCAGAGGTCGACTCCTGGCTGAGGATTTCCAGCAGGCGTGCTGCGCTGTAGATGCCGTCGTCGAAACCGAACCAGCGCTCCTTGAAGAAGATATGGCCGCTCATTTCGCCAGCGAGCAGGGCGCCGCTTTTCTTCATTTCCTTCTTGATCAGCGAGTGACCGGTTTTCCACATGACCGGACGGCCACCGTGTTCGCTGATCAGCGGCGTCAGACGGCGTGTGCATTTGACGTCGAAAATGATGTCGGCACCCGGATTGCGCTTCAGCACATCCAGCGCGAACAGCATCAACAGGCGATCCGGATAAACCACGTTGCCCTTGTTGGTGACGACGCCGACACGGTCGCCGTCGCCGTCAAAGGCCAGACCCAGATCGGCGCCGGTCTCGTTGACCTTGGCAATCAGGTCCTGAAGGTTTTCCAGCTTGCCCGGATCCGGGTGGTGATTCGGGAAGTTGCCGTCAACTTCGGCGAACAGGGAAATCACTTCACAGCCCAGCGCTTCGATCAGTTGCGGAGCGATGACGCCTGCAGCGCCATTGCCGCAATCGACCACGACCTTGAGCTTGCGAGCCATGACGATGTCGTCCTTGATCTGCTTGAAGTAGCGATCGAGGATGTTGACCTTGGTGATGCTGCCTTTTTGCGATGTCAGGTTGTTGGTCTTGATGCGCTCGTGCAGTGCCTGGATCTGCTCGTTGGCCAGCGTGTCGCCAGCGATCACGATCTTGAAGCCGTTGTAGTCCTTCGGGTTGTGGCTGCCTGTCAGCATGACGCCGGTCTTGCCTGCCAGCACGTTGGCTGCGTAATACAGCGCAGGCGTCGGCACCAGGCCGACATCGCTGACGTGGCAGCCGCTGTCGTGCAGGCCCTGAATCAGTTGTTCAACCAGCTCGGGGCCGGAAAGGCGGCCATCGCGGCCAACGCTGACGTTGGGTTCGTTCTGCGCCAGGCTCTCGGAGCCAATGGCGCGGCCGATCCAGTAGGCGGTCTCAGCGCTGAGGGTGTCCCCGACCACGCCACGGATGTCATAGGCGCGGAAAATGGTATCAGGGAGTTTGGGTGCCACGGATGCTGGGCTGTTCATAGCGATGGGATGCTCCGATCTCAGGAAGTCCTGGTTTTCGTCGAGAAGGTCGATATCGAGAATATCGGTATCTTGAAACAGCGGGTCCGTCCAATCGGTGCCGGGAGCAGCGATGGGGGTCGACTCGCTGCCTGTCGTCATGTGTGCGCCGGTTTCCCTGTTCGTGACCAGAGCGGGTGATGCCTGGGGTTGGCCACGAAGCGAAACACGAGCCAGGGCCTGAGCCAGACCTCCAAGGGCCGGGAGGCTCAAGCCGAACGGTTTGACGGCTTTTCCGCTCGAGAGTTCTTGAAGCAACTGATCCAGCTGACGAGCGTCATCGCAAATGAGGCGCTGCAGAGCCCTCTCGTTTCTATACATCCCCAGTATTACGCCTGCTGCGGCGATGATTGCAGCCAGTAACAGAAACAGAATCGGGGACGAACCTTTTGAAGCGGGGCCCGGTGTAAATTCAAGCTTCCAGCCTGGATACCCGGTGTCGAACGTCTGCGGTTTGCCGCCGTCCGCCTGACCTCGCTCAAGGAAAATCTGTGCCGGCCCGTTGCCAAACTGCTGGCTCAGCACGACCCGCCCGGCACCCTCTTCAATGGTCGGCAGCGCGTTGATCAGGCGTTGCGGATCGAAGGCCAGCAGCAAGGTCCCACTGACCGGCTGGCCAGGAGCGGAGCGGACAGGTGCTGCGCTGTAGATCAGCCAGCGCTCGCCGGTCTTGCGTGCCTCGGGAGCAACCGTTTCGCCTCGCGCGGCCTTGTTCAGCATGTCGAGGGTGGCATAGGTCACAGGCAGCGCGCCGCTCGGGTCCACGTCGGCGAGACCTTTGGGATTGAGGCGCGCGCCAGCCAGACCATCCCAGCGCGTCAGGTGATCCTGCGCCGCGATCAACGCAGCGGCGTCGTTGCCTTGCAGGGCCTGGACCAGAAGCGGGCCGGAGGCAGCCGCCTGGGTGTCGGCGCTGATCTGCCTGAGGGCCAGGTTGACTGCCTGCGCCTGACTATTGCCCCAGGCCTGGGTGACACGGTCCTGCTCCTGCGGGCTGTTCGAGACGCCCAGCCATGCGACGACCAGCGCGATAACCAGCCCCGCAGCAGCGGGAATCAGGCCGGGGGAAAGCGACTGCATGCTCGCGGCGGGCAGCGGGTAGGCGGCCGATACAGGGTGTTTTGACGGATTATTCTGAATGCCTTTCAACGACCTCTCCCCACGCTTCATTCCCTGAGCCGGTGCGACGTTCAACAGGCGATCAGTGACTGCCGGAGTGCCCGAAACCGCCTGCGCCACGCTGGCTTTCATCGAACTCTTCAACCAGTTCGAAGTGCGCCTGTACCACAGGCACCAGCACCAGTTGCGCAATACGCTCGCCAATCGAAATGGTGAATGCAGTCTGGCCACGGTTCCAGCAGGACACCATCAGTTCGCCCTGGTAATCGGAGTCGATCAGACCCACCAGATTGCCCAGCACAATGCCGTGTTTGTGGCCAAGGCCCGAGCGCGGCAGGATCATCGCGGCAAGGCCGGGGTCGCCAATGTAGATCGACAGGCCGGTGGGGATCAGCAAGGTCTGGTCCGGTTCGAGGACGGTGTCCTCCTTGAGCATGGCGCGCAGGTCCAGGCCGGCGGAGCCGACAGTGGCATAGGCCGGAAGCGGAAATTCGTTGCCAATGCGAGGGTCGAGGATCTTGGCTTGTAGAGCGTGCATTCGTAGTTAAACCTGATTCATGCGGTCGGCGATAAAAGTGATCAGCTGGCGGGCAATCTTGGCCTTGCTGGTCTGGGCGAAAAGCGTTGCGTGCAACGCTCGGTCGATCACGCTGCAGGCGTTCTCTTCACTGTTGAAGCCAATGCTGGGATTGGCCACGTCATTGGCGACGATCAGGTCGAGGTTCTTGTCCTTGAGCTTGCGTGCAGCATAGTCGAGAAGATGCTCGGTCTCGGCGGCAAAACCGACACTGAACGGGCGATCCGGGCGGGTGGCGATAGTGGCCAGAATGTCCGGGTTGCGGACCATCTGCAGCAACAGGCCGTCACCGTTTGTGGGATCTTTCTTGAGTTTGTGAGGCGCGATGACTTCCGGGCGGTAATCCGCAACCGCAGCCGAGGCGATGAACAGGTCGCAGGGAATCGCCGCCTCGCAGGCCGCCAGCATGTCGCGGGCACTGACTACGTCGATGCGCGAGACGCGATCCGGTGTCGGCAGGTTCACGGGGCCGGTGATCAGCGTGACGCGCGCGCCCGCTTCCACAGCCGCTTCAGCGAGGGCGAACCCCATTTTGCCGGAGCTGTGGTTGGTGATGTAGCGCACCGGATCGATGTTTTCCTGAGTCGGGCCCGCGGTGATCACCACATGCTTGCCGGTCAGGCTCAGGCGCTGAAAGCAATCGGCCGCGCACTGCGCCAGATCGTTGGGCTCAAGCATACGCCCGAAGCCCACGTCGCCGCAGGCCTGGCTGCCGGAGGCCGGGCCGAATACACGGAAATCACGGTCTTCCAGCAAGCGGGTATTGGCCTGTACCGACGCATCGCGCCACATGGCCTGGTTCATCGCAGGGGCGATGGCCACGGTGGCATCTGTCGCAAGCACAATGGTGGTCAGCAGGTCGTTGGCGATGCCCTGTGCCAGCCGTGCGATCAGGTCGGCTGTCGCCGGGGCGATGAGGATCAGGTCTGCCCATTTGGCCAGCTCGATATGCCCCATCGCCGCTTCAGCGGCAGGGTCCAGAAGGTCCAGGTGCACGGGGTGGCCGGAAAGGGCCTGCATGGTCAGGGGTGTTATGAACTCGGCTCCGCCCCGGGTCATGACGACCCGGACTTCCGCACCCTGGTCGCGCAACCGGCGAACCAGTTCGGCGCTCTTGTACGCGGCAATGCCGCCGCCGACGCCCAGAACGATGCGTTTTCGATACAGCCGCTGCATAGGCCTGCCTTTTTGGTCAAGTGTTGACGCGACGGCCAGGACGCCTCCCCAGGCCAGATCGTCGCGTAAAAAAGATGGGCTAAGATAGCACAGCGACCGCACCGGAACAGGTGCTCAACCACAGGGAAGTGCTATGAGTATTCGCAGTTGGCCCACGGCCGAACGCCCACGGGAACGTTTGCTGGAACTGGGGGCAGGCAGCCTGTCAGACGCCGAGTTGCTGGCGATCTTTTTGCGCACGGGAGTGGCCGGAAAAAGCGCTGTAGACCTGGCCCGTCATTTGTTGAATCAGTTTGGCGGACTGAGACCGTTACTGGATGCAAGTCTGGACGAATTCACCGGGCAACTGGGGCTGGGACCTGCAAAGTTCGCTCAGTTACAGGCGGTCATGGAAATGGCGCGTCGGCACATGGCCGAATCGTTGCGTCGTGATTCGGTGCTGGAAAGTCCTCTTCAGGTTCGCAGTTACCTGAAGGCGTTGCTGCGCCATGAGCCGCATGAAGTGTTTGGCTGCCTGTTTCTGGATAACAAGCATCGGGTCATGACCTTCGAAGTGCTGTTTCGCGGCACGATCAACTCGGCGTACGTGCACCCGCGGCAGGTGGTGAAGCGCGCCATGGCCCACAACGCCGCCAGTCTGATCCTGTGCCACAACCACCCTTCGGGCATTACCGACCCCAGTCGGTCAGACATCGACCTGACAAGGCGTCTCAAGGAAGCCTTGTTGCTGGTGGATGTTCAGGTGCTCGACCACGTGATTGTGGGTGATGGCGAGCCGCTGTCGATGGTGGAGCGGGGGTTGATGTAGCGAACACGCTCGTTCCCGCCGTGCGGGTTTATGCCGGTCTTTGACGTTGCGCCAATGGGCAATAGTTCACACCGTTGTGGGAGGCGGCTTGCCGGCGATAGCTTGAGCGCAGTCCCGGATATGGCGCTGCAGAAACCGCAGCGCCGGCAGGCCGGCTCCCGTCGGAAACGGCGTTCATGCCGCGTTGAGCGTGGCCCACGCAGAGCATGGGCACGATCAAACGATTAGCTTGAGAGCTTTACTTCACCTGCACCTTGTAGAAGTCCTGCCGGCCGAACGGGCTGACCTGATAGCCGGTCACGTCCTTGCGCACCAGTGCAGCGGCGGTCGGGTGGGCGAGGGGTATCCACAGGGCCTGTTGCTGGATCTGCGTCTGTGCCTGGTGGTAGAGCTTGCTGCGTGCGGCCTGATCGCTGATGGACTTGCCGTCGCTGATCAGCTTGTCCAGCGTCTTGTCGCAGTAACGGGCGAAGTTGGTGCCCGACTGCACGGCCGCGCAGGAGAACTGAGGCGTCAGGAAGTTATCCGGGTCGCCATTGTCGCCCGCCCAGCCCATGAACAGCAGGTCGTGCTCACCCGCCTTGGCGCGGCGAATCAGCTCGCCCCACTCGATGACCCTGATTTCTGCATCAATGCCGATCTGCTTCAGATCAGCCTGAAGCATTTGTGCGCCCAGGCTCGGGTTCGGGTTCAGCAGACTCCCGGACGGACGTGTCCAGAGGGTGGTCTTGAAGCCATCCTTCAAACCGGCCTTGGCCAACAGCGCCTTGGCTTTGGCGACGTCATGAGGATAACCGGGCAGGTCCTTGGCGAAGCTCCAGGTGTTCGGCGGATAAGGCCCGCTGGCGGTTTCGGCGGTGCCCTCGAACACAGCCTTCAGGTAGCTGGCCTTGTCGAAGGCCAGGTTAACCGCCTGACGGACTTCCGGTTTGTCGAACGGTGGATGCTGACTGTTGATCGCCACAAACGCGGTCATGAACGCCTCGGTCTTTTCAACCTTCAACGAAGCGTCCTTGCTGGCGGCCTGAATATCGAGGGGCTTGGGCGAAAGGGCGATCTGGCATTCGTTCTGGCGGATCTTCTGCAGGCGCACATTGGCGTCCGGAGTGATGGCGTACACCAGCGTGTCGATGCCGGACTTGCCTGCGAAGTAATCGTCGAACGCCTCGTAACGCACCACGGCGTCTTTCTGGAAGCGTTTGAACACGAACGGCCCCGTGCCGATGGGCTGGCTGTTCAGTTTCTCTGGCGTGCCCGCCTTCAGCAGTTGCGCGGTGTATTCGGCCGAATAGATCGAGGCGAAGCCCATGCTCAGCGTGGCGAGGAAGGTCGAATCGGCATGGTTGAGGGTGAATTTCACGGTGTGGATGTCAGGCGCATCGAGGGTCTTGATCAGTGCTGGCAACTGCATGGACTGCGCGTGCGGGAAGCCGCTCTGGGCGACCTTGTGCCACGGGTTTTGCGGATCGAGCATGCGCTGGAAGCTGAACAGAACATCGTCGGCCGTCAGTTCACGGGTGGGCTTGAAGTAATCAGTGGTGTGGAACTTCACACCGGGGCGCAGCTTGAAGGTGTAGGTCAGGCCGTCCTCGGAAACGGTCCAGCTCTCCGCCAGGCCAGGCACCAGCTTGCCGCTTTTGGCATCGAACTCCACAAGGCGATTCATCAGCACGTCGGCCGAAGCATTGGTGGTGGTCAGCGAGTTGTACTGCACCACGTCGAAGCCCTCCGGGCTGGCCTCGGTGCAGACCGCAAGGCTCGCCGCCTGAGAGGCAATCGGGAGCAGCAGCGGGACAAGCAAAAAGGGAAGTGCAGCAAGGCGCATGGCGAAATTCCTGTTCAGAAAGGGCCCCATCTGCCGGCGCAGTCTGGTGAGGGACTAACCCTAGACCATGTGCTGGCGCAGAACAATCGCCACGGAGCGACGAGCGGTCTTTTGCCAGCGCGCCCCGCATCGCTTGATTCAAGCGCCGCGCAAGGCCTGCCCGATTGCTGTAGAGTGCATTGCCTGTTGTTGCGCGCAAGGCTTTCTGGTATAAAGCAGCGCTCTTTTCTAGGGGCCCGGTTCCTTCACTGTAGGTGTAGCCGGTAAGACCCTTAAAGAAACGCGGCGCCTGGCGCCAAATGACTGAGAGATTAAGCGGCCAACCCATGCCGGGTTGGGCATGTGGTTTTAGAGGGCTGAGGCATGTCGAGAGTCTGTCAAGTTACCGGTAAGGGTCCGGTAACCGGGAATAACATTTCCCACGCAAACAACAAAACCCGTCGTCGTTTCCTGCCAAACCTGCAGCATCACCGCTTCTGGGTTGAAGGCGAGAAGCGTTTTGTTCGTCTGCGCGTATCTGCTAAAGGCATGCGTATCATCGACAAGCGTGGCATCGAAGTTGTGCTCGCTGAACTGCGTCGCGACGGCAAAATTTAAGGGAGAGAATCATGCGTGAATTGATCCGTTTGGTGTCGAGCGCTGGTACAGGCCATTTCTACACCACCGACAAGAACAAACGTACTACCCCGGATAAAATCGAAATCAAAAAATTCGATCCGGTTGTACGCAAGCACGTGATGTACAAGGAAGGCAAAATCAAGTAATTGATTCTGTCACCTGCAAGAAAGCCCGCCTATGGCGGGCTTTTTTGTGCCTGTCATTCGGCTGGTTCTGCTACGGACAGTCAGGCATTGCCCTGAAAACGCAAACGCCCGGTGAGTGGCACCGGGCGTTTGCGGGCAGGCCTTCATCAGTAGTATTTGAAGTCCGAAATCAGGCCCGCCGTGTCGACGGTGATGTGGATTCGGTTGTTATCGCGCATTCGGTCGCTGCGATCCATCGGACCGACGATTCGGGTTCGGCCGGTCAGTTCGCCAATATAGGCCTTGACGGTGGGGACGTAACGGCTGCCGATCAGGTAGTGAAGGGCCTGGGTGATTTCTTCGTTGGTCATTTTTCATAATCCCTTATGAATGATGTCCGGATTGGACGTGCCTAGGGTCGTCCAATCAACCACGCGTCTGGCGTTACTTGTTTATATCTTTGGCCTCGAACACCACGTAAATCTTGCGGCAGGCTTCCAGCACTTCCCACGTGCCCTTGAAGCCTGCCGGGATGACGAACCGGTCTCCGGCCCGCAGCGTTTTGGCGCGGCCCTGATCGTCGCGCAGCACCGACACGCCCTGCACGATCTCGCAGTACTCATGCTCTGTGTAATTGACCTGCCATTGCCCGATCTCTCCTTGCCAGACGCCAGCATTCATTTGCCCGCAGGGGCTGTTGTAGTGGTTGTAGACGGTTTGTTGCGGATCGCCTTTGAACACCTTTTCCGGTGCTGGCCGGTAGTGCTCGGCGGCGGTGCTGGCTTCGCTGAAGTCGACAATGCTTTCGATGCTCATGATGGCGGGTTCCTCAGGCTGAAATGATGGAGATTTGAGCGGCGTGACGGGCAATAGTGCCCGTTTTAGAGCGTTCTGGCCGTTTAATAAAATCAACAAACAAGCGCGTTTAGCGTTACGGGTGTCAAATATATTGGTTTTACCAAGCGGCTGGTTTAGGGTGGCGGTCACCCCGAAATTGCGAAATGTGTCTTTAATCAATCATGACACACGCCTGTTCAACAAGGAGGACATCCGCATGATCGCTCTGACCCGCGCCGACTGGGAAAAGCGTGCCCAGAACCTGAAGATCGAAGGTCGTGCCTTCATTCAGGGTGAGTACACGCACGCTGCGTCCGGCGAGACCTTTGACTGCATCAGTCCGGTGGATGGTCGCGTGCTTGCCAGCATCGCCAGTTGCGATGTCGCCGATGCCGAACGCGCCATCGCCAGTGCTCGCAGCACCTTCAACTCCGGCGTCTGGTCGCGTCTGGCACCGTCCAGGCGCAAGGCGGCCATGATCCGTTTCGCCGGTCTGCTCAAGCAGAATGCCGACGAGCTGGCGCTGCTTGAGACGCTGGATATGGGCAAGCCGATCAGCGATTCGCTGGGCGTCGACATTCCGGGTGCCGCCAATGCGCTTAGCTGGAGTGGCGAGGCCATCGACAAACTGTATGACGAGGTCGCCGCGACGCCTCATGACCAACTGGGTCTCGTCACACGCGAGCCGGTCGGTGTAGTCGCTGCCATCGTGCCGTGGAACTTCCCGCTGATGATGGCTTGCTGGAAGCTCGGTCCGGCGCTGTCGACCGGCAACTCAGTGGTCCTCAAGCCTTCGGAAAAATCGCCACTGACGGCCATTCGTATTGCCCAACTGGCCATCGAAGCGGGCATTCCCGCAGGCGTCCTCAATGTGCTGCCGGGCTACGGCCATACCGTTGGCAAGGCGCTGGCGCTGCACATGGACGTGGACACCGTGGTGTTTACCGGTTCGACGAAGATCGCCAAGCAGTTGCTGGTCTACTCCGGCGAATCGAACATGAAGCGTGTCTGGCTGGAAGCGGGCGGCAAGAGCCCGAATATTGTGTTTGCCGATGCGCCTGATCTGGAAGCGGCTGCGCACGCCGCCGCCAGTGCGATTGCTTTCAACCAGGGCGAGGTGTGCACGGCCGGATCGCGTCTGCTGGTCGAGCGCTCCGTCAAGGACCGCTTCCTGCCGCTGGTCATCGAAGCGCTCAAGGGCTGGAAGCCGGGCAACCCGCTGGACCCGGCCACCAACGTCGGTGCGCTGGTCGATACCCAGCAGATGGACACTGTGCTGTCCTACATCGAGGCTGGTCATGCCGACGGCGCCAAACTGGTCGCGGGCGGCAAGCGCATCATGGAAGAAACCGGCGGCACTTATGTCGAGCCGACGATCTTCGATGGCGTGAATAACGCCATGAGAATCGCTCAGGAAGAAATCTTCGGGCCTGTGCTGTCGGTGTTGACCTTCGACACTGCCGAAGAGGCCATCCAGATCGCCAACGACACGCAGTACGGGCTTGCTGCAGCTGTCTGGACTTCCAACATCTCCAAGGCGCACCTGACCGCCAAGGCCCTGCGTGCCGGTAGTGTCTGGATCAACCAGTATGACGGTGGCGACATGACCGCGCCGTTCGGTGGCTTCAAGCAGTCCGGTAACGGCCGTGACAAGTCGCTGCACGCGTTCGACAAATACACCGAGCTGAAAGCCACCTGGATCAAACTCTAGGCGGTTGCTCTCCTGAAGCGCCCCCGCGTTACAGCGCGGGGCGCATGATCGTTCCCATTCCTGTGTGCTAACGCGGCTCAGGACGCTCCGCGTCCGCGCTCGAATATGACGCGGAGCGGTGGGCACGATCAGCTTTTGGCGTTGAATCTTCACCCGCAGGAACACGGAAATGCGTTGGGGTACTTATTTTGCCGTTCTGGCCTCGATCCTGAGTGTCGGTCTGGCCATCGGCGTCAGCATGCCGCTGGTTTCGCTGAGGCTCGCAGACTGGGGTTACGGCACATTCGCCATTGGCGTGATGGCGGCGATGCCTGCGGTCGGTGTGTTGGTCGGAGCAGGCGTGGCCAGTGCGCTGGCATCGCGGTTCGGAACTGCCAACCTGATGCGGTTGTGTCTATGGAGCGGGGCGGTTTCGGTCGGGGCTCTGGCGCTGCTGCCCTATTATCCGGTCTGGCTGGTCCTGCGCCTGATGCTGGGCATGATCCTGACCATCGTTTTCGTGCTGGGTGAAAGCTGGATCAACCAGTTGGTGATCGAGCGCCTGCGCGGAAGACTGGTCGCGCTGTACGGCAGCACTTACGCGCTGAGCCAGCTTGCAGGACCGCTGTTGCTGGGCGTCATCGGCACCGAGGCCGACTACGGCTTCTGGATCGGCGTGCTGCTCATGACGTGTTCCCCACTGCTATTACTGGGGCGAACCGGCGCACCTTCGACTGAGTCAGCCAGCGTGACCTTTGCTGACCTGCTCGGTTTCTGCCGTGGCATGCCAGCCATCGCGGGCGCTGTTGCGCTGTTTGCAGCGTTCGAGGCGCTGATCCTGACGCTGCTGCCGATCTACTGCATCCGGCATGGCTTCACACCTGAAATCGCCTTGATGATGGTCAGTGCGGTAGTGGTCGGCGACGCGGTGCTGCAAATGCCGATTGGCCTGCTGGCGGACCGGATCTCACGCCGCACGCTGTTCACTGGCTGCGCGAGCGCGCTGATGCTGTCCAGTCTGGCCATTCCGTTACTGGTCAATACGGCGGTGATCTGGCCGTTGTGGGTGCTGTTCGGTGCCAGCGCTGGCGGTCTGTTCACGCTGTCATTGATTCTGATCGGCGAACGCTATCGCGATGATGCGCTGGTACGGGCGAACGCGCATGTGGCTCAGCTCTGGGGGGTCGGCTGTCTGCTCGGGCCTCTGGCCGCGGGTGCCGGCAGCCAGTGGATCAGCATCGATGCCTTGCCGCTGTTGATGGCGGCGGGAGCCTTTGGCCTGCTGGTCCTGACCACGAGGCGCGAAGCGTTTGGCGTAGACGCCGCGCAGGCCTAGAGCATCCGCTCCAGGCCGATCGCCTTGCTCATCCAGGCATTGAAGCGTCGCCACCAGTCGCCCGGCTCAGTGTGCAGTGTGTGGATGACGCCGTTGTCCTCGGTCACCCAGACCACCTTGCCGTCTTCCAGCTTTGCCTGGTAAGTGAGTGAAGGCGCCATGCCCTGCAGTGTGAGCTCACGCAGCTCCTCGGCCAGTTCAGGGCTGTCGACCAGTACACCGACTTCAGTGTTCCACAGCACCGAGCGCGGGTCGAAGTTGAACGAGCCGACAAATACTTTGCGACGATCAAAAATCATCGCCTTGCTGTGCAGACTGGATTCAGAGCTGGCCAGCGACTGGCTTTTTCTGAACAGATGCGGGCCGCTGCCGCGCATGGTTTCGACATCGCCCGGCTGGCGGCGTAGTTCGAACAGCTTGACGCCATGTTCCAGCAGCGCCTTGCGATAGGGCGCATAACCCCCGTGTACGGCGGGCACATCGGTGGCTTCCAGCGAGTTTGTCAGCAGGCTGACGTCCACGCCCGCATCGGCGCGGCCGGTGAGGTACAGCAGACCTTCCTGGCCCGGCACGAAGTAGGCCGAGATCAGCATCAGTTCCTTGCGGGTATTGAGCAGTTCGGGGGCCAGTTGTGTGGTCAGCAGCAGATGCGGGTCGGGCTCGCCCTGCGCCAGCACCTTGGTCGGCGCGTCCCACAGCGCCTGGTTCCAGGCCCAGACCAGTTCGTTGAGCCATGTCTTCATGCGCGGTTCGGTCTTGTAGGCCATCAGACGCTCATACAACGCCTTGTGCTGTTGATGGGCCTGTTCCAGCGAGGCCGCCAGTCGCTTTCTGGCCGCCGCCAGGTCTTTGGTGTCTGGCAGGAAGTACATGAAGTCATCGATCGGCTTGCTCAGCGTGCTGTTCCAGTACTGGTCGAAGCTGTGTCCGAGCTGTTCGGCGACCGGCCCGACGCTGAGCATGTCGATGTCAGTGAAGTTCAGATTGGGCTCGGCGTCGAAATACTCGTCACCCAGATTGCGCCCGCCGACGATGGCCACGCTGTTGTCCGCCAGCCACAGTTTGTTGTGCATGCGTCGATGCTGGCGGGACAGATTCATCAGTCTGCCGAGGCTGCGGGTGATGCCGGTCTCGCGCCCCAGGTTCTGCGGGTTGAACAGACGAATCTGAATGTTCGGATGGGCTGCGAGGGTGGCGATGGCCTGATCCAGTCCGTCACTGGTGGTGTCGTCCAGCAGGATGCGCACGCGCACGCCACGGTCGGCGGCCTTGAGCAGTTCATCGATCAGTGCCCGTGTGCTCAGGCCATCATGGACGATGTAGTACTGCAGATCGAGGCTGCTCTTGGCATTGCGGATCAGCTCCGCGCGGGCCTTGAAGGCGTCGCTGCTGTCAGGCAGCAGGCGAAAGCCCGAGCGCCCTTCATGAGGTTGTGCCATCGCCTGGATCGACCGGCCAAAGGCTGAGTCTGAAGACGCAATGGCCTGGCTTGGCTCACCGAGCGGGGCTTGATGTGCGCAACCGCTGACGCACAGCGCAACCAGCAGGGAAAAGGGCAAGGCCCATGAGTTCTTCAAATTGATATCCACAACCAGGCTTGGCTCGACTTGGCGATAAGACCGGCAAAAGCGGGAAAAATTTGCCAACGTCAGTCATTTTGCGCAATCAGCTGCGCGATGGTCTCGCCAACGATGCGTACTGCGCTCTCGATTTTCGGCGTCGGCTTGGCAGCGTAGTTCATGCGCAGGCAATTGCGGTACTTGCCCGATGCGGAAAAGATACTGCCTACGGCGATCTGCACGTCCTTGCTCAGCAGCGCGCGATTGAGGCGCACAGTGTCGAAATCCTCGGCCAGTTCCACCCACAGCATGAAGCTGCCCTGCGGACGGCTGGCCCGCGTGCCCTGCGGAAAATAGCGCATGACCCAATCGATCATCACGTCGCGGCTGCGCTGGTACTGCGTGCGCATGCGGCGCAGGTGGGGTTCGTAATGTCCGCCTTCGATGAAGTCGGCAATCGCCAGTTGCGGTTGCGGCGCGGTCGAGCCGGTGCCGATGTACTTCATGTGCAGCACCCGCTCAAGGTAGCGGCCCGGCGCTACCCAGCCGATGCGCAGGCCCGGCGCGAGGGTCTTGGAAAACGAACTGCACAGCAGCACGCGACCGTCTTCGTCGAAGGACTTGATGGTGCGTGGACGCGGATAGGTGAAGGCCAGATCGCCGTACACATCGTCTTCGATGATCGCCACGTCGAAGCGTTGCGCCAGCATCAGCAGGGCTCGCTTGCGCTCTTCCGGCATCACGTAGCCCAGTGGGTTGTTGCAACTGGGCGTCAACTGGATGGCCTTGATCGGCCATTGCTCCAATGCCAGTTCCAGCGCCTCCAGGCTGATGCCGGTCAACGGGTCGGTCGGGATTTCCAGCGCCTTCATGCCCAGGCCCTTGAGGGTCTGCATGGCGCCGAAAAAGCTCGGCGAATCCACCGCCACGATGTCGCCGGGCGAGCAGACGGCGCGGATGCTTGCCGACAGCGCTTCATGGCAGCCGGAGGTGATGATCAGGTCATTGGCGGTCAGGTTGCAGCCGGAGTCCAGCAGCAGGCGGGCGATCTGTTCGCGAAGTGTATGCACGCCATGGATGTTGTCGTAATACAGACCGGGCATGTCCTGATGACGGCTTAACTGGCCCAGCGCGCGCATCAACGGTTTCAGGGTCGGGCTGGACACATCCGGCATCCCGCGCCCCAGTTGGGTGACTGCCTCCCGGGGCGATACCCGAATCAAGTCCAGCACCTGATCCCACTGCGAGATATCCACAGGCCGCTGCACCGGACGTCCTACGACCGGAAGCGCCGGAGCCTGGCGGGAGGCCGAAACGAAGTAGCCCGATTTGGGCTTCGGGGTCGCCAGCCCGCTGTCTTCCAGCACCCGATAGGCCTGTTGTACGGTGCTGAGACTGACGCCATGTTCAACGCTGAGGGCGCGAACCGAAGGCAGGCGGTCGCCGGGGCGGTAGAAGCCCTTTTCGATCCGCGAGCCGAGCATTTCGGCAAGGTTGACGTACAACGTCATGGCGTACCCTCAAAGTGATTTTGGCAGAGAAGCAATACAGATGGCGCGAAAATACAGCATTCAGCGGCGGTTTTGAATCTTCTGTATGGAAAATATAAGTCGTTTTTGAATCTGTAATGGTTTGGCAATCCGCTTCATCATGGATTCACGCTCACCACTCAGCGTCTTACACAGCCTTGCTGCAACCAACGCACTGTGGGAGGTGGCTTGCCGGGGATGGCGTCAGTTCAGTCGCTGTTTTATCGCTGCGCAAACGCATTCCGGCAAGCTGCCTCCCACGGGGTATTGATGTAGTCAGGCACTTTCGTTCTGGCCTCGTTTTGCGTGTCTTTTCGACGTGTACATAACGTTGAGCGCAGAGCGTCGGGAAGGATCTGTGTGGGGAATGGCGTGTGTTGAGCATGGACACCCACCCCGATGGAGGAACCGGAAATGAACGGGTTCAGCGATGTACGATTAGCGTTTCACAGCCAGGAACTGAACGAGAGCCGGCCAGTGGTGTTCAAGGCCATTCAGAGCAATCGGATCTACGTGCCGACAGGCATGAGCCGCTGGGCGCTTTACCGCCATCGCTGGACATCCCGCCGCGCATTGCTGGAACTGACGGACGATCAACTTCGTGACATAGGCATCGATTTTCAGCAGGCCAGAGTCGAGGCGATGAAGTCTTTCTGGCGGGAGTAGCGCGATCAACGCAACGCTTTCAGGCGGTGCCAGAGCATGCCGAGCGCCAGCAGCGGCGAGCGCAGATGTTTGCCGCCGGGAAAGGTCATGTGCGGGATTTTCGCGAACAGTTCGAAACCATCGCTGTGCTGTCCGGCGATGGCTTCGGCCAGCAGGCGGCCTGCCAGATGCGTGGCATTGACGCCGTGACCTGAATACGCCTGGGCGTAGTAAACGTTTGGTTGATCCTTGAGCCGCCCGATCTGCGGCAGGCGGTTGGCGCCGATGCCGATCATGCCGCCCCAGTGATAATCGATCTTCACGCCAGCCAGTTGCGGAAACACATCCAGCATCTTGGGCCTCATGTAGGCGGCGATATCTTGCGGGTCGCGGCCCGAGTAATGACAGGCACCGCCGAACAGCAGACGCCGGTCGGCTGAAAGCCGGTAGTAATCCACCGTCACGCGCTGGTCGCAGACTGCCATGTCCTGCGGCAGCAGTTCACTGGCTTGCGACGGGCTCAAGGGTTCGGTCGCAATGATGTAGCTGCCCGCGGGCAGTACCTTGCCGCTGATCTCCGGGTTGAGGTCCTTCAAGTAAGCGTTGCAACCCAGCACCAGCGTTTTCGCCAGCACCGAGCCCTGCGCGGTGTGCACCTTGACTTGCGGGCCGTAGTCGATGCGCGTCACCTCGGAGTGTTCGAACAGTTGCACGCCCAGCGACTGCGCCACAGCGGCTTCGCCCAACGCCAGATTCAAGGGGTGCAAATGCCCGGAACCCATGTCGATCAGGCCACCCACGTAACGATCCGACCCCACCACGCTGCGCATCTGGTCGAGCGGCACCAGTTTCAGCTCATGCCGATAACCCAGGCTGCGCAGTTCTTCCGCGTCTTCGGCCAGATGAGTCATGTCACGCGGCTTGTTGGCCAGGTCGCAATAACCCCACTTCAGTGCGCAATCGATGCCATGCTTTTCAACCCGCTGGCGCACGATCTCGACCGCCTCGATGCCCATCAGCTTGAGCTGGCGGACGCCGTCGTTGCCGATGACATTGGCGAACTGCTCGACGCCATGCCCGACGCCGCGAATCAACTGACCGCCATTGCGCCCGCTGGCGCCCCAGCCGATTCTGCGGGCTTCCAGCAGCGCCACGCTCAAACCGCGCTCGGCCAGTTCGATGGCCGTGTTGAGCCCTGAAAACCCGCCGCCGACCACGCACACATCGACCTTCACCTCGCCTTGCAACGCTGGATGATCCGGCTGCGGATGGCTGCTGGCGGCGTAGTACGAAGCGGTGTGCGAATCTTGATGGGTCAGGTGCTGAACGCGGGCGTTCATGGACATGTCCTGTTGGCGGCGCTGGAAAGTTTCAGGAGGATAAGCTGCTGTCATGAGCCTGCCAACTGAGGCAAAATCCCTGCATTGTGTCCGGGTGATCGTTTCAATGAGCTGCAACCTTCAGAAAGTCCGCGAGCTGCGTCGCCAGATTCCCTCGTTCGAGTGCGTGCCCGGCTGTCATGACTGCTGCGGTCCGGTCACCACCTCGTCCGAGGAAATGGCGCGTCTGCCACGCAAGTCTGCAGCCGAGCAGGAAGCGGCATTGAACGAGCTGAACTGTGTGCATCTTGGGCCTCAGGGCTGCACGGTATACGACGAACGTCCGCTGATCTGCCGCCTGTTCGGCACCACCCAAACCCTGCCATGCCCCAACGGCCGCCGCCCGGTCGAGCTGATCCACCCACGGGTCGAAAAACAGGTCCACGCCTACATTGCTTCGACCCGACAGGTGCTGGTGTAGCGGGTCGGTTCAGTCGGCAATCGGCAGGTTCAGGCTCTCTTTCACTTCTTCCATCACGATGTAGCTCTTGGACTCGCGTACATGCGGCAGCTTGAGCAGGATGTCGCCCAGCAGTTTGCGGTAAGACGCCATCTCGGAAATACGCGCTTTCACCAGATAGTCGAAGTCACCTGATACCAGGTGACACTCCAGCACATGCGGCAATTTCAGCACCGCGCGGCGGAACTCCTCAAACGTGTCGCCGGACTTGTAATCCAGGCTGATCTCCACAAACACCAGCAGACTGGCCTTGAGGCTTTGCGGGTTCAGCCGGGCGTTGTAGCCCATGATGATGCCTTCGCGCTCCAGCCTGCGGACCCGCTCGGTGCAGGGTGTCGTCGACAGGCCGACCCGCTCGCCCAGCTCGGTGAACGAGATGCGTCCGTCCGCCTGCAGGATTCGCAGGATATTGCGATCGATCTTGTCCAGCTCACGTTTTGACTGGTGTTGGGTGCGCAAGGTTGATATCCCCTCTACGAAAGCGATCTTTGCCGTGGATTAACACCGAATATAGGCATTTATACAGTTAAAAGCACTGCTCGATGCTCAATATACTGGCCACATCCTTGCTTAAAACTTCAAAACGTCAGCGGATATCCGCGATGAGGTCATCGACATGCGCGTTCTGGTCCTTGGTAGTGGTGTGATCGGTATAACCAGTGCCTACTATCTGGCGCGGTCCGGCTTTCAGGTCACTGTGGTCGACCGTCAGCCTGCTGCAGCCATGGAAACCAGCTTTGCCAACGCCGGTCAGGTCTCGCCGGGCTACGCCTCGCCGTGGGCTGCGCCGGGTGTGCCGCTCAAGGCGATCAAGTGGCTGCTGCAACGCCACGCACCGCTGGCAATCAAGGCCACGGCCGATATCGATCAATACCTGTGGATGGCGCAGATGCTGCGCAACTGCACGGCCAGCCGTTATGCCGTGAACAAGGAGCGCATGGTGCGGTTGTCCGAGTACAGCCGCGACTGTCTCGACGAGCTGCGTCTGGAGACCGGCATCGCTTACGAGGGCCGCAGCCTGGGCACTACCCAGTTGTTCCGCACCCAGGCGCAGCTGGATAACGCCGCCAAGGATATCGCCGTGCTCGAGCAGTCCGGCGTGCCTTACGAGCTGCTCGACCGCGAAGGCATCGCCCGCGTCGAACCCGCTCTGGCGGGCGTGACCGGGATCTTGAGCGGTGCGCTGCGCCTGCCCAACGATCAGACCGGCGACTGCCAGCTGTTCACCACGCGTCTGGCCGAAATGGCCGAGAAACTGGGCGTCGAGTTCCGTTACGGGCAGAGCATCGAGCGTCTGGATTTTGCCGGTGACCGCATCAACGGCGTGTGGATCGACGGCAAGCTGGAAACCGCTGACCGTTACGTGCTGGCGCTGGGCAGCTACTCGCCGAAGCTGCTCAAGCCGCTGGGCATCAAAGCCCCGGTCTATCCGCTGAAAGGCTATTCGCTGACCATCCCGATCACTGATCCGGCCATGGCACCGACCTCGACCATTCTTGACGAGACCTACAAGGTCGCAATCACTCGTTTCGACAACCGCATCCGCGTCGGCGGCATGGCCGAAATCGCCGGTTTTGACCTGTCGCTCAATCCGCGTCGGCGCGAAACACTGGAGATGATCGTCGGTGACCTCTATCCTCACGGCGGCGACCTGACCCAGGCCAGTTTCTGGACCGGGCTGCGTCCCACCACGCCGGATGGCACGCCGATCGTGGGTGCCACGCCGTTCCGCAACCTGTTCCTCAACACCGGCCACGGCACGTTGGGCTGGACGATGGCGTGCGGTTCAGGCCGTTTGCTCGCCGACCTCATGGCTCGCAAGACACCCCAGATCAGTGCCGAAGGCCTTGATATCTCTCGCTATGGCAGTACCCAGGAGAACGCAAAGCATGTCAATCCAGCGCCAGCTCACCAATGAGCGCATGAGTCAGATCGTCGTCCACAACGGCACCGTCTATTTGTCGGGCCAGGTGGGCGATGACATGACCGCCGGTGTCGAGAAACAGACCCAGGAAACGCTGGACAGCATCGAGCGTCTGCTCGATCTGGCAGGCACCGACAAGACCCGTATCCTGTCCGTGACGATTTACCTGAAAGACATCGATGCCGACTTCGCAGGCATGAACAGCGTGTGGGACAAATGGCTGCCAAAAGGCGTTGCCCCGGCTCGCGCTACTGTCGAAGCCAAGCTGTGCGAACCGGAAATTCTGGTCGAGCTGTCGGTGGTCGCTGCACTGCCGTAACCTGTTTCCCGGCCCGGCGACGCACCCTCGGCGTCGGGCTTTTTTACAACCTCTTCAGGCAATACCTTTCTCATGCGTCCAGCCCGCGCCCTCGTCGATCTTCAAGCCCTGCGTCACAACTACCAGTTGGCCCGCGAAAGCGCCGGTGCGAAAGCGCTCGCCGTGATCAAGGCCGACGCCTATGGCCATGGGGCCGTGCGTGTCGCGCAGGCGCTGGAGGCGATGGCGGACGGGTTTGCAGTGGCCTGCATCGAAGAGGCGCTGGAGCTGCGTGCCGCCGGTATCACAGCGCCCATCCTGTTACTTGAAGGCTTTTTCGAGGCCGACGAGCTGGCGCTGATCGCCCGGCATGACTTGTGGACGGTCGTCCATTCGACATGGCAACTGGAAGCGGTCGAGCAGGCACGTCTTGCCAGGCCCGTCACGGTTTGGCTCAAGCTGGACACGGGCATGCATCGGGTAGGCCTGGATCCGTCGGAGTACCGCAGCGCGTATCAACGTCTGCTGGCAACCGGCAAGGTGGCCAGGATTGTGCTGATGAGCCACTTTTCGCGTGCTGACGAATTGAACTGTTCGACCAGCGATGATCAGGTCGCGGTGTTCGATGCGGCCCGTCAGGGGCTCGCTGCCGAGACCAGTCTGAAAAATTCGCCCGCCGTGCTGGGCTGGCCGACGATTCACAGCGACTGGGTACGGCCCGGCATCATGCTCTATGGCGCCACGCCGTTTGGTGAGTCGCAGCCGCTGGCGGATCGCCTGCAGCCGGTCATGACCCTGGAGTCGAAGATCATCAGTGTCCGCGAACTGGCCGCAGGTGAGCCTGTGGGTTATGGCGCCACCTTCGTGACGGATCGTCCTTCACGCATCGGCGTCGTGGCCATGGGTTACGCCGACGGTTACCCGCGTCAGGCACCGACCGGAACACCGGTATTCATCGAGGGTCAGCCCTCAAGAATCGTAGGCCGGGTGTCCATGGACATGCTCGGCGTCGACCTGACGGGTCTACCTCAGGCAGGTCTGGGCAGCCGCGTCGAACTCTGGGGCAAGAACGTGCTGGCCAGCGATGTCGCCGCACACGCGGGCACCATTCCCTATCAGATATTCTGCAATCTGCGCCGAGTGCCACGGGTCTATTCCGAAAGCTGAGACGTTGTCTTGACGTCTGCCCATCGCCGATAACACCAAAGTTCCGGTCGCCGGTCGAGTGTTGTAAATATCGAACGCTGTGCCATCATGGCGTTCATAACAACTTGACCTGACTGAATCCGGGGGAATACCGCATTGGACGTGGGTGAACGACTGCAATCGATCCGCAAGCTCAAGGGCCTGTCCCAGCGTGAACTCGCCAAGCGTGCAGGCGTGACCAACAGCACCATTTCCATGATCGAGAAAAACAGCGTCAGCCCGTCGATCAGTTCCCTGCGCAAGGTGCTGGGCGGTATTCCCATGTCGATGGTCGAATTCTTCTCCGAAGAGATCGAAGCCGAGAACCCGACTCAGGTGGTTTACAAAGCCAGCGAACTGATCGATATCTCGGACGGTGCCGTGACCATGAAACTGGTCGGCAAGTCGCACCAGGGCCGCGCCATCGCCTTTCTCACCGAGACCTACCCGCCGGGTGCCGACACGGGCGAGGAAATGCTGGTTCATGAGGGTGAAGAAACCGGCATCGTCGTTGAAGGACGCCTGGAACTGGTAGTCGGGCTGGACACTTACGTCCTCGAAGTCGGCGACAGCTATTACTTTGAAAGCACCCGTCCGCACCGTTTTCGCAATCCGTTCGACGCCCCGGCGCGACTGATCAGCGCAGCCACCCCTGCCAACTTCTGACCGCCGTTGATCCGCAGCCCGTGCTTTCAGGCGCTTTGCGGCGTTCTGGCGGTGGATCATGTTCGTCGCCGAAGGCACCTTTCCGACTGCGTGTGCATTTCAGCCCCGTCAGCTGGCCGCTATACTTTTTCAGCCTGCCAGCCTGTTCCCGCAGGTGTGACCCAGTCTCCTCGAGGGCGTTCGCGTGAACCTGACAAACAAGCTTCTGGCCGTCGCTGCGGCGCTGGCGTTCTGGGCACTCAACGCGCAGGCGGCGAGCAATGAAGAGATCGCCAGGCGACTCGATCCGGTCGGGCAGGTCTGTATTCAGGGCAAGGAGTGTCCCGGAGTGCAGGTCGCAGGTTCTGCCAGCGCGGGCGGTCCCAGATCAGCGGACGATGTGATCGCCAAACACTGCAACGTCTGCCACAGCGGCGTCATGCCCAATGCGCCGAAAATTGGCGACACCGCCGCCTGGACCGAGCGAGCCGGAAAAGAAGGTGGCCTGGACGGCCTGCTGGCCAAGGCCATCACTGGCATCAACGCCATGCCGCCCAAGGGCACGTGTGGTGATTGCTCTGATGAAGACCTCAAGGCTGCCATTCAGAAAATGTCGGGGTTGAAGTAATTATTTCTGGCTGCTGATCGAGTCGATGTTCCGGGCTCGCCGGTTAACACAGGTTTCGCAGTAGATAGCGGATTGTGGGAAGCGGCTTGCCGGCGATGACGTCAGCCCAGTCACTGATACGGCGCTGCAGAGACCGCCTCGCCAGCAAGCCGCCTCCCACAGGGTGTCTGTTCAGTCAGCGATTGTTGTTCTGGCTCTGGAGCGGGCGCAGAGCATGAAACGATCAAATCGCACGCCACGCAGCACTTTCCCGCCCGCACCTGTCCAAGCTGCAACCAATAACAAATCAGGAGAGCTGGGATGCCGCAGTCCTGTTCCATCGAGCAAGCCGTTGATCACGTTCTTTCGCAGTTGCCCGAGCACATTCACCTCGGCATGCCGCTTGGGCTGGGCAAGCCCAATCGTTTCGTCAACGCGCTGTATCAACGGATCAGTGAATTGCCCGAGCGGCGGCTGACGATCTACACCGCGTTGAGCCTGGGTCGGCCGACACCGGGTGAAGGCTTGCAGGCGCGCTTTCTCGAGCCGTTTCTGGAACGCACTTTCGGTGATTATCCCGAACTCGATTATCTGGCTGCACTGCGCCGCGACAACCTGCCGGACAACATCCGTGTTCAGCAGTTCTTCATGCAGCCAGGCAGCCTGCTCAACAGCGAGTCTGCCCAGCAGGATTATGTCAGCAGCAATTACAGCCACGCCGCCCGCGACATCAATGCCTGTGGCCTGAACCTCATCGCGCAACTGGTGGCGCATGACGATCAACGGCCCGGCAAGTTGAGCCTCAGTTGCAACCCGGACGTAACCCTCGACCTGCTGCCGATGATCGCCAAGCGCCGTGCAGCCGGCGAAACCATTCTGATACTTGGGCAGGTACACAGTGACTTGCCCTACATGCCCGGAGATTCGGAGCTGGATAGCGTGGCGTTCGACCTGCTGCTGGATGAAGAAGAACACAGCACGTTGTTTTCCACCCCGAATATGCCGGTGGGCTATCAGGACCATTTGATCGGCCTGCATGCCAGTACCCTCGTGCGTGACGGCGGCACGCTGCAGATCGGCATCGGCTCGATGGGCGATGCGCTGACCGGCGCATTGCTGGCCCGTCAGGCGGATAACGAAACCTGGCGCGCCTTGCTGGCCGAGTTGAACATGAGCAACTGGCAGACCCTGATTGACCGTGAAGGCGGGATGCAACCCTTTGCCAGCGGTCTGTACGGTTGCAGCGAAATGTTCGTCAACGGTCTGCTGGTGCTGGCCGATGCCGGGATCATTCGGCGTAAGGTGTACCCCGACGCCGAGCTGCAGCGGCTGGCCAACATGGGCACGCTGGATGAAAACGCTCATCCCGATGGTGTGGTGGTGCACGGTGGATTTTTCCTCGGCCCGACCAGCTTCTACGAGCGACTGCGCGAGTTGCCTGCCGAGCGCCTGGCGCAGTTCAACATGACCGCCATCAGCTACATCAACGAACTGTACGGCCACGAAGAACTCAAGCGCTTGCAGCGTCGTGATGCGCGGTTCATCAACAGTGCCTTCACCGTCACACTGATGGGCGCTGCAGTGGCCGATCAGCTGGAAGATGGACGTGTCATCAGTGGTGTAGGCGGGCAGTACAACTTTGTGGCGCAGGCCCACGCACTGGAGGACGCCCGTTCGATCCTGATGCTGCGCAGCTGGCGGGAGTCGGGCGGCGAGACCACGTCCAATATCGTCTGGGCATACGGCCACACAACCATCCCCCGACACCTGCGCGACATCGTCGTGACCGAATATGGCATCGCCGATTTGCGTGGCCAGACTGATGCGACCGTTATCGAGCGTCTGTTGAACATCAGCGACTCGCGCTTCCAGAGCGGCCTGATAGAGCAGGCGCAAAAGGCCGGAAAGTTGCCGAAGAACTTCAGCCTGGATCCGCGCTTCACGCAGAATACGCCTGAGCGTTTGCAGGACATTGCTTCACGCTATCCGGCGCTGTTCACCGAATACCCGCTGGGCTCCGACTTCTCCGCACAGGAGCGCGACCTGCTGAGGGCGCTGAACTGGCTCAAGGGCAAATTCAAGATCACCGAGATTCTGGAGCTGGGCAAAGCCACCCTCGATGCGCCGGAGCCGGGTGCCTATAGGGAACATCTGCAACGCATGCAGCTTGATCAGCCGCAGGGATTGCGCGAAGAGCTGTATCAAAGGCTTCTGCTGGCCGGATTGCAGAATACGGCTATCTCATGATCGTCGTTCCCACTCCGGCGTGATGACGCCACCCACACAGAGCGACGCGCACGATCATCAGCCGTGCAGCGCTGAGACCGCCAGCATGCCTGCCGCAATGATCCCGCAGCCGGCAAACAACTGCTGCAACCTGGGGCCTGCCAGGTAGTGTGAGATCTGCCTGCCCGCCAGCAGGCCGATCAGCGCGCCCAGTGCAAACGGCAGTCCGACGCCCCAGTGCATCACCCCGCTCAGCGAGGCTGTAACGACGCTGCCGGTCGATACCAGAGCAATCACCGCCAGCGATGTGGCCATGACACTTTTCATATCCAGGTCGGTGTAGCGCGTCAGTGCAGGCACAATCACGAAACCGCCGCCCACGCCGAGCAGGCCGGACAGCAGCCCCGAGCCGATGCCGGTCAGCGTCAACGCCCGCAGGCACGGCATGGTCCAGCGCAATCGTCCTTGCAACGGATTGAGTACGCAGGGCAGCACGTCGGCACGCGGGGCGGGTTTACCGTTGCGCAGTTCGCGTTGGGCCCTGAGCAGCATGCGCGTGCAGGCATACAGCAACACGGCCGAAAAAATCAGCGCCAGCGGTGCATTGGGCAGATGATGGGCCAGCCACAACCCCAGCGGCGCCAGCACGACGCCGATCCCCGCGATATAAGCCGCAGCGCGATAACGCACGATGCCCTGACGCAAACCCAACACTGCGCCCACACCGGCCGCCATGCCCACGGCCAGTAAACCGACCGGTGCCGCCTCGACAATTGACAGCCCCAGCCCGAACACCAGCAACGGCACGGCGAGAATACCGCCGCCCGCGCCAGTCAGCGCCAGTACTGCACCGATGATCGCGCCGAGCGCCGTGCCCAACAGTTGATGTTCATCCATGTTCGGCAGCGGCCTTTTTCGGTTTCGCCAGCCACTCGCGACCCTTGAGCATGCCGTGCCAATACAGCGGCGGCAGCACGCGCTCCTTCAGCCACCAGGCCAGACGGCTGGGCTGGCGTCCGTTGAGCAGCCATTGCGGAAAACTCGGCGCGACTTTCCCGCCATACAGAAATTCGGCGAGCACGATCCTGCCTTTCTCGACCGTCAGCGGGCATGAGCCATAACCGTCGTAGACAACCGGGTCAGCCAGGCGCCCCATCGCCACCAGCACGTTATGGGCAACCACGGGCGCCTGCTTTCGGGCCGCCGCTGCGGTCTTGGCGTTGCTGGTGTTAGTGGCATCACCCAAGCCATGCACATTGGCGAACTGCTTATGACGAAGCGTGGCCGGATCCACGTCCACCCAACCTGCTGCATCCGCCAACGGGCTGGTGCGAATGAAATCCGGAGCGGTCTGTGGCGGCACGACGTGCAGCATCTCGAAGCCCTGCTCGACGCGTTCACTGACCCCGTCAGGCCCTGTACGGACAAAGGTTGCGCGTTTGCCGGGGCCATCGACCGCGACCAGCCTGTGGCTGAACTGGAGATCGATGGCGTAGCGATCGACATATTTCATGAGGGCCGGAATGTAGTCCGCCACGCCAAACAGCGCGGCTCCTGCGTTGAAGAACTGTGTCTTTATCTGCTCCTGACGACCCGCCTTGCGCCAGTGATCGCAGGACAGGTACATGGCTTTTTGCGGCGCACCCGCACATTTGATAGGCATCGGTGGCTGGGTGAACAGTGCGCGGCCTTGCTTCAGGTTCTGCACCAGCTTCCACGTGTAGGGCGCCAGATCGTAACGGTAGTTGGAGGTCACGCCGTTGCTGCCCAGCGTTTCGACCAGCCCGTCGATGGCGGCCCAGTCCAGCTTGAGCCCAGGGCAGACCACCAATTGCTGATAACCGAGCGTGCGGCCGTCCTGCAGCGTCAGGCTGTTGAGCTGCGGTTCGAAACTCGCCACGGCGACCTTGATCCATTGCACGTCATCGGGCATCAGCGACGCCATGCTGCGGGCGGTGGCTTCGGGCGAGAAGATGCCTGCCCCGACCAGGGTCCAGCCAGGCTGGTAATAGTGCGTGTCGGCCGGGTCGACGAGCGTGATGTTCAATGTCTTGTCGCGGGCGAGCAGGCTCGCTGCCGTCGAGATACCGGCAGCGCCGGCCCCGACGATCAGGATCTGGCAGGAAGCGTTTGAGGCAGTCATTGCAGAAGTCCGGAGCTGGCTGGGTTCAGAGGGAGTTGAGCGGGATTTTCAGGTAGCGCACGCCGTTGTCTTCAGGTTCGGGAAGGTGACCGCAGCGCATGTTGACCTGCACCGAGGGCAGCATGAGGACTGGCATTTCCAGCGTTGCATCACGGGCTTCGCGCATGCTGACGAAGGCGTCCTCATCGATGCCGTCACGTACATGAATGTTGCTGGCGCGTTGTTCGGCCACGGTGGTCATGTACTTGAGTTCCCGGCCTCCCGGCAGGTAGTCGTGGCACATGAACAGCAGGGTCTGCGGCGGCAGGTCCAGAAGCCTGCGGATCGAGCGGTACAGCGTGCGTGCACTGGCTCCGGGGAAGTCGCAGCGGGCGGTGCCGTAGTCGGGCATGAATAGCGTATCGCCGACGAAGGCTACCGTCTGACCGCCGATCTCGACCAGGTAGCTCATGCACGCCGGGGTGTGACCCGGTGTGTGCAGCGCGCGGGCTTGCAGCGAACCAATGGAGAATGTCGCGCCATCGTCCAGCAGGACGTCGAACTGGCTGCCATTGCGGGCGAAGTCGGCCGGGGCGTTGAACAGCGCGCCGAAGGTTTCCTGAACCTGGGTAATGTGCCGACCGATTGCGATCTGCCCGGTCAGGTGTTCCTTCAGGTAGGCCGCCGCGGACATGTGATCGGCGTGTACGTGGGTTTCCAGGATCCACTGCACCGAGGCCTGCAAGGCCCGTACGCGGCCGATCATCCGGTCAGCAGAGGCGGTGTGAGTACGTCCGGATTTGGGATCGTAATCGAGCACGCTGTCGATGATTGCGCACTGTTTGCCATGCAGGTCCATCACCAGGTAACTGACGGTACAGGTCTGGCTGTCGAACAGCGCTTCGACATAGAGCGTTTCACCGATGATCATCTTCAAATCTCCTGACTGTAAATCGCGCGTACCCGCAGTGGCAGGCAAGGCGGTTGGCAGTTTCGTTAGCTACTACAAGTAGCATGCCAACCAGAGCGAGAGCAGGCTCGGATCCTTTATTTGGAGTGCTTTCATCGGATTGAGGCAGAGAGTTTTATGGGTCTGCTGTCGACGTTGCTGCCACTTTCTGGCAGTGAAGTGGCAGTGATTGGCAGCATCTGGCAGCCCGATGGGATAAGCTTCACCACGCTCACCCTGCGTCCAGAATCGGAAACCTCATGTCCCTCATCGCCACCGACTCACCTGGCAGCCGCATGCGGTCACTGGTGTCCTACCTTGAACACGATGCGCGTCCCACCATCGTGCTCGACACCGACTACAACATCATCGCAGCCAACACCGCCTACCAGCGTCAATTCGGGGTCGAGGGCGTGCCGCATGTGGGCGAAAAGTGCTATCGGGTGTCGCATCAATACGCGGTGCCCTGCGATCAGGCCGGTGAGCACTGCCCCATGCGCAAGGCGCATGAAACCAGGCTGCCGGAGCGCCTTCTGCATATCCATCACACCCCGCGTGGCCCGGAGCATGTGGATGTTGAGTTGCGTCCGATCCTGGGCGATCAGGGCGAGGTGATTGCCTATGTAGAGCGACTGAGTTCGGTGGCCGTGGCGTCGGTTCAGCCCCAGCGGCACGGGCTGGTCGGTCGCTGCGCCGCGTTCAAAGAGGTTCTGGCGGCACTGCAACGCGCCGCGCCCGCGCAGATTCCGGTATTGCTGCAAGGTGAGTCCGGCACCGGCAAGGAGCTGTTCGCTCGCGCTCTGCACGCCAGCAGCTCGCGCTCTGCCGGACCGCTGGTGGTCGTGGACTGCACCGGGCTGACCGAAACGCTGTTGGAGAGCGAGCTGTTCGGCTATGAAAAGGGCGCATTCACCGGAGCCTTGCAACGCAAGACCGGCTTGGCCGAAGCGGCCCACGGCGGCACATTGTTTCTCGACGAGATAGGTGAGGTGCCATTGGCCATGCAGGTCAAGCTGCTGAGGCTGATCGAGTCGGGCAGCTTCCGGCCGGTAGGTAGTCTGAGAACGGTGCATTCGGACTTCCGGCTGGTGACCGCAACTCACAAACCGCTCAAGGACATGGTGGCTGAGGGTACTTTCCGGCAGGACCTGTTCTATCGCATCAGCGCTTTCCCGATCCGCCTGCCCGCTCTGCGCGAGCGTACCGATGATTTGGCGCTGCTGATCGACAGCCTGTTGCAGCGCGGCTCGCAAGGGGCGGTGCCGCGTATCGATCCCGAAGCCATGAAACGGCTGCGGCTGTACAGCTACCCCGGCAATATTCGCGAGCTGCGCAATATTCTCGACCGCGCCCGGTTGTTCACCGACGACGGGGTGATTCGCGTGCAGGACCTGCCCGACGAAGTCCGTGGGCACAGCGAGGCGGTTCGTGTTCTGCATCGCCGTCAGGACGACGGGCTGGAAAAGCTTGCGCACGCCCTCAGCGTATTTCAGGGCTCACGCAGCGAGCTGGCAAAAGAGCTGGGGTTGAGCGAGCGCACCCTGTATCGACGGTTGCGCGCGCTCGGCGTGCTGAACTGAACCCTGTTATTTGAAGGTGACGACGCCGTCAGCCAGCGATTCGACCCGCGCCAGCGACTCGACGCGATAACCCTGCGCGTCCAGCTCGGCGCGGCCGCCCTGAAAGGACTTCTCGATCACGATGCCCAGTCCGGCAACGGTGGCGCCTGCTTGCTTGATGATTGAAATCAGCGCCTGCGAGGCTTTGCCGTTGGCCAGAAAGTCATCAATGATCAGCACATGGTCGTCGCTGCTCAAGTGACGCGGCGAGATCGCGACAGTGCTTTCGACCTGTTTGGTGAACGAGTACACCGTGGCCGACAGCAGGTTTTCAGTCAGGGTCAACGACTGATGCTTGCGCGCGAAGATCACCGGCACACCCATGTTCAGGCCCGCCATGACCGCTGGCGCGATGCCCGACGCTTCGATGGTGACGATCTTGGTAACGCCCGCGTCTGCGAACAGCCGGGCGAACTCATCGCCAATGGCCTTCATCAACGCAGGGTCGATCTGATGGTTGAGGAACGCATCGACCTTCAGGACCTGGTCGGACAGTACGATGCCTTCTTCGCGAATCTTCTTGTGCAGTGCTTCCACTTCGGTTCCTTGGGTGCGCCATTGCGCAATAAATGATCGATTCTTGTGCCGGTCAGCGCTTCAGCATGGCGCGGATATCCGCCAGGGCCGTGTTGCCGCGTACCGCCTTGACTTCAGTCGGGGTGTCGTCGTTACCTTCCCAGGCCAGGTCGTCAGGCGGCAATTCATCGAGAAAACGGCTGGGTGCGCAGTCGATGATCTCGCCGTACTGCTTGCGCTTGGCAGCGAAAGTGAAGGCCAGGGTCTGGCGCGCACGGGTGATGCCCACGTAGGCCAGGCGACGCTCTTCTTCGATGGTGTCGGCTTCGATGCTGGAACGGTGAGGCAGAATTTCTTCTTCCATGCCCATGATGAATACATAGGGAAACTCAAGGCCCTTGGACGCGTGCAAGGTCATCATCTGCACACCTTCGGCACCGTCTTCCTCTTCCTGCTGACGTTCGAGCATGTCGCGCAGGACCAGCTTGCCGATGGCTTCCTCAATGGTCATACCGCCTTCTTCGTCCTTCTCCAGCGTGTTCTTCAACGCTTCGATCAGAAACCAGACGTTACTCATGCGGTAATCGGCGGCTTTCTCGCTGGAGCTGTTCTGACGCAGCCAGTTTTCGTAATCGATGTCCATCACCATGCTGCGTAGCGCGGCGATAGGGTCGTTCTGCGCACATTGCTGGCGCACGCCATCCATCCAGCGTTTGAAGCGTTGCAGGCGGTCGGTGAAACGGCTGTCCAGATGCTCGCCCAGACCGATTTCGTCGGTGGCGGCGTACATCGAAATCTTGCGCTCGGTGGCGTAGTTGCCAAGTTTTTCCAGCGTGGTCGAGCCGATTTCCCGACGCGGCACGTTGATGACCCGCAAAAAGGCGTTGTCATCGTCCGGGTTCACGAGCAGGCGGAAATAGGCCATCAGGTCTTTCACTTCCTGACGGCCGAAGAAGCTGTTGCCACCTGACAGGCGATACGGAATCTGATGGTGCTGAAGTTTCAGCTCGATCAGCTTGGCCTGATAGTTACCGCGGTACAGGATCGCAAAGTCGCTGTAAGGCCGGTCGGTGCGCAGATGCAGGGTGAGAATTTCCACGGCGACGCGCTCGGCCTCGGCGTCTTCGTTACGGCAGCGGATAACCCGGATCTCGTCGCCGTGGCCCATCTCGGACCAGAGCTGTTTCTCGAATTCGTGCGGGTTGTTGGAAATCAGTACGTTGGCGCAGCGCAGGATGCGGCTGGTGGAGCGGTAGTTCTGCTCCAGCATCACCACTTTCAACGACGGGTAGTCGTCCTTGAGCAGCATCAGGTTTTCCGGCCGTGCGCCGCGCCAGGCGTAGATCGACTGGTCGTCGTCGCCCACCACGGTGAACTGATGCCGCGTACCGATCAGCAGCTTGACCAGCAGGTACTGGCTGGCGTTGGTGTCCTGATATTCGTCCACCAGCAGGTAGCGGACCTTGTTCTGCCACTTTTCCAGAATGTCGGCGTGTTCCTGGAACAGCTTCACCGGCAGCAGGATCAGGTCGTCGAAGTCCACCGCGTTGTACGCCTTGAGCGTGCGCTGATAGTGGGTGTAGACAATGGCGGCGGTCTGCTCCTTGGGGTTGCGCGAGTTTTCCAGCGCTTCGGCGGGCAGGATCAAGTCGTTTTTCCAGGCGCCGATCATGTTCTTGATTTCGTCGACGCCGTCGTCGCCCGAATACTCTTTCTGCATGATGTCGGTCATCAACGCCTTGACGTCGGCCTCGTCAAAGATCGAGAAGCCCGGCTTGTAACCCAGCCGCGTGTGCTCCTTGCGGATGACATTGAGGCCCAGGTTGTGGAACGTCGAGACGGTCAGGCCGCGTCCTTCACCCGCCCTGAGCAGCGTGCCGACACGCTCCTTCATCTCGCGCGCGGCCTTGTTGGTAAAGGTCATGGCGACGATGTACTGGGCCTTGATGCCGCAGTTCTGGATCAGGTGCGCGATCTTGCGCGTGATCACGCTGGTTTTGCCGGAGCCTGCACCGGCGAGCACCAAAAGAGGGCCGCCGACGTAGTTCACCGCTTCCTGTTGCCGGGGATTGAGTCGGGACATGACGGTCTGAAAGGTCGCTTTCGAAAAGGTCGGGCATTTTAGCAGGCCCGCAGGTTTCATGCGGCGGTCATCGTAGAAAGGTCGTAACGGCTATCTAATTTCTGCTTTTTTGTTACATTTGCGCCGCAGCGCGAAGAGAAGTGTATTCGTTGCGTTCCCGAGGGAGCGTGATCATCGTTTTTTCCTTTGAACTTAGGAAGTTAGATTGCCTACGCCTGTCGAACCCCTGCGGTTGCTTTTGCTGACGCAAGAGCCATCCTGGCAGACGCTGTTGAGCGGTTGTCTGACTGACCCGGGCAATGCCGTCACGTTATTGCACGCTTGCGACTGGCAGGTGTTCAGTGCCCGGTACGGCAACGAGCGCAATACGGTGCTGTTCACCACCCCCGGTCTGCAGCCGCCCACCGGCAGTTGCACCTTGCCAATGGTGGTGCTGCTCGACGAAGCGCCTGTGGTCGACCCGACCGGCGTCAATGACTGGCTGGTACGCGATGCGCTGACGGACGATACCCTTCGTCGCTGCCTTCGGCACGTTCGTGAGCGTAGCCGTCTTGAAGAAAACCTGCAGCGTCTGGCCGGACAGGACACGCTGACCGGGATTGCCAACCGGCAGGGGTTTCAGGCCATGCTGGCCGCACGTCTAGCCGGTGGCAGCCAGCTGGCGCTCGGCCATCTGGACCTGGACGACTTTCGCCGCGCCAATGACGCCTTGGGTTATCAGGCTGGCGACCGGCTGATTCTGCAGGTCGTGGCGCGGGTGAAGAACCAGCTTCAGGCCGGTGACCAGGTCGCTCGGCTGGGAGGCGACGAATTCGCTCTGCTGATCGACACCCATCAAGACGCCAGACGGGCGACGCAAGTGGCCGAGCGCATCACCGATGCGTTGGCCGAGCCTTACTGGATCGGTGGTGAAAGTCTGCTGCTGGGCTGCAGTCTTGGCATCGCTCATTCGCAGGCCGAAGCGGGCGCCGACTCGCTGATGTGGCACGCGCACATCGCCATGCGCCAAGCCAAGAGCCTCAATGGCTGCACGTTTCACGTGTTCGACGACAGCATCAATCGCAACGCCCGCAGCCTGACGGACCTGGAAGGTGAGTTACGCCGTGGTCTGCGCCGCGACGAGCTGGAGCTGCATTACCAGCCCCGGCTGTGTCTGGGTACTGGCCGGATTGTCGGCCTGGAAGCGCTGGTACGCTGGCGGCATCCCGAGCGGGGGCTGCTGTCTCCCGACGAGTTCGTACCGCTGGCCGAGCAAAGCGGACTGATCGTGCCGCTGGGTTACTGGGTTATCTTCCGCGCCCTGAGCGACATGCAAGTGCTCCGCGAACAGGGTTTCGCGCCACTGCACATGGCGATCAACCTTTCGTTTCGGCAGTTTCAGGACAGCCAGTTACTGGCAACCCTGAGCCGGCTGATCGCTCAGCACAACATCGACGCCCACTGGCTGGAATTCGAACTGACCGAAACCGCCGTCATGCGCCGCAGCGATCAGGTCCGGCAGACCATGGACGCCCTCGGACGTCTTGGCGTGCGTTTCTCGCTGGATGACTTCGGTACCGGTTACTCGTCCTTCATGCACCTCAACAGCCTGCCGATCACGCTGCTGAAGATCGACAAGAGCTTTGTGGGTGAAATGGAAACCCGTGAGGAAAACCGCAAGCTGGTGCACGCGATGATCAATCTGGCGCACAACCTGAGTCTGGAGGTGGTTGCCGAAGGCGTCGAAACGCCGGGACAACTGGCGCTGTTGCGCGGTTTTGCCTGTGATCAATTGCAGGGTTACCTGATCAGCAGGCCGTTGCCGATGCCACAACTGGTGGAATGGCTGAAATCGGACGCGAGTCGCTGCGAAGCGTCCCGCCAGCCGGCGTCTTCCTGACGCGTCAGCCCATCACAGTCTCGCCGACCGGGTGTTTGCGCAGCAGCCTTGCGGTTTTCCATTCGAACGCCCCGGTGAGCGCGACCGCCGAGCAGAGCAGGCCCAGCGCCAGACCCCACCACACGCCCAGAGCCCCGCCGTCGGCGGAAAAACCCAGCAGCCACGCCGCAGGTGCCGCGATCAGCCAATAGCAGAGCAGGCCGACCAGAAAGGTCGTGCGCGCATCCTTGAGCCCACGAATCGCACCCATCGCAATGGTCTGCGTACCGTCGAAAAACTCGAACCAGGCCGCGATGGCCAGCAAATGCACGGCCATGACCACAATGTCGGCGAACGCCGGGTCGTTGATGTCCAGAAACAGTCCGATGATCTGATGCGGTGCCAGCCAGAACAACAGGCCGAACAACAGCATCACTGTGCCGCCGAAACCGATTCCGAGACGTCCTGCGGTGCGGGCCATGAGCATGTTGCCCGCGCCGTAATGCTGGCCGATGCGCATGGTCACAGCGTAGGAAATGCCGACCGGCACCATAAAGGCCATGGACACCGTCTGCAGCGCAATCTGGTGCGCCGCCATCTGGGTGCTGCCCATCGCGCCCATGCAGAACGCCGCAAAAGTGAACAGCCCGACTTCCACCGCATAGGTCCCGCCGATCGGCAGACCCAGACGCCACAGTTCGGCCAGATGGCTGCGTGACAGCTTCGACAGGCCTTTGCGAATCGGATACGCCGCATAGGCCGGGTGTCGACCAATGTGCAACGCCAGCGCAAGCGCCATGCAGTTGGTAACGATGGCCGTGACCAGACCGATGCCCATCAGGCCCAGGTTGGGCAGGCCGAACCATTGATGGATCAGCACGTAGTTGAGCGCGTAATTGGCGACAGCCCCGATCAGGCTGATGGTCATCACCGGACGCGCCCGACCCAGCGCGCTGGTGAAGCCGCGCAGGGCCATGAAACTGAGCAGTCCGGGCAGGGCCAGCGGCAGGGTGATCAAAAATTGAGCGGCCATGTGCACGTTGGCTTCGGCCTGGCCGAACTGCAGCAGGATGGGTTCCAGATTCCACAGAATCAGCGCCGCGACCAGGGCCATGCCCCAGGCCAGCCAGAGCCCGGCTTGCGTCAACCGGGCCGCGCCTTCGGAGTCGCCTGCGCCGTGACGAATGGAAACCAGCGTGCCGACAGCAGCCATCACGCCCACGCAGAAAAACGAGATGAAGTTGTAGGTGGCCGCGCCGAGACCACCGCCCGCCAGGGCTTCAGGGCCGATCTTGCCCATCATCACCGTATCGGTGAACACCATCAGCATGTGCGCCATCTGCGAAGCGATCAGCGGCCCGGCCAGGCGCAGGATGATCCAGAGTTCTTTGAGGGCAGGCTGTTGCATGGACGATGCTCGACGGCGAAAGGACTGATGAGCGGCGTATTGTCAGCATTCGAGGTGAAAAGCACAAAGCGATAAATCCGATGCTCAGCATGATTAAAACTCATGCGAATAACATTTACAGTAAAGTAGTCGTCCGGCCTGTCAGGAAAGCCCGCATGTCTCGTCGTCTCCCTCCTCTTTATGCGTTGCGTGCGTTCGAAGCTGCGGCCCGGCATACCTCGTTCACCCGCGCAGCTGAAGAGCTGTCCATTACCCAGAGTGCGGTCAGTCGGCACATCCGCACGCTGGAGGAGCACTTTGCCTGCCGATTGTTTCAGCGCAACGGGCGCAACCTGCAACTGACCGAATCGGCGCGTGCTTTGTTACCGGGTGTGCGGGACGGCTTTCTGGCCCTTGAACGCGCCTGCAGCACCTTGCAGACGGAAGAGGGAATCCTGCGCATGAAGGCACCGTCGACCCTGACTATGCGCTGGCTGCTGGCGCGCCTCAGTCGTTTTCGTCATCTTCAGGTCGGGAATGAAGTGCAGTTGACCAGCGCCTGGATGGACATCGATGCGGTGGACTTCGCGCAGGAACCGTTCGACTGCGCGATCCTGCTCAGTCATGGTCACTTTCCGACAGACTGGGAAGCCACTCTGTTGTTTCCGGAATGGCTGATACCGGTCGGTGCGCCAACTTTGTTGCAGGATCCACCGTGGAACGTCGAGCGGCTGGCCAAGGCCGAGCTGCTGCACCCAACGCCGGATCGGCGTGACTGGCGCACCTGGCTTAACCGAATGGGATTGGCAGACAAGGTATCGCTCAAGGGTGGTCAGGTGTTCGACACGCTTGAGCTGGGGATGATTGCAGCAGCACGCGGTTATGGCGTATCGATGGGCGATTTGTTGATGGTCGCGGAAGACGTTGCGCAGGCCAGACTCAGCCTGCCGTGGCGAACTGCGGTGGCCAGTGGCGAAAATTATTATCTGGTCTGGCCGCGTACAAGGCCCGGAGTAGAGCGCTTGAGGCGTCTGAGCGATTTTTTGCAGGCAGAAGTCAAGGCAATGGAATTGCCCTTAGTTGAAATTTTGCACTAATACGCCTCGCGTAGTGCGAAAATGCCATCTTTACTAATGCCCACGCAAGATACTCAAGTATCGTTCTTGCTGGCCGAAGCACTGCCTAAGAACCGTTTATTCAAAACGGTACAACATCTAACTAACGTTTGCTGAACGATGGAGCCAAGGATCTGGCGATAATCATTCGGTCTGGAGCCTTTATGTCCAAGCCCCGCACCCGGATTGCTACGCAACTTGGTATCGCCCTGGCAGTGATCCTGGCAGTCGTCATCAGCGGCAGTACGCTTTTTGCGTTGAGATCCCTGGATGCATCCAACCTGGTCATCCGTGAGGAGCACATGTCCAGTGAAGCACGCCTGCTCGCCGATCAGCTCAACACCTTCCACAGCACTTTGCGTGACAGCACGCAGCGCCTGAGCGGGTTGTTCGAAAAGCGCTTTGCGGTCGGCCTGACCCTGCAGGCCGACAAACCGGTGACCGTGGCAGGCACTCAAACGCCCGGCCTGTTCCTGCGTGACACGGCGCTGAATAATGACTTCACCGAAGTGGACGAGTTCCGTCGGATGACAGCCGGTGTGGCAACAATTTTCGTGCGCAGCGGCGATGATTTCATTCGCATCAGCACCTCGTTGAGCAAGCAGGACGGTACACGCGCCATCGGCACGCTGCTGGACCGCAAGGCGCCTGCCTATGATCGCCTGATGTCCGGTCAGGGCTACGTGGGCAAGGCGGTGTTGTTCGATCGCTATTACATGACCCAGTACAGCCCGGTTCGCGACAGCAGCGGCAAGATCATCGCAGCGCTGTTCGTAGGCTTCGATTACACCGATGCCCAGAAAACCCAGTTCGACGACCTGAAAAACTTCCGCATCGGCACCACCGGTTCACTGGCACTGCTGGACGACAAAGGCACCTGGCTCGTCCCGCCTGCTGGCATCCAGTCGCCTGAAGGCGCTGCCAAAGCCGTCGCCGATCTGGCCAGCAAACCGGGCAAGGCCCAGTTCTGGAATGACGGCAAACAGGACTTCTACAGTGTCGGCCAGCCATTCGCAGGCGGTCCATGGACCGTCATTGCCAGCATGCCGGGCGATGAAATCAGCGCTGTGACCTGGGACGTCGGCACGCAACTGGCTATCGGCAGCCTGCTGGCGATGCTCATTGCCGTCATCAGCGCCATCTGGCTGCTGCGCAGCAAACTGCGTCCACTTTCCGAACTGGTTCGCCAGGCCGATGAGTTGGGTGCGGGCAACCTGAGCGTGCGCCTGAACATCACCAGCAACGACGAAATCGGTCAGTTGTCGGGCAGCTTCAACAAGATGAGTGAAGCGCTTTCTTCGATGGTGTCGCACATCCGCACCGCCGCGCAGGAAGTCAGTACCCGTGCCCACGCCTTGTCCGGCCTGTCCGGCGGCGCTTACGAAGGCATGGAGCAGCAGTCCGGCGAGATCACCAGCATGGCGGGCGCCGTTGAAGAGTTCAGCGCAACGTCGATGAACATCGCCGACAACATGAGCAACACCGAACGGCTGGCACAGGACAACGCGCAACAGACGCGTATTGGCCGCACCTCCATGGAAGAAGCCTCCTCGTCGCTGCAACAGATCGCCACCTCGCTGAGCAGCACTGCGACCGTGATCGACACCCTGGGCCAGCGCTCTCAGGAAATCGGCAGCATCGTCGGCGTGATCACCTCGATTGCCGACCAGACCAACCTGCTGGCCCTCAACGCCGCCATTGAAGCCGCACGCGCTGGTGAACAGGGTCGCGGTTTTGCCGTGGTTGCCGATGAAGTCCGCAGCCTGGCTTCGCGCACCCGCAAGGCCACCGACGAAATCTCCGGCATGATCGCCAGCATCCAGCAGGAAACCGGCAACGCCATCAACACCATGCAACAAGGCAATGCGCTGATGCAGGAAGGCCTTTCGCTCAACGCCAAAGTCGCTTCGGCCCTGGCCCAGATCGACGAACAAAGCCGCTCCGCCGGCCACCAGTTCGCCGCGATCACCACCGCCACACAAGAGCAGAGCAGCACCGCCACTATGCTGAGCAGCAACCTGCAAAGCATCGCCATGGCCAACAGTGAGCAGCGCGAAGTGGTTTCCAATCTGGCCATTACCGCCGAAGAGCTGAATTCGCTGGCAGGTGAGTTGCGCAAAGAGGTTGATCGGTTTCGGTGAGGGGTAGCTTGCGTCAATCCTGATGCGATCATGCCGGTGCTGTTTACTGGCATGGTCTTTTCGGGTTTGAAAGAGTGTAGTGGTCAACTGATCCCGGACAGGACGTTAAGTTTTTTCTCGGCCTGAGCCGGTGGCAGCCCACTATTAGATGGGTGCAGTCGGATCCAGTTGTACCGGTGCATGCCCTCTCACCCACTCGCAGGTCGATACTGCAACGCCTCCGCCAGATGACCGCGATTGATCGCCTCCACCTGCTCCAGATCCGCCAGGGTCCGCGCCACTTTCAGCAGCCGATGCGCCGAGCGCAGTGATAGCGTCAAGCGTTCGCATGCCGTTTCCAGCCAGTTCTCATCAGCACTCGACAGCGCGCAATGCTGGCGCAGGGCCGGAAGGTCGAGGAAAGCATTGGCGCAGCCTTGGCGCCGATTCTGTCGGTCGCGAGCCTGCGCAACGATGGCGGCTGCACTGGCAGTCGTGTCGCCAGTCTGCGGGCCGGGATTGAGCGAGGTGGTTTCACGCGCAACGGTCAGGTGCAGGTCGATACGGTCCAGCAGCGGGCCGGACAGTTTGTTGCGGTAGCGCTGCACCTGCTCGGTGGAGCAACGGCAACGGCCTGTCGGTTCACCCAGATAACCGCATGGGCATGGATTCATCGCCGCGACCAACTGAAAACGCGCCGGAAAGCGCACCCGATCCCGCGCGCGGGAAATCACGATATGGCCGGACTCCAGCGGCTCGCGCAACACCTCCAGCACGCGCCGGTCGAACTCCGGCAACTCATCCAGAAACAGAACGCCGTGATGCGCCAACGTAATCTCGCCCGGTTGCGGACGACTGCCACCACCGACCAGCGCCGGCCCGGATGCCGAGTGGTGCGGTTGCCTGAACGGACGCTGCGGCCAATTGGTCAGCGGGACCTGGCTGGCGACCGATTGAATCGCCGCCACTTCCAGCGCTTCGTACTCATCCAGCGGCGGCAACAAACCGGGCAGTCGGCTGGCCAGCAGCGTTTTCCCTGTGCCGGGCGGACCGCTGAAAAGCAGGTTGTGCGCGCCTGCCGCAGCGACCACCAACGCACGTTTTGCAGCCGTCTGCCCCTGCACTTCGCTGAGGTCCGGGTAGGGCTTGGACTGATGCAGCAAGCCACTGGATTGATAGGGCGTAATCGGCGTGCGCCCGTTGAAATGCGCCACCAGCTCCAGCAGATGATTCACCGCGATCACCCGCAAGCCCGACGCCAGACACGCCTCCTCGGCATTAACGGCTGGCACGATCAACGTCCGCTCCGCTGCACGCGCCGCCAGTGCCGCGGGCAGCACACCCTGAATCGGCCGAATACCACCCGACAGCGCCAATTCCCCCAGGCACTCGACATCCTGCAACGCCGTCAACGGCACCTGCCCACTGGCCGCCAGCAAACCCAGCGCGATCGCCAGATCAAACCGGCCGCCATCCTTGGGCAAATCGGCAGGCGCCAGGTTGAGCGTGATACGCCGCGCCGGAAAATCCAGCCCTGAATTGAGAATGGCACTGCGCACCCGGTCCTTGCTCTCCTTGACCGCCCCCTCGGGCAACCCGACCAGCGTCAGGGTCGGCAGGCCGTTGGCCAGATGCGCTTCGACAGTAACCGCCGGGGCTTCAACCCCGACCTGGGCACGGCTATGAACAATGGCCAGCGACATGGATCATTCCTTGATATGAGCGACGGGGCGTTATCGTGCGTCATTCGAGGATGAAGGGCAGGTGGGGAATGGATACAGGGTGTTAATGAGGGCTACGGACAGGCTGAAGGCGTGAGCTCAACGTGCGTAATTGCTGTTGAGCTCAGCACAGCAATCAGAGCGCCCGACTCACTCACCATCAACGTCTCCTGCGCTTTGCCATAACGCTCCAGCCACAAGGTCTTGCGCTGATCGGGCGCGAGCTTGCGTGCCCGGAACTCGTCGAGAAACATCCCCATTAGAATGCCCAGATCGCGGGCGCAGAACCAGGTCTGGTCTTGCAGGCTAATGGCGTACAGGTGGGCTTTGTGGCGGGTGAAGAGGGTGGGGATGTGGGGCGGGTTGACGTGCTTATTGTACGGTCGCTACGACACGGGAAGGCCAAATAGCGAAGGAATGGCCAAGGTGTTGCGATGGCATGCGTATCAAGGGAGGATTGCAGCAGAGTGATTTGAGAGGGGTATGAATACCCGGAAACGAAAACCCCGACTCTAGGCCGGGGTGGGTGTTTCGTGGTCTTTGCAACGAGTCGTAAGCATCGCTCATTGGAGCTCGTTGCCAACCTGTGAACCGATGCTACGAGCAGTTGACAGACGTGTCAAGCCAGCTCTATACAGGCGCCTCGCAGATAAGGACGCCTGAGTATGCCGCACAACATTCGGTATAGACCGTTGCTGATTGATGAGCTGATCAGCTCACACAGAATTTCCAGCTACAGCAAAGTATTTGCTACACGCAACGACGCAGAGCTTGTTGGCGCGTATCTGTGGAACTCAAATGTTTGCGCAGCGCTTTACCCGTTGCTCAGCTCTGCAGAAGTCTCCCTCAGGAACTCTGTAGACGCTGCCTTGACGGCTGATCTCGGAAGGTTCTGGTGGAAAAAAGGGACGCTGCTTTACAAGAGCTTCGATCCTGAGGCCGTCAAAGCGCCATACCCTGTGGAGTTCCTGACCGGAAATTTTTTGTCAGCCTTCAAAGCTGCCCAAAAAGAGCGATCCAAGCGCACTGGGAGGCCGTTCAAAGGTACACCAGATCATCACGAGATCGTGTCCAAAACGGACTTTTCGACATGGGAGTTCATTCTTGAGAATGAGTACATGGGGGACAACCTGATCTGGCCAAAGAACCTAGGCACTGTGTTCAGAGGCGTCTGGCCAACAAACGCCGCTTCAAACATGCTTGCCCAGTGCAAGGATCGCGTCACGCTCGTCCGAAATTTCCGAAACCGGGTGTTCCATCATGAGCCTGCGTGGAAGCGCTTCGGAGTGATGAACGAGCAGCAGGCCGTAGACCATTTGCATGAAAAAATTGGCAAAATCACAGAGTTGATTTCATGGATTTCGCCTGAAAAGACAGATCTTCTTGAGAAAAGCGGCGTGATCCGAACGGCATACAGGGCGTGTTCAGTGAGCGAAATTGAACGATTCAAATATCAATCAAAAACGAGCACGGTCAACAGCATGGCCAAGCTCATCAAGGTTGCCGATGCTGTCAGCGCCAGCAACGGGGTGATCAAAATTGCGGTCTATGGAAAGCGAAAAGCGGTATACACGATGCAGTTAGCCTGAAACCAAGTCGAGCAACGGGAATCGGCTTTCGTTCCTGCTGCTGAGCAGTCACCCGCGATCAAGGAGTCCTGCCGAGAAAGTAGATAGTCATTACCTCCGAGCGGAGCCTATATTTTTAGCAGAAGAGGCTGTTGAGGCAAATATTGCGGCTCCATTAAAAGCAGCCATAGCCAAACAACGATGTTGGGTGATGTTTTTAAAGCATCCGGCGACACCGTTCGTTGAGCATCAAATTGAGATGATCGGAACTGCGTGTAAATGGCCTTTCGGGCTCAGCCCTGTACTCGAAGAGCTGGGTCGTGAAGTGTGTAAAAGCCTTCAGAGTTGACCCTGCTCCCCTGGTTTCGCCTGCGGACTTCAGCCCCCAGGCACCTTCACCCGAGCGTATTGATCCTGGCCGATCCAGCCCGTGAACGATCGCCCCTTGTCGTTGATGAACTCGACTTTCGCTGCCCCATTCTTGAATGCCAATACGCCCACCACATCATCCTTGACGATATAGGCGCCATGGGTGGAATGGGCTTCCGGCGTTTTCTGCAGCCAGGCCTTGTCGGCTGCAATGGTGACCAGGCCGATCCACTTCTTGCTCTCGGTCTTGCTCAGGTCGAGTCCTGTCGAGATGTCCGGCATGAGCACGTTCATACAGCCTGGATGTTGCTGGCCTTTTTCGATCGTCAGAACCACACCGCCAATCGAAGGTTCTACGGTTCCCGGATACACCTCATCCAGCCAGGTGGATACCGCGCTGGCCTTTCCGGCTTCAGTCTTGCCTTGCAGGTAAAAGGCGCAACTGAAGGTGGTGCCTACGCCGCGTTCTTCTGAATAGAACCCTTCGATCTGACCTTCTGGCGTCACAGCCAGCATCAGTTGTTCGTACTTGCCGGAGTGGAGTGTCAGGCCCTCGGCGAATGTGGGTGTGCCGATACAGGCAGAGATCGTGGCGGCTAGGACGTAGCGGGAAATGAAGCGTTTAAAAGGCATTTTTACTTCCGTGTGCTGTGATACGAATCATTGGGATAAGACCTGCTCGGGTTCGCACTCGTTGAGAGCCTCACGCGCCGTTCTACGGCCAGAAGGATCAATCAAAACAGCAATTCTGTCGTGACATTTTTCACCTCCGGGCGCGCGGGACGGCGCTGAGCATGAGGCCAGGATAATGTGATTAAAAAGAAAGTATTCCTACAGCATCTTCCGATACGTCGTATTGGATACCGAATGGTGGAATAATAAAGTGCTTTCTTAACGAATAACGTTAAGCTTTAATCATGATTGTGAGTTTCAAATGCGGTGATACACGTGGACTGTTTCTGCGTGGAAAAACCCGGCTTTGGCCTGCTTTAAAGGCGTTTGCAGAGCGAAAGCTCGCAATGCTGGACGCGGCGGTCCTGCTGTCGGATCTTCGATCCCCACCGGGTAACCGGCTTGAAATACTTGAAGGTGATCGTCGCGGTCAGCACAGCATACGTATCAATATCCAGTTTCGAATTTGCTTCGTTTGGGGAGAGAACGGCCCTGAGAACGTTGAAATTGTCGATTACCACTGAGGTGCAGCAATGACCAAAAATGGAATGCGCCCCGTCCATCCCGGCGAGGTTCTTAAAGAAGAGTACCTTGAGCCTATGGGGCTGACCGCCGCTGCCTTGGCTCGGGCGCTGAATGTATCAACACCGACAGTCAATGACATCGTGCTACAGCGCAGGGGCGTGAGCGCGGATGTGGCGCTGCGTCTTGGCGTATGCCTTGAGACGAGCCCCGAGTTCTGGCTGAACTTGCAGCTGACTTACGATTTGCGCAAGGCAGAAATCGAGAGGGGAGCGCAGATTCGCGATCAGGTCAGGCGTCTGGCCCACTGCGCCTGACAACCTGAACCAAGGCTAGCTGTTCACTCAGCCTTTTCGGCTGGCCCCATTTTCTCTTCAAGCTCGGCCATCCTGGCCTCCAGTGCTTCCAGGCGGGCGCGGGTGCGGGCGAGAACGGCCATCTGGCTGTCGAACTCTTCGCGGCTGACCAGATCCAGTTTGCTGAAGCCGCTTTGCAGCAGGGCCTTGAACTGGGTTTCGAATTCGCTGCGAGGCACGGGGGTTTCGCCGTTGAACAGGCGCGATGCGGGGCCGCTGAGGGCGTCGAGGAAAGCTTTGGGCGCGAGCATGATGGTTTTCCTGAATCAGATACACGGCAGTGTAGCACGCAGTGTCTATAGTCATTTCACAGGGGCGGGAGTGCGCGCTTATGGAGCAGTCAGGCGTGCACGTATGCACCACGTTTGTGCGTTCTTATTCGCTGTGCCGGGTCTGGACAGCATCAAGGCGGCCCAAGGACCTGTATTTGATGAATATTCGCGAGATGGCAAGCTTTCTGCTTAGTGGCTTGTGACCCATGCACTGATGCAGTCGCTGTGACGAATGCAGTGCGGCAGGCGGAGCGGGGAAGTGTTTCGTCAGAAGCGGTTTTCTGGCGTTGGTCTGGCCTGATCAGGCGACCGACGCGTTACAAAGCCAGACACTGCGCTTAGACTTGAGTCGGGTTTGTTTTCCTGGGGCAAGTCCACCAATTCGGGAGAAAGTTTTCATGAAGCTAGTCACTGCCATCATCAAGCCGTTCAAACTGGATGACGTCCGCGAGTCGTTGTCGGAAATCGGCGTGCAGGGCATCACCGTCACTGAAGTCAAAGGCTTCGGGCGTCAGAAGGGTCACACTGAGCTGTACCGCGGTGCTGAATACGTTGTCGACTTCCTTCCAAAAGTGAAGATCGATGTTGCCATCGATGACAAGGATCTGGATCGCGTCATCGAGGCCATAACCAAGGCCGCCAACACCGGCAAGATCGGTGACGGCAAGATTTTCGTGGTCAATCTGGAACAGGCCATCCGCATCCGTACCGGCGAAACCGATACCGACGCAATTTAAGCCGCCAAACCCCAACGCCCCAGGAGAAAACAATATGACTCTGCGTCAATTCGCAGGGCTAGGAGCCCTGTTGTCCCTTGCAGTACCTGGTCTGGCCCTGGCGGCTGACCCAGTGGCCGAGCCCGTGCTCAATTCCGGCGACACGGCCTGGATGTTGACGGCGACCGCTCTGGTCCTGTTCATGACCATCCCCGGCCTCGCCCTGTTCTACGGCGGCATGGTTCGTTCGAAAAACATCCTGTCCGTGATGATGCAGTGTTTTGCCATCACCGGCCTGATCAGCATCCTGTGGGTTGTTTACGGCTACAGCATCGCGTTTGACACCACCGGTATGGAAGCCGGCGTCGTCAACTTCAATTCCTTCTTCGGCGGCATGGGTAAAGCGTTCCTGGCGGGTATCACGCCATCGAGCATTACCGGCGCTGCGGCATTGTTCCCTGAGGCGGTGTTCGTCACCTTCCAGATGACCTTTGCAATCATCACACCTGCCCTGATCGTGGGTGCCTTCGCAGAACGCATGAAGTTCTCCGCGATGCTGATCTTCATGGGCATCTGGTTCACCCTGGTCTACGCGCCAATCGCTCACATGGTCTGGGGCGGCGTCGGTGGCCTGATGTGGGACTGGGGCGTTCTGGACTTCGCTGGCGGCACCGTTGTGCACATCAACGCCGGTGTAGCCGGTCTGGTCGCCTGTCTGGTACTGGGCAAGCGTAAAGGCTTCCCGACTACCCCGATGGCTCCGCACAATCTGGGTTACACCCTGATCGGCGCAGCAATGCTGTGGGTAGGCTGGTTCGGCTTCAACGCAGGTTCTGCTGCAGCTGCCAACGGCACTGCGGGCATGGCGATGCTGGTCACTCAGATCGCGACCGCCGCCGCTGCATTGGGCTGGATGTTCGCTGAGTGGCTGACCCACGGCAAGCCAAGCGCTCTGGGCATCGCCTCGGGTGTGGTTGCAGGTCTGGTGGCTATTACGCCAGCAGCCGGCACGGTCGGCCCGATGGGGGCACTGATCATCGGTCTGGCGGCAGGCGTGATCTGCTTCTTCTGTGCCACCAGCCTGAAACGCAAGCTGGGTTACGACGACTCCCTGGACGCATTTGGCGTACACGGTATCGGCGGTATCGTCGGCGCGATCCTGACCGGCGTCTTCGCAGCGCCTGCACTGGGCGGCTTCGGCACTGTGACCGACATCGGTGCTCAGGTCTGGATTCAGTTCAAAGGTGTCGCGTTCACTGTCGTTTACACGGCCATCGTGACCTTCATCATCCTCAAGGTGCTGGACGCGGTCATGGGTCTGCGTGTCACCGAAGAAGAAGAGTCTGTCGGTCTGGACCTTGCGCAACACAACGAGCGTGGCTACAACTTGTAAAAGCCGCTGCGCTGAAAAAAAGAATGCCCGGTTTGCCGGGCATTTTTTTGTCTGACGTTTGCGGATAAACCGCGAATTTCTGCTGTCACTGATGTGCCCGCGTCAATGATTTCGGCAGCATGACGCAGTGCTTGTAACGTTGTCACGACAGTCTTCGTTAACTTGCAGGGAAGCCGGTTTATTGCGCGCTTTGCTTTTTTCTCAGGCGAGTTAGAATGCGCGCCGAAGGTGCGGAGAACGGTATGTGGCATCAATCCGGAATTACCTTGCGGGCCAGGCCTCGCGGGTTCCATCTGGTCACTGACGAGATACTGGCAGGCTTGCCTCAGCTGCGGGATTGTCGAGTCGGTCTGCTGCACTTGTGGCTGCAACATACCTCGGCCTCGTTGACCGTCAACGAGAATGCCGATCCGGCGGTACGTCGTGACTTCGAACGTTTTTTCAACCGGCTGGTGCCCCAGGGCGTGGCCGGACATGAACATAACGATGAAGGGCCTGATGACTTGCCCGCGCACTTCAAGTCCAGTCTGCTGGGCTGCCAGTTGCTGTTGCCGGTTACGGCGGGGCGACTGGCGCTGGGCACCTGGCAAGGCGTTTACCTGGGCGAACATCGAGATGTAGGTGGTTCTCGTAACGTCCTGGCCACTCTTCAGGGTGAATGGATATAACCGCTGGGGTCAGTGGTTATTGAATTTTTTCCGGCAGCTTTAAACTCTTGGGGCTGCTGGGCTATAACTAATCTGCTTTCGCAAGTCATGAGGTACAACATGAGCGACGACGACAACGACAACGACGATCTGGTAGACGACCTGGAAGGCGAGGACGACGGCGAGGAACTTGCCGCTGCTCCCGAAGACGACGTTGCCGAGGTAGATGATGCCGAGCCTTCGGCACCGGCTGCCAAAGGCAAGGCCAAGGCTGCAGTTTCGGTCGACGAGCTGCCCAGCGTAGAAGCCAAGAACAAGGAACGTGATGCTCTTGCGCGTGCCATGGAGGAATTCCTGGCGCGTGGTGGCAAGGTGCAGGAAGTGGAGGCCAACGTGGTCGCCGATCCGCCCAAGAAGCCTGACAACAAATACGGCAGCCGCCCTATCTAAGGCAGCAGATGTCGTATGAGAAAAAGCCCGCCGTCGCTGCGGGCTTTTTCTTGGCTGCGTTTTGAGGAGCTTCTGATTTCAGGCCCAGCGGGCCAGCACTTCGGGCAATTGCGACAGATTGTGAATTTCCGCGTCCGGCAGCTGATCGGCATCCCAGGCCTTGCCTTGCGGGTTGTACCAGATGGCCCGCATGCCTGCGCGCTGAGCGCCGGCGATGTCGTCACTGGGGTGATCGCCGACATGCACGGCGGCACTGGCGTCCACATTGCCGCGCCTTAGAGCCTCCAGGAACGGGGCCGGATCCGGTTTGCCGATGCCCAGGTCTTCTGCGCACAGCGCGAAGGAAAAGTAGTCCGCCAGCCCCAGTCGGCGCACATCGGCATTGCCGTTGGTGATCACGCCGAGCGTGAAGGTTTTGGCGAGGATTTCCAGGGTCGGCTGCACCTCCGGGAATATCTGTACCTGATGACGTCCTTTCAGGAAAACCTCGAAGCTCTGGTCGGCCAGGTCCTGTGCTTCGTCCTCTTCATAACCGGCGTCTTCCAGCGCGTGAAAAAGCACCCGGCGACGCAGGGCGCTGATCCTGTGCTTGAATGACGGATCGGCCTCGACCAGTCGCGAGCGGATTTCCCACAGATGCTCCACCGGCACAGACCCAAGCCTGGGCGCGTGTTCGGCCAGCCAGTCGCGCAACGAAGCTTCGGCGCCAGCGATGGCGGGCGCGCAGTCCCAGAGTGTGTCGTCGAGGTCGAACGTCACCAGCTTAATCATCTACAGATCCTTTGCGTTTGGCGCGGGGGTGAGCGCTGTCATAAACAGTAGCCAAGTGCTGGAAGTCCAGGTGGGTATATATCTGCGTGGTCTTGATGTCGGCATGGCCCAGCAGTTCCTGCACGGCGCGCAGGTCCTGCGAGGATTCAAGCAAATGGCTGGCGAAGGAGTGACGCAGCATGTGCGGGTGCAGGTTCTGCCCCAGCTCGCGCTCGCCGAAGGCCTTCACCCGATTTTGCACGGCACGAGGTCCCAGGCGTGTGCCTCGGTGGCTGATGAACACGGCGTCGTCCTGTGGATTGGCCAGCGCGCGCAGCGGCAGCCAGGCTTCCAGCGCCTGACGGGCCTTGCTGCCCACAGGCAGCACGCGGGTCTTGCTGCCCTTGCCGAGTACTTGCACCAGACCGTCGCGAAGGTCGAGCTGATCCAGGTTCAGCCCCGTCAGTTCCGACAGGCGCAGGCCCGAGGAATACAGCAACTCCAGAATGGCCTGATCGCGGCGTGCCAGAAAGTCATCTTCGACCGCGCCGTCCAGCAGTTGCGAGGTTCGGTCGGTGTCCAGCGTCTTGGGCAGGCGACGCTCCCCCTTGGGTGGCGACAGGCCGTTTGCCGGGTCGTGCTGGCATACGCCTTCGCGGTTCAGGTACTTATAGAAACCACGCACTGCGGAAAGCATGCGTGCCAGGCTGCGCGAAGACTGACCCCGCTGGTGCTGGCGGGCCGTGAAGCTGCGCAGGTGCTGAATGTCCAGCGAGGTCCAGCTGGACAGTTGGTTTTTTTTGCAGAACGCCAACACCTTGTCCAGATCGCGTCGATAGGCTTCCAGCGTGTGGGGTGACACCTGCCGCTCACTGCGCAGGTGCATGCAGTAGGCGTCCAGATGCTGTTCCATGGCTAGCGGACCGAACGCAGCGAGTGGGCGAAGCGTGGCAGCAGGCGGCTCAAGACGTCGGCAATATAGCTGAGGAACAGGGTGCCGACCGAGCTTTTGTAATGCTGCGGGTCGCGGCTGCCGATGGCCAGCACGCCATGCAGGCCCAGATGATTCAGGCTGGCGATAGCGGTCGAGCCGACTTCCTTGCCCTGCTCTGCACCGAACAGAAACGCCAGCTCGTGCTCACGCAGAGCACCGCATACGACCTTTTCGCCGATCAGTCCGCCGATGGTCTTCTGCGCTTCGGCACTGCTGACCCAGCGACCAACCGGCATGGGAGTGTCACTGAATAGGATCAGGCTGACATAGGGCACCTGAAAGTCCTGACGCAGGCTGTCTTCCACGGCGATGACGATTTCATCCAGGCTGGTGGCATCCATCAGCGCCAGATTCAGGCGACGGGTTTTCTCGAACAGCCGGTCGTTGTCCCGCGCCACATCCATCAGTTGCGAAAGGCGATGGCGCATCTCGATGTTGCGCTCGCGCAGCAGCTTGAGTTGTCGCTCGACCAGCGACACCGTGTCACCACGCTGGTGCGGAATGCGCATCGACACCAACAGTTCGTCGTGCTCGGCGAAGAAATCCGGATGCTGCAGCAGAAAGGCGATGACCGCCTCTGCTTCAAGGTTTGGCGCTGCGCTATCGGCAGGCGATTCGCTGGGGGTGCCGGTTGAAGCCGGAGGCTGATCGGTCATCACGTATGCTCACTCAAAGACGAACCTGGCCTTCGTAAACCCTGACGGCCGGGCCAGTCATCATCACAGGATGCCCCGGGCCTGCCCATTCAATGGACAGCCGCCCGCCGGGCAAGTCGATCAGCAATGGCGACATCATCCAGCCCTGGGTGATGGCGGCCACTGCCGCTGCGCAAGCGCCGGTACCGCACGCCTGTGTTTCCCCGGCACCGCGTTCCCAGACGCGCAATTGCGCGCGCTGGCGATCCACAATGTGCAGGAACCCGACATTGACCCGTGCCGGAAAGCGCGGGTGATGCTCGATTTTCGGGCCCAGCGCGTGAACCGGGGCGTTGTTGATGTCATCCACCCGCAGTACCGCATGCGGATTGCCCATCGAAACGGCGGCCAGTTCAACGCTCTGTCCATCCACATCGAGGGTGTAGCTCGTGGCCTGCGCTGGAGCCTGAAACGGAATCTCGTCCGGGATCAGGCGTGGCGGACCCATGTTGACGCTGATCTGGCCGTCGCTGCGGATATCCAGTTCGATAATGCCGCTTTTCGTCTCGACGCGGATCTGCTTCTTGGCAGTCAGACGCTTGTCGAGCACGAAACGGGCGAAGCAGCGCGCGCCGTTACCGCATTGTTCGACTTCCGAACCGTCGGAATTGAAGATGCGGTAGCGAAAGTCCACGTCCGGGTTGTTCGGCGCCTCGACCAGCAACAGCTGATCGAAGCCGACACCGGTGTGCCTGTCGCCCCACTGTTTGGCGTGCTTGGGCAGAATATGCGCGTGCTGACTCACCAGGTCCAGGACCATGAAGTCGTTACCCAGCCCGTGCATTTTGGTAAAACGCAGCAGCATGGGGTTACTCCGGCAGCAGGCTTTCGCCAGCGAACAGCTCGGCCACGGTTTCGCGACGACGCACTTCAAAGGCCTGCGTATCGTCCACCAGTACCTCGGCAGCACGACCGCGCGTGTTGTAGTTCGAACTCATGACGAAACCATACGCGCCAGCCGAATGCACAGCCAGCAGATCAGCTTCGGCCAGCGTCAGTTCGCGGCCCTTGGCCAGGAAGTCACCGGTCTCGCAGATCGGTCCGACGATGTCATACGGGCGTGCAACGCCTTCGCGTGGGCGCACGGCCGTGACGTCCATCCAGGCTTGATACAGCGCCGGACGGATCAGGTCGTTCATGGCCGCATCGACGATGGCGAAATCCTTGTGCTCGGTATGCTTGAGGTATTCGACACGGGTCAGCAGCACGCCCGCGTTGGCGACAATGAAGCGCCCCGGCTCGAACATCAGGCCCAGATCACGCCCGGCCAGACGCTCGCGCACAGCTTTGATGTAATCCGCCACCAACGGTGGCTCTTCATCGCGATAGCGAACGCCCACACCGCCACCCAGATCGATGTGGTGCAGATGAATGCCGCAGTCGCCCAGGCGATCGACCAGATCCAGCAGGCGATCCAGTGCGTCGATGAAAGGCTCGAGCGTGGTCAGCTGCGAGCCGATGTGGCAATCGACGCCGATCACTTCAAGGTTCGGCAACTGCGAGGCGCGTACGTAAACGTCTTCAGCGTCTGCAATGGCGATACCGAATTTGTTTTCTTTAAGGCCGGTGGAAATGTACGGGTGGGTGCCTGCATCGACATCCGGGTTCACACGCAGCGAAATCGGCGCACGGACATTGAGTTCGGCCGCAACGCTCTGCAGACGCTCGAGCTCATCGGTGGACTCGACGTTGAAACAGTGCACGCCGACTTCCAGGGCGCGACGCATGTCTTCACGGGTCTTGCCGACGCCGGAAAACACGATTTTCTCGGCCTTGCCGCCTGCCGCCAGAACACGCTCCAGTTCGCCACGCGAGACGATGTCGAAGCCTGCGCCGAGGCGGGCCAGAACATTGAGCACGCCCAGGTTGGAGTTGGCCTTGACCGCGAAGCAGACCAGATGCGGCATGCCGTCCAGAGCGTCGGTGTAGGCGCGGTACTGCGCTTCGATGTGAGCGCGTGAGTAGACATAGGTCGGTGTGCCAAAGCGCTCGGCAATGGCAGACAAAGCTACACCTTCCGCGAACAGCTCACCGTCGCGGTAGTTGAAGGCGTCCATGGGATTCCCTTAAAGATGCTTGTGCGACGAGTGCGATTTGGCTTGTTCATCGGGAGACTTGGTGTCATCCGGCAGGTACAGCGGGCCTTTCTGGCCACAGGCTGTAACAAGACAAGCGACCGCGACGAGCGCAGCAAGCGAAGAGATCAGGCGCTTCATGGCGAAATCCTTTGTAAAAGCATTAATTGCGCCCGAGTATACCCACCACCCGGCGGCTTGCCTATGTGATGCTCCTCCCGTCCGGCGGGGTTTTGACGCGATTGTGCGGGCAATGGCCGGTTACGCCGGATTATTGCGTCAGCCCGGTGTCAATGAAGGGTATGCTTTGCATTTGGCGGGTGGCGTCCGTATCGTGCCTTCACTGCGCTTTCAGTAGACATTTTCCGAGGTTCCCGCAATGAGTTTGACCGAAGCCCGCTTCCACGATCTGGTCGATGCCACCCAGCAAAATCTGGAAGATGTGTTCGATGAGAGTGGCCTGGACGTGGACCTTGAAAACTCGGCCGGCGTGTTGACCGTCAAGTTCGAAAACGGCTCCCAACTGATCTTCAGTCGCCAGGAACCGCTTCGTCAGCTTTGGCTGGCGGCCCGCTCCGGCGGTTTTCACTTCGATTACGACGAAGTCGAAAGCCGATGGGTCTGCGACACGAGCGATGAGCTGCTGAGCGAGATGCTTGCCCGTATGACGCTTGAACAGGCCGGTACCGAGCTGGACTTCGACGAGATCTGATTGTGAGCCAGAATCCTCAGCCTGCCACCGTCAGGCCGCCCAAGCCGTTGTTCAGCAATGTCAGCCCGGCCGTGCCATCGCCGTGCATCAGCACGTGTCGGCTGGATGAGCAAAAGGTCTGTCTGGGATGTTTTCGCCATGTCGAAGACATCCGCGAGTGGCGCTCGGCCGATGATGACCGCCGCCGCCAGATCCGTCATCAGGCCGATCAGCGCCGGGCGCATGCCGAGTCGGGCAAGATTGCGGGCTGACGCCTCGTCGGGTTGTGTATTTATTAGGCTGTGTTAGTGTCAGAACCTGCTTCTCTTGAAGAGAGGCCCACCAAAACCCCGCCCAGCCCGGCGGGGTTTTGCTTTTATAACGCGTGGAAAAAGGAGTCTGCCCAGATCATGAACACTGCCCCTTCACTCATCCTCACCCGGCTCGACATACAGCGTCTCGAAAGCCTGATCGACAGTCAGGACGACTCCACGCCAGGTGTCCAGGCGCTACAGGCCGAGCTGGATCGTGCCGAGCAGGTGGTCGGTCACGATGAAGTTCCAGACGGCGTGGTGACCATGAATTCCCGCGTGCACTGCCGCGAAGAGAGCAGCGGCAAGGACTATCACCTCACGCTGGTCTATCCGAAGGATGCGGGTGTCGATGGGACGGTTTCGGTATTGGCCCCGATGGGCTCGGCGTTGCTCGGCCTGCAGGTCGGCCAGCACATCGACTGGCCGGCGCCGGGCGGCAAGACCCTGAAACTGAACCTGCTTGCGGTCGAGTATCAGCCGGAAGCGGCGGGCGAATACCAGTAAGCTTCGGTGAAGAACGATCAATGTAACTGATCGTGCCGATGCTCCGCGTTGGCATGCAGCCCGGGACGCTCTGCGTCCCATGGGGTCGGTTTACGCTGAAGGTGACGACCGATCGGGTTCAATAACCTTCGCCTCAAGCCTCATCCATCGCCTCATTGAGCAGTTTTTCCAGTCCGGCCTTGTGGCGCAGGAACAGGATGCTCTGACCGTGCCCGTCATCAAGCAGGCCTGACAGGTCCAGGTCAGTGATGTAGCAGCGGTAGCGCTTGGGCTCCAGGCGCTTGCCCAGAATCTGCCTCGCGACGGCTTCGTAAAGCTGATCACCGTATTCCAGCTCGGAAAACTCGCGGTTGTCGCAGTACAGCGTGACGTTGATCTGCCCCGGTGAGGTCTCTTCGATGATCGCCTGCACGTCGTAAAACGGCTTGTCCGCCGCAGTGGGGGCCGGACGCGGTTCGATGCGGCGGGCACGGGAGTTGCCCGACGGCATGACCTGGTAATAGAGCGTTTCGAGCATCACCGGCTCGCTGGGATCGTCCAGTGGCAACGACGCGCCCCGGCGGTAGACCAGCGAGTGAAAAAAGCGCTGCAGCGGCATCAGCAGGCTTTGGTCATCGTGATAGGGCAGGCGCTGATGCCAGAGTGAGTTGTGTTCGTCCAGCACGTACAGATCCGCTTCTGTCTCGTTGACGCGATAAAACACCTGAATGCATTCCGGCTGCCCGAACGGCAGAATCAGCGCCAGGTCGTGCTCGTCCAGCGCGTGCGGGTCCAGATGCAATGGACTGTAACGCGGCAGCTCTTCACCCAGGTACTTGAACAAACCTGGCAGGCTGTTGACCACCACATGGCCAACCCGGCCCGGCACCATTTCCAGTACGTGATATTGCTGCTGCACCTGAATCAGGTAGCGGTGGTTGAGCTGCCGGGCGAGCAGCAGGCGTGCAGTACTGACCAGTTCTTCAACACGCTGCGCGATGGCTGGCGCTCGGTTGTGGCAGAAGCAGCGCACATGAATTTTCGGCTGACTCGTGCCTTGCGGCAGGCTGCCCAGCAATTCGCTCAGACAGTCGAGCAATGCGTGAGGACCGTCGTAGCGGCTGACCAGCGTTTCATTCCAGGTATTGAGCGTGATCTGATCCAGGGTCAGCACGAGATTTTCCCGCACGCCCGCGTAACTGAGCGAGTCGGTGCGCTCGGTCGTCATGAGGATATTCAGGTCGCGGTGATGCCTGAGCGGATCGACACCCACATTGACCAGCAGCAGTATTTCCCTGGGCTCGCTGGGCTGCAGCAGGGCTTCATCGCTGACGTCGGGCAGCGGCAGCTCGATGGTCTGTTGCAGGGCGCCAAGCAGGTTGAACAGCTCGAATTCGCTCAGGTCACTGGTGCCGGGATGCAGCGCCAGGCGGGTGGAGGTGTCGATCACGTTGTTGCGGTGACACCACGCCAACAGCTCGAGCAGCTCGCGGCTGCGTTTGATCGGCGAGAAGCTGGTGACTTCATGAATGCCGAGATTGCCGTTATACAGCGCCCATTGGTGTTTGCCGGGTTCGCGTTTATCGGGCGAGTGCACCAGTGTCAGTGTGTCCTCGGCCAGGTCCGGCGCGATTCCCGGATTGATGAACTCGACCTTGCCCGCCTTGCGTTCGAAGGCGGCGTACAGGCGACGGCCCAGAATCGTCAGGTCGCGTGCATCCAGAGCCTCGACCGTGCTCTGCAGTCGGGCAAACTGGGTCTGGAAGCGGTAGCTGTAATTCAGCTCGTTGACCAGCGCACGCCGTTCATGTGCTACCTGACGCACCTTCCACTGGCTGCGGCTGTCGAGCAGCGCCAGTTGCCGATCATCCCAACCCCATTCGCGGGTCAGGCGTTCCATCAATTGCCGCTGCCAGCTGTTGCTGCGCTGGCGGGTTGGACCTGTGAGCTTCTTGTTGACCTTCAGATATAAACTGCGCCGAACCAGCTCCAGGCGTTCGGTTTCCTTGCGCGCCAGCAAATGCTCTTCGATGCGGCGATACACGACCATGTAAGGGTCGAGTTCGTCCAGGTCCAGTTGATTGGCAAACACGGCCTGCTTGAAGCGCAGGCTCAGGCATTGAACGTCAGGGTGTTCGCTGGAATACACCTCGATCAACAGCAGTTTGAGCACTGACTTGTAAGGTGATTCGATGCCCTTGAACAGCTGCCAGAGGCCTGCGCCGACGAACTCCGCAGGCGGAATCTGCGCCATCGGGCCAAGGTCGATGACCTCGTCTGCACGGATGAAACGCTTGGACAGCAAGGTGTGGGTGTAGTCCTCATAACCTTGCTCTTCATAGACAGGCACCAGCCACCACATCGGTGTGCGCCCGGCGAGCCAGATGGCAGTGCGATAGAACTCGTCGAGCAGCAGGTAGTGCTGGGTCGTGCCGCAATCGTCTGAACTGAGCTGCGTGTCGCGATCCCCGACTCTGAAGCGCTGTGGGTCGATCAGAAAGAAGTGAGCTTCAGCGCCCATGGTCGCGGCCCAGGCTTCAAGTGCCTGACATTTTTTGCGCAGTTCGGCGATGGCGTCTTCATCAAGTGCGCTGTCATGACAGACCCACACGTCCATGTCGCTCTGTTCGGCCTGCGCCAGCGTGCCGAGACTGCCCATCAGAAACAGGCCGTGAATGGGCTGCGGCGGATTGCCGTGACGGACTTTGTAGGAGAACGAGCGTGTAAGTCGCTGCGCTTCGGCCAGCGCCAGTGCATCGGGCTCGTAATGCGATACACCGGCAGGCGTGCTGCTGGAGACGTACCCCGGCAACAACGGATGGTTCACATGAAAGAACAGCGGCAGCAGAGTCAGGACGGTCTGCTGGCGGGTCGACATTCCTTCCATGGCACGGGCATACCGCCCGTCATTGAGAGTCAGGAAGCGGTTACGCAGCTGGCTGAGGACCTTGCGGTCTATCCCCTCATCCAGGTCGGGGCGGATTTCAAGATTACGCGTCATCGCAACTCAAGGCATCTGGCCTGTGACAGGCGTGGATTTACTGAGCAAGATGGCGAAGAAGGTTTGCAGCCGAAAGAATGCAGGTTCGGTCGGGTTGTTATTCTGGCGCCAATTTTCTATATCGACCTTTACCGCAATAAATAAAGGGCCTGTCGCGCAGTTTTTGCGCGCAAGCCCTCAGGGCACTCAGGCCGCTTCTCGTCGGGATACGTTCAGAATGGTCAGCAACGATTGGGCGTGCTCGGCAGCTTCCAGGCCCAGGCTCGTGAGATAGCCGCCATCGACCTGGGTCGTCAGTCCTTTTTCAAAGAGTCTTTTTGCAGCTGCAATGGCTGTCGGGGCCGCCACGTGGTGGACTTTGAGGCCTTCCTGGGTATTGCCCAGGTTGAACAGTGCAAGGATTTCCAGTTCGGCAACCAGCTCAGGGGTATACGACATAGGTGCTCCAGACTTTTTGTAGTAGTACGACCTCGCAGGCTGCGGGTGTGTTCTGGAATCGACGTGTCCGTGCTGCGCTCGTCGGTTCTGGATGACCGCTAAAGCATGCGTGGCGTGAGAGCCCCGGAGAATTTAACGGCAGCGGGGCTTTTGCAGTGTAGTCCAGCGTCTGGAAACTTTGCAGCATATATCTGACGGGTTTGATCCGGCTGGCCGGTTATTTCTCTGGCGGCAATTCAGGCAGCGCGCGCAGGGCGGCTTCGTACCATTCGGTATCGAATGGACGGTCCTGTTCCAACAGGGCGTCGATTTCGATGGCCAGTACATGGGCCATCATCTCGAGAATGTCATCACGCTCATAACCGACCAGCGTCAGCTTGTTGAACGTGGCTTTGGCCGCCGGCGGATTGTCGGCCTCGATCTGGTTTTCGATGGCTTCGATCAAGGTCGAAGCAGCGAATTCTTCTTCATCATTGTCGATGGCGTCGGTCATGGTCATTCCTCAGGTAAGGCACGCAGTCTAACCGGATTCTTTCGACGAGGCATTCGTGAGACCGAGGGAAGCTGCGCGTAGGAAGGGTCTTTGAATTTTCAATATTTGATACAAATCATTGATTCATATAGCTAAATCTATAGGGTTTCGGTCATCTGCAATGGAGAGTCAGGTCAAGGAGGCCAACGATGCTGAAACTTTACGGATTTGCCTCAAGCAATTATTTCAATATGGTCAAGCTGGCGTTGCTGGAGAAGCAGTTGCCATTTCAGGAGGTGCCGCTGTTCGGCTGCCAGAGCCCTGAAGTGCTCGCCGTCAGCGCACGCGGCAAGGTGCCCGTGCTGGGAACGCCCGGAGGCTTCATCAGCGAAACGGATGTCATCCTGCGTTACATCGAAGAGACCTGCCCGGACAGGCCGTTGCTACCTGCCGACCCCTTCTCGCGGGCTCAGGTCTTGACCATCGCCAAGGAGATCGAGCTCTACATCGAGTTGCCTGCGCGGGTCTGCTATGCCGAGGTGATATTCGGCGGCAGACCGACACCGCCTGATCTGAAGGCCAAGGCGCGTCGTGATCTGATCAAGGGGATTGCCGCACTGGCCCAGCGTGCCCGCTTCGCGCCTTATGTAGCAGGTGAGCAGTTCAGCGTGGCGGATGTGTATTTTCTGTACAGCATCGACCTGGCTCAGCAGGTGGGCGAGCGATTGTTCGATCTGGACTTTCTGGGCGACATGCCCAAAGCCCAGGCCTTGCTGGAGCGGCTGGCATTGAATCCGAATGTGCAGCGAGTCGCCGCAGACAAAGAGGCCGACTGGCCGACGTTCATGGCGCGGGTGAGACCGACGGGGCTTCAGGCAGGGTAGGCGGTGCCTGCTTCCAGGGCTTATCGCTCCCAGGCTGCGCGCGAGCGTTATCCACACAGGTCTCGCAATAGATATCGAACCGTGGGGGGGCGGCTTGCCGGCGATGGCGTCAGTCTATTCACTGACAGGGCGCTGCAAAAATCGCATCGCCGGCAAGCCGCTTCCCACAGAGTGTGCATGTATCCAGTGAGACTTTGTTGGCGTAGAGCCTGTGCACGATCAACGAGTCGCCAGCAGCTCCTGCCCGCGAACCACCGCAGCGCGAACCTGCCCTGGAGCAGTGCCGCCGATGTGGTCGCGTGCATTCACCGAGCCTTCCAATGTCAGCACGGCAAACACATCCTGCTCGATCTGATCGCTGAACTGGCGCAGTTCCTCCAGGCTCATTTCAGCCAGGTCCTGACCGGTCTCGACGCCATACTTCACAGCGTGGCCAACAATCTCGTGGCAGTCACGGAACGGCAGGCCACGACGCACCAGGTAGTCGGCCAGGTCGGTTGCGGTCGAGAAGCCACGCAGGGCCGCTTCGCGCATGATGGCGTGCTTTGGCTTGATGGCGGGGATCATGTCGGCAAACGCACGCAGCGAGTCACGCAAGGTGTCGGCTGCGTCGAACAGCGGCTCCTTGTCTTCCTGATTGTCCTTGTTGTAGGCCAGCGGCTGGCCTTTCATCAGGGTCAGCAGACCCATCAGGGCGCCAAATACACGCCCGCTCTTGCCGCGTACCAGTTCTGGAACATCCGGGTTCTTCTTCTGCGGCATGATCGAGCTGCCAGTGCAGAAACGATCCGGCAAGTCGATGAACTGGAATTGCGCGCTGGTCCATAGCACCAGTTCTTCGGAGAAGCGCGACAGGTGCATCATCGCCACGGAGGCTGCAGCACAGAATTCGATGGCGAAGTCACGATCCGAAACGCCGTCCAGCGAGTTGCCGCCAACAGCGTCGAAACCCAGCAGCTTGCAGGTCAGCTCACGGTCGATCGGGTATGTGGTGCCTGCCAGCGCAGCGCTGCCCAGCGGCATGCGATTCAGGCGCTTGCGGCAGTCGACGAGGCGTTCGTAGTCACGGCTGAGCATTTCGAACCAGGCCAGCATATGGTGACCGAACGTGACCGGCTGCGCGGTCTGCAAATGGGTGAAGCCCGGCATGATGGTGTCGGCTTCACGCTCGGCCTGACCCAGCAGGCCCTGCTGCAGGCGGGTGATCTCGCTCAGGATCAGGTCGATTTCGTCACGCAGCCACAGGCGAATGTCCGTGGCCACCTGATCGTTGCGGCTTCGACCGGTGTGCAACTTCTTGCCAGTGATGCCAATGCGGTCGGTCAGGCGCGCTTCGATGTTCATGTGCACGTCTTCCAGATCGACGCGCCATTCGAAAGTACCTGCCTCGATCTCGGTCTGAATGGTCTTCAGGCCATCGATGATCGTGTCGCGCTCGGCGTCAGTCAGAACGCCCACCTTGGCCAGCATCGTGGCGTGGGCGATAGAGCCCATGATGTCGTGGCGATACAGGCGTTGATCGAAGGTGACGGAGGCAGTGAAGCGCGCGACGAACGCGTCGACGGGTTCACTGAAGCGGCCGCCCCAGGACTGATTGGTCTTGTCGGTGCTCATGGATTCGCTCGTTGCTCTACGGAAAGTGGCGTGCCCGATACGTGGCACAAAGGCGGTTGCGATGATAACAGGGTTGACACTTTTTTATTTCCGGATGGCTTGCCGCTGGCCCTGCCAGAGCCGAGACTGAGCCGATGCGAGATCATCCTGTAAAGCGTGACGCCGGGCGTGCTCCCGGCAAAGAATTCTTCCTCCCCGAACTGTGCCTGCCGCAGGCGTTGCTCGTGCTCGTGGTGCTGGCCGAGTTGCTGGTGCTGGTTCTGGTGCTGGTCGAGCCGATGCGCGCGGGGTTCGATTGTGTACGGCTGGCACTGATGTCGCTATTCGTGCAGTGGATCGTGCTGCTGTCCGCCGCATTGCTGTGCAGCCTGCGACCCTGGCTGGCACGTCTCTCGCCGGGGCTGGCGGGTCTGCTCGGTTGTCTGCTGGTGGTCGGCCTGACGCTGCTGTGCACGGCGGTCACTGACGTATGCCAGCTGACCGGCAGGATCACGGTGGGCGGCATGGTGGATCGGTACATTCGCTATTCGATGATTGCGCTGATCATGTCGGCCCTGATGCTGCGCTACTTTTACCTGCAGAGTCAGTGGCGCAAGCAACAGCAGGGCGAGCTTCAGGCCAGGATCGAATCGTTACAGGCGCGTATCCGGCCGCATTTCCTGTTCAACACGCTCAACAGCATCGCGAGCCTGGTGGCCAGCAATCCGGCCAAGGCCGAGCAGGCGGTACTGGATCTTTCCGACCTTTTTCGCGCCAGCCTGGCCAAGCCCGGCAGCCTGGTGACATGGAGCGAGGAACTGGCTTTGGCGAAACGATATTTATCGATTGAGCAATATCGTCTCGGCGAGCGTCTACAGTTGGACTGGAGGGTAAGTGCAATTCCTGATGACTTGCCGATTCCCCAGCTAACCTTGCAGCCATTACTTGAAAACGCTTTGATCTATGGCATTGCCCCGCGAGTCGAAGGGGGTGTAGTAACAGTCGAAGCAGACTATAGAGGGGGAGAGTTTATATTGCGTGTCATCAATCCCTATGAAGAAGTTGCCAATCGGCAGACTTCCAACGGTACTCAACAGGCCCTGACGAATATCGGTGCTCGTATTACGGCACTTTTTGGGCCGTACGCCAGTCTGAGCGTGGAGCGCCGTGACGGTCGTCACTACACCTGTCTACGCTATCCTTGTGCGAGACTCACGCAGGAAGCCAGAGCTATATGAATGTCCTGATCGTTGATGACGAACCCCTGGCCCGCGAGCGACTGAGCCGATTGGTCAGCGAACTCGAGGGTTACCGGGTACTAGAACCCAGCGCCACAAATGGTGATGAAGCATTGGCGCTGATTGATAATCTCAAGCCCGATGTCGTGCTGCTGGACATCCGTATGCCGGGTATGGACGGCTTGCAGGTCGCGGCCAGGTTGTGCGAGCGCGAAGCCCCGCCTGCGGTGGTCTTCTGTACTGCGCATGACGAATTTGCGCTGGATGCCTTTCAGGTCAGCGCTGTCGGCTACCTGGTCAAGCCCGTACGTCCCGAGCATCTGATAGAGGCATTGAGGAAGGCCGAACGGCCAAATCGTGTTCAATTGGCCGCCATGACCCGGCCTGCAGCCGAAAGTGGCAATGGCCCGCGGACACACATCAGCGCGCGTACCCGTAAAGGTATCGAATTGATCCCGCTGGACCAGGTGATCTATTTCATCGCCGACCACAAGTACGTGACCCTGCGTCACGAGGGTGGCGAAGTTCTTCTGGATGAGCCACTCAAGGCGCTGGAAGACGAATTCGGTGATCGATTCGTGCGTATCCATCGCAATGCCCTGGTGGCACGTGAGCGGATCGAACGCTTGCAGCGCACGCCGCTGGGGCACTTTCAGCTGTTCCTGAGAGGGCTGGGTGGTGATGCCCTGATTGTCAGCCGTCGTCATGTGGCTGGCGTGCGCAAGATGATGCAAACGTTGTAGAAACACCGTTGCACGGGTTTGCTCGCGAAAACCGAGCCATGGTCCTGGGATTGGATTCCAGACCCTGGGTTTTCCGGTTCTACGCGAACAATCCACCTTCCGTTTTCATTGAGCCCAGTCTGTGGTCCTGATACCTGCAGGCGGGTCGGTGTCGGTTTTCGGTCAACGCTGAAGCTGTCCGGCTGAGCTGTTATTATCCGTCGCATCTACCCAGTACGGATCGTTCAATGTCTTCTCGCGAAATCCTCATCGCTACCCGCAAGAGCGCGTTGGCCCTCTGGCAGGCCGAATATGTCAAAGCACGTCTGGAAAAAGCCCACCCCGGCCTGGTCGTGACGCTGGTGCCGATGGTCAGTCGTGGCGACAAGCTGCTGGACTCGCCATTGTCGAAAATCGGCGGCAAGGGGCTGTTCGTCAAAGAGCTCGAAACAGCGCTTCTTGAAAATGAAGCGGACATCGCCGTGCACTCGATGAAAGATGTGCCGATGGATTTCCCTGATGGCCTCGGGCTGTTCTGCATCTGCGAGCGCGAAGACGCCCGCGATGCGTTCGTGTCCAACACCTTTGCCAGCCTGGAAGCACTCCCCGCCGGGAGCATCGTCGGGACGTCCAGTCTGCGTCGCCAGTCCCAGTTGCTGGCACGTCGTCCCGACCTGAAAATCCACTTCCTGCGCGGTAACGTCAACACGCGCCTGGCCAAGCTGGACTCGGGGGAATATGACGCGATCATTCTGGCCGCGGCCGGTCTGATCCGCCTCGGGTTCGAAGACCGCATCACCTCGGCGATCAGCGTGGAAGACAGTCTTCCTGCCGGTGGCCAGGGCGCGGTAGGCATCGAATGCCGCAGCGTCGATGCGCAGATTCATGCCCTGCTTGCGCCCTTGCATCACGAGGATACCGCGGTACGCGTGATTGCCGAGCGCGCAATGAACAAGCACCTCAATGGTGGCTGTCAGGTGCCGATTGCCTGCTACGCCGTGCTTGAGGACGATCAAGTCTGGTTGCGCGGCATGGTTGGGGACCCCTCCGGCAGCCTGTTGCTGCGCGCAGAAGCCCGAGCCCCGCAGACTGCCGCACAGGCTTTGGGTGTCGAGGTTGCCGAAGCGCTACTGGCTCAGGGGGCCGCCAAAATCCTCAAGGCCGTCTACGGCGAGGCTGACGACAAATGAGCAACTGGCGTCTGCTGCTGACCCGTCCTGCCGAGGAATCGGCGGCGCTGGCCAGGACTCTGGCCGACGCCGGTATCTTCAGCAGCAGCCTGCCCCTGCTTGAAACCGAGCCGCTGACGTTGACGCCAGCTCAGCGCTCGATCATTTTCGAGCTGCTCAATTACTGCGCTGTCATTGTCGTGAGCAAGCCGGCTGCCCGTCTGGCCATCGAACTGGTCGACGAAGTCTGGCCCCAGCCGCCGATCCAGCCCTGGTTCAGCGTCGGCGCGGCGACCGGACAGATACTGATCGACTATGGTCTGGATGTCAGTTGGCCCGAGCAGGGTGATGACAGCGAAGCCCTGCTCGATCTGCCGCGATTGCAGGCCGCAATTGCCGTACCGGGAAGTCGTGTGCTGATCATGCGTGGCGACGAGGGGCGCGAGCTGCTGGCCGAGCGTTTGCGCGAACAGGGTGTGACAGTCGATTACCTGCCGTTGTACCGTCGCTATCTGCCACAGTACCCGGCATCGGTACTGCCGCAGCGTGTCGAGTTGGAACGCTTGAACGGGCTGGTGGTCAGCAGTGGGCAGGGTTTTGAACATCTGCTCGCGCTCGCAGGTGAGCGCTGGCCAAGTCTGGCAGGTCTGCCGTTGTTTGTACCCAGTCCCCGAGTGGCCGAGATGGCTCGTGCTGCGGGGGCTCTGAATGTGATTGATTGCCATGGCGCGAGCGCCGGGGCACTGCTGGCAGCGTTGCGGGATCGACCTCAGCCTGCCGTCGAGGCGTATTGATCGACTTTTTGTCGTTTACGCTATTACGCCAACATGCAAAGGATGGGATACGTGAGCGAAACTGCCTTGCCTAAAGACGATGAATCGGTAGTCAAAACACCGGCCTCCACCCCTGATCCCGTGCGCCCCGAGCGTTCGGGCAATCGCAGCAGCGGCCTGGTGATCCTTGCCCTGTTGCTGGGAATCGCAGGCGTGGCCGTTGCAGGCTGGGGCGTTTGGCAACTGCGCATGTTGCAGGCCGGGCATCAGCAGCAGCGTGGTGAGGTTCAGGACATCGCCGAACAGACCCTGGCGCTGGCGCAGAGTGACCAGCAACTGACGGCTCGTCTCGCGCAGTTTCCGCCTGCCGATCAGCTTGAAGACAGCCGTCGTCTTGTGGCGCAACTGCAGGGCGACCAGCAGCGTCTGAGCCAGCGTCTGGAGACGGTCCTTGGTGCCAGTCGCAAGGACTGGCGTCTGGCCGAGGCCGAGCACTTGCTGCGTCTGGCCAGCCTGCGTCTCTCTGCACTGCAGGACATCAACAGCGCCGAGGCGCTGGTGCAGGGTGCCGACGAAATCCTGCGCGAGCAGGACGACCCGGGCTCTTTTGCCGCTCGTGAACAACTCGCCAAAAGCCTCGGCGCCCTGCGCAGCATTGAGCAGCCGGACCGTACCGGACTGTTCCTGCAATTGGCCGCGTTGCGTGATCAGGCCGTACAGCTCAATAAGCTGGCGCCTGAATATGAAGACAAGGGCGACACCCTGCCGGGTCTGACCGCCGATGCCAGCGACGACAACACATGGTCGCGCTGGTGGGAGCAGCTTTCCCATTACTTCCGTATCGATTTCAACGCAGACAAAGACATCCGCCCGGTTCTGGCGGGACAGAGTCTTTCTCAGGTCCGTCTGGCCCTGAGCCTGGCGCTTGAGCAGGCGCAGTGGGCGGCGCTCAATGGCGAACCCGAGGTGTATTCCCGTGCGCTGGCCGAGGCCAAAAGCGTCCTGCAGTCCAACTTCAATCAGGACGATCCGCAAGGCAAACTGCTGGGCGCGCGCCTTGATGCTGTCGCCGCTCAGCCAGTGGCCGTCAAGACACCCGATCTGGCGCAGAGCCTGAGTGCCGTTCAGGCCTATCTCGAACGCCGTCACGCGTCGAGTCAGCCTGCCGAGACGATGCGAGGGACCAGCCCATGAAGCGATTCTATGTACTGCTGTTCATTGCCATCGCTGCTGCTGCGCTGATTGGTGTAGCCATCGCCGAGCACTCCGGGTACGTACTGATCGCCTATCAGAACTTCCGCTACGAATCGAGCCTGTGGGCGACGCTGGCGCTGCTGATCGTCTTTCTGCTGGTGATCCTGCTCATCCGTCTGGTTATCAATCTGCTGACCACCTCGGGCGGGGTGGTCAACCCGTGGTCGCGTCGCAATCGTCGCCGCCGTGTGCAGATTGCGATCGAGCAGGGCCAGATGGACCTTGCCGAAGGTCGCTGGTCCAGCGCGCAACGCCATTTGCATCGTGCTGCCGAAGCCGACGCTCACCCGTTGCTCTATTACATCGGTGCCGCACGAGCGGCCAATGAGCAGGGGCGTTACGAGGATTGTGACAACCTGCTTGAGCGCGCCCTGACCCGGCAGCCGCAGGCGGAACTGGCGATTGCGCTGAATCACGCACAGTTGCAACAGGATCGTGGCGACACCGATGGTGCATTGACCACGCTTCAGGCCATGCACGAGCGTCATCCGCATAATCCTCAGGTGCTGCGTCAGTTGCAGCGCCTGTACCAGCAGCGCGGCGACTGGTCGGCGTTGATCCGTCTGATGCCGGAGCTTCGCAAGGACAAGGTGCTGCCACCTCGTGAACTTGCCGAGCTGGAGCGTCGTGCCTGGGGTGAGAACCTGACGCTGGCGGCCTATCGGGAAGAAGGCGAGGGCGCGTTGACCGGTCTGCCCTCTCTTGAAAAAGCCTGGCAGGGCCTGTCCTCCGCACAGCGTCAGGAGCCACAACTGATACTGGCGTATGCCGACCAGTTGCGTCGTCTCGGTGCCGAGGCGCAGGCTGAAGAAGTGCTGCGCTCCGCGCTCAAACGTGATTACAACAGTCACCTGGCCCGGTTGTATGGGTTGGTGCGTGGGGGTGACCCTTCGAAACAGCTGCAAACCGCTGAAGGCTGGCTCAAGCACCATCCGGGCGATCCGAGCCTTTTGCTGAGCCTGGGCCGTATCTGTCTGCAAAGTCGGCTCTGGGGCAAGGCGCGTGACTATCTGGAAAGCAGTCTGCGGCTGGAGCGTAACCCTGAGACCTGCGCCGAGTTGGCGCGGCTGCTTGCTCAACTGGGTGAAACCGATCGCAGCAATCAGCTGTTTCAGGAAGGCTTGGGCCTGCTCGACGAGCGCCTGCTGACCCGCCCGCTACCCGCACTTTCCGGCGTCTGACAGTGTGACTGCATGAGCCCTGACAACAGGGCTCATGTTACGAAACACGCATGTTTAAAGTCCGTTCGGGTGAGGTGGGAATATTCCTACCCCAACTCGTTAAGAAGCCCTATCGTCACGTGTGTTGTTTCCACATTTTGCAGCGACGTATCTGTACGGCGTCGCCTTGAAAGCGTCCGGCCCTTTCCTCTACCGTTAACGCCTCGTCTTTTGTTACGGATTTGCCATGCATCTGGCTCGCACACGTTCGTTGTTCTTTCTGGCATTCCTGACCTGTGCGCTGATCATTGCCGCTGTTCTTTATCTGCAACACGCTGTCGGCCTTGACCCTTGCCTGCTTTGCCTGTCACAGCGGGCGGCCATGGTCAGTTGCGGTGTGCTGACGCTGGCGGCAGCCTGTCACTCACCTGGCGCAACCGGCTGGCACCGTTACTGTGTGGCCTTGCTGGTGATTGCGCTCGCTGGCGCGTCCATGGCGGGGGTTCAGGTATGGCTGCAGACCGCTTCGGCGGATGAGCTGATCCCGGTGCTCGCCGCAGTGGAACATGCGCTCGACAGCATCGCGTTGGGCGGGTGGAATGACAGCCTTCGGGGCAACGCTGCGTTCTGTGCTCAGATTACCTGGTCACTGTTCGGGCTCAGTCTTCCGGAGTGGAGCCTGCTGGCATTCGTCGGGCTTGTGATATTGCCGCTGTATCCGCTTCTCAGCGAACTGAGCCTGTGGATATCTACCGGAAGTCGGACAGACTATTAAACGCTTGTATGAACTTTATCTCCTGCGTACCTTGATGGCCTCGTCGAGCGGGCATAATCTGAGCCGCACGCGTCATTGGAAGTATGCTGTCCTGACGCTTTCATCAGGCCACGCCCTTAAAAATCGATTAGGGCTGGCACAGGACCGCATGCCCCTGAAGGGAAGAGAGAACATCATGCTGGAAAGTTGTCAGAATGCTCAGGAACGCTGGGGTGGTGTCAATCTGTTGATTGACCGCTGGTTGGAATGCCGCCGTGAACTGATCAATGCCTACGATGCGTTGGGCGACACGCCCGAGGCGCTCGCAGCCGATCGTGCGGCACTGCAGAACTTTTGCGGGATTCTGGTCGACTACGTTTCGGCCGGTCACTTCGAAGTCTACGAACAGCTTGGCAATGAGGCCAAGGCCTTCAATGACGAGCGCGGGCTTGAGCTGGCAGATACCCTCTACCCACGCCTGAATGTCATCACCGAGCTTGCGCTGGCGTTCAACGACCGGTGTGACAAGGGTGACTGCTCGGACTGCTCCATCGTGGCAAAGGAGTTCAACAAGCTGGGCGGTCTTCTGCATGAGCGTTTCGAGCTTGAAGACTGCCTGATCGAAGTGCTGCACAACTCCCACAAGGAAGAGGCCGCAGCTCAGGCCTGACCTTTTCCTGATGTCCATGGGATCTATCGTTGCCAAGGGTGCTTTTGCACCCTTTCGCGTTTCTGCGGGAGCGGATTACTGCGAAACAGCGATCAGCTCGATCTCGAATACCAGCGGCGTGAACGGATCGATCAGGTCACCTGCGCCCTCTGCGCCATACGCCTGATCCGATGGAATCACCAGCCGCCATTTGGCTCCGGTCGGCATGCCCTGCAGTGCGCTGGTCCAGCCGCTGATCACACTGTCGAGCCTGAACCATTGTGGCTGTGTGCTTTGATCGAAGATCGTGCCGTCCGGCAGACGACCCACATAGCGAACTTCGACCCTGCCATTCACATCCGGCTTCGGCCCGGTGCCCGGCGTGAGTTCCGTCATCAGGATGCCGTCAGCCAGTACCTTGACGCCGGGCTTGGCCTTCTCGCTTTCCATGAAACGCTTTTCGGCACTCAGCGCAGCTTCGGTCGGCGCGTCTGTTCCTGTGGTCTCGGCCTGGGCCATGGCAGCATCGTGCTCGCGCAGGATCTGGTCGATGCGCTCCTGCTTGAGCGCCAGAGGCTTGCCCTGATAGGCCTGTCTCAGGCCCTCTACCAAGGCCTTCAGGTCAAGATCCGGGACTTCCTGATGCAGGCGTTCACCCAGGCTTGCGCCCAGGCTGTAGGCAAGATCGTGGGCATCCGTGTTCGGAGGGGTTTCAGCGGCCTGAGCCAGTGGTAGCAAGAGAAACAACGACGTTAACAGGTAGCGCGACATGGATGCTCTCCGGCCTGGGAAGTCAGCGATTATGCCAGTGCAAGCGCCTGTGGTGACGTGTCTTGCAAGGTGAATTTCGCAGAGGCCTGGAAACGGGCCCGACAATCATTTTTTTCAGCATGCAACAGGGCGCCGATCATGGTGTCAAGATGCCCTAGCGGCGGTGCGAGCAGAAGTCTAGTATGAGCCGCAATTTCGTCAGCCAGGAGGTAAGTCATGTCGGCCAAAAAGAAGCCAGTAAATACTCCGTTGCATTTGCTCCAACAACTATCGGGCAGCTTGCTCGAGCATCTGGAAGACGCCTGCTCACAAGCTTTGGCTGATGCCGAGAAACTGCTCGCCAAGCTCGAAAAACAACGCGGCAAAGCGCAGGAAAAACTGCACAAGTCGCGTACCAAGTTGCAGGATGCCGCCACGGTCGGTAAGGCCAAGGCGCAGACCAAGGCCAAGAGCGCCGTGTCTGAACTGGAAGAATTGCTGGATGCACTCAAGGACCGTCAGACCGAAACCCGTACCTACATTCTGCACCTCAAGCGTGACGCGCAAGAAAGCCTGAAGCTTGCTCAGGGCATTGGTCGCGTCAAGGAAGCAGTCGGCAAGATCCTCACGACTCGCGAAGCCAAGCCTGCTGCACCGGCCAAAGCGGCCGCCGCCAAGCCTGCTGCCAAGACCGTTGCCAAGGCATCGGTAGCCAAAACGGCTGCTGCCGCCAAGGCACCGGTTAAAGCGGCTGCCAAACCTGCTGCCAGAACCGCCGCCAAGCCTGCCGCGGCCAAAGCTCCGGCCAAGGCTGCTGCGAAACCCGCCGCCAAGGCCCCTGCTGCTGCCAAGCCTGTTGCTGCGAAAACAGCAGTTGCCAAATCAGCGCCTGCAAAAACCGCTGCGGCCAAACCCGTTGCCGCCAAGGCGTCGGCCAAGCCTGCTGCTGCGAAACCGGCAGCCTCCAAGGCTGCGGCCGCCAAAGCCCCCGCTGCTGCCAAGCCAGCCGCCAAGGCACCGGCAAAAGCACCTGCCAAGGCTCCGGTAAAAGCGGCGCCCAAGCCAGCCGCTGCCAAGCCTGCTGCAAAACCTGCAGCCGCCAAGCCAGCAGCGACCACCGCGCCTGCGGCCAAGCCGGCAGCAGCGCCAGCGCCTGCAGCTCCAGCCGCCGCGCCTGCTCCGGCAGCTGCCCATGGCGCAACGCCTACCAGCGCCTCCTAAGCGTCGGTGACATCAGCCGCGATGCGCAGCACTTGCAGCGCATCGCGGCTTTTTTGTGTCCTGCTTTCGACGATTCCCGCAAGCCATCCGGCGACATCCTTCCCGTTTGCGTCTGGCCAGGCGTGGGTCAATGCCTCAAGTCGGGTCAGCAGCGTGTGTTCGGCCTCCAGTTCCAATGCCTTGACCCTGTTTCGCAGCTCGCTCAGAACGGCGTCATCCTGAGCCGCGGTCCGCCATTGGGTGCGCACTTCCCGCAGCGGCCGCACGACGTCATCGTGCCAAGGCGTCGCCAACTGTCCGATTTCGGACAATCGTTGCGCATCGCACTCAACCCCGCGCAGTCCCAGCCACACACCACACAATACCGCGCATACGTTGGCCCCGCTGGCCTGTAGCGTCAGGCAGGCCTGCTCCACACCCGGTCGGGCGTAAAAATCCAGGGTGAAACTCCAAAGGTCTGTAGGCATAGTGATCTACCTGTCCGGGACGAAGCTGGTAGACTCCGCCGCCATTATGATTCGACTTCAAAGCCTTACCTTACAGCGTGGTCCGCAACGTCTGCTAGAAGACGCCGAGCTGACCCTGCACGCCGGCCATAAAGCCGGTCTGATCGGTGCCAACGGTGCCGGTAAATCCAGTCTGTTCGCCTTGCTGCGCGGCGAGCTTACGCCCGATGCCGGTGACTGTCTGTTGCCCGCTGACTGGCGCATCGCTCACATGCGTCAGGAGGTCGACACGCTCGAGCGCCTGGGCGTGGACTACGTGCTCGACGGCGACGTGCGTCTGCGCGAGGTTCAGCGCCTGCTGGCTGAAGCCGAAGCGGCGCAGGACGGTGCCGCTCAGGCGCGTCTGCACTCGGAGCTCGACAGCGCCGACGGTTATACCGCCGACGCCCGCGCTCGCAAACTGCTGGCGGGCCTCGGGTTCACCAACGAACAGATGGAGCGTCAGGTCGGCAGCTTCTCGGGTGGCTGGCGCATGCGCCTGAACCTGGCGCAGGCCCTGATGTGTCCATCGGATCTGCTGCTGCTCGATGAACCGACCAACCACTTGGACCTCGATGCGATCCTGTGGCTCGAAGACTGGCTGAAAAGCTATCCCGGCACGCTGCTGCTGATCTCCCACGACCGGGACTTTCTCGATGCCGTGGTCGATCACATCGCGCATGTCGAGCAACGCAAGATCACGCTCTACCGCGGCGGCTACAGCGCATTCGAGCGTGCCCGTGCGGAACGTCTGGCCCAGCAGCAACAGGCCTACGAGAAGCAGCAGGTGCAGCGGGCGCACATGGAAAAATACATTGCGCGCTTCAAGGCCCAGGCCACCAAGGCCCGTCAGGCCCAGAGCCGGATCAAGGCGCTGGAGCGCATGGAAGAGCTGTCCGCTGCGCATGTGGATTCGCCTTTCAACTTCGTTTTCCGTGAGTCCGACAAGATCTCCAGCCCATTGCTGGATCTGTCCGAAGCGCGTCTGGGCTACGGCGATAAGACCGTCCTGGAGAAGGTCAAGCTGCAACTGACGCCAGGCGCACGTATCGGCCTGCTGGGGCCCAACGGCGCTGGCAAGTCGACGCTGATCAAGAACCTGGCAGGCGAGCTCTCCCCTCAGAGCGGCCGACTGGTACGTGGCGAGAACCTGACCGTGGGCTACTTTGCCCAGCATCAGCTTGACTCGCTGGACGCCAAGGCCACGCCGTTGCTGCACTTGCAGCGCCTTGCGCCGACCGAGCGTGAGCAGACCCTGCGCGACTTCCTCGGCGGCTTCGACTTCCGCGGCGCGCGTCTGGACGAGCCGGTACTGAATTTCTCAGGTGGCGAAAAGGCGCGTCTGGCGCTGGCCCTTATTGCCTGGGAAAAGCCCAACCTGTTGCTGCTCGACGAACCCACCAACCACCTGGATCTGGAAATGCGTCTGGCGCTGACCATGGCGCTTCAGGAGTTTGGCGGCGCGGTACTGGTGGTTTCCCACGACCGGCACTTGCTCAAAAGCACCACCGACGACTTCCTGCTTGTGGCTGACGGTCGCGTTCAGGAGTTCGATGGCGATCTGGACGACTACACGCGCTGGCTGGCTGACTATCGATTGCGCAACGCGCCGGTCAGCAATACACCGGTCAACGCCGACAAGACCGACAAGAAAGCCCAGCGTCAGCAGGCTGCTGCCCTGCGTCAGCAACTGGCCCCACACAAACGCGAGGCCGACAAGCTGGAGCGCGATCTGGGCACGCTGCACGAAAAGCTCGCCAAGGTTGAAGAGGCACTGGCCGACAGCGCCAACTACGATGCCGCCAACAAGGACAAGCTGCGCGACCTGCTGGCCGAACAGGCAAAACTGAAAGTGCGCGAGTCCGAGCTGGAAGACGCCTGGATGCAGGCGCTGGAGTTGCTGGAGTCGATGCAGGCCGAGCTGGAAGCCTTGTCGTGATGGAGATGTTGGGTTTGCCGGTCTCCGCTTACTGGGTAGAGCCGATACTGCTGGGCTTGCAAATCCTGCTGATTCTGTTGGCAGGTTATGTACTGCAGCGGGTCGTTGGACGTTTTCTGACCGGTCTGGGCGAGCGCTACCCGTTGCCGCCCGAGCTTCTGGTGCCGGTACGTGGCGGCCTGCGCTGGCTGATCATGGGCAGTGCCTTCGTCTTTGTGCTGGGGCGTCTCGGCGTTTCAGCCACTGTATTGTGGACGGCCTTATCCGGGTTTGTGGCGGTTGCTGCGGTGGCGTTCTTTGCCATGTGGAGTGTGCTGTCCAACCTGCTGTGCGCGATCCTGATCTTCACCATCGGACCGTTCCGCATCGGTGATCTGGTCGAGCTGGTCGACACGCTGGACAAGCCGGGCGTGAAGGGCCGTGTGGTTGCAATCAACCTGATGTTCACGACCCTGATCGAAACACCCGAAGCCGGCGGAGCGCTGGTTCAGGTGCCCAACAGCCAGTTCTTCCAGAAGTCGGTTCGCCGCTGGCGCGGGAGCGAACTGTATCCTCAGGCCACGGTTTCTGCCCCGCACGACGAGCAGGATTAGAAATCATTAGTCACGCGACGGATTACGCACTAATTTAGCGAGCATTCGATGGCGCTTGAGGTGTGTGATGACGTTTGAAACGTGGCTGGGCTTCTTTGCGGCCTGCTGGATTATCAGTCTTTCTCCGGGCGCGGGTGCAATTGCCTCGATGTCCTGCGGCCTGCGCTTCGGTTTTCTGCGCGGCTACTGGAACGCATTGGGGCTGCAAGTAGCGCTCGTCACGCAGATCGCGATTGTCGCGGCCGGACTGGGCGCCGTGCTTGCGGCTTCCGAACTGGCGTTCACCCTGATCAAGTGGTTTGGCGTGGCGTATCTGATCTACCTGGGCGTCAAGCAGTGGCGGGCGCTGCCGATGGACCTTTCCGATGAGTCGGCGGACCGTCCGGCCGGAACACCGATGGAACTGGCGCTGCGTGGTTTTCTGGTCAACATCAGCAACCCCAAGGCGATGGTGTTCATGCTGGCGATCCTGCCTCAGTTCGTCGATCCGGCCGCGCCCATGCTGATGCAGTACGTGATCATTGCGGCGACCATGGTCGTGGTGGACCTGATCGTGATGGCGGGCTACACCGGACTGGCGTCGAAAATTCTGCGCACCTTGAAGACGCCACGCCAGCAGCGTCGTCTGAACCGGACCTTTGCCAGTCTGTTCGTCGGGGCTGCCGGTTTCATCGCGACCCTGCATCGCGCCTGATCAACCCCTTCCCAAGTTCCCAAGCCCTGAAACCTGCACTCAGCGCAGGATTTTCGGGGCTTCGTCTCTTGGCAGGCTGTTCTGTGGCGAAGGTTGCCCGGTGTATTCCACTTCGCCCCGCAGCTGTTCACGCAACTGGCGCGCCACGTCCTCACCAATCGATTTCGAAACGTCGCGGACCACCCTGGGGCGGTTCAGCGAGACTTTGATATCGCGGCTGTTCACCAGCTTGGTGTCCTGGCCCTCACCCATGGCGGTGAAGGCCGAGGTGATTTCGTAAGTGCGCGTGTCGATCAGGCTGAAATCGGCGACCAGGGTCAGCCCCAGCGTGGCCGAGTAGGCGTTGGTGTTGGCGATATCGCCGACGTCCTGCTGGAAGTCGATGTCGGACAGGGTGCCGAACAGCACATAGTCCGCGCCCTTGAAGTTGCCATTCTTGATGCGCTTGATGACGTCGTAGACATCTTCCTTGGCGCCGGCAGTGTATGGCGTGGCCTGCACCAGCTGGAACATCCCGGATTTGATGATCTCGCCCTTGATGTCGCCGCTGAACTTGCGCAGTTCGCTCTGCTCGATGTAGCTGGTTCGCGACTCGTACTCGTCATAGCTCGACGAGCCGCTGGCGCTGTAGTAGTTGGCCTGCATGTTACTGCGAGACGAAACAGTGTGGATGTACTGCTCCACACGTTCCTGAAAAGCCATGTCTGTCACTGCGATTTTTGGCGCAGCGTGCGCTCCGAAAGCGCAGACGATGCCGATAATGCCGATCCATGCGCGCATCTGTTAACGCTCCGTGGTTTTGCGAATTTCTTTCTCGTCCATCCACTCGGCCAGACCGCTTTCGACGTCGACCAGTTGCAGGCTGAATTTGTAAAAGACGTCCTTGTAGTCGCTGCTGCGCTTGACGATGGAACTGATCGAACCTTCCAGGCGGTATTGGGCGGCGATCATGTTGCCGGTCTTGGCGACGGTGTTTTTCTTGTACAGGCCACTCTGGTTCTGCAGCTTGAGCTGATCGACCTGATTCTGCATCTGGTTGTCATCGCTGGCGAAACGGGCGGTGCCGCTTTTCATCAACTGGGTCTTGATCGACGTGGTGATCTCGCGGGTATCGATGTACTCGCTGGTCTTGTTCTTCACATCGTAGACCTGAACCACCGGACGACCTTGCAGAACGCCGGACTGCGCAAGGGAGCGGGTCATGCTTTCGGCGATCATCTGCAGGTCGGTGGAGCCGAACTCATTGGTGATCGTCTCGACAGCCTTGGTGTCGCCGTAGCTGATGTTCTTGCTGCCAAGACCCGGCGAGTTGTTGGCACAGCCGGTGACCAGCAGAGCAACAGTGGCGATGGAGCAGAAGCGGGTAAACATATGAAGGTTCTCCAGAACTGGGCGAAAGAGTGGGCCGATCAAGGCGTGTTGATTTCGATACGGAAATCAGTGGCGCGAGGAACCGGCGCGATGGCTGGCAGCACGGTGCTCTGTGAGCCGTACAGCGTCATGCTTTTCCAGCTTTCTTCATCGGCGACAGGGAAGCCGTCATTGCCCAGCCAGGCAAAGCGGTAATACATCATTCGGTTGCGGCTGCTGGTGTTGGTCAGTTGCGCCTTGACGGTCAGAAAACCGTTTTCACGCGCTACGCGCATGGCGCCGACTTCGATGTGTTTGATGTCACCCATCGCCACCACTTTGCTGGCGGCGCTGCCCGGAGCGGGCGGTGGTTGCGTTGCGCAGCCGGCCAACACGGCCAGGCTCAGCGCGCCGAGAATCTTCATGCGCATGGAATATCTCCGATCAAGGTTGTTTGACGGTGGCGAGGGCTTGCGGCACGTTCGACGGCATGACCTGAGCGGCCAGACTGCCCGCATAGACCTGACTGCCCAGCGCCCGCAACGGGATCACCTGATAGCGCTGATCGACATTGACCCGTACATGCGAGCCGCCCAGTGCGTTGGGCAGAATGATCTGGTGTTCGCCGTGCGTCAGGCGCAGGCGCGCCACCAGTGTGTTGTCGGGCAACGTACGCCATGTACGGGTGTCCGCGCCTTCGGTGATGGCCGAGGCGATACCGACGGCCAGGCCGGCCAGCGGGTTGGTGTCATTGATCTGCTTCTGGGCGACGCCTCGGGTAATGGCTCGCACGGTGGTGCGCAGAATGATGCCGGGCATGTCATCGCGCAGGGCACGGCGGGACATGTCAGTGGTGCTGTTGAGCAAGGTCAGGTTCAGTGGTTTCCCGTCCAGGGTAATCTGGTTGAAGGACGGTGTCGTGGTGTCGGGCCTGATGACCGGGAACGACAGCGGCGTGATGACCAGATTGCCGCTGATGGGCAGCGGCAACGGAATGCTCACTGAATCGCGAGCCGGGGCGAAGCCGCTTTGCACAACAATCAGCACGTCACTGTTGCCGTCTTTGCTGGCGGCGGCGTCGAGGTCTTGAAGGGCCTGTTCCAGTAGCGGCGTATTGGGGCGCAATTCTGCGGCCTTGCGATAGCCGGGGGCTGCGAGGCCTTTTTCCCCGAGGGCTTCGTAGACAAAGCCCGACAGGTAATGACTGAACGCACTCTGGTAGCTGTTTTTCAGGCTGACCACTTCCGGTGCATTCAGTGAGGCGACCGGGTAACCGCGCAGGTCCTTGAACTCGGTCTTCACGCCCCGGTTTTCGGCTTCCTGTTCGCTCTTGAGGTATTCCTTGTCACGCAACTCGGCGATCACGGCTTCGCGCTCGTGCGTCTTCTTGATCTCGGTGCGGGCGCCATCGAAATCGTTGCGCGCCAACTGGTTGAGCGCCATCTGGGTGGTCAGCATGACTTTTTCATAGTCATAGCCTTCGTAGCGACGCACCTTGTCGTTGATCAGGAAGCTGCCGAACTGGGCCAGGTATTTGTCGGTATCGAGGCGGACGGATTCTTCCCACTTGAGGACCACTTGATCAGCCGCGCGCCAGGCCGTCTGGCTGCCGGCGAAGTCACCTTTCGCCCGCAGCAACTCGCCTTTCTCGAAGTAATAGAGAAGGTCCTTGTCTTCGCCCGTGTTGTTCTTTTCGAGGTTGCCGATCGCCGCGTCGACATTGCCGGTGGCCAGTTGCTGATTGGTTTCCTTCAACTCGTTGTCGTAGCTGCGAAAGGCAGAACAGCCTGCCAGTTGCACAGCGGAAATCAGCACGAGCGTAGTCAGGGCGCGAGGAGGCATGGACGTTCTATTCCCTTAGATGACAAGCGAGGCGACAAGGCCTGCCGTGGTCGAACAGGCTCTGTTCGAATCATGAGGCCGCTTTGGCTGACTGGATCCAGCAAGCGGGCGCGGGATTATAAGCCGGTAAAACGGTATGACAATGGCTTTTTGATATCGCACGCTGATTACAGGCAATTCCTACCTGGCAGGCGGAGCAAGTCTTACCTTGGCTGCGCAAGGGACCTTCGAATCACATCAGGCACGGCGGGTTTTGTAAAACGCTGTAACAAAAATGCGTCCGGAGTATTGAGTAGCGTCTGTTTGACGTGAACAATGCAACGCATCGCATTCTTATTGAGATTCACCAATGCACCTGCTCTCTCGTTCACTTGTCCGGCTGCTGGCGTCCATGCTGTTGCTCTGCAGCTTCGGTGCGTTGGCCGACCCCGTTGAGGGCGCAGCCCAGGCGCTGCATGTGCTGGATTACCTCAGTGCGGACTATCCGGCGACGGTTGCGGACGGCAAGGTCATCGACGGTGCCGGGTACCAGAAGCAGATCGACGCGTTGAGCGCGCTTCAAAGCCTGATCGTTGCGCTGCCGCAGCGGACCGAACGTGCCGAGTTGGAGAAGGGCGCAGCAGACCTCAAGGGCGTCGTGGACAAACGACAGGACGGCACGCTCGTGGCTCGTCAGGCCAGACAACTGGGTGCAAGGCTGGCGCTCGCCTATGAAGTCAGTCAGGCACCGGCCATCACCCCGGATCCTGCGCGCGGTGCGCCGCTGTACGCGCAGCATTGTTCGGTTTGCCATGGCGACACGGGCGCCGGTGACGGTCCCGCCGGTATTGGCCTTGAGCCAGCGCCAGGAAACCTGCGCGACGCCGCACGACTGGATCGCCTGAGTCTTTACAGCCTTTACAGCGCTACGGGGCTGGGCATTGCGGGCACCGACATGCCAGCCTTCGCCGACCAGCTGGATGACCGCCAGCGCTGGGACATCGCAACCTACATCGCCAGCTTCAGCGCACAACCTGTCGCCAACCCGACCAAGACATTCAATCTGGCGGACCTGGCGCGCCAGACGCCTGCGGAGATTCAGGCAGCCGAAGGCCCTGAAGCTGCGGCCACATTCCGTGCTCAGCGTTCACAGCCACCGCAGGTTCAACGCGGCCCCGCGCAGTTGCTCGACTACACCAGCGCGACCCTGGACAAGAGTCTGGCTGCTTACCGGTCGGGTGATCGCGAGCAGGCTTACGACTTGTCGGTTGCGGCCTACCTGGAAGGCTTCGAACTGGTCGAAAGCTCGCTGGACAACGTCGATGCGGACGTGCGCAAGGACACTGAAAAGAGCCTGATGGCTTATCGTCAGTCGTTGCAGGACGGCCTGCCGGTGGCGCAGGCGGCGCAGAAGCTGGAAGCGGCAAAGGCCAAACTCAAGCAGTCCGCTGACCTGCTGGGCAGCGATGGCCTGAGCCTGTCCTTGAGCTACATTTCCGGTCTGCTGATTCTGCTGCGCGAAGGGCTGGAAGCCATTCTGGTGTTGGCCGCCATTCTGGCATTTCTGCGCAACACCGGACAGCAATCGGCGGTGCGCAGCGTCAACGTAGGCTGGGGCCTGGCGCTGCTGGCAGGCCTTGCAACCTGGGCGCTGGCAGCCTACGTGATCGACGTGAGTGGCGCGCAGCGCGAGCTGCTGGAGGGCGCGACTGCGTTGTTCGCCAGTGTGATGGTGCTGTGGCTGGGTGTGTGGATGCATGACCGACGTCATGCCGCGGCCTGGCAGGATTACGTGAAGAGCAGTCTGGTTGGAGGCGGAGGGCGTTTCGGCTTCGCCGTACTGGCGTTCTTCTCGGTGTACCGCGAACTGTTCGAGGTCATCCTGTTTTACGAGACCCTATGGCTCCAGGCAGGTCCTGCAGGGCATAACGCGGTGCTGGCGGGCGGCGCAACAGCGCTGGTGTTGCTGGTCGGTCTGGCGTGGATCATCCTGCGCGGCTCGGCGAAACTGCCATTGACGCTGTTCTTCGGTATCAATGCAGCCCTGCTGTGCGCGCTTTCGGTGGTGTTTGCCGGTCATGGCGTCAAAGCCTTGCAGGAAGCCGGCGTGTTCGGCACACGGCCAGTGCCGTTCTTCGAATTCGACTGGCTGGGGATTCATGCCGACGCCTACTCGCTCGGCGCGCAGGCTGTCGCACTGACAGCGATTGCAGTGCTCTATGGCCGCAGTCGTCTGGCGGAGAGGCGCAGGCTTCAAATGGCTGATCAGAGGCCGGGCTAAAAAGTACAACATCGTGGGAGGCGGCTGCCGGCGATCGCGTCAGGTCAGGTTGCGAAAGGTTGTCTGACAGGTCGCATCGCTGGCAAGCCGCCTCCCACAGATGTGAATTCATCCAATGAGGCTTGCGTAGAGCGCGGAGCGTAATAACGTCCGTTACGCACCCTGTTCCTGGGTCAGTTCCAGCACGCGATCAACCAGCTTGTTGATGCCGGACGCCGCTTCGCTGATGCTTTTGGCGACCATGTAGGCCGGGGTGCTGACCAGTTTTCGCGCCTCGTCTTCCACGATCTCCGACACGTCACAGTCCTGATGCGCCCCGCCCATTTTGGTGATCGCGGCTGCCGTTTCCGGGTCGTTGCCGATGGTGCAGGTCACGCCCGGACCGTAGATCTTGGCGGCGAGGGCTGGCGTGATGCAGATCAGCCCAACCGGCTTGCTCGCCAGAGCAAAGGCTTCGGCCAGTGCCAGCAGTTCGGCGTTCACCTGACACGCCTGGCCCTGCTGTGCAAAGTCCGACAGATTCTTCGCCGAGCCAAAGCCGCCCGGCACGATCAGTGCGTCGAAATCGTTGACGTCAGCCTCACGCAGGTCTTTCACTTCGCCACGTGCAATGCGTGCCGACTCGACCAGCACATTGCGGGTCTCAGGCATTTCTTCGCCGGTCAGGTGATTGACGACATGGTGCTGCGCGATGTTCGGCGCGAAACACTGCACCTGTGCGCCACGCTGATCGAGGCGCAGCAGGGTCAGGACGCTTTCGTGGATTTCGGCACCGTCATAGACGCCGCAGCCGGACAGGATCACAGCCACTTTCTTTTGCATGATTTCGACTCCCTGGTCATGACGCATCTACCAATGGAACACATTGAGCGTCATCTGTTCAGTGTCGCGTCATGTCGAGGCGGGATCCGGCAGGGAAGGGTGCAGCATTCGGGCGAGGTGTTCTGGCCTGCGCCCGGAGAAATCGACAGGTGTTCAGTCGTCGGATTTTTTCTTCAGGTCCAGCGGGACCTCGACCGGCATGTCCAGATCGGAAGCCGCTGACGATGCGCAGCATTGTCGCTCTGCACGGGCCTCGCGGGCGATGCGGGCATTCTTGATGCGGCGACGCAGCCACAGACCCAGGCCCAGAAGAATCAGGGCACCGAGCACCCAGAGTTCGTATTTCTTGACGTTACCCAGCAGACCTTCCAGCACCGCGCCGAAATGGTACGCCGCCGAGCCCAGCGCTGCGGCCCAGACTGCCGCGCCGATGCCGTTGAGCAGCAGGTAGCGTCCTGGCGGGTAGCCGGACAGACCGATGGCCACCGGCATGACGGTTCGCAGTCCGTAGACGAAGCGAAAGCTCAGCACCCAGATGTCCGGGTGTTTGCGCACGAGCCTCAGCGCCTTGTCGCCCATGAGCTGCCAGCGAGGTTTTCGGGCAAGCAGTTTGCGACCGTGCTTGCGCCCCATGAAGTACCACAGCTGATCGCCCGCGTAGCTTCCGCAGAAGGCCACGAGGATGACGATGTTGAGATCCATGTATCCACGGAAAGCCAGAAATCCGGCAAGAACCAGAATGGTCTCGCCTTCAAAGAAGGTGCCGAGGAAGAGGGCGAAGTAGCCGAACTCATTCAAGAAATTCTGGAGCATTGTCTGGATGCTGGCGAAATGAACGCGCAGCCTAACGCGCCCAACGCAAGGATGAAAGTGTCCATATGTGTCTCGACGTTAAAGATTCTTGCAGTGACAATGATCCTTTCTCTCCAGTTGCGCCGCTGCGGCCTGCAGTCGCAGGTCGAACCATGACTGTCACACATTGGTCATAATGGCGGCTTATAACTGTCGCGCTTGCCCGCGTAAGCGGGCTCAGGAGTCTCGCCGTGAGCTTTACCCCCGCTAACCGCCTGTTTCCTCTCACTCGTCTGCGCCGTAATCGCCGCGACGACTTTTCCCGTCGGCTGGTCCGCGAAAACGTTGTTACCGTCGACGACCTGATTCTTCCCGTATTCGTACTCGATGGTGAAAACCGTCGTGAAACCGTGGCCTCGATGCCAGGCGTCGAGCGTCTGAGTGTCGACCTGCTGCTCAAGGAAGCCGAAAGCTGGGTCGCGCTGGGCATTCCTGCGCTGGCGCTGTTTCCGGTGACGCCGCCTGAAAAGAAATCCCTGGATGGCGCTGAAGCCTGGAACCCGGAAGGCATTGCCCAGCGTGCGACCCGCGCCCTGCGTGACCGCTTTCCCGAGCTGGGCGTCATCACTGACGTGGCGCTGGATCCGTTTACCACGCACGGGCAGGACGGCATTCTCGACGAAGAAGGCTACGTGCAGAACGACATTACGGTCGACGCGCTGGTCAAGCAGGCCTTGTCCCATGCCGATGCCGGCGCGCAGGTGGTTGCCCCGTCCGACATGATGGACGGTCGTATCCAGGCAATTCGTGAAGCGTTGGAACTGGCCGGGCACGTCAACGTACGGATCATGGCCTACTCGGCGAAATACGCCAGCGCCTATTACGGTCCGTTCCGCGATGCGGTAGGTTCTTCACTGAACCTGGGCAAGGCCAACAAGGCGTCCTATCAGATGGACCCGGCCAACAGCAATGAAGCGCTGCATGAAGTGGCGGCGGATCTGTCCGAGGGCGCGGACATGGTGATGGTCAAACCGGGTATGCCGTACCTGGACATCCTTCATCGGGTCAAGGATGAGTTCAAGGTGCCGACCTTTGTGTATCAGGTCAGTGGCGAATATGCCATGCACATGGCTGCAATCCAGAACGGCTGGCTGAGTGAAGGGGTGATTCTGGAGTCCCTCACCGCCTTCAAACGCGCAGGAGCTGACGGCATTCTCACGTATTTTGCCGTACGCGCTGCTCAACTGCTGAAAGGGCAATAGCCTCACAGGAACATTCATGAATACCGAAGGACTCATCGAAGCCGCTGTTGAAGTCGATATTCAGGAGACTGCACCCATGGTTGACCCTGACATCGAGGTAATAACGACCATCGAGGCTCCGGCTGCCGTGGTGCCTGCCGTTGTCGCGCCGAACCTGGACGACAGCAGCCTGTATATTCATCGCGAACTGTCCCAGTTGCAGTTCAACATACGGGTTCTGGAGCAGGCGCTCGATGAGTCCTACCCGTTGCTGGAGCGGCTGAAGTTTTTGCTGATCTTCTCCAGCAACCTCGATGAGTTCTTCGAGATTCGTGTCGCGGGCCTCAAGAAGCAGATTACCTTTGCTCGCGAACAGGCCGGTGCCGACGGCTTGCAACCGCATCAGGCGCTGGCCCGTATCAGCGAACTGGTTCACGGTCATGTCGACCGTCAGTACGCGATCCTCAACGATATTCTTCTGCCGGAACTGGAGAAACACCAGGTCCGTTTCATTCGTCGCCGTCACTGGACCGCGAAGCTGAAGGCCTGGGTTCGTCGTTATTTCCGCGACGAGATTGCACCGATCATCACCCCGATCGGCCTGGACCCGACGCACCCGTTCCCTTTGCTGGTCAACAAGAGCCTGAACTTCATCGTCGAGCTCGAAGGTATCGATGCGTTCGGTCGCGATTCGGGTCTGGCGATCATCCCGGCGCCTCGTCTGTTGCCGCGCATCATCAAGGTGCCGGAAGAGGTCTGCGGGCCGGGCGACAATTTCGTGTTCCTGTCGTCGATGATTCACGCTCACGCTGATGACCTGTTCCAGGGCATGAAGGTCAAGGGCTGCTACCAGTTCCGACTGACCCGTAACGCCGACCTGGCACTGGATTCGGAAGACGTGGAAGACCTTGCGCGTGCCCTGCGCGGCGAACTGTTCTCGCGTCGTTATGGCGACGCGGTGCGTCTGGAAGTGGCGGACACCTGTCCCAAGCACCTGTCCGACTACCTGCTCAAGCAGTTCAATCTGACCGAGTCCGAGCTGTATCAGGTCAATGGCCCGGTCAACCTCACGCGTCTGTTCAGCATTACCGGTCTGGACAGCCATCCGGAGCTGCAGTACCTGCCGTTCACTCCGGCGATTCCCAAGCTGCTGCAGAACAGCGAAAACATCTTCAGCGTGATCAGCAAGCAGGACATTCTCTTGCTGCACCCTTTCGAGTCCTTCACGCCGGTCGTGGATTTGCTGCGTCAGGCCGCGAAAGACCCGCATGTACTGGCCGTGCGTCAGACGCTGTATCGCAGCGGCGCGAACTCGGAAATTGTCGATGCGCTGGTTGATGCGGCGCGTAACGGCAAGGAAGTCACGGCGGTGATCGAGTTGCGTGCCCGCTTCGACGAAGAATCCAACCTGCAACTGGCCAGCCGTCTGCAGGCTGCCGGCGCGGTGGTGATCTACGGTGTGGTTGGTTTCAAGACCCACGCCAAGATGATGCTGATCCTGCGTCGCGAGGCGGGCGAGATCGTGCGTTACGCGCACCTGGGTACCGGCAACTATCACGCTGGTAACGCCCGTCTTTACACCGACTACAGCCTGCTGACCTCGGATGATGCGCTGTGCGAGGACGTTGGCAAGCTGTTCAGCCAACTGATCGGCATGGGCAAGACGCTACGCATGAAAAAGCTGCTGCACGCGCCGTTCACGCTCAAGAAAGGCATGCTCGACATGATTGCCCGCGAAACGCAGTTCGCGGTCGATGGCAAGCCTGCGCACATCATTGCCAAGTTCAATTCGTTGACCGATCCGAAGATCATCCGCGCGCTGTACAAGGCCAGTCAGTCAGGGGTGCGTATCGATCTGGTGGTGCGCGGCATGTGCTGCCTGCGTCCGGGCATCGCCGGGGTCTCGCACAATATTCATGTGCGCTCGATTATCGGACGCTTTCTGGAGCACACGCGGGTCTTCTACTTCCTCAATGGCGGCGACGAGCAGATGTTCCTGTCCAGTGCCGACTGGATGGAGCGCAACCTCGACAAGCGTGTCGAGACCTGCTTCCCGGTGGAAGGCAAGAAGTTGATCCTGCGGGTGAAGAAGGAGCTGGAAAGCTACCTGACCGACAACACCCACAGCTGGCTGTTGCAGTCTGACGGCCGTTACGTGCGCAGCACGCCGACCGGTAACCAGAACGCTCGAAGCGCCCAGGCGACCCTGCTGGAGCGCCTGAGCAACCCGGTCCTCAGCGTACGCTGAAGACGATGCCGACTCGGGTCAGCCACTCCGCTTCCAGCGCGAAGTCGGCCTGAGTCAGCTGGTTGTTTTCCAGCCAGCCGTCCGGGAACTCTGCATCCAGATTCGGACCGTCGGCGCGCAGCACCACACGTGGCATCTCCTGGGTGCCGCGAATGTGGTGGAACAGAATCGCGAAGCGCAGCAGCACGCACAGGCGAATCAGCTTGATGCCTTCATCGCCGAACTCGGCGAACTTGTCCTTGGGAATGTTACGGCGATGACCGCGCACCAACAGCGCGAGCATTTGCTGGTCTTCGCGTGAGAAACCGGCCAGGTCAGAGTGCTCGATCAAGTAAGCGCCATGCTTGTGGTAATGATAGTGGGCGATGTCCAGCCCCACTTCATGCACCTTGGCGGCCCAGCTCAACAGCTCGGCATAACTCTCGTGCTGCAGGTCCCAACTGTCGGCGACCTGCTCCAGCGCATGCAACGCCTTGGCTTCGACGCGAGCAGCCTGCTCCATGTCGACGTGGTAGCGCTCCATCAGCGACGTCAGCGTGCGTTCGCGCACGTCTTCGTGGTGATGGCGACCCATCAGGTCATACAACACGCCTTCACGCAGCGCACCTTCGCAATGGTCCATGCGCTTGAGTTCGAGGGCGTCGAAAATCGCCTCCAGAATCGCCAGACCGGCCGGGAAAATCGCACGGCGGTCGGGCTTGATGCCGTCGAAGTCGATCTTCTCGACGTCGCCCAGCTTGAACAGTTTGCGCTTGAGCCAGGCCAGCCCTTCGGCGTTGACCTCGCCTGCGCCATAGCCATTGGTCTTGAGTGCCACGCCAATTGCGCGAATGGTGCCGGACGAGCCGATGGCTTCATCCCACTTCAGGCGATGCAGCGCGTGCTCGATGCTCATGATTTCCAGTCGGGCAGCGGTGTAGGCCTGGGCGTAGCGGGCCGGCGTCACCTTGCCGTCGCGGAAGTAGCGCTGAGTGAAACTCACGCAGCCCATCTGCAGGCTTTCGCGCAGCAGCGGTTCGAAACGCTGGCCGATGATGAACTCGGTACTGCCACCGCCGATATCGGCGACGAGGCGTTTGCCGGGGGTGTCTGCCAGTGTGTGGGAGACGCCCAGATAAATGAGGCGTGCTTCTTCACGACCGGAGATGACTTCCACCGGATGGCCGAGGATTTCTTCGGCGCGGTGAATGAATTCGTTGCGGTTGCGGGCTTCGCGCAGGGCGTTGGTGCCCACGATGCGCACGGCGCCGAGCGGCAGGCCGTTGATCAGTTGGGCGAAGCGCTTGAGGCAGTCGAGGCCTCGCTGCATCGATTCTTCAGTGAGCTGGCGCTCTTCGGTAATTCCGGCTGCCAACTGCACCTTCTCGCCCAGGCGCTCAAGAATGCGAATTTCGCCCTGATTGGCTTTTGCCACAACCATATGGAAGCTGTTGGAGCCCAGGTCGATAGCGGCGATCAGTGAAAGATTCTTGGGTTTAGAGTGCGGCATGGTCTGGCAATCCCGTTCGATAACCGCGCCATCGTGCCACGATCCACCTCTGCCGCCAACGCGAAGCTGTCCAGGCGGCGGAAATACCCGGTATTACTTCGTTCTGTGGTCACACACCCACTTCGCGTGCGCCCCTTGATGTGATGTGCGATCAGTCAGGGGCTGGTGATGTGTTTCACGCCTGTTCCACCGTCCCGATGAAGTTGGCCAGTTCCGGCGTCTTCGGGTTGGCGAACAGTTCTTTCGGGTCGCCCACTTCATGCACCTTGCCCTGGTGCATGAACACCAGTTTGTCGCCCACTTCCCGGGCGAAGCGCATTTCGTGGGTGACCATGATCAGGGTCATGCCATCGGCCGCCAACTGGCGCACGACGCTGAGCACCTCGTTGACCAACTCCGGGTCCAGCGCCGAAGTGATCTCGTCGCACAGCAGCACCTTTGGCGACATGGCCAGCGCACGGGCTATCGCTACGCGTTGCTGTTGTCCGCCCGAAAGACGATCCGGGAATGCATCGAACTTCTCACCCAGCCCGACGCGCTCCAGCATCTGCCTCGCCAGCTTCGCAGCTTCTGCCTTGGGCACTTTCTGCACGACCTGTGGCGCGAGCATCACGTTTTCGCCCACGCTCAGGTGCGGGAACAGGTTGAACTGCTGGAACACCATGCCGACCTTCTGCCGCAACGTACGCAGATCGGCGCGGGCGGCGTCCAGATACTCGCCATCGACCTCGATCACACCGTCGTTGATCGACTCCAGCCCGTTCAGCGTGCGCAGCAGCGTGCTCTTGCCCGAGCCGCTGCGACCGATGATCGCCACCACCTGGCCTTCTTCCACGGAGAGGTCGATGCCTTTGAGAACGTGATGGTCGCCGTAGTACTTGTGCAGGGCGGAAATTCTAAGCAGAGGCATGCAGTCTCCTTTCCAGATGGCGCGCGCAGAGCGACAACGGATAGCAAAGGATGAAATAGCCCAGGGCAACGAAGCCATAGACCATGAAAGGTTCGAAGGTGGCGTTGGCCAGCATGCTGCCGGTCTTGGTCAATTCGGTGAAGCCGATGATCGAGGTCACGGCCGTACCTTTGACCACCTGCACCGAGAAGCCGACCGTTGGCGCAATTGCAATACGCAACGCCTGTGGCAGGATCACGTAGCGCATCTGCTCGAACGGGCTCAGGGCCAGACTGGCCGACGCTTCCCACTGGCCCTTGGAAATCGATTCGACGCACCCGCGCCAGATTTCAGCCAGATAGGCGCTGGTGAACAGCGTCAGTGCCAGAGCGGCTGCGGCCCACGGGGAAATATCCATCCCCATCAGCGCAACGCCGAAGAACACCAGAAACAGCTGCATCAAAAGCGGTGTGCCTTGAAACAGCTCTATATATAAGCTGGCTGCCACACGCGGCCCGGATTTCTCCGAGGTGCGCATGCCCATTACCAGCAGGCCGATCAGCCCGCCACCGATAAAAGCCACCAGCGACAGGGCCACCGTCCATTGCAGGCCGGTCAATAGATTGCGCAGGATGTCCCAGAGGGTAAAGTCCATCAGCTGCTCCTCGAGATGTAGCGACGTCCGATCCAGGCCAGCAACTGACGAATCAGCAGCGCCATGCCCAGATAGATCAGCGTGGTCACGATGTAGGTCTCGAACGAGCGGAAGTTGCGTGACTGGACGAAGTTGGCGAAAAAGCTCAGCTCCTCCGTCGCGATCTGCGAGCAGACCGCCGAGCCCAGCATCACAATGATGATCTGGCTGCTCAGCGCGGGCCATACCTTGCGCAGGGCCGGAACCAGCACCACATAGCGAAAGGTCTCGTAGCGACTCATTGCCAGGGCGGCCGAGGCTTCAAGCTGTCCTTTCGGGATCGCCTGGATGCCTGCCCGGATGATTTCCGTCGAGTAGGCCCCCAGATTGATCACCATCGCCAGCACGGCGGCCTGCCATTCCGATATCTGCATGCCCAGCGAGGGCAGGCCGAAAAAGATGAAGAACAGCTGGACCAGAAACGGTGTATTGCGGATCAGCTCCACGTACACCGCAAAGATCGTCGCAAAGGGCTGGATCTTCCAAGCCCTCACGACCGCACCGACGATCCCCAGGCTGACGCCGAGCACGGTGCCAATGGCCGTCAATTCCAGTGTGAATAATGCGCCGCGCAACAGCAGATCAATGTTCTGCAGAACCGGTGCAAAGTCGAAGTGATAAGCCATTGGCAAACCCTGTGAATCAGAAAACGGTGATCAGAGGTCGGCTGGCAGTGGCTGCTTCAGCCAGGTGGTGGAAGCCTTTTCCAGCGTGCCGTCAGCCTTGGCGGCGTTCAGGATCTCGTTGACCTTGCCCAGCAGTTCCGGCTGACCCTTGTTCACGCCGACATAGACAGGCGAGTCCTTGAGTTTCACTTTCAGCGCCGGGATGCGTTTGGGGTTGCGCTCGCTGATGGCGACCATCACCACGTTGCCGCTGGCGATCAGGTCGGTCTGGCCAGCCAGGTAGGCGGCGATGGTGGAGTTGTTGTCTTCAAAACGCTTGATGGTCGCGCCCTGCGGAGCAACAGCCGACAACTCGATGTCTTCGATTGCGCCGCGAGTGACGCTGATGGTCTTGCCGTTCAGGTCGGCGATTTCCTTGACTGGCGAATCAGGCGGACCGAACACAGCCAGGTAAAACGGCGCATAGGCGCGGGAGAAGTCGATGACTTTCTCGCGGTCCGGGTTCTTGCCCAGGCTCGAAATCACCAGATCGACCTTGCCGGTGGTCAGGAACGGGATGCGGTTGGTGCTGTTGACCGGCGTCAGCTCAAGCTTGACCTTCAGCTTGTCGGCCAGCAATTGGGCCGTGTCGATGTCCAGGCCGCGAGGCTTCATGTCCGGGCCGACTGAACCGAATGGCGGGAAATCCTGCGGAACGGCAACTTTCAGAGTGCCGCGCGCTACGACGTCTTCCAGGCCATTGGCATGGGCTGGCGCCTGGCTCAGCATCAGGCTGGCAAACAAGGCAGTAAGCAGGGCGCTGTAACGCTTGGTCATGAGAACTCTCCGGACGGAACGAAAGATGTTGGCCGTTCACCCAGTGCACAGCCCATGCCACCCACTCCTTTCACGCCGTAACTCAAGGTGTTCAGCCTGTTTTTGGTCTTACTGGTCTGAACAGTTGACAGACGGCGCGCCCCGCTTTGGAGCGCCTGAAAGCCGCGCCGCCCCAGCGCTGGGCGTCGCTTGCCGAATGATCGGGATGGCGCTAAAAGGGATTTTTACTGGACTGACTGGCCTGAACAGTGATGCCGCAAAATTCGCTCGCCGTACCGGAATCAGCCCTCAGGGCCATCCGCAAGCTGATTGACGAACAAGGCTATAAACCTGGCGACAGCCTGCCGTCGCAGCGCGATCTGGCGGCATTGCTGGGTGTCAGCCGTGCCTCGCTGCGCGAGGCGCTGTCATCGCTCAGTGCGTTGGGCGTAGTCAGCGTGCAGCCCGGCAAAGGTGTGTTCGTGCAGTCGTTTTCTGAACCAGAACGGCGCACGAGCGGATTTTCCTGGCCTTTCGATGCACAGGTTTCTCCAGCTGATACGTTTCAACTGCGCTATGCGCTGGAAGGGTTTGCTGCCGGTCTGGCCGCTGTGACGTTGACTGCCGACGAGCGGGACGTGCTGGAAGATAATGTCGAGGCCATGCGTCTGGAGTTGCGTGCCGGCGATTTTGAAGCGGCCGCACGTCTGGATTTCGAGTTCCACCGGCATATTCTGGTGGCCAGCGGAAATCAGGCCATGCTGGGAATCGTGACGGCAGGTGCCGATATCTTTCTGGAAAGCCAGAAGATGCCGTTCATAAGGGCTGCAAGGGTGATGGAAACCTGGCAGGAGCACCGCAAGATCCTTCGAGCGCTGGCCAGACACGCATCAGGACCTGCGCAAAAGGCCATGCAGGAACACATCAGAGGTGCTGCCTTGCGCACCGGCATCGTTTTCGTTTCGCCTTCGAACCAGTGATGAGCTATAACCTGACTCATAAACCGTCATAGCCAGACTCAATGATCCTTCGCTTCCTGAATGTCATAAGGCCCGCTATGATGAGCGTCGTTTTTAGCCTACGAACTCGGAGACATCCATGAGTAGCGACAAGATCAAACACGTCACCGACGCCAGCTTCGAAGCCGATGTACTGAAGGCTCAGGGCCCTGTACTGGTCGACTACTGGGCTGAGTGGTGTGGCCCTTGCAAGATGATTGCCCCGGTTCTGGACGAAATTGCCAGCACTTACGAAGGCAAACTGACCGTCGCCAAACTGAACATCGACGAAAATCAGGAAACCCCGGCCAAGCACGGCGTTCGCGGTATCCCGACTCTGATGCTGTTCAAGAATGGCAACGTCGAGGCCACTAAAGTGGGCGCTCTGTCGAAGTCGCAGCTTGCTGCGTTTCTCGACGCCAACATCTGAAGTGCTCCAAAGCCCTGCGAATAGCGGGGCTTTTTTTGATATGCCGTACTAGACTCCTTCAAAATCGAGTGGTACATTCGGCCCCGCAACGGCTTCTCCGTTGCCCCCTGCTAGCCGTCGCCGACGCTCTCCTTTCGATTTAGTACGCGATCCTGTCGCCTTCTCTGCGGCGCGGCCTCATTAAGCCAAAAGCTTAATTTCCCCCTCCATACACGATTACGTCATTCCCATATGAATCTGACTGAACTCAAGCAAAAGCCGATTACCGATCTGCTCGAAATGGCCGAACAGGCTGGCATAGAAAATATGGCCCGTTCGCGCAAGCAGGATGTGATTTTCTCCCTGCTCAAAAGGCACGCTAAAAGTGGCGAGGAAATTTCAGGTGATGGCGTGCTGGAGATCCTCCAGGACGGCTTCGGCTTCCTGCGCTCTGCAGACGCTTCCTACCTGGCCGGTCCGGACGACATCTATGTCTCCCCTAGCCAGATTCGCCGCTTCAACCTGCGTACCGGCGACACCATCGTTGGCAAGATCCGTCCTCCGAAAGAAGGTGAGCGTTATTTCGCTCTGCTCAAGGTCGACACGATCAACTACGACCGTCCGGAAAACGCCAAGAACAAGATTCTGTTCGAAAACCTGACGCCGCTGTTCCCGAACGTGCGCATGAAGATGGAAGCCGGTAACGGTTCCACCGAAGATCTCACCGGTCGTGTCATCGACCTGTGTGCACCGATCGGTAAAGGTCAGCGTGGTCTGATCGTTGCGCCGCCGAAGGCGGGCAAGACCATCATGCTGCAGAACATCGCGTCGAACATCACGCGTAACAATCCGGAAGTGCACCTGATCGTTCTGCTGATCGACGAGCGTCCGGAAGAAGTGACCGAAATGCAGCGCACCGTGCGCGGCGAAGTGGTTGCCTCGACATTCGACGAACCGCCAACCCGTCACGTACAGGTTGCCGAAATGGTGATCGAAAAGGCCAAGCGCCTGGTCGAGCACAAGAAAGACGTCGTTATTCTGCTGGACTCCATCACCCGTCTGGCTCGTGCCTACAACACCGTCATCCCGAGCTCCGGCAAGGTGTTGACCGGTGGTGTCGATGCGCACGCCCTGGAGAAGCCAAAGCGTTTCTTCGGTGCTGCACGTAACATCGAAGAAGGCGGTTCGCTGACGATCATCGCCACCGCGCTGGTTGAAACCGGCTCGAAGATGGATGAAGTCATCTACGAAGAGTTCAAGGGTACAGGCAACATGGAGCTGCCTCTGGATCGCAAGATCGCAGAGAAGCGCGTGTTCCCGGCTATCAACATCAACCGCTCCGGCACACGCCGCGAAGAGCTGTTGACCGCTGATGACGAGCTGCAGCGCATGTGGATCCTGCGCAAGCTGCTGCACCCGATGGACGAAGTCGCCGCTATCGAGTTCCTGATCGACAAGCTCAAGCAGACCAAGACCAACGATGAATTCTTCCTGTCGATGAAACGCAAGTAACAGACGGGTCGTTTCAAGAAATGGCATCCTTCGGGGTGCCATTTTTTTTGGCCGCCGTTTGGCTCATTAGCTGCCTTGAAAGCTCAGAGCAGGTACGATGTGCGTCTATTTGGATAAATGGCCGGGTTAATGAAATTCAAAGATCTAAGGGATTTCGTACAGCAACTTGAGCAGCGCGGAGAGCTGAAACGCATTCAGATGCCGATTTCGCCCGTGCTGGAAATGACCGAGATCTGTGATCGCACCTTGCGCGCCAAGGGCCCGGCCCTGTTGTTCGAAAAGCCGGTCGGCTTCGACATCCCGGTGCTGGGCAACCTGTTCGGCACGCCAGAGCGCGTCGCCATGGGCATGGGCGCCGAGGCGGTCAGCGAACTGCGTGAGATCGGCAAACTGCTGGCTTTCCTCAAGGAGCCCGAGCCGCCCAAGGGTTTGAAAGACGCCTGGTCCAAGCTGCCGATCTTCCGCAAGGTCATCGCGATGGCGCCCAAGGTCTTGAAAGACGCGCCCTGCCAGGAAGTGGTCATCGAAGGCGACGATGTCGACCTCGGCATGCTGCCGGTCCAGACCTGCTGGCCGGGCGACGTTGCCCCGCTGATCACCTGGGGTTTGACCGTTACCAAAGGCCCGAACAAGGAACGTCAGAACCTGGGCATCTATCGCCAGCAGGTCATCGGTCGCAACAAGATCATCATGCGCTGGCTCAGCCATCGTGGCGGCGCGCTGGATTTCCGTGAGTGGTGCGCCAAGCATCCGGGCGAGCCTTATCCGGTCGCCGTCGCGTTGGGCGCTGACCCGGCCACTATCCTGGGTGCCGTGACCCCGGTGCCGGACAGTCTCTCCGAATACGCCTTCGCAGGTCTGTTGCGCGGCTCGCGCACTGAACTGATCAAGTGCCGAGGCAGCAACCTGCAAGTGCCCGCCAGCGCCGAAATCGTGCTTGAAGGCGTTATCCATCCGGGCGAGATGGCGGATGAAGGTCCCTATGGCGACCACACTGGCTATTACAACGAAGTGGACAGCTTTCCGGTACTGACCGTCGAGCGCATCACGCACCGTATCAAGCCGATTTACCACAGCACCTATACCGGCCGTCCACCGGATGAGCCCGCGATTCTGGGCGTTGCCCTGAACGAAGTGTTTGTGCCGATCCTGCAGAAACAGTTTCCGGAAATCGTCGATTTCTACCTGCCGCCTGAAGGCTGCTCGTACCGCATGGCCGTCGTGACCATCAAGAAACAGTACCCCGGCCATGCCAAGCGCGTAATGCTGGGCGTCTGGTCGTTCCTGCGGCAGTTCATGTACACCAAGTTCGTGATCGTCACCGACGACGACATCAATGCCCGCGACTGGAATGACGTGATCTGGGCGATCACCACACGCATGGACCCCAAGCGTGACACCGTGATGATCGACAACACGCCAATCGATTACCTGGACTTTGCATCGCCCGTATCAGGTCTGGGCTCCAAGATGGGCCTGGATGCGACCAACAAGTGGCCTGGCGAAACCAGTCGGGAGTGGGGAAGGGCTATCGTCAAGGATGAAGCCACGACACGTCGGGTCGACGAGATCTGGGATCAGTTGGGAATCAAGTGATGCGCGTAACCTTGCAGCCCTCCGGGGCCGTGCTGGAAGCCTTGCCGGGTGAACGGATTCTCGACGCTGCACAGCGTCTGGGCTATGAGTGCCCGCAGAGCTGTCGCAATGGCAATTGTCACGTCTGCTCGGCGCTGCTGGTCGAAGGGCGTGTCATGCAGTCGGGTCAGGAGCACGATCACGGCGAGATCTACACCTGCCTTGCCGAACCTCTGGAGGACTGCGTGGTGCTGTGGGACGGCGTGTTGGCCAAAGGCGAGCTGCCGGTGCGCAGCTTTGCCTGCCAACTGAGTGAGTGTGTAGAGGTGGGCGGCGATGTCTGGCGTGTCGGGCTGCGGGCTCCGGCCGGCAAGGCACCGCGCTACCACGCCGGGCAATACCTGATGATCGAGCGTGAGAGCGGCGAGAAGTCAGCGTTCTCCATTGCTTCGGCGCCTCATCGAGGGCGCGATCTGGAACTGCACGTTCTGGTGCGTGAAGACAGCGCGCGCAGCCTTATCGAACAATTGCAGCGCAACGCGATGGCTCGTGTCGAACTGCCATTTGGTGACACGCACCTGGCCGAGCTGCCTGACGGGCCATTGGTTCTGATCGCCGCAGGCACAGGCATGGCGCAGATGAGCAGCCTCATTGAACATTGCCGCGTCACCGGCTTCAGTCACCCGGTGCACCTGTACTGGGGCGTGCGACGTCCCGAAGACTTCTACGAAATCAGCCATTGGGATGAATGGGCGAAGCTGCCCAACCTGTTCCTGCACAAGGTCGTCAGTGATCTTTGCAGCTGGGAAGGGCGCTGCGGCATGCTGCACGAGGCCGTCTGCGACGACATCAAGGATCTTTCGGCAGTGCACGTCTACGGCAGCGGCTCGCCTGCGATGATCTACGGCACCCTCGACGCGCTGGTCAGCGCCGGCATGGACGCCCATCAGATGCGTGCGGACGTGTTTGCCTACGCGCCACGTTCCTGATACCTGACTGACGGCGGTCCGGCTGGATTGTAAATTGCTTGGATCACCCTTATAGCGTCTGGCGATGTCAAATCGTCGCCAGATTCTTTTTGGCACAAAGGCCACTGGCCTGCAGCGAAGAACGTACCACGACACCCTGATGCCGCTCGCCCGTGAGCGATTCAGCGGGGCTCGGCAAAGACTGGCAGTCAGACTGTCAGGGAGGCAAATGGAGAACCCAATCAACGAACTGGCCGTAGCTGTACACGACGGTCTGGGCCTGACGTATCCACCTGTCATCGATCTTGGCCCGCAACTCACGCGCGAGCAGTTGCTCGCATCCATGGACGCCACGATGAAGCGTCACAAGGGTGGTCCGGTCTGGCTGTTCGCCTACGGCTCACTGATCTGGCGACCTGAATGCACCGCCGTCGAGCGTCAACGCGGACGCGTGCATGGATACCATCGCGGTTTGTACCTATGGTCCCACGAACACCGCGGCACGCCGGAGGTTCCGGGGCTGGTGTTTGGTCTGGACCGTGGCGGTTCCTGCACCGGCTTTGCCTATCGGCTGCCGGACGAGTGCCTGGAAGACTCGTTGCTGGCTCTCTGGCAACGCGAGATGCCTTATCCCTCCTATCGCCCACACTGGCTCAGCTGCCGTCTCGAAGATGGCAGGCAGGTTCAGGCGTTGGGGTTCGTGCTGGAGCGGCATTTGCCGAGCTATGCCGGCAACCTGCCGGACAGTGTGCTGAGCCAGGTGCTGGCCAGCGCAAGCGGGCGGTATGGAACCACCCGCGATTACGTCGAGCAGACCGCCATCGCTCTGCGCAGCCACGCCATGCCGGATCGGCATCTGGAGGCGCGGCTCAAGCGATGCCAGTCAGCGACGGCCTGAATCAGGCCTTGGCTTCACGCGAGGTGCTGGCGACCTGTTTGTGACGCAGCGTCGGGGCCAGGAAAACCATGGCCAGAATGCACGCGCCGATCAACAGCACGAAGCCGCCGTCCCAGCCGAAGTGGTCCACGGTATAGCCCATCGCCGCACTCGCCGCGACCGAGCCGCCCAGATAACCGAACAGGCCGGTAAAACCTGCCGCCGTTCCTGCCGCCTTCTTGGGCGCCAGTTCCAGCGCCTGCAGGCCGATCAGCATCACCGGGCCGTAGATCAGGAAGCCGATGGACACCAGCGCGATCATGTCGACCGTCGGGTTGCCTTCCGGATTCAGCCAGTACACCAGCGTGGCGATGGTCACCAGGAACATGAACACCATGCCGGTCAGGCCGCGATTGCCCTTGAAGATTTTGTCCGACATCCAGCCGCACAGCAGCGTGCCCGGAATGCCCGCCCACTCGTACAGGAAATAGGCCCACGAGGTCTTGTCGACCGTGAAGTGCTTGGCTTCCTTGAGGTAGGTCGGCGCCCAGTCCAGTACGCCGTAGCGCAGCAGATAGACGAACACGTTGGCCATGGCGATGTACCAGAGGAATTTGTTGCGCAGCACGTATTTGACGAAGATTTCCTTGGCGCTGAATTCTTCTTCATGGCTGGCATCGTAGCCTTCCGGGTAATCGTTCTTGTAGTGCTCGATAGGCGGCAGGCCCACCGATTGCGGTGTGTCGCGCATTGTTGCAAACGCGAACACGGCAACCAGCAAAGCCACTGCAGCCGGGACGTAGAATGCGGCGTGCCAGTCGTTGGTCCAGCCCATGCCCAGCAGGAACAGCGGACCGATCAGGCCGCCACCGACGTTGTGCGCCACGTTCCACACCGACACCACGCCGCCGCGCTCTTTCTGCGACCACCAGTGCACCATCGTCCGTCCGCTCGGCGGCCAGCCCATGCCTTGTGCCCAGCCGTTGATGAACAGCAGCACGAACATGATCGTGACACTGGACGTCGCCCACGGCGCGAAACCGAAGATGAACATGATCCCGGCCGACACCAGCAGGCCGAAGGGCAGGAAATAGCGCGGGTTGGACCGGTCGGAGATGATCCCCATCAAGAACTTCGACAGACCGTAGGCAATCGCAATTGCTGACATCGCCACGCCCAGCTGACCGCGTGTGTAACCCTCTTCAATCAGATAAGGCATCGCCAGCGAAAAGTTTTTGCGCAGCAGGTAGTAACCGGCATAGCCAATGAAAATACCCGCGAAAATCTGCCAGCGCAGACGGCGATACGTGCTGTCGACTTTCTCTTCGGGAAGGGGTGCCTTGTGCCTGGCAGGGCGGAAAAACGCAAACATAGAGACGCTCCGGGTTCTTATTTTTTTGCGAAAGCGAATATTACATTTTCGTTACAGAAAAAAGCACTGCCTTTTGACTGAAAAACCCCGTAAATCGGGGCTTGGGCGTGTTGTTTTATGAACGCTTCGCAGGTTTAACGATTCAGCTTGGCAGCAGGATGTGTCCGCAGTTTTTCGCGCACAGGCGAGTAAACTCTCTGAAAATTATTACTGAGCCTGAAACGCTATCCATCATCTTATTGTGGTCTTTGGACGAAAAATGCCCGTATCTTTCGATACGGGCATTTTTGAATGTGCCAGCAATCGACTGGGTCATCGCATCTTTATTAGAAAATCTTATGCGGTGGTGACGTCGGTTCGCCACACGTTAGTCGACATGCCATTTGTCTTCCGTTATCAAGCATCAGTAGGCCGAATTTTCAGGCCTGTTCCATAGTAAGAAGCTTGCGGTTCTGTCAGCTATATCTTTACAGGAACGGTGTCCGGCCGCCGAGACTGGGTTCAGATATCTCAACCAATCGAAACCACTACCTTCCCCACCGCCCTGCGCTCACCCAACGCATCAATCGCCTCCCCAGCGCGCTCCAGCGGATAGACCTGCGACACCAGCGGCTTCAACTTTCCCTCTTCAAACCACGCAAACAGCTGCTTGAAGTTTGCGGCGTTATCCTGCGGCTGACGCTGTGCAAAAGAACCCCAGAACACCCCCACCACCGAGGCACCCTTGAGCAGGGCGAGGTTGACCGGCAGTTCGGGGATGCGGCCGCTGGCGAAACCGACGACCAGCAGGCGTCCGTTCCAGGCGATGGAGCGGATGGCCTGGTCGAAGAGGTCGCCGCCGACCGGGTCGTAGATCACGTCCACGCCATTGCCATTGGTGAGGCGTTTGATTTCGTCCTTGAGGTTCGTGTCGGTGTAGTTGATCAGTTCGTCGGCGCCTGCGTTTTTGGCGACGTCGAGTTTCTCTGCCGAACTTGCGGCGGCGATGACGCGGGCGCCCAGGGCCTTGCCGATTTCCACCGCAGCCAGACCGACGCCACCGGATGCACCAAGCACCAGCAAGGTTTCGCCGGGCTGCAGGTTGGCACGTTGCTTGAGGGCGTGCATCGAGGTGCCGTAGGTCATGCTGAAGGCGGCTGCAATGGTGAAGTCCATGCGCTCGGGAATCGGTAGCACGTTGTAGTTCGGTACCGCGACCTGTTCAGCGAAGCTGCCCCAGCCGGTGAGCGCCATGACGCGGTCGCCAGGTTTGAGGTGGGTGACTTTTTCGCCGACCGCCGAGATGACGCCCGCAGCTTCACCGCCCGGTGAAAACGGAAAAGGCGGCTTGAACTGATATTTGCCTTCTATGATGAGGGTGTCCGGAAAGTTGACCCCGGCGGCGCGAACGTCGAGCAGGATTTCGTTCTTCTTGACGTCAGGAGCGGGGATGTCTTCAAGCACCAGCGTACTGGCGGGGCCGAAGGCTTTGCACAACAGGGCTTTCATCGGGGCTATTCCTTTTCCAGAGATGGCCGATAAAGTCAGTTAAGCGGGTGTATGGGTCAATGAGCATGACTCGGCCTGATAAGTACACATAAGCTATATCGGCTGTATAAGCTATGCGGCGAACCGTATTAAGGAGTGGACTGTGAAAGCGTGGATTCTGATGTTGCTGGCCTTGTCGTTGCCCGTCATGGCGCAGGAAGAAGCCAAGGAAGAAGGTCCGCCCAAGGCGGCCTATGTGTCTCTGACACCACCGTTCGTGGGCAATTACGCACTGGATGGCGGCCCGAAGCTGCGCGTCTACAAGGCCGACATCGCCCTGCGTGTCACCGGTGCCGACGCTGAAGCTGCCGTGAAGCGTAACGATGCGCTGATTCGTAACCAGTTGGTGTCGCTGTTCACGCAGCAGACGGTGGACACCATGAGCAGCGCCGAAGCGAAAGAGAACATTCGTCAGGAAGCGCTCAAGCAGGTCCAGCGCGTCATGAATGATGAAGAGGGCAAGCCGGTCGTTGAAGACCTGCTGTTCAACAACTTCATCGTCCAGTAAGCCCGATCAGCGCAGCGCCAGAATCGCCGCCCATTGTTCGGCGGTGACCGGCATGACCGAAAGTCGGCTGCCCTTTTGCACCAGAGGGAGTTGCTCCAGCTGGCTTTGCTGTTTCAGGTAGCCGAGGCCGAGCACGTTGCCAAAGTGTTCCACGAACTCCACGTCGATGGCGCTCCAGGGATTCTTTTCGGGCGTGGCTTTGGCGTCGTGGTAATGACTGTCAGGGTCCAGCGCGGTAGGGTCCGGGTAAGCGGCTTCAGTGATCTTCGCAATCCCCGCGATGCCGGGTTCGGGGCAGCTGGAATGATAGAAAAAGAATTCGTCGCCCGCCGCCATGGACCTGATGAAGTTGCGTGCCTGATAGTTGCGTACGCCGTCCCAGCGGGTCTTGCCCAGACGTCGCAAATCGCTGATCGAGAGCTCGTCGGGCTCGGACTTCATCAGCCAGTAGGCCATTGCGGTTTGCTCCTCAAGTAATAAGTTCATGTGAGTTTGATGACAAACCGACAGTCGGTTGGCGTCAGCATTTGCGTACTGGTTCACGTTATCGCAGAATGCCGCCATTTCAAGCACCACGCTGCTGCACGGCTCGTAGAAAACCGCTGCTGACACCGTATTGATTTGCCTAAGGAGGGCAGTCAATGAAACGCAAGCCTGATTTACTCTGGATTCTGGTCGTATTGTTTGGCTTGGGTGTCGTGACAACCGGTTATGCGCAGAGCCTGTGGACAAGCAAGGCAGACATGCCTGTCGATATCACCCAGCAACAGCAGAAAGTCCCCGGTCGGCCTTGAGCTGACACCGAAACGTCCTTTTTTGGCTCTGACCTTCTTCATGCTTTCGCAAGAAATCTGACTGGTCAGAGTGCCTGGGCCAGATACCAGCGTTTGTCCGACACCGTACCCTGCAACGGAACATCCCAGCTGGCCTGCGCCAATCGCTCCACCTTCTGACACTCATGAGCCAGCCCGAGCAGCACCGGCTTGCGCCATGTACTTCTGCGCGCCCGGTAAGCGAGGCTGCGGTCATAGAAGCCGCCACCCATGCCCAGGCGTCCACCTTCGTCATCGAACCCCACCAGCGGCATCAGCACCAGATCAAGTGCCCAGATCCTGCGCTGCTTTGCGCGGTTGATACGCGGCTCGGGAATGCGAAAGCGGTTGGGTCTGAATGTCTCGCCGGGGCGCACGCGCTGAAAGACCATGCGGGTTCTTGGCCAGGCATTGAGAACAGGCAGGTAAGTCGCCTTGCCGCGACGCTGTGCCGCACGCAGCAGCAGGCGGGGATCGATCTCGCCGTCCATGGGCAGGTACAGCGAGACATGTCGGGCGCGTCTGAACAAGGGATGCTGCGCCAGTTGCCGATAGAGGCCGCGGGCGGCTTCGCGCTGCTGGCTGCGGGTCAGGGATCGACGAGCCTTGCGCAACTGGCGGCGCAATTGCGGGCGTGAGAGCGAAGGTGCGCTGGTCATGAGCAAGCGATCATGCAGGCTGATCCGGAAGATGGGTCCTTGAGGTGAGTATCAAGGCAGGATCGTCATTGCCAGACAACTGAGCTGGCAATGGATTGAATGAGGACTCCCCGACGAACCGCTGTCGGTGTAGCCCTTGAACCCGAAAGTTCAAGGTGGAGATTGCAGGAGGTTTTAAGGCTTTCCGTCGAGCGGACATGCACACCAACCCCAACGTGCAACCCCCGTGGTTGTGCGTATCGGCTCAGGGACATGACCGACTGGCAAGCACTCCAGGGAGCGGCGCAAGTATACAGAAACGCCCCGAAATAATCAGCCCCGTGTGGAATCCGGTGTTCCAGGCGTGTCGGTGGCCAGTACCAGATCGACCTTGTCGAGGAGGTCGCGGACCTGTTCACGGGTCGACCCGCTGGCCTGTACGTCAGGCAGATCCTGCTTGTGCAGCAGATCGTGGGTGATATTCAGAGCGGCCATTACCGCAATGCGATCGGCGCCGATGACTTTGCCGCTGCTACGGATTTCACGCATCTTTCCATCCAGGTAGCGGGCAGCGCTGACCAGATTCGTGCGCTCCTCCTGAGGGCAGATGATGGAATATTCCTTGTCGAGGATCTGAACGGTCACGCTGTTGCCATTACTCATGAGTCTTGCTCCAAAGCTTTGAGGCGCGAAATCATTGACTCGACCTTCTGCCGGGCGATTTCGTTCTTTTCAATGAGGTGGGCGCGTTCCTCGCGCCAGGACTTTTCCTGAGCTAATAGGAGTGCATTTTGGGATTTAAGTTGCTCGGCGTGCTTGAGCAGCAGCTCCACTCGTTTCATCAGCGCTTGCAGGTCGGTGTCTTCCATTGTTTTCCACTGAGTACTTTCTGATGAATGGCAGGGGTGTCATGTTCACGCTCAAGCCCAAACCGTCGCGTTGATGATCTTGGCGCGCGGATAGTCTAGGATACAAGGCCTTCATTCTAGACATTGCGCCGTTTGGCGACTAGCTACCCATGCCCATTCAGAATTCTCCGTACAAAGCATTCGCCACCCTGCTCAACGGCAGTGGCCATCCGGTTTCTCCCGCCGAACTTCATGGCCTGCTGCTGGGCCGCAGCTGCGCGGGGGCCGGCTTCGACAACGAAGGCTGGTTTGCCGATGCCTCAGTGCTGCTGGAAACCGAGCCAGAGGATAATGTTCGCCAGGCGCTGATCGGCCTGCAGGAAATGGTCAAGGGCGAACTCACCAGCGACGACATGACCGTCGTGCTGTTGCTGCCGGGCGATGACGAGCCGCTGGCTGACCGGGCTGCTGCGCTGGGTCAGTGGTGCCAGGGCTTCCTCTCGGGCTTCGGCCTGGCGGCGGGCGACAAGGTGCTGAGCATCGAGGCAACGGAAGTTTTGCAGGATCTGGCGGCCATCGCCCAGGTTCAGGACGCGCTGGAAGAGTCCGAAGACGGCGAAACCGATTACATGGAAGTCATGGAATACCTGCGCGTTGCGCCGCTGCTGCTGTTCACCGAGTGCAACAAGCCCGCCACGCCGGAACCCAAGCCTTCCCTGCACTGATCGCCCATCATTGCGTATCGGTCGATGCCCGGATTTTCGACCGATGCGCGCCATCAGGACATACGTTGCCGATGATCCATATACCCAAGGCCGAATACGCCCGCCGACGCAAAGCCCTGATGGCCCAGATGGAGCCCAACAGCATTGCGATTCTGCCGGCTGCGGCTGTGGCGATTCGCAATCGTGATGTGGAGCACGTCTATCGTCAGGACAGCGATTTTCAGTACCTGAGTGGCTTTCCCGAGCCGGAAGCGGTGGTCGTGCTGATTCCGGGCCGGGAATATGGCGAGTACGTGCTGTTCTGCCGCGAACGCAATGCCGAGCGCGAGCTGTGGGAAGGTCTGCGTGCCGGACAGGAAGGTGCGATTCGTGATTTTGGTGCGGACGATGCGTTTCCGATCAGCGATATCGACGACATCCTGCCAGGCCTGATTGAAGGCCGCGACCGCGTGTACTCGGCCATGGGCAGCAACCCTGAATTCGATCGCCACCTCATGGAGTGGATCAACGTCATCCGCTCCAAGGCGCATCTGGGTGCCCAGCCGCCCAACGAATTTGTCGCGCTGGATCACCTGCTGCATGACATGCGTCTGTACAAGTCGGCAGCCGAGATCAAGGTGATGCGTAGCGCCGCACAGATTTCTGCGCGTGCGCACGTGCGGGCGATGCAGGCCTGCCGGGCCGGGCTGCATGAGTTCAGCCTTGAAGCCGAGCTGGATTATGAGTTCCGCAAGGGCGGCGCGAAGATGCCTGCTTATGGCTCCATCGTCGCTTCGGGGCGCAATGCCTGCATCCTGCACTACCAGCAGAACGACGCCGCACTCAAGGACGGTGATCTGGTGCTGATCGATGCGGGTTGCGAAATCGACTGCTACGCCAGCGACATTACCCGTACGTTCCCGGTCAGCGGCACCTTCTCACCGGAACAGAAGGCTATTTACGAGCTGGTGCTTGAATCCCAGTACGCGGCTTTCGAGGCCATCGGTCCGGGCAAGCACTGGAACCAGGCGCATGAAGCGACGGTCCAGGTAATTACCGCCGGGCTTGTCGAACTGGGTCTGTTGCAGGGCGATGTGAACCAGCTGATCGAAGACGAAGCCTACAAGGCGTTCTACATGCACCGTGCCGGACACTGGCTGGGCATGGATGTGCATGATGTGGGCGAATACAAGGTCGGCGGAGAATGGCGCGTGCTGGAAGTCGGCATGGCGCTGACCGTGGAGCCCGGCATTTATGTGTCTCCCGACAATCTGAATGTCGCAAAGAAATGGCGAGGTATCGGCGTGCGTATCGAGGACGACGTGGTGGTAACCAAGAAAGGCTGTGAAGTGCTTTCCGGCGACGTGCCCAAAACCGTGGCCGAGATCGAAGCACTGATGGCCGCCTCACGGGTTCAGGCAGCATGAGCCGTTTCAACATAGCCATCGTCGGTGGTGGACTGGTCGGCGCGAGCCTTGCGCTTGCGTTGCAGGCAGGTGCCAAGGCGCGTGGCTGGAAAATCGTTCTGATCGAGCCGTTCGCGCCGGGCGAAACTTATCAGCCCAGCTACGATGCGCGCTCTTCAGCATTGTCGTTTGGCGCGCGTCGGATTTACGAGCGGCTGGGCGTCTGGCAACAGATCTCGCGCCGGGCCGAGCCGATTCTGCAGATTCAGGTGTCCGACCGCGGTCGCTTCGGCGCGACGCGTCTTTCGGCCATCGAGGAAGGCGTGCCGGCGCTCGGTTACGTGGTTGAGAACGCCTGGCTGGGGCAGTGCCTGTGGGCCGGGCTGGATCGTGACGTCGTCAGTTGGCGCGTGCCCGCCGAGGTGCGCAGCATGCAGCCGCTGGCGGACGGGTATCGCCTGACGCTGGCCGACGAAACCGAACTGGAGTGCGATCTTGCGGTGCTGGCCGACGGCGGCCGCTCCAGTCTGCGCGAGCAATTGGGCATCGGTGTTCGGCAGACGCCTTACGACCAGAGCGCATTGATCGCCAACATCACGCCGAGCGAGGCCCATTGCGGCCAGGCGTTCGAACGCTTTACCGATGATGGGCCGATGGCCCTGCTGCCGTTGCCGGACAACCGCTGCGCGTTGGTCTGGACGCGTCGTGGTAATGACACCCAGCGCCTTGCCGAGCTGGACGACCGCCGTTTTCTTGAGGAGCTGCAAGGTGTGTTCGGCTATCGCCTTGGCACCTTGCGTCAGGTCGGCGCGCGTCATGTCTATCCGCTGGCGCTGGTTGAAGCCGAAGAGCAGGTGCGCTCACATCTTGTGATTCTCGGCAACGCTGCGCACAGCCTGCATCCGATTGCCGGGCAGGGCTTCAATCTGTCGCTGCGCGATGCTGATGCCCTCGCCGAAACATTGCTCGACAGCGACGCGGCGCTGGGCGATCTGACGACGCTGCAGGTTTATCGCGAACGTCAGCGGGCCGATCAGCAATTGACCGTGGGGTTCTCCGACAAGGTGACACGCCTGTTCGGCAGCACGCAGTCGGCGGTGACCACAGGACGCAATCTCGGTTTGCTGGGGCTGGATCTGCTGCCCACTGCCAAGCGCTGGTTTGCCCGTCAGGCAATGGGGCTGGGGACACGAACCGATGTCTGAATCAGGCACTTTCAACACGGCTGCGGCCGCAAGCGGGAACGGTTTGAACATGGAAACGCGTGCAGATGTGCTGATCGTCGGTGCCGGCATGGTCGGCAGCGCCCTTGCGCTGGCTCTGCAGGGCAGCGGCCTGGAGGTCATCGTGGTCGATGGCGGAGCGTTGAGCGTCAAGCCGTTTGATGTGGCCTGCGCGTTCGAACCGCGTGTCAGCGCCCTGTCAGCGGCCAGCCAGCGGATTCTGCAGCGCCTCGATGTGTGGGAAGGCATTGCCGGGCGGCGCGTCAGCCCTTACAGCCACATGCATGTGTGGGACGGCAGCGGCACCGGGCATATTCACTTCTCCGCCTCCAGCGTACATGCCGATGTGCTCGGTCATATCGTCGAAAACCGGGTGGTCCAGGATGCGCTGCTCGACCGCCTGCATGACAGTGACATCGGTTTGTTGGCCAACGCGCGGCTGGAGCAGATGCGCTATTCAGGCGATGACTGGCTGCTGACCCTGTCTGACGGCCGCAAGCTTCGCGCGCCGCTGGTAGTGGCTGCCGATGGCGCAAACTCTGCGGTGCGCCGTCTGACCGCTACGCCGACCCGCGAATGGGATTACCTGCACAACGCGATCGTGACCAGTGTGCGCACGGCCGAACCGAACAGGAAAACCGCCTGGCAGCGTTTCACTGACGAGGGGCCGCTGGCCTTTCTGCCGCTTGATCGCGACGGCGAGCATTGGAGCTCGATTGTCTGGTCGGTGACGCCTGCCGAGTCCGGGCGGCTGATGGCGGTGGACGATGACGTCTTCTGCAAAGAGCTTGAGCAGGCGTTTGAAGGGCGTTTGGGGCAGGTGCTGGTCGTCGATGCGCGCTTGTGCGTACCGCTGCGTCAGCGTCACGCCAAGCGCTACGTTGCCAAGGGGCTGGCGCTGATCGGCGATGCGGCGCACACCATTCACCCGCTGGCCGGGCAGGGTGTGAACCTCGGGTTTCTCGATGCCGCCGTGCTGGCCGAAGTGCTGACTCATGCAGCGGCACGTGGCGAGTTGCTGTCGGACGTGCGCGTGCTGGGTCGCTACGAGCGTCGTCGTATGCCGCACAACCTCGCGCTGATGGCGGCGATGGAAGGTTTTGAACGTCTGTTTCAGGCCGATCCATTACCGCTGCGCTGGCTGCGTAACACCGGCCTCAAGGTGGTCAACAAGCTGCCGGAAGCCAAGGCGCTGTTCGTTCGCGAGGCACTGGGGTTGTCGGGAGACCTGCCGGAACTGGCGAGGTTGTAGGGTCTCGGCCTATCGTTTCCACGCTCACGCGGAGTAATGTGCACGATCGGTTTTCTGGGCCCTCTTTTCTGCAACATCCAGTAACGCCTCCAGCGCCTCTTCGATTGAGATAGCAAATGGGATTCACTACCATTTCGCCTCATTTGCAAACGCGAGATACCTTCATGCAGGCAAGCAAGCGTCTTCTGGCTGCTTTGACACTGACCCTGCTGGGCGGCACCGCTCAGGCAGCCGACGAAGTGGTGGTGTATTCCTCCCGGATCGATGAGCTGATCAAGCCGGTGTTCGACGCATACACAGCCAAAACCGGCGTGAAGATCAAATTCATCACCGACAAGGAAGCGCCGCTGATGCAGCGCATCAAGGCCGAGGGTGAGAACGCGACCGCCGACCTGCTGCTGACCGTCGATGCAGGCAACCTCTGGCAGGCCGAGCAGATGGGCATCCTCCAGCCGTTCACCTCGCCGGTCATCGAAGCCAACATTCCACCGCAATATCGCTCGTCCACCCATGGATGGACGGGTTTGAGTTTGCGGGCGCGGACCATCGCCTACTCGACTGACCGTGTGAAGCCTGCTGAACTGACGACATACGAAGCCCTCGCCGACAAGAACTGGGAAGGCCGTCTGTGTCTGCGCACTGCCAAAAAGGTCTACAACCAGTCGCTGACTGCCACGCTGATCGAGACGCACGGTGCCGAGGCGTCCGAGAAAATTCTCAAAGGCTGGGTCAATAATCTCTCTACCGACGTGTTCTCCGACGACATCGCCGTGCTTGAAGCCATCAACGCCGGGCAGTGCGACGTGGGGATCGTCAACACCTACTACTACGGCCGCCTGCACAAGCAGAACCCGGATCTGGCGGTAAAGCTGTTCTGGCCGAACCAGGCCGACCGTGGCGTGCATGTCAATCTGTCGGGTATTGGTCTGACCAGATACGCACCGCACCCGGACGCCGCCAAGGCGCTGGTTGAATGGATGACCGGCCCCGAGGCGCAGAAGATCTTCTCCAGCGTCAACCAGGAATTTCCGGCCAACCCTGAAGTGGCTCCATCCGAAGAAGTGGCGAGCTGGGGCGAGTTCAAGGCCGATACCATTCCGGTCGAAGTGGCAGGCAAGCGTCAGGCGGAAGCCATTCGCATGATGGATCGCGCGGGCTGGAATTGATTTAATACGCGGCAGCGCAGAGGTTCCCATGCTCTGCGCGCAGTAACGCCGCTCAGGACGCTCCGCGTCCGCTCTCGAATGTGACGCGGAGCGTGGGCACGATCACAAGATCACGATTCCTTTACCGACTTCGAGAACCTCTTGGCCCATCCTGCCCAACGCCGTTGGTATCCACTGGTCTTTGCCATCGCCGCGCTGGTGCTTTTGCCGCTGAGCGTGTTGCTGCTGTCCTGGCAAAGCATCGATCAGCAGATCTGGTCGCACCTGCTCGACACCCAGATGACGCGCCTGCTGGGGAACACGTTGATTCTGGTGGTCGGCGTCGGTGTGGGCGTCACGCTGCTGGGTGTGAGCCTGGCGTGGCTGACCAGTCTGTGTGAGTTTCCCGGACGGCGTTGGCTGGACTGGGCACTGATGCTGCCTTTTGCGATTCCGGCCTACGTACTTGCATTTGTCTTTGTCGGTCTGCTGGATTTTTCCGGCCCGGTGCAAACGCTGATGCGCGAATGGTTTGGCAGCGGCCTTCGACTTCCCCGGGTGCGCTCCACGGGCGGGGTGATCATCGTTCTGGTGCTTGTGTTCTACCCCTACGTTTACCTGCTGGCACGCACCGCATTTCTGGCTCAGGGCAAAGGCCTGATGGAAGCGGCCCGTGTGCTTGGACAATCGCCGTTGCAGGCTTTCTGGCGCGTGGCCTTGCCGATGGCACGCCCGGCCATCGGTGCGGGCGTGGCGCTCGCGCTGATGGAGACGCTGGCGGATTTCGGTGCCGTGTCCGTGTTCAATTTCGACACCTTCACCACTGCCATTTACAAGACCTGGTACGGGTTCTTCAGCCTCTCCAGCGCGGCGCAACTGGCCAGTCTGTTGCTGTTGGCGGTGCTGATTCTGCTTTACGGCGAACGTCGTGCCAGAGGCGCGAGCCGCGCGACCAACGAGCGGCCGCGAGGCAAGGCGCTTTATCACCTGCGGGGCCTCAAGGCCGTGGCTGCGACCCTCTGGTGCGGGCTGGTGTTTCTCTGTGCGTTTGTCGTGCCTGTGCTGCAACTGGTGGTCTGGGTCTGGCAGCGGGGTCGCTTCGATCTGGATGAGCGTTACACCGGCTTGATTCTGCACACCCTGTACCTGGGCGGCATGGCTGCGTTGATTACCGTCAGCGCCGCGCTGGTGCTGGCTTTCGCACGGCGCATGGCGCCCACACCTGCGATCCGTTCGGGCGTGAGCCTGGCCAACCTCGGCTACGCGTTGCCGGGGTCGGTACTGGCAGTGTCAATCATGCTGGCGTTCAGTTACCTGGACCGGGAACTGGTCATCCCCTTGTCGGGCTGGCTCGGCGGAGCGGGTAAGCCACTGCTGCTGGGCAGCCTGTCCGCCTTGTTGCTGGCGTATCTGGTGCGTTTCATCGCTGTGGCGTTCGGTCCGCTGGAAAACAGTCTCTCGCGTATCCGTCCTTCGCTGCCTGAAGCAGCACGCAGTCTGGGCGTCAGCGGACCGAAGTTGTTTCTCGACGTGTATCTGCCGTTGCTGGTTCCCGGCGCCTTGAGTGCCGCGTTACTGGTGTTTGTCGACGTGCTCAAGGAAATGCCGGCAACCCTTCTGATGCGCCCATTTGGCTGGGACACGCTGGCCGTGCGCGTTTTCGAAATGACCAGTGAAGGCGAGTGGGCGCGAGCTGCATTGCCTGCCCTGACGCTGGTGCTGGTGGGGCTGTTGCCCGTCATCGGGCTGATTCGCCGCTCTGCCCGACAGATTAGCTAGGTGCGGGGCCACCACCTTGCGGCTACAATGCGCCGCAATTGGTGCGGTCTGTCAGACAATTCGACACGCTTTATTGGTCACAAACCCCGACTCAGCGGGGGGCTTGCCGTGATGTGTCTGCCCGCACCTTCGCCACGCCCGGAAGGAGAAACCCATGGGACAGCGTACCCCACTCTTTGACCTGCACCTCGCGCTCGGCGCGAAGATGGTCGATTTTGGTGGCTGGGACATGCCGTTGCATTACGGATCGCAGGTCGAGGAGCACCATCAGGTGCGTCGCGACTGTGGGGTCTTCGATGTCTCGCACATGAACGTGATCGATGTGGTCGGCAGTCAGGCCAAGGCCTGGCTGCGTTACCTGCTGGCCAATGACGTCGACAGGCTCAAAACGCCTGGTCGCGCGCTATACAGCGCCATGCTCGACAGTCAGGGCGGCATCATCGACGACATGATCGTCTACCTCACGACCAGTGGCTATCGACTGGTCGTCAATGCGGCGACCGGTGCCAAGGACTTCGCCTGGATGCAGTCCCGGATGGAAGGGTTCGACGTACAACTGGTCGAGCGCAGCGAGATGGCCATGCTGGCGATTCAGGGGCCGCAGGCCCGAAACAGAATCGCCGAGCTGGTGTCCAGTGCCCGTGCCGATCTGATTCGCCAGCTCAAACCTTTCGAAGGTCATGACAACGCCGACTGGTTCATCGCCCGCACCGGTTACACCGGCGAAGACGGTCTGGAAATCATGTTGCCGGCCGAACAGGCTCCCGGCTTCTTCAATGATCTGGTCGGTGCCGGTATTTCCCCGATTGGCCTTGGCGCGCGCGATACCCTTCGCCTTGAGGCCGGCATGAACCTGTATGGTCAGGACATCGACGAACATGCTTCGCCGCTGGTGTCGAACATGGCCTGGAGCATTGCGTGGGAGCCGGCCGATCGTGATTTCATCGGACGTCGGGCACTCGAGGCCGAACGAGCCGAGGGCATCGCCTTCAAGCTGGTCGGGCTGGTGCTTGAAGAACGCGGTGTATTGCGCGCCCGGCAAGTGGTACGCATCGCAGAAATTGGCGAAGGTGAGATCACCAGTGGTAGTTTCTCTCCTACGCTGAGCAAGTCGATTGCTCTGGCACGCGTTCCGATGGCCACCGCTGACCGCGCCGAGGTTGAAATCCGCGGCAAGTGGTACCCGGTGAGGGTCGTGCAACCAGCGTTTGTGCGTCATGGCAAAGCCCTGATCTAACCTAATCTGGCGGGTTTTCCGCTGACCCCGATGTTGAGGATGACTAAATGAGCAATATTCCCGCCGAACTGCGTTTCGCCGAAAGCCATGAATGGGCGCGTCTGGAAGCTGATGGCACTGTAACGGTCGGTATCTCGGATCACGCACAGGACGCGTTGGGCGATGTCGTTTTCGTCGAGCTGCCGGAAATCGGCAAAACCTTCGCGGCTGGTGATGCTGCAAGCGTTGTCGAGTCGGTCAAGGCCGCTTCGGACATTTACGCGCCGGTTGCTGGCAAAGTGATTGCTGTCAATGATGGGCTGAAAGATGCGCCTGAAGGCCTCAACAGCGAGCCTTACGGCGCGTGGATTTTCAAGCTCGAGCCGGTCGACGCGACAGGCGATCTGGCCAAGCTGCTGGATGCTGCGGGTTACAAAAGCGCGATTGGCGAGTAAACGCCGGACAAAAAAATGCCGCTCGATCGAGCGGCATTTTTTTATCACGGCAATTACTGGTTTTCGGCAACCAGGTTCTTGTCCAGAATTGCGTTGGCCAGTTCCATGTCGGTAGCTTTCAGGCCTGGGTTGTCCTGACGAACCTGCTGGATGGCAGCTTCGAGGAACGGGCCACGGATACCGCCGTCGCTGGCAACGAAGCTGCCTGCGTCGTCCTGAGCGGCAACGATCAGTTTGTGATCCTTGAAGGTCAGGTAAGTCGAGCCAGTGGTGGCACCCGAGGAAATCACGTTACGCCAAAAGGTGTCAGCCATCGCTGAACCCATCGGGATGGAAAGCAAGGCAACGGTGGCGACAGCAAACTTGAGACGCATGGTGAGGTACTCCAACTGTGGTTGTTCTGACGGGTTGGATAGCCAAAGCCACGTACTAGTTCAATCAATGTGTACCAGCCTGTTCATTTTAGCTGCCGCGTGGCCCTGGCAGTTCGGCCTCAGGCGTTATGGCTTCACGCTTTCAGCGCTGTTCGCTTTGCGGTGTCACGCGCAGCACCTCTTCAATGGTAGTCAATCCGGCAGACACTTTCTGGGCACCGGACAGACGCAGGCTGCGTGTTCCTTCCTTGAAGGCCTGTCTGCGCATGGCGGTGAGGTCCAGATCCGCGCTGATCAGCGACTTGACCGCGTCTGACATCAGCATGATCTCGTACACCCCGGCGCGGCCTCTGTAGCCGGTTTCGCGGCATTCCACGCAACCCACGGCCTGATGCGCGCCGGAGGGCACCGGCGCTTGCCAAGGGCGTGTCAGGGTCTGCCAGTCGGTTTCGTTCAGGTTGATGGGGGCCTTGCAGTGCGGGCACAGCGTGCGCACCAGACGCTGGGCCATGACCCCCAGGATCGTGGCCTTGAGCAGGTAATGCGGCACGCCGAGTTCCAGCATCCGGCTGATGGCGCTGGGCGCGTCATTGGTGTGCAGGGTCGATAGCACCAAGTGGCCGGTCAGCGCCGCCTGAATCGCCATTTCAGCCGTTTCCAGGTCGCGGATCTCGCCGATCATGATGATATCCGGGTCCTGCCTCATCAGCGCGCGCACGCCGCTGGCAAATGTCAGGTCGATGTTGTGCTGCACCTGCATCTGGTTGAAGGCAGGCTCGACCATCTCGATCGGGTCTTCGATGGTGCAGAGGTTGACCTCCGAGGTCGCCAGTTTCTTGAGCGTGGTGTACAGCGTCGTGGTCTTGCCGGAGCCGGTCGGCCCGGTCACCAGAATGATGCCGTTCGGCTGGCGGGTCATTTCCTGCCAGCGCCGCAGGTCATCGCTGGAGAAACCCAACTGGTCGAAATCCTTGAGCAGCACCTCGGGGTCGAAAATCCGCATCACCATCTTTTCGCCGAACGCCGTGGGCAGCGTCGACAGACGCAATTCCACTTCGCCGCCTTCCGGTGTCGTGGTCTTCACCCGACCATCCTGCGGCTTGCGCTTTTCAGCAACGTTCATGCGTCCCAGGCTTTTCAGGCGGCTGACTATCGCCATGACCACTTGCGGCGGAAACTGGTAGACGTTGTGCAGCACGCCATCGATGCGAAAGCGCACCGTGCCTTGTTCGCGCCGGGGTTCGATATGGATATCGCTGGCGCGCTGCTGGAACGCGTACTGGAACAGCCAGTCGACGATGTTGACGATGTGCGCGTCGTTGGCATCGGGCTCCTGATCGCTGGCACCAAGCTTGAGCAACTGTTCGAAATTGCCCATGTTGCTGACTTTCTGTTCGGTAGCGCTGGCGCCACTGACCGATTTTGCCAGCCTGAAGAACTCCACTCCGACACGCTGGATGTCTACCGGGTTGGCGACAACGCGTTTGATCGGCAGCTTCAGCACATGCTCCAGATCGGCTTCCCAGGCGCGTACGTAAGGTTGTGAGCTGGCGATGGTGACCGATTCGCGGTCAACGGCCACAGCCAGAATCTTGTGGCGCTGCGCGAAGGCGTAGGACATCAGCGGCGTGACCGCTGCGACGTTGATCTTCAGCGGGTCGATGCGCATGTAGGGCTGACCACAGGCGTTGGCCAGCCAGGCGGTCAACGTTTCGAGGTCGAGCTTCTTGCCGGGACGTTTCAGGTCATCGAACTGCTGGCTGGCCAGAAAGGCGAGCGGGTGCAGTTGGATGTTCGCGGCGCTGCGCCGTTGGGTGACCGCAGTTTCTGCGTCGTCCTGACTGAGCAGGCCTTGAGCGACCAGGTCACGGAGTACATCGTTCAGATCGAGCCAGCGATCCTGTGAAGACGGGGCCAGGGATGCCATGCACGCTCCTTGAGGCAGTTCATCATCGGAAGATGAACAAGACTAGCTGCCAAGCGTGCCAGTGTTGGGCCTTCTATGCGACCGGGAATTTCCAAAAAGCCTTCGGGGATTCAGCCAGCAGCCAGCGCGACGAAGGTTTCTGCGGGATGCAGCGATTCGCTGTGCGTCAGTTCAACCGAGCATACGTCGATCAGATTGCGCATTTTTTCACCGATGACACCGGCCCGATGCCAGCTCAACCCGTCGACCTGCACATCGATGACCAGCAGTCCGTTCTCTCGCGTTGCCTCGATATGGCAGGGCGTCAGGTACTGCATCGCGAACAGATTCAAGACCTGGCACAACAGCGCCGGCTCCGCTTCGGCAAGGATCTGATAGCGCACACAGCAGGTGTGACTGGCGGACGACCAACTGTCGGGGCGGTGTGCAGGGGTGAGGACGGTTTCGAGAGCAGGCATGCCGGTTTCTCCGATACGAGTGAGGGAAATTCTTGCACGCGAAAAAAGAAATATCTGGTCGATGATGGAATGAATTACGCTTGATTCGACTTGTTAATGCGCCATTGATGGCTCTGGAGAATTGTTTATGTCTGTCGAGCTGGATGCCTATGATCGCAGGATTCTGGCCTTGCTTCAGGAGGACGCGTCGCTGTCCAGTGCGCAGATCGCCGAGCAGGTCGGTCTGTCACAGTCGCCTTGCTGGCGGCGCATTCAGCGGCTCAAGGATGAAGGCGTGATTCGACGGCAGGTCTCTTTGCTGGATCGCAAGAAGATCGGTCTGAACACACAGATATTTGCCGAGGTGAAACTCAACGCCCACGGCCGCTCCAACTTCACGGAATTCACCGACTCGATTCGCGGTTTTCCTGAGGTACTGGAGTGCTATGTGCTGATGGGGTCAGTGGACTTTCTGCTGCGCATCGTGACGCCCGACATTGAAGCTTACGAGCGGTTTTTCTTCGAAAAGCTGTCGCTGGTGCCGGGCATTCAGGAAGTGAATTCAACCGTTGCGCTATCGGAAATCAAATCCACCACGAGTTTGCCGTTACGCTGAAAGCGACGTCCGCGAAGCTCTGCGTTACCACGCAAGAGCGTGGGAACGATATCCAGCCGCTGACTGAATGCATACGCCGTGGGGCGGCTTGCCGGCGATGGCGTCAGTTCAGTCAGCGAGATGTCGTTTCAGAAAAAGCCTCGCCGGCAAGCCGTCTCCCACAGACTGCAGGGTACGCGTCGTTACAAACGCAACAACGTCTTCCATGCGCGACCCTGGAATACGGTCAGTGCTTGATGGACGCGAGCGTCCAGCACTTCATCGCTGATGTCCTGATGGGCCAGCTCTTCCAGCTTTCTCAGCTCGCCGTACAGGCGATCAAGGTCCGGCAGGTCCAGCGCACCGCGTGCCCAGTGCAGCCAGGACTGAATGCGCTCGATACGTGGCAGCTGTTCGGCCAGATCTTCCGGCTGCTGCTGATAACGACCCAATTGCAGCGCGGTGGCTTCATCGGCCAGTAAACGCGGCAGCCAGCTGGCCAGCAGTGCAGCGCCCTGACGGTTGCCACGGTTGTTGCGCTCCGCAGTCCAGCTGCGCTCCAGCAACCAGCGCGACGTGTTCAGCGAGAACTCGCCCCAGCGGGTGTCCTGCAACTCTTCAAGAAACTGCTCGTGAGCGGCGGCACGCACGTCACCGTCTTCCTGACCGGCAAGAACCAGCGGTCGCCAGTCTTCCAGCAAGGCGTCCAGCGCAGTACGCAATTGAGCAGTCGATGCGCGTGGCGCGGCCTGACCCAGACTGCTGGTCAGTGCGCGCAGTTCGGCGAGCAATTCGACCCAGTCCTGCAGCAGACGCCAGTGACCATTGAAGCGGTATTGCTCGGCCAGACGCTGGCTGCTGCCCAGCAGGTGCCAGGCCAGTGCCGAGTAAGCGTCGTCCAGCGACGTCTCGGCCGTCAGTTCAGGCGCCGCGAGGCTCAGCGAGTAGCTGCTGGCGTCGAGCAGGCGGTAGCCGCGCTCGGCCTTGCTGATGTCGCAGGGCATCAGTGGCAGGGTTGCAGCCAGTTCGGCAGCCAGTTCCAGCAGCGCGGCAGGTTCGCCTTCGCGCAGCTCAAGCTCCAGCTCGCAGATTTCTTCCTTTTGCTTGCCTGCCACCACTTGACCCAGATCCAGCGCGGCTTCGATCACGACCTTGGCCTTGCCACGGCCCCAGGCGATTTCGGCTTTCTCACGCACGAAATCGGTGGTGAACAGCGGCTTGATGGTTTTCTTGTCCAGCTCGGCCAGTTGCTCGGGCCAGCAGTCGCCTTCCAGCTTCTTGAGGTCCAGCTTGGCTTTGGGCAGGTCCCAGTTGTACTCGTTGCGCTCGGACAGGCCGGCCACACTCTGACCACGCGTCTTCATGGTCTGAATGATCTGGTCCCCGTCGCGGCGGATGCGCAGGGCAACCTTGGCATGGGCCAGCTCACGCTCGGGCGTATCGAAATACTGGTTCGACAGATCGAGGCGCTCCCAGCCACTTTTGTTGCGTTTCTTGAGCAACGGGTGTTCGCGCAGTGCAGCGAGGGTCTCGCGGCTGACGCGGAGTTTGATTTCTGTTTCTTTTTGCATGGCCGGGGGAATCCAAACGCTTAAGCTGATATCGGGAGCGCAGCCCGTGACTGAATGGCTGCTGAGGGCGGCAGTGTACAGGACATGGCCCGTAACGGTTTATTCCTGGGTCGTTATGACCCTATGATGGACGTGTTTCGACCCGAATACAGGAAGCGCCCATGCCCTTGCCGTCCATGAAAGACCAGTTTGCAGCCTTGATCGCTGCGCCGTCGGTAAGCTGCACCCAGCCCTCCCTGGACCAGTCCAATCGCCCGGTCATCGACCTGCTGGCCGGATGGCTCGGCGATCTGGGTTTTGCCTGCGACATTCAACAAGTGTCGCCCGGCAAGTTCAACCTGCTGGCGACCTTCGGCACCGGTCCCGGCGGTCTGGTACTGGCCGGGCACAGCGACACCGTCCCGTTCGACGAGGCCTTGTGGAAAACCGATCCCTTGAAGCTCACCGAAGTGGACGGGCGCTGGGTCGGTCTCGGCAGTTGCGACATGAAGGGGTTTTTCGCGCTGGTGATCGAAGCGGTGCGCGGCCTGCTGGATCAGCCGTTCAAGCAGCCGCTGCTGATCCTCGCCACATGCGATGAAGAAAGCTCCATGGCTGGCGCAAGAGCGCTGGCCGACGCCGGACGTCCGTTGGGTCGCGCTGCGGTCATCGGCGAGCCGACCGGGCTCAAACCGATCCGCATGCATAAAGGCGTGATGATGGAGCGCATCGATATTCTCGGGCGCAGCGGTCACTCGTCCGACCCGAGCCTGGGCCACAGCGCACTGGAGGCCATGCATGACGCAATCAGCGAACTCAAGGGGCTGCGCAAGCAATGGCAGCTCGAATACCGCAATCCCCAGTTCACCGTGCCGCAGCCCACGCTGAACCTGGGCTGCATCCACGGCGGCGACAACCCGAACCGTATTTGCGGGCAGTGCTCGCTGGAATTTGACCTGCGTCCATTGCCGGGCATGGACCCGGATGTATTGCGCGCGGCGATCCGGCAGAAGCTGCAACCGCTCGCCGAAATGCATCAGGTGAAAATCGATTACGCGCCGCTGTTCCCGGAATGCGCTCCGTTTGAACAGCTGGCCGACGCTGAACTGGTGCGTGTAGCTGAACGACTGACCGGTCATACGGCGGCTGCGGTAGCATTTGGCACCGAAGCGCCTTATCTTCAGCGCCTTGGCTGCGAGACGCTGGTGCTGGGTCCGGGCGATATCGCCTGTGCGCACCAGCCGGGGGAATACCTTGAAATGTCACGCCTGGAGCCTACAGTGCTTCTGCTACGCCAGTTGATCGAACATTATTGCCTGACCCCGCAGTGAGGCGGGTCGGAAACCTTGAAAAGGAGAGTGCGCGTGTTGCCAAGCCTGTTCCGACGATAACCGCCCAGCGTTGTGCGTGTTTCTGCCCTTCGTCCATTTTTTCTACAGGCTCTTGCTGTCATGCCCGAATACGTTAACTGGCTTCGCCATGCGTCTCCCTATATCAATGCCCACCGCGATTGCACCTTCGTCGTCATGCTGCCCGGCGACGGCGTCGCGCACCCCAACTTCGGCAACATCGTCCACGACCTCGTGTTGCTGCACAGCCTGGGTGTGCGGCTGGTGCTGGTCCACGGCTCGCGTCCGCAGATCGAAAGCCGTCTGGCGCAGCGCGGCATCACCCCGCGCTTCCATCGCGACATGCGCATCACCGATACCGAAACCCTGGAATGCGTGATCGACGCTGTCGGTCAGTTGCGCATCGCCATCGAGGCGCGCCTTTCGATGGACATGGCCGCTTCGCCGATGCAGGGCTCGCGTCTGCGGGTGACCAGCGGCAACGTGGTGACGGCGCGGCCGATCGGCGTACTGGAAGGTGTCGATTACCAGCACACCGGCGAAGTGCGCCGGGTCGACCGCAAGGGTATCAACCGCTTGCTGGATGAGCGCCATATCGTCCTGCTGTCGCCCCTGGGTTATTCGCCCACTGGCGAGATCTTCAATCTGGCCTGTGAAGATGTCGCCACCCGCGCTGCCATCGATCTGGCGGCCGACAAGCTGCTGCTGTTCGGCGCCGAAACCGGTTTGCTGGACGAGCAGGGCCATCTGGTGCGCGAATTGCGTCCTCAGCAGGTGCCCGCGCACTTACAGCGCCTGGGCAGCAACTATCAGGCCGAATTGCTCGATGCCGCGGCCGAGGCCTGTCGTGGCGGCGTGGGTCGCAGTCATATCGTCAGCTACGCCGAAAACGGCTCGCTGCTGACCGAACTGTTCACCCGCGACGGTGGCGGTACGCTGGTGGCTCAGGAGCAGTTCGAACTGGTGCGTGAGGCGGCGATTGAAGACGTGGGCGGGTTGATGGATCTGATCACGCCGCTGGAAGAGCAGGGCATTCTGGTGCGTCGTTCACGCGAAGTGCTGGAGCGCGAGATTACTCAGTTCAGCGTGGTCGAGCGCGAAGGTCTGATCATTGCCTGTGCGGCGCTGTATCCGATTGCCGATTCTCAGGCGGGCGAACTGGCGTGCCTGGCGGTGAATCCCGAATATCGTCATGGTGGTCGTGGTGACGAGTTGCTCGAACGCATCGAAAACCGCGCCCGCGCGCTGGGGCTCAAGACGTTGTTCGTGCTGACGACGCGCACAGCACACTGGTTCCGCGAGCGTGGCTTCGAGCCAAGCAGCGTCGACCGCCTGCCAAGCGCCCGTGCGTCGTTGTATAACTACCAGCGTAATTCGAAGATATTCGAGAAGGCGATCTGATCGACGTCTGACGTAAAAACCGTGGGAGGCAGCTTGCTGGCGATGGCGTCAGTTCAGTCGCTGATGGAGCGGCCGAGAAGCCGCCTCCCCTGTGGTTCGTATTCCAGCCCTCAGTTACTGATCGCCAGAATACTCGCCTGATACGACCCGACGAAGGTGTCGAAATCCACCACTTCTTCAGTCGCTTCCAGTTCGGCCTGTTCGGCAATCGAGGTTTTCGCCAGTTCTTCGAAGTGCGCCTGCTCTTCGGCCGTCAGAGGGTGATCGCGGAAATATTCGGCATGCAGCTGGCTCTGGCGCAACGAGAACCCGGTAAAGCCTTCGTTGTGCGCTCTCATGCTTTCCAGCACCTGCGCCGAAGGCGTCAGCGATGCATCGGCAACCTTCGCATGCTGCACAGCCATCGATTTCAGATGCTCGTCTGTGCCTTGAGCTTCGTCGAGCAACTGCGCGATCGGCGTGATTTTCTGCAACAGTTCGTTGGCCCAGTCCTTCAGTTTGATCGGGTCGTTGTTGCGCAGCAGTTCCAGATCCGGGCGACGCCCTTCCTTGACCACAGTCAGGAAGTTTGAGCCTGCGTTCGAACACTCGTGGCCGGCCAGTTGCGGGCTTTCTTCAAGGGCGCAATACAGCACGAAGGCATCAATAAAGCGCGACTGCTCCAGGCTGATGCCGGTCGGCAGAAACGGGTTGATGTCCAGGCAGCGGACTTCGACGTACTGCACGCCACGCGACATCAGTGCCTGAATCGGACGCTCGCCGGTGTAGGTCACCCGCTTGGGGCGGATGTTGGAGTAGTACTCGTTCTCGATCTGCAGCACGTTGGTGTTGAGCTGCACCCATTCGCCGTTGGCGTCGTGAGTGCCGGTCTCGACATAAGGCGCATAGGGCGTGGCAACGGCCTTGCGCAGGCTGTCGGTGTAGCTGACCAGATCGTTGTAGCACGGCGTCAGATCGGCCTGAGCGTTGCTCTGGTAACCCAGGTCGCTCATGCGCAGGCTGGTCGCATAGGGCAGGTAAAGTGTATCGCCATCGAACTGCTCGAGCATGTGCGGTTGCCCGCGCAGGAAGCCTGCATCCAGCGCCGGTGAGGCGCCGAACAGGTACATCAGCAGCCAACTGTAGCGGCGGAAGTTACGAATCAGCGCGATGTAGGAGTGCGACTGGTAGTCGCGCGCGTCACCGGCAAAATCTTCGGTCTGCTTCAAGAGTGCCCAGGCATCTTCAGGCAGCGAAAAGTTGTAATGAATACCGGCGATGCACTGCATAGTCTTGCCGTAGCGCAGTGCCAGGCCCTTGCGGTAGACATACTTGAGCTTGCCGATATTCGATGTGCCGTAATAGGCAATCGGTATATGTTCTTCGTCCGGCAGCGGGCAGGGCATGGACGGGCTCCACAGCAGCTCGCGGTCCAGCTTGCTGTAGGCGAAGCGATGGATCTTGTCCAGGCTGTCGAGTGTCTGCACCGGGTCTTTGAGCGCCGGGGTGATGAACTCCAGCAGCGACTCTGAATAGTCGGTGGTGATCAGTCCATTGGTCAAAGCCGCGCCCAGAGCGGTCGGATGAGGCGTCTGCGCCAGGTGTGCCTGTTCGGTCACACGCAGGCATTCACGCTCGATACCGTGCAGGCACTGCTCCAGCAGAGAGAGGTTGTTGCGCTCGCCGAGCAAAGCCAGACGACGGTTTAAAAGTTCGCTCAAGGTGGAATCCTTCACGCATCGGTCGCCCCGATATGGGGGTGGACATGACGGTCTACAAGGGTGAAGAAAGGAACTGGCGTTTTCGCCTGGTTGGGGTCTTTGGACACCTGTTCGCAATCACGGCTCTTCGTCGTACCACCAAATGGACTCGGCACCACGCTAATGGTGCCGAAATTAACCCAAATCGGTTGCCTACAGCTAGATTCCGTTCTCAACGATCACGTTCGTTCCGTGTTCATTGAAGTCTAGATGACTGCGAAAGTACCTTGAGCCTTGGCTACAAGTTTGTCGCCCTGAACGACCTCCGCCTCCACAACCAGCGTGCGGCGTCCGGCATGCAGCACCTTGGCGATGCACAGCACTTCGCCTTCGGACACACCGCGCACGTAGTTGATCTTGCATTCGATGGTCACGCTGCGCTGGTCAAAGCCGTGGGCGCTGGAACAGGCCAGCCCCATGCTGATATCGACCAGGCTGAAGATTGCCCCGCCGTGCATCACATTGCCACGGTTGCGCAAATGCGCCTCCAGCGGCAATGCAACTTCGGCGACGCCTTCGTCCAGACGCCGCAGCTCACAGCCCAGCAGTTTGAAAAAAGCGCTGTGGGTCAGGTCTTCAGGAATATCCATCAGCGCTTCTTCAACTGCTTGGCGTTGGCGAACAGTGAAGCCATGGCGTTGTTGGCGGGCGCAGCGGTGGTGGTTTCCTTGCGTGGTGCGCTGTTCTGCTGACGCGGCGACGAGCCAGGGCGTGCACCACGGGCGCCGTCGATTTTCTCGCCCGGCGTGTCGCTCATGCGCATCGACAGGCCGACGCGTTTGCGCGGGATGTCGACTTCCATGACCTTCACTTTCACCACGTCGCCGGCCTTGACCGCTTCACGCGGGTCCTTGATGAATTTCTCCGACAGCGCAGAGATGTGCACCAGACCGTCCTGATGCACGCCGATGTCGACGAATGCACCGAAATTGGTGACGTTGGTGACCACGCCTTCGAGGATCATGCCCAGTTGCAGGTCCTTGAGATCTTCGACGCCGTCCTGGAACTCGGCAGTCTTGAATTCAGGGCGTGGGTCACGACCCGGCTTTTCAAGCTCCTGCAGAATGTCGGTCACGGTCGGTAAACCGAAGGTCTCGTCGGTGAATTTCTTCGGATCCAGACGCTTGAGGAAGCTGGCATCGCCGATCAGCGAACGGATGTCACGGTCGGTTTCCGCCGCGATGCGCTGCACCAGCGGGTAGGCTTCCGGGTGAACGGCTGAGGAGTCCAGCGGGTTGTCGCCGCTCATGACACGCAGGAAGCCTGCGGCCTGTTCGAACGTCTTCTCGCCGAGACGGGCCACTTTCTTGAGCGCCGCGCGGGTTTTGAACGCGCCGTTTTCGTCGCGGTGAGCAACGATGTTCTGCGCCAGCGTCGTGTTCAGGCCGGAAATACGCGCCAGCAGAGCGACGGACGCGGTATTCACGTCCACGCCCACAGCGTTCACACAGTCTTCCACCACCGCATCCAGACCGCGTGCCAGTTTCAGCTGCGAAACGTCATGCTGGTACTGGCCGACGCCGATGGATTTCGGGTCGATCTTCACCAGTTCTGCCAGCGGATCCTGCAGGCGACGGGCGATGGACACTGCGCCACGAATCGACACGTCCAGATCCGGGAATTCCTTGGCCGCCAGCTCCGATGCCGAATAAACGGATGCGCCGGCTTCGGACACCATGACCTTGGTCATTTTCAGGCCTGGGTATTTCTTGATCAGGTCGGCCGCCAGCTTGTCGGTTTCGCGGCTGGCAGTGCCGTTGCCGATGGCGATCAGATCGACCGAATGCTTGGCACACAAGGCTGCCAGCACGGCGATGGTCTGGTCCCATTGGTTCTTGGGGACGTGCGGGTAAACAGTGGCGTAATCGAGCAGCTTGCCGGTGGCGTCTACCACCGCAACCTTGCAACCGGTCCGCAGGCCAGGGTCAAGGCCCAGCGTGGCGCGCTGACCGGCCGGTGCGGCCAGCAGCAGGTCGTGCAGGTTATGCGCGAACACATTGATCGCTTCGGTCTCTGCACCGTCGCGCAGTTCGCCCAGCAGATCGGTTTCCAGGTGGCTGTAGAGCTTGACCTTCCAGGTCCAGCGCACCACTTCGGCCAGCCACTTGTCCGCGGGGCGGCTCTGGTTCTGGATGCCGAAACGCTCGCCGATCATCAGCTCGCACGGGTGCATGGTGCCGGGGAGTTCTTCGCCGACTTTCAGCGCGGAACTGAGAAAGCCTTCGTTGCGGCCACGGAAAATCGCCAGGGCGCGGTGCGACGGCATGCTCTTGAGCGGTTCGTCGTGTTCGAAATAATCGCGGAACTTGGCGCCTTCTTCTTCCTTGCCGGGTACAACGCGCGCGCTGATCACGGCTTCCTGCTTGAGGAAGCTGCGCAGCTTGTCGAGCAGGGACGCGTCTTCGGCGAAGCGCTCCATCAGAATGTATTTGGCACCTTCCAGCGCGGCTTTTACGTCGGCGACGCCTTTTTCAGCGTCGACGAAGCGAGCGGCTTCTGCTTCCGGTGTGAGGCTCGGGTCGTTGAACAGGCCGTCGGCCAGCTCGCCCAGACCGGCTTCCAGCGCGATCTGGCCCTTGGTGCGGCGTTTCTGCTTGTACGGCAGGTACAAATCTTCAAGACGGGTTTTTGTGTCGGCCAGCTTGATATCGCGGGCCAGTTCCGGGGTCAGTTTGCCTTGCTCTTCGATGCTGGCAAGGATGCTGACACGCCGGTCGTCCAGCTCGCGCAGGTAGCGCAGGCGCTCTTCCAGATGACGCAGTTGCGTGTCATCGAGGCTGCCGGTCACTTCCTTGCGGTAGCGGGAAATGAAGGGCACTGTCGAGCCTTCATCCAGTAGTGCTACGGCCGCTGCGACCTGTTGTGGGCGTACGCCGAGTTCTTCGGCGATGCGGCTGTTGATGCTGTCCATAAGACCACCTGGAGTTGTGAGCAAAAAACTGGGCTTTTACGGTTTGCCTTGCCAGCGCCTGGCGCGTCGAGGTTTATTTATACGACTGGCGAACTGCCATAAGTCTGATGTTGCCTGACTTTGAGGGCGGCGCATTATACCCGGCGACGCCGGATTAGGGGATTGGCCGACGAGCGCGACCTTTTTGCCTGCTGTTGAGCACGCTTGAGTGTGGCCCCCAGTAAAATCTGCTAACAATGCACACGGTGCGCATCACCGCAGCTACGCCATAATGCGCCCCGAGATCAAAGGAGCATCCGATGAGCAGCACCGCACAAAATGCTGAAGGCGAAAAAATCCTGATCGTCGATGACGATCCCGGGCTGAGCAGCCTCCTGGAACGTTTCTTCACCAGCAAGGGCTATCGTGCCCGCGCCGTGGCGAACGTGGAGCAAATGGACCGACTGCTGTCCCGCGAGGTATTCAATCTCGTGGTTCTGGACTTGATGCTGCCTGGGGAAGATGGCCTTTCCGCTTGCCGTCGTTTGCGTGCAGCGAACAATCAGGTGCCGATCATCATGCTCACCGCCAAGGGCGATGAGTTGAGCCGTATCAAGGGGCTGGAACTGGGCGCCGACGATTACCTTGCCAAGCCGTTCAACCCGGACGAGCTGATGGCCCGCGTCAAGGCGGTTCTGCGTCGTCAGGCTGCACCCGTGCCCGGTGCCCCCGGCAGTGAAGACGAGTCGGTCAGCTTTGGTGACTATGTATTGTCCCTGGCGACCCGTGAGCTCAAGCGCGGTGATGAAGTGCACATGCTGACGACCGGTGAGTTCGCTGTCCTCAAGGCACTGGTCATGCACGCTCGCGAGCCGTTGACCCGTGACAAGTTGATGAACCTGGCCCGTGGCCGGGAATGGGATGCGCTGGAACGCTCCATCGACGTACAGATTTCCCGTCTGCGTCGTCTGATCGAACCGGATCCTTCCAAACCCCGTTATATCCAGACTGTCTGGGGCGTAGGCTATGTGTTCGTTCCCGATGGTGCCGGAAATCGCTGACAGCTCGTTTGTCAGAACAGAACACCGAAGATCCTGCCAGCCACGTCGATAATCTTGCATAGATTATCGACGTGCTGGTTTTTTGCGTTCGTACCTCGGGTCTGTCCCGCGTCCGGCAAACTTGCGAGCCCAGGCTCGCCCTGCAAAGTGTGTAGCTGCAGTTATGAAGACACCGCTCTGGTTTCCGCAAAGCTTTTTCTCCCGCACCCTGTGGCTGGTGCTCATCGTCGTGCTGTTTTCCAAGGCGCTGACGCTGGTCTATCTGCTGATGAACGAGGATGTGCTGGTCGACAGGCAGTACAGCCATGGTGTCGCCCTGACACTGCGTGCGTACTGGGCGGCTGATGAAAACGACCGGGAGGCGATTGCCGAAGCTGCGGGTCTGATTCGAGTGGTGGGCGGCGGAGTACCGGAAGGCGAGCAGCACTGGCCGTACAGTGAGATTTACCAGCGACAGATGCAGGCCGAACTGGGGGCCGACACAGAAGTGCGTTTGCGTGTGCATGCACCCCCCGCGCTCTGGGTGCGCGCGCCGAGTCTGGGTGATGGCTGGCTGAAGGTGCCGTTGTATCCACATCCGCTGCGTGGTCAGAAGATCTGGAGCGTGCTGGGCTGGTTCCTCGCCATTGGCCTGCTGTCCACGGCGTCCGCCTGGATTTTCGTGCGTCAGCTCAATCAACCCCTCAAACGATTGGTCTTTGCGGCTCGCCAGCTGGGGCAGGGGCGCAGCGTGCGGTTGCCGATCAGTGACACGCCGAGTGAAATGGCCGAGGTGTACCGGGCTTTCAATCAGATGGCCGAGGATGTCGAGCAGGCGGGGCAGGAGCGTGAACTGATGCTCGCAGGTGTCTCCCATGACCTGCGGACACCGCTGACCCGGCTGCGGCTGTCGCTGGAACTGATGAGCGACAACGAATTCACCGAGGGCATGGTTCGCGACATCGAGGACATGGACGCGATTCTCGACCAGTTTCTGGCCTTCATTCGCGACGGTCGTGACGAGGAAATCGAGGAAGTCGACCTGGGTGATCTGGTGCGTGACGTGGTCGAGCCGTTCAACAGTGCCGAAGACACCATCCGCCTGTGTCTGGAACCGATTCCCCCGTTTCCGCTGCGCCGCGTCTCGATGAAGCGACTGCTAACCAACCTGATCGGCAATGCCCGGCACCATGCGGGCAATGGCATTGAAGTGGCGGCCTATGTATCGGGCGACCGGAATGCGCCCTACGTCGTGCTGAGCGTTCTGGACCGTGGTGCCGGTATCGACCCATCTGAGCTGGACACCATCTTCAATCCCTTCATACGCGGTGACCGTGCGCGCAGCGGCAAAGGCACTGGGCTTGGGCTGGCCATCGTCAAGCGCATCGCTGCCATGCACGGCGGTAATGTGGAGTTGAGGAATCGTTCGGGAGGCGGTCTGGAAGCGCGGGTGCGTCTGCCGTTGGGACTGATGTTGCCGAGGGATGCGGTTTAAAGCGCCATGTTGATCGTGCCAACGCGATGCATTGGCACGATCGTATTACCTAGCCTTTCCCTTTGGTACGCGTCATGTGCGGGCCGCTGTTCTTCTCCAGGTACTCGATGATCATCCCGGCGACGTCCTTGCTGGTCGTCACCTCGATACCTTCAAGGCCCGGCGACGAGTTCACTTCCATCACAAGCGGGCCGTGATTGGAACGCAGGATATCCACACCCGCCACGCTCAGGCCCATGACCTTGGCAGCACGCAGGGCTGTCATGCGTTCTTCCGGAGTGATCTTGATCAGGCTGGCGCTGCCGCCACGGTGCAGATTGGATCGGAACTCACCCGGCTTGGCCTGGCGCTTCATGGAGGCGATGACCTTGTCACCGACCACGAAGCAGCGAATGTCCGCGCCACCCGCTTCCTTGATGTACTCCTGAACCATGATGTCCTGCTTGAGGCCCATGAACGCCTCGATCACCGACTCGGCAGCGGTCGCGGTTTCACAGAGCACCACACCGATCCCCTGAGTACCTTCCAGCACCTTGATCACCAGTGGGGCACCATTGACCATCTGGATCAGGTCGGGAATATCGTCCGGGGAGTGGGCAAAACCGGTGACCGGCAGCCCGATCCCGCGCCGCGAGAGCAGTTGCAGAGAGCGCAGCTTGTCCCGTGAGCGGGCAATGGCCACGGATTCATTGAGCGGAAACACACCCATCATTTCAAACTGGCGCAACACCGCGCAGCCATAGAACGTCACTGACGCACCGATGCGCGGAATCACCGCATCGAAGCCCTCCAGTGGTTTGCCGCGATAATGGATCTGCGGCTTATGACTGGCGATATTCATATAGGCGCGCAGGGTATCGATCACCACCATCTCGTGGCCACGCTCAATACCAGCTTCGACCAGACGACGGGTGGAATACAGACGCGGGTTACGCGAAAGCACAGCGATCTTCATGCAGCACCTGAGGAAGTAGAGGCCGGGAACACCGGCTTGTCTTGTACATAAGTAATGCCCGGATTGACGACCAGTTGGCCGTCGATCAAAGCGTTGGAGCCCAGCAGCAGTCGATAACGCATCGACTTGCGGCATGCCAGGGTAAATTCCACTGGCCAGATGCGATCACCCAGGGCCAGCGTGGTGCGAATGACGTAACGCACCTGTGCCTGGCCGTTGGAGCTTTTGATGGTTTTCATGGCAACCAGCAGTGCCTCGCAGCGACGATGCCGCAACTGAACCACGGTACCCAGATGCGCGTTGAAACGAACCCATTTCTGGCCATCGCGTTCGAAAGGTTCTATTTCCGTCGCATGCAGGCTCGATGTACTGGCGCCGGTATCGATTTTTGCCCGAAGGCCCGCCACCCCCAAATCGGGAAGCGCCACCCACTCGCGCAGGCCGATGACTGTCAGATGGTCGAATGTTTTCAATGCGATTCCGTATGTATCAAGACTTCTGCCAGGCGTCGGGGCTGATCCGCGCCAGGGCTTTGAACGCAGGTTTGGCGAACCAGTAACCCTGCATCAGGAAAATGCCGCAATCCGCGAGGAAGTCCCGCTCCTCTACACTTTCTATTCCCTCGGCGATGACTTTAATCCCTAACTCCGAACACATTGTGACAACCCCACGAACAATAGCCTGACGCGCGCGATCGCGGTGGATATCGCGGATCAGATTCATGTCGAGTTTTATCAGGTCGGGTTGAAAATCAGCCAGCAGGGACAGGCCGGAATGGCCAGCGCCGAAATCGTCGATGGCGGTCATGAATCCGAACTCACGGTACTCGCGCAGAATATTGCTCAAGTGGCCGCGATCATCCACATGCTCGGTTTCGATTGTCTCGAAAATCAGGTGCTCAATGGGGAAATTATGTGCCTTGGCCGCTTCCAGTGTGCTGCGGATGCACAGCTCGGGACGATACACGGCATTGGGCAGAAAGTTGATGGAAAGTCGTTCGTTCATGCCCAGTCGCGCGGCACCGGCGATGGCGGTGGTCCGGCATGCCTGATCGAAGCGATAGCGGTTCTGGTCCGTGACCTGGCTGAGCACCGAATGCGCGCCTTCGCCGTTGGGGCCACGCACCAGTGCCTCATGAGCAAAGATGGAGTGGTCGCGCAGATCTACAATGGGCTGATAGGCATAGTCGAACGAAAAATTCAGTTCCGGACTGTTTGTACAACCTTCGCACCCCTTCCTGGGGGCGGTCAATGAAGCTGGAAAGTCGGTCACGTCGCACTCCCTACGGGGTAAAGGCTGTGAAATTGAAGCAGGTTGTTTTTGACAGGCAAGGATCGGTTACTTCATGTTCGTGTCGATATGAGGTCTTGCATGAGCGAACGCCTGAGGGCCGTCACTGATTGCAAAACGCCTGGTAAACGTTCTGACTGTTATAAGGATGAGGAATTCATATGGCACAAAAGCCAGAAGAAGACGACAAGGTTCGTTTGGACAAATGGCTGTGGGCAGCGCGTTTTTTTAAGACCCGCGCCTTGGCCAAGGCCGCCATCGAAAGTGGCAAGGTGCACTGTCGCGGCGAACGCTGCAAGCCCGGCAAGGAGCCCCGTGTGGGCGACGAGTTTCAGATTCGCATGGGTTTCGATGAGCGCACCGTCGTGGTCGAAGCGCTGTCCGTTGTGCGTCGTGGCGCTCCCGAAGCGCAGACACTTTACCGCGAAACACCGGAAAGCATTACGCGGCGCGAGCATGCGGCCGCGCAACGCAAGGCGGGCAACCTGGGCGTCACGACTGAGGGGCGACCGACCAAGAAGCAGCGTCGTCAGATTTTCGATTTCCGTGGCGTCCAGCGCGACGTTTGAGTTCTGCCGCTGAACACCTGCGTGGCCGGCCTGAAATGCCGTGCGGCTTGGAAGACTACCGGATAGCTCCTAAAATGGCGGCCAAACGGCACGATGCAGAGTGTTTCATCGCGCTTTGCCCGGCGCATTCACGTCGACTGCCCTCACAGATACCCACCTCAGATACCTTCTTTTATGAACGATACCCCGGACATCGATTTCACCCAGCGCTTTATCTTTGACGAAAGCGACGTTCGCGGAGAACTGGTCGCCCTCGAACGCAGCTATGCCGAAGTGCTCGCCAAACATCCGTACCCCGAGCCGGTCGCAGAGCTGCTTGGCGAGCTGATGGCCGCCGCTGCCTTGTTGGTAGGCACGCTCAAGTTCGACGGTCTGCTGATTCTGCAGGCAAGGTCCAGTGGCGCGGTCCCGTTGCTGATGGTCGAGTGCTCGAGCGAGCGCGAACTGCGTGGCATCGCCCGCTACGACGAGGCCTTGATCACGCCGGATGCCGGGTTGCAGGACCTGATGCCTGATGGTTCGCTGACACTCACCATCGACCCCCGCAAGGGCAAGCGTTATCAGGGCATTGTTGCCCTGGACGGTGTCGATCTCTCCGAGAGCCTTTCCAGCTACTTCGTGATGTCGGAGCAGCTGGGCACACGCTTCTGGCTCAAGGCTGACGGCCATCGCGCTCGCGGCCTGTTGCTGCAACAGTTGCCGGTGGCGCAGATTCCCGACCCTGAAGAGCGGGACGCCAGTTGGGAACACGTCATTACGTTGGCCAGCACCCTGACTGCCGAAGAAATGCTGAGCCTGGACAACGCGACCATCCTGCATCGCCTGTACCACGAAGACCCGCTGCGCCTGTTCGACATCCAGCCTATCTGCTTCCGCTGCAGCTGCTCGCGCGAGCGTTCGGCCAACGCGTTGGTCAGCCTTGGGCTTGAGGATGCACAGCAACTGGTGCAGGAGCACAACGGCACCATTGAGATCGACTGCCAGTTCTGCAACGAGCGCTATCTGTTCGATGCCACTGACGTGGCCCAGCTGTTCGCTGGCGGCGGTGTCGATTCGCCATCTGACACGCGTCATTAACCGGACCGCAAACAGCCTCCAGAATACGACGTGGGCCCTGTAATCCAGTTCTGACAGGAGGGTTCTACCATTCCTGAGCTTTTCTGGCATAATCCGGCCCACTTTTACGCTGTAGTAGTGGTAGTTTTTTTACTACAAAACCGTTTGGAGCACTCGGCCACTGGCCGACGGGGAACCTCATGACGCAAACCAACACCGCTGTGTACACCGATCTGAGCACCGACGAACTGGTCAAGGAAGCCCTTGCCCGCAACGAAGGCGAACTTTCCGACACTGGCGCACTGGTTGTGCAGACAGGCCATCGTACTGGCCGCTCGCCGGTCGATCGTTTCATCGTTGAAGAGCCGAGCACTCAGGACGCTATCGCCTGGGGCCCGATCAACCGCAAGTTCCCGGCCGAGAAATTCGACGCTCTGTGGAATCGTGTAGGTGCTTACCTGGCCGAACGCGAGCGCTTCGTTTCCCACGTTCATGTAGGTTCCGATCCTGCGCACTACCTGCCCGTCAAGATGACCACAGAGACGGCCTGGCACAACCTGTTCGGTCGTTGCCTGTTCATCAACCCTGAACAGTACAACCCGGCTGGCAAGGACGAGTGGGAAATCCAGAACGCCCCCTGGTTCGTCTGCGACCCTGAGCGCGACGGCACCAACTCCGACGGTACTGTCATCATCAACTTCGCAGCCCGCAAGGTGCTGATCGCAGGCATGCGTTATGCCGGCGAAATGAAGAAAGCGATGTTCTCCGTGCAGAACTTCCTGCTGCCGGCCTCCGATGTGCTGCCGATGCACTGCGCGGCCAACATGGGCGAAGACGGCGACGTGACCCTGTTCTTCGGTCTGTCCGGCACCGGCAAGACCACCCTGTCGGCTGACGAAAGCCGTTACCTGATCGGTGACGACGAACACGGCTGGGGCGAAGGCGTGGTGTTCAACATCGAAGGCGGTTGCTATGCCAAGTGCATCGACCTGTCCGAGAAGAACGAGCCTGTCATCTGGAAAGCCATCCAGCACGGCGCTGTTCTTGAAAACGTCGTCCTCGACGCCAACAAGAAAGCCGACTACGCCGACAGCAGCCTGACCCAGAACAGCCGTGCGGCCTACCCGCGCGAACTGATCGAAAAGCGTGCGCCGAAAAACCTCGGTGGCGAGCCAAACGCCGTGATCTTCCTGACCTGTGACCTGACTGGCGTACTGCCGCCTGTGTCGATCCTCAGCGAAGAGCAGGCTGCCTACCACTTCCTGTCGGGCTACACCGCACTGGTCGGTTCGACTGAAATGGGTTCGGGTTCGGGCATCAAGTCCACCTTCTCCACCTGCTTCGGCGCACCGTTCTTCCCGCGTCCGGCTGGCGAATACGCAGAGCTGCTGATCAAGCGCATCCGCGGTTTCGGCTCCAAGGTCTATCTGGTCAACACCGGCTGGACCGGCGGCGGCTACGGCGTTGGCAAGCGCTTCAACATCCCGACCACTCGTGGCGTGATTGCAGCGATCCAGAGCGGCGCGCTGATCGGTGCCGAAACCGAGCACCTGGACACCATCAACCTCGACGTACCGAAGTCGGTTCCGGGCGTAGACACCAACCTGCTCAACCCGCGCAACACCTGGGCTGACAAGGCTGCCTACGACGAAGCCGCCAAGGCGCTGGCTGGCCTGTTCGTGGAGAACTTCAAGAAGTTCGACGTGAGCGACGCCATCAAGGCTGCCGGTCCGAAGTTGTAATTAAACATTCTCGACGCCGCGCCTCGGCGCGGCGCTCGGAAATGCTCAAGCAAACGCCTCGACTTGTCGGGGCGTTTGCTTGTCCGGGATACTGCCTGGGTGTTGCACATCATGAAAAGGAGCTGTGTTTTGACCCCGACCGACATCCTGATTCAACGTTTCGAGCCGCATCACCAGCAGGGCGTGGTTGATGTGATTCTGCCCATTCAGCGCGAAGAGTTCGGTATCGCCATCACTGCCGAGGACCAGCCGGATCTCAAGAGCATTCCCGATTTCTATCAGAGTGGCACCGGAGATTTCTGGGTCGCCACGCATGGTGAGCAGGTCATCGGAACCATCGGGCTCAAGGACATTGGTGCAGGGCAGGCGGCGCTGCGAAAGATGTTCGTCGCCGCGCCGTTTCGCGGACGTGAATTCTCGGTGGCCGCCAGGCTGTTGGACAGGCTGATCGAAGACGCCAGGGTCAAGGGCGTCAGCGAAATATTCCTCGGCACCACCGACAAATTCCTCGCCGCACACCGGTTCTATGAAAAGCACGGGTTCAGCGAGGTAGCCAGGGAAAACCTGCCTGAAAGCTTTCCGCTCATGGCGGTGGACAGCCGGTTTTATGTGCTGGGGCTGAAAGGCTGACCCTTCCGGGTGTTGAGCATGTCCATGACTGAACTGTCGCCCGAGGTCAGGTTGTCCACATAGTTGGCCGGGTATTGCGCCTTTTCTATGGGCGGCAGGGCGTTGTAATGCTCGAGGATCATGAACAGGGTCTGGGTGCTTTTGCCGATTTCGTTGTATTCGTCGACGTAGCGTTGGCACATTTCACGATTCCAGGTCTCCTGCTGTTTATAGTTTTCACGATAGGCAGCCTTTCGCTCATTGAGCGTGAAGTCGCCGCTTTCGTCATAGATGATCAGTCTGAGCGCGTCTTGCGACAGCCCGGCGAAAGGATTTTTTGCCAGCCCGTTGGTGAATCGTGTGGCCTGTCTGGCTCTTTCGAGCAGGTCCGGATCCTGGGTATCGGGAACCTCGGCATCGTGAGTTGCCTTGTTGGTGTAGTAACTGCTGTCGGTCAACTTGTCGATGACTGATCTGGCAAGCGTGCCCAGCTTCTTTGAGTCCAGAAGAGCATCACGAGAATTGGCACGTGCAGCACTGTCATTCAGTTGCCTGGCCAGATTGGAAAATGTCGCGCCGTCCGATGGGCGATTCACTGCGCCAGACGCTTGGGGGCTGGTACTTTTGGTTGCCGGAGAAGGGATGTCAGAGACAGTCTTCTGAAGACTGCTGACAATTGCTGTTGGTGGAGAGTGAGTGTCTATCACGATCGCGTCCTCGCGGTACTAGCCGGTCCATGGCGCTATCTGCTTCATCTTTATCGGCACCTTACAGGTGAGCTTTAGCCGACAGACGACATGCGCGTCGATTGTCGACGCGCATGTCTTCTTTTACTTCATCGTGAACTCGGCAGCCCAAGCGCAGGTAGAGAGATTAGTGGCGCGTGAAGTAGCGGTACAGATTGCACCTCGACAGTTCGTTGCGGTTTATCGGGCGGTGTTCAGCGCGCACCGTCCCCAGATTCTTGAACGTCACTGTAACCGGTGGTCCGGCCTGTGCTGCAACGGTTACGCCCAGAGTAGCCAGAGCAAGAAAGCTTAGTGCGATGTAATTGTTTTTCATGGTGATGTCCTTAAGTTAAACGATTAACGTCATGTTATGTGCAGTGTGTTCAATGGCAGACAATCGGCGGCAACAGGTGCCCGAGGCCGATTGGGATCGTCCGATTAATAATGGATGTTGAGCGTCGGGATTCAGGCGAGGTATAGCGTCGCTGCTGTCCACTGCCAGAACTTTTAATCAGCTCTCGAGAAAGAAAGCAACAGGTTGTAATGGGTATCTAAAATAAACAGCGAAGTAACATGGTTATTCTTGTGTGGCGTATTTTTTGACTGTTAACTGTGCTGGCGAAAGTTGCTTTTTTGGGCTTCGTTCAACGCTTAAACGTTATAGCTGCGCCCTTCATTGTTGAAGGGCGCGACTTGGGAATCACGTCACCGCATAGAACTTGCGGACATACCCTGTGCTGGTCCACTTGCACGGCGCACCTTGTGCGACGAAGACGGTATCGCCGGTTTTTACCACGACCGCTTCACCGCCCTCGATGCCCAGTGTCACGCTGCCTTCGATGAGGTTCATCAGTTCGTGGATTCTGTGCGGACGCGAGATACGCTCGTAAGGCGTGGAATCCCAGACACCGATGCGCAGGGTGCTGGCGGTGTCTTCGAAGATGTTGTTGCTGCGGCACTGCGGCAGCGCGCTGATCATGATTGCCGGATCCGGTGGGGATGACGGTGTGAGCATCGCGAGACGATCCAGGTGCGTGACGCCAGGCTTGTCCGGTCCGGCGGCCTGTGTGGCCGCGCAGAATGCCCAGACGCTGTCGGGTTGTGCTTCGATCCGTACCTGCGTGCCCCGGCCGATGACGGCGCTCTCGCCGGTGCTGATCGTAATGGTGTCGGCGCCTGACTTGAGTGTGACGGCACCGCGATGCACGACCAGCATTTCGGTATAGGGATAAGCGTCGACCGACACTGAGGTGCTGGAATGAACGACACCGGCGGCGATGCCTGCCTCATCCATGAAGGCTGTACGGCGTTCGTTGGCGAAGGGGTCGCTGGCGTCGAGAGGCCCCGGTGTGAATTCGGTATCGACATGGCTGTGATCGGCGCGGGCCAGCAGAAGTACGGTGGGTTGAGGCATGGTTCTGGTCTCGAGAATGGTGTGTGGACTGTTCGCGGATGTGGGAGAGGCGCTTGCCCGTGATGAGGTCGACGCGGTACTTCAGGAACATCGCGTCATCGTTTCATCGCTGGCAAGCCGCCTCCCACAGTCCGGCGTTTGCTGTGCGGCAGCGCTACGTCGTCGCGCAACGCTGCGCTCAGCCAATCGCCTGGGTAATCAACGCAAACTGGCGCACGCCCTGGCTGGGCTGTGGCACCGCGCCCATGCTCATGCAGGTCACGGCATCGACGCGTTTGAGGCCGACTTCTTCCAGCCAGTCCACCAGCCCGCCATTGGAGGGGATGTCGATGCGTACGAAGGCGTAAGGCACCTTGGCCAGCAACTGTTCGATCATATGTCTGGCTTGATCCACGTCCTCGGCAACCACCGGTCCGATGCACAGGCCGCGACCGAACGGACGCATCAGGGCGAAGGCCTTCAATTGGCTGTCGCGCTCGATACCTACTGCATGTTCGAGGTTATCGAGCACATCGCTCAACACCTTCGAGCGATCCATGCCAGTGCCCGCATTGGCGAGTTCAAGAACACGAGCATGGTCGGTCCCGGTCAGGACGCGGCAGTGTTCTCCAGCCTTCAGAGCGGTCGGCGCGGGCAGTTGGGCCTGACCTTGACGCTGTTGAACTTCACCAAAGCTGACGAAGCCCATCTTTGCGTAGAGCGGCGCGCCTTCAAGGGTGGCGTTGAGCACTGCTGTACGGGGAGCGACGCTGCCGACGGCCATTTCCATCAGCTTGCGACCGATGCCCTTGCCTTGATAATCGTCGCTGACAATCACCAGACCGATGGTGGAAAACTCACCCTGATGGCAGGCGAAGGCGCTACCGATCAGTCGGCCGTTGTGCAGCGCGACGAAGCCCTCGGCAACGCGTTGCAGCATGGCCCAGTCTTCAAGACGGTGCGGCCATTTCAGGGCGATGGACAACTCGTGAGCGTTGGCCACATCGGCGGCAGTCATCGGGCGGTATTCAAGGTCGAGGCGTTGCTGGGCGAGCATGGTGTGTCTCCCATCCAGAAGGATGCACTGGCGATAAAAGGATACGGCAGGATTGCTGTATCCCACCTGCGCGACGGGGTGACAAGAGGGGTTTGAACATTCGGTAGATTTCACGATTGGCAGATCGCCTGACCACAGTTACTGCTTAAAACGGCCGAGACTCCGGCAGCAAATGCTTGAGGTTTTCCAGCGCATTCCTGCCTTATATAGCTGCGCGAATCGGCTCGTTCCGTGCGCAGTACATTGTGCTGCGCCACAAGGGATGCAAAGGCGCAGTATCTGCGGTGCAAAGCCGCGTGTTTGAGCCGGAGCGCCCTGAAAAGGGTCAAAAAAGCACCAAAAACCGGGGTTTGCCCAAGGCTGGAGCGCCCCGCAAAGTCTGCTGAGCGCGCACCTCAAAACGGTGCTTTCTATCAAGCAGCCAGCACTTTTAACGCCATCTGCTGATTTCACGGTGTTGTAATGAGGGTGTGCTGCAACGTGCAACGCGGTCCCTTGCATCAGGGCCGGAACTGCTCGTCACGCCATGACCCCAACGAACTTTCAGGACCGCACACAATGAGCTTTCTTCGACCAAAATTCATTACGTTCGACTGCTACGGCACGTTGACCAACTTTCACATGGGCACCATGACGCGCGAACTTTTCGCTGACCGTGTTCCGGCCGAGCAGATGGATCAGTTCGTGAAGGATTTCTCGGCGTATCGCCTGGATCAGGTCATGGGTGACTGGATGCCTTACGACGAGATCCTGAAAGTGTCCCTGTCGCGTGTCTGCAAGCGCTGGAACGTCGAATACCGCGGCGAAGGCCAGCTCTATTACGACGCCGTTCCGACCTGGGGTCCGCACGCCGATGTGCCGGCCGGTCTGTCGAAGATTGCCGACAAGATTCCGCTGGTGATCTTTTCCAACGCCAGCGACAGCCAGATCATGTCTAACGTCGAAAAGCTCGGCGCACCATTCTACAAGGTCTTCACGGCTGATCAGGCCAAGGTCTACAAGCCTCGCCTGGCAGCGTTCGAATTCATGCTCGATAACCTTGGCTGCGGTCCGGAAGACGTGTTGCACGTGTCCTCCAGCTTCCGCTACGACCTGTTCTCGGCCAACGATATGAAGATCAAGAACAAGGCCTTTGTGGCTCGCGGTCACGAACAGCCTGCCCACAGCTCGTTCGAATATCACCAGATTCCGGACATCGGCGGTCTGGCGGGTCTGGTCGGTCTGTAAGCAGAACGATCCGCGACACGGCATTTTTCAAGGTGCTCTTCCATGAGTGACAAGGGGAACAAGATGCGCAGTGAGTCCTACTGGCTCGATACGGCTCCAGACTTTACCGGCGCGCAGGCTGGCGCGGTGGAGGGGCAGGCTGACGTGGTGGTGGTCGGTGGCGGTTTCACCGGGCTCTCGGCAGCGCGTGCATTGGCCTTGAAAGGTGCCAGCGTCGTGGTGGTGGATGCGGGCCGGGTGATCGGCGAAGCATCCGGCCGCAACGGCGGGCAGTGCAACACGGGTGTGGCGCAGGATTACGCGTCGTTGAGCGCGACACTGGGTGCAGCTCAGGCCCGCGAATTCTACAAGGCGTACGAAAGCGCAGTACAAAGTGTCGTCAGCGTGATCGAGCAGGAAAACATTGCCTGTGACATCAAGCGCAACGGCAAATTGAAGCTGGCCGCCAAGTCGGGCCATTACGAAGGGTTGGCACGCACCTGCGAGCTGATCCGCCGTGAGGTCGATGCCGATGTCGAGCTGCTGTCGGCGCAGGACATCCGCTCCGAAATCGGCTCGGACGAGTTTCACGGTGGACTCCTGCAGCGTAATGGCGTGCAGATCCATGTGGGTCGTTTTGGCCTGGGTCTGGCCGATGCGGCCGTGCGTCACGGCGCGCGGATTTATCAGGACACAACGGTCAGAGACTGGAAAGCCAACCGCAACGGCTTTGTGGTCAACACCTCGAAAGGATCGATTCAGGCGAAGCAGGTGTTTCTGGCAACAGGTGCCTGTCAGCACGGCGGACTGGGCTGGTATCGCCGCCGCATCGTGCCGGTCGGCAGTTTTGTGATCGCCACCGAGGTGCTGCCGCAAGCCTTGATCGATCAGTTGTTTCCCAACCAGCGTGCGTACGTGACCAGTCGCTTGATCGGCAACTATTTCCGCCTCACCCCGGATAACCGTTTGCTGTTCGGCGGACGTGCCCGCTTCGCCATGTCCAACAGCAGCTCCGATGCCAAGAGCGGCAAGGTGCTGCAGGCGGCCATGATTCAGATGTTTCCGCAGTTGGCGCATGTGAAGGTCGATTACTGCTGGGGCGGTCTGGTGGACATGACGTCCGATCGTTTGCCGCGTGCGGGCGAGCACGACGGCGTCTTTTACTCGATGGGCTACAGCGGGCATGGCGTGCAGATGTCGGTGCACATGGGCCGGGTCATGGCCGACGTCATGGAAGGCAAGGCGCAGGCCAATCCCTGGAAAGACCTGAACTGGCCAGCCATTCCCGGGCACTTTGGCAAACCGTGGTTTCTGCCTCTGGTCGGCGCTTACTACCGCTATCAGGACAGTCGTCACTGAGTGTTTTGTTTCACCGTCGTCGTGTGTGTTTGAAGGACGCTCCGGTCAACCGTGAGCAACTCGGAATTTCCCTTTTTCGACAGGTAGAACTGATATGGCTGACAAGAAAAACGATTCCCCGCTGATCACAGGCGAAGACAGCCTGCGCGTTTTCGAGGGTCTCAATCGCGGCCTTTCGCGTCGTGATGCGTTGCGTATGCTGGGCGTTGCCGGGGTTGTTGCGGCAGGCTCCACCAGCCTGTTCGGCGCCGCCGGAAAGGTCTTCGCCGATGACGACACCGCGCCTGTCAAAGGCAAGCCGGGCGGTCGCATTCGTGTGGCGGGCATGTCCAGCTCTACAGCCGACACGCTTGATCCTGCAAAGGGCGCACTGTCCACCGACTACGTGCGTCACTACATGTTCTATAACGGCCTGACTCGTTTCGACAGCCACCTGGTTCCGCACATGGAGCTGGCCGAGAAGATCGACAACAAGGACGCGACGGTCTGGACCATCACCCTGCGCAAGGACGTGACTTTCCACGACGGCAAGACGCTGACCGCAGGCGACGTGGTGTTCTCGCTGTCGCGCCATAAAGATCCGGCCACCGGCTCGAAAGTGATGCCGCTGATGGCGCAGTTCTCCGAGATCAAGGCCACCGGCCCATTGGAAGTACAGATCACCCTCAGCTCGCCGAACGCCGAGTTGCCATCGATTCTCGCCGTTTCCCACCTGCTGATCGTGCCCGAAGGCACCACCGATTTCAGCAAGGGCATCGGCACCGGTCCGTTCAAGGTCAAGGAGTTCAACCCTGGCGTTCGTTCGGTCAGCGTGCGTAACCCCAACTACTGGAAACCGGGCCTGCCGTACCTGGACGAGATCGAATTCATCGCCATTGCCGACGAGCCATCGCGGGTCAATGCGCTGCTGTCCGGCGACGTACACATGATCAACGAGGTCAATCCGCGTTCTACCAGCCGTATCGCCGCCAGCGCCAAACACCGCGTGGTCGATGCGCCGTCCGGCAACTACACCGACCTGATCATTCGTCAGGACCAGATGCCGGGCAAGAGCCCTGAGTTCACCGAGGCCATGAAGTACCTGCTGGACCGTGAACAGGTCAAATCAGCAGTGTTCCGTGGCTATGCCCGGGTCGGTAATGACCATCCGATTGCGCCCGGTTCGCGCTACTTCAACGCTGACCTGCCGCAACGCGCCTATGATCCCGAGAAGGCGAAGTTCCTGCTCAAGAAAGCCGGCATGGAAAAGATCACCATGGCCGTGGCCGCCTCACCTGCGGCCACAGGATCGGTCGATATCGCCGTGCTGCTGCAGCAATCGGCGAAACAGGCCGGGCTGACACTCAACGTCAACCGGCTGCCGAGTGACGGTTATTGGTCCAACCACTGGATGAAGCACCCGCTAAGCTTCGGCAACATCAACCCGCGCCCCAACGCCGACGTGATCTTCTCGCAGTTCTTCCAGTCCTCGGCACCCTGGAACGAATCGGGCTGGAAGAACGATCAGTTCGACCAGTTGCTGATGCTGGCCCGTGGTGAAACCGACGACGACAAGCGCGCCAAAATGTATGGCGACATGCAGACCCTGGTCAGCCAGAACTGCGGCATCGGGATTCCGGTGTTCATCAGCAACATCGACGGCGTGGACAAACGTATCCAGGGCTATTCCAGCAATCCGCTGGGCGGTTTCATGGGCTACATGTTCAGTGAGCAGGTCTGGCTGGACGCGTGAAAGCGGCTGTGAATCGAGCGGGAGGATGCAGATGAATAGCAACACACTCGGGTTGATCCTGCAGCGCTTCGGCGCTGCGATCGTCACGCTGTTGATCGTGTCCATGGTGGTCTTCGCCATTACGGCGGTGCTGCCGGGAGATGCGGCGCAACAAGCTCTGGGGCAGTTCGCGACACCTGAACAGGTCGCGGCATTGCGTACAAAACTGGGGCTCGATCAGCCGGGTGTGGTGCGGTATCTGCAGTGGTTGATGAATCTTCTGGGCGGCAATTTCGGTGAGTCGGTGTCCAACGCGATGCCGGTGTCCGATCTGATTGCCGGACGTTTCCCCAACACCCTGATGCTGGCCGCGACCACTGCGCTGGTGTCGGTGCCGGTCGCCCTGATGCTGGGCATCGGTGCGGCAATGGGCCGGGGCGGACGTATCGACAGCGCCCTGAACGTTGTCACCCTGTCGCTGGTGGCGGTGCCTGAATTCCTGGTCGCCACGCTGGCGGTGCTGATCTTCGCCGTAAAACTGGGCTGGCTGTCGGCGCTGTCCTACGGCGGTGACGCCAGTACGCCGCTGCAATTCATCCGCACCTATGCGTTGCCGGTCATGACGCTGTGCTGCGTGATCGTCGCGCAGATGGCGCGCATGACTCGCGCCGCCGTCATCGATCAGCTCGACAGCCCCTACGTGGAAATGGCTCGGCTCAAGGGCGTGAGCCCTGTGCGTATCGTGCTTCGACATGCCTTGCCCAACGCCATCGGGCCTATCGTCAACGCCGTTGCTTTGAGTCTTTCCTATCTGCTGGGCGGCGTGGTCATCGTCGAGACAATCTTCAACTACCCGGGCATTGCCAGCCTGATGGTCGATGCGGTGACCAACCGCGACATGGCGCTGGTCCAGGGCTGCACCATGCTGTTCTGCGCGGCTTACCTTGGGTTGGTGCTGCTGGCCGACCTGTGTGCAATTCTTTCCAACCCGAGGCTGAGAAACCAATGAATCCGATCATTGAGACATCTACGCCCGCCGTTCAAGCGCGTGCGCCTCGCAAGATCGCCTGGCTGGGTCTGGTGGGCGCTTCGGTCTGCTTCTTCTGGCTCATGATCGCGCTGTTCGGGCCATGGCTCGCGCCACATCCTGTGGGCGAGGTTGTGTCCGATAACGTCTTCGAAAACATAAGCGCGGCCTTTCCGTTCGGCACCGATTATCTGGGCCGCGACATGCTCAGCCGCGTGCTGATCGGCGCACGCTTCACGGTCGGTCTGGCGTTGATCTCCGCCGTGCTCGCCAGCGGCATCGGCACTATGTGTGCACTGCTGTCGGTGGTTGCACCCAAATGGCTGGACGAAATCATCAGCCGTCTGATGGATGCGTTCATCTCGATTCCGAGCAAGATGCTTGCGTTGATCATGGTCTCTGCGTTCGGCTCCTCCGAAGTGCTGCTGGTCTGTACGGCCGTGCTGAGCTACACGCCGGGCGCGTTCCGCATCGCCCGCAGCATGGCGGTGAACATCGAAGCGCTGGAGTACGTCCAGGTCGCGCGCACCCGCGGCGAAGGTCGCCTCTACATTGCCTGTCGTGAAATTCTGCCGAACATGCTCAACCCGGTGCTGACGGATCTGGGCCTGCGCTTCGGCTTCATTGTGCTGTTGCTCAGCGGCATGAGCTTTCTCGGTCTGGGCGTTCAACCGCCGGATGCCGACCTCGGTTCGCTGGTGCGCGAAAACATCGGCGGCCTCAATCAGGGCGCGCCAGCCATCGTGATTCCTGCGTTGGCGATCGGCTCGCTGACCATCGGCGTGAATCTGTTTATCGACCGCTTGTCATCGCGGCGTAGCCGACGCTCGGGAGGGCACTGAGATGAGTCAATTGATTCGGGTGCAAGACCTGCGCGTGGTGGCGGACACCGACAAGGGTGAGCTGGAAATCGTCAAGGGTGTCAGCTTCGCGCTGGAGAAAGGCGAAGTGCTGGCGCTGATCGGCGAGTCCGGTTCAGGCAAGACCACCATCGCCCTGGCGCTGCTGGGCTATGCCCGGCGCGGTTGCAAGCTGGCCGGTGGCGTCGTTCAGGTCGGTGAGCACGACATGCTCAGCCTGCCGGAAAGCCAGTTGCAAGGCTTGCGCGGCAATCGGGTTTCCTACGTCGCACAAAGCGCGGCGGCGGCCTTCAATCCGGCGAAAAAGCTGATCGATCAAGTGATCGAAGGCGCATTGATTCATGGTCTGGGCAGCCGCTCGGACCTGCAGCGAAAAGCCGTCGACCTGTTTCGCGACCTGGCATTGCCCAACCCCGAAACCATCGGCCAGCGGTATCCGCATCAGGTCTCGGGCGGTCAGTTGCAGCGGGTCATGGCAGCGATGGCGCTGATCAGTGACCCGCTGCTGGTGATCCTCGACGAGCCGACCACTGCGCTGGATGTGACCACCCAGATCGACGTGCTGCGTGCCTTCAAGCGCGTGGTGCGGGATCGCGGCGCAACGGCCGTCTATGTCTCCCATGACCTTGCGGTAGTGGCGCAGATGGCCGACCAGATCGTCGTGCTCAATGGCGGCAGAATCATCGAACAGGGCAGCACGGCGGCGTTGCTCAAGGGGCCGGAAGACGAATACACGCGCAGCCTGCTCGCCGCCGCCCGTCCCGACGCGAAACTGTCGCCGGCCAGTGACATGGTCAAAGACAGCACGCTGCTGACCATCAAGGGCCTGACCGCAGGCTACGGCAAGAAAAACCTGCAAGGCATGCCGATGATCCGTGTGCTGGAAGACATCGATTTGACCATTCGTCGTGGTCAGGCCATCGGTGTGATCGGCGAGTCGGGCTCGGGCAAGTCGACCCTGGCCCGTGTGGTCGCCGGTCTGCTGGATCCTGCACAAGGCAGCCTGACGTTCGATGGAGCGCCGTTGTCCGGCGACCTGGCCGGACGGACGAAAGAACAGTTTCGTCGTATTCAGATGGTGTTCCAGAACGCCGACACTGCGCTCAACCCGATGCACAACGTCAGCGCGATTCTGGCGCGCCCGCTGAAGATGTATTTCAACCTCAAGGGCAAGGCGCTACGTGATCGCATCCACGAGTTGATGGACCTGGTGCGTCTGCCACGCGAACTGGCCGACCGGCGTCCCAACGAACTGTCCGGCGGCCAGAAGCAGCGCGTCAACCTGGCCCGTGCGCTTGCAGCCAAGCCGGACCTGATCCTGTGCGACGAAGTCACTTCGGCGCTGGATACCGTGGTCGGTGCCTGCATTCTCGAACTGCTTGGCGACCTGCGGCGCAAGCTGGGCGTTTCCTACCTGTTCATCAGCCATGACATTTCCACCGTGCGCGCACTGTGCGATGACATCGTGGTGATGTACAGCGGTCACAAGGTCGAAGAGGGCAGCCGTGACGCCTTCAGTCAGACGCCTTTTCATCCCTACACCGACCTGCTGGTGCATTCGGTGCCGGAGCTGCGTCAAGGCTGGCTGGAAGGCTGCGGCGTGACCAGTGGCAAGCTGCCACCCATCAGCGCGCCGTCGAACACCCCCGAGCTGTGCACCTTCCTCAATCGCTGCCCTGTGCGCATCGAGGGCTTGTGCAACAAGACCGCGCCGGGTCGTCGCTTCATTGCAGGCGGCAGCGAAATCCTTTGCCACCGCGACAGCGGCGAGTTGCAGGAACGTCAGAACGATCTGGACCCCGTCACCGTAGGAGCCTACGCATGAGTGGCCGTTTTGTAAGATTGGGCGAGCGTGATCGGCCGGTCGTCAACCTGATCGTCGACGGCGCACCTGTCGAAGCCTTGCAGGGCGACACCCTCATGGTCGCGCTGCTGACCGGAGGCACTGCCTTGCGCCAGTCCGAGTTCGACTCGGGGCGTCGGGCGGGCTTCTGTCTGATGGGCGCCTGTCAGGATTGCTGGGTCTGGACCCGCAGTGGCGAACGCCTGCGCGCCTGCTCCAACGAGGTCCGCGACGGACTCGATATCGTCACCACCCAACCGGAGGCGAAATGGCCACTTCTCCACGGCTGAAAATCAGTCACGCCGCCAGCCCGCGTGTGGCCATCGTCGGCGCCGGTCCTGCGGGCACTCGCTGCGCCGAAACCCTTTTGGCGGCTGGCATCAAACCGATTCTGATCGATGAGAACCGCCGCGACGGCGGGCAGATCTACCGTCGCCAGCCCGAAGGCTTCAAACGTGATTATTCGGCGCTGTACGGCACTGAAGCGGCCAAGGCGCGCGACCTGCACGAAAGCTTCGATCGCTTGCGCAGCCAGATCGATTATCGCCCCGACACCCTGGCCTGGAACCTGACGGCAGGCCAGCTCTGCTGCGTCAGCAAGGGTTTGCATTCGGTGGTGGAGTACGACGCGTTGATTCTCTGCGCAGGAGCTACCGACCGCCTGATGCCGATCAAAGGCTGGCAACTCGCAGGAACCTATAGTCTGGGCGGCTCGCAGATCGCGCTCAAGTCGCAGTCGGTTTCCATCGGCAGCCGTGTAGTGTTCATGGGCAGCGGCCCGTTGCTGTATCTGGTCGCCAGCCAATACGTCAAAGCCGGTGCCGACGTGGCGGCGGTGCTCGACACCTCGCCCTTCAGCAAGCGCATCGGCGCGATGCCCAAGCTGCTGTCTCGTCCGGGTCTGTTGTTCAACGGCATGAAGTTGCTTGCTGAGTTGTATCGCGCCAAGGTGCCGGTGCACCTGGGAATCACGCCTGAAGAAATTCTGGGTGACGAAAAGGACGGTGTTACCGGCGTGCGCGTGAGACTCGCCAATGGCAAGGCTCTGACCGTCGATTGCGATGCACTGGCGCTGGGTTATCACTTGCGACCTGAAACTCAACTGGCTGATCTCGCCGGTTGCGGTCTGCGTTTCGACGAAGTGTCGGGGCAATGGGTGCTGGCAGTCGATGACGACGGACGCACCTCGGTCTCAGGCGTCTATGCCGCAGGCGATGGCGCGAAAATTCGCGGTGCCGATGCGGCCGAACAGGCCGGGCGACTGGCCGCGCTGACCGTGCTGGCCGACCTCGGCAAGCCTGTGGATAACCAGCGTGTGGATAACCTTCGCCAGCATCTGGAGGTCATGGATCGCTTTCGTGTCGGGTTGATGGAAGCCTTTCCGTGGCCGTCTGCGCAGGCGAAGGCGTTGCCTGATGAAGCCATTATCTGTCGCTGCGAAATGATCAGCGCGGGCGAACTGCGCGGCGTGGTCCATGAGAAGGGCGCCTGCGAAGTCAACCGCGCCAAGGCCTTCAGCCGGGTCGGCATGGGGCGCTGCCAAGGGCGTTATTGCTCGCAGGCCGGGGCTGAAGTGATCGCTGCCGAATCTGGCGTACCGGTCGAGCAGGTCGGTCGTCAACGCGGTCAGGCTCCGGTCAAACCGTTGTCGATGATGACAGACGAGGTGGTGTCATGAAGCAGCCCAAGGTCGATGTAGTGATTGTCGGTGGCGGCGTGATGGGTGCGGCGTCTTCGTTCTTTCTGCGCCAGCGCGGCAAGTCGGTGACGCTGCTGGAGCGCGACGTGATCGGCCAGTACGCCAGCGGCGTCAATTTCGGCAACGTGCGCCGGCAGGGTCGTCATCTGGATCAACTGGAGTTGGCCAACCGCTCGTTTGCGCTGTGGAAGCGACTGCCACAGCTGATTGGCGAGGACCTCGAATTTCTGCCCAGCGGCCACATGCGGGTCTGCTACCGCGAAGATGAAATCGAAGAGCTCGACGCCTATGCTGCGGCACCTCAGGCGCGAGAGCTGGACCTGAAGGTCTATCGTGGCAAGGAACTGCACGAGCGTTTTCCGTTTCTGGGGCCGGACGTAAAAGGCGGCTCATACGCGCCACATGACGGCCACGCCAACCCGCGTCTCGCCGCACCTGCCTGGGCCCGTGCTGCGATACGTGCTGGCGCTCGAATCGAAGAGCGCACCGAAGTGCTGCACGTCGAAAAAGTCGGCAAGGAATTCCAGATCACGACCACCGATGGTCGAGTTTTCACTGCTGATCAATTATTGATCACCGCCGGTGCCTGGGGCGAGAAGCTCTCGTCGCAGTTCGGCGAGCCGGTGCCGCTGGAAACCTTCGGCCCGCAAATGTCTGTCACCGAGCCAGTGCCTTACGCGCTGCCAACAGTGATTGGCGTGTTCACCAAAATCCCCCACGAGGTGGTGTATTACCGCCAGATCGCGCGCGGCAATATCGTGATCGGTGGCGGCGTGCGCACCAGGCCGGACATGGTCAACCGCCGTGCGTACTTCGACCCGAACAGCCTCATCAATCACATGCAGCAGATGCGCCGTCTGTTGCCCGGCGTCGGTAACCTGAACATCATTCGCGTGTGGAGCGGCATTGAAAGCTACACGCCGGACTCGTTGCCGATCATGGGCCCCAGCGGCAAGGTCGACGGCCTGTACTACGCGTTCGGCTTCTGCGGCCACGGCTTCCAGCTCGGCCCTGGCGTGGGCGATGTGATGGCTGAACTGATCAGCACTGGCAGTACCAGCACGCTGATCAGTCCGTTCGATATCCGCCGTTTCGCCGCCTTCTCAGAACTTGCGAGTAAAGCCTCATGACACCGCGTGCGCTGGACATCTTTAAACGTCTGATTGCCTTCGAAACCGTGTCGTCGGAGCCGAACATGGCGCTGATCGAGTACGTTCGCGACCTGTTGGCGACCAAGGGCATCGAGTCACTGATCGTCAGGGACGAGACCGGCAAGAAGGCCAACCTGTTTGCCAGCACCGGTCCGCGAGAGCAGCCCGGCGTGCTGCTCTCCGGGCACACAGACGTCGTGCCCGCCGCTGGACAGGCGTGGACCGTACCGCCGTTTCAGGCAACGTTGCGTGACGGGCGCATCTACGGGCGCGGCACCTGCGACATGAAAGGCTTCATCGCGCTGGCCATCGACGCCATGCTCGATGCCGCCGACATGACCCTGACCCGCCCGCTGCAACTGGCGTTGTCCCACGATGAAGAAATCGGCTGTGTCGGCGTGCGGCGTTTGCTGGATGTGCTGCATCTGGCGCCTGTACGTCCGTTTCTGTGTGTAGTGGGTGAGCCGACGCTGATGCAGTTCGCGGTCGGTCACAAAGGCAAGAGTTCGTACCGCACTTACTGCCGGGGCCAGGAAGCGCATTCCTCGCTGGCGCCGCGTGCGGTCAACGCCATTCACCTGGCCAGCGACTTCATTGCCGAGCTGCGCAAGAGTCAGAAACAGGTCGAGCAACAGGGCGTGCGTGACGACGGCTACGACATTCCCTATAGCACTGTACACATCGGCCGTATCGATGGCGGCAAGGCGCTGAACATCGTGCCGAACCTCTGCACCCTGGAATTCGAATACCGCAACCTGCCGGGCGATGACCCTGACCAGTTGCTGGAGCAGTTGCGTGAGCGCGCCGAAGTGCTGGTGCGTGAAGCCAGGCAGCTGTCCGGCGTTGCTGCCATCGACATCGAAATCATGAACGAGTATCCAGCGCTGGAGACACATCCCAGCGTTGAAGCCGTGCGCATGCTGCACGCCTTCGCCGAACCCGGCACCCGGCACATCAAAGTCTCGTACGGCACCGAAGGCGGCCTGTTCGCCGGGCGTCTCAACGTGCCGGTGGTGGTCTGCGGGCCTGGCTCCATCGAGCAAGCGCACAAGCCTGACGAGTTCATCGAAGAAAGCCAGATGAACGCCGGCGAGCGTTTTCTGCAAAGTCTGCTGGGCTCGCTGAAGCAGTAGAGGCTGCCGTGCGGGCGCGAAATTCAGCATCGTTTGCCGCCCGCATTCCCTGCTTTCAGCATCCTGGACTGTGATGGCTGCTTAGACTGGCAGTCATCCCGGAACAGGACTCGACCGACCATGCTCAAGAACCATTTGAAAGACCCCAGCCTGCTGGTAGAACGCGCCTATGTCGATGGGCAGTGGATCGTGGCCGACGATGGCGCGACGCTGGACATTACCGACCCGGCTACCGGCGATGTCATCGCACAGGTCCCGGCGCTGCAAGGCGCTGAAACCCGTCGCGCCATCGAAGCCGCCGAGCGCGCATGGCCGGCCTGGCGAGCCCGCCCGGCCGCCGAGCGTGCAGGTCTGCTGGAGCGCTGGCATCAGGCGATGCTGGAGAACGTCGAAGACCTGGCGCTGATCATGACCCTTGAGCAGGGCAAGCCGCTGAACGAGTCCCGCGGTGAAATCCGCTATGGCGCCAGCTTCGTCAAATGGTTCGCCGAAGAAGCGCGCCGCTCTTATGGCGAAACCATTCCCGCGCCGAGCGCGGACCGCCGGTTGATGACGCTCAAACAGCCGGTCGGCGTTTGCGCCGCCATCACGCCGTGGAATTTCCCCAACGCAATGATCACCCGCAAGTGCGCGCCAGCCCTGGCGGCGGGCTGCCCGATCATCGTCAAACCCTCGGACCTCACGCCACTGTCGGCGCTGGCACTGGCGGTGCTGGCCGAGCGCGTGGGCATTCCGGCAGGCGTATTCAACGTCATCACCGGCATGCCAACCGGCATCGGTGAAGAACTGACCGGCAACCCGGTGGTGCGCAAGATTTCGTTCACCGGCTCGACTGCGGTCGGTCGCCTGTTGATGCGCCAGAGCGCCGAACACATCAAGCGCCTGAGCCTTGAGCTGGGCGGCAATGCCCCGTTCATCGTGTTCGACGACGCCGATCTGGAGCAGGCGGTTACCGGCATCATGCTCAGCAAGTTTCGCAACGCCGGACAGACCTGCGTGTGCGCCAACCGCATTCTGGTGCAGGACGGCATCTACGACCGTTTCGCCGCACGTCTGGTGGAAGAAGTCGCCAGGCTCAAGGTCGGCAACGGTATGGAAGACGGCGTGACCATTGGCCCGCTGATCAACCCGGCGGCCGTCAGCAAAGTGGCCCGCCACATCGACGACGCCCTGAGCCAGGGGGCAACACTGCTGTACGGCGGTATACCGGACGGCGACAGCCAGTTCGTCCAGCCGACCGTGCTGGGCGATACCCACGCAGGCATGCTGCTGGCCAACGAAGAGACCTTCGGCCCGGTCGCACCGCTGATGCGGTTTACCGACGAAGCCCAGGCATTGGCACTGGCCAACGCCACGCCTTACGGCCTGGGCGCGTATTACTTCACCCAGGACCTGCGTCGCTCATGGCGCTTCGGCGAGGCGCTGGAATTCGGCATGGTCGGCCTCAACACCGGCATCATTTCGATGGAAGTCGCGCCGTTCGGCGGCGTCAAACAGTCGGGTCTCGGCCGTGAAGGCTCCAGTTATGGTCTGGATGAGTACCTGGAAGTGAAGGCGTTTCACGTCGGCGGGCTGTAAGGCGCATCTGAAAAACTTCAGGCACCACGAAAAACGCCGCAGCGCTCAAAGAGCCTGCGGCGTTTTTTACTGCTCAGCCTCAATCAGACTGTATGCAGATACCAGTTGTACTCAAGGTCGGAGATGGAGTGTTCGAACTCCTCCAGCTCGCTCTCTTTACAGGCCACGAAGATATCGATGTATTTCGGGTCGATGTACTTGGCCATGACGGCGCTGTCGTCCAGCTCACGCAATGCATCGCGCAGGTTGTTCGGCAGGCTTTGCTCATGCTGCTCGTAGGAGTTGCCTTCTACCGGCGCGCCTGGCTCGATCTTGTTGACGAGGCCGTGATGCACGCCTGCCAGCACGGAAGCCATGAGCAGGTACGGGTTGGCATCGGCACCGGCCACGCGGTGTTCGATACGCACGGCATCGGCTGTGCCCGTGGGAACCCGAATGGCAACGGTACGGTTGTCCAGGCCCCAGGTTGGCGAGTTGGGCACGTAGAACTGGGCACCGAACCGGCGATACGAGTTGACGTTCGGGCACAGGAACGCCATCTGCGCCGGCAGGGTCTCGAGCACACCGCCGATCGCATGACGTAATGCGGCGTTCTGCTCGGGATCCTCGCTGGTGAAGATATTCTTGCCATCGCGATCCAGGATCGAGATGTGGACGTGCAGACCATTACCCGCCTGACCCGGATAGGGCTTGGCCATGAAGGTCGTGTCCATTTCGTGGTCGTAGGCGATGTTCTTGATCAGACGCTTGAGCAGTACGGCGTAGTCGCACGCCTTGATGGCGTCGGCCACGTGGTGCAGGTTCACTTCGAACTGGGCCGGGGCGCTTTCCTTGACGATGGCGTCAGCCGGAATGCCCTGCTCTTTCGCACCTTCCAGAATGTCCTGAAGGCAATCGACGTATTCGTCGAGGTCGTCGATCAGGTAGACCTGTGTCGAATGCGGTCGTTTGCCGGAGATCGGCGAGCGCGGAGGCTGTGGACGGCCGTTCACGTTCTCCTGATCGATCAGGTAGAACTCCAGCTCGAATGCGGCGCAGATGGTCAGGCCCATTTCGTCGAACTTGGCGACGACCTGGCGCAGCACCTCACGCGGGTCGGCGAAGAACGGGTCGCCTTCGAGTTCGTGCATGGTCATCAGCAGTTGCGCGGTAGGGCGCTTTTGCCACGGCTCGTTGCACAGGGTGTCGGGGATTGGATAGCAGATTCGGTCAGCATCACCGATGTCCAGGCCCAGGCCGGTGCTTTCCACCGTAGAGCCATTGATATCCAGAGCAAATAAAGAGGCTGGCAGGTTGATGCCTTTCTCGTAAACCTTATGGAGGCTGGTGCGTTCGATGCGTTTGCCACGCACCACACCATTCATATCTGCAATAAGAAGGTCAACGTACAGAACCTCAGGATGTTCCTTAAGGAACGCGTTCGCTTCATTAAGCTGAACGGCACGCGGGGGTACCGACATGATGCAACACCTTTGTTGTTAAAAATATCAATCATCAATGATTACGGGTCTCAGTCAATCCGAAAGCCATGATGAAGTCAATAGAGCCTTTATGTGCCCTAAAAATGCTCCAAAAAGCCGTTTTTGCTGCTATTTGGGGCATTTTTTCGGGCCTTCGGCTGCCTTGGAATATGCGCCAGGACTGCCTGTCTTCTATTTTTAACGGATTGTTGTATAAAAAAATGAACAAGGCTAAGCTCGATCGCAACCCATAAAGCAATAATACCGGGGGTTCAATGCTGCGCCTTCCCTTGACCGGCATGACCAGGTCCAATCCGCAGAACGGTCATCATGCCGGTGATATCAGTGCTCATGGTGCGCCATCGCTGATGATGAGGGCACCCGGACTGCCATTGCGCGTTACCCGTTTCATTCTCAATACTGGACACTACCACTATAGCGGCCTCGTCAGTGTGACGGCGGCTGTGTGGAATTGTGCCCGTGCAGGTGTCACCTTACGCCTTCTTGGCTCCTTAAACGAGTTGTACACCATGACGCCGATGCGTCGAAAAAACGCCTGATCGCGATCAGGACACCAAAACCCTGAGGTATTTATGAGTACCAACCTCGACCAGCTCACCGATTGGTTGAAAGAACACAAGATCACCGAAGTCGAATGCATGATGTCCGACCTCACCGGGATCACCCGCGGCAAGATCTCCCCGACCAACAAATTCATCGCTGAAAAAGGCATGCGCCTGCCTGAAAGCGTGTTGTTGCAGACGGTCACCGGCGACTACGTAGAAGACGATATCTACTACGAGCTGCTGGACCCGGCCGACATCGACATGATCTGCCGCCCCGACCAGAACGCGGTGTATCTGGTGCCTTGGGCCATCGAGCCCACTGCGCAGGTGATTCACGATACCTACGACAAGCAGGGCAACCCCATCGAGCTGTCGCCGCGCAACGTCCTCAAGAAAGTCCTCAAACTCTATGCTGACCAAGGCTGGCAGCCTATCGTGGCGCCGGAGATGGAGTTCTACCTGACCAAGCGTAGCGACGACCCGGACTATCCGCTGCAGCCTCCGGTCGGCCGCTCGGGACGTCCTGAAACCGGCCGCCAGTCATTCTCCATCGAAGCAGCCAACGAATTCGATCCGCTGTTCGAAGACGTCTACGACTGGTGCGAGCTGCAGAACCTGGACCTGGACACGCTGATCCACGAAGACGGCACTGCGCAGATGGAGATCAACTTCCGTCATGGCGACGCACTGTCGCTGGCCGACCAGATTCTGGTGTTCAAGCGCACCATGCGCGAAGCGGCGCTCAAGCATGACGTCGCAGCAACGTTCATGGCCAAGCCCATGACCGGCGAGCCCGGCAGCGCCATGCACCTGCACCAGAGCATCATCGATATCGAGACCGGCCAGAACATCTTCTCCAACGAAGACGGGACGATGAGCGAGCTGTTCCTCAACCATGTCGGCGGCCTGCAGAAATTCATTCCTGAACTGCTGCCCCTGTTCGCACCCAACGTTAACTCGTTCCGACGCTTTCTGCCGGACACCTCCGCGCCCGTGAACGTGGAATGGGGTGAAGAGAACCGTACTGTCGGCCTGCGTGTGCCGGATGCCGGGCCGCAGAATCGCCGGGTGGAAAACCGCCTGCCGGGCGCTGACGCCAATCCGTACCTGGCCATTGCCGCCAGCCTGCTGTGCGGTTTCATCGGCATGGTCGAAGGTATCAACCCGAGCGCGCCGGTGGTGGGGCGCGGTTACGAGCGCCGCAACCTGCGCCTGCCGCTGACCATCGAGGATGCGCTGGAGCGGATGGAAAACAGCAAGACCATCGAAAAGTACCTGGGCAAGAAATTCATCATTGGCTACGTCGCGGTCAAGCGTGCCGAGCATGAGAATTTCAAACGCGTGATCAGCTCCTGGGAGCGTGAGTTCCTGCTGTTCGCCGTCTGACCCGGCGGGGCGTCGCCGCATGAGACGGCGACGTCCCGCTTACTGACCTGATTAAAAGGAAGTGCTGCATGAGTGCCAACCACAACCCGCAAACCCTCGAATGGCAAGCCTTGAGCAGCGAGCATCACCTGGCACCGTTCAGCGACTACAAACAACTGAAAGAGAACGGCCCGCGCATCATTACCCGCGCTGACGGCGTTTATCTGTGGGACAGCGAAGGCAATCGCATTCTGGACGGCATGTCCGGCCTGTGGTGCGTGGCTATCGGCTATGGCCGCGAGGAACTGGCCGATGCTGCCAGCAAACAGATGCGCGAGCTGCCTTACTACAACCTGTTTTTCCAGACCGCCCACCCGCCGGTGCTGGAGCTGGCCAAAGCGATTTCCGACATTGCGCCTGAAGGCATGAACCATGTGTTCTTCACCGGCTCCGGTTCCGAAGGCAATGACACCATGCTGCGCATGGTTCGTCATTACTGGGCGCTCAAGGGCCAGCCGAACAAGAAGACCATTATCAGCCGCATCAACGGTTATCACGGCTCCACCGTCGCGGGCGCGAGCCTGGGCGGCATGACCTACATGCACGAGCAGGGTGATCTGCCGATTCCCGGCATCGCCCATATCCCGCAGCCGTACTGGTTTGGCGAGGGTGGCGACATGACGCCGGACGAGTTCGGCGTATGGGCAGCCGAACAGCTGGAAAAGAAGATTCTGGAGCTGGGTGTCGATAACGTCGGTGCGTTCATTGCCGAGCCGATTCAGGGCGCGGGTGGCGTGATCGTGCCACCTGACACTTACTGGCCGAAGATCAAGGAGATCCTGTCGCGCTACGACATCCTGTTTGTCGCCGACGAAGTGATCTGTGGTTTCGGGCGCACCAGTGAGTGGTTCGGTAGCGATTTCTACGGCCTCAAGCCGGACATGATGACCATCGCCAAGGGGCTGACCTCAGGCTACGTGCCCATGGGCGGTCTGGTGGTGCGCAATGAAATCGTGGCAATACTCAATGAGGGCGGCGATTTCAACCACGGTTTCACCTATTCGGGTCACCCCGTGGCCGCTGCCGTGGCGCTGGAGAACATTCGCATTTTGCGCGAAGAAAAGATCGTCGAACGGGTCAAGTCTGAAACGGCACCATATTTGCAAAAGCGTCTGCGCGAGTTGAGTGATCATCCATTGGTAGGGGAAGTGCGTGGCGTCGGCCTGCTGGGCGCTATCGAGCTGGTGAAGAACAAAGCGACGCGCGAGCGATACACGGACAAGGGCGCAGGCATGATCTGTCGAACCTTCTGCTTCGACAATGGCCTGATCATGCGGGCCGTGGGCGACACCATGATCATCGCGCCACCGCTGGTGATCACGTTCGAGCAGATTGATGAGCTGGTAGAGAAGGCTCGCAAATGCCTGGACCTGACCCTGGCGGCACTGGAGGGCTGAACCGTGGCGGCGGACGGTCCACGCCATGGGCGTTTGTTGAGTGGAATAAGGGTGTTCGACAGGTGTCGGCTTGAAAGCCTGCCCATGAACTTGCCAGACTAATGGCTACAAGCCGCTAATCTAATCGGTCAGTGATAAAAAACATTGGAGCTACGCATGAAAAAATTTGGCAAGACCCTTCTCGCCCTGTCCATGATGGGCGTTGTGGCCACCGCTGCGCAGGCCGATGACAAAGTGCTGCACGTCTATAACTGGTCCGATTACATCGCGCCGGACACCGTTGCCAAGTTCGAGAAGGAGTCGGGCATCAAGGTGGTCTACGACGTTTTCGACAGCAACGAGACGCTCGAAGCCAAATTGCTGGCCGGCAAGTCCGGTTACGACATCGTTGTCCCGTCCAACAACTTCCTCGCCAAGCAGATCAAGGCTGGCGTCTATCAGGAGCTGGACAAGTCCAAGCTGCCTGACTGGAAGAACCTGAACGAATCGCTGCTCAAGGCAGTGTCGGTCAGCGACCCGGGCAACAAGCACGCCTTCCCGTACATGTGGGGCTCGATCGGCATTGGTATCAACCCGGAAAAGGTCAAGGCTGCGCTGGGCGCCGATGCACCGGTGAATTCCTGGGACCTGCTGTTCAAGCCCGAGAACGCGGCAAAGCTGAAGTCGTGCGGCATCAGCTTCCTCGATTCGCCAACCGAAATGCTGCCGATTGCCCTGCATTACCTGGGTTACCCGACCGACTCGCAGGACAAGAAGCAACTGGCTGAAGCCGAAGCGCTGTTCATGAAGATCCGTCCATCGATCGGCTACTTCCACTCGTCCAAGTACATCTCGGACCTGGCCAACGGCAACATCTGCGTCGCAGTGGGCTATTCGGGTGATATCTACCAGGCCAAATCCCGTGCTGAAGAAGCGGGCGGCAAGGTCAAGGTTGCCTACAACATTCCGAAGGAAGGTGCTGGCAGCTTCTACGACATGGTCGCCATTCCCAAGGATGCCGAAAACGTCGAAGGCGCCTACAAGTTCATGACCTTCCTGATGAAGCCGGAAATCATGGCCGAGATCACCAACGCGGTGCGCTTCCCGAACGGCAACGCAGCGGCCACGCCTCTGGTCGACAAGGCAATCACCAGCGATCCGGGCGTCTACCCGCCTGCGGACGTACAGGCCAAACTGTATGCCATCGCAGATCTGCCTGCCGCGACTCAGCGGATCATGACCCGCAGCTGGACCAAGATCAAATCAGGTAAATAAGCCTGTCATGAAACCTGTGGAAGCTGCGTAGCCCTCGGCGCGCAGCTTCCAACAGACAGGAAAATTGCCGAAAACTTTGCTGGTTGGACTCATAGACGGTAAGTTGCGCGCCGGTTTTGTCGTCCGGATGCCATCCGGCTTTCAGGCCTCTCTGTTAAAAGGATTCATGTTGTGTCTATTTCTAATCTTTCCAAAGCCTTGCTGGTGACTGCCGGGCTGACACTGGCAGCCAGTGCTCAGGCCGAATCCACCGTGCATATTTATAATTGGTCCGATTACATCGGCAAGACCACGCTGGCGGACTTCGAAGCGGCGACCGGCATCAAGCCGATGTACGACGTGTTCGACTCCAACGAAACCCTGGAAGCCAAGCTGCTGGCCGGTCGCACCGGCTATGACGTGGTGGTGCCGTCCAACCATTTCCTCGGCAAGCAGATCAAGGCGGGCGCGTTCCAGAAACTCGACAAGTCGCTGCTGCCCAACTACAAGAACCTCGACCCGGCGCTGCTCAAGCGTCTGGAGAAGAACGATCCCGGCAATCAGTACGCCGTGCCTTACCTGTGGGGCACCAACGGCATCGGTTACAACGTCGAGAAGGTCAAAGCGGCGCTGGGCGTCGACAAGATCGATTCCTGGTCGGTGCTGTTCGAGCCTGAAAACATCAAAAAGCTGTCCAGCTGTGGCGTAGCGTTCCTCGACTCTGCGGACGAAATGCTGCCAGCCATGCTCAACTACCTCGGGCTTGATCCCAACAGCACCAAGGAAGCCGACTACAAGAAGGCCGAAGCCAAACTCATGGCGATTCGTCCTTACGTGACTTACTTCCATTCCTCCAAATACATCACAGACCTGGCCAACGGCGACATCTGTGTCGCGGCCGGTTTCTCGGGCGATGTGTTCCAGGCCAAGGCCCGCGCCGAAGAAGCAGGCAAAGGCGTGAAGCTTGCGTACAGCATCCCGAAAGAGGGCGGCAACCTGTGGTTCGACATGCTGGCGATTCCGGCTGACTCGAAAAACGTCAAGGCCGCCAGCGCCTTCATCAACTACCTGCTCGACCCCAAGGTGATCGCTCAGGTCAGCGATGAAGTCGGCTACGCCAATCCCACCCCGGCCTCGGGTGAGTTCATGGATCAGGCGATCCGCACCGACGAAGCGGTTTACCCGCCTCAGGAAGTGCTGGACCGGCTGTTCGTGAACAGCGAGTTGCCACCCAAGGTGCAACGTCTGATGACCCGCAGCTGGACCAAGGTCAAGTCGGGCAAATAACAATCCAGCGCCCGGCCGTTTTGGCCGGGCTGCCTATCATGTTGGGAGTTTCACCCATGGCAGTTGCCTCCGGCGCCTACAAGAAAGCCCTCGAAGGCGGTCAGCAACCCAAACAGGTGCTGGTCAAGATCGATCGCGTCACGAAAAAATTCGACGAGACGATTGCTGTGGACGACGTGTCCCTGCAAATCAACAAGGGTGAGATCTTCGCCCTGCTCGGCGGATCGGGCTCCGGCAAGTCCACACTGCTGCGCATGCTGGCAGGCTTCGAACGTCCAACCGAGGGTCGTATCTACCTCGACGGCGTCGACATCACCGACATGCCGCCGTACGAACGTCCGATCAACATGATGTTCCAGTCCTACGCGCTGTTTCCGCACATGACCGTGGCCGACAACATCGCCTTCGGCCTCAAGCAGGACAAACTGGCCAAGTCGGAGATCGACGCCCGCGTGGCCGAAATGCTCAAGCTGGTGCAGATGACCCAGTACGCCAAGCGCAAGCCGCATCAGCTTTCCGGTGGTCAGCGTCAGCGTGTGGCCCTGGCCCGCTCGCTGGCCAAGAAGCCCAAGCTGCTGCTGCTCGACGAGCCCATGGGCGCGCTGGACAAGAAACTGCGTTCGCAGATGCAACTGGAGCTGGTGGAAATCATCGAGCGCGTGGGCGTGACCTGCGTGATGGTGACCCACGATCAGGAAGAGGCCATGACCATGGCCGAGCGTATCGCGATCATGCACCTGGGCTGGATCGCCCAGATCGGCAGCCCGATCGACATCTACGAGACCCCGACCAGCCGTCTGGTGTGTGAATTCATCGGCAGCGTCAACCTGTTCGAAGGCGAAGTGATCGAGGACATGGAAGGCCACGCGCTGATCCGCAGCCCGGAGCTGGAGCGCAATATCTACGTTGGCCACGGCGTGAGTACGTCCGTGGAAGACAAGAGCATCACCTACGCACTGCGTCCGGAAAAACTGCTGGTCACCACCGAGCAGCCGGGCTTCGAGTACAACTGGTCGCGCGGCAAGGTCCACGACATCGCTTACCTGGGCGGTCATTCGGTGTTCTACGTTGAATTGCCCGGCGGCAAGCTGGTGCAGTCCTTTGTGGCCAACGCCGAGCGTCAGGGCGCGCGTCCGACCTGGGGCGATGAAGTCTACGTGTGGTGGGAAGACGACAGCGGCGTGGTACTGCGCTCATGAAAATCCGCAAGATCAAGCGCGCCTTCGAGCGCATCAAGCCCAACGGCCGACAGATCGTCATCGGTGTGCCGTTCCTCTGGCTGTTTCTGTTCTTTGCGCTGCCGTTTCTGATTGTCATCAAGATCAGCTTCGCCGAAGCCGACGTCGCGATCCCGCCGTACACCGAGATCTTCAGCTACGCCGAAGAGAAGTTGCAGTTGGTGCTCAACCTCGCCAATTACACCTTGCTGACCGGCGATGACCTGTACGTTTCGGCCTACCTGGGTTCGCTGAAAATGGCGTTCATCAGCACGCTGCTGTGCCTGCTGATCGGCTACCCGATGGCCTACGCCATCGCCAATGCGCGCAAGGACATCCAGACCGTTCTGTTACTGCTGATCATGATGCCGACCTGGACCGCGATCCTGATCCGCGTCTATGCCTGGATGGGCATTCTCAGCAACAACGGCCTGCTCAATGCGTTCCTGATGTGGCTGGGCCTGATCGACCAGCCGTTGCAGATACTCAACACCAATCTGGCGGTGTACATCGGCGTGGTGTATTCCTATCTGCCGTTCATGATCCTGCCGCTGTACGCCAACCTCGTGAAGCACGACACCAGCCTGCTGGAAGCCGCGTCCGACCTGGGGTCGAGCACTTTCAACAGTTTCTGGAAAATCACCGTGCCGCTGTCCAAGAACGGCGTGATCGCCGGCTGCATGCTGGTCTTCATCCCGGTAGTCGGCGAGTTCGTGATCCCCGAACTGCTGGGCGGACCGGAAACCCTGATGATCGGCCGTGTGCTGTGGCAGGAATTCTTCAACAACCGTGACTGGCCCGTGGCTTCGGCGCTGGCGGTCATCATGCTGCTGGTGCTCATTGTGCCGATCATCCTGTTCAACCGCAGTCAGGCCAAAGAACTGGAGGGCAAGGCATGAAGACCTTTCGATTCTCGAACCTGGTGTTGATACTCGGCCTGCTGTTCATCTATGCACCGATGGTCATTCTGGTCATCTACTCGTTCAACGCTTCGCAACTAGTGACCGTCTGGGGCGGCTGGTCGGTGAAGTGGTACGTGGGCCTGCTGGACAACTCGCAGCTGATGGGCTCGGTGATGCGCTCGCTGGAAATCGCCTGCTACACCGCCATCGCGGCGGTGGCGCTGGGCACGATGGCAGCGTTCGTGCTCACCCGCATCACACGTTTCAAGGGCCGGACCTTCTTCGGCGGGCTGGTCACGGCGCCGCTGGTGATGCCGGAAGTGATCACCGGTCTGTCGTTGTTGCTGCTGTTCGTGGCGATGGCGCAGTTGATCGGCTGGCCGCAGGAACGCGGCATCGTGACCATCTGGATCGCGCACACCACGTTCTGTGCGGCCTACGTGGCGGTGGTGGTGTCGGCGCGCCTGCGCGAGCTGGACCTGTCGATCGAAGAGGCGGCGATGGATCTGGGTGCGCGTCCCTGGAAAGTCTTCTTCCTGATCACCATCCCGATGATCGCGCCATCGCTGGCGGCGGGCGGCATGATGTCGTTTGCGCTGTCGCTGGACGACCTGGTGCTGGCCAGCTTCGTCTCCGGTCCTGGCTCGACGACCCTGCCGATGGAAGTGTTCTCGGCCGTGCGACTGGGCGTCAAGCCCGAGATCAATGCGGTGGCGAGCCTGATTCTGCTGGCCGTGTCGCTGGCGACCTTTCTGGTCTGGTTCTTCACACGCCGCGCGGAAAACAACCGCAAACGCGCGATCCAGCAAGCCATCGAGGAAAGTGCTGCCGACGCCTGGAAACAACCCGACCCACGCCGCGCTCCGGCGGCGTGATGGGCAAGGCTGCTGTCTGCCCTGTCTCGCGGCAATAAGGGACTCATGGGAGGCGGCTTGCCGGCGATGGGATCATTTCAGTCACAGGTCAGTGCCTGGGAAACCGAGTCGCCGGCAAGCCGCCTCCCACAAACTGGCGTCCAGTCAGTCAGCGCATGTTGTTGACCATGATCGGCGCCACGCTTCAGCGTGAAAACGCCTCTGAAGACGCTCGGCGTCATGTACGCGGTCAGGGTCTTCTGTCACCGCTCCGGCACAAGCCTTAACACCCCTTCGGTATGCTCGGCCACGTCCTGTTCGCTGAAGTGCTGCTTCATGTATTCGCCGTTGATGTAGGCCTTGGCCTGATCCGAGTAGTGCTTGTCGAACGGCACGCCGCTCTGACCGACGGGGTTAATGCCCATGCTGTCGGCGGGGGCGGCGAAGTCGATCAGGCGGCGGGTCGAGGGGCCGTAGTTCACGGGCCAGGGTGCAGGACGAATGCTGGATGACAGGTTGTTCGGCACCTCATGCGTACCCGGCGCGGGATAAGGGCCGACGTTCAGGACTTTATCCAGTGGCTTCTGCGAGCCCAGCGGATGGCCTTGGGTCAGGGTATGCGCTCTGCCCCAGACCCATTCGTCCGGGTTGTTGCCGTACAGGGATTTGAGGTGCGAAACGCTGGCGCGCCAAGCCACCTTGACGGTATTGGCGCGGCTTTCCTCGTGAGGCGAGTTGCGGTTGTTCCACCAGGGCGAATCGGCATCGGCGGCCAGGCGCGGCAGGGCCATGTCCAGCGACCGTGTTGTCAACAGCGTCTGGAACAGGTCATCGCCCAGTTCGTCGTGGAAGGTTTCTTCGGTGATGTCGAACAGGAACTGGTTGAACAGCGTTGCACCGACCGAATCCAGCGAATATTCACCGTTCCAGCTGGCCATCCGTTCCACCAGTGCCCGTTCTTCGGGGTCGCTGACCACGCTGCGCAGCACCGGAATCAGCGGTCGGAGGATGCTCGGCGCGTAGTCGGTCCGTGTGCCCAGTTGCAGCTGCTTGCTGGCCTCCAGGTCCCACTTGACCGAAGCGTCGCTCAACTGACGATCAAGCTGCTGGCCGCGCTCCGGAGGGTTGTAGTAACCCGGAATCTGCATACCGGTAGGCGAGAGCGGCTGGAAGTTGGCAGACACGATGTAGCCACGTGCCGGATTCTCTTCCTGCGGGTTGGCGCTGAAGGGATAGAAACCCAGCTTGTCGGCCTGCGCCGTGCTGCCATCAAGGATGTAGGTCGGGTTGACGCCTTCCGGGCGGATCGGCAATTGCGCCGTTGCCCACCAGCCGATGTCACCCTTGGCGTTGGCCCAGACGATGTTCAGGCCGGGCGCCTGGATCTTTGCGGCCGCATTGCGCATCTTTTCGCGTGTATCGGCTCGGTTGGCTTCGTAAAAACCATCCAGCACCGGGTTTTCAGAGACCAGGAACGACCACCACATGGCGATGGGCACTTTTCCTGCATTTTTGCCCATCGCGTCGTTGACGATAGGCCCATGAGGCGATTCCAGAAGGCTCAGCGTGACAGGCGCTTCGCCCTTGACCGCAATCTGCTGCTCGGTGCGAGTCATCTCGACCCACTGATTGTGATACCAGACCTGATTGGGGTTTTCGGGATTGGTCTTTTCGGCAATCAAGTCCATGTCGTCGTTCTGGAACATGGTCAGGCTCCAGCCGAAGTTCATGTTGTGGCCCAGAAACGCAAACGGGTTCAGCGGCTGAAAATGCCCGTACAGTTCAAAACCCGGGGCCGACAGTTGCGCTTCGTACCAGGCCGCAGGCACCGAGAAGCGAATGTGCGGGTCGCCCGCCAGAATGGGTTTACCGCTTTGCGTGCGGCTGCCGGAAATCGCCCAGGCATTGCTGCCTTCGAACTGCGGCAGACCGGCCTGTTCGAACGCTTCGTTGCTCAGCTTCGCCAGCGCGCCGAGGCCTTTCCAGTCCGCACCGGTTAGCGCGGGTTTCTGGCCCAGTACGCCGTCCGGGTGCCAGTCCAGATCGAACACCTTCAGGTACTGCGACCCCAGCTGGTCGCGTACATAAGTCATCAAAGGCTCGGTGCGCAGTGCCGAGGCAAAGCTGTAGGCCAGATAGCCGCCGATACTGAGGGTGTCTTCCGCGCTGAAAGGCCGCTTGGGGATGCCCAGTGCGTCGGACTCCATCGGTCTTGCATGGGTGTCCTGATACTGGTTAATGCCGTCGATGTAGGCTTCCAGGGCCTTCCACATCGGCGTGTTCCTGTCCTGACGCGCTATATAGGCTGCTGCGTGCTCACGGATGCGCAGGCTGCGGAACAGTTTGTCGGTCTCGATCAGGTTCGGCCCTAGGATCTCGGCCAGCTCGCCACGTGCCAGACGCCTTATCATCTCCATCTGAAACAGCCGGTCCTGAGCCTGTACATACCCCAGAGTCCGGTAAAGGTCCGCTTCGTTTTCGGCACGTATATGAGGCACACCGCGCTCGTCGTAGCGCACGCTGACCGGCGCCTGCAGATGGCTCAGGGCAATTTCGCCGTCACGCACCGGCTGCTTGCTGTGGATATACCAGCCTGCGCCACTTGCAACGACGGCGATGATGATGGCAAGAACGATCAGGCTGCGTTTCATCCGGGTCCTCAATGGGTGGCGTATTGCGGGGATGAAGGCTACCGTTTTGACTCAGGGCTGGGTAGTGAAGATACCAGGCAGATACAATGCGTGAATTTTGTGAAAGACATTTGACGGTGTCAGCCGATCTGGCTTGCCAGGCCTGGGCAGACAGAAGACTATCCCTGCATCATCTGCTCGCGGCGCTCGCCCGAAACTGGAAAACCCATGTCCGTTACGTTCGACCCCGATAATCTGCGCGCCAGCCTGTTGCCACTGGGCATCATCGATCCGCTTTCGCCGGACGGACAGGCGTACCAGCGCTTTTATGGCCTTGGCGGGCTGGGCGGGGAGAATGTCATTCGCAGCTGGCTGGGTCGGCTGGATGTCGCGGGATACGAGATCGTCGGGCAGGTGTGGATGCCTGAAAACGCCGTCGCGACGCTGTTTCTGTTCCACGGTTTCTATGACCATATGGGCCTGTACCGGCACGTGATCGAGTGGGCGCTGGGGCAGGGTTTTGCGGTGATCTCCTGCGACCTGCCGGGGCACGGACTTTCCAGCGGCAGCCGCGCGAGCATCAACGATTTCGCAGAATATCAGGCCGTGCTTCAGCAACTGTTGCTGGAAGCGCAGGCACTCAGGCTGCCGCAACCCTGGCACCTGTGCGGCCAGAGCACCGGCGGTGCCATCGTAATCGATCATCTGCTCAATCAGGGCACTGACAGCCCCGCGCAAGGGCAGGTCATTCTCCTGTCGCCACTGGTGCGGCCGCGTGCCTGGGGCTGGTCGCGGCTCAGTTACCACCTGCTCAAGCCCTTCGTGACCGGCATCGCCCGGCGCTTTACCGAAAACTCCAACGCACCGGCCTTCCTGCCGTTCCTGTTGGCCGACCCGTTGCAGCCCAACCGGCTGCCGACCGCCTGGGTCGGTGCGCTGGCGAAATGGATCGTGCGTATCGAAAGCGCGCCACGCAGCAAGCGCAGCCCGTTGATCATTCAGGGGGAGGCAGACATGACGGTGGACTGGCTGCATAACCTGAACGTTCTGAAGGACAAATTCAGCGAACCGCAGATCCTCATGCTCGGCCCCGCTCGCCATCACCTGGCCAACGAACTGCCGGAGCTGCGTGCGCGGTACTTCGATTTTCTGGCGGCGCGACTGCGTTAAGGCTTGCGGAGAGTGGGGGCCAGTCGACGGCCAGCGTCACAGTCGTGATCAGGCCAGGCTTTGATAACGACCGCAGGCTTACTGCGCGGGATTCAAACTCGACGTACTTTGTCCGACCGCAAGCCCTGCGCGGATCGCGGCGAGTGCCGCCTGATAATACGCCTGACCTTCCGGCGATTCGGCGAAGGTTGAAAACTCTTCAAGCTCCGGGTCGGACAACTCGCGATAGACGTACAGCAACGTGTTGTTCAGGTCGGCACTGATCTGCGCCATCAGGCGCTCGCGCTGGCCTTCGAGCATGCCTTGCGCCTGACCGCCGCCCAACAGGCCAGGAATCATCTGGCTCAAGCTGTCGGCGGCCACACCGGCGATGGCGAGGCTGACTTCGGCACCGGCCTGCTTGGCGGGCAGCGCTTGCGCCAGATGGCCGATCAACAGTTGGCGGGTGGCGTCGGCTTCGATGTGTGGCAGCCCTTCGGCGTGCTTGGCCAGTTGATCGGCGCGGGTCGCGGTCAGTTCGGCATTGACGATCTTGCGACCCAGAGGCGACTGGAAGAATTGCAGCGAGGGATTGGGGTCCTTCAGGCTTTCACGCAGGCGACGTGCGGCACGCTGATCCATGGCCTGCGGCGCAAAACGTTGATTGCTGTTATTGACCAGCGCCTGAAAAACCGCAGGTGGCAGGTTGTCCCGGTAGCGCTGCTGCGCAGCTTTCAAAGCATCGTTGAAGTGCGCACGCTGGTCCGGCCAGCCTGCAGCCTTGTACAACTGGTCATAGCTGTCCGCCCAGGCAGGCGCAGTGCACAACATCAACAACAAAACAAACAAACGGCGCATTAGGGACTCCTGTCGGCAGGTCGCTATTCTCCGGGTGTTACCGGGGACTTGTCGAGTTATCACTGCCCTTGCGCAGCGAAATCTACCGCATATGACGCACCACATACGCGCCTCTGTCGGATTTCAGGGCTTATGGATATGATGCGCCGCATGCGCATACCCTCCGATCACCCGCTGCTGCTACGAATCGTCGACGACCTGGCCGAAAACGGCTGGTCGCAGCAGAATATTTTCCTGCCCGCCAGTCTGACCCTCGAACTCGAACAAGAGTGCCGCAAGCGTGCTGCCGAAGGTGAACTGGAGCCAGCCGGTATAGGCCGGGGGCTTGCGCATGAGGTGCGCGAGGGGATTCGCGGCGACCGCATCCAGTGGCTGGAGGCCGGTCAGGCAGACTGCTGCGACAGCTATCTGGAACTGATGGACAGTCTGCGTCTTGCACTCAACCGCGGTCTGTTTCTGGGGCTTGAGGATTACGAAAGCCATTTCGCCCAGTATCCGCCCGGCGCTTTCTATCTGCGTCATGTGGACCGTTTCCGCGATGACGACAAACGGATGGTGTCTGCGGTGCTGTACCTCAATAACGCCTGGCTGCCTGAACATGGCGGCCAGTTGCGCATGTACCTGAAGGGAGAGGTTGCGTATGACGTGCAGCCTACGGGCGGTTGCCTGGTCGTGTTTCTTTCCGGCGAAATCCCACATGAAGTGCTGCCCGCAACCCGGGACAGGCTGTCACTGACCGGCTGGTTCCGGCGTCGTGGCGACGAGGTTTTTCCGTAGTCGCGCCCCGAATGCAGCCGCGCCCGGATTCATGAAAACTGTTTCATCAAGTCGTTCAGCTGTTTTCACGTGGCTCGGGCTATCGTTGCACAGCCCGACATCACGTCGATCACGTCTGGAGAAATCATGAAGTCGCTATTTTCTGGGGCTGTCGTTGCGAGCGTTCTGCTGGGCGCTTCGATGCTGGTCAGCGCTGCCGACATCCCGCGCACTGCATCGGCGGCGGGAGCCGAGGTCTACATCATCTCGCCGAAGGATGGTGAGACCGTCACCTCGCCCTTCAAAGTGCAGTTCGGCCTCAAAGGCATGGGCGTCGCGCCTGCCGGTGTGGATGTTCCAGAAACCGGGCACCATCACCTGCTGATTGACGTGAAAGACCAGCCCGCGATGGATGCGCCGTTGCCTATGACTGACAACATCCGTCATTTCGGCAAGGGCCAGACCGAAACCGAAGTGAACCTGCCGCCCGGCCAGCACACCCTGCAACTGCTGGTCGGTGACAAGAGCCACATCCCGCTGAACCCGAGCGTCGAGTCGAAGAAGATCACCATCAATGTGAAGTGACGCGCAATTCACCGGGTTGTGGGAGGCGGCCCATTGCTGCCGTCGTCACTGCAAGAACTCTCACGCCCTGCGGGCAGAAGCGGGTTTCAGCCGCCTGAAGGTCTGGCGTTCAGCCAAACACCAGCCCTGACGAGCGCAGCAGCTCCTGTGTGTAGGGCTGCTGCGGGGCGGCAAAGATCTCTCGCGACGGGCCTTGTTCGACCACCTTGCCGTCCTTGATCACGATCAGGTCATGCGCCAGGGCATGTACCACCGCCAGGTCATGGCTGATAAAGAGATAGGTCAGTCCGTGACGAATCTGCAGATCACGCAGCAGCGCGACGATCTGTTTCTGCACGGTGCGGTCCAGCGCCGAGGTCGGCTCGTCCAGCAGGATCAGGTCCGGTTCCAGCACCAGCGCGCGTGCAATGGAAATGCGCTGGCGCTGGCCGCCGGAAAACTCATGCGGGTAACGATGCCGACTGGCCGGGTCCAGCCCGACTTCGCCCAGCACCCTGATCACCGTTTCCTCCCGTTCCCTGGGCGTGCCGATGTTGTGAGTGACCAATCCCTCGGCGATGATCTGCGCCACCGTCATGCGCGGACTCAGGCTGCCGAACGGGTCCTGAAACACCACCTGCAACTGGCGCCGCAACGGACGCATCAGGTGCTGGCTGTGCAGACTCAGTTCCTTGGTGCCGAAACGGATACTGCCTTCGGCGTCGACCAGCCGCAGGATGGCCTGGCCCAGCGTGGACTTCCCCGATCCCGATTCGCCGACGATGCCCAGCGTCTTGCCCTTGAGCAGTTCGAAACTCACGCCATCCACAGCCTTCACATACTGCTGCTCGCGGCTGAACCAGGACTTCGCCAACGGAAACCAGACTTTCAGGTCCAGCACCGACAGCAACGTGTTGCTGTGCGTTGAAGGCACCGGCTCGCCGTCGGGCTCGGCGTTGATCAGCAACTGGCTGTAAGGGTGCTGCGGGCTATTGAACAGTGTCTCGCAGTCGGCCTGCTCGACGATCTCGCCTTCGCGCATCACGCAGACCCGCTGCGCAATGCGACGCACCAGATTAAGGTCATGGCTGATCAGCAACAGCGACATGTTCAGCCGCTGTTGCAGGGACTTGAGCAGTTCGAGGATTTTCACCTGCACCGTCACGTCCAGCGCCGTGGTCGGTTCGTCGGCGATCAACAGGTCAGGCTCGTTCGCCAGCGCCATGGCGATCATGATGCGCTGGCGCTGCCCGCCAGACAGCTGATGCGGATACGCATTGAGGCGCGACAGCGGATCCCGGATGCCCACCAGTTCCAGCAGCTCGAGGGTGCGATTGCGCGCCGCCTTGCCTTTCAGGCCCTTGTGGGTGACGAGGATTTCACCGATCTGTTTCTCGACCGTGTGCAGCGGGTTCAGCGAGCTCATCGGCTCTTGAAAGATCATCGCCACCCGATTGCCGCGCAGGCTGCGCAGCTGTTTGTCGCTGGCGCTGACCAGATCCAGTCCGTCATAGCGAATCGAGCCCTGGGTGCTGACCGTCTTGCCCGGCAACAGGCGCAGGATCGAATGCGCGGTCACCGACTTGCCCGAGCCGGATTCGCCGACCAGCGCCAGGCACTCGCCGCGCCGGATGTCGAGGCTGACGCCATGCACCACTTCATGGCCGTTGAAGGCGACGTGCAGGTCGCGTATTTCAATCAGGTTATCGTGCATGTCAGCTCCGGGGATCGAACGCGTCACGGCAGGCTTCGCCGATGAACACCAACAGGGACAGAATCAGCGCCAGTGCGACGAAGGCCGTCAGGCCCAGCCACGGCGCCTGCAGATTGCGCTTGGCTTCGCCGATCAGTTCACCCAGCGAGGCGCTGCCCGCAGGCATGCCGAAGCCGAGAAAATCCAGCGCGGTGAGGGTGGCGATGGAGCCTGTCACGATGAACGGAAGGTAAGTCAGTGTGCTGGTCATGGCGTTGGGCAGAATGTGTCGCCACATCAGCGCAGCATCGGTCAGACCCAGTGCGCGGGCGGCTTTGACGTATTCCAGATTGCGGCCACGCAAAAACTCGGCGCGCACCACGTCCACCAGCGACAGCCATGAGAACAGCGCCATGATCCCCAGCAGCCACCAGAAATTCGGCGACACGAAGCCCGACAGAATGATCAGCAAGTACAGCACCGGCAGGCCCGACCAGATTTCCTGAATGCGCTGGCCGATCAGGTCGGTCATGCCGCCGTAATACCCCTGAATCGCTCCGGCACAGACTCCGATCACCGTGCTGATCGCGGTCAGCAGCAACGCGAACAGAATCGAAATCCGCGCCCCGAACAGCACCCGCGCCAGTACATCCCGCGCCTGCTCGTCGGTGCCCAGCCAGTTATGGCCGTCAGGCGGGCTGGGCGAGGGCGCGTCCAGGTCGTAGTTGATGGTGTCGTAACTGAACGGGATCGGTGCGAACATCATCCAGCCGTTCTTCGCCGCGATCAGCTGGCGCACATAGTCGCTTGAATAATCGGGCTCGAAGGGAAGCTCGCCGCCGAAATCCGTTTCCATGTAGGTGTGAAACGCCGGGTAATACAGCGTGTTGTCGTAGCTGAGCAGCAGCGGCTTGTCGTTGGCGATCAGCTCGCCGCACAGGCACACCAGCATCAGTCCGACGAAGATCCACAACGACCACCAGCCGCGCCGGTTGGCCTTGAACAGCGCCATGCGTCGCTGGCTCTGGGGAGAGAACTCGAACATCAGGCGCTCCTCGCGGAAAAATCGATGCGCGGATCGACCAGCATGTAACACAGGTCGCCCACCAGTTTGATCAGCAGGCCGAACAGGGTGAACAGAAACAACGTGCCGAACACCACGGGATAGTCCCGCGACACCGCCGCCTCGTAGCTCATGCGCCCCAGCCCGTCGAGGCCGAAAATGGTTTCGATCAGCAGCGAACCGGCGAAGAACACCTCGATCAGCGCCTGCGGAATACCGGCGATCACCAGCAGCATGGCGTTGCGGAACACATGGCCGTACAGCACGCGGTGTTCCGTCAGGCCCTTGGCCCGCGCCGTGACCACGTACTGGCGGCTGATCTCGTTGAGAAAGCTGTTCTTGGTCAGGATGGTCAGTGTCGCGAAGCCGCCGATCACCAGCGACGTGACTGGCAGCACCAGGTGCCACAGATAGTCCTTCACCTTGCCCCAGGTACCGAGGCTGTCGAAGTTTTCCGAGAACAGGCCCTGCGCCGGAAACCAGCTCAGATAGCTGCCGCCGGCGAACACCACGATCAGCAGAATCGCGAACAGAAACGCAGGCGTGGCGTAGCCGACGATCACCAGCGTGCTGCTCCACACATCGAATGCGCTGCCGTGCCGTACTGCCTTGCGGATACCCAGCGGAATGGAGATCAGGTAGGTGATCAAGGTGGCCCACAGCCCGAGCGACAGCGACACCGGCAGTTTCTGCGCGATCAACTCGGTCACCGGCGCGCCACGAAAGAAGCTGTTGCCGAAGTCCAGTTGCGCGTAGTTCTTGAGCATCAACCACAGGCGTTCGTGCATCGGCTTATCGAAACCGTAATGCTCCTTGATCGACTCGATCAGTGCCGGGTCCAGACCGCGCGTGCTGCGGCTGGCGGTGCCGCTGGACGCCACTTCGCCACCGCCGCCGCCCACGCCATTGGGGCTGAAACCCTGGATGCGTGCGATGGCCTGTTCCACCGGCCCGCCGGGGGCGGCCTGCACGATCAGAAAATTCACAATCAGAATGGCCAGCAGCGTAGGAATGATCAGTAGCAGGCGTCGGATTACGTAAGCCAGCATCTCAATGCTCCTTTGCAGCGGTGGTCTTGCTGCCGAGCGCAGCGGCCTGGGCGTTGGTCAGCGCGGTCGGGCTGATCTGCCACCAGGTTTCCAGGCCAACGTCATAGACGGGCGCGGTGTCGGGCCTGCCGAATCGGTTGGCGTAGACCAGCGGCGTGCCCTTGGAGAAGTAGTTGGGGATCATGTAGTAACCCCACTGCAACACGCGATCCAGCGCTCGGGCGTAATGCACCATGTCGTTGCGGCTGTTGGCCGCTACCAGCCCGTCGATCAGCGTGTCCACGGCCGGGTTGCGCAACACCATGGCGTTGGAACTGCCAACTTCCGTGGCGCTTTGCGAGCCGTACAGGTTGTACAGGTCTCGACCCGGCGAGATCAGCGGATTGCCGCTTTTGGGAAAGGTGACCACGATCATGTCGTAGTCCCTTGCGTTGAGCCGATTGATGTACTGCGCCGAGTCGATGCGCAGGAAATCCAGTGTGATCCCGATCTGTGCCAGCGTGCGTTTGAACGGCAGGATCAGGCGATCAAAACCGCCTTGGCCGTCGAGAAAACTGAACACCATCGGCTCGCCTGCGGCGTTGACCAGTTTGTTGTTCTTCGGGTGCCATCCCGCTTCGGCCAGCAGCTTGAGCGCCTGCACCTGCTTGTCGCGGATGTAGCCGCTGCCATCGGTCTTGGGCGGCTGGTAGACCTGAGTGAACACCTCGTCCGGCACCTGCCCACGCAACGGTTCAAGAATCTTCAGCTCGGCTTCGTCCGGTAATTGGGTGGCGGCCATTTCGCTTTTTGGAAAGTAGCTCTGTTGGCGCAGGTAGAAATTGCGCATCACCCGGCGATTGATCCAGTCGAAGTCCCACAGCATCGACAGCGCCTGCCGCACGCGGCGGTCCTTGAAGATCGGGTTGTCCAGGTTGAACACAAAACCCTGCGCGGCTACGGGGCGCTGGGTGGCCAGGATATTCTTCTGCAACCGCCCGTCGTCGATGGCCGGGCCGCTGTAACCCACGGTAAAACCCGCCGAAGAAAACTCCCGGTTGTAGTCGAACGCGCCGGCCTGCAGCAGTTGCCGGGCGATTTCCGTGTCGCCGTAGAAATTCACGGTCAGGGTGTCGAAGTTGTACAGGCCACGGCTGACCGGCAGGTCCTTGCCCCACCAGTCCTTGACCCGTTCGAAGACCACGCTGCGTCCGGCGTCGACCTTGGCGACCCGGTACGGCCCGTTGCCCAGCGGCGGCTCGAAACCGCCGCCGTTGGCGAAGTCCCGGCTCTTCCACCAGTGCTTCGGCAAAATGTGCAGGCTGGCGATGTCGAGGGCCAACATGCGGTTGAGGTTGTTCTTGAAGTCGAAACGAATCTGCAGCGGCCCTTCGAGGGTCACGTCCTTCACGTCGGCGAACATCGGGCGATAGCTGAAGCTGGCCTTGGTGGTCATCAACTCGTAGGTGTAGCGCACGTCTTCGGCTGTGACCGGCTGGCCGTCGTCGAAGCGCGCCTTGGGGTTGAGGTAAAACCGGACCCACAGACCGTCCGGGTCCACTTCCATTTTTTCAGCGATCAGCCCGTAGACAGTGTAAGGCTCGTCGAGCGAGCGATAGGCCAGCGGCGAGTAGACCCAAGTGTCGACCTGGACGACCCCGATGCCTTGATCGACATAGGGATTGAGGTAGTTGAACTGACCGATTTCTTCGGCTGACCGGGTCAGCGATCCGCCCTTGGGGGCGTCCGGATTGACGTAATCGAAGTGCTTGAAGCCGGCCGGGTATTTGGGCGCCTCGCCATAAACAGTCAAGGCATGCGTCGGTGTGGCCAGCGCAACCTGCCAGCAGGTGCACAACACCGCAACACCCAGCAGCAGGCGTCGCAGAGAACGGATTTGACGCGACATGATGGGGCTATCCTCGTACGCACGAATGACGCCATGCGGCGAAAAAGGCCTCCGGCCGGGGAAGGTGGATGAAACCTGTGGCCGGAGGGGGCGAGCTCGCAAACAGGACGCGACCCACGGAGCGTGTATGGGTCGCGCCTTCACCCTTAGAAGTGATACGTCATGCGTGCGAACAGCGTGCGTCCCAGCGGATCGGCGTAACGCGGGTCATAGCCGGACTGGAAGTTGTAGGCCTGGTTGGAGAACGGCGGGTTGCGGTCAAACATGTTGCGCAGGCCCGCATCGACGTCCAGCACCTTGTCGAAGGTATGGCCGACCGACAGGTCCCACAGCGCATACGAGGCGACCCGTGCATTGGTGGTGCGGTCGTAATCGTTGTAGCCAGTGGTGAAACGGTTGGTGATGGATGCGCGGGTGTTGCCCAGCGACCAGGAGCCCACCAGCACGTGTTTCCAGCGCGCAATCACGCCATCGCCCTGGAAGTCGCCGACCTTGTCAGTGTAGGGACCGTCGATGATGTTCTGGTAGTCGTAGCGATTGACGTAGGTGCCGGTCATGCCCAGGCCGAACTGACCATACGGCGTGTTCGGGAAGCGATAGTCGAGGGTCACGTCCACACCGCTGGTCTTGACGATGCCCAGGTTGGCGTTGCCGGTCACGATGTTGGCGATCGAGCCGTCAGCGTTGCGCACATAGCGGTCGGCATAGGTGCTCGGGTCATCGAAGACCGCCGATTCAGGGAACGACTGGATCTGGTTGGAGATGTGAATCCACCAGAAATCCAGGCCCATCGACAGGTTGCTGACCGGCTGGTAAACGAAGCCCAGTGTGACGTTGCGGGCTTTTTCCGGAGACAGTTCGGTATTGCCACCGCTGTTGTTGAGGAACTGCTGCGCACAGTCACGACCGGCATTGCCGCCGGGCTGCACAGTGCCGCCCGCGCACAACACAGGGTCGTTGTAATAACCCTGACTGAACGTAGTGCTGCGTGGTGCATACAGCTCATAGAGTGACGGCGCGCGGAAGCCTTCGCTGTAGGCACCGCGGACCACCAGTTGTTTGACCGGCTGATAACGGAACGAGTACTTGGGGTTGGTGGTGCTGCCAAAATCGCTGTACTTGTCGTGACGAACCGCTGCGCTCAGTTCGAGGCTGTCCAGCACCGGCACGCTCAATTCGGCGTATTCGGCTTTCACACTGCGCTCGCCCGACACGCTACCCGCCGCATCCGCGCCCAGGCTGCTGACGTCATTGACGAACGCTTCGTACTGCTGATGCATCTTCTCTTTGCGGTATTCGCCGCCAAGCGCCAGACCGGCCGGGCCTGCGCCGAACCAGTCGCCGATTTCCCGGCTGATGCGTCCGTCAATACCGGCCACACGGCCCACGGCACTGGAATATTGGCCATGGTATTCGCTGGCATCGATCAGCGCCTGACCAGCCGCCGTCTGTGGCCCGAACGGGTTGATCACGCCATTGGCCAGGCCATTGATCATTGCCGCGTCACTGATGTAACCGTTGGTGAGGGTGGACAGCACCTTATTCTGGTTGTACGACGCACCGACGTTGTAATCCCAGCCGCCCACCAGACCGTCGAAGTTCAGCAGAAAGCGCTGGCTGGTGTTCTGGTCGCTCTGCCCGCGAGGACCGGCAGCCGTTTCGCGCCATGCAGTATCGACGGGTTGTGTCGGGTCGATGGTGAAATTGGTCGGTGCCGGGGTAATGCCGTTGCCAGGGTAGAACGGTGATGACGAATCCAGCGACAGGCCGGTGAGCGGTGCCGGGCCGATGTCGGTGTGGTTGTTGTTGCGCGCCCAGAAGTATTCGAGGCTGACGTTGTGATCGTCGGCCAGCTTGCCGGTGGCCTTGCCGAAGAACGAGGTCTTTTCGGTCTGCGGGATCAGGTCGATGTACTCGCGGGTGCTGAACCGGCAGATGCCGTTGCGGGCGATCAGGCTAGGCCCGGAGCAGTTGGTGCCCAGCGGGTTGGAAGAGTTGTCGCCCTGAAAATAGTTGCCGGGGTACGCGGTGCCTGACGTCTGGTTGAGTCCGCGGCCAGGTACGTAGTCCTGTGCAAACGAGCGATCATTGGCGTCCAGGTTCTGCTGCTTGTTGTAGTTGAAGACGCCCATCACGTTGAAGCGGTCTTCTTCCAGATCACCGAAGCCCCAGCTGGCGCTCATGTCCTTGGTGGCACCGCCGCCGCTGTTGGTCGGGGTTTCGCCGCCCAGCGTCAGGGAGCCATCGGTGAGGGTTTTCTTGGTGATGAAGTTGATCACGCCGCCGATGGCGTCGGTGCCGTACAAGGCCGATGCACCGTCACGCAGGACTTCAACCCGGTCGATGGCGGCGAACGGAATCATGTTCAGGTCGATGGCGCTGCCATTGGGCGAGCCAACGCCGGAAATCGCGTTGTTGGCCAGGCGGCGTCCGTTGAGCAGAACCAGCGTTTTGTTTGGACCAATCCCGCGCATGTCGGCAAAGGAGGCACCACCGGTCCCGGCGCCGACCGAGCCTGCGCTGTTATTGATCGACTGGCTGCCGGTGATGCGCTGGACCATTTCCTGAGTGGTGGTCACACCCTGTTTCTTCAGGTCATCGGCGCGCAGGATGGTAATCGGCACGGCGGTTTCGGCATCGACCCGGCGAATCGCCGAGCCAGTCACTTCGACGCGTTGCAACTGGGTCGTGGCCGGCACGACGGCGGCGGCGGAGACAGACTCACTGGCGGTGTCCGCCTCGACAGCGTCTGCCGCCTGGGCACCGCTCATGCCCATGGCCAGGGCGCACAACAGCACGCGAGGATGACGGCGGACCGCGAGGGCCAGTGGCTTGAGGGTGTATCCGGGAAGATTCATCAGCATGGTTATTTCCGACCTGGTCCAGACATTATTGAAATGGCCTTGTGAGCCCTCTATACCCTTCCCGGTTATGCCGGGTGGGCATTCCACTGCTTTGGTTTTCCAGCAAGCCGCTCCCCTCCAGGGGCCTTTCGGCCCACGGACGATCCTGTACACGGGAGTCGGGTCAGCGGGTTTCGCGGGACGAAACCCTCAATTCATTTGGCCGTCATGACGGATATCTTCGTGATGCCGGACCGTTCGATGGACGCCATGGCCTTGGCCACCTGGCCATAGTTCACGTCGGTGTCGGCCTGTAACTGGACGCGGATGTCCGGGTCCTTGGCCTTTTCGTCCTGCAGGCTTTTCTCCAGCAGCTCGGGGGCGATTTCCGACTTGGCGAGGAAGAACTTGCCGCTCTGGTCGACGCTGACCACCACCGGGTCCTTTTTCTCGGCCGGGGCAACCGAGTCGGTCTTGGGCAGGTTGACCTTGATCGCGTTGGTCATCAGCGGTGTGGTGACGATGAACACCACCAGCAGCACGAGCATCACGTCCACCAGCGGCGTGACGTTCATTTCGCTGAGCACTTCATCGCTGTCTTGAGTGGAGAACGACATTAGCTTGCCTCCCGCACGGCGTGGCCCTGCTTGCTGGCGATGGATTGACGGGATACCGCGAAGGCACTGCGCTGAGCCAGGGCGTCGAAGTCGTGGGCGAAGTCGTCCATGTCGGCGACGGCCAGCTTGAGGCGGCGCAGGAAGAAGTTGTAGATCAGTACCGCAGGCACAGCGACCGCGATGCCGACGCCGGTGGCGACCAGGGCGTGACCGATGGGGCCGGCGACCGCTTCAAGGCTGGCCGAGCCGGTCAGGCCGATGCTTTGCAGTGCTTCCATGATGCCCCAGACCGTTCCGAACAGGCCGATGAAGGGCGCGGTGCTGCCGATACTGGCGAGGATCGCCTGGCCGCTTTCCAGCGAGCGACGCTCCTTCTGGATCTGCTGGCGCAGGTTGCGCTCCAGGCGGTCCGAGCGGTTGATGGTGTGTGCCAGTTGTTGCGTGGTGCGCGGTGACTCGTCCACGGCCATGGCCTCGAAACCGCTGTTGGCGATGCGTGCCAGCGAGCCTGGATATTGCGATGCATGTTCGGCGGCGGTCAGCAGGTCCGGCGCGCCCCAGAAAGCTTTGGTGAAGTGTTTGTTCTGGGATTTGAGCTTCACGTATTGCGCTGACTTGATCAGCAACAAGGCCCAGCTCAGCACGGAAAACAGAATCAGCGCCCAGAGCACGGCGGGGACGATCATGGAAGAGAGCGATGCGTTCATGGTTTACACCTCACCAGCTTGAATAGAATTGTCAGTGGTCATACGCCGGATCATTCCGGCAGCTTGAAATCGATGGTCTGTGTGGCGAAGCCTTCAATCGGTGTGTCGCCGCGCTTGGCCGGAATAAACTTCCAGTTGCGCACTGCTTCCACTGCAGCCTCGTCGAGAACCGGTTTGCCGCTGGATTTGGTCACCTCGACCGTGCCTGCGCGGCCGTTTGGCAGCACCTTGATGCGCAGCACCACGCGTCCTTCCCAACTGCGTCGCAAGGCCAGCCCCGGATATTCGGGTGGCGGGTTGCCCAGGCTGGCGAGCCCGGAGACCGCCGCGCTTTCCTTCACAGGCGCTGCTGGCGCTGCCGGAGCGGGTGGCGCAGGTGCCGGCGTCGGTGGTGCTGGAGGCGCGGGGGCGGCTACCGGTTTGGGCGGCGCAGGCGGCGTCGGCTTTTTCACCGGTTCAGGTTTCTTGACCGGTTTGGGCTTCTCGACCTTCGGCTTTTCGATGGGCTTGGGCGGCGGCTCGACTGCGTCCGGGTCCTCGACCGGCTGCTCCGGTTCTGGCGGTGGCGGCGGGGGAGGCGGCGGAGGTGGAGGTTCAGGCGGCGGCGGTGGCTCCGGGGTTGGAGGCGTCGGGCTGGTCAGCTCAATGGTCATTTCCGGAACTTGTGGCGGAACTTCGGGCACTTCCGGTTCGGCCGTCTGCATGTACCACCACACGGCGCCGTGAATAAGTACCGAGGCTGCAATCAACACGAAGACGTGCGATTTTTTCAGGCCGCCAGGTCGCGAAGTATTGGCCTTGAAGGGGATACTCTGCCACACCGTCGGACTTTCCTCCGGCGGTGGAACAGGGACCGCTTTCATGATTACCGCATCATTCATTAACGCTCCCTCGGGTAGTTGAAGGGCAATAAAAGTCCGTTCAAACATTGGCGAATGTTCGAATGATGGAGACCTGCACATTCGTTGAGGCGCACGACACCGCCGAGCCTGAAAGAGGCACAGACTCAATACGGTAAAGCGCATGTTCAATCAGGGCGATGGCATTGCAAATCCTTGCTTATTAGTTGTATCCACCACGAGCAAACTTGTTGCTTGATAACAATTTCACTTTGCAACCGCTGTGCCAGAAATGGCCAGTGATATGCCTGTATGCAGCGTTCCAGAGTGGATGTCGCATTCCTGTACTTTTTTTTCGATTGAACGCCGTTTCAGTTGAAGTGCCCTTCAAATGAATAGGGCCCGTCTTGATTCAAGAGGCGTAGTACACCCCTCTGAGCAGTCAGACGAATTGAAAAATACATGACCATTCGGTCATAAAATCACATGCACCAATACCGCAAGGTTTGGTTCAAGTTGGTGCGTTAGTTGATCAGGTTTTCACGGTAGATGCTCCGGCGGTAAAGAGATTGCAGGTCGAGTTAAATATAAAGCTCAGCAATGGACTGAGTAGTGGCTAGATGATGTTAATCAAAATAAATTGTCGGACGATAAGCGGGTTAGTGAGAAGTTTCCGTAGTGAGTTAGTAACAAGCACACAGCATTCCGCGAGCCCTTGCCAATAAGGCAGGACAAGGTTGTTCGATTATTCAATCAAGGCTGATGCCCTGTGTTTTGATCAGTCGGAAGGGTATGTCGGTGTAGTCAGACATGAAGCCGTAACAGATGGCGGGCCCATTGCGGGCGCAACCCTTTCAAGCGGCAATGGAGATTGCAGTGGTCTGGCATCAACGGGATGTGGCATGGGTAGACTCCTTTCCTGGCAAGGCGCACGACTTGTGGTCTGGCGCTGCACTGTTAATGGACGACTCTGCGTCCGAAAACTGCACATTGGTGCGTGTGGGCACCTCCTTTGTGCAGTGCATGCCACTGGTTCATGGCACGGCCGTTCCACTTGGAAGATCTGTGCCAATTGTGTCTTTTTGTATCATGAAGATTACAAACGGCAGCAAATGCCCTGTCCAGACGCACTCGTCATCTGGATCGAACCCTTGGCGTTCAGGCACGTCCACTTTCTTTGGCAAGACAAAAGAGGTGGCCGACATGACAACCGATTTCATCCTGACGAACGAAGTGCCTAAAGAAGATCCTGCCAGCCCGCAGTTGGGTCAGTACGACCGCGAAGCCGATCCGGTGTTGAACATGAACGCCAACAGGCCGGGAGCAGGCCCTGCGAAGGGAGATGAGATGCTGGAGCGCACTGAAGACGAGGAAGCCTACGAGGATGACGAGCCGGAAGTGTATTCGGATGACCCGGATATCGTGGCGGATGAGGGCGGGGGTGTGTTGCCCGGCTGATAGAAGCGGTACAGCTCAAGCGCCCCTTACAGAGACCTTGAGCTGGTTGCTTTGAAAGCGGGAGTTACCAGAACGCGGCGGGTGCAGTGAGTGCCTTGCTGAACACCTCGATGGTGCGTTCGACATCGACTTGCGTGGTATAGCGACCGAGGCTGACGCGTACGCTGGCCAGCGCCTTGTTGGTATCGAGCCCCAGTGCAAGCAGCACGTGTGATGGTGCGTTGCTCGCCGAGTTGCAGGCCGAGGTCGAGGACAGCGCCAGAGCATGTGAGAGCTGAGCACTGGTGAACCCGTTTCGCGTGATGCACAGGTTCAGGGTGTGCGGGATGCGTTGTTCAGGACAGCCGTTGAGTTGCACATCCGGCAGCGCCAACAGCCCTTCACGCAGATGACTGCTCAGCTCCGCGATACGACAGTTTTCCGCATCAGCCTTGTCGATCGCCAGCGCAAAGGCTTCACCCATACCGACGATCTGATGCGTCGCCAGTGTGCCGGAACGAAAGCCGCCTTCATGTCCACCGCCATGAATCTGCGCCTGCAGCAATGCATGAGCGCGCGGACCTATGTACAGCGCACCGATGCCTTTCGGACCGTATGCCTTGTGAGCCGAGAACGACATCAGGTCGACTGCCAGACTTGCCAGATCCACCTTCACTTTCCCGACGGCTTGAGCCGCGTCGACGTGAAACAGCGCCCCATGTCCGCGCACCAGCGTGCCGATGCTGGCGATATCCGTCAGCGTGCCCAGCTCGTTGTTCACCAGCATCAGCGACACCAGCAACGTGTCTTCACGCAAGGCCGCCTGCACGGCCTGTGGCTGGATCAGCCCATTGGCGTCCGGCTGCAACCAGGTCACCGCAAAGCCCTGGCGCTCCAGCGTTTTCACTGTATCGATGACGGCCTTGTGCTCCAGAGCGCTGGTGATGATATGGCGACGTTGCGCCGTACTGTCATGGGCAATGCCCTTGATCGCCAGGTTATTGGACTCGGTCGCGCCAGAGGTCCAGATCACCGTCTCGGCAGGCGCACCCACTGCGTCCGCCACCTGACGCCGCGCCTGCTCGACTGCCTGCCGCGCCACCTGCCCGTAACCATGCCCGCTGGACGCCGGATTACCGAAATGCCCTTCGCGCCCCAGACAGGCAACCATGGCTTCAATGACCTGCTCATCGACAGGCGTGGTGGCGGCGTAATCCAGGTAAAGGGCAGTCGTGGTCATGGGCAATTCGCTTGGTTATCGGGTCAAGGTTGATGGTGAAAAGATTACCGACGCCGACGCGAAAAAATTTTGATATTTGAGCAGATTGACTGGCTATCAGTGAAAAATATTTCTGCTTCAGGGGTGTTCTGGTGAATAAAATTTTACACCTCCATTGGCAGGGGGTAGTTTTATGCCAATAGTTGCATAAGTACCGGTTGCACGGCGCCGTTCAGGATGCGTCGCGTGCGATACAGAGCCCGAACCACAAACACGGAACACGCCCATGGACAAGTTCGACCGCGCCATCCTCGACAGCCTGCAAACCGACTGCACCCGCTCGGTCGCAGACATCGCCGAGCGTATTGGCCTGGGCAGCACCGCCTGCTGGCGACGCATCCAGAAACTCGAAGAAACCGGCATCATCGACCGCCGCGTAGCCCTGCTGAACCCGCAGCGCCTGAATGTCTCCGTCAGTGTCTTCGCCGCCATCCGCACCAACCAGCACAACGCCGCCTGGCTCGAACAGTTCCACAACGCCGTCGGCGACTTGCCCGAAGTCGTCGAGTGCTACCGCATGGCCGGCGACACCGACTACCTGCTGCGCATCGTCGTGACCGACATCGCGGGCTACGACGCGGTGTACAAACAACTGATCAGCATTCCCGGTATCACCGACGTCAGTTCCAGCTTTGCCATGGAGCAGATCAAATTCACCACAGGGCTGCCGTTGCGGTATGCGTCGTTTGGTGCCTAAAACCTAATGTGTGCAGCCCGGTCTTCACCGTCGCTTCACACGGGCCTTGACCTCCACCTAGGTAGAGGTTTCACACTGGCGACTCCTTCAACATGGAGTTGACCCTATGCCAATATCCCCCGACGCCGAAAACGCCGCGTTCACGCTCTGCAATCCACAGGGCTTGTGCAACCCTCGAGTAAACGCGTATTCCCACGTCGCATCAGTCAATGCCGGTGCCCGGATGCTGTTTGTTGCCGGGCAGGGCGGCGAAGATCAGCAAGGACGGTTGTCTGCCGACTTCACCGAGCAGGCCATCCAGGCCCTCGCCAATGTTGAAACCGCACTGCAATCCCAGGGCGCAAGCCTGGCTCAGGTGTTCAAGCTGACCCTGCTGATTGTCGACCACAACGAACAACGCCTGCACAGTTGGGTCGAGCAGGCGAACCGGGTGTGGGGTACAGGGCGCCATCCGGCCTGCACCCTCATTCCGGTGCCCCGCCTGGCGATGGACAACATGCTGATCGAGATCGAAGCGATCGCAACAGCCTGACCGAACGCAGCCGTTGGCGCAGATGAACGGCCGATGCCGGGAACGACCCGCCCCGCCTGCACGTCTGACCTGTATCGACTCACTTGAAGGTACAGCGCAATGGACAAGACAATCACCGTGGACCAACTGGCGACCACCGATCTTGGATCAATCAACGAGATCTGGCTCGGCGGCACTCACACCCAGTTATGCCTGTGGCGCGGCGAGCAGATCGTCACCCACGACATGCTCAGCGAAGGCACCCACGACCAGAACGCCCGACGCCTGTGCCTGCAACTGGTCAACCCTGACGATCAGGCCGCAGTGGCCAGCGTCGAGGCGATCGTGCGTGAGCGGCTGGAGGGGAGAGAGGGCGAGTTTTACCCGGCCGAGGATGTGGACACTTATCAGTGACTGGCTGCCTCCCAATGTTCTTGCTGCTGCGGGCCAGCACAGCAGCAAGGAGGCAGGTCGCGTCACTTTACAGATCTTAATCCACGCTCTGTATTACGCACCGCTTCCAACGCCTCCAATTCGTCACGCAAGAGTAGATGCGCCACCCTATCGTGACCGAGCGATAGGTGGCGGACTGTGTGCAGGTTGGTCAACCGGTAGCACGAACCGGCTTACCCGAAGGGCGGCCTGCACATGGCCGCCATGACGTCTGTAGGAATTCAAAGTCTTCAGGATTCCAGGCAGCACATGACACATCAAACAGTTTGTCTATTTTATTGCAATTATAATGTGTCAATTTGATATTGCTCTCGCTGCTTGTCGATAAGCCCGTCTAAATAAATCTTCATCCCTCCTCGTAAAAAACTGATGTCTGATTAATACGCTATTGGCCAGCCATGAATGATGGCCATTTCCAATAAGAGTGTTTTGCTAGGCCTGATGGCTAATTAAGCAGTTTGCCTTTACGTGGAGAAGTAAACGATGACGTATACCGTAAAACAATACGGCTGGATTCGTGACGTACCGGATCATCGAGATCATTTGTACGCTGCGCCCGTCGAGCAGTTGGCCGCGCTTCCACGTCATGTGGATCTGCGTCCCCATTGCCCCAATGTCTACGATCAGGGCCAGTTGGGCAGTTGTACAGCGAATGGTATTGCAGCTGCCATTCAGTTTGATCGCATGAAGCAGAAGCTTGTCCCTGCATTCACGCCATCCCGTTTATTCATTTATTACAACGAGCGTGTTATCGAACACACGGTGGAGTCGGACAGCGGTGCAATGATCCGTCACGGTATCAAAAGCGTCGCCGAACAAGGCGACTGCGATGAAGCCGAATGGCCGTACGACATTACCAAATTTACCGTCAAGCCAACCAAATCCTGCTACGCCCACGCCAAGCGGTACAAGGCGGTTTCCTACCAGAAAGTCGCCCAGAACCTGAACCAGATGAAAGGGTGTCTGGCCGCTGGATATCCTTTCGTCATAGGTTTTGGCGTCTATGAAAGCCTCGAAAGCGATGAAGTCGCCAAGACGGGCATTGTCCCAATGCCAGCGCCCGACGAAAAATTGCTGGGCGGTCATTGCGTGCTCGCAGTGGGCTATGACGATGCAAAACAGGTCTTCATCATGCGCAACTCCTGGGGCACCAAATGGGGCATGCATGGCTACTTCACCATGCCATACAGCTACCTGATGGACCCCAATCTGGCGTCGGATTTCTGGACGATCAGGATTGTCGCGGGCTAGTGCCGAGGCAAGGTGTGGTCAGCGACCACACCTTCAGGGAACGCTTGTTATTTGGGGCTGGGGCCGAATCGATTGGCGTCGCGATGCCCCTCCAGGCAACTGAATATGATCGGCACTATCGGTACCAGCATCCACCAGCCACTGCGATCAGTGTCATGAAGCCTGCGAACGCCCACCGCAAGCCCTGGAAGGAAGACAGCGATGGAATAAAAGGTGGAGATCAACTGTTCAGTGCCCAAAAGACCATCGAGAAAACCGAGGACCACGGAGATCAGGAGGTTAGTCAAAAAAAACATCCAGAATTCTTTTCTGCGCGCTCTGCCGCTGAAAACGGCATATTTTCTCAAGACTTCAAAATACCAGAATGTCGATTCTGGAGCGTCGGATGAAACTGCGCTGGGTGTCCATATGATATCTCTCGATGCATTGCAATGTGGGCAAGTATCCCCCCTTCTCAGTCAGTTCCTTTGCGCAGTTGTGACAATAGGCCATGTCATTCCTTATGAGGTTAAGTCCAGGTTCGGTGGTGTAATGGTTTAGTCTGCGATGAATGCGGTTTATTAGTACATGTTGCAGGCGTTGCAATGGCGCAACGGATAGAAGGCCATAGTCATTGTTTTTTGAAGGCTGTATGGATGATTCCGTATCTCGATGGGATGCCGGAAATCCTGAGGCAAAAAAACAAAACTGCCAAGCTGGAATTGCCTCCGTTAACAACTATGTCGGCTCGGAAACAATTTGAATGGCGAACACGCTGTAAAGGTATCGGTGTTCAATTGGATGCTTTGGCAGTTGGACAGAAATTTAAACTAATACTATTTGGGAACGCGTCGCTGCGCGTCCTGGGTCTGGACTCTCTGACTTTACTCAAACGCTGCCCTCGCGTTCGATAACCAGAATCCGTGCCTCTCCGCGAGGATGTGCAACATGTTCACATCCAGCCCCTGCGAAAAACACGTCGCCAACCGCCAATGTCACGACGCGCTCGATGCCTGACTCGCGATAATGCATATCCACCGTTCCGTCGAGGACTGCGAAAACTTCCTCACCATCGTTGATATGCCATTTATACGGCTGGTCGGTCCAGTGGAGACGGACGGTGGTTCCACCCATGTTGGCTATGTCGTCAGCCCCCCAGGCTCGAGTGGCGGTAAAGTCTTTGCTCCGAATAACTCTCATTGATCGCCGTTCTCGAACAGGTATTTCCAACAATCTATCAGAACCCTTGACCCTCTACTGCCGTCCGCGAACGCCCACCTGAACGTCACGCCTCATTCCGAAGTCATAAACCTACTTCAGCCATGCTCCCCAAGGTGCCTCATGAGTTTGATCCCCGAACTGAACAGCGACGCCAGCGTGCTTATATGCGGAGCCAGCCGAGGCATTGGTCTGGCACTGTGCGCAGCCTTGCTTGCTCGCGATGACGTCGCTCAGGTGTGGGCCGTTGCGCGAGAAGCCAGCACCTCTACAGGGCTGGCAGAGCTTGCAGAGCAGTATGGCCAGCGCCTCAGGCGAGTCGACTGCGACGCGCGCAATGAACAAGCTCTCGAAGCGCTTGCGAGCCAGACGCTCGAAGGATGCGAACATCTGCACCTCGTCATCAGTGCGCTTGGCATTCTTCATCAGGACGGCGCGAAACCGGAAAAGGGCCTGGCGCAACTGACGCTTGCGAGCATGCAAGCGAGCTTCGCAACCAATACTTTTGCGCCAATCCTGCTGCTTAAACACCTGCTCCCGTTATTGCGCAAACAACCTTCTACCTTCGCCGCACTTTCCGCGAGAGTCGGTTCCATTGGCGATAACCGACTGGGCGGCTGGTACAGCTACAGAGCCAGCAAAGCGGCACTCAACCAGTTGCTGCACACCGCCAGTATCGAACTGAAACGCCTGAACCACGCCTCGACCGTGCTGGCCATACACCCAGGCACGACTGACACGGAGCTGTCGCAACCATTTCAGGCGAACGTACCTGAAGGACAACTGTTCGAACCGGCTTTCTCGGCAGAGCGCATTATTGAAGTGGTAGGCGCGCATGGGCCGGCTGACAGTGGGAGCTTTTGGGATTGGGACGACAAGCCTATTGTGTGGTGACCTGGCCGACTGGCTTTGGAATAGACGCTACATGGTGTGTCATTGAACGTGATGTCTATCACCGGACGGTCATGGTCCAGCAGGTATGCATGATGGCGGAGGTACAATCGTGAGAGCAGACCAGTATCGGGGCCAGCCACACCCATCTTTCTATCGTCTTATGGAAAAACCATGACGCGCTTATTCAAATTGAACGGATAGGAAGCACATCCGGGATTAGGCGTGCGTCACGCCGAAGTCTTTCGCCAATGCACACGAAAGAAATGCTTGGAGCAGGTTCATAGGCGCTTCGAATGCCATGTTGATTCAATTGGCCAGCGAGTTTGCGACGGTCGAGCTTAAAACGTACCCATCAAAAAGGGCCCGTCTGGGCCCTCTTTCGGGAGAGACTGCTTTACTTCTTCAGCCATCCCTCAACAACATCCGCACCGTGCTCCGCCTTCCATTCCTTCAAGGCCTTGTGATTTCCACCTTTGGTTTCGATCACTTCACCTGTCTTCGGATTTTTGTAGACCTTGAGCTCGCGTGGTTTGCGTGTGCCTTTAGGTTTGTCTGCCTTTTGACCACGAGTCGGTGTCTGTGGACCCAGCAGATTAATGATGTGCTTGAGGCTGAAACCGTAGTGCTCAAGGAGCTTGCGCAGCTTCGTTTCGAACTCGATTTCTTTCTTGAGCCCCTCATTGCCCTTCATTGTTTCCAGTGCCTGAAGCTGCTCGGCGAGGTGCTTTTCCAACTGGCGGTACTCTGCAAGCTTGGACATTATCTTTCCCTATAAATGATCGTGTGTGGTTATTACGATCGATTGAGTCGTTTACAAGTTCAGCCTATTTGCGGGCGTCAGGTGTTTCCTGGCGCGAACCGATTTCGTCCTGATTGTCCAAAACCCGGCTACCAAATGAGGTGCGGCTTACAAGCGATAGCAATGCGGGTGCCGTTCAGCACGACCCAGAGCATGCGAGTCTGGAGAACTGGCAGACCGTGCATCGCACCAATCTGGATGGTGTGTTTCTTGGATGCAAGTACGTTATACGCGCCATGCGCCACACCGAGGCTGGTTCCATTATCAATATTTCTTCTCGCTCCGGACTGGTTGGTATTCCTGGCGCAGCGGCATACGCATCGTCCAAGGCCGCCGTTCGCAATCACACCAAGACGGTGGCGCGACAACTACCTTGAAAAACGCCGACGGTTACAGTGTTGTTTAGGACTTTTCCTGCATCTTCAGCGCGGCGCACTTGGTAGCATCGGAGCTTTGCTTCACCATAAAAGGATTGTTATGGCTTTTGTTATCAGGGAGGGAGATCCCACAACCACTGGAGGTAAAGTGGTCAAGGGCTCCACCAACACTACCATTGAGTATCAAAAAGCGGCACGTATCAGTGACCCCGTGTGGTGCCCAAAATGCAGTTCGATGGGGTTTATCGCCGAGGGCAACCCCACGGTCGTCGATGAGTTCGTAGCTATTGCTACACATGGACATGCTGTCCAGTGTGGTTGCCCCTTCGGTAGCAACCGTCTTATTTCCACCCAAGCCAGCACAACGGCCGCAGAAGATGTGAGTGTCGCCATTGCTCCTGATTTTGCCGCCAAAGCCCAGGCTGCAACCCATATCTGGGCTCAAGCTATCAGCGATGGTTCCTACAAAAGCGAATTCACGGTAGGCATTCCAACCAATAATTTAAGTGGTTACACCCCACCAAAGCTCTGCGTTTTCGCGAAGTCCTGCACAGTTCCGGCTGGCTCGATAGATGCGGGGAAGCGTAAAGAGCCGGCAGATAATTTTGGTAAGTTTGCGGTGCTTGGAGCTGTTGGTGCTCCGGCAAGTGTTGAGGCTGGCTCCGGAGGCATAACGTACCTCGGTCGGATCGCTGGTCAGCTTAGCATTGAGAGTTTTGGTAGGTGGGCCCTTCGAAGTGCTATGACTGCTGGTTCGGTCACTACTGGGTTAGTTCTCGCGTTCTTGCCTAGGGATATAGCTGACGGCAGTCTCTATACCGAAGAGCAACTGAGAGGTATGAGTGAGGCGGCGACGAGGGTGCGCTTCCAATTCCGAAAAGACGAAAGGGGAGAAGTTCAGGTCTACGGGATTCACACCGCCCAGTCGTCAGGAATGGCGAGTGTCCCTGTTGTAAACGCTCAATGGAGCGCAAACAAGCAGCACATCGAAGCTCGTGTCGGCGGCATCACCATCATCTGGACTCCAAATGATGGCCCTGTAATTACTGCCCCAACACCGTATCCTGGTGCGTCAGACGAGCTTTCAAAAGTATTGGTGCACCCAATAGCCGAGGATACTGATACCCAGATCGAGATTTATCCCGCTGAAAATGATGTAACCTGGCAGGACTGTATCCTGGTATTCCCGCCAAAGTCGGGCATCCCGCCGATCTACATTGTTTTTGCGAAGCCAGCGGTAAAGCCTTTGGAAGTTGGAGTATACAAGGACCTAAGCAGTAGAAGCGTGAACGACACGCTTGATATTGACCATGTCACCTCTCAGGCGGCGCTAAGAACATATATCGTTGATAATTTCGATAACGTAACGCCGGATGAGATTAAATACCTGCTATCTCAGGCTCCAAGTATCGCGATTCCGCAGTGGGTTCACAGAACATACAGCGAAACTTATGCAGGGCGAAATGTGAAGGCCAAGCAAAGGCTAGACGCCTCAAATCTGAAAGCAGCAGTTGATAGTAATTTTGACGCTATCAAGCGAGGATTGCTCGAAGAGGGTTACGCCGAAGTTGATATTGAAAAGGCTCGCGACGAACTGCATAATCTGCATAAAGAGCAGGGGTGGTACAAATGACCAATAAAGTTGATGAGTGCGTAAAAGGTATCGGCAAGAGCTATTCTCAATTGCTGGCGGAAGGCACTATTCCTGCAAAGGGTCTTCAGCGTTTATTTAAAAGTGATGATGAGCCATATTTGTCCATTGAGAACGGTTTGAGTTTGAGCTTTTCTGAAGGGAAGATACTTCAGCACGTATATGTGACACTTCTTAAAACTGTAGATGGAACCAAAGAGTATAAAGGCCCCTTGCCTGAACCCTTGATCAAGCAAATCAACCAAAGTTGGGTGAGAGAACGTTTTGGCCCGCCGGTAGACTCAAAGGAGCCAGTAACGCTTCCGGTGCTCGGCAAGAAGGGTGGTTGGGACGCGTACAATCTAGACGCGAAGATTTATGGATCAGTCCTGATGATCTTTCAATACACCGAGTCGCTGACCGTTAACGTCATTCATTTTAAGCGCAGATAGAAAGTTATGAGGTAGCTTTAAGCACTGGAACCTGCGACAGCCTGATGCGCTCACATAAGAAGCTGGAGAAACTATATGACAACCTGCTGCTCGTTATGGTGTTATCGATCCAAGAAGAGGCAATGCTCGATGGCCTGGTTCCATTTCTCTTCAAGCACCGTCTGAGAGAGCCATAGGGCGTTGCGTTCTATGCCCTTGTGCTTTTCCCGTGCTTCGACGATGTGAAACGCCGCTGGACTATGTTCCAGAGGGGCAATTACAAGCCATGCAAGCTGCCACGCCGAAAGACCCTCAACAGCAGCAGATCGTGACCAATGCTTACAAATCTGCAATGGAGGCTGCCGCTCGGTCGATGTCGCCATTCACAGCGGCCACGGGCGAGAAGGCGCGCTTGATCCTGAGTCAGATGAAGACGGGCCACACCGTCATATATCGCACCGTGGGACTGAATCAAGCAGCGAGCACCACCGGCGAATATGCGCTTGATCAATCCCTTGCCGCTGCGCTTCGACAATGCGGCATAAACTGACCGGCCCCTGCGGATGAGATGCCCTAAGCTTTAGAGACATCGGCAAAATCCTCGCCGATCTTCCTGTGCGGGCTTAGAGGCAGTCTTGCCCGGTGCCGGGCACTGCCCAGTGCGGGTGCAGATAGATCGGCTGAAACCCAAGCCGATCTATCTGCAGGAGCGAAGTGGAAAAATCCCACTTTGAGATGCCGGAAGGTTTTCCGGTGTCTAGCTTGGGCAGCGTGGGCTTCGGATCGCGCCCTTTCACGAGCCGGTCGTAAAAGTGATCTGGCACGTTGAGATGCAAGCAGAACTGCTCACATCTGGATGCGGGGCCGAGCCCCCTTTGGGGTATGGATCAGATCGAGGCCGGGGCCGAGGTATCCACCAACGGAGTAAATCCTTGGCGGGGGATTACCCACCACCTGTGGAGATATCCTGAAAGCTAAGGGCATCAACGTCAGGGCAACGCGCCGTGTTGGGCTGTACGGCAGGCAAGATAGGGAGGGTAGGCCTACCTGCTTGGCTGAAACCGCAGAAATGTGCCCGAAGCTGGGCGTATCTCCAAAATCCACACGCGCCGCAAGTTGAGTCAAAAAAATCAGGTAATGCAATGGCATTTTGATGGCGCGAACCGTCTGTGTTGAGTAATCTCCGTTGACGGCTACGATCGTTAAACATACATGACCATCTGTTCGGAGAATAAATGAAAGGACTCTTTCCACAATTTGATAACTCTAATGTCGTTAACTACACGACCGCATGGAACGAAGCGCTCTTTGTTTTTGATACAAACATACTTCTCAATCTTTATCGGTATCAACCTGGCACCCGAGAAGAGTTAATAACAATCCTAAACAAGCTTTCTGACCGCATATGGATACCTCACCATGTAGCATTAGAATTTCAGCGAAATCGACTGTTAGTGATTTCAGCGCAAGGACGCAGCTTTAATGAAATCCGTAGTGTTCTCACTAAAGCGCAGACCGTGCTTTCCTCGGAGATATCTAAGCTTAGCCTTCAAAACCGCCATGCATTGATTAATACAGATGTTCTGCTGGAGGAGTTCAACGGATTAGTTGAAAAATTCCGTGCTCAGCTTGATGAGCAGCAGGGAGCACAACAAAAGCCAATGGATCAAGATCCTCTTAAACTCCGAATCGAAGAACTATTTGATGGTAAAGTAGGTAAGTCTTTTAAAGATCAAAATTCTGTGGATTCGGCTATGAGGGAGGCAGATACACGATACAAATTTAAAATCCCCCCAGGGTACGAAGATGACGGAAAAGATAAAGATGGTCCGGATGAATTCATGCACTCAGGGATTACATTCAAAAGGAAGTATGGCGATTACTTTGCATGGATACAGCTATTAGATCATGCCAAGCAACAAGGGGTGAAGAGCCTAATTTTTGTAACCGATGATGGGAAGGAAGACTGGTGGTCGATTGTAAACTTTAATGGCCCCAAAACCATTGGTGCAAGGCCGGAGCTGGTTGAAGAAGCATCAAGGATTGGCGGTATTGATAACTTTATCATGTATAAGCCGGAAGGTTTCCTTCAGTATGCAAAAAAATATCTTGCAGCTACCGTTTCAGAAGATACTTTGAATGAAGTGCGAGATATTTCGTCGAGCAACAAGCTTAGAGATCGGGTAGCTGATCACTTGAGCTTTGCTAAAGCAGCCGAAGATTGCGTGCATGATTGGCTATTAAGTCGTTACGGCAACACCCTTAATAATAGAAATGTATATCCTGACTTTATAGTCGGAGATGGACTATATCGCAAAGGTTTTGAAGTAAAGGTCGCGCTTGCTAATCTGTCTTTTTTCAATAAGGCAATACACCAGGCGATGAGAGCGCTTGCTCAAGAAGAGTTTGAAAGTTTTACGTTAGTGCTCGTGGTGCCTGATACTGTAGATCCGTACTCAGTGCTAGAAAAATTAATTAATAATCCAATTTCCGACGCTCCTGCAAACCTAATTATATCAATTGGCCAATTGCTAAAAACTATTACAGGTTTTGAGTTTGTGATGACGCTTGAGGATCAATATAACAATCTGAGTCGCTATAAATTCACAGGGGCGGACTGACGTACCTACCCATGTCCTAGGGTAAAGCCGCTATCGATATGTGGGTTGGGGATGTTCCCTGCCCACGAACATAATTGATTCAGCTCGGCGCTAGATCTGTTTAACTCAAATGTGCGTGGAAATGGTAAATTTCTTGACAGCCCCTAGACAGATCAGACCTTATGGCCACGCTCACTCCCGAAATCAAAACCTTTATCGTTCAGGCGCTGGCCTGCTTCGACTCACCGTCGCAGGTCGCCGAGGCCGTGAGGACTAACTTTGGGGTGACTGTCTCCCGTCAGCAGGTCGAGATTCACGACCCGACCAAGCGCAGCAGCAAAGGCCTGGCCAAGCGCTGGGTGACGCTATTTGAAGACACCCGGGCGGGCTTTCGCGAAACCATGATAGAGGTGCCGGTGGCGAACCGGGCGTACCGGCTCCGTGCGCTCGGTCGGATGGTGGAAGAGGCGGAGGAGCGCGGGCATCTTGCTCAGGCCGCCAAGTTGTTAGAGCAGGCTGCCAAGGAATGTGGCGATATGTACACCGTACGCCGTGCCGCCAGTGCGGGATCTAGCGGAGAGCTGGCAACGCGTATAGCAGTCGAGTTTTCGCTCGCACCAGGTAGTCAGGTCTCGCCAAGCGCACCGAACCGGTCATGAGCGAGAAAAAAGGCGATGGTTTCCACTGAGGTTTCCACGGCTCAGAGCCATTCCAAATTGGTATCCACCAAACCAGTCCGTTCTCAGCGCCTCGCGCCACAATTTCGCGCACCACCACTTCGTGGCGCGGATTAATTCCCACCATTGGTGGAGAACCGGCCGAACGAATCATTCAGCCCGGCGGGCGGAATACCTGCCATACCGAACCGGGAGGCCAGGTGCAAAATCCTTTGCAACTGAGATGTGCTCAAAACTGAGCACATCGATCAGCACGACATTAACAATCTACTCACATACTCCGAACCGACGAAGGTAGCCGAATGAAAACACGCCGTGTGTACCATTTTTGTGAAGCGAAATACGGTTTGGAAAATATCCGAAAGCGCAGGATAAAAGTTTCGACTTTTGACGACTTGAATGACCCATTTGAGCTTATGTGTCACGACACAAGTGATCCGCGCTTACGATCTCAGTTGAACCAGCTCAAGCAAACGGTTGAGAAAGAACAAGGGATACTCTGTTTCAGTAAGGATTATTCAAGCCCGGTACAGTGGGCTCATTACGCCGACCGCCACAGAGGAATTTGCTTGGGATTTGATATGCCAGAGGAGTATTTGGAGGATGTGATATACCGCACGAAGCGTATCGATTTCAAAGCCCAACCTCAGGACGTTATTGACGGGTTTGATAGGCAGCTGAGGGAATTGTTGACCACGAAGTATAAGCATTGGTCATACGAGCGTGAGGTTCGTTCGTTCGGAACGCTGGGCGTTCCAGACCCCAGCAGTGGGCTTTACTTTAGCGCTTTCAGCGAGCACATGACTCTAAAGGAAGTGATTGTCGGATCAGGAGCTGCGATATCCAGGGCCGATCTCTACGAGGCTATCGGGGATCTCGAGCCTGTGGTCTGTTTTAAAGTCAGAGCCGCTTTCCGGAGCTACACGATGGTAAAAAACAAGGACGATTCTCTGTGGAAGTAGCTGTATCTTCCGAGCCTGACAGCAGGTCGGAACAGGCCGCCTCGTCCCTGTGGTGATCTCGCCATCCTGCGTTGCAGTCGGCAACTAATCCGCGCCACAATTTCGCGCCCCTTCATTTCGTGGCGCGAAGCAACTCTCCCCGCTGGGGGAAGTTAGGCTCAACCTCAATCTGAGGCTGGATCACTGAGCTGAAATATCAGCCCTGTATCACTTAGCCTGCCTCCGACTTACTGCAACAAAATCCTTCTTTTTGGCTTGACCGTTCGTCCGCTTTAAAAGGGTCGTTTCGTCCCGTTCTGTCTCGTTCTTTGTATCACTAAGAGTGCACCTAAACTGATACGAGACGCACATCATGTTCATTCGCGCATACCTTCGAGCCTCAACCGATGAGCAAGACGCCGGCCGGGCTCGCGCCTCGCTCGAGCGGTTCGCCGGCGACCACAACAAAGTCATTGCCAGCGAGTACTTGGAGAATGCCAGCGGCGCGACGGCGGATCGCCCCGAGCTGCTACGCTTGCTCAAAGATGCGCGTAAGGGTGACGTGCTGCTGGTGGAATCCATCGACAGGCTCTCACGCTTGCCCTTAGACGACTGGCATAAGCTCAAGGCCGCTATCGACTCCAAGGGCCTGCGAATCGTCGCGCTCGATCTGCCAACGAGCCACCAGGGAATGCAGGACGCCAAGGGGGACGAGTTCACCAGCCGGATGTTGGGGGCGATCAACTCCATGCTGGTGGAGATGATGGCTGCGATCGCGCGCAAGGATTACGAGCAGCGCCGCGAACGCCAGGCTCAGGGTATCGAGAAAGCGAAAGCTGCCGGCAAGTACCAGGGCCGTCCCGTCGACGAGGATTTGCACAAGAGAGTGAGGGAGCTGCTAGGTGCTGGCCTTGGCATCCGTGCAACAGCGAGGCACGCCACCTGTTCCACCACGACAGTACTGCGCATCAAGGACAGCTTGCAGGCCTAACTTTGGCCATCATTGATTAGGATCAAGATGAAAAAACTGTGCGCGATATGCGGCATTAGGCCCGGCACCACTTCCGACCATATCCCGCCGAAGGGCCTGTATACGAAGCCGTACCCCCGGAATATGCACACTGTTCCAGCGTGCCCGAAATGCAATCAAGGGGGATCTCTAGCGGATGAGATAGTGAAGATCATGATAGGCCTGAGCACTGGCGAAGCCAGAGGAGACCAGTCTCTTGTGATCGAATCGATGCAGAAAACTTTAGCCGCAAATAAAAAACTGAGCCGTAAGGTGTTTCAGTCCGCCCAGCGCACATTCCATCACTTCAATGGGCCAATTCTTAGGCCGGCAGTGGCCGTGCGCTTCAATGGGAAAGAGTACCGGGAGGTGATAACCCGAATCGTTAGAGCCCTTTACTGGGTTGAGAGAGGTTCGGCGCTGGGAATTGCAGCCAAAGTGACAGTAGATGCTTTTGAACAGATCGAAGATCCCGGCCAGGTTGCTCTAATTCAGACCGCCCTAAACAGCACTCAGCCAAAACACCTGAATGAATCGACGTTCGTCTACAGAGTGGTATTCGACGACGCAGGAAACTCAATTTGGGGACTGATGTTCTTTGGCGCTCATTTGGCGATCGCATCGGCAGATGCGCCGGCTCACTCTGTCGCTTGTGGCTCGGCATCGGAGGGCTTGAAGTAGGCTGTTGCACCCATCATGCACCCATGGGACTAACGGCGCGGCAACCACATTGGCCAAAGCCTCCTAAATATATGGTGTCCCAGGCGGGGTTCGAACCTGCAACCTTCCCCTTAGGAGGGCCATTAGTATCGCTGCTTGCTGTCACCCTGCTGTCACGGACGTTTCGGCGAGTGGGGGACAAAGGCTATAAGCCTTGAAAAGCCTTGAATTCATTGGCGCACCAGGCGGGATTCGAACCCACGACCCCTGCCTTCGGAGGGCAGTACTCTATCCAGCTGAGCTACTGGTGCAACGCGGGCGCCATGATACTCATCTGATGGGCGGGCGTCCATGCTGGCGAGCGGCTGTTGTCGATTTCGCACGCTTTACCCGTCCCGTGCCTGAAAATCACGCAAACCCTCCAATCCCACCTCAACACCCCGTTCTTTTTTTCGAACAGGCTATTGTCCTTTACCCCCGCAGTCCCTAGGATTCGTTTGAGATTTCAAACGTTCTTGTTCGGTCTTCGCGCTTTCTCGCGCCGCGCATCGCTCAGGCCGATGGAATGTTTTCCCGGCGATGACTTCCAACGGGGGTGCATCGATATTCATGTGTTCGCTCCGCCCTTGTGCGGTGCTGTTTAGGAGGCCGACATGCAGCTCAAAGATTCCAAACTGTTCCGCCAGCAAGCCTACATCAACGGCCAGTGGCTGGATGCGGACGGTGGTCAGTCGATCAAGGTCAATAACCCTGCCACCAACGAGATCCTCGGGACGGTGCCGAAAATGGGCGCGGCCGAGACGCGTCGTGCGATCGAGGCGGCTGACAGGGCGCTGCCCGCCTGGCGTGCGTTGACCGCCAAGGAGCGGGGCAACAAGTTGCGTCGCTGGTTCGAGCTGATGATCGAGAACCAGGACGACCTGGGTCTGTTGATGACGCTGGAGCAGGGCAAGCCGCTGGCCGAGGCCAAGGGCGAGATTGCTTACGCCGCTTCCTTTATTGAGTGGTTCGCGGAAGAAGCCAAGCGCGTCTACGGCGATGTGATTCCCGGTCACCAGCCGGACAAGCGCCTGATCGTGCTCAAGCAGCCAATTGGTGTGACCGCTGCGATTACGCCGTGGAACTTCCCGGCCGCGATGATCACCCGTAAAGCCGGTCCTGCGCTGGCGGCGGGTTGCACCATGGTGCTCAAGCCTGCTTCGCAGACGCCTTACTCTGCACTGGCGCTGGCTGAACTGGCCGAGCGTGCGGGTATTCCGGCGGGCGTGTTCAGTGTGGTGACGGGCAGCGCGGGCGATATCGGCAGCGAACTGACCGGCAACCCGATCGTGCGCAAGCTGTCCTTCACGGGCTCGACCGACATTGGTCGTCAGCTGATGGCCGAATGCGCCAAGGACATCAAGAAAGTCTCGCTGGAACTGGGCGGCAACGCGCCGTTCATCGTGTTTGACGATGCCGACCTGGATAAGGCGGTTGAAGGCGCGATGATCTCCAAGTACCGCAACAACGGTCAGACCTGCGTCTGCGCCAACCGTATCTACGTGCAGGACGCGGTGTACGACGCGTTCGCCGAGAAGCTCAAGGTTGCCGTGGCCAAGCTCAAGATCGGTAACGGTCTGGAAGAAGGCATCACCACCGGTCCGCTGATCGACGACAAGGCCGTGGCCAAGGTCAAGGAACACATTGCCGACGCCGTGAGCAAGGGCGCTAAAGTGTTGTCCGGTGGCAACAGCATGGAAGGCTCGTTCTTCGAACCGACTATTCTGGTCAACGTGTCGAAAGATGCTGCTGTCGCGAAGGAAGAAACCTTCGGCCCGCTGGCACCGCTGTTCCGCTTCAAGGATGAGGCCGAAGTGATCGAAATGGCCAACGACACCGAGTTCGGTCTGGCGTCGTACTTCTATGCTCAGAACATGAGCCGCGTGTTCCGCGTGGCCGAGGCGCTGGAATACGGCATGGTGGGTATCAACACCGGCCTGATCTCCAACGAACTGGCACCGTTCGGCGGCATCAAGTCCTCGGGCCTGGGTCGTGAAGGCTCCAAGTACGGCATCGAAGATTATCTGGAAATCAAATACCTCTGCCTGTCGGTCTGATCCAGACTGTCCGGCCAGAGTTATTGCAGCCGATGGCGCGCGAGAGCGACGTGTCATCGGCTTTTGCTGCACCCCAAACTTATTGGTGGCCTGAAGGCTGCGACAGTCGATCATCGTATGCTGTTGCAACTGATCCAGCCCGCTTGATCCTTGAGCTACGCCGACCGATGAGCGGCGAATGAGGAATACATGAGCAAGACAAACGACTCCCTGATGCAACGCCGCCATGCTGCCGTCCCGCGTGGCGTGGGTCAGATTCACCCGATCTTCGCTGCTTCGGCCAGGAACGCCACCGTTACCGACGTTGAAGGCCGTGAGTTCATCGACTTCGCGGGCGGTATTGCGGTACTGAACACCGGTCACCTGCACCCGAAAATCGTTGCTGCCGTGCAGGAGCAGCTGACCAAGCTGACGCACACTTGCTTCCAGGTGCTGGCTTACGAGCCGTATGTCGAGCTGTGCGAGAAGATCAACGCCAAGGTGCCGGGTGATTTCGAGAAGAAAACCCTGCTGGTGACGACCGGTTCCGAAGCGGTCGAAAACGCCGTCAAGGTTGCCCGCGCGGCCACTGGCCGTGCTGGCGTGATCGCCTTCACCGGCGCTTACCACGGCCGCACCATGATGACCCTGGGTCTGACCGGCAAGGTCGTGCCGTACTCGGCCGGCATGGGCCTGATGCCCGGCGGTATCTTCCGTGCGCTGTACCCGTGCGAGCTGCATGGCGTGAGCGTTGACGATTCCATCGCCAGCATCGAACGCATCTTCAAGAACGACGCCGAGCCGAAAGACATCGCCGCCATCATCATCGAGCCTGTGCAGGGCGAAGGTGGTTTCTACGTGGCGCCGAAAGCCTTCATGCTGCGTCTGCGCGAGCTGTGCGACAAGCACGGCATTCTGCTGATCGCTGACGAAGTGCAGACGGGCGCTGGCCGTACCGGCACCTTCTTCGCCATGGAGCAGATGGGCGTTGCGGCCGATCTGACCACCTTCGCCAAGTCCATCGCAGGCGGCTTCCCGCTGGCGGGCGTGTGCGGCAAGGCCGAGTACATGGATGCCATCGCGCCGGGCGGTCTGGGCGGCACTTACGCCGGTAGCCCGGTGGCGTGCGCGGCGGCACTGGCGGTGCTGGATATCTTTGAAGAAGAGAACCTGCTGGAGCGTTGCAAGTCGGTCGGCGAGCGTCTGGTCACTGGCCTGAAAGCCATCCAGGCCAAGCACCCGGTCATCGGCGAAGTTCGTGCGCTGGGCGCGATGATTGCGCTGGAGCTGTTCGAAGACGGCGACTCGCACAAGCCGAACGCAGCGGCCGTGGCTCAGGTTGTGGCCAAGGCACGTGACAAGGGTCTGATCCTGCTGTCGTGCGGCACCTACGGCAACGTCCTGCGCGTGCTGGTTCCGCTGACTGCCGAAGACGAACTGCTGACCAAAGGTCTGGCCATTCTCGAAGAATGTTTCGCTGAAATCGCCTGATCCGCTGTGCGGTCACGGATTGGTTGATTTGTGACCAAACAGACAAAAAAAGCCCGTTTCGACGGGTTTTTTTTGGTCTGAACGAAGGTATTTCACTGTTTTGGCTATATCCGGGCGAAGGCTTTGGCTAAGGTGAACGCATCGATGTCGGAGAGTCCTGATGACTGCTGTAGTTTTACCCGCGGTACCTCGCGTATTGATTGCTGAGTCCGATCCGTGGGTTCGCGAAACTCTCAGCGAGCTGGTGCTGAGTGTGCGTGGTGATATCGAGCTGGAGATGTGCACCGACGGCAGGCAAGCCATTGAATGGATGAAAAAACACCTGCCGGACCTGGTCATTGCTGCACGTGAGCTGCCCGCCATCGATGGGCTGAGCCTCTTGCGCGGCATTCGCAACCTGCGTCGTCAGCCGCCGATCCCGTTCATTCTGATCAGCAACCGCAGTGATGCGGCCAGCGTGCGCGAGGTGTTGCCGCTCGCGCCGACGGCTTATCTGACCAAACCCCTGGATACTGTGGGCCTGAAGCAGCGTCTGGAAGGGTTGCTGCTGGGCCGTCGTTCGGCTGCACCGGGCGACATGCCTGCGCTGACGCCGGGTTTGACGTTGATGAAGTTTCTGGAAAAGCGTCGCGATGTGGCTGATGGCGCGCCGCTGTTTGTTGATGTGCCCAATGCTATTCAACTGAGCCAGGGATCAAGCGGGCTGGATGCGACGCTGCTGGAGCAGGAGTTGCGCAACGATCCGCACATTACGGCAGTGTTGATCGCCGCTGCAAACACGGCGGCCCAACATTTGGGAAAGCCTGTGCAGACGCTGGGTGGCGCGATGGCGGTGCTGGGCGCACCGCAGACGGCTACCATCGCGTCGGGTCTGGCCAAAAAGCGCATGGCGGTGCTGACCAGCGACGCGTTGCTGGCCAAGGCCAGTCAGTTCTGGACCCTGTCGCAACGCACAGCGGACTACGCACGGATTCTGGGCGGCATGCTCGAGCTGGATGTCGAGCGCTGCTTCTGCGCCGGATTGCTGCAATCGCTGGGTGATCTGGCGGTGCTGGGCTGTCTGCAGGAATGGCTGCTGGCGGGCGGTGAGCTGAATGAACAGGCGATTGATCAGGCGCTGGAGCAATACTCGGCGTCCTTCGGTTCTGCGCTGCGCACCCGCTGGCGTCTGCCGCTGGAACTGCGCGAGCTGATCGCGGCGGTGTATCAGTACAACACCGGTATCTACAAGCGCGAGGTGCTGGCGATGAACCTGGCCGGGCAGATGGCTCAGCTGGGCGAGGAAGAAAGCGTCACCCAGTTGCTCAAGACCAAGTCGGCGAAGCTGTTGAAACTCAGCGTCGGGGATTTGCAGCGTCTGCGCAAGAAGCTGACGGGGGTGACCGATCCGAGTCTGTTGGCGCCTTTGGTGGTGGAGCCTGAGGAGAGTGAGGGAGAGGGGGTCGAAGATGACGGCCCGGACCTCCTGGACCTCACACCCGAGTCGCCAGCGGCCGAAGAGCCCGAGCCCGAGCCCGAGCAAAGCGTTGAGGACGTCCCGAAGGCTTGAGTTGGATGCGTTGTAGCGCTTCTCACGGTCCGTGTCCGGCATTACTCACAGCTCTCGTTGGAAGAATGCAAAACCTTGTAAAAGGTGGCTTGCCGTCGATGCTCTTTCTGACGCTCCACCATTGGCTGACCTGACACTATCGCCGGCAAGCCGCCTCCCACAGGGTGATCTGACCCCCTCAGCATAGGAACCACCTGATGCCCACCCTCGACCTGCAACATCTCTACAACAAAGCCTGGCTGTTCGCGTCTCAAGCTCACGTCGGACAGACGATGACCAGTTCGGATCTGCCTTACACCACCCACGTGGCGATGGTTGCCAATGAGCTGATCTTTGCCCATCGCGAGGAACCCGTGGGTGCATTCGAGATTGCGCTGCCTGCTGCGCTGTTGCATGACGTAGTGGAAGACACTGATGTGACGACGGCGCAGTTGCAGGAGGCGTTTGGCGCAGAGGTCGCATCGACCGTTGCGTGCCTGAGCAAGAACCTGATCGTGCCGTTTTCCGAGGAGCGTTATTTTCAGGGTATCGCCGAGCATTCCCGTGAAGCGGCGGCGGTCAAGCTGTGCGACCGCATCACCAATCTGCAGTCAGCGCCTGCCAAATGGACGCATGCCAAGCGAGCGTCCTACCTGATCGAGTCCGAGCAGATCCTGAATGCGTTGGGCCATGCGAATGGCTACCTGAGGCAACGGCTTGGCGACGCCATGGCGCGTTATCAGGTTCTGTATGTGGATGGCTTCGAAGCGGTGTGATCAGCCGGATCATGACGCGAAGCATCGGCACGATCCGGTCGGGCATTGAGCCTCAATGACTGTGACTGCGCCCCACATGCGAGGGCTCGCCTTCGGGTGAGGCGACGGCGCCGGTGACTTCCAGCCTTTCCAGAATCGCGCAGTGATCGGCCTCGCCGCTGCCGCAACGTTGGCGCAGATCAAGCAGTTGTTGCTGCAGCGCCTGCAGGCTGGCGACCCGGGCGTTGACGTGTTCGATGTGCTCGTCGATCAGCGCATTGACGCTTTCGCATTGATCCTGCGGGCTGTCGCGCAGGTTCAGCAGGCTGCGAATCTCTTCCAGCGTCATGTCCAGGCTGCGGCAATTGCGGATGAACGACAGCCGCTCGACGTGGGCCTGGGTGTACAGACGGTAATTGCCATCGCTGCGCGCGGGGGCGGGCAGCAGACCTTCACGTTCGTAATAACGGACAGTTTCGACCTGCGTATCCGTCAACTTCGCCAGTTCACCGATCTTCATGGGCTGCCTCTCGTTTTTAGTGCTTGACCCTATAGTGGCTACAGGGTGTTCACTTGGCAACAAGCAGAATCCAGGAGCGCGCCAAATGGGCCCGATCAGCAAAGCTACCCCGACACACGGTCATGACGAGCACGAAGACGTGCACGCAGAACATGCGCATTCTTGCTGCTCCAGCAAGGCAGCGCCCGCCGTCGTGACGCTCGATAACGCCTCGTCAGCCGATGCGCGGTTGAGCAGTTTTCGTATCGAAGCGATGGACTGCCCGACCGAGCAGACCCTGATCCAGAACAAACTGGGCAAGCTGGCGGGCGTGCAGAAACTGGAATTCAACCTGATCAATCGCATCCTCGGCGTCTGGCATGACTTGCCGTCGACCGATCCGATTCGCGAGGCCATCGGTTCGCTGGGCATGCAGGCCGACCTGATTGAAGAGGGGGCGACTTCAGACGCCGCGGCTGCTCCTGCTCCGAAGAAACACTGGTGGCCGCTGGCGCTGTCCGGCGTCGCGGCGCTGGCAGCCGAAGTGGTGCATTTTGCTTCGCTGGGCCCGACCTGGGTCGTTGCGCTGCTGGCGCTGGTGTCGATCTTCAGTTGCGGCCTCACGACCTACAAAAAAGGCTGGATTGCGCTCAAAAACTTCAATCTGAACATCAATGCGCTGATGAGCATCGCCGTGACCGGCGCCGTGCTGATCGGGCAATGGCCTGAGGCGGCCATGGTGATGTTCCTGTTCACGGTGGCTGAACTCATTGAAGCCAAGTCGCTGGATCGTGCGCGTAACGCAATCAGCGGTTTGATGCAGTTGACGCCGGAACTGGCGACGGTTCGCCAGTTGGATGGCGTTTGGCTGGAAGTTGATGCCAAAAAGGTTGAAATGGACGCCATCGTGCGGGTAAGGCCTGGTGAGCGTATCGCGCTGGACGGTGAAGTCGTGTCCGGACAATCGACTATCGATCAGGCCTCGATCACCGGGGAAAGCCTGCCGGTCGAAAAGGCCGTGGGCGACAAGGTGTTTGCGGGGACCATCAATCAGGCGGGTTCGCTGGAGTATCGCGTCACGGCGGCGGCGAATAATTCGACATTGGCGCGGATCATCCATGCCGTTGAAGCGGCCCAGGGATCGCGCGCCCCGACTCAGCGCTTCGTCGACAGCTTCTCGCGTATCTACACGCCGGTGGTGTTTGTGGTGGCGTTGGCGGTTGCGCTCGTGGCTCCGCTGTTCTTTGGCGGCGCGTGGTTCGACTGGATCTACCGTGCGCTGGTACTGCTGGTCGTCGCATGCCCGTGTGCGCTGGTGATCTCCACGCCTGTAACCATCGTCAGTGGCCTGGCGGCTGCGGCGCGCAAAGGTATTTTGATCAAGGGCGGTGTGTACCTGGAAATGGGCGAGAAGCTGGATTATCTGGCCCTCGACAAGACCGGGACCTTGACGCATGGCAAGCCGGTGCAAACCGATTATGTTGCGCTGCATAACGAGGCAGCCGACACCGCGCCTGCCATCGCCGCAAGCCTTGCCGGTCGCTCCGATCATCCGGTTTCTCAAGCCATTGCCAAGGCGTCCGAAGCGGGCGCTGCCGTGCATGACGTGGTGAACTTCGAAGCGCTGGGCGGGCGCGGCGTGAAGGGCGAGATCAATGGCCGCCTGTACCATCTGGGCAATCATCGTCTGGTGGAGGAACTGGGTCTGTGCTCGCCTGAACTGGAGGCACGTCTGGATGCGCTGGAAATGCAGGGCAAGAGCGTGGTGCTGCTCCTCGACTCAACCGGTCCGCTGGCGCTGTTTGCCGTGGCCGATACGGTCAAGGAAACCAGCCGTCAGGCCATCGCCGAACTGCATAAACTGGGTATCAAGACCCTGATGCTGACGGGCGACAACCCGCACACGGCCAAGGCGATTGCCGATCAGGTGGGCATCGATCAGGCGCAGGGCAACCTGCTTCCTGCGGACAAGCTGGCGGCGATTGAAGGGCTGTACGCGCAGAACCATCGCGTCGGGATGGTTGGCGACGGCATCAACGATGCGCCTGCGCTGGCACGATCCGAGATCGGTTTCGCGATGGCGGCGGCGGGGACGGATACGGCGATCGAAACGGCGGATGTCGCGCTGATGGACGATGATCTGCGCAAGATCCCGGCGTTTATTCGCCTGTCGCGCCGGACCTCGACCGTGCTCAAGCAGAACATCGTCCTGGCGATTGTCACCAAAGTGCTGTTCATCGGTATCACCTTCGCGGGGCTGGCGACCATGTGGATGGCAGTGTTTGCCGACATGGGGGTCAGTTTGCTGGTGGTGTTCAACGGGTTGCGATTGCTCAAGAAGTAAGCGCTGGCTGATCCTGCCGTTGCGTGTGGCAGACGACGGAGGGTGGGAGGCGGCTTGCCGGCGATCGCGTCAGGTCAGGTGGCGAAAGGTTGTCTGACCGTCCGTATCGCCGGCAAGCCGCCGTCCACAGGAATCGTGTGTTGACGTATTCACCTGCCAAACCGCTCCTGGCCCCAGGCAATGAAGGTTTCCAACAACGGTTTCAGGACATTGCGGGTCGGTTCGGCAAGGTCAGGGCGGTAATGGAACGGGGCGAATTCTTCCATGTAGGTGCTTTGCGCCAGTTCCAGTTGCACGGCGTGGATGTTGTTTGCCGGGTCGCCGTAATGGCGGGTGATGTGGCCGCCCTTGAAGCGGCCGTTCAGCACATGGCTGTAATCCTTGGCTGCCGCGCAGACCTGTTCCAGTCTGCTGGCCAGTTCCGCATCGCAACTGGCGCCGTTAAAGGTGCCGAGGTTGAAGTCCGGCAGGCGGCCGTCGAACAGGTGCGGAACGTGGCCGCGAATCGAGTGCGCGTCGAACAGCAGCGCGTAGCCGAACTCGTCGCGCAGCCGTTGCAGTTCCTGTTCGAGTGTCTGGTGATACGGCGTCCAGATCTGCTCCAGATACTGCGCACGCTCTTCATCTCCCGGTGCCAGGCCTTCCTTGAACAGTGGCACGCCGTCGAACAGGATCGACGGAAACAGCCCCGTGGTCGCACCGGCATACATCGGTTTGTCGTCAGCAGGGCGATTCAGGTCAATCACAAAACGCGAATATTCGGCCGCCAGGGTGCTGGCGCCCAGTTCTGCAGCGAAGTCGTACAGACGCGGAATGTGCCAGTCGGTGTCGGGCAGGCTCAGCGCTTCGTCCACGAGCCCGGCTTCCACGGCGGGCGTGAGCTTGAGGCCCGCGTGGGGCATGCTGATCAGCAGCGGAATACGGCCGCGGGTGAATGTCAGAACGTTGTCCACAATCTTCTCCTTTAAACCAGTGATTCCATGCCATGACGCACGATGCGTTTGTCCAGATCGCCGCCCAGCCAGTACGCCAGGTCAGCCGGTCGTTCGATGTCCCAGGCGACGAAATCCGCCGTCTTGCCGACTTCCAGCGAACCGTGTGTGTCGCCCATGCCCAGCGCCTTTGCGGCGTTGAGCGTGACGCCTGCCAGTGCTTCTTCAGGCGTCATGCGAAACAGCGTGCAGGCCATGTTGAGCATCAGGCGCAGCGACAGGCCGGGTGAGGTGCCGGGGTTCATGTCGGTGGAAATCGCGATAGGCACGCCGTGTTTGCGCAGCGCATCCATGGGCGGCAGTTGCGTCTCGCGCAGGAAGTAGTAGGCGCCCGGCAACAGGACTGCGACGGCGCCCGACGCCGCCATGGCGATGACGTCGTCTTCGGTCATGAACTCAAGATGGTCCGCTGACAGGGCCTTGTAACGCGCGGCCAGACTTGAACCGCCCAGCGATGAAAGCTGTTCGGCGTGCAATTTTACCGGCAGCCCGAGCTGACCCGCGGTGATGAACACCTGCTCGACCTGCGCCGGGGAAAATGCCAGGTATTCACAGAACGCGTCCACGGCATCCACCAGCCCTTCGGCGGCCAGCGCCGGGAGCATTTCGTTGCAGATGTGATGAATGTAATCGTCGGCGCGATTGGCGTATTCAGGCGGCAGCGCATGCGCGGCCAGACAGGTGCTGCGGACGGTGACCGGCTGGGTGTTGCCGAGACGCCGGATCACCCGCAACAACTTGCGCTCGTTCTCCAGATCCAGCCCGTAACCGGACTTCATCTCGACGGTGGTCACGCCATCCTTGAGCAGATGCCGCAATCGGCGCTCAGCGCTGATGTACAGCTCGTCTTCGCTCGCGGCACGTGTAGCTCGCACGGTGCTGGCGATGCCGCCGCCAGCGGCTGCGATGTCGGCGTAGCTCACACCTTGCAGCCGCTGCTCGAATTCGCCGCTGCGGTTGCCGCCGAACACGGTGTGCGTGTGACAGTCGATCAGACCCGGCGTGACCCACGCCCCGCCCAGATCGACGCAACTCTCGGCGTCCTGTTCTGCCAGTTGATCCAGAGGCCCGATCCATTCGATGTACGCTCCGGAAGTCACGATGGCGGCATCCTCGATGATCGAGTAGTTACCGTGTGCCATGGTTGCGATGTGACAGTTCTTCCAGAGCGTTTTCATCCGGGGCCTCCTCAGGCTAGGGGACAGGTGTCAGCGATTTGGGTTTGACCCATAGACGGTAGGCGATGACCAGCAACACGATCCAGACCGCGCCGACGATCAGCGCGGCGCGGTTGTCCGGGAAATAGCCCAGCACGCCGAAGATAAACAGCATGAAGACGATGGCGGCGGCAGGTGCATACGGCCAGAACGGCACCGGGAATTTCAGCTCGGCGACTTCTTCAGCGCTCATGGCGCGGCGCATCGCGACCTGAGTCAGCAGGATCATCAGCCAGACCCAGACGGTGGCGAAGGTGGCCAGCGAGGCGATCAGCAGGAACACGTCTTTGGGGATCAGGTAGTTGAGCACCACGCCGCCCAGCAGCGTCACGCCCATGATCAACACGGTCATCCACGGCACGCCCTGACGCGACAGGCGTGCAAAGCTGGCTGGCGCCTGACCGTCGCGAGCCAGTCCGTACATCATGCGGCCTGCGCCGAAGATGTCGCTGTTGATGGCCGACACGGCGGCGGAAATCACCACGATGTTGAGAATGGTAGCGGCCGACGCGATGCCCAGATTGTCGAAAATCTGCACGAACGGGCTGCCCTGTGTGCCGATCTGCGGCCACGGATAAATGGACATCAGCACGAACAGCGTCAGCACGTAGAACAACAGGATGCGCAGCGGCACGGCGTTGATCGCACTGGGCAGCGAGCGTTGCGGATCCTTGGCTTCACCGGCGGTAATACCGATGACCTCGATACCGCCAAAGGCAAACATCACCACGGCAAACGATGCGATCAGACCCGCGACGCCATTGGGCATGAAGCCGCCATGCGCCCACAGGTTACTGATACCGATCTCCGTGCCCGTGGTCGAGCTGCCGATGCCGAACAGCATGATGCCGAAGCCCGCCAGAATCATTGCGATGATCGCGCCGACCTTGAGCAGCGACAGCCAGAACTCGGTTTCGCCAAAGACTTTCACGTTGCACAGGTTCAGCGCGGCAATCAGGAACACGATGCCCAGCACCCAGATCCAGCGCGGCACTTCCGGGAACCAGAAGCCCATGTAGATCCCGAACGCGGTGACGTCGGCGAGGCAGACGATGATCATCTCGAACGCGTAGGTCCAGCCCAGTACGAAGCCTGCCAGCGGGCCGAGATAGCGCGTGGCGTAGTGGCTGAACGAACCGGCCACCGGGTGATGCACGGCCATTTCGCCCAGCGCACGCATGACCATGAACACGGCGGCACCGCCGATCAGGTAGGCCAGCAATACCGCAGGCCCTGCCTGTTGAATCGCCGAGGCGGAGCCGTAGAACAACCCTGTGCCGATGGCAGAGCCCAGGGCCATGAAGCGAATGTGGCGGGCGGATAACCCGCGTTTCAAACCATCTCGTGACGTCATTTCAGGTCCATTTCATTACTGGTATGGCTATAGCTGCGAGAACGCCTGCATCCGGCTTCCCGCAGCGACAGACCATGGCGAGCCCTGCCAGGCTCGCGGTGCATCACAGACTCGGTAGCAGACGTGCAGGAACCAATGGGTTCAGGCAAGTTGAGGACAACAGCTGGCTGGCAGCTTCAATGTCCGGTGCGAAAAAGCGGTCTTTGTCGTAGGACGGGACCTTGCTGCGCAACAGGGCTCGGGCCTGCTCCAGTTTCGGAGAGGTTTTCAGGCCATTGCGCAGGTCCAGACCCTGACACGCAGCCAGCCATTCTACGGCAAGAATCCCGCGAACGTTTTCTGCCATTTCCCATAACCGCTTGCCGGCGGCTGGCGCCATCGACACATGGTCTTCCTGATTGGCCGATGTCGGCAGGCTGTCGACGCTATGCGGGTGGGCCAGCGCCTTGTTTTCACTGGCCAGTGCGGCGGCAGTGACCTGGGCGATCATGAAGCCGGAATTGACCCCGCCATTGGCCACCAGAAACGGCGGCAGTTGCGACATGTGCTTGTCCATCATCAGCGAAATGCGCCGCTCGCTGAGCGAGCCGATTTCGGCAATGGCCAGCGCCAGGTTGTCCGCTGCCATGGCGACTGGCTCGGCGTGGAAGTTGCCGCCGGAGATCACGTCGTTTTCGGCGGCGAACACCAGCGGGTTGTCAGACACGGCGTTGGCTTCGATTTCCAGCACTTCGGCAGCCTGACGCAACTGGGTCAGGCAGGCGCCCATGACTTGTGGCTGGCAGCGCAGCGAGTAGGGGTCCTGAACCTTGTCGCAGTTGCGGTGCGACTCGGACACTTCACTGCTTTCCCCCAGCAGGTCGCGGTAGCAGGCAGCCGAATCGATCTGACCGCGCTGGCCGCGTGCGGCATGAATACGTGCGTCGAACGGCGAGCGCGACCCCAGCACCGCTTCGACCGTGAGCGAGCCGCAGGTCAGTGCGGCGGCGAACAGGTCCTCGCCTTCGAACAGGCCGCGCAGCGCATAAGCGGTCGAGACCTGCGTGCCGTTGAGCAGCGCCAGACCTTCCTTGGCGGCGAGGGTCAGCGGCGTCAGTCCTGCGACTTTCAGGGCATCGACTGCAGTGAGCCATTCGCCCTTGTAGCGCGCCTTGCCTTCACCCAGCAGCACCAGCGACATGTGCGCCAGCGGCGCGAGGTCGCCGGAGGCGCCCACCGAACCCTTGAGCGGAATGTGCGGATAAACCTCGGCATTGATCAACGCAATCAGCGCGTCGATGACCACCCGACGAATCCCCGAAAAGCCCCGGCTCAGGCTGTTGACCTTGAGCACCATGATCACCCGCACCAGTTCGTCGCTGATCGGCTGACCGACACCGGCGGCATGGGACAACACCAGCGAACGCTGCAGGTTCTCCAGGTCTTCACTGGCAATGCGCGTCGAGGCCAGCAGGCCGAAACCGGTGTTGATGCCGTACGCCGTGCGGTTTTCGGCCAGGATGCGCTCGACGCACGCCACGCTGTCGTCGATCTGCTGGTCTGCGCTGGCGTCGAGTGTCAGGGTCACGGGCTGCTGATAAATGGCGCGCAATTGCGCCAGGGTCAGTTGGCCGGGAATCAGGTTGAAGGCGTGGGCAGATGGGGTGGTCACGATGCAGCTACTCCTTGATTGATGTCGGGCGTGCACGCTTCTTGAACGCGCCGCCGTCGGTCCAGCGTGGATAACACCGGGCCTTGACCGCTTTTTATTGGATTGCCGTGTGTTCGCGGCAGCGCTGGAAAACCCTTTCCAGCGTCTGTTGTTCGTTGATCAGTGCCGCGCTGCTGGCGATGTCCGGCGCCAGCCAACGGTCTTCGTCGTAGGCTGGAACCCGCTCGCGCAATAGCTGCCAGGCGATGTTCGTCCCGACGCCAAAGCGCTGGGCCTTGAGAAACTCGAAGGCCTGCGCCGCCAGCAGGTATTCAATGGCGAGGATTTGCGTCGCGTTGCCCAGCACCTTGTGCAGTTTCAGCGCAGCGCTGGTGCCCAGGCTCAAGTGATCTTCCTGCAGGCCGGACGTGACGTAGTTATCCACAACCGCCGGTTGCGCCATCTGGCGGTTTTCTGCGCACAGCGAGGCGGCGACGTACTGGACGATCATCATTCCCGAATTGACGCCCGGCTGGCTGACCAGAAAAGCCGGCAGGCCGCTGACCATCGGATTGATCAGGCGGTCCAGACGACGCTCGGCAATCGAGCCCAGTTCGGCGACGGCCATGCACAAAAGGTCCGCCGCCATCGCCACCGACTGGCCGTGCGGATTGGCTTGGGACACCACGCGGAAGGCGTCGGGTGTGCCGAGCAGCAGCGGGTTGTCGGTGACCGAATTCAGTTCGGTCTCGATCTGGCGGATGGCATGTGCCAGTTGATCGCGGGTTGCGCCGTGCACCTGCGGAATCGAACGAATGCTCAGGGCATCCTGAGTCCGAATGCCCTGACTGCCGGCGAGCACTTCGCTGCCTGCCAACAGGCTGCGCAGGTTGTTGCCGACGACCTGCATGCCCGGATGCGGCTTGAGCGCAAGAATGCTTTCATCGAACGCGTCCAGTTGACCGCGCAGGGCTTCGAAGGTCATGGCACCGATTACGTCGGCCCATTGGGTCAGGCGTTCGGCATCGGCGATGGCCAGACAGCTCAGTCCGGTCATGCAAGGCGTACCGTTGACCAGACACAATCCGTCTTTCGCGCCGAGCAGGACGGGTTTGAGACCCTCCTCATCCAGCGCCTGCTGTGCAGAGACGATCTGCCCGCGATAGCTGACCTGACCGACGCCCAGCAAGGCGACGCCGACGTGGGCCATGTGGGTCAGATAACCCACCGAACCCTGCGCCGGGACCTGAGGCGTGATGCCGCGATTGAGCAGGGCCAGCAACGCTTCGACCACTTGCCGATGTATGCCGGATTTGCCCTGACTATAATTGAGCAGGGCGGCGCAGATGATTGCGCGGGTCTGTTCGTCGGTCAGCGCTGCACCGACGCCACAGGCATGGCTGAGCAGGGTGTTGCGCGACAGGCGGCTGAGCTGCTCGCCTTCCAGCGAGACGTTGCACAGCGCACCCAGGCCGGTGTTCACACCGTAGGCGCGCTCGCCGCTGGCCACGATCTGCCGGACGATGGCCTGGGCGTTGTCGATCCTCGCCCATGCGGCGTCGGACAGCCTCAGTTGCGCGCCATGCCGGGCGACGGCCACCACGTCCTGCCAGCGCGCCGGAGCGTCGCCAATGACGATCTGTTCTGCTCGCGACATCTGCGACGGTCCTTAAAGAGTGGCCACCCGGCGCTGAACGAAACGATCCACGTAATCGTCGGCGGGCGAGTGAAGGATTTCTTTGGGCGTGCCGACCTGAATCAGCCGCCCGTCCTTGAGAATTGCGATCCGGTTACCGATGCGTACCGCTTCATCCAGATCGTGGGTAATGAATACGATGGTCTTGTGCAGCGTGGCCTGCAGTTCCAGCAACTGGTCCTGCATTTCGGCGCGGATCAGCGGGTCGAGGGCGCTGAACGCTTCGTCCATCAGGATGATGTCGGTGTCGGCCGCCAATGCACGCGCCAGCCCGACACGCTGGCGCATGCCGCCAGAAAGCTGGTGCGGGTACTTGTTTTCGTAGCCGCTCAGGCCGACCGTGGTGATCCAGTGACGCGCGCGTTCATCGCACAGCGCCTTGGTCTCACCGCGCACTTTCAGACCGTAGGCCACGTTGGCGAGCACAGTCTTGTGCGGCAGCAGGCCGAAGCTCTGGAACACCATGCTGATCTTGTGTCGGCGAAACTGGCGCAGTGCTTCCATGTCGTAGCGCAGGATGTCTTCGCCATCGACCAAAATCTCGCCGCTGGTAGGGTCGATCAGCCGATTGAAGTGTCGCACCAGCGTGGATTTGCCCGAGCCGGACAGGCCCATGATCACGAAGATCTCGCCACTGGCAATCGACAGCGACAAATCGTTCACGCCGACGACGCAGCCGGTTTTGGCCAGCACCTGATCCTTGCTCTGATTCTGCTGGACCATCGCCAGCGCTTCCTTTTCGCGACCGCCGAAAATCTTGAACACGTTGCGTACGACTATCTTGTTCTGTTCCGCACTCATCATTTCTGCGCCTCATGCCGTGGGCGGCCGTAGGCCTGCGTAATGCGGTCGATCACGACCGCCAGAATGACGATGGCCAGTCCCGCTTCCAGTCCGCGTCCGACGTTCAGGGTCTGGATGCCGACCAGTACGTCCTCGCCCAGCCCGCGAGCGCCGATCATCGAGGCGATCACCACCATCGACAGCGCCATCATGGTGGTCTGGTTGATCCCGGCCATGATGCTGGGCATCGCCAGTGGCAGTTGCACGCCGAACAGTTGCTGCCAGCGATTGGCACCGAACGCGTTGATGGCTTCCATGACTTCGCCATCGACCTGACGGATCCCCAGATCAGTCAGGCGAATCAGCGGCGGTGCGGCATAGATCACGGTGGCGAAGATCGCCGGAACCTTGCCCAGACCGAACAGCATCAGCACCGGAATCAGGTAAACGAAGCTGGGCATGGTCTGCATGATGTCCAGCAGTGGCATCAGCACCGAACGCAAGCGGTTGCTGCGCGCCGAGAGGATGCCCAGCGGAATGCCGATTAGTACGGCAATGATCGTGGCGACCAGCATCAGCGCCAGGGTTTGCATCAGTTTGTCCCACAACCCGACCGCGCCGACCAGAAACAGCAGGCCGACGATCACCACCGTGGTAACGACCTTGCGCGTGGCGTGCCAGGCGATGCCGCCGACGATGAGCAGCATGAGCCACCACGGCGCCATGCGCAGCAGGCCTTCCAGATTGACGATGGCCCACAGCAGCGTGTCTGAGATGTGGCGGAACACGTCGCCGTATTGGGTCACCAGCGAGTCGACGCCGTCATTGACCCAGTTGGCGATCGAGAAAGTGAAGCTTTCAGGGAACATAAGCGGCTCTCAAGTAAGGTGTATCGGACTCACGAACGGGCAACCGGACCGGTACTCTCAGCCCGGCTGCCCAGTCGTTTACAGCGAGGCGTCCACCTTTTTCGCGGCGTCTTCACTGACCCACTGGTGCCAGACTTCCGGATGTTCTTTCAGAAAGATCCGGGCAAGCTTCGGCGATTCGATGCGGTCCTTGGCCATGCGTCCCAGGTTCTGGTTGAGCAGGTCGATCGGCAGATTGACCTTCTCCAGCATCGCAACCAGTTCAGGCGCTTCATCATGGAACACTTTGGACACGCCGACCTTGATATCGATCGTCTTGTTCACCCCGGCTTTTTCTTCCAGGCGTACCAGATCCACCTGGCCCATCAGCGGCGTCGGCGACCAGTAATACGTCAGGATCGGTTCGCCACGCTTGTAGCTGGACAGGATAGCCGCGTCCAGCGCCGGGCCGGTGCCCGGCCGGAAGTTGGTGTACTTGTTCTCCAGACCGTAGCTCTTGAGCATCTCGCTGTTTTCCAGTTCGCAGGTCCAGCCGGCCGGGCAGTTGTAGAAACGGCCCTTGCCGGGTTCTTCCTGATCCTTGAACACCGCCGAGTACTGCGCCAGATCGCTGATCGACTTGAGGTTCGGCGCCTTGGCTTCCAGCTTGCGCTTGGCATCGCCTTCGATCACGTAACGCGGCACGTACCAGCCTTCGACTGCACCGACGATAGGCGCGCCGACACCGACCACTTTTCCGGCCGCCGCGGCCTTGTTCCACACTTCGCTGCGACCTACCCATTCTTCAGCGAAAATCTGGATGTCGTTGGTGCTCAGGGCGTTTTCCATGGCGATGGAGTTGCCGGGCAGGGCGTCCACGGTGCAGCCGTAACCCTTATCCATCACAATCTGCAGGATGTCGGTCAACAGCATGGCGCTTTCCCAGTTCAGGCCCGCGAATTTCACCGGCTTGCCTGATTCACACCAGTTGGCGGCCTGACTCGCTCCGGCGCTGGCGAGCAAGCCAGCGGATACCAGAGTGGTCAACAGGGCCTTTTTCATATTCATTGTCGATGCTCCTACGCCTGAAAGGGATGGTGGCAGCTTCAAAACAGGCATCCGGCCTTCGGGCGTTTTCACGCCCGTTCCCGAGGGCTGTCGGTGATGACCGACAGGTTCCTTAACGTCCGATCATCGGCAGGTTCAAGCCCTGCTCTTTGGCACATTCGATAGCGATGTCATACCCCGCGTCGGCGTGGCGCATGACGCCGGTGGCCGGGTCGTTGTGCAGCACACGGGCGATTCGCGCAGCGGCTTCGTCGGTGCCGTCGCAGACGATCACCATGCCCGAGTGCTGCGAGAACCCCATGCCGACGCCGCCGCCATGGTGCAGAGACACCCAGGTTGCGCCACTGGCGGTGTTGAGCAGGGCGTTGAGCAACGGCCAGTCGGACACGGCGTCGGAGCCGTCGCGCATGGCTTCGGTTTCGCGGTTGGGGCTGGCGACCGAACCGGAGTCCAGGTGGTCACGCCCGATCACGACCGGTGCCGACAGCTCGCCGCTGCGTACCATCTCGTTGAACGCCAGGCCGAGCTTGGCGCGCTGGCCCAGACCGACCCAGCAGATACGGGCAGGCAGACCCTGGAAACTGATGCGCTCGCGGGCCATGTCCAGCCAGTTGTGCAGGTGTTCGTCGTCCGGGATCAGTTCCTTGACCTTGGCGTCGGTCTTGTAGATGTCCTGCGGGTCACCCGACAGCGCGGCCCAGCGGAACGGGCCGATGCCACGGCAGAACAGCGGACGGATATAGGCCGGAACGAAGCCGGGGAAATCGAAAGCGTCCTTGACGCCGACTTCCTTGGCCATCTGGCGGATGTTGTTGCCGTAGTCGAAGGTCGGAATACCGGCTTTCTGGAAAGCCAGCATGGCTTCGACATGTTCGGCCATCGATTGCTTGGCGGCCTTGACCACATTGGCCGGCTCGCTCACCGAGCGCGCGCGGTACTCGTCCCAGCTCCAGCCTTTTGGCAGGTAGCCGTTGAGCGGGTCGTGGGCGCTGGTCTGGTCGGTCACCATGTCCGGGCGCACGCCACGGCGCACCATTTCCGGCAGGATTTCGGCCGCGTTGCCGCACAGGGCGATGGAGATGGCCTTGCCTTCGGCGGTGTATCTGGCGATGCGGGCCAGCGCGTCATCCAGATCGACGGCCTGTTCATCGACGTAGCGAGTCTTGATGCGGAAATCGATACGGCTCTGCTGGCATTCGATGTTCAGCGAGCAGGCACCGGCCAGTGTCGCGGCCAACGGTTGCGCGCCGCCCATGCCGCCCAGGCCTGCGGTCAGTACCCAGCGGCCTTTGAGGTTGCCGTCGTAATGCTGACGACCGGCTTCGACGAAGGTTTCGTAGGTGCCTTGCACGATGCCCTGGCTGCCGATGTAGATCCAGCTGCCAGCGGTCATCTGGCCATACATCGCCAGCCCCTTGGCATCCAGTTCGTTAAAGTGCTCCCAGCTCGCCCAGTGCGGCACCAGGTTGGAGTTGGCGATCAGCACGCGCGGGGCGTTGCTGTGAGTCTTGAACACGCCGACCGGCTTGCCGGATTGCACCAGCAACGTCTCGTCGTCATTCAGCTGGGTGAGGCTCTCGACGATCTGGTCGTAGCACTCCCAGTTGCGCGCCGCCCGCCCGATGCCGCCGTACACCACCAGTTCATTGGGGTTTTCGGCCACTTCCGGGTCCAGGTTGTTCATCAGCATGCGCAAGGGCGCTTCGGTCAGCCAGCTTTTTGCCGTCAGTTGCGTACCACGTGCAGCACGCACCTCGCCTTCGCGGTGACGGGTCCAGTCCTGCTTCAGGTCTTGATTATTCTCGGTCACAAAAAAATCCTCGGCGATCATTCCAAACCAGCCCGTGAAGGGCGCCTGCATCCGTCTGGCAGAACCAGTCGGCCAACTTGTCTCTACTCGTATATACAAGCATATGCAATCCGAAGGCCAACTTGAAATGACGACGTATGCCGCCGCGCAGATGCCCGGTTTAAAGGGAGTCTGGAGAAGGCATGGATCACGGGGTGTTTTCCTGACCCGTCCTGAATCTGTTACCTGATACGTTTCCTGCGCTGTTTTGGGGCGGCAGGTAACAGAATGATGCACAGCAGGAGGGCGCGTCCGTTAAACCTGATTTCTCGATAGCTGAGCGGTAGATTTTCGTTTGTGGAGGGGTTGGCGAAGCGGCTTAATCTGCCCAGTTTGATGAGGGCATCAGGCTGCGTGACAGAGACGGCGCAACGAAACCGCCAGACGCTGGCAAAAGGATGTGTTCATGGCCGCACAAGCTCACTCGCCACAGATGTATCAAGTGTTCGGTCTTCATCGCACCTGGACGCAACGCTACGTTTTCAACAACCTCAACGCTTTGCTGAACGGGCCTCCCGATCTTTCGCCCGACACACTGCTGCGCTCGCTGGCGCGGTATCGGGGCGGTTATTGCCATGAGCTGAACTCGGCTTTCAAGGCGCATCTGGAGCGCCAGGGTATCGAGGCGACGCCTTATCTGGCGCGGGTGGTCTACCGCACAGGTGACCGTGTTCTGCCACCTTCGCACCTTTACCTTCTGACACAGGTCGCAGGCCGGGTGCTGCTGTGCGATACCGGTTTTGGTAACGGTCTGCTCTGGCCCATCGAGCTGGACACCGCCAGCGCGCGGCCGCAGAACACGCTGGCGTTTCAGGTGCGTTCATCCGGCAGCGGCCGAGGATTGTGGATCAGCGAGCAGGGCCAGTGGGACGAGTTATACCGACTGGGCGATGAGCCTTCGCGGCAGGAACACATCGACACGGCCAACCACTATTCGGCCACCTCGCCCGACTCCATTTTCTGCCACAACCTGGTGTTGACCCGCTATGCCCGCGGGGGGCGCAGACGTCTGTTGAATCTGCGTTACGTGAATGAAGCGCAGGAGACGGTGTTACTGGATTCACGCTCGGCGTTCGACAACTGTCTGCAAGGCCAGTTTGGCGTCCGGCCCACATCGGCGGAGGTCGGGCGTCTGTTCGAGATTGCCTGCAATGCCGCCCGCCCGGCCGCCTGACGAATAACTGTAAGTGAATAACTGGGCGTACTTATTTAAAAACTAGCACCCGTACTCCGTGCTGTTTACCCATCATGCGTATTGATCCTGTTTTCGGAGCGCATGATGAAAGACGCTGGTTTTTCAACCGCCCATGGCGGAATGGTTATTTGGGCAGCCTTGATTGCCTCATCGTTTTTTGCCGCCGGCTATGTGAGCCAGGCGGTTGATCCTGTGCTGCTGACCGGGCTGCGTCTGCTGTTCTCGGCGCTGTTGTTCCTGCCGATTCTGTTGGTGAAGGGCAACCTGTCGATGAGCATGAGCCGACTGCGTTGTCACTGTGTGCTGGGGTTGCTGCTGGCGGTCTATTTCGGCTCGCTGTTCGAAGCCCTGCGCTACACCTCGGCGGTGCACACCGCAACGCTTTACACCCTGGTGCCGCTGATGACGCTGTGCTTCGAGGTGGCGCTGATGCACGGGATGATTCTCAAAGGCCGGGTATTTCCGATGCTGACCGCTGCCGTGGGCGCTGTGTTGCTGATCGTCGCAGGGTCGCATGCGGATGCCACGCCTTCGCTGTACGCGTTGGTGGTCTACGGTGTGGGCTGTCTGGCGATGGCGCTTTATTCCCCACTGAGTCAGCGCTATAAGCTCAAGGCGCTGAGCGACACCAGCCCGGTCGCGATGACGTTCTGGAACATGTTGTTTGGCGCACTCTTTCTGCTGCTGATTGCCGCTGTGACCGGAGGCTGGCGGACCGGGGCGGAGCTGGTGGCGATCGACGTTTTCTGGCTGTTTTACCTGGCGCTGTTCGGCACACTCGGGACGTTCTGGCTGTTGCACCGCGCCATCGGGGTCATCGGGTCTTCGACAGTGATTTCCTACGTCTACCTGAGCACGCTGTTCGTCACCCTGTCTCGCTGGTTTCTCGGGGAGCAGCCGGTATCGATGGGGGTTACTGGCGCTTTGCTGGTCCTGCTCGGCATGGTTGCGCTGGTGCTCAAGAGCCGCCAGCGCAAGCTTGCCACAGCCTGACGTCAGCCCGCCTCGACGAAGGCTGGCTGCCAGCCTTCGAACTCGTTCTCAAGGTAGGAAGCCACTCTTAGCAGTTGTTCTTCCTGCCAGTGGGGCGCGACGATCTGAATGCCGATCGGCATGCCGTTTTCCGGATCGTGGCCGCACCTGATAACCGCCGCCGGTGACCCCGACAGACTGAAGGGGAAGACGAATGCGTAGCGGCCCCGGTCCTCAAGGGATGCTCCGTGGGCAAACGCGACATCGCCATACACCGGGGAAATGAACAGGTCGTAGTCGGTGAAGAACCGCGCAAGCTGGTGGCGGAATGTGTCGATCATGACCCAGTCACGCTTCAGCTCTTCGGTGCTCAGCTCGACGCCACGGCTCATTTCCAGCAGTTGCGCGGTTGCTTTGGTGAACTGGTGCTTGCCGATGGCAGCGAACAGCGCTTCCCATCCCTTGCCGCCGTCGCCACCGGTGATGAAGACCCGCCACAACACGTCGCACGCTTCTTCGAGCAGGGGCGGCCGTGCGTCCTCTACTGCGCTGACCACATCGTTCAAGCGTATGGCGACTGCATCCAGCACACTCTGGACGGCCGGGGTCACACGGGCGACGGACGATTTGCCCGATACCGCGATTCGCAGGTCCTGCAAAGGCTTGCCGGGTGCAAAGGGTACGTCCACGGTGTCCGGGTCTTTCTGATCGGCACCGCTGATGAGTTTGCCCAGCACTCGCAGGTCGTCGACATACCGGCCCATGACGCCGAAGGCCGAAGTGATGTGGAACAGGCCCGAGCGTTCGTTGGGGTATTGCCCGCTCAGCGGGACGCGGCCCTGGGTCAGCTTCAGACCACAGATACCGTTGAAATGGGCCGGAATACGCACGCTGCCGCAGGCGTCGGAGGCCAGACCTGCCGGTGAAAGACCTGCAGCGATGGCCGCCGCTTCACCGCCACTGCTGCCGCCTGCGGTACGACTTGAGTCGTGCGGGTTGAGCGTACGGCCGTACAGCAGGTTCTCGGTTTCGAAGGCCATGCACAGTTCTGGCACGTTGGTGATGCCGAGAATGATCGCTCCGGCTTTTCTCAAGCGGGCCACGGCGGTGGCGTCAACGGCGCTGGGTTCGTTGCGCCACTGTTCCACGCCACGGGACATGCGAAAGCCCTTTACGTGGCACACGTCCTTGATGGTGATCGGAATGCCATGCAACGGCCCGCTGAACTGCCCTTTGCGTGCCTGGGCGTCAGCCTCCTCGGCCTGTTGAAACAGGCTCTCGCGCTGCTCCTGCAGGATGATTGCGTTGATGTGTGGATTGCGTTCCTCGATACGCCGCAGGTAGAAGTCGACCAGCGAAACGCTGGTCAACACGCTGCGCCGGATCAGGCTGGCCATTTCTTCGAGCGTCAACTCGTCCGGTTTAAGCATGCTTGAGTCCTTTCTTGCTGCCGAGCCACTTGTTCGGAATCTGGTACATGTTGCGCACCACCAGCGAAAACACTTTCACGAACAGCTTCGGCTTGGCGGCAATCACCTCCAGTGATTCCTCGATCATCTTGAGGACGTGGTCCAGCGCCTCGGGTGTGATGTTCAGCGGCGGGTAAAACCTGAGCACCGGATGCGCGGCCTTTTCGTTCATCGAGTGCCCGGCGTGTACGCCACGTTTACCCAGTTCCATGCTCATCAAGGCTTCGTACACCGAACCTCGCAGGCGCAGGCCGGTCATCAGGCCGACGCCCGGCACATCTTCAATGATTTGCGGGAAGCGGGAAGCCAGCCGTTGCAGGCCATTGCGCAGCAGGCCGCCGTTGATCCGCGATAGCTCCACCAGATTGTGCTGCTGGATGTAATCGATGGCGGCCAGTGCCGCAGAGCAGGCCAGTGGATGGCCGCCAGTGGTGCGGTTGTCCGGTTCGATTTCGTCGAGCGGGAAACGGTTGGTCAGGGCCTGGCTGTAAACGGCACAGGCGAACGAGGTGTAGCCGCCCGTCAGACCTTTGGACAGAATCATGATGTCCGGCACTACGTCATCGTACTGAACCGCGAACCACTTGCCGCAGCGTCCGAACCCGGTCTGGATTTCGTCGGCGATAAGCAGGGTCTGGGTCGCATCGCACAGCGCGCGAATATTGGCCATATAGCCGACGGGCGGAACCTGCAAGTGCGCGCCGCCCAGAATCGGTTCGACATAGATGGCGCAGACACCGTCGCCCACGGCCTTTTGCAGCGCCGCGAAATCGCCATACGGCACGTAGGTGACTTCTTCCGAATAGGTGCCGTAGCTGCTGTGGTGTTGCTGCTGGCCCAGAATGCTCATGGCTGCCAGGGTTTTGCCGTGATAGGAATCGGTCATCACGACGATGCCGCGCCGATGCTTCTGAACCTGCAGCACGTAGCGCATGGTCTGCTCGATGGCCTCGGCGCCCGACACCATGTAACGCACCTCGCCCCAGTCGCCGGGAATCAGGTGGCGCAGGCGTTCGGACAATACGGCCTGCGTCGGGTGTTCACGACCTTCCGGCACCCACGCCAGCTCGCTCAGTTGCGCCTGCACTCGCTCGCGCACTGTCGGGTTGCGATGGCCGACGATGAACACACCGTAGCTGCACGCGCAGTCAATGAATTTCTTGCCGGTGTGGTCTGTGACATAAATGCCGTCGGTGCTTTTTTCCACCGAGGTCTTGCCGATGCGATAGAGCTTGGCGGCCGAAGCGCTCCAGAACTGTTCGCAGTCGTCCAGCAGTTGTTCACGCGGCATGGTTGAGGACATGTCTGAAAGTCTCCTTGATACGTTGGCCGGCGCGTTCGACAGGCAGGGATCTGGCGGTAAGAGGGCAGCGCAGCACCAGCGCATTGCCGCGCGCCGGGCTTGCATACACACCGTTCTGGTAAAGGGCTTCGCGCAGTTGTGCCTCGTTGCGACCGGGCAACGGTACGCTGACCCAGCCGCCCAGTGCGGTAGCGCCCAGGTCTGTCAGTACGCTGGCCAGCAACTGGCCGTTGTGCGTACAGCGCTGAGGCGAATTATGGGTGTGCAGGTAATCAAGCGTGGTCAGGGCCGCGACGCAGGCCATCGGGTTGCCGGCCGTGGTGCTGCCATGTTTGGCGGGCGTACTGCGGCCATAGACCGTATAGGCCATTTCTTCGCTGCAGGTGTAGGTGCCGATGGGGACTGCGCTGCCTCCCAACGGACCGCCCAGCACCGCAATGTCCGGAGTGTTGGTGTACTGCTGGAAGCCGAACAGGGTGCCCAGGCTGCCCAGGCAGGTGGCTACGTCCATGGCGATGACCGGTGCCTTTGCGTCACCGGCTGCGGCATACAAACGGTCGAGCAAGGGCTGCTCGATCAGGCGCAGAACGCCCTTTTCGTCGGTGATGACGCTGGTGTAACAGACCGCGAAGCAGTCGTTCCAGTCGATTTTGGCCAGATCGTCGGCATGACTGACGGCAACGCGCCTGAAGCCCAGCAGTCGCTGGATTTCGCTGTAGCGGTCAGGCTGAGTCAGGCTGCGACCATAGGTCAGTGAGCCGTAGTCGCCGCCCTTGATGAACACCAGTGTGTTGCGACGCGGGTTCAGCCCCTTGCACAGTTTCAACGCGCCTTCGAAGGCTTCGTCACCCGAACTGCAGACGTAGGAGCTGACCAGAGGATCCGGCAGCAACCCGGCGAGTCGGCGGCACAGAGCGATCAAGGGTTCGGACATCAATACCCGGTTGGACAGGCCCATGATCTCGGCCTGGGCTTTGACGGCGTCGATGACTTCCGGCACCTGAAAGCCGAAACCGCCCGACAGGTCGATGATTTCCTGGCCTTGTGCGTCCGAGTAGGTCTCGTAGAGTCCGGCCACAATGGTTTTATTAGTGTTTTTCATAGGGGCTCTCAGCGATAGCTCAAGGCGTTGAAGATGCGACGGCGGTCGTCGACGATGGCCTGGCGTCCGTGCATGACCCGGCGGTTATCGATCATCACCATGTCGTTGTCACGCCAGCCGACCGGGTAGGTCAGGGCGGTTGAAACCTCTTCGATCTCGTTCAGAAACTGCTCGGGAATGGCGTCGCCCGAGACGGTGTCGATGATCGGCTTCTCGTAGTTGAACGACGGACCGAGGATGCTGTTGGCGAACGCAGGCCGCTGGCTGATCGGCGAAACCGGAATGGCCGGAGTGGAAAAGGCGTAGTGAATGGAGTCGTCGCTGGTGTTGAAGGTGATGCGCGTCTGCGGGTCGTTGCCGACGATCTGCATCAGGTCATCCGGCGTGACGAGGCTCGGATCATTCTTGTCGGCCGAGTAGTGGCAGACCAGACGACGCCATTTGTCCGCGCTGACCGTGCGGCTGTAGCGAATCGGGTTGTTCTCGAAGAAGGTCCGGCAGTCGGCCGACAATGCGCGTAGCACGGCTTCACCGTCGCAGAGCGTGGTCTGCGAACCCTGGCGGGGCGCTTCCTGACAGTAGAACCAGGTGATGTCCGGCCAGAACGGAGAGTTGCCGTTCTCGCAGTGCAGACCGATTTCCTGGGTGCCGGCATCGACCAATTGCGCGGCGCCGCCGACCATTGTGCGGGCCGGGTCCAGGCTCAGACGCGAACTGTTGTTCTTCACGAACCGGCTGAAGGTTTCGGCTTCATGAATACAGTCACGCATGAGTACCACGCCATAGGTCCCCAGCAACTCATAGAGCGCCTGGGTTGTCAGCGTGGCGAATTGCGCGGGTTCGATCACCGCGAATTCGGGGTTGTCAGAGCGAGAGGCAGGCATGTTCATCGGCAGAAGTCCTTTGCATGGATGGTGAAAAACGGTGTGCGAACGCTTCGGCAATCTCGGCCCGCTTGGGGCGACCGGTCACGGTGTACAGCTGTTCAAGCAGGGGATTGGCGAGGTCCAGCAGCCAGAGCTTGCTGGGGCGCTCCACGTCGGAGAAACGTTTGGTCGACCACTGCGCCAGGTCGTGGCGATCCGGCTGCGACTCGACGCACAGCAGGGCGATCAGGCCATGGTCTTCGTCCAGAAAGACCGCCGCATCGCGAACGCCGTCGTATTTGCGGTATTCCAGTTCGACCTGCTCCGGGCTCACGTTTCGGCCGTTGGCCAGGCAGATCACGTTCTTCTTGCGACCGTGGACATACAGGTAACCGTCGCTGTCCAGTGCGCCCAGGTCGCCGGTGTCCATCCAGCCATCGGCGCTCATGGCGCAGGCGCTCGGGTCCGTGCCGGAATAACCGCTGAACAGCGACGTGCTTTTGACTTCGATGGTCTTGTCGAGGCCGATGCGAACCTGAACGTGCGGCAGCGGCTTGCCGACGCTGCCCAGGCGCTGCTGTTCGGCAGTATTGACGCTCACCACCGAGGCGTTTTCAGACAGCCCGTAACCCTGGAAGACCGACACGCCTTCGGCTTCAAGGGCGCGCAGGATGTCGATATCCACTGCCGCACCGCCGCAGGTGATGTGCACCTGTTCTGTGAGGTACGTGGCCAGGCTTTGGGCAGCTTCTCGGTTACCCTGGAGCCTGCGCAGAAATTCGTTGAGCATGACCGGCGGCACGGTGAGCGCGGTGGGTTTCACCCGTTGAATCCAATCGGTCAGGCGCGCAGGCGATGCGCCCGGCTCGCCCAGCAACGGCTCGCTCTGCGGCAGAAAGTGAATCGTGCCGCCTGCCAGAAGCGGCAGATAGGACGCAGTGACCTGTTCCAGCAGCAGGCTCAAAGGCACCAGCGACAGGTAACGGAGGTGGGCATTGGCCGGCATCCTGAACCGCAGCGAATTCAGCACCTGGCCAATCGCGGCGCAGGACAGCCGGACGCCTTTGGGGTTACTGGTCGTGCCTGAGGTGTGAATGATCTTGCAGATCCAGTCGTGCTCCACCGCCGTCTGGGCCAGTGGCTGAGGAATGGCCGGTAAATCCAGATGGCGGACCTTGCTGGCAGGAAGGTCCAGAAGCCAGCGCTCGGTGAGCGTTTTCTGACCGGCCGAGTCAACGAGAAAACCGTCACAGTGCGCGGCCAGGTTTTCTGCCTGGACCTGACTGAATGCCAGAGGCAGCGGCAAAGAAGTTATGCCAGCGAACAGACAGGCCAGGTCGGCGATCAACCACTGACTGGTATTGCGCGTGACGATGCCGATCACCACCGGATCGTTTGGCACCCTGGGTTGGAATCGATGCTGCAATTCAGCAGCCAGTGCAAACGCCTGTTGGCGCAGCTCGCGGTAAGTGAGGGATTTGGTGGTATCTCCGTGGTCCACCGCGCAGACTTTCTCGCCGTGAACCTGCAGTGCGGAGCGCAATTGGGCAATCAGATTCGCGCTCATTGCGTCACCCTCGTTTGGACAGGAAGGTGATTGAACAGCGTGCCGAGTGTCATGGCCGCGAAGCGCGAGCGTTGCGGGTCGACCTTGATGAACCCGGTGATCGGACGCTTTGCGTAGTAGGAACCCCAGTTCTTGCCACCGTCTTCGGAGAGGCGCGTGGGGTCGGCGGTCAGCAGGGGTTCGAAGACGATCTGGCAGCTTTCCATCATTTCGCGCACGCGCGGGGTCACGGTGCACAGCAGGTACTGCGCGCCCATGCACCAGGCCAGCAGTGGGATCATGTTGACCATGATCACGCCGGCCGTGACGTGGTGCGAGATCAGGCTGCCGATTTCGGCAATCGAGGCACGTTCGATCTGCTGCCCGTGACGCTCGGACAGAATTTCATGAATGGGGCGGGGCAGGTACTGTTCGGAAAACAGTGTGCGGTGATTGCCAAAGGTAATTCCGGCGCATGACATGATTCTTTCATCTTCGTCCTGAGTGAGGGCGAAATACTGTGGATTGGGTTCTATGTTCGCTTTATATGATGACTGAAATTTACTCTTAACTATTTCGACAGCCTGCTTCCACAGCGGTGATTCACAGTCGGTCACGCGTATAAGCATGATGGCATCTCCATTGTTCGTGATGATCCTGAAACGTGCTGCGAATGTATTTGGGAAAATTCCTACACACCATTTAAAAAACAAAAACGGTCTGTTAATATCTAAATAGCTGGGTACTCCACGAGCACATTGGACTTCTGGAATATATGGATATGCTTAAAAGCAATATGCTCAGAAAGTTGGATATGCAGGACTTGTTGATTTTCATTTCGGTTTACGAAAGCTCAAGCGTCACCGAGGTCTCCGAGTCCCTTTTTGTTAGCCAATCCACCGTCAGCTACTGCCTGAAGAAGCTGCGTAACAGCTTTGAAGACGAGTTGTTTATCAACACGCGCAGTGGAATGCGACCCACGTATAAAGCCACGACCATGTACAGCCATGTTTTGAAAATCGTGGAAAGTATCAACGTTTGTTATGCCGGCTCTGCACTCTTGTCGCCGCCACAGAAAGATGTGATTTACACTATCTGTGCGCCCGAGTATTTCGAACTTTTGATTTTGCCGGGTTTGTTGAAGTTGTTTTCGACCCATGATGTTCCGGTCACGTTGAATGTTCAAAAGATCCACCGTGACATTCCCGTTAAAGAGTTGAACGGTGGCACGCTGGATCTGGTTATTTGTTTCGGTCCCAATTACCACCGTGGGGGCAGCGGACTGAAATCCCAGATACTGTTGGACGATGATTTAATCTGTGTGGTGGATCGTAACTTCATACCGCCCGAAACAGGCTTTGAACTTGAAACCTTTGTGGCGCGCAGGCACGTCTACCCGACGCCCTGGACGTCTGAAACCAACATGGTAGACGGCTGGCTGAGCAAGCAGGGGTGCAGTCGCCAGATCGTGGCCAAGGCCAACAGCTACGGCGCTGCCCTGCACATGATTGCGGGTTCCGATGTGGTGGTGACCCTGCCCAGGCGTGTGGCGCGATTAATCGTTAATAATGATATTCATTTTTCCACGGATGCTCCGGCAGGCTTGCCGACATTTACGCTGGATATGGTCTGGAGTGAGAGCGCCGATCAAGACCCTTCCAACTCCTGGATCAGGGAACAGGTGGTCAAGGCGTGTATGGAATACACGGTTTAGATGATGTTCAGTCAGGTTTGCTTTCGACCGAAGGCCGTGTTGTCTTTTGAGTGTCACACAGCGCTGTTTATATTCATGTGATGTGTAACAGCGCTGTATTGTTGCATCAGGAAAGAGGGTCTATTTCATTATTGGTAACTATCAATAGATTGTCTGACAAAACCAGCCTCAAATGACTTTCACGGCCCGCCCTATGAACTGAATCGGTCCGGTTGGTTTGCCGATTGGCGAACCGGTGGACTTTTCCAGCGTCAGCTCAAACAACTGGTTGGGCTGCAGCGGCGGCAGTTTATCAAGCGGGATGTTCAGGCTTTGCCCTGGTTTGACCAGCCCCAGCGATACCGGACCTTGCCAGTCGTCCCCCTTGGTCCAGAACTCCAGCGCCTTGTCGGCCGGTACTTCGAACGCGCCCAGCGGGATAAGCTGAATTTCCTGCCGATTGCTGGCTTGCACGACCCAGCCGGGGGACTTGTCCTGAGGTCCGACGAGTACCACCAGATAGGAAGGTGGGGCCGGATCGCGGGTCAGCAGCGTCATGCCCAGCACCATCGAGGCGGCAAGGCCCGCACCGGCCAACCCGCGCCAGATCGCCAGATTGTCCCACCAGCGCACGCGCTGTTCAGGCTGCGCCCTGGGGGCGGCCCGATCCACCAGATTGCGTTCGATCCGCTCCCACAGGCCGGGTGATGGCTTGACGGGATCCGCCAGTTCGGTCAACGGCAACAGCCGTTGATCCCAGGCGTCTATCGCGGCCTGCAGATCCGGTTCGTGGGGCAGGCGACGCTGGACGTCGAGCCTTTGTTCGGCGGACAGGGTGCCGAGTACGTACTCGCCTGCCAGCTCGTGAATGTTTTCGTCCGAAGGTCGGGTCATCCCATGCACTCCCGCAAAGCCGTCAGGCTGCGCTTGATCCAGGCTTTGACCGTACCCAGTGGCGCGCCGATTTTCTGCGCGATTTCCTGATGCGAATAACCGTCTACATAAGCATGAAACACACAGTTGCGCCGCACGGGCTCAAGCTGCTCCAGGCACGAGGTAATGCGTCCCGGATTGACGCGCCAGTCGAAGGCATCGCCGGTTTCCTGCCAGCCTTCCAGCGTCGCCTGCTCATGATGATCTTCGCTGCCGTCATCGTCCTCCCGGACTTCCCGCGCCGTATTGCGCAGGTTGTTGAGCGCCAGATGCCGGGTCACGCTGAATATCCAGCCGCGTGCCGAACCGCGTGATGCGTCGAAACTGGCCGCACGGGTCCAGATTTTCAGGAACGCATCATGCACGATGTCCTCGGCCAGTGCCCGGTCGCGAACCAGTCGCACGACCACGCCGAGCAGCCGAGCGCTTTCCTGTTCATAAAGACGCTGCAGAGCCTGTCGCTCACCGCGAGCGCAGGCGTGCAACGTGCCTTCGTAATCAAAGAGGGATTCGTGTGAGGACAAGGTAATCCGCCATCGATGGACTAATGCCTCGTTGATATCACGAGGACCCGCGCAGCAGCATAGCTCACTGACTGCGCGGTGCCCGATTGCCTGGCTGTATCAGTTGGCAGCCCAGAACAGGTAGTCAGCCTGATACTTGACCACTTCCTTGGCGCCTTTGTTGCTGGCTGCACAGGCAGTGGTCGGTGCCACGCCGCCTTTCAGCGCGGTACGCTGGATGTAGGCAACACCGGTCATGGCGCCTTTGCCTTCTGCCGGGTTGGCCTTGACCAACTGGTACGGCAGGTTGCCTGCGCTCGAAGGTGCAACGGCGACCTGAGTGCCGGTCACTTTCGAGCCGTCTTTGGCTTCCCAGGTGGCAGGTGGACCGTAATAGGTGCCGACCTGTTTGCCGCTCTTGTCATTGAGCACGGCCTTGGGACCGACGAACGCCCATTCCATTTCGTTGGGCATGTTGGCTTTTGCGCGGCACTCGTAGGTGATTTCGCCAACCCCGGTGGTTTGCATGCTGATCTTGTGGCCGGCCGGAACCCGAACGCTTTCGGGCAGATCGGTCTGGGCCAGGGCGACGGACGACAGGCAAGTGAAAGCCAGGGTACTACCTGCAAGGCAGAGCAAGCGTTTTGCGTTCATGCAGAAATCTCCAGATGGTTTAACCGCGCTCAGCAACTCGAAGTGGCTGCTGTATGTACTACCCGCGAAGAAACAATCTGGATGCAGTGATTTGAAAATATTTTTTCAGGACCGGCTGAAGCGGCTGCGCAGCAGGATGATTCCGGTGATTGCTGCGACACCGGAGCCCAGCAGTACGCCGACTTTCACTTCGTCGATCAGGTGTTGCTGACCCGGGAACGCCAGATTGCCGATGAACAGGCTCATGGTGAAACCGATGCCGCACAGGATCGCCACGCCATACAGTTGCACCCAGTTGCTGCCTTCCGGCAACACCGCGAGCCCTGAACGAATCGCCAGCACGGCGGCGAGAAAGACGCCGATCTGCTTGCCGACGAACAGCCCCAGCGCAACACCGAGCGGCACCGGATCGACGAGGTTTTCCATCGAGATACCGGACAGCGAAACCCCCGCGTTGGCAAAACCGAAGATCGGCACCACGGCAAACGCGACCCAGTAATGCATCTTCTCTTCAAGGAACAGCAACGGCGAGCGGGCTTCCTCTTCAGGCTTGCCCATTGGAATGCACAGCGCCAGCGCGACGCCTGCCAGGGTGGCATGGACGCCTGACTGCAACACGAAGAACCACAGCAGCGCGCCCAACAACAGGTAAGGCAGCAGGCGACGGACCTTGAGACGGTTCATCACGATCAGCACCGCCAGTGTGGCGAAAGCGGCGACCAGCATCGGCAGGTTCAGGCCGGAACTGTAGAAGAACGCAATGATGGTGACCGCGCCCAGGTCATCGAGAATGGCCAGTGCGGCGAGAAACACCTTCAGCGAGGTCGGCACCCGGTTGCCCAGCAGCGACAGCACACCCAGAGCGAAAGCGATGTCGGTGGCCGCAGGAATCGCCCAGCCGCTCATCGTTTGCGGGTTGCCCCAGTTGATGGCGATGTAGATCAACGCCGGCACCAGCATTCCGCCTGCCGCGGCAAAGCCGGGCAGGGCCCGTTGCCCCCAGGTCGAGAGTCCGCCTGCCAGCACTTCGCGCTTGATCTCCAGGCCGACCATCAGAAAGAAGATCGCCATCAGGCCATCGTTGATCCACAGCTCGACCGACAGGCCCAGCCACACGCTGTGCAAAACCGAAAAGTAACCGGCGGAGAGCGGCGAGTTGGCGACGATCAGAGCCGCCAGCGCTGCGAGCATCAATACAATGCCGCCTGCCGATTCGGAGGCGAGAAAGCTGGCGAGGATGGCGACGGCTCGGGGTGTTTCCTTGGTCGGGAATTGAGTCATGGTCGTCCTTGAACGAGAAGCTGATTCTTATAGGGCGCCCAGCATACCTTCATTGCCAAGGGCGTTCAGCTCAATCAGGCAGCAACGGCTGGCGCCTGAGGATTGCAGCTCGATCTCCATGAGTCCGCCGTTATTGTCCACCAGCGCGCAGTCGTGCTTGCCAAGGATTTCCCAGGGCTGACCACTGACGCTCAGCGCAATCTGCTCGGCCATGCTGAACAGCACAAAGGTGCTGGCCGAACTGAACAGCCTTTGCGGCTGGCGCACGTCGATCCACTGCAAGCGAGCGTTGTACCGATGTGCAGCGTAGATCAGATTGAAATCCCGGATCGGCCCGTCGAGCAGCGTGCACTCGACCTGACTGTCGCCGCTGAATGCGAACGGGTCGGAGGGCAGCAATGGGCGGCTGGTGGTGCCATCCACCGACAACGTCATGCCCGCGCCCTGCAGAACCGTGATAATCCGCTGATAACCGGCAAACACTGAAAAACCACCCGAGTTCTCGATGTCTGCAATCGACAGGCGCCAACCGAAACCGTCCAGATCCTGACCGGCGTCACGGGCAATTTCTTCGGTGCTGCCGCCGCCGTTCTTCCACGGCATGCGTGGGTAATCGACGGCGCGCAGGATGCGGGTCAGGGTCATTTGGTGAAACGTCCTTCAAGGCGATGACGGGAGCCGGGATGGATCAGGCGTGCAGCGGTCACCGGCTGGCGGCCCGACCAGGTGCGGCGTCGAATCAGCAGGCAGGGTTCGCCTGCGTCGATCTGCAACAGCTTGCACTCGTCGGGCTCGGCCAGAATAGCCTCGACCACGTGTTCACCCTCGGTCAATGGCGCAACTTGCGACAGATAGGCGTAGGGCGTCTGTTGAGTGAAATCCTGCTTGAGGTAATCCGGCGCGACCAAGGCGTTCACGAAACGGTCTTCGATCTGCACGGCAATGTCGTTTTCGTAGTGCACGATCAGCGAATGGAACACCCGCTGGCCCTCGCGCATGTCCAGCGCCAGCGCACGCTCGGAGCCTGCCGCTTCTTCCTTGAGAACGATGACCTTGCAGGAATGACGATGGCCTCGTGCGGCGATCTCGTCAGCGATATTGTGGACTTCGAACAGCGCCGACTGACTCTTGGGTTCGGCTACGAAAGTGCCGACACCCTGCATGCGCACCAGCAGGCCTTCGGCCGTCAGTTCGCGAAGGGCGCGGTTGATGGTCATGCGGCTGAACCCCAGTTGCGTCACCAGCTCGCTTTCCGACGGCACGCGATGATGAGGCGGCCAGGTACCGTTCTGGATCTGCAGGGCGATCATGTGTTTGACGCGGGCGTACAAGGGTGCGGGACTTTCGCCCATCTGGGCTGCCAATAATGAAGAGGCGGGCGGCGTCGGCACGTGTGTGTCCTTGTTGTCGAGATGATTCAGGCGCTCAAGCTAACCATTAAGCGGTGGTACGGCAAGTTTGCCGACGGTTTACCGGATTGCCAAACGTCTGTATATGTATATACAAATTACAGTGATGGGGTATGAAGTCAATGTCAGCCTTCTTTGCCGAGCGCGCGTTACTCCCTGACGGCTGGGCCAGCGATGTCCGTCTGGAAGTAAGCCCTGAGGGAATATTGACGCGGATTCAGATCAATGCCGATCGGCAGGGTGCTGAAGTGGTCAGCGGCCCGATGCTGCCCGGCATGCCGAACCTGCACTCGCATGCGTTCCAGCGTGCCATGGCCGGGCTTGCGGAAGTGGCGGGCAACCCGAACGACAGCTTCTGGACCTGGCGCGACCTCATGTACCGTCTGGTCGGGCGTATCACGCCGCAGCAACTGGGCGTTATTGCTCGCCAGCTGTATATCGAAATGCTCAAGGGCGGCTACACCTCGGTCGCTGAATTTCATTACGTGCATCAGGACGCGACCGGCAAGCCTTACGCCGACCCCGCCGAGCTGGCGTTGCAGATCAGTCAGGCGGCGAGTTCCGCCGGTATCGGCCTTACCTTGCTGCCGGTGCTCTACAGCCATTCAGGTTTTGGCGGGCAGGCACCCAACGAGGGGCAGCGTCGATTTATCCACAGCACCGACAGCTACCTGGACCTGCAGGCGCGTTTGCAGCCGATCGTGGCGAGCCAGACGGCACAGCGACTGGGCCTGTGCTTTCACTCGCTACGCGCCGTGACGCCTGAGCAGATCAGCGCAGTACTGGCCGCCAGCGACTCGGATTGCCCGGTGCATATCCACATTGCAGAGCAACAGAAGGAAGTCGACGACTGCCTGAGCTGGAGCGGTCGGCGACCTTTGCAGTGGCTGTATGAAAATACGCCTGTGGATAACCGCTGGTGTCTGGTGCATGCGACCCACGCCGAGCCTGACGAAGTGACGCTCATGGCGAACAGCGGCGCGGTGGCCGGTTTGTGCCTGACCACCGAGGCGAATCTGGGAGATGGCATTTTCCCCGCTGTGGATTACATCGCCCAGGGCGGACGCTGGGGTATTGGCTCGGACAGCCATGTGTCGCTCAGCGTCGTCGAAGAACTGCGCTGGCTGGAGTACGGCCAGCGGCTGCGCGACCAGCGCCGTAACCGTTTGTACCGCAGCGATCAGCCGATGGTGGGCCGAACCTTGATGGACGCCGCGCTCGCGGGGGGCGCCCAGGCGCTGGGTCAGGAAATCGGCGCGCTAGAAATCGGCAAGCGTGCGGACTGGCTGGTGCTGGACGGTAAAGACCCGTACATCGCGACCGCGACGGGCGACGCCATTCTGAACCGCTGGCTGTTCGCGGGCGGTGATCGGCAGATTCGCGACGTCGCTGTTGCCGGACGCTGGGTGATTCGCGAAGGACGGCATGCTGATGAAGAGCAGAGTGCACAAGCGTTTGCGCAGGTGCTGAGCGCATTGCTGGGCTAGTCAATGAAGCCTTGAATCGACGCAACACCTGTGTGAGATGCAACCGTCACGTCTTCGACCTGGCCCGGTTGCGTCACAGTTCACTGAACGGCAGGTGTTTGCAACGCTCAACCCCGGCCCGCCAACGGCTGCAATTTTGCCAGCCGCCACGCTACGCCCAGCGCTATCAGCAGCAATACGCCAATGAACAGCCCGATGCCGTTCCAGCCCGCGTAGTGCCAGAACACGCCGCCGCCGGTACCGGCTACGCTCGAGCCTGCGTAGTAGCAGAACAAATAGAGCGAGGTCGCCTGGCCTCTGGCCACGGTAGCCCTGCGGCCGACCCAACTGCTGGCCACCGAGTGCGCGCCGAAGAAGCCGAAGGTGAAGATCAGCACGCCCGTGATGACCACCGCCAATGGCGTGAACAGGGTCAGGCTCAGGCCGAACAGCATCATGACGATCACGGCCCACAGCACGCGGCGACGGCCCAATCGGTCAGCCAGTGAGCCAATCTTTGCCGAACTGTAGATTCCGGACAGGTACACCACCGAGAACACACCCACCACGGCCTGACTCAGGTTGTAAGGCTCGCTCAGCAACCGATAGGCGATGTAGTTGAACAACGTGACGAACGCGCCCATCAGCAGAAAACCGGTCAGAAACAGCAGTGGCAGGCCCTTGTCGCGGAACTGCACGACAAAGCCATCCAGCAGGCTGCGCGGGTGCAGCGAGCGGGCGCGGAAGTTGCGTGATTCGGGCAGGATTCTCCAGAACACGGCCGCAGCAATCAGCGCCAGACCGCCGACCACCAGCATCGCGGCATGCCAGCTCACGTAGTCGATCATTACCCCGACGATCAACCGCCCGCTCATGCCGCCGACCGCGCTGCCGCCGATGTAAAGCCCCATCGCCAGTCCCAGGTGCGTGGGGTGTATTTCTTCGCTGAGGTAGGTCATGGCCACGGCTGCGAGACCGCTGAGCGACAGCCCGACCAGCGCCCGTGTGACGAGCACGCCTTCCCAACTCGGCATCAGCGCACTGGCGATGGTGAACAGCGAGGCGCAGAACAGCGCCATGACCATCACCGACTTGCGCCCCAGCCGGTCGGAAACCGGACCGGTGATCAACAGGCCGATGGCGAGCATGGCCGTAGCGACCGAGAGGATCAGGCTGCTCTGGGCTGCGGTGATGGAAAACTCTTGCGAGAGCATCGGCATCATCGGTTGCACACAGTACAACAGGGTGAAGGTCGAAAATCCGCCGGCGAACAAGGCCAGCGCGGTGCGCTTGAACAGCGGCGTGTTTTTCTCGATATAGCTGTCACCCAGCGGGACAGATGCCTCGGCAGACACGGTGTTTGACTTGATGGCGGATGGAGCGGCGGCAGGGTTCACGGTCAACCTCGGAGCACGGTTCGGGCAGGCAATGAAAAAATCATATAGCTGGCTAATGATTCAATCCAATATATTATTCGACCTGTTTGATACGTAAAACGACTTGATTGAGGCCGTATGGAACTGCGCCATCTGCGTTACTTCATCGCCGTTGCCGAAGAGCTGCACTTTGGCCGTGCTGCTCAGGTGCTGGGCATTTCCCAGCCGCCGTTGAGCCAGCAGATTCAGGCGTTGGAGCAGGAGCTGGGTACGCGTTTGTTCGACCGAACCAATCGGCGTGTCGAATTGAGCGAGTCCGGCCGACTGTTTCTCGACGAAGCGCGTCTGGTGCTGGCGCAGGTCGACAAGGCCGCCGATGTGGCCCGGCGTGCGCAACTGGGGCAGTTAGGAGAGCTAAAGGTCGGCTTCACGTCTTCCGCGCCGCTGACATCGAATATTCCCGAGGCGATCTTTGCCTTTCGCCAGGCGTACCCGCAGGTGCATCTGGACCTGACGGAAATGACCAGCCAGCAGGTCGCGGCAGGGCTGGAGGACAAGAGCATTCAGGTGGGCATCATGCGGCCGCTGGAACTGCCTGATTCTCTGGAGGTGTTCGAGCTGTTGAACGAACCCCTGATCGCGATCATGCGGGCCGATCATCCGTTGGCGCAAGGCAGCGAAGACGGGATCTATATGGCGGCGCTGGCGGCCGAGCCATTCGTGTTCTTTCCAAGGACCTACGGCAGCGGGATCTACGGCCAGATCCTCAGCCTGGCCCGCGCGGCAGGTTTCAACCCGTTGATCACGCAGGAAGCGGGCGAGCCCATGACCATGATCGGTCTTGTGGCAGCAGGGCTGGGTGTCACGGTGCTGCCCGCGCCGTATCGCCGGATGCGCATCGATGGCGTGGTCTACCGCAACCTGCTCGACCCCGGCGCCACCAGCCCGGTCTGGCTGGTGAAACGCAAGGATGAACAGTCAGCCATGGCCAGAGCGTTTTTCGAACTGGCAACGAAGGGGTAGGGCGCCGGAGCAGGCATCCCCCGACACCGGTCGTGCCCATCGCTGCGCGCGGGCACGATCCTCCAGCCTTGCGATTACGCCCAGCGCTTGAAGATCAGCGACGTATTGACGCCGCCGAACGCGAAGTTGTTATTCATCACGTATTCGTTGCTTATTTGTCGGGGTTCGCCAACGATGTAGTCAAGATCGCCACATTCTGGATCAATCACATCAAGGTTCAGCGTGTGGATGTAGCGATCACTGTTGAGCATTTCGATGGTGAACCACGACTCCAGCGCACCGCAGGCACCCAGGGTGTGGCCGAGGAAACTTTTCTGCGAGCTGAGTGGCATGCGCGAGCCGAACAGGCTGCTGGTGGCCAGCGTTTCTGCGATGTCGCCCTGTTCCGTCGCTGTGCCGTGGCCGTTCACGTAGCCGATGGCCTCGGGCGGCAGGTTGGCGTCTTCCAGCGCCAGCTCCATGGCGCGGCGCATGGTGATCTGCTCCGGCCGGGTGCTGTGCGCACCGTCAGCGTTGCTGCCGAAACCGACGATCTCTGCGTAGATATGCGCGCCCCGTGCCTTGGCGTGCTCCAGTTCCTCCAGCACCAGCATGCCGCCACCTTCGCCGATCACCAGCCCGTCGCGGCCGGTATCGTAAGGGCGTGGTGTGGTGTGAGGTGCATCGTTCTTGAGGCTGGTGGCATACAGCGCGTCGAACACCATCGCTTCGGTCGGGCACAGTTCTTCCGCGCCACCGGCCAGCATCAGCGGCAGGCGCCCGAATTTGATCGCCTCATAGGCGTAGCCGATGCCCTGGCTGCCGCTGGTGCAGGCGCTCGAGGTCGGGATCAGACGCCCGGTCAAACCGAAAAAAATGCTGATATTGGCAGCCGTGGTGTGCGGCATCATCCGCACATAGGAGTTGGCGTTCAGACCGACAGCCACCGAGTTGATCAGCATGGCGCCGAAGGCCTTGATCTCGTCGGTGCTGCCTGTGGACGAACCGCAAGCCGTGCCCATGCGGCCGTCGCGAATGATCGGGTCGTTCAGCAGCCCGGCGTCAATCAGCGCCTGCTCCGATGCGCCCACCGCAAAGCGCGACACGCGACCCATGCTGCGCAACTGCTTGCGCGTCCAGTGTGCGGGCACGGCGAAATCATCGATAGGTCCGGCCAGCCGAGTGTTCAGTTCCGTGAACCGGTTCCATTCGTCCATGCGCCGGATACCGCTGCGATTGGCCGTGAAATTCGCCTGGACGCTTGCCCAGTCGCTGCCGATCGACGTAATGCCGGACATGCCGGTGACCACCACGCGTTTCATCAACACAGGCCTCCATTGACGGCCAGCACTTGACGCGTGATGTAAGCGGCTTCGGCCGACATCAGAAAATTCACCGCACCCGCCACTTCTTCAGGTGTGCCCATGCGCTGGGCCGGGATCATCTTCATCAACTCATCCACCGGCACGTTCTCGTCGAGCATGGCGGTGTCGATCAGGCCCGGCGCAACGCAGTTGACCGTGATTTTGCGTTTGCCCAGTTCGATGGCCAACGCCTTGGCCGCACCGATCAACCCTGCCTTGGAAGCGCTGTAATTGACCTGCCCGCGATTGCCGATCAGGCCGGACACCGAGGTGATGCACACGATGCGTCCTGCCGAGCGGCGACGGATCATCGGCATGGTCAGCGGATGCAACACGTTGTAAAAGCCATCCAGGTTGGTGCGCAACACCTGATCCCAGTCGTCGTCGCTGAGCGCCGGAAAAGCACCATCGCGGGTCAGCCCTGCATTGAGCACCACGCCGTAATAGGCACCGTGGTTTTCCACATCCTGCTCAAGAATTTCCTTACAGGCGGCACGGTCCGACACGTCGAATTGCAGGACGCGGGCCTGGCGACCCAGCGCAATGATCTCGGCCTGTACCGCTTCGGCTTCGCTGCGGCCCGTGCGGCAGTGCAGGATCAGGTCGTACCCGGCCCGAGCCAGGCGCAGGGCGATGGCGCGGCCGATGCCACGGCTTGAGCCGGTGACCAGTATGGATTCAGTCATGCCGGGGCTCCTTCAGCCAGGTAGTCAGCAGTGTTGGGTGGGCAATATACATTGAGGCGCGCAAAGGCGTTGATGTCCGGGCCTGTCAGGGTGCATTCGAAGACACCCATGCCGCTGTCGTCCTGCAGCGAGCGTACAGCGTGGATGTTCAGCTCGCTGCCGACCGGAAAGTGCGCGACGTTGCAGTCGAACTTGCGGCTGCCGAGCAGAAAGCCCAGCTTGACCGCCTCGCCCTTGCTGCGCGCCTGACAGCCGGCAAACGCTGCCACGCTCTGGGCCATCAGCTCCACGCCGACCCAGGCGGGCAGGCGGCCGTCCGCTTCGTTGAACAGCCCGTCGGGGCGCACGGTCAGGCGGGTGTGGATCTGGTCTTCGTCAAAGGCCAGCACCTGATCGATGAGGATCATGTCGCCAGCGTGAGGAATGAGTTCGGCGAGCGGCCAATCGATCATGGTGCATCTCCGATAATCAGGCTGATGTTATTGCCACCGAAGGCAAAGGAATTACTCATCATGTAGCGGCTGTCGCCAGCGGCCAGACGTGCGCCCGGTGCAGTCAGTTGCAGCGCGGGCTCGGATGGATCGGCCGCGCCGTCCCATACATGAGGCGGCAAAGCGTGTTCGAGGTTGTCGGGCGACAGGCTCAGCCAGCAGAACGCGACTTCCAGTGCACCCGCTGCACCGAGGGTATGGCCACTCAGCGGCTTGGTCGACGAGCACGGCACGCCGTTCGGAAACACGGCCTGTACCGCCAGGCTTTCCATGGCGTCGTTGTGAAAGGTGGCGGTGCCGTGCAGGTTCAGGTAACCGATCTGTTCCGGCGCGAGCCGTGCGTTGCTCAATGCTTGCTGCATGGCATCGCGTGCGCCGCGCCCTGTCGGTTCCGGGGCCGAGATATGGTGCGCATCGCAACTGGCGCCCGCGCCGAGCAGGGCAATCGAGTGTTTGCCGCCCGCTTCACGGGTCATGAGAAATAACACCGCCGCTTCGCCGATGTTGATCCCGTTGCGATTGCTGGAAAACGGATTGCAGAGCGTCGGCGACATGGCTTCCAGCGAGGAAAACCCGTTCAGGGTCAGCTTGCACAAGCTGTCCACACCACCGCACAGCACCGCGTCGCAGAGCCCCATGTCCAACGCCCGTCGAGCACTGAGCAAGGCCCTTGCGCTGGACGTGCAGGCCGTGGAAATCACGTAAGCCGGGCCGGTCAGTTGCAGCCAGCTCGCCAGAAAATTGGCCGGCGCACCCAGTTCCTGCTGCGCATAATCGTAGTGTTCGGGAAAAGTCTGTTCACGCAGCCACTGGACCATGCTGCTGCTGGCTTCATCGATGCCCGAGGTGCTGGTGCCGATGATCACGCCAATACGCGACGCGCCGTAACGGTCGATGGCCTGACGAATATCGTCCTCGATCTGCAACGCCGCCGCCAGCAGCAACTGATTGTTGCGGCTGCTTTGCGATTGCAATGGCGCAGGGATCGCAGGCAGTACGTCCTTGACCGCGCCCACCGGCAGCGCACGATCTGCGACCCAGCCGTCTTCAAGGACCATGCCTGAGCAGTCGGCGGCGAACAGTCGGCGAGACACTTCTTCCGGGCCGTTGCCCAGAGCGCAGATCAGCCCCAGTGCATTGAGATGGGCAGTCATGGCGTGGTCTCGCTGTTCAGCGGGGTCACTTTGTAGCTCAGGCCGTCCTTGAGACGGACGGTGAAGGCGTTGGCCGACTGGTATTCGACCAGCCAGCGATTTTCCAGACGACGCTGCATGCCCTGGCGATAGGCAGTCGGGTAACGGCTGTTCAGTTCCTGATCCGAGGTCATGGCAAACATCAGCGCGGCGAAGAGTTCGCGGGCTTCAGGATTCGGCGGCAACAAGCCGTCTGCCTGCCACTTGCCCTCGATCAGCAACTGACGCGCCTGAGGAATGCCCAGCGGGTCCATCATCGACCAGCGCAGGCCCTTGTTCTCACGCTGGATGATCAACATCCAGTCCTGACGCTGATCCGCCTGCCTGCGCTCGATGTGCAACTGCATTGGCAACGCCAGCGTGGGTGCCGTGGTCGGCAGCGGCGTCTGGCTGGCGCAACCTGCGAGCAGCAACAGTGAAAAAATCAATGCTCGGATCATGCTTCCTCACCCTGCAACGGCTTGCGGGCCACTACGTTGACCAGTGTTTCCTCACGCTGCCCGAAGGGCTTGGGCTTGCGCAGCTTCAAGGCTTCCAGAAGGCCGAAGTCCGTGGCGCGGCTCCACCACAGGTAAGGGTAGGAGACATTGCGGGCCTCGAATTCAAAACCCTGCTGGCGGATCATCTCCAGGTACTGCGCGGCGCTTTTCTGAACGTGCATGGGGTGACGGAACAGCCAGCGGATCACCCAGGTGTCGATATAGGCCTCGGTGGATTCGGCGAACAGCAGATAGCCGCCCGGCTTGAGCACGCGGTAGAACTCGGCCAGCGCCTGTTCCTGCTCGACCAGATGGTGAAAGGTCTGGTGGCAGAACAGCAGGTCGACGCTGGCGTCGGGCAGTTGCAGGGCGGCGCAGTCGCTGCCGATCAGTTCGACGTCGATCCCCAGTGCGGCGGCTTCTTCGCGACTGCGTGTCAGGCTGTCCGGGTCGGCATCGACACCGAGCAGCCTGGCCGGGCTGAACACCTTGCTCAGGTGGCGGAACGATTTGCCCTGTCCACAGCCTGCGTCCAGCAACACCGGTGCGGCAGGCAGCGGACCTGTGAGCAGGCTGCGCAGGTCATCAATGGCGACACGCAGCACCCGGTATTGCCAGATATCGCTGCGCAGAAACCACAGACCAAAGCGGGTTTCTTCGACGTAGCTGTCGCTCAGGAACGGTCCGGTCATGAATCATCGCTCGTACAGATTTCCGAGAGCACCCGCAGACGCCGCTTGGGTTCGCTGACGAACGGGTTGCGCTCGTCCCAGGCGTAGCCGGCCAGAATGGAACTGATCATGCGGCGTATGTCAGGCGTTCCGCCTTCATAGAAAATGACATTCTGGAAGGTGTCGTCGTACCAGCCTTCAACGTAAGCGCGGAACGTATCGACACCCTTTTTCAGCGGAACAGCGAATTCGGTTTCCCAATCCACCGTTTCGCCGCGCAACTGACGATTCAACACGCCTGCGGCCATGCTGGCCGAGCGCATGGCGATGGTGACGCCCGAAGAAAACACCGGGTCGAGAAACTCCGCCGCGTTGCCCAGCAGCGCAAAACCCTTGCCGTGCAGAGCCTTGACGTTGGCCGAGTAGCCACCGATGGTGCGTACCGGGGTGTCCCAGACTGCGTTTTTCAAAACGTTGGCCAGCTGTGGAGTTTCTGCAACGAACGCCCGCAGGCAAGCGTCCAGGTCCTCAGGCTTGCCTTCGAACCGCTCGGCTGATGCCACAACGCCCAGCGAACAGCGCCCCTGGCTGAACGGGATGGTCCAGAACCACACATCGCTGTGCTCGGGGTGGATGCTGACGAGGATTTTCTGACGGTCGAAAGGCGGGCTTTCGATGTGGTCTTCGATATGGGTGAACACCGCCTTGCGCACCGGAAATCCGGACGGCGCTTCCAGGTCCAGCAAGCGCGGCAGCACGCGGCCGTAGCCGCTGGCGTCCAGCACGAAATCGGCCTGCACGCTGTATTCGCTGCCGTCTTCGTGTCTTACGCGCAAGACCGGCCGCGGGCCGTCGAAATCGGCGCTGATGATTTCCTGTTCATAGCGGATTTCGACGCCCTGCAACTCAGCCTGATCGGCCAGCAGCTTGTCGAACTCGGCGCGCTGCACCTGAAAGGTGGTCGGCTTGCCGTTGGTGAACGTGTCGCCGAAGTCGAAATCGCTGTACTGCTCGCCACGCGCGAACGCTGCGCCATTCTTCTGCTGGAACCCGGCGGCCTGCACCGCTTCGAGCATGCCGGCTTCTTCAACGAAATCCAGACAATGGCAAAGCAGGCTTTCGCCGATGGAGAAGCGTGGAAACACCTGGCGCTCGACGATCAGCACATCGTGACCCTGGCGTTTGAGCAGCGCCGCAGCAATCGAACCGGCCGGACCAGCACCGATGACGACGACCTGGCGAATTTCCTTTTCAATGGTGGGCACAGGTATTCCTTTTCGGTGGTTCGATTGAAGGAGCAGTGCGTGAGGGCTGGCGACCCATGCCGGTCAATGCCGGCATGAGTGTCGCCATCAGGCCCATCAGCATCAAGGCGAAGTACAATGCCTGGCTGATCAGTTGTTGTTGCAGCAGCAGGTTGAGAAACACGATTTCGCTCAGGCCACGAATATTCAGCAGCACGCTTTCGCGCCAGCGACTGGCCCCGGCGAACGATGGTGTTGCCCAGTGCAAACCGATCCAGTTGCCGAGCAGCTTGCTGGCGATGGGCAGTACGATCAGCGCGCCCAACTGCAACCAGCCCGTCTCGTTCAACGCGCTGTGTACATCGATCTGCACAATACCGAAGGTCAGCAGCAGTGGGATGGCCAGGCAGTTCTGAATGAAGCGCAGTGTTGTCGCGTCCAGCGGCGGCACCCAAGCCTGACCCAGCCGTGACATGCACAGCAGATAGCCTATGCCGAATATCAACGCATTGAGCCGGTAATGCTCGGCCACCATCAGCAGGGAAAAAAACGTCAGGCTATAGAGCAGCGGCTGGCGCAGACGCAGAAGGCGAAACAGCAGCGGCACGCAGGCGCCCAGCAGGGGCAGCAGCAGACTGCCGAGGTGCAGGCTGCCCTGGGCAAGGGCGAACAGGCTCCAGCAGGTCAGGTCGATAAGAATCGCGGTCTGCACCAGCCGGCGGGTCGCGGCGGGCGGGTAATCGATATGGTGCAGGTACAGGTACAAAACCGGGATCGCAGTGATGGCAAACACCAGCCCCACGGCCAGCGAGCTGATCCAGGCCTGCTCGGGCAACAGCCAGATCGCGCAGGCGATGCCTGCCAGGAAAGGAACGAAAAAGCTCGGGACGGCGATTTTCAGGCTTTGCCGGTCAAGTTTTACGTCGATCACTTCACTGAGAATCTGCCCCAGTACCACCGCAAACGCCAAGCCGTACAGGCTCTTGAGCCAGACCGGCGACACCAGCTGTGCGCCGCTGAGCTGCCAGTGCGGCTCTATCCACAGCAACATCAACAGTGGCAGGCCGAAGGTGGCCAGCAGTAATTGGCTGACGATGGGAATCAGCCCCAGCCGCTGGCCAGCCCATGTAGCCAGCGCGAACAGACTCAACGCCATGGCCCAGAACGCCAGGACCATCATGGCTGTGACTCCGACGATCCGGCAGGCGGGTGAGCCTTCTGACGCGGACTGGCCCACGGCGCGAGCAGGAAGCTGAACGCCAGCCCAAGGCTCACCGACAGACCGAAATTGCTGATCGCCGGGGTGCCGGAAATCGCCAGCAGTCCGAACGACAGCCAAGTGGTGACGGCGGCCAGCAGCGTGCCCAACAGGCTCACTGCTGGCCCGCCGACCTGCTCGCGCATGAGAATGGCGTAATCGACACTGATTGCGGTGACCAGCAGCAGGCCGAACAGGCTGAACAGGGTCAGCGGCTGGCCGAGCCAGCCCAGGCTGGCGAGGCTGCACAACGCAGCGAGCAGCGGCAGCGCGACAATGCGCAGTGCGCCATTGAAGCCGAACGGTACGATCAGCAACAGCACGATCAGCACGCAGGAGGCCATCTTCAGTTCGGCGGCGCTGACCTGGGTGCTGGCGAATACCTGATTGAGTTCGCCCAGACGGTCCACCAGTTGCACGCCGTCCAGTCCGCCCGCCTGCATACGCAGCAACGCCGTACTGTTCAGGCCGCGCAGGCTCACCATGCTCGCCACGCCTTCGTCATTCGGCCCCAGCCACAGCGTACGCCAGGGTTCGGCGAGCGGACCTTGCAGTGCCAGGTCGATGTCTTGCGTCGGCAGTGCCTGTAATTGAGCGATTTCGGCCTTCAGGGCACTTTCCGGAACGCCGAGCTGCAGCAGCGGCTGCCAGTATTGAGGCAGCTTCGCCAGGGCTGCGCGGGTTGCCTGTTGTTCGGCAGGCGAGTCCAGCAACTGGTTGACCGCCATGTAGCCTTGCAACTTGTCCATGCTCACCAGTTGATCGAGGCGCTGGGTGAGCGCGGTCTGGCGGTCCAGCAATTCCTGCTGATCCTTGCCGCGCACCAGAAAGAACTGGCTGGTGGGCTGATAGCCGGTGATCCGTGCGATGGCCTGGGCTTCGTCGGTCAGCGACTGCGGGGCCGCGACCCACTGACGAATGTCGTTCTTGGTGGTCAGGTGCCACAGGCCGCCGCCGCAGAAGGCCAGCAGCAACACCAGCAGACTCGGGGTGCTGATGCGTTGCAGCAAGGCGGCGCGGCAATCGAGCATCTGCTGGGCCAGCTTGAGCGGCCATTGCGCGGGATGAATCTCGATTCTGCCAAGCAGCGCGGGCAACAGGCATACCGCTGTCAGGTACGCGCCGACGAGCCCTGCGGCCGAGAACACGGCAATCTGGGTCAGCGCCGGGAACGGCGTCCAGGCCAGCGCCAGATAACCGATGCAGCTGGTGATCAGGCTCAGGCTCAGCCCCGGCAACGTCAGACGCAAGGCAGGCCAGCTGCGCCAGGGCTTCATGCTCCAGCTTTTGGACAGGTAGTGCAGCGGGTAATCGACGGCCACGCCGATCAGGCTGGAGCCCAGCACCAGCGTCATGACGTGCATGCTGCCAAACACCGCGACGCAGGCGACCGCTCCAAACAGCATGCCGACGATGACAGGTACAAACGCCAGCAGCACGCTCCACCTTCTGAACGCCAGCAACAGCAGCAACAGGATGCCAATGGTTGCGCCGCCGCCGACCCAGGTCATTTCCCGGCTGGCCTGCTTCTGGCCATCGGCTGCGTACAGCAAGCCGCTGGCCGCCAGCAGTTGACCTCCGGCCTGGCCCGCTTGCTGGCGAGCGGTTGCGAGCAGCTCCGCGACGTGGCCGGGCAGGTGCATGTCGAAGGCGTCGTTACCGGTGCGCGTGCGCAGCAATACCCAGCTTTTACCGTCGGCCGAGGCGATCAATGCGCCGCTGGCCAGATCCGGTTCGACCGATCCCTGGCGGGGCAAGCCGTTCTGGATGCGCCCGGTCAGGCCCAGCCAGTCATCCTGACTGGGCACGAGGCTAAAACCGGCAAAGGGATCGAACAGGGTTTGCACTCGCTGCTCGATAAAGGCCTGCGGGTCGTCGAGCAGTTGCGCGCGGTCCACGGCCGGCAGCATCGCGATTCGGCCTTGCAGCAGTTGCGTGCGCAAGGCAGGCAGGTCGGCCTGTAACGTCCACTGCACTTTTTCGAACAGGCCGCTGGCCTGCCATTGCTCGGCCAGCGTGCGGGCCAGTGTGATGGCTTGCTGACGGTCCGAATGCCCGACCAGCACCAGCATTTCGCGGTTGAGCGGCTCCTGAATGCGCTTTTCGGCGGTGGTGACCAGCGCGTCGTTATCAGTGCCCGGCACCAGTTCCATGAGGTTGGCCGACAGCGGCGAGCGGTCGTGCCATTGCCAGGCAGCCAGCGCCAGCACGCCCGCCAGAATCAGCAGGAACAGGCGTGGAAGCAGGCGCTCAGTTCGCAAAGTCATTGCGTTGCGCATCGGTCAGCGCGGCTGCGCGGGTGCTGTCGATCATTTTCAAAACCGTGCTGTCGCCTTGGGTTTCCAGCAGTTCGATGCGTTGCACCAGTTCACCGCCGTCGATATTGATCTGCTTGAACACCTGCTGCAGCAACAGCGAACGGGGTGTCAGCGTCAGGTGCCAGGCGTTGGCATCGCCTTTGAGTTGCAGTTCGAAATCCCGTTGCAGGCCGCTGCTGTCACCTTGCAGCACGGCAAGGAACAGGCGGTTCTGCTCGGCTCCGGCGTTCTTGTTGGGCACCGGCTTCCAGACGCTGGTGCTGCCTTCGGCTTCCCGGCGCGCAATGCCGTTGGCGTTGATGCGGTAATCCTGTTTCAGCGGGGTTTCCAGCAGCCAGAGCAGCCCGGCGTCCCTGGCCAGTACGAAGCGGCCCTTGCTGATCAGCGGCTGCGGCAGGGCGCGCAGGTGCTTTTCCTGAATGAAACGCCCTTGCACCACCACAGGCCTGGCCAGTTGATCACTCAGCTGTTGCAGGTCGAAGGCGTGCGCCAGCGACGACAGACACAGCAGGCCGAATACACATAACGCTCGAAGCGGACCGCTCATGGCAAGGCTCTCTCTACGGCATCGATGAAGACCTTGGGCGAGGCCAGCTGCATCTCGTGAGTCTGGCTGTCGACGGCGACCTGGACAGTGCTGGCGCGGGTCAGGCGTTCGCCGGTGACCGCGTCGGTGATCAGGTAGTTGATCTTCAGCCGGTTCTCCCATTCCACCAGATCGGCGCGCACGTTCAGCTTCTGGCCGAACACGGCGCTGCGCACGTAACGCAGCTGGACATCGATCACCGGCCAACCATACCCGGATTCGAGCATCTGCATGTAGTTATGGCCGATGTGGTCGAGCAGCGCGCAGCGCGCCACTTCCAGGTATTTGACGTAATGGCCGTGCCAGACGATGTTCATCATGTCGACGTCAAAAAACGGCACCACGATTTCGGTATCGACCTGCAGAAATCCCTTACTGCGCATGCAGCCTCCAGTGTCGGTTGGCGATGTGTTTCAGGCACAGGCGCAGCTCTGCCTCCAGCGCCCGGTCTTCGATGACGGGGGCGAAGTCCTGGCTCAGTTGTTCATGCATGGCGGCCAACGCAGGTGGCAGCGGGCGTGCATCGGCGGACTTGCTGCGCAGCCAGACGCCCTGATTGGCGGCGATCAGGGTGGCGGCGGCGACCTGCTCGGTCAGCTCCAGCACCCGGATCGCGTCGCGGGCAGCGATGGTGCCCATGCTGACCTTGTCCTGGTTGTGGCACTCGGTGGAGCGCGAAAACACGCTGGCCGGCATCGTGTTTTTCAACGCCTCGGCCGTCCAGGCACTGGCGCCGATCTGTACGGCCTTGAAACCGTGGTTGAGCATGGCGCGCCCGGCGCTGGCGCCCGACAGATTGCTCGGCAAGCCGTGGTTGTAACGCTCGTCCACGAGCAGCGCCAGTTGCCGGTCCAGCAGATCGGCGACGTTGGCGACCAGCGTTTTCAGGCTGTCCATGGCGAAAGCGATGTGCCCGCCATAGAAGTGCCCGCCGTGCAGCACGCGTTCGGCTTCGGCGTCGATGATAGGGTTGTCGTTGGCGCTGTTGAGTTCGATCTCGATGAACGAACGCAGCCAGTTCAGGCTGTCGGCCAGCACGCCGAGCACGTGTGGCGCGCAACGCAATGAGTAACGATCCTGCAGGCGATGCAGCGGCGCGGTCGGGGCGTCGATGGCCAGATCCTGACGCAGCCACGCGGCCACCTGGGTCTGACCCGGATGCGGCTTGGCGGCGAACAGGCGCTCGTCGAAGTGTTCCGGGTTGCCTTGCAGCGCCACCACGTTCATTGCCGTGATGCGGGTCGCCAGTTGCAGCAGATAGTCCGCCCGCGCGAATGCGAGGCAGGCCAGTCCGGTCATCACCGCTGTGCCGTTCATCAAGGCCAGCGCTTCCTTGGGCCGCAGCACCAGCGGCGTCCAGCCCAGTTCGCGGTGCACGTCGACGGCTGCTCGACGCTCGCCACCGAACATCACTTCACGCTCGCCCGAGAGCGTCGCGGCTACGTAGGACAGCGGCGTCAGATCACCGCTGGCACCGACCGAGCCTTCTTCGGGGATCAGCGGCAGTACGTCCTGATCAATGAACGCCTGCAAACGTTCCAGCAGTTCGACACGCACCCCCGAAACGCCCTGACACAGCGACTGCAGCCGTGCCGCGAGCACGGCGCGGGTCGCCTGCGCGTCCAGCAGCTTGCCCAGACCGCAGCCATGGAAGGTGTAGAGATGACGCGGTAACGCTTCGACGTGTTCCAGCGGAACGGCGACCACGCACGAATCGCCATAGCCGGTAGTGACGCCGTAGATCACGCCTTCCTTGTCCAGCAGCGAATCCAGAAACCGTGCACCTTTGGCAATACGTTCGCGGAACGCGTCATCGTTCTGCAATGCAGTGGGCGCCTGGCGGTTGGCCAACGCCAGCACGTCTTCAATACGCAGCGCCCGTTCGCCGAAGGTGATGGTGTCAGGAGCGTGGTTCGTCATCGGACTTCCAGAATGGGTAGAAATTGAACCACTGCTGTGGCGCTTCAAGGCAATAGTGGCCGAGACGTTCGGCGTAACGCCTGGCCCAGTGTTCGATGACCTGCGCACGGTCGCTGCGCCGCCATTCGATGGCATCGGCAAAGGGTTCGAGAATCACGCGGTAGCCGCTCGGGCCCTTGAGACAGAAGAACAGGTTGACCGGGCACTTGAGCAGCCCGCCCAGCAGCCACGGGCCTTGCGGAAAGGCGGCGGGCTGGCCGAGAAAATCGACCCGCACGTTGCGTCCACCATGCAGCGGCACACGATCACCGGCGATGGCCAGCCATTCACCTTCCTCGATGCGCTGGTTCAGTTGCAGCATGATGGCCGGGTCCAGCTCGCTGACCTGTATCAGTCGCAGGTTGGTCGCGCCGGCTTCGCCCAGCAGGCGATTGAAGCGTTCCGCATGCTTGGTGTGCACCAATACGTTCATGGTGACTTTTTCGCCCAGCTCGGCAAGGGCGCGACACACCTCAAGGTTGCCCAGATGCGCGCCGACCAGCAGTTGTCCACGCGATCCGCGCAGGTTCTGCCGCAGGTGCGCCGGGTCTATGATCTCGATCTGGTCAATGCCCAGCCTGCCGTTCCACACGTCGAGCTTGTCGAGCAGCGCATCGGCGAAGGCCATGAACTGGCCGAACACCCGGCGCTGGGTCGGGCGCAGTTCGGGCCGGTTGCTCCACTGTGACAGGCGCTGCTGATACTCGTGGATGCTGTGCCGGGCGCGGCGGCCGAACAGGAAAAAATACAGCACGATGCCATACAGCACCGGCGTCAACAGGCGACGGCCGAGCAGTTTGACGCCCCACGCGGTGAGCTTCATCAGCAGAAAACTGCCGCGCTCTTCATGGTTGGCCCAATGCTGTTTCGATGCAGGTTTCAAGCTCATGCCCGCCACCGTTGCCAGAGGATGACCGGCAGGCGGATCAGCATGCCGAAGAACAGTTTGGCGTGCATTTTCGAGATCAGCGCGTTGTCGTGGAACAGGCGGAAGTGCGAAAGGCCGTCCTGAGGGTAATGAACGCGGGTCGGCAGCCAGCGCATGGCCTGCCTGCGCCATGACAGGCGCACCAGGATTTCCGAGTCGAAGTCCATGCGCCTGCCGATCTGCGTGCTGTCGATCAGCGTCAACACGGGCGCCAGCGGATAGAGCCTGAAGCCGCACATCGAGTCGCGTATCTGCAGCGACAGGGTATTGATCCACACCCACACGTGGGTCAGGTAACGCGCGTACAGGCGTCCTTTCGGAACACTCTCGTCGTACTGTGGATAACCGCAGATCAGCGCGTCGGGATAGTCACGCGACTGCTGCAGAAACATCGGGATGTCTGTCAGGTCATGCTGACCGTCGGCGTCGACCTGCAAGGCATGGCTGAAACCCAGTCGTGCGGCTTCACGAAAGCCAGCCATGACGGCGCCGCCTTTGCCCTGATTGGCCGGCAGGCGCACCAGATACACCTGCTCGGCCTGTGCAAGCTGCTGTAACACCGTCGCGCAGGCCGGGCTGCTGGCATCGTCGACCAGCACGCAAGGCAGCCCTGCTTCACGGACGGCGCGGACCACGTTGGGCACCGCCAACTCGTGATCAAACACCGGAATGATCGCGCAGGGCTTATGCATGCGCAGCCTCCAGCACGATCCGGCCACTGGAGCAGGGCGCGCCTTCGCTGGTGCGAAAGGTGAAATGCAGCTTCGAGCGTTGCTCGTCGAAGCGCAGGGTCAGGGTAAGCGAGTCGCCGGGACGCACCAGTTGCTGAAACTTAAGCACTTCCATCCCGGCGAAGCGCGGCGGCAGATCCAGCAGACGCTGGCTCAGCTTCATCGCCCACTCCACCTGCACCACGCCCGGCAGGACAGGTGCTCTGGGAAAGTGTCCGCTGAAGTACGCGAGATCGGGCGGAACCACCAGATTCAGTTGCAACTCGTCAGCGACGGTCTTCTGATCCAGCAGCTCCGGGAGTTTCGGGCGCTCGGCCATCAGCAGTGCTTCGACGTCGGCCTGAGCCAGTTTGCCCTGGGCATTGAGCGGCATCTGCCGCAGCAGCCGCCAGCGACGAGGCAGTGCCAGGGCTTCGCAATGCGGGCGCAGGTGCTGGCGCAGCGCTTCGGTCAGGGCACGACGGCCCTGTGTCCGCAGTGCAAGCAGGCCACTGTCATTCAGCACGACCAGTGCCCCGAGTGAGGCACGGTTCTCCTGCACCACGCCCAGACGTGCCTCGCGTACCCATTCATGGGCGATGAGCGCCTGCTCGATCAGGGGCAACGAGATACGTTTTTCCTCGAGTTTGACGATACGGTCCAGCCGACCCAGCAGCTCGAAACGGCCCTCGGTGTCGATGTGTACGGCGTCGGCGGTGTGTTCGATATGGCCTGTGGGCAGGTAGGGCGAACTGACGCACAAGGCACCGTCGTCGCCCCGGGTCAGTTCGACGCCCTCGAAGGGTTGCCAGCGCTGTTCGCCCTGACGCCATGCGATACCGCCGGTTTCCGAACTGCCGAAGATTTCCGTCGGCCATTGCCCCAGCCGCACATGAAGGCCTTGCGCTGCGTCGCCTGGCAGTACGCCACCGGAAGAGAACACCCGGCGTACTGTGCTCAGGCTGGGCCAGTCGAGGTTGTCGCCCATGCGCTTGAGCAGGGCCGGGCTTGCGACCCAGGCGAACGACGCGTTTTCGAGGCTGGCGCGCTGCACGTCTTCGGAAAAGGGCAACTGACGACGCACGAATGAACGCCCCGCGCACAGCGGCCACAACAACCGGAACAGCAGGCCGTAGATGTGCTGGGTCGCCACGCTGCCGACCATGCAGGCCTGACCCAGCTCCGCACCCCAGAGCTGTTCGAGGGCCGTGACTTCATTGGCCAATTGGCGAAGACGCTTTTCGATCAGCTTCGGCTCGCCGCTGGAACCTGACGTGCACAGGCTCAGGCGGCACTGGTCCAGATCGAGCGCAGCCGGTGCCAGGGGGGCTGCGTGCAGCTCATTCAGCGGTACATCGCCGGGCTGGTCGGTGATCCACAGATCCACCTGACCGGCCCAGCGCTCGCGGGTCTGTCCTTGCAGGTCGGCAGGCAGCAGCACGCTCACCCCGGCACGCCAGGCGCCGAACAGCGCGATGCCCAGTTCGGCGGCATCTTCGAGGTGCACGGCCACTTGCCGGACGCCACGGGCTTGAAGTCCGCACGCAACGCTCAATGCCCGCGCCCGCCATTGGGCGAGCGTCAGCTCGGGAGCGGTGGTCAGCCGTCGATCCGTCTTGGTGTCGAGCAGCAGGTTTTCGAGAGTTAGCCAGTTCATGCTATCCATTTCATGGGCCGCCCATGACGCGCAGGCGGACGATCAGTTCGCCTGCGAACAGCAGGCCCATCAGTCCATAGGAAACAAGGCCGGTGTAGAGCGTCCACCATGACAGCGGTGCCCACAGCGTCAGTGCGGCCGCAGCAAGGCCGTTGCCCAAAAAGAACACGCACCAGACCTGAGTGACTCGCCGGGTGTAGCGAATGCCGGATTCAGAGAGCTCAGGCCGGTTGATGCGCGCCATGCGCTCAACGATCGGCGGGCCGTAGATCAGGCTCGAGCCGAACAGGCCAAGCATGAACAGGCTGACCAGCACCGGGTACCAGCGCAGCATCACATGGCTGTCGAGTAACCCGAGCACCACGCAGAACCCCAGCGCCACAAGGGCCATCGCCAGGCTGCCGGGTTTGCGCTCACCGGTCACGATGCGCGCAAGCCACAGGCTTCCCAGCAGCAGGGCAAATTGCCAGGGCGCGAAGTGCTCGGTTCCCCAATAGACGGCGAACGGGTACAGAACACCGGCCAGCACCAGGATCAGACCAACCAGCCGTTTCATTCGGCGGCGTTGACCAGTCGGTAGACGGCCTCGACCACATCGTTGACGGTTCTGACGGACTTGAACTCTTCCGCCGCGATTTTCTTGCCGGTCTTGCGCTTGATGTGGTCGATCAGGTCGACAGCGTCGATGCTGTCGATTTCCAGGTCCTGATAGAGGTTCGCCTCGGGAACGACCCTTTCAGGTTCCAGTTCGAACAGTTCGACCATGGCCGCGCGCAGGGTTTGGAAGATGTCTTCACGGGTTTGCATGTTCAATCCTCAGACCGGCTGTCTGGCGCTGACGAACGCCACAAGGCTGTCGACGTTGGCGAAATGGTTGCGGGTGTCCTTGGCGTCGGCATCGATCCTGATGCCGTAGCGCTTCTGGATGGCCAGGCCGAGTTCCAGTGCGTCGACCGAATCCAGTCCGAGGCCCTCGCCGAAGAGCGTCTGGTCATTGCCGATGTCTTGCGGGGTGATGTCTTCGAGGCCCAGGGCGTCGATGATCAGCACTTTAATGTCCAGGTGTAGATCGCTCATCTGTGGCGAGCTCCTTGATGAAGTAGTCATGCAGGTAATCGTTGAGCTTGCGGGACGCCAAAGGCGGCGGACCCAGCGCGCTGAAGGTTGTCGGATCGATGTCGGCACCCACATGCAGGGTGAAATGCACGCGGCGTTGTGGAATCCGGTACCAGGGCTCGGCCTTGGTCAACGTGGTCGGACTGACCTTGATGGTCACCGGCGTGATCATGCTGGCGCCGCGCAGGGCAATGGCGGCGGCACCGCGGTGAAAGGCAGGCGGCTGGCCGGGCTGGGTGCGAGTGCCCTCGGGAAAAATGATCAGGGTCTGGCTGCCCTGCAGGCGTTCCACAGCGGCATCGAGCATGTCCATGCTGCCGTCATTGCTGATATAGCCTGTGGAACGCACCGGCCCGCGCGTGAAAGGGTTCTCCCACAGGCTGCGCTTGACCACGCAGTTGGCGTCACGCACCAGCCCGATCAGGAACACCACGTCGATCAGGGACGGGTGGTTGGCGATGATCATCTGGCCTGGGCGTCCCAGCTTTTCGGCGCCTTTGACCTCGTAGGTCAGCACGCCCAGCCGCGCCATGATTCTGATGAAACGCCAGAACAGCCGGCTGATGGTCCGGCGGGCACGTCGCTGATGGTCTGCGACGCTCCCCGGAAAGCAACTCAGGACTGGAAAGACGAACACGCGCAGACACAGCCCGCTTACCCCGAACAGGGCAAAGCTGAACCCGGTTGCCAGCAGACGCCAGTAATAGGCATCCCGGCCTTTCTTCACTGGTTGCGTTGCCACTTCCATAATCGGTTGTTCCACGGATGCAGGCATGAAGACTGGTGGGTGTGCAGGGCTTGCAACAGATTCAGGGCATGAGGCCACTGTGTGCGTTGCGCGCCTTGCGTATCGGTGTTCAGGGACAGTTGCCATTCGTTGCCCGGCGTCAGCAGCAGGCCGACGGCATAGGGAAAGGGCACGTCGTCGATCCATTTGGCGTAGGCGTGCGGAGGCTGTTCTTCGGTCACCACCAGCAGCACTGCCGGTGCGCCCTCGGCCAGCAGGGCTGCGGCTTCGAATGCGCCGTATTCAAGTCCATCGCCTGCGGCCGCCAGTGCGGTCATTTCGCTGGTCTCGCCACGCAGGATCGACCACAGGCCAATCACGGCGTTATGCACCGACAGGCTGAACTGGGTCGGCGACATGGGCTCGTCAGCGGCCAGATCGCGAAGGATTTCGAACGTGCGGGGCGTTTCGCCGTGGCGGGACACGAACACCAGCGGCATGCGTTCGTAACCCTCGCTGAGTGGCCAGCCGACCGCGAACGCCATGCGCGCCATGCGGCCCAGCCGTCGGCGCTGCATCGCAGGCAGAAAAGACACATCCGGTGCCTCGTTGCTGTCCTGCAACTGTGTAGGGGTGCGGCTCCATTGCTCCCACTCGTCTGCGCTCGCCAGGCCAGGTGCCCAGGCGCGCCATCGTGCAATGTTGAAGGTGATCAAAACTTCTCTTCCCGCCCCTGCGGGCTTGTTTCTCGCTACTTCGATACCAGGACGGCATCAGTCTGGGCGGTAAGTTGAATGAGTGCGCGCATTATCCTTGTGGGGATCGTGACTAGCAAATTTGTTACAAGTAAAGGGTTTACACAGCATCCATTCTCATTCAGGTAACTCAGGCGTACGCCTTGACGCTCACCAGTACAGTCATTGAACTGACATAAATGTGTCGTATTTTTGATAAGGTCGCCGATAAGGTCGCCCTTGTCGTATGCATTGCCTAGACTCGACCACGCTTACAGCCTTTATCGGTCAGTCACGTCGTTTCTTAATCTATCGAGGAATCCAAAGCATGCGTCGCGTGGTATTCAATCAGAAAGGCGGTGTCGGCAAGTCGAGCATTGCCTGCAATCTGGCTGCAGTCAGCGCTAACGAAGGCTATCGAACCCTGTTGATCGACCTCGATGCCCAGGCCAATTCCACCCAGTACCTCACCGGTCTGACGGGCCACGATATCCCGATGGGGATTGCCGAGTTCTTCAAGCAGACGTTGTCTTCCGCGCCGTTCGGCAAGAAGAATCATGTCGATATCTACGAGACGCCGTTCGATAACCTGCATGTGGTAACGGCCACAGCGGAACTTGCCGACCTGCAGCCGAAACTCGAGGCCAAGCACAAGATCAACAAGCTTCGCAAATTGCTGGATGAATTGGACGAAGATTACGAACGCATTTATCTGGATACACCGCCCGCGCTCAACTTCTACGCGGTTTCGGCTCTGATCGCGGCAGATCGTGTCCTCATTCCTTTTGATTGCGACAGTTTTTCCCGGCAGGCGCTGTACGGCCTGCTGCGGGAAATCGAGGAGTTGAAGGAAGACCACAACGAGAACCTGCAAGTGGAAGGCATCATCGTCAACCAGTTCCAGCCTCGTGCGAGCCTGCCGCAGCAGATGCTGGATGAACTGGTTGCCGAAGGCCTCCCGGTATTGCCGATCTACCTCAATGCGTCAGTGAAGATGCGCGAGTCTCACGAGGCGTGTCTGCCTCTGATCCATCTCGACCCGCGCCACAAGCTGACAAGGCAGTTCGTCGACCTTCATCAGTTGCTGGAAACCAACGCACATCCTTGATTTCCCGGGTCAGGGCGTCGGCTCGCCGGCGCGCTTCGGTGATCATGTCCTCGGGAATATCGATGGCAGCGTCCATGTCGGCCTGGAATTTGTTCTGAGAAGCGATCAGACGGTTGCTGCCTGGCGGGCAACCGCATCGCACTTCGTGGCCATGCGTGGCAACCGCCACAAACTCATCGACATAGGTCGGATTGCCCTGGGCGATGAAGCCTGCGCTGCGGCAAAGCGGACACCATACCGGGTCGCCCATGAGCGCCACACGCTGCTCGTCCAGGATTACGCGTGACGAGGTGTTCGACACAAAGCCGCCGCTGGTGGTCGTATCACCTTCCCTGACTATGAATGGCATAGAGCTGCTTCCTTTGGATTGTGGGAAGCCGAATGCTAGGCGCAAAGCCGTTGCACAGGGGGGCCGAGTCAGCGGTTAAGGACTGTTCCTACAGGAAAGTCATCCTGAGGTTGGGAAATGTTGCAGAGCCCGGCTTTTTGATCGGCAATCGTTACTCCAGGCGTAATGATCCGATGGTCTGCTTGATTGATGCCTGACCTGTCCCGCTCCTAAGGTGAACCACGACAGCGAAATCGTGGAGCGATCATGACAACAACAACTTCCCCCGACGCGCGCTGGACGCGTCGCCGCACCGAGAAGCAGCGGCGGCTCGAACAGGTGCGAGCCCTGGCCGACGGCGTGGTGCTGCCGACCGACAAGATCGTCGCAGCGCTGGAAGCCTTGCTGGTGTCCGGTGACCGCGTGGTGCTTGAGGGCAACAATCAGAAACAGGCCGACTTTCTGTCCCGTGCGCTGGCCAGGGTCGATCCCGCCAAGGTGCACGACCTGCACATGATCATGCCAAGCGTCGGGCGTTCCGAGCACCTTGACCTGTTCGAACAGGGCATCGCCCGCAAGCTGGACTTCTCGTTCGCCGGTACGCAAAGCCTGCGCATCAGCCAGTTGCTTGAAGACGGCCTGCTGGAAATCGGCGCGATTCACACCTACATCGAGCTGTATTCACGACTGGTGGTCGATCTGATCCCCAACGTGGTGCTGGCCGCAGGCTTCATGGCTGACAGGGCCGGCAACATCTACACCGGGCCGAGTACCGAAGACACTCCCGCGCTGATTGAACCGGCCGCCTTCAGCGACGGCATTGTCATCGTGCAGGTCAATCAAATGGTCGATGACGTGACTGACCTGCCGCGCGTGGACATTCCCGCTTCGTGGGTCGACTTCGTGGTCGTGGCCGACAAGCCGTTCTACATCGAGCCGCTGTTCACCCGCGATCCGCGTCACATCAAGCCGGTGCATGTGCTGATGGCGATGATGGCCATTCGCGGCATCTACGAGAAGCACAACGTCCAGTCGCTGAACCACGGCATTGGCTTCAATACCGCGGCCATCGAGCTGATCCTGCCGACCTACGGCGAATCGCTGGGCCTGAAAGGCAAGATCTGCCGCAACTGGACGCTCAACCCGCATCCGACCCTCATACCGGCCATCGAAAGCGGCTGGGTCGAAAGCGTGCATTGCTTCGGCACCGAACTGGGCATGGAAAACTACATCGCTGCGCGCCCGGACGTATTTTTCACCGGGCGCGACGGTTCGCTGCGCTCCAACCGGCAGTTGTGCCAGCTGGCGGGTCAGTACGCGGTGGATCTGTTCATCGGCGCGACCTTGCAGGTCGATGGCGACGGCCATTCCTCGACCGTGACCCGAGGCCGTCTGGCAGGTTTCGGTGGCGCGCCGAACATGGGCCATGACCCGCGCGGCCGTCGCCACGCAACCCCGGCCTGGCTGGATATGCGCCAGCAGACCGATGACGGCCCGGCCGCCTATCTGGAACGCGGCAAGAAGCTGGTGGTACAGATGGTCGAAACCTTTCAGGAAGGCGGCAAACCGACCTTTGTCGAAACCCTCGACGCCGTCGAAGTGGCCCGCAAGAGCGGCATGCCGCTGGCTCCGATCATGATCTACGGCGATGACGTGACTCACCTGCTGACTGAAGAGGGCATCGCTTATCTGTACAAGGCGCGCAGTCTCGAAGAACGTCAGGCGATGATTGCTGCTGTGGCAGGCGTGACGGCCATTGGCCTGCGCCACAACCCGAAAGACACCGCCCGCATGCGCCGCGAAGGGCTGATCGCCCTGCCCGAAGACCTCGGCATCCGCCGCACCGACGCCAGTCGCGAACTGCTGGCCGCGAAAAGCATCGCCGATCTGGTCGAGTGGTCCGGCGGCCTCTACAACCCGCCTGCCAAATTCAGGAGCTGGTGATGAGTGCACTTCAACGGACACCACAACCTGTCTCACTGGCCGAGCATCTGGCTGATCTGGCCGTCGATGCGCTGATGGACGAAGCCAACCTGTCGCCAAAGCCTGCGCTGGTGGACCGCCGTGGCAACGGCGCGCATACCGATCTGCACCTGGGCCTGATGCACGCGTCGGCCCTGTCGCTCTGGCCGACCTTCAAACTGATGGCCGAGGCCGCTGCGCACCTCCAGAACCTCGGACAACCGCTGCGCGAAGAACTCGGTCGGCTGGGCCGCGAAGGTGAAGCCGCGATGCTGCGCACCACGGGCGGCGTCAACACTCATCGCGGCGCGATCTGGGCGTTGGGTCTTCTCGTGACCGCAGCAGCGCTGGACGTCAACGACTGCACGCCAGCCGCGATTTGCCAGCGCGCGGCCCGTCTGGCGCTGATCGAGGATCGTCAGGTGGTCGCCAGCAACAGCCACGGCAGCATCGTTGCTCGACGCTATGGCGCAATGGGCGCTCGCGAACAGGCACAGCAGGGCTTTCCTGCCGTGATGAATCGTGCGCTGCCGCAATTGCAGCGCAGCCGCGCTGCGGGCAGTGGCGAGCAGAACGCGCGTCTGGATGCGTTGCTGGCAATCATGACCACTCTGGCCGACACCTGCGTGCTGTACCGCGCCGGCCCTGAGGGTTTGCAGGCCATGCAACAGGGCGCGCAGCGCGTGCTGGAGGCGGGCGGCAGCGCCAGTCTGGCCGGGCGCCGTGAACTGCACGAGCTGGACCAGCAACTGCTGGCCCTCAACGCTTCGCCCGGTGGCGCAGCCGACCTGCTGGCGGCCTGCCTGTTTATCGATGGTCTTGAGCCTGCGCTCGGCCTTGTATCGAGCCCTGCACCGAGGAGTGCCTGATATGGAAACCCTGTCTTTTGAATTCCCCGCCGGACAGCCGCCCAAGGGCCGTGCGCTGGTGGGTTGCGTCGGCTCCGGCGACCTGGAAGTGCTGCTGGAACCCGGGCAGCCGGGCAAGCTGACGATTGAAGTGGTGACCTCGGTCAATGGCGCATCGTTGCGCTGGAAACACCTGTTCGAGCGCATGTTCGACGGCCAGACGCCGCCTGCGCTGAGCATCGATATTCATGATTTCGGCGCCACGCCCGGCGTGGTGCGGCTGCGCATGGAGCAGGGTTTCGAGGAGGTCGGCCATGACTGATACCGCACGTTTGTTGAGTCAGCACAGTTTCATCGAACTCGGCGCCCGCCAGCGCGCCCGTGCCTTGCTGGATGCGGGCACTTTTCGCGAATTGATCGACCCGTTCGACCGCGTCATGTCGCCCTGGCTGGCCCGTCAGGGCGTGGTGCCCCAAGCCGATGATGGTGTGGTGGTAGCTAAAGGCACGGTCGATGGTCTGCCGGTGGTGATCGCGGCCATCGAAGGCTCGTTTCAGGGCGGCAGCATGGGCGAAGTGGGCGGCGCGAAAATGGCTGGCGCACTCGAACTGGCCGCCGAGGACAACCGCAACGGCATACCGACCGCCGCGATCGTGCTGCTGGAAACCGGCGGCGTGCGCTTGCAGGAAGCCAATCTGGGGCTGGCCGCGATTGCCGAGATCCATGCTGCGATGGTCGATCTGCGTCAGTACCAGCCGGTGATCGGTGTGGTGGCAGGCAGCGTCGGTTGCTTTGGCGGCATGTCCATTGCGGCCGGGCTGTGCAGCTATCTGTTGGTGACTCAGGAAGCCCGTCTCGGCCTGAACGGTCCGCAGGTGATCGAACAGGAAGCCGGCATTGAGGAATACGACTCCCGCGACCGGCCGTTCATCTGGAGTCTGACCGGTGGCGAGCAGCGTTTTGCCAGTGGTCTGGTGGACGGTTTTGCCGCCGATGACGTGGCCGCCATCAGGCAACAGGTCAGCGATTGGCTCAGGCAGGGCGTGCCTGTGCAGCATCGCAGTGGTCGGCACGCACTGTTCTTGGAGCGTCTGGGGACTCTGGACACGGCGTCGCAGATTGATCCGCAGACCGTCCGCACCCTCTTTCAAGGAGCCCGGTCATGAGCACTCAACAACGGGGTTTGAACTGGTTCAACGCATTGAGCGCAGGTGCCACGCCGGTCGGCGGTCTGCCTGCGTCGCTCAAGGTCGCCGACGGCATGCTGGGCGAACAGCCGGTGCGTTTTCTGGCCGTGGTGGCCGATCCGGACAACCGCTTTCCCCGCGCGCGCCAGGGCGAGGTCGGTCTGCTGGAAGGCTGGGGCCTGGCCAAGGCGGTGGACGAGGCTGTCGAGCTGGACCGTGAGCGACCTGACAAACGCGCGTTGATCGCCATCGTCGATGTGCCGAGTCAGGCTTATGGTCGTCGCGAAGAAGCACTGGGCATTCATCAGGCGCTGGCGGGGGCTGTGGACAGTTATGCGCGGGCACGGCTGGCCGGGCATCCGGTGATCGGGCTGCTGGTCGGCAAGGCAATGTCCGGGGCGTTTCTGGCTCACGGTTATCAGGCCAATCGACTGATCGCCCTGCGTGATCCTGGCGTCATGGTGCATGCGATGGGCAAGGCGTCGGCGGCCCGCGTCACCTTGCGCAGTGTCGAAGAGCTGGAAAAGCTCGCTTCGACCATTCCACCGATGGCGTATGACATCGACAACTACGCCAGCCTCGGGCTGCTGTGGGAAACCCTGTCGGTCAGCCAGATCGAGCAACCGGGCGCCGACGATCTGGCCCAGGTGCGCAGCGTGCTGGGCAGTGCGATCGAGGACGTGAAGGCCAGTGGCACTGATCTGAGCAGTCGCTTGGGCGCGAGCAACCGTGCGGCATCGGCCCGTGTGCGCCAATTGCTGCGAGCGCAGTGGTGACGCATTTTTCATCGACCGTGCTGCCCCACGACTTGTTGTGGGGCATGCCGCTGTCCGCCTTGCCTGAAGACGCGCCTGACTGGGCTGTTGAAGCAGTGCTGGCCGGTCGGCCGGTGGTGGTGCGTCGTCAGGTTGTGGCGGCGGGGCAGGTTGCAGTCGGGCTGCGTGGTCGGACTCGTGAGCAGCGTTATGCAGCGATCATGGCGTGCGCGGACATTTCCCGTCGCGTCAGCCCGGAGCAGTTGGTGGATGGGGTCGATGGCTGCCCGCACGATTGGCCTGCGTTGCGCGCCTTGCGTCTGATTCGTCCAGTCATGGATTCGCTGGAACTGAGTTGGGGCGTGGGTGGGAGTGCCGGATTCGAACTGGCGAGCGGTTTTACGGCGCTGCATCAGGACAGCGATCTGGATTTGATCCTGCGCACGCCGCAGCCTGTAGAGCGCTGCTGGGCGGCCGAACTGGTCGAGGCGCTGGAAACGGCCGTGTGCCGGATCGACGTTCAGTTGCAGCTCGAACAGGGCGCGGTTGCACTGCGCGAATGGGCGCGGCCGTCGGGTCGAGTGCTGCTCAAGCGCGCAAGCGGCGCGCGTCTGGTTGCCGATCCCTGGCAACTGGCCGAGGTCTGCGCATGAGCAGCTTCTGGGTTTTTCCCGGTCAGGGTGCGCAGCAGGCGAACATGCTGCATCAGTTGCCGGACGATCCTGTGGTTCACGATTGCCTGCAGCAGGCTTCGACAGCGCTGGGTGAAGACGCCATGGCGCTGGATACCGCTCAGGCGCTGCAATCGACCCGCGCCGTTCAGTTGTGTCTGCTGATCGCGGGCGTGGCCTGCGCCCGGCTGTTGCAGGCGCGTGACTGCACACCTGATTACGTGGCGGGGTTGTCCATCGGTGCCTACCCGGCCGCTGTGATCGCCGGTGCGCTGGCGTTCGACGATGCGGTTCGTCTGGTGGCGCTGCGTGGCGAGCTGATGCAAAGCGCCTATCCCGAAGGCTACGGCATGACGGCGGTCATCGGCCTGGATCAGGCGCAGGTCGAGGCGATGATCGGTCAGGTCCATGAGGCCGGGACGCCGGTGTTTCTGGCCAATATCAATGCTGACAATCAGCTCGTGATCGCTGGCAGCGCCGAGGCGATGCGTCAGGTCGATCAGCTTGCCAGGGCTGTAGGCGCGGCCGCCATCAAGCGGCTGGCGGTCAGCGTGCCGTCGCATTGCTCGCTGCTCGAGGCGCCTGCGCAGACGCTGGCCGAGGCGTTCGCCAAGGTTGAAATCAGTAAACCGAACGTGCGCTACCTCAGCGGCAGCACTGCGCGGCCGATCATGGACGCTGAAAAGCTGCGTGACGATCTGGCCTTCAACATGTGCCGGGTCGTGGATTGGCGCAGCACTGTGGAAACCGCCTACGAGCGGGGCGTGCGCCTGCAGATCGAATTGCCGCCCGGTGGCGTGCTGACCGGACTGGCGCGCCGGGTGTTCGAGCAGGGAACGGCGGTGGCCTTTCAGGCTGCGCGTCTGGACAGCCTGGTTGCGCTATCGCGAGAGGAGGACGCCCGCACCTGAGAGAGACGCCGTGCAGCTGCTACGAAGGACAAAAACAACAACTTCAGCAATGCAAACAGAGGAATAACAACAATGATTATCTACGGTGTGGCGTTTTTGGCGTTTTGTACCCTGGTGGGTATCTTTATCGGCGAAGTTCTCGGCAAATTGATCGGTGTGCCTGCCAACGTCGGCGGTGTCGGTATCGCCATGTTGCTGCTGATCGGGCTCGGTAGCTATCTGAGCAAACGCGGCCTGTTCAGGGGCAAGACCGAACAGGGCGTCGAGTTCTGGAGCGCAATCTACATTCCGATCGTGGTCGCGATGGCTGCGCAGCAGAATGTCTATGGCGCGCTCAAGGGCGGTCCGATGGCGATCCTTGCTGGCACGCTGGCTGTAGTGGTTGCCTTTGCGATGGTTCCAGTGCTGACACGCATGGGCAAAGGCCAGACTGAAGTGCCTGCCGCCCCCACCAAGACGGCGGGGTAAGGGTCATGTACGAATCCATGATTAAAGTCATCACCAGTTACGGGCTGATCAGCGGCTTTGCGGTGATAGGCATCACGATGTGGTTCTCTTACTGGCTTTCGGACACCTTTACCAAAGGCCGTCTGCACGGTTCGGCCATCGCCATCCTGCTGGGGCTGGTGCTCTCGTACATCGGCGGCGCAATGACCGGCGGGCAGAAGGGCGTTGTCGATCTGCCGCTGCTCTCCGGGATCGGCTTGCTGGGCGGTGCGATGCTGCGGGATTTCGCGATTGTCGCCACGGCCTTTGGCGTCAACGTCAACGAACTGAAGCGGGCGGGCTATGTGGGCGTACTGTCGTTGTTCGTCGGCATCGGTACGTCATTCATTGCCGGTGTCGGCGTTGCGAGTGCGTTCGGATACACCGATGCGGTCAGCCTGACAACCATCGGCGCAGGGGCCGTGACCTATATCGTCGGCCCGGTCACCGGCGCAGCCATCGGCGCCAGTTCCGAAGTCATGGCGCTGTCCATTGCGGCGGGGTTGATCAAAGCGATTCTGGTGATGATCGCGACGCCCTTCGTGGCACCGTTCATTGGTTTGAACAACCCGCGCAGCGCGGTCATCTTCGGCGGGCTGATGGGAACATCGAGCGGCGTGGCGGGCGGGCTGGCGGCAACCGATCCGAAGCTGGTGCCTTATGGCTGCCTGACGGCTGCGTTCTATACCGCGTTGGGCTGCCTGCTGGGTCCGTCGCTGCTGTTCGTCATCATGCGCGGTCTGTTGGGATAGTCTGGGCGCACCTCAGGCGCAGGTTGCGCTTGAGGTGCGTTGCAGTCAGGTCGAATGCGGCTCCAGCAGCCGGTTCGCATACATCCTGCATTCCGCGACAAGCGCCAGCAGGTTGGGATCGCGCTCCTTGGACTTGAGAAACACCATGCCGATGTGTTGCTGCATCCGGTACCGCCGTTGCAGCGGGATCAGCCGCACGCGGTTCTCATACACCGCCGCGATACGTCCCGGCAGCAGTGCATAACCCACACCTGAACTGACCATGCTCAACAGCGTGAAGATATCGTTGACCTGCATCGCCACCTTGGGCTCGAAGCCAGCTTGTTGGAACACGCGGATGCCGTCGCGGTGTGTGGCGAAGCCCTGGGTCAGGGTGATGAACGTCGCTTCACGCAGGTCGCTCAGGTCCACTTCGCTGTGTTCGGCAAACGGCGAGTCGGTGGGCACGGCCAGAAAGATGTCGTCCGAGAACAACGCAAGATGCTCGCAGTCCGGATCGTTGGTACTTTCATCCAGCGACACCAGCATCGCGTCCACCTCCATGTTCTTGAGCTTGTATAGCAAATCGATGTTGGAGCCCAGAATCAGGTCGATATTCAGCTCGCTGCGGCGAATCTTCAGCCCCATGATCAACTGCGGCACCGTCTTGACCGTCAGCGAATACAAGGCCCCAAGCCGAAAGCGCGCCGCCGAGAAGCCTGCGGCCTGACGCGTCAGTTCCACGGTGGTGATGACGTCGTGCACCAGTTTCTGTGCACGCTCCTCAAGCACATAGGCACTTTCCAGCGGCGTCAGATTGCGACCTTCGTGCTTGAACAGCGGACAGCGCAGGGCGCTTTCCAGTGAATGAATGGCGCGATGCACGCTGACGTTGCTGGTCTGCAATTCCGCCGCTGCGCGGGCCAGGTTTCCGGTGCGCATGAAGGCCAGGAAGATTTCCAGCTTCTTCAGGGTGAGTTCGTCATCGATCTGCATGGCGTGGCGCTTATTGTTGGTGTGGGGTGGATTGTGCACAACTCACTCAGGATTCGCTGCCTGAAATCTGTGCCGCAGACAGACGTGTTGCACTTTGTTTCAATAACCGGGAGCCTCTGCAATCAATGTCTTCGGTAAAACAGGGTATTACGCGGATGTATTACGGAGAAAAATTCAACGCCTGGTCTCATCTGGTCGGCGCGGTGCTGGCAGCCGTCGGAGCGATCTGGCTGCTGGTCATGGCGAGTCTGCATGGTGATGTCTGGAAGGTGGTCAGCATGGCCATTTATGGGGTCTGTCTGGTCACGCTCTACAGCGTCTCCACGGTTTACCACAGCGTCAAAGGGCGTCCGAAATCGATCATGCAGAAGGTCGATCACTTTTCGATCTACCTGATGATCGCGGGCAGTTACACACCGTTCTGCCTCGTGACCCTGCGCGGCCCATGGGGCTGGACCCTGTTCGGCATCGTCTGGGCGCTGGCGCTGATTGGCATCCTGCAGGAAATCAAACCTCGCTCCGAAGCGCGCATTCTCTCGATAGTGATCTACGCCGTGATGGGCTGGATCGTCCTGGTCGCCATCAAGCCGCTGCTGGCAGCGCTCGGCGTGGCCGGTTTCATATGGCTGGCCGGCGGCGGCATCCTCTACACCGTCGGCATCCTCTTCTTCGCCTACGACCACATCCGCCACTGGCACGGTATCTGGCATCTGTTCGTGATCGGCGGCAGCCTGATGCACTTTGTGGCGATCTGTTTTTATGTGCTTTGAATCGGGGGGCACGCGTAAAAATGATGACGGAATAAGCCCTCGCTTGCCATCGGACAATTGCTCATTGATAAGTGCACCTATTTTGGTACACTCGGTGCATGAGCAAAAAGCCCCCTACTCTAAGCGTCAGCTTTTTCTGCACGGAGGCAGGTAATGAACCCGTACGAGAATGGCTTGCCGAATTACCCCGAGATGACCGTAAGGCCATTGGTACCGACATCAAGACGGTGCAGTTTGGCTGGCCCATTGGAATGCCAGTGGTCAGAAAGATGGAGTCTGATCTCTGGGAGGTCAGAACCGATTTAAAAAATACGATAGCCCGAGTGCTGTTCACGCTTTCGGGAAACACAATGGTCTTGCTTCATGGCTTCATCAAGAAGAGTGACAAGACCCCTGCGTCTGATCTGGCGACGACCAGGCGACGCAAAGCGCTATTAGAGAGTAACAAGTCATGAACAAGCATATAGGTTCCGATTTCGACGACTTTCTTGCTGAGCAAGGTCTCGCTGAAGAGGTGTCTGCTGCTGCTCTCAAGCGTGTGATCTCGTGGCAGCTTGCCGAGACCATGAAGCGTCAAAAAGTGAGCAAGAAGGCTTTGGCTGAACGCATGCACACGAGTCGTTCTGCCGTCGACAGGGCTCTGGACCAGAACGACGCCGGGATGACGCTGGCTACGCTGGCCAGTGCTGCTCGTGCGCTGGGACAAAGGGTTGAAGTACGCCTTGTGCCAGAGTGGGACGAAGCTCACGTTTAAGTACTGCGGACCTGTACAGTCCCAACGCCTGGCACTGCCGGGTTGGCTAGAAATCTCCCCACAATTGCTGCGCCACGCTAAGCGCTACAACCGGGGCGGTTTCAGTGCGCAGGACGCGTGGGCCGAGGCGGGCGGCGTGGAAGCCGACGTTTTTGGCCTGATCGACTTCAGCGTCGTTCAACCCGCCTTCCGGGCCGATGAGGAACGCCAGGCTTGCCGGCTTTTCGTGGCTGGTCAGGGGTTCGGCAACCGGGTGCAGGACCAGTTTCAGGTCAGCTTCAGTCTGTTTCAGCCAGTCGGCCAGCGGCATCGGTGGATGGATCACCGGCACCACTGAACGGCCGCATTGTTCGCAGGCGCTGATCGCGATCTGCTGCCAATGCATCTGGCGTTTTTCCGCACGCTCGTCCCTGAGGCGCACTTCGCAGCGTTCGCTGACGATCGGGGTGATTTCGCCGACGCCCAGTTCGGTCGCTTTCTGAATCGCCCAGTCCATTCGTTCGCCCCGCGACAGACCCTGACCCAGATGGATACGCAGACCGGATTCGACCTGTCCGGCAAAGCATTCATCCAGTTGCACGCGCACGCGCTTCTTGCCGACTTCCAGCAAGGTGCCGCGAAACTCGCTGCCGGAGCCGTCGAACAGCTGCAGTGCGTCGCCTTCGGTCATGCGCAGCACGCGACTGATGTAATGCGCCTGGGCTTCGGGCAATTCGTGCTCGCCAAGGCTCAGGGGCGTGTCGGTGAAAAAGCGGGACAGTCTCATGGTGTTTCTCTGTGGGCATACGGGTGTGTTTGTCTTGGGACGGTGTCGGCCGGTTCTCGCCGGATCAGCCCGGATCCCTGAAATCCGGATGGAAATTCTTGCGCACCGCCACGTTGATGCTGCTGCGCGTGGCGATGTCGATGCCTTCTGTGGCGACCTCGGCCAGAAAGTCGATCTGCTCCGGCGTGATCACGTAAGGCGGCAGGAAATACACCACGCTGCCCAGCGGCCTCAACAGCGCGCCGCGTTCCAGGGCATGCTGAAACACTTTCATGCCACGGCGCTCCTGCCATGGATAGGCAGTCTTGCTGGCCTTGTCCTGAACCATCTCGATGGCGATCGCCATACCGGTCTGACGCACTTCGGCCACATGGGGATGATCCACAAGGTGCGCCGTGGCGGTTGCCATGCGTTGAGCCAGCGCCTTGTTGTTCTCGATGACGTTGTCCTGCTCGAAGATATCCAGTGTGGCGAGCGCTGCAGCACAGGCCAACGGATTGCCGGTGTAACTGTGCGAATGCAGAAAGGCCCGCAGGGTCGGGTAGTCGTCGTAGAACGCATCGTAGACATCATCGGTCGTCAGGCAGGCCGCCAGCGGCAGATAGCCTCCGGTCAGCGCCTTGGACAGACAGAGGAAATCCGGACGAATCCCTGCCTGTTCGCAGGCGAACATTGTGCCGGTGCGGCCGAAGCCCACTGCGATTTCGTCGTGGATCAGGTGCACGCCATAACGGTCGCAGGCTTCGCGGAGCAGCTTGAGGTAGATCGGGTGATACATGCGCATGCCGCCTGCGCCCTGAATCAGCGGCTCGACGATCACGGCAGCCACGCTGGCATGATTCTCCGCCAGGGTCTGCTCCATGGCCGTAAACATAGTGCGCGAATGCTCTTCCCAGCTCATGCCGTCCGGGCGGTGGTAGCAGTCGGGGCTCGGCACTTTGATGGTGTCCAGTAGCAGCGCCTTGTAAGTTTCGGTGAACAGCGGCACGTCGCCGACCGACATCGCTGCCATGGTTTCGCCGTGGTAACTGTTGGTCAGGGTCACGAAACGTTTTTTATCGGGCTGACCGCGATTGAGCCAGTAATGAAAGCTCATTTTCAATGCGACTTCGATGCAGGACGAACCATTGTCGGCATAGAAGCAGCGTGTCAGGCCTTCCGGCGTGATCTTGACCAGACGCTCCGACAGCTCGATCACCGGCTGGTGGCTGAAGCCGGCCAGGATCACGTGCTCCAGCTGATCGACCTGATCCTTGATGCGCTGATTGATGCGCGGGTTGGCGTGCCCGAACACGTTGACCCACCAGGAGCTGACGGCGTCCAGGTAGCGCTTGCCTTCGAAGTCTTCGAGCCACACGCCTTCACCCCGCTTGATGGGGATCAGCGGCAGGCTTTCGTGGTCTTTCATCTGGGTGCAGGGGTGCCACAGGACCTTGAGGTCACGCTGCATCCACTGGTCATTCAGGCCCATTTGCAATCTCCGGGTAGCGACTCGCTTGAGGCGAGGACGAACAATCGCGCAAGCCTATGCAATGCCCGGCTGTGTCACAACCTTTGATGCAGTTTTAAGGGGCGACGGACATTGCTGGCGGCTATCTGATGGCTCGCGTATCCTGCCTTGCTATTCGATGTTCCGGGCTGACTTGCCCAACCTTCCCCTTGTTTTTTCGGAGTTCACGGAATGCTTTCTGGGTGGCTGCGCGCGTGTGCGCTGATAGTGACAGGGCTGGTCAGCGTTTCGACGCTCGCCGATGACAAACAACGAACCGCGATTGTCGTCGGCGGCGGCATGGCAGGCCTGACGGCGGCCTACGAACTGCAGGCCAAGGGCTGGCAGGTCACGCTGCTGGAAGCCAAGCCGAGTCTGGGCGGACGTTCGGGTCTGGCCACCAGCGAATGGATCGGCAACACCAAGGCGCAGCCGGTGCTGAACCGTTATCTGGACACCTTCAAGCTGGCCACCGTGCCTGCTCCCGAGTTCGTGCGTACGCCCAGCTACCTGATCGACGGTGTTCACTTCACCCAGGCGGATCTGGCGGTCAAGCAGCCAGCCACCGCAGAAGCCATCAAGCGTTACAACGACACGCTGGACAACCTGGCGCGCTCCATTACTGACCCGGAAAACCCGGCGTCCAACAGCACCCTTTTCGCACTGGACCAGATCAACGTCGCCAACTGGCTGGATCGCCTGAACCTGCCTGCGACGGCGCGTCAGTTGATCAATCAGCAGATTCGTACCCGTTACGACGAGCCTTCGCGCCTGTCACTGCTGTATTTCGCTCAGCAGTCCAGTGTCTACCGCTCGGTGGATGAGCGTGACCTGCGCGCCTCGCGCCTGCCGGGTGGCAGCACGGTGCTGGCTCAGGCGTTTGTCAAACAACTGAAAACCATCAAGACCAATTCGCCCGTCTCGTCCGTCGTTCAGGACAAGGACCACGTCACGGTGAAGGCTGGCGCGGCGAGCTACACCGCCGACTACCTCGTCATGGCCGTGCCATTGCGTTCGCTGGGCAAGATCCAGATGACGCCGTCGCTGGATGCCCAGCACATGGGCGCGATCAAGAGCACCAACTACGGCTGGCGCGACCAGATCATGCTCAAGTTCAAGACCCCGGTCTGGGACAGCAAGGCGCGTATGTCGGGTGAAGTATTCAGCAATACGGGCCTGGGCATGCTGTGGATCGAGCCCGCGCTCAAGGGCGGCGCCAACGTGGTGATCAACCTGTCCGGCGACAACGCCCGGATCATGCAGGCCTTTGGCGACAAGCAACTGGTCGATCAAGTGCTGATTCGTCTGCATGCGTTCTACCCCGAGGCCCGCGGTGCCTACACCGGCTACGAAATCCGTCGTTACAGCGTCGACCCATCGACGGGCGGTTCTTACCTGGCCTTTGGCCCAGGCCAGATCAGCAAATACTGGCGTCTGTGGGAAAGGCCGATCCAGCGTGTAGCGTTCGCGGGTGAGCACACCGATACCCTTTACCCTGGCACGCTGGAAGGCGCGCTGCGCAGTGGTCAGCGTGCGGCCGGTCAGGTGCAGGATCTGGCGGCGGGCAAGTCGTTCGAGCCGGTCAAGGTTGCGCCGCCGAAAGCGCCAGCACCGGCGTCGCAGACGTCGGACTGTAACTTCTTCACCAGCCTGTTTGGTTGCACTTCCGATAAACCGGTCGAGCCTGCCAAGCCGCAAGCGGAGAAACCTGGCTTCTTCTCCCGCCTGTTCGGTGGGTCGGACACGCCGGTAGCAGCCCCTGCGCCTGTCGAGAAGGCACCAGAGCCCGCTCCTGCACCTGCACCGGTTCCTGTCGCGCCGGTTGTCGCACCTGTAGTGACACCGCCCGCCAAGGCTGAGCCGGTCAAGAAGCCTGCCGCGAAGGCGGAGCCTGCGAAAAAGACGCAGCACAAGGAGCCTGCGAAAAAAGAACCGGCCAAGAAAGAACCTGTGAAAAAAGAGCCGGTGAAAAAGGCTCCGGCCAAGACCGACGAGGCCAAAAAGCCTGCGGCCAAGGCCACAACCGATACAGCGCCTGCCGACGTCAAGAACTGACGGCAATCGCTGAGCAGAAGGGGGCACGGTGCAAACCGCGCCCCTTTTTTTATGATCGACGAATTCGTTTTATCTTCAGAGCAGGCGGTGAAACCGTTTCGCGGGTTCCATGATGCCGTTCATCGGCATCGAACGGCCGATGGTCCCGGCAAAGTGTTACAGCGCTGAAATTATCGGGATGCTGATGCAGCAAGGCCAGCATTGAGCAATCTGGACGGGGTGATGTGCCTGTTTCAGGTAACGAAGGATGTGGAAAGTCGGTCGGCGAAAAACTTCAGCAAACGATCGATCATATTCTTCGATGCATCAAAGCGAAATTTTGCGCTTTCATTCGATAGATAAAAAGCTAGTCTGGTAACACTTCTGACAAGGTATTGGCAATGCAGCTACGTAACTCATCCTCTCGCTACGGTCTGGTCAGCATGGTGCTGCACTGGGGTGTAGCCGCTGTAGTGGTTGGTTTGTTCGCGCTGGGGCTCTGGATGGTTGGCCTGGATTACTACGATACCTGGCGCAAGGCCGGGCCTGATCTGCACAAGAGCATTGGTATCACGCTGTTTGCAGTCATGCTGGTCCGCGTGGTCTGGCGTTTGCTCAGCCCGCCGCCTCCGCCGTTGTCCAGCTACAGCCGCCTGACGCGCATCGGCGCGACCTTTGGTCATCTGTTTCTGTACGTCGCACTCTTTGCCGTGATGTTTGCCGGCTACCTGATCTCCACCGCCGATGGCGTCGGGATTCCGGTATTCGGTCTGTTCGAAATACCTGCTCTGGTTTCCGGCCTTCCGGAACAGGCGGAAACCGCTGGCTGGATTCACCTGTATCTGGCCTGGACCCTCGTGATCTTCGCGGGGCTCCATGGCCTGGCTGCACTGAAACACCACTTCATCGATCGCGATGTGACCCTCAAACGCATGTTGGGTCGTCATTGATTGTTCAACCAAAACGGGAATAAAAGCATGTTGAAGAAGTCTCTCGCCGCTCTGGCTCTGGGTACCGCACTGTTGTCCGCTGGCCAGGCAATGGCTGCCGACTATGTTATCGACAAGGAAGGTCAGCACGCTTTCGTTGACTTCAAGATCAGCCACCTGGGTTACAGCTTCATCCACGGCACGTTCAAGGACTGGGACGGCACCTTCAGCTTCGACGCTGCCAAGCCGGAAGCCAGCAAGATCGCTGTCGAGTTGAAGACCGCCAGCCTGTTCACCAACCACGCTGAACGTGACAAGCACATCCTGAGCAAGGACTTCCTGGACGCCGGCAAATTCCCGGAAGCCAAGTTCGTGTCCACCAGCGTCAAGTCCACCGGCGAGAAGACGGCTGACGTGACCGGCGACCTGACCCTGCACGGCGTGACCAAGCCAATCGTGATCAAGGCGACCTTCAACGGCGAAGGCAAGGATCCGTGGGGCGGCTACCGTGCCGGCTTCAACGGTACTTCGACGCTGAACCTGAACGACTTCGGCATCAAAGGCCCAGGCCCGACGTCGCAGACGCTGGATCTGGACATCACCTTCGAAGGCGTACAGAAGAAGTAAGTGTTCGCCTGAACGAAAAAACGCCGACCCTTGGGTCGGCGTTTTTGTGTGTGGCGTCTGTGCAGCCTGAGCAAGTGACGCACAGCTTCATGGGCTGTATGCCCGCGCAGAGGTCTGGACGTCGCGCAAAACGGGGGGCGAAGCGAAAGCGTATGACTGAATGCATACCCGTGGGAGGCGGCTTGCCGGCGATGGCCTCAGTTCAGTCAACGAGGGGTCGCTTCAGAAAAGCCTCGCCGGCAAGCCGCCTCCCACAGCCCGTTGGTTGCATCAAGACGGGCAACCCACACACACAAAAACGCCCCGGCAAGCCGGGGCGTTTTGTTTGCGGCTCGGCTATCAGCTGTCGCGGTTGCGGGTCAGCAGGGCCGGTTTTTCACCACGAGGACGAGCTGGCAATTGATCCAGTTGCTCGGCCGACGGGAAGCGGTCAATCTTGGACTCCTTGTGCACGATCTTCGGCTGTGGCTGACCATCGCGCTGGCTGCGAACTGCCGGTTCCTGCGGCTCGCGAGGTGCGCGGTCTTCACGAGGTGCTGACGGACGACGGTTGCGCGGAGCCTGACCATCGCGAGAGCGGGGTGCAGAGCCTGCGCCTGCGCCGTTACGCTTCGGTGCCCCGGTGCCGGAACCTGTACGTGCGCCACCACCGGTACGACCCGGGTTGGCTGGACGCGCTGCGCCACCGGCCGCCGGTGCTGCGCCAGGCGCTGCCGCCGGACGACGACCACGATTCTGGCCTTTGCCCTGGTACGGGCTGACGTAATCGGCGCGGTTGCCGAAGTTATCCACTTCGTCATCCAGAAACTCGTCAGGCGCACGGTCCGATTGCGGGCGCGGTGCTGCAGCCTGCGAAGAACGCTGTTCGCCGCGAGGCGTGCCTTCACGAGGTTTTTTTTCGCGTGGCGGGCGGGCAGGGCGTTCGCCATTGGCGGCCGCTGCGGCTGGTTTTTCCTTGCCTTTATCCTTTCCCTTGTCGCGACGACCGCCGTTGTTCTTGTCGCCATCACCACGGGCCGGACGTGCGCCACGTGGATTGCGAACATCCGGACGCTCACGCACTTCAGGCTTTTCAGCCTCGACTGCAGTGATGTCGAAGCCCATCAGATCGCCGTCCGGGATCTTCTGCCTGGTCATGCGCTCGATGCTTTTGAGCAGCTTCTCTTCGTCCGGGGCGACCAGCGAGATCGCCTCGCCCGAACGACCGGCACGGCCAGTACGACCGATGCGGTGAACGTAGTCTTCGTCAACGTTCGGCAGTTCGAAGTTGACCACGTGCGGCAACTGGTCGATATCCAGACCGCGAGCGGCGATATCGGTGGCGACCATGATGCGGACCTCGCCCGCCTTGAAGTCAGCCAGGGCCTTGGTGCGTGCGTTCTGGCTCTTGTTGCCGTGGATGGCAACGGCCGAAAGGCCATGCTTGTCCAGGTACTCGGCCAGACGGTTGGCGCCGTGCTTGGTGCGGGTGAACACCAGCACCTGTTCCCAGGCACCAACGGTGATCAGGTGCGCCAGCAGCGAACGCTTGTGGTTGGCTGCCAGACGGAAAACCCGTTGCTCGATACGCTCGACCGTGGTGTTCGGCGGCGTGACTTCGATGCGCTCGGGGTTGTGCAGCAGCTTGCCCGCCAACGCTGTGATGTCGTTGGAAAAGGTCGCCGAGAACAGCAGGTTCTGACGCTTGGCAGGCAAGCGGGCCAGAACCTTTTTCACGTCGTGGACGAAGCCCATGTCGAGCATCCGGTCTGCTTCATCGAGCACCAGGATTTCAACGTGGGACAGGTCGACGCTGCCTTGACCAGCCAGGTCGAGCAGGCGGCCAGGGCAGGCCACCAGGACGTCCACACCGCGGGACATGGCCTGAACCTGCGGGTTCATGCCGACGCCGCCGAAGATGCAGGCGCTGACGAACTTCAGGTCGCGGGCATAGATCTTGAAGCTCTCATGCACCTGTGCGGCCAGTTCGCGGGTAGGGGTCAGGACCAGGACGCGGGGTTGGCGCGGGCCGTGACGCTGGGATTTGTCCGGAACACCATTGGGAAACAGCCGCTCCAGAATAGGGAGGGCGAAACCGCCGGTTTTACCAGTACCTGTCTGTGCCGCAACCATCAGGTCACGACCTTGCAACACGGCGGGAATGGCCCGCTGTTGCACCGGAGTAGGCTGGGTGTAGCCCGCTGCCTCGATGGCGCGGACTAAAGCCTCGGAGAGACCGAGGGAAGCAAAGGACATGAGTAATCCTGTTCTGTTGGAGCTTAAGCTCAAGGGATGTCTTGCCTGGCGTGAATGGCGTGTAAAGACAACGCGATCCCGTCCGGTCCTGCGGGGTCTTCAGCCTTCTCCTGACGCCTGCACTGGATGAAAAACGTGCTGTTGGCGTGAGCGAGGTGGCGTTTGCAAGACCGAGCGTCCGGGCGTAAGCCTGGCGGGAAGGCTGGAGTATAACAGAGCGAGCGCAATCCGCCGCGTTCCTGCTGCCCAACGGTGTATTGCGCCGCGATCTCCCGGAAATTGTCAGGGAAATCGCGGTATTGCAGCGGTTGTCAGCGCGGCAGTTTGAGGTTGTTCCAGACTGCCAGGCTCGGGTCCGCCTGATTCAGGGTGTAAAAGTGCAGGCCGGGCGCGCCGCCTTGCAGCAGGCGCTCGCACATTTCGGTGATGACTTCTTCACCGAACGACTGAATGCTTTGCACGTCATCGCCGTACGCTTCCAGCTGCTTGCGGATCCAGCGCGGGATTTCCGCACCGCAGGCGTCGGAGAAGCGTGCCAGCTTGCTGTAGTTGGTGATCGGCATGATGCCCGGCACGACGGGGATGTTCACGCCCAGCTTCTGCACGCGCTCGACGAAATAGAAATAGCTGTCGGCGTTGAAAAAGTACTGAGTGATCGCACTGTCGGCACCGGCGTTGGCCTTGTTGACGAAGTGCTTGAGGTCGTCTTCGAAGTTGCGGGCCTGCGGGTGCATTTCCGGGTAGGCGGCGACTTCGATATGGAAATGGCTGCCGGTCTCTTCACGAATGAAGCTGACCAGATCATTGGCGTGACGCAGTTCACCACTGGCCATGCCCATGCCGGAAGGCAGGTCGCCGCGCAGTGCAACAATACGCTTGATGCCGGCTTCCTTGTACTGGCTCAGCAGGCCACGCAGGTCGGCCTTGCTGTCACCCACGCACGACAGGTGCGGTGCGGCCGGTACTTTGACTTCGTTTTCCAGCTGCAGCACGGTATTGAGCGTGCGGTCGCGGGTCGAACCACCGGCACCGTAGGTGCAGGAGAAAAAATCCGGGTTGTAGCTTGCCAGCTGACGGGCAACGTTCAGCAGCTTTTCATGTCCAGCATCGGTCTTGGTCGGGAAGAACTCGAAGCTGTAGCGACGTTCTTGGCTCATGGAGGCCGATCTCATCTTGAAGCGAACGGGAGGTCGCAGAGTGGGAGCGGACGTGTCCGCGAAGAAATCTGCCTGTCACCGAAAGAGGGGTGATAAATCAAATACCTTCGCGGACAAGTCCGCTCCTGCCGGTCATTGACTGCTGCGAGCGTGCAGGGCGTCAGAAAATGCCACGCACGCTCACAGAAGATCAATCAGTAGCGGTAAGCGTGTGGCTTGAACGGACCTTCGACGGTCACGCCGATGTAGTCGGCCTGGGTCTTGGTCAGTTTGGTCACGACGCCGCCGAAACCGCGGACCATTTCCAGGGCCACTTCTTCGTCGAGTTTCTTCGGCAGTACTTCAACGGTCAGGCGCTCGGCTTTCTGGGCTGGCGACAGGTTGGCGTACTTCTGCTCGAACAGGAAGATCTGGGCCAGAACCTGATTGGCGAACGAGCCGTCCATGATGCGGCTCGGGTGGCCAGTGGCGTTGCCCAGGTTCACCAGACGGCCTTCGGCCAGCAGGATCAGGTAGTCATCGTTCTGGGCGTCGAACGCGCCAGGGCCGGTGCGGTGGATCTTGTGAACCTGCGGCTTCACTTCTTCCCATGCCCAGTTCTTGCGCATGAAAGCCGTGTCGATTTCGTTATCGAAGTGACCGATGTTGCAGACCACGGCACGCTTCTTCAATGCCTTGAGCATGTTGGCGTCGCAGACGTTGACGTTACCGGTGGTGGTAACGATCAGGTCGATCTTGCCCAGCAGTGCCTTGTCGATGCTCGCTTCGGTGCCGTCGTTTTCGCCGTCGATGAACGGGGAAACCAGTTCGAAACCGTCCATGCACGCTTGCATCGCGCAGATCGGGTCGACTTCGGTTACTTTCACGATCATGCCTTCCTGACGCAGGGACTGGGCCGAGCCCTTGCCCACGTCACCGTAGCCGATCACCAGAGCCTGCTTGCCGGACAGCAAGTGGTCGGTGCCGCGCTTGATGGCGTCGTTCAGGCTGTGACGGCAGCCGTACTTGTTGTCGTTCTTGCTCTTGGTCACCGAGTCGTTGACGTTGATGGCCGGGATCTTCAGTTCGCCCTTGGCCAGCATGTCCAGCAGGCGGTGAACGCCCGTGGTGGTTTCTTCGGTGACGCCGTGGATCTTGTCCAGCATCGCCGGGTATTTCTTGTGGATGATCTCGGTCAGGTCGCCGCCATCGTCGAGGATCATGTTGGCGTCCCATGGCTGACCGTCCTTCAGGATGGTCTGCTCGATGCACCACTCGTACTCTTCTTCGGTCTCGCCTTTCCAGGCGAACACAGGGATACCGGCTGCGGCGATGGCAGCAGCGGCCTGATCCTGAGTGGAGAAAATGTTGCAGGACGACCAGCGCACTTCGGCACCCAGGGCAACCAGGGTTTCGATCAGCACGGCAGTCTGAATGGTCATGTGAATGCAGCCGAGGATTTTCGCGCCTTTCAAAGGCTGCTCACCGGCGTACTTGCGGCGCAGACCCATCAGGGCTGGCATTTCGGATTCGGCGATGATGGTTTCGCGACGGCCCCAGGCAGCCAGGGAAATGTCGGCAACCTTGAAATCGTTGAATTCTGCGGGCGTGATTACAGCACTCATTGAGAGTCTCCATTCCATAAAAATGCGAATGGGCGCCGTTGTGCGTTTAAGGCTTGCCGACTGGGCATCAGTCGGTCAAACAACGCCCCATCCGAGCCTGACAGGGAGAACCTGCTGCAGCGCCCCTCGGACAGGTGGCGGGAACGGCATCAGCGAGGATGGCCGCTTGAAACGGATGGCAGTATAGCCTCGCTCGCGATTCTTCCCAAGGTTTTCTGTCGGCTGGCGAGCCTCTGGATCGGCGTTTGCCGGAATGTGCTTATCGCACAGCAGCTTAGTTGTTCTGTTTATTCATGAAGGTCGCGGGGCGTCAATTGCACCGATACACAGTCACAATGGGGCAAGGCATGGGCGCGGGCGGCTGGCTCTGCCATCATGCGGTTCTCTTATCGAAGACGCTCAGGAGTGAACATGAATTTCCATACCCGCAAGTGGGTCAAGCCTGAAGACCTGAACCCCAACGGCACCCTGTTCGGCGGCAGCCTGTTGCGCTGGATCGATGAAGAGGCGGCCATCTACGCCATTGTCCAGTTGGGCAATCAGCGTGTGGTGACCAAGTACATTTCCGAGATCAACTTTGTCAGTGCGTCGCGTCAGGGCGACATCATCGAGCTTGGCATCACTGCCACCGAGTTTGGTCGCACCTCGATCACGCTGATGTGTCAGGTCCGCAACAAGATCACCCGCAAGAGCATCCTGACAGTCGAGAAGATGGTGTTCGTGAACCTGGGCGAAGACGGACAGCCTGCACCGCATGGCCGGACCGAGATTCGCTACATCAAGGATCAGTTTGACGTTCCCGAGTAAGGGGGTTGATCGTTGACACGCTCTGCGTCGGCTCTGGAATCTGACGCAGAGCGTCACAGGGTGCATGCCCACGCAGAGCATGGGCATGATCGGGTCGCCTACTGGCCCTGCAACTGCCGCAACCACGCCAGACCTTCGCTGGTATCGCCTTTGGGGCGGTATTCGCAGCCGATCCAGCCTTTGTAGCCCAGCTCATCGATAACGTTGAACAGGTGCTCGTAGTTCAATTCGCCCAGGTCCGGCTCGTTGCGATCCGGCACACCGGCAATCTGAATGTGGCCGATACCGGCAAAGTCGCGACGCAGTTTGCTGGTCAGGTCACCTTCGACGATCTGGCAGTGGTAGCAGTCGAACTGAACCTTGAGGTTATCGGCACCCACCAGTTTGCAGATGTCCTGCGCCTGGTCCTGACGATTGAGGAAGAAACCCGGCATGTCGCGGGTGTTGATCGGCTCGATCAGGATCGTGACGCCAGCCTCTCTGGCCTGTTGGGCCGCGAACGCAAGGTTCTCCAGATACACCGCCTGATGACGCTCGCGCAGGTCTTCGCTGGGCAGCAGACCGGCCATGACGTGAATCCGGTCATTGCCCAGCACCTGCGCGTACTCCAGCGCACGTTCAATACCGCTGCGAAATTCCGCTTCACGACCCGGCAGTGTAGCAATGCCTCGCTCGCACGCGTCCCAGTCGCCTGGCGGTGCATTGAACAGCGCCTGCACCAGGCCGTTGTCGCTCAGGCGCTGCTTGAGCTCCTGCGGGGTCCAGGCGTAGGGAAACAGGTACTCGACCGCGCCGAAACCATCGGCGGCCGCTGCGGCAAAGCGCTCAAGGAAATCATGCTGCGGGTACAGCATGCTGAGATTGGCGGCAAAACGGGGCATGTTGACTCCAGTCTTCAAAGGGTTAGACGAATGGCCAAAGCAGCAGGGTAATCACGAAGCCCAGTGTGCCCAGCAGCGTGACCAGTACGGTCCAGGTGCGCAAGCCGTCGGCGACGTTCAGGCCAGCCAGTTTGGTGAACATCCAGTAACCGGCATCGTTGATGTGCGACATCGCCAGACCGCCACCGCCCATGGCCAGGCACAACAGGGCCAGATGGTTGGCACTCAGGTCCAGGGTCGCGATCAGCGGGCTCAGAATGCCGGCGGTAGTGACCAGTGCAACGGTGGTCGAACCTTGCACAGCGCGCAGCAGCAGGGTCAGCAGGAAGCCCAGCGCCAGTACCGGAAGACCGGTATTGCGTAGCGCCTCGGAGACGACCGCACCGATGCCGGTATCGACCAGCACCTTGCCGAACACGCCACCGGCACCCGCGATCAGGATCACCATCGCCACGCCCGGTAACGCCGAACCGATCACGTCGGAGACCTGCGTGCGGCTCCAGCCACGGCGCGAGCCCAGCAGCCAGGCACACAGCAATGTGTCGATCAACAGCGCCACGAGTGGAGCGCCGAGGACGGTCAGGATGGCGCGCAATGTGGAATCGGCGGGCAACAGGGTGGTTGCCAGCGTGCCCATCAGAATCAGCACGATCGGCAGCAGAATCAGCGCGATGATCAGACCGAAGCCCGGCGCTGGAGCCGGCGGCAGTTTGCTCGCCAGACTGCCGGCGCTTTCCTCGACACCCACCGTGCGGGTTTCGGTGGTTTCACGCACCGTCGAATAGTCGTTGCGCGCCCAGGCTTCCAGGTCTTCGTTGGTGACGTGCGGGCCATAGACTTCGGCGCGGATGTCGTCGGTCATCGGGTAGGTCTTGCGGGTCATGCGACCGGCCACGAAGTAACCGATTACACACAGCACGGCAACAATCGGAATGCCCAGCATCAGTACGCGACCCAGATCCGCGCCCAACTGGCTGGCTGCGGCAACAGCGCCCGGATGCGGCGGCAGAAAGGCGTGGACCGCCAGCAAGGCAGCGCACATCGGCAGGGCGAAGATCATCAGCGGCTTGCGAGCGGCACGAGCCACGCCATAAGCCAGTGGCATGAGAATGATCACGCCGACTTCGAAGAACACCGGAATGCCGACCATGAAACCCGCCACCGTCAGCGCCAGCGGCGTGCGCTTGTTGCCGAAGCGGTTGATCAGGGTTCTGGCCAGCGCCTCGGCGCCACCGGAGAGTTCGATGATGCGCCCGATCATCGCACCCAGGGCAATGATGATCGCGATATGACCCAGAGTCTTGCCCATGCCGCCTTCAATCGTGGCGACCAGATCGGCAGGCTTAACGCCCGCGACCAGCGCCACGATGATGCTGACCAGCATCAGGGCGACAAAAGGCTGGAATTTATACTTGAGGACCAGGAACAACAGCAGTGCGATGCCCGCACCGGCCACGACCATCAACATGATTGGCGTCATGCCTGCGCGCTCCCTTCAGGAGTGACAAAGGGTGACAGCGAGCAAATCCGAACAAAAACGGGATGTAGGTAAGTCATGCTCTCGATTCCTGTTGTTATTGTTGTCCGGCCACGCCGGGGTTGTCCGGGAGACGCGATGCGCCTCCCGATCAATACGCTTCGGTTACCACCTGGCGCCGAAGACCTGCCGCAGTTCTTCCAGAGCCGCGGGCTCCAGCGGGGCAGGTTTGGGATTTGTCATCAGCCACAGACGGGCCGTTTCTTCGAGTTCTTCCAGGGCGTAGCAGGCCTTGGCCACCGAGCTTTCCCAGACCACCGGGCCCAAACGCTCAAGCATCACGCCGCGCACGCTGTTGGCCAGTTGCGCGACCTGCTCGGCCACTTTTGGCGAGCCTGGACGCTCGTAAGCGATCAGCGGGATGTGCCCGACTTTCATCACCTGATACGGGGTCAGTGGCGGCAGAATGTCGTCCTCACGCCACACGCCCGCCAGGGTCAGCGCCACCAAGTGCGTGGAATGGGTATGTACGACGCCGCCGACGTGCGGGTTGCGGTCGTAGACTTCGCGGTGCAGAGCGAGGGTCTTGGACGGCTTGCTGCCGGACACCCATTCGCCCGCCAGGTTGACCTTGGCGATGTCGGCCGGGTCCATGCGGCCCAGGCAGGCATCGGTCGGCGTGATCAGCCAGCCGTCATCAAGACGCGCGCTGATGTTGCCCGCGCTGCCGACCGTATAGCCACGGCCGTAAAGCAGCCTGCCGACATCACAGATTTCCTGACGCAATGCGTTCTCGTCGATCATCAGGCTTCCCCCGCCAGTTGCTTGAGGGCCTTGGCGAAGAAGTCGCGGGCACCGAAGTTGCCTGACTTGAGCGCCAGCGCCAGCGGTTGGGCGCCGTTGCTGAAGGTGGCCGGAACGCCTGGATCGATCTGTGCGCCGATCTGCAGCAGTTGCACGCCCAGCGCCTGAACCACTGCCCCGGACGTTTCGCCGCCTGCGACCACGAAGCGTCGCACGCCCGCCTCGAGCAGGCCTCTGGCGATCTGGCCCAGCGCTTCCTCGACCATCGCACCGGAGCGTTCGACACCCAACTCGTTCTGCACGGCCTTGACTTCATCCGGTGTGCTGGTCGCGTAGATCAGCACGGTTTGCCCGGCATCTCTGGCGAACGCCAGTGCCTGCTCGACCACGGGTTTGCCCGCAGCCAGGTCCAGCGGATTGATGCGCAGGGCAGGGCGATTGCCTTCCAGCCAGGCCGCAACCTGACCGTTGGTGGCGACCGACGCACTGCCTGCCAGCACCACTTCGCCGCCGCCGACGTCAACGTGTCTGGCTGCGTCCATGTCGCGCAGTTTGCCTGCCTTACGGAAATTGCCCGGCAAGCCCAGCGCCAGGCCAGAGCCGCCCGTCAACAGCGGCAGGTCGGCGCAGGCTTCTCCCAGCACATACAGATCGGCATCGGACAACGCATCGGCGATCGCCATGCTCACGCCCTCGGCACGCAGCTCGGCAATCCTGCCGCGCACGCTTTCCACGCCTTTGGAGACGCTGTCATAACGCAGCAGGCCGACTTTGTGGGTGGTCTGCGCTTGCAGGACGCGCACCAGATTGGCGTCGGTCATCGGCGTCAGTGGATGATTCTGCATGCCCGATTCGCTGAGCAATTGGTCTTGCACGAACAGATGGCCACGGAAAATCGTGCGGCCGTTTTCCGGGAATGCCGGACACGCCAGGGTGAAGTCGCTGCCCAGTTGTTCCAGCAACGCTTCGCTGACCTGGCCGATGTTGCCTGCGGCGGTGGAGTCGAAGGTCGAGCAGTACTTGAAGAAAATCTGTTCACAGCCGCGTTCGCGCAGCCATTCCAGCGCGGCCAGCGACTCGGCGACCGCGTCGGCCGACGGCGTGGTGCGGGATTTGAGGGCGATGACAATGGCGTCGGCATCCAGACCGGCTGCCATTTCGGCGCTCGGGATACCGATGCTTTGCACCGTGCGCATACCGCCGCGCACCAGCATGTTGGCCAGGTCAGTCGCGCCGGTGAAGTCATCGGCAATGCAGCCCAGCAGCGGGCGAGAGTCGTTAAGGCTCATCAAAGGCTCCTCAGGCTTTATCAGTCTTGGCTTTCGGCAGTTCGATGCCCGGGAAGATCTTGATTACGGCCGAGTCATCCTCGCGACCGAAACCGGCGCTGGAGGCCTGCATGAACATCTGGTGTGCGGTGGCCGACAGCGGCAGCGGGAATTTGCTGCTGCGGGCGGTATCCAGCACCAGACCCAGGTCCTTGACGAAAATGTCGACGGCCGACAGCGGCGTGTAATCGGCATTGAGAATGTGTGGCACGCGGTTTTCGAACATCCACGAGTTGCCGGCACTGTTGGTGATCACTTCGTACAGCGCATCGGCATCGACACCTTCACGCAGGCCCAGGGCCATGGCTTCGGCGCTCGCGGCGATGTGCACGCCTGCCAGCAATTGGTTGATGATTTTGACTTTCGAGCCCAGGCCATGGACGTCGCCCAGGCGATAGACCTTGCCCGCCATGCCGTTGAGGATCGCTTCTGCCTTGGCATACGACTCGGCCGGGCCGGAGGTCATCATGGTCATCTGGCCGGAAGCGGCCTTGGCTGCGCCGCCGGAGATCGGGGCGTCGAGGTACAGCAGATTCTGTGCGGCCAGACGCTCGCCCAACTCGACAGCGAAGGTCGGCGCGACGGTAGCGCAGCCGATCACCAGACTGCCCGGACGCAGCGCTGCAATGGCGCCGTTCTCGCCGAACAGCACGGTTTCGGTCTGCTCGGCGTTGACCACGACCGTGACGATCACGTCACAGGCAGCGGCCATGGCCGCCGGGGATTCACAGGCAACACCACCTTCCTGAGCGAACGCCTCGGTCACGCTGGTGCGCACATCGCAGGCATGCACATTGAAGCCGCTGCGCAGCAATGAACGGGCAATGCCCAGACCCATCGCACCCAGGCCGATGACGCCAACATTCTTAGTGTTCATGCAGTAATCCTCAAAGTCAGTGTCCGCGCCTGTGATGCCGGCAGGTGGACGATATTGTTCTGATCTGTGAAATGGATAGTGGATCAATGAGTAAATAATGTGAAGTATTTTTATTTTTCACATAAGTTAACATCGATAGGGTTTTTCCATCGGACAGCGTGGGACGGTGACGCAGAGGGTCACAGGCGCAGGATGGATGGGGGGGTTGAGACACACGCTCGTTCCCACGCTCCAGCGTGGGAATGCATCTCTGGACGCTCTGCGTCCGCTTCGGGAGGTGACCCTAGCGTTTGCCGCTCACCGGGGCGAGCAGCAGTTCGATGCGCTGTTTGCGGATGCCGTCGGCGGCGGCTTCGGCCAGGGCGGCGTCGGTGATGATGGTGTCGAACTGGTCCAGCGCGGCAACCTTGTACATGCCAAAGGTGCCGTATTTGGAGCTGGTCGCGACCAGCACGGTTTGCGAAGCGGACTGCATGGCAGCCTGCTTGACCTCGACTTTCAGTGCCGAGGGCGTCGTGGTTCCGCGTTGCAGGTCCCACGAACTGGTGGACATGAACGCCACATCCGTCGCCAGTTGCCGCAGGGTCGCAGCCGCCAGCCCGCCGACGCTTGAGCGGTTCGGATGATCGAGCAGGCCGCCGGTGTGAATCACATCCACGTGCCCGGCATCGGCCAGTGCATTCACCACGCCAAAATCGTTGGTGACCACGGTCATGCCGGACAACGCAACGATGTGCGGCACGATTTCCAGAGTGCTGGTGCCTGCGTCCAGGTAAATCGTCATGTCCGGATGCAGCAGACCGGCCGCCAGCCTTGCCATGCCCTGTTTGTGCGGAAGCTCCACCACCGCCTTGGATTGATGGCTGGGCTCGCTGTGCACCTGACTGGCAATACGCACGCCGCCGGTGACCGAATAGGCACGGCCCTCCTGTTCCAGCAATGCGATGTCACGGCGGATGGTCATGTGCGAGCACTCGAACATCTCCATCAACTGATGCACGCTGAGCACCTGATGCTTGCGCAACTGACGCAGCATCAGCTCCCGACGCTGATCGGGAATCATCGGTGTGCCGCCGGATATGGCGAGCTCCTCTTCGGTGGACATTGCAGCTCCTGTGCCTCGGTGATGCCGCGGATCATGACGTGCGGTCCGGGCATCTTAGCCAATCGCCCCGTCAATGGAAGTGGCGACCGGCTTTTGTTCACAGGATCAGCTCATCCAGTTGCCGCCGTCCACGTTGTACGTCTGCGCTACCACGTACTCGCTGTCCGCCGAGGCCAGGAAAACGGCCATGCCCGACAGGTCGTCTGCCGTGCCCATACGCCCGAAGGGTACCTGCTCGCCGACCAGCCTTTTCTTTTCACCCAGCGGCCGGTTTTCATAGCGGGCGAACATCGCGTCGACGCCGTCCCAGTGCTCGCCGTCCACCACGCCGGGCGCGATGGCATTGACGTTAATCCGGTGTTTGATCAGGTCCAGCCCGGCGGACTGGGTCAGACTGATCACTGCGGCTTTGGTCGCGCAATACACACCGACCAGTGCTTCCCCTCGACGTCCCGCCTGGCTGGCCATGTTGATGATCTTGCCGCCGTGCCCCTGGGCAATCATCTGCCGGGCTGCCGCCTGCAGGGTGAACAGCGTGCCGCCGACGTTGATCGAGAACAGACGCTCGAAACTTTCCCGGGTGATGTCGACAATCGGTGCCAGATCGAACAGCGCGGCGTTGTTGATCAGAATGTCCAGCTTGCCGGTCTGCGCCACCACCGCAGCGATCGCGTGATCAATGGAGGCTTGATCGGTCACGTCCATCCTGACTGCATAAGCGTTCGGTCCGAGTTCGTTTGCGGTGGCTTGTGCACGTTCCAGATTGATATCGGCGATGGCGGCGGTTGCGCCTTCGCGGATATAGGTCTGCGCCAGGGTGCGCCCGATGCCGCGGGCAGAGCCGGTGATGAGCGCACTTTTACCTTCCAGTCTTTTCATGATTCGTTATCCGTCCTTCAGAGAGTGTGTCGGATTACTTGGGATACCCGGCGCGCTTCATTTCCCGTTCAGTCACCGTCTGGGCCGCAGCGAGGGTCTGTTCGACGGTGGTCTGCCCGGTCAACGCCGCGGTGAACAGTTTGCCGACCGAGGTGCCGATGGCCTGGAATTCCGGGATGGTCACGTATTGAATGCCCACGTAAGGCACCGGTTTGGCGGACGGATGGGCGGGGTCGGCGTGCTGCATCATCTGCAAGGTCACTTTTGCGAACGGCGCTGCCTGCAGATACGCCTCGTTATAGGTCGAGGTGCGAGTGCCCGGCGGTACGTTGCTGATGCCGTCTTTTTCGGTCACCAACTGGATGTATTCCTTGGACGTCGCCCAGGTGATGAACGCCTTGGCTGCCTCTTTATGTTTGGAAGTGACAGGAATTGCCAGCGACCACGCATAGAGCCACGATGATCCCTTGTCGGTGACTTCTGTAGGCGCAGGCGCAAAGCCGACGCTGTCGACGACGCGGCTTTGTTCCTTGTCGGTGGTAAACGAGCCTGCGACGCTGGCGTCTACCCACAGCGCGCACTTGCCGCTGTTGAACAGGGCCAGCGTTTCGTTGAAGCCATTGCTGGTCACGCCGGGAGGCCCGTACTTCTTGAGGGTGTCGACGTAGAAGTTGGCTGCTCTGGTCCATTCCGGGCTGGTCAGTTCAGGCTTCCATTGTTCGTCGAACCAGCGCGCGCCGAACGCGTTGGCCATGGTGCTGAGCAGCGCGATGTTTTCGCCCCAGCCGGCTTTGCCACGAAGGCACATGCCATACAGGCCCTTGTCCGGCTGATGCAGTCTGGCGGCGAATTCGCCCAATTGCGTCCAGGTCGGGTGTTCCGGCATGCTCAGTCCGGCCTGCTTGAACAGGTCGGTGCGGTAATAGGTCAGGGTGCTTTCGCCGTAAAACGGCAGGGCGTACAGCGTGTCCTTCACCGACAGGCCCTGACGCACGGCGGGGAAGATGTCTTGCAAATCGTATTCAGGTGGCAAACCGGTGATGGGCTCAAGCCACTGTTTGGCGCCCCACAGCGGGGTTTCGTAAGTGCCGATGGTCAACACATCGAACTGACCGCCCTGGGTCGCGATGTCGGTGGTCAGTCGCTGGCGCAGCACGTTTTCTTCCAGCACCACCCAGTTGAGCTTCACGTCGGGGTGCTGCTGCTCGAAGATTTTCGACAGGCGCTGCATGCGGATCATGTCGCCGTTGTTCACGGTGGCGATGGTGATGGTTTCAGCCGCGTGGCCGACGAGGGCAAAGGACAGACCGGCAGACAGGAAAAGCGCTTTGTGCATCTTCATCGTCGTGCTCTCCACTCCGCGCCGCTGATGGCGGGAGTCATTGTTTTTGTTGTTGGCCGTGGTGTTCGTGAAACCATGCGGCTTCCCACAGATTCAAGCGACCGCCACGGCGGCGAGTGGATTACAGCAGTCAGGCAAGACCCGGACAAACGCGTTGCGCACAACGCGCCGATACTTTTTTAACCGAACGCCGTCCGGCCGTCCGAAATCAAAAAAGTATCAGTGCCGGTCACAATCACCGCTAGCGAGGCAGGATCGGGCACGCGTATGTTGGTGCCTGCACGAAGCACCCATAACGATAAAAGGGGCCTGCAATGCCTGACAGCCGAGCGGCTCTTTTCGAGCAGCGTCCTGCCGAACTTGAAGTCATCCTTCCCGAGCCCGACCAGTGTTTTCGCTGGTACGAGCACGACTATCCCTACGCCCTGGCGCGATGGAATCATCATCCGGAATTCGAGATTCACCTGATCCGCCGTGGCAGCGGCAAACTGGTGGCGGGCGATTACATCGGCGGGTTCGACGCAGGCCATGTTGCGTTGATCGGTCCCGACCTGCCCCATGACTGGATAGGTGATCTGGCACCGGGCGAGCATCTTCAGGGGCGCGACGTGGTCTTGCAGTTCGATGGTGCTGCGCTGCTGGCATTGCGCAAGACGCTGCCGGAACTGGGCGAGCTGCAGTGTCTGTTCGAGCAGGCGCGTCGTGGTCTCGAGTTCACGGGGGCCACGGCGGTGCAGGCGGCGCGGCTGATGGAAGACATCGGCAGGGCGCAAGGTCTGGAGCGGCTGATACTTTTTCTGCAACTGATCAACACGCTGGTCAAGGCTCCGTCTCAGGACGCTCACCTGCTCGCCAGCAGCTGCTACGCACCGACGCTGGACGCGCGCAGTTCCGAGCGGATCAACAAGGCGTTCGACTATCTGTTGACCGAGCTGACCAACGACATCCGTCTCTCGGTGATCGCGCAGCGTCTCGAGATGACCGATCCCGGTTTTTCGCGCTTCTTCAAACGCAACACCGGGCACGGTTTCATCGATCTGATGCGCAAACTGAGGGTTCAGCGCGCCTGTCGGCTGCTGCTGCAGTCCGACATGTCGGTTTCGGACATCTGCTTTGAGGTCGGCTATGCCAACCTCTCCAACTTCAACCGGCACTTTCGCGTCGAGACGGGCCAGACACCCAGCGATTACCGACGCGCCATGGCGATGACCCTGTTCAACACCGCGCGCAGCGCCTGAGAGTTCGCAACCGGTTGCGGCTCACTCAGTGCGCCGAGTCCTTGACCTGCGGCTCCCGCGTCACGGCCTTGACCAGTTTGCCGATGGTCAGGCCCTGCAACAGGATCGACAGCAGCACCACGATGTAAGTAATGCTCAGCAGCAGGTCGCGTTCGGGTCCGGTCGGCAGGGCCAGCGCCAGGGCGACTGAAACACCGCCACGCAAACCGCCCCAGGTCAGGATACGCACGGTGCCCTGCGGCACAGAGCGCCAGCGACGCAGCAGCAGAATCGCCGGTGCCACGGTGACAAACCTCGACAGCAGAATGGCCACGGCCAACAGGCTGGCGGCAATCAGGTGCTGCCACGAGAACGGCAGTAGCAACAGCTCCATGCCGATCAGCGCGAACAGCATCGCGTTGAGCATGTCATCCAGCAATTCCCAGAAACCGTCCATGTAGCGACGGGTCATGTCGTTCATCGCCAGGTTGCGTCCCAGGTTACCGATGATCAGACCGGCTACGACCATCGCGATTGGGCCGGAAACATGCAGCTCCGACGCCATCGCCGAACCGCCGATGACCAGTGCCAGAGTCAGCATGACCTCGATCTGATACTGCTCGATGCTCTTGATCATCAGGTACACGGCATAGCCGATCAGACCGCCGAACAGCACGCCGCCAACGGCTTCGTGCACGAACAGCATGGCCGTTTCGCCCACGGTCGGGGTTTCACCCAGTTGCGCGATGCCCAGTAAAACCGTGAACACCACAACCGCAGTGCCGTCGTTGAAAAGGCTTTCGCCCACGATGGTGGTCTTGAGCGGCTTCGAGGCATTGGCGGTGCGCAGTACGCCCAGCACCGCGATGGGGTCGGTCGGCGAGATCAGCGCGCCGAACAGCAGGCAGTAGAGCGGGCTGACGTGCCAGCCGAACAGGGCAAAGATCCAGTACGCCAGGGCGCCGATCACCGTGGTTGCGATCAACACGCCGAACGTTGCCAGCAGCCCGATGGGCCAGCGATAGCTGCGCAGGTCCGCGAGGTTGACGTGCAGGGCGCCTGCAAACAGCAGGAACGAAAGCATCCAGTTCATCAGCAGATCGCCGAAATCGATCTGGCCGATCAGTTCCTGAACGCGATTTTCGAGGCCCGGAAAACCCATCAGGCTCAGGCCCTGCAGAATCAACGAGAACATCAGCGCAGTGACCATCACGCCGATGGTGGGGGGCAGACCGATGAAGCGGAAGTTCACATAGGTCAGCAGCGAAGTGAGGCAGATAAAAGCAGCAACAAGTTCAAGCATCCGTCATTCCAGAATCCGTGTATCCAGTTTCAATTGCAGCGTGGTCGGCAGCGTTCAGCGTGACCGAGTCATGCCCGGAGCAGACTGTGATGGCCCGGATAGCTGTTCAGGCACATTGCTTCAAACACGCACGAGGGTCTGCGTTGACCATGCAAAGACGCAGGCGTTGCAAAAGCTCGGCAATCAATGGGACGAAGGGCTGTAATCGGCAGCGGAATGAAAAGCGGAAAACAAAAAAAATCAGCCCGGACGACTGTCCGGGCTGAGGGTGGGTGGAACATGGGGTTCGGCGTATCGGGGTGGCCTCCTGGCAGGTCTGAAATCATTGGCTGTTTCGGCACCCGCTGAGAACCTGATACTGAACAGTCTTCAGATCGCCCTTGGAATCCTGATACGTCATCAGTTTCGGCATGACGCTGCAGGTCTTCAGGTCCGGGGATTTGCGGACGACTTTGGCAACGTCCAGTTTCATCCCGTACTTGTACTCCTGGATCTCAGGCATCGTCTTCTTGTGAAGCGTTGCGTATTTCTGGATGGCGGCCTGGTGATCCTTGATCAGGGTTTCTGCCTTGACCTCATCCGAGGTGTAAGCAAAAGCGCTCAGAGGGGAAAGAATCGCCAGAGCCAGCAGCAGGGATTTAGCAGTGGTACGCATGTTCGTTTTCTCCGTTGTTTGAAAGTGAGTTCAATGTAACGGTCGAGGGTTAACGCGAACGTTACTGAATAATTACGTTTTTGTAAGTTTGGAGATTACGCGGTTTTTTTAACGTTTTTTATTTATGACAAATTTGTCATTTTTCGCTCACCTTCCTGTTAGGTGCCGGCTCGTAAGATGGGCTCATTCCTGAAAAGCGCCCAGCGCAAAACAGGATCCAAACATTAACGAGAGAAAGAGGAAATGACGATGAAACTGATTAAATCGATGGTCTTTGCAGTCGCCGCCTTGTCCTTTACAAGTGCCTTTGCCGACGACGGCAACGAATTCGCAAGCACCGCTGCAGACAAGATGCGCATGGCCCAGGAGCAGCGTTTCCAGGAGCGTCAGGCCGGCAAGCAGGGTGAGCAGTACGTCAACTCGGATGAGAAATCCAAGTCTGACAAATCCGACAAGACCGAAGGCTAACGCGTTTGGTCTGCAATGAGCAGCACCCTTGTTCGCCTTTGGCAGCTTTCCGGCTCCTTTGGTTGAGGCGAATCTTTAAGCGTCCTTCGGGGCGCTTTTTTTTGCTATTTTGAAAAGCACAATATGCCAGTTGGCATATTGTATTAGTTGCGTCTTTCTGACGTGTTATTCCATTTTTAGTGCAGGCAGGGTTTTCTTTCAGATTTGTAATCCGCCCGTCATCTTCACGTTATCTCCGCCTCTTCAAGATCGTGTGTCACTGGCAGCCTTTTATTGATAACAACATGCCAGGTCGACACGTTTACCCGATCTGCCAAATGAACGGAGTGCACATGAATCAACGTAAAAGACTTTCCCTCGCCTTGTGTTCGACCCTTGCCGGGATGACCCCCTTTGCCGCCTTCGCAGAAGAGCAGAAAGAAGGGTTTGTCGAAGGCAGCACGCTCAATATCCTCAACCGAAACTTCTACATGAACCGTGACCACCGTAATGGCGAGTCGAGCCCGACAGGCAGCGGCTACTCCGAAGGCTGGGCGCAAGGCATCATGGGGCGGTTCGAATCCGGCTTTACCCAGGGCACCATCGGTGTTGGCCTCGATGCGTTCGCCATGGTGGGCATCAAGCTGGACACGGGTGACGGCCGCAACGGCCTGCAGACTCCGTTCTCGGTGATGCCTGTCGACTCGGACGGCAACGCCCGCGACGAATACACCAAAGTCGGCGGCGCGCTGAAAGCCAGAGCCTTCGACACCGTGGTTCATGTCGGCGATGTGTTTCCCGTGACGCCGGTGGTCGCCTACGGCGATGCGCGTCTGTTGCCGGAAAGCTTTCGCGGCGTGACAGCCAGTAACACCAGCATCAAAGGCCTGACCGTGCAGGGTGGTCGCCTCAACGGGATGAGCCAGCCCGCGTCCAGCGATATGAAGGAAGGCTTTTCCACGTTCTACGCCGGCCCGGTCGACTCGCCCTGGCTCGCCTACTTCGGCGGCGACTATGAGGCCACCGACAGACTGAACCTCTCGCTGTACACCAGCCGGTTGAAGGATGCCTGGGATCAGAAATACGGCTCGGCCTCCTATGCGCTGCCGATCACCAGCGACCTGACCATGACCAGCAGCCTGAACTATTACAACGCGACCGACGAAGGCAAACGGTTGCTCGGCGAGTTTGACAACGACATCTGGAGTGCCAGTGTCGGCCTGAAATACGGCGCACATAGCCTGGCGGTTTCCCATCAACGCAACCAGGGCGATGACGACTTCGATTACCTGAGACTGTCCGACTCGATCTTTCTGGCCAACTCCATCCAGTACAGCGACTTCAACTCACCGAAAGAACGCTCGTGGATGGTCACCTACAACCTGGACATGACGCCCTACGGCGTGCCCGGTCTGACGTTCATGACCCGCTATGGCAAAGGCACCGATGCCGATTACTCCAATGCCAACAGCACTTACATGCGCCGCGACGCGCAGGGCAACCCGCTGACCGACCAGAAACGCTGGGAGCGCAACATCGAAGCCAAGTACATCGTTCAGACCGGCACCATGAAAGATCTGTCCGTACGTGTGCGTCAGGCCACGACCCGAGCGACCGCATTCGAGTCTGATCTGGATGAGGTGAGGGTGATTGTGGAATACCCGTTGAGTGTTCTCTGACTGTTCGCCAAGCAATAAAAAAACGCCCCTCGGGGCGTTTTTTCGTTAAGCGTCATGGCTCAGGCAATCACTTGGCTTCGACCGCTTCCTCCTCCCGCCGATGCGCCCATTGATACAGCGCAGGCAGCACCAGCAGGGTCAGGGCCGTAGACGACAGAATCCCGCCGATCACCACGGTCGCCAGCGGCCGTTGCACCTCGGCGCCGGTGCCTGTTGCCAGCGCCATGGGAATGAAGCCCAGCGATGCAACCAGCGCGGTCATCAGCACCGGGCGCAGGCGGGTGAGGGCGCCTTCGGTGATGGCGTCGTGCAGGGAGCGGCCTTCTTCGCGCAGGTTGCGAATGAACGAGATCATCACCAGTCCGTTGAGTACTGCCACGCCGGACAGGGCGATGAACCCCACGCCAGCCGAGATCGACAGCGGTATGTCTCGCAGCCACAGCGCCATGACGCCGCCAGTCAGGGCGAACGGGATGCCGGTGAAAACCAGCAGACCGTCCTTGAGGTTGTTGAACATCAGGAACAACAGCGCCAGGACCAGCAGCAGCGCCACGGGGACGACGATCTGCAGGCGTTTGGCGGCCGATTGCAACTGTTCGAACTGACCGCCCCAGTTGGTCCAGTAGCCCGCCGGAATCTGCACGCTGCTGTCGAGGGTCTGACCGGCTTCTTCGACGAACGAGCCCAGGTCACGGCCGCGCACGTTGGCGCTGACGATCACCAGTCGCTTGCCGTTCTCGCGGCTGATCTGGTTCGGACCTAACACCAGATCGAGGCTGGCGACCTGCGACAGCGAGATGAAGCTGATCTGCTGGTTGCTGCTGCCTGCGCTGGCGGGCACCGGGATGAGCAGGCTGGAGAGTCCGGCCACGTCAGTTCGCAGTTGCTCGGACAACCTCACGACCATGTCGAAGCGACGATCACCCTCGTAAAGCGTGCCGGCCTGACGTCCGCCCAGTGCGGTAGCAATGGCGTCCTGCACATCAGCGACATTCAGACCGTAACGCGCTGCCTTGTCGCGGTCGATATTGATGGTCAGCACCGGCAGGCCGGTGGTTTGTTCCACCTTCACTTCTGACGCGCCCGGCACCTTTTGCATGGCAGCGGCGATTTTGGCGGCCGTCTGGTTGAGCACGGCCATGTCATCGCCAAACACTTTCACGGCTACATCGCTGCGCACGCCTGACACCAGTTCGTTGAAACGCAACTGGATCGGCTGGGACAGCTCGTAATTGCTGCCCGGCACGCTGGCAGCGGCCTTTTGCAGCTCGGCAATCAGGGTTTCCCGCGATTTGTCCGGATCCGGCCATTCGCTTTGCGGCTTGAGCATCACGTAGCTGTCGGAGATGTTGGGCGGCATCGGGTCGGCGGCGATTTCCGCAGTGCCGGTGCGCGCGAACATGCGCTCCACTTCCGGCATTTTTTCGATCACGGCTTTTTCGAGGCGCTGCTGCATGTCCACCGATTGCGTCAGGCTGGTGCCGGGCACGCGCAGGGCCTGCAGCGCAAAGTCGCCTTCGCTCAGGCTCGGGATGAACTCACTGCCCATACGACTGGCGGTAAATCCGGACAACACCATCACCACGAACGCCAGGGTGAAGGCAATCCAGCGATGCCCCAGCACCCAGCCGAGTACCGGCGCATAACGCAGACGAGCCGTGCGCATCACGAAGCCTTCTTCTTCCTTGACCTTGCCGGTCACGAACATGGCGATGGCCGCAGGCACGAAGGTGACCGACAGGATCATGGCGCCGAGCAGGGCGATGACCACGGTAAACGCCATCGGGTGGAACATTTTTCCTTCGACGCCGGTGAGGGCGAAGATCGGCAGGTACACGACCATGATGATCAGTTGGCCGAAGATCAGCGGACGGCGAGCTTCTTTCGCCGCAGCGAAGACTTCATGGAAACGTTCGGCGCGGGTCAGCATCCGGCCGTGTTTCTGCTGGGCGTGGGCCAGCCTGCGAATCGAGTTCTCGACGATCACCACCGCGCCATCGACGATGATGCCGAAGTCCAGTGCGCCGAGGCTCATGAGGTTGGCACTGACCTTGTTGGCAAACATGCCGGTGAAGGTAAACAGCATCGCCAGCGGAATGACCATCGCGGTGATCAGCGCGGCGCGGATGTTGCCCAGAAACAGGAACAGGATCGCAATAACCAGAATCGCGCCTTCGACGAGGTTCTTCTTGACCGTTGCGATGGCTTTTTCGACGAGGTTGGTGCGGTCGTACACGGTGACCGCTTCGATGCCTGCGGGCAGCGTGCGGTTGATGTCGGCGAGCTTGGCGGCCACGGCCTGGGAAACCGTGCGGCTGTTTTCGCCAATCAGCATGAATACGGTGCCCAGGACCACTTCGCGGCCATTTTCAGTGGCCGCGCCGGAGCGCATTTCCTTGCCGATGCCGACTTCGGCCACGCTGCTGACGCGGATGGGCGTGCCCTGAACGTTGGCGATGACGATATTGGCAATGTCATTGATGTTTTCGAGCTGGCCCGGTGCGCGGATCAGCAGTTGTTCGCCGCCTCGTTCGATATAGCCCGCACCGACGTTGGCGTTGTTGCGCTCCAGCGCCGCGACCAGATCATTCAGGGTCAGCTTGTAGGCTGCAAGTTTCTTGGGATCTGGCGCGATTTCATACTGTTTGGCGAAGCCGCCAATGGTGTTGATTTCGGCCACACCCGGCACGTTGCGCAACTGCGGCTTGATGATCCAGTCCTGAATCACCCGCAGGTCGGTCGGCGTGTACGGCGTGCCGTCCTCCTTGCGTGCGCCTTCACGGGCTTCGACGGTCCACAGGAAAATCTCGCCAAGACCGGTAGAGACCGGCCCCATCATGGTCTCGACACCTTCGGGCAACTGGTCCTTGGCAATCTGCAGCCGTTCGTTCACTTGCTGGCGGGCGAAGAACAGGTCGGTGCCGTCCTCGAAGATTACCGTGACCTGCGACAGGCCCGAGCGCGACAAGGAACGCGTCTGCTGCAGGCCGGGCAGGCCGGCCATGTTGGTTTCGATGGCAAAGGTGATGCGTTGCTCGGTTTCCAGCGGTGAGAAGCCGGGTGCCGAGGTATTGATCTGCACCTGTACGTTGGTGATGTCGGGGACCGCATCGATGGGCAGTTTCTGGTAGCTGGCGATGCCCAGTCCTGCCATCAGCAGGACCGCGAGCATCACCACGATGCGCTGTTCAATCGCGAATTTGATCAACCGTTCAAACATGGGGGAGTACTCGTACGACGCAGGTCAATGGGCGTGCTCGGCGGAGCCTTTGCCCAGCTCCGACTTGAGAATGAAACTGCCGGTGGCGGCCACTTGAGTGCCTGCGGCCAGGCCTTGGACGATTTCCACGTAGCCGCCATCGCTGCGGCCGAGCGTGACGGGCGTCAGCTGAAAGCCTTCGTCGTTGCGCACGAACACCGAAGGCTTGTCTTCGACGGTCTGGATCGCTGACTCGGGCAGGCTGACTGCGACCTGGCTCTGTTCTGCCGCCACATCGACCGAGACGAACAGCCCCGGTCGCCAGGCGCCATTCGGGTTGGCGAGGGTGACGCGAACAGTCGCGGCACGTGTCTGCTCACCCAACAAGCTGCCGACATAACCAATGCGCCCCTCAACGCGAGCGTTGAGGTCGGGTGCGCTGACGGTGACGGGACGACCCACGATCACCTTGTCCAGATCCTTTGGCGCGACGCCGAAGGTGGCCCAGACGCGGGACAGGTCTGACAGCGTGAACGCGTTGCTCGCGTCGCTGACCACTTCGCCGATGGCCAGGTGTTTTTCCACGACCATGGCGTCGAACGGGGCGATCAGCTCGTAACGATTGCCTGCGGTAGGGCTGACACTTGCCCCGATGGCGCTGAGCTTCTGCCGGGCGTTGGACAGGCTGATGTCCGCTTCCTGAAACGCCTGACGCGCCTGCTGGTAATCCTGTTCGGCCGAGATCCGGTCTTCCCAGAGCTTCTTCTCGCGTTGCAGGGTCAGTCGCGCCAGCTCCTGACGGCGCTGTGCCGCGCTCAATTCACTGCGTTGATCGGAAATCTGCTGACTGGCGATGACCGCCAGCACCTGGCCTTTTTTGACGCTCTGCCCCAGCTCGACCTTGACCGATTCGACCACGCCTCCGACCCGAGGCACTACATGGGCGGTGCGGTCTTCATCGAAGCGGATTTCGCCAGGGAAGGTGACCGAGGTGCTCATCGGCCGCGATTCGGCAGCGACCAGTTCAATGCCGGCGGCCTTGATCTGTTCGGCACTGAGTTCAAGGTGACCTTCTTCTTCCTCGTGCGCGGGTTCCGCTTTCGCGGCGCCGTGCTGTTCTGGCTCGCTGCCATGGCCTTCCTCGCCATGTTCCTCGTCGGCGTGGGCTTCTTCTCCAGCGTGGGCGTCTGCCGATTCGTTGGCGTGCTTGTCCGATTCAGCCTGGGCGCTGAAGGGCAGCAGGCCAGGGTTCACGGTCAGGCTGCCCAGGCCAATGATGACCACCACCGCCAGGGCGATGCCAATGCTTCGTTTGTTGTCCATGGATGCTCCCGGCAATCATGTAGGTGCTGCGCACGCTGCGGTGCGCTCGATAGGTGCGCAAAAGAGAAATCAGGGTTTGAGGCTGAACCGGTCGAGATCGCCATAGATGCGTTCGACGCTGACGCTGGCATCGGTGGCCGTTGCCAGCGATTCCAGGTACTGGCTACGGGCGGAAATCAGTGTGCGCTGGGCATCCAGGACTTCGAGGAACCCGAACTTGCCCATCTCGAAGCCACGGGTTGCCGTGTCCACCGCGCGCTGCGCCGCAGGCAGGATGACCCGGTTGAACGACTCGACTTCGCGCGATGCAGTGGCCCATTGATCGAGTGCCGACTGGATCTGGGTGCGCAGCTTCAGCTCCACGGCATTGCGCAGATCGCGTGCCTGATCCGAACGTCTGGCAGCAGAAAGCACATTGCCCTGATTGCGATCGAACAAGGGAATCGGCATCGACAGGCCGACCACATTGATGCGCTCGCGATCTTCACGGCTGTACTGGCTGCCGACACTGACTGTCAGGTCTGGAACTCGCTTGGCGCGCTCCGAACCCAGCGCGGCTTCGCGTTGGTCGATCTGGGCCTGAGCAAGTCGCAGTTCGGCGGTTTCGTTGAGGGCGGTCAGTAATCTGGCTGAAGGCGGTACTTTGCCGGGCGACAGGTCGGTGTAGTCCAGCCGGTCGAACGAGGCGGTCGGTGAGCCTGTCGTGCGTGCCAGCTCGCGGTAGCTGTTGATTTTCAGGGTCTCGGCGCGGCGTACCAGCAGATCGGTTTCGGCCAGTTGCACCTGAGCGCGTGTCGCTTCGACCGGTGAAGTCTTGCCCGCCTGAACGCGACCTTCGGCCACTTGCAGGCCACGCTCGGCCAGTGACCTTGATTGTCGCGCCAGATCCAGACCGGCCTGCGCCCGGGCTGCGGCATAGAACGCCTGAACAACCTCGGCGCGCAATTCGTTGCCGCGCCGTTCAAGCTCGATCCGGGCGGCGTCCTGTCCACGGTTGGCCGCTTCGATTCGCGCACCGCGCTTGCCGCCCAGTTCCAGCGCCTGGCTGAGCATCACGGTGGTGGTTCGGGTCTCGCTGCGTGTGTCCTCCGCTTCCCAGGACGCGACCGGGTTAGGTATCAAGCCCGCCTGCTGGCGCTCGCCTTCAGCCACCCCGATTTCCCGGCGGGCTGCCGCCAGATCAGGGTTTTCGGCAAACGCCGCTTCGATGGCCTGTGGCAGGCTCAGACCCTGGGCGATTGCGACAGGTGCCATCGATGGAAACAACAGCACGCACAGTGCACCCGTTCTGATGTGCGTCCACCTGGACGCCAGCTTAAACCCGAGCACGATCGTGGCTCTCCAGTTGCATACAACACCCCCGTCAGTGGAAAGAACAACCGCGCCAAAAGGCCTGTTGAACCTGAATGGGGAGGACTTTATGTAACCGGAGGTATCAGAGGGATTGCTGCAAAATTACAATTCCGTTATCTGCTGTGGAGGCTGGCTGTTTGCCCGTACACTGCGGATCAACCGACATCAGACAGGACATTTATCCATGCGAATCCTTGTAGTGGAGGACGAGCCGAAAACTGCCGAGTACATGCATCAGGGGCTGACCGAAAGTGGCTATGTCGTCGATATCGCCGCCACCGGACTCGACGGTCTTTACCTCGCGCAGCACCAGGCGTATGACATCGTCATTCTGGATGTGAACCTGCCTGAAATGGATGGCTGGGAGGTCCTGGCCCGGCTCAGGAAAACCGTCAACACCCGCATCATGATGGTCACCGCGCGGGGGCGTCTTGAAGAGAAGGTCAAGGGCCTGGAAATGGGCGCCGACGACTACCTGGTCAAGCCTTTCGAGTTTCCCGAGTTGCTGGCAAGAGTCCGGACCCTGATGCGTCGCTCCGAACAGCCGAGCACGCCGCAGGTCCTGCAGGTCGGTGACCTGGAGCTGGATCAGGGGCGCCACCGGGCATTTCGTGGCAAGCAGCGCATCGACCTGACCACCAAGGAATTCGCCCTCCTGCACCTGCTGATGCGCCACACCGGAGAGGTGATGTCGCGTACCCAGATCATTTCGCTGGTCTGGGACATGAACTTCGATTGCGACACCAATGTGGTCGAGGTTTCGATCCGCCGCCTGCGCGCCAAGATCGATGACCCGTTCGAGACCAAGCTGATCCACACCTTGCGTGGCGTCGGTTATGTGCTGGAAGTGCGCGAATGAAACCCACACGCCTCTCGACGCGGCTGGGCCTGACAGTCACCGCGTTGAGTGCGTTTCTGGTGGTGATCATGGAGTTGTTCGCCTACGCGGCCATTTCCCATCAGCTTGATCTGCGTGCTGCAGACAGCCTTCGGGAGAAGTTCGAGCAAATCGAACACGGGCTCAGTGAGGGATTCCTGTCCGTTGGCGACATCGTCCAGTACCCGCACACGCTGCGGGATCAGATTGTGGGTCACGACAGTTTTGCGCTGAGCATCTTCGACTCCAGCATGCCGCGCCAGCCCCTCATGAATATCGGCAACAAGGAGGGTCGGAACCTGCCACCGCCCGCGGCCGACGGTCAGGCTGAAGGTTTTCATGAGCTGGAATCCAGCGAAGGTCACAAGCTGCTGGTGGGCTACAAGAACATTCGTCTCAAGACGGATGAAAACATCCTGGTCATGCTGACGCTTGACCGGAAGAACGACTCTTCGCTGCTGCACGCTTACATGATGTCCACCTTCATGATTCTGCCGGTGATCCTTTTGCTGGTCGGGCTGGGGGCGTGGTGGATCGTGCGCCGCGGGCTCAGGCCGTTGGGCGCGTTCCGGAAAGTGACCGCGCTGATTTCGGCCCGCGACCTGTCGCACCGCATGAAAGTGACCGGCCTGCCGGACGAACTGCGCGACCTGGCCCACGCCGTGAACTTCATGCTGCACCGGCTGGACGGCGATGTTCAGCAACTGTCGCAGTTCTCGGACGATCTGGCCCACGAGATGCGCTCGCCCATGAATAACCTGATGGGCAAGGCGCAGGTGACATTGTCACGACCCCGTCCGCCTGAGGAGTACAGACAGGCGCTTGAGTCCTGTACCGAAGAGCTGGAACGCATGTCGCGCATGATCGCCCAGATGCTGTTTCTCGCAAGCGTCAGCCAGCCCTCGGCACCGTTGGCGCTCGAACCCATCGATCTGCGTGAAGAGTCGGAAAAAGTGGCCGAGCTGTTTTCGGCATCGGCTGAAGAGCGTGACATTACCTTGCAGATCGAAGGCAGCGGGAAAGCCATGGGCGACCGCCTGATGATTCAGCGGGCGATCTCCAACCTGCTGTCCAATGCGATCCGCCATGGGTCGAGTGGCAGCGCCATCATGATCAGTATTACCACACGCGCCGAAGACATCACGCTGGCGGTGCGCAATGCCGGGGAAGGCATAGATGCCGAGCACCTGCCGCGTCTGTTCGACCGTTTTTACCGGGTTCACGTCAGTCGCGCCCGGCAGCAGGGCGGCACGGGCCTGGGGCTGGCCATCGTCCGGTCGATCATGAGCCTGCATGAAGGGCAGGTTAAAGTCGAAAGTGAGCCAGGGCAGTTCACGACGTTCAGCTTGATTTTTCCCAGACTGGTGTAAGCCGTAAGAACCTTTGGGCCGCATCCGGCTCTGAGCTTTAAGGCTGCTCGTGCCTGGCATGCTTCTAGATGAAGCCAAAAAACAAAGGATGGATGTATGACAGTAGCTTTCTGGTGTGTGCTGGTGGCGATCCTTTTGCCGATCGCCTGTGCAGGCATCGCCAAGATCGGCAGCGGCAAATTCAAGCGAGGCGATAATCATGACCCTCGCGCTTTTCTCGACAATCTGGAAGGGTTTCCGAAGCGCGCGCACGCAGCGCAACTGAACAGTTATGAAGTGACACCTTCGTTTGCTGCGGCAGTGATCATTGCGCATATTGCGGGTAACGCGCAGCTAGTAACCATCGACGTGCTTGCGGTGTTGTTCATCACCAGCCGCCTGCTCTACATCATCTTCTATCTGGCCGATCTGGCAGCGTTGCGCTCCCTTGCCTGGCTGGTCGGGATGGGGCTGATCATTGCCCTGTTCGGTGTGTCGGCATTCCCGGCTGCGGCGTGACCGGCTGAAACACCGTCGACTGCAGGCTCCGCCTGGAACAAGCTTTCTGACGGATTCCACCCGGCATCCGTGAGAAAGCGCAGTCTGGCAGCCAATACGGGGCTGTGGGGGGCGGCTTGCTGGCGATCTGCCGGGAGCCGGCAGACTCGCTGCATCAGCTGAACGCTGTGGCTGCTCATCAGGTGATGTGACTCAGCGGAAGTGATCTGCCGCTTACTCGTCCGGCTGCACCTTCTCAAGTTCTGCCTGCGCATCCTGCAATTCCTTGCGCGACTCTGCCAGCTTGTCCTTGCGCTTGTTGATCTTCTCCGGATCGCCTTTGTCCATCGCCTTGTTCAGGTCGGACTGGCGGCGGCTGACTTCACGTTTGGCGTCCAATACCTTTTGTTCACGCTGCTTGACCAGTGACGCCTCGGTGCAGTTGGCATTGACCTCAGCCAGTGCCGTTTCCAGGCCAGCCTGCTGAGCCTTGTTGCCCTCGGTCTTGGCTTCCTGAATCTTGTTATTGATTTCCTGGCTCTTGAGCAGGCACTCGGAAGGGGGCGCCTGTTCGGTGGCGAACAGCGGTGTAACCAGTAACGTGCAGCTGGTGAAAAGAACCAGCGGTGATAGAAACTTCATATGAACTCCTTTTGAACACAACAACGTCCGGGCATAAAAAGTGAAACCCGGACTCTAGAAACCTGAAATACCCGAAACACGCAATTGCTGGCTTAATGCCCGCACGTGCGGGTCGTTGAAAAACGCAGTGAGTTTTGCCGCTCGTCCCGGACCGACGCCGGGCTCGGCCTGCCACTGTTCAACACTGCGCGCTGCCAACTGATCCCAATCGGCATCCAGTCGAGCGCTTCCGGCAGGCGGCAGGCCGATAGCCTTGAGCCATGTCTTGAACGGCTTTTGACGCGCCGTCTGCAGGCTGGCGAACAGTTTAGCGCTGCTACGCTCGGCAAGACCGGGAATGTTAACAAGCTCAGCCTGATCGAGGGTCATCCAATCGACCAGTCCGTTGATTTTCCCGCTTTCGATGAGCTTGTCCCAAGTCCCCGGGCCTACGCCATTCAGGGCCAGCCCCTTCTTGCCGCTGAGCCAGATCAGCCGCGCCCGGAACTGACTTTCGCAGCCCTGAGTCGGTTGCCAGCAACTGAGTTCATGAAAGTCACTGGCCTGCGGAACGCTCACCTGCACCCGCTCGACACTGCGTGTAATGACACCGTCGAGGCGTGGAATGGTCAGCCCGGCCAGACTGATTGCCACCTGATCGCCGGGGCGGATGTCCAGCGTCTGCCAGCGTTGCAGCGAGCCGGTGCTGATGCGACTGACGGTCCGGTCGTCCAGACGGATCGGCACCAGCTCAAGCATCGGTGTGATCCTGCCGCTGCGACCAATCGTGAAATTCACCTTGCGCACCTCGGCCAGCGCTTGCGCATAAGGGTGCTTCCAGGCGGCGATCCAGTAAGGCGCTTTCGCTTGCCAGCGTTCGGAAGAGGGGCGTTCGCCCTGACGCATGATGACGCCATCGGTGGCGAAGGGTAACGGGTTGCGAAACCAGTGCTCGCGCCATTGTGCGGCCTGAGTGGGATCTGTGAGCGGCAGCGTGTAGGCGGCGCTGTCGGCAAACCCCAGTGCCTTGAGTCCGGCCAGACGCTCGCTCATGGTGATCGGCCCGTTGGGCCAGTCCCAGACGAACAGCCCGATGGTGTCGGCTTGTGCAGGGCTCAGTGTCTTGCGTGCGAGCAGGCCTGCGACCTTGCTGCGGGCATTGACGCTGCCTGATGATGCTTGAACATGGTCAGGCAATCGCTCGTACAACTCGCCTTGCAGGATGAGGTCGTCCGGCCACGGCAATTGATCGGGAATGGCCTTGATCAGCAGCGCCTGAGACGTCCAGTCCTGCCCCTTCACACCATCACCTCGGCTGATGGCCTGTGTCAGTCTGCCTTTGGCGTAAACCAGCGTGACGGCCACCCCATCGACTTTGGGTTGAATCCACAGGTCGGTCCGGCCTTGCAGCCAGTCTTTGACATCCGCCTCGTCAGCCAGCTTGTTCACACCCGTGTGCGCAACCGGGTGCGTCACAGAGCCGCCTGCGGTCTTCAATGGGTTGTCGCTCGGCGTCGAAACGGCAAAGCATCCACGCCAGGTCTCCAGTTTCTGGCGGGACTGATCGTAAAGCTCGTCGGGAATTCGTGAGATGCCCAGGCGGTGATAGCTGTCGTCCCACGCGGCGATCTGTTGTTGAAGCGACAGCATTTCTGCCTGTGCCTTGCTGGCAGCCCAGTTCGGACATTGGCTGGCGCCGGTGAAGGGGGATAGAACGATCAGGAGGGCAAAACTCATCAGGCGTTTAACAGACAGCATCGAAGCATCCTTGCTTGGGATTGGCCGGGGAAGGCTAGCTGTCGCCTGACGGTGAGGCTTGTCGGCATGGTTACCGGGTTTTGCGATCCTGGTGCATTGCACGTGATGGCGCTTGTATCCACTCGGGAAGGTTCGTTCGCTGTTACAAAAAAGGGTCGATGATGAGCGCCGGTGTTCGTGTAAATAACTGTTTGCGCAGAGGGTGTGACGTTTCTGCAATGTATCTACTATTTGGCGGGGTGATGTATGGAAGTCAAAATTCAGCAATGGGGCAATAGCGCAGCAATACGATTGCCAGCCAATGTTCTCAAGCAGATGAGCCTTGTCAGCGGCGACGTGCTGGTGCTCGATGTTTCTACCGAAGTGATAACGCTCAAACCTGTCAGGGCCAAGCTGCATTATCGCCTGTCCGACCTGATGGCTCAGTGCGATCTGGACGCAGCCGAGCCTGAGGAATTGTCTGATTGGAACGCCATGCAGCCGACAGGGCGCGAAGTGTGAGGCGGCCCAGATTCAATCGTGCGGATATCGTCCGCATTAATTTGAATCCGACCGCTGGCCGGGAGCAGCAGGACGATTTTCGCCCTGCGCTTGTTCTTACTCCCGCCGCGTATAACGTCTCGGGCCTGGCAATCGTCGCGCCGATAACGCAAGACGGTGATTTCGCCCGTTATGCCGGATTTGCAGTCCCGTTGAGCGGTTCAGGCACCGAGACGCAGGGTGTGGTTCTATGTAACCAGATTCGCACGGTTGACCTGGAGGCTCGCGGGGCAAAGTGTATCGAGGCCGCTCCCGATGTTGTGATCAACGATGTGCTTGCCCGAATACACGCCCTCTTTGAGTAAAAATACTGACTGAGTGAGCGCGACACCCCCTAAACAAAAGCCCCCGGAGACTCACGTCGCCGGGGGCTTTTGATGACCGCAGGAGAATTACAAACCGGCAGCAGCGCGCAGGGCGTCGGCGCGGTCGGTTTTTTCCCAGGTGAAGGCGGTGAAGGTGTCATCGCCAACGGTCATTTCGACCGGGGTACGACCGAAGTGGCCGTAGGCCGCAGTGGCCTTGTACATCGGGTGCAGCAGATCCAGCATGGTGGTGATCGCGTATGGACGCAGGTCGAAGTGCTCGCGAACCAGGCTGATGATCTTGTCGTCGGACAGCTTGCCGGTACCAAAGGTGTTCAGCGAGATCGAGGTCGGTTGTGCGACGCCGATGGCGTAGGACACCTGAATCTCGCAACGCTCGGCCAGGCCTGCAGCGACGATGTTCTTGGCAACGTAACGGCCGGCGTACGCAGCTGAACGGTCAACCTTCGATGGGTCCTTGCCGGAGAACGCGCCGCCGCCGTGACGGGCCATGCCGCCGTAGGTGTCGACGATGATCTTGCGGCCGGTCAGGCCGCAGTCGCCCACCGGGCCACCGATGATGAAGTTGCCGGTCGGGTTGATGTGGAACTGGGTGTCCTTGTGCAGCAGGTGCGCTGGAATGACGTGCTTGACGATCAGTTCCATCACGCCTTCGCGCAGGTCTTTGTAGGAAACGTCCGGGTTGTGCTGGGTCGACAGAACGATAGCGTCGACGCCCACGACCTTGCCGTTTTCGTAACGGCAGGTGACCTGGGATTTCGCATCCGGGCGCAGCCAGGGCAGCAGGCCGGATTTACGGGCCTGGGCCTGACGCTCGACCAGTTGGTGCGAGAAGGTGATCGGAGCAGGCATCAGTACATCGGTTTCGTTGCTGGCGTAGCCGAACATCAGGCCCTGGTCGCCGGCGCCCTGATCTTCAGGCTTGCTGCGGTCAACGCCCTGGGCGATGTCTACCGACTGCTTGCCGATGATGTTCATCACGCCACAGGTCGCGCCGTCGAAGCCGACGTCGGAGCTGTTGTAGCCGATGTCGAGGATGACGTTACGCACGATGTCTTCCAGATCGACCCAGGCCGACGTCGACACTTCGCCAGCGATGATCGCCACACCGGTCTTGACCAGTGTTTCGCACGCCACACGGGCGTATTTGTCTTCAGCGATGATGGCGTCCAGAACCGCATCGGAAATCTGGTCGGCGATCTTGTCCGGATGCCCTTCGGACACGGACTCGGAGGTGAAAAGTGAGTATTCGCTCATCTCTACGGGTTTCCTTCATTTTACCGATGGTGAGTGTCGCCAGCCGGTCGCTGAAAATGGCGAACCTGGATCTGGAAACCATTACGTAAGCCTACATAGAGGCTTTCCCCGGGAACTAGCCCCGCAGCGATGGCCCAACGGGCCAGGTCTTCCTGCTCGAAACCTAACCAGAGATCGCCACAGGCCTCCCTGGCCCAGCTCTGGTCATGACTACACAATTCTGTTACCAGCAAGCTACCGCCGGGTTGCACGCATTCGGCCAGTTGCGCCAGCGCTTCGGCCGGTGCGGCGAAATGATGGAGCACCATGTTCACGACGACGCAGTCGGCGCGCACTTTACTGTCGGTCAGTGCATCGGCCAGCTTCAGCTCGACATTAAGCAGTGCCTTGCGCTGACAAAGGTCGCGGGCCAGTTCCAGCATCGCCGGGCTGTTGTCCATCGCGACCACATGCCTGAAACGTCTTGCCAGCTCCGGGAGAAAGCCGCCGTCGCCGGGGCCTACTTCCAGAGCTGTTGCCTCGTTGCCGAAGCTGAGCTTGTCCAGCAGTGTCAGCAGGCTTTCACTGTACTGGGCGAGGCCGGCGATCAGGTCCTGCTGAGCACGAAACTTTTCCGCTGTCCGGGCAAAGAAATCCTGACTGGCCAAGGCGCGTTGACGATGCACCAGACCAATACGCCCCTGAACGTCATCCGGCAATGCCAGCGTGTCCACTTCATCGAGCAGGGCGGCGTGCAACCTGCCACCGGGCAAGTCGGTATGGGGCAGGGCGCGACGGTAAAAAATCGCGTTACCTTCACGCCGCGTCGCGACCAGATCGGCCTGCGCCAACACTTTCAGGTGATGGCTCATGCCCGACTGGCCAATCGCGAAAATCTGCGCCAGTTCCAGCACGCCGAACGAGTCGTTGGTCAGGGCACGCAGAACGTTGAGTCGCAACGGATCGCCGCCGGCCTTGCACAATGCAGAGAGGTCGTCGCATGCATCATGGCGGATTGCAGGCACGCGCAGGTTCATAGGGTCCGCAGTCTAGTGATCGATTCATAAGGTCGCAAGGCCAATATCAAAAAGTTTTGATATTGCTCGATGGGTGGCGTCTGTCGATCCTGCTGAACTTGTCACAAGCTGGCGCTATCCAGTAGTGACAGGCTAATTAATGTCCACAACACAGGAAAAAAGCCTAAGGTCTACTATCTGTGATTGCCCCCGGCCGGTCCCTGAGGGAAAATGGCCACCTTTTTAAGATCCCAATCCTTTATTCCCAGGAGATCAGCGATGCCAAGCCGTCGTGAGCGTGCCAACGCTATTCGTGCACTCAGCATGGATGCCGTGCAAAAAGCCAACAGCGGCCATCCGGGTGCCCCCATGGGCATGGCGGATATCGCCGAGGTTCTTTGGCGTGATTATCTGAAGCACAACCCGGCCAACCCTGCGTTCGCCGACCGTGACCGTTTCATCATGTCCAACGGTCATGGCTCGATGCTGGTCTATTCGTTGCTGCACCTGACCGGCTACGACCTGTCCATCGACGACCTGAAGAATTTCCGCCAGTTGCACAGCCGCACGCCGGGTCACCCCGAGTACGGTTACACCCCGGGCGTTGAAACCACCACGGGTCCGCTGGGTCAGGGTTTTGCCAATGCAGTCGGTTTCGCCGCTGCCGAGAAGACACTGGCGGCGCAGTTCAACCGTCCGGGCCATTCCATCGTCGATCACCACACCTACGTGTTCATGGGTGACGGCTGCATGATGGAAGGTATCTCGCACGAAGTCGCTTCGCTGGCTGGCACGCTGCAACTGGGCAAGCTGATCGCGTTCTACGATGACAACGGTATCTCCATCGACGGCGAAGTCGAAGGCTGGTTCACCGACGACACCCCGAAGCGTTTCGAGTCCTACGGCTGGCAGGTCATCCGCAATGTCGACGGTCACGATTCCGACGAGATCAAGACGGCCATCGACACCGCTCGCAAGAGCGATCAGCCGACCCTGATCTGCTGCAAGACCACCATTGGTTTCGGTTCGCCGAACAAGCAGGGCAAGGAAGAGTCCCACGGTGCTCCGCTGGGCGCTGACGAAATCGCCCTGACCCGTGCCGCCCTGAAATGGAACCACGGTCCTTTCGACATCCCGGCTGACATCTATGCCGAGTGGAACGCGAAAGAAAAAGGTCTGGCTGCCGAAGCCGAGTGGGATCAGCGTTTCGCGGCCTACTCCGCTGCGCATCCTGAACTGGCCAACGATTTCATCCGTCGCATGAGCGGCGAACTGCCGGCTGACTTCGCCGAGAAGTCCGCAGCTTACGTGGCTGAAGTCAACGCCAAGGGCGAAACCATCGCCAGCCGTAAAGCCAGCCAGAACGCCCTGAGCGCGCTGGGGCCTTTGCTGCCTGAGATCCTCGGCGGTTCGGCTGACCTGGCCGGGTCCAACCTGACCATCTGGAAAGGCTGCAAGAGCATCACCGGCGAAGACCCTAACGGCAACTACCTGCACTACGGTGTGCGTGAGTTCGGCATGGGCGCAATGATGAACGGCATCGCGTTGCACGGCGGTTTCGTGCCCTACGGCGCCACCTTCCTGATCTTCATGGAATACGCCCGTAACGCAGTGCGCATGGCTTCGCTGATGAAGAAGCGCGTGATCTATGTGTTCACCCACGACTCTATCGGTCTGGGCGAAGACGGGCCGACTCACCAGCCGGTCGAACAGCTGACCAGCCTGCGCACCACGCCGAATCTGGACACCTGGCGTCCAGCCGATGCGGTGGAATCCGCCGTGGCCTGGAAATACGCCATCGAGCGTAACGACGGTCCTTCGGCGCTGATCTTCTCGCGTCAGAACCTGCCTCACCAGGCGCGTGACGAAGCCCAACTGGCTGGTATCGCTCGCGGTGGCTACGTGCTGCGCGACTGCGTCGGCGAGCCTGAGCTGATCCTGATCGCCACCGGCTCGGAAATCGGTCTGGCCGTTCAGGCTTACGACAAACTGATCGAGCAGGGCCGCAAGGTGCGCGTAGTCTCCATGCCATGCACCAGCGTGTTCGAAGCTCAGGACGCCGGGTACAAGCAGAGCGTTCTGCCGCTGCAAGTCAGCGCACGTATCGCCATCGAGGCCGCGCATGCCGACTATTGGTACAAGTACGTCGGTCTGGAAGGTCGCGTGATTGGCATGACCACCTTCGGCGAGTCGGCGCCTGCGCCTGCGCTGTTCGAAGAGTTCGGCTTCACGCTGGAAAATGTCCTGAGCACCGCCGAAGAGCTGCTCGAAGACTAAGCAAGACGTGTGTCTCCTCGCAGGAGCGCGCCTGCCCGCGAATGAACGGTTCGGACGACAACTCGTTGTCTGGACCGTTGCATTAGCTGGCAGGCGCATTTTTGCGGGTTCAGCTTAAATCCGAGAGAACCTCATGCCTCAGCCCCGTGCTTACAAAGTTGCCCTGAACGGTTACGGCCGCATCGGTCGTTGTGTCGTGCGTGCGCTGTGTGAGCGAGGGGTCAAAGCCGGGTTTGAAGTGGTTGCAATAAATGATCTGGCCGACATGGCCAGTCTCGAATACCTGACGCGCTTCGATTCCACCCACGGCCGGTTCCCCGGTCAGGTCAGGGTCGAAGGGCAGTATCTGCACATCAATGATCACCGGATCAAGGTTCTGCGCAGCTCGACGCCTGAAGAGATTGACTGGGCGGCGCTGGACGTCGATCTGGTGCTCGAATGCTCCGGTGTGTACAACACCCGTGAAGACGGGCAGCGCTTTCTGGACGCTGGCGCGCCCCGCGTGCTGTTCTCGCAGCCGATGGCCAGCGAGGGTGATGTCGATGCCACAGTGGTGTTCGGCATCAACCAGCAAAAATTGACCGGTAACGAACTGCTGGTGTCGGCCGCCTCCTGTACCACCAACTGCAGCGTGCCGCTGCTGCGCCTGCTGGATCAGGCTGTCGGGCTGGAGTACGTCACCATCACCACGATCCACTCGGCCATGAACGACCAGCCGGTGATCGACGCCTACCATCACGAAGATCTGCGCCGCACGCGCTCGGCGTTTCAGTCGATCATTCCGGTCTCCACGGGCCTTGCTCGCGGAATCGAAAGGCTGCTTCCGGAACTTGCCGGCCGAATTCAGGCCAAAGCTGTTCGCGTGCCGACCGTCAATGTGTCCTGTCTGGACATCACGTTGCAGACGGCTCGTGACACCGATGCACTAGAGATCAACCGAATCCTGCGCGAGGCCGCCACCAGTGGCCCGTTGAAGGGTCTGCTGGCCTACACTGAGTTGCCGCACGCCAGCTGCGATTTCAATCATGACCCGCATTCGGCGATTGTTGATGCGAGTCAGACCCGCGTTTCGGGACCCCGGCTGGTAAATCTGCTGGCCTGGTTCGATAACGAGTGGGGCTTTGCCAATCGAATGCTCGACGTTGCAGAGCACTTTCTGCGCGTCGCTGACCAACAACAGTAAAAAACAGGAACGCCTCATGACCGTGTTGAAGATGACCGACCTCGATCTGCAAGGTAAACGTGTACTGATTCGTGAAGACCTCAACGTTCCTGTGAAGGACGGCGTTGTCAGCAGCGATGCACGCATCCTTGCTTCGCTGCCGACCATCAAGCTGGCGCTGGAAAAGGGGGCGGCCGTGATGGTCTGCTCGCACCTGGGCCGTCCGACCGAGGGCGAGTTCTCGGCCGAGAACAGCCTCAAGCCGGTTGCCGACTACCTGAGCAAGGCGCTGGGTCGTGACGTTCCGCTGGTTGCCGATTACCTGGACGGCGTTGACGTCAAGCCGGGCGATATCGTGTTGTTCGAGAACGTGCGTTTCAACAAGGGCGAGAAAAAGAACGCCGACGAACTGGCGCAGAAATACGCTGCCCTGTGCGACGTGTTCGTGATGGATGCTTTCGGCACCGCACACCGCGCCGAGGGCTCGACTCACGGCGTGGCCAGGTTCGCCAAGGTCGCTGCGGCAGGTCCGCTGCTGGCTGCCGAGCTGGATGCACTGGGCAAGGCACTCGGCGCTCCGGCCCAGCCGATGGCGGCCATCGTCGCCGGTTCAAAGGTGTCCACCAAGCTGGACGTGCTTAACAGTCTGAGCGCGATCTGCAATCAGTTGATCGTCGGCGGTGGCATCGCCAACACCTTTCTGGCCGCAGCCGGTCACAAGGTCGGCAAGTCCCTCTACGAGCCGGACCTGCTGGACACTGCGCGCGAAATCGCCGCCAAGGTCAGTGTGCCATTGCCGACCGATGTTGTGGTCGCCAAGGAATTCGCTGAAAGCGCCACTGCAACCGTCAAGCTGATTGCCGATGTGGCCGATGACGACATGATTCTGGACATTGGTCCGCAGACCGCAGCGCACTTCGCCGACTTGTTGAAATCTTCGAAGACTATCCTGTGGAACGGTCCGGTCGGTGTGTTTGAATTCGATCAGTTCGGCGAAGGCACCAAGACGCTGGCCAAAGCCATTGCCGAAAGCTCTGCGTTCTCCATTGCGGGCGGTGGCGACACACTGGCAGCCATCGACAAATACGGTGTGGCCGAACAGATTTCCTATATTTCCACAGGCGGCGGCGCGTTCCTCGAATTCGTGGAAGGCAAGGTTTTGCCTGCAGTTGAAGTGCTTGAACAACGCGCCAAGGCCTGAATCCAGGCATTTGGACAAGGAGTCGTACATGGTCAGGGCGTTACCGTGGTTCCTCATCGCAGGGTTGCTGGGCGGTTGTGCAGGCAAGCCTGAAGCCGAAGAGGCCGAGAGCGCTTCCCGGACCGATGTGCTGCATTTGAGTTGTTATCAGGCGGGCTGGCAGGCCGAGACGGTGCCGGTGATCTACAAGCGCGGCGGCCAGGAGGTATGGGATCGTTATGAATTCATGCCCAAGGCAACAGGGTTGCCAGGCTGTCCGTGAACCGGGTTGAGGCTTTTGCGGCAACCACGGCAGGCTTCAGCGGTCATTAGTGGGTGGACATCTTTTTATGAAGAAGGAGTTTTGCCATGAAGATCGCTGCCCTGGCGCTTGTGAGTTGCGTTGCATTGGCCGGTTGTGCCGGTTCGGGCTCACATGCCTGCAAAGTATTCAGCCCGGCCTCTGTGGATGTGCCGACAACCGAGAACAGTCAGCGGGTCGAGGCGCGCGCCACGGGTGAGCCGGCCGATGACGGTAAACAGGAACAGAACTGCCCCTGACATCACGAAGCCACAGGCACACGCCGGGTTTTGCAGGGCAGGCCAGGAGAAGTCATGAAAGGCTTGATTGCCCTCGGAACATTGGCGGTGCTGGGCGGTTGCTCGATGATGAGCAAGCCACAACAGAATGACCCGTGGAATCACTGGGTCTGCGACAGCGGTGCCGAGATTCATTGGCGCTATATCGATTCAGCTAAAAAAGAAGTGGATGCGCGCCTGAATCAGAGCGATCAGGTTTTCAGGCTAAAGGCCGAACCGGGAGCTTCCAGTGGCACGCTTTACAGTAATAATGTGCTGGCGTTCGACAACAAGGGCAGCGAAGGCCTTGTGTATTGGGATGCCACCAATGATTTGATCGGTCGCGGCTGCAAAGCCAGATAAGCCGTAGCCGGTGCACCATTCGCAGGGCTCGCGGCCTATGCGTATAACTTGAATAGCAGCCGCCACTACGGCAGGCTTGCACGATTAACGACCCTACCGGGAGAGACACAGACAATGGCACTTATCAGCATGCGCCAGATGTTGGACCACGCAGCCGAGTTCGGCTACGGCGTTCCAGCTTTCAACGTAAACAACCTGGAACAAATGCGCGCCATTATGGAAGCGGCCGACAAGACCGACTCCCCGGTGATCGTTCAGGCTTCGGCCGGCGCCCGTAAATACGCTGGTGCCCCGTTCCTGCGTCACCTGATTCTCGCGGCAATCGAAGAGTTCCCGCACATTCCAGTGGTCATGCACCAGGACCATGGCACCAGCCCTGACATCTGCCAGCGTTCGATCCAGCTGGGCTTCAGCTCGGTCATGATGGACGGCTCGCTGAAGGAAGACGGCAAGTCTCCGGCCGATTACGAATACAACGTTGACGTGACCCGTCGCGTGGTTGCCTTTGCTCACGCCTGTGGCGTGTCGGTGGAAGGTGAGCTGGGTGTTCTTGGTTCGCTGGAAACCGGTATGGCCGGTGAAGAAGATGGCGTCGGCGCTGAAGGTGTCCTGGATCACAGCCAGATGCTGACCGACCCGGAAGAAGCGGCCGACTTCGTCAAGAAGACTCAGGTCGATGCCCTGGCCATCGCTATCGGCACCAGCCATGGCGCGTACAAGTTCACCAAGCCGCCTACCGGCGACATCCTGGCAATCGAGCGCATCAAAGAGATTCACAAGCGTATTCCCAACACCCACCTGGTGATGCACGGTTCTTCGTCCGTTCCTCAGGAATGGCTGAAAATCATCAACGAATACGGCGGCGACATCAAAGAGACTTACGGTGTGCCGGTGGAAGAAATCGTTGAAGGCATCAAGCACGGCGTGCGCAAGGTCAACATCGACACTGACCTGCGTCTGGCGTCCACCGGTGCCATCCGCGAATTCATGGCCAAGAACCGCAGCGAGTTCGACCCGCGCAAGTACCTGGCCAAGACCGTCGTCGCCATGCGCGACGTCTGCATCGCCCGCTACGAAGCCTTCGGCACTGCTGGCAACGCCTCGAAGATCAAACCGATCTCCCTGGACGCCATGTTCGAACGCTACGCCCGCGGCGAGCTGGATGCCAAGATCAACTGAGTTGATCAAGCATTGAAAAACCCGCAGCGATGCGGGTTTTTTGTGTCTTCAGAAACCTATGGTGCTGCTGGAATGTGATGCAGAACGTCACGGGCTGCATGCCCGCGCTCCAGCGGGGTAACGCTTCTCAGGGCATTCTTCGTCCAGCCCGCGGCGTTTCCTAAACCGACTTCATCAACCCCGCACACGCCGTTTTGTAAGCCTCATGCTGATACTTGTTCAGTGTGTCGGGCAGGGCGAAGCCGTGTTTCTTGTTCTGGGCGTTGATGGTTTGCGGGGAAACGAGCGTCACGTCGCAATCGGCCAGCAACTGGAATACCGTTTCGATCTTGAACGTGGTCGGGCCGCCGGCGAATTCGCCTTTCTTGCTGCGCTTCTTGATCGCAACATGGCTGATGCCGTTCTCGCGAACAAAGCTGGCGATCCGAGTGGCGAAGGCTTTGACGTTGGCACACTCGTCGTCATCTTCCAGCGCAATTTTTTTCGTCGCCAGTGACAGATGTGCGATGCCGCCTTGCTGACGTGTGGCCAGAGCAAAGATGGCTTCACTGCCTTTGATTTCTACACCGCAAATAATCATGAGAAAACCTGATGAAGTGATTCATAAAAGAAACAGGTTATCTCATCGCTGGCGTTATTCCTGTGCAATCGACTCCAGATACTCCGACCGTTCATCACTCATGCGTGCCACGCAGTCGTTTTCACTGATGGTGAACGCCTTGCTGCCTGCTGCCGATGGAAACACCTCGACCGCGCAATCGGCATCACGCAGTTTTTCCCAGGCTGCCTGAGCAGTCTTGAGTTTGCTGGTGAAGTCGTTGAATTGAGTTTTGTTGGCGACGAACTGCGACTGGACCCGCTGAAGCAGGTTGTGGAAGTTTTCCTTGAGCAGTTCTTCCGCGGTGTGTCGGCTATAGGCCGAGCACTCCAGCGTCTGATTGTCAGCGTCGACCCCATCGCAAGGCGTGCTGTCCGGATTCTGAGCAGCGTGTGCGCCTGTCACGGCCGTGGCCATCAGGGCCATGGTCAGGAAAATCGTTCTCATTGAGTCGCTCCGATCCATTGATGTAACGAATTCTGTCCTAACCGCGTGACAATGAACAGGTTTACGGCAGGGTGTGACGAAGTGCTGTCACCCTTTGTCGTTTCTTGACGCTTTCGGCAAGCCCCTTGTCGTTTTTGCACCCGGCTCGGCCAACCCTCCGGCATATGCTGACCCCAATAGCGCCGACAGCCGATTCGGTGCGCAAGAACCTGAATGGGGACAGCCTGATGAGCCCAGCCGAACTGCACGCCGACAGCATCGTTATTGACGGGCTGATCATCGCCAAGTGGAACCGTGAACTGTTTGAAGACATGCGCAAGGGCGGCCTGACCATGGCCAACTGCACCGTGTCGGTATGGGAAGGCTTTCAGGCCACCATCGACAGTATCTGCACCAGCCTGAAGCTGATGCGGGAAAACAGCGACCTGGTGATGCCGGTCCACACCACCGCCGATATCCGCAAGGCCAAGGAACTGGGCAAGACCGGTATCCTCTTCGGCTTCCAGAACGCCCATGCCTATGAAGACCAGATTGGCTATGTCGAGATCTTCAAGAAGCTCGGCGTCGGCATCGTGCAGATGTGCTACAACACCCAGAATCTGGTCGGTACCGGCTGCTACGAGCGGGACGGCGGGCTGTCGGGCTTTGGTCGCGAAATCGTGGCCGAGATGAACCGCGTCGGCGTGATGTGCGACCTGTCCCACGTGGGCTCCAAGACTTCCGAAGAAGTCATTCTCGAATCGAAAAAGCCGGTCTGCTACTCCCACTGCCTGCCGTCCGGTCTTAAAGAACACCCGCGTAACAAGTCCGATGCCGAACTGAAGTTCATTGCCGATCATGGCGGCTTCGTGGGCGTAACCATGTTCGCGCCGTTTCTGGCCAAGGGCATCGAGTCGACCATCGACGATTACGCCGAAGCCATCGAGTACGTGATGAACATCGTCGGCGAGGACGCCATCGGCATCGGCACCGATTTTACTCAGGGGCACGGCCAGGACTTCTTCGAGTACCTGACCCACGACAAGGGCTACGCCCGCCGCCTCACCAACTTCGGCAAGATCATCAACCCGCTGGGCATCCGTACCGTGGGTGAGTTTCCCAACCTCACCGAAACGCTGCTCAAACGCGGCCATCCAGAGCGCGTAGTGCGCAAGATCATGGGCGAGAACTGGGTAAACGTTCTCGCCGACGTCTGGGGCGAATAAACCGCCTGTTACACCTGAACCCATTACACGCCCACGGCCCTGATTGCGGTGGGTGTAACCCGAATCATCTGGAGTTTGTTCCCCATGGCCAAAATCGCCCCGCAACTGCCCATCGAAGTCGACAGCGAAACCGGTGTCTGGACCTCTGATGCACTGCCGATGCTTTACGTGCCTCGCCACTTTTTCGTCAATAACCACATGGGCATCGAAGAAGTACTGGGCGCCGACGCTTACGCCGAGATTCTCTACAAGGCGGGCTACAAGTCGGCCTGGCACTGGTGCGAGAAAGAGGCCGAATGCCACGGCATTGAAGGCGTCGCCGTGTTCGAACATTACATGAAACGCCTCTCGCAGCGCGGTTGGGGACTGTTCAAGATTCAGGACATCGACCTCGAAAAGGGTACGGCCAGCGTCAAGCTCGAGCACTCCTGTTTTGTCTATGTTTACGGCAAGGTCGGACGCAAGGTCGACTACATGTTCACCGGCTGGTTCGCAGGTGCCATGGATCAGATCCTGGCCGCCAGCGGCAGCTCGATCCGCACGGTGGCCGAGCAGGTCTACGGTGGTTCGGAAGAAGGTCATGACGACGGACTCTTTGTCGTCAAACCGCTGTAAATCGAGGATCGCGTTATGGCTTTCGAAGCGATGTTCCAGCCGATCCAGATCGGCAAGCTCACCATCCGCAACCGCGTGCTGAGCACTGCGCATGCCGAGGTTTATGCGACCGATGGTGGCATGACCACCGACCGTTACGTGAAGTATTACGAAGAGAAGGCCAAGGGCGGTATCGGTCTGGCCATCTGCGGCGGCTCGTCCAGTGTTGCGATCGACAGCCCGCAAGGCTGGTGGAAGTCGGTCAACCTGGCCACTGACCGGATCATCCCGCATTTCCAGAATCTGGCCGACGCCATGCACAAGCACGGCGCCAAGATCATGATTCAGATTACCCACATGGGGCGCCGCTCTCGCTGGGACGGCGATCACTGGCCGACCCTGATGTCGCCCTCGGGCATTCGTGAGCCGGTGCACCGCGCCACCTGCAAGACCATCGAACCCGAGGAAATCTGGCGCGTGATCGGCAATTACGCCAGCGCCGCAGCACGAGCCAAGGCCGGTGGCCTGGACGGTGTGGAGCTGTCAGCCGTGCACCAGCACATGATCGACCAGTTCTGGAGCCCGCGCGTCAACAAGCGCACGGATGAATGGGGCGGCAGTTTCGAAAACCGCATGCGCTTCGGCCTGGAAGTGATCAAAGCCGTGCGCAAGGAAGTGGGTCCTGACTTCTGTGTGGGGCTGCGTATCTGTGGCGACGAGTTTCACCCTGACGGCCTCAGTCACGAGGACATGAAACAGATCGCCAAGTATTACGATGATACCGGCATGATCGATTTCATCGGTGTCGTGGGTTCCGGCTGTGACACCCACAACACGCTGGCCAACGTGATCCCCAACATGAGTTATCCACCGGAGCCGTTTCTGCATCTTGCGGCCGGTATCAAGGAAGTGGTCAAGGCACCTGTGCTGCATGCGCAGAACATCAAGGACCCGAATCAGGCCACACGGATTCTGGAAGGCGGCTATGTCGACATGGTCGGCATGACGCGTGCGCACATTGCCGATCCGCACCTGATCGCCAAGATCAAAATGGGCCAGATCGACCAGATCAAACAGTGCGTGGGTGCCAACTACTGCATCGACCGCCAGTACCAAGGGCTGGACGTACTGTGCATCCAGAATGCCGCCACGTCGCGTGAATACATGGGCGTGCCACACATCATCGAAAAATCCACCGGGCCGAAACGCAAGGTCGTGGTGGTGGGTGCCGGGCCTGCCGGAATGGAAGCGGCGCGGGTGTCTGCCGAGCGTGGGCACGATGTGACGCTGTTCGAGAAAAAAGAGTTCATCGGCGGGCAGATCACCACAGCTTCCAAAGCGCCGCAACGTGACCAGATTGCCGGTATCACCCGCTGGTTCCAGCTGGAACTGGCGCGCCTGAAAGTCGACCTGCGTCTGGGTACCGCTGCCGACGCGGCCACCATCCTCGACCTGCGTCCCGATATCGTGGTGCTGGCGGTGGGCGGTCATCCATTTCTGGAGCAGAACGAGCACTGGGGCGCTGCCGAAGGGCTGGTGGTCAGCAGTTGGGACGTGCTCGATGGCAAGGTTGCACCGGGCAAGAACGTACTGGTCTACGACACCATCTGCGAATTCACCGGCATGTCCGTGGCCGACTTCCTGGCCGACAAGGGCTGCCAGGTCGAAATCGTCACCGACGACATCAAGCCCGGCGTGGCGATTGGTGGTACGTCGTTCCCGACCTACTACCGCAGCATGTACCCCAAGGAAGTGATCATGACCGGCGACATGATGCTGGAAAAGGTCTATCGCGAGGGCGACAAGCTGGTGGCCGTGCTGGAGAACGAGTACACCGGGGCCAAGGAAGAGCGGGTCGTGGATCAGGTGGTGGTGGAGAACGGTGTGCGTCCCGACGAGGCGATTTACTACGCGCTCAAGGACGGTTCGCGCAACAAGGGCCAGATCGACATTGACGCGCTATTCGCCATTCAGCCGCAGCCTTCGTTGAGCGAGCCGGGCGACGGTTACCTGCTGTTCCGCATTGGCGATTGCGTGGCGCAACGCAACACCCACGCAGCGATCTACGACGGCTTGCGCCTTTGTAAGGATTTCTGAGGGTTTTTTTGAGGTGTCACGGTCTTGTGGGAGCTATCGCTATGTCCATGACACAGCGCTGTCGCGCAGTAAGCACTGGACTGTGGGAGGCGGCTTGCCAGCGATGCGGTCGACGCGGTGCATCAGGAGTGCGTTGTAATCGTTCATCGCGGGCAAGCCCCCACCCACAAGGCATAGCTTTCATTCAGTACGTTGCGGCAATCAGACGATTTGGCCTGCAAGACCGCTTGGCTTTCGGGAGCTTCAGATGCTAGACACTCTTCTTCCCATCCTGCTGTTCTGCGCCCTGGCCCTTGCAGTGCTGGGCGCGATGCGGCGGGTAAAAATGTGGCGCAACGGGCGGGCCTCCGACGTCGCTTGGCTGGGCGGGCTGCTGGCCATGCCCAAGCGTTACATGGTCGATCTGCACCATGTGGTCGCCCGTGACAAATACATCGCCAACACCCACGTCGCCACGGCAGGCGGTGCGGTAGCGTCCATCATTCTGGCGATTCTGGTGCATGGCTTCGGTCTGCATAACCGCCTGCTCGGCTACGCGTTGCTGTTGATGACGGCTGTCATGTTCGTGGGCGCAATCTTTGTTTATCGACGTCGCCTGAATCCGCCCGCACGCTTGTCCAAAGGGCCATGGATGCGCCTGCCGAAAAGCCTGATGGCGTTTTCCGCGAGCTTCTTCCTGGTCACGCTGCCGGTGGCGGGCATCTTGCCCGAACACTTCGGCGGCTGGGTGCTGGCCGTGATCCTGGGGCTGGGTGTGCTGTGGGGTGTGAGCGAACTGTTCTTCGGCATGACCTGGGGCGGGCCGATGAAGCACGCTTTCGCCGGTGCGCTGCACCTGGCCTGGCACCGTCGCGCCGAGCGCTTCGGCGGTGGTCGTTCCACCGGTCTCAAACCACTGGACCTCAAGGATACGAGCGCGCCGCTGGGTGTGGAAAAGCCTGCGGATTTCACCTGGAATCAATTGCTGGGTTTTGACGCCTGCGTCCAGTGCGGCAAGTGCGAAGCGGCATGCCCGGCGTTCGCGGCAGGCCAGCCGCTCAATCCGAAAAAGCTCATTCAGGACATGGTCGTGGGTCTGGCAGGCGGCACCGATGCCCATTTTGCGGGCAGTCCGTATCCGTCGCTGGATGGTAAAGGCAAGCCGATCGGCGAGCACGGCGGCAACCCGCATCAGCCGATCGTCAACGGTCTGGTGGACGCCGAGACACTGTGGTCGTGCACCACCTGCCGGGCGTGCGTCGAGGAATGCCCGATGATGATCGAGCACGTCGATGCCATCGTCGACATGCGTCGTCACCTGACCCTGGAAAAAGGCGCGACACCGAACAAGGGCGCCGAAGTGCTGGACAACCTGATCGCCACCGACAACCCCGGCGGTTTTGCACCGGGCGGACGCATGAACTGGGCGGCGGATCTGAATCTGAGCCTGCTCAGTGAGAAAAAGGCCGTGGACGTCGTGTTCTGGGTCGGTGACGGCGCGTTCGACATGCGCAACCAGCGCACATTGCGTGCCTTCGTCAAAGTCCTCAAAGCCGCCGGCGTCGACTTCGCTGTGCTGGGGCTGGAAGAACGCGACAGTGGTGATGTGGCGCGTCGTCTGGGTGATGAAGCGACTTTCCAGATGCTGGCCCGACGCAATATCCAGACCTTGGCCAAGTACAGCTTCAAGCGCATCGTGACCTGCGATCCGCACAGCTTTCACGTACTCAAAAACGAATACGGCGCGTTCGGTGGCGACTATCAGGTGCAGCATCACAGCACGTATATGGCCGAGCTGATTCAGAACGGATCCGTGAGATTGGGGCAGCACAAAGGCACCAGCGTGACGTATCACGATCCGTGCTACCTGGGCCGCTACAACGGCGAATACGAAGCACCTCGCGACGTGCTGCGTGCGCTGGGTATCGAGATAAAGGAAATGCAGCGCTCGGGCTTCCGCTCGCGTTGCTGCGGCGGCGGTGGCGGCGCGCCGATCACTGACATTCCGGGCAAGCAGCGTATTCCTGACATGCGCATGGATGATATTCGCGAGACAGGTGCCGAGCTGGTGGCGGTGGGTTGTCCACAATGCACGGCCATGCTCGAAGGCGTGGTCGAGCCTCGGCCGCTGATCAAGGACATTGCCGAACTGGTGGCCGATGCACTGCTGGAAGATGACGTTATCCCCAGCAAGCCTGTCCCGGCAAAACGTGAACCTGCGGAGGTGCACTGATGAGCGACATTATCCGCCGAGACCCACGTGCCGAGTGGATCGCCCGTAACCGCCTGCACCCGCTGCATGCGGCGATGCAACCCTCGCAGGCCAGCTGGATGGGGCCTAACGGCCTGATGCGCAAGAACGTGCACGGCGCGGGCTTTATCGGACCTAATGGCATCAAGCGCATTGACCGCAGCGGTGCGCAACAGGGTGGCGCGGTCAAGCGCTCGGCTGCTTCTGAAGTGCAGCTGCCGTTGCATCAGGTTCTCGATCCGGCGTTTTACATCAGCGTTGTGCCGGACATGGTGGGTGGCCGCCTGAGTAGCCACGACCGTGACCTGCTGGGCCTCGCTCGTCAATTGGCAGGCACGCAAGGCGCTGTTCTGGCCGTGGTGTTCGGCGAACACAAGGAAACCACGTTCGAGACAGCGGGCGTTGACCGCTTGCTGATCCTGGACGGCAGTCAGTTCAACGGTTACTCACCCGAGCAGCGCGTGCAGGGGCTGCGTGCTGTGGATAACCAGTTCAACCCTCGCCACTGGTTGCTGCCCGACAGCCGCACCGGTGGTGGCGAACTCGGACGTCGGTTTGCGGCCAGTATCGGCGAGCGCCCAGCGACCCGTGTCTGGCAGGTCAAGGACGAGCAGTGCATCGGCAGGGCCGGTGCTGGACGGGAAGATCTGATCCGGCCCGTCGCAAGGCTCATCCTGGCGGCGGCTGAATGTGCAGAACCCGTGAGCGAGACACGACATGAAGCTGCTGTCGTGGAGTTATCCACAACGGTGGCACGCAGCTTGTCTCGCATTGAAGATCTGGGGGCAGTCACAGTCGATCCCGCAGTTATCCCCATGGCGGAAGCCGAGTTCATTCTGTCCGGCGGTAACGGGGTCAAGGACTGGGCGTTGTTCCACCGTACAGCGATGGCCCTGGGCGCGACCGAAGGTGCGTCGCGCGTTGCAGTCGATGACGGATTCATGGGCCGTGAGCGCCAGGTCGGTGCCAGCGGCACCTGGGTGACTGCGCGGGTTTATGTGGCCGTGGGTATTTCTGGTGCCATCCAGCATTTGCAGGGCATTGGCGCCTGCGACAAGGTCGTTGCCATTAACCTCGATGCAGGCTGCGACATGGTCAAGCGCGCCGATCTGTCAGTAATTGGTGAGAGCGCGGCCATTCTCGACGCGCTGATTGCGGCGGTTGAGGCCTGGCGCAATGGGGAGAAACGAGATGCGGCCTGAACAGAGTAAAGCGGTAGTGGATAAGTCTGAGGTGCAGATCATCAGCCTTGTGTCTGTAGGAGCTCACCCGACCTCAGGCCGTGCGCGCCGCGCTGAACAGGATGCACGCGCAGTTGAACTCGGCTTGCAGCTGGTTGGGGATAACTTGCGGGTGCTGCATGCAGGCGATGCACAGGAGCCTGCGTTGCGCGCTTATCTGGGCATGGGACTGAGCGAACTGCATGTGCTGGAACAGCCGCAAGGTGCCGACGCGCTGGCGGCGTTGACTGACTACATTCGAGATTCAGCCGCGCAAGTTGTGCTGACCGGCAGTCAGGCGGAAACCGGCGAGGGGTCAGGCATGTTGCCGTTCCTGCTGGCCGAAAAGCTCGGCTGGCCACTGGTGACCGGGCTTGCCGAGGTCGAGTCGCTGGATAGCGGTATTGCGCTGATTCTGCAGGCGCTGCCTCGTGGGCAGCGTCGCCGTCTCAAGGTACGTCTGCCCTTTCTCGCGACTGTGGATAACGCGGCACCCAAACCGCGCCAGAGCGCTTATGGCCCGGCGCAACGCGGGGTACTAGGCGTTGATGAGGTTGAGGTGGTGACCGATGAGTTACTCACAGGTCCGGCGCTGCAGCCCGCCAAGCCAAGACCCAAGCGCCTGAAAGTGATCAAGGCCAAGAGTGGTGCTGATCGAATGAAAGCCGCGACAGCCAAGGCCAGTGGTGGCGGTGGGCAAGTGCTCAAGGGGCTGAGCCCGGAGGAGGGCGCAGCCGCGATTCTGAAACTGTTGGTGGAAGAGGGCGTCGTGCGCTAAGGCAGGACGTCTACTTACACACAATCCCTGTGCGTTCGCCTGTGGATAACGTGTTCGCGCTTTGCTGAACGCCTTGTAAACTGTGGCTTACACAGGTGTGGTCAAATATTGATCAGCTTAAGTCACGGTTTTTCCAAGACTTTTCCATGTGGGTAAACAGTCCACCGGCCATTGCCTGTTCTAATAACTACCCACAATCTCTGTTGGCGTCCCTGTGGGCAAGTTGTTCGTGATTCGCTGAAAGCCCCGTTTTATAAGGCTTTCAAGGGTTTGTACAAAAAATAGTCAATTAACGCATGCCAGCGCTGCTTTGCTCGATTTACGTTGCAAATTTTGATTTTTAGCAGGTTTTCCACAATCTGCGTCACGCAACGCCAAGTTGTACCCAAAGTCTGTTGGTGCTTCTGTGGATAACATGTTCGCGATCGGCTGCGTCCCTTGACTGACGGGGACTGTAGCGATTTGGTCAAAAAATAGACAGCTCCTGAGGCGGCTCTCTTTCAGCTCTTCAGGTTTCAGTATGTCTGGCTTGAAAACGACTTACCCAGAGGTCTCGAACGGGTCCTGTGGGTAAGTCATTTCAATCTTGCCGTGTAACGCCTGCTCCAAGTGAGTTCTACTGGCATAGCGCGTCAGGGACTAGCGCCGTTTGGCTCTCAGTGCATAAGGCACCCAAAGCGTGAAGGCTTCCGGGGGCGTCCAGCCTGAGTTTGAAACGTGAGCCACGATGCAGATGTACACAATGCCCTCATAACTCACCCGATCGTCCACTTTGTAGCTGTGGTCCAACACCCATTCGTGCACATCACCGCCGTCCTCACCTTTGGTGGCGGTTTTCAATATATTGCTGGGGCCGGAAAACACGTTGCCGGTGTCCCTTGCGAAGACCACATACTCATATTGGGTGTTGGCGGTCAGCCCGCTGTCTGTGAAGCTGGTAGCGGGTGCTTCGATCTCGGCAATCTGGTCTCCATTTCGAATCAAATCGTATTCCATCAGCGGGTGCAGGCCGACGGACGATGGGTTCCACAGCAGCGAAATGCTTGTTGTCGTTATCTCTGTCGTGTGCAGATCCGTCGGGGCGGTCGGCCGCTCGCCTCCACCTTCTACCTTGGTACTGACACTGATGACGGCGGATTTATCTGAGGTGACGTTATCTGTGTCAGTCGCTGTGATCTGGTAATCGTAGGCTTTGCCCGGCTCAAGACCAGTATCCATGAACGGAGGATGTGTCGTTTCAGGCAGGTGAACGCCGTTACGATACACGTCATATCTCAGGACTGGCTTATTCCACTCCACGAGATCCCATAGCAGCGTGATGGAGTCGGTGGTTTGTGTCGTTGACCTGAAGTGAGCGGGTGCTGGCGGTTTGTCCGGCCCAGGTTGTTCGCCTTCAGTCAGATAGCCATAACGAGTAACGAACTCCCAGTCATAGGGCTTGCCGTCCTTGTCTTTGCCGTCATCCCAATTGATGGACCACGTCATCAGGCCGCGAATCGGATTGCCGTCGCTTTCCAGGTCTGCCATTGCGTCTTTTATATCCTGAGGGTCAATCACATAGCCGGTAGCTGCCCCGTCATTGTTGCTTGGCAAGCCGATGGCGAGACGGTCGGCAGGAATAGATGAAAACCCCCGTGTGCCATTGATCAGGCTGTCGGTAAGGTAATAAAGAAAGTCCTTTTTCTGGTCATCATTGTTTTGAGTGATCCAGGCATTCAGTTCATCAACCCATATGCCATCACCGCCTTGGTTATAATACTGCGGTGCAATGAAGTCATAGTAATTTTCAAGAGCTGAAATGTAGGCAAGGTAAGGCCCGGATTCCCGGAGATAAGGAAACTCTGGTGCCATGCTGATAATGAAATGCTGACCTTCGGTTTTGTAGTGGTCGCGCACCAGTTTCAGTGCAGCAGGTAATACCGTAGCGTTATCGGCAAAGGTGATTGCGGTCTGTTCAAGATCGATGTCCAGGCCGTCAAAGCCGTAGACCTCGACCAGCCGGCAGATTTCAGCGGCCAGCGCGGCTTCCTGACCCGCATGCAATTCAATGTGGGCATCGGCGCCACCCAGTGAGATCAGCACCGCTCTGCCTTGTGCGTTCAGCTTGGCGACCTCGGCACGAAACTCTGAATCGGTCCCTTTGTAAGGTTTGAAGGTCGGGATGCCGTTGCCTTTCATAAAGGCCACTGCCACCACGTTGTAGGCCTCCGGAACCTCGCTCAGGAGCATTTCCTTGAACATGCCCTGCCGGTAACCCTGACCTGGTTCCGGCCCCCAGTTATGCCAGAAACCCATGAGGATATTTTTTTGGGACATATCCGGCATGTTGGAGGCCGCATCGGCACTCCGCTTTCTGAAGTTCGAGATATAGCGGTGTATATATTTTTTGAATAAGTAGCGAGTGAACATGTTTTTCTCCGTGCACTAAATAACGTACGCATGAGGTGCGTCGTACGTTTCCATTCCGTTGGAACGTCAACCAAGTTTAGTCGGAGAAAAAGCTGTGCAACGCCGGGTCATGAGAGGGGCGGTGCATATTTAAAGGATTCAAGACGGATGGTAGAGCGTTTTGAGTACGAAGTTCAGGTATGACCTGAACTTCGTGGGTTTATGTGCCGAGCCTTTATTCGTGATTGACCGCCACGCCTTTCAGATACGGCGCAGGTTCGGCCCCCAGGTTTTCCAGCATGCGCGAGCTGTACCAGTCGACGAAGTTGACGACCCCAAACTCATAGGTCTTTGAATAAGGACCTGGCTGATAGGCTGTGGAGTTGATGCCACGCTGGTTTTCTTCGGCCAGACGACGGTCCTGATCGTTGGTGGCATCCCAGACCTGACGCATGCGCTCGACGTCGTAGTCCACACCTTCGACCGCGTCCTTGTGGACGATCCACTTGGTGGTAACCATGGTTTCCTGCGCGCTGATCGGCCATACGGTGAACACAATGATGTGATCGCCCATGCAGTGGTTCCAGGAGTGAGGCAGGTGCAGGATGCGCATCGAGCCCAGGTCCGGGTTCTGGATACGGCCCATCAGTTTCTTGCAGCCGACCTTGCCGTCCAGGGTCATCGACACGGTGCCTTTGAGCAGTGGCATGCGCACGATGCGGTTACGCAGGCCGAAGCTGGCGTGGGCGTAGGGAATCTTCTCGGCTTCCCAGGCGGCGGCAGAGGCGGCCACGTGGTCCTTGAAGGCCTGATCGGCACGCGGGTCGGTTACGTCGTCCCACTCCAGCAGAGTCTTGAGCAGTTCGGGGTGGGAAGCGTTGCAGTGATAGCACTCGCGATTGTTTTCGAGCACCAGCTTCCAGTTGGCCTTTTCCATCAAGGTGGTCTGCACCGCCACCTTGGTGTTCTCCATGTCGTAGGGTTCCATGTAATGGCGCAGGGTCGACAGGAACTCGTCGATGGCCGGCGGGTTTTCCGCCAGGCTGATGAAAATGTAACCGCCGGCGGTTTTCACGTTCACCGGCTTCAGGCCGAACTGCGTCATGTCGAAGTCGGCACCCATCTCGCTGCCGGCATACAACAGGCGGCCATCCAGCTCGTAGGTCCACTGGTGATAGTGGCAGACCAGTTTGGCCACTTTGCCTTTCTCGGCGGTGCACAGACGCGAGCCTCGGTGACGGCAGACGTTGTGGAACGCGTTGACCGCTCCATCCGGGCCGCGCACGACCAGGATCGGATTCTTGCCGATCTGCAGTGTCAGGTAATTGCCCTTGGCCGGGATTTCACAGGTCATCCCCGCAATGAGCCACTCCTTCTGGAAAATCTCCTGCATGTCGATTTCAAACAGCCGCTCATCACTGTAGAAAGGCTGCGGCAATGAATACGTGCGTTCACGATTCTGCAGCATCTCGGCAGTGGCCTTGCGTGCAGGTTCCAGCAAGTCGCCCAGGCTCAGGGTTGCGGTGACGTCCATCGTTAAATCCCTCATGACCGCGTCTGAAGGCGGCCTGCGAATGTGGCTGATACGGTTGTTGTAGCGCTGCACGCAGGGCGACGGATCAGTCGTCCTTGCTTGATTGCCCTTGGTGGCGAGTGTGGAGGCGGGCGCGCGGTGAACCTTATCCATGCGCGACATGGCCGAATCCGTTCCCGACGCGAAACACCTTGTCGTTGGGGGCTGGTCGCCGTAAGTACGTGAATGTCGTTGATGGATAAGTGACGACGTCTTCGGTTAAGCAGAATCCGCACCATAAGAGGCCGACAGGCGGCCGTGGAGATACTGTATGTCCCAAAGTTTCCTCAGCCCGGTCACAACCCAGACATGGGCCAACGGGCGCCACCTGGTACGTGTCGTCAAAGTCATCCAGGAAACCTGGGATGTACGCACTTTCTGCTTCATGGCCGACCAGCCGATCCTGTTCTTTTTCAAGCCCGGTCAGTTCGTGACCCTGGAGTTGGAAATCGACGGCGTGCCTATCATGCGCTCCTACACCATCTCCAGTTCGCCGTCGGTGCCCTACAGTTTCTCGATCACCGTCAAGCGTGTGCCGGGCGGCAAGGTCTCCAACTACCTGCACGACACATTGCACGAAGGCCAGGAGCTGGCCGTGCACGGGCCGGTCGGTCTGTTCAACGCCATCGATTTTCCCAGCCCGAAGGTTCTCTACCTCAGCGGCGGTGTCGGCATCACGCCGGTGATGTCCATGGCGCGCTGGTTCTACGACACCAACGCCAACGTCGACATGGTGTTCGTGCATAGCGCCCGCTCGCCGAAGGACATCATCTATCACCGCGAGCTGGAACACATGGCGTCGCGGATCGACAATTTCAGCTTGCACCTGGTCTGTGAAAAACACGGTCTGGGTGAGCCGTGGGCCGGTTACCGCGGCTATCTGAATCAGAAGATGCTTGAGTTGATGGCTCCGGACTTCATGGACCGCGAGGTGTTCTGCTGCGGACCCACGCCCTACATGTCGGCGGTCAAGCGTCTGCTGCAGGAAAACGGCTTCAACATGGCGCAGTACCATGAGGAGTCCTTTGGTGCGACACCGCCTGAGGCGCGCGCCGATGCAGTCGAGCAGGCGGAAATCGCTGCGGATGCACCGGACATCGATATTGCCGATCTGCATCAGGTCGAGTTCACTGACACCGGCAAGAGCATTCGGGTGGGACCGGGTGAAACCGTCCACGCCGCTGCCGCCAAGCTGGGCCTGATGATCCCCAAGGCCTGTGGCATGGGGATCTGCGGTACCTGCAAGGTGATGAAAATCAGCGGCGAAGTGGAGATGGAGCACAACGGCGGCATCACCGACGAGGACGTCGCAGAAGGCTACATCCTCTCTTGCTGCAGCGTGCCGAAAGGGGACGTGCGGATCGAGTATTGAGGTCTGCTCAGGTGAGGCAGGTCAGCCCTGCATCACCTGCCGGATGTCGGCTGCCAGCTCGCGGACGCGCTCTTCTTCGGTGTCCCACGAGCACATGAAGCGTGCGCCGCCGTTGCCGATGAAGGTGTAGAAACGCCAGCCCCTGGCCGTCAGTGCCGCAATCGCAGGTTCGGACAGTTGCAGGAATACGCCGTTTGCCTCTACCGGGAACATCAGTTCCACGCCTGGAATATCCTTGACCAGATCCGCCAGCAGCTGTGCGCAACGGTTGGCGTGACGGGCGTGGTTGAGCCACGCGTCGTTCTCCAACAGACCGACCCAGGGCGCTGACAGAAAACGCATCTTCGACGCCAGTTGCCCGGCCTGCTTGCAGCGGTAATCGAAGTCCTCAGCCAGGTCATGGTTGAAGAACAGGATTGCTTCACCCACCGCCATGCCGTTTTTGGTGCCGCCGAAACACAGCACGTCAACGCCCGACTTCCAGGTCAGTTCGGCCGGAGAGCAGTCCAGAAATGCGCAGGCGTTGGAGAAGCGCGCGCCGTCCATATGCAGGTGCAGGCCCAGTTCCTTGCAGGTTGCGCTGATTGCCTTGAGTTCTTCGGGTTGATAGACGCCGCCGACTTCAGTTGCCTGGGTGATGGTCACAACCCGAGGCTTGGGGTAGTGAATGTCCTGACGCTTGAGGGCCACTTCACGGATCGATTCAGGGGTCAGTTTGCCGCCTGCGCTGCGGGCGGTCAGCAGCTTGGACCCGTTGGAGAAAAATTCCGGCGCACCGCATTCGTCGGTTTCGACGTGAGCCGTTTCCGAACAGATGACACTGTGGTAACTCTGGCACAACGATGAGAGCGCCAGCGAGTTGGCGGCTGTTCCGTTGAAAGCGAAGAACACCTCGCAGTCGGTTTCGAACAAACGGCGGAAATCATCCGACGCCCGCGCAGTCCATTGATCGTCGCCGTAGGCCCGTTGATGACCCTTGTTCGCCTGTTCCATGGCTGCCCAGGCTTCGGGGCAGATACCGGAATAGTTGTCACTGGCGAACTGTTGGCTTTGGTCTGTCATGGCCGATTCCTTATGGGCTTATGGTGCGCACTGTACCGAATAATGAGGGTTGCGGTCATGTCTCGACGACGTGACACGCTGATAACATCAGGAGCGATATGGATCTTTCCAACCCGCCTTTTCTGCCGGGACGCAACAAGGCGCTGGACCTGCTCAAGTGGCTGGCGATGCTGAGCATGGTGCTTGATCATCTGCGCTACGTGGGCTGGTCGATCAACGAGCTGTACGTGCCGGGCCGTTTTGCCTTTCCCTTTTTCTGTCTGGCCATCGCGGTGAATCTTTCACGGCGCAGCGCAGCGGTGATTGCGCCGCGTGTGCAATGGCGATACCTCTTGTGGCTGCTGGCATTCGCCGCGCTGTCGGAGATTCCCTATCGGCTGTTCATGGCTGATGCGACCGTGCTCAATGTGATGCCGACCTTGCTGCTCGGTTTGCTGATTGCGCAGGGTTGGCAGCATCAAACACCCGTAACACGGGTAATGGCGCTTGTCGCATTGCTGCTGGGGGTGATGTTTCAGAAATACCTGATGTTCGGGTTTGCAGGTGTGTTATTGCCGCTGGTGTTTCTTCTGGTGCTGAACAGATCGCTCGGCTATGCGATTTTTCCGGCAGTGTTCTGCATAGCGGGCAATGCGTGGCCCGAGATGTTTGCAGGTGCAGCGTGGGGCGATCCGATTTCCATCGGATCGCTGATTGCCTGTCTGCTCGCGCCGGTGCTGGGTCTGGCGTTGCTTCGTGCCAAACCGCGATTCAGGGTCGTGCCGATGCGGCGCTGGGCGTATGCGATCTACCCGTTGCATTTTCTGGTACTGCTGGGGTTGCGGGAACTGCTGAGGGTGGTCTGAACATTCGGAATTGCTGTTTGTCCCTGACACAGTGCTTTCTCGCAGCAAACGCCGCCCACCTGTTCGCATTCGTTCAGAGAAGCTCCGGCTCAACGCAAGCAGCTGAGGAGATAAGGCACGGTGATTGTCGCTAGACAAAACGCCAGCACTGCATTTATCTTCCGCAGCAGGCCGCCTCATGTGGCCAACGTCGCTCGGACGGTTCCGGGCGCTTACGTCTGCGAGATTCTCATGGCTGACCAAGGTTCGCCGCGCCGCTTTGCGCGCATCGATCGACTCCCCCCTTACGTGTTCAATATCACCGCCGAGCTGAAGATGGCTGCCCGCCGTCGAGGTGAGGACATCATCGACCTGAGCATGGGTAACCCCGACGGGGCTACGCCGCCGCACATCGTCGAAAAACTGGTCACCGTCGCCCAACGTGAAGACACGCACGGCTACTCGACTTCGCGTGGCATTCCGCGTCTGCGTCGGGCGATTTCCAACTGGTACAAAAAGCGCTATGAGGTCGATATCGATCCCGAGAGCGAAGCCATCGTCACCATCGGCTCCAAAGAGGGCCTGGCGCACTTGATGCTCGCCACGCTGGATCAGGGCGACACTGTGCTAGTGCCCAACCCCAGCTACCCGATCCACATCTATGGTGCGGTGATTGCCGGCGCCCAGGTGCGCTCGGTGCCGTTGGTGCCGGGTGTAGATTTCTTCGCCGAGCTGGAAAAGGCCATTCGCGGCTCGATTCCCAAGCCGAAGATGATGATCCTCGGCTTTCCGTCCAACCCTACCGCACAGTGTGTAGAACTGGACTTCTTCGAGCGCGTCGTGGCATTGGCCAAACAGTATGACGTGCTGGTGGTTCATGACCTGGCCTACGCCGACATCGTCTATGACGGCTGGAAAGCGCCGTCGATCATGCAGGTGCCCGGTGCCAAGGACATTGCGGTTGAGTTCTTCACCCTGTCCAAGAGCTACAACATGGCGGGTTGGCGAATCGGTTTCATGGTCGGCAATCCCGAGCTGGTGAATGCCCTGGCGCGGATCAAGAGCTACCACGACTACGGCACCTTCACGCCGCTGCAGGTCGCGGCCATCGCGGCGCTGGAAGGCGATCAGCAATGCGTGCTCGACATCGCCGAGCAGTATCGCCAGCGTCGCAATGTGCTGGTCAAAGGCCTGCATGAACTGGGCTGGATGGTCGAGAACCCCAAGGCGTCCATGTACGTGTGGGCGAAGATTCCCGAAGCGTATGCGCACCTGGGCTCGCTGGAGTTTGCCAAGAAGTTGCTGCTCGAAGCCAAGGTGTGTGTATCGCCCGGCGTGGGGTTTGGTGAATACGGCGACGATCACGTGCGCTTCGCGCTGATCGAGAATCAGGACCGGATTCGTCAGGCCGTGCGCGGGATTCGTACGATGTTCCGGGCGGACGGATTTGTGTCAGGCAAGGCTGTCTGATTGCGACACGGCTGAACAGGAATCCCTCGAGTGAACTCGGGGGATTTTTTTTGCCTGCCGGAATGTGGTCCGGGTTGTCGGGTGTGGTCAGGCTGGAGAGGGTGTCGGAACCGGTCAGCCCGTTTTCGCAGGCAAGCCCACTTCCACAGTGGCGCAGGGGCCAGCCGTCCTGATCGTGTCCATGCCCGCGTCCACCTCACGAGCGTGCCTGGACGCGGCATCGCAAGTCCGTCCGGGTGTGGATATTCGGCCTCTCGCACAGCCATGTCGTAAACGCACCTTTGTGTGGCGTCCGTAGGCATCTGGGCGGGCAGCGTCGGCCATACCATCGCTTGCAAGGGGCAATCCTCATGCCCGACCGATAAGACAGGCGCAGCGCCGCCGCTGGGAGAACCGCGATGTTCAGCAAGCAAGACCAGATCCAGGGTTATGACGACGCACTGTTGGCAGCGATGAATGCCGAGGAGCAGCGTCAGGAAGACCATATCGAGCTGATCGCCTCGGAGAACTACACCAGCAAGCGCGTCATGCAGGCTCAGGGCAGCGGCTTGACCAACAAGTACGCCGAAGGCTATCCCGGCAAGCGCTATTACGGCGGTTGCGAGCATGTCGACAAGGTCGAACAACTGGCCATCGAGCGCGCCAAACAGCTGTTCGGTGCCGGTTACGCCAACGTCCAGCCGCACTCCGGCAGTCAGGCCAACGCGGCTGTCTATCTGGCACTGCTGCAGGCAGGCGACACGGTGCTGGGCATGAGCCTGGCCCATGGCGGCCACCTGACCCACGGTGCGAAGGTCAGCTTTTCTGGCAAGTTGTACAACGCCGTGCAGTACGGCATCGACACCAACACCGGCCTGATCGACTACGACGAAGTCGAGCGCATCGCGCTGGAAAGCAAACCGAAGATGATCATTGCCGGTTTCTCGGCCTACTCCAAGACGCTGGATTTTCCGCGTTTCCGCGAAATCGCCGACAAGGTCGGTGCCTACCTGTTCGTCGACATGGCCCATGTAGCCGGTCTGGTCGCCGCAGGTCTGTACCCGAACCCTCTGCCTTACGCCGACGTGGTCACCACCACGACCCACAAGACCCTGCGCGGTCCACGTGGCGGGCTGATTCTGGCCAGGGCCAACGAGGAGCTGGAAAAGAAACTCAACTCCGCCGTGTTCCCCGGCGGTCAGGGCGGCCCGCTGATGCACGTCATCGCCGCCAAGGCTGTGTGCTTCAAAGAAGCCATGGAGCCAGATTTCAAAGCCTATCAACAACAAGTGATCGATAACGCCCAGGCCATGGCACAGGTGTTCATTGATCGCGGCTTCGATGTCGTTTCCGGCGGCACCGACAATCACCTGTTTCTGGTCAGCCTGATCCGTCAGGGCCTGACCGGCAAGGACGCCGACGCGGCACTGGGTCGTGCGCACATCACCGTCAACAAGAACTCGGTACCCAACGATCCGCAATCGCCGTTCGTGACGTCCGGTCTGCGCATCGGCACCCCGGCTGTGACCAGTCGCGGCTTCAAGGTGACTCAGTGCGTCGAGCTGGCGGGCTGGATCTGCGACATTCTCGACAATCTCGGCGACGCCGATGTCGAGGCCAACGTTGCGAGTCAGGTTGCCGCACTGTGTTCCGATTTCCCGGTTTATCGCTGAGTCAGGAGTAGCCCTACATGCAGCATTACTCAGGCTTCGGCCTTCTCAAGCACTCCCTCAGCCACCACGAGAACTGGCAGCGCATGTGGCGCACGCCAACCCCTAAAAAGGTCTACGACGTGGTCATTGTCGGCGGCGGCGGGCATGGTCTGGCGACTGCCTACTATCTGGCCAAAGAGCACGGCATCACTAATGTGGCCGTGGTCGAAAAGGGCTGGCTGGGCGGTGGTAACACCGCTCGTAACACCACCATCGTGCGCTCCAACTACCTTTGGGACGAATCGGCTCACTTGTATGAGCACGCGATGAAATTGTGGGAAGGGCTGTCACAGGATCTGAACTACAACGTCATGTTCTCCCAGCGAGGCGTCTATAACCTTTGCCATACCTTGCAGGACATGCGTGATTCTGAGCGTCGTGTCAGCGCCAACCGTCTCAATGGCGTGGATGGCGAGTTGCTCAACGGCAAGCAGGTGGCGGAAGAAATTCCTTATCTGGACTGCTCGAAGAACACCCGTTACCCGATCATCGGCGCGACCGTTCAGCGCCGCGGTGGCGTTGCCCGTCACGATGCCGTGGCCTGGGGCTTCGCCCGTGCTGCCGATGCACTGGGCGTGGACCTGATCCAGCAGACCGAAGTCATCGGTTTCCGCAAGGAAAACGGTGTGTGCATCGGTGTCGAAACCAATAAAGGTTTCATCGGTGCCAAGCGCGTCGGCGTTGTGACCGCAGGCAACTCCGGCCACATGGCCAAACTGGCGGGCTTTCGTCTGCCGATCGAGTCCCATCCGCTGCAAGCGCTCGTGTCCGAGCCGATCAAACCCATCATCGACAGCGTGATCATGTCCAACGCCGTTCATGGCTACATCAGCCAGTCCGACAAGGGCGATCTGGTGATCGGTGCCGGCATCGACAGCTGGGTCGGCTACGGCCAGCGCGGTTCGTACCCGGTCATCGAACACACCATCCAGGCCATCGTCGAGATGTTTCCAGTGCTGTCCCGCGTACGCATGAACCGTCAGTGGGGCGGCATCGTCGACACCACGCCGGACGCCTGCCCGATCATCTCCAAGACACCAGTCCCGAACATGTTCTTCAACTGCGGTTGGGGCACGGGCGGCTTCAAGGCCACACCCGGCTCGGGCAACGTGTTTGCCGCAAGCCTGGCCAAAGGTGAAATGCATCCGTTGGCCAAGCCGTTTTCCATCGACCGTTTCCACAACGGCGCACTCATTGACGAACACGGCGCAGCGGCAGTCGCCCACTAAACAGGAGAAACACCCATGTTGCATATCTTCTGTCCTCACTGTGGCGAACTGCGCTCCGAAGAGGAATTCCACGCATCGGGCCAGGCGCACATTCCGCGCCCGCTCGATCCGGGTGCCTGCACCGACGAGCAGTGGGGCGATTACATGTTCTTCCGCGACAACCCGCGCGGCCTGCACCACGAGCTGTGGATTCACGCCGCCGGTTGCCGTCAGTACTTCAATACCACGCGCAACACCGTGACCTATGAAATTCTCGAAACCTATCCGATTGGCGCGAAGCCGCAGTTCACGGACAAGGGAGACAAGGTATGAGCCAGAGCAATCGACTGCCCAACGGCGGCCGTATCAACCGTAGCAAGGTGCTGAATTTCACCTTCAACGGTCAGACCTATCAAGGATTTGAGGGCGACTCCCTGGCGTCCGCATTGCTGGCCAATGGCGTCGACATCATCGGCCGAAGCTTCAAGTACTCGCGTCCACGCGGCATTTTTGCGGCAGGTTCCGAAGAGCCGAACGCCGTGTTGCAGATCGGTGCGACCGAAGCCACGCAGATCCCCAACGTACGTGCCACTCAGCAAGCCCTGTATTCGGGACTGGTCGCGACCAGCACCAACGGCTGGCCGAGCGTGAACAACGACGTGATGGGCATCCTCGGCAAGGTCGGCGGCAAGTTGATGCCGCCGGGCTTCTATTACAAGACGTTCATGTACCCGCAGTCCTTCTGGATGACGTACGAAAAGTACATCCGCAAGGCGGCAGGTCTGGGGCGCTCGCCGACCGAGAACGACCCGGACAGCTACGATGCAATGAACCAGCACTGTGACGTGCTGATTGTCGGCGCTGGTCCTGCGGGGCTCGCGGCAGCTCTGGCCGCGGCGCGCAGTGGTGCCCGCGTGATTCTGGCCGACGAGCAGGAAGAGTTCGGCGGCAGTCTGCTCGACAGCCGCGAAAGCCTGGATGGCAAGCCGGCCATCGAATGGGTGGCTACTGTCATTGACGAGCTGAAAAGTCTGCGCAACGTGACCCTGCTGCCTCGCGCCACGGTCAACGGCTATCACGATCACAACTTCCTGACGATTCATGAGCGCCTGACCGATCACCTCGGCGACCGTGCGCCCATCGGCATGGTGCGTCAGCGTATGCACCGTGTGCGCGCCAAACGGGTGGTGCTGGCGACCGGTACTCACGAGCGTCCATTGGTCTACGGCAACAACGATGTGCCGGGCAACATGCTGGCCGGTGCCGTCTCTACCTATGTGCGTCGCTACGGTGTGGCGCCGGGCAAGAAGCTTGTGCTGTCCACCAACAACGATCATGCCTATCGCGTTGCACTGGATTGGCTGGATGCCAGTCTGCCAGTGGTGGCGATCGCCGATGCGCGCCACAACCCGCGCGGTCCGCTGGTGGAAGAGGCGCGTGCCAAAGGCATCCGTATTCTGACCGGCAGCGCTGTTATCGAAGCCCGTGGCACCAAGCGCGTGACGGCTGCACGTGTCGCCGCGATCGACGTCAAGTCACACAGCGTGACCAGCCCCGGCGAGTGGCTGGAGTGCGATCTGGTTGCCAGCTCCGGCGGTTACAGCCCGATTGTTCACCTGGCGTCGCACTTGGGCGGCAAGCCGGTCTGGCGCGAAGATATTCTCGGTTTCGTGCCGGGCGAAGCACCGCAGAAACGCGTTTGTGTCGGCGGCGTGAATGGTGTTTACAGCCTGGCGGACAGCCTGGCCGATGGTTTCGAAGGTGGCGTGCGCGCTGCCAGCGAAGCGGGCTTCAAGCTGGTCGAAGGCGTCATGCCTAAAGCCCTCAGCCGCGCTGAAGAGCCGACCCTGGCGCTGTTCCAGGTGCCGCACGAAAAAGGCACTGCTCGTGCACCGAAGCAATTCGTGGATCTGCAGAACGATGTCACCGCTGCGGCTATCGAGCTGGCGACCCGTGAGGGCTTCGAGTCGGTCGAGCACGTCAAGCGCTACACCGCGCTGGGCTTCGGCACCGATCAGGGCAAGCTGGGCAACGTCAACGGTCTGGCCATTGCGGCGCGCTCGCTGAACGTGTCGATCCCGGAAATGGGCACTACCATGTTCCGCCCCAACTACACGCCGGTGACCTTCGGTGCCATTGCCGGTCGGCATTGCGGCCATGTTTTCGAGCCGGTGCGTTTTACCGCGCTGCACGCGTGGCATGTGCGAAACGGTGCGGAATTCGAAGACGTCGGTCAGTGGAAACGTCCGTGGTACTTCCCGAAAAACGGCGAAGACATGCACGCCGCTGTCGCCCGCGAATGCAAGGCCGTGCGGGCCAGCGTGGGGCTGCTGGACGCCTCCACCCTTGGCAAGATCGACATTCAAGGGCCAGACGCCCGTGAATTCCTGAACCGCATCTACACCAACGCCTGGACCAAACTGGACGTGGGCAAGGCGCGTTATGGGCTGATGTGCAAGGAAGACGGCATGGTCTTCGATGACGGTGTGACTGCCTGCATCGCCGACAACCATTTCCTGATGACCACCACTACCGGCGGCGCTGCACGCGTTCTGCAATGGCTGGAAATCTATCAGCAGACCGAGTGGCCGGACCTGAAGGTGTACTTCACTTCTGTGACCGACCACTGGGCGACCCTGACGCTGTCCGGCCCCAACAGCCGCAAGCTGCTCAGCGAAGTCACCGACATCGATCTTGGCCGTGAAGCCTTCCCGTTCATGACCTGGAAAGAAGGTCTGGTGGCTGGCGTACCGGCCCGGGTGTTCCGTATCTCCTTCACTGGCGAACTTTCCTACGAGGTCAACATTCAGGCCGACTATGCGATGGGCGTGCTGGAGAAGATCGTCGAAGCGGGCAAGCAGTACAACCTGACGCCCTACGGCACCGAAACCATGCACGTTCTGCGAGCCGAGAAAGGTTTCATCATCGTCGGTCAGGACACAGACGGCTCGATGACCCCGGATGACCTGAACATGGGCTGGTGCGTTGGTCGTACCAAACCGTTTTCGTGGATCGGCTGGCGCGGTATGAACCGCGAAGATTGCGTGCGTGAACAGCGCAAGCAACTGGTCGGCCTCAAGCCGATTGATCCGAACCAATGGCTCCCGGAAGGTGCGCAACTGGTATTCGACACAAAGCAGGCGATTCCGATGAGCATGGTTGGTCACGTGACCTCCAGCTATGCGCACAATTCGCTGGGTTATTCATTTGCAATGGGTGTGGTCAAGGGTGGCTTGAACCGCATGGGCGAGCGCGTGTTTGCACCGTTGGCCGATGGCAGCGTGATCGAGGCCGAGATCGTTTCATCGGTGTTCTTCGATCCGAAGGGCGAGCAGCAGAACGTGGAGTGAATGCGTGATCGGATGGTCCCCGCGCTCCGGCGTGGGGAATGCCTCTCTGGACGCTACGCATCCGACGCAGGAACGATATGTACGCCGTGCCTTACAACAGAATTCAAAACAGGTGATCCATGACCACAGTCAATGTTTACCCACAACGCCCGACCACCGACGTGAAAGCCGAGTCGCCGTTGTTTCACGCGAGTCTGGAAAGCCTTGTCGGCAAAGGCCGCGCCAGTCCGGGCGTGTTCTTGCGCGAGAAGAAGCTGCTGGGCCACCTGACTCTTCGTGGTGATGCCCACGATCCGGCGTTTGCTGCTGGCGTGCACAAGGCGCTTGGCATGGAATTGCCCGCAGCACTGATGCTGGTTATCAGTGGCGAACGTTCGCTGCAGTGGATGGGCCCGGACGAGTGGCTGCTGATCGTGCCAAGCGGCGAAGAACTCGCTGCGGAGCAACAACTGCGTGAAGCATTGGCGGGCTTGCACATCGCAATCGTCAACGTCAGCGGCGGCCAGTCGATTCTCGAGCTGACCGGTCCCAGGGTTCGTCAGGTCCTGATGAAATCCACCAGCTACGACGTGCACCCGGACAACTTTCCAGTGGGCAAGGCCGTCGGCACGGTGTTCGCCAAGTCGCAACTGGTGATCCGTCGAACAGGCGAAGAAACCTGGGAACTGCTGATCCGTCGCAGCTTCGCCGATTACTGGTGGCTGTGGCTGCAGGATGCGTCAGCCGAGTATGGTTTGAGTGTTCAGGCTTGAAGTGAATGGTGTCTGATCCAGCGTCTTCGCGAAGACCTGACAGGCGATAAGGATTCAGGAGTATTCGCTTAATGAGTCGTGCCCCCGATACATGGATTTTGACTGCCGACTGCCCCAGCGTCCTAGGTACGGTCGATGCCGTGACCCGCTTTCTGTTCGAGCAGGGTTGCTACGTGACAGAGCACCACTCGTTCGATGATCGCCTGTCGGGACGCTTTTTCATTCGTGTCGAATTTCGCCAGCCCGACGGCTTCGACGAAGAGGGTTTTCGCGCAGGTCTGGCCGAGCGGGGCAGCGCGTTCGGCATGATCTTCGAGCTGACTGCGCCCAACTACCGGCCGAAAGTCGTGATCATGGTGTCCAAGGCGGATCATTGCCTGAATGACCTGCTATACCGCCAGCGCATCAATCAATTGTCCATGGACGTGGTCGCGGTGGTGTCAAATCACCCCGATCTTGAGCCGTTGGCAGCATGGCACGGTATTGCGTACTACCATTTCCCCCTCGACCCCAACGACAAACCCGCGCAGGAGGCCAAGGTCTGGAAGGTCATCGAAGAGTCCGGTGCCGAACTGGTGATCCTTGCCCGCTACATGCAAGTGCTGTCACCGGATCTGTGCCGCAAGCTCGATGGCAAGGCGATCAACATTCACCACTCGTTGCTGCCCGGTTTCAAAGGGGCGAAGCCTTATCATCAGGCCTACAACAAGGGCGTGAAGCTGGTGGGTGCAACGGCGCACTACATCAACAACGACCTGGACGAAGGCCCGATCATCGCGCAAGGCGTGGAAGTGGTCGATCACAGTCACTATCCCGAAGACCTGATTGCCAAGGGTCGGGACATCGAAGGGCTGACACTGGCTCGCGCGGTGGGGTATCACATTGAACGCCGAGTATTTCTGAACGCCAACAGGACAGTGGTCCTGTAGGGCTTCACACCACAAACGACTGTGGGCGCGGCTTGCCGGCGAGGGCGTCAGACCGGTTATGTACAAGTCGCCCTTAAGCACGCATCGCGGGCAAGCCGCCTTCCACAGTCATGGTTTATCGGCAAGTACGACACAAGCAACCCAGAGCAATCGGTGCGTTGCCGCAACACTCAATCAAAGCAGCGCATTTCTCCGCTACAACACAATAAAAGCGAGGTGAAAGCATGTCTGGTAATCGCGGTGTAGTGTATCTCGGCGCTGGCAAGGTCGAAGTGCAAAGCATTCCTTTCCCCAAAATGGAAGACCCACGCGGCAAGCGTATCGAACACGGCGTGATTCTGCGCGTGGTGTCCACCAACATCTGCGGCTCGGACCAGCACATGGTTCGCGGCCGCACCACTGCCCAGACCGGGCTCGTACTCGGTCATGAAATCACCGGTGAAGTGCTTGAAGCCGGTCGTGATGTGGAACATCTGAAAGTGGGCGATCTTGTGTCCGTGCCCTTCAACGTGGCGTGCGGCCGCTGCCGTAGCTGCAAGGAACAGCATACGGGCGTCTGCCTGACCGTAAACCCCGCTCGTGCGGGTGGTGCCTACGGTTATGTCGACATGGGCGACTGGGTCGGCGGCCAGGCGGAATACGTGCTGGTGCCTTACGCCGACTTCAACCTGCTCAAGCTGCCGGATCGCGATGCTGCGATGGAAAAGATCCGCGACCTGACCTGCCTCTCCGACATTCTGCCCACCGGCTACCACGGGGCAGTGACCGCAGGTGTCGGGCCGGGTAGCACGGTGTACGTGGCCGGTGCCGGGCCGGTGGGTCTGGCAGCGGCGGCTTCGGCGCGTCTGCTGGGCGCTGCGGTGGTGATCGTAGGGGACGTCAACCCGACCCGTCTGATTCACGCCAAGGCTCAGGGTTTCGAGATTGCCGACCTGTCGCAGGACACGCCCTTGCATGAACAGATCACTGCGCTGCTGGGCGAGCCTGAAGTGGATTGCGCCATTGATGCGGTGGGTTTCGAGGCGCGTGGTCACGGCCATGCCGGTGCGCAGTCAGAAGCGCCGGCCACGGTGCTCAACTCGTTGATGGGCGTGGTGCGCGTCGCAGGCAAGATCGGCATTCCGGGCTTGTACGTCACCGAAGATCCGGGTGCCGTGGATGCCGCCGCGAAAATGGGCAGCCTGAGCATTCGCTTTGGCCTGGGCTGGGCGAAATCCCACAGCTTCCACACCGGCCAGACGCCGGTCATGAAGTACAACCGTCAACTCATGCAAGCCATCATGTGGGACCGCATCAAGATCGCTGACGTGGTGGGGGTCGAGGTCATCAGCCTTGATGATGCGCCGCGTGGTTATGGCGAGTTCGATGCGGGTGTGCCGAAGAAGTTTGTGATCGATCCGCACAGGTTGTTCAGCGCGGCGTGATCTCGACGGCGGCATGAGTGCGATGCATGTGTTGTGTCCGGGCTTGAGAAAGGTGGGTGTTTCTCAAGTCCGGTCGCCGTGACATCTCCCACTGATGGGTCATTGATCAACGACTCATCACCGGAAGGAAATCGACAATTTCGTCTTGATCTGTTGGGCGGAGAATGGTCTGCTTCCTCTTTGAGTAGTACTTGGCCAGATAGTGATCTGTCTGCTTCGGGTATTCTTTTCGAAGATCAGCGACCTTCTTCGCAACGCCTTCCACACTCCGGTTATCTGCAACTTTACCCGTGAAGCCGGTAACGGGCTTCTGGGTGAGCGTTGCAAACTGGGCAGCAAATGAATTCGGGCCTGCATCTGCCGAGTGGCAGAAGATCAAACGTATACGGTCATACGACTCAAAGTCATAGCCCTTTGTTTTGAGCGCACTGTGGACTTGTTCTGCTGAGAAGACCTTGTCATCCACAACCATTTTCCAAGTGTCAGACCCTTCAGACCGTCCCCCATGCGCTGAAATATTCAACCTCCTCTGTCCTTCGATCACATCATCAAAGGCATAAGCACCTTTATTCAGAAGGGTGAAATTCTTCATCTTTGGATTGCTTGCACGAGGGGATTTCTTAATGAGCCCCATGAACCGAAAAGCCCTTTTGATGAAGACAGGCGTGTGCCCTGTGGAATCCTCTCGATTGACCGGATCGCCCGCGCAATACGCATACGCATTCAACCCGCCCTCGCCAAACGGACTCAAACGGTCCGGGCTGTTGAACCTCATCAATACCGGATTGAACGCTCTGTAACCGTTGCCCAGAAGATAGTGTCCGGTTACCCGATCTGCCTGTTGGCCATTGAAGCCGGGTAGGCTCATTGAATTGGCTTGCGGATGCCGATGACCGTACGGCATAAATGAAGCCCCCTCCCCGGGTGTGGCGATGACCGATGACTGCTGATCGGTCGCTAGCAACACACATGTTGTCGTCTGGTTCTGCCCAACCCGAAGCGCCAACAACTGTTCATCGGCGTGCAGCAGTGTGCGCTGTGTGTGTCCCTGAATGTGCGCAGTCAGACGGTTCTTTTTATAGAAAAGCTTCAGGCTGATTTGACCTTGAAGTTCGCTGCGTGCCAAGCGATCTACCGCGTCATAGTGATAACGGCAAAGCTGTACCTGTGCGATCGAGCTCATGGGGCTTAACCTTCTCTGACATGAATCACTCAGGTTTGAGCCTGCTCGAAGCCCGGTTCGCAGCCTAGCTATCAGAATCGTCAGGTGTGAGTGTGCTCAATGTAGTGAGGCAGAATCGTGTTGCTGAATAAGCACCGTTATGAAAACGCTGACAGCGTTGTAAACAGATTTTTTGTGAGTATCTTCAGGGTCGTTAGATACAGTGGTCAGACGTGGTGTAGTGATCAAAATCGCTGATGCGCTGCATGGCTATGGCGAGTTCGATGCGGGTGTGCCGAAGAAGTTTGTGATCGATCCGCACAGGTTGTTCAGCGCGGCGTGATGTGAGTGAGCGGGCAGCTCAGGCTGCCCGCTCCAGATTACAGCTCAGTAGACGAGTCGCGTTGGCCAAACCAGACGGGTGAATAGCTAAATCTTGCACCACGCGCTTTATCTTTTTTTGAGGAAGAGCGTGCGTAAAGATTTTTATGCATGATTTCGATGGTGATGGCATCGCCACTTAGCTTTTCTGCAGCATTTACAATACCCTGATAGCCCAGCGTGGGGAGGCCCGTTTGACGTGAGAATTGTTCTGCGAAAGGCATACGGGTGTCAGCAGAATGACACGCGATGATGTGAGCACTTTTGTAGTTTTCGAACACGGTGCCTTGTTTCTTTAATTCGGCGCTCAGATGCTCTGCACCTATGTATTGATGGTCGGCATACAGTGTGCTGTTATCGGCAATACCGGGGAGGGCGCCATGTGCGTTGACGACCAGCTGCTTTTGCCCTGGCCCTATATCGCGGTCATAGATATCAATCTCTTTCCTTATGGTTCGTTTATTACTTAGTTCCAGGCGCACGAAGGCGTCTTTGGCCTCCGAAGGCGGTGTATTCACACGCGCCAGCCATTTGCGAAACGGCTTCATGAACGAAGGTATGAGCCCTGTCGGATCAACCTGATTAACCGGGTCCCCCTTGCAATAGGCATACGCATTCAATCCTCCGTCGCCAAACGGGCTCAAACGGTCCGGGCTGTTGAACCTCATCAATACCGGATTGAACGCTCTGTAACCGTTGCCCAGAAGATAGTGTCCGGTTACCCGATCTGCCTGTTGGCCATTGAAGCCGGGTAGGCTCATGGAATTGGCTTGCGGATGCCGATGACCGTAAGGCGTGTAGGAAAACGCCAACTGCGGTGTTCCAATCACAGAGTCCTGGCGCGTGGTCGCGAGCAAAGCGCAGTTCAGCCCCCGATCATGCGCACGCTGCAGCGCCAGTAAATGATCATTTGCATGAAGCAGCGTGTGTTGGATATGCCCCTGGATCTGCGTAGTCAGGCGATTCTTTTGATAGAACCGTTGCACGCGGTCATCGTTGGCCAATTCGCTGATTGCCACTTGGTCCAGAGCGTCATAGTGATAACGGCACAGCGTTACAGGGTTGCGGGAAGTCATGGTTTTGTTTTTCCAACAAGCGCATCAGTCCGAGGTATCAGAGTCTCTTGGCCCGTACCGTCGACCGACTGCGCGTTTGCGGGAATGGGTAAGATAATCCAGGCCTCGAATTTCCAGCATGCCTTGATCAATGTCATTGAACGCGCGACTGTTTGTTGAGTGAGAGGGGGCCTGTCGATAAGGCAAAGCCATTTCAGGGAGAAATCCTTTCCCGTTACCTGCAATAGCGGTTTCAACCCATTGCGCCACTGACTCTTTGGCGTTACCACCTTTCAAGACGAAGCGTTCCAGGTTTTCCCGTCCGAATTCGGCATTGAATTTTCTTATAACGTTTTTATAAGGCACTGTGTTTTTCAGTGCATCCAGCGTTTCGCCTCTTACCGCGCTGAAGCTCAATGTTTGCAAGCTGGGAAGCGTTTCCGACGCCGTGGAAATGGGCGTGGTGATGTACTTCATTTTAGGAGCTAGCCAAGCAGCGTAAGGTCGTTTCCTGAACCGTTGGACAGCGCTCAGTACCCACACCGCCGCTGGAAATGACAGGTGACCCTCAGGATCGACTAAATTGATCGGGTCACCTGCACAGTACGCATACGCATTCAACCCGCCCTCGCCAAACGGACTCAAACGGTCCGGGCTGTTGAACCTCATCAATACCGGATTGAACGCTCTGTAACCATTGCCCAGAAGATAGTGCCCGGTTACCCGATCTGCCGGTTGGCCATTGAAGCCGGGTAGGCTCATGGAATTGGCTTGTGGATGCCGATGACCGTACGGCGTAAATGAAGCCCCCTCCCCGGGTGTGGCGATGACCGATGACTGCTGATCGGTCGCTAGCAACACACATGTTGTCGTCTGGTTCTGCCCAACCCGAAGCGCCAACAACTGTTCATCGGCGTGCAGCAGTGTGCGCTGTGTGTGTCCCTGAATGTGCGTAGTCAGACGGTTCTTTTCATAGAAAAGCTTCAGGCTGATTTGACCTTGAAGTTCGCTGCGTGCCAAGCGATCTACCGCGTCATAGTGATAACGGCAAAGCTGTACCTGTGCGATCGAGCTCATGGGGCTTAACCTTCTCTGACGTGAATCACTCAGGTTTGAGCCTGCTCGAAGCCCGGTTCGCAGCCTAGCTATCAAGACTGTCAGGTAAAGCCCGTCTGGACGTCACGCTCAAGCGTCGCAATCGGAAATAACCGCTATCTCCCGTGAGGCTTCGGGAACAAGCCATGGTCCATTCAGTCAAAAAGTCTGTTTTACCGCCCACTCACGGGCGGTTCAGGTTTGATGAGGTTGACCGAATGAAGACTGCACGCGTGATGGCACTGGCAACGTTGATGAGCCTGGCGGCAAGCCCGGTGTTTGCCTTCAACCTGAATGACGCAGCGAATGCGGTTTCCAACGCCACCGGCGGGAATCAGAAAGCCACCGCTGCGCCTGAAGCCGCAGGCCTGCTCAACGCGCTGGGCTCTCAGCTCAACGTGACCCCGGAACAGGCGGTTGGCGGGACAGGTGCGTTGCTGGGGTTGGCGAAGAACAAACTGGCCGGCAATGATTACTCGCAACTGGCTAAATCGGTTCCCGGTCTGGAGCAACTCTCCGGTACTTCGGCACTCGACAGCCTGGGCGGTGCCAACGGCCTGGGCAAGCTGTTGGGCGGGAGCAAGGCAGGCGACAATTCGATGCTCAACAGTGCCTTGGGCAACGTGCAGAGCATGGGCGATGTGAACAATGCCTTCAAGGCACTGGGCATGGACAGCAGCATGGTCAGCCAGTTTGTGCCAGTGATTCTGCAATACCTCGGTCAACAAGGTGCGGGCGGTTCGGCGTTGCAGAGTCTGAGTGGAATCTGGGGCGCGGGTCACTGATTGAGGCGATCAACTCGGCGTACTGACTGATTCTTCTGAAGCAACACCTTGCCGGTTTTATATAGATGCTGGTCTGCGGTGCCAGAGGTCAGCGCTCCAAGCAGGTTGAATGTCAGGCCAACTATCGGCGTTGAACTTCCCCCTCGCGCGCTTACCATGCTGGCCCATTTCAGGGCCGCTTCGACGTGTGCTGCTGTATTGCTTAACTCGCCGACTTGCACCTTCACGGCCAGGTCCGCGTAATATTTCGCATGGGGCAAGGTGAGATCGGTGTCCCCGTGGCTGGCAAGGTTACGATTGACTGAGGCAAGTTTCTCGATGAAAGGCGAATCCTTGTTGAAGTTCTTGACCGTCTCTTCGATATGTTTTCTGGATTCGGACATTGTCCCGGACGAAAGGGTATTCCTGCTCAGGGCCCTGTCCACGGTCCGAATCATGCCGTCTTCGGTAATCAGGCTGGACGTGACGGCGGCGGTGCGGTTGAACCGTCTGAGTCGCACGCTGGCCATGCCTGCCATTCCCAGTATTGAGTAGTGCCCTGTGGGATCCGTGTGGTTGATGGGATCACCCTTGCAGTAGGCGTAGGCGTTGAGACCTCCGTCACCGAAGGGGCTTAGAGTGTCGGCGCTGTTGAAGTGCATCAGTACCGGGTTGAAGACACGTGCTCCATTACCCAGCAGATAATGGCCTGTGATCGGGTCGGGTATCTGGCCTGTGTAACCCGGAAGGTAGTCCGAGCGCTCTTTTGCGGGGGCTCCGTAAGGAGGGTAGTTGAACGCCTGATGCTGCTGAGGAGAGATACCGTACAGTACCGAGCCTGATCGATCTGTGGCCAACAGGTGGTTGCGCGGTCCGCTGTCATTCGTTTGCATGACGGCCAGCAGCCTCTCTTCGGCCTGCAAAAGGGTGAGTCGCTGAGGCCCTTTCAGTTCGGTGAGCAGGCGGTCTTTCAGGTAAAACTTTTTGACACTCGCCTGAAGCTCAGGCGTGCAAGCCGCGAGGCGATCCAGTGCATCATAGCGATAGGTACCCAGCGGGGTATAAGTGGGTGGCAGCACGGTCGAGCTCTCCTGTCCTCTTGGGATCAGTCTCAATCGCTCGCGAAAAGTCGTCTACCTGTCGAAACTGCTAGTCAGTGCTTTGTCGCTTCCAGCCTTAACGCCGCAATCCGTGCATCCTTCTCGATCCACAGCTGGTTGACCCAGCCCTGAATCTTCTCGCGAAACACTGGATCGTTCTCATAGTCACCCTGCCACAGCCAGGGCTCCAGCTCGCGGGTCTTGATATCAACGATTACTTTCGGCACGCGCCCGCACAGCATGTCCCAGAAGCCTGGAATGCTGGAGCCGGGATACACGACCGTGACGTCCAGAATCGCATCCAGTTGTTCACCCATCGCCGCCAGCACGAACGCCACACCACCTGCCTTGGGCTTGAGCAGGCTGGTATAGGGTGAGGATTGAGCCGTATGTTTTGCGGGCGTGAAGCGCGTGCCTTCCAGATAGTTGACGATGGTCACCGGCTGGCGCTTGAACAACTCACACGCTGCCTTGGTGATTTCCAGATCCTTGCCCTTGAGTTCCGGGTTCTTTGCCAGAAACGCCTTGGTGTAGCGTTTCATGAACGGATAATCCAGCCCCCACCAAGCCAGGCCAAGAAGCGGCACCCAGATCAGTTCTTTTTTCAGAAAAAACTTGAAGAACGGGGTGCGCCGGTTGAGTGCCTGAATCAGCGCCGGGATATCGACCCAGGACTGATGGTTGCTGATCACCAGATACGAAGTGTCATTGCGCAAGCCTTCGTCGCCACGGATATCCCACTGCGTGGGAATGCAGGCCGCGAAGATGAGCTTGTCGATCTCGGCCCAGGTTTCGGCAATCCACATGACCGCATGCGAGCAGTGATCACGCATTCGGCCTCTGAACAGTAGTTTGAGCAGAGCAAAAACCAGCAATGGGCCAATCAATATGAGTGTGTTGATCAGCAGGAGCGTGGCGACTGAACAGCCGGTAAGCACACGGCGCATAAGAGACTCTTGAGCGTTCTGGGGCGCCAATGATAAAGATCATCACGTTTGCCGCCAATTACACAGGTACTTACAAATGTTTCATGTGCGGGGGATTATGCTCACAAAACCCCGAGCTGCCGAACCAACGGCAGGTTCGCTGTCTAAAACCGGGCGCCAATCAGGCGTTGTCCATTGTGAGGAACCTTGCACGTGAAACCGATTCTGGCGCTGTTGTCCCTGCTCGCTCTGCCTGTCATGGCAGCCGAACCGACGCTGTATGGTCGTTACGAGAACATCAAGGTGGTGGACGTCGGCCAGACCTTCAAGGCCAAGATGGACACCGGTGCGTTGACCGCTTCGCTGTCGGCCAAAGATATCGAGCTGTTCAAGCGTGATGGCGATGACTGGGTGCGTTTCCGTCTGGCGACCAAGGACGCCGACAGCAAGGTCTACGAGCACAAGGTTTCGCGAATCAGCAAGATCAAGGGCCGCTCCGAAGGCGATGACGAAGACGATGAAGTCATCGACCCGACCAAGCGTCCTGTCGTGGACATGGAGCTTTGCCTGGGCGACAAGAAGCGTACCGTCGAAGTCAATCTGGTGGACCGCAGTCACTTCAACTACCCGCTGCTGATCGGTGCCAAGGCGCTTCGCGAGTTCGACGCAGCCGTCAATCCGGCACGCCGCTATACCGCCGACAAGCCCGATTGCTGATTGACGCAGAGGGCTGAAATCGCGCAACGTTTCGCCCTCTCTCCCAGCGCTCGGATGCCATGCCGCACATATTGATTGTCGAAGACGAAGCCGCAATTGCCGATACGCTGGTCTATGCGCTGCAAAGCGAGGGCTTTACCACGTCATGGCTCAGCCTGGGGCAGGACGCTATCCATCATCAGCGCGCATCGCCCGCCGACCTGATCATTCTGGATATCGGCCTGCCGGACATCACCGGTTTCGAGACGTGCAAGCAGCTGCGGCGCTTCAGCGAAGTGCCTGTCATGTTCCTGAGTGCGCGTGATGGGGAAATCGACCGGGTCGTGGGGCTGGAGATCGGAGCCGACGACTACGTTGTCAAACCGTTCAGCCCGCGAGAGGTGGCGGCGCGGGTCCGGGCCATTCTCAAGCGTATGCAGCCGCGTACTGCACCTGTTTCAGAAAACCAGCCGTTCACGGTCGATCTTGAGCGTTTTCAGATCAGCTACCGTGCCCACCCCTTGAGCCTGACCCGTCACGAATTCCGCCTGCTGCAATGCCTGTTGGCTCAGCCCGAGCGCGTGTTCAGTCGTGAACAGTTGCTCGACGCGATGGGCGTGTCGGCAGATGCCGGGTACGAGCGCAGTATCGACAGCCACATCAAGAGCGTACGCGCCAAGCTGCGAATTGTGGCGGCGGATGCAGAGCCGATCCAGACCCATCGCGGGCTGGGTTACAGTTTCAGCCCGGGCCACAGCTGATGCCGTTGAGCATCCGGATCTTTCTGGTCTACGCGGTGTTCATCGCCCTGACCGGCTATTTCGTGCTTAGCACGGTGATGAAGGAAGTCCGCCCCGGCGTGCGTCAGTCCACCGAAGAAACCCTGGTCGACACCGCCAATCTGCTGGCCGAGATCATTCACGATGATGTGAGAAACGGCACCTTGGACCAAAGTCATCTGCCTGGCGCGCTCAAGGCCTATGGTCTGCGTCAGCCCGCGGCGACGATCTGGGGCTTGCCGAAAAATCAGGTCAACAACCGTATTTACGTGACCGACGCCAACGGTATCGTCCTGCTCGATTCCAGCGGGCAGGCAGTGGGGCAGGACTATTCACGCTGGAACGATGTGTATCTGACCCTGCGCGGCGAGTATGGCGCGCGTTCGACCCGCAGCGATCCCGACGATCCGAATTCGTCCGTCATGCACGTTGGCGCGCCGATTCGAGACAACGGCCGGATCATTGGTGTGGTCACGGTCGCCAAGCCCAACAGCTCGTTGCAACCCTATGTCGACCGCGCCGAGCGGCGATTGCTCTGGTATGGCGCTGGCCTGATGGGATTGGGTCTGTTGCTGGGCGTGCTGTTTTCCTGGTGGCTGGGGTCGGCCTTGCGGCGTCTGACCGGTTACGCCCAGGCGGTCAGCGAAGGGCGCCGTGTCGAACTGCCGCATTACCGTGGAGGCGAGCTTGAGCAACTGTCTGCGGCGGTCGAACACATGCGCACGCAGCTGGAAGGCAAAGCCTACGTCGAGCGCTACGTGTATACGCTGACCCACGAACTGAAAAGCCCGTTGGCGGCCATTCGCGGCGCTGCCGAGCTGTTGCAGGATGAAATGCCACGCGAACAGCGACAGCGTTTCGTCAGCAACATCGAGGGCGAGAGTGCCCGTTTGCAGCAACTGATCGAGCGCTTGCTTAACCTGGCGATGGTCGAACAGCGCCAGGGCTTGGAAGAACGGCTTCCAATTGCCCTGACGGAACTGATCGATGAACTGCTGGTGACCAGAAGCACCCGGATCGAGCGGCAAGGTTTACGCATCGACATTCAGATCGATCCAGGTCTGCGGCTGCTGGGTGAGCGCTTTCTGCTGAGTCAGGCACTGGCCAACCTGATCGATAACGCTCTGGACTTCATCCCCGTCAATGGAAGGCTGAGCCTGACCGCCAAGCCTGAGGGTGAGCGGATCCGCTTCACGCTCTTTAACGACGCCTCCCCGATTCCCGACTACGCCTTGCCGCGTCTTTGCGAGCGCTTCTACTCCTTGCCACGTCCTCACAACGGTCGGAAAAGCACCGGGCTGGGGCTGAATTTCGTGGAAGAAGTCGTGCAGTTGCATGCAGGGGAAATGCGCATCGGGAATGTCGAGGGCGGGGTCGAGGTGAGTCTGTTGCTGCCTACGGTTGAGTAAGGGCAAATGTGACGTTTCGGGCTCCTGTCAGGTGGATTGTTGCGGTTGGCCAGGATGAACGACAGCGCAAATCGACGCTTCATCAAGGACTCAGGTCAGCTGCACGTCGAAGTGTCATACGTGTAAGTTCCGATGGCTTACCCAGGCGAACGGCAAACCCAGGCCAGAGTGCGGTGCCGTTGTTGACATATAACTGCATGTTTCCAATGGTGTAGAGCCCCGAAACGAATCCGCCGTTAGCTAGCGCTATAAGTCGGTCTAGACCCAGGATCATTCCGCCGTGGGTATGACCCGAAAGTTGCAGTGCTACTCCATGGCTCGCGGCGTCACGCGCATTCCTGGGTTGATGATCAAGCAGAATGACTGGCGCATCTTTTGGCGCACCTGCGAGAGCGTGCGGCAGATCGGGGGGCGGAAAGCCTGTCTCAGGAGCCGTTACATCTGTAACCCCCGCCAACACAACCTGGGCACCCTGGCGTTCTATCACGGTGTGACTATTGGACAGAGGCATCATCCCCAGAGAGACAAAGTGCTGTATCCAAGCCTTGTTATCAAAAAAGTATTCGTGATTCCCGGGAATGACATAAACGCCATCGGGTGCCCGGAGCTCACGCAGTGCTTCGATATCCTGCCTTCGGTCGTCAATCGATCCGTCAATGAGATCACCCGTCACCACAATCAGATCAACACCGAGAGCGTTCGAAGCCTTCACGACTGCCTGCGTCCAGGTCTCGTCATACAGACGACTGATATGCAGGTCAGTCAGCTGCAGCGCCTTGTACCCTTCGAATTGAGAGGGCAGGCCTTTGACTGCAATGACGACGTCTTTAACCGGCGGCACGCGCACCGCCTGTTGAACGCCGATGGCTGCCAGTACCATTGCAATTATGCCTATTCCATAGCGCAGCCATCCCGGTACGGTGACCCAATTCTGTCGAATCAGAGCGATCAGCAAGGTGCTCAGGTCTACGACAAGCTGGAGTACGGCGACCAACAGGATCGCACCGAATGCCCAGTTGAAAAGCATCACCAGGTAACGTGGAAACTCCGGAGAGAAGACGCTCCCCGATGAAATCCGCGCAAACAAATGGTATTGCGAGGCAAGCAGCATTAGGAGCGCCACCGCAATTTTAGCTGATGGTGCCCACGGCATTGGCCAGACAAACCGCGTGATGACATACAGGCAAGGCATGCTGAAAATGACATGAAACATGAACTACTTCCCGCCGGACAAAAGGGCGTGCGTTGCGGGTTCGTCAGAGCGCGGCACCTGTGTTTGTTCCGGGATTCCGGTCTCCAGTAGTCGATGGCGAGCAGCACTGTCGTTAGCAATCATCCAGCCCGGATACTCGAATGCCAATGAGCTCGTCGCTTCAAGGGCATTGATCTCTTCGTATGAAAGACTGAGACCGATGGCCTGAAGATTACGCTCAAGCTGATCCACGCTCTTTACACCCAGGATCGTGCTGGTGACACTTCGCTTGTGACGCATCCAGGACAGTGCCACAGATTCCAACGACACATCGCTAGCTGAGGCGACTGCATCCATTGCCGACAACAGAGACTGACCTCGCACTTCATCTACCGGTGGAAATTGGATAGATGCGCGTCGTCCAGTCTTTGCGTCGACGCGATACTTGCCGGTGAGATAGCCGCCAGCTAACGGGCTGAAAGCAATCAGTCCCAGGCCTTCCGATTCAAGCATCGGTATGATTTCGCGTTCTACGTCGCGTCCGATCAATGAGTAGTAACCCTGGTATGACTGAAACCGGCTGAGACCCAACTTATCCGAGATGCCCAGCGCTTTGCTGACCTGCCAGGCCGCCCAGTTTGAAACGCCGACGTACCGGACATGTCCTTGTCGTACGAGATCATCAAGCGCCCGTAGCGTCTCTTCGACAGGGGTTACAGGATCCCAGCCGTGCAGTTGGTAAAGGTCGATGTAATCAGTACCCAGCCTTTTCAGGCTTTCCTTGGCCTGCTGGATCAGATGGCGATGCGATGAGCCGCCGTCATTAGGGCCGCTACCGGTGGCATGCCCTGCTTTGGTCGAAAGCACTACATCGTGGCGGGCGACTCCATGCTTCTTGAGCGTCGCCCCAACCATAGTCTCGGCCTGTCCGCTCGAGTAGACGTTGGCGGTGTCGATGAAATTGATTCCTGCATCAAAGGCGCTGGCAGTAATCTGATCCATCGTTTCCTGCTGAACGCCTCCAGCTGCCGCGTATTGCGGCGCAGGCGTACCAAAGGTCATTGTCCCGAGGCAGAATTCGGATACGAATAAGCCGGTGTTGCCGAGTCTGTTGTAGCGCATAGGGAGTGCCTTTCGTGATGAGCGGTTACAATCATCAGGCCACAGATATACGAGACTGGCAAGTTCCGAATTATTTCGGTACGGTAAATCATCGAGTGAAGGGATAAACAGGTTGACCCGCAAAGACCAAAAAGCCACTCAAAACGGCGATGAAGAAACAGCTTCAGGAGCCTTGCCTACGCGGGGTCGCAAGCGCGATCCTGCTCGTGACGCAGCCATTCTCGATGCCGCAATAGAGGTACTGGCTGAATCTGGTTACGACGGTATGACCATGGATATGGTCGCGTCGCGAGCACGAGCCGGAAAAGCAACTGTTTATCGGCGCTGGAGCTCCAAGGCGGAGCTGATTATTGATGCTGTTGCCCATCTCAAACGTGGTCAGGTCGATATCGAAAGCCTTCCTGATACCGGTACATTGAGAGGCGATCTGCTGGCTCTCTTCAAGCCGCAGTCGGCTGAGGAGGGTGAGCAAAAAATGCGCGTGATGGCTGGACTGGCCTCTGTATTACTGCTGCATCCGCAATTGGCTGAAGCCGGAGATGCCGCAATTGTCGAACCTTGGGCTGCGGTAAACCGCATGTTGATGCGAAGGGCGCTGGAGCGCGGAGAAATCTCGGTAAACGCCGATATTGAGGCCGCGTCCCAGGTGCTTCCGTCAATGGCGGCCTACCGAGCGTTGATTCAGCGCAAGCCATTCGATTTGCAGTTTTTGACGACGATGATTGATGGAGTGCTGTTACCGGCGCTCAAAAACTCGAACTCGGCCTGACGTCAGCTAGGCAAAGGCGAGAATCGTTATGATTTATTGCCTGTCATCGGTTCTCTCTCTGCCGCAAGAGATCATGGACCTGAGTCTGCATCAATCTGCTCAGGCCCCCAGTGATAGAGCCACCAGGTAGTATCAGCCTGCCGCTAGGCATTACTGGTGCTTGATCAGGCACCACACAATCTCCACACAACGCCCATCCTGCCTCCACACGTCCATTCCAGACTCTCCCCATCGAAAAACAGGGAGAGCCCCATGAACCGAAATCTGGCTGTAAAACTGGGCACCATTGCGTTGCTGATCATCCTGTTGCTGATTCCATTGTTGATGATCGGCAGCTTGATCACGGATCGGCAGTTGCAGCGCGACGGGGTGCTGGACGATATCGCGCGTAGCGCAAGCTTCAGCCAGCGTCTGACCGGTCCGCTGCTCGTCGTGCCGTATCGCAAGAACGTACGCCTCTGGAAGACCAACGCGCAGACCGAAGAGCGTTACCTTGAGACTGCCTCTCAGCGTGGCTATCTGTACTTTCTGCCGGAGCGTTTCGAACTGGATGGCAAGGTACAGACCGAACTGCGTTCGCGAGGCATTTACGAGGCGCGGCTTTATCATGCCGATAACCACATCAGCGGCCAGTTTGTATTGCCCGAGCAGTTAGGTGTCACGGATGACTTTGCCGACTACACCTTCGAGAAGCCTTATCTGGCGCTGGGCATCAGTGATATTCGAGGTATCGAAAGCTCTCCCAGACTGCTGATGAACGGACAGACGCTGGACCTGTTGCCGGGATCGCGAGTCGAGTGGCTGGGCGAAGGGGTCAGCGCCAACTTGCCGATACTGGAAGGTCGCGAGCAGGTCACGCTGGATTTCGCGTTCGACCTGCGTCTGCAGGGCACCGGCCAGTTCGAGGTCGCGCCGGTGGGCAAGTCCAGTCGTGTGCAGTTGAGTGCCGACTGGCCACACCCGAGTTTCATCGGCAATTACCTGCCGACCCAGCGCGAGATCACCGATAAAGGCTTCAGTGCTGCGTGGCAGGCCTCGTTCTTTTCCACCAATCTGGAAGACGCGCTAAGGCGCTGCCTGACGGCGCAGACCTGCGAAGACTTCAAAAGCCGCAGTTTCGGCGTGAGCTTTGTCGATCCGGTGGATCAGTACCTCAAGAGTGACCGGGCGATCAAATACGCACTGTTGTTCATCGCGCTGACCTTCGCCGGGTTCTTCCTGTTCGAAGTGCTGAAAAGCATGGCCGTGCATCCGGTTCAATACGCACTGGTGGGTGCGGCGCTGGCATTGTTCTACCTGATGCTGTTGTCGCTGTCCGAGCATCTGGGGTTTGCCATGGCCTACCTGCTGTCGGCGAGCGCCTGTGTGTGTCTGATCGGTTTCTATGTCAGTCACGTGCTGCGCAGCGTGCTTCACGGGGCGGGGTTTGCAGCGGGTCTGAGCGCGTTGTACGGGTTGCTCTACGGACTGCTCAGTGCCGAGGATTACGCGTTGCTGATGGGCGCATTGCTGCTGTTCGGCCTGTTGAGTGTGTTCATGGTCCTGACCCGCAAGCTGGACTGGTACGGCATTGCGATCAGTCGCCCAGGCCGGCCGCTCGATACCGGTCTGGAGGTGCGTCATGAGTAAGTGGCTCGGTTTGCGCGAGGATCAGGCACGGGCGCGCTGCCTGATCTCCATCATCGTCAGTCAGTTACCGGAGCCGCCACGCTCCCGTGCAGGCCACGGCAACCGATCACGCAGCCTCAGGCCGGTGGCTGAGTTGCCAGCATCGAAGGTCGCTGGCTGACTTCCAGATACCAGTTGGCCAGGCGCGGATAGGCACCGCGCCAGTGCAGATCAGGCTGGCGGAAATCCAGATACCCCAGCGCGGCCGCGACGCTGATGGACGCCACATCGAATGACGAGCTGAGTTCGGTGATGGCGTCCTGCTCCAGATAGCTGAGCGTGCGTTCGATCTTTGCCTGCTGGTTTTCCAGCCATAGATCCCAGTGCTTCTCGGCAGGGCGCAGGGCAGTCTCATAACGGATCAGGATGGCAGCATCGAGTATGGCATCAGCCAGCGACGCAAGAGTCAGACGCCTCCAGCGTGCCGAGCCGTCGCGCGGGATCAGCGGATTGCCGACGTGCTGGTGGTCCAGATAGTCGAGGATGACCCGGCTGTCGTGGATCACATTACCGTCGGCCAGGCGCAGGGCCGGGAGTTTGCCTGCCGGGTTGTCGCCGTTGAGTTCCTCAGACGGATTGACCGGTGTCAGCACGGTGGTATGCAACTGCACGCGGTCAACCTGACCGGTTTCATGCAGCAGCACCACCACCTTGCGGGCGAAAGGAGAGGCCGCGTTGAAGTACAACGTCATCTGGGGGGCAGACATGGGTGTTCCTCGACTGAGACAGGTCCATAGACTAGTCAGCGAGTGGCGGGACTGCAATCATGGTGAATGGATTGGCCGTGAGCGCGTTCGATTTCAAAGCCGCGCCCGCTCTATCAGCGTCGCGCCAGCAACCCCCGGACACTCAGACCGGCAGCTATCCCCATGCCGGCCCATGCCAGCGTGTCCCACCAGCCATCGCCCAGTAATGCGGCAAACAGGCCGGTGCCGGTCAACAGCGCGATCCATGCGGGTTTGGCGAAGGTTTTCCAGAACCGGGACGGCTTGCCACTCATTGCACCACCTGCGCCGGTTGCTCGCTCACTGTTCGGGTGGCGCGTCGCCTTGTCCACCACAGGTAAACACCGCTGCCGAGTACGATGATGGTCAGCACATCCAGAGCGGCCCAGAGGATCTTCATCGGCATGCCGCCGTAGTCACCGAAGTGCAAGGGTTGCGACATGCCCAGTGCGTCCATGTACCAGGGGCGTTCGACCACGGCGGTGACTTGCAGCGTCCGGGCATCGATCAGTACCGGTGTCGCCAGGTGCGCGGTGAGGTGCGTGTTGCCCTTCAGAAACACGGCGTAGTGATGCTCGCTGGAGAAGCGCGTGCCGGGGAAGGCGATGAAATCGGCCTGCATGCCGGGCGCGGCGGATTCGGCGATTTCCAGCAAGCGTGTGGCCGGGGCGCGTTGCGTCAGCGGCGGTGCGTCGCGATAGGGCGCGACCATGGTTGCCAACGCATCATTGCGCCACGAAGCAATCAACAGGTCGGCACAGGCACTGATCACGCCTGTGACGCCCACCACCAATGCCCAGGTCAGCGTCACCACACCGATGAGGTTATGCAGGTCCAGCCAGCGTGTCCGGGTGGATTTGCTGGCCCGTACCGTGCCGAATTCCAGCTTGCGCATGAAAGGTGAGTACAGCACCGTCCCGGACACGATAGCCACCACGAACAGCACGCCCATGAAGGCCAGCAGCAGCTTGCCCGGCAACTCGGCATACATGTCCACGTGCAGGCGCAGCATGACCATCATGAAACCGCCGTTGGCCGAAGGCATTTCCAGTGCTTCGCCAGTGCGCGCGTCCAGTGCGAAGGTGTGGGACGAGTTGGGTTCGGTTCCGGCCGTTGCCGCAGTAATCGCCATGACGCCATTGGGATCTTCATCGTCCCAGCCGAAATACTGCATCACCTCACCGGGACGATGCGCTTCAGCAGCCTTCGCCAACTGCTCCAGGTTCAAGTGAGGCGTGTCGGCGGGCATTTCCCTGTAATGCGGCGCATCGCCCAGCAGGTGATCGATCTCGTGGTGAAAGATCAGCGGCAGACCGGTGATGGCCAGCATCAACAGAAACAGTGTGCAGATCAGGCTGCTCCAGGTATGGACGACAGACCAGCGACGCACGGTTTGGCTTTTCATGGGGTATCCACAGGCGAAAGGGCAGGGCTCGTTAAGGCTGAGCCGCATGAAACCTGAAAAGTGTCAGCACAGGGCACGGTTGAGGCTCGCCCCTGTGTTTCAGAATTTTGCCGCAGCGGTGTCATTCCTTGGCAGGACCGTGACCCACCAGGGCGTATGCTGTTCGATCCGTACAGGCAGCGCAGGCAGCAACGCCTTGAGCGCCAGGTCGGTATCGGTCAGCGGAAAGCTGCCGGTGATGCGCAGGTCGGCTACCAGCGGGTCGACGCCCAGATGTCCCTGTCGATAACGGCCCAGCTCCGCCAGCATGTCCTGCAGGCGAGCGTTGTCCACTACCAGCATGCCGCGGGTCCAGGCGTCTGCCCCCATCGGCAGCGCGAGCAGCGGCCCCAGGCCTTCTCGGGTCAGGCGAACTTGCTGGCCTTCGCGCAGGATCTGTTCCTGAGGAAGATCACGGGCGTTGGCGGCGACAGCCGATTGCAGCACGCTGAGCAGCGTACCGTCGGCATCGCGCCTGACCAGAAAACGCGTGCCGAGCGCGCGCATCTTGCCGTCCGGGGTTTCCACGATGAAGGGCCGGGGATCGTCATGATCGCCGGTCTGCACCAGGATCTCGCCGTCCTGCAGGATCACCCGGCGCTGATGCGCATCGAAGCGCACATCGATTGCGCTGTGGGTGTTGAGGCGAACGACGGTGTTGTCGGCCAGCCGCACGTCGCGCTGCTCGCCGGTCGCGGTGCGCTGATCGGCGAGCCAGTAATCCAGTGCGAGGTAACGGTCAGCGGTGAACAGCGCCAGTGCGCAGGCCAGAAATACCCCGGCCAGACCGCCGCCGAGCTTGCGCATACTGCGTCGCAAGGTGCCGGGCGCCTGCTGCAAAGCCTTACGCGCCGGACCTGACGGTACGGCAAAGCGCTGATTGAGCATGCCCAGTTGGCTCCAGGCACGGGCGTGTTCTTCATCGGCCGCCAGCCAACGGGCAAACTCGGCCCGCTCGGCATCGTTACCGCTGGCCGAATCCAGATTCAGCTGCCATTCGATGGCCGCATCCAGCACACGTGCCGATACCGGTCTGGTGTTCATGTCGGCGTGCCGTACAGCGCCACGTAGCATTGCCGCATCGCCTGAGCCAGGTACTGCCTGACCCGCGATACGGAAACGCCGAGCCGTTCGGCAATTTCTCCGTGGCTCATGCCGTCCAGACGGCTGTACAGAAAGGCCGTGCGCGCCTTGCTCGACAAGGTCGCCAGCAGACGATCAATCGTTTTCAGGTCTTCCAGGATCAGCAACTGCTCTTCAGGGGAGGGCTGTTCGGCTTCAGGGACTTGCATCAGTTCGCAGAGATACGCCTGTTCCAGCGCCGCACGCCGGAAATGATCGAACATCAGGCCCTTGGCAACGGTCGCCAGAAACGCCCGCGGTTCTCTGGGCGACTCCAGTTCGTCACGCCCCAGCAAGCGCACGAAGGTGTCCTGACTCAGATCCTGAGCGCGCTGCGGGCAGGCGATGTTGCGCCGAAGCCAGGCCAGCAGCCAGCTGCGGTGATCGCGATACAAGGCTCCAACGATCTCGCTATGAGGGCTTGGGACTGACGACACGAACGGCCTCGATGAGAAGAATCTGACTAAAGAGAATCATTCGCGATTGTGACAGGGCGCGTGGGTAGTGGCAATTGGCGTCTGTCGGTTGGGACAGACGCTGATGTCCGATTTTCCCTACGCTCCAGCATGGGAATGCAGCCCGCGGGTTGTACAGACGTAGCAGATTCACGCCATCAGAACGAATGCGACTGCTTGCGCCTGCGCCACTGGCCCAGGCATTCCTCCAGACGGACAGGGCTGTCGATCTGTTGACGGCGTGCGTGGCTGAACAGGATCAGGGCCAGCTCGGCGGTGACCAGGGCATCGGCGCTGGCGTTGTGGCGCTCTTCGGCGTGCAGGCCGAAGAAACGGGTCCAGTCATCCAGACCGGCGTGGCGCAGGTTGGCCTGCTCGCAGAGCATCGGGGCGATTTCCGCGACGTCGAAGAACGGATGCTGCAGGCGGTAATTCAGGCTGTCTTTCAAGGCGCGCGACAGCATGTGTTGGTCGAACGGCGCATGAAACCCCAGCACCGGGCTGTCACCCAGAAATTCCATGAAATCCAGCAGCGCCTCGACCGGCTCACTGCCCGCTGCAATCGCGCTGGGTGCCAGACCGTGAATCAATACCGCCGGGCTGACCTTGTGATCGACGCGCAGTAACGTGCGCTCGAATTGCTGACCCAGATCGATGGCACCGTCCTCGATCACCACCGCGCCGATGGACAGCACTTGGTCGCGGTTCATGTTAAGGCCGCTGGTTTCCAGATCCAGCACCACCCAGCGCTGCTGGCGTAATGGCTTTTCGCTCAGTTTCGCGCAACTCGGCAGTGCCTTGAGCCGCTGCAACTGGTGGCTTTCCATCGGAGCTGCCTTGGGGCGAGGTTTCAGCCAATCGAACAGATTCATAGGACGTCGATATTCACAGTTGGTAACGCAGCGTCAGGCTGGTTTGCAGCCGCTGCGCCTGACGAAACGATTCACGCAGGATGCGCCGGTCCAGATGGTTCAGAGTGTCCGGATCGATGCGGTTGGAGTACGCAAGGTTCTGGCGGCTCTGCAACTGGTGTTGCTGCATGCGCGTCTGCTGGATGAAGTGATAGGCCTCTTCGTAGGCCGCACCGTCCAGAGGGTCGATGGCCTCGCGTTCGACCAGCTGCCTCAGGCGTTCAAGGGTGTTGTTGGCGCCGATGCCGTTGGCCAGCGCCAGCAGCCGTGCACCATCCACGAACGGCGTCAGGCCTTCGGTTTTCAGGTCCAGCGTGTCTTTCTCGCTGCCTTTGCGCGCCAGCACGAAATCCTTGAAGCGACCCACGGGCGGACGTTGACGCAGCGCGTTTTCAGCCATCATGCGCTGGAACAGTTTGTTGTCCGCGACCTGCTCCAGAATGCCGCGACGCAATTGCTCGCAGCCGCTTTCATCGCCCCAGACCACACGCAGGTCGAAATAGATGCTTGAGGCCAGCAGGTTCTCGGGCGTGGCTTCCCGAATGAACGACGCGAACCGTCGGGACCATTCGGCGCGCGACAGGCACAGCTCCGGGTTACTGGCCATGATGTTGCCTTTGCACAGCGTGAAGCCGCACTGCGCCAGACTCTGGTTGATCCGCTCGGCAATCGGTAACAGCAGCGCGCGGATGCGAGTGGCTTCTGCGGCGTCGGCGGCTTCGAACAGAATGCCGTTATCCTGATCGGTATGCAGCGTCTGCTCGCGCCGGCCTTCGCTACCGAAACACAGCCAGCTGAACGGCACGCCGGGATCGCCTTTCTCTTCCAGCGTCAGTTCGATGACCCGGCAGACGGTGTGGTCGTTGAGCAGCGTGATGATCTGCGTGATCTGGGTCGAGGACGCGCCGTGGGCCAGCATGCGGTCGACCAGTTGGACGATATCGCCGCGTAATCCGGTCAGCGCTTCGATGCGTGGCGCATTGCGAATGGTCCGTGCCAGATGCACCAGGTCGACCCGTTGCAGTGAGAACAGATCCCGCTCGGAAACAACACCGCACAGACGTCCATCCCTGACCAGACACACATGGGCAATGTGCCGTCCGGTCATCGCGATGGCCGCATCGAATGCGCTCGCGTCGGGGCTCAGGTGGAAGGGCGCCTGGCTCATGCTGTGCTGGATCTCGGCGCCGAAGTCGGTGGTGACATCGGCGACCGCTTCGCGCAGGTCACGCAGGGTAAAAATCCCCAGCGGCGCCTGACGCTCATCGACGATGACGATGCTGCCCACCTGCTGTTCATGCATCAGCTTCACGGCTTCACGCATTGGCATTTCAGGGCTGCACATGACCGGGTGTCGCATGGCCAGCTCGCCCAGCCTTGTGTTCAGGGAATACTGCGTACCCAGGGTTTCGGCGGCACGCTGCTGGACCTGCTGATTGACCTGATCCAGCAGACTGCTGACGCCGCGCAGGGCGAAGTCGCGAAAGGTCGTGGACAGTGCAAACAGCTTGATGAAGGCCTGCTTGTTCAGTTGCAGGCAGAAGGTATCTTCGGCGGCCAGATGCTCGGTGCGTGTGGCCCGTTCGCCCAGCAATGCCGCCAGCGGAAAGCATTCTCCGGTGGTGATTTCAAAGGTGGTTTCCGTACCGCCCTTGGCAGAATGCGGACGTTCACCTACCACTCGGCCCTGTTTGACGATATAAAAGTGCTCTACTGGCCCATCGCCAGGCTTGATGATGCTCTCATCGGCAGCGTAAAACCTGAGCTGACATTGTTCGACGAGGTACGCCAGATGCGCATTTTCCATCTGGTTGAAAGGCGGGAATCGTTGCAGGAACTGCATGGTGCCGTGAATGTTCTGCAGCACCGCTGTCTTGCCTGCCTGGGTGAAAGCGTCTGCTTTACTCATGAGCTGTTCCGCGTTCTTGTTATTGACGCTCATGGTCGGCCGCTTGCAGCACAGTGCCCATTGGACGTAAGTCTTACGCCGGAACTGAACGTAATGGGGCACGCTGTTGCCAGAGAAGGGTGAACGAACGCACCGGAGCGCGAACGATCATTGGCCGGGAAGCCGACGAAATACAGTGCAGGTTGACCGTTATCTGCTGTCGGATAGGTTCAGGGAATGATGAGATTGCGATGATTGACCACGACATATTGAGCGACGAAGAGCGCAGTGCCCTCTCTGAGGTCATGCTGGAACCCAACCGTGATGCGCCGCAACGTGTATTGATCGTCGATGACGACAATGATGCGCGCGAGCTGCTGGCCGAAATTCTGAGCCTCAATGACATCAGCTGCATGACAGCGGCGGATGTTGACGGTGCGCTTGAGCTGATCAGAACGCGTGAGTCCATCGGGCTGCTGATCACCGACCTGCGCATGGCGCCGTCTGATGGTCTGGACCTGATACGTCAGGTGCGAGAATCCGACCGCGCCGAATTGCCCATCATCATCGTTTCAGGCGATGCCAACGTGCGTGACGCCATCGATGCGATGCACCTGAACGTTGTGGATTTTCTGCTCAAGCCACTCAATACCAAGCAACTGGTGAAACTGATCAGGCGGGAATTGGGAATGTAAAACATGGCGGTCAGAGATACCTTCGTATCTCTGCCACTGTGGTGTCCCTTGGCAAACGCTGGACCGCAGCAGACCTGACGGCGCTCCGCCTGTCCGCTTCCACAAAAACAACGTCTATTCGGTACATCACGATGAGCGCGTGCGCCGCAGGGCCTGAGCCCTGAAGCGCGCCTTGCCTTCGGCGTTACTGAGCGTTCCTGGCCTTGAACTCGCGACGACGACGATGCAGCACCGGCTCGGTGTAGCCGTTCGGTTGGCGAGTGCCCTGGATCACCAGTTCAACCGCTGCCTGAAAGGCAATATTGCTGTCGAAATCCGGTGCCAGTGGACGATACAGGGCATCGCCTGCGTTCTGGCGATCCACCACCGGCGCCATGCGCTTGAGGCTTTCCAGCACCTGCGCTTCAGTGACCACGCCATGACGCAGCCAGTTGGCCATGTGCTGACTTGAAATGCGCAGCGTTGCGCGGTCTTCCATCAGGCCGATGTCGTTAATGTCAGGCACCTTCGAGCAGCCTACGCCCTGATCGATCCAGCGCACCACGTAACCCAGAATGCCCTGCGCGTTGTTGTCCAGTTCGTTCTGGATCTCTTCCGGCGTCCAGTCGGTATTCGGCGCGAGCGGGATGGTCAGAATGTCGTCTACCGAGGCTGGCTCGCGCTGGGCCAGTTCGGCCTGACGGGCGAACACATCGACCTTGTGATAGTGCAACGCATGCAAAGCAGCGGCAGTTGGCGAAGGCACCCACGCGGTGTTGGCTCCGGCCAGCGGGTGAGCGATTTTCTGCTCCAGCATCGCAGCCATCAGGTCCGGCATCGCCCACATGCCCTTGCCGATCTGCGCCTTGCCCTGCAGGCCGCATTTCAGGCCGATATCGACGTTGGAGTTCTCGTAAGCCGCAATCCATTTTTCGGCCTTCATTTGAGCCTTGCGCACCACTGGACCAGCTTCCATCGAGGTATGAATCTCGTCACCCGTGCGGTCCAGGAAACCGGTGTTGATGAACACCACGCGCTCGCTGGCAGCCTGGATACAGGCTTTGAGGTTCACCGTGGTACGGCGCTCCTCGTCCATGATCCCGACTTTCAATGTGTTGCGTGGCAGCCCCAATACCTGCTCGACGCGACCGAACAGCTCGTTGGTGAACGCCGCCTCTTCCGGGCCGTGCATTTTGGGTTTGACGATATACACCGAGCCACGACGGCTGTTGCTGCGTGTGGTGTTGCCGTTGAGGTTGTGCATCGCCGCCAGGCTGGTCAGCAGGCCGTCGAGAATGCCTTCCGGCACTTCGTTGCCGTGCCTGTCGAGAATCGCGTCGATGGTCATCAGGTGACCAACATTGCGGATGAACAGCAGCGAGCGTCCGTGAAGCGTGACTTCGCCGCCCGCAGGCGTGGTGTAGACGCGGTCCGGGTTCATGGTGCGGGTGAAGGTTTCGCCGCCCTTGGACACCGACTCGGCCAGATCGCCTTTCATCAGACCCAGCCAGTTTCTGTACACGATGACCTTGTCGTCGGCATCGACCGCGGCGATGGAGTCCTCGCAGTCCATGATGGTGGTCAGCGCGGCTTCCATGAGGATGTCTTTGACACCTGCAGGATCGGTCTTCCCCACAGGGCTGGACGCATCGATCTGGATTTCGAAATGCAGGCCGTTGTGTTCGAGCAGCACGGCAATCGGTGCCGAGGCATCGCCCTGAAAGCCGATCAATTGTGTGTCGTTCCTGAGCCCGGTGTTGCTGCCGCCCTTGAGACTGACCACCAGCTTGCCGTCGATCATTCTGTAGGCGGTCGATTCAACGTGCGAGCCCGCTGACAGCGGCGCGGCTTCGTCGAGAAACGCGCGGGCGAAGGCAATGACCTTGTCGCCACGTACCTTGTTGTAGCCTTGACCTTTCTCGGCGCCGCCCGCTTCGCTGATGGCATCGGTGCCATAAAGCGCGTCGTACAGCGAGCCCCAACGAGCGTTGGACGCGTTGAGCGCAAAGCGTGCGTTCATCACCGGTACGACCAGTTGCGGGCCGGCCATGGTGGCGATTTCCTCATCGACGTTTTGAGTCGTGATCTGGAAGTCCGCCGCTTCGGGCAGCAGGTAACCGATTTCCTGAAGGAATGCCTTGTAAGACGAGGCGTCGTGCGCCTGTCCGGCACGGGACTGATGCCAGGCATCGATTTTTGCCTGCAAGTCGTCACGTTTTTCGAGAAGAGCGCGGTTTTTCGGAGCGAGGTCGTGGATCAGTGGGTCCGCACCGGCCCAGAATGCATCGGCACTGAGGCCGGTTCCAGGAATGGCTTCGTTCTGCACGAAGTCATACAGGGCTTTGGCGACCCGCAGGTCACCGACTTGAACGTACTCGGTCATTGCACTTGCCTCACTCTGCTCAGCAGGGTCGAGCTCACTCAAGGAGCGCTCTGTTATTGATTTTGGTGTTATGTAGTGCGCGCCGCGAAATACTACATGACTGGCGGCCTTGTGAAAACGCTGGTGAATATGTCGCTAAAACGACTGGATCGACTTATTCGGTCACGATTTCTTCGCGCTGTGCTTGAAAACAGCCCGGATTGTTCCACAAGTGAGGCTGAACGGTACACGATTTGCCTTTCGAGGTCCGCTGCGCAACCTTGCCTATACTCATCCAACCCTTGCATTGTGAACAACAAGAGGAATTGACCGTGGATCATCTCGTCGTAACGCTGGTTGCCCCCGACAAGCCCGGACTGGTCGAGCGCATCGCCCAATGCATCGCCGAGCAGGGCGGCAACTGGCTGGAGAGCCGTATGTCCCGGATGGCCGGGCAGTTCGCAGGCATTCTGAAAGTGGGCGTGGAACCTGAAAAATACGATGACCTGATCGCCGCGCTGAATGCGCTTTCGGCTCATGGCATTCGCATGCTGCTCGCCGAAAGCGTGGTCGAGACCACCGGCCAGACCCGTCCGATCAGCATGGAGCTGGTTGGCAACGATCGTGCGGGTATCGTGCGCGATATCACCCGTGTGCTGGCGGAGCAGGGTGTCAATGTCGAGCGGCTGATCACCGATGTCTCGCCTGCACCCATGAGCAGCGAATTGCTGTTTCACGCCGAGGCTGTGCTCGGCGTGCCATTGACCCTTTCGCTGGACGACCTGCAGGCCCGGCTGGAAACACTGGCGGATGATCTGATGGTGGAGTTGGTGTTGCGCTCGGACGAGCAATCACGCTGAAGTTTATCCACGCTTATCCTGCACCTGCCTGTGGATAAGCTGGGGGAATCGCGTTGCACGCCATGTGTGGCGCGGCTTTGCGGGGTTTGATCAAAAATTCAACAGTTTCAAAGGCTTGTGCACAAATAGCGTGAGTCTGCCTGTGGATAACCGTTGGAGAACCCCTTGCAGGCCACGCGGAACGTGGCCTGCAAGGTTTTGTATGTTTTTTGATCAGCGCCGGCGGCGCAGGCTCAGCCAGGCGTCGATGCTGTAAATCGCAAGACCGGCCCAGATACACGCGAAGGTAACGATGGTGCTGACGTTCATGTGCTCGTCATAAAGCAACACGGCCAGCAGCAGGACCAGCGTCGGGGCCAGATACTGGAGAAACCCCAGCGTGGTATACGGCAGGTGACGGGCTGCGGCGTTGAAACACACCAGCGGGATCAGCGTCACCGGGCCTGCGGCTGCCAGCCAGATGGCCTGAGAGGTGGTCCAGAACTCGGCCTGCGCACTCAGCGCGCCTGGATTGAGCGCCAGCCAGATCAGCGCCAGCGGTACCAGCATCCAGGTTTCCACGACCAGACCGGGCAGGGCGGCGACCGGGGCTTTCTTGCGAATCAGCCCGTAGAAGCCAAAGGTCAACGGCAGCAGCAGCGAGACCCACGGCAGATTGCCGACCTGCCAGACCTGCTGCGCCACACCGGCTGCCGCAAGCCCCACCGCCAGCCATTGCAAACGCCTGAGCCGTTCGCCCAGCAGCACCATGCCAAGCAGAACGTTGACCAGCGGATTGATGTAATACCCCAGACTGGCTTCGACCATTCGCCCGTTGTTCACTGCCCACACGTACACAATCCAGTTGGCTGCGATCAGCGAACCGCTGAGCGCCAGCACCGCAATGCGTTTCGGGTTGTCCCGCAGTTCGCGCCACCAGCCGGGGTGCTTCCAGAACATCAGCACGATCGAGCCGAACAGCGCCGACCACAGCACCCGGTGAATGATGATCTCGATGGCCGGTACGGCGGCGATGGCTTTGAAGTAGATGGGGAACAGGCCCCAGATGGTGTAAGCGCTCAGGCCGAGAATGTATCCGCGACGCGGATTGGCAGCTTGCATGGGTCGTCCCTTAAAAGCAGGTGTTGCGGTTTTTAGTAGTGAGTTGCTGAGCGTGCCTCGGGCTCGCGCTGGTTGGATAACCATCCCGTGGGAGGCGGCTTGCCGGCGATAGCGTCAGGCCCGGCAGTGAAGGGCTGACTGAGACATCGCCTCGCCGACAAGCCGCTTCCCACGAGGTTTGGATTCCTCCAGCAAGACGTGTTCCTTGCCCTGAGCGTGGGAGCGATCATTGAGTGTTCAAAACAGTTTCAACGGCTCCTCGTTCAATGCCGACATCTGCTCGCGCAGGGCCAGAATGTGGTCGCCCCAATAACGCTCGGTGCCGAACCAGGGGAAGCTGTGCGGGAACGCCGGGTCATCCCAGCGACGCGCGAGCCAGGCGCTGTAGTGCATCAGACGCAGTGCGCGCAACGGCTCGATCAGGGCCAGTTCGCGCGGATCGAAATCGTGGAATTCGTTGTAGCCGTCCATCAACTCGGACAATTGGCCGAGACGCTCCTGGCGGTCACCGGCCAGCATCATCCAGACGTCCTGCACCGCAGGTCCCATGCGACAGTCGTCCAGGTCAACGATGTGGAACACCTCGTCGCGGCACATCATGTTGCCGGGGTGGCAGTCGCCGTGCATGCGGATGTTGGTGTGCGGCGTTGCGGCGTAAACGTCCTCGACCCGCTTGAGTAGATCGCGCGCCACGGACTCGTAGGCGGGCAAGAGGCTGCGCGGAATGCAGTCGTTTTCCAGCAGGTAGTTGACCGAGTCATTGCCGAAATTCTTTACGCCCAGCGCTTCGCGGTGCGCGAACGGTTTGGTTGCACCGACGGCGTGGATACGGCCCAGTAACTGACCCAGGCGGTACAACTGGTCGAGATTGCCCGGCTCGGGCGCGCGCCCGCCACGACGTGGAAACAGGGTGAAGCGAAAGCCTGCGTGCTCGAACAGGGTTTCACCGTTGTGCACCATGGGAGCGACCACCGGCACTTCGACTGCGGTGAGCTCCTGCGTAAAACTGTGTTCTTCGAGGATCGCCTCGTTGGTCCAGCGTTGCGGGCGGTAGAACTTGGCGATCAGCGGCTGGCCGTCTTCGATACCGACCTGATACACCCGGTTTTCATAACTGTTGAGCGCCAGGATGCGCGCATCACTGAGGAAACCAATGCTTTCGACGGCATCGAGGACGAGGTCGGGAGTAAGTGTTGCGAACGGATGAGCCATGACTACTCCTGCGCGCAGCAGGTTGCCGCGTCGGACCGCTGATGTTAACGCAGACCGGTCCCTGTTCGTCAAAGCCCTCACTGTTTATCTGCGCAAGCGTTCGATTGTCACCAAACGTTCATCGTCCGTTCTCTGTTCAGCCATCTTGACTCACTAGAGTCGCCGCCAATGAGATCGATCTCAACAAGGGGCGACAATGACGGATCTGAAAGCGGTTGCACGGCTGGCCGGGGTTTCCCGGGCCACGGCTGCCCGGGCCTTTGCAACGCCCGATGTGGTGCGCGCCGACACTCGCGAGAAAATATTCGTCGCCGCACGCGAACTGGGCTTCCGGCCGAACCGGCTGGGCCGTCAGTTGCGCCTGCAGACCACCAACCTGATCGGCGTGGTCGTTCCCAATCTTCATAACCCGGTCTTCGCCGAACAGTTTCAGGCGATGGAAAGCGCCGCCCGTCGTCGCGGTTACAACCTGTTGCTGGTTACCACCGATTACGCCAGTGAGCGCGAGAGCGAGGTGGTGGAAGAACTTCTGCGCCAGCGGGTCGACGGATTGGTGCTGACGGTGACCGACGCCGAGCACAACCAGGTCCTGCAAAGCCTGATCAATGAAGACACGCCGTTCGTGCTCGCCTATCACCAGACCAGCAACCCGGATTACAGCGCGGTGTCGGTGGATAACCGCGCAGGTATGGCCTTGGCCACACGCCATCTGATCGAACTCGGGCACTCGCGTATCGCCATGGTGGCAGGCCCGGCCATGCAGTCCGACCGTGCGCGTCTGCGTTATGCAGGTTATGGCGAAGCGATGCTCGCGCATGGGCTTCAACAACTGCCTGTCATTGAAATGCCGGCTCACACTCGGGCTGACTTCGCCGCAATCGAACCGCTACTAAGCGGTACGGACGCGCCGACAGCGCTGGTCTGTTCCAACGACCTGCTGGCCATCAGCCTGATTGCCGAGTTGCGGCGCAACGGGCTGGAGGTTCCCGGCCGCGTGTCGGTGATGGGCTTCGATGGCATTGCCCTGGGCACGCAGATGCACCCGACCTTGTGCACTGTCGTTCAGCCCATCGGCGAGCTGGCGCACACCCTTATTGATCAGTTACTGGCGCAGATCGCCGGATCTGCACCGATTTCCCATTGCCTGCCGTGCCATATCCGGCCCGGCGAAAGTACCCAGTCCTATCAGGAGACGTTTCATGCTCAGCTTCAGTAAAACCCTCGCGGCACTGTTGTTGTGTGGCGCGGCCAGCCTCGCTCAGGCCGCCGAAACCGCGATTTGCTACAACTGCCCGCCCGAGTGGGCGGACTGGGGTTCGCAGCTCAAGGCCATTGCCGACAGCACCGGCGTGCAGGTGCCGCTCGACAACAAGAACTCCGGGCAGGCGCTGGCGCAGATTGTCGCCGAACAGGCTGCACCGGTTGCCGACGTGGTGTATTACGGCGTGACCTTCGGCCTGCAGGCGCAGAAGGCCGGCGTGGTCGATACCTACAAGCCCAAGCATTGGGATGACATTCCCGCCGGCCTGAAAGACCCGGCGGGTCACTGGTTCGCCATTCATTCCGGCACGTTGGGCATCATGGTCAACGTCGATGCGCTGGGCGGTCTGCCCGTGCCGCAGAGCTGGGCTGACCTGCTCAAGCCTGAGTACAAGGGCATGGTCGGCTACCTTGATCCTTCCAGCGCATTCGTAGGTTACGTCTCCGCTGTGGCGATCAACCAGGCGATGGGCGGCACGCTGGACAACTTCGCGCCAGCCATCGACTACTTCCAGAAACTGGCGAAAAACTCGCCCATCGTGCCCAAGCAAACGGCCTATGCCCGCGTGCTGTCCGGTGAGCTGCCGATCCTGGTCGACTACGACTTCAACGCCTATCGCGCTCGCTACAAGGACAAGGCCAACGTCGCGTTCGTGATTCCCAAAGAAGGCACCATCGGCGTGCCTTATGTGATGAGTCTGGTGGCAGGGGCGCCGCATCGCGCCAACGCCGAGAAGGTGCTGGATTTCGTGCTTTCCGACGAAGGTCAGGCGCTGTGGGCCAAGGCATATCTGCGTCCAGTGCGTTCGACCATGCCTGCCGATGTGGCCGCGCAGTTTCTGCCGGACAGCGACTATGCCCGCGCCGGCGTGGTGGATTACCAGCACATGGCGGCGGTGCAGGAAGCCTTTGCGGCTCGCTACCTGCGTGAGGTGAAGTAATGTCTGCCTCGCTGGGAGACGTCATTGTTGTGCGCTCGAGCGGATTGTCCAGGCTGCGCCTTCGCCCGACCGCTGCCGTGGCGCTTGCCCCGGCGATGGCGGTGCTGGTTGCGTTCTGGCTGCTGCCGCTGACGCACCTGATCGTGCTCGGTGCGCAGGGCAACGACGTGGATGGCAGCGGTTACTGGCAGGTGCTGAGCAGCGCGCAATACATGGGCAGTCTGGCGCAGACCTGTGTGCTGGCTGCCGTGGTGACACTGGCAGCCTTGCTGGTCGGCGGGACAAGCGGGGTTTTTCTTGCCCGCAATCAGTTCTTCGGACGTTCGGCGCTGGTCGCGCTGCTGACCTTTCCCCTGGCGTTTCCTGGCGTGGTGGTGGGTTTTCTGGTGATCCTGCTGGCGGGTCGGCAAGGCATCTTCGCTGCGCTCGGCCTGGAGCTGGCGGGTGAGCGGTGGATCTTTGCCTATTCGCTGACCGGCCTGTTCATCGGCTATCTGTACTTCTCGATTCCGCGCGTGATCCTCACGGTGATGGCGGCCTGCGAAAGCCTGGACCGAAGTCTTGAGGACGCTGCGCATTCGCTGGGTGCAGGGCACTGGCGCGTAGTGTGCGATGTGATCGTGCCGGGCCTGATGCCTGCGCTGGTGTCCTGCGGCGCGATCTGCTTTGCCACTTCGATGGGCGCATTCGGTACGGCGTTCACGCTGGGCACGCGCCTGAATGTCACGCCGGTAGCGATCTACAACGTGTTCACCAACTACGCCAACTTCACGGTCGCCGCTGCGTTGTCGGTGATCCTTGGTCTGGTGACCTGGGCGGCGCTGTTGCTGGCACGTCGTCTGGTCAAAAACTCGGGGATCGCCCTGTGAAACGTTCTCCCCTGTTTGCCGCGCAGTTGCTGTTCACCCTGTTGGTCTGTGCGTTCATGCTGGTGCCAGTGGTGCTCTCGCTGCTGGCCGGTCTGACGCGCAACTACTTTCAAGGTCTGTCGAGCGGCCTGACTTTCGACTGGCTGGTGCAAGTCTGGCAGGCCTATTCACCGACGGTCTGGCTGTCGCTGCAACTGGCCGTGGCTTGTGCAGTGTGCGTCTGCCTGATCGGCGTGCCGGCCGCTTATGCGTTGGTGCGCATGAATAATCGGTTCAGCCGCGCCTTCGAAGAACTGATGGTTTTGCCGGTTGCCATGCCGGGGCTGGCCAGTGCCCTGGCGTTGCTGCTGACCTATGGGCAGTTCGGCCGCTTTCGCAGCAGTTGGCTGTTCATTCTGGTCGGCCATGTCCTCTTCACCCTGCCGTTTCTGGTGCGTCCGGTGATGGCCGTGATGCAGCGCCAGCAATTGCCGATGCTGGAAGAGGCTGCGGCAAGCCTGGGCGCCGGGCCGATCAAGCGATTTTTCAGCGTGGTGGTGCCCAACTGCCGCGCCGGAATTCTGGCCGGGGTGTTGATGGTCGTGACCTTGTCGCTGGGTGAATTCAACCTGACCTGGATGCTGCACACACCCATGACCAAAACCCTGCCGGTCGGTCTGGCCGACAGTTATGCGTCGGCGCGGCTGGAAGTGGCCAGCGCCTACACCCTTCTTTTTCTTCTGCTGATTGTGCCGCTGCTGATTGCGTTGCAGGCCATCAGCGCCCGTCTTGCCCGAGGAGACAGCCGATGAGCGGCACGACTATTCGCCTGAAGAACTGCCGCAAGGCATTCGCCGACGGCACCGTTGCTGTACAGGATCTGCACCTGACGATTGAACCCGGCGAAACGCTGGCGATTCTCGGTCCGTCCGGCTGCGGCAAAACCACGACGTTGCGGCTGATCGCCGGGCTTGAGCGTCCGGATGTCGGTCAGGTGCTGTTCGACGATCAGGACGTGACGCGCTTGCCCATCGAACGGCGCGATGTCGGCATGGTGTTCCAGAACTACGCACTGTTCCCGAACCTTGATGTGGCGGGAAACATTGTTTACGGCCTGAAGATTCGAGGCCTGTCCCAGGCCGAGCGTAATAAGCGCCGCGATGAGTTGCTTGAACTGGTCGGCCTGACCGATCACGGCAAGCGGCGCATTCATGAGCTGTCCGGCGGGCAACGTCAGCGCGTTGCCCTGGCGCGTGCGCTGGCACCGCGTCCCAGGGTGTTGCTGCTCGATGAGCCGCTGGCTGCGCTGGATGCACAACTGCGCGAGCGCCTGCGCAGTGAGCTGGATCAATTGCTGCGCGGGCTCGGCATCACCTCGGTGTTCGTGACCCACGACCAGGGCGAAGCGATGGCCTTGGGTGACCGGATTCTGGTCATGGACAAAGGCTGTGTTTCGCAACTGGCCACACCCAGGGAAATCTATCAGCAGCCCGCCAACGCGTTCGTGGCCGGGTTTGTCGGCAATCTCAATGCGTTCAGCGTGCTCGGGCGTACCGAGTCGGGGCTGAAGGTCAGTGGTGGTGAGCTGCCCTGGTCGGGTGTTGATCTGCCCGGCACAGTGTATTGCCGTCCCGAGCACCTGCGCCTGACGTCCGGAGGCGGGCAGTTACAGGGCCGGCTGGTCGGTCAGTTCTTTCAGGGCGCGCAGAGTCGGCTGTTGGTGGATGTTGGCGGCGCTCAGCCTTTGCTGGTCGACAGCCCTGACAACCTGATCCATGCAGCAGGCGCGCATCTTGGCCTGAGCGTCGACCCGCAAGTGCTGTTCACCCTGCATTCGTAAGCCGTTTTTCTGTCGAGAATTTATTTTGAATCGTCCGTTTCTTATTGCCCAGATCAGCGACCTGCACCTCAAGGCCGATGGTCGACTCACTTACGGTGTCGTTGACACACTGAGCGCCTTGCGCCGCGCTGTCGAACACATCAACGCCCGCAAACAACGGCCCGATATTGTGGTGGTCAGCGGCGACCTGGTGGACTTCGGTCGTGCAGATGAATACGCAGTGCTCAAGCCGGAGCTGGATCGCCTGCAGATGCCGTTCTATCTGGTGCCCGGCAATCACGACGACCGCGAGCATTTGCTGGCTGCGTTTGCCGATCACGTTTACCTGCCACTGTCGGCAGACAGCCCGCTGGACTGGGTGGTCGAGCAACATCCGGTGCGTCTGATCGGCCTGGATTCGACCATCCCCGGCGAGCATGGCGGACAACTGGATTATTGCCAGCTTGACTGGCTGAACGCTCAACTGTCGCGTCGGCCTGATGTGCCCACGGTGATCATCCTGCATCACCCGCCGTTCATGTCCGGCATTGGCCACATGGATCACAAGCCGTTCGGTAACGCGATGGAGCTGGAGCGGGTCATCGCCAGGCATCCGCAGGTGGAGCGTCTGTTGTGCGGGCATTTGCACCGGCCGATGCAGCGTCGTTTCGGTGGCACCCTGACGTGCGTCTGCCCCGGTACTTCACACCAGATCGTACTTGATCTGGACGAAGCGGCGCCTGCGCATTTCAATCTGGAGCCTGCGGGTTACCTGCTGCACCGCTGGCATCCTCAGGAAGGGCTGGTCAGTCACAACGCAGTGTTCGGGGGGTATGAAGGACCGTATCCGTTTTATGACGTGAACGGGTTGATTGACTGAAGTTGGCCATCTCTGATGTTGATCGTGCCAAAGCGTTCCCACGCAGGAGCATGGGAACGATCCTTGTCTGCATCAGGCGCCGATGATGCCGCCGTCCTGACGTGTGATCACCATCACCGATGAGCGCGGCTTGCCGTTGGGCAAGTGCTCGGGGAAGGTGGAGCCGCCGTTCTCGCCTGGGTGCTGAACGCCGATGAACAGGGTGCGGTAGTCCGGCGCAAAGCTGATGCCGGTGATTTCGCAGCCGACCGGACCGACCAGGAAGCGACGGATTTCACCGCTGGCAGGGTCGGCGCAGAGCATCTGGTTGTTGCCCATGCCGGCGAAGTCGCCTTTGTTGCTGGAGTCGCCATCGGTCTGGATCCACAGGCGGCCGTCGGCGTCGAAGCTCAGCCCGTCCGGGCTGTTGAACATGTTCTGCGGGTTGATGTTGCTGGAGCCACCCTGCGGCGTACCCGGATGCACGGTCGGGTTGCCTGCGACCACGAACAGATCCCACTCGAACGTCAAGGATGAAGCGTTATCCTTTGTTTCGCGCCAGCGCAGGATCTGTCCGTACTGGTTCTTGGCGCGCGGGTTCGGACCGCCGACCGGCTGACCATCCTCGCCGCGTTTGGCGTTGTTGGTCAGGGTGCAATAGACCTGGCCATCCTTGGGACTGACCACGATCCATTCAGGGCGGTCCATGCGCGTGGCTTTCACGACGCTGGCGGCCAGGCGCGCGTGGATCAGCACTTCAGCCTGATTATTGAAACCATTGGTTGCGTCGAGCCCGTTCTTGCCGTGGGTCAGTTCGATCCACTGGCCCTTGCCTTTCGGACGGTCCGGGTTGTTGTCGCCACCGTCGAACTGCGCCACGTACAGCGTGCCGTGGTCCAGCATGTTGCGGTTGTTCTTCGGATTGATGCGATCGATCCTGTTGCGGCTGACGAACTTGTAGATGAACTCTCCGCGTTCGTCATCGCCCATGTACACCACGGCGCGACCGCTCTTGGTCAGGGTAAAGGCGGCGTTCTCGTGCTTGAAGCGACCCAGCGCGGTGCGTTTGACCGGCATGGAGTCGGGCTCGAACGGATCGATCTCGACCACCCAGCCGTGACGGTTGATCTCGTTGGGGTTTTTGGCGACGTCGAAGCGTGGGTTGTACAGGTGCCAGTTGTTATCCCGGCTGGCAGCTGTCACGCCATATCGCTTCATACCTGCATCGAAGACCTGATCAGGATTGGTGCTGCCGAAGCAGTCGGTGAAGTTTTCTTCGCAGGTCAGGTAAGTGCCCCACGGCGTCTTGCCGTTGGCGCAATTCTGGAAGGTGCCCAGCACGCGGGTACCGGTTCTGTCGGCTTCGGTCTTGAGCCAGTCATGGCCGGCGGCAGGACCGCTCATTTTGATCGGCGTGTTGCCATGAATGCGACGGTTGTAGCGCGAGTCCTGCACGAACTGCCATTTGCCGTTCTTCTGCTGGACTTCGATCACTGAAACGCCTTCGGCGGCCAGGGCCTTGCGCACGTCTTCGGCCGATTGCGGCGTCTGGCCGTGATCGAAGAGGTAGCGGTAGTTGGTGTATTCGTTGTTGATTGCCATCAGCGCGCGATCCTTGCGCCCGCGCATCGGGAACAGGCTCATGCCATCGTTGTTATCGCCGAACTGCACTTCCTGCGCTCGGGCGGAGCCTTTGCCGCTCGGGTCGAATGCCGGGCCGCCTGCCTGCAGCGGCTGGCCCCAGCTGATCAACACGGAGGAGGTGTAGCCCGCCGGCAGGCTGATGCTGTCGGCCGTAGCAGCGGGGATGCTTTCAAAACCCAGCAGTCTGCGGGAAGCCGTGCTGACGCCTTCGGCCAGTGCGCTACGGGTCAACAGGTTGCCGCCCAGAAACATCGCGGCGCCGCACAAGGCGCCCGCGCTGATAAAGCCCCGGCGGGTGAGACCGACCATGTTTTCCAGATCGGTGGACTGATTTTCTTCTAATAGTTTCATCATCACGGCTCCCACAAATGTGGTGGCTACCTTAAAGCGCGTGTATGACGGAATTGTGTCGTGACAATGGTGCCGAATCGCTAGAGCGGCGTGCCCAGCAGCACCCGTGACGGCGCGAAGCGAACCTGCACCGGATTGCCGGTTTCCAACTGTTGCGCCTGCAGGACGTCACGGCTCGCCAGAGCGCACAGCGTATGGCCGCTGGGCAAAAAGATGCGCACTTCGCTGGGACCGTCTTCGGCGTCTATGACTGCTTCGATCTGTCCGAAAAGGCAATTGTTTCCCAATGTTTCAGAGTGCTCGGCAGCGAACACGTCCAGCCATCCGGCCTTGATCAGGGCGATCACTTCAGACCCTGTCTTCAGCTCCATGCGCAGGCTGCTGTCGTGAGTGATTTGTGCGTCGATGAACACCTCATCGGCCAACTGCAGGCGAACCGTGTCGTTATGGCCTTGCCGGGTCATGCTTACGATCCGCCCCAGCAGCTGGTTGCGCGCGCTGGTACGCAGGGTCAGGCGATTGAGCAGGTCGAGGTCGCTGCTGTCTTCGGCAGCTTCCAGCACCTGCGCCTGAAGGGCCTGCACCCGTTGATAAAGCCGCAATACTCGTTCGCCTTCTGCCGACAACTTCGCGCCACCACCGCCGCGTCCGCCAACACTGCGCTCGACCAGAGGCTTCTGCGCCAGATTGTTCAGCTCATCGATGGCGTCCCACGCCGCCTTGTAACTCAGCCCCGCGCTCTTGGCGGCTCGGGTGATCGAACCCTGCTCGTTGATGTGCTGCAACAACGCGATGCGCTGCGGGCGGCGGGCCATGTGTTGGGTGAGGAGGGGTGGTAGCGGCATAGTGGTTTGAACGCTCTGGCAGTTGACGCGAGTGTAAAACATAACCCGGCTTCTGATGGTTCCCACACTCTGTGTTCGCTTCGGAGGTGACGCCCAGCGTCACAGGCGGCATGCAGCTCGATCATGAATTGATCAATCCACCGGTTTGGGCGTTCTGGCCAAGCAGTAGACGTCTACACGGCTGGCACCTGCGCGGGTCAATAAACGAGCAATCACGTCGGCCGTGGAGCCAGTGGTCAGCACGTCATCGACCAGCGCGATGTGCTTGCCGCGCAGCCAGTCGCTATCCACCAGTGTGAATGCCCCGTGCAGGTTGCGCGTGCGTGCCTTGGCATCCAGGCCCTGTTGGTTGGGCGTCTCCCGGCTGCGCAGCACATGGCGTTCATCCATCGGTAGCTGAACCTCTTGACTCAGCCAGGTGGCGAGCATTGCGGCCTGGTTGTAACCGCGCTGGCGAAAGCGCTTGTTGGCCAGCGGTACAGGCACGAGAAAATCAGGACGTGCCAGGCCTTCTTCAAAACGGTGCTGCAGAAACTGCGCGAGCAGTTCAGCCATCAACCGCCCCATGGGCCATTTTCCGTTGTGCTTGAAGCGGGTGATCAGGCTGTCGACTGGAAAGTCATACAGCCAGGGCGCGACAACCTGGGTAAAGGCTGGCGGCTTTCGGATGCACTGGGCGCAGCTCGTGCCGAACATCGGCAAGGGCAGGGCGCAGCACTCGCATTGGTCGCCCAGCCAGGGCAGCTCGGTTTCGCACGGCATGCAGATGGGCAACGGGGCATCGCTGCGTTCATCGCATAACAAACAGGTCTGTTTGTTTTTTAACCAGATGTAAACCTCGTGCTTGTAGTTTGGTTGACAGCGCATCGCTCTTCCTTAAATATGCCGAACATCCGTGTAGCGCTTGTGGTCTTTTCGTCCCTGCGCTCAGCCACCAGAACCCTCAAGGAGCCGCCCGATGAGCGCCAGCATCACCGCCACTCTGCGTCACGACTGGACTTTAGCCGAGGTCAAGGCGCTGTTCGTACAGCCATTCAATGACCTGCTGTTTCAGGCGCAGAGCGTGCACCGCGCTCATTTCGACGCCAATCGCGTCCAGGTTTCGACCCTGCTGTCGATCAAGACCGGTGCCTGCCCCGAGGACTGCAAGTACTGCCCGCAGTCCGGCCACTACAACACCGGTCTGGAAAAGGAAAAGCTGCTCGAAGTCCAGAAAGTGCTGGAGGAAGCCGCCCGCGCCAAGGCCATCGGTTCGACCCGGTTCTGCATGGGCGCGGCCTGGAAGCATCCGTCGGCCAAAGACATGCCGTACGTGCTGGAGATGGTCAAAGGCGTGAAGGCCATGGGCCTGGAAACCTGCATGACGCTGGGTCGTCTGGATCAGGAACAGACCGCCGCGCTGGCGTCCGCCGGGCTGGATTACTACAACCACAACCTGGACACCTCACCTGAGTTCTACGGCAGCATCATCACCACCCGCACCTACGGCGAGCGCCTGCAAACCCTGGCCTACGTGCGCGATGCCGGGATGAAGATCTGCTCGGGTGGCATTCTGGGCATGGGCGAGTCGCTCGATGACCGCGCCGGTCTGTTGATCCAGCTGGCCAACCTGCCGGAGCACCCGGAATCCGTGCCGATCAACATGCTGGTAAAAGTCGCCGGTACGCCGCTGGAAAATGCCGAAGATGTCGACCCGTTCGACTTCATTCGCATGCTGGCGGTGGCGCGGATTCTGATGCCCAAGTCCCACGTGCGCCTGTCCGCTGGCCGCGAAGCGATGAACGAGCAGATGCAGGCGCTGGCGTTCCTTGCGGGGGCGAATTCGATTTTCTACGGCGACAAACTGCTCACCACCGCCAACCCGCAGGCCGACAAGGACATGCTGCTGTTCTCCCGTCTGGGCATCAAGCCGGAAGCGGGCGAAGAGCATCCTGACGAGGTGCATCAGGCCGCCATCGAGCAGGCGCTGGTCGAGCAGCAAAGCAGCGCGCTGTTCTACGACGCAGCGTCCGCCTGACACTCTGAAACGGAGCCTGCATGTCTTTCGATCTGCGTACCCGACTAGAGGCTCGCCGTCACGAACATCTCTACCGCCAGCGCCCCCTGCTGCAGACCCCGCAAGGTCCGCTGGTGGTGGTCGATGGCAAGCCGTTGCTGGCTTTCTGCAACAACGACTACATGGGGCTGGCCAACCATCCTGAGGTGATCGCCGCGTGGCAGGCTGGCGCCGAGCGCTGGGGTGTAGGCGGCGGGGCCTCGCATCTGGTGATCGGCCACAGCACTCCGCACCATGAGTTGGAAGAAGCCCTGGCCGAAATGACCGGCCGACCGCGTGCGCTCTTGTTCTCCAACGGCTACATGGCCAACCTCGGCACCGTCACAGCGTTGGTGGGGCAAGGCGATACCGTGCTGGAAGACCGACTGAACCACGCCTCTTTGCTGGATGCCGGTCTGCTCAGCGGTGCGCGGTTTTCCCGTTATCTGCACAACGACGTGACAAGCCTCGAGTCCCGGCTGGAAAAGGCCGTGGGCGATACGCTGGTGGTGACCGACGGCGTGTTCAGCATGGACGGCGATGTGGCCGACCTGCCTGCGCTGTCGCGTGCCGCCAAGGCCAAAGGCGCGTGGCTGATGGTTGACGACGCACACGGTTTCGGTCCGCTAGGAGCCAACGGTGCCGGGCTCGTCGAGCATTTCGGCCTGAGCATGGAGGATGTACCGGTGCTGATCGGTACTCTCGGCAAATCCTTCGGCACATCCGGGGCATTTGTAGCGGGAAGTGAAGAGCTGATCGAAACCCTCATCCAGTTCGCCCGGCCCTACATCTACACCACCAGCCAGCCGCCTGCGCTGGCCTGCGCAACGCTGAAAAGCCTTGAGCTGCTGCGCACCGAACAGTGGCGCCGCGAACATCTCTCCCACCTGATCCGCCAATTCCGTCAGGGTGCTGAGCAGCTTGGGCTGCAACTGATGGACAGCTTCACACCGATCCAGCCGATTCTGATTGGCGATGCCGGACGCGCCTTGCGCCTGTCGCAACTGCTGCGCGAGCGCGGCGTGATGGTGACAGCCATTCGCCCGCCCACGGTGCCTGTCGGCAGCGCGCGTCTGCGCGTGACACTCTCGGCGGCGCACACCGAGGCGCAAGTGCAGCTATTGTTAAATGCACTGGAGCAGTGTTACCCGCTGCTGGGCGCGGTTGAATCCATGGAGCCCGATCATGCGTGATCGTCTGATCCTGCTGCCGGGCTGGGGCCTGGGTGTTTCGCCACTTGAACCGCTGGCGGCTGCGTTGCGCGGGCTGGACGAGCACTTGCGCGTCGAGGTCGAGCCGCTTCCAGACATCGACAGTTGTGATCTGAACGACTGGCTCGATGAACTGGACGCCAACCTGTCGGATGACGCGTGGCTGGGCGGCTGGTCACTGGGCGGCATGCTCGCGGCTGAACTGGCGGCGCGGCGCGGCGAACGTTGCTGCGGCCTGTTCACCCTGGCCAGCAATGCCTGTTTCGTCACGCAGGGTGCCTGGCCGCATGCGATGCCTGAGCAGGATTTCGAGGGATTTCTGGCGGGCTGTGCTGCTGATCCGGATGCGACCCTCAAGCGTTTCAGTCTGCTGTGCACCCAAGGCGCAGAAGACCCACGCGGACTGGCCCGACTGCTCAAGGCCGGTGCGCCGCATACCTTGCCCGCTGCACTGATCGACGGGCTGAAGATCCTGCAGCAACTCGACACGCGCAGTGCGTTGCAGACCTATCGCGGGCCACAACTGCATCTGTTTGCCGGGCTTGATGCATTCGTGCCAGCCGAAGCGGCGGGCGATCTGCTGGACCTGTTGCCTGACGTTGAAGTCGGCGTGATCGAACAGGCCAGCCACGCCTTCCTTCTGGAAAACCCACATGGCGTAGCGGCTGCGATTCAGGCTTTTCTACATGAATCGGAACACGAGTCGGACCATGACTGACCTTTCACAGGCCGTGCTGTCGGCCGGGCTGCCAGACAAGCGTCAGGTGGCGGCCTCCTTTTCCCGCGCAGCGGGCAGTTACGACAGCGTCGCCGAATTGCAGCGCGCCGTCGGGCATGAGCTGATGTCCCGGCTGCCGGCCGAGTGCAGCCCGGCACGCTGGCTCGATCTGGGTAGCGGTACCGGCTATTTCAGCCGTGTACTGGCGCAGAGGTTCCAACACAGTGAAGGCATTGCGCTGGACATCGCCGAAGGCATGCTGCGTCATGCCCAGCCTTTGGGCGGGGCCCGCCACTTCGTGGCAGGCGATGCCGAGCGCATGCCATTGGCCGATGAATCCTGCGAGCTGATTTTTTCCAGCCTGGCGGTGCAATGGTGTGCCGACTTCAGGGCTGTGCTGAGCGAAGCCTTTCGGGTGCTGAAGCCTGGCGGTGTGTTTGCCTTTGCCAGCCTGTGCACAGGGACGCTGTATGAGTTGCGCGAAAGCTGGCAATCCGTTGATGGTCGGGTGCATGTGAACCGCTTTCGGCGTGAGGACGATTATCGGCAGTTGTGTGCGGCCAGCGGTTTGAACGTCAGCATTCTTGGCGTGCGTCCGCATGTGCTGCATTACCCGGACGTGCGCAGCCTGACCCATGAGCTCAAAGCGCTGGGCGCGCATAACCTCAACCCCGGCAGACCCAGCGGCTTGACGGGGCGCGAACGGATCCTGGGTCTGGTGCAGGCGTACGAGCGTTTTCGCCAGGACGCAGGGTTGCCCGCCACCTACCAGGTGGTCTACGCGGTACTTGAAAAAACCTGACCGGGTTCACTTCATAAAGGGAAGACCGCTGAGATGAGCGTTGCGTATTTCATCACCGGAACTGACACGGATGCCGGCAAGACCACGGTCGCAGCCGGTCTGCTGCATGCCGCACGACTGAATGGTCTGAGCACGGCGGCAGGCAAGCCGGTTGCATCGGGCTGCGTCGTCACGCCCCAAGGGCTGCGCAACTCCGACGCGCTGGCGTTACAGGCGCAGTGTTCGATCGAACTGGGCTATGACGAAGTCAATCCCGTGGCGTTCGAGCCTGCGATTGCGCCTCATCTGGCTGCACGTGAGGCGGGTGTGGCGCTGACCGTTCGTTCCCTGCTGCAACCGATGCAGCACATCCTGAACAGGCAGGCGGACTTCACGCTGATCGAGGGCGCGGGAGGCTGGCGGGTGCCGCTGGCGGATCAGAGCAATCTTTCTGACCTGGCAATCGCCCTGGGGCTGCCGGTGATTCTGGTGGTCGGCGTACGGCTCGGCTGCATCAACCATGCGCTGCTGACGGCCGAGGCGATTGCCAGGGATGGGCTGCACCTCGCGGGCTGGGTCGCCAACATCATCGATGGCAAGACGTCGCGCCTGGAAGAAAACCTTGCCACGCTTGCCGAGCGTCTGCCAGCGCCCTGTCTTGGGCGTGTGCCACGGCTCAAGAACCCCAACGCCGAAAATGTGGCGCAATGTCTGCATCTTGAGCTGCTCGACGGATAGCGTGGCTATCTCATTGACGGGCTTGAAGCTTTTGATCATTCAAGGCCGAGCCTATTAACAGGCCTAATGCCATTAGTCTATTTGTCGAGCATTTCCCTGCAGTTACTGGTTCAATGGCACTTGTTCGCTATTTGAACCGAGGATCGGCTTATGCAAATCACCATGAACAACACCCTCTACCCAGGTCTCAGTGCCATGCAGGTCGGGCAGGGCCGTGTCGATCAGGCAGCCACGCAGATCGCCAGCAGCAATATCGAGGTGTCGGGCCGAAGCCAGTCTTCCGACTTCCAGCTCGAGAACCTGCGTTCGGTTGATCGCAGCCAGCGTTCCGACCTGCCTGCCAATATCGTGGAAATGGCCGCTGGCAAATCGCAGATTGAAGCCGGGCTCGCTGCGCAGAAAGCCAGTGATGAAGCGCTTGGCACGTTGATCGATACCTACGCTTGAACCTTGCCTGTAATCCTCGCGCCGTGCCTTCCGTGCACGGCGTCATGTTCTGAATCTCCCTGTATCACCATCCTGTATCGCCACCGCAACCCGTTACCTCTCAACTAGACTCCAAACAATCGTTTACATAACGCCGCTTCCCCTTGCCTGCGTGGTCTGCAGCGCATCGTGGACGAATGGTGCGTGCGCGGCTATTGACAAGGTTTAGGCGTAAACGTATGTTTCAAACACCTGTTTGACCGTAAGGCATGCGAGATTGTCTGGTTCTGGAAGCAGGCTTCCAGTCACCGCCCGGTCATTCGTTCCAGGATTCATCAGCAGAGGTTTATCGCTATGCCTGATTACAAGGCCCCCTTGCGTGATATTCGTTTCGTTCGTGACGAACTGCTCGGCTACGAAGCGCACTATCAGAGTCTGCCAGCCTGCCAGGACGCTACCCCGGACATGGTTGACGCCATTCTTGAGGAGGGCGCCAAGTTCTGTGAGCAGGTGCTGGCTCCGCTGAACCGGGTAGGTGATATCGAAGGCTGTACCTGGAGCGAAACCGGCGTGAAGACGCCGACCGGTTTCAAGGAAGCGTATAAGCAATTCGTCGAGGGCGGCTGGCCCAGCCTTGCTCATGACGTCGAGCACGGCGGTCAGGGCTTGCCCGAGTCGCTGGGTCTGGCTGTCAGCGAAATGGTCGGTGAAGCAAACTGGTCGTGGGGCATGTACCCAGGCCTGTCGCATGGCGCGATGAACACCATTTCCGAACACGGCACGCCCGAGCAGCAAGAGGCTTACCTGACTCGACTGGTGTCGGGCGAATGGACCGGCACCATGTGCCTGACCGAGCCACACTGCGGCACCGACCTGGGCATGCTGCGCACCAAGGCCGAGCCTCAGGCTGACGGCACCTACAAGGTGTCCGGCACCAAGATTTTCATTTCCGCTGGTGAACACGACATGGCCGATAACATCGTCCATATCGTGCTGGCCCGTCTGCCGGATGCACCGGCTGGCACCAAAGGCATTTCGCTGTTCATCGTGCCCAAGTTCCTGTCGGCTGCCGATGGCAGCGTCGGTGAGCGTAACGCAGTGAGCTGCGGCTCCATCGAACACAAGATGGGCATCCACGGCAACGCGACCTGCGTGATGAACTTCGACGGCGCGACCGGTTACCTGATCGGCCCGGCGAACAAAGGTCTGAACTGCATGTTCACCTTCATGAACACGGCGCGTCTGGGCACTGCATTGCAGGGTCTGGCTCACGCTGAACTGGCGTTTCAGGGCGGCTTGAAATACGCCCGTGAGCGTCTGCAGATGCGTTCGCTGACCGGTCCAAAGGCGCCGGAAAAAGCGGCTGACCCGATCATCGTTCACCCGGACGTGCGTCGCATGCTGCTGACCATGAAGGCGTTCGCCGAGGGCACACGTGCCATGGTGTACTTCACGGCAAAGCAGGTCGACATCGTCAAGTACAGCGAAGATGACGATCAGAAGAAAGCAGCCGATGCGCTGCTGGCCTTCATGACGCCGATCGCCAAGGCGTTCATGACTGAGGTGGGCTTCGAAGCGGCCAACCACGGCGTGCAGATCTACGGCGGCCACGGCTTCATCGCCGAGTGGGGCATGGAGCAGAACGTTCGCGACAGCCGTATCTCCATGCTGTACGAAGGCACCACCGGTATCCAGGCGCTCGATCTGCTGGGCCGCAAGGTTCTGATGACCCAGGGCGAAGCGCTCAAGGGCTTCACCAAGATTGTGCACAAGTTCTGTCAGGCCAACGAAGGCAACGAGTCCGTTCAGGAATTCGTGGCCCCGCTGGCTGCGCTGAACAAGGAATGGGGCGAGCTGACCATGAAAGTGGGCATGGCTGCCATGAAGGACCGTGAGGAAGTCGGTGCCGCTTCGGTCGACTATGTGATGTATTCGGGTTATGCCTGCCTGGCCTACTTCTGGGCGGACATGGCGCGTCTGGCGGCCGAGAAGCTGGCAGCCGGTACGTCGGACGAGGCGTTCTACCGCGCCAAGATCCAGACCGCACGGTTCTACTTCCAGCGCATCCTGCCGCGCACCCGCACTCACGTCGCGACCATGTTGTCGGGTGCTGGCAACCTGATGGAAATGAAAGAGGAAGATTTCGGCCTGGCTTACTGAGTCCGGTCCGAGTTCACCCAGGCCGCCTGATCACTGATCAGGCGGCTTTTTTATTTTGATTTACCCATCGCCCCGCATGAGCATGCAACCTGTGACGCGTTGCGTCCCGACAGGTTGGGGCACACAGGTATTTCAGCGTTGTATGGCTATTTACCATCAATCGATAAACCTTTTCCGTCTCCTGCCGTTACAGACTCAGTCACTGTTCAATCCTGCTGAATGCATTGTTTTCAGGATGAAGGCACAATGCTATTGATCCGGGTGTTTACTTGGGTTCAGGCGAGGAGACAGCCTCTTTTGTTACGTCCATCTGCTGCGCGACTGAGTCATTTTCTGCCGTCACTGGCCTTGTTGGTGGCGGGGCTGGCGGCTGCGTATGTCAAAGACCTGAACGTGTTCTTCACCTCGCTGTTCAACGTGCTGCCGACGCTGGTGCTGCTGTTGGGCGGTGCCTACTGTGGTGTCTATCGTCGTCAGCGCGAGCTGTTTCTGATGATCACCGTGTACATCGCCTATTACCTGCTCGACACACAGACCGACTATTACCGCGACTTCGGCAAGGTGCGTGAAGACGCTGCGGTGATCTTTCACCTGGTCTGCCTGCTGCTGCCGGTCCTCTACGGGCTTTACGCCGCGTGGGAGGAGCGCACGCATCTGTTTCAGGATCTGGTCGCACGGCTGGCGGTGCTGTTGGCCGTGGGCAGCGTGGCGCTGGGGCTCGAGCAAAGTTACCCAATGGCGTTGCAGACCTGGCTTGCCGACATTCGCTGGCCTGCGCTGCATGGGGCGTGGATGAGCCTGATCCAGTTGTCGTATGCAATGTTCCTGATCTCGTTCGCGGTATTGCTCTGGCAGTACCTGGAAAAACCCAGACCATTGCACGCGGCGCAACTGGTCGGTCTGCTGGGTTTGTTCTGGGCGTTGCCCAAGACCTTCATCCTGCCGTTCACGCTGAATATTCTGTGCAGCCAGGTGATGCTGATGATCGCCGCCGCCGTTGCCCATGAGGCCTACCAGATGGCCTTCCGCGACGAGCTGACCGGCTTGCCCGGACGTCGTGCGCTGAACGAACGCCTGCAGCGTCTGGGGCGTAATTACGTGCTGGCGATGAGCGATGTCGATCACTTCAAGAAATTCAACGACACCCACGGCCACGACGTAGGCGATCAGGTGTTGCGCCTGGTGGCCAGCAAGCTGTCGAAGATCACCAACGGAGGCGGCAAAGCGTATCGCTATGGCGGTGAAGAGTTCGCCATCGTGTTTGCAGCAAAGACCATCGACGAGTGCCTGCCGCATCTGGAAGCGATTCGTGAATCCATCGCCAGTTACGAAATCCAGCTGCGCAACAAGGACAGCCGGCCGCAGGACGACCAGCAAGGCCGACAACGTCGCAGCGGCGCACACACCGGCACTGTGTCAGTCACGGTCAGCATCGGTGTGGCGGAGCGTCAGCCGGAGCATCGCACGCCTGAAGAAGTGCTCAAGGCCGCTGACCAGGCGCTCTACGCCGCTAAGGGCGCAGGGCGCAATTGCGTGATTTCCCACCAGCAGCAGAGTCGGCGTGGAGCCGTGCGCACCACCGAAGCGGCTACCTGAGAAAACGTTTCTGACCAGTGACCTGTTATGACTTAATGGTCACGACACGACCCTATGTGTCTGAAATGTTGTTCGGGTAGACTCGTGCCTATCGACGGCTGATCCGTGTTTCCGACCGCAACGAATCAGCATTTACAGGTCTCTCGCTCCGTGTTCACGAGGTTTGCCATGGCTGATTACAAAGCGCCGCTGCGCGATATGCGCTTCGTCCTCAATGAAGTGTTCGAGGTTTCCAGACTCTGGGCTCAACTGCCGGCACTGGCTGAAACGGTTGATGCCGAGACCGTCGAAGCCATTCTTGAAGAAGCAGGCAAAGTCACCAGCAAGACCATCGCGCCACTGAGCCGCAATGGTGACGAGGAAGGCTGTCACTGGAAGGACACCGTCGTGACCACGCCTGCGGGGTTCCCCGAAGCCTATCGCACCTATGCCGAAGGCGGCTGGGTCGGCGTTGGTGGCAATCCTGATTTCGGCGGGATGGGCATGCCCAAGGTGGTCTCGGCTCAGGTCGAGGAAATGCTCAACTCCGCCAGTCTGGCGTTCGGTCTGTATCCGATGCTGACGTCCGGTGCCTGTGTCTCGATCAACACTCACGCCACCGAAGAACTGAAGGCCAAATTCCTGCCGAACATGTATTCAGGCGTGTGGTGCGGTTCCATGTGCCTGACCGAAGCTCATGCCGGTACCGACCTGGGCATCATTCGCACCAGAGCCGAGCCGCAGAACGACGGCTCCTATAAGATCACCGGCAGCAAGATTTTCATCACCGGTGGCGAGCACGATCTGACCGAAAACATCATTCATCTGGTTCTTGCCAAGCTGCCGGATGCACCTGCAGGTCCCAAAGGCATTTCGCTGTTCCTAGTGCCCAAGTTCATGGTCGGCGACGACGGCAGTGTCGGTGAGCGCAACACCGTGAGCTGTGGCTCCATCGAGCACAAGATGGGTATCCAGGCTTCGGCCACGTGCGTGATGAACTTCGATGACGCGGTCGGTTACCTGATCGGCGAGCCCAACAAGGGGCTGGCGGCGATGTTCACCATGATGAACTACGAACGTCTGGGTGTCGGCATTCAGGGGCTCGCGTCGGGCGTGCGCTCGTACCAGAACGCGGTTGAATACGCCCTCGACCGCCTGCAAAGCCGTGCGCCGACCGGTGCGCAGAACAAGGACAAGGCCGCTGATCCAATCATCGTCCATCCTGACGTGCGGCGCATGCTGCTGACCATGAAGGCGTTCAATGAAGGTGGTCGTGCGTTTTCCAGCTACGTCGCCCTGCAACTGGATATCGCCAAGTTCAGCGAAGACGACGCGGATCGCAAACGCGCTGACGACCTGGTCGCCCTGCTGACGCCGGTTGCCAAGGCGTTCCTGACCGATGTTGGCCTGGAGACCACTGTGCATGGGCAGCAGATCTTCGGCGGCCACGGCTACATTCGCGAATGGGGCCAGGAGCAACTGGTGCGCGATGTGCGCATTACCCAGATCTACGAAGGCACCAATGGTATTCAGGCGCTGGATCTGGTGGGCCGCAAGATCGTGGGGTCGGGGGGCGCGTTCTACCAGTTGTTCTCGGAGGAAGTGCGTCAGTTCATCGCCGCTTCGGACAGCTCGCTCGGCGAGTTCACACGCCCGCTGGCTTCGGCACTGGACATGCTGGATGAGCTGACCAACTGGGTTCTGGACCGTTCGCGCAGCAATCCCAATGAGATCGGTGCCGCTTCTGTGGAATATCTGCACCTGTTTGGCTACACCGCCTATGCCTACATGTGGGCGATGATGGCCAAGGCCGCTGTGGGCAAGGAGGCGCAGGAAGATTTCTACGCGAGCAAGGTGGGCACGGCACGTTTCTACTTCGCCCGTCTGCTGCCGCGCATCCACTCGTTGAATGCCTCGGTGCGCGCGGGTAGCGAGTCATTGTTCCTGCTGGAGGCTGATCAGTTTTGAAACAGTAGCGGCGTGTAAGCATTTGCTTACACGCCGTGCTGCCATTTGGCCTCTTCCTTTAATTCGGATCCAAAGTTACTCTAAATCCATGGACGTAGCGCAGGATGCGCAATCAAACATAACAGGGACACGTAGGGAAGCCTGCCAGGATGGTGGGACGAAAGGGATGTCAGGGAAACAGTCTGGAAAACCTCGCTTCGGCGGGGTTTTCTTTGTGCGCGTGTTTTATATCCCTCGCCTTGCACGGGCGTTTTCAACGTTCACCCCAAGGATTTGGCCAAAGAATACTGGCGCCGTGCCAGAGCGGGTTGAACCCTCATGGATGCCCAGGGTCGATTAGCTGTATGGCCAATCAGAGCCAATCACTCAGGAGCTTTCCATGGACATCATTCGTATCATCTTCGCCATTCTGCTGCCCCCGGTGGGCGTGTTCATGCAAGTGGGTCTGGGCGGCGCTTTCTGGCTGAATATTCTGCTGACCCTGTTCGGCTACATCCCCGGCATCATCCACGCGATCTACATCATCGTTTCGCGTAAGTAAGCAGTCAGCGCTGTAACGTGCTGCGGTTGATCGTTCCCTGCGCGGGAACGATCATACGGCGCCATCCAGAACATCCCGGTAAAATCGCCACTCCTTTTCCAGCGCGTCTGCCAGGTTGGCCGCCTTGCGGAAGCCATGGTATTCGTCCGGATAAAAGTGTCCTTCGGCCTTGATGCCCTTGTCCTGCAGAGCCTTGAGCATGTCGCGGGTCTGCGCCGGGACCACGACTGCATCCAGTTCGCCCTGAAAAAAGATCACCGGTACGCTGATGCGGTCAGCGTGCAGCAGCGGTGTTCTTGCCTCGTAGCGCGCGATGTCTTCGACCGGGTCGCCGATCAGCCAGTCCAGGTAATCGCCTTCGAACTTGTGAGTCGCCCTTGCCAGTGCAACCGGGTCGCTGACGCCATACAGACTGGCGCCCGCTCTGAAAACCTTCTGAAACGCCAATGCGCACAGGGTTGTGTAGCCACCGGCGCTGCCGCCACGGATGAACGCCTGATTCGCGTCGATCAAGCCCCTGTCGGCCAGATGGGCAACGACGGCACAGGCGTCCTCGACATCCGCCACGCCCCAGGTCAGGTGCAGGGCCTGGCGATACTCACGACCGTAGCCCGTGCTGCCCCGATAGTTGAGGTCGGCAACGGCGAAACCGCGATGGGTCCAGTATTGAATACGTGGGTCCAGCACCGGATAGCACGCCGAGGTCGGACCGCCGTGAATGAACACCACCAGTGGCGGGTTTTCTGCGCCGGTCATGGCCGGATAGAAATATCCGTAAGCCTCGGCATTGCCGCTCGGGTAGCACAACGGCTCCGGGCTACTGATTTGCTCGGGTGGCAGCGGCGATGTCCCTCCGGCCACAACCTGCACGCTGTTGTCGGCACGCGAAATCGCCAGCACCGCCGATGTGCTGACGGCTGACGCGGCGATGCAATAGATGTATTCCTCGTCCAGTGCCAGGCTGCGAAAACGGCTGTAACCGGCGCTGAAGTCGGTGATCGAACCCTCGGTGTCGCTCAGGCCCAGAATGCCCGAGCCGTCTTGCGACCAAGTGGCGAGAAAACCATCGCTGAGCGGGAGCCATGTACACCCGCCCAACTGCCAGGGTGCTGGCGAATGGTCCGCTGCCGCCGCTTTCAAGGGCGCGAATCCAGACGCCGTCTCGCTCCAGGGCTGCCAGAATCCGGCCCGGTCTGTCAGGCAATACAAACGGCCCTGCGCATCGAAGCGCGGCTGCTGCAAGGATTCTTCTGCGTCATCGCCCGCGATGCACAGCGGCTGGCCCCAACTGCCGTCATCCTGCCTGGCCGCGCACATCAGTCGCGTGACCGTCCATGGCTGATGCGGACGCTGCCACTCGACCCAGGCCAGTCGCCCGCCATCGGCGCTGACCACTGGCGAGGCATAGAAGTCTGCGCCTTCGGCCAGCAGCACACGCTGCCCGTCAGCCACATCGATGCTCACCAGTCGATGGGTTTTATGGTCTTCTTCAACGGCAAGGATCTGGCCATTGGTATGGAACACGCCGCCGTAGCGTTTATCCCCTTGGGTCAACGACACCGGTGTGCTGCCATCCAGAGGCTGACGATACAGCTGCTGGTCGCGCTCGTTGACGAACACCACCGCGTCATCGGCCAGGCAGAACGATCCTCCGCCGTACTCATACACCCGGCTGCGCACGCTGAAGCCATCGGGCGTCAGGCAGCGCGTATCGCCCGCGTACCATTGCCAGATGCGGCAAGCGCCGTCTTCAGGGCGGAATTCGTTCCAGAACAGACCTGCCGAACTGACATCCAGTTCGGCGAAGTCCACGCCTGCAGCGACGGCCTGGGCGGCGGAAAGCGGCTCAGGAAGATTTGGCGATGAGTCGTGAGTTTCGTTCATTGCGGAAGGCCAGCTCTTCGATGGTTTGGGTGGCAGTCTCGGATTCGTCGCGAGCCTGCGTGATCATCCCGTGGTGCTGGGACTTGCTGCACACCGGATCGGCATTGGCGGCGTCGCCGGTCAGCATGAACGCCTGGCAGCGGCAGCCGCCGAAGTCCTTTTCCTTCTCATCGCAGGACCGGCAAGGCTCGGGCATCCAGTCGTAGCCGCGAAAGCGGTTGAAGCCGAACGAGTCGTACCAGATGTGCTGCATGCTGTGCTCGCGCACATTGGGAAACTGGATCGGCATCTGGCGCGCGCCGTGGCACGGCAGGGCAGTGCCGTCGGGTGTCACGGTCAGGAAGATACTGCCCCAGCCGTTCATACAAGCCTTGGGGCGTTCCTCGTAATAATCTGGAGTGACGAAAATCAGCTTGCACGGATGATTTTCCGCTTCCAGCTGTTCACGGTATTGATTGGTGACGGCCTCGGCGCGCACCAACTGATCCTTGGTCGGCAACAGGCCGATGCGGTTCAGGTGCGCCCAACCGTAGAACTGACAGGTTGCCAGCTCGACAAAATCCGCCTCAAGGGCCAGACAGAGTTCGATGATCTTGTCGATTTTGTCGATGTTATGCCGATGGGTGACGAAGTTCAGCACCATCGGGTAGCCGTGCTTCTTCACGGCGCGGGCCATTTCCAGCTTCTGCGCGAAGGCTTTCTTCGAGCCGGCAAGCATGTTGTTCACCTGCTCATCGCTGGCCTGAAAGCTGATCTGGATATGGTCCAGCCCGGCTTCCTTGAACGCGATGATTTTCTCTTCGGTCAGGCCGATCCCGGAAGTGATCAGGTTGGTGTAATAGCCCAGCCGGCGCGCCTCGGCGATCAGTTCGGCCAAGTCCTGACGCACCAGCGGTTCGCCGCCGGAGAAGCCGATCTGCGCGGCGCCCATCTGCCGGGCTTCCTGCATCACCTTGAACCACTGCTCGGTGGTCAGCTCCTGACCCTGTTTCGCGAAATCGAGCGGGTTCGAGCAATACGGGCATTGCAGCGGGCAGCGATAGGTCAGTTCGGCCAGCAGCCACAGCGGCAGGCCGGTTTCCGGCCTGGGCGGTATCAGTGGGCTGGAGGTTGCGAGTGTCATGTCAGTCAAGAGTGATCCAGTGTTTTTCCTGGGCGACCTTCATGAAGTCATCGACGTCCATGCCCAGTTCAGGAACGTTGGGGAATTTGTGCTCCAGTTCCTGAATGATGGCGGCGACCGTTCGCTGTCCATCGATCAGACCGCCGATCCAGCCGGCACTGTCGTTGAGCTTGATCATGCCTTCGGGGTACAGCAGCACATTGCCGTTCTGAGCCGGCTCGAACTGGAAGCGATAGCCCTGGCGCCACTTGGGGACCTTGTTGCGAAATGCCAGGCGTTCCGGGTTCGAATTATCGTTGTGGGGATGAACGTTCATAGCGCGATTCCCTTATGCCAGACCCTCTGGTCTGTGACGCTGTGGTAGGGCGGGCGGTTCAATTCATAAGCCATGGACATCGCATCAAGCATGCTCCACAGAATATCGAGCTTGAACTGCAGGATCTCCAGCATGCGCTGCTGGCCTTCATACGTAGTGTAGTGCTGCAGCGTGATGGCGAGACCGTGTTCCACATCACGACGTGCCTGACCCAGACGCGTGCGGAAATACTCGTAACCGGCGGGGTCGATCCACGGGTAGTGCTGCGGCCAGCTGTCCAGACGCGACTGGTGAATCTGCGGCGCGAACAGCTCGGTCAGCGAACTGCTGGCCGCTTCTTGCCAGTTGGCGCGGCGGGCAAAGTTCACATAGGCATCGACGGCAAAACGCACGCCCGGCAGCACCAGCTCTTGCGAGCGCAGCTGATCCGGGTCCAGCCCCACGGCCTGACCCAGTCGCAGCCAGGCTTCGATGCCGCCGTCTTCACCGGGGGCGCCGTCATGGTCGAGCAGGCGCTGAATCCACTCGCGGCGAATCTCTCGGTCCGGGCAGTTGGCCAGAATCGCGGCGTCCTTGAGCGGAATGTTCACCTGATAGTAGAAGCGGTTGGCGACCCAGCCCTGAATCTGCTCGCGGGTCGCACGGCCTTCGTACATCGCCACATGATAGGGATGGTAGATGTGGTAATACGCGCCCTTGGCCCGCAGGGCCTGCTCGAATTCGGCGGGGGACAGCGCAGTGGCTTCGCTCATGTCGGCTCCTAAAGCTCGATACTCATGCCATCGAAGGCGACTTCGACGTTGCGGCGGACCAGCTCGGCGCGCTCGTGAGAGTCTTCGTCGAGGATCGGGTTGGTGTTGTTGATGTGGATAAGCACCTTGCGCTGGGTTGGAAAGCCTTCCAGCACTTCGAGCATGCCGCCGGGACCGTTCTGAGCCAGATGGCCCATTTCCCGCCCGGTGCGAGTGCCCACGCCACGGCGCTGCATTTCGTCGTCGTCCCACATCGTGCCGTCGACCAGCAGGCAGTCGGCGTCGCGCATCTTCTCGGCCAGCGCTTCGTCGACCTTGCCCAGGCCCGGCGCGTAGAACAGCTTGCCGCCGGTGCGCGTGTCTTCCACCAGCAGACCGATATTGTCGCCCGGGTGCGGGTCGAAACGGTGTGGCGAGTAGGGCGGCGCGGCACTGCGCAGCGGGAATGGCGTGAAGCGCAGGTTCGGGCAGGCCGGAATCACAAAACTGCCCTGCAACTCGATGCGGTTCCAGTTCAGACCGCCGTTCCAGTGCTTGAGCATTTCGAACAGTGGAAAACCGGTGCTGAGGTCTTCATGAACCATGTCGGTACACCATACCTGGTGCGGACAGCCTTCGCGCAGGCTCAACAGGCCCGTGGTGTGGTCGATCTGGCTGTCCATCAACACGATGGCGCTGATGCCCGTGTCACGCAGCGCCCGGCCCGGTTGCATCGGTGCGAAGCTCTGCAATTGAGCGCGAATATCCGGCGACGCGTTACACAGCACCCAATTCACGCCATCGTCGGACAGCGCGATAGACGATTGGGTGCGCGCCTGCGCCCGCAGGCTGCCGTCACGAAAGCCTGCGCAGTTGACGCAGTTGCAGTTCCACTGGGGAAAACCACCACCGGCAGCGGAACCTAGAATCTGGATGTACATGTCAGCTCCCTACCACATGACCCGAAACAAAAAACAAAAGCAGCCTGACAATAAAAAAAGCCCCGGCGAACCGAGGCTTTACAGCGCACTGGAATCAGCGGCTTGCGAAGTACATGGTGACTTCGAAACCGATGCGCAAATCAGTGTAAGCAGGTTTAGTCCACGACATGGGAAAGCTCCTTCAGATAATGCTGCGGTTGGTGACTACATCTTAGTGCACGGGTAACGCCATACGTTCAGATGCTTAGGGAGCTATCTTACTCAATTTAACCAGCCCGAAGGGGCCAAATCTCTACGAAAGACCATTACCGTTCAGGTAACGATCCTTGCAGGCTGGGGCTGGCGGGCGATTGGCGAGGATGAGCCAGCCTGCGCTGGCGTCACTCAAACGACGTGCGGCCGCGTTCAACGAGTGTGTATCCAGATTTGACAGAGCATTTCGCAAGCGATCTGCGTGACCTGCGGTGTGCCCGGCGAGGTGTGCCTGCCAGCGCGTTTCAGCAGCCTGATCAGAGGGCAGGGTGGACAGGTCCAGCTGCGTGCTCAGTGCCTGGCGTTGTTCGGACAGAGAGGCGTGGGCTGTCAGCTCAGGCAACGCACTCAGAAACGCCTCGATGTGTGCGACGAGCTGATCGACATCGCACACCGGTGACTGGACACCGAACAGCAGTCCGGTTGTTCCGTCGATCTGCCGGATGCCGCTGAACACCGCATAGCCCAGTTGCAATTCGACCCGCAGCCTTTGGTAGAAGGGCGCTTGAAGCAGGTGAGCGAGCAGGCGCCACGCAGCCTCATCCTCCGCCGATAAGCTGGGTGCCGGGCAGAACAGCACCACTGCGCTTTCCGAGGAAGACGATGCTTCTGTTCGCCAGCGCTTGCCTGACTGCCTGGCGCTGAGCGTCGGCGACTGAGTTTGCGGTCTGCCTGGCGCGCTGGCCAACGCTGCATCCACGCGAGTTTTGCAGTGTTCCGGCAATCCTGTTGCAAGACTCGTCCAGCTTGACGCCGCCCAGACACGTTGCAGGTCGTCGGTCTCTGGTCCTGAAACTGTGTTTAAAAAATGATCAGGCAGCTTTTTGAGCAACTGCCGAATGGGGATCAACGCTGATTCGCTTGCCGGTCGCCCGTAGCGGACCAGGGTTTCAGCGGCTGGATGCGTCAATCGATGCAAGCAATGTTCGATAATCGCGGCAAATGGCGCTGGTACTCCGCCAAGCCTGAGTTGCCAATACGTGCCGTAGGCACTGAAGTTCAGGGTCACGCCTGCCTGTCGGGCATCTTCGATCAGGTCTCTCAGGCTGTCATTGAGCATTTGCCAGAGCGCGGGCTGCGGGTGCTGCAATCTCCAGCGCAGATACAGGGCCGCTTCGTCGGCGACGGGTTGAGCGTCTGACACCGCCCGCAAAAACGGATTGGGTGCAGGCAGATGCCAGGCAACGTGCTCAGGCGTCGAGTTATCCACAGCGGGGAGATTGATCAGCGTGTCCGGGCCGAGCCGATCCAGTAGCGTGCGCAATGCTTCGGCACCTTGGCCGCTGAGTCGGGCCGGAAGATCGTGGCAATAGTGATGCGCCAGCGCCAGGGCGCCGCAGGCCTGTAACTGAAGTTGCTGAACGCGCCCATATTCTTCTGCGAGCGAGGGCCAGTTTTGCCTGAAAAACAAAAGCCAATCGAATAAAAGACGCGCCGCTTCCAGGGGCGTGAGCGTGCTTGAGGCACTTTTCTCGAACGCCACATCCAGCAGCAACTGTCCGTCAAACTGATAGAGCGGCGCGGTTTTCAGCGAATCGATCAGCCCCCGCTCGATCAATGTCGCCACCAGTCCACCCGGTTTTGCAACGCTCATCCAGTGGCAAAGGAACGCGACGGCCTCGTCAGCCTTTTCCGGCAAACCTTCGCAGGCGAATAACAGGTGCAGATGCCGGGACTCGGTATCCGGCACGGGGGCAGCGTTTTCAGCCAATGAAGGTGGCGCCTGTTGCTCGATGCGCTGGCCGCTGGCGAACAATGCGCCGTAACGCGTTGCCACTGTTTCGAGTTCGGCCAGCGACTGCGGCCCGCTCAGGCACAACGTCATCTGCCCGGCCTGATAAAAGCGCTGGTAGAAGGCTTTCAACGCTTGCTGAAACGCAGGATTGGGCACCGACAGGCTGTAGCGGTTGCCTGCATGAAAGCCGCGCAGTGGATGTCCGGGGTTCACCGATGACAGCAGACGATTTTGCTGACGAGCCTGTTCATCTCCGCGCCAGGCAATGAACTCGGCGTGCAGCACTTCGCGTTCACGCAACTGGTCTGAAACGGCCATGCGCGGATGAGCGAGCATGTCGCACAGACGCTCCAGCCCATCGGCAAAAACAGCGGGCGGCAATTCGAAAAAGAAGTCGGTGGTGCGTTCGCGGGTACTGGCGTTGATCTGACCGCCGTGGCGTTGCACGAAGGTCATCAGGTTCTGCTCTTTGGCGAAGTGCTCGGAGCCCAGAAAGAACAGGTGCTCCAGAAAGTGCGCCAGCCCTGGCCATGCCTGCGGTACATCATGACTGCCCGCCGCGACCCGCAACGAAGCGGCGCAGCGCTTGAGCCGTGGCTCGTGGCACAGCACCACGCTCAGGCCGTTGGCCAGGGTGATGCGTTCGACGGCAGACGTGCGCGGGGAGGGCATGGCGGATCGCAAGGGCTGGGGAGACAGAGCGTCATGCTAGCGGATAATCAGGCCGCTCCGCGAGGTGCCGATGGCTTTGAACAGGCCTGGGCACTGATTGTGCCCATTGCTGCGCGTGGGCATGATCGGTGCGGGCTTATCGCGGTGAGTACACATCCGGCCTGCGATCCTTGAAATAGTCATTCACCGTTCTGGCCCGCGCCAGTTGCACCCGGTCCAGATCGGCGATCAGCAACCGCTCATCCTGCGCTGCCAGGGCAGGACGGCTGCCGTCCGGTGCGCAGACGCTGCTCAGGCCGCAATAACGAATCTCGCCCTCGCTGCCGCAGTAATTGGCGTACACCACGTAACAATGATTTTCGAACGCTCGCGCCCGCACGGTCACGTCGCAGACGAAATCGAAGGGGGCCATGTTCGCGGTCGGCACTAGAATCAGCTCGGCACCGGCGAGCGCCAGACGGCGGGTATTCTCCGGGAATTCCACGTCGTAGCAGATCAGCATCCCAAGTCGCCAGCCGTTCAGCTCGACCACGGGGCAGAGATCCTCTCCTGCGCTGAACATCGACTTGTCCAGCTCGCTGAACAGGTGGGTCTTGCGGTAGTTGCTCGATCGCTCGCCTCGGCTGTCGATCAACTGCACGGCGTTGTAGACCCGCTCTTCGACGCTGCGCTCCGGGTAGCCGTAAAGAATCGCAATTGCGTACTGACGGGCAATCTCCGCAATGCGCTGTGCGGCAGGTCCGTCCTGCGCCTGCGCCAGCTCAGCGCAGGCCCTGGCGCCGATGTTGTAGCCGGTCAGAAACATCTCCGGGCAGACCAGCAGCTGCGCACCTTGCGCGGCCGCCACCTGGGCCTGGTGTTCCAGCCGAGTCAGGTTGCCGCTGACGTCCAGCGGCAAGGGCTCGCATTGATATAAAGCGACACGCATGGGGATTCCCTTCTGTCAGTCGGCGAGCGCAATCGGCCCGATGTCATTGAACACGTCGCCGGGGCCTGGGTTTTCGGCGTGAGTCTTGCCGCCAAAGTGATTCATGATGCCCCACACCGCATTTAGCGACGTCTGCACCGCGCCTTCCACCCAGGCGGGCGTCCAGGACACGTCGTCACCGGCGATGAACATGCCGCGCTGTTCGGCGGGCATGTCCTGCTGCATGAAGTGCGCGTACATGCGCTGGTTATAGCGGTAATGGCCCGGCAGCGCACCCTTGAACGCGCCGAGGAAGTGTGGGTCGGCTTCCCAGGAAACGGTGATCGGGTCGCCGATGATGCGCGCGGCGATATCGACTTTCGGGTAGATCTTCTTCAGGGCGTCCAGTGCGAGCTTTACGCGCTTGTCGATGGGTTGCGGCAGCATTTTCAGCGCGTCGCTCATCCACGAGTACGACAGGCAGATCACGCCCGGCTTGTCGTCGCCGTTATCGAACAGATAAGTACCACGGGTCAGGCGATCCGTGAGGGTCATGCTCATCAGGTCGCGGCCGGTTTCCGGGTCTTTGTCCTTCCAGAACGGGCGGTCGACCATGACAAAGGTTTTCGACGACTGCATGTAACGCGTGCGGTCCAGCGCCATCCACATTTTTTGCGAGAACAGCGTTTCCTCGCATTCGATCTGTGTGGTGAGCAGCCAGCTCTGGCAAGTGGTCAGCACGGCAGCGTACTGGCGGGTATCGCCCCAGTTGTCGGTCACGGTCAGGTTGCCGTCTTCGCTGCGAGCGATGCGCTTCACGCCGGGACGGGGTGCGCCGCGGTGCAGGGATGACAGGCTGGTGCCTTTGGGCCAGTGCGCGCATTGATCGGGCACGTGGCTCCACAGACCGACCGGCACCTGCTGCACGCCACCGACGATGAGGTGTTGGTGTTCGTCGCAGTTGGTCATGACCACGCGAAAGATTTCCAGCATCGAGTTGGGGAAGTCCGAGTCCCAGCCGCCGGTGCCGAAACCGACCTGGCCGAACACTTCGCGGTGGTAGAACGACAGTTTGGCGAACGCCTTAGAGGTCGCGACGAAGTCATAGAACGTGCGGTCGTCCCACAGCGGGACCAGTTTGTTCCACAGTGCCTTGAGGCGCGGCACGTCACGGTCGCGAATCGCCTGCTGAATGTCAGCGAACTGCGAGCCGCTTTCCAGTGCGTCGGCCCAGGCGTCGGCGACTTCCTGAAACAGCACGGGCAAGTCCGACAGCATCTGTGCGTAATAGGTGGTGCCTTCCAGATCGATGACTGTACTGCCCGAGGCCGCCGTCAGCGGGTTAGGGAAGGGTCTGGATTCAAGGCCCAGTTTGTCGACGTAATGAAAGAACGCCGTCGACGACACCGGAAAACGCATGCCGCCCAGCTCGGCGACGATGCCCTTGGCGCCTTCGAACTCCTGCGAGCGAAGACGTCCGCCCATCTTGGACGCTTCGTAGACCACGGGTTTCAGGCCCATCTTCATCAGCTCATAAGCGGCTACCAGCCCGGCGATACCGGCACCGATGATCGCCACTTCCGCGCCATGCTGTTCCTTGGGGATGCTGCCCAGACCTTTCGGATGCTCGATCCATTCATCGAAAGCAAACGGAAAATCCGGACCAAACATGGTGATCGGCTTCTTGCCGTTGGCGGGGTGACGGTTGTTTTTCATGACTGACCTTGGTGGGCAACGGCGAAAAACAACAGTCTAGATAAGCGCGTGCACGTTAATAAGACGCAAAGTGTCGTCGATATGATGTTTGTTTGTGCAAAGTGACGAAACTGGCGGTTATTTTGTGCAGATATCCGTAGGTTTGATCAGCTTCACACCGGTTGGCCCCGGTCGATCTTGCTGCTGAGAATGATGGACGTGGTGGTCTTTTCAACGCCGTCCACGCTGCCGATCAGGTCCAGCAGTTCGTCCAGTTGCTCGGGTGAGTCGGTGCGCAGCCATGCCACGTAATCGAACTCGCCGCTGACTGCACACAGTTGCTGCACCTGCGCCAGCGCACTCAACCGACGCAACACTTCCTTGCCCGAGCGCGGTTGCACGGTGATGCCGACATACGCCTGCAAACCGCCATCGACCACTCGCTGGCCAAGACGCACGCCGTAGCCGGTGATCGTTTTGGTGCTCTCCAGCCGCGCCAGACGCGAGGTGACCGTGGTCCGCGCAATACCCAGCTGGCGGGCCAGCGTGGCAACGCTCTCGCGGGCGTTGATCTGCAGGGCGGCGATCAGCTTGCGGTCTATTTCGTCCAGCACGGGTGGGTGAGCAGCGGACACAGGAATCTCCATCAAAAACACAGGCTACTGGCGAAACACTTTTTGTGGGAGGCGGCTTGCCGACGATCTGGGTTTCCAACGCAACCCATCATTGACTGGCCTGACACCTTCGCCGGCAAGCCGCCTCCCACAATCGCATGCCTGCGGTGAATCAGCGTTGTATCAGAACTTCCAGCGCCTGGCAGTCTTGGCCAGACGCGCCTGCAAACCGTCCAGATTGTGCGCCAGTTGTTGAGTCATCAGTTGATAGCCCACCAACTCGGCGGGAACGTCGGGTCTCGCAGGGTTCGTTTCCGAAGAGCGCGCCAGCCGGTCGGTCGCACCGGTCTGTAGCGCTCGGGCCATGCCGATCAACTGACGACGGACCTGCCGGTACTCGGTATCCAGCGATGCCTTCAATGACTCTCCCGCTATCTGGTCCAGATTGGCCGGGCGAATATTGGCGAGGATTTCCAGCGTGCTCAGGCACATGCGGAAGTGTCCTTGAATGGCGTCCAGCTCGACCATCGACATCTTCACTTCCTTGGACACCGACGGGAGCAGCGAGCGCAGTTGCAGCATCGTTGCGTTGAGCTTGGCGGTGAGCTTCAAATGCTCATCGGCTGTCACGGGCTGACCCTGCACGATCCGTCCGTAGACCTTGGCGCAATCACGCAATCCGCTGGCCAGGTTATAGCGCCACGAAAACACAGCGTACAGCGGCAGGGCAAAGGAGAAGGCGAGCGCCAGGGCGATACCGATCAGGATATCCACGGTGCGCCACAGCCCGTCGCTGATCGGGTTGTAACCATGGCCTGCGACGATGAACAGCGTGATGGCCGACAGCAGCGCGGTGTAACCGCCCTTGCCGATGGCGTGATAAGCAAAGAAACCGCACAGCACCGACATGATCGCGTAGGTCAGCAGCGGCATTTCCAGATAACCCTGCTGCACTACGACCATCAGGCCCAGCCCCGCACCGATCAAGGTGCCGTAGGCCCGCTCGACCGATTTCTTGCCGATGTTGCCGTGGTGCTGCAATCCGCCGATCACGATCAGCATGGTCACCGACGCCCACTCGCCATGGGGCAGATTGAGCCCGGTGGTCAGCAGAATGGTCACCAGCAAACCCACTGAAATCCGCGCCGCGTGGATCAGCCGTGCATTTCGATAACGGCGATACGGATCCAGCAAGGGACGCAGAACAGGGCGAAGCCAGGAAGGTATGTAAGCAGAGCGCGAATTCGTCATGCGTTAAAAGACCGCGAGGGTGGGGAAGAAATCCCTGATTGGATGGCAATGGTTGCCAGTAAGCCACATTTGATGATGCAGGCGGCTGGTTTGTGAGTGATGGCCGGCGCTGAAACAATCATCGGCGACGCTTGAGGTTCTGCACGTGCTCACGGTGGGTCGCTCGCGTGGGCGCTCGCCTGCTGCTCAGCAAGGTCTGCATCAGGGCATCGACCTGCGCGTCGCTGAACACCGGCTGCTGAAAGGAGCGGATGTAACGAGTGTAGCCGATGCCCTGCGTGACGTTGGGAGGCATCGGGGTCTTGAATGTGCTTTGACCGACGAAGCAGACCACCGAGTGAACGTTCTCCAGGCTGACACCCAGTGTCGCCTCAAGCGCCTTGAGGTGTTTGTAGTTCTGCCTGAGCGGGTTCTGGAATTTGTAGGTACGACGATAGATTTTCTGCGTCCACTGCGGCTGTTTCTCGCCGCCGAAGATCCAGCCGCTCATGTTTTTGGTCTCCAGCACGAAAATGCCGAAAGGCGAAAGAAACACCTGAACGAGACTCTTTGTTTCATGAATCGGGCATATCCGGGTGCCTATACTGCGAGTCCTCCTGGCTTACCGGATCGCTGCAATGCTGGCTTCTCGCACGCTGTGGTTGTTGATGCTGAGCGTCCTGTTGTTCTTCTTTGCATTGGGTAACCATCAACTCCAGAGTTCGACGGAGCCGCGCGTGGCGGGTATTGCCATGGAGATGCACCTGACGGACAACTGGGTCACGCCGACGTTGAGCCGACAGCCATTTCTGGAAAAGCCGCCGTTGAGTGTCTGGCTCGATGCCAGCGCGATCCGGTTGTTGGGTGCCACGCCCTGGGCGGTGCGGCTGGCGTCGGCGTTCGCCGGGTTGTTCAGCGTCCTGTTGCTCTACGCGATGCTCAAGCGTATGGCGCGTCCGGCACCGGTTGCCTGGCTGGCCGCGTTCATGCTGGCAACCCTGGCCAGCTTCTGGTCCAACTCACGCCAGGTCGGTGAAGATGCACTGCTGGCGCTGGGCGTGACCATGGCTTTGCTGATGTATGTTCATGCGGTCAATCGAGCACCGTCGGACCCTCGGAAACACTGGCCGTGGTGGTTGTTCACGCTGGGCATCGCCCTCTCGACGCTGAGCAAGGGCGTGCTGGGACTGGCGCTGCCGGGTGTGGTGATTTTCGCCTGGCTGCTTTGCGAAACGGTGCGACAACGGCGGCTGATCCTGGCCGACTGGCTGCGTCCGGCGGCCTTCACGCTGCTGGGGTTGATACCGTTGATGGTCTGGCTGTATTTCCTGTACGGGCAGGGCGGCGTGCAATCACTCAAGGATGTGCTGTGGACCAACAGTGTCGGTCGCTTCGACGGCTCGTTCCGGGAGGCCGGGCATTACGAGCCGTTCTACTACTACATCGCCAAACTGCCCGAAGCGTTCATGCCCTGGAACGTTCTGGTGTACCTCGGGCTCTGGCATTTTCGCAGGCAACTGCTCGCCAATCGGTATCTGCTGTTCTTCAGTCTCTGGCTGGCTGCGCAGTTCCTGCTGCTGACGCTGGCGTCCAGCAAGCGCATGGTCTATCTGATGTCAGCGGCACCCGCAGCGGCAGTGATTGCAGCAGAGTACGCTGTGGTGCTGGGTGAAAGGCTCAAGGCGCGGTCCCGAAACTCGACGATTGCCGCGTTTGCAGTGCGCCACCAACGCGTGCTGATGACAACGGGTATCGCGTTGACCGTTACGGCCTATCTGTCGGCAGCGGTGTGGCTGTTGCCGCGGGAAGACCGACACTTCTCGTTCCTGCCGCTGGCCACGACCGTTCAGGCACTGCAGGCTCAGGGGCATAAGGTGGCCTTGTTCCAGCCCAGCGAGCGGTTGTCGGGTGCGAGTGCATTTTACGTTCACGCCTTGCTTGACGCTTACGACAGCGACGCAAGCGTCAACCGCTTCCTGATGAGCGATTCGCATAATGTGGCGATCATGGAGCGCACGAGCGAGCCTGCGCCGCCGCTCAAGGCCATCCAGCAAGTGAAGGTTGGCAGTCGCAGCTACTATTTCGTCAGCTACGACCGCTCGACGCCAGGCAGTTGAGGTCAGAGGGTCTGGCGATTGGCGACCGGCTGCACAGGCATCCACTGTTTCTGTGGGATCGGCAGTTCGCACGATTCGCCACGGCCGATCGGGAAATAGTGGAAGCCGCTTTTTGACAGGCGCTCGGTGTCGTACAGATTACGTCCGTCGAAGATCACTGGAGCGCCGAGCCGTTGCTGGATCAGGTCAAAATCGGGTGCCTTGAACTGTTGCCACTCGGTGCAGATGATCAGGGCGTCGGCGTCGTCGAGGGTCGATTCCGGGGTGCCCATCAGCACCAGATCCTTGCGATAGCCATAGATCCGCTGGGTTTCCTGCATGGCCTCGGGATCAAACGCGCGCACGGTTGCGCCTGCCGCCCACAAGGCTTCCATCAACACCCTGCTCGGCGCATCGCGCATGTCATCGGTGTTGGGTTTGAACGCCAGGCCCCACAAGGCAAAGGTCTTGCCGCGCAAATCACCTTTGAAGAACGCGTTGACCCGCTCGAACAGTTTGTTCTTCTGCCGCTCGTTGATGGCCTCGACCACCGACAGCAGGTCGTTGGAGCAATGGGCTTCGCGGGCGCTGTGAATCAGCGCGCGGATGTCCTTGCCAAAGCATGAGCCGCCGTAGCCGCAGCCGGGGTAAATGAAGTCGTAACCGATGCGCGAGTCGGCACCGATACCCAACCGTACCGCCTCGACGTCCGCGCCCAGGTGTTCGGCCAGTTCGGCGATCTGGTTGATGAAGCTGATCTTGGTCGCCAGCATGCAGTTGGCCGCGTACTTGGTGAGTTCGGCGCTGCGCAGGTCCATGAACATGATCCGGTCATGATTGCGGTTGAAGGGTGCATACAGCTCGCGCATGACCTTTCTGACCGCTTCGCTTTCGCAGCCGATGACGATACGGTCCGGGCGGCGGCAATCCTTGACGGCCGAGCCTTCCTTGAGAAATTCGGGGTTGGAGACGATATCGAACTGCAGCAAGCGCCCTGCCTGGCGCAAGCTCTTGTCGATGTGCGCACGCAACGCGTCGCCACTGCCCACCGGCACTGTGGATTTTTCCACGATGATCAATGGCTCGCTGCGGTGCCGGGCGATGCTCTCACCCACGGCGAAGAAGCTGCGCATGTCCGCCGATCCGTCCTCGCAGGATGGCGTGCCAACGGCGATGAACAGGACCTCGGCATGTTCGACGGCCATCTGCTCGTCGCTGGTGAAACTCAACCGATGGTTGTCGAGGTTTTCCCGTACCAGATTGGCAAGGCCCGGCTCATAGATATGCACCTGCCCCTGACGCAACTGGTCGACCTTGGCCTGATCGATGTCCATGCACACAACGTCATGGCCCACTTCGGCAAGCACCACCGCTTGTACCAGACCGACATATCCGCTACCGAAAACGCTGATTTTCATGGAGAGAACCCTGAAGAGAAGTGCGAGAAATGCGCCGAAGGTTGATGGTCAGAACCCCCATCACGATCAGGATGACACCCACAGTTTTCGAAACCGTGACCGTCTCATGGAAAAACGGCAGGCCAGCGGCCAGCACGAAGACCAGCGCGTAGCTGATGCTCAGTAAGGAATAGGCACGACTCAGGGGCAGGCTGCGAAGGGCCATCAGCCAGAGCAGCATCGACAGCGCGTAGGCGCCCGTTGCGAGGCAGATGATGGTCACCGCGCTTGAGTCGATTGCGCCAACGTTCTGAAATTCGAACAACTGCGCGGGCGAGGGCAGGCGGCTCATACTCCAGCGCATGCCCAGTTGCGCGGCACTGACCAGCACAACGCTGCCCAGCGCGAGCATGACGCCACGGCGGCTCATGCCTGACGTCCCAACAGAATGACGCCCGCCAGAATCAGCATCACGCCCAGCCAGTGCCTGCGGTCGACCGGCTCATGGAACAGGTAACGACCGGTCAGGGTAATCAGCACGAAGTTCAGGCCCAGCATGGGATACGCGACACCAACCTCCAGACGCTGCAGCACCGTCAACCAGACAAACAACCCAAGTCCCAGGCAAGACACCGCCAGCCACAACCATGCCGAGCGTGCAGCGACCCGCAGGTCGGGGAACTGGCCTCGCCATCCTTCGACGGCATATTTCTGGGCGATCTGTCCCAGGCAGGTCAACGCACACGCGGTCAACAGCAACAGCCAGGTCATGATGCCGACTGCCTGTAGATCACGATGATCAGATCACCTTCCTCATAGCGCTTGCCGTCTTTGGGCAACGCATCGATCTCGCGTAATTCCTCCCTGCCGTCACCGCGCATGATCACCCCGACCTGACCCTTGCGCCGGGCCTCGGTCATCCAGGCATCAATGCCGTTCAGGCTGACCTTGCGCTGACTGGCATCCGGATAGCCGAGGCCGTATTTCAGCTCGCCTACCGTATTGAAGAACGCGATGTCCGGGCGTTTCAAACGCCAGGCCAGCGCCGAGGCCGCCCCCAGATCATTACTCAGCAACGACTGGCTGGCCGCCAGTTCCGAGAAGTGTCGGGCCACGAACTGGTCGGGTGTCTTGTCGTACACCAGGCTGTAAGGCAGCGCTGCGGGCAACAGCGCCACCAGCAGTAGACTGCCCGCTGCCGGCATCGCCCAGGCCGATAGAGGTCGCAGACCCTGCAGCGCGTTGGCCAGCATCCAGACCGTCAGCACACCGATGGCCAGCAGCAGGTGCATCGGTTCGTGGTCGTAGACCGGGTTTTTCCATTGCAGGTACAGCAGCGCCGCCAGACCGACGAGGGCGGCGACGGCGTTGAACCCGCCGTTGAGGCGCAGGGACGTAACCTGGCCGTGCTTGAGGCGTTCGACCAGTGCGTCGGCCATCAGCAGGGCCAGTGGCAACAGGCAGGGCAGGATGTAGGTCGGCAGCTTGCCGCGGCTCAGGCTCAGAAAGGCCAGCGGCAGCAGCGTCCACATCAGCAGGAAACCGATGGCCGGTTGGTGTCTTTGCTGCCATGCCTGCTTGAACGTCACAGGCAGCAGCAGGGCCCAGGGCAGGCTGGCGGCAATCAGTGTGGGTACATAGAACCAGACCGGCTGGGCGTGCTGCGCATCTTCGCCGGCGAAACGGCGTACGTGCTCGTGCCAGAAGAAAAAGCGCCAGTAATCGGGCTCCTGAGCGTGGACCATCAGCACCCAAGGCAGGCATACGCCAATGGCGACGACAATGGCGAGCAGCCCGTAGCGTATCAACTCGAGTAGACGTTTCTGCCATAGCATGTAGGGCACCGCGATCAGTACCGGCAGCACCCAGGCCAGAAAGCCTTTGGTCATGAACCCCATGCCGCAGGCCAGACCAAGCACCGTCCAGGCCGCCAATCGCGCGCGGCCTTCGTGGTGAATGGCGAACCAGAATGCGACCAGTGACAGGTTGACCCACAGGGTGAATTGCGGATCGAGGTTGCAATAACCGGCCTGGCCGGCAACGAAGCCGAAGCTCATGAACAGCAGTGCGCTGGCAACGCTTTTACGCGGCTCGTTCCATATCCGGGCAGCGATCAGGTAGGCCAGCAGCGTGCTCAGGCCAGTGCTCAGTGCCGAGGCAATGCGTACGCCGAACAGGTTTTCGCCAAAGACCGCCTGTCCGGCTGCGATAAACCAGTAACCCGCAGCAGGCTTTTCGAAGTACCGCACACCCATGAAGTACGGCGCGGTCCATTGCCCGCTGTGGAGCATTTCCTGACTGATCTGCGCGTAGCGCGTCTCGTCTGGAATCCACAGCCCGTGGGAGCCGAGCGGCAGCAGGTAGGCCACGACGAAAGCGAGCAACAGCAGGGCGATATCGCGACGGCGGCCTGTCGTCATTGCTGCACCCCGAGCCAGCCTTCGCGTCCCTGGCGTGTTCCGCGAATCACCTGACCGGAGGGCAACTGCTCGAGGGCGTCCGGCAACAGGTTGCCAAGCGGCTGGAAGCGGATGCCTTGAACGCGCGCCAGCGCCAACAATTGCCTGAAGTCTTCGGCCATGACGATGCCTTCGACTTCGGCGTGCAACGTATAGACATTCAGTCGCTCGGCCGCAAAACGACCGAGAATGAAAGCGTTGAACGCGTGGGCCTCCACGTGCGGGCCGACCACCTCGTCAAAGGTCGGCAGGTCCACCGGAATCTGTGGGGTGCCCGGCGTGCCATCAGCCAGGGTCGGGCGAAACATCGAGTGACCCCGGCAATCACTGTTGTAGCGGAACCCGAAAGACTGCTTGGCCTGTACCACACGCTCGTCGGCACGCCAGCCAGCCGCTGCCGAACAGGTCACCGGCCCGCCCAGAATGTCGCTCAGGCAATCGACCCCCCGGCGTATCTGCGCGTGCAGTCGCGCCGGGTTCCAGTGCCCGGCATTGGCCTGCCAGCCATGGTGATCCCAGGCATGCAGACCGACTTCATGGCCTGCGTCCATGGCCCTGCGCATCAATGGACCGAGGTCGCGGCCGATGGGTTTGCCCGGCCAGGCGGTGCCGGCCAGCAGAATGTCCCAGCCGTAAAGACTGGCGGCTCTGGAACGGAGCATTTTCCACAGGAACTGCGGGCGTATCAGCCGCCAGACATGACGCCCCATGTTGTCCGGACCGACACTGAAAAAGAACGTCGCCTTGACCTGCGCTTCCTCCAGTATGTCCAGCAGGCGCGGCACGCCTTCGCGGGTGCCACGGTAGGTGTCGACGTCGACTCTCAGGCCTGCCTGCATCAGCGCCGATCCGTTTGTTCGGCCATGGCTTCGCGCAGAAAGAAGTCCAGGGTTTTGCCGATGGTTTCGCTCAGCTCGATGGTGGGCGTCCAGTCCAGCAGTCGTCGGGCGTTGTCGACACAGGGCTTGCGGTGGCTGACGTCCTGGTAGCCCTTGCCGTAGAAGGACTGGCTTTCCACCTCACGAAACCCCGCGAACGGTGGGAAGTTGGCGCGCAACGGGTGCGCTTCGAACTGACGCAGCAGTTCTTCGCCCAGTTGCCGGATGCTGGCTTCGTTATCCGGGTTGCCGATGTTGATGATCTGGCCGTCGCAGCGATTGCCATGATTTTCGATGATGCGCGCCAGTGCTTCGATGCCATCGGCCACGTCGGTGAAGCAGCGTTTCTGTGCGCCGCCGTCCACCAGCCGGATTGGCGTGCCTTCCACCAGATGCAGGATCAACTGGGTGATGGCGCGCGAGCTGCCGATCCGCGCCGAATCCAGACGGTCCAGGCGCGGCCCCATCCAGTTGAACGGGCGAAACAGTGTGAATTGCAGCCCCTTCTGACCGTAGGCCCAGATCACCCGGTCCAGCAGTTGCTTGGACACCGAGTAGATCCAGCGCTGCTTGTTGATCGGGCCGACCACCAGGTTCGACGTGTCCTCTTTGAAGCTGGCGTCCTGGCACATGCCGTACACCTCCGAGGTGGACGGGAAAATCACCCGCTTGTTGTACTTCACGCAATAGCGAACGATCTTCAGGTTTTCTTCGAAATCCAGCTCGAACACGCGCAGCGGGTTGCGGGTGTATTCGATGGGCGTCGCAATTGCCACCAGTGGCAGAACCACGTCGCATTTCTTGATCTGGTACTCGATCCACTCGGTGTGGATGCTGATGTCGCCTTCGATGAAGTGAAAATTGGGCTTGGCGCGCAGTCGTTCGATGGCGTCCGAGCCGATGTCCATGCCGTAGATCTCGTAGCGGTCATCCTGCAACAAACGCTCTGACAGGTGGTTACCGATAAACCCGTTGACGCCCAGAATCAGCACCCGTGTGCGGCGTTTCGAACCGGTTTGTTGTTGGCTCTGCAGACGTGAACCTTCGACCAGTCCCAACTCGCGCGCCAGTTGTACGCCGCTCAGATATAAACCGTCGTCGCCGCGCTGGCCTGCACCGATCACCAGAGCGCCCTCGCCACAGGCAATGCGCAGCGGATCGCAGCCGATGACAGTGCCGGGCGCCAGACCGTGGTCGGCCTCGTCCACACGTGCGCTCCAGACAATCAGCTTATGCTCGCCCACCGGGCAGAAAGCGCCGGTGTAGGGCTGGGTCACGGCACGAATCAGGTTGTTCAACTGCACGGCTGGGCGTGCCCAGTCGATCAATCCGTCGGCCGGTGTGCGACGGCCGAAGTAAGTCGCCTGGGATTCGTCCTGCGGCGTGCCGGGCAATCGGCCTCGCGCCAGTAGCGGCAGCGCGTCGGAGAGCAGATTGGCGGCTGCCTTGCGCAGTTTTCCGTGCAAGGTCAGCGCCGTGTCCAGCGCGCTGATCGGCACGCGCTGCTGCGCCACGATGGGACCTGCATCCGCACGCTTGACCATCTGGTGCAGGGTGACGCCTGTTTCGCGTTCGCCATTGACCAGCACCCAGTTGGCCGGTGCCCGGCCGCGATAGCGCGGCAGCAGCGAACCGTGCAGGTTGAAGGCGCCTTTCCTGGCACAGGCCAGCAGGGGCTCGCTGAGTAACTGGCGGAAGTAAAAGGAAAAGATGAAGTCCGGGTCCAGCTTGCCGATGCGCTCGATCCACAGCGGATGGTTCGGGTCCTCTGGGGCGTGCACCGGGATGTCGTGCTGCGCACACAGTTGCGCGACCGAGCCGAAGAAGGTTTTTTCGTTGGGGTCATCGGCATGGGTGAACACGGCAGCGATGTGATAGCCGCTCTCCAGCAGCGCCTGCAGCCCGACACAGCCAATATCGTGGTAAGCGAAAACGACAGCTTTAATGCTCATGGCGCAACCTTGTTCAGATAAGGAGAAGCAGAGGAATCCACACTGTCGGTCGTCGTCTCGGTTGAGCTGCGCACGACCTTTTCGATAAAGAAGCGCGGCCTGGCCCGCACATCGCTGTACATCCGGCCCAGGTACTCGCCCAGCAGGCCCATGCCGATGAACTGGCCGCCGGTGAACACGAACAGCACGGCGAACAGCACGAAGGTGCCGTTCTCGGCCCACGGCGCGCCAAAGATCAGCCGCAGCACGATGAGCATCACGGCGAACAGAAGGCCCAGAAACGCCATGCTGAAACCGACGATGCTGAGCAGCCGCAAGGGCGTGGTGGTCATGCAGGTGATCAGGTCGAACATCAGATTGATCAGCCGCATGGGGCTGTACTTCGAATCGCCATGCTCGCGTTCGGCGTGTTCGACCCGTATTTCAGTGGTGTGGCGGGCGAAGCTGTTGGCCAGGATAGGTATGAACGTGCTGCGTTCACGGCAGGCCAGCATCGCGTCGACGATGGTGCGGCGGTACGCGCGCAGCATGCAGCCGTAGTCGTTCATGGCCACGCCCGTCGAACGCTGCACCGCGAGGTTGATCAGCCTCGAGGGCCAGCGTCGCCAGGCCGAGTCCTGACGCTTGTTGCGCACTGTGCCGACCACGTCGTAACCCTGTTCGGCCAGCGCAATGAGGCGCGGGATTTCTTCCGGCGGGTTTTGCAGGTCGGCATCGAGGGTGACGATTACATCGCCCTTGCACTGCTCGAAACCGGCCATGATCGCCGCGTGCTGGCCGTAATTGCGGTTCAGGATCACCGCAACGACCGGACTGCCCTCGCGTTCGGCGGCCTGTTGCAGGATCTCGGCGGACTGGTCGCGGCTGCCATCGTCGACCAGTACGATCTCGTAATCATGGCGCAGAAGTGCGCACGCTGCTTCAGTACGCCGTAGCAGTTCCCGCAGGCTTTGCTGCTCGTTGTAGATCGGGATGACGATTGACACACAGTGAATAGGGTAGGGTTTCAAGGCCGGGCTTCCACGATTGATTCAATGGCGTTCACGACCCGCTCGACATCGTCCAGGGTCATGTCGGGAAACAGCGGGATGGAACACAGGCGCGACGAGTTCCACTCGGTGTCCGGCAGGTGAACGTCGGGGAAACGCTGGCGGTAATAGCGGTGCAGGTGGGTGGCGATGAAATGAATACCGCTGCCGATGTTGTGCGTCTGCAACGCTTTCATGAACGCATCGCGATCCAGCCCGCAGCGCTCGACGTCGATGCGCAGAATGAACAGGTGCCAGGCGTGGCGCTGCGCGTAGCCGGGTTGCGACAAGGGCAAGACGGCGCTGCCGGCGAGCCTTTCGAGGTAGCGACTGGCAAGCATCTGACGCTTGGCATTGATCGCGTTCAGGCGCTGCAACTGCACCAGGGCAATGCTGGCGTTGAGGTCGGCCAGGTTGTACTTGAACCCCGGTTCGATGACCTCGGCCTGGGGCTTGCGTCCCATTGTTAAGCGGTCATAGGCATCGACGCCGAGGCCGTGGAATTTCAACTGGCGCACGCGAGCGGCCAGCATGCCGTCATCGGTGACGAACATCGCGCCCTCGGCGCAGGTCATGTTCTTGATGGCGTGAAACGAGAAGATCGCAGTACCACGAGCACCGACCGGCCGCCCTTTGTATTCGGTGCCGGCCGCATGGGCAGCGTCTTCGATAAGCGCAATGCCGTGCCGGCTGGCCAGCGCGTAGAGCGGGTCGAGATCAAGCGCGGCACCTGCGTAATGCACCGGAACAATCGCCTTTGTCCGTGGCGTGATGGCCTGTGCGACGTGTGCGGCATCCACCATCAGCGTGTTGCGATCCACATCGACGAACACCGGGGTCGCACCCAGCAGGCAAATCATGTTGGCGGTGGAAACCCAGGTCTGGGACGGGGTGATCACTTCGTCGCCAGGACCGATACCCAGTGCCAGCAGCGTGAGATGCATGGCACCTGTCGCGGATGACAGCGCAATGGCATGCAGCGCGCCGACCCGCTCGGCGAACTGCTCTTCGAGCTTCTGACATTCCGGTCCGGTGGTGATCCAGCCAGACTTCAATACGCGAGTAACGGCCGCCATCTCTTCATCGCCCATGGACGGACGCGAAAATGGAAGAAAAGACTGATTCATCAATGGGTTTCCCACGCAGGCTAAATAACGTGAAGTGTGTTTATGCCACGTCGTCGATAAACGACATTCAATGGCCGCCGTTGAATCAAATGTCCAACGGTCAGGAACAGGCCCGCGCTTGAGGGTTTAAACTGCAAGCAGTTAACGTCTTCAGCACCGTCAATCATTTCGTGAGTCGTCGCTTGTTTCGAGCGTACAGCCCGGTTTCAAAGGCTTCCGTACCGGTGTCAAGGTGCACGATCACTCGGCGGATGGATCATTGTTGATCCAAAACAGAGTGCGCTGTACTGAAAGATTGGAGTCGTTAAGTGAGGCGACAGCTTTGTCTGTCGAGGGTGAATTATTTAATTTGAATTCATTTAATTGTCTTGCGAGTATTTTAAGCTGGCATCGTATTGGCGCGTTTTATTGAATGCTGTTTCGCTGTTTTAATCGGCTCGTTTATCGAGAATCGAGCTAGTTAAGCGTTCGTTCAGGCGTCATGTTTTGCATTGAGGGTGCAATACAAAGTGCCAGTATTCGTTTTTGCAGTTCTGCGCCGCTTTCAACCGCCAACGCGACAGCGCGTGTTCTGCGGGCTCCCGCATTCATCCTGCGAGGTGTTATTTTGAGATGTTTCTGATCGACTGATCAGCTATTTCTCACAACTCTCCGCGAAGGAATGCCCTCAACAATGAACCTTTCACTCAGGCATCTGGCCGCAACGACCCTGATGTTCGCCAGCCTTTCAGCGTTCACACCGCTTGCGCTGGCCAATATCACGCCGCAACAAAGTGCGGACATTCTGAAAGCTTTCAACGAAAAATCGGCGACTGATTTCAGACAGTTCCTGGCAAGCGTCGCGAAAAGTGATCTCGCCAAAACCGCCAGCCTCGAGCCTGCTATCCATGCCTTTCTCGGCAACAAAACCCTGACGGCCGAGCAGCAAAACGAAATCCATCGGCTGTTGGGTATTTACGCTCGCGTGAAATATGGCAGTGCAGCAAATGAAACCCTGCGTGAACTGGTCGCCATCCCGACCTTCGCCGTGGAAGGTGTCGCCCAGCACGACAACCCCGAGTTCATCAAGATTGCCGAGAAGCTCAAGACGCTCGCCCAGTCGTTCAACCTCAACTTCCGCAACATCGACAACCGCGTCTATGAAGTGTCGCTCGAAGGCGCCGGCGAAGAAGTCGTCGGTATTCATGCCCACGCTGACGTGGTGCCTGTGACGCCTGCGAACTGGGTGCTGCCGGACGGCACCAGACTCGACCCGTTCAAGGTCACGCTGATTGGTGATCGCATGTACGGTCGCGGCACCGAGGATGACAAGAACGGCATCGTGGTCGCGATGTACGCCATGAAAGTCATCAAGGAAGAAAAGCTGCCGCTGGCTCGAAACTTCAAACTGCTGATCGACACCACCGAAGAAACCTCCGGCGATGCGATTCCGTATTACTTCGAACGCAACCCGACGCCGAACTACAACCTGGCGCTGGACGGCAGCTACCCGGTGGTCATCGCCGAGAAAGGTTACGGCACTGTGATGGCGAACTTCCCCGTGCGTAAAGGGGAGGGCAAGGGGGCGGAAATCACCTCGCTGACTGGCGGCGCGGCCACCAATCAGATTCCATCGAAATCGGTCGCCACGCTGGTGGCGGACAACCCCTCCGAGTTGGCCGCCGAGCTGCAAAAGGCCGGTGCCGAGTACGCCAGGCGCAACGGTGGCGACTTCCAGGTGGACGCTGCGGTCGAGGGCAAGGACGTGACGCTGACCGTCACGGGCGTGTCTGCCCACTCGTCCGAGCCCGCCTCGGGCGTCAACCCGGTGGCCAGAATGCTCGACTTCATCAACAGCCTCGACGGCAAGGTTGCGCTGAAACACAACCACATCACCGACGCGGCCCGCTATGCGGCTGACAACTGGGGGCTGGATTATCTGGGCAGCAAGCTGGGCGTCGGTTTCTCGGACGAGTTCATGGGGCCTTTGACCGCTTCCCTGACCTTCGTGGGGATGGATGCTAAGACCTTCAAACTCGCGGTCAACCTGCGCGTACCGAAAGGCAAGTCGCCTGCGAAGCTCAAGGCCGAGATCGCTGAAAAGCTGACGGCATGGAGCAAGCAGAGCAAGATTGCGCCTGCGTTCGATTACTCCATCGCCGAGCCGATGTACCGCAACCCTGAAGGCGAATGGGTCAAGGCGCTTCTGGCCGTCGCCACTGAAAACCTGAGCATGCCGCACAAATTCGGCACCTCGGCGGGCGCTACCTCGGTCCACAGCTTGCCCAACGGCGTGCAGTTTGGTCTGGCTCGACCTGAAGCCAAATACACCGGACACACCGACAGCGAGTTCAAGACCACCGAGCAATTCTTGCTCGACCTGCAGATCGTGACGGAAATGATGGGACGTATCGGGCAGTTGCCGAAGCTGTGAACCGAGGGCCTGACTGTTTCTGCTCGGCATTAACATGAAGTTCCGGGGCGCATAGGGTCATGAGCGGCGTTCCCACGCGGAGGTGGTGTTTGATCACACCAGTGCTCCGCGTGGGCATGCCGTCGGGACGCTCGGCGCCACATCGGTCGTTACACACCGATTGACGCTCCACCCCCTGCCCGGCATATTAGCGCTCGTTTGCGATCGTTAATGCTCGTTTATGCAGGTTCAGATTGTCATGACTTCCACCCACGAAACCTTTCCCGGCGAACGCCAGCAGCTGATCAGTGAGCGCCTGGCCCGTTATGGCCGGGTGATTGCGGCCGATCTGGCCAGCGAATTCAACGTGTCTGAACACTCGATCCGCCGCGACCTCAGCGCGCTGGCCGCCTCGGGGCTGTGCAAGCGCGTGTACGGCGGCGCCATCTTGTTGCGCAGTGCCGAAGGCCCCATGGCCGCACGCGTGCAGCAGGACACCACACGTAAAGACAGCCTCGGACGGGCAGCAGCTTCCCTGCTCAGCGACGGGCAGCATGTCTTCATTGATGCCGGTTCCACCAACTTTGCCATCGCCAGCGCCATTGATCCGCGGCTTCACCTGACCCTCACCACCAATTCGCCACTGATTGCCGTGCAACTGATGGCATTGCCCAACGCCGAAGTGATTCTGCTGGGTGGCCGCCTGAATCCGACGGCGGGAGGCGTGATCGGCCTGACGGCGGTCCGGCAACTGCGCCAGTTCAGCTTCGACCTGTGCTTCCTCGGTGCCTGCGCGCTGGACCCGGACAACGGCGTCACTGCATTCGGGCTGGAAGACGCCGAGTTCAAGCGCGCAGTCGTCGCAGCGAGCGGTCAGATTGTGGTGGCCGTGACCAATGAAAAGCTGTCCAGCGTTGCTCATTACCAGGTAGCCCAGTGCGAAGACGTGGCGGCGCTGGTGGTCGAGCAAGACGCGCCACGCGAGCGGCTCGACCCGTTTCTCGGCAGGATTGCCAATGTCGTGACCGCAGCCTGAGCGGAAAACTGACGTATGTCGCGTTTGCCCATTGTCTGGCACGTCATTTACGTCTAATTTGCTCCCTAATTAGTATGACTATTAATCGCACCCTCTAATAAGTACAAGAATCAGGAGTCACCGATGCAACCCATTCGTCTCGGTCTGGTGGGCTACGGCAAGATCGCTCAGGACCAGCACGTCCCGGCCATCCTCGCCAACCCCGCCTTCACGCTCGTGTCTGTTGCCACTCAGGGCCAGCCCTGTGCCGGGGTCGAGAACTTCAAGTCCCTGACCGAACTGCTCGAAAACGGGCCGCAGGTCGACGCCATCGCGTTCTGCACACCGCCTCAAGGCCGATTCGCGCTGGTGCAGCAAGCCATCGCTGCTGGCAAACACGTGCTGGTCGAAAAACCGCCGTGCGCCACGTTGGGTGAAGCCATGGAGCTGGTGAATCAGGTGCACGAGCAAGGCGTCTGCGGCCTGTTCGCCTGGCATTCGCGCTACGCACCCGGCATCGAAGCGGCCCGTGACTGGCTCGCGACGCGCACCCTGAAAAGCGTGAAGATCGAATGGAAAGAAGATGTCCGCAAATGGCACCCCGGCCAGGCGTGGATCTGGCAGCCCGGCGGTCTTGGTGTTTTCGATCCGGGCATCAATGCCCTGTCGATTCTGACCCACCTGTTACCGCTGCAACTGTTCGTCGAGTCCGCCGAACTGCGTGTCCCCGACAACTGCCAGTCGCCCATCGCCGCTGACATCAAGATGTCCGACGCCCGCCACCTCGACATCCGCGCCGAGTTCGACTTCGACCACGGTCAAAACGAACTGTGGAGCATTGAAATCCGTTGCGCAGAAGGCGTCCTGCGGCTGGATAACGGCGGCGCGTTGTTGAGCATCGATGGCGTGCGCCAGACAGTCTCGCAAGAGGGCGAATACGCCGTGGTATATCGGCATTTTCAGCAACTGATTGGCGATAGGAAGAGCGACCTGGACCTGCAACCATTGCGGCTGGTGGCGGACAGCTTTTTCGTGGGCAGTCGGGTGCCGGTTGCGCCGTTTTACGATTGATGGCTGGGTTGCTCTCCAGGTTCGGTTTCCTGATGCGCAGGCCTAACGATGCAGTATGGCCTGATGAATTTCCTGCAGCGGCATGATGCGTTGCGCGGCGTTGAGTTTGATGGCTTCCTTGGGCATGCCGAACACCACGCAGCTTGCTTCGTCCTGAGCGACAGTCGAGCTGCCGGCATCGAGCATTTCCTTGAGACCACGCGCGCCGTCGTCGCCCATGCCGGTCATGATGATCCCGGTGGCGTTCTTGCCCGCGAATTTGGCCACCGAACGAAACAGCACATCCACCGACGGCCGATGCCGGTTGACCAGCGGACCGTCGATGACCTGGGCGTGATAGTAGGCGCCGCTGCGGGTCACCATCATGTGCTTGCCGCCTGGCGCAATTAGCGCCAGTCCGGGCAGGATCCGGTCGTTGTTTTTCGCTTCGCGAACTTCTATCTGACACAGATCGTTGAGGCGTGCCGCGAACGAGGCGGTAAATTTCTCCGGCATGTGCTGGACGATGACCATGCCGGGACACACCCGGGGCAAGGACGTCAGCACAGCTTCCAGCGCCTGGGTTCCCCCGGTCGAGGTACCGATGGCGACAATCCGTTCGGTTGTCTGAGCCATGGCGTGGCCGTTGGCAGCGGGCAGGATGGCGTCTGCAGTGAGCTTGCTGGCGGGCGCCAGAACCGGAACCGCAGCCCGTTTCCCCAGATTCCTGACGTTGGAGTTGGCCGCCGCTCGGATCGCCGTCACCAATTCTGCTGCCGACTCGATGAGAAAGTTCTTCAGGCCTGTGGTGGGTTTGGTGATGATTTCCACGGCGCCTGCGGACAGTGCCTGCAATGAGGTTTCTGCGCCTTTCTGCGTCAGCGACGAGCAGATCACCACCGGCGTCGGCCGCTCGCTCATGATCTTCTTGAGAAAGGTGATGCCGTCCATGCGCGGCATCTCCACGTCCAGCACGATGACGTCCGGCCATTCCTTGGCCAGCTTGTCCATGGCAAAGATCGGGTCCGAAGCGGCACCCATCACATGCATGTCGGGCGTGTCATTGAGGATCGCCAGCAGCACCTGGCGAACCACGGCCGAGTCATCGACCAGCAGTACGCTGATTTTTTTGGTTGGCATCTTTTTCGATGGTCCCTGTTGGTGTGTGCCGGACCCAGACGTTGCCGTTCCAAAGGTCGAAGATGATGTTGCGGTAGCCGGTGCTGCCCATGTCCTGGGCCATCAGGTGCAAGTGGTGCTGCTCGGCGAGATTCAGTGCGGCGTTGATGTTGAGATTGGCAACGTCATGCCTATGCAGACCGTTGCGATGGCAGGGAAACATTTCGCCACCGCCGAACAGCTTGACCTGATAGTCCTCAGGCCGCGTGTCATTGATTCGGGCATGGCGGATCAGCAATTCGAGTGCTTCATCGGCGTACTTGCCGTCCAGTGGCTGGCCTCTGCGGATGCGTCCCGGAAGCATAAAGTGGCACATGCCGCCAATATGCCGCAGCGGATGCCAAAAGGTGATTGCCACGCAGGACCCCAGCAGAGTGCGCAGACGGGTAGGGCGGGTCGCGAAGCTCACTTCACCGGGAGCCAGCACCACTTCGGCCGCGCCGACAGGCTTTTTCATGGTTTGCGGTAAATCGAGGGGGCGACCAGCTTCAGGGTGTCGTTCACACCGTTGAGGCTTTCCGAGTGGCTGATGATGAAAAAACCGCCCGACTTGAGACGCGGCAGCAGGCGCGCGACGACTTTGCTCTTGGTTTCCTGATCGAAATAGATCATCACGTTGCGCAGAAAGATCACGTCGAATTCGCCCAGATCCGGCAGGGTTTCGTTGAGGTTTACCTGAACGAAATTGACCCGGTTGCGCAGCGACTTCTCGATCAGAAAGGTGCCTTCCTGACGCCCGGTGCCCTTCAGGCAGTACTTGACCAGCAACGGCTGCGCAAGCGTGCCGGCGCGTTCCATGGGGTAATGACCGGTGCGCGCCTTGGCCAGCACCTGCGTGCTGATGTCCGAGCCGATGATTTCCCAGGGCGTGGTTCCCAAGCCTTCGGCCAGGGTCATGGCCAGGCTGTAGGGCTCTTCGCCGGACGAACTGGCAGCGCTCCACAGTCGAAACGTCTTGCCCGGCGTTGCCAGGGGCAACACGTGTTGGCGCAGAAAATCGAAGTGCTTGGGCTCCCGGAAGAAGTACGTCTCGTTGGTCGTCAGCAGGTCCAGCGCGATCTGCAGTTCACCGTGGCGCTGGTCCGTCATGATCAGCTTGAAATAGTCGCCATAGCTTTTCAGTTCATAGTGCTTGAGACGCTTGAACAGGCGTCCGGCCACCAGCGCCTTCTTGGCAGGCGACAGATTGATACCCGCTGCGCGATACAGCCAGGATTGGAACTGGCCGAATTCGCGGTCGTTGAGTGCGGCTGTGTCAGGCATGTGCGAGTCTCAGTGTGCGTCGAAGTCGAGAGCAGGCGTCTGGCCTGCTTCGGCCAGGCTCGACATCTCGTCGATGGATAGCACGCGCTCGACCTCCAGCACGATGACGAACTTGCCCTCGACCTTGGCCATGCCGCTGATGAAGTCGGCACGAATGCGCGCGCCGAAATTGGGCGGCGGCTCGATCTGCGAAGCGGGAATTTCCAGCACGGCCGAAACCGTATCGACCAGCAGACCGATGTCCTGCGGCTGACCGTCTTCAGTGCTGGCTTCGATGATGATCACGCAACTGCGTCGTGTGGTTTGCGAGTTTTGCCGGCCAAACCGCGCCGACAGATCGACCACCGGCACGACAGCGCCCCGCAGGTTGATCACTCCGCGCACGAACGAGGGCATCATCGGCACCACGGTCAGGCTGCCGTACTCGATGATTTCCTTGATGCCCAGAATGCCGATGGCGAACATCTCGCCACCGAGCATGAAGGTCAGGTACTGCGCCTCTTCTTCCACTGCGGATGCGGTCTGGTGTGTCTTGGCCAGTGCGCCCATGTCGTTCTCCCTGTATGACCTGTATCCGGTCTGCGATCAGAAACGGGTGAATTCCGATTCATCCGGCGCGCTGGCCATGTTGTAGGCAAACGCCTTTTTGGGGGCGGTCTTGACCGGGCGCGACGGCTGGCGAGGCGGCGTACTGCCGGAGGTGTCGACACTGATGTCGTTCACGGCCGCTCTGGAAGCCGGACTCAAAACGAAGAAGCTCATGGCCTGCTGCAGCTGTTCGGCCTGGCTGCTCATCTCTTCGGCTGTGGCCGCCAGCTCTTCACTGCTCGACGCGTTCTGCTGCGTCACCTGGTTGAGTTGGGTCATGGCGGTATTGATCTGCGCCACGCCTGCGGCCTGTTCTTCGGACGCAGCGCTGATCTCCTGCACCAGATCCGAGGTCTTGTTGATCGACGGCACCATCTCGTCCAGCAACTTGCCGGCCTTCTCGGCCATGTCCACGCTGCTCGAAGACAGCTCGCCGATTTCCTGAGCCGCCACCTGGCTGCGCTCGGCCAGCTTGCGCACTTCGGCGGCAACCACGGCAAAGCCCTTGCCGTGCTCGCCCGCACGGGCCGCTTCGATGGCCGCGTTGAGGGCCAGCAGGTTGGTCTGGTAGGCGATGTCGTCGATGATGCTGATGCGCTGAGCGATTTTTTTCATCGCCACCACGGTCTGCTGCACCGAATCGCCGCCTTCTGTGGCTTCCTTGGCGGCCTTGCTGGCCATGCCGTCGGTGACCTTGGCGTTCTCGGTGTTCTGATTGATGCTGGCGCTCATCTGTTCGACCGAAGCGCTGGTCTCTTCAACGCTGGCGGCCTGTTCGCTGGTGGCCTGACTCATGGACTGAGCCGTGGCGCTGACTTCTTCCGAGGCGCTGGCCAGGTTGTCGGCGGCGTTTCGCACTTCGCCGATGATATGCGACAGCTTGCCGACCATGTTGCGCATGGCGTTGAGCACCATCCCGGTTTCGTCTTTCGAACCTTCCGAAATGTGCGCGCTCAGATTGCCTTCGGCCAATTGCTCGGCGGCAATGGCGGCGTCCTTGAGCGGACGGGAAATGATACGAGCGATGAACAGCGCCAGGCCCAGCCCGATCAGCAGCGCAGCGACCAGCACTGCAATGATCGAGATGCGTGCGTTTTCATACAGGGCTGTGCCTTTCTCGCTGGCCGTGGTTGCGCCTGCATCGTTGAACTCGACCATTTTCTGGAGCTGATTGGTCGCTTCATCGAAGTGCAGTTTCGATTCGTTCTTCAACAGCGTGCGAGCCTGATTCTCGAGACCCTGCCGTGAAAGGTCGAACAGTTCTTTGCTGACCACCAGATACGCGGACCATGCAGTGGTCACGCTGTTGAGCATTTGGCGATCCGTGTCGTTGGACAGCAGATGTTCATAGGTGCCAAGGCGGGTTTCGAACTGCTTGCGCGCTTCGGCAGCCTCCTGCTCCATCTGGGTCTTTTCCTGCTCCGTATCGGCTGCGATGTGCCGGTTTTCCTTCAGTCGGTAGCTGGCGGCGTAAAAGCGCATGCCCGAAGCGGCGCGCATGGAGGGCATCCAGTTTTCCTTCATGTCCTGAGCGGTCTGGTTGACCTGCCCGAGCTGAATGATGGCGAACACGCCCATGGCCGCCGTCAGCGCCAGCACGACCAGAAAGGAGGTGATCAACTTGGTGGATATCTTCAGATCGTAAAACCATTTCATCGGGGTTACCTCCATGGAAATACAGGCGCGTCAGCGGGCCGCAGCCGACAGCGAATAAGGGGTTTGGGTCGAGCGGGCTTCCAGTTGGACGATCTGGTTGAGCAGTGCCGGTATGTCGAGAATCAGTGCCACCGCGCCGCTGCCCAGAATGGTCGAGCCGCTGATGCCACGCAGGCCGCCGAACAGTTTGCCCAGCGGTTTGATCACGGTCTGGAATTCGCCGAGCAGGTCGTCCACCACCAGCCCGGCCTTGTGCTCTGCGTAACGCACCACCACCACATTCTGACGGCGCGCGGCGGGACCTTCGTGATTGAAGTGATCGCGCAGGTACACCAGCGGCAGTACCTCGCCGCGCAGGTCCAGATAGCCATTGTCGCGGCTGGACTGAAGGTCCTGTTCGTCGAGCTCGATGCACTCTTGAACCATGTCCAGAGGAATGACATACGTCGATTGATCGATGCCGACCAGAAAACCGTTGATGATCGCCAGCGTCAGCGGCAGGCGGATCCGCACGATGGTGCCCTGGCCGGGTTGGCTGTCCAGGTCCACGGTGCCGCGCAGCAGGGTGATGTTGCGCTTGACCACGTCCATGCCGACGCCACGCCCGGACAGATTGGTGACCGCCTCGGCAGTGGAAAAACCGGGCTCGAAAATCAGGTTGTAGATCTCCTGATCGGTCAGCACCGCACCGCTGGCCACCAGTCCGCGCTCCTGAGCCTTCTCCAGAATCCGCTCGCGGTTGAGGCCAGCGCCGTCATCGGCAATCTCGATCACGATGCTGCCCGAGTCGTGGTAGGCGTTGAGGTTCAAATGACCCTTTGCCGACTTGCCTGAAGCACGACGCGCTTCAGCGCTTTCAATGCCGTGGTCCATGGAGTTGCGCAACAGGTGCATCAGCGGGTCGCCGATTTTTTCGACCACGGTCTTGTCCAGCTCGGTCTCTGCGCCACTGATAATCAGGTCGATGTCCTTGCCCAGTTCCTGGCTGACATCGCGCACCACTCGACGGAAGCGGTTGAAGGTGTCGCCGATGGGGATCATGCGCAGGTGCAGGGCACCATCGAGTATTTCCTCGACCAGCCCCGATACCGTCGAGCTGGCCTCCTGAAGCGGCGCATGGTTGCAGGAGCGCGCCAGCAGATTCGCGCCAGCGCTGGCGATGACCAGTTCGCCGACCAGATTGATCAGTTCATCGAGCTTGTCGGCGTTGACCCGCACATAGCGGCCGTCCTTGTTCTTCTGTTCGTTCGCGGGTGAGGTGCGCTCTGTGGAAACCTGTGCAGGGCCTCGCGGCACGGCGCGCTGATCGCCCAGCAGTTCGCCACTGCTGACGACCGGGCTGTTGTCGTTCTGCGACATCAGATCGGTGCCGGTCGCTGTGATGGTTTCGTTCACGGCTGTGATCTCTACCGCACAGTCTTCGCGCACGAAATCGAACACTTCATTGATTGCTGCGTGCCCGGCTGCCGAGCGGAAGTCGATCTCGAAACCCAGGTGGCAGGATTCAGGGTCCCATTCCTCAACAGCCGGAATGCTGTCGGTCACCGTCGTGACCTGGACCATCTGGCCCAGCGTATTGAGATAGCGCAGGAATGACAGCGGGTCCATGCCGTTGCGAAACACGTCCACGCCAAAGCGCAGGGAAATGTGCCACAGCATGGACGTCTGCACATCGCTGACAGTGGGCGTCTGCACAGGCCGGGCAGCCGCTTCCGCAGGTGCCTGATACGCCTGCAAGGCCTGACGCAGCGCCGCTTCACGCTCCAGCGCTGCGGCTGCAAGCTGCTCGCCGCGGCTGGCTACCACGTCGATCAGTTCAAGCATGTGGTCGCCGGACCTGAGCAGCACTGCGATCAACGCCGCATCCACCGAGACGCTGCCTTCACGCAACCGGTCGAGCACGTCTTCGACAATATGGGTAAAGCTGACGATTGGCGTCAGGCCGAACAACCCCGCAGAGCCCTTGATGGTGTGGGCCGCACGGAATATCGCACCGATGGCATCCTGATCGCCCGGCTCGCTTTCCAGTTGCAGGAGGGATTCCTCCATGGCCAGCAACAGCTCGCGCGCCTCGACGATGAACGTCTGCTGTGCCTGATCAAGATTAATGCTCACGTGAACTTCCTTTTCGGTCACTGAACCACACTGCAACGGGCGCTAAGCGAAGGCACCCGGATGACACAGTTCGAATGTTTCCACGACCGCCTTGCTCTGCCCGGTCAGGCTGAGCGCGGTGCCGGTCCTGCCAGCCTCGCGCTCGATGACCGCCAGCAGTTGAAACCCCGCGCCGTCCATTTCCGTCACCTGCGACAGGTCAATCTCCATGCGCGGCGCGGCACCCATCTGCGGCAGCAGGCCCGCAGCAAGCTCGGTCACGGTGTAAATCGTCAGTTCGCCATCGATGCTGACACGCACGGTGTCAGCAGTGGTTTCGCTCAACATCGGCATGCTGGCCTCCGTGGCCCGGACACTCAGGGCAGAATGAGTTTGGAGACCGCCGCCAGCATCTGTGCAGGCTGGAACGGCTTGACCACCCAGGCCTTGGCCCCGGCAGCCTGGCCTTCAGCCTTCTTGGATTCCTGGGACTCGGTGGTCAGCATGATGATGGGCGTGAACTTGTAACTGGCCAGCTTCTTCACTTCCTTGACGAACGTGATGCCATCCATGTTCGGCATGTTCACGTCGCTGATGATCAGGTGGACCTTCTGCCCGGTGAGCTTGCCCAGTGCATCCTTGCCGTCGCTGGCTTCGATCACGTCGTATCCCGCACTTTTCAGCGCGATGCCGACGACCTGCCGAACGCTGCTTGAGTCGTCGACCACCAATACACTCTTAGCCATGATTCGCTCCTAGAAGAACGTGATTTCCTGAGAATTCTGCTGCGCTGCTGATTCGCCGCGATGTGTAAGACGCTGTTCGTCAGTGGCGTAAGTGGATTCCATGCGTGCCAGCCACTCGCGGGCATTGATCGCGACGGCTTCGTCTGGAGACTGGCTGGATTGCTGCAAATGGGTGTGCAGCGAGTCAATGTTGTCGCGCACGTGGGTAAGGATCTGACTGACTCGGTCCTGAAACTGCAGGCTGACCAGCACCTCGGTCATCTCGTCGCGAATGCCGTAGCTTTCCTGCTTGAGCAGGTCGGCGGACTCGGCGAGACGTCCGGTTATGCTCTGGAAACGCTGCAGCACGTGTTGAATGCTTTGTTCGGACTCGGTCACCGAATGGCTGTCCTGATCCGCGCCGCTGGAGGCGGCCTCAACCAACTGGGTGATTGCGTTGTTGATGATGTCGACCTTGGCCGACATCTGCTGGCCGGTCTCGCTGGACTTGCTCGACAGGCTGCGCACCGCATCGGCCACCACCGCAAAGCCTCGCCCGGCTTCACCGGCGCGGGCTGCTTCAATGGCCGCATTGAGGGCCAGCAGGTTGGTCTGCGCCGCGATGGCCGCAACGTCGGCCGCCATGGTACGTAACTCGCCGGTATAGGCCGTGAGGCTGCGCACCTGAGTCAGCGTCTGGTCGCGGCTGGCCTGCGTGGCTTTCAGGGAATCGATGACCTGGCTCAGCTCGCTGTCACTCTGCGCCAGCACCTTGAGCGCGCCGTCTGCATTCTGCCCGTCCAGCTCACCTGCGGCCTGCTGCGACGCCTGAACAGTTTCCTGCAATCGTTCGGAAATACCGGTGAACCGACTGGTCAGCTCGATAATGGCGGTCTCGGTCTGCTGACGCGAGCTTTCGACCTGCTTGGCCCAGATCGGCATCGCACCCAGCAGCACTTCATTGAGCTGCGCCCGAGAAGCCTTCGCGCCGATTGCAGCGTCATTGGACTGATGCTGCGTAAGCGCATCGGCGGTCAGACGCACAGCCTGCTCACGTTGCGAACGCGCACTCCACACCCCGGCACCGACACCCAGAACGGCCAGTACGCCACAGGCAGCAAGATTGGCAGGAGAGGTGCCCGACTGAGTCAGAATCCAGGCAATGGCCGGGATCACCGGGACCAGTGGAAACCAGAGGAAACGTGGATGACTTTGACCTGGAGTACTGCCGTACTGACTCGACGTCATAGGTTCGATCCTTGAACATTGCAGCGGATGAAAGCAACTTAGGGGTTATCTGCCTCGATCATGGCAACTTGAGAGCGCACAGGCGCCATCCGTCCGGTTGATGACAATTGGGTGACGAAGTGCATGATGCGCCTGTACTAGGTTTAGCTGTGATTCTGGAAATAGCGAGGGGAGGGGGAGCTTGCGCAGTGTCGTGGCGAACATCGAGTTGTGGGAGGGGGCTTGCCCGCGATGAGGTTGGTGCGGTGTGTCAGTCGCGCGTTATTAGACTTCAGGCAAACGCCGCCTCGATAAACGCCTCCAGCGTCTTCTCTTCCAGAATCTCCACCGAGAAATGCCCGAACCGTTTGGGCAGCCAGATAATCCTTCCCCCGGACGGCGATTGCAGGTTTGAGCGATCAAGCGGTTTGCCGTTCTCGTCCTCCGGTTGCACACCGGCTGCGATCAGTTCGTCGTAAGCCTTCTCGATATCCGGCGTCGAATAACAATGTCGATAAATCATGCCCTCGCCTGACGTATCCAGCAGGTCCTTCAGATTCCCCGCCAACGGCTGGACCAGCATGAAGCGTTCAGTGCCGATCATCGCAATGGCATAACGCACATGCAGACCGCCGCGTTCCCAGATCAGGGTTCTGGAGATTTTGGCTTGCAGGATCTGCGCGTAATAAGCGCAAGCTTCTTCAAGGTCGGTGACGAGAACGTCGATGTGGCTGAATGTCAGGTCCATTGAGAGCCTTTCCTGCTGGTACGTTGGATAACAAGTGCCTGCAATTTCGCATGCCTGAGGTGCAATGTCATATCTTCCGTTGTGAGTCAGTTACAGATAAGGGACCAGAGGAGGGGCGTATGACTGAGTGGGACATCTTTGAGACCGGGCACTGGCGTGTCAGCCATCGACGTGATGCGCGATATCGCGGCTATCTGATGGTTGCGTCTGTTGCACCCGCTTCTGATCTGGGCAACCTGAACGAGGCGGCGCTGGCCGAGCTGGGAGGTGTTTTGCGCAGAACAGAACAGCTTCTGGTGCGGGCGTATGAGCCTCGAAAAGTGGTGATATATAAATTGGGATTCTCTGCCGGGTTCAGTTTGCATTTTCATGTCGCGCCGGTTACCGAGGCACTGCTTGTGGAGGTTGCAGGTCATCCGGGGTATGCCGCAGAGCCGGATGGGAACGACGTGATACTTTTCCTGAGTCGTGAATATTGCGAGCGGGCATTGAGTGAAGAGGAGCGGGGGATTCAAGCGAGGGAAGTGCTCAGGTTGAGGGGAATGCCGAGCTGAGGGCGGTACCGCTTTAGTCAGCGTTGATATCGAGGTGCATGCAGGAGGGCAAAATGCCCTCCTGCGATTACCGGTCAACGTGCAGTCAAGGCTGCATAGCTGTTCATGAGATTGCGATAGTTCGGAATACGCTGCGACAACAGATTGCCCAAACCTTCGATATCGTTGCGCCAGTCACGCTGCAACTCACACGCCACCGAGAACCAGTTCATCATCTGCGCGCCGGCCTGTGTCATGCGGTTCCAGGCGGCCTGCTGCACAGCCGTGTTGAACGTGCCGGAAGAGTCGGTCACCACGAACACATCAAAGCCTTCAGCCAGCGCCGACAACGTCGGGAAGGCTACACAGACATCCGTCACGACACCGGCAATGATCAGTTGCTTGCGGCCAGTGGCCTTGATCGCCTTGACGAAGTCTTCGTTGTCCCAGGCGTTGATCTGGCCAGGGCGAGCGATGTAAGGCGCGTCCGGGAACATCTCTTTGAGTTCCGGTACCAGCGGACCATTCGGGCCTTGTTCGAAACTGGTGGTCAGGATGGTTGGCAGCTCAAAGAACTTCGCCACGTCGGCCAACGCCAACACGTTGTTCTTGAACTCGTTCGGGGTGAAGTCCTGCACCAGTGAAATAAGACCGGTCTGGTGGTCCACCAGCAGAACTACGGCGTCGTCTTTGTTCAGGCGGTTGTAAGTGGCGTTGTTCATGGTGGAATCCTTTTTCGAAGTGGTGAGTGGTTGTCGTTTCAACGTGTGGCTAGATTAATGTCCATCTGAGCGTCGAAAAAGCGCTTGAAAAAGGTTTGTCTGTCAACCTGAAGGAGACAGTCAGGGTGGCGAGATGTGTGTGCATCCAAGAGGCTGATGTCAACGGGGCGCGCAGCGACTCAATCTGTACACACATCTCGCGACAGCTACCAAGGCGTTGGGTACTGGAAGCGACAACCTGGCCAAAAGATGCCTCAGGCTGGTTTTTCGGCCAGTTGCTCCCGTATCTCAAAGAGTGTTCTGCCTCTGGTCTCCACCATCATGCCCGGCATCTGAATCCGGGCAATTTCCGAATCGGTCAGACCGAGATCACGCAAGCTATCCACCCATCGCTGCAGCCGCTGCGAAGCGGTATCCCTGGCATTCGGCCCTTTTTCCCGCAGACACGTGTCACACATGTCATCGGGTGAAACCCTGCTCGCCCATGTCCCAGGTCGTCGATACTCGAACAGCCCGCAATCACAACGACATACCCACACAGCCCCTTTACCGGAGCGACTTGAGCGGCACCAGGCAATCGCCGTCAGTTTGCCTCGACGTTTACCGGTGTGATCAGTGGCGTGCTCGGGGCGAGGTTGGAGTTGCGACAGGCAGTGCAGAGTGATTTTTGTCATGTGATACCTCCTTGGATAGTTGAAGACGCAGAGTCTTGGGTTTTTTCGGGCAAGCCGATCCCGTTGGCGCTTGTGCACCGTTTTTTGGTTGATGTGTGTTTTTGAAAGCTGAGGGTTCAGCCTTTTTTAAACAGAAATGGCTGGCCGTTCACCTGTGGTTACGCAGGCCATGCAGGTCAAGAGCGGTGTTCTGATAATCTCTCCAGCGGTGATGGTGATATGGGTTCCTATATGGGTTCCACATAATGTGCCCTATATAGGAACCTGTCAAGAAGGTGATTTGTGGATTTGGCGATTAAATTGAAAGCGATCCGGCGCGCGGAGGGGTTAACCCAGTCCGAATTTTGCGAGCGGGTAGGCATCAGCCTCAGCACGTATAAAAAATACGAGGCGTCGATGTTTGAGATGGGGTACGGGGCGCTTTGCAAAGTGACCAATCACCCGGATTTCAAGAAGTACACGCTGTGGTTGATGACGGGGGACACGGCTCCCGATTGCGGTCAGGTTGGTGCTGAGTAAGGGTAGTGGCAGGGTGGGTAGTGGTCCTGTCCCGGCACGGGTCGGGAAAGCTAGATGTTCTGGTCGGGCGTTGCTGATCACTACAAGCGAATAACTCAATGGAGAAACAGGATGTCGATCAAAATCAGTGCACCGCTTGTGAACGGCGACCTATGGGACCCTCTCGATGAAAACGCTTCCGGCGAGGATGCGGTGTTGCTGATATGCGGAGATGACATGCGTCCGCCTCCCAAGAGCGTCGTGATCACCGTCACTACCGACTCAGGTAAGCATGTAGAAGTGCGGATTCCGAACTCGGACAGTGGCAAAGCCAGCGTGCGAATCGATGGTGAATCGATCTGATGGAAAGGTTGAATAGGGAAAGGGGCTATTTAGAAAGGTAATGGCTTAAGGTTCTGGAACGTATGCCATTTTTTGGGGCCCACACAGACTGGAGCCGTGGACCAAAGGATTATGAGTTGCTGGGCGAGCAGGTATGCCTAGAGAAAGCTGTCGTAGGTAAATGTAGGTTGGCATAGCTGAGGGCCCTGTGACACGTGGTGTTGAGCGTAGTTTTGAGAAGGTTGCTAAAGCTGGTTACCGTACCTTGAGTGTACCGATTTTTGAAGCTTAGAGATCGTATGCGATCACAGTCATGCGACTCATGGTCGGCTCAGAGTCGGGAAGGTCTCTGATACCTCCGCAGCACATCGGACAGATACCTGCTACCAATGACCTCTAGGAAGCTGAAGACTGGTTGAAGTGGGGCTACGTCGATCAGTGCATCTGCACGAGCGCGCGCCTGAGCTACCGATGCGTCAGACTGGCTGGCAGCAAGCGTGGGATTAAGATATTCCAGCACCTGGACTGACGCGCCTCCCGCAAGTCAATGATACAATTGCTTCTGGCTTTGGCTTTCTGTGGCATGGCCTATGTCGGTACTCGTGCGCAATGTACTATTAAGCGATGATAATGTTGTGAGTGTGTTGCCTGCTATGTTAAATGACCCATTGATCCGTGCCGCGTTGGTAAGTAGGCTTAGAAATGCATACCCACAGCCTAAAGCTGTTATTGAAGAACTGCGTATTCATAATGGCAATGCTATTGCAGATGTAGTTGCGATCCATAGAGAGGCTCATTGCTATGAGATCAAGGGGGATGGTGACAAGGTTGAAAGAATTGCTCAGCAAGGAGTTTACTATAACCTCGCTTTCCGAAAAGTCACTTTAGTGACTACCTCTAAACATATGTCCAAAGCAATCAAAATCGCGCCCGATCACTGGGGTGTGCTTGAGGCAAAATGCAACTCTAAAGGAGTTGTCGTTTTCAAACCTGTTCGCCAAGCTTTAAAAAATCCTTCGTTTGATAAGCAGGTGGCCTTGCTAACGCTCTGGCGAGATGAGCTTTTTGATATTGCTAGTAAGATCGAAGAAAAAGTGCAAGCTAAGATAAATAGAAATGCCCTGTCATTTTTGATTTCTCAAGCTTATGGGACCCAAGAGCTCAGCCTTACGATAGGCCAGGCTCTTGTGCTAAGAAGTCTTATAAAACATCAAGCATGAATGCAATGTGCGAGTTTATTGTAGGCTTCAAAATACTCCCTGGCATAACTGTTGATCCAAGCCCCGCCGCCTTCTGAACCAAATACAGGTCACCCTCCGAGTTTCCGTGTCGAAAAAAAGTCTTCGCTACTATAGTGGCTGCGATGTCATTATATTGTTTGAATCCTCTCGGATGCGTCTTGATACCCCCTCCGCGCACAATGTAATGCCTGTCATCATAAGAGTAGACGACCTTGGGGGCGGTAACGTTTAACATGTTGCGTGGGTCGATGTCAGAGTCGGAGTAGTCGGGGCTTACAATGGTGTAGTCACCAAAGATTACCTTATGACCATTGAGGCCTATAATAGAGGTCTTGTAAATGACCGTCTCGGTGCGTAAAAGGTGTATCTCATTGTTGGTTGAAAGTATCCCACCGATGGCGGGTAGAAGACTAGACCCAGTAATTACGATGGCCTCATATGCGTGATCTAAAGCGGCAGCGAGGCAAAACGCCTTGATCTGAGCTGCCCGAACTGTCGCGTCGACCCCTTTGCAAACTCTATTATCAATGACAAGTACCCAGTGATCGTAGATACCTTGCCCCATCGCTATGAGATGCAGAATGTCTGTTCTAATGAGGTTGTAGCTGATCAAGTCTTCACTAGAGACTCTTAAAGCAATACGTCTGTTTTTTCCAGCCTTAGTGATCGCTGGCGTGAAAACGCAGGCATTTCGGTCGACGGTGCGATCTACGCCAACAACGGGGTTGAAGCTGAGGCCCTGCGCGTGCATGCGAGCGGCGAAATATTCATAGCTGGGGCGGCCTCCTATAAGGATCGAATCCGGGATATCGTAATCGTCTACGAAATACTCAGGTATGCCCTTTGTGTTTAGGCAGAATTTTCGAGAAGCTGTCTCTATGTTTTTCGTCAAACTTGTCGCATCCATATCTTTTTTCAGAGGAAGATCGAAAAAAGGGACTATTAGCTGTTTTCTTTCTTTGCTAAGAGATTTGACTGCTCCAAACTCATTAGCTTTGGCTTTGAGAAACGGAATGTACTTAGGCATCTTCACTTATCATCCTTGTGACGCTAATCTCGTGAATAATTCTGCTGAACAGAGAGAAATTCCCTGATTCGTGCCTTATAAGGCCTGCGAGGATTGCAGGGTGTATCGAAAGTTTTTCTGCGTCTTTATATAGTTCTTCTTCATTACGATGCCTGCGAGCAGAGGCAGATCGCCAATCGCTACGGCTAATTAATGATTCTTTAGCAAGCTGGTTTGCTTCTAGCTCGGTGATATCTTCGCCAATATCCTCAAGGGAATCGAAGTGCGCACCCTCAAATCGATCATAGTGCATTGAAATGTGGGATAGCTCGTGCATTAGCGTGAACCAGAAATAGTCATATCGATCATATCTGAGTGTCATGCCTATTACAGGGGTGCCACCTTCGAGTTTGAAGAATACTCCGTCAGTTTTCATTCCTGCGGTTTGAGGCAGATAAATCAGAACTATACCAAGCGCCCATAGAGAACTAGATATATGTTTGGTGTTTTTGCTGTCCAGAGATAGTCTGCATATATTTTTCAAGGTGTCTTTATCAAGACCTTCGAATCGCTTAACTTTCCCAGTAGAAACGACAATTTCAGCATAGCGCTGAACCTGTGAAAGCCAGCAGAATACCTCAGTTTCTTTGCCTGTATCACTACGCCTGAATAATGCGTTATTCATCGCTCCCGAAAGCAGATCCTTAAAAATAAGGGGGTCGTTATTCGCTAGTTTTTTCGAGATGGCAGAATAATTTTCTAACGCCTCTAACAGTCGCTCCGGAGTGCAGTCAGATGTAGAGACGAAAAAATCCTCTAGCTCATGGTTATCATCCATTTACTGTTGCCCCAAATTCTAGAGCGACGTCTCTGGCCATCTCGTAATAATCCAAGCTTTCTTTTTTTCTGTCTGGAAAGCATATCATGCCGATTTTGTCGTAATAGGCGGCGGCTTTTGGTAGAGAGTGCAACGAAAATCCAGGACGCAACCCTAAGGTCTCAGTAGCGTATTTTGACGCATACCTAATCAGATCTGATCCGACCCCCTTGAAACGTGCGTTGCTCAGCGGGTTAGGCCTATTCCAAGGTGCGACAGCTACATACTCAATGTAGAAAATTCCTTGACCATCTATAACGCTATCTTTGGGATGGTATATGAGGCAGGCTGCCTGAACAGCATCTTCAGCCAGATAGAAAAACCAGTTGTATTCCTGTGTGCTGTGATGGATAGCTTTTGCGGTCCATCTCCAGTGGGCATCTTCCATGTGCAGTTCGGATATTTTTTTTATTAACTCCGCCTCGCTTGTAGTTGAGCTTTTTACGCAGTAGAGTATTTCTATATTTTTGGCAGTCCACTCGGTATCGCATTTATTCGCTAGCGAAATGTCCCATCCGTGCAATAGTTCAAATGAAACGCTTTGGCCGACAGTGTTTGTCTTAACGCCAGAAGCAAAAGCTGAGGCCGGAGGGAGTGAAGCAATAAGGGTCTTGATACTTTGTATGTCCATATAACACCGCGCCTCAAAAAATTATGGGTTCTATTAGGCAGAGCGGATATCCCTGTCTAGGGCTGATGTGTCGAAATTATGAGCCCTTATCAACCTTTGGGTACTGACTTGCTGGATAAGCAGGATCCAAGTAGCTAGGCAGTTGAATGTCTTGGCCAAGCGGATCGTATAACGCAATAGTGAGCGTGGAAGATTGTGGATTTGCCAGGCGATTTTTGGATTTCCGCCACGTTCTATGTACGACGCAGGAACGCCAGCGAGTCCACGAATGGAGTAGGAGGGTCTAGCCGTTACGTCACAGACCATAAAGGGCGTGAAATCCATTTCTGAGCCTTCCCAAAATTCCGCATCAGCTGGACCGTAGCTGGTCCACCTGCATGATGGCACTATACTATTGCTGTCCAGTACCGTGTGTCTACGGCTTGAGGTGATTCCCACGACCCTGAGTGTCATCTACAACGAGCGCGATGACTCCCCGCTAGAGCAGGATAGAAAATTTTCGGGTGGGGGGCGCAACATATGGTTTGCACTGGCTCTTGCATGCCTTGAATGCATTCGATGCCAGGTAAACGGTGACTTGCTTGAGGCACAGTCCGTGCCCCATACCCTGAGTCGTTCTTGGTTTATTAGATAGGTGCGATGGCTGATCTTGGTCGATTTCTACCGTCCGCAATTGAGTCTGAATGGGAGATACTCTCGATGAGTGATGCCAGATTGGCTGCCACAATTTTTGCAGCTTCTGTTCCGCGTCTAGTGATGAAATTCACAGACAACAGTTCCGACGAGCTATGGATAGCCGATATCAAGGCGTGTGCTCCAGGCAGAGACTGCCAGGTGTTCCGAGATGTGGTGTTCGTTGAGTCCACGGTGCTGCCTTTATCTTTGGGATCGAGCACGAGGACGGTCGGCCACGCGGCGTCAAAGCGGAGCTGGCCGACCGGCAGCAGCTTTTCATTGGTTTCTTGCGAGAGCAAAACGAAATCAGTGATTTGGCTATGGGAGGGTTGAGGGCTGTTTTTCAAGGCTCGGAGTACGCCAGCCAGGCCAGGGCCACAGCGGCATACATGATCCACCGAGAGCATCTGACAGATCTTGCTGTAGGCTATCGAAATCGTGAAGGTGAGTACGTGTGTGAAAAGTTTGAAGATGAGGATGGGTTTCTCGAGAGCGCCCGCGCTAATCTGCCTTTCGACGAGCTGCATCGTTAGTTCATGGCCGGAGACGGTCCCTCTCTCAAGAGGGGGATCAGAAATGCGTCAATCACTAATTGACTCCATCGGCCGTGAAATCTCCCTCAGGCTGATGGGCGGTGCCGTGTTACAAGCCATTGAAGAAAATTATCGCTCTGGCGTTTTGCGCAAAGCAAAAACAGCCAAAGTGGGTGATAGAGCCTCGTGTGTCGTCGAGGTGAGTCGCAAGGCTCCTCCGGTTGGCGTTCCATCATCAGGACCTCAATGACTCAGCAAACAAGTCCCCATTGCATGATCGGTCTGGAATTGGTTTGGCAGCCTATCGCTGAGTTCGGGGAGCCCGTATCTTCCGCCTGGTGAACGGTCTACCTGGTGTAGTGGCACTAGGCGGTCCGGACGTAGGCAAATTGAGAATTCACCGTGGCCCCATGCTGAAAATCTGGATCGCCTTCATCTGACGAGTCAGGCTGTTTTTGGTGTGACTTTCCAGCCGCAGCCATTTCGATATTTATGTCGATTTTTCGCCTTATCTCTTTGATTTTTTTTGACCATTGCTCATTTGTAGGCTCATCTCCTTCGGGCAGGTATCTTTGAATCACCCACTCAGCAGAAAGGTAATGGTCCTCAACCGTGAAAGCATCAGGGCGTTTGCTCTCGAGGTAAGCTTTCTTTTCAGCAAGCTCAGCAGCAGACCACCGACGAAAGGCTTCCTCAATTTCCAATCCGACTATGCTTCTCAACCTGCCGATGATTCCCTTATTTCCCCTTCGTTGCATCAAACAGGTGCCAACCTCTTGCCGAAATTTGAACACGTTGAGGATCAGCTCAGAACGAAATCAGAAACCCGTTTCGAACGTATTCAGAGCAGATTCAGAATGAAGCCCTAGTCACGCTTCTCGCAGAACAGCCTATTCAGTCCCTCGCCAATCGAGTCAGGATACGGGCGTGTCCATTTCGCGCTCTCATTGTCCGACTGCGTAATCACCTCACCCTCGAAATTGTAATCAATCGACTGAGTGATCCTCGACGTGCCTCTCGCACAGTTGATCTCGTAGTAGCTAACACTGCTCTCAGTCTTCGAACGCTTTTCGCTTTCACAGATGACAGAATCCGCTGGGCTTCGAGCAAATGCATTGCCACGGCATATGGGCGGTAGCGGAGAGTCGATCTTGAACCAAACCTCATACCGGCCAGCGTCAGTGCGGATAGCCCCTTTCGTAGACACGGTCTGATCATTCGCGCCTTTGAATACCTCATGCCATGTGTCCGAGGCTTGAAAATCCTGAGCGCTCTTTGGCCCATCAGCGCCTATGGCCACCAATGGCAGTATTGCGGCGTAGCCACTGAGGATGGAGCGGATAAAGGTCACTGGCAGTCCCTGCAGAGTGAATGAGGACTGGCATCATCCCAGCGGCTGATTAAGACAGCAAGCAACCTTGCCGCTCATACTGGCCTGATGACATAGTGACGGCTCGAAAGACACTGGTAAGGGATGAGCTGTGGAGTCGAAACGGATAGCGCTGCTGATTGACTGTGACAACGTAAGCCATGCCGCAATAGGCGGTGTGCTCGACGAGCTTGCGAAATACGGCATGGTGAACATTAGGCATGCCCACGGCAACTGGAGTTCTCCACACCTCGCAGGGTGGGTCGAGAAGGTTCATCCATACGCCATCCGGCCCATGCAGCAGTTTGCTTTCACCAAGGGCAAGAACGCCACTGACTCGGCGATGATCATTGACGCAATGGACTTGCTATACAGCAAGAACGTCGATGCTTTTGCGCTCATGACGAGCGACAGCGACTTTACACCGCTCGTGCTGCGCCTTCTCGAAAGCGGGTTGCCAGTGTATGGCTTCGGCGAGAAGAAGACTCCAAAGCCGTTCGTGGATGCTTGCTCGCAGTTTATCTACACCGAGAACCTGATGAGCGACGATCAGGAGAAAGCTGCAGAGGGTGAGCCACTCAAATCGACGAAGCGCACACGCAACGAGCTGCGTAGCGACACCTCACTCGTGCGGCTGCTCAGGACCGCAGCAGAAAAAACCGCTGACGATGCAGGGTGGTCGCATCTGAGCAAGGTCGGTGAATTCATACGCAATAACAGCTCGTTCTCAGCAGTGAACTATGGGCACCGGACGCTAGGCGACCTTATCAGAACCTCTGAGCTTTTCGAGATCGACATGCGCCACGGCGGCACAGCCATGTTCATCAAGAACCCTCGGAAATCGAGCGCCGCAGCTCACCCCCAAACCGAGTCAAGCACATCGTGATAGCGATGGTTCCTGAGCTATTGTGAACGCTTTCAAATTTGGTTCTGAACGTGCTCAGAGCAATTTCAGATTTCACTCAGAATAGATTTTTAGACATTTGGTAAACCATAGTGAAATTCATTGACGATATATTAGAGGCTATTTCTGGAAGCACCAGAACCAAGATTGAAGATCCATTCATCGGCGCTTTTATCGGGTCATGGTTAGTCTGCAACTGGGACAGCTTGGCGCTGCTGGTCTGGGGAGAAGGGACAGCCACAGATCGTATAGCTGCGACTAGCAAGCATTACCACGAATTGAAAATATTCGAATTCAATTCGCTCGTAACAATTCCTCTGCTCATGACCGCTCTATTCATATTCGCCTTTCCTTGGGTATCGTGGTTTTTGAAATCCATACTGAGATACGCTAATGAACGCTTGCACGAACAAGCGGTAGCGATAGAAATCAGTAAGGTTCAGCGGCAGGAAGCATTAAATAAACAGCGGCTACTGGCAGATCCCGAAAAAGAATTTTTAGCGGAGAATGTCAAGTTAGACATTGAACGGAGAAAAGAAGTCAACGAACAACGGAAACACAGGACTACCCGGCTCAGGGAGAAAGCCGAGGCAGCCGCCGCAGCGACCGCAGAAGCCAAGGCCACCGCTGAAGCTGCTATCGCCGCAGCAGCCGAAGCAAAAAGCCATGCTAATCAGGCTGAGTTGGAAGAAGAGAAAAAGAAGGCGAATGCGGAGCTGGAAAAAGAGCGCTTTAGTCTTGCAAGTGCGCAGCTAAAAGCGGCTCTGGCATCAAATCGCTTTCCAGCAGCTTATGCCTTGATGCAGACGGTCGAAGAGAGCCTTAAGGATGACGGGATTTACTTATCTTTGAATGGCCTCGCTGAAATTGTAGCGATGATTTTCGGCTACAAGAGCTTTCAAACACTGGTAGATGACGATACCTTCAACAACAAAACCCTTGCTCAAGTGTCATACATTTATTATGACCGTGAGGAATTCGCACTAGCTCTAGAAACAATCGTTCAGGATGAAGGAGAAAGGAACGAGAACCTAGACGCCGAAATATTATTCGATCATGTAATTTCGATATTTGAGAATTTTGACTTTAGGTTGCTATCGAAAGATGAGATCGAAGAGGTCTGCAGGGAAGCATGCGAGAACATGAGATATGAGCTACTAGACAGCGATGAGCTATCCGGTCCGATTGCTGAGTCAGACACCATTTATGATGAGGTTGAAATCGGTGATTTGGAAGACATTACGTTCGAAAATGGACTTAGCGTAACCTTCTCTGGCTCTGCGAGCGGTAGTCATCGGAGGGAATATGATGTTTCGGGTCGTGATATAGAATTCAACATCGAGATCAAAAGCGCTTTGATGGTCGGCACGACAGGACTGGGCGAACTCAAAAGAGGTGAGGTATCAGCCGAGCTGGCTGACTATGACTACGAACCCGGGAATGAGGCAGAGGAGGTATAAGGAGTCGGTTCGTCTCTCAATCGCCGGAGCATTACAAAGAGGTGCTCCAGCGTCTTCACCGTGTCGCTGTGCAGTTAGGATTTGGATTCAGATAGTCGCTACTCGGGCCTATGAGTCTCAAAAGACGTAGGTTCATCCGTTGCTGGTGTGGGTCTACGTGTTTTTAGCCGCTAAAATTTCAGTGCCTGAACCAACCGGAGCATTTCGTCTTGGTTGGCCTCTATTCGCTTTAGAAGAGCTCGCACGACACCGGGCGTCCAAGCAATGCCGCAGATGGCTAGCTTGGGGTCATCGGTTAGCCACAGCTTCAGTAATCCACCAAGTCTGCCTTGGTCGGCGTTTACCTTTACGAGTTGCAGGACGTATTCAGAGTCGAGCGTGCTCTTAATCTCGTAACCGAGGCTTAGTCGCCTTAGATATTCCGCAACCGTTAGACTTACATTCGCTGCGTTCTCTTTAGTTGTTTGTTCCTCTCCAAGTAGTACCGGCACCCGAAGATGCCTTCCGTGTTTTTCGGGTGTATTCCTGTCGACTGTTAGAACTCATTCTCTAACCTCCTTCTGGTGTTCATAACGTCGCGGTAGCGGCTCGCCTCGCAGAGCAAGACAGCATTGAGTGCCGCAAGCGCGAATACGCGAGAGTGAAATTGGCAAACCGACTTGTCGGTTTGCTAACTTCACCCATCTTGCTCCATGAATTTCCGTTGTTCTTTCGGTTGGCTAAGGTTGCTCAGCTCAACAAAAGGCAGTGCTGGAAGCGAAAAATTAAAAATTGTTCACTGGAACAACGGTCTTGGTCGGTCCCGCATCAGAAATCGCCACCATTGTTTGCCTCAGCAGTAATTTATGTTTACTGGCGCAACGTTTAATTGTCTGTGCCTGCATGGCCCGCTAGAGGGAATACGATTATTCGTGTATGGCGACTAAATGCTTGATAGCCGAAGTTGACCACACCCTCGTTCCGTAGAGTTGTCCAGATACTCAGCAGCGAGTAACTATTCTGAATAGCTTCTAGGATTTCCTGTTTATGTATTACGACCACTGCTCGATGCGCAGAGGGGGTACTAGGGTCGGCACTTTTGATTACCCGCTCTGCGATTCGAAGGCTTAGGGTTTTCATCGTTGTCTCCCGAGATTATTAACTTTATTTGAAGGACCTTTCGGTGTCGCACGGTGGTGAAGTCGTCAATTAGGCCTACAGATCTGTTTCTTTAATTTTCTTCAAACTTTCTAACGCTACACTCGACCGCTCTGCTGACTTGACAGTTGAGGTGTCGACAGATGGAGCAGGTGAGTCGGTATGCGGTGAGCGGGCTGCGTGTGATGTCGAAACTAGTACTGGAGGCAGCGGTTTAAAGTTGTACTCGCCGTTTCGGTAGCGTTTTATCACCCCGTGAAGCCGGCCGAGTTGGGATTTATTTATGACTCCAAACCTGACGGCAGCGCAAAAATCGTCGAGCATTCTCTGGCGGTCGCACGGTGCTACCTGCTCCAGGGCCTTGCGGACCTGAATCTGTGTCTCAGCGAGCAACGTGGCCGAAAACCTTAGGTCCTCAAGGACTTCGTCGCTTTTCTGAATCGTGGCAGTAGTAGTTTTTTTGCTTTTTGAGTTTTTTGTTTTGTCTGTATTTATAAGGCCATGCTTTCCCGAAGGCGGCTGATCCGAGTTCGGGTTTTCCACATCCGGTATTTCGTTCGACTTCGCCAGGTTCTCAAATCCACAGGGCGTGTCCCTCAGGTTCCATTCAACCCCGTCATACTGCTCACGCGCGTTGTATGCTTGCTGGATATCTAGATACCCAGCGGCCTTCAATTCATCTATTCCCGAGCGAACAGCCGTAATGCCGTCTTTGCAATGCTTGGCCAGGAATTCGATACTGAGATACCTTGGGTTGGGCGGTAGCGAGAGCAATAGCGATAAAATCCCTTTCGCTTTAAATGTGATGCTCTTTTCCTTAAGAATATGGTTTGGAATTATAGTGTAGGTTTTTTCAGGCTTTGACCTGTCCATTTTTAGAGTGTTAATAATTTGTATTTCGATATAACGGTTGTGTTTTGCTGCGGCTTTATTGTTTTTTTAAGTGGTGAGTTAAATGTGTTTTTTTAAGTTTTCGGTTGGCTGTAGATTTTAGACGCTAAAATTATCGGGGCTTGTGTTCGATATATCGAAATTTAGGCTTTCGATGAGCTGTGTTTAGAATTGGTTTAGCTAAACTTTTAACTTTGGGTGTTTTTTAATTTTTATCGATTTTCTTTACTAGGTCTTCGGATCGGAGGTGCGTGTATCGCTTTAGCATTTGCATGGATTTATGTTCGCTTATTGCAGATACTTCTTGGTCGGATAAGCCGCCCTCAACTAACCGGCTCACTGCCTCATGCCTCATGCCTCAAGTCGTGAAATCTAAAGTCTGACAACTTGTGCTCTTTAACCAGTAGTCCCCATATCTTGGTAAAAGCATAAGGCTGACGTTTTCCGTCCTTGCCTGGCTCGCCAAAGAACACCAGATGGCAATCGCTTGGCCTGGCTGGATTAGCCATAGCGGCCTTGAACAGCTCTGTAGCGCGTCTGCTCAGGGGGACCGTTCGCTGGCCATCGTTCTTTGTATCGACGAGTTTCACAATGCGTCGTTCTAGATCGACCATAGGCTTGCGGAGGGTGCTGATCTCAGCGGAGCGCATGCCCGTCTCCAAGGCGATGCCCACGATCCAGCCCAGCATCGGATTGCTATGTTTGTTCACTACGGTTATCAACTGCTTTTCCTCATCGGCAGATAGTCGACGATTGCGGCCCACTCTTGGATAGCTACGGTGAACAGGTGGCTCAGCAAAGCAAGCTCCAGGCGCACGGTATTGTTGCTGGTAGTTCCAGCGCGCCCTTTCTCGTTTAGACGCTTGTCGCGGTAATCAGCAATGATTTCAGCAGAGAGGGCCGCAAGCGAATACTTGCCCAGATGCTCTGTAAGCTTCTTGGCTTTTGAAATCTCTCCGCGTTGGGTGGTGGGCTTCTTGGTAGGGGTAATGTCGTTGAGGTAGCGCTTAAGAGCCGTTTCCAGCGTCATGCGCTCGGAGCCGCTGCGCTGGATACACACACCTCTGACCATTTCGTCTTTGGTACGTCGCGACCGGTCCTCCGCATCGCTTTTGGTGCGGAAGGTTTTAGCCACAGTTGGCCAACCGGTTTTGCGGATCAAAGCCTTTCAGGTGCCAGAAGGGGTTTTGACTAATGTTGCCATCTGAAAGGACTCCAAAGGTGTACTGGCGCACCAGCACTGTACCGATTTTGTACCTTTGGACCATAGGACTGTATCAGTGGAGAACCACCCAGAAACACAAAAGCCGCGCAATGCGCGGCTTTCAAAGGTGGTGGGCCCACACGGACTCGAACCATTATGTGGTACGTAGATTTCCGGCTTGGATACTGTCCGTCCGGTTTTTTGGTCTGTAATCCCCAGGCAAATCGGCGTTTTTAGCAAGATGAAAAACTCTGTTGAACCGTATTTCAAATACCACCTCGGTGTGGAATTTGAAAGCTATCACCGCATCCCGGATTTCAGATATCTATTGCACCTACAACGCGACGTATTCGATCTTGTCCAGCAGGCGCCCTTCGGAGCGGACTGGGAATATCCTAGTATTGTCATGGGAAGCACCGCCTGAAATTCATCAGGCGCGGTCGAATGGAATCTAGCGCTTCATCGCCGATGTCGCCAACCATGCACTGGAACCCAAGTGGTCATACAAAAACCCCTACCTTAATCAATGACTGGTTGCCAGCGGATAAGTCATGGACATGGCAGTCTGCCCCCTGCTCAATTGATCTCTGTACGGGTCTCTAAGCGCTGCACGCAACCTTTAAAGAATGATCGCGTTGGTCACAGCTATCCTGCTGGCATCCAGCAAAGGTTTATCGGATAAGCTTAGAAGGTAGTTTTGCTCTTTGGCTACCTCTCGGAGGAGACTATCCATTGCTACGGATAGATGCAGCAAGCCATTGAACTTGTCCTCGGTATTAAAGATAAAACGGGAGCCATCAGGTACTACTAATCTCCTCGCTTCTTCCTTGTTGTTCCACAAATAATCCAGATATCTTTGGGTCTCGGCCAATATCGCTAATTCGTAGTAGGCACCAGCGGAGAGGCTATGCATGTTGGCATGGTACATTATTGAGGCAATATCAAAGCTTGAGATCGTTACAGGTTTTCCCTCTGCCTCGAGCTCTGCCTTTATGTTTTTACATAACCTTATTGATTTGCGGAGTCCACCACCCGTAGTTTCACATCGTTCTCGTACCTTTTTGATGTGCAGGAAAGGCCAGTTTTCAATCGTGGTGCTTTTATGCGAATCTAGGATAGTGACAGCGCGGTCATGTTTCTGGCCAGAGGCTTGGTAAGTGATAGTGTCATGCCAGTGGGAAGGCACGACGTCTACTGGACGTGCTAATGACCCTCCTTGCAATTTGATGGCCTTAGAGCCAGAAGTGTCAATCGTCGCAGCGGGAAACGCATCACGAAGAGCTCTACCAATTTCGCCCCTGCGAGCGGTTAATACCCCAACTGAGGTGCGTGAGGTCGGTGAGCGGTACTGACCCGATGTACTCATGTACCCACGCGCATCATAGGTATGAAAGTCAGCTTCTATTGCTAAAAGATCAACATCACTGACCCCTCGAATATGGACATTCAGTGGTACTGATCCCTGTAGCTCGAATTCAAGATTGCCGCTTGTCCTCTTAGACAACTGGTTGCTAACCCGTTCTGCGGTTTCGATGCTGATGCGGGTGTAGGTAGGATCTACCTCCTGCATAGCGCCTAAAGCAAATGTTGTATTCGGCTTGTCTTTAACCCTATGTTCCCACGCCTCTTTTGTAAGGCTTCGGTTCACGATGAAGTCCTTCGCATCCATCGCGATTACAGAGGATCTATCAAGGCCCGAGCGTCTGGAGCGCAGACGATTGATTCGTTCGTTAATTGGTGTGTTCATTTTTTCTCCTCAGCTCCATTCGCCCATAGGTGGGCCGACCGTAACCGTTAAAATAGTCACCCTGTGCGCAATCTAGTGATTTAGTAAATAAAAGGTTTGCGCTGCCAACATGTCCCCGAAGCTCAGGTTCGCCGGGATTAGGATCATTCCGGTAGTTATAAAGAAGGCGGTATCCGTCAGCTTCATCGTGAACCAACGCCGCAGTGATACTGTTGGAGCCTGATTGATGTGTCTTCAATCGCACTCTAATCTTGTCCCAAGTTTGACAAATATACACATCGGCTTGCCAAGAACGAATCGGATTTCCTTCGGTGTCCAGTGTTGTTCCAGTGCACTGCCACTCTCCCGACAGATCAGGAACTTTTAGATATTTACCTGCCCAGCGCCATTTCCAAACTGTCTTATTGAATAGAGCGTACAGCAGGGCAAAAACTATACCTGCGCCAATTAGTGACAGGGCTGTAGGTGGAAGATTTACAGGCAGGTCATACTTTTTAGCCAAATCTTCAGCTGACAGCAGCAAAAAAACCGCAATGCCGGAAATCGCGCTTGCCAGTAGTGTCAAGTACCGGCCAATAAGAGCTCGATTTACCCCGCCCAGTAGGCTGTATTCATGATCGTGAATCATTAGGCGCAACCTTCATCAGACGCAACTTTGAATAGACTTAATGTCCCGGAAGCCCATTAACCTGCAGAAGATGGGCAGCAGCAAAGCCGCCCAGAGCTTCCGATGAAACTTCAAAACTACTGGGTATGGCATACCGAGGAACACGTCCGACAACCGTTCGACTGCTGGTAGGTGTTGCGAGCCTGGCGAACAGCTGTCGCACAGGTTGTGTGATAGCCAAGATCAAGGCGGTTGTGAACTGCCGGCAAATAAGTGCATGTACTGGTATGCACCTCGTGGTCACCGTTGATCTGTGCGTTGCGGTTGACGAAATACTGAGCCATTTTTACTCACCCCGCTCTTTGTTCGATTGGGCGAGCACCGAGGCTGCTAAGGTCTTGGTGGTGGCGCTGTACTTGTTGCTATCGAGGACATGACTGGCTTTATTTTCCATATCGGCACCGGTTTGCTTGCCGGTCGACGCTTGAGCCATTGCCGACCCTGCCAATTCCTTCTGGATGGCCGAGGAGCTATCACTACGCAGAATTTTGGAGGCCAAGCTGGCCACGGGAGACGAAGTTTGTTTAGGATTTTTCGGCACGATTACGTGCTCCTGTATCTATAGAAAATCGAATAGGCAGGAGCAACCCTTGAGCGGAAAACCGGGCTGAATGGTTGACATCCAAAGTCGGTTTTTCTCTAATGCGCGTCCCACCAGTGTCTGCATTGGTTCAGGGATTGGCGGGTATGTGTGCTCGGCGTCCAAACTTCGCACGCATATCCGCTGTGTTCACTGAAACCTCAACCCCTCGCTAAAAACACAACATGTAGTGCTGTTGTCGAGATGACCTACAAGATAATGGGGTCAAAATGACATTGCAAGGCAATAGCCCTGTGGATAACTTGTGCGCAAACCAGTGCTTGGATCCATTTTGTTCCTGTATGTATGCCCAGCCCTTCTAAATCGCGGGGTACGACGCTTTGCCATTGAAATATTTTGAAACACACCCCCTTCGCACGGCCCTATTTCCTCTAGAACAGCCAGCCTCTGCGTTTAAAAGTGACGATCCAGTGGCGTCATTTCTTCGTTAGATCTGGTTTGGTTTTATCCGTCAGGTGCTTTTCCCAAACTCTTTCCACGGCCAGTGGATGACGATTAAAAACTCCGCTGAAAACATTCAGCGGGGTATTGCGGGGCTATTTGCTCTGACCTATGATCACGCTAGGCGGTGATGGTCGCCTGGCGCCTGTTTCGCGAAGCAATAGCCCATCGTAGCTACACCCCCCCTTTTTACATCGGCATGTCCCTGACCAGACGCTGCCCGGTGAACAGGCAATCGGACACCTAAGCGTCGTAGATTTAGGAACCTTTGCCATGTCTGATTTTTCCCCGCTAAACATCTTCAAATCCCAAGCTAAGCAGCTTGCTCGTGATCAGGGCTTGAAGCTTTCTGTCGCTCAAGAAACCCTAGTGCAAAAAGCGGGCTTCGCTGATTACCATGAGTTTTCTGTCGTCGCCCAACGGAACCTCAAGGATCTGCGTCTGATGTTGGCCGTTTTTGGAATCAAAGACTTTTCCCAAGCGATCCATGAGGATGATGTCTACGCCAACCTGGATCTAGAATTGGAGGATCAGCTCTCCGGCGCGATTGCGGATACCAATGCGAGTGGATTCACTATTGATACTCTTGAAGTTGAAACCGCTGACTACAGCGACGCAACTGGGAAGCTTTCTTTAGAGGTTTCCCTGACCTACCAGGGGCAGCAAGATCAGGAGAGGATGTATCACGGTGCAGCGTTCTATCTCAAAGCCACGGTCGAATTGCTACGCCGTGATGGTATATGGCTGCTTGCTGAGAAAGGCGTGGTCATCTCCAGCGGTGAATCTGATGCTGACCGCGACCGTAGATCTGAGCAGGAGTATTGGGCAACCGTGGAAGAAGCCCGGAGTAGTAACCGGATGTCCATGGCTCAGGCGCTTGCTATTGAGCTGGGGATATCTGTCGATGACGCCGAGCTTTTGTCCGGAGCAGAGATCACGACTAACGAATCAGATAACGGGCTCGTATATAGCTACTGGATCAATCTCGAACCGGAAGCTGAAGGCGAACTCAGAGCAGACCTGCTGGCGCGATTTGGCTCTCTGGAGTACGAGCTACACCCAAACTTTTTCGATGATGTTGAGCACGAGTTCTGACATCAATGAGGTAGTGGCTAGCTGAAAGCTGGCCATTCAAAACCGCCCACTCATATCTCTGCTCACAAAAAATGGCCCCTCTTGACCGAATTACCTATCTTCTGGTCGACAGCCAGCAGATGGTGATCGACCTTTCGTGAGCGTTCCACGCAGCAGATTCTGCCCATGCGCTGAAGGGCTGTGTGAGCGCTTCGATCCTGTCCACGGGAGACACCATCGACGCTTCTCGTCGTAACAAGAAGCCGGCCCGGTAGGCCGGCTTTATGGGTCATCTAAACTTTACGAACTGGGGATGAGCTTGCTGAAGGTAGTCTTTGACAAGACCCGTGATGAACTGATGGCCTTCATCAATCGTCATTGATACCTGCGCGGGCTGTTGCATCATTTCTTGAAAGCCGTGCCTAGCATCGAACCCGTTCAAACTGAAATTGTTGGCTGAACAGGTGAATTTCTTCTCTTTTCGCTTGCTTCTAAAAGCCTTCAGACCCTTCCGCCTTTCCCATGTCTCAAGAGTGTCCAGTATCTTGTAGTAGGTGATCCAACTGCTGTCTTGGTCGAGAAATTTGAGGAAGAGGTAGATATCCTCATGCTCAGCGGCCAGCATCATAAGGCTGATTTTCTGTGATGTGCCAAGAGCCTTCCGGAGATCATCGGCCCAAGCTTGGCTGGAGACAGCAGGCTTGGTAAGCATCCCCGGAATGTTCCTTTTTTCTTGCCTAGTGAGCTCGCCCCCCTTAAGCAGGATCTTGTAGATACTCAGCTTGTATGGTTCGCGCTCCAACAGCGTCGATGCACCATTGAAAAGACTCAAAAGCTCATAGGTGATCTGCCAGACTCCTTCCTGAGTTTGACCCTGGAACAGATTTGAATTAAATCGGAAGTCGTCGTTAGGGCAATCGTTCCAGTCATCTACTCCCCCCCAGAGCCTGAAGTAATTGATGCTGTGCCCCCATGTGCAAAGCTGCCTGATCTCCTGCGGGTTGCCGTTGAGCAACACTTCCCAATCACCTTGCATATGCATCAGATCCCTCCAAACTTGAGATCCAGATGCTACCAAAAAAGCAGTCAGTAACCGGCCCTCCTTGGCTCCCAAAGTTATCCGTAGCTGGCAACCAGAGATGGTTGATCAAGAGCATCCCGTATCCCGAAGCACATTGGATTGGATGCGAGCTATCTAACAGAGCACATCGAAATCAAGCTTCGGTCTGGTGTCGTTTGGTTGGGCGAGATGCCACCTGAGCAGTCATGCGCAGGTAGCAGTTGGTGAGGGATGTGAAGCCTTCTCCCATCGTAGGCTGCATTCCGTCGCTCAGCTTAATGCGCCCAATTGGGGTCATTAAGCCTAAAAATGGTGGTTAATGTGCCGTATTAGGGACATTAGCATCGCTCGTCACACGGGGCATATCCACAGCGCTCGGCGTCCAGACGGCGGTTAATACTCTTAGTCGCTAGGCTCATGACGAGCCCAGCGCAACGTAGCTATCGACATGAATTGCCTAATAGCCAACGCACCACGTTCATTTCTGGCTTTCGACCCAGGCACGGTCAGCGCTGCCTCTACCTTGGCACGACTTGCTTCGTACATTGCAAATGCGTTGAACTCTGAATCAAGCAGAACCAAGAGCACAGTATCGAAGGGTTGGCGAAGATCAATGGCCCCCATTCGGCCCGTAATCTTTCGTGGGTTCAGGATGCAGCGGCCCTTTATCTGGATTCTCGCGACGCCATCTTCCAGCGCCTCTGTAGCGTCGTAACCTGCCTGCCTTGCAGGATGTAGTAACAGGCCGAGTCTAGTGGCAGCTTCGTACTCTGCGATCTCGCCTGTCACGCCCAGCGGCTTGCCGGTCAGGCGATAGAATCTACGCGCGAGCACCTTGGCCTCTTTCAAGATCTCTAGGATTTCATCCTGGATCAATGCAGCCTGCTGAGGTTCGTTGCCATGACTGAGTTCAGTCATCTGCAAACGCCTCGAGCGCAGTGAGCAGCTTGGCAAGCTCAGTCAGGTTGGCTGCAGTCACGATGTCATATTCTCCTCGACTACTCAGCCGATACACCTCTCGAGCCTTTTTGACACGTTCCAGCAGCGGGACGACTATGCCTGACGCCCTTTCCAGAAACTCGTTGATGTCAGCCCGTGTCTGAGGAATTTTGTAGCCTTTGGCCGCGCTTGTGATAATCACGTCCGAATCGCGAAGCTTGGCGATGCCGCTGGAGCGGATCCTCTGGTCGTTGATATCTCCGAAGCCGCTATCTTTTAGGTGGCCGACTATTTCTGCGGTTGGCACGTAGTCTTTGGTGACGAATTCGCTTTGGAATCTCAGGAACCGCAAGATGCTCAGCTGCAGGCGCTCATCCTCATTAGGGTGCTCACCAGCCCTTTCGCTAAAAAGGTCAGCCTGGCGGAGAGCTTCTTGGTGTACCTGGTAGTCTGCATACCCAGATTCATCCGCCGGCGGCGGCAGAAGAGACTGGTACTTGGATGGCCACTCAAGCATTCCAAGGGTCAGGCTTCGTAGAATCTTTTTGTAGGCAAGAACTGCTTCTTCCGATGCTTTCTCTTCGTAGATCTGAGCGACTGAGCCAGCAAAAAAATCTGCAACCTGAACCAAGACGTTGTCCTTACTGGCCATCGTCTGGAAGGCATCTTTATCGCCAAATAGGTCATCGACGAACCGTTCTGAAACGTAGCTTTTGAGGCTCTCCTGAAATTCCTGGCCACCATGCTCGTCTACGATCATCTGGAGGTCTGGGTATGCGCGGAACAAACGTTCATAGAGCAACCCATTCACATATTTTATGAATGAGGTCTTGAAACGAAGGCCACCGTCTTTGCGAATTTGGGACTTATCAACGACGGTGAAATAGAGCCTGAATGGCAGATCGGCTAGCTCGTTTAGGATCCGGGCACGGCGATCTGAATCCTTGGGCTTAAGATTGCTGGATTTGATCTCGCCCGTTTGAAAATGCCGCTCGCGGAGTGCTTCAGCTTGGGCATAAGCAGCCTCCAGGTCTTTCTCTGCCACTAGAATGGAGCAGACGATGAAGAAGCCCGAGCTTCCACCCTTTGACGTATCTAGGTCGGAATTCCCGGACTCATCCACGAAGGCATATGTTCTGTCCATGAGCTTGCTCCATCAACAACGTACTGAGCGCGGCGGGTCGCCCAATGACAAGGTGGCGAACTTAGTTCGTCGCAGTGGTAGTGCCTGGAGCGGGGCCTTCGCTGAACGTGTAGTTGATGACCACGTCATTTCGGATCAAGACGTCGAGGGTCTTCTGAGTGCCCGTAGTCGTCACCTTCATGGTGACCACGTAGCTTTGGGCATGCGCTGAGCCATTGGTGTAGGTGTAGATCCACTTCTCGTCAGTCTCGCTGACTGCGCTCTTAGCGTAAGGCTCACCAAACAGCGACTTCAACTCAGTAGTCGTCGTTTTACCTTTGGTGATGCTCGCTACACTGGCCGACGGAAAGTCTCGCCCTGCGGTGTAGTGGGACGTAGCGCAACCGCCAAGTGCGACACAGATCCCTATTACTGCGATGAGCTTTTTCATATCCATCCTTGATCGTAGAAAGCTCCAAATCTAGCTGGCATCGAGGCTAAAAGCCATCACCAAGGTGATCAGCTACTTTCGTGCATTCGCAGATAATGCCTTGCACATGTAGCAAGCCGAGCCAGGGCAAAGCCTCCTGAACTGCTCCGTCTGAGAAATCAGAGGCGGCGCAGAATCTCGTTGATTTACTGCATAGCCCTGCTGTTCAAAAAAGCCTGATGCAGTTGTTGTTAGCAAATGAAAACGAGCGATTCCCTGCTCGGCGCCTATTGCTTCAATGACTCGAAGCACTTCAGCCCCAACCCCTTTCGATCTGTACGCCGGATCTACGACCATGGAGCGCAGTAATCCATCTGTCCCATGCGTTTCAAACCCTCCCCATCCAACAGTCTCACCATCCCGTGAGAACTCAAAAAAGGTTCGGCCAGGAAGATCAATATCGTCTGCTGGAAGGTCAGCAGATTTCAGCGCATCGCGAAAGCGCTGCGACTGCCCTCCGGCTATTTTCGTTGCCTGGATCATCATCTCCTTGCCCATCCCCTTATCTTCTTTGTGCCGCTTTGTAGGAACTGTCACGGCTCAAGCCGAAGCAGCAGCCATCATATTCGCTTTACCGAATATTCGCCAAAGCGTATATTCGATTTTCCATATGCGTCGAGTTTAACCATGAGCCCTGCTATCAAAGTGCTTTTCGTGTGCGTTGCCAACTCAGCCCGCTCCCTGCTTGCAGAGGCTTTGTTACGGCACACCGACCCGCGCTTCGAGGCCTTCAGCGCAGGATCTGAACCGTCTCAGGTTGATCTGCGCACGACTCAAGCATTGGAGGCGGTTGGAGTCGATGCAACGGGCCTGCGGAGCAAATCCATCAGCGAGTTTCAAGCTGATCGATTCGATTACGTGATCACTCTCTGTGATAAATCCGCAAGCGAGTGCCTACCAATGCCCGGCGGAGGTGAAGTCATTGCCCGGGATTTTCCTGACCCAGTAACTAGCGATGATCCTGGCGCATTTCGCCACACGCTCCACGACATCCACGAGCGCATCAAGCTCTTCGTTTTGGTCAAGACCAAACACCTGGAGGATCTATGACAGAACCCATGAACCCCACCACCTTATTCAAGTGCTTGGCGGATGACACCCGAGCCAAAATTTCCCTGCTTGTCGTGAGCGAAGGCGAGCTCTGTGTCTGCGAGCTGACGGCGGCACTCGACCTGAGCCAGCCGAAGATTTCTCGTCATTTGGCCCTGCTTCGTTCTGCTGGTTTGTTGATGGATCGCCGGCAAGGTCAGTGGGTGTACTACCGCCTGAACCCCGATTTGCCTGCGTGGGTAACTGCGGTTTTGAAAGAAGTCGTAGACGCCAATCAGCATTGGCTGGAAACCGAGGCTAAACGCCTGTGCGGTATGAATGACCGTCCTATCAATCAGGCCGTGTGCAGCTGATTCACGCCCCAACCGGATTAATGAAATGCTGATTGCCGTATTGATCTTTATCGCCACCATCGTGCTCGTTATCTGGCAGCCCAAGGGGCTCGGGGTAGGCTGGAGCGCAATGTTGGGTGCCATCGTTGCGCTGTTGGCAGGCGTCGTTACCCTGGCCGACATACCAGAGGTTTGGCGCATCGTCTGGAATGCCACCGGGACGTTTATCGCAGTCATCATCATTAGTCTGCTGCTTGATGAAGCAGGCTTTTTCAAGTGGGCTGCGTTGCATGTAGCCCGGTGGGGAGCTGGAAGCACTCGTAAGTTGTTTGCGTTCATCGTCTTGCTCGGTGCAGCTGTGTCGGCACTGTTCGCCAATGACGGAGCAGCATTGATCCTCACCCCCATCGTGATCGCGATGTTGCTGGAGCTGCGTTTTTCTCCCGCTGCTACGTTGGCATTCGTCATGGCGGCTGGATTTATCGCAGACACGGCGAGCTTGCCACTGGTGATTTCCAACCTGGTCAACATCGTTTCTGCCGACTACTTCAATATCGGCTTCAACGAATATGCCTCGATCATGGTGCCGGTAAACTTCGTCAGCGTGGCGGCGACACTAGCGATGTTGTTGTGGTTTTTTCGCAAAGATCTGCCCAAAACCTATGACCTCAACCAACTGGACAATCCGGACGAGGCCATCCACGACCGGGCCACTTTTGTAGCCGGCTGGTGGGTGCTGGCGCTACTCCTGATCGGCTTCTTTGTCATTGAGCCGTTGGGTGTGCCAATCAGCGCCATTGCTGCGGTTTCTGCATTCATCCTCTATGTCATCGCGGCTCGGGGTCATGCCATCAACACAAGCAAGGTGCTCAAAGAGGCCCCATGGCAAGTGGTGATTTTTTCCTTGGGTATGTATTTGGTCGTCTATGGCCTGAAGAACGCGGGCCTGACTGACCACATCGCCCAGATTCTGAACGTATTCGCCGGTTATGGAGTATGGGGGGCATCCCTGGGTACTGGGCTGCTAACGGCATTGCTGTCTTCGATCATGAACAACATGCCCACGGTTCTGGTTGGTGCCTTATCCATTCATGCCGCCGAAGTTGATGATGTCGTTCAGCAAGCGATGGTGTACGCCAACATCATTGGCTGCGACCTAGGCCCGAAGATCACCCCAATTGGCAGTCTGGCCACGCTGTTGTGGCTGCATGTGCTGGCCAAGAAGGACATCAAGATCATTTGGGGTTACTACTTCAAGACTGGGATTGTGCTGACCTTGCCTATCCTCGTCGCCACCTTATCTGCCCTGGCATTGCGCCTCAGTTTCTGAATCAAGGAATCTTCTGATGAAAGTCTTGTTCATGTGCACCCACAACAGCTGCCGCAGCATTCTGTCCGAGGCGCTTTTCAACCACTTGGCGCCTGAGGGCGTAGAAGCTGTCAGCTCAGGAAGCTTTCCCAGTGGACGGGTGAATCAAAGGGCACTGCAGACACTGGAGGCGGCGGGTATCTCTACGGCGGGCTTAAGCAGCAAGGCTTCGGACGCTTTTGAAGGCTCGCCGCTAGACATCGTGATCACTGTCTGTGACCGGGCTGCAGGTGAGGCATGCCCGATCTTCTTCGGGCCAGCGTTGAAGGCGCATTGGGGGTTGGCCGACCCGTCTGAGGCTAGCGGGTCGGAAGCCGAGATCACGGCTGCATTTGAAACCACACTCGCCAAAATTCACGAGCGCGTGAGCGCATTTCTTGCGCTACCACTGAAGACCATCGGCGCTGAACAGTTGAAAGCTGAACTGAGTCGCATCGGTTCGCTTTAAAGATCAACCGAGGCGGTGCCTAACCTGGCGCCGCCGTAGGAGTTTTTATGCAAGACACATTGCCGAACGTACACGCCGACCTGATCGACATTCCTTCGCTTGAGCAACTGTCGCCTCGTACACCTTCGCTCCATAAACCTCGCATTCTTCTGCTGTATGGATCAACGCGAGAGCGCTCATTCAGCCGGTTAGTCACGCAAGAGGCAGCACGCTTGCTGAATGAATTTGGCGCTGAAACCAAGATCTTTGACCCGTCGGGTCTCCCGCTGCCGGATGACGCCCCCGATACACATCCCAAGGTCGCTGAGCTGCGCGAGCTGATGCAATGGTCTGAGGGGCAGGTGTGGTGCTCCCCTGAGCGTCACGGCTCCATGAGTGCGGTATTCAAAGCCCAAATTGACTGGGTTCCGCTGGCGATGGGGGCTGTACGACCTACCCAAGGCAAAACCCTTGCTGTGATGCAGGTCTGTGGTGGTTCTCAATCCTTCAACGTGGTTAACCAACTACGGGTACTTGGACGATGGATGCGGATGTTCACCATCCCTAATCAGTCTTCCGTGGCCAAGGCATTCACTGAGTTCGATGAAGCAGGCCGCATGAAACCTTCCTCGTACTACGACCGTCTCGTTGATGTGATGGAAGAGCTGATGAAGTTCACCCTGCTGTTGCGGGATCGCCAGGATTACTTGGTTGATCGGTACTCCGAGCGTAAAGAGTCCGCCGAAGATCTGTCCAAACGCGTCAACCAGCGCTCCATCTAACGTCAGCACGAGGAAGCGATATGAGCCAGATCACGATCTACCACAACCCCGAATGCGGCACCTCTCGCAACACCTTGGCGTTGATCCGCAATAGCGGGGAAGAACCGACAGTTATCGAATACCTGAAGACCCCGCCTGATCGCACCACGCTTGTCAGGCTCATTGGGGAAATGGGTATCGGGGTGCGAGCTCTTTTGCGTATCAAGGGCACTCCGTACGAAGAGTTGGGATTGAGTGATGCATCGCTGACAGACGAACAGCTTATCGATGCCATGATGGCTCACCCTATCCTGATCAATCGCCCCATCGTCGTGACGACTTTTGGGACGCGTTTGTGTCGTCCGTCCGAAGCTGTCCTCGATTTGTTACCGCAAGAGCAGCGTGGGAGTTTCGTCAAAGAGGACGGCCAAGTGGTCATCGATGAGCACGGTCGCAGAATCTGATACGACGACGGTGAGGTGCCGTGATTGAGCCTGGAGGATGCTGGTGAGTCAGAATTCGAAACTTGATGTTGTGGTCATTGGCGGTGGTCAATCCGCGCTGACAGTCGCCTATTTTTTGAAGCGGACAGGCATGTCTTACGTGCTGCTCGATGCTGAGTCGGCTCCAGGAGGGGCCTGGCGGCATGGCTGGGATTCGCTGCGACTCTTCTCGCCATCGGCATGGAGTTCAATTGCAGGCTGGCCGATGCCTGCAGTCACGGAAGAAACACCTCATCGTGACGATGTCATCGACTATCTGACTCAGTACGACCGCCGATATGGCTTCCCTATCATCCGTTCCACGCGAGTAACCCACATCGAGAGTATCGAAGGTGGGTTGCGGGTTTTCTCGGGTGATGGCCACTGGGACGCCAAAGCGGTTATCAGTGCAACCGGCACTTGGAGCCGTCCCGTGATTCCCGCGTATCCAGATCAAGAGCTATTTGAGGGGCGACAAATCCACTCTGCACATTACGTTGGGCCGAGTGGGTTCGAGGGAAAGACAATTCTCGTTGTGGGTGGCGGCAATTCAGGCGCGCAAATCTACGCTGAGATTTCAAAAGTGGCATCAGCAACCTGGGTAACTCAAGAGGCCCCGAGGTTTCTACCTGATGAGGTCGATGGCCGCGTCCTGTTCGAACGAGCTACTGCTCGATTGAAGGCGCAACAGGAAGGCCTGGAGCCTCAGCAGCCGGCAGGAGGGCTCGGAGACATCGTGATGGTTCCGTCGGTAAGGGACGCTCGCGAACGAGGCGTGCTGAATGCCGTACGACCATTCACGCGCTTCACTTCAACAGGTGTTGTATGGACTTCTGGGACTGAGACGAAGATTGACGCAGTCATTTGGTGCACAGGCTTTTCACCGGCGCTCGACCACCTCAGCAGCCTTGGTCTCATTGGTCATGACGGAAAAGTCTCCGTGAATGAAAACCGGAGTGTGGGCCTACCGAATCTTTGGTTGGTGGGCTACGGCAATTGGACGGGGCTTGCTTCCGCAACATTGATCGGAGTAACCCGCACCGCCAGAGATGTGGTCAAACAAGTGCAAACCCATCTAGCCGAGTCAGATTGATGGCTGCCGATGCACCGACGACAAGGCAGAGGGCGGTCTTAATTGGCTCAATGGGCTTTAACCACATATTAGCGTGGGGTTCGACTTTTTATCTGCCGGCGGTGCTAGCTGAGCCGTTTCGCGCTCGCTGAACGCATCAGTTCCCGCTGTGGTTGGTGCTCTATCCTTGTCTCTGCTGGTCGCCGGAATATGCGCACCATTGATCGGCAGAACTATTGATAAGCATGGTAGGAAGTGGGTGCTGGCGTGCAGTTCGTGATGCTGCCCCTTATGGGAGTGATTATTTTCGGCGGTGGAAATGGGATCATGACCATCGCCAGAGGAACTGTCCCACTTACACTGCTCGGCAGCTCCGACTTGGGTATGCACCTTGGACTGATCGCTCGCCCAGTTTTGGCTGCACAAGCCGTAGCGCCCATGGCATGCGCATACATCCTGGTGCAGCTTGGCCCAAACTGGCTGATTTGGATCATGGCCGGGATATTGGGCGTCGGTGCTTTGGTCGCATTCACCAAACTACGAGCATTCACCCCAGCACTGGCTTGAATTCAAGCTGGGGGAAGAGAAGAGGTTCCAAGGGAGGTGTTGCCTGGCACAGTCCGAGTCGCCAGTAACCAACATCGTGCCAGCTCCCAAACTTGAAGCCTACCTCTGGATATGTCCCGATACGGGCGAATCCTAACGACTCGTGCAGGCCCACACTGCCCTCATTGGGCTGTGCAATTCCAGCGTAGGCTGCGCGAAACCGCTGTTTATCTAGTATCGGAAGAAGGGCTTCGTAAAGCTTCCGGCCAATACCCTGCCGGCGAGCCGACTCGGCTATATACACTGTCACGTCCACAGCCCACCGGTAGGCAGGACGGGCCCGGTGTTGGCTTGCGTAAGCATATCCCTTGATCTCCCCACCGTCCTCGGCCACTAGATAGGGATATGTCTGAAGCGTTGTCGCGATCCGCTGAGAGATTTCCTCAACACTTGGTGGTGTCTCTTCGAATGAGATCGCAGTGTTCAGAACAATGGGAGCATAGATGCGCTGGATGGCTTCTGCATCAGCCACTACTGCCGCACGAATTTTCAAAGCCATGCAGGTCGTCCTTGATTCAAAGGTTAAACATTACCTTTTTTGCTCGGCTTTGAGCATGGTCGAGGTATGAAGATTTTAGGCGTGGGCGGTTGTTTAGACTTCACTAAAAATCACGGTTGTTCGAGTGCATTGGGTTTCAGATACCTACGCACAGTGGTTTTCGACAGCCCCAATGCTTCCGCGATTTCGGCGACCGGCAACCCCTCGCTATTCATACGATTAGCCTCCGCCGCTTTTTGCGCCGCGCCGGATCGAGGCGGTCGACCAGGTGGTAGCTTCCCAGCCCGCGCCAATGACTCCATCTCGATATCAACGCTGTCCTTTTTAATCCTATTTAATTGCTTCGTCAGACGCTTCTGCCCTTCTCCGAACGGCTCGTTGGATTGCAGACAGGTCGCCATGAGGATCAATGAGGCTGGCTCGACCTCCAGGAGTGCTGCGAGACGAATGAGCACATCAATGGTGATGTTCACCTCCCCGCGCTCTATCTGGCCCCAATAGGAACGGTCGATGCTGATCAGGTTTTCTTGAGAAAGGCCCTTTCTTCTACGCAACGCTCGTACCACTGCAGCTAGCGCCTCTGCGGCCTCCATGACTTTTCCTCAGGTAAATCGAGGATAAGGCCATATTGCGACGCACCATAACACGGGCTATCATCTGTATTGCGGTGCCGGCCTCGTCTAAGAGCCGGTTTTCGGTGCGTTAGATCTTCGCTAGCAGCGCAAAGCAGCGCTCGAGCTGGAGGCCTATCCGCCCTACGGCGAACGACACCGCGCAGGAATGAATTGTCAATTTCCCGGTTATTAATGAAAGGAACGCCCATGGCTAGCGTCGTAGAACCCGATTTTATGAAGGGGCCACGGACGCCCAAAGAGGGCTTGCCTGGCAGCTCAGAAGCGCGAGCGATGGTGAGCAAGCGCTTCCCCCAAAAGCCGTACTGCTTGATTCGGGACTGGACAATATTCCACATCGAAGTCACGGCGGACGAACTCTCCAAGGTTCATGCAACGGGCCAGCTCCCGATGGTGGTGTTTGCTCATAGTGTGGCCGAGGACAGCCGGGGGCGTTTCGAGCGTGGAGATTGGGTTCGCTCGACAATGTGCACCAGTTTCAACGAAGGGGTTCTGTTTGAAACCAGAAACACGGTTTATGTCTTGATTGGCCCAGGTCACGAACAGCCCGCAACCCTGAAAGACGTCTTCTCTTTCTGCTAACTGCGCTCCGCATCGGAGCCCTTTGCGTCCCAAGGACATACGATGTTCAGAACACACGACAACGACATGCTCGGCGTGCCGGGTATGTTTGGCGAAGGTCAGTGCCAATGGCATCAGATATCTAGAGTGCTTCGTACTCACTGGTATCACGTCACCATCCAGGCCAAGCAGCGGGGGCGAATCAGCGAGGCGGTTCTGATGGTCGATAACGAGCCTCGCCTGCAACAAATTCTGATTGCCCAAGACGCCGATACGATCATTACTGACGTTCAGGTGGTCACGCCGGCGCACATGAACGGGACTGCGGGATGGCGGATGGAGGTATTGACGAAAGTGACACTTGGCGAGGACGAAAACGAGTGCGTCGTGTGCCTGCTGGAGGTCGAGACAGGCTCCAAGTACCACAGCTCACACCAGCCTGGCTTCAGTTGCGATGCACTGAGCAACCTTCGTCCTGTCTATCACGCAAATATGATTCGATCAGCCTGAGACTTACCAGGATTTTTGCACGCTACCAGCGCGGATGGTTGCGTGTGGGATTCCTGGTTAAGCCGTAAACACCGCCAACGGAGTGCAATAATGCTGAACATGATTGACCTGAATTTTCATGGTAAGCGCCACACAGAATTCGACCTCATGCGAATCATAAAAGCCCAGGCGCAAGGCTTCGAAAGGCCGGTCACCGCGTATTTGTGCGGGGTGTCCATCAAAGCCCGAACTGGCATAGGCGTAGTGTTTGGTCACAACCGTAAAGACCAGTTCGGTCGCTTCAGCGACGGCCATCTAATTCGAACATCTGACGTGATCACAGCGGAGCGCGAGGGGCGATTTTGGGTACTGACCACAGTCAACTCTAGGTACGTGATCGCTACGTTCCAGAGGGGCAATGGACGTGCAAGCCTGTGCCAATTTCTACAGTTGACGAGTGGTCAGCATCATCTGTCCCCGCACCTTGTGCAATAGAGACACCGGCCCATGCCTGATGGCTCGGGAGATTGTATGTGCAGGACGCTCATGACATCGAGCGTGCCGACCTGAACTGCTTCCGATATCTATGAAGGGTACGGGAGCGACTGGCTCCCTCGCATCCTGAAAAATGTGGCTGGTCGATGTGCCCGGCATCTCTAGGATGCCTCAGCCAGTCCGACCTACAGAGTTTTGAACGGTTTAAAAAGCTTTTCGGGCGCCAGATACAACCGCCCGCGTGTCCGTGAAAAGGCAACATAGAGTTTGTTTTTTGTCTGTGGGGGGAGCGCGGCAAGCGAGGATGTCTGGTAGATCTTCCAGTGAGTAGTACCCAGCACTACGCACACATCGTTGTAGTGATCCAAACCCTTACTGGCGCCCCAGTTGTTAGAAAGGCACCCGTATTTGTAATGCTCCTGATAGAACAGCTTCACCACGTTGCCATCCGCGTGTACGGCGTCAGCATCCACTTGATTGGACAGGTGAATGATTTCGGTTTCGTACGTATGCTGTGACTGCATGTCAATCTGGAGATGTGTACGAATAAAATCACATACGGTGACGCCACACCTCCAGCTTCGGCTCAGTGTTTCCTTGTCGACAGTCACACCCGCCTTTTGAAAAAGCTTTTCGTATTTCCCAATGTCAGCGTGTAGCGAGCTGTTCACGTTTCCATCACGACTGGTGTCGAACGTATGCTGGTAGAAGTCACCTACAAACAGCATCTCAACCTTGGCTTTCGCTAATGCCATTAGCAGGTTGAAGTCATGACCAGCTAGGTCTTGAACCTCGTCGACATAGAACTCATCGTAAAAGCGCTCCATTCGCGCCATCACGTCAGGAATTGCATCAACGGTCTCTAGGAGCTTTGCGAGACGATTGTGGTAAACGCTGCCGCTTGTAGTGGCGTAATACGCCATATTGTCCCGCTTGAGCTTTAGCGTACGGGCGTGCGGGGCTCGAAAGCTGATTCCCCGCGTCTGCATATGCACCTGCAGCAGAGGGCGATAGCAGAAGCTATAAAGGAACGTGAAATAACTCAGCAGGTTGATGTTTTTTGGGACATGCCCAAACCGTTCAATGATGCTATCGCGCAAATGGCGATAGTTGTTCTCCGTGTAAGTGATTATCAGCGCGCGCTTTTCTAGGCTCAGACGCTTCACTAGCAAGGTGGTCTTCCCTGATCCTGCCACAGCGAACATCACTCGTTTATCCATTGGATTGCCTCCGCGATGTAGGCCGGAACGGTCAGCTCACCGGGCTTTCCCTTGAGCAGCTCAAACGCGGCTTCTGCCTTGTTTGCCAGCATGTATTCCAAGGGGGAGAGGGTTTTTCGTCCTGGGCCGAAGACGGTCTTGCAGGTTTCCTCGTTGTCGTTGTGCAACCCGATTTCGAAGGTTGAACGGTCATTGTCTTTGTCGGCAAAAACTTGGGCATTGTCTGAAGCGAAATCGGCATAGTTTTCAACGCAGTTTTTCTGATAATCCTTGTCATTGTCTCGTATGGCCGCGACCCGAATTCCGAGCAGGTTAGCGAGCTCCATGTACCTTTTGAAGCTGGTGCCGCCAATGGAGATTATGTGGACATCATCGACGTGCGGCAGACGCCCATTTGAGCATTGCTTGTAGAACTCTTCCACCAGGATGAATTCCGCATCACCTTCAACCAATATCACTTTCTTCGAAAGCGCGAACTCCAGGACGTTGTTGTCCGGAGCTTTCATGAAGAACTCTGCGGTGTCGGGTGATAGAGCTTTAAGTGAGCCAGCAACTGCATTCGGGCCGATCAAAAGGGCATGCCGGAGATCAAGCCTTGAGCAGATATGGCTGCTGTGAGTTGCGATGAAAAGCTGTGTGCTCTTGTTCTCCGCTAGCTTGGCGACGAGTGCTTTCATGGAGGAATGGCTGAGGTGGTTTTCAGGCTCCTCCAAGAGCATTACTTCCAACCCGCCTTGCTTGTGCTTGCTCAGCGCAAATTCAGTCTTGATGAAGCACTGCCTTCCTTTGCCGTGGTTCTCAAGCGGAATATTGTCTTCCGTGATTATTAGGTCAGTTTCCAGGTTAGACCGGACGCTACTCCGCACGTCAAACTGATAAGCGGGTAGGTCAGCGTTGAGCGCGGCGAGATATTTTCCTGTAAACGCCTGCTTGCCTTGGCGATACAGGTTTTCAAGCTTGTACCGGTCTTCTACGGGTGCGTTGAAAGCGTACACGGCTCTGGTGTATTCACGAGATGCGTGGTCGCCATCAATGCGTGAACCGTCTAGCATCATGTGCTTAATGGGGCGGTTGAATGCTGCGTACGGCCTGCCGGCGAACGTCTCAAACCGCACTGCGTAATATTCGAATGGGAAGTTCGGTTGATCATCAGCCAAGATGGCTTGCACCGCTTCGCCATACTCGGCCATCACTGCAAGGATCATGCGCACGCCGTCAGTCTGGCGCTGGTGGGCGTTGTTGGTTCCATACAGGTTTTCGTCGTCACCTTCGTCTAGGAAAACGTCGACTATCAGCTCAGGTAGTTTCTCCAGGCTTTTCTCCCCTGCAAGGAAAGAGTTCACCGAATCCTTGTTGAGCAGTGCTTCTGCACCCAGAGCTTCAATGCGGTTGCGGCTCCCACCGAGCGCGAGGTCTAGGGCAAGCAAAATACTGCTCTTTCCTGCCTCGTTGTTGCCGATCAACACATTCTTCCCAGCTTCGAAATCGAGTGTGAGAGATTTGAATTTCTTGAAATTCTGAATTACCACTTTCCTTATGGTGTGCATGTCTATCCCTGAGCTGAAAAGTCAAAAAATGAGGGGGAGTCACCTGAATTATAGAGTCAGTTTGGTTACGGATTCATAGGTAACATTTGGCTATCTGTAAAGAAACCTATCGTTACGTGATGGCCTCGTCTACCGGTATTTATGTCTCCGAGGCGCCGCATGTTGCCTTCCGCATCTGCGTGCCATTGAGATGCTACTTCGAGAGTCAACCCTGCTTTAAGCGCAAGGCCGGTGGATACGACATCAGGCCTCGGAATGTTTGCATCCCCTGTTTCCGTGACGCCGCTGTCGAAATTGTAATCCCCGGCTAAGCGGGCTGACAGGCGCCTCCCCTCATCATCCTCATCGAGTCATCGCTCAAGCTCTCTGGCTTCATCGAGAGTCAACTCTTGGAGGACATGCACTATGAAAGCTATCAACGTTGTGATTCTTACGTTCAGTTTGGCCCTATCGTCCCTAGCCTCAGCTGAAGGTGGCGGCGACCGTACAGCTGAACGCATGGAACGAGCCCGCGAGACTGCGATGGCCTCTCGCAAGCCTGCCCCAGCAGCAACGCAGGAAGATATCGTCCAAGAAAAGATCGCGGACGAAAAGCGTCCACACCATTGCTGAGCCGACCAGCTTACTGAAATGTAATCACCCCGTTTGCTGGCTTATGGCATCTTCCGATACATCAAGCGCACTAGCTCGTCTAGCGTTAGCCCTTGGGGGCACGCCCAGTGCGCACATCCAACATCCGACTGACGGGACATGAATCGGTATGCAAGCCAAAACCTCTCGGCGCACCTTTGTGAAAGGACTCACCGCAGGCGGGATTCTCGGTGGTTTAGGCCTCTGGCATACCCCAATCTGGGCCGCTCCTAAACCGGGCGAGACCAATGTCTTATCAGGTACAAACTTTGACCTATTCATCGGAGAAACACCGGTAAATATCACTGGGAACTCCCGGACGGCCATGACCATAAACGGTGGTATTCCTGGGCCTCAGCTGCGCTGGCGTGAGGGGGATACTGTGACCTTGCGGGTCAAGAACCGCCTCAAGGATATGACTTCTATCCACTGGCACGGAATTATCCTTCCGGCGAACATGGACGGTGTGCCAGGCCTTAGCTTCCATGGAATTGAGCCTGATGGCACGTACGTCTATCAGTTCCAGGTCAAGCAGAACGGAACGTACTGGTATCACAGTCACTCCGGCTTCCAGGAGCAGGTCGGCGTATACGGCCCTCTGGTCATTGATGCCAAAGAGCCGGAGCCTTTTGAGTATGACCGCGACCTCGTGGTGATGCTTAGCGACTGGACGGATGAAAATCCTGCTTCGCTGATGAAAACACTGAAGAAACAGGCGGATTACTACAACACCCATAAAAGAACAGTGGGTGACTTCATCAATGACGTGGCTGACAAAGGTTGGTCAGCGACCGTCGCTGATCGCAAGATGTGGGCTGAGATGAAGATGAACCCTACGGACATTGCGGACGTCAGTGGTGCGACGTACACCTACTTGATGAACGGACAGGCTCCGGACTCCAATTGGACTGGCACCTTCAAACCGGGCGAAAAGCTCAGGTTGAGGTTCATCAATGGTTCAGCCATGTCCTACTTTGATGTACGAATCCCAGGTTTGAAGATGACTGTTGTGGCCGCTGATGGCCAATACGTCAAACCGGTAAGCGTGGATGAGTTCAGGATCGCCACTGCCGAGACTTTCGATGTGATCGTCGAACCCACGCAAGAGGCCTACACACTGTTTGCGCAGTCGATGGATCGGTCGGGTTACGCCCGAGGCACCCTGGCTGTCCGGTCTGGCATGACTGCTCCTGTACCTGCGCTAGACCCTCGACCTTTAGTCACCATGGCCGACATGGGTATGGCCGGTATGGATCACGGTGGTATGGCCGGCATGGGCGATATGGCTGGAATGGATCACAGCAAAATGGCCGGTATGGGAGACGACTCGATGCAGGGTATGTCAGGTATGGACGGCGGAGCTATGAAAGATAGCTCTGGTGCTATGCAAGGCATGTCCGGTATGGACAGCATGCAGGGAATGGATCACAGCAAAATGGCAACGGGGGGCATGAGTGGCATGGGAGAAATGCAGTCGCACCCAGCCACAGAGTCCAACAATCCCCTCGTCGACATGCAAGCAATGTCGACCTCTCCAAAGCTCGATGATCCTGGCATGGGCCTTCGCGACAATGGTCGAAAGGTGCTGACGTATTCTGATCTGAAAAGCACGTTTGAAGATCCAGATGGCCGTGAGCCAAGTCGCACCATTGAACTGCACTTGACCGGTCATATGGAGAAATTTTCCTGGTCTTTCAACGGCGTGAAGTTTTCAGACGCCGAGCCGGTAAAACTGAAGTACGGCGAGCGAGTTCGGTTCGTTCTCGTGAACGACACCATGATGACTCACCCCATCCACCTGCATGGGATGTGGAGCGACCTTGAAGACGAAAACGGGCAATTCCTTGTCCGCAAACACACCATCGATATGCCGCCAGGATCAAAGCGTAGCTACCGAGTGACTGCTGATGCGTTGGGACGCTGGGCCTATCACTGCCATCTCCTATACCACATGGAAATGGGCATGTTCCGTGAAGTGCGCGTGGAGGAATAAGGAGATGGCTATGAGTAATTTCTTAAGCGGGACTCGCATGCACTCAGCTGTGCTCACGGTCGCTCTCACTGCTGTTGTTGCCTTGCCGGCAGCTGCTGAGTCTACTGGGCAGATGCAGGGTATGGATCAGGGCCAGATGCGGGGTATGGATCACAGCCAAATGCAGGGCATGGATCACAGCCAAATGCAGGGCATGGATCACAGCCAAATGCAGAGTATGGATCACAGCAAAATGGAGGGTATGCAGCCCGCCAAGCAGCCACAAACTCAAAGTCGGACTCCGATACCACCACTGACAGATGCTGACAGAGCCGCAGTTTATAACGCCCCTGGTGGTCACGAAGTCCATGACAGTGCTCTCAACTCATTTTTTATATTTGAGAAGCTGGAATGGCAGGATGCTGACGATGGAAGCGCGCTGAACTGGGAAGCCCAGGGTTGGATAGGGGGAGATGTTGATCGGCTTTGGTTGCGCACCGAAGGGGAGCGCACCAATGGGAAGACTGAAGAAGCTGAGGTTCACGCTCTATGGGGACACGCCATCAGCCCTTGGTGGGATCTGGTCGGCGGGGTTCGTCAAGACTTCAAACCAGGCGACCCTCAGACGTGGGCTGCTTTCGGTATCCAAGGCTTGGCTCTCTACAATTTCGAGGCCAAAGCGACTGCTTATCTCGGGGAAGGTGGCCAGACCGCTGCTCGGCTGGAAGGGGACTACGACATTCTCCTTACCAACAAGCTGATATTGCAACCGACGGCAGAATTCAATTTTTACGGAAAAAACGATCCCCAGCGTGGAGTGGGTTCGGGGCTGTCTGAAAGTGAAGTTGGTTTGCGGCTCAGATACGAAATCCGTCCGCAGTTTGCACCCTACGTCGGTGTGACTTGGAATCGGTCTTATGGAAAAACCGCAGACTATGCCCGCGAGGAAGGTGAAGACAATAGCGAAGCACGCCTAGTGGTCGGCGTCCGAGTTTGGTTCTAATCGAAGTTAGCGTCACCCAATAATTATCTCACCTCATTACAACAGCTTCGTGCTGTGAGGAGCCTTGCATGTCCGTTTTCAAATCCTGTGTTGTGGCAGTTGCTCTTTCATCCAGCTTACTGCTCAGTGCAGTTGCCCAAGCCCACCCGAAGCTGCTGTCTTCAACTCCTGCTGAAGGTGAGAGCGGCCAAGCTCCGGCAAAGATTGAGCTGCACTTTTCTGAAAACTTGGTCACTCAGTTTTCCGGAGCCAAGTTGATCATGACCGACATGCCTGGCATGCCTAATTCACCTATGGGTGTGAAGGCGAGCGTGGCCGGCGGCGGTGATCCCAAAACGATGGTCGTAACTCCTGCCACCCCTCTCACAACTGGCACCTATAAAGTGGAGTGGCGAGCCGTTTCGTCCGACACCCACCCGATCACCGGCGCCGTAACTTTCAAAGTGAAATAAGCATGAGCGACTCTTTGAATGTAGTGCTGCGCCTCGCGCTCTACCTGGATCTAATGCTCCTGTTCGGACTCGCGGTCTTTGGGCTATACAGTCTTCGGGGGAAGGAACGAGCATCGGGAACAGTTCTGCATTTTGGGTCGCTACTCCCTGGCATTGCCGCAGTAGGTATGCTTTTGTCTCTAGCCGCCTTTGTCGTTATGACAAAAAATATGAGCGGTGCCTCCGACTGGGCAGAGCTTCGGCCCCACCTGGAAATGATGCTGTACGAGACAGAAGTCGGCTACAGCTGGCTTACACGCATGATCTCGCTCGCGGTGGTGATTTTCTTCGGAAGCCAGAGTAAGCGATGGCCAACAGGCAGTCTCTGGATCGCTACTTTGGCGGGTAGCATCGCGTTGGCCACGCTCCCGTGGACAGGTCACGGGGCGATGGACGAAGGGGTGCGACGGTTTTGGCACTTTGCGGCTGATATTCTGCATCTACTAGCCGCTGGCGGATGGATAGGAGCTCTCGCGGCGTTCGGCCTGATGTTGAGCATCAGGAGGTCTAATTCGGAGCAACTCGTACGAGTGCTGTCACGAGCGCTCAAGGGCTTCGAGACAGCAGGCGCGTTCATTGTTGGTACGATCATAGTCACGGGTATCGCTAACTATCTTTTCATCGTCGGGCCGACATTGTTAGACGTCGTGACCAGTACCTATGGCATCCTTCTGCTCGTTAAAATCCTGCTTTTTGGATGCATGATTGGGCTGGCAACCCTCAATCGTTTTTACCTGAGCCCTTCACTCGAACGCTCTGTGGAGGCCGGTGAATATTCCCTGGCAGCAACTGCTTTGAGAAAAAGCGTAGTTATTGAGTCAACCTGTGCGGTTGTCATCGTCTGCTTGGTGGCATGGCTAGGGACATTGAGTCCTTCAATCGATATGGCTCAAGGGTGAGCTAGCAGCTAGATCTGAGCGAGCCCGAAGCCGCTCAGATCCGAGCCTAACTATCGGCTGACGGGGTAGTCAGCAACCACTTCTTGCGCTCCTGCCTTGGTAACCCCCAGGACTTGATAAGGTTGACGGTTCTGGCCGTAGTCCATGCCGGGAGAACCTGCGGGCATACCTGGCACTGCGATTCCTGCGAGGTCGGAGCGACCACTCAGCTTCTTGATTTCATCAGCTGGCACATGTCCCTCTACAAACTTGCCGTCGATAACACCCGTATGGCACGACGCTAGTCCCTGCGGCACTCCCAGGCTCTGCTTGATAGCACTCATATTACCTTCGACGTGGTCTACCACCTTAAATCCGTTTGATTCAAGGTGCTTGACCCATTCCTTGCAGCAGCCGCAATTCGCGTCACGATGCACGTCAATTGTGAGCGGCTCAGCGGCCTGTGCGATACCACACATCACCAACCCCATAGCGACCAAAAGCTTTCGTTTGGACATCTCAATGCACCTCATCACGTTTTAGTACGGTCACTCTGTATGCCTTTGGCATCCGCACCCTCTGGCAGGTAGGTTAAGCGCAAAAAATCAGATCGCGATTACATTTTTGTAAGCCGCCCGCTAGCCGCTGTCACCGTAAGCCGGCCTATCGTAACTGGGAGGTATGTGTTGGCTGTTGAGCCAATTACATTTACGTAAGCTTGCGCACAGTTGCCAGATTGGTAGCACACTAGAACACCGTAGAACCGGAGCCCGTTGATGAAACTCTTGGTCGCAGAAGATGAACCTAAAATCGGCATGTACTTACAGCAGGGCCTCGTGGAGGCAGGCTTCAGTGTCGACCGAGTCATGACGGGGACAGAGGCGCTACATCAAGCGCTGAGCGAGACCTACGATCTCCTGATTCTGGACGTGATGATGCCGGGCGTCGATGGCTGGGAAGTCATTCGGGGTGTACGTGCATCCGGTAGCCCAGTCCCCGTGCTCTTCCTAACGGCCAGGGATGGAGTCGATGATCGGGTCAAAGGGTTAGAGTTGGGCGCGGACGACTATCTCGTTAAACCCTTCGCATTTTCCGAACTACTAGCCCGCGTCAGAAGCTTGCTTCGCCGTGGCTCCGCCGTACCCAACCAGACATCTATCAGGATCGGAGATCTGGAAGTCGACCTGCTAAAGCGCCGGGCCTCACGCTCAGGTCGTCGCATTGACCTTACCGCGAAGGAATTCTCGCTTTTGGAACTCCTTATGCGCCGTAGAGGGGAGGTCTTGCCGAAATCACTGATCGCATCGCAGGTCTGGGATATGAACTTCGACAGTGATACCAATGTAATCGAAGTCGCGATTCGCCGCCTCAGGGCCAAAATCGACGATGATTTCGACACCAAGCTGATTCAGACCACGAGGGGAATGGGCTACATGCTAGACGCTCCAGACTCCGAATGAAGCGAGCATCTCTTACACGTCGTTTGAGCATGATGTTCGTCTGTGCTGTGGTTGCCGTGCTGGTTGTAGCTGGCTTTACCTTCGATGCGTTCAGTCGTCATCACTTCAAAGGCCTCGACCGTCAACTCATGCTCGAAAAGCTCGAATCCATTCGGCAAATCATGGATGGCGAAGCTGGCTCCGTAGACTCTTCAGAGGTGGTGCTACAGCTGCAAGCATTATTAGGCGCCCATCAGGAGCTTTCAGCATCGATTGTCACTGAAAGCGGGAGGACAATCTTCGCTACTTCCAACGGAGCTGCACAACCTCCCTTCAGCGCTCAAGAGGCTGGGCAGGATATGCTCGAGTGGACGGCTGGCGGCCATATGTACCGAGGCATGAAAGCCCAGGTTCGATTGGTGAGTGAGGCTGAGCCACTGACCGCATGGTTGAGCTTGGACATCACCAGTCATATGCATTTCGTCGAAACCTTGCGCTGGTGGTTGGTAATCGGGCTGGCTATCAGCGCTTTGGTCAGCGCGGCTTTAGGATGGCTGGTGGCGCGTAGTGGGCTTAAGCCGGTCGCGCAAGTCACACAGGTCGCAGCTTCGATGTCAGTCGGATCGCTAAAAGAGCGCATCCCGCTGGAATCAGTGCCCCGCGAACTTGAGCTTCTCGTATCTTCGTTCAATGCCATGCTAGGTCGCCTTGAGGATTCATTTGTCAGGCTATCCAATTTTTCAGCTGATATCGCGCATGAATTACGGACTCCTATCAGCAATCTGCGCACACACACTGAGGTCATTCTCACGAAGAAACGTGCGCCAGAGGATTACGAGGAGAACCTATATTCCAATCTGGAAGATCTCAACCGGCTTTCCGGGATTATTGATGGCATGCTGTTCTTGGCAAAGTCGGACAACGGCTTGGTTCTACCCGCCAAAGAGAAAATTGAGTTGCGTTCCGTCGTTGAGAAACTCTTCGAGTATTACCAGTTGCTGGCTGATGATACTCGAGTAAAGCTGCAGGTCTCCGGACACGGCACGGTCTACGGTGACGGGACTATGTTGGATAGGATGATCTCTAATTTACTGTCAAATGCGCTCAGGTATACGCCACCTGACTGCACGATCTCTGTAAAAATCGAGTCGCTGGGGAGCATGATCAGCCTGTCAGTGACGAACCCTGGAGAGGAGATAGCTGCAGAGCATCTGCCGCGCCTGTTTGACCGCTTTTTCAGAGTCGATCCTGCACGGAGAGAGGGCGCTACGAGCAATGCTGGATTAGGTTTGGCAATCGTCAAATCGTTGGTTGAGGCCCATGACGGCACCGTCGGATGCGTCTCCAGCGACGGTCATACGGCTTTTGTGATCCGTTTACCCGCGTGGCGTGCTGGCTCTGAGTGAGCTTTCGGCTAAGGCGCCGTGCGGGTGAATGAGTTCATCACCATCATTGATTTATTCTTGATCTTCTAATCGTAATGTTGGCTTAACCCGTTTCGGGTGCAATAGATCTCGAGATGCTTTGAAGTCAGGTCGATGCTGGTATGTTCAATTGTACGAGCCACTTTCAGCAACTACACTCCAACGCATGAAACGCTACCTGCGGTTTTGCATTATCTTCATGATTAGCTTGGCGCTTCCCCTCAGTGGGATGGCGGGCGTTCAGGCACCCACAGAGCCTTGCCCTATGAAAGCGATGGGCATGGCGATGATGGACGACATGGGAATGGACTGCTGTAACGATATGAAAAGCCCTACCGAGCACGGTAACCCTTGCAAGCCAGGCCAGGAATGCAAGACAGGTGGCATGTTGCAAGTGTCGTTCTTCAAGCCCCCCGTAAATCTGTTTAGTCCTGTAGTGCTTTCCTTTTCCAGCGATACCCTGCCTGTACAGACCCCGTCAGGGGTGTGGCGACCGCCACGCATTTGATTCCTGTCCCGCATTGAGCCTCATTCCGCATAAGCGGGATGGACTGGCTGTGCGCATGTCTTTTGACGCGTGCAGTGGATGATCACAGGAATCGTAAACATGAACTCCAAGTGCAATCGCATAGGCTGGTCTCTCGTGACTGGCTTGGCGGCGGGCGTGCTGGCATTGCCGGGTTTCGCTGCCGGCTTGACGCTCGATGAGGCGTTGCGGCTGGCCGAGAGCAATGCGCCGTCACTAGCCGCACAAGACGCGAAAATTCAGGCTGCCAGCAGTGCAGCCATCCCCATTGGTGAATTACCTGATCCCAAGTTATTGGTGGGTGTGCAGAACTACCCCATTGGCGGCCCGGATCGCTGGAGCATCGACCAGGACTTCATGACCATGCAAATGGTCGGGGTCAGGCAGGAGATGCCCAATAGCGACAAGCGCAAAGCGCGCATCGAGGTCGCCGATGCTGCTGTTGATCGCGCTGTTGCGGAGCGTAGAGTCGAACGTCTGAAGGTACGCCAGTCCACGGCATTGGCCTGGATCAGTAGCTATGCAGTTGAGCGTAAAGATGCGCTGTTCCAGGACTTCTACAAAGAAAACCGATTATTGACCGATGCCGTCCGAGCCCAAATCGCCGGGGGCCGCGCTCAGCCCGCCGATGCGGTGACACCCAAGCAGGAAGCAGCTCAACTGGCAGAGCAACAGGACGATCTGATTCTCCAGAGAGCACAGGCCCGAGCGGCCCTCAAACGCTGGATTGGCTCCGCCGCCAACGACAAGCCTGTGGGCAGCTTGCCTGAATGGGCAGTCGACACCTCAAGTTACTCCCATAAACTGCAACACCATCCCGAGTTGGCAGCGTATGCGCCGATGACCCGCGAAGCGCAAGCCAAGGTTCGTGAAGCCGTGTCGGAGAAACAGTCAGACTGGAGCTGGGAACTGGATTACCAGCGCCGTGGCCGTGAGTTCGGCGATATGGTCAGCGTGCAATTTTCTTGGGATCTGCCGCTGTTTCCTGACTCTCGCCAGAACCCAAAAATCGCAGCCAAACAGGCGGAACTCAGTCAGCTTGAGGCCGAGCGCGAAGCCCTGTCACGCGAGCATACCCAGCAACTGGAAAACGAACTGGCTGACTATGAGCGCCTGAATCGTGCGGTACGCCGTAACCAGGAAAGCCTGTTGCCGCTGGCTAAGGAAAAGGTCGAACTCAGCATGGCCAGTTATCGCTCGGGCAAAGGCGATTTAAACGCCGTTGTTGCCGCCCGACGTGAACTCATCGAGGCCCGCCTCAAACAGATCGACGTGGAGGAGCAGCGAGCGCTGACCAGTGCGCGTTTGTATTTTGCTTATGGGGAGTTCAGCCAATGATCCTTAAAAAAGGGAACGGGGCATTGCTGGTAGGCATCTCGCTGGCATTGGGTGTTGCCGGTGGTTTTTGGTTGGCGCATCAGCGCATGAGTGGACTACCAAATACCACACAGGAGCAGAGCCTAAATTCACCGGGCGAACGCAAAGCACTGTATTGGTACGACCCCATGTACCCGCAGCAAAAGTTCGACAAGCCAGGTAAATCACCCTTCATGGATATGCAACTGGTTCCTCAGTACGCCGGTGGCCCAGGGGATCGGGCGACCGTTAGTATCGATCCGAGTCTGACCCAGAATCTCGGCCTGCGTTTTGCAACAGTCACCCGTGGAATCTTTGACTCCAGCCTTGATGTGACGGGTGTCTTGGGATTCAACGAACGTGATGTCGCTGTAATTCAGGCGCGCACCACGGGCTTTGTGGAGCGGGTTTATGCCCACGCTCCCGGTGATGTGCTCAAAGCCAACGCGGCGTTGGCGGATATCCTGGTGCCTGAATGGGTGGCTGCCCAGACAGAATTTCTAGCATTGAAGCGCAGCGGGGATGCTGACCTGTTGGCTGCGGCCCGCGAGCGACTGCGGCTCACAGGGATGCCGGCAGCACTGATTACTCAGTTAGAGCGTGGCGGTAAGGTTCAGCCCTACCTGACGCTTACCAGCCCCATTGCCGGTGTATTGCAAGAGCTGAACGTACGAACGGGTATGACCGTGGCGACTGGCGACACGCTGGCACGCGTCAATGGCTTGAGCAGTGTCTGGCTTGCCGTGGCCGTTCCAGAATCGGATGCCGGATCGATCACCGAGGGGCAGGTAGTCGAAGTGCATCTACTAGCCTTCCCAGGTGCAACACTCAGTGGCAAAGTCAGCGCGGTGTTGCCCGAGACCAACCAGGACAGCCGGACTCTTCGCGTGCGAGTGGAGCTCCCCAATCCCGACGGACGCCTCAGACCGGGTTTGACGGCGCAGGTACGCCTGACTCACTCGACCGGGCAAAGCGTGTTGTGGGTGCCGAGCGAGGCCGTCATCCGCACTGGCCGACGTGCCTTGGTGATGCTCGCCGAAGGCGCGGGCCGCTACCGTCCAGTGGAGGTGCATCTCGGGCAGGAAAGTGATGGCAAGACGGCGATAGTGAAAGGTCTGGAAGAAGGCCAGAAGGTTGTTACGTCTGGCCAGTTCCTGCTCGACTCGGAGGCCAGTCTCAAGGGAATCGTTGCAAGCTCGGAGGAAGAGTCACTGCCCAGCGCAGCAACCTCCAGTTTTCATGAGGCGGATGGGCAGATCGTTGAGATCAACGACAAAGAAGTCACACTCGCCCATGGCCCCTTCAAGACGCTGGGCATGCCTGGCATGACGATGACTTTCCCACTCGCGAACCCGGCCCTGATGCAGGGCCTCAAAACGGGTGACAAGGTTCGGGTCGCGGTGAGCCAGACTGACGATGGCTTGCGTGTTGAGCGCCTGGATAAATCGGGAGGCCAGCCATGATTGCTGCCCTCATTCGTTGGTCGGTGGCCAACCGATTCCTGGTACTACTGGCGACACTGTTCGTCACGGCTTGGGGTATTTGGTCGGTGCAGAGCACGCCCATCGATGCGCTGCCGGATCTCTCCGATGTGCAGGTAATCATCCGGACACCTTACGCAGGCCAGGCACCGCAGATTGTCGAAAATCAGGTGACCTATCCGTTGGCGACCACCATGCTCTCGGTGCCAGGCGCAAAGACCGTCCGTGGTTATTCCTTCTTCGGTGACAGCTTCGTCTACGTGCTGTTCGAGGACGGGACTGACCTGTACTGGGCCCGGTCACGAGTGTTGGAGTATCTGAGCCAGATACAAGGTCGGTTGCCAGCCAGCGCCAAACCCGCGTTGGGGCCGGACGCGACGGGCGTGGGTTGGATCTATCAGTACGCACTGGTGGATCGCAGCGGCGGACACGATCTGGCACAGCTTCGCGCGCTTCAGGATTGGTTTCTAAAGTTTGAACTCAAAACCCTGCCGAACGTTGCGGAGGTGGCCACTGTGGGAGGTATGGTCAAGCAGTACCAGGTGCAGCTTGACCCGCTCAAACTGGCCAGCCTCGGTATCACTCAAGCTGAGGTAACCGAGGCCATCGGCAAGGCCAATCAGGAAACCGGTGGTGCCGTGCTGGAGATGGCTGAGACCGAGTTCATTGTGCGGGCCTCAGGCTACCTAAAAACACTCAATGACTTTCGTGCTATCCCTTTGAAGCTCGGTGCAGGAGGTGTACCGGTGAGTCTTGGCGATGTCGCCACGATCCAGTTGGGGCCGGAAATGCGGCGTGGCATTACCGAACTCGATGGCGAAGGCGAGACCGTCGGCGGCGTGGTGATTTTGCGCAGCGGCAAGAATGCTCGCGAGACCATTGCGGCGGTCAAGACGAAGCTCGACGAACTGAAAAGCAGTTTGCCGGCTGGAGTAGAAATCGTCACAACGTATGACCGCAGCAAACTGATCGACCGTGCTGTGGAAAACCTCAGTCAGAAGCTCATCGAAGAGTTCATCGTTGTCGCATTGGTCTGTGGGATATTCCTGTGGCACTTGCGCTCATCGCTGGTGGCGATCATCTCCCTGCCGGTGGGTGTGCTGATTGCCTTCATCGTAATGCGTTACCAAGGGATCAACGCCAACATCATGTCCTTGGGTGGGATTGCCATCGCCATCGGCGCCATGGTCGATGCCGCCGTGGTGATGATCGAGAACGCCCATAAAAAGATCGAGGCCTGGCATGCGGCCAATCCTGGGGAGGAACTGAAGGGCGAGCGGCATTGGCACGTGATGACCGAAGCAGCGGCAGAGGTAGGCCCTGCGCTATTCTTCTGTCTGCTGATCATCACCCTGTCTTTCATTCCGGTGTTCACCCTGGAAGCGCAAGAGGGACGGTTGTTCGGCCCGTTGGCTTTCACCAAAACCTACGCCATGGCCGCAGCGGCGGGATTGTCAGTGACCCTGGTGCCAGTGCTGATGGGCTATTGGATTCGGGGGCGAATCCCCACTGAACAACAGAACCCGTTGAACCGGTGGTTGATTCGGATATATCAGCCTGCCCTAGACGCAGTCTTGCGTCGACCAAGGATCACGCTGCTTATTGCGTTGTTGGTATTTGTCAGCGCGCTATGGCCGATGTCGCGCTTGGGCGGCGAGTTTCTCCCCCCGTTGGACGAGGGCGATCTGCTCTATATGCCTTCAGCTCTGCCGGGATTGTCGGCGCAGAAAGCGGCGCAGTTGCTGCAACAAACCGACCGCCTAATTAAGACTGTTCCAGAGATCGAACACGTCTTTGGTAAAGCAGGACGTGCTGAAACTGCCACCGACCCGGCACCGCTGGAAATGTTTGAAACCACCATTCAGTTCAAACCGCATGAGCAATGGCGTGCAGGCATGACGCAGGAAAAATTGGTGGAGGAACTGGATCGAGTGGTACGAGTACCTGGCCTTACAAATATATGGATACCACCGATTTGCAACCGTATCGACATGCTGGCCACTGGGATCAAAAGTCCCATCGGAGTGAAAGTTGCTGGCACCAACCTGACGGACATCGATGCCGCTACTCAGGCCGTCGAGCGCGTTGCCAAAGGCGTGCCCGGTGTCAGTTCGGCCTTAGCTGAGCGACTAACCGGTGGCCGTTATATCGATGTGAATATCGACCGTAAAGCCGCAGCCCGGTACGGACTGAATATCGCCGATGTGCAGTCCATTGTGGCCGGTGCTATCGGCGGTGAAAACGTCGGGGAGACTATTGAAGGGCTCGCACGCTTCCCGATCAACGTGCGTTATCCAAGGGAGTGGCGTGATTCGGTCGGTGCCCTGGAGCAATTACCGATCTATACCCCGTTGGGTAGCCAGATTACGCTCGGCACGGTCGCGAAGGTCAAGGTCACGGATGGCCCACCAATGCTTAAGAGCGAGAACGCAAGGCCCTCAGGCTGGGTGTACATCGATGTGCGTGGACGGGACATTGCCTCGGTTGTTGCTGATTTGCGTCGAGCGGTAGATGAACAGGTCAAGTTGCAGCCTGGCATGAGCCTGAACTACTCGGGACAGTTTGAGTTTCTGGAACGCGCTAACGCACGCCTCAAACTGGTGGTGCCTGCCACGCTGTTGATCATCTTCGTGCTGCTCTACCTGACTTTTGCCCGATTCGATGAGGCAATGCTGATCATGGCCACTCTGCCATTCGCACTGACTGGCGGGGCATGGTTCCTCTATCTGTTGGGGTTCAACCTGTCGGTTGCAACCGGGGTCGGCTTTATCGCACTGGCCGGTGTTTCTGCCGAATTTGGCGTGATCATGCTGCTCTACCTGAAGAACGCCTGGGCCGAACGTGAAGACCTCGGCGACAACACTGAACGTGGGCTGGTTGCGGCCATTCGCGAAGGCGCTGTGCAGCGCGTTCGACCCAAGGCCATGACCGTTGCCGTGATCATTGCCGGCCTTTTACCCATCTTGTTGGGCAGCGGTACTGGTAGCGAAGTGATGAGCCGCATTGCCGCGCCTATGGTCGGCGGTATGGTCACGGCACCTTTGCTTTCCCTGTTTGTCATTCCGGCAGCCTATCGTCTGATGCGTCGTCGGCACCTCTCAGTTGCACCCATCAAGCCTCAAGGAAAAGTCGTATGAAACTGACCATGATTGCGGTTGCAAGCACCGTATTTGCGCTTTCACTTTCTGTCCATGCGGAGGACATGCCAGGCATGAAAATGGACGGCACGGCGGGCATGGAAATGAAGCAGAATGCAAGACAGGCTCAAGTTGCCAATGCCGAGGGAACGATCAAGGCTATAGATACTACGAAGCATACGGTGACCCTCTCCCATGGAGCTGTTCCAGCCGTGCAATGGCCGCCGATGACCATGGCCTTTTCCGTAACGGAGGATCAGATGAAAGGGCTGGCGGTTGGTGACCGGGTATCGTTCTTCTTTAAGCTGGTGGATGGCAAAGCCGCAATTGTTTCCATTAATAAATAGGGCCGTATTGATGAGAATGATCGGCACTCCGTGCCGGTCATGCCTTGAACCTTATGATCGTGGCGGGTTGTTCCGTTTTGACCAAAGCGAGTCGCATCCTCTGCACATTATTCGCAGGACTTCAGCTTACCGCATGGCACCGGGAACCATCGAAGCAAGCAGAGCGCGCAGGCGGCAGCCGAAGGCGTGAGGATGGAAGCCCAACGGGCCAAGACAGCGGGCACCGTTGGCTTGGTTTACGACAGCCGCCCCAGCTGGGCACGCCCCGAAACGAACTCTCATAATGTTTTCAAAAGCCGCTCAAGTGTTTGATGCTCCCAGGCGCTGAGCAGTGCAACTGGATCAGTGCCAAATCGATCCCCGGAATCAAACGACCAGCGCTGCCCATCTGGACTTACGCCTTGCACACAATAGTCGAGCTGATCGCAGTCGTTGTAGAGCGATATCCGCCAACCCTCGATGCTGACGTGGAAGTGGCCGGCATAAACCTCGTCCCACGATTCATGCCCTACCTTACTCATGACACATCGACCGAAAATCGCCTCCCTCAGTACCTGGGATACCTCTCTTGCGGAGAGCTCAGCCGCCGTGTTTCCGATAACGATATCTGCCTGGGATGAACAAGCTGCCGCTCTGGCCTCTTTCAGCCTTTGCTCAGCGTACATAGCCGGGTCATCAGCTGTCAGCGGATAGCCTGCGGCTGATAGGGCGTCGGCGCGTGCTTCAATCAGCAGATGCTCAGGATTGCGCGCGGGTTGGTAGGTTCTCCCTGGTATGTATCCAGGCTCGGTCATTAGAGGCGCATCAGGAACTGACGGGCTCACTATCCAATCGGCTTCGCATGGATGCTTGGTTAGCTTGTAGCCGCAGCAGTTAGGCACGTGATTCGCGATCTCATACTCACGCCAGTTCGCCATAATCTGGCGATCTATTACCTGCGGCTTACGCTCGATCAGCCATGCGATGGCATTGATAACCTGCCCATGAGAAAACACCGCTATATCCTGAGCAGGATGCTCTGCAAGTCTATCTAGGAATGACTGAGCTCGATGAATGAAGTCCCGGAACGACTCGGCGCCTGCACCATCCACGTACGTAGGATCTGACCTCGACCAATATGCATCGACCCAAGCGCGGCGTTGGTCGACAGTGGTGTTTGCGCATCTGGCAGGCTCAAGGTAAGTGAATTCCTGGATGGGCCAAGTCTCAACAGGAACACCGGGAAAGGCCGCCACGGTGGCCATAGCAGTTCCCTGCGCTCGGGCAAACGGCGAGGCAATGATTAGATCCGGCGCACGCGTAAACGACATGGCAGCCAAACGCGCTTGCTTCAAGCCCTTCGGCGTGAGGGGAATCGTGGCGTGATCCGCGCTGGCTGCACCGGCGTTAGCGGCACTTTCCCCGTGGCGAACTAATCGGACATGTTTTATCAATCAGACACTCACTCATCCAACCGTCTCTCTCATTTCGCTAAGATACACACAGCCATACACCCTAGTCATGGCCCAGGTTGAGACGTCGCATGTGGTAACGGAATGAAGCTTTTTTTGGACTCTGAGTTCAGTCAGCTAAACGCGAGCACGAAGCTGATCTCGCTGGCATTGGTTTCGGAACGTGGCCACGAGTTTTACGTGGAGCTAACGGATACCTACCAGGTCGCGGATTGCAGTGACTTCGTAATCAAAAACGTCCTGCCGCAATTGGCTTTGGCCCGCTATGGGATGAGCCTCGTGGAGGCTCAAGCTGCACTGGGGATTTTCCTAACAGGCATCGAGGGCCCGCTGGAGGTGTGCTCGGATGCCCCAGATTGGGATTGGGAATTCTTCTGTCAGCTGGCCTATGTTGATAACCGATGGCCAAGCCATGTGGCGAACAGGCCCACCAACCTAATTCGCCTGTTCAGAAATTTTGAAGCCAGCGATATCGCAGAAGTAGTGCTTCCCGAGCTTCCTCATCATGCTTTGCTGGATGCACGGCTCCTTAATGAGCTGTACCAGCAAATCTCAGCGGCTTCCAGGCTGATTGGAGATTGATTGCGATGAATCATGATGAAGAGCTTCGACATCTAGAGAAAGCTAGGCGCAAGGCCCTGTGGGCTCTTGCCCCCTTATCGCCAGGAGACACTCAGGCGCTTGAAGTCCTTCATGTCCTCGAAAATGTCGAGTTGCGCGAGGCACATCTCATTTCAAGCCCGGAATCCGTACTTACTGCAGAGCAGCTCCGAAGTGTGATACCTACCGAGCCCCATCCGATAGGATGCCGCATCGTCCGTGAGGTGAGCATCCCGCAACCTTGGCGAGAGCGTTTCCTCCAAGCCAGCATTGGGTCAACCAGAGTTCCTGATGGCCCTTATGCTGCAGACTGGTATAAATTCCTGTCCACGTGGGAGGCTGATATGCTGCATCTGAAAGAGCATCGAGCCGCGCAGGCTGTACGATAGGAGCTAGACCTCGGGTTGTGAGATGAAAGCTGCGGGAGGGCAAGCGGAGCGCGCCGGCGTGTAGGATGGAAGCCCGAAGGGCCGAGGCGCAGACTCGGTTAACGACAGCCTTTCCCGAAGGGCACGCACCAACCTACATGATGGCTGTGAGGCCAACGACTAGACCAACTGGTGAACTCGATGGGTATAACGGACGATGACGACACAGTGTATTGCGATGTCCAGATGCCCCTAGCTCAGGGCCATGAGCTGTTGCGGCTGATCACGACATTAAGGGAGTCGAACGCTCATCCGAGGCTCGAAAGAGTGTTTGAGCGCATGCAGTACGAACTCAGCACGTCCATCGACATCATCGAAAATCCGCCCTCCTGGGGCCCATGGTGCCGGTGAACCACCGGCGACTATTAGAGTTCCGCATCCCAGGCGTCCATGGCCTCTCCCACAGTCGCGCACCAGTGGAGTTCACCAAGCTGTAGGGCATTCGCGATTTGGTTGTTGGTATTGCCGTCGACCCATGCTGGGAGACTCTCCTGACCACCAGAGAAGAGACTAGCCGTCGCGACAGAGTATCGACCGGTATGCGTGGACTGAAGGCACACGTAGCGCACTGCAGAGCCACCAACGAGTCGACGCCAAGCCACCACTTCAATACAATCCAAGGCGTTCGCTGAGGGCTTCACGACGGGACTTGCTTCCTGCTCCACCTCTCGGTCTGCCGACACATTTAACGGCCTGTCAGCCGCCCCAGGTTTGTGAACGAGATGCTTGAGCTGCTCACGTGAGGCGACGATCTGGTCGCGAATCTCTTCGGGGTCGATAGACATGCCACCCCGGTCAGTAACCGAGAGGGTCTTCAAGGAGTTCGCCGCCCGAATGAACTCGCGTTCACGCGCCTTTTCACGCTCGGGGCGGCGGTCGGGGCTGATGAGGTTCCAAAGGCTTGTTAGCAACTTCAATGACATTCTCCTACCTTGAGGCCATTGGGCGCGGATCCTGCGATCATACAAGGAGGGTAAGGTGCCTGAAGATAAGCCCTGCCCATAATATTGCAGGGCTACCCAGCGATTTTTGATTCAAACCGAGAAACCTACACACAGGGTGTCGCTGCGGTTTGGGCGAGCCACACCCTGCTGCATGATGTCCTGGGTGCTGAGGATCAAGGCCAGCCGCTTAGATCGTGAGACGGCTGTGTACAGCATGCTTCGTTCCACAAATTCGCTTTGACTCAGAGTGCACAGGATGGACGTCTCGTACTCGCTGCCTTGCGCCTTATGAATGGATATGGCGTAGGCAAGCTTCATCCCCAGCACGAACAAGTCAATCCTGGACAGGGTGACTTCGATCCCATTGAAGAGAAATGCACCATAAATCTGACCATCGATTGACGTAACGCCAGTCATGATCCCGGTATTGCCGTTGAACAGATTATGCTCATAGCTATTCTGCGTGACGATGACGGGGTCGTTAACGCGCAGCCAGTATTTGCCCATCCAGATGCCTTGCGTCTCGTCGGTGTGCTGGAGGGCGGTTTGCAGGTGGTTGTTTATCTTGTGCCCGGAATCCGGCATGCGATCAGACATGTGTGGCGTCAGAATCTGAGCGTCAGGGATGATCTGCTTGATCTTCGCGAGGTGTGTCAGCATGTCCTTCGTGTTTGTGCACGGGATCAGATAAACCCCATCGCGCTCGCCATTCCAGAATGGCAAGGTGTCCAGATGACCAGATCTAATCTTCATTGAGATGTTCTGAAGGTGACTGTTGTCGATAGACCTGTGAACCTTGATCAGGTGGGTCGACGGTATCGCCTTCGATTTGGCCAGAGCATGGAAGAAGATTCCATACCCTACCGGTGACAGCTGACCGGTATCGCCTACGAGCAAGAGAGACAGTTCCTTCTTAGCGAAGGCATTCAGCAGTTTCAGCATCAAGGCGACGTCTACCATGCTGGATTCGTCAATGATTACGAGGGGGTCGCCACCAGTATTGAGCCCCGAGCTTGCACTACTAATTTTTATCAAGAAGCTGTGGATTGTGTAGGTGTCTCGGCCAACAGACTCCTTGGCACGCTCCTTGGCTTTTCCGCTCAATGCTAGGACATGCACAGGGCGGTGCCGAGAGGCTATATCCACGATGGCTTTCAGCACGGTTGTCTTGCCCGTACCGCCAAATCCAGTCAGCGTGCTGATGCGATTAGTAAGTGCCATCAGCACTGCATTTTTCTGGTCTCGGGTGAGTGGGTATCCAGACGCGCTCTCGCTATGTGCGCAGCGATCTTCAATCGCTTGCTCCAGTTCCTGCGGAGAACCGTGAAGCAATGAGGCCTGAGCGGACAGTAGAGTAGCGACTCGCTGCTCAAGTTTACTTTCGATAAGGGCCGCGCCCAGTGGCTGGATAAGGGTCGTCCCTTGATGCTTCTTGACGCACACAGCACGCCTTTGTAAGGCACAGTCGATAGCTTGGTCTACCAGTCTGGCGGATGGAAGCTTCTGCATCAGGGCGGTTTTTAGTTCTTCGATTCGGTATGCCGTATGACCCTGATCCAGGCGCACATACAGAAAGTTCTCCACAAGGCCGGCCAGCCTGCGTGGGTCATCACGAGGTATGCCTAGCTTGGCTGCGGCGGCGTCTACGATTTTCCATATGTTCGGGTGGATGCCTTGAAACGCAACGAGGCTGTACGGGTTGAGCTTCAGACGCTCTACCGTATTGGTCTGGCAAACCTTGAGAATGCTTTTGGCGAGCCCAGGGTCGAAGTCGTGCTCCATGAGAAATTCAATCGTTGAAATTTCATCCTGCAGCGTCCTCCAGGCATCCACGATCTTTTGGGCGAGATCAGGGTTAATCAATTCCGCCAGGTGGGTGACTCTGCCTGCAGTCAATGCCTGAGCAAGGTGTTCTGCGCCGAACGCCTTGACCAGTTTCGAGACTTTCGCTTTGCCAAAAGACAGCCCGCGAAATGCAGGATGCTTTACCAGCAATCGTTCCACATACGCCGCTATGGGCAGGTTTACGATATGGCAGCTCTCGATCAGAACGAAATCCCTGAATTGATCATGCCCTGTGATCGAGCCTTTGAACTGCCAGCATTCGCCGGGTTGAGGAATGCGGGTGATGATTTTATAACTGGCTCTGCAGGTGTAAATTTTGTTTTGGCCAATGATGCGCCCGGAGAAGACTGCACCACCGAAACTGCCAGGCTTCACCGAGCTCACCTGGATCACGCTCGACAGATTGCTCATAGGATGAATGACCGCCCGGAGTCGATCATCAAATCCTGCTGGCTACTGATTTCCTGTGCAGATGTCCGAAGCAACCGTAGCTCGGCAGATAGTCGCTCAACTTGCTCGCGCAGCAGTTCGTTTTCCTTCGACTTTTGCTCAAGCATTACTCGCAAGCGATTGGCTTCGCGACTTTTCGAATCCGCCATATCAACCGCCAAAGACTCGGGGTCTTTGGCCGCGACAAACTCACTGCCTATGCGGCGAATATCCTTCGCGATGACCTGTTCTAGGGTCTGGCCCTGGGGGCAAAAAACCTTCTTGGCGCTTTCAGAAAACCACTGCCTACGATTACCACATTCATCAGCGATTTTGCTGAAGTTGACGGCGCCAAACTGGTTCACAGGAAATTTTTTCCCAGCCTGTTCCAGCTGCAGCACGTAGTCCCTGTAGCGGTCGTACGGAGAGCGCTTTTGATCACTGATCGCCATTTTTGCTTTCCTTGGCTTTCATCCAAAGGACGAAAGGTTCGGCAATCTCTTTGGGGACAAGCCCTTCAGCAGGTTCAAGATCATCAAACGTGCAGGTGATTTTTCCGGCCCTCAAGTCAACATCGAACATTCCGTCGCTCGCGTTGAGCACCAGCATAAGGGCACGGCAGGTCTTATCAAACTTCGCCATGAAGGCCTGATCGCTTTGCTTTGAATCCGGAATGGGGGCCAGGGTGGCCCCATGAATACGAAGCGCTGATTTGAGAGCGTCGATCTCTTTCTTAAGCCTTTCTGTCTCTGCTTGGAGCCCATCTGCCCTTTGCGCAGCCAGCTTCCCCACTAGCTTGTTCTTCGTGGACTCCATGTTGCCGGCGGAGTCCCAGTACCTATGGAACAGTGGGCCGATCAGTGCCCAATAATCGGTGCTTTGAACGAGTGTGCGATAGCCGATCTTCTTTTCGTTTACGGGCAGATCGGCGTTGTAAAGCTCTGCACAAAACCTGGAAAAAGGGGTAATGCCGTCAAAGGATGTTTTCCCTACGAACGATTTCAGTCTCGGGACAACTTCATCCTTTATCCGGCAGATCCTGAACTCGCGATTCCTCTTTTGGGAGCCTGCAAAGCGATTTTGGCCAGGTTTTGCGCCCTTGCTCATGCTGTGACACTCCCAGGGCTCGAAATTAGCTTCAGAATCGAATCAGGGCGATTCAGAGCCATGGGCTTGGACATTGCATCGCTCAGGTCATGCAGCGAAATGCCGAGGACTTCACAGGCAGATCGAATCAGCCCCCTGAATTCATCGATCAGCGTAAATCCAGTAGGTGCTTCTTCCAGCATGCGGTTGAAGTCTCCGGTAAACGCTAGAAGCTTGTTCCTGGCAACCTTGAGCTGTTGGTTCAGCTGTGGAGTGAAATACTCTGCATGTGACTTAGCTTCCGCAGTACGGGCGATCAGATTGGAAAGCGAGTGCTCTTTCAGCTCCAGGCGCTCCAGATGTTCTGACACGATTTCAGGCTTCTCTACCAAGAAGCTTTCACGCGTTTTAATCTCGCTATACATCTGTTCGAGACAGTGGGCGGTTACGCTCCAAGAGATGATCTCGGTAGCCAGGAATTTGCGACGGCTGGCTTTCTGTACAAGGCTTTCTACCGATGCACCATTCCTTTTGGCCTCCGCGATGTACGCCTCTAGCTCGCTGCATTCATCAGTCAAGGCTCGGATATGGCCGTGAATCCTGGGCAGGTGGTCGACAGTTTTGACTGAGTAGTAGCAACCACCGCATGGCGTACTCAGTCCTGGGATGGCACCCAGGTCTTTCACAACGTCCGCTGGACAGTGATTGCCGAACGGACAGATGTGAGTAGGCATGAAAGCCAGCGAGTCAATTGGGCGCTGTTTTGCGGCCCTGACGCCAGACAGGACATCGTCTTTCATCTCACGGTCAAAGGAAATGGCACCGAAATCAATCAGAGACTTGTCCTTGTCTCGTCGGAAAGCCTGCTGGAGCTTTGAGGAAATATCTTCGGCTTTGATATTGGACATTGCTGGACGATCAATGAGCCAACCCTGCTCGACACTCATCTTCTGATACTGAGCTACCGATTTAAGGTAGGCAGGGTCGACTTTCGCGTAATACATAACGTGTTCTTCAGTGGCTTGCCCCGTGATGAATGCGCCAATGATATGTGGCGGCAATACCCTGATGTACTCGGACACCACTGAAACCCGACAAGAGTGCGGAGTATGCTCGATGAGCTTACAGGCCTGCGCTTCGAGCTTCAGTGCCGCCAGGTAGTCGACAGGCTCATCAATTGAGTCCAGGTCGCCCACAGCTTCTGGCATAGCGTTCGTAGTATTGATCCCCAGCTGGAATCGGCAGAACAAATCAAAAGAATAGACGAGCCTCTTGAAGTATTTGCCGTAAGCTTCTCCTGTCAGTACACCAGGAGTTTCGCCCTTAGGAAACAGGGAGGTGATCTTTCCAAATGGGCTCTCTTCATGGTAGTCGTACCACACCGGGACATCCATTGCCGGATCGTTGAACCATTTAATCATGGCCTTTTGTCGATCTAGAACATCAATTACACTTCTCGAAACAGTGGAGTCCCAAGGGCCATTTGCCTTGTCTGTATTGATCCGCAACTTACAAAGAGGAGGTAGCGGTCTAGATCGATCAATGTGCATGTCATAGGTGAGCCTTTCCAGCCACCGAATATGTATGCTTCGAACGCCGGTTTCCAGCGCGATGATATTGTGACGAATGTAGTTCAGCTGAGGATAGAAAACCCATTCCCCTTTCCTTTCGACACTGTGTTCTATGATAGGCACTACGAACCGAGGCAGAAGGTGTAGAGCTTCATATTTCATCGGACGGTTAGTGTCTGACTTTGGCTGACTAGCATCAAAGTCTGGGTTGCGATAAAAAACAACCGGTACATATCCAAGCTTTTCGGTCTGGACAACTTTTTGGGCTTCGTTCCAGTTCTTCGTCGGGATATCTGCTCTAAATTTTTTGTCGTACAGATTTATCTGTTCCTCATAAACCCTGTCGGCAAGGTGTGTTGTGAAAGATTCGACTGCGTAACAGTATTGAAGCAGAATGGGGAAATGCTCGGACTCGAAAGCTGGCTTGTTGGTGCCAGAGCTTCTGCTTACGATTGGATAATCAATGTCAGAAATTGGATTGACGAATCCAGCCAGCTCATCATCTGCGCTAGAGTTAACTGTCAGGTAGTCAAACAAGGCCTCGATATGGTAGAGGGACTTTTGAATGGCTGAGCCCGAGCGTCCCTTGCGAAGATAACTGAGTAATCCAACGTAGCCGTCTCCTTCCAGGTGAGTGCGATTGAGATCTTGCGGCCCAGGTGGAGGCAGGCCAGTTTTTTCAGGATATTCACTAAATAGGTAGGTGTTTAAGACCGTGAAGCTGCTTTCGTAGTGTCTAAACGTCTTCATTCCCCTGGATTTTTGCAGTTGAATAAACTTGCCTTGATATTTCAGCCAGAGGTCGACACTTTTTTGGTGTTCAGCAGGGAAACTGAATTCACCAGATCTTAAAGCCTTTGTACTGGCCCTCAGATCATTTTTGGGAAGGGAGGTGGTTTGCTGGCACCTTTCAGGGTATAGCTTCTGCACGTAGCTCAGGAATGCCCCAGGTGCAATTGGATACATGAACCAGCTAACTTCGCCACGGCGTGTCTTAGTTAAATGATCAACAACGTCGGATATGTCTTTCGGGTTGATGTCCTCAATCCGGTGCCAATCGGTGGCACGAATCATACGCCAAGCATACCACTCAAAATTTTTAATGGCACTGGGTTTCATTACAGTGGTTATATCAAGAATGTTCTCGTACGTGATATGAGGAACGAAAGGCTTGCTGACTAGAGCGAGAACTTCGGTGTAATCAGCTGCAGCAAATTCGAAATGCTTCTTTTTAGTTTGGTGACCGCCAGTAGGCTTCTTGGTATCTAAAGGAAGAAGTACGGCTTTTTCCTGCCAGAGAAAATGCAAAATCAATATTGAATCTTTAGCAAGCCTTTCCAGTGAAGACTTGTTAATCCAGTCGTGTGCGGTCTTTGGAATCACCTGTTTTGCGACTTTCGCGTCCGGGGTTTTTTTCGTGCAGGTATAGAGATTGTGTACCCAATCCTCATCGTATACCGGGGCGTTAACTGGATCCAGGTGGTCGTTAAAGAAACGTAGGACGGAGGCCTGGTAATACTCATTAACGGAGCCGCTTGAGATTTTACTAGGAGCGATGTGCTTGGACTCAAAAAGTGCCTTTGCAACACATGCCTTAGCTTTGGCAATAGCCTCCTTGATCGATCTCTCCAAGTCCTCTCCTGACTTGATAATGAGAACATCTTTGGTGAGATTAATCATTTTTTTCTCCTTCAATACGCTTGGCTTCTTCCTCGAGTAACTCTAACTGCCGGAAGTGGAAGTCTGCTCGAATCGTCCTGAAAGATGCTTCACCACGTTGTGATACGTACTGATTGGCGTGTTGGATATAGGCTTCGATTATGTCAGTGTCGTGCTTGGCGTACTTCATGGTGGAAGAGGCGCTAGCATGACCCATCAAGATTTTTACATACGTCAGAGGGAGTCCGGGGATGCTCTGTCCAGGAACTGGCAAATAATTAAGTGTGTAGGTTCCGTACATATGCCGTAGCGAGTGAGCGCTAATGCTTGTGACGTCCTCTACGCCTGCTTTTTTGGCGTAACTTTTGAAGGTCTTGTCTCGACTGCTTCGGTCGCTAGCGAAGAATGGCCTGCCATCGAGGTTTTGAAAGAGGAAGTCATGGCCGACGCTCGAGTTGTACTCACGGGTCAAATACTTCTCAAGGTTTTCCCAGAACATCCCGGCAAAGGGTTCGATCATGAACGTCATTTCAGTCACCCGTCCCTTCCAGGAAAGGAACTGGTACTCATCCTCTGTAATTCCAGGCGTTTTGCGTGCAAAAGGGTCGCGGAGGAAAACTGCGAACTCATCATCGTCGATATCGGGCATCCTCACCTGCAAAGCCTCGCTCGAACGAGCACCTGTTGCCGCGAGTAGGGAATAGAGTGTCATGTCCCTATAGAAAGTCTTGGACTTCGCTGGCTTTGCCTGCCTGATGAGATTCACGGATTGCTCGATGGGGAAGGCTAAGGTCTTGAACGGTTTTTGGTCGTTCTTCCTGTCCCTGCGTGCTGCCTGGGGAAAGAGTTTGTCTCTCTTGCGCTTAGGCAGCACTGACTTAATCGAGTCACGAATGACTGCGGCCAGCCACGAATTGGCCTTGTGAGCCGAGATCTCATACTGACTACGATACTCAGCTCGCTTTGTGTAAAACGGACTGAATAACTTGTCAGGCGTAATTCTGTTCTTCGTTTCCGATACCTGAAGAAACCAGTTGATCGACGATTCGATGGTCTCCGCGATGGAGTTGTGGCCTGTTAGCTTCTCCTTGCCCAGGCTGCCAGCCAACTTCAGTGCTATAGGATTCGCAGCGCCCTTACCGAACAACAGATACGCCGGGTAGCTATTGATGACGGTCTCAATAGTGACCTCGACATCCGCCGCGAATGGGGTCTGCGATGCCTCATACACGTAATCCACAAACCGCCCCACGTGCTCGGCATAAAGCTTCACCGTGTTGGGGGCGTAGCCCCTACTAGCCAGCCAGGTTGTGTAGTGGGTGAAAGGCTTGAATTCCCGCAACTCGTCGGGCATATCCGGGTCAAGGTGAAGCAATAGGTATCTGGCTTCGCTTGTGAGCGGTGCCTCGACCAGGATGAAGTTTTTCAAGAGTCTATTTCCAAATACAACACCCTCATAGCTTTCGGTGTTGCACATGGCATGTCAAGAAAAATTCCTGAGTTGAGGATTTTTTTAGCACGCAAAAAACTCCGACACCGTGGTCAGAGGGCATATGCAGGTTTTTTAAGTGCTTGATATACAAGGAGTTGGGGCCACCGGCGGGAATCGAACCCGCGACCCACCGATTATGAGTCGGTTGCTCTAACCAATTGAGCTACAGTGGCACTGAGGAGATGCAAAGCTACCAGAGGTGAGGTCTAAATACCACACCGATGTTCATACCACATAAGAACCGTGGACCAAAGGATTATGAGTCCTCTGCTCTAACCAACTGAGCTATGGGCCCTCAGCAGGACGCGGATTATAACGGTGGTTTCGCGGCTGTGCTATCCGAAAAGTCCGAAACGTTCATAAGAAGGAACCTGGCGCAGAATTCCTCGGGCGGCAGGGGCAGGCTGACGATGTAGCCCTGGATCTGTTCGCAGCCTTCTGCAGCGAGGAATTGTTGTTGGTCGCTGTTCTCCACGCCTTCGGCGATGACGGTCAGTTGCATGCTGCGGCCCAGGGCGATGATGGCGCGGACGATGGCGGCGTCGTGGGTGTCTTCGGGCAGGCCGCGGACGAAGGATTGGTCGATCTTGAGAATGTCGAGCGGCAGGCGTTTGAGGTAGCTCAGTGATGAGTAGCCGGTGCCGAAGTCGTCGATGGCCAGTTGCACGCCGAGTTTCTTGAGTTTGTGCAGCACGGCCAGGGCTTCCTGGGTCTGGCTCATGATGAAGTTTTCGGTGATTTCCAGTTGCAGGCTGCCCGGCTCCAGGCCGTGGTTGCTCAGCAGGTGTTCGATGCGTTCGACGAGGCCCGGTTGGCGCAGTTGTGCGCCGGCGAGGTTGACGGACAGCGGGCCGAACGGTTTGTGGGTTTTGCGCCATTGGTGCATCTGACGGCACGCGTGTTCGATGACCCACTCACCAATCTGCAGGATCATGCCGTTTTCTTCGGCCAGCGGGATGAAGTGTTCGGGCGGTACTTCGCCGAAGGTCGGGTGGTTCCAGCGAATCAAGGCTTCGGCGCCGACCAGGGTGTTGGTCAGCAGGCTGGTTTTTGGCTGGAACGACAGGCTCAGCTCGTTGCGGTCCAGTGCGCGCCTGAGTTCCTGCTCAAGGGCGATGCGTTCGCTGGCCTGGACGGTCAGGTCGCGGGTGTAGCTTTCGACGCGGTTGCGCCCCTTGGCTTTTGAGCGGTACATCGCGGCGTCGGCATTTTTGACCAGCGTGGCGACGTCTGTACCGTCGGTGGGAAACAGGCTGCAACCGATGCTGGAGCTGATGAAGAATTCGTGTTCGCCCGCCTGAAAGGGCGCGCTGAAGCAGGCCAGCAGCTTGTTGGCGATGCTGACGGCGTCGCTGGGTTGCAGCAGGCCGGGCAGCAGAACGATGAATTCGTCGCCGCCGAGCCGGGCGACGGTGTCGATGTCGCGCAGGTGCTCCTTGAGGCGCTGAGCGATGCCTTTGAGCAGCAGGTCGCCGACCGGGTGCCCGAGGCTGTCGTTGATGTGTTTGAAGCGGTCCAGGTCCAGAAACAACACCGCGCCGAGGCTGCCGGACTCCTCACTGTGCAGCAGCGCCGTCTGCAGACGGTTCTCGAACAGGGTGCGGTTGGGCAGGCCGGTGAGGGGGTCGTGGTGCGCTTGGTAGTCCAGACGTGCCTGAGCGTGCTTGAGGCTGGAGATGTCGGCGAAGACGGCGACGAAGTGGGTGATGAGGTGATCCTTGTTGCGTACGGCGCTGATAGTGAGCCAGCTTGGGTAGATCTCGTTGTTCTTTCGCCGGTTGTAGATCTCGCCTTGCCAGTGGCCTTCAGCGGTCAACTGGTGCCACATTGCGGCATAGAACGCGCTGTCGTGTTGACCCGAGGCAAGCAGGCGAGGGGTATGGCCGATGGCTTCGGCCTCGCTGTAGCCGGTGATCTGGCTGAAGGCACGGTTGACCGCATTGATACGCTGGCGCGTGTCGGTGATCAGCACGCCTTCGGCGGTGCTTTCGAATACGGTGGCGGCCAGGTGCAGTTTTTCCTGCATGTACTGGCGTTCGGTGACGTCCCGGCAGATGGTCAGCAGGCAGTCTTCGCCATCGATCAACACCGGGTGCGAAGACAGCTCGCAGAGCCGGATATTGCCTTCGGAGCCACGAATCCTGGCGTAAAAATCGCGAACAGAGCCGTGCTGCCTGATGTGCTGGATCATGGTCTGGCGTTCACCCAGGTCGGCCCAGATGCCCAGGTCGAGCGTGGAGCGTTCAAGGCACTGTTTTTCGCTGTAGCCGGTGATGCGGCAGAAGCCGTCGTTGACCTCGAGGATCACCCCATCGTGGATGCGACTGATGGTCAGACCGTCGGGGGAGGCGTGAAAGGCTTTGGCGAATTTCTCTTCGGAAAGCTGGAGTTGTTGCTGCGCCTGCTTGAGCGGGGTGATGTCGCGAACCACCACCAGAACGGCCGGCTCCGGGCCGAGTTCGAAAGATTGCGCGGACATCAGTCCTGAGAAGGTCTCTCCGTCCTTGCGGCGGAAGGGCAGCTCGAGGTTGCGGATGTGGCCCTTTTGCAGTTGTTCCAGAAGGCCGGGGCCGATGCCCGGCACGGCCCAGATGTTTATCTGGGTCGGCGTCTTGCCAATCACTTCTTCGGCGGTGAGGCCGGTCTGTTCGACAAAGGCTTTGTTGGCTTCAAGGATCTGACCGTCGATGAGGCTGGCGATCACCATGATGTCCGGGCAATGGGCGAAGACTGAGGCGAATCGGTCTTCGGACACACGCAACGCTTCTTCGGTTTTTTTGCTGTCACTGATGTCGGTCATTAATCCACGCATAAGTGCTCACGTCCGTGCTTGGTCTGGCTGCCGATATCGCGGGGGCCACAGCACTTGCTCCGTATCGTTGCGCACGAGCGGGCCAGGGTTGTGGTCATTACCGCTGCTGATTTATTGCTAGCAGAAGGTCTCAACATCGCGGCAAGTCTGCGCACGATGCTGCGGTAAAAATCCTGGCAACAACCGATAGGCCAAAGGATCACGAGCAGGCTTTTTGCCTGCGGTGACACATAGTTGTAGGCCAGGTTTCGGAATTTTTCCTGCCGGGCGACGGCTGACAGGCGTGTTTCGAAGAGGTTTTCAACAAGACTTGCGAAATAGAGCGCTGCGAACATTACGGCGGGCCAGAAACGCAAAACCCCCGGCAGGCCGGGGGTTCTGTTTTAACGCGTTGCGTGCTGCGCGTGTTACTCGTCGAGGAACGAACGCAAGTGTTCGCTACGGGTCGGGTGACGCAGTTTACGCAGTGCCTTGGCTTCGATCTGACGGATCCGCTCGCGGGTCACGTCGAACTGTTTGCCAACCTCTTCCAGCGTGTGGTCGGTGTTCATGTCGATGCCGAAACGCATGCGCAGAACCTTGGCTTCACGAGCCGTGAGGCCCGACAGCACTTCGCGTGTCGCTTCTTTCAGGCTTTCGACGGTGGCGACATCGATTGGCGACTGCATGGTCGAGTCTTCGATGAAGTCACCCAGATGCGAATCTTCGTCGTCACCGATCGGGGTTTCCATGGAGATCGGCTCTTTGGCGATCTTCAGCACCTTGCGGATCTTGTCCTCAGGCATTTCCATGCGTTCGCCCAGCTCTTCCGGGGTCGGTTCGCGACCCATTTCCTGCAGCATTTGGCGGGAAATACGGTTGAGCTTGTTGATTGTCTCGATCATGTGCACCGGAATACGAATGGTGCGCGCCTGGTCGGCAATCGAGCGAGTGATCGCCTGACGGATCCACCATGTGGCATATGTCGAGAACTTGTAACCACGACGGTATTCGAACTTGTCCACCGCCTTCATCAGGCCGATGTTGCCTTCCTGAATCAGATCGAGGAATTGCAGACCGCGGTTGGTGTACTTCTTGGCAATGGAGATCACCAGACGCAGGTTCGCTTCAACCATCTCTTTCTTCGCGCGGCGGGCCTTGGCCTCACCGATCGACATGCGACGGTTGATGTCCTTGATCTCGGCAATCTTCAGGCCGGTTTCTTCTTCGAGCGCGGACAGCTTCTGCTGGCAACGCTGGATGTCCGGCTGCAGGCGACCGATGGCTTCGGCGTACTTGCTCTTGCCCTTGGCCAGCGCATCGGTCCAGCTCTCGTCCACTTCGTTGCCAGGGAACTGGCGAAGGAAGTCGGCGCGCGGCATACGTGCATCACGTACGCACAGCTGCATGATGGCGCGTTCCTGGGCACGCAGGCGGTCAAGCGCACCGCGTACACGCTCTACCAGACCTTCAAACTGTTTTGGCACCAGCTTGATCGGCATGAACAGTTCGGCGAGGGCAACCATTTCGGCAATGGCGTGCTTGTCTTCGCGACCGAACTTCTTCAGGGCCTTGCGGGTGATTTCCATCTGATCGGAGACAGCACCGAAGCGCTGTGCAGCGATGACCGGATCCGGACCGCTTTCGACTTCGTCTTCTTCATCGGAAGCGTCTGCCGATTCTTCCTCATCGTCATCGGTGCCTTCGGCCTTGGCGGCTTTGGGGTCGACAGGAGGAGGCACTTCGGCAGGCGGCGCGATGCCGTCATCCGGATCGATGTAACCGCTGAGAACGTCGGACAGGCGACCGCCTTCGCTCGTGACACGTGTGTATTCGGAAAGAATATGGTCAACCGTGCCAGGGAAGTGCGCGATTGCGCCCATCACTTCACGGATGCCTTCTTCGATACGTTTGGCGATTTCGATTTCGCCTTCACGGGTCAGGAGTTCAACGGTACCCATTTCACGCATGTACATGCGAACGGGATCGGTGGTACGACCGATGTCGGTTTCAACCGCTGCCAATGCTGCGGCCGCTTCTTCTGCGGCTGCCTCATCGGTATCGGCGTCGGCCAGCATCAAGGCGTCCGCATCCGGAGCACTCTCGTGTACCGGGATCCCCATGTCGTTGATCATGCGGATGATGTCTTCCACCTGCTCGGGATCTGAAATATCCTCGGGCAAGTGGTCGTTGACCTCTGCGTAAGTCAGATACTTCTGCTCACGACCCAGGGTGATCAACTCTTTGATACGAGACTGCTGTTGCGCTTTTCCGGACATAACACCCTATCCACTGAAGGTCTTGGCGGGCAAAAAACAAGCCGAGGATTATACCCGAGCTATGACCTCACGCGCCAGTTGAGGTCGGGGTTTGTGCAGGAACATTGCGATTTAGCAGGTCCCGAAGCTGAATTTTCTCTTCTGCACTCAGTTCGGTTTGACGTGCCTTGCTGATCAGATGTTCCAGGCTACGCTCGCGTTGGCGAGCGGATAAGCTAGTTATAGTGTCGAAAAACTGTTGTTCAAGGTTATCGGCCTCGATCAACCATTCCTTTTCGGCCAGTGCGCGCAGCAAACGGCCCTGTTCGGTTCCATGCCACCGCGCTATCAACTGTAACGACCGAAGATTGGGATTCTTTTGCCGGGCTTCAATAAGAGAAACCAATAATTGGGCCTGAGACTGGTCTTCTGCCGCGAAATGGCTGGCATTTTCGACTTTCTCGGCCAGTTCGGGGTGATGCAGCAAGGTTCTGAGTGCAGCCTGCATCGGCGGTTCAACCGCAGTCGGCACGCGTGGCGCGCGCGGTTCGAAGTCCCCGCGCTTGCCTTTTTTGTCCCAAGGCTTCTTTTCCCATTTTTTCTGATTCGGACCGCCGGTTTTCTTCGGCGTCCATTCCTGCTGCGCTTCATAACCGCCTTGCGGCTGATAGTCGGCGAAATCAGGCATGGCGTCATAATCGACATACGGGTCGTAGCTGGGCGGCGCTTCCGATGGCGCGCTCTGCACCAGCTGGCTGACGGCCTCGCCAGTCAGGCCGGTGATTTCGGTCAGGCGCTGACGCATCAGGGTCTTGAGGTTCGCGCCGGGCACCTTGTCGATCAGCGGGGCGGCAAGGGTGGCCATATGGGCCTTGCCCTCGAGCGAGCGCGGGTCGGCTTCCTTGGTCAGTTGCTCGAAAAAGTAATCTGCCAGCGGCTGCGCATGCTGGTTGATGCGCGCCCTGAATGCGTCGGTACCTTCCGAGCGCACCAGGGTATCCGGGTCCTCGCCTTCGGGAAGAAACAGAAAGCGTGCCCGTCTTCCGTCCTGCAGGCTCGACAGTGTCGCTTCAAGCGCTCGCCAGGCTGCGTTGCGGCCTGCCTGGTCGCCGTCGAAGCAGAACAGCACGTTGGGCACGACCCTGAACAGGCGCTTCAAATGCTCTTCGCTGGTAGCCGTGCCCAGCGTGGCCACGGCGTTGCGCAGGCCTTGCTGGGCCAGCGCGATGACGTCCATGTAACCTTCGACGACGATGATTTCATCAAGGTTGCGGTTGTACTTGCGCGCCTCAAACAGGCCGTAAAGCTCCTGGCCTTTATGGAAAACCGGCGTTTCTGGCGAGTTCAGGTATTTGGGTTTGTCGTCGCCCAGTACTCGCCCGCCAAAGGCGATAACCCGGCCGCGTGAGTCGCGAATCGGAAACATGACCCGATCGCGGAAGCGGTCGTAGCGTTTGCCGGTTTCTGCGTTTTCGATCAGCAGGCCGGCGTCGATCATCACCTTTTGCTGCAACGAGTCGCTGCTCAGGTGTTTGTAGAGGTTGTCCCAGCCCGGTGGCGCAAAGCCCAGACCGAAGTCCCTTGCGATCTCGCCTGACAGGCCGCGACCCTTGAGGTAGTCCACTGCGGCTCTGCGCGTTGGATGGTTTTTCAGGGCCTGACGGTAAAACTCTGCGGCAGCGGTCAGCAGCGGGTAGAGCGGTGAGTCAGTGGGCTGACGGGGTTTCTGGCCTTTGACGCCCTGCTCGCGGGGCACTTCCATGCCGGCGGCTTTGGCAAGGTCTTCGACGGCCTGGGGAAAGTCCAGGTTGTCGTGGTCCATGATGAAGCCAAGGGCGTTGCCGCCTGCGCCGCAGCCGAAGCAGTAATAGAACTGTTTGTCCGGGCTGACACTGAAAGAGGGTGTTTTCTCTTTGTGGAACGGGCAGCAGGCGCTGTAATTCTTCCCGGTTTTCTTGAGCTGCACGCGTGAGCTGACCACGTCGACGATGTCGGTACGGTTCAGAAGGTCGTCGATGAAGCTCTGGGGAATCAGCCCGGCCATGGCATTCTCATATCAAGCGTGTCGCGAAATTATCGTGGTGACTCTACGAGCGTTCCGTCGGCCTGTCAGCCGCCTTTTTGAAAGGCACTGCAACAAGCGGGCACGTCTTGGCATCCGAAGGTCGGTGCTTGGGCCTGAAAAGGGATTTTCATGTGCACGAGACGCTGCCTTGGCTGAGCTTCTTGCGAAGTCATCAAGGCATACTCGTCTTGTCCATTGATCGATGTGCTGCCCGAGTGGGCATGACCAATGTTGCCTGTAAGCAGGCGGGACGTGCTTGACTGAATCCTGGGTCGCATGGGCTACCTGGACTGTTCGGTCAATCTAGCGTGATGCTGTCACTGCAACTGCCGACAGCCCGACTGTAAGGCCGGGCAAGGCAGAAGCTTTCGACGTAAGTCTGTATTAGTACAGACGAACGGCGCGGCGCTGCTCGCGCTGAACTTTCTTGGCGTGACGTTTGACAGCAGCAGCTGCCTTACGCTTACGCTCGGAAGTCGGCTTCTCGTAAAATTCGCGGCTACGAACTTCAGCCAGAACACCGGCTTTTTCGCAGGAGCGCTTGAAACGACGCAGAGCTACGTCGAAGGGTTCGTTCTCTTTAACTTTGACGGCTGGCATCCAGAGCTACCTTCATTCATTACCGGGGTCAACGCTTCGTGCAAACACTGCACAAAAGTACGTCGGTTTTTAAGGGTTGCGGATGTTAACCCCTCATTGAGAGGAATGCAAAGCCTCTGATCGAAAACCGCTGGTCGGCACCTCGGTCGGCGACTATTATGCGCGCCTTCGAATCTACCCCCTACAAGGCGCAAACCCATGCTAGTACTGGGATTGGAAACGTCATGCGATGAAACCGGCGTCGCGCTTTACGACAGTGAGCGCGGTTTGCTGGCCGACGCATTATTCAGTCAGATCGACCTGCACCGCGCCTACGGTGGTGTGGTGCCGGAGCTGGCTTCGCGTGATCACGTCAAGCGCATGCTGCCCCTGATTCGCCAGACCCTGGCCGAGGCCGACTGCGTCGCGACCGACATCGACGCCATTGCCTACACCGCCGGGCCGGGCCTTGTGGGTGCCTTGCTGGTCGGTGCGTCATGCGCTCAGGCCCTGGCGTTCGCCTGGGACATTCCGGCGTTGGGCGTGCATCACATGGAAGGCCATTTGCTGGCGCCGATGCTGGAAGAAAATCCGCCCGAGTTTCCGTTCGTCGCTTTGTTGGTGTCCGGCGGCCATACGCAACTGGTTCGGGTCGATGGCATCGGCCAGTACGAGTTACTGGGTGAGACGCTGGATGACGCGGCAGGCGAAGCGTTCGACAAGACGGCCAAGATGATGGGGCTGCAATACCCTGGCGGTCCGGAAATCTCCAGGCTGGCGACTCAGGGTGTGGCGGGGCGCTTCGCCTTTCCGCGGCCCATGACGGATCGTCCGGGCCTGATGTTCAGCTTCAGCGGTCTGAAAACCTCTGCACTCAACACCTGGCAGCAGTGCCAGAGTGCCGGGGACGACAGTGAGCAAACCCGTTGCGACATCGCTCTGGCCTTCCAGCAGGCGGTAGTGGAGACTTTGACCATCAAGTGCAAGCGTGCGCTGAAGCAGACCGGGCTCAAGAGCCTGGTTATCGCGGGCGGCGTCAGTGCCAACAAGGCGCTTCGTCTGTCGCTGGAGAGCATGCTGGGCGATCTGCGAGGGCAAGTGTTTTACGCACGTCCCGAGTTCTGCACCGATAACGGCGCGATGATCGCCTATGCGGGCTGCCAGCGTTTGCAGGCGGGCCAGAAAGAAGATTTGAGCATCAGCGTGCAGGCGCGCTGGCCGATGGAGCAACTGTCGGGGCTGTGAAGCGCCGGTCAGAAATGCCGTTCGCGCCCGGCGAGCAGGTCGCGTAGATTGCCGCGATGTCGCCAGACGATCAGCAGGGTCAGGACGCTCATGGGCAGTAATGCCCGGGGCTCCTGCCAGGCCAGCAATGGCAGTGTGAGGGGTGTGGCGATCAGGGCAGCCAGCGAACTGGTGCGGGTCAGACGGAACGTCAGCACCCAGGCGGCGATGGCCAGTATGGCTGCAGGAAGATAAAGACCGAGCAGCACGCCGGCAGCCGTGGCGACACCCTTGCCACCGCGAAAGCGGAAGTACAGTGGGAACAGATGGCCCAATACGGCGCATACGCCGATCCAGCCCTGTTGTGAAGGATCAAGGCCCAGGGTGCTGGCGATCAGCACCGGAACCAGACCTTTGCACAGATCGCCGATCAGCGTGAGGATGGCCATTTTTTTGCCGGCCAGACGCAGCATGTTGGTCGCGCCTGCGTTGCCTGAGCCGCTGTCACGCGGGTCGGGACCACCGCTGAGGCGGCTGAGCAGGATGGCGAAGGACAGTGAGCCGAGCAGGTAGGCGAAGGTCGCCAGTAACCAAAACATGCTAACCATTCCGGGCGAGGATGCCCTGATTCTAACGGCGCATCGCGCCCTTGTCGTGCAGTGGAGAGTAGTGCTTGGACAGAGTTTTCATTAAGGGTCTTGAGGTCGATACCGTGATCGGCGCGTACGACTGGGAGCGCGGCATTCGTCAGTGCCTGCGTCTTGACCTGAGTTTTGCCTGGGACAACCGACCCGCCGCCGCGGGCGATGACCTGAGCAAGGCACTCGACTACGCCAGTGTGTCGACCCGTATCCAGGCCTTTGCCGAGCAGGCGCAGTTCCAATTGGTCGAGACGTTCGCCGAGCGCCTGGCCGAGGTGCTGATGGCAGAGTTCACTATTCCCTGGCTGCACCTGAGGCTGACCAAGCCCGGTGCGGTCGCTGCCGCTGCCGGTGTGGGCGTGGAGATCGAGCGCGGATGTCGCTGACGCGGATTTTTCTCGGGCTCGGCAGCAACATCGAGCGCGAAAGGCACCTGCATGCCGGGCTCGATGCGCTGGACAGTTTTCTCAGCGAGTTGAGCTGTTCGCCCGTATTCGAGAGCCATGCGGTGGGCATCAAGAGCGGCCCGTTTTTCAATCTGGTGGTATCGGCTCTGACCGACCTGCCGTTGATGGAGCTGGACCGCCGTCTGAAATTCATCGAGGCCGACAATGGCCGCTACGCCCCGGATCGCAAGGGACTGCCGCTGGACATCGACGTGCTGCTGTATGGAGAGCAGGTCGGCAACTTCGACGGGCTGATCCTGCCCCGTGCCGAGATCCTCAAGAACGCCTTCGTCTTGTGGCCGTTGTCGCTGATCGCTCCGGATCGTCTGCATCCAGGTGTCGGCGAGCCGTTCAGTACATTGTGGGCCGATGCGCAGATCGATCAGCAACTGTGGCCTGTGGCGTTCGAATGGAAAGGCCAGGCTCTGACGCCTGGGGAGTTGCTCAAGGGCTGATTCCACAATGATCGTGCCCGCGCCAACGAATGGTGGAGGCGGCTCGCCGGCGATTCTCTTTCTTGCGCGACACGTCAGTGACTGAACGGACGCCATCGCCGGCAAGCCGCCTCCCGCGGTTACGTCCAGTCAGGCACTTTCGCTTCGCCTGCGTGCGGCGTCGGGAAGGATCACATCACTTATCCGCCATACTCCGCCTTGTACACCTTCAGCGCATCCAGCCGGGCGTTTTTCAAGGCGTTGCCCAGGTCCTGGCCCTTCAGACCCTTTTCAAGCAGCGGCTGTACCGACACTGCCCGTGCCGCCTCTGCCGCGCCGCGCAGGTACTCTGCCTGTGGATAACTGCGCTGCTCGAAACCATGACGGCCCCGCGCATCCATTTCGCACGCGGCGATGAATTCCTCGAAGCGCTGCGGCCTGCGGTACACGTCGAAGCTGTGCAGCAGTTCCAGCACGGTCGAGGGCTTGAGTTCCAGCGCCCGGTGTCCGTGGGTGTGGTACTGGCCGACCAGCAAGGCCAATTCCTGACATTCCCTTGGCACTCGGAAACGTTCATTGACGGCTTTGATCAGGCGCAAACCGGTGTGCTCATGGGCGATGTGCCTTGGCCATTCCGATTCCGGCGTCAGCCCTTTGCCCAGATCATGCAGCAGGCAGGCCCAGCGCACGCTCAACGGATGCTCATGAATGGCGGCCTGCTCCAGCACGCTGAGCACATGCACGCCGGTGTCGATTTCCGGGTGGTGCGCGGCTGGCTGGGGCACGCCGAACAGGGCTTCGACCTCGGGTAGCAGTTCATTGAGCGCACCACACTCATGCAGCACGCGAATGAACACCTGCGGCTGTTTTTCCATCAGCGCACGAGAGATTTCCTTCCAGCTTCGTTCGGGCGTGAGCGCCTTGAGCTCGCCGGATTCGCTGAGCTGACGCATCAGGTCCAGCGTCTCGGGAGCGATGGTGAAGCCATGCGGCGCATAACGAGCGGCGAAACGGGCGACGCGCAGTACGCGTAGGGGATCTTCGGCGAACGCGGGGGAAACGTGACGCAGAATGCGCGCTTCAAGATCCTGTTGGCCATGAAAGGGATCGGTCAGATTGCCGTCCTTGTCTTCGGCCATCGCATTGATGGTCAGGTCGCGACGGATCAGGTCCTGTTCAAGCGTAACGTCGGGGCTGGCATGAAAGACGAAGCCGCCATAGCCCACACCGCTTTTACGCTCGGTACGTGCCAGCGCATATTCCTCGCCCGTCAGCGGGTGGAGAAAAACCGGGAAGTCTGTGCCGACCGGGCGATAGCCCTTGACCAGCATGTCTTCGGCCGAAGCACCGACGACCACCCAGTCGATGTCGGTGACGGGTTGACCCAGCAGGCGGTCGCGTACGGCGCCACCAACTTTATAAATCTGCATAAAAAACCTCCGTAAGCGCGACAGGATAAACCTTGCGTCGTGCTTGCGGAGGCTAAAACCGAACGATGACCCGTTTAAGGCTTCACGTCTTCAAGGTCTAGAGGTGTACAACCGCCAAATCGAGCCGGGGATATTCACTGTCGGCGTGCTCGCCTCTCGGTGGTACATGGTGGGTTTTCACGATCTGATCGCCCTGCAGGGTTTCCAGATGAATATCGAAACCCCAGAGCCGATGCAGGTGCTTGAGCACTTCGTCGGTGGAGTCGCCCAGTGGTTTGCGGTTGTGCTGTTGATGACGCAGGGTCAGGGAGCGATCCCCACGCCGGTCGATGCTGTAGATCTGGATGTTGGGCTCGCGGTTGCCCAGATTGTACTGCGCGGCCAGTATTTCGCGAATGGTGCGGTAGCCGTTCTCGTCATGGATGGCGGGGACCAGTAGATCATCTTTCAGGTCGTCGTCCATGATGCTGAACAGCTTGAGGTCGCGTATGACCTTGGGCGACAGGTACTGAAGGATGAAGCTCTCGTCCTTGAAGCTGCTCATGGCGAACTTGATCGCGGTCAGCCAGTCGGTGCCGGCAATCTCCGGAAACCACTGACGGTCTTCGTCTGTCGGGTGTTCGCACATCCGGCGGATGTCCTGATACATGGCAAAGCCCAGTGTGTAGGGGTTGATGCCGCTGTAGTAGGGACTGTCGAAGCCTGGCTGGTAGATAACGCTGGTGTGCGATTGCAGGAATTCCAGCATGAAGCCGTCGGTCACCAGACCTTCGTCATAGAGATCGTTCATCAGCGTGTAGTGCCAGAACGTGGCCCAGCCTTCGTTCATCACCTGGGTCTGGCGCTGAGGATAGAAGTACTGCGCGATCTTGCGCACGATGCGCACCACTTCACGCTGCCAAGGCTCCAGCAGCGGCGCGTGTTTCTCGATGAAGTAGAGAATGTTTTCCTGCGGTTCTGCAGGGAAGCGCGCATTGTCTTCCTTGCCACCTTCCTTCGCGCTTTTCGGGATGGTGCGCCACAGGTCGTTGATCTGGCGTTGCAGGTGTTCTTCCCGATCCTTCTGCCGACGCCGCTCCTCTTCGGCAGAAATCGGATACGGACGCTTGTAACGGTCCACGCCGTAATTCATCAGTGCATGGCAGGAGTCGAGCAGGTCTTCCACCGCGTCGATACCATGGCGCTCCTCGCACTGCATGATGTACTGCTTGGCAAACACAAGGTAATCGATGATCGAGCTGGCATCGGTCCAGGTACGAAACAGGTAGTTGCCCTTGAAGAAGCTGTTGTGCCCGTAACAGGCATGCGCGACCACCAGAGCCTGCATGCAGATGGTGTTTTCTTCCATCAGGTAAGCGATGCACGGGTCCGAGTTGATCACGATTTCGTACGCCAGCCCCATCTGACCGCGCGTATAGGATTTCTCGGTACTGAGGAAGTGTTTGCCGTAGGACCAGTGGTGGTAGCCCAGCGGCATGCCGACCGAGGCATAGGCGTCCATCATCTGCTCGGCGGTGATCACTTCGATCTGGTTGGGATAGGTGTCCAGTGCGTAACGATCAGCGATACGGCTGATTTCGCGATCGTAGGTCTGGATCAGTTCGAACGTCCACTCTGACCCCGTGGAAATGGGTTGGCGTTTCTGCTCTCTGGCGGTCATGACACTAACCTTCGCTGGAAGAGTTCGCGGAATACCGGATAGATATCACCGGCAGAGACAAGCTGCTGCTGGGCGAACGTGTCAGCGTATTCTTCGCCGATGCGCTCGTATTCATACCAAAGTGCCTGATGTTCGCGCGGTGTGATCTCCACGTAGGTGTAGTACTGCACGAACGGCATGATCTGCCTGGTCAGGATGTCGCGGCAGATCGGCGAATCGTCGTTCCAGTTGTCGCCGTCGGAAGCCTGGGCCGCATAGATATTCCATTCACTGCTCGGATAACGCTCGGCCATGATCTCCTGCATCAATTTCAGGGCACTGGACACGATGGTACCGCCGGTTTCCCGTGAATAGAAAAACTCTTCCTCGTCCACTTCGCGGGCACTGGTGTGGTGGCGAATAAACACGACTTCGATCTTGTCGTAGTTACGCTTCAGGAACAGATACAACAGGATGAAGAAGCGCTTGGCGATGTCCTTGGTCGCCTGGGTCATGGAGCCGGAAACGTCCATCAGACAGAACATCACGGCCTTGGAACTGGGATTGGGCTGTTTGACCAGCAGGTTGTACTTGAGGTCGAAGGTGTCCAGGTATGGCACGCGACGAATGCGCGACTTGAGACGTTCGATTTCCACCTCAAGCGCCTGAATGTCGCCGAAGTTGTCGGGTTCTTCGCGCTTCATGCGCTCAAGTTCGCTGGTCGCTTCCTTGAGTTTTGCCCGGCTGCTGCCCGACAGGGCGATGCGTCGCGCGTGTGCGGAGCGCAACGTGCGGATGATATTGATACGCGAGGGATTGCCCTCGTTGCTGATCCCCGCGCGTACTGTTTTGAAGGTGTCCGTGCCGGTCAGGTTGCGTTTGACCAGATTGGGCAACTCCAAGTCCTCGAACATGAATTCGAGAAACTCTTCCTGGGTGATCTGGAACACGAACTCATCCATGCCTTCGCCGGAATTGCTCGCCTTGCCAGGCCCTTTGCCGCCACCACCGCCCTGCGGCCGTGCAATGTGCTCGCCGGTGGTGAATTCCTTGTTGCCAGGGTGAACGACGGTCTGCTTGCCACCACGTCCGTGGTGCAACACAGGTTCGTCGATGTCTCGGCCGGGGATGCTGATCTGCTCGCCATGCTCCATGTCGGTAATGGAGCGGCGGCTGACGGCTTCCTCCACCGCCTTCTTGATATGGTCACGGTAACGCCGCAGAAACCGTTGCCGGTTTACCGTGCTTTTGTTCTTGCCGTTGAGACGTCGGTCAATCACATAGCTCATAGGCCCTCCGGGCAGCTTCAAGTTACAAGCTTCAAGCCGTAGGCCTGAAGCTTAAAAGCAAGCGCTGGCACAAAACAGCACCTCAGACGAACCTACGCCCGTCTGAGGCTTACAGCCTGCCGCTTGCCGCTGCCATTACTGCGACTTGCGTACGCGCAGATACCATTCGGAGAGTAGACGTACCTGTTTATCGGTGTAGCCCCGTTCAACCATTCGAGTGACAAAGTCGTTGTGCTTCTGCTGGTCTTCCTTGCTGGCCTTGGCGTTGAAGCTGATGACCGGCAGGAGGTCCTCGGTGTTGGAGAACATTTTCTTCTCGATCACGACGCGCAGCTTCTCGTAGCTGAGCCAGGTCGGGTTCTTGCCGTTGTTGTTGGCACGGGCGCGCAGCACGAAGTTGACGATCTCGTTGCGGAAATCCTTCGGGTTGCTGATGCCGGCCGGTTTCTCGATCTTTTCCAGTTCCTCGTTCAGTGCCACGCGGTTGAGAATCTCGCCGGTTTCCGGATCGCGGTATTCCTGATCCTGAATCCAGAAGTCTGCGTACAGCACGTAACGGTCGAAAATGTTCTGCCCGTACTCGCTGTAGGATTCCAGGTAAGCGGTCTGAATCTCCTTGCCGATGAACTCGATGTAGCGCGGTGCCAGGTATTCCTTGATGAAGCGCAGATAACGCTCGCGGGTCTCGGCGGGGAATTGCTCCTGTTCGATCTGCTGTTCCAGCACGTAAAGCAGGTGTACAGGGTTGGCCGCGATTTCATGCGGGTCGAAGTTGAACACCTTGGACAGGATCTTGAACGCGAATCGGGTCGACAGGCCGTTCATGCCTTCGTCGACGCCCGCGCTGTCGCGGTATTCCTGGATCGACTTGGCTTTCGGGTCGGTGTCCTTGAGGTTCTCGCCGTCGTACACGCGCATCTTGGAGTAGATGTTGGAGTTGTCCGGCTCTTTGAGGCGCGACAGGGTGGTGAACTGCGCCAGCATCTTCAGCGTGTCCGGTGCGCAATGGGCCTTGGACAGTGAGCTGTTGAACAGCAGCTTGTCGTAGATCTTGATCTCGTCGCTGACTCGCAGGCAGTAAGGCACCTTCACGATGTAAATACGGTCGATGAACGCTTCGTTGTTCTTGTTGTTACGAAAGCTGTGCCATTCCGATTCGTTGGAGTGCGCCAGCAGAATGCCGGTGAACGGAATCGCGCCCAGCCCTTCGGTACTGTTGTAGTTGCCTTCCTGAGTGGCGGTCAGCAGCGGGTGCAGGACCTTGATCGGCGCCTTGAACATCTCGACGAATTCCATCAGGCCCTGGTTGGCCCGGCAGAGTGCGCCCGAGTAACTGTAGGCGTCGGCGTCGTTCTGCGGAAATTCTTCCAGCTTGCGGATATCGACCTTGCCGACCAGTGCCGAGATGTCCTGGTTGTTCTCGTCACCCGGTTCGGTCTTGGCTACAGCAATCTGGTTGAGAATCGACGGATAGAGTTTCACGACCTTGAACTGACTGATGTCGCCCCCGAACTCAGCCAGACGCTTGGTCGCCCAAGGCGACATGATGGTGCTCAGGTATCGCCGCGGGATGCCGAAGTCTTCTTCGAGAATGGCACCGTCTTCATTGGCATTGAACAGGCCCAATGGCGACTCGAACACCGGCGAGCCCTTGATGGCGTAGAAGGGGACTTTTTCGATCAGTTGTTTGAGTTTTTCAGCCAGAGACGATTTACCACCGCCAACCGGGCCGAGCAGATAGAGGATCTGCTTCTTTTCTTCCAGGCCTTGGGCGGCATGGCGGAAATACGAGACGATCTGGTCGATGCATTCTTCCATCCCATGGAAGTCTGCAAACGCCGGATAGCGACGTATCACCTTGTTGGAGAAAATCCGCGACAGCCGCGAGTTGGCGGAGGTATCCACCAGCTCAGGTTCGCCTATGGCCAGCAGCAGACGTTCTGCCGCCGAGGCGTATGCGCTGCGATCCTGTTTGCAGAGCTCAAGATACTCCTGCAGCGAGAGCTCTTCCTGACGTGTGGTTTCAAAGCGTTGTTGGAAGTGGCTAAAAATACTCATGACGTCACCTCGCTCGATACGTTGAGCCGGCGGCGGATCGTCAGTCGATGCTGGCAGCAGCTGAGTATCCAGATGCCGTTTACCCCCCAGAACACCATAAAAGTAACTACCGATGACCCACGCGCCGGTGTACCGGCTCTCCCCTGATTTCGGATGGCCTAGGCTAAGGATAGTTCGGATTCGGAAAGATAAAGAAGGGATGAGCGAGAAGACGGGCTGACCGTTCGTCAGTTGGGGCGCGAGCCCGCGTAGAACGCGGGATCGACTGTCATAAAAATTTTTTTCAGTTGCCTTGCACGGTTTCCGCCGGAAAAGTCGAGCGCCAGAGCTCGAAGCCGCCGTCCACGCTGTACACGTCTGAGAATCCCTGACCCACGAGGTAGGCTGCGGCGCTTTGGCTGGAGTTGCCGTGATAGCAGATCACCACAAGGGGTTTGTCCAGATCGGCCTTGGCGATGAAGTCGGCGATCGAGTGATTGTCCAGGTGCAGCGATTCGGGAATGTGGCTGCTCTCGAAGGTCTGGGCGTCACGAACATCGACCACGACCGCGCCTTGCTCGCGCAGTGCCTGAGCCTGTTCGGGGGGGATGCGTTTGAAATCGGTCATTGCGTGGGCTCCTGAGCCTGTGGCTGCTGATGACGGCTGGCGTGCGCCGGTATTCGGGTAATGGTCGGTGTCGCAACATGACCGACAGCATCGCAATTGCATTGATGACGTTCAAGGGTGTCGACGTTCAGCAGTGTCATGGCGCCGCCCCACACACAGCCGCTGTCGAGGGCAAAGACGTCCGGTTCGTCACAGCGACCTTCAAGTGCCGCCCAATGGCCGAAGATGATTTTTACCGAGCGGGTCTTGCGGTTCTTGTGGCTGAACCAGGGCGCGTAGCCAGGCTTCGCGGTCTCGACGCCTTCCTTGCCCTTGAGGTCGAGCTTGCCATCGCTGGTGCAGAAACGCATGCGCGTGAAGTAGTTGGTGATGACTCGCAGACGTGTGACACCGTTCAGGTCATTGTCCCACTTGGCTGGCTCGTTGCCGTACATGCCATCCAGAAACGGTTCGTACAGATTGTCGTCCTGCAGGGCCTGCTCGACCTCGGCCGCATGCTTGAGCGCTTTCTTTAGCGACCACTGCGGTGCGATCCCGGCATGGACCATGGCCACGTTACGCGACTCGTCGTAATGCATCAGTTTCTGTTGGCGCACCCAGCCCAGCAGTTCGTCACAATCCGGTGCTTCAAGGATTTCGCGCAGTGTGTCGCCTTTTTTCAGGCGCTCGATGCTGCATGCGGCGGCCAGCAGGTGCAGGTCATGATTGCCCAGTACGCAGACCACCGATTGCCGGATGCCGTACAGGAACCGAAGTGTCTCCAGCGACTGCGGGCCGCGGTTGACCAGATCGCCCACCAGCCAGAGTTGATCCTTCTCAGGGTCGAACCGCACATCGTCAAGCAGGCACTTCAGCGGATCCAGGCAACCTTGCAGGTCGCCGACGGCATATACCGCCATCAGTGAAGGGCACCGGGTACGGCAAGGCGGAACGGGGCGATGACGGCGTCGAAGCGTTTGCCGTCTTCGGCCAGCATCTGATACGAGCCCTGCATGTTGCCGACCTTGGTCGTCATCACGGTACCGCTGCTGTACGTATGGCTCTGCCCGGCCTTGATCAGCGGTTGCTGACCCACCACGCCTTCGCCACGGACTTCTTCGACGTGACCGTCGCCATCGGTGATGACCCAATGTCGGGACAGCAGCTTGGCGGGCAGCTGGCCATTGTTCTGGACCGTGATGGTGTAGGCGAACGCGAAGCGATTCTGCTCGGGCTGGGACTGTTCTGCGAGGAAGCGCGTGACGACGCTGACGTCGACCTGATAACGGGAATCGGACATTCAGTAGGCCTTGAAATCCATAACGAAAAAAACGGAGCACTTAACAGCAGCATCAGTCTAGGACAAGTAAACGGAAAATGACCAATGGCCGTCCGCCGTTTACCTGTTACCCATACTCACTCGGCGACGGCTTTCTCGCCCAGCTTGTCGGCCAGACGAACGAAAGCGGCCAGGTCCAGTTGCTCCGGACGCAGACTGCCGTCTACGCCGGCAGCGGTGATGTCGTCACTGCTCAACAGCAGTTTCAGGGTGTTGCGCAGGGTCTTGCGGCGCTGGTTGAAGGCTTCGCGTACGACGCGCTCCAGCAGACGATGATCCTTGGCCGGGTGGGGCAGGGTTTCATGAGGCACCAGGCGCACGATGGCCGAGTCCACTTTGGGCGGCGGGTTGAACGCGCCGGGGCCGACGTTGAACAGGTGTTCCACGCGGCAGTGATACTGAACCATGATCGACAGGCGACCCCAGTCGCCGCCGCCAGGGCCTGCGGCAAGACGCTCGACCACTTCCTTCTGCAGCATGAAATGCATGTCGCGGATCAGACCGGCGTTCTGCAAGAGGTGGAAAATCAGCGGCGTCGAAATGTTGTACGGCAGGTTGCCGACGACTCTCAGGCTGCGCGGCTCGGCACCCAGGCTGTTGAAGTCGAACTTCAGCGCATCACCCTGATGCAGATTGAAGTTCGGCTTGCCGGCGAACTGGCTGTTGAGGATCGGGATCAGGTCCTTGTCCAGTTCCACGACGTCCAGACGGGCTCCGCTGTTGAGCAGGCCTTCCGTCAGTGCGCCCTGGCCCGGCCCGATTTCCAGCAGACGGTCTTCGGGTTTGGCACGAATCGCACGCAGGATCTTGTCGATGACGCCTGCGTCGTGCAGGAAGTTCTGCCCGAAACGCTTGCGCGCCCGGTGTTGGTATAGCTCGGTCATGAATGGGTCTCGGCCATCTGGTAGGCGGTTTGCAGTGCGACGTGCAGGCTGCCGGTGTCGATCTTGCCACTGCCCGCCAGGTCCAGCGCGGTGCCGTGGTCGACGGACGTACGGATGATCGGCAGGCCCAGTGTCACATTGACGGCTGCGCCGAAGCCTTTGTACTTGAGTACGGGCAGGCCTTGATCGTGGTACATCGCCAGCACCGCATCGCAGTGCTCCAGATATTTGGGGGTAAACAGAGTGTCGGCAGGCAGCGGACCACGCAGGTCCAGGCCGTCGCTGCGCAGACGCTCCAGAGTCGGTTCGATGATGTCGATTTCCTCACGTCCCAGATGCCCGCTTTCGCCAGCATGCGGGTTCAGACCACACACCAGAATGCGCGGGTGAGGAATGCCGAATTTGTTCACCAGATCGGCATGCAGGATACGCGTGACGCGTTCCAGCCGGTCCGAGGTGATTGCGTCGGCCACGTCGCGCAACGGCAGGTGGGTGGTGACCAGTGCGACACGCAAGTCGCCAGTGGCCAACATCATCACTACCTGTTCGGTGTGGGTCAGTTCAGCGAGGAATTCGGTGTGTCCGGAAAAGGCGAAACCCCCTTCGTTGATCACGCCCTTGTGCACCGGGGCGGTGATCATGCCGCTGAACAGGCCGTCGAGGCAGCCTTGCCCGGCGCGTGTCAGGGTTTGCAGCACGAACCCGGCGTTGGCGGTGTTCAGTTCACCCGTGACCACCGGCGCTGCCAGTGGCGTGTCCCAGACATACAGGCTGCCGGCAGGTGCAGGCAAGTCGGGGAGGGCGTCTGACGTAACGTCGAGCAGGTTGACGGCCACGCCCAGTTGCGCGGCCCGCTCATTGAGCAGGTCGCGGCTGGTAATGGCGATCAGGGGGTGTGGCTGAGGCTGCGTGGCGAGCAGCAGGCAAAGGTCAGGGCCTATGCCGGCCGGCTCGCCGGGTGTCAGGGCGAAGCGCTTTGATTTCACTGAGCAGCCTGGGCTGCGCCAGGAAGCTTGATTTCAACGTAGGCTTCGTCACGGATCTGACGCAACCAGGTTTGCAGCTCTTCGTCGTACTTGCGGTTACGCAGCACGTTCAACGCTTGCTGATCACGAGCCTGGCTGGTGGCATCCGTGGCGCGACGGCCCAGGACTTCCAGAACGTGCCAGCCGTAAGCGGTCTTGAACGGTTTGGAGACCACACCCTGAGGCGTCTCGGTCATCACTTCGCGGAACTCTGGAACCAGCGAATTGGGATCGACCCAGTTCAGGTCGCCGCCGTTGAGTGCCGAGCCGGGATCTTCCGAGAAGCTTTTCGCCAGTTCGCCGAAGTCTTCGCCGTTTTCGATGCGGTCATAGATCTTGGCAGCCAGGCGCTTGGTTTCTTCTTCGCTGCGGATTTCGCTTGGTTTGATCAGGATGTGGCGCACATGCACTTCATCGCGCATCTGTGCCTGGCCTTGTCCACCGCGCTTTTCCAGCAGTTTGAGGATGATGAAGCCACCGGGTGTGCGCGCCGGAGGCGTCACGTCACCAATCGGCATCGAGCTGAGCATGTCGCCGAATGGAGGTGGCAATTGGGCCGCCTTGCGCCAGCCCATGTCGCCGCCTTCCAGCGCGCTTTCGCTCGACGATTTGGCAATCGCCATCTGAGCGAAGTCGGCACCTTTCTTCAACTGGTCGTAAACGTCCTTGGCCCTGCGCGCAGCAGCCTGAATGGCATCGGACGATGCACTGTCAGGCGTGGCAATCAGGATGTTGGCCAGGTGAAACTCTTCGGACAGCTGAGCCTTGCCCAAGTCGGAAGCCAGGAAGTTTTTCACTTCCTGCTCGGAGACCTGGATACGTTCGGCCACACGACGCTGGCGCACACGGCTGATGATCATCTCGCGACGGACCTGCTCGCGTGCATCGTTGTACGACAGACCGTCATGGGCCAACGCTGCACGGAACTGGTCAACGCTCATGTTGTTGCGCTGAGCGATGGTGCCGATAGCCTGGTTCAGTTCTTCGTCAGTGACGCGAATGCCGGAACGCTCGCCGATCTGCAGCTGCAGGTTTTCCAGGATCAGACGATCCAGAACCTGTTGCTGCAGTGCTTCGGCAGGCGGTACGCCCGACCCGCGTTTGGCAATGGTTTGCTGAACTTCACGAACACGCTGGTCCATCTGGCTTTTCATGATCACGTCGTTGTCGACGATGGCCACGACACTGTCCAGAGGTTGAACCGCTGCATGCACAGCACCGCTCAGGAGTAACGCGCCCAGCATCAGCGGGCGCAGACAATCAGAAAGCTTGGTCTTCACGTTCACGATAACCTTGGATGCCTTTGTCGAGGAAGCTCTCTACCTTGGCGCCGGTCACGCCGCCGAGTCCCTTCAACACGATTTGTAGGAATATGCCGCGGTCGCCTTTTTCGTTCTGAGGCGCTTCCTGGCTGAACTCGTCGTAATCAATCCAGTAACGGTTGATCAGGCGCAGCTTCCAGCAGCAGTTGTCGTATTCGAAACCTCCAAAGGCTTCGATGGTACGGTCGCGGTTGTAGTCATACTGCCAGCGGCTGATGAGGCTCCATTGCGGGATGATCGGCCAGATGACCGAGAAATCATGCTGCTGGATCTTGTAGTAGTCCTTCACGTAGCCCGGAGTCCCCGGGGTGCCGTAGTCGCCACCACCCACAGTCCAGCGGCCAGTGGTCTGGTCGAAGCGGACCTGGTCGTTGCGATACCGATAGCCAGCGTTGATGACCTTGTTCGGATTGTCTTCAGGCTGGTAGTGGAACATCGCGCTGCCCGAACGGGTGCTTTTGCTGTCCGGATCCCAGTTGAAATCGGAGTTGAAGCGCCAGTCGCGGTTGAAGCGGTAGGCGTATTCCAGCGCGTATGGCGAAACCCGTGCCTTGGCGTCGTCACGTTCATCGAACGAAATACCAGGCAACTGGACCTTGCGGTCTTTGAAGTAAAGCGCTTGACCGATGCTGAAGGTCTGACGCTCGAAGCCGTTGTCTTCGATCCAGCGGTTTGTGACGCCCAACGACAGCTTGTTCTCGTCGCCGATACGGTCAGAACCGGTAAACCGGTTGTCGCGGAACAGGGACGCAAAGTTGAAGGTGCTCTCACCGGTATCAAATGAAGGAATGTCGGTCTGATCTTTCTCCGGAACATAAAGATAGAACAGGCGCGGCTCCAGGGTTTGGCGATAATTTTTACCGAACCACTGAGTGTTACGGTCGAAATACAAGCCGCTGTCGACGCTGAAAACCGGCACGCTGCGATTGACGCTGCTGTCAAAGTTCGTACCTGCGTTAGCAAGCTGGCCTTTACCCGTGCCGTCGAGGCTTAAATCGTACTGGGTATAAACATATTTGAGCTTCGGCGTAACGTAACCGTAAGTCGCGTACATTGGGAGGCTGACCGATGGTGCGAGATTCAGACGATCTCCATCGGCTCGATCAAGCCCAGTAATATTGTTGTCCAAACGGCTGGAGACGTTACCGTCTTGATCAACAAATGAGCCGGATCGCAGATCACGTTCGAAACGAACGGCCTCGGTCTGGTAATCGAACTTCAAACCGCCCGGGTTGTAAGGCAAGGTACCGTTGAAGGTAATCTGCGGCAGGCGGTCGTAAGGCGTAATGTTGGCAATGGTCGCGAGCTTGTAGGCCTGGGCATTGAACATCGCGGTGTAGTTGTCGCCGCGGTAGGTCAGGGAACCCTGCTGATTGATGTAATCAGTTCTGCTCACACCAATCTGATCGGTTTCCAGATCCTGGAAGTAGTACGGGTCGCTGATGTCGGTGTAATCGACTTGGGTCAGCCAGCGCGAATCCAGCCCGCCCTTGTGCTGCCAGTTGATCATCCAGCGCGTCTTGTCGTAGTCGGACTGCAGCTTGCGCTCGTCGTCTTCGTCGTTCAGGTACGCGCCGCCGAACTGGCCTTCGCTGCTCTTGGTCAGGTAGCGGAACTCGCCTTCCATCAGCATGCCGCGCTTGGCCATGTAGCGTGGGTACAGCGTGGCGTCGTAGTTCGGCGCCAGGTTGAAGTAGTAAGGCGTGACCAGCGTGAAGCCGGTGTCGGTGCTAGTGCCGATGGTTGGTGGCAGGAAGCCTGACTGGCGACGGTCGTCGATCGGGAAGTAGATGTACGGCGTATAGAGTACCGGTACGTCCTTGACCCGCAGCGTCACGTTGGTCGCGGTGCCGAAGCCGGTGGCCGGGTTCAGCGTGATGTTGTTGCCTTTGAGCGTCCAGGCGTTGCTGTTCGGTTCGCACGTGGTGTACGTGCCGTCCTTGAGACGAATGATCGCGTTCTCGGCACGCTTGGCGTACAGCGCATTACCGCGAATGTTCGACTTGTGCAGGACATACTCGGCGTTGTCGACACGGGCTTCACCGGTATCGAGTTGCAGTTCGGCCTTGTCGCCGACGATCAGTGCGCCATTGTCACGCAGACGCACGTCACCGTTCAGCTCGCCACGGTTCTCGGCCTGATGCAGGGCGGCTTCCTGAGCCTGTACCTGCATGCTGCCCTGACGCAGGACGACGTCACCAGCGAGGGTCGCAACCTGTGCTTCCTGCTCGTAACGCGAGGCCTTGGCACCGACAAACATCGGCGCTTCGCTCATCGGCGTCTTGTCGTCCATGCCCGGGCGAATCGGTTCTACGTAGGCGCCCGAGCAATACGGACCGGTTTCGGCCAGTTGTGCTGCGGTGAGCTTTTCACGAGGAACCCAATCGAGGTGACTGTAGTCAGCACTACGCGACCTCAGGCCTTTGCCCTTGGCTTCGGTCACCAGTTGCGTGGTCGCAACGGGTTCGCCGGCGGAAGTACTTTCCGAGGTCACAGTACCGTTGGAACTGACCGACGTCGTGCTGTGCACGGGACGCGGAGGCAGGTCAACGGCAGCGGTGCCGGATTTAGGCGCACAATTCCAGGCACCCGAAGCAGAGACTGAGCAGTCATACTGTTCCGCGGCAACCACGAATTGAGTGGCCAGAGGTTGCATCGCCAGCAGACTGCCGGTTACGAGCAACGGAAATTTTTTACGAAACGCGGGGGATTTCAATGCCATCTTATTAGTCCGGGCTTCCTGCGCGCCATCTGCCCGCGGGGGGGCCGCACGCCTCTCGATGGGCTGAAAAAGATTCCGGATAATAAAGCATGACCCGCTTGACGGCTAGCGCCGTCGGAGACCCTTGTAATGCCAGATCAAGATATACGCCTGCAATCCCTGAAAGTTTGGCTCGATGAGCAGTTGCCAGCGCTGTTCGCTGCGCAGAATTGGGGCGCCGTACCCCCGGCCACGTTGACTGCGGCCAGTAGTGATGCCAGTTTCCGTCGTTATTTCCGTTGGGAGGGCGAAGGGCGAACTTTTATTGTGATGGACGCGCCGCCACCCCAGGAAAACTGTAAACCGTTTGTGGATATCGCTCATTTGCTGGAAAAGTCCGGCATAAATGTTCCGAAAATTTATGCGGAAGATCTCGCGCAGGGCTTTTTGCTGCTCAATGACCTGGGTCGCCAGACGTATCTGGACGTCATCGATGCCGATAACGCAGATGCGTTATTTGCCGACGCCATCGAGTCGTTGCTGGCTTATCAACAGTTGCCGATGGATGCGCCGTTGCCCAGCTATGACGTTGCCTTGTTGCGTCGCGAACTGGAGCTGTTTCCCGAGTGGTACGTGAAGCGCCATCTGGGTATCGACATGGACGAGGCTCAGCTGGCTGACTGGCAGCAGGCCAGCGACCTGTTGATCGAAAGTGCGCTGATACAGCCCAAGGTTCTGGTGCACCGCGATTACATGCCCCGTAATCTGATGATCAGTGAGCCCAATCCGGGTGTGCTGGATTTTCAGGATGCCGTGTACGGTCCGGTCACTTACGACATCACCTGCCTGTTCAAGGATGCGTTCCTGAGCTGGCCGCAGGAGCGTGTCAGCGACTGGTTGCACATCTATTGGAACAAGGCGCGGGCGCTGGGCATTCCGGTCCATGAAGACTTCGCCGCGTTCGAGCGGGCCAGCGATCTGATGGGCGTACAGCGTCACCTGAAAGTCATCGGGATTTTCGCGCGTATCTGCCACCGCGATGGCAAGCCTCGTTATCTGGGCGACGTTCCACGCTTTTTCGCCTATATAGAAGCCGTTCTTTCGCGACGTCCGGAACTGGCGCAACTGGGCCAGTTGCTCACCAGTCTGCAGCAGCCCGTCGAGACAGCCGTCTGACTCATTCTGAAAAAGGTACCGATTGTGTTGAAGAGGACTGCATGAAAGCGATGATTCTCGCTGCCGGGAAAGGCGAGCGCTTGCGCCCGCTGACCCTGCATACGCCAAAACCTCTGGTGCGTGCAGGCGGTGTGCCCTTGATCGAATATCACCTCAATGCCCTGCGCGAGGCCGGGTTTCATGATCTGGTGATCAACCATGCGTGGCTGGGGCAGCAGATCGAAGACTGGCTCGGCGACGGCCGGCGCTTCGGCCTGAACATCCGTTACTCCCCTGAAGGCGAGCCGCTTGAGACGGGTGGCGGTATTTTTCGCGCCCTGCCTTTGCTGGGCGAAGAGCCGTTTGTGGTGGTCAATGGCGACATCTGGACAGATTACGATTTCGTTTCGCTTCGTCGGCCGCTGGCGGGGCTTGCGCATCTGGTATTGATCGACAATCCGGCGCATCACCCGACAGGGGATTTTTCTCTGGTCGACGGTCAGGTTCGCGATGACGACTCGACCGGGCAGCGCCTCACCTACAGCGGCATCGCGATTCTGCATCCTCAACTGTTCGCCGGGTGCGAGGCAGGCGCGTTCAAGTTGGCGCCGTTGCTGCGTGATGCCATGCGTGAAGGGCAGGTGAGCGGCGAGCATTTCAGCGGGCGCTGGGTGGATGTCGGTACTCATGAACGGCTGGCTGAAGTGGAACAGTTGCTGGCGGGACGTACTGAATGATCTGGCCGGGCACACTGGCCGGTGCCGGCATCGGTTACGCGATTGCCGACATACCCGGTGCGATGCTGGGTGCCTTGCTGGGGCAGGCGCTGGACCGTCGACTGAAGTTGTACAGCTGGGCGCATCTGCGTGAGCGTCTGGGTGGTCGCCCGGCCGTTCATGACGATGAGCTGCTGTTTGTGTTACTGGGACGCCTGGCCAAATGTGACGGGCGTGTGGTTGCCAGTCATATCCATCAGGCGCGGGTCGAGATGCAACGCCTGAGCATGGACAAGGCGGGTCAGCTTCGTGCAATCAATGCCTTCAAGCGTGGCAAGGACGGCTCCGACGGGCTGCGCAGTTATCTGCGGGGTTTGCGCGATCAACCGGACAAGGCCGAAGGATTGTTACGTGCCTGTTGGCGAATGGCGTGGGCCGACGGCAAGGCGTCACGTGCCGAGCGTGAGCTGATTGGTGTATGGGGAATGTGGCTGGGCTGGACCGAGCCGCAGATCGAAGCGCTGGCAACTGAACATGATCCGATGAAGCGGCCGCCGATTGGCAGTACTGACGCTTACAAGGGGGCAATGCTGTTACTGGGCGTGCAGGCCGACACGGATCCTGTGACCATCAAGCGTGCCTATCGGCGGCTGCTCAGCCGTCATCACCCGGACAAGATTGCAGGCTCGGGCGCCAGCTCGTTGCAGGTTCGTGTGGCCACCGAGAAAACCAGCGAACTGCACAACGCCTATCGAGTCATCAAGGCGCGTCGCGGGTTTCAGTGATGGGCGGTGTGCTGAATAGCACTGTTCGTGGGAGGCGGCCTGCCGGCGAAGGCGTAGTGTCATTCACTGACACAACGCCTGAAAAACGCATCGCCCGCAAGCCGCGCCCACGGTCTGGTGATTGCTACAGGGCAACGCGTCTCAAGACAGTAAGCAGCATCACGGGCCTTATTTGGCTTCTACCCAGCCGCGAACCCGGCGGAACAGCTGTTCCTGCTCGGTCTCTGCATTGCCTGCAATGTTGATCAGCCCGATTTGCGTAAACCCCGGTCCCTTCTCGCGTTTGCTGGCTTGCAGGCGGGCGGTTGCGGCCTGTTGAGGCGGGTTCTTGTAGATGAAATCGGCTGTGTTGACCTTCAGCGTGGGCACCATGTCCAGCAGTGACGGTGGAGTGTCGAGTGGTTCACGTGCGGCCACCATCACCAGTTTCTGCACCAGAGGCGACGGGCGTTCGCTCATGTAGCGCGTCGCCCAATAAGCGCCGCTGCTGTGGCCGAGCAATACGATGCTATGCGCCTTGTTCTGCTGCGCGAAGGCAATCGCACTATCAATACGGGCAAACACACGTTCGGCCTGAGCCTTGTTGCGTTCTTCATCAGCCGCTGCCTTGGCCGTGTCGGCACTGGCCTGGGCCTCTGCCTCGGCGGCCGCATCTTTGGCGGGCGCGTCCTTTGGCGCTTCCTTGGGTTTTTCAGCACTGGCGTCGCCGGTCGCTGCGTCAGTCTCGCGGGGCATGAGCGCATTATCCTGTGCGTCCGGCAAGGTAACGCTCAGACTGGACCAGCCAACGTTGGGGAACTTGCGTCGCAGCGGGCCGACCACGTCGGGCCAGTCCGGCGATTCGCCTGCGCCAGGCAGAATAATGACGGCACCTTTGGGCTCATCGGTGTTGGCCGGTTTCCAGAGCGCCAGAAAGCTTTCGTCGCCCGCCTGTAACTGCTGCTGATCCTCTTTGGGTAACTGACGCTCAAGCGCGATGGCATCTTCCTGCGCCCGACTGGGCAGTGGCGCACGTTCTACGGGCGCATCTTTGGCAGCGTCCTTTGGCGCGTCGGCTGCCAGGGCGGGCAGGGCACAAGGGACGATCAATGACAAAAACAATGCAGGAAACATTGCGCGAATGGTGTGGGACATCGGATATTCCAAGCCAGAAACTATACCGGCAGCCTAATGGGTTGATCGGCTTTTGTCAGGCGTGAGCCTGGGCGCATGACCTCTACATGAGAACGACACGTTGCTAACTCGTCTTCGGCGCATCGGTTTTATCGGCTGCCTGTCTGTGCTCTTGATGGCGCAGACGGCAAATGCACAGCTCGATGCGCCTGATATTGCCGCGCGTGCTCAATTGAATACGGTGCAGCGCGAGTGGCTGGAACAACATGGCCCGCTGCGCGTCGGTCTTGTACTGCGTGCGCCCTATGCGCAGTTCGATCAGCGCCTGCAGCAGTTGTCGGGTGCCAACGTCGAGTTCATGAACGCCCTGGCGGCCACGCTGCCGGTGGAACTGTTGTGGCGAAACTTCCCTGATCAGGCTGCGCTCGAGAAAGCGCTGGCCGATGGTGAGGTGGACGTCGCTCCCGGTCTGACCCAGACGCCTGCAGGACTGAAACTCTGGCTGTTTTCCGATCCCTATTTGCGTGTGTCCCAGTTGCTGATCGGCGAACGGGACGGCAGCACTGCCGTGGATCTGGACAAGCTCGACAGCCTTTCGCGGGTTGCGGTGCGCATGCCCAGTGTCACGGCCGATTACCTGCGCACCAATTACCCGCACCTGAATCTGCAAGGCGTACCGCTGGAGCGTCAGGCGCTGCAGTTGTTGCTCAGTCAGCAGGCGCGCTACGCCGTGGCTGACGAAGCCCAGCTCAGTCGTCTGCTGCGCGAGCCCGAGTTTGCGGGGCTTGCGGTCGTGGGCGACATCGGCTTGCCACTGTTGCTGAGGGTGGCATCACGCCGGGATGCCCCTGAACTGGCGGACATCATTGGTGAAGCGTTGCGGGCCATACCGGCCAGAGAACTGGATCAGTTGCACACTCGCTGGATGCCGCTGACGCCTTCGCAGTTCAGTGAATCACCGGGCCTCTGGCAGAACCTCTGCATCCTGCTGCTGGTGATGCTGCTGGCCTGTTTCGCCATCGTGGTCTGGCAGCGGCGCCAGCAGCAGGCACTTGAGCAGGAATTGCTCACGGCCCGCGATGACATCGCACGCCGGGTGCAAGGGGAGGAATCGCTGCGGCTGGCGCAGTTTTCCATCGATCAGAGCACCGTCGGCATTCTCTGGGTCAATTGGGACAGCCGCGTGCGTTACGCCAACCGGGCGGCGGAGAGCATGCTCGGTTATGCGTCCGGAAAGGTGGTCGAACGCCCCTTGATCGATTTCGACCCCAGCCTGCACATGGATCGCTGGCTCAACCTGTGGAAAAACGCTCGCTCGACGGAAGAAAGCCCGCAGCTGTTCGAGACCAATTGTGTCTGCGCCGATGGCAGCGTATTGCCAGTCGATGTGTCGCTGAGCTTTCTACGCTTTCGTGAGGCGGAATATCTGGTGGTTTTCCTCAGCGATGTCAGCGAGCGACGTCGTGCCCATGATCAGCTGCGTGAACTGTCGGCTCACCTGGAAAGCGTGCGTGAAGAAGAGAAAGCCAGAATTGCCCGCGAGGTTCACGACGAGCTGGGGCAAATGCTCACCGTGCTCAAACTGGAAACCTCAATGTGCGAACTGGCTTACGCTGATCTGGACCCAGGACTGAGCGAAAGGCTGGGCAGCATGAAGAAGCTGATCGCGCAGTTGTTCCAACTGGTGCGCGATGTGGCAACCGCGCTGAGGCCGCCGATTCTCGATGCGGGCATTGCGTCGGCGATCGAGTGGCAGGCCCGGCGCTTCGAGGCGCGCACGCAGATCCCTTGCCTGGTTCAGGTCCCGGACAATCTGCCAGCGCTCAGCGATGCCAAGGCGACGGGGATGTTCAGGATTCTTCAGGAAGCGCTGACCAATGTGATGCGTCATGCACAGGCGCACACGGTCGAGATCAGCCTGACGCTTGAGCGCGACAGGCTGTGCATGACCGTCGCCGATGACGGGCAGGGCTTCGTCATCGAGTCCGGCAGGTCGGCGTCGTTTGGCGTGGTCGGGATGCGCGAGCGGGTATTGATGCTGGGCGGCCGATTGGAGCTGGACAGCGAGCTGGGTGAGGGCACAACCTTGCGCGCCTACATTCCGTTGGACCCCGCTGGACAGGAGCGAGCAAAGTGATCCGTGTACTGGTAGCCGAAGACCACACCATCGTGCGTGAGGGCATCAAGCAGTTGATCGGTCTGGCCAAGGACCTGCAGGTGGTGGGCGAGGCGAGCAATGGCGAGCAGCTGCTGGAGACGCTGCGCCACGTGGCGTGCGAAGTGGTGCTGCTGGATATCTCCATGCCGGGCGTCAACGGACTGGAAGCAATCCCGAGAATTCGTGCCCTGAACAATCCGCCGGCCATTCTGGTGCTGTCGATGCACGACGAGGCGCAGATGGCAGCCCGCGCCCTGAAAGTCGGTGCCGCAGGTTACGCCACCAAGGACAGCGACCCGGCGCTGCTGCTGACGGCGATTCGTCGCGTGGCGGCAGGCGGGCGTTACATCGACCCCGAGCTGGCCGACCGGATGGTCTTCGAAGTGGGCCTCACCGACAACCGTCCGTTGCACTCGCTGCTGTCCGAGCGCGAATTTTCGGTATTCGAACGACTGGCCCAGGGCGCGAACGTCAACGACATTGCCCAGCAACTGGCACTGAGCAGCAAGACCATCAGCACCCACAAGGCGCGCCTGATGCAGAAAATGAAGCTCAACTCGCTGGCTGATCTTGTGAAATACGCAATGGAACACAAGCTGCTCTGAGTCTGAAAGCGACATGCTTCAGAGTTCTTGATACCGACCTGTGGGAGCTGACTTGTCCGCGAATAACAGGTCAGGCAACGCAGATGGGCAGGGTTGGCGACCCCTCGCGGACAAGCGGGGCGCCGTCCGGTCCGCTCCCCTACGATTCCACGCACGTTCGACGACATATCCATGCCCGCCATCACTGTAGGGCATTCCCTACACCTGGCCTTCCAGCCCGCCTAGGCTAATCTCTCCTTACCCCCGATTTCCGGGGCCTCGAGGCTGTTCTAGTCTTGATGCCACGCAGACAAAACAAAGGTGTGGGTAATGAGCGACGTCGATACAAGCGCTGGAGCAAATGATGTTCTGGTCAGCTTTCGTGGTGTGCAGAAGAGCTACGACGGCGAAGCACTGATCGTCAAAGACCTCAACCTGGATATTCGCAAAGGCGAGTTTCTCACCCTGCTCGGACCCTCCGGTTCCGGCAAGACCACCAGCCTGATGATGCTGGCCGGCTTCGAAACCCCGACTGCCGGTGAAATCCTGCTCGGCGGCCGTGCCATCAACAACGTTCCGCCGCACAAACGCGACATTGGCATGGTGTTCCAGAATTACGCATTATTCCCGCACATGACGGTGGCCGAGAATCTGGCGTTCCCGCTGTCGGTGCGCGGCATGAGCAAGACCGACGTTGGCGAGAAAGTGAAACGTGCGCTGGGCATGGTCCAGCTGGACACCTTTGCCCATCGCTACCCGGCCCAGTTGTCGGGCGGGCAGCAGCAGCGCGTGGCCCTTGCCCGCGCGCTGGTCTTCGAGCCTCAGTTGGTGTTGATGGACGAACCTCTGGGTGCGCTCGACAAGCAGTTGCGCGAACACATGCAGATGGAGATCAAGCACCTCCACCAACGCCTCGGCGTGACCGTGGTCTATGTGACCCACGATCAGGGCGAAGCCCTGACCATGTCTGACCGCGTGGCGGTGTTCCATCAGGGCGAAATCCAGCAGATCGCGCCGCCGCGCAGCCTGTATGAAGAGCCGAAAAACACGTTTGTGGCTAACTTCATCGGCGAGAACAACCGCCTCAACGGCCGTCTGGTCAGTCAGGACGGCGACCGTTGTGTCGTCGAGCTGGAGCGCGGCGAGAAAGTCCATGCGTTGGCAATCAACGTGGGTCAGCCGGGCGGTCCGGTCACGCTGTCCATTCGTCCCGAACGCATTCACCTCAATGGCCGCAGTGAGAGCTGCACCAATCGTTTTTCGGGTCGCGTGGCCGAATTCATCTACCTGGGCGACCATGTACGTGTGCGTCTGGAGGTGGCAGGCAAGACCGACTTCTTCGTCAAGCAGCCCATTGCCGAGCTGGACCCGGCGCTGAGCGTGGGCGACGTGGTGCCCATCGGATGGCAAGTCGAGCACGTTCGCGCGCTCGACCCCTTGCAGCAAGTGCATTGATCTATCGATAAAAGCAATAACAGAGGCGAATCAATCGCCCATTCCAATCGCTTACCAACACTGCTCGTGGAGAAACGAATTAATGCTGAAATCATTGAAGTTCACCGCCATCACACTGGGCATGATGTGCGCAGCGCAGACCATGGCAGCCACTGACCTGACGGTCATTTCCTTCGGCGGCGCCAACAAGTCCGCGCAGGAAAAAGCCTTTTACGCGCCGTGGGAAAAGGCGGGTAACGGCAAGATCATCGCCGGTGAGTACAACGGTGAAATGGCCAAGATCAAAACCATGGTCGACACCAAGAGCGTTTCCTGGGACCTGGTAGAAGTCGAGTCGCCGGAACTGGCGCGTGGCTGTGACGAAGACATGTTCGAGGAACTTGACCCGGCCATGCTGGGCAAGGCTTCCGATTATGTCCCGGGCGCCGTCACGACCTGCGGTGCCGGTTTCTTCGTCTGGTCCACGGTGCTTGCCTACAACGCTGACAAGGTTGCCAGCGCACCGAGCGGCTGGGCGGATTTCTGGGACACCAAGAAATTCCCTGGCAAGCGTGGCCTGCGCAAGGGCGCCAAGTACACCCTGGAATTCGCTCTGATGGCCGACGGCGTAGCGCCGAAAGACGTCTACAAAGTGCTCGCCAGCAAAGACGGCCAGGACCGCGCGTTCAAGAAGCTCGATGAGCTCAAGCCGAACATTCAATGGTGGGAAGCGGGCGCACAGCCACCCCAGTACCTTGCCTCCGGTGACGTGGTGATGAGCTCGGCCTATAACGGTCGCATCGCCGCCGTGCAGAAAGAAAGCAACCTGAAAGTGGTATGGACCGGTGGCGTCTACGACTTCGACGCATGGGCCATTCCGAAGGGATCGAAAAATGCTGAAGCGGCGAAAAAATTCATCGCTTACAGCCTGAGCCCGGAACAGCAGAAGGTCTACTCGCAGAACATTGCCTACGGGCCGGCCAACACTCAGGCGGTTCCGTTGCTGGACAAGGAAACCCTGCAGAACATGCCGACGACCCCTGAGAACATCAAGGATCAGGTGCAGATGAACGTGTCGTTCTGGACCGACAACGGCGAATCCCTGGAGCAGCGTTTCACTGCCTGGGCTGCCAGGTAACCGCGTCACGTTGCGTTAGATCCGGGTGTTCCCAGTATCAAGGGGAGCACCCTTCGTTGAAAGATTCCGGAGTTTGCTATGGCCATCGCCGTGCCCCTGACTGAAGGCGCCAGCCCCAACTTGAAGCAACGTCTTGCTCGTGCAGAGCGTGTCAACCGCTGGAAGGCCCAGGCACTGATCGCTCCGCTGGTCATCTTCCTGTTGCTGGTGTTTCTGGTGCCTATCGCCGCGCTGCTCTACAAGAGTGTCGATAACCCGGAAGTCGTTGCCGCCTTGCCGAGCACCGTGATCGAAGTCCAGAAATGGGATGGAAAAGGGCTGCCGCCCGAGTCGGTCTACAAGGCAATGAGCCTGGACCTGGCTGAAACCCGCAAGAATTCGACGCTGGGCGATCTGTCCAAGCGGCTGAACGTTGAGCTGGCCGGCTATCGCAGCCTGCTGAGCAAGACCGCTCGTGCGTTGCCGTTCAAGACTGAGCCTGCCTCTTATAAAGAAGCGCTTGAAGCACTGGATGAGCGCTGGGGCGATCCCGCCTATTGGCAGGCGGTGCGCCGCAATACCAGCAGCATCACGCCTTATTACGTACTGGCCGCGCTGGATCATCGCATCGACGACCTCGGTGAAGTGGCCCCCGCGACCCCTGATCAAGCGATCTATCTGGACATTTTTGCCCGCACCTTCTGGATGGGGCTGGTCATTACCGTCATCTGTCTGGTGCTGGCGTATCCACTGGCCTACCTGCTCGCCAGTCTGCCTTCACGGCAAAGCAACCTGCTGATGATTCTGGTGCTGCTGCCGTTCTGGACCTCGATTCTGGTGCGGGTTGCGGCCTGGATTGTCCTGCTCCAGTCCAGCGGACTGATCAACAGCGCGTTGCTGGCGATGGGGATCATCGACAAGCCGCTGGAGCTGGTCTTCAACCGGGTCGGCGTGTACATCTCGATGGTGCACATCATGCTGCCGTTCATGATCCTGCCGATCTACAGCGTGATGAAGAACATCTCTCCGACCTACATGCGCGCCGCGATTTCGCTGGGCTGTCATCCGTTCACCAGCTTCTGGCGCGTGTATTTCCCGCAGACCTACGCCGGGATCGGTGCCGGGTGCCTGCTGGTGTTCATTCTCTCGATCGGCTACTACATCACCCCGGCCCTGCTGGGCAGCCCGAACGATCAGATGGTCAGCTACTTTGTCGCGTTCTACACCAACACCAGCATCAACTGGGGCATGGCCACGGCGCTGGGCGGTCTGCTGCTGTTGGCGACCATCGTGCTGTATCTGATTTATAGCTGGCTGGTCGGCGCCAGCCGCCTGCGTCTGAGCTGAGGAGCGTCACCATGCTGAATTCCTATACATCGCCGATCGAGCGCATCTGGTATTTCGCGCTGCGCATCATCTGCGCGCTGGTGCTGCTGTTCCTCGTGCTGCCGGTGCTGGTCATCATTCCGCTGTCGTTCAACTCCGGCAGTTTTCTGGTCTATCCGCTGCAGGGTTTTTCCTTGCAGTGGTATCAGGACTTCTTCAATTCCGCCGAGTGGATGCGTGCGCTGAAGAACAGCATGATTGTCGCCCCGGCCGCGACCCTTCTGGCCATGGTGTTCGGCACGCTGGCGGCGATTGGCCTGACTCGGGGCAATTTCCCCGGCAAGGCGCTGGTCATGGCGCTGGTGATCTCGCCGATGGTCGTGCCAGTAGTCATCGTCGGGGTTGCCAGCTACCTGTTTTTCGCACCGCTCGGGCTGGGCAACAGCTACACCTCGCTGATCCTGGTGCATGCGGTGCTGGGTGTGCCGTTCGTGATCATCACGGTGTCGGCGACGTTGCAGGGTTTCAACCACAACCTGGTGCGTGCAGCGGCCAGCCTGGGGGCGTCGCCGCTGACTGCGTTTCGCCGCGTGACCTTGCCCCTGATTGCGCCGGGGGTGATTTCCGGTGCGCTGTTCGCTTTCGCGACCTCATTTGATGAAGTGGTGGTGACGCTGTTTCTGGCGGGTCCCGAGCAAGCGACACTGCCGCGTCAGATGTTCAGCGGCATTCGCGAAAACCTCAGCCCGACCATTGCCGCTGCCGCGACCTTGCTGATCGGTTTTTCTGTCCTGTTGCTGCTGGTGCTGGAGTGGCTGCGTGGCCGTAGCGAGAAGTTGAGGACGCAGGCGGCTTGATGGCGTTGCGCAACAGACACCAGGTTATGGGAGGACCTGTGTCAGGCATGAAGCGGTTTCTGATAGTAAGCCGCTGAATGCTTCACAAAAACATCCAGAGTGCATCTGCGACATATCCAGAAACGTTGGAGTACAATGCGCGCCACCGTGATTCTGCTCAAACAGGTGCGTCATGCAGCCCTTCGTTATTGCCCCATCGATTCTTTCCGCTGACTTTGCCCGCCTGGGCGAGGAAGTCGACAATGTAATGGCCGCAGGTGCGGACTTCGTGCATTTCGATGTCATGGACAACCACTACGTGCCGAACCTGACCATTGGTCCGATGGTGTGCAGCGCGCTGCGTAAGTATGGCGTTACAGCGCCCATCGATGTGCACCTGATGGTCAGCCCGGTCGACCGCATCATCGGCGATTTCGTCGAGGCCGGTGCCACATACATCACGTTCCACCCTGAAGCCACGCAGCACATTGACCGCTCACTGCAACTGATCCGTGAGGGCGGCTGCAAGTCGGGTCTGGTGTTCAATCCGGCGACGCCATTGAACCTGCTGGAATACGTCATGGACAAGGTCGACATGATCCTGCTCATGAGCGTCAACCCCGGCTTCGGTGGCCAGAAGTTCATTCCCGGCACGCTGAGCAAGCTGCGTGAAGCACGGGCGCTGATCGATGCGTCGGGTCGTGATATCCGTCTGGAAATCGACGGCGGCGTCAACGTCAACAACATCCGCGAGATCGCTGCCGCCGGTGCTGACACCTTCGTGGCCGGCTCTGCCATTTTCAACGCTCCGGATTACCGCGAAGTGATCGAAAAAATGCGTGCCGAACTGGCGTCAGCCCGCGCATGAGCGGCTTCGAGCAGCTGTTCGCAGGTCAACTGCCCAGGCTGATCATGTTCGATCTGGACGGAACCCTCGTGGACTCCGTCCCGGACCTGGCCGTCGCCGTGGACAAAATGCTGCTTGAACTCGGGCGCCCGGCGGCCGGTCTCGAGTCGGTGCGTGCCTGGGTCGGCAACGGCGCGCCGGTGCTGGTGCGCCGCGCGCTGGCCAACGACATCGATCACAGCGATGTCGATGATGCCCTGGCCGAGCGCGGTCTCGACATCTTCATGGAAGCCTACGCGGAGAAACACGAGTTCACTGTGGTCTATCCAGGCGTTCGTGAAACCCTGAAATGGTTGCAGAAAATGGGCGTGCAGATGGCGCTCATCACCAACAAGCCGGAGCGCTTCGTCGCGCCGTTGCTCGATGAAATGAAGCTGGGCCGGTTCTTTCGCTGGATCGTCGGTGGCGACACCATGCCCCAGAAAAAACCTGATCCTGCGGCGTTGTTTTTCGTCATGAAGATGGCGGGTGTTCCGGCTTCGCAGTCTCTGTTTGTAGGCGACTCGCGGACCGACGTACAGGCTGCCAAGGCTGCCGGTGTAGCCTGCGTTGCGTTGAGCTATGGCTACAACCACGGGCGTCCGATTGCCGAGGAGTGTCCGGCGATGGTGATCGATGATCTGCGCAAGCTGATTCCCGGTTGCCTGGATCAGGACGCTGAGATACTGTTGCCCGACATCGAACGTCCCTCCTTTAGAGATTCCATCGTGGTGGTCACTCGCAAACTCTGGATGAAAGTCATGAAGGCCCTGGCCCGCTGGCGTTGGCGCGCCTGACTTGTTCCTGGCCGGCCTGCCGGTACGTTGCCTTACTGACCGTTTTATCCTCAAACCACGAGGTTGCTCATGAACCGTGAAGAATTCCTGCGTTTGGCCGCTGACGGCTACAACCGCATCCCGCTTGCCCGCGAAACCCTGGCTGACTTCGACACGCCGTTGTCGATCTACCTGAAGCTTGCCGATCAGCCGAACTCCTATTTGCTGGAGTCTGTGCAGGGCGGCGAGAAGTGGGGGCGTTACTCGATCATCGGTTTGCCATGCCGCACCGTGATGCGCGTCCATGGGCATCGCGTCAGCATTACCCACGACGGCGTCGAGATCGAAACTCACGAGTCCGAAGACCCGCTGGCGTTCGTCGAAGCCTTCAAGGCGCGCTACAACGTGCCGACCATTGCCGGTCTGCCGCGTTTCAACGGCGGGCTGGTCGGGTACTTCGGTTATGACTGCGTGCGGTATGTCGAGAAGCGTCTGGCGAACTGCCCGAACCCGGATCCGCTGGGCGTACCTGACATCCTGCTGATGGTGTCCGACGCCGTTGTGGTGTTCGACAACCTGGCGGGCAAGATGCACGCCATCGTGCTGGTCGATCCGGGGCAGCAGGATGCCTACGAGTACGGCCGCAAGCAGCTTGATGAATTGATGGACAAGCTGCGTCAGCCGATCACGCCGCGTCGCGGCCTGGATCTGGATCGTCCTCCCGCGCCCGACCCGGTGTTCCGCTCCAGTTTCACCCAGGGTGATTACGAAGCCGCTGTCGACACGATCAAGCAGTACATTCTGGCGGGCGACGTGATGCAGGTCGTCCCGTCACAACGCATGTCCATCGACTTCAAGGCCGCGCCCATCGATCTGTACCGGGCACTGCGCTGCTTCAACCCGACGCCTTACATGTACTTTTTCAACTTCGGCGACTTCCATGTCGTCGGCAGTTCGCCGGAAGTGCTGGTGCGGGTCGAGGACAACCTGATAACGGTGCGCCCTATTGCAGGTACACGCCCACGCGGTGCCAACGAAGAAGCCGATCTGGCGTTGGAAAAAGACCTGCTGTCCGATGACAAGGAAATCGCCGAGCACCTGATGCTTATCGACCTGGGTCGTAACGACACCGGTCGGGTTTCGGAAATCGGCACGGTCAAGCTGACCGAGAAGATGGTCATCGAACGTTACTCCAACGTGATGCACATCGTTTCGAATGTCACCGGCCAGTTGAAGGAAGGTCTGACGGCGATGGATGCATTGCGAGCGATTCTGCCGGCGGGCACCCTGTCCGGCGCACCGAAGATTCGCGCAATGGAAATCATCGACGAGCTGGAGCCGGTCAAGCGAGGCGTTTACGGCGGCGCAGTTGGCTATTTTGCCTGGAACGGCAACATGGACACCGCCATCGCGATTCGTACCGCAGTGATCAAGAACGGCGAGCTGCACGTACAGGCGGGCGGCGGGATTGTGGCTGACTCGGTGCCTGCGCTGGAGTGGGAAGAGACGCTCAACAAACGTCGCGCGATGTTCCGGGCGGTGGCGCTGGCGGAGCAGACCGCGGCGGAGTGAGCGCTCCAGCTCGCTTTGCCTGAGACCTGAGTTGCTGATCGTTCCAACGCTCTGTGCAGGAACGGTCAGCAACCGGCATCCGATCAGAAGTTCAGGCTCAGCGCCACGTTCGCTCCTTGCTGGGTCACGTCATCATTCTTGCGCCAGTTGTAGTTGGCGCGCAGCGTAAGGTCCTGAGTGAGTTTCTGACTGACGCCCAGCGTGGCGCGGTTCAGGTTGCGCTGCGGGGTGTAGCCGTCCAGCGTGAAGTCGATGGACGATACACTGTTGAGCGACAGGGTTACGTCCTGTTGATCGGTTTCAAACTCCCGCTCACGCGCCACTTCGCCCCAAATCTGTGTCGATGGCGTGACCTGGAACTTGCCCTGCAAGCCCACGCCTGCCCGTTTGGATTTGCGCGTCTGATCGCTGAAGGTCAGAGCGGTCGAACGAGCGCCTTCTTCGGAGTAGCCGTCCACATCGATGTGCGCATAATCGGCGCTGATGAACGGCGACAGGTGCCAGCGGCTGGCCGTGCCCGCGACGTCGAAGCCGACCCGAGCACTTACGGCCCACAGTTCGCCATCGGTATCACCTTTCTCCTGACCCTCGCTCACGCCCAGCGCGAACTTGCGCTCGGCACTTTCGTAATCCAGCTTGCCGCCAGAGGCTGCCAGATCGCCCCACCAGTGATTGGCCTGATACTGCAGAAACGCGGTGGCAATGTAGCTGTTGAGTTTGTAATCCGAATCGCGCGGACCCGCTTCAAGGTTCTGTCGATAAGCGCCCGCAACAACACCCGTGCGCCAGTTTTCAGCGAAGCGGTAGCTGGTGCCGATCGTCAGGTTGTAGCCCTTTCCGTCAGCATCGGCCGAGGTGTCCTGGGCATCGATGTCCAGTTTCTGACCGCCCGCCGAGAGGATGCCTTGCCACTGGCCGACCGCCTGCCAGTTGCCAAAGTCAGTGAGCCACTGGGCATGAAGTTCGTCCTGATGGGCACGCAGGGTGCTGTTGGCCATTTCGGGCAGCAGGGTAATTTCCCAAGGCGCCGACAACAACGAATACGCATAGTCGGCCAGCAGGCGCTGACCGGCTTCGGTCGGGTGGACGCGGTCATTGAAAAACAGCTTGGTGGGGTCGGGCGTCGTACCTGAGCGTCCGAAGGTGGCGCTTTCGTCGCAGTTGTCGCCGCTGAAACAGGTGCCGACCAGGTCTTCATTGGGGTCGAAGCCGAATCGCGCGGGCTGTGCCAGGGTTTCGCTGATCAGCAGAGGCACGTTGAGCGGGATGATCTGCGCATTGATCTGCGACAGCCGACTGACCAGTTGTTCGTTGAATCGGGCACTGAGTCTGGACGTCAAAGACTCCAGCACCGTGCCGCTCAGGGCGGGCGTCTGGCCGATGTCCGGCAGCAGCCAGACCATGATGTGACGTGCGCCCGCCTGCTGCAGCACTTGCGCGCTGTCGGCGAGCCGGTCTGCAGCGTCTTCGGCATCCCCGGAACTCAGTACGCGTCCCTGTAGAAAATCGTTGCCGCCCCCGGTCAGGTAATAGAGAGCGTTCGGATCGGCGCGCAACCCATTGGTCGGCAGATAACCGGGACGGCTGCGCAGGACGGTTTGCGATCCGTTGGTGATGGGCGTCACCGCGTCGGACCGCGTGGTGATCGAGTCCAGTACCTGGTCGGTCCGGTAGCCACCCACTGCCCAATTGTTGCCATCCGGCAGACCCAGCGCAGCGTTGACCGGTGAAGTCGAGGCGGCCAGATCGCCGGCAGGCACGTTGAGCATCCTGCCGATGAGCGTGGACGAGTTGAGGTTGTAAACCTCGCCGCTGCCGTCCTGATAGGTCGGCCCGACCCGGTTGGTGAAGCGCAGCGTCGAACCGGCAGGTCCGTCCGTGTCGGGGAACTGCCCGGCATCGGCCAGACTGTCACCAAACACCACCATGGTCGAGTAGGGCGCGGCGACGGCCGAGCTACAGGCCAGCGAAAGTAGACAGGCCGCAAAAGGCCATCGCCTTGATATCGTGATCATGAGAAAAGACCCTTTCCTGTTTTTTATTATGTCTAGGAAACGTAGCAAGCCTCTTCATGACCGCCAGCGCTATCGAAAGTTACCGCCCAGTGGTTGGCCTATCACTGGCGTAAATCATGCGGCCCTGTCCGTGACGATACCGTTAAGGTAATTCGCCAGATCATGCAGATAAACGAAGGGATGCCCTTGGCGCGTGCCGCCAGTACGGCTGACCTTGAGGGCGATGCGCCCTGCGTTGATCTTGCGCAACAGATTGCGGTCGCTGGACAGGTGCGAGAAGTAGCGCTCGCGCACGGCACTCAGCGATGGGCACGGCGTGGCGAATTCCTTGCGAAGCTGGTCGAGTATGTCGTTCATTCCGTGACTCCTTGTGGTTGTGGCTGTGCAAATGAAAGGTGCAGCGTCATGCCGCGTCTCCACTTGGCGGGGCAGGATGCGTATCGATGTCGGGCGTGGCTTTGTGGCTGGGGTTGGTCAGAACCAGGAACTGCCCGGTCTGCCGCTGGATCATCTCGATGAGATGTCTGTCGCAGGCTGCCGGGTGCAGATACACCGGGCAGCGTGCTTTTGGTCGTGTGGTCTGCATGTTCGTACTCCATGACGGGGTGCGAACAGACAATACGATATGTAGTGGAAAGCTGCAATACAGTTTGTATATTTAAATACGTTCTGTATTAGTACAGGCCTGCCGATTCGACGTACCACGACACATTGACCGTGCCATTTTCGAAGTTACGCGTCACGTTGATACCTTCTGCCTCGCTGATCTGCTCGACGATCTGTTCCCAGTGAACAGGGGATTCGCCGGGCTCCCTGCTTAACAGCACCTGGTGCTCGATCTGCGCTTTGGGGCTGGTGATCAAGTCCTGGATACGCTGGGCGAGCGCCAGGTAGGCGTCATGTTGCGAGGCTTCAGGTGTCAGGGTTTGCATGCGTGAACTCCTTTTTACTGTATGTGCGTACAGTAGTTGAGTAATATTTCCCACGCAAGCGGCAAACCTTTCCTATGTGGAAGTCACGACCCTGAATGCCGGGCATAAAAAAGCCTCGCTGGGCGAGGCTTGGGGATCATCACGGTGATCAAAGGCGCATGGTCATCTGCCGGATAACACCGATCAGTTTGCATTCTTCGGTGATGGCGATGGTGGGGTAGGCGGGGTTGAGCGGCTTCAGAAAATAGCGCCCCGCGTCTTCGACCAGTTTCTTGAAGGTCGCCTCGTTGCTCTCCGGGAGCTTGGCAATCACCAGCTTTCCAGGGGTCGGCTCAATGCCGGTGTCCACCAGAATCAACATGCCTTCAGGGATGCTCTGGCCTGCGGGTGCCGTCATCGAATCGCCGCGCACGACCAGCCAGAAGGCTCTGCCCTTGGCTTTGTAGTCGCTCAGTTCGAAGGTGTCGGAGTAACCGACCGGATAAGGCTCGACGGCCTCATTCCAGCCTCCGGCTTCGACCCAACTGATCACCGGGTAGCGATAGAAACGCGAAGGCTGCTCTGTTGGCGCAACGTTCTGTTGTCCGGGCTCGTTCCACGGGATCGAGGTGGTGAGGATTGGCAGGCCCAGTTCGCCGAGCAATCGATTGATCACCTCGATCTTGGGCTCGCGTTTGCCGTTCAGCCAGTGCCCGACCGCGCCGGGCGTAACCCCCATGCGTTCGGCCATTTCTTCCTGGCTGATCTGCTGGGTATCCATGACCTGTCTTGCGACTTCATACCATTTATTCATGCGTCGAATCATACAGGCTGTAGGGTGTTCTTCAATATACACATTGTAATGCCTTGTTGTGTATAAAAAATACAGATTGTATTGTCTGGCTTTCTCGAGGACGTCAGGTGATGTTCTCTGAACAGTCAGGAGCGACATAATGATCGAAGAAGTAGAAGCGGTAATGGTGCACTGGGGCGAGCAGCGCAATCGTATTGGCCTGAGTGGCGGGTTGAGCAGTCCGATGGCCGGGATCATGGAATGGGGGGCTTATATTCCCCGCAGCACGCCGGGCTCGCGATCGCTGATCGGCAATGGCAGCGGCATGGACTATATAAGCAGCGAAGTCGAAGCGGCTGTTGCCGAGATGGCGCGCAGTCCGGCCAGGAGCCGAGGGCCTGAATTGGCGCAGCTCGCCAATCTGCGTTACGTGGAGTCATTGCCGATGCGCGAGCAGATGCGTTTGTTGGGCATTAATGAAGGCGCCGATCGAACGTACCGCAACTGGGTCGACAAGCTCCATCAAAGTGTTCTGACTGCGCTTTCTGCGCGTAGCGCCTCCCGAAGCCACAAGAAGGAAGTCGCGCGCAGAGCCTGATTTCGCCTCGGACCACGCGGTGTTTCGCACCGCTCATCCGGGTTGATTGCACAGCTGCGGTCGAACTCGGGTTGAAGTCCGGTCAAACTCGACCCACCCCGAAATTGCCCCTTCCCAGCCTTTCCGGAGGGGGGTAAAAAGGTCCCACGATATGCGATTTGCGCCTCGGAACTGCTGCTCAAGGCAGGCCGCGCAACGGCTGAAACGGGTCATTCGTGACCCGCCTCGAAGCCCGCCCTGGCGGACTACCGTCATGGATTTCCCCGGCCGCCACTGTGCGGCCTTTTTTATGCGTGGAGCAAAGATGGACCCAACCGACCTTGGACCAGGCACAGCTACCTGGCTGGGCGGCACTGGCACCATTCTGCTTGGCGGCTTTTTATGGCTGCGCAAGTTTCTTTCCAGAGACGCCGCCGACCGGGCAATGGATAACGCCGACATCGGCACCGTCCGGCGGCTCAATGAACTGCTCGACTCCGAGCGACAGATTCGCAAGGAGGCTGAAGCGCGGGCTGATCAGTTCGCCAGGGAGCGCAACGAACTGGCCGCAGCCGTCGGCCGTATGGAGGGCAAGATCGAAGCCCTGACCAGCCACATCGTGCAGCTCACCGACAAGGTGACCACCCAAAGCGCCGAGATAGCCCGGCTTCGTTCCCAGCTCGGAGGTGCCAACGATGCACAGATGCGTAATTGATTTCATCGCTCGGCGCGCCTGGCGCCAGATCGAGGTCTGGGTGATCGCCGCGTTGATGATCGCGGGCTGCCTGATGCTCGGGTTTCAGGCCGGGCAATGGTCCGCCAACGCCGAACACACCCAGCAACTGACCGAGGTCCGCAAAGCCTATGACGCGGCGCTGGGCAGGCGCGATCTTCGTCTGGACCGGCTGGCCGAGAGCACAACCGAGGCCGTCGGCAAGGTTGAAAGCGCCGCCACGGTCGCCAGTGAGGCGGCGCACACGGCCAGTCGCGCTGCCGACAAGGCCAACAAGGTGCTGGACAAGGCGACCCAGTAGCTCAAGGCGTTCACCCCTGTACACCTTCCAGACTGGCAGCCATTGCTGGCGTGCCGGATCGACATTTCTTACACGCGGATTCACTCATGAAGATAACCCCGATTGTTGCCCATCTGCAGGCGACCTGTCCGACCTTTGCCGGGCGAATCAGCGCCGGGATCGACTGGGCGGCGGTTGCCCTCGGCGATCAGCTCGCGCATCCCTCGGCTTATGTGATTGCCACTGGTGATCTGGCCACGCCCAACGATTTGCAGAACGTCGTTCGCCAGACCGTCACTGACCGGCTCGACGTGGTCGTGGTGCTTGATGGCGGTGACAAGCGCGGACAGGAAGCCAGTGAGCAATTGCATGGGATTCGCGCCGAACTATGGCGTGCGCTGGTGGGCTGGAGTCCGGAGCGCGAGTACGAACCGATGCAGTACCAGGGCGGTGCGCTGGTGCAGATCAGCGGTGACCGCGTGACCTATCGCTTCGGCTTTGCCGCGCAGTTTCAGCTGGGTCGCAACCTCGAAAGCCAGCCCGCAGAAACCTGGCATGAGGCGTATCTGGACGGTTTGCCGGGTTTTACCGGTGCCACGTTCGAGATGGACAGCATCGACCCGGCGGACCCCAACCTGAAACACCCAGGCCCGGATGGGCGTATCGAAGTGAAATTCTCAGGAGATGTAAAACCATGACCCAACGCATCACCGTTCTACCGGCCGAAGGCCGCACCGTACCCGACCCGGAAGCAGGCGATCTGTTGCCTGCCGAAGGGCGCACAGTGACGTTCAACGCCTGGTGGCAACGCCGTCACAACGACGGCGATATCACCTTTCAAACCGAGCAATCCCCCACTCAATCCGCCGAAACGGCTTAACCAAGAGGAAGCCAAACAATGGCTATCAGCTTTAACAACATTCCATCCGATGTCCGAGTGCCGCTGTTCTATGCGGAGATGGACAACTCGGCCGCCAACAGCGCGTCGGCCGGCATGCGCCGTCTGATCGTTGCTCAAGTCAACGACGATGTCACCGGCCCGGAAATCGGTTCGCTGGTGCTGGTGCCGAGCGTGGCGCTGGCGAAGAACCTCGGCGGGCAGGGCTCCATGCTCGCCGCCATGTACGAAACCTGGCGCAAGGCCGACCCGACCGGTGAAGTCTGGTGCCTGCCGCTGCTCAACACCGAAGGTGCCAAAGCCGGTGCGACCGTCACTGTAGCGGGTGCTGCGACCGAAACCGGTCTGCTGAACCTGTACGTCGGTGGCGTGCGTGTGCAGGCCACGGTGGTCAACGGCGCAACGTCGGCTCAGGCTGCCAATGCCCTGTCGGTGAAGATCAATGCCACGCCTGATCTGCCAGTCCGTTCGGTTGTAGACGCGGGCGTGCTGACCCTTTCGTGCAAATGGAGCGGCGTGAGCGGCAACGACATCCGTCTGGAATTCAACCGCCTGGGCAAGACCAATGGCGAAGCGATTCCGGCAGGTCTGACCGCTGAAGTCACTGCCATGACCGGCGGCGTCGGCACTCCTGATCAGGTTCAGGCCCTGGCGGCACTGGGCGATGAGCCTTTCGAGTTCCTGTGCCTGCCGTGGACCGACACCACTACGCTGGATGCGTGGAAAGCGGCGATGGATGACAGTACCGGTCGCTGGAGCTGGGCGCGCCAACTGTACGGTCATGTCTACAGCGCCAAGCGTGGCACAGTCGGTACGCTGGTCGCGGCGGGTCAACTGCGCAACGATCAGCACATCACCATTCAGGCCGTCGAGATGGCAGCGCCGCAACCGGTCTGGCTGCAAGCGGCTGCCTTGGCTGCACGCACCGCGGTGTTCATTTCCGCCGATGCCAGCCGTCCGACCCAGAGCGGCACCATGCCCGGCCTGGATCCGGCACCGGCCAGCCAGCGTTTCACTCTGACCGAGCGTGAGTCGCTGCTGCGTTACGGCATTGCCACGGCGTACTACGAAGGCGGTTATGTGCGCATTCAGCGTTCGATCACCACGTACCAGAAGAACGCCTATGGTCAGGCCGACAACTCTTACCTGGACAGCGAAACCATGCACCAGTCGGCGTTCATCATTCGCCGCCTGCAGGGTGTGATCACCAGCAAGTACGGCCGCCACAAGCTGGCCAGCGATGGCACGCGTTTCGGCGCCGGTCAGCCGATCATCACGCCGAGCACCATTCGCGGCGAGCTGATCGCGCAGTACGCCCGTCTTGAGGAAGAAGGCCATGTGGAGAACGCTGAAGTGTTCGCCCAGCACCTGATCGTCGAGCGCGACAGCAACGATCCGAGTCGCGTGAACGTGATGTTCCCGCCGGATTACATCAACGGCCTGCGCGTGTTCGCGCTGCTCAACCAGTTCCGCCTGCAGTACGACGAAGCGGCTTAACTTTTCCCACCAACATCACTTTCAAACCCGCCTCGTGCGGGTTTTTTCATTCTGGAGATAAAAGAACATGGCTCAGAAAGTTGCGGGTACCTGCTACATCAAAGTGGATGGCACCCAATTGACCATTACCGGTGGCGGTGAAGCCCCGTTGATGAATGTGAAGCGCGATACAGTGGTTCCGGGTTACTACAAGGAAACCGACAAGGCTGCCTGGCTGAAACTCACCGCAGTGCATACGCCGGATCTGCCGCTCAAGTTGCTCACCTCCGGTGTGGATATGACCATCACCTGCGAGTTCAACAACGGCAAGACCTACGTCCTGTCCGGGGCCTATCTGGTCGACGAGCCGATCAGCAAGGCCGACGACGGCACCATCGAACTGAAGTTCGATGGCAGCCAGGGGAGCTGGCAATGAGTGAAATCATCGAGCTGGCGAGCCCTATCGAGGCTCATGGCGAAACCGTCTCGCAACTGACGTTTCGCCGTCCCACCGCACAGGAAGCGCGGGCCATCAAGGCCCTGCCTTACCGGATCGACAAGAACGAGGATGTGTCCCTCGATCTGGACGTGGCGGCGAAGTACATCGCCGTCTGCGCCGGCATCCCGCCGTCGTCCGTCAACCAGATGGACCTGTGCGACATCAACACGTTGAGCTGGAAGGTCGCGAGTTTTTTCATGGCAGCGGCATCAGCGACCTTGAAGGCCTGATAGCCGTCGTTTACGACCTCGCGTACTTCTGGAAGACCGACCCCGAACTGATGATGTCCAGGGAGCTGGACGTCATCACCGAGTCGATCTTGCAGGCGCAACGCATCAACCGGATCCTGCAGGGGGAGTGATGGCAAACACTATAAAAACGCTGATCACCGGCGTCGATCAACTGTCTCCAACGCTCGCGACGGTCAACAAGAACGTCAAAGGATTTCAGCAAGGGCTTGAGGATTCCGGCCTGGGAGAAGTCCCGCTCAAAGACATGATCAGCGAAAACGACCTGGCGCAGCCGCTGATCGATGCGGTCAAGGCTGCGATGGGTTTCGAGACAAGCATGGCCGGTGTGAAACGGTCGGTGACGTTTGAAACCCCGCAGCAATTCCAGGCGATGAGCCGTGACATTCTTGACTTGAGTGAACGGCTTCCGGAAAGCGCTACTGGTCTTGCGGCGATTGTCAGTGAAGGCGCCAAGGCCAGTGTGCCGCGTGCCGAGCTGACCGGGTTTGCCACCGATGCCGTGAAAATGGGCATCGCGTTCGATCAGACCGCAGCTCAGTCTGGCGAAATGATGGGCAAGTGGCGCTCTTCGTTCGAGATGACGCAGCCGCAGGTTGCTGCACTGTCCGAGAAGATCAACGTGCTGGGTGGCAACAATCTGGAGAAGCAGATTGCGACCATGGTCACCGCGATGGGCCCGCTCGGGCCCGTGGCGGGTCGGGCGTCGGGCGAGATCGCCGCGATGGGCGCCACGCTGGCCGGGGTGGATGTACCGACCGATGTGGCTGCCAAGGGCATCAAGAGTTTCATGCAGTCGATTACCGAGGGCGGCGCAGCCAAGGCCGGGGCTTTCGAGGCCCTGCAACTGGACATCACCCAACTGACCCAAGGCATGCAGCAGGACCCGTCCGGGACCATCGAGAAGGTATTGAAGGCCATCTCGACGGTCGATCCGGGCACCCAGTCGGCGGTTATCACGCAACTGTTTGGCGAAGAATCGCTGGGTGCCATCAAGCCCCTGCTGAAAAATCTGGATGTGCTGCGCTCCAACCTGGCGAAAGTCGGGGAAGGCGTGCAGTCGGCAGGCACCATCGAGCAGGAGTTTCAGGCCAACTCGCAGACCACTGCCGTTGCCTTGAAAGAGATGGAGAATCGGGTTGATCGCCTGAGCATCAATATCGGCAGCATGTTTCTGCCTGCGATGAACGAAGCAATGGCCGTGATCGGGCCAATGATTTCTCAGGTCGCAGCACTGGCCGCCGAACACCCAGGCGTCATCAAAGGTGTGGTGGGCGCTGCGATCGCCTTTGGCGTGCTGCAAGTGGCCGTCATCGCGGCGACCAATGCCAGCCGGGTGCTGAGCTCGGTTCTCGGTATGTCTCCGGTGGGCATGGTCGTGCGGGCGCTGGCGCTGGCCGCCGGTCTGCTGATCGCCAACTGGTCGACCGTCGCCCCGTATTTCCAGGCGGTATGGTCCGCCATCCGTGAGCCGGTCATGGCGCTGTGGGAAGCGTTAAAGACCGTCTTCGGCTGGAGGGCAATTGAACTGGTCGTCTCGAACTGGCAACCATTATCGGCGTTTTTTGTTGGGCTATGGGACGGCATCAAGACGCTGGCTGCGTCGGCGTTCGACGTGATGAAAACGTTGTTCAACTGGTCGCCGATCGGCTTGATCATCTCGAACTGGCAGCCGTTGTCCGCGTTCTTCAGCGCGCTTTGGGGCGTTATACAGGCCTTGGCTTCACCGGTGATTGGTTATTTTCAATCGCTGTTCGACTGGTCGCCAATGGACATGATTTCGTCTGCCTGGCAGCCCGTGAGTGGTTTCTTCACGGGTATCTGGGAGGGCATCAAAGCCGAGACCGCGCCTCTCATGGAAACGCTGAAAGGGCTGTTCAATTGGTCGCCGATGGACTCGATCAGCGAGAAGTGGGCGCCGATCAAAACCTTCTTCTCGGGTCTGTTCACGGACATCAAGCCGTTTATAGACCCGATCCTGAACGGGTTCGGTATTGGCTCCGATGACAAGTCTCTGCTGCAAAAGGCCACTCAAAAGCTCAACGAGTTCGCTGAAGAGCGGCGTGTGGATAACGCCGGTCCCGGTGGTGGCAAAGGGGCTTTTCTGACGGCGGACGCTGTGCAGGTCAGCCAGTTGAAACAGCAGCAGATCAATCAGGCGATGGGCATTCCGGCAACCGGCCAGTTGCTGAGCGCGCCTAACCTGCCTGCCCCCGGCAGCCTGTTGCTGCAACAGGGCGCAGGCACGGGTTCACGGCTTGAAGGCGAGCTCAATATTCGCTTTGAAAACGCACCGCCGGGCATGCGCACCGAACAGATGCAGACCAATCAACCAGGTTTGACGATATCGCCAAGCGTGGGTTATCGAACCCTCGGCGCAGGAGCCGCATCATGAGTACATGGCGTGACAGCCTGCTGCCCGCGTCTTTTCGGGGCGTCGGCTTTTTCATCAGCAGTACGGTCGTTCCGATAGGACGCAAAGGACAACTGCATGAGTTTCCGCAGCGTGACGAGCCTTACTTCGAATCGCTGGGCAAGCAATCGCAAGTCCATACGGTAACCGCGTTCATTGTCGGACCGGACTGCTTTGAACAAAGGGACAAGCTGCTTCAGGCGCTTGAAACGCCGGGCGCCGGTGAGTTGGTGCATCCGTGGTTGGGGCGGATGCAGGTGCAGGTCGGCGATTGCGACATGACGCACAGCCTGGCCGAAGGCGGCATCGTGCATCTGAACCTGAAGTTCTACCCGGATCAGCCGCTGAAGTTTCCGACGTCGACGCTCAACACCGGACGCCAGCTCGTGCAGGCGTCGGAGGGACTGCTGGATTCGGCGCTCAGGCGCTACCGTGCCGTCATGGCGACGGTGGATGCGGTGCGTATCAACATTCAGGCGCTGCGCAGCACATTGTCTGGCGTCTTTGCCACGATTCAGCGGCAGTTCGCCTCGTTCATGGCGATTTATTCGGATGCCACCGCACTGGTGTATTCGCTGGTCAATGCGCCTTACACGTTGAGCACGATGTTCTCCACGTTCTTTGCCAGCTTCCAGGGCGACAGTCGTCGGAGCAGCAGAGAGAGCAGCGGCAACAACGTCGGCGCTGGCGGCGCTGCATCTGGTGGTGGCAGTACGGGCAGCGGGTCCGGCAGCTCCGGAGGCAGCAATGCAGGTGGCAGTTCCGGCGGCATTTACGGTAGTGCGGGCAGCGTCGCCTCGGGCTCTCGAAATGCCTCGGGTGTCGAGTCGGTGCCGTATCGCTCGATCATCTCCGACGCGACCCAGCAGGCGCAGGCGGTCTCCAGCATCAACCAGATCAATCAGGGTGGAGGTCTCGATACCGGCGTGACGGCTCAGGCCACGGCGGACCTGGTGCAGGACGCGTTGCTCGTCAAAGTGGCGAGGGTTGTGGCCAGCATGCCGGTGGCGGTCAGCACGAAACCGATTCTGGTCGTTCCTTCGCTGGATCAGCAACGAGTGCAACCCTTGCAACGTGCCGATGTGCCGGTGGCCGACGACGTGATCGAACTGCGCGACACGCTCAGCGCGGCAATCTGGGACGCGGCCCTGAAAGCCGATCCGGAGCATTACCTGGCGCTCAATACGCTGCGTCATGCACTGATCAGTCACCTCAACGCGGTGGCGGCTTCCGGTGTGCGCCTGCAGGACATGAAGGTTTCCGAACCCTTGCCTGCGCTGGTGCTGGCTTACCGTCGTTTTGGTGACGCAAGCCGCTCGCACGAAGTGGTTCAGCGCAACCGTATCCCGCATCCAGGTTTCGTGTCGCCCGGCACGCTCAAGATCGCTCAGGAGTAACCCATGATCGACCCCAATGTTGTCACCTTGACGGTGGATGACAAGGATTACGCTGGCTGGAAAACCGTGGAAATCTCCGCAGGAATCGAGCGTCAGGCGCGCAGCTTTGACATCAGTCTGACCTGGCAATGGCCTGGAACGGACATGGTCAGGCCGGTGCGGGCAGGTGCCCAGTGTGCGGTCAGTATCGGTGGCGAATTGATCTTGACGGGTCGGGTGTTCGCCACACCTGTGAGCTATGACGGCAACCAGATCACCTTGAAGATATCCGGGCGCTCCCTGACGGCCGACCTGATCGACTGTTCCGCGATCAACAAGCCTGGCGAGTGGAACGACGTATCGGCGCTGACCATCGTCAGGGAGCTGGCCGCGCCCTACAACGTGAAGGTGCTCAGCGAGATACCGGAAACCTCGAGGAAATCGAAACACACCATCGAGCCCGGTGAGACCGTGTTCAAGTCCATCGACCGCCTGCTGACCGTGTTCCGGATATTTTCCACCGATGACGAGTACGGCAATGTCGTGCTCGCCAGACCCGGCAGCATGGGCAATGCAGTGGACGCGCTGGAGTTGGGCAGAAACGTACTGTCAGCCGTTGCGCCACTGGATTTTTCCGGACTCTTTTCCGAGTACCAGGTCATTGGCCAGCAAGCGGGCAATGACAAGACATTCGGCAAGGCGGCGTCCGAGGTCTCGGCCTCGGTCACTGACAGCAGCGTTACGCCTGCGCGTGTGCTGGTCATCCATGAGGAATCGCCGATCACACCGGCACTGGCGTTGAGCCGTGCCAAATGGGAGCGCGGCCATCGCCAGGGCAAGACGCGGCTCACGACTTACAAGGTGCAGGGTTGGCGGCAGTCCAACGGCGCGCTTTGGCGCCATAACACGCTAGTCCGGGTCGTCGACTCGATCCTCGATCTGAATCAGGAAATGCTGATTTCAGCCATTACCTATTCGCTCAACGATAAAGGCACCACCACCACGCTGGTTGTGGGTCCGATAGAGGGGTTTGAAGCCGAGCCCGGTGATCCTGAAAAGCGCAGCAAGGTGCCGGTCAACAAGGACGCGTACAGCTACGCGCAACCCAATTACGAAGGAACGCTCGCATGAGTCTACTCAATCGCATGCTGGTGCGCGGCACGGTCGTGCTCGCAAGGGCCAGCAGCAAAATGCAGGCGCTGCAAATGCGCCTGACGGCAGGGGAGGTCAGGGGGGACATGGAGCATTTCGAACCCTATGGTTTTACCAGCAACCCGCTGGCCGGCGCCGAAGGCATCGCTGCCTTCATCGGCGGTGACCGCTCCCACGGTCTGCTGCTGGTCGTCGCTGACCGCCGTTATCGCCTTCAGGGACTGGAGTCTGGCGAGGTAGCGATCTACACCGATGAGGGCGACAAGCTTCACTTCAAGCGCGGCAAGGTCATCGATATCGAAACCAATACCTTGAACATCAAGGCGGCGACGGCGGTGAACTTTGATACGCCGCAAATCACCCAGACGGGAAAGATCGTTTCCCAGGGCGACCAGATTGCCGGCGGCATCAGCCAGATCACTCACCTGCATGGCAGCGTGCGCTCCGGTCCCGACCAGAGCGGGCCGCCCGTTGGAGGTGGCTGATGATTATCGAAGGCTCCTTGCAGGCTTCGTTGCTGCGCTCGGTGATCATCAGCCTGTTCACCTGGCGTCGTGCCGAAGCGGACGATCCGTTCGACGATGCCGAGCGCTTCGGCTGGTGGGGCGACACCTACCCGGCCGTCGCCAATGACCGGATCGGCTCCAGGCTCTGGCTGCTGCGCAGGGTCAAGCTTACTGCTCAGACGCAACGCGACGCCGAGTTCTATGCCCGCGAAGCGTTGAACTGGCTGATCGAGGACGGTCACGTTCAGCGCATCAACATCTTCACCGAACAGGTTCAGAGCAACCGCCTGAACCTGGGCGTCGAGCTGGTCGTCCCGGACGGCCAGGTCGTGCGTTTCAACCCTTCAGAACAGTGGCAGGTGATCTATGCCGTTTGAAACCCCCACGTTACCGGCACTCGTCAACCGGACACAGGTTGACTTGGCCGGTGACGCGCTTCGTCAGTCCGATGCCCGCGTGCTGTCCCGTGCCCACAGTGGCGCAGCCTATGGACTGTACGGTTATCAGGACTGGATCGCGGACCAGATTCTCCCGGACACCGCCGATGAGGAAACCCTTGAACGCCAGGCCATCCTGCGTCTCAGGCAACCGCGCAAACCCGCGCAGCCCGCCACCGGCTCGGTACGTTTTGTAGCGGCAGCGGGCGCTGTGCTGGATGCCGATACCATCCTGCAGTTCAGCGACGGGCGCTTCTACCGCGTGACTCAGGGCGTTACCACGGTGGCGGGCAACAACACGACCACTGTCGAGGCGGTGGACGCGGGAGCTCTGGGTAATGCGGATGCCGGGCAGGTCATGACCGTCGTGCAGCCTGTTGAAGGCATCGACAGCAGCTTTACCGTGATCGCCGACGGCCTGACCGGCGGCATCGCCCGGGAAAGCACCGAGTCGCTAAGGGCCCGTGTCGTGCGCTCCTATCGGGTCATCCCGCACGGCGGCAATCAGGATGACTACGTCACCTGGGCGCTGGACGTGCCGGGTGTAACGCGTGCCTGGTGCGTGCGCCGTTACATGGGGCCGGGCACCGTCGCTGTGTTTTTCATGCGCGACGACGATGCCACCCCGACGCCGGATGCGGATCAGCTGGCGCAGGTGGCGGCGTACATCGAGCCGCTTCGCCCGGTCACGGCCGAACTGTACGTGCTGGCGCCGGTGCAGAAGCCAGTGACCTACACCATCAGCCTGACGCCGGACACCACGGCGGTGCGCGCCGCCGTTCAAGCTCAACTGGTCGATCTGCACAACCGTGAGGCGGGCCTGGGTGAAACCCTGCTGCTGACCCACATCGCCGAGGCCATCAGCCGGGCGACCGGAGAAACCGATCATGTGTTGATTTCACCGACGGCCAACGTCACGGCAGCTGCCAATCAGTTGCTCACGTTCGGGGGAATTTTATGGTCGTCATAAGAACCGCCGAGCATTACACCGAACAACTGCAAGCCCTGCTGCCGCCGGGACCTGCCTGGGACCCGGAGCGCGTGCCCGAGGTGCAGCAACTGATTACGGCCCTCTCCCACGAATTCGCTCGCATTGACGGTCGCGCCTTCGACCTGCTCAACGAGATGGACCCGGCCACCGTCAGCGAGTTGGTCCCGGACTGGGAGCGGGTCATGAACCTGCCCGATCCCTGCCTCGGCCTCAAGCCGCTGTTCGAAGACCGGCGTCTGTCGGTACGCCAGCGGCTGGTGGCCGTAGGAGGGCAGAACGCAGCGTTCTATGTCGGCATTGCCGTCAGTCAGGGCTACCCCGACGCCTCTGTCACTGAACTTCGAGCGCCCCGTATGGGGCGTTCTCGTTTCGGGCAGGCGCATTTCGGCACCTGGGTCGCGCAATTCATGTGGACCCTGAACACCGGTGGGCGCCAGAGGCTGGGTCGGCGCTTTGGCGCCAGTTACTGGGGAGAACGGTTCGGGGTCAATCCCGGAACCGCAATCGAATGCCTGATTCGTCGAGCGGCACCGGCGCACAGCATTGAATTCGTTAATTTCAATTGAGGAACAACACGTGGACTATCCCAAAAGTGTGCCAGGCGTAGGCCTGGTGAGCGGCAAATTTGTCGATGAAAACCCGGCAACCGGTACACCCGGCTCGCTGATTCCCGCGCAATGGGGCAACTCGGTGACGCAGGAGATTCTGAACGTGATTCTGGGGGCCGGTCTGGTGCCCAGCGAAGCGGATGTCACGCAACTGCACCGAGCCATTCTCGGCCTCGCCGCCTCGGACTACAAAAAGTCCGTGCGCTGTGCGACGACGATGGCGATCGGCCTCAGCGGTTTGCAAACCATTGATGACGTCACGCTGGTGGCGGGTGACCGGGTACTGGTCAAGAACCAGGACAGCCCGGCGCAGAACTGGATTTACCTGGCAGCGGCCGACGCCTGGACCCGCGCACAGGATGCCAATGAAAGCACTGAGTGCACCCCAGGTCACCTTGTGCCGGTGCAGGCGGGTACCAGGAATGGCGGTACGGTCTGGCAGTTGACCAACACGACGGCTCCGGTTCTGGGCACGACAGGTTTGGTCTTCGAGCGTGCACTGGGACGCAGTGGCGTCGCTGCGGGGAACTACAGCCGGGTGAAGGTCAATCGGTATGGGCAGGTGGAAGAGGGGAGTAATCCGGGTTTCGAATGGTCAGGCTTCAATGTTATAGCAACAAGCACTGTACTTGGTGTGGATAGCGTCGGAGGAGTAATAAGCGCCGCGTCTTCAACACCGATAACAGTGACGATGCCGACAGCGGCGAAAGTGCCCACCAGTGGGACCATTATGCTTATCAGTGCAGGAGCTGGGGCCGTTACATTGATGGCTTCCGGAAACGACAGCCTGACGAATCAGTCTGGCGCGACAATTTCAATCGTACTGGGAGCAGGTGACTCGGCGCTTTTATCTCGGGTGGCCGGTGAATGGCGCTTGCTGGGAGGCAGTGTCGCACTGAAGTATTGCGCCGTTCTTGCCGGTGTTTCAGGTCCTTCTGGGCGTCAAAGGCTGCCCAACGGAACTCTCATGCAATGGGTTAACGTTTCTATCCCGCTCGGACAAGGAAGTGTGACCCCGTTCAATTGGCCCATCTCTTTCGATAATGCAGCCACCTCTATCGCTTTTGCTCCTGATTTTACAGTGTCCGAGTACGGCTACATGACACTGTCCATTGTTGACAGAAACCGGCAAGGAGCAAAGCTCATGAATAACGGCCAGTCTTTGAAGATCGGATCTGTTGCAGGAACCACGATTATCGGCATCGGCTATTGAGGATTTCAATATGATTTTTTACTCAGCAATGACAGGCGGTTTTTATGACTCGTCTGAAAACATGTATGTGCCCGAAGATGCGCTCGAAATCACGAATGAGCGACATGCTGCCCTACTTGAGGGACCTGCTTCCGGCTTGCGAATTATTGCCGATGAGAACGGGCGTCCTATTCTGGCCGATCCGTTGCCGCTGCCTGAAAACGTATTGATCGGTAACGAGCGGTTTTGGCGAGATGGCCAACTCGCTGCCACGGATGGCTTGGTCAGTCGTCATCGTGACGAGTTGGAGGGTGCGTCGATGACAACATTGACGTCCGCGCACTATACCGAGCTTCAGACTTACCGCCGCGAACTTCGTAAATGGCCAGAGTCCAGAGATTTTCCGTTGATAGATCATCGGCCTGAATCGCCCGATTGGCTTCCAAAGGAACTCACTTAAACGCCCCTCAATGAAGGGGCGTTTTTTGTTTCCGCTCTCACCCGCTCTGTGGTTCTTTGATAGCTCTATCGAAAGAACTGCATTCGTTCAGGCAGTTAACGCCGCCTTTCAAGCGCTGATCAGAAAACGCTGATGAGCGCGGCCTGTAACTCAGACCAAGCAGGAGGTCTGCTGACGCCAGCAAGCGTCGTTCAGTCATAAACGCACATTCTCTCAATCTAAAATCAAAAGGTATGTATATGTTCACAGTCATCAGTGCTCGTGATCCACGCTGGGCCGATCTTGCACACACCTCCATTGAAATGTGGGTGTTGTTCGAAGAGTTCAAAGACACCTATGGCGAGGTACCTTTCGGGGCGTCTCCCAAAGATCCTGAGCCTCACGGCGTCGATCTGTTCAACCGTGCTGTTGCCGGCGAGTTCGGCCCGGTTCTTGAGCCCACCGAGCAAACGATTCTGGCGCAGGTGACAAACCAGCGGGATGCTTTGTCCTCGACAGCCACTGCCCGCATCAACGAACTGGTGGCCAAGCTGGATATGTTGCAAGACGCCATTTCGATGAACCTCGCGACCCAACAGCAAATAAACTCCGTACCGGCAGTCAATGCTGAACTCTATGCGTTCCGTGTTTATCGCGTACGGCTTTCCCAGATCGATACATTGGCGGGCTACCCGACCAGGTTCGAGTGGCCAGTGGCACCTGCGCAACCTTTTGTGTACGTGCCGCCAACCAAGTAACCGGGACTTGGCAGGGCGTGAACGAACATGAATTGTCCAGAACCTGAAGGGCACACGGAAGTCGATCAACTCAACACATGTCTGAAGTTCTCCCTGACGCCGGCCCTTGAGCCGGCGTTCTTGTTTCTGCTTTCACTATCGTCATGACCTGTCCATGTGGCTACTGCTGATGCTGCGTTACACAAGCGGCTTATGCGGTATTTCAAGCGTTGATCAGCGTTACCCGCAACTCAAGCGACGTTCTTTGACGCTTGCAGGTGCTATCCAACTACGAACCCACACTCTCCCCATACACCATTAAAGGTATTCACATGAAAACAGTATCCAGCGCCCGCAACCCTGGCTGGGCGGATCAAGCCCACACTACCCTGAACCTGTGGGTAATTTTTGAAGAAAACAAGGATTCTGGTCGCGAGGAGGGGATATCCATCTCTGCCAATGACCCGGATCCGCAAGTTGTCGCGCTGCTCAATCGCGCAATCGCTGGTGAGTTTGGCGTCATTTCCGAGCCCACCGAGCAGATGGTGCGGATCGCCGTCATGATGCAGCGTGGCAACTACTCGGCCGACGCTAGCCGGAAAATCGACGTACTGGCCAATGATCTGTCTGTCTTGCAGAACGCCGTCGCATCGGGAACGGCCACCCAGGCTCAGATTGAATCCCTGCCTGCGCTTCAGGCCGAGCTTGATGCTTATATGGCTTACCGGGCAGACCTCGCTCACCTCGAAGACATCCCGGGTTTCCCGATGTCTTTCGTATGGCCGGTTCCGCCTGCGTCGCCGTTCGTGTACGTAAAGCCGCCTGAAGTGCCAACGCCGCCGACAGGTGTGAGCGATGATGAGCTGCCCTGGGTGATGTTGAGCATTCGCAACCCTCGCTGGGCCGATCAGTCCCATAACGCTATCGTTCTTTTGGTGGTTTTTGAGAACACCAAAGATACCCGTGGTGAAGAGGCGGTCACCGTTTCCTTCAACGACCCGCGGCCGCAAGCCAGAAAGCTGTTCGATCGTGCAGTCTTCAGCGAGTTCGGCCCGGTTCTTGAACCGCTTGAACCGGCCGAGCCCGTTGTCATTGTAGACGGGCGAGTTCAGCGTGACCGCTATGCGGCCATGGCTACTGCGAAAATCGAGGCGTTGAACAGCACGCTGAGCACGTTGCAAAGCGCCATCGAGGCTCAACTCAAATCCCTGCCTGCGCTACAGGCCGAGCGTGATGCGTACTGGCTTTACCGCGTGCAGCTCGCCCAACTCGATGCGCAGCCTGGCTTTCCCGTGTCGTTCGAGTGGCCTGTTGCGCCAGCAACGCCTTTTGTCTGAGCCCGTCTGCCCAAGGAGGACCCATGCCTGTCAACCAGCAACAATTGCTACACATCCTCCCCAACGCCGGCCTTAAAGCCGGCGTTTTCGTTCCTGCCCTGAATATCGCCATGAATCGCTACTGCATCGACACACGGTTGCGTGTAGCGGCATTCATCGCGCAGATCGGGCATGAGTCCGGCCAGCTGCGGTACGTGCGTGAACTGGGCAACGACAGTTACCTGGCGAAGTACGACACGGGGCAGTTGGCGCTGCGTCTGGGCAACACACCAGACGCAGACGGCGACGGCCAGCTTTATCGTGGTCGCGGGCTGATTCAGGTCACGGGTCGGGCCAACTATGAGGCGTGCGGGGAGGCGCTGGGGCTGGATCTGTTACGCCAGCCCGAGCTGCTCGAAAGGCCCGACCATGCCGCGATGTCAGCGGCATGGTTCTGGGATCGCGCCAACCTGAACGCGCTGGCGGACAAGGGCGATTTCCTGATGATCACCCGGCGTATCAATGGCGGCACCAATGGTCTGGCCGATCGACAGGCGCTCTATCAACGCGCCCTGGAGATACTGCCGTGAATGGTCTGGATCTGCGCTTCGTGTTGTTGGCGGTCGTGGTCGGCTCCGGGCTGGGTGCCTGGCTTGCCTGGGAATGGCAGGCCACGCGTTACGAGCGGCAACTGTCCGAGCAGGCGATGTCCTGTCTGCGAGAACGCGAACTGGCGTCCAGGGCAGCCATCGACTGGCAAACCGCTGAACAGGCCAGGCGACGGGCGCTGGAAGTCCGCCTGCAAAACAATGACACAACCCTCCACAAGGAATTGAGTGATGCACAGACTGCTCAGGTCCGCCTGCGTGATCGCCTGGCCACTGCTGATCTGCGGCTGTCAGTCCTCCTTGCCACCCCGAGCGGTGGTGCTGGAGTGTCAGCCTCCACCCACCCCGGCGGCGTGGTTCATGGAGGCACGCGAGCCGAACTTGACCCAACGGCTGCTCAACGAATTGTCGCAGTCACCGACGACGGCGACCAAGGACTGATCGCGCTCAAGGCCTGCCAGGCCTATGTGCGCGAGATCGCGTTCTGAACAACCAGTCTCCTTCCCGCCTCCGCACGGAGGCGCGGCCTTCTTGCAGCCTTTTAAAGGCTCGCTCATCGACGTTATCGAGCGCTTCGCCCGATACATTCATATTGCACCGCTCTCATCGGTACGCTAATGTCCCGAAACGTACCGATGAGACCCCTTCCCGTGACGATTGTCAGCAAACTCTTGATGCGCGTTATCAAGGCTCACGCCCGCTGGCGTTGGCGCGCCTGACTATTTCCTTGCCGGCCCTGCCGGATCCGCACCTGTATGTCTTCAATTCGTCATGTTCTCCCGCCACTGTCACCGCATTCGATGTGGCTGAAAGGCGGATGCTTGAGCGAGTCGCGATCTGAAGGCGTAAACGAAGTCAGTAAATTCAAAAGGTTAATAGCAAAATGCTGCTGATGATCGATAACTATGATTCCTTCACCTACAACGTCGTGCAGTACCTGGGCGAGCTGGGTGCCGACGTGAAGGTCATCCGCAATGACGAGCTGACCATCGCGCAGATCGAAGCCTTGAACCCCGAGCGCATCGTCGTTTCGCCCGGTCCTTGTACTCCCAATGAAGCCGGTGTCTCGCTGGAGGTGATTAATCACTTCGCGGGCAAACTGCCGATTCTGGGCGTCTGTCTGGGGCACCAGTCCATTGGCCAGGCATTCGGTGGTGACGTGGTGCGCGCGCGCCAGGTCATGCACGGCAAGACCAGCCCGGTTATCCACGAGGACCAGGGCGTGTTCGAAGGTTTGAACCATCCGTTGGTCGTCACGCGTTACCACTCGCTGGTGGTCAAACGGGACACGCTGCCTGACGTTCTGGAAGTGACGGCCTGGACTGCACATGACGACGGCTCGGTTGACGAGATCATGGGCCTGCGTCACAAGACACTGAACGTCGAGGGGGTGCAGTTTCACCCCGAGTCGATCCTGACCGAGCAGGGCCATGAGCTGTTCGCCAATTTCCTCAAGCAGCGCGGCGGCAGTCGTCAGGGTTAAGGACTCTTTATGAATACCCCCATGAATATCAAGACTGCGCTGAATCGCGTGGTCAATCAGCTGGACCTGACCACTGACGAAATGCGCGATGTCATGCGTGAAATCATGACCGGGCAATGCACCGAGGCGCAGATCGGTGCGTTTCTGATGGGCATGCGCATGAAGAGCGAAACCATCGACGAGATCGTCGGTGCGGTGTCGGTCATGCGCGAGCTGGCCGATCAGGTTCAGTTGCAGTCGCTTGACTGCGTGGTCGATATCGTCGGCACCGGCGGCGACGGTGCCAACATCTTCAACGTTTCTACGGCATCCGCATTCGTGATTGCGGCAGCGGGTTGCACAGTCGCCAAGCATGGCAACCGTGCTGTTTCGGGCAAGAGCGGCAGTGCCGATCTACTGGAAGCCGCAGGTGTTTATCTGAACCTGACGCCGGTTCAAGTCGCGCGTTGCATCGACAGCGTCGGCATCGGCTTCATGTTCGCTCAGTCGCATCACAGCGCAATGAAGCACGCCGCAGGCCCGCGTCGTGACCTGAGCCTGCGCACCCTGTTCAATATGCTCGGCCCGCTTACGAATCCGGCCGGCGTACGCCATCAGGTCGTCGGCGTATTCAATCAGGCGCTGTGCCGTCCTCTGGCCGAAGTGCTGCTGCGTCTGGGCAGCAAGCACGTGCTGGTGGTGCACTCGCAGGACGGGCTGGACGAATTCAGTCTGGCCGCACCGACCTTCGTCGCGGAACTCAAGAATGGCGAAGTGACCGAATACTGGGTGCAGCCTGAAGACTTGGGCATCAAGAGCCAGAGCCTGTATGGCCTGGCGGTGGAAAGCCCGGCGGCCTCGCTTGAGCTGATCCGAGATGCTCTGGGTCGTCGCAAGACCGAGAACGGTCAGAAAGCAGCTGAAATGATTGTGCTCAATGCTGGGGCTGCGCTTTATGCTGCGGACCACGCCACGAGCCTCAAGGAAGGCGTAGCACTGGCGCATGACGCGCTGCACACCGGCCTTGCCCGGGAAAAACTGGAAGAGTTGGGCGCCTTTACGGCAGTGTTCAAGCAGGAGAACGAAGAATGAGCGTACCAACCGTACTGGAAAAGATCCTTGCCCGTAAGGCCGAGGAAATCGCCGCCCGCCGCGCTGTCGTAAGCCTGGCTGAGCTTGAACAACAAGCTGCCGCAGCCGATCCTGCGCGTGGCTTCGCCAGCGCGCTGATGGAGCAGGCCAGGAAAAAGCAGCCTGCAGTCATTGCCGAAATCAAGAAGGCCTCGCCCAGCAAAGGCGTGATCCGGGAAAACTTTCTGCCTGCCGAGATCGCCAAAAGCTACCAGGCCGGTGGTGCAACTTGCCTGTCAGTGCTGACCGACATCGACTTCTTTCAGGGGTCGGATGCGTACCTTCGGGAAGCCCGGGCGGCGTGCAACCTGCCAGTGATCCGCAAGGATTTCATGATCGATCCTTACCAGATCGTCGAAGCCCGTGCACTGGGCGCGGACTGTGTCCTGCTGATCGTGTCGGCACTGGACGATGTGCAGATGGCCGAGCTGGCAGCCGTTGCCAAAGGCGTCGGTCTGGACGTACTGGTTGAAGTGCATGACGGTGACGAGCTGGATCGCGCACTCAAGACGCTGGACACCCCGCTGGTCGGTATCAACAACCGTAACCTGCATACGTTCAATGTGAGCCTGGAAACGACGCTGGACTTGCTGCCGCGTGTTCCTCGCGACCGTCTGGTCATCACTGAGAGCGGCATTCTCAACCGTGCCGACGTCGAATTGATGGAAATCAGCGATGTGTATGCATTTCTGGTCGGCGAGGCATTTATGCGTGCGGAACACCCGGGTACTGAACTGCAGCGACTGTTCTTCCCCGAGCGTGGCGTACCGGTGAGCGGCTCGACACTCGACTGATCGCTTCACACGCAGCAGGAGCCAGATGGCGTATGTCAGACTCGATCATCGACATCTGTGTCGAAAAAGGATTGCAGGCCGAGCAGGATCTTCTGGCTGCTGTGTGTGCAGGCGAGGCTGAACATGGGGTGCTGTTCTGGCGCCCCAACGATCACGCACTGGTCATGCCGCGGCGGTTGAGTCGGCTTCCCGGCTTCGTCGAAGCGAGTGAAACCCTGGCGGATAACGGATGGCCAATCCTGTTGCGGGAAACCGGCGGCGAGCCGGTACCGCAGTCATCTGCCACCGTTAACATAGCGCTGGTCTACGCACAGCCTTCGACTGACCTTGATCGGGACCGTATCGAAACGGCTTACCGCCGCCTGTGCCAGCCCATTCTCGATACGCTGAATGAGCTTGGCGGTCAGGCCTCGCTGGGTGAAGTCGCTGGCGCGTTTTGCGACGGTCGTTTCAACGTCAACCTTGACGGCCGCAAGATGGTTGGCACGGCCCAGCGCTGGCGTCAGAGTCAGGGCGGCGCGCGGCCTGTTGTATTGGCTCACGCCGCCTTGTTGGTGGATGATGAACGGGTGCAGATGGTCGCAGCCGTCAATCGCTTCAACCTGATATGCGAGCTCGATGCACGTGTCCGGGCCGAAAGCCATATCGCATTACATGAAGCGTTTCCCGAGGCGGATATGTCGAGGCTGCTGGCGGCCTATCGGCAATTGCTGGCAGATATCTGACCCGATTGCACGTCAGCGTGTGCCGTACACCACCATGGTCTTGCCTTTGACATCGATCAGGCTCTGTTCTTCGAGCGCCTTGAGCACTCGTCCCACCATTTCCCGTGAACAGCCCACAATGCGACCGATCTCCTGACGGGTAATCTTGATCTGCATGCCGTCCGGGTGCGTCATCGCATCCGGTTGTTTGCAGAGATCCAGCAGGGTGCGAGCGACACGCCCGGTCACATCCAGAAACGCGAGATCACCCACCTTGCGTGTCGTGGCGCGCAGACGATCCGCCATCTGGCTGCTCAGCGCGTAGAGAATCTCCGGCTCCTGCTGCGTCAGTTCGCGAAACTTGCCGTAGGCAATCTCGGCCACTTCACATTCGGTCTTCGCTCTTACCCAAGCGCTGCGCACGGACGCCTGACCCGCCTGTTCGAAAAGGCCGAGTTCGCCGAAGAAGTCGCCGCTGTTGAGGTAGGCGATGATCATCTCGCGCCCGTCGTCGTCTTCTATCAGAATCGTGACCGATCCCTTGATGATGAGAAACAGCGAATCGGAGCCATCACCGGCATTGATGATGTTGCTTTTTGCGGCGTAGCGACGGCGTTGTGCGTGAGGAAGAAGCTTTTCCAGATTCTTTGTTTTAGATGCAAGTGTGAGTGCGGCCATGCGTGACTTCCGAAATAAGGACCTGCGCCAAATGGCATACCTGTAGGTATCGGCTGCACCTGCATTCTCGCCAGCTTTTCGACGAGCGGCAGGCCTATTTTGCGAATATTCCTACACGTTAGCGGCAAAACGCGTTTTTCATCAGTTGATCAAGGTAATAGGTGGCCCTGTGCTAAGCTGGCGCCCCTTTTTCAGCAGTGGAGTCTTGGCGATGAAGGCACGCATTCAATGGGCTGGCGAAGCCATGTTCCTCGGCGAATCCGGCAGCGGTCACGTAGTGGTCATGGATGGCCCGCCCGAAAGTGGCGGTCGCAACCTGGGCGTTCGCCCCATGGAAATGGTCCTGATAGGTCTGGGCGGTTGCAGCAATTACGATGTGGTGAGCATCCTCAGGAAATCCCGCCAACCGGTCGAGAGCTGTGAAGCTTTCCTTGAGGCAGAGCGGGCAGACGAAGATCCGAAAGTCTTCACCAAAATCCATCTGCACTTTGTCGTCAAGGGTCGCGGGCTTAAAGAGGCCCAGGTCAAACGGGCTATCGAGCTGTCCGCAGAAAAGTATTGCTCTGCCTCGATCATGCTTGGCAATGCGGGTGTGAAGATTACCCACGATTATGAAATTGTCGAACTGGCCTGACCTTCAGACATCCAACGATCATAAAAACGGCGCACACTCTGGCAGACGGCTTCGGACGTCTGCATAATGCGCCACTTTTTCAGGGCGCAGCGTGCATTGGTTATCTGCTGTTGCGCCCGAACAGACAACCAAAATCGCCAACGCGAAGAGGTGTTAACCGTCCTACGCAGCTGAGCCGGACTCATCTGACGGGCATGCTTGATCACGCGGCCGGCGCCGCACACATATAGAGAGTTTTTAACGGTGAAAAGCAAACTCAAGCTCCACGGGTTCAATAACCTGACCAAGACCTTGAGCTTCAACATTTATGACATCTGCTATGCGGAAACACCGCAAGACCAGCAGGCTTATGTCGAATACATCAACAGTGTGTATGACGCAGAGCGCCTGACGCGGATTCTGACCGATGTTGTCGATATCATTGGTGCCAACATCCTGAACATTGCGCGTCAGGATTACGATCCTCAGGGTGCCAGTGTGACCATTCTGATCTCCGAGCAGCCGGTGACGCCTACCGAAAGCCAGATCGAAGAGTCGCCAGGTCCTTTGCCGGAAACCATTCTGGCCCACCTGGACAAGAGCCACATCACAGTTCACACCTACCCGGAGATTCACCCGGTAGACGGCATCGCCACGTTCCGCGTGGACATCGATGTGTCGACCTGTGGCGTCATTTCACCGCTCAAGGCCCTGAACTATCTGATTCACAAGTTCGAGTCGGATATCGTGACCGTCGATTATCGCGTGCGCGGTTTTACCCGTGACGTGGAAGGCAAGAAGCACTTCATTGACCACGAAATCAACTCGATCCAGAACTATCTGTCCGAAGACACGCGCAACGGTTACCAGATGACCGACGTGAACGTGTATCAGGAAAACCTGTTCCACACCAAAATGCTGCTCAAACAGTTCGAACTGGATAACTACCTGTTCGGCGACGCGACCAGCAACCTGTCCACCGAGCAGCGTGAGCAGGTGACCGCGAAGGTCAAGCACGAGATGCTGGAAATCTTCTACGGTCGTAACGTAGCGGTCTGAGTACAGACTCGGATCGGCCAGCAGCCGTGACCAAAAAAGGCGCCTCTCAAGGGCGCCTTTTTTGTGCGTGACGCCTTGTCAGATGCGATACGTGCTCTTGGTCATGACCTTGGCCAGGATGCTCATACCGAACTTGATCGGTGCCGGAAAGCGAAAACCTCCCGCTTCCAGTGCCGACTCCGCGTGATGTTCCTCGTCGCTGAGCATCTGCTCGAGAATTGCCCGGGACTTGTTGTCCTCCACGGGCAGTTGTTCCAGATGTTCGCTGAGGTGCTTACAGACCTGATCTTCAGTCGCGGCAACAAAACCCAGACTCACCCTGTCGCTGATGATGCCAGCCGCTGCACCCATTCCGAATGACAGACCGTAGAATAGCGGATTGAGCACGCTGGTGTGGCTGCCCAGCTGATGGATGCGTTGTTCACACCAGACAAGATGGTCGATTTCTTCTTCGGCTGCGTGCTCCATGGCCTTGCGCACCTTGGGCAGCTTGGCGGTCAGCGCCTGACCCTGATACAGCGCCTGGGCACAGACTTCACCTGTATGGTTGATGCGCATCAGACCCGCGACATGGCGCGAATCGACATCGCTCATCTTGTGATCAGTCTGCACGACCGCAGGTGACGGCCGCCGGGAGTGGCCGCTTGACGGTAGCAGCGTGCGCATCGCACTGTCGGCCTGCAATAACAGGCGGTCAATGGGGGAGTAGTGACGTTCGGTAGCCATGGGCACCTCCGGATAGATCCTGAGAAGGAGTTTAACCGAATCAGCGGAGCAGGGTACCGCCTTGCCAGCTTCTCGGTGCCGGAAGCTGGAAGGGTGCATCGGGCCGCAAAGCTGACTCAGCCCGGCGGCCAGTTCATCTGGCGCTGTCCCAGCACGTGCATATGAATGTGATAGACGGTCTGTCCACCCAGCTCGTTGCAGTTCATGACCACACGAAATCCTTCTTCGCAGCCCAGCTCTACTGCCAGACGCTGCGCCGTGAACAGGATATGTCCGGCCAGACCTTTGTCTTCTTCGGTCAGGTCGTTGAGCGTGCGGATCGGCTTCTTGGGAATGACCAGAAAATGCACAGGGGCCTGAGGGGCGATATCGTGAAAAGCCAGCACCTGATCATCTTCGTAGATGATCTTCGCCGGGATTTCCCGATTGATGATCTTGGTGAACAAAGTATCCACAGCCGTATGCTCCTTATCGGTTGATGGTGCGTGCGGGTATCAGAGCGATCGAGTGTACTGAGCGAGACAGTGCTCGCCCAGCCATTTTGTCGATCAGCGCGGGCAGCAGGATTTGTTGATGTAGCCGCTGACCTGCCTGGCCACCCAGCGTGAAACCAGGCGTGGACTGAACGTCCAGAGCCTGTTGCGCCAGCCCGGTATGATAACGGCTCGGTTCTTTGCCAGGGCGCGCACGGTATACAGCGCAACTTCTTCGGGGCTCATCATCTTCTCGATGTCGACCTTGAGCTGAGCGGTGCGGAAAAAAGCCGTCCGGGTCGGACCGGGGCACAGCACGGACACCTTGACCCCGGTTTTCTTCACTTCTTCGCGCAAGCCTTCGGAAAAGTGCAGGACATAAGCCTTGCTCGCGTAATAAGTGCTCATCCATGGGCCGGGCTGGAATGCAGCCACCGACGCGACATTGAGTATCTGTCCGCCACCCTGAATCGCCATCAGATTGCCGACGGTGTGGCACAGACGTGTCAGCGCCAGAATGTTCAGGTCGATCAGGTCCTGTTCGACGCCCCAGTCCTGCGCCAGGAAGGGGCCGCAGGTACCGATGCCTGCTGCGTTGACCAGCAGGTCGATCTGATGCGCGCCGTCTTCCAGTTCAAGCAGAAACCCCGAAAGCCGCAGAGGCTCGCCCAGGTCGCATGCGCGAAACAGCACTTCCACGCCAAATCGCTGCGTCAGTTCCAGAGCGATGGTTTCCAGATGATCTCGCTGGCGAGCAACCAGAATGAGGCTGCGACCACGGCGCGCCAGTGCTTCGGCCATGGCCAGGCCTATGCCGCTGGATGCACCGGTGATCAGGGCGTAACGGGTCATGCAGTTCTCCATTGAACGTAATGCGGTCGGCAGTCTACCGGGCCATGCGCATTTTATTGCGGGTCGTTGTCTTCTTCCGGCGCATTTTCGGTCTCGGCCTGGTTGGGCTGGGCGCTTTCACGTTGCGCGGCATCGTCATAAGGCAAGGACTGCTCGTACTCGTCGGTCTGCACCTCGAGTTCTTCCTTGAGTGTGTTCATGCCTCCAGAAATGACGCTGATGAGGATGACGGGAATCAGCAGCAGCCACAGCCCGGCCAGAGCCTTGACGCCGCGTGAGTTGGGCGGCTGCGGTGCCCCATACTGATTGGGTCCTTTGGTGCCGGGCATGACGGTCATCAGTATGGGGAAAACACTGCTCACAAAGGGCACGAGATTCAGAAGCAAAAGCCAGCCTGACCAGCCGATGTCGTGCAGTCGCTGAACGCCCATCAGTGAGCTGATGACCACGAATGCCATCGCGATGATCGCGATCAGCAGCCCGCCTGCGATCAGCGACTGACTCATGACCATGATGGCAATGGAGAGCAGAGCCAGACTTACGGCGCTCAGCACCAGTGTCCACGCCAGGTAGCGCAGACGCCCAATGCGTCCGGCGATGCTGAATACCTTGAGCGTGGAGTGCTCAGCGAACTCGGCAGGGCCCACATGTGATTTAGGTGGCGCGTAGGGAGAGGCCGGTGCGGGCAGGTCTTTCTCGTTGACGGTGAGGGTGATCGCCGGATCCGGTTCGATCCGCGCCTCGACGCCGGCGTCGTGCAGCGCTTTTATATAATGCTCGGCCTCGGCGTGGGGCAAGCCCCGCTTGAGCGCGACCGTCTGACCGTTGAACAGCTTCTCGACAGCCGCAGTTTCGCTGTTGAACAGTCGCGCCAGATTGGCTTTCGCGATCTCGGGCTCTACGCCATCACGCACCTGTCCTTCAAAAACGATCTTGAAGTGGGTTTCGGCCATATAGAGCTTCCTTGTCTTGAAGTGAGAGCGAGCCAGGCGCATCTGCAAAGGGCACAGCGCCTGTCATCTGAATGACGTCCGGGTGAGCGTCATCCAGTCATGTATCAGAACGGTTTGACGATCACCAGAATCACGATGGCCAGGAGAATCAGTACCGGGATTTCATTGAACCAGCGGTAAAACACATGGCTGCGACCATTCTCGCCCCGGGCGAAACGTTTGACTTGCGCGCCGCACACATGGTGGTAACCGATCAGCAACACCACCAGCGTAAGCTTGACGTGCATCCAGCCCTGGCTGAAGTAACCGCTCGGATTGAAGCTGATCAGCCAGCCGCCGAAGATCAGGGTCGCGATCATTGCCGGGCCCATGATGCCTCTGTACAGCTTGCGTTCCATGATGCAGAAACGGTCGCGGCTGATGGTGTCTTCGCTCATGGAGTGATAAACGAACAGTCGTGGCAGGTAGAAGAGACCTGCAAACCAGCAGACCATCGAGATGATGTGCAGCGCTTTGATCCATAGATAGAGCATTTTTGGTTATTCCCAGGTTCACGGTGGCCGAATAGTAGAGGCTAGAGTGTCCATACGTCACGTTGTCGGTTGTCGCAGAGGCCATAGGCCCATATTATCGACCGCTTTCCAGTTGTTTCGTTGAGGGCAGGTTATGGTCAAGGTCGGTATCGTCGGCGGCACGGGTTACACCGGAGTCGAGTTGCTGCGTCTGTTGGCACAGCATCCGCAGGCTGAAGTGGTGGTGATTACTTCCCGCTCGGAGGCCGGTCTTCCCGTCGCGGACATGTACCCGAACCTGCGAGGCCATTACGACGGTCTGGCATTCAGCGTTCCTGATGTTCAAACACTGGGCGCCTGTGACGTGGTGTTTTTCGCAACACCTCATGGCGTGGCTCACGCACTTGCTGGTGAGTTGCTGGCGGCCGGCACCAAGGTGATCGACCTGTCCGCGGACTTCCGCCTGCAGGACCCCGTCGAGTGGTCGAAGTGGTACGGCCAGCCTCACGGCGCACCTGAATTGTTGCAGGATGCGGTCTATGGCCTGCCGGAAGTCAATCGCGAGCAAATCAAAAATGCGCGCTTGATTGCGGTTCCTGGCTGCTACCCGACAGCAACCCAGTTGGGCTTCCTGCCATTGCTGGAAGCAGGCATCGCCGACAACACCCGTCTGATCGCTGACTGCAAGTCTGGTGTCAGTGGTGCAGGGCGCGGCCTGAGCATCGGCTCGCTGTACTCGGAAGCCAACGAAAGCTTCAAGGCGTATGCCGTCAAAGGTCACCGTCACCTGCCCGAAATCACTCAGGGCCTGCGTCGTGCGGCTGGCGGTGATATCGGTCTGACCTTCGTTCCGCATCTGGTGCCGATGATCCGCGGTATCCACTCCACGCTTTACGCGACAGTCACTGACACGTCGGTCGATCTGCAGGCGATGTTCGAGAAACGCTACGCCGATGAACCGTTTGTGGATGTGATGCCAGCAGGCAGCCATCCGGAAACTCGCAGCGTTCGCGGTGCAAACGTCTGCCGGATTGCTGTGCATCGTCCGCAGGGCGGTGATCTGGTTGTCGTGCTCTCCGTCATCGACAATCTGGTCAAAGGCGCTTCAGGTCAGGCAGTTCAAAACATGAACATCCTGTTTGGTCTGGACGAACGGCTGGGTCTGTCTCATGCCGGTATGATGCCTTAAGAGTCTGTATCAAGCGGCAAGCGAGGTTCTGCTTCACTTGCCGCTGCTCTGCAAATAGTTGACCAATTTTCTAGGACAAGCGGATAATGCCCGTCATTACGCATTACGACGGCTTATCGCCGGGAGATATCTGACATGAGTGTCGAATCCTTCACTCCGACGGCTTTGGAATTCACCCCAGGTGCAGCGCACAAGGTGAAGTCTCTGGTCGATGAAGAGGGCAATGATCGCCTTAAACTACGTGTCTTCGTGACGGGTGGCGGTTGCTCCGGCTTCCAGTATGGTTTCACATTTGATGAAGACGTTGCAGACGACGACACCATCGTCGAACGCGAGGGCGTCAGTCTGGTGGTCGATCCGATGAGCTTCCAGTATTTGGCGGGTGCCGAGGTGGACTACCAGGAAGGACTGGAGGGCTCGCGCTTCGTGATCAAGAACCCGAATGCTTCCACGACCTGTGGTTGCGGTTCATCGTTCTCTATCTGATCGCACGCTGCAGTTACAAAAACGCCGCTCATTGAGCGGCGTTTTTTGTTCTGGCCTTTGCATCAGGCAGGGTAGATAGCGCCCAGCACTCGCAGGCCCCTGGCACCGGTCACCGTGGGACGGTTGGCCGGTACGCTTTCCAGGCAGCAATGCGCCAGCCAGGCAAACGCCATCGCTTCAACCCAGTCTGGGTCGACACCGAATTTTGCTGTGCTGCTGACACGAGTGTCGGGTAACAGCTCGGCCAGTCGATTCATCAACGCAGTGTTGTGAGCGCCGCCGCCGCAGACTAGCAGTTCCATCGTGCTCGACTGAGCCGACTGTAGCGATTCGGTAATGGTCAGCGCGGTCAGCTCAAGCAGTGTCGCCTGAACGTTTTCCGGTGCCAGGGTCGGCAACTGGAACAGGTGATGATGCAACCAGCCAAGGTTGAACACCTCACGGCCGGTACTCTTCGGGCCCTTGGTCAGGAAGAACTGGTCGCTCAGCAGCGTTTTCAATAGTGCCGGGTCGACCTGGCCACTGGCGGCCCAGGCACCGTCCTTGTCAAAGCTCAGATTGCGCTGCGACTGAATCCAGGCATCGAGCAAGACGTTGCCGGGGCCGCAATCGAAACCCGTCACCGGGCGATCGGACTCGATCAGGCTCAGGTTACTGAACCCGCCGATATTGAGCACTGCACGGTGTTCCTTGTTGTCGTCGAACAGCGCTTCGTGGAAGGCTGGCACCAAGGGCGCGCCCTGGCCTCCGGCTGCGATGTCACGACGGCGGAAATCGCTGACTACCGTGATTTCGGTCAGCTCGGCCAGCAACGCAGGGTTGCCGATCTGAATGCTGAAGCCGCGTGCTGGCTCGTGGCGAATGGTCTGACCATGGCTGCCGATCGCGCGGATCTGGCCGGCGACCATGTTCTGTTCTTCCAGCAGTTGCAAAACACCTTTGGCAACGAGGTGGCACCATTTCTGCTCGGCAATTGCCGCGCGTGTCAGTTCATCCGTACCGCTTGAGCAAAGTCCCAGCAATTCCGCATGCAAGTCTTCCGGCATCGGAATGTAGTGGGTTGCCAGAAGTCTTGGTCGGTCGTCTTGCTCCAATAGGGCGATATCAATCCCATCGAGGCTGCTGCCGGACATCACACCTATATAGAAGAAGGCCATGGATTACCTTTTATTCGAGGCCAGCGTGGTGGCCTTTTCCTGATCCATGCGCGCCATCAACGGTTGGCTTTGCTGCATGAACCGCTGTTTTTCGGATTTGGCGATCGGATCCGCCATCGGAAGTTTCTGGCCCAGTGGGTCGACGTGTACGCCGTTGACCTGGAATTCATAGTGCAAATGCGGGCCTGTCGACAAGCCGGTTGTTCCAATATAGCCGATCACCTGACCTTGCTTCACCGATGAGCCGGTTTGTACGCCTTTGGCGAAGCCCTGCATATGGCCATACAGCGTGCGGTAGGTATCGCCGTGCTGGATGATCACGGTGTTGCCGTAGCCGCCACGACGACCTGCGAGAAGGACTTTGCCATCGCCGGTTGCCTTGATGGGCGTGCCACGCGGCGCAGCGTAATCGACACCTTTATGGGCGCGGATCTTGTTGAGGATAGGATGCTTGCGGCCCATGGAGAACATCGAGCTGATGCGGGCGAAGTCCACCGGCGTACGGATGAACGCCTTGCGCATGCTGTTGCCGTCGGCGGTGTAGTAATTGGTGTTGCCCTGCTTGTTGGTATAACGAACCGCTGTATAGGTCTTGCCGCGGTTGGTAAAGCGGGCGGAGAGGATATTGCCGGTGCCGACAGGCTTGCCGTTGACCACTTTCTGCTCGTAGACCACGTCGAACTCGTCACCCTTGCGGATGTCCTGCGCGAAGTCGATGTCGTAGCCGAAGATGTTGGCCATGTCCATCGTCATACTGTGAGTCAGCCCGGCCCGCTGTGCGGATTGCGACAGCGAGCTGTTGATGACGCCATGGACGTACGCGTTACGAACATTGGGCTTGCTGACTTCGCGGCTGAAAGTGAAACCGCCCGCCGATTTGGACAGACTGATGGTTTCGAGTTCGCTGAGCCTGGTGTGCAGATTCTTGAGCTGGCCGTCCGGCGTGAGCTCGAACTGCAGGATCTGACCGTTCTGCAGCTTGCTGAACTCCTTGGACTGCTTGTCGCTGGCCAGTACCTCATGGACGGTAGTTGCCGGAAGCCCCACCTTTTCGAACAGGGTGGACAGTGTATCGCCCTTGGCGACGACTACTTCCCGATGATTCGGATTCTTGGCCGCTTCCGGTGCCGGTTTGGCTGGCTCGGGCTGCTTGCTGGCGGTCTCGGAGGTCTGTTCTTCGCCGTTGTCGATCTGAGCGAAGGGCGATTCGGCATTTTCAGGTGTGGCTTGAGCGGCTTCCGGAGCGTCTTGGTCTTGTGCGTTCGGATCTGCAGGCATTTCCAGATCGAGTGCCAGATTGGTTCGTTTGGCTTCAACTTCGCTGGATGGGAAAACGAGGAGAGCCAGGCTCAGCAGGGCGGCAATGCCGCTTGCAGCGAGCAGGTGACTCTTCGGATAAAGCGGGGGCGCTTTAGGCGGTGTGTCTATCATAGGTAATTTTGACTTTGAAAAAGGTGAAATGGAAAAGATGAATGACATGATGAAGATGAAATAACTGTATAAAATATAACCAAAACCTGCCCGAAGCAACCCTCCCCACGAATCCCTTCTGGAATCGTAGGTGTGTGCTGGGCAAAAACTTGTAATTGGGCTCTGATCTTGTATGGTTGGTTCCCTTTAAATTGGGGGCTGATATGAAGTCGGTTGAAGAGCAGCTGGCGCTGATCAAGCGCGGCGCGGATGAACTCCTGGTCGAGGCCGAACTGGTCGCCAAACTCAAGCGCGGCCAGCCGCTACGTATCAAGGCCGGATTCGATCCGACGGCGCCCGACCTGCACCTGGGTCATACCGTCCTTATAAACAAGCTGCGTCAGTTCCAGGAACTGGGCCATCAGGTCATCTTCCTTATAGGTGACTTCACCGGCATGATCGGTGATCCGAGCGGCAAGAGCGCCACTCGCCCGCCACTGACCCGTGAGCAGGTTCTGGACTACGCCGAGACCTACAAGGCTCAGGTGTTCAAGATTCTCGATCCTGCCAAGACCGAGGTGGCGTTCAACTCCACCTGGATGGACGCGCTCAGTCCTGCCGACTTCATTCGTCTGTCTTCGCAGTACACGGTCGCTCGCATGCTTGAGCGTGATGATTTCGACAAGCGCTATAAAGGCAGTCAGCCGATTGCGATTCACGAATTCCTCTATCCGCTGGTTCAGGGCTACGACTCGGTGGCGTTGCGCGCCGATATCGAACTGGGCGGTACTGACCAGAAATTCAATCTGCTGATGGGGCGCGAGCTGCAGCGTGCTTACGGGCAGGAGCCACAGTGCATCCTGACCATGCCGTTGCTCGAGGGGCTGGACGGCGTCAAGAAGATGTCCAAGTCGCTGGGTAATTATGTCGGTATCCAGGAAGCACCAGGCATCATGTACAACAAGCTGGTATCGATGCCTGACTCTTTGATGTGGCGCTACTTCGAGTTGTTGAGCTTCCGCAGCATGGAGGAGATCGAGGGTCTCAAGGCTGATTGTGAGGCGGGTGCCAATCCTCGCGACATCAAGATCAAGCTGGCGGAAGAGTTGGTTGCGCGTTTTCACGGTGAAGAAGCTGCAGCCAATGCGCACCGCTCTGCGGGCAACCGTATGAAGGAAGGCGAGCTGCCTGACGATCTGCCGGAGATATCGGTAAGCGCTGCTGAGGATATGCCGATCTCGGCCATCCTTAATAAGGCTGGCCTGGTAAAGAACGCAGCTGTTGCTCGTGATCTGCTGGCTTCCGGTGGTGTGCGTATAGATGGAGAGGTCGTGGATCGCGGCTTTATCTTCAAGCTGGGTTCGACGCATATCTGCCAGGCCGGCAAGAAGGCTTTCGGGCGCGTTACTCTGGTTTCTGAAGAAAGTTCAAAATAACGGTTGACGCGCTCGTTGAGGTGTCTATAATTCGCCCCACTTCCGGCGCAGACGGAAACGAAAAAGCCTT
>NZ_JAFFZW010000004.1 GCF_017826695.1 Pseudomonas alliivorans
TCGCCGATGGTAGTGTGGGGTTTCCCCATGTGAGAGTAGGTCATCGTCAAGATTCAATTCCAGAACCCCTCATCGCTCACGCGGTGAGGGGTTTTGTCTGTGTGGCGTCTGTAAAAGCCTTCTAACTCTTGCCGGTGATCCAGCGTTCAACCTGCTTCCGGCGATCAGGTTGCATACCCTGCCTTCAACTTGTGAGTGGCAATCCCTGGCGCTTGCCCTTATGGTTTGGCCTCAGGTTTCACTCGTTAACGTCAAGGAAGCAAGCATGCCCGTCACAACCTCGCTGAGCGCTGGCTTCATGGTGGTTCACGGCAACCGCCTGGATGAGCTGCGCAGTCTGGTTGTTTCCTGGATGCGGCGTTATCCCTTGGCCCCGCTGGAGAACGAGATTGCGTTGGTGCAGAGCAATGGCATCGCCCAATGGCTGAAGCTGGCTCTGGCCGAAGATGCTCAGGATGAGGACCTTGGTGGATGCGGTATCGCTGCCGCCATCGACGTTCAGTTGCCCGGCAGTTTCATGTGGAAGCTCTACCGGACAGTCCTGGGTCGAGACGAAATCCCCGAAACCTCTCTGCTCGACAAAGGCCCGCTGACCTGGCGACTCATGCGTCTGTTACCGGAGCTCATCCACCAGCCTCATTTCGAACCGCTGCAACGCTTCCTCACGGCAGACACCGATCTGCGCAAGCGCTATCAATTGTCGGAGCGTCTGTCGGATCTGTTCGACCAATATCAGGTATACCGCGCTGACTGGCTGGAAGACTGGGCAGCCGGGCGTCATCAACTGCGCAACGTAAGAGGTGAGCCCAAGCCGCTGACCGCTTCCAACTGCTGGCAAGCAGAGCTATGGCGAGCGCTATTGCACGATGTCGGTGCCGAAGGTATGGCCCAGAGTCGTGCAGGCGTGCATCAGCGTTTCATCGAGCGCATCAGCACGCTGACTGAAGCGCCTGCCGGACTGCCTGCGCGCGTCATCGTATTCGGCATTTCATCACTGCCCGCACAGGCGCTCGAAGCGCTCGCCGGATTGGCTCGATTCAGTCAGGTTTTGCTCTGCGTCCATAATCCATGCCGTCATCACTGGGCCGACATCGTTGCCGACAAAGACTTGCTGCGCCATCAGTACAAGCGTCAGGCACGCAAGGCCGGTATGCCACTGGTGCTCGACCCCGAGGCTCTGCACCAGCACGCGCATCCCTTGCTCGCTGCATGGGGCAAGCAGGGTCGTGACTACATCAATCTGCTCGACAGTCACGACGACCCGCGCAGCTATCGTGCCTCGTTCAAGGACGAGCGCATCGACCTGTTCAGCGAAAGCGAACCCAGGAACATTCTGAATCAACTGCAGGACGACATCCTTGAGCTGCGTCCTCTGGATGAAACGCGAGAGCTATGGCCAGCCGTAGACGCTCTGAAAGACCGCTCCATCCGCTTTCACGTTGCCCACAGCGCGCAACGGGAAGTCGAAGTGCTGCATGACCAGCTCCTGGCCCGTTTCAGTCGTGATCCCGAATTGCGTCCGCGTGATGTGATCGTCATGGTCCCGGACATCGACAGCTATGCGCCGCACATCCGCGCCGTTTTCGGCCAGATAGAACGCGATGATCGCCGCTTCATCCCGTTCACGCTGGCTGACCAGGGGCAGCGTGGCCGCGAGCCTTTACTGATCGCCGTCGAGCACCTGCTGAAACTGCCCGACAGCCGCTTCCCGGTCAGCGAGATTCTCGACCTGCTCGACGTCCCCGCGCTACGCGTACGCTTCCGGATTCAGGAGCGCGATCTGCCGACCCTGCATCGCTGGATCGAAGGCGCAGGCATCCGTTGGGGCTTGAATGCACCTCAACGTGCAGGGCTGGGTTTGCCGGATGCACTGGAGCAGAACAGCTGGCACTTCGGCCTGCGCCGCATGCTGCTCGGCTATGCCGTCGGTGCCGGTGCTGCTTACGAAGGGATCGAACCCTACGATGAAATCGGTGGGCTGGACGCCGCGTTGATCGGCCCGCTGGTGGCCCTGATTGACGCGTTGGAGGCCGCTCATGGCGAACTTTCGAAACCGGCCACCCCGACGCAATGGGGCGCTCGTCTGCAAGCTGTCCTGCAACTCTTCTTCGCCGCCGACAGTGAGCACGACGATTACCTGCTCGCCCAGCTCGAAACCCTGCGCGAAAGCTGGCTGGAGACCTGCGAAACCGTCGGTCTCATTGATGAACTGCCGTTGACGGTCGTTCGTGAAGCCTGGCTGGCCGGACTGGATCAGGGTCGGCTGTCCCAGCGCTTTCTGGCAGGTTCGGTCAACTTCTGCACGCTGATGCCCATGCGGGCAATTCCCTTCAAAGTGGTCTGTCTGCTGGGCATGAACGATGGTGATTACCCACGTGCCCAACCGCCGCTGGACTTCGACCTGATGGGCAGTGACTACCGCCCCGGCGATCGTTCGCGACGTGAAGACGACCGCTATCTTCTGCTGGAAGCACTGCTATCCGCCCGGGACCAGCTTTACATCAGTTGGGTCGGCCGCAGCATTCGTGACAACAGTGATCGGCCTGCATCGGTGCTGATCGGTCAGTTGCGGGATCATCTGGCCAGCGGGTGGAAGCTGGCCGGTGAGGCAGATGCAACCGGCAAGCTCGATGAGGGAGAAAGGCTGCTGAAAGCGTTGACGCTGGAGCATCCATTGCAGCCGTTCAGCGCCCATTATTTTCATGAAGGCACCGGCTATTTCAGTTTCGCCCGCGAATGGCGACTCCTGCATGAAACCGATGCCGTAGTGCCCGTTCAGGCTGTACTGCCAGCACACGAACAGGATGAGCCGCTGACCATCGCCCAATTGCAGGACTTTCTGCGCAACCCCGTTAAGCACTTTTTCAGCCAACGTCTGAAAATCTACTTTGAAGTTGCCGAAGCCCCGTTGGCCGATGAAGAACCCTTCGTGCTCGACGCGCTTGAGCGTTATGGTCTCAGCGACAGTCTGCTCAATGCCGCCATGGCCCAGCCGGACAATATCGATAGTGCGCTGCAGGCCCAGGCGCTCAAACTGCAAGCCAGCGGCCTGCTTCCGCTGGCAGGTTTCGGTACGTGTATGCAGCAGGAGTTGATAGAACCACTGCCCGATGTGCTCAGGCGTTATCAGGGCCTTTTGACGCTCTGGCCCGAGCCGCTGAGCAGCGCGCTGCCGATCAGTTTCAGCCATAACGGCGTGAGCATCGATGGCTGGCTGGGCGGTCTGCATCGCAACGGCCAGGGCGAGTTGCTGCTGATCACCGCGATTCCCAACAGCATTGGCTCGAAGAAGACCCGCAAGTGGCACAGGCTGATCCGGCCCTGGGTGAATCATCTGGTCGCCTGCGCCTGTGGATTGCCGCTGAGTACTGCGCTGGTGGCCAGTGATGAAACCCTGATGCTGGCTCCACTGGAAAAGGACGCCGCGGTCACGACCCTCAACCACCTGTTGATGGCTTGGCTGCGCGGCATGCAGCAGCCTTTGCCGGTTTCCGTGAAAACCGCATTCGCCTGGCTGGGACAGCCTTTGGACAAAGCCGAAGCCGCCGCTCGCAAAGCCTATGAAGGCGACGGCCAGACCACCGACGGTGAGCGTCGGGAAAGCACGGCGCTGGCCCGCCAATACCCGGATTTTGATGCCCTGATGGACAGCGAAGAATTTGCCGGCTGGTGCGATACACTCTACAAGCCGATCTACGACGCGCCCTGGCAATCGCTCTCCAGCGCGGAGGCCGGTGCATGAACGACGTGACGCTCCCACTGGCGCTGCGCTTTCCGTTGCGCGGCAGTCAACTGATCGAAGCCAGCGCCGGCACCGGCAAGACCTTCACCATCTCGGCGCTGTATTTGCGCCTGGTGTTGGGGCACGGTGATGAATCATCAGGCTTCGGCCGCGAATTGCTGCCGCCACAAATACTGGTGGTGACCTTTACCGACGCCGCGACCAAAGAATTGCGCGACCGGATTCGTACCCGACTCGCCGAGGCGGCGCGATTCTTTCGTGATGAAATCGACGCGCCCGATGACCTGATTGCCGAGTTACGCGAGCAATTCAGCGCTGAACTCTGGCCGAGCTGTGCCAATCGGCTCGACATCGCGGCGCAGTGGATGGACGAGGCCGCGGTGTCCACGATCCACAGTTGGTGCCAGCGCATGTTGCGCGAGCACGCCTTCGACAGTGGCAGTCTGTTCACCCAGACCCTGGAAACCGATCACAGCGATCTGTTGGGCGAAGTGCTGCGCGATTACTGGCGTCGATTCTGTTATCCCATGAGCGGCGATGCGCTGAACTGGGTACGTGAACACTGGAGCGGTCCAGCGGCCCTGTTACCCCGCGTGCGGGGGCTTTTCGGGCGTGAGCGCACTCTCGGCACTCAAGAGCCCGCCGAGTTGATCGCCGCGTCCCTTTTGGAGCGTCGTAAGGCACTGGCCGCGCTGAAAGCACCCTGGACCGTCTGGACCGCTGAACTGCAAGCGATCTGCATGGACGGCGTGGCCCGCAAGATTGTCGACGGCCGCAAGATGCAGGAGCGCTACTTCAGACCCTGGTTCGAGAAGCTTGCCGCTTGGGCAGCCGACGAAACGGTTGAGGCACTGGACCTGGGCACCGGTTTCACCCGACTGACACCCGAAGGCATTGCCGAAGCATGGAAAAGCGACCCGCCTTCGCACCCGGCCTTCGACGCAATGCAAGCGCTCAAGGCCGCGCTTGATGGTTTGCCGAAGCCCGATGCCGCAGTGTTGCAACATGCTGCGCAGTGGGTCAGCGCGCGTTTTGAAGAAGAGAAGCGTCGCCGTGCGGAAATGGGCTTCGACGACATGTTGCTGCGGCTCGACAGCGCCTTGCACGGCGCCGGCGGTGAGCGACTGGCGACCCTGATTCGCGAACAGTTTCCCGTCGCATTGATCGACGAATTTCAGGACACTGATCCTGTGCAATACCGCATCTTCGAGAGCATCTATCGCCTTGAAGACAACGATGAACAGACCGGCCTGTTTCTGATCGGCGACCCCAAACAGGCGATCTACGCGTTCCGAGGTGCAGACATCTACACCTACCTGCGCGCCCGTCAGGCCACCTCGGGTCGCTGGCACACGCTGGACACCAACTACCGCTCCAGCCATGCGATGGTCGCGTCGGTCAACCATGTGTTCGAACGCGCCGAGTTGCGTCCGGAAGGGCGCGGCGCGTTTCTGTTCCGGGAAGGCGAACACAATCCCGTGCCATTTTCCAAAGCGCTGGCTCAAGGGCGCAAGGAGACGCTACAGGTTGATGGCGCAGCGCTCGCGGCATTGACGGTCTGGCGTCTGGAAAGCGATCAACCGGTATCCGGCGTTGCTTATCGTCAACAACTGGCGGCCAGTTGCGCGAGTGAGATCGTGCGACTGCTCAATGCAGGTCAGCAAGGTCTCGCCGGGTTTGCCGCGCCAGATAAGGCGCTGCGTGGCCTGCGTCCCGCCGACATCGCCATTCTGGTGCGTGACGGCAAGGAAGCCCAGGCTGTGCGCAACGAGCTTTCGGCGCGCGGCGTGCGCAGCGTCTATCTGTCGGACAAGGACTCCGTGTTCGCCGCGCAGGAAGCGCACGACCTGCTGTCGTGGCTCAAGGCCTGTGCCGAACCCGATTCGGAGCGCACGCTGCGGGCCGCACTGGCCTGTATCACCCTCGACCTGCCGCTGGCCGAGCTGGAGCGCCTGAATCAGGACGAACTGGCCTGGGAACGTCGCGTCATGCAGTTCCGTGGCTATCGCGCCATCTGGCGCACTCAGGGCGTGCTGCCGATGCTGCGTCGTCTGCTGCATGACTTCGCCTTGCCACAGACACTCATGACCCGCACCGATGGCGAGCGTGTGCTGACCAATCTGTTGCACCTGTCCGAACTGCTGCAACAGGCTGCTGCCGAACTCGATGGCGAACAGGCCCTGATTCGTCACCTCGGTGATCATCTGGCGCTGTCCGGCCAGGCGGGCGAAGAGCAGATCCTGCGCCTGGAAAGCGACGAGCAACTGGTCAAGGTCGTGACCATTCACAAGTCCAAAGGGTTGCAATATCCGCTGGTGTTCCTGCCGTTCATCTGCTCTTCGAAGCCTGTGGACGGCAGTCGCCTGCCGTTGCAGTTTCACGATGCCGACGGTCATGCGCAGATCAGTCTGCAGCCCACCGAAGCGTTGATTCAGCAGTCGGACGACGAGCGTCTGGCCGAAGATCTGCGACTGCTCTACGTCGCCCTGACCCGCTCGGAACACGCCTGCTGGCTGGGCGTCGCAGACCTCAAGCGCGGCAACGCCAACAGCTCGATGCTGCACCGTTCGGCGCTGGGTTACCTGCTGGGTGGAGGCGCGGTGCTTAGTGAGTCGGCTGATCTGAACGTCTGGCTGCGTGATCTGCATGCGGGCTGCGAGGCCATTGCGCTGCAGCCTGTGCCCGAACCGACCGGCGAAACTTTCAGCGCGCCGCGTAACGAAGCCTCGCTGCTCAAGCCGCTGGTCCCCAAACGGCGTGCTGCCGAAAACTGGTGGATCGCCTCGTACAGTGCGCTGCGCATCGGCGACACGATCACCGCCGGTGCCGACCAGTCTCCGGACAGCCCGCAGGCGCAGAAACTGTTCGATGACGAACGCCTTGACCCGCAAGCGCCTCGCGACGTGCCAGCCAGTGGCGGCGATATCCATCGCTTCCCGCGGGGTCCGAACCCCGGCACCTTTCTGCACGGTCTGCTGGAATGGGCGGGCAACGATGGCTTTGCGCAGGCTGCCAGTAACCCCGAGCGTCTCGAGGATGCGGTCGCCAGACGCTGCAACCGCCGCGGCTGGGAAGGCTGGATCAACACCCTGTGCTACTGGCTGCAGCATGTGCTGAACATGCCGCTGCGTCTGTCACCGGATACTGCGCTGGTTGCGCTGGGCGAGCTGGATCAACCCAATCAATATCGCGTCGAGATGGAATTCTGGTTCGCCAGCAATCAGGTCGACGTCAGGCAGATGGACGCCCTCGTGCGTCGTTTTACCCACGACAACGCGCCACGCGCTGCCACCGAAACCGTCTCGCTCAACGGCATGTTCAAAGGCTTCATCGACCTGACGTTCGAACACCAGGGGCGTTATTACGTTGCCGACTACAAGTCCAACTGGCTGGGTCCGGATGAGACCGCCTACACGGAGCTGGCGATGGAGGCCTCGATTCTCGACAACCGCTATGACCTGCAATACGTGCTCTATCTGCTGGCCTTGCACCGACAGCTCAAGGCGCGGCTGGCCGATTACGACTATGACCAGCATATGGGCGGCGCGCTGTACCTGTTCCTGCGCGGCGCCCATGCGTCCACTCAAGGCGCGTATTTCACCCGGCCGCCGCGTGAGCTGATCGAAAGCCTGGACCTGCTCTTTCAGGGCAAACCCGTACCGCAGGCATTGTCAGGAGCCTTCGCATGACTCGCTCGTTCGAAGAGCTGTTGCCCACCGCGCTGAATGACGTCAGCCTCACAGACCTGAGCCCGCTGCACCGCGTTCAGGATTTGCTGATCCTTCTGGAACGCTGGGTCGAGCGAGGCTGGTTGCGCGCACTGGACCGCGCTTTCGTGGCATTTCTCAGTGACCTCGATCCGCAGGCCGATCCGCTGGTGCTGGTCGCCGCCGCGCTGACCAGCCATCAATTGGGACACGGCCATGTGTGTCTCGACCTGTACGAAACATTGAAAGAGCCCGATTTCGCCCTTTCTTTGCCGCCGGAAGGCGATTTGCAAAGCGGGCCGATGCTGTTGCCTTCGCAGCTGCTGGCAGCACTGGACGGTGCTGCATGGTGTCAGGCACTGGCGGACAGCATTCTGGTGGCGCGTGCAGAAGACTCCAGCGTCGAGGCGCTGCAGAAGCCCTTGGTGCTGTCGGATCGACGCCTTTACCTGCGCCGCTATTGGACCTACGAGCGGCGCATCGCGGCGGCGTTGCGTCAGCGGCTGGCGCAGGACGAAGCGCCGCCGACAGAGCTGGCGCGGCGTCTCGAGGCCTTGTTCGGCGCGGCCAACCCTGCGCCGGACGCCATCATCGACTGGCAGAAACTGGCCTGCGCGCTGGCTACGCGTCGAGCTTTCAGCATCATCACTGGCGGACCCGGCACCGGCAAGACCACCACCGTGGTGCGCTTGCTGGCGTTGCTGCAAGCGCCTGCCGTGCAGAGCGGCCAGCCTTTACGCATCCGTCTGGCAGCGCCGACCGGCAAGGCGGCGGCGCGATTGACCGAGTCCATCAGCCAGCAGGTGCAGAGTCTGGATGTCAGCGCCGAGGTGCGGCAGAGGATTCCTGCCGAGGTCACCACGGTTCACCGCTTGCTGGGCAGTCGTCCCGGCACGCGGCACTTTCGTCATCACGCAGGCAACCCGCTGCCGCTGGACGTGCTGGTGGTCGACGAAGCATCGATGATCGATCTGGAAATGATGGCCAATCTGCTGGACGCATTGCCAACCCATGCACGAATGGTCCTGCTGGGCGACAAGGATCAGTTAGCCTCCGTCGAAGCAGGTGCGGTACTCGGCGACCTGTGTCGCGACGCTGAAGAAGGCTTTTACAGCCCCGAAACCCAAGCCTGGCTGGAAGCCGTCAGCGGCGAGCAACTGGACAAGGGCGGTCTGCGTCAGGGCGATGCGCAACAGCATCCATTGGCGCAACAAGTGGTGATGTTGCGTCACTCGCGCCGTTTCGGGCAGGGCAGCGGTATCGGACAACTGGCGCGACTGGTCAACCAGCAACAGGACCAACAGGCGCGTGCGCTGCTGGCGGCAGGCAGTCACAGTGACCTTTTCGCACTGGCGCTCAAAGGCGAGCAAGACCTCAAGTTCGAACGTCTTGTACTCGACGGCCTCGGCAAAGGTGAGCAGGGACCGCAAGGCTATCGGCATTATTTGAACGTGTTGGCCGACGAACGCCCTGCACCAGGCTCGACCCTCGATGACCAATGCTGGACTGTGTGGGCACGCTCCGTGCTGGAGGCATTCGATTCGTTTCAACTGCTCTGCGCCGTCCGCAAAGGTCCTTGGGGCGTGGAGGGCTTGAACCAGCGCATCACCCACGCGCTGTTCGCTGCCAATCTGATCGAAAGCGAGCAACAGTGGTACGAGGGCCGCCCTGTACTCATGACCCACAACGACTACGGCCTGGGTCTGATGAACGGCGACATCGGCATCACCCTGCGTCTGCCGGAACGGGAAGGCGAACACACGCAGGTCCTGCGCGTGGCGTTCCCACGTAACGATGGCAGCGGCGGCGTGCGCTTCGTCCTGCCCAGCCGACTCAACGAAGTCGAAACCGTCTACGCCATGACCGTCCACAAATCCCAAGGCTCTGAATTCGCTCACACCGCGCTGATCCTCCCCGAAGCCCTGAACCCGGTGCTGACCAAGGAACTGATCTACACCGGCATCACCCGTGCCAAACATTGGTTCAGCCTGATCGAGCCCCGGCAGGGCGTGTTCGAAGAAGCACTGCGGCGCAAGGTGAAACGATTGAGTGGGTTGATGTTGGGGCTTTGAAGGTCTGCTCACCGCGCAGCGTCGATACTTTTTTTGGGGGGCTGCGAGATGGGCGGTCACCCCGATATATCGTTCGTCACGGCATATGCCGACAGCACGGTTATTGCTTGGCAAGTCTCTCCAGCCTGTCAGGCTCAACCGAGATGAATCCCATGAGCAAGCCCCTCGTCCAGTGGTCGATCAACCTGCGCAGAACTGCGGTCATCGTCGTGGATATGCAAAAAGTCTTCTGTGAGCCCGCAGGTGCGTTGTACGTAAAAAATACCGCTGACATTGTCCGGCCCATTCAAGGGCTGCTGAACGCCGCACGCGCGGGTGGGGTGATGGTGGTTTATCTGCGTCACATTGTGCGCGGTGATGGTTCGGATACCGGGCGCATGCGCGATTTATACCCCAACGTGGACCAGATCCTCGCGCGGCATGACCCGGACGTCGAGGTTATCGAAGCGCTCGCGCCTGAGCCAGGTGACGTGATTATCGACAAGCTGTTCTACAGCGGTTTCCATAACACGGACCTGGACACCGTGTTGCGTGCGCGGGATGTCGATACCATCATCGTCTGCGGCACGGTCACCAACGTGTGTTGCGAAACCACGATCAGGGACGGCGTGCACCGCGAGTACAAGGTCATCGCCCTGAGCGATGCCAATGCGGCAATGGACTACCCGGATGTCGGATTCGGTGCTGTATCCGCCGAGGACGTTCAGCGCATATCGATGACGACGATTGCTTATGAGTTCGGTGAAGTCACCACGACTGCCGACGTCATTCAGCGTATTGAAACTGCCTAGAAACAGTGGACGAGCGTGTGCGCAGTTGTGGCCCGTTTTCCGTCACTGCGCCTTCAAACCATGCACTCCGTTTCAGACCATTTGATCCGGTCCGATGGCACGGAAAGCTAACGTTTTGTCTGCGTTATGAATTTCTCCAGTGGCATGGTTTCTGCTCACGCCTCGATGACCTTCACCCTTGGAGGCCAGCCTTTTCCGAATCCTGTCAGCGAGAGGAATCAGCCGTATGACTCTGCAATATGTGCCCATCGTTAACCTGGCCCCGTATTTTTCAGGAGAACCGGACGGCAAGGCAGCCGTGGCGCAGGCAGTCAATCAGGCGTGCAAGGACATCGGTTTTCTGGTGATCACCGAGCACCGGATTCCCAAGGAGCTTATAGACAGGGTGTCGCGTCTGACCCGGCAGTTCTTTGATTTACCCTTGGCTGAAAAGCGCAAGGTTGACCGACCCAGCCCGGAGATGGTGCGTGGTTACAGCGCGATAGCCGAAGAGAGCCTGTCGTATTCGCTGGAGGAAAGTGCGCCGGGGGACCTCAAAGAGTCCTTCTCCATCGGGCCGAGCAACGTGCCGGATGACGATTACTACCACAACGCCGAAGCGGGTTCGCACTTCGCCCCCAATGTCTGGCCTTCGCAAGCATTGCTGCCTGGATTCAAAGAGGCGTATCAAGCCTACTTCGACGCCATGAGCGAACTGGCCCAGTCGCTGATGCGCCTGTTTGCCCTGGCGCTGGAACTGGACGAACATTTTTTCGACGACAGGATTGACCGGCATATCAGCATGTTTCGCAGCCTCAGCTATCCGGACATCAAAACCGAAGTCGAGGCAGGGCAGTTACGGGCCAGTGCGCATACCGACTATGGCAGCCTGACCATCGTGCGTCCCGACAACGCGCTGGGCGGTCTGCAAGTGCGCAATCAGCAAGGCGAGTGGGTCGATGTGCCGTATGTCGAGAATGGTTTTGTCGTCAACATCGGCGACCTGATGATGCAGTGGACCAACGACCAGTGGATTTCCACGTTGCATCGCGTCGTCAACCCGCCGGTGACCAGTGAGCAGGACAACCGGCGTCAGTCGCTGGTGTTCTTCCATCAGCCTAACTACGACACCTTGATCGAGTGTCTGCCAGGCTGCCTGCCGGATGGCGCCACGCCTCGGCATGCGCCGGTCACTTCGGGCGATCACTTGCTGTCCAAGTTCGTCAAACAGACTACCTTCGGCGGCAGCAAGGTGGCCTGACATGAACTCACTGTCTTACGTCAACGTGTTCGCCTAGGACATCGTTCGCCTGAGCACCTTCTACTCGGAGCTGTTCGGCTTCCCCGAAATCGAAGCCATCAGATCGCCGATCTTTCGCGGGCTGGACACAGGCCAATCCAGCATCGGTTTCAATGCGCTCGACGCCTATGAGTTGCTGGGCCTCAACGAGTTCGCGGGCAGCAGCGGGTGCAAGTTCCTGCTCAACATCGACGTCTCGGAACAAGCCGAAGTGGATCGACTTGTGCCGCTCGCGGTAGAGCAGGGCGCGACGCTGATCAAGGCACCATACCTGACCTATTACAACTGGTATCAGGCCGTGCTGCTGGACCCTGAGCGGAATGTTTTCAGGATCAACTTTATGCTTTGAAACGCTCCGGTCTCGGGCCAAAAGGGCGGCTGGCTCAACACGGCCTATATGCCGCCTTCTCATCATGAGCGGCCAACGGCCTTAAGTCCTTGAAACACGGGGTCGCTGTCTCGCCCAACAATAACCCCCGGTTCATCTCCGTCACCTCCCTCACGTAATCCCACAACACCGTAATCCGCTTCAACTTCCTCAAGTCCTCCCGGCAGTACATCCAGAACTGCCGAATGATCTCCACTTCATCTCTCAGCACCGGCACCAGTCGCGGATCCTGCGATGCCAGAAAGCACGGCAGGATTGCCAGTGCGCGGCCCTGCAGGGCGGCGGTGTATTGGGCGATGACGCTGGTGCTGCGCAGTTGCGCCTGGGCGTTGGGGAGCAGGTTGCCGAGGTAGAGCAGTTCGGAGCTGAAGGCCAGGTCGTCGACGTAGCTGATGAACGGGTGTTGGCTCAGGTCTTCCTTGCGCTGGATCGGCGGGTGGTTGTCCAGATAGTCCTGCGTGGCGTACAGGCGCAGGCTGTAGTCGCAGAGTTTGCAGCACACGTACGACCCGTGTTCGGGGCGTTCGAGGGCGATGACGATGTCGGCTTCGCGTTTGGACAGGCTGATGAAGTGTGGCAGCGGCAGGATGTCGACCGAGATGCTGGGGTAGGCGTCCAGGAAGTGGCTCAGTTGCGGCGTGATGAAGAAGCTGCCGAAACCTTCGGTGCAGCCTATGCGGATGTGTCCGGACAGCGCCACGCTTGAGCCGGAGACCTGTTCGCAGGCCAGGTGCAGCGTGCTTTCGATGGACTCGGCGTAACCCAGCAGGCGCTGACCTTCGGCGGTCATGATGAAGCCGTTGTTGCGGGACTTTTCGAACAGCAATGTGCCGAGCGAGTTTTCCAGCGAGGTGATGCGTCGCGACACGGTGGTGTAGTCCACCGCCAGACGCTTGGCGGCGCTGCTGACTTTTCGGGTGCGCGCCACTTCAAGGAAAAACTTCAGGTCATCCCAGTTCAACAGCCCCAAGGATGTGATGTTTTTTTGCATGTTCAGCCTGCTTTTATGTGCGTTCTTGTTAGAAGTTTGCACATCTATACTCCAAAGCACGCCCTCTGACCATCCAACAACAACGCTGTCAGGGAGACCGTGACGGCCGCGCCTCGAGCGCCTGGTGAGTCCGGTGTGCCTGAAGGGAGAACGGTTGAAATGAACGCCTCATTGAACAAGAACAACACGGCCGTGGCTCGCGTGAAACTGCTGATCGACGGCGAATGGGTCGACTCGCAAAGCAACGAGTGGCAGGACATCGTCAACCCGGCGACGCAGGAAGTGCTCGCGCAAGTGCCATTTGCCACGCCGGACGAATTGAACGCGGCAGTGGCTGCTGCGCAAAAGGCGTATCGCACCTGGCGGGAAACACCCATTGGTGCGCGCATGCGCATCATGCTCAAGCTGCAGGCGCTGATTCGAGAACACTCCAAACGTATCGCGGCAGTGCTCAGTGCCGAGCAGGGCAAAACGCTCGCCGATGCCGAGGGCGATATTTTCCGTGGACTGGAAGTGGTCGAGCATGCCTGTTCAATCGGCACGTTACAGATGGGCGAATTTGCCGAGAACGTAGCCAGTGGTGTGGACACTTACACGCTGCGCCAGCCCATCGGCGTCTGCGCCGGGATCACGCCGTTCAACTTTCCCGCGATGATCCCGCTGTGGATGTTTCCTATGGCTATCGCCTGCGGCAACACCTTTGTGCTCAAGCCTTCTGAACAGGACCCGCTGTCGACCATGCTGCTCGTCGAACTGGCGGTCGAGGCGGGCATTCCGGCCGGTGTGCTCAATGTGGTGCACGGCGGCAAAGAGGTCGTTGACGCGATCTGCACGCATCAGGACATCAAAGCCATTTCCTTCGTCGGCTCGACGGCCGTTGGCACCCATGTGTATGACCTGGCGGGGCAGCACGGCAAGCGCGTACAGGCGATGATGGGTGCAAAGAACCACGCGGTGGTGCTGCCTGACGCCAACCGCGAGCAAACCCTTAACGCACTGGTGGGCGCAGGTTTTGGTGCGGCCGGGCAGCGCTGCATGGCGACCTCGGTGGTGGTGCTGGTCGGCGCATCCAGGCAGTGGCTGCCGGACCTCAAGGCGCTGGCGCAGAAGCTCAAGGTCAATGCCGGTCATGAGCCGGGTACCGACATCGGTCCTGTTATTTCACGACGCGCCCGACAGCGCATCGTCGACCTGATTGAAAGTGGCGTACGTGAAGGCGCGACGCTGGAGTTGGACGGCCGGGACATTTCAGTGCCGGGCTATGAGGGTGGCAATTTCGTCGGGCCGACACTGTTTTCGGGCGTCACCACCGACATGCAGATCTACACCCAGGAAATCTTCGGCCCAGTGCTGGTGGTGATCGAGGTGAATACGCTGGACGAGGCCATCGCGCTGGTGAACGCCAACCCCTTCGGCAACGGCACCGGGCTGTTCACCCAGAGCGGTGCGGCGGCGCGCAAATTTCAGAGTGAAATCGACGTCGGCCAGGTGGGTATCAATATCCCGATTCCGGTCCCGGTGCCGTTTTTCAGCTTCACCGGTTCGCGGGGTTCCAAGCTGGGCGATCTGGGGCCGTACGGCAAACAGGTGGTGCAGTTCTACACTCAGACCAAGACCGTTACCAGTCGCTGGTTCGATGATGACAGCGTGAATGACGGCGTGAATACCACGATCAATCTGCGCTGAGCCCAAGCAGTTCCGCGAAGGAGAATAACAATGAACATTGCATTCATCGGCCTGGGCAACATGGGCGCGCCCATGGCTCGCAATCTGATCAAGGCCGGGCACTCGTTACACGTGTTTGATCTGAACACGACTGTACTGGCCGAGTTCGCCGAACTGGGCGCGCAGATCAGCGATTCGCCCAGGCAGGCAGCGCAGGGCAGCTCACTGGTCATCACCATGCTGCCCGCAGCAGCTCATGTGCGCAGTGTGTACCTGAATGATGACGGCGTGCTGAAAGGCATCGCTCCCGGTACGCCTGCGGTTGATTGCAGCACCATCGATCCACAGACCATCCGTGACATTGCCGCTGTGGCTGCGCAGCAAGGCGTGGTGCTGGGTGACGCGCCGGTCTCGGGCGGCACTGGCGGCGCGCAGGCGGGCACCCTGACGTTCATGGTGGGCGGTTCACCTGAACATTTCGCAACGCTCAAACCTGTGCTGGAACAGATGGGCCGTAACATCGTGCACTGTGGCGAAGTCGGCACCGGTCAGATCGCCAAGATCTGCAACAACATGCTGTTGGCGATCTCGATGATCGGCGTGTCGGAATCGATGGCGCTGGGCAATGCGCTGGGCATCGATACGCAGGTCCTGGCCAATATCATCAACACCTCGACCGGTCGCTGCTGGAGTTCTGAAGCCTACAACCCGTGGCCGGGCGTGGTCGAAACCGCTCCTGCATCGCGAGGGTACACCGGTGGGTTCGGAGCCGAACTGATGCTCAAGGACCTGGGGCTGGCAACCGAGGCGGCAAGGTCGGTGCAGCAGCCGGTGATTCTGGGGGCTGTCGCGCATCAGCTGTATCAGGCCATGAGCTTGCGTGGCGAAGGTGGGAAAGATTTTTCGGCGATCGTCGAGGGGTATCGCAGGAAGAGCTGAGATTCTTGTCACATATTGTCCAACCTTCGGCTTTCACGGCACCGAGTCTGACCGTTGAGCCGTCGCGTCGTACCAGCGTGCCGGTGCGGGCGGCAAAGCTCATGCCCGCCGCGTCTTCGGCCGTGCGCACCTCGAACAGATGACGTCGCAGGTACACCGCAAGCGGGTCGCGGATCTTGCGATGATCATCCACCACCAGAACGCGTGGGGTCGGGCGAGATGAAGTTGACGCGCACATCATGATGGTCCTGCGGCACGGGCTGGAGAGGCTGTGGATGATGCTCATTGGTGGCGCGATCTTATCCCATTCACGCTCCGGGTGCTGGATGACGTGTGTTTGGTCTTTTGCGCTAGGTAAACGCTTCAGGACCCGCTACTTTGGTCAGGTTCGACCACCGCAAGGATGCAGGTACACCTTGGGGAGGTAGTGCAGCGCCACTGCCCTTCACGCGGGCAGTGGGTATCAAACGTCCCGGATTCAGGAAGAAGAGACTGCTCATGAAGTTCGAACCCCTCGCCAGATCGCTGATTGCGACGGCACTGATTGTTGCGTATTCCCCCACTTTTGCCGCTTCCCAGGCGCCGGTCGCCGCAGAGAACGGCATGGTCGTGACGGCCCAGCACTTGGCCACCCACGTTGGCGTCGATGTACTCAAGGACGGCGGCAACGCCGTCGATGCCGCGGTTGCAGTCGGTTACGCGTTGGCGGTGGTTTATCCCGCAGCCGGTAACCTGGGCGGCGGCGGTTTCATGACCGTCCAGTTGGCCGATGGCCGCAAGACCTTTATCGACTTCCGCGAAAAGGCTCCGCTGGCCGCTACCGCCAACATGTACCTGGACAAGGAAGGCAATGTCATACCGGACCTGAGCGCCAAAGGCCATCTGGCCGTCGGCGTGCCCGGTACCGTTTCAGGCATGGAGCTGGCGCTGAGCAAATACGGCACACGCAAGCGCGAAGATGTGATTGCCCCGGCGATCAAACTGGCTGAAGACGGGTTCACCCTGCGTCAGGGCGATATCGACATGCTGCACACCGCGACCGACGTGTTCAAGGCGGACATGGCCGATTCCGGTTCGATCTTCCTCAACAAGGGCGAGCCGCTGCAGGTCGGCCAGAAACTGGTGCAGAAAGACCTGGCCAAGACCTTGCGTGAAGTGTCCGAGAAGGGCAGTGACGGTTTCTACAAAGGTTGGGTCGCCAAGGCGCTGGTCGACTCCAGTCAGGCGGGCAAGGGCATCATCACCCAGGCTGACCTCGATCATTACAAGACCCGTGAACTGGCGCCCATCGAATGCGACTACCGCGGTTATCACGTGGTGTCGGCACCACCACCGAGCTCCGGCGGCGTGGTCATCTGCCAGATCCTGAATATCCTGCAGGGCTACCCGATGAAAGAGCTGGGCTTCCGTTCGGCGCAGGGCACGCACTATCAGATCGAAGCCATGCGCCACGCGTATGTGGACCGCAACAGCTATCTGGGCGACCCGGATTTCGTCAAGAATCCTATCGAGCACTTGCTCGATCCTGCCTACGCCGACAAACTGCGTGCTGCAATCGATCCGCAAAAGGCCGGTGATTCGAACAGGATCAAGCCGGGTGTTGCGCCACATGAAGGCAGCAACACCACGCACTACTCGATTGTCGACAAGTGGGGCAACGCGGTCTCGGTGACCTACACGCTGAACAACTGGTTCGGTGCAGGCGTCATGGCCAGCAAGACCGGCGTCATCCTCAACGACGAGATGGACGACTTCACCGTCAAGCCCGGCGTGCCCAACATGTACGGTCTGGTGCAGGGCGAAGCCAATGCCATCGCGCCGGGCAAGACGCCGCTGTCATCAATGAGCCCGACCATCGTTACCAAGGATGGCAAGACCGTGATGGTCGTCGGTACGCCAGGCGGCAGCCGCATCATCACCGCGACCCTGCTGACCATGCTCAACGTCATCGACTACGGCATGAACATCCAGGAAGCGGTCGATGCGCCACGTTTCCACCAGCAATGGCAGCCGGATACGACCAACCTGGACACCTTCGCGGTCAGCCCGGATACGTTGAAGATCCTCGAAAGCTGGGGCCACAAGTTTGCAGGTCCGCAGCCCATGAACCATGTGGCAGCGATTCTGGTGGGTGCGCCGTCGCTGGACGGCAAGCCGGTCGGCAACAACCGCTTCTACGGCGCGAATGACCCGCGTCGCAATACCGGGTTGTCGTTGGGGTATTGAGTCCGGAGGGTTCGCGGCGAGCAAGGGGTTGTGTCTGTATGTCTGACACACGGCTTACTCGCCGCACACACCGCACTGTGGGAGGCGTATCTCTGGTAATCAGTTACGCACCCACCGTTGACGGCTCCAGCCGCTCAGCGCATCCACGGCAAATACCAGCACCAGCATCGCAAGGATGACGGTACTGGCCTGTGCTTCCTGGAACAGGCTGAGGCTGACATAGAGCATCTGTCCCAGACCGCCCGCGCCGACGAAACCCAGAATGCTTGCCATGCGTATGTTGTTCTCCCAGCGATACAGGGTGTACGCCAGCAGTTGCGGCCAGAGGTTGGGCAGCGTGCCGTAGCAGAACGCCTGCCATGCGCTGCCACCCTGCAGACGAATCGCAGCGGCGGGTTCCGGTGCAGTGTTTTCCAGCGCTTCGGCGAACAAGCGACCCAGCACGCCCGTGGTGTGTAACGCGAGTGCCAGCGTACCGGCGTTGGGGCCAAGCCCTGCGGCCAGCACCATCAGCACGGCCCACACCAGCTCTGGAATGGCCCGCAACGCATTGAGCAGCAAACGGCTCAGACTGCGCATCGGCCAGCCCAGGCGACCTGCGGCGGGCAGGGCCAGCAATAATCCGCCGATCACCGACAGCAGCGTGCCGAGTGCCGACATCGCCAGGGTTTCCAGCGCGCCCTTGCCGATGGCCTGCAAGTGACCGGCGCTCAGGTCCGGACTCATGAATCGCAGGGCATAACGGCCCATCTGCGTCAGGCTTTCAGGGCTGCTCAGGCTGAACAGGTCCATGCCCAGATAAACGAACGAGCCAACCACCGCCGCAATGATCGCGATCAATAACAGCCAGTTGCCAGCCCGTCTCATGTGAATCTCCCGCGCAGCAGGCGGCTCAACTGATCGGCCAACAGCACCAGTACCAGAAAGGTCAGCAGCATGCTCGCCACTTCGGCACCGGCGAACATGCGCATCGACAGGTCGATCTGTTGACCCAGACCACCCGCGCCGACGAAGCCCATCACCACCGACGCGCGGACTGCGCATTCCCAGCGATACACCGTGTACGAGGTCAGTTCTGCCGCAGCATTGGGCAGGATGCCGTACGCCAGCGCGGCAAATCGTCCGCTGCCCGCCTGCATCAGGGCATGGGCCGGGCGTTGATCAACGGACTCGAAAATTTCGGCGTAAACCTTGCCCAGCATGCCCGCGTAGGTAATGGCGATAGCCAGCACACCCGCCGTCGGTCCCAGCCCGACGGCGCGCACGAACAGCAGCGCCCAGACGATTTCCGGCACGCTGCGCAGGAAGATCAGCAGGCCGCGCACCGGCCAGCGCAGGCATTGACCGAGCCAGCCGGGCCGTCCTGCACGTGAGGCGGCCGACAGGGACAACGCCGAACTCGCCAGCAGGCTTGCCGGTATGGCCAAAACCAGCGCCAACGCCATGCCTGCCGTGGCAATCGCCAGGGTCTGCAACGTCGCGTCGATCAACAGTGAGAGAAATTCAGGGTCATGGGCAGGGGGCCAGAAACCGGCCACGAAACCGCCCATGGTCCGGGCGTTTTCCGGTTGCAGCAAAACGGTGGGATCGAGTTCAGCCAGACGGATGCCCGGCCACAGCAGCGCGACCGCCAGCAACGCCATCATCAGGCGCGGTATGGCGGCCGGGTCGCGTCGATCACGACTCAGCATCGTGGCGTCCAGGGCGCAGTGGCAGGTGTTTCGGTGGTGGCCAGTGTGCTCAGCTGTTCGTTGGCGTAAAGCGTATCGAGGTGTTCCCGGCTGACTTCGCTGGCGTTCAGGTCGAAATGAATCTGCCCGTCCCGCACGCCGATGATGCGCGGAAAATGCGCCAGGGCCAGCTCAACGGCATGCAGGCTGGCGACCAGCGTCACGCCGTGTTCAATGGCGTGCTGACACAGCAGCGCCAGCGTGTGGTCCGCCAGGCGCGGGTCCATCGCCGACACCGGCTCGTCCGCCAGCATCACTTCCGGGGCCTGATACAGGGCACGGGCGATACCGACCCGTTGCAGTTGCCCGCCGGACAACTGCTGGCAGCGCACGAACAGCTTGTCCGCCAGATCCAGACGCGCGAGCACGTTGCGCGCGCCTGGCACGTCGAGTGGGTGCAACAGGTTGAGCAGCGACTTGCACAGCCCCCACTCACCGAGCTTGCCGGCCAGCACCGCTGTCACCACGCGCTGGCGCGGCGGCAGAGGCGGGGCCTGATGGATCAGCGCAATACGACGGCGCAATTGCTGACGCTGCCGACTGGAAAGCTGCCAGGGACTGCTCCCCAGTATTTCCAGTTGCCCCGCGCTGGGCCGCAGAGCGCCGGCCAGCAGGTTGAGCAGCGTGGTCTTGCCCGCCCCGGACGGACCGATGACCGCCACCCGCTCGCCCTGCGCGATGCTCAGTTCCAGGCCCCTCAGCGCGAGCGTACCGTTACTGTGGCGCAGGTCTGTCCCGGACAGGCGCAGCGTCATTTCAGCAGGTCGGCAGCGCGGGCAGCCTCTTCGATGCCCTTGTAGTTTTCCGGTCTGGTCTCGATGAAGCGGCTGGCTGCCTGCAGATCAAGAATCGCTTTCTGCTCCGGGTTGGCCGGGTCCAGGTCCAGGAACGCCTGCTTGATTTTCGCCGCCAGGCCCTTGTCCAGCGTGCCGCGCACGGTCCAGTTGTAATCGAAGTAGGTCGGCGTGGTGGCGAAGACGCGCACCTTGCTGGTGTCGACCTTGCCGTTGGCGACCAGCTTGTCCCACACGCTGGCATTCAGCACGCCAGCATCGACCTTGCCCGCCTGAACCCAGGCCGCAGTGGCGTCATGCGCGCCCGAATAGGCAACGCGGCTGAAGAAGGTTTCCGGCTTGATGTCTTCCTTGAGCATGAAGTAGCGCGGCATCAGGCTGCCGGACGTGGACGACACGGAGCCAAACGCGAAGGTCTTGCCTTTCAGGTCCGCCAGGCTTTTCACGTTCGGATCGGAGGTGATGAATTTGCTGGTGAACTGCGCGTCCTGCTCACGCTGTACCAAGGGCACGGCATTGCCGGTCTTGAGGTTGACCTGCACGAAGGTGAAGCCGCCCAGCCAGGCCATGTCCAGACGGTCGGTGGCCAGCGCTTCGACCACCGCCGGGTAGTCGGCAACCGGAACGAACTCGACCTTCATGCCCAGTCGCTGCTCCAGATAGGCACCCAGCGGCTTGAACTTGCGTAGCAGTTCGGTCGGTGCTTCGTCGGGAATGGCCGACACGCGCAGCACATCGGCCGCGTGGCTGGTCAGTGCGGTAAAGGACAGGGCGAGGCCGGCGGCGAGCGCCAGGGTACGCTTGAGCATGAAAGTTCTCCGGTTCAATAGCGGAAAAAACGACAAGGCAAAGCGACTCTGGCCAGGCAGGCACGCTTCGATGGATTCGGTACTGGAGCGCGCGATTATAAGAGGCGCGGCGAGAAAGGCCAGTTCGGCAGGCGCATGGTGCTGAAGGCATGACCGAACGGCGACGGCGTTTGCGCTGAAACCGCAACAGACCCTAGACTCCGCAGCCTGTTTCCCCGTTACCGAGAGTGTCGCGATGAGTGAGCCAATCCGCCTGACCCAGTACAGTCACGGAGCTGGGTGTGGCTGCAAGATTTCCCCCAAGGTGCTGGACGTGATCCTGGCCGGCAGCGGCGCGCAGAACCTGGACCCGAACCTGTGGGTCGGCAACGCCTCGCGTGACGATGCCGCTGTCTATGCGCTGGACGATGAACGCGGCGTGGTGTCGACCACCGACTTTTTCATGCCCATCGTCGACGATCCCTTCGATTTCGGCCGCATCGCCGCAACCAACGCAATCAGCGACATCTATGCGATGGGCGGTGATCCGCTGATGGCCATCGCCATCCTCGGCTGGCCGGTCAATGTGCTGCCGCCTGAAGTGGCCCGCGAGGTGATTCGCGGCGGCCGTGCGGTCTGCGATGCCGCGGGTATTCCGTTGGCGGGCGGACACTCCATCGATGCACCCGAGCCTATTTTCGGCCTGGCCGTGACCGGCGTCGTGCAGAAGAAACATATGAAGCGCAACGATACGGCGCTGGCGGGCTGCAGGCTGTACCTGACCAAACCCTTGGGCATCGGCATTCTCACCACCGCCGAGAAGAAGGCGAAACTGCGCGAGCAGGACGTCGGTCTGGCGCGTGACTGGATGTGTACCCTGAACAAGCCCGGCAGCCGCTTCGGCAAACTGGCCGGCGTGATGGCGATGACTGACGTCACCGGTTTCGGTCTGTTGGGCCATCTGGTTGAAATGGCCGATGGCGCAGGGCTGACGGCGCGTCTGGATTACGCCGCCGTGCCGCGTTTGCCCGGTGTCGAGCATTACATCGCCGAAGGCTGCGTGCCGGGCGGTACGTTGCGCAACTTCGAAAGCTACGGCGACAAGATCGCATCGCTCAGTGACGCGCAGCGCGACCTGTTATGCGATCCGCAGACTAGCGGTGGTTTGCTGGTGGCGGTCACCCCGCAAGGCGAAGCGGAGTTTCTGGCAGCGGCTGCCGAGTCGGGCCTGCAACTGAAGCCTGTCGGCACCCTGCTTGAGCGACAGACCCACGCCGTCGAGGTGTTCTGATGGCCGACAACAGCAGTGATTACCGCGCTCTGTTTCTCAACGATGTGCCAATGATGGATGCCCGGGCGCCGGTGGAGTTTTCCAAGGGCGCGTTTCCCGGCGTGATCAACCTGCCGCTGATGACTGACATCGAACGGCAAAAGGTCGGCACCTGCTACAAGCAACATGGGCAGGAAGCGGCGATCAAGCTGGGCCATCAACTGGTCTGCGGGCCGGTCAAGGATGAGCGCGTCGAGGCGTGGCTGGCGTTCGCCAAAGCCAACCCGAATGGCTACCTGTATTGCTTTCGTGGCGGGCTGCGCTCGCAGACCGTGCAGCGCTGGCTGCAGGAGGCGGGTGTCGATTATCCGCGCATCATCGGCGGCTACAAGGCGATGCGGACCTTCCTGCTCGACACCCTGCACGACGCGGTGACCGAGTGCGATTTCGTGGTGCTCGGCGGCATGACCGGCACCGGCAAGACCGAGGTCCTGCCTCAACTCGCCAACAGCCTTGATCTGGAAGGCATCGCCAACCACCGTGGTTCCAGCTTCGGCAAACGGGCGACCGGCCAGCCGGCGCAGATCGATTTCGAGAACCGTCTGGCCATCGACCTGCTCAAAAAGCGCGCCGCCGGTATCGAGCAGTTCGTGCTGGAAGACGAAAGCCGTCTGGTGGGCAGCTGCAACGTGCCGCTGGAATTGCACCAGACCATGCAGGACTGCTCGATGGTCTGGCTGGAGGACAGTTTCGAAAACCGGGTCGAGCGTATTCTTCGCGATTACGTGACCGACCTGTGCGCCGAGTTCATCAGCCTGCATGGCGCAGACACCGGTTTCGACCTGTTTGCCGAGCGCTTGCTGCAAAGCCTGAAAAACATCCACAAGCGCCTTGGCGGCGAGCGTTTGCAGCGACTGCAAGCCATCATGCAGGACGCGCTGGACGAACAGCGACGCAGCGGCAAGGTCGATCTGCATCGTGGCTGGATCGAAGGTCTGCTCGGTGAGTACTACGACCCCATGTACGCCTACCAACGCGAGCACAAGTCCTCACGTATCGAGTTCGCCGGGACCCAGAGCGAAGTGGTTGCATACCTGCGCGAGCGCAAGGCAAAAGCGCGGCCGTGATCGTTCCCCGCGCATCTGCGGGTGATGTGACTCGGATCAATCAGTGTCGCTGCTCCAACGCATCCAGCAGCGCCCTGGCGTAACCGGGCAGGGCATTGAAATCAGCGGCGCAGAGCAGCAGTTTGCGGTCGGCCCAGAGATCGCTCAATCGCACTGCGGCAAAGCGCAGTGGACGGGTCGCACGGTCCACTGCGGCCTGCGGCACGATACCCAGTCCGGCGCCGTGGGCGACCATGCGCAAGACGCCATCAAACCCTTCGGCACGCACCCGGATGCGCATGCGCTTGCCCATGTGCAACGCCTGTTCTTCAATATGAATGCCCAACGCGCTGTTGACCGACAGGCCGACAAACTCCTCATCCAGTGCCTGTGCAAAGCTGACACGGGTCAGCTCGCCCAACGGATGGTCAGGCGGCATGACCAGTGTCAGCGGATCATCCCGGAAGGGCAGGGTTTGCAGATCGCTGGCGTCTACGGCGTCGGAAATGATCCCGACATCCGCCGTCCCATGACGCAGCGCGTGCAGGATGCGCAGGCTGGTCTGTTCCTGAATGTCGACATCAATGTTGGGATACGCCACCAGAAAATCCGCCAATCGTTCCGGCAGGTGCTCGCTCAGCGTTGAGGTGTTGCACAGCAGCCGCACCTGGCCTTTGAAACCCTTCGCGTAGTCCGCCAGATCGAACTGCATTCGCTCGACCTGTTGCAGGATCACCCGTGCATGCTGCGCCAGCGCCTTGCCCGCAGGCGTCGGCGTCACGCCACGTCGGCCTCGTTCAAGCAATGGCGCCTGCAATGACGCTTCCATCGCCCGAACGCGCGCGCTAGCCGATGGCAGTGACAGATGACTGCGCGTTGCGGCGGCAGTGATGCTGCCGGTCTCGATCACGTGCTGAAAAAGACGCAGGTCGGTGAGGTCGAAGTGCATGTAAAGACAATCCTTGGCTGATCAGCCTCTGTCCATGCCAGAGGCTGGCTGAGTATAAGCCAGATTTTCAACAGGCTCCTGAAGACCCAGAATCGCGTCATGAATACACTCTTCGATACGTATCAAACGCTGGGTGCCGGCCTGATCGCTCTGGTCTTCGGCACCTTTCTGCTGGCAGGCACCGTCAAAGGTGTGATTGGCCTCGGCCTGCCGACTGTGTCCATGGGCTTGCTGGGGCTGGCTATGCTCCCGGCGCAGGCTGCCGCCTTGCTGATCATTCCGTCCATCGTGACCAACTTCTGGCAACTTGCGACGGGCGGGCACTTCGGCGGGTTGATTCGGCGTCTCTGGCCGATGCTGGCGATGGTGTTCGCAGGCACCTTGGCCGGTTCATTCTGGCTGGGCATGAACGGCGATCATTCCATGACGCAGGCATTGGGCGGGGCGCTGCTGCTGTATGCGCTGAGCGGGTTGTTCCTGCCGATGCTCAAGGTGGCTGCGACGACCGAGCGCTGGCTGGGTCCACTGTGCGGCCTGCTCACCGGCGTCATCACCTCGGCGACGGGTGTTTTCGTGATTCCTGCCGTGCCGTATCTACAGGCACTGGGCCTGGAACGTCATCAGCTGGTGCAGGCTCTGGGGCTGTCGTTCACGGTCTCGACGCTGGCGCTGGCCATCGGTCTGTCCTCGAACAACGCACTCGGCAGCAGTGAACTCGGTGCTTCATTGTTGGCGCTGATCCCGGCCCTGCTGGGTATGCTGATCGGTCAATGGCTGCGAGAGCGGATCAGCGCCGCCGTGTTCAAGCGCACCTTCTTTATCGGGATGGCGCTGCTGGGGCTGCACTTGCTGATGAAGGGCTGAGCATGTCGATGCGGCGAATCTGGAAGTCGCTGACCAGATACTCAAAACGCTTCTCGTACAACGCGGTCATGTGCGGCTGCGCGGAATGAACGTCCAGGTCCTCTTTCGACGCCCAGACCTCGAAGAAGATGAACAGCGTCGGATCCTGATGATCGCGCAGCATGTGGTATTCGATGCAGCCCGGCTCGCTGCGGCTCTGTGCAACGTAAGAACTGAACAGCGCTTCGAACTCGGCTGACTTTTCCGGGCGGGTGTGGGCGTGAAGGATGAAGCCGTAAGGTGTGGGCATTGAGGCATTCCTCTGCTGAAGTGCTCGCATTCTAAGTCAACAATAGCGTCATCATTCGTGACTTCTGAGCAAAAGTGATTTGCCTTTCCTCTGCTTATTCATAAGCCACTTCGTCTTTATTCTTCTCCCCATCGATTAATGACGGGTTCCGCCAATACATAGGGCAGGGCCGAGCATCCAGAGGTCTGGCATGAAAAAAATATTGTTTCTCAACGGTGGTAAACAGTTTGCTCACTCGGACGGCCGCTATAACGCGACCCTGCACGACGCTGGCGTGGCATTCATGGACCGCGCCGGTTACGACGTGAAGGAAACCTTCATCGACGGTGGTTATGACGTGGCTGAGGAAGTGCAGAAGTTTCTGTGGGCCGATGTCATCGTCTGGCAAATGCCAGGCTGGTGGATGGGCGCGCCGTGGACGGTCAAAAAGTATATCGACGAAGTGTTCACCGAAGGGCACGGCAGTCTGTACGCCAACGACGGTCGCACACGTTCCGATGCCTCGCAGAAATACGGCAGCGGCGGCTTGCTGCATGGCAAGCAATACATGATTTCAGCCACCTGGAACGCGCCGCAACAAGCCTTCGACGACGCTTGCGACTTCTTTGAAGCCAAAGGCGTCGATGCTGTGTACTTCCCGTTTCATAAGGCCAACCAGTTCCTTGGCATGACCGGCCTGCCGACGTTCCTTGCAGTGGATGTGATGAAAGTGCCGAACATCGAAGCTGATGTGAAACGCTATGAAGCGCATCTGGCCAAGGTATTTGCTTGAACTGCGGTTAATATCCCCGGACTCTTGAGCGGGGAACAACAGTGAAAGCCAGGTCCGATGAGTTGCAGGTGTTCGTCTCGGTGATCGAAAGCGGCTCCATTTCCGCCGCAGCCGAGAAGATGGGGCAGACGCCGTCGGGGATCAGCCGTACCTTGTCGCGGCTTGAGGCCAAGCTTGAGACCACGCTGATCAACCGCACCACGCGGCGCATGGACCTGACCGAGGAGGGCAAGTTCTTCCTGACTCGAGCACGCTTGATCCTCGAGCAGATGGAAAGTCTGGAAGAGCACCTGATGTCTTCACGGCAGACACCGGCCGGACGTCTGCGCGTCAACGCAGCGTCGCCGTTCATGCTGCATTCGGTGGTGCCGCATGTGGCGGAGTTCAGGCAGCGTTATCCGTATATCCAGCTCGAACTGAACAGCGATGACTGGTTCATCGACCTGCTGGAGCAGAACACCGACATTGCAATCCGCATTGGCGCACTGCCCGATTCGACCCTGCATGCCCGCGCACTGGGCAGTTGCCTGCTGAACATCGTCGCCAGCCCTGCGTACCTGGAACGCCACGGCACGCCACAAACAGTCGAAGAGCTCTGCCGGCACACGTTGCTGGGATTCAATCAGGTGGAGGTGCTCAATCACTGGCCGCTGCGCCATGCCGGGGGTGATCGCTACCCGATCAAACCTGGTGTTGCGGCATCCAGTGGCGACACCTTGCGTCATCTGGCGCTGGAGGGGATCGGGATTGCCTGTCTGTCCGACTTCATGACCCACGAAGACCTGCGAGACGGAAGGCTGCTCGGCATTCTGCAAGACGCCAACAGCGGCTATCGTCAGCCGATCAACGCGGTGTACTACCGCAACTCGCAGTTGGCGCTGAGGATCCAGTGTTTTCTGGATTTCATGCAGGAGAAATTGAAAGACTACGCACAATGAGTGTGTTTGGAACAACGAACGTCCGCGTTCCGCAGTGGCGCAAACCGATCAGCGCCTGCCGCGCAACCACTCCACCATGCCCAGCCCGGCAGCCCGCCCGCTGGCGAAGCAGGCCGTCAGGAGATAGCCGCCGGTCGGTGCTTCCCAGTCGATCATTTCGCCGGCGCAGAACACGCCGGGCAGTTGCCTGAGCATCAAGCGCTCGTCCATGGATTCAAAGGTCACGCCACCTGCGGTGCTGATGGCTTCGTCGATAGGCCGTGGCCTGATCAGTCGCAGGGGCAGGGCCTTGATTGCCTGACTCAGCAGCGTCGGATCATCGAAGGCTTCGCGTGGCGCCAGTTCTCGCAGCAACGAGGCCTTGGCACCGTCGAGGCCCAACTGACTGTGCAGGTGCCTGGACATCGAGCGCGAGCCGCGAGGTTTGCTCAGGGCCTTGTGTACATCGCCCTGGGACTTTCCGGGCAGCAAATCAATCTTCACGCTCGCCGAGCCGCTGAGGTTGATCTGTTGCCGAATCTGCGCCGACAGCGCGTACACCAGACTGCCTTCCACGCCCGTTTCGGTCAGCACGCACTCGCCCAGACGCAGCGGTTGCCCCTGCAAACCCATGGCGATGTTCTTCAGCGGGGCACCGGCAAACTTGCTGCGCAGCAACTCGCTCCAGGCCGAGACCTCAAAGCCGCAATTGGCGGCCTGCAAAGGCGCGACATCCACCTGCTGCTCTTCAAGCCAGGGCACCCAGGCGCCATCGGAGCCCAGTCTCGCCCAACTGGCACCTCCGAGTGCCAACAGCGTGGCAGCCGGTTGGAGCGTCAACTCACCTTCGGGATGGGCGATGCGCAGGTGGCCATCGGCGTTCCAGCCCAGCCAGCGATGCCGGGTGTGGATGATCACGCCAGCGTCCCGCAGGCGTTTCAGCCAGACGCGCAGCAAGGGCGCGGCCTTCATGTCCGTGGGGAATACTCTGCCCGAGCTGCCGATAAAGGTGTCGACACCCAGATCGTGAATCCACGCGCACAAGGCGTCCGCGTCGAACTGGCGAAGAAGCGGCGCGATCATCGGCGAACGTTCGAAATAGCGTGACAGAAAATCAGAGTAGGGCTCGGAGTGAGTGATATTCATGCCGCCGACCCCGGCCAGCAGAAACTTGCGCCCGACCGACGGCATGCCGTCATACAGATCGACCCGAAACCCGGCCTGGCTCAGCACTTCGGCCGCCATCAGGCCAGCAGGTCCACCTCCGATAATGGCAACGGATTGAGGTTCGGAGGCAGTGAGGTCGGTCATGATCAGCTGAATATCGATGGCGGGAAAGTGCGGCATTCTACCCGAGATTTGCTGCCCGGCCTGTCACAGGCCCAGATCCTGCCAGACCCGTTGCGCGCTGTGATGCAGGATGCCGTGCCGCCGGGCCAGCGCCTGGCGGTCCTTGCTGTAACCGCCACCGATCACGCCCATGACGGGGATATCGCGACCCAGGCAATGACGCAGTACCGCCTCGTCGCGATCTGCCAGACCCTGATCGGTGAGTTGCAGATAACCCAGCGCGTCGTCCTTGTGGACGTCCACGCCTGCGTCGTACAGCACCAGATCCGGCTTGTAGATGGGCAGCAGGTAGTTGAGCAGGTCATCGACGACTTTCAGGTAATCGCTGTCGCCCATGCCCATCGGCAGCGGGATATCCCAGTCGCTCCGTGCCTTGCGGGCCGGGAAGTTCTTTTCGCAGTGCAGCGAGACGGTGATGGCGTCTTCTGTGTCGGCCAGAATGCGCGCTGTGCCGTCGCCCTGGTGCACGTCGCAGTCAAAGATCAGCACCTTGTCCACACGCCCGCTCTGCAGCAGGTACTGGCTGATCACCGCCAGGTCGTTGAAGATGCAGAAACCCGCCGGATAGTCATAGTGCGCATGGTGGGTGCCTCCCGCCAGATGGCAGGCCAGACCGTGCTCAAGCGCCTGGTCGGCAGTGAGCAGCGAGCCACCCACGGCCCGGATGGTGCGGCGCGCCAGTGCCTCGCTCCACGGCAGGCCGAGACGGCGCTGATCCTCGCGTGACAGGTCGCCGCTCAGATAACGGCTGATGTAAGAGGGATCGTGTGCCAGGGCCAGAATATCGGCCGGACACAGCTCTGGGCGTAATAATTGAACGTCGCGGGTCAGGCCGCTGTCGATCAAGTGATCGCGCAGCAGACGGAACTTGTCCATGGGAAACCGATGGTCAGCCGGAAACTCCGGGCTGTAGTCGTCGTGATAGATCAGCGGCAGGGACATTTTGCGTCCGGTCAAAGGTCGAAGCCCGATAGTGCCAGTTATGCGCCTTGTCGCACAGTTGGCTGCAACTTCAACAGATTACACTTGCGCCCGAAGATGACGGTTACGGGGGAGATCGATGGAACCGATACTCAAGCTGGACAGCGCCCGATTGCTGATGCGGCAGTGGCGCGACGACGATTTGCCTGCGTTTGCCGCCATGTGCGCCGACCCGCAGGTCATGCGATATTTTCCCGAGCCCCTCAGTCGTCTCGAAAGCGCCGCCATGATCGGGCGGATGCGCGGGCATTTTGCCGAGCTGGGTTTCGGTCTGTGGGCACTTGAACGCAAGGATAGCGGTGCATTCATCGGTTTTACCGGGCTGGGCGTGGTGGGGTTCGACGCGCACTTCACGCCCGCCGTCGAGATCGGCTGGAGGCTGGCACGCGAGCACTGGGGACTGGGCTTCGCCAGCGAAGCGGCCTGGACCGCGCTCGGTTGCGGCTTCGAGCGCTTGAAACTGGATGAAATCGTGTCGTTTACGGCCGTGAGCAATGAGCCCTCGCAAAAGGTGATGCAGGCGATCGGCATGCTGCGCGATCCTTCCGACGATTTCGAGCATCCGAACATGCAGGACGGGCACCCGCTCAAGCCGCACGTGCTTTATCGCATCAATCGCGAACAGTGGCTCAATACCCTGAAACCCTGACTGAGCCCGCCGCCTTATTTCTGTATCATTTCACTTTAATAGCGCAGGCCTTGCGGGCCTGCCGCGAACACACCGACCGTCGCTGCCGGGCGAGTGCGGGTACGTTTTGTGCGAGGAATGAACATGAGCCAAGTGCTGGATGATCTGGTTGAGCTGCTGACGCTGGAACCTATTGAAGAAAACCTGTTTCGCGGTCGTAGCCAGGATCTGGGCTTTCGCCAGCTGTTCGGCGGTCAGGTGCTGGGGCAATCGCTGTCTGCCGCCAGCCAGACGGTCGAGGAGGACCGCCACGTTCACTCACTGCACGGCTATTTTTTGCGACCTGGCGATGCCGGGCTGCCGGTGGTCTACCAAGTGGACCGTGTGCGTGACGGCGGCAGTTTCAGCACCCGTCGCGTCACGGCGATCCAGAAGGGCAAGCCGATCTTCACTTGCAGCGCATCGTTCCAGTACGACGAAGAAGGCTTCGAGCATCAGGCGGCGATGCCGCAGATCGTCGGGCCGGAAAACCTGCCTTCCGAACTTGAACTGATGCAACAGCGTGCACACCTGATCCCCGAAGCGGTGCATGACAAGTTTCTGCGCCCCAAACCCATCGAGTTTCGTCCGGTGACTGCTGAAGACCCCTACAACCCGCAACCCGGTGAGCCGGTGAAGTATGTGTGGTTCAGGGCCGATGGCACTCTCAATGACGCGCCTGCGCTGCACAAGTACATGCTGGCCTACGCCTCGGACTTCAACTTGCTGACGACCTCGCTCAAACCGCACGCCAAGACTGTCTGGCAGCGCGACATGCAAGTGGCCAGCCTCGATCACTCATTGTGGTTCCACAACGACCTGCGTGCTGACGACTGGCTGCTGTATGCCATGGACAGCCCGTGGGCAGGCAACTCCCGCGGTTTCTCGCGCGGCAGCATCTTCAACCGCGCCGGGCAACTGGTTGCTTCGGTCAGTCAGGAAGGGCTGATCCGCCATCGAAAGGATTGGGCATGACGCTGCATGACATTCGCCACTGGGTGTTCGACATGGACGGCACGCTGACCGTCCCCGTACACGATTTCCCGGCCATCAAGCGCGAACTGGGCATCCCGCAGGACGCCGATATTCTCGGCCACCTCGCGGCATTGCCTGCGGCCGAGTCCGCCGCCAAGCACGCCTGGCTGCTGGAGCACGAGCGTGAGCTGGCCTTGGGTTCGCTGCCCGCCGACGGTGCTGTCGAACTGGTCCGTGAGCTGGCGGCTCGTGGTTATCGCCTGGGCATCCTGACGCGCAACGCGCGCGAGCTGGCGCACATCACGCTGCAAGCCATCGGCCTTGCCGACTGCTTTGCGGTAGACGACGTACTGGGACGCGACGAAGCGACACCCAAGCCCCATCCGGCCGGCCTGTTGAAACTGGCCAGTGCGTGGGACGTGGAGCCGAAGAGGATGGTGATGATCGGCGATTATCGCCACGACCTGGATTGCGGCCGGGCAGCGGGTGCGAAGACTGTTTTGGTAAACCTACCGGAGAATCCATGGCCTGAGCTGGCGGACTGGTACGCTGTGGACTGCGTGGCATTGCGCGGTATGTTGAATTGACAGGCGGCTTCATCGTCCGCGCCAGGCACATGCGTTTATCTGAATGAATGCAGAACCCGTGGGCGGCGGCTTGCCGGCGATTCAGTTTCTCGGGCGACCCTTGAGTGCCTGAACTGACGCCATCGCCGGCAAGCCGCCTCCCACCGTTTGAGTTGAGTTCACTTCGGGTGTGCTACCCATCAAAACGGCTTGAACAGCACCGCCTGGCCTTCAGGTGACGTAAAAATCCCGTCGCCGTTATGGCCGACCTTGGGCACGACCACCAGACGCTGATTCAGGCCTTCCGGGTGGCGTTTCTGCAGGTAGCTGAAGTAGTTCTGGCCGCGGATCAGGCGATAGGCGCCCTGGGCTTCAGCCGCGCATGTCTTGTCGAGTGCCGGATGGTTGCGATCGGTGTCCAGTTCGCCAAGCAGGTAAGTGACGTCACGCTTCACGTAACCTTTTTCGATATCCGCCGGTTTTTCCTTGCCTGAATAGAACGGCATCTTGTTGAGGCCGTATTTCCAGTCATTGAAGTTCGGGCAAGCCTGTGCCGTCACAGACTCAGGCCGCTCGGCATCGAAGTAGGCATAGGACGACGGGTTGGCAATCACGTAGCGCAGCTTCACGCCTTCGCGGGTCAGCAGGGCATCTTCCTTGCCACCGATCATCGCGTAGCGCTGCACCACCTGCGCGCCGCCGGAATGGCCGGCGATCACGATTTCCTTGAGGTTGGGAAACAGTTTGCTGTCACTCAGGCGCTTGAGGATGTGGTCCAGCACCAGAAACGAGCTGATGGGCTTGGGATCGCTGGCGGTCGCGCCTTCCATCCAGCTGTTCTGGCGCCAGCGCAGGATGTTGTCGGACAGGTGATGAGCGACGACGTCTTTTTCATCCAGAAACTGCGGCGCAATCAGCAGCGTCTTGCTGCGCTCCTTCGACTGGTTGGCGGCACGCTCGATGCTGCGCAAGTAAGTCTGTGCATTGCGCAGGCGACCGTGCAGCACGATCACCACACGCTCGATTTTCGGTTTTGGATGAACCCATTCCTGGCTGAGCCCCAGTGTTGCCTCGGCGCCGTTGATGGCCAGACGGTCCGGGCTGATCGATTTAACCGCTTGATCCTCGGCATGAGCCCCGAGGCTCACGAAGGCAGTGCTTAACAACAGGACCAGAAGCGGTTTAATCATGTGCTTAGAGACTCTTGGCGGCGAAAGTATCGCATTGGGTGATTTGGCCTTGCGCAAAGCCGGTCTTGAACCAGCGTACTCGCTGGGCCGAAGTGCCGTGGGTAAAGGAGTCCGGTACGACTCGACCACTGCTTTGCTGCTGAAGACGATCATCGCCGATGGCGTTGGCTGCGTTCAACGCTTCTTCAATATCACCCGGCTCAAGCCAGTTCAAACGATTTTGTGCGTTATAGGCCCAAACACCTGCGAAACAGTCAGCCTGAAGCTCCTGACGGACCAATAAACCGGTGCTGCCTTCCATGCGCTGCCCAGACTTGCGAGCGGCATCGACCTTGGCGGAAATACCCAGCTGGGTCTGTACGTGGTGGCCGACTTCGTGGGCGATCACGTACGCCTGAGCGAAGTCGCCGGCAGCCGAGAAGCGTTGCGACATCTCGCGGAAGAAGTCCAGATCCAGATAGACCTGCTGGTCGGCTGGGCAGTAGAACGGACCCGTCGCGGAGGTTGCGAAACCGCAGGCTGAGTTCACCTGGCCGCTGAACAGCACCAGTGTCGGGTCCTTGTACTGACGACCGTTCTGGGCGAAGACTGCGCGCCAGGTGTCTTCGGTGTCGCCCAGAATGCTGCGCACGAACTCGGCCTGTTGATCATTGGCCGGTGGTGCCTGACGTGTCTGCGAACTGGTCGGGGCGCTTTGCTCGGTCATCTGGCCGGTGAGTTGTCCGAGAATCTGCATCGGGTCCTGACCGGTCAGTAATCCGATGGCGACGACGATCACGATACCGCCCAGGCTCAGTCCCTTGCCTCCAATGCGCATGCCACCACCGCCGCCGCTACTTTCACCACGTGCATCGACCACGTTGTCGCTGCGTCGGCCTTTTTTCCAGAGCATGTCGGATCCCTCTTCTTGTCGTGCAATGAGTGTCGCTGGTGAAACCAAAACGCGCCAACCGGTCCCCTGCCAAGTGAAACACGGGCGGCGCAATGCATGATGCGAGGTATAGAGGGTAGGGGAGACCGATTGGTTCTAAGAAGCGGCGCCGCGAGACCGGTTTTCTGAATCCGGGCGGCGCGGCTCTGGTGCTCAATGTGCTTTTGCGAGCGTGCTCTCTGACACTTCTGCGGGGGTAGCGTCGGCAAAGCGGTCCACCTGCCGCAGCGTTTTGAAGCTGGTCATCCATGCGCCGACCACGCCCAGCGTGCAGACACCGCCCATGATCGCGGCTGGAATCGCACCGATCAGCGAGGCGCTGGTGCCTGCGCGGAATTCGCCAAGCTCGTTGGAGGAGCCGATAAACAGCATGTTCACCGCGTTGACACGGCCGCGCATGTTGTCCGGTGTCGAGAACTGTACCAGTGCCGAGCGGATGTAGACGCTGACCATGTCCGCAGCCCCCGCGATCAAAAGCGCCAGGCACGACAGCCAGAATAAGGTGGACAAGGCAAACACCAGATTCGCCACCCCGAACAACCCGACTGCCATGAACATGGTCATGCCGACATTGCGATCCAGTGGACGCATGCTCAGGTACACCCCGGTCGCCAGCTCACCCAGACTCATCGACGCGCGAAGCATGCCGAGCCCTTGCGGGCCGAGGTTAAGCACTTCGTGGGCATAGATCGGCAGCAGCGCCACCACGCCGCCCAGCAACACGGCGAACAGGTCCAGGGATATGGTGCCCAGAATGATCGGGCGTGAGCGGATGAAGGCGATTCCGGCCGTGAATCGACCCCAGGCGCTGTCGCTCAGGTCCACCAGTTTGCCTGCGTAAGGCGTCGCGACCCTGACCAGCAGCAGGATCCCGGCAATGAACGCTGCCACGCACACCGAATAGGTCAGCTCTGCACCGCCCAGCCAGTACAGGTAGCCGCCAATCAGCGGACCGCCGACCGTCGAGCAGCGCATGATCACGCTGTTGGTGGCAATCGCCGAGGCGAGCTGTTCGCGCGGTACGATCTGCGGCAACAGGCTTTGCAGGGCGGGACCGGTGAACGCGCGGGCGCAGCCGTAAAGCATCAGCGCGCCGTAGATCAGCCGCAAGTCCTGTAGATTCATGGCCGAGAAGACCAGCAGAATCAGGCCGCAGACTGCTTGAACGCCCCAACTGATCATCAGGATGACCTTGCGGTTGTAGCGATCGATCAGATCCCCCGCAGGCATCAGCAACAGCAGCATGGGGATGAACTGGGCCAGGCCGACATAGGCCAGCGCCATCGGCTCGCGGGTCATGTCATAGACCTGCCAGGCGACCACCACTGCCTGAATCTGCATGGCGAAGACCGCCATCAGGCGCGACAGAATGAAACTGATGAAGCCGGGTTGGCTGGACAGTTTGACGGATGTTGAAGCGGCGGGGGATTCAGAGCTCAAGACAGACTTCCATCGAAGCAGTGTGTTCGCGTTACGGGTTATACCTCAGCTTATAGATAGGAAGCTAATGAAAAAGTTGACGGTTTGTCCGGCCCGGATGTGCATATCGAGCGTTTCCACGCCCGGCGCTCAGCGTCACACGTGAGTCCGGAATAGCCGCCAGGCGGGACTAAAACCCGAGTCGCTGACTCAACGCATAACCTGTAGAAGGCGGCTTGCCGGCGAAGCGATTTTTCAAGCGCCGCATCAGTGACTGGACCGGCCTCATCGCCGGCAAGCCGCCTCCCGCAATCCGGTTCCTGCTGCGAGACTTATGGGCACCGGTCTCCAGTCTCAGCGCCTGACTAGTAACACTCCCGACTCCATGTGGTGGGTGTACGGGAACTGGTCAAACAGTGCGCAGCGCTTGACCCGGTGGGTGTCGTGCAACTGGGCGATGTTGGCCGCCAGGGTTTCCGGGTTGCACGAGATGTACAGAATGCGCTCGAAGCGGCGGGTCAGCTCGCAGGTGTCTGCGTCCATGCCTGCACGCGGCGGATCGACAAACACACTGCCGAATTCGTAGCGCTTGAGGTCCACACCCTGCAGGCGACGGAATGGACGAACCTCGTTCAGCGCTTGGGTCAACTCTTCGGCAGACAGACGCACCAGCGTGACGTTGTCGACCGCGTTGTCTTCCAGATTGCTCAGCGCAGCATTGACCGAGGTCTTGCTGATTTCGGTGGCCAGCACCTTGCGCACCCGGGTGGCCAGCGGCAGGGTGAAGTTGCCGTTGCCGCAATACAGCTCCAGCAGATCGTCATTGCGCTCGCCCAGCGCGTCATACGCCCAATTGAGCATCTTCTGGTTTACCGCGCCATTGGGCTGCGTGAACGCGCCTTCCGGCTGGCGATAACTGAACGTGCGTCCGGCAACGTCGAGCTGTTCGGTCACATAGTCACGCCCGATGACCAGACGCTGGCCCTTTGAGCGCCCGATCAGGCTGACGTCGAGCTCGGCTGCCAGCTGCTCGGCTTCGGCCTGCCAGGTGTCATCCAGCGGGCGGTGATAACACAAAGTGATCATCGCATCGCCTGCCAGGGTGGTCAGAAAGTCCACCTGGAACAGCTTGTGGTTCAGATTCGGGCTGGCTTCCCATCGCTCGCGCAGTACCGGCATCAGCGCATTGATACGCTCGCTGGCAATCGGCAGGCCGTCGAGCAGGATCGGCGTCCTGTTGTCACCCGGCGCGAACATCGCGTAGTAACGCTTCTGGTCCTCGCGCCACAGGCGGAACTCGGCCCGCAGGCGGTAATGCTCGCGTGGCGAGTCGAATACCTGAGGTTCTGGCGCATCGAAGGGTGCCAGCAATTCGCGAAGGCGTACGGTCTTTTCTGCAAGCTGACTTTCGTAGCCTGCGGGGTCGAAAGGAACACTCATGCGTTGAACCAGCCCAGCTTGATCACGAACAGGATCGACAGGATCACCAGCGCGGCATTCAGCTCGCGCCCGCGGCCCGATAGCAGTTTGATCGCCGTCCAGGAAATGAAACCAAAGGCGATGCCGTTGGCGATGGAATAGGTGAACGGCATCGCCAGCGTTGTAATCACTACAGGCGCGGCGACGGTAATGTCGTCCCAGTCGATTTCAGCCATGCCTGAGGCCATCAGCACCGCGACGAACAGCAGGGCAGGCGCTGTCGCATAGATCGGCACGCTGCTGGCCAGTGGCGCGAAGAACAACGCCAGCAGGAACAGGATGGCCACCACAATGGCCGTCAGGCCGGTACGGCCACCGGCGCTCACGCCAGCCGCGGATTCGATGTAGCTGGTGGTGGTCGAGGTGCCGAGCAAGGAACCGGCCATTGCCGCCGTGCTATCGGCGATCAGGGCACGGCCCATTTTCGGCATGTGGCCGTCTTTGCCCATCAGCCCGGCGCGCTTGGCCACGCCGATCAGGGTGCCGGAGTTGTCGAAGATATCCACGAACAGGAAGGCGAAGATGATGCTGACCAGACCGACGTCCAGTGCGCCCATGATGTCCAGTTGCAGGAAGGTCGGCGCCAGCGAGGGCGGCATCGACATGATCCCGCCGAATTGACTGAAGCCGAGCGCAATCGAAGCAATGGTGACCGCCAGGATGCCGATCAGCACTGCGCCTTTGACCTTGAGCTGGTCCAGTGCAACGATCAGAAAGAAGCCCAGCGTCGCCAGAATCGGTGCGGGCTGCTTGAGATCGCCCATGCTGAGCATGGTGACCGGGTGGCTCGCCACGATACCGGCGTTTTGCAAGGCAATCAGCGCCAGAAACAGGCCGATACCGGCCGCAATGGCCGAGCGCAGGGGCAGGGGAATGCTGTTGATGATCCATTCGCGGATACGGAAGATCGACAACAGAAAGAACATCACCGCAGACAGGAACACCGCACCCAGCGCCACCTGCCACGTATGGCCCATGTGCAGAACCACGGTGTAGGTGAAGAAGGCGTTCAGGCCCATGCCCGGTGCCAGGGCAATCGGGTAATTGGCGATCAGACCCATCACGGCCGAACCGATGGCGGCGGCCAGGCAGGTCGCCACGAACAGCGCACCCTTGTCCATGCCAGTCTGTCCGAGGATGCTCGGGTTGACGAACAGGATGTAAGCCATCGCCAGGAACGTCGTGACGCCCGCGAGGATTTCAGTCCTCACGTTGGTGTTATGTGCCTTGAGTTGAAACAGCCTTTCCAGCATGTCTGGCTCCCCGTGACGCGGCCTGCGTCGTGAATGATTCAACTCCAACAGCAAAGCACAGGCCGCCTGGGCAGCCCGCAAATTGATGCGGGTCGGAAAAAGCCGCGCATCATACCAGCAGCCAAACACGATGGGTGCGCGTGGATGACGGCTTTTAGATGATCTGCACGCCTGTCTATCGCTGTCGAGAAACCCTGAACGTTGCAAATCATGCGAAGTCGTACCCCCTAAGACGCATAAAAAGTGCGCTGTACGAATACCTACCGTGAGGTTTCCATGAATGCTCCGAACCCGATTCCCAAGGATGTCGCAGGTCATGCGATCTCGCTGACCCTCAATGGGCAACTGCGTCAACTCGATGTACAGCCCTGGACCACCTTGCTTGACCTGTTGCGCGACCGGCTTGATCTGGTCGGCACCAAGAAAGGCTGCGACCACGGTCAGTGCGGTGCTTGCACCGTACTGCGCGACGGTAAGCGGATCAATGCCTGCCTGACGCTGGCGATCATGTGCGATGGCGCCGAACTGACCACCATCGAAGGCTTGGCGGATGGCGACACGCTGCATCCGATGCAGCAGGCATTCATCAAGCATGATGCTTTCCAGTGCGGCTACTGCACGCCGGGGCAGATCTGCTCGGCGGTCGGCCTTGCCAATGAAGGGCGTGCCACCAACCGCGCCGAGATCCAGGAACTGATGAGCGGTAACCTGTGCCGCTGCGGCGCCTACAGCAACATCCTTGCTGCGGTGGAGGAGGCCTTGCCGCAGTTTCACGACGCCACCCAGGCTCAGGCTCAAGAGCAAAAGGTGAGCGCATGAATCCATTCACCTACAGCAGGCCTGCCGACATCCGTTCCGCCATCGACCTGAGCGGTCCTGCCACGCGATTCATCGCGGGCGGCACCAACCTGCTCGACCTGATGAAGGAAAACGTCGCTCGCCCCGAGCACCTGATCGACATCAACGACCTGCCGCTCAAGGACGTCACTGAAACCGCCTCGGGCGGCTTGATGATCGGCGCGCTGGTCAGTAATGCCGACCTGGCCTGGCATCCTCTGGTCGAGCAGCGGTATCCGCTGTTGAGCCAGGCACTGCTGGCTGGCGCATCGCCGCAACTGCGCAACATGGCCAGTACCGGTGGCAATCTGTTGCAGCGTACCCGCTGTTACTACTTCTATGACGCCAGCGTGCCGTGCAACAAGCGTGAGCCGGGCAGTGGTTGTCCTGCAAAAGACGGCCTCAATCGCATTCACGCGATCTTCGGCGCCAGCGATGACTGCGTTGCGACGCATCCATCTGACATGTGTGTGGCCATGGCTGCGCTGGAAGCGGTGGTGCATGTAGAAGGCCGTGCCGGTCGCCGCACCATTGAGTTCGCAGATTTCCATCGTCTGCCGGGCGATGCGCCACAACGTGACAATCAGTTGGCCGACGATGAACTGATTACTGCCATTGAACTGCCCGCGCCACGCTTCATGGGTCACAGCGCCTACCTGAAGGTTCGTGACCGTGCGTCCTATGCGTTTGCGCTGGTGTCGGTCGCGGCGGCACTGGAGCTGGATGGCGATGTGGTAACCGATGCACGTCTGGCGCTTGGCGGTGTGGCCCACAAACCGTGGCGTGATAAGCAAGTCGAGCGTTTGCTGATCGGCAAGCCCGCCACTCGCGAGTCCTTTGCTGCGGCCGCAGACGCCATGCTGGCTGACGCGCAGCCGCTCGAGCACAACGCGTTCAAGGTCAAGCTGGCGCGCCGCGCGATCATCCGCGCTCTGAGCGACGCAGCACTGGGAGGTACTGCCCAATGAATGTTCCCTTCTCCCCGATGGGCAAGCCCGTAGACCGAGTCGACGGCAAACTGAAAGTCACCGGCGGCGCACGTTACGCCGGAGAATACCCTGAGGACGGACTGCTGTTTGGCAGTGTCGTTTCCAGCACCATCGCCAATGGCCGTGTGCTGAACATCGATACCTCCGAGGCCCTTCAAGTGCCGGGCGTGGTTGCGATTCTGGACCATACCAACCGTCCGTCGCTGGCCAGCTACGACAAGAACTACGAGGACGCCGACTCTGCAGACGGTTCTCCGTTTCGGCCTCTTTATAACGACAACGTGCTGTACAGCGGCCAGCCGCTTGCGCTGGTGGTGGCCGAGTCGCTGGAAATGGCCCGGCACGCAGGCTCGCTGATTCGGATCACCTACGAACAGCAGGCACACCAGACTGACCTGCAGGCCGAATTGGCACAGGCTCACGACGTGTCGTCCAGCCTGCCCAAACCGCGTGGCAACTTCGAGGCGGAACTGGCCAGCTCGGCATTGAGTGTCGATGTGACCTACAACACGCCCAGCGAGTACCACAACCCGATGGAGCCGCATGCGTCGACCGTTCTGTATCAGGCCGACGGCAGCTTGCAGATTCACGACAAGACCCAGGGCACGCAGAACTGTCAGGATTACCTGCACAAGGTCTTCGGCCTGGAAAAAGACCGGATTCGCGTGTTGGCCGCCTTTGTCGGTGGTGCATTCGGCTCGGGCCTGCGTCCGCAGTATCAATTGCCACTGGCCGTGATGGCCGCCTTGCACCTGAAGCGTTCGGTGCGAGTAACCCTGACACGTCAGCAGATGTTCACGTTCGGCTACCGCCCGCGCACTGTGCAGCGTTTGCGCCTTGGCGCGGCGGCCAATGGGCGTTTGCTGGCCGTCGGACACGAAGCCATCGGCCAGACCTCGCGCTTCGAAGACTTCACCGAGCACGTCGTGGAATGGAGCGGCATGCTCTATCAGTGCGACAACGTGCAGTTGACCTACAAGCTGGTGCCGCTGGACGTGTTCACGCCGCTGGACATGCGTGCGCCGGGTGCCGCGTTGGGCATGATCGGGCTGGAATGCGCGATGGATGAACTGGCGTGTGCGCTCGCCATCGATCCTGTACGCCTGCGTCTGACCAATTTTGCCGAGCGCAACGGTAACGAAGACAAACCGTACTCCAGCAAGGAGCTGCGTGAATGTTATGCACAGGGTGCCGAACGATTTGGCTGGGACCGTCGTAACCCCGAACCTCGCAGCATGCGCGAAGGCCGCCAACTGGTGGGCTGGGGCATGGCGGGGGGCGTCTGGGAGGCGATGCAGATGAAAGCCAGCGCCAAGGCGCGTCTCGGTTCGGATGGCAAGCTGGTGGTCAGCAGTGCCACCACTGACATCGGCACCGGCACTTACACGGTCATGACCCAGATTGCCGCCGAAACACTGGGACTGGCGGTGGAAGACGTGACGTTCCTGTTGGGCGATTCTTCGTTGCCAACCGCGCCGCTGCAAGGTGGCTCGTTTACGGTGTCGTCGGTCGGTACAGCGGTGCAGCAAGCATGTCAGGCCTTGCAGCGTCAGTTGCTGGAAGTCGCCAAGGGCATGTACCCGCAATACGCCTCGGCTACGCCGGATGAGGTGCGGTTTGAGTCGGGCAGCCTGTATCTGGGTGATCAGGTCGTCTCGATGGCTGAACTGGCGGCGGCTCAAGCCAGTGGCGTGATCGAAGTTCAGGTCGATGCCGAGCCGGACAAAAAACGTGAAGCCTATGCGGCGGCCACCCATTCGGCGGTGTTCGTCGAAGTGCTGGTGGACGAGGATCTGGGCACCATCAAGGTCAATCGTGTGGTCAGCGCCATTGCGGCCGGACGCGTGGTCAATCCCAAGATGGCGCGCAGCCAGATCCTTGGCGGTGTGGTCTGGGGCATGGGCATGGCGTTGCAGGAAGAGGCTATGGTCGATCACGGTCTGGGACGTCCGATGAATCATAGCCTCGCCGAGTACCACATTCCGGTAAACGCGGATATCGGCGACATTGACGTGCTGTTCGTCGAAGAACATGACGAGATCGTCAATGCGCTGGGTTCCAAGGGCGTCGGTGAAATCGGCATCGTGGGTGTTCCTGCTGCGATTGCCAATGCCATCTACCATGCTACCGGAAAACGGGTCCGCGAGTTTCCGATCACGCTGGACAAGCTGTTGTAGTCCGTTCCCGGCAAACGGCATGCAGGAGACGATCGACCCGCTCCTGCATGACAATGCTCTGCGTCCGCCGTTGATGTGGCGCAGAGTGCCACGGGCTGCATGCCCGAGCAGAGCATGCGCACGATTGGCGTCCTCAAGACCCCGCCCAGGTGAGTCATCGCGCCACGCGACAAAAGACCACACGGCTCAAGTGGCTGAATGGGACTACTCTTTACGTGTCGGTTGACCTGTGTCATTGCGCAATGACCGCTGATGTGAGCCAACCCGCCAATCCCTGCGTACGTCATCAGAACAAATAGAAAGACAAGCACTCCATAAACGTGGGGGCAGTCACTGTTGGCTTTCTGCCAACAGCCGGTTTCACCTGAGAGAGGAACACTTATGTTCGGTTTGGAGGCTATCGATCTCGCCCGAATTCAGTTCGCATTCACGATTTCGTTCCACATCCTGTTTCCTGCCATCACCATCGGTCTGGCAAGTTATCTGGCTGTGCTCGAAGGCCTGTGGCTGAAGACCCGCGAAGATGTGTATCGCGACCTGTACCACTTCTGGTCCAAGATCTTTGCTGTCAACTTCGGCATGGGTGTGGTTTCCGGACTGGTCATGGCCTATCAATTCGGCACCAACTGGAGCCGCTTCTCTGACTTTGCAGGCGCTGTCACGGGACCGCTGCTGACGTATGAAGTGTTGACGGCGTTCTTCCTCGAGGCCGGCTTCCTCGGCGTGATGCTGTTCGGCTGGAACCGTGTCGGGCGCAACCTGCACTTCTTCTCCACGATCATGGTCGCCATCGGCACGCTGATTTCCACGTTCTGGATTCTGTCGTCCAACAGCTGGATGCAGACCCCGCAAGGCTTCGAAATCATCGACGGCCGCGTGATCCCGACCGACTGGTTCGCGGTGGTCTTCAACCCGTCGTTCCCGTACCGCCTGACGCACATGGCGATTGCTGCCTTTGTCGCGACGGCGTTCTTTGTCGGCTCCTCGGCTGCCTGGCACCTGTTGCGTGGCCGCGACACGCCAGCGGTGCGCAAGATGCTCTCGATGGCCATGTGGATGGCACTGATCGTTGCGCCGATTCAGGCTGTCGTAGGTGACTTCCACGGTCTGAATACGCTCAAGCATCAGCCCGCCAAGATTGCCGCGATTGAAGGCCACTGGGAAAACGTTGGTGATGAACCGACCCCGCTGATCCTGTTCGGTATTCCGGACATGAAGGAAGAGCGCACCAAATACGCGGTGGAAATTCCTTATCTGGGCAGCCTTATCCTGACCCACAGCCTGGACAAGCAGGTTCCGGCGTTGAAGGAATTCAAACCTGAAGACCGTCCGAATTCGACCATCGTGTTCTGGTCGTTCCGGGTCATGGTTGCGCTGGGCATGCTGATGATCCTGACCGGTCTGTGGAGCCTGTGGCTGCGCAAGCGCGGCACGCTCTATCAGTCTCGTCCGTTCCTGTACCTGGCGTTGTGGATGGGGCCTTCCGGTCTGGTTGCGATCCTGGCGGGCTGGTTCACCACCGAGATCGGCCGCCAGCCGTGGGTCGTCTACGGTCTGATGCGCACCGCCGATGCCTCGTCAGGGCACAGCGTCGCTCAGATGAGCATTACTCTGGTGCTGTTCGTGGTCGTCTACTTCGTGCTGTTCGGCGCGGGCCTGGGCTACATGATGCGTCTGGTACGCAAAGGTCCGAAGGCTTACGTCGAGCATGTGCCGCACGGTGGCCCCGGTCAGAAACGTACACCGGCCCGTCCGCTCTCTGCTGCCGTTGAAAGCGCAGAAGATGGCGACAACGTTGACGCGCTCGGCAAGGGGAATTAAGCCATGGGTATCGATCTTCCGCTGATCTGGGCCGTCATCATCATCTTCGGCATCATGATGTACGTTGTGATGGACGGCTTCGACCTGGGTATCGGGATTCTCTTCCCGTTCATGAAGGACAGTTCCGACCGCGACGTGATGATGAACACCGTCGCACCGGTCTGGGACGGCAACGAAACCTGGCTGGTATTGGGCGGCGCCGCGTTGTTCGGCGCGTTCCCGCTGGCTTACTCGGTGGTGCTGTCGGCGCTGTACCTGCCGTTGATGTTCATGCTGATGGGCCTGATCTTCCGTGGCGTTGCGTTCGAGTTCCGCTTCAAGGCGACCGACGAGAAACGTCACCTGTGGGACAAGGCGTTCATCGGCGGCTCGTTGGCAGCAACGTTCTTTCAGGGCGTGGCGCTGGGTGCATTCATCGAGGGCATACCGGTGGTGAACCGCCAGTTTGCAGGCGGCTCACTCGACTGGCTGGCGCCGTTTCCGATGTTCTGCGGCCTGGCGCTGATCGTGGCTTACGCACTGCTGGGCTGCACTTGGCTGATCATGAAAACCGAAGGGCCTCTGCAGAAAGCGATGCATGATCTGGCGCGTCCTCTGGCGGTGGCTGTGCTGGTGGTAATGGGTGTGGTCAGCCTGTGGACGCCACTGGCCCATGCTGACATCGCACACCGCTGGTTCAGCATGCCGAACCTTGTCTGGTTCATGCCGGTGCCGATTCTGGTGTTGGTGACCATGTACGGGTTGTTCAAGGCCGTGGCACGCAACGCGCATTACACGCCGTTCCTGCTGACCCTGCTGCTGATCTTCCTGGGTTACAGCGGGTTGGGCATCAGCCTGTGGCCGAACATCATCCCGCCGTCCGTTTCGATCTGGGAAGCCGCTGCGCCGCCGCAAAGCCAGGGCTTCATGCTGGTCGGTACGCTGTTCATCATCCCGTTCATCCTCGGATACACCTTCTGGAGCTACTACGTGTTCCGCGGCAAAGTCACCGCAGAAGACGGTTATCACTAGTCCGAACAGAGGAGATTGATCATGTCTGGCAAGAACTCGATGCACGACCCGGATCCGGCGCTGAGCAAGCCGCTCTGGCAACGACTGGCCTGGCTGGTCGGCATCTGGGCGGGCAGTGTGTTTGCACTGTTTATCGTTGCCAGCCTGATGCGGATGTTCATGAACGCAGCGGGCCTGACGACGCACTGATCGTCACTGAAAGCATTCCCACACCGTGTCCACGGACACGTTTTACAAACCCTCCGGTTTCGGAGGGTTTTTTTTGCTGCGAAAACGAGGGTGATTACTTGCGGGCTTTCAGTATCACGAACTTGGGCGTTGCCGCGACCTGCTCGACGCCTCGGAACAGCCGCGACAGCTTGGTGTGATAGCCCAAATGGCGATTGCCGACGATGTACAGCGCGCCGCCCGTGACAAGCGCGGCGCGGGCCTGCTGGAACATCCGCCAGGCCAGAAAGTCACCCACTACCTGTTGCTGGTGGAAGGGCGGGTTGCACAGCACCACGTCCAGCGAGTCAGGCTCCTGTCCCGCCAGCCCGTCGGCGGCACGGATAACCACCTCCCGGTCGCCCAGACTGGCCTGCCAGTTTTCAGCAGCGGACTGCACGGCCATGTATGACTCGTCGACCAGGGTGTAATGCGCCTGCGGGTTTTCCAGTGCGCTGGCAATCGCCAGCACGCCGTTGCCGCAGCCCAGATCGGCAACGCGCGCTGAACCGAGGTTTTTCGGCAGATAGGGCAGGAAGGCGCGCGTGCCGATATCCAGACCTTCCCGACAGAACACGTTGGCATGGTTGAGCAGTTCGATGGCTGGCTCGTCGAGTGCGTAGCGCGTGGGGTAGGGCGACGTCCTGAGTTCCCTGATCTGTGGCGTGGCAAACAGCAGGCGGGCTTTCTTGACAGCGAGCGAGGCTTGAACCGGCCCGACGTACTCTTCAAGCAGATCACCGGCCGAGCGCGGCAGGTGCTTGATCATTGCTGCCGCTATCACACGTGCGCCGGGTGCCAGCTGGCCTTGCAGACGAATGAGTTGCTCTTCGAGCAGCGCCAGCGTTTTGGGGACCCGGATCAGCACCCAGTCGAAAGGACCGGTCAATGGCTCGCTGGCAGGAATCAGCGGCACACTGTCGTAGGCCATACCGTTGCGGGTCAGGTTTTTCTCGAGGCCCTGGGCGGCGAGAAACGAGTCGGTGCTGCTTACAACGGCGGCATGAGGGGCAAGGCTGGCCGCCAGCGCGCCAAAACTGTCATTGAGCACCAAGACCCGGCTCTGCAGAGTCAGCCCGATTTCCGCTACGTGGTTGAGCAGGTACTCATCAGCGGCATCGAATGCCTGAAGCGGCTCATCTTGCTGTTCGGGCTGGCGAATAAGATCAAGCTGAGCGAAAGGGCTGATGAGCAAGGGCATTGGCAGGAAAACTCTGTGCAGGCGTGCGTGTATCACGTAAGTCCGTCTATCGACGGGCTCGCTGGGAGCGGTGATTTTACGTACTTTTTGCGTTTTGACACCTGCCCATTTGGTGCCGCTCGCCCGCTTTTTCAGAACATGCCGAGCAAGGCTGCCTGAACAACGGCCGCAGTCTTGTTACACACCCCCAGCTTCTGGACTGCGCTGGCCACGTGAAAATGGATGGTGCGTTCCTTCAAGCATAGAATCAGGGCTATATCACCTGCTGTCTTGCCTTTGGCAGACCACTTGAGGACTTCTATCTCTCGTTCCGTCAGACCATTGGGATTCGATGGATTTGATGAGTTGATTTCCATGTTCTTCATAATCGCCCCCATACCCTTTGATGGCGAGATTTCGCTGTGCTTTTATCCAGTCTAGGAAAAATGGCAAGGCAGTTTTGCGGACGGAAAAATATCCGGACGGATGGGGTGATGGCTTTTATGTGCTCAAAAACGCGTATTACGGCTGGAACACCCGTCGTAGCGCGGTTTGTGTTACGCCGGTTAGGCACAGGCCGGCAACATGCGCGGGCAGGCAAGAACCAAATGCTCTAAACGTTTCAGGCGCTGTCATGGACAAGCCACTACAAACAGCCGGTGTTTATCTGGCGCACTTTGCGGGACACTGACGGCCAATGTTCACATTCGGGAGCCCGAGGCACACCATGACCGTCAGCGAAGACAAGTTCACCCGGCAGACGCTTCAGCGTGTCACACCGTTGACCCCCAGTCTGTTTACGTTGCGGACCACGCGCGATCCCGGCTTTCGCTTCCGTGCAGGACAGTTCGCGCGTCTGGGCGTGACCAAGGCAGATGGCACCACCGTGTGGCGAGCCTATTCGATGGTGTCTTCGCCCCATGACGAGTTCCTGGAGTTCTTTTCCATCGTCGTGCCTGACGGCGAGTTCACCAGCGAGCTGAGCCGCCTGCGTGAAGGTGACAGCCTGATGGTCGAAAAGCAGGCTTTCGGTTACCTGACTCTGGACCGCTTCATCGATGGTCGTGATCTGTGGCTGTTGTCCACAGGCACTGGCGTCGCACCGTTTCTGTCGATCCTGCAGGACTTCGAGGTGTGGGAGAAATTCGAGCGTGTGATTCTGGTGTACAGCGTGCGTGAGTCGAAGGAGCTGGCTTATCAGCAGCTGATTGGCGAACTGATGCAGCGTGAGTACCTGGCCGAGTACGCCGATAAATTCCAGTTTCTGCCTGTCGTCACTCGCGAGCGATCCCCCGGCGCCTTGAATGAACGGATCACGCAACTGATTGAAAATGGCGAGCTGGAGCGTGCGGCAGGCGTTGCCATGACGCCGGAACATTCGCGAGTCATGCTGTGTGGCAACCCACAGATGATCGACGACACCCGCGCGGTACTCAAACAGCGCGACATGCGCCTCAGCCTGTCACGCAAGCCGGGGCAGGTGGCGGTGGAGACGTATTGGTAGGGAAAAAGTCCGACCCATCTACCCCGTGCAGGGCGCTCGACCTTGCACACACGCCTGCCCTGACACTGATCGTGCCCATCGCTCCGCGTGGGCATGCCTCACGTGACACGCGCTGCGTCACGTCAGAAGCGAACGCGGAGCGTCCCCAGAGGCGTTACCCATACTGGAACGTGAGGACCATCAACCCGGTTTGTCGCTGATCGCAGACGCGTCACGCTCACAACGGACGGGCAGGGTCCACGGTGATTGGCGTTGCAGGCTTGTTCTGCTCTTTGAGCAGGTCGCGAATCTCGCCCAGCAGGATTTCTTCCTTGCTGGGTGTTGGCGGCAGGGTCGGGGCCTTTGCTTCTTCACGCTTCAGGCGGTTGATGGCTTTCACGCCCATGAAAATGGCGAATGCCACGATGATGAAGTCAATGACGGTCTGAATGAACTTGCCATAGGCCAGCAGCACGGCAGGAGTGGCCCCGTCGGCAGCTCGCAGGGTAACGGCCAGATCACTGAAGTCCACGCCACCGATCAACAGACCCAGCGGCGGCATGATGACATCGCCGACGAACGACGAAACGATCTTGCCGAATGCCGCGCCAATGATGATACCGACGGCCATGTCGACCACGTTACCTTTGACCGCGAAGGCCTTGAACTCGCTTAGTACGCTCATGAGTAATTCCTTGTTACAGATAAATTGACCCGAATGAGTGTAATCCACTCACGCAGGTGCCGCCCGATGCACGTTCAATCGACCGGGCTGAGCCCTGGAAGTTTTACCCGTCTTGATCGCGATGGGGCGCCTACCGCCCAATCGGTACTTCAACCTGCGTTATCATGTGTGTTTTTACGACTGGGGTTGTCATGGCCAAGGCCAAACGCTTGTACGGTTGCACCGAGTGCGGCGCGACGTTTCCCAAATGGGCGGGCCAGTGCAGCGATTGCGGTGCCTGGAACACGCTTGTCGAAACGATGATTGAAAGTGGTGCTGCGGCGCCACCCAGTGGCCGTGCGGGCTGGACCGGCGCGCAGGCGCAGATCAAGACGCTGGCCGAAGTCAGTGTCGAAGAGATTCCGCGTTTCTCGACCAACTCTGCCGAGCTGGACCGCGTGCTGGGCGGCGGTCTGGTGGACGGCTCCGTGGTGCTGATCGGCGGCGACCCTGGCATCGGCAAGTCCACCATTCTGCTGCAGACCCTGTGCAACATCGCCCAGCGCATGCCCGCGCTGTACGTCACCGGCGAGGAATCCCAGCAGCAGGTCGCCATGCGTGCCCGCCGTCTGGGCCTTCCGCAGGACAAGCTGCGGGTAATGACCGAGACCTGCATCGAGTCCATCATCGCCACGGCGCGCGTCGAGCAGCCCAAGGTGATGGTGATCGACTCCATCCAGACCATCTTCACCGAACAACTGCAATCGGCCCCCGGCGGTGTGGCTCAGGTACGCGAAAGCGCCGCGCTGCTGGTGCGCTATGCCAAGCAGAGCGGCACGGCGATCTTTCTGGTCGGCCACGTGACCAAGGAAGGCGCGCTGGCAGGGCCGCGCGTGCTGGAGCACATGGTCGATACCGTCCTGTACTTCGAAGGGGAGTCCGATGGACGCCTGCGTCTGCTGCGGGCCGTGAAGAATCGCTTTGGCGCAGTGAACGAACTGGGCGTTTTCGGCATGACCGACAAGGGCCTGAAAGAGGTCTCCAACCCGTCGGCGATCTTCCTCACCCGCGCGCAGGAAGAAGTGCCGGGCAGTGTGGTCATGGCTACGTGGGAAGGCACTCGCCCCATGCTGGTGGAAGTCCAGGCCCTGGTGGACGACAGCCACATGTCCAACCCGCGTCGCGTGACGCTGGGTCTGGACCAGAACCGGCTGGCGATGCTGCTGGCGGTCCTGCACCGCCATGGCGGCATTCCTACCCACGACCAAGACGTGTTTCTCAACGTGGTCGGCGGTGTGAAGGTGCTGGAAACTGCGTCCGACCTGGCCTTGATGGCAGCGGTCATGTCCAGTCTGCGCAACCGGCCGCTGCCGCATGACCTGCTGGTTTTCGGTGAAGTGGGACTGTCAGGTGAGGTCAGGCCGGTGCCGAGCGGGCAGGAGCGTCTCAAGGAAGCCTTCAAGCACGGCTTCAAACGGGCCATTGTGCCCAAGGCCAACGCGCCGAAAGAAGCACCTCCAGGCTTTCAGATCATTGCCGTGACCCGTCTGGAACAGGCACTCGACGCGTTGTTCGAGTAACGCGCGCTAGAGCTCGATCAGCGCCGCCAGTTCGCGATCCAGTTCTTCCTCATCGCCCAGGTTCAGTTCGATCAGCCGCTTCAAGTGGCTGATCGACTGCAGACCGATGTGCCGGCAGACGAAGCCCAGCTGCCGGTTGTTGTCGTGGGTCAGATGCACATCCATCTTCACGTAGACGTCCGGGCTCAGGTGGATATCCACCAGAAAGTCCTGTGCCGGGTCGCCCGTCCAGGGCTCGGGCCGTTCGACCAGCAGGCCTTTGAGCGACAGGTCGACCAACTGCACTTTCCAGCGTTTGTCGCCTTGCGTCAGGTCTGTCTTCGCATCGAAAGCAATGCGTTTGAAGCGTCGGCGATCTGCGTGTGAGTCGGTCATCGAAAGAGCTCTCTTGTTGCGGTATTGCATGGGCCAGAGGCAAGACGTTTGGCTGTTCAATAAGACTGTTCATGCACGATAGACCGGAAAGAGGTTACCGGACAGATGGCGACCGCAGATTTCTTGCCTACCTCCTGACAAGCCCGCCTGCGGCGCTCTATGCCGGGTATCTGCCTTAATTGATCAAATTCCGGTCTAGACCATCGTGGGGGGTGGCCTTTCGCTGTGACAGCGCTAAACTCGCATTGCTTGCCTTCTAGTCAACTCTGCTGGAATAAAAAAATGAAAAATAATAATAGTCTGATGCGCCATGTTCCCTGGCTCATCGTCGCAATTGTTGGAGCATGTGCTCTGGGGGTCGTGGCCTTGCGCCGCGGTGAGGCGATCAACGCCTTGTGGATAGTGGTTGCAGCGGTTGCCATCTATCTGGTTGCTTATCGTTACTACAGTCTTTTCATCGCCAATCACGTCATGCAACTCGACCCGCTGCGCGCAACGCCTGCCGTGGTCAACAACGACGGTCTGGACTATGTGCCGACCAACAAACACATTCTTTTCGGTCACCACTTTGCGGCCATCGCGGGCGCAGGTCCGCTGGTCGGTCCGGTGCTGGCGGCGCAGATGGGGTATCTGCCCGGTACGCTGTGGCTGATTGCCGGTGTGGTGCTGGCTGGTGCGGTGCAGGACTTCATGATTCTGTTCCTCTCCACGCGCCGTAACGGTCGCTCGCTGGGCGACATGGTTCGAGAGGAAATGGGCCGCATTCCCGGCACCATCGCCTTGTTCGGCTGCTTCCTGATCATGATCATCATCCTCGCGGTGCTTGCGCTGATCGTGGTCAAGGCCCTGGCCGAGAGCCCGTGGGGCATGTTTACCGTTATGGCGACCATCCCTATCGCTATGTTCATGGGCGTCTACATGCGCTACATCCGCCCGGGCCGCATTGGTGAAATCTCCATCATCGGCGTGATTCTGCTGCTGGCCTCGATCTGGATCGGCGGCGCGGTTGCAGCCGACCCGACCTGGGGTCCTGCGTTTACCTTCACCGGCGTGCAGATCACCTGGATGCTGGTGGGTTACGGTTTCGTGGCGGCCATGCTGCCGGTCTGGCTGCTGCTGGCCCCGCGTGACTACCTGTCGACCTTCCTGAAAATCGGCACCATCGTGGCGCTGGCTATCGGCATTCTGATCCTCGCGCCCGAGCTGAAAATGCCGGCTCTGACCCAGTTCACCAACGGCACAGGCCCGGTCTGGAAAGGCGCACTGTTCCCGTTCCTGTTCATCACCATCGCCTGCGGTGCGGTGTCCGGCTTCCACGCGCTGATTTCGTCGGGCACCACGCCCAAGCTGCTGGATAACGAGAAGAATGCCCGTTACATCGGTTACGGCGGCATGCTGATGGAATCCTTCGTGGCCATCATGGCGATGGTTGCCGCTTCGGTGATCGAGCCAGGCGTGTACTTCGCCATGAACAGCCCCGCTGCCGTGGTCGGCAGCGACGTGGTCACAGTCGCACAGACCGTGACCAGTTGGGGCTTCACGATCACACCTGAGCAACTGACGGCGGTGGCCAAGGATATCGGCGAGAACACTGTTCTGGCCCGTGCCGGTGGTGCGCCGACCCTGGCGGTCGGTATCGCGCAGATCCTGCACCAGGTGCTGCCGGGTGAAAACACCATGGCGTTCTGGTATCACTTCGCGATCCTGTTTGAGGCGCTGTTCATCCTGACCGCAGTGGATGCCGGTACCCGTGCCGGTCGTTTCATGCTGCAGGACCTGCTGGGCAGCTTCGTTCCAGCTCTGAAACGCACCGAGTCCTGGACCGCCAACGCCATCGGTACCGGTGGTTGCGTGGCGCTGTGGGGTTACTTGCTGTATCAGGGCGTTATCGATCCGCTGGGCGGCATCAACACCCTGTGGCCGCTGTTCGGTATCTCCAACCAGATGCTGGCCGGTATCGCCCTGATGCTCGCAAGCGTTGTGCTGATCAAAATGAAGCGTCAGCGCTATGTCTGGGTGACCATGCTGCCTGCCACCTGGCTGTTGATCTGCACCGTGACGGCTGGCCTGATCAAACTGTTCGACTCCAACCCGGCGGTCGGCTTCCTGGCGCTGGCCAAGAAGTACAGCGCAGCGGCGGACGCCGGACAGATTCTGGCCCCGGCCAAGACCATGGACCAGATGCAGCATGTGATCTTCAACGCGTACACCAACGCGGGCCTGACCATACTGTTCCTGTTCGTCGTGTTCAGCATCCTGTTCTATGCCCTGAAAGTCGGTATCGCGGCCTGGGGCAAGAAGGAGCGCACCGACAAGGAATCTCCGTTCCAGGCCATGCCGCCAGCGTCGCAGGTGTGATGATGTTCACCCACAGAGGATATGCCCATGTTCAATGACCTGAGTCGCCTCGGGAAATACCTCGGTCAGGCCGCGCGCCTGATGGTGGGCATGCCGGACTACGACACCTACGTCGAGCACATGCAGACCACACACCCGGACAAGCCGATGATGACCTACGAGCAGTTCTTTCGGGAGCGGCAAGAGGCGCGTTACGGCGGCAAGGGCGGCCCGAAGTGCTGCTGATCCTCTGATCTGCGTTATCGTTTGACCCGACGCGCCACAGGCTGCTACCTGTGGCGCGTTTTCATTTCAGCCCAATTGCACCTGTCTGGAGCCTTATGAGCGAGTTGCAACCTATCCCTGTTACCGTCCTGACCGGCTTTCTGGGCGCAGGCAAGACCACGCTGCTGCGCCACCTGCTCAAGGCCGAACACGGCCTGAAAATCGCGGTGATCGAGAACGAGTTCAGCGATGCCGGCATCGACAGCCAGTTGCTGGGCACCGATCCTGTACAAGTCATGACTCTGTCCAACGGCTGCGTCTGCTGCACCATCCACACCGACCTCACCAAAGCGTTGTACCTGCTGCTCGAGCGGCTGGACAGTGGCGAAATCGCTTTCGACCGGTTGGTGATCGAGTGCACCGGTCTGGCCGATCCCGCACCGGTTGCCCAGACTTTTTTCATCGACGAAGAACTGCGCGAGCGCTACATCCTTGACGGCATCATCACCCTGGTCGATGCCGCTCATGCCGATACGCACCTGACCCAGACCATCGCTCAGGCGCAGATCGGCTTCGCCGACCGTCTGTTGGTGAGCAAGCGTGATCTGGTGGATGACGCGGCCTTCGAGGCCCTGAGTGCACGCCTGACCCGTATCAACCGCCGTGCGCCGATCCGTATCGTCGAGCACGGCAAGATCGATCTGGCCGAACTGCTCGACGTGCGGGGCTTCAACCTCAATGCCGATCTGGGCGGTGGCATGGTTCTGCGTCCGCTGGCGCCGGTTGGCAACTCTGGCGACCGCATCACCAGTCTTGTGCTGCGCAGCGACAAACCACTCGATCTGGATCGCCTCAGCGAGTTCATGAACGAGCTGCTGGAAGACCACGGCAAGCAACTGCTGCGTTACAAGGGCGTGCTCAACATCGCGGGCGAAGACCGGCGCATGGTGTTTCAGGGCGTACTCAAACTGTATGGCTTCGATTGGGACACTGAATGGGCCGAAGGCGAATCGCGCGAGAGCGTGATCGTGTTCATCGCCGACGAGTTGCCGGAAGAGAAGATTCGGGCCGGGTTCGAGGCGATGGTTGGGTGAGATGGCGCTGCGGGCTGCCTGGTCCGATCAGGTCCTGGCCGTCCACCAGTAGGCAGGCAGCGCCACCACTTCCCGGGCGATGGAGTACAGGTCGCGCCACTCGAAATAACGCGCGTGTGCAGTCGTGACCTGGGTCACACCGGCCTGCTTCAGGGCGTACTGGCTGCGGGTGATGTGAAAGTACTGGGTGACCACGACTGCGCTGGTGAAGCCTTGGCTGTTCATGATCCCGGCGCTGTTGATGGCGGTGTCTCGTGTGGTGTTGCCCTGCTCGTCCAGTAGAATCGCGTCACGCGCAATCCTGCCATGTTCAACAAGATAGTCCGCCATGACGGCCGCTTCGCTGAAGCCTTCCTTGCCCGTGCCGCCACTGACGATGATGTGGCTGACCAGTCCCTGCCGATAAAGCGCTTCAGCCCTGTCGAGCCTGGCTTTCAGGCGCTCTGACGGCACCCCGTCCGGAAGCACTTGAGAGCCGAGTACAATGGCAACGTCGCTGGTTTTGGCGGTGTCGGACAAGCCCTCTGTCACGATAGCGCCCGCAACCAGCATGAACAGCATCGGCAGGCTTATCGCAAGGGTGCGCAACAGCTTCATGGATCGTCTCCCGATCGGTCGGAGGGCTCTCTGCTCTCTGCAGCGGTGTCACAAAAAAGCCCCGGCTCTTGCGAGTCCGGGGCTTTGAGTTACTGCTTCAGGCGATACGGATCAAGCGCCATAGACTGGCAGTTTTGCGCAGATGGCCTTGACCTTCTCGCGAACGGCGTCGATCACGGCTTCGTTGTTCAGGTCCGCCAGGATGTCGCAGATCCAGCCAGCCAGTTCCTTGCACTCTGCTTCCTTGAAGCCGCGCGTGGTCACAGCCGGGGTGCCGAAACGCAGGCCTGAGGTGACGAACGGGGAGCGTGGGTCGTTCGGTACGGAGTTCTTGTTGACGGTGATGAAGGCGCGGCCCAGGGCGGCGTCGGCATCTTTACCGGAGATGTCCTGCTTGATCAGCGACAGCAGGAACAGGTGGTTTTCAGTACCGCCGGAAACCACATCGAAACCGCGCTCGATGAACACACCGGCCATGGCCTTGGCGTTCTTGACCACTTGCTGCTGGTAAGCCTTGAACTCAGGCTGCAGCGCTTCCTTGAAGCACACGGCCTTTGCTGCGATGACGTGCTCCAGCGGGCCGCCTTGCGCGCCCGGGAATACGGCCGAGTTCAGCTTCTTCTCGATGTCGGCGTTGGCGCGAGCCAGGATCAGGCCGCCACGTGGACCGCGCAGGGTCTTGTGGGTGGTGGTGGTCACGACGTCAGCGAACGGCACCGGGTTCGGGTAGACGCCAGCGGCGACCAGACCGGCCACGTGGGCCATGTCGACGAACAGGTACGCACCGACCTTGTCGGCGATGGCGCGGAAGCGCGGGAAATCCAGAATCTGCGAATAGGCAGAGAAACCGGCCACGATCATTTTCGGCTTGTGCTCAACGGCCAGACGCTCGACTTCGTCGTAGTCGATCATGCCGTTGGCGTCGATGCCGTACTGCACAGCGTTGTACAGCTTGCCGGAGGACGAAACGCTGGCGCCGTGGGTCAGGTGACCACCGTGGGCCAGGCTCATGCCCAGAATGGTGTCGCCGCCCTGCAGCAGCGCCAGGTAGACAGCGGAGTTGGCTTGCGAACCGGCGTGTGGCTGAACGTTGGCGTAATCGGCGCCGAACAGTTCCTTGGCACGGTCGATGGCCAGTTGTTCGATAACGTCGACGTATTCGCAGCCGCCGTAGTAACGCTTGCCTGGGTAGCCTTCAGCGTACTTGTTGGTCAGGACCGAGCCCTGAGCTTCCATGACGGCCGGACTGGTGTAGTTTTCCGAGGCAATCAGCTCGATGTGTTCTTCCTGACGCAGAGCTTCTTGCTCCATGGCGGCAAACAGATCGGCGTCGTACTTCGCGAGAGTCAAATCACGGCTGAACATGGCAGTCCTCAAGGGGGCATGGCGGAAAAGGGGGGCATTCTAACCCATCGGGTTTTATCTGGCATATGAAAGGCAGTCATGTGCCGGATGAATGGGGCGCATCAGCGACACGCCCATCAATCCAGCATGAACAACGCATCATTGCTGAACTGCGCCTCGAACTGGCTGGCGGGCATCGGGCGGCCGAAGAGGTAGCCTTGCACCTCGTCGCAGCCGTGTTCACGCAGGAAGTCCAGCTGCTCCTGGGTTTCCACGCCCTCGGCGATCACCGCCAGGTTAAGGCTGTGGGCCATGGCGATGATTGCCCGGGCGATCTGAGCGTCCTGTTCGCCTGAGGGCAGACCGTCGACGAAGGTGCGGTCGATCTTCAGGACATCGATCGGGAACTGCTTGAGGTAGTTCAGCGACGAGTACCCCGTGCCGAAGTCATCCACGGCAATGCTCAGCCCCAGATTTTTCAGGCCGTCGAGTATCTGCATGGCTTCGTTGACCTCGCGCATCAGGATGCTCTCGGTCAGTTCCAGTTCCAGGCACGCCGGAGGCAAACCGATGGTGTGCAGAATGCTGGCGATACGCTTGCCGAGCTGGCCATCCGAGAACTGCCGGGCCGAGATGTTCACGGACACTTTCGGCACGCGGACCTTTGCCTGATGCCATTTCTTCAGCTGGCTGCAGGCTTCGGTCAGCACCCAGTCGCCGACTTCGACCACCAGACCGAGCTCTTCGAGCACCGGAATGAAGTCGTTGGGCGGCACCAGGCCACGGCGTGGATGACGCCAGCGCAACAGGGCCTCGGCCCCGGTCAGGCGTTTGCCATCGCCGCTGAATTGCGGTTGGTAATACAACGTGAATTCCTGTTGCTCCAGGGCGTGACGCAGGTCGCTTTCCAGCTCCAGACGTTCCAGCGCCGTGGCGTTCATGTCCGCCTGATAGAACTGGAAGTTGTTCTTGCCGCGCTCCTTGGCGTGGTACATCGCCGTGTCGGCGTTCTTCATCAACTGGCTCAGCTCATCGCCATCCTGCGGACTCAAGGCGATGCCGATACTGGCGGTCACGAAGAACTCGCGGCCTTCCAGCACGAAAGGCGTCACCAGGCTGTTGAGAATTTTCTCGGCAACGTGAATGGCACGGTTCAACGCGCTTTCCCGCGTCGGGCCCGGCTGCAGCAGCAGAGTGAATTCATCACCGCCCATGCGCGCCACCGTGTCGTCGTCTGTGACGCAAGCCAGCAGGCGCGTGGCCATTTCCTTGAGCATGCGGTCACCTGCTGCATGGCCCAGGGAATCGTTGATCGGTTTGAAACGGTCCAGATCAAGGAACATCAGCACGACCCATGCCTGTTGCCGCTCGGCCTGCTGGAGGGCCGAATGCAGACGGTCCTGGAACAGCGTGCGGTTGGGCAGGTGCGTCAGGGCATCGTAGTAGGCCAGGCGATGGATGCGTTCTTCGCTGGCCTTGCGTTCGCTGATATCGCTGAAGAAGCACACGTAGCTTGCCAGATCGCCTTCATCGTCCACCACCGCAGTGATGCCGACCCATGCCGGATAATGCTCGCCGTTGCGCCGCTTGAGCCTGACCTCGCCTTCCCAGGTACCGCTATGGTTGAGCTGCCTGAGGACGTAGCGCAGGTGCGCTTCCTGTTCCGCTTCCACCGTCAGCATGCCGGGTAACTGATCGAGCACCTGAGCCACTTCGTAGCCGCTGACCCGGGTGAACGCTTCGTTGGCCTGCACGATGTAGCCCGCAGGGTCGGTGATCAGAATGGCCGATGTGGAGTGCTCGAATACCGTGGCCGCCATGCGCAGGTCTTTTTCCGCGCGGCGTTGCTGGCTGATGTCACGGCCGACGCCAAGAAGACCCTCGAAATGGTCGTGCTCGTCCCAGACCAGGACCATGCGCAGTTCGACCGGCACCTTGCGGCCATCGGCACGCAGGCAGTCGAACACAAACAGACGCGGCGTGGCGTCGCTGCGCAACTTTGCCAGTTCTTCCGGCTTGTCGAGGACTTTGCGGATGTTGCGGATCAGCGCATCGAACCCCGTCAACTGTTGCGGGTTGGCAACGGTCACGCCCCAGCCATGGGTGAGAATCCATTCGGCGGTGTAGCCCAGAACGCTCTGGACCGAAGGGCTCACGTAGTTGGGCTCGAGCTGATTGTCGGTGGAGAAGATCACGTCGCTGATGCTCTCTGCGAGCATGCGGTAGCGCTGTTCGCTGTCACGCAAGGACTGACTGGACGTCACCTGATCGGTAATGTCCTTGGCAACGCCGATGATGCGTGTCACCAGGTCCTGGCTATCCCGCGCCAGCGCCTGCTCGCGAATGTCGAAACAGCGCCACTGGTTATCACGGTCGCGGAAGCGCAGGACACATTGCAGCAGTTCGTTGTGCCCGTGATGACGCTGGCGCAGACGCATGTCCTGATAGGGTTTGGCGTCTTCCGGGTGCAGCAGGATTTCCCAGAAAAACTCACCCATCCCGTGCAGTTCCGACTTGCTGTAACCCAACGTCTTGCCGAGGTGGTGGTTGCTGTAGATCATCCGCTGGCTGAGCACATCCTGCACGTAGAGGTGATCCGGCACGGTGCGGACCACGTCGGACCAGAAGCTTTCACGGTCCAGCAACGACAGTTCGATCTGTTTGCGGCTGGTGATATCGCCAATGCTGAGAATCACGGCGTCGAAGTCGGCGGGGCTTTCCGGCAGCCTGAGCACCAGCCACAGGTGCTGATCCTGGCCGTCTTCACGGGTGCGGCGGATTTCCAGTTCCAGTCGCGGCTGTCTGTCGAGCACCGCGCGGATTACTTGAATGCCGATGCCGGGGCGCGTACGCGACTCGCCTTCGATCAATTGCTGCCATGCCTGCTCGCCGCATTCGACGTTCAGCAGGCCCAGAGCAACGTCGTTCACCTCGTTGATCCGCAGTTGTTGCAGCAGCCGGTCAAGCAGTCCCGGCTGGTTCTTCAGCAGCAGATCGAGGTCTTCGCAGGTCCGGATCTGCAGGGTTTCCAGGCGGTCCGGCAGGCTGGACATGTCCAGCACACAGATGGCAACGCCAGCCCCTTCGAAAATATCGCGATAGCGGCGGCGGCTTTCCAGCAATTGACGCTGCCTGCCGCGCAGGCTCATGAGGGCGATCAGTGGCAGAATTGAAAACAGCAGGCCGACGATGCATTTGCCCACGAGTGGCGCGAGTAAATCCTGGCGAGCCTTGTGCGCGTCGAAAAGCCCGCGAAGCTGCCAGTCGCTGTTGCCCAGAGGCTGGAGCAGAACGGTCTCTGCGTGGCCGGTATCTGTCACGTTGTCAGGCATGGGCTCGCGCAGGATCACCTGCTGTGTGCCACGTTTTTCCAGCCGCCACAGGTGCTGGAAATCCTGTGTTGGCTGCTGGATGAAGCCCTTGAGCGCTTCGGGCAGCATGCGCACGGCCCAGTAGTCGCCGGTCGTGCTGCCGCCCTGACGCATCAGCAGGTAGATCTGCGACCCGTCCTCGTTGCTGGTGTAGTAGAAAGGCCGCCCCATGGCGTGCTTCAGCGCACCTTTAAGCAGGCCTGCGTCGCTGCTCATGTCGGCACTGTCCCTGATGACTTCTCCGCCGGGGGAGAGGCTGACAACGCTGCGTAATGTCGGCAAGGCCGCGCGCAGTGCGCTTATTGGCGTTGCCTGCTCCGGCTTGTCTTCGCCTGACTGGATTTCTTCCAGCAGATTCATCGCAATCTGGGCGTTGAGCGCCATGTTCAGACTGATGCGGTCGGAAAGCTGCGTCGCGTAGTCGAGGCTGCGCTGGCGCTGACGTTCCTGGGTCTGATGGAATTGTTCGATGAGTTGCCAGAGCAGCAGCGCGATCATCAGCAACACCAGCGCCGCCAGGACACCCTTCAGTGAGCCGCGCAGAGGCCTGACGGTACTGCTTTTGGCGATACTCGATGGCGAAGAGGTCGTTGATGTGGGCAAGTCGTTGTTCCTGACTACTGGACTGAAGCAGCGATGCACTATGCAATATAAGCTGGCCACCCAAAAGGGCGGCTAGCATGCCTTGAGTTGTGGCAGAGTGCCAGTCCCGCTGGGCTGGATGGTTTGCCCTGCAGGCCGCATTCGGGTAGCTTTGCGCAACGCGCGATTACAGCCCGACTCCTGCATGAGTGACTCCACTGTGTGCAAACAAGATCCAGCTTCATAGCTGCCCAGGCACTCGAGTCTGTTCTCTGCCTGTTCTGATTCAAGGCGTGGAACGCTCATGCGGCAAGTCTGAAAGACAAATAAAAGCTTTTTTTCGGTCGGGGCTTTAAGCTCGCGTCCCAGATCGGTCCTTATCACAGACACCAGGTTTTCATTCCATGGCTCAATACGTCTTCACCATGCATCGGCTGAGCAAAGTTGTGCCGCCGAAGCGGGAAATCCTCAAGAACATCTCCCTCTCTTTCTTCCCGGGCGCCAAGATCGGCGTTCTGGGCCTCAACGGTTCGGGTAAGTCCACACTGTTGAAGATCATGGCCGGTGTCGATACCGAATTCGACGGCGAAGCGCGCCCGATGCCTGATCTGAACGTAGGTTATCTGCCGCAGGAACCGCAACTTGATCCCACCAAGACCGTGCGTGAAGTGGTCGAGGAAGCGGTCAGCGTCATCAAGGACGCCCAGGCGCGCCTGGATCAGGTCTACGCCGAATACGCCGACCCGGATGCCGATTTCGACAAGCTAGCTGCTGAACAGGCCAAGCTCGAAGCCATCCTGCAGGCCAGCGACGGTCACAACCTGGAGCGCCAGCTGGAAGTCGCCGCCGATGCGTTGCGTTTGCCGGCGTGGGACGCAAAGATTTCCGTATTGTCCGGTGGCGAGAAGCGCCGCGTCGCACTGTGCCGCCTGCTGCTGTCCGCACCCGACATGCTGCTGCTCGACGAGCCGACCAACCACCTGGACGCCGACTCCGTCGCCTGGCTGGAGCACTTCCTGCACGACTTCCCGGGCACCGTGGTTGCGATCACGCACGACCGGTACTTCCTCGACAACGTCGCCGGCTGGATTCTGGAACTCGACCGCGGCGCCGGTATTCCTTACGAAGGCAACTATTCGGGTTGGCTGGAAGCCAAGTCCGATCGTCTGGCCCAGGAATCCAAGCAGCAGTCGGCTCATGAAAAGGCCATGAAAGACGAGCTGGAATGGGTTCGCAAAGGTGCCAAGGCGCGCCAGTCCAAATCCAAGGCCCGTCTGCAACGCTTCGAAGAGATGCAATCGCAGGAATTCCAGAAGCGCAGCGAGACCAACGAGATCTACATCCCGGCCGGTCCGCGTCTGGGCGACAAGGTCATCGAGTTCAAGAACGTCACCAAAGGCTATGGCGATCGCGTTCTGATCGACAACCTGTCATTCGCCATGCCCAAAGGCGCCATCGTCGGCGTGATCGGCGGTAACGGTGCGGGTAAATCGACCCTGTTCCGCATGCTGATGGGCAAGGAGCAACCGGATTCGGGCAGCATCGAAATCGGTGAAACCGTGCAACTGGCCTGCGTTGACCAGAGCCGTGACGATCTGGATGGCAGCAAGTCGGTGTTCCAGGCGGTCTCGGATGGTTCGGATGTGATCCGTATCGGCAACTACGAAATCCCGTCGCGCACCTATGTCGGCCGCTTCAACTTCAAGGGCGGTGATCAACAGAAGTTCGTCAAGGACCTGTCCGGTGGTGAGCGCGGTCGTCTGCACCTGGCGTTGACCCTGAAAGAAGGCGGCAACGTGCTGCTGCTCGACGAACCGTCCAACGACCTTGACGTAGAGACCTTGCGTTCGCTTGAAGAGGCACTGCTGGACTTCCCGGGCGCGGCCATTGTGATCTCCCACGATCGGTGGTTCCTTGATCGTGTGGCGACCCACATTCTGGCGTACGAAGACGACTCGCAAGCCGTATTCTTCGAAGGCAATTACACCGAATACGAAGCTGACCGCAAAAAGCGTCTTGGCGATGCTGCTGCCCAGCCGCACCGCGTACGCCACAAGAAGCTGGCGTAATACTGAGACAACAGGAGCGCCGTTTCTGGCGCTCCCGTTGTATCAGCCTTCGTCCGTCTCGATCAGCACCACCTCGATCACCTGATCGCCCGCCGGTCGTTTCCATAACACCTCATCGCCCAACTGCGCGCCCAGCAACGCACGGCCCAGCGGCGAGCCCCAATTGATCAACCCATTGGCCGCATCGGCCTGATCTTCCCCAACCAGTTGCACACGCTGCTGGCGATCGTCTTCATCGGCAAATGTCACCCAACTGCCAATCTGCACCTTTTCGGTCGAAAGGGCGGGTGTGACCACCTGTGCGCTTTGCAGGCGCTGGTTGAAGTAACGCAGGTCGCGCTCCAGGTCTGCCAGACGCTGCTTGTCGGCGTTGTCGCCTAACGTCGTCTGGGCGCTATGCTGCGACTGAAGATCACTCACCTGCTGTTGCAGTAATACCAGACCGTGAGCGGTGACGTAATTGGGCTGCTCGCTGACCGTTCGCTCGACCGGCTGGTTGGCATCTGCGGCGGCGTTGTCTTCGTTTACAAATGCGCGACTCATGAAGTGTCCTCCCTCAATTGGGGTTGGGCCACGGTGAGGCGTGATTGGTTTCGTTGAAATGCCGGATGCTGCGTTTCAATCAGTTCGGGCGGTAGGCTTTTGCGGCGCTGCGAGTCTTTTCCCGCTCCCAGTCGCGGTCCCGGTCATTGAATATCTGGCCGGGGCTGAGTCGGTCACGACGGTCCTCGGACGCCTGGCACTGGCGAAATCCATCGCTCCAGCCTTGGGCGTAGAGGCGATCCTTCAGGTAGCGGGGGACGTTTTTTCTGAACTGTCCGGAAAACGAGCCCGCTGCCGCCTTGCCACTGACGCATCCATCCTGATACCCGTCGGCGAAGCCTGGCGGGTACCCTTCAGCCAGCATCTGGTCACGGGCGGACTGACAACCTGCCAGCCCGATGGCCAGCGACAACAACACCCAATGCAGCTTCATGGTGACTTCCTCGACGTATGAGGTGAGTCTAGAAGCGAATGTGTGAGTTATTTGTAAAAACGATGTAGGGAATAGGTAGTAGCGCTGTGCCAGCCGATGAACGATTTACGCTGAGTCGCTGGTCTCACGCATCCGCTGCAGTTTTTAATGACCTCCACAGACCTGGCACCCTTTGCGTTGCTTGTTCTTGATGCTGCGGGTCCGCGCCCTTTCAAGGGCGCAAGGGATCGCTGTCCAACGGGATCAGTAGTGATACCACTTCACTTCGAGCATCACTTCGTTCTGTGGCGAACTCATCTGGCTGAATTCACGCTGGGCACTCAGGCGCAGGCCTACGTTTCGGGACAGTTCCCATTGCTGGTTGAGACTGACGCTGCGGCGTACTTCGCCGTTGGTGAAGTAGTCGCCCTTGGCTTCCAGGCTCAGGTTGCCCAATGGGTTGCGCCACAGCAGGCCGGTGTTGAAACCTGCAGCTGGCGAGATGAATGCCGAAAAGTCATTGTTGTGCTCGACGCGCACTGTGCCCAGCACGAAGCCCAGCACTTCGTCACCCAACTGCCAGGTGCCGCCTGCGCCGCCATTGACGTGGCTGACCAGATTTTCATCGCCATGTTTGCCCAGCACCCGCTCGAGGCCGCCGGTGACTTGCCATGACCACGGCTTGAGCAGTTCGGTACGTGGTGTCAACGAGCGAATGGTCGCCAGATCCAGTTGCTGGACCTGCCAGTCGTTACCTTCGTATTGGCGTACCTTGAGTTGCAGAATCTCGATCTGAGCGCCGAGTGGGAAACCGTAGGCATTGTCGTTCAGGTCGTGATACGCCATGCGCAGGCCGTACTCACCGAACGCCCGGTCGCCCCGTGTGCCGACACCCAGCTGCCAGGTACGTGATTCATGTCCGTCTTCCGGCAGGCCGGGTCGCTGGATATCCAATTGCGGCGGTGGGTTCTGGTTGATGGCCTGCAACAGTTCGAAACTGCGTTGGGAGCGCGCGGTGTCACGTTCCAGTCCGTTGGCACGATAGCGTTCGAGGCGATAGGCCGCGTCCTGAATCAACGCGCGGCGCTCCTTGGGCTGGGCCAGGTACTGACGGTCCTGCAGTTGTTTCTGGTCCGCGCTGACCTTCAATACCCATTGTTGTTCGTCAGCGTTCAGCGGTTCGGCACGGCTGAGCAGTTCGCGTTCGCGAGAAGGCCGGTAATCGATACTCTCCACCAGTCCAGCGGCCTTGATGGCTTTGACGGTGTCGGTCGGGATGGCCGTCAGGCCAAACTGTTCGGTCAGGTGCAGGCCGGGGCGGGCAACCTGCAACAGTTCCAGTAGACGATACGAGCAGTTTTCATCGAAGAAGAAGTAGCTGAAACGAATCTGTTTCAGCTCCCAGACGTGCTCGACCATGCGTCCGGTTTCTTCGGGCGTCAGGTTCAGCCGGTACTCCCACAGATCGCGGTTCTCCAGACTGCGGTATTCCGACAGTTTTTCCTGATACGGCACCAGTGCAAAAAGACCGGGGTAGCCGCCCATCAGGCCTTTCCAGGCATAGAGAATGCTGTTGTCCATACCTTCGATGTAGGCGCCGAAGTTGATCGCGTAGCTCAACAACGTGGTGCTGTTCGCCTTCGCGCTGGCCGGATCGATGCGCAGCAGCGTGTGGCCGAACATGGACGACGGGCTGTTGAGGTAGGCCGCCGGGAAGATCAGCACGGTGCTGTCCGGCGCGACGTCCTTGTACCAGGTCTTGAATTCCTTGCAGTCCAGCACCGGCAGATCGGTCAGTTTCAACTGATCGCGCAGCCAGCGGGTCCTTGCAGGGTAGACGCACTGTGCGTGGGTCTGCTCGTTGGTGACGGGCGCATAAATGGCGTCGAGCGTCGCGCTCAGTTCAGCCGTCGGGTCATGCGCGCCATCGGCCGCGAGAAAGAATTTGGGGTCGTCTACGTAACTGCGCCAGCCGCCGAGCTTGCCCGCCTCGTAATGGCCCAGTGAAATCCAGAATGGCTCGTTGGCCAGTTGCTGCAAACGGTCGGCAGCCACACGCGGCGCGGCAGACAAGGGGGCACAGACAAACAGCGCCAGCAAGGCAAGACGTTTGAGCATAGAGGGCAACTAGTCAGGGAGAAGAGTCCCGCCCCTCATGAAGAGGGGCGGGCGAACGACTTTAAGCCTGGGTAGCGTACTTGGCCAGGGTTGGATCGTTTTTCAGAACGTTGACGGTGTTGGCGTGAACGTCTTCGGCAGTGGCGTCAGCCTTGCTGAAGATTTGCGAGAAGTGCTCGTGAGTGACAGCGGCGAAATGCGCGCGATCTTCCGGGGCGACACCGAGCACGACCGCGTAAGTGGTCAGTGCTTCGCCTTGGCCCATGGCCATATCTTTGGAAAGCTCATCCATCATGCCGTTCATGGCCAGCCAGGATTTGCCGCCATAAGTGAGGGCGCTGTTGGTAGAGCAGCCGTTGGTGCCGGACGTCATGCCGAACGTGGCGTTGCCCGAAGTACCGTTGGTAGTAGAAGCCAGGAAGTGAGCGGGAGTGCCGCGTTGACCTTCAAACAGCATGTTGCCCCAGCCACAATCCGGGCCGCCTGGCGCTTGGGCCATGGCGTTGATGGATACAGCGGCGAAGAGCGTTCCTAGAAGAATCCGTTTCATAGCTTTTTTCTCTTTATGGTCAGCCAAGGGTCGAGTTTCTTTCGTGTCACACCATGCCGGAAAGCTGTTTTCAGCGATCCGCGACGTTTTGAGTTTAGGCAGGCTTCAAGGGTTCCGTGAGCTATTGCAGAATATTGCGTAAAACCGCGTTTTTTATTGCAGATGAAACGTCTTTCATGGATGTAAAGTCTTTCAGACGTCTGCTGCCTTGAAAGCCTGTCTTGCAAGTCGTGTGCAGCGAGCGCCAGAATGCCTGCATCTGCCCCGCCTGATGTAAGGAACACTGATGCCCGATTCTGTCGCAGCCAACCTACGCCTGGCGCCACACGCGCTGACCCGTCCGTTTTCCGCTGAGCAGTTCAGCTTTACGACCACCAACGATCTGGAACCCTTTCGCGGTGTGCTCGGCCAGGAGCGAGCGGTAGAAGCCTTGCAGTTCGGGGTCGCGATGCCGCGTCCCGGTTACAACGTATTTGTCATGGGCGAGCCCGGCACCGGCCGGTTCTCGTTCGTGAAGCGCTACCTCAGGGCCGAAGGCAAGCGTATGCATACGCCGTCGGACTGGGTGTACGTCAACAATTTCGACGAACCTCGCGAGCCGCGTGCGCTGGAGCTGCCGCCGGGCAGCGCGCAAGCATTCATTGCCGACATCGGCGGCCTGATCGATAACCTGCTGGTGACCTTTCCGGCCGTGTTCGAGCACCCCTCGTATCAGCAAAAGAAGAGCTCGATCGATCGTGCCTTCAATCAGCGCTACGACCGCGCGCTGGACGTGATCGAGCGCCTGTCGCTGGAAAAGGACATCGCGCTGTACCGCGACAGCAGCAACATCGCCTTCACGCCGATGGCAGACGGCAAGGCACTGGACGAAGCCGAATTCTCGCAACTGCCGGAAGCGGATCGCGAGCGTTTTCATGAAGACATTTCCGCGCTTGAAGAGCGCCTGAATGAAGAGCTTGCCAGCCTGCCGCAGTGGAAGCGTGAGTCGAGCAATCAACTGCGTCAGCTCAACGAGGAAACCATCACCCTGACCCTGCAGCCTTTGCTGGCACCGTTGTCGGAAAAGTACGCCGAGAACGCTGCCGTCTGCGCGTATCTGCAGGCGATGCAGGTGTACCTGCTCAAGACACTGGTCGAGCAACTGGTCGACGACAGCAAGACCGATGCTCAGGCCCGCAAGCTGCTTGAAGAGCATTACAGCCCGAGCCTGGTGGTCGGTCATACACACGATGGCGGCGCACCGGTGGTGTTTGAGCCGCATCCGACCTACGACAACCTGTTCGGCCGCATTGAATACAGCACCGATCAGGGCGCGCTCTACACGACCTATCGTCAACTGCGCCCGGGCGCACTGCACCGTGCCAATGGCGGCTTCCTGATTCTGGAAGCGGAGAAAATGCTCGGCGAGCCCTTCGTGTGGGACGCGCTCAAGCGCACTCTGCAGTCGCGCAAGCTGAAAATGGAATCGCCGCTGGGCGAGCTGGGCCGTGTCGCAACGGTGACCCTCACGCCGCAGGTCATTCCCTGGAACGTCAAGATCGTCATCATCGGATCGCGCTCGCTGTATTACACGCTGCAGGATCTGGATCCTGACTTCCAGGAGATGTTCCGGGTGCTGGTCGACTTCGACGAAGAAATTCCGATGGTCGACGAAACCCTGGAGCAATTTGCCCAGTTGCTGAAAACCCGCACCTCGGAAGAGGGCATGGCACCGCTGACTGCCGACGCCGTTGCGCGTCTGGCGACCTACAGCGCGCGTCTGGCCGAGCATCAGGGGCGTCTCTCGGCGCGTATCGGTGATCTGTTCCAGCTGGTCAGCGAAGCGGATTTCATTCGTCAACTGGCCAGCGATGACAGGACCGACGCAGGTCACATCGAGCGCGCGCTCAAGGCCAAGGCCACGCGCACCGGGCGCGTTTCGGCGCGGATTCTCGATGACATGATGGCCGGGGTCATTCTGATCGACACCGACGGTGCGGCTGTCGGCAAGTGCAACGGCCTGACGGTTCTGGAAGTGGGGGATTCGGCGTTCGGCGTGCCGGCGCGTATTTCCGCCACCGTCTATCCGGGGGGCAGCGGCATCGTCGATATCGAGCGTGAGGTCAACCTCGGGCAGCCGATCCACTCCAAGGGCGTGATGATTCTGACCGGTTACCTGGGCAGCCGTTATGCGCAGGAATTTCCGCTCGCGATCTCGGCCAGCATCGCGCTTGAGCAATCCTACGGTTACGTCGACGGCGACAGCGCCTCGCTGGGCGAGGTGTGCACGCTGATTTCGGCGTTGTCCCGCAGGCCGCTCAAGCAGTGTTTCGCGATCACAGGCTCCATCAACCAGTTTGGTGAAGTGCAGGCGGTCGGCGGGGTCAACGAGAAGATCGAAGGCTTCTTCCGGTTGTGCGAGGCGCGCGGTCTGACGGGCGAGCAGGGTGCAATCATCCCGCACGCCAACGTGACCACACTCATGCTTGATGAGCGCGTAGTGCAGGCCGTGCGTGACGGTCAGTTCCACATCTACGCGGTGCGCCAGGCTGATGAAGCCTTGAGCCTGCTGGTGGGCGAGCCGGCCGGTTCGCCGAATGAGCAGGGCGAATTCCCCGAAGGCAGCGTCAATGCGCGCGTGGTCGAGCGTCTGCGCGACATCGCCGAAATGCTCAGCGATGAAGACCTGAAGGAAGAGCTGGAAAAGGAGCCTGCCCAGCTGCAACCGGAACTCAAGGTCTGATGCCGGACTGAAGGGCACCGGGTGTTCTCCTGAACACCCGGTGCCCGTTCATCAGGCAAGGTTTTGCAATCCGACTTTTCTTCTATCCTCTCAGGTGATCGTGGTGGCCAAATGGACTGGCGCATTTTCCTGCCGTGGAGGAGGGTGATACCGCTGCTGAAAAGGAGCTCGCCATGTCGCGCAGCCTCTGCCTCAACCGTGAATGCCTCGGGCTCATCACCCGTATCGAATGCGTCATCCGGCCGATGCCTGGCCAAGATGGCCTGTGGATGCTGCTGTTTGCTGCCGGAATGTCTGGCGAGCAACCTTCTGCGCTTCGCTCCCAGGGACCGTTCAACAGTCTCGCTGCTGCCGAGTCCGTTCTGAGCAGCATTGCCGAAAATCTGCTGTTGGGCGGCTACCATACTGCCGATGTGCCCATCTGGACGCTGCACATGCAGGCTGAACTGCGCCGGATCAACAGCGACAGTTCCAGCTATCAGCGTTCTTCTCCGTTCAAATTCTAGATCGTGGCTTCTGCGTTATTTTGTCGCACACCTAGAGCCTTGCGTTCCCGCTGATATACTCGCGCGTCTTTTTCAAAACACTTGCGAGTCTCAATGGAACGTTTCTTCGAAAATGCCATGTATGCATCGCGCTGGTTGCTGGCGCCGATCTATTTCGGTTTGTCCCTTGGGTTGCTGGCGCTCTGCCTGAAGTTCTTTCAGGAAATCTTTCACGTCCTCCCCAATATCTTCAGCCTGGCCGAAGCCGATCTGATCCTGGTGCTGCTGTCGCTGATCGACATGGCGCTGGTGGGCGGTCTGTTGGTCATGGTCATGATCTCCGGCTACGAGAACTTCGTTTCGCAGCTGGATATCGATGAAGACAAAGAAAAGCTCAACTGGCTGGGCACCATGGATTCCTCGTCGCTGAAGATGAAAGTCGCAGCGTCCATCGTGGCGATTTCGTCCATCCACCTGCTGCGCGTGTTCATGGACGCCACCAACATCAAGACTGAATACCTGATGTGGTACGTGATCATCCACATGACCTTCGTGATCTCGGCGTTCGCAATGGGCTATCTGGACAAGCTGACCAAACTGGACAAGCTGACCAAGCAGTAAACCCTTCGCTGCTTCAGGCTCATCTCCGCCTGCCCCGCGCTTGAAACGAACGAGGGGCGGGCGGTTTCGTTTCTGGATTGTTGTTTCGGCGTGCTGTAAAAAGTCCGCTGCGATGCTTTCAGCAAACGACGAAAGAGGTTCGATCATGAATTATCAGGAATTTACCGACCATGCTCAGGCTGGCCGGGTCAATGAGCTGAATCTGATCTCGATCGAGGGCGGCATTTATCTGCTGGAGGTGCTGATGAACGGCAGCTCCGGGATGCTCAAGGATCAAGCGGGCAAGACCTTGCATCTGCGCTCTGTCGAACATGCACGCGACCTGCTCAAGAACCTCCCGGTGGTGCCTTTCTATCTGGTCCACTGCGTGGTGCATGACGAGCTGTGTGGCATGCCGGTCAACGACCGTTCCGAGATGCGCATGCCGATCTCCTTTCACTCATCCTGGTCCTGACGCAACGTAGCGCTTTGCCACGGTGGTAGGGCCTGTCAGGCCAATTGTGCTAGGCTGTTTGCCCTTTTGGTTCGGGGTGCCACCGAGCGGGTCGTGATTGCCACACAGGTTCTCATGTCCGCCGACAGCGCGCCCCTTTGCGGAGCAGTGTCATGTCCGAAGTCAATCTGTCCACCGACGAAACACGCGTCAGCTACGGTATTGGCCGTCAGTTGGGCGACCAACTGCGCGACAACCCGCCACCTGGCGTCAATCTGGACGCCATCCTGGCTGGCCTGACCGATGCGTTCAACAGCCTGCCGAGCCGCGTAGGTCAGGAAGAAATGTCCGCCAGCTTCAAGGTCATCCGCGAAATCATGCAGGCTGAAGCGGCTGCCAAGGCCGAGAAAGCGGCAGGCGCCGGTCTGGCCTATCTGGCGGAAAACGCCAAGCGTGAAGGCGTGACCACACTGGCTTCGGGTCTGCAGTTCGAAGTTCTGACCGCTGGCACCGGTCCAAAGCCGACGCGTGAAGATCAGGTTCGTACTCACTACCACGGTACGCTGATCGATGGCACCGTGTTCGACAGCTCGTACGATCGTGGCGAACCAGCCGAATTCCCGGTTGGCGGCGTGATCGCTGGCTGGACCGAGGCGCTGCAACTGATGAACACCGGCAGCAAATGGCGTCTGTACGTGCCGAGCGAGCTGGCTTACGGCGCGCAAGGCGTTGGCAGCATCGCACCGCACAGCGTGCTGGTATTTGACGTGGAACTGCTGGCCGTTCTGTAACGGATTCAGGCGGTACGCAAGGTTGCTGAACGAGTCGTCTTGATCCGTTCAGCAACGGGGTTGTGCTGATGCTTCATGCTCAGTGCAACTCGCCTATCGGGCGCAACGCCCGCGCATAGCAGAACAGAAACAGATTGCGCACCAGCTCCTTGAGCACCACCGGCTCGCTGGAACTGAGGCTGTAAACATCCAGATCGCCCTGATCACGCAACTCCTCCAGCGCTTCCTCTTCCAGTACGGCACACACTTCCCCGGTTTCCCGATGAAGAATCCGCAGGTACGGGTGTGGACGGTCCAGCCATGCATCGATCAAATAAGTCATGTTCCATCTCCTGTATCGGTTTGATGAGAATAATTCTTATTGAGATAATAGCAAGGCTCTATTGAGATTAATTCTCATTTTGTGCCGGGTGGTTGATGTGGGTCAGTGAATGATGAAAGACACGCGCACCCGGAGCGTAGGAGCGATCAAAGGCGGTGTCCGATTACCGGGAGGTGGATCAGAGCGCTGGGTACATTCAGTGAAACAAAAAGCCCGTCACATGGACGGGCTTTTTCGTGCTGCTGATGCAATCAGTGCGTACGCGCGACTGCAAACTCGCTCAGTTCGACCAGCGCATCGCGGTACTCGCTGGGCGGCAGGGCGTCCAGGCAGGCGATGGCCTTGGCGGCGTAGTCACGGGCCAGCTGAGCGGTGTAATCCAGAGCGCCAGCGCTTTCGACGGCGTTGCGGATGCTTTCCAGATCTTCAAGGCCGCCTTTCTGAATGGCCTGACGAACCAGAGCAGCCTGCTCGGGCGTACCTTCGCGCATGGTGTAGATAAGCGGCAGGGTGGGTTTGCCTTCGGCAAGGTCGTCGCCGACGTTCTTGCCCAGTGTTTCGGCATCGCCGCGGTAGTCCAGCAGGTCGTCCACCAACTGGAAGGCGACACCCAGGTGATCACCAAAGGTGCGCAGCGCCTCGGTCTGCTCGGCAGAAGCGCTGCACAGCGCAGCAGCGCTGTGGGTCGAGGCTTCGAACAGCATGGCGGTCTTGCCGCGAATCACTTCCATGTAAGTTTCTTCAGTGGTGCTGGCGTCGCGAACCTTGGACAATTGCAACACTTCGCCTTCGGCAATGACGCGAGTGGCCTTGGACAGGATTCTCATCACATCCATCGAGCCAAGTTCGACCATCATTTCGAAGGAGCGCGAATAAAGGAAGTCACCGACCAGCACGCTTGGCGCATTGCCCCAGAGGGCGTTGGCCGTCGAGCGGCCGCGGCGCATGCCGGACATGTCGACGACATCGTCGTGCAGCAGGGTGGCGGTATGCAGGAATTCGATGGTGGCGGCCAGCAGGCGTACATCGTCACCTTCGCGGCCCAGTGCCTTGCCACAGAGCAATACCAGCAGAGGACGCAGGCGTTTGCCGCCAGCGGACGTGATGTAGTCGCCGATTTTCGAGACCAGCGGTACGCGTGACGTCAGTTGCTTTTTGATGATAACGTCAACGGCACTAAAGTCGTCCGCCACCGCGCGGTAGAAGGCTTGGGGTTGCATCAGCGACACGTGCTCCGGAAAGGTTGCGCCGCATGCTAGGTCGCGGGGTAGAGCGTGTCAAGGTATGACGAGCGGCCTCTTGCAACCCATCCTGGGCTTGCGTACAATCGCGCACCCTAACTTTCCTGGGCAGCACCTGCCTTACGCAATTGCAAACGGGCCGTTCCAGCCTTATGCAGCCATGCCAGCCGATACTCTTCTTATAAAGAGCTGGGTGAGCAGGATTTTCGGAGAAATACCATGTACGCAGTAATTGTTACCGGTGGCAAGCAGTACAAAGTCGCCCCAGGTGAATACCTGAAAATTGAAAAACTGGAAATCGCTACTGGCGAATCCGTCACTTTCGACCGCGTTCTGCTGGTTGGCAATGGCGACGACGTCAATATCGGTGCTCCGGTTGTTGCTGGCGCTACTGTCGTGGCAGAAGTGGTTTCGCAAGGTCGTCACGATAAGGTTCGCATCATCAAGTTCCGTCGTCGTAAGCACCACATGAAGCGCATGGGCCACCGCCAGTGGTACACCGAGATCAAAATCACAGGTATTCAGGCTTAATTTCAGCCTAATCCTCATTTGGAGAATTGACTCATGGCACACAAAAAAGCTGGTGGTAGTACCCGTAACGGGCGCGACTCAGAAGCCAAACGCCTTGGCGTGAAGATGTATGGCGGCCAGGCTATCATTCCGGGCAACATCATCGTGCGTCAGCGCGGCACCCAATTCCACGCTGGCTACGGCGTTGGCATGGGTAAAGATCACACCCTGTTCGCGAAAGTGGAAGGCGTGATCAAGTTTCAAGTCAAGGGCGCCTTCGGTCGCCGCTACGTGAGCATCGTTCCGAAGACTGAAGTCTCCGCAGCGTAATCACGCAGTAGCTTAAAAGCCCTGTCTTGCGACGGGGCTTTTTCGTTTGTAGAGGTAGAGAGTCAGGTGAGTCTCTTGCAAAACTGTTTGTGCGGGCTGTTGTGATGTTGACCCTTGGGGTCGCTGGTTTCTGATCGGTATCGCAACGCTCATTTTTGCAAGAGTCTTATGTAATTTATGTGGTTCTGCTCGTCCCTGTGGCGGGAGGCGTGCGTTATGAAATTTGTAGATGAAGTATCCATTCGAGTAAAGGCCGGTGACGGCGGCAACGGTTGCATGAGCTTCCGTCGCGAAAAATTCATCGAAAATGGTGGCCCTAACGGTGGTGACGGCGGCGATGGCGGTTCGGTCTACATGATGGCCGACGTCAACCTGAACACCCTGGTCGACTATCGCTATACGCGCCACTTCGATGCCGAGCGCGGTTCCAATGGTGGCAGCACTGACTGCACCGGTCGCAAGGGTGAAGAGCTGGTGCTGCGCGTGCCGGTCGGCACCACGATCATCGACGCCACCACTCAGGAAATCATCGGTGACCTGACTAAGGATGGTCAGCGCATCATGGTTGCCCAGGGTGGCTGGCACGGTCTGGGCAATACGCGCTTCAAATCCAGTACCAACCGTGCTCCACGCCAGACCACGCCGGGCAAGCCTGGCGATCAGCGTGATCTAAAGCTGGAATTGAAAGTGCTGGCGGACGTTGGTCTGCTTGGCTTGCCGAACGCAGGCAAAAGTACCTTCATTCGCTCGGTGTCTGCTGCCAAGCCGAAAGTGGCCGACTATCCGTTCACAACGCTGGTGCCGAACCTGGGTGTGGTCAGTGTCGATCGCTGGAAAAGCTTCGTCGTTGCCGACATTCCAGGTCTGATCGAAGGCGCATCCGATGGTGCAGGTCTGGGGATTCGCTTCCTCAAGCACCTGGCGCGTACTCGTTTGCTGTTGCACCTCGTCGACATGGCGCCGCTGGATGAAACCAGCGCTGCGGATTCGGCTGAAATCATTGTCAACGAGTTGGTCAAGTTCAGCCCGTCCCTGGCGGATCGTGATCGCTGGCTGGTGCTGAACAAGTGCGATCAACTGCTTGAAGAAGAGCATGAGGCGCGCAAGCAGGAAATCGTTGATCGTCTGGAATGGACCGGTCCGGTTTACGTGATTTCTGCCATTGCCAAAGAAGGCACCGAGCAACTGACGCGCGACATCATGCGCTATCTCGAAGAGCGCAGCCTGCGCATCGCTGAGGAGCCTGGCTACGCCGAAGAGCTTGCCGAGCTGGATCAGCGCATCGAAGATGAGGCGCGTGCACAGCTGCAGGCGCTGGATGATCAGCGTGCGTTGCGCCGCAGTGGCGTGAAGAGCGTGCATGACATCGGCGACGATGACTGGGATGAAGAAGATGTGGACGATGAAGATGGTCCGGAAATCATTTACGTCCGTGACTGATCGCTTGAAGTAAACTTGAACGCCGCTACGTTTGTCAGCGGCGTTTTTGTATCTCGAATTTGAAAACTCTCTGGCTAAGGTTGGAAGATGATGCGCAGCAAAGTGACGGGTGCCCAGCGCTGGGTCGTGAAGATCGGCAGTGCCTTGCTGACGGCAGATGGCAAGGGTCTGGATCGTGCGGCCATGGGTGTGTGGGTCGAGCAGATGGTGGCGCTGCACGAGGCAGGCGTCGAGCTGGTGCTGGTTTCCTCCGGGGCGGTCGCTGCCGGTATGAGTCGCCTGGGCTGGACTGTTCGACCCAGTGCGATGCACGAGCTGCAGGCTGCGGCCGCCATCGGTCAGATGGGGTTGGTGCAGGCGTGGGAGTCGAGCTTTGCCGAGCATGATCGGCGCACTGCGCAGATCCTCCTGACTCACGACGACCTGTCTGATCGCAAGCGCTATCTGAATGCCCGCAGCACGCTGCGCACTCTGGTCGAGCTGGGCGTGGTGCCGGTCATCAACGAAAACGATACCGTGGTCACTGATGAGATCCGCTTCGGCGACAACGACACGCTCGCGGCCCTGGTGGCCAATCTGGTCGAGGCTGATCTGCTGGTCATTCTTACGGATCGTGACGGCATGTTTGATGCTGATCCGCGCAACAACCCCGATGCGCAGCTGATTTTCGAGGCTCGCGCTGATGATCCTGCTCTGGATGCGGTGGCGGGCGGCACGGGCGGGGCGCTGGGGCGTGGCGGGATGCAAACCAAGCTGCGTGCTGCACGTCTGGCGGCTCGTTCAGGGGCGCACACCGTGATTGTCGGTGGTCGCATCGAGCGCGTTCTGGCGCGGCTCAAGGGGGGTGAGCGGCTGGGTACGCTGCTGTCGCCTGAGCGCGGCATGCTGGCTGCGCGCAAGCAGTGGCTGGCGGGGCATTTGCAGACTCGCGGTACGCTGGTGCTGGATGACGGTGCGGTGTCGGCCCTGGCTCGGGATCACAAGAGTCTGCTGCCGGTCGGCGTCAAGCTGGTGCAGGGCAGTTTCCGGCGCGGTGAGATGGTGGTTTGCGTTGCGCAAGACGGGCGTGAAGTGGCGCGGGGCTTGAGCAACTACAGTGCAGTGGAGGCGCAGAAGATCATCGGTCAGTCGTCAGAGGCTATCGTGCGCGAGCTGGGCTACATGGCCGAGCCTGAATTGATTCACCGCGACAACCTGATTCTCGTCTGAGTCGGGTTATTAACTGGAAGGGAAGGCTCGATGCGCGTCATGAAAGGTTTGTTGACTGCTTTGCTGTTCGTGCCTGTGCTGGTCTCGGCAGAAGAGATTGGTCAGGTGTCGACGGTGTTCAAGATGGTCGGGCCGAACGACCGGATCGTGGTGGAGGCCTTCGATGATCCGAAGGTTGATGGCGTGACGTGCTACCTGTCGCGTGCCAAGACGGGCGGCATCAAGGGTGGTCTGGGGTTGGCCGAGGATCGGGCGGAGGCGTCGATTGCCTGTCGTCAGGTCGGTCCGATCCACTTCAAGGAAAGCCTCAAGGATGGTGATGAGGTTTTCAAGGAGCGCACGTCGCTGGTGTTCAAGACCATGCAGGTGGTGAGGTTCTTCGACAAGAAACGTAACTCGCTGGTGTATCTGGTCTACAGCGACCGAATCATCGAAGGCAGTCCGCAGAATGCGGTTACCGCCATTCCGATCCTGCCATGGTCGCCTGCGCCTGCCCCCTGATTGCACACCGCTCGAGCTGATCGTTCCTCACGCTCTGCGTGGGGATGCGTCTCGGGGTGCTCTGCGTCCGGGTGCGCTCGCTTTCTCACAGGCAATAAAAAACCGACCCTGGGGTCGGTTTTTCAACAAGCGGATCGCTTAGGCTGCAGCAGCAAGGCTCAGGGCCTTGATGTGACCGTTCAGGCGACCTTTATGGCGAGCAGCCTTGTTCTTGTGGATGATGCCTTTATCGGCCATACGGTCGATAACAGGTACAGCCAGAACATAAGCAGCTTGCGCTTTTTCAGCGTCTTTTGCGTCGATGGCTTTAACTACATTCTTGATGTAGGTACGAACCATGGAACGCAGGCTGGCGTTGTGGCTGCGACGCTTCTCAGCCTGTTTTGCACGTTTTTTGGCGGAAGGTGTGTTGGCCACCGTCGAGCTCCTCGAAAGACTTTGTGAAATAGCAAACAAAATAGGCCGCGAATCATGCCGATGAGTTGAAGTCTTGTCAAGGGCAGTTAAGGTGTTCCGCTGAGTGGTCGCTGCTTTTATCCGGATGATTTATTTCCGGCGTGCGACCTGTAAACTCGCGGCCTTTGGCTTCGGGCTTTTTAGCGGCGCGAAGTATCGCATAAATGGACGGCTTAATCGCCCATCCTTTGCCAAGGCATACAAGTCTTTCAATGAATCTACTCAAGTCACTCGCCGCCGTCAGCTCTATCACAATGGTTTCCCGGGTCCTGGGCTTCATACGGGACACCATCATTGCGCGCACTTTCGGGGCCGGAATGGCGACCGACGCCTTCTTCATTGCCTTCAAATTGCCCAACCTGCTGCGGCGCATCTTTGCCGAGGGCGCTTTTTCCCAGGCATTCGTGCCGATCCTGGCCGAATACAAGAGCCAGCAGGGCGAAGAGGCGACTCGCACGTTCGTGGCTTACGTCACAGGACTGCTGACGCTCGTTCTGGCACTGGTGACCTTGCTGGGTGTGATCTTCGCGCCCTGGGTGATCTGGGCCACTGCGCCGGGCTTTGTCGACACGCCTGAAAAATTCGCGCTGACCTCGGATATGCTGCGGGTGACATTTCCTTATATATTGCTGATCTCGCTGTCATCGCTGGCGGGCGCGATCCTCAATACCTGGAACCGCTTTTCCGTACCAGCCTTCGTGCCGACCCTGCTCAATGTCAGCATGATCTTTTTTGCGTTGTTTCTGACCCCGTATTTCGATCCGCCGGTCATGGCGCTGGGCTGGGCCGTGCTGGCGGGCGGTCTGCTGCAGTTGCTGTATCAACTGCCACACCTGAAAAAAATCGGCATGCTGGTACTGCCGCGCCTGAATCTGCGTGATTCAGGTGTCTGGCGTGTGATGAAGCAGATGCTTCCTGCCATCCTCGGCGTCTCGGTCAGTCAGATTTCTCTGATCATCAACACGATATTTGCCTCATTCCTCGTCGCCGGGTCGGTGTCGTGGATGTACTATGCCGACCGCCTCATGGAGCTGCCGTCTGGTGTTCTGGGAGTTGCGTTGGGTACGATTCTGCTGCCGATCCTGTCTAAGACCTACGCCCAGCGGGATCGTCAGGAGTATTCGCGCATTCTCGACTGGGGCCTGCGTCTGTGCTTCGTGCTGGTCCTGCCTTGCACGCTGGCCTTGGGTCTGCTGGCTGAACCGCTGACCGTTTCTCTGTTTCAATACGGCAAGTTCGATGCACTGGATGCCGCGATGACGCAACGGGCGCTGGTCGCTTATTCGGTCGGCCTGCTGGGGATTATCCTGATCAAGGTCCTGGCCCCCGGCTTTTATGCGCAGCAGAATATTCGTACCCCGGTGAAAATCGCGATCTTTACCCTCATTGTGACTCAGTTGCTCAACCTGGCCTTCATTGTGCCGTTGCAGCATGCGGGGCTGGCGCTGGCGATCAGTGTCGGGGCGTGCATCAATGCCGGCCTGTTGTTCTGGCAGTTGCGCAAGCAGGCCCTGTTTCAGCCGCAGCCGGGCTGGGCGAAGTTTCTGTTCAAGCTGGTGATCGCTGTGGCGGCCATGTCAGGCGTTCTGCTGGGGATGATGCATGTCATGCCCGCGTGGGATGAAGGACACATGCTGGAGCGTTTCCTGCGTCTGGGCGCGCTGGTGGCAGCCGGTGTGGTGACGTATTTTGCGATGCTTTTGTTGCTGGGTTTCCGACTTCGGGATTTTGCCCGCAAAGCCATCATGTAAGCGGTAATTCAAAGGTGAGCTGTCGGATTTGTGCATTGCGCGCCGGCTGCTTTGATCGGGTCCTGGCGTGTTGCCTGTCGTCCAGGGCCGTGTGTGGTTATAATCGGCCACTTTATGAGCAAGAAGTGCGTTATGCAGCTGGTTAGAGGTCTTCACAACCTGCGTCCCCAGCATCGGGGCTGCGTCGCCACGATTGGCAATTTCGACGGTGTTCACCGCGGCCACCAGGCTATTCTGGCGCGTCTGCGTGAGCGGGCTGTCGAATTGGGTGTGCCCAGCTGCGTGGTCATCTTTGAACCCCAGCCTCGTGAGTTTTTTGCGCCAGAGACTGCTCCGGCACGACTGGCACGTCTGCGCGACAAGCTCGAACTGTTGAGCGCCGAGGGTGTGGACCGGGTTCTGTGCCTGTCCTTCAACCAGCGCCTGAGGAAACTCAGTGCAGCCAGCTTCGTGGAAACCGTGCTGATCGACGGGCTGGGCATTCAGCATCTTGAAGTGGGCGATGATTTTCGTTTTGGCTGCGACCGGCTCGGGGATTTCGACTTCCTGCAGCAGGCCGGAACGACTTACGGATTTACGGTGGAAGCGGCGCAGACCGTTGAAATCGATGGCCTCCGCGTCAGCAGTACCAAGGTGCGTAAAGCCCTGGCTGCCGCGGATTTTGCCTTGGCCGAACGTATGCTCGGCCGCCCGTTCCAGATCACCGGACGGGTCTTGCATGGCCAGAAGCTGGCGCGTCAGTTGGGTACGCCCACCGCCAACGTGCAACTCAAGCGTCGTCGTGTGCCGTTGAGCGGGGTTTACCTGGTCAGCGTGGACATCGATGGCAAGGCTTGGGCGGGTGTCGCCAACATCGGCGTGCGTCCTACCGTGGCGGGTGATGGCAGTGCCCACCTTGAAGTGCATCTTCTGGATTTTGCCGGCGACCTTTACGACCGGCGTTTGACGGTGGCTTTCCACCACAAGCTGCGTGATGAGCAGCGTTTTGCCTCTCTGGAGGCGCTCAAGACGGCGATCAATGCGGACGTCGCCGCCGCCCGTGCCCATTGGCATGGTCAACCGCTAACCAAGAGCCTGAAATGACCGACTATAAAGCCACGCTAAACCTTCCGGACACCGCCTTCCCTATGAAGGCCGGCCTGCCCCAGCGCGAGCCGCAAACTCTGCAGCGCTGGGACAGCATTGGCCTGTACCAGAAGCTGCGCGAAATTGGCAAGGATCGTCCGAAGTTCGTCCTGCACGACGGCCCTCCATACGCCAACGGCAATATTCACATCGGTCATGCCGTCAACAAGATTCTCAAGGACATGATCCTGCGTTCCAAGACCCTGGCGGGCTTCGATGCCCCGTATGTGCCGGGTTGGGACTGTCATGGCCTGCCGATCGAGCACAAGGTCGAAGTGACCCACGGCAAGAACCTGTCCGCGGACAAGACCCGCGAGCTGTGCCGTGCCTACGCTGCCGAGCAGATCGAAGGCCAGAAATCCGAGTTCATCCGTCTGGGTGTGCTGGGTGACTGGAGCAATCCGTATCTGACCATGAATTTCGCCAACGAAGCCGGGGAAATCCGCGCGCTGGCCGAGATGGTCAAGGGCGGTTTCGTATTCAAGGGCCTGAAGCCGGTCAACTGGTGTTTCGACTGCGGTTCGGCACTGGCTGAAGCAGAAGTCGAATATCAGGACAAGAAGTCCTCAACCATCGACGTCGCGTTCCCGATCGCTGACGAAGCGAAGCTGGCTGCTGCATTCGGCCTGGCCTCGCTGGACAAGCCGGCCTCCATCGTCATCTGGACCACCACCCCTTGGACCATACCGGCCAACCAGGCGCTGAACGTCCATCCCGAGTTCAACTACGCGCTGGTCGATATCGGCGACAGGCTCTTGGTGCTGGCTGAAGAACTGGTCGAGTCCTGCCTGTCCCGCTACAAGCTGGAAGGTTCGGTGATCGCGACTACCACCGGCCAGTCGCTGGAACTGATCAACTTCCGTCATCCGCTCTACGACCGTCTGTCGCCGGTCTATCTGGCTGACTACGTCGAGCTGGGTGCCGGTACGGGTATCGTTCACTGCTCGCCCGCCTACGGCGTGGACGACTTCAATATCTGCAAGGCTTATGGCCTGAGCAACGACGACATCATCAGCCCAGTGCAGAGCAACGGCGTGTATGTCGAATCGCTGGAGTTCTTCGGTGGCCAGTTCATCTTCAAGGCCAACCAGAACATCATCGACAAGCTCGCCGAAGTCGGCAGCCTGATGGACACCGAAACCATCAGCCATAGTTACATGCACTGCTGGCGTCACAAGTCGCCACTGATCTACCGCGCCACTGCGCAGTGGTTTGTGGGCATGGACAAGCAGCCCGCCACTGGCGACACGCTGCGTGAACGTGCGGTCAAGGCCATCGAAGACACTCAGTTCGTTCCGGCCTGGGGTCAGGCGCGTCTGCACTCGATGATCGCCAACCGTCCCGACTGGTGCATCTCGCGTCAGCGCAACTGGGGCGTGCCGATTCCGTTCTTCCTGCACAAGGAAAGCGGCGAACTGCACCCACGCACCGTCGAACTGATGGAAGAAGTGGCGCAGCGGGTCGAGAAAGAAGGCATCGAGGCCTGGTTCAAGCTGGACGCCAGCGAACTGCTGGGTGACGAGGCGGCCAAGTACGACAAGATCTCCGACACACTGGACGTCTGGTTCGACTCCGGCACCACGCACTGGCATGTGCTGCGCGGCTCGCACCCGATGGGCCACGAAAGCGGTCCGCGTGCCGACCTGTACCTCGAAGGCTCCGACCAGCATCGCGGCTGGTTCCACTCTTCGCTGCTGACCGGTTGCGCCATCGACAACCATGCGCCGTATCGCGAACTGCTGACCCACGGATTCGTGGTCGACGAGAACGGTCGCAAGATGTCCAAGTCACTGAACAACGTGGTTGCGCCGCAGAAGGTCAACGATTCGCTGGGCGCCGACATCATGCGTCTGTGGGTTTCTGCGACTGACTATTCCGGCGAAATGGCCGTGTCTGACCAGATCCTGCAGCGTAGCGCCGATGCCTACCGTCGTATTCGCAACACGGCCCGTTTCCTGCTCTCCAACCTGTCCGGCTTCAATCCGGCGACCGACCTGCTGCCAGCCGATGAAATGCTTGCGCTGGACCGTTGGGCGGTGGATCGCACCTTGCTGCTGCAGCGCGAGCTGCAAGAGAACTACAGCGAATACCGTTTCTGGAACGTGTACTCCAAGGTCCACAACTTCTGCGTGCAGGAGTTGGGTGGGTTTTACCTGGACATCATCAAGGATCGCCAGTACACCACGGGCGCGAACAGCACGGCACGTCGCTCGTGCCAGACCGCGCTGTTCCACATCTCCGAAGCGCTGGTTCGCTGGATCGCGCCGATCCTGGCGTTTACCGCCGATGAGTTGTGGCAGTTCCTGCCGGGCGAGCGCAACGAATCCGTGATGCTCAACACCTGGTACGAAGGCCTGACCGAAATGCCTGCCGACTTCGAAATGGACCGTGCCTACTGGGAGCGGATCATGGCGGTGAAGACTTCGGTTAACAAGGAAATGGAAAACCTGCGCGCTGCCAAGGCTATTGGCGGCAACCTGCAGGCTGAAGTGACCCTGTATGCCGAAGACTCGCTGGTGGCGGATCTGTCGAAGCTGAGCAACGAACTGCGTTTCGTGCTGATCACCTCCACCGCCAGCGTCGCGCCTTTGGCAGCGGCTCCGGCTGATGCAGTGGTGACCGAGGTTGCCGGTTTGAAGCTGAAGGTCGTCAAGTCCAGTCATGCCAAGTGCGCCCGTTGCTGGCATCACCGTGAGGATGTAGGCGTGAACCCTGAGCATCCGGAAATCTGCGGTCGTTGCGTGGACAACATCAGCGGTGTCGGCGAGGTGCGTCACTATGCGTGATTCCGCTCCGGGCCGTTTCGGCCGTCTGAGCTGGTTGTGGTTGAGCGTGCTGGTGCTGGTCATTGACCAGGCCAGCAAGTTCTACTTCGAAAACCGCCTGGACCTGTACGAACAGATCGTGGTGATTCCCGACTACTTCAGCTGGATGCTGGCGTACAACACCGGTGCAGCCTTCAGCTTTCTGGCTGACGGTGCCGGTTGGCAGCGCTGGTTGTTCGCCCTGATCGCCGTTGTGGTCAGCGCGGTGCTGGTGGTCTGGCTCAAGCGTCTGGGGCGCGACGACACCTGGCTGGCCATCGCGCTGGCACTGGTGCTGGGCGGCGCACTGGGCAACCTGTATGACCGCATCGTGCTGGGCCACGTGATCGACTTCATTCTGGTCCACTGGCAGAACCGTTGGCACTTCCCGGCCTTCAACGTGGCCGACAGCGGCATCACCGTTGGTGCGATCATGCTGGCGCTGGATATGTTCAAGAGCAAGAAAACCGGAGAGCCTGCCCATGACTGAACAGTCTTCGACCCAAGGCTCGTCCGACGAGCTGCGCATCGGTCAGAACACGCAGGTCACGCTGCATTTTGCCCTGCGTCTGGAAAACGGCGACACCGTCGACAGCACCTTCGAAAAGGCTCCGGCCACCTTCAAGGTCGGTGACGGCAACCTGCTACCGGGCTTTGAAGCCGCCATTTTCGGCTTCAAGGCAGGCGATCGGAAGACCGTGCAGATCCTGCCGGAAAACGCCTTTGGTCAGCCCAACCCACAAAACGTGCAGATCATGCCACGCTCGCAGTTCGCGGGTATGGAACTGTCCGAAGGGTTGCTGGTGATCTTCAATGATGCGGCCAACACCGAGTTGCCCGGCGTGGTGAAGGTATTCGATGACGAACAGGTCACTATCGACTTCAATCACCCGCTGGCAGGCAAGACGCTGAGCTTTGAAGTGCAGATCTTCGAAGTGAAAGCGATTCTGGCGTCCTGATCCCGATATCGAGCCCGGCTTCGGCCGGGCTGCTTCGCACGTAACCATGAGGCACAGCATGCAAATCAAACTCGCCAACCCCCGCGGCTTTTGTGCCGGTGTGGACCGCGCGATCGAAATCGTCAATCGCGCTCTGGAAGTGTTTGGTCCGCCGATCTATGTGCGCCATGAAGTGGTTCATAACAAATTCGTCGTCGAAGACCTGCGCTCCCGTGGTGCGATCTTCGTCGAAGAGCTGGAGCAGGTGCCGGACGACGTCATTGTCATCTTCAGTGCCCACGGCGTTTCCCAGGCCGTACGTACCGAAGCGGCCGGGCGTGGCTTGAAGGTGTTCGACGCTACCTGCCCGCTGGTGACCAAGGTCCACATCGAAGTCGCCCGTTACAGCCGCGATGGTCGCGAATGCATCCTGATCGGTCATGAAGGCCATCCGGAAGTGGAAGGCACCATGGGGCAATACGATGCCGCCAACGGTGGTGCGATCTATCTGGTCGAGGACGAAGCCGACGTTGCAAGCCTGCAGGTGCGTAACCCGGATTCGCTGGCGTTCGTGACCCAGACCACGTTGTCCATGGATGACACCAGTCGCGTCATCGATGCATTGCGTCAGAAATTCCCGGCCATCGGCGGCCCGCGCAAGGATGACATCTGCTACGCCACCCAAAACCGTCAGGATGCGGTCAAGCAACTGGCCGACGAGTGCGATGTCGTGCTGGTAGTGGGCAGCCCGAACAGCTCCAATTCCAATCGCCTGCGTGAACTGGCCGAGCGCATGTCGACACCTGCCTATCTCATCGATGGTGCCGAAGACATGCAACGTAGCTGGTTTGATGGAGTCGAGCGCATTGGTATCACCGCAGGTGCCTCGGCGCCGGAAGTGCTGGTGCGCGGTGTGATCCAGCAACTGCAGGCCTGGGGCGCCACCGGTGCCGATGAACTGGCCGGTCGCGAAGAGAACATTACGTTCTCCATGCCCAAGGAATTGCGGGTCAAGTCGCTGCTCTGAGTCGGCTCAGCCGCACAGTGGCGCATCAGCTTTCTTGTCGTCGATCCTGACCCGCCCGGTCCTGGCCACTATCACGCGATAGTGGCTGACCGGCTGGTCTTTGACGCACACATGTATCGTCCCGTTGGCCGAGTTACGCAGGCCGCCCAGCCCGGTGAATGTCAGATGTTCAGCCACTTTCCTGTTGCCGACGATTCTGGTGTCGGTCGACCTTGCGCGTTCGATGAGCAACACGTCCTGATCGTCGGGGCCTTTGCCGTCCGAGTCGAGAATAATCCGCCAACCGTTACTCCAGTCGCCGTCTATTGCATGGATCGTCGTCCATTGGTTGCGCGTGATGGCCGCTACTCGTGCCGACCGTATTCCGCTGGCCAGTTCCTGGGCAGCGACGAGTCTGCGGTTGCTGTCGATCACGTCCGTAAGAGAAGGCATGGCGACATGAGCAAGAATGGCAACCAGTGCGACGACCACCAGCAGTTCGATCAGCGTAAATCCTGCCTGCTTCATCTGTTTTCCTTCCCTGGAAAGACCGCTTCAAACGCGTCCGGGCGTTCGTCATTGCAAAACAACCGTACGTCCCGCTATAGATTTTCCGACGGCATTGCTGCCTTATAGTCGTAACGTCTAGGAGACACTCAATGCGTCATATAGCCAAGGGATTCAGCCTCATCGAATTGTTAGTCACTGTGTCCCTGGTGGGCATCCTGGCAGCTATCGCGATCCCGAACTTCACCAGCACTCTGCAGAGCAACAAGGCCGATACCGAGCTCAATGATTTGCAGCGCGCCCTCAACTATGCGCGGCTCGAGGCGATAAACAGAGGAGTGAGTGTGCGAATCGCGCCCACCACCGGGACTGCATGGAATACCGAGTTGCAGGTGTATCGAGTCGCCGATGCGGCCACGGTCGCTTCCGACTCGACCAAGGTCTTGCGCAAGGTGGCGGCCATGAGCAGCGGCGGCACGCTCGTGGCGGCCAACGTGAATGCCATTGATTTCAATAATCTGGGCGGACTCATCGCGCCTGCTACGGCGGTGGCCATGACTTACACCCGAGGCTCCGTCACCAGAACCATGAATATTTGCCTGACCGGCCGGATCGTCCTCGGTGGAAGCTGCTGATGCCCAATAAACCCCGACATCGCCAGACCGGCATGACCCTTATCGAAGTACTGGTTTCGGTGTTGATCCTTGCCATCGGCCTGCTGGGCGCGGCGGCAATCCAGCTGAACGCCTTGAAGTACACGGACAGTGCGGCGATGACCAGTCAGGCCAGTTTCATTGCCTACGACATGATGGATCGCATTCGGGCGAATGTGGATGGCAACGCGGCCAGTACCGGCGGACAAAACGTCCTGGCAACCTATGGTCTGAACAGTCTGGCAGCGGCTCCGGGGGCCAATATCAACGTCGCGCGGGATCAGGATCTGTTCGATTTCAAAAACAACATCAACAATTTTGCAGGCGCGACCGGGACAGGGGTGATCAACGTTGCCAATGCGCCTGAAGTGACCATCACCATCACCTGGGACGACACGCGTGCCGCGAGCGCCAATACCGTAGCGAACACGGGGACTGCACCCGCCAGCCCCACGACCCGGACGTTCACGCTTACTTCGCGTATCGGGGTGAATCCATGAGAAGGCTGTCCAGAGGCTTCGGCCTGGTCGAAATCATGGTCGCTCTGGTGCTCGGGCTTGTTGTCAGCCTGGGTATCGTCCAGATATTCACCGCATCCAGAGGCACGTACCAGAGTCAGAATGCGTCGGCACGCATGCAGGAAGATGCGCGCTTTGTGTTGAGCAAGATGATTCAGGAAATTCGCATGACCGGCATGTATGGATGCCTGAATCTTTCCAACGTGACGCCTGTGGCACCTGCCATTGCCCTGCCTGCCGCGCTCGATAATCCTATTCTCTGGGACAACGCGAACGCGAAGCTCACGCTGGTGACCGCTGACGTGGGGAGCACGGGTAGCACGCCGACCTGGACCATCATCTCAGACTGCAGAAGCACGACGCAGCTTTACAACGGCGCAAGAGCCCCCGCAGCCGGGGAGACGGCCTTTCCATTGCGGCAACTGGTTTACAGCCTTTCCGGGACCGATCTGAGCATCAGATTCGGCGCGACGGCTGATCCGCAACCGCTCTTGCAGAATGTGGCCAGTTTTTCTGTTTCCTTTGGCATGGTCGGTAATCCCATGTCCTACAAAACGGCGATCACCGCTGGCAATGCTCTCGACATCCGCAGTGTGCGCATCAGCCTCACGTTGCGTGACCCCGACAACCGGGTCGAAGAGCAGCAATACAGCGTTGTCGCCTATTTGCGTAACCGCTTTTGAACAGGCCCAGCATGAAAAAGACCGTGCGATTCAATTCGATCATTGCCTTCCCTCACCATCAGGGCGGCATGGTGTTGCTGGTGAGCCTGGTGTTTCTGCTGTTGCTGACGTTGCTGGGGATTTCTTCAATGCAGAACGCAACCCTGCAGGAAAAAATGGCAGGCAGCGTAGTGGTCCGCAATCAATCGTTTCAGATGGCAGAAAGCGCGCTGCGCCTGGGTGAGTCTGCCCTCAAGGCAGGCACTGTTTCACCGGCTGCCTGTTCGGGAGCTGCGTGTGCACCGCCTGCCGAGTCCACTACGGTAACCGCTGCCGGTGTGGGGGCTTCCGGTGTGACCTGGACGGCAGCGGCTGGAGGAGGCTTTTATGCCGTTCAGAATTTGGGTAAGACGATGACGCCGGTAAAACGTCCGACAAATTGTGCCGTTAACCGTGCCGTCACCCTTTACCGAGTAACCTCCGTGGCTATCCAGAATGGCACTTCACGAACCGTGCTGGAGAGCATTTATGCCAACTGTTAAGGCGCTTCGTCATGCTCTGAAATATGTGTATGGCGTGCTGTTGACGCTTTACCTTGCGGCGCCGGTCTATGCCTTCACACCGGCACAGGTGCCGTTGCTCAGCTCATCGGTGGTACCGCCCAACCTGATGCTGCTCGTGGACAACTCTGGGAGTATGTACAACATCATCTGGGCGTCCGGGTTTGATCCGAACGTCAATCGCCCTGATATCCAGTATTACTCCACGCAGTGTGTGAGTGGTCTGATTACGGTTCCGTGTCCGTTCATAAGCACCATCTCGGGCGGAGAAACGCTCTCAGTGGGCGACATCAACGCGACAGGTGTAGCCGGCATTTCACTGTCATGCCTGTTCGGTGGGCGCACGATCTTTCGCAACGGTATTCGTTACTGCGTCGTTTTGCCTGATCCTGCCGGGAATGGCCTGACGCGTTATACCGCAGACTACCTGTCGTATCTGATCGATCTGGTCACGCCTGGCTTCTTCGATTTCGGTGTGCGAAATTACACCAACGGTGTGATCCCCAACGATTTCCGCATGAATGTTGCGAAGACCGTGGCGACCAATCTGGTTTCCAACAACCTTACGCTCAGGATCGGACTGGCGACCTTCAACGAGCCGAACAACTTCGATCTCGGGCCGGGTGGCAGGATTTCCAGAGTGGTCACCGATCTGTCTCCGGTCGCAGCCTCGACGTTTCAGCCAGCAGTCACTCAGACGCAGGCCACCGCCAACGTTAACGCGCTCAAGCAGGCCATCGCCAACCTGACGCCTTCCGCCAACACGCCGCTGGCGGAAACCTATTACGAGATCACCCGTTATTTCCGTGGTATGGCGCCCTTTTATCAGAGTGCTGCCAACTATGTGAGCCCCATTCAATACCGCTGTCAGAAGAACTACGGCGTGGTGGTCACCGATGGTTTGCCGACCTACGACCGCACGTTCCCCACCAATGATCCGGAAGATGTCGCTGACACCACACGTTCATTGCCCAACTGGGATCTGAATGCAGCCAACGACGGAAACAATCTGTCGGGTGATGGAGAGGGCGACACGCTGTATCTGGATGACCTGGCCAAGTTCGCCTACGACATCGACCTGCGTCGCGATGCTTCGGCTGCCGGGGGCGATCTGACCGGGAAGAGCTGGGACACCGCAGGTTTCCCTAAACAAAACCTGAGTACTTACACCATTGGCTTCACAGCCAACAACCAGATGCTGGTCGATGCGGCGAACGACGCTCACGGCCGCGGGAAATACTTTCAGGCGAACGATAGTTCAGCCCTGGATGCAGCGTTGAACCTTGCGCTGAGTGATATTTATGCGAAAGCTGGTTCAGGAGGTGGTGCGGCTGCGAGCTCTGCGAGTCTGCAGACAGGTACACGACTGTTTCAGACGTTGTATGACCCAACTGACTGGCACGGCACGATCAAAGCTTATGATATTGACAGCACGACCGGTGATATTGGCGCCGTTGCCTGGAATACGGATACAACAATAACTGCCAGTTCTACGGCCCCTGCTTTCGAGACCTGGAATACGCAATCGCTCGCTCGAATTGCACTGGACTTCACTGCATTATCTGCGCCCCAGCAGACCGCATTGAACGCCACGCTGCCCACAGGCGTTAACGGTGCCCAGATGATCGCGTGGGCCAAGGGTTCTGCTAACGCGGCGTTGCGTAGTCGTACAAGGCTGTTGGGTGATCTGATCAACACCAACCTTGTGGTCGCAATTCCTTCGGACAAAACCTCGACCGATTTCGGCACCAGTACGTCCTACTCCGCTTACCTGAGTGCCAAAGCCAGCAACATGAATTCCAATGTGCTGGTCAACGCGAACGATGGGTTCTTCAACGTGATCAGTGCCGCTACAGGTGCGCGAAGCTATGCGTACATGCCATCGACTGCGCTGACGTCGCTGGCAACGATTGCGTCGACGAATTACGGTTCTGGCGTGCACAGGTTTAACGTCGACGGGCAGATATCTGTTTTCGATACTCAGGCCGGTTCCGCTTCGGCTTGGCGAACGGTGGCCGTGAGCGGGCTGGGCGCGGGCGGTAAGGCACTGTTCGCCGTAAAGCTTTTTGAAGGCACTGCCAACAACGTAAGTGCCCTTTGGGAGGTTGGAGCGCCGACCACTTCAAATACGAATAACTTATTCAATAATCTGGGCTTTACCTACTCCAGGCCCGACTCGGCGCGTATGAGCGATGGCACCGGCATTGTGGTGGTAGGTAATGGGTATGGCAGTTTTACCGGGAGGGCGTCTCTGTTCGTTCTGAATGCGAATACGGGTGCCTTGATTGCTGAAATTCCAACGCCTGTCCTCAATAATGAAACGGACAATGGTTTGTCGTCGGTCAGGCTGCGCGTCAACTCACAGAATGTGGTCCAGGCTGCTTATGCTGGTGATCTGAAGGGCCGTCTTTGGAAGTTCGACCTCAGTTCCGCGGCGGCCAGCGGCTGGAAGGTGGCATTCAACGGTGCTCCGCTGTTTACCGCGCCGCGTGGTGCCAGCCAGCCAATTACAGTGCAGCCGTTGATTCTGGATCATCCGTTGAATGGCAAAATCATCTATTTCGGGACCGGTAAATTTCTCGAGACCGCGGACAAACAAACTGCGGCATTGCAGGATTTCTATGCCATTTGGGACGCCGATTCCGGCACAGGCAATACCGTAGAAGGCAATTTGCAAATTCAGACGATCAATACGTCCCCCGTTATTGTAAGCGGTCGGACTTACTACACATCCACCACTAATACCGTCGATTGGTCAACAAAGAAAGGGTGGTACATGCCTTTGACCACTGTCGATCCCTATGTAGGGGAGCGAATAATATTTCCTCCTCAGCCCATTCAGACCCGAATTGCTTTCACGACGGCAGCGGTCAACTCTTCGGATCCTTGTGAAAGCAGGGGTGTCGGGCGACTTTTCGAGCTGGATGCGGCATCAGGCGGAATGCTCAGTTCTCCGTTTATCGATACCAACGGGGACAACGTGCTCGATGCGAGGGATCAGCTTTTTTCCGGTATCGGGTACGGCAGCGGCATACCTGTCATTTCTGCGTACGCGGTTTCCAAGGATGGGCTTGATGTTACTTATGTCACCACCAGCAGCGGCAATGGTGACGACTACGACCCGCTGAAGGGCTGGGTGCCAGCCAATATTTTTCAACGCATCATGTGGCGACAAATCCAATAGGGAAGCTGACCATGCGAGCAACAACCAGAGGCTTTACGCTGATCGAACTCATGATCGTCGTGGCAATTGTCGGTATCCTTGCGGCGGTGGCTTACCCCAGTTACACCGAGTACGTGAAGCGCACCCATCGTGCTGAAATTGCCAGTCTGCTGTCCGAGCAGACCCAGGCGCTGGAGCGTTTTTATTCCCGGAGCGGTACTTACGTGGGGGCACAAGGTCTGAGCCAGGGAAACACCTATTACGGCATCGTTCCTGTGCTGAACGCCTCCGACTTCACCTTGACGGCGACACCCAGCGGCAACGCGATGATGAATGGCGACAAGTGCGGCAGTTTCGTCATCAAGAATACGGGTGAGTACAGCAACACAGGCGCGTCCAGCGGCGTGACGAAGAAAGACTGCTGGGGCCGATAACCTTTTTCAACTTGCCCAGAGAGCAAAATGCCCAAGCAACATGTAGTGATCGTCGGCGGTGGTGTCATCGGTTTGCTGACCGCCTTCAATCTGGCATCGGCGCACATGAGCGTTGTACTGCTGGACAGGTCGGGCGTTGGGCTTGAGTCTTCGTGGGCGGGTGGGGGAATCGTCTCTCCGCTATACCCTTGGCGCTACAGCCCGGCAGTGACAGCGCTGGCGCACTGGTCCCAGGATTTCTATCCGCATCTGGGCGAACGGCTTTTCAGGCAGACTGGCCTTGATCCCGAGGTCCACACCACCGGCTTGTACTGGCTGGATCTGGAGGATGAACAGCAGGCGCTCGACTGGGCGGTACGGGAAAACCGGCCGCTGAGTGGCGTTGATATTTCAGCGGTGCATGATGCTGTGCCAGTGCTCGGACAGGGGTATTCGCGGGCGATCTACATGGCCGACGTGGCCAATGTGCGTAACCCCCGACTGGTCAAATCCCTCAAGGCTGCCTTGCTGGCGATGCCCGGTGTCGAGATTCGCGAGCAGTGCGAGGTCACTGGCTTCCTGCGTCGCAACGATGGAATCGAAGGCGTGAAGACGGCTTCGGGCGATGTGCTCGCCGACCGCGTGATTCTCGCTGCGGGTGCCTGGAGTGGTGAGCTGTTGAAACAACTTGGCCTGGAGCTGCCAGTCGAGCCTGTCAAAGGGCAGATGATCCTCTACAAGTGCGCATCGGATTTCCTGCCCAGCATGGTGCTGGCCAAAGGGCGCTACGCAATTCCTCGGCGTGACGGGCATATCCTGATTGGCAGTACGCTGGAGCACGCAGGTTTCGACAAGAGCACGACCGAGGTAGCGCTTGAAAGCCTCAAGGCCTCGGCTATCGAACTGATTCCCGCATTGGCGGAGGCCGAGCCTGTCGCTCAGTGGGCGGGGCTGCGTCCGGGGTCGCCTGAAGGCATTCCGTTCATTGGCCCGGTGCCCGGCTTCGAAGGGCTGTGGCTCAACTGCGGTCATTACCGCAACGGCCTGGTGCTGGCACCCGCGTCGTGTCAGTTGCTCGCTGATTTATTGCTGGAGCATGAGCCGATCATTGATCCTGCGCCCTACGCGCCGCAAGGCCGCATCACGCCCGCCCGGATATGAACTGCACCTTCATCAATAAACTATAACGTGCTGAATAAATGCGGTTTTTGTGGGAGGCTTGCCGGCGAAGCGATTTTCCAAGCGCCACGCTGGTGACTGCAATGACGCCATCGCCGGCGAGCCGCCTCCGGTGGGATTGTATTGGCGGCTAGAGCGCTGAAAGCCTCAAGGGCCAATGCCTTCCCGCTCAATCCAGCCCCAGCTTTTTCAACCGATAACGCATCGACCTGAATGACAGGCTGAGTCGCTGGGCTGCCGCTGTCCGGTTCCAGCGGGTCTCTTCCAGGGCCTGCAGAATCAACTTGCGCTCGATGCCTTCAAGATAATCTTCCAGATTGTCGATGTCGGCCAGGTTGGGGCCATCGCTTTCCTGAGGTCTGGCAGACTCGGCCAGACGCAGGTCAGACGCATGGATTTCGTCGTTCTCGCACAGCGTGTAGGCACGCTCCAGCATGTTCTCCAGCTCACGGACGTTGCCGGGGAAACGATAGTTTTTCAGCGTATCCAGTGCCTGAGCGTCGAGGGTGGCGGCGGGCAGGCCGCTGTTGGTCGCCAGTCGCTGAAGGACGATGGCCGCCAACTGGTCGATGTCTTCACGACGTTCGCGCAGCGACGGTACGCGCAACTCGATAACGTTCAAACGGTAATACAAATCCTGTCGGAAGCGTCCTGCGGCCACCTCCACGTTCAGGTCCTTGTGGGTCGCACAAAGAATCCGTACATCGACCACCTGTTCCTGCTGACCGCCGACGCTGCGAATGGACTTCTCCTGTATCGCGCGCAGCAGTTTGACCTGCATGGCCAGCGGCAGATCGGCCACCTCGTCCAGAAACAGCGTGCCGTTCTGCGCCGCCTGGAACAGTCCGGGCTTGTCTTCATGGGCGCCGGTGAAGCTGCCTTTGCGGTGTCCGAAGAACTCGCTTTCCATCAGGTCGGACGGAATGGCGCCGCAGTTGACCGGCACGAACGGTTTTTCTCCGCGCGGGCCTTGTTCGTGAATCAGCTTCGCCACCAGCTCTTTTCCGCTGCCCGACTCGCCGCTGATGTAAACGGGGGCCTGACTGCGCGACAGTTTGGCGATCTGGCTGCGCAACGTGCGCATGGGCGGCGAATCGCCCAGCAGGCGGTTGTCCAGAGTTCTCACCGGCTGCACGACGGGTGTGAGGCGCAACGCGCTGTTGACCAGTTCACGCAGTCGACCGAGGTCCACCGGCTTGGTCAGGAAATCGAACGCACCGGCCTTGAGCGCGTGGATGGCGGTGTCCAGGCTGCCATGCGCCGTGATCATCGCCACCGGGACGTGAGCAAAGCTTTGCTGGATATGCTGCACCAGTTCCAGTCCGTTGCCGTCCGGCAGGCGCATGTCCGTCAGGCAGAGGTCGAATGCTTCGCGAGCCAGACACTGGCGTGCCTCGGCGACGTTGCAGGCGCTGCGGGTCTCCAGCTTCATCCGGCCCAGAGTGATCTCCAGGAGTTCGCGAATGTCCGGCTCATCATCGACGATCAGGATCTTTTGCCGTGGGGTCATGTTCAGCTCGGTTTGAACGGGTGGGCGAAGGTAATCCGCATGCAACTGCCGCCGCCTTCCCGAGGGGCGTAGTCCAGATGGGCCTGATTGCTTTCGCATAACTCGCGCGACAGGTAGAGGCCAAGCCCCGTCCCTTTGCTTTCGGTGGTGAAGAACGGTTCGAACAACCTGCTCAGGTGCTTCTCGCTGACGCCGGAGCCGTTATCCAGAACTTCCAGTGTCGGCAGATCGCTTTTCCGGTCGTGATACAGCCTCAGTAGTACCTCTGCGGTAGGGTGGTCCTGACGACTGTAGCGCAGGCCGTTCTGCAGCAGGTTGGTGACCACCTGATTCAACTGCTCGGGGTCCATGCGCGTGGTCAGCATGCCGACACCAATCTCGGTCTCGAGTCGTTGGTCAGGCAGGGCGGTGCTGCGAAATTCCGCAACAAAGTCTTCCAGCCAGTTTTTCAGATCAAGCAGTTCGCGCTGGGCTTCACGTCGTCTGGACAGTTGCAGCACGTTCTCGATGACCAGATTGATGCGTCGTGACTGATCATGAATGATCTGTCCAAGACGCCTGTCTGGCGCGGTCAATTCTTCCGACTCGTTCAGCAACTGCGCCGCATGGCTGACAGCCCCCAGCGGGTTGCGGATTTCGTGGGCGATACCGGCCGTCAGACGACCCAGTGCAGCGAGTTTAAGCTGCTGGGCCTGATGGGCGACCTGCGACAGGTCCTCCAGGAAAATCAGGGTCTGGAGCTGATCACCTCGGTTGACTGCTGCAAAGCTGGGTTGCAGCTCCGGGCCGATGGCGGAAGTCGAGAGACTGCGCGGCACCATGACCGGATTGATCAGCCAGTGGCGAAGGCGATCCACCAATTGCGGGCAGTAATGATCGATCACCTGGCCGACCAGTTGCTCATGCCCCAGCAGGTTCAGCGCGCCCTGATTGGCCAGCAGCACCTGACGCCGCGCATCCAGCACCAGAATGCCGGTGCGCATGCGTTGCAGAATCAGGGCGTTGAGTTCTTCGAGGTTATCGACATCGGCAGCACGCTGCTTGGCCAGCACTTCGCTATTGAGCATGCGCGCGGTGAGTGCCTGCACCAGCATGGCGGCAGCGAAGCACATGGCACCCAGCAGGCCGGCCTGCACGTAGTCGCTGGAAACCGATGGCGTCCCGAGGCTGATGTAGAAGGTCAGGTAGATGATCCCGATGGCCGAGACTGCAGCGATCAGCAGCCCGATGCGACCGCGCAGCAGCACATTACTGATCGCGACCGAGGCGATCAACAGGTTGCCGATACCGCTCGAAGGGCCCCCGGCTGCGTAGAAAAGGCCGGACAGCATGATCGCGTCTGCCAGTGCCAGGCTGAAGAGATGAGACTGGCGACTCGGCCGCTCCAGCAGCACCACTACCAGGATATTGGACACCAGATACAGCCAGCAGCCTGCGCGGAACAGGTTCGGGTTGGCCATCTGCAACAGTTCAGTGTCCAGGCTGCTGGAAATCAGCGATACCAGCAGGACACCGATGACGAGGCGATAAAGATGATAAAGCCGCAGGATCCGTTGCGCTTGGGCAGTGCCGAGCGAAAGGGGCTCAGCGGTCACGTGCCGCCGGGCCTTCTAGCCTGTGCGCCTCGCTGCAGTACCATTGTTTTTCCTGGCTTAATGCACGGTCACGAGGAAGATGAACGCCGCAATGGGCGCAACGCACCATGGGGGCTGCGGTGGTGTCGGGCGGCGCCGGACGTGATTTTGGTTTCGGGGGATTGAGCAGCCGCTTGATAAACCAGACCACCGCCGCGATCAACGCGGCCCACATTAATAACCGAAGCATGACTACCAGCTTAGTGAGTTGAGTCTGCGCAGTGTAGCCAAGGAGCAGGCGGGCGGACAGAGGTGAATGAGCATAAAAAAAAGAGGCCTTGCAAAGGCCTCTTTTTTTCGTGAGTCGTGTCCGAATCAGTCGAACAGACCCAGCGTCATGTAGCTGAACCACGAACGGCTCTTGGTGCCTTTCTCTTCGGCCTCTTTCTCGGCCTGCTCATCCAGCTCTGCCTGATTTTCCGGCAGCAGCTCTTTAGGGATGGCGTCCTTGGCTTCCTGATATTGCTTTTTCATGTCCTGATCGGCACGGGTTTCACCCGGTGGCAGCGGTGCGCTGCCGCTGATCAGGCCCAAAGTCGCCTTGGACAGCCACGAACGGTTGTCCGCTTCGGCCTGACGAGGCGTGAACTCGCCGTTATCCAGCTGTGGATGGTTCGGGTAGTTGGCTTTCAGTACTTCGAGGCTGGTCGCTGCCAGATCGTCGAGGTGCAGACGCTGGTAAGACTCCACCATGACTGCCAGGCCGTCACCGACGGACGGTGTTTCCTGGAAGTTTTCGACCACATAACGACCGCGGTTGGCGGCGGCCACGTAGGCCTGACGGGTCAGGTAATAGTCAGCCACGTGAATTTCGTACGAAGCCAGCAGGTTGCGCAGGTAGATCATGCGCTGCTTGGCGTCGGGCGAGTAACGGCTGTTCGGGAAACGGCTGGTCAGTTGCGCGAACTCGTTGAATGAGTCACGGGCGGCGCCCGGGTCACGCTTGGTCTGGTCCAGTGGCAGGAAGCGGGCCAGCAGGCCGACGTCCTGGTCGAACGAGGTCAGGCCTTTCATGTAGTAGGCGTAATCGACGTTCGGGTGCTGCGGGTGCAGGCGAATGAAACGTTCGGCGGCAGATTTCGCGGCCTCCGGTTCACCGTTCTTGTAGTTCGAGTAGATCAGCTCAAGCTGGGCCTGGTCGGCATAGCGACCGAACGGATAGCGAGATTCCAGCGCCTTGAGCTTCTCAGTGGCACTGTTATAGCTGTTATTGCCCAGGTCGGCCTGCGCCTGCTGGTACAGCTCGACTTCGCTGAGGTTTTCGTCGATGACTTCCTTCGACGAACAGGCCGCAGTCAATGCGAGGATGGCGATCAGCAGCAGGTGTTTCACTTGCATGGCGGCTTGCGTCCCTATAACGGCCTGCTGTCTTGGGCGGGGCCGTCCTGTTATGATGAGCGCCCCGCGATACCGGCGGGACAAAAGACGCCGTATTTAACCACAAGCGCGCTGCCGAAACCAAAGGCTAGCCGCCACCTAGTCTGGTCATGTCCGAAAATATAGAACTCCGCGCAGAGGTGCCGTCCGAATTGGGCGGTCAACGCCTCGATCAAGTCGCCGCACAATTATTCGCTGAGCACTCGCGCTCGCGCCTTTCCGCCTGGATCAAGGACGGCCGCCTGACTGTGGACGGTGGCGTTCTGCGCCCGCGTGACATCGTGCATGGTGGTGCCATTCTCGAGCTGATTGCCGAGCAGGAGGCCCAGGGTGAATGGGTCGCTCAGGACATCGAACTGGATATCGTCTACGAGGACGACCAGATCCTGGTCATCAACAAGCCTGCGGGCCTGGTGGTGCACCCGGCTGCCGGTCACGCCGACGGCACGCTGCTCAATGCCCTGCTGCACCATGTGCCGGACATCATCAATGTTCCGCGCGCCGGCATCGTGCATCGTCTGGACAAGGACACCACCGGTCTGATGGTGGTCGCCAAGACGATTCAGGCGCAGACCCAGCTGGTCACTCAGTTGCAGAGTCGCAGCGTGAGCCGCATCTACGAGTGCATCGTGATTGGTGTCGTGACCGCAGGCGGCAAGATCGACGCGCCGATCGGCCGTCACGGCCAGCAGCGTCAGCGCATGGCAGTGATGGAAGGCGGCAAGCAGGCGGTGAGTCATTACCGTGTGCTGGAGCGCTTCCGGTCGCACACCCATGTGCGGGTCAAGCTGGAAACCGGTCGTACGCACCAGATTCGTGTGCACATGGCGCACATCAATTATCCGTTGGTCGGCGACCCTGCCTACGGCGGTCGTTTCCGTATTCCGCCTGCTGCCAGCCTGACCATGGTCGATTCGCTCAAGACCTTCCCGCGTCAGGCGCTGCATGCGCGCTTCCTGGAACTGGATCACCCGACCACTGGCAAGCGCATGAGCTGGGAATCGCCTCTGCCCGACGACTTCGTCTGGCTGCTGTCGCTGCTCAAGCAGGACCGCGAGGCGTTTATCGGGTGAATGACTGGCTGATACCTGACTGGCCCGCGCCAGCGCATATCAAGTCTTGCGTCACCACCGGCTCGGGCGGGGCCAGTCAGGCTCCGTTCGACACCTTCAATCTCGGCGATCACGTTGACGATAGCCCCCAGGCTGTTGCCAGCAATCGTTCTGTTCTGACCGCCAGCCTCAACGTTCAACCCGCCTGGCTGCGCCAGGTGCATGGTGTGGTCGTTGCACAGGCTGATCCTTCGCGCGTCATGGAAGCCGATGCCAGCTGGACGGATACGCCCGGCGTCGCCTGCACTATCATGACCGCCGATTGCCTGCCTGCGCTGTTCTGTCGCCGTGACGGCACCCGAGTCGCTGCCGCGCATGCCGGCTGGCGTGGTCTGGCGGCAGGTGTGCTGGAAGCGACGGCCGACAGCTTGCAGGTTGCTCCCGATGACGTGATGGTCTGGCTGGGTCCTGCGATCGGTCAGCCTTCGTTCGAAGTAGGGCCGGAGGTTCGCGAGGCCTTCGTGAGTCAGCACCCTGAAACGGTCGAAGCATTCATCGCCAGCTCCAACGCCGGTCGATTCATGGCCGACATCTATACCCTGGCGCGCCTGCGGCTGGCGGCGCATGGCATCTCCTCTGTCTATGGTGGCGGCTTTGACACCTTCACCGACCCGCGCTTCTTCTCCTATCGCCGTGCAGCCCGCACCGGCCGATTTGCCTCGCTGATCTGGATCGATCACGCCTGACTCCTGCTCTTTCGCTCAAGCCAGCTAGTCTTGCCTGAGCGTGAGGCTGATCCACATCAAGCGATGTCAGTCTTGAAACACGCAGAATTGCCCGCATCTATTGCGCATCCATAAGTGTTTCAGCAGGTTTTCGTCACAGGTGTGTTCATTGCTCCGGCCTGCTCTAAAGGAAGGTGACTATGCGTATCGACAGATTGACCAGCAAATTACAGTTAGCGTTATCAGATTCACAATCGCTGGCAGTGGGCCTCGACCACCCAGCCATTGAGCCTGCGCATTTGATGCAGGCATTGCTAGAGCAACAAGGCGGCTCAATCAAACCGTTGCTGCTGCAGGTAGGTTTCGACGTGAACAGCCTGCGCAAGGAGTTGAGCAAAGAGCTCGATCAACTGCCAAAAATCCAGAACCCGACCGGCGACGTCAACATGTCGCAGGAGCTGGCGCGTCTGCTCAATCAGGCTGATCGCCTGGCCCAGCAAAAGGGTGACCAGTTCATTTCCAGTGAGTTGGTGCTGCTCGCCGCCATGGACGAGAACAGCAAGCTCGGCAAGTTGCTGCTGGGGCAGGGTGTCAGCAAGAAGGCGCTGGAAAATGCCATCAATAACCTGCGCGGCGGCGGGGCGGTCAATGATCCCAATGTCGAAGAATCGCGTCAGGCGCTGGACAAGTACACCGTTGACCTGACCAAGCGTGCCGAAGAAGGCAAGCTCGACCCGGTGATTGGTCGTGACGACGAGATCCGTCGCACAATTCAGGTTTTGCAGCGCCGCACCAAGAACAATCCGGTGTTGATCGGTGAGCCGGGTGTGGGCAAGACCGCCATAGCCGAAGGCTTGGCGCAGCGTATTATCAACGGTGAAGTGCCTGACGGTTTGCGTGGCAAGCGTCTGCTGTCGCTGGACATGGGCGCGCTGATTGCCGGTGCCAAATACCGCGGCGAGTTCGAAGAGCGCCTGAAATCGCTGCTCAACGAGCTGTCCAAGCAAGAAGGCCAGATCATCCTGTTCATCGACGAACTGCACACCATGGTCGGCGCGGGTAAAGGCGAAGGCTCGATGGATGCGGGAAACATGCTCAAGCCGGCTCTGGCGCGCGGCGAGCTGCACTGCGTCGGCGCGACCACGCTCAACGAGTACCGCCAATATATAGAGAAGGATGCCGCGCTGGAGCGTCGTTTCCAGAAAGTGCTGGTGGACGAGCCAAGCGAAGAAGACACCATCGCGATTCTGCGCGGCCTGAAAGAGCGCTATGAAGTCCACCACAAGGTTGCTATCACCGATGGTGCGATCATCGCAGCGGCGAAATTGAGCCATCGCTACATCACTGATCGTCAGCTGCCGGACAAGGCCATCGACCTGATCGACGAAGCGGCCAGCCGCATTCGCATGGAAATCGACTCCAAGCCGGAAGTGCTCGACCGCCTCGAGCGCCGCCTGATCCAGTTGAAGGTGGAAGCTCAGGCGCTCAAGAAAGAGAAGGACGAGGCAGCCATAAAGCGTCTGGGCAAACTTCAGGACGATATCCAGCGTCTGGAGCTGGAATATGCGGATCTGGAAGAAATCTGGACGTCGGAAAAAGCCGAAGTCACCGGCTCCGCGCAGATCCAGCAGAAAATCGAGCAGTCGCGTCAGGAACTGGAAGCGGCGCGCCGTCGTGGCGACCTGAACCGCATGGCTGAATTGCAATATGGGATCATCCCGGACCTGGAACGCAGCCTGCAGATGGTCGACCAGCACGGCAAGCCGGAGAACCAGTTGCTGCGCAGTAAAGTGACCGAGGAAGAAATCGCTGAGGTGGTGTCCAAGTGGACCGGTATTCCGGTCTCCAAGATGCTGGAAGGCGAACGCGAAAAGCTGTTGAAAATGGAAACCCTGTTGCACAACCGCGTAATCGGCCAGGAAGAGGCGGTGGTCGCGGTATCGAACGCTGTGCGCCGTTCGCGTGCGGGCCTGTCCGATCCCAACCGGCCAAGCGGTTCGTTCATGTTCCTCGGCCCGACCGGCGTGGGCAAGACCGAGCTGTGCAAGGCGCTGGCCGAGTTCCTGTTCGACACCGAAGAGGCCATGGTGCGGATCGACATGTCCGAGTTCATGGAGAAGCATTCTGTGGCGCGGCTCATCGGTGCACCACCGGGTTATGTCGGGTACGAGGAAGGCGGCTACCTGACCGAGGCCGTACGTCGCAAACCGTACTCGGTGATCCTGCTCGACGAGGTCGAGAAAGCGCATTCGGATGTGTTCAACATTCTGTTGCAGGTACTGGAAGACGGTCGCCTGACCGACAGCCATGGCCGTACGGTGGATTTCCGCAATACTGTGATCGTCATGACCTCCAATCTGGGCTCGGCGCAGATTCAGGAGCTGGTGGGAGATCGTGAAGCGCAGCGCGCAGCGGTGATGGATGCCGTCAGCACGCACTTCCGGCCGGAGTTCATCAACCGGATCGACGAAGTGGTGATCTTCGAACCGTTGGCGCGTGATCAGATTGCCGGTATCACCGACATCCAGCTGGATCGTCTGCGCAAGCGTCTGACCGAGCGCGAGCTCTCTCTGACGCTTAGCCCCGAAGCGCTGGACAAGCTGATTGCCGTTGGCTACGACCCGGTCTATGGCGCACGCCCACTGAAGCGAGCCATTCAGCGATGGATCGAAAACCCGCTGGCGCAACTCATCCTCTCGGGCAGCTTCGTACCTGGTACTGGCATCACTGGTCGGGTGGTCGACGACGAGATCGTATTTGCCTGATGAGGTCCGTTGCCTTATAAAGGAGGGCTCCCCGAGTGGGAGCCCTTTTTGTTGAGGACGATGTCCGCGGCAAAATCAGCCCTGAAAGGCGATCTGAAAAAAAATCGCAAATCATTGTCTTAAAAAGCAATTTAGAGGGTTGACAGGTGTTTTTAAAATTGTAGAATAGCGCGCCTCAGAGACGTGAACGCAACGATACAAACGAAGTGCAAACGTCATTGAGATTGAAATCAAAGAGTTAACAGCGATGTGATTTCAATGCGGCAAGTGGTAACGTTGAATCTGAAATCGATAGTTCCGCGATAGCTCAGTTGGTAGAGCAAGTGACTGTTAATCACTGGGTCCCTGGTTCGAGTCCAGGTCGTGGAGCCAGATTTCACAAGGTTCAATGATGTTTCAGTCGGGGTATAGCGCAGTCCGGTAGCGCGCCTGCTTTGGGAGCAGGATGTCAGGAGTTCGAATCCCCTTACCCCGACCACATTTGGGTCGTTAGCTCAGTTGGTAGAGCAGTTGGCTTTTAACCAATTGGTCGTAGGTTCGAATCCCACACGACCCACCATTTTTGGCCAGTTTGTATCTGGCTGGATCTTAGGGAGTGATGCCACAAGCATCATCCAAATAAAAAGCGCCTCTTCTGAGGTGCTTTTTAGCATCATCGGGGTATAGCGCAGTCCGGTAGCGCGCCTGCTTTGGGAGCAGGATGTCAGGAGTTCGAATCCCCTTACCCCGACCATTTTCGCCCAGTTGTATCAGGGTTGAAGATCAGGACTCAAGAACAGTGGTCTTGAGTCCAACAAAAAAGGCGTCCTTCGGGACGCCTTTTTTGTTTCTTCGTAAAACCGATCTGACGGCTCAACGCTGGCCAGCTCTCTCATGTGACGGCCACACCAGCGTCAGAACACCGGTCAAGCCGTCATCCGTTCAGAAAAATCCCTTCGCGTTTAGCGGGGCACTGAATCCAGCCCGGTGGACTGTACGGCCGGTTGCGCCTTGGGCGATGAGAGATAAGCGAGAAGCGCCTTCGCCTGCTCGGGATGATCGGCATTGACCGGAATGCCTGCGGCGTAACGAGTGACCGACTGCACGTCCTCCGGGATCTTGGCGACGAAGGTGGCACCCGATACAGGCATCAATTCGGCAACTTGCTGGAAGCCCAGTTCGTATTCTCCGTTGGCGACCACCGAGGCAACTGGAATGCGCTCGATCATTTTGCTTTTGGGCACGAGCTGCTCCTGGATACCCAGTTTCTTGAACAGCTCTTTTTCGATATAAACCCCGCTAGCGCTGTCCGAATACGCGACAGATTTGGCGTTAAGAAGCACATGTTTCAGCTCGGTATCGGTGCTGATCGACGGTTTTGGCGCACCTGCCTTGACTGACATCCCGATGCGCGAATCCGCCAGCTCCACACGCGAGGCAGGGTCGACCTTGCCCTGTTTGATCAGCTCATCCAGTGCGTAGCCGACCATGATGACCACATCGGCGTGTTCGCCATGTGCCAGCCGATTGGGGATGGCTTCAGGTGCCTTGCCCATCGAAGGGCCGAGGATCGTTGTCAGCGTGTCGCCGCTGGAAGCCGTGTATTGAGGTCCCAGCAACTTATATGCAGCGGTAAAGCCGCCAGAGGTCATTACGTTGAGTTCTTCGGCTTGAGCGGCAGCGCTCAGTGCGACGCATGCTGCGAAAAGCGGTGCGAGGCGATGTGTCTGTAGCCATTTCATCGTTCATGTTCCTTGATTACAAAGCCGGTCGAAGCGAGCATCGAACATCCTGGTTGCCCGCAATGCACACCGTACCCGCATCAGAAGCCCGGGCAGGAGCTTGGTTCAGCGCCAGCAGGGTGAGGTCGACATGCCAGTCAATATAGTCAGCCAGCGTCTGGTTCGTGACCCTTCCATCCTGGTGAAGGATGATCAGAATCCTGATGTCTACCAGCTTAACGCCTGCTCGGTCATGGCGCAGACATGCCAATGCAGAACACTGGCATGCTCGACCACAGTCTTTTAGTGCAGCTTCATCCGTGGCTCGGTGCCCTTGCCGATGCGACTGCCCAGCATCAGCATCAGCGTGCGGAACATGCCGTAAAGTGCCATCTGGTGCATGCGGTACAGCGACACGTAAAACATCCGCGCCAGCCAGCCTTCGAGCATGACGCTGCCTGTCAGGTTACCCATCAGGTTGCCCACCGCCGAAAAACTCGACAGTGAGATCAGCGAGCCGTAGTCCTTGTAGGTGTATTCCGGCAATGCCTTGCCTTCGATCCGCAGACGCAGGGATTTGACCAACAGTGAAGCCTGCTGGTGTGCCGCCTGGGCGCGAGGCGGGACGTTGCGATCAGTGCCTTTTTGCGGGCAGGCAGCGCAGTCACCGAAGGCAAAGATGTTCTCGTCGCGAGTGGTTTGCAGTGTCGGCAACACCTGCAGCTGGTTGATACGGTTGCTCTCCAGTCCGTCCAACTCGTGCAGGAACGCCGGGGCTCGAATGCCTGCCGCCCAGACTTTAAGGGTTGCAGGAATGACTTCACCGGTCGCCGTGATCAGGCTGTCGGCTGTGACCTCGCTGACGGCCGCGTTGGTCAGCACCGTCACGCCGAGCTTGCTGAGCGTCTTGTGGACCGGGCCGCCGATGCGCTCGGGCAGTGCCGGCAGAACCCGCGGGCCTGCCTCGATCACAGTGATGCGCAGGTTTTCCGGTTTGATCTGCCCCAGCCCGTAAGCAGCCAGTTCATGAGCTGCGTTGTGCAGCTCGGCCGCCAGCTCCACGCCCGTGGCACCGGCACCTACGATGGCAACCGTGATCTCCTGGGTTGCGTCAGCCTGACCGGCATGCGCACGCAGGTAGTGATTCAACAATTGCTGATGGAAACGCTCGGCCTGCTTGCGGGTGTCGAGGAACAGGCAGTGTTCCGCCGCGCCCTTGGTGCCAAAATCATTGGTGGTGCTGCCGACTGCCAAAACCAGTGAGTCGTAACCCAGGCTGCGGGCCGGGACCAGTTCAGCACCGTTTTCATCCAGCGTGGCAGCCAGATGCACCTGTTTGCTGGTGCGATCAAGCCCAGTCATACGCCCCAGCTGGAACTGAAAATTGTTCCATTTGGCTTGCGCCACGTAATTGAGCTCGTCTTCGTACGAGTTCAGTGAACCGGCCGCCACTTCGTGCAGCAGTGGTTTCCAGATGTGGGTGAGGTTGGCGTCCACCAGCGTGACGCTGGCTGTACCTTTCTTGCCCAGGGTTTTACCCAGACGGGTGGCCAGCTCCAGACCGCCGGCGCCTCCGCCAACGATGACAATACGATGAGTCATAAGGATTACTCAGAAGGTTTAAGGAATTCGGGGGGAGCTTGATCTTCGCGAGCGCAAGGCAGCTCATAGCGTCAGATGGCTCAGAAAACGGCTCAGCAGGCCCAGTCCGATGACTACGACTACCAGCATGATCAGGAGCAGCCATGGCCGGAAAGGCCTGCGCTCGACTTGATGCTGGGGTGACTGAAGGTATTCTTCGACACGCCGTTGGTCGTCCGGGTTCAGACGGCTGCTCATTTTATGTCTCGTGTTACGTTTCGTTTCGCGTGTACTGCCTGGCAGGAGGCCATGAATCGGTGCTTTCCAGCGGTTCGACCTGAAGCGTGTCGTCCAGCCGGATGATTCCGCTTTGTATCACTCGGGCGGTAATTCCGCCATGCCCCCGCACCGCCTGAAAGGTTCCGTGGCCGAGCCGTTGCTCGAGGCGCGCGCAAGGCTGACACCAGCCCGTGGTTTCGAAAATCGCCTGGCCGATCCTGAATCGTCGTCCCTTCAGGCTGAACAGATTGATGCCGCTGATCGCCAGGTTACGGCGCAGGTCCTGAGGCACGATGGGGTTTTCCGTCGGCCGGTTCAGGAGAGAGCTGACCACGGCCAGATGTTCCCACTGGATCAGCGTGACCTGCCGGGCATTGCGCGGCCCTGGGCGGGAGTGGTCACCGGTCAACCCAGCTTCGCGCCGCGCTTCCACGGCGTCCAGCTCGATCATGTCGACACGTGATTCGGGGCGCACGCCGATCCAGCGCACACGACCGAGCTGCGGGACGTCGGCCAGCAGTTCCTGTAACGGGCTCATAAACTGATTCCAACATCGAAAACGACACTGCGGCCCAGATTGGTACGCAGAAAGTCCGGAGCATCCGGGTGCGCGAACAATACACGGGCAAAGGTCGGCCCTACCAGTGACAGCGAGCGCCAGCCCTGACGCAGGTACTCGGTGGGCGGCGGGAAATGGCTGTTGAGGTCCAGCACTTCGCGCTTGAGGCTGGCGAAGGCAATGATGTCCAGCTCGCCGAGGTCCAGGCCCCGTTCGCGGTAGTTATGGGATTTCTTGCGCAGAGTAGGGGCGAGGCGTCGAAGCAGTTCTGAAGCCGGGATGCGCTTGGGCTTGGCCTCACGGCGCACCAGCTGGCTGAGGGAGAAGGCACTGCGTCGTCGCTCCAGTTCCTCGCGCCACTCGTCATTGAGACGGCGACCCTCGTCCAGAACGAAAAACACCTCGAAGCAGGCGTCACGAAACAGCACGTCCGGCGGCTCCTGGCCTGCCGGCGTGAAGTCTTCGTTGCGATGCGGGATGTTCAGGCCCTGTAGCAGGCGCTGACAAACCCATCGCTCACGCTCCCACTTTCGCGCATTGGAAAGAAAGGCGTTGGCTTGTTCGGCCTGGATCGTCAACAGGCGTAAGTAGTCTGAGTCATCCATGGGCCCAAGCTTAGCGTTCTAATCGCTGTCACTGGAAGAGAGAATGTGCGGGTGTAAACTGGCTTTCATTTTGGCTGGCCGTAACTGCCTTTTGGCAAACAGTACCTTTTCGAGGAGTGCCCCGTTGAAATTTCTGCCCATACTGCTTCTGGCCCTGTTGCCGCTGACGGCCAATGCCCTGCAAACCGGCGAGCGCCTCGCGCCGTGGACACTGCTCGACCAATACGATCAGCCCTACACCCTCAACAACCAGACGCAAACCCTGCTGGTCGCCAGAAGCATGGACGCCGCCAAACTGGTCAATGCCGCGCTTGCGGATAAACCCAAAGGCTTTCTCGACGCGCGCCATACTGTCTTCGTCGCCGACATTCAGAAGATGCCGACTGTCATCGCCAAGATGTTCGCCATCCCCAAGATGCGTGACTACACCTACCGCGTCATGCTCGACCGCGACGCCCGTATCGTGCCGCAGTACGCGGGTGATGAGGATAAAGTCCTGTGGTTGCAATTGCGCGACGGGCAGTTGGTGAGCCAGCAGCAGTTCGGGAGTGCCGAGGCGTTGCGTGCGGCGCTGGAAAGGCCGTAACGGAGGGGGTGTGATCCTGTAGGGGCAACACCTTGTGGGAGGCGGCTTGCCGGCGATGGCGTCAGTTCAGTCGCTGATAGGACGCTTCAGAAACGCATCGCCGGCAAGCCGCCTCCCACCGTCCATTGGTTGCAATGAGACTTGTGGTTAACGATGATCGCTGGAGCCTGGGAAGGATCAGTGTCTACCCCACGCTGATCGTGCCCACGCTCCACGTCGCATTCGAGAGCGGACGCAGAGCGTGGTAACGATCATCAGGCGATGGAGTTGCTCGCGAAAAGAATCAGTCAGCCTCAGTGGCCTCTGTGCGGTACTTCCAGATCGCCCGAAAACAGGTCGTCTTCTGCATCCGGGCTCACCGGAATGGCGTGTTCTTCCGATGCCCAGGCACCGAGGTCGATCAGTTTGCAGCGGTCCGAGCAGAACGGACGGTTGGGGCTGGCCGCGCTCCATTCCACGGGCGCGCCGCAGGTTGGACATTGAACGGTCATTGGTTGGCTCATGATTGGCCTCCACGCAAAGTAAGGTAAAAGTGGTGCAGTCGCTCGACTTCGCTTTTCAGCCAGGCAGTATTCTGGTCGTTGACCAGCACATCGTCGGCATGGCGTAAGCGTTCTTCGCGCTGCACCTGAGCCTTGAGGATGGCCTGGACCTGCTCCTGGCTTGAACGGTCGCGCAGCATGGTGCGCTCTATCTGCAGTGCCTGAGGTGCATCGATCACCAGCAGTCGCTGGACCGTGCGGTACTGACCGGATTCGATCAGTAACGGTGATACCAGAATGGCGTAGGGTGACGTGGCGCGCGCCAGATAGCGGCTGATCTCCTGATTGATCAGCGGATGCAGCAGTGACTCAAGCCAGCGTCGTTCTTCGGGCTGTTCGAAAATCAGCTTGCGCAGCGCACCCCGATCCAGTTCACCGCTGGCCTGTAGCACGCCAGTGCCAAAGTGCTCGACGATCTGTTCCAGCGCCGGCCGGCCAGGTTCCACGACCCAGCGCGCAGCGTGATCGGCATCCACCGTTTGAATACCCAGGTCGATAAAGCACTGTGCCGCTGCACTTTTACCGCTGCCGATACCGCCAGTCAGGCCGAGAATCCAGGGTTTTTGATCAGGGTGGGTCATTTGAAACCGGCAAACTGCAAATAGGAGTCGGTTATTTGACCACCCCAGAGCAAAGCGATCCACCCCGCGATGGCCAGATAAGGACCGAAGGGGATCGGTGTGCCGGATTCGACGTTGCGCAATCGCATCATGATCACGCCAAGAATGGCACCCACCAGTGACGAGAGCAGAATCGTCAGTGGCAGGATATGCCAGCCGCCCCAGGCGCCGAGCATGGCCAGCAGCTTGAAGTCGCCGTAGCCCATGCCTTCCTTGCCCGTTATCAGCTTGAACAGCCAGAACACCGACCACAACGACAGGTATCCCGCCACGGCGCCCCACAAGGCATCGCTTAACGAAGTAAACAGGCCAAACGCGTTGGCGATCAGGCCCAGCCACATCAACGGTAGTACCAGTGAATCAGGCAGCAACTGCGTATCGGCGTCGATCAGGCTCATCGCCAGCAAGCCCCAGCTCAGTACCAGCATTGCCGCCGTCTGCCAGCCAAAGCCGAAATGCCAAGCCACATAGGCCGACAACAGCGCGCAGGCCAGCTCGACCAGCGGGTAGCGCTTGCTGATCGGAGCCTTGCATTGCGAACACTTGCCGCCAAGCATCAGGTAGCTGACCACCGGCAGATTTTCCCACGGGCGGATCTGGTGAGCGCAGTGTGGGCAGCGGGAGTGAGGGAGGATCAGGTTGAAGGTGGGCTGCTCAGGCTCGGCGGGTAAGCCGAGCATTTCCCGCGACTGGGCTTTCCAGTCGTTCTCCATCATCTTGGGTAGGCGGTAAATCAGGACGTTGAGGAAGCTTCCGACCAGCAGGCCGAGCACACCGATGAAAATAACGAAGGCCAGCGTTGAGCTGGCCAGGAAGTCGAGGAGGGGCATGTCAGACAACGTTTCCGAGTTGGAAGATGGGCAGATACATCGCTATTACCAAGCCTCCGACGATGACACCCAGTACCGCCATGATCATGGGCTCCATGAGGCTGGTCAGGCTGTCGACCATGTTATCGACTTCATCTTCGTAATAGGTGGCGACTTTGTCGAGCATACTGTCCAGTGCTCCGGACTCCTCTCCGATTGCGGTCATCTGTATTGCAAGGCTTGGGAAGACGGCGGTGGATCGCATCGAGAAGTTCAGTTGCATGCCCGTCGAGACATCTTGCTTGATCTTCATAACCGCATTTCTGAATACGACATTACCGGTTGCGCCCGCAACCGAGTCCAGGGCTTCGACTAGCGGGACGCCTGCGGCAAAAGTAGTGGAGAGTGTGCGGGCATATCGTGCCACCGATGACTTGAAAATCAAGGGGCCTATAATAGGGACCTTTAGTAAAAATCGGTCGAGACTGTCCCGAAATTTTTGTGACCTTTTATAAAAACGTTTGGACAGAAAAAAGCTCAAGATTAGGAACGCTAGAATGGCTAGCCACCATGTTTGGACAAGCTCTGAAAGTCCGATGACCATTAGTGTAAAGGCAGGAAGTTTGGCGCCGAAGCTAGCAAAAACTGCCTGAAATTGCGGTACTACTTTTATGAGTAGAATGCCAGAGACTATGAACGCGACGACTATTACCGCGATAGGGTAAGTCATGGCTTTCTTAATTTTAGCCTTAAGCCTTTCGGTTTTTTCTTTATAGGTTGCCACCCGGTCAAGCAAGCTTTCGAGCGCTCCTGCCTGCTCGCCCGCGTCCACTAGATTGCAAAAAAGCTCATCGAACTGCTCGGGTTTCTGCCGCAATGCTGTCGCAAAACTGTTACCGGCAGACACTTCCTGTTTAAGAGAATCCACCAGCGAGCGCATGTTCGGGTTTTCCGCGCCCTCGCTGATAATGTCAAAGGATTGCAACAGCGGAACGCCCGCTTTCATCATGGTCGCCATCTGCCGGGCAAAGAATGCGATGTCCAGAGGCTTAATCTTTTTGCCTTTGCCAAAAATCGAAACTGTCTTCTTCCGCACTTTGGTCGGGTTGATGCCCTGCTTGCGAAGTTGAGCCTTGATCAGCGCCGGATTGTGGCCACTCAACTCACCGCTGATCTTGGTGCCTTTCTTGTCTACGCCTTCCCAAGTGAAGATGCTGACTTTGACTGCTTTACTGGCCATGCTTAATCCTTGGTCACGCGATTGACTTCTTCCAGGCTGGTAATGCCCTGCATGGCTTTCGACAAGCCGGATGTTCGCAGGTCATTGAAACCATCCTTGCGCATCTGCCTGGAAATCTCCAGCGAGTTGCCTTCTTCCATGATGATGCGTTCCAGTTCCGGCGTTTTTTTCACGACCTCGTAAATGCCGACTCGGCCTCGATAACCGCCGTTGCAGTGTTCGCATCCGACCGGCCCGTAGAGCTTGAAGGTGCCGACTTTCGACTCCGGGAAGCCTTCCTTGATCAGCGTTTCATGGGGCACATCGACCTCTTTCTTGCAATGGCTGCACAGCTTGCGCGCCAGTCGTTGGGCAATAATCAGATTGATCGCTGTGGCGATGTTGAACGCCGCAACGCCCATGTGGTGCAAGCGGGTCAGGGTCTCCGCCGCGCTGTTGGTGTGCAGCGTCGACAACACCATGTGACCGGTTTGAGACGCCTTGATCGCGATCTCGGCTGTTTCCAGGTCTCGAATCTCACCAACCATGATCACATCCGGATCCTGACGCAGAAACGCGCGCAACGCCTGGGAGAAGTCCATGCCCTGGCGCGGGTTGACGTTGACCTGATTGACGCCTTCCAGGTTGATCTCCACCGGGTCTTCGGCGGTCGAAATGTTGATATTCACGGTGTTGAGAATATTGAGGCCCGTGTACAACGAAACGGTTTTGCCCGAGCCTGTCGGGCCGGTTACCAGAATCATGCCCTGCGGCTGCTTGAGCGCTTCCAGATACAGCTCTTTCTGATCTGGCTCGTAGCCCAGCGCATCAATGCCCATCTGGGCGCTGGTCGGGTCGAGAATCCGCATCACGATCTTCTCGCCCCACAGGGTTGGGAGCGTGTTCATACGGAAGTCGATGGACTTGGTTTTGGACACACGCAACTTGACCCGGCCATCCTGAGGCTTGCGCCGCTCCGAAATATCCAGGCTGGCCATGACCTTCAGGCGTGCCGCAATACGATTGGCCAGATTGATCGGTGGCCGGGCAGCTTCGTGCAAAATTCCGTCAGTACGGAAACGTACGCGGAACACCTTTTCATAGGGTTCGAAGTGCAAATCGGACGAGCCCAGCCGAATTGCATCCAGCAGCATTTTATTGACGAAACGGACGACAGGCGCGTCATCGGCGTCATCGCGGCTCGTAATTGACGTTTCTTTGGCACTTTCGCCCGGCTCAATATCCAGATCCAAGTCGATGTCTGCCAGTGAGCCCAAGCCACTGTCGCTGTCGAAGAATCTGTCGATGGCAACACTGAGTTTGTCATCTTCGACCAGAATCGCTTCAGTGTTCAGGCCAGTGCTGAACTGAATGTCGGTCACAGCCTGATGGTTGGTCGGGTCCGAGATGCCAATAAAGAGTCGGTTGCCGCGACGCCATAACGGCAACGCGTGATGCTGACGAGCGAGCTTCTCGCTGACCAAACCTTTAGGCTGGCTTTCTTTATCAAGGCTGGAGAGGTCCATGAAGGGCACACCGAACTGCTCGGAGGCCATTTCTGCGAGAGTCAGACTCTTGACCAGTTTGTTCTGGACCAGATAGGTGACCAGCGAAATCTTGTCGCGTCGCGCCTGTTGGAATGCCTGTTGGGCAGCTTTTTCGGAAAGGAGCTCAGCGACGACCAATTGCTTGGCCAGGCCGGTTAGGACAACGACATCACTCATAAAACCACCAGACGCAGACAGTGTGAGGTTTATAGCGCAGTCAGAGAGTGCTGCCAAATGGGATGATGGCATATGACAAAAATTGTCAGTTTCTGCTGATTTCAGAATGCTTCCGAGCAAGTTGGCGTGTGTTTCAACCCGCAAACTGTGCGGTGTGTCACATTGGCATGACGTGTGCTTTACTCCCCGCAAGGCACCCAAAATTGACGCCTCGGAGAAGTACGCGATGAAAGCACAAAAAGGTTTTACGTTGATCGAATTGATGATCGTGGTAGCGATCGTTGGTATTTTGGCGGCGGTAGCGTTGCCAGCTTATCAAAATTACACAATGCGCGCTCGATTCACTGAGGTTGTATCCGTTGCTGATACATACAAAACTGCAGTATCGCTTTGTGTGCAGCAGCTAGGAACTGTCACAGGCTGTAATCTTGGTACGAATGATATTCCTGCAACAACTTCAACCACTTATGTTGCAAGCGTCGGCGTAACTAACGGGGCTATTACAGTTACTCCTCAAGGTGGGATTCCAGCTGCTTCTACCTATGTATTGACGCCTACGCTGAACGCTGGCTCTACCTCTTGGGCTTTGAGTGGCGGATGCTTGACCGCTCAAGCTCCGGCGCCTATTTTGTGCAGAGCTAACTAAATCTAGTCTGATTTTTATTGATTGAGTTAGTAAGAAGCTGCAATGCCGAAATAGCTCAGCCCGGTAGAGCAGCGCACTCGTAACGCGAAGGTCGCAGGTTCGATTCCTGTTTTCGGCACCAGAAACTAAAAATCCCGATCATCACTGATCGGGATTTTTTGTTTCAGGGCAAGCCTCTGCTTTACCTCACCACCTGATCCACTCGCGGCTGCGGCGGCCTGCGGAAGCGGCGGCGGATTACGACGACGATCATTACCAGCAGCACAATCAGCACGCCAAAGAAGATCGCGTTGAACACCGGGAACGGTTCGTCACGGGTGCTGACGGCTTCGACCTGGGTCACGTTGGGAAACATCGAGAGAATCTGGATGCGCCAGCCGTAGTAGCGGATCAGGGCCAGTTGCTGGGCGTCACGTGAATAGCCCTGGGCTTTGGCCTGGATGTCGGCGGAGTCGAACTTGAAGTACCACGGGAAGCTCCAGCCGGTGTCTTCGTTGCGGTAGACCACAACGTTTTTGTTGTCCGGGTGCTCGGTGTTGATGAAGTACACGTCCCGGGTCGGGCCGTCGGCCGGGTTTTCGGCGTTGATGACACCGTCGGCGTCCATTCTTTTGACTTCCACGCCGGTAATCATCACGACATCATGGCGCGGCAGGACGTAATAGAGGCTTAATGCGCCGATCCCTAATGCTACGAATACTACAAGCCAAATCGACCTTTTAAGCCACTTCATACCAGCGTCCTCTGTTTAAAATTGCGTGACTTTGCCTTAATCCGAACATTTCGAAGCAAAACAGTTATTACAAAATTCGACAAGGCCGTTTGAGGCGGACCTGTCTTCCGGAGATTTACATGATTTGGTTCCTTGAAGGGCAGTCCAGCCAGCGTGAAGTGATCATGGGCGCTCGCGATGCCTTGCCCGCCTCGGTGCAGATTGTCGCATCCCATCGCCAGTTGCGGTCGGAGATTACCGGGCAGGCCGATGTGGCCCTGCAGGAACCGGCCGATAACGATGAACGCATCGATTGGGTCATCGAGACGGCCCGGACGCTCGGCGTCAAGGTGATCGTGGCCGGACGCGTCGGCAGCCGTTACGAAGAGCAGCGTGAGCGCTTTGTCGCTGAAGGCTTGGACCTCGTCACCGGCGGAACGTCACTGAAGACCTTTCAGGATGTGGACGACAAGAACCGTTTCACGGCTGCGGCCGAATCGGCCGGTCTGGCCTGCATTCCAGGCATCCTGGCAAGCAATGCTCGGGAATTACAGGATGCCTACGACGCGTTGTCCGGTTCGGGCGAGGTCTGTATCAAGCCTACGGTCGGGATTTATGGTCAGGGCTTCTGGCGTTTCAAGGAGGGCGTTGACGACTTTCGTTGCTTCGCCAATCCCGATTCGCGCGAGACGACCTTCAGCGCGTACCTGAACGCTTATCGCCAGTCCGAAGACCGTCCACCGATGTTGCTGATGCCGTACATGCCCGGCAGCGAGTGTTCGGTGGACATGGTCTGCGAGCAGGGCAAGGCAGTGGCGTTTGTCGGGCGGCGCAAGCTGGGCCTGAACCAGACCTTCGAGCGCGACAGCGAGGCGGTCCGTCTGGCGGTCCGCGCCGCAGAGTATTTTGCCTGTGACGGACTGATCAACGTCCAGACCCGCGACGATGCGGACGGCAAGCCGCGTTTGCTGGAGATCAATCCGCGCTACTCGGGCGGTATTGGCTATACACGCGAAACCGGCATCAATCTGCCGGGCATTTTCGCCACACGGCGTCTGGGCTTGAAAGAACCGGAAACACATTGGCTCGACGATATTCGGGTCAAGGCCATCACCGTTGCTGTGCGGGCCACTGTATGATCCGCACCATAGATTTTTGCTATTACTAATCGCTCTTATCAGGGAGGATCGGGCATGAAGGTTCTGGCACCCGGTGCAAATACCGCTTTGGCAAACTCCCTGTGCACCTGGAATCTGGAGAGTGGCCGATCTTCGATTTTTGGCGAATACGCAGCAGTCGCTCTGCTCGCTGTCGATGAAAAGCGTCAGCCCATGGGTGATCCGGCGCTGCTGCATCAGGAACAGAGCTGGATGGAATGGAGCGGCGGCCCGCAGAATGTGGGTTGTACGCTGAAGCTGGATCGCCTCCCGGCTGGCAGTGACCGGGTGCTGCTGATGGTGTATGTGTTCTCGGCCACGGGGCCGATTCGCGAGATCGGCAGCCTGCATCTGCAGGTGGATAACGATATCGAGCATCGGGTTGACCTGCGGGACAACGGCGAAGCGGCGATCATCATCGGCGAGTTTTACAAGCGCAACGAACAATGGAAATTCCGGGCGTTGAGTGAAGGCTCGGCGTACGGCCTGTCTGCTTTCGGGCGCAAGATCGGGCTGGAGGTCGATGATCGTCATCCACGGCGTCCGGCGGGCGCTCCGAACGGCGGCGGTTCGCACCATCAGTCGGCGACCGGAACGGCGTTCGTTGTAGGGCCTGCGCACGTGATGACCTGTGCACACGTTATCGAAGACATGAACGTCTTCCATATCAACTCGCTGGAAGGCCGTTACAAGGCCGAGCCGGTGGTGATTGATCGTCGTAATGACATCGCGCTGCTGCGCGTGCAGGGAGCCTCACCGTTATCTGCGGTTACGTTTCGCGACGGCCCTGGCTGCGAGCCAGGTGATAACGTCGTGGTGCTGGGTTATCCACTGGCTTCTATTTCCGGCGGCGGTTTGCAGGTGACGCAGGGCGGTATATCCGGGCTTTTTGGCCTGCACAGCGACGCCAGCCTGTTCCAGTTCACGGCGCCCATTCAACCGGGCTCCAGCGGCAGTCCTTTGTTTGACAGCGGCGGGGCGGTCATCGGGATGGTGACGTCCACGGTGCCGGACGGGCAAAACATGAACTTCGCGGTGAAGTCCGCTCTGCTTCTGTCCTTTTTGCAGGCGTGCCGCATCGATGCGCCGCATGCCAGATCGGAAAGGACTTACACCACTACAGAAATCACGCGTGCTGCCCAGTCGTCGCTGTGGCTCGTCGAAGCCTCACGCGACTGACGTCGGAATGTCTCTTGAGGAGACGTTTCGATCTGCAGGCGCCAGGGGTTGCGACCCCGTTAATCAGGAATTATCGATGGACAGCAGCGCAGCTTCTTCCACACCCGTCAGGCTTCGTGCTGATCTGCTTCGGGGCTCCCTTAATGTGAGCGTCAATGCGTCCACGATTGCCCCGGATTCACTGTTCGGCTTCGCTGAACGGCGTAACCCCAAGCGTGCGTTTCTGTTCGTTTCGCGCGTGCTGGGGCGGCACATACCGGTTCGTCCGAGTCTGATGCTCAAAAGCTTTCAGGATCTCGCGCACAAGATTCCTGCCGATCTTCCCGGCCCGGTGCTGGTCATCGGTATGGCGGAGACTGCTGTCGGTCTGGGTGCCGGCGTGCACCGCGCCTACAGTGCCACGCGTCCGGATGCGTTATATCTGGTCAGCACGCGTCACCCGACAGGTACTGACCTGTTTGCGCGCTTCGAGGAAGAACACAGCCACGCCAGTGCTCACCTGATCCATCTGCCGACCGACCCTGCGCTGCGCGACATGATGCTCAATGCCCGTTCGCTGGTGCTGGTCGATGACGAGGCATCCACCGGCAAGACGTTTATCAACCTTCATCGCGCGCTTGTTGATGCCGGGCTCGACAAGCTCGAACGCGTTGTGACCTGCGTGCTGACCGATTGGTCGGCAGGTGCGGTCAGCACGTCGATGGGCGCATTGGCCGAGCAGGTCTCGCTGTTGCAGGGTTCCTACTCGTTCGATGAAGACCTGAGCGCCCCCATGCCTGACATGCCTGAAGTCGGCACCGTCGCCATGGGTGACTGGCCGCTGGTGACGGCCAATGACTGGGGGCGATTGGGCGTGCTGTCGGTGAACGACACGCTGGCCCCGGACATTCAGGTTGCCAAAGGCGAGCGGGTTCTGGTGGTGGGCACCAGCGAGTTCGTCTGGCGTCCGTTCCTGTTGGCCGAGCGCCTGGAAAAAGCCGGTGCCGATGTGCATTTCAGTTCGACCAGCCGTTCGCCGATTGCGCTGGGGCACGCCATCGATCACGCGCTGTCGTTCTCCGACAACTATGGGCTGGGCATTCCCAACTTCCTTTACAACGTGCGCCCCGGGCAGTTCGACCGGGTGCTGATCTGTACCGAAACGCCGAGCCAGGCCGTGCCTGCCGAACTGATTCAAGCGTTGAATGCCGAGGTGATCTGCGATGAATGATGTCCGCCCGTTGATCTTCGTCGATCTGGACGACACCTTGTTTCAGACCGCTCGCAAAACCCCCGCCGATATCGAAAAACATGTCGCCACGCTCGACATCAGCGGTCATGCCAACGGTTATATGACCAACGTGCAGAAGTCGTTCTCTCACTGGTTGCTGGCGCACTCCGATGTCGTGCCGGTCACCGCCCGCAGTGTCGAGGCCTTCAGTCGGGTCAAGCTGCCGTTCACCGCGGGCGCCATCTGCTCGCACGGCGGCGTCATGCTCGACGTGGTGGGGCGCGTCGATAAGGACTGGAACGAGCAGATGAAGCAGACGCTCGCGGCTTATCAATCGCGTCTCCATGAATTGTCGGCCGCCACGCTGGCCATTGGTCAGGACATGGGTGTGTCACTGCGCGGCTGGGTCGTCGAGGAAGCCCGACTGTTTCATTACGTGGTCACCAAGCACAATGAAAACGACGACAGCATCCTTACCCGAGTGCTGGCTGAGGTACAGGCGCGCGGCTTGCTTGACGACATGCATGTCCATGGCAATGGCAACAATCTTGCGTTTCTGCCCAACGGTCTGGCCAAGCGCTATGCCGTTCAGGAATGGCTGCGTCGCGACAAGGCAATAAATGGCGAACGTCCGGTGCTCGGTTTTGGCGACAGCATTACCGACCTGGGTTTCATGGACGAGTGCCACTGGTGGGCGACGCCCGCGCGCAGTCAGTTGGCCAGAATGTTTGTCGGGGCTGCGCATGAGTAATCCGGTTCACGGGCTGGATACCGTGGGGAGCGGCAGTTATCTGGAAGGCGATGTGCATTTCCTGCTGCGTCGTGTCGAGATGCAGACCACGGATGTGCAGGAAAAGGAGCGTCTGATCCAGACGCAGCAAAAGCATTACTCGGAAATGATCAGCGAGGAAGCGGCCCCGAGCGCGGCGCATCAGGCCTTGTTTCAGCGCACGCTGGCGCAGAATGGCGCCCGTATGGCCGCAGACGTTCAGTCTCTGGCGCAGGCGCTGGACCTCGAATGCCCGGGACCGGAGATCGTTCTGGTGTCGTTCGTGCGAGCAGGCCTGCCGCTCGGCGTGCTGCTGCGTCGTGCCTTGATTGATCTGGGGCGTGAAGCGCATCACTACGGCATCAGTATCATTCGCGACCGTGGAATCGACGAAGTGGCACTCGAGGCCATCATCAAGGCTCATGGTGCTCAGAACATCGTCTTCGTCGATGGCTGGACCGGCAAGGGCGCGATCTCGGGCGAAATCAAGCGCAGTCTGGCGGGGGATGTCCGGTTTCCCGACCAGCCGCGGCTTGTCGTGCTGGCCGATCCTTGCGGCAGTGCCTGGCTGGCGGCGTCCTGTGAAGACTGGGTGATCCCGTCCGGCATTCTGGGCGCTACCGTTTCCGGGCTGGTGTCGCGCTCGATCTGGCCTGCCGAGGGTGGGCTGCATGGCTGCGTGGTCTACGATCACTTGCAGGCTCATGACGTCACCCGGTCGTTCATCGAAGAGATCGAGAATCATCGGCGGAACCTGAGTGCTACTGTCTCGGTGACACCATGGACGCCCGAGCAGCAGTTCGAACTCAAGGCGGCAGCGTCCGAGGTGGTCCAGCGTCTGGCCGAACGTTTTGAAATCAGCAATCTGAATCGCGTGAAACCGGGCATTGCCGAAGCGACGCGTGCGGTCATGCGCCGTGTGCCGGACCACGTGCTGGTTCGCGACACCTCCGACAGCGACGTGCAATTGCTCATGCACCTGACCGAGAAAGCGGGCATTCCTGTCGAGCAGGTCGGCAGTGCCCTTGGGCCCTACAGGGCGGTAACCATCATCCGGAGTCTGAGCTAATGGCCTTATTCTCGCCTTACGCGCTGGGCGCGACTTTGTACATGCCCGCTACCCGCGACGACATTCTGGATGTGGTGTTCGCTGAAAAGCTGCCCGAGCTGCGCTCGCTGGTCGTTTGTCTGGAGGACGCCGTTGCGCTGATTGACATCGAGACTGCGCTGGTCAACCTCCGTCAGGTACTGACCCGCATCCAGGATCGCGGCGGCCGTCCGGCCAATGGTCCCTTGCTGTTCGTTCGTCCCCGCGATGCAGCGATGGCGCGCATTCTCAATGACTGGCCATTGATGATTCATGTCGACGGCTTTGTCGTACCCAAGCTCTCGTTGAAAACCTTGAGTAGCTGGGAGCAGGCCGTGACCAACCCGGCGCTGGCACTGATGCCGACCCTGGAGACGCCGGAAGTGTTCAACCCGACGGCGATGGTCGAACTGGGGCAGGCGCTGAAAGCCAATCTCGACGAGCGGATCATTGCCTTGCGCATTGGCGGCAACGACCTGATGGGCTGCCTGGGGCTGCGCCGCAACCCGGCAATGACGTTGTACGGAACACCGATGGGGTATGTCATTCCGATGCTGGCCGGTGTGATGGGCTCGCAAGGGTTTGCGCTCACCGCTCCCGTGTTCGAGCAGCTGGCCACGCCGGATATCCTGCAGCAGGAATTGACCCTGGATATTGCCAATGGTCTGGTCGGCAAGACCGCAATCCACCCATCGCAGGTCAATATCATTCAGAATGCACTTCGCGTCAGCCTGGAAGACATGAATTCGGCCCGGATGATTTTGAACTCTGTTGCGCCGGCCGTGTTCAAGTACAACGACGCGATGTGTGAACCGGCGACCCATTACAAATGGGCAACCCACATCATGGAGCGCGCCAAATGGCATGGAGTGTTACCCGCACCCGCTTCGATCATGGATGCCAGCATTCGACTCGCTGAGGCAGTTAGCTAGATGATAGAACCTGACCTTGAAATCGAAGTGGAACAGCGCCTGCTGGCGGTGTTCGACTTCGACGGGACCATTACCCGACACGACAGCTTCGTTCCTTTTCTCAAATTCGCTTTTGGGCAGCGCGCCTTTTCCGTGCGCATGGCCAGACTGGTATTGCCCAGTATCGGTTACCTGACCAAACGCGTGACGCGCGACGAGCTCAAGGGCCGTCTGATCAAGGCTTTTCTGACCGGCGTCGACGCGCAATGGCTTCAGCAGAAAGCCGAGGCCTTCTGCGAACTCTACTGGAAACGCCTGATGCGTCCTGCGGCTCTGGAGTCGATTGCGGCCGAGCTGGAGAAGGGGGCCATTGTCACGCTTTGTTCAGCTTCGCCTGCTATGGTCCTGCAACCGTTCGCCGATCGGCTGAAAGTAGAGCTGATCGGAACTAATCTTGAAGTGATCGACGGCAAACTGACCGGTTTGATCGAAGGCAGCAATTGCCGCTGCGACTCCAAGGTTGCGCGACTGGAAAGTGTTTACGGCCCGCTCAACAAATTCCGCCTGCGCGCCTGGGGCGATACGCGAGGTGATCATGAATTGCTCGCTGCAGCGCAGGATGCACACTGGCGTCACTTCCATCCGACGTGGCGAAAAGGGCGTTACAAAGGTCCCATTAACGCCAAGTTACACAATCCAGATGGCAAAGATGGGCCAACACGGTAAGGCTGTAACACTTTTATCCGATTTCCGTAGTCCACATGGAGCGAAAAATGGCACTCACTTTGGCGAAAAACCAGACGATCTCGCTTGAGAAAACCGCTGGTACAGGCCTCAAGAAAGTCAGCATGGGCCTGGGATGGGACCCGGAAAAGGCCAGTGGATTCTTCGGCAAACTGTTGGGCGGCGGCGGTGGCGACATCGATCTGGACGCTTCCTGCATCATGCTCGACGCCGACAGGAAGCCACTGGACCTGGTGTGGTTCCGTCAGCTGCAATCGCGTGATGGTGCCATTCAGCACTCTGGCGACAACCGCACCGGTGAAGGCGCGGGCGATGACGAAACCATCAGTGTGGATCTTGAGAAACTGCCTGCCACCGTGAAATATCTGGTTTTCACGGTCAACTCCTTCACTGGACAGAACTTCGAGAAAGTCGCGAACGCTTACTGCCGCATCGTCGATCTGGGCTCGCGTAACGAACTCGGCCGCTTCGACCTGTCCGAAAAAGGTCAGCACACCGGTGTCGTGATGTCCTACCTGTCGCGTACACCGAGCGGCTGGGACTTCACTGCCGTGGGGCAGGCGACCAATGGTCGTACCGCCGATGACCTGGTCGATCTGGCCATCGGAGCCGTACGCGCATGACCCAACTTGTCCCAGGCGCCAATGCGCCAGTAGCTGCCGGGCCTTTGACGGTTGACGTCAGCTACTCCCCTCTGGCGGGCGCGGACATCGACGTGTCCGCCTTTCTGCTGACCGGCTCAGGCAAGGTCCGTGGTGATCAGGACATGTGCTTTTACGGCCAGAAAAGCGTGAACGGTGGTGCGGTCCAGTTGACGGAAACGTCGGCTGGCCGTGCCGTGTTCACCCTTGACCCCAGCCGTCTGGATGCGGTCATCGAGAAAGTCGCCCTGACCGCGACCATTTATGAGAACAAGGCCCGCTTCGACAGCGTCTCGCGTCTGGCATTGACCATCACTGGCGGTATCGAAGCCGACATTCCCACCGGCGGCATGAAAGAAACTGCACTGATTCTTGGCGAGTTCTACCTGCGGCAGGGTGCCTGGAAATTTCGTTGTGTGGCGCAGGGTTTTGCAGGCGGTCTTGAGCCGCTGGCAAAGAACTTTGGCGTTGACGTCGCAGCCCCTCAGGATCAGCCTGCACCTGCACCTGCACCTGCACCTGCACCTGCACCTGCACCTGCACCTGCACCTGCACCTGCACCTGCACCTGCAGCGCCGCCTCCAGTGAAATCGACTGTGAGCCTGAGCAAGATCACGCTGGACAAGACGCGCGCCTCGGTGAGTCTGGAAAAGACCAGTGCAGGGTTTGGCGAGATCCGCGTCAACCTGAACTGGAACCGTCGCAGCGAGGCCAAGAGCAGCGGCTTCTTCTCGATGAAGAAGAGCAATGCCATCGACCTTGATGTAGGCTGCCTGTTCGAATTGCAGGACGGCCTCAAAGGTGCCGTTCAGGCGCTGGGCAATTCGTTCGGCTCGCTCAACACCGAGCCTTTCATCAAATTGATGGGTGACGACCGCACCGGCTCTGTCAGCGATGGCGAGTGGTTGCACATCAACGGTGCTCACTGGAGCAGGATTCGGCGGATTCTGGTTTACGCATTCATCTATGAAGGCGCGCCAAACTGGAAAGAGACCGACGGAGTTGTCACTATCCATGCCCCGGGCCAGCCGCCCATCGAGGTTCGCCTCAATGAAGAGGGTGGTCGTCAGGGCATGTGTGCGATTGCCTTGCTGGAAAATGACAACGGTGCCGTCAAGGTGACGCGTCGTGTGGATTTCCACAACGGTCACAGCAACATGGACAAAGCCTACGGCTGGGGCATGCGCTGGGCTGCCGGTTCCAAGTAAACAACATTTTGATATTTCTGAAGCTGGCCGTGCCGCTTCACAGGAGATGGACATGCTGGACTGGTTGAAAACTAACGCAACAGCGGCTCGTGAAAAACTGGCCACCGAAGTCTCGAAATTCAAGAACCGTGAATTCATGGACGCCGTGGTTTCCGGTTGCGCTCTGGTATCTGCCGCCGATGGCGATATCAGTTCCAGCGAAAAGCAGAAGATGGCGGGCTTCATCCAGAACTCTCAGGAACTGAAAGTTTTCGACATGAAGGACGTCATCCAGGGCTTCCAGGAAGCGTGCTCCAAGTTCGAGTTCGACTTTGAGATTGGTCGCGCCGAAGCGTTGAAAACCATCGGCAAGATCAAAAAGAAAGAAGATGCCTCCCGTTTGCTGGTGCGTGTCTGCTGTGCCATCGGTGGTGCAGACGGCAGCTTCGACGAGAAAGAGCGGGAAGTCTGCCGCACGATCTGTCGTGAGCTTGGCCTGACCCCGTCCGATTTCGACCTGTAATTTTTTACCCTAAGGAACGCAGTTAAATGGAAAGCACCTCTCTAGGCTTCCCTCCACTCACGATGGCCGTATTCATTGGCCTGGCCATTACGGCCATGGCCATCGACATGTTTTCCCACCGCGGGAACAAGCCGATCACGCTCGCTCAGGCCTCCGCCTGGTCGATCTTCTGGGTCGCCATTTCGCTGGCGTTCGCCGGTTTTCTGTATGTTCAGCACGGCTCTGAAGTTGCCACGCTGTTCGTCACCGGTTACGCGCTGGAAAAAGTACTGAGCGTCGACAACCTGTTCGTGTTCATGGCCTTGTTCACCTGGTTCAAGATCCCGGACGGCCTGCGCCACCGTGTCCTGTACTGGGGCATCATCGGTGCCATCGTCTTCCGCGGCATTTTCGTCGCCATTGGTACCGGCCTGCTGGCTCTGGGCCCTTGGGTCGAAGTGGTGTTCGCAATCATCGTTGCCTGGACCGCCATCATGATGCTGCGTGCCGGTGATGACGACGACGAAGAAATCGACTACTCCCAGCACATGGCTTATCGCTTCGCCAAGAAGCTGTTCCCGGTGTGGCCAAAGCTGCATGGCAGCAATTTCTTCGTCCGCCGCTCGGTGTTGGAAGAGGAGGTCAAGAAGCCTGAGAACGCCGGTATTACCCTGGCTGCCAAGGGTGCTCTGTTCGCAACGCCGCTGTTCCTGTGTCTGGTCGTGGCTGAAATCTCCGACGTACTGTTCGCATTCGACTCCGTGCCGGCCATCATCGCCGTCAGCCGTGAGCCTCTGATCGTATTCTCGGCGATGCTGTTCGCGATTCTTGGTCTGCGTACCCTGTACTTCGTACTTGAAGCCCTCAAGCGCTACCTGGTGCATCTGGAAAAGGCAGTCATCGCACTGCTGTTCTTCATCGCCATCAAGCTGGGCCTGAACGCGACAAACCACATTTTCCATCACGGTTACGAGATCAGCGCCAATACCAGTCTGCTGGTTGTAGTGGTTGTTCTGGTAATCGGTATCGTCGCCAGCCTGCTTTTCCCGGGTAAAGAAGAGCCGGCTGAAGAAAAAGCGTAAAAACACTGGATATAGGAGATAACCGAATCATGGCTTTGACTCTGCAAAAAGGTGGCAACCTTTCGCTGTCGAAAACCGACCCTACCCTGACCAATGTTCTCATTGGTCTGGGCTGGGATCCGCGTGCCACTGATGGCCAGGACTTTGACCTGGACGCCAGCGCATTCCTGTTGGGCGCCAATGGCAAGGTCCGCAGTGAAGCTGACTTCATTTTCTACAACCAGCTCAAAAGCGCCGACGGTTCAGTCGAGCACACCGGTGACAACCGCACTGGCGCCGGCGACGGCGACGACGAAGTGGTCAAGGTCGATCTGGCACGTGTACCTGCCGATGTCGATAAAATCGTGTTTGTCGTGACCATTCATGAAGCCGATGCCCGCAAGCAGAACTTCGGTCAGGTAGGCGGTTCGTTCATCCGCGTGGTGAATGAAAAGAGCGCTGCCGAAGTCGTTCGCTACGACCTGGCAGAAGATGCTTCGACCGAGACGGCAATGGTCTTCGCCGAGCTCTACCGCAACGCTGGCGAGTGGAAATTCCGCGCGATTGGCCAAGGCTACGCAGGTGGCCTCAAGGCCGTCGCCAATTCGTATGGCATGAACTTCTGATTCGTCCCCCCATTCTTTTAGAAAAGGATCAAGCACATGGCTGTAAGTCTGAGTAAAGGCGGTAACGTTTCCCTGTCCAAGGAAGCGCCTGGTCTGACGGAAGTGACCGTGGGTCTGGGCTGGGATCCGCGCGTTACCGACGGTACCGAGTTCGACCTGGACGCTTCCATTTTCATCGTCGGTGAAAACGGCAAGGTTCTGGACGAAACCGGCTTCATTTTCTACAACAACAAGAAGTCTGCCGACGGTTCTGTCGAGCACTTGGGCGATAACCGCTCCGGCGCTGGCGAAGGCGACGACGAGTCTGCTGTGGTCAAGCTGGGTGGCCTGGCGGCCACCGTCAAGAAGCTGGTGTTCGCAGTGACGATTCACTCGGCCGACGAGCGCAAGCAGAACTTCGGTCAGGTCCAGAACGCTTACATCCGCGTTCTGAACAAGGCTGATGGCAAGGAAATCGCTCGCTACGACCTGTCGGAAGACGCGTCGACCGAAACGGCGATGATCTTCGGCGAACTGTATCGCAATGGTGAAGAGTTCAAGTTCAAGGCCATCGGCCAAGGCTTTGCAGGCGGTCTCAAGTCGCTGGCAGAAGCACATGGTGTGTCGATCGGCTAAGCCCGAACATCGCCCACTAAAAACCCCCGCCAGCGATGGCGGGGGTTTTTTATTGGCGTTCTATCAGGTGTTACAGAATCCCCGCGCCCTTGGCTGTCTTGAGCCAGTCCGGGAATTCTTCCATCAGCAAGTCATACAGCTTTTCTTCCGGCACTTCGTCCAGTCGGTCAAGGGCGAAGAAATTGCAGTTGTCGACCACTCGACCGTCCATATCGTCGAGCTTTTCCAGAATCCCGTAACCGCGTCCACCAAGGCCAACGAACTGCCAGAAGATCGGCAGTCTGGCGGCTTCGACCATCAGTTTGCTGATCTCGCGATCCTGATGCACGCCACCGTCACTGATGAACAGAATATAAATCGGTGTCCTGTCACCTGACTGCTTGTAGTAGTCGATGACCTTGCGCATCGCCTTGGGCTCGTCGTTGACGCGAGCGCCCAACTCCCAGTTCTTCCATCCGCCGTGATCGGTCTTGATGAAGTCCTTGAAGTTGGTCAGCGTGACGGCCGACAGTTGCTGGGGTTTGGCACCGAACGCCCAGCAGTCCAGCGCGCCGTCGTCATCGAAGTGCACGGCAAGGGGAATCAGCCGATCCACCACTTCCTGTACGTGTCCACGGGTGTACTGAGGGTTCATGGAGCCCGATGCATCCAGCACCAGGCCGACCCGAGCCCTGGTGTTGGTCAGGTTTGCTTTTTCCAGGCTGACCTGCGCTTTCTTGGCAAGGCTCACCAGTTGAGGTGCCGCAGCGGCGATTTTCTTTTCCAGGGAGATTTTCGCGGGCGCAACGGGTGCAGCGGGTACAGGCGCGGGAGCCTCAGCAACCTCGCCACCAAAATGCACCACCAGCGCGTCGAGCCCGGCGTTGTAGCCCTGCAGGTTCGAAGCGATGCGCCACTCCCCGTTCTTGCGATAGATGTCCGCGACCATGATCGCCTTCTCGGCGGCGAAGGTCGCGCCGGAGAATTCGCATCGTGCGACCTCAATGCCGTTTTTCCTGATGCTGAACTGACTGGCCTGAATGTCGCTCATGGCGCCAGCGCCATCAATCGATGCGGTAAACACCAGGCGGTCGATGGAGGCGGGCAGGTTGGACAGTGCGAGTTGGAAGTCGCCGCCATTTACTTGCTTGACGCTGTTGCAGGGGCTGGCCGGCTGATTGAAGAAGATCATGTAGCGATCATCCGACAGCTTGCCGTTGGCATCGACGCCGAAACAGACATAGTCGATGACATGTGCCGACTTGATGTCGATGGACAGCGTAAGGTCAGTGTCTTGAATCAGTGTCGAAAGAGGGATGCGTTGACCTTGAGAGATAAGCATGTTTCTTCCTTGGCGATGAGGGCGCCCATGCGCCCTGGGTGACATGTTCGAGGTTAGCGTTCGCTTCTGCCCACGCCCGCAGGTCCGGCTGCCAGCATGCGCCCGGCCAGGCGCGAGAAAGGCAGGCTTTGCAGCCACACGGTGCCGGGGCCGGTGAGTCTGGCGAAGAACATGCCTTCGCCGCCGAACAGCATCGATTTGATGCCGCCGCCCACCATGCGGATGTCGTAATCGACCGTCTGGGTCATGGCCGCCAGACAGCCAGTGTCTACGTCCAGTCCTTCGCCGGCAGCCAGTTCGATCTTGCGCACGGTGCCGCCCATGTGCACGAATACCCAGCCGTCGCCTTCAAGTTTTTGCAGCACGAAGCCTTCGCCGCCAAACAGGCCGGTGAGGATTTTCTTCTGGAACTGGATGCCAATGGAGACGCCTTTGGCACCGGCCAGAAAGCTGTCTTTCTGGCAGATCAGCTTGCCGCCGAATTCGCCCAGATTCAGCGGAAGAATGGTGCCGGGGTAGGGGGCCGCGAACGCGACGCGACCTTTGCCGGAGCCCTGTTGCGAGAAGACGGTAGTGAACAGACTTTCGCCGGTCAGCATGCGTTTGCCTGCGCCGAACAGCGAGCCCAGCAGCCCCGATGACTGATGGCTGCCGTCGCCGAAGATGGTTTCCATCTGCACGTCACAGGTTTTGTACATCAATGCCCCGGCCTCGGCGACTGCGCTTTCACCGCGATCGAGTTCCAGTTCGACGAACTGGGTTTCCGTGCCGAACAACTTGAAGTCTACGCCATCGGTCGTGCTGCCCGAGCCGTAACCACCCGAGGCATTCGGGTCGGGTGTGAAGGACGGACGCTTAAGCGGCGCTCCGCTCTGTGGCGGTGCCGAAACGGTGGCGGGCGTTGCCTGTGCAGGCAGCGCCGAAGGCTTGGGCTGAATCATGTCCGGCGTCGGGTCGGGGAACGGCGTGACGCCATCCTTCTTCAGGGCGCGCACTTCTGCGACCTGATAAATGGGCTTCCAGTCCGCCATGCCCTGTTTCCAGCACCAGGCGCCCGGCGATTCGCGAGCGATGAGCCGCGCGGCCGCTGAATCCAGCGGGCCGAGTTGCTTGCCCGCGTTCATGACATACCAGTCTTCCAAGGCGTTTGCTCCTTCCGGCCTGATGAGTGATGAAAAATCGTAGTCGCGGGCGGGCTGTCAGATGCTCAGGCGCATTGACAGGTCCACGGCTTTGACGTCTTTGGTCATCGCGCCGATGGAAATGTAATCCACGCCGGTCTCGGCGATGACCCGCAGGGTGTCTTCGTTGATTCCCCCGCTGGCTTCGAGCTTGGCGCGGCCTGCGTTCAGTCGGACCGCTTCACGCATGTCATCCAGGCTCAGTTCGTCGAGCATGATGATGTCCGCTCCGGCATCCAGCGCCTGCTTGAGTTCGGCCAGGCTTTCCACCTCGACCTCCACCGGCTTGCCGGGCGCAATCCTGTGAGCGGCTTCGACGGACTGTGCAATACCGCCGCAGGCTGCGATGTGGTTTTCCTTGATCAGGAACGCATCGTACAGGCCGATGCGGTGGTTATGGCAGCCGCCACAGGTGACCGCATATTTCTGCGCCAGACGCAGGCCGGGCAGGGTCTTGCGCGTATCGAGCAGTTTGACCTGAGTGCCGGAAACCCTGTCTGCAAAGTACTGCGCCCGCGTGGCCACGCCTGACAGCAGCTGCAGAAAGTTGAGCGCACTGCGCTCGCCGGTCAGCAGCGAGCGGGCCGGGCCTTCCAGGTGAAACAGTGCCTGATCGGGGCTGACACGATCGCCGTCGCTGACCTGCCAATGCACGGCGACGCGAGGGTCCAGTTGACGGAAGACGGCATCGACCCAGGCGGTCCCTGCAATCACGGCAGCATCGCGCGAGATGATCGTGGCCTTGGCCAGTCGCTCTGCCGGGATCAGTTGGGCAGTAATGTCGCCGCTGCCGACGTCCTCAAGCAATGCGCGACGCACATTGGCTTCGATTTCGGCGGTCAGGGCGGCAAGGCGTAAATTCGGCATAGCGGGCTCCACTCACAAAGTCGAACGAGTATAAGGCACGGCTCTCGTGTAACCCACCCGTGCCAGGTGCGATGTCTGCCTGTCGAGACATGCTGTTGGTCGGTTTTGTAAAAAGCTTTGCGATGTAACGCAAAACACGCGGTCTACCCACGCATAGCGGTTCAGGTGCTCCGCCCTTTCGGGTGCGAAAGAGACTGCTGGCGTTGAATACATGTTTTGAAAGATAATCCGACCAGTATTTGACGTCAGAGCTTTGACGTGGCGCCTGACCATCGGAATCTTTTTCCAGATCAAGGTCTGTGCGAGGTTCAGGTAGTTTCCTGTAGAGGGTGTAATGCCGAACGACGAAAAAGTAGTGCCGTTGAGCAAGATGTCATCTGCGCTGGGGGCGAATGCACCTCTTGCCCGGCTGCCCGTTGTGTTGCTGCAAGTGCGCGACAAGGCCGCACAGCAACTCAAGGAAGCGCTGCAGGCGCTGTTCGACAATGCTGACGACACACTTTTCGAGATGGCCGACCGTGCCAGGAGCAACACCGAACAGGGCATCTTTTTCGAAGCGATGCGCGACCTTCGTCTCAAGCGTAAAAGCATAGAACGCGGCTTTCTCGACAAATTTTACGAGTCATTCCTCTCTCTGGGTCAGTACCGGATCACCGAGCCTGTCCTTCCTGCTGCGGTTTCGTTCGACAAGCTGGCACTGGTTCAGAACGACGATCTGGAGAAGACCGTTGCGGTCGATGCCATGGTCGCCAAGGTCATGAGCCGCGACAGTCTCGCGCTCGGTCAGCTTACGGCACGTCTCAATGCATTGTTGACTCAGCCGGTAACCGACGAAACCAATCCGGTCGGTCCGGCGGTCCTGTGTCGGCTCTTTCTTGAGGCCGCGCGCAATCTGGGTGTCGAGATCAAGGTCAAGCTGATCATTCTCAAGCTGTTCGAGCGTTACGTGCTCAGCAACACTGATCACCTCTACGGCGAGGCCAACCAGCTGCTGATTGCCACGGGTATTCTGCCCGACATGAAAGCGCTGCCGGCACGCCGCTCCTCTGATCGCCCGGCATCAAGGCCGATGGCCTCGGAACTGTCCGATCCTGCTCTGGCGCAGGCCGCCGACAAGCTCGACAAGGGCGTGCAGGAAGTATTTTCGGCGCTCCAGGAGCTGCTGCTGCAGGTGCGGGGCAGCCTCGCGCCACGCCACAAGCTCGATGATGACGTAAGACCGATCTCCAGCAAGGACCTGTTGCGCCTGCTTTCCCATTTGCAGCAGTACGTGCCTTCACAGGAAACCACCGACGAGTTCGATCTGCGCAACCAGTTGGAGCAGTTGCTGACGCGGGTCAGTGTCAGGAGCGGAAAATCCCGCAGCGTGGGCTCGGGCGACGAGGATGTCATCAACCTGATTGCGATGCTGTTCGAGTTCATCCTCGATGATCGCAACCTGCCGCCCTCACTGCGCGCCTTGATTGGGCGCCTGCAGATTCCAATGCTCAAGGTCGCGGTGCTCGACAAAAGCTTCTTCAGCCGTGGCAGCCATCCTGCCCGTCGTCTGCTCAACGAGATTGCCACTGCGGCGCTCGGTTGGGGTGGGCGTGATGATTACCAGCGCGATTCGCTCTACCTGCGCGTCGAGCATATCGTCCAGCGCCTGCTCAACGATTTTGTCGACGATCCGGCGATCTTCTCCGAGTTGCTGGCGGATTTTCTCGCGTTTACCAGCGACGAGCGTCGCCGTAGCGAACTGCTCGAGCAGCGTACCCGCGACGCCGAGGAAGGGCGGGCGCGAGCTGAACTGGCGCGTCAGCGTGTTCAGCAGGAGCTGAATCAGCGTCTGCTGGGCAAGACCCTGCCGGAGGCGGTAGTACGTCTGCTTCAGGAAGCCTGGAGCAAGGTGCTGTTGCTGACCTGCCTCAAGCACGGTGACGGCTCGGCTGAATGGCAGGCCGGACTGGCGACCATGGATGAGTTGGTCTGGAGCGTCGAACTGCATAACGATCCTGAGGCGCGTCAGCAATTGCTGGATCTGGTGCCCGGCCTGCTCAAGGCACTGCGCGACGGTCTGAGCAGTGCGGCATTCGATCCGTTTGCCACCAGCGAATTCTTCAGCCAGCTGGAATCGCTGCACGTGCAGGCATTCCAGCATTTTTCCCGCTTGCAGGACGCAGACGTCCAGACCGACCCGCCTTCCGTGTTGGTGGCCGAACGACCGACCATGATGGAAGTCATGGAAGAAATCGTTCTGATCGCGCCAGAGGAAGCAGGTCTGGCCGAGCCCGCCGTCCAGTTGCCCGCCGATGATGACGGTCTGCGCATGGTGGAGACGTTGCGCGTGGGGTGCTGGGTCGAGATCCAGGAAGACGAAGAGCACAAGCTGCGCTGCAAGCTGACCGCAATCGTCGAGCCGAGCGGGCGTTATGTCTTCGTCAACCGTACTGGCATGAAGGTACTGGAAAAGACTCGCATGGGCCTTGCTGTCGAGTTTCGTCGCGGCGCTGTGCGCGTTCTGGACGATGCGCTGCTGTTCGACCGGGCGCTGGAGTCCGTGATCAGCAACCTGCGCAAGCTCAAGGGCGCCTGATTCCTGCGACCCAGCCCGTTGCGGGCGGGCGTACCGTCGTCCTGTAGGGCTCGAGCTTCACGCCAAACAGCCATTTCTTATGGCATACAGGGCTGTTCAATTCCCACATCCTTTTTTATCGCGGGCATACTGAGCGCCATTCATGTGTCTGCTCAAGGAGCTTTCATGCAGCTCGATTGCGCCAGTGGCTGGTGCCAGGGTGTTGAGCACTGCCCTTCGCCCAACTTCAATTCGCGTCCCGAGGGCGAAATCTCGTTGCTGGTGATCCACAACATCAGCCTGCCGCCTGCTCAGTTCAAGACCGGTAAGGTTCAGGCGTTCTTCCAGAATCAGCTGGACACCACCGAGCATCCTTACTTCGAAGGCATTGCCCATCTGACGGTTTCAGCTCATTTTCTGATTGAACGTGATGGCGACGTCATTCAGTTCGTCTCTTGCCTTGATCGGGCGTGGCACGCAGGCGTTTCCAGTTTTCAGGGACGTGAAGGCTGCAATGATTTCTCCATCGGCATCGAGCTTGAAGGGACGGATGACCAGCCTTTCACCGATGCGCAGTACGCCGCGTTGATCGAATTGACACGCCAGTTGCAACGGGCCTTTACCGCCATCACCCTTGAGCGTATTTGTGGCCACAGTGACATAGCGCCGGGACGCAAGACCGATCCGGGGCCCTGTTTTGACTGGGGCAGATTTCAAGCGGCTTTGCAGGATTGAAGTGAGGGACGAGCAATGAGTTTTCTGGTGTTACTGCTGGCTGTTCTGGTGGAGAAGTTTTCTGCGCTGCGTCAGCGCGTGCAGCGTGATGGTCCTTTTCTGAAGCAGATGGCGCGACTTGAAGCCGGGCCGCGAACCGCGTTGCGACCCTGGCTGATCCTGGCCCTGTTGGTGCTGTTGCCGGTTGTCGTGCTGCAACTGGTGCTGACTGTCGTGGGGTCGGTGGCCTACGGCTGGCTGGCCCTGCCGATTCATCTGCTGGTGCTGATCTACAGCCTGGGGCGTGGCGATCTTATTGCGGCCCTGGGTCCGTTTCGTGATGCCTGTCGGCGCGGCGATGCCCAGGCGGCCGTGCATGTTGCCGAGCGGGACATGGGCGTGCAGGCCGATGACAGTCAGCAACTGCTGCAGGGCGTGCAGAGCTACATGCTCTGGCAGGCTCATCAGAGTTTCTTCGCGGTCATCTTCTGGTATTTCCTGTTGGGCCCGGTGGCGGCGCTGGCGTATCGCCTGCTGGCACTTGCCGCCGAACACGGTACCACTCCGGCACTGGTCGAGCGGGCCGCGCAATTGCGTCACGCTTTCGACTGGGTGCCGGTCAGGTTGCTGGCGGCCAGCTTCGCTCTGGTGGGTAATTTCGTGGCGGTCAGCCGCCTGATGCTGCACGAGCTGCTCAACTGGAACATCAGCGCAGCGCAACTGATCACGCGTATCGGATGCGCGGCCAGTGAGGTTCCTTCGCCGGTATTGGGTGCCGAGGGTGTCAGCAGTCTCGATATGCTCTGGGAGTTGCTGATCCGTGCCGCCATCGTGTGGTATGCGGGTTTTGCACTGTGGACGCTGCTGGTCTGATGAGGCCTTAACGTGGCCAGCCGAACAGGTCGTGCGCGTTTCGCGTACTGGCCTGAGCCAGGTGCTCCGGGCTGACGTTCATCAACGCGGCCAGCGCGGTGCAGATGTTGGGCAAATGCTCGGGGCTGTTGCGCTGATTGGGAAACATGGCGGGCGCCATGTCCGGCGAGTCCGTTTCAAGCACCACGCTGTCCAGCGGCAGTTCGGCAATGACCCGGTGCATGCGCAATGCCTGAGGCCAGGTCGCTGCGCCACCCAGACCCAGCTTGAAACCCAGTTTGATGTATTCCCGCGCTTCTTCCCGGCTGCCTGCAAAGGCATGAATGACACCGCTGCGCTTGAGCGTGTGACGCTTGAGTGTTGCGATCACATCGGCGTGGCTGCGCCTCACATGCAGCAAGACGGGTAGGTCGAATTCAGCCGCCAGTTGTAACTGCGCCTCGAAGACCTGCTGCTGGCGCGCCTTGTCCAGACCTTCAACGTAATAATCCAGCCCGATTTCGCCTACTGCGCAAAGCTGAGGATGGCCCTTGTGGCGCGTCAGCCAGTCGCCCAGTTCCGTCAGGTGCTCGGGTCGGTGTTCGTCGATGTAGACCGGGTGCAGCCCGAAGGCCGCGTGCAGCGCCGGATTTTCGAGGGTCAGGTCCCACAGTCGCTGCCAGTTACGTTGGTAGACACCGAGTACGACCATGCGCTGCACACCCAGCGACCGACAGCGATCCAGAACCTGCCTGCGATCTGCGTCGAAGTCCGGAAAATCCAGGTGGGTGTGGGTGTCGATCAGCGCCATGCTTATTCCTTGTGAATGCGTTGCTTGAAGGTGCGCACGATGGCATGCACGCCGGGCTGATATTCATTTTTCTGAATGGCTGCCAGCGCCAGTTGCAGAGCCGTTTCGGCAATTTTCTGATGCTGCTGCGCCATGGCGTTGACCGGAAGCGGCAGGAAATCCAGCAACTGGGTGTCACCGAAAGTGCCCAGGTGAAGCGAGGTGGAGTTCAGCGTCTGGCTTTGCAGAACGTCGAACACACCTTGCAGCAATACATACGAGGTGGTGATGAGCGCATCAGGGAAATGTCCGAGACGCTGCAGCATTTCCGACATCAAGCGCTGGCCGCACTGTCTGCTGAACGCTTCGCCATGTTCCACGATGGTGGTTCCGGCAAAGCCATTGAGAGCATGTTCGAAGCCGGCCGCACGGGCACGACTGATGCTCAACTCCGGCCGAGCGCCGAGCAGGGCGATGTGCCGAGGGTTGGTTTCCAGCAGGCTGTGGGTCAGTTGCAGGCTGGCGTCATGATCGTCGCTGACCACCGAGCAGAAAAACTCCGGGTTCATTTCCCGGTCGATGGCGATGATCGGCAGGCCCTTGAGCTGCAGTTCGCGATAGCTGTCATCACTGGGCGGCAGGCAGCTGGCGACCAGTAACGCATCGCAGCGGCGTGCGCGAAATACCTGCAGCAATTGCAGTTCACTGACGGGGTCATCATCGGAACTGGCGATCAGCAACTGATAGCCCAGTGCCCGCGCGCCTTGCTCCAGCAACTTGGCAATGCGTGCATAACTGGGGTTTTCCAGATCCGGCAGGATAAAGCCCAGCGTCTTGCTGTGCCGACTGCGCAAGCCTGCTGCTTGTGGGTTGGGTCGAAAGTCATGTTCTTCCACCACGGCCCGCACTCGCTCGACCGTGGCGGGGCTGATGCGCTGTTGTTCAGCCTTGCCGTTGATCACGTAACTGGCCGTGGTGACGGAAACACCTGCCAGACGCGCAATATCGCTCAGTTTCACCGCAAATTTCCTTTTGTTATTGGCGTGGCTTACGACAGTCGAAAACTTTTTGTATGACGGTCATCTTTACACGATACCGTGGCACAACCCCAACTACTGCAAGTATTTTGGGACTTCTCCTACAGGATCGGACCGACTGGGCTTCAATGAATCCACAGAATCGAGTAACGTGCCGAGCAATTGTAGATTAAACGTTTCAGCAGTCGCATTGTCTGCTGCAATCGAGATGAAAGCGATGTCCGATGGATAGCACTTCATCCCCCAAGCTGTCGATCGAGTCGATCGTCATTAAAACAAGAATCAGGTGGCGCCTTGGCGCTGCACAGGAGTCAAGGCAATGCTCGAACTCACTCTGGAGCAAATATCCATGGCCCAGTCGGCTGTGGATAAAAATGCCGCACTTGAATTGATTGCCGACCACCTGGTCGCTGATGGTCTGGTTGCAGAAGGCTATCTCACCGGGTTGATGAATCGCGAACAACAGGGTTCCACGTTTCTCGGTCAGGGCATCGCCATCCCTCACGGGACCCCTGAAACCCGCGACCTCGTATCCACCACCGGCGTACGCCTGATGCAGTTCCCCGAAGGGGTGGACTGGGGCGACGGTCAGATGGTCTATCTGGCCATCGGCATCGCAGCCAAGTCCGACGAGCACCTGCGCCTGCTGCAACTGCTGACCCGCGCGCTGGGCGAAGAAGACCTCGGTCAGGCCCTGCGTGAGGCGCAGACGCCCGAAGACCTGCTCAAGCTCCTGCAGGGTGCACCTCAGGAGCTGGCGCTTGACGCACAAATGATCAGCCTGGGCGTGTCGGCGGATGATTTCGAAGAGCTGGTTTGGCGCGGCGCCCGCCTGCTGCGCAAGGCTGACTGTGTGAGTAACGGCTTTGCCGCCGTGCTGCAGCAAGTCGAAGCCCTGTCGCTGGGCGATGGCCTGTGGTGGCTGCACAGCGAGCAGACCGTCAAGCGTCCTGGTCTTGCATTCGTTACACCCGACAAACCTATTCGCTATCTGGGCCAGCCGCTGACAGGCCTGTTTTGTCTGGCCAGTCTCGGTGAGGCTCATCAGGCCTTGCTTGAGCGCTTGTGCCTTTTGTTGATCGAAGGCCGTGGCCACGAACTGGGTCATGCCACCAACAGCCGTGTGGTGCTGCAGGCCCTGGGCGGCGAATTGCCCGCCGAGTGGCCGACCCGGCAAATCAAGCTGGCCAACGCCCATGGCCTGCACGCCCGTCCGGCGAAGATCCTTGCGCAACTGGCCAAGGAGTTCGACGGCGAGATTCGTGTGCGTATCGTGGAAACCGGCGATACCGCTGTCTCGGCCAAGAGCCTGAGCAAACTGCTCAGCCTGGGGGCTCGTCGTGGTCAGACGCTGGAATTCATCGCTGAACCGACCATCGCTTCCGACGCGCTGCCTGCGCTGCTTGCAGCTGTGGAGCAGGGGTTGGGCGAAGAAGTCGAGCCGCTTCCGGTTGTGTCCGAAACCCAGGTTGCACCCGCTCCCGCCGCCGTTGTCAGGCCCGTCAATGCACCGGCCGCAGGCAGCGTGCTGCAGGCTGTTCCTGCCTCGCCCGGCATCGCCATGGGCCCCGCGCACGTTCAAGTTTTGCAGGCGTTTGAGTACCCACAGCAAGGCGAGTCTGTCGCTGCTGAGCGCGAGCGCCTGCAACAGGCGCTGGCCGAAGTACGCCGCGACATCGAAAACCTGATCCAGCGCAGCAAGTCCAAGGCCATCCGCGAAATCTTCATCACCCACCAGGAGATGCTTGATGACCCGGAGCTTACCCGCGAAGTGGAGCTGCGCCTGAACAAGAACGAAAGCGCTGCCGCTGCCTGGGCAAGCGTGATCGAAGCGGCTGCCGTTCAGCAGGAACAATTGCAGGATGCCTTGCTGGCCGAGCGTGCAGCGGACCTGCGCGACGTTGGTCGTCGCGTGCTGGCGCAGATATGTGGCGTCGAAACCATCGCCGCCCCGGACGAACCCTACATTCTGGTGATGGACGAAGTCGGTCCGTCCGACGTGGCGCGTCTGGACCCGGCGCAAGTCGCGGGCATTCTGACCGCACGCGGCGGCGCGACCGCGCACAGCGCCATTGTTGCCCGCGCGCTGGGTATTCCCGCGCTGGTCGGTGCCGGTGAAGAAGTGCTGCTGCTCAAGCCGGGTACCGTATTGCTGCTGGACAGCCAGCGCGGCCGTCTGACGGTTGCGCCGGACGAAATCACCTTGCAGCGCGCGGTTCAAGACCGGGATGCCCGCGAGCAGCGCCTCAAGGAAGCCGCCGCGTTGCGCATGGAGCCAGCGGTGACTCGCGACGGTCACGCGGTTGAAGTGTTCGCCAACATCGGCGACAGCACCGGCACGCCGGCAGCAGTGGAGCAGGGCGCGGAAGGCGTCGGCCTGCTGCGCACCGAGTTGCTGTTCATGGCGCACTCGCAGGCGCCGGACGAAGCGACGCAGGAAGCCGAATACCGCCGCGTACTCGAAGACCTGGGCGGACGTCCGCTGGTGGTGCGTACGCTGGATGTCGGTGGTGACAAGCCGCTGCCGTACTGGCCCATCGATAAGGAAGAGAACCCTTTCCTCGGAGTGCGTGGCATCCGTCTGACCTTGCAGCGTCCCGATGTAATGGAAAGCCAGCTTCGTGCATTGCTGCGAGCGGCCAACAGCGGGCCGCTGCGGATCATGTTCCCGATGGTCGGGACCGTTGAAGAGTGGCGTCAGGCGCGAGACATGACACAGCGTCTGCGCGAAGACATTCCGGTCAGCGACCTGCAACTGGGGATCATGATCGAAGTGCCATCCGCCGCGCTGATCGCGCCTGTGCTGGCCAGAGAGGTCGACTTCTTCAGCATCGGCACCAACGATCTCACTCAATACACCATGGCCATCGACCGCGGTCACCCCACCCTGTCGGCTCAGGCCGATGGTTTGCACCCCTCGGTGCTGCAACTGATCGACATGACCGTGCGCGCCGCGCATGCCAATGGCAAGTGGGTGGGCGTTTGCGGCGAGCTGGCGGCAGATCCGCTGGCAGTGCCGGTGCTGGTCGGCCTGGGTGTTGATGAGTTGAGCGTTTCAGCGCGCAGTATTGGCGAGGTCAAAGCCTGTGTTCGTGAACTGACGCTGAGCACCGCTCGGCAACTGGCGCAAAATGCGCTCACAGTGGGCAGCGCCGCTGAAGTACGTGCGCTCGTGGAGGCCTTGTAATGGCAAAGATTCTCACTCTGACCATGAACCCGGCGCTCGATTTGACAGTGCAGTTGGGTCAGATCGAACTGGGCCAGGTCAATCGCAGCAATGCGATGTTGACTCATGCTGCTGGCAAGGGCCTGAACGTGGCGCAGGTATTGGCTGACCTTGGGCATGACCTGACCGTCGCCGGTTTTCTGGGCATCGACAATCAGCAGGCGTTCGAAGCGTTGTTCGAGCGTCGCGGCTTTGTCGACGAGTTCGTGCGCGTGCCCGGCGAAACCCGCAGTAATATCAAACTGGCTGAAGGCAACGGTCGTATCACCGACCTGAACGGCCCGGGCCCGCAGGTCAGCGACGAAGCGCAGCAGGCACTGTTCGTCCGCGTGCAGCAGATTGCCTCGGACTTTGATGTGGTGGTCGTTGCGGGCAGTCTGCCACGTGGCGTGACGCCTGAATGGCTGCAAAAACTGTTGGTGATGCTCAAGGACCTGGGCCTGAAAGTCGCTCTGGACAGCAGCGGTCTTGCCCTGCGTGCCGGTCTGGCAGCAGGCCCGTGGCTGATCAAACCCAATACTGAAGAGCTGGCTGATGCGCTGGACGCGCCAATCATCTCCATCGCCGCTCAGGCCGAAGTGGCGGCGCGTCTGCACACGCAAGGCATAGAGCATGTAGTGATTTCACAGGGTTCGGAAGGTGTGCACTGGTTCAGCCCGAATCTGGCGCTGCACTCGCTGCCACCCAAGGTCACTGTGGCCAGCACCGTGGGTGCGGGCGACTCACTGCTGGCGGGCATGGTTCACGGCCTGATCAGCGGCGATGGGCCGCACACGACACTGCGCACCGCCACGGCGATCGCTGCCATGGCCGTTACCCAGATCGGTTTCGGCATCACCGATACCGCGCAACTCAAACGGCTCGAAGGCGGCGTCTCCGTGCGCAACCTGACAGAACAATAAGAGAGGATCGTCATGAAGTTAGCCATAGTAACGGCCTGCCCGAACGGCAAGGTCAGCAGCGTACTCAGTGCACGATTGCTCGAAGCGGCTGCGATGCGTCAGGGCTGGGAAACCAGCGTCGAGATCATCGACCCCAACAAGCCGGATCGACAACTGTCGGCCCAGGACATCGAGGCCGCCGACCTGGTGCTGGTCGTCAACACCGGGCCTGTGGACCTGAGTCGTTTTGTCGGCAAGCGCCTGTTTCAGGATTCTCCGTCTCACGCCTTGCAGGATGTCGATGGCTTCCTGCAACGCGCCGACAAGGAAGCACAGGTTCACGTTGCACAAGAGGCCGCCGAGCCTGAAGCGGCAGGCAGTGCCGGTGGTCAGCCGCGTATTGTCGCGATCACCGCGTGCCCGACGGGTGTGGCGCATACGTTCATGGCCGCCGAAGCCATCCAGCAGGCCGCAAAACGTTTGAACTATGACCTGCAGGTCGAGACCCAGGGCTCGGTCGGCGCTCGCAATCCGCTGAGTCCGCAGGCCATTGCGGACGCTGATGTGGTGTTGCTGGCAGCGGATATCGAGGTCAACACCGATCGTTTTGTCGGCAAGAAAATCTATCGTTGCGGCACAGGCATCGCGCTCAAGCAGTCCGACGCCACGCTGAAGAAAGCGCTGGCAGAAGGTCAGGTCGAATCCGACGCAGCGGCGGCCAAGTCGCCTGCAAGGCAGGAGAAGACCGGTGTTTACAAGCACCTGCTGACCGGCGTGTCGTTCATGCTGCCGATGGTCGTAGCCGGCGGTCTGCTGATTGCGCTGTCGTTCGTGTTCGGCATCACGGCGTTCAAGGAGCAGGGCACGCTGGCGGCTGCGTTGATGCAGATCGGGGGTGAAGCAGCGTTCAAACTGATGGTGCCGTTGCTGGCCGGTTACATTGCATACTCCATCGCTGACCGTCCGGGCCTTGCGCCGGGCATGATCGGCGGCTTGCTGGCGAGCACGCTGGGTGCCGGTTTCATCGGCGGTATCGTGGCAGGCTTTCTGGCGGGCTACAGCGCCGCAGCGATCAATCGCTACGCACGCCTGCCCGCCAGTGTCGAAGCGCTCAAGCCAATCCTGATCATCCCGTTGCTGTCTAGCCTGTTCACCGGTCTGGTGATGATCTATGTGGTCGGCAAGCCAGTTGCAGGCATGCTCGAAGCCCTGACCCAGTTCCTCGACAGCATGGGGACCACCAACGCCATTCTGTTGGGTGTGGTGCTGGGTGCGATGATGTGTGTTGACCTGGGTGGGCCGATCAACAAGGCGTCTTATGCATTCTCGGTTGGCCTGCTGGCCTCGCAGAGCTACGCGCCAATGGCCACTGCGATGGCCGCGGGCATGGTTCCACCCATCGGCATGGGCATTGCCACGATTCTGGCGCGTCGCAAGTTCGCCCAGAGTGAGCGAGAGGCAGGCAAGGCCGCGTTTGTACTGGGGTTGTGCTTCATCTCCGAGGGTGCGATTCCGTTCGCGGCCAAGGACCCGTTGCGCGTGATTCCGGCGAGCGTCGTTGGTGGAGCGCTGACCGGCGCGCTGTCGATGTACTTCGGCTGCAAACTCATGGCCCCGCACGGCGGCCTGTTCGTCATGCTGATCCCCAACGCCATCAACCATGCGCTGCTGTATCTGTTGGCAATCGCAGTAGGCAGCGTGGTGACGGGCGTGGTGTATGCGGTGCTCAAGCGGCCGGAAGCCGTCGAACTGGATGTCGCCCCGGCCAGCGCTTGAAGCCCTGAAGATGATGGCTGCCACGCTCCGGCGTGGTAGCCCGTTCTTGCCGCTCTGCGTCCGCTGATCGGCATCACTGTCACACTCCCCCAACATTCCCCTGCTAGGTTGCTCTTTTGCCTGTCTGCGAGGGGATTACCGTGAGCCAGTTCGATCTCAAGCGTCGTCGTGTCATTCAGGCCGTCGGGGCCGGGTTGTTGTTGCCGGGGCTTGCGCCGGCGGTCATTGCGTCGGTGCAGGATCGCCCGAAGATGACTGACGGTGTGCAGTCGGGCGATGTGCTGGGCGACCGCGCAATGGTCTGGAGTCGAAGCGACCGCCCTTCGCGCATGATTGTCGAGTGGGACACGCGCAGCATGTTCACTCAGCCCCGGCGTGTGGTGTCGGCGCTGGCCGATCAACGTACTGATTTCACCGCTCGCGTCGAGCTCACCGGTTTGCCGGTGGATCAAACGATTTTCTATCGCGTGTCGTTCGAAGATGCGCAGAGCGGTGTTGCCAGCGAACCCTGGTTCGGCCATTTGCGCAGCATGCCGCAACAGCGTCGCAATATTCGCTTTGTGTGGAGCGGTGACACGGTCGGGCAGGGCTTCGGTATCAACCCGGACGTGGGTGGCATGCGCATCTACGAGGCCATGCGCCTGCGCCTGCCGGACTTTTTTATCCACAGCGGCGACACCATTTACGCCGACGGCCCGGTCCCGGCACAGATGACGGTCGAGGATGGGCGCATCTGGCGCAACCTCACCACCGAGGCGAAAAGCAAAGTCGCCGAAACGCTGGACGAATACCGCGGCAATTATCGTTACAACCTGATGGATGAAAACCTGCGCCGATTCAACGCCGAGGTGCCGCAGATCTGGCAATGGGACGACCACGAAGTGACCAATAACTGGTCGCCAAGCAAACAGCTGGATGACCGTTACAAGGTCAAGGACATTCAACTGCTGTCCTCTCGCGCCCGTCAGGCCTATCTGGAATACGCGCCGCTGCGTCTGCAGGAAGCCGACAACGGCGGGCGGATCTATCGCAAGATTCCCTACGGTCCGATGCTGGATGTGTTCGTTCTGGACATGCGCAGCTATCGCGATGGCAACGATGCCAATCTGGCCGACAAGCCGGGTCCAACCACGGCCTTCCTCGGGCGCGAACAGCTGGACTGGCTCAAGCGCGAACTCAAGGGGTCGAGGGCACAATGGAAAATCATCGCCGCCGACATGCCGGTCGGCCTCGGCGTGCCGGACGGCGAAGTGAGCCCCGGCGTTGCGCGCTGGGAAGCGATTGCCAATGGCAACGACGGCCCTGCGCTGGGGCGTGAGCTGGAGGTCGCTGAGTTGTTGGCGTATCTGCACGCGCAGAAGATTCGCGACTGCGTGTGGCTGACGGCCGACGTGCATTACTGCGCCGCGCATCACTACCAGCCGGATCGTGCGGTGTTTCAGGACTTCGACCCGTTCTGGGAGTTTGTCGCAGGGCCATTGAACGCAGGCAGCTTCGGGCCAAACGTATTGGACAAGACCTTTGGTCCCGAGCTGGTGTTTCAGAAAGCCCCGCCCGCGCAGAACACTTCACCGTTCGCCGGTTTCCAGTTTTTCGGCGAAGTGAATATCGATGGTCAAAGCGGCGAAATGACCGTAAACCTGCGCGACCTGGATGGCGTGTCGGTGTTCGAGCGTAAATTGCAGCCGGTGGTGGAGGTCAGTCGTCTCGTCTGACGCCTCGCACCGGCGGTTTTCCGAAAATCCTTGCAACACACCCGGTATGGGTGGCTTATCATTAGCTACCTATCGACGGGACCGGGTGCGTTGCATGCTGGCTATCTTTCTTGAAACACTGAACATCACCGCCCCGGTGTTCGCCATGCTGTTTCTTGGCGTGTTCCTCAAGCGCATTCGTGCAATCAACGATGCGTTCATCGTTGCCGCATCGGGGCTGGTGTTTAACGTCACGATGCCTGCGCTGCTGTTTCTGGGCATCATTCACGCCGATCTGCGCGCAGCGCTGCAACCCAGACTGCTGATCTTTTTTGGTGTCGCCACGCTTCTGAGTTTCGCGGCCACTTGGGGTTGGGCCATCTGGCGCTGCCCGCATGAAGATCGCGGGGTCTATGTCCAGGGCGCATTTCGTGGCAACAACGGGGTAATCGGTCTGGCGCTGGCCGCCAGCATGTATGGCTCTTACGGCATTTCCCTGGGCGCGATTCTCGCGGCGCTGGTCATCGTCTTTTACAACACGCTGTCCACTGTGGTGCTCGCGGTCTACAGCCCGGTGATCAAATCCGACCCGTGGAGTGTGTTCAAGAGCGTGCTGGCCAACCCGCTGATCATCAGCGTGCTCGTCGCCTCGCCGTTCGCCTACTTCAGCATCGGCCTGCCCAAGTGGCTGGAGACTTCCGGCTCTCTTCTGGCGCAGATGACTTTGCCGCTGGCGCTGATCTGTATCGGTGGCACGCTGTCGCTGGCCTCGCTGCGCAAGAGCGGAAAACTGGCGGTCAGCGCCAGTCTGGTGAAGATGGTCTGGCTGCCGGTGCTGTGCACCTTCGCGGCGTGGCTGGTGGGCTTTCGCGGTGCGGAACTGGGGATTCTGTTTTTATACTTCGGCAGCCCGACGGCCGCCGCCAGCTACATCATGGCGCGCACCGCCAATGGCAACTATGAGCTGGCTGCGGCAATCATTGTGCTCACGACGCTGGCCGCCGCCGTGACGACCAACATCGGGATATTCGTTCTGCAGTGGGGCGGTTGGATCTAGCCGCTTTACGGCGTCATTCAAGCTTCACGTAGCTGTCGATCACTTCCTGCGCGGCGCGGAAAGCTTCGATGGCAGCCGGTACGCCTGCGTACACGGCGCAGTGCAGCAGCGCTTCGCGAATCTCTTCCACCGTGCAGCCATTATTCAGCGCGCCCCGTACATGGCCCTTCAGTTCCTGCGAGCATTTGAGAGCGGTCAGGGTCGCTAGGGTGATCAGGCTGCGGGTTTTCAGCGGCAGGCCTTCCCGGCTCCAGACGCTGCCCCACGCGTGCTCGTTGACGAAGTCCTGCAACGGCTGGCTGAAGTCGGTAGCGTTGCCCAGTGCGCGGTCAACGTAGGCATCGCCCATCACCTGGCGACGAATCTGCTCGCCATCGCTGATCGTTTTGTCTGTCATGGCATTTCTCCTGTGGCGTTTGTGGGCGGACGTCTGTGAGTCAGTGCTGCCGTCGCCATGCGCGAACCACGCCAAAGGCAACGATAACCCCGAGCAGCGGCACAATGAACCTGAGCATCATGCCTTCAAGTCGTTCGGCCAGCAGCATGCCGGTGCTGATCGATACGATATGCAGGCCGTAGGTCAGGTACAGCGACAACAGAAACAGGCCTTCGATGCGGTCTATCCGGTAGCCGGAATAGAACAGCGGCACGCACAGCACTGCGACGCCCAGCATGATCGGCAGGTCGAAAACCAGTGCGTTGGGCGAAATGGTCAGCGGCACCGGCGCGACCAGCGCGGTCAGCCCCAGCACACCGAGCAGATTGAACAGGTTGCTGCCGATCACGTTACCCACGGCAATGTCACGCTCGCCACGCATTGCTGCGATCAGCGAAGTCATGAGGGCGGGTAGCGAGGTGCCGATGGCGATCACCGTCAGGCCGATGATGCGCTCGGACAGCCCCAGGTTGATGGCGATCACGACTGATGCGTCAACCAGCAGGTGCCCGCCTGACGTCAACAGCAGCAAGCCGCCTGCAAGCATGGCGATACGCGTCAGGGTGCGTGGCTTTTCTATCGTTTCTGCGTGGCCGTGGCGAGGTACGTGGCCGCCCTGACGAACCACGACGAACAGGCAGGCCAGCAGACCCGCGATCAGCAGGACGCCGTCGAGCTTACTGAACTCACCGGTCAATGACAGGGCGATCACCAGCAGGCAGGCGCCGATCATGAGTGGAATGTCGACACGCAGTACCTGGCGCGCCACCCGCAGCGGAGTCACCAGCGCGCACAGGCCCAGAATGACCAGTACGTTGAAGATGTTGCCGCCGATCACGCTGCCCACGGCGATGTCGGTGTTGTCGGAGAATGCGGCCTGCAGGCTGACCGCCATTTGCGGTGCGCTGGTGCCCATCGCCACGACGGTCAGGCCAATGATCAGAGGTCTGATCTTGAACAGGGCTGCAAGGTGGACGGCTGATCGAACCGACAGCTCAGCGCCAATCAGCAGCAAAAGAAGGCCGAAGACCAACTGGATCAGGGCAGGGGCGGGCAGTGTCGATAGCTGGAGAATTGCGGGCGTCCTTAGTCGAGGGCCTGAATGCGTACGGGGGCGGTGCCGCTGCGCAGCATACCCAGTTGTTCGGCTGCCTTGCGAGACACATCGATCAATCGACCCCGGGTATGCGGGCCGCGATCGTTGATGCGCACAACGACGGATTCATCATTGTCGAGATTGGTCACTTTGACACGCGTGCCGAAGGGCAGTCGTCGGTGAGCGGCGGTCAAGGCGTTTTGGTTGAAAGGTTCGCCGCTGGCAGTGCGGTTGCCGTGATGCTGCGAGCCGTAATACGAGGCGCGTCCGGTTTCGTCGTAACCGTGGGGGTCGATGAGGCTGTTGCTGGAGCAACCGGCCAGTAAGGTCAGCAGACTGCAGGCGGAGAGAAGTCGGCGCATGGGTCGGGTCCTGAGTGCCTGTGGGTGAGCGCGGCTGTAACGCAATTCCATGTGGCCCGGCTATTTGTCGGAGGCGGCTTGCCGGCGAAGGCGTCAGGCCAGTCACCAGGTTGTCGCCTGAAAGATGCATCGCCGGCAAGCCGCCTCCCACAATCTGTGCGAGGCGGCTGCGCATCTTTCGCAGGTATCAACCTTCCAGCTTGGCCTTGAGCAGTTCGTTCACCTGCTGCGGGTTGGCTTTGCCTTTGGAGGCTTTCATCGCCTGGCCGACGAAGAAACCGAACATCTTGCCGCGTTTCGCTTCGTCTGCGGCGCGGTACTGTTCGACCTGTTCGGCGTTGGCAGCGAGCATCTCGTCCAGCATCGACTCGATGGCGCCGCTGTCAGTCACCTGCTTCAGGCCGCGTTTCTCGATGACTTCATCGGCACTGCCTTCGCCATTGGCCATCGCTTCGAACACCATCTTGGCAATCTTGCCCGAGATCGTGTTGTCAGTGATGCGCTTGAGCATGCCACCCAGTTGTTCGGCGCTGACCGGCGACTGCTCGATCTCGACACCTTGCTTGTTCAGCAGGCTGCCCAGTTCGACCATGACCCAGTTGGCGGCCAGTTTGGCGTCGCCGCTGATGTGGACCACCTGTTCGAAATAGTCCGCCTGCTCGCGACTGGAAGCCAGCACGCTGGCGTCGTAGGTCGACAGGCCGAACTGGCTCTGGAAGCGTTCGCGTTTCTGCGGCGGCAATTCCGGCAGGGTGGCGCGGGTTTCTTCCAGAAACGAGTCTTCGATGATCACCGGCAGCAGGTCAGGGTCGGGGAAGTAACGGTAGTCGTTGGCTTCTTCCTTGCTGCGCATGGCGCGGGTTTCGTTGGTGTTCGGGTCATACAGGCGGGTTTGCTGGATAACCTTGCCACCGTCTTCGATCAGGTCGATCTGGCGCTGGATCTCGCTGTTGATCGCCTTCTCGATGAAGCGGAACGAGTTGACGTTCTTGATCTCGCAGCGGGTACCGAACTCGACCTGACCTTTCGGGCGGATCGACACGTTGCAGTCGCAGCGCAGCGAGCCTTCAGCCATGTTGCCGTCGCAGATGCCCAAGTAGCGAACCATCGCATGGATCGCCTTGACGTAAGCCACGGCTTCCTTGGCGCTGCGCATGTCCGGCTCGGAAACGATTTCCAGCAGCGGCGTACCGGCACGGTTCAGGTCGATGCCGGTCATGCCCTGAAAATCTTCGTGCAGGCTTTTGCCCGCGTCTTCTTCAAGGTGCGCGCGCGTGATGCCGATGCGCTTGACCGTGCCGTCTTCCAGGGTGATGTCCAGGTGGCCCTTGCCGACGATAGGCAGTTCCATCTGGCTGATCTGATAGCCCTTGGGCAGGTCAGGGTAGAAGTAATTTTTGCGGGCGAACACGTTGTGCTGGCCGATTTCAGCATCCACCGCCAGGCCGAACTTGACGGCCATGCGCACGGCTTCCTTGTTCAGGACCGGCAATACGCCCGGCATGCCCAGATCGACGAGGCTGGCCTGGGTATTAGGCTCGGAACCGAACGTCGTGGAGCTGCCGGAAAAAATCTTCGATTGGGTCGAAAGCTGGGTATGAATCTCCAGCCCGATGACGACTTCCCATTGCATGTGTTTCTCCTCAGAAGCCTTCAGGTGCGCGAGTGTGCCAGTCGGTGACCTGTTGATACTGGTGCGCGACGTTGAGCAGACGGCCTTCCTGGAAATACGGTGCGAGCAGTTGCACGCCCACCGGCAGACCTTCGACGAAGCCCGCTGGCATCGACAGGCCCGGCAGGCCCGCGAGGTTGGCGGTGATGGTGTAGAAGTCTTCCAGGTATTCGGCAATCGGATCGTTGGTCTTGGCGCCGATTTTCCAGGCCGGGTTAGGCGTGGTCGGGCCGAGGATCACGTCCACTTCGGCGAAAGCGCTCATGAAGTCGTTCTTGATCAGGCGACGGATCTTCTGTGCCTGCAGGTAGTAGGCGTCGTAATAGCCTGCCGACAGGGCGTAGGCACCGACCATGATGCGACGTTGCACTTCCGGACCGAAGCCTTCGGCGCGCGAACGCTTGTACAGATCGGTCAGGTCTTTCGGGTTTTCGCAGCGATAGCCGAAACGCACGCCGTCGAAGCGCGACAGGTTGGACGATGCCTCTGCCGGTGCGATGACGTAATAGGCCGGGATGCCGTGCTGCAGGTTGGGCAGGCTGATTTCCTTGACGATGGCGCCGAGCTTTTCAAGCTCCTTGACGCTTTCGTGGACCAGTTGCGCAATTCGCGGGTCAAGACCTGCACTGAAATACTCTTTGGGCAAACCGATACGCAGGCCCTTGAGCGAGGCGTTGAGGGTTGCCGAGTAATCCGGAACAGGCTCGTCGATGCTGGTGGAATCCTGTGCGTCGAAACCGGCCATGCCTTGCAGCAGCAGGGCGCAGTCTTCAGCGGTACGGGCCATCGGGCCAGCCTGATCGAGGCTGGACGCGTAGGCGATCATGCCCCAGCGCGACACGCGGCCGTAGGTCGGCTTCAGACCCGTCAGGTTCGTCAGTGCGGCAGGCTGGCGAATCGAGCCGCCGGTGTCAGTGCCAGTCGCGGCAGGCAACAGGCGCGCGGCAACGGCCGCAGCGGAACCGCCGGACGAGCCGCCAGGCACGCATTCAAGGTTCCAGGGGTTCTTCACGGCGCCATAGTGGCTCGACTCGTTGGCAGAACCCATGGCGAATTCGTCCATGTTGGTCTTGCCCAGCGTCACCGTACCGGCCGAAGCCAGTCGGGAAACCACGGTGGCGTCGTACGGAGCCTTGAAATTGTCGAGCATCAGCGAGCCGCAGCTGGTGCGGATGCCTTGCGTGCAGAACAGGTCCTTGTGAGCCAGCGGGGCACCGAGCAGGGCGCCATGCTCACCGGCGGCACGGCGTGCGTCCGCGGCCTGGGCCTGAGTAATGGCCAGGTCTTCGGTGAGGCTGATGAAGCTGTTGAGCTGAGGGTCGAGCTGCGCGATGCGCGACAGCAGGACTCGGGTCAGTTCTTCAGAGGAAAACTTCTTTTCGGCGAGTCCGCGGGCGATCTCGGCCAGAGTCATTTGATGCATGCAGGCTCTTTCCCTTACTCGATGACTTTCGGAACCAGATAAAGCCCGTCCTGGACGGCTGGTGCGATGGCTTGGTAAGTGTCGCGACGATTTCGTTCGGTTACGGCGTCATCACGCAGGCGCTGAGAGGCTTCCAGCGGGTGGGCCAGGGGTTCGATGCCGGTGGTATCGACCGCCTGCATCTGATCGACCAGCCCGAGAATACTGTTGAGGGCTTCAGTGGTACGTGGGATATCGGCGTCATTGAGGCCCAGTCGGGCCAGATGAGCGATCTTTTCCACGTCGGAGCGTTCAAGCGCCATGGGGGGATCTCCTGTGGAATACGAGCGAATTTGCTTTGTGACCAGATGCGGAACACTATCGTGTTTCTGCGGTCTCAAGCCGCTAACGTCGAGGGTCGTGTTTGTAAAAGCGCCAATTTAACATATTGGCTCCTTGCCCAAAATCCCTGTCGTTGTTAGAGTTTGCCGCACTTTTTTACCCACGCGTTCCCTAGGGTCCCTTTCCCATGTTCAAGAAACTGCGTGGCATGTTTTCCAGTGATCTATCCATCGACCTGGGCACTGCCAACACCCTTATTTACGTGCGTGAGCGCGGTATCGTTCTGAATGAGCCCTCTGTCGTTGCCATTCGTACTCACGGCAACCAGAAGAGCGTCGTGGCCGTCGGTACAGAAGCCAAGCGCATGCTGGGCCGTACTCCAGGCAACATCGCGGCCATCCGCCCCATGAAGGACGGCGTCATCGCCGACTTCAGCGTCTGCGAGAAGATGCTTCAGTACTTCATCAACAAGGTCCACGAAAACAGCTTTCTGCAGCCCAGCCCTCGTGTGCTGATCTGCGTTCCGTGTAAATCCACTCAGGTTGAGCGCCGCGCCATTCGCGAGTCGGCCCTGGGTGCAGGCGCCCGTGAAGTATTCCTGATCGAAGAGCCCATGGCTGCTGCCATCGGTGCCGGTCTGCCGGTTGAAGAGGCACGCGGTTCGATGGTTGTCGACATCGGCGGCGGTACCACTGAAATTGCGCTGATCTCCCTGAATGGCGTTGTCTATGCCGAATCAGTACGTGTAGGCGGTGACCGTTTCGACGAAGCAATCATCACTTACGTGCGTCGCAACTACGGCAGCCTGATCGGCGAATCCACTGCCGAGCGCATCAAGCAGGAAATCGGTACGGCCTATCCAGGTGGTGAAGTGCGTGAAGTCGACGTGCGTGGCCGTAACCTCGCTGAAGGCGTTCCGCGTGCCTTCACGCTGAATTCCAATGAAGTACTTGAAGCCTTGCAGGAATCGCTGGCGACCATCGTTCAGGCCGTGAAAAGCGCCCTGGAACAGTCGCCGCCGGAACTGGCTTCGGATATCGCCGAGCGTGGTCTGGTGCTGACCGGTGGTGGTGCGCTGCTGCGCGATCTGGACAAGCTGCTGGCTCAGGAAACCGGTCTGCCGGTCATTGTTGCCGAAGACCCGCTGACCTGTGTGGCGCGTGGCGGTGGCCGTGCGCTGGAAATGATGGATAAGCACACCATGGATCTGCTCTCCAGCGAGTAATTCGCCGGGGTGCCGCTCATTGGCTTTTTGTATACGGGTAGCACTTGTGCTACCTGTATGCGTGAGGCTGATTAAAATGGTGCCTATTTCTTTCATCTGTCCAGGCCGGTTCCATACCGCATGAATAACAGCCAATTGAAGCTTGATCCGTCGATTGCATGCCCGGGAGGAGCGGCCTATTAAACCGCTTTTCGCAAAAGGCCCATCGCTGGGCGTACGTCTGTTGGTGCTGGCTGTGTTGTCTGTGGCGTTGATGGTGGTTGACGCCCGCTTCACGGTCCTCAAGCCCGTGCGCAGTCAGATGTCACTGGTGTTGATGCAGTCCTACTGGATCGTCGATCTGCCACAGCGTCTCTATCAGGGTGTTGCCAGCCAGTTCGGCAGCCGCACCGAACTGATCGCCGAAAACGAAAAACTCAAGACCGAAGCCCTCCTCCTGCAAGGTCGCCTGCAAAAACTGGCGGCGTTGACCGAGCAGAACGTGCGTCTGCGCGAGTTGCTGAATTCTTCTGCGCTGGTCAACGAGAAAGTCGAGGTCGCCGAGCTGATCGGCATGGACCCGAATCCGTTCACCCACCGCATCATCATCAACAAGGGGGAGCGTGACGGTGTCGTGCTGGGTCAACCGGTGCTCGATGCGCGTGGCCTGATGGGGCAGGTGGTCGAGCTGATGCCTTACACCTCGCGTGTCCTGCTGCTCACCGACACCACCCACAGCATTCCCGTTCAGGTCAACCGCAACGGTTTGCGCGCCATTGCCAGCGGCACCGGCAACCCGGAGCGTCTGGAGTTGCGGCACGTAGCCGACACCGCAGACATCAAGGAAGGCGACCTGCTGGTCAGTTCAGGTCTGGGGCAGCGTTTCCCGGCCGGTTATCCGGTGGCGACGGTCAAGGAAGTCATTCATGACTCTGGTCAGCCGTTCGCGATCGTGCGTGCTGTGCCGACCGCTGCCTTGAATCGCAGTCGCAACCTGCTGCTGGTGTTCTCCGACAGCCGCACGCCGGAAGAGCGTGCCGCCGATGCCGCACAGGCTCAGGAGTCGTTCGACAAGGGACTCGAGCCTGCTGCGATCCCGACCCTGCCGCCACCGACGCCGGCGTTTCCAATGTGGCCGCAACCCGTTGCTCCGGTATTCCCGGTCGGCACGACCACGCACAAGCCGGCATCTCAAAGTACTGCACCGGCACCTGCCGCCACACCGGCAACGCCTGCTGCGCGTCCTGCCTCGCGTCCTGCCGCTTCGCAGCCCTCGGCTTCTTCACCTTCCAGCATTCGGGAGCGTATCGATGGTTAGTCATGTTTCCGGACGCAATGGCTGGGTCGTCTGGCTGACCTTCGCCATCGGTTTGCTGTTGAGCATTTCACCGCTGCCGCAGTTCATGGAAATCTTTCGTCCGCTCTGGCTGGCCTTGCTGCTAACGTTCTGGGTGCTGGCGCTGCCTCATAAATACGGCATGGCCACCGCCTGGATTCTGGGTCTCATGGAAGACGTGCTGTATGGCACGCTGCTGGGCCAGAACGCGCTGATCCTGACCCTCATTACGTTCCTGGTCATGTCGTTGCAGCAGCGTTTGCGAATGTTCCCCATGTGGCAGCAATGCCTGGTGTTGCTGGTGGTCTTCGGTCTGGCGCAGCTTGCACAGCTGTGGCTCAGCGCTTTGACCGGCAACCGTCAGCCCACACTGGCGCTGGTTCTGCCGGCTCTGGTCAGTGCCTTGCTATGGCCCTGGGTCAGTTACGGCCTGCGTGGATTGCGCATACGTTTGAAAATCAATTAAGCGCAACGCGATCGCGGCGCCTGAAGCGTACGCGTTCGCCGTCACCGACACGGAGATGTCCTTATGCCCTCGCTCTATCTGGCTTCTGGCTCACCGCGCCGCCGAGAATTGCTCACTCAGATCGGTGTTCCCTTCACGGTGCTGAGTGCGCAGATCGACGAAACCCCCCTGGATTCCGAATCTCCTGCCGCCTACGTTGAACGCCTCGCGCTGGGCAAGGCGCAGGCCGGGCTCGCGCTGCTGGCGCCCGATCAGCCGGTGTGCGTGATGGGAGCCGATACGGCGGTGGTGCTGGGCGGCCGGATTCTCGGCAAGCCGTTGGATGAAGCCGACGCGCTGGGCATGCTGGCGGCGTTGTCGGACACCGAACATGAAGTATTGACCGCCGTCGCGCTGGTCGATCAGCAGCGCAGCGAAACCCGCATCGTCACCAGTCGCGTACGTTTTCGCCCCATTCAGCCACACGAAGCCCAGGCCTACTGGGCCAGCGGCGAGCCGCAGGATAAGGCGGGCGGCTACGCCATTCAGGGCCTGGCGGCCATCTTCGTGGCCGATCTGCACGGCAGCTATTCTGGAGTGGTTGGTCTGCCTCTGTGCGAAACCGCAGAATTGCTCGCTGGTTTCGGCATACCCTGTTGGCAATACCTGGAAGGTAACGAGCCATGAGTGAAGAGATTCTGATCAACATCACCCCGATGGAATCACGGGTAGCGGTAGTGGAGAACGGTGTGCTGCAGGAGGTCCACGTCGAGCGGACCCAGCGTCGTGGCATCGTGGGCAATATCTACAAAGGCAAGGTGGTGCGCGTATTGCCCGGCATGCAGGCCGCGTTCATCGATATCGGCCTCGACCGCGCAGCGTTCATTCATGCTTCGGAAATATCCATGCGTGAAGGGCCTGCCGTCGAAAGCATCGCTTCGCTGGTGCATGACGGTCAAAGTCTGGTGGTGCAAGTCACCAAGGACCCGATCGGCAGCAAGGGCGCGCGGCTGACCACTCAGTTGTCGATCCCGTCCCGTTACCTGGTCTACATGCCGCGCACGGCGCATGTGGGCATTTCCCTGAAGATCGAAGACGAGGCCGAGCGCGAGCGTCTGAAAAAGGTCGTCAGCGATTGCGTAGCGCTGGAAGGCATCAAGGAAGCGGGCGGTTTCATCCTGCGCACCGCGGCAGAAGGCGCTGGCGCTGACGAAATCCTCATGGACATCCGTTACCTGCGCAGGCTGTGGGATCAGATCGGCGAGCAGATCAAGACGGTCAGTCCGCCGACGGTCATCTACGAAGACCTGGGGCTGGCCCTGCGTACCTTGCGCGATCTGGTCAGCCCGCGCATCGAGAAGATCCGTATCGACTCGCGGGAGACCTTCCAGAAAACCACGCAGTTCGTTGCCGAACTGATGCCGGAAATAGCCGACCGGCTTGAGCATTATCCCGGCGAGCGACCGATCTTCGACCTCTATGGCGTCGAGGACGAAATCCAGAAAGCGCTGGAGCGCAAGGTGCCGCTCAAGTCGGGCGGTTATCTGGTGGTCGACCCTGCGGAGGCGATGAGTACCATCGACGTCAATACGGGCGCGTTCGTCGGTCATCGCAATCTGGAAGAGACCATTTTCAAGACCAACCTGGAGGCGGCGACAGCCATCGCCAGGCAGCTGCGCCTGCGTAATCTGGGCGGCATCATCATCATCGATTTCATCGACATGGAAGACGCCGAGCATCAGCGGCAGGTGCTGCGTACGCTGGAAAAACAGCTGGAGCGCGACCACGCCAAGACCAACATCATTGGCATCACCGAGTTGGGGCTGGTACAGATGACGCGCAAGCGCACCCGCGAAAGCCTGGAGCAAGTGCTGTGCGAGCCATGCCACTGCTGTCAGGGTCGCGGCAAGCTGAAGACGCCTGAAACCGTGTGCTACGAGATATTCCGTGAGATTCTGCGCGAAGCCCGCGCCTATCAGGCGGTAGGTTACCGAGTGCTGGCCAACCAGCGTGTGGTTGACCGTCTGCTTGATGAAGAATCCGGCAATGTGGCGGAACTCGAGAGTTTTATCGGTCGCACCATCCGTTTTCAGGTAGAAACCATGTACTCGCAGGAACAATACGACGTCGTATTGCTCTGAGATTGTCACCGTTCGACCGTTCGACCGTTCGACCGTTTGCAACAAGCGCCCGGCGGGGTTCTGGCAGGTCTACCCTTATATCGAGAATGATGCGTGGCGAATGAGCAAAACCTGTACCTGATCCTGCCAGGCTGTTTGAGTCGGGTTCTCGCCGTGCATCGTCATGGGCCATGTGTGCTGCGGAGGACATGCTGATATGCAGCGTCTTCCACGTGTCGTTGCCGGCATCACCCGCTGGAGCCTGGGCCTCTGCGCGCTGTTGCTGGTGCTGGCCGCGCTTTATGTGAGCCTGGGTCGTCAGTTGGCCCCGATGGTTGCGGAATACCGTGTCGATGTCGAAACCCGCGTCAGCACGGCGTTGGGCATGCCTGTCAGCATTGGCAGCCTGGAGGGCAACTGGAGCGGTTTTGCGCCAGTGGTGCAGGCTCACGACGTCATGCTCGGTGAAGGCAGCAGTGCGTTGCGTCTGGACAACGTCAGGGTGGTCCCCGACCTGTGGGAGAGCCTGCTGGCGCGCGATGTGCGGCTTGCCCACCTTGAAGTCGATGGCTTGCAGGTCATCATTCGACAGGCTCAGGACGGCAAATGGTCGGTGCAGGGTCTGCCGGTCAAAGATGACAGCCCGGTCGATCCGCAGCAGATCCTCACGCAACTGCAGAGGGTCTCGCGCCTGTCATTGCTCAACAGTCAGGTCACTCTTCACCCGTTTGATGAATCTCCGCTGACCCTGACGTACGTCAATCTGAGCCTGGCCACAGGCAGTTATCACCAGCGCCTGGACGCGCGCCTGACGCTGCCTGATGGTCAGCCGCTGGCGTTGAACCTGAATACGCGTATCGAGGCCAGTCGCTGGAAAGAAGGCGAAGCCGATCTCTATGCCAGCCTGCCCCAGAGCGATTGGGCCAAGTGGCTGCCCAAGAGCCTGACCCGGGAATGGACCGTTTCCACGTTGAAAGCGGGTGGCGAGTTCTGGCTGAGCTGGAGCCGGGGCGGCGTGAAGAGCGCGGTCGCCCGGCTGCATGCGCCACAACTCAAGGGTGTGTATGCAGGACGCAAGCCGTCGACCATCGATGATCTTGCTCTGAATGCCTGGTTCGAGCGCACCGACAAGGGCATGGACCTGAAACTGGATTCGCTGGCCATGAGCCTTGGCAGCAATCGCTGGGAAAGCCGTCTGCAGGCCACGCAGACAGCCGCAACGCCCGACAATGAAGAGCTGTGGCACGTGCAGGCCGACCGTCTGGACCTGACGCCATTGACCCCGCTGATCGACTCGCTGGCACCCCTGCCGGACAAGGTGATGGCCGTTGTCGATGGTTTGAAGGTGAAGGGCGGGTTGCGTAACGTTCTACTCGATTACCGACCCCAGGCCGAAGGCGACAAGCGTCTGGGCTTTGCCGCCAACCTCGACAAAGTAAGCTTCAATGCCTATCACGACGCACCTGCTGCGGCGAACGTCAGTGGCGCGATCAGCGGCGATCTGGGGCAGGGCGAACTGCGTCTGGATACCAGCGATTTCATGCTGCACCTGGACCCGATCTTCGCCAAACCCTGGCGCTATCAGAAAGCCAATGCGCGTCTGACCTGGAAGCTGGACGATCAGGCATTCACCCTGATCGCCCCATACATCAAGGTGCAGGGCGATGAAGGTAAAATCGCGGCGGACTTTCTCATTCGTATCCACCTCAAGCACGACCAGGAAGATTACATGGACTTGCGGGTCGGCATGGTCGACGGGGATGGCCGCTACACCAGCAAGTACCTGCCTGCAGTGCTGAGCCCGGAACTGGACCACTGGCTGCGCACGGCGATTGTCAGCGGCGCGGTCAATCAGGGCTTCTTCCAGTATCAGGGCTCGTTGAACAAAAGCTCTCCGGATACGGCGCGAGTCATCAGCCTGTTTTTCGACGTGAGCAACGCAACGCTCGCCTTTCAGCCAGGCTGGCCTTCGCTGACCGGTGTCGATGGCAAGGTGTATGTCGAGAACAGCGGCGTGCGGGTCAAGGCCAGCAAAGGGCAGATTCTGAATACAAAGGTCAGCAACGTGCTGGTCAATATTCCTCACGTCGAGTCCGGCAAGGACAGCCATCTGCTGGTGGATGGCAACGTTTCCGGCACCGTGGCCGATGGCCTGAAGATTCTTCAGGAAGCGCCGATCGGCACCGGCAGCACCTTTGCCGGGTGGCAGGGCGAGGGGCCGCTGGAGGGCAAGCTTAAACTGGATATTCCGCTGGCCAAGGGTGTGGAGCCAAAGGTCGTGGTGGACTTCAGCACCCGTGATGCGCGTCTGAAACTGGTCGATCCGGTGCTGGAGCTGACGAAGCTCAAGGGCGACTTCCGGTTCGACAGCGACAAGGGCCTCAGCGGCAAAGACATTCGCGCCCAGGCATTCGACCGGCCTGTCACGGCGCAGATTGCTGCCGAAGGCAAGCCGGGAGCCAATGTGACCCGTATCGTGGCCAACGCGCAGATCACGATCAAGAAGCTGACCGACTGGCTGGATATCAAACAGGCATTGCCCGTCTCTGGCGACCTTCCGTTCCAACTGCAACTGACGCTGGACGGCAAGGACAGTCCGCTGTTGATCACGTCCGCCCTGAAAGGCGTTGCGATCGACCTGCCAGCCCCGTTCGGCAAGACGGCCGAGCAGGAGCGCGACAGTGAGTTCCGCATGACCCTGCAGGGCGCGGAACGCCGCTTTGGCGCTGCTTACAGTGAAATCGCCAACCTCGCATTCACTGCACCGGCGGGAAAATTTGCCGACGGACGTGGTGAACTGTTTCTGGGGCAGGGCGGTGCAATCGTGCCGGACGCCAAAGGGTTACGGGTCAGCGGCAGTCTGAACGAGCTGGACGTGGCGCCCTGGCAGGCGATTGTCGATCGTTATTCCGGCGGCGACCCGGGCGGTAACGCTCGACAGTTGCTCAGCAGCGTGGATCTGCAGATCGGCAAGCTCACAGCCATGGGGACCACGCTGGACGATGTGCGCGTTCAACTGCAACGCAGTGCCGCTGCATGGCTGCTGTCGCTGGACAGTGCGCTGGTCAAGGGCAGCGCCTCCCTGCCTGACGCCAAGTCCGCACCGATCGGCATCAACCTGCTTTACGTGAAACTGCCCGCGACCGACCCGAAAGCAGTCGTGGTCGAGAACGCGCCAGATCCGCTGGCCGACATAGATCCCAGCAAGATTCCTGCGCTGGACGTAAAGATTTCCCAACTGTTCCAGGGTGATCAACTGTTGGGTGCATGGGCACTGAAAATTCGGCCTACCGCAACCGGCATTCGCATGACCGATATGAGCCTGGGGCTCAAAGGCATTCTGCTGGAAGGCGAGGGTGTCTGGGAGGGCGCTCCCGGATCGAGCAGCAGTTGGTTCAAAGGGCAGCTGGGAGGCAAGAATCTCGCCGATGTGCTGAAAGCATGGAATTTTGCGCCTACCGTCACCAGTGAGACGTTCGAGATGAATTTCGACGGTCGCTGGCCAGGCTCTCCGGCGTGGGTGGGACTCAAGCGCTACTCCGGCAGCCTCGATGCCACCTTGCGCAACGGTCAGTTCGTCGAGGTCGAAGGCGGCGCGCAGGCGCTGCGGGTGTTCGGATTGTTGAACTTCAACTCCATCGGCCGCCGTCTGCGTCTGGATTTCTCTGACCTGCTGGGCAAAGGGCTCAGCTACGACCGGGTCAAGGGGCTGCTGGTGGCGAGTGAGGGTGTGTATGTCACCCGCAACCCGATCACGTTGACTGGGCCGTCCAGTAACCTCGAACTCAACGGTACGCTGGACATGGTCAAGGACCGGGTCGACGCCAAGTTGCTGGTGACACTGCCGGTAACCAACAACCTGCCGATTGCTGCGCTGATCGTTGGCGCGCCAGCCATCGGAGGTGCGCTGTTTCTGGTGGACAAGCTGCTGGGTGACAAGGTGGCTCGGTTCGCCAGCGTGCAATACAAAGTCGAGGGGCCGTGGAAAGAGCCGAAGATTACCTTCGACAAGCCTTTTGAAAAGCCTCAATAGCGCGTCATGGAGTACAGTGGTGCCCATGCCATTCAAAAAAGGGTCGCCATGTCTTTTGCAGTGATTCAGATGGTCAGCCAGAGCGACGTCGCGGGTAACCTGACCCGTGCACGCGCCTTGTTGGAACAGGCCGCCGAGGGCGGCGCCCGGCTTGCGGTGCTGCCCGAGAACTTTGCCGCCATGGGCCGTCGGGACGCTGCCGACATCGGTCGCGCCGAAGCCGCAGGTCAGGGATTGATCCTTCCGTGGTTGAAACAGGCCGCGTGTGACCTCAAGTTATGGATAGTTGCCGGAACGATTCCCCTCCCGCCCGATGATCAGCCCCATGGCAAGGTCACGGCCTGCTCGTTACTGATCGATGAGCATGGCCAGCAGGTTGCGCGTTACGACAAGCTTCACCTGTTCGATGTGGACGTCGCAGACAATCGAGGTCGCTACCGGGAATCGGATGACTATGATCATGGAAACAACGTGGTGGTGGCCGACACTCCGGTCGGACGGCTCGGACTGAGCGTCTGTTATGACCTGCGCTTTCCGGAGCTTTACACCGCACTGCGTGAAGCCGGCGCTGAGCTGATCACTGCGCCATCAGCCTTCACGGCGGTGACGGGTGCCGCGCACTGGGACATCCTGATCCGGGCGCGTGCCATCGAAACCCAGTGCTATCTGCTGGCAGCCGCACAAGGCGGGGTGCATCCCGGGCCTCGGGAAACATACGGACACGCGGCCATCATCGATCCATGGGGGCGGGTCCTGGCTCAGCAGGCGCAGGGTGAAGCCGTGCTGCTGGCCACGCGTGACAGTGAAGAACAGGCGTCCATACGGGCGCGGATGCCGGTGTCCAGTCACCGGCGCTTTTTTTCGCAGGACGCCTTGCGGCCTGCTTCGGAGTGAATATGAGTGACGTGTCCTCAGTCAGTGAACACCTTCTGGCCCCCGGCGGCCTGAGTCTGGACAGCCTGCAATCGGTGCTGGGCGAGCTGGCCGGGCCGGGTATCGATGCCGCTGATCTGTATTTTCAGGGGATGATCTCCGAGTCCTGGGCGCTCGAAGACGGCATCGTCAAGGAAGGCAGCTTCAACCTTGATCAGGGTGTGGGCGTGCGTGCCCAGTCCGGTGAGAAAACCGGTTTTGCCTACAGCAATGCAATCACCGAGGAAGCGTTGCTCACCGCCGCGCGCGCGGCACGCTCCATCTCTCGTGCCGGTCAGAACGGCAGCGTGCAGGCCTTCACGTCGCAGGACGTGGCTCAGCTTTATGCGCCAGATAACCCGCTTGAAGTACTGACTCGCGCCGAGAAGGTCGAGTTGCTCAAGCGTATCGATGTAGCGACCCGCGCGCTGGACCCACGCATTCAGCAGGTTTCGGTCAACATGGCCGGCGTCTGGGAGCGGATTCTGGTGGCTGCGGCTGACGGCAGCCTGGCCGCCGATGTACGACCGCTGGTGCGTTTCAACGTCAGCGTCATCGTCGAACAGAACGGTCGTCGCGAGCGCGGCGGCCATGGTGGTGGCGGTCGTACCGACTACCGTTATTTCCTGACCGATGACCGCGCCATGGGTTATGCCCGCGAAGCGTTGCGTCAGGCGCTGGTCAATCTTGAAGCCATTCCTGCACCTGCAGGCACGTTGCCAGTCGTGCTGGGTTCCGGCTGGTCGGGCGTTCTGCTGCATGAGGCCGTGGGACATGGCCTGGAAGGTGACTTCAATCGTAAAGGCAGTTCGGCCTACAGTGGCCGGATGGGCGAGAGGGTGGCGTCCAAACTGTGCACGATCGTCGATGACGGCACGCTGGCTGGCCGTCGCGGCTCGTTGAGTGTCGATGACGAGGGCACTCCGACCGAATGCACGACCCTGATCGAAAACGGCGTGCTCAAGGGCTATATGCAGGACAAATTGAACGCTCGCCTGATGGGTGTGGCGCGCACCGGCAACGGTCGTCGCGAATCCTATGCGCATCTTCCGATGCCACGCATGACCAACACTTACATGCTGGGCGGCCAGAGCGATCCGCAGGAAATCATTGCGTCGGTCAAGCGCGGTATCTACTGCGCGAATCTGGGCGGCGGTCAGGTGGACATCACCAGCGGCAAGTTCGTGTTCTCGACCAGTGAGGCCTATCTGATCGAAGACGGCAAGATCACCGCGCCTGTCAAAGGTGCCACCTTGATCGGCAATGGGCCGGAAGCCATGAGCAGGGTTTCGATGGTGGGTAACGACCTGTCGCTGGACAGCGGTGTCGGGACCTGCGGCAAGGACGGGCAATCGGTGCCGGTTGGCGTGGGTCAGCCTACGCTGAAAATCGACGCGATCACGGTTGGCGGTACGGGTAACTGAACATGAGCCGGGACTGGCCGATGCTGGCCAGCCCCGAGGTCGAGATCAACGCAGACCGCGTTGAATTTCGTCCAGCTCACGAATGTATTTGAAGATTTTGCGGCTGGTAGCCGGCGGTTTGTTGCGTGCAACTTCGTGTTGAGCCTGACGGATCAAGGAGCGCAGTTGCTGGCGGTCGGCATCCGGGTATTCGACCACGAATTTTTCGAGGTCGCTGTCATCGCCCGCGATCAGGCGATCTCGCCAGCGCTCCAGACCGTGAAAACGTTCGTTGTACTGGCGAGTGGAGGCATCGAGTTGGTCCAGCAAAACCAGAATGGCTTCCTGATCCTGATCGCGCATCAGCTTGCCGATGAACAGGATGTGCCGCTTTCGCGCAATGTTGGCCGTGTGCTTGGGCGCTTCGGCCAGAGCCTTGCGCAAGGCATCGGTCAACGGCAGCTTGGCCAGCACATCGGCTTTGAGTGTCGTCAGTCGCTCGCCGAGATCAACCAGAGCGTGCAGCTCTCGTTTGACCTGGGTTTTGCTTTTCTCCCCGTCGAGGGAGTCGTCGTAAGAATCAACCATGGGGGCAGTCCGCAAAGAAACGCCGCCATGATAACCAGTCGAGGGCCGCTTGTCCGGCCCGGTCGGTATTCGGCCTGTGCCGAAAGCAGAATTTGATGGAGAAAATCATGAGTGCAACCCAAAGCGTCGGCCCACAGGCCTTGCCTGAACTGCAGGAGCAGGTCGAACAGATCATTGCCGAAGCCAGACGTCAGGGCGCCAGCGCCTGTGAAGTCGCGGTGTCGCTGGAGCAGGGACTGTCGACCTCGGTGCGTCAGCGCGAAGTTGAAACGGTCGAGTTCAACCGCGATCAGGGGTTCGGCATCACCTTGTACGTCGGTCAGCGCAAAGGTTCGGCCAGTACCTCGGCCACCGGCGCTGACGCGATTCGCGAAACGGTCGCTGCAGCCTTGGCGATTGCCGAGCATACGTCGGAAGATAAAAGCTCGGGTCTTGCTGACGCTGCGTTGATGGCCAGAGACATTCAGGATTTCGATCTTTACCACGCCTGGGACATCACGCCCGAGCAATCCATCGAGAAAGCGCTGCTCTGTGAGGCGGCCGCCTTTGACGCAGATCCTCGCATCAAGAACGCCGACGGCACCACGCTCAATACTCACCAGGGTTGTCGCGTCTACGGCAACAGCAACGGCTTCATCGGCGGCTACGCGTCGACCCGGCACAGCCTCAGTTGCGTGATGATTGCTGAAGGCGAAGGCCAGATGCAGCGCGATTACTGGTACGACGTGAACCGTCAGGGCCAATTGCTCGCGGACGCCGAGAGCATCGGCCGCAAGGCTGCGCAGCGGGCCGCGAGTCGTCTGGGCGCACGTCCCGTGCCGACCTGCGAAGTGCCCGTGCTGTTTTCAGCAGAGCTGGCTGGCGGTCTGTTTGGCAGCCTGCTGGGCGCGATTTCCGGCGGCACGCTGTACCGCAAATCCTCCTTCCTGCAGGACTCGCTAGGCCAGCGACTGTTCCCGGAATGGATGACCATTGACGAGCGTCCCCACCTGATGCGCGCCATGGGCAGTTCGGCGTTCGACAGCGATGGCCTGGCGACCTACGCCAAGCCATTCGTGGAGAACGGCGATCTGGTCTCCTACATCCTCAGTACGTACTCGGGACGCAAACTTGGCCTGCCGAGCACCGCCAACGCAGGCGGCGTGCACAATCTGTTCGTGACCCATGGCACGGAAGATCAGGACGCGCTGATCCGGCGCATGGGCCGTGGCCTGCTGGTGACCGAGCTGATGGGCAGCGGCCTGAACATGGTGACAGGCGATTACTCACGCGGCGCTGCGGGCTTCTGGGTCGAGAACGGCGAGATTCAATTTCCGGTCCAGGAAGTGACCATTGCCGGCAATATGCGTGACATGTTCAAGCAGATCGTCGCCGTTGGCAGCGATGTCGAGTTGCGCAGCAACATCCGCACCGGCTCGGTGCTGATCGAGCGCATGACGGTTGCGGGTAGCTGATCCGATCATTGAAGGTGCCGAGGTTCCGTGCCCATCGCTGCGCGTGGGCATGGATTGCGTGGTGCAACGCTTCGCCGGGGCTCCTTCGTCCTGACACTGATTCAGCCGTCGCTCAGTCGCAATCGGTGGTGTACGCATTATCGCGTCAAAAGCGTTGCTGTCTCACCTGAGCGCCAGATGACTTGTATATAGCTATAAAGGCTTAGTCACGTCCCATCAGATCAGCGTTTGATAGGGATATCCCTCCCCTCTGGTCACCCCGATCCAACTCTTCTCTTGTTTTGATTCTCGATCTCATTCAATAATGAATCTCATTTCACAATGAGTCGCGGTCATGGGATCTGTTCTGCACGAGCTGCCTTATCTGGAAAACTGGCGCGATCTGAGTCTCCGGATTCGCTGCGCCCTTGAGCCTGACGAGCCGCGTCTGATCGAGCATTACCTGGCCGAAGGGCGATATCTGGCGCGTTTCACCGCCACGCCTCACGCGCTGATCGCAGAAACCTCCTTCCGTCTGCTGATGGACACTGCCCGCGACACGATGCTGCCCTGGCACTGGCGCTGCCTGTGTCTGGACCAGGCCTGGCGCCCGCTGCGCGATGTCGAGGCGCTTGCCTCCACGCCTGCCCGTCGTCAGCGCTGGGAAGCCTGTGTTCATCAACTGGCGTCCTGCGTGCTGCAACCCTCAATTTCTCCCTCTGAACTGGTGCAAGGACATTGCGATGAGTAATACCCGTATCGAACGCGACAGCATGGGCCCTTTGCAGGTGCCGGCCGACGCCCTGTATGGCGCACAGACTCAGCGTGCGGTGGATAACTTTCCGATCAGCCATCAGCGCATGCCCCGGCAATTCGTTCGTGCACTGTTGCTGGCCAAGGCTGCAGCGGCTCACGCGAATCTTGAACTGGAGCAGATCAGCGAAGGGCAGAGCAGGGCGATTGTCGCCGCGGTCGAGCAATTGTTGAGTGGCGACTTCATGACCCATTTCCCGGTGGATATCTTTCAGACCGGATCCGGCACCAGCACCAACATGAATGCCAACGAGGTGATCGCCACGCTTGCCACCCGCATCCTGGGCGAGCCGGTCAATCCCAACGATCACGTCAATTGCGGGCAAAGCAGCAACGACATCATTCCGACGACGATTCATGTCAGCGCTGCGCTGGCGCTGCATGAGCAGTTGCTACCCGCCCTGAATCACCTGGTCCAGGTTATCGAGCACAAGGCTGTGCAGGTTCACGCCTTCGTCAAGACTGGCCGCACGCACCTGATGGACGCCATGCCGGTGCGCATGAGTCAGGTGCTCAACGGCTGGTCGCAGCAGATTCGGGCCAACATCGAACATCTCGAAGGCCTGCAACCCAGCCTGCAGTCCCTGGCGCAGGGCGGTACGGCAGTCGGCACCGGGATCAATGCGCATCCCGAGTTCGCTGCCCGATTCAGCGCGCACCTCGGCACACTGAGTGGCGTCACGTTTACGCAGGGCAAGGACTTGTTCGCGCTGATCGGCTCGCAAGACACCGCCGTTGCTGTCTCGGGTCAGCTCAAGGCAACCGCCGTTTCGCTCATGAAGATCGCCAATGATTTGCGCTGGATGAATTCCGGCCCTTTGGCCGGTCTCGGTGAGATCGAGCTGGAGGCGCTACAACCGGGTTCTTCGATCATGCCGGGCAAGGTCAATCCAGTGATTCCGGAAGCCACCGCCATGGTAGCCGCGCAGGTCATCGGCAACGACGCCACCATCACCGTGGCAGGTCAGTCCGGCAACTTCGAGCTGAATGTGATGCTGCCGATCATCGCCCAGAACCTGCTCAGCAGCCTTGAGTTGCTTGCCAACTCCAGCCGGCTGCTGGCTGACAAGGCGATCGCCAGCTTCAAGGTCAACGAGGCCAAACTCAAAGAGGCGCTGTCGCGCAATCCGATTCTGGTCACTGCGCTCAACCCGATCATTGGCTACCAGAAAGCCGCCGAAATCGCCAAGAAAGCCTATCAGGAAGGCCGCCCGGTGATTGACGTCGCGCTGGAGCACACCGATCTGCAGCGCAGCCAGCTGGAAGTGTTGCTCAACCCCGAAAAACTCACCGCCGGCGGCCTCTGATTCGGTCCGGCCAACGCATCTGGAGGTATGTCATGCAGCATTGGAAACGCACCATTGAACAGGCCAATCGCTGTTTCAACCTCGGCGAATGGGTCGAGGCCCGTGAGTTGTACCTCCAGGCGCTGGCGCTGGCACAGGTCCTGTTCGAGCGCTGGCCGGATGCCGACGAAGCCGTCGCGGCCTGTGTAATTTCCCATCACAACCTCGCCGACCTGCATTTGAGTCTGGGGCAGCCGGAGGAGAGTGCCGAATACCTGTGCGCCATTCACCAGCATTTGCTGCAGACCATGCAAGACCAGCGTCTGCAGCCCGCATTGCGCGATGCTGCGTTGCGGCACAGCAGCAAAACCTACGTCGAGCTGTTGGGCTTCATCAGTGAACACGGCGAATACCCGCGCACGCATCGACTCCTGAACAGCAGCAGCGAACACACGCGCTCGTCATTGCAGCGCGATTCTGCGGCCAACCCTGGCCTTTTCTACGGAGCACATTGAAATGCCTTACACCTTGCCCGAACTGCCTTACGCCTACGATGCCCTGGAGCCGCATATTGATGCGCAGACCATGGAGATCCATTACACCAAGCACCACCAGACCTATATCAACAACCTCAATGCGGCCGTCGACGGTACCGAATACGCCGAATGGCCCATCGAAAAGCTGGTCGCCAGCGTCAAGCAATTACCCGAGAGCCTTCGCCCCGCAGTGATCAATCAGGGCGGCGGTCATGCCAACCATTCGCTGTTCTGGGAAGTCATGGTGCCCGGCGGTGGTGGTCTGCCAAAAGGTGAGGTCGCTAAAGCCATCGACGCCCAGTTGGGCGGCTTCGACAGTTTCAAGGAAGCCTTCACCAAGGCGGCGCTGACTCGCTTTGGCAGCGGCTGGGCCTGGCTGAGCGTTACGCCGGACAAGAAGCTTGTGGTGGAAAGCAGCGGTAATCAGGACAGCCCGTTGATGAGCGGCAACACGCCGATTCTGGGTCTCGACGTATGGGAGCACGCCTACTACCTGCGCTACCAGAACCGTCGTCCTGAATACATCAATGCGTTCTACAACGTCGTCAACTGGGACGAGGTGTCCCGGCGTTATCAGGCCGCTGTGGCCTGATATTCCTCAACACGAACCAAGGCCGTCTATGCGTTCTGAAATACTCGCTGTCAGCAGTGTCCGGTTGTTTCGTCTTGCAGTAGGCACCGTGCTGCTCTTGGCGGGTATGGCTTTACTGGTGGCTCAAGGGCTGGCCTGGCTGAACCTTGAGCCGCGCCTGCTGCGTGCCTTGGAAGGTGGCGCGATCTGCGCTCTGGGAACTGCGCTGGGGGCGGTGCCAGTGTTGGTGATCCGCAAGATGCCGATCATGGTGTCGGACGGTCTGCTGGGCTTCGGCGCCGGGGTGATGCTGGCCGCGACGGCATTCTCACTCATCGTGCCGGGCCTCGCAGCTGCCGAGGGCCTGGGGTTCACGCCGTGGGGCGCTGGCGGCCTGATCAGTCTTGGGATCGTTCTGGGTGCCCTAGGCCTGTTCGCGGTGGATTACAGTGTTTCCCAAGGCGCGCAGTCTGGAAGCATTCAGGATCACCCGGCAATTGCGCCGCGTATCTGGCTGTTCGTGATCGCCATCGTGGCGCATAACATTCCAGAGGGCATGGCAATTGGTGTATCGGCAGGCGGAGGCTTGTCGGAAGCTGACAGTCTGGCCATCGGTATTGCCTTGCAGGATGTGCCTGAAGGACTGGTAATCGCGATGGTGCTGGCGGGGGCGGGGATGTCGCGGGTCAGGGCGTTTCTGATCGGCGCCGCGTCCGGGCTGGTGGAGCCGCTGTTCGCATTGCTGGGGGCCTGGCTCGTCGCAATCGCCGAGCCTTTGCTGCCATTCGGTCTGGCTCTTGCCGCAGGCGCCATGCTGCTGGTGGTGACCCACGAAATCATCCCGGAATCACGTCTCAACGGACACAACAGGATTGCCAGTCTGGGGCTGATTGCCGGGTTCTGTCTGATGATGGTGATGGATACAGCGCTGGTCTGACAGTTGAGTGGGGCGTGTAAGAAGTGTCTTACTCGCCTTCGTCAAACTTGTTGTTGATCAGCTCGACCAGGCCATCCAGTGCTTCCTGCTCATCTTCACCTTCAGTCGAAAGATGAATTTCGGTACCTTTGCCTGCCGCCAGCATCATCACGGCCATGATGCTTTTGCCGTCGACCATGCTCTCCGGCGAGCGGCCAACTCTTATCTGGCAAGCGTGTTTGCCTGCGACCCCTACGAACTTGGCGGCTGCGCGGGCATGCAGGCCCAGTTTGTTGATGATGGTGATTTGACGAGCGGGCATCGCAGAGGTGTTCCTTTCAGCTGAGGTCGCGGTGGCGAACCTGAACGTTCTTGAGTGATGGTTGCAGAACCTGCCCCAGCCGCTCTGTCAGATAGACAGACCGGTGATGCCCGCCCGTGCAGCCAATGGCAATGGTCACATAGGACCGATTGCTTGCAGCGAAACGAGGCAGCCACTTGGTGAGGTAGGAAGAGATGTCCTGGAACATTTCTTCAACGTCGGGCTGTGCCGCCAGATAATCGATGACAGGTTGTTCGAGTCCCGAATGATCACGCAGCTCAGGCTTCCAGTACGGATTGGGCAGGCAGCGCACATCGAAGACCAGGTCTGCATCGACCGGCATGCCGCGCTTGAAACCGAACGACTCGATCAGGAACGCCGTGCCGGGTTCCGGCTTGTTCAACAGGCGCAGCTTGAGCGTGTCGCGCAGTTGGTAAAGATTGAGGTGAGTGGTGTTGATCTTGAGGTCGGCCAGATCGATGATCGGCCCCAGCAGCGCGGTCTCGTCACGTATGGCCTCGGCCAGCGAACGGTCCGATGTGCTCAGCGGATGGCGCCGGCGGGTCTCGGAAAAGCGCTTCAGCAGGGTGGCTTCGTCGGCATCCAGATACAACACATCGCACTGGATATTGCGCGCACGTACCTCGTCGAGCATGGCCGGGAAACGGGTCAGGTGACTGGGCAGATTGCGGGCATCGATGGAAACCGCCAGCAGCGGTTCGGCCAGTTCGGTGTTGATCAAGGCTCGTTCGGCAAGCTCCGGAAGCAATCCGGCAGGCAGGTTGTCGACACAGTAGAAGCCGCTGTCTTCCAGTACATCGAGCGCCGTGCTCTTGCCCGAGCCGGAGCGGCCACTCACGATGATCATGCGCATGGTCAGTTGCCGTTCTGCACGTCTAGCACCACTTGATAGAGCGCTTCATTGGTCTTGGCGCTGCGCAGGCGTGTCCGGACATCCTTGGAATCAAGCATGCTGGCGATCTGGCGCAGCAGCTCCAGATGCTTGTCCGTGGCAGCCTCCGGGACCAGCAGCACGAACAGCAGATCGACAGGCGCGCCGTCGATGGCATCGAAGTCTACGGAATCGTTGAGATGAATGACGGCACTGACAGGTTCGCCACAGGTGGCGAGACGGCAATGAGGGATGGCAATGCCATTGCCGAAACCGGTAGAGCCAAGTTTTTCACGGGCGACGAGGGCCTTGAATACTGTTTCCCAATCAAGCCCCGGTACTTCGCGGCCAATCAGTCGGGCAATATGTTCGAGTACGCTTTTCTTGCTGCCGCCCGGCACGTTCACTTCGGAACGGCCGGGGGTCAGGATTTCTTCAAGTCGGATCATGTGTGGTGAGCGTCAGCGAGCGTTTGCACCCTTGAGGATGCTTTGCTGCTTTTCCTTATGCTTGAGCAATTGTCTGTCGAGCTTGTCAGTGAGCAGGTCGATGGCCGCGTACATGTCGTCATGTTCAGCATTGGCAACTACCTCTCCACCGTGGATATGCAGCGTGGCTTCGATCTTCTGTTTCAGTTTCTCGACCGCCATCGTGACCTGCACGTTTGTAATCTTGTCAAAATGCCCTTCGAGCTTCTTGAGCTTGAGCTCAACGTATTCACGAAGTGGCTTGGTCACTTCCAGTTGGTGTCCACTGATGTTGACTTGCATACAGCTTCTCCTTTGCCAGTGCATAAAGAGGCAGGCGTAGTGCCTGCCACTGGAACGCTGTGGCTCGGCCTGCATCACATCAGTCGCTTGCGCTCGCTGGACGGTGCAATCCCAAGAGATTCGCGGTATTTGGCAACTGTGCGACGGGCTACTTGAATGCCTTGTGCCTCCAGTAAACCAGCGATCTTGCTATCACTCAACGGCTTTTTCTGATTTTCCGCCGCAACCAGTTTTTTGATGATTGCGCGAATTGCCGTGGATGAGCACTCGCCGCCTTCTGAGGTGCTGACGTGACTGGAGAAGAAGTATTTCAGCTCGTAAATACCGCGTGGCGTGTGCATGAACTTCTGCGTGGTCACGCGGGAAATCGTTGATTCATGCATGCCCACCGCCTCGGCGATATCGTGCAGTACCAGCGGCTTCATGGCCTCATCGCCATACTCCAGGAAGCCGCGCTGATGCTCGACGATCTGAGTGGCGACCTTCATCAGCGTTTCGTTGCGGCTCTGCAGGCTCTTGATGAACCAGCGGGCTTCCTGCAACTGATTGCGCATGAAGGTGTTGTCGGCGCTGGTGTCTGCACGGCGTACGAAGCCTGCATACTGCGGATTGACTCGCAGGCGCGGTACCGATTCCTGGTTCAGCTCGACCAGCCAGCGTTCGTTGTCCTTGCGCACGATGACATCTGGAATGACGTACTCGGCTTCGGTGGATTCGATCTGCGAGCCTGGGCGCGGATTCAGGCTCTGCACCAGTTCGATAACCTGACGAAGTTCGTCTTCCTTGATTTTCATGCGACGCATGAGCTGGCCGTAGTCACGGCTGCCCAGCAGGTCGATGTAATCGGTGACCAGGCGCTGCGCTTCGCTCAGCCAGGGCGTCTTTGCCGGTAGCTGGCGCAGTTGCAGCAGCAGGCATTCGCTCAGAGTGCGCGCACCGATGCCGGCCGGTTCGAATTGCTGGATGCGGTGCAGGACGGCTTCGATCTCATCAAGCTCGATATCCAGCTCGGGGTCGAAGGATTCGAGAATCTCTTCAAGAGTCTCGTCGAGATAGCCTTGATTGTTGATGCAGTCGATCAGCGTGACGGCGACCAGGCGATCCTTGTCGGACATCGGGGCAACATTGAGCTGCCAGAGCAGGTGACTTTGCAGGCTTTCTCCGACGGATGTACGGGTGGTGAAGTCCCACTCATCATCGTCATTGCTGGGCAGGCTGCTGGCGCTGGTCTGGTAGATGTCTTCCCAGGCTGTATCGACAGGCAGCTCATTGGGAATGCGCTCGTTCCATTCGCCTTCCTCGAGGTTGTCTACGGTAGGCGCAGATTCCTGATAGGTCGGTTCCTGAACATCGGGATTGGGCTTTTGTTCGATGTTGTCCGCCATCGGGTCGGAGTTATCGAAGTCGTCGCCTTCCTCCTGGCGTTCCAGCATGGGGTTCGATTCCAGCGCCTCCTGGATCTCCTGCTGGAGGTCCAGTGTGGATAGCTGGAGTAAGCGGATTGCCTGTTGCAGCTGCGGTGTCATCGTCAGCTGCTGGCCCATTCTCAAGACTAGCGATGGTTTCATGGCAGGGGCTAAACACCTTATTCGCCGGCGCTCACGCGCCATCCACTACAGGCGCCGAAACGCCAACTTAAGCAAATTATATGCCTGAAAGCACAGCGTTTGCCTAGAGCGTTACGAGAAATAATGTCTTGTCAATAAGCCGCATCGGTATTGGCGGCCTTGAAGGGCCGGATGCGGCTTTTTCAAAGGCGGCTTTTACAGGCGGAATTCGTGACCCAGGTAGACTTCTTTAACCAACTGGTTTGCCAGAATGGTTTGCGAGTCGCCTTCTGCGATCAGTTGTCCGTCATTGACGATGTAGGCTGTTTCACAGATATCCAGCGTTTCGCGAACGTTGTGGTCGGTGATCAGCACGCCAATGCCCTTGGCCTTGAGGTGATGAATGATCTGCTTGATGTCGCCTACCGAAATAGGGTCCACGCCTGCGAAGGGTTCGTCCAGAAGGATGAACTTGGGCGCTGTCGCCAGAGCGCGTGCAATCTCGACACGGCGACGTTCGCCGCCCGAAAGGCTCATGCCGAGGTTGTCGCGGATATGCGTGATGTGGAATTCCTGGAGGAGGCCTTCCAGTTCCTTGCGCCGGGCAGCGGTGTCGAGTTCCTTGCGGGTCTCGAGGATGGCCATGATGTTGTCGGCCACCGACAGCTTGCGGAAGATCGAGGCTTCCTGCGGCAGATAACCGATGCCTGCACGAGCGCGGCCATGCATGGGCTGATGGCTGACGTCCAGGTCGTCGATCAGTACACGGCCCTGATCAGCCTGTACCAGTCCGACAATCATGTAGAAGCAGGTGGTCTTGCCGGCACCGTTGGGGCCCAGCAGGCCGACAATCTGGCCGCTTTCGATGGAAATGCTCACATCGCGCACGACCTGACGGCTTTTGTAGCTTTTAGCCAGATGCTGGGCTTTAAGCGTTGCCATTACTGGGCCTTCTGCGGTTGATCGGTTTTCTTTTTCGGCTGGATAACCATGTCGATCCGTGGGCGTGGCGTGGTCACTTTAGCGCCACCGTTGGCACGGCCTGCGCTGACAACCTGCCTGACTGTGTCGTAGACGATCTTCTCGCCCTCGGATGTGTTGCCGTCGTTGACAACCTTGGCCTTGTCGATCAGGACGATACGGTCCTGAGCGGCGTAATACTGAATGGTGACGGCGTACGCCTGCACGATCGGTTTGTCGACCGCCGGCTTTTGCTCGTAGTAGGCCAGGTTGCCGACAGACGTGAAGATATCCACTTCGCCCTGAGCGTTGCGCGTGATGGTCACCGTATTGCCGGTGATCTTCATCGAACCTTGCGTGATGATGACGTTGCCCTTGTAGGTGGCCACGCCTTTCTTGTCATCAAGCTGCGCATCATCGGACTGAATGTGGATCGGCTGATCGCGGTCAGTTGGCAGGGACCAGGCGCTCGCGCTTCCCAGTGCTGCGCCCAGGCCGAGCAAAAAAGGAAGAGTTTTAACGAGCCTCATACTGTCCTCTGACGTTGGACAGCAGGTCCATCCTGCTGTCTTTCAAATATGCTTTCATTCCCTTGGCCGTAGTGACACCGCCAGCGGCGTCGATTCTAACGTCTTGGTCGGTCTGCGCATATTGCTTCTGTGGGAATACGGTCATGCGACTACTGGTGATGATAGTCGTACGTTGTTTTTCGTCGGTGCGCGCAACGCGAACCGAATCGATCAATTCCACCTGCTCGCCTCCGGGGGAGACCTCGCCCTGCTTGCTCTGCACATGCCAGGGGAACTCGGTGCCGCGGTACATCTGCAGGTCGGGTGTGGTCAGCAGGGTCACGTCAGTGGCCTTGACATGCTCAACCTTGTCAGCCGTCATTTCGTATTGAAGGCCACCGTCCGGCAGGTACTGATGGGTGTGCGTATTGACCGCATAGTAATCAATGGCGGTCTCGTCGACCGGGCTCACTGGCTGGTCCATGAAGCTTTCCGGGTTAATGTTCCAATAGCCTACGGCACCGAACAACAGTACCACGACTCCGAAAAACATCAGTTTTCGAATTTTTTTGCTGAACATAAATGGCTTCTATAGATAGGCGGAGTTGGCCGCTTCAAGGTTGCCTTGCGCGCTCAGGATCAGTTCGCAGAATTCGCGTGCAGCCCCTTCGCCGCCGCGCGCCTGTGTAACGCCGTGAGCGTGTTGACGGACAAAACCGGCCGCATTGGCAACCGCCATGCCCAGACCGACGCGGCGTATGACTGGCAAGTCTGGCAGATCATCGCCCAGATAGGCGACCTGTTCGTAACTCAGGTTCAATTCGGCCAGCAATTGGTCCAGCACCACCAGCTTGTCTTCGCGACCCTGATAAAGGTGCTCGATGCCCAGATTCTTTGCCCGGCGCTCAACCACGGGTGTCTTTCTGCCGCTGATAATGGCCGTGGTCACTCCGGAGGCTATCAGCATTTTGATGCCTTGGCCGTCGAGTGTATTGAATGTCTTGAATTCGCTGCCGTCTTCAAGAAAGTACAGCCGACCATCGGTCAGTACGCCGTCGACGTCGAAGACCGCCAGTCTGATGGCTTTGCCGCGTTGCATGAGTTCGCTGTTCGCTGCCTGGGTCTGCATTTACATCACTCCCGCGCGCAGGAGATCCTGCAGGTTGAATGCCCCGACCGGGTGATCGTTTTCGTCAACAACGACCAGGGCGCTGATCTTGTTATCTTCCATTATTTTCAGCGCTTCTGCAGCGAGCATGTCCGCATTCACCGTTTTGCCGTGAATCGTCATGACTTCGTCTATGGTGGTTTCACGTATGTCGAAGGCACGATCGAGTGTGCGTCGCAGATCTCCATCGGTGAAGATGCCTGCCAGTCTACCGTCGGTTTCCAGCACCGCCGTCATGCCAAGACCCTTGCGGGTCATCTCCAGAAGCGCATCGCGCAACGGGATGCCACGCTTGACTGTAGGCAGTGCATCTCCCGAGTGCATCACGTGCTCGACCTTGAGCAGCAAGCGCCGACCCAGTGCGCCGCCTGGATGAGAAAAGGCGAAATCCTCGGCGGTAAAACCACGGGCTTCAAGCAGTGCCACGGCCAGCGCATCGCCCATCACAAGGGCGGCGGTGGTGGATGAGGTGGGTGCCAGATTCAGCGGGCATGCCTCATGCAGTACGCTGACATTCAGATTTACGTCAGCGGCCCTGGCAAGCGTCGAGTCAGGGTTGCCGGTCAAGCTGATCATGCTGATACCCAAACGCTTGATCAAAGGCAGCAGGGTGAGGATCTCGCTGGTCGTCCCTGAGTTGGAGAGGCTCAGGATTATATCGTCCCGGGTGATCATCCCCATGTCGCCGTGGCTGGCTTCTGCCGGATGAACAAAAAACGAGGTCGTCCCGGTGCTTGCCAGTGTGGCGGCAATCTTGTTGCCAATGTGCCCTGATTTACCCATGCCAACCACGACAACGCGGCCTTTGCTGGAGAGAATCATTTCGCAGGCGCGCACGAAATCTGCATCAAGGCGTGCAAGCAGGCTTTCAATCGCTTCCATTTCCAGGCGAATGGTACGTTGCGCGGATTGAATCAGGTCGCTGGGTTGGTTCATATCTTGAAAGGATCGCGCTGCTGAAAGGCGGCGATTATAGCGGTATTGTACGATTCCCTCACGTCTGATCGTCGTTGTGTCGTTTATAAACGAATTTCCTGCGCGTTGGAGGGTCTGTAGCTGGGCGGTGCAGGTTGCACTGCGAATGGCGCTGCTGATGGAGCGCTCAATGGTTATCCGGTGAATATCTGAACCTACTGGTTCTCTTCTTGGGTGGCGTGTCGCTGCGATGGTATAGTCCGCCGCTCGTTCGGCCCGCCTGGACGGCTTGTCTCCCTTCGGGGGTTGGCGGCTGAGGAGGGAGGCTGTATCGCAAGGAGTTTAGATGAGTCCTGATAACGCTTACGCGGTCGAGTTGAAAGGGGTTTCCTTCAAACGCGGCACGCGCAGCATTTTCAATAATGTCGATATTCGTATTCCCCGCGGCAAGGTCACGGGAATCATGGGTCCGTCCGGCTGCGGCAAGACTACGTTGCTGCGTCTGATGGGCGCACAGCTTCGCCCGAGCGAAGGCCAGGTGTGGGTGAACGGTCAGAATCTGCCAGAGCTGTCGCGTAGTGATCTGTTTGACGCTCGCAAGCAGATGGGCGTGCTGTTTCAGAGCGGCGCCCTGTTCACGGATCTGGACGTGTTCGAAAACGTGGCATTCCCGCTGCGTGTTCACACCGAACTGCCCGAAGAGATGATTCGCGATATCGTGCTGCTCAAGCTGCAGGCCGTTGGGTTGCGCGGAGCGGTTGAATTGATGCCCGACGAACTGTCAGGTGGCATGAAGCGCCGTGTTGCGCTGGCCCGTGCCATAGCCCTTGATCCTCAGATTCTGATGTATGACGAACCCTTTGTCGGGCAGGACCCGATCGCCATGGGGGTTCTGGTGCGTCTGATCCGGCTGCTCAACGATGCACTGGGAATTACCAGCATCGTGGTGTCCCATGACCTGAGCGAAACCGCGAGCATTGCCGATTATCTGTACGTCGTCGGTGATGGACAGGTGTTGGGGCAGGGCACGCCGCAGGAATTGATGTCCTCGGACAATCCGCGCATTCGTCAATTCATGACCGGTGAGCCAGACGGCCCTGTGCCATTCCATTATCCGGCGCCGGATTTTCGCGAAGACCTGTTGGGGAAGCGCTGATGCGCAATAAGTCACTGATGGACCGTATCCGCCTGCTTGGGCGTTCGGCCATAGATATCATTACCGTTCTGGGGCGTTCAGGCATATTTCTCGGCCATGCCCTGCTGGGTCGGGGCGGCACGGGCAGCAGTTTTCAGTTGCTGGTCAAGCAACTGTATTCGGTCGGCGTCATGTCGCTGGTCATCATTGTCGTCTCCGGTGCGTTCATCGGCATGGTACTGGCGCTGCAGGGTTTCAGTATTCTGACCAAGTACGGTTCCGAGCAGGCGGTCGGGCAGATGGTTGCGCTGACGCTATTGCGTGAACTGGGTCCGGTCGTGACCGCTCTACTGTTCGCCGGTCGTGCGGGCTCCGCACTCACCGCCGAGATCGGCAACATGAAATCCACGGAGCAGTTGTCGAGCCTCGAAATGATCGGTGTCGATCCGCTCAAGTACATCGTTGCGCCGCGCCTGTGGGCAGGCTTCATTTCTTTGCCGATTCTGGCGATGATTTTCAGCGTGGTCGGTATCTGGGGTGGATCGTGGGTGGCGATCGACTGGCTGGGCGTCTATCAGGGCTCCTTCTGGTCGAACATGCAGAACAGCGTTTCTTTCACGAACGATGTGCTCAATGGCGTCATCAAAAGCGTCGTATTTGCTTTTGTGGTGACATGGATTGCCGTTTTCCAGGGTTATGACTGTGATCCCACTTCCGAGGGGATCAGCCGTGCTACGACCAAGACCGTGGTGTATGCCTCGCTTGCAGTGCTGGGCCTGGACTTTATTTTGACCGCCTTGATGTTTGGAGATTTCTGATGCAAAACCGCGCCATCGAAACCGGTGTCGGCCTGTTCCTGCTGGCCGGGATACTGGCTCTGCTCTTGCTGGCCCTGCGGGTCAGTGGTCTGAGCACCAGTGCGACCAACGACAGTTATAAACTTTATGCCTACTTCGACAATATTGCCGGTTTGACTGTCAGAGCCAAGGTAAGCATGGCCGGCGTCACGATCGGCAGGGTCACCGCGATCGATCTGGACCGCGATACCTACACCGGTCGTGTCACGCTGGAGATCCAGAAGAAGGTAGACAATCTTCCGGCAGACTCCACGGCGTCGATCCTGACGGCGGGCCTGCTGGGTGAGAAATACATAGGTTTGAGCGTAGGTGGCGATCAAGCGCTGCTCAAGGACGGGTCGACCATCCATGACACGCAGTCATCCCTCGTTCTTGAGGATCTGATCGGGAAGTTCCTGCTCAATACTGTAAGCAAAGACGCCAAATGAGGAGCTATAAATGATCTCGATTCTGCGCCGTGGCCTTCTGGTATTACTGGCCGCTCTGCCCATGCTGGCCAATGCCGCGTCGGCAACGTCAGCCCATGATCTGGTCGATCGCACCACCAAGGAATTGCTGAGTGACCTTTCGGCCAACAGAGAGCAGTACAAAGCCAATCCGGGTGCGTTTTACGATGCCCTGAACCGCATCGTCGGTCCTGTGGTGGATGCCGATGGCATTTCCCGCAGCATCATGACAGTCAAGTATTCGCGCAAGGCTACGCCTGAGCAGATGCAGCGCTTTCAGGAAAACTTCAAACGCAGCCTGATGCAGTTTTATGGCAACGCCTTGCTTGAGTACAACAACCAGGGCATCACCGTTTCGCCTGCCAAGGAAGAGGGGGCCGACCGCACCAGCGTAGACATGCAGGTCAAGGGTAATAATGGCGCTGTGTACCCGGTTTCCTACACCCTTGAAAAGGTCAGCGGTGAGTGGAAGGTGCGTAACGTCATCATCAACGGTATCAACATTGGAAAATTGTTCCGCGATCAGTTCGCCGACGCCATGCAGCGCAACGGCAACGACCTGGACAAGACGATCGATGGCTGGGCTGGCGTAGTCGCCAAGGCCAAGGAAACCACCGACCAAGCTGCGCAGAAGTCTGCACAATGAGTGAGACGGCTGTCCGTCTGGTCGGGCCTGGCGAGCTGAAACTGGTCGGGGTTCTGGATTATCGCACCGGGCCGCAACTGCGTAAGCAGGGCGCGGCGCTGATCAGGTCCGGTGATCTCGAGACCCTGACCCTGGACTGTTCAGGCGTCGAGAAATCCAGCAGCGTGGGCCTGGCCCTGTTGCTGGCCTTCATGCGTGACGCGAGCGAAGCCGGCAAGTCGCTCAAGGTGCAGTGTCTACCCGAAGACATGCGTGAAATCGCTCAGGTTTCAGGACTGAACGAGCTTCTGGACATCCATTAACAGGTCAATCGGAAAAGCCCTCTGTCCGGCACCCCATCATCGGGGTTCGCATAGCATGGGCTTTTTTGTATCATGGCCGACCCGCGCGCGTTCAGCGCCGATCGAGGTTAAGCATGCAGGCCCTAGAAGTGAAAGCCTTCCTTGAAGGAAAGCTGCCCGAAATCAATGTGGAAGTCGAAGGCGAAGGCTGCAACTTCCAGCTGAACGTGATCAGTGACGAGATGGCCAGTCTGAGCCCCGTCAAGCGTCAGCAACAGATTTATGCCCATCTGAACCCTTGGATTGCCGACGGCAGTATCCACGCGGTGACTATGAAATTTTTCAGCCGCGCTGCCTGGGCCGAGCGCACCTGAGCCAATTGGTGTCGAGATTCTAATGGATAAATTGATTATTACCGGTGGTGCTCGTCTTGATGGCGAAATCCGCATTTCCGGGGCAAAGAACGCTGCGCTGCCGATCCTGGCTGCGACCTTGCTGGCCGATGGGCCGGTCACCGTTCAGAACCTGCCGCACCTGCACGACATCACCACCATGATCGAGCTGTTCGGTCGCATGGGCATCGAGCCTGTGATCGACGAAAAGCTGAGCGTGGAAATCGACCCTCGCACCATCAAGACCCTGATCGCACCGTATGAACTGGTCAAGACCATGCGTGCATCGATTCTGGTACTCGGCCCGATGGTTGCGCGCTTCGGCGAAGCAGAAGTTGCGCTGCCTGGCGGTTGCGCCATCGGTTCTCGTCCGGTTGACCTGCACATCCGCGGTCTTGAAGCCATGGGCGCGATCATCGACGTCGAAGGCGGCTACATCAAGGCCAAGGCGCCTGAGGGCGGCCTGCGCGGTGCCAATTTCTTCTTCGATACCGTAAGCGTGACCGGTACAGAGAACATCATGATGGCCGCCAGCCTGGCGAACGGTCGCAGCGTGCTGCAGAACGCCGCGCGTGAGCCTGAAGTGGTCGATCTGGCGAACTTTTTGATCGCCATGGGTGCGAAAATCCACGGCGCAGGCACCGACACCATCACCATCGATGGTGTAAAGCGTATGGGTTCGGCGACCTACAAGGTCATGCCTGACCGTATCGAAACCGGTACCTATCTGGTTGCGGCGGCCGTTACCGGCGGTCGCGTCAAGGTCAAGGACACCGATCCGACCATCCTGGAAGCCGTTCTGCTCAAGCTTCAGGAAGCCGGCGCCGAGATCACCACCGGCAACGACTGGATCGAATTGAACATGCATGGCAAGCGGCCCAAGGCCGTCAATGTGCGGACCGCCCCTTACCCAGCGTTCCCGACCGATATGCAGGCGCAGTTCATTTCGCTCAACGCCATTGCCGAAGGCACTGGCGCAGTGATCGAAACCATCTTCGAAAACCGTTTCATGCACGTGTACGAAATGCACCGCATGGGCGCGCATATCCAGGTGGAAGGCAATACGGCCATCGTGACCGGCATGACAAGCCTCAAGGGCGCGCCAGTGATGGCGACTGACCTGCGCGCTTCGGCCAGTCTGGTGATTTCGGCTCTGGTCGCCGAAGGCGATACCCTGATCGACCGCATCTACCACATAGACCGTGGTTACGAGTGCATCGAAGAGAAGCTACAGATGCTGGGCGCCAAGATCCGTCGCGTTCCGGGCTAGTGGTCAACGACCCTGGCGCCTCAAGTGCGCCGGGGTTGTCGTTCGATAGCAGGTGTGATTTCCGATTCGTTTCACCTCCGGCATTCTGTGCCTGAGGATTGTCATGCGCCGCTTGCGTCATGCCAAAAGTTTCCTGATAAGGACTTACGTTTCCCATGTTGACCATCGCACTGTCCAAGGGCCGCATTCTTGACGACACCCTGCCGCTTCTTGCTGAGGCAGGCATCGTGCCGACCGAGAATCCGGACAAGAGCCGCAAGCTCATCATTCCCACGACCCAGCCTGACGTGCGTCTGCTGATCGTGCGGGCCACGGACGTACCGACGTATGTCGAGCATGGTGCCGCTGACCTGGGTGTGGCGGGCAAGGATGTGTTGATGGAATACACCGGACAGGGGCTTTACGAGCCGCTGGATCTGCAGATTGCCAAGTGCAAGCTGATGACTGCCGGTGCCATCGGCGCTGTAGAGCCCAAGGGCCGCCTGCGCGTCGCTACCAAATTCGTCAACGTCGCCAAGCGTTATTACGCCGAGCAGGGTCGTCAGGTCGACATCATCAAGCTGTACGGCTCGATGGAGCTGGCCCCGCTGATCGGTCTGGCCGACAAGATCATCGACGTGGTCGACACCGGCAACACACTGCGTGCCAATGGTCTTGAGCCACAGGAACTGATCGCGACCATCAGTTCGCGTCTGGTGGTCAACAAGGCTTCCATGAAAATGCAGCACGCGCGTATTCAGGCGCTCATCGACACCCTGCGCAAGGCAGTGGAGTCGCGACACCGCGGCTGACCCGATCACGCAACGTTGAGTTGCGTCCAGCTATCCGTGTCATAGCCAAATTTCTCAGGTGCCTGCGCGGATAGCTTGGTAGCTTTAGGCTCCTGAGCATCCGCCAATTATTGAGGCCCTCGCCATGACCACTTCCACCGCTATTCGCCGACTCGATGCTGCCGACCCGGATTTCGCCCGACATCTGGATCATCTGCTGAGCTGGGAAAGTGTGTCTGACGACTCGGTCAATCAGCGCGTGCTCGACATCATCAAGGCTGTGCGTGAACGTGGCGACGCCGCACTGGTCGAGTTCACCCAGCGCTTCGATGGCCTGCAGGTCGCGTCGATGGCCGATCTGATTCTGCCCCGCGAACGTCTGGAACTTGCGCTGACGCGTATCACGCCAGTCCAGCGACAGGCGCTTGAGAAGGCTGCCGAGCGTGTTCGCAGTTATCACGAAAAGCAGAAGCAGGACTCCTGGAGCTACACCGAAGCCGACGGCACGGTGCTTGGCCAGAAGGTTACGCCGCTGGATCGTGCAGGCCTTTACGTGCCGGGCGGCAAGGCATCCTACCCGTCATCGGTATTGATGAACGCTATTCCTGCCAAAGTAGCGGGCGTGACCGAAGTGGTCATGGTCGTGCCGACGCCGCGTGGCGAGATCAACGAACTGGTGCTGGCTGCGGCCTGCATCGCTGGCGTCGACCGCGTGTTCACCATCGGTGGCGCACAGGCCGTTGCGGCCTTGGCCTATGGCACCGAAAGCGTGCCGAAGGTCGACAAGGTCGTGGGTCCCGGCAACATTTATGTCGCCACGGCCAAGCGCCACGTGTTTGGCCAGGTGGGCATCGACATGATCGCCGGGCCGTCCGAGATTCTGGTGGTGTGTGACGGTCAGACCGATCCTGACTGGATCGCCATGGACCTGTTCTCCCAGGCCGAGCATGACGAAGATGCGCAAGCGATTCTGGTCAGTCCGGACGCTGAGTTCCTGGACCGTGTCGCCGCCAGCATTGCTCGTCTGCTGCCAACGATGGAGCGTGCAGCGATTGTCGAGACGTCCATCAATGGCCGCGGCGCGCTGATCAAGGTGGCTGACATGGCGCAGGCCATTGAAGTGGCCAACCGCATTGCACCCGAGCACCTGGAGTTGTCGGTGGCCGACCCTGAAGCATGGCTGCCGCAGATTCGCCATGCCGGCGCGATCTTCATGGGCCGTCACACCTCCGAGGCGCTGGGCGATTACTGCGCCGGTCCCAATCACGTGTTGCCGACCTCCGGCACGGCGCGTTTCTCGTCGCCACTGGGGGTCTACGATTTTCAGAAGCGCTCTTCGATTATCTTTTGCTCGCCAGAAGGTGCGTCGGAACTTGGCAAGACGGCTTCCGTGCTGGCTCGTGGCGAATCGCTGAGTGGCCATGCCCGCAGCGCCGAATATCGAATTACAGACCCGAGCTGGAAAGCCGGTCGCACAGAGGAAGGCAACTGATGAGCAAATTCTGGAGTCCCTTCGTTCGCGATCTGGTGCCTTACGTGCCGGGCGAGCAGCCCAAACTGAGCAAGCTGGTCAAACTCAACACCAACGAAAACCCGTATGGCCCGTCGCCCAAGGCGCTCGAAGCCATGCGCGGTGCGCTCACCGACGACCTGCGTCTTTACCCTGATCCCAATAGCGACCTGCTCAAGCAGGCGGTGGCCCGTTATTACAGCGTCGAGCCCAATCAGGTCTTCCTGGGCAACGGTTCCGACGAGGTGCTGGCGCATATCTTCTACGGGTTGTTCAAGCACGATGCACCGTTGCTGTTTCCAGACATCAGCTACAGCTTCTACCCGGTCTATTGCGGCCTGTATGGCATCGATTACGAAGCGGTAGCGCTGGACGAGCAGTTTCAGATCCGTGTCCAGGATTATGCGCGTCCGAACGCCGGTATCATCTTTCCCAACCCCAACGCGCCCACCGGCTGTCTGTTGGCGCTGGAGGCGGTCGAGCGGATCATCAAGTCCAGTCCGGATTCGGTAGTGGTTGTGGACGAGGCGTACATCGACTTTGGTGGCGAGACCGCGATTGCGCTGGTCAATCGTTATCCGAATCTGCTGGTGACCCAGACCCTGTCCAAGTCGCGTTCACTGGCGGGACTGCGCGTCGGTCTTGCGGTCGGCCACCCTGATCTCATCGAGGCGCTGGAACGGGTCAAGAACAGCTTCAACTCCTATCCGCTGGACCGCATGGCGAATGTGGGCGGAGCGGCAGCATTCGACGATCGAGAGCACTTCGAGGTGACGCGCAACAAGGTCATCCAAAGCCGTGAAGCGCTGGTTGAACAGTTGCAGGCCAAGGGTTTCGAGGTGCTGCCTTCAGCCGCCAACTTCATCTTCGCTCGCCACCCACAGCACGATGCCGCCGAACTGGCTGCGAAACTGCGCGAGCAAGGCGTGATCGTGCGTCACTTCAAGCAGCAACGCATCGCGCAGTTCCTGCGCATCAGCATTGGTACGCCGGAACAGCATCAGGCATTGCTGGAAGGGTTGAGCGATATCTGAGAGCTGTGACACGCGGAGCGCCACGGGACGCCCCACAGTCTGACCTGACCCCATGAAGTCAGATGGGCGTCCAGCTTCTGGGAGGCAGATCGGCCTGTTGGTTGCTACAAGACAGGTGTCTGACGGTGAGCGCGCAGCGAGGGCCCGATCTTGTTCGAGGGTTATCGGTTCTGTCTGTGCGCCATAATCCGTCACCCCGCCCGTTTCGAATCACTCAGGATTCGCAGCAGGCGTCGGCGCAGGAGGCGGTCGCAGGCCTACTTCGGCGCTGAGTCGCAACTCCTTGCCATTACGCATCACGTCTATGGCGATCTTGTCCTTGGGCTTGGTGCGCGCCACCTGGTTCATTGAGCGGCGGCCATCGCCGGCCGGTTCGCCATTGATGCTCAGAATCACGTCACCCAACTGCAGCCCGGCTTTCTGCGCCGGTCCGTCGCGGAAGATCCCGGCGACCACGATGCCCGGACGATCTTTCAAGCCAAACGACTCTGCCAGTTCCTGAGTCAGCGGCTGAACTTCGATACCCAGCCAGCCACGAATGACCTGACCGTGTTCGATGATCGACTTCATGACGTCCATCGCCAGCTTGGTCGGAATGGCGAAACCGATGCCCTGCGAGCCACCGGATTTGGAAAAGATCGCCGTATTGATACCGGTCAGGTTGCCGCTGGCATCCACCAGCGCGCCGCCCGAGTTGCCCGGGTTGATCGCCGCGTCGGTCTGAATGAAGTCTTCATAGGTGTTAAGGCCCAGCTGATTGCGACCCGTGGCGCTGATGATGCCCATGGTCACTGTCTGACCGACGCCAAACGGGTTGCCGATGGCCAACGCCACGTCACCGATGCGGATGCCGTCCGAGCGGGCGATGGTGATCGACGGTAGGTTTTTCAGGTCGATCTTGAGAACGGCCAGATCGGTTTCCGGGTCGTTGCCGATTACGCGCGCGATGGTTTCGCGGCCGTCCTTGAGCGCCACCACGATCTGGTCAGCGCCAATGGTCACGTGGTTGTTGGTCAGCAGGTAGCCTTCCGGGCTCATGATCACGCCGGAGCCCAGGCTGGATTCCATGCGCTTCTGCTTGGGCGTGTTATCGCCGAAGAAACGCCGGAACTGCGGGTCTTCGAACAGCGGATTGTTGCCCTTGTTGACCATCTTGGTGGTATAGAGGTTGACCACCGCTGGCGCGGCGGCACTGACTGCATCCGCGTAGGACGACGGGCCCTGCATGATATTGGTGGTCTGCGGTGCCTGTTGCAGATTGACATCCAGGCTGGGCAGTCCGACCCACTGTGGATAACGCTGGATGATCAGCATGGCGATAAGCACACCGGCCAGCAGCGGCCAGCCAAAAAAGCGCAGTGCCTTGAGCATTGAACACGTCCTGATGGTTTCGGCGCAGAGATTTTTGCCGCGGGTGCGCCATAATGGCGGGCATTATACGAGTACAAAGCAGCTCTGAACTGCATATTTAGGAGTCTTTTATGGCTGTTGCCCTGAGCACCCTGGTTGAAGAAGCCGATCGCTATCTGAACAGCGCCCGTATTCAGGATTACTGCCCCAACGGCCTGCAGGTCGAAGGCCGTCCGCAAGTGATGCGCATCGTCAGTGGCGTCACTGCTAGCCAGGCGTTGCTGGACGCCGCGGTCGAAGCCCAGGCCGACCTGATCCTGGTGCACCATGGCTATTTCTGGAAAGGCGAAAACCCCTGTGTCGTCGGCATGAAACAGCGCCGCCTGAAAACGTTGCTCAAGCATGACATCAGCCTGCTGGCCTATCACTTGCCGCTGGATGTTCATCCGGACGTGGGCAACAACGTACAACTGGCTCGGCAGCTGGACATCACCGTCGAAGGCCCTCTTGATCCGGAAAACCCCAAGGTGGTCGGTCTGGTCGGTTCACTGTCCGAAGCCGTGACTGCGCGTGATTTCGCCCGTCGAGTGCAGGACGCGCTGGGGCGCGAGCCGTTGCTGATCGAAGGCAGTCAGATGATTCGTCGGGTCGGCTGGTGCACGGGGGGCGGGCAGGGTTACATCGACCAGGCAGTGCTTGAAGGCGTCGATCTGTTCCTGAGCGGCGAAGCGTCAGAGCAGACCTTTCACAGTGCCCGTGAAAACGACATCAGTTTCATTGCCGCCGGACACCACGCCACCGAACGTTACGGTGTTCAGGCGCTGGGGGATTATCTGGCGCGGCGCTTTGCGGTCGAGCACATCTTTATCGACTGCCCCAACCCGATCTGACCGATCAAACGGCGGAGCATATGCATAGATCGTTTCGATCTAGCCGCTGCGCTGATTAGCGATATCACGCATGATAAAGTGCGCGGCTCGAATACGGCCCGCAGGCCGCCCCGGGTTTTCCCGGTCCAACGAACGCAATCCGTGAGTAACCATGGTTGATAAACTGACGCATCTGAAACAGCTGGAGGCGGAAAGCATCCACATCATCCGCGAGGTCGCCGCCGAGTTCGATAACCCGGTGATGCTGTACTCGATCGGCAAGGATTCGGCCGTGATGCTGCACTTGGCGCGCAAGGCTTTCTTTCCGGGCAAGCTGCCGTTTCCGGTCATGCATGTCGACACCCGCTGGAAATTCCAGGAAATGTATCGCTTCCGCGACCAGATGGTCGAGGAAATGGGCCTGGACCTGATCACCCACATCAACCCCGACGGTGTGGCGCAAGGCATCAACCCGTTCACGCACGGCAGTGCCAAGCACACCGATATCATGAAGACCGAGGGCCTCAAGCAGGCGCTGGACAAGCATGGTTTCGACGCAGCGTTCGGTGGCGCACGCCGTGACGAAGAAAAGTCCCGCGCCAAAGAGCGCGTCTACTCCTTCCGCGACAGCAAGCACCGCTGGGACCCTAAGAACCAGCGTCCCGAGCTGTGGAACGTGTACAACGGCAACGTCAACAAGGGCGAGTCGATCCGTGTGTTCCCGCTGTCGAACTGGACCGAGCTGGACATCTGGCAGTACATCTACCTTGAAGGTATCCCGATCGTGCCGCTGTACTTCGCGGCCGAGCGTGACGTGATCGAGAAGAACGGCACGCTGATCATGATCGACGACGATCGCATCCTCGAGCATCTGACCGACGAGGAAAAGGCGCGCATCGTCAAGAAGAAGGTGCGTTTCCGTACACTTGGCTGCTACCCGTTGACCGGTGCTGTCGAGTCCGAAGCCACCAGCCTGACTGACATCATTCAGGAAATGCTGCTGACGCGAACTTCCGAACGTCAGGGCCGTGTCATCGACCACGATGGTGCCGGCTCAATGGAAGAAAAGAAACGTCAGGGTTATTTCTAAGGGGGTGTCACATGTCGCATCAATCTGATTTGATCAGCGAGGACATCCTCGCTTATCTGGGCCAGCACGAACGCAAGGAAATGCTGCGCTTCCTCACCTGTGGCAACGTCGACGACGGCAAGAGCACGCTGATCGGCCGCCTGCTGCACGACTCCAAGATGATCTACGAAGACCATCTGGAGGCCATTACGCGCGATTCCAGGAAGTCCGGTACCACAGGCGACGACGTCGACCTGGCATTGCTGGTGGATGGCCTGCAGGCCGAGCGGGAGCAGGGCATCACTATTGATGTCGCCTACCGTTATTTCTCCACGGCCAAGCGCAAGTTCATCATTGCTGACACCCCTGGTCACGAGCAGTACACCCGCAACATGGCCACCGGTGCATCGACCTGCGATCTGGCGATCATTCTGGTGGACGCGCGTTATGGCGTGCAGACCCAGACCCGTCGCCACAGTTACATTGCGTCCCTGCTGGGCATCAAGCACATCGTGGTCGCCATCAACAAGATGGACCTCAACGGCTTCGATGAGAGCGTGTTCGAGTCGATCAAGGCTGATTACCTGAAGTTTGCCGAAGGCATTGCCTTCAAGCCGACCACAATGGCGTTCGTGCCGATGTCGGCGCTCAAGGGTGACAACGTGGTCAACCGCAGCGAGCGTTCGCCGTGGTACACCGGTCAGTCGCTGATGGAGATTCTGGAAACGGTCGAGATCGCCAGTGATCGCAACTACACCGACTTGCGTTTTCCGGTGCAGTACGTCAATCGTCCCAACCTCAATTTCCGTGGCTTTGCCGGTACGCTGGCGAGCGGCATCGTGCACAAAGGCGATGAGATCGTCGTGTTGCCGTCGGGCAAGAGCAGCCGCGTGAAGTCCATCGTCACCTTCGAAGGCGAGCTGGAGCAGGCGGGCCCAGGTCAGGCCGTGACCTTGACCATGGAAGACGAGATCGACATCTCCCGTGGCGACTTGTTGGTGCATGCCGACAACGTTCCGCAGGTCAGCGACGCGTTTGACGCCATGCTGGTCTGGATGGCAGAAGAGCCGATGCTGCCGGGCAAGAAATACGACATCAAGCGCGCTACCAGCTACGTGCCGGGTTCGATTGCCAGCATCACCCATCGGGTTGACGTAAATACGCTGGTCGAAGGCCCTGCCAGTTCGTTGCAGTTGAACGAGATCGGCCGCGTCAAGGTCAGCCTCGATGCGCCTATCGCGCTGGACGGTTACGACAGCAACCGCACCACCGGTGCGTTCATTGTCATTGACCGTTTGACCAACGGCACTGTGGCGGCGGGCATGATCATCGCCAAGCCGGTCAATGCCGGTGGTTCGACGCATCATGGCGAGTCGGCGCACGTGACCACTCAGGAGCGCGCCCAGCGCTTCGGTCAGCAGCCCGCCACCGTGCTGTTCAGCGGCCTGTCGGGCGCGGGCAAGAGCACGCTGGCCTATGCAGTCGAGCGCAAGCTGTTCGACATGGGCCGCGCCGTATACGTGCTGGATGGGCAGAACCTGCGCCACGACCTGAACAAAGGCCTGCCGCAGAACCGTGCCGGTCGTACCGAGAACTGGAGCCGTGCCGCTCATGTGGCGCGTCAGTTCAACGAAGCCGGTCTGTTGACCCTGGCTGCCTTCGTGGCACCGGATGCCGAAGGCCGAGAGCGCGTGAAAGCGCTGATCGGCAAGGATCGCCTCGTAACGGTCTATGTCCAGGCCTCGCCTGCCATTTGCCGCGAGCGTGACCCTCAGGGCCTGTACGCTGCCGATGGGGATAACATCCCGGGCGAGTCCTTCCCGTACGACGTGCCGCTGGACGCCGATCTGGTGATCGACACCCAGACGCTGACAGTGGATGAAGGCGTGAAGCTGGTGCTGGACGTGTTGCGCAGCCGCGGCGCGATCTGATTCTCAGTCTGTTACAGAAAACCCGCCGATGATGGCGGGTTTTTTGTTTGTATCGCCCGGATTTAACCCATGTGCAGTTGTTTTCTTGATGAGTGTGCAAAGGTGATTTTTTGGGCGCTGCATTACTTATTTATTGTATTTATTTTGTCGTGAGGTGCTTATATAAACCCTCTATTGATTTGTATGAGGGTAAAAAATGAGTATCAATTACGGTTCCTTTACCGGTAGCGGGGGTGCTGTTTTGCCTCCCAATCAAATAATGAGGCCTGGTCAGTTTCTGCAATCGCCCAATGGGCGTTTTAAGTTGGATTTGCAACCTGACGGTAATTTGGTTGTTAAAGATAACGGCGCTGTTGTCTGGGTGGCAGACGGTAATCAACCCTACAGCAATACGCTCTCGCGCAGACTTATGGGGGCGCCATGGGTCGTAGTCAGCAACAGTTGCTTTCTCTACGATCCGGCGCGGGCCAAGCTAGGGATTGCTGAAGGCACTCACGCCAAGGACACGTCCTACTGGTACCCACAGCCATATGTCTGTTGAGGATAATGGGAGTGTTGGGCATTTATCATGATCGGGCAGGTGATCTTTTGTGGGCTCGTTTTGGGTTGTTTCGGCAGGTTGAAAAGCTGAAACATTATAAATGTTAATGATTCGCACCCTGAAAAGGATGTTTATGTATGGAGTGTGGCTGATTTTGCTAGCGTCTTACCGGGCAGTCATGTCTGTAGGGGTCTATTTCACACTTGTAACTAAGTTCAAGATCGATGTTTCTTAAAATGTAACAGTCCTTCGTGCAGTCGCCCGGAACGCAGCCTGCCAGCAATAGGCATGTCGCCAGTATTTTGATGGTTTTCATACGCTCTCCCTTTTTCTGGAGATCGTATGGACGTGCACGGAAATAATACAGTTGCCAGCTTCTTTGAAAGTTGTAGGACTTTTCCTTGACGGCAATTGCCATAATTAAAAAAGCCCGCCATTTGCGATAAATGGCGGGCTGTTGGTAGTGCCGTCCGAAGACTTACTTCTTCAAACCGTAATGCTCGTCCAGCATGCCCGGGGTGTTAGGCGATTTTGGCGCGTAATCCTTCGGGGCTTCGGTGTCGCGTGGCGGTGTCAGGCGGTCGCGGGGAGCCTGGTTGGCCTCCGGGTGCAGAGCGGCCAGCAGCCGTTGGCGGGTCAGCTCGTCAAGGGCCAGACGATTGGCGCCCTCGGCGAGATGCTCCTGTACGTCGTGATAGCTTTGCGAAAGCTTCTGGACCAGGTTAGCCGTACTGTTGAAGTGAGTGACCACCTCGTTCTGATAGGTATCGAAACGCTCCTGAATGTCATCCAGCTGGCGCTGGGTGCTGTTCGGAACGGTGTTGGGCAGCAGACGTGCGACCAGGAAACCAATGACGACACCGGCAACCAGGGCGAGAGTCGGCAGCAACCAGACTAAGAGCGAGTGTTCCACGAGTCCTTCCTCTATAAACGGCTTTGCTTTACGTTAACGGCTCGAACCTGCGCTGTATACCCGCGACGTGTCGTTGATATGCAAGCCACAGACAATCAGCTAGACGAGTCGACCCATTTCGAGGTCACGGAGTTCTTTTTTGCTCATGCGCGAAACCCCACTATTCATCGATGGCCCCGAGGGCCAGATCGAAGCACTGTATCAGGACGTACCCGATGCCAGAGGCGTCGCACTGATCTGCCATCCTAACCCGATCCAGGGTGGAACGATGCTCAATAAAGTCGTCTCCACGTTGCAGCGTACTGCGCGGGACGAAGGTCTGATCACGCTGCGTTTCAATTATCGCGGCGTCGGTGCCAGCGCCGGAACGTCGGTCGCAGGGCCTGGCGAGATAGACGACGCACAGGCTGCCGCCAGATGGCTGCGTGAAAAACACCCTGACCTGCCCATGACCCTGTTCGGGTTTTCCTTTGGCGGATACGTCGCAGCGAATCTGGGCGGCCGGCTCGAAGCCCAGGGTGAAACGCTCAAGCATCTGTTTCTGGTCGCTGCCGCCGCTTCGCGCCTGCAGGATCAAAGCGTGCTGCCGCAAAACTGCCCGTTGACAGTGATTCAACCCGAAACCGACGAAGTCATCGACCCGGAAACGGTCTACGCCTGGTCGGCTGCGCTGCAGCGTCCCCATGAGCTGCTGAAAGTGGCAGAATGCGGACACTTTTTTCACGGCAAGCTGACCGATCTCAAAGAATTGATCCTGCCGCGTCTCTCCAATTGATTGCAGCCCATAGATAAGCGACCTGCCATGACCACTCGTATCCTGACCGGTATCACGACCACCGGCACCCCCCATCTGGGCAACTACGCGGGCGCGATCCGCCCGGCCATCGTTGCCAGCCGTCAGAGCGGCTTCGATTCGTTCTATTTTCTGGCCGATTACCACGCGCTGATCAAGTGCGATGATCCGCTGCGCATTCAGCGCTCGCGTCTGGAAATCGCAGCGACCTGGCTGGCTGCGGGTCTGGACGTCGATCGAGTGACTTTCTACCGCCAGTCCGACATTCCGGAAATTCCTGAGCTGACCTGGCTGCTGACCTGTGTGGCCGCCAAGGGGTTGCTCAACCGTGCGCATGCCTACAAGGCGTCGGTGGACAAGAATGTCGAAAGTGGCGAAGACCCGGATTCCGGCATCACCATGGGCCTGTACAGCTATCCGGTGCTGATGGCTGCGGACATTCTGATGTTCAACGCGCATCAGGTTCCGGTGGGTCGCGATCAGATTCAGCACGTCGAGATGGCACGTGATATTGGCCAGCGCTTCAATCACCTGTTCGGCAAGGGCAAGGAGTTCTTTGTCATGCCCGAAGCGCTGATCGAAGAGAGCGTGGCGACCCTGCCGGGTCTGGACGGTCGCAAGATGTCCAAGAGCTACGACAACACCATCCCGCTGTTCAGCAGCGCCAAAGAGATGAAGGATGCGATTTCGCGCATCGTCACGGACTCGCGCGCGCCGGGCGAAGCGAAGGATCCGGACAATTCCCATCTGTTCACGCTGTATCAGGCCTTCTCCACGCCCGAACAATGCGCAGCGTTCCGTGTCGAGTTGCTGGACGGTCTTGGCTGGGGTGAGGCTAAGAATCGTCTGTTCACTTTGCTGGACGCTGAGCTTGCGGAGAAGCGTGAGAAGTATCTGGGCCTGATCGAGCGTCCCGCTGATCTGGAAGACATTCTGCTGACAGGGGCCGAGAAGGCTCGTCGCGTCGCCACGCCGTTCCTGGGTGAGCTGCGTGAAGCCGTCGGCCTGCGCTCGTTCCGTACTGTGGTGCAGGGTGCCGATATCGGCAAGAAGAAAGCCGCCAAGGGTGCGCGATTCGTCAGCTTCCGTGAAGACGATGGTAGCTTCCGCTTCCGTCTGCTGGCGGCCGATGGTGAGCAGTTGCTGTTATCGCGCCATTTTGCCGATGGCAAGGCGGCGGGTGCGGTGAGCAAGCAGTTGCAGCAGGGCGCTGCGCTCGATCTGCGCACCGAAGCTGATCGCTTCACGCTCTGGCTGGATGGCGCCTGCGTGGCAGACAGTCCGGTATTTGCCGATGCTGCTGCACGCGACAACGCGATCCAGACACTCAAGTCGGCACTTGCTCCTCAACAGGACTGATTGCCATTCCTCGGGGTCGTCGTTACAGTGACGGCCCGTTTTTGTTGCCTTGCTAACGAATATGACGCCCCTAGAACGATATCAAGCTGATCTGAAGCGCCCGGACTTTTTCCACGATGCCGCGCAGGAGAATGCTGTGCGTCATTTGCAGCGCCTGTACGACGATCTGGTCGCCTCTCATGACAGCAAGCCCGGCCTGTTCGGCAAGCTGTTTGGCAAGAAAGAGCCTGCCTTGGTCAAAGGCCTTTATTTCTGGGGTGGAGTAGGGCGCGGCAAGACCTATCTGGTCGATACCTTCTTCGACGCACTGCCGTTCAAGGACAAGGTCCGTACTCACTTCCACCGCTTCATGAAGCGCGTGCACGAAGAGATGAAGACCCTCAAGGGCGAGAAAAACCCGCTGACGATTATCGCCAGGCGTTTTTCCGATGAAGCGCGAGTGATCTGCTTCGACGAATTCTTCGTGTCCGACATCACTGATGCGATGATCCTTGGCACCTTGATGGAAGAGTTGTTCAAGAACGGCGTGACGCTGGTCGCCACATCCAACATCGTGCCTGACGGTTTGTACAAGGATGGCCTGCAACGCGCACGCTTCCTGCCGGCCATCGCGTTGATCAAGCAGAATACCGACATCGTCAACGTCGACAGTGGCGTTGATTATCGTCTGCGTCACCTGGAGCAGGCCGAGCTGTTCCACTTCCCGCTCAATGAAGCGGCGCAGGACAGCATGCGTAAAAGCTTCAAGGCGCTGACGCCGGAATGCGCAGAAACCATCGAGAACGACGTTCTGGTAATCGAGAATCGTGAGATTCGCGCCTTGCGCACCTGTGACGACGTGGCCTGGTTCGATTTTCGCGAGTTGTGCGACGGCCCGCGCAGCCAGAACGACTACATCGAGCTGGGCAAGATTTTCCACGCCGTGCTGCTCAGTGGTGTCGAGCAGATGGACGTCTCGAAGGACGACATCGCCCGTCGCTTCATAAACATGGTCGACGAATTCTATGATCGCAACGTCAAGCTGATCATCTCTGCCGAAGTGGAGCTGAAGGATTTGTACACCGGCGGTCGACTGATGTTCGAATTCCAGCGCACGCTGAGCCGTTTGCTGGAAATGCAGTCCCATGAGTTTCTGTCACGTGCGCACAAGCCTTGACGGTTTGTGTTCGGATACGGAAAGGCCTGCATTGCAGGCCTTTTTCGTCTTTGCATGATGGAGTGTTGAACCGTCAGGCTGCCTGCTGAAACTGCTGGCGATACTGATTCGGTGACAGTTCGGTGTGCTGGCGAAACAAGCGCGCGAAGAAGCTGGCGTCGTCGTAACCGACCTCGTAACTGATGGTCTTGATGCTTTTGCGTGAGCCGGACAACAGGCCTTTGGCCGTTTCGATGCGCAGGCGTTGCAGGTAATGCAAAGGCTTGTCACCGGTCGCAGTCTGGAAGCGGCGCATGAAGTTGCGAATACTCATGCCGTGTTCCCTTGCCACATCTTCGAAGCGGAATTTGTCAGCGAAATGTTCCTCCAGCCAATGCTGGATCTGCAGGATGATGACGTCCTGATGCAGCTTCTGACCGCCGAAACCTATTCTTCCTGGCGAGTAGGTGCGCCGTACTTCATAAAGAATGTCGCGAGCCACGGCCTGCGCGACATTCGCACCGCAGAAGCGCTCGATCAGATAGATGTACAGATCGCAGGCGGAGGTGGTGCCGCCCGCGCAATACAGGTTGTCGGCGTCGGTCAGGTGTTTTTCCTGATTGAGCAGCACATTCGGGTAGCGTTCGGCGAACTGATTGAAGAAGCGCCAGTAGGTGGTCGCTTCCTTGCCGTCGAGCAGTCCGGCCTCGGCGAGCCAGAACACGCCGGTGGCCTCTGCACACAGCACTGCGCCCCGGGCATGCTGCTCGCGCAGCCAGGGCAGAATTTGCGGGTAGCGCTGGCAGAGCGCATCGAAATCGTCCCAGAAGGCCGGGATCACGATGATGTCGCTCTGGCAAAGATCGCCGTCCACCGGGAGCGTGACATCGCTGAAGCTGTCGACGGGTTGTCCGTCAGGGCTGACGAGACGTATTTCGAAGGCCGGGACCAGACCGTGTCCCAGTTGTCTGCTGTACCTGAGGCTTGCCAGGTGGAAGAAGTCCTTGGCCTGCATCAGGGTCGAGGCAAACACCTTGTCGGTGGCCAGAATGCTGACACGCCGCAGGGGCGTGGAGTATTGGGTTGGCATAGTCTTTATTCTTATATGGGTAAATGGTCAATCAACGGCTGGATCGTCTTATTTTTTCTCGGGCGTGTCCAGTCAGGTCGCAGACCGCCCGAGGTCTGTGTACCTTCCGAAGGCTGGATTACAGGTGCCAAATATCCTTCATCGCAGCGGTTCGGAGCAATAAACAGAACGTGAACGAAAAAGCGGTTGAGGTTATTTTTTCAGCCTGTATAATCCGCCAGCTCTTTGCAGTGGAAGTGATGCGCCGTCTGCCGAAGAATCTTGCCGTATAACGGACGCGCTGACCCGAGCCCCCGATAGCGTCTGTTTCCGGCTGCCTTTGACTTGTCAAAGTACGCACTATTCAGTAAGATCCGCCGTCTCATTTTCAGGGCGGCCCCTGAGGCTATAAAGAATGAAAACTTTTACTGCTAAACCGGAAACAGTTAAGCGCGACTGGTTCGTCGTCGACGCTGCTGGTCAGACCCTGGGTCGTCTGGCCACCGAAATCGCGAGCCGTCTGCGTGGCAAGCACAAGCCGGAATATACTCCGCACGTTGATACCGGCGACTACATCGTCGTGATCAATGCCGAGCAGATCCGCGTTACCGGTGCCAAGACTACCGACAAGATCTACTACTCACACTCCGGTTTTCCGGGCGGGATCAAGTCGATCAACTTCGAAAAGCTGATCGACAAAGCTCCTGAGCGCGTGATCGAGACCGCGGTCAAAGGCATGCTGCCTAAGAACCCGCTGGGTCGCGACATGTATCGTAAGCTGAAAGTCTATGCGGGCGCTGTACACCCTCATACTGCTCAGCAGCCCCAAGAACTGAAGTTTTAACGGAATAGTTCATTATGTCGGCGACTCAAAATTACGGCACTGGCCGTCGCAAGACCGCAACCGCACGCGTTTTCCTGCGTCCGGGTACTGGTAACATCTCGATCAACAACCGCACTCTGGAATCGTTCTTCGGTCGCGAAACTGCCCGCATGGTAGTTCGTCAGCCGCTGGAACTGACCGAGACCGTTGAAAAGTTCGACATCTACGTCACCGTTATCGGTGGCGGTGTAAGTGGTCAGGCTGGCGCAATCCGCCACGGTATCACTCGCGCTCTGATGCAGTACGACGAAACCCTGCGTGGCGCGCTGCGTAAAGCAGGCTTCGTGACTCGCGATGCTCGTGAAGTTGAACGTAAGAAAGTCGGTCTGCGTAAAGCGCGTAAGCGTCCGCAGTACTCGAAGCGTTAATTCGTTCTTCGTTCAAAAAGAACGCCCACCTCGTTTACGAGTTGGGCGTTTTTTTATGGGCCGGGGTTTTATCTGTTGGATGTTTTGCGCGGAATGTCTCGGGCTGTAACGTCTGATTTACAGCTTGCCGCGCTTTTGAGGCGGTCGTCTGCCGAAGGGTGTTTTTGCCCTCCGGCAGCGTTTATAACAGCTAAATTGTTATCAGACTGACGCCTGCGTTCGACAGGCCGGATCGCTGATGGGAGAAGGTTGAATGAGCAATGACGGCGTGAATGCGGGCCGGCGTCGCTTTCTCGTGGCTGCCACGTCCGTGGTGGGTGCGGCCGGGGCCGCGGGGGCTGCGATTCCGTTTGTGGGCTCATGGTCTCCGAGCGCCAGGGCTCGTGCAGCAGGCGCGCCGGTCAAGGTCAACATCAGCAAGATAGAGCCGGGCCAACAGATGGTCGCCGAATGGCGCGGCCAGCCCGTGTTCATTCTCCGGCGCGGTCCTGAAATGCTGGACAATCTGGGCAAGCTGACCGGGCTGTTATCGGACCCCGAGTCCAGGGCGTCAGTCCAGCCACGCTATGTCGATCCGGCGCTGCGCTCGATAAGGCCGGATATCGTCTTGCTGGTGGGCATCTGCACTCATCTGGGGTGCTCACCGACATTCCGTCCTGAAGTGGCCCCTGCCGACCTTGGCAAGGACTGGGTGGGCGGCTATTTCTGTCCGTGCCATGGCTCTCACTATGACCTGGCCGGTCGGGTATACAAGTCTCAACCGGCGCCCCTGAATCTGCCTGTCCCCCCGTATTCTTATGAGTCGGACACGGTCATCGTCATTGGCGTCGATCAGGAGGGTGTGTAATGGGCAGGCTGGTGGACTGGATCGATGCGCGCTTCCCCGCCACACGAATGTGGGAGGACCATCTCAGCAAATATTACGTACCACGCAACTTCAATTTTCTGTATTTCTTCGGCTCGCTGGCGCTGCTCGTGCTGGTCAATCAGATACTGACCGGTATCTGGCTGACCATGAGTTACACGCCTACGGCAGAAGGCGCGTTTGCCTCGATTGAGTACATCATGCGCGACGTCGAATACGGGGCCATTTTGCGGCTGCTGCACTCGACAGGCGCTTCGGCCTTCTTCATCGTCGTGTACATGCATATGTTTCGCGGCCTGCTTTACGGGTCTTATCAGAAGCCGCGAGAGCTGGTCTGGATCTTCGGCATGCTGATCTACCTGAGTCTGATGGCTGAAGCGTTCATGGGCTATCTGCTGCCTTGGGGGCAGATGTCCTATTGGGGCGCTCAGGTGATCATTTCGCTGTTCGGTGCGATTCCTGTGATAGGCGACGACCTGACTCAGTGGATCCGTGGCGACTATCTGGTGTCTGGCATTACCCTCAACCGTTTCTTCGCGCTGCATGTTGTGGCGCTGCCCATCGTGATTCTGGGGCTGGTCGTGCTGCACATCCTTGCGCTGCATGAAGTGGGCTCCAACAACCCGGATGGCATCGACATCAAGAAACACAAGGATGAAAACGGAAAGCCTCTGGACGGTATCGCCTTTCATCCGTACTTCACGCTGAAGGATCTGGTCGGCGTAGTAGTGTTTCTGTTCGTCTTTTGTACGGTGGTGTTCTTTTTTCCGGAAATGGGCGGCTACTTTCTGGAGAAGCCCAATTTCGAGGCGGCAAACGCATTCAAGACCCCGGAGCACATTGCGCCTGTATGGTACTTCACGCCGTTCTACGCCATTCTGCGCGCCGTGCCTGACAAGCTGATGGGCGTCATGGCGATGGGTTCAGCCATTGCGGTGCTGTTCGTGCTGCCGTGGCTCGATCGCAGTCCGGTCAGGTCCATGCGCTACAAGGGCTGGATCAGCCGGTTGGCGCTGATCCTGTTTTGTGTGTCGTTCGTCACGCTCGGTTATCTGGGGGTTCAGCCGCCTACGCCGGGCGGGACAGTGGTGGCGCGGATATGTGCCTGTCTGTACTTCGCCTATTTCCTGTTGATGCCGTTCTACACCCGGCTGGAGCGCGCACGGCCGGTTCCGGAGAGAGTGACGGGGTCATGAGAAAACTTCTGGCTGTGTTGATCTTCACGGCGCTGCCGGTACTGGTGTTCGCGGCGCAGGGTGGCGCGCCGCTTGAGCATGTCGATATCGATGTGTCTGATCGGGCTGCCTTGCAGGATGGGGCGCGTACCTTCGTCAATTACTGCATGGGCTGTCATGGCGCCAAGTATCAGCGGTATGAGCGTGTCGCCGACGATTTGGGTATTCCTCATGAGGTGATGCTGGAAAAGCTGGTATTCACTGGCGCCAAAATCGGCGATCACATGCAGGCCGGTATGCAGCCGGCAGATGCGAAGGCCTGGTTTGGCACTGCACCGCCCGATCTGACATTGGTGGCGCGTGTCCGGGGCACCGACTGGCTCTATGGCTACCTGCGTTCGTTCTATGAGGATCCGGCGCGGCCCTGGGGTGTCAACAACAAGGTTTTCCCTGATGTCGGCATGCCGAATGTGCTGGTGGGGCTGCAGGGGCGTCAGGTGATCGGCTGCAAGCAGGTGCAGACCGAGGAGGATGGCAAAAAACAATATGATCCGTTGAGTGGCGCGCCTTTGACTCATGAGGCTTGTGATCAACTGACGATCATTCCGGGATCCGGAAGTCTGACGCCTGCCCAGTTCGATGAAAAAATCAGGAATCTGGTGACCTTTCTCGATTATTCAGCCAACCCCGTCAAGCTTCGGCATCAGCGTATTGGTACTTATGTGCTGTTGTATCTGGCCTTCCTGCTGGTCTTCGTTTACCTGCTCAAACGTGAATACTGGAAAGATGTTCATTGAGCGGGTGTCATGCCAGCCTTGCCTGAATGCGTCATCGCGGTCGCAATGTGAGTCAAATACGCGGTGAACAGCGTAGCCGAGCAAGATTACAGAATTTAACGGGCGTAAATGAGCTATCGTGTCGCCCGCAGTGAGCACCTGCCCTGTTGCGCTCATATCAAAGGCTTTCTGTGGGCGGGCTTTTCACCCTGTCCGATAAATTTCAACAAGCGAGGAGGATCGCCATGGGCGTGACCAACCGGTTGGCCTGTTACTCCGACCCCGCCGACCACTATTCACATCGTGTGCGCATTGTGCTCGCCGAGAAAAGTGTCAGCGCTGAAATCATTGATGTTGTGGCCGGGCGTCATCCGCCACAGCTGATTGAAGTGAACCCCTATGGCAGCGTGCCAACCCTGGTCGATCGCGATCTGGCGTTGTACGAGTCCACAGTGGTGATGGAATACCTGGACGAGCGCTATCCTCATCCGCCGCTGTTGCCGGTCTACCCAGTGGCGCGTGCCAACAGCCGTCTGCTGATCCATCGGATCCAGCGTGACTGGTGCGGGCTGGTGGATCTGATCCTTGATCCGCGTAGCAAGGAGCCGGCACGTGTGCAGGCGCGCAAGGAATTGCGCGAGAGCCTGACAGGGGTTTCTCCATTGTTTGCGGATAAGGCTTTTTTTCTGAGTGACGAGCAAAGTCTTGTCGATTGCTGTCTACTGCCCATACTCTGGCGTCTGCCGATTCTGGGTATCGAATTGCCGCGGCCTGCCAAGCCGCTGCTTGATTACATGGAGCGCCAATTTGCGCGTGAGGCTTTTCAGGCAAGTCTGTCTGCCGCCGAACGTGAAATGCGCTAAGGCTTAAGGAGCCGTTGATGAACTCCAGTCGCCCTTATCTGGTTCGTGCTCTTTATGAGTGGATCGTTGATAACGATTGCACCCCGCATATGCTGGTCAATGCGGAGTACCCGTCCGTGCAGGTCCCTCAAGGGTTTGCCAATGACGGACAGATTGTCCTGAATGTTTCGCCAAGTGCAGTGCGTCATCTGCACATGGATAACGAAGCCGTCAGTTTTGAAGGCCGCTTCGGCGGTGTGCCCCATACCCTTTACGTCCCTGTCGGTGCGATTCTGGGCATTTATGCCCGCGAGAACGGCCAGGGGATGGTTTTCGATCTGGAGCCTTCCCTTGAGGAAGATGAAGAGATCGAGCTGGATGACGGCGACGACACGCCGCCAGACAGCGAGCCGCCTCGCCCAACGGGCAGGCCGAGCCTTAAAGTGGTGAAATAAAAAAGGCGATCCGCAAGGATCGCCTTTTTCATGTCTGCCGTCTGGCTGTCAGTCGATGTACTCGAACAGTTTGACGATTTTCTGCACGCCGGACACGCCCTGCACCAGATTGGTGGCGCGGTTGGCTTCGTCCTGAGTCACCAGACCCAGCAGGAACACGATGCCGTTCTCGGTCACGACCTTGATGCGTGAGCCGGGAATGGACGCATCAGCGATCATCTGACTTTTGACTTTCGTGGTCAGCCAAGCGTCGTTGTTGCGGGCCAGCAGCGAGGAGGGCGCCATGACCTGCAGCTCGTTGTTGACCTTCTTGACGCGTTGTACGGAGCTTGCAGCCTGTTCGGCGATGGCCTTGAGATCTGCGCGTGGAACCTGGCCGGCCAGCAGCACGATGCCGTTGAAGCTGGTGACGACGATGTGCGAGCCTTCGGCCAGGTCAGGGTTGGCCTTGGAGATATTTACCGCCGCCTTGGTTTCGATCAGTGAGTCATCGATCTTGCTGCCAAAAGTGCGTGTGCCTCGATCATCCTCGATCGGCTTGTCGCGACTTGCGGTAATGACCGAGCTGCATCCGGTCACGCTCAGGCACAGTGTCAGAACCAGTAGGCTAAGACGATTAGGGGTCATTCTTCACTCCCGAACAGTTGGCTGTCGATCAGATCGCATAAGCAATGAATCGCCAGCAGATGGACTTCTTGTATGCGCGCCGTAACGGTCGCCGGCACGCGAATTTCCACATCTTCCGGCAGCAGCAGCGAAGCCATTCCGCCACCGTCGCGTCCCGTCAATGCTACGACAATCATTTCGCGATCATGTGCGGCCTGGATGGCCTGAATAATATTTGCAGAGTTGCCGCTGGTGGAAATCGCCAGCAGCACATCGCCTGGCTGACCCAGTGCGCGGATCTGCTTGGAGAAGATCTCGTTGTAGCTGTAATCGTTGGCGATCGAGGTGATGGTCGAACTGTCGGTCGTCAGTGCGATGGCTGGCAGGCTGGGGCGTTCACGTTCGAACCGGTTGAGCAGTTCGGAAGAAAAATGCTGCGCATCGCCTGCCGAACCGCCATTGCCGCACGAAAGCATTTTGCCTTCGTTGAGCAGGGCATTGACCATGACCTGGCTGGCTTGCTCGATAAAGGGTGCAAGGACTTCCATCGCCTGTTGCTTGGTATCGATGCTGGCTTGAAACAGCCGGCGAATCCGGGATTGCATGTCCATCAATGTGACCTTAATTAGAGCGTACGGCGGCTGCCCGGCTTGCCGGTGTGCAGCCCGCAAAGCAATAGCGAAATCGGTAATGGTAATGGCTTCTTGCCGGTCATGACTGCGCTGCGTGCCTGTCAGCTGTCGAAAGCGCTCTTGATCCAGTTCAAGGGAGTCGAGTCGCCTGGAGCTCCTTCAACCGCGATCACGTCGAAACGACAAGGATAGCGTGCCCAGCCTGACTCTTGTTGCAGGAAGAGCTGTGCCGCGGTGACGAGCTTCGCCTGTTTGCGAAAATCGACACTTTCCACCGCGCCACCCCAGCCGGAATGGCGACGGTAGCGAACTTCGACGAATACTACTGTATCGCCGTCGAGCATGACTAGATCAAGCTCGCCACGTTTGCATAACCAGTTTTGGGCAATGAGCCGCAAACCCTGCTGTTGCAAATGCTGCAGGGCGTAGGCCTCGGCCTCGCGCCCTGCTTGTTGACGGGTGTTGCCTGCAATCAAGGTGCAGTGTCCGGCAGGCGCTGGATCTTGCCGTCCACGAACTCTGCCCAAGGCAGCTGGCGCTCGACCCGGCGGCCAGGGTTCATGCTCAGGCTGCCGGACAGTCCGTCAATGCGGCTGTCAGGCATGGTCTTGAGCTGGCCCAGGCGCGGAGCCAGGCGATAGGCGTCGATGCCCATCGCGTACAGGCGACCCAGGCTGCCGGATGCCTGTGGCCACTGAGCGGTCACTTGCTGGCGCAAAGGGTCGTTGGCGTCGAGCAACCAGGGTGTTTCGCAGAAACGAACGCCATTCAGGTCCATGTACTGGGCGTGATCGTTGCTGTTGGTGAACAGGTGCGAGGTGGCATAGACCGGAACGTCGCCTGCGTACTGGAACACCATGGTCGGCTTGATCTGTTGGGCCTGTTGCGGTGTGGCGGCCAGGAACATGAAGTCGATGTCCTGACGGCGGCTCGGTTGCGCTGCGACGTCGGTGCCTACCGTGCTTTGCAGGCGCTGGGCACGACCTTCGCTCTTGCGCAGTTGGAACAGATCGGCAACCTGTTGGGCCAGTTCGACCGGCTGGTCAACGTGTTCAGCGGCGATCAGGGTGCCGCCCTTGGCTTGCCAGCTCTTGCGGAAAGCATCCAGAACGCGGTCGCCCCATTCGCCTTTAGGCACCATGGCAACTGCGCTGCGCTTGCCGTCCGCCCAGGCGCGACGTGCAACTTCACGTGCTTCGTCCTCTGCCGCCAGACCGAACTGGAACAGCTGGGGAGGGCCTTCGTTACCTGCATCGCTGTAATTGAGCGCCAGCGTGGTGATAGGCAGTTGCTCGCGGCTGTTCAATTGCTTGACCAGATTCTTTTCCAGCGGACCGACCACCAGCTGAACGCCCGCCGCCTGAGCCTGACGATAGAACTCATCCATCGACGTCAGGCGCGAGCTGTCGAAGACCTGGATGGCCGGAGGATTCTGGCCTGCCTGCTGAGCCTGATAGTGTGCGGCCATGAAGCCTTCACGCAGTGCTTTTGCAACGGAAGCCAGTTGACCATCCTGCGGCAGCAGCAATGCGATTTTGGTCAGCGGTTCGCTGGTCAGGGCGCGCAGTTGGGCGAGTGTCGTTGGCAGTTGCAGAGCGGCAGGGTGTTGTGGGTTCTGTGCTTTCCAGGTGTCGATGGCGGCCTGCTGCTGTTCCAGTGTGCCTGCACCTTTAACCGAGCGCGCAAGGCTCAGCCAGCCACCCATGTCGCCGGTCGCGTTGGCTTGCAGTTGTTCGGCAGGCAGTGAGGAAACCAGTTTCCAGATCGCATCATTGTTGGCGGCGGCTTCGGCATCTTTCAGCAATGGACCTGCAAAGACGCGCTCATTGGCAGCGGGCAGGACCTGACCGTCAGCTTCCAGGGCGCGGGCCTTGACCATATGGGTGCGCACCTGCTGCTCGACCGAGAGCTCACCCAGGCGTTGCATGCTTGGGTGGTTCAGGGCGGTCAGAGCGGCCTTGGGCTGGTTGCGGCCCATCGCCAGTTCGGCGGACAGCGTGCTGGCGAATACCTGCAGGCCGGGTTTGAGTTGATCCATCTGCACTTGGGCAAGAATCTGCGCGGCGCGCCCCGCGTCGTTCTGGCGGTTGGCCAGGTCGGCAGCGCTCAGGCGCAGTGTTGCCGCCTGTTCAGGCGTTTTGGCAGCCGCAGCCTGATCGAGCAGTTGCTCGATGCTGGCATCAGGAGTACGAGGAAGCTCGCCAAGGCTGGACGAGGGCGAGCTGGCACAGGCTGCAAGAAGGGCAGCGAGGCAGAGGGCAGAGAACAGCCGCAGGCAGGCGATCATTGATGTGTTCCTGATACTCGAGCGAATTAACGGCGAATTGTACCCAAGCACTGGCCAGGGCGCGACTTCGAAGGCGTGATATTGATTGTGACAGAGTGTTCTATCCAGCAATCCCTGTTACCGGGGTATGCGTCTTCATGCGGCTTTGAACAAAGATCATGTGTCCTTACTCCTTTTTTATAGGCTTCCCTGATGCGTAAAACGCTGATCGGGGTCGTTGCCTGTACAATGCGTCGTTTATGACGCCCTGCTTGATAAACATGAGGTCTGCGCTTTGACTGTCCCGGTTGCTTCGAATTCCACCCTTGGCTCGCTTTATGTGGTGGCTACGCCTATCGGCAATCTGGATGACATGAGCGTGCGTGCGCTAAAGGTTCTGCGTGAGGTTGCGTTGATAGCGGCAGAGGATACGCGTCACTCGTCGCGTTTGATGCAACACTTCGGCATATCCACCCCGCTGGCCGCCTGCCATGAGCATAACGAACGGGATGAGGGTAGCCGGTTTATCACGCGATTGCTGGCCGGGGATGATGTCGCACTGATTTCCGATGCGGGCACGCCTTTGATTTCCGATCCTGGCTACCACCTTGTGCGTCAGGCGCGTGCTGCGGGTGTTCCTGTCGTGCCGGTGCCGGGTGCCTGCGCCTTGATCGCTGCGCTGTCTGCAGCGGGGTTGCCGTCGGATCGATTTATCTTCGAGGGGTTTCTGCCGGCCAAGGCGGTCGGACGCAAGGCCAGGCTTGAGCAGGTAAAGGAAGAACCCCGTACGCTGATCTTTTATGAGGCGCCGCATCGCATTCTGGAATGCCTGCAGGACATGGAGCGGGTGTTCGGCGCAGGTCGACCAGCCTTGCTGGCGCGTGAAATAACCAAAACGTTTGAAACCCTGAAGGGGCTGCCACTGGGTGAGTTGCGCGCCTTCGTCGAGGCGGACAGCAATCAGCAGCGCGGTGAGTGTGTCGTGCTGGTCGCAGGCTGGACGCCGCCTGAAGACGAGGATGTGATCGGCGCAGAGGCGCGCAGGATTCTGGATCTATTGCTTGAGGAAATGCCGCTGAAGCGCGCCGCTGCGCTGGCTGCAGAGATCACCGGGGTGCGCAAGAATCTGCTTTATCAGGTTGCCCTGGACAAGCAGAAAGAATGAGAAATGCCGGTTTTTCAATAGCTCACACAGGCCACGCAAGCTTTTAAAGCTTGTTCTGGATGGCATGTGCCGCTAACCTTGTCGGCGGAGAGTCGATTGGACAGTCGCTGCCTCTTGTTGTTCCGCAACAAGGGGGGGAGGAAAGTCCGGGCTCCATAGGGCGGAGTGCCAGGTAACGCCTGGGAGGCGCGAGCCTACGGAAAGTGCCACAGAAAATAACCGCCTAAGCACTTCGGTGCCGGTAAGGGTGAAAAGGTGCGGTAAGAGCGCACCGCACGTCTGGCAACAGTTCGTGGCAAGGTAAACCCCACTCGGAGCAAGACCAAATAGGGTTCCTAGGCGTGGCCCGCGCTGGAACCGGGTAGGTTGCTAAAGACGTCCAGTGATGGCCGTCGTAGAGGAATGACTGTCCTCGACAGAACCCGGCTTACAGATCGACTCTCCACCTTTTTATCCCCTCTGCTTTTCATCAGCAAAAGCCACTCTTAATACCAAAAAAATCTTAAACCTCACAAATCACTTTAACTTCAAGCCCTAGCGGATTGAGTTGAGTGGGATTCGTCTGTCAGAACCCTCCGTAAATTAGCTCAAACCCTCCAATACCACTCCTAAATCTGCGAAATGTAAGGCTTTTCCTTGAGAGCGTGCCTTGACGGTGTGGCAGGCGCATTCCTATAGTGTGCGCAAGTGGCAGAAAGTGGCACGAAGTGGGTTTTTTGAGCGCAAAAAGCTAATATTTGGAGAATGCGCCTGTGTTCCGTGGTGCCAACGCGATCAATCTCGATGCCAAAGGCCGTCTCGCTATGCCGAGCCGGTATCGCGACGAGTTGGATTCGCGTAGCGCCGGCCAGTTGATCGTGACCATAGACGCTGTCGACCCCTGCTTGTGTCTTTATCCGCTTTCCGAGTGGGAACTGATTGAAGCCAAACTTCGTGAGTTGGCAACGTTTCGTGAAGAAAACCGCCGTTTGCAGCGGCTTTTGATTGGTAATGCAGTCGATCTGGAGCTGGATGGCAGCGGACGTTTTCTGGTCCCGCCGCGTCTTCGCGAATATGCCAAGTTGGATAAGCGCGTAATGCTCGTGGGGCAACTCAACAAGTTTCAATTGTGGGACGAGGACGCCTGGAACGCACTTGCTGATGCGGACCTTGCTGCCATTCAACAACCTGGCGCGATGCCTGATGAATTACGTGACCTGATCCTGTGACTATGAATAGCGGCTTTACCCACATCACCGTACTGCTCGAAGAAGCCGTGGAGGCTCTCGCGTTGCGCGCGGATGGCTGCTATATGGACGGAACGTTCGGTCGTGGCGGGCACAGCCGACTGATACTCAGCCATCTCGGACCGGACGGCAGGCTGCTCGGGTTCGACAAGGATCCTCAAGCGATTGCCACAGGGCAAACGCTAGCGGCCGAAGACGGCCGCTTTGTCATTGTGCAGCGCAGCTTTGCCGAATTGGGATCCGAAGCTCAAGAACGGGGCCTGGCAGGCAAAGTAAGCGGCATCCTGCTGGACCTGGGTGTGTCCTCTCCGCAGCTTGATGACCCTGAGCGCGGCTTCAGTTTCATGAATGATGGTCCGCTGGACATGCGTATGGATCCGACGCGTGGTATCAGTGCGGCCGAGTTCATCGCCACGGCACCTGCCGAGGAAATCGCCCGGGTCTTCAAGGAATACGGTGAAGAGCGCTTCGCCAGACGTATGGCCAACGCCGTCGTGCAGCGCCGTGAAGTCCAGCCTTTCGAGCGCACTGCTGACCTCGCAGAAGTCCTCAAGGTTGCCAACCCGGCCTGGGAAAAAGGCAAGAATCCCGCGACGCGCGCCTTTCAAGGGCTGCGTATCCACGTCAACAACGAACTGGGCGATCTTGAGGCGGGTCTCGAAGCTGCGCTGGACGCACTGGAAATCGGCGGCCGTCTGGTGGTCATCAGCTTTCACTCGCTGGAAGACCGCATCGTCAAACTGTTCATGCGCAAGCTCGCCAAGGGCGAAGCCGACAATATGCCGCGCAACCTGCCGATCCAGTACAAGGCGTTCGAGCCAAAGATCCGGATTCACGGCAAGGCCCAATTTGCATCGGATGCCGAAACCAAAGCCAATCCACGCTCGCGCAGTGCTGTCATGCGCGTAGCGGAGAAGCTCAGGTGAGCCGTCTTTTCCTGAAACCCCTGCCCGGCGGCAGCTTTATTATGCTGCTGCTGTTCATTGCCGTCCTCGTTTCGGCGATTGGCGTTTCCTATAGCGCGCATTTGAATCGTCAATTGCTCAACTCGCTGTATTCGGAGATGAGTGTGCGTGACAAGGCGCAGGCCGAGTGGGGCCGTCTGATTCTTGAGCAGAGCACCTGGACCGCTCACAGTCGTATCGAGACGCTGGCGACCGAACAGCTGAAAATGCGCATCCCCAATGCGGCAGAAGTACGGATGGTGGCGCCATGATGAAGCTGGATGGCGCTCTCTACCCGTGGCGTTTCCGGGTTGTCGTAGGATTGCTCGTCAGTCTGGTGCTCGCCATCTGCTGGCGCATCGTCGATCTGCAGGTCATCGACCATACGTTCCTGAAGGAACAGGGCGATGCGCGCAGCCTTCGTCACATCCCCATTCCGGCTCACCGTGGTCTGATCACTGACCGTAACGGCGAGCCTCTGGCTGTCAGTACGCCCGTCACTACGCTGTGGGCCAACCCGCGCGAAATGCAGCAGGACAAGTCCAAGTGGCCAATGCTCGCTGCGGCGATGGGGCAAGACCTCAAGGCACTGACGGAGCGTCTCGATGCCCAGGCCACCAAGGAGTTCATCTATCTGGTCCGCGGCCTGACACCTGAGCAGGGTCAGTCGGTACTGGATCTCAAAGTCCCCGGTGTCTATGGCATCGAGGAATTTCGTCGTTTCTATCCTGCTGGCGATGTGACCGCCCATATGGTCGGCTTCACCGACCTGGACGATCATGGTCGCGAAGGGGTCGAGCTGGCTTATGACGACTGGCTTGCGGGAGTGCCCGGCAAGCGGCAGGTCATCAAGGACCGGCGAGGCCGACTGATCAAGGACGTGCAGGTCACCAAGAACGCCAAGGCCGGCAAGACCTTGGCTTTGTCTATTGATCTGCGTCTGCAATATCTGGCTACCCGTGAACTGCGTAATGCCATCGTCGAAAACGAGGCCAAGGCAGGCAGTCTGGTGATCATGGACGTCAAGACCGGCGAAGTGCTGGCGATGGTCAACCAGCCAACCTACAACCCGAACAACCGCCGCACCATGGTGCCGGCCGCCATGCGTAACCGGGCGATCATCGACGTGTTCGAACCGGGTTCGACCATGAAGCCGATTTCGATGACGGCCGCACTGGACAGTGGCCGTTGGAAGCCGACCGATAAGGTCGAGGTATATCCGGGCACGCTGCAGATCGGTAAATACACCATCCGTGACGTTACCAAGACGGAAGGCCCGGTGCTTGACCTCACCGGCATCCTGATCAACTCCAGTAACGTCGGCATGAGCAAGGTTGCGTTCGATGTGGGCGGCGAGTCGATTTTCCGCGCGATGCAGCGCGTCGGCTTCGGTCAGTACACCGGCCTGGGTTTCCCGGGTGAGCGTGTGGGCAACCTGCCGAACTATCGCGAATGGCGCAAGGCTGAAACGGCCACGCTGTCCTACGGCTATGGCCTGTCGGTCACCGCGTTGCAATTGGTGCACGCGTATGGCGCGCTGGCCAACAACGGCCGCATCGTGCCGCTGACCATTCTGAAAAGTGACGCAGCGCCGACGGCGGTTCAGGCAATTCCGGAAGCGACCGCGAAGACACTGCAAGGCATGTTGCAACAGGTGATCGAAGACCCGCGCGGCGTGTACCGCGCTCGTGTGCCGTCCTATCACGTCGGCGGCAAGAGCGGTACGGCGCGAAAGACGTCCATCGGCACCAAGGGTTACGCCGAGAATTCCTACCGTTCGCTGTTCGCCGGATTCGGCCCGATGAGCAACCCTCGCTACGCCATCGTTGTGGTGATCGACGAGCCGAGCAAGGGCGGTTACTACGGCGGTCTGGTTTCAGCCCCGGTATTCAGCAAGGTCATGTCCGGTACGTTGCGGTTGATGAACGTCTCTCCCGACAACCTCGCACCTGAGCAGGTCAACACTGCCCCGGCAGTCGTCAAAGGAGGGCGTGGTTGATGGCCTTTAATCTGAGCAAGCTTTTCGCTCACACCGACCGCGATGCATTGATTCGCGAGTTGACGCTGGACAGCCGTAACGTGCGTCCAGGCGATCTTTTTCTGGCGATCCCCGGCCTCAAGGTCGATGGTCGCGCGCACATTGCCGACGCGCTCAAGCGTGGCGCAGCCGCTGTCGCTTATGAAGCCGAAGGCTCGACTGTGTTGCCTATTACCGATGTGCCATTGATTCCGGTCAAGGGCCTGGCCGCGCAACTGTCTGCCATCGCCGGCCGTTTCTATGGCGATTCGAGCCGCAGTCTGAATCTGGTCGGCGTAACGGGCACCAACGGCAAGACCAGCGTGACCCAACTGGTTGCCCAGGCGCTCGATCTGCTGGGTCAGCATTGCGGCATTGTCGGCACGCTGGGCACCGGCTTTTATGGCGCGCTGCAAAGCGGACGTCACACCACGCCTGACCCGATTGCCGTTCAGGCCACGCTCACCGATCTAAGAAAGGCCGGTGCCCGTGCTGTTGCGATGGAAGTGTCGTCCCACGGTCTGGATCAGGGCCGTGCGACGGCGCTGGCCTTCGATGTAGCGGTGCTGACCAATCTGTCCCGTGACCATCTGGATTATCACGGCACCATGCAAGCCTATGGTGCGGCCAAGGCGAAGCTGTTTGCCTGGCCTGATCTGCGCTGCCGGGTCATCAATCTGGATGACGAATTCGGTCGCGAGCTGGCGGCAGAAAAGCAGGAGTCACGCCTGATTACCTACAGCCTGCTGGACAGCTCGGCCTATCTTTATTGCCGCGACGCCAAATTCGACGACGATGGCGTACGCGCCACACTGGTTACCCCGCAAGGTGAGCATTTCCTGCGCAGCAGCCTGTTGGGCCGCTTCAACCTGAGCAATGTCCTGGCTGCGGTTGGCGCCTTGCTCGGCCTGGATTACGCGCTGGACGAGATCCTCAAGGTACTGCCAAAACTCGAAGGCCCTGTCGGACGCATGCAGCGTCTGGGTGGTGCCGACAAGCCGCTGGTGGTGGTCGATTACGCTCATACGCCGGATGCGCTGGAAAAAGTCCTCGAAGCCTTGCGCCCGCATTCCAAAGGCCAATTGCTCTGCCTGTTCGGCTGTGGCGGCGATCGTGATCGCGGCAAGCGCCCGCTGATGGCCGAGGTGGTCGAGCGTCTGGCGGATGGTGTTCTGGTGACTGACGACAACCCTCGTACCGAAGCGCCATCGCAGATTTTCGATGACATCCGTGCCGGTTTCAGCGCAGCGGATAACGTGAAGTTCGTCAACGGCCGTGGCCAAGCCATTGCGCAACTCATTGCCAGTGCCAAAGCCGACGACGTCGTTGTGCTGGCCGGCAAGGGCCACGAGGACTATCAGGAAATCGACGGCCAGCGCCATTCGTTCTCCGATCTGGAAGAGGCTGCCAAAGCTCTGGCCGCATGGGAGCCTGCACATGTTTAAGCCACTGACCTTCAGCGAACTGGTTGCTCCGCTCAACGCTCGTCTGGCGGGCCGCGACTGCAGCTTTGACGGTGTAAGCACCGACAGCCGCGCCATCGTGCCGGGTCAATTGTTCATCGCGCTGACCGGGCCGCGTTTCGACGGTCATGAATACCTCGATCAAGTCGCTGCCAAGGGTGCTGTTGGTGCTCTGGTCGAGAGCGAAGTGCCAGGTTCGAACCTGCCGCAACTGGTCGTGCTGGACACCCGCAAGGCACTGGCGCAACTGGGCGCAATGAATCGTAATGCGTTTGTTGATCGCCCGGTGGCTGCCGTCACCGGCTCCAGCGGCAAGACCACGGTCAAGGAAATGCTCGCCAGCATTCTGCGCACGCGCGGCTCCGTTCTTGCGACCCGCGGCAATCTGAACAATGAACTGGGCGTGCCGTTGACCCTGCTGGAACTGGGCGCCGAGCACGCTGCTGCAGTTATCGAGCTGGGCGCGTCGCGTGTCGGAGAAATCGCTTTCACCGTCAGTCTGACCAAGCCGCATGTGGTCATTCTTACCAACGCGGGCACGGCCCATGTCGGCGAGTTCGGCGGTCCCGATCGTATTGTCGAGGCCAAAGGCGAGATCATTGAAGGCCTCGATGCCAAAGGCACTGCGGTTCTGAATCTCGACGACAAGGCATTCCCGATCTGGCGCTTACGTGCCGGTGATCGCAAAGTCCTGACGTTTGCACTGAGCAACGTCGACGCGGATCTGCACGCCAGCGAGCTGCATCGCGACGAGCGCGGCTGCCCGGGCTTCATGCTGCACAGCCCGTCAGGCTCCGCACAGGTACAACTGAATCTTCTGGGCACGCACAACGTGACCAATGCCTTGGCCGCCGCGGCCGCTGCCTGCGCGCTGGGCGTCAGCCTGGACGGCATTGTCGAAGGTTTGAATAACGTGCAGCCGGTCAAGGGCCGTGCTGTGCCGCACATCGCCAGCAATGGCATGCGCGTGATCGACGACACCTATAACGCCAATCCTTCTTCGGTGAACGCCGCCGTCGATCTGCTGACCAGTTTTCCGGGGCGGACCGTCCTGGTGCTGGGTGACATCGGCGAATTGGGCGAATGGGCCGAGCAGGGCCACCACGATGTGGGGGCTTACGCCAAAGACAAGGTTTCGGCGCTGTATGCCGTCGGGCCACTGATGACGCACGCAGTCAGTGCCTTCGGGCCGCACGCGCGTCATTTCATCACTCAGGCCGAGCTGATCGAAGCGCTGGGCGCCGAGCAAGATAAAAACACCACTTTATTGATCAAGGGCTCGCGTAGCGCTGCGATGGAAAACGTCGTGGCTGCTTTGTGCGGTTCTAGCCTGGAGAAACATTGATGCTGCTGCTGTTGGCCGAGTTCTTACAACAGTTCTACAAAGGCTTCGCAGTCTTTCAGTACCTGTCGCTGCGCGGGATCCTCGGCGTGCTGACTGCGCTGACGCTGTCGCTGTGCCTGGGGCCGTGGATGATTCGCACCTTGCAGATGCGTCAGATCGGCCAGTCCGTGCGCAACGACGGTCCGCAGTCGCACCTGTCCAAATCGGGCACCCCCACCATGGGCGGCGCGTTGATTCTTTCTTCCATCGGCATCAGCACTCTGCTGTGGGCTGACTTGAGCAACCGCTATGTCTGGGTCGTACTGCTCGTCACCTTCCTGTTCGGTGCCATTGGCTGGGTCGACGATTATCGCAAGGTGATCGAAAAGAACTCCCGTGGCTTGCCGAGTCGCTGGAAGTACTTCTGGCAATCAGTGTTTGGTCTCTGCGCCGCGATCTTCCTTTATACGACCGCGCCGTCCGCCACCGAAACCACCTTGATCGTACCGATGCTCAAGGATGTCCGTATCCCGCTGGGTATCGGCTTCGTGGTGCTGACCTATTTCGTGATCGTCGGGTCCAGCAACGCGGTGAACCTGACCGACGGCCTGGACGGTCTGGCGATCATGCCAACCGTGATGGTCGGCGGCGCGCTGGGCATCTTCTGCTACCTGTCCGGTAACGTGAAATTTGCCGAATACCTGCTGATCCCTTACGTACCGGGGGCGGGCGAGCTGATTGTGTTCTCCGGGGCGCTGATCGGGGCGGGACTGGGGTTCCTCTGGTTCAACACGTATCCGGCCCAGGTTTTCATGGGCGACGTCGGCGCGCTGGCGCTGGGCGCTGCGCTGGGCACAATGGCCGTGATCGTTCGTCAGGAAATCGTGCTGTTCATCATGGGCGGCATCTTCGTGATGGAAACCCTTTCAGTGGTCATTCAGGTTGCGTCTTTCAAACTGACCGGTCGCCGGGTTTTCCGCATGGCGCCCATACACCACCACTTTGAACTCAAAGGCTGGCCCGAGCCACGCGTGATTGTCCGTTTCTGGATCATCACCGTGATTCTCGTGCTGATCGGCCTTGCCACGCTGAAACTGAGGTAGAGCGAGTGTCCCTGATCGTTTCCGACCGCTTCCGCATTGTCGTGGGTCTAGGCAAAAGCGGCATGTCCCTGGTTCGCTTCCTGGCGAACCGGGGAGTGTCCTTTGCCGTGGCCGACACGCGGGAGAATCCGCCGGAACTGGCGACCTTGCGCCGGGATTACCCGCAGGTGGAAGTGCGTTGTGGCGAGCTGGACGTGGAATTCCTCTGCCGTGCCGACGAAGTCTATGTGAGCCCGGGTCTTGCCCTCGCGACGCCTGCCTTGCAACAGGCTCAGGCGCGTGGCGTGAAGATGGCAGGCGATATCGAGCTGTTCGCGCGTTACGCGAAAGCGCCGATTGTTGCCATCACCGGCTCCAATGCCAAAAGCACCGTGACGACGCTGGTGGGCGAGATGGCTGCAGCCGCAGGCAAGCGCGTTGCCGTGGGTGGCAATCTGGGTACTCCGGCGCTCGATCTGCTCAGCGATGACGTTGATCTGTACGTGATGGAGCTCTCCAGCTTTCAACTGGAAACCACCGATCAGCTCAATGCTGAAGTGGCGACCGTGTTGAACATCAGTGAAGACCACATGGACCGTTACAGCGGTCTGCCGGCCTATCACCTGGCCAAGCACCGGATCTTCCGGGGCGCGCGGCAGGTGGTGGTCAATCGTCAGGACGCGTTGTCCCGCCCGTTGATTGGCGAAGGTCTGCCGTGCTGGACGTTCGGTTTGAACAAACCGGACTTCCACGGCTTTGGTCTGCGCGAAGAAAACGGCGAAAAGTATCTGGCCTTCCAGTTCGAAAACCTGATGCCTGTTCGCGAGCTGAAAATGCGCGGTGCGCACAACCACGCAAACGCACTGGCAGCTCTGGCGCTGGGCCATGCGGTTGGTCTGCCGTTTGATGCCATGTTGTCGGCGCTGCGTGAGTTCTCGGGTCTCGAGCATCGCTGTCAGTGGGTCCGTGAGCTGAACGGTGTTCATTATTACAACGACTCCAAAGCCACCAACGTTGGTGCTGCACTGGCGGCCATCGAAGGTCTGGGCGCAGACATTCCGGGCAAGCTGGTGCTGATCGCCGGTGGCGACGGCAAGGGCGCCGATTTCAGCGGCCTGCGTGCTGCGGTTGCTGCGCATTGTCGCAGCGTCGTGCTGCTGGGGCGTGATGCCGAAAGGCTTGCTCAGGCATTGGGCGACGCGGCACCGCTTGTGCGTGTCGACACGCTACAGGCAGCAGTTGAAAGCAGTGCTGAACTGGCTCAGGGCGGCGACGCCGTTTTGCTGTCCCCGGCCTGCGCCAGTCTGGACATGTTCAAGAATTATGAAGAGCGCGGACGAGTGTTCGCGCAGGCAGTGGAGTGCTTGTCATGATCTTCGGTGTGATCAAGCCGTATCCATCGCCGCTGATCAGCGGACGGGGCATCGACCTCGACTTTCCGATGCTGGTCGGTTGTCTTGCCTTGCTGGGCCTCGGTCTGGTGATGATTACCTCTGCGTCGTCGGAAGTCGCCGCCGTGCAGTCGGGCAACACGCTGTACATGATGACGCGTCACTTGGTGTACCTGCTGATCGGTCTGGGCGCGTGCGGTGTGACCATGATGATCCCGGTCGCCACCTGGCAGCGCCTGGGCTGGCTGATGCTGCTCGGTGCGTTCGGCTTGCTGCTGCTGGTGCTGGTACCGGGTATCGGGCGCGAGGTGAACGGCTCGATGCGCTGGATCGGTTTTGGCGCGTTCAACGTGCAGCCGTCCGAAATCGCCAAGGTCTTCGTGGTGATCTTTCTGGCCGGTTACCTGATTCGTCGTCAGCAGGAAGTGCGTGAAAGCTGGATGGGGTTCTTCAAGCCGTTCATCGTGCTGCTGCCCATGGCCGGTCTGTTGCTGATGGAGCCTGACTTCGGTGCAACCGTCGTGATGATGGGGGCTGCGGCTGCAATGCTGTTCCTGGGCGGCGTCGGGCTGTTCCGCTTTTCGTTGATGGTCGTGCTGGCGGTTGCTTCGGTGGTCGTACTGGTTCAGGCCCAGCCTTACCGGATGGCGCGTCTGACCAACTTTACCGATCCATGGGCCGATCAGTTCGGCTCCGGCTACCAGCTGACCCAGGCGCTTATCGCCTTCGGTCGAGGCGAATGGTTCGGTGTCGGTCTGGGCAACAGTGTCCAGAAACAATTCTATCTGCCGGAAGCGCATACGGACTTCGTGTTCTCTGTGCTCGCCGAAGAGCTGGGTGTCGTGGGTTCGTTGCTCACGGTTGCGCTGTTCCTGTTCGTCAGTATTCGCGGCATGTATATCGGTATGTGGGCAGAAAGGGCCAAACAGTTCTTCGGTGCCTACGTTGCCTACGGTCTTTCTTTCCTGTGGATCGGTCAGTTCCTGATCAACATCGGCGTGAACGTCGGTCTGTTGCCGACCAAGGGGCTGACGTTGCCGTTTCTGAGCTACGGCGGCAGCTCGTTGGTGATCTGCTGTGCCAGCCTGGGGCTGCTGCTGCGCATCGAATGGGAATCGCGCAACAACATGGGCAGCGAAGAGGCCGAGTTCAAAGAGAGCGACTTCGCCGAGGAGACGCCTCATGGACGCTAACGTGTTGATCATGGCAGGCGGTACCGGCGGGCATGTATTCCCGGCGCTGGCCTGCGCGCGCGAATTCCAGTCGCGTGGCTACAAGGTTCACTGGTTGGGCACCCCGCGTGGCATCGAGAACGAACTGGTGCCTCAGGCCGGTCTGACCCTGCACCTGATCAATGTCACGGGTTTGCGTGGCAAGGGGCGTCTGTCCCTGCTCAAGGCTCCGCTGATGTTGCTCAAGGCGCTGATGCAGGCCCGCAAGGTGGTGCGTGAGCTCAAGCCCGTGTGTGTGGTCGGCTTCGGTGGCTATGTCACAGGTCCCGGTGGCCTTGCGGCGAAGCTGGCAGGCGTACCGTTGATCATTCACGAGCAGAACGCTGTGGCCGGCACTGCCAATCGCAGCCTTGCGTCGTTCGCCAGCCGTGTATGCGAGGCGTTCCCCAATACCTTCGCGGCCTCGAAGAAACGCCGCACGACCGGCAATCCGGTGCGTGTCGAGCTGTTTCTTGAAACCCCGCGTCAGGCGCTGGCCGGTCGCAAGGCGCGTCTGTTGGTGCTGGGCGGCAGCCTGGGTGCGGAGCCGCTGAACAAACTGCTGCCCGAAGCGTTGGCGCAACTGCCCGAGGAGATCCGTCCAGAGGTGTTTCATCAGGCGGGCAAGAATCACGACGAAATCACCGCCGAGCGCTATCGCAACGCGGGCGTCGAGGCGCAAGTGGCGCCATTCATCCAGAACATGGCTCAAGCGTACAGCTGGGCCGATCTGGTGGTCTGCCGCGCAGGCGCACTGACCATCAGCGAACTGGCGGCCGCAGGCCTGCCGTCGCTGCTGATCCCGTTGCCCCATGCGATCGATGACCATCAGTCCCGTAACGCTGACTATCTGGCTCGCGAAGGCGCAGCCTTTGTCATGCCGCAAGCGACAACTGGCGTAGCCGAGATGGCTGCACGCCTGAAAGAGGTTTTGATGCAACCCGAACAATTGAACAGCATGGCCCGCACGGCACGTCGCCTGGCCAAGCCCGATGCAACCAATACCGTGGTCGATGTCTGTGTGGAGGTGGTCAATGGTTGAGAGTCAGCGCGCCATGCCGCAACCTGAAATGCGCCGCATCCGTCGCATCCACTTCGTCGGTATCGGCGGTGTCGGCATGTGCGGCATTGCCGAGGTTCTGTTGAACCTGGGCTACGAAGTGTCGGGTTCCGACCTCAAAAGTTCTCCGGTGACCGAACGTCTCGAATCGTTCGGCGCGCAGATTTTCCTCGGCCATCGCGCCGAGAACACCGTGGGTGCCGATGTGCTGGTGGTGTCCAGTGCGGTCAACACGACCAACCCGGAAGTGGCTACCGCTCTGGAGCGCCGTATTCCGGTCGTGCCACGCGCCGAGATGCTGGCTGAACTGATGCGCTATCGCCACGGCATCGCGGTTGCCGGTACCCATGGCAAGACCACCACCACCAGCCTGATCGCTTCGGTGTTCGCGGCCGGTGGCCTGGACCCGACGTTCGTGATCGGCGGCCGTCTGAATGCTGCCGGCACCAATGCCCAGCTGGGCACCAGCCGTTATCTGATCGCCGAAGCCGACGAAAGTGATGCCAGCTTCCTGCATCTGCAGCCGCTGGTTGCGGTGGTCACCAACATCGACGCCGATCACATGGCGACCTACGAAGGTGACTTCAACAAGTTGAAGAAAACCTTCGTCGAGTTCCTGCACAACCTGCCGTTCTATGGGCTGGCGGTCATGTGCATCGATGATCCTGTGGTCCGTGAAATCCTGCCGCAGGTCAAGCGTCCGATCCTTACCTACGGTTTCAGCGAAGAAGCCGATGTGCGCGCAATCAACGTGCGCCAGGACGGCATGCTGACGTTCTTTACCGTGCTGCGTCGCGACCGCGAGCCGCTGGATGTGTCCGTGAACATGCCGGGCAATCACAACGTGCTCAACTCGCTGGCGACCATCGCGATCGCGACCGACGAAGGCGTCAGTGATGAAGCCATCGTTCAGGGGCTGTCCGGCTTTCAGGGCGTGGGCCGTCGCTTCCAGGTCTATGGCGAACTGCCGGTTGAAGGCGGCAACGTGATGCTGGTCGACGACTACGGCCACCACCCGCGCGAAGTGGCGGCGGTGATCAATGCCGTTCGTGGTGGCTGGCCGGATCGTCGTCTGGTCATGGTTTATCAGCCGCACCGTTTCAGCCGCACCCGTGACCTGTACGACGATTTCGTGCAGGTGCTGGCCGATGCCAATGTACTGCTGCTGATGGAAGTCTACCCGGCCGGTGAAGAACCGATCCCCGGTGCGGACAGCCGCAACCTGTGCCACAGCATTCGTCAGCGAGGCCAGCTTGATCCGATCTACATCGAGCGTGGCGTCGAACTGGCACCGCTGGTCAAGCCGCTGCTGCGCGCGGGCGACATCCTGCTGTGCCAGGGCGCGGGCGACATCGGTGGTCTGGCTCCGCAACTGCTCAAGAGTCCGCTGTTCGTCGGCGCAAAAGTGGCTTCTACCGAAGGTAAGCTGAAATGACAGCCGTCGCCCCGTCTTCCCTGCGCTCGACACTCGAGCCGAAAAGCTTCGGCCGCGTTGCCGTGCTTTTTGGTGGCAAGAGTGCCGAGCGGGAAGTGTCCCTGAAATCCGGTCAGGCAGTGCTTGAGGCACTGCAGGCTGCCGGTGTGGATGCGTTCGGCATCGACGTGGGCGACGATTTCCTGCAGCGACTGGTGAATGAAAGGATCGACCGCGCGTTCATCGTGCTGCACGGCCGTGGCGGCGAAGACGGCACCATGCAGGGGCTGCTGGAGTGCCTGGAAATCCCCTATACCGGCAGCGGCGTGCTCGCTTCTGCTCTGGCCATGGACAAGCTGCGCACCAAGCAGGTCTGGCAGAGCCTGGGCCTTGCAACGCCTTTGCACGCGGTACTTGTCAGCGAACAGGATTGTATTTCTGCCGCGACGGAACTGGGCTTCCCTTTGATCGTCAAACCGGCCCATGAAGGCTCAAGTATCGGTATGGCTAAAGTGACCAGCGTCGACGAATTGATCGCCGCCTGGAAAGCTGCCAGTACCTACGATTCGCAAGTCCTGGTCGAGCAGTGGATTCAGGGGCCGGAGTTCACTGTGGCCTCTCTGCGCGATCAGGTGCTCCCGGTCATCGGTCTGGGCACTCCTCACAGTTTCTACGACTACGACGCCAAGTACCTGGCTTCCGATACCCAGTACCGGATTCCATGCGGGCTGAGCGACGAGCGTGAGCAGGAACTCAAGCAACTGACAGCACGCGCCTGCGAAGCCATTGGCATCGCAGGCTGGGCGCGCACGGATGTCATGCAGGACGCGCAAGGCAAGTTCTGGCTGCTGGAAGTCAACACAGTGCCAGGCATGACCGATCACAGCCTGGTTCCGATGGCTGCACGTGCTGCAGGCCTGGATTTTCAGCAACTGGTGTTGGCGATTCTGGCCGACAGCGTTCAGGCGAGGGGTTAAGGCATGAACGCTTCGGCACGTCATCAGCCTCCAGCACCCAACCGCAAGCCAGTGCCTCGTGGCGCCAGCCGGATGGTGGCCAAGGAGCCGCTGTCTGCGCGCATGCCCAAGCCGAGCTTCGGTTTCCTGAAGCGTCTGTTCTGGCCTGTGATGCTGGTGGTGCTGGGTTTTGGGACGTACGAAGCGGCGCTGCGGATCATGCCGTACGCCGACCGCCCGATCACCCGCATCAATGTGCAGGGCGATCTGAGCTACATCAGTCAGCAGGCCGTGCAGCAGCGGATTGCACCGTTCGTGGCCTCGAGCTTTTTCAAGATCGATCTGGCCGCGATGCGCACCGAGCTTGAACAGATGCCATGGATTGCACATGCCGAAGTCAGGCGTGTGTGGCCGGACCAGGTGGTGATTCGCCTGGAAGAGCAGTTGCCCGTTGCCCGTTGGGGTGACGAGTCACTGCTCAACAACCAGGGACAGGCTTTCACGCCGCGTGAACTGTCCAACTATGAACATCTTCCCCAGTTGTTCGGCCCGCAGCGGGCCCAGCAGCAGGTGATGCAGCAGTACCAGGTGTTGAGTCAGATGTTGCGCCCCATGGGGTTCTCCATCGTGCGCCTGGAATTGCGCGAGCGTGGCAGCTGGTTCCTGACAACAGGCGCCGGTAGTGCCGGGCCGGGTATCGAGTTGTTGCTGGGACGCGACCATCTCGTCGAAAAAATGCGCCGCTTCATCGCGATTTACGACAAAACGCTTAAAGACCAAATCACGAATATTGCGCGCATCGACCTGCGTTACGCCAACGGCCTTGCGGTTGGCTGGCGTGAACAGGCAGCGCCGACGTCGGAAAAACCCGCCGTCGCGAAGAATTGATAAGAGGCAGGACCATGGCAAATGTGCAAAGCGGCAAAATGATCGTCGGGCTGGATATCGGTACCTCCAAGGTGGTGGCACTGGTAGGCGAAGTCGCGGCCGATGGCTCGCTGGAAATCGTGGGTATCGGTACCCATCCCTCCCGCGGCCTGAAAAAGGGCGTGGTGGTGAACATCGAGTCGACCGTGCAGTCGATCCAGCGCGCCGTCGAAGAGGCCCAGTTGATGGCGGGCTGCCGCATTCACTCGGCGTTCGTCGGCGTCGCAGGCAACCACATCCGCAGCCTGAACTCCCACGGCATCGTGGCTATCCGCGACCGTGAAGTGAGCTCTGCGGATCTTGAACGCGTACTCGACGCCGCCCAGGCCGTTGCCATCCCTGCCGATCAGCGCGTCCTTCACACGCTGCCTCAGGACTACGTGATCGACAACCAGGAAGGTGTTCGTGAGCCGCTGGGCATGTCGGGCGTACGTCTGGAAGCCAAGGTGCACGTCGTGACCTGTGCAGTGAACGCTGCTCAGAACATCGAGAAGTGCGTGCGTCGCTGCGGTCTGGAAGTCGACGACATCATCCTGGAGCAACTGGCCTCTGCCTATTCGGTCCTGACCGATGACGAGAAAGAGCTGGGCGTCTGCCTGGTGGACATCGGTGGTGGTACCACCGACATCGCGATCTTCACCGAAGGCGCGATCCGGCACACCGCAGTGATCCCGATTGCGGGCGATCAGGTGACCAACGACATCGCCATGGCGCTGCGCACACCGACCCAGTACGCCGAAGAAATCAAGATTCGTTATGCCTGCGCCCTGGCCAAGCTGGCCGGCGCTGGTGAAACCATCAAGGTACCGAGCGTGGGCGACCGTCCACCTCGCGAGCTGTCCCGCCAGGCGCTGGCCGAAGTGGTCGAGCCTCGTTACGACGAGCTGTTCACCCTGATCCAGGCTGAGCTGCGTCGCAGTGGTTATGAAGACCTGATCCCGGCCGGCATCGTGCTGACCGGTGGTACCTCGAAAATGGAAGGTGCGGTGGAACTTGCCGAGGAAATCTTCCACATGCCGGTGCGCCTGGGCGTTCCGCATAGCGTCAAAGGGCTCGCTGATGTCGTACGCAACCCGATCTACTCCACAGGCGTAGGCCTGTTGCTGTACGGGCTGCAGAAACAATCCGATGGCATTTCGCTGTCGGGGATTGTCGGCAACAGCAGTTACGGCGACGAACCCAAGGCTCCGGTGCTTGAGCGTATCAAGCGCTGGGTCCAGGGCAATTTCTAAGCTTCAACGATTCAAGATTCAAAGCTTCAAAACAATAGCGGCAGGCAGTAGGCAAACTAACTAGAGAGCGGAAGGAGAGAGAAAATGTTCGAACTCGTAGACAACGTCCCGCAAAGCCCGGTAATCAAGGTCATCGGTGTAGGCGGTGGTGGCGGTAACGCTGTCAATCACATGGTCAAGAGCAACATCGAAGGCGTGGAATTCATCTGCGCCAACACGGATGCTCAAGCGCTGAAAAACATCGGCGCGCGCACCATTCTGCAATTGGGCACAGGCGTGACCAAAGGTCTTGGCGCTGGCGCCAACCCTGAAGTCGGTCGTCAGGCTGCACTGGAAGACCGTGAGCGCATTGCAGAAGTCCTGCAAGGCACCAACATGGTATTCATCACCACGGGCATGGGCGGCGGTACCGGTACCGGTGCAGCACCGATCATTGCCGAAGTGGCCAAGGAAATGGGCATTCTGACGGTCGCAGTCGTGACCCGTCCGTTCCCGTTCGAAGGCCGCAAGCGTATGCAGATCGCCGATGAAGGCATCCGCATGCTGTCCGAAAGCGTCGACTCGTTGATCACCATTCCCAACGAGAAGCTGCTGACCATCCTGGGTAAGGACGCCAGCCTGCTGTCGGCTTTCGCCAAGGCAGACGATGTTCTGGCCGGTGCCGTTCGCGGTATCTCCGACATCATCAAGCGTCCGGGCATGATCAACGTCGACTTTGCTGACGTACGTACCGTAATGAGCGAGATGGGCATGGCGATGATGGGCACTGGCTGCGCCAGCGGTCCTAACCGTGCACGTGAAGCGACCGAGGCCGCCATCCGTAACCCGCTGCTCGAAGACGTCAACCTGCAGGGCGCTCGCGGCATCCTGGTCAACATCACTGCCGGTCCTGACCTGTCTCTGGGTGAATACTCGGACGTGGGCAGCATCATCGAGGCGTTCGCTTCCGAGCACGCGATGGTCAAAGTCGGTACCGTTATCGATCCGGACATGCGTGACGAGTTGCACGTGACCGTGGTTGCGACCGGTCTGGGCGCGAAAATCGAGAAGCCTGTCAAGGTGATCGACAACACCCTGCAGACCACTCAGCAGCCTTCGGCTCAGCCAGCGGCTCGTCAGGAAGCTCCGTCGGTCAACTACCGCGACCTGGACCGTCCTACCGTGATGCGCAATCAGGCACACGCAGGCGCAACGGCGGCAGCGAAGATGAACCCTAACGATGATCTGGACTACCTGGACATCCCGGCTTTCCTGCGTCGTCAGGCCGATTGATGAAATGTATCAGGGGTATTAGGGTGATTGGTGTTCAGCAAAGGCATGGTCTGCTATCATCGCCAGCCTTTGTTGATACCAGTTCGCAACTTGCGCTGAAGCGGCCCATGCCATGATTAAACAACGCACCCTGAAAAATATTATCCGTGCCACAGGTGTAGGCCTGCACTCCGGGGAGAAGGTTTACCTGACCCTCAAGCCCGCACCTGTGAATACCGGCATTGTGTTTTGCCGAGCCGACCTTGATCCTGTCGTGCAGATCCCTGCGCGTGCGGAAAACGTCGGTGACACCACGCTGTCGACCACGCTGGTCAATGGTGATGTCAAAGTTGACACGGTAGAACACCTGCTTTCGGCCATGGCTGGCCTTGGCATCGATAACGCCTACGTCGAGCTCTCTGCCTCCGAAGTTCCTATCATGGACGGCAGCGCAGGCCCTTTCGTATTCCTGATTCAGTCGGCTGGCCTGGAAGAGCAGGACGCGCCGAAGAAATTCATCCGGATCCTGCGTGAAGTCACAGTGGAAGAGGGCGGTAAACGCGCTACTTTCGTGCCTTTCGAAGGGTTCAAGGTCAGTTTCGAGATCGATTTCGATCACCCCGTCTTCCGTGACCGCACCCAGAGTGCAAGCGTGGACTTTTCCAGCACTTCCTTCGTGAAGGAAGTCAGCCGTGCCCGTACTTTCGGGTTCATGAGTGACATCGAGTACCTGCGCAAGCACAACCTCGCACTCGGCGGCAGTGTGGAAAACGCCATCGTGGTCGACAAGGAAGGCGTATTGAACGAAGACGGCCTGCGGTACGAGGACGAATTCGTCAAACATAAAATCCTGGATGCCATTGGTGACCTTTACCTGCTGGGCAATAGCCTGATCGGTGAGTTCAAGGGCTTCAAGTCGGGGCACGCACTGAACAATCGTCTTCTGCGTGCGCTTATCGCGCAGACAGATGCCTGGGAAGTGGTGACCTTCGAGGATGCCAGTACGGCACCTATTTCTTACATGCGTCCTGTCGCGGCCGTGTAAGCAAGCTTTACTCTCTTTCCTTTTGTTCTTTAAAGGCTGCCCTCGGGTGGCCTTTTTTTATGTGTTGAAGAATGTCGATCTGGTTGTCCATATCACTCATCAAATCCGCCGCGCCTTGTGGCGAGCAGAAAACCGTGAGTTTTTGTTTATCCGGTAAGAGGTGTCTGTAACGATCGGCAGCAGGTGTCAGGTATCGTGACAGCTCATACAGGCTTTTCCATTGAGAGAAGATGGCAGATGAGCGACCGGAAAAATGCCGAGCTGGATCAGGCGACCTTGCGTCTGATCGTGGCTACCTTTGCGATCACCTATGTCTCATTGATCGGCTTGCTGCCGGGGCTGAACGTCGCCCAATATAAGCCGATCATCATGTATTACGCCGCCTTCCTTGTGGTTTCACTGGTATTGCGTCAGCACATCATCAGCTACCCCGGTGAGTTCGTCGTGCGACGTGTGTTTGGGATGGTGCATGACTACACCGGAATATCGGTCGGGCTGGTTGTAGGGGGCGAAGCGACATTGCCCATTTTCAGCGTCATGGTCTGGGTCACGCTCGGCAACGGCATGCGCTACGGCTCTCGCTATCTGGCGATCGCTGCGTCTCTGGCGATGTTGGCGATCCTCATCATCTACCAGTTGACGCCTTATTGGCAGGCGCAGCCGTTCATGGTTCTGATGCTGGTGGCGATCACTATTCTGGTGCCTGGCTACGCCCACATTCTGTTGGTAAGGACCCGTCAGGCTTCAGAGCAGGCCACCATGGCCAATCAGGAGAAAGAGCGGTTTCTGGCCCAGGCCAGTCACGACCTGCGTCAACCCATTCACTCGATCGGCATGTTCACGGCCTGTCTGCGCTCAAGCCCTTTGGGCGAATACGAGCGCCAACTGGTCGACAACATTGATCGCTCTCTGCACAACGTCTCGCAACTGTTTCGCTCCATTCTGGATATTTATACGCTGGACAGCGGCAAGGTCTCGGCCAAGTCCGATATCGTTCATCTGGGCGAGATGCTTCGTGATGTGGTTCAGCAGAACGCTGCGGCGGCACGCTGGGCTGGCGTCGAGTTGAGACTCAGGCCGTGTCGGCACTGGTCCAGAGTCGATCGCACGCTGCTTGCTACCATGGTCCAGAATATTCTCTCCAATGCGCTCAAATATGCGCCTGATCGCCCGGTTTTGATTGGCGTGCGCCGATCCTCAGGCGGGCTTTCAATCAGTGTTCATGATCAGGGGCGCGGTATTGCCTCGGAGCACCTGCCCCGCGTGTGTGATGAGTTCTATCGCGTCCGTCACGTGCGCGACAAGGACGTTGAAGGCGTCGGGCTGGGGCTGTCTATCGTGAAACGGCTCAGCCAGATTCTGGGAGTGAGGATCAGAATCGACTCAAAGGTGGATCGTGGTACTACAGTCACCATCGATGGACTCGAAGAGGTGGGCGCGCCCGTTCAGCCTGTGCGCAGGAAAGTACTGGGGGACAGCCTGCTCAAGGGGGTGAAGATTTGTCTGGTGGAGGACGACCAAAACGTCCTGATGGCCACCGCCGCGTTGCTCGAACGCTGGGGGTGCCTGGTTCAGGCCGCGCGCTCCGCCGAGGGGCTGACCACCGACTGCGACATTATCGTTGCCGATTACGATCTGGGCACGACCGCCAATGGGCTCGACTGCATTGATCAGGTACGTGCTGCGCGTGGCTGGGATGTGCCGGCGTTGATCGTTACAGGGCGGGAAGTGGAGAAGGTGCAGGAGGCGCTGCAGGGGCGGGAGGTTTCGATATTGTCCAAGCCGCTCAGGCCGTCGGAGCTGCGACTCAATCTGCTGTCCATGCGTGAGAGGCTCACAGCGAGTCCGTGATCGGCCTGTGAGCCTTTCAGCGCTTGTCTCTGGCGTGACTGGCCAACCGCTCCAGTGCGGCGCGCAGCTTGGGGTCGGTAATGCCGTCGGCGGTGGCCTGAATATTTTCGGCGGCGACCGTGGACAGGTCGATTGTGTGCGTTGCCGCACCGCGTGGCGCTGCCGGTGGCTGAACCTTGAACACAATGCGCGTCAGATTGATGAATTCATCGAACGCGACCAATTGTCGGTGCAGTCGCTTCTGCTGATAACGAAGACGGGTGGCCCAGTGACCGTCCGTCACGATCAGCAACAGGCTGCCTTCGCGCCACGAAGCTACATGACAATGTTCGCGGGCAGCCGGCTGCAACTGGCTTTCGACCAGGCGTTGCAGGTGACTCAGGCGCTCGGCGTGCCTGAAGATAGCCTTCAAAGGCTTGGCTTCGCGCAGCAGCACGGCAGGCGCGCGAGCGTTCAGAGGACGAAAAGCCATGGGAATGTGCCTTGGTGACAAGGCGCTCATCTTAACAGAAAGCATTGTAACGGCTGCTTTCAGAGGCCTTTCCGTGCTTTCATATGCAAATCAATGAGTAACTTCCCCGTTTTGCGGGTTGAAGTGCTTGAAAATGGCCCCATTGTAAATCTGCCCCGTCACAGCGCTGTGCCAGCATCGTGGACTAACGCCACTTTCCTCACCATCGTTTCCGGGTAGAATGCTCGTTCGCATGCAGCCATCAGGGCTGCACGGGCGACTCACGGGGCCGCCCTCCATTCCTATGTGTGGAAGATCCTGTCGATATGTTTGCGCCTTTGTTGAAAAAACTTTTTGGAAGCAAGAACGAGCGTGAAGTCAAACGCATGCTCAAGACGGTTCAACTCGTCAATGCCTTCGAAGAGCAAATGGTGGCCCTTTCGGACGAGCAATTGCGCGCCAAGACCGAAGAGTTCAAGGCCCGCATAGCCAAAGGCGAGACCCTCGATCAACTGCTGCCGGAAGCATTTGCCGTCGCGCGTGAAGCGGGCAAGCGTGTCATGGGCATGCGCCACTTCGATGTCCAGCTGATCGGCGGCATGACGCTGCACGAAGGTCAGATCGCAGAGATGCGTACCGGTGAAGGTAAAACCCTCGTCGGCACCCTGGCGGTCTACCTCAATGCCTTGTCGGGCAAGGGTGTTCACGTGGTTACCGTGAACGACTACCTGGCACGCCGCGACGCCAACTGGATGCGCCCGCTGTACGAATTCCTCGGTCTGACCGTAGGTATCGTCTCGCCATTCCAGCCTCCGGAAGAAAAGCGCGCAGCCTATGCCGCTGACATCACCTACGGCACCAACAACGAATACGGCTTCGACTATCTGCGCGACAACATGGCGTTCAGCATGGACGACAAGTTCCAGCGCGAACTCAACTTTGCCGTGATCGACGAAGTCGACTCCATCCTGATCGACGAAGCGCGTACGCCGCTGATCATTTCCGGTCAGGCTGAGGACAGCTCCAAGCTGTACACCGAAATCAACCGCCTGATCCCCAAACTCGAACAGCACATCGAGGAAGTGGAAGGCCAGGTCACCAAGGCCGGTCACTTCACCGTCGACGAGAAGACCCGTCAGGTCGAGCTGAACGAAGCCGGTCACCAGTTCATCGAAGAGATGCTCACCGAAGTCGGCCTGCTGGCTGAAGGCGAGAGCCTGTATTCGGCGCATAACCTGGGCCTTCTGACCCACGTCTACGCCGGTCTGCGTGCGCACAAACTGTTCAACCGCAACGTCGAGTACATCGTCCAGGACGGTCAGGTGCTGCTGGTCGATGAGCACACCGGTCGCACCATGCCGGGTCGTCGCTTGTCCGAGGGCCTGCATCAGGCCATCGAAGCCAAGGAAAACCTGAACATTCAGGCCGAGAGCCAGACCCTGGCATCGACCACGTTCCAGAACTACTTCCGTCTGTACAACAAACTGTCCGGCATGACCGGTACGGCCGACACCGAAGCGTTCGAATTCCACCAGATCTACAACCTGGCCGTGATGGTCATTCCGCCGAACAAGCCACTGGCCCGTAAGGATTTCAACGACCTCGTCTACCTGACGGCGGAAGAGAAGTACGCGGCCATCGTGACCGACATCAAGGCCTGCCTGGCGGAAAACCGTCCGGTGCTGGTGGGTACGGCGACCATTGAAACCTCCGAGCACATGTCTCGTCTGCTGAATGCTGAAGGCATCGAGCACAAGGTTCTGAACGCCAAGTTCCACGAAAAGGAAGCAGAGATCATCGCTCAGGCCGGTCGTCCGGGCGCGTTGACCATTGCTACCAACATGGCCGGTCGTGGTACCGACATCCTGTTGGGCGGTAACTGGGAAGTCGAAGTCGCCAACCTGGAAGACCCGACCCCCGAGCAGATCGCGCAGATCAAGGCCGACTGGCAGAAGCGTCACCAGCAGGTCATCGAAGCGGGCGGTCTGCACGTGATTGCCTCCGAGCGCCATGAATCGCGCCGTATCGACAATCAGCTGCGCGGTCGTGCCGGTCGTCAGGGCGATACCGGTTCAAGCCGCTTCTACCTGTCGCTGGAAGACAGCCTGATGCGCATCTTTGCCTCTGACCGGGTGAAGAATTTCATGAAGGCGCTGGGCATGCAGTCCGGCGAAGCCATCGAACACCGCATGGTGACCAACGCCATCGAGAAAGCGCAGCGCAAGGTCGAGGGTCGCAACTTCGATATCCGCAAGCAGCTGCTTGAATTCGATGACGTGGCCAACGAGCAGCGCAAAGTGATCTATCACATGCGTAATACGCTGCTGGCGGCCGACAATATCGGCGACACCATCGCTGACTTCCGCGCTGAAGTGCTCAACAACCTGATCAGCCAACACATTCCGCCACAATCGCTGCCCGAGCAGTGGGATGTTCCAGGCCTGGAAGCTGCACTGAACACCGACTTCGCCGTGAAGCTGCCGATTCAGCAGTGGCTCGACGAAGACGATCACCTGCACGAAGACAGCCTGCGCACCAAGATCATGGATCAATTGCTGGTCGCGTATAACGAGAAAGAAGATCAGGCCAGTGCCGAAGCGCTGCGCTCCTTCGAGAAGCAGATTCTGTTGCGCGTGCTGGACGACCTGTGGAAAGACCACCTGTCGACCATGGATCACCTGCGTCACGGTATTCACCTGCGTGGCTATGCCCAGAAAAACCCGAAACAGGAATACAAGCGCGAGTCGTTCACCCTGTTCCAGGAATTGCTGGACTCGATCAAGCGCGACACCATCCGCGTTCTGTCCCACGTTCAGGTTCGCCGCGAAGACCCCGAGGAAGAAGAGGCGCGTCAGCGTCAGGAAGCCGAGGAGCTGGCCAAGCGCATGCAGTTCGAACACGCCGAAGCTCCTGGTATCGACCAGCCTGCGCTGATCGAGGAAGAAGGCGAGGCTGTTGCCGTGGCCACTTTACCGGTTCGCAACGACCAGAAGCTGGGTCGCAACGAGCTGTGCTGGTGTGGTTCGGGCAAGAAATTCAAGCACTGTCACGGCCAGATCAACTAAGGCCCTGACACTGTAATACCCGCGCCGCGACCGGCTTGCCCGTCGCGGCGTTTTTTCATTGAATCGCCGTACCGATGTGGGCGGCGCATACACTCCACGAGGAGCACCCCGATGGCTGTTGGTCTTGGTCCGTTGCCTACGCTGCACCCGGTTCCCGGTTTTGAACTTGGCATTTCTTCTGCCGGCATCAAACGCCCAGGGCGCAAGGATGTCGTGGTCATGCGCTGTGCCGAAGGTTCGAGCGTTGCCGGTGTGTTCACGCTGAACGCGTTCTGCGCGGCACCGGTCATCCTGGCCAAACAGCGCGTACAGGGCACCGTGCGTTACCTGCTGACCAACACCGGCAACGCCAATGCGGGCACCGGTGAACCCGGCCTCGCTGCCGCCCGCCGCACCTGCGAAAAGCTCGCCGAGCTGACCGGTGTCGAGGCGTCTGCCGTATTGCCTTACTCCACCGGCGTGATCGGCGAGCCGCTGCCTGTGGAAAAGATCGAGGGCGCGCTGCAAGCGGCTCTTGATGATCTGTCTGTGGATAACTGGGCGGCTGCGGCCACCGGCATCATGACCACCGACACCCTGCCCAAGGGTGCCAGCCGCCAGTTCCAGCACGACGGCGTGACCGTTACGGTGACCGGTATCAGCAAGGGCGCAGGCATGATTCGGCCTAACATGGCGACTATGCTCGGCTACATCGCCACCGACGCCAAGGTTTCGCAGAGCGTTCTGCAGGACCTGATCCGCGACGGCGCGAACAAGTCCTTCAACCGCATCACCATCGATGGCGACACATCGACCAACGATTGCTGCATGCTGATCGCGACCGGTCAGGCCAACGTGCCTGAAGTGACCGAAGCCAAAGGTCCGTTGTTCGATGCGCTGAAAAAAGCCGTGTTCGACGTCTGCATGGAGGTCGCCCAAGCCATCGTGCGTGATGGTGAGGGCGCGACCAAGTTCGTCACCGTTGAAGTCAATGGCGGCGGCAATCATCAGGAATGTCTGGATGTCGGCTACGCGGTGGCTCACTCGCCGCTGATCAAGACTGCGCTGTTTGCCTCCGACCCGAACTGGGGTCGCATTCTGGCCGCGGTAGGCCGTGCGGGCGTGCCGGATCTGGATGTCAGCAGGATCGACGTGTTCCTGAGCGGCGTGTGCATCGCCAGCCAGGGTTGCCGTGCCACGACCTACACCGAAGAGCAGGGCTCGGCCGTCATGGCCGAAGAGGAGATCACCATCCGCATTGAGCTGGGCCGAGGTGATTGCAGCGAAACGATCTGGACCACCGACCTGTCCCACGAGTACGTGAAGATCAACGCGGAATACCGCACCTGATTCATTCCGGCGCGGGCGATCACTCGCCTGCGCCATTCAACGGAGTTGAACATGAGCCTGCACCTAATCATCGGCGACAAACGCTATTCCTCCTGGTCGCTGCGTCCCTGGCTGGTGCTGGAGATGACCGGCGCGCCGTTCACCGATCAGGTCATCCGCCTGAACCTGCCTGATACCCGCGAAAACATCCTCAAGTATTCGCCTACCGGCAAAGTACCCGCGTTGCAGTGCGAACACGGCACCATCATCGATTCACTGGCGATCTGTGAGTATCTGGTCGAGCGCTTCCCGGATGCTGATCTGTGGCCGCGTGATATTGCCGCCCGTGCCCAGGCGCGTTCTGCCTGTGCGCAGATGCACAGCGGCTTCATGAGCCTGCGCTCCAACATGCCGATGGACCTGCGCCAGGACCAGGCGCTGGAAGTCATTCCGGTCGACACCCAGACCGACATCGACCGCGTCGTCGCCCTTTGGGCTGAATGTCGCAAGGCAGCTACGCAAGACGGGCCTTTCCTGTTCGGTCGCCCAAGCATTGCCGATGCGTTCTTCGCGCCGGTGGCGATCCGGTTACGCACGTATCGCGTCGCATTGCCTGACGAAGCGCTGGCCTACATCGAAACCATCTACCAATGGCCTGCCTTCCAGCGCTGGCAGCAGGCTGGTCTAGAGGAGTCCTGATCGTGAAACGCATTCACGTGGCCGCTGCCGTCATTCGTGGCGCCGACGGCAGGATACTGATCGCCAGACGGGCGGACAGTCAGCACCAGGGCGGTCTTTGGGAGTTTCCCGGCGGCAAGGTCGAAGCGGGCGAAGCGGTCGAGACTGCACTGGGGCGCGAACTGCAGGAAGAGCTGGGCATCGTGGTCACGGCGGCACGTCCACTGATCAAGATTCAGCACGACTATCCGGACAAGCATGTGCTGCTGGATGTGTGGGAAGTCTCGGCGTTCACCGGCGAGCCGCACGGTGCCGAAGGTCAGCCGCTGGTCTGGGTGTCTTCTCGTGAACTGGCCAACTACGACTTTCCGGCGGCCAACCGGCCGATTGTCGCTGCGGCGCGTCTGCCGGGCGAATGCCTGATCACCCCGGAAGGGCTGGACAACGTCCAAGTTCTGCGCGGTATTCAAAAAGCCATTGCTGGCGGTATTAAGCTGGTTCAATTGCGTGCGCCGGGCGGCTACGACCCCAAGTACCGCGACATGGCAGTGGACGCAGCCGGTCTGTGCGCAGGCAAGGCGCAACTGATGCTCAAAGGACCGCTGGAATGGCTGGGCGACTTTCCGTCCGCCGGTTGGCACCTCACGGCCGAGCAGCTGCGCAAATACGCCAGCCGTGGACGGCCGTTTCCTGAGGACCGCTGGTTGGCGGCTTCATGCCACAACGCCGAAGAGCTGGCGCTGGCCGAGCAGATGGGCGTTGACTTCGTGACCCTGTCACCGGTGCAGCCCACCTTGACACATCCCGAGGCGCAGCCATTGGGCTGGGAGCAGGCAGCGCAGTTGATCACAGGCTTCAGCAAGCCTGTTTACCTGCTGGGTGGTGTTGGGCCTGCCGAAAGGCGGAAAGCGTGGGAAAACGGTGCTCAAGGCGTTGCAGGGATACGTGCGTTCTGGCCTGAGGAACTCTGATAACCTGGAGCGTTACCACGTCCCTACGTGGTAACGCCGCTCAGGATGTGCCGCGTTCGTTCTTGAATGGCCAGAGCGTTATCGGAGTATGGACACGATCAGCAGTCTGGCTCAGCCTTACTCCGGCTTCGGCGCAGGCTGCCACAGGATCTCGGCGATGCCTTGTCGCCGGGCAATTATCCGGGCTGCGACGAACAGCAGGTCCGACAATCTGTTGATGTACGCCAGACCAGAGCCTTCCAATGGTTCTACCGCATTCAGGTGCTGGCAGCGACGCTCGGCACTGCGGGCCAGACTGCGGCACACATGAGCCTGTGCAATCAGCGCTGATCCGCCAGGCAGGATGAAGTTTTCCAGCGGCCCCAATTCCTCGTTCCAGACATCAATCGCCGCCTCGAGACGCTCGACTTCAGCGCTGTTCAGGGCCTTGTAACTGGGCATTGCCAGTTCGCCGCCAAGATCGAACAGGCGGTGCTGACAGGGGGCCAGAACGTCGATCACTTCGTTGAGCCCGGACACACTCGGCGCCAGTTCGATCAGCCCGGCGAGCAGCAGGCCAAGCTGACTGTTGAGGGTGTCGACCTCGCCAATAGCCTCGACGCGTGGGTGATCCTTTGACACTCGGCGGCCGTCGCCCAGACCGGTTTCCCCGGCATCGCCGGTACGTGTGTAGATTTTCGACAAACGAAAGCCCATTCAGTGGCTCCTGGTCATAGCTTGGAAATAACCTGTTGCTGCACATTCACCTGATTGGCGATCAGCGGCAGGCGCAGCGTGAAGCAGGTTCCATTGCCAACGGAAGATTGCACTTCCATCTGGCCCTTGTGATTGTTGGTGATGATGAAGTACGACACCGACAGGCCCAGTCCGGTGCCCTGACCGATCTCCTTGGTGGTGAAAAACGGCTCGAAGGTGCGTTTGCGCACGTTTTCCGACATGCCGATGCCGTTATCTTCCACCTGAATTTCGGCCCACGGCGGATTGAGTCGAGTGCGCAGGATGATGCGCCCCTCATCCTCGCCATCGGGCCGTTGATGAATCGCCTGAGCGGCGTTTTTCAGCAAATTGAGGAGCACTTGTTCCAGTTCGTTGGCAATGCATGGCACCGGTCCCAGCTCCGGATCGAACTGGCGGATGATGTGCTGGCCCTTGAAGTCGAATCCGATGGTCAGGTCGAAATCGTTGCTGGCGATTTCCACGGCCTGATCAATGAGCGCGGGCAGGTCGCAGGGCGAGAGCTGACGGTTGCTCAGACGGCTGAAATTGAGCATATGGCTGACAATCTTCGCTGCCCGCGCGCCCGCCTGCTGAATGCCATCCAGCAACTGCGGCACTTCGCGGCTGGTCAGGTAGTTATTCACCACGGCCAGGTCGATCCCGTCAGCCTCGGCCTGTTCGATGTTCTTTGGCAGGTCGGGCGACAGACGTCGGCGTATGTTCTGCACGTTGTGCAGGATTGCGCCCAGCGGATTATTGATTTCATGCGCCATGCCTGCTGCGAGGCCGCCAACCGAAAGCATTTTTTCCGACTGCACCATCATCTCTTCCAGCGAGATGCGTTGGGTAATGTCATCAATCCGTATAACCACACCACGGCCTGCATCGCCGGTCAGCGGGTAGAAGGTCAGCGCGTAATGGCGCGGCTCGTCGTTCTTGATCCAGGTCACGCGCTCGATCTTGGTCACGCTGTGTCGTTCAACAGTGTGTTTGATCTGTGGCAGAAACGAGCGCATCGGCTCGAAGGCGATGAAGATCGGCTGGTTCATCGCCTCGTCCAGGGTTGTGCCGGAAAGCGCGCTGGCTTCCTGATTCCACTGGGTCACGTACAGCTGCTCGTCGAGCGCGATCATGGCCGAGGGCATCGAGTCGATGATGCTGTTGAGGTAATTCTGAAAGCCCGTGAGCTTCTTTTCGATCTTGCTGCGTACCTGAACTTCAAGCTCGAGCTTGCGATTGGTATGTCGGGTTTCCTCGGCAAGACCCTGCGCCTGATCGTAGGCTTCCTGAGAGTCGTCGCGGGCGCGTTTGAGTTGCTGCTCGCGTGCTTCGATACGCGACAGCATGGTGTTGAACGCTTCAGCCAGACTGCCGATTTCATCTTCGTTGCCACGTTCGGCGCGCAGCGCATAGTTCTCCTCGCGGGTAACCTGACGGGACAATTCTTCCAATTGGTAGATGGGCTCGGTGATCAGTCGACGAATCTGCCGGGCCACGACCAGCCACAGCAAGACGCTGAACACCAGGATGCCCAGGCTCGCAGTCAGAGTGCCGGTATAAAACGCGGGCGGCAGTTCACTGCTGGCGACCAGCAGCAGATGGCCCGGCGGCGCGTCGCCTTTGGGCACGGTAATGACCTGCGTGCTGCGAAACTCGGTCAGGCGCCAGCTTTCAAGGTCTTTGAAGTGATGAGGCAGCTCAAGGCCTTCGCCTTGCTGCACTTGTCCCAGCCGCTCGCCATTGTTGTCGTAGATGGCTGCCGCCCGCAACGGACCGTAGCTTTTCAGCTCCCTCAGCAATGCACGCGCGTCGTCGGGTGAGTTCAGCGCGTTTTCATTGAGGTTGGCGCTGCTGATCAGGCGGCCAATGGTCTGCAAGGCCTGCGGCGCCATGGCTTCCTGGGAAATGTAATAGGCCGCGCTGATGAAGGTCAGGTTGGCGACCAGCAGGACAGTGGTCATCAGAACCAGCAGGGCGGCCAGCAGCTTCTGGCCGACAGGCAGGTTTTCCAGACGTTGGCGCAAAGGCATGGGGCAGGTCGCAGTGGCAAGTGGAGCAAGCAGGGTAGCGCGGGCTAGTCAGTACGCAAACCCTTGCTTGCCAGATGCGTGACCAGCCGCGTCTGCAATTGTTGCAAGTGCGGCACCTGACAGCGATGCCGCGCGGCCACCGTACAGGCGTAGCCCAGCAGATAGCTGATTTCGGTGCGCCGCTGATGGGCGACGTCCTGATACATCGATGAGTAGTTCGCTGCCGTGGCCTTGATGACCCGCACCACCTCGCTGTGCAGGTCCACAGCGGCCGCTGGCTGACCACAGCAGTGCAGCAGGTCGGTCAGTTCGGCGCAGAGCGTGGCGACTTCACAGTGATGCTCCAGCAAAACGCCGTTGCGGCAATCGTGCAGCACGGTCAGTGGGTTTATCGCGCAATTGAGCGCCAGCTTGCGCCACAGGCGCGTGAGAATATCCGGTGTCCATTCGTGAGGAATCGAGCTGGCATGCAAGTCCTTCAAAAGCGACGGCGGGGCAGGGTTCGCGGCATCACCCAGCCAGGTGAAACCATGACCGGCAAAGACCACCTGCCAGTCGGCCTTGCGGAACGCACCTTCGGTGCTCGAGGCGAAGATACAGCGCGCATGTGGCACTCGCGCTGCGACAGCGTCCTGACTGCCGAGGCCGTTCTGCAACAGGATCACCTCGGCGTCGGCCGTCAAACGGTGCGCCAGTTGCGCCACGGCCTGTTCGGCGTCATAGGCCTTGCAGGCCACCAGCAAACGAGCGATCGGCGTCTGATCGTCCAGGGCTTGTGCAGGTACCGGGAACGAACGGGCCGAATCGTTTTCTATCAAGGTCAGGCAGCCGCCGCTGGCCTGATACGCGGCCACACGGGCGGCGTCACGCAGCGCCAGGCGCACCGGCACGTTTGCCCTGGCCAGCCGCGCAGCCCAAAGACTGCCCAGACTGCCTGCGCCCAATACGTGCCAGGTCGTCGCCATCAGTTGTCGGCCTTCAAGGACAAACGCGGCCCTGAAGCAGTGAAATCAGTATTCGACATGAAAGGCTCACAGTGAAGGCCGGAAAAGTCTCGTTATAATGAGCGTTCTTTCATACCGTCAAGTCATGCGCGCCGTTGATTGCCGTGCGCGCCGTTCAATTGGAGAACATACATGCCCTCGTTCGACGTAGTGTCCGAATTGGATAAGCACGAAGTCACGAATGCCGTCGACAACGCCATCAAGGAGCTGGACCGTCGCTACGACCTGAAAGGCAAGGGGACGTTCGAGTTCAAGGAACTGACTGTCAGCCTGACCGCTGAAGCAGACTTCCAGCTTGAAGCCATGATCGAGATCCTCAAGCTCGCACTGGTCAAACGCAAGATCGACGCCAAGTGCCTGGAGATCAAGGACGCCTACGCTTCCGGCAAGCTGATGAAGCAGGAAGTCATCCTGCGCGAAGGCATCGACAAGGAGCTGGCGAAGAAGATCGTCGCTCACATCAAGGAAGCCAAGCTCAAGGTCCAGGCCGCCATTCAGGGCGAGCAGGTGCGTGTCACCGGCAAGAAGCGTGACGACCTGCAGGAAGCCATCGCAGCCCTGCGCGCCTACGATTCGGGCATGCCGCTGCAGTTCAACAACTTCCGTGACTGACGATTTGCAGCGCTGACCGGGGAACCAGGGGTTGCCCGGCCAGTCCGAATCGCCCTGTGCATTGAAACGACAGCCGTGGCTGTCCATCGACGCCGGTTCGTCAGGTTAAGGAGATAAAGATGGATTTAAATGCAGAAGTCGGTCACCTGTGGCAAGCGTCGCAGGCCTGGATTCCGATGATCATGCAGTACAGCGGTCGCCTGCTTCTGGCGCTCGTTACGCTGTGCATCGGCTGGTGGCTGATCAACAAAGTGACCGGCAAACTCGGCGCCCTGTTGGCGCGACGACATGCAGATCTGGCGTTGCAAGGCTTCGTCAGCAGCCTGGCCAATATCATTCTGAAGATCCTGCTGGTAGTCAGTGTCGCGTCGATGATCGGCGTCGAAACCACTTCATTCGTCGCGGCCATCGGTGCGGCCGGTCTGGCCATCGGTCTGGCCTTGCAGGGCAGCCTGGCGAACTTTGCGGGCGGCGTGCTGATTCTGCTGTTTCGTCCGTTCCGTATCGGGGACTGGATCGAAGCGCAGGGCGTGGCAGGGACGGTCGACAGCATTCAGATCTTTCACACCGTGCTGCGTACCGGTGACAACCGCACCGTGATCATGCCCAATGGCAATCTGTCCAACGGCATCATCACCAACACCAACCGCCAGCCGACCCGCAAGGTCGTGTTCGACATTGGTGTCAGCCACGACGCGGACCTGAAGCAAGCCTTGCAAGTCCTGCTGGACATGGCAAAGGACCCGCGCGTACTCGAAGATCCAGCTCCGCAGGCCGTTGTCGCGGCGCTGGGTGAAAATGCGATCACCCTGTCGCTGCGGGTCTGGACCAAGACCGGTGACTTTGGCGATGTGGTGTCACTGTTCAATATCGAAGCGCGTGATCGTCTGAAAGACGCAGGTATCGATATTCCCGCGCCGCAGCGGATGATGCGGGTCGTTCAGGAGTAACCGCTGGTAGCAAACAAAAAGCCCTGTCTCTCGCGAGCCAGGGCTTTTTGATGTGCGCGTGTCCGTTACAGGTTGGCCAGCGCGACTACGATACCGACCGCCGCGATGCCTGCACCCAGCACGTTCAGGAAAAACCCGAAACGCAGCGCTGTCGAGAGCCTCCACGGCTTGAAGCAGAACGCATAGACGATCAGAAAAATGATCGCGAAAATCTCAAGCTGGCCCAGCAGCACGATGGCACTGCCAACCGTCATCGGCTCGGCGGCGCTCGAGGCGGCATACGCCAGCACGGTCCAGACCACAGGCGCCCAGATACCCAGCCCGATCAGGGCAAGCATTAGGTATTGGTTGAAGCTTGGTTTTTTTGCGGTGTTCAATATCGTTCCTTTAGTATCGTGCGCAGAAAAGGCTCGTCGGCCTCAAGGCTTGTCAATGGTCGGTGACTGAGCAGGTTCTTCGATTTTCATGCCTTTAGCGTCCTTGCTCCACTGCAGAATGATCATCACCAGCGTCGGTACGCCGAGCAGAGCGGTGATCAGGAAGAAGTTGTGATAACCGAACTTCTCCACCATCACCCCCGAATAGCCGCCGATCAGACGCGGCAGCAGGAGCATGATCGAGCTGAGCAGGGCGTACTGGGTCGCCGAGAACTTGAGGTTGGTCAGGCTCGACAGGTAGGCCACGAACGCCGAGGTCGCGAGGCCTGAACTGAGGTTGTCCAGCGAGATAGTCAGGATCAGCATTTTGATGTTCGGCCCCATGTCTGCCAGCAGCAGAAACAGGATGTTGGTGGACGCTGAACTCAGGCCGCCGATGAACAGAATCGGCATGATGCCGAAACGCACGATCAGCAGGCCGCCGACACCTGCGCCCAGTAGCGTCATGACCAGGCCGAAGATCTTGCTGACACTGGCGATCTGATCCTTGGTGAAGCCTTGGTCGATATAGAACACGTTGGCCATGACGCCCATGACCGTGTCCGACATGCGATAGGTGGCGATCAGCCCCAGCAGCAGCAAGGCTTGCCAGCGATAACGCATGATGAAATCGTTGATCGGGGTCAGGACCGGCGCCAGGCCGCGACGTCCCATCGAGGACAGGCAGCCGATGGTGAGCAGGGTATAGAGGATCGCGCGCAGGAAGGCCCGGTCTTCCAGCAGCAAGTCCATCCAGCTGGTGCCTCCGAACAGCACGCTGGCAAAATCGGTGTTGTAGAGCTGGGTGAACATTGCCGGAACCGACACCAGCAGCACGATCAGAACGAAGACAGAGGCCAATTGGTGAGTGAATCCGTAGCGCGCTGCCGACAGCTGTGTGCGCAACGGCACTGGCGGCTCTCGCATGATCAGCGTGGTGATCAGCGCAGGCAGCATCAGCAGGCCGAACAGCACATAGGTGCCGGTCCAGGCCGAGTGCTTGTAGGCGAAACCGGTCGAGCCGAAGCCTTCTGCGAAATACAGTGCGCCTGCGGTCGCCAGCAGCGCAGCAATGCGGTAGCCGGACATATAGCTGGCGGCCAGCGCGGCCTGCTGAGTGTCCTGGGCAATTTCCAGGCGATACGCATCGATCGCGATGTCCTGGGTTGCGGACGCAAAGGCCACGATCACAGCGATGGCGATCAACCAGGACAGATGTTGCTGCGGATCGCAGAAACCCATACCGATCAGGCCCAGCAGCACGAGGGTCTGGGACAGCACCAGCCAGGAGCGGCGACGGCCCAGTTTGCCGAGCAGCGGCAGGCGCCACTGATCGAGCAGTGGCGACCAGACCCATTTGAAGGCGTAGGCAAGACCGATCAGGCTGGCGTAGCCGATGGTTTCGCGAGCGACGCCGGCTTCACGCAACCAGACGGATAACGTCGAAAAGACCAACATGTAAGGCATGCCCGCAGCGAATCCGAGCAGCAGCAACACTAAAGTCGATGGGCTGGCATATGCGGCGAGCGCGGCGCGCCAGGTTTTACGGGGCATGGGCTGGAGTCTGCCTCAGTTTACGAAAACAAAGGGCGCACTCTAACCGTTGAACTACGTGGGGCGCCAGCCATGACGCTGCATATCAACCCGATTGTTCAGAATTGTAAGGCCTTCGGTACGCAAACGGGCGCGCTGTTCGTCACCGGAGGGGCTGCCGGGCGGCAGACTCAGCCTGCCACCGGCACCCAGAACACGGTGCCAGGGAAGCGCCGAACCCGGCGGCAACTGGCTCAAGGTGCGGCCTACCCAGCGGGCCGCCTTGCCAAGCCCGGCCAGTTCCGCCAGTTGCCCGTAGCTCACCACTTTTCCTTCCGGCACTTGAGCCAGGGTCAGATAAAGTGCTGTGCGCCGTGCGTCGGCGGGTGAAAGACCGCTGGGGTCGTTTTGCTCTGAAACGGGGTCAGTCACATGCTAATCCTGTATAAAACGAGATTGATTGTCGTTTCCTGGAACTACAGACGGATCTGGTGGTCAGTGATACCTATGTTCGGGGGTCCGTGGACTGCCTTGACTTTTTTCCAGCGGGATGATGCCCGATTTTCCGCCAAACAGAGCCTAGTCGTCGCTTATGTTGTCCAGAACCCTTCTGTGTTTTGCCCTCACCGCTGCCTCCACTCCTTTGCTTGCCGATACCGTATGGTTGAAGAACGGCGACAAACTGACCGGTACCATCAAGGTTTTCGACGGCGGTAAATTGCTGCTGCAGACCGAATACGGCGGTGCCATTCCGATTGACTGGAAAAAGGTCAAGACACTGGAAAGCGACCAGCCATTGCTGGTCAAGCAGGACCAGTACACCGGCGAAGTTGCCAAGTCACTGAAAGCGTCCGATGACGGCAAAGTGGTTCTGGCCAATGGCGAAGCACCCAAGACCGTCGAACTGGCGAGCATTCAACAGATCATCAAGCCCAAGCCGGTCATCACCGATCTGGTCTGGAAGGGCAATATCGACGCTGCGCTGGACTTCCAGCAGGCCGAGAACGACACCAATGACTACAACGTCGCCTTCAAGACATCGGCGCGTCACGGTCAATGGCGACATAACGCCAGAGGCGAATACAACCGCGAGACGACAGACGATGTGGTCGGCACCGACAACTGGAGCGCCGAGTACTCGATCGACCGCTTCCTGACCGAGAAATTCTTCTGGGACGCTCGCGTTACCTACAAGCGCGACAAGATCGAAGACCTGTCCCGCCAGCGTGTTGTCGGTACGGGTCCCGGTTACCAGTTCTGGGATGATGAGCTGGGTGCCTTCAAGGTCGGTGCACTGCTCAACCGTACGGACTTCGAGTTTTCCAACGACGAGAAGGAAAACTTCTATTCGGTCGCCGGTACCTGGGATTACAACCGCTACCTGATCGGCAAAAAGGTCGAGTTCTTCACCAACGGCGAGCTGGGCAAACCGTTGAGTGGCGTTGCGGACTACTCGCTGGATGTCGAGGCGGGGCTGCGCTACAAGGTCACCGAATGGGCCTCGCTTAACCTCAAGGCCGAGAAAGACGTCATCAGCGGCTCCAGCAATGGTGATGTCGACAAGACACGCTACACCGCAGGTTTCGGCGTCGCCTGGTAAGCAAGAGGTCAGTGACGCGCTTACAGGCGCGTCGCTGACCAATCATACCGCCGTCTAGATTCTCATCGCGCCGTCCAGCTCCAGGATGCGCCCGCTGAAATAATCATTTTCCAGAATGTAAGCTACCGAGTGGGCGATTTCGTCTGGCTTGCCCATGCGCTTGAGCGGGATGGCGGACGTCATCTTCTCCAGTGCCTCGGGCTTCATGCTGCCGGTCATCTCGGTTTCGATGAAGCCGGGTGCCACGCCAGCGACCCTGATGCCGTAACGCGCCAGTTCCCGTGCCCAGGTCACGGTTGCTGCGGCTACACCGGCCTTGGCGGCGGAATAGTTGGTCTGGCCGATGTTTCCCGCGCGTGAAATCGACGAGATATTGATGATCGCGCCCTGGCTGTTCTGCTCGATCATCTTCGCTGCCACTTCGCGCGTGCACAGGAAGACGCCGGTCAGGTTGACGTCAATGACCGACTGCCACTGAGCCAGACTCAGTTTGGTCATGACGCCGTCCTTGACCTTGACCAGCAGACCATCTCGCAGGATGCCCGCGTTGTTGACCAATCCGTGAATGGCCCCGGAATCCTCGGCGATCCTGCCGATGGTTTCCACGACCTGATCTTCGTTCGCGACGTTGCACAGGTAAGCCCGTGCCTGCACGCCTTGTGTCTGGCAAGCTGCAACCGCCTGGTCGAGCTTTTTCTGATCGAGATCCACCAACGCCAGATTCGCACCTTTGCCGGCCAGGTGTTCGGCCATCGCGCGGCCCAGACCCTGGCCCGCGCCGGTGATTATTATTAGCTTGTCTTTCAATTCCATGTGCGTGCCCAATCCGCTGATTGTCTTCACGGCATGACTCATTCGAGGTGAGTTCAGGTGCCGTTGCCAGAGCACGTTATATTCTGTTTCCGCGCGTTCGTCTTCAACTCGACACAAACGTTATAAGGGATCACATGATGAGCGCGAAAGCCTCTAAGGATGCCAGGCACCTGCTGCTCAAGGAGTACAGAGCTGCCTTGTCCACGCATTCCAATTCCATGCCGGGATATCCGTTCGGTTCGGTTGTGCCTTACTGCCTGGATGATCTGGGTCGTCCATTGATACTGATCAGCCGCATCGCTCAGCACACTCGTAATCTGACGCTTGATCCCAGATGCTCGGTGCTGGTGGGCGAGCGGGGCGCCGAGGATGTGCAGGCGGTCGCTCGGGTGACGGTTCTGGCGCAGGCCGAAAAGCTCAGTGATCCTGATGCGATTGAGGCTGCAGCACGACGGTACTACCGGTTCTTCCCCGAGTCGCAGAGTTATCACATGGCTCACGATTTCGATTTCTGGGTGCTTGATCCTGTTCGCTTCCGGTACATCGGCGGCTTCGGCGCCATCCACTGGCTGGACGAGGTCGTGCTGGACAATCCGTTTGCCGGCAAGATCGAAACGGGCATGGTCGAGCATATGAACCAGGACCATGCCAAGGCCATTGCCCACTACGTCGAATTGTCGGGCCTGCCGCGAACCGAACCCGCGCAACTGGTCGGCATCGACAGCGAAGGCATGCACCTGCGTATCGCGAACAGCCTTTATTGGTTGGCATTCCGCGAGCCTTGTAATACACCGACACAAGTCCGTGAGGCCTTGGTCCAACTGGCTCACGCAGAAAAATGGCCGGTAATTGACGGGAAGCACGCTTGAATTAACGACTTTCTGACATCACATACGGTCTACTTGCAAGGCACCCTTGCGCTGAGGAACTGATTTGATGCGTGTTTTTTTGCTGATGTTCTTACTTTTTCCGGTACTCGAGCTGTTCATTCTGGTTCGGGTCGGCATGTCCATTGGTTTTCTCTGGACTTTCCTGCTGGTCCTGGCGACATCGATGCTGGGACTTTTCGTCATGCGCGTGGCGGGTTTCGCCACGGCTCTGCGTGCCCGTGAAAGCCTTTCCCGTGGTGAGCTGCCTGCCCAGCAGATGCTCGAAGGTCTGATGGTTGCAGTAGGCGGTGGCTTGCTGCTGTTGCCAGGCTTCATCAGTGACATTCTGGGCGTGATCTGCCTGCTGCCTGTGACTCGCCGGTTGCTGATCAGCAAGGTACGTCAACGCGCCGAGGCTCAGGCCATGCGCCAGCGCGCCTTCGCCGATGATCTGCAGAGCCGTGCCGACGAGCAAACGGCGAACGGCCGCACGCACGCAATTCACCAGCCCACCCGCGAGCCCGACGTGATCGAGGGCGAGTTCGAGCACCGGGACAAATAAACCCTTCAATACCTTCGCTGCGCGGCACCTTCGGGTGCCGCGCTCGTTTGCGGGCTTTGTCAGGCTGCAAAAATTTTCTTGCCCAAGCCTTGTAATAACCTTGCCCGCCCTTATGTATGGGTCACCGCAAGGTTTCTGGCCTGATTGCCAGACCGTATTCTGCGGTTCGCGCGTCGAACCGTAACCGGCAAGTCCGGAATTTATAACAGGCCGGTGCATTCACCGGACGCTCAACAACCATAATCAGGAGATCGACAATGAAGCTTCGTCCTCTGCATGACCGCGTCGTAATCCGTCGCAGCGAAGAAGAAACGAAAACTGCCGGCGGTATCGTTCTGCCAGGTTCGGCTGCCGAAAAGCCAAACCGTGGCGAGATCGTCGCTGTTGGTACCGGCCGCGTGCTGGACAACGGTGAAGTACGTGCGCTGGCCGTGAAAGTGGGTGACAAAGTGGTGTTTGGCCCTTATTCCGGCAGCAACACTGTGAAAGTAGACGGCGAAGACCTGCTGGTGATGAGCGAGAACGAGATTCTCGCTGTTATCGAAGGCTGAGTGCTCGCGCTGATTTCCGTTACTACAAAGTATTCAAGGAATAATGATCATGGCTGCTAAAGAAGTTAAATTCGGCGATTCTGGCCGCAAAAAAATGCTCGCCGGTGTAAACGTCCTGGCTGACGCAGTAAAAGCGACCCTGGGCCCGAAAGGCCGTAACGTCATCATCGAGAAGAGCTTCGGTGCTCCGCTGATCACCAAAGACGGTGTGTCGGTTGCCAAGGAAATCGAACTCAAAGACCGTTTCGAAAACATGGGCGCGCAACTGGTAAAAGACGTTGCTTCCCGTGCCAACGATGACGCGGGCGACGGTACTACCACCGCTACCGTACTGGCTCAGGCTATCGTCAACGAAGGCCTGAAAGCCGTCGCTGCCGGCATGAACCCGATGGACCTGAAACGCGGCATCGACAAGGCGACCATCGCCATCGTTGCTCAGCTCAAGTCGCTGTCCAAGCCATGCACCGATACCAAGGCAATTGCCCAGGTCGGTACCATCTCGGCGAACTCTGATCACTCCATCGGCGACATCATTGCCGAAGCCATGGAAAAAGTGACCAAAGACGGCGTCATCACCGTTGAAGAAGGTTCGGGTCTGGAAAACGAACTGTCTGTCGTTGAAGGCATGCAGTTTGACCGTGGTTACCTGTCCCCGTACTTCATCAACAAGCCGGACACCATGGTTGCCGAACTGGACAGCCCGCTGCTGCTGCTGGTTGACAAGAAGATCTCCAACATCCGCGAAATGCTGCCGGTTCTGGAAGCAGTCGCCAAGGCAGGTCGTCCACTGTTGATCGTTGCCGAAGACGTCGAAGGCGAAGCCCTGGCGACTCTGGTTGTGAACAACATGCGCGGTATCGTGAAGGTTGCAGCCGTCAAGGCTCCAGGTTTCGGCGACCGTCGCAAGGCCATGCTGCAGGACATCGCTGTTCTGACTGGCGGTACCGTTATCTCCGAAGAGATCGGTCTGAGCCTGGAAACCACTACCCTGGAACATTTGGGTAATGCCAAGCGCGTTGTGCTGAACAAAGAAAACACCACCATCATCGACGGTGCTGGCGTTAAAACCGACATCGACTCGCGCATCGCTCAGATCCGCCAGCAAATCGGTGACACCAGCTCCGACTACGACAAAGAGAAGCTGCAAGAGCGTCTGGCCAAGCTGTCCGGCGGTGTTGCGGTGATCAAGGTCGGTGCCGGCTCCGAAGTCGAAATGAAAGAGAAGAAAGCCCGCGTTGAAGACGCCCTGCACGCAACCCGCGCAGCCGTCGAAGAAGGCGTGGTGCCTGGCGGTGGCGTTGCTCTGGTTCGCTCCCTGCAGGCCATCGAAGGCCTGAAAGGCGACAACGCTGATCAGGACGTCGGTATCGCTCTGCTGCGTCGTGCTGTTGAAGCACCGCTGCGCCAGATCGTTGCCAACTCCGGCGACGAGCCAAGCGTTGTAGTCGACAAGGTCAAGCAGGGTTCGGGTAACTTCGGTTACAACGCTGCTTCTGGTGAATACGGCGACATGATCGAAATGGGTATCCTGGACCCGGCCAAGGTCACTCGCTCTGCTCTGCAGGCAGCGTCCTCGATCGCCAGCTTGATGATCACCACTGAAGCGATGATCGCTGACGTGCCTGAAGACAAGCCAGCAGGCGGCGGCATGCCGGACATGGGCGGCATGGGTGGTATGGGCGGCATGATGTAAGCCGGCTTTACCCCTCAAGCAACACCCATCATAAAAAACCCCGCCTTGTGCGGGGTTTTTTATAGCTGGTCTGCAGTCCGGCGTTAGCGCTGTCATGCTCTTTTAACGCGATAGTACGAAGCACCACCGAATCAGTGTCAGGACGAAGGAACCCCGGCGAAGCCGGGGCCGTAACTAGCGCGAAGGAGTTTGCTTACGGCGCTCCGTCAAAGTGGCGCAACCTGTGCCATTTGTGACACGCAGCGCCACGGGCCTAATGCCCACGCGAAACGGTGGGCATGATCAGTGTGAAGCCAGCTTTGGTATGACGAGGTGAAACGTCAGCGCGAGAGCTGAACTGCCGGTTCGCGGCGTTCAGGCCTGTACAGCACGAAGTAATAAACCCCCAGACATATCAACCAGCAGAACACCGCCGTCCACAGGTTGTGCGACAGAAAGTGCGCCCCCTGCAGCATACGACCCACCGAAAAGATCGATCCCAGCGTGAATGCCAGTATCAGCCCGGCTTTGGCCAGACGTGGCTTGCGGTCGCGAAACATGAAGAACAGGGCGAACAGAGTAAAACCGGTAGCCGCATGACCGCCTGGCCAGCAGCGACCGGGCTTGTCGGTTGCCGGTCGCGGGCTGAGCAGTTCGCTGTAGGTTTCCTGGCCGCCGAACTCGGTCAGGCTCCAGGGACACTGTACGGAGGTTGCGACCTTGAGCGGTGTCACGAAACCGGTAGCCAAGGCCATCGACAGCACCAGATACCCCAGTTCACGACGCCACGGCATCATGCGCTCGACCTTGAAGGACGCAGCGAAGCTGATCATCGCCAGTACTCCAATCGCCATCACCACCTGTTTGGCGCGATCATGCAGCACGTCTTCCAGAAAGTAGCTGTGCCTGCCGATGAACGCACCGGTCGCCGGATCGAAGGCGAGTCTGGCAAGGTCCATGTCCACTGTGGTCAGTTCCAGCAGAACCAGTATCAGAGCGGTGACGGCAGGTATGCCCAGGTATATCCAGAGGTTGAGCGGACGGGAGTACGGCGGGGAGGCGGCTTTCAATATGGCAAATCCGGTTCAGTGGAAGACGGGCCGCAGTCATGAATTGCGGCAATTTTGTTTCGGAGTGTGTCACGCGAGTTGTGAATTCTAGATGAAAAAATCGTTAGGCCATTTCGGCGCTGGCCCTGACGTCCACTTCGTCTTAAGCTGCGCCAGCCCAAATTGCATATGAGAGTGCTCCATGCGAATTCTTCTGGTTGAAGACAACCGCGACATCCTGGCAAACATGGCCGATTACCTGGGCATGAAAGGCTACACCGTCGATTGCGCACAGGATGGCCTCTCGGGACTGCATCTGGCTGCCACCGAACATTACGATTTGATCGTGCTGGACATCATGCTGCCCGGTATCGACGGTTACACCCTGTGCAAGCGCCTGCGTGAAGACGCTCGTCGTGATACGCCGGTGATCATGCTGACCGCACGTGACCAGCTCGACGACCGCCTGCAGGGCTTTCGCTCCGGCGCCGATGATTACCTGCTCAAGCCATTCGCCCTGTCCGAACTGGCGGCGCGCATAGAAGCTGTACTGCGTCGCGCCCAGGGCGGCGGGCGTCGCACCTTGCAGGTTTCCGATCTGATCTACGATCTCGACACGCTTGAGGTGACACGGGAAGGGCGGATGCTCAAGCTCAACCCGGTCGGTCTCAAGCTGCTCGCGGTCTTGATGCAGAAAAGCCCGCACGTGTTGCGTCGTGAAATTCTTGAAGAAGCGCTGTGGGGCGATGATTGCCCTGACAGCGACAGCCTGCGCAGTCACGTGCATCAGTTGCGTCAGGTGATCGACAAACCGTTTTCCAAGCCATTGCTGCAAACCGTACACGGTGTGGGCTACCGCTTGGCCGAGGGCCGGGATGGAGTTTAAACAGAGCCTTGCCCAGCGCATCATCATCGCGTTTGCCCTGATGAGCGCGCTGGTCGCCGGATCCTTTGCAATCGGCATTATTTCCACCGTTCACCTGGTCGAAGAGAAATTGATTTCCGCAGGTCTGGGCGGCGATCTCAACCGCCTCATGCTGATGGACAGCGTCAGCGACTGGAGCCATCGGCCCAAGCCTGACCAATTGTTCTACTTCACCAACGGCCCCGGCGACTTCGACCTGCCCAAGGACTTGCGTCATCTTGAACCCGGCTTTCACGAAGTATTTCGCGGGCCGCTGTCCTATCACGCGATGATCGAAGTGGTCGATGGCCGGCACTACGCCTTGCTGCAGGACCAGAGCGATTTCGAAGAGCGCGAGCGCGTGCTGTTCGCGGTGGTGCTGGTGGGCTTCGTACTCGCGTTGGCGCTGGCCGTCTTCCTGGGCTGGGTGCTTGCCCGACGCGTGATGGCGCCGGTTGTGCGGCTGGCCAGACAGGTCCGCCATCGTGACCAGTTGCTGGGCCTTGCGCCGCCTCTGGCGCCTGACTATGCCGCAGACGAAGTGGGTGAACTGGCCGTCGCCTTCGATGCCACGCTGGGGCGTCTGCGCCAGGCATTGATTCGCGAACGGATGTTCACCAGCGACGTGAGTCATGAGCTGCGTACGCCGTTGATGGTGCTGGCCAGCTCCTGCGAACTGTTGCTCGAAAACCCGGCACTTGATCAGCGTGCGCGCCGTCAGGTAGAGCGCATCGCTCGTGCCTGTGAAGAGATGCGTGATCTGGTCCAGACCTTCCTGATGCTCGCCCGCACGCAACGCGAGGATCCGGCCATGACGCCCAAGGCGACGCTGGTCGGCGTGGCTGAGCAACTGATCTCGCAATGGCGTGACCCGATAGAGGGCAAAGGACTCACGCTGACCTACAACCCGCCACCTGAAGGTCAGGTCTCCGAGATTCGCTACAACGCAACGTTCCTTCATGCCGTGATGGGCAATCTGCTGCGCAATGCCCTGCACTACACCGACCACGGTTTCATTACGCTGACACTGCAGTCCGAAAGTTTTGTCGTCGAAGACAGCGGTGTCGGTATCCCGGAAGAGAAACGCGAAGCCATGTTCGAACCCTTCGTGCGGGGTAACGAGCAGCGTGGCGAAGGCCTGGGGCTCGGCCTGTCGCTGGTTCAGCGTATCTGTGCCAACCAAGGGTGGAGCGTCAGCCTGACTCCGATGGAGCCCCACGGGTGCCGCTTCAAGGTTACGCTGGACATCGTCAAGCCGTAATGTCCGTCTGGACCCCTCGCGTGCAAGCCGCTCTCTGACCAGAGGCGGCGCACATGGCACGCAAGTACCTGTAAACTCTGGAAACATTTAGCCGGTCAATGTGACGTTTTTTTCACATTCAGATGACCTGACGATGACGGCAGCCTGACTAATTTGGCTGCCATTAACGTCAGGAGATGCTCTCATGAGCGACCGCATTGAACTTGAGTTTTCCCGTAAGTACGACAAGGACCACGCTCGCCAGTACCTGGAAAAACATCAGGACGGTCTATGGCGCAAGTTGTCTCACTATCGCGACGAACAATTGGCACGAAAGGCGCTGCATATGGTCGGAGATCCCGGTCTGGTACTGGATCTTCCCTGCGGGGCAGGTCGGTTCTGGCCCTTGCTGGCCGAAAAGCCCAATCGTTCCATCATTGGAGCGGACAACTCCGCCGACATGCTGCGAACCGCCTGTGAGTCTCAACCGGCTGATGTGGTGAAAAGGGTACGACCTTTGCAGACGTCTGCTTTTGCAATCGACCTGCCTGACAACGCTGTGGACAGCATCTTCTGTATGCGTCTGTTGCACCACGTCGGGCAATCGAGCGACCGGATGGCTCTGTTACGGGAGTTTCAGCGCGTTACCCGCGACAGTGTCATTGTCTCATTGTGGGTGGATGGCAATTTCAAGGCCTGGAGGCGCAGAAAACTCGAGAGCCAGCGTCACGAGAAAAATGGGCAGGAAAGTTACCAGAACCGTTTTGTGTTACCGGTCACTACCGCAGAAACCGAATTTGAAGAGGCAGGATTTCGCATTCAGAAGCGAATGGACTTCCTGCCGATGTACGCCATGTGGCGAGTCTATGTATTGCGTAAAAGGTGAATAGATGGGTCTGCAGTCCTTGAGGGAACCGGTTGTGAACCCGGAAAATAACGGGTTCAGTCACTTTTGGAGCCAGCGAGGCGAATGGGTTGAAGAGCCCAACGTGCGGCGTGGTGGCGAGAGCGGCGTACAACGGTTGGTCACGGACGATGGACAGACGCTCTACAGCAAACGGCAGACTGGCCATATCTACCGCAGCTGGTTGCATCCGTTTGGACGCCCGACCGTACTTCGCGAGCGTGATGCGCTTGAAGGTCTGAACAGGCTGGGCGTCGGTGTGCCGCAGATCGTGTTCTGCGGAGCCGAGCGCACCGAAAACGAATGGCGTGCGCTTCTGGTAACCGAGGCCCTCGAAGGATTCGAAGAGTTCGAAAAATGGCTTGCTGCAGGTGGTCGCGAGCAATACGGCGAACTGTTGTACGAGCAAATGCTGAGCGAAATCGGTAAAACGCTGGCACGCATGCATTTGGGGCGTTGGCAGCACAGCTGTCTTTATATCAAGCATATTTTTGTGCGTGTTACCGGCGAGGGCGCCCAGGCCAGAGCCGAGGTTGCACTGCTTGACCTGGAAAAGGGTCGTCGTCGCTGGACAGCCTACGGGGCCGCGCAGCATGACATGAAGCAACTCAGACGCCATTCGTCATTCAGTGCCGCAGACTGGCAGAAGTTGGTCTATTTTTACCAGGCGGCGTTTGGCAGCTCTATCAAAGGTTTAGAGTCATGAAGCTCGAAATGGCTAGAGGTTTGTTCGTGTTCGCGGCGTTGGCGACTGCAACAGTCGCCATGGCGGCGCTTGAACAACCGGGCACGAAGATCCTGAGTGCCCAGCACGGAGAAGGGCATTGTCCTTTGCCTCGTGCAATCAAGAGTCAAGTAGCAGTGAAGCCCGATCACGATCTGCTGCTCCTGATGTACAGCCTGGCACAGGGTACCGGTTCGAAAAATTGAAAACTCCTTTGACCTGAAAGGCCCCTTGTCGGGGCCTTTGTCGTTTGGCAAGGGGTCAATGTACGACAGGGCTGGCACGCTCTGCCCGTTTGTCAGGCACAGCCAGCAAGGTGTACACGCAAGGCAGGACGATAAGCGTGAACAGCGTGCCGACTGACATGCCGGTCGCGATAACCATACCGATGTCGAAACGGCTGACAGCTCCGGCGCCGGTTGCCAGTATCAGTGGCACCATTGCGAATACCATTGCCGCCGTTGTCATCAAGACCGGGCGCAGACGAATCGCTGCAGCTTCTTCCACGGCTTCCCTCGCCGACAGTCCCTGGTGCCGACGCAACTGGTTGGCGAACTCGACAATCAGAATGCCGTGCTTGCTGATCAGGCCGATCAAGGTCACCAGCCCGACCTGGGTATAGATGTTCATGCTCGATAACCCCAGAAACAGCGGGATCAAGGCCCCGCAGATCGACAGCGGGACCGTCACCAGAATCACCAGCGGGTCGCGGAAGCTTTCGAACTGCGCCGCCAGCACCAGAAAGATGATCGCCAGGGCCAGCGCGAACGTTATCCAAAGGGCACTGCCTTCCTGGACATACTGCCTGGATGCCCCCGCGTAGTCGTAAGCGAAACCTTCAGGCGCCTCTTCACTTGCAATCTGTCTGACGGTTTCGAGCGCCTCGCCCATGCTGACGATGGGAAAGCCCTGAATGATCGCCGAGTTGAGTTGCTGGAACTGATTCAACTGTCGCGGCCGTGCCCGGTCGCTGACGGTGATCAGGGTGGAAAGCGCCAATAACTGGCCCTCGCTGTTTCTGACGTAATAGTTGTTCAGCCACCCGGGATTGTCGCGGTAGGCACGTTCCACCTGGGCAATGACCTTATAGCTGCGTCCTTCGAGGGTGAAACGATTGATTTCCGCCTCGGCCAGCAAGGTTGCCAGCGTACCGCCCAGATCCTGCATGGACACGCCCATCTGCGCTGCCTTGGCTCGGTCGATATCCACAACCACTTCCGGTTTGTCGAAAGCCAGGTCGATGTCCATGAAGGCGAACTTGCCCGAATCGGTTGCGCGTTTTTTGATCCGTTCGGCAACCTCCAGCAGCGCCGGATAGTCGTTCGGTGTATTGATCACGAACTGAAACGGCAGCCCTTCGCCGGTTCCCGGTAGTGAAGGCAGGTTGAAGCCGAATATCTGCAGCCCGGGAATATCGGAGAGTCGGGCCTGCACCTCAGGCAGGATCTCCATCTGAGTGCGAGTCCGCTCGTTCCAGGGCTTGAGCAGGAACCCGCCCACGCCAGTCTGCACGCCATTGAAGCCGTTGATCTGGAACGATGAATAGTATTCGGGAAAGGCTTTGAACAGCGCCACGAACCGGTCGGTATAAGCGTTGATGTAATTCAGGTTGGTGGTCTGAGGCGATGTGGCCATCATGAAAATGATGCCTTGATCCTCGTCCGGTGCCAGCTCCGATTTGGTGAACATGAGCAGCACCGGAATCAGGCACAGCACGATGATCGCGAATACCACGACCACCGGACGGGTATTGAGCGTGGTATGCAGGATGCGTCGGTAGCGCACTTTGAGCCTTTCGAATACTTGATCGAGTCTGTGCGCCAGGCCGCTGGGGTTTTCTTCGCGGCGCAACAACATGGCGCACATCATGGGCGAGAGGGTGAGGGCAACGATGCCGGAAATGACCACCGCTCCTGCCAGGGTCAAGGCGAACTCCCTGAACAGCGCACCGGTCAGTCCTTCCAGAAAGCCGATCGGGGCGTATACGGCGGCCAGCGTGATGGTCATCGACATCACCGGCATAGCGATCTCTCTTGCGCCTTCAATGGCGGCCTCGAACGGCGTCCTCCCTCCCTCGATGTGCCGGTGGATGTTCTCGACCACCACAATCGCGTCGTCCACCACCAGACCGATCGCCAGCACCATTGCCAGCAACGTCAGCAGGTTGATCGAATAGCCCATCAACTGCATGAAGAACAGCACACCGATCATCGACAACGGAATGGTGACCACCGGGATCAGCACCGAGCGCAGCGCACCGAGGAACAGAAAGACCACCACGATCACGATCAGCACGGCTTCTAGGAGTGTTTTCACCACTTCATGAATCGACGCCTGGATGAACAGGGTCGCGTCGTAGGCGATGGACACCTTGAGGCTCGGCGGCAACTGGCTTTCCAACTCCGGCATGATGCGCCGCACTTCTTTGATGACATCCAGCGGGTTGGAACTCGGCGTGCCTTTGATGCCGATGTACACGGAGGGAATGCCATCGAACGAGCTGACGGTGTTGTAGTTCTCGGCGCCCATCTCTACCCGTGCCACGTCACCCAGCAACACACGGCTGTCGCCATTGGTTTTCAAGGGGATAGTGGCGAAGGCCTCGGCAGACTTCAGTTCGGTGGTGGCGTTGATGCTGGTAACCACGTATTCGCCCTTGATCTCGCCAGCCGCCGACAGAAAGTTGTAACGACGCACTGCATCGGTGACATCGGCGGCTGTCAGGCCGAAACCGGCAAGGCGCACCGGGTCCAGCCAGAGGCGCATCGCAAACACCTGATTACCCAGAATCTCCGCCTCGGCCATGCCCGGCAGTGTCGCCAGACGGGGTTGAATGACGCGTGACAGGTAGTCGGTGATCTGCGGATTGTTCAATTGTGAGCTGTAGAAACTGACGTACATCAGCGCCGACGCATCAGCCGCCTCTTTGCTCAACACAGGATCCTCGGCGTCCTGCGGCAGTTTGTTCTTGACCTCGTTGGCCTTGGCCAGCAACTCGGTGAACAGCCGGTCGCTGTCAGCCCCGATGCGTGCGTAGATAGAGATGATCGAGAAGTTCTGGCGACTGACCGAGGTCATGTAGTCGATGCCCTCGGCACTGGCCAGACTCTGCTGCAGCGGCTGGGTGATATAGCCCTGAATGGTTTCGGCGTTGGCGCCGGGATAGGCCGTCGTTACGGTGATCAGCGCATTTTCCATCTGCGGATACTGGCGGATGACCAGCTTGCTGTACGCCTGAATGCCCAGCAATACGATCAGCAGGCTGACAACGGTTGCAAGAACCGGGCGACGGATGAACGGGTCGGTAAAGGTCATGACAGTTCCCTGATCATTGCGCGCGCGTTGCCGGGGCTTTGTTGTCGACGGATTGTGTTGCGTCTGCGCTGATCGCGACATGAGCGCCGTTGTCCAGCTTCAACTGCCCGCCACTCACCACCTGGTCTCCCGCCTTGAGCCCTTCCTGTATCACCACCTTGCCGTCACGGCGCTCGCCGGTTTTGACAAAGCGACGCTCTACCGTCAGTTGTGTTTCGCCCTGGGCATTGGCTTCAGGCTTTCCTGTTTCTGTTTGTCTGGGCACCACCACGTAAACCGAATTGCCGTAGAGGGTGTAGGTGATCGCGCTTTCCGGGACCACGATCTGGCTGGGCGCGCTGGGCAGAATGACCTGAAGATCAACAAACATGCCGGGCAGCAGCCTACCGTCCGGGTTTGGCTGAGTGGCGCGAATCAGAACGTTGCGCGTGCTTTCGTCGACCTTGGGGTTGATCGCACTGATCGTGGCGTCGAACGACTGGCCGGGATAAGCAGGCACACTGACTTGCACCCGCTGCCCGACGGACAGCTTTGGCAGGGCCTGTTCAGGCACGTGGAAATCGACATAGAGGCTGCTCAAGTCCTGCAGGGTCGCGATGACGGTACCGCTGGCCAGATAGTCGCCGACATCCACCTGACGAATTCCGATGGTGCCGCTGAACGGCGCCAGAATCTGTTTCTTTGCCAGCGACGCCTTGAGCTGAGCCACTGTGGCGCTGGCCTTCTTCAATTGCGCTGCCAGCCTGTCGAAGTCGCCTCGGGAAATCGCCTGATCGCCGACCAGCCTGCTGCCGCGCCCGTACTCGACCTGTGCCAGCCCCTGGTCCGCTTCGGCGGTGCCAAGCAGCGCCCGTTCCACATCGCTGTCCAGTTGCAGCAGCGGCTGCCCGACGCGAACCTTCTGCCCGGACTCGAACAGCAGCGCCTTGACCGTGCCGGCGATCTCCAGGCTCAGGTCCACACCCTGTACGGCTTTCAAGGTACCGATGGCAGGGAGCCGACTTTGCCAAGGCAACTCGACAGCGATGGCCACCGCCACGCTGACAGGTGGCTTCGGCGTGCTGAACTGCTGAATCTGCCGGTAAATGGAAAACGCTTTGTAACCCGCGAGCGCAAGCACGACGAACAGCACAACGCCCAGCATTATCAACATGCGACGACGCAACATGCTTCACTTCCCTGGAATATTTGGAGCGCACAGGATCGTGAACTCGACCCGAATGGCAGCCTTTCAAATCTAGTTGCTAATGCAGCGTCTGGAAAAATATAAGTGTTCAAAGTCGTGAATTTCAGACCTTGGGGAAGTTTCTTACTTTTTTAAACGACTGTTCCGGCATAACGCCGGTTTCTCCTATGTCATCTTTCGCGGGATGTTTATCGAGTCATCAGAACTCGATCAATACGCCCAAGGGAAAATGGCATGGCCGGTATCTGGACGAAAATAGTGACTGCCTTGCAGGGCGGAGCAAACGAAGCGTCGAGTAGCGTGGTGGCCCGGCAAACGTTGCACATCCTCGACAAGGAAATCCGCAACGCCGAACAACACCTCGACGCCAGCCGTTCCAGCCTCGCAGGTCTGATGGCCAGGAATCTTCATGCAACGCGAAAGGTGGCTCAGGCGCGCGCACAGGTCGCCTCTCTGATTCTCGATGCCGAGGCAGCCCTGGAGGCTGATGATGAAGCTGCCGCCCTGGCAGTTGCATCACAGATTGGCCTGCTGGAAAAGCGGATGGAAGAGGATGCCTGTATTGCTCAAGGCTATGCCACTGCCGCCAGCAGCCTGAGCGCGAGTCTGCGCGTCAGTGAACAGAAGCTTTGGGCTCTCCGGCAGCAGGTCGAGATGGTGCGGACCACCGAGTTCGTGCAGCAGGCCCAAGGCGGCTGGACGGTATCCCACGAGGAGTCGGCCAGCAGGCTGCGAAGTGCCACCGATGCATTGAACGATCTCCAGCAACGTCAACTGGAGACGGAGGCCCGTCGGCAGGTTCAGGAGGAGTCGAGCCTTGCCGATGCCGATCTTGAACAGCGATTGCTGGACGCCGGGATCACCGTGGACAACTTCAGCGCGCAAACCGTATTGCAGCGAATCAAGACCAGTCGCCGGCAGCAGTGCGCCTGATTCGAAAGGATGTCGAGATGTACCATTTCATCGAAACAGCGTTGTCGTTCCCTGTGGTGATATTCAGCCTGTTGCTGGCAATAACCGTGTTCTATTGGCTGATGGTATGCCTGGGCGTTCTTGATGGCGGTTCGGCCGATATCGACATGCAGGCTGTATCGGCCCTCGACAGCGCCAGTGCGGAGTCGGGTAAAGGTCTGGTTGCCCGCCTCGGGCTCTCCGGGGTGCCTGCTTCCATCATCCTGACACTGATCAGTCTTTCCGGCTGGCTGATCAGCTACCTCGGCCACCTGCTTTTGATCGACCAGTTGTCACTGGGCTTTTTCTACTACCCCCTCGGATTTGTCAGTGGGCTGTTGGCCCTCGTGGCCGCTTCGATCTTTACGTTGGTCACCCTTCGCCTTTTCAAGCCTCTCGTCAGAAAGATCAGAGGGCCGGAGCCGACGCCGATTTGTGGACAGGTGGCGGTCGTTACCAGCCAGACCGTGACCGGCAAAAGTGGACGCGCGCTGATGAGCGATGGCGGTGCAGGACTGCTGCTTCAGGTTCGTACCTTCGGCACCCCCGAAATCAAACGCAATGACCGGGTGGTGCTTCTTCAATACCTCGCAGACGAGCATGCCTATCTCGTCGTCAGCGAGTCGGAATTCAAGGGCTGAGCCCGTTATGGAGTAATACAGCATGCTGGACATGGCCATGCCATTTCTCGTCATCCTCTGCGTCGCAATTCTTGCTTTGGTCGCTTTGGCACTATTGATCAAGACCTTTTACGTCAAGGTTCCCCAAGGCACGGCGTTGATTGTCAATGACCTGTCGAGTCGCCCCAAGGTCTATTTCACCGGCGCCATGGTGCTGCCCTATCTCTATTTCATGGAGAAAATGCAGATCAGTGTCATCACGCTGGAGATCGATCGAAAGGGCAAGGGCGGGCTTATCTGCCGGGACAACATGCGCGCCGATATCACCGTCGCTTTTTTCCTGCGGGTCAACGAAACCCGTGAAGATGTGCTCAAGGTGGCCAAGGCCATCGGCGTTCAGCGCGCCTCGGACAAGTCGGCCGTCAATGAGCTGTTCAACGCCAAGTTTTCCGAAGCACTGAAGACCGTCGGCAAACAATTCGATTTTGTTGAACTGTTCGAGGATCGCGTCCGTTTTCGCGATGAGATCGTCAATGTGATAGGTCAGGATCTGTCCGGATACGTGCTCGAGGACGTGGCCATCGACTTCCTTGAGCAAACGCCCAAGGTGGACCTCGACCGTGACAACATTCTCGATGCCGAGGGCATTCGGAAGATTACCGAACTGACTTCCGTCCACAACGTTATCACCAACGAGCTGGAACGTGATCAGGCGCTGAAGATTCAGAAGAAGAACGTCGAAACCATCGAAGCAAGTCTGGCGCTGGAGCGTCAGGAAGCCGATGCCCAGGCGCGGCAGAAACGCGAAATCGCATCGGTGATCGCCCGTGAGGAAGCCGAGACGCTCAAGATCCAGTCCGAAGAGCATTTGCGTGCCGAGGAAGCACGCATCGCCGCCGCGCAGCGGATTGATGTCGCTGCGGTCAATCATCAGCGTGAAGTGGATGTCGCGAACCAGAACAGCGAGCGCGTCGTCATGCTCGAGAAGGAAACCGTCATTCGCGCCCAGGCTCTGGCGCAGGTCGATCGCGAGCGCGAAGTGTCGCTGAGCCGAATCGAGCGGGATCGTCAGCTTGAAGAAAAGCGGGGGGAGATCGCCAGCGTCACTCGCGAACGCGTCATCGTCGAGAAGACCGTCGCCCAGGAAGAAGAGGCCATCACAACGTTACGTATGGTCGCCGATGCGGACCGCAAGAAAACCGTGGTCGTCACTGAAGCCCAGGCGCAGGCCGAGCGCGATCTGGTGTGTCTGGTCAAACAGGCCGAAGCGGATACGGTAGTGTCGGAATACCGCGCCAAGGAACTGGTGACACTGGCCGATGCCGATTTGCGCAAGGCCGAACGCGAATCGCAGGCTGCGATCAAGCGCGCCGAAGGTGTACGTGCCGAGAAGGCTGCGTCCGGACTGGCAGAGGCCGAGGTCCGCATGCAGATCGCAGAAGCCGCCGAGCGCGAAGGGCAGGCCGAAGCGCTGGTGCTGAAGCAGCGTCTGTTGTCTCAGGCAGAAGGTGATCGTGCCGTTGGTGAGTCCGATGCCGAGGTCCGGATACAGATCGCTGAAGCCATCGAGCGTGAGGGCTTGGCGGAAGCAGCCGTATTGAAGCAGCGTCTGTTGTCCCAGGCCGAGGGCGACAAGGCCATCGGCGAGTCCAGGGCAGCGACCATACAGGACGTCGGGGCTGCCGAAGCCGAGGTTCTTCAGAAGCGTTTCGAGGCCGAAGCGGCGGGTCTGACCGAGAAGTTCGAAGCAATGCAGAAATTGACGGGCGGTGCCCGCGAGCACGAAGAGTTCCGTCTGGCTCTGCAGAACCAGCTCGACATCACCATGGCAGGCATCGCGGCCAACGAGAAGATTGCCGAGCAACAGGCCGAGGTGCTGTCCGCTGCCATGAGCAAGGCCAGCATCCAGTTCGTGGGCGGAGGAGATAACGGCGTATTCGATGCCTTCGTGAAATCCCTCTCGGTTGGCAAAGCCATCGAAGGTTTGAATCAGAGCAGTCCGCTTGCCGCTCAGGTTATTCAGACCGGGCTCGGGATGCTTTCCAGAGTGGCCGCTGAAAGATCTTCCGACCGCCGCCCCGACGCTCAGTAATGCCCATCCCACCGCCCGGTTCAATTGCCGGGCGCGTCTTCATGACCTGCCCATCCGGATTGACCCATGTCCCAAGATCAGCTTGAAAACCCGACTCAGGAAGCGTCGAACACGGCGGTCACTGAAAGCGGGGCCTATGAGGTATTGCTCAAACGCTTGCAAGAGCAGGGTAACAGCCTGTCTCGACAGGTAGACACGCTCAACGCCCAAAGGCTTGAAGAGTTCGGGTGCAGCTCGATGGAAGTATTGGGACGAGCTCGGTTGCGCACGGAAAACAACTGCATTCCAAGGGGCATCGTGCGTGTCGGTCCCGACCTCTTGTTCGGCTACAACGTGTCGCTCGGGCTCAATGTGGCAGCCCGAACCGAGGATGTGTTTGCGCTGTTCCGTCTGAGCGAGGGCGAGCAGGGTTATGAGACCCACTCTGTCGATCCGGACGGCACCTGGTTGGCCGACCCGGTGTTTCGCAAGGATTTCGAAGAGCTTTATACCTATTACCGAGATGCCCGGCTGTTGGAACTCTCAGTCTCTGAAAACCGGTTGCTGGCCATTTTTCAATTCGGCGAACGTCTCACGGATATCCGGGTTTTCCGCTGGGCGATGAGCGCGTCGGGCAACGAGGTACGCTACCTCGATAATCGTGGGGAGCGCGATATCGTCAACGTGCCACCTTACGATTTTGAATGGACTCAGGCAGGGCGTGAAATGATCGTCAATGATCAGATGCCCCGAATTGTTATCCTGGACAGCATCCATATCCATCTGGACAACGGCGAACTGATTGTCAGGGGCGCAAGCCCGTCAGAAGCAGGGCTTGAGCTGTACCGTGAGGGGCTGGCGGAAAAAAACCAGTCGCTGCCTGATTTACAGGTAGCCTTCGCCAGACTGGGCAACCTGATCCTTTTGAGTGTCCGGCCTTACAAGGAAGAGCAGTGCCGCTATCTGGTCTGTAATCTGAAGACGCTTGCGCTGACCCGGATCGATGCGATTGGTCTGGCGTGTCAGCGGCTTCCCGACGATCACGGCATTGTATTTCCCGGAGGGCTCTATCTTCAGAGTGGTGAGCACAGGCTGTTCGAATCTGCGATGCAGGGCATGCTTTTCAAGCGTCTGCTGCGCTCGCCCAACGGTGAGGATTTTCTGTACATCTTTCATGATGCGGTTGAGGGGCGTTCGGCCCTGTTCACTTACAACACCATCCGACGTCAGTTGCTGACGCCCGTATTCGGTCATGGTCACGCGCACCTCGAAGATGGGCGCATGGTGATTTTTTCGGCTGAGGTCGAACCTGCCCGCAACCATCCTGTGCAGGTATGGCAGACCCCTTTCTTCACCGAGGATCATGCAACCGGTCAGCCGTCGAGCCATTCGTTTCTCGGTCGGATCGGCAATGCCGAACTGGTCCGCGGCATTTCCGATCTGTATGACCTTGCCAGAGAATCTCTTGCTGCCAGCGCCACTGCCACCCGTTTCAGCGCACTGGCACGGCAGGTCGCGCTTATGTTCGACAAGTATCACTGGTTGATCCACGAAAGCACGGCTTCGCTGGCAGCGACACTGCGCAGTATTGCGGATACCGGCAGCTCGATTGCTGATGAGTTCGAGAAAGTCGAGCACCTGCGGGCTCACTCCACCCGCTTGATGCAGGAGGCGCGACAGCGTCACGTTTCGCTCGCCAGCCAATTGCGCCTGAGTCGTTGCGAGGATATCCAGGGTTTTGTCGACCGACTGGATTCGATCACCGGCTTGCGCGGCCATCTCGTGACCCTCAAGGAACAACGCTACATCGATCTGCCCGCCATCGAAGAGATGGAGCAGAGTCTGCTGGCCGAGTTTGGACGGACCGCTGGCGATGCTGCCGATTTCATGTGTCAGGCCGAAGCTCTCTTGCCCTATAGCCTGCAACTGGACGAACTTGATCGTCAGGTTCAGGCTGCGTCATCGGTATTCGAACTGGAGCCGCCACTGGAAAGCCTTGCAAGAATGGCGACCGCGCTGGACCTGTTGTCAGGGCTTGCGAGCTCGCTGGGCATTGAGGATGCAACGCAGCGTACCGGCATTATCGAGTCCATCTCGAACGTGTATGCGCGCATGAATCAGTCCATGGCACATGCGGGGGCCCGTCGCAGGGCGCTGGTCTCGTTCGAGTCCACTGCGCAATTCGCTGCGCAGTTTCAGCTGATTGGCCAAAGCCTCACCCACGCCCTGTCGCTGGCTGACAGTCCCCAGGCATGTGATGAGCAACTGGCGAAATTGCTGATTCAACTGGACGAACTGGAAAGCCGCTTTGGTGAGCATGAGTCTTTTCTGAACGATGTCATGGGCAAGCGTGATGAGGTACTGGAGGCGTTCGAACAGCACCGACAGACGCTGATCAATGCCCGGCAGCGTCAGGCGCAAGGGCTGTATGAGGCGGCCAGTCGTATTCTGGACAGCCTGCCGCGCCGTCTTTCGGGGTGTCTGGACATCGACAGACTGAACAGTTTTTTCAGCACTGACCCGCAGGTGCTCAAGCTGCGCGAGCTTTCCGATCGTCTGCGAACCCTTGAGGACAGTGTCAAGTCTGACGACATCGAAGCACGCCTCAAGGCTGCGCGCGATCAGGCCGTAAGGGGGCAGCGGGACAAGGCCGATCTGTTCGATGCCAGCGGTAAGCTCTTGAAGTTGGGAGCCAGACATCTGTTCAGTATCAACACCCAGGCACTGGATTTGACCCTTTTGCCCCGAGACGGGCATCTCTGGTTGCATATCACCGGCACTGATTTTTATGAGCGGCTCGAAGACGAGGTCATTGAGTCGTTTCGCTCCTGCTTTCAAGCCAGCCTGGAGTCCGAGTCCGACAGCGTCTATCGAAGCGAATACCTCGCCGGAGAGGTGCTTGAGGCTGCGGCGCAGTCGGGTATCGACCTGTCGCAGATGACGTTTGAGCAACTGCAGCATCACGTCCGTCAATTCTGCACACCGCTCTACAAACAAGGCTATGTGAAAGGCGTTCATGATCACGACGCAGCATTGATACTCCAGCAGGTGATGCCGTGCATGGCTGCGGCCGGTCTGTTGCATTTCAGCCCATCGGCAAGAGCGTTCGCGTTGATTGCCTGGCACCTGCCGGGAACATTCGAAGCCAGAATGATGGACTTGCAGCGCCGTGCCCGGTCCTGTTCAACGGTTCTCAGGTTGTTCAATCACCCGGATGGCATGATCGAAGTTCGCAGGGAGATGGCGCTGACGCTCGAGTCGTTCGCGATGGCCACAGGCCTGACGGTTTCGCCCCAGGTCGTGTCGGAAAGCGCCGAGTACCTTGCGCAGGTTCTGACCCAGGACCGCCCTGTTTTTGAAATCAGCGGGCATGGCTGGGACATTCTCGGTTCTCTGGAACAGCGTCTGGAGGCCGGCGAGTGTGGAGCGGAACTGGCCGATACGGTGCAGGCAATGGCAAACGACCTTCGAGCGCAATGGTCGCTCATCGGGCACTGGGTGATGGGCGTCTGTCACGGCTCCAGACAGGAAGCGCTTGCCCACTTTGCGCCGGAAGCGACAGCCTTGCTGTTACTGCGCTTCGCTGGCAAACCGACGCTACGGGTCAACACGTTTGGTTTGAACGTACAGGTTGACGGTCTTCTGGGAGAGCATCCGACACTCGACGCGGGTTCCCTTGCATTCTCGCTGGATGATTTCTTCACGCGCCTGCGCACGCACCGTGAGGTGTTCATACCTCGGATGCACCGTTATCAGTCATGGCGCCAATCGGTCCTGCATCATGAGCGCGAGGTATTGCGCATCAACGACCTGCAGGCGCGCCCGCTGACCTCCTTCGTTCGCAATCAGCTGATCAACGATGTTTACCTGCCGCTGATCGCCGACAATCTGGCCAAGCAGATAGGGACCTCCGGAGAGGGCAAGCGCAGTGATTTGATGGGGCTGCTGATGCTCATTTCTCCGCCCGGTTACGGCAAGACCTCATTGATCGAATACGTTGCATTTCAATTGGGCATGGCGCTGGTCAAGATCAACGGGCCTGCGTTGGGCCATCGCACGAGGTCTCTGGATCCTGCGCAGGCGGTGGACGGGCCTGCGCGCATGGAGCTTGAAAAACTCAATCTGGCGCTTGAAATGGCCAACAACGTCTGCCTGCTGATCGATGATATCCAGCACCTTTCACCCGAGTTTCTTCAGAAATTCATTTCGTTGTGTGATGGTTCCCGGCGCATCGAAAGCGTCTGGAAAGGTCAGACCCGAACCTGTGACCTGCGTGGCAAGAAGTTTTGCATCGTAATGGCGGGTAACCCTTACACGGAATCGGGCGAGCTGTTCAGGATCCCCGATATGCTGGTCAACCGCGCCGATGTCTACAACCTCGGTGAGGTATCGGGCGGCAACGAAAACACTTTTGCCTTGAGTTATCTCGAAAACTGTATGACTTCCAATCCGGTCCTGGCCCCTCTGGCCAATCGAGATATGCAGGACTTTTACCTGTTGGCCGGGAATGCCCAGGGAAAGGCATTCAGCACCGGCGATCTGAGCCATGAGTACAGTGGTGCAGAAATCACCGAACTGACTGAAACAATCCGCCGCCTGATGACGATCCGGGAGGTGTTGTTGCGCGTCAACGCGGCTTACATCGACAGTGCCTCTCAAGCGGATGAGTACCGAACAGAACCACCGTTTCGTCTTCAGGGCAGTTATCGCAACATGAACAGGCTGGCGGAGAAAGTATCGGCGGTCATGAACGATGCCGAGATCAACCAGTTGGTTTCAGATCATTACCGTGGCGAGTCACAACTGCTCACCCAGGGTGCCGAGGAAAACCTTCTCAAGCTGAACGAGCTGTGCGGACGGCTGACCGAAGAGCAATTCACTCGCTGGGAAGCGATCAAGCAGGCGTTCGTTCGCAAGCAGCGCATGGGAGGTGATGACAAGGATGTCGGCAACCGAATCGTCGCCCAGCTCAGCGATGCCGTTGAAGGCATCCGGGCCATTGCCGATCAGGGGCGCTGCGCTTAGACCAGGTGCAAATGGTTGTCCCAGAAACCGGTTGGCAGGTCCAGTGGCTTGGCCAGCAGTTCCGCTGTGCGGCAATCGTAGAAGCGGCAGCGGCCCTGGCCTGAGGTCACGACAAAGCCGTCAGCCACAGCACCGACGCCGGCACAGTCGGGCAACGGCGCGTCGAGCTTCACGGCGCCGCTGTCCAGGTCCCAGATAAAGAACCGATTGCCTCTAGGCGCGGTGAGTGCGACCAGACGCAGGTCGCTGTGTAACGCGACGCTGGCGGTGTAGTGATTCATGGCGCGCAGTTGCTCTTCTGCGACCGGAAATGGCTGGAACGGCTGTCCTGGGCGCTTGATAGCCAGCAGTTCGGACAACTCGTGTGAGTCCCCCATGAATTGCTGTCCGGAAACAATGGTGCCGTCGCTGGCGATACCCATGTGTCGCACGCTGTTCATCTGCTGAGCGAGGGTTTCCTTGCTCAGCAGTGTGCCGTCGCGCTGCATGATCACAAGACTGGGTTGCATTGCATTGAGGTTCATCTCGACGCGGCTTTCCGCTTCGGTACGAATGCCACCATTGGCGACCACGAGGGTTTCGCCGTCCGGCATCCATGACACCTGATGCGGACCGATCCCGTGAGTGGGGATCTCTGCCGAATGCACCAGTCGTTCATCGACGAATCGATACACCCCCAACAGCCCGCGACCCGGATCGCGGGTATCGTTTTCGGTGGCGTATAACCATTCACCGTCGCGGTGGATGACAGCATGTCCATAGAAATGCCGATCAGGTCGAGAGGTGATGGTCTGCAGCAGGCTCCCGTCGCGCAGGTCGAGCAGGTAGCTTTCGGTACCCGGTCGACGGGCAATGAACACCGCCAACGGCAGGGAAGGGTGATTGATGATGTCGTGGCAGCGCTGGCCGACCTGAGTGGCGAACACCTGCGTACCGTCCAGTCGATAACCGACGGCGAAATGCCGGCCTTCTGCATCGTCACGGGCAGACAACAGCAGCGGCCCCTGATCCTTCTGCTTGAACAGGGTCCAACCACCAAGCGTAAAAGCGCTGAGCAACAGACTGCCAACGGCCAGGACCTGACGTCGGAACATCACTTTATCCTCTCAATCAATCGCCGTCGTTGGCGTTGAAACCCAACTGAATGCCCAACGCCTTGGCCAGTTCGCCTTCGTGCAGACGATGGACCACGTTCAGGCTGTCGTAGAACGCATTGAGTTGCTGGCGTCCGGCTTCGGTCGCCAGCAAGTCAGCCAGTGGCGGCTTGAGTTCTGTCAGCAATTTGCGGCTGGCAGCGTAAGCCGCATCGATTTTGTCAGCCAGCGGTTTCTGCTCGGCGGGCAACAGGCTGCGCAGGCCTTTATTGTCGACCCCAGCCCACACGGCTTCGGCGCTCGCCAGACTGGCTTCAAGGCTGCTGAGCGACGCTTTACTGCGCCATGCATCGGCCTGGAATGGCTGCGGCTGGCCCTTGCTTTGACGACCCAGTGGCGTACCGAGCTTTTTCTTCAGGCTGTCCAGCGCCGTCACCTGGACCCGCAGCAGTTCGGCAATGGCTTCATGAGAGTCGGCGTAACGCTGATTCGGGAACTTGCTGAGCTGCGCAAGCATGCCGTCGTTGCTGTTCCAGCGGCTGAGAATTTCTTCAGCCAGGGTTTTCTGACGATCACCAATGGCCATCAGCAGTGGGCAGTAACGGGCCTTCTGTTCGGCGTTGGCCATGTCGATTTCAGCGTCGAACAGAATGTATTCGTAAGCGGACAAGCCCTGGACCACAACACTGGCCTTGGACAGCTCTTCGGCATTGATCTGCGGCTGGGCGGTGACCAGTTGCTCGACCTGACGTCCGACCAGATTCTTCTTGTCCGGCCAGAACTGCACCTGCCATGCGCGATTGCCCTCGGCCAGCGGGCCAATCAGCAACGGTTGCAATTCAGCCCAGGTTTTCTGCGCCTTAAGGAAATCGGCACGTGCCGTTGCCAGATCAGTCTTGCCCTGACAGAACGCCAGTGCACTGCTTGCCAATTGACGGTCGGCATCCACCCAGCGGCTGTAGGTCGGCAGAATCACCTGTTTGGCAATGGCGGCAGACGTGACGGCCTGAGGGTCGGATGGCGAACAGGCACCCAAGGCGAGCGCCGCAAGGCTGGTCAGCAACAACTTGGGTCGGAACATGTCCGGCTCCTTATGCGTGAAAAGAGAAAAGTCACAATGAATTCAGAAAGGCCAACAACGCTTTGCGCTGTTCGGCGTTGAACGCCAATACCTGTCGCTGTGCCGCCTGGGCTTCGCCGCCGTGCCAGAGTATCGCCTCCATGGCGTTGCGGGCGCGACCGTCGTGCAGCATTTGCGTATGGCCGTTGACCGCAGCGGTCAGGCCGAGCCCCCAGAGTGGCGGGGTGCGCCACTCGCGGCCAGTCGCCTGAAACTCGGTGCGATTATCGGCAAGTCCGTCGCCCATGTCATGCAGCAGCAGGTCGGTATAGGGCCGAATCTCCTGGTTGGCGAGTTCAGGCTCGGCGGCGTCTGCCCGAGTCTTGAAAGACGGAACATGGCACTGTTGGCAGCCTGCCTGGAAAAACAGACTCTTGCCCGCCAGGGCTTGCGGGTCGTCCACGTTACGCCGCGCCGGAACACCAAGATTACGCGTGTAGAACTCGACCAGACGCAAAATGTTATCGCTGACTTCTGGCTCGCCGTCCGGACCATTACCGTTCGGTGCCGCCAGACAATCGGTCTGGGCAGGCGTGCAATCGTCGAAACGGCGCAGACTGGTGGTCAGCCCCATGTCACCAGAGAACGCGTGCACATTCTGCTGATTGAGGTTGGGTTGTCCGGCTTTCCAGCCAAAACGCCCCATGACGACTGTTTGCTGCGCGTCGTCCCAGACCCAGTTGGCCCGCCCCGAAATGCCGTCGCCATTCTTGTCGTCAGGGTCGGCGTTGGCGAGAACGGCCTCATCAGGAATCGCCTCCAGCAAACCTAGGCCGATCATGGGCGGCGCAATTCTTGCCGAAACATGGGTGTCGGGGTGCATGGGGCCGTAGCCCAATTGGGTGATACGCAAGGTTGGCTGGCGCAACTCGACCGCGGTGCCGTCCCGAAACTTGACCGTGAGCGCATCGTATTCCACGCGAACCTTGCCTTCCGGCATGACGCCCGGGTTTGCCATGTCTTGCAGTTGCCCGCCGTAGTTCGGTTCGGGCAGCACGCCATTGCGCTGTATCAGGTCGGCAAAGGCAGGATCGTCAGGAATCGACAGCCTGACCAGCATCGACACGGCATTGTTGTCTCCTGCTTCAGGCGGGTGGCCTCGACCATCCTTGATGTGGCAGTTCTGACACGCATTGGTATTGAACAACGGCCCCAGTCCGTCACGGGCCGTGGTGGTCGAAGGCGCAATGACCCAAGGGCTGCGAAAGAAACTGTTGCCCACGCTGAAATCCAGACGACGTACCGGCGACAGATTGGCCGACGGTAGTGAAAACGCATTCTGGTCACTCTTTTTGACGGTAGCACTGCCGCCCGACAACGCCTCGCCCGGTTCGGCGTGCGTGAAACGCGGGGCGTCATCGCACGCGCTCACGACCAGAGTCGTGAGCAGCGCAAGAGACAGATGAAGCCGCGTAGTCATACACATCCCGAAAAGAGGTGAAAATCAGGGCGTGCAAGCTTATCAGCCTCGTGCAGTTTGAATAAGAGGGATTATCGTTTGCTGTTGCTGGGGCAACGTGTTGTTACGAATTCTCGGATTCAGTGATTGAGCGTGATTGTTCTTCAGTTCTCGGTTGCGCACTGAAATGATCGAACACCGTCAGCCCTCTGCGCAGTGTCTTGCGCACGGCCTCGCTCTGTTCAATCAGTTCAGTGCTGGGGTGTTGCCATTGCTCGGGCGGTAAGGGCTTTGACCAGTCGAGCACGGCTTTGGGAAAGGCTTTCTTCGGCAGGCGTTCGACCCAGGCGGCGATGCGGCAGGGCAGGGTCCAGCCGCTGCAGAACTGGATGAGCAGAAAGCCGAACAGGTAACGGATGTACCAGTGATCGTAGCGGTAGCCCTTGCGGCACATGTGGAAGAACTCCACCGTGCCTTCCTCCATGTTCTCGCCCATCATCGGCTGCGGCAGTGCAGTGGGGCCTTCTTCCATGTAGGCGCGAATCGCCTCCCACTCACCAACCGCCATACCCAGTGTATAGCTGGGCACGGTCAGCCAGACGACCTGCCCGTCTGACGCATCCCGCAAACCGATCATCAGGGCAAACTTCTGTTGAGTGCCGTATTGGGTGGGGACTACGCTGCTGCTGACGCAGGCAATGACGTTTTCCCATGGGACGAAGCGCGGCGGTTCGCCACGTTTGGCGACGTAGGCGACTTCGCGGCGCTGGCGGTTGAAGCGGGTGGGTGGGACTCTGGAGTGGGGGTAGACAGCGTGGACGAAGCAGCAGAAATACATGAGTGCCAAACCACCCGCGAACCCCCAGAGATAATAATTTGGCAGAAGCAAAGTCACAAAGACTTCAAAAACAGGAGCTCCATATCTGAAATGATCATCAATCCCCAACCCTATGGAGGCAAGTATAAAAAAAATAACAATAAACATGACGGAGCCAATGCTAACGCGTACTGCAAACTCTACTGTTGCGCAGCTCAGTCCAAAGTCCATATAAACTTCATTGGCATACTGATGAAGACTGCGTGAGCTAAAGGCTGCAACCCCAGTTGGTACTGGTCGTGGTGCAAGGTAGAAAACCTCAGTGCCAGATCCGGTTTCCGTATCCCCGGCTCTTGGTGAACGTTCGTATTTGTCAGAAGTCATCCAAATGTTCTCTTGTGATCTGTGTGGCCGGGAGTTGTATATTTTCCGCAGGTTTCTCGACCGATGCGCCGACAGGTTTGTTCACGGTGTCCATGCCAAGGGGAATGCGGTAAATGAGGTACCCCTGATCGGCTTTTAGATAAGTCGTCACCAACGCTGGCTTGACTGCCACGCTTAGGAGCAGCAGGGCGTGATGCCCTTGCCAACTATTGGGAATCTCAAGTGCTAGGGTTAAGGGAGATGCGGCGACTACCGAGAGTCCTTGGCATAGGGCCTCGCTGACATCCTGTTGATCGGATGCTTTCCGCAACTGCGCCGACCAGCGTAAGGACGTGTCGTCGAAGCTGGTGCGGGTCAGGCCGGGCATTACCAAGTGCAGGCTGCGCACAGGTTCGCCATCGATCTCGCGATGGATCATGCCCTTGTCGAGCACGGTGGGACGCAAGTTGGTTTCAGCGAGCTTTTGCGCGTGACTAGGCCAATCCCAGCCCTCCGGTTCATTGCCCCAAAGACAACCGAGTAACCAGCGCTGTTGGTCATCCAGATTGAAGTAGTTGTAAAGCGATTCCCCGCCCAATTGCAGTGCGGTGGAGATAAGCCCCCAAGGTGTCATGCGAATCCAACACCGCAGGAAACGTGCGCCTCGTGTTGCCCAGGCTAGGCTGGCGACCAACTTTCGCTCGGCCAAAGGTGCTGCTCTGACTTCTCGAAGAAGGCCATATAGTTCAATCATGGCGTGGCCAGTTAATATCGAGTTAACCGCGGTAGATCCGAGATCGCCCGCCAGTGCCATACCGGCACCGAACTTTTCACCCGTTGTGCCAAGGTCCAGCGCAGTGGTCCATTTTTCCCAGTTGTTCAATGTTGTGCCTACGGCACTCAAGAGGCTGAGTGGCGCAATGAAAGCACCCAAGCCCAAGCTTAGTTTCCCCAGCCGGACCGCAAATAATCCCCCCGACGTTCCTGCAGGGTTGCGTGCCAGACCCTGTAATACGTTGTCGACCAAAGCGATTTGAACTGATTGGTAAACTGAAATCGCTGCTGCTATGGGGGCTAGTAAAGCTCCCAATACTATCGTCAGCTCTCTGATAGACTTCACCCCCTCCGACGTCCTCCAAACATCCAAAGCCTCCCCCAAATTCCCAATCTGCAACGTCATCGCCAGCATCGGAAACAAGCTGCCTTTGAATGCGCTCCCGACTGCTCCTGGAGTTCCATACCCCCTTATCGGGCCAGCCCGCAAACGCGCGATCTCGTCTTCCAGAACCGCAACTGCGCATCGTTGATGTTCAGCTTCACCCCGATAGCCCCATTGATGGGTCTGCCAGTGGGGGTGATGGCGTGCTCCAGTTCGCGGCGTATGGCGGCCAACTGGTTGCGCGTTTGCAGCAACTGCTGCTGGATGTACTGTTTGTCGTACATCAGCTCATTGCGTTGGGTCGGCGTCAGCCAGTGTTTGCTGCTCAGTTTGCTCAGACGGGTTCGCTCCCGGATGAGATCGTCCTCGGCCTTGATCAGATGGTTCAGGCGCACGAACGCGTCACGGTACTTCTGCACATCGGTTTCGTTGGCAATGCTCAGCGTGACGGCTTCCTGCTGCATAGCGACCAGTGCGCCCAGGCGTTGCGCCCGATTGTTCTGCTTCGGAAAGTTGTTCAAGTGCTGACGCACTTCCGTGTCGTTCAGTTTGCTGTTCATATCCCGCAGCCACTGCTCCATACGCAGGGCGATGGACGGTATGTAGCTGGCGACAACTGCCTGATGCAGTGGCCGTGCGGCTTCAGGCAAATGCAGGCTCAGGGTCCAGTGGTGGCCTATGACGTGGCTGACCGTGGTGATACGGTTCTGAGCATCGACAAGCCCTCCGCTGAAGGTGCGGATGTCATCCAGCCATTTGATCAGGTCGCTTGATTTGGAGCGCAGAAACTCCAGATTCAGGCGCCCATAAAACACTGGCAGGATGTAATGCGGGTTGTCGTGAAAGTAGTCGCTGACCCTTTGCAGACTTTCTTCCGTGCGGCACAGGTCGCGGGTGCAGTTGAGCTCCATGGCCAGTGCGCTTTTCAGCTGGTCAGGATGGTCCGGGTCGAAATACCAGGCGCTTCGGTAGAGTTCGCTCTGGGTGAACAGACTGATCCGGTCATGAGTGATGTCATCCAGTCGCTGGGTCCAGCGCCTGAGGTGCGAACGCTCCTGATTCAGGTAGCTTTGCATCTCGTCATGACGAATCAGGTCGTTGATGCCTCGTGAACCCAGCCCCACACCGTTCAGCGTGCCCTGACTTTTTTCATCCAGCGCTTCGATATCCTCTTCGAGTTCCCCGTAGAGTTTTTCGCCAAGCGCCGACTTCATCAGCGCCTGTTTATTTTCCATGTCCAGCCTGGCAAATCGCTGCTGAGGGCGCTCGTTGTAATCGGCACCTCTCTTGTAGGCATACTGACCGTCGGGTGTCCTGGAGGGCTCTGGCCCCAAACGTTTTTCACGGCGCCATTGGTTACGGGCATTGATAAAGTCGTAGATGCGCGAGCGCTGCTGCGGCGTGGTCTTTTTCAGCAGATTTGATTCCGGGTTTACCTGACGGGCATGGCTGTCGCCCACGGTCATGAGCGTGTCAATGTAGGTGGCAGTGAGAAAGCGGGTTTCGTTGTTGTTTCGCTCACGCCATTCTTCTATCCAGCCGACTACGGTGTCCTGCTCTTCGGCCAGATCGCGCAGAATGCCGATGCTGTCTTCGAGCACCAGGTACAGATGGCTTTTCTCATGCAGCGGCTTGAGCAAATGCCTGAACTCGCCAATGTGGGCTTCGCGAAACAGAGGCTGATGCTCCCAGACGTAGTCCTGCTGTTCTGCCTCGGGGATGTCGGGTGTGGCGCATTGTTGTGCAGGCTGCTCGGCCAGTTCGGCGAGCTGTTCGCTGACCTGCTTCTGGACCCGCAGATGGATTCCGCCTTTCAGGCAGTCAGCCTCGGCCAGATCCACTTTTTGCATGAAGTAGAAACGATCCGCTGCGCTGCCCAGCGCCTGGGCACATTTGGCTGCGGTCCATTGCAGTTCCGAGTAGGCAACATGCAGGATGCTGTCCTTTGCGAAGACCAACGCGTGTTCACCCGTGCTGGTCTGCCGAACGTCCTGAACAACCTCTGAGCCTTTCCACACCAGCTTGGTCGGGACGCCGTTTTCGACTCGGTATTCATGCAGGTAGCCGCTGCTTTCTTCGATCACATACAGATAGCCATCCCGAAGCAGACGCAGACCCAGAGGGCGTTTGAGGCGAGCGTAAATGTTTGAATCCGGTTTGCTGCCAAGCCGTTCCACCCGGCCGTAGCGCAGTGGAAGCAACTGGATGTTGTTGCCGGGGGCAGGGCAGGTGTTCGGTCTGCTGCGCGAATCGACATGTTCTCTGGCCCTGGATTCCCAGTAGGCCTTGTCCTTGGCAGGCAGCGTTCTTGGATTGTCCTGCGGGTTCATTGCGAGGCTCCTTCCTGTTGCCGGGCGTGCAGCACCACGAGCCAGTGGGCCTGCTCGATGCGCTGTGAGGGGGTCAACTCAGAGGTGTCGCGCAGCAGTGCTCTGATCGGGGGGTGAGAATCCTCAGGCTGATCGGCGAGAAAGAGGACAACATTGGCGTAATGGAAGATGTCGGCTTCACTCTTGAAACCTTGCTCGTAAGCGGTGCTGGCCAGCCTGTGCACCTGTTCGTAACGCGTCTTCAACGACACGTCGGGCAGGTAATCCGGAAAGAAGAGGCGCAGATGCTGATCGAGGTTGACGACGGTCAGGCGAAACATGACGTCGCCCAGTGTTTCGATCTGCTCGGCGCTCAAGCGATAAGGCACACCGGGATCATGAGGCGCCGATTCGCCGATGCGTGGGTGACAGCCCCACTGCTCGGTCATTCTGTCGGGTGCATAGACATGATCGATGGGGCCGAACAGGCGATTGTCGAAGTGTGCCGGATGCATGCCGAACAGGGCGTTGGCCAGTGACGTGTCCGAGAGATTCATGTAACAGGTCTGGCCTGTCGGCATCTCGACAAACATCAGCCAGCGTAAATGGTCGATGAGGGTTTTGCGGTCTGCCGGGCTGAACAGCAATAGCCCCCATTCTTCATGAGCATGGGCGAGAAAGCGCACGAACATTGGATCATCCGGGCCCTCCAGTTGAATCAGCGCAGGTGAGGCGTCCAGGCGCTCACGGAGCCGGGTCTGCAAAAACAGCATCGTGCGAACCCCGCTCAGCTCCCACTCGGCCATCCTTCTGGTCAGGTCGGGGACGTTGATGGGATTGAGCAGCAGATAGGCATTTTTCGACCACGGCAGATCGTGGGGACCGGTTTCAAACTCGGGCATAAGCGCGCCTTGAAGAGGGCATGAGGCGCGGATAGTCGGTGGTGCAAGAGGTGCAATCAATACGCAGAAGGGCGTTTGGGAAAGGCCCTACAGGCAGCGCTGAAAAGTCACTGGCAGGTCACGCAAACAGCGTCATCCAGACAAAAAAATGCCGGTCAGCAAGACCGGCATTTGGGGACATCAAGACCGCGACGTGGATCAGAATTCGTGGTCGGCGTTGTCCGGATTCAGGTCGGTGATGCCCAGTTTGCCTGCGGCCTGCTCGATGGCGCCGGTCTGCTTGACCAGTGCAGCGATAGCGTCACGAACAACCTGATTGCCAGCCGTGTTGCCTGCGGCGATCAGTTGATCGAAGTGCTCGCCCTTGTTGGCGTGATCGACGATGACCTGCAGCTTGGCTTGGGTGTCGTCCAGGTCGGCGCGCAGGGTGGCGTCGGTCGCAGGGTCTACTTTGGCCACCAGCGACGACAGGCTCGGGCCGCTGACCTTGGTGCCGTCGGTGCGGGTGTATTCGCCCAGGTAAACGTTGCGAATGCCCTTGCCGTTGTAGAAGTGCGAGTTGTGCGTGTTGTCGCTGAAGCAGTCGTGTTCGTCTTCGCTGGAGTTGGCTTCCAGCGCTACTTTCATGCGCTCGCCCGCCAGTTCACCCAAGGACAGACTGCCCATGCCGAACAGCATCTTGCGCAGACCGTCTACGCCGGGTTCGGCTTCCAGCGTGGCGCGGTAGTTGTCGGCGACGCCGGCTTTCCAGTTGCCGGACATTTCTTCGAGGTCGCTGACCAGCAGGTCAGTGACGGCTTTCAGGTAAGCACGACGACGGTCATTGTGGCCGCCGGTTGCGCCAGCGCCTTCCAGGTAATCGCTGGCCGGACGGTTGCCGGCGCCAGGGCCGGTGCCGTTCAGGTCCTGGCCCCACAGCAGGAATTCGATGGCATGGTAGCCAGTGGCAACGTTGGCTTCGGAGCCGCCCAGTTCGTTCAGGCTGGCGAGCTTCTCGGAGGTGATCTGCTTGACGTCGACCTTGTCTTCGCCCACCTGGATTTCAGTGTTGGCGATGATATTGGCGGTTGCGCCAGGGTTGCCCAGTGCGTGCTGGTAGTCCTTGGCAACGTAGTCGATCAGGCCTTCGTCCAGCGGCCATGCGTTAACCTGTCCTTCCCAGTCGTCGATAATGGTGTTGCCGAAGCGGAACACTTCGCTCTGCATGTAAGGAACACGTGCGTCAATCCAGGCTTGGCGAGCGGCCTTGAGGGTTTCATCGTTCGGCTTGGCCAGGAACGCATCAACCGCAGTGCTCAGTTTTTTGGCACCGGCTTCGGCATCGCTGAAAACAGCGGAAACCATGTTGGCGTAGTTGGCGACTACAGCCTTGGCGGCGGCGTCATCGGTCTGGGCGGCGGCTGGCGTGGCAGGTGCAGTCGGCGCTGGCGCGGCGGCCGGAGCGGCAGGTGCTGCGGCGGACGGTGGAGTTGCAGCCTTGTCCTTGCCTTCGCCACAACCGGCGAGAGAGATAGCGATGGCCAAGAGACTGGCGGTTGCCAAAGGCATACGAATCATGACGGAATCCTGCGTTCATAGGGGTGAAGGCGCAGAGCGCCCAGAAAATCTGCGACATAATGCGAAAGATTTGCATTCGATGTAAAGGCAAAACGCCTGTCGAGTCGTGATCAGCTATCCGAGAGCTTGTAACAGTCGGTTTCGAGATGTTCCGGAGTCTGCATGACGGGGCCGTGCGACCGCGTGTAACCGGCTCAGAGAATGGCTGCGTTATTGCGCTGGTCCAGCTTCAGGAACGCAAGCAACTCCCGAGCGGGCAGCGGCTTGCTGTAGAAATAGCCCTGGCCTTCATGGCAGCCCTCAGAGATCACATACGCTTCCTGTTCGACCGTTTCGACGCCTTCGGCAATGACCTGCATCCCCAGACTTTTACCCAGTTGGATAATTGCACGCACGATGGTCGCGTCGTCATCATCATCGATCAGATCCTGGACGAAACTCTTGTCGATCTTGATCTTGTCCAGCGGCAGGCTTTTCAGGTAGCTCAGGGAGGAGTAGCCCGTACCGAAGTCATCAATGGCAATCAATGCCCCGGAACGACGCAGGCTGAGCAGATGCTGGGCAGCGGTGGTGATGTCCTCCATCAGCCCGGTTTCGGTCACTTCCAGCTCAAGGCTGCGGGGTGGCAGGCGGTAGATCTGCAACAGGTTGTTCACCACGCGTGGCAACTCGGCGTGGTGCAACTGTACGGTGGACAGGTTGACGGCCATGCGCAGGTCCGTGAAGCCCTGGTCGTGCCATTCGCGCAACTGCCGGCAGGCCTGGTCCAGCACCCATTCACCCAGGGCAATGATGGTGCCGTTCTGCTCGGCCAGCGGGATGAACACGTCTGGCGGTACCAGGCCGTGCTCGGGATGCTGCCAGCGGATCAGCGCTTCCACACCGACGATCTGGTTGTCGCGATAGCTGATCTGTGGCTGGTAGACCATGTACAGCTGATTGCGTGGCAGGGCTTCGCGCAGGTCCTTTTCCAGTTCGCGGCGTCGACGCATCTCGGTGTCGACGCTGGCGATGTAGAACTGATAGCGATTGCGCGATCTGGCCTTGGCCAGGGTCATGGTCTGTTCGGCCTTTTGCAGCAGCTTCTCGGGGCTGTCGCCGTCCTCCGGGAACAGCGTGATACCGATGGTGGCGCGCAGGCGAATGGAGTGGCCGTCTACCATGAAGGGCGCTTCAAGTTCATCCAGTACGTTCTGCGCCAGCTCGGCAGCCTCGTAAGGCTCCTCGATATCCGCCTGGACCAGCGCAAACTGGTCACCGCCCAGACGTGCCAGCGCACCCAGTCGCCCGCTATGGGCCCGCAGCCGGTCTGCGAGAGCCACCAGCAGCTGATCGCCTGCCTGATAACTGAACTGCTCATTGATGCCTTTGAAATCATCCAGTCCGACACACAGCACCGCGACCCGATGCTGTTGCCGTCCGGCGTTCTCCAGAATGTTGTCCAGACTCACCTGCAACTGCACCCGGTTGGGAAGGCCGGTCAGAAAGTCGTACTGGGCCATGCGTTGCAGGTTGTTTTCGGCTTCGTGACGCAGGTACGTATTGCGTTCGATCGAGGCGAGCAGTTGGTTGGCAGTGTTGACCCAGATACCCAGCTCGTTTTTTTCATGACCCTTGAGCAGGGGGAGCTGATGCTCGCTGGGTCGGTCGGGATTGATAGCGGTCAGGTGCTCGATGATTCTGGAAAGCGGCTTGGTCAGCAGCCAGTGATAGACCAGATACAGCACTAGACCCATCGCCAGCGCACGCAGCACGCCTGAAATAAAGATGATCACGGCATTGATGATGAAGCCTTCGCCGTAGTTGGCCGTGTCCAGTGTGATGCGCAGATCGCCGTAGTATTCGCTGTACGGGCTGCGTCCGACCAGTTGCGTGGTAAAGCTACGCTCCTGACCCAGAATGAGATCCGTGAGCCAGCGGGTCGACGAGGTTTTCAATGGTCGGTCTTTTTCGGCCAGCAGGGTTTCGTTCGGATGCCCGATGGAGGCCATGCGCACGGCATTGTCCTGAAACAGGCCTTCGATAACCTGCATACCCATCTCACGGTCCAGGCTGTAAACCGCCTGAGTGGAGGGATCCCTGAACATGTCCAGAATGCGTTCGGCGTCGCTCACCACTGCCTGTCGCGTCTTGTAGGCGTCGTAGACGATCTGCGCGCAGCTCAACACCACGCCGACGAAAAACGCCGACAGCAGCACCACGCGCAGCAACTTCACCGACAAGCTGTTCTTGAGTTCCAGCTTCAATGGCCGTTCCTTAATTCAAGTCGCAGGCGTATCGCCCTGTCACCCTCGAAAAACGGGTGATCGAGATGGTCGCGCCCGGTTGATCCCTCTTTTTTCTGCGCCGCTGCCCGGGGCCCACGGACTCGTGCATCCCAATGTGTCGGGCGGCTGCGCTTGTAACTTGAGCGTACGCTGTAAAAGAACTGTTCGGTGATATTAGTCAGCTAGCGTTTTCTGGCAATACATCACGTTACAGTTGTACATCAAAAACCGCCATATTCACGCATTTGAGTGACGCATCTGCGACGTATTCACGATATCGAAGGGCTGTGCTTCCTGTCACACACATGAGAAATGCAGGCAATAAAAAACCCGGCACAAGGCCGGGTTCTTGATGACACTGGAAATCAGGCAGCGTATTGCTTGGCCACGAAGTCCCAGTTCACCAGGTTCCAGAACGCTTCTACGTACTTCGGACGCACATTGCGGTAGTCGATGTAGTAGGCGTGTTCCCAGACGTCGCAGGTCAGCAACGGCTTGTCACCGCTGGTCATCGGGTTGCCCGCGCCAATGGTGCTGGCCAGCGCCAGGGAGCCGTCAGCTTTCTTCACCAGCCAGCCCCAGCCGGAGCCGAAGGTGCCGATGGACGTCTTGCTGAACTCTTCCTTGAACTTGTCGAACGAGCCGAACGCCGTGTTGATTGCGTCAGCCAGTGCGCCGGTAGGTTCACCACCGCCGTTAGGCGAGAGGCATTCCCAGTAGAAGGTGTGGTTCCAGACCTGAGCGGCGTTGTTGAAGATGCCACCCGAGGAGGTCTTGACGATTTCTTCCAGAGTCTTGCCTTCGAACTCGGTGCCTGGCACCAGGTTGTTCAGGTTCACGACGTAGGTGTTGTGGTGCTTGTCGTGGTGATATTCCAGCGTTTCCCTGGAAATGTGCGGCTGCAGAGCATCGTGGGCATAAGGCAGTGGCGGCAATTCAAAAGCCATGGTTTATCTCCTTTCAGGTCATTTGCGGTTATCGCACGGCCGATCACGGGCGGCCGGATACAGCATGCACCGGGAGTTTTACTCTTTTGCGGCGCAGACCCCGGACTATAGCACCGGCCCTGCGGCATAACCACGCAACAACTGTGTGGGAAAGAGGTTCCAGCGCTGTCGACCCAATGGCCATGAAAATCATCAGGCGCTGCGGATCAATTGCGCAGCGACAGTGAACATCATCACCGCAACCAGCACGTCCAGCAGCCGCCAGGTTGCGGGCCGGGCCAGCCAGGGCGCGAGCCATGCCGCTCCGATGGCAAGGCTCGAGAACCACAGCAGCGAGGCGCTGGCGGCGCCCACCACGTAGGCTTCGGGCACGGCCTGCTGTGCGCCGAGCGATCCGATCAGCAGCACCGTGTCCAGATAGACATGCGGATTGAGCAGGGTTACCGCCAATGCGCTGAGCAGCACCGCGCGCCGCGACCGGATTCCGGTAGCTGCGCCGTTTTCCAGTCCTTGTGACGAGCAGGCACGCCGCAGGGCCTGCAGGCCATACCAGCTCAGGAATGCCACGCCGCCCCAACGCGCGACAGCCAGCAAGGTCGGGTTCTGCGCCAGCACATTGGCCAGGCCGAACACGCCGGCAGCAATCAGCAGCGCGTCGCAGACAATGCACAGCAATGCCACCGGAACATGGTGCTCACGACGCAGCCCCTGGGCCAGAACGAAGGCGTTCTGTGTACCGATGGCCATGATCAGGCCCGCAGCCACCAGCAGACCGTTTAAATAGCTTTGCCACATCAGACGCGCTCCGGCAGTCAGTTCAGGTGGCGATTCTGGCGTCAGAAGCGGTATAAGGAAAACCAATAATCCTGATCGCTCATTAGGAAAAATGATGTTTGACTACAAGCTGCTGTCGGCGCTCGCCGCCGTCATCGAACAGGCCGGATTTGAACGCGCTGCCCAAGTGCTGGGTCTGTCTCAGTCGGCAGTGTCGCAACGCATCAAATTGCTGGAGGCCCGCATCGGTCAGCCGGTGCTGGTCCGGGCCACGCCGCCGAGCCCCACAGATGTCGGGCGGCGTTTGCTCAATCACGTGCAACAGGTTCGATTGCTGGAGCGTGACCTGCAAAGCCAGGTGCCTGCGCTGGACGCAGAGGGCATGCCTGAGCGTTTGCGCATTGCCCTGAATGCCGACAGCCTGGCCACGTGGTGGGCGCAGGCGATCGGGGATTTCTGCGCCGAACATCATCTGCTGCTGGATATGGTGGTGGAGGACCAGGATGTGGGCCTCAAGCGCATGCGTGCAGGCGAGGTGGCTGCGTGCCTTTGTGGCAGCGAACGGCCGGTGGCGGGTGCACGCAGTCAGTTACTGGGCGCCATGCGCTACCGTGCCCTGGCGTCTCCTTCTTTCATCGACCGGCATTTTGCCGATGGCGTAAGCCCTGAGAAACTCGCGCGCTCAGCGGCGCTGGTCTTCGGCCCCGATGATTTTCTGCAGCACCGTTATCTGGCGTTGCTTGGGGTCGAGGACAGTTTCAAGCATCATCTGTGTCCTTCATCCGAAGGCTTCATGCGCATGATCGAGGCCGGGCTGGGCTGGGGGCTGGTGCCTGAGCTGCAGGTCAGCGAGCAGTTACGCAGCGGTGCATTGCGCGAACTGCTGCCCGCCCGCTACATCGATGTACCGCTTTACTGGCATCACTGGCGCAACGGTGGCCAGTTGCTGAACCGGCTGACGGAGCATCTGGCACAAAAGTCGGGGCGCTGGCTGGTGCCGCCTGGCGGCAAGTGAGCGTCAACACGTTCATATATGAAAACAATGCGGGTAGGGTTTGTCCTGTCCCGCAGACGCGTCAATGGAGCGGTAAATGAATATTCTGGTTACCGGCGCAAGCGGCTTCATCGGTGGACGCTTCGCGCGCTTCGCCCTGGAGCAGGGTATGAGCGTGCGGATCAATGGTCGCCGAGCCGAAGGCGTCGAACATCTGGTCAGACGGGGCGCCGAATTCGTGCAGGGCGACCTGACCGACCCGCAACTGGTCAGGGCGTTGTGCGATGACATGGACGCTGTGGTGCATTGCGCAGGTTCCGTCGGTGTGTGGGGGCGGCGTCAGGAGTTCATGCTGGGCAATGTGCAAGTCACCGAAAACATTGTCGAAGGCTGCCTGAAACAAAGGGTGAGAAGACTGGTCCATCTTTCGTCGCCGTCGATCTATTTCGACGGCCATTCGCGCCAGGGCATCAAGGAAGAGCAGGTCCCCAAGCGTTTCCACAACCATTACGCCGCGAGCAAGTATCTGGCCGAGCAGAAAGTATTCGGCGCGCAGGAGTTCGGGCTGGAAGTGATCGCCCTGCGTCCTCGCTTTGTCACAGGGGCGGGCGACAACAGTATTTTTCCTCGCCTGCTGCACATGCAACAGAAGAAGCGCCTGTCCATCGTCGGCAACGGTTTGAACAAGGTGGACTTCACCAGCATGCAGAACCTTAACGAGGCCATGTTAAGCAGTCTGTTGGCGACCGGTTCTGCGCTGGGCAAGGCCTACAACATCAGCAATGGTTCGCCGGTGCCGTTGTGGGATGCCATCAATTACGTGATGCGGCAGATGCAGTTGCCTCAGGTCACCCGTTATCGTTCATACGGGCTGGCTTATACCGCTGCCGCGATCAATGAAGGAGCCTGCATGCTGTGGCCGGGTCGACCTGAACCCACGCTGTCGCGTCTTGGAATGCAGGTCATGAACAAGGACTTCACGCTTGATATCAGCCGTGCCATGCATTATCTGGACTATCAGCCGCGTGTCAGCCTCTGGGCTGCGCTGGACGAGTTCTGCGGCTGGTGGAAAGCCCAACAATCGAGCTGAGTCAGTAGTGGCACATTGAAATATCATCAGGTGCCATTGGTATACTCGTCAGCTTTGGTTTCAACAGCTTCTTGAAGGGTTGCTCATGCGTAACGATCCATATGACGACATCGATGACGTCCCAAGCCTCAGTGCCAAGGACGACGATGATGATTTCGTGCCGGAAAAAGGGGCACGCGAGCGCACGACGGTCTACTCGCGCACCACGCCAGTGGTCAAGGTCAAAGGGCCGAGCACCGGCCCGCTCTGGGCGTTGGTCGGGGCATTGTTCATCGCTTTTTGCGGTCTGGGCTGGTGGAGCTTTCAGCAGGTTTCGCTGATGGAGCAGCAACTGGTCGCGACGCAGGAGAGCTTTGCGCGCATCAGTGAGGAAGCGGCGGGACGCCTGCAGGATATTTCCGGCAAGGTCGTGGCGACGGAGTCTCTTTCCAGCGACGGCGAGGCGCTCAAGCAACGGATCAAGTTGCTGGAAGCGCAACTGGAAGACCAGGACAAGCAGCGTGAAGGCGTTGAGGGCCAGCAAAGCAGCCTCGACAAACGGCTGGAACAGATGGCCGCGCAAACCACGCAGCAGCAGGCCGAGAGCGCTCAGTTGCAGGAACAGCTGAAGGGCGTGGTCACCGAGCTGACCGCATTGAAGGCGGCCTTGCCTGACTTGAAAACCGCCCAGGCCGATCAAGGCAAGCTGGACACTCAGCTCAAGAGCCTGGCCGCTGATGTCGCGACCTTGAAGAAACAGGGCAATCCTTCCGCCGCCGTCGAGCGGCTCGAACAGGATCTGATCGTGCTCAAGAGCGAGCAGGAAAATCGCCCGGCCCCTGCGGCTGCGGGCAATACCGCCGAGTTCGATGCCTTTCGTGCTCAGGTGACGCGCAACATCAATACCCTGACCAGCCAGATTCAAAACCTGTCGCAGCAACTCAACGCCCGTCGTTGAGGCCTGCAAAGCCCGCTACCCGCCATGCTTGCGGGTGGCGGGCAGGTTTCAGCATGAGTAGAGCGGGTGCCGGTCGGCTCTCGCAGAAATTTCCCGACACATAACTACCTATATCACGGCCGATGTAGGGACGGCTTACGCTTGCGTCATTGTTCAAGAACGGAGTTTCACTCATGAAAGGAATCAACCCGATGCATCCGAAAACAACGAACATTGATGGCGATACCACTGAACGTGATATCGAGCCTCTGACGGCTTCTGCGGTACACGATCAAGCCGAAGAGGCCAACGTGCAGGATGAGCAGGTTCTCCATGCGGCTGGATTCATGCCGCTTGCAAAGACTGTTAAAAAGCCGCCGATCAAAGGTGTTGTGGACAAGGCAGGCAAGAAGCCTCCTGTCAAAGTAGGGGGTGGCGATAAAGATAAAGTGCCGCCTTCAAAACCGCCGATCAGGATTTCGGGAGACCAGGACGGCAAGGTGCCCCCGGTAAAGCCTCCGGTCAACACCAAGGTCAAGCCGCTTCCTGTAAAACCGCCTGTGAAGGCATCCGAAAAACCTCCTGTTGAAATGAAGATGCCTGCCGATCCGACACCACCGTCGCGACTGGATAAACTGCTAAGCATCGTCAATACCGCGACGGGCGTGCTGCAACTCATTCATCCACTCAACAGCGTTTTTAATCCCGACGGCACCGTCACTTACCCTGACGGCAGTGTTGCCGACACCAAGACCCAATCCGTCACCCGACCCAACGGCGCCGTGCAGAATATCGACGGCACGACGGTGCACGCTGATGGCAGCACCGAACACCCCGATGGCAGCGTTCTGCATAAGGATGGTACGTGGGTGTTTGCAGATGGCTCGGTCAACTATCCCGACGGTCGCTGGAAGCATGCGGATGGCACCGTCACTGACGCAGAAGGCAATGTGATTGGTGTCACGGAGCCCGTCGCTCCCAAGTGATCGAATCGGTTTCCCGAGGCAATAAAAAACCCTGACGCGTGTGCGTCAGGGTTCTTGTGCTGCCATACGCGGATTACAAGCGCGGGTAGTCGATGTAACCCACCGGGCCCTTGGCGTAGAAGGTCTCCGGGTGCGCTTCATTCAGCGGTGCATCACTGGCCAGACGCTCCGGCAGGTCCGGGTTGGCGATGTAAGGCACCCCCCAGGCCACTGCGTCGGCCTTGCCTTCTGCCAGCCAGGCATTGGCGCTGTCCTTGGTGAACTTCTCGTTGGCGATGTACACGCCGCCGAAGTCTTTCTTCAACTGTGGGCCGAGGCTGTCGCTGGCGTCACGCTCACGTGCACAGATGAACGCGATACCGCGCTTGCCCAGCTCTTTGGCGACATAGCTGAAGGTTTCGGCCAGATTATCGTCGCCCATGTCATGCAGGTCAGCGCGAGGCGAAAGGTGAACGCCTACACGGCCAGCGCCCCAGACTTCGATGGCAGCGTCTGTCACTTCCAGCAGCAGGCGGGCACGGTTCTCCAGCGAACCACCGTACTGGTCGGTGCGCTGGTTGGTGCTGGTCTGCAGGAACTGGTCGAGCAGGTAACCGTTGGCACCGTGAATCTCCACACCGTCAAAACCTGCCGCTTTGGCGTTTTCCGCGCCGACACGGTAGGCGTCGACGATGTCACCGATTTCCGCCAGCTCCAGCGCGCGGGGCGTCGGGAATGACGTGATGGGGCGCACCAGACTCACATGGCCTTCAGGCTGGATGGCGCTCGGCGCGACCGGTGCTTCACCGTTCAGGTAAAGCGGATGAGAGATACGGCCTACGTGCCACAGTTGCAGGACAATACGCCCGCCCGCACCGTGCACGGCCTTGGTGACATTGCTCCAGCCGCGCACCTGGTCGTTGGACCAGATACCGGGCGTATCGGGGTAGCCTACGCCCATCGGCGTCACGGATGTGGCTTCGCTGATGATCAGGCCGGCCGATGCGCGTTGCACGTAATATTCGGCCATCAACGCGTTGGGCACGCGGCCTTCGTCGGCGCGGCAGCGTGTCAGCGGCGCCATGATGATGCGGTTTGGCAGTTGCAGATCGCCAATGGTGATCGGGTCAAAGATAGTCGTCATGCGTCGAATCCTCTTGCAGTGATCAATGAGTTGCCGGGGCCAGATCGGGATTGCCGGTCTGACGGAAAGTAATCAGGGTAATGAGCAGGGCGAGCACTGCCAGGACCGCGGCGGCCAACGGCACGCGGGTCAGGCCCAGGCCGTGGGCGATGACACTGCCGCCAACCCAGGCACCCAGTGCGTTGCCGACGTTGAATGCGCCGATGTTCAGGGTCGAGACCAGATTGGGCGCGGCCTTGCCGAAGGTCACCACGTTGATCTGCAGCGCAGGCACAGCGGCAAAGGCGGCAACGGCCCAGAGGAAGAGAGTGATTTCCGTCGGAATCAGCGCAGCGCTGGTCCAGCTCAGCGCAGTGGAAATCACGGCCATTGAAATGAACACGCCAATCAGCGTCGACGACACCTTGCGATCCGCCATCTTGCCGCCGATCACATTGCCCACGGTCAGGCCCAGGCCGATCAGCAGCAGTGTCCAGGTCACACCCTGAGGCGAGACGCCGGTCACATCACCCAGCAGCGGCGCCACGTACGTGAACAGCGTAAACATCGACGCCGAAAACAATGCGGTCATGGTCAGCGACAGCCAGATTCCGGCACCCTTGAGAGCGGCCAGCTCGGCACGCATGTCGAGCTTCTCTTCGTCGCGATTGGCGGGCAGAAAGCGGATCAGGCCGATCAAGGCAATCACACCGATAACTGTCACTGCCCAGAAGGTCGAACGCCAGCCTGCGTATTGACCCAACGCAGTGCCCAGCGGCACGCCCAGCACATTGGCCAGCGTCAGACCGGTGAACATCAAGGCCACGGCAGAGGCGCGGCGATTGGCGGGCACCAGACCTGCAGCGACCACCGAGCCGATACCGAAGAACGCACCGTGACACAGCGCCGTCACTACGCGTGCGAACATCAGCACGTCATAGTCGCTGGCCAGTGCGCAGAGCAGATTGCCGATGATGAAAATGCCCATCAGCGTGACCAGCGCGGCCTTGCGGGGCAGTTTGGCGGTGGCCATCGCCATGAACGGTGCACCGATGGCGACGCCCAGCGCGTAGCCGGTCACCAGCCAGCCGGCACCGGGAATCGACACGCCCAGATCCGCAGCCACATCGGGCAACAGACCCATGATGACGAACTCGGTAGTGCCGATGGCGAAGGCGCTCAAGGCCAGAATGAATAGCGAAAGAGGCACGGGGGCGGCTCCTTGAAAAGTGGATAGATCAGGCCGGATTGTTCAGCTCTTGCACCAAGGCCTGCACGAACGCCTGAATGGTCTCTTCATTGCGCCTGAAGAAATGCCACTGACCGACCTTCTTGCTGCTGATCAGACCGGCCCGTTGCAGGGTCGCCAGATGCGCAGAAACGGTGGACTGGGAAAGCCCGGCACGTTGATCGATCTGCCCGGCGCAGACGCCGTGCTCGATCGAGTGTTCCTGAGATGGAAACGCGGTGCGCGGATCCTTGAGCCAGGTCAGAATCTCTCGGCGGACCGGATGGGCCAGTGCTTTGATGATGTCGTCGAGGTCAATGGGCATGTCGTTCTCACAGGCGGTGTAGCGATATATCGCGATAGGGCGAACCTTATATCTGTATTTCGCGATATACAAATATGATTTTGGACTGAGCGTTGAAGAAATCGGTATATCGGGTTATATCGATATATGGACCTGAGCCTGAAAAGCGGCGTACGCTTGCCACTATGAACTATCTGGCACATCTCCATCTCGGCGGTCATCGACCCGCCCAATTGCTCGGCAGCCTGTACGGCGACTTTGTCAAAGGCCCGCTGCCGGGGCGTTTCCCTGCGGAGCTTGAAGCGGCCATCCAGTTGCATCGCAGCATCGACGCATTCACTGACAACCATCCGTTGATCAAGGCGTCCATCGCCCGCTTTCCGACGCAGCGACGTCGCTACGCGGGCATCATGCTTGACGTGTTTTTCGACCATTGCCTGGCGCGTGACTGGCATCGCTATGCGGATCTGCCGCTGGAGAGCTTCACGCGCAAGGTCTACGGCGTATTGGCTGCCGAGCCACAATTGCCGGAACGGCTGGCGCTGATCGCACCGCGCATGGCGGCGCAGGACTGGCTGGGTTCGTATCGGGAGTTCGGCGTATTGGAGCAGGTGCTGAGCGGGATCTCCCGGCGTCTGTCACGGCCGGAAGGGCTGGCAGGCGGCATGCAGGAACTGCAGGCGCTTTACCAACCCCTGAGTGCGGATTTCGCTGAGTTCTATCCGCAATTGCAGGCCTTTGCTCAGGCTGCCTTGGCGGGTCGCGAGGTGACTTCGCTCGGCTGAGCGCTTTCGCCGAACAGCGCGATTTGAACCGCCTGTTGTGCCTTGTAGGCCAGAGCGGCGCGTTCCTGATCGGCGGTCTGGATGGGTGCGAGCAGGTGGATGTGCACATCGCTTTGCTCGTTGGCGAACAGGCGGCGCAAGTGCGACAGCAGGTCATCATCCCCAATGAACGGCGCAATCGGGTCAGGCTTACCGTCACGTGAATAGGCAATCGCGACCGGCTGAATCGCCACGCCCGCTTCGATGGCGCTCGACAACAGGCGACCATGGAAGGTGCGCAGGCTCTTGCCATCAGTGGTGGTGCCTTCCGGGAAGATCAGCAGCGCATTGCCCTGTTGCAGATGGCGGCTCATCTGCTTCTGGATCAAGCGACTGTCACCCGAACCGCGACGGATGAACAGCGTGCCGGCTTTCAGCGCCAGCCAGCCCGCAACCGGCCAGGTCCGCACTTCGGCTTTGGACAGAAACGACAGCGGGGCAAGCATGCCCAGCAGAGCAATGTCAGTCCATGACACATGATTGCTGACCCACAGCATCGGCTCACGCGGCAGCTCGCCAGTGACGGTGACGCGAAACGGCAGGGCATTGCTCAGACGCGCCATGAACCAGCGGCTCCAGCGCTGACGACGCTCCATGGAACTGCCGAACTTCAAGCGCTCCAGTACCGCAAAGGCCCCGGCAATCGTCAGCCCCAACGCAACCACCAACAGCACTCTGACTACGCGGGCATAGCCGCGTACCCGACTCATCACACCGCCGCCTTGAAGTGACGGGCGTAGCGTGGGCACAGATCGTCGCGCTTGAGCAGGATGAACACATCGGCAACCTGAAAGTCTTCGTCCCAGCACGGCTCGCCGCAGATTTTCGCACCCAGGCGCATGTAAGCCTTGAGCAGCGGGGGCATCTCGCAGATCACGTTGCTCGGAATGTCCAGGGCCGGCAGCGGGTTCTTCGGTTCGGCACGCAGGTGCTCGTTGCACAGGTAGCGTTCGCGCAGGCGCTGCATAATCGCGTGGGCCTGAATGCCGCCGTCCTGCATCGGGATACTCGCGCAGCCCATCAGGTAGCTGTAGCCGCCCTCATTGAGCACTTCGGCCAGCTCACTCCACAACACGGCGATGGTGCCGCCGTTGCGGTAGGCCGGATCCACACAGGTGCGGCCCAGCTCCAGAATCGGACCCTGCAGATGAACCAGCCCATGCAGACTGAATTCCTCTTCGCTGTAGAAGCGACCCAGAGTGGTGGCCGCCTTGTGATCGAGCAAGCGCGTGGTCGCCACCAGTCGCCCGGTGTTCAGGTCACGTACCCCGATGTGCGAGCAATGCACGTCGTAGTCGTCGATATCCAGACCTTGTTCTGCGCCGTTGAGGCGGGCGTTGAACTCCTCACTGAACACGCTGAAACGCAAAGCCTGTGCTTCCTGCAAGGCTCGTGCTCCAATCAGGCGCTCGGCCTGAAGACGGCGTTCAGAAGTGTTTTCACGAATGCGTGCGATCTGGGTCATACGAATCTCCATGAGCCAGCCTTGCGAAATGGCCGGTCGACTGAATTGTCCAAGCGCTTTGCTGTGGTTGCAGGCTAGGGAGATGGCGTGTCATGCCCATGAAGCTTTGGTGATGGTTGTGTGACGGCCGCAACGCGCGTGATCCGTCCCTCGTTCCGCGTCCGCCGTTGAAGTGACGCAGAGCGTCACGGGCTGCGTGCGAATGCTTAACAGAAGCACGAACACGCATTGCGCCGCACGACTGTCATAAACGCCTGCTACGGTGCCCGGATCAATTTGCGAGGACTCGTCATGCTGTCTCGATTGGCTCGCTTGTTTCTGTTGATAGCCCTGGGTGCAAACGCATTGAATGCACAGGCCGAAACCTGGCCCGGCGAGCAATGGTCTTCTCGACCGACCCCCCGCAGCGCCGCACTCGATGCACTGGAAACCTACGCCTTCCCGGCCCGTGACGAAGTCAACCGCACGGGCGTGCGCACCGATGCGCTGCTGGTGATCCGCAATGGCGAGATCGTCTATGAGCGCTACGCCGGAGTGACCACCGCAGAAACGCCGCACCTGACCTGGTCGGCCAGCAAGAGCATCCTCGCAACGGTGCTGGGCGTGGCATTCGGGGAAGGGCGCTTTCAACTGACAGACCCGGTGGCGAAGTTCTACAAGCCCTTCAGCGCTCATCCCGACGTCACCGTTCAAGACCTGATGCACTGGGCGTCCGGTCTGGACTGGCAGGAAGATTACGAATACGCGCCGCTCAATTCCTCTGTGGTCGCGATGCTGTACACCCGCGGTCGCGACGACATGGCCCGCTTCACCGCCGGCCACAAGGCCGCTACGACACCTGGCACGCGCTACCTGTATTCCAGCGGCGACAGCACCGTGCTGGCAGCCGCCTTGAAGGGCATGGTCGGTGCCGAGGCCTACCCGAGTTATCCCTGGACCGCACTGTTCGAACCGCTCGGCATTCGCAGCGCCGTCTGGGAAACCGATGCCAGCGGTACCTTCGTGGGGTCGTCCTACGCCTACATGACCGCCCGGGATCTGGCACGCATCGGCCTGCTGATGCAGCGTGGCGGGCAGTGGCAGGACAAACCGTTGCTCAACAAGGCATGGATGGACTTCGTACTGACGCCCTTCAACGGCGAGCAAATTCAGGCCAGGGTCGAAGTGCCGGGCGGGCAGTGGTGGCTCAACCGCACTGCCGACGGTGGCAGCGGCCCTTGGCCCGACGCACCCGCTGACACCTTCGCCGCGCTCGGCCATTGGGGCCAGGCGCTCTACGTCATCCCCAGCCAGAAGCTGGTGATCGTGCGCTACGCCGACGACCGCGACGGCAGCTATGACCACGACCAGATGCTCAAACGCATCCAGGCAGCGTTCGGCAAGGAGAACGGGCAATGAGTAATCGTCGAGCGTTCATCCTGCGCCGTCCGTTCACCAGTCTGCTGCTGCTGCTGTTGCTCGCGGCGCTGGCTGTACTCATCTTCCAGTACCGCGTCGCCCTGCAAGCGTTTCCGACCATCATCAGCGCGTATACCGCCAAGGAATACTGCTCGTGCCGCTACGTGGTGAACAACCCCGAGGCGTATTGCCGGGCCTATATCAAACAGTACGTGCCCAGCACGCTGATCGATGACCCCCAGCAGAAACGCGTGATTGCCAGCGGTCTTGGACGTGTCAGCATCGCCGCCTGGCAAGGGCCGCTGGAAGGTTGTCGTCTGTTGTCGAAATCGCCATAACAGACGCCGGACGAACGGAGCGGTTTGCCAGCGGTCTGACAGGCGGATAAGGTGCTCCTCAATTGCCCGCCCGGAGTCTGCATGCTCAACCTGCCTCGCCTGCTGTTGGTTCTTCTGGCCACAGCGGCGCTTCCCGCCCACGCCAGCTGGTATCTGGATAACGAGTCATCACGCCTGTCGTTCACCTCCACCAAAAACACCGACATCGCCGAAGTGCATCGCTTCCTGGTGCTGCACGGCAAGGTTGATGACAAGGGGCTGGCCGAGGTTGAAGTCGAGATGGAATCGGTCAGCACCGGCATCGCCCAGCGTGACGAGCAACTGCGTGATCAGGTATTTCAGACACGCCAGTTTCCCGCTGCCAGAATCAACGCCCGGCTCGACATGCGCCCCATCAACGCCCTGGCGCCCGGCGCACAGCTGGAGTTGCGCCTGCCGCTGTCAGTCAGCCTGCGTGGCAAGACCCATACCTACAACGCCGAATTACTGGCCACGCGTCTGGATGATCGACGCTTTCAGGTCGTGACGCTTGAGCCTTTGGTGGTTCACGCTCAGGACTTCGATCTCGTGCCGGATTTCAACGCATTGCGCACTCACGCAAGTCTGTCGGCGATCAGCCTGTCGGTGCCCGTCGGCGCCGTCCTGATCTTCACGGCGCGCTGATATGAGCAGTGCGATCTTTCCGTGGCGTGAAAACAACCAGTTCAAACTGCTCATCGACGGTCCGGCGTTCTTCCCGCGCATGATTGCTACCATCGACCGCGCCGAGCAGCAGGTCGATCTGGAACTGTATCTGGTCGAGGCGGGCGCCTGTGCCGATGCGATGGTGCGGGCACTGGTAGACGCAGCCCGACGCGGTGTCATCGTGCGCTGTCTGTTCGACGACTTCGGCTCCAAAGCCTTCGACGCAGGCCTGCGCAAACAACTGACCGATGCCGGTGTGATCCTGCGTTTCTACAACGCGATCCATTGGCGGCGCGGCCTGCGTAATTTCTATCGTGACCACCGCAAAATTCTGGTGGTGGACAAGGCCTTGGCCGTGGTCGGCGGCACCGGCGTGACCGATGAGTTCTGGGAGCCGGACAAGGAAGTCAGCCAGTGGCACGAGGTGATGGTGGAAATCACCGGTCCGCTGGTGATGGATTGGCAGGCGCTGTTCAACCGACAGTTTCACGTCAACCCGCGCCGCACCGCATGGCGACCGAAAGAGAACTTCGGCCTGACGCACCTGCCCAGCGTTCCGGTTTCCGGAGAAGGGCTGGGCCGCGTGGCCTACGCCGACTCACGTCAGCACCGCGACATCCTGCAATCACTGGTGCGCGCCCTGAACACCGGCCAGAAACGCATCTGGCTGGCGACGCCGTACTTCCTGCCCACTTGGAAAGTCCGCCGCTCGCTGCGCAGAGCCGCAGCGCGTGGCGTCGATGTGCGTTTGCTGCTCACCGGACCACGCACTGATCACCCGTCCGTGCGCTACGCAGGCCATCGTTATTACCCGCGCCTGTTGCGCGCTGGCGTGAAAATCTTCGAATACCAGCCGTGCTTCCTGCACTTGAAAATGGTTTTGATCGACGACTGGGTCAGCATCGGCTCGTGCAACTTCGACCACTGGAACCTGCGCTTCAACCTGGAAGCCAACGTCGAAGCCCTCGATCCAACCCTGACAAGAGACGTGGTCGCCAGCTTCGAAAAAGACTTCGCTCTGAGTGCCGAAATCACCCTGGCCGACTGGAAAGCCCGGCCACTGTGGCGACGCGTCAAGCAGCGCCTCTGGGGCTGGATCGACCGGCTGGTGGTCAACCTGCTGGATCAGCGCAACTGAAGGGAAGGGGCCAGCAACGGCCCCGAGTGCGTATCAAGCCAGCTGGACAATACTGTCGAGCGAGCGATCCACCATGGCCTTGGCCAGTTCCGCCATGTGCAACACCGCAAACACCAGATCCCGGCTCGTGCCCTCGGCATTGTCGCCCGACTCGTAAGCGGTGGTGATGATGCAGCGCAACAGGTCCGAGGCGTAGTTGAGCGCTTCTTCCTGGGTGACGGATTGGTTGATGGTGTACAGGGCGTTTGGTGGATCGGGGATGAGTTTTTGTAGCATGTATTAACTCCAGCAGATGATGAAGGAGCCGTCAGTTATCGCTACCAAACGATAAGGTGGCGGCCGTGTGCAAGTTGGTAGACCGGCTGCTGGCACCCGGTGCATCCGAAGATGCCATGCGCACGGCCACCATAATAGCGAGACGAAAAAACTCCCCTCGCAGAGGTGACGCGTTGCGCCAGCAAAGACAGGTCTACCAAACCCGATCGCTGATTTTGCAGCGACCGGGGAAGCCTAGAGACCGGAATAAGCAGGCGCAAGGGGTTGGGATTCTCTCGGAAATTTCACTCAACGGATAGAGAGGCATCCTGCTATTGGGCAGAGGGATGACGTTGAAGGGCCTGTCTTTGGAGCTGTCAGGCGCTTGTCTCCAGCGTTGGCAAGACGCCGTCCGGTAAGTATCGAATGTTGTTTCGGGCGATCAACGATCAGCCGCGTGTTTCCGATGCCGCCTCATCCCATCACCGCACAACGGATTGCGCCCGGCCAGTACGAAGGCGACGAAATTGATGCTTTCAGAGGGGGTGTGCTGGAGGGGGGGGCAGGGACGGAGGGCGCCGCCGTCCCCGCGCCCGGTCAGATCTGCGCCTGACCGCCGTCGACGAACAGCTCAATGCCGTTGACGAAACTGGCGTCGTCAGAAGCCAGAAACAGGGCGGCTGCAGCAATCTCATCCGGCTCGCCGACACGGCCCATCGGCACTTGCGACGCCAGGTAGTCGAGCAGCCCTTGCTGCTGGGCAGCGTCCTGACCGGCCAGCTCTACCAGACCGGGTGTTTTGGTCGCACCGGGGCTAAGGGTGTTGACACGCACGTTGCGGTCCTTCAAGTCCAGAATCCAGCTACGGGCGAACGCCCTGACGGCCGCCTTCGAGGCGGAGTACACACTGAACGCCGCAGTGCCCGAACTGCCCGCCGTCGAGCCCGTGAGGATGACCGAGGCGCCTTTGGCGAGCAGCGGCAAGGCTTTTTGAACGGTGAACAGCACGCCCTTGACGTTGCGGTCGAAGGTGTCGTAGTAGTGCGCTTCGGTGATGTCGCCCAATGGCAACATCGAACCGCCCCCGGCGTTGGCGAAGAGCACATCGATGCGACCTTTTTCTTCACCGATCTGCTGGTACAACGCATCGAGTTGCTCAAGCCTGGTTGAGTCAACCTTGACGCCGGTGGCGTTACCAACCCGTGAGACGGCGTTGTCCAGTTCAGCCTGACGACGGCCAGTGATGTAGACGTATGCGCCCTCTTCAGCGAAGCGTTTGGCGGTGGCCAGACCGATACCGGTCGTGCCGCCAGTCACCAGTGCGATTTTGCCTTCAAGTTTGCGAGTCATGGTGTTCTCCAGAATGTTGTCATCAAGTGAGAGATGAACTTCGGTGTGGAAGAAGCATATCGACGCCTGTGTCCTTTCAAAATAGAATTGCCTGCAAGCCATCATTGCAGAAATGAAATGAGCAATTTTCCTGACTTCGAAGGTCTGGCCATGTTCGCCAAAGTGGCTGAAGAAGGATCGTTCGCCGCGGCGGCAAGGCTGATGGGTGTGTCGGTGCCGACGGTGTCGCGCGCGGTCGCCCGTCTGGAAGAGCGCTTGGGCGGTCGCCTGTTCAATCGAACGTCACGTCAATTGGCGTTGACGGAGTTCGGGTCAAGCATGGCCGCCAAAGCAGGTGAGATTTACCGACAAGCGGAAGAAGTCGAAAGCGAAGCCCAAGACCTGTCGGTGCAACCACGGGGCCAGGTGCGACTCGCCGTGCCGATGTCATTCGGTTTGCGCTGGGTCGCGCCGCTGTTGCCCAAACTGATACGCCAATACCCTGAACTCTCCATTGACCTGCACCTGTCCGATGCCTCGGTCGATCTGATCGCCGAAGGTTTCGATGCAGCGCTGCGCATCGCCGTCATGCCCGATTCGTCACTGGTCGCACGCCGACTCTGCGCTGTCACGCAATTTGCGGTGGCCTCGCCTGCGTACATCGAAACCCATGGGCGTCCATCCCATCCGCGTGAGCTGGCAAATCGCATCTGTATGCGTTACGCCTATCGCGCCCGTACCCAAGTCTGGCGTTTTACTCACCAAGACGGCACGGAAGAAGACGTCATGCCAAGCGGACCTCTGCGAGTTACCAACTCGGATGCGCTGTTACCCTTCCTGCTGGAAGGACTGGCCATTGCCGAGTTGCCGGAATTCATTGCCAGCGAGTACCTCGCCGATGGCAGGCTGGAAGTGCTGTTACCAGACTGGAGCATGGCCAAGGGCGGGCTGTATTTTGTAACGCCGTCAGCCCGAAGCCGCCCGGCGAAGATCAGGGCATTGTCCGACTTCTTTGCCGAGCATCTGTCAGACCCTGTGTGGCAATGGTCACCAGACGATTCGCCGACAAAACGCAAACCTCGCCCTCAAACTGCCAGGATTACTCATCACGGTTGAGCGCATGCGGCAGGTTTCGGCGGCAGCTGCGTTCATGGCCCGCGCTACGTTAAAACCGATCAAAAATGGCAAGAATGCAGGGTCATTATGCGTTTGGTGGGTGGCTGCTGAACGTCCGCCTTTTGGCTGAACGCAGTCGTTCACGAATGGCTGCTGTTGGCCAACAGAAGCGGCCAGTCACGGTCTGCAGCGCTGATCCAAGGATGCGCCTGACAGCATCAACTCGTACCTTGGCGGTGATCATCGCGTGTCTCCAAACCGCGCGCTTTCGGCGTTTCAGGTAGAGGCGGACATCGCTGTCCGCTTCTGCACCGTGATCAGGACGCTGTCAGCTCAACCTGTTTGATGTTGGCGATTGGGCCCAGAAGCGAACCATCGAAATCAGCCAGAGGTGTTCCGCTGGCCAGTCGTTTTGGCAGGTCGGGATTGGCCAGTGCGGCTTTCCCGATTGCGATGACATCGGCGCCGTCGTCCAGGCTGCGGGACAGTTGCTCGGGTGTATGCAGACCGCCATTGGCGATCAGCGTCGTCGCGGGTGCATAGCGACGCGCCAGTTCAACCAGGCTGGCGCCCCCTTCGGAAAACGCAGGCTTGCAGGCGTCATGTTCGGTGACATGAATAAAGTCGACGCCTGCCTCGCGGAGTGAGCCGAAAATCATCTCTGCGGCGCGTTCCTGTTCAGCCCACTTGTGTTCAAAGTCATTGACCTTGCCTTGAGAAATTCGCACGCCTGTCGGCACTTTTCCTGCCGCAGCCTTCACGGCCTTGACCACTTCCAGGATCAGATTGATCCGCTGCGCCAGGCCGCCGCCCCAGCGATCGTTACGCTGGTTGGTGTAGTCAGTCAGAAATTGATCGAGCAGGTAGCCGTTGGCGCCGTGGATTTCGATCCCGTCAAAGCCCGCCGTATTGACCGCCAGCGCTGCTGCTCGAGCAAAGCCGTCGATAGCATCGGCAATGTCGTTTTCGGTCATCGCACGGGGCACTTGATAAGGCCCTTCACCGCGATAGAACGCCATCTGCTCTCCCTTGGGACGCAACGCCGAAGGGGCGGCTGGAGTGTCGACAAAACGGTTGCCCTGACTAAGCGCGCCGGCGTGCATGATCTGGGCGAAGACCTTGCCCTGATGCTGGTGAATGCCGTCCGTGATGGCTCGCCACGCGTGAGCCTGTGCGTCATCGGTAAGGCCGGGCTGGAACGCGTAACCCTGCGAGTGCTGCTGGTCGGTGTAGATGCCTTCGGTAATGACCAGTCCAAAGCCGCCGCGGGCAAAGCGTTCGTAATAGCGGACCATCTCCGGCGTCGCGTGTCCGTGTTCCGTCGCGCTGACACGTGTCATGGGCGCGACTGCGAAACGGTTCTTCAAGGAGCAGGCTGCAATATCGTAAGGCGTTAGAATCTTTGGCGGCAGCACGTGGGTTGTCCTCTTTTCGGATAGCCTTTACGGCGGGTCGAGGTAGATTAGGCCTTCAATCAGCGGCGCAACACCCTGCCAACTCGATAAGGCGCCTTAACGCAAATGGATATAAACCATGCAGATCTCGGACGTTGAGGCTTTTGCGGTCATTGTCGACAGTGGCAGCCTGTCCGGCGCCGCACGCCGTTTGGGGGTATCACCCATGGCCATTTCGCGCAGGCTGGCCGCGCTCGAACAGGCGTTGTCCGTCCGGCTGGTGCATCGGACCACGCGTTCGATTTCGCTGACACCGGAGGGCGAGACATTTCTGCCATTCGCCCATACGCTGCTCGACGCCAGCGCGGCCGCCAAAACAACGCTGAGGACAGGCGCAGGGTCGGTCAGTGGCGTCTTGAAGGTGACTGCGCCGACGGTCTTCGGACAAAGCGTCATCATGCCCCTGATCCCGACACTCCTGAGCGACCACCCGGCGCTGCGCATCGATTTGAATCTTTCCGACAGCATTGTCGATATCGTGGGGCTCGGTATCGACGTGGCGATTCGTATTGCGACGCTGCGCGATTCGACCCTGGTCGCTCGTCCCTTGGCCGCCAATCCACGCGTCCTGTGCGCAAGTCCGGGCTACTTGGCTGAACATGGACTGCCCGGCGTCCTTCACGATCTTCACCACCATCGGTGCATTGGGCTGCATGGCATGCCGCACTGGCCCTTTGTACGGGGTCGCGAACCGGTGGCGTTCAAAGGGGAGGGCATGTTTTCGGCCAATAGTGTCGAGGCCGTGCGCACCGCCTGCCAGCAAGGACTGGGACTGGCGCTGCTCACCTACTGGGACGTCCGCGAAGACGTCGCACAAGGCAGACTGTGTGTCGTGGAGCTTGAAGACGTGTTGCCGGAGCAGTTGGTGATCACCGCCGTATTACCCTCACGCCACCAGATTCCGCACCGCGTCCAGGTCTTTCTGGACTGCCTTAAGGCAACGTTGATTTAACCTGCATGACGGTCCTCGCTGATTGCAAAGGCCGGATGCTGGCCAGTGATGGCCTTCGAACCAACCTCCTTGTGGGCCATCACAGAAGAGTCAGGTACTGACGGGCACGACTTTTCTGGAGCAATTCCCATGGCTGATAAGCGAAAGATTTTCTGGTACGGCACGGCGGGCGATAACGTTATCGAGAGCTTTTCCGGCGGCAATGACGTCATCTACGGTGGGGCGGGCTATGACTACATTGCCCCGGATCGGGGTGGCAACAATGTGATTATTGGCGGAGCCGGGCGCGATGATCTGGTCGCCAACGGCACTGCCGTCTTCCGGTATCTTTCGCTGAAGGACAGTTACCTGAGTGCTGCTGGCAGCGATGAAAATGTCGACTGGATCTCGGGCTTCAATTCGAACAGGGACCGGCTTGATCTCACTGCGCTGGGTTTCACGGGGTTGGGTGACGGCACAAACGGCACGCTCAAGGTCAGCACCGAGGGTGATTATGATCACACGTTCCTGAGAAGCTACGAGGCCGATGCAGACGGCAATACGTTTGTGCTGGAGTTCTTTGATTCTGTGGACTTCAACGCCGCTAACTTCCAGCGTCTGATCGGCGGCAGCGAGGCGGCTGACACGGTTTCTGGAACATTGGCAGGCGCCGAGACGCTGATGGGCTATGCAGGCAGGGACACGCTGTCGGGCCTGGCTGGAGACGACCGTCTGGTGGGCGGTGCGGGTGGCGACACATTGACGGGCGGGGACGGGGCTGATGATTTTGTTTTCAGCGCGATCACGGACAGCGTTCACGCTACTTCAGGCATCCAGACGCGAGACCTGATCACTGATTTCAGTGCGGCTCAGGGTGACATCATCGACCTGGCCGGTCTGAACTTCACGGGGCTGGGTAACGGTTACAACGGCACCTTGAAAGTCGAACTCAATGCCGCTGGCACTCAGACGATTCTGAAATCAATGGAAACCGATGCCGCTGGCAATCGATTCGAAGTGTTGTTCAACGGTGACCTTACCTTGGATCTGAACCGCAATGCCTTCGACTTCGGTAATCCCACCGGGCAGAAAGTGGTCAACAGCCTGACGCAGGACAATCTGGATGTCGTCGGAACCGCCGGGAACGACACGCTCAATGGCGGTGACTACGATGATCAACTGGTCGGGTTTCAAGGCAACGACCGGATCAACGTCGGTGCTGGCGACGACGTGATAGTGGGCGGTTATGGAAAGGACACCATCAGTGGTGGGGCAGGTCGGGATATTTTCCTCTACTACAACGTCGAGGACAGTTACCGGACGGCAGATGGCAGTTATTCAGACCTGATTACCGACTTCGAAGATGGCGACGCCTTTTATATCCTCGATATAGGTTTGGAGCGTGACGGCAATGGTTACAACGGTACGCTGAAGGTTGAATACAACGAGGAGCAGGATCGTACTTACCTGCGTTCCTTCGAAAGCAACGCCAAGGGCCAGCAGTTCCAGGTGGCGCTCAGTGGCAATCATCAGAACATCCCTTTCCTGTTCGACGGGCTGTACCTGGATGAGTCGCCCATTCATATCATCGGGGTCGATCCGACGAAGCCTCTGGATGTGTTTGGCTGAATTGGAGCCCCTGTTTTAGCAACGATCAGGTGGCGGGAAAGAGCGTATTGATCGTTGGTGAGTACAGGTTGGTAGCAGGGCGATCACGCTTAACTGGACGTGATGTCCTGAAATCAGCCTTACAGACCTTGATAGACGCCGCTTTGAATGCTTGAACACACCTTACTCTCGTAATGCCTGAAGTCTCGCATCGGCTGTTGCGCGTCCTCTGGCTGCGTTTCGATTCCAGAAGCGGTACTTGTCTGATGGCAGTTGTTTATAACGCGAGCACTCGGTTGCTGTTCGAAACGGTGGGCCACTACCAAGACTTTGCCACGATTGACTCGATCATTCGGTCGGTTCGGTTTGATGAGAAGAAATAGATCGTTCCAACAGGGCGTTTGAAGATGAAATGAAAAACCCGGCGCTCGCCGGGTTTTTCATGTCTTGCTGTGCACGGTATGACTTACTGCACTTCCACCGCCAGACTGTCGCTGATCTTCTTCTGCCAGATCGCGGGGCCGGTGATGTGGACGGACTCGCCGTTGCTGTCGACGGCAACGGTCACCGGCATGTCCTTGACCTCGAACTCGTAGATGGCTTCCATGCCCAGTTCGGCAAAGGCAACGATCTTGGATTTCTTGATCGCCTGGGCGACGAGGTAGGCGGCGCCGCCGACGGCCATCAGGTAGACGGCTTTGTGGTCACGAATGGCTTCGATGGCAGTCGGGCCGCGCTCGGATTTGCCGATCATGCCCAGCAGGCCGGTCTGGTCGAGGATCTGACGGGTGAATTTGTCCATGCGCGTGGCGGTGGTCGGGCCAGCCGGGCCAACGACTTCTTCGCGCACCGGATCAACCGGGCCGACGTAGTAGATGAAGCGACCCTTGAGGTCGACCGGCAGAGTCTCGCCCTTGTTGAGCATCTCGACCATGCGCTTGTGCGCGGCGTCGCGGCCGGTGAGCATCTTGCCGTTGAGCAGGACGGTTTCGCCCGGCTTCCAGCTCTGCACTTCTTCCGGGGTCAGGGTGTCGAGGTTGACGCGGCGGGCCGATGGGCCGGCTTCCCAGACGATTTCCGGGTAGGCGTCCAGCGATGGCGCTTCGAGCGAGGCCGGACCTGTGCCGTCGAGCACGAAGTGAGCGTGGCGAGTGGCGGCGCAGTTGGGGATCATGCACACCGGCAGCGAGGCGGCGTGGGTCGGGTAGTCCATGATCTTGACGTCAAGCACGGTGGTCAGACCGCCCAGACCCTGAGCGCCGATGCCCAGCTGGTTGACCTTCTCGAACAGCTCCAGACGCATCTCTTCGATACGGTTCTGCGGGCCGCGGGCCTTGAGCTCGTGAATGTCGATGGATTCCATCAACACTTCCTTGGCCATGACCGCTGCCTTCTCGGCGGTGCCGCCAATGCCGATGCCAAGCATGCCCGGTGGGCACCAGCCCGCGCCCATGGTCGGTACGGTTTTCAGCACCCAGTCGACGATCGAGTCGGACGGGTTGAGCATCGCCATCTTCGATTTGTTTTCCGAACCGCCGCCCTTGGCCGCCACGTCCACTTCCACGGTGTTGCCCGGAACGATGGAGTAGTGAATGACCGCAGGGGTATTGTCCTTGGTGTTCTTGCGAGCACCGGCCGGGTCGGCCAGGATCGAAGCGCGCAGCACGTTTTCAGGCAGGTTGTAGGCGCGACGCACGCCTTCGTTGATCATGTCGTCCAGGCCCATGGTGGCGCCGTCCCAGCGTACGTCCATGCCGACACGTACGAACACGGTGACGATGCCGGTGTCCTGGCAGATAGGGCGATGACCGGTCGCGCACATGCGCGAGTTGATCAGAATCTGGGCGATGGAGTCGCGGGCGGCGGGCGATTCTTCACGCAGATACGCCTCGTGCATGGCCTGGATGAAATCCACGGGGTGGTAGTAGGAAATGAATTGCAGGGCGTCTGCAACGCTCTGAATCAGGTCGTCTTGCTTGATCACGGTCATGCGGCGCGCTCCTCTGTAAGGACGGGAACATTCAATTACGCTATCGGCGACAGTCGGGGACTGCGGCTTGAACCAGAGCTGTCAGGGTAGCCGTAGCGGGCGCAAAAAGGCGCGGCAGTATAACCTGCCCGACAGGCCAGTCTGTACAATCGCCGTTATTTTCTGCACGGGGCGCCTTGATGCCGCATTTGCACGTCGGTGACCGCAGCTGGGCGGTCAGCGAAGCCAGTAATCTGCTCGATGCCCTGAATCAGGCCGGTGTGTCTGTGCCTTACAGTTGTCGGGCTGGCAGTTGCCACGCGTGTCTGGTGCGCTGCGTGAAGGGTGATCCGCTCGACGCATTGCCTGAGGCGTTGCCTGCCGAAAAGCGTCAGCAAGGCTGGCGTCTGGCGTGCCAGTGCAAGGTGGTCCAAGACCTCACGGTCGAAGTGTTCGACCCGTTGCTGGACGGTATGCCAGCAACGGTCCAGGGCTGCGACTGGCTCAGCCCGACGGTGATGCGTTTGCGACTGGAACCGGGCAAGCCGCTGCGTTATCGCGCAGGGCAGCACCAGGTGCTGTGGACCGAGAAGGGCGTGGCGCGGCCGTACTCGCTGGCGAGCCTGCCGGGTGAAGATACCTTTCTGGAGTTTCATCTGGATTGTCGACAACCCGGCGCCTTCTGTGACCATGCGCGTCAGCTGCAGGTCGGCGATGAGCTGAGACTCGGCGAACTGCGTGGCGGGGCGTTGCGTTACGACCCGGACTGGCAGGACAAGCCCTTGCTGCTGTTGGCGGCGGGCACCGGGCTTGGGCCGTTGTGGGGAATCCTGCGCGAGGCGTTGCGTCAGGAGCATCAGGGCGCGATTCGGTTGATCCATCTGGCGCATGACGAACAGGCGCATTATCTGAAGGCCGAGTTGCAGGCGTTGGCTGTCCGGTGTCCGAACGTGCAGGTTCAGTTGATCACTCAAGAAACGCTTCAAGACGCGCTGGCCGGGCTGCGCATGCTGTCGCGGCATGCCATGGCGCTGGTGTGCGGCAGTCCCGAGAGTGTCGAGGTGTTTGCCAAGCGGCTTTACCTGGCCGGGCTGCCGCGCAATCAGTTGCTGGCGGATGTGTTTGTCGGGCGGGAGTGACGTGACGCGGAGCATCACGGGCTGAGTGCCCTGATCCTTCCAGTCCAGCGGGGTAACGCCTCTCGGGACGCTCTGCATCCGCTCTCAAGGTCCATGAAAAAGCCCCGGCTCTCGCGAGTCGGGGCTTTTGCATGTTGCGCTGTACGTCAGACCAATGGATCGCCGACGTGCAGGATCTTCATGCCGTTGGTGCCACCGATGGTGTGGTAGCTGTCGCCTTTGGTCAGGATGACCCAGTCACCTTGCTCGACCAGACCGCGCTTGAGCAGCTCGTCAACGGCTGCCTGACTGACCTGACCTGGTGGCAGGGCTGCCGGGTCGAACGGTACGGTGTAGACGCCACGGAACATCGCCGCGCGGGCCTGAGTGCCACGGTGCGGTGAGAACGCATAGATCGGTACCGAAGAGCGAATGCGCGACATGATCAGCGGGGTGTAGCCGCTTTCAGTCAATGCGATGATCGCTTTCACGCCGGGGAAGTGGTTGGCGGTGTACATGGCTGCCAGCGCGATGCTTTCGTCACAACGGGTGAACGAGTGGCCGATGCGGTGGCTGGAGGTCTTGCCGGTCGGGTGCTTTTCAGCGCCGACGCAGATGCGCGCCATGGCCTGAACCGCCTCGATCGGATAGGAGCCTGCCGCACTTTCAGCCGACAGCATGACGGCGTCGGTGTAGTCGAGCACGGCGTTGGCCACGTCGGACACTTCGGCGCGGGTCGGCATGGGGCTGGAGATCATCGACTCCATCATCTGCGTCGCAACGATCACCGCTTTGTTGTGGCGACGGGCGTGCAGAATGATGCGTTTCTGAACGCCGACCAGTTCGGCATCGCCGATTTCCACACCCAGGTCGCCACGGGCAACCATGACGGCGTCACTGGCGCGGATCAGTTCGTCGAGCACTTCGTCGTTGGCAACCGCTTCGGCGCGTTCGATCTTGGCGACCAGCCAGGCAGTGCCGCCGGATTCGTCACGCAGCTTGCGGGCGTATTCCATGTCGGCAGCGTCGCGCGGGAAAGAAACGGCCAGATAGTCCAGGTCCATTTCCGCAGCGAGTTTGATGTCCTGCTTGTCTTTTTCAGTCAGCGCAGGCGCTGTCAGGCCACCGCCGCGACGGTTGATGCCTTTGTGGTCCGACAGCGGGCCACCGATCAGGACGGTGCAGTGCAGTTCGTCAGCGGTCTGAGTGTCGACGCGCATGACCACGCGACCGTCGTCGAGCAACAGCTCGTCGCCCACGCCGCAATCCTTGACCAGATCCGGGTAGTCGATACCCACGATCTGCTGGTTGCCACCGGTCAACGGGTGAGCGGTGGAGAAGGTGAACTTGTCACCCACTTTCAGCTCTATCCGCTTGTCGGTGAACTTGGCGATACGGATCTTGGGACCTTGCAGGTCGCCCAGCAGAGCGACGAAGCGCCCGTGTCTGGCGGCGATGTCACGGATCAGTTTGGCGCGAGCCTTATGCTCATCCGGGGTGCCGTGGGAGAAGTTCAGACGAGCAACATCAAGACCCGAGAGGATCAGTTGTTCGATGACTTCCGGCGAGTTGCTGGCAGGGCCAAGTGTGGCGACGATTTTGGTGCGGCGAACGGTCATGCACAAACTCCTTAATTGAAGCGCAGCGAGAGGCTACTCCTGTCTGGGTCTTTAGTCATTGTTCCTTTGCACTACCTTGCTGCTGGCAGGCAGGGCAATCGGCTGACGGCCGGTGCTCGATCGGCCTGAAGAAATTGGATGTCGAGCCGATAAATGGCAGAGAACAGGAGAGTCCCATGCGTATTGTAACGATTGTTGTATTACTGGCTGCGGTCAGCGGTTGCACCCGTTGGGCAATGAACTCCAATCTGGATCATGCCTATCGTGCTTATCAGGAAGGCGATTGCGACCGCGTGATGCTCGACCTATCCAAGGTTGAACGTCAGAGTCGCGAGCGGCGTTATGTCCAGCCTGAGGTCTCGATGTTGCGCGGGCAGTGCCTGGAGCGACAGAAGCTCTACGTCGATGCGGCACAGACTTACCAGTTTCTGATGAATCAGTATCCGGCCAGTGAATACGCGTACCGTGCGAAGGCCCGGCTCGACACCCTGGCACAATTGGGTCACTACCCGCCGGCCCAGCCCGCGAGAGCGATCCCTGCCTCAAAATAATTACACCCGATTGGATGATTGGTGTCGTTTACGGGTGGATGTTGGAAAGATTTGCGCTAGGCTGACTGTCAAGGGAATGAAAGAGCCTGAAGGCTCTGGTCTTAAGGAGTTCCTGCGGCACTGCCATTGTTGAACGCCGCAGGATCAAAGTTCTACGTGACCATGCTCACTGGTCTCTGAAGGCGGCCTGCCATGTTAAAAGAGCGAAAAATCGAACGACACCAATTGCAGGAATATCTTCAGGTTTTCAATAGGCACACCGACCGACCACTCGGTTGTCTGGGTAACGTCTCGGAAGAGGGGCTGATGCTGATCAGCAGTATTCCTCTGCTGGTTGGTGCCAGGTTTGATTTGCGTGTGAAGATGCCCCGTGGTGAGGGGATGAAGACCATTGACGTCAGCGCGACGTGCTTGTGGTGTCATGAAGATGAGACACCCGGCTGCTACGACTCCGGTTTCGAGCTCTTCGAGATATCCACGGATTATCTCGAGTTGGTTCATATCCTGCGGCAGTATTTCTGTTTCTACCCGCCCCTTGAGGCTTCGGCCTGACAGGCCAACAGTCGGAAAAGCGGGTCAGAGCGTTCCCGCTTTCTTCCAGCCAAGATAGCGAGTCACCAATTGTGCGCCCAGTTCTCCTGGGCGTACGTCCACCACATTGATGCCATGCGCGACCATCCGGTCGTGCAGCGTCGTACGCGCGTTCAGAAAGCTGACCGCTCCGCAGTAGCTCAGCGCCTCATCGTGGGTCTGCACCGGAGCGTGACGCAGGCTGTCGAGCACCTCTTCCCGCAGGCTTGCAACCAGCACACGATGCCTGCGCGCCAGCTGATTGACCGCCGCCAGCAGTTCATCGTCGTCTTCATCGCGCAGATTGGTGATCACGACCACCAGAGAGCGCCGCTTCTGTCGGGCCAGCAAATGGCGAGCGGCGGCGCTGTAATCGGCGGGTCGCTGTGTGGTCTGCAGGTCATAGACGGTATTGAGCAACAGATTCAATTGACCGTGGCCTTTGACCGGCGACAGATAGCGATCCTTGTCGCCGGCAAAGGTCATCAGGCCGACGGCGTCGCCCTGACGCAACGCCACGTAACCGAGCAGCAGGCAGGCATTGAGTGCGTGATCGAAATGGGACAGGTCGCCGTCCTGGCTGCGCATGCGTCGTCCGCAGTCGAGCATGAACACGATCTGCTGGTCTCGCTCGTCCTGGTACTCCCGCGCAATCGGTGAGCGCTGGCGGGCCGTGGCTTTCCAGTCGATCTGCCGCAGGCTGTCGCCTTCGCGAAATTCGCGCAGTTGGTTGAATTCCAGCCCCAGGCCACGGCGCTGCGACTGACGCACACCGATCTGGCTGAGCCAGTTGTCCACTGCGAGCAGTTGACCGTCGTAAAGACGGGCAAAGTCCGGGTAAACGCGAGTACTGCCCGGCAGTGCGAGGCGACGTCGGGCGGACCACAGACGCAAGCCGCTGCGCAACGCCAGTTCGCAACGTTCAAAGGTGAAATGGCCTCGCTTGATGGGCCGTATCCGATAGCCAAGCGTAGCCTTTGCGTGTCGAGCCACTTCGATGGACTGCGGCAGGTCCTCGGACTCCATTCCGGGGGGCAGGTGATCGATGACGCGTAGTGTCAGTACAGCACCGCCAGCGTGTTCGATGTCCAGTCTTATCTCGTTCCAGCGGTTCAATGCCAGGCTGCCCGGCAGATGACGGTGCAGGCGTGGGGAGGGCTGGTGTGTCAGGCGAAATCCGTCGAAAACGCTCACGCCCGCAAGCGCCAGCAATGCGCCCCAATAAAGGGTGTCGAGCTGCTTCGGATAATCGATCCCAAGCGCGTGGAGTATGCCGAGCAGCACGGCTGCGCCTGCAAGCACACCCAGCCAGCCCAGCAGCAGGGTCGACGGCCTCAATACCTGTTTCAAAGGCGCGGCGCCGGAACCTGATCGAGGATCTGCCGGAGCACCTGATCCACCGAAAGCCCTTCGATGTCCAGCTCCGGCGACAGCCTCACACGATGACGCAGCACCGCCAGCGCACAGCCTTTTATGTCATCCGGGATGACGAACTCGCCGCCGCGCAACAATGCCCTTGCACGACCGCCACGCACCAGCGCAATGGAGGCCCTTGGACCTGCGCCCAGGCTCAGCCCCGGCCAGGTGCGCGTACTGCGGGCCAGTCGCACGGCGTAATCCAGCACCTGTTCGTCCAGCGGCAGATCGCTGGCAATGCGTTGCAGCGCCTGGACTTCGCGGGCCTGCATGATCACCTTGAGCGGGCGGACGTCGAGCATGTCGGCCCGGGTCGAGCGCGTGACCTGACGCACCATGTCCAGCTCCTCCTGCGCCTGCGGGTAATCCATGCGCAGCTTGAGCATAAAGCGGTCCAGCTCGGCCTCGGGCAGTGGGTAAGTGCCTTCCTGTTCGATAGGGTTTTGGGTGGCCAGCACCATGAACGGCTGGGCAATGGGCAATGCGCGGCCTTCCAGCGTGACCTGCCGCTCCTGCATCGCTTCGAGCAGCGCAGCCTGGGTCTTGGCCGGCGCGCGGTTTATTTCATCGGCCAGCAGCAGATTGGTGAAAATCGGACCTTTGCGCAGCTTGAACTGTTCGGTCGGCAGGTCGTAGACCGCATGGCCGGTCACGTCGCTGGGCATCAGGTCGGGGGTGAACTGAATGCGGGCGAACTCGCAACCCAGGCAACTGGCCAAGGCACGTACCAGCAGCGTCTTGCCCAGTCCTGGAACACCTTCAAGCAGCACATGACCGCCGCCTATCAGCGCCGTCAGCACATCATCGATGACGGCGTCCTGGCCAATCACCGCCTTGCGCAGTTCGGTGCGCAAAACCTGCGCCAGATGACTGGCGCGCTGGCGCTGCTGGGCCTGCGTGCTGGCTGCGGTGCTGGCGGCGGGTTCGGGGCTCGCCGCAACGACGGGTTCGATGCTGCCTGACTGTTCGGGCGCTTGATCGCTCATAAGTTCCGGAGCCTTGCTAACCGTTACATTTGATTTATCGTCCATAATTCAAGTAGTTACCTAATCTAACGATTTTTTGGATGCTGAAGGTCTCAGACCTATAGGCGAAAATGCAGCTCCGAAGGTCAGGCCGACGCAAATGTACTGGAACTCATCGTTTTGTAAGCTTTAGGCCAAGCTTCCTTACTGGAGACTTGGGGCCTTCTAACGCAATCTCCCTGCGGTTTCGATTTCTGGCGCTCGGGCCTTCTTAGTTTCGCAAAATGGCTGGAGTGAACTCAGGCTGATTGATTGAGCCGCATCTCACCCTCGTACAGGACCGCACCTGAGGCTTAGGCGATATCCAATCGTCAGCTCCTGATTCAGAAAGCTAGTACTAAACCGCGAACGGCGCCGGGATATCCGATATGCCCAGCATACTAGGCATAAGGTTTTCGCGAAATCAGCTTCGATTCCAAACAGCCCTAGCGCTAAGTTGAATCGCATCGGTGGAAGCACAACGAGTTGGGTCCGCTAACCAGCAGTCGGCCTTATTGACGTCCGCTTGAGCAACCAGTTAGGAATCATTACGCATGTCATAAACGCCAACGACTCGGAACGCTCGAAGCCCCTCGCGCTCGGCGGGTTCCAACGTAACATGTTGCGGATTAGAGTCCTTAGTTGAGTCCAATAGTCGCCGAACGTATGAGGGCAATTCGACTCCGCGCCTAGGCGTCCGGCCCAAGACGCTCGGGAAATAATGGTCGAAATAGGCATTGGAGCCAGCGAGTGGGCAGCAAAACATGCAATGAAACGGATTTGCGACACTTAGCAACTGGTCGCGGGAAATGCGTTTCCCATGCTTTCCATTTGCGTAATCTTCCATAACATGTGCGTCCGCCATGAAAACAGCGCCGTCTTCAGCGTGCGGTATTAGTCCGTTTCTGCCGCTGCACATCGGAATGGTTGTTACCTCTGGCAGCGTGTAAATGAAGTAAAAGGGTAAGCTGCCTCTGAACTTAGCATAGGAAAGCAATTTGTCCATCTGCGCTTTGCTGCCTTTCGGGTACCTCAAGCGTGTGACATACGAGTCGCTGCGTTTGATGAATTTCTTAGCTTGTACAGAAAGCGAAACCTGAAAGCTCTTGCCCACGAGCCATAGCTCAAGATCGAAGTCGGCCCCGGTTATTGCACTCTCCTCGTCGTGGTTGAAAGGCGTCACTCGCAGATAGTTGAAACGCTTGTCGAGTTCTCTCCACTTCCAGACTAAATAGTCAGTTATGGATTCCTCCTTAGCATCGCCTACATGTTCAATGAACTTTCGGATCTCGACTGAGAGAGCGTAATTTTCTTTGCAGATATTCATATGGAGGTCTCAAAAAATTCTAATGAATAATCTCACCGCATCCAAAAGCGTTGCATCTTGAATGCACGTGGAAATTGATGGCAGCTACCTCTGAGTTTTATGGCCTTCTGCGAAGCCCATAAAAGGAGGACGTCGACCTAGTGCAGGAGGTCAGGGCATGCTCCTTGGGCGCTTCTAGTAAATCTAAAAGTTCTCGTGCCAAAGTTTGTAATCACGACTACTTGCCAAACTTTCGCGTCGAGATAAATGCCCCTCTCGATCAAATTTCGCCAAAAATGTACTGCTTGGGATTGGCACCGAGCCTAAAACTCTCATGCCATTTCCTACCTGACAAATATGCTGATCAAAACCCAAGAATCTATCATGCGATTTCTTTACAAAAAATTCCTCTTTTGCTGAAACAAGTGTCAAACTCCCTATTGCCTTCCAATAAATTGGGACCTTGTAGACCCCCTTATAGAAAGCGTCATAGACTCCATTATGGAAGTCGCTATCCTTCTCGCCACCGTGAGAAATAATCCGAATATTAAATTTCTTATCAATCTTAGATAAAAAACTGAAAAAATTCTTCATGGCCTCATCTGTTGAGTCACGAGACGCTGCCTTTCGTATGTTTTCAAAAAAATAGCGATCTACAATAGTTATCTTCTTTGAGTGCCGTGCTAGCGCCTCAAATCGCGCATCCCACACCTGTTTCGGTGTATCCGACTCTAGTATTTCCGATTCACTTAACCCTAAGGATTTCGTGATATTTATTGACTCGCTGCACACTCCCGCCGCAAGTAATTCAAAGCTGGTTTCGGTACAGAATTGTTTATAACTATCCTCGACGCCCAGCTGCAGGCCCGCAGTTTCTTCAGAAAAAGCAGTTTTGAAAATAGAGCTTAGCTCACAAAGTTTCGAAAAGTCTGTGTAATCAGAAAAATCCCACCACTCACGATCAACCTCATATTTTTTGCCATACTCTATAGCTTCGAGCCATCTTTGACGAAATTTCGGAGGAAATGTGTCAATTAACTTTAATACGTCAGAAATGCCTCCGCGCGGAAGAATGAGTACGCCTGCATCTAGCCAAGAACGAGTGATGAAATCGTGCGCAGCGCTATTAGCATCGTCATTCAATGTCCTAGCACTGAAGAAGTCGTGATCTAGAGAGAATTCTGAGATCATTTTCTGCTCCTGAATTTTTCCGTCAGCCTCTCTTCAAAAAAACCTTCAGGCCATGGATCAATGAAGTCACCTTCACTATCCATTCGGATTTGTGTTACCTCACCGCCAGAAGATGTAGGTTCCACATAAAGAACAGTGACTTGTTCTGGTGTTACCAAACCTTCAGACATCATCCCTTGGAGTCTAAGTATAAGCGACTCGCTGTGAGTCTCTACAATCCATTGATTGCTATCACATGTAGCTACGAAAAAATTTGCCAGATGCGCTTGTAACCTAGGATGCAGGTGGATCTCCGGTTGTTCAACACAGATAATACTATCGTCTCGGACCAATCCCTCCACTAAAATAGGAAGCATTTGGCCGATACCAAAGCCAACATCCGAGGGCCCTACTTTAACTCCGGTTCTTTTGTCTTTGAGTTGAAGACAGATGACTGGCCCGGTTACATCCGTACCAATACTTTCTGATGAAAGCTCATAGGGAACCTCGAATTGAGTGAACCATGAGTTGATGTCATCTTGCATTTCAGGTCGTTCATAAATGAACTTGGCAACATTTTCACCTTGTTTGCCTACTGATTCGTCCTGATCTGCTTTAGGGGCATAGAATCTACTCGGATGGCTTCTAAGAGGGCCGAGATATGTAATGGCGCCAAACTTGTTTTTAAGGTCAGAAGCCAGGCTGCCAAAGGCAAAATTTAATTGAACAAAGTTATCAACTGAGAAATTTGAGTTGGCTCGCCCTTCCATCACTGCCATCGAAGGCGTAGCGTAGTTCAAGTCACTTCTGAAGTTTACAACATCTAAGACTTTTCTTGGGTCAGCTTCTTTTGAGTTTGCATTTGGACGATTAATCAAATACTCATAGGCTGCGGAATAACCATCATCACCAAAAATAAAAGTCCTTGAGGCAGCTAATCTTTTTGCTGGAAGCCGCTTTCTTAAAACTTCAGCTTTATCTGCTGCCGCAGCCTTGTCCTTCGAGTTCATTACATCCGATGGCTTTTCAAGCTTAGCAATCTCTGCCATCTCAATTTCCATAGCACGCAGGAGCGTAGATTTTACTGTGCTTGCAAAAACTACAGATGAGTTTGACTCGTTACTCACCTTCACAGACATTGAATCAAGGTATGAAAACCCCTTGTAGTCAATCTTTCCATCTGTATAGTTGTAAACTAATTTATATTCTTTTCTTCTGTTTTTTCCAAAAACGTCAAAACCATATTCGGCTATTGATTGTTTTTTATTAGGGAGGTACGAAAAACTGAATGAAATTGCGCGCTTTAACTCATGGCCGTGAACCATGGACGAATAATCGCCCAAATCCACAAACTCTCCATTAGAAACTAGTCCGCCTTGCACATTCGGCCGCGTCAGCGATTGCTTCAGCAGCATAATCGAATGAATGATCGAGCTTTTTCCTGAAGAATTAGGTCCGTAAATCAAAGTTATTGGAGCCAGCTTGATTTTCTGGTTGCTTGAAAATGCTTTGAAGTTTGCAATTGATAAGGTTTCTAACATATTCATCCCTGACAGCAAAAACATTACTATGAGATATAGCGCTCAAAACACTGAAGCCAAAAACTCTGTGCGTCCCAAAATTTTTCACCGAACCATCTGCACGGTCTGAGACTTGGCCCTGCCAATTGCGTTCTCACGGAAAAAACTACGCTCCAAAGGTAGCAAATTGCCACACCGTAGTCCATTAGCCTTCTGATTGAACTATTGCTCTTGCCCGAACGCGCCGGTTGTCACCGACGGCTTGCGACCGACAACAGACGCTCGCAAGCAGGGCGAACGTAGCTTTTGGCCACCAAGCGTGACGAGGTTGTGCTATTACGCAGACCGCGAAGGAGTGATCAGATGAGCATCGCGCATATGAGGTCAAGAGACCGTTTCACTAGGTTGAAGCGGCGTGATTGAGTATCCAGACCGGCGTAGCTGAAGTATGCCAGTCGGTGGTTCGTGTGGGGGGAGGCATATGCCGACATGATCGGTGAAGCCTACGCCGTAGGAATAGGGTTCGGCGTTCATCAATAGGGATCGGTGGAAAAAGCTGTTTCAATTGAATATTGTCCTGCGTCGATATCGAGCAAGGTGCTGGAACCGCATGAGTAGTCCAACCCCAAATATCAGTGAACTTGTAGAGTCGTTGAAGGTGCAGGCTGGGTTGCTGATCCAGGCGTCAGAGATGGAAGCTGGAGAACCTCCTGATGCCCGCGACGAATTTACTCGTCAGCAATTGAGACGTGCATCGGAGCTGGTGAGAGGCGCAGTTGCTCTAGGCTCTGTACGAAAAGTACTGTCTCAAACACCGCATGGCACAAGCCAGTGAGACCATTGCCGCATAACTTTTTGCGAGTTTGTCGAAGCGCGTAACGATGCGACGGTTCTCCTTCAACCAGCCGAACATGCGCTCGATGATATTGCGCTGCCGGTACTTGGGGCGATCAAAAAGTCTCGGTAATCCCGGTTTAGGTTTGCGCTTCATCGTGCGTAGCGGGATTACCGGCTGCATCCGGTAACGGTCGCAGTAGCGACGCAACGCTTCGGCGTCATAGCCCTTATCAGCCAGCAACCAGCGACGGCGCTTGCGGGGACGACCGCGCAAACTCGGGATGTAAGCGTTATCCAGCAGCGGTTGCGCATAGCTGATGTCGCTGGCTTGCCCACCTGACAGTAGAAAGTTTAGCGGTACGCCATTGGCGTCGCACAGCATATGGATCTTCGTTGTCAGGCCGCCCCGGCTTCGACCGAGGGCGTGGTCTTGCGGTTCTTCAGGCCCCCTTTTTTCCCAGCACCAGAAGAGGCCCGGGTTGCGCGTACCGCCGTGGAGTCAATCATCCAGGTCTCCAGATCAATTAACCCTTGCTCGTTCAGCTTGATGTGGAGCCGCTTGAGCATCTGGTCGAACGTCCCGCGATTGCGCCAGTCACGAAAGCGTTGATAAACCGTTGACCATGGGCCGAAGCGTTCGGGCATGTCGCGCCAGGCAGCACCCGAGCAGAGCACCCAGAGCACACCGTTAAGCATCAGCCGATCATCTGCCCGTGGGCGTCCGTTACGGCGGGGTTCACTGAAGATGTCTGCAACCAAATCCCAAGCTGCGTCGGGGAGTTCGTACCGTTTGGCCATCGTGGGCTCCTGCCGTTGATGGACGCGGACTTTACTGACTCCCGACGCTTGCTGGGTTCAAATGAGTTTCAGATGATTTCGTACAGAGTCTAAGGCAATGCCTCGCTGAAGCCGAAAGGAGTACGACAAAGGTTTCTGACTCACCCACCCGCACCTATTGCGCTGAACACCTCCATTGATACATCCAAAGGTACGCAACTGCGCTGAGCGGGGACATGCAGCGCGAAGAGATTGCGCAGGAGATCAAATCGGTGCTTGAAGCGAAGATGGGCGATGCAGCTCAACTGGCGCTGGGCAGCTTATCTGCCTGATGCTTGAGGTTCCGCGCCATGAAATGACAGTGTCGCCAGTTGTGGCGCGGAAGTTGGAGCTGGCTTATCGCTGTTTGAATGTGAGCTGCATATTACTAAAGCTTTGATGACCGTTTGTTAGCGTTTCGATAGGTGTAGACCTGTCGCAACGCAATCCATTTGGTCATCCAGGCATGGAAGTGACGCATCAGGCCTGTATGACGTGCCAGTCAACTGATTCAATCGCAGACATGACCTCTTCCGAAAACGAATCCGCATCGCTCAGCGGCCTCTTGAGCAGCCTCCATGGCTGCACGCTGATCTGCTGCACTCTGTGCACTGCCAGATTCTGCTGAGGCCGCGGTCGAGCCCGAATCCGAGTCCGCGAATGCGTTGCCAGCCAATGCTGCCAGCGGAAAAACGGCAATGCAGATAGCGCGATTGAGCAGTTTGATTTTTTTCATCTTGGGCACCTTATCGGTTGTGTACGGCGCTTAACTGTTCGCCGTACAGAAGGGTTGAGGGCGTCCATGGCGGTTTTGCGTTCCTTACGGCATGTGTGGGCCTTGCAAGGCATTCGGTTCCGAAAAAACTGAAGCCACAGCGTCGCTCAGCGTGCGGCATTGCGGATAACCCCACCCTCACCTACTGCGCTGAACGCCTCGGCAGGCGCATGCATGGAATTCGATATGAGCCAGCTCCACCAGATACGGGTAGGCGACTGCATCGACATGATGCGCACGCTGCCAGATGAACGCAGCACACCTGCCCCCCCGGCATTCAGCCTCGTCCCGAACGAGCGAAGCTGAGGCGCTTGTTCTAACCAAAACTACATGCGGAACTGGGCGACAAGTCGATTCAGTTCAACAGCTAACTTGGTCAATTCCGCTGTCGCGATGGCCGTTTGAGTAGACCCTTCAGAAGACTGATTCGACAGGTCTCGAATGCTCACCAAGCTGCGATCCACCTCTCTGGCAACTTGGGCCTGCTCTTCCGACGCCGTTGCAATCAGCACATTTCTCTCTGTGATGTTGTCGATAGACTCGGTGATTTCGACTAGGGCAGATCCAGCACCATGAGCGGTATCAAGCGTTTTTTGCGCTTGGGCATTCGTGTGGCTCATTGCGGAGACAGCAGCTCCGGTGCCCTTCTGGATCGAGCTGATCATTTGCTCAATCTCGCTAGTGGACTGTTGGGTGCGATGGGCCAAAGCCCGAACCTCATCCGCGACCACTGCAAATCCACGACCAGCCTCACCTGCTCGAGCGGCTTCGATTGCAGCGTTTAATGCGAGAAGGTTGGTCTGCTCAGCGATAGCACGAATGACATCAAGCACCTTGCTGATGTCTGTAGCCATCACGGCGAGCCCTTGAACCTCCTGGGTTGCGTCTTCGACGCTCCCAACCATCAGACTAATCGCCTCGACTGTTTGATCTACTCGTGCACGACCAGAAACTGCTGCAGAATTTGAACGGGTCGCAGCCTCGGATGCTGCCGAAGCATTCCTGGCGACTTCCTCTACTGCGGCGCTCATTTCAGTAACCGCCGTCGCTGCCATTTCGACTTCGTTGTTCTGGCGCAGCATGCCTTTGCTTGCATCCTCGGTGACCGCATGCATTTCCTCAGCCGTCGAAGCGAGCTGATTTGAGGAATCGGAGATTGACGAAAGTGTCGTACGCAATCCGCTTTGCATAAGCTTCAAGGCCATCATCAGTCGGGCCACCTCATCGTGTCCTTGAGGCTCTATGATTTCGGTCAAATCGTTTTTGGCAATACGCTCGGCAATGAGCAAAGACTGGCTAACAGGATATGTGATGCTACGGGTGTACATCAGCGCAAGCATTATAGCTGCGATCGTGCTCGCCGCTATAAACCCTCCAACAATCAGCTTTGTGTCCTCATAAAGAGCCGTCGCTTCCTCACCGGCCTTTCTTGCCTTGGCGTTGTTCAACTCCACGAGATTCTTTATAACGTTTTCTACCGCATCAGCGGCCTGCTTCATGGCCCCGCTAGACAGCTTTACAGCTTCGTCAATGTTTGCTGTCGCAATCAGGTTCAAGTATTGATCTTGATGGATGAGATATTCCGGATAGACTTTCGACAGTTCGCCGAAAAGCTGTTTGCCCTTCGGTGTCACTATCAGGGGTTGCAATTTCGAAATTAGATCCTGCACTGCGACTTTGGATTTTTTAACGTCTTCCAACGCCGCGACTTTACGATCGGCGGGCTCAATAGGATTGCGCAATCTGGAATTGCTGCCCCTAATACTCACAAACTCACGATCTATTAGCCCTAAGAACGATATGCTTGGTACCACGTTCGTTTCAACGAACTTTTCTGAGTCGTTCAAACTTGAAGCCTGCTTGAGGGCGATAAGCCCCAATGCAAGAATCATGACGCAGAACAACCCGAAGCAAACGGCGGATCGAGGGGCAAGATTAAGTTTGCGAAGCATCATATCGAGAACTCCAAGTCATGTTCCTATGTATCGTCAAGCTCTCTGTTTTCCACGACCGCCGTTCGTCGGGTGCAGGCAGTTTTCCCCGTAAACACTGGGTTTAAACAATCAGAACTGTTGTAACCGTTTGTTTCCCGCAATTAAAAAAGCCCTAAATACGACGTTTAGGCCCAGATGCTGCGGTGACTTGCGAATTGAGCCAATGTGGATTGGCCCGAGGGGCAGCAGATCGAATACCTCCCTAAACCTACTTCAACAACTTCACTGGGCATGTGTCGCGAAGAATTAAACAAGACGGTCCGGCCGTTTGTTCATGAATTTCCAATAGGCGAGCGAGGTGTCGGGGTCGACCGGCAGCAGCTCGACGACTGGGCCATCGCCTACGTTTCAGCGATGGCAATTGAAAAGAAAGTCACATCGGCGCAACAATCTTCTCGCAGCGAGATGCTCCGTAATGGAGTAATACGATGGCGCGAAAAACTCTTACCGGCCTATCCAAAAGGAGCGGCCTCTGGCACATCGACAAAAAGGTCGACGGAGAACGAATTTATGAAAGCACTGGCACAGGTGACCGCGCGGAGGCGGGACGCTACTTAATTCACCGACTCGAAAAGCACCGGCAGGAAAAAGTTTACAGTGTCAGGCAGTCAAGGCTTTGGGAAGAGGCGCCGGTAAGATACTCGATTGAGTTCAAGGATCAGCCGTCCATCGAGCTGACAGCTCACCAATTGAAGAGACTTCACCCATACTTTGGCAACGTGCCCATCACCCACATCGACGATGAGGCGCTGGCACCTTACATCAAGGACTAGTTGAAGAGCAGTCGCACCAATGATGGAAAGCTTCGGCCGGGTCAGTCAAACCGTACAATCAACATCACGATAGAGAGTCATCCGGGTCTTGACCCTGTGCGCTCGAAAGTAGCGCGATGATGAACGACGGTCCTGGCTGGATTCGGTACCGATGTTGACGGAGCTGGAAGGGAAAAAAGCGCGCGCAGGCCATATTCTATGTCATGGGAAGAGCAATCGATTCTGATCAAGCAACTGTCGGAACACTTCAAGGTGATGACGCTATTCAAAGTGAATACCGGTTGCCGCGAGCAGGAGGTTTGTCGATTGCGATGGGACTGGGAGATTTTTGTTCCAGAGATTGGCGCGAGCGTCTTTCTGATACCAGAAGACTTCGGCGGAAGGCATGACCGGGCCGGGGTAAAGAATGGTGATGACCGGCTAGTGGTGCTGAATGACGTGGCCAAATCCATCATTGAGGGGCAGCGCGGACTTGGCAAGACCTACGTCTTTCCATACGGAGGAGTAGGAAAATCCAGAAAGGAAGCCTGCATGCTGAGAATGAACAACTCAGCCTGGCGCAAGGCTCGAATAAGGGCAGTTGAGGTGTGGCAGCAAAAATACCTGAGACCCGCCCATGCCCGTTACCTATCGGTGAGGATTCACGACCTGAAACACACATACGGGCGCAGGCTAAAAGCTGCAGGGGTGACCCAGGAGGATAGAAAGTCTCTGTTGGGCCACAAGAACGGGAGTATTACCAGCCATTACTCGGGTGCCGAGATAAGGCAGTTGGTGGAGGCTGCAAACAAGGTTTCAGCTACGGATTCACGCGGTCCTGTGCTGACCATATTGCAAAGGAGAAAGGCATGACAAAAACACAAGTCACGCAAAAGTCACGCACGTAAAAAAGGCCAATGGTGCGAGCATTGGCCTAAGTTACTGAAAAATATGGTCGGGACGGAGTGATTCGAACACTCGACCCCTAGCACCCCATGCTAGTGCGCTACCGGACTGCGCTACGCCCCGACTAGGCGTGAAACTGTTTCGCATGCTGCGAAAACTTCGAGGAATATACCCTAAGCGTTTGAATTATGGAAGTATCTGGTTGGCTCGGTTACGACTTGAGCATGACCAGTACATCTTCCAGCTCGACAATCATCTGCCGGATCATCTGCTTGTACTGCTGGGCATCGTCCTTGACTTCACCGTTGGTCAATCGCAGACGCGCGCCGCCGATGGTGAAGCCCTGGTCGTATAGCAAGCCGCGGATCTGACGAATCATCAGCACATCCTGGCGCTGATAATACCGACGGTTTCCACGGCGTTTTACGGGGTTGAGCTGAGGAAATTCCTGTTCCCAATAGCGCAGAACGTGCGGTTTCACCGCGCAGAGCTCACTCACCTCACCGATGGTGAAGTAGCGTTTGCCGGGGATCGGCGGCAGCTCGTCGTTATGACTTGGTTCCAGCATATGCCTCAACTCGGGCCTTCAACTTCTGCCCTGGACGAAAGGTGACCACACGGCGTGCCGTGATCGGAATTTCTTCGCCGGTCTTGGGATTTCTCCCAGGCCGCTGGCGTTTGTCTCTCAGGTCGAAATTGCCGAAACCGGACAGTTTTACCTGCTCGTTGTCTTCCAGAGCGTGCCTGATTTCCTCAAAGAACAGCTCCACCAATTCCTTGGCTTCTCGTTTATTCAGGCCCAGCTCTTCGTACAGACGTTCGGCCATTTCAGCTTTCGTCAGAGCCCCCATACGCTACTTCCTTAATGTGGCGTTTAACCTCTCCTCAAGTGAGGTGAGGATGGCAAGTGTCGTTGCGTTGACCTCATCGTCATTAAGAGTGCGCGATGGATGCTGCCAGGTCAAGCCGACCGCAAGGCTTTTTCTATGCGGATCAATGCCTTTACCCTGATAAACATCAAATAGCCTGAGGTCTGTGAGCCATTCGCCTGCATTTTCACGAATAACGTCCATTACTGCACTGGAAGAAATATCCCGGTCGGCCAGAAGCGCCAGGTCGCGACGGACTTCAGGGAAGCGCGACAGCTCGTGGAATTTCGGCAGGCGGCCTTTGGCGACTTCACCCAGAACCAGCTCGAAAACGAACACTGGACGATCCAGCCCCAGGTTCTTCGACAGCTCAGGATGAATCGCACCCAGGAAACCGACTTCACGACCATCGCGCAGAATACGTGCGGTCTGGCCTGGATGAAGCGCAGGATGCTCGCCCGGCGTGAAGCTGAAATCGCCCAGCGCACCGGCGAAGCCCAATACAGCTTCCACATCGGCTTTCACGTCGAAGAAATCGACAGCGTCACGACCCTGCGCCCAGCCTTCCGGCAGGCGGCTGCCGCACACCACACCCGCCAGCATCGGCTCTTGCTTCAGACCTTCCAGTTGCCCGACGAAACGCAGGCCACTTTCGAACATCCGCACACGATCCTGCTGACGGTTGAGGTTGTGTTGCAATGCCTTGACCAGACCCGGCCAGAGCGAGGCGCGCATGGCCGCCATGTCATTGGAGATCGGGTTGGCGAGCAACAGCGGCTTGACGCCCGGCGTGAACAGTTCGAACCACTTGGGATCGATGAAGCTGTAGGTGATCGCTTCCTGATAGCCCCGCGCAACCAACAGGCGGCGCAGCTCAGGCAGATCACCCTGGGCTTCGGCCTTGGCCTGCGGCGCCAGACGGGCCTGCGGATAACGAACCGGCAGGCGGTTGTAACCATACAGACGCGCCAGTTCTTCGATCAGATCGACTTCGAGGCTGATGTCGAAACGATGACTTGGTACGGTGACATGCCACTGGCCATTCGCTTCAGCCGATACGCCCAGACCCAGCGCCTTGAGTAGGCGCTCGATTTCAGCGTTCTCGATCACCAGACCCAGCATCTGCTCGACACGGCTTGCGCGCAACGTCACTGGAGCCACGGACGGCAAATGCTGCTCGCTGACCACTTCGGTCACAGGACCCGCTTCGCCACCCGTGATTTCCAGCAGCAGACCGGTTGCCCGCTCCATGGCCTCTCGAGCCAGTTGCCAGTCGACACCCCGCTCGTAGCGGTGGGATGCGTCAGTGTGCAGACCATAGGAGCGCGCCTTGCCAGCCACCGAAATGGTGTCGAAGAAGGCACTTTCCAGGAAAATGTCACGTGTGCCAGCGGTGACACCGCTGTGTTCGCCACCCATGACACCGGCAATTGCCAGCGCACGCTGGTGGTCGGCAATGACCAGGGTGTCGGCACGCAGGCTTACTTCCTGACCATCGAGCAGAACGAGCTTCTCGCCCTCCTCGGCCATGCGTACACGGATCCCGCCGTTGATTTCGGCCAGATCGAATGCATGCAGCGGCTGACCCAGCTCCAGCATCACGTAGTTGGTGATATCGACAGCGGCGTCGATGCTGCGCACGTCAGAACGACGCAGCCGCTCGACCATCCACAACGGGGTCGGACGCGACAGGTCGACGTTGCGAATGACGCGGCCCAGATAACGTGGGCAGGCTGCAGGAGCCAGCACTTCCACAGGGCGTACTTCTTCGTGCACGGCAGCAACGGTTGCCACTTGCGGACGCGTGACTTCAGCGGCATACAGCGCACCGACTTCACGGGCCAGACCGGCAACCGACAGGCAGTCGCCACGGTTAGGGGTCAGGTCGACCTCGATGCTGGCATCGTCCAGGCCCAGATAGACACGAATGTCCTGACCCACCGGCGCATCCGCAGCCAGTTCCATCAAGCCATCGTTGCCCTCGCCAGCCTGCAATTCGGCAGCAGAGCACAACATGCCGTTGGACTCGACGCCACGCAGCTTGGCTTTCTTGATCTTGAAATCACCCGGCAGCTCGGCACCGATCATGGCGAAAGGGATCTTCAGGCCCGGACGCACATTAGGTGCACCGCAGACGACCTGGAACGTTTCGGTGCCATTGCTGACCTGACAAACACGCAGCTTGTCGGCATCAGGGTGTTGCTCGGTGCTCAGCACCTCGCCAACTACGACACCGGTGAAGACGCCGGCGGCCAGCGTAACGCTGTCAACCTCAAGACCGGCCATCGACAGACGAGCAACCAGCTCGTCACGGGAAACCTGCGGGCTTACCCAGCCGCGCAGCCATTGTTCACTGAATTTCATCCTGCTCTCCTGAAAGATTCGTTACGTGCGACCTAGCGAAATTGCGCGAGGAACCGCAAGTCGTTGTCGAAGAACAGGCGCAAATCATTGACGCCGTAACGCAGCATGGCCAGACGCTCTACGCCCATGCCGAATGCAAAGCCCTGAAACTCTTCAGGATCGATACCGGACATGCGCAGCACGTTCGGGTGGACCATGCCGCAGCCCATGACTTCCAGCCAGCCGGTCTGCTTGCAGACACGGCAGCCCTTGCCGCTGCACATCACGCATTCCATGTCGACTTCCGCCGATGGCTCGGTGAACGGGAAGAACGAAGGACGGAAGCGAACGGCCAGCTCTTTCTCGAAGAACACACGCAGGAATTCTTCGATGGTGCCTTTCAAGTCCGCGAAGTTGATATCACGGTCGACCAGCAAGCCTTCGATCTGGTGAAACATCGGCGAGTGGGTGATATCCGAGTCGCAACGGTAGACCCGGCCCGGACAAACGATCCGGATCGGCGGCTGCTGCGATTCCATGGTCCGCACCTGCACCGGGGAGGTGTGGGTACGCAACAGCATGTTCGCATTGAAATAGAAGGTGTCATGCATCGCCCGCGCCGGGTGGTGGCCAGGGATGTTGAGCGCCTCGAAGTTGTGGTAATCGTCTTCAACCTCAGGGCCTTCGGCAATGCCGTAGCCAATGTGAGTGAAGAATTGTTCGATACGCTCCAGAGTGCGGGTAATCGGGTGCAGACCGCCAGAGGTCTGACCGCGGCCCGGCAGGGTCACGTCGATGCATTCGGCCGCGAGTCTGGCAGTCAGTTCTGCCTGCTCAAACGATGCCTTGCGTGCATTGAGGACCTCTGTGACACGTTCCTTGGCAACGTTGATCAGCGCACCGACTTGCGGACGCTCTTCAGCAGGCAGATTCCCCAGGGTCTTCATCACCTGAGTCAACTCGCCTTTCTTGCCGAGGTAGTGAACCCGGATTTGCTCCAGGGCATTGATATCTTCGGCGCTTTGCACAGCCTCAAGAGCTTGAGAGACCAGCGCGTCCAGGTTTTCCATGTACAGACTCCAGATACGAAATAGGGGAAGAGCTTAAGGCTCTTCCCCTATTTATGACGTTCAACACCAACCCCGGAAAACCGGGGTCAGTGATTGTCGGGGACTTAGGCCAAAGTGGCTTTAGCTTTCTCGACAATCGCAGCAAACGCCGCTTTTTCGTTCACTGCCAGATCAGCCAGAACCTTACGGTCGATCTCGATGGACGCTTTTTTCAGGCCGGCAATGAAACGGCTGTAGGACAGACCGTTAACACGAGCACCAGCGTTGATACGAGCGATCCACAGAGCGCGGAACTGACGTTTTTTCTGACGACGGTCACGGTAGGCGTATTGGCCTGCCTTGATTACCGCTTGCTTGGCAACACGGAATACGCGTGAACGCGCGCCGTAGTAGCCTTTTGCAAGTTTCAGAATTTTCTTGTGACGCTTACGGGCAATGACGCCACGCTTAACACGAGCCATGAGTTACTTCCTCTATATCTTGATCAAAATTAACGAAGGCGCAGCATGCGCTCGACTTTTGCCACGTCGGACGGATGCAGCAGGCTGCTTCCGCGCAGTTGACGCTTACGCTTTGTCGACATTTTGGTCAGGATGTGGCTCTTGAAAGCGTGTTTGTGCTTGATGCCGTTAGCAGTTTTCAGAAACCGCTTAGCTGCACCACTTTTAGTCTTCATCTTTGGCATGTTCGGATACTCCGCATTCAGTTGATAAACATAACCGCAAGGCCTGCCGTGCCCTGGTGGTTACTTCTTCTTTTTCGGGGCGATGACCATGATCAGCTGGCGTCCTTCCATCTTAGGATGCTGTTCGACGGAACCGTATTCGAGAAGGTCAGCTTCAACCCGCTTCAACAATTCCATACCCAGCTCCTGGTGGGCCATCTCACGACCGCGGAATCTCAACGATACCTTGGCCCTGTCCCCGTCACTCAGGAAACGTACCAGGTTGCGCAGTTTTACCTGGTAATCCCCTTCCTCCGTCCCTGGACGAAACTTGATTTCTTTAACCTGGATCTGCTTCTGGTTTTTCTTCGCTGCAGCGACCTGCTTCTTCTTCTCGAAGATCGACTTGCCGTAATCCATCACACGGCAGACAGGAGGTACTGCGTCGGCAGAAATCTCTACCAGATCCAGCTTCGACTCTTCGGCTATACGAAGCGCTTCATCAATCGAGACGATGCCAATCTGCTCGCCGTCAGCGCCAATTAACCGAACCTCGCGGGCCGAGATATTCTCATTGATCGGGGCCTTGGGTGCAGCTCGTTTATCTTGTCTCATTTCACGCTTAATAATAATTACTCCGAATCTTGGCGACCACGCCGGGAAACCGCTTGTGCGAGGAATTCAGCGAATTGGGCGACCGGCATCGAGCCGAGGTCAGCGCCTTCGCGTGTCCGCACAGCGACAGTTTGCATTTCAACTTCCCGATCCCCTATTACAAGGAGATAAGGAACCTTGAGCAAAGTATGCTCACGGATTTTAAAGCCGATCTTTTCATTTCTCAAGTCGGACTTGGCACGAAACCCGCTTTGGGCCAAGGTTTTTTCGACTTCGAGGGCAAAATCGGCCTGTTTGTCAGTGATATTCATGATCACTGCCTGAGTCGGCGCCAGCCAGGCTGGAAACGCCCCTTCGTAATGCTCGATCAGAATACCGATGAAACGCTCGAACGAACCCAGGATTGCCCGGTGCAGCATGACCGGACTCTTGCGGCTGTTATCTTCCGAAACGTACTCAGCGCTCAAACGGATCGGCAGATTGAAGTCCAGCTGCAAGGTGCCGCACTGCCAGACACGACCGAGGCAGTCTTTCAGGGAGAACTCGATCTTCGGACCGTAGAACGCACCCTCGCCCGGCTGCAGATCATAAGGCAGACCCGCGCTGTCTAGCGCCGCCGCCAGTGCCGATTCAGCGCGATCCCACAACTCATCGGAGCCAACGCGCTTTTCAGGGCGAGTGGACAGCTTGAGCTCAATGTCCTTGAAGCCGAAATCGGCGTAGACATCCAGCGTCAGCTTGATGAAGGCTGCAGACTCGGACTGCATCTGCTCTTCAGTGCAGAAGATGTGCGCGTCGTCCTGGGTAAAACCACGTACACGCATGATCCCGTGCAAGGCGCCGGACGGTTCGTTGCGGTGGCAGGCACCGAATTCGGCCAGACGCATCGGCAGTTCGCGGTAGCTCTTCAGCCCCTGATTGAACACCTGCACGTGGCAAGGGCAGTTCATGGGCTTGATGGCGTAGTCGCGGCTCTCGGACTCAGTGGTGAACATGTTGTCGGCATAGTTGGCCCAGTGGCCGGACTTTTCCCACAACGAACGATCAACCACCTGTGGCGTCTTGATTTCAAGATAGCCGTTTTCCTGCTGAACCTTGCGCATGTACTGCTCGAGCACCTGATACAGGGTCCAGCCCTGAGGGTGCCAGAACACCATGCCCGGCGCTTCTTCCTGAGTATGGAACAGGCCCAGACGCTTGCCGATCTTGCGATGGTCGCGCTTTTCGGCCTCTTCGATACGCTGGATATAAGCTGCCAGCTGCTTCTTGTCTGCCCATGCGGTGCCGTAGACGCGCTGCAACTGCTCGTTCTTGGCATCGCCGCGCCAGTAGGCACCGGACAACTTGGTCAGCTTGAAGGATTTCAGGAAGCGGGTATTCGGCACGTGCGGACCGCGGCACATGTCGACATATTCTTCGTGATAGTACAGACCCATGGCCTGCTCGTTCGGCATGTCTTCGACCAGGCGCAGCTTGTAGTCTTCGTGACGGGCGGTGAACACCTCGATCACTTCGGCGCGCGGAGTCACTTTCTTGATGACGTCGTAATCTTTTTCGATCAGCTGCTGCATGCGCTGCTCGATCGCCGCCATGTCATCTGGCGTGAACGGGCGCTCGTAAGCGATATCGTAATAGAAGCCGTCATCGATCACCGGGCCTATGACCATCTTGGCAGTCGGATACAACTGCTTGACGGCATGGCCTACCAGGTGAGCACAAGAGTGACGGATGATTTCCAGTCCTTCCTGATCTTTCGGGGTAATGATCTGCAGGCTGGCATCATTTTCGATCAGGTCGCTGGCATCGACAAGCTTGCCGTCGACTTTGCCGGCCACAGTGGCCTTGGCCAGACCCGCGCCAATTGAAAGCGCGACATCGGCTACGGAAACCGCATGATCGAATGAACGTTGACTGCCGTCGGGAAGAGTAATAGTTGGCATGGCGCCTCCTCTCCTAGTGGTGACCCCTACCAAAGGTCACGTGGGTTGGGATGAGCCAGTACGTGATCCGGTGGTACGCCTGCCTCACAGTGGCAGGAGCCTTGCGGCCAACCTTGAAACGGACCAGATGACTGGAGTGTACAAAACCTGTCGCACCTGACTGAAAACAAAGCCAATGACAGTGCTGGAAATTTACAGGACGCGCATCCTATCACAGTGCAGTCGTCGAGTCGCACCTCACGGTGAATGAAGATGAAATCGGCACCGCATCTGAACTGGTACGCCCTCAGGTCGTCAGAACTATTCGTCAACCTGCAAGAATTCCCCCAGCAACGGAGAACACCATGAAGCTTCCACGTCTATCAGCACTCCTCGCTTGCGCCGCAATTCTGGCTCCCCTGGGCGCCCAGGCCGCGATGGATGGAGCAACCCGCAGCACTTTCACTCAAGAGTGCATCAGTGCCGCGAAGGCGCAGAAACTGGATGACAAGACGGCCAAGGCGCATTGCGACTGCGGCGCCAAACAGGTGGACAGCCATTTCTCCGATAAGGAAATCGCAGCGCTGAACAATACTGGCACTGCGCCAAGCCCGGAATTGACCTCGAAACTGCAGAAATTGGTCACTGAAAACTGCACTAAAGCAAAAAATTAATATCTGGCCGAGCACGTAAAAACGCCCTGTCTTTGCGCGCCACGCTATGAGCCGCAAACCCCCTAAAGGCCCCATGCAACGGGGCCTTTAGCGTATTTGAACCTCACCACCAACTAGGCCAGCCAGCAGGCCGATTCAGCCATTTCTGAATATGATGGGCTGCATACTTACGTACAGCGCCCAAAGCTCCCACCTAAATAGCTGTCTTTTCGTACATTTCGACTATGATAGGCCGGTGTGCCCAGTTGGCCTGAGCAGCACGCTATTGAAAATTATGTTCTTGGAGATACACCATGTCTAATCGCCAAACCGGCACCGTAAAATGGTTCAACGATGAAAAAGGCTTCGGCTTTATCACTCCACAAGGTGGCGGTGACGACCTGTTCGTACACTTCAAAGCAATCCAGAGCGACGGTTTCAAAAGCCTGAAAGAAGGCCAGACCGTTTCTTTCGTTGCTGCTAAAGGCCAGAAAGGCATGCAGGCAGAAGAAGTCAAAGTGGACTGATCCACTTGATTTGAAAAAACCCCGTCATTGACGGGGTTTTTTTATGCCTGTGGAATGAGCAAGGCTCAGCCGCAGTTGATGCGGATCACCTTGCCGGAGGCGTCGGTGTTGACGTTGACGCGCTCGGACCGGTACTCAAGCGTGACCATGTCGTTGGGACCAAGAATACGTGCATCCATGGAACCGGAGCGACTGCGTACCTGGGTCAGCAAATCGATGGATGCCTGCTTGCCGATGGCGAACTGTGCAGGCTCCGCATCACAGCGGCCCGGCACGGTATTACTGGCGGCGGGCGCCTCGGTCTTGCTGGTGGCCTCGGGCGCCGAATCTGGCGTGCTGCTGCACCCTGCCAGAACCGACGTCACGACCACAAAACCCAATGTTGCGAATTTCCAGGGCATACACCCTCCTTTGCCAATGAACATTTCCAGACCTTGTGCGACCGCAGCTCGCTGCATTGGTTGCACTGCAGTCATCGCGGTTACTCGTAAGCGAAGATGTCTGCAAGGCGCGTGTAGTCTGCCTCGCCCCGTTTTCAGGCGCGCTGACAAATCGTCACAGCATGTTTTCAGCAGAGGTCAGATCGTGCTCATGATGCGTAAGTAGAAGTGTCAAACGACTCGCACAATGGTTTACTGCAACTGACCATAGGGATAACGGGCGATGCACGGCTGCCTGAGCAATGCGGTGCTTTCTGGAAGGCGAGACGGACATGACAGTGATTTCAATCGATGCGGACATCAAGGCCAAGTGGCCCCAGGGCCATTGCTCGCACAGCCCGGGGACACCGGAGGAGCTGATGATCATCGCTGTCGATCTGTTGATCAAGGAACTGGGCACCGAGGGTGCCCGAGCCTTTATCGCTCAGGTCTGGAGCCGATACGCGACAACCGGATTGCCCGCCTGACGACGATCAGCCCCCGACACGGTTACTTCAACCGCGCCAGACGCTCGGTCAGCAGATCGAAGAACCCCTGGGCGTCGCCATCCTTGACCCAGAAGACGTTTTGCGGCTGTTTGAGCGTACCGTTCCAGTCGGCGACGGTCTGGCCGAAACCGATGCCTTCACGACTGTCGATCGCTACGTTGATCTGCCTCCCCGAAAACAGCTCGGGCTTGAGCATCCAGGCAATAACGCTGGCATCGTGAATCGGGCCGCCCGGCAAACCGTAGTGCTCCATATCCAGCTTGACGTACTCGTTGAGAATACCTTCCACCAGCTTGCCAGCCTGATTGTTCAGCGCAGCGATCTGCTGGAGACGCTTTTCGCTGGTCAGAATCTTGTGAGTCACGTCCAGCGGCACGTAGGTCAGCTTCACGCCGCTGGCCAGAACGATATGCGCCGCATGAGGGTCGGCGAAGATATTGAACTCGGCAACCGGTGTGATATTGCCGCCATTGAAATGCGCGCCGCCCATGACGATCACTTCCTTGATGCCCTGGGTGATCTCCGGCGCCTGCACCAATGCAAGTGCAAGATTGGTCTGTGGACCGAGCATTGCAACGGTGATGCTATGAGGCTTGGCCTTGCTCAGTGTCTGAATCAGATAATCGACGGCGCTGCCCTGGGCCAGGCCTTTGGCAGGCTCGTGTACCGGCACGCCGGGCAGACCTTCCTTGCCATGCACGTTTTCCGCGTAGATTGGCGTACGCACCAGCGGCTTGGGCGCACCGGCATACACTGGCACGTCTTCACGGCCAGCCCACTCGCGAGCGAGTCTTGCATTACGTGATGTCTTGTCCAGGCGCACATTGCCAGCAACCGTGGTGATTGCCATCACATTGAGTTCTTCAGGCGAAGCCAGTGCCAGCAGCAGGGCGACCACATCGTCGGCACCCGGGTCGGTGTCAATGATCACGTCACGCTTTTCAACGGCCTGGACGGCTGTCGCACTGAGAATGGACAAGAGCAGCGCCCCCCGGATGAGTTGTCTGGAAAACTGTGTCAACGTCATGTGTAACTCCCTGTCATGAATACGTGTTCAGGCTGAATGCCTAGAACACAACTCCGGATACCAGCGCCACGTTGCTGTAAGGCTGGCACTCGCCAGTGCGGATAATGGCCTTGGCCTTGCGGCTCAGAATTTTCAGATCGTCGTGGCTGACCCAGCGCTGATGACCCAGTTGATCATCAAGGTTCAGACTCTCGATAACCTGCAACGCAGGTGGCTTGATTTCAGCCATTTCATTTGCCAGCACATGGCTCTCGACCTGCATCTCGCTCAACACCACATCCAGCACGCTTACGAAATCCGGCACGCCGCGGGTCAGGGCCAGATCGATCAGCTCAACGCCTGGCGGCACGGGCATGCCGGCATCAACGATCATCAGAATATCGCCATGCCCCAGCGATGCGATGACGCGCGACAGTGCGATATTGAGTAGTGGTGTTTTTTTCATGTCGGGTTGAATCCTTGTACTTCCTCGAACGTCGGAATGGACGGCTGCGCACCTGCGCGGGTAACCGACAGTGCGGCGGCAGCCTGACCAAAGCGGATGGCCTGCGATTCGCTCTGCCCTCTGGCGAGCGCCGCTGCAAAACCGCCGACAAAGGTATCACCTGCAGCGGTGGTGTCCACGGCCTGTACGCGACGCGTTGGAATATGTTCGACGCCAGCGGCACTGGCGAACAACGTACCCTGCTCGCCGAGCGTAATGATTACGTTGCGTGCACCGGCTGCCAGCAACGCCAGGGCTGCCTTTTGCGCAGAGGCTGGCGAGTCGACGCTGATCCCGGACAGGGCCTGGGCTTCGCTTTCATTGGGAATCAGGTAATCGATCAGGCTATACCAGTGAGCGGGAAGCGGCTCGCTGGCTGGCGCAGGGTTCAGAATGACGGTCTTGCCCAGTGCATGAGCCCGCGACAAGGTATGGAAGACCGTCTCGGTCGGTACTTCGAGCTGGCAGATGACAATTTCCGACCCCGCGAGCAGCGGATCGAAGCGCTCGATCAGTGACGGCGTCAACTGACCATTGCCGCCCGCGACGATGACGATTGCATTCTGACTGTTGGCGTCGACCACGATCGAGGCAATGCCGGTGGGCACGCCATCGACCACTGTCACCGCCTGGCAATCAATCTGCTCGGCGAGCAGCGCAGCACGCAACTGCTCTCCGTACGCATCGGCGCCCACGCAACCGATCATGGCTACATCGGCGCCCAGGCGTGCAGCGGCGACTGCCTGGTTGGCGCCCTTGCCGCCGGGAACGGTGTCGAAACTCTCTCCGGTCAGTGTTTCGCCAGGGCGCGGGAGACGCTGGGCGCGGATCACCAGATCCATGTTGAGGCTGCCCACTATCACTATTTTTGCTTGCATGGCTCATTCACTCGTTGCTGTGCGTGCTCGTCATTGATCAGGAGCGTTGTAGGGGGCGGCCGTGGACTCACGCACCACGACGACAGGCGTCACGAGCCTTTTTTCGACAGGCGACGCATCAGGGGCGGCGATTCTGCACAGCAGCATCTCGGCCGCCGTTTCACCCAGTTGCATGATCGACTGCCCCACGGTCGTGAGTGCGGGATAGACATAGCGGCTCATGTCGATGTCATCGAAACCGATGACCGACAGATGTTGCGGGACTGAGATAGTGCGTTCGGCAGCGGCCCTCAGCACACCGATGGCAATAACGTCGTTACCCGCGAAAATCGCGGTGGGCCGATGCCTGGCCAGCAGGTCGCATGCCGTTTCGTACCCGGCCGAACTGGTGAACTCGCTATGTACGGCCCACTCCGGACTGATTTCGACAGACGCCTGCTGCATCGCGCGTCGATACCCTGCCAGCCGCATTTCGGCAACCGTGCTGTTGCGAGGTCCTCCGATACAGGCAATGCGCTTGTGCCCCAGATCGAGCAGATGCCGCGTTGCCAGATAGGCACCCTGCTCGTGATCGATACGCACCGTGTCGGCTTCGATGCTGTCCAGCTCGCGATCGACGATGACCAAGGGCGTGCGAACGTCCGCAAGACCGCCTGCAACACTCGCGTCTCCGCCCACCGATGAGACGATCAGGCCGTCGACGCGCTTCTCCAGCAAGACCCGCAGGTAACTGCGCTGTTTCTCGGGATTGTCATCCGAGTTGCACAGGATGACGCAGAAACCATTGCGCTCGCAGTAGTCCTCGATGCCCCTCGCCAATTCGGCGAAATACGGGTTCATGCCATTGGGAATCAGCAGGCCGATAGTCGACGTACTCTTGGCCTTCAGCGAGCGGGCCACCGCGCTGGGCACATAGTCCAGTTGCGCGATGGCCGCCTCGACCTTGAGCCGGACCGGCTCGCTCACCGGCCGGGTCTTGTTCAGCACATGGGAAACCGTTGTGTAGGAAATCCCGGCAAGTGCTGCTACGTCCTTGATGGTCGCCATGTCAGCCCTGTCGCCGCGCCCGGTGACTGCGGTAGGTGTCCAGCACCACGGCAATCACGATCACAGCGCCGGTGATGATGCGCTTGGTAGGCTCGGTGGCGCCGATCTGAGCCAGGCCTGCGGCCAGGACCGAAATGATCAGCACGCCGAAGAACGTGCTGATGATCGAACCGCGCCCACCCATCAGGCTGGTGCCGCCAATGACCACGGCTGCGATCACCTGTAGTTCAAGCCCGGCACCGGCATTCGGATCAGCAGCTTCCAGACGCGATATCTGAAACAACGCGGCCACACCGGCCAGCAGACCCATCAGCGAGAACACCAGAATCTTGTAGGGCTTGGGATTGATGCCTGCCAGACGCACGGCCTCTTCGTTGGTGCCGATACCGATCAGGTAGCGGCCGAAGACCGTTCGTGTCAGCACCGCCTGAGCGACGACGATCACCAGCAACGCAATAATGAAGGACGGGGAAATACCGAATGCCACCGGGTTGGACAGCCAGGCGAACGAATCACCGATGTAGGCCGTACGCGAGTCGGTCATCTGGTACGCCACGCCACGGGCCATCTCCAGCACGCCCAGCGAGACGATGAATGACGGAATGCGCCAGGCGACGGTAATCGAGCCAGTGATGGTACCCGCCAGCGTTGCACAGGCAATCCCCAGCAACGCGGCCGGAAACACACTCCAGCCCCAGCCCAGAACAGCCACGCTGACAGCGGCGGCGGCCAACGCCAGTACCGAACCTACCGACAGATCGATGCCGCCGATGATCAGGATCAGGGTCATGCCGACAGACAACACCATCAGATCGGGAATCTGGTTAGCCAGGGTGCTGAAGGTCTGGTACGACAGGAAATGGTCACTGAGCATCGAGAACAGGACAATCATCGCCAGCAAGGCGCCCGCCAGCCCCAGATAAGTGCCCAGGCCGAAATAATTGCCGCCGCGACGGGCCGGCAATGTCAGTGTCGGGGATGTGTCGTTTTTCATGGCTCGTTCCTGGGCGCTGCATCATTGAGCAGCGCATCACGTTTCTGATAACCGGCAAAGGCTGCGGCCAGCAATTGGTCCTGAGTCCAGCTGTCGCGCTCGAACGTTTCGATCAGTCGACCGGCCGACAGCACGCCGATGCGGTCACAGATCAACATCAATTCACGCAGATCACTGGACACCACCACCAGCGCCCTGCCCTGACGGGTCAGTTCGCCCAGTAGCGCGTAAATATCGAATTTTGCGCCGACGTCGATGCCTCGTGTGGGCTCATCGAACAACATGACCGGACAGTCGCGCTCCAGCCAGCGGCCGATCACGACCTTCTGCTGATTGCCGCCGGACAGCTCCGACACCAGTTGAGTAGGACTGGAACTGCGGATGCGCATGGCGTCCACCTGACGCTGTGCGAGCTTGAGTTCATCAGCGGCATTGACGATGCCTGCGCTGGAAATGGCCTTCATGTTGCCCAGCGCGATATTCGCACTGATCGATTGCGACATCAGCAAGCCTTCGCTCTTGCGGTCTTCAGTGATCAGGGCAATGCCATGCTCGACGGCATCGGCAGGCGAACGAATGGTGACGGCCTGCAATGGCTGCCCTACTTCAATCGTGCCACTGTCGGCGATATCAGCGCCGTAGATCAGACGCAGAAGCTCGGTTCGTCCCGCGCCGATCAGGCCGGAGATACCGAAGATCTCGCCACGACGGACATCGAACGAGACATCCTGAACCTTGCCTTTGCGATTGAGCGATTTGACCGACAGTGCGACTTCGCCAATCTGCCGGGCACCCATGTCCATGTGCTCACCCAGTTCGCGCCCCACCATCAGTGTGACCAGTTGCTCGCTGTTGTAACGGGAAATAGGCTCGACGCAGACCAGTTTGCCGTCACGCAACACGGCGATGCGCTGCGATACTCTGGCCAATTCTTCGAGGCGATGGGAAATGTAAATGATCGAGACACCACGCGCCTGCAGCCGCGTGATCTGTTCGAAGAGCATCTCGACTTCACGCGACGTCAGCATCGCCGTCGGCTCATCGAGAATCAGCACGTGGCAGTCGCCAGCGAGGTTACGAGCGATCTCCACCATCTGCTGATGGCCGATTCCCAGGTCGCCGACCAGCGTGTCCGGATCAATCGCTTCCAGGCCAACCTGGGCCATGGCCTTGATGGCGTTTTCACGCAGACGCTTGCGATCAATCCAGCCCGCGCGACGCGGCAGATCGTCAAGAAACAGGTTTTCGGCAACGGTCAGGGTCGGCAGCAGGTTCAGCTCCTGCATGACCATACGCACGCCAAGCTTTTCGGCCTGAGTACGATTGGCAGGCTGGTAGGGCTGCCCCTGAAACTGCATGCTGCCGGTGGTGGGCGTGACCAGCCCGCCGATGATCTTTGACAAGGTGCTTTTTCCGGCACCGTTTTCCCCGGTCAGGGCCAGCACTTCACCGCGCATCAACGTCAGGTCGACATCGCCAAGCACGGGTTGAGCGTAGGTTTTACCAATGCCACTGACCGAAAGAACAGTCGTCTGAGCAGACGCTGACATACGTTTCTCCCAGCGCCTGCCCTGTTCGGGCAGACGCCTTTCACTCGGTGTGGATCAAGGTTGGGTGACGAGTTCGACCGGCGTTTCGATAACGCCCTTCTCATTGGTATCGACCTTCTCGCCCTTCACGGCCTTGAGCGCCGCTTCGATCCCGAACACGGCCTGTCTGGCAGCGTACTGATCGGCGGTGGCGAGGACGCGACCGTCCTTGAGCATCGGCTTGATGGCGTTGATGTTGTCGTAACCCACCACCATCACCTTGCCTGCCTTGCCTGCTGCACGCACGGCAGAAACAGCGCCCAGTGCCATGCTGTCGTTGCCGGCCAGCAATGCCTTGAGGTTCGGGTATTCGTTCAGCATGGCGGACGCAACGGCGTTGCCCTTGTCGATTTCCCAGTTGCCGGACTGTACCGACACGACCTTCATCTGCGCCTTGTCCATGGCGTCCTTGAACCCGGCCGTACGCTGCTGAGCGTTGGTGGTGGTCGGCACACCTTCGATGATGCCGACTTCATCGCCTGCCTTCAGTCTGGTCGCCAGGTAATCACCCACCTGAGCAGCGCCCTTGCGGTTGTCCGGGCCTACGAACGGAATCTGCAGGTTCTTGCTTTTGAGTACGTCGGCATCGAGCTGGTTATCGATGTTGACGACCTTGATACCCGCATCGCTCGCCTTCTTCAAAACCGACACCAGCGCTTTCGAATCGGCAGGCGCGATGACCAGCGCGTCGACTTTGGACACGATCATCTGCTCGACGATACGAATCTGGCTGGCAGTATCGGATTCATCCTTGATGCCGTTGGAGACAAGATCGAACTCACTGGCGTGTTCTTTCTGATAAGCCTTGGCACCGTCTTCCATGGTCCGGAAGAATTCGTTGGCAAGGGATTTCATGACGAGCGCGACTTTGGGCTTTTCAGGGGTCTGGGCATGTACGGCCGAGAGGGGAACGATTGCCGCAAGGGCAGAAAACATGGCGACAGCGAGAAGGCGTCCAGCGAATGGCAGCTTCATGGGTTCATCTCCGATCTTGTGATTATTGTTCGGGCGAACGGCGCAGAATCAATCCTGGGAATTGATGCGCAAACGTTTGCGAGAAACGAACTATGAAAAATGTCGCGGGGTTTGTCAATCGACGAAATGAAGTCTGCCCGAAGGATTGCTCCGGGCAGCGCTGTCTTACTCTTCGGGGCGTACTGTGGCCACTTCATCAGCCTTGATTCGGATGGTTTTGCCGGAAATGTCTTCGAATTCATAGAAGCCATCACGACTCTTGGTCTTCGGCGCGTCCTTGGTAATGTACTGCGTTCCGTCCTGCAACGTAACGACCGAGGGGGTGGAGCACCCGGACAGCATGAAAGAGGCGGCAACCACGGCAGGCAACACCAGCAATTTGAGTTTCATGTTTACTCCTGAGACCAGATGGGACGGTGGTCGCAAAACGATACAGGCATCGCAAGGCGTCGGAAACATTATCCTGCGTAAGTGTTGCTAAAGATTCGACACTGAAATACTGTACGCACATACAGCTTATTCAGGGACTTTTTCCGTGGCAAATCAATCCTCAGCGACGTCCGGCCCAGACTCCTATCAGCGCATGGGCATTCGTGTACAGAAGATCATCAACTCGCCGACCGCGCAGAAATCCAGAGCCGCCCTGCTCTTTCGCCTGCAGGATGAATCGGAAAATGATTGGGCTCAGTTGCTTGAAGAAATAGCCGAGAATGACAACGTCACCCTCGCCTGGCGCGATGATGGCGGCGTACAGTTGTTCTGGACAGTGCCCAGGGAGGATTGAGGAGGCGGTTTTTTGTTCTTCAACGCAGCCTCTGATTTGAATCCCGCTACGCCTGGCCTGAATAACGCATGGAGTGTGACCGTGATTATGCTGGATGGGATTCCTGACGCCTTCTTCAACCTGCTGGCGCACAGTATCGGCGTACGCATACTCAAAGCATTGAGTGGTGGGAGATTCAAAGGCGAGCGTGGGTTCGCATGGGGCTGGGCGCTGGTCGTCGGGAGCGTGGCACTGATCGCCCCCCTCGTAGCATTCATCACCTGGCTGATTGTCAGCAGATCAGCCAGTTAAGCACCCTGCAAGATCCTTTTCATTCCTCGATAGCCGACCCTGTAAATCCAGTTTTCCGTTGCCAAATCGACTCAGGGAGCGGCTTTTACACTTTTCCCCTGACACCCTCATTTGAGCAGTCATGCGAAATTTTCACACGCGAATGGATATGGCCTAGTGCCACTTGTCGGACGACTGTTCACCTATAATCAAAACGGTGTAATTCTCAGTCCACCCCTTCTGAGACAGCAGTCCGATCAAGGCGACGTGCAAGCGTACACGCCTGTATCGATCTCGAAATGATGTTGCAGTGTCGAAGCAGCCCCGCTTCGAACTGCTCAGTACCTACCGTACTCATTTTAAGATGGCGTATCTCTACGCCCTACAGGCAGATCACGATGAATCAATCGGAATTTGAAATTCACTATCGTTTCAAGGGCGAAACCCGCTCATTCCTTCACCAGGCCCCGCAGTTCAGCCAGAGCGATGCGCTGCATTGCGCAACGCTGCACGCAGGTGTCGGTACGGTCAGCGATCATGTCGCTGTCGGACCTGTGCGGCTGGCGACCTTGCAGGCTCAAGGTTTTGGTGTGACCGAGGTGCTCTGGAAGCGGTGTACGCAGCCGGAACAGACCTGACTCCGCATCCGTAAAATGCGCAATAAAAAACGACCTCGCATGGAGGTCGTTTTTTTGGGACACCAGCTACACAACCTAAATCGCAGGATAAGCACCTGTGCCTTCAGGCCATGGCGTCAGCAACTCGAAGCCTGTCGAAGTGACTGCAACCATGTGCTCCCATTGTGCGGACAACGACATGTCGCTGGTGAGCACCGTCCAGCCATCCGGCAATGTACGGGTGCCCGCCTTGCCTGCGTTGATCATCGGCTCGATGGTGAAGACCATGCCTTCCTTGAGTTTCAGGCCCTTGCCCTGCGTACCGTAGTGCAGCACCTGCGGCTCTTCATGGTATTTGCGTCCGATGCCGTGCCCGCAATACTCGCGTACCACACTGAAACCTTCGCGATGGGCGACGCTCTGGATCGCGTAACCAATATCGCCCAACGTTGCGCCCGGACGTACGGCGTGGATGCCGGCACGAGTGGCTTCGTAAGTCGTTTCAACCAGACGCCGCGCCAGCGGACTGACCTCACCCACCAGATACATACGACTGGTATCGCCGTACCAGCCATCCTTGATGACGGCCACGTCGATATTAACGATGTCGCCATCCTTGAGGATGTCCGATGCCGAAGGAATACCATGGCACACCACTGCATTCGGGGAGATGCAGGTCGTTTTGGTAAACCCGTGATACCCGACATTGGCGGGAATCACCTTGAGCTCCTTGACGATGTATTCGTTGCAGATGTCGTCCAGCGCTTCGGTGCTCACGCCTGCCTTGACGTAAGGCGTGATCATCGCGAGCACATCCGCGGCGAGCCTGCCGGCAATGCGCAACTGAACGAGATCCTGCTCGGTCTTGAGACTGATGCCGCCGCTCATGAGGCCGCCTTCGACAGTTCAGTCAGCTTGACGGATTGAGTCGCCAGCACAGTGCCGTCAGCGTCTTCGAGACGAATCAGCATCTGGCAGATTTCGCTGTAGTCCAACGTGGGATGCAGCTCTGCGAGCATGCCGATACGCATCCAGTGCTCCGCCTGAGCATTGATGGAACGACTCAGTGCGACACTGGCGCAACGCAGGTCCGCATGCATGTGTTCGGAAATTTTGACCAGGCCCATGGTTCACCTCACTTTGAATATACGAAGCATATACGTTTCGTATATTCACAAGCAACAGGCGTGGTTTTTCAGGAGATCGGTCAAGACGCTTGAACAGCGACAGCACCCGCTGGCTGAGCAGCCGCGACGACCATGGACACTTGCGCCTCGTATGCATTGAACTGGCGCAGTGCAGCGGCAAGGGCCAGAAAATCTTCACGCTGCATCTCGTTGACTGACGCACCGGTGCGAAGCTGATGAGCGACCGGGCTGTGCGCTGACTTCAGGGACATGGAACACCTCTTTCTCTTTACTGGTTATGCATACAGTATTTAGATCCAGAGGCTAATACAAGTCCGGTTACGACGAATGGTCGTCGATATTCAGGGGCTGATTATCGGCCAGCGCCTGCAGGCGTGTTACATCGGCAACGCTCATCTCAATGCCATGCGCCATCGATCTGGCCCGCTCGGCATGGCGACGATCACCAGGCATACGCGTCTGGCCCACACCGTGAAGCTGCTGCACAAGCACCTCACTGCGTTGCGCGAAGGAATGGCCGCTGCCTTTATCGGGATCGATGACGATCAGCAGCTGACCGGTCCAGGGCGTCTGCGCGCCAGGATGCTTTGACCAGTCGAACTCGAACGAGAAATTTCCGCCGGTCAGACCTGCCGCCAGCAACTCGACCATCATCGACAATGCCGACCCCTTGTGCCCGCCAAATGGCAGCAGCGCCCCGCCGTCCAGAATCGCCTTGGGGTCACAGGTCGCCTGCCCTTGACGATCCACGCCCATTCCCTCCGGCAGAAGACGGCCTTCACGGGCAGCGATCTGCACGTCACCATGGGCCATGGCGCTGGTCGCCAGATCGAAAACCAATGGCGACGACTCATGGCGAGGCGCCGCGAATGCGATGGGATTGGTTCCGAACAAAGGCTTCTGTGCTCCATGCGGCACGACGCAGGTCATGCTATTGACCATGCTCAGGGCCACCAGCCCCTGCTCGGCGAACGGCTCCACGTCCGGCCACAACGCAGCGAAATGATGAGAGTTTCGGATGGCAAGAATCGCAATGCCTGCGCTGCGTGCCTTGTCGATGAGCAACGGCCGCGCGGCCGCGAGCGCGGGCTGGGCAAACCCGTTGGCCGCGTCGACCCTCACGAACGCAGGTGCGACATCCTCCACGACCGGCACAGCCTTGCCGTCCACCCAACCGCTGGCCAATGAAGAAAGATACCCCGGAATACGAAAGACGCCGTGACTGTGCGAACCGTCCCGCTGGGCACTGGCACAGTTTTCAGCAAGGACACTTGCCACATCCAGCGACGTGCCATGGGCCAGAAAGATTCGTTGCAACAGCTCGGTCAATTGCGCAACGGAGAGTGTTCGGGTCGATTCATCAGGGTGAGCCGCGTGCATCTGGAACTCCGGGATCGTGACGATCAGGGCGGGCAATGGATTGCACCAAGAGTAACGCCGCGCGCGTTCCAGAAATACTCCCGCAGTCCGATACATCAATGAGAGCCGATCACATTCACGAAGAATTAAGCCGGGATTGATACATCGTAACGGTCCAATGTTCTCTCCCTCTGCCATCCGAGGGTAGAATGCGCCAGCGGTCAGTAACGGAGAGTCCATGAACGAACCCAGCCTCAGCGAAGCAAAACACGAGCAGATCACCGATGCCGCCGCGCACTGGTGCATGCGACTGCACGCTGACGACTGTTCGCCTGCCGAGCGAAAATTGTTCGATCAGTGGCTCAAGGCTCATCCGCTGCATGCGACCGAATTCGAGGCAATGCGGGATATCTGGGAGATGTCCGGACAGCTGGAACCGGTCAATCCGCCGCCCGCGCACGTTGTATCGAACGCAGTTGCAACGCCGGATATCTCCCCAGGACGCAGGCGCACGTGGCGTCATCTCGCTGTGGCTGCGACCGTTGCCGCACTGGCTGTACCGCTGGCTGGCTACATCGGCTGGCGTCAGGGGATAATCCCCAACGTCTATGAAACCTACACCACAACCAACACCACTCGCCTGGTGACCATGGACGACGGCAGCCGTGTGGAAATGGATCTGGGCACAGAACTGACCTATGCCAATTACAAGGACCGCCGCAGCGTTACCGTGAAAAAAGGCGAGGCGTTCTTTGAAGTCAGCCACGACCTCACCCACCCTTTCGTAGTGGACGCCGGCGCCGGGCGCATCAAGGTGACCGGCACACGCTTCAATGTGTGGACGTATCAGGATCAGGTTCGGGTGATGCTGGTCGAGGGTTCGGTACAGGTCAGCAGCGATCGCTCGCAACCTGAGTTCAGCGATCACCTGGACCCCGGCATGCAGGCGGTCTACAAGGCCGGTGATAACCGCCCCGGCATCAGCCACGTTGCCGCAGACGACACAAGCCTGGCATGGCGTAACGGCAAGCTGATCTTCAATGACCTGCCCTTGAGCCAGGCGCTGCCAATGATCAATCGTTATCTGCAGACGCCGATCCTGCTGGCGGACAATGCCACCGGTGCAGTTCGTCTTGGCGGGACTTACAACACCCGCGACATCTCGAGTCTGCTCACGTCACTGCCCAAGGTATTACCGGTTTACGTGACGCAGAACCAGAACGGTAATCCGGTCCTGAACAAGCGCGGTCCAAACTCACCCAAAGGCTGACTTGCGGCTGGAAACAGGTGCTGTTCTTACATCCTGAAACATCCCTTTCGCCTGAAGCGTTCTCCGCCTGATGCTGCTGTTCCTGCAACTCCATGCGCAGTATCGCGGCTCGACAGCCAACTCTCTGCTATTTTTTTTGCGTTCGCACCTGAGGTTTTACGCCGCTCGTTCGTCTTATAGATGAGATTTTGTTTAAAAGCCTGAAAAGGAATTTGCGCATGTTCAATCGCCAAGGAACAACGACCCGTACGATGCTCAGGCAGACGGCCATTTCTGCGCAGGCCCAGGCGCCTGCGGCAGAGGTCGAGCGACCTGGCAACGACCACATCCGCCTGCTGCTCAAGAGCTTCGGTCTGCGCACCAGCCTGGTGAGACTCAAAGTGCTCGACGCACTGCTGGTATCGAACGAAAGCGGTCAGTCGCTTGGCGTGCGCGGTGTGCACAGTCAATTGCTCAGACTGGATGTGCCGCTGTCATTCCTCAGCGTGCGTGAGGTGCTCAAGCGTCTGTGCGATGAGGGCGTGATCCATCTCAACGAGGACAAGACCTACAGTCTGCATCCTCGTGCAATGGAATGGCTGGGCGAATCGGCCAAGTAATCTGACGATCCGTGATCTCAGCGCCTGACCTTGCGGCGCATGATCCCGTTGAGCACCACGACCAGCACAGCAACGCCGATGGCGATGTACTGGAAAGTCTTCTCGCTGATCACACCGCTGTTCTGCAAGTGCGAGAGGCCCAGCATGATCGCCAGTACACCCAAAGCGATCAGAATCGAGTAAATCAAACGCTGCTTGTTGGTCATTTCGGTTTTCCTGAGTACGTCATGAACGGCATTGGCGCTGCGCAAATGCGCCGACATCTTACGCTGATGCTCGCACGATGGCATGGGTGGAATACGTCGCACTCATTCACCACCTCCCCCCTCGCCTGCCAAACGCAGACAATCATCAATGCGCTTGATGGTCGTCATGCCGGATTCAATGTTGCCGTGAAAAACTCACGTGGTTTAATGCGGACCTGTTTCAAATCGTTTCCTGTCATTGCCAAGGAGTTTCACATGCCCCATGAAGGCAGCCTGCTGCAGGCCGCAGTGGTGTTTCTAATCGCCGCCGTCATCGCCGTCCCGTTGGCCAAACGCCTGAAGCTGGGTGCCGTGATCGGTTACCTGGCCGCCGGCGTCGTGATCGGCCCCTCGGTGCTGGGGCTGATAGGAGATACGGAGAGTGTCAGTCACATTTCTGAACTTGGGGTGGTATTACTGCTGTTCATTATCGGTCTTGAACTGTCGCCCAAGCGTTTATGGGTGATGCGCAAGGCGGTGTTTGGCGTGGGAACGGCCCAGGTTTTGCTGACCGGTCTGGTCATCGGTGCAGTCGCCCTGGTTGCGTTCGGGCAATCGATGAATACTGCGATTGTGCTGGGCCTTGGGCTGGCGTTGTCATCCACTGCGTTCGGTCTGCAGAGCCTGGCGGAGCGCAAGGAACTGAACAGCCCGCACGGGCGCACGGCGTTCGCCATTCTGCTGTTTCAGGACATTGCGGCCATTCCGCTGATCGCGCTGGTGCCGTTTCTGGCGGGCGGGGATCATGCGACCAGCACTCAGGAAAGCATCAATCATGGTCTGCGCGTCCTGGGCAGCATTGCCATAGTGGTCGTGGGCGGACGTTACTTGCTGCGTCCGGTGTTTCGCATCGTGGCCAAGACCCGTATCCAGGAAGTGTCGACCGCTACTGCACTGCTGGTGGTGATGGGTACGGCATGGCTGATGGAGCTGGTCGGTGTGTCCATGGCGCTGGGCGCTTTCCTGGCGGGTCTGCTGCTTGCCGACTCTGAATACCGGCACGAACTGGAAGCCCAGATCGAACCGTTCAAGGGCCTGCTGCTGGGGCTGTTCTTCATCAGTGTCGGCATGGGCGCGAACATCGGCCTGCTGTTCAGCGCGCCGCTGGTGGTGCTTGGCCTCACGGTGTTGCTGGTCGCAATCAAACTGCCGCTGCTGTTCATCATCGGCCGCACGGCAGGCGGTCTGAGCAAGCGAAGCGCATTGCGCCTGGGTCTGGTGCTGGCAGCGGGGGGTGAGTTCGCGTTTGTGGTATTCAAGATCGGCAGCGCCCAGGGTCTGTTCGACGCAGGCCTCTATGACATGTTGGTGCTGACCATCACCCTTTCGATGGCGATCACCCCGCTGCTGTTCATCGCGCTGGCGCGCTGGATCAAGCCCAAGGCCAAAGTGGTGGAAGTGCCCGAAGAGTACCGCGATATCCAGACCGACAAGCCACGCGTGGTCATCGCCGGCATGGGCCGGATGGGCCAGATCGTTGCGCGGATCCTGCGGGCGCAGAAGATCCCGTTCATTGCACTGGACACTGCCGTGGAATCCATCGAATTCTCACGCAGTTTCGGCAACGTCCCGGTGTTCTATGGCGACCCGTTGCGTCCGGAAATCCTCAGAGCGGCCAAGGTGCAGGATGCCGAGTTCTTCATCATTGCCACCGATGACCCGGACATCAATATCAAGACTGCCGAGCTGATCAACAAGCTGTACCCGCACATGAAGATCATCGCGCGCGCACGCAACCGCCAGCACGTTCACAAGCTGATGGATGCGGGTGCACATGCGGTGCGTGAGACGTTCTACTCAAGCCTTGAAATGTCACGACAGACCCTGCTGGGGCTGGGCCTGAGCGAGGCACAGGCCAATGCACGCATCAGCCGCTTCAAGCGCCACGACGAACAGGTGCTCGCCGCGCAACACGAGATCTACGACGACGAAGCAAAAGTGCTGCAAACCGCGCGCGAGGCCAGGGTCGAGCTGGCCCAGTTGTTCGAGGCCGACCGGCTCGACGAAGAAGAGGCCGCCAAGGCCTGACCTACCAGCCACCGCCCAGCGCGCTGTACAGCCCGACCAGCGCCTGGGCCTGAGTGGTCGAACTCTGGACCCATTGCTCCTCGATATCCAACAGGGTGCGCTGCACCGTCAGGACGTTGAGGAAGTCCACCACGCCTTCTGCGTATTGCCTCTTGGCGGTGTCCAGCGCGATTCGGTTCTGGCGCACGGCTTCATCCAGTTTGCGCTGCTGAAGCTGGCTGGCGTTGTAGAGACTCATGCTGTCATCGATTTCCTGCCAGGCACGCAGAACGGTCTGTTGATAGGCCAGCGCGGTTTCCTGTTCCTGTGCCTGGCGCAAACGCAACATGCCACGCAGCCGGCCGCCTTCGAAAATCGGCAGGCTCAGTTGCGGACCGATACCGAACTGGCGTGAGCCCCAACTGCCGAGATCAGACAGCTGCAAGGCTTGAAAGCCGACATTGCCTGACAGCACGATGCGCGGATAGAAATCGCCTTGCGCGACACCGATGCTCGCGGTTGCCGCATGCAGTCGCGCTTCGGCGCGGCGAATGTCCGGACGGCGCTGCGCCAGTTCGGAAGGCAGGCCCACGGGAACAGTGGTGGGCACGGCAACCATTTCCACGGGCTTTTCCAACTCGCTCTGCAGCGCTCTCGGCGACTGCGCCAGCAACAGGCTCAGTGCATTGATCAGCCTGGCCTGTCGCTGCTCAAGCACCGGAAGACGGGACTCGACGGCCGATACCTGCGCAGCGGCTTCAGCTACATCCAGGTTGGTCGCCACTCCACTGCCCTGCCTGACCTTCGAAAGCTCCAGGCTGCTACGGGACAACTGCAGATTTTGCCGGGTCACGGCGAGGACTGACTGGGTGCCACGCAACTGCAGATAGTCCCTGGCCACTTCGGCCTGGAGCGACAGCAACGCCGCGCGCCGGTCATTGTCTGCAACCTCAACGCTGGCATCGGCAGCCTCGACCTCACGCCTGACCCGCCCCCACAGATCGACCTCCCAACTGGCATTGATGCCGCCGTCCCACTGACCGAATGCCGCCCTGCCCTCGTTGCCCGACGGATCGTTCAACCCCTCGGCACTGTTTCGTTTGCGCTGGTAACCCAGCCTGCCCTCCACGCTCGGTGCTTGCTCACCGGCCACCACCTGACGTGCCGCCCGGCTTTGCGCCAGCCGCGCCTCTGCCATTTTCAGATCAAGGTTGGAAGCAGCCGCCCGATCAATCAGTGATGACAATTGGGCGTCACGGAATATCTCCCACCATTGAGCCTTATAAGGGGTGGTATTAATTTGACTGACTGCCTGTTCTCCCTGAATGGGCAACCATTGCACGTCGCTGGTTTGCGGACGCTGGAAATCCCGTCCGACCTGGCAGCCCGACAGACTCGCCAGCAGCACCAGGCTGCTCGCTGCAACGACGCGGCTCACAAGGCACCTGCTTGCTGTTCAGTGGGTGAGGATTGTGTGTCGATGCTGGCATCCACCGACATCCCGACCCTCAACCGGGCGGCAAACGGCTGCCCCGGATCAAGAACGATTTTCACCGGAATACGCTGCACGACCTTGGTGAAGTTCCCCGTGGCGTTGTCGGGCCGCACGGCTGCGAAGGTCACGCCGGTAGCCGGGGCAATGCTTTGCACGTGAGCCTTGAAGACTTCGTCAGGATAGGTGTCGACACGCACCTCAACCGCTTGCCCAACGCTCACATGGGTCAGTTGGGTTTCCTGAAAATTGCCCACCACGTAGGCCTCGGCGAGCGGCACCACCGACAGCAACCTGCTGCCCGGATTCACATAGTTACCGACGCGCACTGCCCGCTCGCCCACCACACCATCGATGGGCGCAACGATGCGCGTGTAGGAGACCTGCAACTGCGCTTGATCACGCGCGGCCTGTGCGTGCCTGAGACCTGCCTCGGCACTGTGCTGGCGAGCCGTCAGGATGTCGACCTGCTTGCGCTCGGCCACCAGTGACGCACTGGCACTGGCGTGGTTGGCATTGGCCGTGTCGATCCGGTTACGCGCCTGCTGCGCGTTCTGCACGGTGCCTGCACCGGCACCTGCCAGATGCTCGTAACGGTCGCGCTCCTGCTCGGCAAAGCGCACCGCGGCCGTGCTGGCCGTCAACGCGGCCCTGGCCTGATCAATGATCGCCGTCTGACGCTGCAGCAAGGCGGTGACCTGCTCCAGCTCCGCCGCTGCGCTCGCCACACCCGCCTCTGCCGAAGCCAGCGCAGCCTGCACATCGCGATCATCAATCATGGCCAGCAATTGCCCTGCCTTGACCGGCTGATTGTCCTCCACCAGCACCTGGCTGATGAAGCCCGACACCTTGGGCGCGACCACCGAATAATCGGCCGTGATGAACGCATCGTTGGTGGCCTGACGGGTGCTGTCGCCGGTCAGTGTGTAGATCCCCAGACCAGCGAGCACGATTGCCGCGCCACACAGGGCCAGGGTCTGTTTTGAAGTCATGCTCATGAAAAAGGTCTCGACAGGAAATCAGTTCGGTGCACGAGGCGGATAGACCCGCGTCGGCATCAGAGGAATCAGCAGCACCAGCCCTGCGGCCAGCCAGCCCATGCAGAAGTACAGATCGGCACTGGTCAGCACCACGGCCTGCTCATGCAGACGATGGGTCAGGGAGGCCACCGAATCGTCCGCAGCCAGCCAGGGGGAATTGCCCAGACGGTCAACCAGCACATTGGAGTGAAAATGCTGGCGCGAGGTGGTCAAGGCTTCCAGTACGCCGGTGGCGATAACCGCCGACAACCCGCGCACGGTGTTGAACCACGAAGACGCGAACGGGCCATCGGGCGGCGCGATTCCGCCAGTTGCCTGCATCAGCAACGGCAAGACCGCCATTGGCTGGGCAACGATCTGCAGTAGCTGCAAACCGTAGAAGTTGTCGCGAATCCACTCCGACGTCATTTGCGTCGCCAACCCGCAATACAGCGCGAGCAGGCCGAGGCCGATCGCCAATACCCAGCGGCAATCGATCCAGCGCACATTGCACAACGCTGCCACCAGAGGCAGTGCAAACAGTTGGGGCAAAGCAACGATCAGCATCAGCGGAGCAGTCTGCAACGGCCGGTAACCGTGCACCTGGGCCAGATAGGAAGACGGAATCGAGGCGACTGCCGTCAGAACGATCAGCACGCCTCCCAGCGTCAGCAAGGCGTGCGACAGGTTTCGGCTTGCCAGCAACTGCAGCTTGAAGAACGGCACCGGGGTGAACCACTCATTGATCATGAACGCCACTATCAGCACCACGCCGCCACCCAACAGCCAGCAGATCAGCCGAGATTCGAACCAGTCCAGACGATTGCCTTGCAGGATGCCGATCACCAGCGCAGCAATGGCAGGCAGACCGAGCAGCACGCCACGCCAGTTGAACGCCTTGAAGCGCTCCAGACGCAACGGGTCCTGGGGAATGCCGTGGGCGATGGCGATCATCGCGACCAGGCACGGAGGGATCACCTGCCAGAACGTCCACTGCCAGTTGAAGTGCTCGGTCCACAAGGCGGCGAGCGGCGTGCCCAGACTCGGGCCGAAGGTTGCGGTCAGTGCGTAACCGGCCAGTCCATAGAGCTTGATATGAGGCGGCAAAAAGCGCAGCGCAACGGTCATCAGCATCGGTGGCAGACAACCCGCCGCCAGACCTTGCAGGATGCGCAGGACCAGCAGGCTGGCGTAATTCGGCGCGAACGGACACAACAGGCCCAGCACGACGAAGGCCGCGATCGCGCCGAGAGTGAACCGTCGCAACGACAGGCTGACCGCGAACCATGGCGCAAACGCCATCGCCGCAACCGAGGTTGCCGAATAGGCCGCCACCAGCCAGGTTGCCTCATCCGCACCGATGAACATCGCGCCACGAATGTCGGCCATGGCGATGCGCGTCACGCCCTCGTTGATCCCGGCGACCAGCACCGCCAGCAGCACGCCCAGAAGCCCGATGATCGTCTGCAGCCCGAATACCGCAGGTGCAGGTCTCACGGGCTGCGCAGCAGGAGTGACAGCGTCGATAGCGACGAGGGAAGACATGGGCGATGGATCCAGAGCGAGGGAAGCGCTGGCATTTTAGAAAACGGCGTCGCTCAGGAAAATTTACATTTGCACAGGGTATAAGTGCACGGGACGCACGAATGCAGATGCATACATGTCTCTACGTTTATGGATGGCTGATCGCAGCTCAAGCGTCACTCGGAAAAGAGAGATGAACTCGGGAACGTGACGAGACGGCAGGCTCATGCATACGGGCTGTCCCAATAACGCTTGTACATCCCGAGTCTTTTCTTCACGCCTCGAGGCAGGCGTTTTTCCTGCCTGCTGAGCTTGTAGGCCAGCAGCTTGACGGCGTTGCGGACGAAGGACATAGGCCACCAGAGAAAGCGTCTTGGGCCGAGAAACGCGAGTTCGGACTTCACGTAGCGCATACCTTCGCCCGCGATGCCGCCGAAGGTTTCGTAGATCCACGCTTCACGGGACTGGAACACGCCAATGTCGAAGTAGCGCCGAAACTCCTCACGCAGACTGTAATTGTGCGAATGCCGACAGACCGCCGAGCCCTCGTAGGCCACTTTCCAGCCGTCGATCAACATCTTCGCCGTCACGTACATGTCCTCGGAGAGAATCACATGCCGGGGAAATCCGCCAATGGACAGCAAGGCTTCTCCGCGATAGGCCGCAAAGGAATTGGACATGAATGGCGTCTTGATGCCCAGCACCGGCGCGTCGGCCAGGGTCTTGATCTGAGACGTCGGCGGATAATTGAACAGCCGCGCGTGCTGGGCCAGCAGGTTGGCGTTCTTGTGCGGCAATTGCCGCCCGCACACGGCACCGACCCCGGGATCGGCGAATGGCAGCAGGATGTTGGCAATTGCATCGACGTCTTCGACGTAGGCGTCCTGAGTCATATAGACGTAAACGTCATACTCGGGATGCAGATCGACCATCATCTGCCGGGTGCCGCCATGGTTGAAGTCCTTGCCGTCGATGCGCAATACGTTTGCGCAACGGGCCCGAGCCAGCTCAAGCGTGCCGTCCGATGAACTGGAATCGACGATCAGCGTGTCGAACGTCGCCGTCTGCATGGCCAGAGAGTCCAGCAGGCGCTCCAGTTCCTTACGTCCGTTGTAGGTCGGGATGACACAAGCCACTCTCAATGACGCCATAACAATACTCCGGGGCGAAAACAGGATGCCCTACTTGTCAGCGTTGTTGAGGGTAGCTCATGCCCGCTCAGCCAGCCATGACGTCAGCCCATGACCTCGCTCAAGGCGATAAAGTTGACCCAGTCACCTTCAGTCACCGTTGCCCCCTCACGCACCTCTATCAGCCCGTCGGCCCAGGCCGCGCTACGCAGCACACCGGAGCTCTGGTTACGATAGGGAACCGCCTTGCCCTGCTCGAGACGCCCGCGCAGGTATTCGCGACGATTGCCCGGACGCGTCCAGGCGAACCCGGCAGGCACCGCAAACTTCAATGGCGCGACGTCGAGCACGCCCTGGCGGCGCAACAGATAGGCGCGGGCCAGCAACGCAAAGGTCACCAGGGTGGAAGCCGGATTCCCCGGCAAGCCGATGACCGGTACGCCGCGAAAATGCCCGAATGTCAGTGGTTTGCCTGGTTTGATGGCAAGCTTCCAGAGTGACAGCTCGCCTTCTTCGCGCAACGCATGACCCAGAAAATCCGCCTCGCCCACCGACACGCCGCCGGTGGACAGAATCAGGTCGACCTCGTGCAGACTCGCCAGCGCGGCGCGGGTCTTCGCCAGATCGTCCGGCAGGATTCCGGCATCCACGACTTCGCACTGCAAACGCTTCAGCCAGCTGCACAACAGCACGCGGTTGCTGTTGTAGATCTGCCCCGGCCCGAGCGGCTGGCCCGGCTCGATCAATTCGTCGCCCGTCGACAGCACCGCCACGCGTACCCGCCGAACCACATCCAGCTCTGCCAGCCCCAGCGAAGCAGCCAGTCCCAATTCGATGGGCCCCAGGCGTGTACCAGCCGCCAGGACCGTATCGCCAATCCGGGTTTCCTGTCCCTGAGGACGGATGTTCTGCTCCACCTTCAGTGATTCGGTGAAACGCACGCGCTGGTCATCCAGCACCTCGGCGTTTTCCTGCATTTCGACGCAATCAGCGCCCTCAGGCACCGGCGCACCGGTGAAGATGCGTGCACAGGTACCGGGCGCCAGAGGCTCGGGAGCCTGGCCAGCGAAGATACGCTGACTGACGGGCAGCGGCTCTCCGCGCCAGTCAGCCACGCGCAGGGCGTAGCCGTCCATGGCGCTGTTGGGCCAGGGCGGCAGGTCCAGCGTCGATACCAGATCGGTCGCCAGCACGCGGCCTTCGGCATCGAGCAGCCTGACACGCTCATGCTGTGTGATCGGCGCGGCCTCAGCCATTTCCAGCAGACGCGCGATGGCGTCTTCGACAGGCATCAAGGCCTTGGGCTCAGCGCTCATGGCCGTTCAACCACGGGTCGCGCAGGGCTCGGCCTGCTTGAGATGAGGAACGAAATTGCACGGGCGGAAACGTGAATCCAGTTGCTGAGCCAGGATGCCGTCCCAGGCGGTACGCACAGCGTTGGTGGAACCCGGCAGGCAGCAGACCAGCGTTGCGTTGGACAGCCCGGCCAGCGCACGCGACTGAATGGTCGAGGTGCCGATGTCCGGCACCGAAATCTGTCGGAACAGCTCGCCGAATCCATCGACCTGCTTGTCCAGCAGGCAGGCCACGGCTTCAGGCGTACTGTCACGTCCGGTGAAGCCGGTGCCGCCGGTGATCAATACGACCTGAACCTGCTCATCGGCGATCCAGGTCGCCACCTGGGCGCGGATTTTATACAGGTCGTCCTTGAGCAGGACGCGCTCGATCAGGCCGTGACCGGCTTCGGTCAGGCGATCGACAAACATCTGGCCCGAGGTATCGGTTTCGCGGGTGCGGGTGTCGCTGACGGTCAGTACAGCGATGTTCAGGGGTACAAAAGGTGTGTCAGCCTTTGCTTTCATGGCCTCGATCCGGTTGTTAAGGAAACAGGCCGGTGTTATATCACAGCACTCCTTTTGACTGCCTGCCGAGTCTCCGATGATCGCCTCTGCCCCATTGCCGCCCTGCTCGATTCTGCTGCTCGCAGGAGGTCGCGGCCAGCGCATGGGCGGTCGCGACAAAGGGCTAATCGCGTGGCAGGGCGAACCGATGATCCAGCATCTGCATCGTCTGGCGCGGCCGCTGACCGATGACCTGATCATTTCCTGCAATCGAAACCTTGAAAGCTACGCCGCGTTCGCTGACCGACTGGTTCAGGACAGTGACACTGAGTTCAACGGTCCGCTGGCCGGAATCCTCGCCGCGCTACCGCTGGCCCGGCATGACACGCTTTTGGTGCTGCCCTGCGACGCGCCGCTGATCGATAAATCGCTGCTGGACGCACTGCGCCAGCTTGCGGAAAGGCACCCGGACAACCCGGTCATGGTGCGTGAAGGTGAACATTGGCAGCCGCTTTTATGTATCATCCCGACCGCCCACGCTGCGACGCTGGAAGCCGCATGGCAGACAGGCGAGCGCAGCCCACGGCGGGCGTTGGCACCCCTGCATCCTGTGGCCCTGCAACTGGAGGCGGGAGACCCGAGACTGGCCAACCTGAACACACCCTGTCTGCTGGCCGGATCAGATGACAACCGACACAAGTGACTGTTCATTGAACTTGCTGCGGGTGTATACGTCTTACGGTCAGTTAATCAAGAATCCATCTGGAGACACAGTAATGAAACAACGGACCCTTCCCGCTGCCTTTCTGCTTGCACTGGGCATCGCCTCTTTGGCTGGCTGCGCTTCGCCCACTGTGATCACTCTGAATGATGGTCGTGAAATCCAGTCTGTCGACACTCCGAAGTATGATGAGGACTCGGGCTTCTACGAGTTCAAGCAGCTTGATGGCAAGCAGACCCGCATCAACAAGGATCAGGTACGTACCGTCAAGGATCTGTGATCCTCGCGTAGCGTCCCTGATGTGAAAAAACCCGCCGAGTGCGGGTTTTTTTTGCCTGCTCGCTTCGTGACTACCAATCGAGTGTCAGGCGGCTGTGAAACTCGCGGGGCTTGCCACTGAGCGGGTCGTCGAAACGCAGCGCCTTGGCCAGCAGCTTGAGCGGCTGTTGATAGTCATCGACCGCATCCCTGATCACCTCCGGGTAGAACGGGTCGTTGCAGATCGCAGCACCCAGCGCGGCCATATGTACGCGCAACTGATGTTTCTTGCCCGTCACCGGGTACAGCCCATAGCGCCAGAGCGATTCATTGCGTTCGAGCACTTCGATGCGGGTCTGCGTATTTGCAGGCCCCGCTGCTTCCTGCATGCGGAAGAACGGTTCGCCATCGACCAGACGGCTCTCGTGCAATCGTGGAAACTCGATCGAAGGCAGCGCAGGCGCAATCGCCTCGTAGAACTTGTCGATACGCCGCGTGGGAAACAGTGCCTGATACGCGGAACGGGTCTGCCTGTTGGCCGAAAACAGCACCAGCCCGGCGGTGTGACGGTCGATGCGGTGCAAGGGCACCAGATCCGGATTGTCCAGACGATGAATCAGACGACGCAGCAGGGTCTGCTCGACGTATTCGCCCGCAGGCGTGACCGGCAGAAAGTGTGGTTTGTCGGCGACCACCAGATGTTCGTCGGCATACAGGATGGTCTCGACGACAGGAATCGGCGCCTCGTTCGGCACTTCGCGAAAATAGTGAATCTTCAGGCCTTCGCGGTAAGCCAGGTCAGCCGTGATGGCTTTGCCGCTGGCGTCCAGCACCCGCGACCGGGCCATACGGTCCAGCCACTCTTCGCGACTGATGGCGGGAAACTTTGCGCACAGGCAATCCAATACCGTCGTCCATGGGCCTGCAGGCAGGTACAGCGTACTGGCTTGCTGGTGAGCGGCGCGAAAAACGGATTCGGACATGCGTGGACTCGTCATCTCTTGAAAAGGCTTGAACGGCTATGGCCGCGCATTATCCCTGATCGGGGCGATCACCGCACAGAATCAACGCATGGCAATTGATCCGCCACTGCGTCACTATTAACCATCTGGTACATTTTTTTGAAACCTTCCCGCCATCGGGCGGCACGACAAAAACAAGAGACATACCGTCATGAGCCACGTTGAATCAACCTCCGTACTCGCCGGCCTGATCGGCTCAGGCATTCAGGCATCACGCACCCCGGCGCTGCACGAACACGAAGGCGATGCGCAGGGCATTCGCTATCTGTATCGCCTGATCGACATTGACGCGCTCAAGCTGGACATCAGCGCCCTGCCCCGCCTGGTCGAAGGTGCGCGTGACTGCGGCTTCACCGGCCTGAATATCACCTTTCCCTGCAAGCAGGCCGTCATCCCGCTGCTGGACGAGCTGTCCGAGGAAGCGCGCGGCATCGGCGCAGTCAATACCGTGGTGTTCAAGGACGGTAAAAGCACCGGCCATAACACCGACTGCCTGGGCTTCGCGGAAGGCTTCAAGCGTGGCCTGGACAAGGCGCCACGCCAGCATGTCGTGCAAATGGGTGCAGGCGGCGCGGGGGCTGCGGTGGCTTACGCGCTGTTAAGCGCAGGCGTGGAGCGCCTGAGCGTGTTCGAGGTCGAACCGCAACGCTCTCAGGCCCTGGTGGACAACCTCAACGCCCATTTCGGCGCAGGCCGGGCGCAGGTCGGTCTGGATTTGCCCGCAGCAATGGCCGAAGCCGATGGCGTGGTCAACACCACACCGGTCGGCATGGCCAAGTTGCCCGGCACGCCATTGCCGGTCGAGCTGTTGCGTGCTGCGCAGTGGGTCGCGGAAATCATCTACTTCCCGCTCGAAACCGAACTGCTCAAGCATGCTCGCACACTGGGGTGCCGCACGCTGGATGGCACGACCATGGCGGTGTTTCAGGCCGTGAAAGCCTTCGAGCTGTTCAGCGGCCGGTCAGCGGATGCCGAACGCATGATGCAGCACTTCCACAGCCTTTAGTCTTCAGGCTTTCAGGTAACGCAACACAGCGTCACAGATCATCGCCTTGTGACGCTGCCTGACCTCATCGCTCCACAGCTCGATCTGGAAGATCTCGCTGAAGGTGTGGCGGTTGGAAATGCGATAGAAACAGAACGAGCTGATCATCAAGTGCAGGTCGATCGGGTGCACGCCTGCTCGAAACTCGCCACTTTCCTCGCCTCGACGCAGAATGTCTTCCAGCGCCCGGATAATGTTCTGGCTCTTGGCCTGAATAGTATCGGACTGCTTGACGTTTTCGCCGTTGTGAATGTTTTCGATGCAGACGATGCGCACGAAATCCACGTTGTTGTCGTGGTGATCGAAAGTGAACTCCACCACGCGATGGATCGCCTCGACAGGCTCCAGCTCGCCCAGCTTCAACTCACTTTCGGTGTTGCGGATATCGCCGTAAAGCTTTTCCAGAACCTCGACGTAGAGCTGTTCCTTGCTGCCGAAGTAGTAATAGATCATCCGCTTGGACGTCCTGGTGCGTTCGGCTATCGCATCGACGCGCGCACCCGACAGGCCGTGAGCGACAAATTCGGCCACGGCAGCCTGAAGGATGTCTTCGCGGGTCTTTTCCGGGTTGTTCTTGCGACCCAAGGGCCGCGACATGACAGGTTCGAGGGCAACGGAGTCGTCGGTTGTTTTCATTGTTGGCTCATGACCACGGGTTGTGCGTGGAGTATGCCGCCGAGCGTCGAGGCAGGGAAGCTGCGAGACACCTGAGTGCCCGCAGCGACCGGCTGGATCAGATCAAAAGCTCACAGCCGCGCCTGGCGTATCGCCACACTGCGCGCCTTGGCCATTGCGGCCAGGCGTACCGCAACGTTGGCTGCGCCATACCCGACGTAGCCGTTCTTGCGCTGCAGAATCTCGAAGAAGAAGCGTCCGTCGAACGCATCGGTGTAGACGTGAAACAGCTCGCCGCCGTCCGCATCGCGGTCGTACAACACGTTGTAGTACGCCAGCTCACTGAGGAACTCGTCATCGAAATCGAAGCGGGCTGCCAGATCATCGTAATAGTTGAGCGGGATATCCAGCAGCGGCACACCGGCTTCCTTGGCGCGGCTGACTTCGGCGAAGATGTCTTCGCAGGAAAAGGCGATGTGATGCACGCCCGAACCGCGATAGCTCGACAGTGCATGCGAAATGGCCGTGTTGCGGTTCTCGGAGATATTCAGCGGCAGACGCACGGTACTGCAACGGCTGCGCAGTGCACGACTCTTGACCAGCCCGTAAGGGTCCGGCAGCACGACTTCGTCGTCGGCTTCGAAATCCAGAATGCTCTTGTAGAACAGCACCCAACTGTCGAGGCTGTCGGCTGGCAGCGCCATGGCCATATGATCGATGCGTTGCAGCCCCCCTTTGCCAGACACCTGTGAGTTGATGACAAAGTCGCTGTCGTAGATCGAATCCCCCGGTGCAGCGTTGTCGACCAGATAGATCAGGCTGCCATCAGGGGCACGAACCGATGGAATTTCGCGCTCGTTGGGTCCGACCAGCCCGCGATAAGGCTGCCCCTTGAAGGCCCGCGCACGCTCCAGCGCCTGATGACCGTCATCCACCCGCAACGCGGTCGCGCACAGCGACGGACCGTGGGCCTCGAAAAAGCTGTGGGCGAACGAATAGGGTTCGGCGTTAAGCACGATCTTGATATCGCCCTGCCCCAACAGGCTGACGGCCTTGGATCGATGCTGGCCCAGTTTTGCGAAGCCCAGTCGTTCCAGCCAGCCCGACAAGCGTGCACCGTGGCTTTCATCGACGGCAAATTCAAGAAACTCGACGCCGTTGTAGGAACTGGCCGGGGGCGGGCTGAACAGGATGTCCGGAATGGTTGCCTCGGCTTCGCTGGCCAGCAACTGGCGAGTCTTTTCTTCCAGATACAGCAGCGAGCGCAAACCGTCAGCCGCATTGGCGCGCGTCGGTGCCGCGCGAAAACCGTCGTTGAACACTTCCAGCGACAGCGGGCCGGTGTAGCCACTGCGCAGGATGGGCGCAAGAAAGCCTGCCAGATCGAACTCACCCTGGCCGGGGAAGCAGCGGAAATGGCGGCTCCACTCCAGCACGTCCATGGCCAGAATCGGCGCGTCCGCCATCTGCACGAAGAAAATCTTGTCGCCCGGAATCTGCGCAATCGCGCTCGGATCACCTTTGAGCGACAAGGTGTGGAAGCTGTCGAGCAGGACACCCAGCGCCGGGTGATCCACCTGACGCACCAGATTCCAGACCTGCTGCCAGGTGTTCACGTGACGCCCCCAGGCGAGGGCTTCGTAACCAACCCGCAGACCCCGCGCACCGGCATGCTCGGCCAGCAGACTCAGGTCATCGAGCAGGATGTTTTCGTCGCCCACCGAGTCGGCGGAGGCGTTACTGCAGACCAGCACCAGATCGGTGCCCAATTCCTGCATCAGGTCGAATTTGCGCTCGGCGCGGTCAACGTTGCGCTGCAGGCGGTCACGGCGACAGCCTTCGAAGTCGCGGAATGGCTGAAACAGGGTAATGGCGATGCCCAGATCGGCACACATCTGCCGCACGTTGCGAGGGCTGCCGTCGTAGTACAAAAGATCGTTTTCGAAAATCTCGACGCCATCAAAGCCGGCTGCGGCGATGGCCTCGAGCTTTTCGGGCAGAGTACCGCTCAAGGATACGGTGGCAATTGAACGCTGCATGCTTCTAGCTCCTGAATGAACACGACCCTGGCGAATCGTGACTGGACAGCACCGCATTCCTGGCCTTTCCCGGCCTTATTCAGAGGTGCGAGTAAAGTATTTGCCTGTCAAAATACTACAGCAACACAAAGTGTACGAACTGGTTAGTTTTACGTTCGATTATCGAACAGAAGCCGAGTTACTTGATTGACGCTGCATGAAGCAATGCTCACCATCAGCCTCACCTTGCAGCGCCGCAGAACGTTGCGAACTCCCGTTACCCGTAGCAAACCATAACAATTCAAACAACAGGAACATTGCTCATGTGCACCTTCCACGCCCCGCTTGTCAGTTCCATTCGCCGTCCACGGTTGCAGGATCGAAGAACACTTCCGGTCACGAATTCGATCCGGCACCTCGTTTCCTGAAACAATCCAGCGCACTCGTCAGCAACAGCCTGTAAATTGTCGGCCCTGAAAACATATCGTAAAGCCATGCACCATCGGCTTTCGAACCTCAGCGGCTTCACTGCACACGCATAACGCCTGAATCGAGTGGACTTCTCAGTCCGACTGTCGCCAGCAGCGCAGTCTTGGAACGGATGGTTAGAACATCATGCTCAATACCCAGACCAACCCTGTCGCCCAGGCTGCCCATGCGGGCATGGGCGAAAAGATTCGCGGCGCACTCGCCGTAGGCAAGACTCGCTGGGGCATGCTCGCTCTGGTGTTCTTCGCCACCACGCTGAATTACATCGACCGCGCCGCTCTCGGGGTCATGCAGCCGATTCTTGCCAAGGAAATGAGCTGGACGGCGATGGACTACGCCAACATCAACTTCTGGTTTCAGGTCGGTTACGCCGTGGGCTTCGTGCTTCAGGGCCGGTTCATCGACCGGGTCGGCGTCAAACGAGCCTTCTTCCTGGCCGTGCTGCTGTGGAGCCTGGCAACCGGTGCCCACGGTCTGGCCACTTCGGCGGTCGGCTTCATGGTCTGTCGCTTCATCCTGGGCCTGACCGAGGCTGCCAACTACCCGGCGTGCGTCAAGACCACACGCCTGTGGTTCCCGGCTGGCGAACGTGCGGTGGCCACCGGCATCTTCAACGCCGGAACCAACGTCGGCGCCATGCTGACTCCGGCCCTGCTGCCGCTGATTCTCACCGTGTGGGGCTGGCAGGCGGCGTTCGTGGCGATGGGTTCGCTTGGCCTGATCTGGGTCATCATGTGGCGCCTGAAATACTACAACCCTGAAGAACACCCCACCGTCAGCAAGAGCGAACTGGACTACATCAACCAGGAAGTCGAACCCGAGCCGGTCAAAATGCCGTTCTCGGCCATTCTGAAAATGCGCGGCACCTGGGCCTTCGCCCTGGCCTATGCGATCACGGCGCCGGTATTCTGGTTCTATCTTTACTGGCTGCCGCCGTTCCTCAATCAGCAGTACAACCTTGGTATCAGCGTCACCCAGATGGGTATCCCGTTGATCCTGATTTGGCTGACCGCAGACTTCGGCAGCATTGGCGGCGGCATCCTGTCCTCGTGGCTGATCGGGCGAGGTGTACGGGCCACCACCGCGCGTCTGGTCTCAATGCTGATCTTCGCCATCACCATCTGCAGCGTGGTCTTCGCCGCCAACGCCAGCGGTCTGTGGATAGCGGTTCTGGCCATCTCGCTGGCCGTCGGTGCGCATCAGGCCTGGACCGCCAACATCTGGAGCCTGGTGATGGACTACACCCCCAAGCACATGATGAGCACGGTCTTCGGCTTCGGCGGCATGTGTGCGGCAATCGGCGGCATGTTCATGACCCAAATCGTCGGGGCAGTGCTGACCGCCACCAATAACAACTACAACGTGCTGTTCACCATGATCCCGGCGATGTACTTCATTGCGCTGATCTGGATGTACTTCATGGCTCCGCGCAAGGTGCCTGACCTCAACCAATGACGGCGCGGTACACATGAGAAAGGCCCGTTCACATGAGTGAACGGGCCTTTTTTATCGCGCTGTATTCGTCATCAGGCAACCCTGAATGTCCTGACTCAATGGAACCTGACGTGGGAAGAGGCTTGCCCGCAATGAGGTTGGCGCGGTCTTTTCAGCAGAATCGCGTCATCATTCATCGCTGGCAAGCCGCCTCCGAGCGTCCAGTGACTGTTGCAGGACCGCGACAACTACCCGCCTTGACGCCGCTGCTGCCACGCAGCCGCCAGTCCGCTCAGGCAGATGATCGCGATACCGGCCTGCGCCGTCGGCGATGGCATGTGATCGAACACGATGAATCCCAGTAGACCGGCAAACACGATCTGGCAGTAACTGAAGGGCGCCAGCATCGCGGGTGCGGCGAAGCGGAAGGCCTGGGTCAGCAGCAGGTGCGCGGCCATGCCGCAGGCACCCAGTGCCAGCAGGAACGGCAGGTGTTTGAGCTCGGGCACGGCCCAGAAAAATGGCACCAATGCGCTCATCAACAGTGTGTTGAACAACCCGGCAAAGAAGTTGCTGGTGGTCGGGCTGTCGAACGGGCTGACCAGCCGCGTCAGCAATTGATACAGCGCAAAGCAGAACGCCGAAGACAGCGGCAGCAGGATCGCAGGCGTGAACAATTCACCGCCCGGATGAATGATGATCATCACCCCCATGAAGCCGACGATCACGGCAATCCATTGTCCGCGCGTCACCCGCTCATGCAACAGCGGCACCGACAGCGCAGTGACCAGCAACGGCGCGAGGAAGTTGACCGCCGTGGCCTCGGCCTGCGGAATGAACATCAGGCTGCTGGTGAACAATAGACTGGTGCCCAGCAAGGCCAGCGCACGCAACGCCTGCAAACCGGGTCGTTTGGTGCGCAGCACACGCAGACCGGACGACGGCATGAAGATGCAGGCCATCAGCAGCGTGTGTACCAGATAGCGCGCCCACACCACCAGAATGATCGGATAGAAGCCGGAAAGGTACTTGGAAAGCGTGTCGTGACTGGCAAACAGAAAGGTAGCCAGCAGGATGAAACCGATCCCCTTGAGGGGTTTGTTGACGCCGGAGAGTGGCGTACTCGCAGTGCTCATTGGGCTTCCTTACTCAATATTGTCGAAGCTTGACGCGCGTGAAAGGTGCACGGTAGCGAGCATCGCAGCCCGTATTCATATCGTCCCGCATAAAATGTTCGAACCGGTTCATTAACGTTCGGTAATCGCCCAAAACAACGGTTTCACAATTGCGGACCTGACTCCGGCCTTTCACTATCAGGACCAGCTTCACCGACTGAATAATTACAAAAAAGGTCTTCCATGCGCTCAACTCTCCCCTGCAAAGTCGTTTGCGGCCTCTCTGCGGCCATCGCCACCAGTCTGATACCCGTCGCCACTCAGGCCGGCGGTTTCGTTGAGGATGCCAAGGTGAATCTGAACCTACGCAACTTCTACATCAACCGCAACTTCGTCGACCCGGCCAACGCTCAGAACTACGCCGAAGAGTGGACCCAGAACTTCATACTTGATGCCCGCTCGGGTTTTACCCAGGGCACTGTGGGGTTCGGCGTCGACGTGCTGGGCCTTTACTCGCTCAAACTGGACGGCGGCAAAGGCACCGGCGGCACACAACTGCTGCCGATTCACAGCGATGGACGCCCCGCCGACGATTTCGGCCGTCTGGCCGTGGCAGGCAAGGCGCGCTTTTCCAAGACAGAATTGAAAGTCGGCGAATGGATGCCCGTACTGCCGATTCTGCGCTCCGATGATGGCCGATCTCTGCCGCAGACTTTCCAGGGCGGTCAGATCACTTCCAAGGAAATCGACGGCCTGACGCTGTATGGCGGCCAGTTCCGTGGCAACAGCCCGCGCAATGACGCCAGCATGGAGGACATGTCCATGAACGGCCGCGCGGCCTTCACTTCGGACCGTTTCAACTTTGGTGGCGGTGAATACGTCTTCAACGAAAAACGCACGCAGGTCGGCCTGTGGTACGCAGAACTGGAAGACATCTACCACCAGCAATACCTCAATCTGCTGCACAGCCAGCCGCTGGGCAGGTGGACGCTGGGGGCGAACCTTGGCTACTTCCAGGGGAAGGACGACGGTCAATCGCTGGCAGGAGATCTGGACAACAAGACCTGGTCTGCCCTGCTCTCTGCACGCCACGGCAGCAATACGTTCTATGTCGGCTTGCAGAAGGTCAGCGGCGACAGCGCATGGATGCGGGTCAACGGCACCAGCGGCGGCACGCTGGCCAACGACAGCTACAACTCGAGCTTCGACAACGCCCGGGAAAAATCCTGGCAGCTGCGCCATGACTACGATTTCGCAGGCCTGGGCGTGCCCGGTCTGACCCTGATGAATCGCTATATCAGCGGCGAGAACGTGCACACCGGCGCAATCACCGACGGCGAGGAATGGGCACGGGAAACCGAACTGGCCTACGTTTTCCAGAGTGGCGCATTCAAAAGTCTGTCACTCAAATGGCGCAACTCGACCATGCGGCGCGACTACAGCACCAACCAGTTCGACGAAAACCGCGTGATCGTCAGCTATCCACTCTCGCTGCTCTGACAGCGCTGACACTACGGAAAACGCCGCCGCAGCTCAACACTGCGGCGGCGTTTTCACTTCATGGGGTCAATCCTCTTTCAGCGACTCCACACCCATTTCATCCCACACTTCTTCGGCCAGATGGAAGGTCGCGTTGGCCGCTGGAATGCCGCAGTAGATCGCGCTCTGCATCAGTACTTCCTTGATCTCTTCGCGGGTCACGCCATTGTTTTTGGCGGCCTTGAGGTGCAGGCGCAGCTCGCCTTCGCGGTTCATGCCGATCAGCATGGCGATGGTGATCAGGCTTCGGGTATGACGCGGCAGACCCGGACGCGTCCAGATGTCACCCCAGGCATGCCGGGTGATCATTTCCTGGAATTCCTCGTTGAACGGGGTCAACTTCTTCAGGCTGTTATCGACATGCGTATCGCCGAGTACCGCGCGGCGCACCTGCATGCCGGCCTGATAACGTTCGTCTTCGGTCATTGCGTGATCCTTGTGTGTTCGGCCACGGCGCGTTCGACCCAACGTCGGGCCTGGCCAAGGTAATGGGCCGGATCGAGCAGGCGATCCAGCTCGTCGGAAGAAAGTTGTGCAGTCACCTGAGAATTTCCCCCCAGTACCTGACGCAGGTGCACGCCCTGCTCCACCGCCTGACGACAGCTCTGCTCGATCAGGTGGTGCGCGGCATCCCGGCCGATACGTTGCGCCAGAGCGATGCTGACCGCTTCGGCCAGCACCAGGCCTTGAGTGGATTCCAGATTGACGCGCATGCGTTCGGCATCGACCTGCAAGCCCGGCACCACCTGCAACGCCTGCTGCAACGAACCGGACACCAGGCAGCACAGTTCAGGCATGGTTTCCCACTCCGCATGCCAAAGCCCCAGACTACGCTCGTGCTCCTGAGGCATGGCCGAAAGCATGGTCGCGACCAGGCCCGGCGCACGTGTAGCCGCGCCGATCATGACCGCGGCACCCACCGGGTTGCGCTTGTGCGGCATGGTCGATGAGCCGCCTTTGCCCGGCGCAGACGGCTCGAAGACTTCGCCCACCTCGGTCTGCATCAGCAGGCTGACATCGCGGCCCAGCTTGCCGAGGCTGCCCGCGATCAGACCCAGCAGCGAAGCGAACTCTACCAGTCGATCCCGCTGCGTGTGCCAGGGCTGCTCCGGCAAGTGCAATTGCAGTTCTGCAGCCAGCGCTTCGGCCACCTCGAACGCCTGATGACCCAGCGCCGCCAGACTGCCGGAAGCGCCGCCGAACTGCAGACACAGCACGCGAGGCTTGATTTCGGCCAGGCGCTGGCGATGACGCGTAATCGCCCCCAGCCAGCCTGCGATCTTCATACCCAGCGTGACGGGCGTGGCCTGTTGCAGCCAGGTGCGGCCGGCCAGCGGCGTCGCCGCGTGAACCTGCGCCTGTTGCGCCAAGGCGTCGCCCAATTGCCCAAGGCCGCGTTCCAGCACATCGATGGCGTCACGAACCTGCAGAATCAGGCCGCTGTCCATCACGTCCTGACTGGTGGCCCCCATGTGTACGTAGCGTTCGGCCTCGGGGCTTTGTGCAGCAATGCGCTTGCCCAGCGCCTTGACCAGTGGAATTGCCGAGTTGCCTGCGTTGCCGATGGCCGTGGCCAGCTCATCGAAATCGAACAGCTCGGCGCGGCAGCTTTGCGTGATGTCGGTCACCACGCCTTGCGGAATCAGACCAACCCGAGCCTCGGCCCGCGCCAGCGCAGCCTCGAAATCGAGCATGCCCTGCACCCGCCCCTCATCCGAAAAAATCCGGCGCATGTCAGGCTGTGTGAAGTACGCGTCGAAAAGTTGATTGCCCGGTCGGTTCACGTCAGCGCTCCAGAGTAAAAAGGTTTCAAGTGGCGTCCGAATGGCTGACCCAGCCCTTGATCAGGATGGCCAGCGCGGCCAGTGCAGCAGGCACCACCAGCGCCGTCAGCACCTGCTCGAACGTCCAGCCAAGGCCGAGCAGAGTGGCACCGGCCCATGCGCCAAGAATCGCACCGAACCGGCCGATACCCAGCATCCATGACACGCCCGTGGCGCGGCCCTGAGTCGGATAGAAGCGCGCTGCCAGCGAAGGCATCGCCGACTGCGCGCCGTTGATGCACATGCCGGCGACCAGCACCAGCGTTCCCAGGACGGCCACATTGCCGAGGCTCTGCCCGACCAGCCAGGCGAACACGCCAGCCAGTGCGTAGGCAACGCCTATGACCTTGTGCGGGTTGTAGCGATCCATCGCCCAGCCGACGCCCACGGCACTGAGCACACCACCGAACTGGAACAGCGCACCAATGAAAGCCGACTGCTCCATGCTCGCGCCGCTGTCGCGCATCAATGTCGGCAGCCAGCTGGTCAGCAGGTAAACGATCACCAGCCCCATGAAATAGGTCAGCCACAACAACAAAGTCCCCGCACTGTACGTGCCGGAGAAAATCACTTTAAAGACATTGCGGCTGCTGACGGTCTTCTGCTCAGGAACGCTGAACGCGGTCACGCCCGCCACTTCCTTCGGAGCAATCGGTGCCAGCACCTTGCGAATCCGCTCCACACCCCGGTTGCGCACCACCAGAAACCGCGCCGACTCCGGCAGCCAGACCATCAGCACCACCGCCAGCACCAGCGGCAGAATCCCGCCGAGCATCAACAGACTGTGCCAGCCCAGGCTGGGAATCATCTTGGCGGACACGAAACCGCCGCAGGCCATGCCCAGATTGAAGCCGCAGAACATGCTGGTGACCAGCAACGACTTCAGACGCTCAGGCGTATATTCGGAGAGCAGCGTAGTCGCGTTGGGCATCGCCGCCCCCAGCCCCAGACCGGTCAGCAGACGCAACACCAGCAACTGATCGATGTTGGTGCTGTAGGCAGACGCCAGGCTGAACAGCCCGAACAGAAACACCGCCACCACCAGCACCACCTTGCGGCCGAAGCGGTCCGCCAGCGGACCGGAACCCAGCGCGCCGAAGACCATGCCGATCAACGCAGCGCTCATGACCGGCCCGAGGCTGGCGCGGTCGATGCCCCAATCCTGGCTCAGCGCAGGCGCGATAAAGCCCATCGCCGCCGTGTCCAATCCGTCGAGAAAAACAATCAGAAAGCACAGCGCAACCACGCGCCACTGGTAACCCGATAACGGCTGGGCATTGATGAAAGCCTGAACGTCGAACGGGCCTGTCGCAGGCCCGCGAGCTGATAGTGTCATGAACATTTCCTTTTATTTTTATAAGGTCACCTGCGCCTGCAGATGCCGATCAGCGCACGCACATCACTTAGAAATCGAAAAACACCGTTTCGCCTTCCCCCTGCACTCGGATATCGAAACGATAGGCGGTTTTTCCGTCCAGCTCGCAACGCCTTGCGATCAGCGTTTCGCGGCGTTGTGGCTGCTCGATCAGGTTGAGCACCGGATCGACGAGATTGGCCTCTGCTTCGTCGTCGAAATACAGTCGGGTCTGCAAGTGAATATTGATGCCGCGAGCGAACAGCGAAACGTTGATGTGCGAGGCCATCGGCACACCGGCAGCGTTGCGCACCGAGCCGGGCTTGACGGTCTTGAGAACCCACTGCCCATCGTCCGAGGTGGCGGTGCGACCGAAGCCGTTGAACGGGTTCGCCGAATCGTATTCGCTGTGATAGGCGCCTTCGTGGTCGGCCTGCCAGAACTCCAGATAGGCGTCGCGGATCAGGTGGCCATTGCCGTCGAATACGTTGCCCAGCAACACGATGTGCTCACCTGGCGCATCGGGCCTGACCATCTCGTTCCAGATTTCCAGTTCGCGGGTCGGATTGCCGGCCACCTGTGGGGCCAGGCCGATGTGCACGTAGGGACCTGCGGTCTGCGAAGGGGTTTCCTGCAGTAATTGAACGGGCATGTCGGCCTCCTCAGCAGTTTTCGAAGTGAGTCTTGCGCTGGCCGCGCAGAACAATATCAAAGCGGTATGCCAGGCAATCCATCGGGTTGCCCATGGCCAGATCGAGCCGGGCGATCAGGCTCTGAACCGCATCGGGATTGGCGATGGATTTCACGATCGGGCAGATCGGAATCAGCGGATCGCCTTCGAAATACAGTTGGGTGATCAAGCGTGTGGCAATCGACGGGCCACTGATCGACACATGAATATGCGCCGGACGCCAGTCGTTGGGACCGTTGCGCCACGGGTAAGGACCGGGCTTGACGGTACGAAAGCTGTAATTCCCCTCGCTGTCGGTCAGTGTCCGGCCCACGCCACCGAAATTGGGATCCATGGGAGCGAGGTACGCGTCGCGCTTGTGACGGTAGCGACCGCCCGCGTTGGCCTGCCAGATTTCCACCAGCGTGTGCGGAATCGGCTTGCCGTACTGATCACAGACCCGACCGGCAAGCAGAATGCGCTCACCGATAGGCAGCCCGCCATTGTTGAAATTCAGCAACAGGTCGTTGTCGTGCTGACCGAACTTCAGGTGCGAGAAATCCGGTCCGGAGGCTTCGGAAATGGACTGAGGGATACTCACCAGCGCCTGACGCGGCGAGCGCAGGATCGAGGTCTTGTAATCAGGCGTCAGAGCTTTGGGGTGCCAGTTGCGATCACGAATGACGAAGCGGCTGTTGTCCGCGACAGACATGGCGTTCTCCTTGATTGTTGATTTTCTTATGAGCGCACGAGCGTCTGGCACTTGCGCTACAGGCTGTGGCGAAGTGTCGCGCGCTTCAGGTGTCAACCAACACTGAAAAATTGCCTGCCATCCATAACCAAATGGTTATGCATAAACCATCTGTCGGTAGGTCTCGCCAACCACGCGAAACTCATCCACGCACCACTGGGCAGCGCGGCTTAGCGGAACGGCCGGGTTGCTGCACAACCCCACCGAACCGCCCGGTTCGCGCACTCCCATGTCCAGCTCGACCAGCGTGCCGTTGTGCAATTCCTGCAAAACGGCGTCCAGTGGCGCGATCCAGATCGCATCGCTGCGCTCGACATAGCGCCGACTCAGCGTCAGCGACAACGTCTCAAGGCGCTGGCGCGGCGGTTGTACGCCGCACTGCACGAACAGGCTGTCGGCGAACTTGCGGATGGTGGTGCCCGCCAGCGGCAATACCAGCGGGAAATCCGCGAGACGCTCGGGCTTGAGCGGCGCCGCCAGCAACGGGTGACCGGTACGCACCACCAGCGTCATGGATTCGTTGTAAAGATGCTCGAACGTCAGTCCCAGAATCTGCGGGCTGTCGGTCATGCGCCCGACCACCAGATCCAGCTCTCCAACACGCAGTTGCGACAAAAGGTAAGCGCTGGGGCCGGTCATGACACTGATGATCAAGGCGGGGTGTTGTTCGTGCAGACGCCCGACGACTTCGGGAACCAGCAGACTCTCGGCCGTCGACAGCACGCCCAGACGCGCCGTGACCGTTTCGTGCTCACCGGAGCGCAGGCTGTTCACGCCCTCGCGCAAGGCCTGAACACTGGGCCCGGCATAACGCATGAACGCCACACCGGCTTCGGTCAGCGCTGCGCCGGTTTTACTGCGCACGAACAGCGTCGTCTGCAGCAGGGTTTCCAGCTCCTTGAGCGTCTTGGAAAGCGCTGGCTGGCTGATCGACAACACATCGCAGGCCCGCGCCAGACTGCCCTGGCGCGCCACTTCGAGAAAGCACACCAGATGGCGAAACTTGATTCGGGTATCGATATTCAATGCGCGTATTGCCTTGAGGGAGAAGAAGGTCCGTTACTTGCTCAGAAAGGACATCACCTGAGGCGCGTCGAAAGGCCAGTCCAGCTCTTCGCCGGTGTCCACACGACGCAGCACCGGTATCCTCAGTTCATAACGTTCGAACAGCCACTCATCCTCGCAGATGTCGCGTCGCTCAACCAGCAGACCGCACTCGTCCACGAACGGCAGCAACACGGCTTGGGCAATGTCGCACAAATGACAGCCCAGGGTGCCGAACAGTTGGCATTCAGGAAGCATCGAACCATCCTCGTACAGAGCGTGACCTGCTGGAAATATTCTAGGCCCGGTCATTGACCGCGTCGAGGTAACCGACAAGCCGTATCGGCACTACAGCGGTTCAGCGGTTGCCCGCCAGTCAGGCTGTTTGAAGGCGCGCTCGGAGCCGGATATCTTGACCGAAATACGATCCAGCAGTCGCTCCGCGTTGTACTGGGTGGCCGTGCTGCTGATGGCAATGAACAACAGACCGGCAAGGACGGCTGACGAAGGAATCCGTCTGGCGGCATGCTGCTCCAGACCAAGAAGAAACAGGCAGGCAGCCGCAGAGCCCAGCAACGCCCCCGCCACCGCCTCGGCCAGTGGATGAATGAATGGCGCGACACAAAAGACACTGTACAGCCAGCCCAGCAGCAGTCCGGTCAGGGCACCGGGCCAGCGAAGACGCTGATCGCGCTGCCGAGCCAGAAGACTCAGGCCGACGGTCAGTATCAGGCAGGTATTCATGGCATGCCCGCTGAGCACGTAGATCCCCAGACTCTCGATCGCCACACCCCAGCCCTTGAACAGCACTTTGCTGATCACCACCGTCGAATAGGTTGCGAAGAGCGTTGCTGCCCACAACAAGGCCGATCGTTTCGAGCGAGCCGTCCATAGCCACGCAGCGATCACCAGTGCTGCGGGCAGCATGACCGTGATCCCGCCATAGGGGGTAAACAAGTGTGGCCCCATCCGCCCGTCTCCTCGATCCGGTTGTTCTCTCGGCGACGCATCTCAGCAGAGCCCTGCCTGCGGGCGCCACGTAATTTTTTCTATGCACCCACCTTCGCCGCGCCAGTTCTAAAGCGCCGTTTACCGAACGCATTGGCGCGATCCAGCACCGGCTTCTCGAAACAGCGATAACCCACCCAGCCGTAACACAGAGTGGCCGCCACCATCAGGGCTGCGAAGAACAGGTTGTCCAGATAGCTCTCGGGCCATGCGCCCACCAGACTCCAGATACGCCCGATCACTCCCAGCACCAGCAGATGAGACAGGTAGATGGTGTAAGACATGTCGCCCACGACCACCAGCGGCGTCGGAATGGCGACCTTCTGCCGTCGCTCCAGCAACGCCAGGGTCAGCACCAGCAGGCCGAACGTGCTTCCAACCGCCAGCATGCGCAGCAAGCCCTGGCTGTCATAGAGCCGAAAGGTCGCGATCAGTGGAATACCCGCCAGCAAGGCCACGGCCAGCAAGCCCCAGACAGCGGCCGTTGACAGGCGCGCGCTATGCCGACTGTAGAAGAACAGTGCCAGCGCCACACCGATGATGAATTCCAGAGAATAGGGATGCAGGATGATCTTCAACGCCGACGACTGATCCTGCCAGTCCAGCAACACATTGAACGCTACGATGATCAACGCCCAGCCCGCCATCAGCCACGGTAGATGACGCTCCTTGAACAGCAACAACGCAGTAAATACCAGATAGAACCAGAGCTCGAACAGCAGCGACCAGGCGACCATCACCAGCAACACCTTGTCGTTGGGCAGCAACAGGAACGACATCAGCAGGTTGGACGAGCCATGACCGCTGTTGACCAGCCCCGGCTGCACCAGAAAGACCCCGAGCGTGATGAAGAAATACAGCCAGTAGGTCGGATAGATTCGCGACACGCGGTTGAACAGAAAGCGCTGAGCCTCAACACCCTTCTGGAACCGGCCACGACTGACGATGACCATCACGAACCCGCTGATGACGAAAAACAGGTCCACACCCAACTGAAAGAAATCCAGCGAAGGCGGCAGCACGGTATCGCCACCGGAAAATCGCGCCTCGATCGGCATCATGTGAAACAGCACCACACCCAGAACGGCCAGGCCCCTCAATCCTTGCAGCGAGTACAACCGCTCCATGCCCCTCTCCAATCACTGACCGACGCTGCGCCGGTACTTCCAGAACGACCTCAGGCGAGTACAACGCCCGGTTCAAACGCGGCGCGGGCAAGCCGCTTCCCACCGTTGGCTGTGTGCCGCGAGCCCGCGCAGTGCAATCCTGCCACTCGCCTGCACGAGCATAGCCAACCGCAGCCATTATGAAACAGGCAAGCCAGCCTCCCGGTTTTTTTCTCGTGCCTGGCGCTTATGGAGTAAGGTTGTCTCCCGGCCAACCGCCGATGCGCCGATCTGGCGCAAATGCCTGCACACCCTGCACCAGCACAAGGCGAAAGCAGTGTCGCCACCCGACTTGCATCGACGCGGCAATTGAAATGAACCTTCGCCAATTCCCTGTACTCGAACCATCCATACGCCACCAAACGGAGAAAACCATGCCTCGCCAAACCGCACAGAATGCTCAGGAAATCTTGATGGCAGACTTTCAGGTCCTGGTCGCCGACACCGAGAAGCTGCTGGCGCACACCGCAACACTCGCCGGTGATCAGGCAGACGAACTGCGTGCCCAGATTCAGGAAAGCCTGCTGCGTGCCAAAGAGACGCTCAAGCAGACTGAAGAATCCCTGCGCGAGCGTGGCGAAGCGGCAATCGTCGCAACCGAAGAATACGTACAGAACAACCCATGGCAATCGGTCGGCCTGGCCGCCGGTGCCGGTTTCCTGATCGGCCTGCTGGCCACAAGGCGCTAATACCATGACTTTGGGAACGGAATCAGGTCCGCCCCACGCGGACCACGGCTCTTCACCGCGGCGCCTGGGTGCCGCTTTTCTGGGCTTGCTGCACAGCCATGTCGAGCTGTTCGGCATCGAACTGCAGGAGCAGAAGGCTCGTACCGTCAGTCTGTTGCTGTTCGCGGGGCTGGCACTGGTTTTCGGCCTGCTGCTGCTCACCGGGCTTTCGGCACTGCTGCTGATCGTGTTGTGGGACAGTTACAGGCTGGCGGGGATCATCGGCCTTTGCACGTTCTACTTCCTGGCTGCGGTGTTCTGCGGACTTCGTCTCAAAGCTGCTATTTTCGACGAATCCTCGCCGTTCCATGCCACGCTCGAAGAGCTGGCCAACGACCGTGAGCGACTGATGCCATGAGCGAACCCAAATCCCATCAGGGCAACACACGTCGCGAGCTGCGCAAGGCGCTGATCCGCCTGCGCATGGAAATGCATCGCCAGGAAATACGTCACGAATCCACCACATTGCTGCAGCCCCTGCAACGCTTTCGGGGTCTGCGTCATGACTGGAAAAGTGCGCTGGGCATTCGCCATGCGCCACTGTGGGGGGTGGGTTCGGTCGCGCTGCTGGGTTTTCTCAGTGGCAAAAAGGCCAAGACCGGACGGACCAGCTTTCTGGGCAAACTGCTTAAACTGGGGATCACGCTCACACCGCTGATCAAGGTCGCTCTGCAGAGTCGCGCGCGCAAACGCTGAGACGCCTGTTGGCTGCATTCTTGCTAACTCCTGCCCCATGACATTTCGCCCGCTGTGAACACTTGCAGCGGGCGGCTTGCGTTTACCTCCCTCATAACGCTCATTCCACCCTCACTAAGGAAGGCCACGTGATTTCAGGGCAACCCCTTGCCTGCTTTCAGCCGTTCATTGATACCGCTACCGGCCGCATAGCCGGCGTGGAGGCCCTCGGGAGGCTACGTGACAGCGAAGGACGACTGCATTCGGTCGGGCCGCTGTTCAACGACCCGCAGGTTCCGGCCGCCGAACTGCGTCGGCTAGACCGCCTGATTCGTGACCACGCCCTGAGCCGTCTGCATCAGGCGCCTGAAGACTGGTTCCTGAGCCTGAATATCTCCCCACGCTGGATCAGCCGACTGCGTCCCGGCCAAGCGCTGCCAAGCCTTGCGCAGTTGGTGCAGCATCATGTCCCTGCTGAACGCGTGGTGTTCGAAATTACCGAACTGGGTGGCGATATTCAGCGTTTGAGCGAGGTCGTGGAGCGCTATCGGCAGGCGGGCGCGCGCATCGCGATCGATGATTTCGGTGCCGGCTATTCGCAACTGGACAGGGTTCTGGCGTTGCAGCCTGACATCCTCAAACTCGACATGCGCCTGTTTCAGGCCGCAGCCAAGGGCGGCCCGAGCAGCGATGTGGTCAAGGCGCTCGCGTTGATGGCGGAAAAAACCGGCTGCTGGATCATTGCCGAAGGCGTCGAGACCGAAGCCGAATTGCACTTCGCCCTGGAGTGCGGCGCGCGATACGTCCAGGGCTACCTGTTCGCGAAAGGCGAGCTGGCATTCTTCGCTGCCGACGCCTTCGTGGCCCGGTTCGCCGAGCTGCGCGATCGCTACGTGTTGCGCAAGGTGGCCGAACGCGCGCATCTGATGGACCTGCGACAGCGTCTCGCCATTCTGATGGACACTCTGCAACGCTGGGCGCAGGCACAAGCGCCGATCAGCGCGCTGCCGCAATTGCACGATTACCCCTGGCTGCTGCGCTTCTATCAGTGCGACCGCCACGGCACGCAGTTGACGCCCAATCTGGAATGGCGAGACGGTGCCTGGCAAGCCGACGCACGCTATCTGGGCCACAATTGGTCATGGCGCCCGTACTTCTACCACCTTCTTGCCGAGGGCTGGCACGAACGACGTCTGACCCTGTCGAACACCTACCGCGACGCCACCACTAACCAGTATTGCCTGACGGCTGGCCAGTTCTTTGACAACGGCTCGCGCCTGCTTCTGATCGATATCGATGCCGCCGGGATGTGAAGGCCTTGCGGCCAAAGCATCGAACCGGGAAGCTAGGCCAATACGACTGACGGAGTGACCGCCTTGGATTGGCAAACCCTGCTTAACCGCGAACGACTCGGCAAGACCCTGCACAGCCCCGAGGAACTGGGGCGCAGCCCATTTCACAAGGACCATGACCGCATCATCTTCTCAGGTGCCTTCCGGCGTCTGGGGCGCAAGACTCAGGTCCACCCGGTCTCAAGCAACGATCATATCCATACCCGCCTGACCCACTCGCTGGAAGTCAGTTGCGTGGGCCGATCGCTGGGCATGCGGGTCGGTGAAACTCTGCGCAGCGCCCTGCCCGAGTGGTGCGACCCCAGCGATCTGGGCATGGTGATTCAGTCGGCATGCCTGGCCCACGACATCGGCAATCCTCCCTTTGGGCATTCGGGCGAAGACGCGATCCGCAACTGGTTCAACCAGGCGGCTGGCCGCGGCTGGCTGGATGCGATGAGCGAAACCGAGCGCAACGACTTCCTTAACTTCGAAGGCAATGCCCAGGGTTTCCGCGTCCTCACCCAGCTGGAGTATCACCAGTTCGACGGAGGCACCCGACTGACCTACGCCACGCTGGGTACCTACCTGAAGTACCCGTGGACCGCACGGCATGCCGATTCGCTGGGCTACAAGAAGCACAAGTTCGGTTGCTATCAGAGCGAACTGCCAATTCTTGAACAGATTGCCAACAAGCTCGGTCTGCCACAGCTTGAGGAACAGCGCTGGGCACGTCACCCGCTCGTCTACCTGATGGAAGCCGCGGATGACATTTGCTATGCCCTGATCGACCTTGAGGACGGTCTGGAAATGGACCTTCTTGACTACGCCGAGGTGGAAGCCCTGCTGCTGGGGCTGGTCGGTGATGACCTGCCGGAAACTTACCGTCAACTGGGCCCGTCGGACTCACGACGACGCAAGCTGGCCATCCTGCGCGGCAAGGCCATCGAACACCTGACCAACGCCGCAGCCCGCGCGTTCGTCGAACAGCAGGACGCCCTGCTGGCCGGTACGCTGCAGGGTGATCTGGTGGAGCACATGCACGGACCGGCCAAGCGCTGCGTGCTGAGCGCCAAGGACATGGCCCGCAAAAAGATCTTTCAGGACAAGCGCAAGACATTGCACGAGATCGGTGCCTACACCACGCTGGAAATTCTTCTCAATGCCTTCTGCGGCGCCGCAGTCGAACAATTCGGTGGACGCACGCCGTCGTTCAAGCACCGGCGCATTCTCGATCTGCTGGGCAACAGTGCACCCGATCCAAAGGCACCGCTGCACGCGTCCTTTCTGCGCATGATCGACTTCATCGCCGGCATGACCGACAGCTACGCCACCGAGATGGCCAGAGAAATGACAGGCCGATCCGGACAGTTCTGAGGAGGAGTCCGGGCGAGCAAAGCCACCTGAAACCGGTGCTTGCTCGCTTGGCCACGGCCTACTCCGCACTTCAACTTCAGAAATGCCCTACACGCTTGCCAGAAGCGTCTTATCGCAGCGATTTCGACACCCCCCAATAATCCCGGCACTTCATGGCCGAACCGGTAAGCCATCCAGCTGCCTGCGGCACCTTCGGGAACCGCATGATACCTGTCGACCCGGCTCGAACCATCCCAGCGTCGTCTCAGCCGGAAACCTCATGTCCAAGCACAGCCTGCGAATTCTGCTGGTGGAGGATCACCCCTTTCAGTTGATCGCCACCCAGATCCTGCTCAACAACCAGGGGTATTTTCTATTGACCCCCGTCCTCACGGCAGCCGAAGCCATGGCCGCGATGGAACGCAGTCCCGAGCCCTACGACCTCATCCTGTGTGACCAGGGGCTGCCCGACCTGGAAGGTTTCGATCTTGTCGAACAGGCCTGGCAGCGCGGACTGATCCGCCACGCCGTACTGCTCAGCGGGCTGCCTGCACAGCAGCTGCTGGACCTCGAACAGCGTGCCATCCAGCGTGGTCTGCCGATGCTGGGCTGCCTGAGCAAGCCTCTTGACGGCCCTGATCTCGTCAACCTGCTGAACGATGCACCCGGTTCGCGCTGACACATCACACCAAGCCGTCGCACTGCCCCACGCACGAACCGCCTCGTGATGACTCATTACACACCCAACGTCGTAGGAATAATACGGCAAACACGACGGCTAATTCCCAAACGCAATAAACACGGTATAAAACCCTAACTAACACCCAGAATAAAGCGCGAAATCTTTTTAAACACACAGCGTTCAAAGTAGGCATTTACGTACTCCGAGACTCTAATTACTGTAGGAACTTTCCTATATATACTTGCCGACCACGTCTCTTCATGGGCCTGCCCGAACATCTGAGCTAAGGTGCGCGCTTTCTTCGCTGCTTGTATGGATTTAAATATGAACTCAGTTTTTATCATCGACGACCACCCTGTTGTTCGACTGGCCGTGAGAATGCTGCTGGAGAACGAGAACTACGAGGTCGTCGGTGAAACCGATAATGGCGTTGACGCCATGCAGATGGTTCGCGAATGCATGCCCGACCTGATCATCCTGGACATCAGCATTCCCAAGCTCGACGGCCTGGAGGTACTGGCCCGCTTCAACACCATGGGTCTGCCTTCGAAAATTCTGGTCCTCACTTCACAGACCCCAAAGCTGTTCGCCATTCGCTGCATGCAATCGGGTGCGGCGGGTTACGTCTGCAAACAGGAAGACCTGAGTGAATTGCTCAGTTCGGTGAAAGCGGTATTATCCGGCTACAATTACTTCCCCAGCCAGGCATTGACGCCTGCTGTTCGCGAAGATGGTCAGCCGAGTGAAATCGAGTTGTTCAAACTGGTCAACGATCGCGAACTGATGGTCTTGCAACTGTTTGCCCAGGGTCGCTCCAACAAGGAGATCGCCAAGGGCATGTTTCTCAGTAACAAGACGGTCAGCACTTACAAGACACGACTGATGCAAAAACTGAAAACCAGGACCTTGGTAGATCTTATCGAGATGGCGAAACGCAACGCGCTAGTGTGAGAGACCGGATGTCCAAGCGCTTCAAACAACTTCTGATACTGGCCACAAGCCTTTGCCTGAGCTGGGGTCTACTCGCCCGCCTGGAGGCCGCCGACCAATACACCCTGCTCGGCCGCTCGAGCCCGGCGCACATGGATGTGAAGCTGGACGGCAAACAATGGCAGTGGGTTCGCAGCAAACGCGAGCTGATCCTCGGCACCTCTGCACCCGACTACCCACCTTTCGACATCACCATTTCCGGCAATGATTACGAAGGCATAACCGCCGATTACGCCGGCATCATTTCCCGGACGCTGGACCTGCCTGTCAGGGTTCAGCGCTTCGAAACCCGCGACGCGGCAATGAAAGCGCTCGTGAGCGGACAGATAGACATGCTGGGGACCGCCAACGGTTTCGAAGCCAGGGAACGCAACATCAAGCTGACCCATCCCTACTCGGTGGATCAGCCGGTGCTGGTCACACGCATTGGTGAAACACGCCCGCTGACCGAAGGCCTGAAGGGGCTGCGTCTGAGCATGGTCTATCACTACCTGCCGCTGGACGAGGTCAGGGCGACCTATCCTGACGCGACCATCGACACCTACCCGTCCTTTCAAAACGCGATCAACGCCGTGGCCTTCAACCAGGCCGATGTGTTTCTCGGCGATACCATTTCCACCCAGTACATCATCAACAGGGGTTACCTGAACAATGTACAAATGGCCAATTTCGGCAAGCACGAAGCCAACGGATTCAGCTTTGCCATCAGCAATGAAAACCCGCAACTGCTGGACGTCATCAACCAGACGCTCAAGGCCATTCCGGTCGATGAGCGCATCGATATCTCCAAGCGCTGGAGCGCTGGCAGCGATCTGCTGCTGACCGACCAGAAGCTGCAACTCACACAACGGGAAGAGCGCTGGATCGCCCAGAACCCGACTGTGCGGGTTCTGGTCAACGAAGCCTACGCGCCTCTGACCTTCTTCGATGCCAATGGCACGTTTCGAGGGATCACGGCCGAGCTTCTGGAACTGGTGCGGCTGCGCACTGGAATCAACTTCGAAGTCATCCGCTCTGCAAGCCTTGCCGACATGATCAATCAGGTCAGCCAGGGTCAGGCGGACATGATCGGGGCGCTGGACGCCAGCGACGAGCGTGAGGACCGTCTGAGCTTCAGCCGTCCTTACATCGACAATTCGTTTGTGCTGGTGACGCGCAAGGAAGCGGGCTCGCCGTCGCACCTTGAAAACCTCGGCAAAAAACGCCTCGCGGTCACTCAGGGCAGCGCATTGCTGAGCTGGATGCAACGTGAGCATCCCGAGATCGTGACAGTCGAAGTCGACAACCCTTTCCAGGCGCTGGACATGCTGGCAATCGGCAGAACCGAGGCTGCTGCGACATCACTGCTCAGTGCCAATTATTTTCTGTCTTCCGGCATCTTCGGCGAGCGCCTGCAGATCACTGCCACCACCGGAGAAGATCCGGCACTGATCTCCATGGCCACCTCACGCAACGCGACAGAACTGAGCTCGATTCTGGACAAGGCGCTGGCCAGCATCGCGCCCCAGGAGCTGGCCGTGATCAACAACCGATGGCGTTCCTACGCACCTGCAGGTGCCAACTGGCATGATTATCGACGCCTGATCTACCAGATCATTACCGGTGCCGGCCTTTTACTGATCGGTTTGCTGGTCTGGAATGCCTACATGCGACGCCAGATCAAACAGCGCGAGGCTGCCGAGCGAGCGCTGGGTGACCAGTTCGAATTCATGAGAGCGCTGGTCGACGGCACCCCCCATCCGATCTATGTGCGTGACCGTGAGGGCCTGCTGCGCATGTGCAACGACAGCTACCTCACTTCATTTTCAGCGCAACGCGAGGACATCATCGACAAGAGCGCCACCGAAGGTGTGCTGGGCAACGAATTCGAGGCAAGGGAATACGCTGCCGATTATCAGCGGGTCATGGCTACCAATACCGCTCTGGTTCAGGATCGCACGCTGCATATCGGCGAACGGAAGCTGACCATCTACCACTGGATCCTGCCGTTCCGGGATTCACTGGGCGAGGTACAGGGCATCATTGGCGGCTGGATCGATATCAGCGAACGGCGACAGCTCATAGAAGATCTGCAGACTGCCAAGGAGCAGGCCGATGCGGCCAACCGGGCCAAGAGCACCTTCCTGGCCACCATGAGCCACGAAATCAGGACCCCCATGAACGCCGTTATCGGCATGCTCGAACTGGCACTCAAACGCGCCGACCAGGGGGAACTGGACCGTTCGGCCATTGAAGTCGCCTACGGTTCGGCGAAGGAGCTGCTGGACCTTATCGGCGATATTCTCGACATCGCCCGGATCGAGTCCGGCCGACTGACCCTGAATCCCGAACGCGCCAACCTGCGTCAACTGGTGGAGTCGGTGGTCAGGGTATTCGACGGGCTCGCCCGACAGAAGAACCTGACACTGGCGCTGGAACTGGACAGCCGCATCAACACCGACGTGCTCGTGGATCCGCTGCGCTTCAAGCAGATCCTTTCCAATCTGGTCAGCAACGCCATCAAGTTCACGCAAAAGGGCCAGGTCAGAATCAGCCTGCAAACGGAGGACCTGACCGACTCACAGCACCTGCAACTGCACCTGACCGTGCAGGACAGCGGCATCGGTATCAGCCTGCCTGACCAGGAGCGCCTGTTCGAACCTTTCGCCCAGGTGGACAGCAACGGTCAGATGGCACGCACGGGAGCAGGTCTGGGACTGGTGATCTGCCGCAGCCTGTGCGAGATGATGGGCGGCACTCTGACGCTGGACAGCGAGCCGGGGCAAGGCACGCAGATCAACATGCACCTGGTGCTGACTTCACTCGATCCGGCAGCCCATGTGCCGGTTCAACAGCCTCCTGCACCGACGCCTCACCATATCCTGCATATCCTGATTGTCGATGATCATCCCGCCAACAGGCTGCTGCTCTGTGAGCAGCTCGGGTTTCTGGGCCATCACTGCGAAGTCGCCGAAAACGGTGCGCTGGGGCTTGAGTGCTGGTTGCAGAATCGCTTTGACCTGGTGGTTGCCGATTGCAACATGCCGGTCATGAACGGTTACGACCTGACGCGGGCCATCAGGACGCAGGAACACTCTCGCGATCTTCAGCCCTGCACGATATGGGGATTCACGGCCAACGCCCAGCAGGAGGAAATTCAGCGCTGCCGGGAAGCGGGCATGGATGACTGCCTGTTCAAACCCATCAGCCTCAGTCTGCTCAGCGACAGGCTGGCACTGCTTTCACCGCTGACGCGCCCCACACTTGCGTTCAGTCCGGGCAGCGTCAGCCAACTCACCGGTAACCGTCCCGAAATGGTCAGGCGCCTGCTGACCGAACTGTTGCGCAGCAACCGGGAGGATCGCCAGTCGCTCGCGACCCGTATGCTTGAAGGGCACATGGACGAGATTCGTGACATCGCCCACCGGATCAAGGGCGCTGCACGCATCATCAGCGCTTCTCGCGTGGTGGACGCCTGCAATACGCTTGAACAGGCGTGCGAGCCCGGCACCAGTGAAGCACAACTTCGCGCCTGTCATCAGGCAGTGGACAGCGCCATGCTCGAGCTTGAAAGAGCGTTGAGCGCGCAGCAGGAAGAATCCGGCATGCCAGGAAAGGCAGATTGTTGAGCGGCAAGCAGAATGGACAGGAAAGTGCGACGCAGGAAGGGAGGATAAACGGGGGAAGAACAAGGAAGCAGGCCTGAGCCTGCTTCCTGAAACATCAGGCAACCGGGTTGATTTCTTTTTCCGGGTACCAGACGTCGATCAGCGGGCTGACAGTCACTTCTGTCAGTTCGCTGCGGCCCTTGAGCCAGGCTTCAACGGCAGCGCGCTGCTCTTCGCTGACCGAGCCACGCTTGCTCAGGCAAACCAGACCGAAGTCATCGCCGCCAACATAGCCAAGACCGTTGGCTTCCATTGCTTCTTTCAGGAAAGCGTCGAGGAAGGCGTCGATTGCCTGGTCATCCAGCTCTTGCTTGAAGTCCAGGTTCAGCTCAAAACCCAGCTCCTGAAATTCATCGACGCAGAGTTTTTTGCGCAGACGGCGGGAACGGTTCGTAGCCATGGGACAATCCTCATCAGTAAATATCGGGCGGCACTTTACCAGTTCGAGCAGGTAAAAGCCCGATAAATGAAGGCTGGAAGCAATGTTCGATGCGTTGTCTGGCAGATGGGGCATGCTGGAAAAAAAATAGCGGTTTCAGGACGGCTGCCCCATCACATGCGCCCCCTGCTTGGGGCATAATGCCGCCGGTTGCAGGCGTTGACCCTTGGCATCACGAAAACCCTGCACATTCAATCGTCAATCTTCGCCTGTTCGCTATAGTTGTTCGCAGTTGGCGTTGTTATTCCAATATTCAGAATTACCGAGGGAATTCATCCATGCCCTCTTTTTTGTTTCCCCTCTTGCAGTAGGGTTTATTCATGATCAAGTCGTTCCGCCCTTTTCTGATCGCTTCATTGCTCCTGCCACTGGCCCTCTCCGCGAACGCGGCCGTCATCAACACCACACTTTCCCCCAAGGTCCAGCAGGCACTCAAGGCCAGCAAACTTGGCGATGATGCATTGTCGCTGGTCATGTTGCCGCTTAACGGCCCTGGCACACCGACGGTGTTCAACGCCGATGTGTCGGTGAACCCGGCCTCGACCATGAAACTGATCACAACCTATGCAGCGCTGGAAATTCTCGGGCCTACCCATCAATGGAAAACCGAGTTCTTCACCGACGGCACTCTGAGCAACGGCGTGCTGCGCGGCAACCTGTACCTCAAGGGCGGCGGCGACCCCAAGCTGAATATGGAAAAGCTCTGGCTGTTGATGCGCGACCTGCGCGCCAATGGCGTCCAGCAGGTGACCGGTGATCTGGTGCTGGATCGCAGCCACTTCGTGCAGCCGCAACTGCCCGTCTTCAACGATGATGGCAATGACGACAACAAGCCATTCCTGGTCAAGCCTGATTCGCTGATGGTCAACCTCAAGGCGCTGCGCTTTGTCACCCGCAACGATGATGGCCGTATTCTGGTCTCGGTGGAGCCGCCCATCGCCACCATCCGGATCGACAATCAGGTCAAGGCTGTCGCATCGAAACAATGCACAGGTGATGTGCGTTACAACCCGGTAACCCAGCCTGATGGCAGCGTCAATGTGACGGTGACCGGACAACTGGGCAATGGCTGCAACTCCCAGACCTACCTGTCGCTGCTTGATCACCCGACCTACGCTGCCGGTGCCGTGCGCGCCATCTGGCAGGAACTGGGCGGCACCATTCTGGGCAAAAACCGCGTCGACGTAGTGCCTTCCAGCGCCAAGCTGCTGGCCAAGGCATTTTCCCCCGACCTGGTCGAAGTCATCCGTGACATCAACAAATACAGCAACAACACCATGGCTCAACAGTTGTTTCTCAGCCTTGGCGAAGAATTCCGCAGTGACGCCGACGGCGATGATGCCAAGGCCGCGCAACGGGTGATTCGAGGCTGGCTGGCCAAAAAAGGCATCACCGCACCGCATCTGGTGATGGAAAACGGTTCAGGCCTGTCGCGGGCCGAACGGGTCAGCGCCCGTGAAATGGCGGTCATCCTTCAAGCCGCGTGGCGCAGCCCGTACGCCGCTGAGTTCATGAGCTCCATGCCGCTCGCCGGCATGGATGGCACCATGCGTAAACGGTTGAAACGCACGCCGCTGCTCGGCGAGGCGCACATCAAGACCGGTACGCTCAATACCGTGCGCGCCATTGCAGGCTTCAGCCGCGACAGCAACGGCAACACCTGGGCAGTCGTGGCGATCCTCAACGATCCACGTCCGTTCGGTGCCTCGTCGGTACTCGACGAAGTGCTGGTCGACCTTTACCGCCAGCCCAAGCTGAGCAATACCACGGTGTCGATCCAGCAGCCCTGAGCCACGCCCGACCAGAACGAGCAGGCGCTGAAACGGATCAGGCCTGCTCTGGCTCCACCTTGTCCCTGCCCGCCTGCTTGGCGGCGTAGACCCCGGAGTCGGCACGCAGCAGCATCGCATCGACGCCCTCGCCTTCTCGCCAGCTGGCTATTCCGAAGCTGGCTGTCACCCGGCCCACGCCCTCGATGCCCGCCCTGTTCAGCTCTTCGCGAAGGCTCAGCGCCAACTGATACGCCTGGGCACCCTGAGTGCCGGGGCACAGCACCATGAATTCCTCCCCACCCAGCCGACAGAACACGTCATCCGTGCGCAAACGATGCGTGATGCGTTGCGAGAGGGCCTTGAGCACCTGATCTCCGACGCCGTGCCCGAACCGGTCATTGATGCGTTTGAAGTGATCAATGTCGAGCATGATGATCGACAGATGGCCACCATGCCGGTCGATACGCTTGAGTTCGGCCTGCAGCCGATCCTGAAAGTACCGACGGTTGTAGGCGCCCGTCAGCACATCGGTGACAGACATCTCTCGCAGCTCCTGCTCGACCCGCTTCAGATCCGTGATATCCGACACAAACCCATGCCACAACACGGCACCGTCAGCCAGTTGCTCGGGCGTTGAGGCGGCGCGTAACCACCGCAGGCCTTTGTCCGGTAATTGAACCCGGTACTCCTCACGCCACGGCGTCAGTTGCTGAGCACTGGGAACGATCGAGTTTCTGATCCGGACCAGGTCCATGGGATGAATGCGTTGCAGCAGCACCTCGGCATCGATCAGCAATCGGGCCTCATCGAGTTCGAACAACTCGCACATACCGACGCTGACGTATCTGAACCGCGAGCTGCCATCCCTGTCGAGCTGATACTGATAGATGCCCCCCGGCACCTGAGAGCCCAGCTTCCTGAGCAATTGCCCCTGAGCTTCAAGCGCATCATGCACGCGCCGGTGCTCGGTCATGTCGGTACACACCGCCAGACAGCCGATCCACTGCCCCTGATCGTCGCGTACGGCCGTGACCAGCATATTGACGACCAGCCTGCTGCCGTCGCGTCGCTGGAAGGTCAACTCGCGGGCCGGATGGCTGCCTTCATGAATGGCCGCACTCAGCATGTCCTGCAGCACCTGCGCTTCGCTGGTGCCACTGTCGTCGGCCGGCACAGCATGCTGGAAATCCTTGAGCCCAAAGCGACCCAGCACCTCTTCATCGCGATAGCCGAGCATACGCTGCGCACCGACGTTGAACGTGTTGATGACACCATTGAGGTCGGTCGCGATGATTGCGACTTCGGTGGCCGAATTCAGGATGTTGCGCAACTGACCATTGGCAACGCTCAACTCTCGTTCGCGCACGCGCAGTTCCCGGGTACGCTGCTCGACCCGCGCAAGGGCACGTTGGCGCTGGCTGATCAGGCTGTAGAGCAAGGCACTGAGCATCAGGCTCAACAACCCACCGAACCACAGGACATTGCCGGACGTTTCCCGATTATTTGCCTGGAACAACTCAGTGGGACGAACCTCAAGCAGGTAATCCCGATCCCCCAGACCCAACAGCGTGCTTTGGTACAGCTCATTCGTGGCGGCTTTGGCGGGAGACAGGTACACGCGCTCAGGCTCAGGTTGTGCGTTCAGGTCGGTGAGCGTGACTGCCAGGGTGTCGCGTTCTGCCGTTCCCACCGTCATCAGTTGCGAAAGACCGATGACGGCCGTCAGTACACCTTTCAGCTCAGGCGTTTCGCCCGGCGCACTGGCCCTTAAAAATACAGGCGCCATCAACAGCACGCCTCGTGTGTTGGCGGGATCGAGCCCCAATAGTTTTATACGGGGCGTCGCTGTGATACGGCCCAGCAGTCGAGCACGATCCAGAGCCAGATGACGGACCGGCTCGGAATAGATATCGAAGCCCAGCGGCACCGGCAATGCACTGATCGAATCCAGATAGAGGACAGGAAAATATTCATCGCGCACGCCCGCCACGCTCAGCTTGCCGTGCTCATCGAGTTCACGGATCACAAAATCCGCCACCCCATCCTTGCGCACTGCCGCCTCGAACGCAGCCCGCCCGGCACGGGTCACCCTCGGGTTCCAGCCGTAGGCCTGGGTGCCGAGCAGCAGCGGGCCTACGAAACCGTCGTATTCTTCGCGAGTCACCTCACGGGAAAACAGAAAGAAGCGGCGGACCGTGTCCAGCCTGCTGACCTGACGGTCCAGGCGCTCCTGAATGCGGCTGAAACGCTCGCTGGCCAGAATGTCGAAACGCTGGCGCAACTGATGCTGATAAGCGTCGTGGTCAGCCAGCGCCAGCATGACCGTCAGCGCGGCACCGACCAGCATCGTCAGCACCGCCACCAGCCACGCTGAAACCTGTTCACTGATGAAGCCCAGCACCCTGAGCCTGTACCGTTTCGCCGCCATAGACACAACTCATGACGCCAACAGTGTGTTGCGCCACGCTGGCTGTCCATTGGTTATAGCTATTCGCCAGTAATTTGCCCAGCGGAAGATGAGCGAACCTGCGCAAGCAACGCACAGGTTCGTTCATCAGCCCCTGCGTCAGGCGCGTGCGGTGATCTTCCAGGCCCTGTGGATCTTGCTGTTGCGGGCAAAATCCTGGTCGATGGTCTGCGCAGTGATTTCCTCTACCGCGTAGCGCTGCCCGAGGTTTTCATCGAGCACGAACTTGCGGAAGTTGTTGGAGAAATACAGCACGCCGCCCGGTGCCAGACGTGCCATGGCCAGATCGATCAATTCGACCTGATCACGCTGCACGTCGAACACCCCTTCCATGCGCTTGGAGTTGGAGAAGGTCGGCGGATCGATGAAGATCAGGTCGTATTCTTCGCGGCAGGCCTGCAGCCAGACCGTGACATCGCTCTGCTCCAGACGGTTCTTGTCGGAGAAGCCGTTCAGCGACAGGTTGCGGCGTGCCCAGTCCAGATAGGTGCGCGACAGATCCACGCTGGTGGTGCTGCGAGCGCCACCCTTGGCAGCATGAACGCTGGCGGTTGCGGTGTACGCGAACAGGTTGAGGAAGCGCTTGCCTGCAGCCTCGCGCTGGATACGCATGCGCATCGGGCGGTGATCGAGGAACAGACCGGTGTCCAGGTAATCGGTCAGGTTGACCAGCAGCTTGACGCCGCCTTCGCTGACTTCCAGAAACTGACCCTGCGCGCTCTGGCGCTCGTACTGACGGGTGCCGCTCTGACGCTCACGACGCTTGATCACCACGCGGCTCTTGTCGATGTTCAACGCCTGGGGAATCGCAGCCAACGCGTCGAACAGACGGGCCGAGGCCTTTTCCGGGTCGATGGATTTCGGCGCGGCGTATTCCTGCACGTGAACCCAGTCGTGGTAAAGGTCGATGGCCATCGAATATTCGGGCATGTCGGCGTCGTACACGCGATAGCAATCAATGCCTTCACGTCGTACCCATTTGCCCATCAGCTTGAGATTCTTTTGCAGCCGGTTGGCGAACATCTGCCCGCCTTCGCTCAGGCGTGGCTGTTCGACAACCACGGGAGCCGGCTTGATCGGGTTGCCGTTCTTGTTGAATTTTCTTTCAACGTCGACTTCGGCCTCGAACGGCGTTTCGCGCTCGATCTGACGCTGCTCCGGGGTGCGACGCTCGCCGGTCACGAACTGATCCGGCAACACCTTGATCAGCAACAGCTTACACGGCAGCGCGCCGTTCCAGAACGAGTACTGCTTGTGACTGCGGATGCCCATGCGCTTGCCCAGATCCGGCGCGCCAGTGAACACCGCAGCCTCCCAGTTCAGGCACGACTGACGCAGGCGCTCGCCCAGGTTCTGGTAGAGATACAGCAGGCTGGCCTCGTCACCCAGACGCTCGCCGTACGGCGGGTTGCAGATGACCAGACCCTTTTGATTCTGATCCGGACGTGGCTCGAACGTCGCGACTTCGCCCTGGTAGACCTTGATCCAGTCGCTCAGCCCTGCGCGCTCGATGTTATTGCGGGCAGGCTGAATCAGACGAGGGTCAGCTTCATAGCCGCGGATCCACAACGGCGGTTTGGCGAGGCCTGCCTCGGCACGCGCCAGCGCTTCGTCGTGCAGCTTGCGCCACAGGGCCGGAACATGACCCAGCCAGGCAGAAAAGCCCCAGCGCTCGCGCTTGATGTTAGGTGCAATGTCGGCGGCAATCAGGCCGGCTTCGACCAGAAACGTCCCCACACCACACATCGGGTCAGCCAGCGCGCCACCTTCGGCGGCGATCCGTGGCCAGCCGGCACGCACCAGAATGGCGGCAGCGAGATTTTCCTTGAGGGGAGCAGCACCCTGCTGCAGGCGATAGCCGCGCTGGTGCAGACTGTGGCCGGACAGGTCCAGGGACAGGATCGCTTCGCCACGGTCCAGGCGCAGATGCACGCGCAGATCGGGGTTGATCTTGTCTACCGAAGGACGCTCGCCGTCCGGCGTGCGTAATTTGTCGACAATCGCGTCCTTGACCTTCAACGCACCAAAGTGGGTGTTGTCGATGCCCGACCCGTGACCACTGAATTCAACGGCGATGGTGCCATCCGATTCGAGATGGTCGTGCCATTCGACGTCGAGCACACCGTGGTACAGGTCTTCGGCGTCCTTCATCGGGAAGCGCTTGAGCACCAGCAGCACGCGGTTGGCCAGGCGGGACCACAGGCACAGCCGGTAGGCGGTTTCCATGTCGGCCGAACCGCGAATGGCTGAGGTGTGTTCGCGGGTATCCTCGAGTCCGAGAGCCGTGGCCTCCTCGGCCAGCAGTCCTTCGAGGCCTTTGGGGCAAGTGAGGAAAAGTTCGTAGCGATCCGACATGTGTATTCCAGGGCCTGAGCCGTCAGCGGCGGGCAACGCATTGCCCGACCAGATTTTAAACAGGCGCCTTTCTTGGAGAACGCCTGCGTGGCACGTTGAATGTGCCGGTCCGCCGCACGAAACCTGCCTTGAGACCAAGGCAGCGTTAAGGCGGTAGTTTTCAATCCATCACGCTCTGCACATAGCTTTCCTATATGAAGAACGACTATTCAACCCGACGAAGTGGGCAACAAAAAGTCACATCTCGACCCTTCGTCGAATAGACGCTTAAAGCATTCAGCCACTATCCGCACTTGAGACGCGGTCTCAATCCGGTCTGAAACGCCCGCGTCAAAAGGCTTGCGCCAAAAAACGGTGTTGAAACCCGACTACCCTTATCACCCGACAGACCTAAATGTGACGTGCTTATGACAAAACGGTCATTCACAGGGTGCGACGCTTTGGTTAGAAATCACCTCAAGTCATGACCGCAATGGTTATGACATCAAGGCCCGCGACGCCGGCAGCGGGTACCAACGGCAGACCTTTCTGCCCGACCTCACCATGAGGTCTCAGGGATATAACAGTCAACAGACGAGGGCAATACCCTATGAGAAGACTTAAGCGTGATCCGTTGGAAAGAGCATTTTTACGCGGATATCAGTACGGCGTTCATGGTAAATCCCGTGAGCTTTGCCCTTTTACTCTACCGTCAGTACGCCAGGCATGGATCAATGGATGGCGAGAAGGACGCGGCGACAACTGGGACGGTATGACCGGCACTGCGGGAATCCACAGACTCAACGAACTTCACGCGGTTGGATAACGCGCCTTTGGAGACACAGGCCCCAACCAGTTCATCAAAGTTTTATTGACTGACCTTCGACACCCATACCATGCACGCCCTATCCGGGCGGCGGGCCAAAAGCCCAGGGGCTCCCCAGGAGCCCCTTTTTTTGCCCGTGATTCAGACCTGCTGACGCGGCATTGCCGCAATCGCATCCACCGATTCGCGAATCAGTGCAGGCCCCTTGTAGATAAAGCCTGAGTAGATCTGCACCAGACTCGCACCCGCCGCGATTTTTTCGGCAGCGTGACGCCCTTCAGTGATACCGCCGGCAGCGATAATAGGCATACGCCCTGCCAACTCGCCCGCCAGTATCTTCACGGTATGAGTACTCTTCTCACGAACCGGTGCGCCCGACAGACCACCCGCCTCGTCCGCATGCGGCAAGCCTTCGACGCCTTCGCGACCAAGGGTGGTGTTGGTGGCAATGACCGCATCCATACCAGACTCGATAAGGGCCGCTGCGACCAGTACGGTTTCTTCATCGGTCATGTCCGGGGCAATCTTGATAGCCAGAGGCACGCGCTTGCCATGACGCTGCGTGAGTTCCTGCTGACGCAGACTCAGGGCCTCGAGCAATTGCTTGAGCGAATCACCGAATTGCAGGCTGCGCAGTCCCGGCGTGTTCGGCGAGCTGACGTTGACAGTCACATAGCTGGCGTGGGCATAGACCTTGTCCAGACAGATCAGGTAGTCGTCCACTGCGCGCTCGACCGGCGTGTCGAAATTCTTGCCGATATTGATGCCCAGAATGCCGGTGTACCTGGCTCCCTGCACACGGCTGACCAGATTGTCGACACCCAGGTTGTTGAAGCCCATGCGGTTGATGATGGCTTCTGCGTGGGGCAGACGAAAAATGCGTGGCTTGGGGTTGCCCGGCTGCGGACGCGGCGTGACCGTGCCGATTTCCACGAAGCCAAAGCCCAGTTGCGCGAAGCCGTCGATGGCCGCGCCGTTCTTGTCCAGACCGGCCGCCAGGCCCACGGGATTGGGAAACTCCAGCCCCATGACGGTGACCGGCACCTTGGCCGGAGCCTTGCTCAACAGGCCATTGAGGCCCAGACGCCCACCGGCACCGATCAGGTCCAGCGACAGGTCATGGGAGGTTTCCGGGGAAAGCTTGAACAGTAACTGGCGGGCCAGGTTATACATGGGCGGGCGAGGCTCGTGAGAAGCTGAATTCAGGGGCGCGATTATAGCCGCGTGAATGCATTGCACGCGAGGCATGCGAAAAACTTGTTACGCTGAACCGCCGAGCGCTGGCATATGCCTTGCTTGAATCCATTATCGGCACGCGCTCCAACGAAGGAGCGCTGCCCGGACAACGGCGTCGCTCCGGCACTTGCACCTCGCAAGGGCCGGGCGGCGCCTTTTTTCTGGATGTCCTTGATGAAGCACCTGCCATGAGCGAACGAACAAGCAATGCGCTGGACTGGGTAAACGGCAGCGATGCGCCCGAGATGAACAGTCTGGATGTGGGTTTCATGGCCCTGACCGACTGCGCTTCACTGGTGGTCGCGGCGACCCAGGGTTTTGCCCAGCCTTACGGCCTGACCCTGAACCTCAGACGCCAGACCTCCTGGGCCGGATTGCGTGACAAGCTGGTCAGCGGCCAGTTGCAGGCAGCGCACAGCCTTTACGGGCTGATCTACGCCGTCGAGCTGGGTATCGGCGGCGGCCCCACCAGAGATTTGGCGATCCTGATGGGCCTGAACCAGAACGGCCAGTGCATCAACCTGTCGCGCGGCCTGCAGGACAGTGGTGTGATCACTCCTGAAGCACTGGACAAACGCGTGCACCAAAGCGGTCCGAAACTGACCTTCGCCCAGACCTTCCCCACCGGCAACCATGCCATGTGGCTTTATTACTGGCTCGCGAGCCAAGGCATTCATCCGCTGGACGACGTGAACAGCGTCGTGGTGCCGCCACCGCAGATGGTTCAACACCTGCAGGCCGGCCGTATCGACGGGTTCTGCGTCGGCGAGCCCTGGGCCGCCAGCGCAGTCCGTCAGGAACTGGGCTTCAGTATGGCCACCAGCCAGACCATCTGGCCCGACCATCCGGGCAAGGTTCTGGGGTGCACCCGCGAGTTCGTCGAGCAGAACCCCAATACCGCGAGAGCGCTGGTCATGGCCGTGCTGGAGGCGAGCCGCTTCATCGAGCAGAGCGAGCACAATCGACGCAGCACGGCACAACTGCTCAGCGGTGCGGAGTATCTGGACACACCACTGGACTGCATCGAGCCGCGTTTGCTGGGCAAGTACAGTGACGGCCTCGGCAACCACTGGGAAGACCACCACGCCGTCAGCTTTCATGGTCAGGGTCAGGTCAATTACCCCTGGCTGTCGGACGGGATGTGGTTCATGACCCAGTTCCGCCGCTGGGGCCTGTTACGTGAAGACCCTGATTACCTGGCTGTTGCCGAACGCGTCCAGCAGCTGGAACTGTATCGACAGGCCGCCGAGGCGCTAGGCATTGACGTGCCTGACGCTACCTTGCGCAGCAGTCAACTGATCGACGGCAAGGTCTGGGACGGCACTGATCCGGCCTCCTATGCGCGCAGCTTCAAGATCAACGCCTGGGCCGATACCACGCCCGTCGCTGCGCGTCGTTGAAGGAGAACGTGACCATGCTGCGTATCCTGCTGATCAATGACACTGCCAAGAAAGTCGGTCGCTTGAGAACCGCTCTGATCGAGGCCGGCTTCGACGTGATAGACGAGTCCGGCTTCATCATCGACCTGCCGGCACGGGTCGATGCCGTGCGCCCCGACGTGATCCTCATCGACACCGAGTCGCCCGGTCGGGACGTCATGGAACAGGTGGTTCTGGTCAGCCGCGACCAGCCCCGTCCGATCGTGATGTTTACCGATGAGCACGACCCCGGCGTGATGCGTCAGGCGATCAAGTCCGGCGTCAGCGCCTACATCGTCGAAGGCATTCAGGCCCAACGCCTGCAGCCCATCCTTGATGTGGCCATGGCCCGTTTCGAGAGCGACCAGGCCCTGCGCGCGCAACTGCATGCCCGCGACCAGCAATTGGCCGAGCGCAAGCGCATCGAACTGGCGAAAGGACTGTTGATGAAAATGAAAGACTGTAACGAGGAAGAGGCCTATACCCTGATGCGGCGTCAGGCAATGAGCCGCCAGCAGAAGCTGATTCAGGTGGCCGAGCAGATCATCTCGATGAGTGAGATGCTGGGTTGAACATATCGATTGAGAACATACGGGTGAAACGCTAATCGTGGGAGGCGGCTTGCCGGCGATGAACGGTGACGCTGTCTGACTGTTAAACCGCGCCGACGCCATCGCCGACAAGCCGCCTCCCAGAGTTACAGTACCTGTCGGCAGGCCGCCTTGCGCAAACGCTTGCCGTTCACGCCTGCATGCCTCCGGATTACTGAGTCAGCACCACATTCTTCATCGGCGGTATATAGCCATAATCGTATGACTCCTGTACGAACGAGCGATCACCCTGCAACAGGATCTTCACGGTAGGCGCCTCAGTGCCACCGATGCGAAAGTCCTGCCCGGTGGTCGGCACGCTGTCGATGAACGACGTCACCAGACCGTTGGGCATCACGCAGTGCGAATAAGTCTGGAACGGCTGCGAAGGCGGATTCCCCAGCACCAGGCCTGAGGCATTCATGGGTCGGTATGGGCCGAACAACTGTTCACTGACAAAACCGTAAACGCCATCAGGGCCGGTTATACCATCGGCATAGGTAAACTTGTGGCTGATCGTGAACAAGTAATATTTATTGTCCTGAAATACATAGTGTGGACGTTCAGTCTGATCATTTACACCGACCGCAGTCACCAGCGGGGGAAGAATTTCCCATTCATCGCCATTGAGATCCTTTGCAACGGCCAGGCCAATACAGCCCACTTGAAATCTGGCACCGCCTACATCCTCATGGCCCGGCGGTACAGGCCCTAGTTCTGTCGGCCCTACTGTATGTGAACCCCGCTCGCCGGCCACATTACCTTCGAACACCATATACAACTTGCCATCATGGGGATCAATGAACGGACTGGGATCACGAAAGTTCCATGTGGAATTCTGGGCTTCGGTCTGATAATAAGTACCGTCGGCCTCGAACAATGTTTTGACTTCCGTGAAGTCCGTCAGGATGACACCACTGTCAGACGTCACCACTCGACCACGCACTTTGGCAATGGCGGCGCCCGGCGTCACACAGGTGTAATAAAGATCGATGTCGCCCTTGTCATTGAGCAGGATCGGCGTGCCGGCCCATTCGCGAGTCGTCGGAGAAACACCTTCGGCCATGACACGGCCACCGAAGATCCAGTCCTTGCCGGTACGTGAATACCAGTAGCACATGCGGGCACGACCATGGCGGTCTTCCCAGTCACGCTTGATGTCATAACGGCCGTTGGCGCCCAGATACTGGGGATCGGTCGGGTGCCGGTCGGCCGTGAGCGTCAGGATTACCGACCAGCCGTTGACGGACACTACAGTGCCATCGAGCTCGCGCAGCGGCATGGTGTCCCAGATGAAGACCGTGTCACTCATCACCGGAAAGTCGGGACTGACCAGCGGCTGAGTGGTGGTAGGGTCGTTTTCGTTGACCTTGAGCGCATCGGCCCGGGTCCACACGGTAGGCTTGTAAGTAACGTTACTCATGTTGATGTCCTTTATTGACGCCAGACAGGGCCGGCGCGTAGATGAAGACAAGGCAGCATGCAAACTTATTACATCGCTGAAGTGCGTTTTTTGAACCCTGCGATTACGGCATTCATTGATTATGAAAAACCGAAACAGCAGAGAAAATGACGGGAGGCACTTGGGCACTCACCGATTGATTTCAATAAGCCACTGTCTTGTTGAAAGCTGGCCTATTGCACATGGATTGCCCTCTCGAGAGGCGCCGTGTCATGCACGACGGAACGGATCCTCTCAGAGACAGATTTGAAAGTAAATTAAATATTCCCTACTGTTAAGCAACCGCCTGTTTTTCAAAACAAACATGAAGCATTATTAATAGTGGGTTTCGTTCAGCTTTGAGTTCAACCGATAAAGATATCAAAACACTGTCACCCTGCTTTAATTAAACCGTCTTGATAATGGCCCTTGTTATTGGAAAAAGGGTTGATATTTCACAACGCTACGACTGCAAAATTGCAAGATCCGCGCTCTGCGCTCATCGCTGTAAACAAGTCCGCGTCAACCCGGGGCGGTTTCGGGAAAAGTGCCCCGCACTTTTTTGCGGCGTCGAGTGCCATCAGTGCCCGGTTCAAGGTCATCGGGACTCAGCAGCCGCACACCGGATCTACCCGGCATTTGACGTTACAGCACGCTGTCTCAGGCTCGCGGCCAAACGCTTATGACGAAATCCGCATCTGGCCCGCCTCTTGCTTCAGCACCCTGCAGGTAGCCAACGGCGGTTACCACCACTCACGACAAAGACGTCGCTCATCTCTTTCGCTCACGCGGACAGAGAGGCGGCGTTTTTTGCGTTTGGCCCCGGCGATGGGGCCGGTGGAGTCGCCGGCATTCGGAACACTCCGCCACAGCGTCTGAAATTCTCCACGTCGAGGGCACCAACCCCGACTGACCTACTAGCAGATGATGAGGTGTGCCAATGGATACAAGCTTCTGGAAGGCCGGTCACAGACCGACCCTGTTCGCAGCCTTTCTCTACTTCGACCTGAGCTTCATGGTCTGGTATCTGCTGGGCCCGATGGCCGTACAGATCGCCACCGACCTGCACCTGACCACTCAGCAACGCGGCCTGATGGTCGCCACGCCGATTCTGGCCGGGGCGATCCTGCGCTTTTTCATGGGTCTGCTGGCCGATCAACTGTCGCCCAAGACCGCAGGCATCATCGGCCAGGCGATTGTGATCGGCGCCCTGCTGACCGCCTGGCAACTGGGCATCCACAGCTATGAACAGGTTCTGCTGCTGGGCGTGTTCCTGGGGATGGCGGGCGCATCGTTCGCCGTCGCATTGCCACTGGCGTCGCAATGGTATCCGCCACAGCATCAAGGCAAGGCCATGGGCATCGCCGGTGCCGGCAACTCGGGCACCGTACTCGCCGCGCTGATCGCGCCGGTTCTTGCTGCCAGCTTCGGCTGGGGCAATGTGTTCGGCCTGGCGCTGATTCCGCTGGTGCTGACCCTGATTGCCTTCACGCTGATGGCGCGCAACGCACCTGAGCGCAGCAAGCCCAAATCCACAGCCGACTATCTCAAGGCGCTGGGCGACCGGGATAGCTGGTGGTTCATGTTTTTCTACAGCGTGACCTTCGGCGGCTTCATCGGCCTGGCCAGCGCACTGCCCGGCTACTTCAACGACCAGTACGGTCTGAGCCCGATTACCGCAGGCTACTACACTGCGGCCTGCGTATTCGGTGGCAGCCTGATGCGTCCATTGGGCGGCGCACTGGCGGACCGCTTCGGCGGCATCCGCACGCTGACTGCCATGTACGCAGTGGCGGCTATCGGCATCGCTGCGGTGGGCTTCAACCTGCCAAGCTCGTGGGCTGCACTGGCATTGTTCGTCGCCGCCATGCTGGGCCTCGGCGCTGGCAACGGCGCAGTCTTCCAACTGGTACCGCAGCGCTTTCGCAAGGAAATCGGCGTCATGACAGGCCTGATCGGCATGGCGGGCGGCATCGGCGGTTTCCTGCTGGCCGCAGGTCTTGGCAGCATCAAGCAGAACACCGGCGACTATCAGTTGGGCCTGTGGCTGTTCGCAAGCCTGGCCGTGCTCGCCTGGTTCGGCCTGATGAACGTCAAGCGCCGCTGGAGGACCACTTGGGGTTCGGCGGCAGTGACCGCAGCACGGGTATGATCGGTCGATGACGCTGCAACTGCGCTTCGCCGAGTTCAGCGCCAGCGGCCCGCGACCAGAGAATCAGGACGCCCTGCGTCTGGTAACACCGGTCGCAGCACTGGCTGCCAGCAAGGGTTATCTGTTCGCCCTGGCCGACGGGGTCAGCCAGTGTGCCGATGGCGCGCTGGCTGCGCAGTCGACCTTGCAGGCGTTGGCGCTGGACTATTACTCGACACCGGAGACCTGGGGCGTGGCCCAGTCTCTGGATCGTCTGTTACTGGCTCAGAACCGCTGGCTGCTGGCCAACGGCCTGCTTACCACGCTGAGTGCGCTGGTCCTGCGCGGCAGACGTTTCACCCTCGCCCACGTGGGAGATTGTCGCGCCTATCGCTGGCAAAGCGGCAAGCTCAAACGCATCAGTGAAGACCATGTCTGGGAACAGGCCGACATGCAGCACGTGCTCAAGCGTGCGCTGGGGCTGGATCAGTACGTGGTCATGGACTATCTGGAGGGCGAACTCTGTGAAGGCGAGCGCCTGCTGCTGGTCAGCGACGGTATCTGGGCGACACTGGGCGATGCCAGCATTCGCTCGATCCTGACCGAGCAGGAAGACCTCGACTCGGCGGTCAGAACCCTGGTCAGCGCGGCGCATCTGGCGGGTAGTCAGGACAATGCCAGCGCCCTGCTCATCCAGGTCGACGGCCTGGGTGAGGATGATCTCGGGGATGCGCTTCTGCAATTACAGCAATGGCCGTTACCACCAGCACTCAAACCCGGCCAGGTGTTTGAAAGCTGGACCGTCGGCAATGTACTTGCCCAGTCGCGGCAATCCATTCTGTACCGCGCGCACGACGCTCACGGGCTGCCGTGGCTGATCAAGACCCTGCCGTCTGCCCGGCATGATGAGCCGGGCGCAGGTCAGGGCCTGCTGTTGGAAGAATGGTTTCTGCGCAGGGTCGCCGGGCGCTTCTTTCCGGAAATCCATCCGCTGCCCGAGCGTCAGCATCTGTATTACGCCATGCGCGAATATTCAGGCCGCACACTCGCCCATCTCTTCTCCCTGAGCGGACCGCTGCCGCTGGCGCAGTGGCAGGATCTGGCCATTCGTCTGCTACGGGCCACGGGCTTGCTGCATCGACGCAATATCATCCATCGCGACATCAAGCCCGAAAACCTCCTGTTGGGCGACGACGGCGAATTGCGCCTGCTGGATTTCGGCCTGGCGTTCTGTCCCGGCCTGTCTGCGGTCAACGCCGAGGACTTGCCGGGCACGCCGAGCTTCATTGCGCCCGAGGCCTTCAACGGTGCCGAGCCCGATCCGCAACAGGATCTGTACGCCGTCGGTATCACGCTTTATTACCTGCTGACCGGCCACTATCCGCACGGCGAAATCGAGGCCTTTCAACACCGCCGCTTCGGCACGCCGATTCCCGCCAGCCGCTACCGTCCTGACCTGCCGCTCTGGCTGAGCCAGAGCCTGGACAAGGCCGTGCAGGCCAATCCCGCCCAGCGCTATGAAACCGCCGAGCAGTGGCAACTGGAACTTGAACAGGCCGAACAACGCCCGGTAGTGGCCAGACCCAGGCCATTGCTGGAACGCGAACCGCTGAAAGTATGGCGCACGCTGGCGCTGGTTTCGTTATTGATCAATCTGGTCGGTCTGATCTGGCTGATAAGCCGCCACTGAGTCTTCGGTGTCACATGGGTCACCCATCGCCCCGCTTCTGTGCAGCCCGCCTCAACGCAGTGCAAGGACTTCCCCGTCGTGGATCTGAAACCCTGCATTCAGGGCTCAACAGAAGTTGGCACAAGCACTGCATGGTCTCTTTCAGAAATTTCATAACGCGCCGCCCTCAACGATGAAGGCAGTGCTTCCCGAGAGAACGGGACCGGACAAAGGCGTCCTCGTCAGGCAACTGACGGGACGCCTTTTTTTGTTTGCGCGCAATTTGTCGAGCGCACCCTGACGGTGACTCGGAGGCAAGATGAAAAAACTCAAACTGGTGATGATCGGCAATGGAATGGCCGGCGTACGCACACTCGAAGAGTTGCTCAAATTGAGCGAAGACCTGTACGACATCACGGTTTTCGGCGCTGAACCACACCCCAACTACAACCGCATCCTGCTCTCGCCGGTACTGGCGGGCGAGCAGACGTTCGAAGAGATCGTACTCAACGACTTGGCCTGGTACGAAAACAACGGCATCCGGTTGCTGCTGAACCGGCGCGTGGTCAGGATCGATCGCATCAAGCGCCTGGTGATTGCGGACGATGGCACCCAGGCCCATTACGACCGTCTGCTGATCGCTACCGGTTCGAGCCCGTTCATTCTGCCGATTCCCGGCAACACGCTGGATGGCGTGATCGGCTACCGCGACATCGGCCATACCCAAGAAATGATCGACACCGCCGCCACGCACAAACGCGCAGTGGTCATCGGTGGCGGGCTGCTGGGCCTGGAAGCGGCAAATGGTCTGAGCATGCGCGGTATGCAGGTCACGGTGGTCCACAACGGGCAGACGCTGCTGGAACGTCAACTGGACAAGACCAGCGGCCTGATGCTTCAGGCTGCGCTTGAACGGCGCGCTCTGAGCTTTCGCCTCAACGAGCAGACGGAGGCGTTGCTGGGCGACGATCAAGGGCGCGTGCAAGCGGTGCGTTTCAAGAACGGCGACGTCATCGCTGCCGACCTGGTGGTCATGGCGGCCGGCATTCGTCCCAACACCGAACTGGCCGAACAGGCGGGTCTGCCTTGCAGCCGAGGCATTCTGGTCAACGACACGCTGCAGACCTACGACCCACGCATCTACGCTATCGGCGAGTGCGTCAGCCATCGAGGCATCGCCTACGGGCTGGTGGCGCCACTGTTCGAACAGGCCAGGGTCTGCGCCAATCATCTCGCGCAGCTGGGCTTCGCGCGCTATCCGGGCTCCGTGACGTCGACCAAACTAAAGGTGACAGGCATCGACCTCTTTTCCGCTGGCGACTTTCTGGGTGGCGAAGGTACGGAAAGCATCACCCTGTCCGACCCCATCAGCGGCATCTATAAAAAACTGGTCATCAAGAATGACGTGCTGGTGGGCGCTTGCCTATATGGCGACACGGCCGATGGCAGCTGGTACTTGAAACAGATTCGCGAGGGTCAGGGCATCGATGCCATTCGCAACCACCTGATGTTCGGCGAGCCCGCCCGGACCGAGGCGGCGTGCGCATGACCCGCCTGGCGATCCCGACCACTCAAATCACGGCATCCACATGCTGCTACTGCGGCGTAGGTTGCGGCGTGCTGATCGAGCACGACGGGCATAACATTCTGGGCGTCAGCGGCGACCCGCAACACCCGGCCAACTTCGGCAAACTGTGCAGCAAAGGCTCGAGCCTGCACCTGACCGGTGACATCGACGCGCGCGCACTTTTCCCGGAACTGCGCCTGAGAAAAGGCCTGGCCCGCAGTGTCACCGATTGGGACACGGCACTGGAACATGCTGCCAATGTATTCGCCGACAGCATCCGCGAGCATGGCTCGGACAGCGTGGCGTTCTACATTTCCGGCCAGTTGCTGACCGAGGACTACTACGCTTTCAACAAACTGGCCCGCGCCCTGATAGGCACCAACAACATCGACAGCAACTCGCGGCTGTGCATGTCATCGGCCGTGGCAGGCTACAAACGCAGCCTCGGTGCAGACGCCCCGCCCTGCAGTTACGAAGACCTTGAGCTGAGCGATTGCGTGATGATCGTCGGCAGCAACATGGCCTACGCCCACCCGATTCTGTTTCGTCGTCTGGAAGAAGCAAAAAGCCGACGACCCGCGATGAAGCTCATCGTCATCGATCCCCGACGCACCGATACCTGTGAGCTGGCCGACATGCATCTGGCCATTCAGCCCGGCACCGATGTGGCGTTGTTTCACGGCATCCTCCATGTGCTGATCTCTCAAGGTCTTGTCGATCAGGCCTTCATCGCTGCACACACTCAGGGCTACGATGACCTCGAAATACTGGCACGCGATTACCCGCCAGAGCACGTGGCCTCGTTGTGCGGCATCGAGGTCGAACAGTTGCTGACCTGCGCCCGATGGATCGGCGAGACACCCAGCTTCCTGTCGTTGTGGTGCATGGGGCTGAACCAGTCCACAGCGGGCAGCGCCAAGAACAGCGCGCTGATCAATATTCACCTTGCGACCGGTCAGATCGGCCGCGTCGGTGCCGGGCCGTTCTCGCTCACTGGCCAGCCAAATGCCATGGGGGGCCGTGAAACCGGCAGCCTGTCCAACCTGCTGCCAGGCCACCGCGAAGCCGGCAACCCGGAACATCGTGCTGAAGTGGCCGAATACTGGGGCGTCGATCAATTGCCCGCCAGCCCCGGCCTGTCCGCCATCGAGCTGTTCGAACAGATGCAGAGCGGCAAGATCAAGGCACTGTGGATTGCCTGTACCAACCCTGCGCAGTCATTGCCGGACCAGAACCGGATCAAGGCCGCGCTCGAGATGTGTCCGTTCGTGGTGTTGCAAGAAGCGTTCAAGACCACTGAAACAGCGCACTTTGCCGACCTGCTGTTGCCCGCCGCCAGTTGGGGCGAAAAGGAAGGCACAGTGACCAACTCCGAACGCCGCGTTTCCAATGTGCGAAAGGCCATTCAGGCACCCGGCCAGGCGCGTCCCGATTGGGCAATCACGGTGGACTTCGCCCGGCGCCTGCAACATCGGCTGCAGCCCGAATCGCCCGCCCTGTTCGACTTCGAGAATCCAACCGCATTATTCGATGAATTCAAGGGCCTGACCGCCGGGCGCGACCTGGACATGTCCGGCATCGACCGGGCGCTGATCGACCGTCTGGGCCCACAGCAATGGCCATTCCCCGCGGGCGCCAATGTCGGTACGCCGCGTCTTTACACCGATGGCGTCTTTGCTTCCCCATCCGGCCGCGCGCAGTTCCTGAGCGAGCCGTATGTGGCCGCCAGGGAGCTGCGCGATACTGAATTCCCGCTGACGCTCAACACCGGCCGCCTGCGAGACCAATGGCACGGCATGAGCCGCACCGGGACCGCCGCCCGCCTGTTCGGTCACGTCAGCGAGGCGGTCCTGAGCCTGCATCCCCAAGACCTGCAACTGCATGCAGTACAGGCCGGCGACCTGATCAAACTGGTCAGCCGTCGCGGCGAACTGTATTTGCCCGTGAGCAGCGATGACAGTGTGCGTCCCGGACAGGCATTCCTGCCCATGCACTGGGGAGATCGCTTCCTCAAGGGTGGCGTGAACGCCCTGACTCAGCCAGCAGTCGATCCGATTTCGAAACAGCCGGAACTCAAGCATTCCGGCGTCAGAATTGAAAAGGCCGATCTGCCGTGGCAGTTCTTTGCACTGGTCGAAGGCAATGTGCAGCAGCAATGGGAGCGTCTGCGCAGACTGTGCGAGGCGTTCACTTACTTGAGTCTGGGCCTCGTCGGTCGCGAGCGCCCGGCGCTGGTGCTTCGTGCCGCGCACACTGTTGCGCCGGACGCCAGCCTGCTGCACGAGATCGACGTGCTGCTCACTGTCGATGAAGGTCCGGTACTGGCTTACGACGACCCCAAGCGCTCCATCGGCAAGCGGGTAAGGATCGACAACGGTCGTATTACCGCCATCCGCCTGGCCGGCGAAACCCTGGCCCAGCATTGGTTACAGACGCTGTGGCTTGAAGAACGCATTGATCCACCTTTGCGCCGCTGGCTGCTAGCGCCGCTGAGCAGCGAACCCGGCAAAGACGGCGCCGAGCCACGCGACAAGACGTTGTGCAACTGCATGAACGTCAGGCAGAGCGCTGTGTTGAAAGGCATCGAGGATGGCCTCGACCTGAACCAACTCAAAAAACAATTGGGCTGCGGGACGATGTGCGGTTCCTGCGTACCGGAAATAAAAAGACTGATCAACACCGTGATGGTCACTGAATGAGGAACACAGCATGAACGCGAAAGTCTGGCTGGTGGGCGCAGGCCCGGGTGATCCTGAATTGCTGACGCTCAAGGCCGTGCGGGCCTTGCGTGAAGCGGATGTGGTGCTGATCGATGATCTGGTCAACCCTGCCGTGCTTGAACACTGCCCCGCTGCACGGGTCATCCCTGTCGGCAAGCGCGGCGGCTGTCGCTCGACTCCCCAGGCCTTCATCCATCGCCTGATGCTGCGCTATGTACGACAGGGCAAATGCGTGGTCCGTCTCAAAGGCGGAGACCCTTGCATCTTCGGTCGCGGCGGCGAGGAAGCGGATTGGTTGCAGGAACGCGGCGTGACTGTCGAGCTGGTCAATGGCATCACCGCAGGTCTGGCGGGCGCAACGCAATGCGGTATCTCATTGACACTGCGTGGAATCAGCCGTGGTGTGACACTGGTCACCGCCCACACGCAGGACGACAGCAGTCTCGACTGGCAGGCACTGGCACAAAGCGGCACGACACTGGTGGTGTACATGGGAGTGGCGAAGCTGCCGCAGATTCATGAGAACCTGCTGGCCGGGGGAATGAGTCCGGACATGCCGGTGGCAATGATCGAGAACGCGTCCCTGCCAACGCAGCGTGAATGCCGCAGCACACTTGCGAACATGCAACAGGATGCACAGACGTTCGAATTGAAGAGTCCTGCCATTCTGGTGATCGGCGCAGTCGCGGCGGGAAGTCAGGAAGTGCTGAATCGAACATCGCTGAACCCGCTTCACCAACAGGCTGGCTGACGTTCACATTTATTGCCTACGCGCGAGCATGCCATGCACGCTCAAATCGTAGACAAAGAAAAGCCCGGCCTGAGCCGGGCTTTTCAGTATAAGCGGCTAATTACTTAGCTTGAGCTTCTACTTCTGCTTCTACGCGACGGTTAACTGCGCGGCCAGACTCAGTTGCGTTGTCAGCAACTGGACGGGATTCGCCGTAACCAACCGAGTTTACGCGGCTAGCACCAACGCCATACTGGTTGACCAGGACCTGCTTAACGGCGTTTGCACGACGCTCGGACAGCTTCTGGTTGTAAGCGTCAGGACCGACGGAGTCAGTGTGACCTTCAACAGTGGTGGTGGTCTGTGGGTACTGCTGCATGAAGTCAGCGAGGTTCTTGATGTCGCCGTAGCTGCTAGGCTTGACTACGGATTTGTCGAAATCGAACTTCACGTCCAGCTCAACACGAACCACTTCAGCAACGGCTGGGCAGCCATCAGCGTCAACAGTTACGTTTGCAGGGGTGTCTGGGCACTTGTCAACGTTGTCGCAAACGCCATCGTTGTCGCTGTCGGAGCACACTTCAGCTACTGGAGCTGGTGCTGCTTCAACTTTCTTGCTGCCGCCACCGAAGTTAACGCCGATACCGACGCTTGGCGCCCACTCGGTGTTGCCTTGGTCGATGTTGTACTGAGCTTCAACGCCTGCACGGGCATAGAAGTTGTCAGTGAAGTACAGCTTGGCGCCGCCGCCGATGTTGGCGAAGGTGGAGCCGTCACGGCCGCCACGAGCGTCCTGGCCAATGCTCTGGTCAGAGAAACCGGCAGACAGGTATGGACGCAGCATGTCGCCCGGGTTGTTGAAGTGGTATAGAGCGTCCAGGGCGGTGTTGGAGCCCTTGATGTTCTTGCCGCTGTCGCTACGGACGTTGTGAACTTCGTCGTAGCCCAGACGCAGTTCAACGTCATCGGTCAGGAAGTAGCCAACGGAGCCGCCGAACAGGTTGCCGTCGTTTTTGAAGTTACGATCGCTATCGTAATATTCTTTCTTGGCGAAGCCTTCGATTTCGACCGCGCCTTGGCCTTGTGCCAGAGCGCCGAAAGAAGTTGCGGCAACAATAGTACCAATGGCCAAGCCCAAGGTGTTTTTCAGTTTCATCCGTTAAATCCCCATCTGATGATTGTAAAGCAGTCCCGCATAACTGGGGACAACTCGTCGGCAAGTCTACCAGACCTTGCCAGTTCGTTAGAGATATTTGCTCGTCGTTAAGTTTCGACGATACCTGCAAATTTCTCACGTAATTTATCAAGCGCCCGCTTGTAACGCATTTTCGTTGCGCTCAAGCCCATGTGCATGATGTCTGCGATCTCCTGGAACTCGAGTTCTGCGACGAATCGCAGCACCAGAATCTCCCGATCAATCGGGTTCACATGCACAAGCCAGCGATCGAGACCGCCCCGCTCTTCAGGTTTTGGCGTCTTTTCTTCTGACGCTTCCTCAAGCGGATCCAGACTCAAAGCGTCCATCAAGCGACGCTTACGCCGTTCCTTTCTGTATTGAGTGATGCACTCGTTGTACGTGATGCTGTAGAGCCAGGTCTTGAATTTCGATTTACCCTCGAAATTCTTCAAGCCATACAACACCTTAAGCATCACCTCCTGACAGACATCGTCAGCGTCGCGATCGTTCCCCAAATAACGTGCACAGACGTTAAAAAGTGTTCGCTGATAGCGACGCATCAATTCTTCATACGCCCGAGTCACATTGAACAGCTCGACATGGGCGCGTGCAACCAGCTCCTCATCCGAGAGCTCGTGTGGATCGTAGCGCGTTGAAAGCGGTTGAGGTTTATTCAAAACGAATCTTGCCGACAGTCAGGTCAATGTCCGCCACAGCCCTTTCCGGCAACTTGGCGGCATAGATTAGCAGGTTAGCCGCTTAACGGCTGCTTACTCTCTGATCGAGGAGGATCCGGTTGGAAAAAGAAACCAGCTCCCCTTCATCTGTCAGCAGGGTCGTCTTGACCGTACCGATTTCCTCTATCTGACCCTCAGTATCGCCTATCTGCACCTGCTGGCCTACCTGATAGAGCTCACGCACATAAATTCCGGCAATGATCTGACCCGCAATTTCGCGACTTCCCAGGCCCAACGCCAGGGCCACTGCCAGACCAACGGTCAGCAAGGCAATCACGATCACGTGATTCAGCAGGTCGGTTTTGACCTCCAACTGGCTGATCGCGACAGAAATACTGATGATAATGACCAGGCCCTGGGCAATTCTTCCAAGACCGGCAGAGTAATCGATGCCGACACCTTCGGCCGCACCGCGCACCAGGCCATTGACCAGTTGCGCCAGCAATACGCCGACCAGCAGCACCAGCGCCGCGCCGAACACCTTCGGCAGGTACAGCGCCAGCATGTCGAGCGTGGCAGATACCCGTTGCAGGCCCAGCGACTCGGCAGCGGACACCAGGAAAATCAACAACACGAACCAGTAAACGATCCTGCCGATCAATGTGGAGATCGGCACCTTGACGCCGGCACGCCCCATGATCTTGGTCAGTCCTGTGCCGCCGACCAGGCGATCCAGCCCAAGCTTGGCAAGCAGTTTGGACAGCAGCGCATCAAGCAGCTTGGCTACGGCAAAACCGAGCACCACCACGACGAGCGCGCCAAACAGGTTAGGGATGAAGTTTGCAACTTTGGTCCACAATGCAGTCATTGCAGCAAGAAGACTCTGCGTCCAGAGGTTCAATTCCATGCTCAATCAGCCTTATCGATAGAACGCGCACCAGCTCTGGTGCGACGGGAAACGGGAGCGACATGGGCGGAACCATTATTGAGCGCGATCATCATCGCCTCGGACCAACGGCCCAGCAGCCCGAACAACACACCGGCACCGACCTGGCGGTTGGCGGTTTTCAGGACTCGCCCCAGACATGCATCGTCGTCCCGGCTGGAGGATGACGAATTAAGCATGTCACGTAAAGATTCTTCAAACGGATCGTGCATCAGGCACCTCACGCAATGTAAGTCAAAGACGTGACGCTTTGCAGGTGAGTCACAAACGCTTCATGAAAAAACATATAAGTATAAGCCTTATACCCAACGCAACCTTCTGAAGAGCCACCACTGCCCTGCCGCCACCGCGACAATCAGGCTGCACGCGACCAGAAAACCGTAGGGATTTTCCGCGCCGGGAATGCCCCCGACGTTGATGCCCAGCAGACCGGTCAGGAAACTCATGGGCAGGAAGATACCGGTGATGATGCCGAAGCGGTACATGGTGCGATTCATGTGCTCGCGCAGACGCCGGTCTTCGGACTCAAGCAGCAGCCCGACTCGCTCTCGCGTCAGTTCAAGCTCTTCCAGGTAACGAGTCAGGCTGTTGTTCAACTCGTTCCAGTAGTCGGCGTCTTCATTGTCGAACCAGGTCAGCTTGATACGTGAAAGCTGGCCATAGATATCGCGTTGAGGCCCCAGAAAACGCCTGAGACCTGCCGCACGACGGCGGATGTGCAGCAACTTGCCATGCTCGGGGCTGTACCGTTCGTCGGCATCGGTCTTTTCTTCTTCCTCATCAACCGATTCAGTCAGCTCGCCGACCAGATCCTGAACCTTGTCAGTCAGGTATTGAGCCAGATAAAGAATCAGTTCCGACGCCGTTTTGGGGCCTTTGGACTGGCCGAGCAGCTCGATCAGCTCTTCGGTGGCACGAAGGGGCCGCAGTCGCAACGAGATCACCCGCTGCGCTGCCGCGAAAATCCGCACCGAAACCATGTCTTCAGGCTCGGCACCGGGATTGAGGTTCACGCCACGCAAAAACAGCAGCAGTTCCTCATCGGGCAGCGCCAGCAGACGCGGCCGGGTATTTTCTTCAAGCAGCAGATCGCAGGCGAACTCGCTCAGGCCGCTGGCGGTGCGTAACCATGTCTGTGTCTGCGGATGACTGCGATCCCAATGCAGCCACAGGCTTTCCTGCGGCTGCAACTCAAGGTCCTGAAGCTCGGTACGAGCGATGAAACGCGCCCCACCCTTACCATCCAATACGAGGGCATGAACCAGCCCCCACTGCGCGTTTGCTTCATCGAACATTGAGACGTCGCTTATTCCGGCATGGTCAGGGGAGAAGGAGAAATGATCACGCCGTTGTTGTCGGCATAAAGGTAATCGCCCGGCTTGAAGGTCACACCGCCGAAGGTCACCGGCACATTCAGCTCACCGACGCCACGCTTCTCGCTTTTCTTCGGATGGCTGGCCAGCGCCTGCACGCCCAGATCTGTCTGAGCCAGCATGTCCACGTCGCGGACGCAGCCGTAGATCAAAACACCTTCCCAGCCATTTTTCGAAGCCTGCTCGGCGACCATGTCACCCAGCATTGCGCAACGCAGCGAGCCGCCACCGTCGACCACCAGCACCTTGCCCTTACCGTCCAGCGCAATCTGCTTCTTGACCAGCGAGTTGTCTTCGAAACACTTGAGGGTGACGATCTTGCCGCCAAACGAGTCGCGTCCACCGAAATTGCTGAACATCGGTTCGACAACCTGTATCAGGTCCGGATAAGCGTCACACAGATCGGGGGTGAGGTAGTGCATGAGGTCAACTCCTGTCATTGAGGCATGGGCTCAAGAATGGTGCAGATTCAGCGTGCTGCGCAGTGCAATGTCTTTATAGCGACTTTAACCACTAACTGCCTACTGCCACCTGAAGCTCGGCTGTCTGTTCAGCAGACCGCACACGCAGCCAATCGATCACTCGGGGCCACACCTGTTGCTGCGCACCCTTGCTGACCAGCATCTGCACATGGCCGAAATCTTCGTTGAACCCATGCTCGCGACCCAGGCAGAGAAACTGCTTGAGTTCACTGCCCACCTGATCGAACAGCATCCGACAGGCCCACACCGGATCCTGGTGATCACCCACTGCGGCCACCGCCAGTAACGGAACCTGAACGGCTTTCAAGCCCGCCCACCAGTCGCCGTGACGATCACCGAAGCGACCGAACAGACCGTGCCAGCGCATGCTTTCCAGCAATATGCCCATGGGCTCGTCCTCCGGCCCGCGCTTGAAACGCGGACCGGACACGTGCTCGAAGCGTTTGAGCAGAAGGCGACTGGACCATTGCAACGGCGGAATCTTCAACGGCCAGTAGGTACGACTGATCTGGCTGCCGAACAACGCCACCGACGCTGCGCTCTCGACGCCGAGGTATTCGCCCCCCAACGCGGCGGCCAAGGTGGTGCCGCCCAGCGAATGACCGATCCAGTGGGGTACCTGCCCGCTTTGCTCCTGCACAAAGGCAGCAATTGCAGGCACGTCATAGCGGGCGTAATCGGCTACGCAATTGGCGCGATAGTTCTGATTACGTGCCGACAGGCCATGCCCACGCATTTCGGGAATCCAGACGTCATAACCGGCACGCGCCAGAAACGGTCCCAGACCGATACCCTTGGGCGAATACCAGAATCTGCGATTGGAAAAACTGCCGTGTACCAGGATAACCGGAATACCCCGTCCACGAGCCTGATCGACCAGGCCCAGGCGGGTCACGGCCAGTTCGACGCTCGCGTCAGGACTGTTGGCAGGTTTGAGACGGTAGACGTCCTCGACCAGATCGCCACGACGCTCGGCACTGATCAAGGCAACGGGAAATAGATGGCTGCTGCTTTGCATATTGCTCTTTTCGGAAATTCAAAGGCATCGGGTCGCCTCTGACAGACTGTATGAAACTGCATGTAGGTGCGCCCTGCGGCGAATAAAAAAGGCGGTCTCCGAAAAAACCGCCTCTTTTTGATGAAATCCTGAACCACAAGACGGCTCAGGACTTTTTCGCGTCACATCAGACCGGCGCTTGCGCCTCGGCCAGGAAGAACCAGGTCTCCAGCACCGAATCGGGGTTGAGCGAGACACTCTCGATGCCCTGATCCATCAGCCAGCGCGCCAGATCCGGGTGATCGGAAGGTCCCTGACCGCAGATGCCGATGTACTTGCCAGCCTTGTTGCAGGCCTGGATGGCGTTGGACAGCAGCTTCTTGACCGCAGGGTTGCGCTCGTCGAACAGGTGAGCGATGACGCCGGAATCACGATCCAGGCCCAGCGTCAGCTGAGTCAGGTCGTTGGAGCCGATGGAGAAGCCGTCGAAGTACTCGAGGAACTCTTCAGCCAGAATCGCGTTGGAAGGCAGCTCGCACATCATGATGATGCGCAGACCGTTCTCACCGCGCTTCAGGCCGTTGGCCGCCAGCAGCTCGATGACCTGACTCGCTTCGCCCAGGGTGCGCACGAACGGCACCATGATCTCGACGTTGGTCAGGCCCATGTCCTCACGCACACGCTTGAGGGCGCGGCATTCCAGTTCGAAACAGTCGCGGAAGTTCTCGCTGATGTAGCGCGATGCACCACGGAAGCCCAGCATCGGGTTTTCTTCTTCCGGTTCGTACAGTTTGCCGCCGATCAGGTTGGCGTATTCGTTGGACTTGAAGTCCGACAGACGCACGATGACCTTCTTCGGCGTAAACGCGGCGGCCAGGGTGCTGATGCCCTCGACCAGCTTCTCGACATAGAAACCGACCGGATCATCGTAGCCGGCGATGCGCTTGTCGACGCTGTCCTTGATTTCCGGCGGTAACAGCGAGTAATTCAGCAGCGCCTTGGGGTGCACGCCGATCATTCGGTTGATGATGAACTCCAGACGCGCCAGGCCGACACCGGCGTTGGGCAACTGGGCGAAATCGAACGCCCGGTCGGGGTTACCGACGTTCATCATGATCTTGAACGGCAGCTCGGGCATGGCATCGACCGAGTTGGTCTTGATGTCGAAACCCAATTCGCCCTCGAAGATGTAACCGGTGTCGCCTTCAGCGCAGGAAACCGTCACGCCTTGCCCGTCCTGCAACAACTGGGTGGCATTGCCGCAACCTACAACGGCGGGGATGCCCAGTTCGCGGGCGATGATTGCCGCGTGGCAGGTCCGGCCGCCACGGTTGGTGACGATGGCGCTGGCGCGCTTCATGACCGGTTCCCAGTCCGGGTCGGTCATGTCGGAGACCAGCACGTCACCGGCCTGGACCTTGTCCATCTCGGACACGTCCTTGATGATCCGCACCTTGCCCGCGCCGATGCGCTGACCAATGGCACGACCTTCGACCAGCACCTTGCCGGTCTCCTTGAGCAGATAGCGCTCCATGACGTTGGCCGACGCCCGGCTTTTCACGGTTTCAGGACGCGCCTGAACGATGTAGAGCTTGCCGTCGTCACCGTCCTTGGCCCATTCGATGTCCATCGGGCACTTGTAGTGCTTCTCGATGATCATCGCCTGTTTGGCCAGCTCGGACACTTCGGCATCGGTCAGGCAGAAACGCGCACGGTCGGCGGGCTCGACATCAATGACCTTGACCGAACGACCAGCCTTGGCCTCCTCGCCGTAAATCATCTTGATGGCCTTGCTGCCCAGATTGCGACGCAGGATCGCAGGACGGCCAGCGGCCAGGGTATCTTTGTGTACATAGAATTCGTCAGGGTTGACGGCGCCCTGCACAACCGTTTCACCCAGGCCGTAGGCGCCGGTGATGAACACCACATCGCGAAAGCCGGATTCGGTGTCCAGGGTAAACATCACACCCGCAGTACCGGTTTCGGAACGCACCATGCGCTGCACGCCAGCGGAAAGCGCCACCAGCTTGTGATCGAAGCCTTGATGCACGCGGTAGGAAATGGCGCGGTCGTTGAACAGCGAGGCGAACACTTCCTTGGCCGCGCGGATAACGTTCTCGACGCCGCGAATATTCAGGAAGGTTTCCTGCTGGCCTGCGAAGGAGGCATCAGGCAGGTCTTCGGCGGTGGCGGAAGAACGCACGGCAACGGCCAGATTCGGATTGCCTGCCGACAACGCGGCAAATGCAGTGCGAATCTCGGCGTTGAGCTTCTCGGGGAATTCGGCTTCCATGATCCACTGACGAATCTGCGCGCCTGTTCTGGCCAGGGCGTTGACGTCGTCGACATCAAGAGCATCCAGAGCTGCATGGATCTGATCGTTCAGACCGCTGAGCTCGAGAAAATCACGGTAGGCCTGGGCCGTAGTCGCGAAACCACCGGGCACTGATACACCAGCGCCTGCGAGGTTACTGATCATTTCGCCGAGGGATGCGTTCTTGCCTCCCACATGCTCCACATCATGGACGCCGAGCTTATCGAGGGAAACTACGTACTCTACCAAGGTGATCTCTCCACTAACTGTGTTTATTGTTGGGAAAAGCTCATTCACCGACGTCACGGCAACGTGACCGCAGGCGTTTCGGAACAGGTGCGAACCTGAACCTGCAAAATAGGCGAGAATGCAGACCCTCAGGGCCCGCCAGCGCGCCTATGATATCCAGAAATCGTCAACTGCTTAAGGCCAGGGGCGCAAATGAAACGATCCGCTTTCTTCATCTCCGACGGGACCGGCATCACGGCCGAGACCCTGGGGCAAAGCCTGTTAGCGCAATTTGAAAACATCACGTTCAACAAGTTCACCAGGCCCTATATCGACAGTGTCGAGAAGGCGCGGGCGATGGTACAGCAAATCAACAAGGCCGCCGACAAGGACGAGGTGCGGCCGATCATCTTCGACACCATCGTCAATCAGGACATTCGGGAAATCCTGGCGACGTCGAACGGCTTCATGATCGATATTTTCTCGACCTTTCTGGCGCCGCTGGAACTGGAGCTTAGTTCACACTCTTCGTATTCGGTGGGCAAATCGCACTCCATCGGTCACAACTCCAACTACATGGAGCGTATCGAAGCGGTCAATTTCGCGCTGGATAACGATGACGGTGCGCGCACGCACTACTACGACAAGGCCGACATCATCCTGGTCGGCGTCTCACGTTGCGGAAAAACCCCGACCTGCCTGTACATGGCCATGCAGTTCGGCATCCGGGCGGCCAACTATCCGCTGACCGAGGACGACATGGAACGCCTGCAACTGCCCGCCGCGCTCAAGCAGCATCGCGAGAAACTGTTCGGTCTGACCATCGACCCGGACCGCCTGACCGCCATTCGCCACGAGCGCAAACCCAATAGCCGCTACTCGAGCTTTGCGCAGTGCGAATTCGAAGTGCGGGAGGTCGAGAATCTGTTTCGCCGTGAGAACATCCCGAACATCAATTCCACCCATTTCTCGGTGGAGGAAATCTCCGCCAAGGTGTTGGTGGAGAAAGGGGTTGAGCGGCGGTTCAAGTAAGGGTCATTTCCCTGGATTGCCGAACAGAGCACGCCAGCCTCATCCAACCACGGACTTATCGTGGGAGGAGGCTCGCCGGCGAGGCGTTTTGTCAGTCTATGCCTCAGGAACGAGAGTCACGCCATCGCCGGCAAGCCGCCTCCCACAGAGATTGCGTGCCTTCAGGAGGATTCATGCCAACGCAGCGCATTGGCACGATCAATCCACGTGCTTTCATGCTTCAGATTGCGGCACTCGCACCCAGCCCTCCATCAGCACCCGGGCACTGCGGCTCATGATGGCTTTGGTCACTGTCCACTCGCCATCCTGCTGATGTGCCTCGGCGCCCACCCGCAAAGTGCCGGAGGGATGGCCGAAACGGACTGAACTGCGGGTTTCACCACCGGCCGCCAGATTCACCAGCGTGCCCGGAATGGCAGCCGCCGTACCAATCGCCACAGCGGCAGTGCCCATCATGGCATGGTGCAGCTTGCCCATGGACACGGCACGCACCAGCAGATCGATATCCTGCGTCGCGACCGGCTTGCCGCTGGACGACACGTAACCGGACGGGGGCGCCACGAAGGCAACCTTCGGCGTGTGCTGCCGACGTGCGGCTTCGTCCACGTGCCCGATCAACCCCATACGCACGGCACCGTAGGCCCGGATGGTCTCCAGTTTCGCCAGCGCTTCAGGGCTGCCATTGATGTCGCCCTGCAGCTCGGTGCCGGTGTAACCAATATCGGCGGCGTTGATGAAAATAGTCGGTATGCCCGCATTGATCAGGGTTGCCTTCAGCGCACCCACGCCCGGCACGTCCAGATCATCGATCAGATGGCCAGTGGGAAACATCGCACCACCAGCGCCCTCTTCGTCCGCTGCAGGATCGAGAAACTCCAGTTGCACCTCGGCCGCTGGAAAGGTCACGCCATCGAGTTCAAAGTCACCGGTTTCCTGCACCTGCCCCTTGCTGATCGGCACGTGAGCGATGATGGTCTTGCCGATGTTGGCCTGCCAGATCCGGACCGTGGCAATGCCGTCCTGCGGAATGCGGCTGGCCTCCACCAGACCGCTGAGAATCGCGAACGAACCGACCGCCGCCGAGAGATTGCCGCAGTTGCCGCTCCAGTCCACGAACGGCTTGTCGATGGATACCTGACCAAAGAGGTAATCGACATCGTGACCGGCCTTGCTGGAGCGCGACAGGATCACCGCCTTGCTGGTGCTGGATGTCGCGCCCCCCATGCCATCGATCTGTTTTTCGTAAGGGTCCGGACTGCCGATCACGCGCAGCAAGAGTGCATCCCTGACCGGACCTGGAACCTGCGCCGCTTCGGGCAGGTCAAGCAGGTTGAAGAACACACCTTTGCTGGTACCGCCACGCATGTAGGTAGCGGGGATTCGGATTTGTGGTAAGTGAGTCATGTCTGTTCCTGTACCGGTCATTGATCGTTGCCATGCTCCGCGCTCATCGTCATAGACACGTCTCGCGGCAACCAGCGAACTGTGGGAGGCGGCATGCATTTATTCAGACACTTTCGTTTTGATCGTGCCCATGCTGTGCGTGAGCACGATCAGTGCTGCTCTGTTTCAAGACACCGTCGCTTCCAGGAAATCCTGAGCAAAGCGTTGCAGCACGCCGCCCGCCTCGTAGATGGAGAGTTCTTCGGCGGTATCCAGACGACAGGTCACCGGCACCTCGAGGCGTTCTCCGGTTTTGCGATTGATCACCAGCGTCAGGGTTGCACGCGGCGTACGCTGACCGATCACGTCATAGGTCTCACTGCCGTCGATGCCCAGTGTCAGACGACTGGTGCCCGGCTTGAATTCCAGAGGCAAGACGCCCATACCGACCAGATTGGTGCGATGGATACGTTCGAAGCCTTCGGCCGCGATGGCCTCGACCCCCGCCAGACGTACACCTTTGGCCGCCCAGTCGCGGGACGAGCCCTGACCGTAATCGGCACCGGCAATAATGATCAACGGCTGTTTGCGCGCCATATAGGTTTCGATGGCTTCCCACATGCGCGTCACCTGGCCTTCCGGCTCGATACGGGTCAGCGAGCCCTTCTTGACCTTGCCCTCTACCACCGCCATCTCGTTGACCAGTTGCGGATTGGCGAACGTGGCGCGCTGGGCGGTCAGGTGATCGCCACGGTGGGTGGCATAGGAGTTGAAATCCTCTTCCGGCACGCCCATTTTCGCCAGATACTCACCGGCTGCGCTGTTGAGCATGATGGCGTTCGACGGCGAAAGGTGATCAGTCGTGATGTTATCCGGCAGCACCGCCAGCGGACGCATCCCCTTGAGCGTGCGCTCTCCGGCCAGCGCCCCCTCCCAGTAAGGCGGACGGCGGATGTAGGTGCTCATGGCACGCCAGTCATACAGTGGCTCGACCTTGGGCCCTGTGTGTTCTTCGATGGCGAACATCGGAATGTAGACCTGGCGGAACTGCTCCGGCTTGACCGATGCCTGCACCACCGCATCGATCTCTTCGTCCGTTGGCCACAGGTCCATGAGGCGAATCTCCCTGCCATCGACGACGCCCAGCACATCCTTCTCGATATCGAACCGGATCGTACCTGCGATCGCGTAAGCGACTACCAGTGGCGGCGAGGCGAGAAACGCCTGCTTGGCGTAAGGATGAATCCGCCCGTCGAAGTTGCGGTTACCGGACAGCACTGCCGTGGCATACAGGTCACGGTCGATGATTTCCTGCTGGATGGCCGGATCCAGCGCACCCGACATGCCGTTGCAGGTGGTGCAGGCAAACGCCACCACGCCGAAACCCAGTTGCTCGAGCTCAGTGGTCAGCCCGGCAGCGTCCAGATACAAGGCCACGGTTTTCGAGCCAGGTGCCAGCGAGGACTTCACCCAGGGCTTGCGAGTCAGCCCCAGGCGATTGGCGTTACGCGCCAGCAGGCCCGCGGCGATCACGTTGCGCGGGTTGCTGGTGTTGGTGCAACTGGTGATCGCAGCGATGATCACCGCGCCATCGGGCATCTGCCCCGGCACGTCGTCCCATTGCCCGGCGATACCTCTGGCGGCCAGATCGGACGTGGCCACACGCGCATGCGGATTCGACGGGCCGGCCATATTACGCACCACGCCGGACAGGTCGAAGCTCAGTACTCGCTCGTACTCAACCTGTTCGAGGCTGTCGGACCACAATCCGGTGTGCCTAGCGTACAGCTCGACCAGCTTGACCTGCTCATCCTCGCGCCCGGTCAGGCGCAGGTAATCGATGGTCTGCGAATCGATGGAAAACATCGCAGCCGTAGCGCCATACTCAGGCGCCATGTTGGAAATCGTCGCCCGGTCGCCCAGCGTCAGGCTGGCCGCGCCGTCGCCATAGAACTCCAGGTACGCGCCCACCACTTTTTGCTGGCGCAGGTATTCGGTCAGAGCCAATACCACGTCGGTTGCGGTAATGCCGGGCTGTCGGCGACCGGTCAGTTCGACACCGATGATGTCCGGCAAACGCATCCAGGACGCACGACCCAGCATCACGTTTTCTGCTTCAAGACCGCCCACACCGATCGCGATCACGCCCAGCGCATCGACGTGCGGGGTGTGGCTGTCGGTGCCGACCAGGGTGTCGGGAAACGCCACACCGTCCAGTACCTGCACCACCGGCGACATTTTCTCCAGATTGATCTGGTGCATGATGCCGTTGCCGGGCGGAATCACTTCGACGTTCTTGAACGCCTGCCTGGTCCAGTCGATGAAGTGAAAACGGTCTTCGTTGCGGCGATCCTCGATGGCGCGGTTCTTCTCGAATGCCTGGGGATCGTTGCCGCCGCATTCCACGGCCAGCGAGTGGTCGACGATCAACTGCACCGGTACCACCGGGTTGACCAGCGCAGGGTCGCCGCCTTGGGACGCGATGGCATCGCGCAAGCCTGCGAGGTCAACCAGTGCGGTCTGGCCGAGAATGTCGTGACACACCACTCGCGCCGGAAACCAGGGAAAATCCAGATCGCGGCGACGCTCGATCAATTGGCTCAGCGAGGCATTCAGGGTCGTCGGATCACAGCGGCGCACCAGGTTTTCGGCCAGAACACGCGAGGTGTAAGGCAACGTGGCGTAAGCGCCGGGCTTGAGGGCTTCGACGGCTGCGCGCGCATCGAAATAATCAAGCGGGGTGCCGGGAAGCGGTTTGCGAAATTCTCTGTTCATTGCAGGCTCGGTTCATTACTGGGCTGAATCAGCAGGGTTTCGAATGACGGGCGGGAAGCTCATCAGCGGCTCCCCTGCCCATCCGGCTCAGCGCTGCTCGATAGGCACGAAGCTGCGCTGCTCGACGCCTGTGTACTCGGCGCTCGGACGAATGATGCGGTTGTTGCTGCGTTGTTCGAACACATGGGCCGCCCAGCCGGTGAGGCGCGAGCAGACGAAGATCGGCGTGAACAGCTTGGTTGGAATGCCCATGAAGTGATACGCCGAGGCGTGGTAGAAGTCGGCATTGGGAAACAGCTTCTTCTGCTCCCACATGACCTTGTCGATGGCTTCGGAGACCGGGAACAGCACGGTATCTCCCACCTCATCGGCGAGCTGTTTCGACCAGCCTTTGATCACCTCGTTGCGTGGGTCGGATTCCTTGTAGATCGCATGGCCAAAGCCCATGATCTTTTCCTTGCGCTCCAGCATGCCCAGCGTGCCCTGGGTCGCCTCTTCGGCCGAGCCGAAGCGCTGGATCATTTCCATGGCCGCTTCGTTGGCGCCGCCGTGCAACGGACCGCGCAACGTGCCGATCGCTGCGGTAATGCAGGAATACAGATCGGAAAGGGTCGATGCGCAGACCCGTGCGGTGAAGGTCGACGCGTTGAATTCGTGCTCGGCGTACAGGATCAGCGACACGTCCATGACCTTGCGATGCAGTTCGCTGGGCGTCTTGTCCAGCAACAGATGCAGGAAATGCCCGCCAATGGAGTCTTCGTTGGTGGTGCAGTCGATGCGCTTGCCTTCGTGGCTGAAGCGGTACCAGTAACACATGATCGCCGGAAAGGCGGCCAGCAGGCGGTCGGTTGAATCGCGCTGCTGCTCGAAGCTGCGCTCGGGCTCCAGGGTACCGAGCATCGAGGCGCCGGTACGCATCACATCCATCGGGTGAGTGTCGGCCGGTATGCGCTCAAGGACTTCTTTCAGGGCTTGCGGCAGCTCGCGCATTTCCTTGAGGCGTTGCAGGTAGGCCGTCAGTTGCGTCCGGGTCGGCAGCTCGCCGTAGAGCAGCAGATAGGCGACTTCTTCGAAGCGTGCGTCGGCGGCCAGTTCGCGAACGTCATAGCCGCGATAGGTCAGGCCAGCGCCCGCCATGCCGACGGTGGACAGGGCAGTCTGTCCGGCGACCTGGCCCCGCAGACCTGCGCCGCTCAATACTTTTGCTTCAGCCATTGCATTCTCCAGTTCTTGAAATTGTCGGGAATGATCACGTCAATACCCCGCTCGTGCGCCTCGACACTGATGTGCCCATTGCTCCCGTGGGCAAGGCAATGATCAGTGGGCTTTGTTCAGCCCCTCTTCTGCGCAAACAATGCATCGAGCTTCTGCTCGAAGGTGTGGTAATCGATGGCGTCGTACAGTTCCATTCGGGTCTGCATGGTGTCGATGACGTTTTGCTGGGTGCCGTCCCGGCGAATCGCGCCGTAGACATTTTCCGCCGCCTTGTTCATGGCGCGGAATGCCGACAAGGGATAGAGCACCAGCGATACATCAGCGTCGCGCAGCTCGTCCACGGTAAACAGTGGCGTGGCGCCGAACTCGGTGATGTTGGCCAGGATTGGCACGCCGGCGCGGTTGGCGAACTGCTTGTACATCGCAAGCTCGGTGATGGCTTCCGGGAAAATCATGTCCGCACCGGCCTCGATGCAGGCCGCCGCCCGTTCGAGTGCGGACTCAAGGCCCTCGACGGCAAGCGCATCGGTGCGCGCCATGATCACGAAACTGTCGTCGGTACGCGCATCGACGGCGGCCTTGATGCGGTCGACCATCTCTTGCCGGGACACGATTTCCTTATTAGGACGATGCCCGCAGCGCTTGGCGCCGACCTGATCTTCGATATGAATCGCGGCCGCACCGGCCTTGATCATCGAACGCACGGTGCGCGCCACGTTGAATGCCGACGAACCAAAACCGGTATCGACATCGACCAGCAGCGGCAGATCACACACATCGGTGATGCGCCGCACATCAATCAGAACATCTTCAAGCCCGGTAATGCCGAGGTCCGGAATACCCAGCGAGCCCGCGGCAACACCGCCACCGGACAGATAGATCGCCTTGAACCCGGCACGTCTGGCCAGCAGCGCATGATTGGCATTGATTGCACCCACCACTTGCAATGGCTGCTCGCTGGCGACGGCGTCACGAAAACGCTGCCCGGGAGTTGTGGTGTCGCGACTCATGATTCACCTCGTTCGGTAGTCGCCTGATAATGGCGCTCGATATTGCGTCTGGACGCACCGATATGGCGGCGCATCAATAATTCGGCCAGCTCGCCATCGCGTTCGGCAATCGCATCGAGGATGCGGTGATGCTCGGCAAAGGCCTGACGGGGCCGGTTCGGCGTGGTGGAAAACTGGATGCGGTACATGCGGACGAGCTGATAAAGCTCGCCACAGAGCATCTGGCTGAGGGTACGGTTGCCGCTGCCCTGAATGATCCGGTAATGAAAGTCGAAATCGCCTTCCTGCTGGTAGTAACCGACACCGGCCTGAAACGCGGCGTCGCGCTCGTGGGTATCCAGTACCCGGCGCAACTCGTCGATCTCTTCGCCCGTCATGCGTTCGGCCGCCAGCCGACAGGCCATGCCTTCGAGGGACTCACGAATTTCGTACAGTTCAATCAGCTCGGCATGACTCAGGGAAACGACACGGGCGCCGACATGCGGCACGCGAACCACCAGACGCTGTCCTTCAAGACGATGGATCGCCTCGCGCAACGGCCCACGGCTGATGCCATAGGTACGGGCGAGTTCCGGCTCGGAAATCTTGCTGCCGGGAGCGATCTCGCCTTTGACAATGGCCGCCTGAATACGCCGGAAGACGTTCTCGGAAAGAGTTTCCGAATCGTCCGACACACCCGCGACCTCTTCAAGCGCACCCAATATTGTCAACACCTTGCATTTCAATTGACCTGAATCTAGCCCCGAGCAGCGTAACAGTCAAAGAAAAACCGGTGATTGTCGACAATCGTCTAATACGCGACGTTTGTTCAACTGCCGAATGGGCCGCCGGACACCGCCACGAAACTGGCAGCAGCAAGGCTTCATGCTAGACTGCGCGCCACATTTACTCAGTGCTGCCCGGTCCCGGATATCAGCCTGCAACCCCGATTCTTTCGTCATCAGGCCCATACCTTTGCGCCCTGACCCTGAAGTATTGCGCTTGGTGCGCCAGGATTTATGAGACTCGATACCTTCACCACACTGCTCTGCCTTTTGCTTATGCCTGCTTTCAGCCTGGCCGCCAACAAGACTGTCTATGGGCTGAACGAATATGCACGGCTCGCCGAGATTGACCTGGAAGTCGCCGCAAAGCTGGATACTGGCGCCAAGACGGCCTCGTTGAGTGCACGCGATATCAAACACTTCAAACGCAACGGCGAGAGCTGGGTACGCTTCTACCTGGCCATCGACGACCGCCATGCGCACCCCATCGAACGGCCACTGGCGCGGGTCAGCAAGATCAAGCGCCGCGCGGATGATCGCGACCCGGATGACGAAAAAAAATACACTGCACGTCCGGTCATCAGCCTGTCGGTCTGCATGGGTGAAGTTTTGCGCACCATAGAAGTGAACTTGACCGACCGAAGTGCTTTCCAATATCCGCTTTTGATCGGCTCCGAAGCCCTGAAACACTTCGATGCGCTGGTCGATCCAAGTCTTAAATATGCGGCAGGGAAGCCCGGCTGCGCTTCCGTCGCTCAAAACGCAGAGTAAATACATGCGCTCTCTCACGCTCCATCTGAAAATCCTGATCACGGCTCTGGTCACACTGGGCATTGCGATCACGGCCTATCAGATACTGGCGCTCGGCATTCCGGTGACCGAAGACGAAACCGACGACCTGTGGAATATCGATGCCAAGGTCGAGTTCGTCGCCAACCCAAAGGACTCGGTCAAGATCCAGATGTTCGTGCCGCCTCTGGCGCACGACTACATCAGCCTCAATGAAAGTTTTATCTCCAACAACTACGGCGTCAGCGTCAACCGTGGCGACGGCAATCGCCGGGTCACCTGGTCGACCCGGCGTGCCACCGGCAACCAGACCCTGTATTACCGTCTGGTGCTGACCAAACGCTACAGCGGCGAGAAACCCAAGCTCAAAGGCCCGATTTTCCGCGACAGCCTGCCTGTGGAAGGCCCTGAGAAAATCGCGGCCGAAGCCCTGCTCGCTCCGATTCGCCAGCACTCGGCGGACGTCGAAACCTTCATTACTGAAGCCATCAAGCGCGTCAACAACCTGAACGACGACAACGTCAAGCTGCTGCTGGCCGGCGATACATCGACCGGCAAGAAGGCCCAGGTCACCGAACTGCTGCTGTCCATTGCCCACGTACCGATGGAAAAGGCCCACACCATTCGGCTTGAAGCCGGTCAGCCGCAAACGCCGGAGCTGTGGCTGCGCAGTTTCAATGGCAAGGAATGGCTGTATTTCAACCCGGACACCGGTGAAGCGGGTTTGCCGGATGATCGCCTGCTGTGGTGGACCGGTGACGAGAATCTGGTCACTGTCGAAGGCGGCAAGAAGGTGCAGGTCACCTTCAGCCTGAACAACAGCGAAATGAACGCCATGCGCCTGGCCAAACTGACCGACGCCAGCACTGACTCCGACTTCCTCGCCTATTCGCTTTATGGCCTGCCGCTGCAGACCCAGCAGACGTTCATGATCATGGTCATGATTCCGATTGGCGTGCTGGTCATCCTGATCCTGCGCAATCTGATCGGCCTGCAAACGCTGGGCACGTTCACGCCGGTGCTGATCGCCCTAGCCTTCCGCGAAACCCAGCTGGGCTTCGGCATCGCGCTGTTTACGGTGATCACCGCGCTGGGGCTGTCATTGCGCTCCTACCTTGAGCACTTGAAGTTGCAGATGCTGCCGCGCCTGTCGGTGGTGCTGACCTTCGTGGTGGTGCTGATCGCCGCCATCAGCCTGTTCAGCCATAAACTGGGGCTGGAACGCGGCCTGTCGGTAGCATTGTTCCCGATGGTGATTCTGACCATGACCATCGAGCGGCTGTCGATCACCTGGGAAGAGCGCGGCGCCAGCCATGCCATGAAAGTCGCCATTGGCACGTTGTTCGCGGCCTCGCTGGCGCACCTGATCATGAGCGTGCCGGAACTGACCTACTTCGTGTTTACCTTTCCGGCTGTGTTGCTGGTGCTGGTCGGCTTCATGCTGGCAATGGGCAGATACCGTGGCTATCGCCTGACCGAACTGATGCGCTTCAAGGCCTTCCTGAAAGAGGAGCAGGCCAAGTGATCGGCTGGTGGAAAACCTGGAAGGCGCTGGAAGCGCGCGGGATCATGGGCATCAATCGGCGAAACGCTGATTACGTGCTCAAGTACAACAAGCGCAGCCTCTACCCGATCGTCGATGACAAGATCATCACCAAGGAACGCGCCATCGCGGCCGGCATCCATGTGCCGGAAATGTATGGAGTTATTTCCACTGAAAAGGAAATCGAACAGCTCGACGAGATCATCGGCGGGCGGAGCGATTTCGTGATCAAACCGGCACAGGGCGCAGGTGGCGACGGCATTCTGGTAATCGCCGACCGCTTTGAAGACCGTTATCGCACCGTATCCGGGCGCATCATCAGCAAGTCGGAAATCGAACATCAGGTGTCCAGCATTCTGACCGGTCTGTACTCGCTGGGCGGACACCGCGACCGGGCACTGGTCGAGTACCGCGTCACGCCGGACCCGATCTTCAAGAGCATCAGCTATGAAGGCGTACCCGACATTCGCATCATCGTACTGATGGGCTATCCGGTGATGGCCATGTTGCGCCTGCCCACTCGCCAGTCAGGCGGCAAGGCCAACCTGCACCAGGGTGCCATCGGCGTCGGCGTGGATCTGGCAACCGGCATCACCCTGCAAGGCACCTGGCTGAACAGCATCATCAGCAAGCACCCGGACACCACCAACTCGGTGGATGGCGTGCAACTGCCCAATTGGGACGGTTTCATGAAGCTGTCTGCCGAATGCCACGAGCTGTGCGGACTGGGCTACATCGGCGTCGACATGGTGCTTGATCAGGACAAAGGCCCGCTTATTCTGGAGCTCAACGCCCGTCCCGGCCTGAATATCCAGATTGCCAACGACAGCGGCCTGACGCACCGTACCCAGGCAGTGGAGGCGCGCATCGAGCAACTTGCACTGGAAGGCCGACAGGAAACGCCTCAGGAACGGGTCGAGTTCGTACAGGCGCTGTTCGGCCATGTGCCCAGCGCCTGAGAACGATCAGCTTCTGCCCAATCCCGACATACCCCTAGGAGGCGACAAGCCACAGGACTACAATCCCCGGCCGCGCCTCCCTACTGACGTTTCGATATGCCCACCTGCCTGATTCATCCCCTGCCCTACAGTGCCGACCCGGCCGTGTACTTCTCACGCGTCCGCCAGGCACCGGGCGCGATACTGCTCGACAGCGGAAGACCGGTCGCCGACCGTGGACGCTTTGACCTGCTCAGCGCCTGGCCATGGCAGGACTTGACGGTCCAGGCAGAGGAAACCGGCGGCGCTTACATCGACCGCTTGCGCAAAGGCCTGGCCTGGCTGGGTGATGCCCGACTGCCGGAAGGCGTCAATCTGCCTTTCGCGGGCGGCCTGATCGGGTACCTGAGTTACGATTTCGGACGCCGTCTCGAGCCGCTGCCAGACGCGTCCCTTGACGATCTGCGACTGCCCGATGCACGCCTCGGGCTATATGCCTGGGCCTTGATCAGTGACCATGAGGCACAGACCAGCCAGTTGATGTTTCATCCGGCCATGACCGAGGTCGAGCGCGAACGCCTGATCTCGCTCTTCGAAGGCAAATCGGCACCCGAGGTCACAACGTTCTCGCTGCAACAGCCTTTTGCCGCCAGCATCAGCGCCAGCGATTACCAGCAAGCGTTCAGGCGGATTCAGGACTATATCCAGGCAGGCGACTGTTATCAGGTCAACCTCACGCAGCGATTTCAGGCGCCGTGTACAGGCGATGCGTGGCAGGCCTACCGGGCACTCCGCTCAGCCTGCCCGACGCCATTTTCAGGTTTCATGGCGTTGCCGGATGACAACGCGATCCTGAGCCTGTCACCCGAACGCTTCGTGAAAATCAGCGACAGGCAGGTCGAAACCCGCCCGATCAAAGGCACCCGACCACGTGGCAGCGATCCGGCAAAAGACGCCGAGTTTGCCGAGCAACTGCTGCGCAGCGAAAAGGATCGCGCCGAGAACCTGATGATCGTCGACCTGTTGCGCAATGACCTGGGGCGCAGTTGCCGAATCGGCTCGGTGAAAGTCCCGGAACTGTTCAGTCTCGAAAGCTACCCCAACGTGCACCATCTGGTGAGCAGCGTGACCGGCGAACTGGCACCAGACCATGACGCACTGGATCTGATTGCAGGCAGTTTCCCCGGCGGCTCGATCACCGGCGCACCGAAGATCCGCGCCATGCAGATCATCGACGAGCTGGAGCCCACACAGCGAAGCATCTATTGCGGTTCGCTGATGTACCTGGACGTGCGTGGACAGATGGACAGCTCGATCGCCATCCGCAGCCTGCTGGTCAAGGACGGAAAGGTATCCTGCTGGGGCGGCGGCGGTATCGTTGCGGACTCCGACTGCGAAGCGGAATACCAGGAGACCTTCACCAAGGTGCGGGTGCTGCTTGAGACGTTGAACGCGCTGACCTGATCCTGCCCATTGGGCTGCGGGAGACCGCTGGCTGGCGATACGTTTCCTCAGGCGACATATCAGTCACTGAACGGCCGCCATCGCCGGCAAGCCGCCCCCACGAGGCAGGCAATCAGTCAGACACTTTCAGAGCGCCAACTCCCGATTCGATGCCTTGATGAATTCCTTTTTCAACGCTTCGAACGTGTGCACCGCCGGAAACTGAGGGAACTCGCGGATCACGTTTTCAGGGGCGTGGAACAGAATGCCGGCGTCAGCCTCCCCCAGCATCGTGGTGTCGTTGTAGGAATCACCTGCTGCGATGATGCGGTAATACAGACTCTTGAAGGCCAGCACCGATTGGCGCTTGGGGTCTTTCTGGCGCAACTGATAGCTGATGACGCGGTCGGTCTCGTCAGTGATCAGGCGATGGCACAGCAAGGTCGGAAAACCCAGTTGGCGCATCAGCGGCTGGGAGAACTCGTAAAACGTGTCCGACAGGATCACCACCTGAAACCGCTCGCGCAGCCAATTGACGAACTCCACCGCGCCGTCCAGCGGCTTAAGGGTGCCGATCACCTCCTGGATGTCTGAAAGCTTCAGGCCATGCTCGTCAAGAATGCGCAGGCGCTGCTTCATCAGTACGTCGTAGTCGGGAATGTCCCGGGTGGTGGCGCGCAGCGATTCAATACCTGTTTTTTCGGCAAAGGCGATCCAGATTTCGGGGATCAGCACACCTTCCAGGTCGAGACAGGCAATTTCCACAGAACGCTCCTCAAGAGACACTTCAAGACAAAGGGGAAGCGGCACTCTAGCCGCTCGCCAAGCGGCCACGCAACGATGGATTTTGTTACCATTGCCGCCATCACGAGCGCTTAAGCGCCACCCTTTACCCAGGAAGCCGCCTGATGAGCCAACCCTTCGACGTCGCCGAGCTGGCGACGACTTATGCGAACAAATCTGCGCAGGACATTCTGAAACTGGCCTTCGAACATTTTGGTGACGAGCTGTGGATCTCCTTCAGCGGCGCCGAAGACGTAGTGCTGGTGGACATGGCCTGGAAGCTGAACAAGAACGTCAAGGTGTTCAGCCTGGACACCGGCCGCCTGCACCCGGAAACCTACCGCTTCATCGAGCTGGTGCGCGAGCACTACAAGATCGATATCGAGATCATCTCGCCGGATCAGAGCAAGCTCGAGCCTTTCGTCAAGGAAAAGGGGCTGTTCAGCTTCTATCGTGACGGCCATGGCGAGTGCTGCGGCATCCGCAAAATCGAACCGCTGCGCCGCAAGCTCGCGGGCGTCAAGGCGTGGGCCACCGGCCAGCGTCGCGACCAGAGCCCCGGCACTCGCAGCGCAGTGGCCGTCATGGAAATCGATACCGCTTTCTCGACACCCGAGCGCACGCTGTACAAGTTCAACCCGCTGGCGCAGATGAGCAGTGAGGAAATCTGGGGGTATATCCGGATGCTGGAACTGCCTTACAACAGCCTGCACGAGCGCGGCTTCATCAGCATTGGCTGCGAGCCCTGCACGCGTCCCGTGTTGCCAAACCAGCATGAGCGTGAAGGTCGCTGGTGGTGGGAAGAAGCCACTCAGAAAGAGTGCGGCCTGCACTCGGGGAACCTGATCGCCAAGGTCTGACCGACCAGGGACCCATTCATTGCGGGCATTGACGTCTGCCCGCAATGACGCTGTGTCAGCTGCGCCGGATCAATGCACGGGCAGTTCGACATTGGCGAACAGCTCTTCCATCTCCTGTTTGTTATGGCAGGTAATCGCCTTGGCCATGACTTCGCGAGTCAGGTGCGGGGCGAATTTCTCGATGAAGTCGCACATGAAGCCACGCAGGAACGTGCCGCGACGGAAAGCAATCTTGGTAACGCTGGACTCGAACAGGTCGCTGGCATCCAGAATCACCAGATCGCTGTCCAGCTCTTCGTCCACTGCCATTCTGGCGACGATACCCACCCCCAGATTCAGCCGCACATAGGTCTTGATCACGTCGGCGTCTGCCGCGGTGAACACCACCTTGGGCACCAGGCCGCGATGGCTGAAGGCTTCGTCCAGCTTGGAACGACCAGTGAAACCGAAGACATACGTCACAATCGGGTATTCGGCCAGCAGTTCCAGCGTCAACTTCGGCACCTTGGTCAGAGGATGACCCTGAGGCACCACGACGCATCGGTTCCAGCGATAGCACGGCATCATCACCAGGTCACTGAACTGCTCCAGCGCTTCGGTGGCGATGGCGAAGTCAACGGTCCCGTCAGCGGCCATTTCGGCGATCTGGGTGGGAGACCCCTGATGCATATGCAGTGCAACGTCCGGGTACTGCCGGATGAAATTGCTGATGACAGGCGGTAAGGCATAACGCGCCTGAGTGTGAGTGGTCGCAATCGACAGCGTGCCCTTTTTCTCGTTGGAGAATTCCTGAGCGATCTGTTTGATACTTTCGACCTTGCGCAAAATCTCACCTGCCGTGGTGATGATGCGCTCGCCTGCCGGAGTGACACGCGTCAAGTGCTTGCCGCTGCGCGCAAACACCTCGACCCCCAGTTCGTCCTCAAGCAGGCGAATCTGCTTGCTGATGCCGGGCTGTGAAGTGTAAAGGCTCTGTGCCGTCGCGGAAACGTTGAGGTCGTGGTGCGCCACTTCCCAAATGTAGCGCAGTTGTTGGAGCTTCATATGTATCCCTCAAAGCAGATAAACCCTAGGGGCATCAGCGACGGTATATAACTGGATTAATGGTCAGGAGAATAATTCTAGAACTTTTTATCACCTTTGTGAGGCGATGGCACGCTCGATTTCACTTGAACCGTCAATTAGACCTTCTGGAACCGTCGCTCTACCCTCGCCCTCTGTTCTGCATCATGGGCACCATGTAAACCGGTACTTCGGAAAGCTGTAAAACCCTGGCGGCCGTACGACCTATGGACGCGCCCTCTTTCGCCCTGTGGCTGTGACTGCCCACCACAAGCAAATCCACATCCAGTTTCCGGGTCTGTTCAAGAATCACGCTGGAAGGTTCTCCCTGAACGACCCGCACTGTGCGGATGAAAGACAGGTCTTTGTGACCTTCACCCAGTTCCTCACGAAACCCGTCGAGCATCCTTTGCTGTATTCCCTCCATGAACGCACTCACGCCCCTGCTGTGAAGCTCCCTCAACGCATCCTCGCCCAGGTAGCTCTGCAGCACCGACTCGGCGAACAGCCCCATGGGTTCAACGACATGGATAACGTAAAGTTCGGCATCGAACGTCCGGGCCAGTGCCAGCGCATGCTGTGTCACATAGGGCGCATACAGACCGAGGTCTGTGGCATACAGCATCGAACGAACCATACAACCTCCCGGACAGCCACATTGGCGGAGATTGATTCAGCTTAGCAGTGCGTCAAAGACCGCGACGGCGGACAATTGGCGGTCTGTCCGTTCAAGGCTTGATTTCATTGGTGATCCCATGGGGAACGTGGCCGGTAGCCACCACCTCACGCGCCTTTTCACAGTGTCCGGGCTGATCGTCGAAGAACACATCCGCGGCAAATGCCTCGAGAAATGCCGACTTTTGCAGACCGCCGAGAAACAATGATTCATCGAGCCGGATGTCCCATTCACGCAAGGTGCGGATCACGCGCTCGTGGGCAGGCGCTGAACGGGCGGTTACCAGTGCGGTGCGGATCGGGCAACTGGCTTCGGGAAACTCGCGCTGCAGCAGATTGAGCGCTGCCAGAAACGGCTTGAACGGACCGCCACGCAACGGCTCGCGGGCCGACTCTCGCTCGCTGGCCTGAAAGGCCAGCAGCCCGTCAGACTGGTAGACCCGCTCCGACTCATCGGAAAACAACACGGCATCGCCATCGAACGCGATGCGCAATTCGGGAGTAGCCGCCCGCCGTGCGCCGCCCGACAGGATGGTGGCTGCCGCAAAACCGGCATCCAGCGCACTGCGCACATCCTCGGCATGGGTCGAGAGGAACAGATGACAGCCGAACGCGGCCAGATACGGATAAGGGCTGCGCCCGCCGACGAACGCCGCCCGACTGATGTCCAGCCCGTAATGCTGAATGGAGTTGAACACGCGCAACCCGGTATCGGCACTGTTGCGCGACACCAGAACCACTTCGACGCGCGCCTTGCTCAGGCTGGCATTGAGGCTCAGCAGCTTTTCGACCAGCAGATAAGCATCGCCCTGCTCGAGAATCTCGTCTTCGTGTTCGATCTGATACTTGCGGTACGCCTCGACGCCCTCCGCCATGTAAACCGCGTGACTGTCGCTCAAATCGAACAACGCCCTGGATGAAATGGCCAGTACCAGCTTGTGGTCTTCAGCGTTCGTCATGTCTGTTTCCTCGCTTCTTCAGCGATTGTCGCGATCAGTAAAGGCCAGCGCCTGATACAGCGTTCGCACGCACGGCATGTCAACACCGGCGTCGAGCGCAGCGGCCAGCGGCCGGGCATAGATGGCGTCCAGTTCCAGCGGGCGCTTTTCGATCAGGTCGTGGTGCATGCTGGGCTTATAGTCGGGCATGCTTTCGGTCACGCTGAACAGATGCCGCGCAATACCTTCGGGCAAGGTGTGGCCACAGGCCTTCGCGCCCTGCACCACCTCGTCCATCAAGGTCAGTACCAGCTCGCGACTGGCAGGGTCGCTCATCAGGCGCGCCGTACTGGTCCGTAACAGCGCTGAAAGCCCGTTGAACGGGACATTCCACACCAGTTTCTGCCAGCGTGCCTGTTGCAGGCTGGGCATGGCGTGCGATTCAACACCGGCCTGCCGGAACAGCTCCGTGCAGGCCTCGACAATGGACAAGCGCTCCGCTTGATCGGCTGCCGGACCGCTGTGATAGCCGATGCTCACGGCTCCGAACGCCTGATGTGCAACGACGCCGGGAGCAGTCCGATGGACGCAGATGAAACACAGCCCGCCCAGTATGTGGATACTGTCCGGCAGGACCGCTCGCAGCTGGTCTTCGACCGCCAGTCCGTTCTGCAGCAACAGAACCTTCGTGCCCTCGGCAGCCATCGCAACGATGACCGGTCCCAATTCGGCATTGCCCGTACTTTTGGTGCCGACCAGCAACCAGTCGCATGGCGGAATATCCGCAGCCGAGCAATAGGCCTGTACCGGTTTGAGTTGCAGATCGCCATGCACCGCACTGTTGACCTGAAGGCCGTTCTGCACGACCGCGTCAAACTCGCTGCGCAGCAGAAAATGCACGTCGAACCCGGCGCGCGCCAGCATCAGGCCATAAAAACCGCCGATGGCCCCAGTGCCCACGATACCGATTCTCGGGCGTCTGATTTCACTGCTCATAACGTCTCTCTGGCTGTCTGTCTTTATCAGGGTAATTCGTCGGGTGGGCTGCCAAGTGCGCGATCCAGGGCCGACAGCAGGCCATCGACCCTCAGCGGCGCGCGAACTGCGCCATAAAAGGCTCCGTCGCGTACCAGGAACAGGGCCGGTAGGTGAAACACTTCATAGCGCTGCACGGCGCCACCATTGTCCTGCGCGTCGATCCAGCAAAGTCGATCGACCGCAAGCCCCATTTCAGGCAGTTGCTGCCTGGCCCAACGGCAGGCGGAGCAGCCCGCACTGGTAAAAATCACCAGCGAGGTGCCAGGCAGTTCGAGCAATTGGTGATCGATGTCAAAGTCGCTCAGTTGCAGTTCAATCAACGAAATAGCCCTCACCTCTGGCCGTACACTATCCGTTGCAGCGCCGACGGTTGCAAATGACAGATGCTTCAAGGCCCTCAGGTGGCGGTAAACCGGCCCGACGCCCTGCTTTGCCCATTGTCGAACAGCGCGATAACGCGCTAAGGTTCCGCTCCCCACTGCGCTCAACCTGCTGGGCACCGCCGCACAGGGGATCGCAGGCGGCCAGTACCCGCGACCTGATGAGTAACACGATGGCTGATTTACCGATTGACGACCTCAACGTTGCATCCAACGAGACTCTGATCACACCGGATCAGCTCAAGCGCGAAATCCCTCTGACCGACGCTGCCCTGCACACGGTCAGCCAGGGTCGCGAAGTGATCCGCAATATTCTCGACGGCAATGATCACCGCCTGTTCATCGTGATCGGCCCGTGCTCGATACATGACCTGAAAGCGGCCAAGGAATATGCCGAGCGCCTCAAGGCGCTGGCGGCAGAACTGTCGGACACCCTGTATCTGGTCATGCGCGTCTATTTCGAGAAACCGCGCACCACCGTAGGCTGGAAAGGCCTGATCAACGATCCGTACCTGGACGACTCGTTCAAGATTCAGGACGGTCTGCACATCGGTCGCCAGTTGCTGCTGGATCTGGCCGAAATGGGCCTGCCCACCGCAACCGAAGCGCTGGACCCGATCTCCCCGCAGTACCTGCAGGACCTGATCAGTTGGTCGGCCATCGGCGCCCGCACCACCGAATCCCAGACACACCGCGAAATGGCTTCCGGCCTGTCGTCGGCGGTCGGTTTCAAGAACGGCACCGACGGCGGCCTGACCGTCGCCATCAACGCGCTGCAGTCGGTTTCCAGCCCGCATCGTTTCCTGGGTATCAATCAGGAAGGCGGCGTGTCCATCGTGACCACCAAAGGCAATGCCTACGGTCACGTGGTACTTCGCGGCGGCAACGGCAAGCCCAACTATGACTCGGTGAGCGTGGCGCTCTGCGAGCAGGCCCTGAACAAGGCCGGCATTCGCCCGAACATCATGGTCGACTGCAGCCACGCCAACTCCAACAAGGACCCGGCCCTTCAGCCGCTGGTCATGGAAAACGTCGCCAACCAGATCCTGGAAGGCAACGAGTCGATCATCGGTCTGATGGTCGAGAGCCATCTGAACTGGGGTTGTCAGTCCATTCCCAAGGACCTGTCGGAACTGCAATACGGTGTGTCCATCACCGATGCCTGCATCGACTGGGAAAGCACCGAGAAAACCCTGCGCGGCATGCACGCCAAGCTCAAGAACGTACTGCCTGCGCGCAAACGCAAGTAATCCATTGCGCACACGAAAACGCCGAGCAATGCTCGGCGTTTTTGCAGGTGTCGATTACAGCGTGATAACGATCAGATCTTCGCAGCCTGTCGCTGATGGCGTTCCATATATCGCTCCACATAAGAGCAGGACGGGATCACGGTGTAGCCCATGCTGTCGGCGTAATCGAGCGCCTTCTCGGTCAGGGCGGCAGCGATGCCTCTGCCGCGCAATGCATCCGGGACGAAGGTCCGATAGAAATCCAGGGTCTGCTTTCCCAGGTCCATATAGGTCAGGTAGGCCCGATGGCCATCGATGTTGATTTCGAACTGATGGCCGGTCTGATCATGGTGGATGGACAACGCCTCGCTCATCGCTACTCCTCGCGGGTCTTGGAATTTGACCCATACCTTACCGATCTTTTTCCGGCGAAGGAACATCTACGCCACCCTGTGCCTGTTTTCGACACCGGGAAGCGCCTGGCCGATCTCAACAAAGAGCACCTGTAAATAGTAGGCGTCATTGCCGCAGATGCTCAAGTGCGAGGCATATAAAAAGCATAAAACCACAGCCGGGCATCGCCATCCCTCGACCCTGCCCTTCAACTTGACCGGCAGTTCAACATCAGCGATTCAGGTACTTGCCTGGTACTCATCGAACACATTGGATCCGCCGCATGAAAAAACGCTACAACAGGCACAGGATGGCGCCTATGAAGCCAACGATCCTGACTGGCTGCACGTTCATACCGGAACCGTTTCGCCCCGGATGCTGTCATCTTTACCGCCATGGACAACCACAGCAAAGTGGATAGTTTTTGGACAGTTTGCATGAGAAGTAACGCGGAACACTTTCAAAGCCAAGAATTTTATGCGCTTCTTGCGCTTCCTCCGTTTACTTACTACAAACAATGGGTACTATGTACGCCGGTCATTTTCTCACTTTCGAGAGATGACTAATTTGAAATAAGTCCTTGAAGGGGAACACGATGAACAACGTTCTGAAATTCTCTGCTCTGGCTCTGGCAGCAGTTCTGGCCACCGGTTGCAGCAGCGTATCCAAAGAAACCGAAGCTCGTCTGACAGCTACCGAAGACGCAGCAGCCCGTTCGCAAGCACGTGCCGACGAAGCCTACCGCAAGGCTGACGAAGCTCTGGCTGCAGCTCAAAAAGCTCAGCAGACTGCTGACGAAGCCAACGAGCGCGCACTGCGCATGTTGGACAAGGCTAGCCGCAAGTAATAGTCCCCTCGGGATTGTTGAAGAGCCGACCCGGCGACGGGTCGGCTTTTTTATTGGCTGGCGTTTCAGGCTGCATGCCCACGCAGCGCAATGGGCACGATCAACGCAGCGGAGATGGTACAACCCGAGGCTTGAGTGAGCCGGGCCGTTACCTGATTACTGAAATACCACTGGCGCGTCAGCCGCGGCAGGCGCCGTACCCGGCACCGCGATCTCTACCGGCATGCCGTCTTCCGCAGCCACCACATCACGCACGAGATCCCAGTTCATACGCAGGTTGTTGGCCAGGTCATCACGTTTGAGCAAGGCGTTGATGACCGCCGTGTGCTTGTCGACTACCGAAGGATTGCCCAGATCATCGACCGGCGTGTGCGCTTCCAGATAGACCTTGCCGCCACTCAGACCGAATTTATAGGGCTCGCTGATAATACGCACGGTGGTGCCGACGGGTGCCATGTCGGCCAGTTCCAGCACGTTGTTGTTGTACATGCGGAAGCAGCCGTGACTGGTGCGCATGCCAATACCGAATTTCTTGTTCGAACCGTGAATCAGGTAACCGGACATGCCCAGACCGAACTTGAACGGCCCCAGCGGGTTGTCCGGACCTGCCGGTACGACATTGGGCAGCGGATCACCATCGGCAGCATGTTCGGCCTTGATCGATGCCGGTGGCGTCCATGTCGGGTTCGGGGTCTTGGCGGTCACCTTGGTGACGCCGATAGGCGAACCCCAGCCCTCACGGCCTACACCCAGCGGGTAGGTATGCACCACGTTCTGCCCTTTCGGGTAGTAATACATGCGGTACTCGGCCAGGTTGATGACGATCCCCTCACGCGGACCCGGCGGCAGGATGAAACGGGTCGGCAGCACAATGTCCTTGCCAGCGCCCGGCAACCAGGGGTCGACGCCAGGGTTGGCCGCAATCATTTCCAGGTAGCCCAGGTCGTACTGGGTGCCGATGTCAGCGAAGGTGTCTTCGTATTTGGCCTTGATGACCTGCACCTGCCCCACGATGTCCTCGCCGGGTGGCGGCAACGGAAACTCCAGGGCATGAACGGAGCTCGCCGCGCAGAGAGCAGCAAGTGACAGACAGCGGGCAACGGCTGGAATGCGCGACAACATCCGGGAAGATCCTTCGAGTAACGGCGATATGGGAAAGATTCGAAGTGTACACCTGCGCCCTGCCATTCGGGAGATCCGCAGTGGCGAACGCGACGACAAGGTTACAGCTCAGGCCAGATCGGGTTCATGCCGCGCCGCTGCGCATCGAGAATGGCCTTGCACAGCGGACACAGGCGCTCGTCACGCAAGGCTTCGGTTTCGACAGCCGTCATATGCGGCTGAGCCGGTAACAGGGTGCCGCACAGCGTGCGATCGATCGAGCCGCCCAATTCCAGTTGACGAGCAATCAGATGCACCCGCACTTCCTGGCAGGCGAACAGATCCAGCTGTTCATCAGGCTCCAACATTTGGTAGGCGTACAGGGACCAGGCGGGACGCGGCATGGGGGGCTCCAGATCGGGGGCGCCACATTAGCCGAAAGCTCCCGCCTGGAAAAGCCTCAAAGCAGCGGTTTCAGCGTCGGCCAGACATTTTCCAGCAGTTTTCCCTGCGCAGCGGCTGCGGGATGAAGACCATCGGCCTGCATCAACTGCGGAACGCCTCCCACACCCTCCAGAAAGAACGGCACCAGCGGGACCTTTTTTTCTTCGGCGAGGTTGCTGTAGACCTCTTCGAACGCCTTGGTATAGCGCGGGCCGTAGTTGGGCGGTATGCGCATACCCAACAACAAGACCTTCGCACCGGCTGCACGGGCGCTGTCGATCATCGACGAAAGGTTTTGTTGCAATTGAGCAGGCAACTGGCCACGCAGGCCGTCGTTGCCACCCAGTTCGAGAATAACCAGCTCAGGCTTATGCTCTGCAAGCAGCGCAGGCAGCCGCGCCTGGCCTCCGGCACTGGTGTCGCCACTGATGGATGCATTGACCACCTTGTCGTCGAAACCCTGCTCCTTGAGCCGCTGTTCCAGCAGCGTCACCCACCCGACGCGGGTATCCAGGCCGAAAGCCGCGCTGATACTATCCCCAACGATCAACACCGTGCCCGCCACTGCGCCCTGTGACAGCAGCAGCAACCCCAGGCCAGCACTTAAAAACCACGCACGCATCGGATTCTCCATGAGTGAAAGTATTCTCAGTGCCCAAAGCCTCAGTAAAGTGGTCCCCAGCACCGAAGGTGACCTGACTATCCTGCACGAACTCTCCCTGGAACTAAACAAGGGCGACACACTGGCCATCGTCGGCTCATCGGGCTCGGGCAAATCCACGCTGCTGGGCCTGCTTGCGGGACTGGACCTGCCCAGCGCCGGTTCCGTCATCCTCGCCGGTCGTAACCTGAGTGAGCTGGATGAAGACCAGCGCGCCCGAGTGCGTGCCGAACACGTCGGTTTTGTCTTCCAGTCGTTCCAGTTGCTCGACAGCCTCAATGCGCTGGAAAACGTCATGCTGCCCATGGAGCTGGAAGGCCGCCGCGACGCCCGCGAGCAGGCCCGTGATCTGCTGCAGCGCGTAGGCCTGGGCCAGCGCCTGACCCACACACCACGCCAGTTGTCCGGCGGTGAACAGCAGCGCGTTGCCATCGCCCGCGCCTTCGCTGCCCATCCCGACGTGCTGTTTGCCGACGAACCCACCGGCAACCTGGACAGTCACACGGGCGAGCGCATCAGCGACCTGTTGTTCGAACTGAACAAGGAACGCAATACAACACTGGTGCTGGTCACCCACGATGAGCGTCTGGCCCATCGCTGCCGACGCCTGATCCGCCTTGAAGGGGGCCGCCTGGTCGCCCCGCTGGAGCCTTGATGGCACGCCTGCCTTTCGTTCGTCTGCTGAGCCTCGCGGCCCGCCAACTGTTGCGCGATGCCCGCGCAGGCGAGTTGCGGGTGCTGTTTTTTGCCTTGCTTGTGGCTGTCGCGGCAAGCACCGCCATCGGTTACTTCGGTGCGCGTCTGAACGGTGCGATGCTGTTGCGCGCCACCGAGTTCCTGGGGGCCGACCTGATTCTCGAAGGCTCAAGTCCTGCCCGCCCCGAACAGGTTCAGGAGGGTGAGCGGCTGCAACTCAAGCACGCGCAGATCGTGATTTTCTCCAGCGTCATTGCCACGGACGCCGGGATACAGCTGTCGAGCATCAAGGCGGTCGATGACGCTTATCCGCTGCGCGGCGAGCTGAAAAGCGCACCCGAGTTGTATCAGGCCGAACAGGCAGGCAGCGGCCCGAAACCCGGCGAAGCCTGGGCCGAAGCGCGGCTGTTTCCCGCCGTAAATCTTAAAATTGGCGACGACATCGACGTCGGTGCCAAGACCTTGAAGCTGACCCGTGTGCTGACCTATGAGCCGGACCGCGCCGGTAATTTCTACAGCCTGACGCCAAGGGTGATGATCAACCTGCAGGACCTCGCCGCCACAGGCGTGGTGCAACCCGGCAGCCGGGTCAGCTACCGGGAAATGTGGAGCGGCCCGCCGGAAACGCTCGCGGCCTATCGCAAGGCCATCGAGCCGGGTCTGGAGCCGCATCAGGAGATCAAGGATGCCCGTGATGGCAGCCAGCAGATTGGCGGCGCGCTGGGCAAGGCCGAACGCTATCTGAACATGGCCAGTCTGGTCGCCGTGCTGTTGGCAGGTGTGGCGGTCGCACTGTCGGCATCACGTTTTGCCGCACGACGCTTCGACGCCAGCGCGCTGCTGCGCTGCCTGGGCTTGTCGAGAGGCGAAGCGATGGCGCTGTTCAGTCTGCAACTGGCGATCATCGGCCTGCTGGCGAGCCTGAGCGGCGCCCTGCTCGGCTGGCTGGCGCAACTGGGGCTGTTCGCGCTGCTGCAAAACCTCTTGCCTGCAACGGTACCACCGGGGGGCTTGCTGCCCGCGCTGGCTGGCATGGGTACGGGTCTGGTCGCTCTCGCCGGGTTTGCCTTGCCTCCGCTGGCAGCGCTGGGTCGCGTTCCGCCATTGCGTGTGTTGCGCCGGGACATGCTGCCGATTCCCGCCAGTTCATGGCTGGTGTACGGCGCCGCACTGCTGGCGCTGGGCCTGATCATGTGGCGCCTGAGCCTGGATCTGGTGCTGACCTTCGCCCTGCTGGGAGGCGGCATCGTTGCAGCGCTGGTGCTCGGCAGTCTGTTGCTGCTGGGGCTCAAAAGCCTGCGACGCCTGTTGTCCGGAGCATCGCTGCCGTGGCGTCTGGGTCTTGGCCAGCTGCTGCGCTACCCGCTGGCGGCTGCCGGTCAATCGCTGGCCTTCGGCCTGATCCTGTTGTCGATGGGCTTGATCGCACTGCTGCGCGGCGAGTTGCTCGATACCTGGCAAAATCAGTTGCCCAAGGATGCGCCAAACTATTTCGTGCTTAATGTGCTGCCTTCAGAGAAAGAGAACTTCGCTCAGGCCATGAGCAAGCTGTCGACTCACTCGGCGCCGCTGTATCCGGTGGTGCCGGGACGCTTGACCAGCATCAATGGCGAACCGGTAGGCAACTTCGTCACCAAAGATTCACGCGGGGAAAACGCCACACGGCGTGATCTGAGCCTGACCTGGGCTGCCGACCTGCCCGAAGGCAACACGCTGACCGCCGGGCAATGGTGGAAAGACCTGCCCGCGACCGGTCAGGCCGATGCCGTGCCGGGCGTTTCAATCGAAACAAAACTGGCCGAGAGCCTGCAGATCAAGCTGGGAGATCGCCTGAGTTTCATCGTCGGCGGTCTGACCCGCGAAGCAGTCGTCACCAGCCTGCGAGACGTGAACTGGGACACCTTCCAGCCCAACTTTTTCATGATCTTCCAGCCCGGCACGCTCGCCGATCTGCCGACCACTTACCTGACCAGTTTTTACCTGCCCAAGGGTCAGGACAAGCAAATCGTCGAGCTGTCACGGGCTTTCCCGGCCATCAGCATTCTGGGTGTCGAAGCCCTGCTGGAGCAGGTGCGCAGCATCCTCGATCAGGTCACGCTGGCCGTGCAGTTCGTTTTGCTGTTTGTACTGGCAGCGGGCGTTGCCGTGCTGTTCTCGGGCTTGCAGGCGACCCTGGATGAGCGCATCCGTCAGGGCGCGCTGTTGCGGGCGCTGGGTGCGGAACGGGCATTGCTGATCAAGTCGCGCAGGATCGAGTTCGGCCTGCTGGGCGCTGCGAGCGGCCTGCTGGCGGCATTGGGCTGTGAGCTGGTGAGCTTCGTTCTGTACCGCTACGCCTTCTCGCTGGAATGGAGCCCGCATCCGTGGCTGTTGCTGCTGCCGGTGATTGGCGCATTGCTGGTAGGGGGTGCCGGTGTGTTCGGCACTCGCCGCGCGTTGAATGCCAGTCCGTTGACCGTGTTGAGGGAGGGCTGATTGCCAGCCTGAGCGCAACAAACACCGAACCGCAGGAAGCGGCTTGAAAGCGATGGCGTCAATTCAGTCGCTGAAATAGCGCCTGACAACCGAATCGCCGACAAGCCGCCTAGCCTCCCAACAGATCGCAGTGCTTCAGAAAGACATGTGTTGCTTGAAGTGATCTACGCGGTAACTTCACGAACCGGGTTCAGCGCCATCACTGCTCATAAACAATGCTTTTCACAAACCACACCTTCTCGCCCTCGGGCGTGTTGACGATCACTTTGTCACCCTGTAGAGGTCTAATGAAACCGGACACTCATTTAGGCGAGAATGCTCGCCAGATCGAGGTGTCAGATGACCAAACAACGCCGCTCCTTTACTCCTGAATTCAAGCGCGAGGCTGCCGACCTTGTGCTCAAACAAAACTACAGCTACATCGAAGCCAGCCGTTCGCTCGGCATTGGTGAGTCGGCATTGCGCCGCTGGGTTGACCAGATTCAGAAAGAACATAAAGGCGTCACCCCGCAGAGCAAGGCACTGACTCCGGAACAGCAGAAAATTCAGGAGCTGGAAGCCCGGATTGCTCGGCTTGAGCGAGAGAAATCAATACTAAAAAGGCTACCGCGCTCTTGATGTCGGAAGATCACGAGCGTTCGCGCTGATTGACCAGTTGAAGGTATATGAGCCGGTTGATTGGCTGTGCAAAGTGTTTGACGTCACTCGCTCGTGTTACTACGCCCAGCGCCTGCGGCGCCGCACGCCGGATGTTGAACGGCTTCGATTGCGGAGTCGCGTCAGTGAGCTGTTCTCGCAAAGTCGCAGCTCTGCGGGCAGTCGCAACATCCTGTCACTGATGCGTGAAGACGGTGAGCAACTCGGTCGATTCAAAGTGCGTAGCTTGATGCGCGAGCTTGATTTAGTCAGCAAACAACCCGGCTCCCATGCCTACAAACGAGCAACAGTAGAAAGACTGGATATCCCGAACACATTGAACCGCGAGTTTGGCGTGCCTGCGCCCAATCAAGTCTGGTGCGGCGATATCACCTACGTTTGGGCGCAAGGAAAGTGGCATTACCTGGCTGTCGTCCTGGATCTTTGTACGCGTCGGATCGTGGGCTGGGCGCTGTCGGAAAAGCCAGACGCTGAACTGGTGATCAAAGCGCTGGATATGGCTTACGAGCAGCGTGGCAGGCCTTCGGATCTGCTATTCCACTCTGACCAGGGCTCGCAATATGCAAGCCGACTCTTTCGCCAGCGGTTATGGCGATACCGCATGCGCCCAAGCATGAGTCGACGAGGAAACTGCTGGGATAACGCACCGATGGAGCGCGTATTTCGCAGCTTGAAAACAGAATGGATACCGACCGTGGGCTATCGAACTGCGCAGGAAGCACGGCGCGATATCAGCCATTTTTTGATGCATCGGTACAACTGGATTCGGCCTCATCAATTCAACGATGGGTTGGCACCAGCGCGGGCCGAGGAAAAACTAACGTCGTGTCCGGGATTAGTTGACCACTACAGAAGCGAGAACGCAGACTACGAGCAGGATCCGAGGTATTCCTACTATCTAACCTAAGCATCCCGTTTTTACTGGCCTTGGTCGATAGTAGACCTACTCCCCCTATACCTACTATCTCGCGACCCTTCTCTCGAAACAGGTTCACCTTCTGGTCTTCTACTACCACCGCTCACTCAGCCCTCGTCGATCTCAAATCTTCACCACAGACCGAGAACGCAAGCGCCGCCCTCTTATCAAGCCATGCTCCAAGACTGACACCATAAGGCGGCTCGAACGGTATTGAGTGGCAAGACATGCAATCACTGAGCAGTTATCCTTAGAGCATCTCCATCTCTCACTGCCGCATGGATTGCGTGCTGTGCCCCGAAAGCCCGTCATCCAGGAGCCCCATCGTTTGGCCACAAACATCATCACCCGAGCTGGTCATGAGAAGCTCAAAAGCGAGCTGGATCACCTATGGCGCGTCTACCGCCCGGAGATCACCCAGAAGGTTGCTTGGGCCGCGTCATTGGGGGATAGGAGCGAGAACGCAGACTATCAATACAATAAAAAACTTCTGCGCGAGATAGATCGTCGAGTGAGGTATTTGCGCAAACGCCTCGAAGACGTCAAGGTCGTTGATTACTCTCCCGAGCAAGAAGGGAAAGTATACTTCGGCGCATGGGTGGAAGTTGAAAGCGATGATGGCGAGCAGAAAAGATTTCGCATCGTTGGGTACGACGAGATATATGAGCGGAACGATTACATTTCGATCGACTCCCCAATGGCGAGGGCACTTTTAAAAAAGGAGGAAGGAGATGAGTGCGTAGTGAGAATTCCCGACGGGGAGGCAACTTGGTACGTGAATAAAATCTCTTATGAGCAGTAGATTGATCATCGTAAACGCTATACGGACGGGTACATACCCTAATTACTCAGAGGCTCGCAATATTATTACGGAATGAATCGCCCTGGGTTTCGTAGGCACCTCCATGCCTTAAACTGAGGCCAATCAGGAGGTGCCATGAGCAACCCACGTTATCCCGAAGAATTGGTGAGGTTACGCGGAAGGATGTGCCAGTTTTTCACGCTCTAGCAGTCTAACTGCAGACCATCCATGGCATTCGGATTGCCTGTCAGCGCCATCGGTTAGGACGGCGCTGATCAGTCCAATCAGGCTTTAGAGGCTACAGACCGTCCACCTCTCACCAGTTCTACAGAGACTGAATCAATACGACCTGCCTTGGATATATGCCGCTGCGCGGCATTCTTGCGCATAAGGTTCGCCATTTCTATCGCATCACCTTCCGGTGCAGTCGAATTGCGGTGTGGCTTAGCGATAACCATGTACAACCAGCCCACAGCAATCACAACCAATACCCCCACGAGGGCAATCCAGCGATCCAGTACAGACAGACTCATATCACTTGACGGCGTGGCTAATGCTACGCAAGCAAAGATGCCGTATCCCAGAGCGGCAAGGTTGACCGGCCATCCCCATGCGCCGAGCGAGAAAGAGCCTGCAGGCTTCCAGCCTTTGAACCTGGCGCGAAGCGCAGCGAAAACCACCATCTGGAATGCAATGTAACCAGCAAGCATTTGCATACCAGCAATGCGGAACAGCGCCCCTGGGAACAAGTAAACGAACAGCAGAAGCACCCCAGAAAGAAGATTGACCCCTACGATCGCCCACAACGGTGCGTGACGAACTTTGGTGAGCTTCGCGAAGATCGCTGCGCCTGGGAACATCTTGTCACGAGCGAAGGAGTAAATCAGTCGACTGGCGGACGCTTGCTGACCCATCACACACGCCAAGAATGACGTCAACGCAATAACCAGAAATGCCTTGGTGCCCCAAAACCCGATGGTACCGTTCAGAATCTCCGGTACAGGATCAAGAACATTCCCTGCCACGATGTCAGCCAGATTAGGCGCTGCGAGCACGTATCCTGCGAAAGAGAGAATCGCGGAGCTGCAGCCTACAACGACGGTCAGGATCATCGCCCGGGGAACTTGTTTCCCTGGATTAGGGACTTCTTCAGCAACCTCTCCGCAAGCTTCAAACCCATAGACCATGAAGATACCCACCAGGGCAGCTCCAATAAACGCGCTGAAGTAAGCCCCGTCATGTCCCGAGCCCATCGTGTCGAAAAAAACACTGAAGGAGTTCTTGCGCTCAAAAATGAGAAGGTAGAGACCTACCCCGATGACACCCACTAGCTCGGCGGCCAATCCCGCACCAGCAATCCGTGCCAGCGTTTTGGTGCCGGTCAGGTTAAGCAGGACACCTACGAATAGCATCGCGGCTGCAATACCTGCAGTCATCCCAGGAGTGATTGCCACGACTGGATGTTCCCGGGTACCTACGAAAAGGTTGGCGACAAAATTAGCGCCAAACATAGCCGTTGTAGCGATCGCAACAATGACGCATGCCAGGTAGATCCATGACAGCAGCCACGCATACTGACCATTCCACAGCCGTCGTGCCCATTGATACAAACCACCTGCGATGGGGTATTGCGCAACAATTTCGCCAAAAATCAGCGCCACCAACAGCTGGCCCGCACCCACAATCAGAATCCAGAACATGGAGGGTGGCCCAGCCGTCGAAAGTCCTTGCGCCAAGATGGCCACGACACTGACCAGGGGTGATAGGTATAGGAAACCGAGAGCAAGGTTCGCCCATAACGACATGCTACGTTCGAATTTTTGTTCATAGCCAAGTGACTCCAGAAATTCGGAGTCAGAGCGATCAGACACGTTCGGCACAGCATACTCCTTGAAGCTTTATAAACTTGCTTATAGGTATTTCAAGAATCGCCAAATTTGGTTCGGCGTGCGTCTAAGCGCAGCCCTGCCAGAAGCGAAGGCCGCCCCGCCCATGTGCCATTTTTCAATAGCAGTATCGGGCAGGTTTTCATCCGTCGTACTTACAAACTTAGGCCTACGACTGGCGGTGTTTCACCCCGGTTTGCTAAGTGACAACGCAACGTTTCAGTAGCTGTCCCTTTGAAATTTTCCATGCTCGTCCTCCACTAAAATTGGCGGTGGCGGGGAGCCGGGTTCGCGACCGGGTTCATCACGCATCACGTCGCGAAAGCCTTTGATGGACGACGCCAAACCCTCACCCAAGCCCCTGAGTTTTCTGGAGCCGAAGACCAAGACCATGATGAGTAAAACCACCAGCCAGTGTTTCCAATCCATAGCGCCCATCGGAAATACCTCATGAGGTGCCTACCTCCCGAGCGACAGCAATCTCGTCAACTCAAAGAAGTCGAATGAACTTGAAGGCATCACTTTTCAGCCCAGTGCGGGCTTGAATCAGAACCCGGCTCTGAAAGAAGCCCAGGCCTGTAGCCAATCGTCGTAAGTTGCGTACTGATCTGATTGGCGTGGAGGCTGCCCTTTGATAGGCGCAGTCGCTAGGAATTGGTCAATGTTGTCGTAGTCGAACAGCGACTTGGTCGCGGCATCCATGTACTGGACGGCCTTTTTATTCACCACGGCTGAACTGACTGATTTGCTCATCGCCGCTTGAGTCCGAGGATCAAGCGCTTGATTGATGAACGCGAGGGAAGTGTCGATATTTTCTGCTGTCGCTGGAATGAACCAAGCATCCGCCCAGACTGCTCCCCCTTCTTTAGGGAAGACGTATTCAGTTTTCACACCTTGCTTGGCCGTCTCCAAAGTGGCCGCCGTCCAGGTACAGAAGCAGGCGGAAATCTCGCCAGCAACAAACAGCGAGACCACGTCCCCGTTACTGGAAGCAAACGTACGGCACTGATCCCGATACGGTTGCATTTTTTCCCAGATTTGGCCGAGTTCTTCCTTAGTGACATTTGGAAATTTGTCATCGAAACCGGTGACGCGAGCTGCCAATGGCCAGACGGTCAAAGGGTTGTCGAGGAAGGTGAGCTTGCCTTTGAACTCTGGACGCAATAGGTCGGTAAAACTGGTGATCGGAGCTGTGAGACCTTTAGGGTTGTAAACGATGGTGTCCACCCCCCATGTCCAAGGGATTCCGAATCGTTTGCCATCCCAAAACCACATGCTGCCATCATGAAACTTGCTAATGATGTCAGAGGAGTTGTAGTTAGGAATTTTGGAAACATCAATCGGCTTGAGCTGATTAAGACCCTTGTACAGTTCGTTGTAACCGTTCGAGTATTCGGCCAGATCAAGCCGTACGCCACCGCCCATCAGCTTGGCGGTCACGTCATCCTGGTTGCCCATGATGCTCGCGTTCACGCGGATGCCCTGAGCCTTGATCCATTCGGCGGCTTCAGTCTGAAGGGAGTACCCCTCCCACGTCATGATGTCGAGATTGCCGCCGACAGCGGCTTCAGCATTGGGAATCCACCGACCCAGAGTCGCTCCGGCAGCTACCGCCGCTGTTCCCAGCATCAGCATCCGTCGGCTGATGCTTGGATTGAGCAGCTGACTTAGAGAATTTTCACCACGTAGATCTTTTTCGTCTGACATGTGATGCATTCCTATCCTGAGGCGATTGTTTTTGAAATTGGCAGGATGACACTAGGAACTCTTCGCGCTTCATCTGGTGGTATTCCTCTATGGGAGCCTCCCGGACATTGTTAGTAGAGCAAGAGTGATGCCAGAACCATTTAAACAATCTAAGTAACTGATACAACTATGATTTTTGTAGCGAGAGGCTAATACTGGAGAAGCACAATCTCATCGGTGAGATCTACGGTTTTGCAGCCCTGAGAAACTGATTTGCCGTGGTGCGACAACCAGAGGTAAGCGAAAGGATTTCATTTCAGAATACGGACAAGGCAGCCGTAAAGTGCCTCGCGTTTTGGAGCCGATTCAAATGAGTGTGGAGTGAGTGCGTGGGGAGGGTCGCCTTATTGGGAGGCGACGGGCGACCTCCCATGGCGTGCACAAACAAGGTTAATGGCTAGCCATCACTTCCTGGCTGCCTGCTGATCCGCGTGGTAGGAGGAGCGAACCAAAGGGCCGGATGCGACGTTGAGAAATCCCATTTCCTCGCCCAATACAGCGAGCTTGGCAAAAATGTCGGGATGCACGAATCGTTGAACCGGAAGATGGTTGCGTGAAGGCTGAAGATATTGACCGAGCGTTAGCATATCCACTCGGTGCTCTCTCATCCGCTTCATCACCTCAATGACTTCGTCGTCAGTTTCACCCAGTCCAAGCATCAGCCCGGACTTGGTGGGCACATGAGGTATGCGCTGTTTGAAGCCTTCCAACAGATCCAACGACCATTCAAAATCAGACCCTGGACGAACAGCGCGGTAAAGCCGAGGTACCGTTTCCAGGTTGTGGTTGAAGACGTCTGGCGGTTCCTGTTCAGTTATCGCGAGGGCAATGTCCATTCGCCCACGGTAATCCGGGACTAATGTCTCCAATTTCACCCCTGGCGACATCCTGCGTATTTCTCGTAAGCATTCGACGAAGTGGCTGGCGCCACCGTCGCGCAGGTCATCCCGATCAACCGATGTAATAACTACATACTTTAGGCGCAGGTCTGCGATAGCGGTCGCAAGATTGCGAGGCTCATCAAGATCAAGAGGTTTGGGTCGTCCATGGCCGACATCGCAGAAAGGACAACGTCGAGTGCAGATGTCGCCCATGATCATGAATGTAGCCGTACCTCCGGAAAAACACTCACCCAAGTTCGGGCATGACGCTTCTTCGCAGACGCTATGCAGCTTATGTTTTCGCAACAGTGCTTTGATGCGACTCACCTCCGGCGAGGCCGCGATCTCTACGCGAATCCAGTCTGGCTTGCGAGGAAAATCTTCTGTCGGAAGAATTTTCACCGGAATACGCGCGACCTTTTCAGCACCGCGCAGCTTTACTCCCGCCTGCAGCGGCGGAGGGCGATTCGACAAGGATGAGAGTTCGCTCATGGCAGCAAATCCTTCAACCGCGGTAGTAGCGTTGAGGCACGAATGGGGTCTTGGTCACACGCATTGGCACACGTTTCCCACGCACCTCGGCATAGACGATTGTGTCTACTCCAATGTACGCCGACTCCACATAACCCATAGCGAGTGGGGCGCCCAGCGTCGGCCCAAAACCGCCACTGGTGACCTGCCCGATCACAGCGCCCTCCTCCGAATGGATCACTACGCCCTCGCGCACGGGCACACGCTCCAAGGGCAGTAGCCCGACGCGCTTTTTGCCTACGCCTTGAGCTTGCTGTGTAAAAATGAGTGAAGCCCCAGGGAAACCGCCAGCGCGCGCACCATCAGCTCGACGAGCTTTGGAGATTGCCCAGGAGAGACTCGCCTCAACCGGCGTGAGCGTGTCATCCATGTCGTGTCCGTACAGGCATAACCCAGCCTCCAGTCGAAGCGAATCTCTTGCACCCAGGCCGATCGCCTTGACTTCAGGTTGCGCCAGAATGGCCTGAGCAAGCTCTACAGCACTCTCGACCGGCACGGATATCTCGTAACCATCCTCTCCTGTGTAACCTGACCGGCTGACGTAACAAGACACGCCGTTGATATCCAACGCCTGGAACTGCATGAAGGTCATATCCTTCACCTGTGGTGCAATGCGTCCAAGTGCCTGAGCCGCAAGCGGGCCTTGCAAAGCGATCAAGGCCCGGCTATCGAACAGCTCCTCAACCTGACACTGGCCTTCCAGATGGGCTTTCAGGTGGGCTAGATCTTGCTCCTTGCACGCAGCATTGACGACCACGAAAAGGTAGTCGCCCGCATTGGCCACCATCAGGTCATCGAGAATGCCCCCCGTCTCGTTCGTGAACAGCGCGTAACGTTGCATGCCGATTGGTAGATCCACGATATCCACCGGAACCAGGGATTCGAGTGCCGCGGCAGCGTTCTTGCCGTGCAGTCGGATTTGACCCATGTGGCTTACGTCAAACAATCCGGCCTGGTCTCGGGTATGCAGGTGTTCTTTCATCACGCCCAGCGGATACTGCACTGGCATCTCGTAGCCGGCAAAGGGCACCATTCTGGCGCCGAGTGCCAGATGAAGATCATGTAACGGCGTACGCTTCAAAGATTCTGTAGTCATGGGTAAACCTCAAAAAATGGCCGGAGACTCAGCCTCAGCATTCAATAATGTTCACGGCCAATCCGCCGCGTGCTGTCTCTTTGTATTTGGTCTTCATGTCTGCGCCGGTCTGACGCATGGTGCGGATAACTTTGTCCAAAGACACGTAGTGATCTCCGTCGCCTCGCAAAGCCATGCGGGCGGCGTTGATGGCCTTCACTGACCCCATAGCGTTGCGTTCGATGCAAGGCACCTGCACCAACCCTCCTATGGGATCGCATGTGAGCCCAAGGTTGTGCTCCATACCTATTTCTGCGGCGTTCTCAACCTGGCGTGGGGTTCCGCCCAGCACCTCGCAGAGCGCGCCGGCAGCCATGGAGCAAGCCACGCCGACCTCGCCTTGGCACCCGACCTCTGCGCCAGAGATCGAGGCATTTTCCTTGTAGAGGATCCCGATTGCGGCAGCCGTAAGGAGGAACCTTTGGACGCCGTCATCATTTGCGCTACCGATGAAATTGACGTAGTAGTGCAGAACAGCTGGGATGATGCCCGCCGCACCATTTGTAGGTGCTGTGACCACCCTTCCTCCGCTTGCATTTTCTTCGTTAACGGCCAGCGCATAGAGGTTCACCCAGTCCAATACCGAGAGATTGTCCCGTAGTCCTGCCTCCGGACTTAGGCGAAGTTGGCGATACAAGTTTGCAGCACGCCTCTTTACCTTGAGCCCACCCGGCATTACGCCTTCGTTGCTGCAGCCCGCCTGAACGCAGTCCTGCATGACCCCCCATATGTGCATCAGCCCACGAGACGTTTCCTCACCTGAGCGCCAAGCTTCCTCGTTACAGATCATGATCTGACTGATCGAAAGGCCGTGCTCCTCGCAGAGCGCCAGGAGTTGGTTGCCGCTTCGAAATGGGTAGCGCAACGGCGTCTTGTCTTCGACGATGCGATCATGGCCAGCGGCGTCCTCGTCAACCACAAAGCCGCCTCCCACCGAGTAGTATTCGCGCCCACGAAGTTGCAACCCAGCCGAGTCAAACGCTCGAAAGATCATCCCGTTGGGGTGGTAGGGCAAAGGCTTTCGGATCATTGCCAAGTGCTCCTTCTCGGCGAACCGTACTCGCCGCTTGCCCAGCAAGTTCAGACTGCCTTGAGCGCGGATTTCGATGAGGCGCCCGTCGACAGTTGAAGTATCAACCGTATCGGGGTAGTCCCCCTCCAGGCCGAGCAAAACTGCCTTATCGCTGCCATGCCCCTTTCCTGTTGCCCCAAGCGACCCGTAAAGCTCGACTTTGATTGCATCCACAGAGCTCAGAAGGCCATCTTTTTCCAACCCCTCGACAAACGTTGCTGCCGCACGCATGGGCCCCACCGTGTGGGAGCTCGACGGGCCGATTCCCACCTTGAACAAGTCAAAAACGCTGAGTGACATGAAAGACTCCAGAGAGCGTGCGGACAGCTTTATTTGCCGTAGACAGGGAAGCGTTCACAGAGGGACGCGACTTGCTTGGCAACGTGAGCTTCCACATCGGCATCGCCCAGGTGATCCAGGATGTCGCAAATCCAGTCTGCAAGCGCTTCGCACTCAGGAACCTGGAAACCCCTCGTAGTGACCGCAGGCGTCCCGATGCGAAGCCCTGAAGTGACAAAGGGCGACTGTGGGTCATTCGGTACGGCATTCTTGTTAACGGTGATCCGAGCACGCCCCAAGGCGGCATCTGCATCTTTGCCGGTGAGGCCCTGGCGAATCAGGCTGACCAGAAATAGATGGTTATCCGTACCACCGGAAATCACATCGTAACCGCGCGCCAGAAACACACCTGCCATCGCTTGAGCGTTGCCGATAACCTGCGCCTGATATTCCTTGAAAGACGGATCAAGCGCTTCTTTGAAGCAGACTGCCTTAGCGGCGATGACGTGCATCAACGGGCCACCTTGGCCGCCCGGGAAAACCGCTGAATTGAGTTTTTTCTCGATTTCCGGACTTGTATTGGCCAGGATCAAACCGCCGCGCGGGCCCCTCAGCGTCTTGTGAGTTGTGGTCGTAACGACATCTGCATATGGGAGAGGATTCGGGTAAAGCCCGGCCGCCACCAAACCTGCGACGTGCGCCATGTCGACAAACAGTAGAGCCCCAACTTTGTCCGCAATTTCGCGGAATCTTGCGAAGTCCAGGGTCTTGGAATACGCAGAGAACCCAGCGACGATCATCTTGGGCTTGTGTTCCAGCGCCAGCCGCTCGACCTCGTCATAGTTGATCAAGCCATTGGTGTCGATACCGTATTGGATCGCGTTGTAAAGCTTGCCAGAGGAGCTAACTTTTGCGCCGTGAGTGAGGTGCCCGCCATGCGCAAGACTCATCCCCAGAAGAGTGTCTCCTGGATTCAACAACGCAAGATAAACTGCGGCATTTGCCTGAGAACCGGAGTGAGGCTGTACGTTGGCGTAGCTGGCCCCAAACAGCTGCTTGGCGCGCTCGATCGCCAGCCCCTCGACCACGTCGACAAACTCACAGCCCCCATAGTAACGCTTGCCCGGATACCCCTCGGCGTACTTGTTTGTCAGCTCAGAGCCTTGCGCTTCCATCACCTGAGGGCTGGTATAGTTTTCGGACGCGATCAACTCAACATGATCTTCCTGACGGCTCGCCTCAGCGGTCATTGCGGCGCTCAGAGCAGGATCGAAATCTGACAGCGTCAAGCTTTTATGAAACATGGCTATTCCTCGATAACGAGGTGGCGCGAGGTCTTCACGCCACCCTGATTCAACCTGAAGGTCAGGCGTCTTGGTAGGCGGAAATTGGAGGGCAGGCGCAGGTAAGGTTCCGGTCGCCATAGACGTTGTCGACTCGCCCAACCGGCGGCCAATACTTGCTGTCCGTCAAAGCATCGTCTGGATATGCCGCCTGCTCACGGCTGTAGGAATGATTCCATTCGCCAACGAGCTCAAATGCCGTATGAGGCGCATTTTTTAGTGGGTTATCGTCCTTATGAAGCTCACCCCGCTCGACCGCGCGAATCTCCTCGCGGATACGAATCATCGCGTCACAGAATCGATCCAGTTCCTCCTTGGATTCGCTTTCTGTTGGCTCAACCATGAGGGTGCCAGCGACCGGGAATGACATCGTAGGAGCATGGAAACCAAAGTCGATGAGCCGCTTGGCGACGTCCTCGACACTGATCCCACTGCTCTCTTTGATCTGGCGAACATCAAGAATGCACTCATGCGCCACCAAGCTGTTCTCGCCGGTGTAGAGAACTGGATAATGCTCTTCAAGGCGTCGCGCGATGTAGTTGGCACTTAGAATAGCCAGCTCGGACGCACGCTTGAGACCTGCCCCGCCCATCATCCGGATGTACATCCACGTGATCGGCAAAATGCTCGCGCTGCCGAACGGAGCTGCACTGACTGCACCCTTGGAGTTCTTCATATGGCTATGCCCAGGAAGAAACGGAGCCAAGTGAGATTTCACACCGATCGGGCCTACGCCAGGGCCGCCGCCTCCGTGAGGAATGCAGAACGTTTTGTGCAGGTTGAGATGAGAAACATCCCCGCCAAACTGCCCAGGTGCACAGAGCCCCACCATCGCGTTCATGTTGGCGCCATCGATGTAAACCTGACCACCATTCTCGTGAACGATGTCGCAGATTTCACGGATGCGTTTTTCGAAAACACCATGAGTCGATGGATAGGTGATCATCAACGCTGCCAGTTGGGCACGATGCTGTTCAGCTTTCGTCCGCAAGTCATCCACGTCGACGTTACCGCGTGTGTCGCAGCCGACCACAACCACACGCATACCCGCCATCTGCGCGGTCGCCGGGTTGGTACCATGAGCCGAAGAAGGGATCAGGCATACATCACGCCGCCCTTCACCGCGGCTCTTGTGATACGCGCGGATGGCAAGCAACCCGGCGTACTCGCCTTGTGAGCCCGCGTTAGGTTGCAGAGAAACTGCGTCATACCCAGTAGCAGCGCAAAGCATTTCCTCAAGCTCACGCGTGAGCTCCTGGTACCCCAATGTCTGCTCAAGTGGCGCAAATGGATGAAGCGCCCCGAACTCGGGCCACGTCACCGGGATCATTTCACTCGCAGCATTGAGCTTCATCGTGCACGACCCTAACGGGATCATCGTGCGATCAAGGGCCAGATCCTTATCCGCGAGCCTGCGCAAATAACGCATCAACTCAGTCTCTGAGTGATAGCGATTGAACACCTCATGCGTGAGGAAACCGGATTCACGACGCATGGCTTCGGGAATCCGGTCACCGGCCAGATCGGCCATATCGTCGAAGGCAGGCACTGATTGGCTGGCTGAAGCGAACACAGACCAGAGCGCACAGACATGCGCCGCAGTGGTGGTTTCATCCAACGAGATACCGACACGCACATCGCTGATCAGCCGCAGGTTGATTCCTGCAGCTCTGGCAGCTTCCACGACGTTAAATGCGGGCACTGCGGTCGCGATGCTCAGGGTGTCGAAGAAATAGTGTTGATCAACCTGATGCCCAAGATCCTCTAACCCCTTGCCAAGAATCGCAGTCAGGCGGTGAACCCGGCGAGCAATGTTCTTCAAACCCACGGGGCCATGGTAGACCGCGTACATGCTCGCAATGTTTGCAAGCAAAACCTGCGCGGTGCAGATGTTACTGGTGGCCTTCTCGCGACGAATATGCTGCTCGCGAGTCTGCATCGCTAAACGCAGAGCAGGCTGCTTGTGTCGATCAATCGATATGCCGACCAGGCGGCCCGGCATATCGCGCTTGAATGAATCCTTTGTCGCAAAATAAGCCGCATGAGGCCCGCCAAAACCGAGCGGCACACCGAAACGTTGAGCACTGCCTATCACGACATCGGCTCCGAATTCACCAGGCGGAACCAAGAGCGTCAGTGCCAGCAGGTCAGCCGATACCGCGACCATAGTGCCTAGCTCATGAGCCTTGGCGACCAATTCACGATAATCATTGATGCCCCCCGTGCTGGCAGGGTACTGGAGCAGCAAACCGAAGTAGCCATCCATGCCCTCCTCCAGCAACTCATTCTCATCGCCTACTACAACGTCGATACCGAGGGGTTCAGCACGAGTTCGAAGAACCTCCAGCGTCTGCGGATGGCAATTCCTGGATGCAAAGAAAGCAGATGCCTTGCTTTTCCCTAGGCGCTTGCAGAAGGTCATGGCTTCAGCAGCGGCCGTCGCCTCGTCAAGCAACGAAGCGTTCGCAATGTCCATTCCAGTCAGATCACTTACCAAGGTCTGAAAGTTCAGGAGTGCTTCAAGACGGCCTTGGGAGATTTCCGGCTGGTAAGGTGTATAGGCGGTGTACCAAGCTGGGTTTTCCAGCAGGTTGCGCAGGATCGGTGCCGGCGTATGGCAGGGGTAATATCCCTGCCCAATGTAGGAATGGAAGAGCTTGTTGTGTGACGCGATCACCTTGAGATCAGCCAGTGCTTGAGCCTCTCCTTGCCCGTTTGTGAGCTCAAGAACGTTGCTGTCCTTGATCGTGTCAGGCACTACGCTTGCAATCAGACTTTGAAGAGAGTCGTAGCCAATGGTGTTGAGCATTTCGCTAATGTCGCTGTCGCGCGGCCCGATGTGTCGTGCGACGAACTCGTCACGCGTATCGAGAGAAATTGACGTCGTCATGAAAACTCCTCAAGCGTTATCTGCGAGATATTGTTCATAACCGGCTTCGTCCAGCAGGCCATCAAAAGCGGAGCCATCGACAGGCCGAATGCGGAAGAACCATCCGGCATCCATCGGAGATGCGTTCACCAATTCTGGTTCTTCAGCAACGGCCGGATTGACCGCTACGACTTCTCCCGCTAACGGCATGGTGATGTTACTTGCCGCCTTCACGGACTCAAGAACAACAACTTCTGCGCCAGCATCAAAGGAAACCAAGTCGGGCAGTTGCACATAAACAACGTCGCCCAAGGCTTCTTGGGCGAAGCTGGTAATGCCGACGGTCAACTCGCCAGATTCTTCCAAACGCAGCCATTCGTGATCAGTGGTGAAACGCAGTTTCATGATGAATCCTTGATACTAGTTAAGGAGTCCGGCCGCTAGGCCAGATGTATTAATTGAAAGCAAACGAGGTGCCAATTGAGAAATTTCCGAAAATCAATCAGGTACACCACACTAAAACTAAAACTAAACCTTGGACGCAGCCTCGTAGCAACGCGCCCTGGGATTCTCAAGATAACAACCTGCCTAACCAAGAAGGTCGAATGGCCGTTACTTAAAGACATTTGCCCCGCAGCGAACATCCCAGAGCAACAACGGATAAGTTTTTCTCATAATTGAGAAATAAAATCAGCCGCCGCACGAGCATGCAAATTATGGCCACTTCTTGCCACTCGCCTACTCCAGTGAAACCTTTGCACAGCCGTGATCTGTCAATCATTCCTTGACCGTTTTTTTGTGCGCCTGCCCTATGGCTCTGGCAATACATATCGATCGACCACCAAGCCGGAGTCGCCCACCTTAAACAGCAACTGCACTGCCATAAACGGAATGCCTAGCTGAAATCGAAGGACGCAGCTCTTCACACGCCAGCCTGAAATCGACAAGTTCGGCAATAGTGAGTATCGGCAAACCATGATGTTCGGCATAAATACGTATCTGCTCGCCCCGGGTCATAGTTCCGTCGGGATTCATCAGCTCGCACAGGACAGCCGCTGGACGCATGCCAGCGATGACTGCGATTTCCACGCTCCCTTCAGTATGGCCGCGGCGCTCCAGGACACCTCCAGAACGGGCTCGGAGGGGAAACATATGTCCGGGACTTACAATGCGTCGATTGAAGGCGTCCGACGACAACGCAGCTCGCACCGTGGTCAAGCGGTCAACAGCACTGACCCCCGTGGTGATACCTTCAGCGGCCTCAATGCTGACGGTGAACCCTGTGGCGAATCTAGATTCATTCATAGGTACCATAGGTTTCAGCCCAAGCGTCTCGACAGTGTGCTCATCCAGGCAAAGGCAGACGATTCCGCTACCATCGCGAATCATCATCGCCATGCTCTGGACTGACATATTTTCGGCGGCAACAACGAGGTCTGCCTCGTTTTCACGATCATGGTCATCCATCAGAACTACTGGACGCCCTTGCTTATACGCTTCAACAGCCGAAAGCACGTTAGGAAACTTTGCAAGAATGGATTCGTACATTATTTTTCTCCAGGCAAACCGACCTCATAGCCGGGCACTAGGCGACTGGCAAGTCGCACTTATTGGGACAGCGTCTGCGCAAATGATATGAAAGCGGCTTGGTTAGTAACCTCGCCCCAAATCCACTTCACCGTTGAGGGGCAGTCTCGATTCAAATCGATCCAGATTCTCCAGAAAACTATTGGCCATACTCACCGGGTCGATCGGCCCCGCGATGTGGGGTGTGATAACTATGTTGGGAGTTACCCAAAACTGATGAGATGGCGGCAAAGGCTCTTGACGAAAAACATCGAGCACGGCTGAGGACAAGTGCCCCTCTTCCAAGGCCTGAACCAAGTCGGCATCCACCACGGCCGTACCTCGACCGATATTCATAAACATTGCACCGGGCTTCATTTTACGGAAGGTTTCAAGATTGAAAATATTCCGGGTCTTGGGTGTATCCGGAAGGATATTAACAACATAATCCACATTTCCCAGATGGCTCGCGAACGTCGACAGATCAAACGTCGCCTGCATCTCCCCGCTCAGCGTAGGAACTCGCTGAACACCCACGATATCCATCCCGAGACACTTGAGTCGCTTCGCGATGTACTGTCCGATATTCCCAGCTCCAACTATCATCACGCGGCGGCCTAAAAGGCTGTTGGATTGAACCGGTGACCAGATGAACCTATTTTGCTTTTCAAGGTAAGACGCGTTGGACTTGGAGTGCGCCAGGATGTGAGCCAAAACGTATTCAAGCATCGGCTGGCCAAACACATCGACCGCTCGGGTAAGCAAATAGTCTTTGGGAAGAGCCGGCCTCATCAGCGGAGCAAAACCTGCCCAAGTCAGCTGAAGCCAATCGGGCTTCTCGCCGTCCATCAACAACGACGCTGCCTTGTCCGGGGCCCCAAGCCATATAGGGCAATCGCCTCGCGCAACGGCGTCAGACTCGCTGAACGTAACAATTTTTAGCTCAGGGGCCCTGCGGCCAATTAGCGACAGATAGCCGTATGCCGGATCATCGTCCAACAGCAGCACGCTGGATCCGCCTAGCCGAGAATTGACACGCGCCATCGTCGCAATCCCTGAATTGGAGCCCCGCGTTGTGCGAGAGCCTGATTACAATAAGGCAAATGGCATGCCATCTAAAATAATCATTAAAATCAGGGAGATAGGAATGCTATGAAGCTTGAGACTCACGGTTGAGACTTCAAAATCATTTTTGCAACACAAAAAAAAAGCCAGACCACATTCGGGTCTGGCGATCAGATCTCGCTAAGACTACTCGTTGCGAATTCCATATCGTTTGATTTTGCGGTACAGGGTTGCCTTGCTCATGCCCAACGATCTGGCGGCCTTATCGACATTGTTCCCATGAGCTGCCATTGCCGCTTGAATGGTCTGGCCCTCAAGCTCGGCCAAGGCCTGCCGTGCGTCCAGGTTAAGGACGGCATCCACTCCTATCTCGCTGCTGTCCGCATCATTCTGAGATGGGCCGGAAATGACCACTGGCGCGGGGGGTAATGCGAAGGATGACGCCGGAGGCGTTCCTAGTCGTTCAGCGATAGATTTGATGCGATTTTCAAAAGGCAATGTGATGTCGGACGCGGAAATCACCCCCTCCTCAGCGAACAGTGATGCTCGATGCAAGACATGCTTGAGTTCGCGGACGTTGCCAGGCCAGGAGTAATCCAACAGTTTTTTCCATGCAGCTGGTTTCATCGTTGGAGTAGGGTCATCCCCCACTACCGTTTCCAGAACCGTTTCGATTAGCTGACCCCGATCATCTCGTTCCCGTAGGGGCGGGATATTGACGATCATCCCGGCAAGCCTGAAAAACAGGTCTTCTCGAAAACTGCCATCAGTGACCTTTTCATGGAGTCGCTGGTTGGTTGCGGCGATGATTTGAAGGTTGACCTGCACTGCCTTTCCAGCGCCCAGCGGCGACACCTCGCCTGACTCCAAAACCCGCAACAAGCGCGTTTGAAGGCTCAAAGGCATGTCACCTATCTCATCGAGAAACAACGTTCCACCGTCTGCCTCAAGCAGTCGGCCCTGACTACCTTCTTTGCTAGCCCCGGTGAAGGCGCCCTTACTGTATCCGAATAGCTCGCTGTCGATCAGCGACTCAGGGACGGCAGCGCAGTTGAAAGCTACGTAGGGGCCCTTACAACGGTCGCTTTCGTCGTGGATAGCCTTAGCCAATGTATCTTTACCCACTCCTGTCTCGCCCAACAGCAGGATTGGCAGTTTCTTGTTCATGACCTTGCGGATCAATTTCACGTTCTGCTGCATTGTCGAATCCTGACCAGCACAACGCGCGAGCGAACTCGACACTTCTTTTGGCCTTACATTGGATCGAACAGTGCGGGCACGTGCTTCGGTGAGCGGTGACAAAGCTTCCTGGCGATTTGCACGAAGCAGCACCATGTCTACTTGTTCATCTCGCAACAAGGTTCGCGCACGCATTGGAGCTTTGAAGCATTCAAGCGAGATGGTCGACTGCGGGCAGTCAATGACCTCCCATAACCTGATTCGGCCTACCTGGGTTGAAGACAGACCTAGCCGACGGCGCGCGGCATGGCTCGCGCCTCGTACGATACCGAGCTCATCAACAGCTATAACCTGAGCCGCTCGGCTCGAATCACAAAGCTGCAAGATGGCATAGTCCCGAAAGTGCTCAATGAATAAACGCTCTTCCAGCAGAACGGAGCTCTTAGTGGCTAGGTTGTATACGATATGGTGGGCGTTGATATCGACGCTGGGATTGCACGTGGTCAGATTCAAGACCCCCTGCAGCTCGCCGAGTGGGTTGTAGAACGGAGCCGCCACGCAAGCCTGGGAAGACAGATCGAAATAAAAGTGATCATCTCGAAAAATTGCCACGGGGCGCTGTTCAACAATGCAGGTTCCGATGCCGTTGGTTCCTCCTACCGCCTCGCTCCACACCGACCCCAGCTTGTCGCTCTCACAGTAGAATGCCTGCTGCGGCTTGACGCTCTCAGCAATGATCACTCCTTGAGCGTTGGCCAAGCTCGCGCTGTAGCCAACCTCACTGACCATGTTCATGAGTCCGTTGAGTTCAGTAAGTGCATAGCTGAAAGCCTGCTGTCCGAACTCGTCCTGCATACGAGTGAGCAGGCTGCCCTCTATCTGAGGTACTTCAGGCTTGTTGTCGGGACTGAGCCCGCTATCGAAACACCTGCGCCAAGACTCCTCACAACTATCACGCAAAATGAAATTTGAATCACCCAGCGTTTCGCCATGGGGCAGCTCGACATTCAAGAGTGAACGAATTCTAGATAGATGTTGTTGAGGACTCATATCAGCACCTTCGTGAAGCAGAGGTTACGACAGGAAACGCGACGCCTGTCCATGACCGTCATATTGCAAAGACTGCCATATTGCAAAGACTGCGCCTAAGAAGACCAAAATAGCCAGCGGCCTCATAAAGAAATATAAATAACCTTTAAATTCATCAAGTTATAAGGGTTGACGCACTGCAACGATCATCCACAGTCAGCAGCCAAGTCAGACGTTACGCCCGAGAAATGCACCATTTGGAAACACCAGTGGATGCTCATACAACTGGTCGAATACCCAGTATGTGCGGCAATGATACCAACCATCGGCATGACGGCTTTCTCAAAATGAGCTTTCAGATCTCCACCACTTTCGATCTTGGCGAATCCTTGAAGGCGTCCTCCTAGGACAGGGCTCATTCTCAAAAATGACTCTTTTCTCAGCCGGTTTTCTCGAAGATGACACTTGCAAAATAGCAGATTTAAAAAATAAAAAATGATATAGAACAATAAGATACAACAACAAAATGCACATGGCACCGTTGTTGCTTTCTCCTAGGCACTGACGGACTTTTCGGGCATCCACGCAATGCTCGCCATCGTCCCAAAGTCCACAATTAACGGGCGTCTCAATCACCGATCGACGCCCGAGAGTCTCTGCACAGTCTAGGAGTACATATGGAACTTGGTCTTTTCATGATGCCGCTGCACGATCCGCGGCGTAACTACACTGAAATGCTGCAGCAAGATCGCCAAGCTGCAATCCTTGCTGATCAGCTGGGCTACTCCGAGGTCTGGGTAGGCGAGCATTACAGCTGCAGCTCCGAACCTGTTGCAAACCCGCTCCAGTTTTTCGCAACGCTTCTGGATGCCACCAAGAACATCAAGTTCGCAACTGGCGTTTTGAACCTGCCTCAGCATCATCCGGCGACCGTTGCAGGCGATGTGGCGCAGTTCGACCATCTGAGCGGTGGCCGTTTCATCATGGGCGTCGGCCCTGGCGGGCTGGTGAGCGACATGGAGCTGTTTGGCACCCAAGAGCTGAACCGTGCAGAGATGACCGTTGAGTCGGTTGAGATGATCCACAAAATCTGGGCATCCAACCCGCCTTACAATATCCAGGGTAAATACTGGAACGTTGTTCTCGAAAAGAACATCATTCCGACCCTTGGCTTCGGCCCGATGCTCAAACCCTTTCAGCAGCCTCACCCGCCTTTGGCGATCTCTGTCATGAGTCCTTCGTCCAGCAGTGCTCGCCAGGCTGGTGAAAAAGGATGGAGCATCGTCAGCGCCAACTTTATCCCGCCTGTTCACGCCAAGTCTCACTGGGAGCAGTATGCCATTGGCTGCGCCAACGCCGGCCGGCCGGCTGACCGCGACAATTGGCGCATCGCCCGCTCGATCCTGGTGACTGACACTGACCAGGAAGCCGCAGACTATCTGGCACGCCCTGACTCCACGTACGGCTGGTACTACGACTACATCGTCGAAGACATGAAGGCGTTCAATATGCAGCGCATTCTCAAACCAAGCGCGGACATTCCAGACAGTGAAGTTACCCGCCAGAACTGCCTGGACTGGATGGTGATGTCAGGTTCGCCGAAGACTGTGCTGGACAAACTCGTAGCCTTTGTCGACTACGTCGGTGGGCCTTTCGGCACTCTGCTGACCACTCAGAAAGACTGGGAGAATCCTGCATTGCACCAGAAATCGCTGCGACTGCTCGCTCAAGAAGTGATGCCAAAGCTGCGCAATTACTGTGAAGCAATGAAGAAGGCGTCCTAACACGCGCTGGGCCCGCAAGGGCCCAACTCAAGGCGACCGGAGCAGCCGCCTGATCGAGTTCACCTTTACTGCCGAGAACAAAAAACTGCTCGTTCGCGAGCTTGGCTTAAAGCCAGGGCAATTCAAAAGCGACTGGGCGAATAAAAACGAGGTTGCGATCAATTCGACTCCTACTGGGGCCGACGACTGCTATCACCCACCACCAAGGGGATTGCCATGAGTTTGAGCGTAAATCAACGACAGAGGTTGCTCAGCGGTGCACTCGCTGCACCCTCAATGTCGTTCATGCTGTTCTTCTTCATCTTGCCGTCGCTACTGCTCCTGCTTTACAGCTTCTGGTCAGCGCGGTCGTTTGTGATCGATCCTACGTTCAACGTCGACAACTACGTTCGCACGTTGTCCGCAGCAGGCTTCTGGAGAACGGGAGTCACTGGACTTTCAAATGGCATCTGGACAGCCATCGCCTCGGTGGTGCTCAGCTTCCCAGCGGCGTACTACATCGTGTATCGCAGCATCAACAACAATGCGTTCTACCTGATTTTGCTTTCCTGGTTTTCAAGCTACCTGGTTCGAGTTTATGCATGGCGAACCATTCTGGGCACCAACGGGCTGATCAACACGACGCTGATGCAGTTCGGGCTGATCAAAGAACCACTGGAGTTTTTGCTATTCAGCCCCTTCGCGTCCGTCATCACGCTCGTCCACATCATGTTCCCTTTCGCCTTACTGCTGCTGGTATCGGCGTTGCGGGATGTCAAAACGGACTATCTGGAAGCTGCTCGGGACATGGGCGCATCGAAGTTTCAGGTGCTCACCAAAGTCATCATTCCGATGTCCTACAAGGGCATCGTCTCCGCCTTCATGTTCACATTCATCCTCGCCGCCGGTGACTACATCACCCCGCAACTGTTGGGGGGACGTGATGGGGTGACAAACGGATTGTTGATCGCCAACCAGTTTCGCAGCGCCGGCAATTGGCCGCTTGGTGCAGCCATGGCGTTTATCACGCTGGCGCTGTTCGTCGCTGTGTATCTGACCCTCACCCAGCTGATGAAAGCCTTTCGCTTATCACCTGGCCGTCGCTATCACGACTAACTGAGAGGGCATTAACATGTTGAGAATGTACCTCTGGCTCTATGTGCTGTTCCTGTACGCACCGATCGTGATCATCGGCATGTTCAGCTTCCATAGCAGCCCTTCACTGGTGTTCCCGTTCGACGGCTGGAGCCTTCGTTGGTACGAGCAGATCTTCGCCAGCCAGACGTTCCGGGACGCTCTCTGGAACAGCATCATCGTTGCGACCGGTGCAGCAGTTGCAACCACGCTGCTAGGCGCCACAGTCGCACTGGCGCTGATCCGAATCAAAGGTCGTCCGAGGGAGATTATTGCAACCATCTGCGCCGCACCCATTGCCCTCCCCGGCCTTTTCCTCGGGATCGCACTGGTGAGCGGATTTGCCCAAGTGGGTATGAGTCGCTCCCTGGTTACAGTGACCATCGCTCACGTGCTTTACGCACTACCGTTTTTCGTGGCCACTCTTCGCTCGCGCATCGATTACTTCGACACCTCGCTTGAAGAAGCTGCACGTGATCTAGGCGCCACGACTTGGCAATCGTTTCATCTGATCACGTTGCCCATCCTTCGCCCAAGCATTGTAGGGGCTGCGATTCTCGTGTTCGCGCTGTCGTTCGATGAGTTGATCATTACCGTATTTGTGAGCGGCAACGAGTCGACGTTGCCCATGATGATCTGGTCGATGATGAGGCGCACCGTTGACCCGACCATCAACGCTGCATCCATGGTCGCATTCGGCCTGTCACTGATTGTCATCACCATCGCCGGTGCCATCTTCTGGCTCCAGCGTCGCGTATCCATATCGTCCAGAACTTCTGATTTTGAGGATGAAGCCAATGAGCAAGTCGATAGTGCAACTCAGCAACGTCCACAAAGCGTTCGGCCCGTTCAAAGCTTTGAATGACATCAACCTCGAAATCCGCAAAGGTGAAATTCTCACACTGCTTGGCCCAAGCGGCTGCGGAAAAACCACGCTGATGAGGATCATTGCAGGATTCGAGGAGCCTACGGGTGGCTCCCTCAAGATCAGCGGGGTAGACGCTACCTCTCTCCCACCGGAGAAACGCAGCGTCAACATGGTTTTCCAACGGTATGCACTGTTTCCCCACCTGGACGTTTTCGACAACGTCGCTTTTGGCTTGCGACTGCGCAAGCTGCCAAAGGACGAGGTCAACAGGAAGGTGAAGGCTATGCTTCATCTTGTGCAGCTGGACAGCTTCGCAAGTCGATGGATCCACGAGCTCAGTGGGGGTCAGTGTCAGCGTGTAGCGCTGGCCCGGGCACTGGTCAATCAACCGGACGTCTTGCTGCTGGATGAGCCGCTGGCGGCGCTTGATCTAAAGATTCGGCATCACATGTTGCGCGAGTTGAAGAGAATCCACGAAGAAACGGGCACGACTTTCGTTTACGTCACCCACGACCAAGACGAAGCCATGATTCTGTCGGATCGCGTGGTACTGATGAACAAGGGTGAGATCGAGCAGCTGGGTTCTCCCCAGGATCTGTACGCCGCGCCTGAGTCGCTGTTCTGCGCGAAGTTTTTCGGCGAAACCAACATCCTCGAAGGCAAGGTCACGAAAGTGGCCGGTGGGCAGGCCGAGATTTCAACATCATTGTTCTCGGCGAAAGGCGCAGCTCGCAAGGCTCAGGAGGGAGATTCGATCTCGATCTCGATCCGCCCCGAAGCCATGAAATTGAGTATCTCAGATGCCCCAACCCTCGCTGGGCTGAACAGGCTGAGCGGTACCGTCGAAGATATCGTCTTTATCGGTAACAGGGTCGTTTACCAGGTGAGGCACGGTGACAGTCTTCTCAGTTGTCAGGAAACGCGGCCTGTCGCAGGCATCCAATACGCGCCCGGCTCGCAGGTGAACTTGAACTGGCCTGATGAAGCTGTCGTGGTGCTCACACACTGATCCAAATGAACAATTCGAAGGGCGTTTCCCTTCAATGCAACCAAAGCGTTAAGGAGTTAAAGTGGTCGATTATATTGTTGTAGGTGGCGGCCCGGCCGCGTGTGCAGCTGCCTCTCGTTTGACCGAGGATTCAAACACCACGGTCACCCTGTTTGAACAGGGTTCCCGCGACTGGAACCCGTACATCCATATGCCGGTTACCTACTTCAAAACGGCAAAGGGTAATCTGCTGAGCCGCTACACTCTTCAGCCACAGAAGCATCAGAATGACCAGACACCCGTGATGGTTCAGGGCCGCGTTCTCGGCGGTGGCAGCTCAGTGAATGCGATGGTCTATATGCGCGGTTGCCCAGAGGACTACGACAACTGGGAGGCGTTGGGTTGCGAAGGTTGGTCATACAAGGATGTGCTGCCGTATTTTAAACGTAGTGAAGACAATGAGCGCTTCGCTGGTGAGGCTCATGGCCAGGGTGGGCCTCTTGGCGTTTCTGACCAGCGCCATACTCATTACCTGACCAAAAGCTGGATCAAGGCGGCGCAGCAGGCGGGTGTCAACTACAACCCCGACTTCAACTCAGGTAAGCAAGCCGGCGTAGGCCTGTTCCAGGTCAAAATGCGCAATGGCCTGCGCTGCAGCGCCGCCGTGGCCTACCTAAATCCAGCCCGTAGCCGCTCCAACCTGAAAATTCGCACGAAGTGCAAAGTGCTGCGCGTACTGGTTGAAAACGGCCGTGCCGTGGGCGTGGAGTATCAGGAAGGAGGCCAAGTCAAAACCCTGCGAGCGGAGAAGGAAGTCATCGTCAGCGCAGGCGCAATTGGCTCCCCTACTCTACTGCTTCGCTCCGGGATAGGGCCGGCCGAGCATCTGCGCTCTGTTGGCGTACCGGTCGTCCATGATCTTCCTGGTGTAGGTGAAAACCTTCAGGATCACGTCGACATGTTTCTGATCTACGAACTCACAGGTCAGCATAGCTACGACAAGTACAAAAAGCTGCGTTGGCAGGCTTGGGCCGGGCTCCAGTACCTGTTGTTCCGGAACGGGCCAATCACATCCAACATCTGCGAAGGCGGGATGTTCTGGTACGGCGATGAAAAAGATCCTCTGCCAAACCTGCAGTACCACTTCCTTCCAGGTGCAGGAGTGGAGGAAGGCGCGGAATCGACCCCGAGCGGTAACGGTTGCACCGTAAACGTCTATCAGACCCGCCCACGCTCCAGAGGCACAGTGCGGCTGCGTGATGCCAACCCTCACAGCGAGCCACTGGTAGATCCGAACTATCTGGCCGACCCATACGATGTCGAGGTACTTGCCGAAGGCGTTCGTATTGGCCAGGAAATCATGGAGAAGTCCGCTTTGAGCAAATACGTGGCGCATCCGCATCGTCCATCGAAACGTTTGATGACAAAAGATGAGCGCATGCAGTTTGTGCGGGAAACAGCCCAAGGCGCATTGCACCCGTCAGGTGCTTGCAAGATGGGCACCGATCCAATGGCTGTGGTCGATCCTCAATTTCGCGTGCATGGGCTGAAGGGTCTGCGAGTCTGTGATACCTCAGCTATGCCAAAATTGGTATCCGGGAACACCAGCGCGCCTTCCATGATGATGGGTGAGCGGCTGGCGGACTTTATCCGTGGGCGAAGTCTGAAGGAGACCTCGTCTCTCAGCGCTCCGGCGTCAATGCCCCTGGCCGATCTGAAGTTGACCGCCACTGCCGACCGACTGACTGAGAGCTGAGATGAATCTTCTTCCCGCGCTATCAGGTATCGAACGTCACAGTTGGTCTTGGTGGCGGGAAGATATTCAGCCACTGCATGGCCAACCTCTTAATACCCTCAGAGGCGGCATCAATGTTGATGTCGTCATCGTGGGTGGAGGCTTCACCGGGATGTGGACGGCACTCGCTCTGCGCGAACGAGCGCCTCACTTGAGTGTGGCCATCGTGGAAGCGAATCGCCTTGGCGATGGGGCTAGCAGTAAAAATGGGGGGATGGTTCACGGATATTGGGCGTCGCTGCCAGCGAATATCAAATCGCTGGGCCTTGAAAGCGCTTTGGACATTGCCCTATTGGGAAGCAAGGCCCAAGAGGGTTTCAGATCTTTCGTGACCCAGCCTGGGCGCGATGTGTGGTGGCAAGAAGCAGGAAATCTGCGAGTCGCGACGTGTCGAGCTCAGGAGCGCGTGCTCGACAGGTTCCTTGAGAAGACTCGTGGCCTTGGCGTTGATAAGTTCATTCAACCTTTGGATCAGAAGCAGGTACGAGAGCTGATCGACGCGCCGGTGTTTGGCAAAGGCATCTATTTTCCAGAGGCCGGAAATGTGCATCCTGGCAAGCTGATCATCGAGCTCAAAAAAGCAGTTCTTGCAGCGGGGGTTCAGGTATTTGAAAACTCACCCGTGACCCGGGTCGAGCAGGGATTCCCTCACCGCGTTCGATGCGACAAAGGAGTGGTGGTCGCATCCGATGTCGTATTGGCGACGAATGTGGCATTGGCAGGTATCCCATCGCTTGCGCCACGATTTAGCATTTTTTCTAGCTACGCGACCATGTCCAATCTTGCGGAAGAAGGACTGCACAAATCCAAGTGGTCAGCCCCCGTTGGAGTCAGTGATGCGAGGATGTTCCTTCACTATTTCCGGCGCACAAATGATCATCGCGTCCTCATTGGATCGGGTTCCGGCCCGATCGGTTGGGGCAACAACATTCAAAGCTTGGTGTTGCGAAATGATGAGCAGAGTTTCGAGAGAGCACGCCGCGGTATGGCTCATCTTCTCCCAGCTGTATCTTGCGCGGGATTTGCCAAAAGCTGGGGCTGGCCAATCGATGTTTCATCTGATCGTCTGCCGTTCTTTAAGACACTCAAGCAGCGCATTCACTACGGGGGTGGTTATTCAGGTCACGGGGTTCAAGGTACATGGATCGGTGGCCAGTGCCTCGCATCGCTGGTTTTGAACAGCAAAGATGAGTGGTCTACCTCACCTTTCTGCCAACGCAATCTGCCACGACTGCCCCCTGAGCCATTCAAATACGTCGGGGCCAATGCTGTCCGTTGGGGGGTGCTGTCGTGTGAAGAGGCCGAACAAGCCTCACGCTTCGCTTGGCCACAAGCCCGTGCACTCGCCGCCCTCCCCTCACTTCTAGGCTTGCGTATCGGGGTGCGCTGACACCCCTTTGTGTGCTGCGTTCAAAGGATCCTATGAACACATCATCCCCTTCAGTCGGTACGATTTCGTACCGACTCGCGACGCGTATTGCCTTTTTTGTCACAGGCTTTCTCATGGCGTCGTGGGCGCCTCTGATCACCTATGCGAAGACCCGCCTGGGGCTCAATGAGGCAACCTTGGGACTTCTGCTGCTGTGCGTAGGTATTGGATCACTCGTGTGCATGCCAATGGCTGGCAGTCTGGCACAGCGATTAGGTTTGAGAAGGATGATCATTGGCAGCAGCCTGGTGTTCTGTTCGATCCTGCCAGGACTTGCGATCTGTTCGAATGTTGCGGCCATGGCAGTGCTGCTACTCATTTTCGGTGCCTCACTTGGCCTAATGGACATATGCATCAATTTCCAAGCGGCTGCAGTGGAACGCGCAGCGAAGATGCCATTGATGTCGGGCTTTCATGGCTTCTTCAGTATCGGAACATTTGCAGGGGTGAGCAGTGGTACTGCACTCCTTACGGCTGGTATTACACCCATCACCGTAACGCTGTCCGCCGCGGCTCTTTGTGGGTTACTTACCCTTCTCTTTTCACCGAGGCTAATTCCAACGATGTCCGACTCAGGTTCGGACTTCTTCGCTCGCCCTCGCGGCATCGTCAGCTTGTTGGCTTTGCTGACCTTTATCTGTCTCCTCCAGGAAGGAGCCATGCTCGACTGGGGCGCACTTCTGCTCGGTGAATTGCAAAACGTTCCACCAGCAGCAGGCGGCATCGGATACTCAGTATTCACTTTAGCGATGTCTATCGGACGCCTGAGCGGGGACTGGGCAAGTGCCAGGTTCGGGGATCGGAGGTTGTTGCAGTACGGTGTCCTGCTCGCGATCGCAGGCTTTGCCATGGTGCTGGTGCTCAGTCTCAATTTTGCACTGGTGGGCTTCATGATGATCGGACTGGGACTGGCCAATCTGATCCCGATACTGTTCCGCGCAGCGTTGAACCAGGATGATGTGCCAAGCGCGCAAGCACTGTCCGCAGTTGCCACCCTGGGTTACCTCGGCATTTTGCTTGGCCCTGCACTGATTGGTTTCGCTTCGCACGCGTCCTCCCTGAAAACCGCTTTCATAGGTCTGGCTGCTCTGCCTGGAGTAGTCCTGCTGTCGGCAACGGTTGCCACCAGAAGTAATCAGTCACTGAATCAGGATGCATAAATCATGAGACTGGCTTCTCAATAATGAGAAACTTGATCCTTGATTGTATAACTAACTGATTAATAACGTATTTATTTTTGGCATAGGGCTTGCTAACTCTTGAATAGGCCGATCCGATTAGCTTGGATTAATCGGCGAAACTGACATTCAGGAGTTTCCATGACTTATCCCTCAGTGAACCTGTTCATCAATGGCAAGTGGCGTGAAGGCAGCGACGGTATCAGGGAAAATGTTATCAACCCGGCAACTGGTGAGGTGATCGGGTCTTTCGCTCACGCTACCACTGCAGATCTGGACGAGGCTATCCGAGCCGCTGAGGCGGGCATCAAGGCTTGGCAGGCTATCTCGGTGTTTGAACGCAGCAAGATCATGCGAGGCGCCGCTACCCTGATGCGCTCGCGAGTTGAGGAAATTGCTGCTCTCATCACTATCGAGGAAGGTAAGCCTCTCGCCGAAGCGCGTATGGAGGTCAACGGCGGCGCCGACCTGATTGACTGGTTCGCAGATGAAGCTCGTCGTACTTACGGCCGCATCATCCCAGCCAGGCTTCCCAACGTGACCCAACACGCAGTCAAAGAGGCTGTGGGCCCAGCAATCGGTTTCACTCCATGGAACTTCCCGGTCAGTCAAATCCTGCGCAAGCTGGGGCCAGCACTTGCCGCTGGCTGCTCAATGATCATCAAAGGCCCTGAGGAAACTCCTGCGGCACCTGCTGCCTTGTTTCGCTGCTTCCAGGATGCTGGCGTCCCGGACGGCACGCTGGCGCTTGTATACGGCGTTCCTGCGGTCATCTCTGAACACTGCATTCCTCATCCATCCATCCGCAAAGTGTCCTTCACCGGGTCAGTACCCGTGGGCAAGCACCTTGCGGCGTTGGCTGGCAAACACATGAAGCGCGCCACGATGGAGCTCGGCGGTCATGCCCCGGTCATCATCTGCAACGATGCAGATCTTGAGGCTACATGCGCAGCGCTGGTTTCGTTCAAGTATCGCAACGCTGGCCAGGTCTGTATCTCCCCTACGCGATTCATCGTGCAGGACGGCGTTTACGACCGTTTCGTTGAAATGTTCGCACTGGCAGCTAGCGCTCTGAAGGTTGGCGACGGCGGGTTAGAGGGCACTCAAATGGGCCCCCTCATCAACGAGCGGCGCCTTCAAGCAGTCGAGCGTCTGGTGAATGAAGCTGTGTCCAAAGGCGCCAACCTGGCCACAGGGGGCTCCCGGATCGATAAGCAAGGCTGCTATTTCCAGCCAACCGTTCTGAGCGATGTAACTCCCGATATGGAAATCATGAACGAAGAGCCGTTCGGCCCCGTCGCCCTGTTCATGTCGTTCAAGCACTTGGACGAAGCGATCGCAGAAGCCAACCGTCTTCCATTTGGTCTGGCTTCGTACGCCTGGACTCGTCAGCAGTCGAACATCGCAGCGCTCAACCGCGGCGTCCAGGCAGGCATGTTGACCATCAACCATCTCGGCCTCGCGCTACCAGAGACGCCCTACGGTGGTATCAAAGATTCCGGTCACGGATCGGAAGGCGGCACCGAGGCGCTTGATGCCTACCTGAACACAAAATTCCTGTCGTGCTTGAACGCATAAGGCGGAACGCCCGGTTTTCTCAAGCCAGGCGCATTACAACAATCGTGAGGTAATGATCATGTTAGACAAACAGTTTCGTGAAGCCATGGGTCGATTTGCAGGGGCAGTTAACGCAATCACCACCTTTGAAGACGACATGCCTGTCGGCCTGATTGCAACTGCAGTGTGCAGCCTTTCGGCAGAGCCGCCGTCCGTCATCGTGTGCGTGAACAAATCAGCCTCGGCCCACAATGCAATGCTCAACCATGGTTACTTTGGTCTGAGCCTTCTGTCCCCTGCCCAGGCGGGTATCGTTTCTCGATTTACTGAGCGTAAGGGCTCCGACCGCTTCGCCGAAGACGAGTGGGATCTGCAAAACGCTAAGGCCCCAATTCTTCTCGATGCCCCTGTTGGCATGGTCTGCAAAGTCGCCAACTGCTTTGACGGGTTCTCGCACACGATTTTCGTGGGTGTCATTGAAGCCATCACTCTGTGTGATCCGGAACATAACCACTGCTTGCTCTGGAAAGGGCGCGGCCTGCATCAAGCCGTCGAGTACGTCGCGGCTCATTGAGAACAGCTTTAGGCAGTGCGCACTCGGCGCGTGGTGGAGTTAGTTATGTTGAACATCAGCGAGAGAATGAAAGGATATCGCGCCGACTTCATGTCAGCGCTATTTCGCGGCATGCAGGGCAACGGCGGTCTGTTGGAGCTAACAGCCTCTGAGGATCGCAGCACAAGCCAAGGTTTGGCATCCGGCTTCATAGTGAGTCAGGAAAATGGCTCCCATCACATCGTGCGCACGAGTTTGATCAAGGCTGAGCTGCAGGCAATCGAACTCGCAAAATGCCTATTTCGTGCCAGCTACGCGAACGTTCAACCCCAATCGGGGGCGCAGGCAAATGCCGCCGTGTATCAAGCGTTGCTAAAGCCCGGGGACACAATTCTGGGCATGAGCACTGCACAGGGAGGGCATCTATCAAATACACCTCATCCCAAGATGGGCGCGCACACCTATCGCGCTGTTCACTACGGGCTAACACCGAGCGGCTTGGTTGACTACGTACACTTGGAACAGCTGGCGCAGGAACACAATCCCAAGCTCATCGTGGCGGGGTTTTCCAACTACTCAAGATTTCTCGATTTCAGAAAGTTTCGTGAAATCGCGGACTCAGTTGGTGCTCGCCTCCTTGTCGACATGTCGCACGTAGCCGGTCTGGTAGCCGCCGGGCTTTATCCAAGTCCGATCGAGTTTGCACACGTCGTCACCTCCTCCACCCAAAAATCTCTGAGAGGCCCGAAAGGCGGACTAATTCTGTTCGAGGAGTTGGGCCTGGCGGCGGCTCTGGATGCTTCAGTATCTCGACTGCACCGACACGCTCCCCTGAATCGAATGATTGCTGCAAAAGCTCAGTGTTTTCAGGCGGCCACTTCGTTGCGCTTTCAGGCCCACCAGAAACAGGTGGTGACGAACGCACGTGCCATGGCACAGGAGCTGGTGCGACAAGGAATGGATGTTGTCACCGGCGGTACTGACAGCCACATGCTGTTGCTTGACCTCGGCGCTCGGAACCTAGATGCCCATGAAGCATGTAATGCCCTTTTAAGGGTCGGGATAGCAGTGGAGAGCGGTGAGCATCACCGTACTCCCGAATCACCTTTCGCATCCCCGTTTCTTCAGATAGCGACCAGCGCAATCACTCATCGAGGATTCACAGCGGACTCTTGTACTGAGCTTGCGGCTGTGATCGCCGCAGTATTACGTCAGCCGAACGACCTGAAAACGGTATCCAACGCTGCCAAATCGATCAGTTCCTTGAGTGCTGATTACCCCAAGTATCCGGACTACATCGGACACGCACTTTTCTGAAGTCCTGACCAACGCGTAAGCATCGCTACGCATTCCCACGCAATAATGGAGCTTATATGAAGATCGTTTCAGCCAAAGTATTCCTGGTAGAAAGCGGTTACGTTAAACCGATCATTGTTGAACTGACCACCGATGAAGGCATCACCGGCATTGGCGAAGCCGCAATCGCTTACGGCCTGGGGGCTACGGCAGCGGCCGGTATGATCAAGGACTTCTGCGATCGTTTGGTCATCGGTGCCGATCCGTTCCGCGTAGAAACGTTGTTTACCAAAATGTACGACAATTCTTTCTGGGCCAAAGGCGGTGGTGCCATCGTCTTCGCCGGGATCAGCGCAATTGAAACTGCTCTCTGGGACATCAAGGGCAAAGCCGCAAATCTGCCAGTGTTTGAATTCTTTGGTGGCAAGGTATTCGACGATGTCCCTGTCTACGCGAACGGCTGGAACTACCACTGCTACGACGCTGACTCTTGGGCACACGCCGCAGAGCGCCCAATGGCCGATGGTTTCAAGGCGCTGAAATGCTACCCGCTCGCAACCCAGGATGAGAAAGGCCGCCTTCAGCATGTTCAACGCCGTGCACATGACCGCGATTTTATGGAGCTCGCTTACCAGCGAGTGAAAAAACTGGTGGATGTCGCTGGTAGCAGCACAGAGGTGTACATCGATCTCAGTGGCGGCATGACCACAGCCGAAACCATCCGCCTGTGCAAGCGCTATGAAGACTTGGGCGTCACCTGGATTGAAGAGCCGTGCGACGCGTTCGATGTAGGCGCCATGGAGAAAATTTCAAAGGCGACCAATGCGTCGCTGGCTGCTGGCGAACGCCTCTACACCCGCCAGGGCTTCCGACGCCTGATCGAGAAGCAGATCGTCGACATCGTCCAACCCGACGTTGGCAACACCGGGGGGCTTTCGGAAACCAAGAAAATCGCCGCGATGGCCGAGGCCTATAACATGCTGGTTGCACCACACAACTGTGCGAGCTCCCTTTGCACAGCGGCGACCATGCAGGTTGGCGTCACCATGCCTAACTTCATGACGATGGAAATCTATCCATATTTCAGCGACTCGCCGAAATATGTTCAGATCCTGCAGAACTCGCCGGAAGACCGCATCACCAATGGCCGATTAGCAGTCACCAATGAAGCAGGCTTGGGCGTTACGCTCGATCAGAAAGCCATTGCGCCGTTTCTTTGGGCTGAATGCAAAGGCGACTGATCGCGCTACCACAGCCCGGCTCCGCCGGGCTGAACCCGCAACCAAACACACTCCCTTTAGACCGCTGCCAGCGGTCTTTTTTGCAGGATCGTCCATGAGTATTCGAGTCATCGAAGGTAGCTTCAATTCGGCCGACGGCAATTACGCCATTTTGGTCGGCCGTTTCAACAGCTTTGTCGTTGAGCACCTCGCGAGCGGCGCGATCGATACGCTGAAAAGGCACGGTGTAAGTGAACAGAACATCACCATCGTCCGAGCGCCAGGAGCATTCGAGTTGCCATTAATCGCACAGGCAATAGTCCGAACCCGATCGTATGACGCAATCATCGCGCTGGGTGCGGTGATTCGTGGAGGTACACCGCATTTTGAGTACGTCGCTGGGGAATGTGCCAAAGGCCTTTCCCAGGTTGGTATGGAGTACGACTTACCCGTTGCCTTTGGCGTCCTGACTGTCGATTCAATCGAGCAGGCTATCGAGCGCTCCGGCACCAAGGCGGGTAACAAAGGGGCTGAAGCTGCACTGAGTGCCATTGAGATGGTGAGTCTGCTTAGAGCCCTGAACAACTGATCGCTTGCGTGACCACAATAATAAAATCAGACCAGCCTTCTGAATCGCCCCGGATTCTCTAGACACCTTGCAAACTCGATCCAGGGAAAGCGCTGCTTGTAGGTGTTGCTGCGATAGACCTGCATGATCTGCTCGCATTTGCCCAGCAGATCATCAGACGCCAGCTTGCAGGTGATGGAGAGGCTGTCACGACCAGCAACGAATTTTGCAAAACTCGCTTCGCTCGCAGTGCCGCCAGCGATGCGCGCAAGATCCCGCAGCGCGTCGACCCCGAAGTCTTGGACGTCGCTGTATTTGCTGGCCTGCAAACGCTTCTGGAACGTCACGGCGTTTGGGGTCGCCAGATCCCGCGTGCGTGCGCAACTCATCACGTAGCACCGAGTTCAGCGTGACTTTCAGGCCGAACTGGCGTTCGAATGCCTCTTTCTCCAACGCCTGTGGATGTGCCCAAAGCAGATCGCGAAAATCCGGTCATCGACGGGCAGGAACATCGCGGCACCGGCGACGCTGGCAATCAGGTTGTCGGGCTGTGCGCCCACCTGCTCCTCGACGAAGGAAATCCAGCCGGGCCTGCTGGTGAAGATCTGGCCGACCAATAACGGCGCACCTTCGCCCTTTGACCAGTCGGTTCGCGTGAGTCGATTGCGACGAGCCCCTGATATGTTACTAGGGCCTCGTCAGCCTCGTAGTCACTACGCAGTAACCGTACGGAAAGCGTCCTGACTTTCTCCGGATTGGCCAAGGCAGCACTCCCTAGACATGCTGATGATCTGGGCTTGGGTTTTGGCCCTGTGTGTTTGTTCGTTTGGCTTGGTTTTTTTCATGGCCTGGGTTGTTCGCTTGGCACGGGCACAACCAGCATTTGGCCAGCATGACTATGGGCCAGAAAACGTGTTTTTCCCAAATGAGGAATTGGCTCGCGTGGACATCTTAGAGGGGTGTTGAGTGATGGACGTGTATCAGGGTGGTGCGGGGATTGACGGTTTATTGGCGATGCGGAGGTTACTGATCGTTCGGTGTTTCCAGGGAGATGGGTGGGCGTTTGTAGGTATCGGCGTCAGGGTGAATGAGGGAGTGCATAATCCATTCCAGGCTGGTCGGGCGTGAGGCTTGGGGGTAGGACGGGGGGGAATCGGGTTGGATTTTGGGTGGACTTATCAGTTGTGCCGGCATGGATGTTGGGAAGATTGCGGGGAAATGGGCCTTCGGCGTCTGAACAAGCCCCTCCATCAGCTCAATTTGCTACTCGAAAGAGTAGGCCTGAAATAGTAGGCCTACTATTTATGCGGGCCTACTGGGGCAAGGAGTGCGCTCGAAATAGTAGTTCCTTTGGGGTGCCTGCGCGTAATCCGCATTCTCGCTGCGATCCCCCAGAGAGGCCGCCCAGGCGACCTTCTGGGTGATGTCCGGACGATGCTCGCGCCAGAGGTAGTCGAGTTCCTTTTTAAGGGCATCGTGCCCCTGTTTAGTGATGATCCTTGTACTCAAGACATTCCTCCATCAACACAAACATCAACTCGACAGGGGTCGAACCGCTATCGACGCGCCACTTCGTGGCGGATGCAGCCGTCGTAATAAATCTGTCGGACGCTGTCGGGCTTGAGACGCGAGTCGCTGTCGTAGGTCTGTTCGGTAATACCCAGCGCCATCGGGCGCATCCACTGCTTGGTGAACTTGCGCGCCTGAAGCTTTTGCCGCGCACCATAGCGGGTTACACCCGAAAGCTTCGACGCTTGCGCGCTACCCGCGATGGTCGAGCCCCAGCGGCAAAGGTAGCGTTCACTTTCAGTAGCATTCCGGGCCTGGGCAGACAGTGCAACGCCCGACAGCGTCAGGCAAGCCAGAGCACAATAAACCAATCGCATGCAGACACCACACCTAATCCTTTGATAAGGCGGCGATTCTGCCTGTGAGGCGATGCGGCGGGGGCCAGCATAATGCCTTCTCAGCCGAAGGTGATCAAACCCTGCCGGGCCACCCGCGTGAGGTCGCGAATCACCTGCTCGACCTGCTCAGCGCCAGGTGACTGGATCACAGCCAGATCAAACTGATCGTTGGCGAAATGGCTGAGCGGCTGGTGGGCGTCGACAAACTGGATGAGGAAGGCGCAGGAGCCGCCACGGCGACGCGGCCAGCCGTCCAGATAGCGCAACAGTGTCGGCTGATGGGAACCGGCGAGGAGGATTTTAGGATTCTTGCGCGTCAGCACGGTGCTGATCGGGGACAGACGAAGAAGCGGGCGCAGATTGTTCATGGGTTTTGTCTCTGCCTCAAAAGCTCCGCTGGGCAGCGGTGAGAGGCAACACCGAACCAACGTTTTAGCGGTATTTCAACAAGGTTCGAGCCTTGTCAGGCGCCCCGCAAGTAGTTGTTAAATCGGCGCTTGAGCACGCATCCTAGAGAAGCACGTACTTCATTGTCAATTACCTTGCCCTACAATCCTGCCAAAACGCAAAAGGCCCACATTCACGTGGGCCTTCAGTCAGGGAGCAGCAGAGGTTATCGCGCGATGACGCGGTCCAGCGACAGCTTGCCCGCGCCTTCAATCAAGACCGCGAGCGCACCACCCAGCAGGGCCAGTGCGTATTCAAAACCATTGTTGGCCATGAAGAAGCCGTTGCCGATGTGCACGGTAAAGATAGCCACCAGCAGCAACACCGTCACCAATGCCGCAGCCGGACGGGCCAGCAGCCCAACCAGCAGACCCAGACCGCCAAAGAACTCGGCACCGCCGGACAGCATCGCCATCAGGTAGCCCGGCGTCAGGCCGAGGCTTTCCATGTACTGCGCGGTGCCTTCCAGACCATAGCCGCCAAAGGCGCCAAACAGCTTCTGACTGCCGTGGGCGATGAAGGCGATCCCGACAATGACGCGCAGGATGGTCAGGCCATAACCGGCGCGGGTGGTGAGTACGGATTTGATCAGGCTGTTCATGCGGTGTGTTCCAGGGTCGATTAAGTGGGAGTGGCGCCATCATAATCAAAATGACTCATGTGAAAATACCAATAATTGGCACATACCTATCGAATTGTTTGATCAGCGTTTAACCGTCGTTTTTCCGGAGCCAGCTTTTTCGAGCGCGTCACGCTGACGGTCGAAGGCCAGGTAGTACTTGTTGACGCTGTTGACGAAGGTCACAACGTTGGCCCCGCCCTGCTCCATCGCGATCCGCTCGGTCTGAAAAAACCACTGATTGGGATTGAGCCCGCGCTTTCGCGCCTCGTCACGCATGCTTTGCACGCGTTCCGGCCCCATGTTGTAGGCCGCCATGGTGAACGCCATACGCTCACGCTCGTTGACGCTGGGACTCGAGAAATATTTGCGCTTGATCGACGCCATGTAGCGTGATCCGGCGCGGATATTGTCATCGGCATTCTGGATATTCGAGACACCGACGCTTCTGGCTGCCGAAGGCGTGATCTGCAACAGCCCTGTCGCACCACCACTGCCCTTCGCAGAAGGATCGAGTTTGGATTCCTTGAACGCCAGCGCTGCCAGGTCGAGCCAGTCCATGCCCTGCGCATCGGCATGGCGCTGCAGCATGGGTCGCAACTGTTCCAGCCGCTGAATGTTTCCGCGCACCAGCGGATTGTTGACCCGGTACATGTTTTTGTAAGCCTTTTCGAAGGCCACGTCCTGGCGGTTGGACGGTTTGTAATCCTTGAGGAAATCATCGATGGTGGCACGCAGAACGGTGGCGTTGTCGCGTACGAACCAGCTCACATCGCCGTGGGTTTTCAGCGAAAGCCCGCGATCCAGACGCAGTTTCGGCATGACGCCGGCCCAACGCTCGGCAATAGGTTGCTCGACCAGCGTCATCGGGTAGATGCCGGCCTGGACCATCTCCAGCACGTCTTCGACGGCGAGGCTGGGATCAACCCATTCGATCTTCACCGGCGGCAGCTTGCGCAGCTCCAGCTGCCGATTGACCTGATGCAGCGCTTCGTGTGCGGCACTGCCGGTGGCCAGACTCAGGGTCCTGCCGGACAATTGCTCAACGCGCCGCAGGCTACGGTCGCCGCGCAGACCGACCAGCACCAGCGGCACATCATGAATGATCGGACTGCTGGCCTGAACGCCCCTGGCGTCGCTCACATCAAGCAGCTCGCCGGGGGCGATCAGATCACCTTCGCCGCGCTGCAGAGCGCTGAGCAGCTGGTTCTTGGCCTTGGGAATGATCTTGAACGTGACTTTCTGCCCGTCGCGGGCATGACTGTTGAGGTAGCGCTCGAACGCTTCCAGACGGTGGTACTCGACACCGATTTCCTGCCCCTTGACGTCTCCGGAACTGTTGCGGCTCTGATTGACCAGCACGCGCAGCACCTTGCTGCTGCGAATCGCGGCCAGATCACGCACGGGAGGCAAATGCGATGTGGCGACCACAGGTCCGGCAGACGTGAGCGGACGTGCGAATACTTCACCCGGAAAGGTCGTCAGAAGCGGCACAAGACAGACAATGGACACGAGCGCGGATCGGATCATTCATTCCCCAGTGGCATCGCCGTTACAGGAAAAAGGAACTCTGGAAGTCACGCAGCAGCATCAACATTGAAGAAAAGCATCGAGTCCTTGAGCTCAACCGTTTGAATAGCCAGCGTTTTCTTGTTTTTACCGAAGCTCTGATATGCTCGGCAGCCTTGTGCTGGAGGTAGCACCATGCAACTCATCGACATTGGCGTCAATCTGACTAACGCCAGCTTCGCTTCGCAGCGACAGGCGGTACTCGACCGTGCCTACGCCGCAGGCGTCGATCAACTCGTCATCACAGGCACCAGCGTAGAAGGCAGCGAAGAAGCCTTGCAGCTGTGTCACGAACTGGACGACAGCGCGCAGCGACTGTTCTGCACGGCGGGTATACACCCTCACTCGGCGAGCGATTGGACCGGCGACACCGAGAAACAGTTGCATGCTTTGCTCAAGGAAAATCGCGTGCGTGCCGTCGGAGAATGCGGGCTGGATTTCAATCGCGACTTCTCCCCTCGCCCACAACAGGAGAAAGTGCTGGAAGCGCACCTGGCCATGGCTGTGGAACTGCAACTTCCTGTGTTCCTGCACGAGCGCGACGCCAACCAGCGAATGATGGAAATCCTGCGCGATTACCGCGACCGCTTGCCTGCCGCAGTGGTGCATTGCTTCACTGGCGAGCGGGCTGCGCTGTTCAGCTATCTGGACCTGGACCTGCACATCGGCATCACCGGCTGGATCTGCGACGAACGCCGTGGCACGCATCTGCACCCACTGGTCGGCAACATTCCCCGCGGCCGACTGATGCTGGAAAGCGACGCGCCTTATCTGCTGCCACGCAGCCTGCGGCCCAAGCCGAAGAACGGTCGCAACGAACCGGCCTATCTGCCCGAAGTGCTGCGCGAGGTGGCGCTGCATCGAGGCGAATCACAGGAAGATCTGGCGCGCCACAGCACAGCGTGTGCCCGCGAGTTTTTCGGCTTGCCTGTCGTGGAACGGACCGTCCAGGAAAATCCACGGTTTTCTTGATCCGCGTCAAAGGTCGCTTCGAGGACCGGCATACAGTAGTGGCACCTTGCTGCTATTTTCACCGTTTACCGAAGAAGACCCCTCATGCGCTCATGGCTTGGCAACCTGTCACTCAAGTACAAATTCTGGGCGGTGAATGCAGTCGCGTTCATCACCACCCTGCTGCTGGTGCTCTACGCCGTTCATCTGGAGCAACAGTCGCGTGAGGAATCGGCGCACGGCGTGGCACAACTGATCGCCCAATGGCCCACCACTCAGCCACTGCCAGCCAACAGCGCGGCGCTCATCCAGGCACCAGCCTTCACCGATGTGCTCGAACAGCATTTCGCCCACTACGCGCTGGCCGTTTTTGTCCTGATGATTGTCATGCTCGGCGCTTCGCAATTGCTGATCCGCTTTCTGCTCAGCCAGCTCAACACGCTGAAGGACGTCATGTTGCATGTTGAACGGAGCGGTGACCTTTCAGCCCGTGTGCCAAACCGCAGTGACGATGAAGTCGGGCAGATGGCCAAGGCGTTCAATGCGTTGCAGGCCGGGTATCAGCGGGTGGTTGCGACGGTATCGCAGACCGCCATCCGGCTTGATCAGGGTGCCGCGCACCTGGCGTCCGGCATGACCGAGGTTCGACATGGCATGCTCGGCCAGCAGAGCGAAACCGATCAGGTCGCCACTGCTATCAACGAGATGACCGCCACCGTGCACCACATCGCCCAGCACGCCACCACCACACGCGATCAGTCACAGACCGCCGATGCGCTCGCAGGCAGCGGCAAGGCCGTGGTAGACCGCGTGCAGGTGTCCATTGCCGGACTGTCCAGCGGCGTGCAGCAGACGGCCGGGATGATTCAACGCATGGCCGCCGACAGCCAGAAGATCAACGGTGTGGTCAACGTGATTCACAGCATTGCCGAACAGACCAATCTGCTGGCGCTCAATGCCGCTATCGAGGCGGCGCGGGCTGGCGAGATGGGACGCGGCTTTGCCGTCGTCGCCGACGAAGTACGCAACCTTGCCAAGCGCGTGCAGACGTCCACTGACGAAATCACCACCATGGTTTCCGCCCTGCAGAGCGGTACACGCGATGCCGTGGATTTCATGCAGGACAGCTCGTACAAGGCCGATGAATGCGTGCAGCAGGCCCGTGAAGCAGGCGAAGCCCTGGCGGCTATTGCCAGCGCCGTGGCGCAGATGCGTGAAAGCAATACGCAGATCGCCGTGGCCGCTCAACAACAGAGCCAGGTCGCGGAAGAGATGAACCGGGCTGTGGTGAGCATTCGCGATGTGACAGAACGCACCGTGGTCCAGACCGTGGACTCGGCCACGACCAGTGGCGAACTCGCGGTACTGGCGGGCGAGCTGAACACCGCCATCGGCCAGCTCAAACTGTAAACGGCTGTCTGTAAACACTATCACACCGATAGTCAGGCTTGACTCGCGGCCTGTCCGGGTTGGACCTATTCTTCAAGCATTGAAACACGCGTCGAATGCATTGAAGAGGACAGCAGTATGGACAAGCGAATCCCCAATCCCCACACATGGCAGTGGCGCGGTTACGCAGACAATCATCGGCATCCGACCAATCTGGCGTTGCAGCTGATTGCCTTGTCCCTGTTCGTTCTGGCGGCCCTGCTGATCGCTGACGGACTCTTTTCGTCAAGCGTCCCATCGTTTGCCATAGGCGTCATCGGACTGGTCGCGGCGCGGGTATTCCAGCGCCGCAATAAGCCCAGCTGACGGGATCTGCATCGCGCCCATCGATGGCTACCTTCAGGCCATCAAGGGAACAGCATCTGCAGAGTGACGTCCGCACGGGTGTCCAGCAGCTTGGCAAACGCCTGTTTTATGATGCTGTTGTAGTAATGGGCATCGACTCCCGACTGTTGCAACGCCTCCGGTGTGACGGGGACCCGATCCAGATAGGCATAATAGCCCGTCACCAGAGTCCCGCCTTCAACAGGCGCGCCCGAGGCATCGTCATCATCCACAAATGCATACCATTGCGAGCCATTGGGCAAGTAGATGTCCCGGCTGGGCGTGGTGGGTGGACTGGCCGTGGCATGGGCAGTCATAATCGGCGCGACCAGAATATCCCGCCCTACAAAAAACTGATCATCCAGATGCGAGTGGACAACTCGTAGTTTGTCACCATGCTCTATCCAACGCTGCCTTCGCCAGGTCCAAAGCCGCCTATGTCGCACCCTGACAGGGGGGCGACAACCCGAGATTCAGCACCTGTGGCAGGTTGATCCGCAGAAAATCCCAGCTTGAGGCAGAGTCTCCCGTCCAGAGTACCGAATAGCGTTGCAGTCCGGCATGGCCGCCGCGTGCCTTTGCCGCCATGGCAAGACATGACACTGGTGCCCGGAAATCAGAGACTCGAACGCTGGGTGGAAACATCGGCGTGGCTATGTGCCATTGGCACGCATCTGGGTATAGCAGCCCGGTTCAGGTTGTCAAATACGCACGTTCTAGGAATGCGTCACCGGCTTTTAACCAAACACCGTCACGGTCTGACGGCTGATCGCAATCAATTCCCCCTCAGGCGTCCACATCGCCGCAGCGGTATGTCCATAACCGTCACGCGCATGCTCGATCACCGCGCGATAACTGCACCACTTCAGGGTATCGAGCACTGGCTGTGGCTGCACGAACTCGATGGTCCAGGTCAGCGAACTGCCGGGGGCAGGTCTGTTCAGGTGCGGCAGCACCGCGGGCGGCCAGGTATCGACCAGGGCCAGAATATGCGCCTCGGTCATCGGCTGCGATTGCGAGGTATCCCTGAAGCGGGCGTAACCGCCGACGGCGGGTGACGGCGTGTTGCTGAACGGCAGGCCACCCAGCGCCCAGCGAATCTCCATGAAGCGCAGATACTCCGGCATGATGCCGCTGACGAAGGGCAACTCGGGACATGCGTCGACGGGTTTGAGGGCGGGTGCAGCGTCTGCCTTGACCGAGATCATCGACTCCCTTGAGGCGCCGAAACTGCCTTGCATCAGCGTCATGACCTGACCGTTCTGCACAGCGCGGCCAAGCACCTGGCTCACCGCCTTGCCATGCCGCAGAATGTCGACTTCGAACGAGATCGGTACACCCGGTTCTGCAGGCCCGACAAAGGTGATTGCCAGTGAACGCACTGGTCGTCCTTCAGGCACCTGGGCGCGCATGGCCTCGTAGTTCAAAGCCGCCATCAGCCCGCCAAAGCAGGCCCGACCTTGAGACCATTCGGCAGGAATGATGACAGAGCCGGGGTTGTCACGTACCGCGGCAATCAATTCGGAGAAGGTCATGGGCATCCCTGCAAGGTTCAATATGAATAGGGATGATGGTACTCATCCCTTCCCTTACTGGCATGCTACATATCGGCCATTAGTGCGGCCTGAATGACCTGTTTGTTGTAGGAAGAGACTTCATAGAGCCTGCGTTCAGAAACAGGCCTTCGCCAGCCGCTTCAACGAGGCCTCGGCCTTGCGCTCGGCACGCACGATCCCGATCTGCCAACCGGCAATGCACGGCGCCAGATCAGGTTGTTCACCGGCCTGCGCCAACCATTGCAGGTGGTCATGCCAGTCACCCAGTTCGCTCTGCGCCGACTTGAGGCGAGCCTGCATGTTCTTCGGCTGATGGCTCAGTTCCGGATAAGCCTCGGCGGCGTAACGCACACGCTTGATCAACAGGCGCAGGTCATGGCGATCGTGACCGGGCTCGGCAATCGCGGTGCGCAATTTGCGCCACTGTTTGTCCATGCGCTTCTCGATCGTCTTGCGCAACCCACGCAGCAAGCCCTGGCGCTGCTGCATGCGCAGCATCGTCGGGAACTGGTCGATCAACGTCAGCAGTCGGGTCAGCTCGCTGGACTTCGCCACGCGAGGACAGGCGCTGCTCAGGTGGTCATGACGTTTGCGAGCAGCTTCGGTCAGGCCTTGTTCGTCGAGAAACGCAGCCAATACCTGCATGTCACGCAATGGCGTGGTCAGCTGACCCACTGCCTTGGCGGCTTCTTCCAGTTGCGCGGCACCGGAAAATTCGCGCAGCGGCCTCAGTACGCTACGCAGACGGCGTACGGTGGTGCGCAGATCATGCAGCGCTTCACTGTCGGTCGAGACGGCCAGGCGTGCCTGACAGGCAAGCAGTTTGACGTCCAGCGCCAGGATTTCAGCGACCAGATGATCCACCATTGAAGACATGCAATTCCCCCTTAAAAAACTCAAGAATGACTGTTTCGGGACGACGAGAGCCGCCATGGCAAACGACGACGCAGCGCTTTGAGACGAGTTCGCAACAGACTCACAGAGCCCGGATGTCCGGCATAACGCTGCGCCTGAAACTCATCGATGAAGGCGCGGATGGCTTCGGCATGCTGCGGCAGCAACAGCACCGCACGAGCACCAAACGCTTCGGCACCTTCGCCCGGCATACGACGCAGACCATGGCGAGCCAGCAAGCGTTCAAAGGCATTGAACAATCGCAGCTGCGAATCGCTCTCCCGCTGCCACGGCTTGAACAGCCACAAGGCAACCAGCCCCAGAGAAAGTGCGATCCCTGCGACGAACACCGGCGCCTGAAACCCCGAGAACCAGCGGCTCAATACCTGTAATTGCTGCTGGCCCTGATAGCCCAGCACCCAGCGTTGCCAGCCGTAATTGAGGTTATCCCAGCTCAGGCGCATGGCGTTGATCCAGGGCACGTGCCGATAGCGCAAGGCAGACATGGGCGAGTCCTGAAGAAAGTCCTCATCTGCGGCCAATGCCTGCTCCAGCCCCTGCTCGATACGCTGGGGCGCGACGGCTGCGGTCGGATCGACACTGCGCCAGCCAACGTCCGGCTGCCAGTATTCGACCCAGGCATGGGCATCGAACTGGCGCACGGTGAGGTACTGACCCTCGGGGTTGAGTTCCCCGCCCTGATATCCGGCCACCACGCGTGCGGGAATCCCGGCTGAACGCAGCACGAAAGTCATCGCCCCGGCGTAATGGGCGCAAAAACCTCGGCGGCTGGAAAACAGGAATTCGTCGATGCTGTCGTTGCCCAGCGAATCGGGCTTGAGCGTGTAATGAAACGGCTGACTGGCGAAGTAATCCAGCATGGCTTGCGCCAAGTCATCGGGCCGGGCGTAACGACGTCGCAGCTCATCGGCCCATTGCCTGGCCTGCGGGTTACCTTTGGCGGGCAGTTGCAGGTCCTGACGTTGAATCTGCTCGCTGAGTTGCGAATCGCGCACGCTGTCAGGCCACGACGTGACGCTGTACAGCAACGACTGCTCGACCGGACGCCTGCGCTGCAAACGAAAATCGCTCATCTGACGCACGTCAGACAAAGGGGTTTCGCCAATGTCCAGACTCGGCAGCCAGGGTCGGCCGCTGGCTTCCATGACGATGCTGTAGACCACCGGCTGACCGCGCTTGAGCCATTGAGGCACCTGCACGGCCTGGGCGCGTGCCGACTGCGACCAGCGCCGGCCGTCAAACTGCTCCAGCGTCAGGCCGCGCCAGTACAGTTGATTGCGCGCCGGTACAGGCCCTTCGAAACTGGCACGAAACACCAGCGCAGGCGAGCGGCTCAGTTCGGCCATGTCCCCGGGTGCCATGTTGTCGGAAAGCCCGGTTACCCCTTTATTGCTGGGCTGGGGCAGCGACCAGAGCGGCTCCAGACGCGGAAAGAACAGAAACAGCAGAATCATCAGCGGCACGGCTTGCGCCATCAGTTTGAACGCCAGCTTCAGGGTTCCCGAAGGCTTGCTGGCCAGATCCGACTGCTGCAGGCCGATCAAAGCCGCCAGCAGAGCCGCGATCGGCAGCAGGCTGAACAGCGCCCACAGCAGGTTATCCTCGAACAGATAGCCGACCGCCACGCAGAAAAAGCCGAGAAAGATCAGCACCCGCGCATCGCGGTGCGTATTCATTTCCAGCATCTTCAGCACAAATGCCGCCACCAGCAGCGCCGCGCCTGCATCCAGTCCCACCAGACTGCCTCGCGCCAGATAGACCCCTGCGGCCGTGCCGACCAGCAATCCGGACTTGACCCAGGTGCCGGGCAAACGCACACGCATGCGAAACGCCTGGACACGCCACAGGCTGCAACCCAGCCAGAGCGCCATGATCGAGGCCGGTACGTGTAACGCAAACGGCGCCACCACCAGTGCCTGCGCCAGCAACAGCCAGGTCAGGCTGACCCGGGGAATCGGCTGGCTTACCGCAGCGTTGGTCGTCATGGCCGCTGCCCATACAAGGCCAACGCGCGCAGGCAGGCTTCCCGATGCGCATCGCCGACGTCCACGCTGGACAGAAAGCCCGGCAAGCGCAACGCAAATGGCTGGCGACGCTCGGACAGCTCCAGCACCCAGTAGCACAGACGCGAGAGGCGCTCTTCGATAGTGCCGCCCAACGCCAGAAAATCCAGACACAGCTCATGCCCGCTCAGATCAGTGAACGCCTTGACCAGCAGTCCCTGCCCCCGCGAATAGGCCTTCCAGTGCAGTCGCCCGCGGTTGTCCCCCGGCTGGTAGACACGCAATCCCTGATAGTCATCCACACCGGCGCCCTGAGTGGCGTGGCCTTCATCTTCGGCGTGGGGTTGCACGCCGGTGAGCAGTGGCATCGTACCGACCAACGGCCGCGGATAGATCAGCGCAGTCTGCTCGAGATCCAGCCAGGTCCAGGCCCGAAAAACGCCTAGCGGAAACACGCTCTCCACACGCAGTCGAGGCGCGCGCAGCCAGCCTCGACGCTCAGCCGGCAGCGTCAGCTCGACCTCGGTCAGTCCCTGGGCGCTGACGTCGCCATGCTGCAGGCTGCCCGCCTCCCAACCCAGCCCGAGCGCCTGATGTGCATGGCGTGCGCTTTCAAGGCGCAGACGCAACTGCACGGCCTCGCCGACGAAAACGGAGCGCGCCGGTCCGGCACTAAGGATCAGCCCGCTCAGGTTGCGGTACGTATGCAAAATCGCCAGCACCCCGACCGACAACAGCAGGAAGGTCAGGCCATAGGCAAGGCTGTTCTGATAGTTGATCGCGACCAGCAGCATCAGGACCAGCACGACCATGAAGGTCACGCCCGTGCGCGTCGGCAGAATGAAGATGCGTCGATGATCGAGCACGATGCGCGACGCCGCAGGGATGCGTCTTGCCAGCCAGCGTTGCCAGAACGGTTTGAGCGGCGGAATCAAAGCACCGGCACCTCACGCAGCAGCCATTGCACCAGTGCCCCGCCGCCATGGCCGGTCGGATCGGTGCGTTCGCGCAGACGATGTCCCACCACCGACGGCAGCACTGACTGCACGTCTTCCGGGATCACATAATCACGGCCAGCCAGCATGGCCCAGGCTCGCGCCGCCGCCAGAATCGCCAGACTGGCACGCGGCGACAGTCCGTAAGCGAATTGCGGCTGGCTGCGGGTCGCATCCACCAGACGCAGCACATAATCGACCAGCGCATCGCTGGCCCGCACCTGACGCGCTTCGGCCTGTAACTGGCCGAGTATGGCGTGATCCAGAATCGGCTGCAGGCGTGGCAACAACTCACGGCGCGACTCGCCCAGCAGCAGCGCTTTCTCGGCAGCCCGGGCCGGATAGCCCATGGAAATACGCATTAGGAACCGGTCCAGTTGCGACTCGGGCAAGGCGAAAGTGCCGCCAGAGCTGAACGGGTTCTGGGTGGCGATCACGAAAAAAGGATCCGGCAGCAGGCGGGTCGCCCCCTCGATGGACACCTGCCCTTCCTCCATCGCCTCCAATAGCGCGCTCTGGCTCTTGGGCGTGGCACGATTGATTTCATCCGCCAGCACCAGTTCGGCAAAGATAGGCCCCGGATGAAAGGTGAATTGCCCCGTATCGCGATCAAACACCGACGTGCCGAGGATGTCGCCCGGCAACAGGTCGGAGGTGAACTGGATGCGCTGATAGCTCAGGCCCAGAATCTTCGCCAGCGCGTGACTGAGTGTGGTTTTGCCCATGCCGGGCAAGTCTTCGATCAGCAGATGTCCACCACCGATGAGGCAGGTCATCGCCAGACGCACCTGTGCTTCCTTGCCCAGCACCACCTCATTGATGGCGCTCAGGCATGCTTCGAGTCTTTTGCCCATTGATACGCCTCCCCGGCAACTGCTTTATGACTGGTCACGCACGACCAAGGATGCCAAACGTATGATCACTTTACGGTTAGCGTAGGTCGTTTCACCAGAGGGAGTAGGGATTTGCTGAAGCGGGATCAGGGATTTGTTGAGAAAGCGTTAAAACGACGACGGGCAAGCACAAGGTATGCGCCTGCCCGCTAGAGAACGATCAACGACCGGCGCGCGACTCACGAATGTAGAAACGGGCCTTTTCGGACTTCTCGGTGCAGCCTTCGAACGCTTCGAACTGCTGCTGGGTCTTGGCACCTGTCAGCAGCGAGAGGGCCTTGGAGTAACTGACGGTTCCGGCAAAGCCTTCGGCCTTGGCCAGATCAAGCTCATGCCAGGCCGCATCGAGTTGCGTGGCACAGCTGTCCCGATACCCGGTCTTGCCAGCACAACCTGCAAGAACCACGATGAACAATGGCAGACAGATCCAGGCTTTCATGGGGTGTTACCTCAAGTAGAAATTGAATTGTGCGGCTTTGACGGCAATATTGGCTGAAAGTGCCGTCATGCGCGGGCCCAAGGGTAACTGTTTTCGTCAGCTTGCGTGGGGGCGTCGTACATGACAGATAAGTTAAGTCAATGCTCAGGAGCGCACGGATGAAAAAACGCATCGCACTGGTTCTGGGTTCCGGGGGCGCCCGCGGTTACGCGCACATCGGCGTGATTCAGGAACTGGAACGACGAGGTTACGAGATTGCCTGCATCGCAGGCTGCTCGATGGGGGCTGTGGTAGGCGGGATCTACGCAGCGGGCAAACTCGACCGGTACAGCGAGTGGATCGAGAGCCTGGATTATCTGGACGTATTGCGTCTGGTGGATGTGAGTTTCCGGCTGGGTGCAATACGCGGCGAAAAAGTGTTCGGCCAGATCCGCGACATCGTCGGCGAGATCAACATCGAAGACCTGAGAATTCCTTACACAGCGGTGGCGACCGACCTGACCAATCAGCAGGAAATCTGGTTTCAGGAAGGCTGTCTGCATCAGGCGATGCGCGCCTCGGCCGCCATTCCGAGCCTGTTCACGCCGGTCATGCAGGGAGGCCGGATGCTGGTCGATGGCGGTCTGTTGAATCCCCTGCCCATCGTGCCGGTGGTGTCCAGCCATTGCGATCTGATCGTTGCGGTGAACCTCAACTCGACCCACCAGCAGCACTATCAGTTGCCGATCATCGAACGTCCGCCCGCGGTAAAAAAACGCTTCGACCTGCTGATCAACTCGCTTGGCTCGCGCCTGCCGTTCCGCCGCAAGCTGGAAACCACGGGCGTTGCATCACTAACGGCTGAGACCAACAGCCTGAAATCCGCCGCCGCCCGTGTACCCAACCCTTGGCTGGGCGAGGTCAGTGCCGATCCACAGGGCCAGCAACCCTCTGCCGCGCCACAGGCTGAGGGCGCGCCGAAATCGGCAAGCGGCTCGGTCATTGTCGACAACGTCGGGCCTGCTTCGCTGCTGGACTTGATCAACCAGAGCTTCGAGGTGATGCAGACGTCGCTGGCGCAGTACAAGATCGCCGGGTATCCGCCGGACATCCTGATCAACGTGCCAAAACGCGTGTGCCGGTTCTTCGAGTTCTACAAGGCCCCGGAGCTCATCGCCCTGGGCCGTGAAATTGCCCGCGATACGCTGGATCGGTACGAGAGTCAGCGTTAGACGTCGGTTCAATCTCTGGACAGCAACCGATACCCCACCCCTGCCTCAGTCAGGATGAACCTCGGCGCGGTCGGGTCATCGCCCAGTTTCTGACGCAGGTGCCCCACCACAATACGCAGGTAGTGGCTGTCTTCAGTGTGGGTCGGGCCCCAGATGTCCTTGAGCAGTTGCTGCTGGGTGATGACGCGTCCGGGATGGCGCGCCAGTTGTGCGAGGACCGCGTACTCCTTGCGGGTCAATGCCACTTCATTGCCGTCCAGCGATACGCGGCGGTACGCCAGGTCCACCGTCAGCGGGCCGAAGGTCAATGCGGCGTCGGGCTTTTCACTGCCGCACGACTGGCGCAACAGTGACCTGATCCGGGCCAGAAACTCCTGAATCCCGAAGGGTTTGGTCACGTAATCGTTGGCACCGGCGTCCAGCGCCTGGACCTTCTGCGCTTCGCTCGCACGCACCGAAAGCACCAGAACCGGCACCGTCGACCATTCACGAAACTCGCTCAGCACCTGCTGACCATCCATGTCCGGAAGCCCCAGATCGAGCACCAACAGATCAGGTTTGTTCAGCGCCGCCTGAGTCAGCCCCTCCGCTCCGGTGGCCGCTTCCAGAACCTTGTAACCCTGGGACACGAGGCTGATACGCAGGAATTTGCGTATCTGCGGCTCATCGTCGATCACCAGAATGGTTGCTGTCTGACTCATGAGTGCGCGGCCGTTGCAATACGGTGATGGCCCACAAGCTTAACCCGGTATCCACTCAAGCCGGCTCCTCCGTTTCAGCGTCGGGCTGAGCCTGCAATGGCAGAAACAGGGTGATGCGCGTACCCAGACCATCGATGCCTTCGCCGACGCTCAAGCGCCCGCCATGCGCGCCGACCATGCCCTGGCAGATCGCAAGCCCCAGACCCGTACCCTGCCCGCCCCGGTCACCGCGTGCAGCGGTGTAGAACATGTCAAAGATCTTTGCGCGCTCCTCTTCGGGAATTCCCGGCCCCTCATCACTGACCGAGAAAAACAGTTCGCTGTCCACCACGCCCGCCACCACGTGCAGACGTCCTTGCGGCGGTGAGAAGCGTGCAGCGTTTTCCAGTACGTTCACCAGCGCCTGCTCGATCAGCGCGGCATGCACGTACAGCAGTGGCAGTGCGTCGGCCACCTCGGTGCTGACCTGCAAGGGCGTCATGACCGCACGCAGCCGGTTGAGCGCGCTGCCGACAATATCAGCGGGCGAGACCCAGTCGCGGGCCAGTTTCAATGCGCCGTGGCCGAGCCGGGTCATGTCCAGCAGGTTCTGGATATAGCGGTCCAGGCGCTCGGCTTCATCGCGCGTGCCTTCGAGCAGCTCGCGGCGATCCTCCAGCGCAATGGCCTCGCCCAACGCCAGCAGGCTGTCGATGCTGCCGCGCATTGAAGTCAGCGGTGTGCGCAGGTCATGGGAAACCGAGGCCAGCAACGCACTGCGCAATTGTTCGGTTTCGCCGTGCAAGCGCGCGGCTTCCAGTTCTTCGGCCAACTGCGCACGCGCCAGGGCTTGAGCCAAGGGTTGGGTCAGCGCCGCCAGCAGACGGCGATGCTGCGCCGTGAACGACTGACCTTTACGAGCGGTGACGCCGAGCAGTGCCAACGGCCCCTCTTCGGCGGTAATCGGCCACCACCACCATTGCCCCGAGGGCAAGGTGCCGGTGCCGCTGCCGGCAGGCTGTTCATGCTGCCAGGCCCAGTCGGCGGCAGCGCGCTCGGCCTCGGTGAAGGTCAGCGGTCCGCCACTCTCGACGGTCCAGCCGCCCTGCCTGTCACGATCCAACAGGCATAGCTTCAATTCCTTCCAGCCACTGAAGTGCTGTTCGGCGGCCTGAAACACTGCCTTGCTGTCGGCCGCGGCGGTCATCTTGCGTGACAGGTCCAGCAACTCGCTGGTCTGTTCCTGCGTATCGCGCAATGCCTGCAATTGTCGACGCTGACGTGCCGCCAGTTTGCCGGTCAGTGCCGACATCAGCAGAAAAAACATCAGGGTCAACACGTCTTCATTGCGCTGAATGCTCAGCGAGAAACTGGGCGGAATGAACAGAAAGTCGTAAGCCAGAAACGACAGTCCGGCACAGGCCAGTGCCGGCCCCATGCTGCTGCGCACCGCCACCAGTAGCACGGCTGCGAGAAAGATCAGCGAGATGTTGGGCAGTGCCAGCACGCCCGCAACGCCCCATGCCACCAGACTGGCCAACACCGTCGCAAACAGCGCCAGACCATAGTCGAACCACACCACATCGCGCAGCGGTCGGGCACGTGGCGGCTGGTCGGGTTGCTGCTCGCTGTCGTCCAGCACACAGACTTCCAGACCGTGCCCTTCGCGCAGCAGCCGTGCAGCGACACCGCCGCCGAAAATACGACGGTGCCAGTGTCGATGCGACTGGCCGACCAACACCACATTGGCACGACGCTCCACCGCATGCTGAATCAGGGTTCTGGCGACTTCTCCGGCGCGCAGGGACACCACTTCGCCGCCCAGCCGCTCGGCCAGTTGCTGGGCGCCCTGCAGACGCGCCCGGGACTGTTCATCCAGCGTCTGTCCGTCGTCCACATGCACCGCACTCCACGGCAAATGACGACGCTGGGCGACCCGGCTGGCATGCCGCACCAGACGTTCGGCCTGCACGTCGCCGTCAATCCCCACCAGCAGACGCCCGCGTACCGCCGGAGCGGCCTGACCCAGTTGCCGATAGCCCTGCGCCAGATCGTTGTCGACCTGAGTAGCGGCCGTCTGCATGGCCAGTTCGCGCAGGGCGCTGAGGTTGGTCGGAGTGAAGAAGGCGTCGATGGCGGCACGCGCCTGTTCCGGCACATAGACCTTCCCTTCGCGCAACCGCTCCAGCAGCTCGCGGGGCGGCAGGTCGATGAGGATCAGGTCGAAGGCTTCCTGCAATACCCAGTCCGGCAGCGTTTCTCGGACCTGCACACCGGTGATGCCACGCACCTGATCATTCAGGCTTTCCAGATGCTGAACGTTGACGGTGGTGTACACGTCGATGCCCGCAGCCAGCAGTTCCTGAATGTCCTGCCAGCGCTTGGCGTGACGACTGCCAGGCGCGTTGCTGTGCGCCAGTTCATCGACCAGCACCAGATTCGGCGCGGCCTTGAGCAGCGCGTCGAGGTCCATTTCCTCCAGCGTCATGCCGCGGTACTCGCTGCGCAATAGCGGCTGCTGTGGAAGGCCATTGAGCAGGGCTTCGGTTTCCGCCCGTCCGTGAGTTTCCACCACGCCTGCCATGACGTTCACGCCCTGACGCAGCTGTTTGTGAGCGGCCTGCAGCATGGCGTAGGTCTTGCCCACACCCGGCGCTGCTCCCAGAAAAACCTTCAGCCGCCCTCGGCCGTCGCGGGGCAATTGAGCCAGTAATGCGTCTGCTCGACCGGAATCACTCACGTTGGGTATCACTCTCTTTCGGTATGGCCAGGGAGCCGTTGAATATCAGCACTGTCGGGAAAAACGCCGTTCTCTCTGACACCGCTGCCTGACAGTAGACACCTGACCGTGGGAGGCGGCCTGCCGGCGATAAAGCCGGCGTGGTGAGTCAGACGAACCGTGTCATCGTTCATCGCTGGCAAGCCGCCTCCCACAGCACGCGGCGCGCATTATGTCAGCGAATGTTACAGTTGCGCGTTGCGTTGTGCAGACGTTATCTGATTCAGGCTCATATTCAAGGTCAATACGTTGACCACTGGCGGGCCGATCAATGGGCGGCGGGTGTTGGCTTCAATCAACGCCTGAACCCTGTCCAGAGGCAGTTCCCGGGCGCTGGCCACGCGTTCGGCCTGCCAGCGTGCGGCCTCTGGCGACAGGTGCGGATCAAGCCCGCTGCCGGATGTGGTCAGCAAGGCCAGCGGCACCGGGCCCTGACCGGGCACAGCCAGTTTGGCGGCGTCTTCGGTGACACGGGTCGCCAGTGCCGGGTTGCTCGGTGCAAAGTTGCTGGCACCGCTGGCGACCGTTGCGAAGGCACCGGCCGAAGGACGCGGCTGGAACCACTCATCGCCGGTGAACGCCTGGGCGATCAACTCGGAACCGCGCACCTTGCCGTCCTGGTCATAAAGCAGGCTGCCATTGGCCTGCGCCGGGAACGCCACTTGCGCGACGCCGGTCACCACCAGCGGATAGGCCACGCCGGTCATCAGACTCATCAATACAATCAGGCTCAGGGCCGGACGCACTACACTCGCCATCTCTACATCCTCAATCAGGTGAAGCTGCACACCGACCGGCGCGCAGCCAAGGCAACCATTCAAACCAGACCCAGTGCCACCAGCAGCATGTCGATCAGCTTGATCCCCACGAACGGCACGAAGATGCCACCCACGCCGTAGATCAGCAGGTTTCGACGCAGCAGGTGCGCAGCGCTGGCGGCCTGAACCCGCACGCCACGCAGGGCCAGGGGAATCAGCACGACGATGATCAACGCGTTGAAGATGATCGCCGACAGAATCGCGCTCTGCGGGCTGGCCAGTTGCATCACGTTGAGCACGCCCAGTTGCGGGTAGATCGCAGCGAACAGCGCGGGCAGCACGGCGAAGTACTTGGCCACGTCGTTGGCGATGGAGAACGTGGTCAGCGCGCCGCGCGTCACCAGCAATTGCTTGCCGATGTGCACCACGTCCAGCAGCTTGGTGGGGTCGCTGTCCAGATCGACCATGTTGGCCGCTTCACGAGCCGCCTGCGTGCCGTCGTTCATGGCCATGCCGACGTCAGCCTGCGCAAGCGCCGGAGCGTCGTTGGCGCCGTCGCCGCACATGGCGACCAGACGACCTTCGCCCTGCTCCTGACGAATCCGTTCCAGCTTCTTCTCCGGAGTGGCTTCGGCCAGCACATCATCGACCCCCGCTTCTGCCGCAATCGCCGCGGCGGTCAGCGGGTTGTCGCCGGTCACCATCACGGTGCGGATGCCCAGCTTGCGCAACTCTTCGAAGCGCTCGCGGATACCCGGCTTCACCACGTCTTTAAGGTGAATCGCGCCCAACAGACGACCGTTGGCGCACACCAGCAGTGGCGTACCGCCTGTCTTGGCGATCTTGTCGACTTCACGTGCCAGCGGTGCAGGCAGGTCGCTACGTTGCAGGTTGATGAACGCCAGCAGTGAATCCACCGCGCCCTTGCGATACACATGGCCCTGATAATCCACGCCGGACAACCGCGTGTCAGCGCTGAACGGCACCGCAGTCACCGAACTCAGTGTCGGCTCATTCATGGGATGCAGGTTGCGCAGAAACTCGACGATGGATTTGCCTTCAGCGGTTTCATCGGCCAGCGAAGCGAGCAAGGCACCCTCACCCAACTCTTTCGGCGTTACGCCGGGTGCTGCGTAAACAGCAGCACAACGACGATTGCCGAAAGTGATGGTGCCGGTCTTGTCGAGTAGCAGCACATGAACGTCACCCGCAGCCTCCACGGCGCGACCGGACTTGGCGATCACGTTGAGGCGCACCAGCCGGTCCATTCCGGCGATACCGATGGCCGACAGCAGGCCGCCAATCGTGGTCGGAATCAGCGTTACCAATAATGCGACCAGAAACACCAGCGGCAGGCTGCCACCGGCGAAGTGGGCAAACGGCTGCAGGGTGATGACCACCAGCAAAAAGATCAGGGTCAAACCGATCAGCAGGATGTCCAGCGCCACTTCGTTGGGTGTTTTCTGACGCTTGGCGCCCTCTACCAGCGCGATCATGCGGTCCAGCGTCGACTCACCGGGGTTGGCACTGATACGCACCAGCAACCAGTCGGAGACCAGTCGCGTGTTGCCGGTCACGGCCGAGCGGTCGCCGCCGGACTCGCGGATCACGGGGGCGGACTCACCGGTAATCGCAGCTTCGTTGACTGCCGCAATGCCTTCGATGACCTCGCCGTCGCCGGGAATCATCTCCCCGGCTTCGACGCGCACCACATCGCCCTTGCGCAGTTCGCTGGCGTTGACGGTGCGCAGGCTGCCGTTCTCGTCACGGATACGGGCCTTAAGCCCTTCACTGCCCGCCTTGAGGCTGTCGGCCCGGGCCTTGCCACGGCCTTCTGCCAGCGCTTCGGCGAAGTTGGCGAACAGCACGGTAAACCACAGCCACAGCGCGATCTGCAACGCTACCGAGGTCGACACCTGCGGATCGGGAATGAAACACAACACGGTGGTCAGGATGGCCGTCAGTTCCACCACCAGCATCACCGGCGAACGCTTGAGCAGACGCGGGTCCAGCTTGACGAAGGCTTGCACCAGTGCCGGACGCCACAGGGCCGACATACCGGTCCTGGCAGAGGTCTGAGCGGCTTGGGATTCAGCCTGTTTGACAGAAGAAATAGGCATATTCATGGTCGGCTCCTCAGAAACCCAGGCTCAAGTGTTCGGCAATCGGACCCAGTGCCAGCGTCGGCAAAAAGGTCAGCCCGCCGACCAGCAGAATGGTCACAGTCAGCAACGTGACAAACAGCAGCCCGTGGGTCGGGAAACTGTCCTGACCCTGCGGCAGGCTTTTCTTCATCGCCAGGCTGCCCGCCAGGGCAAGGACCGGCAGGATGTAGCCGAACCGACCGATAAAGAGCGCCACGCTAAGCATCAGGTTATGGAACGTGGTGTTAGCGCTGAAACCACCGAACGCCGAGCCGTTGTTGGCCGTGGCCGAGGTGTAGGCGTAAAGCAACTGACTGAAGCCGTGCGGGCCGGGGTTGCTGATCGCACCCGCCGGGCCCGGCAGGCTCGCCGCGATGGCGCCCAGCACCAGCACGCCGACCGGCATCACCAGCAGCGTCGCAACCAGCAACCGGACTTCCTGGGCCTGCAGCTTCTTGCCCAGGTATTCCGGCGTACGACCAATCATCAGGCCTGCCAGAAACACGGCGATCAGCACGTTCAGCAGCATGCCGTTGAGGCCGACACCGACGCCGCCGAAGATCACTTCGCCGACCATCATGTTGACCAGCGCCACCATGCCCGTCAGCGGATTGAGGCTGTCATGCATGCCATTGACCGAGCCGTTGGAAGCCGCGGTTGTTGCCACCGACCAGAGCACTGTGCCGGTGGTGCCGAATCGGGTTTCCTTGCCTTCCAGCGGTGCGGTCTGCTCGACGCCCGCCAGATTCAACATCGGGTTGGGCTGGTACTCCGCCCACAGCGACACCGCACCGCCCATCAGCAACAACGCGAGCATGCAGCCGAGAATTGCGCGGCTCTGGCGCATGTCCTTGACGTAATGACCAAAGGTGAACACCAGCGCCGCCGGGATCAGCAGGATCGAGACCAGTTCGAACAGGTTGCTCCAGGCCGTCGGGTTCTCGAACGGGTGCGCCGAGTTGACACCAAAGAAGCCGCCGCCATTAGTACCCAGCTGTTTGATTGCGATCTGACTCGCGGCAGGCCCCATCGGCAAGCTCTGGTCGGTGCCTTGCAACGTGAGCGCGTCGATGTAATGCGCGAAGCTTTGCGGCACGCCCTGCCAGACCAGAAATACGGCCAGCACGATGCTGACCGGCAGCAGGCCGTACAGCGTTGCGCGGGTCATGTCGGCCCAGAAATTGCCCAGGCTGTTGGAGGATCGACGGCTGATGCCTCGGCACAACGCGACCAGCACGGCAAGGCCAGTCGCGGCGCTGACAAAGTTCTGCACGGTCAGGCCGACCATCTGGCTCAGGTAGCTGAGCGATGCTTCGCCACTGTAGGCCTGCCAGTTGGTGTTGGTCACAAAACTCATGGTGGTGTTGAACGCCAGCGACCACTCCATGCCCGGCAACTGCTGCGGGTTGAGCGGCAGCACGCCCTGCAACAGCAGGATCGCGAACAGCACCACAAAGCCTGCCAGATTGAACGCCAGCAAGGCCCAGGCGTACTGTTTCCAGGACTGTTCCACCTGCGGATCGACGCCGGATATCCGGTAGCAGGCCCGTTCCACAGGCCCCAATACCGGGCTGAGCCAGGTTCGCTCGCCTTCCATCACCCGATAATAGAAACGCCCGAGCCAGGGTGCAGGCAATAGCAGCAGCACCAGAAAGGCCAGGATCAACAGATAGTCATAACTGTGCATGGCCGCTCCTAGTTCTGGTCGGCGCGCAGCAGCGCCACCAACAGATAGATGAACAGCCCGACTCCCATCAACAGAGAGATACCATCCATAACGCTCATTGCAATTTCCCCATGATCAGGCCACGTCGATTACCGCGATAGCCGCGTAATGGCATTGTCGTGATCCAGGGCGTAAAGGAACGAGGGCGAGGCAGCGCGGGAGGTATAAAGAAACCGTAAAATTCGCTTTTATGGCGACGTGGAACGTAAGGCGATGTCATTTCTGACAGGTTTCAGGCGAGCGCCGGCGCGCTAAGGTAGGGGACGGTTTTCATGGACGAGGAACCTGCAATGAACCGCAGCGACAAAGCCCCCCCTCTCATCTCACCCACCCGCGAACCCCATGTACACCTGACCCCCAAGGAACGGGAAGCCCTGCATTGGTCCATGCTCGGCAAGACCGCATGGGAGACCTCAAGAATCCAGGATTGCAGCGAGGCAGCGATTAACTTTCATTTATGCAACATTCGCCGCAAGTTCGGGGTTTGCAATATGCGGGCGGCGGTGGTCAAAGCGATTGAGCAAGGGGTTGTGCAGTTGGATTGAGGCCACCACACGGAACGCGCAAGCGCCTGGAAAGGTGGCATGAAAGCCACCTTTCCAGAAACGAACGACCGGAAGATCAGTCATTCTATGCACGTGCTTCAATCATGAATCCTTTCGGGCCCTTTTGTTTTCACTCTTGACCAGGTAAGCGTTCCTGTCCCTCAGATTTTGCGCAGTTCCGCCAGGGTTGGCGAGTTTACGTGTGGCACTCGTCGGTTCAGCAGTATTTATCCTCTGAATTTCTTTGATCATATTCATTCTTGATTGTTTTGTGATTCCAGGCCTGCCTTTGCGCCTCTTGAGCGCGTTCAGATCGTCCATTGCCTGCGAGGCATCAGACTGGGCCAACTCTTTGGCCCCCATCCTTTTGGTCGGTATCTTCCCGGACTTTTCACTGTTGAAAAACGCTGCTTCGGCCTCTTCCGCAATCTTTTTCCTGTGTTGATAAATCACATTGAAGTTATCGATATCCGTTGATTTTACGGTTCTCAGAAGGCTTTGTTCTGCTCCTTCCTCAATAGCAGTAAACACACCAGGTATACCCTGGACACCCGCCTTGCCTGCCTTGAGCGTCGGTTTGATGCCCACGGCGCGCGCCAGACCTGACCAGAAACCATGCCCGGACGGATCGACACCGTTGACCGGATCCCCCTCGCAATACGCGTAAGCGTTCACACCGCCTTCCTCGAACGGACTCAGGCTGTCCGGGCTATGAAACTTCATCAGCACGGGGTTATAAGCTCGATATCCATTGCCCAGCAGTTGCCAGTCGGTGCCAGGTTCACCGTACTCGCCGTTGAAACCGGCGCCTCCCGGCTTCGATCCAGAGGCGGTTCGATAACCATATGCGGTGTAGGCGCAGGGTTTAACCGCGTCGTTGTTCATCGCATACAGCACCGTGTTGTTATGATCATTGGCCACTATCCCCTTATCGGTGTCAGCCAATAAGTGGGAGCCTCCCCGCAAGTAAGAACAGGGCGTATCCCCTGTCAGTCGGGTAGACAGTTGTCCGGCGTTATAAAAGCGCCGATCATCGCCGTGGCCACTGAGTGTATCCGTCGGGTCATAACGATAGTCTCCGGTATCGACAGGTCCACCGTCAGGGGCGCTGACAGAGGTCAGACGGTTGAGCGCATCGTAAGTCAACGTCCTTTTTGCTTCGTCCCGCAGCAGGTTTCCATCGCCGTCATACAGCAACTCGATCTCACCATAATCTGCATGAGTGTTGGTCACTCCGCTTAACTGTGTGGGGTCCTTATCATTGTCGAAATGGTAGGTGGCAACATTGCTGCCGCCATCGAATACCGTACGCACTTGGGTAATGTTGTCGACGGTGTCGAATCGGAACAACTGCGACTCGATGACCTTGCCGTAAGCATCCACAGGAGGTTGGCTGCCTGTGCAGGTGTAGCCGGTCAGCCGACCGCGCGCGTCGTAGGTATACCCTTCATCACGCAAGAGGGTGTCACCCTGCTTGAGCGTCCGTTGCTTGAGCTGGTCGGTGTTGTCCCAGACCTGAGTCATGACTTGAAGCACGCCATCAAGATCGAAACTGCGCTGTGTCTCGCGACCGAAGTCATCGTAGTCCAGAGTGGTGCTCACCTTCTGCGCACCACTGACCGTTTCAATGCACTTGACCTGGCCCAATGGATCATAGGAAAAGGTAGCGCTGACGGCGTCTTGGAGCTGTGTTTTTTCGATACGCCCATATTGGTCGTACTCGCATGTCTGAACCTGACCAAGCACATCCTTGTACTCAAGCAGGCGTCCCTCCAGGCTGTACAGGTAGTGCATCGTATGCACGTCGGTTCCGCCAGTGCGCGTTTCGCTCTTGAGTTCTCCATTGCTGAAATACTCACGGACCAGCTTCTGGTCCTGCTCCTCGCATTCTGTCAATCGCGCGTTCTTGAAGTCGTACTGGTAAGTGGCGCTGATGGCGCGGATGGGGCCTTCGACGCCAGCGTGCTGCTGCGACTCCTCACCCAGTGCGGGGTTGTCGACGATATTGCGTTGCAGCGGCTCCTCACCCAGTGCGGGGTTGTAAACATATTCAATGGTCTGATCTCTGGCGTTTCTCACAGAGCAGGGCCGGAACTGGCTCGATTTGAACCTGTAGGTCTGTTCACGCCCCCCGGTTACCGTGCGCCGGCGACGATCCAGACTGTCGAACGCCTGCTCACCGAGCACCTTGTCGTTGACGGAAATCAGGATGGGCAAGTCTTCGATACTGTGCGGGGCATAGGTCCGCTTGACCACGGCCTTGTCGGGAAGGATGTGTTGCACATGGCGGTCAAAGGCGTCGTATTGGTAACCGGTGACGTGATTCAGTGCGTCGACTTCCTCGGCCACACGGCCCAATCCGTCGTAATGAGAGACGTGGATGCCACCGGACTGTCCCAGGTGGTCAAATCGCTCAACACTGACCGGCTCACCGAACAGGTTCATCTGTGTCACGGTCAGGTTGTATTTTTCGGTTGCGTCAATTGAGTGCTGCAGCCATTCACGTGTCACCGGCCCATCCGGGCTGAAAATCTGGTCTGTTTCCTTGAAACTGACCACTCCATCCGGTCCGGTTTCACTGATCTGCTGGCCCCAGTCGTCGTAGCCGAAATGGCGCGTCAG
>NZ_JAFFZW010000005.1 GCF_017826695.1 Pseudomonas alliivorans
GTTGTTTGGTCATCAGACACCTCTATCTGGCGATATTCTCGCCTAAATGAGTGTCCGGAATCATTAGACCACTACAGGGGCAGTAGTGCTTAAGGAGATAATCATTTCATCAATCCATGATTAGAGTATGTGCAAGGGGTATCGACGGGGTGGGGGGATAGCTTTAGGGGGGAGGGATGAGTGGTGTGTCGGGGGTGTTACAAAGTGTGACTGGTTGGGGGCGGCGTTGAGGTTGGAATTGTTGCGTTGCAACGCTCGGTTGCTGCCTGGATTGCGTAGCGTTTGTGATGTGGAAATGGATGGCTTGCCGCGCTGCATGAATCGTCTCGCAGCGGGTACTTGCCTCTGGGGCAGGAGTGCGTCGCTTTACAGGTGAACGAGCCCCTTGACGGTGCGCTTTCTTGAAAAGCGTAAGAGGGTCGCGCGAGCAATGCGGGACCGGCACGCCACAAACAAAAAAGGCCCACCTTTCGGTGAGCCTTCTTCGGTCTTGCGTATGGTGCGGCACCAGGAGTCAAATCGCATTACTATTTAGTTAAAAATCAATGGTTTAAGGTCGTAGCCTTTGAGGCGCTACCTCTATTTATACCCTGATCGTGGATCAAATAATGGAGGGTGTTCGTTATTGATATGAGCGACTATTCGTGATCTGAAAGAGGAATGAGCTAAAAATTCTTAAATTTCGCGTATGTCATATTGACAGCGTCAATGCCGTTTGGGATATTCGACCCGTTCTTTACGCGTACAAGCTCGGTCTCGGTACCGATGCTTAGTCGGGCGATTAGCCAGACTCTAGAAAATTGCTTGGATTTATTCCGCAGAGAATATCTGCGGCCCTCCAATCGCGGGCTCATTACGGTCCACAGATATTCTCTGCGGCTGTTTCTTGGTAAAGAACCTCTTCTAAATGACAGATCCTCGACTTGCTGCTCTATCATCGATAAAAATAGAGTCATCAAGAGTCGAGTACTGTAAGTCTCACATCGTTCTTCTGTGTGGTGGCCGGTCGCCTGAAAAGGGGCATCCGGACGATCCCACCCCTTCGGTACAGTCGCTACGTCACGCGCTTGAGACAGACCTCAATAATAGAATTGAGTTCTTCAAGCCTGAGGATGTCACTAATTGGCAAGTTGACGCAATCTTTAGAAATCTGATTGATCTCGAGGTGGAGTTGGCTGCAATGTGCTCTCTGGTTGTTATCATACTAGAGAGTCCCGGAGCAATAGCTGAGCTTGGTGCGTTTTCTCAGTTGAAGGAGTTCAACGACAAAATTGTTGCTGTTTGCTCGGAAGGTCACTTTCAGAATGACTCATTCATAAAATTAGGTATTTTTCGACATATCTCAAACGATAAGCGAACTGCAGTAAAAAGTTATCCATTTGAAGTCGGATTTCCACTTACTATAACTGCTGAGATCATAGAGGATGTTGTGGTTGATGTTCAGCGCGAGTTGGACGAACTGCCGAAATCGCAGCTTCTTAAAGTATCCAATAGCTCCCATGTTTTTGTTCTCTTGTATGAGCTTATAAAGCTATTTGTTGCCGTTAAAGAGAGCGAGCTATTGGATTACCTTTCCAGGCTAGGAGTTGACACTGGCAGGGATCAACTAAGGGGCAAACTTTTTTTGCTTCAGCGATTCAGGCTCATTAGTCTTGAGATTTATAGTGATTCCCAATTTTACGTCGCTAGAAACTCTGAGTTCCACAGGGTTAATTTTTCTGCGAGCTCTTCTGTGCCGATAGATAAGCTACGTATTTCTACAGAGTGTAAAGAGTTCTATAATACTTCGGGAAAAGATAATCACCGGCTTAGAGTTATTCGTCGGCTGTTTGGGGGTGGGAAGTGATCGCCCATAAAACGCTTGAGAAAATGTTGGCTGATTTGTCATTGTCAAGCGAACAGTTAGTACGTGTGGTTTCGAGGGCTCCTTATTCTTATAAAACTTATAGTATTCCAAAAAAGAATGGCGGGTTGCGAATAATCTCTCAACCTGCCAGGGAAACAAAGTATGTTCAACATTGGTTGATTCATAACGTTTTTCATCTATTGCCAATTCATGAGGCCGCGTCGGCATATGTAAAAGGTGCAAGCATTAAAAAGAATGCCGAGGCACACAGAACAAACGAGTACATGGTTAAGCTGGATTTTAAAGACTTCTTCCCGTCTATTAAAATTGATGACCTGATAGCGCACTTTCAGAAAAGCTTGCCTTTTCTTGATTTGCTAGAAATTCGATATATTGCAAGACTGTCATGTATTAATAGAGGGAATGGCGGTGCTCTGAGTATCGGCTCTCCAGCTTCACCAATACTATCGAACTCCATCATGTATGAGTTTGATAGTGTAGTAGCTGATTGGGCATCTCAAAACAAATTTGTTTATACTCGCTACGCTGACGATTTAACATTTTCCACGTCTTTACCTTACGCTTCTGAGTCCGTCGTGCCTGTAATAAAAGATTTGTTGTCTAGTTTGAAATACCCACGCTTAAGCTTGAATGTTGATAAGACGATACATTTGTCTAAGCGAGGGAGCCGCAGGATTACCGGATTAGTAATCACAAACGATGATAAAGTTTCTCTTGGTCGTGATAGAAAGCGAGAAATTAGCGCTCTTGTCCATAAGTATGGTCTGGGACTGCTTGAACAAAAAGACGTGTTTAGGCTTCAGGGATTGCTCGGTTTCGCTGCTGATGTAGAACCGTTGTTTTTATCGCGTTTAGGTAAGAAATATGGGATGAAAACCATATTGAATCTTCTGAGAAAGCGTCAGTGAGACCCGCGGGCATTATTATTCAATCTCCGTGAAAGCGTTCATGGTCTTTCTACTTTGGCGGCGGCTGATATTTTTACGGAGTAACCTCGCTGGGAAAGACTATCATATGCCCTAACAAGGTTTACTTTACTGAAGAAGGGCAGATTGCTTTTCACGTTTGCGGCATCGTCGCCCAATATCAGAAAAACCACTTCATATTCTGCGCTTCGAAAGTTGTCGAGTGGAATGATTTCGCGTGCAGCGTTACTGAAAGTACCCAATACCTTTCTGGCTGATTTTCTAAATTCTCGGTCTCCGAGCAATATCTCTGCGGCGACGCTCCCTTGTGCGAAAAGATGGCTTAGTCCAGCAGATCCCCCTTTGCGATGTTTGACGTGTATGAATTGCTTCTCAGTTGAAAGAAAATCGCACAGTTCAACTGAACTAGTCGATTTGTTACTTTTGATCAGTCTCTTGTCTAATAAGTGATATCCGTGCATCTGAGAGGCCCTAATATTGTAATCACCTTCAGTCTCTATTTTTGCCTTCTCAGCTTCTCGCCACACGTAGACCCATGGAAATTGAAGTTCAGAAACACCTATATTCGCTAAGCTAGAATTGATTCTCCCTATGAATGAGTTGTCAATTTCATACTAGGTCCCTCCAAATATTATGTTGGTTTTGTTCGCGTTTATTATTTCATAGTAGATGCATTTGTATATTGAGTGATCAAATTCGTTTTCATGTATATCGAAAACATACAAATGATCTCTTTCGACTGACTCGATAGATAACTTTGTATTGTCAATCGTAGATAGATATTTTTCCGATGATACAGTTGGTGATCGATCACTTTTGGCTCGGGTAAAGCTGAAGCCGGTTATCGAGTCCCATTTCTCTATTTCTGGTAGTGTTATAACTATACTCGGATCACGGTCTTTAATTGCTTCAAGCAGAACCCGGTCTAACTGGTCTATGTGTGATTTTTCCTTGATTCTTCTAACGTTATCTACCCATAGAAAGTCTGTTTTATAATCATCTTTTAGGTAGTGGGTTTTTAAATTCTCAGTTATGGTTGGTAAATCGCTGATCTCCATTTCAATACCAAATGAAAACATTGCGTCACCGCCAGAGATATTTTTGAAATCTATACCTGGTTTAGGTGTTCCAGTCACAGCTCTCAATATATCTCTAGATATATCAATGCCAAACACACTTATTTCTGAGTCGCGTGCGGCCTGTGATCTTTTTTGAACCGGTTGGTCTTCTAATGTATGAATATCTACGCTTCTTAAACTTTCGTGATTAAGAGTATTTAAGGCGGTTTTTAGCCCGAAGTCTTGGGCGAAGTTTGCAAGATTTACTAGGTGTCGGCCATAACCAAAAGTTATAGCGAATATGTCGGTATCTGTTTTTATGAATAATACCGCAGAGCTTGATTTGTTTCCGATCTGTATTACGTTGGTTCCGGTAATTGTGTCAACCAATTCGCCCCAAGTCGGCCTTTTTTCAACTGTGCGCTTTACATATAAAACTCCTTCTAAGCTAAAATCTGCATCGAGTTCATATGGGACTACGTCCTTATCCAAAACTAGTAGATCCGAGAAACCGTTGATAACAGTATCTGGTTTCATCATGAACACATTTAAGTGACGATATTTCATTCCTGGTATTCTCCTTTCCCTAGGTGATATCTCGTGCGTGGCATAACGCTACTCCACCCCTCTGGATATTGCTATAGTTGAAAGAGCTTAGCAATTTTTTTTGGGAGACTGAGTTTTCCAGTGTGGCGAATGTCCATGGTCTTCGAGAGCTGGCTCATTAATGATAGTTGTTCGCGTCTGATGGCGCGGGATTTTTCGATTGGTCACGCCGCAGTGTTCGGCATTACGTATTAAGGAAAAAAGATGAATAAGCCAGACGTTGCACTAATCTATGAAGAGGGCATGCCAAGTGAATTGTATATTGATTTCGAGAAGGCATTGCACAACCCAAATATCCGTATAGCGATTGAGTCTAGGCCCCCTAGTGGACCTCAAGCATGTCTTGAGTGGTTTATTTTTCCAATTGTCGCGGCTTACATAGCAAAACCTTACTTTAAGGCACTTTTTGGGGAGATGGGTAAGGACCATTACTTGCTTCTGAAGGAAAAACTTTCCGAAACAGCAGGCAAGGTGATGTCGCAACCTAAAATAGAGCCAGTCCTCTTAGGATCAGCAGGTAAGCTGAGTACGGAAAATCCATACTCCCTCGCTTTCTCCATATATGCGGAAGCAAATGATGGCAAAAAATTCAAACTACTTCTCCCAAAGAAATCGTCAGTAGAAAACGACTACAACGAAATAGTTAATGTTTTTTTGGATTTCCTATCTGAGTATCATGCAGGAATAAAGCAGCTTGACGAAATTGGTTTTGACTCTAATGCCAATCCGCCGAGTGGACTTATATTTGTTCGCGTTGATCCAATCACTAAGAGCATCGAGTGGCTAGATCACAGACGCAATGGATAATGTAGGGAAGGCGAGCCCGCAAAAAAAGATCGGACATCGTCAAAGATGCCGTCCGAACTTCCGACGGGCGAGTTTATTCTTGCGAATACTATGACAAGGACTGGAGCTTTTAAAGGTTTTGGCAACCTACTATGGCCTTGATTTTTTTAAAATTATGCGCACAAATTTTTTATGTTTTTATCGGAGTAGTTCGATATGTTTGAGATATTTAACTCTTTAATCGGCCAAGTTGGTGGCGCGGCAATCGTCATTACCGGACTTTCGGCTTGGCTGGGGAGTATTTGGAAGGATCGCATCAGCTTGAGAGAGAAGGCGACTTTTGAAGTTCTTATAGAAAAACTCAAATCAGAGCACTCTCGCCAGACACAGAATCTGGAAAGCGCATTGCAAACCGAGCGTCACCTAGTTCAATTGGGGCATGCAAATCTGATCGAAAAAAGAGCTGTATTTATCGACGAAAGCTACAAGCTTCTCGTTGATCTGCACGAAGCCATATATGAAACTATTCGACCCGATTATTTTGGGAGACAACGACCTTCAATCACGCAGGCATATGAATCGGCATTGCCAAAATTCGATGCCTTCGTTGAGGTTTATGAGAAAAATAAAATTTATTTTTCCAAGGCAACGTCAGAAAGAATTTCAGACTTCTATGTTTCGGCTGCTCAGACATTGGATCAGGCTAGAGTAGCCATGCGGTCAGGGGAGGCACTGGGGCACGGTGAGACGCCTCACCTTCAAAAATTGTTCGAGAAAGTGAATTACGAAATGCATGAGACTCGGACGGCCGTCGAACAGGAATTCAGACAACTAATGCACGTGCAATGAGTAATATCTATTTTTATGGAGGGGTTTTAATGTTTGGCTTAGACTTATGTCAGTCTTTCTACAACTCTACGGATTGAAAACTTCCAGCCAGAAATGTCAGGGTGTGACCGTTGGTCAGTCGGCCACTTTTGGCCGATTGCTGACCTTCGCCTAACGCTTGAACTGCCAGGATTTCCCTATACGAAGAGTTAGCAAATGGATGGTCAGGAGATAGTAATAGCGCGTCGATTCAGCGTGCTGATTCAGGTGGTGATTTAGAAACCAGTCGAGATGCTTTTGCTGCCAGGTCCATGGATTGTCACGGTGCCAGCGATTAGACATCGCCGCTTGAATGGCCTTTGCTTGGCGTAGGTGACGCTCGCGTGTGGCATGCGACCCGGTCAGTACGCTTGCCAGGAACAACTCCATATCGAATGGCTTGCTCAAGCTCGTCCCCCGATATACGCCGATACTACGTCGATACGGCCGTGCCCGAGTTCATAGCTGATTTGGTCTCGGGCCGCCTGATCGAGGCGTCGGTCGAGCTGGTAGCAACTGCCACCGTTGATGGGCGCAGGATGCTGGGTGATTTGCTCATAGCGTTCGCACGCATAGGCTGCCCGCAGTTCGTGGAAGCCTTTTAGGTTGTGCGCATGAAGGGTGTCCCGGGCTGGACGGACGATTCGCTTTTGGAAATCGAGGTAGCTTTCGTTCGGTGCAAGCAGGTTGCGGCTGCCGTCGGGCGAGACCTGATCGGCAAACTTCAGCGCGTCACGAATATGATCATCTACCGTAATCCAACGAGGAGCTGATGCGCCCGAGCGGCCACCTTTGGTGCCGTCCTGAATGTTGATCTTACCGAATTGCTTGGCTTCACGTTTTAGACGGAGTAGGTCCGCCAAAATGGCCTCACGTAAGCGCATGCCGGTGGTTCGCGCTAACTGAGCGATGGCCGCGGCGCGCGGCTTCTGGTGTTCGTAAAGTACGTCGACGATCCGCTGCACGTGTTCGCGGTCTTGGCCTTGTGGAACTATCGTGCGGATGGTGGTTCGCTGCATTTCCAACGCCTTGCTCGGACTCGGCACCTTCACATGCTGATCACCGCGAAGTGCCGCCATGGTTCGGTTGACGCTGGACAATCGGTTTTGTGCGGTGGCGATAGCGAGGTCGCCGCGCTCGACTAAGTGACGTAGATGCGCCGCGTAATCCGACAAGATCTGGCGATCTATCTGCCGTGCATCGTTGAGTCTTGGTCCATCATCTGAGCGACACCAGCGCACAAACGCCTGCCAGCGATCACTGTGCGCCTTGACCGTGCCGTAATGCCCGCCGCCAAACAGATCGCGCAACGCCTGTGGCCCGGCATAACTCAGTTGCCGTCCATATCCAAAATTCCGCCCATCCCGTCTACCTACCAATGCCATGATCAAACTCCTGTCGAAGCCAAATCTTTGAAACTTTCCCCACGTCATCCCGCCACGAATGTTGAGTGTTATCAGGGATCAAGGCCCCTGCGGCCTGTGAGGGTTGTCCACTAACGCGGGACTGGCGGCTCCTTACGGCCGGGTGCTTGGGCATCTCATGATCTGGCCTCCTGAGCACATCCGAAGAAGTGGGCGGGTGGAGGCTGCACTGGCTGACGAGACCAGCGCCGCGAGATCCTGAGTCGGGTGAAGGCAGTGATGCGATGATCGGGGCATGCCTGACTGTCAGTCAGGTGCAGTCCATTCCGTGGGCTGCGGCACCATCATCTGCATCGCTGTTGCGGGTGACTTCGGTGTTTGTCACGCCGATTGTCACGAGAGGGAATGCCGCAAAGCCTTGTACGAGTTGGGCTGCAGCAGTGGTAGGAGCGCCCGTCTCTTTCCGGGAGAAAGAGACGGGCGCAGGTTGGCGCAGTGAAATGGCCAAGCGGGTAGGTTGCTGCAGGGCAGCTGGGGAGGGGGATGTATTTGCCGCAATGGCAATGATCTGAAGTAGGCATCCATCACTCGGTGAGTGACCGTGCGAGCCGCCGGACGCTAATCGCACTTTGGGAGAACCACCACGATGTGGCGTAGCCTTAAAGGTTCTGGCTACCTGGGTTGCTGTCAACGACAGCGCTTTGCCCGATCTTTTCTACGCCTGTGGATAATTCGGGTCAAGGCTCCAATTTTTGGGAGTTCTGCGGCTGTGGATGAAATTATCCACTGGTGGAAATCAGTGGTTTCCCACAGACAGTTGTGTGGGCTTTAGATTTTTTAAGTGAGGTCCATCCAAGCAGGGCGGCTTTGCAGCCCTGTTTGGATGGACCCGCGTGGACAAGCGGATCGCTGAGATATGAGGACCGAGCGCTTACTCAGTTGCGCCACGTTTTGCTTTTAGGCGAGTGACGTTCGCTCCTGTCTGGTTGGCGAATTCGTGTGGGCTGACATGCTCCTGCCGGTTGACCTCCAGGTACCGGCTCCACCAGTTCATGATCAGCCTGCGCTCCTCGATGAACTCGGCCTTGTGGATGTAAGCGGCGCGGACGTTGTTGCGTTCCTTGTGGCTCATCTGCCGTTCAATAGCTGTCTCCGACCAAAGTCCTGACTCGATCAGAGCGCTGCAGGCCATCGAACGAAACCCGTGTCCGCAGATATCGGTTTTGTTGTCATATCCCATCGTCCGTAACGCGTTGTTCACGGTATTTTCGGACATGGGTTTCCAGGGCTTGGCATCGCCTGCAAACACCAGGTCGAATTTTCGGACGGCGTCAGCGCCCGTGAAGACGACACCCTGGCGCAGTGGATCGTCCAGTTCACCCTGAGTGAGAAGCTGTCTAACCCGGAAAAGGTCGAGAATCGTCGCGCCGGCAACGGCGTAACGTCTCAGTCAGCACCTGGTGACGGTGTGGCAGGCAGCGGATCGGGTACGCCCGAAGAGCTGACAGGGTTTGAAGCGGTTCTGAAGAAGGTCGACAACTACCTGGGCGGCACGCCATGAGCATGAAGCTGCATAAGGTGCTGTCGATCGGCGGTGTAGTCGTACCCCTGGTCACGGACGATGTCCGGCTGGACCTCAAAAGTCCGGGCCGTGCCACGTTCACGATCAAGGCCGGTGCCACCGTCAAAGGGCTGGTGACGCTCGATATCGGCTACAACGAATCGGCCCTGCAGCGTCACTTCATTGGCTACGTGGAGCGCTGCACCGCCACTAACGGCGTCGAACAGGTCGTGCTGTGCCGTGAAGTAGCCGCGGTCCTGGCCCAGCCCTTGCCGATGAACCTGCGTCATGTGGATCTGCGCGCCGTGCTGGCCGACATCAGCATCAGGACCGGTCTGCGTTTCCGTGTTCCAGATCAGGGCTACACCCGTGTCCGGACACCGTTTTTCTACAACCTGGCGGCCGGGTACCAGGCGATGGACAGCATGGCGCGGGTATTCGGCATTAAGGACTTCGTCTGGCAGCAGCAGGGAGACGGCGAGGTATTCGTCGGTGCCTGGGCCGACAGCTTCTTTGGTGCTCGAGCGCCGCTGCAGCTGCCGGTCAACCTGTTTGACGGCTATCAGGGCAACCAGAGCGCGATGATCGCAGCCCTACCAGGCCTGCGCCCCGGCGCATCGATCAACCAGGGCGAGCGGATCACGAACGTGACGCTGTCCGGCACACAGATGGCCATCAAATGGACGACGCAATAAAACGCAGTGTAGAACGCCAGTTTCCCGAGATTTCCGGCGGTTATCACCTACCGCGCTTCGCCAAGGTCATGGCGGTGGCGGATGCGCCGGCCAATGCCGGGCTGTGCGACGACTTCCGGCCGCGCTTTTCTGTCGACCTGCAGGTGATGGGGCCAGACGGCGAGATCGATCCGGCATTGCCGGTCCTGGCAGGCGTACCCCTGCCCATGCCGGTGGGTGGCGATGAAATGGGGTTCTTTGCCTTTCCGGAGGAAGGCACGCAGGTCGTCGTGTGTTTCGCCATGGCCTGCCGAACAAGCCCTACATCCAGACCATCCTGCCGCACGGCCTGACGCTGCCGAAAGTACCCAAAGGTGACCAGGTGTGGCAGCACAGTGATGCTGTGCAACAGCGCGTCGACGCGGACGGCAACTGGTTGCGAAAGACCGACGGTAAGATTCAGGATCAGGCGATTGAGCGAGAAGTCGACGCGATGACCAACGCTGAGCGCTTCCAGAGCCACACCAGGACGGTAGATGATCATTCGACCGAGTCAGTGGGTGCGTGAAGAAGATCGAGGCCCTGGGGGCGCTCAAGCTGCTGTCGGGAGGTTCTGCGAGTCTGGCAGCCGTTCATGACCTGCACCAGGCGACGGGCCGTGACCTGAACCTGGTAGTCGGCCAGAAGCACAACGCCACGGTGGGGGGCGACATGCACGAACGAATCCAGGGCTTGCGCGAGAGCATCACCAATAAGAGCCAGCGTTTGCAGGCTCCTAAAAACTGGGTTGGGTCGGGCGGAGTGAACATCTTTCAAGTCGTGTGCGATCTCCTCGATCTTGTACAAGACATGAACACCCAGTTGGCAGCTCACCAGCATGGGCCGAGTCCGGTACCGGGGAACGCAGCGGCCTTCACTGCAGATGCCGCGAAGGCGGTACTGTTATCAGGATTACTGAAACCGATCACGCTGTGACGTTACCATTTTATTTTGAGGAGTCACTGACGCGGATTTCAACAGAGGTACGCTTGTGCCATAGTCACTACTTCGTCGATTCAAAATGGATGTGAGCGATGCCAGGACAGATAGAAAAGCTTGAGAGAGATGGGCTGGGGTTTCATTTGCAGTCAAGAGAATGGACAGAGTGTTACGTCGTTATTTTTACAGTAGGCTCTCGGTAACATCACTGACAGGAAGTCTTGCATGGCAAAGCCAGCCGCACGAATCACCGATCCCACCAGTTGCCCAATGCCCGGACATGGCGCCAAAGCCATTGCCTCCGGATCTCCAGACGTTTTCTTCGACGGTCTTGCAGCCGCTACCAAAGGCGACACCTGCACCTGTGGCAGCGCTTTAACTTCAGGTGTGTCAGCAACGGTTTTTATCAATGGCAAGAATGCCGCACTAGTCGGCACTGTCGGCACGCACGGCGACGTTGTGATTGGTGGCTCGGGTACGGTGATCATCGGTGATACCCATACACCGGCACCGTTTATCCCACCATTACCCTTGTTTCTCCAGAAAACTTTCGGGCAGTCATTCAGTATAAGCGATAGTGAAACGGGCAAGCCCTTAGCCCTCAGGGAGTTTGTCGCGACCGTTGACGGTGTGCAAACTCCAGGCGTAACAGACGCGAACGGGATTGCACACGTAAAAGCACCATCTCCCACCTCGAAAATATCACTTCATATCAAGTTCAATGCTCCCAACCGGATACTTCACGAACTCTCGGAGGAACAGTAATGCCCGCCAAGTTTGCTACACAGGCAACTGCGCAAGAATTAAAACCTGGCGAGCTCATGTGTCCAATCCCGATTGAAATTACGATTAATGATCGTGCAGCAACACGAGAAGCGATCATCAGGCTTCTCAGTAAAAATAAATGTGAGTTCGTAGAAAGATCGTCATGGGGAGCACATAAAGCAAAAGGTGCGATGGTCGATGATTGGGACTACTCAATGATCGCCCTGCATCATGCAGGCCGAAGTATGGGCTGCGGTGCCGGAGCAGGACAAATGCGCGCGATTCAAAGTGAGCATCAGGCTAAGTTTGATGATATCGGTTACCACTACGGTATCGACTGTACGGGAACAGTCTTTGAAGGACGCGACATACGATTCAAAGGCTCAAGCGTACATAATTACAACACAGGTGTAATTGGGATCGTTTTGCTAGAGAACCTGACAACTGCTGAAGAAGGTGGCGACATGGTTGCTCTCGCCCGTCAGGCTCTTGAAACCCTCAACGGCAACATGGACCAGAAAATTCCCGGCATACAAATCGACACTCTTCTTACCTTGATCCAGGCCCTGTCCAGCGTTTTTAGAGTGACCACTTTAGGCGGACATCGTGAATTTCCCATGCAAGCCGGCGAAGGGAAGATTTGTCCAGGCAACATTGGAATGGAACTCGTGAGAAACCTTCGAATCAAAACCAAACTTTTGCCACCACCTTCATCATGAAATCCTTGACTATCTTCTTCGCAATCACACTTGCCGTCGTCCTTTACATCGGCTTTTATGAAAAGATGGAGGACGCCTATTCGGAAAAAGTATTTTTCATCAAGAAAAGCCCGACTTTTCAGATGAGGTTTGAAAACATTTTCGCGTACGAGTCAGATGACAAAAATTTGAATGAGTTAAATGAGGTGGAGCGGAAGTTGGTTATCCAGTACTGCAAGTACCGGCTAGGCGTGACCACTAACTTACAAACTCAAGAAGACCTTGATAAGTGCAAAAAAAGGTAAGGTTTCTCCAACTGCAGAATGACACCGCCTCCTTTGAGGCGAAGCCGCTTACAGAAGGGCTCGCCATTCACGGCGACGATAACGATGCTTCCGTTATCTGACTTCCAGCACAACGGTGTCCTCATAGAAGGGGGCTGGCATCAAATGTGGGTTCATATCAAATCCTTGTGTTGGGCATTCAGTCGCTGGGGAAACCCCAATGGCTTGCTGGTCAGGTGTGGTGTCAATCACCACACCTTGTCCCCATAATCAGCGCGGCGAGAATGTACCACTGACCGTCTGCAACACACTGCCCATCTCATCACCCACTAGCGCCATGAGCGACGCCATCATTCCCGGCGTAAACGTGCTGGACCACTGCGCCTTGGGCATAATGACGACTATCCCCGGACGTCAGTGAAAATCTATTCCCGGACATTGAGCGTCTCGCCAAAAGAATTCTCGGGAAAAAAAACATCTGCGAAAAGCACTTATCCCCCTCCCGCCGACGGGCTCCGCGTCCGTTTTTTGTGCAAATCCAGATGCGATGAAAGCACTACCCCAGCCTAGGCCAGCCGTGGGGTTGCTCAGGGAAGCGGCAATTGCACAACGTGCAAGCTTATGCAGAAAAATGTCAGCGCCTTACAGAGTGAGCGACGGAGCGGTACAGATGGTGGCAAACCTCGGGGGGCCGGCCCGCTTGGGTGAAAAGTTGGAAAACCGAGGAGGAAGGTGGTTTTCCAAATCGACACCAGTCCTGAAGCGGCGCACCAGGGCATCGATAGCCAGATCAGGTTAAACCTCTACAACGCACGCAGGACGGGGGCTATAGCCGCACTCAGGATGCTTTGGACGTTGCACACGGTTACACGTACTGGTGACGACCTGAAGACCTTAATCCGCTGCAGTCGGCGGTTTGAAAAAAGCCGTTTTAAATGAGATCGAATCTCAGGTATGGGAGGGTGTTTTCAAAAAGAGCGATATTAGCTATATGACCCACGAACCTAGGCTGGAGGCCAAGGTTTTACTGGGCTGCGCGTATTACATCGAAAGGTAATATGAAGCGATATGAAAGGTAATATTTTCCTGAAACCCCCTGATTCATTGGGTTTTAGGAAATGAAAATATAGCTTTAGTAAAAGGTAATATTATCGACTGTGTATCGCTTCAATATTACCTTTGCCTGAAAACGCTGAAAGCCACGGGCTGCAAGGGCTGCAGCCATTTTTCCCGAGCCGTATTACTAATATTACCTTTTTTCTGACCCCCCTCAGATTTTGAGCGGGGCACCCTGTATCGAGCGGTTGGCCAGGGTCTCGCGCTAATGCTCATGAGCGTCTGTAGCTGCGGTTGGAGCTCGACGTGGAGCGCGTAAGACAGGCCCGATCGGTGGCCTTGTTACGTGGCTTATTACGTCTGTGGGAAAAAACAAGGGCCTGCATCGCTGCAAGCCCTTGATTTATATGGTGCCGGCACCAGGAGTCGAACCCGGGACCTACTGATTACAAGTCAGTTGCTCTACCAACTGAGCTATACCGGCGTAATGGGCTGCGAGTATATAGAGTCTGATGCGCTTGTAAACCCTAGCTGACTGATTCAGTTGAAAAAATTTGACCGCCGGTGCGCCTCGGGGTCGGGGTGCAGGACGGGGGCGGTGGTGGATGCAGGACGTTTCTCTGTGGTTTGGCGGATTAGGCTGCCTGATGGCGGGTAGAAGGGCTTTTCGGCGTGCCGGTTTGAGCATGTGACGATGAGGGTGATTTGGCTATAACCTGCGTCGATTTTTAACCTGTTCATGCGAATCAATAACTTAGACGGTGGTGGCTATCTGGCGTCGTTCAGCGTTCAGGACGAGCTGGACGCTTTTGGGCCATTTGCACGCTCGGGGCGCTTTGCATAGGCTTGTTCTCAACGGCCCAAGCCACTGAGTCAGGCGGCGAGGGGCGTTCACTTTTCAGTCAGGGATAAAGGATTATCCGTTGAATGACACGAAGGATCGTTGCGGGACTTCGGGGATGCAGTACACCGTAGGCCGGCCATTCACTGAGAAGCGGTTTGGAGATATTGGTAACGACGTTTTGTCCGCTCGGACAGGCGTCAGGTGACAGAGAGGCTATGCATTGCCGTCTGAATCGCATGAATGTGCGTCTGGACGATGATGAAGTCGTCACCGAGTCGGGTACGGTCAAGGTCGCTTCGGCGGGTCTTTGATGGTCTCGATGCTTTAAAACGATGCCCGGATCTCAGGATCCGGGCATTTTTTTGCGTTTGTATCGGGTCTGTAGCATTGCGATTGGAGTTCGGGCGGTTCTGGCCGATACAGCTGTATCAAAATGGCAGTCGGCCATGGACAGCAAGTGCAATGCAGAGAACGCCCACGCATTACGAGCTGCTGAATGTCGCTCGCGATGCCTCTCCTGACCAGATCAAGAAGGCTTATCGCAAGATCGCTCAGAAGCTGCACCCGGACAGGAATTCCGACCCTTACGCTTCGGACATGATGAGTGTCGTCAACGCGTCTCACGATGTGCTGGCCGATGCTGGCAGACGCGCGGCGTATGACGCGCAGTTGGTGGCCGATGAGCAACGGGCTCGCGAAGACGCTGCACGCCGCAGGCAGGTGCAGGCGATGCGTGGGCGTGCTGTTCATGTGTATGCCAGTGCGTCGGGCTCGGCGTCTGCTGCATCGCAGCACTCCGCCTATACCGGCCCTGAGCGTCGGGCCAATGCTTCTCCACCACCGTCCAGAAGTCAGCGCCACGGCAGTGCGTGGCGCTGGGCGGCGGTGTTTGTGATTTTCTGCGCGGGCGGCGCGTGGATGGGGTACGACCCCAATGCTGGCAAGTCCTTCGTGCCGACCGAATCGGTGCCTGTGGTTCAGCCGTGGGTCAAGCCTGCTGTTGCGCCCGAACCTGTGGTTGAGCCTGTCAGCGTGCCTGAGAAGGCGGCAGACGTGGCTGCGTCCGAGTGTGAGGTGCCGACGGTTGATCCGATGGGCGCGCCCTGGCCGCAGAAGGCGGGCTATGTGAAAGACATGCCGACGCTCAAGGACAATGGCTGGTCGCAGATCACTGTCGATAACACGGCAGGCGGTTCTGCGGTGTACGCGAAGGTCACCGACGCGGTGGGGCGCAAGGCGTTCCGGCATGCGTACATTCCGGTGGGGGCTTCGTTCTCGTTCGCCAAGATGGACGCAGGTTTGTACCTGCTCAAGTACAAGATGCTGGATACGGGCTGTGCGTTTGTCTCGGGTCGGATTCTGCTGGAAGAGACGCCAATGGGCAGCCAGATCAAGTCCAGTGCGTACAAGCTGACGTTGCGCAAGTTGCAGGGGCGCAGTGTGCCGTTTACGCGGTTGAAGGATGATCAGTTTTAGGGGCGCTTCACATTTCAGGCGTCCATTAGCAGTTCGAAGCGGACGCGGAGCGTCCTGGGCGGCATGCGAACGCGGAGCGTGAGGAACGATCGGCAGCCGGCGTAACTCACGCTTTGCAACGCTTTCAGGCGTGTTTTTGAAGGCTCTGTCTCTTTCCTTTGCGGGACATTTCCGAGAGAATCCCGACCCACTTGTGCCTTGCCATCTGTGCTTCTACTCTCCCGTCCGTCGCTGCCCATCAGCGATGGGGTTTAGTAGCCCGCAATGAGCAAGGCATCACAACCGTGTTTCATCAGGTCCGTCCCGATGCTATGGCGGCTGTGCGCTTGGCGCCTTCGGGTGCGCCGGTTGCCTGGCTCACCGGTCTACTAACTCGTGCACAGTCGCCGCCCTTTCGTTTAGTAGCGAGAGGACAGCGATTTCATCGAAGGAGCCAGAACATGGTCAAAGTCACCCCCGATCCACCCTCCAAAGCATCCACCGGCGCACCGGTCTTCGATCAGGCCGTCGTCAAGCGTGCGATGGCGTGTTACCTGCCCATAGGTCGAACCCACACCGAATCTCAAGACAACAGTACCGATTACATGAATCTGGAAGCGACGTTACTGCATGCACTGGACTTTCTGCGCTGCGCCTCGGCAACCGCTTATGAACTAGGCGATGAGTTGGTCGGGTCGAAACGGGATCTGGCGTTTGCTGCGATGCACATGGCTGAAATGGCCAAGGTCATGGTCGAACGATCTTTGGAGTGTGTCGAAGAAGCCTGAAATCCGCTTGCAGACCGGATCGTTTACGGCGTGTTACCCGCACGCGATCCGGTACTGCAACAGGCCCGTTCCAGAGCCCTTACTAAATCTTTATGCACAATCGCTACATAAATATTTGCGTACATGCCAATAAGTGTGCAAATACCCGGACTGTGTCGCAAACCACTGTTTTCGTGGGTTCCTGACGGAGCAGGCAGGAAAAATCAGGGACTTCAGTTACTGGTGTACCAAGCTTTAACGCGCCATTCAGAATTTTCATCAACAGACTTATCCACAGGATATTCTGTGGTTTTACAGCCTCATTTGTGACCCAGTATCAGCAGGTTGCGAGGCGTAAGCGGACGCTGACAGAACGTCCCCACGCTGACGTGGTAACCCTGCTCCTGAAGATACAGCGCTCTATCGAGCACCAGCCACATCTCCAGCGGGCGCCGAAACAGGTTTCGGACCAGTTCCAGGTTGCGCACCTGAGCCAGTCGCTGCCAGCCCGCTGCCTCCCATTGCGCCCAGTTCTGTTCGCCCGACAATGGCAGGTTTTTCAGTCGAGCCAGATGACGGCAGTAATCTTCATAGGGAACGTCGAGCCACGAGACGGGCAATGAGGGGGTGGGCAGGTATGCATCAATGTCGCGCAGGGTGCGCTGCAGCAGATCGAAGCCCAAGCGGCGTGCCATCGAGGTGTCCCGCTGGCGGCGGACACGGGCGCCAGCGGTCACGGTCTCACTCAACGGCAAGCCGAGTTCGTCACGCGACAACGCAAGCCCCGAGGCTTGGCCTTCGCGGGACAGCGGCTGGTAGTGATCGAAGCGGGTGCGGTTGTAACAGCAGGGCGCAATCGCCATGCGCTGGCAGCCGGTGTGGCTGGCCACTTGCATCAGTTGTACATGCAGGTCGCCGCAGGCATGCAGCGCGACGGGCGTGTGGTGCGGTTGCAGACAGCGCCACGCGTCATCGGCCATGACGTCCTGTTGCACATGCTCGGCATTAAGGCCTTGGCGGGCACTCAGCGTAAGGCCTGCTTCGATCAGTGCCGGGTCGCGCTCGATGCAGGTGAGTTGCTGACCGCGGTCGGTCAGGCGACGACCCAGATGGCCCTTGCCTGCGCACCAGTCCAGCCAGTGCGTGCCTGACTGTCCGGTGTCTACATGACGGGCGAAAGCTTCGATCTGCTGCCATTTACGCCCCGGCACATCGACGCTCATGCGCGGCTCGGCGGGGGCGAGTGGGTAGACGGGCAATTCGGCAACCTGACTCAGCGCAACGGCTTCGGACGCCAGTGCCGAAAACGGGAAGGGTGCGTCGAGCTGGTCCGGGTCCAGGTGCGCCGCTTCAGCCTGTTCGAGCGTACGTTGGCGCAGCCAGAGGGCCATTTCCGGGTATTGGCCTTCCCACGGCAGATACAGATGGGTGAAGGGCTTGGGTCGCCATAATCCCTGATGCGCGAACAGGAAGCTGTCCAGCGCACCAAAGTGGCTGCGAAGCGTGTCGTTCTGCAGGTTGGGTTCAGAAATCATGATCGGCGGCTTCACTTGGGAGACTGGCCGGCTGAAAGCCAGCCCCCTTCATATCAGCGACCCTGGCTCGCGTCTACGCGTAACAGCTTTTCCAGCAGGCGGAAGCCCTGTACCAGCACGAACGCCATGACAAGGTAGAACATACCGGCGGCGAAGAAAATCTCGACCGGCATGTAGGTGCGCGCAATGATCGTGCGAGCCATGCCGGTCAGTTCCAGCAGCGTGACGGTGCTGGCCAGGGCGCTGGCCTTGAGCATCAGGATCACTTCATTGCTGTAGGCAGGCAGGCCGATACGGGCGGCGCGTGGCAGGACAATGTAGAACAGTGCTTTCCACTTCGACATGCCCAACGCCCTTGCCGCTTCGACTTCGCCGGGCGGTACAGCCTGGATTGCGCCGCGCAGGATTTCTGCGATGTAGGCGGCGGTGTGCAGGGTCATGGTGATGACCGCACACCAGAACGGATCACGCAGATATGGCCACAGCGAGCTTTGGCGCACGGCATCGAACTGCGCCAGGCCGTAGTAGACCAGAAACAATTGAACCAGCAGCGGCGTGCCGCGGAAGAAGAAAATGTAGGCGTAGGGCAGGGCGCGTACCGGCCAGTGCCGTGAGGCACGGGCGATGCCCAGCGGGATGGCGAGAATCAGGCCCGCAATGACCGCAATGGCTACCAGTTCCAGCGTCAGGGTGGCGCCCTGTGCCAGGCGTGGCAGCCATTTGATGATGACGTCCCAGTTCATGATGCGCTCCTCGCAAAGCCGCGGGCGGCGCGTTTTTCCAGGAAGTACATGCCAATCATCGCCAGTACGGTCAGGCCTAGGTACATGATGGCCGCGACCATATAGAAGGTAAACGCTTCCTTGGTGAAGCCGACGGCGATCTGCGCATGGCGCATGATTTCCTCGAGGCCGATCACCGAGACCAGCGCGGTGTCTTTCATCAGGATCATGAACAGGTTGCCCAGGCCCGGCAGGGCGATACGCCACATCTGCGGCAGGATCAGCTTGTAGAGGATGCGCGTGCGCGACATGCCCAGCGCAAGGCCTGCCTCACGATGACCTTTGGGAATGGCGAGAATGGCGCCGCGAAACACTTCGGTGGCGTATGCGCCGAAACACAGGCCCAGCGCGATGACGCCCGCGGCGAACGCGCTCAGCGCCAGGTCCGGCTTGCCGAACACTTCACCCAGCGCGCGCATGCCGTTGACGGTGCCGAAATAGATCAGCAATACCCAGAGCAGTTCGGGAACGCCGCGCACGATGGTTGAGTAAGTACCGCCCAGCCATTGCAGAGGCTTGTAGGGCGAGGTTTTGGCCAGGGCACCGAGCAGGCCGAGTATCAGGCCCAGGCACAGGGCCGAAAGGGCCAGTTGGACGGTCATCAGCGCACCAGCCGCAAGGGCCGGGCCGAATCCGTGGAGATCAATGTTCATGGGCAGGCTTATTCAGGACAGGTCGCCGGGCCTCGAATCGAGGCCGCGGCGGCGCTGTCGGGTGAATCAGAGAATGCTGAAAGGGAAATACTTGTCGTTGATCTTCTTGTAAGTGCCGTCAGCGATGATTTCTTTCAGGGCGGTGTTCAGGCGCTCACGCAGCGGGTCGCCCTTGCGCACGGCGATGCCGATCTTGTCGTTCTGCTCGACAGGCTCGCCCTTGAACTCGAAGTTCTTGCCCGCATCGCTTTTCAGCCATTCATAGCTGACGTACTTGTCGGCCAGCATGGCGTCAACACGGCCGGACACCAGATCAAGGAAGGCGTTTTCCTGAGTGTCATACAGCTTGGCATCAAGGATGCCCAACTTGTCTTCCAGCCACGTGGCGGCCAGTGTCGAGCGCTGTGCGCCCACGGCTTTGCCTTCAAGGCTTTCCTTGGCCTTGTCGATCGACGAGACGTCGATAGACGTGGTCTTCGGCGCAATGAATTGCAGCTTGTTCGAGTAGTACGGATCAGTGAAGTCCACGACCTGCTTGCGCTCGTCGGTGATCGACAGCGACGAGATCAGGAAGTCGAACTTCTGCGCGTTGAGGGCCGGGATGATGCCGTCCCAGTCAGAGGTCACCACCTGGCATTCCGCCTTGAGCTTGGCGCACAGTGCCTGGCCAATCTCATAGTCGAACCCCACGACCTGACCGCTGGCGTCCTTGTTGTTGAACGGCGGGTAGGCCGCTTCGATACCCATCTTCAAGGTTTCGGCAAAAGCACTGGTCGTGAAAGCCAGGGTGGCCGCTGCGACCAGCAGGATCTTCTTGTACGTCTGCATGGGTGTTGCTCCGTTAGCGGTGACTCGACATGAATTGTTTGCACCTTACCGACAGCGGGTTCTCGAACACTTGCTGTGGTGTGCCCTGTTCTTCGACCATTCCTTGATGCAAAAACACGATTTCACTTGAAACCTGGCGTGCAAAATTCATTTCGTGGGTCACCAGCAGCATGGTTCGGCCTTCTTCGGCCAGCGCGCGGATAACGTTGAGCACTTCCTGAACCATTTCCGGATCGAGTGCCGAGGTCGGCTCGTCGAACAGAATGACTTTGGGTTGCATGGCCAGCGTGCGCGCAATGGCCGCGCGCTGTTGCTGACCGCCCGAGAGCTGGGCCGGGTAGGCGTGGCGCTTGTCGGCGATACCGACCTTGGCCAGCAGCGCTTCGGCAACTTCGATGGCTTCGGCCTTGCTCTGGCCCAGCACGCGGCGCGGCGCTTCGATGATGTTATCGAGCACGCTCATGTGCGGCCACAGGTTGAAGTTCTGGAACACGAAACCGATCTCGCTGCGCAGGCGATTGATCTGCTTATTGTCGGCAGCAACCAGTTCGCCATTGCGCGCGGTCTTGAGCTTGAGTTCTTCGCCTGCGACCAGAATCTGACCCTGATGCGGGTTTTCCAGAAGATTGATGCAGCGCAGCAAGGTGGACTTGCCTGAGCCGGATGAACCCAGAATCGAGATGACGTCACCTTCACGCGCTGTCAGCGAGATGCCCTTGAGCACCTCCAGCTGATCGTAGCGTTTGTGCAGGTTGCGGATTTCCAGGGCGGGCGTGGCCTCAGCCATGTGGGGTCCTCATAGTGTTGTGCGCTCTTCTGCGAGGCGAGCGCCAAGCTAGCACAGCGTTCAAAAGACAACCAACTGCGCCGAACGGTGAATGTGACAGCGTTTTACGGTTTGTCGAATCGCCGCAGCAGACGGTCGCCAAATAGCAGGCGAGCGTGTGAATCGAGTACCCGTTGGAGGTGGGCGTGCGCGAAAAAGGCGCGATGTTGCCATTTTTGGCCGGGTGTTGGAAGCAGCTTTTGCCGAGCGGTGACTGTCCTTATGCACCATTGATGGGCTTTATGGTGTGAGGTGTGCATTTTCGGTGCAGTGGCGCGGGTGGGTTTTGGGGCGTCAGGTAACAAATCCTACGCCATAGACCCTATTTTCAATTTGTCCACTCATGGGCTGCCCGGCTACAACCCTTGTGTTTCGTGAGCGACGTCGTTTTTGAAATATTTTGGCGTAATTCTTGCGTCAATAATAAAGAACGGCACCGTTGGTTTCTTTTTACGAGACGCATCGGTGTGCCTCGCTCGTCTTGCACAGGTGGTTTTATGAGCAGTACCGCTAACTCTTCCGAGCTCGAACAAGGGCTGAAACCTCGACACATCACCATGCTGTCGATCGCTGGCGTCATCGGCGCCGGTTTGTTCGTCGGTTCCGGCCACGCCATTGCCGAGGCCGGACCTGCCGTGCTGCTGGCTTATGCCGCAGCGGGGACGCTCGTGGTGCTGGTGATGCGCATGCTGGCCGAAATGGCTGTCGCCTCGCCTGACACCGGTTCATTCTCGACGTACGCCGACCGAGCCATCGGGCATTGGGCCGGTTTCACCATCGGCTATCTGTACTGGTGGTTCTGGGTGCTGGTGATTCCGCTGGAAGCCAACGCGGCGGCGACCATTCTGCACGCCTGGTTTCCGAACATCGCCATCTGGATGTTTACGCTGGTCATCACCTTGCTGCTGACGGCCACCAACCTGTTCAGTGTGAAGAACTACGGCGAGTTCGAGTTCTGGTTCGCGCTGATCAAGGTCGTGGCGATCATTGCGTTCGTGGTGCTGGGTGTGGCGGCGATCTTCGGCCTGCTGCCGACCAGCCAGGTCAGCGGTGTCAGCCATCTGTTCGACACGGGCGGTTTCCTGCCCAATGGCATGGGCGCCGTGCTGGCGGCGATGCTGACCACCATGTTCTCGTTCATGGGCACCGAGATCGTCACGATTGCGGCGGCGGAATCCAAGAATCCGGGCAAGCAGATTACCAAGGCCACCAATTCGGTGATCTGGCGGATCTTCCTGTTCTATCTGGTTTCGATTTTCATCGTTGTGTCGCTGGTGCCGTGGAACGACCCGCGTCTGGCGGAAGTGGGCTCGTACCAGACTGTGCTGGATGCCATGGGCATTCCCAACGCGAAGCTGATTGTCGATCTGGTGGTGTTGGTTGCGGTGACCAGTTGCCTCAATTCGGCGCTGTACACCGCGTCGCGCATGCTGTTCTCGCTGGGCAAGCGCGGTGACGCACCTGCACTGTCCAGGCGCACCAGCAAAGGTGGCACGCCTTACTGGGCGGTTCTGCTGTCGACAGCTGCTGCCTTCCTGACCGTATTCGCCAACTACATCGCGCCTGCCGCTGTGTTCGACTTCCTGCTGGCCAGCTCCGGCGCCATCGCGTTGCTGGTGTATCTGGTGATCGCCGTGTCGCAACTGCGCATGCGTCAGAAGCGTATTGCGGCGGGTGAGCCCATCGACTTCAAGATGTGGCTGTTCCCTTGGCTGACCTGGATGGTAATTGTGTTCATCGTCGCGGTGTTGACAATCATGCTGATCCAGGAAGAGCACCGCATCGAAATCGTTGCGACCGGCCTGCTCAGCCTGCTGGTGGTCAGTGCCGGCCTGATCGTTTCCCGCCGCCGCAAGGCTTCGCGGGTCGGAGCGGCTGCGCTGGGGTGATGTGACCTGTATCTGATGGTGCCAACGCCCCGCGTTGGCACTGTCCAGGAAGCACCGCTGTCTCGCTGCAAACACAGTACCGTGGAAGGCAGCTTGCCGGCGCTGGCGTCAGCTCAGTCGCTGATCGGTCGCATAAGAGACCAAATCGCCGGCAAGCCGCCTCCCACTACGCCCCGCGTTTGCTTCGCGACAGCGGTACTTCGAAGACTTGGTGATCATGGATGATCGCAAACCCTCGCCCCCTCAGCGCATCGCCCTGGTGTCGCGCTTCATCAGCAGGTCCGACGCCATCTGGAAGTCTGCCTGAAATGCCTTGCCCTCGACCCACTCCACGGCGGTGTCTTCGTCTTCGTTGTGATGGATGGCGCGGTAGGTGATGAGCAGGCCCATCATGAAGTCGGTCGCTTCCTCTTCATCTTCTTCCGAAACCACCAGCGCCAGCACCGGGTATTGCAGGAACACCAGACACATCGCCAGCTGGCTGATGGCCTCGGCGGCCTTCATGGTGTCGAACAGGTCTTCGTAGTCGGCTGGGTCGAAACCGTTTTCAACGATGTCCTTGAAGTCGAACGTGCTCATGTCCAGTTGCACATCGTCGAACGGCTGGTTGACCAGCGCAGAGGCGAACACTGGATGCACGACATTGGTCGGTGACTTGCCCGAGCGGTTCTGCTTGGCCTTGATCTTTGCGCGCTTGGCACGTTTTTGTTGCTTGTCTGGCGAGGCCATGAGGCGGTCCTTTGTCAGGCGGTAAGGGCAATGGCGGCTATTGAAGCGCACAGCGCCCGAATAGCCAAGGCCGGGGGGCGAAAACATAAAAGCCCGCAGGGCGCGGGCTTTCAGTGTTGCGGCACAGCCAACGGTCATTTTTTGCCGGTTTTGGCGAACGCTTCTGCCTCGTCCATGCGGTTGGCAAACATGCTGACTGCTTCGACGGCATCGCTCGCACCGTCACGAATCTGCACGATCACCTGTCCGGCCTGATCCGCCAGCGTGACGCCGCGGTTTGCGCCTTCCTGAGTCGCGCTCATGCTTGCGACCGCCTCGCGTGTCTCGGCCAGAATCTTGCCGATCATCTCGGCGATTTCTGTGGTCGAGCCGCTGGTGCGTCCCGCCAGTTGCCGGACTTCATCGGCCACAACCGCAAAGCCACGCCCCTGATCGCCAGCCCTTGCAGCCTCGATGGCCGCGTTGAGCGCCAGCAGGTTGGTCTGGTCGGCAATGCCGCGGATGGTGTTGACGATGGCCGTGATCTGTTCCGATCGATCACCCAACTGGCCGACCAGTCTGGCGGATGCGCCGATGTTTTCGGCAATCTGCCGCATCTCGCGTGCCGTTTCCTGGATCACCAGGGTGCCCTGTTCGGCCACTTTCTCGGTTTCGGCCGAGATGTGATAGGCCTTGGACGCGCCGTGTGCGTCGGCTTCCTGCTTTTCCACGCGGTCAGTGATGTCGCTGGCGAACTTCACGATCTTGTACAGCTTGCCCTCGACGTCATAGACCGGGTTGTAGGTCGCTTCCAGCCAGACGACCCGGCCATGCTTGCCCAGACGTTTGAACTGGCCGCCCACGAACTCACCGTGGTTCAGCTTGCGCCAGAACTCGGTGTACTCCGAGCTGTTGACGAACGTCGGTTCACAGAAGGTCTTGTGGTGTTTGCCTTTGATGTCCGTCAGTGAAAAACCCATCACATGCAGGAAGTTATCGTTGGCTGTCAGTACATGGCCAGCAGGGTCGAACTCGCACACCGCCATGGCCCGATCCACTGCATTGAGCTTGCTGTGGGTTTCGTTTTCGAGCATGACCTTTTGGGTGACGTCGAGCGCGTACTTGACCACCTTGATCACTTTGCCCTGAGTATCGACCACAGGGTTGTAGCTGGCTTCAAGCCAGACGCTTTTTGCGTTCTTGCCTACACGTTTGAAGGTGCCGGAAATGAATTTGCCTGTACGCAGCGATGCCCATAGATCGGCATATTCGCGACTGCGCGCCAGTTCAGGTTCACAGAAGTCGCGGTGGGTCTTGCCGGCAAGCTCTTCCGCCCGATAACCCATCGCTGTTAGAAAGTTGTCGTTGGCGCGCAGAATTCTGCCATCCAGATCCAGCTCGACCACCGCCATCGATTTTTCAAGTGCGCCCATCAGTCCTTTTGCGCTATCTACTTCTGCCTTCATGGCTGCCAGTTCGTTTTTGCTTTTATTTCCGAACATAAACTGCCCCTGCTGTGGTTTTGCGTAACCCTCGTTGTCAGGCTATCGACAACAAGTCATAAGGCATTAGCGGCTGTAACAGCGTTTTGGACGGGAGGGATGCACGCGGGATCAGCGGGGGATTCCGGCAAGACGCGGTCAGCGCCAAACGCCGGACAAAGAAAAGCCCGCGATGGGGGAGCGGGCTTAAGGATTCACACTTGGGAGCAGCTCTACAATGGCTTATCGGCTGTGAAAACTTTGTGAAGAAAACAGGCCGTTTTTACTTTTTTTCAGGTGTTTGAACGGTGTTCGTCACTTCGGAGGTCGGCACGAAGGTCTTGGACTCTTCGGCAGCCGCTTCCTTGGACGCAGCCTTGTCTTTGGCGGCTTCGGCGTTCTCTTTCGCCGCGTCGTTCACTTTGGCCTGAGCCGATTCCATCTTCTGCTGAGCGTTTTCCTGATGCGCCTGAGCATCCTGCGCTTTCTGCTCGGATTTGCTGTCGCAGGCGGCGAGGCCAAGGGTGGCGGCGATGATGAGGGCGGAGGCGGTAAACTTGAGCACAGGATTTTTCCCTTTGAAAACAAATGTATGAGTTTCGAGGGGATGGGCGGGGGATTAGTTCAATGGGGTTGAGGGTGGGGACGCGTTTTCAGAAACGGTGAGGGAAACCGTTAATAAGTGGGGCCGGGTTGCTGACTTGGCCCTGATCCAAGCTGTTTTGATCAAGCGCTGGGCGCCGTTGATGAGTTGAGCCGCTATCGCTTGGACCGGTCGAGGCAACGTCCAGAAGAACGGGAAATTGCAGGCAACAAATTGCAGGCAACAAAAAGCCCGCACGAGGCGGGCTTCTTGTGTGTTTTCAGGTGTGACTGGCATCACCTGAAAACGAAAGGTGGTGCCCAGAGACGGAATCGAACCGCCGACACGGGGATTTTCAATCCCCTGCTCTACCGACTGAGCTATCTGGGCAACGGGGCGCATTAAACGTGTTTTTCAGGAGGTCGTCAAGCGCGTTCTCAAAAAATATTGAATTATTACCGACGCTTACGACCTTCACTGCGTGAAACGCTTTATTTCTCGGGCGGAACGTAGCCTTCAGCCTGAGCGTATTCCTCGCCGGACAGGTACTTGTCCATTTCGGCCTGAAGGAATTTGCGGTCTTCGGCGTTCATCATGTTCAGGCGGCGTTCGTTGATCAGCAGGGTCTGGTGTTTCTGCCAGTCGGCCCAGGCTTTTTTCGAGACGTGGTTGAAGATGTCTTCGCCCTTGGCACCCGGATAAGGGGCGCGCTCGAGGCCTTCCAGTTCTTCTTTGTACTTGCGGCACATTACGGTGCGGGTCATGACGACTCTCCTGCGTTCAATACGTCGGCTGCGCGTTTGAGCAGCTTTTTCACCGGGGCGGCAAGGCCCAGGCGCGGCGGGGTGGCGAGGTTATACCAGAGCCAGTCGGCCTCGGCCACGTGATGGGCGGTCTCCTGGACCTGTACCAGCCAGGGTTCGATGCTCAACTGGAAGTGGCTGAAGGTGTGGATCAGGCCGGGCAGTTCGTGATGCTTGCCCAATTCCAGAGCGTGTTGCGTTGCCAGATGCTGCACGTCGTCGAAGTGGTCGAGTTCCGGCAGGCTCCACAAGCCGCCCCACAGTCCGCTGGACGGGCGGCGGTACAGCAGAATCGCGCCGTCGCCGTTGGCGAAGATGGGCATGAGGGTGCGTTTTTGCGGCACGGTCTTGCGCGGCTTGGGAATCGGGTAGCGCGTTTCAAGGCCCAGCATGTGTGCCTGACAGCCACGCTCCAGCGGGCAGAGCAGGCAGCTGGGTTTGCTGCGGGTGCAGAGGGTGGCGCCCAGGTCCATCATCGCCTGTGTGTAGTTGTTCACCCGCGTGTGGGGCGTGAAGCGCTCTGCCGTGGCCCACAACTGTTTGGCAACCTTGGGCTCGCCCGGATAGCCTTCCTGAGCCGTGAAGCGCGCCAGAACGCGTTTGACGTTGCCGTCCAGGATCGATGCGCGGATGCCCATGCTAAGACTGGCGATGGCGCCAGCGGTGGACAGGCCGATGCCGGGCAGTTCAGTCAGTTTTTCGACATCCCGGGGAAATTCACCGCCGTGTTCGGCCACGACAATGCGCGCGGTCTTTTGCAGGTTGCGGGCGCGGGTGTAGTAACCCAGGCCGGTCCACAGGTGCAGTACCTCGTCTTCCGGCGCTTCGGCCAGGGCCTGCACGGTGGGCAGGGCGTCCATGAAGCGGTCGAAGTAGTTCAGCACGGTGCTGACCTGCGTCTGTTGCAACATGATTTCCGACACCCAGACCCGATACGGCGTGATGCCCTGCTGCCAAGGCAAATCGTGTCGGCCGTGGCGGTCATACCAATCCAGAACTGCGCTGGAAAATTGCTCGGGTTGCATCGCCTGCTGGGCTCCTGTGAAACCGCTCATGACCTGATGAAAGGCGCGTATCAAATGTGGGAGGCGGCTTGCCGGCGATCGGATCGACGCGGTCTGTCAGCCTGACCGCGTCATCGTTCATCGTCGGCAAGCCGCCTCCCACAAGGTGTTATGTGCTCACTAGCGCTTGAACAACCCCTTGAGCGCGTCCTTGAGTTCCGGGCTGACCTTGTCGCCCAGTTTCTCGTTGAGCTTGTCCTCGAGTTTTTCGCTGATCCGGTCGCCTGCCAGTTTTGCGGCGATCTGGCCGACGCCTTCGCGGTCCAGACGGCAGGCCTTCGCGCCCAGTTCCAGCGGGCCTCGGCATTGCACTGGCCACTCAATGCCGACGTAGCGCGGATTGACCTCGCAGGCCGGATCCGGCATGTCGCTCTTGTCGCCTTCGATGATGATGCCGACGCGATAGTTCATGCCCAGCACGCGCAAGTCCACATCACCGTTGCCGTTGACGGTCAGGCCGGGGATGCGCACTTTCAGGTCCGGGTTGCTCGCCACGCCGTTGCGGATGACCAGATTGCCGTCCAGTTGCTGGAAGGGCGTGTCCTTGGCGCGGGGCTCGCCGGTCAGCGGTTTGCGGTTCAGCGTTGAAATACCTTTGCACAGTTGCTGTTCGAGGTTGGCGTTGACCAGCACACCGTTGTTGAGCGCGAAACTGGCGGTGCCATTGAGGCTGTCAATCAGCGCTTTCTCGCTGTTGCCCTGGCCGGTCAGGCTGCTGTTCAGCGTCAGCTGACCGCGTACCGGCGGCGTCTGGCCCTGACTCTCCAGAACGCGTTCCACCGGCAGTTTCGCAGTACGCGTTTGCACACTGATGGTCGGCAGGTCGGGACGTGCATCCAGATTGCCTTTGACCTCGAAGTTGCCGTTGTAGAGATTGCCGCTGAGCGTATCGAGCTTGATGACACCGCCCGATGCCTGAGTCCTGAACACCGCATTGTCGATGGGCAGCTTGTTCAGGGTCAGTTTGCCCAGGCTGATGTCGGCCTCGACATCCAGCGTACGCAGGCGCTCCAGCGGCAACAGCTTGGCGGTGCTCCAGGCAGCCTTGGTCGGCTGCTCGGGCAGTGGCGAGTCCCCGGCAACAGCCGCGGCCTCACCGCTCTGCACCTCGGCTTTGCGCGCGGCCTTGGTGCCCTTGCTTTCTTCGCTTTCGGCCGGGCGGTAGCGGTCGGCGTCGAAGGTGTCGCCTTTGAGTTGCACGCGCAGGGCCTGTTTGGCGAAGTCGTCTATCGCGACACGGCCAGTGAAGGTGCTGTCGTCCACTTTCAGGTTCAGGCCGTCCAGCACGACGCTGGTAGGCGTGCCGCTGAGGCGGGTGACCATTTCGACCTTGCTGAGGGCGCCATTGGCCATCGGCGGCAGTGGCTGGCCGATGTTTTCAAAGAAGGTGCGCACATCGAGCTGAGCGATGGACAGGCCGCCACTGAGCTGAGGTGTCTTGTCCAGCTCGCGGGCACGCAGTTCGCCAAGCGCGCGTAGCTGGTTGGCCGAGATTTTCAGGCTGTTCCATTCGGCGATGTTGGCCGCCAGATCCACCAGCAGTTGACCTTGTGCCGAGAAGGTCACGGTCTTGCCCTTGAGCGGCTCGCCAGCGACTTCGCCGGACAGGCGCATGTCTTCGAATTGATAGCGCTTGAGCACGCGGTCCATGCGCAGCTCGCCAACCAGTTCGGTCTTGGCGCGCACGACGGGCTGGTTGGTACTGAGGAAAGCGGTCAGCTTGATCGGAATGTCGGACGCTTCGCGAATCGGGCCGGTGCTCAGCTGGATACTTTCTGCCGTGAAGGTCTGGCCTTTTCTGGCGTCGCTGTAGTCCACACGGGCGTTGTTGACGGTCAGGCTGTCGATGTCCAGCTTCAGAGGCTGAGAAGAACGTTCCGGCTTCGGTGCTTGCGGCGCGGGTGTCGGCGTGGCGTCCGGTGTTGCATCGGTGGACGCGACAGCGGGCGGTTTGCCGATGTCTTCCCAGTTGCCGTGACCCTGTTCATCGCGATGCAGCATCAGGTTCAGGCCTTCGACACGGATGTCGCTCATCTGCACCTGTTTGCGCAGCAAAGGCAGGACGCGGACGGACAAACCCAGCATTTGAACATCGGCAAAGGGCTGGTCGGGTGCGGTCAGTGTTGCCACATGGGTGTCGTGCAGTTCCAGTCCGAGCCACGGGAACAGGCTCCAGCCGATATCGCCATTGAGGGTCAGCTCGACGTTGGCCTTTTCACGTGCCAGTTGCCGAATCTCGTCTTTGTAGTCGTTGGGATCAAACAGATGGGTCAAGGCGAAGCCAAGAGCCACGATGATCAGCAACAACCCGAGAATAAACAGCCCCAGGATTTTGCCGAACGCTTTCATGGGCGAGTCCTTGTGTCGATGTTCAAAAATAGCCCACGAGTATACCGCTCTGAGGAGGGTCTCGGGCTTCGGATGCTTTCATGGCTGGATCACGCCCGGTGATTCAGGGCGTTGCGACGTCCAGTTGCACAGAAAGCCTGGCCGCCAGGGCGAGGACTTCGGGACACTCGGCGGTTGCCAGCAAGCGTAGTTCGCAACCCGCTTTTCGGGCCAGTTTCTGCCCTTCGCAGACTATGCGCTCGGCCACACCGCGTCGACGTGTCGGTTTGCGCACGCACAGATGAGACAGGTGCCAGACCGTCTTGCCGCGTTCAAGTCGGGCCGCGCCCAGCAGCCGGTCATTGAAGCGTCCGACCAGCAGGGCATCGTCACCCAGTGTCCTTTCAATCAACTGTGCTGCACTGGAAAAAGGCGGCAGCATATCCGCCGGTGCGTCGAGATATATCTTTTGCAGGTCTTCCTGATCCTGAAAAGTGGGCGAACTTAATAGCCCAACTAAGACCGGCATGCGTCTTCTCCCGATGTTTAATTGACTGTATCTATGGGGTCATAGATAACGTGGATTAAGTGGGTGATATTAATAACAAAAACACTGTAACAAGATGCTTATTGGCCATCAGTAAGTGATAGTCTCCGCATCTGCTGGTTCAGGTGCGTCTTTTTGTCACGTATCTGAACAACCTGCCGATAAAACAGATATGGCCGCTCGGCATGGAGTCTGTGGCGGATCAGCGGGACCATCTGCAAGCTTCACACATTGGGGTAATTATAATGAGCACAAGCACAGCATTGGGCGGCGCAGCCGTTCAGCCTGCGTTCTTGTCCAAAGAGCGCATTATCGCCAAGCCCGGTTTCAACCGCTGGCTTGTTCCACCAGCCGCACTGGCCATCCATCTTTGTATTGGTATGGCGTACGGTTTTTCGGTTTTCTGGTTGCCGTTGTCGAAAGCGGTCGGTGTTTCGGCACCCGTGGCTTGCACACCGGACATGGGCTTCTTTGCACAGATGTTTGCATCGACCTGTGACTGGCAGATTTCCATGCTGGGCTGGATCTACACCCTGTTCTTTATCTTCCTGGGCTGTTCGGCTGCCATCTGGGGTGGCTGGCTCGAGCACGCAGGTCCACGCAAGGCCGGTGTCGTTTCGGCACTGTGCTGGTGTGGCGGTCTGCTGATTTCCGCGTTGGGTATTTATACTCACCAGATCTGGCTCATGTGGCTGGGCTCGGGGGTTATCGGCGGTATCGGTCTGGGGCTTGGCTATATCTCCCCGGTGTCGACCCTGATCAAGTGGTTCCCGGACAAGCGCGGCATGGCGACCGGCATGGCGATCATGGGCTTCGGCGGCGGCGCAATGGTGGGTGCACCTCTGGCGACCTTCCTGATGGGCCACTTCGCGTCGGCTGACGGCGTGGGCGTGTGGCAGAGCTTTGTCGTGATGGCGGTGATCTACTTCATCTTCATGATCGGCGGCGCACTGGGCTACCGCGTTCCACCGACCGGCTGGAAGCCTGAAGGCTGGACCGCTCCGGCTGCCAAGGCCAAGAACGCGATGATCACCAACCGTCACGTGCACGTCAGCGTGGCCTGGAAGACGCCGCAGTTCCGTCTGGTCTGGCTGGTGCTGTGCCTGAACGTTTCGGCCGGTATCGGCATCCTGGGCATGGCTTCGCCGCTGCTGCAGGAAGTGTTCGCCGGCAAGCTGCTGGGCAACGATCTGACCTTCAGTCAGCTCAGCGCTGACCAGTTGAAAGCCATCGCCGCCATCGCTGCGGGCTTCACCGGTCTGTTGAGCCTGTTCAACATCGGTGGTCGCTTCTTCTGGGCTTCGTGCTCGGACTACATCGGTCGCAAGGCCACTTACTTCGTGTTCTTCGCACTGGGCTTCGTGCTCTACGCATCGGTTCCGACGCTGGGCCACATGGGCAGCATCGCGCTGTTCGTCGCCGCGTTCTGTGTCGTGCTGTCGATGTACGGCGGTGGTTTCGCAACCGTACCTGCCTATCTGGCCGACCTGTTCGGTACACAGATGGTCGGTGCCATCCACGGTCGTCTGCTGACTGCCTGGGCTGCAGCGGGTTTACTGGGCCCGGTACTGGTCAATTACCTGCGTGAGTATCAACTCAGCCATGGTGTTGCACGTGCCGATGCCTACGACATCACGCTGTACATCCTTGCCGGTCTGCTGGTGTTGGGCTTCCTCTGCAACCTGATGATCCGTCCGGTGGCCGACAAGTACTTCATGACCGACGCAGAGCTGGCGGCTGAACAAGCCATCGGCCACGACAAGGGCGCGAATGCGACCACTTCGCTGGAGTGGAAAGCCTCTGCGGGCAGCAAGCCGCTGGTGATCGCCGCCTGGCTGGCAGTGGGCATTCCACTGGCGTGGGGCGTCTGGGTGACCCTGCAAAAGACCGCCGTACTGTTCCACTGACAGTCTGCGAGTCCTGAAAAAGCGCGTGCACTTCGGTGCATGCGCTTTTTTTTTTGCCCGATTTTCGGTTTGGTGTGGCAAGACGAGAGAGGCGGGCAGGGTTAATATCCCGCAGCAGAACCACAGACCTGATCCTTGTCCGGCCTGATTTTCATTTTTAAGGAGTTGTTTGCATGCTAGCCCACGTGGAGTCGTACGCCGGTGATCCGATCCTTTCGTTGATGGAAACCTTCGGCAAGGATCCTCGCGCCGACAAGGTCAACCTGAGCATCGGTCTGTATTACGACGCACAGGGCCGCATTCCTCGTCTCGACGCGGCAGTCAGCGCGCAGCAGCAACTGGCCGAGGGCGAGCAGACCGCTTCGCTGTACCTGCCAATGGAAGGCCTCGCGCCTTACCGTCAGGCGGTGCAGACCCTGCTGTTCGGCGAGAACAACCCGGCCGTGCTGGCGGGGCGTGTCGCCACGATCCAGACTGTTGGCGGTTCCGGCGCGTTGAAAGTCGGTGCCGACTTCCTCAAGTATGCGTTCCCGGATTCGCAAGTCTGGGTCAGTGATCCGACCTGGGAAAACCATAACGCGTTGTTTGGCGGCGCGGGTTTCAAGGTCAATACCTATCCCTACTTCGATGCTCAGACTGGCGGAGTGAAGTTCGATGCCATGCTGGATGCGCTGCAGCAATTGCCTGCCCGCAGCATCGTGTTGCTGCATCCGTGCTGCCACAACCCGACTGGTGCGGATCTGTCCGTTGCGCAGTGGGATCAGGTGGTCGCAGTGGTCAAAGACCGTCAGCTGATTCCCTTTCTCGACATCGCCTATCAGGGCTTCGGCAATGGCATGGACGAAGACGCGTACGCGATTCGTGCGATGACGGATGCCGGCGTCACGGCGTTCATCAGCAATTCGTTCTCGAAGATTTTCTCGCTGTACGGCGAGCGCGTGGGCGGACTGTCGGTGGTCTGCGAAGACAGTGCCTCGGCCGTCAACGTGCTGGGTCAGCTCAAGGCGACCGTGCGCCGCAACTACTCCAGCCCGCCTGCCCATGGCGCGCAAGTGGTTTCCCGCGTGCTCAACTCGCCGCAGTTGCGTGACCAGTGGCTGACCGAGGTCGAGGTCATGCGTCAACGTATCCTCGACATGCGGACTCGTCTGGTCGCGGTATTGGCGCAGAAGGTGCCGCAGCACGATTTCAGCTTCATCCTCCGGCAGAACGGCATGTTCAGCTACACCGGTCTGACTCCGGCGCAGGTCGATGAGCTGAAGGACGCCCACGGTGTCTATCTGATCCGCAGCGGCCGCATGTGCCTGGCCGGGCTGAACGAGGGGAATATCGACAAGGTGTGCGACGCAATCGCCAGCCTGTTCATCTGATTTCTCCCGAGCGCGGTGTCACTCTGCTCCTGACGCGATGACGTCTCGCAGCAGCGCAGAATGTGGGGGGGCGGCTTGCCGGCGATTCGGTTTTTCAGGTGCGGCATCAGCGACTGAACCGACGCGTTCGCCGGCAAGCTGCCTCTCACGGCCAGTGTCTGCCGCGAGGTGTGAGAGGAGGATGCGCAGTAAATCCCCTGTCTGTCGTCTGTTTGCTTCATGCGCAGCCGTTCTGGGCCTATAATGATCGCCTTTTTCGCCCAATGATTTTGCGGAGCTGGTGATGGCCGAACGTAAGGCTTACGTCGAGCGCAATACTCTGGAAACCCAGATCAAAGCCTCGATCAACCTGGATGGCACCGGAAAGGCCCGATTCGACATCGGTGTGCCTTTTCTTGAGCACATGCTCGACCAGATCGCCCGGCACGGGCTGATCGACCTGGACATCGAGTGCAAGGGCGACCTGGAAATCGACGATCACCATACGGTGGAAGACGTCGGTATCACGGTGGGTCAGGCATTCAGCCAGGCCATTGGCGACAAGAAAGGCATTCGCCGTTACGGCCATGCCTATGTGCCGCTCGACGAAGCGCTGTCGCGTGTGGTTATCGACTTCTCGGGTCGTCCCGGCCTGCAAATGCATGTGCCGTACACCCGTGCGACCGTCGGTGGCTTCGACGTTGACCTGTTCCAGGAATTTTTCCAGGGCTTCGTCAACCACGCCAACGTGACGCTGCACATCGACAACCTGCGTGGCCACAACACCCATCACCAGATCGAAACGGTCTTCAAGGCCTTCGGCCGTGCCCTGCGCATGGCGGTCGAGCTGGATGAACGCATGGCCGGGCAGATGCCTTCCACCAAAGGTGTTCTCTGATGCAGACAGTTGCGGTCATCGATTACGGCATGGGCAACCTGCACTCGGTCGCCAAGGCCCTGGAGCACGTTGGCGCAGGCCGTGTGCTGATCACCAGCGACGCCGATGTGATTCGTGAGGCCGACCGTGTGGTGTTTCCGGGCGTGGGCGCGATTCGCGACTGCATGGCCGAAATCCGCCGTCTGGGTTTTGATTCGCTGGTGCAGGAAGTCAGCAAGGACCGCCCGTTTCTTGGTATCTGCGTCGGCATGCAGGCCTTGCTCGACAGCAGCGAAGAGAGCGATGGCGTGGACTGCATCGGCATGTTTCCCGGTCAGGTGAAGTTCTTCGGCAAGGACCTGCATGAAGACGGCGAGCATTTGAAAGTGCCGCACATGGGCTGGAATCAGGTCACTCAGTCGGTCGATCACCCGCTGTGGCACGACATCCCCGATCTGGCGCGTTTCTACTTCGTCCACAGCTACTACATCGACGCCGTCAACCAGCGTCAGGTGGTGGGCCGTGGTCGTTACGGCATCGATTTCGCGGCAGCGCTGGCTGACGGCTCGCGCTTTGCCGTGCAGTTCCACCCGGAGAAGAGCCATACCCATGGCCTGCAGTTGCTGCAGAACTTCGCGGCGTGGGACGGTCGCTGGTAACCGACATGAGCAAAGCCAAGGCCAAGCCACCCATCCTGACCCTCTCGCCCGAGCATGAGCAGCAGGCGATCGACAAGCTCAAGCGTCTGTTCGCAGAGCGCTTCGAGCTGGAACTGGGGTCGTTCGAGGTGGCTGAGGTGCTTGAGCTGTTCACGCGAGAGATTGCCCCGCATTACTACAATCGAGCCATTTTCGATGTTCAGCAGCACCTCAAGGAGAGGTTCGAGAGCATCGAAAGTGACCTGTGGGCGCTCGAGAAAAACTAATTTCCGGACAAGTAGGTTCCCCGATGCTGATTATCCCCGCTATCGACCTTAAAGACGGCGCCTGCGTGCGCCTGCGTCAGGGCCGCATGGAAGATTCCACGGTGTTCTCCGATGACCCGGTGGCCATGGCTGCCAAGTGGGTCGAAGGCGGCTGCCGCCGTCTGCATCTGGTTGACCTCAACGGCGCGTTCGAAGGTCAGCCGGTCAACGGTGACGTGGTTACCGCCATCGCGCGGCGCTACCCGAATCTGCCGATCCAGATCGGCGGTGGCATCCGTTCGCTGGAAACCATCGAGCACTACGTCAAGGCGGGCGTGAGCTACGTCATCATCGGCACCAAGGCGGTCAAGGAGCCTGAGTTCGTGGCTGAAGCCTGCCGTGCGTTCCCCGGCAAGGTGATCGTCGGTCTGGACGCCAAGGACGGTTTCGTCGCGACTGACGGCTGGGCTGAAGTCAGCTCGGTACAGGTCATCGATCTGGCCAGGCGTTTTGAAGCCGATGGCGTGTCGGCCATCGTGTACACCGACATCGCCAAAGACGGCATGATGCAGGGCTGCAACATCCCGTTCACCGCTGCGCTGGCGGCGGCCACGCGGATTCCGGTCATCGCGTCCGGCGGCATCCATAACCTGGGCGACATCAAGGCGCTGCTCGATGCCAAGGCACCGGGCATCATCGGTGCCATCACCGGTCGCGCCATCTACGAAGGCACGCTGGATGTTGCCGAGGCTCAGACCTTGTGTGATCTGGAGCAGCGCTAAGCCTGCGCTGGTTCAATTAACCGGAGATTGATCCTGTGGCCCTAGCCAAACGCATCATCCCTTGCCTGGACGTCGACAACGGTCGAGTGGTCAAGGGCGTCAAGTTCGAGAACATCCGCGACGCGGGTGATCCGGTGGAAATCGCGCGTCGCTACGATGAGCAGGGCGCCGACGAAATCACCTTTCTGGACATCACCGCCAGTGTCGACGGCCGTGACACCACGCTGCACACCGTCGAGCGCATGGCCAGCCAGGTGTTCATCCCGCTGACCGTGGGCGGCGGCGTGCGTACCGTGCAGGACATCCGCAACCTGCTCAATGCCGGTGCCGACAAGGTGTCGATCAACACCGCTGCCGTGTTCAATCCGGAATTCGTCGGCGAAGCCGCGGCCCGTTTCGGTTCGCAGTGCATCGTGGTCGCCATCGACGCCAAGAAGGTTTCCGGGCCCGGCGAAACGCCGCGCTGGGAAATCTTCACCCATGGCGGGCGCAAGCCTACCGGGTTGGACGCTGTGGTCTGGGCGAAGAAGATGGAAGAGCTGGGTGCGGGCGAAATCCTGCTGACCAGCATGGATCAGGACGGCATGAAGAACGGCTTCGATCTGGGCGTTACCCGCGCCATCAGTGACGCGCTGGGCATTCCGGTGATCGCTTCGGGCGGTGTCGGCAACCTGGAGCATCTGGCCGCCGGCGTGCTGGAAGGCCACGCCAGTGCCGTACTGGCCGCGAGTATTTTCCACTTCGGTGAATACACGGTGCCGGAAGCCAAGGCTTACATGGCCAGTCGCGGAATCGTGATGCGCTGAGCCAGCGTCGAAAAACAGACGAGCGCGCTGACCCGGTCAGCGCGCTCGTTTTCGTTTCAGTTATCGGTTGCGGGTGCGATCAGGCTGTCGACACGAGGCTCGGAAGCCTGTCCCGACGCATCTTTGGCCACAGTACACAGCGTGGCCGGAAGCAATCGGGGGCTGATGTTGAAGTTGTAGTACACCGTCTTGTAGCCCTTTGGATCCGCGCAATCGGTCGAGTCTGGCGCGCCGAACTTGAATGCATGGCTGGCGTGCGTGGGCAGGCTGCGGGTGAAGGCGACATGGTACTTGCCGGTGTCCAGTTGCGTGACCGTGACAGCAGGCGCAGGTGTTGTGCCGGAATCCACCAGTTCCACACTGTGAATGAAGGCATTTTCCCGCACGCCAGGCAGATCGCCCTCGTTGCCGTTGTGGCCGACGATACACAGCGAATACAAGCCGGGCTCGGTGCCGATCACTGAATTGATGTGCGCGGTGCGTGCGTCCCGTGAGCTGCGATAACCATCCGGTTCCCGGCATTGGCTGGGGTTGCGGGTGGTCTTGAATTTGAACTGTGAGGTGTTGATGGTGAACTTCATGTCCCAGCGTGGCGCAATCACTGCGCCTTGCGCGTCGCGTTCCAGCCTTATCATGTGCTTCTGATAAGACGGGTTGGGCAGGGTCACCCGGGCGTCGGTCTGCAGTCTGCAGGTCGGGAGCAAACGCTCGAAGACACCCTCGACGAAGCAGGCGTGCAATACGTCGATCGGGCTGGCGTAGGTCGTGTCGGCTGACCAGGTAGCCTTGCCATCGCTGACTTCGCAAGGCGAATCGGCAAAGCAGCGGCTCTGCTCGGTGGCGCCCCGGGTGCCGGTGCCCATGATGCCGATGATCGTGTTGGTATGACGATCAATCAGAGGACTGCCCGAGCTGCCCGGCAGTACGTCTTCACAGCGGTTGCGCAGGTTCGCGTTCCACGCATAGGGATGCTCGATGATGTTCACGACGGCGTCCACCTCGCAGGCAGAAAGCCGCAGCGTGTGGCCGTTGGGCGCCAGCGGCGCGCTGACTGACAGGACTTCGCTGCCCGTCTGCGCCGCAGTCCCGGACAGTTTCATGGGCGTGATGCCGTCTTCCAGCAGGCGCAACAGCGGTGCCTGCAACTCCAGCAAGGCGAGGTCGACGCCGCGCATGCTGCTCCAGTGGATTTTCTTCAATGGATAAACCGGACGTTTACCCGGCGGGATGTCCTTGAAGTAATTGAATTCCACATGGCCTTCGATTTCCAGGTCAGTAGCCGCCTGACCGGGCTGGACATAGGTGCAATGGCCGCTGCTCAGCACATAGGCAGGTGCATCGACATTGGTATCAGTTCGGGTATCGATCAGTACTGCGGTGCACATTCGGTTTTCCATGCTTTCCATGCGACCGATACCGTTCCAGTGATTGAAACGGCCATCCTTGTTTTCCAGCAGCACGGAAGGTGTGAACGCAGCGATGCCGTCGCCGTAATCGCCTGGCTGGGCCAGCGCAATGCTGCATACGCAGGCCGACAGCAGGGCCAGGTACGGTTTTTTTCTGAGGCTCATTTATCATTCCTTTGATAGGCGAGGGTGTCGGGTCAGTTGTGCTGACGCGGCCTATCAAAACGCCTTTCGAATCGGGCTGTGCCGTAAATAGTTAACGGGGCCGGTTTTTTGTGAGGGCACCGATGGGATAGGCCATCGGCGGAATGTGCTTGAAAGCGACATCCACAAGTCGCGGGCTAGACAGTGCGGCAGGTTCACGGCACTCTGCCTCAGTCGTTCAAGATCGAGTGCCGGAACATGCTCAAACGTCTTTTTCTCGCACTGGTCGGGGCAGGGGTTCTGCTCAGCGAGGTCGCCCATGCTGACGTTTCGCCGGGCTACTCAATGGTTCTGCTGACCGAAAACTACCCACCCTACAACATGGCAGCGGATGGCAAGAATTTCGCTCAGGACAGCAACATCAATGGCATTGCCGTGGATGTGGTTCGCGAGATGTTCAAGCGTGCCGGTGTAGGCTACAACCTGACTCTGCGTTTTCCCTGGGAGCGGGTGTACAAGCTTGCGCTGGAAAAGCACGGTTATGGTGTTTTCTCCACGGTGCGTACGCCGGAGCGGGAAAAACTCTTCAAGTGGGTAGGGCCTATCGGGCCGGTTGACTGGGTACTGCTGGCACCGGCAAACAGCACGATTGCCCTGTCGAGCCTGGAGCAGGCCAAGGGTTACCAGATCGGCGCCTACAAGGGCGATGCGGTAGCCGAGCATCTGGCGCTCAAGGGCCTCGATCCGGTGGTCATGCTGCGCGATCAGGACAACGCTCGAAAACTGGTCAACGGGCAGATCGATCTGTGGGCAACGGCCGATCCCGTGGGCCTTTACCTGGCCAGGCAGGAAGGCATCACCGATCTCAGGATCGTGCTGCGTTTCCACACCGCCGAGCTGTATCTGGCCTTGAACAAGGACACGCCGCAGGACGTGGTGGATCGTCTGCAGGCTGCGCTGGATACGATGCGTGACGAAGGGCAGTTGAAGAAGATCAGCGACCGTTACCTGTAAAACCTAGCGATAGGTCCCGTCTTTGCCATGACCGGCCATGGCCTTGTTGCCACGCTGGCTGATCATTTCACGAAGTTCGATCCACTCGATGCCCTGCGCTTTCAGTTTGGGCAGTTCGCGCTCAAGCACATCCAGCGTGACAGGGTAGGGGTGGCCGATGACCACGGCCGAGCCCTGCTTGTGTGCCAGTTTGATCGCGGTCTGAAGCTGCCGGGTGATGGCTTCGGCATTACGCTCATCGTCGAGAAACACATCGCGGGACACGCTGGCCAGACCGATACGTTGCGCCTGGGCGGCGGCGACAGTCTTGGCACTGGTGCGACTGTCGACGAAGAACATGTGCCGACGCTGCAACTCCTCCATCAACCACGCCATGGCAACCGGCTCTGCGGTCATGCGGCTGCCCATGTGGTTGTTGATGCCTGCTGCGTACGGCACTTTGAGCAGTGCGGCATTCAGGCGGCTTTCAAGTTCCGGCAACGGCAGTTCAGGGTGCCACGCATAGGGACCGGTTGCCGGGTCCATGGGCATGTGCAGCATGACGGTCTTGTGCGCACGGTGCGCCTGTCTGGCGAAGTCGGTGGCGTGGGGTGTGTCGGGCATGATCGCCAGCGTGACCGGGCCGGGAAGCGCCAGCGTACGGCTGTCGCGTTCGGGGTTCTGGCCCAGGTCATCGATGATCAGGCTGAGGTAGGCTTTGGCCGGTTTTGTGCTGGTCTCGACTGACGCTGCGTGGGCAGCGCCAGTGATCGAGAATCCCAACAGCAGAAGGCAGAGAATACGCATCCGTCAGTTGCCGCGCGTAATACTCAACCCCTTGAGCAGGCTGAGGGCCTGGCTGAGCTGGAAGTCGTCGTCCTGCGGACGCGCCTTGGCTGCCGCGCCGCCCTTGAGGGTCGGTTTGTCCGCGCCGCCGTTGCCGTTACCCAGGTGACCGAGCAGGTCGGCTTCCTTGTAGTTTTCGCCATCGACTTCGTTGGTGACCTTGGCGCGGCGCACCACGATGTCAGGGTTGATGCCCTGTGCCTGAATCGAGCGACCGTTTGGCGTGTAATACAGCGCCGTGGTGATCTTCAGTGCGCGATCATTGTTCAGCGGCAGTACGGTTTGCACCGAGCCTTTGCCGAAACTGTCGGTGCCCATCAGGATGCCGCGTTTCTGGTCCTGCAACGCACCGGCAACGATTTCCGACGCCGAGGCGCTGCCGCCGTTGATCAGCACGACCAGAGGCACGCCTTCGCTGGCGTCTGCCGGGTCTGCCGAGAAACGCAACTCGGAGTTGGCGATACGGCCCTTGGTGTAGACGATCAGGCCTTTGGTAAGGAAGTGGTCCGCCACCTGCACTGCCGACTGCAATACGCCGCCAGGGTTGTTGCGCAGGTCCAGAATCAGTCCGCTCATTTTCTTGCCGTTGTCCTTGCGCAACTTGGCCAGCGCCTTGCCGACTTCGTCGCCGGTCTTGACCTGGAACTGGGTGATGCGGATGTAGCCGTAGCCGTTCTCCAGCATCTGCGCCTTCACGCTCTTGACCTGAATGGTCGCGCGCGCCAGCGTCACGTCGAACGGGGTGCCGCCGTCGCGTACCAGTGTCAGGGTGATTTTTTCGCCGATCTTGCCGCGCATCTTGTCGACCGCTTCCTGCATGGTCTGACCCTGCGTCGGCGCGCCGTTGATCTTCACGATCAGGTCGCCGGCTTCGATGCCAGCCTTGGAGGCCGGTGTATCGTCGATGGGCGAAACGACTTTGACGAGGCCGTCTTCCACCCCGACTTCAATGCCCAGGCCGCCGAATTCACCGCTGGTGCTTTCCTGCAGTTCCTGGAAATCTTCCGGGCCAAGGTAGGCGGAGTGCGGATCAAGGTTGCTGAGCATGCCCTTGATGGCGTTTTCCAGCAGGGTCTTGTCGTCCACCGGCTCTACGTAGGCGGCCTTGACCCGATCCATGACCTCGGCAAACGTGCGCAGCTCTTCGAGCGGCAGCGGCGGTTTGGCGTTGGCATTGGCCGGAGCGACTGCTGCTGTCGGGGCTGGCGTGGTTTTTTCGGCAGCTTGCGCCAGCGGCGCGCCGATAACGATGGCAATCGCCATGGCCAGCGAGGTGAGGCGGGACAAATGCAGCATGTCTGACGAGCTCCTACTGATATTGGTGCCGACTTATCCTTGAGTGCGGCACCATTGGGCTGGATCGCTTGGGCGACCCTGCTGACGAATAGCAAAGTACAACGCTGATGTGTCCTGACCGCCGCTGTTGCCTACGGTGGAAATCGCTTCACCGGCTTTTACGATATCGCCTGCCGACTTGAGCAGGCTCTGATTGTGTCCGTACAGGCTCAAATAGCCATTACCGTGGTCGAGAATGACCAGAAGCCCGGCGCCGCGCAACCAGTCAGCGAAAACCACTCGCCCTCCGTGTACGGCATGTACCTGGCTTCCGGCCGAGGCGCTGATCATGACGCCGTCCCATTTGGTCCGCTCGTCATCACCGCGCGCTTCACCGAAACGTGCAAGCAATCGACCATCGATCGGCCATGGAAGTTTTCCCTTGGCCTCGGCAAAAGGTCCGCCATACGAAACACCGGCGCTGGAAACCAGCGCGCCGGGGCTTTTGACCGGGCGGCGCGGAGCGGGTTCATCGTCAGTTTTGCCACTGTTACGGGCGACGGCCTGGGCTTCACGCTGGCGTTTCTCTTCGGCTTCCTTTGCCGCCAACAGCGCTTTCTGGCGTGCCTCTTCGGCTTCGCGGGCCTGTCGGGCCAGCGTCTCTTCGATGGTCTTCAGGACCTTGGCCAGATCGGCCTGATCCTGCTGACGGGCCTGCAACTTCTGGTCGCGGGCCTTGTAGTCCTGGTTGAGTTTAGCCAAAGCCTGCTGACGCTCCTGGCGAACCTTGGCCAATTCTTCTGTCTGGCTGTCGAGGTTGCTCTTCTGAACCAGCAGCTGGGCCTGTTGCAGGTCAATGTCTTTACTGACGTTGGCCAACTGACGCAGGGTTTCATTGAAGTTGCGCAACTGCTCCAGGCGCGCCTGGCTCAGGTAGTCGTAATAAGTGAGGGTGCGGGCAAATTTTTCGGGGTGCTGCTGGTTGAGCAGCAACTTGAGGTATTCCTGGCGACCGCTCTGGTAGGCGGCGCGGGCCTGAATGGCGATCAGGCGTTGTTGCTCGACCTTGGCGCTATTCAGTTTTTTTTTCTCACCGTCGAGCTTCGTCAGCTCGGCTTCGGTCTTTTTTAGTTCCTTTTGCAGGACCTCGACCTGCTTTTCCAGCTTGCCCATTTCCGTTTCGGTGGTGCGCAGGTCCTTCTGGACGCCTGTGCGTTCTTCCTGAACCTGTTTCAGGGCTTTCTGCAGCTCAGCCACATCCTGACGCGCAGCGTCTATCTGTTTTTGGGTTTGCGCACGCTCGTCTTCGGCGAACGCCGGATTGAGCAGGCAGATCAGAACAAGGGCGATCAAGGCGCGAAGCATGAGGGTGGGCGATACCGAGGAATTGTGAGAAAAAATGTCAGGCCTAGTATGCCCGGCATGGGGTACAAAAAAAACGCCCCGGTCGTACTGCTTTGGGGCCTGTAACACAAAAAACCGGCACTGCCTGATGGCCTTGTGCCGGTTTTCAGCCGATTACTCGTTCACGAGGATCGAGTGGCCGGTCATTTCCTGCGGTTTCTCCATGCCCAGCAAGTGCAGCATGGTTGGGGCAACGTCTGCCAGCACACCACCCTCGCGGACTTTCAGCTGGCGCTTGCCGACGTATACGAAAGGTACGGGCTCGGAGGTGTGCGCGGTGTGAGCCTGGCCGGTGTGATCATCGGTCATCTGCTCGACGTTACCGTGGTCAGCGGTAATCAGCGCTTCGCCACCGACTTTTTCCAGTGCCTCGGTGATGCGGCCGACGCAGACGTCCAGGCATTCAACGGCCTTGATCGCTGCTTCCATGATGCCGCTGTGGCCGACCATGTCGCCGTTGGCGTAGTTGACGACGATCACGTCATAGCGCTGATGCTCGATGGCATCGACGATTTTGTCGGTCACTTCCGGCGCGCTCATTTCCGGCTGCAGATCGTAGGTGGCAACTTTCGGCGAAGGAATCAGGATGCGTTCTTCACCCGGGAACGGTTCTTCACGACCGCCAGAGAAGAAGAAGGTGACGTGAGCGTACTTCTCGGTCTCGGCGATGCGCAATTGCGTCTTGCCGTTGTTGGCCAGGTATTCGCCCAGCACGTTTTTCAGGCTGCCTGCTGCAAACGCGGACGGCGCAGGAATGCTGGCGGCGTACTGGGTCAGCATGACGTAGTTGACCTTCGGCTGACGAGCGCGCTCGAAGTCCTTGAAATCGTCCTCAACGAACACGCGGGTCAGTTCGCGGGCGCGGTCGGCACGGAAGTTCATGAACACCACGGCATCGCCGTCTTCGACTTTTGCGGGTTCACCGATGCGCGTGGCTTTGACGAACTCGTCGTTTTCATCACGGGCGTAGGCGGCTTCAAGCCCGGCCACGCCACTGTCAGCGTGGAATTCGGCGGTGCTGTCGACGATCAGGTTATAAGCGCTGGAAACGCGGTCCCAGCGGTTGTCACGGTCCATGGCGAAATAGCGGCCGATGATCGTGGCGGTGCGACCCTTGCCCAGGCGGGCAAAGGTTTCATCCATCAGTTCGAGGGATTTCTTCGCGCTGCGCGGTGGCGTGTCGCGGCCGTCCAGGAAGGCGTGCAGGTAGATCTTTTCAGCGCCCCGTTTTACGGCCAGTTCGGCCATGGCGACCAGATGGTCCTGATGGCTGTGAACGCCGCCATCGGACAGCAGGCCCATGATGTGCACGGCCTTGCCCGCGGCAACAGCCTTGTCCACGGCGGCGCAGATGGTCGGGTTCTCGAAGAACTCGCCGTCGCGAATCGCCTTGGTCACTCGAGTGAAATCCTGATACACCACGCGCCCGGCACCCAGGTTCATGTGGCCGACTTCAGAGTTGCCCATCTGTCCGTCCGGCAGACCGACATCCATGCCAGAGCCCGAAATCAGGCCGTTTGGCATGGTCTTGTAGAGGCGATCCATGACCGGCATCTTCGCAGCCAGGATGGCGTTGCCTTCACGGTGTTCGCTGTGTCCGAAGCCGTCCAGGATGATAAGGACCAGAGGTTTTGGGGTGGCAGTCATAGAACCCACTCGAGGCTGGTTGGAATAAAGAACAAGGGATCGGCATTTTAAGGACAAGTTCAAACGGCGTCACTGCCGTACGGACTTTGGCCGACCTTGGGTGCTGTGTATACTGGCCGACATTTTAACGCCCTGGAACCTACCGATGGTTGCTCATCTGCTTGAATTCGCTACTAACCACTATTTGATCACCGGTGCCTTCGTCATTCTGTTGGGACTGCTGATCGCTTACGAACTGAGCAAAGGCGGCGCGAGCCTGAGCACCCGCGAGCTGACCGCACTGGTCAACAGCGACCAGGGCGTGGTCATCGACGTGCGCTCTAAGAAGGATTTCGCCAACGGCCACATCGTCGGCTCCCTGAACTTTCCACAGGACAAAGTGCTGACCCGCACCGCAGAACTGCAGAAATACAAGGACAAGACGTTGATCATCGTCGACGCTATGGGGCAGCATGCTGGCAGCACCGCCCGCGAGCTGCTCAAGACCGGCTTCAAGGCGGCCAAGCTGTCCGGCGGTATCTCGAGCTGGCGCGGCGACAATCTCCCACTGGTGAAATGAAAATGGCTCAAGTCATCGTCTATTCCAGCGACTACTGCCCGTATTGCGTACGTGCCAAGCAGTTGTTGCAGAGCAAGAGTGTGGCCTTCGAGGAGATCAGGGTCGATGGCAAGCCGCAGGTTCGTGCCGAGATGACCAAAAAGGCCGGTCGCACTTCGGTACCCCAGATCTGGATCGGCTCGACCCATGTGGGCGGCTGTGATGATCTGTTCGCTCTGGAACGTGCCGGCAAGCTCGATGCGATGCTTGGCTGATTCCCCTATTTAACCGCCCCATTTGAGAAGGATCCGAAATGACCGATCAACCGAACAACGGCGCCGTGGCCAACGAAGAAGAAAACGCTCCGCAATTCTCCCTGCAGCGTATCTATGTTCGCGACCTGTCTTTCGAAGCACCGAAAAGCCCGGCGATCTTCCGCCAGGAATGGACCCCGACTGTCAGCCTGGACCTCAACACCCGTCAGAAGCCGCTGGAAGGCGATTTCTATGAAGTGGTGCTGACCCTGTCCGTGACCGTCAACAATGGCGACGAAGTCGCTTTCATCGTTGAAGTGCAGCAGGCCGGTATCTTCCTGATCAAGGGCCTGGACGACGCTTCGATGAGCCACACCCTGGGCGCGTTCTGCCCGAACATCCTGTTCCCTTACGCTCGCGAAGCCATCGACAACCTGGTTGTCCGCGGTTCGTTCCCTGCGCTGATGCTGGCTCCGGTGAACTTCGACGCGCTGTACGCACAGGAACTGCAACGCATGCAGGAAGCTGGCGAAACGCCGACTGTTCAGTAAGCGTTACGGCTGAATGAAAAAAGCGCCTTTCGGGGCGCTTTTTTTGTGGAGGGGTACACCCTTCCACTGACACACCGCTGTCTCGCCGCCTCCCACAAAGAATCCTGCTTCCAGGGCTCTCGCGTGGGAATGCAGCCCACATCTGCTCAAGGCGTTACGCGAATCCGTGCTGTCGCCACGCCTCGTAGACGGCTACAGCAACGGTGTTGGACAGGTTCAGGCTGCGGCAGCCTTCGCGCATGGGCAGGCGCAAGCGGTGGTCGCCGCTCAGCGAGTCGAGAATTTCGGCAGGCAGGCCGCGGCTTTCCGGGCCGAACAGAAAAGCATCGCCCGGCTCGAAACGGACATCATGAAACGGCCGGGAGCCCTTGGTGGTAAAGGCGAACAGCCGTGGGTTGCCGATCTTTTCCAGACAACTGGCCAAGTCGGCGTGCGTCTGCAGCGTGGCATACTCGTGATAGTCGAGACCCGCCCGGCGCAGGCGTTTATCGTCCAGCTCGAAACCCAACGGTTCGATCAAATGCAGGGTGCAGCCGCTATTGGCACACAGCCTGATGACATTGCCGGTATTCGGCGGAATTTCTGGTTGAAAAAGGATGACGTGAAACATGCACGGCTCCGAACAAAAGGACGGGATGCATTCTACCCCCGAAGAGGACCCCAGACCGAAGCTATGGCCGCGTGTTCTTGGTTCGATGGCCATCGTCGGCTTCACCATCGGCACCATCATCGGTCGCCTGCAGCAGCCTGTGCCGGTAGAACTGGAGCAGATTGAAGAGCTGCCCACGGGCCTGGCGCTATGGTTCGACGAAGAACCCCGCTATGAAGGCAGCACGGTGGACGGCGCAGTGGTGCTCAGGCTCGATGCTTCAGGACGGCCGTGGAATGGCCAATTGCGATTCGACAGCAAGGTTGCGCGCTGGAAGCTGGAACGAGGAGAGAAGGGGTTGGTGCTGACGCTCCTGGCTGCCCGTCCACTTCAGGGCGACTGGCGCACTGAGAAGGTGGACGGGCGCTGGAGACTGGAGGTCAGTCTCCGGGAGGAATAAAAGAGGGGATTCCCCGGCCTGCCTGTACCAAGGTCCCCAAAACTGGTGATGTAATACCTTTTGCAGGCAGCGTGCCAGTTTTGACAAAAGAAGCGATAAAACTTGTTCCAGTGCCCCTGAAGCCGCTAATGAGCGGCTTTCGATGACTCCGATACTGTTGAGCGGGTCGTTCCTACCCTCCCGACCGTTCCGCCATCGTCTTTATTTGTGCACCCAATTTGCGCATCACAACCGTGCGCCACACCAAGCTGATGCAATTTGTATCCTGGACCGTCCGAATCAGTGATGCTGACCGTGCCATGGCACCAGTCGACGTTGCAGCGCCCGCAGGCTCAGTTCCATGACGAAAGCGATGATGGCGATCACCAGAATCCCCAGCACCACGACATCGGTAACCAGAAACTGCGCCGCCGACTGCACCATGAACCCCAGCCCGCTGGTGGCGGCGATGAGTTCGGCGGCGACCAGTGTCGACCAGCCCACACCAAGTCCGATGCGAATGCCGGTCAGGATGTCCGGCAGTGCGCTGGGCAGGATGACGTGGCGGATCAGTTGCCAGCGAGTAGCGCCCAGTGATTGCGCAGCGCGCACCCTTGCCGGATCGACCGTGCGTACGCCGGTTGCGGTGGCAATCGCGATGGGCGCGAAGATCGCCAGATAAATCAGCAGCACTTTGGAAAACTCGCCGATACCGAACCAGATCACGATCAGCGGCAGATAGGCCAGCGGCGGGATAGGGCGATAGAACTCGATCAGCGGGTCCAGGATGCCCTGCGCGATACGGTTGTGGCCGATGGCAATTCCCACCGGAATGGCCGTCAGGATCGCTGCGCCCAGGCCCAGACCGATACGTTGCAAGCTGGCGCCCAGATGCTGCCAGAGTGTGGAATCCATGTAGCCCTTGGTCAGAAGCAGCCAGGCTTTTTCCAGCACCGCCGAGGGTGGCGGCAGAAACAAAGGCTCGATCCATTCGGCTGCCGTCACGGCCCACCACAGTGCCAGCAGCACGACGAGGGTCACGACGCTGATGGCACGGGTGCTCAGGTGTAAGCGCGACCGGCGTGCCGGAAGACCGGATTTGACCGGGTTGCTCAGTTCATAGCTGTTCATGCGTGCTGCTCCCGGGCGCGTTGCGAGAACACACTGGCCAGCACGTGCTCGCGGGTGTCGATGAAACGCGGATCGGATTTGATCGCTCGTGCAGACTCTCCTGCGCTGTAGCGCTGGCCGAAGTCCAGGCGCAAGTGTTCGGCGACGCGTCCCGGATTGGGCGCGAGCAGGATCAGGTCCGTGGCCAGAAACACCGCTTCTTCTATGTCGTGGGTGATCAGGAACACCGGTTTAGCCGTGCGTCGCCAAACCTGCAGCAACAGCTCCTGCATGCTTTCGCGGGTGAAGGCATCCAGTGCGCCGAACGGCTCGTCCATCAACAGCACCCGAGGGTCTGCGGCCAGCGCCCGTGCCAGACCCACGCGCTGGCGTTGTCCACCGGACAGTTGCCAGATGCGCCGTTGTTCAAAGCCGCTCAGGTCTACCAGCGCGAGCATATCCCGCGCTTTCGCTTCCCGCTCGGCCCGCCCGACGCCTGCCAGTTCCAGGCCGAAAGCGACATTGGCCTGCACGTCCTGCCAGGGCAGCAGGGCGTCGTCCTGAAAGACGACGCCACGCTCGGCACCGGGTCCTTCAACCGCTACGCCGTCCAGCGTAATACGCCCTGTCGCGGGTTTGACGAAGCCTGCAATAAGGTTCAGCAACGAGGTCTTGCCACTGCCGGATGGCCCGAGTGCTACCAGCAATTGCTCGGGGCCAAGGCTCAGGTTGATGTCCGTCAGCACGGGCTGCGCTGCGCCGGGATACTGCGCGCCGATGCGCTCCAGCTTCAATAAGGCCATTGCCCTTGGCTCCTTCCGGGTCAATCAGCGAGGGATAAATTTGTCCGTCACGTACGGTGAGTAATCAGGCAGCACGGCGTCGACCTTGCCTTGCTCTTTGAGAAACGCGGCGGTTTTGGTCACAGCTTCGATGGTGGGTGCGCCGAGCAGCGTGGCCTGCTCTGCGGCAAGCGGATAGACATTGCCCTGCAGCAGGCCCGGAATGTCTGCGGTCTTGGCCCCGGAAAGCCGGGTCAGATTGTCGATGTTGGACGCGTTGGCGATCCAGGCATTCGGGTCCTGACGGTAGCTGGCATAGGCGTCGAGCGTGACTTTGGCGAAAGCGCTGACCACGTCAGGGTGCTTGGCAGCGAAGTCCTTGCGCACGATCCAGGCATCAAAGGTCGGCGCGCCGACCTTGGCCAGTTCGCCGGAGGTGATGAGTACCTTGCCGGTTTCCCTGGCGACACCCAGTGCCGGGTCCCAGACATAAGTGGCGTCAATGTCGCCACGCTTCCATGCCGCAGCGATGGCGGGCGGAGCCAGATTCAGAATCGTCACCTTGGCGGGATCGATGTTCCAGTGCTTGAGCGCGGCCAACAGGCTGTAGTGCCCGGTGGACACGAACGGCACGGCGATTTTCTTGCCGATCAGGTCCTGCGGCGAATCGATCCCCGACCCGTTGCGCGCCACCAGCGCTTCTGCGGCACCGATCCGGGTCGCGATGAGGAAGGTCTCGACGGGCAGCTTGCGGGTGGCGGCGGCTGTGAACGGGCTTTAACCCAGGTAACCGATCTGCACGTCTCCGGAAGCGATTGCGGTGATCACGTCAGCCCCGTTTTCGAACTTGCGCCAGGCGATTTTCGAATCAGTGGCTTTTTCATAAGCACTGTCGGACTGGGCCACTTTGGCCGGATCGACGGTGGTCTGGTACGCCACCGTAAAGTCAGCCGCCTGCGCGATGAACGCCGCGCCCGTCAGCGACAACGCCGTTAGCAGGCGCAAGGAAAAATGCAGTTTCATGAGTTGCTCCGAATCAGGCGGGCCGGGTACTGGCTGATCTGGAGACTAAATGATCTAAGAATCGCAAGATAAATAACGTTTGTGCATTAGCTTAGAAACGGCTGTGTCTCTTTTTTGGGAATACAAAACGGGCAAACCGCACATTCACGTCTATTCTGCATCTGCCAACTGGCTCACATCGCTGGCGCAGGACAATAAAACGGACGATTTGTTCAGGCGTGCACCTTTGTTGAGAGTGTCTCAACAGACGAAAACGGCCTTTTTAAGGCCTGAAAAACCATTCTTCAAAAAATATTTGAGGAGGGTGAAGGTGCGTCTGCAAGGCGATGACAACTGTAACAATTGATCCCTATTCTCTCCGAAGCTCCCGATCTGTAAGGGTTTTAGCTGAGATGGCTAAAGGCTTTCTTTGGGTCGGGCGTGACCGGCGGGTCTTGAACTGGCCATTTGGTTGCACGAAACAGAACGATCTGACGAGCGGTAGCAAAATATATTTTGTGAATTAGCGAATTAGGTCGATACACTCCGTGACGTCGTGATTGACACGAGTTGTGACATATGCCGAAAAGTTATTGATTGGGATTGATTGATTCCTTTCTGTTCTTAAGGGTTTTCACTACCGTCCAGCCACCGACATGCGCGGTCTAGTCATGCAGTCGGGGTGCACAGAAACCATTGACCTCAAGGTCGGGCCTGTCACCTGCGCGAATCCATGGGTCAGGGCAAAAATGCCCGGCACCGTGGAAATAAAAAATTAGATTCACGAGGAGCGTTGCAATGAAGAAGTCCACCCTGGCCCTGGCCGTAACCGTTGGTGTATTGGCGCAACAGGCCGGTGCAGCTGGTTTCATCGAAGACAGTAAAGCGTCCATCAGTTCTCGTACTCTGTATTTCAACAACGACCTGCGTGAAGGCCGTCGTGCTCCGGATCAGCGCGAAACCGCTACCGGTCTGAAGTTCGACTACCTGTCTGGCTACACTCAAGGCACGGTCGGTTTCGGTCTTGATGCACAGGCAGTAATGGGTCTGCACCTGGGTGGTGGCATTCAGCACCACAACGCCGCCACGTCCAACACCGTTGTTCCGACCGACACTGACGGTTCTTCTGTCAGCGACTGGAGCCGTGCCGGCGCCAACGCCAAGGTCCGCTTCTCCAAGACCGAGCTGAAAGTGGGTAACGCTCTGGCGCCTAACCTGCCGATCCTGGTCAGCAACGACGGTCGTCTGTTGCCGCAAGCCTTCCAAGGCGGCATCGTGACCTCCAAGGATCTGGACAATGTGACCTTTACTGCCGGTCAGTTGAGCAAATCCATTGGCCGTGCTTCGAGCAACTGGACTGACCTGTCCGTGGCCGGTGCTGCCAAGACCAGCGACGAGTTCCGCTTTGCCGGTGCTGACTGGAAAGTCACCAAAGACCTGACCCTTCAGTACTACTACGCCAACCTGGAAGACTTCTACAAGCAGCACTTCCTGGGTCTGGTTCACGTTTACCAGATCAACGACAACCAGTCCTTCAAGACTGACCTGCGTTATTTCAACAGCAGCGCTGACGGCAAGAACAGCAGCAACACCTCGGGCTACAGCTTCAGCAACAACGGTGGCTATGCCAAGACTCCGGGCGAAGTTGATAACCAGACCTGGTCTGCCATGTTCACCTACACCCTGGGCGGCCACGCACTCATGGTTGGTCACCAGCAGGTAGGCGACGACGGCGGCATGGTTTACCTCGGCCAAGGCAACGTTCGTAAAAACAACGGTCTTGGCAGTCTGGAAGGTAACGGCGGCTCCAGCTTCTACCTGTTCACTGACTCGATGATCAACGGTTTCAACCGCGCGGGTGAAAACACTACGTTCGGTCAGTACTCGTTTGACTTCGCCAAGGTTGGTGTCCCAGGCCTGAAAGCTGCGATTGCCTACCTGAGCGGTGATGACATCCGTGACGTGAACCGTGCTCGTGACTCTCACTCCGAGTGGGAACGCGACATGCGTGTTGACTACGTCATCCAGAGCGGTCCACTCAAGGGCTTCGGCACCACTCTGCGTCACGGTACTTTCCGCGGCGACAGCGCAACCACTGCTGACACCGATCAGACCCGTCTGATCTTCAACTACACCTACAACTTCATGTAAGTGTATTGAGTGTCAAAGAAACCCCGCCCCGTGCGGGGTTTCTTTTGCCTGTTTTTTGATATTCGTTAACGATCTAACCAAAGCGATATCCATTCTTTTTAATTTACCTCGCCAGCAGGCACAGTGGTCTTGAATAAAAGACTCAATCGAACAAGACAGGAGCCACACCATGACACTGCGACTTGGCGATATCGCCCCCGACTTCGAACAGGATTCCAGCGAAGGCCGTATACGCTTTCATGAGTGGTTGGGCGACAGCTGGGGTGTGTTGTTTTCCCATCCCGCAGACTTCACGCCGGTCTGCACCACTGAGCTGGGTTTCACTGCCAAATTGAAAGACGAGTTTGCCAAGCGCGGCGTCAAGGCGATTGCGCTGTCAGTGGACCCGGTCGACTCGCACGTCAAATGGATCGACGACATCAACACCACGCAGAACACTCAGGTCAATTTCCCGATCCTGGCTGACGCGGACCGCAAGGTCTCCGATCTGTACGACCTCATTCACCCCAACGCCAGTGACACGCTGACCGTGCGCTCCTTGTTCGTGATCGATCCGAACAAGAAGGTGCGCCTGACCATTACCTATCCAGCCAGTACCGGGCGTAACTTCCACGAGATTCTGCGGGTCATCGACTCCCTGCAACTGACCGATAACTACAAAGTCGCCACGCCCGCCAACTGGGTGGATGGCGAGGACGTCGTCATCGTGCCGTCGATCAAGGACGAGGAAGAAATCAAGCAGCGTTTTCCCAAGGGCTATACGGCTGTCACGCCTTACCTGCGCCTGACGCCTCAGCCGAACCGTTGATACCTGATTCACCAAACGTGGGGTATTCGGGCCGATTGATCGGCCCTTTTTTATGGGCGGTTTTTGAGCATTGTGATGAGTGTCGCCAAAGCGTTCGCCTCGGGTTCAGGGCGGTGCGGGCGTTCGGTTGGTGATAAGCGCAAGGCAGGGTTTTCGTATATCTCCTTATGGAATAATCAAATGAAAAAATGAGATTTATAGATATAAAAAATCGCTGTTACTGTCATTCCATTCCGGCGGTTCACGCTAGTCCAGTCTTCAATAAGGAGCGCGCCATGCGCACAGTTATTTTGCGTCGAGGTCTGGCCGCTCTGTTGGCTGCCGCGGTTACGTTCGGTGCCCTGAGTCAGGCTCAGGCCGAGGACCTGCGTATCGGCTATCAGAAATACGGCACGCTGGTGCTCCTCAAGGCCAAAGGCTCTCTGGAAAAGCGTCTGGCCGAGCAGGGCGTGAAGGTGCAGTGGACGGAGTTCCCCGGCGGCCCGCAATTGCTGGAAGGCCTGAATGTCGGTTCGATCGACTTCGGCGTCACCGGCGAAACGCCGCCAGTGTTCGCCCAGGCGGCCGGTGCCGATCTGCTGTACGTGGCCTACGAGCCGCCCGCGCCGACCAGTGAGGCGATTCTGGTACCCAAGGATTCTCCCATCACCTCGGTCAAGGACCTCAAGGGCAAGAAAGTCGTCCTCAACAAAGGCTCCAACGTGCATTACCTGCTCGTGCGTGCGCTGGAAGATGCCGGCCTGAAATACTCCGATATCCAGACCGTGTTCCTGCCCCCCGCCGATGCCCGTGCCGCGTTCGAGCGTGGCAGTGTCGACGCCTGGGTCATCTGGGACCCGTACCAGGCCGCTGCCGAGAAACAATTGCAGGCGCGCACCCTGAGAGACGGTTCCGGCATCGTCGACAACCACCAGTTCTACCTCGCGACCAAACCCTACGCGCAGAAAAATCCGAAAGTGATTCAGGCGCTGATCGAAGAAGTGCGTGCGGTAGGCGAGTGGTCCAAGGCCAATCCCGAGGAAGTGACCAAACAGGTCGCGCCCTTGCTGGGGCTGCCAGCCGATATCACGCTGACTTCGGTCAAGCGTCAGGGCTACGGCGCGCTGTTCATCACCCCGCCAGTGGTCGCAGCTCAACAGAAGATTGCCGACACCTTCTTTCAGCTCAAATTGATTCCCAAGCCGCTCAGCATTGCTGACGTGGTCTGGACGCCACCTGCTGCTGTTGCTCAAGCACAGTGATTGACAGGCCTTTCGAGGAGACCACTCCATGAGCCTCAGTGCTTCGCAACGCATCATTCACCGGCTGGCGCCCTGGGCGCTGCCTGTCCTGCTGCTGGCGGTCTGGCAACTGTCGGTCAGTGCCGGCTGGTTATCCACACGCATTCTTCCTGCACCCAGCGCCGTCATCGAGGCGGGTGTAACACTGGTTTCCAGTGGTGAAATCTGGACGCATCTGGCCATAAGCGGCTGGCGCGCCGGCCTCGGCTTCGTGATCGGCGGCGGCATCGGTCTTGCGCTGGGCTTCATCACCGGCCTGAGCAAATGGGGCGAACGTCTGCTGGACAGCTCGGTGCAGATGATTCGTAACGTGCCGCATCTTGCACTCATTCCGCTGGTGATCCTGTGGTTCGGCATCGATGAGACCGCCAAGATATTTCTGGTGGCATTGGGCACGCTGTTCCCGATCTACCTGAACACCTATCACGGCATACGCAACATCGACCCGGCGCTGGTGGAAATGTCGCGCAGCTATGGCCTGTCCGGCTTCAGCCTGTTTCGCCATGTGATCCTGCCAGGCGCCATGCCATCGATTCTGGTCGGCGTGCGCTTCGCACTGGGATTCATGTGGCTGACGCTGATCGTGGCCGAAACCATCTCGGCCAGCTCCGGCATTGGCTATCTGGCGATGAACGCCCGTGAGTTTCTGCAAACCGACATCGTGGTGCTGGCCATCGTGCTGTACGCCGTACTCGGCAAGCTCGCCGATCTGGCGGCGCGGGGTCTGGAGCGGGTCTGCCTGCGCTGGCACCCGGCCTATCAAGTCAGCAAAGGCGGTGCCGCATGAGCAATCTGAAACAACAACCGGCACACCTGCTGCGCGGCATTCCACTGGCGATACAGAACATCAAGAAGGCGTTCGGCTCACGTGAAGTGCTCAAGGACATCGACCTGCACATCCCGGCCGGACAATTCGTGGCAGTGGTAGGGCGCAGCGGCTGCGGCAAAAGCACCTTGCTGCGCCTGCTGGCCGGGCTCGACAGCCCGACCCGGGGCGAGCTGCTCGCAGGCTCCGCGCCGCTGGGTGATGCCCGCGAAGACACGCGCCTGATGTTCCAGGAAGCACGGCTGTTGCCGTGGAAAAAGATCATCGACAACGTCGGTCTTGGCCTGACGGGCGACTGGCGCGGACAAGCCCTTGAAGCGCTGGAAGCCGTCGGCCTGGCCGAGCGTGCCAATGAATGGCCTGCCGCATTGTCCGGCGGTCAAAAGCAGCGCGTTGCACTGGCACGTGCGCTGATCCATAAGCCGCGCCTGCTGTTGCTCGACGAGCCGCTGGGTGCGCTGGATGCGTTGACGCGCATCGAAATGCAGCAACTGATCGAAAAACTGTGGCACCAGCATGGCTTCACTGTGCTGCTGGTGACACACGATGTCAGCGAAGCCGTTGCCATTGCCGACCGCGTGATCCTGATCGAAGAAGGGCGCATCGGCCTCGACCTTTTGGTCGATCTGCCACGTCCTCGAGCCCGTGGCTCGCATCGCCTCGCTGCTCTCGAGACCCAGGTGCTCAATCAGGTGCTGGCCATTCCCGGCTCGCCGCCTGAGCCCGAACCCTCTTCACCCTTGCCTACGCAATTGCGCTGGGCCACTTAACCCCGATCCCCCAAAGGAAGACCTGCCATGACTATCAAAGCCATCAACGTTCGTAACCAGTTCAAAGGCACCATCAAGGAAATCGTCCACGGCGATGTGTTGTCCGAAATCGACGTGCAGACTGCGTCCGGCGTCGTGACATCCGTGATCACCACCCGTTCGGTCAAGGAACTGGAACTGGTCGTGGGCAGCGAAGTGATTGCCTTCGTCAAATCCACTGAGGTCTCGATTGCCAAGTTGTGATCAGATTTCACCACCCGACCCCGAACGGTGACGACCCTTCGGGGTTTTTTCGTCTGGACTAGCAGTTCTGCCAGTACATGCAGGGCGGGGCTTACGTGATGCTGAGAACTTGTCTTCTCTGGAATATTGAACATGGTCTTGTCAGCGCACGCTCAACGTTGTCGTTATCTCTACGATGCACTGGATCGATTGACCACCAGCGCCCCCGCAGACCAGCCGGATGTGCGGCGCTTTTATCAGGAAAGCCGTCTGGCGACTGAAGTTGAAGGCTCCCTGAAGCGCAGTATTTTCCAGTATGACGATCTGCTGCTGGCCCAGACGCAGGTTGAAAGTGCCGACACGACCGTCCACATTCTTGCCACCGATCAGCATCGTTCTGTGCTGCAGGCGCTGAGCAATTCTGGGCCCGAGCCATTGGCCTACACGCCTTACGGACATCATCCGACTGAAGTCTGTACGGCCTCTTTGATGGGCTTCAATGGTGAACGCCGCGATCTTGTGACCGGCCATTATTTGTTGGGCAATGGTTATCGGACGTTTAATCCGGCGCTTATGCGGTTTAACAGCCCGGACAGCCTGAGCCCGTTTGGAAAAGGGGGCGTCAATGGGTATGCGTATTGCGAGCAGGACCCCGTCAACAAGGTTGATCCCTCTGGTCATGTTGCCGGTTGGGCGCTGATAAAAAGTATGCTGGGCAAGATCATTGCCCGACGTGGCATACAGCTGGAAAAAACGATCAACAGGCTCAATGACATTGATGCGTCACTCAACAGAGTGATCAGCGGTGGCAAAAAAGCTCGCTCCTTGCCTGATTTGACGATGTTTTCCGATGAGTTCAATCAGCCGAAATCATTCATAGGCTTTCACGGTTCGACGCAGGAAAGCGGCACATCCCTGAAACAAGGTCTCGATCCATCGCGTATGAACAGCTCTGCCGGCCTGAGCGGTGGCAGAGGATTTTATTTATCGCTGACGCCACACATTGCCATCGATTTTGCGCACATTGCCCTGGTAAATTTTCCCAGCAGCGTGCCAGAGATTTTCGGCGTCTACATGAGCCACTATCCTGCCAGAGTCAGCGGCGTTGCTTACCGATATGGGCTTATGGGAGCAGGCGGCCTGAAACCCCGCAACCTCCGTGAGATGGAAGTTGTGATACAGGAGCGGTTCTACAAGACTGTTTCAATCAGAGACATAAGAGGGGGTGAAGCAGTCCTATTGCCTCAGGCTTCGGAAGCGCCCTTCTGAGGTGATGGGCTTTGGTGATCTGCCGATCGCAATCAGGATCGTAGTCAGCCCATCGCCGGGACACTTCTTTTCATCAGAAAGGGCGGCAGATACAACCCCACGTACGCATCAAACACCCGCATCCCTTCCACCGCCATGCGCGGGGTAATCTCACCGTGCAGTTGCACCGAACGGGCGTATACGCGGTCACCCAGTTCCATGGCAAGTGCAAACACATCCACGTCATCCGGGAGAGTGGGCAGGTGAAAGTGGCGGTTGAACACCTCCAGCATCAAGTGACCCAGTTCGATGTCGTGCTGGCGGTCGGCCTGGTTGATTTCGGTCAGTCCATGCTGTGCCAGTATCAGCTGGCGGGCTGCGGCGTCGGCGTTGTAAATGTCCAGCATGCGCATCTCTACCACTTGGGACAGGTCGCGCCAGCTTTCGAGTGATTCATGTTCGATGGGGGCCTGCAGGGAGGCCCGGAACGCCGCGTGAATGTCTGCCGTCAGGGCTTCCAGCAGAGCAGGAACGCTGGCGAAGAAGTGATAGACCGACGACGGCGGGATGCCTGCGCGCTCCGCCACGCTGTAGATCGACAGACTGGCCGCGCCTTCCGACGCCAGCAGCGTGCGGGCCGCGTCCAGAATCGAGTCGATTCTGGCCTGACTGCGTGCTCGAGGTTTTCGCGGGGCGGCGGTGCGGGTCATGACGAGGCTCTCGGTTGAACGAGCGCCATTGTAAGACAAACGCTTCACGCCTGTCGGCAAGCGAAGCGGCTCGTGATTCAGTAACCCTGGCCGCGATCCACCTGACCGTTCATGACCTCGCCGCGTTCGAAGCGCCTTATGTTGTCCAGCAGTCCGGGAAATGCGCTTTCCGGCTGGGTCATGGCGGCCACATGCGGTGTCAGCAGGATATTCGGATGCATCCAGAACGGATGATCCGCAGGCGCGGGCTCCTGTTGCAGAACGTCCAGTACCGCCGCGCTGAGTCGGCCGCTGTCCAGCGCTGCCAGCAGATCACTTTCCACCAGATGCCCACCGCGACCCATATTGATCAGCGCAGCGCCTTGCGGCAGTTGCTCGAACAGCCTGCTATTGAGGATGCCTTCGGTTTGCCCGGTCAAAGGCAGTACACACAGCAGAATGTCGCACTGCCCCAGAAAGGCCGGGAGCTGTTCTTCACCCGCATGGCACGCCACGCCCTCAATGCGATGCTCGCTGCGCGCCCAGCCTGACAGCTCGAAACCAAACGGTTTCAGGCTCGACAGAATCTGCTGCGCTTGCAGGCCCAGCCCCATCACGCCTACCCGGCGCTGGTGGGCGGGGGTCAATGGATGCGCTTTCCAGCGTCCTTCTACCTGTTGTTGCCTGTAGCGCAGCATGTCGCGATGCAGACTCAGCACCGCAAACGTCGCGTATTCGCACATGCCTCGGCTGATGCCCGGATCGAGCAGGCGCGCGACCGGCAGCGATTTCGGTATGCGGCTCAGGTCCAGTTGATCGACCCCCGCCGACAGCGCGAACAACACCTTCAGGTTCGGCAGTACCTCCTGCAAATCATCCGGTGCCAGCCAGGCGCCCAGATAATGCACGTCGTCCGGATGACCGATGTTTGGCCATTCCCTCCATTCGATGTCTGGCGCGTGTTCGGCGAACAGTGCTCGCCAGCGTTCGGCACGTGCAGGATCGGCTTTATAGAGGAAGGCGGGCATGGGCTTTTCCTGAGTATGAGAGTGGGGCTCCATCTTGCCGCAACGCTGAAGCACGATCTGTTGAAAGGCCCGTTCTCAAGCGCTGTACGCGCTGAAAAAGTGCGTTTTGCGGCAGATTAACCGGGCCTTTGGGAGCGTGAAGGAATCTGCCGTTTGCGAGGTGAAAAACAGTCGATATGGACTTCTGAGGGGCCAAGTTCGGCTTAGATCGTTTCGCCGAACGCTTAACCTGAACAGCATCGCAGCCACCCGCCGGTTGCCTGGCTCACTATAGGTAAAACCATGAACAGCAAAGTCGACGAAACACCTCATCTGCTCCGTCAGCGCGATCAATTCGTACCGCGCGGCATCGTCACGGCCCATCCACTGGTTATCGACCGTGCGCAGGGCTCCGAGTTGTGGGACGTCGACGGCAAGCGTTATCTGGACTTCGTGGGCGGCATTGGGGTGTTGAACATTGGCCACAACCATCCGAACGTGGTCAAGGCCATCCAGGGGCAACTGGAAAAAGTCACTCATGCCTGTTTTCAGGTGGTTTCCTATCAGCCTTACGTGGACCTGGCAAAACGCCTGAGTCTGCTGGTGGCAGGGCCGAGCGGCATCGATCACAAGGCGGTGTTCTTTACCTCTGGCGCCGAAGCGGTGGAAAACGCGGTGAAGATCGCTCGCGCTCACACCAATCGTCCGGCGATCATTTCTTTCCGTGGTGGCTTTCATGGCCGCACCTTGCTCGGCACCACGCTGACCGGCATGAGCCAGCCGTACAAGCAGAACTTCGGGCCGATGGCACCCGAGGTGTTTCACACCCCGTATCCGAACGAGTACCGCGGTGTCACCAGCGACATGGCGTTGGCCGCCCTGCATGAACTGCTGGCGACCCAGGTTGCACCCGACCGCGTGGCGGCCATTCTCATCGAGCCTGTGCAGGGCGACGGTGGTTTTCTGACTGCACCGGTCGAGTTTCTGAAAGCGCTGCGTGCGCTGACCGAACAGCACGGCATCGTGCTGATTCTGGATGAGATCCAGACCGGCTTCGGTCGCACCGGCAAGTGGTTCGGATTCGAGCACGCCGGAATCCAGCCGGATCTGGTCACGGTCGCCAAGAGCCTTGCGGGCGGCATGCCGTTGTCCGGCGTGGTCGGCCGCGCCGAGATCATGGACGCACCGCTTCCGGGCGGTCTGGGCGGCACCTATGGCGGTAATGCGCTGTCCTGCGCCGCCGCGCTGGCAGTCATCGACACCTACGAGCAGGAAAATCTGCTGGCGCGTGGCGAGCAATTGGGTCAGCACCTGCGTGCCGGCCTGCTCAAGCTGAAGGAGCGTTACAGCTGCATCGGTGACGTGCGTGGCACCGGTTTCATGCTGGCCATGGAAATGGTCAAAGACGATGCCCAGCGCAGCCCCGACGCCGACCTCAACTCGAAGATCATTGATCAGGCGCGCATCGGCGGCCTGCTGGTGATCAAGTGCGGCGTGTACCGCAACGTGTTGCGCTTCCTGGCACCGCTGGTGACCACCGAGCAGCAGATTGACGAAGCACTGACCATCCTCGACGCCGCGCTGGCACGAGTATTGAAATCCAACTGAGCCCGGGCCCGGTCGTGGTGTTGCAAGACGCTGCGACCGGGCGCTGAGGTTCCACTGTTGGAAAGGAGACGTTGCCTGCCATGGGGCTTATTGATTACCGCGCACTGCTGATCGATTGTGATGAAGTTCTGGTGGATCGCGACTCCGGGGTGTGGACCGCCTTGCAGCCGCTGCTGGACAACGCCATATCCGCACCGGATCGCGACGCTGTGCTGACCGAATTCAACGCGGTCATCGCAACGCTCTATCCGCGTTTTGACGAGCTGGGCTTCAGTGGCCTGTTGTGTTTCGCCCATCGCCAGCTGGCCGAGCGGCTCGGCATCAAGACCAGTTGGGAGGAGGGCATGACCTTCGCCCGTTCGGTGCCCAACTGGACGCTGTTCGAAGACGCCCCCGGCGCCATGCTCTATCTGCGCAAGTTCTACCGGCTGCTGGTCTATGCCGACCGTGATCTGCAGGACCGCGGTCTGCTCTGCGAGCGGCTTGGCCTGGAGCCTGACAGTCTGCTGTCGCTGACGACTCATCCACTGGACGATCCGCAATGGCTTGCCGGGATGGATCTGGACCCTGCCGAAACCCTGGTGGTGTCGCGTCCGCCTGCCACGGCGCTGGGCAGCGGCGGTCTTTGTCTGATCCGCAGAAGCCGTGCGCAACACAGCCTGCCATGTACCGCAGACATCTGCATCAACAGCATGGCCGATCTGGTCGCTCAGCATCAGCTGTCCTTACGGCGCTGATTTTGCTAGAAGGTAGGCACTGTGAATGGCACAACACGAGGTAGGTAATGGAAGGCTTGGTCAAACTGGATCGGATTGATATCAATATCCTGGTAGAACTCCAGAAAGACGGGCGCATGACCAACGTCAGCCTCGCCGATGCCGTCGGGCTTTCCGCGAGCCCCTGCCTGCAACGCGTCAAGCGTCTGGAGTCGGCGGGTTATATTTCCAGCTACAAGGCGCACCTGAATCTTGCAAAGATCACGGAGTCGGTCACGGTATTCACGGAAATTTCCCTCAGCGACCACAAGCGCGAAGATTTCGCCAAGTTCGAAGCCAACATCCGCCATGTTGATGAGGTGCTGGAGTGTCATTTGATCAGCGGCGGATACGATTATCTGGTGCGCTTCATGACCCGCAGCATCCAGCACTATCAGGAAGTGATCGAAGAACTGCTGGACAAGAACATCGGCATCTCCAAGTACTTCAGCTACATCGTCATCAAATCCCCGGTCATGAAAGACGGCGTGCCGTTGCGCAAACTGCTGCGCCACTGACATCCGGCGATCACGCGGAACGACCCGCAAAAAGAACGACCCATAAAAAAGGAGACCCGAAGGTCTCCTTTTTCAATGCGGCAGCGCGATCAGAACAGAACGCGGCTGCGGATGGTGCCTTTGATGTGCTGCAGCTTTTCTTGCGCCAGATCCGAGTATTCGGCGTCGACGTCGATCACCACGTAGCCCACTTTCTCGTTGGTCTGCAGGAACTGACCGGAGATGTTGATGCCGTTCTCGGCGAAGACCTTGTTGATCTCGCTGAGCACGCCCGGGATGTTTTCGTGGATGTGCAGCAGGCGGTGCTTGCCAGGGTGAGCGGGCAGGGCCACTTCCGGGAAGTTGACCGAAGACACCGAGGTGCCGTTGTCGCTGTACTTGACCAGCTTTTCTGCCACTTCCAGACCGATGTTGGCCTGCGCCTCGGCAGTGGAGCCACCGATGTGCGGGGTCAGAATCACGTTGTCCAGGCCGCGCAGCGGGCTTTCGAAGATGTCGTCGTTCGAGCGAGGCTCGACCGGGAACACGTCGATGGCCGCGCCGATCAGGTGCTTGTCCTTGATCGCGTCAGCCAGGGCGTCCAGCTCGACCACGGTGCCGCGCGCCGCGTTGATCAGGATCGCGCCTTTCTTCATGGCACGGATTTCCTTCTCGCCGATCATCCATTGGGTGGACGGCAGTTCAGGCACGTGCAGGGAAACGATGTCGGCCAGACCCAGCAGTTCATTCAGGCTGGTGACCTGGGTTGCGTTGCCCAATGGCAGCTTGGTCAGCGGATCGAAGAAGAACACCTGCATGCCCAGGCTCTCGGCCAGAACCGACAACTGCGTACCGATCGAGCCGTAGCCGATGATGCCCAACTTCTTGCCACGGATTTCGAACGAGTTGGCAGCGCTCTTGATCCAGCCGCCACGGTGGCAGGACGCATTCTTCTCGGGGATGCCGCGCAGCAACAGGATGGCCTCGGCCAGTACCAGTTCGGCAACCGAACGGGTGTTGGAGTACGGCGCGTTGAACACCGCGATACCGCGCTCACGGGCAGCGTCCAGGTCAACCTGGTTGGTGCCGATGCAGAAGCAACCGACCGCGACCAGTTTCTTGGCGCAATCGAACATTTCCTCGGTCAGTTGAGTGCGGGAGCGGATACCGATGAAATGAGCGTCGGCGATCTTTTCCTTCAGCTCGGCTTCCGGCAGAGACTTGGTGTGGTACTCGATGCTGGTGTAACCGGCTGCCTTGAGGACGTCGACGGCGGATTGATGGACGCCTTCGAGAAGAAGGAACTTGATCTTGCTCTTGTCGAGGGAAGTCTTGCTCATCTGCGTAAACCTGTGTCCCGGAGAAAATTGGCAGGGGGTGGCCGAAACGGCGTCAGGCGCTGTTCACGGGGGGCGTATGCTAGCATAAGCCCCCCGCGAAACCCCATTCTTGAACGTGAACCGTTCTCAGGATGCCCATGAATTGTTCGAGAGTTGAGTCCATGACCCATCCCGCTTTGATTGATGAGCTCAAGACCCTGGTCGACCCCGGCAAAGTGCTGATTGACGAGGATTCCCTGCAGACTTACGGCAAGGACTGGACCAAGCAATTCACCCCGGCCCCGTTGGCCATCGTGTTTCCCAAGACCACCGAACAGGTGCAGGCCATCGTGCGCTGGGCCAACGAGCGTCTGGTTGCGCTGGTGCCTTCGGGCGGCAGAACCGGGCTCTCGGCAGCCGCGGTCGCGGCCAACGGTGAGGTGGTGGTTTCGTTCGACTACATGAACCGGATTCTGGACCTCAATCTGACCGATCGCACGGCGGTCTGCCAGCCGGGCGTGATCACCCGGCAATTGCAGTCGATGGCTGACGAAAACGGGCTGTACTACCCGGTCGACTTCGCCTCGTCGGGCTCCAGCCAGATTGGCGGCAACATCGGCACCAATGCGGGCGGGATCAAGGTCATTCGCTACGGCATGACCCGCAACTGGGTCGCCGGCCTCAAGGTCGTGACCGGCAAGGGCGATCTGCTTGAGCTGAACAAGGACCTGATCAAGAACGCCACCGGTTACGACCTGCGTCAGTTGTTCATTGGCGCCGAGGGCACACTGGGCTTCGTGGTCGAAGCCACCATGCGTCTGGACCGTGCCCCGCGAAACCTGACCGCCATGGTGCTCGGCACCACCGACTTCAATTCGATCATGCCGGTGCTGCACGCCTTTCACGGCAAGCTCGACCTGACGGCCTTCGAATTCTTTTCCGACAAGTCATTTGCCCGAGTCATGGCGCGGGGCGACGTGCCTTCGCCGTTCGATACGCCGTGCCCGTTCTATGTGCTGCTGGAATTCGAAGCGACCACCGAGGACCTGGCCAATCAGGCCTTGGCAACCTTCGAACACTGCGTCGAGGAGGGCTGGGTGCTGGATGGTGTGATGAGCCAGAGCGAGCAGCAGTTGCGCAATCTGTGGAAGCTGCGCGAGTACATCTCCGAAACCATCTCGCACTTCACGCCCTACAAGAACGACATCTCGGTCACTGTCTCGAAAGTGCCACAGTTCCTGGCTGAAATTGACGCCATTGTCGGTGAACACTATCCGGACTTCGACGTGCTCTGGTACGGCCACATTGGCGACGGCAACCTGCACCTGAATATCCTCAAGCCGGAAAGCCTCGACAAGGATGAGTTCTTCGTCAAATGCGCCCGCGTCAACAAATGGGTGTTCGAGACGGTCGAGAAATACAACGGCTCGATTTCCGCCGAGCACGGCGTCGGTATGACCAAGCGTGACTACCTGACCTACAGTCGCTCGCCGGTGGAAATCGAGTACATGAAAGCCATGAAGGCGATCTTCGACCCCAACGGCATCATGAACCCCGGCAAGATATTCGCTGTTTGATTACGGTCGCAGCGCTACAAAAAACCCTATAAAAACCTTATAAAAGCCGCATCTACCCGACTCAGGAGACGTCATGAGCTACCAGCACAAATATGTCGATGGAACGAATATTCACTTCCCGCTGGGCAAGGTGGTGTGTATCGGTCGCAATTACGCTGAGCACGCCAAAGAGCTGGGCAACCCGGTTCCCACCGAACCGTTGATCTTCATGAAGCCGGGCAGCGCCGTGGTTGCGCTGGAAGGTGGCTTCACCATTCCGGCCGACCGTGGCTCTGTGCACTACGAGGCCGAAATCGTGGTGCTGATCGGCAAGCCGCTGACCAAGAACCCATCCCGCGAAGAAGTACTGGATGCGATCAGCGGTTTTGCACCAGGCCTGGACCTCACCTTGCGTGACGTGCAGTCGCGTCTGCGTGAGAAAGGCCTGCCGTGGGAACTGGCGAAGTGCTTCGACGGTGCTGCGGTCATCGCGCCCTTCGTGCCAGCCGAGACGTTCCCGGACCTGACCGACATCGGCATTCGTCTGACCCTCAACGGCAAGGTCGTTCAGGACGGCAACAGCAGCCTGATGCTCAACCCTATTGTGCCGATGATTCAGCACATGGCGGCCAACTTCTCCCTGCAGGCCGGCGATATCATCATGACCGGCACGCCAGCGGGCGTAGGGCCGTTCGAAGCCGGCGATCAGATCGTCCTCGAACTGGGTGGTCAGACGCCGTTCGAGAGCGTCGTTCGCTAAGCGTTTCGAAAACCGCTCACCGCAAGCCATCCGGATCAACGTCCGGGTGGCTTTTGTTTGTCCGCTGGGTAATAGTTCATTCCGATTTGCGTTTTTTTCACACCTGTTCTGGATAATCCTGCCGGCCCTTCAAGGGCGATAAGCCCTATCGACGTTACCTCTGCTCGGGAACACCTTGAATGCCTTCTTCTTCCCAGACACTGCCTGCTTCCAAGAAACGCTTTGCCTTCATTCGAAGTCTGCGCTGGTACGCGTGGCTGTTGCTGGCGATGATCATGGGGTATGGGCTGGTCTTCGCAATGCACTGGGATGATCGTGCGGTGCTCTGGCTTCAGGAAAGTTTCGAGAACAAGGCGGGCCGCAGCGCGAGCATCTGGTTGCCGGACTACCATGTAGATATCGATGCGAAAGCGTTGCCCGGCATGGAAAAGGACGAGGCGTCGGACCTGTCTTATAACCCGGTCACCAAGACCCTGTTTGCAGTCATGGGCAAGAATGCCTTTCTGGTCGAACTGACGCTGACTGGCGATGTGCTGCGCAAGATCCCGCTGGTCGGCTGGAGCAATCCTGAAGGCGTGGCAGTCATGAATGACGGACTGATCGCCATCACCGACGAGCGTCAGCATCAGCTTACTATCGTCAACGTCACGGCAGAGACCACGACGCTTAACATCGAGGACTTCCCGAAATACGATCTGGGCAAATCCGACAACCAGAACAAGGGTTTCGAAGGCATTGCCTGGGATCCGCGTCGCCAACAGTTGATTCTGGGCGAAGAACGCCCCGCAGCGCTGTTTACCTGGGCTAGCGATGGCAGTGACGTACTCAAGGGCGAGAAACAGAAACTGCCAAGTCGTTCGCTGGACATGCGCAACCTGTCGTCGTTGAGCATCGACCCGCGCACCGGTCACATGCTGGCGCTGTCGGCGGACTCGCATCTGCTGCTGGAAGTGGACGAGCAGGGCGAACAGGTCAGTTTCATGACGTTGCTTGGCGGCATGAATGGCCTGAAAGATACGATTCCGCGTGCTGAAGGCGTTGCGCTGGATGAGGCAGGAACGTTGTACATGGTGAGCGAGCCGAACCTGTTCTATTCGTTTCGCAAGCACTGAGCCAGGACGGCAACACATAACTGGTAAGAAAGTAGCACTACGCCATTAAGCTTGTTTTCAGAATGGCGTGCTATCAATGCCGCCCGCTCAACCTTTCGAGTCACCTCAATGCGTCGCTCTACCCGCTCTTTGCTCCTGCTGATTATCTTCGTGCCGTTGATCGCCCTGCTGTTTTCCATCGCCAACCAGCGGTACCGGTTTGTGGAGCGTGCCCAATTCGACTGGCAGATGTTCTGGCAATCCGATTCACAGGAAGCCATTGGCCTTGATCAATACCGGGCCGTGATTGAAGGGCAGGTCATCGACGGGCTGACGGATGATGTCTCTGGCCTGAGCTACGATCCTGATCGCAAAAGCCTGTTCACGGTCACCAACCAGAACGCCGAAATGGTCGAGCTCGGCCTCGATGGGCGCATCCTGCGCCGTATCAAATTGATCGGCTTCGGTGATGCAGAAGCCGTCGAGTACATCAGTCCGGGCGTTTATGTAATCAGCGACGAGCGCCAGCAGCGCTTGATCAAGGTGCACATTGATGACAGCACCCAGTCGGTGGATGCGGCCAATGCCGAACAACTGACGCTGGGGCTCAATGCGGGTGGCAACAAGGGTTATGAAGGTCTGGCCTATGACCGGCACGGCGAGCGCCTGTTCGTCGCCCGCGAGCGTGATCCGGTGCAGATCATCGAAGTGCGCGGCTTCCCCAAGACGAATGCAGACGGGCCAGGCAATCTTCAGGTGATTTCCGACAGCAAGCGCGATGCGGGTCTGTTCGTGCGCGATCTATCCAGCTTGCAGTTCGATCAGAACAGCGGCCACTTGCTGGCACTGTCCGATGAGTCCAGGCAGATCGTCGAGCTGGGTATCGATGGCCGTCCGATCGGCAGCAGCTCGCTGAAGAAAGGACAGATGGGGTTGAGCAAGACCGTGCCCCAGGCCGAAGGCGTTGCCATGGACGACGATGAAGTGCTGTATCTGGTGAGCGAGCCGAATCTGTTCTACGTGTTTCGCAAGCCCTGACGGTTTCAAGCAGTGGCTCGCTGAAAAAAAGCCCACGCAAGGTGGGCTCTTCTTGAAGCCGTGACGCTTAGCGGGTCAGGGTTTTCACGCCTTCAGCCGTGCCCAGCAGCAGCAGATCCGCCGGACGTGCAGCGAACAGGCCATTGGTAACCACGCCGACGATGGCGTTGATCTGTGCTTCCAGCTCCACCGGGTTAGTGATGCTCATGTTGTGCACATCGAGAATGATGTTGCCGTTATCGGTCAGCACGCCTTCACGGTAGACAGGGTCGCCGCCCAGCTTGACCAGTTGGCGCGCTACATGGCTGCGTGCCATTGGAATCACTTCAACCGGCAGCGGGAAAGCGCCCAGCACGGGCACCAGCTTGCTGCCGTCAGCGATGCAGATGAAGGTTTTGGCGACCGCCGCCACGATCTTCTCGCGGGTTAGGGCTGCGCCGCCGCCCTTGATCAGGTTCAGATGCTCGTCGCTTTCGTCAGCGCCGTCGATGTAGAACTCCAGATCACTGACCGTGTTGAGTTCATACACCGGAATGCCGTGGCCCTTGAGGCGCGCAGCGGTGGCTTCGGAACTGGCGACGGCGCCGTCGAACGCAGCCTTGTGCCTGGCCAGCGCGTCGATGAAACAGTTGGCCGTGGAGCCGGTGCCGACGCCCACAATGCTCTTGTCGTCGAGCTTTGGAAGGATGAAATCGACAGCTGCCTGGGCGACTGCCTGTTTGAGTTGATCCTGGGTCATGCGGGCTCCACGGTGCCAGAGGTGTGCAAAAGGGCCCGCATTATAGCGGCGACTGCGGCGCAAAGCCCTGTCATTCGTATGGTCGTGCATCGGAGTGCGGGGTAGACTTGCCGGTCTTGCCCTTTTCATCAGTGATGTCGCCCCGATGCTTGAACAGTACGTCAAGAAAATCCTCACCTCACGCGTTTACGACGTCGCCATCGAGACCCCGCTGCACGGCGCGCGTCAGCTGTCCGAGCGACTGGGCAATCAGATCCTGCTCAAGCGCGAAGACTTGCAACCGGTGTTCTCGTTCAAGATTCGCGGCGCTTACAACAAGCTGGCACAACTGACCGCTGAAGACGCGGCGCGCGGTGTGGTCACGGCCTCGGCGGGCAACCATGCGCAGGGCCTGGCGCTGGCAGCCCGGGAGCTGGGCATCAAAGCGACTATCGTGATGCCGCGCACCACGCCCGAGATCAAGGTCGAAGGCGTGCGCTCACGCGGCGCAACGGTAGTGCTGCATGGCGATTCGTTTCCTGAAGCGCTGACGTATTCGCTGAAGCTGGTCGATGAGCAGGGCTTTGTGTACATCCATCCCTACGACGACCCCGACACCATCGCCGGGCAAGGCACGGTGGCGATGGAAATCCTGCGCCAGCAGCCGGGTCAACTGGATGCGATTTTCGTGCCGGTGGGCGGCGGCGGACTGATCGCCGGTATTGCGGCCTACGTCAAATACCTGCGGCCCGACATCAAGGTCATCGGCGTCGAGCCGGACGATTCCAACTGCCTGCAAGCCGCCCTGGCCGCAGGCGAGCGTGTGGTGCTCAGCCAGGTCGGGCTGTTTGCCGATGGTGTGGCGGTGGCGCAGATCGGCCATCACACGTTTGAAGTCTGCCGCCACTATGTGGATGAAGTGATCACGGTCAGCACCGACGAGATCTGCGCCGCGATCAAGGACATCTACGACGACACCCGCTCCATTACCGAACCGTCGGGTGCGCTGGCCGTCGCCGGCATCAAGAAGTACGTCGAGCAGCGCGGCGTCAGCGGCCAGACCCTGGTGGCGATCGACTCCGGGGCCAACGTCAACTTCGACCGCCTGCGCCACGTGGCCGAGCGCGCCGAACTGGGCGAAGGCCGCGAAGCGATCATCGCCGTGACCATCCCGGAAAGGCCGGGCAGCTTCAAGGCCTTCTGCGAGGCCATCGGCAAGCGGCAGATCACCGAATTCAACTACCGCTACCACACCGACCGCGAAGCGCACATCTTCGTCGGCGTGCAGACCCACCCGGAAAACGATCCGCGCAGCGCGTTGATCGCCAGCCTGACCGAGCAGGGCTTTCCGGTGCTGGACCTGACCGACAACGAACTGGCCAAACTGCACATCCGCCATATGGTGGGGGGACATGCCGAGCGCGTCAGCGATGAAGTGGTGCTGCGCTTCGAATTCCCCGAGCGGCCTGGCGCGCTCTTCAACTTTCTCAACCGCCTGGGCGGACGCTGGACCATCTCGATGTTCCACTACCGCAACCATGGCGCGGCGGATGGGCGCGTCGTCGCAGGGCTGGTTGTTCCGGAGGAGGAGCGGCATCTGGTAAGCCAGGCTCTTACCGAGATCGGCTATCCATATTGGGACGAGAGCGAGAACCCGGCGTACCGGTTGTTTTTGGGCTGAGGCCCCAAGGCTGCGGACGCCGGGAGGCAGAGCATACTGAGCGGCCTTTCCACGCGGAGCATGGGAACGATCAGTGTGAGGACCATGACTGAGCCCGTTAACGCAGGTCTGACTGCTAGACTCAACCCGTCACGATTCAAGAGGAAGACCCTGCAATGGAACCCGTCACCGCCCTGAAAACCCTGCACATCGCTGCCATCACGCTGTTGCTGCTCAGCGCTCTGGTGCTGGCCAGTGGTGTCATCAAGGTGCGCCTCGAGGGCGATGCGACCATCCAGACCCGTCTGCTCAAGCGCCCATTGCTGTTCTTCTGGCTACTGATGGCGGTCTGTCTGGCTATTCTGCCGTTCAGCGGCTGGTGGCTGGTGCATTCGTTGGGGCTGTCGCTGGGGCAGACCTGGGTGTTGGGCAGCAGCGTGCTGTACACGTTGGGTCTGTTCAGCTGGGTGTGGCTGGTGGCGAGGCTTGACCGATTGCGTCTGGGCGCCAGGACCGACAGGCGTGGCTTCACATTGGCGCTGGCGATGATCAGTGTGGTGAGTTTCGTCGTGATCGCCGGTTTGATGGGCTTCAAACCGGCGTAAGCGCTGAGGTCAATTGCGCAGCGTAATGACCGGCCAGCCGCGCTGCTCGGCTTCAGCGCGCAGTTTCGGATCGGGATCGACCGCGACCGGATTGGCCACTTGCTCCAGCAGCGGCAGGTCGTTCATCGAGTCGCTGTAGAAATAGCTGTCCTCAAGGCTGAACGCATTCTCCTCCAGCCACAGATTCAGCCGTGTGACCTTGCCTTCACGGAAGCACGGAATGCCTGTGGTGCGGCCGGTATAACGGCCATCGACCATTTCGCATTCGGTGGCCAGCAGCGTCTCGATCCCCAGCTGTTCCACGATGGGCGCCGTCACGAAACGGTTGGTTGCGGTAATCACCACCAGCTTGTCGCCCGCTGCACGGTGTTTGGCGATCAATTCAATCGCCTTGGGCAGCATGATCGGTTCGATGCAGTCGCGCATGAACTCACGATGCCATTGCGCCAACTGATCCATCTCGGTCGCGCCCAGAATTTCCAGCGTGAAGTTCAGGTACTCGGTCATGTTTAACGTGCCGGCCAGGTAATCCTGATAGAACTCATCGTTACGCGTTTTGTAGGACGCGGTATCGAGGATGCCGCGACGGCACAGATAATCACCCCAGGCGTGATCGCTGTCGCCGCCCAGAAGCGTGTTGTCGAGGTCGAATAGTGCCAGGCGCATGCGGTTACTCGCTGAATTAGCTGAAAAAAGAGCACCAGAATACGAGGTTTTCACAAGTCTTCACATAAGGTGACGAGCCTCGTTGCTGGTTTGATCGCCTTTGTGGAACAATGCGGCGACATGCGTTTGCGAGGTTGTTGCCGTGATCGACCCCGATGGTTTCCGTCCTAATGTCGGGATTATTCTGACAAACGATGCTGGTCAGGTCCTATGGGCTCGGCGTATCAACCAGGATGCCTGGCAGTTTCCGCAAGGGGGAATCAACCCACAGGAGACGCCGGAAGACGCGCTTTATCGTGAGTTGAATGAAGAAGTCGGACTCGAACGACATGATGTGCAAATACTTGCCTGCACCCGGGGCTGGTTGCGCTATCGTCTGCCGCAACGACTGGTCCGGACACATAGCCAACCGCTGTGTATCGGCCAAAAGCAGAAATGGTTTCTCCTGCGCCTGATCTCCAACGAGCAGCGGGTGCGGATGGATTTGACCGGGAAACCGGAGTTCGATGGCTGGCGCTGGGTCAGTTATTGGTATCCGCTTGGCCAGGTGGTGACATTCAAGCGCGAGGTGTATCGACGCGCACTCAAAGAGCTTGCCCCGCGCCTCTTATCGCGCGACTGACACGGAGTTCGACCCCGAGCCATGCTCAATACGCTGCGCAAGATCGTCCAGGAAGTTAACTCCGCCAAGGATCTCAAGGCGGCGTTGGGCATTATTGTGCTGCGCGTAAAGGAGGCCATGGGCAGCCAGGTCTGCTCGGTCTACCTGCTCGATGCCGAAGCCAACCGGTTTGTACTGATGGCCTCCGAAGGCCTCAACAAGCGGTCCATCGGCAAGGTCAGCATGGCGCCGAACGAAGGCCTCGTAGGCCTCGTGGGCACGCGCGAAGAACCGCTGAACCTCGAAAACGCTGCCGATCACCCTCGTTATCGCTACTTTGCCGAAACCGGTGAAGAGCGTTATGCGTCGTTCCTGGGTGCGCCGATCATCCACCACCGCCGTGTGGTCGGGGTGTTGGTGATCCAGCAAAAGGAGCGCCGCCAGTTCGACGAGGGCGAAGAAGCGTTCCTGGTTACCATGAGTGCGCAACTGGCAGGCGTTATTGCCCATGCTGAAGCGACTGGCTCGATCCGTGGTCTGGGTCGCCAGGGCAAGGGTATTCAGGAAGCCAAATTCGTCGGCGTGGCCGGTTCGCCCGGTGCTGCGGTGGGTGTGGCGGTGGTCATGCTGCCGCCTGCGGATCTGGAAGTGGTGCCGGACAAGACGGTCACGGACATCGCTGCCGAGCTGGCGCTGTTTCAGAACGCACTGGAAGGCGTGCGCAATGACATGCGCACCCTGTCCGCCAAACTGGCCACACAATTGCGCCCTGAAGAGCGTGCGTTGTTCGACGTCTACCTGATGATGCTCGACGATGCCTCGCTGGGTAGCGAAGTCACCAACGTCATCAAGACCGGCCAGTGGGCGCAGGGCGCGTTGCGCTCGGTGGTCAACGAACACGTCAAACGTTTCGAACTGATGGACGACGCCTATCTGCGTGAGCGCGCCTCGGACGTCAAGGATCTGGGCCGTCGTCTGCTGGCGTACCTTCAGGAAGCGCGGCAACAGGCGCTGGTCTATCCCGACAATACGATTCTGGTCAGCGAAGAGCTCTCGCCAGCCATGCTGGGTGAAGTGCCGGAAGGCAAGCTGGTCGGTCTGGTCTCGGTGCAGGGCTCCGGCAACTCCCATGTCGCGATTCTGGCCCGGGCGATGGGCATTCCGACGGTCATGGGGCTGGTGGATTTCCCGTATTCCAAGGTCGATGGCATCGACCTTATCGTTGACGGTTACCACGGTGAGGTCTTCACCAACCCCAGCGACATCATGCGCAAGCAGTTCGGCAAAGTGGTCGAGGAGGAGCGCCAGCTCTCCCAGGGCCTCGATGCGCTGCGTGAGCTGCCGTGCGTGACACTCGACGGACACCGCATGCCGCTCTGGGTCAACACCGGTCTGCTTGCCGACGTGGCTCGCGCTCAGCAGCGTGGCGCCGAAGGCGTGGGTCTGTACCGAACCGAAGTGCCGTTCATGATCAACCAGCGTTTTCCGAGCGAGAAGGAACAGCTGGCGATCTACCGCGAACAGCTGGCCGCCTTCCATCCACTGCCGGTGACCATGCGCAGCCTGGACATTGGTGGTGACAAGGCGCTGTCCTATTTTCCGATCAAGGAAGACAACCCGTTCCTCGGCTGGCGCGGCATTCGCGTCACCCTCGATCACCCGGAAATTTTCCTGGTTCAGACCCGCGCCATGCTCAAGGCCAGTGAAGGCCTGAACAACCTGCGCATTCTGCTGCCGATGATCTCCAGCACCCACGAAGTGGAAGAAGCGCTGCACCTGATCCACCGCGCCTGGGGCGAAGTGCGTGACGAGGGCACCGACGTGCCGATGCCGCCGGTGGGCGTGATGATCGAGGTCCCGGCGGCGGTCTACCAGACCCGCGATCTGGCCCGTCAGGTGGACTTCCTGTCGGTTGGCTCCAACGACCTGACCCAATACCTGCTCGCGGTCGACCGCAACAACCCGCGTGTCGCCGACCTTTACGATTACCTGCACCCTGCGGTGCTACAGGCCCTGCAAAGCGTGGTGCGTGACGCCCATGCCGAAGGCAAGCCAGTCAGCATCTGCGGCGAAATGGCCGGTGATCCGGCAGCGGCGGTGCTGTTGATGGCGATGGGCTTCGACAGCCTGTCGATGAACGCCACCAACCTGCCGAAAGTGAAGTGGATGCTGCGCCAGATCAACCTGAGCAAGGCCAAGGACCTGCTGGCGCAACTGATGACCAACGACAACCCGCAAGTCATCAGCAGCTCGCTGCAGCTTGCGCTGAAAAACCTTGGTCTGTCGCGGATGATCAACCCGGGGTCCGTGAAGGGACACTAGGTTCCTGTGTTGAATTGGCGTGCGCCTGGCTTCCTCAAGCACCCACTAAACTGCTGGAGCAACGTCTCTCTCGTGAGAGGCGGCTTGCCGGCGATTCGATTTGTCAGGCGACCTGTCAGCAACTGTGAAAGGATGCCATCGCCGGCAAGCCGCCTCCCACGGCTCGGTGTCCGTTGCGAGACAGCACTCACTCAAACCCTCAGCTCGACCTCGCCCAACCGTCCACCCTGCGGCCCGAAGCTGTGTTCGATCATCTGCCGCGTGCCGTCTGCGTTGACAATCAGCACGGTGCTGGCGCGGGTGCCGTAGTTGGGGCTGGCGATGAACACGCTCGACAGCAGCTTCTCGGTGGCAAGGCTCACGCCCGTTTCAGGCAGCTCGGCATCTGCGGCTGGCTGCGGATCCTTCAGCAGCTCCAGTAATCGTTCGGGCCGAGGGTCATCCAGTTGCGCCGTCAGCGCTGCTCTGGCCTTGAGCAGTTTGGGCCAGGGCGTGTTCAGCCCAGCGTTGGACAGCCCGTACACGCCTTCACCCAGCAACCGGGGCGTCGGGTCGGTCGAGTTCAGGTAGTACAACTGCTCTGCGTTACCCGCCAGCAGGTTGAAACCGGTGTATTCACTGGCCCGCGCAGTCATTTCCGCCATGTAATCCTCAGGCGATTGCTCGCTCGCCAGAAACCTGGCCACCAGCTCGCCACGGGAACGCAGGCCCGGCGTCTGGCCCGGATCACGAATATTGGTCACAGCGGCAAAGCGCCCCTGTGCACTGATGCCCATCCAAGTGCCGCCAGCTTCGAGGTCCCGTCCGGCATAAATGTTCGGCGCGTCTTCCCACTGACTCAGTGGCCGGGTAGGGCGTGCATAGAATTCGTCACGATTGGCCGCCACAATCAGCGGCTGGGCGAGGGACGGGCGCCAGGCGAATACGATCAGACACATTAGGTTCTCCTTTTTCCTGAACTGTACGCAGCTTTGATCGGTGGCCGCTAGAGCAACCGGCCGGGCTCCGGTAACATGCCCGCCTGATTCAGTCGCCCGTACGGGCGTTCAATTGAGGATACGCAATGCTGCCTTACCCGCAGATTGACCCGGTAGCCGTTGCCATCGGCCCGCTGCAAATTCACTGGTACGGTTTGATGTACCTGGTCGGCATCGGTGGCGCATGGCTGCTGGCGTCACGTCGCTTGAATGCATTCGACCCGACCTGGACCAGAGAAAAACTCTCCGACCTTATTTTCTGGCTGGCCATGGGCGTGATCGTCGGCGGGCGGCTGGGCTATGTACTGTTCTATGACCTGTCGGCCTACATCGCCAATCCGTTGCTCATCTTCGAGGTCTGGAAAGGCGGCATGGCCTTCCACGGTGGATTTGTCGGCGTGATGATTGCGGCCTGGTGGTTCGGCAAGCGCAACGGCAAAAGCTTCTTCCAACTGATGGACTTCGTTGCACCGCTGGTGCCAATCGGTCTGGGTGCCGGGCGTATCGGCAACTTTATCAATGCCGAGCTATGGGGCAAGCCGACCGATGTGCCGTGGGCGATGGTGTTCCCACCGTTCAGCGACCCTGCACAACTGGCGCGCCATCCGTCGCAGCTGTATCAGTTCGCACTGGAAGGTGTGGCACTGTTTATCATCCTCAATCTTTATGCGCGTAAACCTCGCCCGACCATGGCCGTTTCCGGCATGTTCGCACTGTTTTACGGCATTTTCCGTTTCGTGGTCGAGTTCGTCCGGGTACCGGATGCGCAACTGGGCTATCTGGCGTGGGGCTGGGTCACCATGGGTCAGATCCTGAGTCTGCCGATGATCATCGCAGGCCTGCTCCTGATCTGGTTCGCTTACAAGCGCGCTCCGTCGGCAACCAACGCAGCGGTTTAACACCGAAACGCCGCATGTTCGCGTGTGGCGCTTTCAACAATGCAGGTGATTTATGAAGCAATATCTGGAACTGGTCGCGCACGTGATCAAGCACGGGACCTTGCAGTCCAACCGTACCGGCGTGAACACCATCAGCTTTCCGGGTGCGATGCTGCGTTATGACTTGCAGGAAGGTTTCCCCGCAATCACCACACGCCGCATGGCGTTCAAGTCGGCCATCGGTGAGATGGTCGGTTTTCTGCGTGGCGTGAGCAATGCGGCCGAATTCCGCGAGCTGGGCTGCAAGGTCTGGGACCAGAACGCCAACGAGAACGCTCAGTGGCTGAACAATCCGTTCCGCAAGGGCGAAGATGATCTGGGCGAGATATACGGCGTACAGTGGCGCAAATGGCCCGCCTACAAGCGCATCGACGCCGCCAATGTTGCGGCGATCGAACTGGCGCTTGGTCAGGGTTATCGTCAGATTGCCGAATCCGAAGAAGACGGTCAGGCGTTCGTGGTGCTGTACAAGGCTATCGACCAGATTCGTCAGTGTGTCGACACCATCATCAACGATCCCGGCAGCCGCCGGATTCTGTTCCACGGCTGGAACTGTGCGCAACTGGACGAGATGGCGCTGCCGCCTTGCCACCTGCTGTACCAGTTGCACCCGAACCCGCAGACACGTGAAATCTCGCTGACCCTCTACATCCGTTCCAACGATCTAGGGCTGGGCACGCCGTTCAACCTGACCGAAGGCGCTGCGCTGCTGAGCCTGATCGGCCGTCTGACGGGCTACACGCCGCGCTGGTTTACCTATTTCATCGGTGATGCCCACGTGTATGAGAACCATCTGGACATGCTCAACGAGCAGCTCACCCGCGAGCCGTTCCCGATGCCGAAGCTGAAAATCTCCGACCGCGTCCCGGAGTTTGCCAAGACCGGTGTGTATCAGCCGGAGTGGCTGGAACTGATCGAACCGTCTGACTTCACCCTGGAAGGTTACGAACACCACCCGGCGATGACCGCGCCGATGGCGGTTTAAGCGCCGATGACGATCGTTCCCCATGTGCTGCGTGGGGACGATCATCAGTGGGGGATTAAACGGTCAGGTCAAACCAGCACGATCTGATTCTTGCCCTGACGCTTGGCTTGATACATCGCGGCGTCGGCGCGGCCGTAGAGGGCTTCCAGGCTGTGGTCGTCCTTGGTCAGGTTGGTCAGGCCCTGGCTGGCGGTGATGCTGAAGGTGCTGTTGCCGCACTGGAAGCTCTGTCGCTGGATCTCGCGTTGCAGGCGCTCTGCGATCTGCATGGCCATTTCAGGTGCACAGCCGGGAAAGACCGCTGCAAACTCTTCGCCGCCAATCCGTCCGAACAGATCTCCGCGTCTCAATGCCGAGCGACCGCTCTCGGCAATGCGTTGCAGCACGGTGTCGCCTTCCTGGTGGCCGTAGGTGTCGTTCACCAGCTTGAAGTCATCGATGTCCAGCAGCAGGAAGGCCAGTGGCGTGCCATTCAGGCGCGCCAGTTCGAACTCGCGCTGGGCGCATTCGAAGAAGTGGCGTCGGTTGCTGCTCTGGGTCAGCACGTCGGTGGTTGCCAGTCGCTGCAGTTCATCCTCGAGCTGTTTCTTCTCGGTGATGTCCTCGGCAATGCCCACCACGACCAGACGCTGTGCATCATCGGTCTGGCGACTGACGAAGCACTTGTCGCTCAGCCAGCGCACTTCACCGTCGGCACGAATGATCCGGTACTCGCGGTCTTCAATGGCGCCTTTCTCGATCACTTCGCTCAGGCTGCGCTCGGCGTAGTTGAGGTCATCCGGATAGATACTGTCGCGCCACTCACCGTAATCGGCCAGCAACAGCCCTGCAGAGCGTCCAAAGATGCGCTCGTAGGCCGGGCTGACGTAGATCATGCGCTGGGTTTCCCAATCGAACGCCCACAGAACAGCGTTGACGCTGACCAGCAGCGAACTGAACAACTGTTCGCGCTCGCTCAGACGCGCCACTTCAGCCTGTGCATGCATCAGGGCCAGCAGGGTTTCGGCGGCGGCGGGCATTTCGGTAGTGGGAGCGATAGGGCTTTGCTTTTCCATAAAGGCGACGTCTCAAGCAGCGCGCAGCCAGTGCTTGCACGCTCTCCCATTCACAGCGGGAAAAACGATCAGATGTTTTAAAGGGAGGGAAGTTCCGAAACCGGCATGCCCGCACGGAGGCATGCCGATCAACGGTGTCAGGCTTGAGCAGGGCGCAGCGAGTAGGTTTTCAACTGGTCGGCGAAGTCGCGCAGGGACTGAATGCCACTGGCTTCGGCTTCGTGAATCCATTCCTTCATGGCTGACAGCATGTCATGCCCGTTGGTGCTGGTCTTGACCCAGATCTGCTGCAGCGCGAGGCGTTTTTCATAGATCACCTTCAGTGCCTGGCTGTGTTCCAGCATGGTCTGGATGCGCACGTGGTGCCGGTCGTCCAGCAGGCTGGTCTCGCGGGACAGCAGACGCTTGGCGCGGTGGAACTGATGACGGACCGAGGCATCGGCCTTGGCCAGTTCCTGAGTCACCAGTGGACCGATCACGACCTTGCGGTACTGGGCCATGATCTGGAAGCGATTGTTGAGGATCGCCATCGCAGTGTCCATGTCCAGATGACCCTTGCCTTCGACCCGATGGGCGATAGGCGCGACGCGCTGTACCTTGGCCAGACGCAGAAAGCTGAACACCTTGATCCAGGCCCAGCCCATGTCGAACTCCCACGGCTTGACCGACAGCTTGGCCGAATTCGGGTAGGTGTGGTGATTGTTGTGCAGTTCTTCGCCGCCAATGATGATGCCCCACGGCACCAGATTGGTTGCCGCATCACGGCACTCGAAGTTGCGATAACCCACGGCATGACCCAGACCGTTGACCACACCGGCGGCCCAGAACGGAATCCACATCATCTGGATCGCCCAGACGGTAATGCCGATAGCGCCGAACAGTGCCAGATCGATGACCGCCATCAGGGCGATACCCAGCATCTTGTAGCGCGAGTACAGATTGCGTTCGATCCAGTCTTCCGGGCAGTTCTTGCCGTAGATGCGCAAAGTATCTTCGTTCCGAGCCTCTTCGCGATACAGCTCGGCGCCCTTGCGCAGAACAGTGGACAGCCCTTTGACGACCGGACTGTGCGGGTCATCGACGGTTTCGCATTTTGCGTGGTGCTTGCGGTGGATGGCGGTCCACTCGCGGGTGTTCTGCGCCGTGGTGAGCCACAGCCAGAAACGGAAGAAGTGCTTGAGCCCTGCATTGAGTTCCAGGGAGCGGTGAGCGGAGTAGCGGTGCAGATAGACCGTGACGCCGACAATCGTCACATGGGTCATGGCCAGCGTGACTGCTATTACCTGCCAGACGGAAAGGTCGAGCAAACCGTTGTACCACATAGGCTGTTTGGCCCTCGTAAAGATACGCGTGAAGAAAAAAGTAACAACTGCATTATCACTGACATCCCACAGAAAACCAGTCACGCTTTTAGATAAGCGTCGCAGGATGTTTCTTGCTTTATAATTGCGCTCCTTTCATAAGGCCTTGGATTTTCGTGTGACGGACTCTACTGACGGAGCGCTACGGACGGCCATTCTGTACGGCATGCTGTCCGTTCATTGGTTGCTGGCCTTCGATTGCCTGCTGCCGCTGTTCATCGAAGATCCGGCTCATTTAGCCATGTGGCAGCGCGCGGGCGGCTACGGGTGGGTGTTGATAAGCGCGGTCATGCTGTTCGTCGCGCGTGACCGTTTGATGAAAGTCATCACCGGCAAGGCACAGGTGGCGCGTCATCAGGAGGATCACGACCAGCTGAGACTGGCTGCCGCGGTGTTCGACAGTACGCTGGAAGGGGTGCTGGTGACGGACGCCAAAGGGCGGATCGTGCACGTCAACCGGGCTTTCGTGGACATTACCGGCTATCAGCCCGATGAAGTGTTGGGTTTCAACCCCAGCAAATTCCAGTCCGGCCGACATGGTGCGGAGTTCTATCGGCAGATGTACCGTTCGATCCTCAGCGCCGGTCAATGGAGCGGCGAGATATGGAATCGGCGCAAGAGTGGCGAAGTCTATCCACAGTGGCAGACGATCCGCAGCATCAAGGCCGATGATGGTCAGCCGAAAAACTTCGTCGCGGTGTTTTCCGACATGTCCGCCATCAAGCGTTCCGAGCAGGAACTGGCTCAGTTGGCCCATTACGACGCGCTGACCGGTCTGCCCAACCGTCTGCTGCTCACCGACCGGATCAGTCAGGCGCTGACGTCTGCCCGTTCCAGCAAGCGCGGCTGCGCGCTGCTGTTGATTGATCTGGACCATTTCAAGAACATCAATGACAGCCTTGGCCATAACGTCGGCGACGAAGTGCTCAAGGCCATTGCCGCTCGACTCGAGGGTGTAATCGAGACGGACATGACCCTGGCACGGCTGGGCGGTGACGAATTTGCCTTGCTGGTCAAGAACTGCCCGCAGGTGGTCCAGGCAGCTGCCCTGGCGCAGCGGGTCATCGAAATGCTCAAGGCACCATTTACCATCGGCGGACAGCAGTTGTTCATCAGCGCCAGCCTGGGCATCAGCCTGTTTCCCGGCGATGCGCTGACCGATCAGCAATTGTTGCGCAATGCCGACTCTGCGCTGTTCAAGGCCAAGAGCAACGGGCGCGACGGCTATGCGTTGTACACCCAGGAACTGACGTCCCACGCCCGTCAGCGGGTGCAGCTGGTCAGCGAACTGCGCCATGCCATCGAGCATCAGGAATTGCGCGTCTTTTATCAGCCTGTTCACGACCTTGCCACTCGCTGCATCGTGGGGGTCGAAGCGCTTGTGCGTTGGCAGCATCCGTCACGAGGAATGGTTTCACCGGGTGAATTCATTCCGGTGGCCGAGCAGAGCGGGCTGATTGCCGATATCGATGCCTGGGTACTGGAAACGGCGTGTCGGCAGATGCTGGCCTGGCAGGCATCCGGCGTGCCGATCCGCTTTGTGGCGGTCAATGTTTCCAGTCGATTGTTCAGCACGGGCGATCTTGACCGTCAGGTCGGTCAAGTGTTGCGTGATACCGGCCTTGACCCTGCCTTGCTGGAACTGGAAGTGACCGAAAGCGCGGTGATGGAAGACCCCGAGCAGGCCATCGAGCAGCTGCATCGGCTGCGCGAGCTGGGCCTGAGTCTGGCCATCGACGACTTCGGTACCGGCTACTCCTCGCTGCTCAGGCTCAAGCGGATGCCGGTCCAGAAGCTGAAGATCGATCAGGGCTTCGTTGCGGGGCTGCCGGGCGATGACGACGACATCGCGATTGTTCGCGCGGTCATCGCGCTGGCGGGCAGCATGGGCATGCGAGTGCTGGCCGAGGGTATCGAACAGGCCGAGCAGGCGGCGTTTCTGTTTGATAACGGTTGTGAGTTGGGCCAGGGCTACTGGTTCGGCCGGCCAGTGCCTGCCGAATCGATCAATTGGACGCATGCCCCGAACTTCCTCACAGCCCCGGTCTGACGGGCTCTGACGCGTCTGATTCATGTGCTGGCGGGACGTGCAATGCGTCCTGTCACGACATGACATTGCCTAATTTCTTTTGGTTATATCTGCATTCTTAAATAGTCTTTTTAAGAATATCCGCTCCTCACTACTATTGCCTTATCGCCACATGCCAGCGCTTCAGGTGCGACGGCAGGCTCCACTTTCAAGGAATACGATAATGAGCGCATCTCTACGTAGTGTTGACGGTCAGGACGAAGCGGCAATTTTGCGTGAGATTCAGAGTGCGTTGCGTGACCTGCGCTTTGGCGCCGTCGAGATCACTGTGCACAACGCACAAGTGGTGCAGATCGAGCGCAAGGAAAAATTCCGTTTGCAGAACCCTGGTAACAAACCGGGCTGATACAGCGCCGGATGAAATAACCGAATGCGATGCACCCCCTGACAAGCAGCGCGCCAGTGTGAATCACACGCTGGCGTGCGACGAAAAAATCAAAAAAAGCCGACACACAGAATTTCCAGGAGCTTCACCTATGTCCATTCGCCGTTTTGCCTTGGCCGCTCTCGCCAGTGCTGTATTTGCAGGTTCCGCAGTCGCCAAGGACTACGAGCTGCTCAACGTGTCCTACGACCCGACGCGTGAGCTGTATCAGGAGTACAACGCAGAATTCGCCAAGCACTGGAAACAGGCTCATCCGGACGACACCGTGACCATCAAGCAGTCTCATGGTGGTTCGGGCAAACAAGCCCGTGGCGTGATCGACGGCCTGCGTGCCGACGTCGTGACCCTTGCGCTGGCCGGTGACATCGACGAGATCGCCAAGCTGGGCAAAACCCTGCCTGAAAACTGGCAGACCCGTCTGCCGGATGCGAGCACGCCGTACACCTCGACCATCGTGTTCCTGGTGCGCAAGGGCAATCCAAAAGGCATCAAGGACTGGGGCGACCTGATCAAGAAAGACGTCTCTGTCATCACGCCCAACCCGAAAACCTCGGGCGGCGCGCGCTGGAACTTCCTGGCTGCCTGGGCCTATGGCCTGAAGGCAGGCGGTGGCGACGAAGCCAAGGCCAAGGAATACGTTCAGACCCTGTTCAAGCATGTGCCGATTCTGGACACCGGCGCGCGCGGCTCAACGATCACCTTCGTCAACAACGGTCAGGGTGACGTGCTGCTGGCGTGGGAAAACGAGGCGTTCCTGGCGCTGAAAGAAGACGGTGGTGCGGACAAGTTCGATATCGTCGTACCGTCGCTGTCGATCCTGGCCGAGCCGCCGGTCGCGGTCGTCGACAAGAATGCCGAGAAGAAAGGTAATACCGCCGTCGCGACCGAGTACCTGAAACACCTGTACAGCAAGGAAGGTCAGGAAATTGCCGCGAAAAACTTCTATCGTCCACGTGATAAAGAGATCGCCGCCAAATACGAGAAGCAATTTCCGAAACTGGATCTGGTGACTATCGACAAAGACTTCGGCGGCTGGAAGACTGCGCAGCCGAAGTTTTTCAATGACGGCGGCGTGTTCGACCAGATTTATCAAGCGCAGTAACCGAGTGACGATACCGCCGTTCGCAGGCGGTATTGCCCGTTGGTAAAACAGCCCGGATCAACGTCCGGGCTTCGTGCAAGTAAAACCAGGGACTTCTATGTCGCGTCGTATCTCCCCCGTCATACCCGGCTTCGGGCTGACGCTGGGCTACACCTTGGTGTACCTCAGTCTGATTGTGCTTATACCGCTGGCCGCCATGTTCGTGCATGCCGCACAGCTCACCTGGGATCAGTTCTGGACCATCATCACCGCGCCCCGCGTGCTGGCGGCGCTCAAGCTGAGTTTCAGCACCGCGTTCTATGCGGCTGTCATCAACGGCGTGATTGGTACGCTGCTGGCGTGGGTGCTGGTGCGTTACACCTTCCCCGGCCGCAAGATCATTGATGCGATGATCGACCTGCCGTTTGCCCTGCCGACCGCCGTGGCCGGTATTGCCCTGACGGCGCTGTACGCGCCCAACGGTTGGGTCGGGCAATTCGCCACGGACCTGGGTTTCAAGATCGCCTACACCCCCCTTGGTATTACTCTGGCGCTGACCTTCGTGACGCTGCCTTTCGTGGTGCGCACCGTTCAGCCGGTGCTGGCCGATATCCCGCGTGAAGTCGAAGAGGCCGCCGCCTGCCTGGGTGCTCGCCCGCTGCAGGTGTTTCGCCACATCCTCGTGCCCGCGCTGCTGCCTGCCTGGCTGACCGGCTTTGCGCTGGCGTTTGCCCGTGGCGTGGGCGAGTACGGCTCGGTCATCTTCATTGCTGGCAACATGCCGATGAAGACCGAAATCATGCCGCTGCTGATCATGGTCAAGCTTGACCAATACGACTACACCGGCGCGACCTCCATTGGCGTTCTGATGCTGGTGGTTTCTTTCATTCTGCTGCTGCTGATCAACCTGCTGCAGCGGCGCATCGAAACTCCATCCTGAGGAGGCGAGCATGTCTTATTCATCGGTATCCGCTGCGGCCTCCGCCAACGACGCACGTCGTGGCAACGCTGTAGCACGTCGTATCCTGATCGGCCTCGGCTGGCTGATCTTCGCCCTGTTTCTCGGGTTGCCGTTGTTCATCGTGGTCTCGCAAGGCCTGAAAAACGGTCTGGGCGCGTTCTTCGAGGCGGTGCTCGAACCGGACGCGTTGTCGGCGCTCAAGCTGACCGTCATTGCCGTGCTGATCTCGGTACCGCTCAACCTGGTATTCGGCGTCAGCGCCGCATGGTGCGTGAGCAAGTACTCGTTCCGTGGCAAGAGCATTCTGGTCACGCTGATCGACCTGCCGTTCTCGGTATCGCCGGTGATCGCCGGTCTGGTCTATGTGTTGATGTTCGGCGCACAGGGTCTGTTCGGGCCGTGGCTGCAGGATCATGACATTCAGATCGTCTTCGCCTTGCCGGGCATCGTGCTGGCAACGATCTTTGTGACCGTGCCGTTCGTGGCGCGTGAACTGATCCCGCTGATGCAGGAGCAGGGCACGCAGGAAGAAGAGGCGGCGCGCCTGCTGGGTGCCAATGGCTGGCAGATGTTCTGGCATGTGACGGTGCCGAACATCAAGTGGGGCCTGATCTACGGCGTGGTGCTGTGTACTGCGCGGGCGATGGGTGAATTTGGCGCGGTGTCGGTAGTGTCCGGCCACATTCGCGGCGTCACTAACACCCTGCCGCTGCACGTCGAGATCCTCTACAACGAATACAACCACGTTGCCGCTTTCGCGGTGGCAAGCCTGTTGCTGATCCTCGCGCTGTTCATCCTGCTGCTCAAGCAGTGGAGCGAATCCCGTATTAACCGTCTGCGCCATAACGCGGCGGAGGAATAATCATGTCGATCGAAGTCCGTAACGTCAGCAAGAATTTCAACGCGTTCAAGGCCCTGAACAGCATCAATCTGGACATCCAGAGTGGCGAACTGGTCGCCTTGCTGGGCCCGTCAGGCTGCGGCAAGACCACCTTGCTGCGTATCATCGCCGGCCTGGAAACCCCGGATGCCGGTAGCATCGTGTTCCACGGCGAAGACGTCTCCGGCCATGACGTGCGTGATCGCAATGTCGGTTTCGTGTTCCAGCATTACGCGCTGTTCCGTCACATGACCGTGTTTGACAACGTCGCGTTCGGCCTGCGTATGAAGCCCAAGCGCGAACGGCCCAACGAGACGCGGATCGCCGAGAAGGTCCACGAGCTGCTGAACATGGTGCAACTGGACTGGCTGGCGGACCGTTATCCAGAGCAGCTTTCCGGCGGTCAACGCCAACGTATCGCACTGGCCCGTGCCCTTGCTGTAGAGCCCAAAGTGCTTCTGCTGGACGAGCCGTTCGGTGCGCTGGACGCCAAGGTTCGTAAGGAACTGCGTCGCTGGCTGGCGCGTCTGCACGAAGACATCAACCTGACGTCGGTCTTCGTGACCCACGATCAGGAAGAGGCCATGGAGGTGGCGGATCGCATCGTGGTGATGAACAAAGGCGTGATCGAACAGATCGGCTCACCGGGCGAGGTGTACGAGAATCCGTCCAACGACTTCGTTTACCACTTCCTCGGTGATTCCAATCGCCTGAGCCTGGGTGATGACGGCCACGTCCTGTTCCGCCCGCATGAAGTGTCGTTGTCACGCCAGGAACTGGAAGACCACCACGCCGCTGAAGTGCGTGACATCCGTCCGTTAGGTGCGACCACGCGGGTCACGCTCAAGGTCGAGGGGCAGAGTGAGCTGATTGAGGCCGAAGTGGTCAAGGACCACGACAGCCTGGTGGGGCTGGCACGGGGTGAGACCCTGTTCTTCAAGCCCAAGGTCTGGCAGAAGTTGTGAGGCACTCAAGCTGATCGCCCGCGGGTTATGCGCTCTGATTGAATGCATAACCTGTGGGAGGCGGCGCTGGCTGTGAGTTAAACCGCAGCCTTGCGCACGTTGCGTCCTACCGGACCAGCACGCTCTTCGATGGCGTGCTGCAGAGGTTTCAGCAGGCCCATCAGGAACGCCAGTTCTGCCACCACGAACAACGGGCCGATGATCAGGCCGGTCACGTCGTCGATAAACGCCGGTTTGCGGCCTTCGTAGTAATGACCGATGAACTGGATGATCCAGCCAACCACAAACAGTCCTACACCCGCACTCAGCCAGACCATCGTCGTCTGCTGCGCCAGATTCGCGCCCGCCCAGATACACAGCAGCAGAAGTACCGCCATCACCACGCCGAGCACTCGATCCAGTCGCAGGTAAAACACCGTTGAAGCCAGCGCCACCAAGGCCGCAGGCGATATCCAGATGCCGCCTACCGACCAGCCCGGCCGGGACAAAAGCACGGCCACCGCCAGAACAATCAGCGGGATACCTATGAAGTGGGTCACGATATTGCGTGAATCGCGGTGATAGGACGCATATTGGCTGAGATGGTCGACAAGGTTTTTCATTATTATTCCTGCCTGAAACGCTGATCCGGGTTGTTCACCGTATCGCTTTTGCAATACGACTGCCTGGAAAACAAGGGAGCAAATATGACAAATGGAACGTTATGGCGGTCACGATTGCTGTCCGATTACTGGTTTTCTCATCTGCCCGCCGGTTTGCAGGATAGCCTGCTGGACGCCGCTTTCCAGATTCGCAAGACGCCTGGCAAGACACTCTTCAAAAAAGGCGATCCGGCGTGCGGTCTTTACGTGTTGGTCGAAGGCAGTGTGCGTGTCGGTCCTGCTGCTGACCAACGTCTGGTGCCACGTCTGGAGCCCGTTCGCTTGCCTTGCTGGTTTGGAGAAGTATCGTTGTTCGACGGGCTGCCGCGCAGATTCGACGTGGTATCACAGGAGCAGACGATCTTTCTGCATGTTCCACAGCGCGTGCTAATGGAATTGCTCGATCAGCATCCGCACTACTGGCGCTCGTTTGCCGTTCTGCTCAGCCACAAGCTTGGGCTGCCAATCCCGCGTCCTGAGGAGATGGCCCGATGGCCGGCCAGGCATCGGGTTGCGTGGCGGCTGCTGATGCTGTCCGAAGGCTATGGGAGTCTCAGTCATGCGCGGCGTCTGATCACGCTGGACGAAATCCAGCCGCCCTCTGATCTTTCTCCGGCTGTTTTGCTTGAAGTGCTGCAGGACCTGCATCAGCGCAGGATCGTGCGCCTGGGGGAGGGGCAACTGGAAGTCTTCGAGGTAGAGAAACTGCGCAAGGTGGCGAATTTTTCCAAGGCCAGTGCCGTGTGTTGAAGGTGCCGACCTCGGGGCATTCGACACCGATCAAGCGAATATTCCGGTTCAGACGAAGCAGCGGACCATCAGCGCATCAAATCACTTCGGTACTGCCCCGGCGTCATGCCGGTCCAGCGCTTGAAGGCGCGGCTCAGGCTGTCGATGTCAGCAAAACCCAGCAGGTAGGCGACTTCGCTCAGTGAGCTGTGCGGATCACTCATGTGCAGCAGCGCCAGATTCTGTCGGCATTGGTTGAGCAGCAAGTCATAGCGACAGCCTTCGTCGGCCAGGTGCCGCTGCAGGCTGCGCGGGGTCAGGTGCAGGGCTTCGGCGATGCTTTCGGCTGAAGGTTCGCCGTCCGGCAGCAGGGTTTCGATGGCCGAGCGCACGCGCTGCTCCCAGATCAGCGATGGCAAGGCTTCTGCGCTGGGCACCTGTTCGGCCAGCACAATCGGGTTATCGTCCAGATGACTGTCGAAGTCATTGCAGGCAAATTCCAGTCGGTTCTCCGGCGCCGAGAAAAAAAGCGGCGCTCGAAACAACTCGTGCCAGGGGTGTGGATTTTCAGGCGGTGGACGTTGCAGGTGAACGGCCAGCGGTGCGTAATTCCTGCCCAGCCTGTTGCGGCAGGTGCGTACATAAATGGCGGCAAAGGCATCCAACAGTTCATGGGGTGTCGACTGGCAGGACGCGGGCGCGGTGAAGCGGAATTCGTAACGCTCGCCTGCAGCTCTGAAGTCCAGTTCAAGTGAATCCTCGGCCATCGAGTGATAGCGCACGATGCGTTCGAAAACCTCGCGCAATGAGCCGCTGGCCACCAGCGTGTAACCCAATGCATGAAACGTGGTGGGACTGACAAAGCGCGAGACCCGCAACCCCAGCGCCGGATCGCCGCTGGCCTGCACGGCCAGTTGCCAGAGCTTCGCCGTGGCGCTTGCTGCAAAGCTGGCATCGGGGTCATTGAGCTGCTGCGTATCGACGCCTGCTGCCTGGCACAGGTCGTCACTGTTCAGGCCAAGCGCATCCAGTTGCTTGCGCAGCGCACGGGTCCAACTGGCGAGGCTGCTTGGCTCAGGCATGCGGGCGACCCTTCCTGTCTTCGACTGGCATTCAACGTCGGTCTGTGCCGACAAGGCATCAATGGGCAACTCCTTTGCCTGACGCTGCCTCCAGAGAATGGAAGCTTTTATGACATTTTTGCAAGTGCTGCCTGACTGAATGCAAGGCTTTACACGCAAGAGCAACCAGCAACGCGCGAAAAGTTCAGGTCATCGTATGACAGGGTCCGCACGGCTTGATGCATCAAGCGCGTTTTTTACCGATTGAACGGTGCTATCAGGCGATTTCCGCATTTGACACGCTCATGGCAAATGACTATAAATGCGCCATGTTGTACGACAACATCGAGCTTTCAAAAAATACAATCATAAAAATAATTCAAAGAGTAACAAATCCATGCCCAACGTCCATTCCCCGCTCGGAATCCAGTCGCAATGGTGCGAAAAACACGGCAAAAAAGCCGTAATTCGCCAATTGTGCATCCATTACGCTCTTTCAGTATCAGTAACCTGAAGTTACAAATTCAGTCGCTCCCACGGTCAAGGCTGCGGGACGCTCGTCGCCAATCCAAGAATAAGCAGGGTGAAGAGATGAAAGTAAAAGGCATTCGGTGGTGGATGGTCGGGCTGGTCACAGCCGGTCTGGTCGTCAACTACCTCGCTCGCAACACATTGTCTGTCGCAGCGCCGACGCTCATGAGTGAGCTGAGCATCTCGACCGAGCAGTACGCGCACATCGTGGTCGCGTGGCAGATGTGTTATGCACTGATGCAGCCGATTGCCGGTTACATCATCGACGCCATCGGCACCAAAATGGGCTTTGCGATCTTTGCCGTGGCCTGGTCTGCAGCCTGTGCGGCGGCTGCGTTTGCCACTGGCTGGCAGAGTCTGGCGATCTTTCGCGGATTGCTCGGCCTGACTGAGGCGGCGGGTCTGCCTGCCGGGGTCAAGGCCACCACTGAATGGTTTCCGGCCAAGGAGCGTTCAGTCGCCATCGGCTGGTTCAACATCGGTTCGTCCTTCGGTGCTTTGCTGGCACCACCGCTGGTGGTGTGGGCCATCCTGCACAGCGGCTGGGAACTGGCGTTCCTGATCGTCGGCGGTCTGGGCATCATCTGGAGCGGCCTGTGGCTGTTGCTGTACAAACACCCACGTGACCAGAAACGCTTGAGCGACACCGAGCGCGATTACATCCTCAGCGGTCAGGAAGCACGTTTGAAGGACGCTCCGGCGCAGAAGGGCAGCTGGAAAAAGCTGTTCAGGAATCGCAATTTCTACGCCATTGCCTCGGCGCGGATCCTGTCCGAGCCCGCTTGGCAGACGTTCAATGCCTGGATTCCGCTGTACCTGATGACCGAGCGGCACATGAACATCAAGGAAGTCGCGATGTTCGCCTGGCTGCCCTTTCTGGCGGCAGACATCGGCTGCGTGCTGGGCGGCTACCTCAGCCCGCTGTTTCACAAATACTGCAAGGTTTCGCTGTTCACCTCGCGCAAGATGGTCATGTTGTTCGGTTGCTTCTGCATGATCGGCCCGGCGTGCATCGGGCTGGTTGCGAGCCCTTACACCGCCATCGCGTTGCTGTGCATCGGAGGCTTCGCCCACCAGACCTTGTCGGGCGCGCTGTACTCGATCACTTCGGATTCGTTCGGCAAGAATGAGGTGGCAACGGCCACCGGCATGGGCGGCATGTTCGGTTTCCTCGGCGCGGCGGCGTTCACCATGGTGTTCGGTGTGCTGGTCACCAAGATCGGCTACAGCCCGCTGTTCGTCGTGCTGGCAATCTTCGACATCATTGCAGCGTTTGTGGTCTGGACCGTGGCGCGTGAAGTCACCCAGAAAGACGATCCGCTGATCGTGAATGACATCGCACCGGACACCCGCCCCGTGCCTGCGACCTGATGCGGCGTCGCACGGTTGTCATAAAGGCCGGTTAACCTTCGCACTGTAGTTTTTTATTCAGGGCCGTTCCTTCAAGGCAGGGAGCGGTCCTTTTTTTGCCTTGCGCTTTATATTCTTTTTAGGAATTAATAAATATCTTCTTATTCCTTAGCGAATATATGTTCCGTCCCTATACTCGCCCCATGAACGCATACGTGCAGGAGGCGAATCCATGCATAACGAGTCGATCCGGTATCTGATCCTGCCAGGATGGCAGGGGTCCCCTGATAATCACTGGCAAACCCACTGGCAGAACAGCCTGCCCAACAGTGCGCGCGTCGAGCAGGCTGACTGGCTCAAGCCGCGCCGTGAAGACTGGGTGGGTGAGTTGCAGCGCGCCATTGCTGCACAAGACACACCCGTGATCCTGATCGCTCACAGCCTGGGTTGCATCACCGTCGCGCATTGGGCGCAACTGGCTCCGCTGGAAACGCTGCGTCAGGTGCAGGGCGCGCTGCTGGTAGCGCCTGCCGATGTGGATCGTCCGAACTGCCCGCCTGCGTTGCGCAACTTCTCCCCGATACCCACCGACCTGCTGCCGTTTCCGACCCAGATTGTCAGCTCCGACAACGACCCGGCCGTCAGCTCGCAGCGGGCGATGGAAATGGCCCGTCACTGGGGCGCCGAACTGGGGTTTCTGAGCGAAGCCGGGCACATCAACGTCAAGTCCGGCCACCAACGCTGGGAGCAGGGGTTCGCTTATCTGTACCGTCTGCAAAATCGTCTGGAGCAACACGCGCGTCGTCGCGCATGACCGGATTGCCTTGTACTGCGGGCCATCCGGCCCCGTTTTTTCAACGCCTGAGACCGTGAACGGCTCGGGCGGGAGTGCGTCATGAGCCTTCACGAAACCTTCGGTCAGCCGCTGCTGACCTTCCCTGATTCCGACAAAAGCCCGCTGAGCATTCGCGCCAAGGCGCTGGTCTTCATCGACCCGCGTTCGCGCCAGTTGCGCGAGGAAATGGAATTGCTGGCGCCGCGTTCGCTGCCCGTGTTGATTCGCGGGGAGTCGGGGACGGGCAAGGAATTACTGGCGCGGCATATTCATCGCGGCAGTGATCGCTCCGGCCTGTTCGTCTCCGTTAACTGCGGCGCCATCAGCCCGACCTACGCCGATGCCGAGCTGTTCGGCTACGCGGCAGGAGCGCACAGCGGCTCGGTCAGCAGCCGCGCAGGCTGGTTCGGTTCGGCCAACGGCGGCACCCTGTATCTGGATGAAATCGGTGACTTGCCACTGCCCATCCAGGTGAAGTTGCTGGCGGCGCTGGAGAACCACGAAGTCACCCGAGTCGGTGCGCATCAGCCCAGTCCGTTAGACGTGCGGCTGGTGGCGGCGACCAGCATCGATCTGGCGCAGGCGGTGGCGGCCGGAAAATTCAATGAGCGGCTTTACGACTACCTGCGCGAAGGAAAACTCGACCTGCCAGCGTTGCGCGAGCAGCCCGGCAACATCCTGCCGCTGGCCGAGTACTTCGTCGGTATCTACAGCCAGCGTCTGAATCTGCCTGTGCAACTGGTCAGCGAGGCCGCGCAGAAAACGCTGGAAGCCTACAGTTGGCCCGGCAATACCCGCGAGCTTGAGAACGTCATCCATTTTGCGCTGCTGGTCAGCCAGGGCGACGAAATCCAGCCCGAAGACATTCACCTGCCCGAACTCGCCAGCCCTCTTGCACAGATCGAGCATCAGACCCGGCGGCTGCTCGCTGAAGACGATCCCGGGCAGCTTGCTGCGCTCAGGCAATTATTGGAAACAATCAACGAACGGCTTGAGCAAGACCCGGCATAACCCTTGTCGCAGAGCGCTGCTGATGAGGTCGAACAGGACTTTGAGAAAAAAAGCATAAGCATTTGCTTAAAAAGTCTTTTCTCGGAATAAGAAATCTCGGTAATGTCCACATGATGTCGCAGCACGGGATAGCGCCGCGGCAAACCACTGAAAAGGCGTCATTTTTTGTGACGCTCACGGATTCGCTAAGGACATTGCATGAAAAAGACGTTGTTGATGACCGCTCTGGCGGCTGCTTTCTCGATTGGCCTGGCGCACGCCGGTGAAAAACTGGTTGTGGGCGCCACGCCTGTGCCGCATGCGGAAATCCTTGAGCTGATCAAGCCGACCCTGGCCAAGGAAGGTGTGGACCTGGAAATCAAGGTCTTCACTGACTATGTTCAGCCGAACGTGCAGTTGAGCGAGAAGCGTCTGGACGCCAACTACTTCCAGACCAAGCCTTACCTGGATGGCTTCAACAAAGGCAAGGGCACCAACCTGGTAACGGGTGTTGGCGTACACGTCGAACCTTTCGGCGGATACTCCAAAAAGTACAAGAAAATTGCCGATTTGCCTGAAGGCGCAACCGTTGCCATTCCGAACGAAGGCAGCAACGCCGGTCGCGCACTGCTTCTGCTGCAGAAGAACGGTCTGATCACCCTGAAAGACCCGACCAACGCGCTGGCCACGCCGAAAGACATCGCCACCAACCCGAAGAAACTCAAGTTCCGCGAGCTGGAATCGGCTGTACTGCCGCGCGCACTGGGTCAGGTTGACCTGGCCTTGATCAACACCAACTACGCGCTGGAAGCCAAACTCAATCCGCAGAAAGACGCCCTGATCATTGAAGGTGCCGATTCGCCGTACGTGAACTTCCTGGTTACCCGCGAAGACAACGCCAACAGCGACGCCATCCAGAAACTGTCCAAGGCCCTGACCAGTCAGGAAGTCAAAGACTTCATCAACAAGAAGTACGACGGCGCGGTACTGCCGGCGTTCTGATTGAACTGATTGCGACCACGCTCTGCGCATAAGTTGCTGGACACCGCGGCCTCTTCGGGGCCGCGATGTCCCTCAGCAAACACGCAGTTGTGGGAGGCGGCTTGCCGGGGATGAAGTCAGCACGGTTTGTCAGAACAATCGCCGTCATTATTCATCGTCAGACTGCCGCCCGGATCAAACTCACGCCCATGGGATATAGGCTCAGCCAGCCTCTACCGTTTATCGGGGAGCTTCAGGGCGCGCTGAGACGTCCCATACCCCTCAAAACGCCAACGTCACCCGCGCATTCAACGCCTGATCGGTCGTGTCGCTGCCGATCTGTCCGTTGTAGCTCACGCCCACGCTCAGGCGTTCACAGACTCGTGATCAGGCTTCTGGAAACCCCCACTCCTGAAGCGGCGAGAGTTGAGAAAGAAATTCAAGATGCTCGATGACTTTAACTTTTTGTAGATTTTTCAGTTCCATGGGACCGCCAAGTGCGAGAGCGGGTACGAAGCCATACATTTCATCGCTTTTAAGCATGCCAAGCACTTCAAGAGCGGGTTTAAAAAGCTCGATAAGATCATTATGGTCAGGCTCTAGGCACGAAAAAAAAACTCTAGCTCCAAGATCAAGCTTATCCTCCGTAAACATTGAGGAATGTGAAGAGAAGCGCCCCATCAGCGAGGATATTGTCAAGCAATGCCCTTTTCTCTCTCCCCAGACATAAAGCACTCCAAAAGCACCGCGTGCAATGACATGATAATCATCTTGCCCATAAAACTCTGTACCCGCGAGCCACTGATCGAGTATTTCTTGATAGGGCTGAGGATTGACGACCCAAAACATCCCACTTGCATACCCGCACCAGCCGTACTCGCTCCAATAATCTAATAGCTGCTTGGGAAGTTTTCCTTGGTATCGGGCAATGCTTGACTCTGGAACCTCCTCTCGAATGATTGAAGGCCCAAAGTTTTTAACAAAATATGCATAATCCTCATCCACAATTTGCTCCTTATCTACACCTTTCAAGTTTTGCATTAATCTTCATAGCGCCACGATCAGTCTTGGGAATACTTTTCGCCGCCACGTCGAGACCGCTGATGCGAGCAGACCATTGAGGCCCTATACTCGAGTTAATACGCCGATCACCGAAATCATTAATTCTGTCTTTTCCTCCGGCAGAAAGATCCGGATTATGCAGTGCAGCCAAAGTGTTCATTTTTTCCGAGGCTAGCTGGTTGGCTAAATTTTTTGCCTGCCCCACTGAGATATTTTTTGACCTTAACTCACGAAAAAGATCGACCACCATATTGTTCGTGAATTGCTCTCGCGCGGCTTTAGCCACCTTCGGATCCCTAACCACATCCTTACTCGTAAACGCTTCCCGCCCCTTCAAATACTCATCCACCGTCAGATCATTCAACCCCTTCTGCTGACCCGCCAACTGCCGGTCAAACTCAGGAATCCGATCAAGGTGTTTCGGGCTCACATTGAAGCATGGCACCTTGTGCTCCGGCATGCCTGACAGTTTTCTGGATGGCGGCTGGTCCGCTTGATGAGGGGGAGGTGGTGCCGGTTGTTCATCACGGCCAACTGCACTTCTACGCGGCTCGGATTGTGGCAGGTCGGTGCGCCTCTTCAGCGCGTCCTCGTGTTTGAGCATCCACTGCCCCAACCTTGCGCCTTTTGAGCTGGCCTGCATTTCACTCGCCAGCACAGAAGCGTTACCACGACCACGGGTGAGGTACGCAACGATGGCACCCAATAACAGCAGCACCATTTCTTCATGGCCTCGCGCGATCTGATCCGCAGCCCTGTCTACAGCCTGGAAGTCATCACCGCCAAAGGGGTTGAGGCCATGATCTCCTCGTGTGCCGTTCCACACGATGGAAATCCCGCTCAGGTAATACTCACCGATACGCGGCAGGTTATCGACGAGGAATTCGGCAATCGACATCAAGCCCAACGCACTCAGTATCCAGGTGCTGACCTGCAAGCCCATCATTGCGCCCGCAGCGCCGAACGGAACAGCTCCTGCACCACCAAACAAAGTACCCACGCCAGCCCCTATGGCACCTCCGGTCAAGGTGCTACCTGCGACAATCATGGCGACCTGGGTTGCAACGTCGATCAGATCATTGACGATACTGGAGATGTCGATGTCCGAAAAACGTCGCCTCAACCTGTTGGCAGCCGTCCATTCAGCACGGGTAAATGCGCTTCTGAGGTGGTTGATGCGGCGGAGATGGAGCGCTAGCGTCGGGACGGGTTTATTGTTGTGGATGCGGTAAGTGCCGCCACCTTGATAACCCACGCTGTGGGTAATGCGGTTTTCTATCTCGAACCATGTGGGCACGATATTCCATATCGGCATCCAGCGTCTCCCTGACGTTTGTGGATCATTACGCTGGGACGATAGGGATGGAGGGGAAGTGAAGTCAAAGCGGTTTGGGCATTTCTGATTGGTCCTACGCATTGCGTCGTAGAGTCTGACGCGCTGCCCGCTTTATCAGAAACGGGCAGCGACTGCAGTGCTTGATTAAAACGCCAACGTCACTCGCGCATTCAACGCCTGATCGGTCGTGTCGCTGCCGATCTGTCCGTTGTAGCTCACGCCTACGCTCAGCTTTTCACTCAGCCCCAGGTCCACGCCCGCGCCCAACACGGCTGCGTTGCGCGCAATCGGTGCGCCGGAGAGTGCGAAGGTGTCGCCGCCGCTGAAGGCTGCGCGGCTTTCGGGTGTCACGTCGCCGAACGCACGGCGCCAGCCGACGGTGGCGTTGGGCTGGACGTCAACGCTGCCCACGTTCATGTGCGTGGCTGCCCGCAGGCCGAGAGTGCTGAAGGTGACGTGGTTTTCCTCGGATTTGTTGCGCAGGCTGATGGCGTTGCTGTTTTCGTCGAAGCCGTCGGTGTCCAGCCTTACATGGGCAAGGTTGGCGAAGGGTTCGAGTTGCGCGTTGCCCAGTTCGATGGCATAGCCGAGCTCACCGAATACCTGATTGGTCGCGGCCTGATAATCCTGCTTGAAGCGCTCGGAAGAGCCCGGCAGGTCCAGCGTGCGCTTGGCCGTCAGGTCATGCCAGGTTCGCACTGCACCCAGACGCAGGCCCAGTTGGCCCCATTTTGCGCCGCCGTAGACACCCAAGTGGTAGTTGTCACTGTCGCTCGAACCCGACGCATGGCGCAGGTCGAAACTGCTGCGGCTGAAACCGGCGAGCGCACCGACACGCCAGGTATCGTTGACCGGCACGTCGGCACCGAACAACAGACCGCTGGTATGGCTGTCCAGGCCAGAGGCGTCTTGGGTGCTGTCGGTTCGGCCGGTTGCGCCAATGGCCTGAGTCCAGACCAGACCGCGAGAGGCATCGCCTGCCAGGGTTTGCGAAGCGCCACCGGACGCTTGCCCGGATTGCGACTGCTGCAGTCGGTCTGCAATGGCGTTACGCACCAGGCGACTGTCTTCAATCAATGCAGACTGAGTCGAGGCATGCAGTTCGTTCGATAGCGCGTTGAAGGTCGCTTGCGCGGTTTGCGCGTCTTCCTGCACAACGCTTCTCCACAGCGCATTGCCTGCGCCTGCGCTATCCAGTCCCTGAGCGACTGCCCGGGCGTTGCGACTGTTCGCGAGGCTGGCGAAGCTTTGCGCGTTGCGGTCAAGCGTCAGGCCGACGTCGGTTGCGGTGTAATTGAGGGTGGGCGTCAGGAACGCGAAGTTCGATTGCACGTTGTTGAACGTGCCGTTGATGCCGCCCGCTGCCGAGAGGATCGAGTAACGGCTCGCCGCGACCCAGTTGCCGGCCTCGACCAGTGAAACGGTGGCGTTGTTCAGCGTGGCGCGGCCTGTGGCGACAATGCGGTCGGCGTTACCGGCGGCATCCGACTCGATCTGATAGACCGAACCCTGCGCAAAGTTGACGTTGCCGTTGACGTTCAGCTGGCCCACGGAATTGCCCGGCGCGACGACACCGCCTGACGCCGCATTGATGCCGCCCACCGAGCCATTGCCACCCAGCACTGCACCTGAGTTCACGGTCACGACCGAGTTGCCGAGGTTGCCGTTCACCGCCAGTCGCCCCGCCTGCACAGTGGTCGCGCCGGACAGGCTGCTGTTGCCGGTCAGGTTCAACGAGCCTGCGCCTTGTTTGATCAATGCGCCGTTGCCGGTGATAGCGTTGCTGAAGGTGTCATTGGTCGACTGATCGAGCACCAGCGTCGCGTTGTCGGTGATTGTCCCGCTGCCGAACGCCTGGGCGTGACCGGTCAGGACGCCGCCGTTGATGACAGTGCCCCCCGAGTAAGTGTTGTTGCCAGTCAGCATCAGGTTGCCAGTGCCGTTCTTGATCAGGCCGCCGGTGCCTGAAATGTCGTTGCGCCAGGCATCGATGGCGTTATAGCCGCCAAGGCTGGCGTTCATGTTGACCGTGACGTTGGAATTGAATGCGCCATAACCGTCACCTGCGGCGTACAGGTTCAAACGGCCGTAGCCATTGGACTGATCGATTACTGCGTACCCCGAAGAAATCTCGGTGGTGCCCAGAATCTCGCGGCGCTGGCTGGCGTCCAGGTACGGGAAGCGGGTTTCCAGCAGCACTTCAGCGTTGACCGGCACCACGGGCGCGAGGTTGGTCGGGCCGACCGGGCTGAAACCGTAGGTCATGCGTGCGGTGTACAGCGCCTTGTCCTGGGCGTGTTGGGACGTGCGGTCGGTAGCCGGATCAATCTTCGCCACACAGTTATTCACATCGCCGCCACACTGCGCGGTGAAGTAGGCCAGCGCTTGGGCGCGGGCATCGGCGCGCAGCTGGGCGTTGGTCGGGTTGGACAGGTTGTCGATGGCGAAATAGGTGGCCGTGATACGCCCGCCCATCACATCGAAAGGCGAGTGCATACCGGCTTCGATGCGGTTATCACCAATGTCCGAGGCACGCAGCATTAGTTCGCTATAGCGCTCGGGAATCGCATAGGCGAGGGCGATGGATGACAGGTACGCCGCGTTGGTGTGGCCACTCGGGAAGCCCGAATCGCTGGCGGGCGTGGTGCTTTTTGCCGGGCGCAGAGAAGGCTGCACCACGAATTCCAGATTCTGGCCGTCCAGCGTCTGACGCCACGGACGCGGGTACAGATAATGGGACTTGGCGGGGGTGGTGGACGCGTCGTTACGCACGGCTCCGACCAGATCGACGACCTTGCCCAGTGCCGAGGATGAGCTGCCCGCGCCGTTGCCCTTGTCGTCGTACTTCACGGTCTTGTTGGTGTCGTCGAACTGGGTAATGGTGGTGAAGGCGCCGGAGCCTGTCTTGTACGCATCGCTCAGCGAGCCCAGACCACTGATGGCGCTGTAGCTCTGGTCGCGGCGGTCATCGAAATACGCGGCGGTTTCCTGCGCGAGTGTGCGCGAGTTGGCGCGGTCGAGTACCAGTTGCAGGTTGCGCCTGAGCAGGCTTTGACCCAGCGCGGTCGGCGTGCCGGTGTCCCAGGTCGCGCCGGTCGTCCACAAGGTGTTGAAGCCCGATAGCAGGTCAACGCCGTTGATGCGGTCATCCCCTGACCTGCCTGCTGCGTGTACTGAAACTGCAAGCAGCGACAGTATCAACGTCGATACCATGACATGGGCGGTGGGTTTGACGCTCGGCATATTGCTGTCCTGCACGCAGTTGAAAGAAGGCGCTGACGCTAACAAGCCGTTCTTACAACTGGATGTATCGCCCGTGACACATTTATGTGGGGCTCGCAGCACACACTTGGACTGTGGGAGGCGGCTTGCCGGCGATAGATGGCCAGCGGGCAGGGTGCTATCCCATTCCGCGCTATGCATATTCCCCAACGGTATTTAAAATCCGTTTCTTATAGCTATACAGTTCCTGCTTCAGTCACATTCTGGAGTCGGAGTTCTCATGCCCGCAGCCTCCCTCGTTTCATCGTCCGCTTCACTGGCCTCGCAATCGTTCGACGTGCGCCCATTCGCCGAAAAGGTGGGCGCTGAAATCGTCGGGCTGGATTTGTCCAGGTCGTTGAACGACGCCGACTTTGCGCGCGTTCATCAGGCGCACCTTGATTACCACGTCATCGTGTTTCGTGATCAGCACATCACGCCGCAGCAACAGATCGATTTCAGCCGTCGTTTCGGCGTGCTGCAGATCCACGTGCTCAAGCAGTTTCTGTTGGCCAACCACCCGGAAATCCTGATCGTCTCCAACATTGTCGAGAACGGCCAGCCGGTCGGTCTGGGCGACGCTGGCAAGTATTGGCATTCGGACCTGTCGTACAAGGAGCTGCCTAGCCTGGGCTCGATGCTGTACGCACAGGAGTTGCCCAGCGAGGGCGGCGACACCCTGTTCGCGAACATGCATCAGGCGTGGGACACGCTGCCGCAGCACCTGCGCGATGCGGTCGAAGGGCGTTCTGCCGTTCACAGCTACACCGCGCGTTATTCCGAGGGCCACAACGCGGTCAACTGGCGCCCGACCCTGACCGCCGAGCAACTGGCTCAGGTAGCCGAAGTGAGCCATCCCATCGTGCGCACCCACCCTGAAAACGGTCGCAAGGCGCTGTTCGTCAGTGAAGGTTTCACCACGCGCATTCTGGGTCTGCCGGAAGACGAGAGCCGTCAGATTCTCAACGAAATCTACGCACACAGCGTTCGCCCCGAGCATATCTATCGCCATCAGTGGCAGCCCGACGACATGGTGTTCTGGGACAACCGTTCGCTGATCCATCTGGCGGCGGGCTGCCCGGCGCATCTGCGACGCAAGCTGCATCGCACGACCATTCAAGGCTCAGCGCCGTTCTGATGGAGAACCGTTCATGAATGCTGCTCTGCAAGGCCACACGGCCAGCCAGAACACCCCATCGCAACCGGCCGCTCAGCACACCACTGAAGCCTTGTTGCAGGTTCGCGGCGTCAGCCTCGAATACCGTACGCCCGAACGCGTGGTGCGGGCGACGCATCAGGTCAGCTTCGAGGTGGATCCGGCAGACCGTTTCGTCCTGCTCGGCCCATCGGGCTGTGGAAAATCCACGCTGCTCAAGGCGGTGGCCGGTTTCATCCAGCCCAGCGAAGGTGAGATCCGGCTGGCAGGCAATCAGGTGCGCGAGCCTGGCCCGGACCGCATTGTGGTGTTTCAAGAGTTCGACCAGTTGCCGCCTTGGAAAACCGTGATCGAAAACGTCATGTTTCCGCTGCTGGCGTCGCGCACCTTGAAGCGTCCCGAGGCGCTGGAACGTGCGCGTTATTACCTGGAGAAAGTCGGGCTCAGCGCCTTTGCCGATGCTTATCCACACACCTTGTCCGGCGGCATGAAAGCGCGCGTGGCCATTGCCCGGGCGCTGGCGATGCAGCCGAAAATCCTGCTGATGGACGAACCCTTCGCCGCACTCGATGCCCTGACGCGCCGCAAGATGCAGGAAGAGCTGCTGGAGCTGTGGGACGAAGTGCGCTTCACGCTGTTGTTTGTCACCCATTCCATTGAGGAAGCGCTGGTGGTGGGCAATCGCATCCTGTTGCTGTCGCCCCATCCGGGGCGTGTACGTGCCGAGATCAACAGCCATCAGTACGACCTGAAAAGCCTGGGTGGTGTCGGTTTCCAACAGACCGCCCAGCGCATTCATCGCCTGCTGTTCGATGAGGGCGAAGCGGGGCAGGTCGATGAAGAACTGAATTTCCAGGACATCCGGATCGCGTATTGATCGTTGCTGACCGAGCCTGCGCAGAGCATGGGCGCGATCAGACGAGCCGCGCTCCATATAGACAATCAGGGAACCGAACACCATGAGCCTCGCACCTCCCGTTCGCGAAGAATACGAAATCACGCTGCAGCCCTTCACTCAGGAAGACCTGGCCCGCGATCTGCCTTTGGCCCAGCGCATCTGGCAACTGGGCTGGGTGCGCAAGACCGTGATCATGATTGCGCTGGCCGTGGTCTGGGAACTCGCTGCGCGTCTTCAGAACAACGACCTGCTGCTGCCCAGCTTTCTGCAGACCGCCGCTGCGTTCTACGACGGCATCGTCAGCGGCGAACTGCCGGGCAAGGTCTGGATTTCCCTGACCGTGCTGATTCAGGGTTATCTGATCGGCATCGTCCTCGCGTTCGGCCTGACCACGCTGGCGGTGTCCACACAGCTGGGTCGTGACCTGCTCGGCACCCTGACCGCGATGTTCAATCCGTTGCCCGCCATTGCGCTGCTGCCGCTGGCGCTGCTGTGGTTCGGGCTGGGGCAGAACAGTCTGATTTTCGTGCTGGTGCATTCGGTGCTGTGGGCGCTGGCGCTCAACACTTACGCAGGTTTTCTCGGTGTTTCCGAAACCCAGCGCATGGCGGGTCGCAACTATGGGCTAAAGGGGTTGCGCTTTGTCTGGCACATCCTGATTCCGGCCGCGCTGCCGTCGATTCTGGCGGGCCTGAAAATCGGCTGGGCGTTCGCCTGGCGCACCTTGATCGCCGCCGAGCTGGTATTCGGCGCGTCTTCGGGCAAAGGCGGGCTTGGCTGGTACATCTTCCAGAACCGCAACGAGCTGTACACCGACAAGGTGTTTGCCGGGCTGGCGGCGGTGATCCTGATCGGTCTGCTGGTGGAGAACCTGCTGTTTGCCAACATCGAGCGCCTCACAGTCAAGCGCTGGGGCATGCAACGCTGAATCAAACCCATAACGACTCTTTGAACGACTGGAGCGAGCATTTCATGGCAACTTCTTTCAAGCGTCCGGTGCTGACTGCACTGGCGGCGACAATCGGTCTGTTTGGCGCACTGCTCAGCAGCGGCGCGCAGGCCGAAGGCAAGATCAGCATCGCCCAGCAATTCGGCATCGGTTACCTGATTCTCGACGTGGTGCGTGATCAGAAACTGATCGAAAAACACGGCAAGGAGCAGGGCCTCGACATCAAGGTTGACTGGAACAGCATTTCCGGCGCCACGGCCATGAACGAGGCGTTGCTGGCGGGCGCGCTGGACGTGGTGTCGGCTGGCGTGCCGCCGATGCTGACGGTCTGGGACCGCACCAAGGGCAAACAGAACGTCAAGGCCATCGCCTCGCTGGGTTCGATGCCTAACTACCTGCTGACCAACAACCCCAACGTGAAGACGATCAAGGACTTTACCGACAAGGACCGCATCGCGGTGCCGGCCGCGGGCGTGGGTTTCCAGTCGCGTACTCTGCAGATCGAAACCGCCAAGGTGTTCGGTGACGACAACTACAAGAAATTCGACAACATCTCGGTCAGCCTCGCGCACCCAGATGCCACGGCGGCGTTGATCGCGGGCGGTTCGGAAATCAACTCACACTTCTCCAGTCCGCCGTTCCAGTATCAGGCGCTGGAAAACCCGAACGTGCACAAGGTGCTCAGTTCCTACGATGTATTGGGCGGTCAGGCCACGTTCAACGTGCTCTACACCACCGAGAAATTCCACGACGAGAATCCCAAAACCTATAAGGCGTTCTACGACGCACTGGCCGAGGCGGAGAAGATCATCAAGGCCGACAAGGCAGCGGCTGCGCAGACTTACATCCGCGTCGAGCAGTCCAAACTGCCGTTACCGCTGGTGGAAAAAATCGTCTCCGACCCTGAAATCGATTTCACCATCACCCCGCAGCGCACGTTCATCTACGCCGAGAAGCTGCATGAGCTGGGCGTGCTGAAGAACAAGGCGGCAAGCTGGAAGGATTACTTCTTCGAAGAAGCGCAGGGTGGTGCGGGGAGTTGAGGCAGGTGTCTGCTGAGGTCCTGAATTAACGGTCGGGGATTTCAAGCGCACTGATCGTGCCCATGCTTCGCGTGGGCATGCAGCTTCCGATATGTTGAAGTGCGTGTGTAACCTGAGCTAACGAAAATCCGCTTTTGAAGGGCGATTCTTTCAGGCCTTTCCCTTTCCTCAGTACGAACTTTCCTAGAAAATCCCGGGCCCTTGTGTGCATGAATTCTGGACACTAGGCTGCGTCGGTCGCTGCGTTTCAGCGATCGGGTTTAGCAGCCTGCCCAGAGTCACGAATACAGGAACCGCTTGATGGCGGCTTTGCGTGGGGCACCTTAAGGTGCGCCGGGTTTCGTGTTCTCTACCGGTCTGCTAACCCGTGTCAAAGTCGCCACCCTTTTCGTTTAGCAGCGAATGCAAGGTGGCCTTATCAGTAGAGACCACAGCAATGATCAACTCCACCCCGGCTCCACCTCACACGTCCCTCGAAGAAACCCTGATCCAGGTCAGTGACATCCTGCGCTGCGCCTCGGCCGCTGCGTACGAATCCGGCGATGCCCTCAACGGCGCGAAACGCGACCTGGCATTCTCGGTGGTCCACCTGATCGACATCGCCAGAACCCGGCTGGATCGCTCGCTGGAGGATATCGCCACGTACTGAGCGCAGCGGCAAACCTCGCAGTTCTGTCAGTAGCAGCTTACGTACACGGCGATGCAGAGTAGCGGTGTGAGCAAGCGCATTTTGCTCGCACCGAACACCTGCAGATCAGCCAGCACGGATGCGTGAAATGCCTCAGAACCCGATCCTCTGCCGCTACCGCTACGATCCTCTGGACCGGCTCGCCACCCACACCCCATTGGCGCAGGCCGCTGTTCGGATGTTCTATCAGGCCGACAAGCCGATCACTGAAACCCAAGGCATCGACCAACGCAGCTTCTTGCGCCACGACCACCAATTGCTGGCCTGCCGGGCGACTGAGGGCCATTCCTCCAGCGTGTCACTCACGGCCTCTGATCATCAGCAAAGCATCATGAGCGTGGTCGCACCCAGGCAGATTGAAGCGATTGCGTACACCCCCTACGGCCACAGCATTCCGCTGGCTCACCTGCCTGGCTTCAACGGTCAACCCTGCGACCCGATCACGGGCCATTACCTGCTGGGCAATGGTTATCGTGCCTTCAATCCTGTGTTGATGCGCTTCAACAGCCCGGACAGCGTGAGTCCTTTTGGCAAGGGTGGTTTGAATGCCTATGCGTACTGCGCCGGGGATCCTGTCAATCGGAGCGACGCCAGTGGGCATGATTGGCTTGATATTGCGCTATCGGCTGCCTATATCGGTGCTGGCCTGGCGACGGCTGGAATTGGTCTGGCAATGGCTCGGCCTTCGTTGAAAGCAGTGTTCAGAGGGGTAAAGGTGAAAGGCGCGGCCGCCGACGTAAGCCCGCCGCCACCCGCACTCAGACGGCCTGCCAATACGAGCGAGAAGCTTTCGGCTGTCGTCGCAGTAGGCGCAGTGACCGCCGGTATTGCTTGGGGCTCCGCGTTCATTGTCAAAAACGCGGCCCCCGACTCACCCCTGCAAAAGCCTCTGGCCGGACTTGCGGTGGCACTGAGCTTTTCCACGCTGGGTTTTCGGGGATTTAATTTCGCTCGCGCCGAAATGGCAAAACTTGCAGCCAAGCGTGCGACTGCCGCAGCAGTCAACCCCCGACCCAGCCTCCGTAGCCAATCCTCTAGCGTGCGGGGTAATGAGAGTGAGCTTGTGGAGGACACACGGCTCTGACCTGGATTCGAACAACGCCGGGACTACTCACGTTTTGCCGCTGCTGCGTTGGCATTTCTGCCAGTGGACCTGCATGCCGAACCGGCGCACGCTTGAATTCTGTCTGACTCATCAGGGACGTGATCATGACGCTTCTTTGCACCTATACCTACGATCCACTGGACCGAATCGCGACACTGAGTCCCTTGGCTCAGGCACTCACTCAACGCTTCTACTGCAACGGACGAATGACGACTGAGCGTCAGGGAGACCTGACGCGCACATTGTTCCAGGCAGCCACTCACCTGCTGGCGCAACTGAATCGGGAGGGCAATGACAGTGCTGTCGATTTGATCGTTACTGATACGCAGAACAGCGCGTTGGGAGTGACCACCGCGGCGCAACAGATCGATATCGCCTATTCGCCTTACGGCCATCGCGACCCTGACCTGCTCGGCACCGCGCTGCCGGGTTTCACCGGCGCACAACCCGAGCGGGTGACGGGGCATTACCTGCTGGGCAATGGTTATCGCGCCTTTAACCCGACGTTGATGCGCTTCAATAGCCCTGACAGCCTGAGTCCATTCGGTAAGGGCGGGTTGAATGCGTATGCCTACTGTGCGGGCAATCCAGTCAACCGCATTGATCCTACCGGGCATGTCGATTTTTCTATACCGGTTACTGCACTAGGTTTATTGAGTGTGTTTGCTGGGGCTGCCACCCTCATAGCGGGTGCGTTCACTCAGAGCTCAAACCCTGAGCTCTCCGGGAAACTTTTAACCGCCGGAGCGGTTCTGGGTGGCTCCGGCTTGGCACTCTTGGGTGGGGTGACAGCCACCCGCAGGATCGGTGCAAGAAAAAAAACGCTCACTTCACCTTCAGTCAGTTCGCCCGGATCGAAACATAGACCCGGTTTCAGCGGTCGAGGTGGTGATGACTCCTATTCGAATCTGATTAAACGTATAGAAAATCTTGAAGATAAGCGAGCCATCAGCGCCATAAAACTGCAAAGACTGGATCAGCATGCTCTTGAAGACCCCGCTTACCTGTCTCGGCGTCTACCCACCGTTGCAGGACTTGAACGGATCGCCTTCGCGATACCGCTCCCGCCCGACACGACCTTTGATGAAATGAGGTTACTTCTGTCTCATGGCAATTTTCCTATGCGAAGTATAAGAGAGTCGGGCGCTTGAATACTCACAGGGTGCCGTTTGCTTTCAGGCGGCAACGGGCCTGTCTGTTCAATAAAGTTATTGGTGTTCCCAAGCATGCCAAAGGACACCTTCTTTAATCATAGGGACATGAACATGACGCTTCTTTGCACCTACACCTACGATCCGCTGGACCGAATTGCGACACTGAGCCCCTTGGCTCAGGCACTCACTCAACGCTTCTACTGCAACGGACGAATGACGACTGAGCGTCAGGGAGACCTGATGCGCACATTGTTCCAGGCAGACACTCACCTGCTGGCGCAACTGAATCGGGAGGGCAATGACAGTGCTGTCGATTTGATCGTTACTGATACGCAGAACAGCGCGTTGGGAGTGACCATCGCGGCGCAACAGATCGATATCGCCTATTCGCCTTACGGCCATCGCGACCCTGACCTGTTCGGCACCGCGCTGCCGGGTTTCACCGGCGCACAACCCGAGCGGGTGACGGGGCATTACTTGCTGGGCAATGGCTATCGCGCTTTTAACCCGACGTTGATGCGCTTCAATAGTCCGGACAGCCTGAGTCCATTCGGTAAGGGCGGGTTGAATGCGTATGCCTATTGTGCGGGCAATCCGGTTAACCGCATCGATCCGACGGGGCAGATGAGTTTCATTTCACTCGGGGCTATAGCCGGTTTGATACTCACGACTGCTGGCATTGGAGCCACGGTAGCCGGCGGGGTGACTAAGGAGTCAAACCCGGAACTTTCCATGCCACTGATCATAGCAGGGAGCGTGACCGCAGCCCTGGGAGTGGCAGTACTGGGCAGCTCGGTCGGTGCGGCGCTTGCAAGAAGGGCTAACCCAGGACGCACTGAAGTCCTTGCAGGACTACAACCGCATGGTGCTGCTCCTGGACGTCGTGCGGCGCGAGAGCGCGTGAATAATTTTGTTTCAGGCAATGGCGCACTGCGAGGGCGCAGAAACGGCATTTCTGCACCGTCTGGCCCATCACGAGGCGATGGGAGTCGTGCTTTTTCCATCAATGAACGAGGTTCTGCTGCTCAAAGGGATAGGCCTCCTGCCTACGAGGAGTTGTTTTCGCAGGGCAATCTTGAGTTGCCTCCACCTTCTTACGACGAGGCTATGGCAAGGCCGGCGCGTGTCATTGAGTTTTCGTCAGATCAGATCAGAAGGTCCGTGCCAGATGTGCGTGAGACAACTGCCTGAGAGATCCATTGCGTGATATCTCGCATGCCTGCTGCTGGGTGATCATGGCAGGCATGCGTGATCGACGCGTTTGCCCCGTCCAATTGCTCGGGCATCTTGCGCCGCCATCAAACCTGCCCTGCCAGTCACACGGACCTCTATTGCGAGCGCCTACAAGGAACCCTCCCGCGCGCCAACAGTCGCATGTTCACGTGATTCTCTCGTAACCCCTACGCTTGCACCCTGGCATCCGCAAAAGGAGTCTGCATGCCTGCCCGTCCTTCAAGTTTGTTTACGCTCGGCCTTGCCGCTGCCATGGCGGTACTGGCCGGCTGTGGCGAGGAAAAACCGGCGGCGCCCGATTTGCCCCGGGTGTACGTGCAGCCGGTTAAAACGGCTGAGTTCGCCGCCAGTGTTGCGTTGACGGGCGATATTCAGGCACGGGTGCAAACGCAGCTGTCGTTCCGGGTCAACGGCAAGATCATCCAGCGCAGTGTGGATGTAGGGGATCGGGTAACGCCCAGGCAGGTGCTGGCGCGGCTCGACCCCAAGGATCTGCAGATCAATGTCGACTCGGCGCAGGCGTCGGTCGCGGCCGAGCAGGCACGTGTCAGCCAGACCCGTGCCGCCTTTGTCCGCCAGCAGAAGTTGCTGCCCAAGGGTTATACCAGTCAGAGCGAATACGATTCTGCGCAGGCCGCGCTGCGTGGCAGCGAAAGTTCGCTGAAAGCCGCCCAGGCGCAACTGGCCAACGCCCGTGAGCAGCTGAGTTACACCGCACTGGTCGCCGACGTGTCGGGTGTGATCACAGCCCGTCAGGCCGAAGTCGGGCAGGTCGTGCAAGCCACGGTGCCTATCTTCGATCTGGCGCGTGATGGCGAGCGCGATGCGGTATTCAACGTCTACGAGTCCCTGTTCGTGCAGCCACCGGGTGACGAGCCGGTCCAGGTGACTCTGCTCGACAACCCGGCGATCAAGGTCAGCGGCAAGGTGCGTGAGGTCACGCCAGCGGTGTCGGCGCAAACCGGCACCCTGCAGGTCAAGATCGCGCTCGACCCGCTGCCTGAGGGCATGGACCTGGGGTCGGTGGTCAGTGTTGCCTTGAGCAAACCGGCCAATGCCAGCGTCGAGCTGCCGTGGTCGGCGCTCACCAAAGACCTTGGCGAGCACCTTGGCAAACCTGCCGTATGGGTCGTTGACGAGCAGGGTAAGGCCAATCTGCGCCGCGTCACGGTTGCGCGTTACCTGACCTCCCACGTCATCATCAGTGACGGCCTCAAGGCGGGAGAGAAGGTGGTCACCGCAGGAGGGCAGTTGCTGCACCCGGACATGCAGGTGGAAATCGCCGATCAATCCCGGCCGCAGAATGCCAAGGTGCAGCCATGAAGCGTCTATCGTGCGTCGTATTGAGTGGCTTGCTACTGGCGGGTTGTGGCAAGGATGAAACCCCGCCAGAGCCTGTACGTCCGGTGGTGTTCGTCGAAGCCAAGCCTGAGTCGATGGAGGATTTCGGGCGCTTTGCGGGCAATATCGAAGCGCGCTACCAAAGCGTGCTGGGCTTTCGCGTGCCGGGCCGCATTGCCAGTCGTCACGTGGACGTGGGCAGTGAAGTGAAAAAGGGCGATCTGCTCGCCACGCTCGATCCCACCGATCAGCAGAACAATGTGCGTGGCCGTCAAGGTGATCTGGCCAATGTTCAGGCGCAGTGGATCAACGCGCAGGCCAATGCCCGTCGCCAACAGGCGTTGTTCGACCGTGGTGTCGGTGCGCAGGCGCAGCTGGACATCGCGCTGACCAACCTGAAAACCGCTCAGTCATCGCTGGATCAGGCCAAGGCTGCCGAGCAGCAGGCCCGTGATCAACTGAGCTACAGCGAGCTGCGCAGCGATCACGATGCGGTGGTCACCGAATGGAAAGTCGAAGCCGGGCAGGTCGTCACGGCCGGTCAGGAAGTGGTCACGCTGGCGCGTCCGGATATCAAGGAAGCGGTGATCGACATGCCTGCCCAACTGGCTGACCAGTTGCCTGCCGATGTGGTGTACACCGTCGCAAGCCAGCTTGATCCGGACGTGAACACCACCGCGACGCTGCGTGAAATCGAACCGCAACCGGACCGCTCGACCCGCACGCGTCGGGCGCGCTTTTCGCTGACCGAAACGCCGCCTGCGCTGCGCCTGGGAACGGCGATCAGTGTGACCCTCAGCTCGGCCATCGCCCCGCGCATCCGCCTGCCGCTCAACGCCTTGCAGGACGTCGATGGCAAACGCCAGATCTGGGTCATCGATCCGCAGAGCCAGACCGTCAACCCGAGAGTCGTCAATATTGTGAGCCAGGACGACAGCAGTTTTCTGCTGGCCAGCGGCGTGAGCGCCGGAGAAAAAGTGATCAGTGCGGGCGTCAACAGCCTCAAGCCGGGGCAGAAAGTCAAAGTCGATGAGGAAAGCCCGCAATGAAAGGGAATTTCAATCTGTCCGAGTGGGCGCTCAAGCATCAGTCGTTCGTCTGGTACCTGATGTTCGTCGCGCTGTTGATGGGCGTTTTTTCCTACATGAAGCTGGGGCGCGAGGAAGATCCTTCGTTCACCATCAAGACCATGGTCATCCAGACCCGCTGGCCGGGCGCGACGGTGGACGAAACGCTGGAACAGGTGACTGACCGCATCGAGAAAAAACTCGAAGAGCTGGACTCCCTGGACTATGTGAAAAGCTACACCCGGCCGGGCGAGTCGACGGTCATGGTTTTCCTGCGCGACACCACCAGCGCCAAGGCGATACCGGAGATCTGGTATCAGGTGCGCAAGAAGATCGACGACATTCGCGGGCAATTTCCTCAAGGGCTGCAGGGGCCTGCGTTCAATGATGAATTCGGCGACGTGTACGGGTCCATCTACGCCTTTACGGCGGACGGGTTCTCGATGCGGCAGTTGCGCGATTACGTCGAAAAGGTTCGCGTCGATATCCGTTCAGTCGAAGGGCTGGGCAAGGTCGAAATGGTCGGCCAGCAGGACGAAGTGATTTACCTGAATTTCTCGACCCGCAAACTGGCGGCGCTCGGGCTGGATCAGCGGCAGGTCGTGCAAAGCCTGCAATCGCAGAACGCCGTGACACCTGCGGGCGTGATCGAAGCCGGGCCGGAGCGGATTTCCGTTCGCACCTCGGGACAGTTCGCGTCCGAGAAGGATCTGGCAGCCGTCAACCTGCGGCTCAATGATCGCTTCTACCGTCTGAGCGATATCGCTGACATCAGCCGTGGCTACACCGACCCGCCCAAGCCGCTGTTCCGTTACAACGGCAAGCCCGCCATTGGCCTTGCGATTGCCATGAAGAAGGGCGGCAACATTCAGGCATTCGGCAAGGCGCTGCATGAACGCATGGACGCCACGACCGCTGAACTGCCGGTCGGCGTTGGCGTGCACAAGGTATCGGATCAGGCCGAAGTGGTGGACAAGGCGGTGGGCGGTTTCACCAGCGCCCTGTTCGAAGCGGTGATCATCGTGATGGTCGTCAGCTTCATCAGCCTTGGCGTGCGCGCCGGTCTTGTGGTGGCGTGCTCCATTCCGCTGGTGCTGGCGATGGTGTTCGTGTTCATGGAATACAGCGGCATTACCATGCAGCGGATTTCCCTCGGAGCGCTGATCATCGCCCTCGGTCTGTTGGTGGACGACGCGATGATCACGGTCGAGATGATGGTCACACGGCTGGAAATGGGCGAGACCAAGGAGCAGGCCGCGACCTATGCCTACACCTCGACGGCTTTCCCGATGCTGACCGGCACGCTGGTCACGGTGGCAGGCTTCGTGCCGATTGGCCTGAACAACAGTTCGGCGGGGGAATACACCTTCACGCTGTTTGCAGTGATCGCGGTGGCGATGCTGGTGTCCTGGCTGGTGGCCGTGCTGTTTGCGCCGGTGATCGGGATTCATATCCTGAGCAGCAACGTCAAACCCAAATCCGAAGAGCCGGGCCGCGTCGGTCGTGCCTTCAACAGCAGCATGGTCTGGGCCATGCGTCATCGCTGGCTGGCGATTGGCATCACACTGGCTCTTTTCGCTGCGTCGCTGTTCTCGATGCAGTTTGTGCAGAGTCAGTTCTTCCCGTCATCCGACCGGCCTGAGATTCTGGTCGATCTGAACCTGCCGCAGAATGCGTCGGTCAACGAGACGCGCAAGGTGGTTGATCGCTTCGAGGCAAGCCTCAAGGACGATCCGGACATTGAGCGCTGGAGCACCTACATTGGCCAGGGCGCATTGCGTTTTTACCTGCCGCTGGACCAGCAACTGGAAAACCCGTTCTACGCCCAGCTGGTGATTGTCAGCAAAGGTCTGGAAGAGCGTGGCGCATTGACGGCGCGTCTGCAGAAACGTTTGCGTGATGATTTCGTCGGCATCGGCTCCTATGTGCAGCCGCTGGAAATGGGGCCTCCGGTTGGACGTCCCTTGCAGTACCGCGTCAGCGGCGAGGACGTCGACAAGGTGCGTCAGCACGCCATCGAACTGGCCACGTTGCTGGATCAAAACGCCCATGTGGGCGAGGTGATCTACGACTGGAACGAGCCGGGCAAGGTGTTGCGCATCGACATCAATCAGGACAAGGCGCGGCAGTTGGGGTTGTCTTCCGAAGATGTCGCCAACCTGATGAACAGCGTGGTCAGCGGTTCTGCCGTGACTCAGGTGCGCGACGATATCTACCTGATCAACGTGGTCGGTCGCGCCGAAGACGCCGAGCGCGGCACGCCGGAAACCCTGCAAAACCTGCAGATCGTCACGCCGAGCGGCGCGTCCATTCCGTTGCTGGCGTTTGCGACCGTGGGCTATGAGCTTGAACAGCCGCTGGTGTGGCGTCGCGATCGCAAGCCGACCATCACCGTGAAAGGTGCCGTGCGCGACGAGATTCAGCCAACGGACCTGGTCAAGCAGTTGAAGCCCGAGATCGATAAATTCGCCGCCGGCCTGCCGGTGGGCTACAAGGTGGCGACCGGCGGCACGGTGGAAGAAAGCAGCAAGGCCCAAGGCCCGATTGCGAGCGTGGTGCCGTTGATGCTGTTTCTGATGGCGACCTTCCTGATGATTCAGCTGCACAGCGTGCAGAAGATGTTCCTGGTTGCGAGTGTCGCGCCGCTGGGCCTGATCGGTGTTGTGTTGGCACTGATCCCGACCGGCACGCCGCTGGGATTTGTGGCAATTCTGGGCGTGCTGGCGCTGATCGGCATCATCATCCGCAACTCAGTGATTCTGGTGACCCAGATCGACGCCTACGAGCGCAGCGGGTATCTGCCGTGGGATGCGGTGGTTGAAGCCACCGAGCATCGACGTCGGCCGATTTTGCTGACGGCTGCGGCGGCAAGTCTGGGCATGATCCCGATTGCGCGGGAAGTGTTCTGGGGACCGATGGCCTACGCCATGATCGGCGGCATCATCATTGCGACGCTGCTGACACTGTTGTTCCTGCCTGCGCTGTATGTGGCCTGGTACCGGATCAAGGAACCAACCGATGAACAGCGGCGCGAGGCGGATGAGAAGAAGGATCAGGAGGGCGAACTGGCGACAGGGCACTGATTGAGCTGCGCGTCGGCTGTGGAGTCGGACGCGCAGCGTACTGGGCGGCATTCCAACGCGTGGGAGCGATCAGTTGGCTGATTGTCGTCGTGCCTCACGTTCCGCGCTCATCGTATACAAGTCCCCTTCACATTCCGGACAGGCTTATACCCTGCGCCAGACGCTCGCCAGCCATGGCTGTTGCTCTCGCGGCAGTCCGGCGGGGCGGTAATAGTGTTCCAGTTCGACGAACCCGGCCTCGGTCAGCAAGGCGCGCCATGATTCCAGATCGTGGTAGGTGCCGTAGCGTTCCCCGTTCCAGCCTTCCTGGTTCTGCCCGCGCGGGTTGGAGCTGAACAGCACGCCGCCCGGCTTGAGCGTGGCGTGGAGCTGCAGCAGCACGCGGGGCAGTTCCTGACGCGGCACGTGGAACAGTACGGCGTTGGCGAAGATGCCGTCGAAGCGTGCGGGCGGCAGGTCGAGTTCGAGGAAGTTTTGCTGCAACACCTCGCAGCCGGTCTCTGTTCGGGCCATCTCGGCGAAGCGCTCGGAGCCGTCCAGCCCGACCGCGACATGACCCATCGCGGTGAAGGCCTTCAGGTCACGCCCCGGCCCGCAGCCGAAGTCCAGAATCTGCCAAGGCGTCGGCCCTTCGATATGGCGCAGCAGCGCGTCGATGTTCTGGCTGACGTCATGGTCCCGCGTGCCTTCGCGAAAGTCTTCGGCGACGCGGTTGTAGTTATCCAGCGTGGTCGTGGTGATCTGGTCGAGGGTCTGGGGATCGAGTTTCATCAAAGGCGGTCCGGTCCGGGAAGGCGGCTAATATACCCCGGACCGTCAGCGCTTGTTGAAGCGCCGCGCCAACCGGTCGCCACCCAGTTGCACGAATGCCACTACCGCCACCAGCAGCACGATCACCGTCAGCATCACTTGTGTGTCGAAACGCTGGTAGCCATAGCGGTAGGCGATATCGCCCAGGCCGCCCGCGCCGATGGCTCCGGCCATGGCCGAGGAGTTGATCATGGTCACCAGCGTGATTGTGAAACCGCCAATGATTCCAGGCAGCGCTTCGGGGAGCAGCACGTGCCAGATGATGTGGCGGCGTCGGCAGCCCATGGCTTGTGCGGCTTCGATCAGGCCATGGTCGACTTCCCGCAGGCTGACCTCGGCGATGCGCGCAAAGAACGGCGTGGCGGCGATGGTCAGTGGGACGATGGCTGCCCATACACCATAGGTGGTGCCGACGATCAGCCGGGTGAACGGAATCAGCGCCACCATCAGAATCAGAAACGGGATCGAGCGGAACAGGTTCACGAACGCGCCCAGCACCCGGTTGATCGCAGGCGCTTCATAAATCCCGCCTCTGGAACTGGTGACTAGAATCACCGCCAGCGGAATCCCCAGCAGCAGCGCGATCAGCGAAGACACGCCCACCATCAGGAAAGTGTCGATGGTCCCTTGCAGTAAGCGATCAAACCCCATAACCCAATACCTCCACGCGCGGTGCCTGTCTGCGGGCTCGCGCCAACAATTCTTCCCGGTTGTACGGTGATCCGGCGACCGAAAGAATCAAGTGTCCGATGGCTCTATCCTGAATGCGCTCGACGCCGCCCTGCAGCAGTTGCACCTTGCCGCCCAGCGCCGCGAACAGCGCCGCCAGATCAGGCTCCTGGCCACTGACGCCTGTGAACTGCACGTCGAGCAAAACAGTCGCGTCGGGCTGTTGCGGCTCTGCGGTCAGGCGCTCGGCCCATTCTGTCGGCAGCCCGGGCTGCAGCGGTGCCAGCAGGGTTTTGCTGACCTCGTGCTGCGGGTCGCCGAATACCTGCCAGACCGGGCCTTGCTCGACAACCTGGCCTTTTTCCAGCACCACGACGCGGTGGCAGATATCCCGAATGACCGCCATCTCGTGAGTGATGAGCACGATGGTCAGGCCCAGGCGCTGATTGATCTCGCGCAGCAGGCCGAGAATCGATTGCGTGGTTTCCGGGTCCAGCGCCGAGGTGGCTTCGTCGCAGAGCAGGATCGCCGGGTCGTGGACCAGTGCGCGGGCAATGCCCACACGTTGTTTCTGGCCGCCGGACAACTGCGCCGGGTAGGCCTTGTGTTTGTCCTGCAGGCCGACCAGCTCCAGCAGTTGAGCGACCTTGCGCTGGCGCTGCTCCCTGGGTACGCCTGCAACCTTCAGCGGCAGCTCGACGTTCTGCCAAACGGTCTTGGCTGACATCAGGTTGAAGTGCTGGAAGATCATGCCGATGCGACGGCGCAGCTCGACCAGCTTGTCTTCATTGAAATCCCCGATGTCGATCTGATCGATCAGCACCCGGCCGCTGCTGGGTTGTTCCAGACGGTTGATGGTGCGGATCAGCGACGACTTGCCCGCGCCACTGCGGCCGATGATGCCGAAGATTTCGCCGCGCTGGATTGCCAGATCGATGTTGCCCAACGCCTCCACCGGACCTTGTCGGCCCTGATAGGTCTTGCCCAGGTTGATGAAGCGCACGTGGGCATGGTTCAGGTCCAGGTGCAGCTCGGTCTGTCGCGCCGCAGGTTTGACGTCCGGCGTCCATTGTCGCTGAGCGATGGCGGTCATTCTTTCCACCCTACCTGGTAGAGCTTGCCGTTGACCTTGTCCAGCGCGGCCCGGACCACCGGCGAGTGCTGATAGATGTCGACGAATTTCGCCAGACGCGGATCGTCCTTGCGCTCGGGCTTGATCACGAACTGGATGACGTATTCGGGGTGATCCATGCCGTCGAACAGAATCGCCGAATCGGCCGGGAAGGTCTTGGCCAGGCGGATGTAGGCCGGGTAGCCCTGCACCAGGTCGGCGTCGTCGTAGGCGCGCACCAGTTGCACGGCTTCGACCTGGATGAGCTTGAGTTTTTTCGGGTTGGCGGTGATGTCGTCTTCGGTCGCCTTGTAGCCGACACCTTGCTTGAGTGTGATCAGCCCGGCCTTGGCCAGCAATTGCAGGCCACGCCCGCTGTTGATCGGGTCGTTGGCGATGGCCACGGTTGCGCCGCTCGGTAGCTCGTCGAAGCTTTTGTACTTTTTCGAATACAGCCCCACGTTGTTGATGATGCCTGGCGCATACGGCACCAGGCCGAAACCTGCGGCTTCGTTGGCGTTGGTCAGGAACGGAATGTGCTGAAAGTAGTTCACGTCGATGTCGCCCGCCGCGAGGGTGACGTTGGGCGCGATCCAGTCGGTGAACTCGACCAGCTCGACCTCAAGGCCCTGTTTGCCGGCTTCCTCCACGGCCGCTTCAAGCGGAATGGCGAAGGCTGCGGTAGTGCCAACCTTCAGCGGCGCATCGGCGGCGTGAGCGGTCAGGGTCAACAGGCCGAGGGCCAGGGCTGCTAGGGTTTTGGTCATGGTGCATTCCGTTGAAATGACGGGTTATTGAGGTCATTGAATTCTTGCGGGAGCGAGCTCGGGAGAGGGCCGATACAGACGCTAGAGGTGTAGCGTTTGACGCATGGCCATCGCGAGCAAGCTCGCTCCTACGGGTTGTGGCTATTTGGTACAGCTTTCATTCCTCCCAGGTTTTTGCAGGATCGACTGAACAAATGCGATTTCTTGTGGGAGGCGGCTTGCCGGCGAGGCGGTTTGTCAGGCGCCACATCAGTGACTGAACCGACCCTGTCGCCGGCAAGCCGCCTCCCAGAGGCTGTGGCTATTCGGCATAACCGGTGTTGCCCTGCCGATACCCGGCGCCTGCATGCTGCGGCGGCAGGCGGTCGGTGCCTTGGGGAAACAGTTTCCTGCGCAGGCTGCCGTCTTCATAAGCGGTCTTGTACGACCCGCGACGTTGCAGCTCGGGGATGACCAGATCGATGAAATCCTCATAGCTTTCCGGGGTAACGATGCGGGTCAGGTTGAAGCCGTCCAGACCGGTTTCGGCGATCCACGATTCCAGCTCGTCGGCGACCTGATCAGGCGAGCCTATGACCGTGATGTAGCGGCCACCCAGCGCGTGCTGGTCGAGCAGTTTCTGGCGGGTCCAGTCGTTGTTCTTCAGGTTTTTGGTCGCCGACTGAATGGCGTTGTTCTTCACATACTGGATCGGCTCGTCCAGTTCGTACTGCGCAAAATCGATCCCGGTGGACGCTGCGAAGTGGGCAACGCCCGCCTCGGCGCTGGCATGGCGACGGTACTCGGCGTGCTTTTCCTGCGCCAATGCCTCGGTCGCGGCAACAATCACGTTCAGCCCCATGAACACTTTGATGTCGTCCGGGTTGCGCCCGGCCTGCACGGCGCTGGCACGCACCTTGTCCACCTGCTCGCGGGTCGAGGCCTTGTTCTGGCCGCTGATGAACACGCACTCGGCGTTCTCCCCGGCGAACTGCAAACCCCGCTCCGAACTGCCGGCCTGAAACAGCACCGGCGTGCGCTGTGGCGAAGGTTCACAGAGGTGATAACCCTCTACCTGATAAAACTCGCCCTGGTGCCATACCTTGTGAACCTTGCCCGGCTGGGCATAGACGCGCTGTTCGCGATCATTGATGACTGCATCGTCCTCCCAACTGCCTTCCCAGAGTTTGTACAACACCTGCAGGTATTCATCGGCCTGATCGTAGCGTCGGTCGTGCTCGACCTGCTCGTTCAGGCCCATGGCACGTGCGGCGCTGTCGAGATAGCCGGTGACAATATTCCAGCCGACCCGGCCACGGCTCAGGTGATCGAGCGTCGACATACGACGGGCAAACAGGTACGGCGCATCGTAGGTCAGGTTGGCGGTCAGGCCGAAACCCAGATGCTTCGTGACGCCCGCCATGGCTGAAACCAGCAGCAGCGGGTCGTTGACCGGCAACTGAATCGCCTCCTTGAGCGTGACGTCCACCGAGTTCTGGTAGATGTCATACACCCCCACGATGTCAGCAATGAACAGCCCGTCGAACAGGCCGCGCTCCAGCAACTTCGCCAGATCGGTCCAGTATTCCAGGCTGTTGAACTGCGTGGACGTGTCACGCGGGTGGGTCCACAAGCCGTGATTGATATGCCCGATGCAGTTCATGTTGAAGGCGTTGAGCAGGATCTTCTTGCGCGCCATCAGATCGTCCCTCGCAACGGAGGGTGGGTGTCATTGAGGTAGTAATTGCCGATGGCGTGAAATTTCCAGCGCACCGGGTCGTGCAGCGTGTGCACCCGAGCGTTGCGCCAGTGGCGATCCAGGCCGTGCTCGGCGAGCGTCGACTGACTGCCGGCAAGTTCGAACAGCGTGCTGCCCGCCGCCAGGGAAATCTCGGTGCTGATGGCGCGTGCTTCGGCCACCGCGATGGAGGCGGCGGCCACGGTGTCGGCGTTGCTGTCGGCCTGGGCGATGTCCAGGTATTCACCCGCGCGCTCGAGCAATGCCTCGGCCGCGTGCAGACGAATGCTCAGCCTGCCGAAGCTGTGCAGCGTCAACGGGTCGTCCACGGCCTTGTCGATGCCTGAGTCGATCCATGGCCGGGTACGTGTGCGGACGAAGGTCAGCGCATCCTCGAAGGCTGCGCGGGCGATGCCGGTGTCGATGGCCGCGTGAAGAATCTGCGCCAGCGGACCCAGCGTGGTCGGTCGCTCGAAAGCGCTCTGGAAGGGCACCACATCGTCTGGATCGACGTAAACGTTGTTGAACACCACCGAGCCGCTGCCTGTGGTGCGCTGGCCGAAGCCGCTCCAGTCGTCGATGACGGTCAGACCTGCGCTGTCATGCGGCACGAACGCCAGTTGCTGAATGCCGTTGTCGTCGATCACCGAGGTCGGAATGCGCTGTGCGTAAAGCGCGCCGGTGGCGTAGAACTTGCGGCCGTTGATGCGATAGCCGTTACCCTCCTGCTTCAGGCGTGTGGTGCGGTCGTGGGCGGTTTTGGTGCCCAGTTCGGCCAGCGCGTTCCCGAAGCGCTGACCTGCCAGTGCTTCGGCGTACAAGCGTTTCTGCTGCTGCGGGCTGCCGTTCACGCGCAACACTTCAAGGGCATAGAAATGGTTTTGCGGAATCTGTCCCAGTGAACCATCGGCTTCGGAGATCAGCGCGATGACCCTGGCCAGGGTCACCGATGACACACCCGCACCGCCGAAGGCCTTTGGCACGCTGATGCCCCAGAGTCCGGACTGACTGAACAGCTCCAGTTCGGCATGTGGCAAGCGTCGCTCGCGGTCGCGTACGGCGCTTTCGGTCTTGAAGTGGTTGGCCAGTTCGCGGGCGATGTGCAGAGCCTGGACGTCACTGGTGATCAGCGCTGCGTGGTCGCGCGCCTGTGGATTGAAACTCATGAAAGGTGTGCTCCAGTGGTCTGGTTCAGATCCAGGAATGGCGGGCGGGCAGGGTGCCGTTCAAATGCCAGGTACCGACGGCGTGGTATTTCCAGCGCACCGGGTCGTGAAGGGTGTGGACCCGAGCGTTTCGCCAGTGCCGGTCAAGATTGAATTCGGCGAGGGTGGCGCGACTGCCGGCCAGCTCGAACAGTTTTTCACTGGCGAGCAACGAGATTTCGGTGGTCAACACTTTTGCGCGCGCGACGGCGATGGAGGCGCGGGCGGCCGACTGTTCGTCGACAGGCGCTTCACTGACGTCATCCAGCACCTGAGCGGCCTTGCGCAGCAGCGCCTCGGCGGCGTGCAGGTCGAGTTTCAGTTTGCCGATGTCGGCGATCACGTAAAGGTCATCGCTGGCGCGCTCGACCTTGGCGTCGATCCACGGCCGGGAACGATCCCTGACAAAGGCGATGGCGTCGTCGATGGCACCGCGTGCGATGCCCGCATCAATGGCGGCCTGAATCAGTTGGGAGACCGCCCCCTGAATGTTGGGTGTCAACGACAGACGCCAGTTGGCAACCACGTGGCCGGCCTCGACCGGTACGTTGTCCAGCAGTACCGTGCCACTGGCAGTGGTGCGTTGGCCAAAGCCCGACCAGTCATCGACGATGCGCAGCCCCGGCGAGCCGCGTTTGACGAAGGCCATGACCTGGCGGCCTTCCTCGTCCAGCGCCTTGACCGCGACCCAGTGCGCGAACAGCGCGCCGGTGGAGTAGAACTTCTGCCCGCTGATCACGAAATGATCACCGTGAGGGGTGATCCGCGCCTTGAGGTCCAGGGTATTTTTGGTTCCACGCTCCGGCCCTGCATTGCCGATGCGCCAACCGTCCAGCACGCTTTGGAACAGTACTTTTTTCTGCTGCTCGGTGGCGGCGCCCTGCAGCAGGTTGAGGATGCCGAACTGGTTCTGCGGGATTTGCCCGAGTGCCGGATCGGCAGTGGAGATAATCCTGAATACTTCGGCAATCGTCACGAAGGAAACTTGCGGACCGCCGTAGATGCGCGGGATGGAAATGCTGCCCAGCCCGCTGCGAGTGAACTGCTCGATTTCAGGCCAGGGCAACAGACGTTCCTGATCGCGCCTGGCGGCCTGCACGCGAGCCGCCGCAGCCAGTTCATGGGCTGCTGCAATGGCGTCTGCGTCGTTTCGCAGCACGTTGGCAGGCGACAGGTGAGGGGCGACGTCGGGCTCTTGTGGAGCCTTGATCGCCCTGGTGTTATCCACAGGGTTGGTTGTGAAAGTGACCATCGAAACCTCGTAGCGGTAGGCCGCAAGCGCTGCGGCTGAAAACATCACGATGTCCGGTGGTCCGGTGTATATACCCTAAGCGTGTATTAAATTTTTTAAAACGTTCTTTTTGGAATAAGCATAGATTGGCAGTGAGCGGTCGCAGGCTCAGGCCTGTCGTCATTCAAATAAGCACTGTCGTCGCTTATGTGTTCGAAATGATTTATGCACGGCTCAGGGGGCATCAGCACCGCTTGAGCGATAAGTCTGAATTAATGGAGTCGGTGTTAATTAATTATATTAAGTGGTGGCACGCCAATCGCGCTGCGATGATTGATTAATGAGTTCCTTTCGTTGCGTCAGGTTTACCGGCAGGCTGTCCGGTTATTGCGGCAACCTGACATTCAATGCCGGGATTTTTATTTCACGTGGCGGTGCCCACAGCGAGTTGTTCCCGACTCTGTCGATGATGCAATACGTCACCTCAAGTTGCTGTTCACCGGCCTCCATGATCAGGTCCGCAGGCACGACCAGATCGATGGGTTCGCCGATATCTTCCTGCGTAAGGGGCGGCAGGTCCATACGCAGATCCCCCAGGCGGACCGTGATCTCGTCGTGTGCCGCCATGTTCAGGTAGGGCTCGATGGCCATCGGCAACCCGCCATCCAGATGTCGCTGGGTGAGGCCGCGACGCAGTACTGAAGGGGCTACGTAAAGCGGCGCCAGCCCCTGATTCTCTTCAGTGTTGGGGCTGAGCAGGCGTCCGCCGGGCGGGTTGAGCTTGACCCACAGCTTGCGGCAGGTCGATGTAATCGGTGTTCCACCCACTTTCATGACTCGGTAGTAAGTACGTGCCTTGCCGTTCTGTAGAAAGCTTTCTGGCACGCGTAGGACGATAGCGGTCCCGGTGTCGGACGCCGTTAGAATTTTCGACGCAACGTAACAGCCGTCCCAGAACAGCTCTATCAGATCGCCTTCATCCATGCCGTCATACGGATCGATGTGGACCGTCAGGCTGGAGGCTGTCCTGACACCGATGCCATGTCGGCAGGCCTGCGGAACAGAAGGGGCTGACAGCTTTACGAGGCTGTTTTTGCACAAGGTCTGGTTCATGTCGGGTACTCCTGAAAACAAGGATTCAAGTAAAAAATCGTCACGACTTTTCATGTTTGGCTAAAATGATGTTCAAAACAGGCGGATTGATAAGTACCGCAAATTTCCAAGGTGTGGCAAACATTACAAAGTGTCGAAATTGGCGGCTTGAAGTTTGTAGTGTTATCAATGGCCTGTTTCAGGCGAGCTAATTAGCTTTGCGTGTTCATGTCAATATACGGCCACTGTCAAGTAGGTCTTTTCTGAAAAATTAGATGCTTCCTACAAGCAATATTTGGAACTGTTTACTTGGCGAACATCAACTGTCCTACTACAAAAAAATTTGATTAAGAATGCCGGGGTCGGCCTGAAATTTTCTTGCAGGGTGGGGGCATGAAGGATTGGCGGCTGGCAGAAAAGGCCCGTATCAATGTGACAGAACGTCGTTTGGACAAATTCAAAATCTGAATGGGTTTTCGAGGGCAGATGGTTCGAGTCAATGAAGATATTGATCAATGATTTTTTTTTGAAATGTAAAACGCAAAAAGGCAGCACGTGTGAGGTGCTGCCTTTGGGAAGAGCGCTGTAGGATCAGGCCCTTGTGCGCTCCAGAAATTGCCTCGTACGCTCCTGCGTCGGGTTGGCAAAAAGCGCTTTTGCGTCGCCCTGTTCGACGATCACACCTTTGTCGATGAAGATCACCCGGTTGGCGACATCACGCGCAAAACTCATCTCGTGAGTGACGATCACCATGGTGCGCTTTTCTTCGGCCAGGGCGCGGATGGTGGTCAGCACTTCACCCACCAGTTCCGGGTCCAGCGCCGAGGTCGGCTCGTCGAACAGAATCACTTGCGGTTCCATCGCCAGCGCACGGGCAATCGCCACGCGCTGTTGCTGGCCGCCTGAGAGTCTGCGGGGGTAGGCATCTTCCTTGCCTGCCAGGCCGACCTTGGCCAATAGCTTTCTGCCCAGCGCCAGCGCGCTTTCACGCTCAACCTTCTTGACCACCACCGGGCCTTCAATGACGTTCTCCAGCGCGGTGCGGTGTGGAAACAGATTGAAGTTCTGGAACACGAACCCGACCTGCTGGCGCAGCTGGCGGATGAGGCCCTGCTGCTGGCTGACGGGACGGCTGCCATCGATGGTGATGTCTGCGACAGTGATACTGCCGCTGGTTGGTGTCTCCAGCAGATTCAGGCAACGCAGCAAGGTGGTCTTGCCCGAGCCGCTAGGCCCGATGATGGCCACGACTTCGCCGGCTTCGACACGCAGGTCGATGCCCTTGAGCACCTGATTGCCCTTGAATTCCTTGGTGAGTTTTTCAACCACGATCATGCGTCAGGACTCCAGATCATGCCGGTTGACCCGCGCTTCGAGCTTGTTTTGCAAGTGCGAAAGCACCGTGGCAAGGATCCAGTAGATCAGTGCGGCGGCCAGGTACATGGTGAAAATTTCGAAGGTGCGCGCGGTGATCAACTGCGCCTGGCGGAACAGCTCCGGCACCTGGATGGTGGCGGCCAGCGCGGTGTCCTTGACCAGCGAGATGAAGCTGTTGCCCAGCGGCGGCAAAGCCGTGCGCGCAGCCTGCGGCAGAATGGCCCGGCGCAGGGTCTGCCAGCGGGTCATGCCGATACTGGCGGCCGCTTCCCACTGTCCACGCTCCACCGCGCCGATGGCCGCACGCAGGATCTCGCAGGCATAGGCACCCATGTTCAGCGAGAAACCGATCAACGCAGCCGTCAGAGGATCCAGTTCGATGCCCAGTTCCGGCAGGCCGTAATAGATCATGAACAGCTGCACCAGCAGCGGCGTACCGCGGAAGAATGACACGTAGATGCGCGCAATCCAGCTCAGCAGCTTGAAGCTGGACAGACGCATCAGGGCCAGGCCAAAGCCCAGCACCAGTCCGAAGAACATCCCGCCCAGGCTGAGGATAACGGTGTAATAAGCGCCCTTGAGCAGAAAGGGCGCGGAGTCCAGCGCGAGCTTAAGGCTCTCTTCGATCATTTTGTCACGTCAGCGTTGAAGTACTTTTGCGACAGCTTGGCCAAGGTGCCGTCGGCACGCAGTTTGTCGATGGCCTTGTTGATGGCCTCGAGCAGTTCCGGCTCGCCCTTGCGCAGTGCGATGCCCGATTCCTGACGGGAGAAGGGTTCGCCGGTCACCGCCAGGGTGTCCTTGGTCTTGGCAACCAGTTCCAGTGCGGCCAGGCGATCAACCAGAATCGCGTCGATACGGCCTACGCGCAGATCCTGATACTTGGTCGGATCATCGTCATAGGTCTTGACGATGGCGGTCGGCACATTGGCCTTGAGCCATTGCTCATAATTGGTGCCCAGACCCACGCCGACTTTCTTGCCGCTCAAGTCTTGTGCGGTCTTGATGCTGTCCTTGGTCTTTTCCTTGTTGATCAGCGCCTGAATACCGGAAATGGTGTAGGGCTCGGAAAAGTCATACTTCTTCTTGCGCTCATCGGAGATGGTGACCTGATTGACCACCACGTCCAGACGTTTGGATTCCAGCGAGGCCAGAATGCCATCCCATTTGGTCGGCTGGATCTTCGCCTTGACGCCCAGCTCCTTGGCCAGCGCCTCGGAGAACTCGACTTCAAAGCCGGTCAACTTGCCATTCTCGTCCACGAAACTGAACGGCGGATAAGTGCCTTCCAGGCCCACATTCAGGGTGCCGCTATCCTTGATTTTCTGCAGTTGCTCGCCAGCGATGGCGTGTCCAGCAATACCGGTGCCGAGCATCAGGCTCAGTGCCGAGAAAAGAAACGTGCGACGAATAGCGGAAATGTTCATGCGAGCCTCTTGTTTTGTGTGAAGTGTCGGACCGGTTTCAGGCCTGACGGACGCGTCCGGGTGCTGGGAATTCAGCTTTTTTCAGTGGGTTACGCTACAGGTGGGGGCCTGCCGGGCGCCACTATAAGGCCATCCAGTTATGAACAAAAATAACTAAAAGGGCGCTTGTCTTTCATTTCGGGCATAACCCGACCCCGGTCCGCAGAATCAGCTGGAAAATACGTCCGGGTAAGCGAACAGCGCAGGAGCACCGCCAGTGTGCAGGAAAATCAGCGGCCCATCGTTGAATCGCTGACGTCCGATACCGTCCAGCAACCCTGCCATCGCCTTGCCGGTGTAAACCGGGTCAAGCAACAGACCTTCGTGACCCGCAACAAGTTTGATCGCCGAGAGCGTGCCGGCATTCGGTTCGCCGTAGCGCGGTGCGAAATACTCGTCCCACAGCTCGACTTTGAAACACTGCGGCATCGGAATTTCCAGCAACTCTGCAGTACGCTCGGCCAGACCCTGAACCTTGGGGAACTGGGCCTCTTCACTGCGCGAAACGGTCACGCCAATGACCGGCAGATCCGGCAATTCACTGGCCAGCGCCAGCGCGAGACCGCTGTGGGTCCCGGCGCTGCCAGAGGCCAGAACCACGGCAGCGAAGTCGATGCCGGTCTGTTTGATCTGCTCGACCAGTTCCAGCCCGGCGCGGACATAACCCAGCGCGCCGACCGGACTCGAGCCGCCGATAGGCACGAGATAAGGCTTCTTGCCATTGCTGCGCAGACGAGCCGCCAGTGCGTGCAGTTGTTCGTCGGCGTTATCGAGGTTCTCGACCAGCTCGACCTTGGCGTCGAATAGCTCCAGCAGCAGACGGTTGCCGTTGTGCAGGTAGTTGCTGTCATCGGTGCCGATGGGATTTTCCAGCAGGGCCACGCAGCCCAGACCCAGACGCGCTGCCAGCGCAGCGGTCTGTCGTACATGGTTTGACTGAATGGCACCTGCGGTGATCAGGGTGTCGGCACCCTGCGCCAGCGCGTCGGCCGCCAGGTATTCGAGCTTGCGCACCTTGTTGCCGCCCAGCGCCAGTGTCGTGGTGTCATCACGTTTGACGTAGATGTCGCGGCCAGCCCAGATTGACAGGCGATCGAGCTTTTCAAGGGCGGTGGGCGCGCTGATCAAGTCCAGACGACTGAAGCGGGCAAGCTGATGTTTGATCATGGTAATAAGTGAGCCGTGTAGAGAGTCAGCGGACTGTAGTCTGCGGACTATAGGCAGACGTTTCCCACACGGCAACCTGTCGGTGTTTATGCTCCGCTCAGCCGATTCGTACAAAAATTGTTATTTTTTCCACTTGAATGTTTGCCGTAGAGTGGGCGCAGCAGCGCCCGATAACGTCGGGTCGCCACCGTCATGACCAAGGAGAGTTCAGCGTGAGCGATATTCCAGAAGCATCCGCCGACGGCCGTTCCAGCCATTGGCAGTTGCAGCGTATCGTCAGCCAGTTACGTGCGGCGCGTGAGGATTGGCGCACGCGCAACCGTCGCGTGAGTGGCGAGCATGGTGGTCGCGAGCTGCCGTCGCGTGCAGCGATGGGCGAGATTCTCGAGGCGCTGAGCGGCGCATTGTTTCCAATGCGGCTGGGTCCTGTTGATTTGCGTGAGGAAAGCGAGGATTTCTACGTCGGCCATACGCTGGACGTTGCGCTCAATGCGCTGCTGGCCCAGGCCCGGCTCGAGTTGCGTTACGTGGCGCATCAGCAAGGCAGGGAACTGGTCGGGATCGACGAGCATGCGCTGGTCCTGATCCAGGATTTTGCCACCGCACTGCCGGGCATTCGTCAGTTGCTCGACACGGATGTGCTGGCCGCCTATCACGGTGACCCGGCAGCACGCAGTGTCGATGAGGTGCTGCTGTGCTATCCGGGTATTCTGGCGGTGATTCACCACCGCCTTGCCCACCATCTGTACCGCGCAGGCCTGCCGCTGCTGGCGCGCATCAGCTCTGAACTGGCGCACTCGGCCACCGGCATCGACATTCACCCTGGCGCGCAGATCGGCCCGAGCTTCTTCATCGACCACGGCACAGGTGTTGTCATCGGCGAAACCGCCATCATCGGCGAGCGGGTACGGATCTATCAGGCCGTCACGCTGGGCGCCAAGCGCTTCCCGGCGGACGAAGACGGCCAGTTGCAGAAGGGCCACGCGCGTCACCCGATCGTGGAAGACGACGTGGTGATCTACGCCGGTGCGACCATTCTGGGGCGCATCACGATTGGTCAGGGCTCGACCATCGGCGGCAACGTCTGGCTGACCCGCAGCGTCCCGGCAGGCTGCAACCTGACCCAGGCCAACCTGCTGCAACAGGATGACGGGACGCAGAAGTAGTGTTTTGCAGTGCGCCCGATCGGATTGATGAGCGGGCGCATGCTCCGCCCCGCACCCGGGAACGAACCTTCTCCTGCACACGTCATACCCTGGTCTGAGCCAGCAATCACAGCCCCGCGATTCGTAATCACGGGGCCTTTCGTGTTTAAATTGAACGTTCATTCAAGTTAAACCGGTGGTTCGCTGCCCGCTCACAACAGGAGGCTAACCCTTGCCGTATGCGTTTTTTGTAGTGGTTTCAATCAGTCCGGAGGCATGCAGTCGATGAGTACTCCGAGTACGCAACCCAGCGGTACGGTCCGCATGAACGCCCCAGTGTTTTACTTCGCTGCGAGCTTTATCCTGATCTTCGGCGTGATCGTGATCGCTTTCCCGCAAGCCGCCGGTGCGTGGCTGCTGGCGGCACAGAACTGGGCGGCCAACACGGTCGGCTGGTACTACATGCTGGTCATGACGCTGTATCTGGTCTTCGTGGTGGTCACCGCCGTATCTGGCTACGGCAAGATCAAGCTCGGTGCCGACCACGACGAGCCCGAATTCAGTTACCTGTCCTGGGCCGGCATGCTCTTTGCGGCCGGGATCAGCATCACGCTGTTCTTTTTCTGCGTGTCAGAACCCCTGACTCACCTGCTGCAACCGCCGCAAGGCGAGGGCGGTACCACCGAGGCCGCACGGCAGGGCATGCAGCTGCTGTTTCTGCACTGGGGCCTGCATGGCTGGGGTGTATTTGCTTTTGTCGGCATGGCGCTGGCCTATTTCGCCTATCGCCATAACCTGCCGCTGGCGCTGCGTTCGGCGCTTTATCCGCTGATTGGCAAGCGTATTAATGGCCCCATCGGTTACGCGGTGGACGGCTTCGGCATCATCGCCACTATCTTCGGTCTGGGTGCCGACATGGGCTTCGGTGTTCTGCACCTCAATTCGGGCCTGGACTACCTGTTCGGTGTCGCGCACACCCACTGGATTCAGGTCGGTCTGATCACGCTGATGATGGGCGCGGCGATTCTGGTGGCCATTGCGGGCGTCGACAAGGGCGTGCGCCTGATGTCCGACATCAACATGCTGCTGGCCTGTGCGCTGCTGCTGTTCGTGCTGTTTGCCGGTCCGACTCAGCACTTGCTGAACACCCTGGTGCAGAACATCGGTGATTACCTCGGCGCATTGCCGACGAAGAGTTTCGACGTCTATGCCTACAACGAGCCGAGCGACTGGCTGGGCGGCTGGACGGTGTTCTACTGGGCGTGGTGGATTGCCTGGTCGCCGTTCGTGGGGCTGTTCATTGCGCGCATCTCGCGTGGCCGTACCATCCGCGAATTCGTATTCGGTGTATTGCTGATTCCACTGGGCTTCACCCTGGCCTGGATGTCGATCTTCGGCAACAGTGCCATCGATCAGGTGCTCAACCACGGCATGACCGCGCTGGGCCAGTCCGCCATCGACGACCCTTCGATGACGCTGTACCTGCTGCTGGAAACCTACCCGTGGAGCAAGACGGTGATTGCCGTCACGGTGTTCATCAGTTTCGTATTCTTCGTGACCTCGGCCGACTCGGGCACCGTGGTGCTTTCGACCCTGTCGGCCAAGGGCGGCAACCCGGACGAGGATGGCCCGAAATGGCTGCGTGTCTTCTGGGGCGTGGCGACGGCGCTGATCACCAGCGGGCTGCTGTTCTCGGGCAGTATCGATGCGTTGAAATCAGCGGTGGTACTGACCTCCCTGCCGTTCTCGCTGATCCTGCTGCTGATGATGTGGGGGCTGCACAAAGCGTTCTTTATGGAGTCCCAGCGCCAGATTGCGCAGCTTTACTCGCTGGCTCCGGTGTCGGGTTCGCGACGGGGCGGCTGGCGTCAGCGTCTGAGTCAGGCCGTGCATTATCCGTCCCGAGACGAGGTGTACCGATTCCTCGACCAGACCGTTCGCCCGGCCATAGACGAGGTCACGGCAGTGTTTGTCGAGAAAGGCCTGAGCGTGGTCAACGTCCCCGACCCGTCCAATGACTCGGTGACCCTGGAAATCGGCCATGGTGAAGAACGTCCGTTCATCTATCAGGTGCAGATGAAAGGCTTCTTCACTCCGTCGTTTGCCCGAGGCGGCATGGGTTCCAAGCAATTGAACAACCGTCGTTACTACCGTGCCGAGGTACATTTGAGTGAAGGCAGCCAGGACTACGATCTGGTGGGTTACACCAAGGAACAGGTGATCAACGACGTGCTCGACCAGTACGAACGGCACATGCAGTTCCTGCATCTGGTGCGTTGATCGAGTGGGCCTTAATGGGGGGCGCAGCGTCATGGGCTGAATCCCCACCCGCCCCACCCGCGTTGGGACGATCGGATACGACCGCTGCCGACTGAACGCTTAACCCTGTGGGAGGCGGCTTGCCGGCGATGGAGTCGGCGCGGTGTGTCAGACGATCCGTGTCATCGTTCATCGCGGGCAAGCCCCCTCCCACAGGGCAAGTTTGTTCGCTGCAAGACTTGCTTAGAGCGATGAGCGCGCAACGTTGGGAGGATCATCGACTTAAGTGCTCTCCCGCTCCACCAGCTCGCATGCCAGCAGGTTCAGCCTCTGAATCTCTCCTTCGACGGGCAACACGCCCAGGCTCTCCAGCACGCGCTGCGCCGCCAGTACGCCGATCTGCAGGGCGGGTGGTTTGATGGTGGTCAGGCTGGGCATCATCATTTGTGCGAAGGCGTAATCCCCGAAGCCCATCACGGCGCAATCTCTGGGCGTTTGCAGGCCGATGCGCTGGCTGGTGAGCAGGCCGCCTGCTGCCAGATTGTCGTTGGCAAAGAAAATCGCATCAGGCTGAAGAGGCTGATTCATCAGCACATCCATCGCCTGCCTGCCCGCTTCAAACGGCGCAAGCCCCGCATCGGGCACGAACACCCTAGGCTTCAGGCCCAGCGTTTCAAGCGTTGCGACATAGCCGTCGCGGCGCTCCTGTGCGCTGAAGTCCCCAGCAATGCTGTTCTCCACGAAGGCAATGCGACGGTAGCCCTTGCCGTGCAGATACCGCGCGGCCGTGACGCCGACTTCATAGTGGGAAAAACCGATCTGGATCGGGCTGCGTTCAGGCTGATGGTCCCAGGTCTCGATCACCGGGATATCCGCCTGCTGGATCATCTTTTCCGTGGCGTCGCTGTGAAAGCGACTGGTCAGCACCAGTGCCGCCGGGGACCAGCCCAGAAAAGCGCGCACGGCGCTTTCTTCCTGCTCGACGGAGAAGTAACTGGAGGCCAGCAGCAACTGGAATCCGTGCCGACTCAGGGTGTCGCTGAAGCCCTGGATGGTGTTGGCGAAGATCGGCCCGGAGATGTTCGGGATCACCATCGCCACCACTCGGCTGCGCGCGGAGGCAAGTCCGCCTGCCACCAGATTGGGTACGTAGCCCAGCGCACCGACTGCCGTTGAAATGCGCTCGCGCAGTTCCGACGACACCTGCTCCGGCTGGTTGAAGTAGCGCGAAACGGTGATGGCCGACACGCCAGCCTGTTTGGCCACTGCATTGATCGTCACCCGGCCTGCGCCTCGGCGTTTACGTGTCGCGGGTGTTTGGTCAGCCATGCTCATGCGCTTCTTTTAAAATTAAAAAGCATATAAAACTAATTTTTCAGTATTGGACGATCTATCCGTCAGTTCCTGATACTGGCGATGTTAGCGCTAACAAAGATGGTTTGTCTGCTACTCGCCACCGCGAATGCCCGGACCCGGTTTAGTCGTAATCAAAGGCGTCAGTGCCCGAGGCACTGTCGGATCAGGGCATATTTCAGGCAGGCACGCAGATGCACACAGCACATGGGGATGGGGTCAAACATGCACGACTGGCGCAAGCCATCGATCAGGTTCACGCGGCGCGGGGGCGTCGTTGCGGCTGGTTGCTGATGGGGCTGACGACCTTGCCGATGGTTCCGGTCTTGGCGGCGGATACAGTAGAGCGGGCCAGCGACACACCGACACTTGAATCGGTCACCGTGACCGCCACGCGCCGTGAAGAATCGTTGCAGAAAGTACCGGTCGCCGTATCGGTGATTCAGGGCGAGCAACTGGAACGCGACAACCGCAACGGCGTCGCCAGTATCGTGCAGCAGGTCCCGTCGCTGAACTTCAGGACCGGCGCATCGAACAAAGATACTTCGCTCTTCGTGCGCGGCGTCGGCACCATCTCCACCTCGCCGGGCGTCGAGCCGACCGTGGCGACAGTCATCGACGGCGTGGTCTACGCCCGTCCCGGCCAGGCCACGCTCGATCTGCTGGATCTGGAGCGCATCGAAGTCCTGCGCGGCCCGCAAGGCACGCTGTTCGGCAAGAATGCGTCGGCCGGCGTGCTCAATGTCACCACCAAAGCGCCCACCGAAGAGACTCACGGCTACATCGATCAGTCCTACTACAGCGGCAACGAAAGTCGCACGCGTTTCGGCATCGGCGGCAGCCTCATCCCGGACACGCTAAAAGGCTCGATCACCACGTTGTTCGGCAGCTACGACGGCAACGTCGACAACGAACTCAACGGCCATGAGGTCAACGGCTACAACCGCAAGGGCGCGCGGGGCAAGCTGGAATTCACGCCCAACGATGACATCACCTTCACCCTCGCGGCAGACTACATGCAGTCTCATGACGACGCGCCCAACGGCGTGGTGACCAAGTCGCTCACACCGGCTTTCTCCAGCGCGCTGTCGCCAGTGCGTGCCGACAGCGACAACCGCAACGTGATCAGCGATTACCGCAGCCATGTCGAAGACACCAACAAAGGCCTGTCCGGTCAACTGGACTGGCAACTGGGTGACTACACCCTGACGTCGATCACCGCCTGGCGCGGCTGGGATAACACGCAGTATCAGGACGGCGACCGCCTCGGCACGATCACGGCCGCGTTCCCCGGCACCGAAGACAAGGGTGATCTGGCGTTCAACCAGTACTCGCAAGAGCTGCGCCTGGCCTCACCAAAAGGCCAGTTCATCGAATACGTCGGCGGTCTGTTCTACATGCACGGCAAGAGCGACGAGACCTACCAGCGCACGTTGATCACGCCGACGCGTCGTGATCAGGGTGTTGCCGATTACACCACCACCAGTGAAAGCTATTCGGTGTTCGGCGAAACCACGTTCAATTTCACCCCGGATTTCCGGGCGATTGCCGGGCTGCGCTGGACGCACGACGACCTTGAGTACGATCACCGCCGCGTCTCGACGTCGGCCACCACGGTCAGCGGCATTCAGCCGGCGACGAGCAGTTCCGGTTCGGTCAACGAAGAGGGTAAGTCCGGTCGTGTGGGCCTGCAATACGACCTGAGCGAAAGCGTGACCAGCTACATCACGTATTCGCGCGGCTACAAAGGCCCGGCCTACAACGTGTTCTTCAACATGCAGCCGCGCGATACCGAGGCCCTGAAACCCGAGACGTCCAACACCTGGGAAGTCGGCATCAAGGCCACCACCTGGAACAACCGCCTGACCACCAACCTGGCGGTGTTCCACAGCGATTACGACAACTACCAGGCCAACTTCTTCGACAGCGTTGCCGGGCAGGTCGTGACCCGGCTCATCAACGCGGGCAGCGTCAGCACCGAAGGTGTCGAGCTCGATTACGCCTTGCAGGCCACACGCAATCTGAAGTTCTCCGGCGCGCTGTCCTATACCCGGGCGCGCATCGATACCTTCGCCTGCCCGGCCGGTGCCGCCGCGTCCTGCAATGTCGACGGCAAGACCCTGCCGTACAGCCCGGACTGGAAGAGCTACGTCCGCGCCGATTACACCATCCCACTGGACAACGGCCTGGATATCGAGCTGGGCACCGATTACAGCTGGCAGAGCGAAGTGCAGTACGACATCAGCCAGAACCCGGACACCAAGCAGGGTGCCTACGGCATCTGGAACGCAAGCGTCGCACTGGCCGATTACAACAGCGGCTGGCGTGTAGCCGTGCTGGGCAAGAACCTGGCAGACAAGTCCTACTCACCGATGCTCGCCACCGGCGGCAGCTACGTGTATCGCTCGGTGCCGCGTGACGACGAGCGTTATTTCGGTGTGCAGGTACGCAAGGATTTCTAAGCGGGCGACCGCACTGAAAGGAGACAGGTATGAGCAAGACGGCTCGACAGATGAAACTGGGCGCTTTCCTGATGGCCACCGGGCACCACGTGGCGGCCTGGCGACACCCGGACGTGCCCGCTGATGCGGGGCTGGATTTCAAGCACTACCGGCATCTGGCGCAAGTGGCCGAGGCGGCGAAGTTCGATGCGCTGTTCGTGGCCGACAGTGTTGCTGCCGCCACGGGCGATATCGCCAGCCGAATGGCGCGCTCCGATCATTTCGAGCCACTGACGCTCCTGTCGGCGCTGAGCGCAGTGACCGATCACATCGGCCTGATCGCGACGGCGACCACGACCTACAACGAGCCTTACCACGTGGCGCGCAAGTTCGCTTCGCTCGATCATTTGTCTGGCGGGCGAGCAGGGTGGAATCTGGTGACGTCCGACGCGGCGGCCGAAGCGCAGAACTTCGGTCGCAGCGAACACGTCGGCCATGCCGAACGTTACAGCCGTGCCCGAGAGTTTCATCAGGTGGTGGCCGGGCTGTGGAACAGTTGGGCAGACGATGCCTTCACCCGTGACAAGGCCAGCGGTCAGTATTACGACCCGGCCAAGGTGCAGGTGCTGAATCATCAGGGCGAACACTTCAGCGTCAAAGGTCCGTTGAACGTGGCGCGCTCCCCGCAGGGGCAGCCGGTCATCGTGCAGGCGGGGTCATCGGAGGTCGGCCGCGATCTGGCGGCGCAGACCGCTGAGGTCGTGTTCACCGCGCAGACGTCACTGGCTGGCGCGCAAGCGTTTTATGCCGACATCAAGGGCCGTCTGGACGCGTATGGGCGCAGTGCCGATTCGCTGAAAATCATGCCGGGTGTGTTGATCGTGGTGGCCGAGACCGAAGCGCTGGCCAAGGAGAAGTTCGAATCGTTTCAGGACCTGGTGGAGCCTGAGGTTGGCGTTGCGCTGTTGGGGCGGATGCTGGGCAATTTCGATCTGTCCGGTTATCCACTGGACGGGCCGCTACCGGAGCTGCCACTGACCGACAGCGGCCAGCGCAGCCGTCAGAAACTGCTCACCGAACTGGCCGAACGGGAACACCTCAACCTTGCGCAACTGGGTCGTCGTATTGCCGGAGGGCGAGGGCATTACAGCCTGATCGGAACGCCTGAGCAGGTCGCTGATGAACTGCAGAGCTGGTTCGAGCAAGGCGCTGCGGACGGTTTCAACGTGCTGGTGCCGCATCTGCCCGGCGGACTTGAAGACGTTGCCCGCCTGCTGGTGCCCGAGTTGCAGCGTCGCGGCCTGTTCCGCACCGAATACGAAGGCACCACCTTGCGCGAAAACCTCGGCCTGCAGCGCCCGGCCGATGGGTTCTGATCGACACGTAACGTGCTGAGAGACTGATTTTTGTGGGAGGCGGCTTGCCGGCGACGCGTTTTCTGAAGCGACCTGGCGGTGACTGAACTGACGCCATCGCCGGCAAGCCGCCTCCCGTAGTCATGTATTCGGCCATTATTTTTCGATCGTCTCCACGCTGCGCGTGAGCACAATCATCGGTAAAGGAAAACCTCATGAAACCATTTGCACTCATCGCCGCCATTCTCGCGTTTGGCGGCCTGTTGAACACGGCCTCGGCCAGCGACCCCGATGCCCTGCGCATCGGCTTCCAGAAGGGCTCGATCACCCTGGTCCTCGCCAAGGAGTATGGTCTGCTGGAGAAACGCTTTGCGAACACGCAGGTCAAGTGGATCGAGTTTCCGGCCGGGCCGCAGATGCTGGAAGCCTTGAACATCGGCAGTCTGGACATTGCCTCGACCGGTGACATTCCGCCGATCTTCGCCCAGGTGGCGGGTGCCGACCTGGTGTACATCGGCGCCGAACCCGCCAAGCCCCAGGCCGAGACCATTCTGGTGCGCAGCGAAAGTCCGCTGCACAGCGTGGCTGATCTGAAAGGGCGCAAGGTCGCGTTGCAGAAAGGCTCCAGCGCGCACAATGTGGTCTTGCGCGTACTGAGCAAGGCAGGGCTGACGTTCAAGGACATCCAGCCAATCTACCTGACCCCGGCCGACGCCCGCGCCGCGTTTGAAAACGGCAGTGTCGATGCCTGGGCCATCTGGGATCCGTACTATTCCATCGCCCTCAACGAAGGCCACAGCCGCCTGTTGGCCAATGGCGAAGGGCTCGGGCTGTCTGGCCCTTTCTATACTGCACGCCGCGGTTTTGCTGACAGCAACGGTGTGTTCGTGCAGAACGTGCTCGACGAACTGACTGCCGCCGATGCGCTGACTCGCTCGCAACGTGCCGAAAGCATTCAGATTCTGGCGCGCAACATGGGCTTGTCCGAAGCGGTCATCACTCAGTATCTTGACCATCGCCCGGCATCACCGAGCCTGCCCATCACGCCAGAGATCGTTCGTGCGCAACAGGCGACCGCCGATCTGTTTTACGACAACCACCTGGTGCCCAAGCGGGTCGATATCCAGCAGGCCGTGTGGAACAGGCCTTGAGTATCCCCCTGACAAGAGAGGATTCAATGACGTATATCGCTGCCGAACATCGCTACAACGACATGCCTTATCGCCGTACCGGTCGCAGCGGGCTAGTCCTGCCGGCGCTGTCGCTGGGGCTGTGGCACAACTTCGGTGACAGCACGCCCATCGACACCCAGCGCGCCATGCTGCGCACCGCGTTCGATCTGGGCATCAACCATTTCGACTTGGCCAACAACTACGGCCCTCCGTACGGCAGTGCCGAAATCAATTTCGGTCGTCTGCTGCGCGAAGACTTCAAGCAGTACCGCGACGAGTTGATCATCTCCAGCAAGGCGGGTTGGGACATGTGGCCCGGGCCTTACGGGCAGGGCGGCGGGTCGCGTAAATATGTGCTGGCCAGCCTCGACCAAAGCCTGCAGCGTATGGGGCTGGACTACGTCGATATTTTCTATTCGCACCGCTTCGACCCGGACACGCCGCTGGAAGAAACCGCCAGCGCACTGGCCACTGCTGTGCAGCAGGGCAAGGCGCTGTACATCGGTATTTCGTCTTACTCCGGGGCCAAGACCCGTGAAATTGCCGCGCTGCTCAAAGAGTGGAAAGTGCCGCTGTTGATTCATCAGCCGGCCTACAACCTGCTCAATCGCTGGGTCGAGAAAGACCTGCTCGACGCCACTGAGGAACTGGGCGCGGGTGTGATTGCCTTTACGGCGCTGGCGCAAGGGTTGCTGTCGGACAAGTACCTCAACGGCGTGCCCAAGGATGCACGAGTCAATCGTCCGGGCGGTGGTTCGTTGCAGGCCTCGCACTTGTCCGAGCAGAACATCGCTCACGTGCGTGCCTTGAATGAAATCGCCCAGCGTCGCGGCCAGAGCCTGGCACAAATGGCCCTGGCCTGGACCCTGCGCGATCCACGTGTGACGTCCGCCTTGATCGGTGCCAGCCGTCCCGAGCAGATCGTCGAGAACGTCGGCGCCCTGAAAAACCTGTCGTTCAGTCAGGAAGAACTGACCGAGATCGACAGCTTCGCGGTGGAAGGCGGGATCAATCTGTGGGAGAAACCGTCGCTGGCGGAGTAAGCGAGGCGAGCGCGGAGTAGTACGCCAGGCTCAACGCAGGTTGCCATTTGACCGCGAAGAACGGCTCTGGCGGTGTGCTCGACTGGCGATTCAGCAACGCAGGGCTGTTCAGTGTCCTCCACTGAACAGCCAGAAAAGATGTCTGGGTCATGACCGTGTTCTCCTGCCCTCAAGTAAGACGAGCGGGTCGGCGGAATATTGAGACGGAATGTTTTCGAAGGCCCACAAGGGCATCGGCGGGCGCGGGGTGAAGACCGGGTCCGGCGGTGCCATGGTGTGGTACTGAGGATAGTGTGTCTGGAAATCGATTGCGGCCTGCACCAGCAACGGTTCACTGAAGCGCCTTCCCCAGAACGCTGCGCTGATGGGCAGCGTCCGGGTCACGCCTGTGGCTCCATGACCAACAGGCAGCGTCAGCATCGGCCAGGCTAATGCGTTGGGTAAATCGTGATACATGCGTTGCACGGGCAACGTGTCGATTATCGCGCCCGTGCGTTTCCCGATGTGGGCACCCAATGGCAGTACCATCATGAAGTCTATTTGATCGTCATCCAGGGCCTTTTCAAAAAGCGCCTGTTGCTGGCGCCGCCGATGCTCGGCCTCAAGCCTGATGCCGGTGGGAATCCATGTGGCGACCTGATCGAAAAACGCTTCGTTTCTGCGAAGCAGATATTCCCGGTGCTGCTGATTTTCCAGGGTCTCGGCGAAATCACGTACGGCTGACCAGTGTCGCGTCTCCAGTTGATTGGCGTAGCTCGTGGCCGTTGGCGCATTGAGGCTCATCAGCACAGTGCCATCCGGCTTGAGCACGTCGTGAAATGGGTAGGGCGATGTGTAAGGCACGTTCTCCTCTTTTTGCGCATCGAGCCATGGAAAGTCGACCACCTCTGCGCCCAGTGCCGTGAGTTGAGCCTTGAAGCGCACGAAGGCTGCGCGGTAGTCCTCATCGTAGCTCTGAGCCGGAGGCACGCCGGGTGCCGTCATCCAGTCAGTCTGCGGAATGCCGATTTTCAGCCCCTCGAGAGGCCGTGGTCCGGCGGAAGGTTTGATGGGCAGGGCGGGGCCCAATGAGGGAGCACTGAGGCTCTGCGGGTCGTTCTCCGCATCAGTCCCGGCCAGTATCGAGAGCAACAGCGACGCATCGCGCATCGAACGAGCCATCGGTCCCACCACGTCCCAACCGGTGCGCAACGGCATCACGCCTGCGCCGGAAACAAGTCCCAATGAAGGTTTGATTGCACTGGCGCCGTTGGCCGCTGCGGGAATGATGATCGAACCTGCAGTTTCTTCACCCAAGGCTGCTGCACAGAGCCGGGCCATCGGCGCTACGCCTGAGCCCTGGCTCGAGCCACCGGGCACCCGTTCAGGGTCCCAGGCGTTACCGGCGAACTGGCCGATGGTGTGGGTCGACAGCTCCGAGCAGATGGTGTGACCAAGAATGATTGCGCCCTGTTTTCGGAGGCGCAGCGTGCAGGTGGCGTCCCGGACCGCCAGATTCGTGGTAAACGCGTGGGTGCCGTTCTTGCTTTCCAGGCCCTGAATGGCGATGGAGTCTTTGATGCCGACGGGAATGCCGCAGAGGGGAGGCGCCGGTCCTCTCTCATCGTCGGGATTTCTTAGCCAGAGATCGGCGAGCCTGGCCTGTTCCAAAAGCGTGGACCGTTCTTCAAGTCGGACAAAAGCGTTGTAGAACCCGTTGTCGCCGTAGACTTCAGTCGGGCCGTTGAGTCGGTCGATGCGCTCAAGGCAGGACAGCAGAACCTGCTCGGCAGTAAGACGCTGCGGATTGCCCTCTCTGAGCAATGCGGCGAGTTCGACCACTTCGTAGTCAACGATCCGCTCACGCGGCGGGATGGATGAGCCCTTGGGCAGGTCGGCCAGCAGACGGGCGTTGTTGAGGTGTTCTTCGGGGGTAAACGTGGAGGTCAGGGGGGTAATACTGTCCATGGCATTCAGCTCCTTTCATGCCTTGATAGCGAGGCATGTCAGGAGCTAAACAGCATGGTCCGGGTTCGTATACTGTCAGAAGTGACAGAGTCCGGTCATATCAACGTGGTCAGCCTTCCTCACCCTCGTCATCATCCCCGCCATCGACCTTCATGCCCAATTCCTTGATCTTGCGGGTCAGGGTGTTGCGGCCCCAACCCAACAGCACGGCGGCATCGCGGCGGCGGCCTGCGGTGTGTTTCAGGGCGGTTTCGATCATGATGCGTTCGAACGTCGGCACCGCGCTGTCCAGCAGACTCGACTGACCGCGTGACAGTGCCTGATCGGCCCATTGACGCAGCGCCTGCTCCCAGTTGGTGACCGGCGCCGCATCCTGCGGCAGGCTGAGCAATTCTGGCGGCAGGTCGCTGATGTGCACTTCACGGCCTGAAGCCATGACCGTGATCCAGCGGCAGGTGTTTTCCAGCTGACGCACGTTGCCCGGCCAGGGCAGATGCTTGAGGTATTCCTCGGTCTCGGCCTTGAGCAGCTTCGGCTCGACCGCCAGTTCCTGCGCGGCACGGCTCAGGAAGTGTCGGGCGAGTGTCGGGATGTCTTCACGACGGTCCGACATGCGCGGAATGTGAATGCGGATCACGTTCAGGCGGTGGAACAAGTCCTCACGGAATTTGCCGGCCTGAACGAGGGTTTCCAGATTCTGGTGAGTCGCAGCAATGATGCGCACATCCACCTTGACCGGCGTATGACCACCGACACGATAGAACTCGCCATCTGCCAGAACACGCAGCAGACGGGTCTGGGTGTCGGCAGGCATGTCACCGATTTCGTCGAGAAACAACGTGCCGCCGTCCGCCTGCTCGAAGCGTCCGCGACGCAGGTTGGCAGCGCCCGTGAATGCGCCTTTCTCGTGACCGAACAGCTCGGACTCCATCAGATCCTTGGGGATCGCCGCCATGTTCAGCGCAATGAATGGCGAAGCCGAGCGCGGGCTGTGGCGGTGCAACGCGTGGGCGACCAATTCTTTACCGGTGCCGGACTCGCCATTGATCAACACGGTGATGTTCGAATGGCTCAAACGCCCGATAGCACGAAACACTTCCTGCATCGCTGGCGCTTCGCCAATGATCTCGGGTGTGCGGGTCAGGGTCGGCGCGACATCCAGACCTTGTTGTTCCTGGGCGTGCTGGTTGGCGCGCTTGACCAGCGAGACGGCCTCATCGACATCGAACGGCTTGGGCAGGTACTCGAACGCACCGCCCTGATACGACGCCACGGCGCTGTCCAGGTCCGAATGAGCGGTCATGATGATGACCGGCAGGCGTGGATGCTGTTCGCGAATTCGCGCCAGCAGGTCCAGGCCGCTGGCACCCGGCATGCGGATGTCGGAAATGATCACGTCCGGTTGCTGACGGGCCAGGCGACTCATCACCCCATCGGCGCTGTCGAAGCTCTGCGTGGTCATGCCTTCCTGTTGCAAGGCCTTTTCCAGTACCCAGCGAATGGAACGATCGTCGTCTACGATCCAGACAGTTTCACTACGGCTCATGTCGAAGCTGCTCCTTGTTCCAGCGGCAGGAAGATCGAGAATGTGGTGTGGCCGGGATGGCTGTCACACTCGATAAGTCCCTGGTGCTGGCTGATGATGTTCTGGGTAATGGCCAGACCAAGCCCTGTGCCATCCGGGCGGCCACTGACCATGGGGTAGAAAATGGTTTCCTGAAGCTCGGCCGGAATGCCCGGGCCGTTGTCGATGATCTCGATCTTGCTCACCAGCCTGTGGCGCACGTGGCCGATGGTGAACTGGCGCATGGCGCGGGTGCGCAGGGTGATGCGGCCCAGGCGCAATTCGTTCTGACCGCTGATGGCCTGCATGGCGTTGCGTACGATATTGAGCACGGCCTGAATCATCTGCTCACGATCGATCAGTACATCCGGAATGCTCGGATCGTAGTCGCGCACCAGCGTGATACAGCCCTGGCTTTCGGCTTCGACCAGGCTGCACACCCGTTCGAGCACTTCATGCACGTTGGTCATCGCCAGCGAAGGCAGTTTGTTGGAGCCCAGCATGCGGTCCACGAGGTTACGCAGGCGGTCTGCCTCCTCGATGATGACGTTGGTGTAGTCCTTGAGGCTTTCTTCAGGCAGCTCACGCGCCAGCAGTTGTGCCGCGCCGCGGATCCCGCCCAGCGGATTCTTTATTTCGTGGGCCAGTCCACGCACCAGCATCTTGGTGGTTTCCTGCTTGGACAACTGAGCTTCTTCCTTGGTGATGCGCAACAGGCGGTCACGAGGATGGACTTCAAGCAGCAGCAGGGTTTCGCCCTTGCTCAGGATCGGGGTCACGGCGTAGTCGACGGTCAGGGTCTGGCCGGTCAGCGCGGTGAGCATGGCTTCACGTTTGGTGAAAGGGTGCGCCTGTTCGACGGCCTGGCGAAGCGAACTCAGCGCTTCGGCCGACTCGGTGAACAGTTCGCTGATGAATTGCCCATGGCTGCGCTGCCCACTGATGGCGAGCAGCATTTCCGCTGCCGGGTTCATGTACTCGAGACGCAGGTCGGCGTTGAGCAGAATCGTTGCAGTGGTCAGGTTATCCAGTAACAGTCTGTGCAGCGCGTCGCTGATAGTCATGAATCGTGTCGACCTCTTTTGGCACATGGCAATCGCGCTATGCGGGCGCTGACAGATCCTTGTCAGCACTGGCAGAGCCACCCATATGGTGCTTGACGGGGTGCTATGTCAGAGAAGTTGCAAAAACCAAACCAAGGCTCCGAAAAGAAGCGTTTTCTCTGCAAAACAGGTGCTTTTTTCGAACGCGTGCCCGCATACGGCGCTACCCGAGGGTGATTTCTGAACCAAAGTGGGCTGTATTGTTGCGCGGATGCACGAGTGGCGCACCAAAAAGGTGCCAAGGGATAATTGAATGTGAGGACCCCGGTGCGAACGCCGGGCCTGGACCGCGGTTTATCGGTGATCGCGTCAGTTCAGGGGCTGGACAGGTCGCTTGAAAAATCGCATCGCCGGCAAGCCGCCTCCCACAGTCGCTATTCTTCAGTACGGAGGGTGTCATTCGACGAGGATGAATCAGAAGAACGGCAGAATGCTGCTTTCGGGCTTGGGCTTGTCCTTGAGCGGGCATTCCAGGCGAACGCCGTACTCTTCAGGCTTACACGGGTTGGTGGCACGCTTTTGAGCCAGCGTGACGCGCTGCAGGTGAAAGGGCTGATTAGGCGTCTTTTCCAGAACTCGCCCCATCGTGTCGAAAATCTCGACAGACAGCTGATGCGTGCCCCGGTCGATGTTGCTCAGCGGAAAAACCGGGCTGCGTCCCGGCTGGCCGACGGCGATCCCATCCAGTAGCAGGCGATAACTGTGGCCTGGCTGCAACACCGGGTCGCTGGTTACGGTCACGATCAGGTCGCCGCTGGGGCTGCTGATGGCAGCGTCCGGTTCAGGCACAAGCACTCGCAGCAATTGATAGTGGAAAATCGCGGGTGGCTTGCTCTCGACGGGCTTGCTTTTGAGGGTTCGGGTCGGCGGTGTGCCGGTCATGTTGTTGCTGGGCGGGATGTCGACGCGCTTGGCGTTCTTGCGTGGCTGATCAGTGAACACCCGGTTGCCGTTCGCGTCGATGTAGGTGTAGACGTCCGCCAGCGCGGGCAACGTGCACAGCAACAATAGCGTCAGCAGCAGGTTGCGCATGTTCATGGCTTGCCGAGGTGAACGCGTTGCACGGTCAGGGTGATGGTCTCGCTTTGCTGAATGATGCGCTCGCCGTCTTTCACCACCACCGCGAAGCTGTGTTCGCCGCGATCAATGTTCATTACCTGAAAGCGCGGAAGGTTGGTGGGCTGGCCATACAGGTTGCCGTCCAGCAGCAGTTGCAGACTATGGGCCTGTTGCAGGCGCGGCTGGATTTTCACACCGATGATGAAGGAGCCGTTGTTGGCGCGCAGTGCCTCGTCGGTTGGCAGGTCGGAGAGCTCGAGTGTGCTGTAGGCGTCTTGAGACTGTGTCTGCGTTTGCGGCTCGATTGTTTGCGGCGCGGTATTGAGTGCCGGTCTGGATGGACGGGACTCCACGCTGTTGAGTGGCGGCAGTTCGACGACCTCGGTCTTCACGCCATTGGGTGGCTCATTACTGAACGCCGTGTTGCCATTCGCGTCGGTGTACTTATAGATCTGCGCTACGGCAGGCAGGCTGATCAATAGGAACAGGCAGATGAGGCTTTGACGCATGAGGCTCTCGACAGCGAAGGGCAAAGGTCACCAGCATAGAACACTTCGCCCTGTGTCGTGCAGCAGGCTTACAGTTTCGCTGCGCACAGATCCGCGGTGGCAAGCACCAGCGCCTGATCATGAATCGGGTCGCTGAGGTGGCGCTTGAGTGCAGCGTCCAGCAGCGCCTGGCAATCACTCGATTCGCGAACCGGCTGGAAGTCGGCGTACGCTTTCAACAATTCGGTCTGCAGACGATCCAGCTTCGGACGGATGTCATCGACCAGGCTGAGGCGAGCCGTGTCGGGCGCCTTGCCTGCCGCGTGCCACTGGGCAAGCAGGGCGTTCTGGACGCGTTTGTTGGCTTCGATCTGCGCACGGAACAGCCGCTGGACGTCATCCGGGTTCAGCTTGAACTCGGCGGCACGCGCCTGGGCAGCGGTGATCACCTGTTGTTCTCGGGGCGGGTCTTCCACCGCCTTGCCGCTGTCCCATTTGCTCAAGGCCACCTGATCGGCAATCGTCAGGCGCTCGCTGATGGCTTGCAGGAGCGGTTCCAGCGCAGAGGATTTCTGCTCGGCAGCGAAGGTGAAACCGGAGGACATGCAGGTCAGAGTCAGTAACGAAGTGGCCAGAAGCATGCGCATGGTGAAGTCCATCTTGAAAAGGGACATAGAGTAAACGTCATGTTCCTGACCGCTGCCAGCGCCACACGGTGAACAAAAGTTCATGCATCACCTGCCAGTCATGTAGTCCTCATTCTTTTAGTGACAGAGGCACCTCGGGTGTTCCCGCGTAGAACACGATCAGTTCCACCGGCTTCTCGCCGGTCTTGCCGCGGTGCGAGATGTCTACCATCTCGGCCAGCGTGTCGCCCTTTCTGAGCAGGATCTGCCGGCCGCTGTTCCGGGCCTCGACGGTCAGTTCACCCGACACGACGTACGCAGCATTCGGAATAGGGTGCGTGTGCCAGTCCAGGCGGGTCCTGGGCGGGATGCTGATTTTCAGAATGGTCAGTTCCGGCTGCCCCTGAGGATAAGCCGTGTAGGGCGTGCCGTCCCAGGATGCGGTGCTTTTGAGCAGGACACTGGATTGCACGGTAGCGGGCTTGTGATCGGCCATGACGTGGCTGGTCAGGAGCAGAACGGTTGCTGCAACGAGAGATTTGATGAGCATGCCGGGATAACCTTGAAGTGAGGGGTCAGCCTCCAAGGTTGCCAGCCGGGTTTTTTCAGGGGCGGTAGACAGTTAACGCATGGCGCTGAAAGTTTCTGATACCGCTGAAACAAAAAGACCTCCCGAAGGAGGTCTTTTCTGTTACGCCATCAACGTCAGGCCATCAACGCTGGCGCGACTGGATCAGCAGCTGTAGTACAGCTCGTATTCCAGTGGGTGTACGAAGGTGCGTACCTTGATTTCTTCTTCGCTTTTCAGCTCGATGTAGGCATCGATGAAGTCGTCGCTGAATACGCCGCCCTTGGTCAGGAACGCACGGCCCTTGTCCAGTTCTTCCAGGGCTTCTTTCAGGCTGCCGCAAACTTGTGGGATCTCTTTGGCCTCTTCAGGCGGCAGGTCATACAGGTTCTTGTCAGCTGCGTCGCCAGGGTGGATCTTGTTCTGGATGCCGTCCAGGCCAGCCATCAACAGTGCGGCGAACGCCAGGTACGGGTTGGCTGCCGGATCCGGGAAGCGTGCTTCGATACGACGGCCGCGTGGGCTGGAGACGTAAGGAATACGGATGGAAGCCGAACGGTTACGTGCCGAGTAGGCCAGCATGACCGGTGCTTCAAAACCTGGAACCAGACGCTTGTAGGAGTTGGTCGACGGGTTGGTGAAACCGTTCAGTGCCTTGCCGTGCTTGATGATACCGCCGATGAAGAACAGGGCAGTGTCGGACAGACCGGCATAGCCTTCACCTGCGAAGGTGTTCTTGCCGTCTTTGGCGATGGACATGTGGACGTGCATACCCGAACCGTTGTCGCCATACAGAGGCTTCGGCATGAAGGTGGCGGTACGGCCGTAGGCATCGGCAACGTTATGTACGCAGTATTTGAGGGTCTGAACTTCGTCAGCCTTCTTGACCAGCGTGTTGAATTTCACGCCGATTTCGTTCTGGCCGGCAGTGGCAACTTCGTGGTGGTGGACTTCCACGACCTGGCCCATTTCTTCCAGGGCGTTGCACATTGCGGTACGGATTTCGTGGTCGTGGTCGACCGGTGGAACCGGGAAGTAGCCACCCTTGACGCCAGGACGGTGGCCTTTGTTGCCGCCGTCGATGTCGCCGTCAGTCATCCAGGAAGCCTGTTCGGAGAAGATCTTGAACATGGAGCCGGAGATGTCGGACTTGAACTTCACTTCGTCGAAGACGAAGAATTCTGGCTCAGGACCCACGAATACGGTGTCACCGATACCGGTGGACTTCAGGTATTCCTCTGCGCGGTGGGCGATGGCGCGCGGGTCGCGATCGTAGCCCTGCATGGTCGAAGGTTCGATGATATCGCAGACCAGAATGATGGTCGGCTCTTCGGTGAACGGGTCGAGAACGGCGGTTTCGTCGTCCGGCAGCAGGATCATGTCGGAGGCTTCGATACCTTTCCAGCCAGCGATGGAGGAACCGTCGAACATTTTGCCGACTTCAAAGAAGTCGTCTTCCAGCGCATCGCGCGCAGGCATCGTGACGTGCTGCTGCTTGCCCTTGGTGTCTGTGAAGCGCAGATCAATCCACTTAACGTCATGATCTTTGATGAGTTGAACCGACTTCGACATGGTGTCCTCCGGGTGGCTAGGGACCGCCTTATAGTTTTGGGCCCCTTGAATTTGGGTGATGCCGGCGCGAATACTCTGCCAAGGCAACCTGCCTCACAAGGGAGCAATTTGCATGCCAGTGCCCCGTGTTGGGTTTTTTGCCTCAATCCGAGGCTTTCAGGGCTTCAAATCAGGATTCTGCGGAAATTCACGCACCTTTATGGCGCTGCCAATTGAGCGGTCGACCCTTTTTGGTGCGTCGATGATTGGCTGTACGATAACTGGTTAAACCGTGAGCAATTTCCGCTATAATCCGCGCCCCCCTTTTTTGGTCGGCACCTCACGCACCGTTTCCATGAAACTAATCGTTAAAGTTTTCCCAGAAATCACCATCAAAAGCCCGCCGGTTCGCAAGAAATTCATCCGGCAGCTGGGCAAGAACATTCGTACCGTGCTCCGGGAACTGGACGCGGACATTGTGGTGGGCGGCGTATGGGACAACCTCGAGGTGGAGACCCGGCTGACCGACCCCAAAGTGCTGCAGGGCATCACCGAACGCCTGAGTTGCATGCCCGGTATCGCCAACTTTCTGCAGGTGGCCGAGTACCCGCTGGGCGACATGGATGACATCGTTGCCAAGTGCAAGGCGCACTATGCCGACCTGTTGCCGGGCAAGATGTTTGCCGTGCGTTGCAAGCGTGCCGGACGACACGATTTCAGCTCCATGGATGTCGAGAAATACGTCGGCAGCCAGTTGCGCCAGCAGTGCGGGGCGGCCGGAATCGAGCTGAAAAAGCCCGATCTGGTGGTCAGAATGGAAATTCGCGACCAGCGGTTGTTTGTCGTTCATGACCAGCACAAGGGCCTGGGCGGTTACCCGCTCGGCGCGCTGGAGCAGACCCTGGTATTGATGTCCGGCGGTTTCGATTCGACCGTTGCGGCCTACCAGATCATGCGCCGCGGGCTTATGGCGCACTTCTGCTTCTTCAATCTGGGCGGTCGTGCCCACGAACTGGGCGTGATGGAAGTCGCTCATTTCATCTGGAAGAAGTACGGCAGCTCCCAGCGCGTGCTGTTCGTGAGCGTGCCTTTCGAAGAAGTTCTCGGAGAAATTCTGCAGAAAGTCGATAACAGTCATATGGGTGTAGTTTTGAAGCGTATGATGTTACGCGCTGCTTCATCCGTGGCTGATCGTCTCGAAATCGATGTGCTGGTCACTGGCGAGGCGATTTCACAGGTGTCCAGCCAGACACTGCCCAATCTGTCGCTGATCGATTCGGCGACCGACAAGCTGGTGTTGCGGCCTCTGGTGGCCAGCCACAAGCAGGACATCGTGGATCAGGCGACGGAGATCGGTACGGCCGACTTTGCCCGGCACATGCCTGAGTATTGCGGGGTGATCTCGGTCAACCCCAAGACCAACGCCAAGCGGAATCGCGTTGAGTACGAAGAAAAACAGTTCGACATGGCGATTCTCGAGCAGGCGCTCGAGCGCGCGAAGCTGGTTTCGATCGATCGGGTCATCGACGATCTGAGCCGCAATGTCGATATAGAAGAAGTCAGCCAGGCGCTGGCCGGTCAGGTCGTCATCGACATCCGTCACCCGGATGCGCAGGAAGACCAGCCGCTGCAGGTGCCGGGCATAGAAGTACAAACGCTGCCGTTCTATGCATTGAACAGCCGTTTCAAGGAACTGGATAACACGCGCCAGTACCTGTTGTATTGCGACAAAGGCGTCATGAGTCGCCTGCATGCTCACCATTTGCTCAGTGAGGGGCATGCCAATGTGCGCGTTTATCGACCGAGCTAAGTGCCCGGGGCTGTTTGCCTGTGGCTTGCGTCACCGGCCCCCCGACACCAGTCGCCAAGCCGTAACGGCTTTTGCCGACTAGTAACTGTTAATCGCCGGCGTTAAACCGTCAGCAGACCGAATCCTCTGATCGAGATACACAAGTGATCGAAAATCTACGCAACATCGCCATCATCGCCCACGTTGACCATGGTAAGACCACCCTGGTAGACAAACTCCTGCGTCAATCCGGCACTCTGGAGCGCAACGAGCTCAACGACGAGCGCGTGATGGACTCCAACGACCAGGAAAAAGAGCGCGGTATTACCATTCTCGCGAAGAACACCGCGATCAACTGGAACGGCTACCACATCAACATCGTGGACACCCCGGGCCACGCCGACTTCGGTGGTGAAGTAGAGCGCGTAATGTCGATGGTCGACTCCGTGCTGCTGCTGGTCGACGCTCAGGACGGCCCTATGCCGCAGACCCGTTTCGTGACCAAGAAGGCTTTCGAAGCCGGCCTGCGTCCAATCGTGGTCATCAACAAGGTTGACCGTCCAGGCGCGCGTCCGGACTGGGTTCTGGACCAGATCTTCGACCTGTTCGACAACCTGGGTGCCACCGAAGAACAGCTGGACTTCAAAGTCGTCTACGCCTCGGCCCTGAACGGTATTGCCGGTCTGGACCACACCGACATGGCTGAAGACATGACCCCGCTGTACCAGTCGATCGTCGACAACGTACCTGCGCCGGCTGTTGACCGTGACGGCCCGTTCCAGATGCAGATATCCGCTCTGGACTACAACAGCTTCCTGGGCGTCATCGGTGTTGGCCGTATCGCACGTGGTCGCGTCAAGCCGAACACTCCGGTCGTGGCTATCGACGCTTCCGGCAAGAAGCGTAACGGTCGTATCCTGAAGCTGATGGGTCACCACGGTCTGCACCGCGTTGACGTTGAAGAAGCGGCTGCCGGCGACATCGTCTGCATCAGCGGTATGGACGAACTGTTCATCTCCGACACCCTGTGCGATCCGCTGAACGTTGAAGCGATGAAGCCGTTGACCGTCGATGAGCCAACCGTTTCCATGACCTTCCAGGTAAACGACTCGCCGTTCTGCGGTAAAGAAGGCAAGTTCGTGACCTCCCGTAACATCAAGGAGCGTCTGGACAAGGAGCTGCTCTACAACGTTGCTCTGCGCGTTGAAGAGGGCGACTCGGCTGACAAGTTCAAGGTTTCCGGCCGTGGTGAGCTGCACCTCTCGGTACTGATCGAAACCATGCGTCGCGAAGGCTTCGAAATGGGCGTTGGTCGTCCGGAAGTGATCATCCGCGTCGTCGACGGCAACAAGCAGGAACCGTTCGAAAACGTCACCATCGACACCCCTGAAGAATCCCAGGGCAAGGTCATGGAAGAGATGGGCCTGCGTAAAGGCGACCTGACCAACATGGTGCCGGATGGCAAAGGCCGTGTGCGTCTGGAATACAACATCCCTGCTCGTGGTCTGATCGGTTTCCGTAACCAGTTCCTGACCCTGACCAACGGTGCTGGCATCCTGACCTCCATCTTCGATCGCTACGACACCATGAAGTCCGGCCAGATGTCCGGCCGTCAGAACGGTGTTCTGGTCTCGGTTGAAACCGGCAAGGCGCTGACCTACTCCCTGGAAACCCTCCAGGCGCGTGGCAAGCTGTTCGTTGAGCACGGTCAAGAGATCTACAACGGTCAGATCGTTGGTCTGAACAGCCGTGACACCGACATGGGCGTCAACCCAACCAAAGGCAAGAAGCTCGACAACATGCGTGCTTCGGGTAAAGACGAAACCATCGCTCTGGTTCCACCTGTTCGCTTCACTCTGGAACAGGCTCTGGAATTCATCCAGGACGACGAGCTGTGCGAAGTCACGCCAAAGTCGATCCGTCTTCGCAAGAAGATCCTGGACGAAGGCGAGCGTACCCGCGCTGCCAAGAAAGCCAAGGCTTGATACTTAGCCCTCGCTGAATGAAAACGCCCCCGGTCGAAAGGCCGGGGGCGTTTTTGTTTGTGCGGGTTTTGTAGAGGTCTGATCCTGGTGAGGCTCCGCGTTCCCATGGAGCGTGGGAGCGATCACCAAAGTGTCCGACTGAATGCGTACCCTGTGGGAGGCGGCTTGCCGGCGGTGGCGTCAGTTCGGTGACTGATAGGTCGCTTCAGAAAAAGAATCGCCGGCCAGCCGCCTCGCACGCTCACGTTTACTGCAGCAATACTTGTGTAGAGCAATGAGAGCGGAGCCTATGAACGATCATGTGCTCGTGCTCTGTGCCTCACTCCGGGCAGTCACTCAGAACTTAGGGACGGGCGCGCTGGTGGCGTTTCTCAGGGAGCCGCTCTCTGGACGTACAACTGCCTTGGGCTTGTAGGCGCAGTAGCCAGGGCGCGGTCCGATTTTGGGGTGGTTGCGGCACGTATCGGGGCGCTTGTCGTAGATGGTGCACAGGCGGCTTTTACGGTCCAGATACAGGCAATCATTGTTGCTCATGCGCTGCAGGGTAAATATCTCGGTCTTCTGGTTGTAACGCTCGACGATCCCTTCCTTCTGCAACCGCTTGGCGATGTTCTTCGCGGGCTCGCCACGTTCGAAATCATCGACGATGCCGATACGGATCAGGTCCTTGATCTTGACTTCGACCGGTAGCGTGCAGCAGCTGGACACGCAGCCTCCGCACATGTGGCTGGAGTACTTGGCCCAGGTGTCGATGCGATCGAGTTCTGCGGCGGCGATCAAGGTGGGTTTCATTTGAGTTCAGACTTCCGGGTGAATCGGGCGCGCGATCATACCGGGCTCGACGGTCTTGGAGTAAGTAAAAATTGCCGGGGCGACTGTCGGTCGTGCAGGTGTGCGTCACCGGCGGCCTGCCCACGCAGAGCGCGGGCATGATGTACGCCTGCGCTCTGCGTCACATTCAGTGCGTCAGAACAGGTCGATCGGCGCCGACTCGTCCGCTGGCAGCGGGCTGCCCGGAGCGCTACTGCCGCCCAGTTCGTTGACGCTCGGCGGCGTGTCTTCGCTCTTGAACAGCTCGAAGAACGCATTCGGTGTGCTCGGCGTTGCCGCGCGGCCACTGACCGGGTCGACGCGCAGGCTGAGGATGCCGTCCGGCTCTGCCTGCTGATGTGGCGGCTTGTCTTTCAATGCCGCACTCATGTAGTCCATCCAGATCGGCAGGGAAACCGTGCCGCCGAATTCATGGCGTCCCAGGCTTTCCGGCTGGTCGAAACCGCTCCAGACCGTGGTGACGTAATCGGCGTTGTAGCCCGAGAACCAGGCATCCTTGGATTCGTTGGTCGTACCGGTCTTGCCTGCAATGTCAGGCCTGTTCATCGACAGCGCGCGACGTCCGGTGCCGCGCTTGATCACGTCCTGCAACATGCTGTTGAGGATGAACGTCGTGCGACTGTCGACGATGCGCTCGGCCACGGCAGGTGCCTGAGGTTCGGCAGGTGTCGTGGATGACGTAGTCGTCAGGTTCGGGCTGTCGTGTACTGCAAAGGTCGAAGTGTCCGGTGCAGTCTTCACATCATGAGCCGGCACGCTTGGCGGGTTGGCGGTGAAAATCGTCTGGCCGTCACGGTTCTCGATGGTCTGGATCAGATACGGGCTGACCTTGTAGCCGCCGTTCGCAAAAGCACTCCAGCCAGTGGCGATTTCCATCGGCGTGAGCGTTGCCGTACCCAGTGCGAGCGACAGGTTGCGCGGCAGGTCCTGCTTCGCGAAGCCGAAGCGGGTGATGTAGTCGATGGTGCTGTCTACGCCCAGGGCTTGCAGCAGGCGGATGGACACCAGGTTGCGCGACTTGTACAGGGCTTCACGCAGGCGAATCGGACCGAGGAAGGTGTTGGTGTCGTTCTTCGGGCGCCAGACCTTGTCCAGGTATTCGTCGACGAACACGATAGGTGCGTCGTTCACCAGGCTGGAAGCGGTGTAGCCATTGTCCAGCGCAGCGCTATAGATGAAGGGCTTGAAGCTGGAGCCCGGCTGACGCTTGGCCTGCATGGCACGGTTGTAGTTGCTTTGCTCGAACGCGAAACCGCCCACCAGTGCGCGGATGGCACCGTTCTGCGGATCCAGCGACACCAGTGCGCTCTGCGCGACGGGAATTTGACTGAACTTGAGTGAGCCGTCGTCCTGACGCAGCAGGCGAACCAGATCACCGACCTTCGCAACATCACCCGGCTGCTTGGGATTGGCGCCCAGGCTGTTGGTGTTCAGGTAAGGGCGCGCCCACTTCATGGTGCTCCAGTCGACCTTCTCTTCCTGTTCGCCATTGCGGGTCAGTACCGTCAGACCGGCCTTGTCGACCTGAGTCACGATAGCCGGCTCCAGGCCGTTGATCGGGCGTTGTCTGGTCAGTTCCTGAACCCAGTTGGCGCGGGTCATGCCGGGGAAGCGGCTTTCCGGTCCGCGATAGCCATGACGCTGGTCGTAGTCGATCAGGCCGCGCTGAACTGCCTTGTTGGCGTCTTCCTGCAGGCCGCTCGGAACAGTGGTGGTAACCCGGAAACCCTCGGTGTAGGCATCGCTGCCGTAGCGGCCGACCATTTCTGCGCGTGCCATTTCTGCAATGTAAGGCGCGTTAACTTCAGGTGTGGGAACGTGGTAGCTGGCGTTCAGCGGCTCGCTCAGAGCGGCCTGATAGGCAGTCTGGTCGATCTTGCCCAAGCGGTACATGCGGCCCAGGATCCAGTCGCGGCGTTCCTTGGCGCGGGTCGGGTTGGCAAGTGGGTTGAAACGTGACGGTGCCTTGGGCAGACCGGCAATCATGGCCATTTGCGCAAGGCTTACATCGCGAATCGATTTGCCGTAGTAGACTTGCGCCGCCGCCTCGATGCCATAGGCCCGGTTGCCCAGATAAATCTTGTTGACGTACAGCTCGAGAATCTCGTCCTTGGTCAGTTGGCGCTCGATTTGCAAGGCGAGAAGAATCTCGGTGGTTTTGCGCGAAAAGCTTCTTTCGCTGGTCAGGAAAAAGTTTTTCGCAACCTGCATCGTGATGGTACTGCCGCCCGATTGAATGTGGCCGCTTTTCACCAATTGGGTGGCGGCGCGCATCAGGCTGCTTGGATCGACACCGTAGTGATTGGCGAAATTGTCGTCTTCGGCCGATAACAGGGCGTTGATGAAATTGGGCGGTATTTCGGCAAAGCGAATCGGCGTGCGACGCATCTCGCCAAATTCGGCGATCAGCTTGCCGTCGCTGCTGTACACGCGCAGGGGAATTTGCAGTTGAATGCTTCGCAGCGCCTCAACAGATGGCAGGTTGGGGCTCAGATAAAGGAACGCGCCGCTCAGGCCGAGCAGCAGCGAGCAGAATACCGCGACGAGAGACCACCAGAAAAACTTCAGCAGGCGTATCAAGGCTTTTGGATTTCCAGAAAAAATAGTGGGTTAAGCGCAGGCATTTACAAATGAACACGCCTTGAAGCTTTCTCAAACGAAAAAAACGCTGGGCATTATAAGCATTTTTCGTCCCCAAGCGTGATTTGCGTTACTGTCAAGGCTGTTGGCAGTGACGCTGACCCGAAATAACTCCGTAAGTGACGGAAACTCATAGGAATCAGGTTGTGTTCGAACTCTTCAGTAAGAAGGCCAACACCCTTCTAGGGATCGATATTAGTTCCACCTCGGTCAAGCTTCTTGAATTGAGTCGTTCCGGAACCCGCTACAAAGTCGAGTCTTACGCTGTTGAGCCGTTGCCGGCCAATGCCGTCGTCGAAAAGAACATTGCCGAACTCGAAGGCGTTGGTCAGGCGCTTTCACGCGTGATCGTCAAGGCCAGGACCAGCGCCAGAACGGTGGCGGTCGCTGTTGCAGGCTCGGCGGTCATCACCAAGACCATCGAGATGGACGCCGGTCTCTCGGACGATGACATGGAGAATCAGCTCAAGCTCGAGGCTGATCAGTACATCCCCTATCCCCTTGAAGAAGTGGCCATCGATTTCGAAGTCCAGGGCTATTCACTGCGCAACCCCGAACGCGTTGAAGTCCTGCTGGCCGCCTGCCGCAAGGAAAACGTCGAGGTGCGCGAGGCTGCGCTGGCACTGGCGGGCCTCACCGCAAAGGTCGTCGATGTCGAAGCCTATGCCCTTGAGCGTTCATTCGGGCTGCTGGCTGCGCAGCTGGGTAACGGTCATGACGAACTGACCGTTGCAGTGGTCGATATCGGCGCAACCATGACCACGCTGAGCGTTCTGCACCATGGCCGGATCATCTACACCCGCGAGCAACTGTTCGGCGGCCGCCAGTTGACTGAAGAAATCCAGCGTCGCTACGGCCTGTCGATGGAAGAGGCCGGGCTTGCCAAGAAACAGGGCGGGCTGCCAGACGACTACATCAGCGAAGTGCTGGAGCCATTCAAGGATGCGCTGGTGCAGCAGGTCTCGCGTTCCCTTCAGTTCTTCTTTGCCGCAGGTCAGTACAACTCCGTGGATCACATCATGCTCGCTGGCGGTACGGCTTCGATCTCGGGCCTGGAACATCTGATCCAGCGCCGTCTCGGCACGCCGACCCAGGTGGCCAATCCGTTTGCCGACATGGCCCTGAGCTCAAAGGTGAATGCGGGTGCTCTGGCCAGTGATGCGCCTGCGTTGATGATCGCGTGCGGTCTTGCTTTGAGGAGCTTCGACTGATGGCGCGGATCAACCTCCTACCCTGGCGTGAAGAACTGCGCGAAGAGCGCAGGAAACGCTTTCTGACTGTACTGGTCTGCGTGCTGGTGGTGTCTGTCGGCGTCTTGTTCCTGATTGATCGCTACATCGGTATGGCGATCGACAGCCAGTTGGCGCGCAATGCCTTCATGCAGAAAGAGATCGCGCAACTCGATGTGCGCATCAAGGAAATCAGCGACCTCAAGGCGCGACGCAAGCAATTGCTGGAGCGCATGAAGATCATCCAGGACCTGCAAGGCAACCGGCCAATCACCGGACGTGTGTTCGATCAGCTCGCCCGCACCCTGCCGGAAGGCGTGTATTTCTCGCAGGTCAAGATGACTGACAAACTGATCGCGATCACCGGTGCGGCCGAATCGAACAACCGGGTTTCCGACCTCATGCGTAACCTTGAAGCGTCCGACTGGCTCGAGGCACCCAGCCTGACCGAGGTCAAGGCGACCACTGCAGGCACCGTGGATCAGGCCAACGTCTTTCAATTGACTGTGCGTCAGACCCAACCCCAGGTCCAGGTCCCGGTTGCCGAAGGAGCCAAGCCATGAACATGAGCGAGTGGCTGGAAGGGCTTCGCAAGGTCGAACTCAACGAACTCGACCTCAACAACCTGGGTTCATGGCCTGCTGCGGTCAAGGCGATTGCGGGCGTGCTGCTGGCTGTGCTGATCTTCGCTCTGGGCTATTTCCTGTTCATTCAGGACATGGAAACCCAGCTGGAGAACGCGCAGGCCAGTGAGGTGTCGCTCAAGGAACAGTTTTCCACCAAGGCGTTCCAGGCCGCAAATCTCGAGCCTTACAAGAAGCAGATGGAGGAAATGGAAAACACCTTCGGCGCTCTGCTTCGGCAATTGCCCAGCGACACCGAAGTGCCCGGTCTGCTGGAAGACATTACCCGCACCGGTCTGGGCAGCGGTCTGGAGTTCGAGGAAATCAAACTGTTGCCCGAGGCGGTGCAGCAGTTCTACATCGAACTGCCAATACAGATCACAGTGGTCGGCGGGTATCACGATCTGGCGACCTTCGTCAGTGGCGTGGCCGGGTTGCCGCGCATCGTGACGCTGCATGATTTCGACATCAAACCGGCTGATCCGAAGGTGCCTGCCAAGTTGCGCATGAACATTCTGGCGAAGACTTACCGTTACAACGATGAAGGGCTGAAGAAATGAGGGTGGCGCGTGTGTTGTGCGTCAGTACGGTCCTGGCGGGGTTAGCCGGTTGCGGCGGCGGTAATGATTACGCTGACCTGAGCGAGTTCGTGGCGCAGGCTCAGGCGCGCCCGAGCGGCACCATCGAGCCGTTGCCAAGGTTTCGTGCCTATGAGGCGTTCACCTATAACGCAGCCAGTCTGCGCAGCCCGTTTCAGCCGGCGGTCAAGGTCGACGCGCTCAGCCGCCAGAAAGGCTCGCGTCTGATCGCGCCGGACGAGACCCGGGTGAAGCAGTTTCTCGAAGGCTTCAACATCGAGTCGTTCGAAATGGTCGGTACCATCGGCAACGACTCCGGCACCTTTGCCCTGTTGCACGGGGCGGGAGGCGTCTATCGCGTGAAGGTGGGTGATTATCTGGGTCGCAACAACGGTCGCATCGTGTCGGTCAGCGACGGGCAGGTCGATGTCATTGAAATAGTTCCTGATGGAGAGGGGGCCTGGCTGGAAAGGCCGCGCAGTATCGCCCTCAAAGAACGCTCATGAAGTGGGCAAGGCCAAGCATGTACAGCACCGCACAACGGAAATTGATCATGACCCGGATTCTCTCGATTATCGGCGTTTCGTTATGGATAGCGATGATTTCGCCGGTTCTCCAGGCCGCCAATCTCAAGACGCTCGATGTCGCGGCCCTGCCGGGTGATCGAATCGAGCTCAAGCTTTCCTTCGACGCACCGGTGCCCGCGCCGCGTGGCTATACCACCGAGCAGCCTGCGCGCATCGCGCTGGACCTGCCGGGCGTGACCAGCCAGCTGGCGACCAAGAGCCGTGATCTGGGCGCAGGCAATGCCCGCAGTGTGGTGGTTGTTCAGGCCCAGGACCGCACGCGGGTCATCATCAACCTGACCACGCTTTCGCCTTACAGCTCTCGCGTCGACGGCAACAACCTGTTCGTGGTGATCGGTCAGGGTGCGGCGGCAGCGCAGGCTTCCCAGCCGACCACGGCCAAGGGGGCTGCACGGGTCGCCGTGCCGCCGCCAACGCCTGCGTCGGCGCGGCCTTATGTGCCTGCGGGCGCCCGAGCCATTCGCAACGTCGACTTCCAGCGCGGTGAGCTGGGCGAAGGCAACGTGGTCATCGACCTGAGTAACGCAAGCATCGCGGCAGATATTCAGGAGCAGGGCGGCAAGATCCGTGTCGACTTCGCCAAGACGCAATTGCCCGAGCCGCTGCGCGTGCGTCTGGATGTGAAGGACTTCGCCACGCCCGTTCAATTTGTCAGCGCCACGGCGTCCGGCGACAAGGCCAGCATTTCCATCGAGCCGTCCGGTGCGTTCGATTACTCGGCGTTCCAGACCGAAAACAAACTGACCATCAGCGTGCGTCCATTGACCAATGAGGATGTAGACCGACGAGCGGCCGACAAGCCGGTCTACACCGGCGAGAAGTTGTCGCTGAATTTCCAGGACATTGATGTGCGCTCGGTACTGCAGCTGATTGCCGATTTCACCAACCTCAACCTGGTTGCCAGTGACACGGTTCAGGGCGGTATCACCCTGCGTCTGCAGAACGTGCCGTGGGATCAGGCCCTGGACCTGGTGCTCAAGACCAAGGGCCTGGACAAGCGCAAGGTCGGCAGCGTGTTGCTGGTCGCGCCGGCTGATGAAATTGCCGCCCGTGAACGTCAGGAACTGGAGTCTCTCAAGCAGATTGCCGAGCTGGCGCCGCTGCGTCGGGAACTGCTGCAGGTCAACTACGCCAAGGCGGCGGACATTGCCAAGCTGTTCCAGTCGGTCACCAGCGCCGAGTCCAAGGCGGACGAGCGTGGCTCCATTACCGTGGATGAGCGCACCAACAACATCATTGCCTACCAGACTCAGGATCGACTCGACGAACTGCGCCGTATCGTCTCGCAGCTGGATATTCCGGTTCGTCAGGTGCTGATCGAGGCGCGAATCGTTGAAGCCAACGTTGATTATGACAAGCAGATCGGCGTGCGCTGGGGCGGTCGGACCGACCGGTCTCGCAAGTGGAGCGTCGGCGGTCTCGACGATAACGGCGATGAGGCAGGCAATACGGGCAACGATCTGACCGCCAACATACCGTTTGTGGATCTGGGCGCTCCTGATGCAACGGCGGGCGTCGGCATCGGTTTCCTGACCAACAACGCGCTGCTTGACCTTGAACTGAGTGCGATGGAAAAAACCGGTAACGGCGAAATCGTATCCCAGCCCAAGGTCGTCACCTCCGACAAGGAAACCGCAAAAATCCTCAAGGGCACAGAGATTCCGTATCAGGAGTCCAGCTCCAGTGGCGCCACGACGGTGAGCTTCAAGGAAGCGTCCCTGTCGCTGGAGGTTACGCCGCAGATTACGCCGGACAACCGCATCATCATGGAGGTCAAGGTCACCAAGGATGAGCCCGACTACCTCAATGCGGTCCTGGGCGTGCCTCCGATCAAGAAAAACGAGGTCAACGCCAAGGTGCTGATTTCCGACGGCGAGACCATCGTGATCGGTGGCGTGTTCTCCAATACGCAAAGTAAAGTTGTAGAGAAAGTGCCATTTCTCGGTGATGTGCCGTATCTTGGCCGCCTTTTCAGGCGCGACGTGGTAGCAGAGGCGAAATCCGAGCTGTTGGTATTTCTGACACCGCGTATCATGAACAACCAGGCGATTGCTGTGAGTCGTTGATTCTGTGCGAAATTTAATACTTGTGGGGCCGATGGGTGCTGGCAAGAGCACCATCGGCCGTTTGCTTGCCAAAGAGTTGCGACTGCCGTTCAAGGATTCCGACAAGGAAATCGAGTTGCGCACGGGTGCCAATATTCCCTGGATTTTCGACAAGGAAGGCGAACCGGGCTTTCGCGACCGTGAGCAGGCCATGATTGCAGAGCTGTGCGAGGCCGATGGCGTTGTTTTGGCCACGGGCGGCGGGGCGGTCATGCGCAGCGAAAATCGTCAGGCGCTGCATGCTGGCGGGCGAGTGGTGTATCTGCACGCGTCGGTCGAGCAACAGGTCGGCCGGACGGCACGCGATCGCAATCGTCCTTTGTTGCGTACGGCTGATCCTGCTCGCGTGCTGGGCGAATTGCTGGCCATTCGCGACCCGCTGTACCGGGAAATCGCCGACCTTGTGGTCGAAACCGACGAGCGGCCGCCGCGCATGGTGGTTCTGGACATTCTGGCTCGTCTTGCCGAGCTTCCTCCCCGTTAAAGCGCAGACAAAAATGCGCTATCCTCGGCGACCAATAAAACAGCGACGGTACAGGGTCCGGCACAATGGCTGTCCTGACGCACCCAGGTGTGCAACCGTCGAACCGGCAATCAACGTGGGGACACATGCAGACACTTAAGGTCGAGCTTGGTGAGCGTAGCTATCCGATCCATATCGGCGAAGGCCTTCTGGATCGTCCCGAACTCCTGACCCCGCACATCGTCGGGCGCCAGGTGGCCATCGTGTCCAATACAACGGTCGCACCGCTGTATCTGGAGCGACTGACCCGCACGCTCGCCGGTTACAACGTTCTGCCGATCGTGCTTCCCGATGGCGAAGCGTTCAAGAACTGGGAAACCCTGCAAACCATTTTCGACGGTCTGCTGACGGCCCGTCATGACCGCCGCACAACGGTCATCGCGCTGGGTGGCGGCGTTATCGGTGACATGGCCGGGTTTGCCGCCGCGTGCTATCAGCGCGGCGTGAACTTCATCCAGATTCCGACCACGTTGCTGTCGCAGGTTGACTCCTCGGTGGGTGGCAAGACCGGCATCAATCATCCGCTGGGCAAGAACATGGTCGGTGCGTTCTATCAGCCCGGCGTCGTACTGATCGACACCACCTCGCTCAATACCCTGCCCGCGCGTGAACTGTCCGCGGGACTTGCAGAAGTCATCAAATACGGGCTGATCTGCGATGAGCCGTTCCTGACCTGGCTCGAAGAGCATGTCGACGCGTTGCGCGGGCTGGATCAGGCTGCATTGACCACCGCCATCGAACGTTCCTGCGCGGCCAAGGCGCTGGTCGTCGGTGCCGACGAGCGCGAGTCGGGTGTGCGGGCGACATTGAACCTGGGTCACACATTTGGTCACGCCATCGAGACGCATATGGGCTATGGTGTCTGGCTGCATGGCGAGGCGGTTGCCGCCGGTACGGTCATGGCGCTGGAAATGTCCTCGCGTCTGGGCTGGATCAGCACGCAGGATCGCGACCGCGGCATCCGTCTTTTCCAGCGTGCCGGTCTGCCGGTGGTGCCCCCGCAGGACATGACCGAAGAGCATTTCCTCGAACACATGGCAATCGACAAAAAAGTCATCGACGGGCGCCTGCGTCTGGTGCTCTTGCGTGAGATGGGTGAAGCGGTCATCACGGACGATTATCCAAAAGAAGTACTACAGGCCACTCTGGTTGCGGATTACCGCGCCCTGGTGGATCAGCTTAGAGGTTAACGGAAACCCATGACTAGTTTGCACGCCGACGAGGCCTTCCTCGGTCATTACCAGTTGAGTCATGACCCCTTTGCAGCGCGGGTACCTGGCTTCAAATTCTTCCCTGCCCAGCGCAAGCCGGTGCTGGGTCAGCTTCATCATCTGGCGCGTTACAGTCAGCTGCTGCTGGCGGTTACCGGTCCTCAGGGCAGCGGCAAGACCCTGCTGCGCCAGGCACTGGTGGCCAGTACCAACAAGCAATCGGTCCAGAGCGTGGTGGTTTCCGCGCGAGGCGCCAGCGATGCAGCCGGTGTGCTGCAACAGGTCGCACAGGCCCTGAGCGTTGCTCATGCCGAAATGCAGTCGATCCTGTCGCAAGTGGTTCAGCTCGGTCTGACGGGGCAGGAAGTGTACCTGCTGGTTGACGATGCGGAACAACTGGGCGATTCGGCGCTCGAAGCGTTGCTGGGGCTTGCAGCGGGTACGCCGGAAGGGCGCCCGCACGTGTTCCTGTTTGGTGAGCCGTCACTGCTCGATCGTCTCGATCAGTTGTGTGCCGAACTGCAGGGCGACGTTGAAGGCGAGCGCTTTCACGTCATCGAGTTGCAACCTTATACGGAAGAAGAAACCCGGGAGTATCTGGCTCAACGTCTGGAGGGTGCAGGGCAGGGAATCGCATTGTTTACTGCCGACCAGATCACCGATATCCATGAACAGTCCGATGGCTGGCCTGGGGCGATCAACCAGGTGGCCCGCGATTCAATGATCGAGGCGATGATCGCAAGTCGTTCTGCGGTCAAGCGTCCAAGTGTGGGGTTCAACATGCCGAAAAAACACGTATTGGCTCTGGGGGCTGTCGTGCTCGTGGCCGTGGCAGCCGCTGTGCTGATCCCGGGACGTGGCGACAAGACGCCTGTCAATGACCCTGCTTCCGCTCAGGCGCAACTGCCTCTGGGGCAGGGCACGCCATCTGCCCAGCAATCGAACAACGGTGGTCCGGCCATCGAATTCGCAGGCAACTCCCAGCCGATGCCGTTGCCGCTGGGTGGCAATTCACAACCTGTCATGCGCGGCCCGCTGGCCGAGGCGGCGGGTTCGAGTGATTCCGATGAAGATGCGGTGCCATCGGGCTCGCCCGCTCAGCCTCCGACCGTGACCACGACTGCGCCGCCAGCAGGTGTTCCTGCGGGTCAGGCTGCGGCTCAGACGCCACGCTCGTCCATTCCTGCGCCGACATCTCCCGCGCCGGTGACTCAGCCTGCACCGGCTGCCAAGCCTGCGCCAGCGCCGACTCAGGTGGCGACTGCCAAACCTGCTCCAGCGCCGGCCGCCAAGCCAGCCGAGAAGCCTGCTGCCGCCAAACCGGCTGCCGGTGGCAACTGGTACAGCGGTCAGGCACCAGGCCACTACGTGGTGCAGATCCTCGGCACCAGCTCCGAAGCGACCGCTCAGGCCTACGTGGCAGAGCAGGGCGGCGAGTACCGTTACTTCAAGAAAACCCTGCAGGGCAAGCCGCTGTATGTGGTGACCTACGGTAACTTTTCTGACCGTGCTGCCGCCCTGGCAGCCATCAAGGTATTGCCAGCCAAGGTTCAGGCTGGTAAACCTTGGCCTCGTACTGTCGCAAGCATCCAACAAGAGCTTGGCGCCACTCGCTGAAGTCGCAGCGGCCTTATCCGGGCCGCTCACCCGGCAAACCTGACTTTACCCGCTTGAGCGCGCCGCCTTTTCGGGGCGCGCCTTGTGGCGTCTGCGTTACAAACGCTCCGCAGTCTCAGTCGCTTCAGTCAGATTCTTCAAGAAATACTTTGACTACCACAGCGACCCGCTTTAAAACTTTCATAATTGCGACATTGATTATCCACCAATCGTCGTTAAATTTGTGAGCCCTAGTGTCGCTGTGTACAATGACCTCCGTTTTGCCCGTCCGAAGCCGGCGTACGTTCGGCGTGTCAGGTAATTGGTTGAATTAAAAGGAAATTTGCCTCGCATAGAGGCAGCCTGGTGAGAAAGTGTCTATGAAAGCAGGTCTGTACCAACCAGATGAATTCAAGGATAACTGTGGTTTCGGCCTGATCGCACACATGCAAGGCGAGCCCAGTCATCACCTGTTGCAGACGGCTATCCAAGCCCTGACCTGCATGACCCACCGTGGTGGCATCAATGCCGACGGCAAGACCGGCGACGGTTGTGGTCTGCTGATTCAGAAGCCCGACGGCTTCCTGCGCGCAAAGGCCAAGGAACACTTCGGTGTCGATCTGCCCCGCCAATACGCCGTGGGCATGGTGTTCCTCAATCAGGATGACGCCAAAGCCGAAGCCGCACGCGAAAACATGAACCGCGAAATCCTGGCTGAGGGCCTGGAGTTGGTGGGCTGGCGCCAGGTACCGATCGATACCAGCGTGCTGGGTCGTCTGGCGCTGGAGCGTCTGCCGAAGATCGAGCAGGTCTACATCGGCGGTGAAGGCCTCAGCGATCAGGAATTCGCGATCAAGCTGTTCAGTGCGCGTCGCCGTTCATCGGTTGCCAACGCCGCTGACACCGAGCACTACATCTGCAGCTTCTCGCACAAGACCATCATTTATAAAGGTCTGATGATGCCGGCCGATCTCACGGCCTTCTTCCCGGACCTGAGCGACGAGCGCCTGCAAACCGCGATCTGCGTGTTCCACCAGCGTTTCTCGACCAACACCCTGCCGAAATGGCCGCTGGCCCAGCCGTTCCGCTTCCTTGCCCACAACGGCGAGATCAACACCATTACCGGTAACCGCAACTGGGCACAGGCGCGTCGTACCAAGTTCACCAACGACCTGATGGAACTGGATGAGCTGGGGCCGTTGGTCAACCGCGTCGGCTCCGACTCGTCGAGCATGGACAACATGCTCGAGCTGATGGTCACCGGTGGCATCGACCTGTTCCGTGGCGTGCGCATGATCATTCCGCCTGCGTGGCAGAACGTCGAGACCATGGACCCGGATCTGCGGGCCTTCTATGAATACAACTCCATGCACATGGAACCGTGGGACGGCCCGGCCGGTGTCGTGATGACCGAAGGTCGCCATGCGGTCTGCCTGCTGGACCGTAACGGTCTGCGCCCGGCGCGCTGGGTCACCACCAAGAACGGTTACATCACCCTGGCGTCGGAAATCGGCGTGTGGGACTACAAGCCTGAGGACGTCATCGCCAAGGGCCGTGTCGGTCCGGGCCAGATTTTCGCGGTCGACACCGAGACCGGTCAGATTCTCGACACCGACGCCATCGATAATCGCCTCAAGTCACGTCATCCGTACAAGCAGTGGTTGCGCAAGAACGCCTTGCGCATTCAGGCGACCATGGAAGACAACGACCACGGTTCGGCTTTCTATAACAGCGACCAGCTCAAGCAGTACATGAAGATGTATCAGGTCACGTTCGAAGAGCGCGATCAGGTACTGCGTCCGCTGGGCGAGCAGGGCCAGGAAGCCGTGGGTTCGATGGGTGACGACACGCCGATGGCCGTGCTGTCACGTCGTGTGCGCTCGCCTTACGACTACTTCCGTCAGCAGTTCGCGCAGGTCACCAACCCGCCGATCGACCCGCTGCGTGAAGCCATCGTCATGTCGCTGGAAATCTGCCTCGGTGCCGAGCGCAACATTTTCCAGGAGTCGCCTGAGCACGCTTCACGCGTGATCCTCAGCTCGCCGGTCATTTCTCCGGCCAAGTGGCGCTCGCTGATGAACCTGGATCGTCCGGGCTTCGAACGCTACATCATCGACCTGAACTACGACGAACAGATGGGCCTTGAAGCCGCAGTCCGCAACGTCGCCGATCAGGCCGAAGAAGCGGTGCGTTCCGGTCATACCCTGATCGTGCTGAGCGACCGCCATATTGCACCGGGCAAACTGCCGGTTCACGCATCGCTGGCGGTTGGCGCGGTTCACCATCGCCTGACCGAGCAGGGCCTGCGTTGCGACAGCAACATTCTGGTCGAAACCGCGACCGCCCGTGACCCGCATCACTTTGCAGTGTTGATCGGTTTCGGTGCGTCGGCGGTCTATCCGTTCCTGGCCTACGAAGTGCTGGGCGACCTGATCCGTACTGGCGAAGTGCTGGGCGATCTGTACGAAGTCTTCAAGAATTACCGTAAAGGCATCACCAAGGGCCTGCTCAAGATCCTGTCCAAGATGGGCATCTCGACCGTTGCGTCCTACCGTGGTGCGCAGCTGTTCGAAGCCATTGGCTTGTCCGAAGAGGTCTGCAACACCAGTTTCCGTGGTGTGCCGAGTCGCCTGAAAGGCGCGCGTTTCGTCGACATCGAAGCCGAGCAGAAGGCCCTGGCGGCCGAAGCCTGGAGCCCGCGCAAGCCGATCCAGCAAGGCGGTCTGCTCAAGTTCGTGTTCGGTGGCGAATACCACGCCTACAACCCGGACGTGGTCAGCACCCTGCAGGCTGCCGTGCAGCAGGGAGACTACAGCAAGTTCAAGGAATACACCTCGCTGGTGGACAAGCGTCCGGTGTCGATGATTCGCGACCTGCTACAGGTCAAGACCCTCGACCAGCCGCTGAGCATCGACGAAATCGAGCCGCTGCCCGAGATTCTCAAGCGTTTCGACTCGGCGGGTATCTCGCTGGGCGCACTGTCGCCCGAGGCGCACGAAGCGCTGGCCGAGGCGATGAACCGTCTGGGTGCCCGCTCCAACTCCGGCGAAGGCGGCGAAGACCCGGCTCGCTACGGCACCATCCGCAGCTCCAAGATCAAGCAGATTGCGACAGGTCGTTTCGGCGTGACGCCGGAATACCTGGTCAACGCCGACGTGCTGCAGATCAAGGTCGCTCAGGGCGCCAAGCCTGGCGAAGGCGGGCAGTTGCCGGGCGGCAAGGTCAACGGTCTGATCGCCAAGCTGCGTTATGCAGTGCCGGGCGTCACTCTGATCTCGCCACCACCGCACCATGACATCTATTCCATCGAAGATTTGTCGCAGCTGATTTTCGACCTCAAGCAGGTCAACCCGGCGGCGCTGGTCTCGGTCAAACTGGTGGCGGAAGCGGGCGTCGGCACGATTGCGGCCGGTGTCGCCAAAGCTTACGCCGACCTGATCACCATTTCCGGTTATGACGGCGGTACCGGTGCTTCGCCACTGACCTCCATCAAGTACGCCGGTGCGCCGTGGGAGCTGGGGCTGGCCGAAACTCACCAGACCCTGCGCGGCAACGATCTGCGCGGCAAGGTCCGCGTGCAGACCGACGGCGGCCTGAAAACCGGCCTCGACGTGATCAAGGCTGCGATTCTGGGTGCCGAGAGCTTCGGCTTCGGCACAGCGCCAATGATCGCGCTGGGCTGCAAATACCTGCGTATCTGCCACCTGAACAACTGCGCCACCGGCGTCGCGACTCAGAACGAGAAGCTGCGCAAGGATCACTACATCGGCACGGTCGACATGGTGATCAACTTCTTCACTTACGTGGCTGAAGAGACGCGTGAGTGGCTGGCAAAACTGGGCGTGCGTTCGCTGGAAGAGCTGATCGGCCGTACCGATCTGCTGGAAATGCTGCCGGGTGAAACCGAGAAGCAGCAGCACCTGGACCTGACGCCGTTGCTGGGCAGCGACCACATTCCAGCTGACAAGCCTCAGTTCAGTCTCGTGGATCGCAACCCGCCATTCGACAAGGGCCTGCTGGCCGAGAAGATGGTAGAGCTCGCCAAACCGGCCATTGAAGCCCTCAGCGGCGGCGAGTACGAGATGGATATCTGCAACTGCGACCGCTCCATCGGCGCGCGGATTTCCGGCGAAATCGCCCGTCTGCATGGCAACCAGGGCATGAACAAGGCGCCGATCACGTTCCGCTTCAAGGGCACGGCCGGTCAGAGTTTTGGCGTGTGGAACGCCGGTGGCCTGAACATGTACCTGGAAGGCGATGCCAACGACTACGTCGGCAAAGGCATGACCGCTGGCAAGCTGGTGATCGTGCCGCCCAAGGGCAGCCCGTTCAAGACCAACGAAAGCGCGATCATCGGCAACACCTGCCTGTACGGCGCGACCGGCGGCAAGCTGTTCGCGGCGGGCACGGCGGGTGAGCGTTTCGCGGTGCGTAACTCCGGTGCCCACACGGTTGTGGAGGGCACGGGCGACCATTGCTGCGAATACATGACCGGCGGCTTCGTCTGTGTCCTCGGCAAGACCGGCTACAACTTCGGTTCCGGCATGACCGGCGGTTTCGCCTACGTGCTGGATCAGGACAACACGTTCGTCGACCGCGTCAATCATGAGCTGGTTGAAATCCAGCGCATCAGCGGCGAGGCGATGGAGGCGTATCGCACTCACCTGCAGAGCGTGCTGAACGAGTACGTCGCGGAAACCGACAGTGAATGGGGTCGTAACCTTGCGGAAAATCTGGACGACTACCTGCGTCGTTTCTGGCTGGTCAAGCCCAAGGCTGCCAACCTGAAGTCGCTGCTCTCCAGCACCCGGGCGAACCCGCAATAAGCGCAACTGCACGCGGCGTGTTTCACGCCGCACGACCACAGCAGTGCGCGAACGCCTGCGAACATGATTTCCTGCAGCTTCACGGCCATGGCCTGAAGCTGTCGTGTAGAGGTTCTAGAGAATGGCCGAGCGTCTAAGTAACGACTTTCAGTTCATCGATGTCGGGCGTAAAGACCCGAAGAAGAAGCTGCTGCGTCAGCGCAAGAAAGAGTTCGTGGAGATCTACGAACCCTTCAAGCCCCAGCAGTCCGCCGATCAGGCGCACCGTTGCCTGGGCTGCGGTAACCCGTATTGCGAATGGAAGTGCCCCGTGCACAACTTCATTCCCAACTGGCTCAAGCTGGTGGCCGAGGGCAACATTCTGGCGGCCGCCGAACTGTCGCACCAGACCAATACCCTGCCGGAAGTCTGCGGTCGCGTGTGTCCGCAGGACCGTCTGTGCGAGGGTGCCTGCACCCTGAACGACGGCTTCGGCGCCGTGACCATCGGTTCGGTCGAGAAGTACATCACCGACACCGCCTTCGCCATGGGCTGGCGTCCTGATATGTCCAAGGTCGTACCCACCGGCAAGCGCGTGGCAATCATCGGCGCCGGTCCTGCCGGCCTGGGTTGCGCCGATGTACTGGTGCGTGGTGGTGTGACGCCGGTGGTGTTCGACAAGAACCCGGAAATCGGCGGTCTGCTGACCTTCGGTATTCCCGAATTCAAACTCGAAAAGAGCGTGCTGAGCCATCGTCGCGAAGTGTTCACCGGTATGGGTATCGAGTTCCGCCTCAATACCGAAATCGGCAAGGACGTCACCATCGACCAGTTGCTCGAAGAGTACGATGCCGTTTTCATGGGGATGGGCACCTACACCTACATGAAAGGCGGCTTTGCCGGTGAAGACCTGCCAGGCGTGCACGATGCGCTCGACTTCCTGATCGCCAACGTGAATCGCAATCTGGGCTTCGAAAAGTCGCCTGAAGATTTTGTCGACATGAAAGGCAAGCGGGTCGTTGTGCTAGGCGGTGGCGACACGGCGATGGACTGCAACCGTACGTCGATCCGTCAGGGTGCCAAGTCGGTGACCTGCGCCTATCGTCGTGACGAAGAAAACATGCCGGGTTCGCGCAAGGAAGTGAAGAACGCCAAGGAAGAGGGCGTGAAGTTTCTCTATAACCGTCAGCCGATCGCTATCGTTGGCGAAGACAAGGTCGAAGGCGTGAAAGTGGTCGAGACACGTCTCGGCGAGCCGGATGCCCGTGGTCGCCGCAGCCCCGAGCCGATTCCGGGTTCCGAGGAAATCATCCCGGCCGATGCCGTGGTCATCGCCTTCGGCTTCCGTCCGAGCCCGGCTGCATGGTTCGAGCCCTCCACCATCAACACCGACAGTCAGGGCCGCGTGATTGCGCCGGAGCAGTCTCAGTACAAGCACCAGACCAGCAACCCGAAAATCTTCGCCGGTGGCGACATGGTTCGTGGGTCCGACCTGGTGGTTACCGCGATCTTCGAAGGCCGTAACGCGGCTGAAGGGATTCTGGATTACCTGGGCGTTTGATGGTTTCGGCGCTGTAAATCGAGAGCGTTAAGCCTTCAGTCCGCAACTGCCTGATCTGATCGCCCCAACAACTTACCCTGTGGGAGGGGGCTTGCCCGCGATGAACGATGACACGGATCGTCTGACACACCGCGCCGACTTCATCGCCGGCAAGCCGTCTCCCACAATGCAGCGTTTAGTCAGTTAATCATCTGTTGTTTGGCGGGCGCAGGTTCCGCGCCTCAAGTCTGACCAGCCTTCATCAGGCTGTTTCCCCGCCTTTGCTGTCAGTTCTGACAGTTCCCGCTTCCGACTCATTTCGTTTTACTGAAAACCGGTCCAGCGAGTCATGACTCGTCTGACAGGCCTCAACCTCGACGTGCGTTGCAGGATCGCAGCGGCGTTGTAACGAAAAACAGTCACGATCAGGGAGTTGATCATGAACAAGCTACTCGCGTTAATTTTTCTGGTCGCCACTCTGGGTGGCTGTGTCGCGGACCGTTCCACCGATGGCATCGGAAAGATCATCGGCGGTGAGCCCGCACCTCGCGGGCAATATCCGTTTTTTGCGGCACTGGTCAAGGAAGATGGTGCGCATGTCTGTGGTGGTGCGCTGATTGCGCCTCAATGGGTTTTGACCGCTGAGCACTGTCTGCGCGACACTCAAGCGCGCCTGGTCAGTATCGGTCTTGAGCAGTATCGACCCGAACTCATCGAGAAAGAGCGCATCGCAATCGGCAAGATTTTCCCTCATGCGGATTTGAACCGGGGCCAATACGACATCGCTCTGGTCAAGCTGACCCGTCCAGCGCAGAGCACTGATTTCCTTAGGCTGGACAGCCATCAGGCACCTGTCCCGCTCAGGGACGGCTCTCCGGTGACGCTGATCGGGCTGGGTAGAACCGACGCCGGCGAATTGTCCGATGTCTTTACCAGGGACAGGGCCGTGTACTGACTGATGTGCGGTGCATCTACGTTCCAGAAGGCTACCCCGACACTCACTTCAATCCGGAAAACAACATCTGCGCGGGCTACAATCAGGCGGGTGGTGATTCCGGTGGGCCTCTCCTGTATCGCGTTGGAAATGACTATGTTGAAGTCGGGCTGGTCAGTCGTACGCTGTTCGACGGCACCGGTCAGTACACGCGCGTGTCTTTTTTTGAAGACTGGATAAAAAATATCATGCAATCCAACCCGTAAAAAATCAGGGCTGAGTGACTTCAGTCACCCACCGGCTCCTGCGGCAAATCGACCCGATAGATAAAAGGCACGGCTCTTGCCGTGCCTTTTGCGTCGCGCTCTGAGAAAATGCCCGCACTTTTATAGCGGATGCCGACATGACTGCCCTGAAGAACGACCGTTTCCTGCGCGCCCTGCTCAAGCAACCCGTGGACATGACCCCTGTCTGGATGATGCGTCAGGCGGGCCGCTATCTGCCCGAGTACCGTGCCAGCCGCGCCAGCGCCGGGGACTTCATGAGCTTGTGCAAGAACCCGCAGTTCGCCTGTGAAGTCACGCTGCAGCCGCTGGATCGCTACCCGCTGGACGCGGCGATCCTGTTCTCCGATATTCTGACCATTCCCGATGCGATGGGGCTGGGCCTGTATTTCGAAACCGGCGAAGGCCCGCGTTTCAAGAAGACTGTCAGCACACTGGCTGACATCGAAGCCCTGCCGATCCCTGACGCGCAGAAGGATCTGGGTTACGTGATGGACGCGGTCAGCACCATCCGCCGCGAACTCAATGGTCGCGTTCCGCTGATCGGCTTTGCCGGCAGCCCGTGGACACTGGCGACCTATATGGTCGAAGGCGGCTCGTCGAAGGACTTCCGTAAATCCAAGGCGATGCTCTACGACAACCCGCAAGCCATGCACCTGTTGCTGGACAAGCTGGCGCAGTCGGTCACCACTTACCTCAACGGCCAGATTTTGGCGGGTGCGCAGGCGGTGCAGATTTTCGACAGTTGGGGCGGCAGCCTGTCTTCGGCGGCCTATCAGGAGTTTTCTCTGGCGTACATGCGCAAGATCGTCAACGGCCTGATCCGCGAGCATGACGGTCGCAAGGTGCCGGTGATTCTGTTCACCAAGGGTGGCGGATTGTGGCTGGAAAGCATTGCCGATGCCGGTGCCGATGCATTGGGGCTGGACTGGACCTGCGACATCGGTGAAGCGCGTCGGCGTGTCGGCAGCAAGGTTTCATTGCAGGGCAACATGGACCCTACCGTGCTGTATGCGCGTCCTGAAGCGATCCGCCAGGAAGTCGCACGCATTCTCGCCAGCTACGGCAGCGGCACCGGTCATGTGTTCAATCTGGGTCATGGCATTACGCCGGAAGTCGACCCCGCGAATGCGGGCGCTTTCATTGAGGCGGTCCACGAATTGTCGGCGCAGTATCACCAGAACTGAGTCGTCATTGCCTGATCGTGCCTGTCGGTGGGCACGATCAGACTTCTCCGCTTGAACCGTTACTTCGCTTCTTTGCCAATCTTCGAATCATCCTCGCGCCAGATCAGGCGTGAGGTGTCGTAACCCTGTTGGCGAGCCTTGCTCAGCATGTCCTGTTTGACCGATTCGGAGACGGTCGGCGTGCGCGACAGCAGCCACAGGTATTTGCGGTCCGGGTTGCCGACCACGGCGGTCTTGTAGCCGTTGCCGATGTCCAGTACCCAGTAATCACCCTTGGCGACGCCCGGCAGCAGACGCGAGAACCAGTTGTCGAACACGACCCACAGTTTGTCGGTCTTGCCCGGCACCTGCGGTGTCGCTGTGCCGGTCGCTTCCTGCCACTCGCCCTCGAGGGTGCGGCAGCGGTTGGTCACGGCAATAGTGCCGTCATCCTTGAGTGCGTAATGGGCTTCGGACTGGGCGCACTTGCGCTGGAAGAACATGGGCAAGCGCGCCAGCTCGTACCAGGTGCCCTGATACTGCTTGAGATCGACGCTGTCGACGGTCCTCGGCTCGAGGTTGTCAGCCGAGTGTGCAAAGCCGATTGCCAGGAAACTGGCCATCACGAAGATACCAAACCGAACGAGTACCTTGATCATGTTTATTTGAGGCCCTGGCCCGAGAACAGCACGACCTTGTCGGCTGCGTACTGGACGCTGATGAAGGTGTTCTGATCACCCCAGGTGCAACTGGACATGCCTAGCGCACCCGAGCACTCGGTCGGGCTGCCCAGCAGGGACTCGACCTGAGCCTTGGGCATGCCAGCGGAGAGCTTGGCGTAATTCTCCTGGGTGATTTTGCTGCACGCAGCCAGAAACACGCAAAACGACAGTAACGCGACATAGCGCAAGGACATGGATGTAGCTCCTGAACGGAAGGGGGTCGCGTCGCAACGCAGGCTGATGCAGCCTGACGCTGGCGCAATACCGAAAGCTTAGAAGAGAAAAACCCGATCTGGTTCCCGGCAGGCGCGAGGATTTATCTGGCCGATCAGAAGCTTGAGCCGGGTTTCTTGAGAAATTCTATCTCTTCGTCGGTCGATGACCTGCCCAGAATGGCATTGCGATGCGGAAAGCGCCCAAAACGGGCAATGATCTTCTGATGGCGTTCGGCGTAATCCAGACTGCTCTTGAAGTAGTCTCTATCCGTGGCGGGCAGCAGGGGAAGCAGGCGGGCAAAGCAGGCGATGGCCCGATTCTGGTCGGCGAGGTCTTCACTGTGTTCCAGCACCAGATAGATAAAGGTGCGCTGCAACGGATCCAGATGCTGATCGCGCTCCAGCTTCAAGCCGTGTTTGACCAGTGACTGCGCACGCGAGTCGCCGGCGAAGGCTTTGGGGGTGTCGCGATGGATCATGCGCGGCAGTTGATCGAGCAACAGGATCAACGCCAGCCAGCCCTTGGGGTTTTCCGCCCATTCGGCCAGTCCGCCTGAAAGAGCCTTTTCGACCTGATCACCAAAGCGCTCTCGCGCTTCGGTGTCATTGGCCTTCTTCTTGCCAAACCAGAGCGTGTTTCTGGATTTCACCACTTCAGTGGGCGATTCGGCAGAACCGAACCACCAGTCGAGCAGCGGCAGCCAGGGCGCACGCATCGGTCTGTTCCTCTTACTCTTTATGGTAAGCGGTGGCGCGCTCGACTTCCTGTTTCGAGCCCAGGAACACCGCGACACGCTGGTGCAGACCTTCAGGCTGAATGTCGAGGATGCGCTGATGGCCATCAGTGGACGCGCCGCCTGCCTGTTCAACGAGGAACGACATCGGGTTGGCTTCGTACATCAGGCGCAGTTTGCCCGGCTTGGAAGGCTCGCGACTGTCACGTGGGTACATGAACAGACCACCGCGGGTCAGGATGCGGTGCACGTCGGCAACCATCGCCGCGACCCAGCGCATGTTGTAGTTCTTCTTCAGCGGACCTTCTTCGCCTTGCAGCAACTCTTCCACGTAACGCTGAACCGGGGCTTCCCAGTGGCGTTGATTGGACATGTTGATGGCGAATTCCTGAGTGGTCTCGGGAATGGTGATGTCTTCGTGAGTCAACACGAAGCTGCCCATTTCGCGGTCCAGCGTGAAGCCTTTGACGCCGTCACCCAGGGTCAGGATCAGCATTGTCTGTGGACCGTAGATCGCATAACCGGCAGCGACCTGCTCGGTGCCTGGCTGCAGGAAAGCCTTTTCGTTCAGGGCTTCGTTCTGGCTCAGGTACTGGTTCGGGCAACGCAGCACGGAGAAGATGGTGCCGACCGGCGCGTTGATGTCGATGTTGGACGAACCGTCCAATGGGTCGAACACCAGCAGGTAGGCGCCTTTAGGGTATTTGCCGGGAATCTGGTAGGCGTTGTCCATTTCTTCGGACGCCATGCCTGCCAGGTGACCGCCCCATTCGTTGGCTTCCAGCAGGATCTCGTTGGAGATCACGTCGAGCTTTTTCTGTACTTCGCCCTGCACGTTCTCGGTACCCATGCTGCCGAGTACGCCGCCCAGCGCGCCTTTGGAGACGGCGTGGCTGATTTCCTTGCATGCTCGCGCCACTACTTCGATCAGGAAGCGCAGATCGGCAGGAGTGTTGTTGCTGCGGGTCTGCTCAATCAAGTAGCGACTTAGTGTAACGCGGGACATGGATAGCTCCGAAAATAGGGGGTATGAAAACCCGCGCAGTTTAACGCGAGTAGCGACGTAATACTGCTATCAGACTGGCTTATGACTGTTTCAGTTCATACGCCGGATCAGCGTAGCTGGAATCCGGCGGTCCTGGATGGCCTGTCAGCGTTTCGACGCGCGCAAGGTGCTCATCGCCATCCAGCCCAGAAAAAGCACGCCCAGCACCAGCACGGCCCAGAGTCCGATGCGCTTGAAGTCGATGCTTTCCTGTACTGCCGGCAACGGGGCAGCCATGTTGGCGACTGTAGCGGTGGTCGGTTTCGCCGTGCCGAGCGTGGCCAGTTTCTGCGGGGTGAAATCGGGAATGAGCATCGCCAGCGAGAGGTTGGCGGCTTTGACGGAGGTATTGCCTACCGCGAGGGTGAACGGCCCGTTGCCACGCGCCAGAAACACCACTTCACTGGCTCGCACGGCGACACTCAGTGCTGGCGCTTCGGTGCCCAGTCCGCCACCGCGGTCATCGACCACCAGTTTGAGGTGCTGGACGATGCGCCCGGACAATTGCAACTGATCCTGAACCACATCGCTGCCATTTTGCGTCAGGCGATACAGCAGCCCGCTGCTGACCGGTTGCCAGGGCTGTCTGATGTCGCTGCGGGCATAGAGAGTGCCCGGTGCGAGGCTGTTGGGCTGGTCGATGTCGACTTTTACGCGCTCGACCGGCAGGCCCGCAGGCAGCTCCCAGACATATTCGTTGGCCTTTTCGACCATGCCAGCGACCGGTGGTGACCAGGTCAGCGGCGGGGTCGGCGTTTCGCTGTCAGCGGCAAACAGGTGGGCCGAGATCAGCGTGGGCGCGCTGTGCGGCGAGCGCCACAACAGGCGCAGATAGCGAGCGCTCTGACCGGGCAGACCGACTTCACGCTGATCGACCACTTCGTCGGCGAACGAAAGGCGTGCAACCTGTCCTTCACCCCAGTTGCGCCAGTGCTGAAGGTCATCGCTGGCCTCAATGCTGAAACTCTGGAAACCCTCGCGCTCGGCGCTCCAGTCGATGATCAGTTGTTCAAGCGGGGCTTTGATCGCACTGGTATCCAGCAGCCAGCCGCGCAGCACTTCTTCGCCCGCCTCGATGTCGCTTTGCGGCTGGACCTCGATCACTGTGCCATTGGTGGCGCGCTCGATGCGAATGACCGGCGGAGCGTCACCGGCTTCCTGGGTGCTGTAGAGCGCGAACCATTTGACCGGAATCGGCGTGGGCTCCTGTTCCTGCGAAGCCTGCTTCTGATTCAGGGCATACGCCTGGGGCTGACCTTCGTTATTGAAAACGCGCAGATCGCTCAGGTCGGCCTGCCGCGCATTGAGCTGCACCGAAAGCGGCAGTTCGATGCGATACCAAGGGCCGTCACCGCTCAGGGTCAGCGGCGTCTGGCTGGCGAAATCGGCCGGTTTGTCTTGAGCATGGGCGGCCATCGTCGTGCACAGGGTCATGCCGAGCACAGCGATTTTCAAGGTTGAGCGACTCAAGAACGGTTTCCTCATGGGCTGTTCGGCTCAGCGGTTGGAGCCGTGCCGGGTTCCCCGTCAGCCTGGGTAACGGGAGGTTTCGGCGGTAATGGTGCGAAATATCCCACCACCAGTAGCAGAATGCCAACTCCTATGAACGAGACGATGCGTTCCATGCCGCCACGATTGCCCAGTTCGATGAAGAACAGTTTGATCACCACGACACCGATCAGCGCCGCGCCACCGAGCCAGATGTGCCGGTGAGCGCGCATGTGCCCGCCGATCATCAGCGCCAGCGCCATCAACGTCCAGATGATCGACAGCCCTGCCTGAACGCGCATCGATTCGAGCAGGTCTTCGGTGTTCCAGGGCACGTCAGCCCAGTGATGTGCGGTACGCATGATCATTGCCGTGACCAGCGCAAAGACTGAAGCGCCTGCCATGAGCAAAGGAATATTGCGCGAGCGGAGGTCATCCAGACCCATTTTCGGCAAACAATGGCGCATCCACAGGAAGACGCCTGTCAGCGAGAACAACAGACCGATTTCCAGGGGGTTGAGCAGCGGGACATACGGCAGCGGATCGGCAGCACCGTCGCTGAAAATGTTGGCCAGCCAGAACCATGCGAGCATCAGTACGGCCAAGGGAGCGGCCGCGTAGACCCGGTACGCCTCAGGGTAGGCGGATACCGGCCACGGCCACTGGCGCTGCGACGTCATCGCCCACAGGTACAGACTCGGCACAATGGCCCAGCCCAGCCAGCGCCATGCGTTGTACTGCTCGGACAATTGCATCAGCCCGAAACGCAGTTCCAGCGCCAGTAAGGCAATGATCAGCCAGCAGCCGACGATATGTGCAATGCGAGTCGCAAGGCTCGGCAGCAGTTCTGCCAGACGCCGAAGCGAGACCAGGTGCACTGCGACCACGGCCAGCCAGGCCAGCCAGCCGCCATCCTGTGCCGGGTGATACCAAGTGCCTGGCGAGGTCAGCAACAGAACGGTGCAAAACGGTGTCAGTGTGGCGCACAACGTCGCCAGGTCGGGCCAGCGCAGCCGCGATGCCGCGATGCTCCAGAGCACGACGCTGGTGGCAGTCGCTATCAGAAGGGCGGAGGTCCGCAGCGAGACGGGCACGAACAGCTGGATGAAGCTGATGACGGAAAACATCCACCATGCCGCAGCCCAGACAATCAGCAGTGCTCTGGCCAATTCCTGATCCACCAGCGTCAATGTCTTGTAGCGATGGATGCACCCGGCGCTGACGAAGGCGGCAATCGCCAGAATCATCGCTGTCCAGTCATCACCGTGGAGCAACAGTGATGCGTCCGACAGGTCCTGGTTGCCCAGCAGAGTGACGCCGGCGGCCAGTTGCAGGAACAGACCAAATGCGCGCGCCAACATCCGGTGCTGGCGCATGCCCAGCCAGAAAATGGCTGCGCCTTCCACGGCCCAGGCGCAGGTCGTCCATTGCGAGCCCAGCCCCAGCGGGATCGCCAGTGTCGTGAACACCACGCCCAGCGCCAGGCAGGTTTCCATCAGCAAAGCAGTCCGCTCCGAGCCTCGTGCTGCCAGCCCTCGCGCCAGTGCCATGTAAATCACACCCAGCGCCAATGCGCTGAATGCAGCGCCCAGTTCCAGGTGTTCGACCAGCGCATATTGCAGGCCGAACCCGACGATGGGCGTCCCGAACAACAGCGTGCCGTCGACATAGTCGCCCTGACGCGCCGACCAGCGCAGCAGCGCCGTGCGGCTGTCATTCTGTGGCCCGCTTGCCTGTTCCTGAAGCTTGCGTCGCGCGAACAGCAGGCCGATCGCCAGATACATGAGGAAAAACAGGATCAGGAATGGTTCGGTGCTCCAGAACAACTCGGGTGTGTACGCCTTGATACCCCAGGCAAAGCCAATGCCGAACGTGCCGAAAAAGCCGATCAGGTTCAGGATGCGCCAGGCCCGGAACCAGGCGATGGCGAAGATGCCTGCGTTGAGCAGGGCGAAGTAGCTGAACAGCGACACGTGGCTGCCCTGCCCGGTCGAGGCCAGAAGCGGCGCGGCAAAACCGCCCAGTGCGCCTGCACAGGCCAGCGCCAGGGAGTTCTGGGTCAGGGCCAGAACGGCAGAGAACGCCGTGATCGCCACCAACAGCCCGAAGCCCAGCGTCGGGTCGAGCAGCGTGTGCAGTTTCATGGCGGCAAATACCGTCAGGTACAGCACGCCGATGCCAGCACCCTGAAGCATCAGTGCGTAAGGTGCGTTGCGAAGGCGCAGCCACCAGCCGAGTCCCAGCAATGCCAGTGCACTGAAGGCCACGCCTGCATAGCGCGCTTCGATGGGGACGACCATGCCTTCGGTGGCGTAGCGCAACAGAAAAGCCAGTCCCAGAAACAGCACCACGATGCCGACCCGCAAAACCGTATTGCCACCCATCAGCCAGCTGACGGCGCTGGACAGGGTCTTTTCGACGAGGCTGGGTGAGGATGGCGTGGCCGGTGTTTTGCCTAAAGATGCCGGAGTTTTCGGGGCGATGACGGGTGCTGCAGGTGCTTCCTCGGCCGGCAGGTCCCAGATCAGCTCAGGCCCGGTGGTCTGGGCTGCGATAATGACCGAGTCGGCGGGCAACGGAGCGGCATGCTGCGCTTCGGCGGCCGGTTGCGGGCTTGGAACAGGCGGGTATTCGAGGAGCGTCAGACGTTGTTGAAGGGACTCGACGGTCTTGCGCGTTGCCAGCAGTTCCACAGACTGTTCGGCCGAGCGCTTGTCCAGCAGGTACAGGCGGACACCCGCCCATAGCCCCCAGCCCATGACCGCGCCGATGAGCATGCCTTCCCACTCGTCGTAACTGACCGAGTACCCCAGCACCGCACCGCCCACCACCAGGCAAATCCAAAGCACGCGACGACATCCTTTTCGATGTGTGAAGGTTTATCGGTGCGCAGTATAGGGGAGAGAGGGGTTCAGCGCGCTCCTGACGTGGAGCGGTACATTCAGTCGAAATGGGGCGTCTGTAAGCCAGTCTTCGTGGACATGTCCGCTCCTGAAGGTTGAAAGCCGGTTTCGGCCTTCAGGAGCGGATTTGTCCGCGAAGGGGGCTGAGCATCAGGTGACGATGTGCCCCCTGTTTTCAGTCCAGCGCTTTCCAGATTTCGCCCGCATACTCGCGAATGGTCCGGTCCGAGGAGAACCAGCCCATGCGCGCCGTATTGAGCACTGCCGAGCGCCACCATTCCTTGGAGTCGTGCCAGCGTTCTTCGACCTTTGCCTGGGCCGCCCAGTACGAGTCGAAATCGGCGCAGACCAGGAAGCGGTCATAGGCCAGCAATTGATCGACCAGACCTGCATAGCGGTTCGGGTCATCCGGCGAGAAGACCCCGCCACGAATCGCCTGCAGCACATCGTTCAAGCGGCCGGACGCCGCAACATCGCCATGTGCACTGAAGTCGCCTGCCTGTTTGCGGGCTTCGACTTCCTGCGAGGTCATGCCGAAGATAAACATGTTTTCCAGGCCGATCTGCTCGCTCATTTCCACGTTGGCACCGTCCAGCGTGCCGATGGTCAGAGCGCCGTTGAGGCCGAATTTCATGTTGCTGGTGCCTGAAGCCTCAAGGCCTGCGGTGGAGATCTGCTCGGACAGGTCGGCTGCCGGGATGATGCTTTCGGCCAGGCTGACGTTGTAGTTGGGCATGAACACCACTTTGAGCAGGCCGCGTACGGTCGGGTCATTGTTGACGGTACGGGCGATGTCGTTGGTCAGCTTGATGATCAGCTTGGCCGAGTGATAGCTGGCCGCCGCCTTGCCTGCGAATATCTTGACCCGAGGCACCCAGTCCGTGCCTGGCTCGGCACGAATTGCCTGATACAGCGCGACGGTGTGGAACAGATTCAGCAATTGACGTTTGTACTCGTGGATCCGCTTGACCTGCACATCGAACATCGCTGCCGGGTTGACTGAGATGCCGAGGCGCTCATGAATGATCGCCGCCAGCGCACGTTTGCTGTGCAGGCGTTGATCGGCCATCTGCTTGCGGAAGGATGACTTCTCGGCGAACGGCTCCAACTCCTTCAAACGGGTTTCTGCGTTGTCCAGCACGTCCGGACCGAGTGCTTCGACCAGCATTTCGGTCAGTTTAGGGTTGGCCTGGAACAGCCAGCGGCGGAAGGTGATGCCGTTGGTCTTGTTGTTGATTCGCTCCGGGTACAGCTTGTGCAGTTCGGCGAATACCGTTTTGCGCATCAATTGGGTATGCAGCGCCGAAACGCCGTTGACACTGTGCGAGCCGAGGAACGCCAGGTTGCCCATGCGCACACGACGGCCGTTGTCTTCTTCGATCAGCGACACCGCACGCAGCACTTCGAAATCATGGATGCCTTTGGCGCGCAGCGTGTCGATGTGTTGCGCGTTGATCAGGTAGATGATCTGCATGTGGCGCGGCAGCATCCGTTCCATCAGGCCGACCGACCAGGTTTCCAGCGCTTCGGGCAACAGCGTGTGGTTGGTGTAACCCAGGGTGCCTACGGTGATTTTCCAGGCGGTGTCCCACGGAATGTTGTGATTGTCGATCAACTGACGCATCAACTCGGCCACGGCAATGGACGGGTGCGTGTCGTTCATCTGGATCGCCGCATGCTCCGGCAGATCGGTCAGCGTGGCGTGCATGTTCAAATGACGACGCAGCAAATCCTGCAGGGAGGCCGAGACGAAGAAGTATTCCTGGCGCAGGCGCAATTCCTGACCGGCTTCGGTCGCGTCGTTCGGGTACAGCACTCGGGAAATACTTTCAGCGCGCACCACTTCCGCTACGGCACCGAAGTGGTCACCGGCGTTGAAGCGCTCCAGGTGCAGGTCTTCCACGGCACGGGCGCGCCAGAGACGCAGGGTGTTCACGCTCGCGCCACGCCAGCCGACTACCGGAGTGTCATAGGCAATGGCGCGGACGGTTTCGCCCGGACGCCAGGCCTGACGCGTTTCGCCGGCTTCGTTGGTGAAGGTTTCGACACTGCCGCCGAAACCGATCGAGTACACCACTTCCGGGCGTTCGAATTCCCATGGGTTGCCGAAGTCCAGCCAGTTCTCGGTCTGTTCCTGCTGCCAGCCGTCGACCACTGCCTGACGAAACAGGCCGTGCTCGTAGCGGATGCCATAGCCGTGGCCGGCGATTCCCAGGGTCGACATGCTTTCCATGAAGCAGGCCGCCAGACGACCCAGGCCGCCGTTACCCAGCGCGGCATCAGGCTCCAGCAGACGAATCCGCTCGATATCCACGCCGAGCTCGGTCATGGCTTCGCGAGCGATTTCCAGCAGGCCCAGATTGCTCAGGCTGTCGTACAGCAATCTGCCGATCAAAAACTCCAGCGACAGGTAATAGACCCGTTTCTGAACCGTGCGATAAATCTGTCGCGTGTGGTCCATCCAGTGCTCGACCATGTGGTCACGAGCAGCCAGGGCAACAGCTTCGAACCAGTCATGCTCAAACGCATGGTCGGGGTCCTTGCCCACTGAGTAAGTGAGTTTGGCGAGCACTGCGGCGCGAAAAGCAGCCACATCAGCGTCACGAACAAGTGGTTCCTGAGACATCGGTACGACCTCAAGTAGTCTGACGGATTGAAAGATGGGGTTATTAGACTGTAGGCGTGTCGTCAGTTATTTCCTGAAAATTAAAGAAATAATTGAAGAAATAGCTCTCGCTTCGACCCGGAGCGACTGCGCTGGTTCGCGAACTCTGCAAATTGGCAAAACGCTTGCATTGATCGTTCCACTCACAACGATGATGTGCAGCATGCTCATTCCTCGTTTCGGGTTTATGATGCCCAACGGCAGAATAATAGAAGCCTCTGAATCGGACTCATGGAGCACATATGCAGACTTTGTACCCGCAGATCAAACCTTACGCCCGGCACGATCTGGCCGTGGAACAGCCGCATGTGCTTTACGTCGATGAAAGCGGATCGCCCGAAGGTCTTCCCGTGGTGTTCATTCATGGCGGGCCGGGTTCGGGTTGCGATGCGCAGAGCCGCCGTTATTTCGATCCGAACCTGTACCGCATCATCACGTTCGATCAGCGCGGCTGCGGTCGCTCCACGCCTCACGCCAGCATCGAAAACAATACCACCTGGCATCTGGTGGAAGACCTCGAACGAATTCGTGAACACCTCGGTATCGAAAAATGGGTGCTGTTCGGCGGCTCGTGGGGCTCGACGCTTTCACTGGCCTACGCCCAGACTCACCCTGACCGTGTACACGCACTGATCCTGCGCGGAATCTTCCTGGCGCGCCAGCAGGATATCGACTGGTTTTATCAGGCGGGCGCCAGTCGCCTGTTTCCCGATTACTGGCAGGACTATGTTGCCAACATCCCGCTGGATGAGCGGGACAACCTGCTGGCGGCTTTCCACAAGCGCCTCACCGGGCCGGACCAGATTGCCCAGATGCACGCCGCCAAGGCCTGGTCCACCTGGGAAGGTCGTGCGGCCACCCTGCGTCCCAATCCACAGGTGGTCGACCGCTTCTCCGAGCCGCAACGCGCGCTGTCGATTGCGCGTATCGAATGCCACTACTTCATGAATAATGCCTTCCTGGAAACCAACCAGTTGATTCGCGACATGCCGAAGATCGCCCATTTGCCGGGCATCATTGTTCACGGTCGTTACGATGTCATCTGCACACTGGACAATGCCTGGGAGCTGCATCAGGCGTGGCCCAACAGCGAACTGCAGGTGATTCGTGACGCGGGCCACGCAGCGTCGGAGCCAGGCATCACCGATGCGCTGGTCCGCGCTGCTGCACAGGTCGCGCGTCGCCTGCTCGATCTGCCACCTGAAGAAGCCTGATACCTTCGCCGTCCTGTTGCAGGTCTGAAAGAGTCTCTATGAAAGCGTTATTGCAGCGCGTGCAGGGTGCACGCGTGGAAGTGGGTGGTGAGGTAGTTGGCGCAATCGATCAGGGCATTCTGGTGTTGGTCGGTGTGGAGCCTCAAGACACGCAGGCCAGTGCCGATAAGTTGCTGCACAAGCTGCTTAACTACCGGGTGTTCAGTGATGCCGACGGCAAGATGAATCTGTCCCTGCGTGACGTGGGCGGCGGGTTGCTGCTGGTTTCTCAATTCACACTGGCGGCCGATACCAAAAGCGGCATGCGTCCGAGCTTCTCGAAAGCGGCACCGCCTGCGCTGGGTGCAGCGTTGTATGACTATCTATTGGATCAGGCCAGGATCGCGCATTCGACTGTTGCGGCGGGCCAGTTTGGTGCGGACATGCAAGTGCATCTGGTCAATGATGGCCCTGTGACTTTCCTGCTCGAAACCTGAGCTAATATTCCGTTGTCTTCTCCCGGATCAATAAGTCCCGGAGGAATAAAATTCTTTGTCATATCTGATGCGTTGTGACGCGTGCTACTGGATAATCGCGCGCAACGGAGATCAGCGGTGGTTGATCCATCTGGCATGACAAAAGCGGTTCTGACACCAGGTTGGGGAATCATTAGCCCCAATTGGAGTCGGAACAATGCTCGCCAACCCGGCATCGATAGCTGGCCGTTGGTTTCTTCATCTGTTTTCGGCGAGGGTTGCTCGTGATTGTTAGTCCCTGTGATGCTCCAAAGAAATCTGTCAAGCGCCTGCGCAGTGCGCTCCTGGCAAGCTCGGCGCTGGTCTGCCTGTTCAGTGCGGGTCAGTTGTGGGCGTTCAGCCTGGATGATGTAGCGGCCAGAGCCAAAGAAATGGCCGGGCAGAAATTCGAAGCGCCGAGAAGCAATCTGCCCAACGAGTTGCGCGACATGAAGTTCGCGGACTATCAGAAAATCCGTTTCCGTGATGACAAGGCCGAATGGGCGGGCGACAAGACGCCGTTCAAAGTGTCTTTCTATCATCAGGGCATGCATTTCGACACACCGGTCAAAATCAACGAAGTCACCGCTACGTCCGTTGACGAAATCAAGTACGACGCCAGTCGTTTCGATTTCGGCGACCTGAAGATCGATCCGAAAGCCACCGAAAAACTGGGTTATGCCGGTTTCCGTGTGCTGTACCCGATCAACAAGGACGACAAGCAGGACGAAATCATGACCATGCTGGGCGCGAGCTACTTTCGCGTGATCGGCAAGGGCCAGGTCTATGGCCTGTCCGCTCGTGGCATGGCGATCGACACTGCCTCGCCGTCGGGTGAAGAGTTCCCGCGCTTCAAGGAATTCTGGATCGAGAAGCCAGGTCCGGATGACAACCATCTGGTGATCTTCGCACTGCTCGATTCGCCGCGTGCCACCGGTGCCTATCAGCTGACCCTGCGTCCTGGTACCAACACGCTGGTCGACGTGAAGTCGCGTATGTTCCTGCGTGACAACGTCAACAAGCTGGGCGTTGCGCCATTGACCAGCATGTTCCTGTTCGGTGCCAACCAGCCATCCCGTGTGCCTAACTACCGTCGCGAGCTGCACGATTCGAGCGGTCTGTCGATTCAGGCAGCCAACGGCGAATGGTTGTGGCGTCCGCTGAACAACCCTAAACACCTGTCCATCAGCAGCTTCTCGGTCGAGAACCCGCGTGGTTTCGGTCTGTTGCAGCGTGGCCGTGACTTCAGCCAGTACGAAGATCTCGACGACCGCTACGACAAACGCCCAAGTGCCTGGATCGAGCCGAAAGGTGACTGGGGCAAAGGTACGGTCGAGCTGGTCGAAATCCCGACTGCCGACGAAACCAACGACAACATCGTTGCTTACTGGAAGCCTGAGACCCTGGCCAAGCCGGGCGAGCCGATGGACTTCAACTACCGCATCCACTGGACCATGCAGGAAAACTCGATTCACTCCCCGGATCTGGGTTGGGTCAAGCAGACCCAGCGCTCCATCGGTGACGTGCGTCAGTCCAACCTGATCCGTCAGCCGGATGGCAGCCTCGCCTTCCTGGTCGATTTCGTCGGTCCGGTGCTGGCTGCACTGCCTGAAGACAAGACCATCCGCAGCCAGGTGACCACCGACGACAACGTCGAGCTGGTCGAAAACAACCTGCGCTACAACCCGGTCACCAAGGGCTATCGTCTGACCCTGCGTGTGAAGGTCAAGGATTCCGGCAAGCCAACCGAAATGCGTGCCTATCTGCTGCGCGAGATTCCGGCCGAACCTGGCAAGGAACCTGCGCTGCTGGTTGCCGACAAGGCAGAAGACAAGAAAGTTGCTGCCAAGGAAGCGGCTGCCAAGGAAGCCGCCAAACCGGCAGCGACCAAGGACACCGATCAGGTAGAGATTGCCAAGGCCGACGCACCGAAGACCGAAGTCGCCAAGCCTGATGCCGCCAAGGGCGATGCATCAAAGCCTGACGCTGCCAAAGGTGAAGTCGCCAAAGCCGACGCCGCCAAGGCTGATGTAGCCAAAGCCGACGCCAAGGCTGACGTCGCCAAGGACAAGGACGGTAAAGAAATCCAGCAGCCTGCAACCGAGGCTGCGCCCACCCATCCGGAACCGGCCAAGACGTTGCAAGTCATGACCGAGACCTGGAGCTATCAGTTGCCGAGCGATGAGTAATTCTCTACCGGTGCCAGTGTCTCTGAACGAGTACCTGGCGCATTTACCGATGAGCGACGAGCAGCGGGCCGAACTGGCCGGCTGCAAGTCCTTCGCCGAGTTGCATGAACGCCTTTCTGCGCAGCCGATCACCGACACCGCCGAGGCCGCCCAGGCTTCGGTGGGCCGTCGGCTCACGCTGTCTACAGCCGACGAATTGCAGGACGCCGAGATGCTCGGTGTCGATGCAAGCGGTCGCCTGTGCCTGAAGGCCACTCCCCCGATTCGTCGTACCAAGGTTGTTCCCGAGCCGTGGCGCACCAACATTCTGGTGCGTGGCTGGCGTCGGCTGACGGGCAAGACCAATCCGCCCAAGCCTGAGCACGACGATCTGCCGCGCGACTTGCCGAAGGCGCGCTGGCGGACGGTCGGCTCGATTCGTCGCTATATCCTGCTGATTCTCATGCTGGGTCAGACGATTGTGGCTGGCTGGTACATGAAAGGTATCCTGCCGTATCAGGGCTGGTCGCTGGTTTCGCTGGACGAAATCACACGCCAGACCTTTGTGCAGACCGCTTTGCAGGTGATGCCATACGCCTTGCAGACCAGCATATTGTTGCTGTTCGGGATTCTGTTCTGCTGGGTATCGGCCGGTTTCTGGACCGCGCTGATGGGCTTCCTGGAATTGCTGACCGGTCGCGACAAGTACCGCATTTCCGGTGCCAGCGCCGGCAACGAGCCGATTGAAGTTGGCGCACGTACTGCGCTGGTCATGCCGATCTGCAACGAAGATGTGCCACGCGTGTTCGCCGGTCTGCGTGCGACGTTCGAGTCTGTAGCGGCCACGGGTGACCTGGACCGCTTCGACTTCTTCGTCCTCAGCGATACCAACGACACCGACATCGCCGTTGCCGAGCAGCAAGCCTGGCTCGACGTCTGCCGTGAAACCGGTGGTTTCGGGAAGATCTTCTATCGCCGTCGCCGCCGTCGCGTCAAACGCAAGAGCGGCAACCTCGATGACTTCTGCCGTCGTTGGGGGGGTGACTACCGTTACATGGTCGTACTTGATGCCGACAGCGTAATGAGCGGTGAGTGTCTGACCAGTCTGGTTCGCCTGATGGAAGCCACGCCGGACGCCGGTATCATCCAGACCGCACCACGCGCTTCCGGCATGGACACGCTGTATGCCCGCATGCAGCAGTTCGCCACACGCGTCTACGGTCCGCTGTTTACTGCCGGTCTGCACTTCTGGCAGCTGGGTGAATCCCACTACTGGGGTCACAACGCGATCATCCGCATGAAGCCGTTTATCGAGCACTGCGCGCTGGCGCCGTTGCCGGGTAAAGGGGCCTTCGCCGGTGCGATCCTGTCTCACGACTTCGTCGAAGCTGCGCTCATGCGCCGTGCCGGCTGGGGCGTGTGGATTGCCTACGATCTGCCGGGCAGCTATGAAGAGTTGCCACCGAACCTGCTGGACGAACTCAAGCGCGACCGCCGCTGGTGCCACGGCAACCTGATGAACTTCAGGCTGTTTCTGGTCAAGGGCATGCACCCGGTTCACCGTGCGGTGTTCCTGACGGGCGTCATGTCTTACCTGTCGGCACCGTTGTGGTTCTTCTTCCTGGTGCTGTCCACCGCCTTGCTGGCCGTGAACACGCTGATGGAGCCGACCTACTTCCTTGAACCGCGTCAGCTTTATCCGCTGTGGCCACAATGGCACCCGGAAAAAGCCGTTGCGCTGTTCTCGACCACTATCGTCCTGTTGTTCCTGCCCAAACTGCTCAGCGTCATTCTGATCTGGGCCAAGGGCGCGAAGGGCTATGGCGGCAAGTTCAAGGTCACCCTCTCTATGCTGCTGGAAATGCTGTTCTCGGTGCTGCTGGCTCCGGTTCGCATGCTGTTCCACACCCGCTTCGTACTGGCCGCTTTCCTGGGCTGGGCAGCGACCTGGAACTCTCCACAGCGCGACGATGACTCCACGCCATGGATCGAAGCGGTCAAGCGTCACGGTCCTCAGACCCTGCTGGGCGCCTGCTGGGCAGCGCTGGTGTTCTCCCTGAACCCAAGCTTCCTGTGGTGGCTGGCACCGATCGTGGTGTCGCTGATGCTGTCGATCCCGGTGTCGGTGATTTCCAGCCGAACGGGTCTGGGTCTCAAGGCGCGGGACGAGAAGTTCTTCCTGATTCCGGAAGAGTTCGAGCCGCCGCAGGAACTGATCTCTACCGATCAGTACACCCACGAGAATCGCTGGCATGCGCTGAAAGAAGGCTTCATTCGCGCCGTCGTCGACCCACAGCAGAACGCGCTGGCGTGCGCACTGGCGACGTCCCGTCACAAGCAGGCCAAGCCGATCGAAGTGGTCCGTATGGAGCGCGTCGAGCATGCACTGAAGGTGGGCCCGGACAAACTCGGCAATCATGAGCGTCTGATGTTGTTGAGCGATCCGGTCGCCTTGGGTCGTCTGCACGAGCTGGTCTGGAGCGGTGGTCATGAGGAATGGCTGGCAGCGTGGAGAGCGTCCATTGCTGCTGACCCGCATGCGCCGTTGCTGCCATTGCAGCCGCTGAAGCCTGAGGTACAGCCGGTTCTGGCCTGACAGCCGCCCGGTTTGAAAGAGCCCCTGAAGCACGGCTTCAGGGGCTTTTTTGTACGCGCTTGGCTCATGACCGTACCAGTGACGCGGCGCATGGGCACGATCAGTGTGCCTGAGACCTGTGATCGTTCACACACGCTGCGTGGTAACGCCTCTCGGGACGCTGCGCGTCCGGTCTGGCGAGCCGATCACTCCACGCGAAACTTCCCCACCAGCGCTTTCAGGTGTGAGCCCAGGCGGGCCAGTTCCACGCTCGACGCAGCCGTCTGGTTGCTGGCGGAGGCGGACTGTTCGGAGATGTCGCGTACGTTGATGACGCTGGCATTGATCTGATCGGCCACGGTGCTCTGTTCTTCGCTGGCAGCGGCGATCTGTTCGTTCATCTGTTGAATGGTCGCCACGGTACGAGTGATTTGCTCCAGCGCACCGCCAGCCCGGCGACTCAGCTCGACGCTGCTGTCAGTCAGGCTGCGGCTGTTGTCCAGCGTGGTTGCAACCTGCTGGGTGCCTGTCTGCAGAGCCTCGATCAGCTCTTCGATTTCCTCTGTGGACTTCTGCGTACGTTGCGCCAGGCTGCGGACCTCGTCGGCTACAACCGCGAAGCCACGGCCGGCCTCGCCTGCACGAGCGGCTTCGATGGCGGCGTTGAGTGCCAGCAGGTTGGTCTGTTGCGAAACTGATTTGATCACGTCGAGAACGCCCACGATCTTGCCGCTTTCCTGTTTGAGCTGATTCATCGCCTGCGTCGAGTTGACGACTTCGCGGGCCAGTTGCTCGATCTGAATAACGGCCTGGCCAACCACCTGATCTCCATCCCGCGCCTGCTGGTCAGCCTGGGCGGCCGATTGCGAGGCTTCCTGCGCATTGCGAGCAACCTCCTGAACCGTTGCGGTCATCTCGTTCATGGCGGTGGCGACCTGGTCGGTTTCGTCTTTCTGCGTGTTGACACCTTTGCAGGTCTGCTCGGTCACGGCCGACAGTTGCTCGGCTGCGCTGGCAATCTGCGAGACGCCGTCACCAATGCCGCCAATCAACTCCCGCAGGCTCAGGGTCATGGCCTGCATGCTGTTCTGCAATTGCCCCAGCTCGTCGCGTCGTCCGGTCTCAAGGTCCTTGCTAAGATCACCCTGAGCGATCCGAGTGGCAGCGACCAGCGTCTGGCGCAGGGGCTCGGTAATCTGCCGAGTCATGATCCAGGCGGCCAGCAGGCCGACCAGCAAGGCCAGCGCCGCAACGCTGATCAGGGTGGTCCTTGAACTATTCGCTTCGCCATCGCGCCGCGCGCCTTGCAGGCTGCTCAGCTCGGCGACGGCGCTGAGCATCTTGTCACCCAGCTCCTCCAGTGTTTCCTGGCCTGCTTCAGTCTTCATTTGTATGGCTTTGAACCGGGTCAGGTGCTCCCGATACTGCTGCAGCGCTTCGTTGGCGGGTGCCAATGCCTGGATGTTTTCATCAGCCTGATCCTGCGAGATCTGCTGTATCTCCTTGAGCGCTTCATCAATTGCAGTGGCGGCCGCGGTCTCATCAGCTTCCCTGCCGGTGAAGGTGTAGGCCTGCACTTGATAGCGGGCAATCTGAATCTGATGCTTGAGTTGCGATAGGTTGGTGAACTCGTCCATCCGTTCACCATTGTCCTGTTCCTGACTGACCGCCTTGAGCACTTCGGCTTCTACCTGGGCAACTGCTTTTACCGCTTGCTCGGATTTCTGATCAAGCTGTGCGCGCATCTGATCGCGTGCTTCGCGGTCAGCCCCGAGTTCGGTGAAGGTTTTTTCCATGAGGCTGATCAGTTGGCTCTGGGCTTCAAGACCGGTGAGGGTGTCGGCTTCATCGCTTTGTTTGCGCAGCAAGGCCAGGTGGGCTTCTATCTCATTGAGCCGGTCGACGACTTTCGAGACGTTTTCCGGGGTGTTTTCTCCCCGGGCGATGATGCGCTCGGAGCGCAAATCCTTGGTCAGGTTGTTGAGCCGGTCGACGGCGGAGAGCGATTCGGAACGATCAATCATCGTGTCCAGGCCGTGCCAGCCAGTCAGCGTGATGGCCAGCGTCAACAGCAGCACCAGGCCGAAACCGAGTGCCAATTTGAGTCTGACGCTCAGATTGCCGAGCGTGTGGGTGATCCTTCCAGGCATTGAAATGCTCCTGCGATATGCGAACGAAACCAGATTCTGAACAGCACAGAACCTGCGTTATGAGCGCATCGGCGAGGAGTTGAATCGCGTGACCTGAACAGGTCGTAGGAGATTTCCGAGTCGATCGGGACAGTGACGGACGTCACCGGATGAGAGGAGTGGGGGGATTTCCGCGCCGCTTGTCGAGCGCGGAATGACCTTGAGTGCAATCAGACAGTAAAGCGGCTCACCAACGTTTGCAGATGATTACCCAGACGCGCCAGTTCGATGCTGGATGCGGCGGTTTCTTCGCTGGCAGCGGAGGTCTGTTCCGACACATCGCGAACGTTGATGATGCTGCGGTTGATTTCTTCAGCCGTGGCGCTCTGCTGTTCGGCGGCGGCAGCGATCTGCTGGTTCATCGACTGGATCGCCGAGACGGTTTTTGTGATGTTTTCCAGCGAACTACCGGCGCGGCGCGTCAGATCGACACTGCTGGCACTCAGTTCGCGGCTGCTGTCCATCACGCTCGCCGCCTGCTGAGTTCCGCTCTGCAGGCTGACAATCAGGCCTTCGATCTCTTCGGTGGACTTCTGAGTGCGCTGCGCCAGGCTGCGAACCTCATCGGCAACCACGGCAAAGCCGCGACCGGCTTCACCGGCGCGGGCGGCTTCGATGGCTGCGTTCAGGGCCAGCAGATTGGTCTGCTGGGCGACGGATTTGATCACATCCAGAACGCTGCCGATCTTCTCGCTTTCCTGCTTCAGCGTGCCCATGGCCTCGCTTGAGTTGCCGACCGCCGATGCCAGGCGCTCGATCTGAACGATGGCTTCGTTGACCACGCGCTCACCTTCGCGTGCCTGCTGGTCAGCCGCTACGGCTGCTTCGGAGGCTTCTTCGGCGTTGCGAGCGACTTCCTGCACAGTGGCCGTCATCTCGTGCATGGCAGTGGCGACCTGATCGGTCTCGACCTTCTGGTTGTTGACGCCGGCGCTGGTCTGTTCAGTAACCGCTGACAGCTCTTCGGCAGCGCTGGCAATCTGGGTAACGCCATCGCGAATACCACCAACCAGCTCGCGCAGGCTGACGGTCATGCGCTGGATGGTGCTTTGCAGCTTGCCCAGTTCGTCCTTTCTATTCACGTTGAGGTTGCGGCTCAGGTCGCCAGCGGCGACGCGCTCGACCACTTCCAGCGTTTCCTGAAGTGGGGCGGTAATCTGACGGGTGATGATCCACGCTGCCAGAACGCTGAACAGCAACGCCAGGGCGGTGGCCGCAACAATCATCATGACGGCGTGGTCGCTTTCGGCATCGCGGCTTTTGTTCTGGCGCTCGATCATTTCAGTGCTGGTGGCCAGCATTTTCACGCCCAGAGCGGTCATTTTCTCCAGTGCGGCCTTGCTGGCAGCCTGCGAGTCCCGGTACACGCCTACCGCCGCGCGGTAGCCCTTCAGGCCCGCAATGGCTTGTTGCAAGGTCGGTGCGAACTCGGAGGAAACATCGCCTGCCAGGGTGTTGATACCAGTGACCGCGTCATCGATGGCCTGATTGGCATTCTTCTCGAATTCCGGTTTGCCGCTGTAGGTGTAGCCGCGGACCTGAAAGCGCGCCTGCTGGATCAGCTTGCTGACGCCCACGATGCCATTGAAGGCCAGGATGTTGTCTTCCTTGAGCAGCGCCGCTTCGATCTTGTTCGCCTGCTCCACGGCCTTGTCGGCGTTATCGCCCATCTGGCTGCGACTGCCTTCACGTACTTCGATGGCTTTGGTCATGTCGCCGAACGACTGACGGTATTCGCGCGTCGCCTGGATCTGTCCATCCAGCAACTGAATGTTCTCCGGGGAGCGCAGCATGTTTCTGGCGCTCAGCAGCGCGGCGTCAAGCTGGTCGAGCGTTGCTCTGACGTCTGTGGCTGTCTCGGCGTTGTACAGCGCTTCGTAGCGCATGCGGTTGACGCGCAGCTGCAGGGTCAGCTCGTTGATTTCGGCAATCGCTGTCACGCGATCTCCGCGATCAATCAGGGCGTTGGTGCTGAACCAGGCCGTCGTTGAGATCATTAAGGTCATGATCAGTACAAGACCGAAACCGATGGCCAATTTCAAGCTGACACTCGCGTTGGCGAGACTTTGAGTTAACCCGCGATACATGACCACTCCTCGATGACTCATTCTTGTGCGTATCCATTCCTATCGGCCAGTCATGACGTAACTGAAGCGATTGAGTGGGATGCCGCAACTTGAATCAGAACAGGCGTGCGAGCAGTGCAGTGACAGCGGTTTCGACCCGCAGGATTCGGTCGCCCAGTTGCACCGGCTGCAGGCCGGACTGGCCCAGCAGATCGACTTCGTAGGGGATCCAGCCGCCTTCCGGGCCGATGGCGAGGGTGACCGGCTCGGTGACGGCGCGAGGGCAGTCCGGGTAATCGCCCGGATGGCCGACCAACCCCAGGGTGTTCAGCGCCAATTGCGGCAGACGATCTTCGACGAAGGGCTTGAAGCGCTTTTCGATCACGATTTCCGGCAGCACGCTGTCGCGTGCCTGCTCCAGCCCGAGGATCAGTTGTTCACGGATCGCGTGCGGCTCGAGAAACGGCGTCTGCCAGAAGCTTTTTTCCACCCGGTAACTGTTGAGCAGGATGACTTTCGGCACACCCATGGTCGCGACGGTCTGAAAGACTCTGCGCAGCATCTTGGGGCGGGGAAGGGCGAGCAGCAGAGTCAGCGGCAACTTGGCAGGCGGCTGGCTGTTCAACGAGACGCGCAGCTCGGCTTCACGGGGTTCAAGGCGCAGCACTTCGGCGATGCCCAGCAGACCGTTGATGCGACCGACCCGCAGGCTGTCGCCGACCTCGGCACGATGCACTTCCTGCATGTGCCTGAGTCGGCGGTCACGCAGCACCACCCGGTCGGCCGCAATAAAATCGGCCTCTTCGAGAAGCAGCAGATTCACGGCTGAGTCGCGGGCGGCTGGTCTTGCTTGTCAGCTTCCTGTTCTTGATCGTCCGGGTGCTCGCCGCGTTTTTTGATGAGTCCGCTGCACAGCACGCCCAGTTCGAACAGCAGCCACATCGGTACGGCCAGCAGGGTCTGCGAGAAGATGTCCGGCGGGGTGAGGATCATGCCGACCACAAAGCAGCCAATGATGACGTACGGGCGGATCTTCTTCAGGTACTTCACGTCGACAATGCCGATCCAGACCAGCAGCACCACGGCCACGGGAATTTCGAACGCCACGCCGAAGGCGAAGAACAGGGTCATCACGAAGTCGAGGTAACTGGCGATGTCGGTCATCATCGACACGCCTTCCGGCGTCACGCTGGCGAAGAAGTGGAAGATCAGCGGGAAGACCAGAAAGTAGGCGAACGCCATGCCTGCGTAGAACAGGATGATGCTCGACACCAGCAACGGAATGGCCACGCGCTTCTCATGCTTGTACAGCCCCGGCGCGATGAAGCCCCAGATCTGATGCAGGATGACCGGCATGGACAGGAACAGCGCCACCATCATGGTCAGCTTGAACGGCGTGATGAACGGCGAGGCCACGTCGGTGGCAATCATCGTTGCGCCTTCCGGCAGATAGACCCGCAGCGGTGCCGACACGAGCGTATAGATCTTCTGCGTGAAGTAGAACAGACCGGCAAAGATCAGAAACACTGCGGCAACGCAGCGTAACAGGCGTGTACGCAGCTCGGTGAGGTGCGAGATCAGCGGCATTTGCTGATCGTTTTCCGGGGTATCTGCGCTCATGGGGCTCGCGGTGGCAATGACGAATCGTGGGCGGGAGAAGGTGTGACGTCCGGTGTCGTGTCGGCGGCAGGTTTTGCGGTTTTCTCGAGCGTCAGCGGTGCCTTGTGTGCAGGCTCTGCCGGACCGATCTCGTGTTGCGAGGCCGGCGGGACAGCCTGCGGCGCAGTCGGCGGAGTGATCGGCTCGTAGGCCACTTCAGGGTGCTGTTGCTGAGCGAACATTTTGCGCGCTTCATCTTCCAGCGAAAGAATGTGCTCGTTGTGCAGTTGCCGACGAATCTCGTCGGCACCGATTTCACGTTCAACTTCCTGTTTGATCGCGTTGAAGCTGCGCTTCAGTCGGCCTATCCAGAGGCCTGCGGTACGTGCTGCGCCGGGCAGTCGCTCCGGGCCGAGCACGAGCAGCGCCACGAGCCCGATCAACAGCAATTCAGAGAAGCTGATACCGAACATGGTCTTAAACCTGGTCTTTGCGGGTCGGCTCTTCGACTTTGTGCGCCTGCGCATCAATGGTATGCGGCTGGTTCAGAGGCGAGCCCTGAGGCGCGGTGTACGGTTGTTGGGTCTGCGGCTGCGGCTGTGGCTGTGGCTGCGCCGAGGCTTGATCGGCTGTTTTTTCGTCATCGTTCATGGCCTTGCGAAAGCCCTTGATCGATTCGCCGACGTCAGTGCCCAGACCCTTGAGTTTCTTGGTACCGAAAACCAGTACCACGACGATCAGGATGACGATCCAGTGTTTCCAGTCAAAAATACCCATGAAACAGTCCTCGTAGAAGATTCTTCAAGCTCGAAAGGGGAAGGCAGTCAGTCTGCTGTGCGGGCGGCTTTTTCCGCATGACCGGACAGCCCGAACCGGCGGTCCAGTTCATCGAGCACGGCTTGTGGATGCTGACCCAGCGCCGCAAGCATGACCATGCTGTGGAACCACAGGTCAGCCGTTTCATAAATCACGTCGCTGCAGTCACCGCTGACGGCAGCGTCCTTGGCGGCAATGATGGTTTCAACCGATTCCTCGCCCAGTTTTTCCAGAATCTTGTTCAAACCCTTGTGATACAGGCTGGCGACATAAGAACTGTCGGCAGCGGCATCCTTGCGTGATTCCAGCACCTCGGCCAGGCGGGACAGCGTATCAGTCATGTTCAATGGCCTGCATGGTAAATAGCATCAGGATCTTTCAAGACCGGGTCGACGGTCTTCCAGCCTGAATTTTCATACACTCGGTAGAAGCAACTTTCGCGGCCGGTGTGACATGCAATGCCACCGATCTGCTCGACCATCAGGATGACGACATCGGCATCGCAGTCCAGGCGCAGTTCATGCAGCTTTTGCACATGACCCGATTCTTCACCTTTGCGCCAGAGTTTGCCACGCGAACGCGACCAATAGATTGCACGATTCTCGGATGCCGTCAGGCTCAGGGCCTCGCGGTTCATCCAGGCCATCATCAGTACGCGGCCGGTCTTGTGGTCCTGAGCGATTGCAGGCACCAGACCGTCGCTGTTCCAGTGAATCTCGTCCAGCCAGTCTTTCATATCTACTCCGGCAGCCGGACTTGAGGTCCGGCGGATTGAACAGTGTGCCAGCGCCATGCGCTGCTGGCTATCGGCGAACGATCAGATACAGCCCGGCAATGAGCATGATTGCCGCAGGCCATGCCGCGAGCGTCGGCAATTGAGTGCCGGCTTCGCTGATCACCCAGCCTTGTATGACGCCACCGGCCAGCAGCGCCGAGCCGATCAGTCGCAAGGCCCAGCCGTCCCTGTTCTCGCGCCACGGGTTTGGCGGGTCGGAGGCGTGTGGGCGGGACAGACGTTCCAGCAGGTCGCGGGTCATGTTGGCGATGTGCGGCAACTGCTCGACCTGCGATTGCAGATTGCTCACCAGCGTCTTGGGGCTGACGCGCTCGCGCATCCAGCGTTCCAGATAAGGTTGTGCGGTGCTCCACAGGTCGAGCTCGGGGTACAACTGACGACCCAGGCCTTCGATGTTGAGCAGCGTCTTCTGCAGAAGGACCAGTTGTGGCTGGACCTCCATGTTGAAGCGGCGTGCGGTCTGGAACAGGCGCATCAGCACCTGACCAAAGGAAATGTCTTTGAGCGGTTTCTCGAAGATCGGCTCGCACACGGTACGAATCGCCGCTTCGAACTCATTGAGCTTGGTTTCGGCCGGCACCCAGCCTGAATCGATGTGCAATTGCGCCACACGCCGGTAGTCGCGCTTGAAGAAGGCAAACAGGTTGCGTGCCAGATAGTCCTGGTCTTCCGGTGTCAGGCTGCCGACGATGCCACAGTCGATGGCGATGTACTGCGGGCTCCAGGGGCTGACCGTGCTGACAAAGATATTGCCGGGGTGCATGTCGGCGTGAAAGAAGCTGTCGCGAAATATCTGGGTGAAGAAGATTTCCACGCCCCGCTCGGCGAGCAGTTTCATGTCGGTGCGCTGATCGGCCAGGGTCGCCAGATCGGTCACCTGAACGCCATAGATGCGCTCCATGACCAGCACTTTCGGGCGGCACCAGTCCCAATAGACTTGTGGCACATACAACAGCTCGGAGCCTTCGAAGTTTCGGCGCAACTGGCTGGAGTTGGCCGCTTCGCGCAGCAGGTCCAGTTCGTCGTAGATGGTTTTCTCGTAGTCCATCACCACCTGAACCGGGTGCAGCAGCCGCGCATCGGCCGACACGCGCTCAGCGGTGCGGGCGAGAATGAACAGCCACGCCAGGTCCTGACCGATGATCGGTTTAAGGCCTGGGCGCACCACCTTGACCACCACTTCTTCGCCGGTCTTGAGACGAGCGGCGTGTACTTGTGCGACCGAGGCCGATGCCAGTGGTGTTTCGTCGAAGCGGCTGAACACGTCGCAGATTTTCGCGCCAAGCTGCTCTTCGATCAGCTTGATGGCCAGATTCTGGTCGAACGGCGGAACGCGGTCCTGCAACAGCATCAGTTCGTCGGCGATGTCCTCAGGCAGCAGGTCGCGCCGGGTCGAAAGCAGTTGCCCGAACTTGATGAAGATCGGCCCCAGGTCCTGCAAGGCCAGACGGAAGCGTGCGCCGCGGCTCAATTCCGATTTGCTGCGCGGCAGCCAGCGCCATGGCAGCACGAAACGCACTGCCAGCATCCACCACGGCAGGGGCAGGGCGAACAACAGGTCATCGAGGCGGTAGCGGATAACGACACGTTGAATGCGAAACAAACGGCGGACGGCAAGCAGCTTCATGCGTTATCGCTGGATTTGAGGGATCGGGCAAGGCGCGCAAAACGCGCCTCGAGGCGTTCCAGATCGAGCTTGATCTGGTCGAGTTCGGCAAAACGGGCTTCGGCTTCATGCTTGCCGACCAGTGTGCGTGACTCTTCGCTGAAGTAATCGGCAGCGTTCTGGCTCAGGCTCGCCACACTATCACGCGTCCAGCGTGCACGGCTGCGCAAATGGCCGCTGAGCAACTGGCTGGCCACAGGGCCCAGCCAGCGGGACAGTTCGTGTTCCCAGTCCAGTTCCAGGTCCTGAAGGATGCCGACCAGTTCCAGCAGTACACCGCTGTCGCCATCCAGCTCGACCTCAGGACCATGCAGCACTGCTGTCTTGTCCTTGCTCAGCGCCAGGCGCAGCAGGCTTGACGCTGGGGCGCGCAGGGTGCAGTCGGCGTCGGCGGCCCACTCCGGGGCCAGCAGCAGACCCTCGTCGCTGGGCAGAATATAGATTTTCAGGGACGGGTCGCGGCAATCGATCTTGATCACATGGCCTGACAGCCGCGCCAGACGCGGCAATGCCGTGCTGTCCAGACGCAACACGCGATTGATACCGTGCTCGACGCTGGCGAGCAGCCCCCGAAGCAACATTACGGTTTGATGCCGCGATGCAGGGCAACGATGCCCGAGGTCATGTTGTGATAGGTCACGCGGTCAAAACCGGCTTCGACCATCATCGACTTCAGGGTTTCCTGATTGGGGTGCATGCGAATCGATTCGGCCAGGTAGCGATAGCTTTCCGAATCGTTGGTGACCAGCTTGCCCATGAACGGCATGAACGCAAACGAGTAGGCGTCGTACGCCTTGGACATCAGCTTGTTGGTCGGTTTGGAGAACTCCAGCACCAGCAGGCGACCGCCGGGCTTGAGCACGCGCAGCATGGAACGCAGGGCGTCTTCCTTGTGCGTCACGTTGCGCAGCCCGAAGGCGATGGTCACGCAGTCGAAGTGGTTGTCCGGGAACGGCAGCTTTTCAGCGTCGGCCTGGACGAACTCCACATTGCCAGCAACGCCAAGGTCGAGCAGGCGATCACGGCCGACCTTGAGCATCGAGGCATTGATATCGGCCAGCACCACGTGGCCGGTTGGGCCGACGAGGCTGGAGAACTTGCGGGTCAGGTCGCCCGTGCCGCCCGCGATGTCGAGCACGCGGTTGCCGGTGCGAACGCCGGAGAGCTCGATTGCAAAGCGTTTCCAGAGCCTGTGCATGCCGCCGGACAGCAGGTCATTCATCAGGTCGTACTTGGCCGCTACCGAGTGGAATACCTCAGCGACTTTTTCTGCCTTCTGGCTTTCCGGTACATTTTTGTAACCGAAGTGAGTCGTAGGTTCGGCATCGCTGCCTTTGCGCTGATCGTTCATATCGCTTCACCGGAATAGATTGCGGGCCATTCTAATCGTCAAGGCTGGCTTTGTCTTGACAAGGCTCACCGCCAACGCTTTCTTGGATGCAGACGGGTGTATATAGTTGCGCCGCATTTCATACGATGATCAAGGAACTCTCTCATGGCGAAGATAACTGTTGAGCGCCCTCATTCCCTGGGCCGGGAGCAGGCGCGCGAGAAGGCAGAGCAGTTGGTGGAAAAGCTGGCCGACCGATACGGCCTGGCCCATGAGTGGGTAGGCGACACCGTGAAACTCGAAGGCAAGGGAGCCAAGGGGAAGGTGGAAGTCGAGGACGAGCTGATTCGCATCAATATCGACCTGAACTTCATCCTGTCGACCATGAGTGGCTCGATCAAGTCCGAGGTCGAGCGCGTGCTGGACAAGGCACTGGCTGCCTGAGACCGTCTGAAGCGTAATCCCCGTCTGTCGGCGTCTGGCAGGCGGCCGGGCACCGTTCCTTCTTTATCACCCTAGGGTGAGCATTCTAATTTTTCTCCGTAGCTTTGAGCTTATGCCCCTATCGGGCGGTTCCTTCAACTTTCGAGCATGAGGTGCACCATGGCCAGAGCGACCACCAAGAAAAAAATCGAAGACGAACAGGCTTCCACCTTTTCCGACGTCAAACTGTATGCCCGCAAGATCTGGCTGGCAGGCCTGGGCGCCTATGCCAAGGTCAACGAGGAAGGCACCCAGTACGTCAAAGAGCTGATCAAGACCGGCGAAGAAGCAGAGAAAGAGGCCAAGAAAGCTCTCGATCAAAAACTGGAAGCCGCGAACAGCGAAATGGACTCGATCAAGGGCGAAGTGTCCGATGCCAAGGGGCGTGTCGAAGCGCAACTCGACCGAATTGAAAGTGCGTTCGACCGCCGCGTCGCAAAGGCCTTGAACCGCATCGGCATCCCATCTAAACATGATGTTGACACGCTCTCTGCTAAGCTCGATGAGCTGACGGCATTGCTTGAACGTGTCGGGCCTAAAAAGCTCGAACGCTCTGAGCCTAAACGACTCGAACGTTCCGAGCCTGGACAATAAGGAGAGCAGGATGGCTGGCAAGAAAAAGGTAGAGAAAGAAGGCAGCTCCTGGATTGGCGAGGTTGAGAAGTACTCTCGCCAAATCTGGCTGGCTGGTTTGGGCGCTTACTCCAAGATAAGCAATGACGGCAGTAAGCTTTTCGAGACGTTGGTAAAAGACGGCGAGAAGGCCGAAAAGCAGACCAAGGCCGAAGCGCAGAAACAGATCGACGAAGTCAAGGACACCACCAAGGCAGCCAAATCCCGCGTCGGTGATGTCAAGGACATGGCGCTGGGCAAGTGGAGCGAGCTGGAAGGTGCATTCGACAAGCGTTTGAACAGTGCCATTTCGCGCCTGGGTGTGCCGAGCCGTAACGAAGTCCAGGCGCTGCACAGCAAGGTCGATCAACTGACTCAGCAGATCGAGCAACTGACTGGCGCCAAGGCGCGTCCAGTTGCATCGCGCGCTGCAGCCGCGCCCAAGCCTGCTCCCAAGACCACGGCCAAACCGCTGAAAACAGCGGCCAAGACCGTCGCCAAGACGGCAGACAAGGTCGCGGATAAAGCAGCAGCGGCCAAACCTGCGGCCAGAAAGGCAGCGGCCAAGCCACTTGATGCTGCCGAGAAAGCCGCTTCCAAAACCGCCAGCAAGGCGAGGGATGCTGCCAAGCCGGCCGCGAAACCTGCTGCGCCGAGAAAACCTGCCGCCAGAAAAGCCGCCGCGCCCAAGCCTGCCGCTTCGGCCACGGCAGACAGCTCGAAACCGGCTGCCGCCCCGACGCCTCCACCGGAAGCGCCAGCCAACCAGCCTTCGTAAGAAGACCGTAACGTCAAAGCCCGGCCTGCTCAGCAGGTCGGGCTTCAAGCCTTTCGCCAAGCCTGTCAGGCTCCTTTCGGTGAAGGCCGTTGCTGATCAATCCTCACCGCCCCAGATAGTCCATCGCAATCTGCTCGGCCACCTGCCTTGAGGTGGGCAGCAGGTGCGGGGTGACCAGCATCATGATCTGGTAAACGACCACCCGCACGTCGCCTTCGCGCCCTAGAATCCGCTGGTAGTCCAGCGAGAACAGCAGGGTCATGGTGATCTGTTCCACCAGTTGTCCCAGCGCCTGGGTTTCACTGACCAGCTGGCCCTGGGATTTCAGGCGGGCCAGCAGTGAGGCCAGAGTGCGTTTGAGCGAGTTGAGCAGGTTGCGTATCCCACGCGCCAGTTTGGGCAGGCGGCCGGCGAGGTTGGACAGGTCCTGAAACAGGAATCGGTAATGCGACAGCCGCTCGACGATCAGGTGCAGGAACATCCAGTAGTCCTCGGCGTTGAGCCGGGCGTCTGCTGGTGGGTCGAGCAGCGGCGCAAGCTCGGCCTGGAAACGCTCGAACAGGCTCAGGATCAAAGGTTCCTTGCCATGAAAGTGGTAATACAGGTTGCCAGGGCTGATGCCCATTTCGTTGGCGATTTCCAGGGTGGAAACGTTGGGTTCGCCTTGTTGGTTGAACAGCGTCAGTGCACATTCGAGGATACGGTCGCGGGTCTTCATCCGGTCTTCTTGTTCGAAAATCACAAAACAGGTGATTGATAAGGGGCACGACGCATCGGCCGGCCCCTTCGAGTCAGGCCATCAGCGCACGTGCACGTAGGTGCCGGGCGCAGCCTCCATCGGTGGGAATTTCGCGTTGCCCAGTTCTGTGCGGGTTTCCCGCTCGGTGCCAGAGTGCTCCTGAATCCAGGTCAGCCATTCAGGCCACCAACTGCCGTCATGGCTTTGTGCGTCGTAATACCAGGCACGCGGATCGCTGCTGAGCTTGCCGTTTTCGACGTAGGTGGCTTTCGGGTTGCCCGGAGGATTCAGGATGCTCTGCACGTGGCCGCTGTTGGACAGGATGAAACGCCGCTCGCCGCCCAGCAGCAGGGTCGAACGGTAGACCGAATCCCAAGGCGTGATGTGGTCGTTGATGCCGGCGATGCTGAAGCTGTCCACCGTGACTTTCTGCAGATCGATGGGCGTGCCGCAGACTTCCAGACCGCCCGGATGGCTGAGTGGGTTGTGCTTGAAGAAGTCCAGCAGGTCACCGTGCAGCGCGGCTGGCAGGCGCGTGGTGTCGTTGTTCCAGTACAGGATGTCGAACGGCGGCGGTGCCTTGCCCAGCAGGTAGTTATTGACCCAGTAACTCCAGATCAGGTCGTTGGGGCGCATCCAGGCGAACACCCGGCTCATGTCGCTGCCTTCCAGAACACCCCGTTGATAGGAACGCCGCTTGGCCGCTTCCAGTGCTTCTTCATCGATGAACAGCGTGGCCGGGCTTTCGATCTGGCTGTCCAGCAGGCTGACCATGTAGGTCGCGCTGGCCACCCGGCGAATCTGGCGCTTGGCCTGCAAATGGCCCAGCAGCGCAGCGATGGTCAGGCCGCCCGCACAGGCGCCCACCATATTGACCTCGCGCGCGCCGGTGATCGCCCGGCACACGTTCATGGCTTCTTCGGTCGCTTCCACATAACTGGACAGGCCCCATTCCCGGTGCCGCACATCCGGGTTGCGCCAACTGATGACAAACGTCTGCAGGCCGTTTTTCAACGCGTACTGTACGAAGCTGTTGGTGGGGCTCAGGTCGAAGATGTAGTACTTGTTGATCTGTGGCGGGACGATCAGCATCGGCCGGTTGAACTGTTTTTCGCTCATCGGCTTGTACTGGATCAATTCCAGCATGTCGTTGCGAAACACTACTGCGCCGGGTGTGGCGGCCACCGTTCTGCCTATTTCGAAGGCGTCCCGGGTGGTCTGGCTGGGCAGACCGTTGTTGTGCAGCAGATCATCGGCCATGTGGCTCAGGCCCTTGATCAGACTGGTGCCGCCCGAGTTGAACAGTTCCTTGACCGCCAGCGGATTGAGCAGGGTATTGGTGGGCGACAGGGCGTCGTTGAGCAGGTTGAACAGAAAGTGCGCGCGGGCCCGGTCATCCTTGGACAGATCGCAGTCGTCGATCCAGCGTTTGACCTGATGCTGCCAGCTCAGATAGGCCTGTAACCCACGACGGTACAGCGGGTTGAGGCTCCAGGTCGGGTCGGCGAAACGGCTGTCGCGAGGGTTGGGCGGGTAGGGCGTTTCGCCCAGCAACATCACTCGTCCCAGTTGACCGCCCAGCGCGAGGGCGTGACGGGCGCTGCGCAACGGATGCCGCCAGCCTTGGGCGGCGACGCTACGCAGGGTGGAAAAAAGGTCTCGCCCGCGCAGGCCGGTGACGGCGCTTTGCGCGTTGATGAAAGTGGCCGGGGTCATTTCGGCCACTTTCTTTGGTTTTTCTTGCATGAGGGCAACACTCCTTCGTCAAGCCATCAACCCATGGACTGGCGCAGGCCCGATCCCGGCGGCCTGCGTCGTTCTGCGCGGTTCGACACTCCTGTCTCTGGCGCAGTCGGTGAAGCGTATTCGTGTTCTCGAAGCGTTCCAGTGCCTTCGACCGTGACGGACGCAATCAGCGCGCTCTGGGAGGTGTGGGGTGCGGGTGCATGACCGCGCGTTGTCGTTCCTGTTGCAGAAAACCCATGATGATGGGAGCCACCGCTTCGGCTCGGGTGATCAAAAACAAATGTCCGTCATCGATTATGTGTAGCTGGGCATTGGGGATACGCCAGGCCAACAGGCGCATATTTACCAGCGGAATCAACGGATCGTCGTCACCGGCCAGTACCAGCGTGGGCTGATGAATCTTGTGCAGCCAGTGGATGCTGGTCCAGCCCATGCCCGCAAACAGCTGCCAGTAGTAACCCAGCTTGCCGGACGAGCGGACCTTGGCCGCATGGTTGGCTGCCAGATGAGGGTCGCGGCGAAAGGCGCCGCCGTAGATTTCCGGTGCGATACGAATCACGTGCGACGGCTGGATGTAGCGCCGCGGGCTCGCCATCAGCCACAGCACCCGCGGCTTGCCGGGCACCATCGCCATGCCGGCCGCCGTGGCGGCCAGCACCAGCTTCTTGCAGCGTTCCGGATAGTCGTGAGCGAACTGCTGCGCCAGCGCGCCGCCCCATGACACGCCAATCGCATTCACCTGCCCGTAATCCAGGTAATCGAGCATGCGCGCAGCCAGCTTCGCCAGCCCCGGAAAGCGGTAAGGACGTCTGGGTGTGGAAGAGCCGCCGACCCCAGGAACATCGAACGCGATGACCTCCAGATCCGGGTCCAGCGCATCGACGAACGGAAACACCAGCTCGAGGTTGGCGCCGATGCCGTTGAAGATCAGCAGCGGCGTCAAATGACTCTTGCCAGGTCGCACGGCGGTGCGAATGGTGTGACCGTCCAGGTCAATGGAGCGAAATACAAACGGTTGAGGCATGCGCGAAGCCCTGTTGGTTAAACCGCTGGGAAAGCAGTCCTGCGTTTCGACCAGATCGTACGTCTGTCATTCGCCTAACGAGCGCTGCCGGTCTTTTCATAGAGAACGGCAGCGTGCCTTCTTCCTTGAGTCTAGCGTTCGTGAACGTAGGTGCCGGGCGATGCTTCTCCTGCCGGAAACGCCTTGTTGCCAAGCGATGCAGGTGCCTTTTTGAGCTTGCCGGAACGCTCTGTCTGCCAGGCCTGCCAGTGCAACCACCATGAGTCGGTGTGCTTGGTGCCGTTTTCCTGCCATTCGTCCGGCGTGGCCGGCAGCTCGGTGTTGGTCATGTAGCGCGACTTGGGGTTGCCGGGCGGATTGAGAATGCTCTGGATGTGCCCGCTGCTGGACAGCACGAACTCGGTCTTGCCGCCAAACAGACGCGCAGACTTGTAGCACGACGGCCACGGCGTGATGTGGTCGTTGGTGCCCGCCAGACAGAACACGTCGGTGGTGACCTGTTTCAGGTCGATCGGCGTGCCGCAGACTTCCAGCGCATTGGGCCGGGTCAGCGGGTTGTTCTTGAACATCTCGATCAGGTCGCCATGAAAGGCCGCAGGCAGACGCGTGGTGTCGTTGTTCCAGAGCAGAATGTCGAAGACCGGCGGTTCGTTGCCGAGCAGGTAGTTATTGACCCAGTAGTTCCAGATCAGGTCGTTGGGGCGCATCCAGGCGAATACCTTGGCCATGTCCCGACCTTCCAGCACGCCCGCCTGATACGAATGGCGTTTGGCAGTTTCCAGGGTCTGCTCGTCGACGAACAACGCCACATCGGTGTCCAGCGTGGTGTCGAGTACGCTCACCAACAGGGTCATGGCATTGATCTTCTGGTCGCCGAGCGCGGCGTAATGACCCAGCAGCGCGGTGCAGGTGATGCCGCCCGAGCAGGCGCCCAGCACGTTGAGGTCTTTGCTGCCGGTGATCGCCAGCACCACATCCACCGCTTCCTTGAGCGCTTCGATGTAAGTCGACAGACCCCATTCGCGCTGGGCCTTGGTCGGGTTGCGCCAACTGATGATGAACGTCTGCACATTGCTGCGCAGGCAGAAGCGCGCCAGGCTTTTTTCCGGGCTCAGGTCGAAGACGTAGAATTTGTTGATCTGCGGCGGAATCACCAGCAGCGGTTTTTCATGAACCTGTTCGGTGATCGGCTTGTACTGGATCAGCTCCAGCACATCGTTGCGAAACACCACTGCACCTTCGGTCGTGCCCAGATTCTTGCCAACCTCGAACGCATCCATGTTCACCTGGCTCGGCATGCCGCCGTTGTGCACCAGGTCTTTGGCGAGGTGTGACAGACCGTCCAGCAGGCTTTTGCCGCCTGTCTCGAAGAAACGCTTTACCGCAGCGGGGTTCGCGGCCGAGTTGGTGGGCGACATCGCTTCGGTCATCAGATTGATCACAAAGTGAGCGCGACTGATGTCCTGCGGGGTGAGATTGCTGGCGCCTATCCAGTCGTGCAATTCCTTGCGCCAGGCCAGGTAAGTCTGCAGATAGCGGCGATAGAGCGGGTTCTGACTCCAGGCGGGATCGGCGAAGCGTCGATCGTCCGCAGACGGTTGCAGGGCGGATTTGCCGAACACCACATTCTTGAGTTCAACACTCAGATGCGCAACGTGCTTGAGGCTGTGGATCGGTTGCTTGAGCGCCTGGCGCAACACCATGCGAGCGGTGGTCAGTAAGTCCTTGCGACGCAAGCCCACCACCGGATTGAGATTCAAGGTGTGTTCAGAGGCCTGGCGCTGCAGGTCATCGTCTTTCGTGTTACTCATCTACGACGCTCCGTTGTCCTGAGACGAGTACCGCCACTACTTCCCTGTGAACCAGTGACACAGGCGAATAGCCGGTACTACTGCTCGTGTGACCTAAGATGGCTTGGCTGCCGATTCCTCGATTTTCATGCAGGCTACCGCGAAGGCATCCGAACAACTGCGCTTCGTGTAACCACTCCTTGCATACCACTTCTGCGCATCGAATCGATGCGGAGGAATTGCCAATGCCATTGGTTACGCGAGATTTCAAAAAATCGCAAGCAGCGACAGTCATTAGCCGCTGCGCGGAACATTGAAACAAATCCGATTAGAAAGCGCGTCCTAAAACGGCAGATGGCGTGCCAGGGCGGCGGGGAAGGGGATTGCGGGTCAGAGCATCAGTTTGACGACGTGCTCGGAAGGGTCTCGGGACTTGCCGGCTTTTTCCAGTTCCTGAAGGTAATCAGCCCACAGCGATTCCTGGCGCACGGCCAGTTCGTAAAGGTACTCCCAGGTGAACAGCCCGCTGTCGTGACCATCGTCGAAGGTCAGTTTCACCGCGTACTGACCGGCCGGTTCCACCTTGATCAAGCCCACATTCAGCTTGCCGTATTGCAGGATCGGCTTGCCGTGGCCCTGAACTTCGGCCGATGGCGAATGCGTGCGCAACAGTTCGGCTGGCAGATGGTATTGCTCGCCTGTCGCGTATTTCAGCGTCAGGGTTCGGGAGGCTTTGTGCAACTGAATGGCAGTGGGGATTCGGGTCATGGTTTCCGCTTTCGATGTTCTATCAAGCCACGCATCACCGGCGCGAACAACCTGGATACTAAAGGAGCGCCTCGCGCGGCGCTCCTCCAGGTGACGACAGGTTCAGAGAATGTAGCGTGACAGGTCTTCGTCCTTGGCCAGTTCGCCCAGGTGACTGTTGACGTAATCGGCGTCGATGGCGATCGGTGCAGCATCCGGACTGGACGCCATGTCCCCTGCGCTGAACGACACTTCTTCAAGCAGACGCTCAAGCAACGTGTGCAGACGACGCGCACCGATGTTCTCGGTCTTCTCGTTGACCTGCCAGGCGATCTCCGCCAGACGCTTGATGCCGTCGGGCTGGAACTCGATGTTCAGGCCTTCGGTCTTGAGCAACGCGCAGTACTGCTCGGTCAACGACGCGTGCGGCTCGCTGAGGATGCGTTCGAAGTCCTGCGGCGACAGGGCCTTGAGCTCGACACGGATCGGCAGACGACCCTGAAGCTCAGGCACCAGATCGCTCGGCTTGCTCAAATGGAACGCACCGGAGGCGATGAACAGGATGTGGTCGGTCTTGACCATGCCCAGCTTGGTGTTGACCGTGCAGCCTTCGATCAATGGCAGCAGGTCGCGCTGCACCCCTTCACGGGACACGTCCACGCCACCGGAATTGCCGCGCTTGGCGACCTTGTCGATCTCGTCGATGAACACGATACCGTGCTGCTCGACCGCTTCCAGCGCCTTGACCTTCAACTCTTCGTCGTTGACCAGGCGACCCGCTTCTTCTTCGCGCACCAGCTTGAGCGCTTCCTTGACCTTGAGCTTGCGGCTCTTCTTCTTGCCCTTGCCCATATTGGCAAACAGACTCTGAAGCTGGTTGGTCATCTCCTCCATGCCCGGCGGCGCGGAGATGTCGACGCCCACGGCCTCGTTGATCTCGATCTCGATTTCCTTGTCATCCAGCTGGCCTTCGCGCAGACGCTTGCGAAACAGCTGACGGGTGTTGGAATCGTTGGTCTGGACCGGGTCATCGTTGAAGCCGACACGGGCAGGTGGCAGCAGGGCATCGAGGATACGGTCTTCGGCAGCGTCTTCGGCACGGTGGCGAACCTTGACGATTTCCTGCTCGCGCAGCAGCTTGATCGCGGCATCGGCCAGATCGCGGATAATCGACTCGACATCACGACCGACATAGCCGACTTCGGTGAACTTGGTCGCTTCGACCTTGATGAACGGCGCATTGGCCAGCTTGGCCAGGCGACGGGCAATCTCGGTCTTGCCGACACCGGTCGGGCCGATCATCAGGATGTTCTTGGGCGTCACTTCGACGCGCAGCTCTTCAGGCAGCTGCATGCGGCGCCAACGGTTGCGCAGGGCAATGGCAACGGCGCGCTTGGCATCGTCCTGGCCGATGATATGGCGGTTGAGTTCGTGGACGATTTCGCGGGGAGTCATGGACATAATGATTGACGGTCCTCTGGCGCAAATGAAGCCGCAGCGGCTTATTCGGCGAGGTCCTGCTCCTCAATGGTGATGTTGTGGTTGGTGAACACGCAAATGTCGCCTGCGATGTGCAGCGAGGTTTCCGCGATTTCGCGTGCCGACAGATCGGTCTTGAGCAGCAGGGCGCGCGCGGCGGCCTGGGCGAATGCACCGCCGGAGCCCATCGCGATGAGGCCATCTTCCGGTTCAACGACGTCGCCGTTGCCGGTGATGATCAGCGAGGCGTCCTTATTGGCGACGGCCAGCATGGCCTCCAGACGGCTCAGCGAGCGGTCGGTGCGCCAGTCCTTGGCCAGTTCGACGGCGGCACGGACGAGATGGCCCTGGTGTTTTTCCAGCTGGCCTTCGAAGCGCTCGAACAGCGTGAATGCATCGGCGGTAGCACCGGCGAACCCGGCAATCACTTCGCCGTGGTAAAGGCGGCGCACTTTCTTGGCGTTGCCTTTCATGACGGTGTTGCCCAGGGAAACCTGGCCGTCGCCAGCCATGACGACTTTGCCGTGACGGCGCACTGAAACGATGGTGGTCAAGGGGAGAGTCTCCACGCAGCGGGGCGAAAATGCCCTGATGCAGACTCATATGGGGGTGGGGGCGGGTATTTCAACCGTTGGGGATGAATGGCCTTTCCGGGCGGCGTCGCCACGCAGGAGGGCGGGAACGATCATCAACGTGTCTGACTGAATGCATGCCTCGTGCGAGGCGGCTTGCCGGCGATGGCATCAGTTCAATCACTGATAGGCCGCTTCAGAAAAAGCATCGCCGGCAATCTGCCTCCCACAGTCCGTTGCAGCAAGACTTCGTTAGAACGATCAGCGCCTTACCGGCTCTGACGCTGCTGCAACAAAAGGTTACTGAATCCACCACCCGCCAGCTGCTTCTGGGCTGTGGTCAGTTGCTCGCGGTTGCTGAACGGGCCGACCAATACGCGGTACCAGGTTTCGTCCTTCACGGTGCCCGATTCCACGGTCGCGGTCTGGCCCAGCAGGATGATCTGCGCACGGACCTTCTCGGCGTCTGCCTGTTTGCGAAACGAACCCGCCTGCAGGAAGAATGTGGTCACCGCCGCCGGTTTGGTCGCCGCGACCGGAGGCGCTGGTGGCGGAGTCAGGCCGCTGAGCGCAGCCTGGGCGCGGGCGGTATCGATTTTGGCGGCCTGCTCCGGCGTAACCGGGGCAGTCGGCGCGACCGCAGGCGGCGTCTTTTCAGGCACCGCTTCGTTCGGCACGATCACTTCCGACTCGGGCAGCAAGGTGTAGAAGTCATATTTGGGCTTGACCGGGGCCGTCGGGCTCGGTGGCGTCTTGTTCGCCTCGGCGATTTTTGCCGCCTTGGCGTCAGCCTTGACCCGCTTGATGTCATCGCCGCCTGGCTCGAGCTTCATCAGAAAGACAACGAATGCGCCTACGGTCAAGCCAATGACCAGCCACAACCATCCTGGAATCGGCTTCTTCGCGGGTGCCTGATAACGGCTGGCGCCGCGCTTGGGTGCCGGTTTCTTCTTCGCAACTGCCAACTTACATACGCTCCAGAGTTTCCAGACCCAACAGATCCAGGCCTTGCTTGAGGGTGCGACCGGTCAGCGCTGCCAGACGCAGGCGGCTCTGTTGCTGATCGGGATTTTCGGCACCAAGGATCGGGCAGTTTTCGTAAAAGCTCGAAAACAGACCCGCAAGGTCATACAGGTAAGCACAGAGTACGTGAGGCGTGCCTTTTTCTGCGACGTTGTTCAGGGTTTCGGTGAATTGCGCCAGGCGGGCTGCCAGTTCCTGCTCTTGCGGAGCTTCCAGCGTGATCTTGCCTTTGCTGGCATCGAACGGCGTGCCCAGCTTGCGGAATACACCAGACACACGCGTGTAGGCGTAGAGCAGGTAAGGCGCTGTGTTGCCTTCGAAGCTCAGCATCTGATCGAAGTTGAAGCTGTAGTCGCTGGTGCGGTGCTTGGACAGGTCGGCGTATTTCACCGCGCTGATGCCCACCGCCCTGGCGATGTTGCGCAGCTCGGCTTCCGCAACTTCGGGGTTCTTTTCTTTTACCAGCGTGTAAGCGCGCTCTTCAGCTTCGTCGAGCAGATCGATCAGCTTTACCGTACCGCCATCGCGGGTCTTGAACGGACGGCCGTCGGCGCCGTTCATGGTGCCGAAGCCCATGTGCTCCAGCTGCATGCCCTCATGAACGAAGCCTGCGCGGCGCGCTACTTCGAACACCTGCTGGAAGTGCAGCGCCTGCCGCTGGTCAACGAAGTACAGCACGCGATCAGCCTTGAGCACCTTGCTGCGATAACGAATGGCGGCAAGGTCAGTGGTGGCGTACAGATAGCCGCCACCGGCCTTTTGCACGATCACGGGCAGTGGTGTGTCTTCGGCGGTGCGGAATTCTTCGAGGAATACGCACAGGGCACCATTGCTTTCCACCAGCAGGCCCGTGGCTTTCAAGTCGCTGACCACATTGGCCAGATCGTCGTTGTAGGCGCTTTCGCCCATGACATCGGCCGGCGTCAGATTGACGTTGAGGCGCTCGTAGGTCTTCTGGCAGTGCGACAGCGAGATTTCGTTGAAGCGTTTCCAGAGCGCCAGGCATTCGGCATCGCCGCCCTGCAGCTTGACCACGAGCCCGCGGGCGCGCTCGGCGAACTCTTCGGATTCGTCGAAACGCTGCTTCGCTGCCCGATAGAAGTTTTCCAGGTCCGACAGCTCGTCGCTGGTCGCCGGTTTTTCCTGAAGATAAGCGAGCAGCATGCCGAACTGGGTGCCCCAGTCGCCGACGTGGTTCTGGCGAATGACGGTATCGCCCAGAAAGCCGAGGACATTGGCTACGCCGTCACCAATGATGGTCGAGCGCAGATGGCCGACGTGCATTTCCTTGGCCAGGTTCGGTGCTGACAGGTCGACCACCACACGCTGCGCCGGGCCTGCCTTGCGTACCGCAAGGTGCGGGTCGGCCAGGGCTGCGTCCAGACGCGCGGCCAGGGCTTGAGTGTTCTGAAAGAAATTCAGAAAGCCGGGACCTGCGATTTCCACCTTGCTGACCTGCTCATCGGCGGGCAGCGCTGCAATCAGCTTTTCAGCCAGATCGCGCGGCTTCATCCCGGCGGGCTTGGCGAGCATCATCGCGATGTTGCTGGCGAAGTCGCCGTGGGTCTTGTCGCGAGCGTTCTCGACCTGGATCGCCGGCGTCAGCCCTTCTGGCAAGACGCCCTCGGTGACGAGACGGGTCAGGGCTTGTTGAATCAGCTGGCGAATGGTGTCTTTCATGATGCTCTCTTCGACCGCAAGCGCGGTGGCGCCTGGATGCGCGGGTGGAAAAACTTTGCATTATCCGTTGCTCAAGCCGCCTTGCCAACCGTGTTGGTTTTGAGGCGCCTATCCATGCGGACCATTCAGGTATTCCCCTGCGTCGGAGAGGCTGCCCTGTCTTGCGATAAACACTGGGCGTCTCCCACAAGAAGCAGCGTTTATGCAGGGGGGTTGATCAGTACAGGTCAACGGGGTCCACGTCCAGCGACCACCTGACCTGCCTGCCACTGGGCATCTGCTCAAGAGCGATCAGCCAGTTGCTCAGCAATTTGTGCAGTGGCGCACGGGCGCTGGACTGCAACAGCAATTGCGCGCGATAGCGTCCGGCACGACGTTCCATCGGTGCGGGCACCGGGCCGAGCAGTTCGATGCCGCCCAGGCTCATGTCAGTCAGCAGTTGTTCCGCCTCGCTGCAGGCCTGATCCAGAAACGCTTCGGCCTGCCCCGGCTTGTGTGCTTCGGCGCGCAGCAACGCAAGGTGCGAGAACGGCGGCAGACCGGCCGAGCGGCGCTCGCTCAAGGCCTGTTCGGCGAACGCGAAATAGCCCTGTTCGGTGAGCTGGATCAACAAGGGGTGGTCGGCCAGATGCGTCTGAATGATCACGCGGCCCGGCTCCTCGGCCCGGCCTGCACGCCCGGCGACCTGGACGATCAGTTGTGCCATGCGCTCGCTGGCGCGGAAATCGCCGGAGAACAGCCCGCCGTCGGCATCCAGAATCGACACCAGCGTGACGCGGGGGAAGTGATGCCCCTTGGCGAGCATCTGCGTGCCGACCAGAATGCACGGCTGGCCGCGCTGGATGGTCGCGAACAGCTGATTCATCGCATCCTTGCGCGAGGTGCTGTCGCGATCGACGCGCAGCACCGGGTAATCCGGAAACAGTATCGCCAGACGCTCTTCGGCGCGCTCGGTGCCTGCGCCGACTGGCCGCAGATCCACCTTGCCGCACGACGGGCACTGACGCGGCACTCGTTCAACGTACCCGCAGTGGTGACAGCGCAGCTCGCCGGAGCGCTGGTGCACCGTCATGCGCGCGTCGCAGCGCTGACAGCCGGACATCCAGCCGCAGTCGTGGCACAGCAGGGTCGGCGCAAAGCCGCGGCGGTTGAGAAACACCAGCACCTGCTGGCCAGCTGCAAGGGTCTGACCAATGGCTTGTTGCATCGGCCCGGAGATGCCGCTGTCCAGCGGTCTGCTTTTTACGTCCAGTCGCAGAAAGCGTGGCTGTTGCGCGCCGCCGGCACGTTGATTCAGGCGCAGCAGGCCGTAACGACCGGTGTAGGCGTTATGCAGGCTTTCCAGTGATGGGGTGGCCGAGCCGAGCACAATCGGGATGTTTTCCTGACGGGCACGCACCAGCGCCAGATCGCGAGCGTGATAACGCAGACCTTCCTGCTGTTTATAGGAACCGTCGTGCTCTTCGTCGATGATGATCAGGCCAGGGTTTTTCATGGGCGTGAACAGCGCCGAGCGGGTGCCGATAATAATGTCGGCTTCGCCATCACGCGCCGCCAGCCAGGCATCCAGTCGCTCACGGTCGTTGACGGCTGAATGTATCAGCGCAATACGTGCATTGAAGCGCTGTTCGAAGCGCGCCAGGGTCTGCGGCCCCAGGTTGATTTCCGGGATCAGTACCAGCGCCTGCTTGCCCGCCTCCAGCGTCTCGCGGATCAGTTGCAGATAGACTTCGGTCTTGCCGCTGCCCGTCACGCCTGCCAGCAGAAACGCATGGAAGCTATCGAACCCGGCGCGTATGGCTTCATAGGCGGCGCGCTGCTCGGTGTTAAGCGGCAATTCCGGCTGCGCCAGCCAGTGCTCATGCCGCGCACTGGGCGCGTGGCTGCGCACTTCGACGTACACCAGCTCCTTGGCCAGCAACAGATTGAGGCTATCCTTATTAAGCATCAGCTTGCTGAGCAGTTGATGCGCCACACCATGAGGATGCTGGGCGAGGGTGGTCAGGGCTTCGCGCTGCTTGGGTGCACGGGCGATGCGCGAGTCGTCGACGCTGGCGCCGGGTGACACGTGCCAGAAGCGTTCCTGGCGGGTTTCGGCCAGTTCGCCCTGACGCAGCAGCACCGGCAAGGCCCAGCTCAAGGTATCGCCCAGGCTGTGCTGATAATACTGGGACGTCCACAGGCACAGCTTGAACAGCGCGGCGGGCAGCGGTGCCTGGCTGTCGAGCAAGGCAATCGCGGGCTTCAATTTGTCAGCAGGTACTTCACTGTGATCCACGACCTCGACCAGAATGCCGATCATTTCCCGCCGGCCGAATGGCACCCGCAGACGCATGCCGGGCTGCAGTGCGCTGCGCGACACGCCAGCGGGGGCGCGGTAATCGAACAGGCGGCGAAGCGGCGAGGGCAGGGCAAGGCGCAGGATGGCGTTGGGCACGCGGTGTTTCCCTGTGGCGGTCGTGGGCGATGCGCGATCTTAGCAGACGACCGGTGCAAAGGTTCGCTTGCGTCGTTTCGATTGTCTGATACTATCCACGGCCTATTTCCGTGCGGTATTCAACAATAGTGTTGGGTGGCGGCACGCTAGACTGAGGAAGTACCGATGAAAGCTGATATCCATCCAGTTTACGAAGCCATTGACGCAACCTGCAGCTGCGGCAATGTCATCAAGACCCGTTCCACTCTCGCCGCTCCTCTGAGCCTCGACGTGTGCAACGAGTGCCACCCGTTCTACACTGGCAAGCAGAAGACGCTTGACATCGGCGGCCGTGTCGACAAGTTCAAATCCCGTTTCGGTGCGTTCGGCGCAACCAAAGCGAAGTAAGACTGGCTGCCTCATGGGCATTTCCAGACTGCTTGAAAAGACGCCCCTTGTGGGCGTCTTTTTTATGTCCGCGATTTGGCTGTCCGGCGCAGAAGCGTTCTGCCCTGCGCCGGACGGTTTGCCCGTTGTAAAGGTGCAGCGCGTGGTGGACGGTGACACCCTGCGTCTGAGCGATGGTCGCAGTGTACGAATGATCGGTCTCAATACGCCCGAGACCGGCAAGCGCGGTCAGCCCGCCGAGCCGTTCGCCGAAGCGGGCAAGCGACGCCTGCAAGCGTTGGTCAAAGACAGTGACGGCCAGGTTCGCCTGCAGATCGGTCAGCAGGCCAGGGATCGTTACGGTCGCACGCTGGCCAACGTCTACGGTCGCAACGGCACCAACCTCGAGGCGCAGTTGCTGAGCGAAGGACTCGGCTATCTGGTTGCCGTCGCGCCCAATACGGCGCTGGTCGATTGCCAGCAGAGCGCCGAGCGTCAGGCGCGCCAGGCCAGACTGGGCCTGTGGCGTAACGCTCCTGTGCAATCTGCCAGTCGTATCAACAAAGGCGGCTTTGCCGTGATATCCGGGCGCGTGAAGAGCGTTCAACGCAACCGCGGCGGAGTCTGGATCGAACTCGACGGTCCATTGGTGCTACGCGTTGCCCCTGATCTGCTGCCAGCCTTCGATGTGGCGAAGCTTGAGCGGCTAAAGGGCCGACAGGTTGAAGCGCGGGGCTGGGTGGTGGACCGTTCCCGGCGCGGTGGTCTACAGTCAGGACAGGCTCGCTGGCTGATGCCGCTGACCCATCCGGCCATGCTCAACCCCTAGGCATCGCCTGCAATCCCGGGCCTTTCGACGAGCGGTTCGGCTTTTTGTGTTTCCAGTGCCTTAGCGGAAAGTCTAACTTCTCGCCCCTTGACAGCAGTGACTGGTCAGTCTTGTTAGGACTATGCATCTTGCGTATCCTCGGCGGTCCGTCTGTCCCACAGTAAAAAAAGCGGAATCCAATACATGTCAGATTTGAAAACTGCCGCGCTCGATTACCATGCCAATCCCCGTCCAGGGAAGCTGAGCGTAGAACTCACCAAGCCGACCGCAACCGCTCGTGACCTGGCTCTGGCCTACAGCCCTGGCGTTGCTGAACCCGTGCGTGAAATTGCCCGTGACCCGGAGCTGGCTTACAAGTACACCGGCAAAGGCAACCTGGTAGCAGTTATCTCCGATGGCACCGCAATTCTCGGCCTTGGCGATCTGGGCCCACTGGCCTCCAAGCCAGTCATGGAAGGTAAAGGCGTTCTGTTCAAGCGTTTCGCCGGTATCGACGTTTTCGATATCGAAGTCGATTCCGAAAGCCCGCAGGCCTTCATCGACACCGTAAAGCGCATCTCGATTACCTTCGGTGGTATCAACCTGGAAGACATCAAGGCGCCGGAGTGCTTTGAAATCGAGAAAGCGCTGATCGAACAGTGCGACATCCCGGTGTTCCACGATGACCAGCACGGCACTGCTATCGTGACCGCAGCCGGCATGATCAACGCCCTGGAAATCGTCGGCAAAACCCTCGACACCGCGAAGATCGTCTGCCTGGGCGCTGGTGCTGCTGCCATCTCCTGCATGAAGCTGCTGGTGAGCATGGGCGCGAAGATCGAAAACATCTTCATGATCGACCGCACCGGCGTGATCCACTCCGGACGTACCGACCTGAACCAGTACAAGGCTGTGTTCGCACATGCCACTGAAAAGCGCACGCTGACCGATGCGCTGGATGGCGCTGACGTATTCGTGGGCCTGTCCGGTCCTAACCTGCTGAGTGCTGAAAATCTCAAGCTGATGGCCAAGGATCCGATCGTGTTCGCCTGCTCGAACCCTGATCCGGAAATCTCCCCGGAGCTGGCTCACGCCACTCGCAGCGACGTGATCATGGCGACCGGCCGTTCGGACTACCCGAACCAGGTCAACAACGTACTGGGCTTCCCGTTCATTTTCCGCGGTGCTCTGGACGTTCGCGCCAAACGCATCAACGAAGAAATGAAGATCGCCGCAGCCAACGCCCTGCGCGAACTGGCCAAACTGCCGGTTCCTCAGGAAGTGTGCGACGCCTATGGCGGCATCAAACTGGAATTCGGTCGTGAATACATCATCCCGAAACCCATGGACACCCGCCTGCTGGGCCTGATCGCCGAAGCAGTCGCCAAGGCCGCTATCGAAAGCGGTGTGGCCACCCTGCCATATCCGAAGCACTACCCGCTGACCAGCGTGGACGACGTGTTCAAGGGCTGATTTCCTTGAAGCAATAAAAAACCCGCAGAGATGCGGGTTTTTTTATAAGACGAATCGGGTATTCGATGTGTTTGCCAGCACGCTGATCGTGTCCGATGTCAGTTTTGGGAGCAGACACGACATAACTTGCTGAGTCATCACTCCCGCAAAATCACCCCCGCCAACTCATCGATCACCTCTTGCCTTTCAGCCTGATTCAAGCGCGCACGGGGATTGAGTGATGACCATTGCGGGTGGGCGCGGGCGCGTGACAAGGGCTCTGGCAGTTTGCCCTTGCGCCAGGTCGTGTCCTGCGGGGTGGTCAGTTCGATGCTGTTGATTGCCGCGTGGCCTCTGACGCCGAGTGCGGCCAACAGATGGGTCTGACGCAGTGCGAGCAGGCGCAGTACGGCATCGTCGACGGTCAGTTCCCGATGTCCTTTGAGTTTGCCCAGCAGGCGTCCGCCGTAACTGCGTGCGGTCAGCAGGGCGCCGCCGGCAATGGCACCCACCAGCGCAGCAGCGCCCAGTGTGACCCCTCCGACCATCAGATCCACGCCTGCTCCGGCCGCAGCGCCTGCCGCCACGCCGCCGCCGACCCGTACGCCCATCAGCTTGAGGGTTTCCGGGTTGAACAGGTCATCGCCCCAGCGGCCATCCATCAGCGGCAAGTCGCTGGCGGTCACGTCATCCTTGCGAAACGCATGCAGTTTGAGCAGCGCCTCAACGCACTGCTGTTCACGCTGCCGGACCGCCTGACGCAATGCCTCGATGGCCTGCTTTTCCTGGTCAGGCGTGGTTTCGACGCTGCGCCGACAGGCTGCGCAGTCGATCAGCATTTCCGCGATCAGGCGCCCTGCACTGTGGCGCCTGGCCTGACGCTGTTTCTCCTGATCCTGAATCAGGCGCTCCAACTGCGGGCGTGCGCTTTCCAGCATCAGCGCCAGGCTTTCGTAGAGACGCCGCCCGCCGTCTTCAGGAGGCGCGACACTGTCGAAACGCACCAGCGCATGCAGGCCGAGGCGCGAGAGGGCTTCGCGCCATTCGGGCTCACGGTGCTGCTGCGCGCTGACAAAATTGAGGACCGGCAGCAAGGGTTTTCCGCAGCTGGCGAGCACTGCCAGTTCGTCACGGTATTTGGACAGCACCGGTTCGCGGGCATCGATCACATACAGACCTGCGTTCGAGTCGAGCAACTGCCGCAGCACCTTGGCTTCCTGTTCGAAGCGTTGGCGTGCTTCGCTGCCTTCCAGGAAACGCGCCAGCCTTGCCGGGCCATCCAGTCGTTCGCCTGGACGATCCAGGCGTTCCAGATAGTCGAGCAGGGCGATGGCGTCTTCCAGGCCGGGTGTATCGTACAGCTCGACCGTGGCCTGGCCCTCCACCGAGAGGCGGGCACCCTCAACATGCCTTGTCGTGCTGGGTCTATGGGACACTTCGCCGAAGCTGACGTCGCCTGTCAGGGTTCGCAGCAACGAGGTCTTGCCCACGTTGGTGTGCCCGACCACTGCCAGCTTGATGGCTGTGGGTTTGCGCGCTTCACTCATGGCCTGTCTCCAGCCAGCTCATGGGCGTGCTGTCTGTCCATGGCAATTGCAGTTGATCCAGTGCGACATGCCAGTCGTCGAGTCGCTCGGGGTCCAGTGTTTGTCCCGCAGGTGCTGGCAGCAGCCAGACGCGGGTTGCTCCGGCGCAGCGGGCCAGCTCTGCGATCAGCGCGAGGCTGCCGCGGTCCGGCGAGCGGCGCGGATCACAGGCAATCAGCAGGCGTGCGGGCGGGTATTGAGTCAGTTGTTCCAGCAGTCTGTGCCGGGATTCGCGGCTGTCCAGAACCCCCGCATTGGACACGCCAGCGGGCAGGTGTGGCGGCCAGACGCATTGGTCGTCCAGTTCGATGGCCATCAGCAGAGCGCCTTCGCTTTGAGCAATCCCGGCGTCGCGCTGAACCTGATGCAGCATTGCGGGCTCGGCGTCGTTGACGCCCAGGCGCTCGCTGCTGGGCATCAGCCGTTCGCGCAGTTCAAGGTAATCGGGCTGCTCCAGATCAAGTCGCAGCCCAGCGCGGCCACTTTTCCAGCGCCACAGACAAAACGTGGCCAGCATCAGGCGCGGCAGAACGCCATAGACCAGCAGCACGCCAACCAGCCAGGCCGCCCAAGCCTGACGAGCCGTTTCGATATTTGATGCGCCGTTGCCGCTGGCGCGGATCATCGATTCGTCCGGTACGCTGAAACCCAGCCATGCCGGGATCGTGCTCAGCGTCTGGGTCAGGCTGACGAATGTGTCGCTGCTCAAGATGGTGGTTTCCCAGACAAAGCCGTAGCGTCGGGTCGACATCAGCATCAATAGCACCACCAACGCGCTGAGCAGCGCGATCAGCCAAAGGCTGTTGATCACCGATCCCAATACCCAGCGATTCAGGCGCCTTCGTTGCAGCAGTAGAATGAGCGCCGGTGCCAGTTGTGCGGCCTGCGCATCGCGGGCGAGCTTTTCACTCAACCATAACCACAAGCGACCAAGCCCGCTGTTATTGCGTCCGGCGAAGATCAGCCCCAGCCCCCAACTGATCAGAAGAATCAGGTTCAAGCCGAGCAGGCTGCCCAGCGCCCAGAATACGTTCACTGGTGTCCGGCCATCGCCCATGGCGGCGAAAGCCAGACCTGCACCACTCATGATCGCCAGTACGGCCAGCGCAATCAGGGCAAGTCGCGCCCCCTGTTTCCAGTGATGCAGCGCAGCAACCATGCCGTCGCGCTCCGCCAGCCACAAGGCGCGATGGGTAATGCGGGTTGTGAGGTCGCCTTCGCCAGCGCGGGCGCGGCGGTTGGCTTCCTGATCGTCCAGCGTGCCCGCCTGATGTTCACGCAGGCGCACAGCTTCGGTCAGCCAAAGGGTATCGAGTGGTGTCAGCGCAGTCACACGGCGTCTCTTCAAGGAATTCAGCGGTGAGCATAACCGCTGTCATGGGACTGAGCACGGCGTGTAACAGTTCAGTGGCTTGCGGGGCGCGCTCTGATATCCTCGCGGCATGACTACTCATCTCCCCCTCAGCCTGATTGCCGCCCTTGGTGAAAACCGAGTGATCGGCGTCGACAATTCCATGCCCTGGCATCTGCCGGGGGATTTCAAATACTTCAAGGCGACCACCCTCGGCAAGCCCATCATCATGGGTCGCAAGACTTGGGATTCGCTGGGCCGTCCGCTGCCGGGCCGTCTGAATCTGGTGGTCAGCCGCCAGACAGACCTTCAGCTTGAAGGGGCCGAGGTTTTTGCTTCGCTGGACGCCGCTGTAGTGCGTGCCGAAGAGTGGGCGCACGAGCAGGGCGTGAATGAAGTCATGCTGATTGGCGGCGCGCAGTTGTACGCGCAAGGCCTGGCCAAGGCGGATCGTCTGTACCTGACTCGGGTGGCACTGAGCCCGGAGGGCGATGCATGGTTTCCCGAGTTCGATCAGGCGCAATGGAAGCTGGTTTGCAATACCGAAAACGCCCCTGTCGAAGATAAGCCGGCCTACAACTTCGAGGTGTGGGAGCGGGTCTGAGCCATCGGCGATGATGCGACGGCAAACAAAATGTCACAAAACTGTCGTTTTTGGTTTTGCTGTCGTGATCAGTGGGGTAAATGACGTCTTCCGACGCCTCGAAGGTCGCTCGCGCACTTTTGCGTTCATAATATTTTGTTACGGTCTGGCCTTTCAAATTTTTGAGAAGGGGACTTTGCCCATGAAACTCGTGCCAAAAATGCTGTTTGCTGCGCTTTGTGTCGGGCTGGCCAGTCAGGCTTTCGCCGCCACTGAATTGAAGCACTGGCCCGAGCCTGCCGCGAAAGCACTCGATGCGATGATCGCCGCCAACGCCAACAAGGGTAACTACGCGGTCTTTGACATGGACAACACCAGCTACCGCTTCGACCTTGAAGAGTCGCTGTTGCCCTACATGGAAAACAAAGGCCTGATTACCCGCGAGAAGCTCGACCCTTCGCTGAAGCTGATCCCGTTCAAGGACACTGCCGAGCACAAGGAAAGCCTGTTCAGCTACTACTACCGTCTCTGCGAAGTCGACGACATGGTCTGCTACCCTTGGGTCGCACAGGTGTTTTCCGGCTTCACCCTGCAGGAGCTCAAAGGCTACGTGGACGAGCTGATGGCGCTCGGCAAGCCGATTCCTGCCACCTATTACGATGGCGATACCGTCAAACAACTCAACGTCGAGCCGCCACGCGTGTTCACCGGGCAAACCGAGTTGTACAAAAAGCTGATGGAAAACGGCATCGACGTCTATGTGGTGACCGCGGCATCCGAAGAACTGGTACGCATGGTCGCCTCTGATCCCAAGTACGGCTACAACGTCAAACCGGAGAACGTGATTGGCGTATCGCTGTTGCTCAAGGACAAAAAAAACGGCGAGCTGACCACGGCGCGCAAACAGATCACAGCAGGCAAGTATGACGCGAAAAGCAACATGGGCCTGGAACTGACGCCTTACCTGTGGACCCCGGCCACCTGGATGGCTGGCAAGCAGGCGGCCATCCTGACCTATATCGATGAATGGAAAAAACCGGTGCTGGTAGGTGGCGATACCCCGACAAGTGACGGCTACATGTTGTTCCACAGCGTCGACGTCAGCAAAGGCGGTGTGCATGTGTGGATCAACCGCAAAGACAAATACATGACCCAGCTGAACGGCATGATCAAGAAGAACGCCGAAGCCCAGGCGAAGGAAGGGCTGCCGGTCACTGCCGACAAGAACTGGGTGATCGTCAAGCCGGACGAGATTCAGTGAGTTGAAGGTGATCGAGGCTGCGCTCTGCGTCTGCGCTTGATGGCACCTGCACCCAACAAAAAGCCCGGCATCTCTGCCGGGCTTTTTGCTTTGACGATGCTGCTTTACGGTACCAGTTTGTCCAGCAATGCCTTGTCACGTACAGCGCCCTTGTCAGCACTGGTCGCCAGCAGAGCGTAGGCCTTGAGCGCGGTGGTCACCTTGCGGGGCCGCGATTCGACCGGCTTCCAGCCTTTCTTGTCCTGCTCGGCGCGGCGCTCGGCCATTTCAGCATCGTCGATCAACAGGTTGATCGAGCGGTTCGGAATGTCGATCAGCACCTTGTCGCCATCGCGCACCAGACCAATTGCGCCGCCAGCAGCGGCTTCAGGCGATGCATGGCCGATGGAAAGGCCCGAGGTGCCGCCCGAGAAACGACCATCGGTGAGCAGCGCACAATCCTTGCCCAGCCCTTTGGATTTCAGGTACGACGTCGGGTAGAGCATTTCCTGCATGCCCGGACCGCCTTTCGGGCCTTCATAGCGGATGATCACGATGTCGCCAGCTTTAACTTCGTCAGCCAGGATCCCGCGCACGGCGCTGTCCTGGCTTTCGAAGATCTTGGCGTTGCCTTCGAACACGTGGATCGACTCATCGACGCCTGCGGTTTTAACCACGCAGCCATCCAGCGCGATGTTGCCGTACAGCACGGCCAGGCCGCCCTCCTGCGAGTAGGCGTGCGCGACGCTGCGGATACAGCCGTTTTCACGGTCGTCATCCAGGCTGTCCCAGCGGGTCGACTGGCTGAACGCGGTCTGAGTCGGGATGCCGGCAGGGCCAGCCTTGAAGAAGGTGTGAACCGCTTCATCAGTGGTCTGGGTGATGTCCCACTTGGCGATGCCTTCGGCCAGGGTCTTGCTGTGGACGGTCGGCAGGTCGGTGTGCAGCAGGCCGCCGCGGGCCAGTTCGCCGAGGATGCTGAAGATGCCGCCTGCGCGGTGCACGTCTTCCATGTGGTATTTCTGGATGTTCGGGGCGACCTTGCAGAGTTGCGGCACCTTGCGGGACAGGCGGTCGATGTGGCGCAGGTCGAAGTCGATCTCGGCTTCCTGAGCGGCGGCCAGCAAGTGCAGGATGGTGTTGGTCGAGCCGCCCATGGCGATATCCAGCGTCATGGCGTTCTCGAACGCCTTGAAGTTGGCGATGTTGCGCGGCAGCACCGAGTCATCATTGTGGGTGTAGTACTGTCGGCACAGGTCGACGATGGTGCGGCCCGCCTGCAGGAACAGTTGCTCACGGTCACTGTGAGTGGCGAGCGCCGAACCATTGCCCGGCAAGGCCAGGCCCAGTGCTTCGGTCAGGCAGTTCATGGAGTTGGCGGTGAACATGCCCGAGCACGAACCGCATGTTGGACAGGCGCTGCGCTCGTACTCGGCGACTTTTTCATCGCTGGCTGTCGAGTCGGCGGCGATCACCATGGCATCGACCAGATCCAGCCCGTGACTGGCCAGCTTGGTCTTGCCCGCTTCCATCGGTCCGCCGGAAACGAAGATCACCGGGATGTTGAGGCGCAATGAGGCCATCAGCATGCCGGGGGTGATCTTGTCGCAGTTGGAGATACAGACGATGGCGTCCGCACAGTGGGCGTTGACCATGTATTCCACGGAGTCGGCAATGATCTCGCGGCTCGGCAGCGAATACAGCATGCCGTCATGGCCCATGGCGATGCCGTCGTCTACCGCAATGGTATTGAATTCCTTGGCCACACCACCGGCGCGTTCGACTTCGCGAGCCACCAGTTGACCCATGTCTTTCAGGTGAACATGGCCCGGTACGAACTGGGTGAACGAGTTGGCGATGGCGATGATCGGTTTCTTGAAATCTTCGTCCTTCATGCCCGTTGCGCGCCAAAGGGCACGGGCGCCGGCCATGTTGCGGCCGTGGGTGGACGTTTTCGAGCGGTAATCAGGCATTGGAGCACTCCGGCAAAATAAGGCTGATCAGGAAGGGAGTGAGCTTCTATTGACGTCGCTTGCAAGCGGCAGTGACCGGAGGCAGCGAAGAAACCGAAAACCACGGGATCACCGTGTACTCGGCCTGAGCTCATAAACCCGCCGGGGATGACTGGCGATGAATACGGCCGATTCTACACCGCTGATGGGCCGGGGGACACATTGCGCACAGGTAATGCGGCACTGTGGTGCTTTGGCAGGCTCATGCACGCCGAATGAAATATTGAGGGGGGGCGAAACGGTATGACGGAAGTCGCCGACAGGGCCCTGTCGGCGACGGGTTTATCGTGCGTGACCGGTTAGCGCCTCACGATGGCCTGGATCTGATGCAGATACGTCTCGCCGCTCACAGGCTGGAGCATCATGGCCTCCGGTCTCCACGAAGAAGGCAGGCGAGTGATTTCTTCGAAGTAGTCGGCGACGTGATGGCGTTGATCTTCCTGCACCAGGTCGAGCATATATTCCAGTCCGCCGGGTTTGCCCAGGAACTGAACCAGTATGTTCGCGGTGCGTACCCAGTCGTGATTTTCATGAAAAATGCGATTGGTGGGTGCCGCAGGTTGCTCGGGGACATAAAGGATGTGCTGGCCGGACGGGCCGCGAATCACGAACAGGCGTGAAAGGTTGATGCCACCGTGCTGAGGCATGAGGAACTGGCCGATGGTGATGCCATCGTCATCGGAGGCCGCTGGCGCGTCGACGACATGGTGAATCAGGCCGGCACCCTCTTCGGAAAGCAGGCCTTTGGACAGCTGGTCGGCCACCATCTTTTTCAGGTCATCGCGAATGTAGTCAACATAGTTAGGGTCGATCATGATTTAAATCCATTTAAATTAAACAAAGTCCATTTTGAGTCGTCCCTTGCTTCGCGATCATGTGGGTGTTCGCTTGCAGGACGATGACAATTTATCAGCGAGAAAAAGCGCAGAGCGATATTTAATTATCGCCTGTGGGTGTGGGTGTTTCGAGATATGTTCAGGTAAGGCGGCGCCACGCCGAAACGGGATCGCAGGGGAGGTCGTGGATCGGGCCAGCGCGTCGCTGGCCCGATCGCGCGATCAACTGTTGGGCAGCAACCGGCAGGTAATGCTCTTGATGTAGCGTGTTTCGGCAATGGCCGGATGGACCGGATGATCGGGACCCTGACCGCCACGTTCCAGCAACTGGATGTTACGGTCCAGGTGGCGGGCGCTGGTCAGCAGGATGTTCTGCAGGTCATCTTCAGGCAGGTGCATCGAGCACGAGGCGCTGACCAGAATACCGTCCTTGGTAAGCAGGCGCATGGCCTGCTCGTTCAGGCGGCGGTAGGCGCCTTCGCCGTTTTTCATGTCTTTCTTGCGCTTGATGAACGCAGGCGGATCGGCAACGATCACGTCGAAGCGCTCTTCGCCCGCCTTCAGCTCTTTCAGGGCTTCAAACACGTCACCTTCGATGCAGGTCAGCTTTTCGGCAAAACCATTCAGCGCTGCGTTGCGTTCCACGCCATCGAGGGCGAAGGACGAGGCGTCGACGCAGGTCACATCGCTGGCGCCGAAGGCCGCAGCCTGAATCCCCCAGCCGCCGATGTAGCTGTACAGGTCCAGTACGCGCTTGCCTTTGACGTACGGGGCCAGACGCGCACGGTTCATGCGGTGGTCGTAGAACCAGCCAGTCTTCTGGCCAGCCATGACCGGTGCTTCGAATTGCACGCCGTTCTCTTCCAGCGCCACCCACTCGGGGACCAGGCCGAACACGGTTTCCACGTAACGGTTCAAGCCTTCGGCATCGCGGGCGGCCGAGTCGTTCTTGAACAGGATGCCGCTTGGCTTGAGCACCTGGACCAGTGCGGCAATCACGTCGTCCTTATGGTGCTCCATGGTGGCCGAAGCCAGTTGCACGACAAGGATGTCACCGAAACGATCCACTACCAGGCCCGGCAGCAAGTCGGAGTCACCGTAGACAAGACGATAGAAGGGCTTGTCGAACAGGCGGTCACGCAGCGACAGAGCCACGTTCAAGCGATGGACCAGAAGGGATTTGTCCAGCGGCAACTTGATGTCGCGCGACAGCAGGCGGGCGCAGATCAGATTGTTGGGGCTCATGGCGACGATGCCCAACGGCTTGCCGCCAGCGGCTTCGAGAATGGCTTGATCGCCAGCCGCAAAGCCGTGAAGAGGGGTGGCGGCTACATCGATTTCATTGCTGTAGACCCACAGATGGCCGGCGCGCAGGCGACGGTCGGCGTTGGCTTTGAGGCGCAAGCTAGGCAGGGACATGACGTCGCTCCGGAAAAAAGAGCGGGATTATAGCGCGTCATCCCGGTTGCGCGCCGGGATGACAATAATTAACACGTTCGCTTATGCCGACAGTGCTTCAATCAACTTGTTGTTGAACGCCGGAATGTCATCGGGCTGGCGGCTGCTGATCAGCGTGCCGTCGGTAACCACTTCCTGATCGACCCAGTTGGCGCCGGCATTGACCAGGTCGTCTTTCAGCGTCTTGAAGCTGGTCATGGTCTTGCCCTTGACCAGTCCAGCGGAGATCAGCAGCCAGCCGCCGTGACAGATGACTGCCAGTGGCTTGCCGGAGGCGCTGGCATCCTTGACGAGTTGCTGAGCATCGCTGTCCAGACGGATGGTGTCGGAGTTCTGCACACCGCCAGGTAGAACGATGCCGTCATAGCTGCTCGCGTTGGCGGACTTGAACGTGCCGTCCACAGCAAAGTCGTCAGCAGGCTTGTCGTGATTCCAGCCTTTGACATTACCGTCCTGGCTCGAAAGGATTTCTACTTTGGCACCCGCCTGCTCCAGAGCTTCCTTGGGGCCGGTCAGTTCGACCTGCTCGAAACCATCGGTTACAAGAATTGCGATGCGTTTGCCATTCAGTGCGTTGGACATGGGGTCCTCCAGTCTTTTGCCTAGGGATGGCGCATTGCTGGCCTTTGTGAGGCCGAGCCTGCGTCGGTTACACAGAGTCCGAAGCTGTCGCCAGGCCAAAGTTCCGAGAAAATGAGCAACGAAGGTGATGGACCGTTGCCTGAGGAGGGGGCAGAATCCCTTCATGCCTTCGAGTAAATACCTATGCCTCCAGAGCTAACACCCGAGCAGATCCAGCAAGCGTTGCAGGGCATCAGCGTGCCCCCGCAGCCGCAGATCATGGTGGACCTGCAGATGGAACAGTACATGCCCGACCCCGACCTGGGTGTGATCGCGCGGCTGATTGCCCAGGATCCCGGCCTTTCCGGGGCGCTGCTGAAGATCGTCAACTCGCCTCATTACGGCCTGTCCAACAAGATCGCCTCGATCCAGAAGGCCGTGAATCTGCTGGGCAGTCGCACCGTCATCAACCTGATCAACGCCCAGTCGATCAAGGGTGAGATGAGCGATGAAACCATCGTGACCCTCAACCGTTTCTGGGATACCGCGCAGGACGTGGCGATGACCAGTCTGACGCTGGCCAAGCGCATCGGCTCGCAGGCGGTGGATGAGTCCTACGCGTTGGGGCTGTTTCATGACTGCGGCATTCCGCTGATGATCAAGCGTTTTCCGGACTACATGAATGTGCTTGAAAGCGCCTACGCCAATGCGGGGCCTGAATGCCGTGTGGTGGATACCGAAAACGAGGCGTTCGACACCAACCATTCGGTGGTCGGTTATTACACCGCCAAGTCGTGGCGATTGCCGGATCATGTCACCGAAGCCATTGCCAACCATCACAACGCCCTGACGATCTTTCAGGACGACTCCAGTCGTAACGCGACACTCAAGAACCTGCTGGCACCGCTGAAGATGGCTGAGCACATCTGTCAGTCCTATCGTGTGCTGGGCAATCAGGAAGAGGATCACGAGTGGGAAAGCATCGGTGCGCTGGTGCTGGACTACGTTGGCCTGTCCGAGTACGACTTTGAATACTTGAGGGAAAGCATCCGCGAGCTGGGCGCTCACTGATTCCGCTCATCGCCCGTTTTTCCCTTTCTGCACGACCGAGTTATCCATGCCTGAATTACCTGAAGTCGAAACCACCCGACGCGGCATTGCGCCCCATCTCGAAGGGCAGCGCGTCAGCCGCGTTATCGTGCGTGACAGCCGTCTGCGCTGGCCGATCCCCGAAGACCTCGATATCCGCCTTTCGGGGCAACGCATCGTCCAGGTCAATCGCCGCGCCAAATACCTGCTGATTCAGGCCGAGGTCGGCACCTTGATCAGCCACCTCGGCATGTCAGGCAATTTGCGTCTGGTTGAAGCCGGTCTGCCTGCGCTCAAGCATGAGCACGTGGACATCGAACTGGAGTCGGGTCTCGCCTTGCGTTACACCGATCCACGGCGTTTCGGTGCCATGCTCTGGAGTCTGGATCCGCATGCCCATGAACTGCTGATTCGTCTGGGTCCCGAGCCGCTCACCGACCTGTTCGATGGCGAACGTCTCTATGAGCGTTCCCGGGGCAAGTCGATTGCCGTCAAGCCATTCATCATGGACAACGCGGTGGTGGTTGGCGTGGGCAATATCTACGCGACCGAAGCCCTGTTTGCGGCCGGAATCGATCCGCGTCGTGAGGCAAAAAGTATTTCCCGGGCGCGTTATCTCAAGCTCGCCATCGAGATCAAGCGCATCCTGGCCTACGCCATCGAGCGGGGAGGCACCACGCTGCGTGATTTCATCGGCGGTGACGGCAAGCCGGGCTATTTTCAGCAGGAATTGTTCGTGTACGGACGTGCCGATCAGCCGTGCAAGGTCTGCGGCTCGACATTGCGTGAAATCAAGCTGGGGCAACGTGCAAGTGTGTATTGCCCCAAGTGTCAGCGCTGAGAACAGGGCAGGGTCTTGAAACATCAAGGCCCCTTGCTTAACCCTCATCGCTGTTTATAGTGATGGGCAAAACCTCAACGCCACGCCTGAAGGACCACGCTATGAGCCCGTTTCGCATTCTTGCTGCCACGTTGGCGCTGCTCTTCGGCCTGCAGGCGGTGCCCGCCATTGCAGCGGATATTCCCGCAGGCAGCGGCAACCCCGTTTACACCATCCAGAATCCACCCGTGTTCGCCATGGTCGGTGATCTGCTGATCGCGCGCCCGTTGTTGATTGCTGCCACCGTGATCGGCACAGGACTGTTCGTCATCGCAGCTCCGTTTGCGGCGGCGGGCGGCAATTTCAAAGCGACCGCCAAGGCGCTGGTGGTCGACCCTGGCAAGTCGGCCTTCGTGCGTTGTCTGGGGTGTACGGGCGACGGTTACGGCAAGCAGGAGTAACGACGGCGAACTAGACCACCTTGCTGGTGATGATCCGGTACTTGTCCATCAGTTGTTCCTTGCTCTCGACGTGATTTTCATCCAGCGGGATGCAATCCACAGGGCAGACCTGCTGGCATTGTGGTTCGTCGTAGTGGCCCACGCATTCGGTGCACAGGTTCGGATTGATCACGTAGATCTCCTCGCCTTGTGAAATCGCCTCGTTCGGGCACTCGGGTTCGCAGACGTCGCAGTTGATGCAATCGTCGGTGATGATAAGGGACATGAAATGCTCCAGCCGCGGCCGACGCCGAGGCATATAGAAACCAATGCGGCGAATTGTGCCGCATTAGTCCTCGGGTTGCACCTGCACGTTCCAGCCTTGTGCTATCGCTTGAAGCGCTCGGTCAACGCCTGTGCGACTGCGGGATGCACGAACTTGGTGATATCGCCGCCCAACGCCGCGATTTCACGCACTAACGTCGAGGAAATGAACGAGTAGCGCTCGGACGGAGTGAGGAACAGGCTTTCGACGTCCGGGGCCAGCTGGCGATTCATGTTGGCCAGTTGAAACTCGTACTCGAAGTCCGACACGGCGCGCAGCCCACGCAGAAACACATTGGCGCCCTGCTCCTTGGCGAAATGCGCCAGTAGCGTGGAGAAACCCACGACTTCGACGTTAGGCAAGTGTTTGGTGACCTCGCGTGCCAGTTCGACACGTTGTTCCAGGGGAAACAGCGGGTTTTTCTTGGGGCTGGCGGCAACGGCAATGACCACTTGGTCGAACAGGCGCGAGGCGCGCTCGACCAGATCTCCATGGCCCTTGGTAATAGGGTCGAAGGTGCCTGGGTACAACACTCGGTTCATCGCGTCGTCCTGGTCGGAGTCCGTTGTGGGACTCGGATGGTATCGCAGCCTACCCGATGGGCCAAGCCACGCAGCGGGCATCAAAGAGCGTATTACGCCGATAATCGGCCATCTTCGGTCCAAAAGACCCTGTTTACAGGCGTGCAGTGCGTTTTGATCAATGCAAAAAGAGTTTATAAACCCAGCGTTGAATCGCACGTCCGTATGGCGGATAAATCAGTCGTGCTGCGTTGAAGCGCTGCTTGATGAACACTGCCTTGGCCTGACTGAACGTGATGAAGCCCTCGCGCCCATGGTAATTGCCCATGCCTGACGGGCCGATGCCGCCAAAGGGCAAATCGTCCTGAGCGGCGTGCATCAAGGTGTCGTTGAGGCAAACGCCCCCGGAATGAGTGCGTTCCAGCACCTGTTGCTGTTCTGCCTTGTTGTAGCCGAAGTAATAAAGCGCCAGCGGGCGAGGGCGCCGATTGATGTAGGCGTAGGCATCTTCGATTTTTCGGTACGGCACGACAGGCAGCAGGGGGCCGAAAATCTCGTCCTGCATGACCAGCATCTCGTCACTGACATTCAACAGCACGCTGAACGGCATGCGTCTGTCCTGGCCCTGTTCATAAAAGGAGATGAGGGTTGCGCCTTTGCTGGCAGCGTCATCCTTGTAGCGAGTCAGTCGAGTGAACTGGCGGTCGTTGATGATCGCGGTGTAGTCCGGATTATCGATCAGTGTGGGATAAAAACGTTTGACTGCCTGCCGGTAGGCGTCGACGAATCCGTTCACGCGGTCCTCTGGCACCAGCACGTAATCGGGGGCGATGCAGGTCTGACCCGCATTGAGTGTCTTGCCGAAGGCGATGCGCTCTGCGGCGTCTTCAAGCGGTACGTCATGGGAAATGATCGCAGGCGACTTGCCGCCCAATTCCAGCGTGACCGGTGTCAGGTTTTCGGCTGCGGCCCGCATCACGTGTCTGCCAACGCTGGTCGCGCCGGTAAACAGCAGGTGATTGAATGGCAGGCGCGAAAACGCCATACCGACCTCGGCTTCGCCCTGCACGATGGTGACCAGGTCTTCTGGAAATATACGGCCGAACAGGCGCTTGAGCAGTTCGCCTGTGGCGGGTGTCGACTCGCTCAATTTCAGCATCACCCGGTTGCCTGCCGCCAGCGCTCCGGTCAGCGGGCCGATGGCGAGGAACAGGGGATAATTCCAGGGCACGATCACCCCGATCACGCCCAGCGGTTGGTAGACAACCTTTGCCGAGGCCGGTTGAAACGCCAGGCCTACGCGGCGGTGCGAGGGTTTCATCCAGCGTTTCAACTGCCTGAGCGCATCGCGGATTCCCAGCAGGCTGGGCAGCAGTTCGGCCAGCAATGTTTCATCGGCGCTGCGGTGGCCAAAGTCCTGGTCGATGGCCTTGATCAGCTCCTGTCGATGGACGCTTACCATCGTTTCCAGGTGTTTGAGCCATTGCAGGCGCTGTCCCAGAGGCGGCATCGGATTGGCCGCGAAGGCGGCCTGCTGTGCCGAGAAGGCTGCGGTCATGGCCTGAAGCACATGGTCATTCTGATGAATAGTGTGTTCCGCCAGCATGGTCTCTTCCGATGAGTCGTTAACGAGTTTTTTAGAGTCATTGCTCTATAAAGTCAACATTCGCCTGAGCCATAGCCGACAATCAGACCGCGTGATGTTCGCCGATGATGCGCTTGCGCTACTATCGGCAACATCTCATCAGTACTCGAGCGGTTCAGGCAAGCATGGCACCACGCACTAAAACCCGAGAGCGTATCGTTCAGGTCAGCCTCGAGCTGTTCAATCAACAAGGCGAGCGTAACGTGACGACCAATCACATTGCGGCCCACATGGAAATCTCTCCGGGCAACCTTTATTACCACTTCCCCAACAAGCAGGCGATCATCGCCGAATTGTTCGGTCAGTACGAAGCGCTGGTAAAAAGTTTTCTGATGCCTACTCAGGATCGCCTGCCAGACATTGAAGACAAGCGCGATTATTTTCTGGCGATACTCGACGGCATGTGGCGCTACCGTTTTCTGCACCGTGATCTGGAGCATTTGTTGGGTGCCGATCCGGAGTTGGCGGCGCGTTATCGATTGTTTTCCCAGCGTTGTCTGGTTCAGGCGATGGCCATCTACCGAGGTTTCATCGATGCGGGCATTCTGCAGATGGATGAATCGCAGATTGAGTGGACCAGCCTCAATACCTGGATTGTGCTGACGTCGTGGGTGCGCTTTCTGTGCACGGCACGGGAAAACTCCGAGCACTTGAACGAAGACGCCATTCGACGCGGTGTCTATCAGGTGCTTATGCTTGAGTCAGGCTTTATCGCGCCGCAGGCCCGCGAGGCGTTCGATGCGTTGTGTCAGGCGTTTCATGCGCCATTGCACAAGGTGCTGGTGTGAGCGAGCGGTGAAGTGCCTGATTATCCGGTTTTCTGTCACAGGAGTTTGTCATGTCCATCGCGCAACTGATTGGCCCTGAACAACTGGCGGTTCGTCAGCAAACGCCGGGGCTGGTGATTCTCGATTGCAGGTTCGCTCTGGAAGACCCTGATTACGGACAGCGCAGTTATGCGCAGGGTCACATCGACGGCGCCCGGTTTGCAGACTTGAACCGTGACCTCAGCGGTCCGGTCGTGAAAGGCAGGACGGGCCGTCATCCGCTGCCGGACCCTGCCACGCTGGTGGAAAGGCTCCGGACGTGGGGCATCTGCAATGACAGCGATATCGTGCTCTATGACGACGGGCCCGGCATGTACGCCGCTCGCGCGTGGTGGCTGTTGACTTGGCTGGGCAAGCGCGAAGGTGTGTACCTGCTGGACGGCGGCCTCAAGGCGTGGCATGCGGCGGGTCTGCCGCTGAGCCTGGATGCGCCGCGCGGCGAAACGGGCGATTTCACGGGTGAGCCGGACATGTCGCTGGTGCTCAGTGCCAGCCGTCTGCAAGGCCGTCTGGGCCGCCCGGAAATGACCCTGATCGATGCCCGTGCCGAAGCCCGTTTTCGTGGAGAAGTCGAGCCCATCGACCCGATTGCCGGGCATATTCCCGGTGCGCAATGCGCCGCGTTCAATGAGAACCTTGGGACTGACGGACGTTTTCTGCCGCCCGAGCAGCTCAAGCAGCGATTTGCCGAGCAGCTCCAAGGGCGACCTGCGCAAAGTCTGGTTTCATACTGCGGATCGGGTGTCACCGCCTGTCATAACCTGTTCGCACTGTGCCTGGCCGGCTATCCACTGGGGACGCTGTATGCCGGTTCGTGGAGCGACTGGATCACCGATCCGACGCGTGAAATCGCCACAGGCGCAGGTTGATTCGGCGTCAGCTCAGGTAAGGGTTATCCCGTTCGTGGGCGATGCTTAGCCACAGTGGAATGCGTCGCTCCAGGTAATAGCCCGGATTGCGCAGCGAGCCCTCGACGAACCCGACATGTCCTCCCTTGGCTTGCAGTTCGAACTCCGTGCAGGGTGAAAGCTCCTCAGGCTCGGGCAGGCTGTGCGGGAAGACGAAGGGGTCGTCCGCTGACTGGATGATCAACGTCGGCGTCTGAATCTGGCCCAGGTAATAGCGGCTCGAGGCTTTGCGGTAATAATCCTGGGCATCGGTAAAACCGTGCAGTGGCGCTGTCACCCGACCATCGAAGTTCCAGAAGGTGCGCATGTTTTCCAGAGAGCCCAGCGCTGCCAGTTCCGCCAGCCCTTCGCTGAGACCTTCGTTCTGGAAGCGGTTCTGCTTGTCGCGGATGTAGGCCAGCATCTCACGCATGAAGTGCCGCTGATAAACCTTGGAGAACCCCTGTCCGATCCGATTGGCGCACTCATCCAGCCGAAACGGTACCGAGACCGCTACTGCGCCGAGCAACTCACTGTTCGCGCCGGATTCACCCAGGTACTTGAGCAGCACATTGCCACCCAGCGAATAACCCACGGCATAGAGCGGCGCCAGAGGGCGCAGTGATCTGAGGTGCGCGATGACTTCGGCCAGGTCTTCGCTTGCGCCGGAATGGTAACTGCGCGACAGCAGGTTCGGCTCGCCGGAGCAGCCGCGCCAGTTCAACGCCACACTTGCCCAACCCTGCGTCGCGAGCGCTTTCTGCAGGCCGGCCACATAAGGCGAGTTCGATGAACCGGTCAGGCCATGCAGCACCAGCACCAGCGGCGCATCGACCCGATGCGGCCCATGCCAGTCCATGTCGAGAAAGTCCCCGTCCTGCAGCCACATCCGTTCACGCGTGCGCGCCAGCAACGTCCGCTTGCGCCACAGCGGCCCCCACAGTGTTTGCAGATGCGGGTTGCCCAGGCCGGACGCTGGTGTGAACGGAGTGACATGGAACAGAGAAGTGGGGCTGGTAGGCACAGTCTTGCTCGTCGATGAATTCGGTGGCTGACAGATCGTACGTTGCCACTAACTGGAGCGGGATGTAAGAGGGGGCGGGTCGAGTGGTGGCTCATGCTGACCGTTCGCCTGGCTGCACGACCCTCGTCATTGGCAACGTCTCGCAGCAAACATCGGACTGTGGGAGGCGGCCTGCCAGCGATGGCGTCAGTCCAGCTATGAGGTGTCTCATCAGATATCCCATCGCCGGCAAGCCGCCTTCCACACCTGGATAGCCTATGGCTATTCTAACGATTGCCTAAATCCTATCCCCGCTGCCAAAGTGCGTAATACACCTGTCCGGCTTTTTTCTCGCGATGCAGCCGCCAGGCGCCTGGCAGGCCGGTCGTCGAGGGCGGCGTTTCGCTTTCGGTGTAGATCCACGCCTGGTCGGCGAGCCAGCCACGGGTTTCCAACAGGTTGCAGGCCGAGGCCAGCAAACCTTGGTGGAAGGGCGGGTCCAGGAAGACCACGTCGAACGGCGAGGCCACGGCGGTTTCCAGATGGCGCAGTGCGTCGGTGTGGGAAACCTGGCCGGTGGTGCAGTTCAGCGCGGTCAGGTTCTGGCGCAGACTGGCGATGGCTGTGGCGTTGCTGTCCAGCGCTAGGCCCATGCTTGCACCGCGCGACAACGCTTCGAAATACAGCGCGCCACTGCCGGTAAAAACATCCAGCACCCTGGCGCCCGCGATATAAGGCGCCAGCCAGTTGAACAGGGTTTCGCGCACGCGATCAGGCGTCGGGCGCAGGCCGGGGGCGTCGGGGAATGTCAGCTTGCGACTGCCCCATTCGCCGCCGATGATGCGAAGCTGACCCAGGCCGTTATGACCCTTCGGACGTGGATTGGCCATCAGTGCTCCGGAACCCCTGCAGGTTGACGAGTGGGTTTGTCGGTCGGCGCCGGCAGTTCTTTCTGCGGCACGGTCGGGCCGACGGTCACAATGACCATCTTGTCGACATCCAGATGCTTGTTCATCGCTGCCTTGACCTGCTCGACCGTTACGCTCTGGGCGGCGGTCATGTAGTCCTCGAGGTAAGTCAGCGGCAGATCATAGAAGCCGATGGCGCCCAGCTGCGCGACGATGGCGGAATTGCTGGCTGCGGTCAGCGGGAAGCTGCCGGTCAGTTCGCGCTTCACGTCGTCGAGTTCTTTCTGGGTCGGACCGTTGGCGAGGAAGTCCTTCACAATGCCCTGTACCAGCTTCAAGGTGTTTTCATTCATCTCGGCGCGGGTCTGCAGGTTGATCATGAAAGGCCCTTGGGCCTGCATGGCACTGAAACCGGACGAAACGCCGTAGGTCAGACCGCGCTTTTCGCGCACTTCTGTCATCAGGCGACTGCCAAAACCGCCGCCGCCCAGGACCGAATTGCCTACGGTCAACGCGGCATAATCCGGGTCGTTACGCGTAATGCCCAGTTGGGCCAGCATCAAAAGGGTCTGGTTGGAGGGAAACTCGATGTGCGTGACGCCGGCCTTTGGCTCTACCGCGTCGGCAACTTTCGCCAGCTCAGGACCTTTTGGCAGTGCGGCCGAAACCTCTGCTGCAACAGCCTGTGCTTCTTCCTTCGACAGATCACCCACCAGCGCGATCACCGCATTGCCAGCAGCGTAGCCCTTGGCGTGGAATGCCTTGAGCTGAGCCAGTGTGATGGCATTGATACTTTTGGCATCGCCATCGCTCGGGTGTGCGTAGGGGTGGTCACCGTACAGCTTCTGGAACAGCGCCTTGCTGCCGATGGTGCCGGGGTTCTGCTTCTGGTATTCGAAGCTGGCGCTCAACTGGTTCTTGATGCGCGCCAGCGAGTCGGCCGGAAAGGTGGGCTTGCCGACCACTTCGCTGAACAGTTTCAGGGCGGGTTCACGCTTGTCGGGGGCGCTCAGGCTGCGCAACGACGTGACGGCCATGTCGCGATAGGAGCCGTTTTCAAACTCTGCACCCAGACCCTCGAAGCCCTGGGCGATGGCGCTCACATCCTTGCCCTTGACGCCTTCGTTGAGCATGGCATTGGTCAGCAGGGCGATGCCGGGCGTCTTCTCATCCTGGCTGCTGCCTGCGGCGAAGATCAGGCGCATGTCGATCATCGGCAGTTCGCGGGATTCGACGAACAGCACCTTTGCGCCTTCGGCGGTGTTCCAGGTCTGGATGTTCAGCGCGCGGCGAGCCGGTGCCTTGCCATCCAGTTCCTTGAGCGTTTGCAGGTTGCTGCCCAGTGGCTGTGCGGCAACGTCGTCCGCAAGAGCAGGCTGGATGGCAAAGGTACCGGCCAGGATCAGGCCAAGCAGCGCATGACGTGGAGCGTTGCGCTTGATCATTTGGCTTTCTCCTCAGGCAGAACGTGCGCGATGCTGAGGCGCTCGCGTGTGAAGTAGGTGTTGGCAGCCTTCTGGATGTCCTGAGGCGTCACGCTCTGCAGGGCTTCCAGTTCTCCGTCCATCAATTTCCAGGACAGGCCGACGGTTTCCAGTTCGCCGATCATGGTCGCCTGGCTGGTAATCGAATCGCGCTCGTAGACCACGCCAGCGATGACCTGGGCCCTTACACGCTCCAGTTCTTCAGCAGAAGGTGCCTTGGTTTTCAGGTCGTCCAGCAGGCGCCAGATACCGGCTTCTGCGTCAGCCAGGGTTTTCTTCTTCTGGGCGTTGGGTGTGGCGCTGATCATGAACAGGCTGTCACCACGGGCAAAGGCGTCGTAGCGGGAGGATGCCGCCGACACCACTTCCTCGCCGCGCTCCAGTCGCGATGGAATGCGTGCGCTGTAGCCGCCATCGAGCAGCGCTGCAATCAGGCGCAGGGCATTGACCGAGCGCTGATCTTCCGCCGTGGCCACGCTGGGCACGTTGAAGCCGTAAAGCAGGCTCGGCAGTTGGGTTTTCACATGCAGAGTGATCTTGCGCTCGCCGGGCTCGGCCAGTTCAAGCGGTTTTTTCGACGGCGGCACGTCACGACGCGGGACAGGGCCGAAGAAGCGTTCAGCCAGGGCCTTGACCTCATCCGGCTTGACGTCGCCGACCACCACCAGTGTGGCGTTGTTCGGTGCGTACCAGGCTTCGTACCAGTGGCGCAGTTCCTCGACCTTCATGCGCTCAAGGTCGGCCATCCAGCCGATGGTCGGGGTGTGATAGCCGCTGGCGGGGTAGGCCAGCGCGTTGAAGCGTTCCAGCGCCTTGCCAAGCGGCTTGTCGTCAGTGCGCATGCGGCGCTCTTCCTTGATGACTTCGATCTCGCGGCTGAACTCGTCGGGCGGCAGCTTCAGGGTCGCCATGCGGTCGGCTTCAAGTTCCAGCGCGACGCTCAGGCGATCGCTGGCCAGGACCTGATAGTAGGCGGTGTAGTCGTTGCTGGTGAAAGCGTTCTCTTCGGCACCCAGATCGCGCAGGATCAGAGAAGACTCGCCCGGCCCGGTCTTGCTGCTGCCTTTGAACATCATGTGTTCGAGGGCGTGGGACAGACCGGTCTGGCCCGGTGTCTCGTAGCTGGAGCCAACCTTGTACCAGATCTGGGAAACCACCACAGGCGCACGGTGATCTTCGCGGACGATGACCTTCAGGCCATTGTCGAGGGTGAATTCATGAGTGGGTTGCGGATCGGCGGCCAATGCTGTCAGCGGCAAACAGATTGTGCTGAACAACAGGCCTGCAGCACGGCGGGCTAGAACATTCATTCGTGGTTTGAACCTGTAGGACGGCCTGCGTGAACTTAGCGTCGGCAGGCGCGGGGGTATTAGGATACTGGTCCGTACGCATGAGAAACAGTCTTCACTGGCTGAATGCGAGTGAAAACTGTTTGAAACGAAGCTGCACGATACCCGTAGAAGAGATTGCCCAGCGAGCACGCAGCCCGGAACGCAGCCTTTTTTGCATGTCAGAATCTTTCAGAATCGCCCTCGTGACGCTCGGCAATCCTGAGATAGCTGTTCTTTCTGCCCGGTTCCAGCGATGACTGAAGAATTCCGAATGTGGCCGAAGGGAAGAAAGGCCTGTGGCGGTTCTCCATCAGATTGCGGGTTCAGGTCGGCAACCTGATGGAGGGTCGAAGCCAGAAAGGCAGGTTTTACATCGTAATGGCAGTTAGTGCGCTTTGGCGTCAGCCGCTTGAGACGTTGGCTTTTCGATTGGCGCAGGTAGCTCTTGCTGCGTTACGGTAGGGCCTGCGGTCACTACGATCATCTTGTCAGCACTCAGGTGTTTGCTCATTGCGGTCCTGACTTGCTCGACCGTCAGGCTCTGGATGGCTGCCATGTAGTCATCGAAATACGATATCGGCAGATCGTAGAAACCAATATCGGCCAATCGGGAGCCAATGGCGCCGTTGCCCGCTACCTCCAGCGGGAAGCTGCCGATTATTTTGCGTTTGACGTGCTCCAGCTCATTCTGGGTCGGACCATTGGCGAGGAAGTCACGCACAAGCTCCTGAACCAGCTTCAAGGTGTTTTCACTCATCTCGGCGCGGGTCGGCAACTCGATCATGAAAACGCCAGGAGCCTTTGGGGTCTGGAAGCTGGACCAAACGTTGTAGGTCAGACCGCGTTTTTCACGTAATTCAGTCATCAGACGGCCGCCAAAACCATTCCCGCCCAATATCGAATTGCCCGCCATCAGTGCAGCATAATCCGGGTCGTTACGCGTGATGCCCAACTGGCCCAGCAACATTTGCGTCTGGCTGGAGGGGAACTCGATGTGCGTTGCGCTTGCTTTGGGTTCGACCGGATCGTCCGCTTTCGCAAGTTTCGGCCCCTTTGGCAGCGACGCTGAAACCTGCGCTGCGATGACCTGAGCCTCTTCCCTGGAAAGATCGCCGATCATCGCAATCACGGCATTGCCAGCGGCATAGCCCTTGGCGTGGAATGCTTTCAAGTGCGCCTGGGTAATTGCGTTGATGCTTTTTTCATGCCCATTGGTTCGATGGGCATAGGGATGATCACCATAGATTTTTTTGTACAGTTCATCCCAGGTAATGACGCCGGGGTCCCGCTTGCCATTCTCGATATTGGCAATCATCAGGCTCTTCAGGCGCGTCACCGCATCGCTCGGGAAGGTAGGCTTGCCGACGACTTCGCTGAAAAGTTTCAAGGCTGGCTCACGCTTTTGCACCGCACTCAGGGTGCGCAGCCAAACCGTGGCCCTGTCCTCATATGCCCCGGTTTCAAGTTGGGCTCCCAGAGCCTCGAAGCCCTGTGCGATTGCGGTTGCGTCCTTGCCATTGATGCCTTTGTCGAGCATGTGGCTGGTCAGCTTGGCGATGCCCGGTGTCCTGTCATCCTGGCTACTGCCTGCAGCGAAGGTCATAAATATGTCCAGCATCGGCAGTTCGTGTGCCTCGACGAACAACACCTTGGCCCCCTCAGCGGTGTTCCATGTCTGGATGTTCAGCGCACGGCGAGCCGGTGCCTTGCCATCCAGCTCTTTGAGGGTCTCCAGTTTGCTGCCCAGAGGCGGTGTGGTTGCCTCATCTGTCAGATCGGACTGGGCAATGGAGGTATCGGCCATGACCCGGCCAGAAATCGTACGAGGTATATCGGTGCGCGTGTTCATTGGACTTTCTCCTCTGGCAGCACATGGGCGATGCTGAGGCGCTCGCGGGTGAAATAGAGGTTGGCGGCATTCTGGATGTCCTGCGGCGTCACGCTCTGGAGTGCTTCTTGCTCGCCGTCCATCAACTTCCAGGGCAGGCCAATGGTTTCCAGTGTTCCGATCATGGTGGCCTGGCTCTCGATCAGGTCACGCTCGTAAACCATGTTTGCAATGACCTGTGCCCGGGCGCGTTCAAGTTCTTCAGCAGAAGGCAGTATGGTCTTCAGGTCCACCAGCAGGCGCCAGAGGCCGGCTTCGACGTCCGCCAGGGTTATTTTCTTCTGGGGATTGGGGACAGCCTTGATCATGAACAGGCTGTCGCCGCGCGTGAACGCGTCGTAGCTTGTGGAGGCTCCAGACACCAGCTCTTCGCCGCGTTTGAGTTGCGTTGCAATACGTGCGCTGCGACCGCCGTCCAGCAATGCTGCGATAAGACGCAGTGCATTGACCGAGCGCATGTCTTCAGCCGTGGCCATGCCTGGAACGTTGAAGCCGTAGATCAGTCTGGGCAGTTGGGTGTTGACGTGCAGGGTAATTTTGCGCTCGCCCGGTTCGGTAAGCTCCAACGGTGTTTTCGACGGTGGCAGGTCGCGGCGTGGAATAGCGCCGAAGAATCGTTCTGCCAGTGCTTTGACTTCGCCCGGCTGTACGTCACCGACCACCACCAGCGTGGCATTGTTGGGTGCGTACCAGGCTTCATACCAGCGGCGCAGTTCTCCGATCGTCATGCGCTCAAGGTCGGCCATCCAGCCAATGGTCGGATTGTGGTAACCACTGGAGGGGAAGGCGAGAGCGTAGAAGCGTTCAAGCGCCTTGCCCTGCGGATCATCTTCGCTGCGCATGCGCCGCTCTTCCTTGATGACTTCGATTTCGCGGCTGAACTCGTCGGCGGGCAACGTCAGAGTCGTCATGCGATCTGCTTCCAACTCCAGCGCTACACCCAGAAGATCACGAGCCAGTGTATGGTGGTAGACGGTGCAGTCATCACTGGTATATGCGTTCTCTTCAGCGCCCAGGTTTCGCAGGATCAGCGAATACTCGCCCGGTCCGGTCTTGCTGCTGCCCTTGAACGTCATGTGTTCAAGGGCGTGTGACAGACCTGTCTGCCCCGGCATCTCGTAGCTGGAACCGATCCTGTACCAGAGCTGGGAAATCACCACCGGAGCCCGGTGGTCTTCGCGGACAATGATCTTGAGACCGTTGTCGAGGGTGAATTCGTGAGTGGGTTGCGGATCGATGGTCGATGCCGTCAACGCTAGATCGTGTGTGCTGAGCGGTAATGCCGCAGCACTGCGGGTTAAGGTATTCATCCGTGAATTTGAACCTGATCTGGTGCGACCGCCTGAACTTAGCGTCGGCAGGCGCGAGGATGTTAGGATAATGGGGTGTTTCGTGAGAAACAGCTTTCACCTGTCAAATGCGGGTGAACCTGTTTGAAACGAAGCTGAACCATATCCCAACAGAGGGCTGCAAAGTGAACATGCAGTCCTAAATACAGTCTGTTTTTACTGTCAGAATTTTCCGGATCGCGCTCTGGCGTCCCGCAACCTTGAGATAGCCGTCCTCCATGTTTGGTTCTAACGACGACAAGAAGACCCCAGCTGCCGCTGGAGAGAAGAAAGGCCTGTTCGGATGGCTGCGTAAAAAGCCGCAGGAAGCCGAGCCGGCGCCGCAAGAGTCAACTGCTGCACAGCCTGAACCCGTCGTTGAAGCGACGCCGCAGGTTGAGCCTCTGATTGCCCCTCAATCCGTTCCCCAGGCTGCGAAGCCGCAGCCGCATGTGGAGCCGGGCGAGCCTTCGCCGCAGCCCTGGCTGACGTTGCCGGTGGCCGAAGAGTCGGTGGCGTTGATCGACGAGCTCGAGCCCCACGTCACGCCACCGATTCCCGAACAGCATCACGTATCGTCGACACCTCAATACGCAGCGGTACCTGCTCCAGAGCCTCGGCCGGAGCAGGCGCCTGTCGCCGATGTTGTGCCGGTCAGCGTTCCCGAGCCGGTACTGCTCGAGCCTGCGCCTGTCGCAGAACCTGTGGTCGAACCCGTTGTCTCTGCGCCAGTTGCGCAGCCGGCTCCGCAGGCCGTCGAGCCTGTTCAGGCGCTCGCGCCTGTCACGGCTCCGGTTCAAGAGCCTGAAACCGGCAAGGTCGGCTTCTTTGCCCGTCTCAAGCAGGGCCTTTCGAAAACCAGCGCCAGCATCGGCGAAGGCATGGCCAGCCTGTTTCTGGGCAAGAAGGCCATCGACGATGACCTGCTCGAAGAAATTGAAACCCGCCTGCTGACGGCCGATGTCGGTGTGGAGGCGACGTCGGTCATCATCCAGAGCCTGACCCAGAAGGTCGCCCGGAAACAGCTGACGGATGCTCAGGCGCTCTATACCTCGCTGCAAGGCGAGCTGGCTACGATGCTCAAGCCGGTCGAGCAGCCGCTGGTCATCAAGGCCGAGCACAAGCCGTTCGTGATTCTGGTCGTAGGCGTCAACGGCGCAGGCAAGACCACCACCATCGGCAAGCTGGCCAAGAAACTGCAGCTTGAAGGCAAGAAAGTCATGCTGGCCGCAGGCGATACCTTCCGTGCCGCTGCCGTCGAGCAGTTGCAGGTCTGGGGCGAGCGCAACAGGATTCCGGTCATCGCCCAGCACACGGGCGCTGACTCCGCTTCGGTCATCTTCGACGCCGTGCAGGCCGCCAAAGCGCGGGGTATCGACGTATTGATCGCGGACACCGCAGGTCGTCTGCACACCAAAGACAACCTGATGGAAGAGTTGAAAAAGGTGCGCCGCGTGATCGGCAAGCTCGACGCAGATGCGCCGCACGAAGTGCTGCTGGTGCTCGACGCGGGCACCGGTCAGAACGCGATCAACCAGGCCAAGCAGTTCAATCAGACGGTGACACTGACCGGTCTTGCCCTCACCAAGCTCGATGGCACCGCCAAGGGCGGCGTGATCTTCGCGCTGGCCAAGCAATTCGGGCTGCCCATTCGTTACATCGGCGTGGGCGAAGGTATTGATGACCTGCGCACCTTCGAAGCCGAACCCTTTGTTCAGGCTCTGTTTGCGGAGCGGGAGCGTCCATGATTCGTTTCGAGCAGGTCGGTAAGCGCTATCCGAATGGACATGTCGGGTTGCATGAACTGAGCTTTCGAGTACGTCGCGGCGAGTTTCTGTTCGTGACCGGTCATTCCGGGGCGGGCAAGAGCACGCTGCTGCGCCTGTTGCTGGCCATGGAACGCCCGACAACCGGCAAACTGATGCTGGCTGGCCAGGACCTTGGCCAGATCAGCAATGCGCAGATCCCGTTCCTGCGTCGGCAGATCGGTGTGGTGTTTCAGAATCACCAGTTGCTGTTTGATCGCACAGTGTTCAACAACATCGCGCTGCCCTTGCAGATTCTCGGGCTGTCCAAGCCTGAAATCGCCAAGCGCGTCGATTCGGCGCTGGATCGCGTGGCGTTGTCCGACAAGGCTGACCTGTACCCCGGTGACCTCTCCACCGGCCAACAGCAACGCGTCGGTATTGCCCGCGCCATCGTTCACCGCCCGGCCTTGCTGCTGGCGGACGAACCGACCGGTAACCTCGATCCACGATTGGCAGCGGAAATCATGGGTGTGTTCGAAGACATCAACCGACTGGGCACCAGTGTGCTCATCGCCAGTCATGACCTGGCACTGATCGCTCGCATGCGGCACCGCATGCTGACCCTGCAACGCGGTCGTCTGATCGGCGACGGGGAGGCCGGGGTATGAGTGCCACACGCAGTCCTAAGGTTGCGGAGCGCGTCGCGCCCAAGGCCGCTGATCCCGCACCCGGAAAACAGAAAAAACAACGCCATGATCACGACGATGACGGGCCGGACTTCAGCACTCTGCTTTCAGCCTGGCTCGAAAGCCATCGCTCCAGTCTGGTCGACAGCCTGCGTCGTCTGGGCAAGCAGCCCATCGGCAGCTTCTTTACCTGTCTGGTGATGGCCATCGCCCTGAGTCTGCCCATGGGCTTGTCGCTGCTGTTGAGCAACGTCGAGCGTCTGGGCGGTTCCTGGCAGCGAGCAGCGCAGATATCGATCTACCTGAACCTGGACGCCAGCACAGCCGATGGCACTCGCATGCGCGACGAGATCAAGGCGATGCCCGGTGTTGCGGATGCCGAGTACATCAGCAGCGAGCAGGCACTGGGCGAGTTTCAGCAGCAGTCCGGACTGGGCGAGGCGCTCAAGGAACTGCCGGAAAACCCGTTGCCCGGCGTCGTGCTGGTAACACCCGATGAAGTCGACAAGCCTGCGCTGGAAGCCTTGCGCGCGCGCCTTGCCGAGCTGCCCAAGGTGCAGCAGGCCCAGCTCGATCTGGTCTGGGTCGAGCGCCTGGCAGCCATCCTCAAGCTGGGCGACCGGTTTGTGTTCGGCTTGACGGTTCTGCTGGTCTCGGCTTTGCTGTTGGTAATTGGTAACACAATACGTCTGCACATCGAGAACCGTCGCACCGAGATCGAAGTGATCAAGCTGGTGGGCGGGACTGACAGCTACGTGCGCAGGCCCTTCCTTTATATGGGCGCGCTGTACGGTTTCGGGGCGGGCATCCTGTCCTGGGGCGTACTTGCCTATGGCCTGAACTGGCTGAATGGTGCTGTGACCGGATTGGCGGGGCTGTACGGAAGTGACTTCGCGCTCACAGGTGTGCCGATGGGCGATGGTTTTTCGCTCTTGCTTGGAGCGGTGTTGTTAGGGTATATCGGTGCTTGGATTGCGGTCGCCCGTCACTTGCGTGAACTGGCGCCACGGTAGAGCTTAAATGGTTTCACCAGATTGGCTTCTGAAAATCAAGGAACTTGTCTCGCGGTTCCAAGTCAATCTGGCAGTGCTGAACTGCACATTTATGTGCGCTGGAGGTTTTTTCGTATGACCAATTCTTTGCAACCTGCTTATGCCTTAGTCCCGGGTGCGAACCTTGAGGCTTACGTGCATACGGTCAACAGCATTCCGCTGCTGACGCCCGAGCAGGAGCGTGAACTGGCTGAGAGTCTCTATTATGAGCAGGATCTGGGGGCGGCTCGGCAGATGGTTCTCGCCCACCTGCGTTTTGTCGTGCACATCGCACGCAGCTATTCCGGTTACGGTCTGGCTCAGGCTGACCTGATCCAGGAAGGTAACGTCGGTCTGATGAAGGCCGTGAAGCGGTTCAACCCTGAAATGGGTGTGCGTCTGGTGTCTTTCGCCGTGCACTGGATCAAGGCTGAAATTCACGAGTTCATCCTGCGCAACTGGCGCATCGTGAAGGTCGCTACGACCAAGGCGCAGCGCAAGCTGTTCTTCAACCTGCGCAGCCAGAAGAAGCGTCTGGCCTGGCTGAACAACGACGAAGTGCATCGCGTCGCTGAAAGCCTGGGCGTCGAGCCACGTGAAGTGCGGGAGATGGAAAGCCGCCTGACCGGCCACGACATGGCCTTCGACCCGGCAGCCGAAGCTGACGACGACAGTGCATTCCAGTCGCCGGCCAACTACCTGGAAGACCATCGTTACGACCCGGCGCGTCAGTTGGAAGATTCCGACTGGACCGACAACTCCACCGCCAATCTTCATCAGGCGCTGGACGTGCTGGACGAACGCAGCCGCGACATCCTCTACCAGCGCTGGCTGGCAGAAGAAAAAGCCACGCTGCACGACCTGGCGCAGAAGTACAACGTCTCCGCCGAGCGTATTCGTCAGCTCGAAAAGAGTGCGATGAACAAGCTCAAGACGTCGATAGCCGCGTAACGTAGCCGGTAACGCAAAACGCCCCGATCTGATCGGGGCGTTTTTGTTTAAAGGTCGTCAGCGTTGCATGTCAGTTGGTAGAAGTAATTTGGGTCATGGGTTTCATCACCGATGAGCTTGACGATGGCTGCCAACTGAGCGGCGTCCAGGTTGTAGCCTTCATCGCCCCACTGCTCGGATGTCCAGCCCATGATGCTTTTGAGCCGTTCGTCATTGCCGGCGGGGATTTCTTTTTCGAAAGCGAGAAATTCAGTTTTTTTATCGAATGCTTCAAGTAGGTATTTCATTGTTTCGATACTTTTAGGTCCGGCCGCTTTGGCCTGTGCCAAGTTATCTGGCCAGAAGTAAAGCGTCTTCACTGAGCGTATTCATCATCTTGAGAAGAAGAGTGCGATGCATACGCTCAGTACTCCAATAGCAGCGTAACGTGAAGCGGTAAAAAGCTCCCTCAATTCGAGTAAGGCCGTCTTTGTTAATAGTCGTCAACGTTGCATGTCAATTGATAGTCGTAGTTTGGGTCGTGGCTGTCGTCACCTAGAATCTTAACGATGGCTTTCAATTGAGCATCGTCAAGGTTGTAGCCTTCATAGCCCAACTGCTCGGATGTCCAGCCCATGATGCTTTTGAGTTGTTCATCATTGCCGGCGGGGATTTCCCTCTCAAACGCCAGTATCTCGGTTTTTTTATCGAATGCTTCAAGTAGGTACTTCATGGTTCAATACTCCTTTTAGGGTCAGCATCTTTGGTCTGTGTACCTGTTTCAGGGTTGAATTCGCCTAAGTGTTTCCCTCGTTTATTGTACATTTCTACCATTCCATGCTGATAATCCCACTCCAGAATCAGCCCTTTTGCGATCCTCCATCGCTTTCTCAATCCCCCACCGCCCTTGACAGAAGTAAAACGCTTTATATTTACTGCCTCAGGAAAACCTTGAAGTGATTTTGGCGGAGGATGGTAGCCTGTTTCTGACAGACTCAGCGCAACATAGATAGGCTGTAAGCCAGTATCTACAGGGAAAACCAGAATCGCATCCCGATAATCGACGGGGAGCACTGGATTTTCGTGATTCTGTTGCGCCCGCTCGCTGGTCGGATAAACCAAGATCAGTTTTGGAAATGACTTGGCCTCAAGTGCAGGAACGCCTAGCACTTCACTTGTATCCGTTGCCGGTGTCCAGATCAGATTGATGCCTTGATCCAGTTCTGCCACGAATTCTTCGCCGCGCGGGACCGCTTTAACGATCGGAACCTTCTGCCACTCCGGATGGTTGCCTGTGTAGAATCCATAGGCATCTACACTGCCATCCGACAGCTGCTTGACGTTAAGTCGTACTTGCGTTCGGCCAAGCGTTAAGAGGTCGTACTGCTCGCGCTTGTAAAACGCACTGTCTTTGTCCGTATTGGCTGGCATCAGAAGCGCGAGTGTGCCAACCACAGCGCCTCTTGTTACGGCGGGGCTAACTGTTTTAGCGATGACTTCAAGAGACAAGCTGCCGCCAAGTCTCGCAGCAATATTTGTTGAACTGGACGCAGGGGTCAGAAGTTTCAGACTTGCAGGTCCCGACCCTATTGCAACGCCGGTACCAAGGGCCGCCCAGTCGCCATAATCCTCCAGGACTTCAACAACGCTGAAGTCGCAACGCGTCATACCGTCGATGACGCCGTTTGGCAGCTTTCGGGATTTGGAGAAGACATAGCCGCAGCGCTGGTCTTCTTCCTTTTTACGCTGCGCTAATATGATGGATCGCTCTTTTGACTCTCTTATGGCTCGATCCAGATACGCCTGTTCTCTCTCTGCTCTCTCTCTATAAAGTTTCTCTTCAGCGTTGCGAGCGGCGAGTTCAGTTTCTGTCAGATCATCGATGTATCTATATCCGCCTCCATCTCCGCCTGTGTGGCGCCATGTTTGATGTCTTCTTTTGCTCAAGGGTACGTTTCCGACGTTCTATCAAGAAGTCAGATTAAATATTTTAGATTCCTAAACAAGGTGCCGAGGTAAAATGAGATGGATACTACGAGAGTAAGTAAATAATCATACGTAGTGGTGGGGCGGTTTCATTCTTTCATTTTTGCTGTGCACAACCTTGCAGAAGTACCGCATCTGCGCAGAGCGTCAGTTGGGACAGGGCGGGATGAACAGGCTCTACATGTTGATCGCGCCGTGCTTAGTTTGGTAAAGCGGAACTCTTGAATTGATCGTGCCAACGCTGTGCGCGGGTGTACCGCTCGGAACGCTTTGCGTCCCGATGGTCCGATTGCCAGGACTTTTAGATGTAAACAACGGGAGGCGAAGCGTCAATCCTGTGGAAGTGAGCTTGCTCACGAACAGCCCGTCAAACCTGTTGAAGAAACATGCCGCAATCTTGGGATCGCTGCTCAAGGCACGCTTCCATAGGGTTCGTGCCCATCAAAACCGGCGGCTATGATTCAAATTCGCCAGATACCCACCCCCACCCAATTGCCGCATCTGCTGACGGATCCAGCCAGCGCGGCGGGAGACGTAGCTGCTGGGGTGGCTGGCGCTCCATTCGCGGGGGTTGGGCAGTACGGCGGCGAGGTAGCTGGCCTGCTGGACCGTCAGGGCGCTCGCGTTGACGCGGAAGTGGTGCTGCGCAGCGGCCTGGGCACCGAACACGCCTTCGTCCCATTCGACACTGTTGAGGTAAACCTCAAGAATGCGCTCCTTGGACCACAGCAGCTCAACGAGCATGGTGAACCAGGCTTCCAGGCCTTTGCGCAGGTAGCTGCGGCCGGACCACAGGAACAGGTTTTTCGAGACTTGCTGGCTCAGCGTGCTGGCACCGCGGATCGAGCCGCCGCGTTCGTTGTGCAGGATGGCGGCCTGGATCGCGTCGACATCGAAGCCCCAATGCTCGGCAAATTTCTGGTCTTCGCCAGCGATGACGGCAATTTTCAGGTTGTCGGAAATCTTGTCCCACGGCTGCCAGTCGCGCTGCAGGTCGATAGGCTGGCCGTCAAACCAGGATTCGACCTTGCGCTCCACCATCAACGCGGTGCCCGGCGGCGGTATCCAGCGGAAGATCAGAACCAGAATGACACTGCCGGCAGCGAACCATAGCAGGGCTTTGAGGAGGCGACGAAAGAGAGACTGCAGCATAGAGATGGCTTGGCCGAACCCGTTGAGCGGGCCATTATACAGACCGTGCGCCTTCGGACGATTTTTCACTGGAGTTCCTGATGCTTCGTAGCTTTTTAATGCTGGCCGCCTTCTTCGGTTTTACGGGCGTGGCCCTCGGTGCCTTTGCCGCTCATGGCCTGAAAGGGCGTCTGACAGCCGAATACCTGACCATCTTCCAGACCGGCGTCCTGTACCAGCTCGTTCATGCGTTGGCGCTGCTTGGTGTGGCTGTGCTCGCGGCGCAGCTTCCCGGACGACTGGTCACCTGGGCTGGCGTTTCGTTTGCCATCGGCATTCTGCTGTTCTCCGGCAGCCTGTACGCGCTGACCCTGACTGGCATCAGCAAGCTGGGCATCATCACCCCGTTCGGTGGTCTGGCGTTTCTGTTTGGCTGGGCGACCCTTGGGCTGGCGGCATGGCGACTGGGTTCTGCGCCCTGATCGCGGCGCAGATTACCGAGGTTGCTTGAGACGAATGGCGTGGCTTTGATTTGGTCATACCGGCTGATCGGGCTAGAATGCTGACCCCCTAAAATGATGGCTGCTCTCGCATGCACATTCAGTTGAACGGTGAATCCTTTGAATTGCCTGACGGTGCAACCGTCGAGGCGCTGCTGACCCGTCTGGAGCTCACCGGACGTCGCGTCGCAGTGGAAGTGAATCTGGATATCGTGCCGCGCAGCCAGCACGAAACCACCGCCCTGTCCGAAGGTGATCAGGTCGAAGTGGTCCACGCCATTGGCGGCGGCTAGTTCGCGGCACTGGACGGCGATGCCCCCTAATCTGCAAGTTGAAGAGGATTTCCGATGAACAATGTTCGCAGCGACAAGCCCTTCGTTCTGGCCGGTCGGACCTTTGAGTCGCGCCTGCTGGTGGGCACCGGCAAATATGTGGACATGGAGCAGACCCGTCTGGCCATTGAAGCCTCGGGTGCCGAGATCGTCACCGTTGCCGTGCGTCGTACCAACCTGGGCCAGAACCCGGGCGAGCCAAACCTGCTGGATGTGCTGCCGCCGGATCGCTACACCATCCTGCCGAACACCGCCGGCTGCTTCGATGCGGTCGAGGCGGTGCGCACCTGCCGCTTGTCCCGCGAACTGCTCGATGGCCGCAATCTGGTCAAGCTGGAAGTCCTGGCTGATCAGAAGACCCTGTTCCCCAACGTAATCGAAACGCTCAAGGCCGCCGAAGTGCTGGTCAAGGACGGTTTCGACGTGATGGTTTACACCAGTGATGACCCGATCATTGCCCGCCAACTGGCCGAGATCGGCTGCATCGCCATCATGCCGCTGGCCGGCCTGATCGGCAGCGGTCTGGGGATCTGCAATCCCTATAACCTGCAGATCATCCTGGAAGAAACCAAAGTGCCGGTGCTGGTCGATGCCGGTGTCGGTACCGCTTCCGATGCAACCATCGCGATGGAACTGGGTTGCGAGGCTGTGTTGATGAACTCCGCCATCGCCCACGCCCAGCAGCCGATCATGATGGCCGAAGCCATGAAGCACGCTGTAATTGCCGGTCGTCTGGCGTACCTCGCCGGGCGCATGCCACGAAAACTCTATGCCAGCGCATCTTCGCCGCTGGATGGCCTGATCAAGTAAGAGCCCGTTGATGACTGATTCGCACGTTCCGCACCCAGAGTCGCCTGCTACCGAAGAAGGCGAAGAGCGCCAACACCGCCGCATCAAGAGTTTTGTGATGCGTGCTGGACGCATGACCGAAGGCCAGCAGCGCGGTCTGGATCAGGGGCGTCCAAAGTTCGGCCTGTCCTTGACGGATGCGCCGGTCGATTTTGATCAGGTGTTCGGCCGCTCCGCGCCACGCACCCTGGAAATCGGCTTCGGCATGGGGCATTCGCTGCTGGAAATGGCCGCAGCTGCGCCTGAGCAGGATTTCATCGGTGTTGAAGTGCATTATCCCGGTGTCGGCGCATTGCTCAATGGGGTGCTGACTCAGGGCCTGACCAACGTGCGGGTCTATGACTGCGACGCCATCGAAGTGCTCAACCGCTGCATTGCGGACAACAGCCTGGATCGCCTGATGCTGTTCTTCCCGGATCCGTGGCACAAGAGCCGTCATCACAAGCGCCGCATCGTGCAGCCTGAGTTCGCGGCGCTGGTACGCAGCAAGCTGAAGACCGGTGGCGTGTTCCACATGGCGACCGATTGGGGTCCTTACGCCGAGTACATGCTGGAAGTGATGAGCGTCGCTCCGGGTTTCCGCAATCAGGCCGAAGACAACCAGTACGTGCCACGCCCGGCCGAACGCCCGATCACCAAGTTCGAACGCCGTGGCGAACGTCTGGGTCATGGGGTCTGGGATTTGAAGTTCGAGAAGGTTGATTGACCGTCTGAGGGCCCTGGGCGCCGCCACCATGCGGAGTGCTCAGCGTTATACACGCGCAAAACGGGGCCAAAGCTAAAGTGTCTGACTGGATGCGTATCCGTGGGAGGCGGCTTGCCGGCGATGGCATCCGTTCAGTCGCCGATAGGTCGCTTCAGAAAAAGCATCGCCGGCAAGCCGCCTCCCACTGTCAGTTGGTGCAGCAAGACTTATGCATGACGCTGAGTGCTCTGTCTTGGGAACGCATCCCGTGACGCTCGATGTCACATCCTGAAGCGGACGCAAAAAACCATCACTTCCTGTCCGCCACCACCCCGATCAGCACCAGGACCACCAACAGCACCGGCGCAAGGCTGTAGTTGTTGAACTGGCTCAGGCCGCGCACGACCCAAGGGGTGGCGTAGATCAGGGCCAGGCCGCTGCCGACGGTGCACAGCAGGGCCATGATCGGGATGCGCAAGGCACCTGCCATGCTGCCCACGCGCTGTTCAAGCCAGCCTTTGACATCCGAGCCGAACAGCACCAGCAGGCAGCCCACCAGCGCCAGAGCGATTTCTGAAAGGTTGCTGCGACTCCAGCGTGACACGGTGGCGAGCAGATCGAGTACGAGATCCATGCAGGTTCCTTAGATCAGAAAGTATTGCAACAAGTCGTTGAGGAAAAGCTGGCCTTGCGGCGTCGCTGCCAAACGTGTCGGATCGGTCTGCAACAGACCGCGCTGCTCCGCCTGTTTACGAGCGCTGACCAGTGAGTTGACGCTTAGACCCGTTCTTTCCTGAAATAATGCAGCGTCAACGCCCTTTGTAAGGCGCAGTGCGTTCATCAGGAATTCGAATGGCAATTCGTCCAGCGGCAGTAGCTTCATGCCCGCCTGAAAAGGCTTGTCCGGGTTCAGGTAATCCTTGGGCAGTCGTGTCTTCCATGTGCGGACAATACGCCCGTCCAGATGACTCAGTTTGCCGTGCGCACCCGCACCGATACCGATGAAGTCACCGAACGCCCAATAGTTCAGGTTATGCCGCGCCGGTTTGCCGGGTTGTGCATAGGCCGAGACTTCGTATTGCGCGTAGCCATGATCGGCCAACAGTTGCTGACCGGTTTCCTGAATATCCCAAAGGATGTCGTCTTCCGGCAGCACAGGTGGCTGGTTCCAGAACACCGTATTGGGCTCCAGTGTCAGCTGATACCAGGACAGATGCGTCGGTTTCAGTGCGATGGCCTGGCGCAGGTCATCCAGCGCTTCGTCCTGCGACTGATCTGGCAGGCCGTGCATCAGGTCCAGATTGAAGTTGTCGAAACCGGCCTGACGCGCCATGTCCGCTGCGCGGATCGCTTCGTCGCCATTGTGAATCCGGCCCAGCGCCTTGAGTTTGGACTCCTGAAAGCTCTGGATGCCGATGGAAAGCCGATTGATGCCCAGTGCGCGATAGGCGCTGAACTTGGCCTGCTCGAACGTACCGGGGTTGGCTTCCAGGGTGATTTCGATGTCGCTGGCGAACCGAATGCGTTGTTCCACACCTTTCAGCAGGCGTCCCAGCGCGTCGGCACTGAACAGGCTGGGCGTGCCGCCTCCGAAGAAGATCGATTGCAACTCGCGGCCGTAAACGTGTGGCAGGTCCTGATCCAGATCGGCCAGCAATGCATCGACGTATTCCTGCTCCGGCAGAACCGGACTTGCCGTGTGGGAGTTGAAGTCGCAGTACGGACATTTGCGCACGCACCACGGAATGTGGATATACAGCGACAGCGGTGGCAGGTGCGGCAATGCAGGGCGCGGGCTTTCGGACGAAAAACCGGTCTCGCCCAGGAACAGCGGCTGCGCAGGCGGATCGTGGATCATTTCAGGCCCAGGCGGTCGCGCAGCAGCACCATCGCGCGGGCGCGGTGGCTGAGCTGGTTTTTTTCGGCCGGTCCAAGCTCTGCGCTGGAGCAGTCGCGCTCCGGCACCCAGAACAGCGGGTCGTAGCCAAAGCCGTGTTCGCCGCTGGCCGCATGCAAAATCCGCCCGTGCCACAGGCCTTCACATAGAATCGGCAGGGGGTCATCGGCGTGCCGGACCAGTGCCAGTACGCACACGAACTGCGCGCCGCGTTGCTCGTCCGGAACGTCTTTCAGGGCTTCCAGCAGCTTGGCGTTGTTGGCCGCGTCGCCCTTGCCATCGGCGTAGCGCGCGGAATAGATCCCTGGCGCGCCGCCCAGAAAGTCCACGGCCAGACCCGAGTCGTCTGCCAGAGCAGGCAGGCCCGACAGGCGCGAGGCATTGCGGGCCTTGAGGATGGCGTTCTCGACGAACGACAGGCCGGTCTCTTCCGGCTCGATCTGGCTGAATTCGCCTACCGAGCGCAGGGTGACGCTGTCGCCGAGCATGGCCTGGAGTTCTTTGAGCTTGCCAGCGTTGTGGCTGGCCAGTACGAGTTGGGTAAGGTTCATCATTGGCCCGGAAAGAGTTCCTGGTTAAAACTGAAACGGTGGATAGTGCCGCCCGTCTGGACGGTAATGTCGAAAATTCGGACTTCCTGCTGTGGCACAGGGTACTGCGCCACGTAGCTCACCGCGCCGTATTCGATGACCGGCTTGAATTTCAGCGGCAGTGAAACGTTGGCCAGATCCCTGATCGTCCCACTGACCTGCGCCGCCTGCGGCTTGCCATCGCGGATCACCGAGATATTGATAACGCCCTGTTCCTTGCTGCGAATCAACTCGGCGCCTCTGGCGATGTCCGGCTGCAGCACCGTCGAATTGAAGGTGTTGTAGTGAACCGTGACGTCGCCGAAGCGTTCCTGACGGTTGCCCTTGATAGCGTCGGCTGCCAGTACGGGCAGGCCGAGGCTGGTAATCAGCAGAGACAGCATCAGGCGACGCATGTCGTTTTCCTCGAAAACGCAGTGTTACACGGCGATCCTGTGGTCCGTCAGCCCAGGGCTGGTGACCCGGTAAATACCGATTTCACCCAACAGATTAGGCCATAGCTTGCTGGCCCATCCGTGGCGATGCTGCTGATCGACGGCCAGTCGGTCGAGGACCTGTGCATCACGCTCGCGGCACAGTTCTTCGAAATCGCCGAAGGTGCAGAAGTGGATGTTCGGTGTGTTGTACCAGGTGTACGGCAGAAACTCGGAGACGGGCATGCGGCCCTTGCTCGCCAGATACCAGCGGCAGCGCCAGTGGCCGAAGTTCGGGAAGGTGATGATGCATTGCCGACCGACCCGCAGCATTTCGTCGAGGATCCGGTCCGGGTAATGCACGGCTTGCAGTGCCTGAGTCATGACCACGATGTCGAAACTGTTACTGGCAAAGTTGCCCAACCCTTTGTCCAGGTCCTGCTCAATGACATTGATGCCCTTGGCGACGCATTGGGCGATGTTGTCTGCGTCGTTTTCAAGGCCGTAGCCAGTGACCTGCTTGTGGTCACGCAGCCAAGTCAGCAGCTCGCCGTCACCGCAACCCAGGTCAAGCACACGGCTGCCAGCGGGAATCCATTCCTGGATGATTTCCAGATCGGCTCTCATGACATCCTCACAGCGAAATTCGATTCATGTAATGACTGAAAGCCTGCAGATAGCGCGGGATAGGGATCAGAAAGGCGTCGTGACCCTGAGGCGCATCGATTTCCAGGTAGCAGACGTCCTTGCGGGCGGCCATCAACGCATCCACCAGTTCGCGGGAGCGGGCTGGAGAGAAGCGCCAGTCGGTGGTGAAAGACATCACGCAGAATTTTGCGGTGGCGTTGGCGAAGGTTTTGGCCAGGTCATCGTTGAAGTTCGCTGCCGGGTCGAAGTAATCCAGCGCTTTGGTCATCAACAGGTAGGTATTGGCGTCGAAACGCCCGGAGAACTCTTCACCCTGATAACGCAGGTAGCTCTCGACCTGAAATTCGACACTGTGAAAATCGTAATTGAGCTTTTCGCTCTTCAGGCCGCGGCCAAATTTTTCACCCATCGAGTCATCCGACAGATAGGTGATGTGGCCGACCATACGTGCCAGCATCAGGCCTCGCTTGGGGATCACGCCACGTTCCTGGAACGAGCCGCCGTGGAATTCGGGGTCCGTGAGAATGGCCTGGCGGGCGACTTCGTTGAAGGCGATGTTCTGCGCGGACAGCTTGGGTGCCGAGGCGATTGCCAGGCAGTGACGCACGCGTTCCGGGTAACTGATGGTCCATTGCAGCGCCTGCATACCGCCCAGACTGCCGCCGATGACCGCAGCCCACTGGGCGATGCCCAGCACGTCGGCCAGTCGGGCCTGGCTGTTGACCCAGTCTTCCACGGTCACGACCGGGAAGTTGGCGCCGAAAGGCTTGCCGGTGTCCGGGTCGATGCTGCTGGGGCCGGTCGAGCCGTTGCAGCCGCCCAGATTGTTCAGGCTGACAACGAAGAACTTATTCGTATCGATAGGCTTGCCGGGACCGATGCAGCTATCCCACCAGCCGGGCTTGCGATCGTCGACGCTGTGAAAGCCCGCCGCATGATGATGCCCGGACAGCGCGTGACAGATCAGCACGGCATTGCTGGCCGTGGCATTGAGTTGACCGTAGGTTTCGTAAATCAGGTCGTAGGCCGGCAGCGAACGACCACACGCCAGCGCCAGAGGCTCGCTGAAATGGGCCAGTTGCGGTGTGACCAGACCGACAGAATCATGGGGAAAGACCGTGGGCATCGACCCTGTTCTCGCTTGAATGAGGCGTAAGTCTAAAGACCGTGGGGTGTAGCGGCAATAAGGGAATAGCCGTCAGGCGGACTGGGTCAGTGGTGGAGCGGACCTGGACATGCATTCCAGCGGCAGAGCGTACCCACACAGCGTATGGGTACGATCTTTATCGACGGATTACATCAACAAACGCAGCACTTCTGGCATATCGCTCATGGCCGCAAGGTTGTTGATGACCAACATGTCCAGCAGCTTGAGCACGATAAAGGCCAGGATCGGCGAGATATCGAGGCCACCCAGGTTTGGCACGATTCTGCGGAAGGGGGCCAGTGCCGGTTCGCAGATCTGATTGACCAGTTCCGCACCAGGATTGTGGCTGCCCGGCGCGACCCAGGACAGGATCACGCTGGCGATCAGGGCGAAGAAGAATATCTTCAGGAAGAGGGCGGTTACGCTGATGATCGACCAAAGCAGCAGATGCAGCGGATCGCCCGTGGTGCCGGAAATCAGCAGCAGGGTAAGGGCCATCAGAATCATCTGGACGATGATCGCCAGCACCAGAGACGACATGTCCAGTCCGAAAATGCTCGGAATGATACGTCGCAGCGGCTTGAGCAGCGGCTGAGTGGCCTTGACGATGAACTGGCTCAGCGGGTTGTAGAAGTTGGCGCGTACCAGTTGCAGCACGAAGCGCAGCAGGATGAGCATCAAATACAGACTGCCGAGGGTTTGCAGGACGAAAATTGCAGCGGTGTTCAATCCGATCATCAATCTGCTCCGAAAAAGACCTGAAGTTATTTGCCCAGTTGCTCAGCCAGTTCGGCTGCGCGGTGGTCGGCTGCGGTCAGCGCGGTTTGCACCAACGCTTCGAAACCACCCGCCTGAAATGCCTTGATCGCTGCTTCTGTGGTCCCGCCCGGCGAGGCAACACGACGGCGCAATTCGCCTGCATCCACCTCACTGCCAGTGGCAATCAGCGCCGAGCCGAGTGCGGTTTGCAGGGTGAGCTTTTTAGCGATGTCTTCCGGCAGGCCCAGTTTCACACCTGCGGCGGTCATGGCTTCCATCATCAGAAAAAAGTAAGCAGGGCCGCTGCCGGATACCGCAGTGACGGCATCCATGTGCTTTTCCTGCTCGACCCAGACGGCGATCCCGACGGCGGACAGCATCTGCTCGGCCTGTTCGCGCTGTGTCGCGGTGACATTCGCGGTGGCGTAGAGGCCGCTGGCACCCTGACGCAACAGCGAAGGCGTATTGGGCATGCAGCGTACCACCGGCTGGTCGCCCAGCCATTGGGTGAGGCTGGCGCAGGTGATGCCGGCAGCAACCGAAACAATCAACTGATGCGCTTCCAGGCTGGATTTGAGGGCTTCGCACACGGCTTTCATCAACTGTGGTTTGACCGCGAGCACCACAACGTTCGCACCCTTGACCGCTTCGGCGTTATCGGCGAAGACTTTGATGCCGTGCTCGGTCGAAATGCGCTCACGGGTTTCAGCACCCGGTGCGCTTGCACAGATCAGGCTCGCTTCCACACCCTGGGCCCGCAATCCGCCGATCAGGCTGGAGGCCATGTTTCCGGCGCCGATGAAGGCGATACGCGTCTTGCTCATGAAAGGGGGTCCTTGTCTGAAAAGTTAGGGCTGACCGTAGTCGCGGGCGCCAAAGAGGGCGGTGCCGATCCGTACCCAGGTCGCGCCTTGAGCGATGGCGGCTTCCAGGTCGTGGCTCATGCCCATGGATAGGGTGTCGAGCGGCAGGTCCAAGTGATCCTGCAGCGTGCGCACAGCCGCAAAGGCCGCTGCCTGCTCGGCCTGGTCTTCGGTCGGCTCGGGAATCGCCATCAGGCCGCGCAGCTTCAGGCGCGGCAGGGCGCTGATGGCCGCGGCCAGTGCAGGCAGATCTTCTGGCGTGCAGCCGGACTTGCTGGCCTCGCCACTGACATTCACCTGAATGCAGATGTTGAGCGGCTCCAGACCTTCAGGGCGCTGCTCGGAAAGGCGTTGAGCAATTTTCAAGCGATCCACGGAATGTACCCAGGCGAAGTTTTCTGCGATTGCGCGCGTCTTGTTCGATTGAATGGGGCCAATGAAGTGCCAGCACAAGGGCAGGTCGGCCAATTCGGCCTGTTTGCCGAGGGCTTCCTGCAAATAATTCTCGCCAAAGTCACGCAATCCGGCAGCGTAGGCTTCCCGCAACGCGCTGGAGGGCTTGGTTTTGCTCACCGCCAGCAGGCCAACCGAGGCCGGATCGCGCTGCGCCGCGAGAGACGCTGTACGAATTCGCTGTTCGAGCGTTGAAATGTTCGCTGCTATCGTGGACATTGATTTGCGCCAGCAGGGCTAAAGTCTGCGGCATTCTATGTGATTGAGGAGCTGTATGGATATTACCGAGCTGCTGGCCTTCAGTGCCAAACAGGGCGCGTCGGACTTGCACCTCTCTGCAGGCCTGCCGCCGATGATCCGTGTCGACGGCGATGTGCGGCGGATCAACCTGCCTCCGCTCGATGCCAAAGAAGTCAAGGCGCTGATCTACGACATCATGAACGACAAGCAGCGCCAGGTCTTCGAGGAGTCTCTGGAAACCGACTTCTCGTTCGAAGTGCCGGGTGTCGCGCGGTTCCGTGTCAATGCGTTCAACCAGAATCGTGGCGCCGGTGCGGTGTTCCGGACCATTCCCTCCCGGATCCTGAGCATGGAAGATCTGGGCATGGGCAATGTGTTTCGCAAGATTGCAGACGTGCCTCGCGGCCTGATTCTGGTCACAGGTCCAACCGGGTCCGGTAAATCGACCACGCTGGCGGCGATGATCGACTACCTCAACTGCAACAAGCATCACCACATCCTGACCATCGAGGACCCGATCGAATTCGTCCACGAATCCAAGAAGTGCCTGGTCAACCAGCGCGAAGTGCATCGCGACACGCTCGGGTTCTCGGAGGCTTTGCGCTCGGCATTGCGTGAAGACCCGGACGTGATTCTGGTGGGCGAGCTGCGCGATCTCGAAACGATTCGTCTGGCCCTGACCGCTGCTGAAACCGGTCACCTGGTGTTCGGCACGCTGCACACGACGTCAGCGGCCAAGACCATCGACCGGGTGGTGGACGTGTTTCCGGCCCAGGAAAAATCCATGATCCGCTCGATGCTGTCCGAGTCGCTGCACGCCGTCGTGTCGCAGTCACTGCTCAAGAAGGTCGGCGGCGGCCGGATCGCTGCTCATGAAATCATGATGGGTACGCCTGCGATCCGTAACCTGATTCGCGAAGACAAGGTGGCCCAGATGTATTCGGCCATCCAGACCGGAGGCTCACTGGGCATGCAGACGCTGGACATGTGCCTGGCCGATCTGGTGAAGAAAGGCCTGATCACACGCGAAAGCGCGCGCGAGCGTGCCAAGGTGTCCGACAACTTCTAGGATTGGAAAGGGGGGGAGATGAGACAGGCCTGCGCAGAGGCAGGCCTTGGGGATATCAGCGCTGCACAACCCGCATTTGCGTGGTCTGCTTGGGCAGTACGCGCTTGGCGATCTTGTAGTGGCTGTTCCAGTACGGCTTGTTCAGCGTGTCCACAGTGACAGCCTTGCCACGACGCGGTGCATGGACGAACTTGTTGTCGCCCAGATAAATCGCCACATGGTTGACGTTGCGGCTCTTGATGTTGAAGAACAGCAAGTCACCCGGTTTCAAATCCTTGCGATCCACCGTCTGGCCGTGGCCTTGAGCCATGGCATTGGACGTGCGTGGCAAATCCACTTCGCGAACGTCGCTGTACGCGTATTTCACCAGCCCACTGCAATCCAGACCCTTGCCTGGCGTTGTACCGCCCCAGCGATAGGGCGTGCCGACCGTCTGCAGCGCACGTTTCACAACGGCGTTGCCCTGTTTGGCATTGCCAGCGTTCAGTGCCTGAACGTGGGCAGCCTTGGCGGAATTCTTTCGCGAAACCGGCGTCTGAACGGCGCGGGTGGTTCGCGTTGCATGTGGAATGACGGTGGCTTCCTGAGGCGCATTGCGCGTTGCGATCGCGGGCGTAAGGTGACTTTTAGCGGTGTAACCCGAGAAGCTCGCAGGAAGCTGTTGCTCACGATTGGTGGCGTGGGCGGCCAGTGGCATAAACAGGCAAATGGTTAGCCATGTCTTGAAAAAAGGACGCATTCGGCAAGGCTCATAGTGGTCAGCGCGCAACTTTATAACAGCTTTTTTGAAAATTCTGACCCCATTTGTCGAGTGATTCACAGTGGCATCATTGCAAAATGCGCGAAAGACTCTTTCTCTTTTCTCCGTAATCCCTTTGGCGACAAGGGTTTGACGGTGTAGAAGGGAGTCGGATGCCATACGTCGGATGACGACAGTGGAGTCACAAAAATGTTATTTATTTTTTTCTATTGGCTCAGAGAGGATACAAATGAACGGCTATCGCTCCGATACGCACAGCAAGGTCATGGGTTATCTGTTGTGGATTTTCGGATTTCTCGGCGCGCACCGTTTCTACTACGGCAAGCCTGTGACCGGGACGATCTGGTTCTTCACGTTCGGGCTGCTTGGCATCGGCTGGCTGATCGACCTTTTCCTGATTCCGTCGATGGATCGCGAAGCCGACCTGCGCTTCACTTCGGGCTCGACCGACTACAGCCTCGCCTGGATCCTGCTGACCTTCCTCGGCCTGTTCGGTGTGCACCGCATGTACATGGGCAAGTGGATCACCGGAGTTATCTATCTGTGCACAGGCGGGTTGTTTCTGGTCGGCATCCTGTATGACTTCTGGACGCTTAATAACCAGGTCTCGATGGAGAATGCACGACGCGGCTGACATCGGGTGGGCATGCCTCCCTAACGCTCTGCGTCCCACCTTACGGCCGGACGCGGAGCGTGGTTAGGATCAGGAGGTGCTTCAACGGCTATAGCTGATCCGCCCGTCCACCAGTGTGTAGCGCACCGAGCCCGGCAGGCAGTGGCCGATGAAAGGACAGTTCTCGCCTTTGGACAACCAGCTTTCGCCTGCAAGGGTCGAAGCGGCCGGGTCGAACAGGACGATGTCTGCCGGCGCCCCGGCGCTCAGTTTGCCCGCAGGCAGGCGCAGGGCGGCGGCAGGGCCGCTGCTTAAACGTGCGATGAGGGTTGGCAGGTCCAGAAGGCCGTCTTCGACCAGCGTCATGGCCAGCGGCAACAGGAGCTCGACGCTGCTGATGCCAGGCTCGGTCGCACCGAATGGCGCGAGCTTGGCATCACGCTCGTGAGGCTGGTGGTGGCTGGAGATGGCTTGAATCACCCCTGACTTCACGGCTTCACGCAAACCGTCACGGTCGGCGCGGGTGCGCAGTGGCGGCTGTACGTGGTAAAGGCTGGAGAAGTCGATCAGTGCCTCGTCGGTCAGGATCAACTGATACAGCGCCACATCCGCCGTCACCGGCAGCCCGCGCGCCTGTGCCTGTGCAATCAGGGCCGCGCCGCGAGCGCTGGTCAACTGGCTGAAGTGGGCGCGCACGCCACTTTGCTCGACCAGCAGCAGGTCGCGAGCCAGAGCAATGGTTTCGGCCGTTTCCGGAATGCCCGCCAGACCGAGGAAGCTCGCGGTCGGGCCTTCGTGAGCCAGCCCTCCCTCGGCCAGATCACGATCCTGCGAGTTGAAAATTACGGTCAGGTCGAACGTGGCCGCGTATTCCAGCGCCCGGCACAGCGTGCGCGTGTTGTTGAAGCTGCTCAGGCCATTGCCGAACGCAACGCAGCCTGCATCGCGCAGGGCGATCAGTTCGGCCAGTTGCTCGCCTTCCAGGCCCTTGCTGAGCGCACCGATGGGGAAGACCTTGCTGAAACCGGCTTCGCGAGCACGGTCCAGAATCAGCTCGGCAACTGCCGAGGTATCCAGTACCGGTTTGGTACGCGGCGGGCAGCACAGGCTGGTCACACCGCCAGCCGTCGCGGCACGGGTTTCGCTGGCGATGCTGCCTTTGCGGCTGTAACCCGGCTCGCGCAGGGATACATTGAGGTCGACCAGACCGGGCGCGGCGACAAGGCCGGTGGCGTCGATGGTCTGGCTCGCTTCGAAACCGGCCGGTGCCGCGCCGATTGCCAGAAGCTTGCATGCTTCAATGTGCAGGTCCGTGACTTGATCCAGACCGCTGACCGGGTCGATGACGCGAGCGCCGAGAATACTGAGCTTCACAGGGCGTTCTCCTGCTCGAACTGTCGTTGTGCGGTTTGTCCGCTCATGGCCATGGACAGCACCGCCATGCGTACCGCGATGCCGTAAGTCACTTGATTGAGGATCACCGAATGAGCCCCGTCGGCCACTGCCGACTCGATTTCCACGCCGCGATTGATCGGGCCGGGGTGCATGACGATGGCATCCGGCTTCGCAACCGCCAGACGCGCTGTGGTCAGGCCGAACAGGCGGTAGAACTCGCCTTCGCTGGGCAGCAGGCCGCCGGTCATGCGCTCGCGTTGCAGACGCAACATGATGACCACGTCCACGTCCTTCAAACCTTCGTTGAGATCGGTGTAGACCTTCACGCCATACTGCTCGATACCGACCGGCAGCAGGGTTTTCGGTCCGATCACACGGATGTCCGGGCAGCCCAGCGCCTTGAGCGCCAGCATGTTGGAGCGCGCTACGCGTGAGTGCAGGATGTCGCCGACGATGGCCACCGAAAGGTTCTCGAAACCGCCCTTGTGACGACGAATCGTCAGCATGTCGAGCATGCCCTGGGTAGGGTGAGCGTGACGGCCGTCGCCGCCGTTAATGATCGCCACGTCCGGGCAGACGTGCTCGGCAATGAAGTGCGCTGCACCCGAATCGGCATGACGCACGACGAACATGTCGGCTGCCATGGCCTCAAGGTTGCGCAGGGTGTCGAATAGCGTTTCGCCCTTGCTGGTGGACGAAGTCGACACGTTCAGCGTGATCACGTCGGCAGACAGGCGCTGGGCCGCCAGTTCGAAGGTGGTCCGCGTACGGGTCGAGTTCTCGAAGAACACGTTGCACACCGTCTTGCCACGTAACAACGGGACTTTTTTCACCGCTCGGGCACCGACTTCGAGAAACGAGTCGGCTGTGTCGAGAATTTCGGTGAGCAGCTCGCGAGGCAAGCCGTCCAGAGACAGAAAATGGCGCAGTTGACCCTGATGGTTCAACTGCAGCGGGCGCTTGGCGTCGAGAGGCGTCATCGCAATGGACTCTTAGAGGGCGGTAGAGAGGTCTTGAAGTTCGAGTGCAAGAGGCTCGGGGCCGGACAGCTTGATGCGTTCCTGTGGTGCCAGAGACAGCGTCGCGCCTACCACATTGGGCCTGATCGGCAGTTCACCGGCTTCCAGGTCCAGCAGGCACACCAGCGTGACACTGGCAGGGCGACCGTAGTCGAACAACTCATTGAGGGCCGCGCGGATGGTGCGGCCGCTCATCAGCACATCGTCGATCAGCACCAGATGCTGGCCTTCGATCTCGAACGGCAGCTCCGATGGGCGCACTTGCGGGTGCAGGCCGTTCTGGCTGAAGTCATCACGGTAGAAGGAAACGTCCAGCGTGCCGAGCGGCGCCGGGTTATCGAGCGTTTTGAGCAGCGCCTGCGCAACCCATACGCCGCCGGTACGAATACCGATGAAGCGAGGGTCGCTGATGCCGCGCTTGCTCAGATGAGCGTTCAGGTCAGTGGCCATCTGACGAATCAGTTCGGCGGGATTGGGCAGGCTCATGGTTGCTCCTTGGGGCTCTGACAGCGTCCGACCATGCGGCGCGGCTCAGGCGTAAACGTGGAATCCGGGTATCTCGAAGCTGTGCGGACGCAAAAAGTCACGCATTCAGCAGCTCGGGGTGCTCGTCGAGCCAGCCTTGCAGCAGCAGGGCGGCGGCGATGGCGTCGACCGGGTTGTCGCGGTAGCTGCCTTTCTGGCCGCCTCGGGCCATGCGCTCGCCCTTGGCTTCGAAGGTGGTCAGGCGTTCATCGTGGGTGTACACCGCCACGCCGAAACGGCCATTGAGCTTGCGGGAAAACTTTTCGGCCAGATCGCTCATATTACTGCGCGTGCCGTCCATGTTCAGCGGCAGGCCGACCACAATGGCGTCGGGTTGCCATTCCTTGATGAGTGCCTGAACCTTGTCCCAGTCCGGGATGCCATTCTGCGCCTTCAAGGTACACAGCTCACGGGCCTGACCGGTGATGGCCTGGCCGACCGCAACGCCGATCTGTTTGGTGCCGAAATCAAACCCCAGCAGCAGGCGCAATGCAGCCATCAGGCGTGTCCCGCTTGGGTCGAAAGAAGATTGAGATTGACGCCCAGTCGTGCGGCAGCGGCATTGAGACGCTGGTCGCTGTCCACGTCGAACAGGATGCCCGGGTCGAACGAACAGGTCAGCCAGGCGTTCGCGGCCATTTCGGCATCCAGCTGGCCGGCGTCCCATCCGGCATAGCCCAGGGTGATCACATTTTGATCGGGGCCATAACCGTCAGCGATCGAGAACAGCACATCCTGGGACGTGGACAGTGAAATGCCGCCGGGCAAGTCGACCGTCGCCTGAAAAATCTGGCCACTGGGGTGCAGCACAAAGCCGCGGTCGGTCTGCACCGGGCCGCCGGAATGAATGGGAATCTGCTGGCAGCGTACCGGCGCAGGCAGCTCCGGTCGCAATTGTTCGAGCACATCGGCCAGGGTCAGGCTTTGCGGGCGGTTGATCACCAGTCCCATTGCGCCATTGGCGTTGTGCTCGACGATGTAAGTCAAGGTCTGCGAGAAGTTCTCGTCGTGCATGTGCGGCATGGCGATCAAGAACTGATGCTTTAGGTAACTCGGAGAGACTTTTTTCATGAGCCCTAGTGTGGCGCTGAGCCGCGTGCCTGACAACTGTCAGTTGTGCGTGCGCTGGCGGTATTGGCAAAAAAGCGTCAATTGCTGGAAAGCTTGTCCCCGCGGGCGAATTTCCAGGTGCGAATGATCTCGAGCCGGTCAATGTCAGCCAGATCGCCGGTAAACGGCGCAAATGGCGCGGCAAGCCTCACGATTCGCTGCGCCGCCTGATCCAGAAGCGGTTGCCCGGAGGATTCGAGCACCAGCACTTCATACAGCGAACCGTCGCGATTGATCGAGACCAGCAGTCGCAGGTTTCCATAGATCTGCTTGCGACGCGCCTCTTCAGGGTAGTTGAGGTTGCCGACCCGCTCGACTTTCTTGCGCCAGTCATCCTTGTACCAGGCACCCTTGTCGCGCATGGTCGAGGCCGCGTTCAGGCGATGGATCTTCGGGCGTTTGGCATAAAGCTGCTGTTCTGCAGACAGCTCGGCTTCAAGGCTAGCGATTTCGTTGCTCAGCTCGGAGCTGTCGAAGGTCGGCGCGGCCTTGACCGCTGGGTCGGGTTTGACCTCTTCGCGCTTGGCGACGGTTTTCTGAGGGCTGGGTGCCGTCGTCGCAACAGCCGTCTTGGGCGCTTCCTGCTTGACCACCGGCTTGCTGGCCGGTGGCGGCGTGACCTTGTTGACCTTGGTGTCCTGATAGGGCGCGATTTCGGTGGTCTTGAGCGTTTCAGCCTTGTCCAGCGTACCGCTGCCCTGCTGGTCGTCCTGAGCGAGGAAGTCGGCCTGTTTGGGCTTTTCCTCGCTCTTGAACGTGGCGAGGGTGATTTCCAGCGTCTGCGAGATCTGCTCCGGCTTCACATAGGTAAAGCCCACCCCGAGAATGATCGCCAGATGGATCAACGCCGCGATCATCATGGTGAAGCCCAGACGATCAGCCGGACGCACGCCGACGTTGGCGAGTTCCAGCGGGAGGTCGTTTCTGGCCATCGATGTCATAGGCGGTTCAGCATCTCGTCAGCCTGCATGTCAAAGTCCGTGTCGTGTTACAGGTGACGCATGATAACGCAATGTAGCCTGAAGCTCTGGTCCGGATCGGACGAAGGGGGCTCGGTGCATGAAAGGCCCGGCAGTCATCGTGTCACGTTGTGCAGCAAGTACTAAGCCGAGGGAGGCGGCTTGCCGGCGATGCCATCGACGCGGTGTATCAGGAGAACCGCATTATCGTTCATCGCGGGCAAGCGCCCTCCCACTGTCTGATCTGCTGCGCCAAGGCGCCAGTCTTCACGCGGTGCAACCTGACAATCAGGCAGTGCGCGCCTGCAGCTTCTTCCCGATTGCATCCATCAGCAGCCCGCCAATGTCGGTGCCGAAGGCGTTGTCGATTTCACGGATGCAGGTCGGGCTGGTCACGTTGATTTCGGTCAGGTGCTCACCGATCACGTCCAGACCCACGAACAACAGACCTTTTTCGCGCAGGGTCGGGCCGATCTGCTCGGCGATCCAGCGATCCTTGTCGCTGAGAGGACGCGCTTCACCACGGCCGCCTGCCGCGAGATTGCCACGGGTTTCGCCTGCTGCCGGAATACGCGCCAGGCAGTAAGGAACTGGTTCGCCGTCGACCATCAGGATGCGTTTGTCGCCGTCCTTGATCGCGGGCAGATAACCCTGCGCCATGATCTGCTGGGTGCCGTGGGCAGTCAGGGTTTCCAGAATGACCGACAGGTTCGGATCGCCCGCACGGTGCCGGAAGATCGACGCGCCGCCCATGCCGTCCAGCGGCTTGAGGATCACGTCGCCGTGCTGTTCGGCGAACTCGCGGATGATGTCGGCGCGGCGGCTGACCAGCGTCGGCGGGGTGCATTGCGGGAACAGCGTGGCAAACAGCTTCTCGTTGCAGTCACGCAGGCTCTGCGGTTTGTTGACCACCAGCACACCGGCGCGCTCGGCCTGCTCCAGCAGGTAAGTCGCGTAGACAAATTCCATGTCGAACGGCGGATCCTTGCGCATCAGGATCACGTCCAGATCGTCCAGGCCTGCGTCGACTTCAGCCTCGAATTCAAACCATTTGCCCGGATCGGCGAACACCTTGAGCGGCTTCATGCGCGCACGGGCCTGACCTGCGTTCTGATACAGGTCCTTCTGCTCCATGTAGAACAGCTCCCAGCCACGCGCCTGTGCAGCCAGCAGCATGGCGAGCGAGCTATCCTTTTTATAGGAGATGCGCTCAATGGGGTCCATGACAATCCCTAGGCGAACGCTCATGGGCAATATCCTCTGATCGATAAGGGCCGATACGGCCGTGAAATTGGCGTCAGGGTGGCGCTCCGAGTGCTCCCGGTCAAGGGGCGGCGCAGTTTATGGATTGAGAGGGAGGAGTGTGCTAAAAAGGCCTCACACCAAGTCCAGGATCCTTCCGGATCAGTGAAGCCATACCATCAGGCTCCCAGTGCTTTGCAGTACACGCAAAAATTCGCTGCGGCGATGGAAGAGCAGATATGGAACAACATCCCACAGCCTTGAAAGTCATGGTCATCGATGACTCGAAGACCATTCGCCGTACCGCCGAAACGCTGCTGAGAAACGTCGGCTGTGAAGTCATCACGGCCGTCGACGGTTTCGACGCCTTGGCCAAGATTGCCGATAACCACCCGCGCATCATATTCGTCGATATCATGATGCCGCGTCTGGATGGCTATCAGACCTGTGCCCTGATCAAGAACAATCGAGCGTTCAAGTCCACGCCTGTCATTATGCTGTCTTCCAAGGACGGGCTGTTTGACAAGGCCAGGGGGCGGGCTGTCGGGTCGGATCAGTTTCTGACCAAGCCGTTCAGCAAGGAAGAACTGCTCAGCGCGATCAAGGCCCATGTGCCGAGTTTCGTTGCAGTAGAACAACACATACCGTGACGCTCGCGCCATTGAAGAACGCGTGCTCGCAACCTGACGGGGAACACCCATGGCTCGAATATTGATCGTCGATGACTCGCCGACTGAAATGTACAAACTCACCGGCATGCTGGAGAAGCATGGCCATGAGGTGCTCAAGGCTGAAAACGGCGCAGACGGCGTGGCCCTGGCCCGTCAGGAAAAACCCGACGCCGTGCTGATGGACATCGTGATGCCGGGGCTCAACGGCTTTCAGGCCACGCGTCAGCTGACCAAGGATGCCGACACTGCCATGATCCCGGTGATCATGATCACTACCAAGGATCAGGAAACCGACAAGGTCTGGGGCAAGCGCCAGGGCGCGCGCGACTACCTGACCAAACCGGTGGATGAAGACACCCTGATGAAAACCCTGAACGCGGTGCTGGCCGGCTGATTGCCGGAATCGCCATGGCCGAGCCACGCACAGCCTTTGAAATGCTTCTGGACATCGACCGGCGCTGTCGGTCGCTGGCGGCCGGCCTGCCTTTGCAGGAAGCTCATCAGCAGGACTGGGTCGGTATCGGGTTCAGAATGGGCGAGCAGCGTTTTGTGGCGCCCATTGGCGAGATCGCCGAAATCCTGCACGAGCCAAGACACGCCGCGTTGCATGGGGTCAAACCCTGGGTGGTGGGCATTGCCAATCTGCGTGGACGACTGTTGCCGCTGACCGACCTTTGCGGCTTCTTCGGGCAGGAACTGTCGCCCGTGCGCAAGCAGCGCCGCGTGCTGGTGGTCGAATATCAGGATGCGTTCGCCGGTCTGCTGGTGGACGAAGTCTTCGGCATGCAGCATTTCAGTCAGTTGAGCCTGATTTCCGAAGCGCAGGCCACGCTGGATCCGCATCTGTTGCCGTTTCTGCGCGGGCAGTTCATTCGTGAACAGGCTTGGCTGGTGTTCAGTCCGTGGGCGCTGGTGCAGTCTGCGGAGTTTGTGGATGTGGCGTTCTAAAAGGTCGCAGCGGCTCGCCGTGGGCGGGCCGGTTTTTGTGTCACGAATCGCAGTTGGTCCAGGCGGGGGCCTGATTTCATGAGTAAGACAGGCAGGTCACTGGAAGGCGCACGCAGTCGTACGCAAATTATCGTGCTGTTCTTCGCGCTCATCGTGTTCATCATGTTGCTGTTCGCCAACTTCGCTTACCTCAATACTCAGTCGAACTACGACAAGCAGTACATCGGGCACGCCGGAGAGCTGCGCGTGCTGTCCCAGCGCATCGCGAAAAACGCCACCGAAGCGGCGGCAGGCAAGGCCCAGGCGTTCAAACTGCTGGCCGATGCGCGCAACGACTTCGACCTGCGCTGGGGCTACCTGAGAAAAGGCGACCCCAACACCAGCCTGCCCGCCGCACCGTCATCGATCCGCGACGAGCTGCGCAACGTACAGAACGACTGGGAAGCGCTGCGCAAGAACACCGATGTGATTCTGGCCAGCGAGCAGACCGTGTTGTCGCTGCATCAGGTGGCCGCAACCCTGGCCGAGACCATCCCGCAATTGCAGGCCGAGTACGAAAAGGTCGTCGAAATCCTTCTGCAGAGCAAAGCGCCTGCCGCGCAGGTCGTGGTCGCCCAGCGTCAGGCCTTGCTGGCCGAGCGGATTCTGGGTTCGGTCAACACCGTGCTGGCGGGGGATGAAACCGCCGTGCAGGCTGCCGATGCCTTTGGCCGTGACGCCAGTCAGTTCGGACGTGTGCTCAATGGCATGCTGGAAGGCAACGCGACCCTGCGCATTGCCCAGGTCGAAGATCGGGATGCGCGAGCGCGGCTGGCCGAAATTGCCGAATTGTTCGAGTTCGTCTCCGGCTCGGTGGACGAAATCCTGGAAACCTCGCCCGAGCTGTACCGGGTGCGTGAAGCGTCGGGCAATATTTTCAATACCTCGCAAACCCTGCTGGACGAGACCTCGGTGCTGGCCAACAGCCTGGAAAACCTGGCCAACCGACGTACCGTCAACACGGTGGGCGGTTATGTATTGGGTCTGCTGGCGCTGATGTCGATCATCCTGATTGCGCTGGTGATGGTTCGCGAAACCAACCGCCAGTTGCGTGAAACCGCGCAGAAAAGCGAACGCAATCAGAATGCGATCATGCGCCTGCTCGACGAGATCGAAAACCTGGCCGATGGCGATCTGACCGTCACGGCCTCGGTGACCGAAGACTTCACCGGCGCCATCGCTGACTCCATCAATTATTCCATCGACCAGTTGCGTGAGCTGGTGGTCACCATCAATCTCACGGCAGAGCAGGTGGCCTCGGCCGTTGCCGAAACCCAGGCCACGGCCATGCAACTGTCGGCGGCTTCCAGGCATCAGGCGCTGCAAATCAGCGCGGCCTCGACCTCCATCAACGACATGGCGGCGTCCATCGATCAGGTGTCGGCGAACGCTTCGGAATCCTCATCGGTGGCCGAGCGCTCGGTGACCATCGCCAACAAGGGCAATGAGGTGGTGCATAACACCATTCGGGGCATGGACAACATCCGCGAGCAGATTCAGGACACCTCCAAGCGCATCAAGCGTCTTGGCGAGTCCTCTCAGGAAATCGGCGACATTGTCAGCCTGATCGACGATATTGCCGATCAGACCAACATTCTGGCCCTCAACGCCGCCATTCAGGCGTCCATGGCCGGTGATGCCGGGCGTGGTTTTGCCGTGGTTGCCGACGAAGTCCAACGCCTGGCCGAACGTTCGTCGTCGGCCACCAATCAGATCGAGACGCTGGTTCGGGCGATCCAGAACGACACCAATGAGGCGGTCATCTCCATGGAGCAGACCACCAGTGAAGTGGTGCGTGGTGCACGGCTGGCGCAGGATGCCGGCGTCGCGCTCGAAGAGATCGAAGGCGTGTCCAGAGTGCTGGCCGAGCTGATCGAAAGTATCACCGATGCCGCGCGACAGCAGGCCGAGTCGGCCGGCCAGATTTCCCAGACCATGAGCGTGATCCAGCAGACCACCTCACAGACCACCTCGGGGACCGCGGCAACCGCCGAGAGCATTGGCAATCTGGCGAAGATGGCCAGCGAAATGCGCCGTTCAGTGTCGGGTTTCACCTTGCCGCCATCGAAAAAAATCGGATGATGTTCACTCAATGAACGATCTGGACCGGGTAAAGGGCGGTATTTGTCATGGCTGATCGTCACGACTACGTGGCGCTGGAGTGGCTCAAGGGCGAGATCGCCGAGACGCTCACGCAGGCACGTCACGCACTGGATGAGTTCATCGAGAACCCTGCCGACGCGGCGGCGATAGCCGAGTGCCTGAACCTTGTGCATCAGGTGCATGGCAGCCTGCAGATGATCGAATTCTACGGCGCGGCGCTGTTGGCCGAGGAAATCGAGCAACTGGTGCTGGCCGTGCAGCAGGATCGTGTCAGCCATCCGGTCGAATCCGAGCAGTTGCTGATTCAGGCCATGACCCAGTTGCCGGTGTATCTGGAGCGCATTCATTCGGCGCGCCGGGATCTGCCGCTGGTGGTCCTGCCGCTGCTCAACGATTTGCGCAGCGCCCGGGGCGAAAGCCTGCTGTCGGAAACCAGCCTGTTCGCCCCGCAACTGGTCGTCGTCCCTGCGCTGGGCGAGGAAGAACTGGCCCGGCGTAATACACCTGATCTGCCCAATTTGTTGCGCAAGTTGCGTCAGACATTGCAAGCCGCGCTGGCGGGCCTGATGCGCGAGCAGGGCGTCAAGACGCAACTCGGCTACATGGCCAAGGTCTTTGCCCGTCTGGAACAGCTCTGCGAGGACGCGCCGCTGGGGCCGCTCTGGCGAATCGCCACGGCGCTGGTCGAGACCATGCTCAACGGCAACTTCACCAATAGCCCGGCGCTGCGCAGCCTGCTCAAGGATGCCGACAAGGAACTCAAGCGCCTGGCCGAACAGGGCATTGTAGGCATCAATCAGCCTGCGCCTGAAGAACTGCTGAAAAGCCTGCTGTTTTACATCGCCAAGTCCGACAGCCTCGCGCCGAAGATGCTCGATCTCAAGGACCAGTACGCACTGGCCGACGCGCTGCCCGGCAACGACGTGGTCGACCAGGAGCGCGCCCGCATGGCGGGGCCGGACCGCGATGCCCTGCGCTCCGTCATCGTGGCCCTGTGCGAAGGGCTGGTGCGGGTCAAGGAACGGCTGGATGTGTTCGTGCGCGGCGACCGGGAGCATGTCAGTGAGTTGAATGCCTTGCTGCCACCGCTGCGGCAGATCGCCGACACCCTGGCGGTGCTCGGTTTCGGTCAGCCGCGCAAGGTCATCATCGACCAGCTCTCGGTGGTGCAGGGCATGGCGCATGGACAGCGCGAACCCAGCGACGCCGCGCTGATGGATGTGGCGGGTGCCTTGCTGTACGTCGAATCGACCCTGGCCGGCATGGCGGGCAGCACCGAGCAGGACAGTCGTGAAGACAGTCGCCTGCCGACCACCGACCTGACCCAGATCCACCAACTGGTGATTCGCGAAGCGCGTGTGGTGCTGCAGCAGGCCAAGGATGTGATTCTCGAATACATCGACAGCGAATGGGACCGACAGCGTCTCGACCCGCTGTGCGCCTTGCTGGTCCAGGTGCGCGGCGCGCTGGCGATGATCCCGCTGGCGCGGGCGGCCAGTCTGCTGGCGGCGTGCAACGAATACATTCAGGAGCACCTGCTGGTAGACGAGACGCGTCCCGGCGCGGTGCAACTGGACTCTCTGGCTGACACCCTCTCCTGCGTCGAGTACTACCTGGAACGCATGGGCGAAGACCATGAGGCGCCGGGTGATCAGATTCTCGACATGGCGCAGCAGAGTCTGGCCCGGCTGGGCTACACGCCAGCGCCGGACATGCTGGAAGTGCCGCTGCTCGATGAAGTCATCACTCAGGACGAACTGCTGGCGCTGGACGACCGCAAGGCACTGGTCAGCCCGACGCAGACCATCGCTCAGGTTCTGGCCAGACCGGTTTCGGCCGTCAACCCGCCAGCCCGCAACGCGCCCACCAGCCTGCTGCCACCGCCTTCCGGTGAAGACGCCGTAGACGAGGAACTGCGCGAAGTGTTTCTGGAGGAGGCTGACGAAGTGCTGGACGCACTGCGTGAGTACCTGCCTCGCTGGTTTGCCTCGCTGGGCAAGGGCGATCAGTGGGATGTGGTCGCACTGACCGAAGTGCGCCGTGCCTTTCACACCTTGAAGGGCAGCGGCCGGATGGTGCGGGCGCTGATTCTGAGCGAACTGGCCTGGGCTGTGGAAAACCTTCTGAACCGCGTGCTGGAGGGCGATGTGTTGCCTGCTCCGCAGGTCCAGCAGCTGTTGACGGATGTGCTGGCACTGCTGCCGCGGGTCGTCAGGAATTACGCCGAAGGAGCCCAGCGTCAGCGCGACGATGTCGACCTGCTGGCCGCGCGCGCTCATGCGTTGGCCAACGGGCTGGAGCCGCCTGCGTTGCCGGTGCAGCCGGGCGAAGCCAGGGTCGAAGTCATCGATCCGCAGTTGCTGGAGATTTTCCGTCAGGAGGCCCTCGGGCATCTGGGGACGCTGGATCGCTTCCTTGAAAGCGCCGAACATTCACCCTCGGCATCAATCAGCGACAGCCTGCTGCGCGCCCTGCATACCCTCAAGGGCAGCGCGCACATGGCAGGCGTGTTGCCGATGGCTGAACTGGTCAGCCCGCTGGATCAACTGGTGCGCGAGTACAAGGCCAACCTGATCGCCATCGGCATGCCTGAAATCCGCCTGCTGCGCAGCGCCGAGCCGTTGTTGCGCAAGGGGCTGGAGCAACTGGACAGCCAGCCGCTGGCACCGATTCCGGGTGCGCCTGCCCTGATCGAGGCGGCCTGCTCGCTGCTCAACGACCGGCTTACGGCCGCGCTGCGCGAGTCGGACAACGGCCTGCGTATCAAGCGTAATCCCAAGCTGATCGCCAGCTTCCTCGCCGAAGGCATGGACATCGTGCTGGATGCGGAAAACCTGTTGCGACGCTGGCGTGAACATCCCGGCGAGCGGCAGGAGCTCAGCGCGCTGCTCGACGAACTGACCACCCTTTGGCACGGCGCGCATCTGGCCGATCTGCCCCAGGTCGATGAACTGTGCGAAGCCCTGCTCGACCTGTATGGCGCAGTGGAGGAGAGCAGCCTGGCGGTCAGCGATCAGTTCTTCGACGATGCCGAGCGGGCTCATGAAGCGCTGATCAATATGCTCGATCAGGTCGCGGCCGGGCAGGATGTCGACCCGCGTCCCGAGTGTGTGCGGGCCTTGCACGAACTGCTCGAACAGGCACTGGACCCTTCTGCTACCGGGCTGATCAAAAGCGACGGACATCAGACATTGAGTGTCACCGAACTCAATGCCGCCACCGCCCAACTGGCCAGCGAGGCCCCGCAATCCGGCGTACTGCAGCCTGAAGTGGCCAGTCTGGACGACGAGATCGTCGAGATATTTCTCGAAGAAGCGGTCGACATCCTCGACAGTGCCGGGCAGGCCTTGCAGCGCTGGCTGGACGAGCCCGAAAATCCGTTGCCGCTGTCGTCGCTGCAACGCGATCTGCACACCCTGAAAGGCGGTGCGCGGATGGCAGAAGTCGCCGAAGTAGGCGATCTGGCCCATGAGCTGGAAAACCTCTACGAGGGGCTGATCGACCGACGCTTCAACCATTCGCCGCAACTGGCCGAACTGCTGCTCAAGAGTCACGACGAACTGGCAATCATGCTGGAACAGTTGTTTCGCCAGGAAGCGCTCAGCGATCCGACGTCATTGATCGACGCCTTGATTCAATGCCGCAACGGTGAGGTCAGTGAGCCCGAGCCGGCTGCGTCAACGATTCGCGTCGACGAGCCGCAGGAACGCGATACCGAATTGCTGGAAATCTTTCTCGAAGAAGGTTTCGACCTGCTCGAAAGCTCCGGCGCATCCCTGTCGCGCTGGCAGGCCGATCCGCAGAACACCCTGGAAGTCGAGAACCTGCTGCGTGATCTGCATACGCTGAAGGGCGGGGCACGCATGGTCGAGATAGCGCCGATCGGTGATCTCGCCCATGAACTCGAAACCCTCTATGAAGGGCTGTCATCGGGAGCCCTGCAGGCTGATCCGCTGATGATGAGCCTGTTGCAGAGCGGTCATGACGTGCTGGCCGACATGCTTGACGCCGTGCGGACCGACAAGCCGCTGCCTGATGCGACTCTGCTGATTCAGAACATTCAAAACCTCGCCAGCCAGGAGCCGGGGCAACGTCTGCCGCTGGTGAGCGCGCCTGAGCCGGAACCGGTTGCCGCACCGGTGCCCGCAGCCGATGCCGAATCCGAGCGCAATGTGCCAGAGACGATCAAGGTGCCGGCTGAACAGCTGGAGAACCTGGTCAACCTGGCGGGTGAGACCTCGATCTTTCGGGGACGTATCGAACAGCAGATGCTCGACGCTCAGGTCGCGCTGGTGGAAATGGAAACGACCATCGAGCGGATGCGCGATCAACTGCGGCGTCTGGACATGGAAACCCAGGGTCGGATTCTCAGTCGTGAGCAGGTGCAGGCCGAGCGTCTTGGCTATGAAGAATTCGATCCGCTGGAAATGGACCGCCACTCCCAGTTGCAGCAGCTGTCTCGCGCGCTGTTCGAGTCGGCCTCCGACCTGATGGACCTCAAGGAAACCCTTGGCGCACGTACGCGTGACGCGGAAATGCTGTTGTCGCAGCAGGCACGGGTCAATACCCAGTTGCAGGAAGGCCTGATGCGAACGCGCATGGTGCCTTTCGAGCGGATGGTCCCGCGCTTGCGGCGTGTGGTGCGGCAAGTGGCGACCCAGTTGAACAAGAAAGTGCAGTTCGAAGTGGCCAACGCTGACGGCGAAATGGACCGTAATGTGCTGGAAAGGATGGTCGCGCCGCTGGAGCACATGCTGCGTAACGCGGTTGACCACGGCCTTGAGAGCACTGAAAAGCGCCTGGCGGCAGGCAAGTCCGATCAGGGGTTGATCACGCTGGAACTCATGCACGAGGGCGGCGATATCCTGATCGAGCTCAGCGATGACGGATCGGGTGTCGATCTGGCCGCCGTGCGCCGCAAGGCGATCAAACGCGGGATGATCCATCCCGATGCCGATCTGGCCGATCACGAGGTCCTGCCATTCATCCTTCAGGCCGGATTCTCCACGACCGACATCATCACGCAGATTTCCGGGCGTGGCGTGGGCATGGATGTGGTGCACGCCGAGGTCAAGCAACTGGGCGGCTCGATGGTGATCGATTCGACACCGGGCAAGGGCACCCGCTTCAGGATTCGCCTTCCATTCTCGGTCTCGGTCAACCGTGCGCTGATGGTCACCTGCGGCGATGAGCAATACGCCGTGCCGCTCAATACGGTGGATGGCATCGTGCGGGTCATGCCCAATGAACTGGACGCCTGCTACCAGACCAGCCCGCCACGCTATCAGTACGGCGGGCGCAGTTACGAGTTGCGCTATCTGGGTGAACTGATCGACAACAGTCCGCCACGCTTCATCGGCCAGCTCGAGCCGCTGCCGGTGTTACTGGTGCATCTTCAGGATCAGTGGGTGGCCGTGCAGGTCGATGCGCTGGCGGGGTCGCGGGAAATCGTGGTCAAGAATCTCGGTCCGCAATTCGCCAGGGTTCAGGGTATTTCCGGTGCAACCATTCTGGGCGACGGCCGTGTGGTGCTGATTCTTGACCTGATGGCGCAGATTCGTACGCTGCAGGGACGTCTGCACAGACCGCCAATGGACGGACCTGCGAAGACGTTCCACGAGATCGAACAGGCCAGGCCGCTGCTGGTCATGGTGGTGGATGACTCGGTCACGGTGCGCAAGGTGACCGGCCGGTTGCTGGAGCGCCACGGCATGCACGTGCTGACCGCCAAGGACGGTGTCGATGCCATGGCACTGCTGCAGGAACACACGCCGGACATCATGTTGCTGGACATCGAAATGCCGCGCATGGACGGCTTTGAAGTGGCCAGCCAGATCCGCCGCGACGAGCAGCTCAAGGATCTGCCGATCATTATGATCACCTCCCGCTCCGGCAAGAAGCACCGCGACCGGGCGATGGCCCTTGGCGTCAACGAATACCTGAGCAAGCCGTATCAGGAAAATGTGCTGCTGGACAGCATCGCGCACTGGAGCCAGGCTCATGTCTGAAAGTTCGTTCCAGACCCAGCGGCTGACCAGCCTGACCGGGTTGATCCTGCCGTTGAGCGATCGTCACCTTCTGCTGCCCAACGTCGCCGTTGCCGAGTTGATCGATTACCAGGACTGCAGCGCCGAACCGGGCGCGCCTGAGTGGTACCTCGGGCCGATCAGTTGGCGCGAACGGACTTTGCCATTACTCAGCTTCGAAGCGGCCTGTGGTGGCCGTACACGTGTAGGCGGACGAGCAAGAATAGTCGTGCTCAATGCGCTGGGCGGACGCCATGACGTCAGGTTCATTGCACTGCTGACGCAAGGTATCCCGCGCTCCTGCAAGGTCGACAGCCAACTGAGCTACGTCGACGTGCCCCTGACCGAACTGGAACTGGCGGCGGTGCAGGTCGGCGACACCGTGGCTCGTATCCCTGATCTGGAAGGGCTGGAGCATTGGCTGGTGAATGCAGGGCTGGCCGATCCATCCCTGCGCGGCTGAAAGCGGACGCGGCTTGCGCACTCGGTGAGCCGGGTGCATGGCTCACGTCACGATGAACAGCTGATCTCCAGATGCTTGCCCCAGTCCGGTGGGCGCTGGGCGTAGCGGTCCATGTCGGGTTGTTCGGTGAAGGGATTGCAGAGCACATCGTGCAGGCGGCGGACTTCTTCGTAGTCACCCTGTTCAGCCTCCTGAATCGCGTTTTGCGCCAGGTAATTGCGCAGGATGTACAGCGGGTTGACCGCGTGCATGCGTATTTTGCGTTCGTCTTCCGAGGTACCGCCTTCCTGGGCGATGCGCGCCAGATAGGTCTCGCCCCACCCGTCGAAGCCGTTGATGTCGACAAAATCGTCACGCAGGACGCGTAAAGCTTCGGCGGCCGGTGCATCGCCCAGTCGGCGGAAGAACAGGGTGTAATCGACGCCGCTGTTCTGCATCAGTTGCAGCAGGCGGCTGATCAGCAGTTCGTCCTGTTCGTCGGCGTGAGTCAGGCCGAGGCGACGGCGCATCAGGTCCAGGTAATGCGCCTGATAGAGCGGCAGAAACAATCCGATGGTCTCGCGCAAGGCGTCGACGCTGATGAACGGCGTCAGTGCCTGAGCCAGCGCACTCAGGTTCCATTGCGCAATCGGCACCTGATTGCTGAAGGAGTAGCGTCCTTCGTGATCGGAATGGTTGCAGATGAAGTGCTGATCGAAGTCGTCCAGAAACGCGAACGGACCGAAGTCGAAGGTGATGCCCAGAATCGACATGTTGTCGGTGTTCATCACGCCATGACAGAAACCGTAGGCCTGCCACTTGGCAATCAGCTCGGCGTTGCGCTCGACGATTTCCCGGAACATCGCCAGATACGGTTCAGGCTGCTCTCGGCACTCTGGGTAGTGCATCGTCAGTACATGCTCGGCCAGTTGCTTCAACTGCTCCGGCTGCTTGGTGTAGTAGAAATACTCGAGACTGCCGAAGCGCACATGGCTGTGGGCCAGACGCAGGACCATCGCGGCGCGTTCCTCGGTTTCCCGCCAGACCGGCGTGCTGGAGCCGATGACACAGGCGGCGCGGCTGCTCGGGATGTTCAAGGCGTGCAGTGCTTCGGAGGCCAGAAACTCGCGGATAGACGAACGAAGTACGGCGCGGCCATCGCCCATGCGCGAATACGGCGTTTGTCCGGCACCCTTGAGGTGCAGGTCCCAGTGCTCGCCTGCCTCGTTGTAGACCTCGCCCAACAGCAGTCCTCGACCATCGCCCAGACGTGGGTTGTATGAACCGAACTGATGGCCGGAATAGACCATCGCTCGCGGTTCGGCTTCCTGCCAGAGCTTGTGGCCGGCAAAGATTTCCGCGAAGAGGGGTGTTTCGGCCTGGCTCGGGTCAAGGTCCAGCAAGGACAGCGCGGCCTTGCTGGCAACCACGAGACGCGGTTCGGCGATGGGTTCAGGCAGGACCGAGGTGGAGAACGCGTCGCCCAGACGGGCGAAGCGGTTGTCGAAGACGAGTTCGTCGAGGGCTTTCACAGGCCATCTCCAGCAAAATGTGAGGGCATTCTGCTGGGGTTGACCCGATCAGTCGAGCCTGAGTTCAGGCGGCTCGGGCGCATCCTTGGTTGCAGGCGCCACTTTGGTGTTGACCGGCGGCGTGCCCTTTTCGGTCGGCAGCACGGTCTTCTCCTCGGAGTCCACGGGCACCATCTTGTATTCCTTGCCCTGAGTATTTTTGAGGTAGATCTCCATCTGGCGGAACGAGATGTTGATCTTCTGCTTCTTGAACTCGCGGTTGATGAACCGGTTGATCTCGTCCAGAACCGGGTTGCGGTCGCCCAGATCGCGCACGTGCATGCGCAGTTCGTGGTCCAGAGTGCTTTCGCCGAAATTCAGGAAGTACACGATTGGTTCAGGCTCTTTCAGTACCCGAGGGTTCTCGCGGGCCGCCTGCAGCAGCAGTTCGCGAACCAGATCCAGGTCCGAGCCGTAGTCCACGCCCAGCTTGAGGGTCACGCGGGTGATGGTGTCGGTCAGCGACCAGTTGATGAGCTGGCCGGTGATGAACGTCTTGTTCGGGACAATGATGTCCTTGCGATCGAAGTCGGTGATGGTCGTGGCACGAATGCGAATCTTGCTGACCGTACCCGACAGGTTACCGATGGTGATGGTGTCGCCGATCCGCACCGGTCGTTCGAACAGGATCATGATGCCGGAGATGAAGTTGGCGAAGATCTCCTGCATACCGAAACCGAGACCGACCGATAGCGCGGCCACCAGCCACTGCAACTTGTCCCAGCTCACGCCGAGTGTCGAGAGCGTGGTGACGAAACCGATGCCGGCAATCGCATAGGACAGCAATGTTGTTGTTGCGTAGGCACTGCCCTGCGCCAGATTCAGGCGTGACAGCACCAGCACTTCGAGAAGGCCGGGCAGGTTGCCTGCCAGCACGAAGGTGATGGCAATGATCACCACCGCGCCGATGAAGTCGCCGAGGCTGATCGGCACCATGCTCATGTTGGCGCCGGTGCCGCTGGTGTACTCGTACAGGGTAATGTTGTCGAGGTAGGCAAATACCGTGATCAGGTCGGCCCAGACCAGATACAGCGCGCCGATGAAGCCGCCCAGCAAGGCCAGACGAATCAGACGCAGCGACTGCTGGTTGACCTGTTCGATGTCCAGTTTCGGCTCTTCGACCGGTGCGTCGCTGTCGCCGCTTTCGCGAGCAGCCTGACGTTTGGCCAGGGCGCGCTGGTAGGCCAGACGGCGTGCCGCGACGCCCAGGCCGCGCACGAAGGTGGCTTCCACCACCAGCCAGAGCATAAGCAGGTACAGCGTGTCGATCAGTCGGTCGCTTAGCTTGAGTGCCGTGTAGTAGTAGCCGAAGCACACCGCCACGAACAGGGCGATGGGCAGCGCGGTAAACGCCATACCCACAGCTTTGCGAAACAGCGAAGCATTGTGGTGGGTCGGGCTTGAGACCAGCAGGCGACCCAGCAGCCAGGCCATCAGTGCGTAGCAGGTCAGCACCACGCCGATCCCCAGCACGTCGTCGGCCAGCGCGGCAGGCTGGTGTTCGGCCACCGCCACGACCGCGACCAATGCCAGAACGACCAGCCCGAGGCGACGAACCCAGCCGCGCAGGAACTCGACCTGCGCCGTCTCCCAGCGGAAATGCAGCTGCGCAACACCCGACGGTGCAAGCACGCGGTAGGCGGTGTAGAACACCAGCCAGGCCAACGCGATCTGCAACAGCGCCTCGCCGAGGTTGGCGTTCTGCCCGCGTGCATCGATCTGCAGTGCATAGCCGCACAGGGCCAGGCCCAAGGCGACAGGCATGGCCAGCAGCACGTTGATCAGCAGGGCCAGCGGGGTTTTCCACTGGCTGTCACGCTTGAAGTGACCAATGTCGGCATGCAGGCGGTTCAGGCGCTGATACAGCGCCTTGCGCCGCCAGGTCAGAACACCGATCAGCAACAGCAGAGGCAGGAACAGCAGTGGGCGCTGCGTCAGTCCATCCGACAGTTCGCTGAGGCTGGACGTCCAGGGCAGGGTGGCGACCTGTTTTTCAAGGCGCGGCCAGATGTTCTGGAACCACTCGATGTCCAGCGGCTTGTTGCTGGGAATCCAGAACATCTGCTCGTCCAGCGTGGAGCGCAGGCTGATTGCGGTGCTGGTCAGTTGCTTCTGGTTCAGTTGCAGGGTGATGGATTCATTGAGCAACGTACTGAGCTCGCGGTTCAGGCGTTCCAGTAGGTCGCTGCGGGTGATCGCCAGATCCATCAGGGTTCTGCGCAGTTGCGGCGTGATGTTTTCCGGGGGCTGAGTGGCGAGCAGCTTCTCGACATAGGCCGTAGGTGTACTCATCTGCTCGCGCTTCTGGTTGATCTCGAACTGATACAGGCGAATGTTGGCGATTTCGTCCGCCAGGCCTTTGTCCAGTTCCAGATGCGGCAACGACTGCTTCTGCTTGTAGAGAATCTTGGACAGCAGCAGGCTGCCGCTGAGCACATTGATTTGCTCGCTCAGGGCCTGATCGGTTTGCGTCAGGTTGTCCAGCTGCTGTTTGGTCTTGAGGTTCTGCTGGGTCAGTTCGTTGAGTCGGTCGGTGCCACGCAACAGGTAGTCGGACAGTTGCAGGTTGGCGGCGCTTTCGGTCGCCAGCAGGCTGCTGCCACCGGATTTCTGGGCTTCAAGGGACAGGTCGGCCACGGTTTTCTGCGACTGGGCACGGCGTTTGTCATTGATCAGGGTCTGCAGGTCCTGGATTTCCTGCTCCTGCCGCGCGACTTTCTCGGTGAGCAAGTCGTGCTGGCTGTTGCCCAGATCCTGCAACTGACTGTTGCCAGCCAGCTCCTGACGACGCAACAGGTTCAGGGCATTGATCGACGCCAGCTCGGCGTTGAGCAGGTTGCGCTGATCGGCGCTGAGGGTCTTGCCGTTGTCCTTGCCCAGCTTGAGGATTGCGTTGATCTGCTGAATGCGGTTCTGGTTGGCGCTGATTTCCGCCTGGGCACGCTCCGGACGTGTCTGGGCGGTAATGCTCAGGCTGTTGGCATCATTGAGTTCTTTCTGCAGATCGCTCTGTTGAGTGCTGCGCTGGCTGAGCATCTGCTCCAGCTGCGGCACATCGAGGCCGCCGTAGCGCTGCGCGATCGGGACGATCTTGCTTTCCTTCAGGCGACTCAGCTCACGCTGGTTCTCGACGGTCTGTTTGGGTGCCTGATTGAGTTGTTGCTTGAGCGCGGTCAGCTTCTGCTCGCTTTCCTGCTTGCTGGCCAGAAACCCCAGGGTTTGCTCGAGCACCTGTTGCAGCGCTTTCTGGTCGGCGTCCGGCAGTTTGCGGTCGGCGATCTTGTCCAGACTCTGCTGCACGGCCTCGCTTGTGGGCGGGTCGGCAGCAAGGGCGGGAAACGTGGAAAGACAAAGCGTAAACAGTGCGGCAGCACAAAGAGAGCGCAGGGAAAACATAGACACCGGTCGCGTGATGGTACGTGTGGGTTGGCAGTTTAAAGGAACAATCCGGGACCCGGGCGGCTTCCTTCGGGGAATTTGACGCCCACTTTCTGGATCTTGTTCCCGTCCATGACGGCAACTGTCCAAATAGTTCCATTCCATTCGATCTGGTCGCCCACAATCGGCTCACCGCGATTCTTCTGCACAATGAACTGGCTGAGCGGCATACCGGGGTCTATGCCGTCGAGCTTCAAGCCGTAGAGCGCCGCTACATCACCCAGTTGTGCATCGCCTTCGAGCACGAAATCGCCGAAGAAACGCAGGTCCAGACCGCGTTGCGGGGCCTGGCTGAACAGTTTGCCCAGCGCGGGCAGGTCATGTTCGTGGCCGATCACGCAGAGCAGATCGCCGACTTCCAGCGTGGTACTGCCGGACGGGTGAAGCAGTTGCTGGCCGCGAAACAGGGCCGCGATACGGGTGCCTTCAGGCATCTTCAGCTCACGCAGGGCCGCGCCGATGCACCATTTTTCTGCTCCGAGGCGATAGACGAACAGCTCCCACTCGCTGGTGACATGCACTTCAAGGGCGGCGCGGGAGATAGGCGCAGGATCCGGCGGAACCGTCACTTTCAGCAGTTTTGCCATCCACGGCAGGCTCGTGCCTTGCAGCAGCAGCGATACCAGCACGATGAAGAATGCGAGGTTGAAGTACAGCTGCGCATTGGGCAGCCCGGCCATCAGCGGGAACACCGCCAGGATGATCGGCACCGCGCCACGCAGGCCGACCCAGGCGATGAACGCCTTTTCGCGACCATGAAAGGCTTTGAACGGCAGCAGGCCGACCATGACCGACAGCGGTCTCGCCACCAGAATCATCCACAGCGCCAGACCCAGCGCCGGAATGGCGATAGGCAGCAGGTCGTGAGGTGTAACCAGCAGACCCAACACCAGAAACATACCGATCTGCGCCAGCCAGGCCATGCCGTCGAGCATATGCAGAATGCCGTGGCGACTGCGGATCGGACGGTTGCCCAGCACCAGACCGCACAGGTACACCGCCAGAAAGCCGCTACCGTGGATGGCGTTGGTCAGGGCAAAGATCGCCAGACCGCCCGCGATCACCAGAATCGGGTAAAGGCCGGCTGCCAGATTGATGCGGTTGACCAGTTGCAGCATGATCCAGCCGCCGCCCAGACCAATGATTGCGCCGATGCCGAACTCCTGAATCAAATGCCCAAGCAGGCCCCAGTGCAAACCGGTCTGACCGCTGGCAAGCATGCCGATCAGGGTCACGGTCAGGAATACCGCCATCGGGTCATTGCTGCCGGATTCGATTTCCAGCGTGGCCGTGACCCGCTCGTTCAGGCCTTTGCCGCCCAGCAGCGAGAACACCGCAGCCGCGTCGGTCGAGCCGACAATGGCGCCAATCAGCAGGCCCTGAATCATGTTCAGGTTGAACAGCCAGGCCGCGACCATGCCGGTCAGCACGGTGGTGATCAGCACCCCGACCGTGGCCAGCGACAGGGCAGGCCAGAGCGCCACCCGGAAACTGGCCACCCGGGTTCGCAGGCCGCCATCGAGCAGGATGACGGCCAGTGCGAGGTTGCCGACCAGATAGGCCGTTGCGTAGTTGTCGAAGATGATGCCGCCGCCATCGACGCCCGCCACCATGCCCACGGCAAGGATGATGACCAGGATCGGGATGCCGAGACGCGAGGAAAGGGAGCTGACCAGAATGCTCGCCGTTACCAGCAACGCGCCGATCAGGAACAGGCTGTTGATGGTGGTGGCATCCAAGGGCGGTACTCCATAGAAAACGAATCGAAAACGATGAGAGCGAAAACTGACCATGCAGTCCGCGTGCCAAGGGATTCTAACCTGTTGAAATGGCTGGCTGTCAAAGTTTTGCCGATTAATACATAGCGTATCGCGGTCCCTGCTGCCACCGGTTCGTCTGCCTGACTGATGTCATAACTATTTACAGTCGATGCGCCCCCTGGATCTGATCACGTGTGGCTTCCATCCCAAGAGGAACAGGAAGCCATGACTTCTGAAACAACACGGTCACACCTTACAGACCTGCAACAGCTTCGAAAAAAAGCCCACGAGTACGTTACCGACTATCCCGACCTGTACGACATGGCGCGGCGGGCTGCGCAGGCCATTGTCTACAAGCGAACGGGCAAACGACTCAACCCCGATAACGTCTACTGGCACCGGTTCAGCACTGCTGTCAGCAGTCCTCGCACGTTTACCGGCTGGGAGCATTTCGGCACGCCGGTGGAGTCAATGACGATAGTCGAACTGGTGATACGCCGCTTCAGTCCGCAGGATCAGGTTGCCAGTGACGAGCTTTCGTCCTGGGGCGGTTTTTATTCGGTAAAGGCTGACCATGGCACGTTCAATGAAACCTGCGAAGTGCCATTGCTCGCTCAGGACGTACTGAATGATTTCTGGGCGCTGGATTTCAGCACCGGTTACCGGCGCAAACTGCAGCATTTCTGGAGCCTTCATGGGCAAACGTTCTGCCTGTTGGCCAAGGCCGACTTTCTGGCGGCGGCAGGGCGATGCCTTCGCAACAGACAGATCCCGGCGGCTGACTTCAAATGGCTGATCAGTTTGATGCTGGATGAAAACAGCGACACGCCGACCCTGACGTCCCTTGGCGCTGTCATGGCATCCGGCACAAAAGCAGCGTTTCACTGGCTGGATGTCGGTGGCTTCAAGGCGCGGGATGTGCTGCGCATCGTTGATGAGCGCGGCGCGCAGATTCTCTACGTACCCGGTGACAGCAAGCCTTTTCACCGGTTTGCCGGGCCGCAGGAACTGTTCGACTGGCTCAAGGCGCAGTTCGCCGCCGCCCGGACGCGCAGCGAAATGCGCAGCCACTTCATTCGCCCTTCAGCCGAGCAGACGTCTGGCGCTGCGTTCGACCGGTGTATCGAAGGCCTGCTCGCTCACGATTGGCATTCGGGGCAAGGGCTGGTCAATCAGATCCAGGCGCCCATCCCCGGCGATCCTTTTGAATCTCTGCGCGATAGGGCGAGAGACGAAATGACCGCTGATGCCCATGTCTTGCTGGCCAGTAACGTCGAACTGCGCAAGCGACTGTGGATGGGCTATCTCGACGCTTTCCTGCAAGTCACCGGCAATCTTGCGCTGCTGGGCTGGCCGGTCGCCCTGGCAGTGATCGGGGCGAGCGCTTTCAACCTCGGGCTGAACATTGATCAGGCGGTGCTCGGCAAAACGTCAGCGCAACGCAAGGCCGGGGTGCTGGGCTGCATCTGCAATGCTCTTTATCTGGCGTTCAACCTGCCGTTGGTGACGGGCTTGAGTCGTGCGGCGGAGGGTTTGCCCGACACGCTGGCACCACCGTCGCTTGCAGACACCCTTGCCAATCTCAACGGCAACCAAGTGACGCTCGAAGGTGTAATGCCCGTTGTGGCCGAAGGAAGGCTGCGAGGCGTCTACCAACGTGTCAACGGCGAAACCTGGATCAGGCTGAGCGGATTGTTTTACCGCGTACGCTTCAATGAGTCGCTGGGGCGCTGGCAGGTGATTGATCCGCATAACCCCTTTGCCTTTTCTGCCGGCCCTTTGGTGGCGCTGGATGAGCACGGCGAGTGGCAACCGCTCGCAAGACCGGGCCTGTCGGGCGGCTCGCCTCAGGACGTGCCTTCGGCGGCAGACGCTCAGCCAGCCTCACTTCCCTATGGCACGACGGGGTCAGCGTTCTGGGATCACTACATGTTGATCAACGTTTACGATGAAAGGAGTCTGGCGGAGGTGGCTATCGCACGTCAGGAAGCGGTCATGGATATCTTTCGGATGGAGCCGGATGAAGAGGTGGTTTCCGACTCCGAGGGCGAAGACGTGCACATTGATCTGTGGGGCGCGAAGCACCGGGTGTTCAGGACCCACGATGCGACCTACCAGGCGCAGAGCATTCGCCGTTACACCCATAACGGAGGGATCTACAATCACTACCTGCGCACAGGGGCTGTGTTTGGAGAAGGCCAGCCGACGGGCGCGTTTGATATCGCCGAGCAGGTTGAGGACATCAAACGCTTCGTCGAGGATGTCAGGACGCTGGGCTTCAATAATGACGTCACGCTGTATCGCGGTGGAAGCGGCGAGCGGGGCACGTCAGGTCAGTTCTTTCGAAGCGGTCAGGTCGCGGTCGGTGATGTACTGACCAATACCGATATCACCTCGTTCAGCGAAAACCCCTATCAGGCCAGAACCTTCGCCAGTAGCCAGGCGGGCGTCAACGCCATATCCATTTCGGCCCCGGTCAGCTTTGATGACACATCGGTGGTTTTTGAACTGCCTGCCGGACAGTACCTGGGCGCAACGCCCATCGCGCCCTTTTCATCCAGCCCCAGAGAGGCAGAGTCGATCTTCCTGCCCGGACGCTACTTTTTGATCGAACACCTCGATGAGGTACGGGGCGCGTTCTACCGGTTCATGAGGGTGCGAATCAAGGAAGTGCCTGCACCTGTGGCCGGACGCAAACTGCTGGACATGCGCACCGGTGAACCGTTCAGCCGCGAGCGCTATGCCGCCCGGCTGGGTGCGGCAGGTAAACCGCTTGTAGACGTGTTTTATCCGCAGGATGGGTCGGTTCTGTCATGACGGCCGCCTGGCTTCAACGTAAATAGTTACCTCAAACGGGTCCCGACAAGCTGGTTTAGTGCATGACTTTCCTCAAGAGCAAAGACAGGACGTCATGCACTCAACAACTCACAACACCCCGACGACAACGGATGCTGTCGATGTCTGGACAGACAAGGCGCTCAAAGCGCGCGCGGCCGCGCTGATGGGCGCTTATCCGGACCTTTACAGCCTGGCCTTTCAGGCTGCGCGCACGATCATTGCCCGGCACACCGACAAGGTGCTCGATCCGGGCAAGGTCTATTGGCATCGATTCACGAATGCAGATAACAGCGGCCGCACGTTTTCCGGATGGGAACATGTCGGTCCGCCCTCCGAATCGATGACCCTGATTGAGCTGGTGATGCATCGCTTCAGCGCCAGTGACAACGTTGCCGTCGACGAGATGAACACCTACAGCGGCTTCTATCACGCAGGTCCCGGCGAGCGTTTCTACAACGAGCACAACGAAGTACCGGTTCTGCCCAGCGATGTGCTGAAGGATTTCTGGGCGCAGGATTTTGCCGTCGAGTGCAAGCGCAAGGCCGATGCTTTCTGGCGTGATCATGGTCAGGATTTCTGTACCTTCGCCAGGATAAGCCTGTTGTCCTCGGCAGGCCTTGCGGTCAGCAAAAAACAACTGCAGACGGATGACTTCGAAACTGTGCTCACTGCCGTCAATGGCAGCGGCGACACCTCTGATGCATGGGCGGCAGTGCAGAAAGACAAGGCGTTCACGTCCGGCGTATCCCTGCGAGTGTTGGAACTCGCCGGCCATGCATCGAGGGACATGTTGCTGGTCACTGACGCCCATGGGAGGCAGATTCTCTACACCGCGGGCGCTCAGCCGGCGTTTCAGCGGTTTGCCAACGAACAGGCTCTTTATCAGTGGCTGCAATCCCGGGTCGCCCAGCCTGCCGACAGGGCAGCGCTGGTGTCGCACTTCGTGCGTGAAGAGCAACAGAAGAGGGCGTTGGGCGCAAAGCTCGCCAAACGCTTTGCGAAAGCATGGTCTGTCGATCAAACGTTGATCGGTCGCCACGTCCCGGCGAGTCCGAAACCTGTGTTCGAGCATCTGCGCGACGCGGCGCACCAGGAGATGAACGAGGATATTCACCACCAGTTGACCAGCAGTGCCAGCCTGCGCAAGCAGATGTGGATTGGCTACCTGAGTGCGTTCATCAGGCTGGCGGGTGGCGTGTCGTCGCTGGCGTGGCCGATCGCGTTGAGTCTGGTGGGCGCAGGTATCGCAAGCGTCGGACTGAACATCGATCAGGCCGTCAACGGGCGCACTGCGCAACTGCGAAAGTCCGGCGTGCTCGGAGCGGTTCTCAATTCGGTCTACCTGCTCTTCAATTTGCCGATGCTGGTGAGTATCGGTCGCAGCGCCGAGCTTGCGCCGGTCCCTGAAGACGAAGCGGTCGCGCTGGCCGGCCTTGAAGGTAACGAACTGCTGGAAGATGCGCCGCCTGCCGTGGGAGAGCATGCCCGAGGCATCCATGTTCTGGGAAATGACCAGACCTGGATCATGTTGGGGGACTTTCCCTATCGGGTTCGTTATCTGCAGGACTTCAAGACCTGGGCCATTGTCGATCCTGAGAATCCCTTTGCCTTCAACGGCGCGCGTCCTGTGCGCCTGAATGAGCTGGATGAATGGGAACTGATTCGCAAGCCTGTGCTGCGTGGCGGCAACCCTCCTGTTGAGGGTGCCAAGCCTTACATCACTACGTCCTCGGACTTCTGGGATACGCACATGCAGTTCAATGTGGCGGAAGAACAGCGCCTCTCCATCGCGGGCAACCACCGGCAAAGGGACGTGATCAACATCTATGAGATGGCCTCTGACGAGGAAGTGGTTTCCGATTCCGAGGGCGAAGATGTCGTCATCGACGCGTGGCAGGACAAGCATCGGGTCTTCAAGACACCTGAAGATGATTACTACGGCGGGGCGATCACTCGATACACCGAAGACGATGACGCCTATAACCAGTTTCTGCGCACAGGCATACCTGAAGGGGCGGATCAGATCGAGGCACTGGAGACATTGGTCGAAGATGTCGGGGAGATCCAGCACAACAACGATGTGCCGTTGTATCGCGGCGGCAGTGGCGAGCGTGGCACCTCGGGCGAGGTTTTCCGCAAGGGCAACCTCAAGGTCGGGGATGTCCTGGTCAATACCGATATCACCTCGTTCAGCGAGAATCCCTATATCGCACGCGTCTTCGCCAGCAGCCAGGGTGGCGTGGTGTCGACCTTGCACGAAGGGGAAATCGTCTTTGATGACACATCGGTCGTTTTCGAACTGCCCGCCAAGGAATATCTGACGGCAACCCCGATCAGCCCGTTTTCCAACAGCCCGAGTGAAGTCGAATCGTTGTTCCTGCCGGGCAACTATTTCGAGATAAGCCGTGTTGAAGAAGTGGCAGGTGCCAACTACCGCTTCATGAACGTTCAGCTCAGGCAGGTGCCGGTGGAGCAGGTCACCGGCCCCGCCTACGACCTGCGTACCGGAGAACTCTTCAGTCGCGAGGCCTACGCCGCGAAACTGGGTGATGACGCGAAAGCGCTGGTCGATACCTTCTTCCCGCCTCAGGGACAGGGTTCATTGTGATGTAAACGTTCTGAAGCAGGCAGGGTGCGACAGTGTCAGTTCAGCTGCTGATATTGCGCTTGATTCACCGCATCGCCCACAAGTCGCCTCCCGCAGTGGCTGCGTGAATGACACCCGCCTGGCGCCGAATCAGAACCACTCGTTCTGCATCGACAGGCATACGTCATCACGGGCTTGCAGTATCGCCAGTTCGTGATGACACGCCGGTACTTCCCATGTCAGGAAGTACCGCGCGGCCTGCAGTTTTCCCTTATAGAAATCGACGTCGGCCGCGTTGCCTTTGCTCAGTCCTTCTTCGGCACGAATGGCCTGTTCCAGCCAGCGCCAGCCGATCACGGTATGCCCGAATGCCTTGAGGTAGAGCGCCGAGTTGGCCAGTGCGACATTTACGTTGCCTTGTGCCAGGTCGGTCAGCAGGCCGACGGTCACGCCTTGCAGGGCGGTTACCAGTTGCTCCAGCGGCTGGCGCAGATGATCGAGCTGACTGTGGGCGCTGGCGCGTTGTGCGGTGTCGGCAATCAGCCTGACCAGTTGCTTGAGACCGGCACCGCCGTTCTGCGCCAGTTTGCGGCCCAGCAGGTCCAGCGACTGAATGCCGTGGGTGCCTTCATGGATCGGATTCAGCCGGTTGTCCCGGTAATGCTGCTCGACCGGATACTCGCGGGTATAACCGTGACCGCCGAGAATCTGGATCGCCAACTCGTTGGCCTTGAGGCAGAACTCCGACGGCCAGGATTTGACGATGGGGGTCAGCAGGTCCAGCAGTTCGTGGGCTTGCTGGCGCATCTGTTCGGTCTCGCCCGTCTGCGCGTCGTCGAACAGGCGGGCGGCGTACAGGCCCAGGTCGAATGCGCCTTCCACGTAGGCTTTCTGGGTCAGCAGCATGCGGCGTACATCGGTGTGCTGGATGATCGACACGGGTGCGCTGTCCGGACTCTTGTTGTCCGGCAGCCGACCCTGAGGCCGCTCGCGTGCGTAATCGAGCGAGTACAGATAGCCTGCGTAACCGAGCATGACCGCACCCATGCCGACACCTATGCGCGCTTCGTTCATCATCTGGAACATGTAGCTCAGGCCATGATGCGGCTTGCCGACCAGGTAGCCGACGCACTCACCGTTGTCGCCGAAATTGAGCGCAGTCGAAGTCGTACCTTTCCAGCCCATCTTGTGAAACAGCCCGGCCAGCAGCACGTCGTTACGTCTGCCGAGGCTGCCGTCGTCATTGACCAGAAACTTGGGCACGATGAACAGCGAGATGCCTTTCACCCCACCGGGTGCATCCGGCAGCTTGGCCAGCACCATATGCACGATGTTTTCCGACAGGTTGTGATCGCCACCCGAGATGAAAATCTTGTTGCCGCGCAACCGGTAGGAACCCTCTGCGGCGGGTTCGGCGCGGGTGCGGATGTCGGACAGGGAAGAGCCTGCGTGAGGTTCGGTCAGCGCCATGGTGCCGAAGAAACGGCCTTCGATCATCGGTTGCAGAAAACGCTGTTTCTGCTCGTCATTGCCGAAACTTTCGATCAGATTCGCCGCGCCCATGGTCAGGAACGGATACGCAGTGGTCCCGGCGTTGGCGGCCTGAAAGTGCGCGAAGCAGGCTTGCGACAGCAGCGTCGGCAACTGCATGCCGCCTGCCTCGAAATCGCGTGCTGCATTGAGAAAACCCGCTTCCAGAAAAGCATCCACCGCAGGCTTGACCTCCGGGATCAGCACCGCGGCGCCATGCTCATAGCGTGGCTCGTTCTCGTCAGCCTTGCGGTTGTGCGGCGCGAAGTACTTCTCGGCAATGGTCCGTGCCGTGCCAATCGCCGCATCGAACGTCTCGCGCGTGTGCTCGGCAAAGCGCTCGCGGCGAATCAGGGCTTCGGCATCCAGCACTTCATACAACTCGAAAGCCAGATTACGGGAACTGAGCAGCGACTCGGACATGGCAACGCACCTTGACTGGATGTCGCTTCAGTCTAGGCGGCTGAACGAGGAGGGGGTAGCAAGATTGATGCGGGTGATGAAGGGCAGTGGGCAGTGGGTATCGCGGGACTTGCCCGATAGGAAGGGCAGCGTTTCACGGCCTGTTGAATAAACCCAACGCTTCGCGATACGTCAATTTGACACCTCTACTTGCTCGGCGGGCTCACCACAGCCTGCCAGCCAGCTATCAGGCTTTGGTTTTCTACGACGATTCGACAGGAGTCACCATTGTCTTTCCGGCAGCGAGTGAGCGCTTTTTCTCGCGCCTCATCGATTGTGCGAGCACCGTAGTACCAGTAAATTTTGCTGGAGTTTCCGGACATTGCCATCGCCTTTTCTGTGACGCTGAGGAGATAGGTCTGCGCTCTGGTGGATTCAGTGGGTATCAGTCTTGAGAGAAGAGGCATTAACGCACTATGGTTCATCGCGGGTAACCGGTTGCGCCTCAGGAAATCGTCGATGTGAGGGTTGATAAGTACACTGGCTTCATTTTTGAAAAGTGTGTGCCCGTCCTTGCCAAATGGCGCAAGCATGACGAGATCAGCTACCCCACCCTGCGAGCGGTAACCTGCGATCATTTGATCGACCAGATCCGGGCCAAAAAAAGGATCGTTTTTGGCATAAATCCAAAGCGTGGGGGTCGAATTCCCAGCGCCGAATCGCGTGACCGTTCGTATCAGGTCCGCCTGGTATAAAGAACAGTCCGGATCGGCGGTCCCCGCTTTGGAATAGTGGTAGACACCCCCTGAAATATTGATTATTGCCGCCAGCGGATGTCCGGATCGGGCACCCAGGTTTAGCATCGAAGCCCCACCTATGGATATGCCGACACCCAGCGCCAACGTTGGGTCAACATCCGGTCGCTGGCGCAGAGCCGCCAACGCAGCGCCGAGTTCTTCCCCGTGCGCCTCTAGAAAGTCGGCCACTTGAGGGGCTGCGCAGTTTCCCCCCTCATTCATGAACCTGCCTGTCGAATGACCATACCCTGGCCATACCATTGAGACGGCCAGCCAGCCTCGATGAGCGAAGTCATGTGCCATGCTCGAGAGCCAGTCAGCATGGGCCGCTGACGGATCTTCGGCCGATGAACCGTTGACAATGAGCGCGATGGGAAGCTTTTCGCCGTCAACCGGACGGACAACCAGTGCCTCTATGTTCTCTACATGGGCTCCTGCGTGTATCGGCAGAAGAAGTTGTTCTTCGCGCACGTTCGTCTCGGAATGCGCTTGGCCAACATACAACATCAAACCTAACGCCAACGAAATCAAACGTTGCATGGTAGCGGGTACCAGAAGGTTGTTCTTATGTCGGGATTTTCACGTATTAGGCGCCGTTGTTTGATTCATGCACAAGTGACAAATAGTTCAGGTCTGCCAATGAAAGGATGACGCTGGAAGTCACGTTTCTGCAGGCATCACGCACACACGAGACTACCCGTGGATGACGCGCGATGCCCGCACTTTCAGCGCCTTGCAGTCCTCCCGGCCTGGTTCCAGTATCCAGAGAACGCTGCCCTGTATCAGCCGATCGTCATCAAGCTCGCATTACCCCCCGCCGCTGCGGTGTTGACGCTCAACGCACGTTCGATCACCAGACGCTCCAGCGGGATGTTGGTCTCGCCGTGAGACAGGCCATTGACGCCGACGATTGCACCGCTGCGCTGGGCGATCTGCTCGCAGATGGCGCGCAACTGGTCCGAGTCGCCGTGGTGCAGGACCGCATCGATGATCACTTCGTCCTTGGTCCAGTCAGGGACCAGCTTGATGCGTGCCTGAATTTCTTTAGGCAGACGGGCGCGCAACGGTTTGCTGATCTCGGTTTCCGGCCAGACCGCCGAGCTGCCCACCGCCAGCACTGCGGCCAGTTGGGTCAACAGATCGGTTTCGTCATCCGCCAGGCACAACACCTGTTCGCGCGGCAGGATCGCGTAGCTGTTGCGCTCGCCGGTCGGGCCCGCCAATTGACGGGTGATGCCGCTCTGCGATTGCTCGGCGTACTGGCTGCACAGCACGTCCAGTGCAGCGTTCTGATGGCTGGTTGCCCAGGTTTTCAGTGCCTGTAACGGCTTGCTCATCGCTTCACGCAGACGCAGGTCCGGAGCCGACAATGCGTCGCCGCGCACGAACGACTTCTCGATGGCATCCTGTGGACGGGTCGACAGCAGGCGGTACAGGTACAGCGGGCCTCCCGCTTTCGGACCGGTTCCGGACAGGCCTTCGCCACCGAACGGCTGAACACCCACCACGGCACCGACGATGTTGCGGTTCACATAGACGTTACCGGCATGGACGTTGTCGATCACCTTGGCGATAGTCTCGTCGATCCGAGTGTGCACACCCAGCGTCAGGCCATAACCGGACGCGTTGATCTGAGCGATCAACTGGTCCAGTTCCTTGCGCTTGTAGCGCACCACGTGCAGCACGGGACCAAAGATTTCACGTTGCAGTTCGTCGAAGCTTTCCAGCTCGATCAGCGTCGGCATCACATAAGTGCCGCGCTTGAGTTCGGCGCTGTCGGCGATGGCCACCTGATACACGGTGCGGCCCTTGTCGCGCATGGCCTGAATGTGTTTCTCGATGCCGGACTTGGCTTCGGCATCAATCACCGGACCGATGTCCACGGACAGACGCTCAGGGTTGCCCAGACGGCTTTCGGCCATCGCACCCTTGAGCATTTCGATGACGCGGTCGGCGGAGTCTTCCTGCAGGCACAGCACGCGCAGTGCCGAGCAGCGTTGACCGGCACTGTCGAAGGCCGAGGAGACGACGTCGATCACCACCTGTTCGGTCAGCGCCGAGGAGTCGACGATCATCGCGTTCTGGCCACCGGTCTCGGCGATCAGCGGAACCGGACGACCCTGCGAATCCAGGCGACCGGCCACATTGCGTTGCAGCAGACGGGCGACTTCGGTGGAGCCGGTGAACATCACACCTTTGACGCGCTCGTCGCCGACCAGCCCGGCACCGACGGTTTCACCGCGACCCGGCAGCAGTTGCACCACGCCTTCAGGAATACCGGCTTCCAGCAGCAGACGCACCGCCTGGGCGGCGATCAGTGGCGTCTGCTCGGCAGGTTTGGCCAGCACTGGATTGCCAGCGGCGAGTGCAGCTGCCACCTGACCGCTGAAAATCGCCAGCGGGAAGTTCCACGGGCTGATGCAGACCACAGGACCCAGCGGGCGGTGGGCGTCATTGGTGAAATCATTGCGTGCCTGGACGGCGTAATAACGCAGAAAGTCCACGGCTTCGCGCACTTCGGCAATGGCGTTGGCGAAGGTCTTGCCCGCTTCGCGGACCAACAGGCCCATCAGCGGCTGGATCTCGCCTTCCATCAGGTCGGCGGCACGTTCCAGAATGGCGGCACGTTCGGCGGGCGGCGTGGCCTGCCAGATCGGACCGGCGCTCAGGGCGCACTGGATGGCGTTGTCGACATCCTGAACGGTGGCTTCCTGGACATGGCCGACCACGTCACGCAGATCGGACGGGTTCAGTGCCGCGTTGGCAACGCCTTCGCTGGCCGGGCAGCCCAGCATCGGTGCGGCTTTCCAGTCGTTGTGTGCAGTGGCCAGCAAGGCCGAAGACAGCGACGCCAGACGGTGTTCGTTGGCCATGTCGATGCCGCTGGAGTTGGCGCGTTCGCTGCCGTACAGGTCGCGTGGCAACGGGATGCGCGGGTGCGGCAGGCCGAAACCGCCTTCCTGCGTTGCCATTCTTTCGATCTGGCTGACCGGATCGGCCACCAGTTCCTGAATGGAGATGCTGTGGTCGGCGATGCGGTTGACGAATGATGTGTTGGCACCGTTCTCCAGCAGGCGACGCACCAGATAAGCCAGCAGCGTTTCATGGGTGCCGACCGGTGCGTACACACGGCACGGACGGTTCAGCTTGCCATCGGCGACCTTGCCTACAACCTGTTCGTACAGCGGTTCGCCCATGCCGTGCAGGCACTGGAATTCGTACTGGCCGGGGTAATAATTCTGACCGGCAATCTGGTAGATCGCTGCCAGTGTGTGTGCGTTGTGTGTGGCGAATTGCGGATAGATGACTTCCGGTGCTGCCAACAGCTTGCGGGCGCAGGCGATGTAAGACACGTCGGTGTACACCTTGCGGGTGTACACCGGATAGCCTTCCAGGCCCTCGACCTGAGCGCGCTTGATCTCGCTGTCCCAGTAAGCGCCTTTCACCAGACGAATCATCAGGCGATGACGACTGCGACGGGCCAGATCGATCACATAGTCGATCACGTAAGGACAGCGTTTCTGGTACGCCTGGATCACGAAACCGATGCCGTTCCAACCGGTCAGTTGCGGCTCGAAGCACAGGCGTTCGAGCAGGTCCAGCGAGAGCTCCAGGCGGTCCGCTTCTTCAGCGTCGATGTTCAGGCCGATGTCGTATTGCTTGGCCAGCAGGGTCAGGGACAGCAGGCGCGGGTACAGCTCTTCCATTACGCGCTCGTATTGGGCGCGGCTGTAGCGAGGGTGCAACGCGGACAGCTTGATGGAGATGCCCGGGCCTTCATAAATGCCGCGACCGTGTGAGGCCTTGCCAATGGAATGGATAGCCTGCTCGTAAGACGCCAGATACTTCTGCGCGTCGTGTTCGGTCAGAGCGGCTTCACCCAGCATGTCATAGGAATAACGAAAACCCTTGGCCTCGAAACGACTGGCGTTGGCCAGTGCTTCACCGATGGTTTCGCCGGTAACGAACTGCTCGCCCATCAGGCGCATTGCCATGTCCACGCCCTTGCGGATCATGGGTTCGCCGCTCTTGCCGATGATGCGGCTCAGGGATGAGGTCAAGCCTGTTTCATTGTGCGTGGCGACCAGCTTGCCGGTCAGCAACAGGCCCCAGGTGGCGGCATTGACGAACAGCGACGGGCTGTTGCCCAGGTGCGGCTGCCAGTTGCCGTTGCTGATCTTGTCGCGAATCAGTGCGTCGCGAGTGCCCTTGTCCGGAATACGCAGCAGCGCTTCGGCCAGACACATCAGGGCGACGCCTTCCTGCGACGACAGCGAGAATTCCTGCAGCAGGCCTTGAACGATACCGGCACGGCCACCAGCGCTTTTCTGGTTGCGCAGCTTCTCGGCGATGGAGGCCGCGAGTTTGTTGGCAGCTTCAGCCATCGGTACCGGCAGACGCGCCTGCTCCAGCAGCATGGGCACCACTTCAGGCTCGGGGCGACGGTAAGCGGACGTGATGGCGGCACGCAGAACAGACTGCGGCTGGATGCTTTCGGCAAAATCCAGAAAGCATTGCAGGCCCGCGTCGTCGGCCAGCTCGCCACGATCATCGCTGTCCTTGCTCGACGAACCGTTCAGTTCCAGCAGGGTTGCACCACTCTCCAGCTTTTCCAGGTAATTGAAGATCGCCTGCTTGATCAACCAGTGCGGAGTCCGGTCGATGGAGTGGGCGGCTGCTTTCAATCGCTCGCGGGTCGGGTCGTCCAGCTTGACGCCCAGCGTGGTGGTGGCCATGTATTGTCCTCATTGTAGCCACTACTGACGTGGCATCGGCTTTGATGCAGATTAGCCTCGCACTGGTATGAGGTGCAACCGGGTGCAACCTTATTTTTCAAAATATTTCGCTCTGGTTTTGCCGGTTTGTGATTAAAAACAGTGAGTTGCTCTTTCGAGGTGCGGATTTATTTGATCAAAGGCGGTTTGCCGCCCCAAAATAGGGCGTCTTAACACCCGAATCGGGTTTTTCAGAGCAGGTGCAACTTGCCTGATGAAAGTGGTTGCACCTTGTTTAAGTTGTTTAATAGGATTCGTTCCCACGGTGCAACCGTAGTCATTGACCTTTCATTCGAATGAAGTGGACAGTCAGCGCGGTGTCGGGTGCAAGGGCGTGGGCAGGCTGAGTTTCAGTTGTCACCCCTTGGTCATCAGGTGCCAACATAAAAACAATGCCAAGGCAGAACTCATGAGTGTCAGTAACCCAACCTTGATCACGTTCGTGATCTACATCGCGGCAATGGTCCTGATCGGCTTGATGGCCTATCGCTCCACCAACAATCTTTCGGATTACATTCTTGGCGGGCGCAGCCTGGGCAGCGTGGTTACCGCCTTGTCGGCCGGTGCTTCGGACATGAGCGGCTGGCTGCTGATGGGGTTGCCGGGTGCCATCTACATGTCGGGTCTGTCGGAGAGCTGGATTGCCATCGGCCTGATCGCTGGTGCCTACCTGAACTGGTTGTTCGTGGCCGGTCGTCTGCGTGTGCAGACCGAGCACAATGGTGATGCCCTGACCCTGCCGGACTATTTCAGCAGCCGTTTCGAAGACAACAGCGGCTTGCTGCGCATCATCTCGGCTGTCGTGATCCTGGTGTTCTTCACCATCTATTGTGCCTCTGGCATTGTCGCCGGCGCACGGCTGTTCGAAAGCACCTTTGGCATGTCCTATGAAACCGCCCTGTGGGCCGGTGCGGCAGCGACCATCGCGTACACCTTCGTCGGCGGTTTTCTGGCCGTGAGCTGGACCGATACCGTGCAGGCCACGCTGATGATCTTCGCGCTGATCCTGACACCGATCATCGTGCTGCTCGCGACAGGCGGTGTGGACACGACCTTCCTGGCTATCGAAGCGAAGGATCCGACCAGCTTCGACATGTTCAAGAACACCACCTTTATCGGCATCATCTCGTTGCTGGCCTGGGGCCTGGGTTACTTCGGCCAGCCGCACATTCTGGCGCGCTTCATGGCGGCAGATTCCGTGAAGTCGATCGCCAGTGCCCGGCGGATCTCGATGGCGTGGATGATCCTTTGCTTGGGCGGCACCGTGGCCGTTGGCTTCTTCGGCATCGCGTACTTCTCCGCGAACCCGGATGTTGCAGGTCCTGTCACCGAAAACCCTGAGCGGGTGTTCATCGAGCTGGCCAAGCTGCTGTTCAACCCATGGGTTGCAGGTGTGTTGCTGTCGGCCATTCTTGCAGCGGTCATGAGCACGCTGAGCTGCCAGTTGCTGGTGTGCTCCAGCGCGCTTACCGAAGACTTCTATAAAGCCTACCTGCGCAAAGGCGCTTCGCAGCTGGAACTGGTCTGGGTCGGCCGTGGCATGGTGCTGTTGATCGCGATCATCGCCATTCTGCTGGCCGCCAACCCGGAAAACCGCGTGCTGGGTCTGGTGAGCTATGCATGGGCAGGCTTTGGCGCTGCGTTCGGTCCGGTGGTGCTGATTTCGGTACTGTGGAAAGGCATGACCCGTAACGGCGCGCTGGCTGGTGTGATCGTAGGTGCCGCGACCGTCGTGCTCTGGAAGCAGTTCAGCACGATGGGCCTGTACGAAATCGTTCCTGGCTTCATCTTCGCCAGTATCGCCATCGTGGTGTTCAGCCTGATCGGCAAGGGCGCTTCCGAATCGATGCAGGCGCGCTTCCTGGCGGCCGAGAAGGACTTCCAGGCCAACCGCTGATCCGCCACGTTTCAGCGTCCATAAAGAACGGCCCGTGCTCTGATGAGTGCGGGCCGTTTTCGTTTATGGAGTGGCGTGTCGTTCAGGTCTTGTTGTGGTCGATGTCCAGGTTGTAGAACGTGGCCTTGCCGCCTTCGCTGCTGTAGCCGGTGTGATCCTGGGTGTAGACGCCCGCCTTGAAATAAAGCGGCTTGTCTCGCCAGCTCGAGCTGATCTGGGTATCCCAGTTCACGTCCCGCGTGCTGACGCTCAGCTGGCCGCCTGGGCTCAGGTGGATGATGTACTTGAATTTCTCGTTGAGCGGCACGCCTTCGGCAATCTTGTAGACCTTGCTCTTATCGTCGTCGAAGCGTTTGCGCACCTTCACCACGATATCGCCCGCCTTGTCCTGTTCCTTGTACTGATACTCGACCTTGAGCATCGGCTCGGTACTTTCGTACGCATGTATCTGACCGATGACGATCTTGCCGGAAGAAGGCACCTGATCCACTTCCAGCGTGGCATTCAGGAAATTATCCGCATCGCCGTACATCCAGTTACGCAAAGTGCCGTCAGGCCAGGTTTCACGCAGCTCGCTGCGTGCGTATTTGGCGTTTTCGGTTTTGGAACCCGTAACAGGTGCCCAGAAAAAAATCGATTTTGAGGTGGATTCGAAGTATTTGCCGTCGTAACCCTTTACCAATTGTGAGGTCTCAATGGTCTTGGGTGGCGAGCCTACCGGAATGCTGAGTTGCCACGTCGCAAGATCTATCATTTTGGTCCATCCGAATATGTCTGTTTGCCAGCAGGGGAGGCCTCTAGCCAGAGGGTTTCAGCGTGGCTTTATACGGGTTGTAGGACAATTTGTTAATGCAAAATTGCCGGTTGAATGACGTCAAAGTGCTGTCACTTTTCCTACAGGGCAGTGTGGGTGGGGCCTACAGGAAATGACCGTTAGTCGGTTAATTGAAGTTTGATGATGGCAAACAGATAGCTAGCTTCTGCTTTTTCCAAGACACGGCTAGAGTTGATTTCATATGTATGGCGGTCTTCCTGAACTTCAGGCGTCGTACCACAGATTAGAGAAGCAGCATGGAACGCGCGCAATTCGGGCCAGCCGATGGCTCCTCAGTGTTACTGGTTGTAGATGACTATCCGGAAAACCTGGTCACGATGTGCGCTGTCCTGCAAAGGACGGACTGGCATATCGTCACCGCCAGTTCAGGCATCGAGGCCCTCACCATTCTGCTGGAGCAGGAGGTGGATCTGGTGCTGCTGGACGTGCAGATGCCAGGCATGGACGGCTTCGAGGTGGCCCGTCTGATGCGGGGCAGCCAGCGTACCCGTCTCACGCCCATCATCTTTCTCACCGCCAACGAGCAGAGCAAGGATGCGGTTCAGAAGGGGTATGCCAGCGGCGCGACGGATTACCTGTTCAAGCCCTTCGACCCGAACATACTCAAGCCCAAGGTTCAGACCCTGTTGGAGCAGCAGCGCAACCGTCGTGCACTGCAGGCTTTGTCGCAGGAACTGGAGTCGGCCCGAGCGTTCAATGCCTCGGTGCTGGCCAATGTGGCTGAAGGCATTCTGGTCGTGGATGAACAAGGCATTATCAGCTTCGCCAACCCCGCCATCTGTTTTCTGCTGAGCGCCACCGTCGAACAACTGTGTGGCACTCGGCTGCTGGATTACATTCAGGAGCCACAGGTCGCAGGCTGGCTGGATTCGGGTTTCTACAAGCACTATCGACGTGCCGATACCTATCGTGTGCATGACGCGATCCTGAGGACGACCGAGGGGCGTCAGTTGCCGGTCGCGCTGTCCTGCGCGGCGTTGCCTGCCGAGCAGAAAGCCATGGTCCTGACCGTTCTCGACATGTCAGTGGTGCGTGACCTGTATCAGCAATTGGAAAAGCAGGCCGTCACCGATGCCCTGACCGGGCTGCTCAATCGACGCGGTTTCTATCAGGCTGTCGAGGGCATGCTCGGGCGCAACGATCAGGTCGGCAAGTACCTCGTGGTGCTGTACATGGACCTCGACGGCTTCAAGCAGATCAATGACGCGCTGGGCCATGACGCGGGTGATGAGATTCTGCTCTGGGTGGCGGACCAACTCAAAGAAAGCATGCGGCCCTACGATGTTCTGGCGCGTATCGGTGGTGACGAGTTCACGGTGGTCATCGACGGGCTCGACTACCCCGAACAGGCAGCCAAAATCGCGGAAAAGCTGATCGAACGTGTCTCGGGTCGTCGGCATATCGACGGTGTTGAGATCAGCATGGGCGCCAGCGTCGGGATTGCCACCTATCCCGATTGCGGGGCCAACCTGGACGGATTGCTGCGCGCTGCGGATATCGCCATGTACGAGGCCAAACGGGCAGGGCGACAGCAGTACCGGTTCTATGACCAGAACATGAACGGCCGTGCCCGTTCGCGACTGATGCTGGAAGAAAGTGTGCGCACGGCCATCGACGGCAAGGATTTCTCGGTTGTCTATCAGCCTCAGATCCATGTGGCGGACGGCCGACTGCGCGGGTTCGAGGCGCTGTTGCGCTGGCAGCACCCTGCGGTGGGGGATGTCCCTCCGGCCTTGTTCATTCCGTTGCTGGAAGAAACCCGGCTGATCAACAAGCTGGGCAGCTGGATCTTCGATCAGGGCGCGGAGCAGCGGCAAGTCTGGAACGGCGTGTTTTCGTCCGATGTCGTACTGAGCGTCTGTGTCAGCCCCACGCAGTTCTGCATGCCTAATCTGGTGTCGGAACTCAAGCGCGCCATGGATCGGTTCGGCCTCAGGCCGGGTCAGCTGGAGGTCGAAATCACCGAAAGCTCGCTGGTGCACAACCTCTCACACAGCCACAAGCAGTTGGCCGAGTTGCATGACATCGGGGTACGGATCGCGCTGGACGACTTCGGTGTCGGCGAGTGCTCGTTGTCGCATCTGCGCAATCTGCAGTTGGACACGCTGAAGCTGGACCGGCATTTCGTGGCCAATATTCTGGGCTCGCCGCGAGAGGCTGCGATGGCGCGCAGCATCATTGATCTGGCCCGCAACCTCGACATGCTGATCATTGCCGAGGGCGTCGAGACCCAGGAGCAGTACCAGTGGCTGGCCGACAGCGGCTGCCAGGCCGTACAGGGGTTTTTCATCGCCCATCCGATGCTGGCGGAGGAAACGCTGCACTTCCCGGCACAGTTTGAGGTGCCAGGCTTGAAACGGGGCTGAGTGCGGTAGACTGGCGTCTTTTCAAGCCTGTGCCCCGACGTCATGACCAGCCACGCTCCACTCAAATACCTGCAGGCCTACCCTCAGGCGCTGCAGGATCAGGTGCATCAACTGATCGCGCAGGGTCGGCTTGCCGACTACCTGCAGCAACGCTACCCGGCGCGTCATCAGGTGCAGAGTGACAAGGCCCTGTATGCCTATGCGCTGGCGTTGAAGCAGGATCATCTGCGCAATGCGCCCAGTATCGACAAGGTTCTATTCGATAATCGTCTGGACCTGACCCATCGTGCGCTTGGCTTGCATACTAAAATTTCAAGAGTGCAGGGCGGCAAGCTCAAGGCCAAGAACGAGATTCGCGTGGCGTCGCTGTTCAAGGACGCGCCGCCGGAATTTCTGCAAATGATCGTGGTGCATGAGCTGGCGCACTTTCGTGAGTCGGACCATAACAAGGCGTTCTACAAACTGTGTGAACACATGCTGCCCGCTTACCACCAGCTGGAATTCGACTTGCGCGTTTACCTGACGTACCGCGACCTGCAATCCGCCTCTGGATCGATCACCTGAACAACGCATTGAAGGATACGACGATGGAGGTCAGCAAGACCAAAAGCAGTTTCTACCGCCGCCTTTACGTGGCGTACCTGATCGACTGTCAGCTCGCCAGCAGCGTCCCGGAACTGGAAAAAGTGACTGGCATGCCACGCCGCACCGCACAGGACACCATCGCCGCACTGGCTGATCTGGACATCCAGTGCGAGTTTGAACAACAGGACGGCGCCCGCAACCATGCCGGGCGATACCGCATCATCGACTGGGGCGCCATCGATCGCGACTGGATCACTCATCACCTGACCACGATCAAGGCGGTGTTGGGTTATCCGTGACGAAGCGTGCGTTCGCCGCGCTGCGGGTGGCTCGATCTACGGATATGGATTCTGAGATTCCGCCGCATAGCCAGTATTGACGCTGATGCAGATCGGCTGCCTCACTCCAGATCCCGACGCATGCCGATGTGGGGGATGTCGTCTTCCAAATAGACCTCGCCCACCGGATTGAAGCCATAACGGCTGTAGTAGCCCTGCAGGTGCGCCTGTGCTGACAGGTAGATGGGCTGGTCTGGCCATTTGCGTTCGGCGTGTTCCAGTGCCTGGACCATCAGCTCATGGCCGATGCCCTTGCTGCGAATCGAGGGTGCCGTGACCACGCGGCCGATGGTCACGTCGCCGCCTTGCTGGATAGGGTCGAGCAGGCGCAGGTACGCGACCAGTTGATCTTCCTGCCACGCCATCAGGTGGCAGGTGTCGCCTGTAAGGTCCTGTCCGTCGACGTCCAGGTACACACATTGCTGTTCCACCACGAACACCTCGGCGCGCAGTTTCAGCACGGCATAAAGCTGTTGGATGTTCAGCTCGGTGTGGTGTTTGCAGATCCATTTGATAGACATGTTGCCGACTCGCAGAGAAACCAGAAGCGAAGTCTAAACGCATCTGGCGTCATTCCCAATAAACGCTGGCAGATGGGCGAACAAGCGCGCGCGTTCGCGACCTGCCGTTCAAGCCTGCTGCCGGTTACCTGGCCTGATCGTTTGCGTAATCCGGCAATTTCACTTTTTCGGAGTCACGAAGAAATAGCCGTGAAAAAATCTTTCTCACTGAAGGTCTGCCCGCCAGCCGCATGGCACCACGCAGCAGCGCCAGTCCTCTGCGGGTGTGGGGCCAGAGCATGCGCGGGACGGCTTTCGGCAGGCCTTGTCCTTCCTTCACGAATGGTCGCATCACGCGGTCATAGGCTGCCAACGCAGCGGAAAGATCGTCTGTTTTCGACAGCTCACCCGCCAGCACATACCCTCCGACCACCGCCAGCGTCGTGCCGATGCCGGAAAGCGGCGTGGCGCACCATGCCGCGTCGCCCGTCAGAACGACGCGGCCGTTGGACCAGCGGTCCATCCTGACCTGACGCAGCACATCGAAGTAGAAGTCATCGGTTTTGAACATCCCGTCCAGAATGCGCGGAAAATGCCAGCCCGCATTGGCAAACTTCTCGGCCAGAAACTGCTTCTGGCGTTCTTGGCTCCACAGGTTTTCGCCTTCCGGTTTCTTCTGCATGCCCATGTAGACATGGACCCTGTTTCCCCGACCTGGCTTCAACGTCGCGCCGATGCCGCCGAGCGTGTTGTATTGCCGGGCAAACTCACCATCCTGTTCCGTTTTGGCAATGCCGAAGTAGGCGATGGTGATGTCCATCCAGCGGGGCGTGCTCTCTCCCGGGAACATCTTTTCGCGGGTGGGCGAGCCGACGCCTTCGGCAACGATCACCAGGTCGTAGCGTTCCTGCATGCCGCTGGCGAAGTTGACGGTTACGCCGGACGCGTCCTGTTCGAGCGTTTCAATGCGCTCGCCAAAACGATAGGTGGCGCGGGTGCTGGCAGGTACATAAATCATATGCGCGATGTCGCCGCGCATGATTTCCAGTTCAGCCGTCGGACCATCGCCGATGTCTTCGACGGCAAAGCGGGCAATGACGTTGTCCTGCTCATCGACCCAGTCAGTGCCTGCTTCGCCAGTATTGAGGGCGAGCGCCGCTTGCTCCAGATTCATGCGGCGCAGAACCTCTCGGCCTGCGCCGCGTACGTCCACGTTCTGGCCGCCATCACGAAAGGCGGGCGCCTTTTCGATGACGGTCACATCAAAGCCGTTACGCGAGAGCCACCAGGCGGTGGTGTTGCCTGCGACGCTTGCGCCGCTGATAAGAATTCGTTTGGGCATGAGAATGACTCCTAATGCCCGCACTTAATATCACGCATGATATAAAGTCAATCACTTGTGATATATGTTGCCCGTTATTCGAGATTGCCGATGAAGCGATGAAGCAGCGTTACGAGCGCTGTGGCCTCTTCAGGCGTAAATCCGTCAACACCGCGTGCATTGGTGTCCAGCAGGACCTGCTTGCCCACGGCCGCGATCTGTTTTCCTTGCTCTGTGATGCTGACCGTCGATGCCCGGCGATCCTCTGGCAGGGGCGCGCGCTCGACAAATCCTGCAGCCTCCAGCTTGTCCAGAATCGCCACCATGGCAGGCTGCTTGATGGCAGAGGCATGCACCAGATCGCGTTGAAGCATCGGGCCTCGCCATGACAGCCAGAGCAGGGGCCCCAGCAACGCCAGCGAGATGCCGTGAGGCCTGAGTGCGGCCTCGACGGCCCGGTTGAAAACGCGTTCAGCATGGTTGGCCAGATAGCCCGGAGCGACTGCGGCTTCGGGGTGGATATTTTCATCATTTCGCATGGGCGTACTTTTCGGAAATCGGAAACGCTTCGTCAGCTCTTGATCCGCGCTCGCGCAGGTCAAACAGCCCCGGTGTTCAAGGCTTGAAACTGTATACAGGGAGGCAATCCTATCGTGCTGGTGGGCATCGCAACAGCGGCCAGCCCGATCGTCTGCAAACGAGCCGATCCTGCGCCGCGACGAAGCAGGCATTGCTGCCTGTTTTTGACTTGTTTTATAGCGGTTTTGGGTCTTCACTCAGGGTCAGAGTCATCCTTATGAAGGGTGGACTCGCCGTTGTCAGATATCGACCCGGCAAGCTGTCCTTCCAGGAATCAAAGCATGCCGTACCTGCTTCGAGTGTTGGGGTTGCTGGTGATGTTGGCGATGGCATCCGCCAATGCCGGTGAAAGGCTGCGCATCGTTGCTGACCCTTGGCCGCCGTTCACCGACGCTCTGCTGCAAAACGGCGGGCTTGCGACCGACATTGTCAGCACCGCGCTCAAGCGTGCCGGCTACACGGTCGAGTATCAGCAGGCGCCATGGGCCAGAGCCCTGCTGGGCGTGAGCGAGGGGCGTCATGATGTGCTGGTGAATGCCTGGTTCAGCGAAGACAGAACGCTGATCGGGCAGTTTTCCCAGCCTTATCTGGTCAACCGCATACGCCTGCTCAAGCGAAAAGACTCGCCCATAACGCTCCTGAATCATCAGCAACTGCACGCCTACCTGATCGCGATCGTGCGCGGCTATGCCTACTCGCCTGAATTCGACAACGACCCGCTGTTGCAAAAGGTGCCGGTGCAGAATTTCTCCACGGCAATCCGCATGCTGGCGGCCGAGCGCGTGGACCTGGCGATCGAAGACGAATACGTGGCCCGCTACAGCCTGTCGCTGGAGGCGGAGGAAGTACGTGACCGGGTGGAATTTCTGCCCGGCTCAGTGAGCGAGAACGGCCTGCATATTCTGGTCAGTCTGAAGCACCCGAAGCATGCCGAGATTGTCGCGGACTTCGACCGGGAAATTGCCGCCATGAAAGCCGACGGCAGTTACGACGAGCTGTTCATACGGCATGGTCTGGGACAGCCTGCGGCGCTTTGATCAAATGAGCGGCGAGGGTGCGCAGAGGTGCCAGCTGGCGGCAGATCAGCGCGAGCTGTGTCTGCACCAGTCGCTGGCTTTCATCCATCTCTTCCGGAATCTGCTCAAGCTGCCCGGCCAGTGCCTCTTCTTCATCACTCTGCACGGCAACACTTTGTTTCTCGGCGAGACCGCGGGCAATTTCGTCGATGCTGGCGGCCAGTCTGGCGCCTGCGCCGTCGATGAGGTACTCGTGAACATCGCCGGGTAGCTGCGTGTCACGGTGCGCGCCCAGGCCGGACAGATAGCTCAGCAGCGTATGCGACAGCACCAGAAAACGGAATCCGACGTCGGCTTCCTTGCGGAAGTGTCCTGGCTCCATCAGCATGTTGGCCAGCGTCGTCGACAGCGCCGCATCGGCGTTATGTGCATTGCGTCGGGCCAGCCGATACGCCAGATCGTCGCTCTTGCCCTTGGCGTATTGCTGCATGATCTGACGCAGATAGATGCTGTTGCAGGTCAGGGTATTGGCCAGCACCTTGTTCAGGCGTCGACCCTGCCAGTCAGGCAGGAACAGGAACACCGCAAGCCCTGCGATCAGGCTGCCCAGCAGCGTATCGAACAGGCGTGGCAGGAACAGCCCGTAGCCATCGCCCACCTGATTGAAACAGAACAGCACCATGACCGTGATCGCAGCCGTCGACAGCGTGTAGCGCGTGGTCCGGTTGACGAAGAACACCACGCCGGCCAGCACTGCGCACATCGATTGCAGAATCGGGCTGGTGACCAGATCGAACAACACCCAACCGACGGTCAGACCGATGGCGGTGCCGATGATCCGCTGCCCGAGTTTGCGCCGGGTCGCGCCGTAGCTTGGCTGGCAGACGAAGACCGTGGTCAGAATGATCCAGTAGCCCTGCGAAGGATGAATCAGGTGCACCATCGCGTAACCGATCGTCAGGGCCAGCGGCAGACGCAGCGCGTGACGAAACAGCAGGGAAGTGGGCGTCATCTGCAGGCGCAAGCGTGTCCACACGTCCTTGAGGTTGCGCGGCGAGCGGTCCAGCAGGCTGCTGTCGGTGGCGTCGGCTAACGCATCCGGGTTGCTGGCGTCGCTGATCAACCGGTCCAGAGTGGTGAGGTTGGCGGCCAGGGCGCGCAACGAACGCAACAGCCCGCGCCAGGCCGGGTTGCTCTGGATGCGCAGGTGTTCGAGCGAGGCATGCAGGTCTTCCATGGCCTCGGCAAAGTTGGGGTCATAGACGAACGGCTGACGTAACTGGATGGATTCGGACAACGCCTCGCACGCACTGCCTTGCTGGCGCAGCAGACGCTGACAGCGGAACAGCACGTCGCTGTGGAAAAACGCGTCAGTCAACGAGTTGTAGGGATAGTGCGATGAGCTGGCGCGCTCATGGATGTCCTGGGCGATGAAATACAGCTTCAGGTAGCGGCTGACTTTCGAGCCCGGCCGACCGCTGCCGACCCGATGCAGAATGATCTCCTTGGTCGCGTTGAGTGCGGCGACCACCTTGCCGTTCTGCTGCGCCAGTTCAAGACGCCGGGCTTCCACGTTCAGGGTACGGATGGGCTCGAACAGCGTCGATTTGAGCTTCAGGTACTGTCCCAGCTCGCGGAACAACCTGGCCAGCGCCTGCTGCACCGGTTGGTTGGAAAACAGCATCTGCCACAGCACTGACAGCAGGCCGTACCATGCGGCGCCGGCCACCAGCAGCATCGGTTCATGCCAGAAATCCAGCACCTCTCCGCCGCGCTGGTCCACGCCTATCATGGTGTAGACCGACAGAATCAGCGTGCCGTAGGCAATCGCGCCGTAGCGCTCGCCCAGTGCGCCGAGCATGGTCAGGCAGAAACTGGCCAGCGCCAGCGAGCAGACGAACAGCCAAGGGTAGGGAAACAGTAATTCGACAGCGAGGGCGGCAACACTGAAACACACCAGCGTCACGGCCAGCGCGTTGAGGCGGCCTTGCCAACTGTCGTCGGTCTCGGCCAGGGCGCTGGCGATAATCCCCAGGAACAGCGGGATCAGCAAAGCCATTTCGTTCTGATACCAGCACAGCGCCATGCTGCCGGTCAGGGCAATGAAGACTCGAACGCTATAACTGAATTTATCCAGCGCCCACAAACGGCGGAAAGTATGACGAAGCGATTTCGATGCCATGAATAAGCTGACGGCCTTGTGCTCAATTAATCGATCCTGCAGGAGGATATGTACAGACCAAACGGCTGGCTGTACATCCGGCTCGCAAAATTTATACCGGCATTCAGTGTTGCGTCACACGTATTGCGCTGCAGCGTAGGCCGATGCCCACGCCCATTGGAAATTGAAGCCGCCCAGGTGGCCGCTGACGTCCAGCACTTCACCGACAAAATAAAGACCGGGCGATTTCAGCGACTCCATGGTCTTGGACGACACTTCACGTGTGTCGATCCCACCCAGCGTGACCTCGGCGGTGCGGTAACCTTCGGTGCCCGCCGGGATGACTTGCCAGCTCGCCAGCTTCGCGGCGATGTCGGCCAGTTCAGCGTGGGTGTACTGCTTCATCGGTTTGGACACGAACCAGTGCTCGGCGATCAGGTTGGCCATCTTCTTGGTAAAGATCTCACCCAGCAGCGTCTTCAGCTCGCTGTTGGGGCGCTCAGCCTGTTGTTGTGCGAGCCAGGCAGGCACGTCGTGATCGGGCAGCAGGTTGATTTCAACCGTGTCGCCGGGCTGCCAGAACGAGGAAATCTGCAGGATCGCCGGGCCGCTGAGGCCGCGATGGGTGAACAGTATGTTCTCGCGGAAACAGGTGTCGTTGCAGCTCACCAGACAATCCACCGAAGTGCCCGACAGCTCGGTGCACAATGCCTTGAGCTGATCGGTGATGGTGAATGGCACAAGGCCTGCGCGCGTTGGCAGAAGCGTATGGCCAAATTGTTTGCCGACCTGATAGCCGAACCCGGTCGCGCCCAGCGTCGGGATCGACAGTCCGCCGGTGGCGATCACCAGTGACTGGCAATCCAGCGTGCCGAGCGTGGTTTGCAGGCGGTAGCCCGAGTCGGTCTTTTCGATCTGCTGCACCGAGGTGTCCATGTGCAGGCTGGCACCGGCCTGACGGCACTCTTCCAGCAGCATTTCCAGAATGTCGCTGGACTTGTTGTCGCAAAACAGCTGGCCGAGCTTTTTCTCGTGATAGGGCACGCCATGTCTGGCGACCATCTCGATGAAGTCCCACTGGGTGTAGCGTGCCAGCGCCGACTTGCAGAAATGCGCGTTCTGCGAGAGGAAGTTGGCAGGCTCGGTGTACATGTTGGTGAAGTTGCACCGCCCGCCACCCGACATGAGGATCTTCTTGCCGGGTTTGTTGGCGTGATCGATCAGCATCACCTTGCGCCCACGACTGGCCGCGGTAAACGCACACATCAAACCTGCGGCGCCAGCGCCAATGATTACAACGTCAGTAACGGGCACAGCATGGTCCTCGGGAATCGACTGCATGGACGCCGCGCGTCCGCTTCTGGAGGTGACGCAATGCGTCACGGGCTGCGTGCCCGGGCGGGAGCGCGGGCACGATCATCATCCTTTTTGGGTTACAAAATCCGCACGCGCAGCGACTTGCCTTTGATCTTGCCGTTGTTCAAGCGCTCCAGCGCCTGTTTGGCCATGCTGCGCTCGACCGCTACGTAAGCCTGGAAGTCGAAGATCGCGATCTTGCCGACCTGCGTACCCGGAATACCGGCTTCGCCTGTCAGCGCACCAAGGATGTCGCCTGGACGCAGTTTGTCCTTGCGACCCGAGCCGATACACAGCGTGGTCATGGCCGGCAGCAGTTTGCCGCCTTCCTTGATGCTCAGCTGATCGTATTGCTGCCAGTTCAACGGTGCTTTCTGCAGCTCTTCGATGGCTCGGGCGCGCTGGCTTTCCGACGGTGCCACGAGGCTGACCGCGATGCCTTTCTCGCCTGCACGACCGGTCCGGCCAACGCGGTGGATGTGGATTTCCGAATCGCGTGCCAGCTCAACGTTGATCACCATGTCCAGTGCATCGATGTCCAGACCGCGTGCCGCCACGTCAGTCGCGACCAGCACCGAGGTGCTGCGGTTGGCAAACATCGCCAGCACCTGATCACGGTCACGCTGCTCCAGGTCGCCATGCAGGCCGACGGCAGACATGCCCTTGGCAGTCAGGTGATCGACCACTTCCTGAACCTGCTGCTTGGTGAAGCAGAACGCGACGCAGGAAGTCGGGCGGAAATGGCCCAGCACCTTGACCACCGCTTCCAGACGCTGCTCGGGGGATATTTCGTAGAAAATCTGCTCGATCTGGCTGTCAGCGTGCAGCGCCTCGACCTTCACGGTCTGTGGATCGCGCATGAACTTCGACGACAGTTGTTTGATGCCGACCGGGTAGGTGGCCGAGAACAGCAGGGTCTGACGACGCTGCGGGGTCTGCTCGATGATGTCGGCGATGGCGTCGTAGAAGCCCATGTCCAGCATGCGGTCGGCTTCGTCGAGGATCAGCGTGTTCAGGCCGTCCAGTATCAGCGAGCCTTTGCGCAAGTGCTGCTGAATGCGGCCCGGTGTGCCGACGATGATGTGCGCGCCGTGCTCCAGCGAACCGATCTGCGGGCCGAACGACACGCCACCACACAGGGTCAGCACCTTGATGTTGTCTTCCGAACGGGCCAGACGACGAATTTCCTTGGCCACCTGATCGGCCAGTTCGCGCGTCGGGCACAGGACCAGTGCCTGACAGCCGAAGAAGCGTGGATTGATCGGGTTCAACAGGCCGATGCCGAAGGCGGCGGTCTTGCCGCTGCCGGTCTTGGCCTGAGCGATCAGGTCCATGCCCTTGAGGATCACCGGCAGGCTCTGCGCCTGAATCGGTGTCATTTCGGCATAACCAAGCGACTCCAGGTTAGCCAGCATGGCAGCGGACAGAGGCAAAGTATTGAAAGCGGTGTTTGTCACGACGATGGACCTGCAAAACAAAAATGTCGCGCAGTGTATCAGGTCCCGGGGGCGGCTCAGATGGCGATGTCGATAAATGGCTGTCCAGCTTATTGGGCCCGGTTCAATGGACTGTGGGAGACGGCTTGCCGGCGATGCGTATTCCGGCGCGACCTATCAGTGATTGAACTGACGCCATCGCCGGCAAGCCGCCTCCCAGGTGGCAGGCGCGTCACACCTTCTTGCGCCCCTCACCTGCAGGCAGTTGCAGAAAAATCCCCGCCGCGAACATCGCCAGGATGCCGACGCTCAGGAAGGTCATATGGAACGCGCCCAGCACGTCGCTGACCTCGCCTGTCGCCACTTCGTCACTGAAGCCGCCCAGCAAGGCGGCGGCGCTGGCCACTCCCAGACTCAGCGACAGTTGCGCCACCACCGACAGCAGGCCGTTGCCGCTGGCCGCGCTGGCGTCATTCAGATCGATCAGGGTCACGGTGTTCATCGCGGTGAATTGCAGCGAGTTCACTGCGCCCAGAAGTCCCAGGTGCACCAGCAACACCCAGTACGGGGTGTCCACCTCGACCAGTGCGAAACTCGCCAGCAGTATGCCCAGCAGCAGCGTGTTGCTGGTCAGAAGGGTGCGATAGCCCAAATGTTCGATCAGCCAGCGCGCCACGGTTTTGGCGAACATTCCGGCGGCGGCCAGCGGCAGCATGCTCATGCCTGCCTCGGACGGCGAATAGCCCAACGCGACCTGCAGCAGCAACGGCACCAGAAACGGCAGCGCGCCGCTGCCGAGTCGGGCGAACAGGTTGCCCATGATGCCGACTGCGAAGGTGCGGGTACGAAACAGTGAGGGCGCGAACAGCGGCGCGTCGATGTGTCCTGCCCGCAGCCAGTAAGCCGCCAGGCAGCCCATTCCGGCGAACAACAGCAGCACCACCCGCATGTGCGGCAGTTTCAGTTCGCCCAGCCCCTCGAGTGCAATGGTGATCAGCACCATGGCTGCGCCGAACAGAATGAACCCGACCCCGTCGAAGCGGGTGCGCCCGCCGCCGGGGATGTCCGGGATGAAATGCTTGACCGCATAGCAGCCAATGATGCCGACCGGGATGTTAAGCAGGAAAATCCAGTGCCAGCTCAGGTATTCCACCATCCAGCCGCCCAGTGTCGGACCGAGCAACGGTCCGATGAGCCCCGGCACCGTGATGAAACCCATGATCCGCACCAGCTCCGAACGCGGATAGACCCTCAGCACGATCAGCCGCCCGATAGGCACCATCAACGCGCCGCCCAGCCCCTGAATCACCCGTGCACCCACCAGCATGCCCAGCGAATTGGACAGCGCGCACAGCAGAGAGCCGAAGCTGAACAGCAGGATGGCACTGAAAAAGATGCGCTTGATCCCGAACCGGTCGGCAATCCAGCCCGAGGCCGGGATCAGCAGCGCAATGGTCAGCATGTAAGCGATGACCACCGACTGCATCCGCAGTGGGTCTTCAGCCAGTGAGTGAGCCATGGACGGCAGGGCGGTGTTGAGAATCGTGCCGTCCAGGCTTTGCATGAAAAAAGCGATGGCGATGACCCAAGGCATCCAGCGAAGGGTCTTGTCGTCCATGACGTGCGTGGCAGAGTTGGCCATAAGCTCCTGGCTATAACGTGAGGGTCAGTCGGCTTATCAAAGCACCGGGCAATTGAATGGATCCTGTCTGGCGCTGACTGTAGGTACTCGATTGCAGAATGAGTTCCCTTTCATGCGTCAGATCTTCCAGTGCGCTGCCCAGCAGGCTGTAAGCGCTGTCGTCGAAACGCATGGTGCTGACCGGCGCGACAATCTTGCCGTCCTCGACCCAGAAGGTCGCGAAACGTGTCATGCCGGTCAGGCGTCCTGCAGCCTGATCGGAGAAGTTCAGGTACCAGAGGTTGCTGATGTACAGGCCAGTGCCGAGCTTTTGCAGCACCTGATCCAGCTCCAGTGAACCGCCGGCAATGTCCAGCGCACTGGGCCATTCGCCGTAATCGGCACCGTTGGCCTGCAGGTCGTATTCGGCGGCGCTGCTGGAGTCCACCAGTTGCTCGCCCGCCTTGCCGTCCGCGACGAGGGACAGATCCTTGCGCGGGTAGCCCTCACGCGAAAACGCAGGCGACAGCGAACCACTGACCTTTTCCTGGATGCTGACCAATGGACTGAACTGCGCGTCGCCGTTGTACAGGCGCTGCAAAGGGCTGCGTTTGCTGGCAATCGCCTGCGCAGAAAACCCACCCCAGCTCAGCATGCCGATGACTTCGTCCAGCGCCGCCGGAGCCAGATAGGCACGGTACTGGCCGGGTTCGAGGGTATGCAGCGGGCGACCCAGATAATCCAGTTGCTCGCGGGCCTGCTCGAAGCGACGGCTGAACGCCTCGTTGTCCCAGTCATGACCAGCATAGTTGGCCTTCACGGCCTGACCGTTTTCGTGAAACAGGCTCCAGTCGAAGTTGAAGCTGTTGGCCTGATGCCAGCCCAGCGCACCCCATGAACTGGCGAAACCCCGGTACAGCGGGCCTGAAGCATAGAAACCGACCAGGTCCAGTCCTTGAGCCAGTTCGCTGATCCGTTCTACGACCTGCCCGCTGTCAGGCAGCGGATTCTCCTGAACGTTATTGCTTTGCCACGCCTGCGTGTTGGGCAGCAGATACGGGTCCTTCGACAGCAGCGGCAACGTTTCGCGCAGTTGCTGAAGGGCATCGGTCAGACGTTGGGCATCGGTGTCGTTATCGCCGGACAGCGTCACTTCCAGATTGGCGTGGCGGCCGTCATCAATCAGTTTCAAGCTCAGAATGGCCTGCTGCACCTGCCCGGCCTGGCGCACCTGGCCGTGGTTGAAACGAATGAAATCCGACGCCTCGGCGTCATAGGCCAGGGTGAACTGTTCGGTCGGGCGGATGGCCGCCTTGAGCAAGGCGACCAGCGCCTCGAATTGCTGTTGCTGAGTCATCAGGCATCTCCTCCAAACACATCGACCTGGCTGAAGACACACGCGGGCGTCGCGTGGCCGACCCGGATCACCTGGTTAGGCTCACCCTTGCCGCAGTTCGGCGTGCCCAGCACCTTGAAGGTGCTGGCATCGCCCACTGCGCTGAGGCTCTTCCAGAAGCGTGCGGAAATCGCCCGATAGTTGGGGTTCTTCACCACGCCTTTGAGTTCGCCGTTCTCGATCAACTGGCCCCATTCGCAGCCGAACTGGAATTTGTTGCGCGCGTCGTCGATGGACCACGAACGGTTGCTCGACATCAGAATGCCGTGCTCGATGTTGCCGATCAGGCTGTCCATCGATTGATCACCCGGTTCGATGTTCAAATTGGCCATGCGATCGATGGGCGGTCGGTTCCAACTGCTGGCGCGGCTGTTGGCCACGCCGTCCAGGCCGCTGCGGTATTGCGACAGTGCGCCACCCAGCGGACGTTGCAGCAGGCCGTCGCGGATCAGGAATTGCTTGCTGGCCGCTGTGCCTTCGTCGTCATGGCCATAACTGGCGAGCTGCTCGGGGATGTCCGGGTCGAACGTCACGTTGAGCAGGTTGGAGCCGTACTGCAGGGTGCCGAAATCCGACATCTTGACGAAGCTGGTGCCTGCGTAATTGCGCTCGTCGCCCAGAATCCGGTCCAGTTCCAGCGGGTGGCCGATGGATTCGTGAATCTGCAGCACCATCTGGTCCGGCATCAACAGCAGGTCGCGCTGGCCGGACGGTGTGTTGGGCGCCAGTATCAGCTGTAACGCCTGATCGGCGACTGTCGCTGCCGCGCCGATCAAACCACAGTTGCTCAGCACTTCAACGCCGCCCTGCTGGCCAAAGTTCTGGCCCCCCAGGCTGCGGGTCTGGCTGTCGGTTCCGTCGTAGGCCGTGACGCTCACGCCCGGAAAGACAAAGCGCTGCGCCTGGCGCAATTCGGCACCTGCGCTGTTTAAGTAAATCTGTTCGACCGTTTCCAGCCCCAACTCGGCTTGCCAGTTGACGAGCCGGTCGTCTTTCGGGACGGCCGTGGACTCGCTCATCAGCAGGCCGATGCAGTCGCTCAGCGACGGGAAAGCCTGGTTGAAGTTTGGCGAGAAGTAGTCGGCCTTTGCAGTGGACACGGGCTGTTCGCTCAGGTCCAGCAACGCATGTGGCGCCAGACGGCGAGCCATGGCCTCGGCCTGATTCAGGGCGGTCTGCAGACCGTTTTGGGAAATATCATGGGTCGCGGCGTAAGTTTCGACGCCATTGAAGCGCACCGTCAGCATTGCCCCTTCATCGGCGAACAGCGAAGGCGGCTCGGCCACGTTCTTGCGCACAGACAGACGCTGACCGTTTCGACGGACATAACGCACGGAAAAGAATTGCGCATCACTCTTGAGGGCAGCAAACCGCTGCTTGAGCTGAGCGGAGAAATCGAACATGCAGACAAGCTCCTTCTTGAGGGCGGTCGGTGAAGTCCGGACGGTCTTGTGGACCGATTGCCTTGAAGACGGAGATTAACCCGAGGACGGGCCGCGCTGCACCCATAAGGTTGAGATAGACGCTTGCGTGGCCCTTGGACGAAGTATCTGACTGAGTGCATATCCCCTGGAAGGCGGCTTGCCAGCTATGGCGTACGTTCAGTCACCGATAGGTCGCTGCTTGAAAAGCATCGCCGGCAGGCCGCCTCCCACCGTCCGGTGGTTGCAGCAAGACAGGTGTATGACGCTGGGCGCAGAGCCCAGGCGTGATCAATTATGCCTGGTGCGTGACCTCGCGCAGCGGCTTGCCACGCGCTGGCTTGTCGCCAGCCACGAAGTAGTCCGCAGTGCTGCGCGGCAGGGGCTGGCGGCCGCGGATCTTGTCGGCGATTTTCTCGGCGATCATGATCGTTGGCGCGTTCAGGTTGCCGGTGGTGATGATCGGCATGATCGACGCATCCACCACGCGCAGGCTCTGCATGCCATGCACGCGACCCTGACCATCGACCACAGCCATCTCGTCGGTGCCCATCTTGCAGGAGCAAGACGGGTGATAGGCCGTCTCCGCATGTTCACGCACGAACTGGTCCAGCGCCTCGTCCGACTGCACGTCAATACCGGGGCTGATTTCACGACCACGGTACGGATCCAGCGCAGGCTGCTGCATGATTTCGCGTGTCAGGCGGATGCCGTCACGGAATTCCTGCCAGTCCTGCTCGGACGCCATGTAATTGAACAGAATGCTAGGGTACTCGCGCGGGTCCTTGGACCTGACGTGCACGCGGCCACGGCTTGGCGAACGCATTGAGCCGACGTGAGCCTGGAACCCATGCTCCTGCACGCCCTTGGTGCCGTTGTAGTTAATCGCTACCGGCAGAAAGTGATACTGAATGTTCGGCCACTCGAACGCTTCGCTCGAACGGATAAAGCCACCGGCTTCGAACTGGTTGCTGGCGCCGATGCCGGTGCCGAGGAACATCCATTCCGCACCGATTGCAGGCTGGTTCCACCACATCAGGGAAGGGTAGAGCGACACAGGCTGAGTGCAGGCGTATTGCAGGTACATCTCCAGGTGATCCTGAAGGTTCTGACCGACGCCCGGCAGATCGTGAACCACAGGAATGTCCAGCTTGTTGAGCAGCTCGGCCGGGCCGACGCCGGAGCGCTGAAGGATCTGCGGCGACGCGATGGCGCCGGCACACAGCAGGACTTCCTTGCGGGCACGGGCTTCATGGCGGGTGTCGCTGTCGCCCACCAGATACGCCACGCCTGTGGCACGCTTGCCTTCGAACAGGATGCGGTCGGTCAGGGCATGGGTGACGATGGTCAGGGTCGAGCGCTTTTTCGCTTCGTCCAGATAGCCACGCGCCGTGCTGGCGCGGCGGCCCTTGGGCGTCACGGTACGGTCCATCGGGCCGAAGCCTTCCTGCTGATAACCGTTAAGGTCGTCGGTACGCGGGTAACCGGCCTGTACGCCTGCTTCGACCATGGCGTGGAACAACGGATTGTTGCCAGCCTTGGGCGTGGTGACGCTCACCGGACCGTCGCCGCCGTGGTAGTCGTTGGCACCGATGTCGCGGGTTTCGGCCTTGCGGAAGTACGGCAGGCAGTCGAGGTAGCTCCAGTCTTCCAGACCGGGTTCCTTCGCCCAACCGTCATAGTCCATCGCGTTGCCACGGATGTAGCACATGCCGTTGATCAACGACGAGCCGCCTAGGCCCTTGCCGCGACCGCACTCCATGCGGCGGTTGTTCATGTGCGGCTCTGGCTCGGTCTCGTACGCCCAGTTGTAGCGGCGGCCTTGCAGCGGAAACGCCAAAGCCGCAGGCATCTGGGTACGGAAATCCAGACGGTAGTCCGGGCCACCGGCTTCCAGCAGCAGAACGGTGACGCCTTCGTCTTCGGTCAGACGGGCTGCCAGAGTGTTACCGGCCGAACCGGCACCAATGATGATGTAATCGAATTCCTGGGACATAAATGCGCCCTCTTCAAGGTAGGTGGGGCAAATGCAAATCAGCGCGGGTCGAGCAGCTTGTGGCTCGACCCCTAGCACCCCATGCTAGTGCGCTACTTGAGGCGGGCCTCTTCACGAGATGGCTCGTGAAGGCCTCGCCTCAGACGAAATTCAACTCAACGAACCTCAGAAAACCGACGCGTAGTCACCCAGCTCGATCTGTACCGACTTGATTCGTGTGTACTGGGCCAGCGAGCTGATACCGTTTTCACGGCCCACACCCGACTGCTTGTAACCGCCGACCGGCATTTGTGCCGCCGACTCGCCCCAGGCGTTGATCCAGCAGATGCCGGCTTCCAGCAGATGGATCACACGATGAGCGCGGTTCAGGTCGCGGGTCACGATGCCGGCCGCCAGACCGAAATCGGTGTCGTTGGCGCGGCGGACCACTTCGTCTTCGGTGTCGTAGCCGAGGATGCTCATCACCGGGCCGAAGATCTCTTCGCGCACGATGGTCATCTCGTCGGTGCAATCGGTGAACACGGTTGGCGCGACATAGGCGCCTTTGGCGAACTCACCGCCAGTCAGTCGCTCGCCGCCACACAGCAGACGTGCGCCCTGTTCCTTGCCCTTGGCGATGTAGCCCAGCACGCTTTCCATGTGCTCGAAGCTCACCAGTGGGCCAAAGTTGATGTTTTCGTCTTCCGGGTTACCGGCACGAATGCGCTTCACACGCTCAAGGATCTTCGCTTCGAACTCGGCCTTCAGTGCGTTCGGTACGAATACGCGTGTGCCGTTGGTGCAGACCTGACCCGAGCTGTAGAAGTTGGCCATCATCGCGATGTCGGCAGCGCGATCCAGATCGGCGTCTTCGAACACGATCAGCGGCGATTTGCCGCCCAGCTCCATGGTCACTTCCTTGAGCGACGAACTCGAAGCGCTGGCCATGACTTTCTTGCCGGTGTCGGTGCCGCCGGTGAAGGAGACTTTCTCGATGCGCGGGTGCTCGGTGATCCAGGTGCCGACTTCACGGCCGCTGCCGGTCAGCACGTTGAACACGCCGTCCGGTACGCCCGCTTCGGTGTAGATTTCGGCCAGTTTCAAGGTGGTCAGCGAGGTGACTTCACTTGGCTTGAAGATCATCGCGTTGCCTGCGGCCAGCGCTGGCGCGGATTTCCACAGGGCGATCTGGATCGGGTAATTCCACGCGCCGATCCCGGCCACCACACCCAGCGGCTCGCGGCGGGTGTAGACAAAGGATGAATCGCGCAGCGGGATCTGTTCGCCTTCGATGGCGGGCACCAGGCCTGCGTAGTACTCCAGCACGTCAGCGCCGGTGACGATGTCGACGTAACGGGTTTCCGAGATGGCCTTGCCGGTGTCCAGTGTTTCCAGAGCGGCCAGTTCATCGTTGCGCTCTCGAAGGATGTCGACGGCACGACGCAGGATGCGCGAACGCTCGACTGCGGTCATGGCGGCCCAGATTTTCTGGCCCTTTTCAGCGGCGACCACGGCGCGCTCGACATCTTCCTGACTGGCGCGCTGGATCTTGGCCAGCACTTCGCCGTTCGCCGGGTTGATGGAGTCGAAGGTCTCGGAGTTGCTGGCATCGACATAACCGCCGTCGATGTAAAGTTTTTGCAATTCAAAACGGGCCATAAAGTCCTCGCAAATTCAGTGGGGGAGGCGATGACTGATTTCAGTGTGCCGGAAACATTGGGCAACACGGTGGTGCAGTCGTTCGGTGATGGCGCTTCGAAAGCGCTCAGTTCGCCGATTTCGCCAATTGAAAATCCATGTATTCGTAAGCGATCCGTTGCGCTTGCTCGGTGTCGAATGCATCGCCTGACAGCGCGCCTCTCAGCCACAGCCCATCGATCAGGGCTGCGAGCCCGCGGGCTGCGTTGCGTGCCTGTTCCAGCGGCAAGGCGCGACGGAACTGACCGCACAAATTCGAATACAGGCGATGGTCGTTGATGCGCTGCAAACGGTGCAGCGACGGGTGGTGCATGCTGGTTGCCCAGAAGGCGAGCCAGGTTTTCATGGCCGGGCCATTGACCTGGCTGGCGTCGAAGTTGCCTTCGATGATCACTTGCAGATGCGCACGCGGACTATCGTCGGTCAGGGCCTGACGGCGGTCTCTGACGGTCTGGATCAGTGCATTCATCAGATGGCGCATGGTGGCTGCGATCAGGCCGTTCTTGTCCTGAAAGTAGTGACTGATGATGCCGTTCGAAACACCTGCAAGGCGGGCGATCAACGCGATACTGGCGTCGCCCATGCCGACCTGATCGACCGCAGTAAGCGTGGCCTGGATCAACTGTTGGCGGCGGATGGGTTGCATACCGACCTTTGGCATAAGCGCGATTCTCCCGAGTGGCTGAAGTGATCGTTATACCGAAATGGCTGGCACAGTCTAAAGATTTTTAATTGAACGATCAATCAATAAAAAACATTGGGCGTGATCAGAGCGCGGGAGATGAGTGATCATTCCCGCGTTTCAGGCTCAGGATGCAGTCGGGACGTCATGCATCCCAAAGGGTCTGATCATGCTGCTGCATCAGGCGCATGAGTCCTGATGCAGTGCGGTCAGCCGTGGTTCTTGCCCAGCAGTGCGTGATACAGCTCGGTGTCGCCGAGGATGCCGACGACCTGATTGCCGTCCTGCAGCACCAGTTTGTTGCCAGTCTGGTAGCGGATCTGCAACGCGTCGCGCATGCCGATGTTGGAGTGCACCAGGGTGGGGCGGCGGTCCAGCGTGTTGACGTCCTGGCCCGGCGTCCAGTTCTGCAAGTCCAGCGCGCCGGTGCCTTGGCGTGCGCCTTTGATGACATTGCCTTCGGCCAGATCCAGCCAGGAGTCGCCGCCCGGATCCAGACACACCGAGCCGTTGACTCGGGTGCATTGATCGACCGTGCGCATCAGGCTGCGGCCGCACAGCACGTTCAGCGGGTTGGTGTGAGCGACGAAGGTACGCACGTACTCGTCTGCAGGATTGAGGACGATCTGCTCCGGCACGCTGTACTGAACGATGCGGCCGTCTTTCATGATTGCGATGCGGCTGCCCAGTTTCAGCGCCTCATCCAGGTCATGACTGACGAACACGATGGTCTTGCTCAGCTTGCTTTGCAGCGCCAGCAGTTCGTCCTGCAGGCCCTGACGGATCAACGGGTCGAGCGCCGAGAACGGTTCGTCCATCAGCAGAATGTCGGCGTCCATGGCCAACGCACGGGCCAGGCCAACGCGCTGTTGCATGCCGCCGGAAAGCTCGTCCGGCTTCTTGTTGCGCCATTGCGTCAGGCCGACCAGTTCCAGCTTTTCGTCCACCAGCTTGCGCCGTTCCTTTTCAGGGCGACCCTGCATTTCGAGGCCGAAGCTGATGTTCTCGCGCACGGTCAGCCAGGGCATCAGGGCGAACTTCTGGAAGACCATGGCGATGCGTTTGGTGCGCATCATCTTCAGTTCAGCCGCCGTGCAATTGGCTATGTTGATCTGCGAGCCTTCGTGCTCGACGAACAGCGAGCCACGGCTCACGGTGTTGAGGCCATTGATGCAGCGCAACAGGCTGGACTTGCCGGAACCGGACAGGCCCATCAGCACGCAGATTTCGCCTTTCTCGATCTCCAGTGTGGCGTTTTCCACACCCACGATCTGCCCGGTTTTCTTGAGGATCTGGTCACGCGTCAGGCCTTCGTCCAGCAGCTTGAGGGCCTCACGCGGGTCCTTGGAGAAGATGACGTCTACCTTGTCGAATTTGATAATACTCATGCGTCGGACCCTACCTTGGCTTCGGGTTGTTTGCAGATGCGGTCGAGCATGATTGCCAGCAACACAATCGCCAGGCCCGCCTCGAAGCCCAAGGCGATATCAGCGGTGTTCAATGCGTTGACCACGGGTTTGCCCAGACCGTCGGCACCGACCAGCGCGGCGATCACCACCATCGACAGTGACAGCATGATGCACTGGGTGATACCGGCCGCGATGCTGGGCATGGCGTAGGGCAGTTCGATGCGTGTCAGCAGTTGGCGGCGCGAGGAGCCGAAGGCCTTGCCCGCGTCCAGCAATTCATGAGGCACGTCGCGGATGCCCAGATAAGTCAGGCGGATCGGCGCGGCGATGGCGAACACCACCGTCGAGATCAGGCCGGGCACCACGCCCAGACCGAACAGCGTCAGCGTCGGAATCAGGTAAACGAAAGTGGGCACCGTCTGCATCAAGTCGAGCAGCGGGCGGATGACCGTGTAGAACATCGGCTTGTGCGCGGCAATGATGCCCAGCGGCACGCCGATCACGACACAGACCATGGTGGCGAACAGCACCTGTGCCAGCGTTTCCATGGTTTCCTGCCAGTAATGCAGGTTCAGGATCAGCAGGAACGAAAGAATGACGAAGACCGTCAGGCCCCATTTGCGCTGGATGAAATGGGCGAGTGCGGCGATCAGGCCAATCAGTACCAGCGGGTTGAACCAGGTGAGGGCGAAGGTCAGCCCGTGGATCATCATTTCCAGTGTCGAGGCAATCGCATCGAAGTAGTCGGCACCATTGCGTGTCAACCAGTCGACGAACGCCGCGATGTACTCGCCCAAAGGGATTTTATGATCAGTCAGCATGATAGTGATTGTCCGCTTGCGGGGGAAAGTGAAGACAGCAGGCGGGGCCGGCCCGCCTGCTGTCGGCTTACTGGGTCAGCTTGGCCTTGGCAGCCTCCAGGCCTGGTTTGCCGTCAACGGTGTTCACACCCGCCAGCCAGGTGTCGAGCACTTGAGGGTTCTTCTTGATCCACGCCTTGGCGGCGGCATCCGGCTTCATCTTGTCGTCGAGCACGTTACCCATCAGCGTGCTTTCCATGTCCAGCGTGAACGACAGGTTCTTGAGCAATTGGCCTACGTTGCTGCATTCCTGTGTATAGCCCTTGCGGGTGTTGGTGTAGATAGTCGCCTGGCCGTAGTTGGGGCCGAAGAATTCGTCGCCGCCCGTCAGGTACTTCATCTTGAAGCGCTTGTTCATCGGGTGCGGTTCCCAGCCCAGGAACACCACGTCGGTATTGCGACGCGTGGCACGATCAACCTGCGACAGCATGCCCGCTTCGCTGGACTCGACCACCTTGAAGCCTGCGTCCTTGAGGCCGAAGGCATTCTTGTCGATCATGCTCTGGATCAAGCGGTTGCCATCGTTGCCGGGCTCGATGCCGTAGATCTTGCCGCCCAGTTCCTTCTTGAATTTGGCGATGTCGGAAAAGTCTTTCAGACCCTTGTCGTAGAGTGCTTCAGGAACGGCCAGCGTGTACTTGGCGTTTTCCAGGTTAGCGCGTACGGTCTCGACGGTGCCGGCTTCGCGATAAGCCTTGATGTCGTTTTCCATGGTCGGCATCCAGTTACCCAGAAACACGTCCATGTTCTTGCCATCCGCCAGCGATTTGTAGGTCACGGGAACGGAGATCATGGTGGTCTTGGTCTTGTAGCCGAGCGATTCGAGTACGGCGCTGGTCACTGCGGTGGTGACGGTGATGTCGGTCCAGCCGACATCGGAGAAGTTCACGGTATGACAGGCTTCTGGTTCGGCGGCCTGAGCCAGCACCGGTATACAGAGCGTGGCGGCCAACAGTAACGGTTTGGAACCTTTCATCGGGGTGGACTCCTTCAAGTTTCTTCTTGGTCACCCACTCACCGTTTCATCAGGTGAGCGCTGACGCGACTTATGTGTTGGCGAAGCATTTCGCGAAGCTCCATCACTGCGCCTGGCGATCGAGTCGAGGCCGATCATGTAACAGGCAAAATCAAACGCATACTGGGGGCGTCGTATCCAGTACAGGCGGGGTCGCATCCAGTGTGCGCAAGGTCGCTTACAGATTTATTCCATCGTGCAAGCGCACTTATGCAGGGGTAGAGCAGCCAGAAAACGGCCAAAAACGTCTTCTGGCTGTGCTGCTCGAGGCCTGTGGCGCTGATGGGTATGGGCATGTCGGTGCCGGGCGTCGAGCACTTGCGTGAACGTACATGCTGCGGGCGATGCGGCTCCAGCGTAGCAGAGCCGGACCGAGGCTATCGGGCCTGAAAACGGTCATGAGCCCGTTCATGACGAGCAGCGCCTTCGCGAGCGCGGTCTTTTTGAGGGGGTTGTTCCGGGTTAGTTCCGGGATGGCAAAGTCATGACCCGATCCTGATACTTTGAAGGGCTGCTCGATTTTCGAACACCGGCGCCGAAAGCCGCCACCTTTTAGCGCGAAATCCGGGCTGGCACCTTGCCTGCTTCCCTGTGCTTTGAGTAGCACTCCTCAAGCGCCTACACGTGTGCCGTTTCCTTCGAGTGCTACCGAATTGCTCACACGGCACCGCACTGCGCGGATCTCCACGTCGCAAACAGACAGGCACGTCGCTACCGGATAGACGCATCGCGACGTCGTTTTCAGGGATTATTGAATGGCTGGTCAAATTCAGGCACGGGATTTGCGATGTCATTACAAAGCCCTCGACGGATGAGGGCTATAACAAGAGCCTCGCCTGAGGCCGACCCCGCCACGTGAGAGGAGATAATGTGATGACATCGTTCAATCAAGGGGCTCAACCCCAGAACCGCGCCCCACAATCCATCGGCTTCCTGCTGCTGGACAACTTCACACTGATCTCCCTTGCGTCAGCGGTAGAACCTCTGCGAATGGCCAACCAATTGTCCGGCCGTGAGCTGTATCGCTGGACGACCCTGAGCGTGGACGGTGGTCAGGTCTGGGCCAGTGACGGCCTGCAGATCACTCCGGATGCGGCGATGCATCAGGCGCCCGTCATGGACACCGTGATCGTCTGTGGTGGTGTTGGCATTCAGCGCACCGTTACCCGCGAGCACGTGAGCTGGCTGCAAAGTCAGGCGCGTCAGTCCCGTCGTCTGGGTGCGGTGTGCACCGGCAGCTGGGCGCTGGCCTGTGCAGGTCTGCTGGACGGTTTTGATTGCAGCGTGCACTGGGAGTGTCTGGCGTCCATGCAGGAAGCCTTCCCACGAGTGGCGATGAGCACACGTCTGTTTACCCTCGACCGTAATCGTTTCACCAGCTCCGGCGGCACAGCGCCGCTGGATATGATGCTGCACCTGATCAGTCGCGATCATGGCCGCGAGTTGTCGGCGGCCATTTCCGAGATGTTCGTCTACGAGCGCATCCGCAACGAGCAGGACCACCAGCGCGTGCCGCTCAAGCACATGCTGGGCACCAATCAGCCCAAGCTTCAGGAAATCGTTGCGCTGATGGAGGCCAATCTCGAAGAGCCGATCGACCTCGACGAACTGGCCGTCTACGTCGCCGTTTCCCGCAGGCAGCTGGAGCGGTTGTTCCAGAAATACCTGCACTGCTCGCCATCGCGCTATTACCTGAAACTGCGTTTGATCCGTGCACGGCAACTGCTCAAGCAGACGCCGATGTCGATCATCGAAGTGGCGTCGGTCTGTGGTTTTGTCTCCACGCCGCATTTCTCCAAGTGCTACCGCGAATACTTCGGCATCCCGCCGCGCGATGAGCGCGTAGGCTCCAACACCGCACAGCAGGTCGCCATGATGCCGATCCCGCAGGCACTGGTACTGGCACCGCTGTCAGGGCCGATGTCGGCACTCAGTCAGGCACGCAATGAATCGACGTTTGCGAGTGTCAGGCTGTAGAGATGTGATCGCGCTCAGGACCGCACGCTCTGCGTCACACTCCTGAGCGGACGCAGAGCACTGGCGAGGCGCTGATCAGAGGCTGAAGCGCCCCACCATGCTGTTCAAATCAACCGCCAGACGCGACAGCTCTGTGCTGGCTGCGCTGGTCTGGTTGGCGCCGGTGGTGGACTGTGCGGACAGGTCGCGGATGTTGACCAGGTTGCGGTCCACTTCACGCGCCACCTGCGCCTGTTCTTCGGCCGCGCTGGCGATCACCAGATTGCGCTCGTTGATCTCTTCCACCGCGGTGTTGATGGTATCCAGTGCCAGGCCTGCGCCCTTGGCGATGCTCAAGGTCGATTCGGCCCGCTCCGTGCTGTTGCGCATCGATGTTACAGCTTGCTCGGTACCGCCCTGAATGCTGCCGATCATGCGTTCGATTTCACTGGTCGACTGCTGAGTGCGGTGGGCGAGAGCGCGGACTTCGTCAGCCACGACCGCAAACCCACGACCGGCTTCACCGGCACGGGCAGCCTCGATGGCCGCGTTGAGCGCCAGCAGGTTGGTCTGGTCCGCGAGACCGCGAATCACGTCCAGCACCTTGCCGATGTCACGGGATTCATTCGCCAGATTGCTGATCAGTTCGGCGGTTTCCTTCACATCGCCGCTCATGCGTTCAATGGCACCGACGGTTTCCAGGACCAGATCACGACCGTCACCTGCCGAAGCGGTGGCGTTGCGTGAAGCTTCAGAAGTGCTGGTCGCGTTGCGCGCCACTTCCTCCACCGCGCTGGTCATTTCATTGACCGCAGTCGCTGCCTGCTCGATCTCGTTATTCTGCTGCACCAGACCGCGCGCGCTTTCATCGGTCACGGCATTGAGTTCTTCGGCGGCAGATGCCAGCTGTGTGGCCGAACCGGAGATGCGCTGCAATGTGTCGCGCAGCTTGTCCTGCATGGTTTTCATGGCCTGCAACAAGCGACCGGCTTCATCAGTTCCATCAACCTTGATCGGCTGAGTCAGATTGCCCTGGGCAATGGTTTCGGCAGCGTTCAGCGCAGCGGCGATCGGTGTCGTGATGCTTTTGATCAGCATCCAGGCAAACACCAGGGTCAACAGGGTAGCCGCGACCAGCAGGGCGATGACCATGTCGAACGCCGAGTCGTATTCTTCGGCAGCCTGCTTCTTCACCTGTATCAACTGCGCGGTGTTGATCTCGACCAGTTTGATCAGTACGGCATTCATCTGGTCGGAGTTGCTGAGCATGTCCTTATTGAGCAGATCCTGCAGCTCATCGACCTTGTTGGCGAGCGTCAGTGTCTTCATGCGCGACTCGAGCTCACGGTACTGTCCTAGCAACTGCACATACTGGTTGTAAAGGTTGCGCTCGTTCGGGTCGCTGATCAGTCTTTCGTAAATGGCCTGGGCATCGTTGATCTGTTTGTTACGCATGGCCAGCAGTTCGATGGTCTTCTGCTGGATGTCCGGCTCGCGGTTTACCAGCAAACGGTACGACAGCACTCGCAAACGGATGCTGACCTCTGCAAAACGATCAAGGCTCTTGATGCTGGGCACATTGTTATCGGCCAGCACCTCGGTCGCGCCGCGGATCTTGCTCATCTGGGAAAGCGCGAAAACGCCGAGGATCAGCATCAGCGCGCCGATCATGGCAAAACCGAGAAAGGCGCGCGGGGCGATATTCATATTGCGAAGGGACATAGAAGGCTTCCAGAGTCAGGGTGCGCAATCCATGCGGCAGAAACAATAAGTAACGTGAATGCGTGCCTATCGGTCGAACCACTGAGGACTTGAGCGTAATGGGCTGCCCTGTCGACGTTCGATTCATGACGTTTTTTTCATCCATGGACGATTACCCTCGCAAAGCCTTGAAAGTACTGGCGATAGGGGGTTCCGGCATATGGCATCTTGCCCACGGGCTGTGCGTTTATGTCGCAGGCAGAAATGCTCTGACGAACAGCCGGAACAAGATCCCCGAATCGCAGTCACAAGCCCCCCATGCGTTCCGTTACAGACGTGTCCATGGCGTAAGACGCCAGCGCCGCAGGGCCTGAGCGCTGGCATGCGCAGTGACTTTTCTTTATCGTGTGCGCCCGTTGAAATTTGCTCGAGTAATCAGAATGTTGGAAGCCTCCCTAAGCCAGTTGGAACACCTTGTCGGTGATCTGGTGCAACAGAACCAGAACCTGCAAAACACGAATGCCCAGCTCACCGCCGAGCTGGCCAAAGTCAGGGATGAAAACGACAGCTTGCAATTGAGCCTGATGGAGCAGGAAGAAAAGCAGGGCAGCACCGCCGCCCGCATTCAGGCACTGGTTGATCGGGCGACCAGCGCCAGCGCTGTCGAGGCATGAACTTCGACAGAAACGGGGTGACGGTCCTGTCCATCCTGGGCAATCAGTATTCGGTGAAGGCGCCGGAAGGCGAGGACGTCAAACTTCTTCAAGCCGCCGCCATGCTCAACGCCTCGCTGGCCGACACCAAACGCAAATACCCGACCCTGATCGGCGACCGCCTGCTGGTGCTGGCCGCGCTGAACTTGTGCTCCCAACAGATCGACCTGAAGGACAAGCACAAGGGCGAACTGGCGCGGTATGAAGATCAGGTCAGTGCGACGGTTGATGTGATTGCCAAGACCCTGTCGCAGGGGTGAGTGCGGGCTCGCCGCAGACACTGGACCGTGGGCGGCTTGCCGGCGATAGCGTCAGTTCAATCACTGGCCTTGTGTCTGAAAAGCCGCTTCGCCGGCAAGCCGCTTCCTACCTGATCAGGTTTCGTCAGTCAGGCAGGTTTTGTCTGAAGACGCGCTTCGCGTCACACCCGGCTCAGCCCTGACTCTGTCTGTAAGCCGCAAGCGCGGGCAACAATTGCTGGTCGATGGCCTGGCGCACGGCGGGCAGGATGGTTGCGCTGCCGGTCAGGAGTTGTTCGACCAGACGCCGCAGCGCGGTGGCGCGTTCGGCGTTGAGGCCGCGTACGACGTGGGCACAGGCCTGTTCGGCTGTAGCGCCGCCGGGCATGTCGAAGCCCAGCGCCCTGAATTGGCCAATCAGGTCTTCTTGATCAATCAGGTCCGCGTGCATCATGGCGTGTCTTTCCTTGTTCAATTTCCCTCGATTCTGGTAGCAGCCTTGTGCGCGGGCAACCCTCTTGAGCCGACAATGGCTGGATTGGCTATGAGCGTGTCGTTTTCAGTCGGTGGCCATGTTGTCGAGGGTCAGGTCCACCATGGTCTTGGCCATTTCCGTCAGGTGCATGATCGACAGGGTCAGGTCGCGTTGCGCGCCGCTCATGCTGTCGCTGAATTCATAGGCGCTGGTGACGGCGCAGCGCAGCAGGTCGCTGGCGTGCATGAGCGCGTCTTCCTGACTCAGGTCGGGGTTGGCTTTGAAAGCGGGCAGGGCGGGGACCATTTTCAGCATTTCAGATGACTCCTAATCGAATATCGGTAGGTCGTCACCATCGGCTACTAATCGAAGGTGGCGGCCATGCGCAGGTAGTAGCCCGGTGATTAGGAACCGGTGCACCCGAAGATGCCCTGACGCACGGCCACCATAAAATGCAGGCCATAAAAAAGCGCCTTTCACAGGTGGCGCATTGCGCCTAATCACACCGAGGGCTACTACTCCTCATCGCTGAATTTGCAGCGACCGGCGCAGAGTAGTGACCGGGATTGACAGACACAAGGGCCAGGGAGTTTCTCGGAAATGTCCTGCAAATGAAAGGGACTGGTCCTGCAAATTCGTTACAAATTCTTGTTCATCGCTCAGTTTTGCTAAACTGCGCAGCCTTCCAGGAGCTGCCATGAATTACCGTCACGCCTACCACGCCGGCAACCACGCCGACGTGTTCAAACACATCGCACTGACTCGCTTGATCGCCCTCATGGCGCGCAAGGAGCAGCCGTTCGCCTACCTCGACACCCACGCAGGCCTCGGGCTTTACGACCTCAAAGGTGATCAGGCCACCCGTACCGGCGAATGGCTGGAAGGCATTGGCCGTCTTTGGGAGGCGGAGGACGTGCCTGCGCTGGCTGCCGATTATCTTCAAGTGCTGCGCGACATGAACCCCGATGGCGAGCTGCGCTATTACCCCGGCTCCCCCGAGCTGGCCCGCCGCCTGACCCGCGAGCGCGAGCGTGTGCTGCTCAACGAGAAGCACCCGGAAGACGGACGTCTGCTCAAGGAAAACATGAAGGGCGACCGCCGCGTTGCCGTTCACCTGGGTGAAGGCTGGCATGTGCCGCGTGCATTACTGCCGGTGGCCGAGAAGCGTGCGGTGATGCTCATCGATCCGCCGTTCGAACAGTTGGACGAAATGAAGCGCTGCGCCGTGGCGCTGAAGGAAACCATCGGCCGCATGCGTCAGACAGTGGCGGCGATCTGGTATCCGATCAAGGACCCGCGCCTGCTCAGACGCTTCTATCAGGATCTCGCCGAAACCGGCGCACCCAAGTTGTTGCGCGTCGAATTGTACGTCCACCCGCTGGACACCCCGGCCAGCCTCAACGGCTCAGGCCTGGCCATCGCCAACCCGCCATGGGGTCTTGAAGAAGAGCTGCGCGAACTGATGCCGTATCTGGCCGACAAACTGGGCCAGACCCAGGGCGGCTGGAAGATGGATTGGTTGATTGCGGAGTGATGGAGCGCGCGTGACTGAGTGTTCTCACGCGCCCGCGTGGTAACGCCTCTCTGGATGCATGCCCACGCTTGGCGTGGGCACGATCAGTGCGTAGCGATCAAGCCGGCAGACAAACCCCGGTGCCGCCCAGGCCGCAGTAGCCCTGTGGGTTCTTGGCCAGATACTGCTGGTGATACGCCTCGGCGAAGAACACCGTCGGCGCCTCTTCGATTTCAGTGGTGATTCCGCCCAGACCGGCCTTGCTCAGTTCTGCCTGAAAGACTTCGGCACTGGTTTTGGCCGTATCGAGTTGTTCAGGCGTGGTGCAGTAGATCACCGAGCGGTATTGAGTGCCGATGTCGTTGCCCTGACGCATGCCCTGGGTCGGGTTGTGAGCTTCCCAGAACACTTTGAGCAGCGACGCATAGCTGATCTTTTCAGGCTCGTAGACCACCAGCACCACTTCGGTGTGGCCTGTCAGGCCTGAGCAGACTTCTTCGTAGGTCGGGTTCGGCGTGTGTCCGCCTGCGTAACCAACCGCAGTGCTCACGACGCCTTCCTGTTGCCACAGGCGACGTTCTGCGCCCCAGAAGCAACCCATGCCGAAGATGGCGAATTCCACGTTGTTGGAGAACGGCCCCAGCAGAGGATTGCCGTTGACGTAATGGGTCTCGGGCAGCGCCATGGGTGTTTCACGGCCCGGCAGTGCTTGTTCTTTGGTAGGCAGTACGTTCTTGTTCACTAGAATTTCCGAGCGCAGAGTCATGAACCATATCCTCTCGTTTAGAGACAGGCAGCAGGGGCCAGGACAGATGAATACCTCTACATAAGTCCTGTTACACGCAGAAACAAGTGCTGCCGTGTAAAAACAGACCGACAGTGTGCCCGACTGGGCAAGGTGCAGGAAGAGGGATCAGGCCGGCGGTCGGCGCGGGTAACGCTGCAGTTTTTTGATCAGCTCTTCGCCCGGGATGGGTCTGTCGAACAGATAACCCTGCCCGACGTCGCAGCGGTGACGGCGCAGGAACGCCAGCTGGGCGGCGGTTTCAATGCCTTCGGCGACCACCTTGAGCTTGAGGTTGTGGGCCATGGCGATGACTGCCGAGGTGATTTCCATGTCGTCTTCATCATCCGGGATATCACGGATGAAGCTGCGATCGATCTTGATCACGTCGATGGGAAATTTCTTCAGGTAGCTGAAAGACGAGTAGCCAGTGCCGAAGTCATCCATGGCCAGCGACAGGCCGAGTTTCTTCAGCGAGTCCAGTTGCTGGCGCGTGTCTTCGGTGGCTTCCAGCAGCAGGCCTTCGGTCAGTTCCAGTTCCAGCAGCGACGCATCCAGCTCTTCCTCTTTGAGGATCGAGGCAATCGAGGACACCAGATCGGGGTCGGAGAACTGTTTGGGCGACACGTTGATGGCCACTTGCAGATTGCCGAACCCGGCTGCGGTCAGGTCTTTGCTCATACGGCAGGACTGGCGTGCGACCCACTTGCCGATGGGAATGATCAGGCCGGTTTCTTCCGCCACGCTGATGAACTGATCGGGACGAATCATGCCCTTTTCAGGGTGGTTCCAGCGCAGCAGCGCTTCCATTCCGATCAGCCTGCCGGACAGCAGGCACAGCTTGGGTTGATAGAAGACTTCCAGCTCGTTCTGCGTCAGGGCACGGCGCAGGTTGTTCTCGACGAACAGCTTGTAGCTGGCTTCAGCGTTGAGTGCTTCGGTGAACACCTGTACTTGATGTTTGCCGTTGGCCTTGGCCTTGTGCAGCGCCAGGCCCGCATTTTTCATCAGGGTCTGCGGATCGCGCCCGTGCAGTGGCGCGCAGGCCAGGCCTACAGAGCCGGTCACACTGATCAACTGGTTATCGACGAACATCGGCTTGTCCAGCGTTGCCAGGACCTGGCTGGCGATGTTCTGACCCGCTTCCTGATCGGTGTGATCGAGCAGCACGGCAAATTCGTTACTGGCAAAGCGTGCCAGTACGTCGGTCGGGCTCAAGGTATTGCGCAGGCGGCGTGCAAGGCTGATCAGCAGCTTGTCGCCGGTCTGGTGGCCAAGGCTGTCGTTGATGCGCTTGAAGTTGTCGATATCGACCAGCAGCAGACTCATGGGCGTATCGGTGTCGCGGTCGAAGCGCTCGTCCAGATTGCGGATGAACGCCGGCCGGTTGCCCAGGTTGGTCAGGTTATCGGTGTAGGCCAGGCGTTCGATGCGCTGCTGGGCCAGCTTGCTCTGGGTGATGTCTTCGTAAATGCCGATGTAATGCGTCAGCTCGCGGTTGTCGCCGTACACCTTGGAGATCGACAGCTGGCTCCAGTAGGGTTCCAGATTCTTGCGGCGGCTCTTGAACTCGCCCTGCCAACTGTTGCTGGTCGTCAGGCTGGAATTGGCTTCCAGCAGCAATTCGTTGAGGTTTTCCAGCGCCGGCAATTCAGAAAGCTTGCGACCTGCCACCTCTTCGGAGCTGTATTGGGTGATGGCCGTGAAGCTTGGGTTGACGTACTCGACCACGCCGTCGCAGTTGACCAGCAGAAAGGCATTGGCGCTTTGCTCCACCGCACGCTGGAACAGGTGCAGCGCGTTGGTCGCCGCCCGGCGGTTGAGGTTGTTGATGACCTGCGCGAACTGATCGGCCAGCTCACCGGCGAAGGCTATCTCGTCGGACTGCCACTCACGGGTCGAACCGGTCTGCTCAAGGCACAGCACGCCCACCACCTGACCGTCGATGCGAATGCTCGCATCGAGGGTGGCGTTGGTCTGCTGCGGGTGGAGACTTTCGGCCAGCTCCCGGGTGCGAGGGTCGGACTGAATGTTGAATGCATCAATCGCCCTGCTGGTGTGCAGGGCGTTGAGGTAGCCGGGGTACGGGCTGACATCGATGAACGAGCGAGGATGATAGTCGCCAGTCTGCCGGTGGTAATCGGCGATCGGCTCCATGCGCTTGTCGTTGAGGCTCCAGATGCTGGCGCGGTCCACGTCGTAGATGACGCAGGCGCTTTTGGTGATCAGCTCGGCCGCTTCCAGCAGGGTATTGGTGGTGGTGTAGCGATGCCGCGTCAGGCGCAGGATCAGGTCCTGCTGAGCCCGGACGCGCTCCAGATGCGCGTATTGATCACGCTGGGCGCGCTGGTTCAGCTCCAGGGCGATCTGCAGGCGCGAGTTGCGGGTTTCCAGGTCATTGTCGACAGCCACTTCGCCTTCTGCGAGAGAGTCTTCGACGATGAGGAAATAGCCACGCAACAGATGGCGATTGTGCTGCTTGTAGGCTTCACCGATTTCCAGCAGGCCAACCGGGCCTCTGGGCGTGTGCAGGGTATAGCGAATGCTGTAATTGTTGGACGTCGCCAGCTGCAGTTGCACCTCATCGTGCAATTGGTAGCGCGCTTCGGGCTCCATCAGACTGGCGTAGGGCGATCCAATCAGGGCGCAGAGATCCACGGCAGGCAGGCCGAACTGTTTTTCACAGTTAGCGTCGAGGTACAACAGCGCCCAATTGGCTTCGTTAAGCCGCTCGAAACGCAGCATGCCCAGGCGCGAAGGCACAGGCAATTGCGTCACTACCTCGGCTGCGGATCTACCGGCAGCATCGGTCTGGCTCTTCATCAACAAATTCGCTTCCGGAATACTGATTGCGTTGGGCCAAAGGCCTGTTTCCGCGTATGGCAAGGTTGCATCATGCGGCCCATGCTTACAAGAGACCACGGTGGCTTAGTGCTATAAAAGTGTCGGCCGCAAGGGCCAGTTCTTCAGCGCAGATGATCGGATAGGCTAAACGATTCAGTTTTGAAGGAGCCGAGGTCTGTCGTTAGTGGGGAAATGGTCGCGCATAAAACAGCCGATGGCTCGTGAAATTGATGGTTTCGACGTGCGTTGTGCAGGCATTGGCTTCCGAGCTGCACTTCCACGCGCAGCGCTCATCGTCATACAAAAAGCCTTCACGGAGGAACACGATGATCGTTCCCACGCTCTTGCGTGGGAACGCCGCCGAGGACGCGCTTGAATGTGACGCAGCGCATCACGGGAGCCATGCCCACGCGGAGCGACGGGCACCGGAGCGTGAGGACGATCACCCGAATCCCATGAGGCTCTGCGTCAGGTCGACGAAGGAACCGGCAGGCAAAAAAAGCCCCGCTTGAAGGCGGGGTTGAGGTTCGAGCGTGGCAGCTCGTAAACACGTGCGGCAAGGCCCGCTGTGAGGCAGGCCTGCTCGGGCTTACAGCAGGATTGTGCGGATGTCCGCCAGCAATTCGCTCAAGCGCTTGGTGAAGCGGGCAGCGGCCGCGCCGTTGATCACGCGGTGATCGTAGGACAGCGACAACGGCAGCATCAGCTTTGGCTGGAAGGCTTTGCCGTCCCAGACTGGCTGGATGGTTGCCTTGGAAACACCCAGGATAGCCACTTCCGGCGCGTTGACGATTGGCGTGAAGCCAGTACCGCCAATATGCCCGAGGCTGGAGATGGTGAAGCAGGCGCCCTGCATGTCGTTGGCGGTCAGCTTCTTGGTGCGTGCCTTTTCAGCCAGTGCAGCGGCTTCGGCAGCCAGTTGCAGCAGGCTCTTCTGATCGACGTCACGGATGACCGGGACCAGCAGGCCGTCCGGGGTATCCACTGCGAAACCGATGTGCACGTACTTCTTGCGGATCACAGCCTTGCCGCTTGGAGCCAGCGAGGCGTTGAAGTCCGGCAGCTCCTTGAGCAGGTGTGCGCAGGATTTGAGCAGCAGAGGCAGAACGGTCAGCTTGACGCCTGCCTTCTCGGCAGCGCCTTTCTGCGCGACGCGGAAAGCTTCCAGTTCGGTGATGTCGGCCTGGTCGAATTGCGTGACGTGCGGGATGTTGAGCCAGCTGCGGTGCAGGCCGGTCGCACCCAGTTGCATCAGGCGAGTCATCGGCACTTCTTCGATTTCGCCGAAACGGCTGAAATCGACTTCCGGAATCGGCTGGATGCCCATGCCGCCGCTTGCGCCGCCAGCCGGCGCGTCTTTGGCCTTCTGCATCATGGCCTTGACGTAAGCCTGAACGTCTTCCTTCAGAACGCGGCCGTGCGGGCCGGTGGCGCTGACGGCGTTCAGCTCGACGCCGAATTCACGGGCCAGTTGACGAACTGCCGGGCCTGCATGGACCTTGGCGCCGTCTTTGGCCGGTGCAGCCGGTGCTGGCGCGGCGTCCGCCTTGGGAGCAGGTGCTGCGGCCGGAGCCGGCGCGGCTTCAGTCTTGGCCGATGCGGCCGCCGGTGCGCTGGCTGCCGGAGCAGGCGCGGCGGCAGGGGCTGCGCCTTCGACTTTCAGCTTGAGGATCAGGTCGCCGGTGCCGACTTCCTGGTCCAGTTTGACTTCGATGCTTTCGACAACGCCCGCAGCAGGAGATGGAATCTCCATGCTGGCCTTGTCGGATTCCAGGGTGATCAGCGATTGATCGGCCTGGATGCTGTCGCCGACCTTGACCATCAGTTCGATGATCTTGGCCTTGCCCGACGAGCCGATGTCCGGCACGTGGATGTCCTGTACCGACGCGGCAGCAGCAGGTGCGGCCTCGGCCGGTGCGGCAGCCGCTTCGCCTTCGATTTCCAGCTCGAACAACTCGTCGCCTTCTTTCAGGCGGTCGCCCAGTTTGACCTTCATGGCCTTGATCACGCCCGCCTTGGGGGCAGGGATTTCCATGCTTGCCTTGTCGGACTCAAGCGTCAGAACGCTCTGGTCAGCTTCGATGCGATCACCGACCTTGACCATCAATTCAATGACTTCACCTTCACCGTTGCCGATGTCGGGTACGCGAATTAGCTCACTCACTCTGTATCTCCTTGGGAGAACCTGTTCACTCACGAATACGCTGGTTCAGTTACGGCGAAACAGCCTTGGATGCTCATTTACGCGAGGTAAATTCCGCACCTTCGGCTGTTCACGCCCTGATCAGCGCTCTTGAAGCAGACTCTTAGCAGTCCAGTGGATTGCGTTTTTCTGGATCGATACCGAACCTGGCAATGGCTTCAGCCACGACTTTAGGTTCGATATCGCCGCGATCAGCCAAGGCTTCCAGGGCTGCCAGCACAACGAAGTGGCGGTCGACTTCAAAGAAGTGACGCAGCTTCTTGCGGCTGTCGCTACGGCCGAAACCGTCGGTGCCCAGTACTTTGTATTCCTTGGTTGGAACCCACTGACGAATCTGGTCAGCGAACAGCTTCATGTAGTCGGTCGATGCGATGACCGGACCCTTGCGACCGTTCAGGCACTGCTCGACGTAGCTCAGCTCAGGCTTCTGACCTGGGTGCAGGCGGTTGTTGCGCTCTACCGCCAGACCGTCGCGACGCAGTTCGTTGAAGCTGGTTACGCTCCAGACGTCAGCGCCGATGTTGAACTCGTCACGCAGGATTTTCGCCGCTTCGCGAACTTCACGCAGGATAGTGCCCGAGCCCAGCAACTGGACGTGGTGCGCCGCTTCCTTGGTGTCTTCTTCGAGCAGGTACATGCCCTTGATGATGCCGTCTTCCACGCCGGCCGGCATGGCTGGCTGGGTGTAGGACTCGTTCATCACGGTCAGGTAGTAGAAAACGTCCTGCTGTTCTTCGAACATCAGGCGCATGCCTTCACGAATGATGACAGCCAGCTCGTAACCGTAGGTCGGGTCGAAGGTGCGGCAGTTCGGGATGGTCGAGGCCAGGATGTGGCTGTGACCGTCTTCGTGCTGCAGGCCTTCGCCGTTCAGCGTGGTACGACCGGCGGTGCCGCCGACCAGGAAGCCACGGGTGCGGCTGTCGCCAGCGGCCCAGGCCAGGTCGCCGATACGCTGGAAACCGAACATCGAATAGAAGATGTAGAACGGGATCATCGGCTGGTTGTGGCTGCTGTACGAAGTACCGGCTGCGATGAAGGAGGACATGGCGCCTGCTTCGTTGATGCCTTCCTCGAGGATCTGGCCCTTCTTGTCCTCGCGGTAGAACATCACCTGTTCTTTATCGACTGGCTCGTAGAGCTGGCCGACGGAGGAGTAGATGCCCAGTTGACGGAACATGCCTTCCATACCGAAGGTACGGGCTTCGTCCGGGATGATCGGAACGATACGCTGGCCGATTTCCTTGTCCTTGACCAGTTGGGCCAGGATACGCACGAACGCCATGGTGGTGGAGATTTCGCGGTCGCCCGAACCGTCAAGGATAGCCTTGAGGGTTTCCAGCGGCGGCGTCGGCAGGTTGAAGCTCTGCGCACGACGCTGTGGCACGAAACCGCCCAGTGCGGCACGGCGCTCGCTCAGGTAACGGGCTTCGGCGCTGCCTTCTTCCGGCTTGTAGAACGGCAGGGCTTCCAGCTCGGAATCCTTGACCGGGATGTCGAAGCGGTCACGGAAGTGACGCAGGCTGTCGACATCGACCTTCTTGGTGTTGTGCGCGGTGTTTTTCGCTTCGCCTGCGCCGGTGCCATAACCCTTGATGGTCTTGGCCAGAACCACGGTCGGTTGACCCTTGTGGTTCACAGCTTCGTGATAGGCCGCGTAGACCTTGTACGGGTCATGGCCACCACGGTTGAGTTTCCAGATCTCGTCATCGGACAGATCGGCAACCATCGCCTTGAGTTCAGGCGAGTTGAAGAAGTGCTCACGGACGAACGCGCCGTCCTTGGCCTTGTAGTTCTGGTATTCGCCGTCGATGACTTCGTCCATGCGACGCTGCAGGATGCCGTCGACGTCCTTGGCCAGTAGTGGGTCCCAGAAACGGCCCCAGATGACTTTGGTGACGTTCCACTGAGCACCACGGAACACGCCTTCCAGTTCCTGGATGATCTTGGCGTTGCCGCGAACCGGACCGTCCAGACGCTGCAGGTTGCAGTTCACGACGAAGATCAGGTTGTCCAGCTTCTCGCGACCGGCCAGGGCGATGGCGCCCAGGGATTCCGGCTCGTCGGTCTCGCCGTCGCCCAGGAAGCACCAGACTTTCTGCTTGCCTTCCGGGATGAAACCGCGGTGTTCCAGGTACTTCATGAAGCGTGCCTGGTAGATCGCCTGGATCGGGCCAAGGCCCATCGATACCGTCGGGAACTGCCAGAAATCTTTCATCAGCCACGGGTGTGGATAGGACGACAGGCCATTGCCATCGACTTCCTGACGGAAGTTGTTCATCTGCTCTTCAGTGATGCGGCCTTCCATGAACGCACGGGCGTAGACGCCTGGCGATGCGTGACCCTGGAAGTAGATCAGGTCGCCGCCGTGCTCTTCGGTCGGGGCCTGGAAGAAGTAGTTGAAGCCGATGTCATACAGCGTGGCACTGGAGGCGAAGCTCGAAATGTGGCCGCCCAGATCCGGGTCGTTCAGGTTGGTTTTGACAACCATGGCCAACGCGTTCCAGCGCACCAGCGAGCGAATGCGGCGTTCCATGAACAGGTCGCCAGGCATGCGTGCTTCGTGGGTGACGGGAATCGTGTTGCGGTAAGGCGTGGTGATGGCGTAAGGCAGCTGCGAACCACTGCGGGTGGCGAGTTCGCCCAGACGGGTCATCAGGTAATGAGCACGGTCTTCGCCTTCTTTGTCGAGAACCGATTCCAGGGCGTCCAGCCATTCCTGGGTTTCGACGGGATCGAGGTCTTGCATGGCTTGCTCCAGGGCGGAAAGGCTTCCAGAATCGGTTGCCTGAGTTTGCGACTGGCCTTGTGGGCAGACGACATAAATTCTTGGATTACCGGAGGTTGGCCCGGCGGCGTGTAGTTTTACTACAAATCGACGACTATTTCAGCCCTCCGAGTAACTGAACCAGTAGTAAAACTACAGAGAAGCGACCAAATCGCTCCTGTTGTGTTGTGAGATAAAACGTTACTGTTGATGTGTTTCGAAAGTATTGCGGTAAAAAGTCGGAATTTTATGCTTCTAAAACGATTTTTCCAGCAATTTATAACCTTTGTTCGACAAGCGGCGGTGGCAGGTGAAACTCGCAGTCATGGCAGGTAGCCCTTCGCACGCCGATCAAGGATAGACCATGAGCCTACCTTTACTGACCGATTTTCCGGCCATCCTGCTGCCATTGATTACCCGTGCACAACAGACATTTCGTACAGCTCTCGCTGATTTGTCTGCCGAGGCACTGGCTTCTTTCGACGCATGGCCCGAGTCGCGTCGTCTGGCGTTCGACCGCGTTTGCGCAGCCAGCGATTTCGTCACCGAACAGATCTGCCGGGATCCGCGCATGCTGCTGGACATGGCCGATGCGGGCGAACTGGAGCGTAGCTTTTCGGCAGGAGAGTTGCGTGGACAAATAGCCAATGCATTGGGCACCGCGACCACTGACGATGAGCTGGGACGTAATCTACGTCGCCAACGCATGCGGCATCAAGTGCGGATTATCTGGCGCGACCTGACACGCCAGGCGGATCTGATCGAGACGTGCCGCGACCTGTCGGACATGGCCGATGCCTGCATCGACCTGGCCTGCCACTGGCTTCACGAGCGTCTTTGTCAGCAGTTCGGTACGCCCACCGGGCGCCGCACGGGGCTGCCGCAGCAGATGGTGATCCTGGGCATGGGCAAGCTGGGCGCCGTCGAGCTGAACCTGTCCTCGGACATCGATCTGATCTTCGGCTACCCGGAAGGCGGCGAGACGGTGGGCGTGAAGCGTCCTCTCGATAATCAGGAATTCTTCATTCGCCTGGGGCAGCGACTGATCAAGGCGCTGGATCCGGTGACCGTCGATGGCTTCGTGTTTCGCGTCGATATGCGCCTGCGGCCTTACGGTTCATCCGGGGCGCTGGTGCTCAGTTTCAATGCGCTGGAGCAGTACTACCAGGATCAGGGCCGTGACTGGGAACGCTACGCCATGATCAAGGCGCGTGTGGTCGGTGGCGATCAGAAGGCGGGTGCCGAGTTGCTGGAGATGCTGCGCCCGTTCGTCTATCGCCGTTATCTGGATTTCTCGGCCATCGAAGCGCTGCGCACCATGAAGCAGCTCATTCAGCAGGAAGTGAAGCGCAAGGGCATGGCCGAGAACATCAAGCTCGGCGCTGGCGGCATTCGCGAAGTCGAGTTCATCGCCCAGGCCTTTCAGCTGATTCACGGCGGTCGCGACCTCAGCCTGCAGCAGCGTCCGCTGTTCAAGGTGCTGAAAACCCTCGAAGGGCAAGGCTATCTGCCCGGCGCCGTGACCGAAGAGTTGCGCGAAGGCTATGAATTCCTGCGCTATACCGAACATGCCATTCAGGCAATTGCCGACCGTCAGACCCAGATGCTGCCGGACAACGAGCAGGATCAGGCACGTATCGCATTGATGATGGGCTTTTCCGACTGGGCGAGCTTTCACGAACGACTGATGTACTGGCGTGGGCGGGTGTCGTGGCATTTCCGTCAGGTGATTGCCGACCCGGATTCTGATCCGGATGAAGAGCAGGAAGACGACAGTGACGTGATCGTCGGCGGCGAGTGGCTGCCATTGTGGGAGGAGTCCCAGGACGAAGAGGCCGCCAGCCGCCAGCTTTCCCAGGCCGGTTTCGTCAACGCCGAAACGGCGATCAGACATCTGGCGAACCTGCGCAGCAGCCCGCACCTGCGCTCGATGCAGCGCCTCAGTCGCGAACGGCTGGACGCTTTCATCCCGCGTCTGCTGGCCCAGGCCGTGGAGCACGCTAAACCTGATCTGGTGCTTGAACGCGTATTGCCGTTGGTGGAAGCGGTGGCCCGGCGTTCGGCCTACCTGGTGCTGCTCACCGAGAACCCCGATGCACTGCGCCGTTTGCTGACCCTGTGCGCAGCCAGTCCGTGGATCGCCGAGCAGATCGCCCGCTTCCCGTTGCTGCTCGACGAACTGCTCAATGAAGGCCGTCTGTTCAATCCGCCACTGGCGCCTGAACTGGCCGCCGAACTGCGCGAGCGGTTGATCCGCATTCCCGAGGATGACCTTGAGCAGCAGATGGAAGCGCTGCGACACTTCAAACTGGCTCACAGCCTGCGGGTGGCGGCGTCGGAAATTACCGGCAGCCTGCCGTTGATGAAGGTCAGCGACTACCTGACCTGGCTGGCCGAGGCGATCCTTGAACAGGTGCTGGCGCTGGCCTGGCGTCACAGCGTGGCCAGGCACGGCACGCCATCGCGGCCTGACGGCACGTTGTGCGATCCGGGGTTCGTGATCGTCGGGTACGGCAAGGTGGGGGGTATCGAACTGGGTCATGGCTCCGACCTTGATCTGGTGTTCATTCATGACGGCGACCCGCAGACCGAAACCGACGGTGCCAGGCCGATCGACAGCGCGCAGTTCTTTACCCGGCTGGGGCAGCGGATCATTCACCTGCTGACCACTCAGACCAACTCCGGTCAGTTGTATGACGTCGACATGCGTCTGCGTCCGTCCGGCGCCTCGGGGCTGCTGGTCAGCTCGCTGGGCGCATTCGCCCGCTATCAGGACAAGGAAGCCTGGACCTGGGAGCATCAGGCGCTGGTCCGCGCGCGCGTCCTGACCGGCAGCCCCGACCTGGGCCGTGAAGTCGAGAAGGTGCGCGCCGACGTACTGGGTCGCGAGCGGGATCTGGACAAGCTGCGTGCCGAAGTCAGCGAGATGCGCGCCAAGATGCGTGACAACCTCGGCAGCCGTCTGACGGCGGCGGGCAGGGGAGCCAATGCCTTCGAGTCCTCCATGCCGTTCGACCTCAAGCAGGACGCCGGAGGTATCGTCGATATCGAATTTATGGTGCAATACGCGGCCTTGGCGTGGTCCAGAGAGCATCCGGGGCTGCTGCAATACACCGATAACATTCGTATTCTCGAAGGGCTGGAAGAGGCCGGGTTGTTGCCCGACGCCGATGCCAGCCTGTTGCGCGAGGCCTACAAGGCGTACCGTTCGGCGGCGCACCGTCAGGCCTTGCAGAAACAAGCGGGTGTGGTCAGCGGCGATCAGTTTCATTGCGAACGGCGTGAAGTGATGCGGATCTGGGCGCAGATGGGGTTGAGCTGAACGGGCGACATGTCGTCCTTTCACAACAAGACTATATAAAGCTATGACAGGGAGGCGACAGGTTGTGTGGGAATGTCACGCAGCCTGATCGGCCTCCCTGATCGTTTCCGGTCGTTTTTGGATGAAGCATGAATATTCTGATCGTTGGGCCTAGCTGGGTCGGTGACATGGTGATGGCGCAAACGCTGTTCCAGTGCCTGAAGCAGCGTCATCCCGAGTGCCAGATCGACGTACTGGCGCCCGAGTGGAGTCGTCCGTTGCTTGAGCGTATGCCCGAAGTGCGCGCCGCCCTCAGCTTTCCCCTCGGCCACGGTGCTCTGGAGCTGGCCACGCGTCGGCGTATCGGCAAATCGCTGGCCGGTCAGTACGACCAGGCGATTCTGCTGCCCAATTCCCTGAAGTCCGCGCTTGTGCCTTTTTTCGCCGGCATCAAACAGCGCACCGGCTGGCGTGGCGAGTTCCGATACGGGCTGCTCAACGATGTGCGTACGCTGGACAAGCAGCGTTATCCGCTGATGATCGAGCGCTTCATGGCGCTGGCCTGGGACAAGGGTGCAGAACTGCCCCGGCCATACCCCAAACCAAGCCTGCAGATCGACCCGGCAACCCGCGATGCCGCGTTGGCCAAGTTTGGTTTGACGCTGGATCGTCCGGTGCTGGCGCTGTGCCCCGGTGCCGAGTTCGGCGAGTCCAAGCGCTGGCCCGCAGAGCACTACGCTCAGGTCGCCGATGCGCGAATCCGCGAAGGCTGGCAGGTCTGGCTGTTCGGCTCGCAGAAGGATCACCCGGTCGGCGAGACCATCCGTGAGAACCTGATTCCCGGTCTGCGTGAAGAGTCCGTCAATCTCAGCGGCCAGACCTCGCTGGCCGAAGCCATTGATCTGCTGTCGTGTGCCGACTCGGTCGTTTCGAACGATTCCGGTCTGATGCACGTTGCGGCCGCGCTGAATCGTCCGCTGGTGGCCGTGTATGGTTCGACATCGCCGGCGTTTACCCCGCCGCTGGCCGACGAGGTCGAGGTTGTCCGGTTGGGTATCGAGTGCAGCCCATGCTTTGATCGCACCTGCCGCTTCGGTCATTACAACTGCATGCGCCTGCTTGAGCCGGGCGCCGTGATCCAGGCGCTGGGCCGTCTGGACAGCACTCCGGTAGAGGTCATCTGACGTTGCGGGTATTGCTGATCAAGACGTCTTCGCTGGGTGATGTGATCCATGCCCTGCCCGCGCTGACCGACGCGGCCCGCGCGCTGCCGGGCATCCGCTTCGACTGGGTGGTGGAAGAAGGCTTTGCCGAGATTCCTGCCTGGCATCCTGCGGTCGACCGGGTCATTCCGGTGGCGATCCGCCGCTGGCGCAAGAACCTGTGGCAAACCTTCAGAAGCGGCGAGTGGCGCGGATTCAAGGCGCGTCTGCGCGAGCAGCGTTATGACCTGGTGATCGACGCGCAGGGTCTGTTCAAGAGCGCCTGGCTGACCCGTTATGTCGATGCGCCGGTGGCCGGTCTGGACCGTGACTCGGCACGCGAACCGGTGGCCAGCCGTTTCTATGACAAGCGCTACCCGGTGGCACGGGGGCAGCATGCGGTCGAGCGTTTGCGGCAGTTATTCGCTCAGGCGCTGGCCTACAGCGTTCCGACTGAAATCGGTGACTACGGGTTGAATAAGCTGACAGCTCAGGATGGCGCGCCCCAAGCTCCCTTCGTGCTGTTTTTGCACGGCACCACTTGGGACACCAAGCATTGGCCGGAGCTGTATTGGCGACAGCTCGCTGAACGGATGGCCGCTCAAGGCCTGCAGGTTCGCCTGCCGTGGGGCAATCCGGCTGAAAAGGCACGCGCCGAGCGCATCGCCGACGGGCTGGAGACGGCGCATGTGTTACCCAAATTGAATCTGGCGGGCGTGGCGCGGGTGCTGGCTCAGGCGCAGGCCTGCGTGGCGGTGGACACCGGTATCGGTCATCTGGCCGCTGCACTGGATGTACCGACCGTCTCGCTGTTCGGGCCGACCAATCCGGTGCTGACCGGGGCCTATGGAAAATCTCAGGTGCATCTGGCCGCCGATTACCCGAGCTGCGCGCCGTGCCTGCAAAAGAAATGCACGTACCAGCCGACCGCTGAAGATCAGCGCCGGTTTGACCTTAAACGCGAGTGGCCACCGTGCTTCACTCGCCTGAATCCCGAGCGAGTAGCGAGCCAACTGGGCGCGCTGTTGCTGGCAAAGGAACCTGGCTGATGCAACTGGCTTTCGTCCTGTACAAATACTTTCCGTTCGGCGGACTGCAACGCGACTTCATGCGCATCGCGCTGGAGTGCCAGAAACGCGGTCATCAGATTCGCGTCTACACCCTGATCTGGGAAGGCGACGTGCCGCCCGGCTTCGAGGTTCTGGTCGCGCCGGTCAAAGCCTTTTTCAACCATCGCCGCAACGAGAAGCTCAGCGCGTGGATGGAGGCGGATCTGGCCAGGCGCCCCGTGGACCGTCTGATCGGCTTCAACAAGATGCCGGGTCTGGACGTTTATTACGCGGCAGATGGCTGCTTCGAGGATAAGGCGCAAAACCTGCGCAGCCCGCTGTATCGCAAATGGGGACGCTACCGCCACTTTGCCGATTACGAACGCGCTGTGTTCGCCAGGGACGCCAAGACCCAGGTCCTGATGATTTCCGAAGTGCAGCAGCCGCTGTTCATCAAACACTACGACACCCCGCTGTCACGTTTTCATCTGCTGCCGCCCGGCATTTCACCGGATCGCCGTGCCCCACCCGAAGCGCCGGAGATTCGTTCGGGCTTTCGACAGGAGTTCGGTCTCGCTGACAATGACCTGTTATTGGTGCAGATCGGCTCCGGTTTCAAGACAAAAGGCGTGGATCGCAGCCTCAAGGCCCTGGCGGCACTGCCGGCCGAGCTGAAGAAACGCACGCGGCTGTTTGTAATCGGCCAGGACGACCCCAAGGTATTCCAGCTGCAAAGCGCTGCATTGGGCCTGGGTGATCAAGTGACCTTCATGAAAGGTCGCAGCGATATCCCGCGCTTCCTGATGGGCGCTGACGTTCTGATTCATCCGGCCTACAACGAGAACACCGGCACCGTGCTGCTTGAGGCACTGGTGGCAGGTTTGCCCGTTCTGGTCAGCGCGGTGTGCGGCTATGCCCATTACATCGCCGAAGCCGACTGCGGTCTGGTGCTGGATGAACCGTTCGACCAGGCGCAGCTCAATCGTTATCTGGCAGACATGCTCAAGGACGATACAGCGCGCAGTAACTGGAGCCGAAACGGCCTGGCGTTCGCTGATACGGCGGACCTTTACAGCATGCCGCAGCACGCTGCCGATGTGATTCTGGCGGAGCACTATTGATGAAGCTGTTCCTTGCTGAACCGTTCAAGACCCTGTGGGCCGGGCGCGATGCATTCGCCGAGGTCGAGGCCTTGAGCGGTGAGGTGTATCGCGAGCTCGAAGGTCGCCGGACGCTGCGCACCGAAGTCGACGGGCGCGGCTATTTCGTGAAGATCCACCGGGGGATCGGCTGGGGCGAAATTGCCAAGAATCTGGTCACCGCCAAGTTGCCGGTGCTGGGCGCAGGCAAGGAGTGGGACGCAATCGAGCGTCTTCATGAAGTCGGTGTGCCGACCATGACCGCCGTGGCCTATGGCGAGCGTGGCAACAATCCGGCCGCGCAGCACTCGTTCATCGTTACCGAAGAGCTGGCACCCACCACCAGCCTGGAAGACGTCAGCATCAACTGGCGCAACGAGCCGCCCGAGCCGCGCCTCAAGCGGGCGTATATTGCCGAGGTCGCCCGACTGGTCGGCATGATGCACCGCGCCGGGGTCAATCACCGCGACTGTTACATCTGCCATTTTCTGTTGCACACCGACAAGCCCGTCACGGCCGACGACTTCAAGTTGTCCGTCATCGACCTGCATCGCGCCCAGACCCGCCGGGCGATCACTCCGCGCTGGCGAAACAAGGACCTGGCGGCGTTGTATTTCTCGGCGCTGGACATCGGTCTGACGCGTCGCGACAAACTGCGTTTTCTCAAGGGTTATTTCCAGAAGCCGTTGCGGGAAATATTGACCAGGGAAGCGAAGCTGCTCGGCTGGCTTGAGGCCAAGGCCGAAAAGCTTTATCAGCGCAAAGTGCGATACGGGGATGCGCTCTGATGGCGGGTTGGAACCTGGAGCCTGCGTACGCGTTTCTGGCTGAAGACTTCGGAAGCCTGGACGCCGTGTTTGCCTTGCAGGGCGAACGCCTGACCCGCGATCCGCTGTCCGAGGTGATCCGGGTTCAGCGCGCCGGGATCAATTACTACGTCAAACGCTACGTGGGTGCCGGCAAGGGCCTGCGACGTTATCTGGGGCGGCCCCGGGTCAAGTCCGAGTGGCAGAACCTCAAGCGTTTCGCCAAGTGGGGCATTCCCACTGCCGAAGTCGTGGCCTGGGGCCTTGAGCGCAACGGCGCAGCCTATGACCGTGGTGCGTTGATCACCCGCGAATTGCCCAACACCGAAGACATGTCTGCGCTGGCGCTGCGCAAGGATCCGCTGCTGTCCGATCGGCAGTGGGTGGATGGCATCAGCCGCCAGCTCGCGTCCTACACGCGCATCATGCATGACCATCACTTCACCCATAACGACCTGAAGTGGCGCAACCTGCTGGTGGACGATCAGGCCCGGCTGTTCTTCATCGATTGCCCCAACGGGGCCTTTTGGTGGAGCTTCATGCTGCGCTACCGGATCACCAAGGATCTGGCGTGCCTGGACAAGGTCGCCAAGTACCATCTTTCCGCCACCCAGCGACTGCGCTTCTACCTGCAGTACCGTCAGCGGGCGCGTCTGAACGCCTCTGACAAAAAGCGTATCCGCCATGTCGTCAGCTTTTTCGAGGGGCGCGAATGAGCGTTTTCATTGCCAGTGCCGACCTGCCACTGCTGGAGCGTCATGGCCTGACCGATTTCGAGTCGCTGTGGAGCATGAAGCTGGACGCGGTCGATGAGCCCAATACCGGGCGAGGCGGCTGGAGCAGCGTGTTCCGGCTGGATCTGGACGGCCAGGGTTTTTACCTCAAGCGTCAGAGCAATTACCTGACCCACACGTTGCATCATCCGTTTGGCGAGCCGTCCTTTTCCCGCGAGTTTCGCAACATCAGCCGCTACCAGAAGCTGGGTATCCCGGCCCTGCAGGCGGCGTTTTACGGCGAGAGCAGGGTCGATGGCGAGCGTCGGGCGATTCTGATGACCCGCGCGCTCGACGGCTGGACCGATCTGGATGAACTGCTGCAGGGCTGGACGGAGCTGGGCGCCGCATCGCGATCGGCTATTCTGAAAGCCTGTGGGCTGCTGGCGCGCACGCTGCATGGCGCGGGGCAGATCCATGGCTGTTTCTATCCCAAGCATATTTTTCTGCGCACCGATCAAGCAGGCTGTCAGGCGCAGCTGATCGATCTGGAAAAGACCCGGCCGGTCATCTTTGGCAAGCGTGACCGGGTCAAGGATCTGGAGCCGCTGTTGCGCCGCGCACGGGTGTGGACAGAAGCCGATCAGCGCGAATTGCTGGCTGCCTATCTGCAAGCCAGTCCCGACAGCGAACGGGTCAACGAATGGCGTGCGCGCCTCGGGCAGCGAGGCCAGCACAAGCGTGACCTTCAACACCGTGACCAGAAAGAGACCCGCTGATGCGTTTGTCCGACCTCAAGAATGCCGGGCGCACGCCCGAGCTGCCGATGAGCCTGACCCTGGCCGATGCCGCAGGCGCCGCCGAACTGCAATTGTTGACCCTGCTGCGTGTACTGCCCGGTCAGCGCTACGTAGGCGCAGGTGTCTGGCGTGGTCGCACGGTGCTGGCCAAGCTGCTGGTCGGCAGCAAGGCCGCCCGGCATTTTCAGCGTGAACTGAGCGGCGTACGGCTGCTGGCCGAGCAGGGCGTGACTACGCCTTTGCTGCTGGCCGACGGGCTGCAGGAAGGCGAGGGTGGCTGGCTGTTGTTCGAGTTTCTCGAAAATGCACCAAGCCTTGGCGATGCATGGAATGCCGTGCAGCACCAGTCCCCGTTGACCGATGATCAGCAAAGCGTGCTGGGCGAAGCACTCTCGGCGATTGCCCTGTTGCATGCCAAAGGCCTGTGGCAGGACGACCTTCATTTGGACAACCTGCTGCGCCATGACGGCAAGCTGTACATGATCGACGGCGCAGGCATTCGAGCCGAGCAGGCCGGACAGCCTTTGTCGCGCCAGAAAGTCCTGGAAAACCTCGGCGTGTTCTTTGCCCAGTTGCCTCGCGCTTTCGAGCCGTTTACCGAAGAGTTGCTGGTGCATTATCTGTTGAGCAATGCCGAACATGGCTTGCCGATGGAGGCGCTGCAGAAACAGATCGACAAGATACGCAGCTGGCGTCTGAAGGATTTTCTCGACAAGACCGGGCGCGATTGCAGCCTGTTCAGCGTCAAGGACGGTGCTTCGGTGTTTCAGGCGATTCGTCGCGAGGAAGAAGCGGCAATGGTGCCGGTGCTGGATCAGGCCGATGCGTTGCTGGATGGGGGGCATCTGTACAAGACCGGCGGAGCCGCCAGTGTCGGGCGGGTCGAGGTCAATGGCCGTGCGTTGGTCATCAAGCGTTACAACATCAAGCATTTCAGTCACTGGCTCAAGCGCTTCTGGCGTCCCAGTCGTGCCTGGCATTCCTGGCGCGAGGGCAACCGGCTGGCGTTTCTGGGCATCGCGACGCCCAAGCCGTTGGCTGTGAGGGAAAAACGTGTGTTGGGCCTGCGTAACAAGGCGTATCTGGTGACCGAGTTCCTGCCGGGACCGGACATCATCGAGCGCTTTTCGCCTCATGTCGAAACCGGTGAGGTGCCCGAGGCCGAGCTGCAAGCGCTCGACACGCTGTTTGCGCAGTTGATACGCGAGCGCATCAGTCACGGTGATTTCAAGGGGCATAACGTGTTCTGGCAGGAAGGGCGCTGGGCACTGATTGATCTGGACGCCATGCAGCAGCATGCCTCCCGAGCCTCGTTCGAGGCAGCTTTTGCCCGCGACCGCGCGCGCTTCATGCGCAACTGGCCAGCGCAGAGCGCGCTGCACCAGAAGCTGGAGCAGCGCTTGCCGAAGGGCGAGCCGGCCTGAGCCGTCTCGTCCTTGCCGTGGTTCGCGTTATTCGACGCGACTGAGGTTGATGTCCCTGAGCGCGATGGTCAGGGCGTTCATGTCTTCGTAAGTCTTCAAGTGCACCCCTGTCCAGCTTGGACGATCAACGGACAGCTTGCCCTTTGCGTCGACGTGCACCGGGGTGCGATGGATCTGGCCGTCTCGCGAGCGATGCACGATGGTGTGCAGGCCCTCGTCGGTCTGTTCGATCAGGAACATACCTGGCTTGACCAGACGCCTTCCTGCGGAATGAGTTCTGGGCACCGTAACGTCAGGCCGCGGCACTTCAAGGTCTACGCGGTAGTCGCCCTGAATGTGAACGCGGGTTTTGCCTAGACCTACCAGCAGGGATTCGCCCGGATCGCGTACTACCCCCCGCGACTGGCCGGGGACTACATCGATTACCCGCAGGCCAATGCCACCTTCCAGTTCAGCGATGCCGGGAACAGCGCTTTTGAACGTGTTGGAGTGGCTGTTGCCGACCAGAGCAATCCACTTGTGCGAGCCCATGACCTGCTGATGCCTGCGAATCGTGCGGGACGCAAAATAATTCATCATTTGCTGGCGAGTGGTGACTGTTTCGCTGGGCAGGCCTTTGAGGTGGTAGCTGGCCAGGCAGTCGATCGCCCGAATTTCCAGCCCGTGTTGCCGGGCCTGGATCACCAGTTTCTCGAAGTTATAGACCCCGGCCGGATCGGTCCGGTGGCCTATGTCCAGGGTCTGCAGGTCATGCAGCAAGTGCTTGGTCATTTCGCCTGTTTCGAAGAAATGGTCCAGGTCCGCCTGGTGCAGGTCGCTGGTCAGATGCTCCAGATACAGTGTCTTGACCTTCTGTTGCGCAAGCGAAGGCAGGTTGTCGATGATCAGCTTCTTGCTGGCTATCGAGCTGTGCGTCTCGCCCAGAACGACGCCGTCGGTGTGCTGATAGAGCTTTTCAAGCAGCGCTTGAGGCGATGTCTTGGGCGCTATTTCAGGCAGTAAAGGTCGGGCGGGCAGCACTGCGGACTCAACGGCCTGGGCGTCCTGCTGCAATTGTGCGCGCAGCCTGAAAAATGCTTCCCTGACCTCGCCGATTTCCTCATCGAAATAAAAGAAGCGCTCATCCAGCCCGCGATGTTCGAAGCTGGCCAGCGTGTGCAGGGCGCTTCTTTGTTCGAGCGGCACCTCGTAGGTCGCGTCGCTCAGCGACTGTTGAATGGCGGTCACCGGGCGAGGGCTGGTCGAGCCTTGTTGCTCACTGCGCACCCAACCCGATTCTGGCTCCCAACGGAACACGTAATCGCCTGCCCAGCGCTCCCCCGACTCGATGGTCTGCCGATCGGCCATTCGGTTCATCAAGATTTCATCCACCCGCGTGCCTGGCTGCGTTACAGGTTTTGGCGCCGTGATCAGGGGGTTGGAAAATTCAATCGTGAAGTCAGCTGAGCGTCCGGCAGTGGATGGGGTTGTACCGGTCGCGAGCACACGGGTCGGACGCCCTATCGGAATGTCTTGAACATGCACGCTGATAGCGCCTTGCAGTTCGGCAATACCCGGGATGGTGTCGTGGGTGGTGGCCAGCTTCTGGTCGAGTAGCGCGATCCAGCGTGTTGAAGGTTGGCGTGCCACGTCAGCGCTGATCACGTGATGGCCGAAAAAATTGCTCGTTTTCTGCGCGGCGGTCAGGTCACCTGCGGCGGCGGCAACCGGGTGGTCCTGCAGCGGGTAGCTGGTTGACGAGCTGAAGGGGCGAACCTCAATACCGTGCCTGTGTGCGGCCTTGATCAGGTGGTAGTAATCGTATTCGGAGGTCTGATTGCGCAAAGCGCCCTTATTGAGATGCTTGAGGTGGTTCTTGATTTCGTGAGAGCCGGAACGGTTTTTTCCGCCCAGTTGGCGATACGTGTTCAGTTTATCGAGGTGTTTGTCGGTGAACAGGTGGTCGAGGTACAGGACTTCCACGTTTTGTTTTTTGAGCAACGGCATATTGAGAATAAGCAGACGCTTGCTGGCGACCGATTGTCCGGCCTCGCTCAACACCAGCCCATTGCTGTGCGTGAAGACGCTTTCAAACAGCGACTCCACCCCGGCGCCAGGCGCGAGGGTCGGCAGTGAGGGGCGGGCGGGCACCACCACCTTCATGAAGAAGGCGTAGGCATCCTGATAGAGCTTGTCCTGAAGTCTTGAGAACTCCTGACGCAACTCGTCGTAGTAGCTTTTGAAGTAAAACTCCAGATCCATGCCTGTCGGGTCTGGGGCGAATTTGTCCAGAATCGCATACAGCCCCGGTCTCATCTCGGGCGGCATCTCATAGTCGCTCAAGCGAACCGTAGTGTTGAGCCCGGCGGCCGCCTCTTCCGGCAGCGGCCTGTAGGTGCCTTCATTGCCATGCCCGCCTCCTCGCAATTGATGCCGGCCGATCTTCTCCCATTGTCCTTGTTCGTTCAGGCGTACCGGCTGTTTGCCAAAGAATGCGAACGGGTTGGCCGGGTCGATGATCTGCCAGTGGCGCATGTGGGCATCAAACTGCACCTGATAGGTCTTGCCGGACAGGTTGATGTAGTGCTTGCCCTGGACACTGCAGATACCGTTGGCGTGACCGCCCTTGATGCGTGGCACGTTTTGCAGGGAAACATCGACCGCCAGGTCGCGACCGGCGGTCTTGGCGCTATCCAGTGGCGAACTCAAGGGGTGCCAGCTGCCATCGGATGTGCGGCTGGCGAACTGCCCGGTGGCGCTGATTTTCTGTGACGACGTGCTGGCCTGCTGGAACAGGGGCGCGTGGCCGTTGGCGTTTACCTTGCCGACCAGCACAGTCTTGTCCTGCAGACTGGCCGGAAACAGATCCTCGTATCGCGGTGGCAGGTCGAGTGGAGCAATCGGCGGCAGCGCCGATGCGTCGGGAAGACGTTTTTCAAGGCGATGCACGATGCCGCCAAACCCTTTCATGCCGGAAAGCAGATCGCCCGCTGCGCCGATCCCATTGAACAGGGACGAGAGGATATAGCCGCTGGCAGCGTTCTGGTCGCCCTCGGTCAGTGCCTGTACGGCACGCACCGTATCGTGCAGGGACAGCAAAGTGCCGACCGCAAAGCTCGCGGGCGGGAATGGCAGCGTCAATGCCGTCGCGATGAGTTCAGCGCTGATCCAGATCATTCTGGACAGCATCTCGTGACGGCCGGTGGTGGTGTCTTCGATGTCGCGCAGTTTCCGTTCGATAAACCGGTTGAAACAGGTGTCGGCGAAGTCCGCGATGTATTCCTTTGGTAGAAACGGTGCCTTGCTGGCGCCGCCCTGCTGCATGTCGCGCAGGAAAAAAGCCAGCGTCCGACGCGACTGAAGGCGGCAGCGGTCCTTGTAATAGTCGATCATACCCGCCTTGCTCAGAGAGGGGATGAAGTCGCTGAAGAGGCGAAATTCGACGCCGTCCGGTGCCTGGGGCGTATAAAGCAGCGCAGTCTGGCGGGTCTGGGTAGACAGGATCGCAACGCACCCTTGAACCGTTTCGACGTGGGTCAATTGCTGATCGGGAATGACCAACTGGTCCACGCCTTTCAGGCCTGAGGCGATGAAGGGTTTGTCGATATGCAGTTGCAAGGGATAGAACGGGTATTGCTGGCGCGTTTGAGTGTCATTCAGGTGGGCGCGGTCCAGGCTGTTCATCAACCAGTCGTACTGATCGCGTTTGATATGCCCCTTCAAAACGCTGCGCAGTGCCGCGGCCTTCATGTGCAACTGGTTGATCGCTACGCTCGCCGTTCGACGGTATTCATAGCCTTCATCGTCTGGATTGAGCAGTGTGCGCCTGACCAGCGCGATGTAGTCGTCGGCAAGCCATTTGCCGCGTACCGAGCCTGCCACTTTCTGAGGTGAAAGAGCGCTGAGGTCAACACCTTCCGGGCCTTTGAACGTCGCCATCCTGTCTGCGGTGGCGCGCGTCGGGTCAATGCTGTCGTCGTAGCCGTTGAGCAACATGTCGGTGTAGGTGAGGGTTTCACGCTCGCTGCTGATCACGATCAGGTCGGGGTCCACCGTACCGTCAGGCAGGCCGAGCAATTTATTGATCTGTTGGCTGGCCCGTTCGAATACGTACTCCTCGAACGGCTTGACGTGTGTGTGGTTTTTTAGCTGGTAGTTGCGCAGCGCGCCAGCGGCGGCCTCTTCCAGTGCGATCAGTTGCTGGCGATTCTCAAGAGAGGCGCCTGCGTACCAGGAGGGCGTGTGGCGCGCCTGTTCCGAGATTGTCACGCTGGCATGGTCGAGCGCGAATAGCGAAAGCGCCATTGCGTAGTCGGACACGTCAATGAGGCGGACGAAATCAGCCTGCGGGTACGGTTTGAGTCGCAGTGCCTGCAATCGACTTTCGAGCCGCGGTCGGGCGGAAACCTCAAGCTGGCTGAGCAGATAGTCCAGGTGTTCCGTTGACTTCACCCAGCCGACCAGCTTGTGCAGTAATTGGTCTTCGTTGTCGAAGGCATGGAAACTGCGCTGATGGGGAGCGTCCTGGGCGAACATAATCAGGCGCTCCAGTTGGCCTGATGCACTTTGCTTGCGAAACACCAGCAATTTGCTCATGACCGCATGTCCGTCCAGCCTGATCTGTTGAACCCGGGGCGGCGCCTCTGCGACTGCTTGCGCAGGTTGCAAGACGGCTTCGACGATGGCGAAATCCTCGGGGCGAATATGCCCCTGCATCTTGGCGGCACACGCCAGTGCCGTGATTTGCGTATGGGTCAGGGTACGCATCAGGCGTTGGTTGTGGGCCTGGCGGTAGGTTGCTTTCTGGAAGGCGCCAAATTTGACGCGCACATCCAGCTCCTCGACGACGCGGGCGATGTAGGCCGCATCCAGCCCGGTATAGGCGGGGCTCAGCGAAACGTTGTCGTAGTCGATCGTGGTTCGGGTCAGAAAATCGGAGCCCTCTGTGCGGTCGCCCGGGTGCAGGCCGTACAGTGCAAGTTCGACCCACGAGCGCGTCACTCGGTAAGTTTCGCCTGTCACAGGCAAGGTGCGCTGGGTGCTGATGGTGATGAGGCCGGGGTCCAGGGCGTATCCCAGATCGTCAGCCAGGCGCACGTTGAGATGCGCCAGGGCGAACGCTTCTGGCGAGGCCGCCGTACCCAGCGCACTGAGAACAGCGGCGCGTGCCTGTTCGCAGCGGTCCAGGCGCTCGGTGTAGATCGCCATTTCCTTAGGGCTTGCCAGCTTGATCCAGTCCGGCAGACTGCGACGATAATCGGCCTCACGAAGCGCTATTTCACGCAGTTCAAGCATTGCCTGTGGACCGAACAGGCCTCGCTGGTCAATCGCGTGCTGAATGAGTGCCCGATGCTTCTGTCGGTCACCGACGCCTTGCAGGGCGCAGGCGTGACGAACATCGTTGCGCTGTTTGGTCAGCAGGCTGTCCAGCGCATGAGCCAGTGGATCTGCGTCAATCGCTTTTAATTGCACGTCTGTGCTCAAAAACGGATCGGCATACAGGTCGGGGTCGGCGTCGATGGTTGCAAGCTGATTCTGATAACGCTGTTCAAGGCTGCGCGTCAGTGCGCCCTTCAAGGCGGGTGAGTTGAGCCACAGCGCCAGCGCCTCCAGCATCTGTGTCCGGGTGGCGAACGCCGTGAGCCCCAGACCCGGTAATACCAGTAAAGTCGGGCCCTGCGCCTGGGACAGCACCAGGGCACCGGCCAGCTCAGCCTCAACGTCGTCATCCAGCTGGACGTGGAGGGAAAAGGCGTCGGGTATCGGTGACGTGTTCATCTGCGAGACCGTGGCGGGAAGACACTGTGCGTAGACTGACGCAAGCTCGCCCTCGTGCACCTTGAGCGTCACCTCGTCGCGCAGGGCCTGGCGCAGGTCTGAAAGGTATTGATCGTAAGGGGTCTCACCGGGTGTCGTGACCGGCCGCCAGTAATTGTCGAGCTGCGCAATCAGGCCAGTGATGTGTGTCTCGGACGCAGGTGTATCCAGCAGGGCGTCGTCGGGTGCCGGCAATTGCTTGAGCGTATCGCTTGATCGGCGGCTCAGTTCATCCAGTCGTTTCAGTGCGGCGGACGCCTGTGCAAAGGTGTCCAGGGGGGTGAGGGGGACAGGTGTCAGTGTCTGCATTGTTTTTCGGCTCTGAGGGGCGCGAAGTGCGCCGCTGATTGAAGGCCGTGAGGCCGTGATTTCTGGCCGTCAATCAATCAGAATCCGGCGGGCCGGGAGCGTAGATAGTTATTGAATGTCAGCATGCGGGGGCATTTCTGCCGGGCGGTGCTGAAATGCGGCGGCGTCGCCTGTTTACTGAAAGCCTTACAGCCCCCGAGCCAAATCCTTGGTCATTACGCTATAATCCCGCGCTTTAGCTGCCCTCAGCCCGCTGTGCGGGGGCACACATTTTCTCGGGCGCAATGCGCCTGCATGCAGACTAAAGAGGCTAGACCCTTGTGGCATTGACGATCCTTGGCCTGTCCGGCGCCCTTAGCCATGATCCTTCCGCAGCGCTTTACATCGACGGCAAGCTGATCGCAGCGGCCGAAGAAGAGCGCTTCGTTCGCGACAAGCATGCAAAGAACCGCATGCCCTACGAGTCGGCGAAGTTCTGTCTGGAGCAGGCAGGCATCAAGCCCTCCGACGTCGACGTGGTCGCAATCCCCTTCGCCCCGATCAGTCTGTTCGGCAAGGCGCGCTGGCACTACGCCAAGCGCTACTGGTACGCGCCGGATCGCGCCCTCGATGCGCTGTTGATGGGCAACCGTCGTTACAAGCGTTATCGCAACAAGATCGTCTGGTGCCTCGAGCAACTGGGCTTCGATCCGAAAAAGATCAAGATCGAGCCGGTCGAGCACCACCTGGCCCACGCCTCCAGCGCCTACCACTGCTCCGGTTTCACCGAGAAAACCGCGATCATGGGCATCGACGGCAAGGGTGAATACGCCACGACCTTCTTCGGCTACGGCGAAAACGGCAAGATCCACAAGATCAAGGAATTCTTCGATCCGGACTCGCTGGGCGGCCTGTATGGCGCAATCACCGAGTTTCTCGGTTTCGAGATGCTGGATGGCGAGTTCAAGGTCATGGGCATGGCGCCGTACGGCGACGCCAGCAAATACGATTTTTCGCGCCTGGCCACTTTCGAGAACGGCGAGCTGATCATCAACACCGAATTGGCCAACGTCATCGGGCTTCGTCGCTACAAAGAGAACGGCAAGGGCTTCTACTTCTCGCCGAAACTGATCGAATGGCTCGGACCCAAGCGCGTCGGCGATGTGGCGGACGAGCCGTACATCCACTACGCGGCCAGCATGCAGGCGCTGTTCGAAAAGCTCGCGCTGCAGATGATGGACCACTACCTGGGTGACATCCTCAAGGAGACCGGCAAGATCGCTTTCGCCGGTGGCTGTGCGCTGAACGTCAAATTGAACCAGCGCATCATCGCCCGTCCCGAGGTCAAGGAGCTGTTCGTCCAGCCTGCGTCCGGCGATGCCGGTACGGCGGTGGGCGCAGCGGCTTACGTGTCTCACGCGCGTGGCGTGCCGGTCGAGAAGATGGAGCACGTCTATCTCGGCCCTGCGTACAGCAATGAAGATGTGATCGCCGCGTGCGCCCGTCATCCGAGCAAACCCGTCTGGCGCCAGATCGAAAACACTCCTGAGCGGATCGCCGAGATCATGGTCAAGGGCAATCCCGTGGCCTGGTTCCAGGGTCGCATGGAGTTCGGCCCACGTGCGCTGGGTGGTCGTTCGATCATTGGTTGCCCGAGCGTGACCGGCGTCGCTGATCGCATCAACCACCAGATCAAGTTCCGCGAGCGCTGGAGGCCTTTCTGCCCGTCGATGCTCGATACCGTCGCGCCGCAGATGATCAAGATCGATCACCCGGCACCGTTCATGACGTTCACCTTCGAAGTGGCGGAAGAGTGGAAGACCCGCGTGCCGGAAGTCGTCCATGAAGACGGAACGTCCCGTGCCCAGGTGCTCAAGCGCGAATACAACCCGCGCTACTACGACATGATGAAGGCGCTGGAAAACCTGACCGGCAACGGCGTATCGCTGAACACGTCGCTGAACCGCCGTGGTGAGCCGATGATCTGCTCGCCGACCGATGCCTTGAACATGTTCTTCGGCTCCGACCTCGAGTACCTGATCATGGAAGACATTCTGGTGGTCAAAGAGGGCGTTGAGGCTTATGACACGCTCGGCTGAACGTCATGTGCTGCAGTTCTGTCACGGCTATGACGGGCCGTTTCTGGACTGCGCACGGCAATATGCCAGCCTGTTCGCAGGCAAGGGCTACCGGGTGACCACGGTGTTCCTGACCGGTGCCGCCGACCCTGACGTGGTCGCCGACTGCGGTTCGGACGAAGTGCTGTTCATGGAATTCAGCTCGAAGGCCATTCGTGGCCTCAAGCTGGGCGCCATTCGCGAATTGCGCAGCATCGTGGCGTCGCGTCATTTCTCCTTCTGCATCGCTCACCGCTTCAAGCCGGTCTATATCGCGCTGTTGGCGACACGTTTGCCGGTAATCGGCGTTCATCACGCGTTTGGCGACTATCAGCGCCGCAGCCGCAAGCTGTTCGCCAACCTGTTCCGCAAACGACTGAGCCTGCTGGGCGTCTCGGATTCGGTGCGTGACGACATGCGTAAAAGCCTGCCTGCGTGGCCGGCCGAGCGCATCGAGACCTTGTACAACCGCATCGACGTCGAGCAACTGCAGGGCAGTCAGTTTTCCGCCGAAGACGCCCGCGTCGAACTGGGACTTTCGCCATCTGCCTGGATCGTCGGCAATGTTGGGCGTCTGCATCCCGACAAGGATCAGGCGACCCTGTTGCGCGGCTTTGCGCTCGCTCTGCCAAGCCTGCCCGAGAACAGCCAGTTGGTCATTCTTGGCAAGGGGCGGCTGGAAGAGTCCCTCAAGGAGCTTGCCCGTGAACTGGGCATTGGCGCGAATGTGCTGTTCCTGGGCCAGGTCGCTGATGCACGTCGTTATTTCAAGGCGTTCGATGTGTTTGCTCTGAGTTCGGATCACGAGCCGTTCGGCATGGTATTGCTGGAGGCGATGGTGGCCGGTGTGCCGGTCGTGGCAACGTCCTGTGGCGGCGCACGTGAAGTGGTCGAGGACGTCGGTCTGCTGTTCCCGCTGGGGGATGAGCAGCGTCTGGCTCAAGGCCTGATGCACATGGCCGGGCTGAATGCCGATCAGCGTCAGGATTGTGCCGAGCGAATGCTTCTGCGTCTGCGCGAGCGCTTCTCCGATCACGCGGTACGCAATGTATTCTGGCGCCTGCCTCAGGTCACCCGTCTGGTTGCGGAGTCTTGATGCTCAACCGACTCCAAGGCTGGCGTGAACGTGGCTGGACCGAAATCGATGCCGCTGCCTATACGCAGGCGTGGCACCGGTTTGGCGGTAGCGTGGCCACTCACCCCAACGTTGTCGAACGTCTTTCCGTTTTTGCTGACATTCCTGTGCGTTATCTGGGCTGGGAGCAGGGTGGCGACATCAAGGCGGCCATTGCAACCTGGGGCCGTTCGCTGGCGCTGTCCAAGGACGAACTCAAGCGTCATGGCAAGAAAGGTCTTTTCGATCTGGGCAACGCCGAGCTGATTCTGCCGGTGGCTCAGGGTGTCGAGGTGCCGGTGCGTCATCGTGGGCGTTACATTTCGTCGTTGAACGAAGGCCGGGTCAGCACCTTCAAGCCGCAGGCCGAGTCGCTGGCCATGGCGCGCACCCCTGAAGAGCTGTCAAAGAAATTTCGCTACAACCAGCGTCGCGAGTTGCGCCTGCTGGAGGAAGCGGGTGGCACGGTCCGGCCGGTCAGCGAGTTCGGCAGCGCAGAACTCGCGCGCATGTATTGCGAGCTGTTCAAGCGTCGCTGGGGCTTTGAAGCGACGGGGGCTGCGCACAAGGCCGAAGTGATCGAGTTGCTGCGCGACCTGCTGATGGGCTCGGTGGTGTTTCTCAACGATGCGCCGATTGCCATTCAACTGGTGTATCGCGTCGAAGCGCCCGAGTGGGTCAGCGTCGAATACGTCAACGGCGGCGTCGATCCAGAGACCCGTGATTTCAGCCCGGGCAGCGTGCTGAGCTTCGTCAATACGCAAAGTGCCTGGGAAGATGCACGGGCGCTGGGCAAGTCGCTGCGTTTCTCGTTCGGCCGCGCCGACCGCGAATACAAGGATCGCTGGTGCAACCCTGTGCCGGTGTTTCAGATTTGAGCCGCAAGCAGGAGTTGCTCAAGCGCCATCGCCGTAACAAGCGGCTGGCGTTGCTGGGTGGCCTGTTGCTGTTGATCGCCCTTGGCGTGGCGGTCGCGTGGTGGTTGATACCGGTGCTGGCGGTCGGTGCCTGGATCGCTCACGAGGCCTGGTTTGCCGATCATCTGTTCTACTCGCCTTCGGACGACTATCAATACAATTTTGCCGCCGAAAACGAAGTCTCGGGTGTGCGTCTGGAGAATGGCCGACTCACGTTTGCTGAGCCGCTCGCGCTCAGCGGCGGCGAAACGTTGGTATTGGCGCTGAGCCTCAGAAGCAGCTGGCTGGGGCGTTTTCTGGACCCGGTCGTCGAACTTCAGGGTGCAGGGCTTGTTGATCGGCAAGCCTTCGAGCGCGGGGTAGATGCCATGCGCTATCTGAATCTGACCGGACTCGGCGAACCATTGGCAGCAGGTGTATTGAGCGTGCGCGGGCGTTTCTGCCGTCTGGTTGGACAGCCGCGTTTGTGGGTATTCCGTCAGCCTGATGCACGCCAGCAGCGGGTGATGGTCATCGCGCCGCACGCCGATGACGCCGAGCTTGCCGCCTTCGGGCTGTATAGCCAGGCGGATGAAGCATGGATCGTGACCCTGACTGCGGGTGAAATCGAAGCCGATCACTACCGGCAGATGGGCATGGACAAGGCCGAGGCCGCTCGTATGAAAGGCCGTCTGCGCGCCTGGGACAGCATTGCCGTGGCGCGCTGGGGCGGAGTATCGGAGGCGCGGTGTGTGCAACTCGGCTATTTCTGCCTGCAACTGCCCGCCATGCAGGTAGCGCCGGACACGTCGGTCGGCTCCCGCGAAGCGGATCTGCTCGATACCCGTCTTTTTCGCCAGTTCAACGCTCTGCCGCTGCCGGGCGATGACGGCCGGCCGACCTGGAATAATCTGCTGGCCGATCTACGCGCGTTGATTCTCAAGGCCAGGCCGCAGGTCATCGTCATGCCGCACCCGGCTATCGACCCGCACCCCGATCACATCTGTGCGCAGGCGGCCGTGCGTGAAGCGCTGACCGGCCTTGAGTGGCAGCCGGACGTCGTGTTGGGCTACGCCAATCACCTGCACGACAACGACCGCTGGCCCATGGGCGATGCCTACACCGGCATCAGCCTGCCGCCGGTCTTCGATGCCGAATTGAAGCTTGAGCCCTACAGCCTTGAGCTGTCGGTGCCGACCCAGCGCGACAAAGCCATGGCGCTGGGCATGATGCATGACCTGCAACCGCCGATGCCGACCAAGCGTCGAGTGCGCCGCTGGCTGCAGCAGGTGCTCGCCGGTCGACGCTGGCCAGCCGAGGGTGAGAACGAATTTTTCCGAAAGGCTGTGCGACGACATGAGTTGTTCTGGCGCAGCCGTGATTTCTGATTCAGCAGGCGCAGTACTGCAAGGAAAACAATGAAAGTCCTACTTCTGGTTCAGAAAGAGCAGCGTGCGATTCTGGATCGTCTTTACGACGGCATCGCGTCCAGCTGCGATTGCGACGTGCGCTGGCTGGACTCCAATGATCAGCGCAACCTGCGCAGCTATTTTCGACGTGAAGTCGATGTGAGCCGTTATGACCGGATCGTGTTCTTTCTGCGCTTCAAGCAGGAAGTGCGTCAGGTGGGCTTCATCCGTACGATTCCGAATCTGGTCATTCTCGAGCACGACGCTTACCAGAATTACATCGCCTGCAAGTACACCGGCAAGTTCAGCGCGCACTATCGCAAGCTGCCCTGGGTCCGGGTGCTGTGCTCGGGCTTCATGGTCAGCGAGCGGCTGCGTGAGGAAGGCTTCGACGCGGTGTTTGTGCCCAAGGGTTACGATCAGACCCTGCTGCAGGCGCAGAACCATGAGCGTGACATCGAGCTGGCGTTCGTCGGCAGCACCAATAGTGTCGCCTACAGCGGCCGCAAGGCGCTGCTCGACGAGTTGGGGCAGCATGAGAATCTGTTGGTCACGCGCACCAAGTCGGGTGAGGAATACTGCGAAACGCTGAACCGCATTCGCTTTTTCGTCAGCGCCGATGTCGGCATGGGCGAATACATGATCAAAAACTTCGAGGCCATGGCCTGCGGCTGCGTGCTGCTTGCTTTCGATCAGGGCGCTGAAGAGAATCGCGCGCTGGGCTTCGTGGATATGCACAACATTGTGCTGTACCGCGATATTCCCCAACTTCGTGAAAAGCTGGCGCAACTGCGCGCCGCCCCGGCGCTGGCCGATGAAATATCCCGTAATGGGCAGGCGCTCGTCGAGGAGCGCTATACGTTCCACGCTTTGGGCAAAGCCATTGTCGAACACATGCGTCCACCGTTGCGACCCATGCCGGCTGCCAGCTGGGTCGACCGTCTGCGGTCGCGCTGGACGTGGTAATGCTTCTTGAACTTCCAATGATTGGGAACAGATGATGGTATTCAGCGAAAATAGCGACATCACGCTGGTGGTGACCAGTTGCGGGCGATTCGACCTGTTGAAGCGCACCCTGGAAACCTTTGATCGTTACAACACCGCCGCCATTCGCCATGTGCTGATCACCGAGGATTCAGGAGACGTTCAGGTCGAAGCCTGTATTCCTGAGCACTGGCGCGCTCATACCCGCTTCATCATCAACAATCCCAAGTTGGGGCAGATGCGCTCGGTGGACGCTGCCTACGCGCTGATCGAAACGTCTTGGGTGTTCCATTGCGAAGATGACTGGGATTTCTACCGCCCGCACTTCATCGAAGATTCGATGACACTGCTGGAGAACGATCCTCAGGCGTTGCAGGTGTGGCTGCGCAGTTTCAATCATGACCTGCAGATACACAGCCCGTATGTCTATCTGAACGAGCGCGAAGTGGTGCAGGGCATCCCGTTCTACAAACTGGGGTCGCACAAGCCGGAGTGGCAGGGCTTTTCCTTCAATCCGGGATTGCGCCGTCTGGCCGACTACAAGCAGCACGCACCTTATGCAGGCCATGGCGGGGAAAAGAAACTTTCACAGCTGTTCGCTTCGGAAAACCGATACGCTTTGATTCTGGAAAACGATGCCGTGCTCCACACCGGATTCGGTGAGCACGTCGTGGTGCCACAAGAGCGGCTCGACAAGCAGCGTCGAAAACGTCGTGATCGCGTCAAGTTGATCGTCGCGGTGATCATTGGACTGGTAGCAGGTTGGTTGCTCAATAATGTCATTTGACCGAACCGGTACGCCTTCAAGCAAGGTACAGCTTTATTTTGGTGCTGCGCTGGTTGTCTTTCTGCTGAGTTTCATTCTGAATCCTTCTGCCAAGACGACCAATAATCTGTTCTACGCCCTGACAGCATTGCCGGGCCTGTTCTTTCTGATCAAGTACCGCGGCGCCAGCGTGTTCACGCAGCCGCTGGGTGTGGCATGGGCAGTCTTCATGGCCTGGTTTCTGGTGCCTGCCTTCTATGGGCAGGATTTTCAGTTCTATAAACATGTGGCATACGTCAGCCTGTTTGTCTTTGTCGTGGCCGGGCTGACGGACAATGGATGCTTTCGCCAGAGTAAATTCATACGCAGCTTTTTCTGGGCGATATGCATTTATATTCTGGTGGCCAGCATTCATAGCTGGATGACCGGGCAGTTCGTATTCGGCAAGCGTGTCGAGATTCTTCCGGCGCGCATGGATAACGTGATTTACGCCAGTGCGTGGCTGGTCTGCTGCGTGGCCCTGGCGTTGCCGGTCTGGCTGAAAGAGCGGCGCTGGATCGAGGCCGTTGGCGGTGTTGTTCTGACGTTGGTCGTCGCGGCGTTCATTGTGCAGACCCGTACCGCGCTGGTGGGTGCGGCATTCCTTCTCGGAGCCTGTACCCTGTATTCGGTGTATCGCTTTCCGAAGCGCAGCCTCATCACCTTGCTGGCGCTGGCAATCCTCTGCGTCGCCTTGTTCTGGGTGGTCAGGGACGAGGAGTGGATCAAGCTGCTGATGGTGCGCGGCGACTCCTACCGCATCGAGCTGTTCGAAATCATGACCGGCGAATGGCGCAATTGCGGATGGATGCTGGGCTGTGGCGTGGATTTCTACACCACCAAGACACTGACAGGCGGCATGGCAATTCAGCACCCGCACAATATTTACGTCTCGATGGGGCTATACACGGGCGCAGTGTCGCTGGTGCTGTTTCTGGTCGTGATGGTCATGACGCTCTGGCACGCCTTGCGCCTGCGGGATGCGTGGGGGCTGTACCTGGCATGTGCGCTGGTCATGCTCAACTTCGACGGGGCCAAGCTGGTCGGCAACCCTGATGAACTGTGGGTACTGGTGCTGTTGCCTGCGACAATGGTGCTGGGGCGCGTGGTTCAGGAACACCGGCTCAGGCAGTAGAGCCCGTTCAGACAATGGCCGCCTTGCAGGCGGCCATTTTTTTCAGTTCATGGCCTGAGTCAGTTCGGCGGCAGTGCAGACGGTCTGCCCGCTCAGGTAACCCTTGATGAAAGCAGGGTTGTTGTCGCCCAGCAGCCACTTGCGGTCTTCCAGGTAGCGCAGCATGTGCTTGAAATTGCGCAGACGCAGGTGCTTTCTCAGTGGTCGGCGGTAGGTCTTCATATCGGCAATGTCGATAAGACCCAGCGTGCCTTCTGGCGTGAGAATCACGTTGCCCAGGTGCGCAGAGCGAAAATAGATGCCTTTTTCATGCAGATTGGCGATGAAGCGACCCAGTTGCATGCGCAGGTCATCATCGCTGGCGGCCTTGCCCAGCAGTTGACGCAGGGTATGACCGGCCAGTGGATCGTAATGCACCGCGTCGCGGGCGATGTCGGCGATTCTGTAAACAGTGCGAACATGCGGGCAGGGGATGGCGCGTTTGGCCAGGGTCAGGCAGTTGTCGGCAAAGCGTCTGGCGTAGGGATACCAGGCTGCGGAACTGATCAGCCGCTTGCGCCGAAACAGTTTCAGCATCGAACCGTCACTCAGACGTAGTACTTTATCGCCCGTGCCATCTGCTTCTAGCACTTCGGCACCTTGAACCAGGGCAAGGTAGTGGGCGTGGTCGAGCGCTTGCATCGATACTCCGGATTCTGCGCCCCAAGGGCTTGAAGGGCCGCCTATGTTACCGCAGCAGGCCGTCCCGAAAACCGCTTGTGATACAATTCCGCTTCTTTTTAACACGACGGATTCTCATGACAACCTCCGAATCGTCCGCCACTTCCAGCGTAAAAATCTATTTCCGCTTGTTGTCCTATGTGCGTCCGTATGTGGGCATTTTCCTGCTCAGCATTCTTGGTTTCGTGATCTTTGCTTCGACCCAGCCGATGCTGGCGGGCATCCTGAAATATTTTGTCGACGGGCTGAGCAATCCGGAAGCGGTGCTGTTCCCCAACGTCCCGTACCTGCGCGATCTGCAGCTGTTGCAGGCGGTGCCGCTGCTGATCGTGCTGATCGCCGCCTGGCAGGGTCTGGGTTCGTTTCTCGGCAACTATTTTCTGGCCAAGGTTTCGCTGGGGCTGGTGCATGACCTGCGCGTCGAGCTGTTCAACAAACTGCTGGTGCTGCCCAACCGCTACTTCGATACCACCAACTCGGGCCATCTGATTTCGCGCATCACCTTCAACGTCACCATGGTGACCGGTGCTGCTACGGATGCCATCAAGGTGGTGATTCGTGAAGGCCTGACCGTGGTGTTCCTGTTCATCTACCTGTTGTGGATGAACTGGCAACTGACGCTGGTCATGCTCGCCATCCTGCCGGTGATCGCCATCATGGTCGGCACTGCCAGCAAGAAATTCCGCAAGCAGAGCAAGAAGATCCAGGTGGCGATGGGCGACGTGACGCACGTTGCGTCCGAAACCATTCAGGGCTATCGAGTGGTGCGCAGCTTTGGCGGCGAGACGTACGAGCAGGATCGTTTTGCGCGTGCCAGCAACAGCAACACCAAAAAGCAGTTGCGCATGACCAAGACCGGCGCGATCTATACGCCCATGCTGCAACTGGTCATCTATACGGCCATGGCAGTACTGATGTTTCTGGTGCTGTTTCTGCGGGGTGATGCGACGGCAGGCGATCTGGTGGCGTACATCACTGCCGCAGGCCTGCTGCCCAAACCGATTCGTCAGCTGTCGGAAGTCAGTTCGACCATCCAGAAGGGTGTTGCCGGTGCCGAGAGCATCTTCGAGCAACTGGATGTGGAGCAGGAAATCGACACCGGCACCATTGAGCGCGAGCGTGTCTCGGGTCGCCTGGAAGTCAAAAACCTCAGCTTCTTCTACCCGGAGACCGAGCGTCAGGTCCTGAACGACATCAGCTTCTCGGCGGCGCCGGGACAGATGATTGCACTGGTAGGACGTTCGGGCAGCGGCAAGTCGACCCTGGCCAATCTGATTCCGCGGTTCTATACCCATGAACTCGGCCAGATTCTGCTGGATGACGTTGAAATCAACGATTATCGCCTGCGTAACTTGCGTACCCATATTGCGCAGGTGAACCAGAACGTCACGTTGTTCAATGACACCATCGCCAACAACATCGCCTACGGCGACCTCGCCGGCGCGCCGCGTGCCGACATCGAGGCTGCGGCCGCCGACGCCTACGCCAAGGAATTCATTGACCAGTTGCCGCAAGGTTTCGATACCCCGGTAGGCGAGAACGGCGTGTTGCTGTCCGGTGGTCAACGCCAGCGTCTGGCGATTGCCCGTGCGCTGCTGAAGAATGCGCCTGTGCTGATTCTCGACGAAGCGACTTCTGCGCTGGATACCGAGTCCGAGCGTCACATTCAGGCCGCGCTGGATCAGGTCATGAAAGGCCGTACCACGCTGGTGATCGCGCACCGTCTTTCGACCATCGAAAAAGCCGACCTGATTCTGGTCATGGACGCCGGTCAGATTGTCGAGCGCGGCACCCACACCGAACTGCTGGCAAAAAATGGCTATTACGCCCGCCTGCACGCCATGGGGCTGGACGAACCAGCGCCTGTCGGCGCGATCTGATCACATCTGGCTGCGCTGTGTTTTCACCACGGCGCAGTGGGTTGTCACGGCACCGATACGCACCTTTTCCCCGGCTGGAATCGCGTCTTATCAGCGTCAGGAATCAGGTTATGAACAGCCTGTCTGTTCAAACCCCCTGTGCTAAGATTCCGCCCCTGTCCATTTTTCTAGTACGGGTTGTTCGATGAAGTTATCCATGCCGCGCTTTGATCAGGCCCCTGTCCTGGTGGTTGGCGATGTCATGCTCGACAGATACTGGCATGGTGGTACCTCGCGTATTTCCCCCGAAGCGCCAGTGCCCGTCGTCAAGGTCGATCAGATCGAGGACCGTCCCGGCGGTGCCGCCAACGTGGCATTGAACATTGCGGCGCTGGGCGCGCCTGCCTCGCTGGTGGGTGTGACCGGTGAAGACGAAGCGGCAGACAGTCTGAGCAACAGCCTCAAGGCGGCTGGCGTTCTGGCCCGTTTCCAGCGCATCGCCGATCAGCCGACCATCGTCAAGCTGCGGGTCATGAGCCGGCACCAGCAACTGCTGCGTATCGATTTCGAAGAACCGTTCGCCACCGATGCACAGGCCCTGAGTGCTGAAGTCGAAAGCCTGCTGGATGGCGTCAAGGTGCTGGTGCTGTCCGATTACGGCAAGGGTGCGCTGAAAAACCATCAGACACTGATCCGGGCTGCCTGTGAGCGCGGCATTCCGGTACTGGCCGATCCCAAGGGCAAGGATTTCGCAATCTACCGTGGCGCCAGTCTGATCACGCCGAACCTCAGCGAATTTGAAGCCATCGTCGGCCATTGTGCCGACGAAGCCGAGCTGGTCGCGAAGGGCGCGCAGTTGATGAGCGATCTTGACCTGGGTGCATTGCTGGTGACCCGTGGCGAGCACGGCATGACCTTGCTGCGCCCTGATCAACAGGCCCTGCACTTGCCGGCACGGGCACGTGAAGTCTTTGACGTCACCGGTGCCGGCGATACGGTCATTTCCACCCTGGCAGCTGCGATTGCGGCTGGCGAGGAACTGCCACATGCCGTTGCGCTGGCCAATCTGGCGGCAGGTATCGTGGTCGGCAAACTGGGTACAGCGGCCATCAGCGCGCCAGAACTGCGTCGTGCCATTCAGCGCGAAGAGGGCTCGGAGCGCGGAGTTCTGGGGCTGGAGCAACTGCTGCTCGCTGTCGATGACGCGCGGGCACACAAGGAAAGGATCGTTTTCACCAACGGCTGCTTTGACATCCTGCACGCAGGGCACGTGACCTACCTTGAACAGGCCCGCGCGCAAGGCGACCGTTTGATCGTTGCGGTCAACGACGACGCGTCCGTAAGCCGTCTCAAAGGCCCTGGTCGTCCGATCAACAGCGTGGATCGCCGCATGGCTGTTCTGGCTGGCCTGGGCGCTGTGGACTGGGTGATCAGCTTTCCCGAGGGCACACCGGAAAACCTTCTGACCCACGTCAAACCCGACGTGCTGGTCAAGGGCGGCGATTACGGCATCGATCAGGTGGTCGGTGCCGACATCGTGCAGGCTTACGGCGGCGAGGTGAAGGTGTTGGGGCTGGTTGAAAACAGCTCGACCACGGCCATCGTCGAGAAAATTCGCGGACAGTAAGCGGATCAGGTTTGCCCGGAGCGTTCCGGGCAAACCGGTTATTTGCTCAAGCTGCCGCGTGCCAGGCCCAGAAGCTCTCTGGCCTTGCTGGTCAAACGCTTCAGCCCCGTCTTCTTGGGCGGTGGTGTCATACCCTGCTGGCGCAGCCAGTCTTTCCAGCGAATTCTTTCCTCACGCACCACCCAGCCATCCTGTGCCGCAAAGCTCTCTGCCAGGTAAAGACCACGCGTGCCCGCCGGGGTCAGCTTGTCACGCTTGAGCGTGTAGAGCTCTGGCAGTGGCGAACCGTTTTCCAACGGCATCAGGTAAAGATCGGGCTTGCTCCGGTTGAGGCGGGCGACCAGTTGATCGTTCTCCAGCATTTCATCGACGTGGAACAGGCTGATCGGACGGGCTTCCTTGGGGATTTCCAGGCGCATGTCATAGATCAACTGCAACGAAGCGGTTGGCAGATGCACGTAAGCGCGCGGGCGTTCCAGCAGCGTCAGGTTGCCAGCTCGAACGGGTCTGGCAGCGCCCGAGAGCGGGCTGAGGGTGAACGGCATCGCTTCCCGGTAATGCAGCGCCGATGCATAGGGGGCAGGCAGCCAAGTGTCCTTGAACAGACCGCTGAGCCAGCCTTGCGGCGTCTCGATCAGGCACTCTTCAGCCACTTCCTGAATGGCGGTATGAAGCGGCAGCGTCAGTTCATGCGCGGGTACGTAGCCTGAAATCAGCTTGAGCACTACGTCGCCACGGTCCTGACGGCGTTGCCGGACCAGTACCCAGTAATCCCGGTTCTGCCAGCTGATGGTCAGGCGGATGGACACTCCGAGATTGGCCAGTTCAGTGGCGAAGCGCTCGGGGTCCGGGACCTCGACCTTGCGTCGTCGCTGCAAGGTCTGGGTGAAGTTCATCGGCATGCCGACACTCTGATAACTCAGGCTTTCAGGAGTGGCTTCGACGAACAGCGGCAGGGTCTTGAAGTTGCTGGGATTTTTCCGAATCAATGTTCGCGGCATATCGGCTCCTTCTTGCGTTGGGGTCGGCCGCCCAAATCAGGCTTGACGGCAAATCACGGCAGCAGCGGTGGCAACGTTGTGTGCCAGGTGCATGGGGTTGATGGTCCCGACAATAGCACTGGCGACGCCCGGATGTTCAAACAGTAGCTGGAAGCTGGCCTGAACCGGGTCCGTGCCAGGCGTCAGGCACACATGACCGCTGGCCAATGCTTTTTTGACCAGAATGCCTTTGCCGTGGGCGGCCGCGTAATCCAGAACCGGTTTCTCACCCTGCTCATTCAGATTATAGGTAACCATCGCGCAGTCCCCGTCGCGCAGGGCGAGCAGGCCGCCTTCGACGGTTTTGCCGGAAAAGCCGAAGCCACGGATCTTGCCCTCGCTTTTGAGCGCCGCAAGGGTTTCATACACCGCCGTTTCGTTGAGAATTGCCAGATCGTTGCCATCCGAGTGGACCAGAACCAGGTCGAGAAAGTCGGTTTCAAGACGTTTCAAGCTGCGCTCGACCGACAATCGGGTGTGCGGGGCACTGAAATCGTGGCTCGACTGTCCGTTCACGAACTCTTCGCCCACCTTGCTGACGATCACCCAGTCCTGACGCTGACCACGCAGCAGCGGGCCAAGGCGTTCTTCACTGGTGCCATAGGCGGGCGCAGTATCGATCAGGTTGATACCCATGTCGCGCGCCATCTTCAGCAGCATGGCGGCCTGCTGATCGTCCGGGATCTTGAAGCCGCTCGGGTACTTCACTCCCTCGTCGCGGCCCAGCTTCACAGTGCCCAGGCCCAGCGGCGATACGCTGAGGCCGGTGCCGCCGAACGGGCGATGCAGATCGTGCAGGGTTTTCAGGCTCATGGCAGCAGTTGATCCCAGACAGGAACGGCGATGGATGGCTTGGGCACATTCAACAGCGCGGGTTGCGGCGTCGGGTGGATGCCTTCCCTGGACAGGACTGACAGTACGCGGTCGGCGAAGTCCGGCGCCAGCGCCAGTTTGGTCGGCCAGCCCACCATCAGGCGTTGCTGACTGTCCAGGAACGCGTTGTCGGGACGCACCAGGCCCGATTGCGCAGGCTCTGCGCGATCGACGCGCAAGGTCGCCCACTGCGCCTGACTCAGGTCGACCCATGGCAGCAGCGCCTCGAGTTCCTTGCGGGCGACGGCGATCTGCGCCTCGGGCTCGCGGGCGACGCCATCCGCCTCGGCCAGGTCTCCGCCCAGATACCAGACCCACTGGCCGTCGGCCGCCGGGTGCGTGGTCACGGTAATGCGCGGCTTGGTGCCGCCACCCAGGCAGTGGGCATAGAGCGGTTTGAGGGTCGGGCCCTTGACCAGCACCATGTGCAGCGGACGACGCTGCATTTGCGGTTGAGAGATACCGACCGCCTTCAGCAGATCGGCATTGCCGCCGCCCGCACTCAACACGATGCGCTGGGCGTGGATTTCCCTGCCATCGACCCGCAGGCCGATCAGTTCGTCGCCTTCGTACAGCGGCTCGATCTGCTGCCCGGCGAGCAGGCTGTCACCCGCCAGCTCCGCCAAGCGATTGATCAGGCTCGGTACATCGACCACCAGTTCAGCCAGCCGGTAAACCTTGCCCTTGAATTTCGGATGCTGCAGTGCGGGCGGCAGTTGCTCGCCCTTGACCTGGTCCACTCGTCCGCGCACGGCCTTGCTGGCGAAGAAGCTGGTCAGGTTGCCCGCGATAGTGCCCGGCGACCAGAGATAATGGGCGTCCGACAGCAATCGAACGCCTGACAGGTCAAGTTCGCCCTTGCCGTCGAGGGCTTCACGCCAGCGGCGCGGCATGTCGGCAATGGCTTCCGAGGCTCCCGACAGGGCCCCGTGCAGCGCGTACTTGGCGCCGCCGTGGATGATCCCTTGAGATTTCAGGCTTTGTCCGCCACCCAGGCTTGCGCTTTCTACCAGCACTGTCGAGAACCCTTGACGACGCAACCGGGCATTGAGCCAGAGGCCGGCAATGCCAGCCCCGACAATCAGGACGTCAGTGGAAATAACAGATGGCATGGGCACCTCAGTGAGTAAAGATTGCGGGCATTATAAGGGAACGGACTTTCAATGCCCGGCGGTTTTCGAGAACACCTGAATGACCACCACGCCCGCCACGATCATTCCCATGCCCAGCAGCGCGGGCAGGTCGAGCTTCTGACCGTATACCAGAAACGCCGCAATACTCACCATGACAATGCCCATGCCCGACCAGATGGCGTAGGTGATGCCGACCGGAATGGTGCGCATCACCAGAATCAGCATCCAGAACGCAATTGCATAACCGCCGATGACCAGCAGCAGGGGCAGCGGTGTGTTGAAACCTTTCACCGCTTTCATCGAGGTGGTGGCGATGACTTCGGCGCAGATCGCGACGCCCAGCAGGTAATACGGATTCATGATGCTTTCCTTGTGTGAGACAGCGCATTCTAACGAGCGGCGTTGACCGGTCTGATGATTGACGCGCCACCCGCCATCGTGTCTGCGTCTTCATGCCGTTGTGGCATTGCGCAGGCGGGCTGATAAACTCCGCGCCCATGAATAGAACCCTCTACACCTTCCTGTTTCATCTCGGCCTGCCGCTGGTTGCCCTGCGGTTATGGTTGCGCGCCCGCAAGGCACCTGCGTATCGACAGCGCATCGGCGAGCGCTTTGCCATGAGCCTGCCACCGATGCAGCGTAGCGGCATCTGGGTGCATGCAGTGTCGGTTGGCGAAAGCATCGCTGCCGCGCCGATGATCCGTGCCCTGCTGGCGCAGTATCCCGAACTGCCGATCACTGTGACTTGCATGACGCCCACAGGTTCGGAGCGAATCAAGGCGATGTTCGCCAACGAGCCGCGCATCCAACATTGTTACCTGCCCTATGATCTCCCTTGGGCGGCCGGGCGTTTCCTCGATCATGTGCAGCCGCGGTTGGGCATCATCATGGAAACCGAGCTGTGGCCCAACCATATTCATCAATGCAGCAAGCGCGGTATTCCTGTGGTGCTGGCGAATGCGCGACTGTCCGAACGCTCGGCGCGGGGCTATGGCCGTTTTGCGAAACTCACAAGGCCGATGCTTGCCGAGATGGACTGGTTCGCCGTGCAGACCGAGGCCGAGGCTCAGCGTTTTCGTGACCTGGGCGCGCGGCCTGAGTGCGTTACGGTGACCGGCTCGATCAAGTTCGACCTGAGCATCGACCCCGCATTGCTGGAGCGTGCTGCCGGATTGCGGGAAGAGTGGCAGGCCGTGCAGCGCCCGGTGTGGATCGCGGCCAGCACCCACGCGGGCGAAGATGAAAGCGTGCTTGCGGCGCATCGCACGTTGCTGTCGAGTCATCCTGATGCGTTGTTGATTCTGGTGCCACGTCATCCCGAGCGTTTCGACAGCGTGCACGGGCTGTGTCAGCAACAGGGATTCACAACGATCCGGCGGTCAGGCGCGCAGGCCGTTACGCCAGACGTGTCTGTACTGTTGGGCGATACCATGGGCGAACTGCTGTTTCTGTATGCGCTGGCAGACACCGCGTTCGTCGGCGGGAGCCTGGTGCCCAACGGCGGCCACAACCTCCTGGAACCTGCGGCATTGGCCAAACCGGTGCTGAGCGGCCCGCACCTGTTCAACTTCCTCGAGATCGCTGCCTTGCTGCGCAGTGCCGGAGCGCTGACGGAAGTCAGCGATTCAGCCGCGCTGGCAGGCGCTGTGCAGCGTCTGTTTGATCAGCCAGGCCTGGCGCAAACGATGGCTGAAGCGGGGCTGGGTGTCATGAAGGCCAATCAGGGCGCGTTGCAGCGTTTGCTGGATGGCGTCGGGCGGTTTGTCACGCGCTGCGCTTGAACCTGGCCCTGCTGAGAGGGTGGGCACGTGTGCTCATTGTGGAAGGCGGCGTGCCGGTGATGACCTCAAAGGCTAACACGGTGACTGAAACAACGTATCACCGGCAAGCCGCCTCCCACAGGTTTTGTAGTGTTCAGCAAGGCTTGTCTAAAAGGCCAGTCGCTGTGCGTCCGATCCTGACGCGCGCTCAGCGCTGTGCCGGTCTTTCGAAGTTCTTGCGCGCTGCTGCCGCCAGGTCCGGTGGCAGGAAATCCTTGTCCGGGTTGTAATCGGATTTCAGATAGCGCGACAGGTCCTGCAGATCACCCGGGTTCAGCGTTCCGGCGGCCTGTTTCAGGCGCAGATTGTCGAGGATATAGTCGTAGCGGGTGTTGTTGTAGTCGCGCACCGACGCATACAACTGACGCTGGGCATCCAGCACGTCGACGATGTTGCGTGTTCCCACCTGATAGCCGATTTCCGTAGCTTCCAGCGCGCTCTGGTTGGAGATGATCGACTGCTTGCGCGCCTGAACCTGCTCCACATCGGTGTTCACTGCACGGTGCAGGTTACGGGTGTTTTCCACTACCTGACGACGCAGGCCCTCGCGGCGCTGTTCACTCTGGCTCAGCCGGGAATAGGCTTCGCGCACCTGTGAATTGACCAGACCGCCACTGTAGATCGGAATGTTCAGTTGAACACCGATGGTGCGCTGCTCGACATCACCGCCGTAGTTCTGCCCGGTGTAGTTGGGGTTGTTGAAACCCAGTGCATCGTTGTCGCCGCGTTGATAAGTCGCGACCGCATCCAGCGTTGGCGCATGCCCGGCCTTGCGTTGGCGCAGGGTTTCTTCGGCGGCGTTGACGGCGTAGTTGCTGGCCAGCAGGTTGAGGTTCTGCTGGGCTGCAGTGTCGACCCAGGCCTTGGCGTCGTTGGGCGTCGGTGCCAGCACCGGCAGGGTATGAACGATGCCTTCGATGGAGTTGTATTCACGGTTGGTCAGGGTTACCAGCGCCTGAAATGCATCGTCCACCTGACGCTGGGCCAGAATGCGGCTGGCGCGCGAGGTGTCGTAGCTGGCCTGCGCCTGCAGCACGTCGGTCTTGTCCGAAAGACCGACATCGAAGCGTTCCCGGGCCTGATCCAGCTGACGCCTGAACGCGGATTCCTCGGCCTTGGTCGCGGCCAGATTGTCCTGAGCGCGCAGTACGCTGAAGTAACTTTGCGCCGATTGCAGAATCAGGTTCTGCTCAGTCGCCGACAGTTCGAGCGCCGCCTGTTCGTTGACCGCTTCAGCCGCCTGGAGCTGGAACCAGCGGTCGGCACGAAAGATCGGCTGGCTCAGGGTCGCCTGATAGACCGTGCCACTGCGGGTTGCGATTGTACGTGGCTGATCGATGCTGGTACGGGTGTTGTTGGCTTGTGCGCTGCCGGAGAGATTGGGCAGCAGACCGGCACGCGCCTGAGGCACAGCTTCCTTTCGGGCAGCGTAATCGGCGCGGGCCGCCGCCAGATCGGCGTTGTTGTCCACCGCCTGCTCATAGACGTTCACCAGACCCGTTTTGGTCGGCAGCGGCACGTCGGCTGCCCAGGTCAGTCCGTTGGACGCAAATGAAACAGCCACGACCAACGAAAGTTTGCGCAACATGAGGCATTCCCTGTTCATGAAGAAAATAGTCACGGTTGGATGAAAAAAACCGGGATAGCGAGTGTAGAGCCAGACGCATGACGCAACAATCGGACATTTCAGCCATTTATCGATGCCCACGCAATTGCGCTGGCTTTACAGCCTCGACGCGGCATAGACTGATGCCGTTCTTGTCGGGGTGCCTTGCTGTGAGGCTGAGATCGGTTAAACCGGATCCCGTTGAACCTGATCAGGTTAGCGCCTGCGTAGGGAACAAGATTTCTCGTCACCCGGCGAGTCCTCTTGAGTGTCGTCCGGGGTCGATCGTTCAATCAATGAACAGCACGCCTTTCTCGATACTCAGCACTTTCTCAGTGCACCCGTCCGTCCCGATCAGGTTACTCCGACAATAAATCCACAGTGGATGTCTGGAGAGACCGTGATGAGCATAAAACCAAAAAACGCACCCCACTTGAGCGAGTCGGCGCAGGTCGATTCCGGATCGGTACAGCCGTTTACCCGTTCGCAGAAGATCTACGTCCAGGGCTCGCGTCCGGACATTCGCGTGCCCATGCGCGAAGTCACTTTGGATATCACCCCGACGGACTTCGGCGGCGAAATCAACGCCCCGGTCACGGTCTACGACACCTCCGGTCCTTACACCGACCCCAACGTGATCATCGATGTGCGCAAAGGCCTGGCCGATGTGCGCTCGCCGTGGATCGACTCACGCAACGACACCGAGCGTTTGCCTGGGTTGAGTTCGAACTTCGGCCAGCAGCGTCTGAGTGACGCCGAGCTGACAGCGCTGCGCTTTGCGCATGTACGCAACCCGCGCCGGGCCAGGGCGGGTGCCAACGTCAGTCAGATGCACTATGCGCGTCAGGGCATCATCACCGCCGAGATGGAATACGTCGCCATCCGTGAAAACATGAAGCTTCAGGAGGCGCGCGCCGCCGGCCTGTTGACTCAGCAACACGCCGGGCACAGCTTCGGCGCCAGCATTCCGAAAGAAATCACTGCCGAGTTTGTGCGCGAAGAGATTGCCCGCGGTCGCGCGATCATTCCGGCCAACATCAATCATGTCGAGTTGGAGCCGATGATCATCGGCCGCAACTTCCTGGTGAAGATCAACGGCAACATCGGCAACAGCGCACTGGGTTCTTCCATCGAAGAAGAAGTCGCCAAGCTGACATGGGGCATTCGCTGGGGCTCGGATACGGTCATGGACCTGTCCACCGGCAAACACATTCACGAAACCCGCGAGTGGATCATCCGCAACTCGCCCGTGCCAATCGGCACGGTGCCGATCTATCAGGCGCTGGAAAAGGTCGGCGGTGCTGCCGAAGACCTGACCTGGGAGCTGTTCCGCGACACGCTGATCGAACAGGCCGAGCAGGGCGTCGATTACTTCACCATCCATGCCGGTGTGCTGCTGCGTTATGTGCCGCTGACGGCCAAACGCGTGACCGGCATTGTCAGCCGTGGCGGTTCGATCATGGCCAAGTGGTGCCTGGCGCATCACAAGGAGAACTTCCTCTACACCCATTTCGAAGACATCTGCGAGATCATGAAGGCTTACGACGTCAGCTTCTCGCTGGGCGATGGCCTGCGTCCGGGATCGATTGCCGACGCCAACGACGCGGCGCAGTTCGGCGAGCTGGAAACCCTGGGTGAACTGACCAAGATCGCCTGGAAGCACGACGTGCAGACCATGATCGAAGGCCCGGGCCATGTGCCGATGCAGTTGATCAAGGAGAACATGGACAAGCAGCTGGAGTGCTGTGACGAGGCACCGTTCTACACCCTTGGCCCGCTGACTACGGACATTGCGCCGGGTTATGACCACATCACCTCGGGCATTGGCGCTGCGATGATCGGCTGGTTCGGTTGCGCCATGCTCTGCTACGTCACGCCGAAAGAGCATTTGGGCCTGCCAAACAAGGATGACGTGAAAACCGGGATCATCACCTACAAGATCGCCGCTCACGCAGCCGACCTGGCCAAAGGGCACCCCGGCGCACAGATTCGCGACAATGCCTTGAGCAAGGCACGCTTCGAATTCCGCTGGGAAGATCAGTTCAACCTGGGCCTGGACCCGGACACTGCGCGCTCCTATCACGACGAAACCCTGCCCAAGGATTCGGCCAAGGTTGCGCACTTCTGCTCCATGTGCGGACCGAAATTCTGCTCGATGAAGATCACTCAGGAAGTGCGCGAGTACGCGGCCAATCAGCGGATCGAGGCAGTTGATGTAGAGGTCGCTCAGGGTCTGGCCGAGCAGGCCGAGCGCTTCAAGCAGGAGGGCAGTCAGCTCTATAAAAAGGTCTGACACGGCGGTTGTCAGTGCGCGCGCTCGCGCACTGATACAGCCCACGCTTTCGCGCGGGACCGCCGCTCAGGACGCTCCGCGCCCGAACCACAAGACGATACATCACTCATTTCTTACCGAGCCAGAACCGTGAACACACCCGGCACCTATTCCCCCGACACACCCATCACTGCCAGCCAGCGGGTTTTCGGCGGACGCGATCTGTTTTCCCTGTGGTTCTCGTTGGGCATCGGCCTGATGGTACTGCAGACCGGTGCCTTGCTGGCGCCGGGGCTGGGCATGTCCGGCGCGTTACTGGCGATAGTTCTCGGCACGCTGGTCGGCGTCATGCTGCTGGCCAGCGTCGCAGTGATCGGCACGGACACAGGCCTGTCGTCCATGGCCGCGCTCAAACTCAGCCTCGGCAGCAAGGGCGCGTCCTTGCCTGCCTTGCTGAACCTGCTGCAGCTGATTGGCTGGGGCTCGTTCGAGATCATCGTCATGCGCGATGCCGCCAGTCTGCTGGGCACACGTGCCTTTGCAGAAGGCAGCCTGTGGGCCAATCCACTCCTCTGGACGTTGTTCTTCGGTGCGCTGGCGACTCTGCTGGCCGTCGGCGGGCCGTTGACTTTCGTGCGTCAGATCCTGCGTCGCTGGGGTATCTGGCTGTTACTTGCCGCCTGTCTTTGGTTGACCTGGAATTTGCTGACCAAAGCTGATCTGGCCGCACTTTGGGCGCGCAGCGGTGACGGGTCGATGCCGTTTGCCGTGGGTTTCGACATCGCCATCGCCATGCCCCTTTCCTGGTTGCCACTGATTGCCGACTACTCTCGATTCGGCCAGCGCGCACGCAACGTGTTCGGCGGCACGGCCGTGGGTTTCTTTATCGGCAACTTCTGGCTGATGGGGCTCGGCGTCGCCTATACCCTGGCGTTTGCGCCGAGTGGCGAAACGAATGCGCTGCTGCTGGCACTGGCCGGCGCGGGTCTGGGGATTCCGTTGTTGTTGATTCTGCTGGACGAGTCGGAAAACGCTTTCGCCGATATTCACTCGGCGGCAGTGTCCACGGCGTTGCTGACACGCATCAAGGTCGAGCACCTGGCATTGGCAATCGGCATTATCTGCACACTGATCGCCTGTCTCGCGCCGTTGGCGCAGTACCAGAATTTTCTGTTGTTGATCGGTTCGGTGTTTGCGCCGCTCTTCGGCGTGGTGCTGGTGGATCACTTCATCCTGCGTCGTCGCGGCAGTCAGGTCGCCGCGAGTGGCTTGCGCTGGATGAGTCTGCTGGCCTGGCTGGGCGGTATCAGTACCTACCACCTGCTGGCCAACCTGTACCCGGATGTGGGGGCAACACTGCCAGCGCTCATCGTCGCTGGCGTGCTGCAACTGTTGATCGGTCGTGCGATCAGCCGCGGCCGGGAAACAGCTCCGACTTGATGATGCCATTGAGCTGAGGGTAAGGAATCTTCAGCTCGATGTGGCCCATGGAGTAGGGTGCGATGGTTTCTACCGGATACTTGAGGATCACGGCGCCATAGGTCAGGGCGATGTGCGGCGTGCGCTTGAACGGCCAGGTCTGCACGAATGCAGCGTCTTCGTTCATCTTGCTCGACACCAGCCAGCCTTGATGAGCCAGCTCGGCTTTCTGCCAGAACTCCTGCTCCTTGCCCGGGATCACCATGTCGGCCAGCGTCAGAACCTTCTGCTGCTGGCGTGAGTAGTTGATGAACGCCCGGCCCGGGTTGCCATGAGCGCCGCCGTTATCCAGATAACTGGAAAGCTCGACGACTACGATACCGTCATGCTGCTCGCGTACCTTGGCTTGCAGGTAGCTGCTGTTGCGGCCTTGGGCACGGCTCAGGAACTGTTCCTGATAGGCCTTGATCGACGCAGGCGGCGGCGTGCTGCTGTCGGCGACAGTCAGTTGCAGCAGCGTCTTCTGAACGATGGCGTCCAGCTTTGGTTCGTCAGGGAAGTGCACGGTATCGATGTTCACCAGCGGGCAGTCGGCAGTGGTGCAGCCCGGCTTGATCAGCTCGGAAGCATCACGCTGAACCTGCAGCGGTGCGCGCATGTTGGGCGTGAAGAGGCTTTGGCAGGCGCCCAGCAACAAGGCCAGGCAGGCCAGTGAAGTGATCCTCAGTAACGACATGTTGATCCTTGGCAGAGTCAGTAAAGGCGGTCGTGTTGTGCGTATGCAGGCAGGTTGGACTGCAAAGCCCCGGTTCGGTTCGCCGCTGGGCGGATTAGAATTGTTTTACGTAGCGCCCGTCTACCCTGCTTATTTAAGGGGGGCTGCATCCGGTGGTCGATGCGCGTTAGGATGGTTGGAAGTTCAAGATAGCCGCAAGCGAGAAACCCATGACCCAGACCACCCGATCAGTACCGACGGCTTTCGAGATTACCCGGCGGGAAAACTGCTTCTCAGGTTTTTACAAGCTGGACAAATTGCACCTGCGCCACGAACTGTTCAACGGCGGTACCAGTCAGGAAATCAGTCGCGAACTCTTTGTTCGTCACGATGCTGTCTGCGTGCTGCCGTATGACGCCAAGCGTGACGAGGTGGTGCTGATCGAGCAGTTTCGCGTAGGGGCCGTCGAGAAGACCGCTACCCCCTGGCTGGTCGAACTGGTGGCCGGTCTGATCGACAAGGACGAGCAACCGGAAGAAGTTGCTCATCGTGAGGCAGAAGAGGAAGCTGGGCTTGTGTTCGGTGCGTTATGGCCGATAACCAAATATTTTCCTTCGCCGGGCGGCAGTGACGAATTCGTTCACCTGTTCATGGGGCAGTGCGACAGTCAGGGGGCGGGCGGCCTGCACGGGCTTGAGTCAGAAGGTGAAGACATCCGCGTGACAGTCTGGTCGTTCGACGATGCGATGCAGGCCGTGGCGGACGGAAGAATCATGAACGCGGCAACGATCATTGCCTTGCAATGGCTGGCGTTGAACCGCGCTGAAATAAGGGGGTTATGGTCGTGAATCTACTGCGCGAGCGCTACCGTGTTGATCTTGCCGGGCTGCAGGCTGCCTGCGAGGCCAACTACGCGCGCTTGATGCGTTTGTTGCCGGACATGCGCAACGAACAGCGCTCACGCCGCGTCGCGGTGACTCAGGGTGACCAGATGCTGGGCGTGCTGGCGGTCGAGGTGCTGCTCGACTGCCCGTATACCACTACCCTGCAGGTGCGTCAGGAACACAGCCTGCCATGGCTGCCGATACCCAGTCTGGAAGTGCAGGTCTACCACGACGCCCGCATGGCCGAAGTCATCGGTGCCGAACATGCCCGTCGTTTTCGGGGGATCTATCCGTACCCCAATGCCGACATGCACCAGCCGGACGAAAAGGCCCAGCTCAATCTGTTTCTGGGTGAATGGCTGAGCCACTGCCTGGCCTGTGGACACGAGTTCGAGGCGGTCCGCTGATTCATCTTTCGATACGTTTTGACCTTCTCTGCTGACAAATGCCGCTATTGCTGGGCGGCATTTTGCTGAATACGTTTCAGCCCTCGTCTCCGAAATTTCCCGATACTTGTTGACGCTGGACGACCTCGCGCCAGTGCTTAAACTCGCCAGCTGCTTTTCATCTGCCTACGTTCAGCCAGGGTTTCACGACCGACTGAACCGCACTGCCTCAGCGCATGGACGCGTGATTATCGATACAAGGAGTTCACCGCCATGGGTGTTTACGACACCAGAGGCAACTATTCGCCGACCCCGGGTGTATGCCGGCCCGCCGGACCTGTCAAATCCCCGCCAAAGCTGCCACCACCCGAATACACCTGGGAAAATCAGCCGCCACGTACGCTTTATGCGCAGGAGCCCACAGTCAGTTGCCTGGTAGGCGTTCGATTTCTCTGGAGTAACGGTGAATGTCTGGTTGGCTGTCCCTGGGCGCTTACTCAGGAAGACGGCCAGGTCATCCGGGGCACGCTGGATTCCAAGAGTTTTCTCAGCCAGGTCACTGAAGGTCGTGCGCACAGAATCCGGCTCAATCCGCGGTTCGATCCGAAAGCGCAGCTGGGTGGCATTCGATCAGAGCTGCAAAATGTGCTGCATGAAATCCTGGCCGCCGAGCGAGTCGAAGCCGACCGTCTGACAGCGATCCAGGCACAGCGCAGCGCGGTTGCCAATGTCTTTTATGCCCATATCGCACTGGGACGGGGATTTTTATACGGCGCTTGGGGGCTGGTTGGGTCAAGCCTTGAATTCGCTGATCTGGCCAACCCCTTTGATGAGCTTGCACAGGCGGCAGTGGCGGCCTGGAAGGCTGAGTCGGAACCCGGAAAAGGCTGGCTGGATTCATTTCTGGAGCAGTACACGGCGGCTCAATACCGTGATCTGGCCGCAGCACTGGGTTTTGATCCCGCAACCATCAGCCGGGAAAAGATGGCGCAGGCTTATGAGGCTGCGAACTACATCTTTGAGGATGCAGCCAGCAAGCGTGTATTGCGAGACTTTGCCGCAGAATACGTCAGCATCCAGAATCACGAGTCCATCCTCGAATTCACCGGAGGCATGGTCTTCGAGATCGTATTGGCAGCCCTGCTGGTTTTCCTGACCGGCGGCACCGGCCTCGCAGCACGCGCATCAGTTGCTTCCATACGACTGACGCCACTGCTGACACGGTTAGGCGAGACACTGGGCAAGCTGGGCGCTAATCTCAAGAAAGCCAGGGTTTACGAGGCAGGGATTGCTGAAGGCAAGGGGAGTGGATCGCAGACGGTTGTGATTCCGCAGGCGAAGGCGGTTGTGCCACAGCCAGTGGCTGCGCCGCCGAGGAAGTCTCGTAATAAGCCACCGCCTCCCGATCCTAATGCTGAAGGAAGACCGCACACGATTCTTGAAAAGCCTGGGAGGTTTGGTCAATACACGACTTACGAGGCCGATGGCACTTGGAAGCAATATAGAGGCTCAGGCAAAGAGCATGGCCATATTCAGAGACCAAACGTTAAGGCGGGTGGAAAAAACATAAATAAGGAAACGGGTGAAGTATTTATTGATAAAGGTCGTGTCCGTTTGCCTCGACCTGATGAGTATCCTGGGAGTCGTCTATGAAGGAAAAAGTGGTTTTTGATTTGAAAACGTTCCGGGCCGATAATGCTCATCACCCTGTCTCGGGCTTCGATTACATTCATGCGATTCATCATACGCAGCGCTTGCCTGCTGATTTTGCGCTCTGGATGGCGAAGCTGTACTGGCCTGAATTTATACGTGTGGATGACTGGGTTTTTGTTAAGGAAAACTTTGATGAGGCTTATTACCACTCGCTGTTGGAATCGGATAACTCTCCAGCCAGGAATCAGTTCTGGATGAACCTGCTTGAGGTGACGGGACTTTTTGAGAATCTCTCAGTGTCTGAAGCGACGGTTGTCGCGAATGCATTGGCGGGAAGCTGGAACGCCAAACTTGCCTCTGAATTCGGCCCGTCTTTTGCTCAAGCCAGAGCGATTGTCGATGATGAGGGCTGTGAGGTATTTGTGACGATTGGCTTTTCGGATTAAGGTTTGAAGAGCTTTGGATGTGCCTAATGGATTTTAGATTGCTCGACGTGGTCAGGCTTGAAGTGGATGTTCCTGATGAAGGTTTGCTCAAAGGAACAACAGGAACGATTGTGCATGAATTCTTTGTTCCGGATATTGCGTACGAAGTCGAGTTCACCGATTCGCAAGGCAGAACGATGGCGCAGTTGACATTGTTTCCTTCGCAGTTATCTCTTTTGGTACGGCTGTGATGAGCTTAAAAATACTTGAACGACTCAAGGGGCTCTTTCGGTCGGAGACTTCCAGCAGTGATGAGGTGCCGATCATATATCCTTATGCGGATTATGTGGTGGGGGATAGGGCCAGCACATCAAAGTTTTGCTATCTCTACATGAGCCTGTCGCGTCTGAGTTTTCCGGCAGACGTCATCGAAAGCTTCGCTGCGCTCTTCAATCCCACGATTTTTATTCATGAAGGCGGGTATTTTATCGAGGAGAACTTCACCTACACCAATTATGAAGACTCGCTGGAACGGCAGGTGCCCATTCAGAAAATACCCTACTGGATGAATATGGTCGAGATCACCAGCTTGCTGGGCGATGAATCGCCCCGGGTTTCGTAGACACCTCCATGCCTTAAACTGAGGCCAATCAGGAGGTGCCATGAGCAACCCACGT
>NZ_JAFFZW010000006.1 GCF_017826695.1 Pseudomonas alliivorans
GGCTTTTTCGTTTCCGTCTGCGCCGGAAGTGGGGCGAATTATAGACACCTCAACGAGCGCGTCAACCGTTATTTTCAGGTTTTTGCCTGCCGACTTGCCCCGACATTAACAAGACGCGGGATTCGCTTAGCAATTACGGGGATTCGCAGCAAAAGCAGCCCTGCCCCTATTGCTGCATAAAGCGCCCACTCCTTTAGATCGGCCCGCACAATCCAGAACATATGCAGCAAACCGAGCCCCAGAATCACGTAGACCAGCCGATGAAGTTTCTTCCACCGCGCCCCCAACCGACGCTGACTGTATCGATTGGATGTCACCGCCAGCACCAGAAGACAGAGAAACCCGAGCGCTCCGACAATAATGTAGGGCCGCTTGACCAGCTCAACGCCCAGTTGCCCGAAATCCAGCCCCAGGACAAAAAGCGTGTACATGGTCATGTGCAGCACCACATACGCGAAACACCAAAGCCCCAACTGCCGGCGTACCACGATCCAGAATGGCCAGCCGCTCAGTTTCTGCAGTGGCGTCATGGCCAGGGTGATCAGCAGCAGTATCAGCGCCCCCAATCCAAAGTTCTCGACCAGCGCCTTTCCCGGATCAGGCCCCAGCGCAAATATCCAGGCTTGATAAAGCCACAGGACGGGAGCAACACAGGCAGCAAGAAATACGCAAAGACGCAGCAACGGGTAACGCATCAGTAGTCCTTCCGCAGGTCCATGCCTGTATAGAGAGACGCCACCTCCTCCTCGTACCCGTTGAACATCTTGGTATCCATGACATTGGGACTGAACAGCCCGCTCGGCAAACGCCGTTCGCGAGCCTGAGTCCAGCGCGGGTGATCCACGGTCGGGTTCACGTTGGCATAGAAGCCGTACTCATTGGCCGCGATGCTTTGCCAGGTCGTTTTGGGCTGTTCGCTCACCAGGCTTATCCGCACGATGGACTTCACGCTCTTGAAGCCATACTTCCATGGCACCACCAACCGAAGCGGAGCACCGTTCTGGTTGGGCAATTCACGGCCATACATGCCCACCGCCAGAATCGCCAGCGGATTCATCGCTTCATCAAGACGCAGCCCCTCAACATAAGGCCAGTCGATCAGCGCGAAGTCGGAACGCTGTCCCGGCATCGACTTGGAATCTTCGAGCGTCTCGAAACGAATGTATTTGGCCTTTGAGGTCGGCTCGACCTGCTTGAGCAAGGCCGAAATGGGAAACCCGATCCACGGAATCACCATCGACCAGGCCTCAACGCAGCGTAAACGATAGATGCGCTCTTCCAGTTGATAAGGCTTCATGAAGTCTTCCAGAGCGTAGCGGCCCGGTTTACCGACCTCACCATCGATCACCACACTCCAGGGCTCGGTTTTCAAGGAGCCCGCGTTTTTTGCGGGATCGCCCTTGTCAGTTCCGAATTCATAGAAGTTGTTGTAGTGAGTCGCGTCCTTGAAAGGCGTGATCGCCTCACCCTGGACGTTGACCGCCTGCCATTTGGTGTCCGGAAGCTTTTCAGCAAACCAGCTCGGCGCCTTGCCCGCCTCAACATCGGCGTAACGGGAAGGATCTGCGGCATTGGCCCAGCGCGGCAAGGCACTTACCGCCAATCCGGCCAAAGAACTGGCCAGCAGTGTGCGACGAGAAAGATAGATGGATTCAGGCGTGACGTCGGACTCTTTGGAGTCTGACGCAGAAGGAAGCTTGATTAGCATGATGACTCCGCAGCCTAGGGGAACTGATGCACCAATAGACTACGGAGTATGGTGGAAATTAGATCAGTTGGAGGATTTGTGGCGACGAAGACGCAACAAATACTGAGCAGGGCCCGACAGCGCGTAACCGAGGAAAATAAGCAGCAGGATGCGCGGCGGATCGCTGAATACGACAGCGAACACCAGGACCACCGCCAGAATCGCAACGAACGGCACTCGACCTCTCAGGTCGAGCTCCTTGAAGCTGTTGTACTTGATGTTGCTGACCATCAGCATCCCCGCACCGGCCACCAGCAGCGCGACCAGAAACGACAGCTTGGACCCCTGGATGCCGAAATCGCTGAACGCCCAGACGGTACCTGCCACGACACCGGCAGCAGCCGGACTGGCCAGACCGATGAAGTAACGTTTATCAGCCTTGCCGACCTGCGTGTTGAAACGCGCCAGACGCAACGCCGCCCCAGCGACATAAATGAAGGCGACCATCCAGCCGACCTTGCCCATGTCCCCGAGCGCCCAGCCAAATGCCAGCAAGGCAGGCGCCACACCAAAGGCAACCATGTCGGACAGCGAATCGTATTCGGCGCCGAAGGCGCTTTGCGTGTTGGTCATGCGCGCCACACGGCCGTCGAGGCCATCCAGCACCATCGCGACGAAAATGGCGATGGCGGCGAACGCGAAGTACTTGCTGGCTCCCGCCGTGTCACCTGCGCTCAAGGCACTCTGGGCGCTCATGGAACTGATGATGGAATAGAAACCCGCAAACAGATTGGCGGTAGTGAACAGGTTGGGCAGCAGATAGATGCCGCGATGACGCACCTTGCGGCCTTCGTCATCGTGCCCTTCTTCAACGTGTTCATCGATAGGTAGCAGACTTTCAGCGTCAGAGGCCTTGATCGGCTCTTCAGGACGTTCGCTCATGGACATTACCTTGCAGCGGTTGAAAAGGTTCGACAGATGTCTGCGACGAGGGTTCGTCGGCAAACGATGCAGCTTTATACCAGAGCCGGAACCCATAACGAAAAAACGCGGCCTGTTGGCCGCGTTTTTTCATGAACCGGAAAAGATCAGTTCTTGTCCTTGTCGACGATTTTGTTCGCCGCGATCCAAGGCATCATCGAGCGCAGTTTCTCGCCGATGATTTCGATACCGTGCGCAGCGTTGTTACGACGCTTGGCGGTCATCGATGGGTAGCCGGTAGCACCTTCGCTGATGAACATCTTGGCGTATTCGCCATCCTGAATGCGCTTCAGAGCGTTGCGCATGGCCTGACGGGATTCAGCGTTGATGACTTCAGGGCCGGTCACGTACTCGCCGTACTCGGCGTTGTTGGAGATCGAGTAGTTCATGTTGGCGATGCCGCCTTCGTACATGAGGTCAACGATCAGCTTCAGTTCGTGCAGGCACTCGAAGTAGGCCATTTCCGGCGCGTAACCAGCTTCAACCAGCGTTTCGAAGCCAGCCTTGACCAGCTCGACGGTACCGCCACACAGAACAGCCTGCTCGCCGAACAGGTCGGTTTCGGTTTCGTCCTTGAATGTGGTTTCGATGATGCCTGTACGGCCACCGCCAACGCCCGAAGCGTAGGACAGCGCGACGTTCTTGGCGTTGCCCGAGGCGTCCTGGTAAACAGCGATCAGGTCAGGAATACCGCCGCCCTTGACGAACTCGGTACGCACGGTGTGGCCTGGAGCCTTCGGCGCGATCATGATCACGTCCAGGTCAGCGCGTGGCACGACCTGGTTGTAGTGAATGGCGAAACCGTGGGAGAAGGCCAGTGTTGCGCCCTTCTTCAGGTTAGGCTCGACTTCATTCTTGTACAGCTGGGACTGGAACTCGTCCGGGGTCAGAATCATGACCAGGTCGGCAGCAGCAACGGCGGAAGCGACGTCGGTCACTTTCAGGCCATGAGCTTCAGCTTTGGCGACAGTGGCTGAACCCTTGCGCAGGCCAACAGTGACATCAACGCCGGAGTCTTTCAGGTTGCACGCTTGAGCGTGGCCCTGGGAGCCGTAACCGATGATGGCAACTTTCTTACCCTGGATGATCGAAAGGTCGCAGTCTTTGTCGTAAAAAACTTTCATGGAAATCCCCTGTTATCTTGGCCGTTCAGGCCATTTGCTTAATGAGTTAAATGCTCAGCACTTTGTCGCCACGGGCAATGCCCGTCACGCCACTGCGTACTGTTTCCAGGATGGCGGCAGTGCCGATGGCCTGAATGAAGCTGTCCAGTTTGTCGCTCGTACCGCTCAACTGCACGGTGTAGACGCTGGCGGTCACGTCGACGATCTGTCCGCGGAAGATATCCGTGGTGCGCTTGATCTCGGCACGCTGCGCGCCGGTGGCCTTGACCTTGACCAGCATCAGCTCGCGCTCGATATGCGCGCTTTCCGACAGATCGACCAGCTTGACCACTTCAACGAGCTTGTTGAGGTTCTTGGTGATCTGCTCGATCACCTCATCATGGCCCACGGTGGTCAGCGTCAGACGCGACAGGGTCGGGTCCTCGGTGGGCGCGACCGTCAGGCTTTCGATGTTGTAGTTACGCTGCGAGAACAGCCCGACGACACGAGACAACGCACCCGGTTCGTTTTCCAGCAGTAGGGAAATGATGTGCCGCATGATTATGTCCGCTCCGTCTTGCTCAACCACATATCGCGCATGGAGCCGTCCTTGATCTGCATCGGATAGACGTGCTCGGTTACATCGACCTGAATGTCGAGGAAGACCAGACGATCTGTCATGGCAAAGGCTTCTTCCATTTTCGGCTTCAAATCTTTCAGGTCCGTGATACGCATGCCGACGTGGCCGTAGGCTTCGACCAGCTTGACGAAGTCAGGCAACGATTCCATATACGAGTGGGAGTGACGAGCGCCGTAGCTCATGTCCTGCCACTGGCGAACCATGCCAAGTACGCCGTTGTTGAGCAGAATGATCTTCACTGGCAGACCATACTGCAGGCAGGTCGACAGTTCCTGGATGTTCATCTGGATACTGCCTTCACCGGTCACGCATGCAACATGGGCATCCGGGAAGTTCAGTTTGACGCCCATGGCTGCCGGGAAACCGAAGCCCATCGTGCCCAGGCCACCCGAGTTGATCCAGCGGTTGGGCTTGTTGAAGCGGTAGTACTGAGCCGCGAACATCTGGTGCTGACCCACGTCGGACGTGACATAGGCGTCACCCTTGGTGACTTCGCACAACGTTTCTATCACGGTCTGTGGCTTGATGACCGAGCCATCGCCGCGGTTGTAAGGGAACAGGTCGCCGCCTGCACGCCACTCGTCGATCTGCTTCCACCATGCCGCAACGGACGCCTTGTCAGGTGTCTCGCCGATGTCTTTCAGGGTAGCGACCATTTCGGTCAGTACGCTTTCGACAGGGCCCACGATTGGCACATCGGCCTTGATGGTCTTGGAGATGGAGGCCGGGTCAATATCGATGTGGATGATCTTGGCGTTCGGGCAGAATTTGCTCGCGCCGTTGATGACCCGGTCATCGAAACGCGCGCCGACTGCCAGGATCACATCGGTATGGTGCATGGCCAGGTTCGCGGTGTAGCTGCCGTGCATGCCAAGCATGCCTACGAACTGACGATCCGTGCCCGGGTAGCAACCCAGCCCCATCAGGGTGTTGGTGACCGGCGCATTGAGCAACTGAGCCAGCTCGGTCAATTGCGCAGAGCCGTTGCCCATGATCACGCCACCACCGGCGTAAATGATCGGACGTTTGGCGGCCAGCAGCATTTCGACTGCCTTGCGAATCTGGCCAGAGTGACCACGCACCGCCGGGCTGTAGGAACGCAGCTTGGCTTTCTTGGGGAAGACGTATTCGAACTTCTCGGCCGGGTTGGTCATGTCCTTCGGAATATCGACGACGACAGGACCAGGGCGACCGGATTGCGCCAGGTAAAAAGCCTTTTTCAGGATTTCCGGGATTTCCGACGCATGCTTGATCATGAAGCTGTGCTTCACGATCGGACGGGAGATACCGATCATGTCGGTCTCCTGGAACGCATCGGTGCCCACCAGCGTACTGGCGACCTGACCAGACAGTACCACCATCGGGATGGAGTCCATGTAGGCGGTCGCGATGCCGGTAATTGCGTTGGTCGCACCCGGACCGGAAGTAACCAGCACGACACCCGCCTTGCCGGTCGCACGTGCATAGCCATCGGCCATGTGCGTGGCAGCCTGCTCGTGGCGAACGAGGATATGGCTCACGGCCGGTTCTTTGAACAGGGCATCGTAGACATGCAGAAGGGCACCACCCGGGTACCCATAGATATGCTCAACGCCTTCGTCACGCAAAAAGCGGACGATCATTTCAGCGCCAGATAAAAGCTCCACGTTGTTCACCTCTAAAACGCCAGAATACCGCCCACTCCGGGACGGGTCTTAATAGGTTTACTGCCAAGCAGAGCATGAGCGACGGTGGTCGCCGACTACGTCAGCACTGACTGAGCAAGTATTGGGATGTCCCTGAGTGTTGCGGAACATTCCCACCCAGCGCGAGGTAACGCGTTGCGGGTGTTACAGGTCGGCGCGGGTGTGCGCCTCATGATCTACCGAGAGGGTCTGCTTCTGGCAGTCCTTCTACAGCGAACTTTGGATTGTTGTGATTCGCCCCCCTCAAGTCAAGTCATCGTTGAGCTTTCTTGTTACCAAGGGCCTGAAATTGCACTGTTTCAGACTGAAGCGCACCGTTATGGTAGCTTTCCTGTGGCATAGACATTTCAAGGAAACACCATGCGATGGATGATCTTCGCTGCGGCGCTGGCCATGGCAGCGAGCGCGAGCAGTCAGGCAGCACCGGTCTACAAGTGGGTGGACGCCCAGGGCGTGACCCACTTCGACGCCCACCCCCCGGCGGGCAAGGAGGCGCAGCAGATCAATGTGCAAACACCGCCCCCCTCATCCGCGCCCTCATCCACTTCTACCGACTCACCGTCAGACGATGCTCAGCAACGCGCCATCAATGACAAGGTAAGGGCTCAGGTAAAAGTGCAGGAAGCGAAGCGGGAGGAGAATTGCGAGGGACTGCGTACCAACCTTGCGCAGCTGCAGAACAATCCGCGGATTCGGGAGCAGGTCGGTGGAGAAGTCAGGCGCCTCACGGAAGAGAACCGCAAGACGCGCATTGAAGAGACTGAAAAAGCCATCAGCGAGTACTGCCGCTAGGCAGTACCCGATCAACTGACTTCGGTGATCAATTGATCGAAACGGGCCAGACTCTGCCGTAACGATCTGGTTTCGCCCATATGGCCGGAATAGACCATTTCAGCCATTTCCAGAATTCCAGATGCATTGGGCAGTGGAAGGTCACGCTCAAGGATGATCTTCATACGGGGCAGGAAAATCCACTGCAGCCACTGCGCGAACTCGAGCGTATCCACACAGAAAGGCTCCTGACTGGACAGCGCCTGCTCGCCGGGCGGCGTGGTCTCCCACCAGCCCAGCACCCGCAGCTCCCGCTCGATCAACAGCAACTGTTCGGCAATTTCAGGAAAGCGCTCGTCCATCAGCGGGCCTTTTGCCGCGCCAGTGCTGCGCCGGCAGAATCGCCCTGCTTCTCGCGGGATTGAGCGATCAGTTCCCACAGGCTCGCCTGAAGACTGGCGCGACCGTTGGCATAGGTCAGACCACGACGCGCCAGTTGCTCGGCCTGGGCGGCATCGCCCTGAGCCAGACGCACTTGTGCAAGACGATAAAGCACTTGCGGCTCGCGAGGCGCGACACGCTGGGCACGCTCAAGACTGGACGATGCACCATTCAGGTCACCCCCACTCTGTTGTTGCTGCGCGGTGGTCAGCAACGCAAGCACCGGGCCATCCAGTTGCTCGTCTTCGGAAAGACCTCCACCGCTGGACGGTATCCCGGTAGGTGCCGATGAAGGCGGCATGCTGTAACTGGTATTACTGGCAGGCGCAGGGGTGACCGGAGCCGGATTGACTGGCGAGGTATCGATGGCGGGTGCATCGACACTGAAAGGAGCCTGGCTGGCAGGTGGCGAAAACGTCTGCCCCGGGTTGTTGCCGCCAGCGCCGGGAATCATCACCACGACACCCGAATCCTGCGGCACCGCCTGTGGTTGAGCCTGAGCCGTGTTTGCCTGATTCACGCCGTTACGTGACGCAGAAACACGTTCGCCGTTTGACACTTTCGAACTCGAATCCACGACCGGAATCGAGCCGCGCTCCACACTGGCGCAACCGTTGAGCAACGCCAGAGTCGTTAGAGCTGGTATCCACCATTTATTCACTTCAAACCCTCATTGCTTAGTTCAACCACCCCTTGACCCAGTCCATCACCTCAGTGGCAGGTGCCGGAGTGCCGCCGCATGTGGCGCCGGGCTGGGGTTCACTGCCGCGAATATACGGCATCTGTACGGCATTCGGGCAGCTTGCATCAGAACCCTGTCCGGTCTGGGCGTCGACCCAGGCCTGGACGACGTTATCCGGCATGGCCATGTCCAGCGGCAACGGATCGGCCTTGCGCATGAAACTGGTCCAGACCTGCAATGCACCCGTGGCACCGGTGAACGGTGTCTTGCCGTTGTCATCGCGGCCCATCCACACCACGGCCAGCAGGTCCTGACTGAAGCCGGCGAACCAACTGTCGCGCGAATCGTTACTGGTACCGGTCTTGCCCGCCAGATTCAGCGAGCTGGGTAACACGTTATAGACCGACTTGCCGGTACCTTCACGCATCACACGCTGCATCGCATTCTGCACCAGATAAATGGCGCCCGGATCGAAACGCTGCTCGATCTGGAACGGATAGCGCTTGAGCGGCTCGCCTTCGGCGGTCAGCACGCTGCGAATCCCGCGCATCGGCGTGTTGAAACCGCCGCTCGCAATGGTCTGGTACATGGTGGCGACTTCCATTGGCGTCAGCCCTCCCGCACCCAGCAACATGGATGGATAGGCAGGCCATTCACGCGTTACACCCAGCTTTGCCAGCGTCTTGAAGACGGTAGGAACACCCAGTTCAAGGCCCAGCTTGGCGGTTGAAAGGTTGTAGGAATGCGCAAGCCCCTGATACAGGAAGATGTTGCCGTGTGACTTGTGATCGTAGTTCTGAGGTTTCCAGACCTGACCGTCAGCACCCTTGACCTGAAACAGCTCATCGGCAATCCAACTGGTCAGCGTGTACTGGCTCGGACGTTCAAGCGCTGTGAGATAGATGGCTGGCTTGACCAGCGAGCCGATCGGCCGCACGGCATCGATTGCACGGTTGAAGCCTGCGAACCCCGCCTGACGACTGCCCAGCAGAGCCTGCACTTCGCCGGTTTCCGGATTGGTCACAACCATTGCCGCTTCAACCTCGTCCGAACCCTTGCGCCCGGCCAGCCGCTTGAACGTATCGTCCATGGCCGCCTGGGACTTCATCTGCAGGATCGGGTCGAAGCTCGTGAAAATCCGCAGCCCCTCTTCGGTCAAGTCTTCGTCGCGGTAGTCCTCGCGCAATTGACGCTTGACCAGATCCAGGAAGGCGGGGAACGAGCTGTCGGCCAGCGTACCGGTCTTGGTCACGCCCAACGGCATCTTCTTGGCGGCAGCCACGACTTCAGCGGTGGCAACGCCTTGCTGCTCGAACAGATCAAGCACCAGATTACGGCGCTCAAGTGCACGCTCGGGATTACGACGCGGGTTATAGAAGGACGGGCCCTTGACCAGCCCGACGAGCATCGCAACCTGATGGATTTTCAGCTCGGACAAAGGCTGACTGAAGAAGTACTGGCTGGCCAGACCGAAGCCATGCACTGCACGCTGACCATCCTGGCCGACGAACACCTCATTGAGATAGGCCTCGAGAATCTCCTGCTTGCTGTAATGAATCTCCAGCAGCACAGCCATCATGGCTTCGGTCAATTTGCGCGAGAGACTGCGCTCGTTGGTCAGGTAGAAGTTCTTGACCAACTGCTGGGTGAGCGTACTGCCGCCCTGACGCATTTGGCCCTGAGACGTATTGACCCAGAGGGCGCGCGCAATGGACTTGGGCGACACACCAAAGTGATGGTAGAAGTCACGGTCTTCGACTGCTACCAGCCCATCGAGTAGATAAGGCGGAGCCTGATCCAGTTTGATGAGGATCCGGTCTTCAAGATTCTTGGGATACAACCCGCCGATCAACAGCGGCTCAAGACGGGCCACGGCCAGCTTGCCGCCGTTGCCGGACGACAGGTCGGCCACGTAGTCACCGGAAAAGCGCACGCGGACCTGCTGGGCCGGGTCGGTGCCTTCGTAAAACTGGAAGCCTCGGGTATTGAGGTCGACCGTGTTGCCGTTGACTGCGGCAGCGCCGGGCCCGTTCGCAACGCTTTCACGGCGGTAGCCCAACGCATCCAGCTCGATGAGGAAGTCATCGCGGCTGAGCTTCTGGCCAACGAACAGCTCCAGCGGACGCGCGTAGACCTTCGCAGGAATGGTCCAGCGCTTTCCGGAGAATTTCTCCTGGACAATCGCGTCAAGATAGATAGCCAGGCCAGCCAAAAGGACCAGGCCGACAATGCTGAGCTTCAACGCCCAGCCCAGCCACTTGCGCAGGCTGCCGGAGGGTTGTTTTTTCGAGGGACGAGAGGTGCGGGATCGAGTCATGGGCGCGGATTATACGCACTTTGCAAGGCTTCGACAGACACCCGAGTCGGCGGTTTGCAGCGTCGCGCCAAGCGGCCATAATGGCCGCATCTGACAGTTACATTTTTTTGAATCCACTCCTGAAGGATCGCCCGTGAGCCAGTCTTTGATCGCAGCCCTGCAAAATCCCGCTCTTTTTCCCCATCCGGTAGAAGACTTTCAGGTTATCGAAACCCATATCTCATGGGTATTGCTCACCGGCCCTTACGCCTACAAGATCAAAAAACCTGCGAACTTCGGCTTTCTCGACTTCACCACGCTGTCGTCGCGCGAGCATTTTTGCAATGAAGAACTGCGCCTCAACCAACGCATGACCGAGGATCTGTACCTGGAGGTCCTGCCGATTACCGGTTCGGTCGAAGCCCCGCAACTGGACGGCAGCGGTGAAGTCATCGAGTACGCTCTCAAGATGCGGCAGTTCTCGCAAGCCGGCCTGCTGAGCACGCTGCAAGCCAACGGCGAACTGACAGCCGGACACATTGACGAGTTGGCGATCCAGATCGCCGGGGTTCACGAACAAGCCCCGCGCGTCATGTCTGACACGGATCTAGGTTCGCCCGACAGCGTTATGGCGCCAGTGCTGCAGAACTTCGAGCAGATTCGCCCTCTTCTCAGCGAAAAATCCGATCTGACCCAACTTGATGCCCTACAGGCATGGGCAGAATCGAGCTTCGAGCGCCTCAAGCCGTTGATGGCTCAGCGCAAGGCAGAAGGTTTTATCCGCGAATGCCATGGTGACATTCACCTGGGTAACGCGACCCTGATCGACGGCAAGGTTGTACTGTTCGACTGCATCGAGTTCAACGAGCCATTCCGCAAGACCGACGTCTACGCCGACATCGGCTTTCTGGCCATGGACCTGGAAGACCGGGGTTTGAAATCGCTTTCTCGACGCCTGATCAGCCTGTATCTGGAAAAGACCGGCGACTATGACGGCCTTGAACTGCTCAATTTCTACAAGGCCTACCGGGCCATGGTACGCGCCAAGGTCGCGCTGTTCAGCCAGCCCGCCAATGCCGATGGCGTTCAGCGTGCTGCGACCTTTCGTCAATACCGCAATTACGCGAATCTGGCCGAGAGCTACAGCGCCATCCCTTCACGCTTTCTCGTGGTGACTCACGGGGTTTCCGCCGTTGGCAAAAGCCATGTGGCCATGCGTCTGGTCGAATCACTGGGCGCGATCCGTCTGCGCTCAGACGTCGAGCGCAAGCGCATGTTCTCCGATGAAAGCACCGCGCTTTACGCAGAGCAGGCCAGCAGTGCGACGTACAATCGTCTGCATGAACTGGCGGGAAAAGTATTGCACGCAGGCTTTGCCGTCGTGATTGACGCCACCTACCTCAAGCATGAACAGCGCGTTGCGGCGGCCAAAGTTGCTGAAACCACCGGTGTGCCGTTCCTGATCCTGGATTGCGAAGCACCGGACGCCGTTATCGAAGGCTGGCTGGCACAGCGTCAGGCGCAGAACACCGATCCTTCAGACGCGACCATGGATGTCATCAAGGCCCAGCAGGCCAGCCGCGAGCCACTGACTGCGGAAGAAGTCATCTGCAGCAAGCACGTTGCGACCAATCAGAGTAGTGATCTGGACAGCCTCATCGATCAGTTGCGCCAGCGTCTGCCCGGCCTCTGAACACTGTGCTCAGCCGTTGGGCAGGTAGCGCTTCACGGCCGAGCAATGGTGGCGATATACTGGCGCCATAATTCCAACACAAACCACGAGGCCATCATGAGCCAGCCCAAACAGATCGACTCACCGCTCTACATCATGCTGCGTAGGGACGATGTCGAAGGCTTCAATCAGGAGAAGCCGAAGACCGGCACTATCGATATGGCCGGGGGTGATTTCCGGGGTCTTGATCTGCGTGACCTGGATACTGCCGGTATCGACTTTACCGATGCCTACTTCCGTTCAGCTGATCTTCGCGGCCTGGATTTGCGCAACACGCCGATGGAAGGTGCGAGCATCGCGCATGCACAGATATCGGGCGCTTACTTCCCGGCAGAACTCACCGCAGATGAAATTCTGATGTCTGTGAATTTCGGTACCCGACTGCGCTATCGCACTCGCTGAGCACCGTTTTCAAATACCGCCGTTGAAACAACCGTCTTGAACCGGTATGCGCAACGCATGCCGGGTGTAGGCGTTTTTCCGTTGACCCACGTCTGCTCCTGCGCCCCCGCTCCCGTTGTTATTCCCTACTTCCCGGCATCAATTTTCTGCACCTGACCAGCGGGGAAAAGAACTGTTGACTTACAAATGAGAATCGTTATGATTATCACATCCGGTCGCGAGACTGGACGATAACTGAAAGACCTTGGTTCGGACTTTCAGATTATCTCCTCATCAGGCTAATCACGGTTTTTGACCCGGCTCTTTGCCGGGTCTTTTTTTGCCTCCGAAAAATGGCTGAGGGCCTGCATACGCGTGCAAGCCAAGCCTTCCGAGCAAATCATCGAGCAGGCTCGATCCACCCAGTCGCACCCTGTCACTGACTATCCAGTGAGCACCGAACCTTGCGTGAGCCAGATGAATGAAATGCCTGGCGTCTTCAAAGGTACGAAGCCCGCCTGCGACCTTGAAGCCGACCTGCCCGCCCGTGTCGGCAATGGATTCCAGCATGATTCGCGCAGCCTGAGGCGTTACATGTCGCGCGGATTTGCCGGTGCCTGTCTTGAGAAAGTCGGCACCCGCTTCGATGGCTGCGCGGCATGCCGTGTGAATGACTTCCGAATCTCTCAATTCGCCAGTTTCGAGCGTTACCGTCAATTTGATCCGCCCGTCGAGCCGGGATCGACAGGCCGAGATCAGGTCCGCGCCCGTCTGCTCATCGCCGCCGAGCAATGCGCGAAAGGGATAGACAACATCGACCTCGTCGGCACCCGCAAGCATGGCCGCACGCGTCTCGGAAGCCGCAGCCTCGAAATCCGTTCCACCGTAAGGAAAGTTGACCACTGCCACGACCTTGACCTGATGTGCCTGGAGTCGATCCAGCGTCGTACGCGCAAGGCAGACAAAACGTGAAGACACACTCACTGCGGCAACAGGCCCCAGCGGCGTCAGTGCACGCTGACAGACCCCCATGATGCGTTGTTCGGTATCGTCGTGATTGAGGGCGAAGAGTTCCATCAAGGCTATGGCCTGGCGTGCCAGTTGCTCATCATCGGCAGTGATCGCTGTCATGGTAGGTCGCTCGCAGAAACGGGAGCGAGACGATATACGAGCCTGCGCGCGGGCGGGACGCCACCTTACCTCTCGGGACAGATACCACGTCAAACAAAGAAAAGTCCGATACTACTGAATGCCTGGATCCTGCCTGAGTCCAGCCACCGTGCACCACACGTAATCGGCACTTTCCTCGGTAATCTCATCCTCGATCTGAGCCAGCAGCGACACGAGCACCGCGGTGCCCATGTCAATGTCTGCCATGTGCACGAATCATTCCCCAATCCAACTGCTCACGTGCGGACTGAAGATCCGGACGTCAGGCAACATGACCTGACCACATTGACGGGTCAGCAGACTAAAATCTCACCCAATGATCCTTGGCGGCACATTTCGACCGGGATCGCCGTCAAAGCCATCCACGCTTCATGGGGTTTTCTTGATATTTCTCTGCACATCCAGTCACCTACCGGAATCACAGAGCCGCGGGTTCGAACTGGAAGACTACAGACTTCTGGCGATACGCCGACACGGTGAGGTTTTCATCTACAGGAATCGCTGCCCGCATCGTGGCGTCCCTCTGGAATGGCAGCCCGACCAGTTTCTGGACAGCAGCGCCAGTCTGATCCAGTGCGCCACCCACGGTGCGCTGTTTCTGATCGAGAATGGCGAGTGCGTGGCAGGCCCCTGCGAGGGTCAGTCGCTGACCGCGCTCGACGCTCATGAAGACGCCCAAGGCATCTGGGTAACCTTGCCTGAAGATCACCTGCAGGACTAATTACCCCGGCATCGATGGCTTATCCCGGCCATAGCACCTGCAAGCGCCGGTCGATGCGCACTTCCTGCGGATCCAGGTGCACGCCATAGGCCAGAACCTCGACACCGGCATCCATCGCGTCCTTCAACGCCAGCGCGTAGGCCGGGTCAATCTCCTGAGCCGGTCGCACCGACTCGATCCCGGTGAGGTTGACGCAATACAGCAAGACTGAACGCACACCCTCGCGTGCCAAGGCCGCCAGTTCGCGCAGGTGACGTGCCCCCCGTTGTGTTACGGCATCGGGAAACGCGGCGACGGCCGACTCATCAAAGCCGAGCGTGACGCTTTTTACTTCCAGATACACATGACCGTCGGGATACTCGAGACGGAAATCGACACGGCTTTTTTCCTGCCCATACGCCACCTCGCGCTTGAGCGCCGTGAAACCGTTCAACTCGCTGATCACACCCGCGCGCAAAGCCTCCTCCACCAGTGTGTTGGCGCGCCCGGTGTTGATGCACGCGAAACGACCCTGCGGCGTTTCACTGATCTCCCAGGTCCCCGGCAGTTTGCGCTTGGGATCACTGGAGCGACTGAACCAGACACGCCCTCCCGGCATCATGCAATTGAGCATCGAACCGGTGTTGGGACAATGAATGGTCAACAGCTCGCCGCTATCGGTCTCGATATCGGCCAGGAAACGTTTGTAGCGAATAATCAGACGACCCTGCTCCAATTCAGGCGAGAAACGCATCAGGCACTCCAACTGCGCAGGCCGCGTGCAATGCGCTCGACGGCCTCCTGCAATCTGGGCAGGCTCTGGGTATAGGCAAAACGCACATGATGTCCGGCCAGATGACGACCAAAGTCCAGCCCTGGCGTGAACGCAACATGTTCGGTTTCCAGAAAGTGTCGGCAGAACGCAAAGGCATCACCACCGAATGCGCTGATGTCGGCGTACAGGTAAAACGCGCCCTCCGGCTCGACAGCAATGCCAAAACCCAATTCACGCAAGGCAGGCAGCAGGAAATCCCGACGGCGCCCGAACTCCGCGCGCCGCTGCTCCAGGATGTCCAGGGTCTGCGGCTCGAAACAGGCAAGCGCCGCGTATTGCGCCATGCTCGGCGCACTGATGTAGAGGTTCTGAGCAAGCTTTTCCAGGTCGGCCACCGCGTCTGTCGGCGCGACGAGCCAGCCCAGACGCCAACCTGTCATGCCGAAGTACTTGGAAAAGCTGTTGAGCACGAAAGCGTCATCATCGACTTCCAGCACACTGCTGGCGTCCACACCATAGGTCAGGCCGTGGTAAATCTCGTCGACCACCAGATGCCCGTCGCGCGCCTTCAAGGTCTGCGACAGGGCGGCCAGCTCATCGCGATGCAACAGGGTGCCGGTAGGGTTGGCGGGCGATGCCACCAGCGCACCGACACTGTCTTCATTCCAGCACTGCTCGACCAGTTCGGGCGTCAGTTGATAGCGCTCTTGCGGGCCGACCGGCACCAACTGAGCGCCCCCTTCGACCAGGCGCAGAAAGTGGCGATTGCACGGATACCCCGGATCGGCCAGCAACCAGTGCTTGCCCGGATCCACCAGCAGGCTGCTGGCCAGCAGCAGCGCCCCCGAACCACCCGGCGTGACCAGAATTCGCTCGGGATCGATATCCACCTGATAACGCTGTGCATAGAAACCGGATATGGCCTCACGCAACCGGGGCAGGCCACGGGCGGCGGTATAGCGTGTCTTGCCGTCAGCCAGCGCCGCCTGTCCGGCCGCAATAATGGGTTCGGCCGTGGTGAAGTCCGGTTCGCCTATCTCCAGATGAATCACGTCTTGGCCCGCCGCCTGTAGCTCATTGGCACGCGCCAGCAGCGCCATGACATGAAACGGTTCGATAGCGCGACTGCGCGCGCTGTAAGGCTGGGCCATGGGTCTTCCTTTATGACGAAGGCTTCTGGAAATGTGATTGTCACAACAGAGGAACACGATTCTACCCACCCTGTACCTGCGGTGCCCTAAATGATCGTGCAGGACGTATCGATAAAGCAGAAAGAAAAGAAAGCTACGACGGCTGTCGAAGACTAGAGTTCATTTAAGGCACGGGCAGTTTCGTTACGGTCACCTCTGCAAGCAGACCGCTTCGTCATGCTCGACAACCGGGAGTAGCGCACTCCGATTTGATCTGGTAAGTTCGCCCGCTTGCAGCTGCAGGGCCGACGGGTGTCGGTGATGGAACAATCCTGCGCAATAGATTAGAAGAGTGAGAGGCGGTCCATACATGCCCACCCCAGAAAAGCAACAGAACCATCTAATCAGCGGCTTTTCACCCTACGTTCCGACGAAGGATGAAGAGTACATGAGCGAGCCTATGCGCGCGCACTTCACCAAGATCCTGAACAAGTGGAAACAGGACTTGATGCAAGAGGTCGATCGCACGGTGGACCACATGAAGGACGAAGCTGCCAATTTCCCTGACCCGGCCGACCGCGCCAGTCAGGAAGAAGAGTTCAGCCTTGAACTTCGCGCTCGTGATCGCGAACGCAAACTGATCAAAAAGATCGACAAGACGCTGCAACTGATCCTTGATGAAGAATATGGCTGGTGTGAATCCTGTGGCGTCGAAATCGGCATCCGCCGCCTCGAAGCCCGTCCGACTGCGGATCTGTGCATCGACTGCAAGACCTTGGCGGAAATCAAGGAAAAACAGGTCGGCAAGTGACCTGCAGGACCTGCCTTGAAAAAAAGACGCTTCGGCGTCTTTTTTTGGTTTTCACGGATCGAGAAGTTGCTAGTGATCGTGCACATCGCTCTACGTAGAGATGCGACTCGCTTCACGCTTGATCGCCAAAGCTGCGCACCAGTAACATCCGGCCCATGAAAAAATCTGCCTACATCGGGCGCTTTGCGCCGACGCCCAGTGGTTATCTGCATTTTGGCTCGCTGGTTGCGGCACTTGCCTCTTATCTCGACGCGCGTGCAGCAGGCGGACAGTGGCTGATGCGCATGGAAGACCTGGATCCACCACGTGAAGTGCCGGGTGCGCAAGCGGCCATCCTGGAAACGCTGGAACGCTACGGCTTCGAGTGGGACGGCGAGTTGATCCGCCAGAGCGAACGCCATGATGCCTACGCCGCCATTATCGACCGCTGGTTCAGCCACGGCCTGGCCTACGCCTGCACCTGTTCACGCAAACAGCTCGAAGGCTATAAAGGCGTTTATCCCGGCTTGTGCCGCAACGCAGGGCATTCGCCCGATAACGCCGCCATTCGCATTCGCGTGCCGGAACTGGAGTATCGCTTCGAAGACCGGGTGCAAGGCACGTTCCGCATGCATCTGGGCAACGAAAGCGGGGACTTTGTGATTCGCCGACGGGATGGCCTGTATGCCTATCAACTGGCAGTCGTCATTGACGATGCCTGGCAGGGCGTGACCGATATCGTGCGCGGCGCCGACCTGCTGGACTCGACCCCGCGCCAGTTGTATCTGCAGGAGTTGCTGGGCATTGCTCAGCCGCGCTACCTGCATGTGCCGTTGATCACCCAACCCGATGGCCACAAGCTCGGCAAGTCCTATCGTTCGCCCCCCCTGCCTGCCGATCAGGCCACACCCTTGCTGCTGCGCGCCTTGCGCGCACTGGGCCAGCCAACCGATTCACAGTTGATGTACGGAACAGCTCACGAAGTGCTGGCCTATGGCATTGAGCACTGGAACCCGGACCTCATCCCCAGGGTGCACAACATTGAGGAAGCCCGGATAGACTGAACCAGAGCGGTTGCTGAAAACTACTGCTTATGGCTACTTGCAGCTTGTCGCGCATCCGTTACCATGCCGCTCCTCATCTACCAGCGCAGGGAGACCAGATGTACATATACCGGTTGGTTTTGCTTCTGGTGGTAGGTATTTACCTTTTCTCTCCGGCCATCATGGACTGGTGGATCGACGCGACAGGTGCCTGGTATCGGCCCTATCTGCTGTGGCTGATCCTGATCGTGGTGACGTTCATTCTTCAGAGCCAGCGAGATGCCGATGAGCTTTAGCCTGACGCAGATGTTGCTGGTGAGCGCCGGCTATCTGCTGGTGCTGTTTGGCGTTGCCTGGGTCAGCGAGCGCGGCCTGATTCCGCGTGCAATCATTCGCCACCCACTGACCTATACGCTTTCGCTGGGCGTCTACGCCAGTGCCTGGGCGTTCTATGGCACGGTCGGTCTGGCCTATCAGTACGGTTACGGTTTTCTCTCCAGCTATCTCGGTGTGTCCGGTGCATTTCTGCTGGCACCGGTGTTGCTTTACCCGATTCTGAAAATCACCCGCACCTATCAGCTTTCCTCACTGGCCGACCTGTTCGCGTTCCGCTTCCGAAGCACCTGGGCCGGCGCGCTGACCACGGTGTTCATGCTGATTGGTGTGCTGCCACTGCTGGCACTGCAGATTCAAGCAGTAGCCGACTCGATCAGCATCCTGACGCGCGAGCCGGTGCAGGATCGTGTGGCCGTGGCGTTCTGCGCGATCATCATGTTGTTCACGATCTTCTTCGGCTCACGACACATCGCGACGCGTGAAAAACATGAGGGACTGGTGTTCGCCATCGCCTTTGAGTCGCTGATCAAACTGATCGCCCTGGGAGGCGTCGGCCTGTACGCCCTGTACGGTGTGTTCGACGGCCCGCAGCAACTGGAACTCTGGCTGCTGCAGAACCAGACCGCCCTGGCGTCGCTGCACACGCCTCTGCAGGAAGGTCCGTGGCGCACGCTGCTGCTGGTGTTCTTCGCCTCGGCCATCGTCATGCCGCACATGTACCACATGACCTTTACCGAAAACCTCAACCCGCGCTCGCTGGTCAGCGCCAGTTGGGGCCTCCCGTTGTTCCTGCTGCTGATCAGTCTGGCCGTTCCACTGATCCTCTGGGCCGGGCTCAAGCTCGGCGCGACCACCAGCCCCGAATATTTCACTCTCGGCATCGGGCTGGCTGCCAATAAGCCAGCTCTGGCGCTGCTTGCCTATATCGGCGGGTTGTCAGCGGCCAGCGGACTGATCATCGTCACTACGCTCGCGCTGTCGGGCATGGCACTCAATCATCTCGTGCTGCCGCTTTACCAGCCGCCAGCGGAAGGCAATATCTATCGCTGGCTGAAGTGGACCCGACGCGGGCTGATCGTGGCGATCATCGCAGCAGGCTACGGTTTCTACCTGATGCTCGGCGCGCAGCAGGACCTGGCCAATCTGGGCATCGTGGCGTTTGTTGCGACACTGCAGTTTCTGCCGGGCGTGCTGTCGGTGCTGTACTGGCCGACGGCGAACCGGCGCGGCTTTATTGCCGGACTGCTGGCCGGGATCGCGGTCTGGGTCGTCAGCATGCTGTTGCCGCTTATCAGCAACCTGCAGGGCTTCTACATTCCGCTGCTGAATATGATTTACGTGCTGGACGACACCAGTTGGCACATGGCGGCCATCGCGTCGCTGGCTGCAAACGTGCTGTTGTTCACCCTCGTGTCGCTGTTCACCAATGCCAGCGCCGAAGAAGTCAGCGCGGCCGAGGCCTGCGCGGTCGACAACGTGCGCAGGCCTCAACGCCGCGAATTGCACGCGGTGTCGCCACAGGAGTTCGCCACGCAACTGGCCAAACCGCTGGGCGCGAAGGCAGCGCAGAAAGAAGTCGAGCAGGCCCTGCGCGATCTTTATCTGCCCTTCGATGAACGCAGGCCCTATGCCTTGCGGCGTCTGCGCGACCGGATCGAGGCCAACCTGTCCGGCCTGATGGGCCCGAGCGTCGCTCAGGACATGGTGGAGACTTTCCTGCCGTACAAATCGGGCAGCGAAAAATACGTCACTGAAGATATCCACTTCATCGAAAGCCGGCTCGAGGATTACCACTCGCGCCTGACCGGGCTCGCTGCCGAACTCGATGCCCTGCGCCGCTATCACCGCCAGACACTGCAGGAATTGCCGATGGGCGTGTGCTCGCTGGCCGAGGATCAGGAAATCCTGATGTGGAACCGTGCCATGGAAGAGCTGACCGGCATCGTCGCTCAGCGCGTCGTGGGTTCCCGCCTCGAGACCATCGCCGAGCCGTGGAAAGGCCTGCTGACCGGCTTCATCAGCGTACCTGATGAACACTTGCACAAGCAGCGTCTTGGTCTGGATGGCCAGACCCGCTGGCTCAACCTGCACAAGGCGGCCATCAACGAACCGCTCGCGCCAGGCAACAGCGGTCTGGTACTGCTGGTGGAAGACCTTACAGACACGCAGATGCTGGAAGACAAACTGGTCCACTCGGAACGGTTGGCCAGCATTGGCCGACTGGCGGCCGGTGTCGCCCACGAAATCGGCAACCCGATCACCGGTATCGCCTGCCTGGCGCAGAACCTTCGGGAAGAGCGTGAAGAAGACGACGAGCTGAAAGAGATCAGCAGTCAGATTCTCGAACAGACCAAACGCGTGTCGCGTATCGTGCAGTCGCTGATGAGTTTTGCCCACGCTGGCGCTCATCAGCACAGTGACGAAGCCGTCTGTCTGGCCGAAGTGGCTCAGGATGCCATCGGCCTGCTGGCGCTGAACCGACGCAATTTCGAGGTGCAGTTCTACAACCTCTGCAACCCTGAACACTGGGTCGATGGTGACCCGCAACGTCTTGCACAGGTGCTGATCAACCTGCTGTCCAACGCGCGCGACGCATCGCCCGCAGGCAGCGCGGTCAGGGTCAAGAGTGAAGCATCCGAACACACTGTGGATTTGATCGTCGAGGACGAAGGCAGTGGAATACCCAAGGCAATCATGGACCGATTGTTCGAGCCATTCTTCACTACCAAAGACCCCGGTGAAGGAACCGGACTGGGGCTTGCGCTGGTCTATTCCATCGTTGAAGAGCATTATGGACAAATCACCATCGACAGCCCGGCCGACCCCGAGCACCAGCGTGGTACCCGTATCCGGGTGACTCTGCCACGCCATGTCGACGCGACGTCCACCGCGAACTGAGACCGTCGAGAGAACTGAATCAATGCCGCATATTTTGATCGTCGAAGACGAAACGATTATCCGCTCAGCCCTGCGTCGCCTGCTTGAACGCAATCAGTATGAAGTCAGTGAGGCCGGTTCTGTTCAGGAGGCTCAGGAACGTTTCAGCATCCCGTCCTTTGACCTGATCGTCAGCGACCTGCGGCTTCCGGGTGCGCCCGGTACCGAATTGATCAAGCTGGGCGAAGGCAAGCCGGTGCTGATCATGACCAGCTACGCCAGCCTGCGCTCGGCAGTCGACTCAATGAAAATGGGCGCGGTGGATTACATCGCCAAACCCTTCGATCATGACGAGATGCTTCAGGCCGTGTCGCGCATCCTGCGTGACCGCCAGACGGTCAGCAGCCTGCAGGCCGAACGCAGCGCCATGGGCAAGGTGAGCAGTGCCGAGAAAGGTACGGCACCGAACAACAATGGCGAAATCGGCATCATCGGCTCATGTCCGCCGATGCTCGATCTTTACAGCAAGATTCGCAAAGTCGCACCGACCGATTCCAACGTGCTGGTCCAGGGCGAGTCGGGCACGGGTAAGGAACTGGTCGCCCGCGCCCTGCACAATCTGTCACGCCGCGCCAAGGCACCGATGATTTCTGTCAACTGCGCAGCCATTCCCGAGTCGCTCATCGAGTCCGAACTGTTCGGACACGAGAAAGGCGCGTTTACAGGCGCCAGCGCCGGACGTGCCGGCCTGGTGGAAGCCGCGGACGGCGGCACGCTGTTTCTCGACGAGATCGGTGAGTTGCCGCTGGAAGCGCAGGCACGCCTGTTGCGCGTTCTGCAGGAAGGCGAAATTCGCCGGGTCGGCTCGGTGCAGTCGCAAAAGGTCGATGTGCGACTGATTGCGGCGACCCACAGAGACCTCAAGACTCTGGCCAAGAACGGCGAATTCCGTGAAGACCTTTTTTACCGCCTGCACGTCATCGCCCTAAAACTTCCGGCCTTGCGCGAACGCGGCAGCGATGTGCTCGAAATCGCCCACGCCTTTCTGGCACGCCAGAGCGCCAAGGTTGGCCGTAACGACCTGAAGTTCGCGCCTGATGCCGAGCAGGCGATTCGTCACTACAGTTGGCCCGGCAACGTCCGCGAACTGGAAAACGCGGTGGAGCGCTCGGTCATTCTCTGCGAGAACCCGGAAATCACCGCCGACCTGCTGGGTATCGACATCGAGCTGGACGGTCTGGGCGACGACGAGTACATGGGCCTTGCGCCGCTGCCCAGCGGCTCGACCTCCGGCAGCAGCGAGCCGACCGAGGACCTGTCGCTGGAAGACTATTTCCAGCACTTCGTTCTGGAACATCAGGACCACATGACCGAAACGGAGCTGGCCCGCAAACTCGGGGTCAGCCGCAAGTGCCTGTGGGAACGTCGTCAGCGCCTGGGCATACCCCGTCGAAAAGGGGTGGCCAACGAAACCTGATGTTCTGCGCAAGGCTCTGGCACGCGGCGCTCAGGGCTTTGCGCAAACTGTTACCCTCCTCGCCTCACGTAACAAAAGCCGGGTCTTACGGTAACGAAGTCCCGGCTTTTTTATGCCTGCCGTTTTTTGAAAAAGCTGCCAAGGCCCCGGTTTACGGGGCTTTTGAAAAGTTGGCACAGGTCCTGCTATATCTCTTGTACAAGAAGAACAACAAGCAGTACGACACCCATAACAAGAACAACACGAATCGACTCACGCATAACAAGAACAACACGGCGGAGGCGCAGCTAACTGATTCTTTTGGAGAGGAGTTGTATTTGGGGCTTGCCCCGCAACCAGGCCGAGAACAACAAAAACTACCCTTAGGTAGAGCCTGAACTGGTTGGATCGAATGATCATTGCAACGCAGCGACCAAAGCAATCCGTTTGCTCTTGACTCCCGATTGGGAGGTTTCACAGACGAAAGTCTCGTGAATGGGCACTCAACAAAAACAAGAAGCCCTAACAGAAAACAATAATAAAGAGCACACACTTTGGGGGAGCTTCGGCTCCCCCAGTAGCTTCAAGAACAAAGCCCTGCCTCACTTTCCCTGCCTTCAGCGACAGCTTCCTACACCATCCCTCGACTAAATGCTAGAATCCCCGCCCATCATGCGGTCATTCCACGTTTTTGGCCGAATATTCCTTCAAACAGTGCCTCCCATGCTGAAGAAGCTGTTCCAGTCATTTCGCTCTCCACTGCGCAAGCCGCAGCAACACACGCGCACCACGCCTGAAGTGCTCAATAGCGGCCAGCATTCGCTGCAACGCGGTCAATTCAGTCGCTACGCCGTCAATATCGTCGAGCGCCTGCAAAACGCAGGCTACCAGGCCTATCTGGTCGGTGGCTGCGTCCGTGACATGATGCTCAATATCACGCCCAAGGATTTCGACGTCGCCACCAGCGCCACGCCGGAGCAGGTGCGTGCCGAGTTTCGCAACGCCCGAATCATTGGCCGCCGGTTCAAGCTGGTCCATATCCACTTCGGTCGCGAAATCATCGAAGTCGCCACGTTCCGCGCCAATCATCCACAGGATGACGAAGAAGAGGACAGCAATCAGTCCTCGCGCAACGAAAGCGGGCGCATCCTGCGTGACAACGTATACGGCACCCTTGAAGAGGACGCTCAGCGTCGCGACTTCACGATCAACGCCTTGTATTACGATCCGGTCACCGAGCGCGTGCTGGATTACGCCAACGGTGTGCACGACATCCGCAATCGCCTGATCCGGCTGATTGGTGATCCCGAACAGCGCTACAAGGAAGACCCGGTGCGCATGCTGCGTGCCGTGCGTTTCGCCGCCAAGCTGGATTTCGGCATTGAAAAGCACAGCGCCCTGCCGATTCGCCCGCTGGCCGCCATGCTTCGTGATATCCCGTCGGCGCGCCTGTTCGAAGAAGTGCTCAAGCTGTTCCTTTCCGGTCATGCCGCCTCGACATTCGAGATGCTGGTGGATCTGGAACTGTTCGACCCCCTGTTCCCGGCCAGCTCCAAGGCGCTGGAGTACAACCCGACCTATACGCACACGCTGATCAGCAATGCCCTGATCAACACCGACCTGCGCATCAAGCAGAACAAGCCGGTCACCCCGGCCTTCCTGTTTGCTGCGCTGCTCTGGCCTGCATTGCCTGCCAAGGTGCTGCGCGCTCAGGAGCGCGGCATGCCGCCGATCGCCGCGATGCAGGAAGCTGCACACGAGCTGATCATCGAGCAGTGCCAGCGCATCGCGATTCCGAAGCGTTTCACGATGCCGATCCGTGAGATCTGGGACATGCAGGAGCGTCTGCCACGTCGTTCAGGCAAGCGCGCCGATCTGCTGCTCGATAATTCACGCTTCCGCGCCGGTTATGATTTCCTGCTGCTGCGCGAAACCGCAGGCGAACAGACCGACGGTCTAGGCCAGTGGTGGACCGACTATCAGGAATGTAACGAAAGCGAGCGTCGCGACATGATTCGCGACTTGAGTGGCAAGCCTGAAGCAGCCGGTGCCGCTCCGCGCAAACGTCGGCGCAGCAGCGGCGCGAAGCGCAAGCGCACCGGTGCCGAGACGTCCGGCGGTGAGTAACACCTCGTTAAACACTGAGCGCGTCTATATCGGCTTGGGCAGCAACCTTGCCGACCCGGCCGAACAACTGCGCAGCGCCCTCAAGGCACTGGAATTGCTGCCAGGCAGCCAACTGACGGGCGTTTCTTCGTTTTACGTCAGCGACTCGCTGCTCCCCGGCCAACCGCGCTTCACCAACGCGGTCGCCGCGCTGGACACCGCCCTCGCTCCGCTGGTCCTGCTCGACGCGCTTCAATCCATCGAACTGGATCAGGGCCGTGAGCGCCACGAGCGCTGGGGGCCGCGCACACTGGATCTGGATATCCTGCTGTTCGGCAATCATCTGATCGACGAACCCCGTCTCAAGGTACCGCATTACCACATGCAGGAAAGGCCGTTCGTGCTTTATCCGCTGGCCGAGCTGGCACCTGGCCTGACCCTCGCCGATGGTCGCGAACTGGGTCAATTGCTGAGTGAATGCCCGTTCGTTGGCCTGGAACGTTTGCCCGCTCAGGCGTAGTGTCCTCCTGCCACTAGTTACCGTTGCTGTAACCGCCCTGGCAAACGGTAACACCCGCAATTGACTTCACGCCCCCTCCTCACGAAGATAGGCCTCCCGCCGCCACCCCCGTGGCGAACGGGCGCGAAACAGGCCTTTGCAAAACACCGCGACACGACGGTGTGCCTGCTTTTCCAGGATGACTCTCACGCGCTGAGTGCCGCAGTTTTCAGCGCCTGATGGAGGACTTTACATGCCGAACATAACCGTTACGTCGCTGCTGGGTATGAAACAGAAAGGTGAAAAGATCACCATGCTGACCTGCTACGACGCGACCTTCGCCCACGCTGCCAGTCAGGCGGGCGTCGAAGTGCTGCTGATAGGTGACTCGCTGGGCATGGTCCTGCAGGGTCATGACAGCACGCTGCCTGTCACCACTGCGGAAATGGCCTATCACGTCGCATGCGTCAAACGCGGCAATCAGGGTGCGATGATCCTCGCTGACCTGCCTTTCATGGCCAATGCCACGCTGGACCAGACCTTCGTCAATAGCACAACGCTGATGCAGGCCGGCGCGCACATGGTCAAGGTCGAAGGCGCTGCCTGGCTGGCCGAGTCGATCCGTCTCCTGGCAGAGCGCGGCATTCCGGTCTGCGCCCACATGGGCCTGACGCCACAATCGGTCAACGTGCTGGGCGGTTACAAGGTTCAGGGACGCCTGGAAACCCAGGCACGCCAGATGCGTGCCGACGCCATTACGCTGGAGCAGGCCGGGGCGGCGATGATTCTGCTCGAATGCGTGCCGAGCGAACTGGCGGAAGAAATCACTCACGCGGTGAAGATTCCGGTCATCGGTATCGGCGCAGGCAGTGCAACTGATGGCCAGGTGCTGGTGCTGCACGACATGCTTGGCCTGTCCATCACCGGACGCGTTCCCAAGTTCGTGAAGAACTTCATGGTCGGCCAGCCTGATATCCAGTCGGCCATCCAGGCGTACGTAAGCGCCGTCAAAGACGTCAGCTTTCCTGCTATCGAACATGGATTCTCGGCATGATCACAGTCTCAACCGTTTCGGAACTGCGCGCAGCGGTCGCCAATGCACGCCGTGAAGGCAAACGCATCGGCCTGACACCGACCATGGGCAACCTGCACAGCGGCCATGCGGCACTGGTGACCCGCGCAACCCAGTGCGCAGACTTTGTGGTCGCGACTATTTTCGTCAATCCTTTGCAGTTCGGCGCCAACGAAGACCTGGCCACCTACCCGCGCACCCTGACGGCAGATCAGGAACGCCTTCAGGACGCAGGCTGCGACCTGCTGTTCACGCCCTCCGTTGAAGAGATGTACCCCAACGGTATGGGCGTGCAGACGCTCGTCAGCGTGCCGCTTGTCTCCGAAGGTCTGTGCGGCGCGAGTCGACCCGGCCATTTCGACGGTGTCGCGACAGTTGTCAGCAAGCTGTTCAACATGGTCCAGCCCGATGTTGCCGTGTTCGGCGAAAAGGACTTTCAGCAACTGGCGGTGATTCGCGCCATGGTCCGCGACCTGAACATGCCGATCCAGATCATCGGTGAGCCGACCGTACGCGCCGACGACGGCCTGGCACTGTCCTCGCGCAATGGCTACCTGAACGAAGAACAACGCGCCGCCGCGCCCGCGCTCTATCGCGTGCTTCGCCAGATTGGCGACGCGATCACCGTCGGCGAACAGGATTTCGGTGGCCTGCTGCACCGCAACCGGCAACACCTGGAAGCCGCAGGCTTTCGTATCGACTATCTGGAAATACGCGAGGCCACCAGCCTGCGCCCGGCCACTGCGCAGGATTGCGACCTGGTCGTCATAGCCGCCGCGTTCATGGGCACGACCCGCCTGATCGACAATCTGCACCTGATCAAGGAATAACAACAAGATGCACACCGTGATGCTCAAAGCCAAACTGCACCGTGCCGAAGTCACCCATGCGGTACTCGATTACGAAGGCTCGTGCGCCATTGATGGCGAATGGCTGGACCTGTCGGGAATTCGTGAGTACGAGCAGATCCAGATCTACAACATCGACAACGGTGAACGCTTCACCACCTACGCCATTCGCGGTGAAGAAGGCTCGCGCATGATCTCGGTGAATGGTGCTGCGGCGCACAAAGCGAAAGTCGGCGACCGGGTAATCATTTGCGCCTACGCTCATTATTCGGAAGCAGAGCTGGTCAATTTCAAGCCGCGCATGCTGTACATGGCGCCGGGCAATGAACTAAGCCACACCAGTAATGCCATACCCGTACAGTTTGCGTAACCGATTGCTGACAGCATTCGGCTGAAAAGCCCGCCTGTTGTGTGAGAAATAGTACCGGGCTCAAGTACGGCGAAGCGCAGACAAACAGGTAGACGAGGGCGTAGTCTGCGTAATGTGGCCAATGGGTCAAATCGCAACCTCGCTCCATAAAGCCCCAGAAGATCCAGTTAAGGAAACCCGCAGCGATGGCGTACTACCGCACTCCTTCCGATGTGACCGCTCTGCCCGCCTGGCAGGCGTTGAGTGAACACCGCAAAGCCATGCAGGATTTCAGCATGCGCGAAGCGTTCAATGCAGATCCACAGCGCTTCAGCGAGTTCACCCTGAGCAGCGCTGGCCTGTTCCTCGATTATTCGAAAAACCTCATTACTACCGAAACGCGTGACTTGCTGGTAAGCCTGGCCAATGAAGTGGGCCTGAAAGACGCGATCAAGGCACAGTATGACGGCGAGCTGGTCAACGCCTCCGAAGGCCGCCCTGCCCTGCACACGGCCCTGCGCCGTCCTGTCGGCGACAAGCTGAAGGTCAATGGCGTCGATGTCATCCCGGATGTACATCGTGTGCTCAACCAGATGACTGAACTGGTCGGCCGCATCCACGACGGTCTATGGCGTGGTTATACCGAGAAGCCCATCACTGACGTGGTCAACATCGGTATCGGTGGTTCCTTCCTCGGTCCTGAGCTGGTATCCGAAGCGCTGGTCGCCTACGCCCACAAAGGCGTGCGCTGCCATTACCTGGCGAACATCGATGGCAGTGAGTTCCATGAACTGTCGATGAAGATTCGTGCAGAGACCACGCTGTTCATCGTTTCGTCGAAATCCTTCAACACGCTTGAAACGCTGAAGAACGCGCAGGCTGCACGTGCCTGGTATCTCGCGCAGGGCGGCTCCGAAGCGGAATTGCATCGTCACTTCATTGCGGTGTCCAGCAACAATGCTGCGGCCGTGGCGTTCGGTATTCGCGAAGAAAACATTTTCCCGATGTGGGACTGGGTAGGCGGTCGCTACTCGTTGTGGTCGGCAATCGGCCTGCCGATTGCGTTGGCGATCGGCATGTCCAACTTCAAGGAACTGCTGTCCGGTGCCTACACCATGGACCAGCATTTCCAGAGCGCGCCGTTCGAGAAGAATATGCCAGTGCTGCTGGCCTTGCTGGGCGTGTGGTACGGCAACTTCTGGAATGCGCAGAGCCACGCGATTCTGCCGTATGACCACTACCTGCGTAACATCACCAAGCATTTGCAGCAGCTGGACATGGAATCCAACGGCAAAAGCGTGCGCCAGGACGGAACGCCGGTCTTTACCGACACCGGCCCGGTCATCTGGGGCGGCGTGGGCGCCAACGGCCAACACGCCTATCACCAGTTGCTGCATCAAGGCACCCAGATGATCCCGGCCGACTTCATTGTGCCGATCGTCAGCTTCAATCCGGTTTCCGACCACCATCAGTGGTTGTACGCCAACTGCCTGTCGCAGAGCCAGGCCCTGATGATGGGCAAGACGAAGTCTGAAGCCGAAGCCGAGCTGCGCGAAAAAGGCATGGGCGAGGACGACGTGCAGAAGCTGGCACCGCACAAGGTCATCCCTGGCAACCGTCCGAGCAACACGCTGGTCGTCGAACGCATCAGCCCACGCCGTCTCGGCGCGCTGGTGGCGATGTATGAACACAAGGTGTTCGTGCAAAGCGTGGTCTGGGGCACCAATGCCTTCGACCAGTGGGGCGTCGAGCTGGGCAAGGAAATGGGCAAGGCGGTCTACCATCGCCTGACCGGTGGTACCGAAGAGCCGGCTGACGATGCATCGACCCAGGGCCTGATCAACTACTTCCGTGGTCGTCACCGCGGATGACCTGATCGAGCCCGAGCACTGCGCTCGCCTCGACATTGATCGTGACCACGCTGGCGCGTGGTCACGATCAGCCGGCTGAACCTCTTTACGTATTGAACCCCTTTCCCCACGCATGACTCCCATTTCTGTGGATCACAGAATAAGGAAGCCGTCATGTTCGATATCAGTGCTTTCCCCAGGGCCGACGCAGTGCGCAAAGATGCGCATCTCAGCGAAGCCGACTATCAGCGACTTTACCGCCAATCGATCGATCACCCCGATGAGTTCTGGGCCGAACAGGCCGAAACCTTTCTCGACTGGTCGGCTCCCTGGAGTCAGGTGCATCAGGCTGACCTCACCACAGGGCATGCCACCTGGTTCAAGGACGGCAAGCTCAACGTCAGCCACAATTGCATCGACCGCCACTTGCCGGATCGAGCCGATCAGATCGCGATTATCTGGGAAGGTGACAACCCTTCCGAATCAGCCGAGATTACCTACCGGAAACTGCATCACCACGTTGCCCGACTGGCGAACGTGCTGAAAATGCGCGGCGTGAAAAAAGGCGACCGTGTGTGCATCTACATGCCGATGATTCCCGAAGCCGCTTACGCAATGCTGGCCTGCGCCCGTATCGGCGCGGTGCATTCGGTCGTGTTTGGCGGCTTCTCGCCCGACGCCCTGCGCGACAGGATTCTCGACGCCGACTGCCGAACCGTGATCACCGCCGACGAAGGTATTCGTGGCGGCAAGTACATCCCGCTCAAGGCCAATGTAGATCAAGCGCTGCAAAGCTGTCCCGATGTCAGCACCGTGCTGGTTGTCGAGCGCACCCAAGGCAAGATCGACTGGGTCAAAAACCGTGACATCTGGTACCACGAAGCAATTCATGGGGTTGACCATGACTGTCCGCCGGAACAGATGGATGCCGAAGATCCTCTGTTCATTCTGTATACCTCCGGCAGCACCGGCAAACCCAAAGGCGTGCTGCATACCACTGGCGGCTATCTGTTACAGGCGGCCATGACGCACAAGGTCGTGTTCGATTACCGGGACGGCGAAGTGTTCTGGTGCACTGCGGATGTCGGCTGGGTTACCGGGCACAGCTACATCGTCTACGGACCGCTGGCCAATGGCGCGACCACGCTAATGTTCGAGGGCGTTCCCAACTACCCCGACGCGTCGCGCTTCTGGCAGGTTATCGACAAGCATCAGGTCAACATTTTCTACACCGCGCCCACGGCCTTGCGCGCGTTGATGCGTGAGGGCACAGGGCCGCTGCAAGGATCATCCCGCGAAAGTCTGCGACTGCTGGGCAGCGTCGGCGAGCCGATCAACCCCGAAGCGTGGGAATGGTATTTCCATCAGGTCGGCAAGCAGCGTTGCCCCATCGTCGATACCTGGTGGCAGACCGAAACCGGCGGCATCATGCTGACGCCACTCACCGGTTTCAGCCGGATAAAGCCTGGGTGTGCCACAGCCCCTCTGTTTGGCGTACAACCCGTGCTGCTCGACGAGCAAGGCAAGGAAATCGAAGGCCCCGGCAGCGGCCTGCTGGCGATAAAAGCCAGTTGGCCGGGGCAGATTCGAAGTGTGTACGGCGATCCGCAACGCATGATCGACACTTATTTCAAACCCTTCCCCGGTTACTACTTCACCGGGGACGGCGCACGGCGTGACGAAGACGGCGATTATTGGATCACTGGCCGCGTGGACGACGTGATCAACGTCTCCGGGCATCGCATCGGCACTGCCGAGGTCGAAAGCGCGCTGGTGCTGCATGACAATATCGCCGAAGCCGCGGTGGTGGGTTATCCACATGACGTCAAAGGCATGGGCATCTATGCCTTTGTCACGCCCATCAACGGGATCGCTCCCAGTGACGATCTGAAAAGGGAATTGCTCGGCCACGTCAGCAAGGAGATTGGCAGTTTCGCCAAACCCGATCATGTGCAATGGGCATCAGCGCTGCCGAAAACCCGCTCGGGCAAGATCATGCGCCGCATCCTGCGCAAGATCGCCTGCAACGAACTCGACAGCCTGGGTGACACGTCAACCCTGGCAGATCCGGGCGTGGTTGAGGATCTGATCGACAAACGCTTGAATCGCTGAAGCGCACAAGGCATGGTCAGCGCCGCGCATGCAGTATTAGTTCTGAGGGAACATGGAATTCATTCGCAGTCGTATCGAAGCTCAGGTGATCAATCTGACTGGCCTTTCACTGGGCCAGCTGGACCTGGAAAACCCCAAGGGCGATCCAGGTCTTTTCGGCCCGCAGGCTGCCTGCTGGAAGGTGCACAGCGACTTCACCAGCATGCTGGTCGGCGGCATCAGCGCACTGATGTTGCAGGCGCTGCACCCACTGGCGCTTGCCGGCATCTGGGACCACTCCAATTTTCGCGATGACATGCTCGGTCGTCTGCGGCGCACCGGGCAGTTTCTGTCGGGTACGACCTTTGGCTCGACCCGGGACGCCAACTGGCTGATCGAGAAAGTGCGCACCATTCACCTGCAAATCATCGGTACCGCACCCGACGGCCGGCCCTACGCAGCCAGTGACCCGGTTCTGCTGACATGGGTGCATGTGGCCGAAGTCAGCAGCTTCATGGCGGCGCATCTGCGCTACGTCAATCCGCTGCTTTCAACGGCCGATCAGGACACCTACTACGCCGAGACCGCTTTGGTTGCCGAGCGGCTTGGAGCTCGGGACGTGCCACGCTCACGCCAAGCGATTGCCGACTACTTGGCCAGCGTTCGAAAAGACCTTGTGTGCGACGAGCGCAGCAGGGAAGTGCTGCGACTGCTGCTGGATGCCCCCGCGCCTAACTGGCTGGCCAAGCCTTTCGGCGTGCTGATGATGCAGGCCGGAATCGAGCTGCTGCCGACATGGGCCAGTGACATGCTGAATGTTGCCCAAGGACCGTCGAAACGAAAAATGATCCGTTCAGGAGTCAACCGCTGCGCATCTGTTCTGCGCTGGGCAGTGCGCGATGGCTCGTCTCACAGGGCAAGGCGACGAATGGGCCTGTGATCGAGGCGAAAAGTGACCGGCGGGTTCGCAGTTGGAAGATTGATCCCCATCTGTGACACCATGAGCCACGTGATCACGGCAGCCACGACCGATCGGCCGCCATCCAAAAACAATGAGGATCCGCACCATGCAAGACGTCGTTATCGTTGCCGCCACCCGCACTGCCGTGGGCAGTTTCCAGGGCTCTCTGGCCACTGTTCCCGCCGTGGATCTGGGGGCTGCGGTCATTCGTCGGCTTCTGGAACAGACCGGCGTAGACGGTGCGCAGGTCGATGAGGTCATCATGGGCCAGGTGCTCACTGCCGGTGCCGGTCAGAACCCGGCCCGTCAGGCGGCGATCAAGGCCGGCCTGCCCTTCGCCGTGCCGGCCATGACCCTGAACAAAGTCTGCGGCTCGGGCCTCAAGGCATTGCATCTGGCGACCCAGGCCATCCGCTGTGGCGACGCTGAAATTATCATTGCCGGCGGTCAGGAAAACATGAGCCTGGCCAATTACGTCCTGCCCGGCGCACGAACCGGTCTGCGCATGGGGCACGCCACGATGATTGACACCATGATCAGCGATGGCCTGTGGGACGCCTTCAACGACTATCACATGGGCATTACCGCCGAGAATCTGGCCGAAAAGTATGAGATCAGCCGTGAGGCGCAGGATGCTTTCGCCGCGTCCTCCCAGCAGAAAGCGATTGCTGCCATTGAGGGCGGGCGCTTTTTCGATGAAATCACCCCGATCCTGATTCCGCAGCGTAAAGGCGATCCACTGTCTTTCGCCACCGATGAGCAACCGCGCGCGGGCACCACCGCCGAAGCACTGGCCAAGCTCGAGCCTGCGTTCAAGAAGGACGGCACGGTAACCGCCGGTAATGCGTCCTCGCTGAACGATGGCGCTGCGGCAGTCATGCTGATGAGCGCCGCCAAGGCCGAACAATTGGGCCTCCCCGTGCTGGCACGAATTGCAGGTTACGCCAACGCTGGCGTAGACCCGGCCATCATGGGCATCGGCCCTGTCAGCGCCACCCGCCGCTGCCTCGACAAGGCAGGCTGGACACTTGAGCAACTGGACCTGATCGAAGCCAACGAGGCCTTCGCCGCGCAGTCGCTGTCGGTCGGCAAGGAACTGGGGCTGGATCCGGCAAAGCTCAACGTCAACGGCGGCGCCATCGCCATTGGCCATCCCATCGGTGCATCAGGCTGCCGCGTGCTGGTCACGCTGCTGCACGAAATGATCAAGCGCGACGCCAAAAAAGGCTTGGCGACCCTTTGCATTGGTGGCGGCCAGGGTGTGGCGCTGGCGCTGGCTCGATAAGCGGCGCGTACCCCCTGAAGAGTTGCAGTTTGGTGGGAGGCCTCGCCACGTCTTTGACGCAGCGCCATCGCGCCGCCTCCCACGAAAAGACGTCTTTTGTGAGACGCAGGCGCGGCATTTCAAGCGATGCGTCTCCAGCCTGCCAGTAACTGTTAAACTCCCGCGCCTCATTCCATCCAGCCCGAGGCGCGTCGTATGTCTTCCCTGAATCAGGCGCTCAGCGTCGCCCTCGATAATCGTCAGCAACTGCTCGATGAGTTGCACGAGCAAGGCACTGATTGTTATCGCCTGTTCCATGGCAGCCAGGAGGGTGCGAGCGGCCTGACCATCGACCGCTACGGCCCGCAGTTGCTCGTGCAGAGCTTTCACACCGCGCTTGAACGTGAATCGCTGCTTGAGCTGCATGCACAGGTCAACCGTCATCTGGCGCTGGAAACCCTGCTGGTCTACAACGATCGTTCGCAGGGCAACTCGCGCATTGATCGTCAGGACGCCGTCTACAAGGCCGATGACCTCTCGCTCGCAGATCAGGTCGGTCACGAGTGGGGCTTGAATTATCGGGTTCGGGGTCGCCATGCCGGACAGGATCCGCTGCTGTTTCTCGACCTGCGCAACACACGCGGCTGGGTCAAACAGCACAGCGCCGGCAAGAGCGTCCTGAACCTGTTTGCCTACACCTGCGGCGTCGGCCTGAGCGCGGCGGCCGGTGGCGCCAGCGAGGTATGTAATCTGGATTTTGCCGAGGGCAATCTGGCCGTCGGCCGCGAAAACGGTGCGTTGAATCCGCAACTGCTGACCATGCAGTTCATCCAGTCGGACTACTTCCCGGCCATCCGCCAACTGGCCGGTCTTCCGGTGTCGGCACGACGCAGTCAGAAACTGCCGGATTACATCAAGCTGCAGCCGCGTCAGTACGACATGGTGCTTCTGGATCCGCCTGCCTGGGCCAAGAGCGCCTTCGGCACCGTCGACCTGCTGCGCGACTACCAGAGCCTGCTCAAGCCTGCGCTTTTGAGCACCGCAGACGACGGCGTACTCATCTGCTGCAACAACCTGGCGAAGGTCAGCATGGAAGACTGGCGCGAACAGGTGCTGCGCTGCGCTACCAAGGCGGGTCGACCGGTGCGTGAGTGGCAGGTCATGAAGCCTGCCGAGGATTTTCCCTCCATGGATAACCAGCCGCCTCTGAAGACCTTGATCCTGCAATTCTAGGTCGCCGGAATACCAGAAACTTCCTACGAGCAAGGTTGGCATTGGCTTGGGAACCGAACAGGCATGCCATACTCCAAGGACCTCCGAAACAGTGAGACGCCTTAACCCATGTCCAGAGGATTGAAAATCACGTTTGGCTCCCTGCTGAGCGTGGTCGTGCTCTACAGCTTGTTGGGTTTTTTCATCCTTCCGGGGATCGCTTTGCGAGTCGCGAATCAGCAACTGGCGAACTATTCGACGGCACCCGCCAAAATCGAGCGTCTGGAGTTCAACCCTTACACACTCGAGCTGACCCTATGGGGCCTGAACATTGGCACGCCTGGCCAGGAGCAGATCGCCTTCGAAAAGCTTTACGCCAATCTTCAGTTCGACAGCCTCTGGACCCGCGCCTTGCACCTGCAACGCGTTGAATTGCTCCAGCCCAAGACTGAACTGCTGTTCGACAAGCAGGGCAAGCTGAATCTGGCGCAACTTTTTACGTTTCCGGCGAGCGAGCCTGTCAAGGACGAGGCACCGGGCAAGCCGTTTCCGCTGCGCATCGACGAAATCAGGCTGGCTGACGGCTATCTGCATTTCCGCGACCTGCGCCCTAGCGAACCCATCGAGTTTCTTTACGACAAGCTGAACTTCGAATTGAAGAACCTCAGTACCCTGCCTGAAGACAATGCCGACATGACGTTGGTTGCGGCAGGGCCTGATGGCGGGCAAATCGACTGGGTAGGCCGTATCAGCATTGTGCCGATCACCTCCGAAGGCACTCTGAAAGTCACCGACGGCAAAATGAAGCTCTGGTGGCCTTACGTCCGTGACGCGCTTCCCCTGGCGCTTCAGGACGGCGTGCTGAATTTCAGTACCGCTTACACACTTGATCTGTCCAAGGACACCGAACTCAAGCTGACCAACCTCTCGGCCAGTGTCGCGCCATTCGGGCTCAATGCACCCGACGGCCGTCCACTCGTGCGTCTCGAGCGTCTGGATGTCAGCGAAACGACGGTCGATCTGGCCAGACAACACGTCAATGTCGGCAAGATCCGCAGTCAGGGGCTGGAAACCTGGGCAGCCCGTGAAGCGGACGGTCAACTGGACTGGCAGAAGCTGTTTGCCAGCAAGCCTGACAAACCCGCCGCACCGAAGAAACCGCCAGTCGATGAGAAAGCCGCAGAACCTGCGCCGGTCACCGATGCGTCGGCCAAGGCGACAGCCCGTTCAGACAAGCCTGGAAAACCATGGCAAGTGGTGCTGCGCGATGTGCAGCTTCGCAATTACCAGGTCCATCTGGCAGACCGAGTGCCCACAGAGCCTGTACTTCTGGATGTCGGCCCGCTGAATCTGGATGTGCAGAACTTCGACAGCCTCAATACGTCGCCTTTCACCCTCAAGCTCGACACCGGCCTGGGCAAGCAAGGCAATCTGACTGCGACTGGCGAGGTCAATCTCAATCCCGTCACTGCGCGGTTGAATGTCACTACCCGTGATATCGATCTGCGACTGGCCCAGTCCTATATCAATCCGTTCATCAAGCTTGAAATGCGCAGCGGCATGCTGGGCAGCGATCTGGCAGTGAACCTGAAAAGTACCGAACCGCTGGCATTCAGCGTGACCGGCAAGGCACAGGTCAGTCAGCTCCATACGCTTGATACCCTCAAACAGCGCGATTTCCTCAAATGGGAAAAGCTCGATCTGGAGGGTCTGGACTATCAGCACGGCGCCAGCCTGTCGATTGCCAAGGTAAACATGCTGCAGCCTTACGCGCGCTTCATGATCAACGACGACCGCACCACCAACATTGACGACCTGCTGATTCCGCAGCCTGAAGATGGAAAGCCGACGGCAACGTCGAAAGCCAATGCCAAAAACACACCCAAAGCCCCCAAAGAGAACCCCTTGGGCATTTACGTAGGTGAAGTGAATATCAAGGATGGCTCGGCCAATTTTGCCGACCTGACGCTGACGCCCAACTTCTCCACAGCCGTGCAGCAGCTCAACGGGCGCATTGGCATCATCGACAACCGCCAGTCAAAGCCGGCGCCAGTGAATATCGAAGGCAAGGTTGATCGCTACGCGCCGGTCACGATCAAAGGCAGCCTGAACCCTTTCGACCCGATGGCCAGTCTGGACATCGCGACCAGCTTCAAACGTGTCGAGCTGACAACGCTGACGCCCTACTCGGGCAAGTTCGCCGGTTTCAGGATCCGCAAGGGTCGACTTAATCTGGACTTGCATTACCTGATTACCAACGGCCAGTTGAAAGCGCAGAACAAGGTGCTGGTGGAGCAGCTGCAATTGGGCGAGAAAGTGGACAGCCCGGATGCGGTGGATCTGCCGATCCGGCTGGCGGTCGCGCTGCTCAAGGATACTCAGGGCCGCATCTCCATCGAATTGCCGGTCGAGGGTGACCTGAATAGCCCTCAGTTCAGCGTGATGCCCATTGTCTGGCAAACCTTGCGCAATCTGGTGCTACGCGCAGCACAGGCGCCTTTCAAGATGTTGGGTGGTCTGGTATCCGGTGGCGGCTCCGAGGACCTCGGTAACGTGAGTTTTGCGCCCGGTTCAAGCGAATTGAGCGCGGACACGCAAAAAGCCCTGGACAAGCTCTCGGCCGCCCTCAAGGAGCGTCCAACCCTGAAGCTCGAGATCGAAGGCACCAGCGCGGCCAGTAGCGACGGCCCGCTGATCGCCCGGCAGCGACTGGAACGCGAGTATCAGGCCACCTACTACAAGATCCTGCAACGTCGTGGCGACAAGGTCCCTGCCAAGGCAGCGCTGCTGCAAGTGCCGGAAGACGAGAAGGCACCCATGCTGGAAGGCATCTACAGGGCTCGTCTGAAGCAACAGCCGCCCGCTGAGTGGGCAAACCTTGGCAAGGAGGAACGCTCCAATCAGATGCGTGCTGCCATGCTCAAGTTCTGGAGCGGCAATGAAGTCCTGCTTCGCGAGCTCGGACAGAATCGGGCCAGCAGCATCAAGGATTATCTGGTCGAAAAAGGAAAGCTTGAAGATGAACGCGTCTACTTCGTCGATGCCCGTCTGGGTCAGGCGCAGGCGGACGGCAGTGTCATCAGCCCATTGCATCTGGATAGCGAGTAGACACCTTGCCACAACCATTTCGATCCACCCTTTGCCTGGCCCTCGTCATGATGACCGGGGCAGCCACGTTCGACGCGCAGGCAGCTTCAACCTTGCGTTGCGGCAGCCAGTTGGTCAGCACAGGAGATAGAACCTTCGAGGTTCAGCAGAAATGCGGCGAGCCTGTCAGCCAACAGGTCGTGAGCAGTAAAGAAGTGGTCAATTACTACCGTCAGACCGAAGAAGTCATTGTTGAAGAATGGGTCTACGGACCCAGCCACGGCATGTACCAATACCTGCGCTTTGTGGGCGGTCGACTCACCGAAATCCAGAGCAAACGCGGTAACTGAGTCCGTTCCTGCTTTTTCTTTCCCACAATAGAACAGGCCCCGACTCAAGAGCCGGGGCCTGTAATGGCTACATCCCTGTAGCCTCGCATGAACTTTCCATCGGTCAGATGACTGGGATGCTCATGGGCAGAATCTGATTACTCAGCTTTCAGGCCAGCAGCGGAAACGTCTTTCACGCCTTTGATTTTCTTGGTGATATCAACAGCCATTTTTTTCTGGCTGTCGGTCACGGCAACTGTCGAGGACAGGGAAACCACGCCTTTGTTGGTCTCAACCTTGATGTCCGAACCCGGGATGCCTTTTTCAGTCAGCAGGTCGGCTTTGACTTTGGTGGTGATCCAGGTGTCAGAGGTGTCTTCTTTGACTTCTTGAGTAGTGGTGTTAGCTGCCAGAACCATTGGAGATTGAACAGCGGTCTGTGCGAAAGCAGCGCCAGCCATGGTCAGAGTCAGGGTAGTAGCGGTAGCAGCAGCGATAACGAACTTCTTCATACGATAACTCCTGTTTTTCTCAAAATCTGCGCCAGCGTGTGGCTGCAGGGTTATCAGGTATATCGCAAGTGCTGTGCCAATACGCAAAATCGGGATTAAACCAATAAAATCAAGGAGTTATAAATTCATCACTTTTGCGTAATCGTGCAGTTTGCCCGCTTCCTCTCGTTTTACGCATGCAAGATGCATGTTTGCATCATGCTGTATGCAGCACGGCCGCATAAGCCTTTAATTGCGCTCATAAAAAAAGGACCCCGGAGGGTCCTTTTTCAATGCTGCCTGATCAATCAGACGCCAGATGCTTTCGCAGCGGCGACGTCCTTGATCGACAGTTTGATACGGCCGCGGTTGTCCACGTCCAGTACCAGTACTTCAACTTCCTGACCTTCTTTCAGGATGTCGGTCACTTTCTCGACGCGAGCATCGCTCAACATGGAGATGTGAACCAGGCCATCCTTGCCAGGCAGGATATTGACGAATGCGCCGAAATCGACGATGCGCTCAACCTTGCCGACATAGATCTTGCCAATTTCCGCTTCTGCAGTGATACCCAGAACACGCTGACGAGCTGCCTCGGCCGCTTCCTTGGATTCACCGAAGATCTTGATCGAGCCGTCGTCTTCGATATCGATCGAAGCCTTGGTCTCTTCACAGATTGCACGGATGGTGGCGCCGCCTTTACCGATGACGTCACGAATCTTGTCGGTGTCGATCTTCATGGCGATCATGGTCGGAGCGTTGGCCGACAGTTCGGTACGCGACTGACCGATGATCTGGTTCATCTGACCGAGGATGTTCAGGCGAGCTTCCAGGGCCTGGCCCAGGGCAATCTCCATGATCTCTTCAGTGATGCCCTTGATCTTGATGTCCATCTGCAGCGCGGTCACACCTTTGGCGGTACCGGCTACCTTGAAGTCCATGTCGCCGAGGTGGTCTTCGTCACCCAGGATGTCAGTCAGAACGGCGAACTTCTCACCTTCCTTGACCAGACCCATGGCGATACCGGCAACCGGCGCCTTCATCGGCACGCCAGCGTCCATCAGTGCCAGGGATGCACCGCAAACCGAAGCCATGGAGCTGGAGCCGTTGGACTCAGTGATTTCCGATACCACACGAATGGTGTAAGGGAACACATCAGCGCCCGGCAGCATGGCCTGTACGCTGCGGCGTGCCAAACGGCCGTGACCGATTTCGCGACGGCCTGCGCCACCCATGCGACCGCACTCGCCCACCGAGAACGGAGGGAAGTTGTAGTGCAGCATGAAGGGGTCTTTCTTCTCGCCTTCAAGTGTATCGAGCAGTTGTGCATCACGCGCGGTACCCAGCGTGGCAACGACCAGCGCCTGAGTTTCGCCACGGGTGAACAGTGCCGAACCGTGGGTCTTTGGCAGAACGCCGACTTCGATGTTCAGAGGACGGACGGTGCGGGTGTCACGGCCATCGATACGCGGCTTGCCGTTGACGATGTTTTCGCGAACGGTGCGGTATTCGATTTCACCGAAAGCGGCTTTGACTTCGCTGGCAGACGGGCTGCCTTCTTCGACAGCAAGCTTGGCGACGATCTGCTCACGCAGCTCGCCCAGACGCGCGTAACGGTCGGCCTTGATGGTGATGGTGTAAGCCTGGGAGATCGCTTCGCCGAACTCGGCACGGATCGCACCCAGCAATGCGGTCGCTTCAGGCTTTGGCTGCCAGGTCCAGGTAGGCTTGGCGGCTTCGGCAGCCAGCTCCTTGACGGCATTGATCACAACCTGGAACTCGTCGTGTGCGAACAGCACAGCGCCCAGCATCTGGTCTTCGGTCAGTTCCTTGGCTTCCGATTCCACCATCAGAACGGCTTCGGAAGTACCGGCAACAACCATGTCCAGGCTCGACGCCTGAAGCTGCTCGTAAGTCGGGTTCAGCAGGTAGCCGGTGCTCTCGTGGAAAGCAACGCGCGCAGCGCCGACCGGGCCGTCGAACGGAATGCCGGAGATCGCCAGGGCAGCCGATGTACCGATCATCGCAGCGATGTCCGGATCGGTTTTCTTGCTGGTGGAAACGACGGTGCAGACAACCTGCACTTCGTTCATGAAGCCTTCAGGGAACAGGGGGCGGATCGGGCGATCGATCAGACGCGAGGTGAGGGTTTCTTTCTCGGAAGGACGGCCTTCACGCTTGAAGAAACCGCCAGGAATTTTGCCGGCAGCGTAGGTCTTTTCCTGATAGTGCACAGACAGAGGGAAGAAGCCTTTGCTGGCGTCGGCTTGCTTGGCGCCGACAACAGTCACCAACACGCTGACGTCGTCGTCAACGGTGACCAATACTGCACCGGAGGCCTGACGGGCGATACGGCCTGTCTCGAGGGTTACGGTCGATTGACCGAACTGAAACTTCTTGATTACCGGGTTCACGGTTTCCTACCTTTCTTTGTGGCTCTTGGGGAACTGGTTTCTTGCGAATTCTTGGGCAGCGTGGGGAATCGGCCCCTTCCACAGTCCAGATAAAACTTGAGGCTGGGAGCCTGCCCGAACCACCGGGTAAACCCGATGATTCGCGACAGACAACCAACCTCTAGCAACGTCGTTATTAGCGACGCAGACCCAGACGACCGATCAGGGCGCTGTAACGGCTAACGTCCTTACCTTTCAGGTAATCCAGCAGCTTGCGGCGCTGGTTTACCATACGGATCAGACCACGACGCGAGTGGTGGTCCTTACCGTTGGCCTTGAAGTGGCCTTGCAGTTTGTTGATGTTGGCGGTCAGCAGTGCAACTTGCACTTCTGGCGAACCAGTATCACCAACAGCTTGCTGGTAGTCGGTTACGATCTGAGCTTTTTCTTCAACGCTGAGTGCCATGTGGGCAATCCTTCCATTCAAGGAACCGCTTCCGAAGAAACGTTTCCAACAGGCCGAGGACAGATCCTCGTATTAAAAAAAGAGGCTTGACCGTGCCTGTTGACAGCCATCCTCGCTCCCTCCCATCTGCAGGCAAGCCTGCCGATGGGCGGGTTCCGGTCACTCTGACCGAATCAATCGACGCGGCGCAATACGCCCGTCTTCACTGACTTCACCGATACCGATGAAGCGACCTTCATGATCCTGCACCCGCACCATGCCGAACTTAGGCGCGTCCGGTGCTCTTACTGGCTGACCATGCAACCAGTAGAACGAACTGTGCTCCGAAAACTTCAGCAGCGGCCAGTCCAGCAAACCACTGTCCGAGGGCATCAGGAAGCGGTCAACCGCCTCATTGCCGCCGTCGGCGTGAACCTGCTCAAGCTCTTCCAGCGTGACCGTCTGGGCCAGACTGAACGGTCCGGCCTGCGTACGACGCAGCTCCGCGACGTATGCACCACAACCGAGCTGCTCACCGATATCCTCGACCAGAGTCCGGATATAGGTGCCTTTGCTGCAATCGACCGACAGACGTGCCGTGTCGCCTTCGCAGGCAAGCAATTCCAAGCGCGCAATAGTAACAGAACGGGGCTCGCGCTCCACTACTTCCCCTGCACGTGCCAGCTTGTAAAGAGGCTGTCCGTCCCGCTTGAGGGCGGAGTACATCGGCGGTATCTGGCTGATTTGTCCACGAAAAGCGGGCAATGCGGCTTCGATATCGTCACGACCAACGGTCACGGGACGCGTCAGCAAAACATCGCCTTCGGAGTCTCCCGTGGTCGTGGTCTTGCCGAGTTGCATCAGGGTTTCGTAGGACTTGTCCGAATCGAGGAGGTATTGCGAGAACTTGGTGGCCTCGCCGAAACACAAGGGCAGTACACCCGTTGCCAGCGGATCGAGGCTGCCGGTGTGGCCGGCCTTCTCGGCATTGAGCAACCAGCGAACCTTCTGCAAGGCCGCATTGGACGTAAAACCCAGCGGCTTGTCGAGCAGGATGATTCCGCTGACATTGCGGCGTATACGCTTGACCTGAGCCACCCTTTACTCCTCGGTACTTTCAGGCTTGACGCCTTGTGGCGCAGAACCTTCCTGGTGCTGCCCGTCTTCGGCCACGGCCCGCTCGATCAATGCCGAGAGGTGAGCGCCACGCACGACGCTTTCGTCGTAGTGGAAGTGCAACTGCGGCACGCTGCGCAGCTTCATCTCGCGCGCCAGCTGCATGCGCAGGAAACCTGCAGCAGAGTTGAGCACCTTGATGCTCTGTGCAATTTCCTCAGCGCTGTCCTGACCCATGACGGTCATGAAAATCTTGGCATGACCCACGTCGCGGCTGACATCGACAGCGGTGATGGTGACAAGACCCACACGAGGGTCCTTGATTTCGCGACGGATCAGTTGCGCCAGCTCACGCTGCATCTGATCGCCGATACGTTGGGTGCGGCTATATTCTTTTGCCATGTTTGTTACCTGTTACTGATCCGGGACCAAACCCTGACAGTCTGAAAGCGGCAAACGCCCGGCCTGACAAATGCCAGACCGGGCGTTGCGTTGAGAGCCCATGATGAAGACAGCGGCATTTGCATGCGATGTTTCACCATGGCTCCTGAAGCTCGCGATTTAGAGGCTGCGAGCCACTTGGACCTTCTCGAAGACTTCGATCTTGTCACCGACCTTGACGTCGTTGTAGCTCTTGACGCCGATACCGCATTCCATGCCGGCACGCACTTCGGCAGCGTCGTCCTTGAAGCGGCGCAGGGATTCCAGCTCGCCTTCAAAGATAACGATGTCGTCACGCAGTACACGGATCGGACGGTTACGGTGAACAACGCCTTCCAGCACCATACAGCCTGCGATCGCGCCGAATTTCGGCGAACGGAACACATCGCGGACTTCGGCAATACCCAGGATGTTCTCCCGGACGTCGCTGCCAAGCATGCCGGTAAGGGCCTTCTTGACGTCTTCGATGATGTCGTAGATCACGTTGTAGTAACGCATGTCCAGACCTTCCTGCTCGACAATCTTGCGAGCGCCTGCATCGGCACGCACGTTGAAGCCGAACAGTACAGCGTTGGAGGCCAGTGCCAGGTTGGCGTCGCTCTCGGTGATACCACCGACACCGCCACCGACTACGCGCACTTGCACTTCATCGTTACCCAGGCCGCCGAGGGCGCCCTGCAATGCTTCCAGAGAACCGCGGACGTCGGATTTGAGGACGATGTTGAGCGTCTTCTTCTCTTCCTGCCCCATGTTCTCGAAGATGTTTTCGAGCTTGCCGGCATGAGCGCGAGCCAGTTTGACCTCGCGGAACTTGCCTTGGCGGAACAGAGCGACTTCACGGGCTTTCTTCTCGTCAGCCAGTACAGACATCTCGTCGCCAGCGTCCGGTGTGCCATCAAGACCCAGGATTTCGACCGGAATCGAAGGACCTGCTTCTTTGACCGGCTTGCCGTTCTCGTCGAGCATGGCGCGGATACGACCGAAGTTCGAACCGACCAGAACCATGTCGCCCTGACGCAGCGTACCGTCCTGAACCAGAACCGTCGCAACCGGGCCACGGCCCTTGTCCAGACGGGACTCGACAACCACACCACGGCCAGGAGCCGACGGTGTTGCCTTGAGTTCCAGAACTTCAGCCTGCAGCAGGACAGCTTCGAGCAGTTCGTCGACGCCGGTACCCATCTTCGCGGAGACCGGTACGAAAGGCGTATCACCGCCCCACTCTTCTGACGTAACGCCATGAACCGACAACTCGCTACGGATGCGATCAAGATCTGCGCCCGGCTTGTCGATCTTGTTCACCGCAACCACCAGAGGCACGCCAGCAGCAACAGCATGCTGAACCGCTTCGATGGTCTGTGGCATTACGCCGTCGTCCGCCGCAACCACGAGGATCACGATGTCGGTCGCCTTGGCACCACGGGCACGCATTGCGGTAAACGCAGCGTGACCAGGGGTGTCGAGGAAAGTCACCATGCCGCGTTCGGTTTCAACGTGGTAGGCGCCGATGTGCTGGGTGATGCCACCGGCTTCGCCAGCAGCAACCTTGGCACGACGAATGTAGTCGAGCAGGGAAGTCTTACCGTGGTCAACGTGGCCCATTACGGTCACGACAGGTGCACGGGAGAACGTCTCGCCTTCGAACTTCAGCGATTCAGCCAGGGAATCTTCCAGGGCGTTGTCGCTGACCAGCGTGACCTTGTGGCCCAGCTCTTCGGCGATCAACTGGGCAGTTTCCTGATCCAGTACTTGGTTGATGGTCACCGGAGTGCCCATCTTGAACATGAACTTGATGACTTCAGCAGCCTTGACCGACATCTGTGCGGACAATTCGCCGACAGTGATGGTCTCGCCGATGGCAACATCACGAACCACAGGGCCGGTAGGGCTCTGGAAACCGTGCGCATTGCGCTTCTTCAGCTTGGACTTGCCACGGCCGCCACGACGGAAACCATCGCTTTCTTCATCGGTAGTGCGAGGCGCAACGCGTGGAGCCGGTGCCTTCTCTTTGACCGAAGCGCGATGAGGCGCGTTCTTGCGCTCGCCGTCGCCACCACGGGCGTTACGATCGTCGGCGCGCGGCTTGTCCGGGCGACGCTGGTCGTCACGCTTGCGGACTTCAACGGTCGGCGTCGCGTTCGGATGTGCCGGAGCAGGAGCCGCCGGCGCTTCACGCGCAGGCTCGGCAGCGGCAACAGGCTGAGCAACTGCGGGTGCAGGTTGCTCGGCAGTCTGTGCAGCAGGCTGGCGCGGCGCTTCTTCTGCGCGACGCTTGGCTTCTTCTTCAGCCTTTTGGCGTGCGGCATTTTCTACCGCACGGCGCTCGTCCATCTCACGCTTGCGCTCGGCTTCGATTTCTTCCGGGCTGCGCTGTACGAAGACTTTCTTCTTGCGCACTTCGACGCTGATGCTCTTGCTGCCAGCAACGCGCAGTGTGCTGGTGGTCTTGCGCTGCAAAGTGATCTTGCGCGGCTCTTCCACCTTGGCCTTGTGACCGCTTTTCAAATGCGTCAACAGGGCTTGTTTTTCGTTATCGGTCACAACTTGCTCGGCGGCGGTGTGCGGCAGACCTGCCTCACGCATCTGCTGTAACAGGCGCTCTACCGGTGTGTCGACCACTTTGGCCAGTTCTTTCACCGTGACTTGCGTCATGCACTTCTCTCCTCAGGCCGCGCCTACTTACTCGAACCAATGGGCTCGGGCGGCCATGATCAACTTGCCGGCACGATCATCGTCAATGCCGTCGATGTCGAGCAGGTCATCTATAGACTGCTCGGCCAGGTCTTCGCGGGTAACTACGCCGCGCACCGCCAGTTCCATCGCCAAATCCTTGTCCATACCCTCAAGCGAGAGCAGGTCTTCGGCCGGATGGGCGTCTGCCAGCTTTTCCTCAGTAGCGATGGCTTTAGTCAACAATCGATCCTTGGCACGAGCGCGAAGCTCGTTGACGATGTCTTCGTCAAAGCCGTCGATGTTGAGCATTTCTTCCAACGGTACGTAGGCAATCTCTTCCAGGCTGGTAAAGCCTTCATCAACCAGAACCTGTGCCAGTTCTTCATCGACTTCCAGCTCTTCGATGAAATTGCGCAGGATGTCGCCGGTTTCAGCTTGCTGCTTGGCCTGGATGTCCGATTCGGTCATTACGTTCAGGGTCCAGCCAGTCAACTGACTTGCCAGACGCACGTTCTGACCGCCACGACCAATCGCCTGAGCCAGGTTGTCCGCGCCAACAGCGATATCCATTGCATGCGCATCTTCATCTACGATGATTGCCGCTACTTCAGCAGGGGACATTGCGTTGATCACAAACTGTGCCGGGTTATCGTCCCAAAGCACGATATCCACACGCTCGCCACCCAGCTCGCCGGAAACGGCCTGAACTCGCGAACCACGCATGCCGATGCAGGCGCCTTGCGGATCGATTCGTTTGTCCTTGGAGCGAACAGCGATTTTTGCACGCGAACCCGGGTCACGGGAGGCAGCCATCACCTCGATCAGACCTTCGGCAATTTCCGGTACTTCGATACGGAAAAGCTCGATCAGCATCTCTGGCGCAGTACGCGACAGGATCAGCTGAGGGCCACGGTTTTCGGTGCGGATTTCCTTGAGCAGCGCCCGAACGCGAACACCGACCCGGAAAGTTTCCCGGGAGATGATGTCTTCACGAGCCAGCAGTGCTTCGGCATTGTTGCCAAGGTCAACGATGACATTGTCACGCGTAACCTTTTTGACAGTACCGGAAATAATTTCGCCCAGACGCTCGCGATAGGCGTCGACAACCTGAGCACGCTCAGCCTCACGAACCTTCTGCACAATGACTTGCTTGGCGGTCTGTGCGGCAATGCGGCCGAACTCGATGGAGTCGATTTTCTCTTCGATCAGATCGCCAGCAACGGCGCCCGGCTTTTTGGCCTGGGCCTGATCAACTGCCAACTCGTAAGCCGGATCGTCCAGATCTTCGTCTTCGACCACTGTCCAGCGACGGAAAGTCTCGTAGTTACCCGTGTGACGGTTGATTTCCACACGCAGTTCAACTTCATCTTCAAAACGCTTCTTGGTAGCCGTGGCAAGCGCCAGCTCCAGTGCTTCGAAAATTACACCTGCCGGAACGCCCTTTTCATTGGACACCGACTCAACAACCAGCAGTACTTCTTTGCTCATCGTACGCCTCGCCTTTCGCAAGCCATTGGATCCGCGGGATCCGCAGTATCTGGCACGTCTCAGTCAAACGTGGGAATAATGTTGGCCTTGTCGATCAAGTCGATCGGCAACAGGTATTCATGGTCTTCTACATGCACCACGACGTCCTGCTCCTCCACCCCGCGGAGAAGGCCTTGAAAGTTGCGTCGACCATCGAAGGGCGAGCGCAGCTTTATTTTCACTTGTTCCCCAGCGTGCAAAGCAAACTGTTCAAGAGTGAACAGTGGGCGGTCCATGCCGGGAGAAGACACCTCAAGCGTGTATTCGGCAGCGATTGGATCTTCTACGTCCAAAACACCACTTATCTGGCGACTGACGATTTCGCAGTCCTCCACCAGAACACCACCTTCCTTGTCGATATAAATGCGCAGCAGTGAATGTCGGCCCTGGGAAAGAAACTCTATTCCCCAGCATTGATAGCCAAGAGCCTCGACCACCGGGGCCAACAAGGCCTGCAACTGTTCTAGCTTGCTCGACACCTGAACCCCCTCGTGCATGCTTTAAAAATAAAAAAATGGGCAAAAGCCCATCCATGAGAACGCCGCTGAACATCGACGTCATGTACTGTCCAGCTAACAAAAAGCCCCTGAAAAGGGGCTCCGCTAAAACTGGTTGCGGGGGCTGGATTTGAACCAACGACCTTCGGGTTATGAGCCCGACGAGCTACCAAGCTGCTCCACCCCGCGACAAAGCTGGGGCGGAAGTATACGACCGATCCATCTATGGGTCAATCGAACATCCACCTACAAGAAAGCCCGCTAGTGCGGGCTCTCCTGTTCAATTGGTACCGAGAAGGGGACTCGAACCCCTACACCCTATGGGCACAACCACCTCAAGGTTGCGTGTCTACCAATTCCACCACCTCGGCATTACAACTCTTTTCGGCGACCTCAACAACATCGCCTGAATTCTTTTACTTCTGCTCTGGAGCCTGAGGTACGTCAGCTGGAACAACAGCTGGCTTTTGCCCTTCGAGCACCGGAACATCATCTGCTGCCGGCTTTTGCTTCACTTCCAGTACCGCTGGATCTGGCAACCCTACTTGAGTCAGCTGTTGAGCTTTCTCTTTAGCAAAGTAACCTAACCCCAAGCTGGTTATGAAAAAACATGCCGCAAGTATAGCAGTAAACTTACTGAGAAAGGTAGAGGTTCCTTGCCCTCCGAAGACAGTATTTGATGCACCTGCTCCGAAAGACGCACCTGCGTCCGCACCTTTACCCTGCTGCAGCAATACCAGAGCAACAACGCCCAGAGCGCCCAACAGATGAAAAACGACTACGACTGTTTCCAGCATTTTTTCAGTTTCCCGCGGCGCGACAGATCGCACCGAACTCATCTGCATTCAGGGAGGCACCACCAATGAGCCCCCCATCGATATCCGGCATGCTGAATAACTCGACCGCATTGGCCGACTTAACGCTGCCGCCATAGAGAAGTCGCACGCCTTGTGCGACTTCGGCATTCTTTTCCGCCAGTTGCGCACGAATGGCTGCGTGCACTTCCTGCGCCTCTTCAGGCGAAGCAGTCAATCCGGTACCAATGGCCCAGACTGGCTCGTAAGCGATGACCGCATTCCGGAACGCTTCAACACCAAACTCGGCAATGACAACCTCAAGCTGACGACCAACCACTTCAAGTGTCCGGCCCGCCTGACGTTCTTCCAGGGTTTCACCAATGCAAAGCACCGGCGTCAGCCCTTCTGCCTGGATCGCTGCAAACTTGCGGTTGAGGACATCGTCCTGCTCGCCAATCAACTGACGGCGCTCGGAGTGCCCCACCAACACCAGCTTGCAACCTGCATCAGCCAGCTGGCTCGATGCAACCTCACCTGTCAGCGCGCCCTGCGCAGCCTGTATGGCCGCATCCTGAGCACCAACGGTGATCGAGGTAGCTTCAAGCCCCTGAACCACCTGACCGATGAACAGGCTCGAAGGCATTACGGCAACATCAACATTGCTCGGAATAGACTGCAGAGCAAGGCCCTTGATCAGCTCAGCGACGCTGGCGCGGGTACCGTGCATTTTCCAGTTACCAGCTACCATTGGGCGACGCATGCTACACCTCGTGGGTCAAAGTGGGCGCAGATGTTACCCAACACTTAGAGCACTGGCAAGCCGAAATCAGGCGCAAACTTCAGCAACCAGTTTTGCCAGCTCTTCAGCATGGGCCCTGACCTGAGATTCGTCCTCACCTTCGACCATGACGCGGACCAATGGCTCGGTGCCGGACTTGCGCAAAAGAACCCGGCCACGACCTGCCATTTGCTCGGTAACGCGCGCGCAGGCCTCCTGAACGGACGGGTGCGAAACGGGGTCGACCCCTTCTCCGCCAAAACGGACATTGATCAGTATCTGCGGGCATTTGCGCAGCCTCAAACGCGCTTCTGCAAGGCTGATATCGCTGCGACGCAATGCGAGAATGACCTGCAGCGCTGCGATGATCGCATCACCCGTGGTCGCATGCTGGAAGCAAACGATATGCCCGGAGTTCTCCCCACCGACCTGCCAGTTACGCTCAAGCAGTTCAGCGATGACATAACGGTCACCGACATTGGCGCGCACGAACGGAATATTCTGCTCGGCCAAGGCCAGCTCCAGTCCCAGATTACTCATCAAGGTCCCGACCACACCGCCCTGCAAACGGCCTCGCTCGTGCAGATCACGCGCAATGATGTACAACAACTCATCACCATCTACGATGGTGCCCGTATGATCGACCATCAGGACCCGATCGCCATCACCGTCGAAGCCGATACCCATGTCCGCCTTCTCGGCCAGCACGGCAGCCTGCAGCGCCTCCATATGGGTAGAGCCACAGTCCTTGTTGATGTTGAGGCCATCAGGCTGAGCCGACAGAACGACAACCTGTGCACCCAACTCACGAAAGACATTCGGCGCGACCTTGTATGTCGCACCGTGCGCGCAATCGATAACGACTTTCAATCCGGCGAAGTCGGTACTGGTCGGCACGCTGCTCTTGCAGAACTCGATGTAACGACCAGCGGCATCGTTGATGCGGGATACCTTGCCCAGATTTTCAGATTCGGCGACGGTCATCGGCGCGTCGAGCAGCTCCTCGATCATCATTTCGATTTCGTCAGGCAGCTTGGTGCCCTGCCCGGAAAAGAACTTGATGCCGTTGTCGTAATGCGGGTTATGCGAGGCACTGATCACGATACCGGCCTCAGCATGGAATGTACGCGTCAGGTAGGCAATGGCAGGCGTGGGCATCGGACCCAGCAGCATTACGTCGGCACCGGCAGCGGACAATCCGGCCTCAAGTGCAGACTCGAACATATAGCCGGAGATGCGCGTGTCCTTACCGACCAGGATCCGGCAGGTGCCCAGCTTGCGGAAAGCCATGCCCGCCGCCCAGCCCAGCTTGAGCATGAAATCGGGAGTGATCGGGAACTGGCCAACACGACCGCGAATGCCGTCGGTTCCGAAATATTTTCTGGTAGTCATGGATGCCCCACTGTTGTTATTCAGCTGTTTCGACAGCTGCGATCATGCGCACCACGTCAGCCGTTTCGGCGACATCGTGCACACGCAAGATTCTTGCACCTTTGGTCATGGCCAGTGCGGCCAACGCCAACCCACCTATCAGTCGCTCGTCCACAGGACGACCCAGCACAGCGCCGATCATGCTTTTGCGGGAGACGCCCACCAGCAGCGGGCGACCCAGAGCATGCAGCGCTTCCATGTGCTTGAACAGGCTGAGATTGTGCTCCAGCGTTTTCGCAAAGCCGAAACCGGGATCAAGAATGATACGGCCCCGGGGAATGCCGGCCAACTCGCATCGTTCCATGCGATCGACCAGAAAGGCACTTACCTCGCCGACGAGGTCCTGATAATGCGGATTATCCTGCATGTCGCCCGGCTCGCCCAGCATATGCATTAGACAGACCGGCAGACCGGTCGCGGCAGCGGCTTCGAGCGCACCCGGACGCCGTAGCGAGCGAACATCATTGATAAGACCAGCGCCCAGCCTGGCGGACTCGACAATGACCTCGGGCGTCGAAGTGTCGACGGAGATGATCACATCCAGCTCCCGAGCAATGAGCTCGACCACTGGCGCAACGCGCTGCACCTCCTCTTCCGGCGATACCGGACGAGCACCCGGACGCGTGGACTCGCCACCCACGTCGATCAGAGTGGCGCCCGCCTCAACCATCGCCTCCGCATGGCGCAAGGCCGCATCCAACCGGCTGTAGCGCCCGCCGTCCGAAAAAGAGTCAGGGGTTGCATTGAGAATGCCCATCACATGCGTGTGAGCCAAATCAAGAACCCGGTTGCCGCAAGGCAACCGGGTCGGGTACAGCGCAGAAGTCATGTCAGACCTTAATGTTCGGCAGCAGGGCCGCCGATCGGTGTTTCCGGGCGTGGATCAGGAGTGATAGGTGTACCTTTGGTACCCGAACCGCCTTCCCAGTCCCGCGGCTCGCGCGGTGGACGACCAGACATGATGTCATCGATCTGATCAGCATCGATGGTTTCATACTTCATCAGCGCGTCAGCCATGGCATCGAGCTTGTCACGGTTGTCCGTAAGCAACTGCTTCGCGGTGCCGTAGCAGAGATCAATGATGCTGCGAACCTCGGAGTCGATCAGTTTGGCTGTCTCGCCTGAGAAGTTGGAATTCTGGCTGCCGCCACGCCCAAGATAACCGGCATCCTCATCCTCGGAATACATCAGAGGCCCCAGCTTTTCCGACAATCCCCACTTGGTCACCATGTTCCGTGCGATCTGACTCGCGCGCATGATGTCGTTGGAAGCGCCCGTGGTGACACCATCAAAGCCAAGTGTCATCTCTTCAGCAATACGACCGCCGTACAACGAGCAGATCTGGCTGATAAGCGCCCGCTTCGACAGGCTGTATCGATCTTCTTCCGGCAGGAACATGGTCACACCCAGCGCACGACCGCGCGGGATAATCGACACTTTGTAGACCGGATCATGCTCAGGCACCAGACGACCGACGATAGCGTGACCCGCTTCGTGGTAGGCCGTGTTCTGCTTTTCCTTCTCAGACATGACCATCGATTTGCGCTCGGCGCCCATCATGATCTTGTCCTTGGCCAGTTCGAACTCTTTCATCTCGACGATCCGCTTGCCGGAGCGAGCAGCAAAGAGCGAAGCCTCGTTAACCAGATTGGCCAGGTCGGCACCCGAGAAACCAGGCGTGCCGCGTGCGATGACGCCAGCATTCACATCCTCGCCCATCGGAACCTTGCGCATGTGAACCTTGAGAATCTGTTCGCGACCACGAATGTCCGGCAGACCGACCACGACCTGACGGTCGAAACGGCCTGGACGCAGCAGCGCAGGGTCGAGCACGTCAGGGCGGTTGGTTGCGGCAATGACGATGATGCCGTCATTCATCTCGAAACCGTCCATCTCGACCAGCAACTGGTTGAGCGTCTGTTCGCGCTCGTCATGACCACCGCCCATGCCAGCGCCACGATGGCGGCCGACAGCGTCGATTTCGTCAATGAAGATGATGCATGGCGCGTGCTTCTTGGCCTGCTCGAACATGTCACGGACGCGGCTCGCACCAACACCCACGAACATCTCGACGAAGTCGGAACCGGAAATGGTGAAGAAAGGCACTTTCGCTTCGCCAGCAATGGCTTTGGCGATCAGCGTCTTACCGGTACCCGGAGGACCGACCATAAGCACGCCGCGAGGAATACGGCCACCCAGGCGCTGGAACTTGCCCGGATCACGGAGGAACTCAACGAGTTCACCGACCTCTTCCTTGGCTTCGTCACAACCTGCAACGTCCGCCAGAGTGGTCTTGACCTGATCTTCGGACAGCAGGCGCGCCTTGCTTTTGCCAAAGCTCATCGGCCCGCCTTTGCCACCCGCGCCGCCCTGCATCTGCCGCATGAAGAACATGAAGACGGCGATGATCACCAGAATCGGGAAGCTGGCGACCAGCAATTGAGTCCAGATGCTCTGCTGCTCAGGCTGCTTGCCTTCAACGACGACGTTGTTGTCGACCAGATCGCCGATCAGACCGTTATCCTGGATAGCCGGACGAATAGTCTTGAAGGTATCGCCATCACTGCGCTTGCCAGTGATGACGTAGCCATCGACGGAAACCTTCTCAACCTTGCCATCCTTCACTTGCTGGATGAACTCGGAGTAGTTGAGGGTCTGCGGCTCGTTCGGGCTGGAGAAGTTGTTCATCACCGTCACGAGGACAGCCGCGATGATCAACCACAGGATCAAATTCTTTGCCATATCGTTCAATTAGCTACCCTCTGAAGCAAGCTCCACGCAGCAAGCGTGCCTCGCATGATATTCACCGGCCTAACTTACTACAGAACCTACAGATGTGGCAGGCGACGTCTGTAACCCTTTGTGAAACTTTGACTGCGCAATGTTCGAACATGCTGCATCGACAGCGCTATTTAAAAAAAGCTATCGCTCCGCGTCAGAGACGCTCATCGCTGGCAGCGCCTTCGATACCTTTGAAGCCACGTCCCAGCAGGTATTGCTCGCGAGAACGGTCGCGTGAGGACAAGGGTTTGCGCATCTGCACCTTGTCGAACAGTTTGCGAATGTCCTTGTGGTACACATCGAAACCCTCACCCTGGAAGACTTTGATGAGGAAATCGCCACCCGGACGCAGAACCCGCCCGGCCAGATCAAGCGCCAGCTCACAAAGAAACATTGCACGCGGCATGTCCACAGCGCTCAATCCACTCATATTGGGGGCCATATCGGAAATCACAAGGTCTACCTGCGTATTACCGACTGCTTCCAGAATTTGTGCGAGCACCGCGTCCTCGGTGAAGTCACCCTGAATAAAGGTCACATCAGGGATGCTGTCCATTTCAAGGATGTCGGAAGCAATCAGGCGGCCTTGACCACCAATCAGACGACTGGTCACCTGCGACCAGCCTCCAGGCGCGGCGCCGAGGTCGATCACGGTCATGCCAGGACGGATGATCTTGTCCTTTTCCTGAATCTCGAGCAGCTTGTAGCTGGCACGCGAACGGTAGCCGTCCTTCTGTGCCATTTTGACGTACTTGTCGTCGAAGTGTTCTTTGAGCCAGTTATGGCTTGTCTTGGAACGGGCCACGGGGCACCTCAAAAATAAACGAGTCGTGATTAACTGGGCGGTCCCGGACTCGCTCGGGTAAACTGGCCGCCGCTTTTTACAAGATCAGACGCAGAGGTCAGATTATGCCGCTCACTCAAGAGCAGAAGAAACAATACAAATCCATTGGCCACCACCTGAAACCGGTATTGATCGTGGCTGACAATGGTTTGACTGAAGGTGTGCTGGCAGAGCTTGAACGCGCACTGAGCGATCACGAGCTGATCAAGATCAAGCTCAACATCCTTGACCGTGAAAGCCGCCTGCAGGCCATTGCAGAGATCTGCAAAGCCGGCTCGGCCGACCTGGTTCAGGTCATCGGCAAAATGGCGTTGATCTATCGCAAGAACCCAAAGGTAAACAAGCTGTTGTCCAACGTCCACCGCGCGCACTAAAAAAAGCAGAAGCCAGGGCCGCTTTCGGCGCGCCCTGCTCCTGATTTACCGCACTATCTCGCACCAGACTATCGAACAGGCTACCGCCAGAACCTTCAAGACCAGAACCATGAAGGCCGACAGGTTGCGCCCGCCAGAAGCGGGCACTTCGCCTTAGATGTGACGAACCTCGACGATTTCGTATTCGATCACGCCGCTGGGCGTTTTCACGACAACGACGTCGCCTTCTTCCTTGGCAATCAAGGCACGGGCGATAGGCGAACCCACCGAAATCTTGCCCTTCTTGATGTCCGCCTCATCCTCACCGACGATCTGATACGTGACGCTTTCGTCCGTTTCAACGTTGGCGATTTCGACAGTCGTGCCGAAAATCACCTTCCCGGTGTGAGGAATCGTGGTGACATCGATCACCACGGCGTTCTGCATACGGCCTTCAATGTCACGAATACGCGCCTCGACCATGCCCTGCTGTTCGCGGGCAGCATGGTATTCAGCGTTTTCCTTCAGGTCGCCCAGCTCCCGAGCCGTGCCGATGTCCTGGCTCAGCTTGGGACGGACCACCTTGGTCAGATGTGTAAGTTCTTCTTCCAGGGCGCGAGCGCCCTGAACAGTCATTGGGTATTTGATCATGCCTTCAATCCTGCATGGAGATCCTGCAAGCGACGTACAGTCTTCTCTGGACCGAACTTGAGCGCTTCGCAGATAGCTTCGCCTGCTGCAATAGTAGTGGTGCAGTAAATCTTGTGCTGCAAGGCGTTGCGACGAATGGAGTAGGAGTCCGCGATCGACTGACGGCCTTCGGTGGTGTTGATGATCAAGGTGACTTCGTCATTCTTGATCATGTCGACCACGTGCGGACGACCTTCGGTGACCTTGTTGACGCGGCGCACTTTCAAGCCCGCCGCTTCGATCAACTTGGCAGTGCCCGCCGTCGCAACGATCTGGAAGCCAAGACCGATCAGATCGCGCGCAACGCCAGCCACCAAAGGCTTGTCATCGTCACGAACGCTGATGAATGCAGTACCACCGGTCGGCAGCACTTCGCTGGCGCCCATCTGAGCCTTGGCAAACGCCTCACCGAAGGTATCACCGACGCCCATCACCTCACCGGTCGACTTCATCTCCGGACCGAGAATAGGGTCAACGCCGGGGAACTTGGCGAACGGGAAGACGGCTTCTTTCACGCTGTAGAAATTCGGAATGATTTCCTTGGTGAAATTCAGCTCTTTCAGGGTTTTGCCTGCCATCACGCGCGCAGCGATCATGGCCAGGGAAACACCGATGCACTTGGACACGAACGGTACGGTACGCGATGCACGCGGGTTGACTTCGATGACATAGATGTCTTCGCCCTGCAAAGCCAACTGCACGTTCATCAGGCCGACAACGCCCAGCTCCAGCGCCATCTTCTTGACCTGTTCGCGCATCTCGTCCTGGATATGCGCCGGCAGCGAGTAAGGCGGCAGCGAGCACGCGGAGTCACCGGAGTGAACGCCCGCCTGTTCGATGTGCTGCATGATCGCGCCGATGACCACGTCGGTGCCGTCGCAGACTGCATCGACATCCATTTCGATGGCGCAATTCAGGAAGTGATCCAGCAGCACCGGGCTATCATTGGAGACCTGAACCGCCTCACGCAGGTAACGCTTGAGCTCCTCTTCCTGGTAAACGATTTCCATCGCACGGCCACCCAGCACATAGGATGGACGCACGACCAGCGGATAGCCGATCTTCGCGGCAGCACGAATGGCTTCGTCTTCGCTGCGCACCGTCGCGTTTGGCGGCTGACGCAGATTCAGGCGCTCGACCATCTGCTGGAAGCGCTCACGGTCTTCTGCACGGTCGATGGCGTCAGGGCTGGTGCCGATGATCGGCACGCCTGCCGCTTCCAGGGCACGCGCCAGCTTCAACGGCGTCTGGCCGCCGTACTGGACGATCACGCCTTTCGGCTTCTCGACGCGCACGATTTCCAGCACGTCTTCCAGCGTGACCGGCTCGAAGTACAGACGATCGGACGTGTCGTAATCGGTGGAAACGGTTTCCGGGTTGCAGTTGACCATGATGGTCTCGTACCCGTCGTCACGCAGCGCCAGGGCGGCATGTACACAGCAGTAGTCGAACTCGATGCCCTGGCCGATACGGTTAGGACCGCCACCCAGAATCATGATCTTGTCGCGCGTCGAAGGGTTGGCTTCGCACTCTTCTTCATAAGTCGAGTACAGATACGCGGTGTCTGTCGCGAACTCGGCGGCGCAGGTGTCGACGCGCTTGTAGACCGGGAACACTTCCAGCTTGTGACGGTGCGTACGCAGGTTCTTCTCGGTCACGCCCAGCAGCTTGGCCAGACGGGCATCGGAGAAGCCCTTGCGCTTGAGGCGGAACATCAGGTCGCGGTCGATCGCCGACAGACCCAGTGTCTTGACCTTTTCTTCGTCCTTGATCAGATCTTCGATCTGGACCAGGAACCAGGGGTCGATCATGTTCATGGCGAAGATGTCTTCAACGCTCATACCGGCGCGGAAGGCGTCAGCGACGTACCAGATACGCTCGGCGCCCGGCACCGTCAGCTCACGCTTCAGGGTGCTCATGCTTTCCGGATGGCTCAGATCCAGCTTCGGATCAAGACCGCAGACGCCTACTTCCAGACCACGCAGAGCTTTCTGCAGGGATTCCTGGAAGGTGCGACCGATGGCCATGACTTCACCCACTGATTTCATCTGGGTGGTCAGGCGAGCGTCGGCCTTGGCAAATTTCTCGAACGCAAAACGCGGCAGCTTGGTGACGACGTAGTCGATGGACGGCTCGAACGAAGCCGGGGTCTTGCCGCCGGTGATGTCGTTGGACAGCTCGTCCAGCGTGTAGCCAACGGCCAGCTTGGCCGCGATTCTGGCAATCGGGAAACCGGTCGCCTTGGAAGCCAGTGCCGAGGAGCGCGAAACACGCGGGTTCATCTCGATCACGACCATGCGGCCGGTGTCCGGGCAGATGCCGAACTGAACGTTGGAACCACCGGTTTCAACGCCGATCTCGCGCAGGACCGCCAGGGAGGCGTTACGCAGGATCTGGTATTCCTTGTCGGTCAGGGTCTGCGCTGGAGCCACAGTGATCGAGTCACCGGTGTGCACGCCCATCGGGTCGAAGTTTTCGATGGAGCAGACGATGATGCAGTTGTCCTTTTTGTCGCGGACAACTTCCATTTCATATTCTTTCCAGCCAATCAGCGATTCGTCGATCAGCAGTTCCTTGGTGGGCGACAGATCCAGACCACGGGCGCAGATTTCTTCGAACTCTTCACGGTTGTAGGCGATACCGCCACCGGTGCCGCCCATGGTGAAGGACGGACGGATGATGCAAGGGAAGCCGAGCCTTTCAAGAACAGCATTGGCTTCTTCCATCGAGTGGGCGATGCCGGAACGCGGGCAGTCAAGACCGATGGATTTCATCGCCTTGTCGAAACGCGAACGGTCTTCGGCCTTGTCGATGGTGTCGGCGTTGGCACCGATCATTTCGACGCCGAATTTCTCCAGGACGCCTTCGCGCTCCAGGTCCAGCGCACAGTTCAGTGCAGTCTGGCCGCCCATGGTTGGCAGCAGTGCGTCCGGACGCTCTTTTTCGATGATCTTGGCAACGGTTTGCCACTTGATCGGCTCGATGTAGGTGGCGTCTGCCATGGCCGGGTCGGTCATGATGGTGGCCGGGTTGGAGTTCACCAGGATGACGCGGTAACCCTCCTCGCGCAGAGCCTTGCAGGCCTGGGCGCCGGAGTAGTCGAATTCACAGGCCTGGCCGATCACGATGGGGCCGGCGCCGAGAATCAGGATGCTTTTAATATCTGTACGTTTTGGCATGGGTTGTCACTCAAATCCGCAGGTCAGTCGGCAAGCCGTCTTGAACATTTCATTGAGGTGGCCTGGGTGGCAGCGACCGGACGCGTTGTCCAGGTCCAGCCAGGTCACCTGCTTACTACATTCTCAAGGCAACCGGTCAGCGTCGCTTGGCCATGGCTTCGATAAAGCGATCAAACAGAGGGGCGACGTCGCTCGGGCCAGGGCTGGCTTCAGGGTGACCCTGGAAGCTGAAGGCGCTCTTGTCGGTACGCTCGATACCCTGAAGAGTACCGTCGAACAGCGACTTGTGAATGGCGCGCACGTTGGCCGGCAGCGTGGCTTCGTCCACCGCAAAACCGTGGTTCTGGCTGGTGATCATGACGACACCGGTGTCCAGATCCTGAACCGGGTGGTTGGCACCGTGGTGGCCGTGACCCATCTTTACGGTCCTGGCGCCGGAGGCCAGAGCGAGCAACTGGTGACCCAGGCAGATGCCGAAGACCGGAATTTCGGTTTCCAGCACGTCCTTGATTGCAGTGATCGCGTAGTCGCAAGGCTCTGGATCACCAGGACCGTTGGACAGGAACACGCCATCCGGGTTGTAGGCCAGAACGTCCTTGGCAGGCGTTTGCGCCGGAACCACGGTTACGCGGCAGCCGCGCTCGACCAGCATGCGCAGGATGTTCAGCTTCACGCCGTAATCGTAGGCAACCACATGATAAGGCAGCTCGGACGCAGCGATTTCAGCATGGCTATCGGTCTTCAGATCCCAGACACTGGAACGCCACTCGTAGGTCTCTTTGGTGCTGACCTCTTTGGCCAGATCCATGCCTTTGAGGCCAGGGAAGCCGCGCGCAGCTTCAATGGCCGCTTCTTCGGAAATATTGTCACCGGCCATGATGCAGCCGTTCTGTGCACCTTTCTCACGCAGGATGCGGGTCAGGCGACGGGTGTCGATACCAGCGATGGCGACAACGTTGTTGGCTTTCAGGTAGTCGTCCAGCGACATCTTGTTGCGCCAGTTGCTGGCGACCAGCGGCAGATCACGAATGACCAGGCCTGCGGACCAGACGCGATCAGACTCGGCGTCTTCAGGCGTGGTGCCGGTGTTGCCGATATGGGGGTAAGTCAGGGTCACAATCTGCTGGGCATAGGAAGGATCGGTAAGGATTTCCTGATAGCCTGTCATTGCGGTGTTGAACACCACCTCACCAACGGTCTGACCGTCGGCTCCAATGGCTTCGCCGCGAAAAATGCTGCCATCAGCAAGGGCGAGTATGGCTGGCTTAGTCAAGAAGACCTCCCGTAAATAAAGCCTGAAAGGGCGTTCGCAGGTTGCAAAAAAGCGGAATGACGTAGATACGTCACCCCGCTTTCTTATAGAATCATCTGCGCGCTTTTAGTGGACACACTAAAGCTGTAGCTTACAGAAAAGGCCCATTTTGGTCTACCACCAATGTGCCTGAAATGCGGGAAAATGCGACAGCGGGTTGAAGCGGATCAGTCAGTAAAAGGCCGAATTCCGCAGTGTCTACGAAATCCGGCCTGGTAACTGCAGAAGCAGGGATCAATGCAGATCCAGCACATCCTGCATGTCATACAGCCCTGGCGCCTTGCCCTCAAGCCACATGGCAGCCCTCACGGCGCCCTTGGCAAACGTCATGCGACTTGATGCCTTGTGAGTGATTTCGACACGCTCACCGTCCGCAGCAAACAGCACCGTGTGATCACCGACTACATCACCGGCGCGGATCGTTGCAAAGCCGATACTCTGACGATCACGCGCGCCTGTCTGACCTTCACGACCATAGACCGCGACTTTCTGCAGGTCACGCCCCAACGCACTGGCAACCACTTCACCCATGCGCAACGCAGTACCTGACGGCGCGTCGACCTTGTGGCGGTGATGGGCTTCGGTGATTTCGATATCGACGTCATCACCCAGAACACGGGCTGCCGTATCGAGCAACTTAAGGCACAGGTTTACGCCGATACTGAAGTTGGCGGCGAACACGATCGGGATTTCCTTGCCCGCCTCAACCAGACGCTGCTTTTCTTCAACGCTGAACCCGGTCGTACCAATGATCATGGCCTTGCCTGCCTTACGGCAGAACGCCAGGTTCTTCAGCGTCACCGACGGATGCGTGAAGTCGATCAGCACATCGAATTCGTCTGCAACCCTGGCCAGATCACCCGACAAAGGAACACCGATACGACCCAGCGCAGCCAGCTCGCCAGCATCTGCGCCAACCAGCGTACTGTCAGGACGATCGATCGCAGCGGTCAACCCGGCGCCAGGCGCCTGCTGAATCGCTTCGATCAAGGTTTTACCCATGCGCCCGGCGGCGCCCACTACAGCAATACGTCGCATGCCGATTTCCTTAGATAACCTTACAAATCACCAAAGAAGCGCTTCACACCCTCAAACCAGCCACTGGCCTTGGGAGAGTGGGACTCGTCGTTCTCGAGCGATGTGCGGAACTCTTCCAGCAACTCGCGCTGACGCTTGCTGAGATTGACCGGAGTTTCGACCGCCACACGACACATCAGGTCGCCTGCACCACCGCCACGCACCGGGGCAACACCCTTGCCGCGCAAGCGGAACTGCTTGCCGGTCTGGGTACCCTCGGGGATCTTCAGTTTGACGCGACCATCAAGGGTCGGCACTTCAAGCTCGCCACCCAATGCTGCATCGGTAAAGCTGATGGGTACTTCGCAGAACAGGTGTTTGCCGTCACGCTGAAAGATGTCGTGTTCACGCACGTTGATCACGACATACAGATCGCCGGTCGGACCACCCTGAACGCCCGCCTCGCCTTCGCCTGACAGACGAATACGGTCGCCGGTATCGACACCTGGCGGCACTTTGACGGATAGCGTCTTGTACTCTTCGACACGACCCTCACCATGACACGAGTCGCACGGATCGGAAATGATCTTGCCGTGACCATGGCAACGCGGGCACGTCTGCTGCACAGAGAAGAAACCCTGTTGCATGCGCACCTGACCGATGCCGCCACAGGTCGGACACGTGACCGGCGAAGAACCTTTCTTCGCGCCACTGCCATCGCACGGCTTGCAGTTGACCAGCGTCGGCACGCGGATACTGACCGTCGTGCCACGAACCGCTTCTTCCAGATTCAGCTCAAGCGTGTAACGCAGGTCGCTGCCACGCTGAGCACCGCCGCGCCCACCTCCGCCGGCTCTGCCACCACCGAAGAAGTCGCTGAACACATCACCGAAGATATCGGAGAAGTTCGCACCGCCAGCACCACCACCAAAGCCACCGCCGCCGCCCATGCTCGGATCTACACCGGCATGACCGTACTGATCGTAGGCTGCACGCTTGCTGGCATCGGACAGGACTTCGTAGGCCTCGTTGGCCTCCTTGAACATCTCTTCCGACGCTTTGTCATCAGGGTTGCGGTCAGGGTGATGCTTCATCGCCAGACGACGGTAAGCCTTTTTCAGCTCGGCCTCGCTGGAGCCTCGCTCCACTCCCAACACTTCGTAATAATCACGCTTTGCCATAATTCTTCCGCACTCTTGAGGACGTTCGGCAAGACCCTCCTGAGCCTCGCCAAACCCGTTGAGCCCCATACAGGCCCGGACCCAACTCACGTCAATTCAACGATCCTGGTCTTCGTTCAACGGCCGGAAAAATCCGACCGAGAAAGCGGCAGAATGAGTCGCCACGCAGGAGCATCGCGATCTTGCCACATGGCATTCGGACCGAAATCCGCCTGCCGAAATTTTGCCTGTTCCAGACACGCCAACGCGGGAGCAAGCTCCCGCGCGGCGACATCCTACCAGTCACCACTCGAAAGAGGTCAACCGGCTTGCAAGTGAGCCTGCGCTTACTTGTGGTCTTTTACTTCTTCGAACTCGGCATCGACAGCGTCGTCAGCCTTGGATGGCTCTTCAGCAGACTTGGCCGCTGCTTCCGGGTTCTCGGCCTGCTCGGCGTACATCTTCTGAGCGATTGGCGCGGAAACCTTGGACAGCTCCTCAACCTTGGCTTCGATGGCAGCCTTGTCGTCGCCTTTGACAGCGGCTTCCAAGGCGACGAGCGCAGCTTCAACTGCAGTCTTCTCTTCGGCAGTCACTTTGTCGCCTGCGTCGGAGATCATCTTGCGAGTCGAGTGGACCAGTGCATCACCCTGGTTACGGGCAGAGGCCAGCTCTTCGAACTTGCGATCTTCTTCAGCGTTGACTTCAGCGTCACGAACCATCTGCTGAATTTCTTCCTCGGACAGACCGGAGTTGGCCTTGATCACGATGGACTGCTGCTTGCCGGTTGCCTTGTCTTTCGCACCTACGTGCAGAATGCCGTTGGCGTCGATGTCGAAGGTCACTTCGATCTGTGGCACGCCACGTGGAGCAGGTGGAATCTCGGCCAGGTCGAACTTGCCCAGGGACTTGTTCTGACCGGCTTGCTTGCGCTCACCCTGCAGCACGTGAATGGTCACAGCGCTCTGGTTGTCATCGGCAGTCGAGAACACCTGGGATTTCTTGGTAGGAATCGTGGTGTTTTTCTCGATCAGCGCAGTCATCACGCCGCCCATGGTTTCGATACCCAGCGTCAGCGGGCTGACGTCGAGCAGCAGAACGTCTTTCACGTCACCAGCCAGTACCGCGCCCTGGATGGCAGCACCCATGGCAACCGCTTCGTCCGGGTTGACGTCTTTACGTGCTTCTTTACCGAAGAACTCGGTCACCAGCTTCTGGACCAGCGGCATACGGGTCTGACCACCGACCAGAATCACGTCGTTGATGCTGCCGATGTCGATGCCCGCATCCTTCAATGCGATGCGGCAAGGCTCGATGGTGCGCTGAACCAGATCTTCAACCAGCGATTCCAGCTTGGAACGGGAGATTTTCACGTTCAAGTGCTTTGGACCGGTCGCGTCTGCAGTGATGTACGGCAGGTTTACGTCAGTCTGCATGCTGGAGGACAGCTCGATCTTGGCTTTCTCGGCAGCTTCTTTCAGACGCTGCATCGCCAGAGGGTCGCCCTTCAGGTTCATGCCGCTTTCTTTCTTGAATTCGTCGACGAGGTAGTCGATCAGACGAATGTCGAAGTCCTCACCACCCAGGAAGGTGTCGCCGTTGGTGGCCAACACTTCGAACTGGTGCTCACCGTCGACTTCAGCGATTTCGATAACCGATACGTCGAACGTACCGCCACCCAGGTCATAAACGATGACAGTGTGGTCGCCCTTCGCCTTGTCCATACCGTAAGCCAGAGCGGCGGCGGTAGGCTCGTTGATGATGCGCTTGACGTCCAGACCCGCGATACGGCCGGCATCCTTGGTCGCCTGACGCTGGCTGTCGTTGAAGTAGGCCGGAACAGTGATGACTGCTTCGGTAACGGCTTCACCGAGGTAGTCTTCGGCGGTCTTCTTCATCTTTTTCAGGATTTCAGCGGAAATCTGAGGAGGCGCCATTTTCTGGCCATTCACTTCTACCCAGGCGTCGCTGTTATCAGCCTTGACGATCTTGTAAGGGACCATCTGGATGTCTTTCTGAACGACTTCTTCGTCAAAACGACGACCGATCAGACGCTTTACTGCGTACAGAGTGTTGTGCGGATTGGTTACGGCCTGGCGCTTTGCAGACTGACCAACCAGGATTTCACCATCGTTGGCGTAGGCAATGATCGACGGCGTGGTGCGAGCACCCTCGGCGTTTTCGATAACCTTGGCTTTACCGTTTTCCAGAATAGAGACACAGGAGTTGGTAGTCCCCAGGTCGATACCGATAATTTTGCCCATCTTGACTCTCCCGAAACTTTGATTTGGTTGCCGCAACTGCGTTTACAAATTGCGGTAGCTCTTAAACGCTTGACCTGTAAATGGGGGCCTTGCAGCTGATTTCAAGCCTGCTCGTCAATTGACGGCGTAACAGGCGATGGTGCCTTGCTGACCACGACCATGGCCGGGCGCAGCAGACGCCCATTGAGCTGGTAACCCTTTTGAAACACTTTGAGCACCGTGTTGGGCTCTACATCTGCACTTTCCTGCATGGCCATTGCCTGGTGCTGTTCAGCACTGAATGGCTGACCATGCGGGTCGACGGCTTCCAGCTGATAACGCTTGAGGGTGTCCTGAAACATCTTCAAGGTCAGCTCGATACCTTCACGCATCGGGCGAATGCTCTCGTCGTCCGGACTGGACAGCTCGATACCTCGCTCCAGACTGTCGATGATCGGCAGCAGATCACCTGCAAATTTTTCCAACGCAAACTTGTGAGCCTTTTCAACATCCTGTTCAGCGCGGCGGCGGACATTCTGCAGATCCGCAGCCACTCGCAGGGATTGGTCCTGCGCGGCAGCCAGTTGCTCTTCGAGCACTTGCACACGGGTCGTCAATTCGTCGCCCGCGCCTGCTTCGGCAGCCTGGTCCTGGCTCTGCGCATCCAGATTCTGTTCGTCAGCCATAAGTGTTCTCCTTTAAAAACGTCCGCGAACCCAACTCGCGCTTCTGCCCCCTATATGGGATCGGAATTTTCGGCTTCAAGGGCAGGCGGTGCTGGATATATGCATTTCCTCACAAAAAAATGGGGAATAAGGACCTGAAAAAATCGACACCCATCACTATGCGGACTAAAAAACGTGCAGGACCAACCAAATCGAGCTAAGCCAAGGCATTGTCAGTGGCGAATAAAACACTGTATAAATAACCAGACAAATAGCTCGGGAGCCGCTCAATGCTGGTGCACCTTTCCGTACATAACTACGCCATCGTCGAACACCTCGATCTCGAGCTCGATCGAGGCATGAGCGTAATCACTGGCGAAACCGGCGCTGGCAAATCCATCATGCTCGACGCTCTGGGTCTGACGCTGGGCGACCGGGCCGACAGCGGCGTGGTCCGTCCAGGCGCCGACAAGGCCGATATCCTGGCCACGTTCGACCTGGAAGACATTCCCGAAGCACAGGTCTGGCTCAAGGAGCGCGACCTGGACAATGACGGCCCCTGCATCCTGCGCCGGGTCATCACTGCCGAAGGCCGTTCGCGCTCGTATATAAATGGCTCGCCCTGCCCTCAGGGCGACCTGAAAGCACTTGGCGAACTGCTGATCGACATTCACAGTCAGCATGAACACCAATCCCTGCTCAAGACCGACACCCATCGCCGCCTGCTGGACGAATACGCGGGCGCGACCGATCTGGCGCGCCAGGTTCAATTGGCGGCGCAGCGCTGGCGCCAGACCCGGCAGGAACTGGAACGTCTTTCCAATTCGGGTGACGAGCAACGGGCACGCCATCAACTGCTCAGTTATCAGCTGGAAGAGCTGGAAAGCCTGAGCTTGGGCGAGAACGAACTGGAGCAATTGGAGCAGGAACACAAGAACCTGACCAATGCCGAAAGCCTGCTGAGCATCTGCCGACAAGTCGTCGAGCAATGCAGCGAGAGCGATTCAGGCAACGTGCTCAATGCCCTGACGGCCAGCCTGCATCGCCTGGGCAGTGTGAACAATTCACCTACCGCGCTCAGCGAAGCCACCGATCTGCTGTCCAGCGCCCAGATCCAGGTCGAGGAAGCCGTCGGAGAGCTCAATCGCTTTCTCGACCACTTCGACGCCGACCCAGCCAGACTGCAGCAGCTCGAAGAGCGGCTCGATGCTATTTATACGCTTGCCCGCAAACACCGCATCCAGCCCAACGAAGTGGCGACCATGCAGCAGAAGTTGCTGGATGAAATCGAAACACTGAACGCCAACGATGAATCCATTGAGCGTCTGGAACATGAGGTGCAGGCTTTTGCCCGCCACTATCAGGAAAAGGCTCGCGAACTGAGCGACCTGCGCCACACCTCATCGACTCGACTGGCCAGTGCGGTCGAGCAGGAGATTCATCGACTGGGGATGCCCGGCGGTCGCTTCCAGATCGAATTGAAGGCTATTCCCGGCAGCGAGCCTCATCCTCACGGTCTGGAACACGTCGAACTGCTGGTCAGCGCCAACCCCGGTCAGCCGCTCAAGGCGCTGGCAAAGGTGGCGTCGGGTGGTGAGTTGTCACGCATCAGCCTGGCGATTCAGGTCATTACCGCCCAGACCTCTCGCGTGCCTACGTTGGTGTTCGATGAGGTCGATGTCGGCATCGGCGGCCCGACAGCGGAAATCGTCGGCCAGCTGTTAAGACGCCTGGGTGAGCGCGGGCAGGTCATGACCGTGACCCACTTGCCGCAGGTCGCAGCGCAAGGCCACCAGCATCTGTTCGTGCACAAGGTCAGGGATAACGATGCGACACGCACTGCCGTGTCAAAACTGACCAAGGCCGAGCGCATTGAGGAAGTGGCGCGCATGCTGGGCGGCATCGACCTGACCAAGGAATCGCTGGCTCACGCCAAAAAAATGGTCATTACCGCTAAAAACTGATCAATAGAGCACCGATCCAGCTTCACGGACCACAGAAAGCACAAAGGCGACACCGAGGTCGCCTTTGCGGGTGTGCTTACGCTTTTTTGTGGCGGACGTAGAGCACCAGATTGTGGTCCACCAGATCAAAGCCGTGTCGTTCGACGATGGCTTTCTGAAGCTTCTCGATTTCTTCGTCGAAGAATTCGATCACCTCACCTGACTCCACATTGACCATATGGTCGTGGTGGCCGCCATCAGCCAGTTCGAACACAGCATGGCCACCGTCGAAATTGTGGCGAACCACCAGTCCAGCGGCTTCAAACTGAGTCAGAACACGGTAGACCGTGGCCAGACCGACATCCTCGCTCGCCTCCATCAATGCCTTGTAAACATCCTCGGCACTCATGTGGCGCTGCTCGGCAGAATCGAGCATTTGGAGTATTTTGACCCGCGGTAGGGTCACCTTGAGTCCTGCTTTACGTAGTTCGCTATTTTCAACCATGGTCAGCTTTCTCGCAGACGCTGCTTCGCAGCTTCTCTTAATGCAGGTATGATCGGGGTTTACGTTGTCCCAGCCAAGATAGTGGAAGTCGCCCACCGATGCAAAACACCAAGCTCTTGCTAACCAGTTTCACCTTCGTGGGACTGCTCGCACTCGCCGGTTGTTCATTCCCCGGGGTTTACAAAATCGACATCCAGCAGGGTAATGTCGTCACGCAGGACATGATAAACCAGTTGCGCCCCGGAATGACCCGGCGACAAGTACGGTTTATCATGGGCAATCCATTGCTGACCGACACCTTCCACGCCGATCGGTGGGATTACCTGTACAGCCTTCAGCCAGGTGGCGGTGAGCGCCAGCAGGAGCGTGTCAGTCTGATTTTCAATGAAAGCGATCAGTTGGTCAGCCTCTCAGGCGACTTCATGCCAGGCGTGAGCCGTGATGAAGCGATCCTTGGCAAGGACGGTGATACCACCGTGCCGGTCGAGAACCAGCCTCAGCAGCCGCCTGAAGAGCCCGCCAAACCAGGTTCGTTGCTGGACAAGATCCAGAAAGACGTCGACAGCGTCGAGACAGTGCCTGTTCCGACCCAGGAGCCACTGGACGTCAATCCTCGCTGACGCCAGACGCTCGAAGAAAAGCCCGGCATGCCGGGCTTTTTTGTGCGTTACGTTCAGCGATCATTCAGCTGGCCGTTGGCGTCACTCTGTTCTGACGGGCCTTGGCGGCACGCTGACGACGCGCCTCCATCGGATCGGCCAGCAACGGGCGATAGATCTCGATTCGCTCTCCCGCCTCGACGCAACGCACGGAAGGATCGCTGACCACCTTGCCGAAAATACCGACAGTGCAGTCAGCCAGGTCCAGCTCTGGAAACGCCCGATCAATACCGGAAGCGGCCAGTGCCTGTCGCACCGAGGAGCCGGCAGGGACTTCAACGGTCATCAACACTTGACGCTCGACGGCGGCATACACCACCTCGACCGATATCAGCGTCTCAGACATGTAACTGCTTGGCGCGCTGGCAGAACGCATCCACCAATGTGTTGGCGGCCTGATTGAACAGCGGCCCCAGGGTTGCACGCACAATCGGACCCGCGTAATCGAAGGAAAGGTCGAGGCTTATCTTGCAGGCCTTCTCGCCCAATTGCTTGAACGTCCAGACGCCGTGCAATTGCTCGAAGGGGCCTTCAACCAGATCCATCACAATGGATTCACCCGGTATGAGCGTATTGCGCGTCACGAATTGCTGACTTAACCCGCCCTTGGCGATTTCCAGACTGGCGCGCATTTGCTCGTCACTGGATTCAAGAACGGCTGCCGAAGAGCACCACGGCAGAAACTCCGGGTAACGCGCGACATCATTGACCAGGTCGTACAGGAAACGAGCCGGGTACGGCAAAAGGGCAGAACGTTGAATATGCGTAGTCATGTGAGCGTCATTTCCAGAGCTGAGCGGCAAACACCACAAGAATGCCGAGCGGCGCCACGTAGCGCATCAAAAAGAACGTCAGGCTGAACAGCAGCGGGCTGCGAATCGACAACTCATCGCGCACCGCTTCACGGCCCATCACCCAACCGGCGAATACTACAAAACATAATCCACCCAGCGGCAACATGATCCGCGAGGTGAGGAAATCGATGACTCCAAAGAAGTCCAGGCCACTGGATGCGCCCCATTGGTAGAGGTGGAAAGCACCCTCATCGTTCACGAAAAACTTGGCCTTTTGCCAGATATTGAACGAGAACACGGTACCAAGGCCAACAAACCAGCAACTGAATGCCAGCCAGAACGTGACCCAGGCACGTCGAACGCCGGTGCGCTCGACCAGATACGCAACCATCGGCTCAAGCAGGGAAATCGCCGAACTCCAGGCTGCCACCGCCACCAACACAAAGAACACAACGCCCATCAACTGACCGAACGCTACGTTACCGAATGCGAATGGCAATGTTACGAACATCAGGCCCGGCCCCTCACTCGGGTTAAGACCTGCGGCAAAAACGATTGGGAATAGCGCAAGGCCCGCCAGCAACGAAACGAAGGTATCGAGCAGTGCAATGCCGACCACCGTGGTGCTGATCGATGCGCCCTTGGTCATGTACGCACCGTAGACCATGATCGAGCCGACACCTACGCTCAGCGAGAAGAACGCATGCCCCATCGCGGGCAGCAGGCCGTCGAGGACCTTGTCCGGGTTGAAGTCGAACATGAAATGCACGCCTTCCATGAAATGTCCGGTGGTCAGGCTGTAGCCCAACAGAATCAGCATTAGCAGGAACAGCATCGGCATCATGATGCGCAGACTGCGCTCAAGGCCGGCTTCCACGCCTTTACCGATCACGACCGCCGACAGCAGCATGAAAACGGTGTGCCAGAGAATCAGACGCCAGGGATCGGCAATCACCCCACCGAAGTAAGCGCCGACCTGATCAGCCGTCACACCCTGGAAATCACCACGCCCCATGTCGATGATGTAGTCCAGCGACCAGCCGCCGACCACACTATAGAAGGAGAGAATGAGCAGCGCCGTGATCATCCCGGCGAAAGCCCCCCACGACCAGCGCGCCGAATGACCGGCCTCGACCGCCAGCGTCTTCAGGGCATTGGCCGGGCTCAAGCGGGCGCGACGACCGATCAGCGTTTCCGCCATCATCACCGGAACGCCGATCAGGGCGATGCACGCCAGGAACACCAGCACGAAAGCGCCGCCGCCATAGGCGCCGACCATGTAGGGGAATTTCCAGATACTGCCCAGCCCGACGGCAGAGCCGGTGGCAGCCAGAATGAACACCCAGCGGCTTGCCCAGCTACCGTGGACCGAGACTTTGTCTGTCGACATTACTGAAACGCCCAACCAAAAAAGAGCGCGCATTGTCCGGGATTCAACCATTGTGCTCAAGCACACGCTTTCCCGTAGCCGACATTGAAGCAACTCCCTATAATGCGCCCCCTATGGCTAAGCTCAAGAAACACCCTACAGGGACCATCGCGCAGAACAAGAAGGCGCGACACGATTACTTCATCGAACACAAGTTCGAGGCCGGTCTGGTCCTGGCTGGCTGGGAAGTAAAAAGCCTGCGTGCCAACAAGGTGCAGCTGGTCGACAGTTACGTGCTGCTCAAGGATGGCGAGGCATGGCTGATGGGCAGCCATATCACGCCGCTCAAGACGGCCAGCACGCACGTCATCGCTGACCCGACACGTACCCGCAAATTGTTGCTGAACCAGCGCGAGCTCGAAAAGCTCATCACGTCTGTTCAGCAGAAAGGCTATGCCTGCGTGGCCCTCTCCCTTTACTGGAAGCAGCACTTGATCAAGTGCGAAATCGCTCTGGGCAAAGGCAAGAAGGAATACGACAAGCGCCACACCGAGCGTGAACGCGACTCGGACCGTGAGCTGCAGCGCGCCGTGCGCAGCAAGGGCAAGGACGACTGAGCCTGAGCTGACCGCGCCTGCGCCAGACACCAAAGCGGACGCAGAGCGTCACGGGTGGCGTTACCTCGCAGAAGCGCGGGAACGCCTCTCATAACGCTCCGCGTCCGGGCTGCATGCCGACGCGAAATATCGGCACGATCAGCGCTCCGCTCACATGGCGTTACGCCGCTCTGCCCGAGCCGTGCGCTGAACCTGCTGCCTGACCTCTTCCAGCACTTCCTGCACATACGTCAGGTGCCTGCTCGACACCTCGCGCGCGTCCTCAGCACGACCTTCAATGATCGCCGTATACAACTCACGATGCTGCTTGATCAGCATGTCGCGGGTTTCCGAGCGCTGTTTGTACATGCCGCCGATGTTGATCACCACATTACGCTTGAGCAGATCAAACAGGCCGCGAATGGTGTGCAACAGCACCGCGTTGTGACTGGCCTCGGCAATTGCCAGATGGAAGCTGGCATCGGCTGCGCCCTCTTCGACCCGGCTGACCTCGTCGGCCCGCGAATAACAATCCAGCAGTGACTCGAACGCCACGCGCAGACGTTCGCGATCCATCTCGGTGGCGCGCATCGCGGCGTAATACGCGCAGGACGCTTCCAGTGTGTGACGAAACTCCAGCAGGTCACGCTGCGCATCGGGACTGCTTTCCAGCAAGTGCAGCAACGGGTCGCTGAACGTCGAGCCAATATTCTCGACCACATAATTGCCCCCGCCCTGCCGACTGACCAGCAAGCCTTTGGCTGTCAGTTTCTGAATCGCCTCACGCAACGACGGGCGCGACACCCCGAACTGTTCGGCCAGCGCTCTTTCCGCCGGTAAACGCCCACCCGATTTGAGGGTGCCCTCCAGAATCATCTTTTCCAGCTGCTCGACGATGTCGTCGGACAAACGGCGCTGACGCACCTGATCAAAGCCCATAGCACTTACTCCAACGTCCCGGCTCGCTGCCGGGCCCGCGTATTCTGGCTGATTGCCGCCACCAAGGCACCTGTCCAATTCAGCCGAAAACCCTGTCTGGCACTGCCCTTCCAGAGCGCATGCGACAAAAGTCACGGCCCCGCAAATTGACACACCATTCACAAGGCCTCTAATCTAGCCAGCAGACATTGTAAATTGGTATTACCAATTATCCAATGCCAGCGTTCGGCGGTTGATCTCCGTGGCGCTGCAAGGCCTTCCAGACAGAAAGCCTTGAGCTGGTGAGCTGTGCGATTCAATCGTCAGCATCGACCAGGCGCTCGCCAACACGACGTCGAATCGAAGCCGCGCACACAGAACACCGGGCCTTACCAACAATAATTAAGGGGCCTCCCGACATGCAGACATGGCAACAGCTCTACACACCGCTTGGCAGCCTTGGCCTTTCCGCCGCTGCCGCACTGATCCCCATCGTGTTCTTCTTCCTGGCGCTGGCCGTTTTCCGGCTCAAAGGCCATATCGCAGGCAGTATTACCCTGGCGCTGTCGATACTGGTGGCGATCTTCGCCTTCCAGATGCCGACCGACATGGCACTGGCAGCAGCGGGCTATGGGTTCGCCTACGGACTATGGCCCATCGCATGGATCATCGTGGCGGCGGTGTTTCTTTACAAACTGACGGTCAAGAGCGGTCAGTTCGAGATCATTCGCAGCTCGGTCATGGCCGTCACCGATGACCAGCGTTTACAGGTATTGTTGATCGCCTTCTGCTTCGGTGCATTTCTGGAGGGTGCGGCGGGTTTCGGCGCTCCGGTCGCCATCACCGCGGCCCTGCTCGTGGGCCTCGGGCTGAACCCGCTCTACGCCGCCGGCCTGTGCCTGATCGCCAACACTGCACCCGTTGCGTTCGGCGCGCTGGGCATTCCGATCATCGTGGCGGGACAGGTCTCGGGGCTGGACGCTTTCAAGGTCGGTGCGATGGCAGGTCGTCAACTGCCGTTCCTGTCGATCTTCGTGCCGTTCTGGCTGATGTTCATGATGGACGGTGTGCGTGGCGTCAAGGAGACCTGGCCAGCCGCGCTGATCGCTGGCACCACCTTTGCGATCACCCAGTTCCTGACCTCCAACTTCGTCGGACCGGAACTGCCGGACATCACATCGGCACTGGTCAGCATCGTCTCGCTGACGCTGTTCCTGAAAGTCTGGCAGCCGCAGCGCGCATCCGACACTGTCGTGGTCAGCGGCGGCTCGGCAGCCGTCATGGGCGGACCGGGCGGATTCAACAAACCACGCTCATCAGTGGCATCTCCCTACAGCCTCGGCCAGATCATCAAGGCCTGGTCGCCGTTCCTGATCCTGACCGGCATGGTCACTGTCTGGACGCTGAAACCGTTCAAAGCGCTGTTTGCCGCAGGCGGTTCACTTCAGGCCTTCACCTTCAATATTCCAGTGCCGCACCTGGATCAATGGGTGATGAAAACTGCACCCATCGTAGCGAACGCGACGGCGATGCCTGCGGTGTACAAGTTCGACCTGATCGCCGCGTCGGGGACCGCAATCCTGTTCTCGGCCATCCTCGCAATGCTGGTCCTGCGCATCACCCCGAAGATTGGTCTGACCACTTTCAAGGAAACCCTGATCGAGCTGCGCTGGGCAATCGTGTCCATCGGCATGGTGCTGGCCTTTGCCTTTGTCATGAACTACTCGGGCATGTCGTCGACCCTGGCGCTGGTTCTGGCCGGTACAGGCGCGGCGTTCCCGTTCTTCTCGCCGTTCCTCGGCTGGCTGGGCGTATTCCTGACCGGTTCCGACACCTCGGCCAACGCGCTGTTCGGCTCGCTGCAGGCCACCACCGCCCACCAAATCGGCGTCAGCGACGTGTTGATGGTCGCGGCCAACTCCAGCGGCGGCGTGACCGGCAAGATGATCTCGCCGCAGTCCATCGCCGTGGCCTGCGCGGCCACCGGCCTGGTGGGCAGGGAATCGGACCTGTTCCGCTTCACGCTCAAGCACAGCCTGTTTTTCGCCACCATCGTCGGCTGCATCACCTACGCCCAGGCGTACTGGTTCACCGGCATGCTGGTTCATTGATGCCTGAATGAAGCACCACTGGCGCCGAACAGACCCGTCGGCGTCAGCCATTCATAACCGGGCCCACCCGGAGACTCAAACTGATGAGTACGCTTTTTCACAACGCCGCACCCAACACGACTGCCAACGCAACCCGCGTCGCGCCCGCTCGCCATGCGCCGCGTGAGTACCCGACCGACAAACCGAAACGCGTCTATCTGTTCGGCACCTGCGTCGTGGACCTGTTTTTTCCGGAAGCCGGAATGGACGCCATCCACCTCCTCGAACGCGAAGGCATCCAGGTGGATTATCCACAGGCGCAAAGCTGTTGCGGACAACCGGCGTACACCTCGGGGTATACCGATCAAGCCCGCGAAGTCGCCCGCGCCCAACTCGCACTGTTCGAGGGAGATGACCCGGTTGTCGTACCGTCCGGTTCCTGCGCGGGCATGTTTCGCGAACATTATCCCGACCTGTTCAAGGACGAGCCCGAGACGCTCAAGCACGTCCGGCACCTCGCCGCCCGCACCTATGAACTGACCGAATTCCTGCTGCACGTCTGCAAGACGCGCCTGAGAGATCAAGGCCCGCCCACCCGCATCGCCCTGCACACCTCATGCTCGGCGCGCCGCGAAATGAACACCCACCTGCACGCCCGTGAACTGCTGGCGCAACTGGGCAATGTCGAGCGCGTCGATCACGACCATGAAAGCGAATGCTGCGGCTTCGGAGGGACTTTCAGCGTGCGCATGCCGGACATTTCCGGCGCGATGGTCGCCGACAAGACACGCGCACTGAAGGAATCAGGCGCCGACCAGATCCTCACTGCCGACTGCGGCTGCCTGATGAACATCAACGGCTCACTGGAAAAACAGCGCGAATCCATCCGCGGCCAGCATCTGGCGAGCTTTCTCTGGCAACGCACCGGAGGTCAGCGATGAACATGCAAACCCGCATTCCCGCCGTCGAAATCCATCAACCGGATTTTCGCGAGCGCGCCCATGAAGCGCTGGGCGATCCGCAATTGCGCGGCAATTTTCGCCGCGCCATGGATTCGCTGATGACCAAGCGCGCGGCGGCGTTCAGCAACCCGGACGAACGCGAAGAACTGCGCTCACTGGGCAACGCCATTCGTGCCCGCGCCCTCTCCAAACTGCCGGACCTGCTGGAGCAACTGGAACGCAACCTGATCCGCAACGGCGTACAGGTGCACTGGGCGGAGACGGTCGAAGAAGCCAACGCCATCGTGCTGTCCATCGTTGAAGCCCATGAAGCGAAACAGGTGATCAAGGGCAAATCGATGGTCAGCGAAGAAATGGAGATGAACGACTTCCTTGGCGAGCGCGGCATCGAATGCCTGGAAGCGGACATGGGCGAATACATCGTGCAGATGGACCACGAAAAGCCCTCGCACATCATCATGCCCGCCATCCACAAGAACGCCGGCCAGGTCGGCAAGCTGTTCCACGACAAACTCGGCGTGGAATACACCACCGATGTCGACCAGTTGATTCAAATCGGCCGTCACGTGCTGCGCCAGAAATTCTTTGAAGCGGACATTGGCGTCTCGGGCGTCAACTTCGCGGTGGCGGAAACCGGCACGCTGCTGCTGGTGGAAAACGAAGGTAACGGCCGGATGGTCACCAGTGTGCCGCCCGTACACATCGCTGTGACCGGGATCGAAAAGGTCGTCGAGAACCTGCGCGATACCGTGCCATTGCTGTCCTTGCTGACCCGCTCCGCGCTGGGCATTCCGATCACCACCTACGTCAACATGATCTCCGGCCCGCGCAAGGCCCATGAACTGGACGGCCCGCAGGAAGTGCACCTCGTGCTGCTCGATAACGGCCGCAGCCAGGCATTTGCCGACAGCGAACTGCGCCAGACGCTGAACTGCATTCGCTGCGGCGCCTGCATGAACCACTGCCCGGTTTATACCCGCGTCGGCGGTCATACCTATGGCGAGGTCTACCCCGGCCCCATCGGCAAGATCATCACGCCGCACATGGCAGGCCTGGCGAAAGTCCCGGATCACCCCAGCGCGTCATCGTTGTGTGGCGCATGCGGCGAAGTGTGCCCGGTGAAGATTCCGATCCCGGCGCTGCTGCGACGTCTGCGCGAAGAAAACGTCAAAGCGCCCGATGCGCCAAACCGGGTGATGCGTGATCAAGGCCGCAAATTTTCGCGCAAGGAGCGTTTCATCTGGAACGCCTGGTCGAAGCTCAACACCTCGCCCGTGATGTATCGTCTGTTCGGATTTTTCGCCACTCGGCTGCGCGGCCTGACGCCCGGCAACGTCGGCCCGTGGACGCAAAACCACAGCGCACCGAAACCCGCCGCCCGCTCACTGCACGAGATGGCCCGCGAGCATCTGACACGCACATCTGGAGACCAGCCATGAGTGCCAGGCACAACATCCTCGCCAAACTGCGCAACAGCCTGAGCGGCACGAGACCGGTGGCTGACAATTTCGACGAGGCGCTGGTGACCGAACCCTGGCGCTACGCTTCGGAAAACCGGGTTGCCCAACTTCGCAAACTGATGGAAGCGGTGCACACCGAGATTCACCTGTGCAGCGATCAGGAATGGCCGCGCCGGCTGGGCGAACTGGTCAAGGGCCGGCAGTTGCCCAGCCTGCTGATTGCGCCGGGTACGCCACACGGTCGCCGGGTCAGCGAGTATTGGGCCGTACAACCCGACCTGCCCACACTCAAGGCGTATGACCGCCCCATTGAAGAATGGAAAAAAGCCCTGTTTGACGACACACCCGCCAGCTTCACCACCACCTTGGGCGCAATCGCCGCCACCGGCAGCCTGATCATCTGGCCCACCCGCGAAGAGCCACGCCTGATGAGCCTCGTGCCGCCGGTGCATTTCGCCCTGCTCAAGGCCAGCGAGATCTACGACAACCTTTACGAAGCCCAACTCAAGCAGAACTGGGCGGCGGACATGCCGACCAACGCGCTGCTGGTGTCCGGTCCGTCGAAGACCGCCGACATCGAACAGGTCCTGGCGTACGGCGCTCATGGCCCCAAGGATCTGATTGTCCTGATCGTGGAGGACGCATGAGTCTGCCTGCTGCATTTCTGGACAGCGTCCGCCGCTTGATCCCGCAGAAACGCCGCTTCGATGATCCGCTCTCGACGCTGGCATTCGGCACTGACGCCAGCTTCTACCGCCTGATCCCGAAACTGGTGATCCGCGTCGAGTCCGACGATGAAGTCATTGCCCTGCTCAAGCTGGCGCAAGCCGAAAAGGTCGCGATCACCTTTCGCGCCGCAGGCACCAGCCTGTCGGGCCAGGCAATCAGTGATTCAGTGTTGCTGGTACTGGGCGACAACTGGAATGGCCGCGAACTGCGCGATCAGGGGACACAGATCCGCCTGCAGCCGGGCGTCATCGGCGCGCAGGCCAATGCCTGGCTGGCGCCGTTCGGACGCAAGATCGGCCCGGATCCGGCCTCGATCAATGCCTGCAAGATCGGCGGCATCGTCGCCAACAACGCCAGCGGAATGTGTTGCGGCACCGCGCAGAACACCTATCACACCTTGGCAGGCATTCGTCTGATTCTGGCCGACGGCACCCTGCTCGACACCGAAGATCCATCCAGCGCCGCTGCATTTCGCGCCAGCCACGCCGACCTGCTGCACAGCCTGGATCGCTTGGCACAAGAAACCCGCGCCAATTCCGAACTGGCCGCCAGAATCCGCCACAAATACCGTCTGAAAAACACCACGGGCCTGTCACTCAATGCGCTGGTGGACTTTGACGAGCCGCTGGATATCCTCAGTCATTTGCTGGTCGGCTCCGAAGGTACGTTGGGCTTCATCAGCGCCGTGACCTACAACACGGTGGTCGATCACCCACACAAGGCGTCGGCGCTGATCGTTTTTCCGGATGTGGAAACCTGCTGCAACGCCGTCACTGTTCTCAAGACCCAACCGGTGGCCGCCGTCGAACTGCTCGACCGGCGCAGCCTGCGTTCCGTGCAGGACAAACCGGGCATGCCGGGTTTCGTGCGCGAACTGTCTGCCAACGCCTGCGCCCTGCTGATCGAAGCCCGCGCGGCCTCCCGCGTCTTACTGGATGAGCAACTGCTGCAGATCATGGCGTCGATGACGGCCTTCCCGGTCGAGAAGCAGGTGGACTTCACCCACGACCCATTGGAAAACGCTCGCCTGTGGGCCATCCGCAAAGACACCTTTCCTGCCGTCGGTGCCGTGCGCCAGACCGGCACCACAGTCATCATTGAGGACGTGACCTTCCCCGTCGAACAACTGGCCATGGGCGTACGCCGCCTGATCGAGCTGTTCGACAAACACCACTACGACGAAGCGATCCTGTTCGGCCATGCGCTGGAGGGCAACCTGCATTTCGTCTTCACGCAGGGCTTCAACAACCCTGACGAAATCGCCCGTTATCAGGCGTTCATGGACGACGTGGCGCAACTGGTCGCGGTCGAATTCGGCGGTTCGCTCAAGGCCGAGCACGGCACCGGTCGCAACATGGCGCCCTTCGTCGAGAAGGAATGGGGCAGCGACGCCTATCACCTGATGTGGCAACTCAAACGTCTGCTCGACCCCAGCGGCATTCTCAACCCTGACGTGGTGCTCAGCACCGATCCGCACATTCATTTGAAACACCTGAAACCGATGCCCGCCGCCGACGAGATCGTCGACAAATGCATCGAGTGCGGCTTCTGCGAACCGGTCTGCCCGTCCAACGGACTGACGCTGAGCCCGCGACAGCGCATCGTCATCTGGCGCGACATCCAGGCGAAAAAGCGCGCCGGAACCGACACTCGACAACTGGAGCGCGACTATCACTACCACGGCATCGAGACCTGCGCCGCGACCGGCCTGTGCGCCCAGCGTTGCCCGGTCGGGATCAACACCGGCGAGCTGATCAAGAAGCTGCGTAGCCAAGAAGCCAGTCACGGCAAAACCGCAAGCTGGCTGGCGCACAACTTCAAGACCGCCCTGCAAGGCGCCCGCTTCACCCTGCACGGTGCCAATGGCGCACGCATGCTGCTGGGCGCGCCGCGGCTCGCGAAACTGTCGGCGTCGCTAAGCAGACTGTCGGCCGGACGCGTCCCGCAATGGACACCCGCCATGCCCCAGGCTGAACGCTTGGTCCGCTTTACCGCGCCGGTCGATGATCAGCGTCCACGCGTGGTCTATCTGGCCGCCTGCGTCTCCCGCGTCATGGGCCCTGCTGCAGGCGACAGGGAACAGTCATCACTGCTCGACAAAACCCGCAGCCTGCTGGAAAAAGCCGGTTATCAAGTGGTGTTCCCCGACGATCAGGACAACCTGTGCTGCGGCCAGCCGTTCGCCTCGAAAGGCTACAACGCACAGGCCGAAGACAAACGACAACAGTTGCTCGCCGCCCTGACCCACGCCAGCCGCGGCGGCCTGGACCCTATCTATTGCGACACCAGCCCCTGCACCCTGCGCCTGATGCAGGACCTCAGGGACACACGCCTCGACCTGTACGACCCGGTGCGCTTCATTCGCACCCACCTGCTGGACAAACTCACCTTCATCCCTCAACAGGAACCCATCGCCGTCCACATCACCTGCAGCACGCAACACCTGGGTGAGAGCCAAGCGTTGATCGACCTCGCCAGGTTATGCAGCGTGAACGTCGTCATCCCGGAAGGCATTCATTGCTGCGGCTTCGCGGGCGACAAAGGCTTCACGACACCGGAGCTGAATGCGCACTCGCTGCGCACGCTCAGGGATGCCGTGCAGTTCTGCCACGAGGGCATTTCCACCAGCCGCACCTGTGAAATCGGCCTGTCGCAACACGGCGGAATCGACTACCACGGACTGGTGTATCTGGTGGATCGCGTGACCACGGCCAAATCGCATGATCAAGACATAAAGCCGTAGATCGCCCCATTTTGGTGCCTTATGTGCACCAGATGGCTTTTTCGCATGACCTTGAAAATAAATAGAACCCCTGCGTTTCATCACAGTCCATCTTCTAGGCCCGGCGAACGAACGGGCCCCCAAGAAACCTCGGGCGACGGCACCATTGACCGGCCACACCGAGTCCACAGGCTATAAGGAGAGACACATGAAGCGTACCGCCCTCACTGGATTGTTCCTCAGCGCTGCACTGTTGGCTTCGCCGGTTTTTGCTGCAGATGACCTGTGCAGTGCCAACCTGCAAACGCTCAAGGATGCGCAGACCTCGTCCGGCACCAACCTGAGCCCAGACGTGAAAGAAATGATCGAAAAGACTGAAAAAGACGCCATGGCTGCAAAGGCAAAAGGCGATGAGAAGAAGTGTGTCGAACTGACCACTCAGGCCACAACCAAGCTGAAAAACATCGGCTCGGGCAGCGAAGGCGCCAGCAAGTAATCATCCTCACAAGGCTAGCCGCCGCGGCTGGCCTTGACGGACGCAACACATGGGTCGACGTGCCTCGCCGATTGGCGTACACTCCGCCCAGCGACTGCGAAAGCAGTCTCGGGGCCGATTAGGATTCGACGCCGGTGATGAAACTTTAGGTGCATGCCGAGTTGGTAACAGAACTCGTAAATCCACTGTTGCAACTTTCTATAGTTGCCAATGACGAAAACTACGAGGGCTACGCTCTCGCTGCGTAAGCGGCGCGACTAGCTCTTCTGGTAGCTTCGGCTCCAGCAATCATCAGGGGATGCCTGTAAACCCGAAATGATTGTCATATAGAACAGGATCGTCGCCTAGTACGTTGTGGACGAAGCGACTAAAACTTACACAACTCGCCCAAAGCACCCTGCCCGTCGGGTCGCTGAGGGTTAACTTAATAGACACGGCTACGCATGTAGTACCGACAGCGGAGTACTGGCGGACGGGGGTTCAAATCCCCCCGGCTCCACCACTTCATCATCTAAAGACGTCCACGGACGTCTTTTTTTGTGCCTAAAATCCAGTAAATACGGGGATTTCAGGGCTGCTGGGGGCTTTCCAGGTTTTTTGAGTTCCAGGCGGTTTGGTATTCCCAATGGTATTCCCGGCTACCCGGCGCTAATCTTGGGAATACCAAAAGGTGTCATGGAGTACTTCTCATGTGCGCTCAAACCACCCGCCTCTCCGACCGCCAGCTCAAGGCGGTCAAACCGAAAGACAAGGATTACGTCCTCACGGATGGCGACGGGCTCCAGCTGCGAGTCAGGGTCAATCGCTCGATGCAGTGGAATTTCAACTACCGGCATCCCATCACCAAAAATCGAATCAACATGGCACTCGGCTCTTATCCCGAGGTTTCTCTTGCACAAGCCAGGAAGAAAACTGTTGAGGCCAGAGAGCTGCTCGCGCAGGGTATCGACCCCAAAGCTCAACGCAATGAGCTACAGGAAGCCAAACGAGCAGAAACGGAACATACGTTCGAAAACGTGGCCACCGCCTGGTTCGAATTGAAGAAGGATTCCGTCACACCAGCGTATGCCGAGGACATCTGGCGCTCGCTCACACTGCATGTTTTTCCAAGCATGAAATCAACGCCGTTATCGGAAGTGAACGCCCCGATGGTTATCAAGCTGCTTCGGCCGATTGAAGCTAAAGGCAGCCTCGAGACGGTTAAGCGAGTGAGCCAGCGCCTTAACGAGATCATGACCTACGGGGTTAACTCCGGAATGATCTTTGCCAACCCCCTCAGCGGCATTCGAGCGGTGTTCAAGAAACCCAAGAAAGAGAATATGGCCGCGCTACCACCTGACGAGCTTCCGGAGCTCATGATGGAAATCGCGAACGCCAGCATCAAGCGGACGACCCGCTGCCTGATCGAATGGCAACTTCATACCATGACACGCCCTGCCGAGGCGGCCACCACTCGATGGGAAGACATCGACTTCGACAAACGCATCTGGACCATCCCTCCGGAGCGAATGAAAAAGCGTCGGCCACACACAATCCCGCTGACCGAACATGCACTCTCGTTATTGGAGACGCTTAAGCACCATAGCGGCCACAGGGAATATGTGTTCCCGTCAGATAGAAACCCGCGCACCCACGCGAATAGCCAAACAGCTAACATGGCGTTGAAACGAATGGGCTTTCAGGACCGCTTGGTCAGCCACGGCATGCGCTCCATGGCCAGCACCATCCTGAATGAGAATGGCTGGGATCCCGAGCTGATCGAAGTCGCTCTTGCCCATGTCGACAAAGACGAAGTCCGAAGCGCCTATAACCGTGCGGATTACATTGAGCGAAGACGCCCGATGATGGCCTGGTGGAGTGAGCATATTCAGAAGGCCGCAACGGGTAGCCTGTCGGCATCTGCGATCAATCAAATCAGAGACGCCAACGTCGTGCCGATACGCTAAGGGCTCACCGGATGGCGACAGCGGCGACACCGGCGGCGACCCGCGTAATCCGTGGCGTGCAGCATGGCGACTGAGGTGGCGACTGTCGCCAAGCGCTTAGTCAAACGTTACAGCCCCCTACGCCAGTGCAAACCAGGCAGTCCCAACGATTGAGTCAGTCGCCATCAGGCTGCCGCACTGCGTTTGATTGCGGCGATCACCGAAATGATCGCGTTGGCATCCGCGTCGCCAAACGCACCGTCTAATCCCTCATGGTGCAGCGCAGTAAAAGGCGGTTCATATAGTTGACCCGCTTCCATCACGCCCTGCCGGGTGAGCCGCTCGATAATCATTTCAACAAAACGAATTTGCTGACTGCTGTAGCGGTTCTCGTCGAGGAATTGACCGAAAGCCTCTTTTGCGGCGTTACGATCCAAACCTACCAATGACCGGATCAACAGGGTCAGCGGCTGGTCGGCGCCGTAGCACTGTTCGAACTGCTCGCGACTCTGAACCGGTTCCGACTCGTAGACAAAATGCTCCAGCTCGCTCAGATCGCTCGGCGTCAGCGGCCGGTTGTATTTGAGCTTGGCGATGGCCACGTGGTTCTCGTTGCCACGGATATAGGCTTCGACCTTTTTCTTGTACTGCTCCAGGTTGACGCCGGTATTGAAATCCTTCAGGTTGACCACCGTCGCTTCGCCAATTTCGTCGCTCAACACGCTATAAACGGGGTTGCTCGGGCGGCGCTCGATAAACTTGATTAGCTCGCGCATCTTGCGCCGCAGTTGCTCAAGCATCGGCAAGCGGATGTCCTGCCAATACTCGTCAGTTTGCACGTCCTGAAGCAACGCCAGTTCAGCATGCACCGCCGGAATGCTGTCCATCACTTCTAACTGGCTGGCCAGCTCGACCACCTTGTCGCGATACGACACGAAGTCGCTGGTAGAGCGCAGTAACGCCAGCTGTAAATTCAGGCATAGCAGATCGAACAACTTGGCGGTGATGTGCTCAGGCGCGCGCTCACTCGGCAGGCCAGCGACGTGACTGCGCAAATCACCCAGCGCCGCATCATCCAGCGCATTCCAAACTTCACGCTCGGCAAAGCGGGTTACGTGCTCAAGTTCGGTACGCACGATGAAGTTGTCCGTATTCATCGCCGCGACTTCGTCGTGCAGCTCGTCGATCAACTCCATGCGCAGCTCGACAAAGGCATCGTACCGGCCTCTGGTTTCTGCCAGATCACCTGGCCCGCATACGTCCTTCGGAGCTAACAACGAAAGAAGATCCAGCCGCACTTTGAACAACCGCTTACCCAGCGGCTCGGCCATACCGCCTAAAGCGCCTTTGGGGTTTTCGTTGAAGTATTCGAAGTTGGCGCAGAAATCGAAGATGGCGAACTCGCGTTTGTGTACCCCGGGCGCAAAAAGGTCCGGGCACAGGCGCGTCCCGCGACCAATCATTTGCAAAAATTTCACCTTTGAGCGCACGGCCTTGAAGAACACCAAATTCAAAACCTGTGGCACATCGATGCCGGTATCGAGCATGTCCACCGAAATGGCGATCTGCGGCAGTTTGTTGAGCTTGCTGCTGAAGTCATCAATCAAGGTCTGCGCATAACTCACCGCATGGGTGATAACCCGCGCAAACTCACCCTTAAAGTGCGGGTAATTATGATTGAAGCGGCGAGCGATAAAATCGGCGTGCTTCTGGTTCACCGCAAAAATAATGGTCTTGCCTAGCTTGTCACCGCCCTCCACCGTTAGGCCGTTTTGCATCAAGTGCTTGAGCATCAGGTCAACGGTTGGCTCGTTGAACAGCTGCTTGTTGACTTCCGACGCCAATACCTCGGTAGGCGCATCACCTTCAGCACTGTAATCACCCCAATCCAGCGACTCCCAGTGCGCTTTTTCATCATCGCTGAGTTGATCGTAACGGATGCCTTCGCGAACGAACTTGATCGGCACCGAATACGCCTTGGGCGGCACCAAATAACCGTCATCCACTGCCTCATTTAGGCCGTAGGCGTCGGTCGGCACGCCAGTTTCCAGGCCGAACAGGTGATAGGTATCGCGATCCACTTCGTCACGCGGGGTGGCGGTCAGGCCCACTAAGTAACTGTCGAAGTAACGAAAAATCGCGCCGTACTTCTGGTACACACTGCGGTGCGCCTCGTCGATCACGATCAGGTCAAAGTGGCCAACACCGTACTTGCGACGGTCACCCTCCATCTGCTCGATCAAACCCATCATGGTCGGATAGGTACACAGATACACTCGGCCCTGGCCGCTCTTGTCGGTGACCAGATTGACCGGACTGGAGTCCGGCAGGAACTCCTTAAAGGCATTGGCGGCTTGTTTTACCAGGGCTACCCGGTCAGCCAGAAACAGCACGCGCTTGACCCAGTTGCCCCGCATCAACAGCTCGATCAGGGCAATCGACATCCGCGTCTTGCCTGTGCCGGTGGCCATGGTTAGCAAACCGGCGCGGCGGCCCTGACTCAGGGATTCGGTCATCGCTCGAATCGCCCGGTGTTGATATGCCCGCTCAACAATCTCGCTATTGATCGGCAGTTCGCGCAAATCGGTTTGCAGGCTGCGCCGCTGAATCGCCAGTTCCAGTTCATCGCGGGTATAAAAACCCTGTACTTCGCGTGGTGGCGCACGGCGGTCGTCCCACAGCCAGGTGTGGTTACCGTTACTGTAGAAAATTAGCGGTCGCTGGCCTTTCTCCGCCTCCATGCAATCGGCGTACAACTTGGCTTGCTGCTGCCCCACGTCCGGGTCTTTCAGGCTACGCTTGGCTTCCACCACCGCCAAAGGTTTGCCGTTGGCCCCCCACAGCACGTAATCGACAAAACCCTCACCTTGCCCGTTGGGCATGCCGCTGACTGGCACTTCGGCGTCAGCGTTCTTGCCCAATTCCCAACCAGCCTCCCGCAGCAGCACATCGATAAACAAACGGCGGGTGTCGGCCTCGTCGTAATCATGGCTATCCGGCACTGCGATATTGGTCGCCTTGGCCTGGGCCAGCGCCGCACGGGTGGCAACCAGCTCAGCATCCAGTCGCGCCAGCAGCGACTCGCGTTCACTTAGGGTTGCGGCTTGCTCGGCAATCGCCGCCTCTCGGGCTTCGAGGGTGCCGTGCTGGGCTGCAATCTGTTGCTGGAATTTGGCTTCCTGCTTTATCAGCTCAGCACGAGTAAAGGCTGCCGCCTCGCTAACGCTGACCAACTGCGGCACACGTTTTTCGTCAAACGCGGCGTCGATGCTTTTTGGTTCGCTGGCGCGGGTATAGGTGCGCGCCAGCCAAAACAGCAAATGAAACAGCTCACGCACCAGCTTCATCGCATCGCTGTAGCCAATCGGCTGATTGGCGTGCACCGCCTGATTACCGAACTTCTGAATCAAGCGCGCCTTCTGATGGATTTGCGGCGGCAGCAAGCGCACAAACTCCACCTGAGTCAGCAGCAGATTAAGGCCGTTGTCGTAGGGCATGCGCAGGTCGCGGTCATGCTCGTACAGCCAATGCACCGCCTGCTCCAACGCATGGCGGGTGCGCATGCAACAGGCACGCGGGTCGGAATACACCAACTGCTCCGCGCCCTTGGCCGGTTCAAACAGCGTTTTGAATTCAGGGAGGAGAAATTCAAAGTTGCTCATTTAGCTGGCTGCCCTCTGTGAGTCCACCTCGGCCAAATGCTGGCGCACGCTGCCGATTGAGTCCTGAATTCTGCGGGTAAAACTGGAAGGTTCGCGATAGGTCATTACCAGCCGATCAATTGCGCGGGTCATGGCCACGTATAGCAGGCGCGCCTCGTCGGCTTCGTCTTCGCCCTTTTTCGGCATGTCACCCAGACTGGGGATCAGCACCAGGCCGAACTCCAAGCCCTTGCTCGAATGCATGCTGACGATCTTGACCGCATCCTCACTGCCATACAACGTACCCCGGCCCTTGGCCGACTGGCCCGAGGCGAATGCAATGCCAGCCTCACTCAAAGCGTGCTCGACGCGTTGGGCCTGGGCGGTGCTACGATAGATCACCGCCATGTCATCCAACGCGCGGCCCTGACCTTGCTCGTCGCGGATGCGCTCGACGATGCAGTTGTATTCCTGCCAATCGGACTCACAACGCAGCAGCTCGGGGAACGCGCCCCGTCGGCCAGCACTTTGAGGCGCGACAATTGGCACGCCATCCTCGGCAGCATCGCGGGCGGTCAGCAGCTCGATGGCAAAGGCCCGCGCCACCGACAGCACCTCCACGGTATTACGGTAATTCAAGCGCAGGATGGTGGTACGCCCCTGGGCCTGAATACCGACACTGGCGAAGCTGAAATCCATGCCGCTTTTCCCGCCCTTGCCGCGATAGATAGACTGCGCATCGTCATACAGCACCAGCAGCGAATTGCTCTCGGGGTCGATCATCTGCACCACCAGCTTGAACCATTCCGGCTGGAAATCATGGCCCTCGTCGATCAGCACCGCCGCGTATTGAGCGCGCGGAATTTGTCCGCGATCGACACCGTCGATGGTGTTCTCAACCATCTGCGCCATCTTCACGTTGATCGGCAAATTCTGCGCCGGACGATCGACGTTAAAAGCGGTAAGCATGTCCGAGCACCAGGCATGAAAATTACGCACCTTGACCTTATCGCTCAGGCCGCGCTCGGCCAGTACTTGTTGCAAGCGACCAGCCAAGGATTTGTTGTAACAGAGCACCAACACCGGCTTATTCGATACCTGCGCCAGGTGTGCACAGCGATAGCCGAGGATCATAGTCTTGCCGGAACCAGCAGCGCCGTGAATAACCCGATGGCCCTCACCCAGCGAGCGCGCCAGTTGCTCCTGCTGCAAGTCCATGACTTTGATCAGCGTTGGAAGGGGCGCATGCTGCTCTGCGAACAAACCGAACTGCCCCGGTAACGTGTTCACTCGCACCTCGGGGTACAGGTGATAGCGTACGCGGTCGATCTGGGGCAGGCTCAACTGACAAGGGAAAATATGCTGGAACATATTCCAGAGCCTTTGCTGGAAGGCTTCGGGGTCCACTGTCTCGGTTACTTCGTCTTGAAACAGTACCTGTTGCCGGTTCAGCACCTCGGCCAGGTTAGTCCCCTCAAATTGCTTGCGGGTAATCGCTGTCATTACCACGCCCCAGCCGAAGGGCATGATCAGATTGCCAGCATATGGAGAACCGGCGGGCTGTTTCAGCGCTGGGTCCCTCTGCAGCATCATCACCACTTCCATGGCATACGCCCGTGCCTGCAGCATGGGGTTCTTCAGGGTTTTGAGCAGCCCGCCGGCATAAATTTTCGCTTGGTTACGATCCATGCTCTGAATGGTATCGAGCTTCCAGTCCTTGACCTCCAGTACCAGCAACCCGCGCAACGGATGCAACAGCACAAAGTCCGGCTGCAGGGCCTTTGGCCCCACCGGGATATTGAACCAGCACAGGTAGTCGTCTTCGAGCTTCCTCTCCAGGCGCTCGGCCAAGCGGCGCTCACCGGGGGTGTCGAAGCGGCAGGTGGTGCGAGCGGGGAAGAATTGAGCCATTTGGGTTGCCTGTTCCTTGGCGTGCCGGGGGCACTGGTTTGTAGGGTGGATGGCGCTCTTTTCATCCACCATAACGCCGCTCGGTGGATCGGTGAAGCATGATCCACCCTACGGTTTAGAGCTGCCCTACGAACGCTTGCTGCTGTAGAGCAAAAAAAGTTGCATCCAATTTCGCTAAGGCGAAACGCTGCTTCTCTCTTAATAGATCACAGTGCTTCAAACGGCGCTCGAACTCACATTGCAGGTCTGTAGGTGGAAGCTCAATAAGCGCGTTAGAAAGTTTTGCTTTTGAAATGTTTGGCATCGAACCAGCGGAGCCACCTGCCAGACTCTGAATATCTTTCCGCTTCCCAGGAAAGGCCAGCAATGCCTGCAAATATCGAGGCACGACAGGTCCCAGCTTTTTCAGCCTGAAGCGAAAAATCAAATCTGGCAGCAATAATCTAGGTGGTGTATCGGTGACAAACGCGCATGCCGCGACTAAATCACGAGTATTTTTCCGTGTAAAAAGCAAGTCCCCGACTTTTACCTCCAAAGATTTGTTTGGTTCTACGCCCTCCGGCAAAGCTTTATTCGCAGACGGATCATACTCACAGCGAGTAACAGCGCTCAGCTTCAATACCGCCCATTCCTTATCGATAGCGGGTCGATCAAGGCATACAGGGCTGGTACCACTATCAATAGACTCAAGCAATTCAGAGAAACGTACCTGCGGCCAACCCTTCGGGTTCGTCACCGGGTCGCCGAACATTTCCAGAAACACGGATTGCAGCAACTGATCGAGCTTGGCGATGGCTTCGCGGCGCTTGGCGCGCAGCGCGTCGGCCTTGTCCAGAATAGCCGCGATACGGCGTTGCTCGGGAATGGGGGGGAGCGGGATCGTTAACGCAAGACATCGACCGATATCCATGTTGGAAATGTTGGTAGTTTGCCTGCCACAGTTTCGAGCATCGACTTGGGTATCAGGTGAATTAAACCAGTGATATAGGTACCGCAAATCTACCTTGCTCTTATCCCCCCTCAACGCGGCGATAAATCCCCCCACCGTGGCTGCATAACTTAACGTAGGCATCCAGCAACACTTCCCAACGAGATTCCAGCTATTGGCCGTAGAAACGAGCAAATCACCTTCTCGAAGAATTTTGTCTTCGCTTTTGACGTGGCCGCGGGGGATCGACAAAAGATCAGACTCATCCAATACCTTTTGTACGTTTGCAGTCCGCATACAAACAATCGAGCCCTCGGAGAAGTTATCCATGAGGTCGGTAGGTTTGTAGGTCACGCCCCTAATGAACTCTGCAACGTCACCAAGTGCTACAGCAGGGAAGCTCACGACAGCATACCCTCCAACTCATCCATCCCTCGTATAATCTCCGACTCCAGCGCCTTTAACTCGGCCAAAATTTTCTGCGGCGACTCGTGCTGCACCTCCTCGTACACCACTTGCTTATAGCGGTTGATCGACAGATCGTAGTCATTGCCGACAATTTCCGCCTTGGGCACTAGAAAGCTCTGGGCGGTGCGATCAAGGCCGACGGTGGTATTGCGGTTGTGCCAGCGCTTGATGATATCCGGCAGGTTGTTGGTTTCGTGCTTACTGGCGTCCAGTTCGTTGCGCTTGTCGTCCAGCGAATAGCCGTCAGCCTGCATGTTGTAGAACCAGACGTTATCGGTGCCGCCAGAGTTTGTTTTGGTAAACAGCAAAATGGCGGTGGACACCCCGGCATAGGGGCGGAACACGCCGGAGGGCATGGAGACGATGCCGTCCAGCTTATGGTCTTCCACCAACATCTGACGCAGCGCTTTGTGCGCCTTGCTGGAGCCGAACAGCACGCCGTCCGGCACAATCACCGCCGCGCGGCCACCGGCCTTCATCAGGCGCAAAAACAAAGCAAGAAACAGCAGCTCGGTCTTTTTGGTTTTAACGATTTGCTGCAAATCCTTGGCGCAGGCCTCGTAATCCAGGCTGCCGGCAAACGGCGGGTTAGCTAGGATCAGACTGAACTGCCCTTCGACGCCAGCATGGCCTTCGCTGAGCGAGTCACGGTTTTCAATCGCCGGGTTTTCCACGCCGTGCAGCAGCATGTTCATCGAGCCGACGCGCAGCATCGTGCTGTCGAAGTCGAAGCCGTGAAAAGTGTCGTGGTTAAAGCGCTTGGCGCTGGCCGCGTCCCGGTATAACTCGTGGCTGTGGTGAGTATTGAGATACTCGGCAGCCGCCACCAGAAAACCTGCGGTGCCGCAGGCCGGATCACAAATGGTGTCCGACGGTTTGGGCGCCATCATCTCGACCATCAATTTGATGATGTGCCGGGGTGTACGGAACTGACCGTTCTGCCCAGCACTGGCGATTTTTCCGAGCATGTATTCGTAGAGGTCGCCCTTGGTGTCGCGGTCTTCCATGGGGATGGCATCGAGCATGTCCACCACTTTGGCCAGCAACGCCGGGTTGGGAATGGTAAAGCGCGCATCCTTCATATGCGCGGCGTAGGTGGACTCACCGTCTTCGCCACCCAGCGACTTGATAAAAGGGAACACCTTGTCAGCAATCAGAGTGTACAAACTGGCCGGATCACCCAGTGCCTTGAACGCCGCCCAGCGCAAATGCGCCTGGTAGGGGCTGAAAATCGGCTTATCCATCGGCTGCCCGGTGCGCGCGGCCTTACGCTCTTTAACTGTCTGCAACTCGTCGAGGCGTTTGATAAACAGCAGATAGGTCATCTGCTCGATAACTTCCATGGGGTTGGAAATACCGCCGCTCCAGAATGCATTCCAGATCTGGTCAACTTGGGATTTGATAGCACCTGTGATCACTGCTTATGACTGCCTGAATTGAATAATAGGTTTACTGCCCAGCGCAGCAACACTGCGTGCAATAGGCCAAGCCGGGAAAACGCCGGCCTGACAAGGTGCACGCAGTGTAACGATTAGCGGGTGAGGCTGTCAGGTACAACCGCGCGGACGACATAGAACGCCGCCGCCCGATGATGGCTTGGTAAAGTGAGCATATCCAGAAGGCTGCCACTGGCAACCTGCTGGCATCTGCGATCAATCAAACGCAGGACCGCAACGCCGTGCCGATCCGCTAAGCACTCACCGGATGGCACCGTTAGACGTAATGCCTCAAACGCAGTGAGAGTTCTGTTGGCGACACCGGCGACAACCCACGTAATCCGTGGCACGCAGCATGGCGACAGAAGTGGCGACTGTCGCCAAACCTCCTGCATGTCTGCGCTCCTCCGGCCAAGCCCCAGCGCATAGGAAGGCTCCGCATTCCCATGCGCTGGGGCTCACATTTAAAAGACGACGAACGGCTCATCGTCCATCCAACGCCACTCACGACCAAGGCATTCCAGCACCGCTGGTTGGCGCAATCGACTGCGCGCAATCTGGTTGACCCAACTATACGCGGACGATAGAAAGAAGACTCAAAGCGCTGCCGTTGGCAGCTCCCAGGTGACCCGAACCTTTAAGGTCACGCCGCTCTAGCGGTGGTTCAGCCCAAGTGCGATTAGCGCCCGGAGGCTCGCACGGTTACTCGCCAGAGTGATGGATGCCTACTCAACATCTATTATGCCCACGGCGGCAACCACTTAACGATACCGCCTTGCAGCAGCCATTCTGCTCGGCCAACTTTTTGCGCCAACCGTTTGCCCGTCTCTTTCTCCTGGAAAGAGACGGGCGTCGAAACCACTGCCGCAGCCCTTACCGCATAACGCATTGCGGCTTTTGTCCCAGTGACAATCGGCGTGACAAACCCCGATGTCACCGGCAACAGCGATGCAGATGATGGTGCCGTAGCCAATGGAATGGACTGCACCTGACTGACAGTCAGGAACGCCCCGGTCATCGCCTCACGGCCCTCATCCGACTCAGGATCTCGCGGCGCTGGTCTCGTCAGCCAACGCAGCCTCCACCCGCCCACTTCACCCGAAGTGCTCAGGGGGCCAGATCATGAGATGCCCAAGCTCCCGGCCGTAAGGAGCCGCCCGTCCCGCGTCAGTGGACAACCCTCACAGGCAGCAGGGGCCTTGATCCCTGATAACACTCAACAACCGAGGCGGGAAGAGTGAGGGAAAATCCAGAGCAACAGGAGAATGGCGATGCAACTGTGCGAAGCGCTCGACCTACCACGGCCGCTGCTGGAATATCAGTCCGAACCATTGGCTTACCCGGTCGAAGCGTTGGGACAGATTCTAAGCCCAACCGTCGAACGAATGGCTGAGGTCATCGGCGTTCCCTGCGCCATGGCTGCGCAATCGGTGTTGGCCACGGCTGCTCTGGTGAGCCAGCCTCACGCCAATGTGCATCTCGATGGCCGCACCTACCCGTTGTCCCTGTACATGCTGACGGTGGCGTCGTCGGGAGATCGCAAAAGCGCGGTGGATCACTTGGCGCTGACAGCCGCACGGGAATGGGAGCGACATCAATGGACCTTGTATTCGGACCAGCTGAAAACCTATCGCGTAGCTATTCGCGGAAAACCCGAAGCTCGTGAGCTACCCGAACCCGTACCGCCCAGGCTAATCGTCGCCGAGCCCACCATCGAGGCGCTGATCAAAAGTCTGTGCAATGGATTGCCCAGCATGGGGTTATTCAACGATGAAGGTGGCCAGTTCCTGGGCAGCAGCACCATGAGCAAAGAGAACCAACTCAAAGCTATCACCACCCTATCGTCGCTGTGGGATGGCAGCCCAATTGACCGAGCGCGCTCCATGCCTGGGGAAAGCCTGCGGGCCTATGATCGTCGTCTCAGTCTGCATCTTATGCTGCAACCTTACTTGGCCAACCAGCTACTCAAAGATCGAATGTTCAATGGTCAAGGCATCCTCGGCCGCTGCCTGATCAGTTGGCCCGAGCGCCTGGTTGGTCGGCGGCTGTACAAGGCAATCGACCTGACGCGAGATGCAAAGGTCCAGCGCTACCAAGCACGCATCACTGCCCTGCTGGATGAGCCGTTGTCGCGGCATAAGGACGGCTCACTCAACCCAGCCAGGCTGGAACTGACACCCAGCGCTCGTAATGCCTGGATTGATATTCACGACACCATCGAATGCCAGTCTGGCGAGTTCGGCGAGCTGGCGGGCATCCAATCCGTCGCGGGAAAAGCGGCGGCCAACGTGCTGCGCATCGCTGGAGTGCTGGCGGTAATTGAGGACGCCAATGTGGTGGGCGAACACCATATTCAACGTGCCTCGACGCTGATGGATTACTACCTGGCTGAGATCCAGCGGCTGACCGAACAAGAACCAATCAACACTTTGCGTGAGGAAGCGGATCGACTGCTGCGCTGGCTGAAGCAAAAAGGCTGGACCCAATTCACCATTCGCGACCTCAATCGGAACGGCCCTCGCTTTGCCCGCAAGAGCAGTCATCACACCGCCACGCTGCTCGTCGAGCTGATCACGCATAACTGGTTGAACAGCCGCGATGCAAAAACTTTCGTGGTGCGCCATGTTCCGCCTCAATGACGCAGTGCGTCGGTATCAGGCGCAGCACCAAACACGACCAGTGTTGCGGTGTGTCGCCACTTCTGTCGCCGACTTGTCGCCATGCGCTAGGCCAGCAACTGCGGGGGTTGTCACCACTGTCGCCGCAGTCGCCACATCCACCCTAGGTCCTGACGACATCAGCTTGCTGATCCAGCAGTTGCGCGAAGAAGGGTAATGCTGCGGCACCAACAAAATGCTCTGCTGATTCGACCCACGCATTGGCAACAGGTGAACAAAATCAGCGCCCACTGGAAATCCGTGCTGCGTTTTCTGCAAGACAACAAAAACGGTGAAACAGATGGCATTGGTCGGTCGGCGTGATGGGCGCAACTTTGGCTACGGTCGCCAGCTCAGCTACGCCGGCCCGCAAGCACTGAAGGATCTGTTTGTCGGCGGCCACTTCGCCACGGTCAAAGCGCATAGCGATCGCTGGCAGGCGTTTGTGAAGTGGTGTCGGTCAGAGGACGGCCCCGGTTACAACGATGCCCGCCAGATAGATCGCAGTACATTGCAAAGTTACGCCGCGTACCTTCGCCAGCAGATTCAACAAGGTGAACTCTGCATCGCTACCGCGCAGAACCGCCTCAGCAGCGTCAACCGCACTCTCGCTGCGCTACGTGGTGATCAGTACGTGAAAATCACCAGTCCGAGCAAGGCACTCGGCATGCAGCGATCAAGCGTACGCAGCCGTGCACCGGATGGCCAAGATCTTCAACAGGTAAAGCGAGTAATTGAAGCGCTTCACGAACGGCAACACGACCGCGTAGCCGCGATTGTCTGTTTGGCCCGAGCAACCGGCATGCGTCTGCGAGAAGCGATTCTGGCTGACGTGCCGCGCTTGCAACGTGAAGCACAGCGTCTCGGCCACATTAACATTCAGGACGGCACTAAAGGCGGACGTTCAGGTACATCAGCGCCGCGATGGATCGTCGCTAATGAAGAGGTGAAGGCGGCGTTGCAGGGTATGCGATCCATAAACCCCACCTGCCAAACAATCGGGCAACGGTTTACCGTTGCATTTCTGGCGAGCAGTTCCATGGCAGCAGAGCTTCGTAGTCTGCTACAGACGAGGCGTGCGGCAGCCGCTCAAGTACGTGGCGCAGCCACGTATAAGGCTCCTGGCCGTTGACCTTGGCGGTCTCGACCAGGCTGTAGATCTTCGCACTGGCACTGGCGCCATTGATGGTATCGCTGAACAGCCAGGCCTTGCGACCGATGACAAACGGCTTGATCGCTCTTTCGGCCGCGTTGTTATCGATGGGCAAGTAACCCGCTTCGACGTAGCGCTCTAGGCGGCTCCAGTTATTCGCCAGACAATGCACGGCCTTGCCCAACGCACTTTGCGCCGTGACCTGAGGCTGGGTTTTATCCAGCCAGTCTTTCAGTTGGGTCAGGATCGGCAGGCTTTTCTCCTGTCGACCGACAAACCGCTGTTCATCGCTGACGTCCTTGAGCTCACGCTCGATGCCGTACAGTTTGTTGATCATCGTCAGCGCGATATCGGCCCGTCCGGTTTTACCCTTGGGCTGCACTTTTTGCGCGTCCACGAACTTGCGTCGTGCATGGGCCATGCACGCCAGACGCTCCACACCTGGCTGCAACGCCAATGCGTTATAGCCGGCGTAATCGTCGGTCATGACATAGCCACGGTAACTGTCCAGCAAGCGCAACGGCACGTCCTGCGCACGGCTGGACGTGTAATCAAACATCACGACTTTTCGATCCGGTGGGCCACTGGCTTGCACCCACATCCAGGATTGACTGGTCGGGTCTCGATCCGGTTCTTTCAACACATGGACACGGGTTTCATCGCAGTGGATGACCGGACTTTCCAGCAGTCGGTCACGCATCAAATTGATCAGCGGCTGAAAGTGTTCGCTGCACTGGATAATCCAGCGAGCCAGCGTTTGCCGAGGGATCTTGATGCCGTATCGGCTCAGCACACTTTCGAAGCGGTGCAGCGGCAGGCCATCGACGTACTTTGTGGTCAGCAGCATGGCCAAGACGCTCGGACTGGCCATGCTCTTTTCGATCAACTGCGCAGGTTTGTCAGCCGTGACCGGGGCCGCTTCGCAGCCCCGGCACCCTTAGACCTTGCGGATATGTTTGATGACCCGGATCTGCATCGGCACGATATCCAGTTGTTCACTGGTCTCTTCGCCGATGGCATGTCTGCGGCAACCGCAAGCACAGGTCAGTTCGTGTTCAGGCAGTTCGTGGATGACTTCGATGCGTGGCAGATCAGCCGACAGTGGCTTGCGCTTGCCGCGGCGTGGCGTCGGCGCAACGGCTTCTTCGTCAGGTGACTCAACGAGCGGCATCGGCTCGCTTTCAGGCTCATTGAACAAGGCCAGTTGCGGCGTATCGGGCTCAACGGTTTGCTCGGACTTGCGCCCAAACAGACGGTCGCGCAGCAGCTTGATCTGCTCTTTCAGGTCGACGATGTGGGTCTGATAAGCCTGGGCCGATTCCTCCTGACGATTGAGCGCCTCAAGCAGCAGTTGCTTGAGCAGAACAGGATCATCAGGAAGGTCATCGGGCAGAGAAATCATGGCCCGGATTATACCGGGTCATGCTACGTAACGCGGCGTCAAAACTTGATGAGGACGGTTGCGCCAGAGATCGGAACCGTCGAGCAGCCAGTTCAGTTCCTGGACGCTGAGGATGATCGCCTCGTCCGTGGCATCAGGCGATGTTTTGAAACGCTCGGACTCCAGGCGTTTGAGCCAAAGGCAGAAGCCGTTGCGTTCCCAATACAACACCTTGATGCGGTTACGGGCTTTGTTGAGGAAGACGAACAGTACAGGGTCGAACACAGCCACCTTGATGTCCAACTCAACCAGTGCTGTAAGGCCGTCGATGGACTTTCGAAAGTCCACGGGCTGCGGGTAGAGATAGACTTTTTCGACTTTGCTGTCGGGGCGCATCATGGCTGGCAAGCTCCAGAAAGAAATCGGGAGCACAGCATCGGGCTTCAGTTAGTTGCTTGGAATGTGGGGTTCGTGGAGCGGATACGTTGCAGGTAGCTCGTCATGCTTCGCCACCCCACAGCCGCAACTTGCTGACCCGAGACGAAAGCTACGCCAAGTTCCTGCAACAGACCGTACGCCCCGCCCGTGAATTACTACAGGAGCAAGGGTTGAAGGGATTCCATGAGTTGCGAGCGGCCTATGCCTGCGAACGTTATACACAGCTCACGGGCCACCCCGCCTCCATCAATGGCGGCCAATGCTATCGCATTGACCGCGACCTTGATCAGCAGGCGCGACGACAAATCAGCCTTGAGCTTGGGCATCACCGAATCGATGTGGTTTCGGACTACATTGGAGCTCGAGCATGACCAAGCCCTTCGATATGGGGCTGTTCCTCAGCGGTGTCTTAACTGGCTCAAAGGCCACTCAACAACGCCATCTACGGCAAGCCCGAATCATGCAAACGGCCATTCACCAGCGATGGCAACGACATAATCCCTGGGCCTGGCAACTCAAACATGTGCACTGGTTTCTTACTCAGCACCTACAGGGCCATTCATACGCCACCCGGTATTACTATCAACTCACCGCTCTTATTATCTGGAAGCGGATGAGGAAAAACCCGTTTAAAGTTAATCCCCACCCAAAATGACGCCTTTAAAAAACCAACACCAATTAACTTGAGCTCTGATAACACGTTAATTTATTAGTAAGATGAATCATGCATCATCAATAAGGCCCTTATCAAACTTATCACTATTTTTCTGAAACCTCTTCACCAAATGATATTCATCGCTGTACGGTGGCGTCGTCAAAATATCTGGAAAATCATTATCGACTACAATTATCTGGCAAGGAATTTGTTTTTCCTCAGCATAATTAACAGCATCTAATAGCTGCTGATATATTTTCTCATAAACATCTGGATCGGAAACGCTTGCATCCCCATCATCCGCTGAACGCTTTCGACCGATATTCTGCCCAGGAGTATCAATCATAAGAAGCGGAGGCAAATTACTTTTATGATCCAGCGTGTATAAGAAACGCGTCAGATACATCCCAATTGAAGTAACAGTTTTTATACCACCCGAAAGGTGATCGTAATAAGAAACACCTCTCAAGCTAGCTGTAAACGTTTTATTATAACTGGCCACCTGAACATTCTGAACCGCGCTACGGCTCATGTAATTACGAAACATGGCGCCTAATTCAGTTACTACATTATCCAAATCAACCAGACCACCCTCGACGGTAGAAATGGCGTCATTAAGGTTATCAATCACCGCCTGCTTATTTCGAATCTTATCTTTTATTTCGGTATATTTATTATATATTGATAAGTTTCTTTTCAATTGGGAAAGCTCAAGATGAGCTTGTATTTTCGTTTTCTCAGAAGCTTCAATCATCGAAATTAATGGAGAGATGCTAGACAGATTACTCTGATCGAAAATCTGAGTATTTTCGTTGATCAGGCTTTCTATGTGAGCAGCCTCAGTTTTTATACTCTCGATTTTCTCTAAAGAATTCTTGATTGATGCATCTAACCCCGCCAAACGATTTTTAAGAGAACGCTCAAGAGCTGCTATATCTTCCTCAGGGATCACCTCCGTATCGAGCGACAACTCGGAAGTGCACAAAGGACACGCAATTGTCTGACCGGACTGCATACTAAAAATATGAGGTCGTGCCAGCTTGGAGTACTGAAGACTGTCATATTCAAGCCGATAAGTACTTTTCAACTTTGTAAAATTGTCAATTTGCTTTTTTGCAAGATTGATCGCTAAATTTTGAGCGTCAAGCTCCGACTTAAAATTTACTATAGTTTGGCGCAGAGCCAATGAGGCTTGAGTGCTAAAACCCAAGTCATTTTTTAACTCTTGAGTCGCAGCATTTAGCTCTTGGATTTTACTCTTCGCTTCATCAATCTGATCGCCAGCAGAAAATCTATCAAGAGGAATTTTTACGTCTTTTAAAAATGCAGAGATTGTTTTTTCGCTTTTTTGGAGTTCATTAAGTATCGTAGATTCTAGACTCCGTTGAGTTTTTAGATTGGAAAGCTGTTCATCATGAACATTAAAAACAAATTTTTGAACATTAACATTCTTAAAAAATACCGACTTATTCTTATAATCTAACAGACCGTCAGAACCGACTTCGGTTTGTTTTAAAAACATTAATTTCATTAGATCACGAAAGCTAAGGCGATCTTCGCCTGCGTTCGGATTCCTAGAGGACTCAGTGATTTTTACACGAGCAATCCCCAAGCTTTCGAGAATGAAGTCTGACAGCCAGCCGTCAGGCATAGAGCCTTGCGAATCAGCGGACATAAATTGAGGAAAAACCTCATCGCGATTATCGTAAGGGCAAGCATAAACTTTGACTGCAGCTTTAGAATCGAGCAATTGGCGCTCGAAAGTAAAAACTTGGCCGTTGAGCGAAACCTGAAGAGATATTATACGAACCTTTGCTCTTACCTCATCATATAGAATTTTCCTATTTGACCCTCCGAGGCAATAATTGATCATGTGAAGAATTGTAGATTTTCCAGAGTCCATTGCACCACGAACAATATTCAGTCCTGGCTCAAAAGTAGACTCATAATTCTTGCTTACCCCAGCCAACACCAATCGCTGGATGATTAAAGACGGTCTATTGCTCATTCGGCACCTAAAATCATTTTCTCGATAATTGCATCCGATTTACTGAGGATGCCTTTTATTGCAACAAGCTGACTCTTGAGGTGAACAAGACTCTCATCTTCACTAATTGGCAGCGGTTGTAAGCACCGCAAGTAGTAGTCCTCTTCCTCACGAAAAAAATTAACTGCTCCATCTTTGTGAAGGAGAAGAACTTTAGCTAGAAAATCTTTTTGACGAGCTCTATGGCTTTTATCGACATGAGTACTATATAGAACATCCCCCACCATTCGGGCAGTTCCTTTCCCGCTCAAAAACTCGCAGGTTCGCCGAAACAAAGATGGGTTTTTCACTATTAAGTCAATGAGCAGAGCCTTATTCAAGGTCAAGACATTGCGCCCCTTACTATTGAGGTCTAACGTCTCAGCAATCGCCCATATTCTGAACATACTCGTATACTGTTCTTCCCGATAATCGAAGAACATGTAGTCGATGCTCATTGAGTCATCCTATGCAATTCGTCAAGATCGGTGTCGTCGTGCCAAACAACGGTAGTGCATAGTTTATTGGCAACCTGATGAAGCAACCCCTTCTTATGCAGGAAGTTTACATACTTAGCACCAACTTCAAGACTTTGTCTGTCTTGCGATAGAAGCTTCTCATGCACTTGTGCAAAGACTACATTTGGTGAATTCTGGATTGCCGTGTAGTGATTGTACGTTTGGCGGTAGAGGGATATAACCTTCGCCCGCAAGTCACGTAACATTTCCTTGTCGGCGTCGTCGGCTGCCTTGGTAATTATTTCCGCATTAAAAAACGACTCCTTCGCATCATCTATCCCCTTTGGCCCAATTTCAGCTAGAATCATTTTTATGACGAAAATCTCTTTATCATATTCAGGGGCAGCTTCGTCATATGAAACATTTAAAGCTGCCTCCATCATTTTCGCTTTAGCGATTTTTGAGATAAATTTAGCAACTGCTTTGAATGATCCATCAGCAGGACCTACCGGCTTGGAAATAGTGTTGTGATCGTGCGCCAATGTAAAGTGCTTGGTATTAAAAGGAAGTGCACTGGTACTAGGCACGTATTGATCATGCTGCCCTACTAAATACAAAGACTCAGGAAGACTACTCTTTTGATCTATCCATCTATTATTTAGCTGATCATTATACTCATTAAGAGGAGTAAACTCTTTGGCGTTAGTGTTCACACCTGAAAGAAGCATTGCATTGAGAGATCCCTTATGCGGAACTGCTACAGACACATAACCAACTATCTCTGGAACCTCTCCTCTCACTTGTGATAAAACCACTTCCTTACAGATTAGTCCGCCCATGCTGTGGCCTATTAATACTATACCTTCATAAGCATCAGCATTAAGCTGGATAAACGTTTGAAGCTCTTGGGCCAACTTGTTAATTGGCCTATTATATCTGACAGCACTACGCCCCAACCCCAAAAAGCCTGCAGCCTTCTGCAAGAGGTTTGTATTAAATATACTTACTACCTTAGTAAAGTATTCGAACTCTACAAAATCGAACTGTTGGTTGATTTCAGGCTCTGCTGCGAGCAGGCTCTTGAAAGTTAAGCCGCTAGGGTTTTTCCACGTTTCGCTGCCGCCGGTGAAGCCATGCACGAAAACGCCCAGCATGGGCTTTTGATGATTAGTCATGCCATTCTCTTGGTGATGGTATTGGAGAGTGCTGGAGCGCAAACATGGAACGCGCAGCCAAATTCTGGAGCAGAATTGATGCGCTGATCGATACCTAGCGAGTCCATTCTCTATGGCCTTTGGAAAAGATCTGAAATATTAGCATTCAGAGAGGCAATGAGCCATCAAGGTCAGGAAGCAATCGCCGATGATAGCCAGCGGCTTATGTCCTTCAACGGGAGACCGCAGCCGTTGAGCCGACTGAAGCTTGATGGATTTGGCGAAAAAATATCCGTCGCCAGCCCATACATTTTGAATTCTTTGAATCAGTGGTATTCCAGTTGGTATTCCAAAAAAAATAGTTAATTGGAAATAATAAACAAAATCAACGTGATACGCGGACAGTTCAGATTACCCCGGCACAACAAGCTCACAGCCGTCCAGCAATTTCCTTCCACAGATAGTCATAGTTATACCTCAGCCAACGGACCAGCAACCTATCGGACTGCCTCTGTACCCAGCTACGCTCACGCGCTGCCAACCGTGCCTCAATCACTTCATTGAGTGAGTCAGGATCGAAGCCTGTCCAGACGGAAGGCACTGCTGCCGCGATGTTGGTGAAGCACACGGGAGCCACTTCCGAAAAGAATATTTCGTACAATGTGTTCTCATCGACATCCTTGACCTCGTCCGCGATGTAGTCGTAATCCGTTGGAAAATCATTGAATGCTTCCGAAAGCGCAGCTCTGACTGCCGTCAGTTCCGGCTTACTCAAAAAATGTCCCAATGGGAAAACTCCTCAAGCTCTTCATCCAGTGAGTCTGCAACCGCGCCGCCGGCCAACCCGCCCGCGACAGATCCAGCCAAGACAACCGCCACTGCGCATATAGGAGCACCGGGACCGCATAAGGCACTGACACCCATGCCAGCAAGAAAACCGCCCACAGCACCTCCGCTCACGATGATGCCTTGTCGAGCGGCTTCCTTAGGTTTGTTGTCTGCATTCAGAATCTGATAAGTAGCCAGCGCAGAGGTTACAAGAATGCCCAGCTTACCCATGATAAGCATCTTCTGGGTGCCTTTCGTAAACTTGACATCATCTCGGCCAGCAGCCTCCAGAATGGTGTAGTGGACCTTCGACTGCTCTGTAGCAGTCAGGCTGTTGTAGGGCTTTTTGAAGAGTCGTTCCGAGTAGCGATTAAACAACGACTGCAGTGTCCTGCCGTCCGCTTTTTTCTTTTGAACAATGGCCAGGCCTTGCGCCGAGGTCCATTTGCGGTGCTCCATCATGATCTTGTTTCTCATCTCATGACTGAACTGTACGCCTTCTTGCGCGGTAATCTTCCCGGCTTTCACATCGTCCAGAGTCTGTTGTGACATACGCTTGATGTTTTTGAGATAGCTGGCCCGGACTTTCTCATCCGAGATGGCGTCCAAGGAAAATCTCAGCGCGGCGCCTTCCATAAGCTCTAACGCTCGATCAAGGGGAGAATCCCTCAACGCGTGCTCACGCTGCACAACATAGCTACCAGTAACAACGTACGGCTCGGTCACAGGATGTTCCTTATCCCAGAATTTTGTTCAAAAGGGTTTCGGTCACGGATGGGCTTTGTGCAGACGATTCTTCTTCGAATGTGAGCATCACGCATGTTTTGCCCGAAGGGTTCGTAAATTTAACGGCATTGTCTTTATCGAAGACGCCTGGGAGCGATGAGCCGTCTTCAAAGTGCGCTATGCACGACAAGCCCTCGTAGCTCTCCTCGGCAGGGAACTTGAAGCCAATCCACCTTGCGTGGCCGACGATGGGCTCTGGCGGAACGAAGGTACAGGGCGTGTGGGTGTCGCCAATAACAACGGTGCCCGACCCACCAATGACGACACTGCCATGGGCACCGCCCGAGTCGATAGTTGCGGCGTTCTTTCCGTTGATGAATACAGTGGAGGACAGGCCAGAGGAGAGAGCACTGCCGCAGGTGCAGACGTCCCCTTGGCGTGCGGCGGACAAGCCGTCAAAGAACACGTCGGGTGAACCTGTTGCGATAGGGTTTGTACCGTGCCCTGGCAGCGGGCAGCTCGATGGGTCGCCTTTGCGTGCGGCCGGTTTAGTCATGATGACTCCCTGTGAAATTTCCCTGTCTGCAGCAGAACGTATCACAAACTCCATTGTTCCCCTTGGCTGATAACAAGCGGTTGACAACATCCACAGTTAAGATCGGCCTTGGAGGCGGTCCAGCCTTGGTTATAAGTGGATGGTTCATCCTGAATTGCTCCGGCCAAATTCGAGGACTGTAGTGGTCTAATAACCATCAATACGACCTTCAGCAGTGACTCCGTGGCAGCCAATAAATTGGGCCGCTGGAAATCGAACTGCTCTTACATCCCGCGCGTTTACAGTGGCGTGTCGCTCGATTTCTGCGCGCTTAATGGAGAACCCAGAGCCTTTAGGGGTCAGGAGTTGAGACCCAGTGTGTCGCTGATACTTGCCGATATGGTGCTCTCGGGCGTGGCAGACACGCTGGTTCTGCCCTACACCCTTTACCTGCAATCGGAGCGTGGATCCGTTACAGCCAGTCGGTTCAGTGACTGATCGAGAATCAGCCTGCTGACGTATGGAGGCAGTAATCTCTCGGCTGAACGACGAAGCTGGCTGTACCATGCCAGATCGATACGAAGGCTTCCCGCTCTGTTGCGGGGAACTTGGTGAAACGCAGATGTATCGCTCGCTTAGCCAGCAGCCCCCAAGAGACAGCAACCCATGCCCCAAGAAAAACTAGACCTCCTGCGACTCCAGAAACCCATTCGCGATCAGATGAACGACCTTCTCCGCGCCCTGAACGCCACCAGCACCCGCAAGGATCTGGAAGCCGAGCGTGCTATCCAGATCGAGCTCATCCAAAGCCTCGAAAGCACCCGAAAGCTGCGCTCGTCGGACGCTGAGGCGCTGTTCATCATTTTCGATGACGCGGTAGAGGCCAGGCTGGAAGAGCTGCCCAAGGACTGATCCCGCGTCACGCTCCCTGCACATCCAGAATCACACGCTACACTGGGGGTGGTATTAGACTTTTCGGAGATCACCATGTACGTCGATATAACGACTGTCCACGCCCGTCTGGTCAGTAAGATAACGGCATTCAATCAGATGTGGCCTCAGTGGGTGGTTCATGGTCAGGTGTGGCAGTTGCCGGTGCTGGCGCAGCAGAAGGCGCTGGATCTGATTGAGGTGCAGCCGCTGGAGGGTCAGGCGGCGATTGAGGCGACGGTGCGGGCGATGTCGTTGTTCGAGCGGCTTCCCGGTCAGGCGCCGGGGACGGTGATGCGGTTGCCGGGTTATTTTGCGTTGAGCCGCAGCGTGTTGCCTTGGGTGAAGGAGATCAATCAGCTCAAGGATGACTTGATGGCGGCGATCGAGCAGACGCGGATCGAGCTCAATCTGGCGACCACGGCGCGGTCGAAGATTCTGCGTCAGGCGCTGGGGCCGATGTTCAGCATGAAGCAGTTGGGGCGTCACACGCAGGTGTTCGATATCTGCCCTCGCCTGATCGTGTTCACCTGGGCCGGACACACGACGGGCGGCGAGCGGGTTGCGGTGAGCAAGGTTCGGGAGTTGTTGAGCAAGGCGGCCGAGCAGCAGGCTTCGAAAGACCGAGTGGCTATCGAGCAGACGTCGGCGGGTGCCGAGTTGCGGCGGATCGTCAATCTGTCGGATCAGGCCAGTCTCATCAAGTACAAGAAAGTGGCTCCGCATCCCAGGGCGATGGTGTATTTCTCGGCCAGCTCCCGTTACGACGCGATGATCCACAGCAACCTGCCGATGTTCGTGCTGGCCGGTGAGGAGCCCATCGACGTGCATGAGCTTCGTCACTTCAACCGGAATACGCGCCAGGCTGAGCGGCCTGACAAGAAACCGCGCATTGAGGTGATCCCGCGCATGAATCTGTTTTTGAACCCGGATGATCTGGTGGGTCAGCGCAAGTCGGCTGCTGTAGTCAGCAAGCCGAGCCCGGTGGCGTCGACGTACTCGGACCGCAATCAAAACAAGGCGGATGAAGCGTAAACCCGCAGGCGACTCCTGCCATGAAACCAAGCGCTGTCTGGCAGGAGCGGATAACAAAAGAAGATGTCGGTTATTAATCTGCTCATTCAATAAACATAAAAATCCGACGAACTGTGGTTGCCTTTCTGAATATTGAACAGTTTTGAACGAACATGTCCGTCATAACCGGTTTATATCCACAATCTGTAGTTGACGGATTGAGCAAAGCTCATTTAAACACGTCCGGGAAAATGTTTAAAAGTCAGACTTTTCAAACCATTAATTGCCTTCACAAATAACGTCAAACATTCCTCAACCCTCACTGACATTCACCCAGATGTGACCCGATAAAAATCAGTTTCACACCTCATGTCCATACAGAAAGTTATCAACACTAACCAACAAAAAAGGGCCGTCACATGGATGGCCCTTCTCGTTTCAATGGCGGCTCGAGTTATATCTTGAAGCTGGCCACCAGTTGTTTCAAACGCCCGGCCTGCTGGGAAAGCGCGGCGCAATCCTTGAGGGTTTCGTTGAGGTTGGCAACGCCCTGCTGGTTGAGCGAGTTGATCTGGTTGATGTCGATGTTGAGCGTTTCCACCACGGCGGTCTGTTCTTCGGTCGCAGCGGCAACCGACTGGTTCATGCCGTCGATTTCGCCGATGCGGCGGGTCACGTCACGCAGACGGTTGCCGGCCTGGTTGGCGACTTCGACGCTGCCCTGGCTGGAGGCCTGGCTCTCGTTCATGTTCACCACGGCGTCCTGTGAGCCAGTCTGCAGCTCGCCGATCATGTTGTGGATCTCGTCGGCAGACACCTGAGTGCGGTGCGCAAGATTACGCACTTCATCAGCCACCACGGCAAAGCCCCGACCGGCTTCACCGGCACGTGCAGCTTCGATGGCGGCGTTGAGGGCCAGCAGGTTGGTCTGCTGCGAGATGCCTTTGATCACATCCAGAATCTGCCCGATGTTGTCGGTGCTGGCGTTGAGCTGGGCGATCTGGGTGCAGGAATCGCTGATCTTGGTCGACAGTTCGCTCATGGCATGGATGGTTTTTTCCACCACCACCTGACCGTCTTCTGCCTGGGTGCGCGCTTCGCTGGCCTGGATGGAAGCATCCGAGGCGTTGCGGGCGATTTCCTGGGTGGCAGCGCCCAGTTCGTTGATCGCTGCCGCGACGCTGTTGGTGCGCGCGCTCTGCTCATCGAAGCCGATGATCGAGGAGTTGGAGGACTGCACCACGCGCTGCGACAGGTCATGCACCTGCAGCGTGGCGGAGGACACTTCCACGATGGAGGCGTGAACGCGCTCGACGAACTGGTTGAACGAGCTGCCCAGATCGGCGAACTCATCGCGGCCCTGAATGCTCAGGCGACGGGTCAGGTCACCCTCGCCCTGCGCGATGTCCTGCATGGCACGGCCCATATCGGTCAGCGGGCGCATGAGGGCACGAATCAGCAGGCTCAGCAGCATGGCAATCACGATCACTGCGATCAGGCCGGCGACGATGGCAGAGCTGCGGAACTGGCTCAGTGGCGCGTAGGCCTTGTCCTTGTCGATCGACAGGCCAATATACCAGTCAGCCGATGGCAGGCCGGTGATCGGGGTGAACGACAGGATGCGTTGCTGGCCATTCAACGTGACCTCGCGCATACGGTTGTCCAGGCTGAGCGTCTGGCCGGGATAGATGTCCTTCAGGTTTTTCATGACCTGTTCCTTGTCGGGGCTGACGATCACCTGACCGTCACCGCTGACCAGAAACGCGTAGCCCATGCCGCCGAATTCCACCGAGTTGATGATCTTCACCAGCGTATCGAGGCTCAGGTCGCCCCCCGCCACACCGGCCAGCTGGCCGTTGATCTTGATCGGACTGGCAATGGTCACGACCAGGCCGCCCACCGAGGCCAGATAGGGCGCGCTGATGATGGTCTTGCCAGCATCGACTGTCGATTTGTACCAGGGGCGCTGACGGGGATCGTAACCGGCGGGCATCTCGACATCGGGACGCTGGGTGAAGGTGCCCTTGCTGTCGCCGACATAGGTGAACTGGAAGGTCGACACCAGCGACGACTGGGAAACCAGCCCGCTCAGGTCAGAACCAACGCCTTGATACGCCACGTTCTGGGTCAGGTTTTCCAGCACCAGAATGCGTCCGCTCAACCAGTTCTGCACGCTGCTGGCGGTCAGTTGTCCCGCCTGCCCCACTGAGGACTCGAGGTTCTGGTTAATGGTGGTGCGTTGCAGATAATCGTTGTAAAGCGTGAACAGAGCGAATGCCAGAACGACAACGCCCGATGCCGCCAGCAGAATTTTATGACGAAACTTCAAAGTCATTTCAAAGCATCTCTAAAGGTATAGGCAGGTCCGAAGACTCGGATAATGGGCCATACAAAGTTGTTTTCCATGAACACTCCATGTGTTCAAACTTCTACAGCCTTTTCACGGCACGAGCACAGGCAGCATTCTGGCGACTGTTTAATGACAGTGCCAAGCTGTTTCAATGTTCTCGAGGCGCCCTTTATAGCCGCGTCGGGCAACGAAAGAAAGCCTGTGAAAGGGGGACAGGCGGTTTTTGATTAATTGTATTTTTTAATTTCAGCTTGGCGAGATGCTGCCGATAGGGTCTGTATCCAATGCCTTGGCGGTCGTATTCACGTTAAATCCTCCAGAGGCCTTACTTTTTACAATGTTGTACTGGAGAACGTCATGAACAGCTGGTTCGCGAACATCAGCGTGAATATGAAGCTGGCCCTCGGATTCGGGCTTGTACTTGTTTTTACTGCCATTCTTGCGCTCACGGGATGGAGCAGCCTGAGTGGGCTGATCGACCGCAGCAACTGGATGAGTGACATCACCTCGCTCAACGCGCAGCTGACCAAGTTACGGGTAACACGCCTGCAATATATGGTGGCCGACGGCGATGAAAAGGTCGCCGAAACCGTTCAGGTTTCACTGGATGGCTTCAAGGCTTACCAGGAAAAGCTGCTGACCTCGTTCAAGAGCCCCGCGAACGTGAAAATGCTCGAGCAGTTGGGCGTGGTGATCGCTGATTATCAGAAATCCCTGAACAACATGCGCAGCGGTTACAAGACCAGCATCGCGTTGCGCAAGGATCTGACGGTTCATGCCACCAAGGTCACCGAAATGCTGGACCGGATTCTGGCCGACGTGAAGCAGCTGGACGCCACGGATGAAAACCGTTTCAACCAGTACGAGCTGATTGTCGGCTCCAAGGACGACCTGATGCAGGCACGCTACGAGGTCCGCGGTTACCTGACGGACATCTCGCCGGAAAACGAACAGTCTGCCGCACGAAAGCTGGATAACGCGATCAAGAACCTCGATCAGTTGAAAGCCACGTTCGGCAGCACCCATGCCGACGCGCTCAAGCAACTGGAAACTTCCTTCCAGGCCTATCGCACGACCTTGCAGGCGTTCAAGGCGTCCAGCGGCGATATTGCACAGGCGCGTAAGGAAATGACCACACAAGGGCAGGACATCGTCAAGCTCAGCGAGGCCATGTATCAGCTGCAACTGGATCGTCGCGACGCGGAAAGTGCTCAGGCCCGCAACATGCAGATCGGTTGCACCCTGCTGGCCATGATTCTGGGCATCATTGCCGCGGTGATCATCACGCGGCAGATCACCCGTCCTCTGCAGGAAACAATGGCAGTGGTCGACCGGATCGCATCGGGCGACCTGTCGCAGACCATGGTGGTGACCCGCAGGGACGAACTGGGCGTACTGCAACAGGGCATCCAGCGCATGGGCACGACCTTGCGCGAGCTGATTGGCGGTATCCGCGACAGCGTGGTGCAGATCGCCAGCGCCGCCGAGGAATTGTCGGCCGTGACCGAACAGACAAGTGCCGGTGTGAACAGCCAGAAAGTCGAAACCGACCAGGTGGCGACTGCCATGCACGAAATGTCGGCCACGGTCGCAGAAGTGGCGCGCAACGCCGAACAGGCTTCCGAAGCCGCATCGACCGCCGACAAGGAAGCACGCGCCGGTGATCAGGTGGTGAGTGAGGCCATCGGTCAGATCGAAAAACTGGCCGCCGAAGTGGTGCGTTCTTCCGACGCCATGACGTTGCTGGAGCAGGAAAGCGACAAGATCGGCAAAGTCATGGACGTGATCAAGGCGGTTGCCGAGCAGACCAACCTGCTCGCGCTCAACGCAGCCATCGAAGCCGCGCGTGCCGGGGAAGCCGGGCGTGGGTTCGCGGTGGTCGCGGACGAAGTCCGTGGCCTTGCGCAACGCACCCAGCAGTCCACCGAGGAAATCGAAAATCTGGTCGCCGCGCTGCAGAACGGTACACGCCAGGTGTCCAGCATCATGCTCAGCAGCCGTGATCTGACGGTCAGCAGCGTGCAGCTCAGCCGCAAGGCCGGCACCTCGCTGAACAGCATCACGCAGACGGTTTCCAACATTCAGGCGATGAACCAGCAGATCGCGGCAGCCGCCGAAGAGCAGAGTGCAGTGGCCGAGGAAATCAGCCGCAGCATCATCAACGTTCGCGACGTGTCCGAGCAGACGGCTTCAGCCAGTGAAGAAACCGCCGCCTCCAGCGTCGAACTTGCCCGCCTGGGCGGACAACTGCAGACGATGGTCAGCCACTTCAAGATTTGAGGCAGGCTGCAGAATGAATCAAGCCCGGCATGACCGGGCTTGATTGTTCAGGCGTGACAGGCACTGCCTGAAATGAAGAAGGTGCCCGGAGGTGGATCCGACCCACCGACCTCCGTAATGTTTCATACAGCGCTCTGCCAACTGAGCTATCCGGGCAACATTTATCAACCGTGTCGTCAGAACATCATTCATCTGTTCGACCGTCTGATGGCTTTAGTCTGCCAACCCGCCGGAATGGCGCATACTGTAAGAACTGGCAGTTTTTATACCGAATGCGCCGCCTGGACACCGCGTTAATACCCGAACCGTGTCAGACTCGCATGTTCCTGACGAGCGCTCGTTAACGCGACAACCGCTCCACATATTCAGCCACCGCAATGTGATCAGCCTTTCTTTTACCGGCCTCTATAAACGCCCGGTAATAATCGCTTTCCATTAACCGATCAATGTCGTGCCTGATCTTCTTCTGTACCGAATACGGAATATCCGATCCGTCATGATGCAGGGTGTAAGCGTTCTCGAGTACTTCTATCAAGCGGGAGCGAAACTTGTCCAGACCGCGTCCGCTGGCCACCCGTTTGTAGGTCGAAAGAAATAGGGTTTCACCGCGCCCCGGTCCTGGACGGGTCACGTAGGCCACCGCGCAAAGGCCGACCCCGCTGCGCTTGCGCCAGTGCACGGCAGCGTGCTCGTCAAGCTGCAGCACGTCCTCGCGCCGCCAGGCATGGCCACTGTGGAGCAGGTGGATGATGGCGGCGTTCAGCGCCCGGCGGGTACCGCTGTAACGCAAGTCCGGAAAACGCGCATAGACCTGCACTTGTTTGTTCTTCAGGACACGGACGATCCAGACACGACCGCGGGCTTCTCGGGTAATACCGCGTGGAACGCTATAGGTGACAGCTTCGACAGTTTTGTCGTAACACCTCAGACCTGAAATATCGATTTCAGACGATGTGTTCATGGGTAGTTTCGACTTGAAAGTTTAAAGACCTGACGCAGGAAGCTTCATGAACCGAACCGGCAACGTACTGCCTGCGCTGTTAATTAAATGGACACTGTTTCATGAATGAACTCGCCAGACAGTGTTCAGCTTTTTAACATCGTCTGGCTCTGGAACTTCGTCACCAACTGTACTTAACTGTAGCCCACCAGCCGTACCCGTTAATGTTTCCTGAACAGTCAGGCTCATTTCATGATGGCGAATACGATCACCCTTGATGCATTGAAGGTTGCCGTAGTCATTCCTTGCTTCAACGTAAGAAAGCATATAAGTAACGTCATTACCGGCATCGGCAAGGAAGTCGACCGCATCTATGTGGTGGATGACTGCTGCCCCGAGCGCTCCGGCGAAGAGGTCGAGCAACACTGCCACGACGCACGCGTGGTCATCCTGTTCAACGCCGTCAATCTGGGGGTGGGCGGTGCAGTGATGGCCGGCTACGCAGCTGCGCTGGCTGACGGCATGGACGTCATCGTCAAGCTCGACGGTGACGGACAGATGGATCCGGCCCTGATTCCTGCCTTCGTGGCCCCTATCACGACAGGCGAAGCGGATTACACCAAGGGCAATCGCTTCTTCAATCTGGAAGAAATCAGCCGTATGCCGGGGCTGCGCATCTTTGGCAACGCGACCCTCTCCCTGCTCAATAAACTCTCTTCCGGGTACTGGGACCTGTTCGACCCGACCAATGGCTACACCGCCATCCATCGAAACGTCGCCCGCCAGTTACCGATGGGCAAGATCAGCCAGCGTTACTTCTTCGAGAGCGACATGCTGTTCCGTCTGGGCACCCTGCGCGCCGTGGTGGTGGATATCCCGATGCACGCCCACTACGGCGACGAAGTCAGCAACCTCAGGGTGTCCCGCGTTCTTGGCGAATTCATTGGCAAGCATGCACGCAATCTGTTCAAGCGCCTGTTCTACAACTATTACCTGCGTGATATGTCACTGGCATCCTTCGAACTGCCGCTGGGCGTGCTGCTATTGATGTTCGGCAGCATGTTCGGTGCGTTTCACTGGGTGCATGCCTGGCAGACCGGTGTCGCCAATTCGGCAGGCACGGTGATGGTCTCGGCGCTGCCCGTTCTGGTGGGTATCCAGTTGATTCTGGCCTTCATTGGCCATGACGTGCAGGCGGTTCCCAGACGCCCCATTCACCTCCAGAACAAGTACCTGAACAGTGGCGCCTGACCGGGGGGTGTATCTGGCGGCCCTGCTCTGTGTGCTGGGGATTTCCGTCGGGCAGATTCTGTTCAAGGTCACTGCGCGCACTTATGACAGAAGCGGCGACCTGCTCGACCCCATCATGCTGACCTGGTTCTTTCTCTCCCTGGCGCTTTACGGCATCACCACCCTGGGCTGGATCTGGGTGCTGCAGAAATCCGATCTGGGGAGAATTTATCCGCTCATGGCGCTGGCTTTCGTACTGGTGCCGATCGGCAGTCATTTCATCTTCGGCGAACGGTTTCACGTCCAGTACTTCATTGGCGTGGTCACCATCATGGTTGGCATCGTGATCACCGCCTCCTCGTGATCGCGCATGCCTCAAGCGCAAGGACTGACCCTTGATCAAGCTCATCATCCTGACGGCCTTGCTGGCTATCGCCATCGGTTTCATTCGCACCGCCTGGATAACGCGGACAGTCAGCACCGGATTGAAGATCAGGATGAGCGAACCGACTGCCTTCAGCCTCTATGTCGTCTTTTTATTCCTGCTGTTCACGGCATTGGGTCTGACGGGATCATCACTGAATCTGGGGCTGCGCAATACGCCGTTCGTGGACGCCGACATGACACGGATCTGGGGCCACGAGCGCCCGATTCGCAGTGATGAATGGCTGGTACTGACGCCCATGGCCATCGCCCAGCACAACCATACGCCGCGCTATCCGGTGCTCAATACCTCGCTGGGGCTGGACGGACAGAACATGCTGATCGTGGGGATGGCGGGCGTGCCGGTGGCGCATGTCTCGGCACTGGCCAAACCGGCGACCTGGGGATTCTTTGTCCTGGACCTGAAACGGGCGCTGGCCTGGTACTGGTGGTTTCCGCCATTCGGTTGTTTTCTGGCGCTGGCCCACCTGCTGAACGCATTGGCGCCGGGCCGCTGGCGACAAGGCTTTCTGTTTGCCCTGCTGTTTGTCGCCGCGCCTTATGTGGTGGCCTGGTCGTTCTGGCCAGCGTATGCCGTGTTTTTCCCCTGCGTGGCGTTGTTATGTCTGCTGAAGATCATCAACGCCCGCAGCACATGGGCCCTGTTGCCACTCGGTGTGCTGGCCGGGCTTGCGCTGGCAGGCTTTGTGTTGCTGCTGTATCCACCCTGGCAGGTCTCGGTGGGCTATGTGTTCATCGCACTGCTGACAGGTGTGGTGCTGCGCGACCGGTTATACCGGCGCATCAGACTCGAACATTTTCTGGCCGTTTTGCTGGCGGTGCTGATCGCTGGCATCCTGCTGGTGAGTTGGTGGCTGAGCGCGCAGGAAGCCATCCACGCCATGATGCGCACGGTGTACCCTGGGCAGCGCCATATTGAAGTGGGCGGCAATGTGCCCTGGCACATGCTTTTCAAGGGCTACACAAATCTCACCGCGTTGGCCTTCATCGAACACTCGACAGTCAACCAAAGTGAAATCGCCTCGTTTTACTATTACCTGCTGCCTCTCGCCGCGCTGTTTTTACTGCGCGCCAGACAGCGGGCGCTGGGCGCGTCAGACATCACCGTGGCGATTATGGTGTGCCTGATTCTGATCTATATGTTGATCGGCTTCGGACCCACACTCTCGACTTATTCCTTCTGGTCATACGTTCCACCAAACAGGGCCGATCTGGCGCTTGGACTTGCCAGCCTGATACTGACGCATCTGTTGATCTGTCCTACACGACAGGACGTGATTCGATCCGAGAGCCAGGCCCTCGTGGCCTGGGCCATGGCGCTGATCTGGGCGACGCTGGTATATGACGCCCTGAAAGCGTTCAAGGCCCCTGTACTGGCGGGCTCCAGTTCATCGGTCACTCTTGGCCTGATGCTGGTGGTGATTGCCAGCGGCTACTTTTTGCTGAACCGACAAACTCAAGCATTTCTGGGGGTGAATCTGGGACTGACACTGGCGACAACGCTGAGCTTTCATCCGGTCTTTATCGCGCCCCATTCCCTTGAAAACAGCTTGCCCGATCAGGACGACCCGACCCTGACGCTGAGCACGCATCTACCCATGATGTTTCTGTTTGCCTCGGGGCATAAGGTAGTCAATGGCGTGTTCTATTACCCACAGAGTTCTCTGTGGCAGCGACTGGATCCTGAGAACCGCTACGTACAACTGCACAACCGTTATCAACATCTCATGTTCATGAGTCAGCCATCGACAAACGGGTTGGAAATAACCGTGCCGCAACCGGACATGGTGACGGTGCTGATCAACTTTCAGACCCAGGATTTCAATAAGACGGGTGCGAGCCTGGTTCTTGCACCTGACAGCGACAAACCACAACTAAGCCTCAACCCGACGCTGGCGCTGCACCACAGCGAAAAAGGCTGGTCATGGTTCAGAGTCACCGCAGCGCCCGGACCGCGTTAGTCAGAAACACGCGGAGGCCAGGCCAGGCCGAAATCAATGTCGTCCAGCGTCAGGTTGGGGTTGTAGGCATAGTCGCTTCTGATCTTCGGCCAGCGCCGGGCCATATAGGCCACTTCGTTGTCGAAGCGCTGCTGTTTTTCCGGCGAGTCCTCGAAACCGCGAGTAGCCGATTCGTAGTGATACAACTCGGCATACGGCGTCCAGACGTTGACGTAGCCTGCCTCCCGCACACGCAGGCAAAAGTCGACATCGTTGAAGGCGATTCTCAGGTTGACCTCGTCAAGCCCGCCTACCTGCTCGAACACTGATTTCCTGATCACCAGACAGGCCGCCGTCACCGCAGAAAACTCCTGAATCAGCACGGCGCGGGCGAAATAGCCGTATTGGCCTCGGGGCAGAAACTTGTGTGCATGGTTGGCGATGCCGCCTATCCCCAGAACCACCCCGCCATGCTGCAGGCGATCATCGGGAAACCACAACCGCGCGCCCACAGCCCCGACGCCGGGTTGCAACGCCAGCGAAACCATCTCACCCAGCCAGTCCGGCGAAATGACCTCTATATCGTTGTTGATCAACCCGATCACCTGGCCGCGAGCCTGGCTGACCGCCAGATTGTTCAAGGCTGAATAATTGAATGGTCGGTCGTCCCGAAGGACGCGGATATCGGGTTGCTGACCGATCTGCGCGAAATACGCCAGCGATTCGGCTTCGTCCGAGCCGTTATCGATCACGATGATTTCATAATGCGGGTACGTGGTCAGGCGCTGGATGCTGTCGATGCATTGCTTGAGCAAGGCCCAGGCATTGCGTGTCGGGATAATCAGGCTTACCAACGGTGCCGGCTCTGGCAGCGCGTAATGCACCCGGTACATACCAAATGGCAACAACTCGACCTCGCCCTTGCGTCCGGTGCGATGCAGATGATCCTCCAACGCCTTGACCGCAGCATGGACAGCGTAGGGTTTCTCATCCGACGCAACGGCAGTGCTGCCTGCATGGATACGCCAGTGATAAAGCACACGCGGAATGTGGACGATCTGCGCGGGGCTGAGTTTTTCCGTGCAACGCAATGCGAGATCGTAATCCTGCGAACCTTCGAACCCTGCTCTGAACCGGCCCACGCGATTGACCAGATCGCGCTGATAGACGCCCAGGTGAGAGATCATGTTCTGCGAACGGAATAGAAAGGCGTTCCAGTCGGACTTGAAGTACGGCGCATTTCGGTCCCCACGTTGATCGATCTTGTCTTCGTCCGAATAGATCACCCCGACATCGGGATTGAGGACGATAGTGCGAGCCACCCAGTACAAGGCGTGCTCCGGCAGCAGGTCATCATGGTCCATGAGCGCGATGTATCGCCCACGGGCAAGGTCCAGAGCTGAATTACTGGCCGCCGAGATATGACCGTTCTCGCTGCGCACCACGACTTTTATCTGTGGGCTCTGACGCTGCACTTTCCTGAGAAGGTCGTGTACGGCAGGTTGCCGGGAAGCGTCGTCGGCGATGCACAATTCCCAGTGCGGATAAACCTGCCGCCTGATGCTGTCGATGGCCTCGCGAAGCATATCCGGCGGCGGATCGAAGACCGGCATGATGACCGAGATAAGCGGAGGATTTTCCCAGTTGCCGACCTCTTCCAGCATGGCGTGACGAGCGCTGTCACTCAGCGTGTCATAGCGTTTGATCCAGGCCGCGTAGTCATGACGGTCAGGTACTTCGTTTTCAGAGGCCGTGGCCTGACCGGTCGCATGCCCCAGCGCGTTGAACCAGCGCAAGCGCTCCACGAGGCCACGCACCCCTTCCTCCCGCAATACCATTGCAGCGCGCCGTGTGGTGGCCTGGAAGCCACCGCCACGGCGAATCAACGCCGGCAGGCGCCGCGAGGCCTTTGCCAGGCGATGTGTGGTCAACACCGTATGCCTAATCGGCGCAGCCAGCCTGCGGCTGTAGGAATTCTCCAGCTCGTGGATGCGCAGATTCAGCTGATGAATGCGCGTGTCCTTTTCACGTTGCACCTCAAGCAGGGCATGTTGCAGCTGCCTGATCAGGTCCTCACGTTCGCGCAGGTCATGTCCATTTCCCTGCAACAACCGTTCGACGGTCTGGATGGTGCCGATCTCGCCTTCGATCACATGCCTCTCGATCAACTGCGTGACGTTGTCCAGCTCACTGACCCGCCGCGTCAGCGCCTGGATCTGTTCGGACAGGGGCTGTACCGCCGTGCGTAACGAGGTTTCGTGCTGTTGACTCCAGTTGAGCCCCTGACTGATGCGGCGGGCGATGACTTCATCGGTGTAGAGCACCAGATCGAGCGTCAGGACCAGGTCGCGAATGTCATCACGTGAAGACAGGGTGACAGGCAGTTGCAGATACGGATCATCGTCGAGGCTGACGAACAGCAGAGAAGAGCCGATGCGCTCCACCTCTTGCAGACCTGACGCCGAAGGCAGCATCGCAGTCTGGCCATCCCACTGCCAGATCACTGCCTGATCCTTTTCGATCCGCAGGTTGTCCAGCGAAAACGTCATGCGCCGGTCGACCGGATCGAGCCGCAGCGATCGAGGTCGGGTTTCAATGCCGCTCAGCAAAAACCGAAGGTGCTGATGTCCGGGCAGTACTTCAAGGCTCAGGGCTGCCTCTTCCCTGAAGTTGCCGACTTCATCGCTGTAGTAAAGCCGGGCCTGTATTTTGGGTGCGGTCGGCGACACCCGTTGATTGATGATCCGGTCCGCCTCCCAGTTCAGAAACCGACTGGCTTCAAGACCGGTCACGAATGCCTGGAAATGTGCTTCCTGTTCGATGAAGGCGTCCAGTTGTGCCGGGGTGATTTCCAGCCCTGCATGAAACAGCGTCTCGGTAACGAACTGACGGCGCGTCAGCGGCATCACGCTGCTGCAGAAGGGCGTGGCACTGGCGATGAGCAGCAACAGCGCACGTATCAGCAGATGTCCCAACTCGATACCGGCTGCGGCTTCCCATTCGATGTCGATCAGCGTGGGCCGGTCCTCGGCGTCGAGGATGATGTTCTGCGGCACCGCATCGATGAGCGCGCCAGGCAGGCGCTCATCCAGACGTTGCAACGGCAAATCGTGGCCCTGCCCGGCCAGCAGGTCCTTCAACGCCAGGCAATAGCGCGCCACGAATGTACCGAATTGTCTGACGGTCCAGTTGGGCGTGCTGGCGATGTCGAGAAACTGCTGGCTGAGCACACGGCCGCGTCGATAGGGATCGACACGCGAGAGCACATGACGAAAGTCCTTGTGGGGTGTACCGTCCGTGCGCAGCGGCTCGTGCCGCACCTCAATGTCGTCCGGTGTTTCGATGAACAGGGTCTGCTTGCAGTAGCCGGGCTTTCGGCTGACGTTGTAGTGCCCCGCCAGCAGGTTCGGCATGGTCAGCGGCGTCAGCGAACAGGACGCGGCGATCAGAAACGAGTTGGCCAGATCCATGCCCAGCCCGTTGTCCACCACTACAGGCCACACGCGCTCCAGATTGAACAGCGTGGCCCCCGGCAGTTGTGGATCCTTGCGCACGTTCTGCCACAGCAGCGCAGCGGCGTCGAAGTCCGGGTGTTCAAAGCCGCGCTGGGTGACGATGGAATTGGGCAGTTTGTAATCCGGCGCGGGAAACAGAAATTCAGAGCGGCTGAAGCCGGCCTGTTCGAGCAGATGCGTCAGGCGCTGGCGACCGAACGTCTGCGGGCCGTTTGCCGAATAACGCCCTTCGACGCCCGCCATCGGCGTTCCCAGATGATCCTCTGGTGCACCGGCGAAATACTTCAGGCCCAACTGGTTTTCAATGGCCAGTAATAAAACCCCATCGGGCTCCAGCAGTTCGCGGCCCCTGACCAGCATGTCCAGCGCCGGATCATCGCCCTGATTGAACAGACTGGCGTACTCAAGCACGCCGATCAGGGTGATCACATCGAAGCGCTGCGGCGACTGGAACTGCTCGAAACGTTCGGCAATCACCGTGACATTGTCCAGGTCGCGAGTCCGGCTGGCCGCGATCCGGGCGCGGCGCGGGCTGCCTTCAAGGCTCAGCACCGTGGCACCGCACTCGCCCAGATAACGGCTGATCGCCCCACAACCGGCGCCTATTTCAAGCACCCTGCCTGTCAGGCAATGCTCGAAGGGACGCAACAGATTGCTCCGTGCGCGGCCCAGATGATAAAGCGATACCCAGTCGGTGCAGTGCCGGCCCAGTTCGGTTGAAAGCACGCTCAGGTCTTGCGCCTGACGCACGATGTCGGCCAGACGTTCTTCATGCTCATCGCCATCGCTGTACGCCAGCCCTTTGTAATCAGGACGCGCCCACACGCCCGTACGCCGGTCCAGACGGTATCCGCTCTGCTCAAGATGACTCATTTAGGCTGTTCCTGATCGAAGTCCATGATGAGGGCCAGATCGACCAGCCCGAACAGCGTGGGGGTCGGGGCCACAACAATGTGAATGGCGTCGTAGCGACGATCATGGGGAACGATCTCTTCGCCCTCGCGAGAGGCAACGCCCAGAGAAATGAAGTAATCACCTGCTGCCAGCCGGTTTCTGAAACGCAGACACGCCCTGAGTTGCGAACCCGCCTCGTAGAATTGCCGGCTGGCCGCGCACTCCAGCAGCCAGGAATTGCTGCCATAGACTGTGACGCCTTCCTTGGTCTTGACCGTGAAGCCCAGCACCGGATGGCTGACCAGTCGATTGAAACGGATAGCCACCTGCAACAGCACCTCGGCGCCCGGCTCGATACTGAGTGGAAACTCGCGCCCTTCAACAGCCAGGTTAAAGTCCGTCAGCATGGCCGCACCATCGCCCCAACGATATTCATGCGGGTTGAAACCGGGGCGCGACTCGAAGGCATCCTGCTCGAAACTCAGCATCGGTTTCTGAGTGCGAGCGGTGGGCTGTTGCGGGCAAGGCTCCTGTGCAACAGGGCTCGGCGATGCCTGCGCCACATGGCGTTCACGGCCGAACAGAATGTCCATGTAACGATTGACGACGGCACGCGGGGCGCCGCTCATTTCCACCCGGCCACCTTCCAGCAGAATCGCCCGGTTGCAATGGGTAACCACCTGTTCGCTGGCATGCGTGACCAGCAGGATGCTGGTGCCGTTCTGTTTGAGTTGTCGCAACCGCTCGAAGCACTTGGCCTGAAATTTCGCATCGCCGACCGACAGCGCTTCGTCGACAATCAGAATCTGCGGATCGACCTGTGCCTGCACAGCAAACGCCAGGCGCACCGCCATGCCGCTGGAGTAGGTTTTGACCGGCTGGTCGATGAAGTCGCCGATGTCGGCAAAGCCTGCGATGGAGTTGAAGCGCTGATCGACTTCGTCGCGGCTAAGCCCCAGCACCGAGGCGTTCAGATAGACGTTCTCCCGGCCGGTGAATTCGGGGTTGAAACCTGACCCCAGTTCCAGCAAGGCTGCAACACGGCCCTGAATCTGAACCGAGCCACCGGTCGGCCGCAGGATGCCGCAGATGATTTGCAGCAGCGTCGATTTGCCTGAACCGTTGCGACCGACCAGCCCGACGGTTTCACCGCGCCGCACCTCGAAATCGACATTGCGCAGCGCCCAGAACGCCTGCCCGTAGGTCGTTACCGGCATCAGCAACCGACGCTGCACCCGCGGCACGAGCGAGTGCAAGACCCGTTCCACGGGCCGGTCATAGCTGTAATAGCATTTGGAAATATCACGGACGCTGATCGCGATTTCGTCAGAGGACATCGGCAAACCCCTTGCGGGCTGTCTGAAAGATACCGAAGCCTGCTGCAGCGATCGCAAGGGCGATCAGCATTGCCAGCGCCAGGCTTTGCCAGTCCGGCCAGTTTCCGAACAGCAGCACATTGCGGCTTTCTTCGATGATGTAGGTCAGCGGGTTGAGCTTCAGCCAGGGTTGGTAGACCGCTGGCAAGGCGGCCACCGGGTACAACACCGGCGAGAGGAACAGCAACACGGTGGTCAGCACGCCGATGACCTGGCTCACATCGCGCAGGTACACGCCCAGCGCGGCCAGCAACCAGCTGAAGCCCAGAGTGGCTATGCCCAACGGCAGCAGCACCAGCGGAAACAGCAACGCCGTCCAGTACAGGGTGTGAGTCAGAATGAACTGCGCCAGCAGCAGTACGACAAGGCTGGTGCCTGCATGAAAAATGGCCGAGCCCAGCGTTACGACTGGCAGTATCTCCAGAGGAAAAACCACTTTCTTCACAAAATTGCCGTTGCTCATGATCAGCGACGGCGCTCGGTTCGCACATTCGGCAAACAGGCCATGCACGATCATGCCCACGAACAGCAGGATGGCAAAACCACCCTTGCTGGTGTCCTGCCCGACCCAGCGAGCCTGGAAAACTTCGGAGAACACGAAGGTGTACACCGCAAGCATCAGCACCGGGTTGAAGAACGACCAGGCGATACCGATCACCGACCCACGATATCGGCCAATGACTTCGCGCCGGGTCATGGTGATGATCAATTGTCGGTGACGCCACAGGCTGCGCAGCATATCCAGAGGACCGGCAGCCGGCGCCAGATGAGCGCTCAACATGATGGCTCCTGCATTTCGGGCGGAGGATCAAGGCAATGGAGAATTCAGATCGCCACGAGCATGGCTACCGCCCCTGAGACAGACTCACAGGCGTAAAACGCAACGAAGGGTTCGAGGCGTCGGAAAGCATCAGGGCAGAGAGTTCGCGCAAGGCATTTCCGAAAATCAGTGTGGCAGCCAATGCGCGAGTCAGACGTGTCGGGCGATGGATGGTTGCAAGTGTTTCATCAGGTTGACGGCAGCGCTTCGTGTTTGTCACAGGCAAACATCGACTCTGATCAAAACGCCTGTCTTCTGAAGCGCCGACATCTGTGTCTGCGCGGCGGGCATAGGGGGTCTTGGCCGTCTCCCACAGTCCGGTGTTTGCTGCACGACTGCGCTACACCGGAATGGGGTGGGGCCATTACGCGTTGACTGCCCTATCAAGCCTGCGGCGGCTGTCCGTTGGAAGCCGACAGACCGCCATCCACCGGCAGGTTGACGCCAGTGACAAAGCGCGCATCGTCGCTGGCCAGGAAGGCAATCACATCGCCAATGTCTTCAGGCTCGGCAGGACGGCCCAGCGCGATGCGTTCCTTGAACTTGGCCATCAGCGCGGCGTTGTCCATCATATCGTCGGTCAACTCACTACGCGTCAGCGACGGGCACACCGCGTTGACCCGCACACCGTCGGCGCCGTGGTCGAGCGCGAGCGCGCGGGTAAAGTTGGTGATCGCGCCTTTGGCCGCGTTGTAGAAACTCATGCCCCAATCTCCGCCCATACCGGACACCGACGACACGTTGACGATATTGCCCTTGCTGACGATCAACGCAGGCATCGCACTGCGGGTGCAATAAAAGACGCCGTCCAGGTCCACCGACATCAGCTCTTTCCAGTCCTGCACTTCAAGTTCAGTGACCTTGCCGGACTTCACGATCCCCGCATTGTTGACCAGCACGTCCAGGCGGCCGAAGTGACTGGCGACTTCCTTGAACAGCGCCTCGACATCGCTCAGATCCGCCACGTCGGCAGCCCTGACCAGGTGCCCTTCGCCCTCCAGTTGCGCGTGTACTTTTTTCAATTTCTCTTCGTTGCGGCCGACGAGCACCACGCTGGCCCCTTCCCTGGCAAAACGCTTGGCGGTGGCTTCGCCGATTCCGGAACCGGCGCCTGTGACCACAACGACTTTCTGGGTGAAACGATTCATTGAAAATGCTCCGAAAAAGTGAATACGTGTCTGGTGGACTGTGAGGCCCCCGGCCGCGTTCACTCTCATTCACGTGAGGCACTTTCAGGCCCTTTGAAACGGTCGATATTCGACTAATCGTGCGTTGACAAACCCCACGCACCCTGTAAATAATCGGCGAAGTTGTACGACAACCTATGACGCCAAAACAATAAAAACAAAGCCGGGGCCCATCACATGAAGACTCGCGTCCGTATGCCCGCTCTACCTTGCGTAACCCTCTGGATCGCCGTCGCCGCGGCAACGTTCTATCCTCTCGCAGCACCCCAAGACACACGTGTTTTATAGATTTCGCTGACTGTCAGCGGACGGTACCCGGCTGTCTTTCGACCGGGGCCATGCCTGGAAACAGGCATCACATAATCCTCGTCGGTGTCGGTTCTTGCCTGTGCAAGGCCAGAAAAGAGGACGGTTTCGTTAAACCAAGGGAGCACAACAATAATGACATCTCACACCACCCGTTCGCGCATCCTGATGGGCGTTGGCAGCATGACGCTGCTTTGCCCGATGATGAGCATGGCCGAAGGCTTCGTGGACGACACCAAGGCCACGCTCAACCTGCGTAACGCCTATTTCAACCGCAACTTCACCAACCCCGCGTTTCCCAATAGTGCAGCCCCGCAGAGCAAGGCTGAGGAGTGGACGCAAAGCTTCATCCTCGACGCCAAGTCGGGCTTCACTCAAGGCACGGTCGGGTTTGGTGTCGACGTGCTGGGTCTGTATTCGATCAAGCTCGATGGCGGTCGCGGCACGGGCGGCACGCAACTGCTGCCGATCCACAGCGACGGTCGTCCGGCAGATGATTTCGGTCGTCTGGGCGTGGCGGGCAAGGCACGTTTTTCCAAGACCGAACTGAAGGTCGGCGAATGGATGCCGGTGCTGCCGATTCTGCGTTCCGATGACGGCCGCTCACTGCCGCAGACCTTCCAGGGCGGACAGATCACGTCCAAGGAAATCGACGGCCTGACGCTGTATGGCGGTCAGTTCCGCGGCAACAGCCCGCGTAACGATGCCAGCATGGAAGACATGTCGATGAACGGTCGCGCAGCCTTCACGTCCGACCGCTTCAACTTTGGCGGCGGTGAATACGTGTTCAACGAAAAACGCACGCAGGTCGGCGTCTGGTACTCGGAACTGCAGGACATCTACCAGCAGCAGTTCTTCAACCTGCTGCACAGCCAGACCTTCGGTGACTGGACCCTGGGCGCGAACCTGGGCTACTTCATCGGCAAGGAGGACGGCAACAAGCTGGCCGGCGATCTGGACAACAAGACCGCCTATGCCCTGCTCTCGGCCCGTTACGGCGGCAGCACCTTCTATGTCGGCCTGCAGAAACTCAGCGGCGACACGGCCTGGATGCGCGTAAACGGCACCAGCGGCGGCACACTGGCCAACGACAGTTACAACTCCAGCTACGACAACGCCAAGGAAAAATCCTGGCAGTTGCGTCACGACTATAATTTCGCCGTATTGGGTGTGCCCGGTCTGACCCTGATGAACCGCTACATCAGTGGCGACAACGTGCACACCGGCACTATCACCGACGGCAAGGAGTGGGGCCGGGAGTCGGAACTGGCGTACACCATACAAAGCGGCACGTTCAAGAACCTGAACGTCAAATGGCGTAACTCCAGCTTGCGACGCGACTTCAGCACCAACGAGTTCGATGAAAACCGTGTCTTCATCAGCTATCCGCTGTCGTTGCTCTGACGCATTGCGCCAGGCCCTCCCGCTGGGCGGGCCTGGTCATGCGCAGGCGTCTGAGCGGCGGTTGACGAGCCGACGACTTAATACTTTGGACGCGTTGACAAGCAGCGTGGGGGCTGCCGATAATCCGGCAAGTCATACGACAACAGATGACAAAAATAACAATCAGGAAACTTCCTCATGGCATCGGCTCACACTACGCAGACTCCCTTCAATCGCCTCCTGCTGACAGGCGCGGCAGGCGGCCTGGGCAAGGTATTGCGCGAAACGCTGCGTCCCTACGCGAACATTCTCCGATTGTCCGATATCGCCGAAATGGCTCCGGCCGCCGGCAGTCATGAAGAGGTCCAGGTCTGCGACCTCTCCGACAAGAACGCCGTTCATCAGTTGGTCGATGGCGTTGATGCCATTCTGCATTTCGGTGGCGTTTCCGTAGAGCGGCCGTTCGAGGAAATCCTTGGTGCCAACATCTGCGGTGTATTCCACATCTACGAAGCCGCCCGCCGTCACGGCGTGAAGCGCGTGATCTTCGCCAGCTCCAACCACGTCATCGGTTTCTACAAACAGGACGAAACCATCGACGCCCATTCACCGCGCCGTCCGGACAGCTACTATGGCCTGTCCAAATCCTATGGCGAGGACATGGCCAGCTTTTACTTCGATCGCTATGGCATCGAAACCGTCAGCATCCGCATCGGTTCTTCATTTCCGGAACCGCAGAATCGCCGAATGATGAGCACCTGGCTCAGCTTCGATGACCTGACCCAACTGCTCGAGCGCTCCCTGTATACGCCCAATGTCGGCCACACCGTTGTGTACGGCGTGTCGGACAACAAGACCGTCTGGTGGGACAACCGTCTGGCCAGCCATCTGGGTTATACCCCGAAGGACAGCTCCGAAGTATTTCGCGACAAGGTCGAAGCCCAGCCGATGCCCGCCGCCGATGATCCGGCCATGGTCTATCAGGGCGGCGCCTTTGTGGCTTCCGGGCCGTTTGGCGACGAGTAACTACCGCTCATCTACAACTTGAACAGTCTGGAGAAACGAGCGCCATGGATGCCGAACTGATTCTGGATGCGCAAAACGCTACCGGTGAGAGCCCTGTCTGGAGCGCCCGCGATCAGGCGCTGTATTGGGTCGACATCCCGGCAGGCCACCTGCATCGCTGGAGCGCACGCGATGGCAGCACCCGTCACTGGAAAGCCCCGCAGATGCTGGCTTGCATCGCGGCCGACGGCAAAGGTGGCTGGGTCGCAGGCATGGGGACCGGCCTGTTTCATCTGCAGCCCGGCGACAGTGAAAGCCTGACCGCCACACCTCTGGTCGAGGTGACGCACGCACAGTCCGGCATGCGCTTCAATGATGGTCGTTGCGACCGTCAGGGGCGTTTCTGGGCCGGCACGATGCTGATGGACATGAATGCCGGTGCCGTGGTGGGTGCGATGTATCGCTACAGCGCAGGGCAACAGACGCTGGAACCTGTGCTGAAAGACTTCATCGTGCCCAACGGTCTGGCGTTCAGCCCCGACGGCAAGACGATGTACCTCTCCGATTCGCACCCCAGCGTGCAGAAAATCTGGGCATTCGATTACGACACCGACAGCGGCACCCCACACAACCGCCGCCTGTTCGTGGACATGAACAACCATCCGGGTCGCCCGGATGGCGCAGCCATCGACGCCGATGGCTGCTACTGGATCTGCGGCAACGATGCCGGCCTGATCCATCGTTTCACCCCACAGGGCAAGCTCGACCAATCATTGGTCGTGCCCGTGAAAAAACCCGCCATGTGCGCATTCGGCGGTCCGAACATGGACACCCTGTTCGTGACCTCAATCCGCCCAGGCGGCGATCTGAGCGATCAACCACTCGCCGGTGGTGTGTTCGCTCTGCGGCCCGGCGTCAAAGGCCTGGAGGAGCCTGTTTTCCGGGATTGATCCACACACTGAGCCACCACACTGAAGCAACAGCACTGAACCCAATAGCACCGACCAAAAACAAGAAAATCGGAGATATCCATGGACTTCAAACGCACACTTCTCATCGCTGCACTTCCGCTCGCGTTCTGCATGTCTGGCATCGCGCAGGCCGAAGTAAAAATCAAGTTCGCCGAAGTGCACCCTGCCGGTTATCCGCCGGTGGTGGCCGAGCAGAACATGGGCAAAAAGCTGCAGGAAGAAACCAAGGGCGAGATCAGCTTCAAGATGTTCGCCGGTGGCGTGCTGGGCTCGGAGAAGGAAGTCGTCGAGCAGGTACAGTCCGGCGCCATCCAGATGACCCGCGTCAGTCTCGGCATCGTCGGCCCCGTAGTGCCGGACGTCAACGCGTTCAACCTGCCGTTCGTATTCCGTGACCAGGCGCACATGCGCACCATCATCGATGGCGAAATCGGTCAGGAGATGCTCGACAAGATCACCAACTCCAACTTCAACATGGTCGCTCTGGCCTGGATGGACGGTGGCACGCGCAACCTGTACACCAAGAAGCCGGTACGCAGCATCGCCGACCTCAAGGGCATGAAGATTCGCGTCCAGGGCAACCCGGTGTTCATCGATACCATCAACGACATGGGCGGCAACGGCATCGCCATGGCCACCGGCGAGATTTTCAGCGCCTTGCAGACTGGCGTGATCGACGGCGCGGAAAACAATCCGCCGACCTACTTCCAGCACAACCACTACCAGAACGCCAAGTTCTACACCATGACCGAGCACTTGATTCTGCCTGAGCCGGTGGTGATATCGAAAACCACCTGGACCAAGCTGACTCCGGATCAACAGACGCTGGTGAAGAAGCTGGCGCGCGAAGCGCAGATGGAAGAGCGCAAGCTGTGGGACGCCGCATCGGCCGCCGATGAAGCCAAGCTCAAGGCCGCAGGTGTGGAATTCATCACCCTCACTCCAGAGCAGAAGAAGGCCTTTTATGACGCGACCCAGGCGGTTCGTGACAAATACGGCGCGCCTTACAAGGATCTGATCAGCCGTATCGAAGCGGTCCAGACCGATCCTGCGCTGATGGCAAAAACCCAAGCTGCCCAATAAGACAGTCCAATAACGCCGCGGGGGCGAGCGAGAGCTCGTTCGCCGCCGCTGTGGTGAGCCTCCATGAAAAATACGTTATTGCGCATCAACGACACGCTTTACAGGGTTTGTATCGGGATTGCGGGTCTGTCGGTCCTGATCATGACCCTGATCATTCCCTGGGGTATTTTCGCCCGTTACGTGCTGGGCAGCGGCTCCAGCTGGCCGGAACCGGTCGCCATTCTGCTGATGGTGGTGTTCACCTTCTTCGGGGCTGCGGCCAGTTATCGCGCAGGCGCGCACATGGCGGTGGCCATGGCGGTCGACCGCATGCCGGTGCAGTTGCGCAATGTGGCTGTAGTGGTCGTACAGATCCTGATGGCCATCGTCGCGCTGTTCATGATCTTCAAGGGATTCAAGCTGTGCGCCACCACCTGGAATCAGTTCCTGGGTGAATTGCCAGATCTGCGGGTCGGCATCTCGTATCTGCCGATTCCCATCGGCGGCATCGTAACCCTGATTTTCGTTCTGGAAAGGATGTTCCTGGGTGACCAGAGTCACCGCTCCGTCATGCGGTTCGACGTCATTGAAGAAAGCGAAGGTGCCGCATAAATGGACGCATTGATACTGTTGGGCAGCTTTATCGCACTGATCCTCATCGGCATGCCCGTGGCCTATGCGCTAGGTCTGTCGGCACTGATCGGTGCCTGGTGGATCGAGATCCCGGCCGACGCCCTGATGATTCAGATCGCAGGCGGCGTGAACAAATTCTCGCTGCTGGCGATTCCGTTCTTCGTGCTGGCCGGTGCGATCATGGCCGAAGGCGGCATGTCACGAAGGCTGGTGGCCTTTGCCGGGGTGCTGGTGGGCTTCGTGCGCGGAGGGCTGTCACTGGTCAACATCGTGGCCTCGACCTTCTTCGGCGCAATCTCCGGTTCGTCCGTCGCGGACACCGCCTCGGTGGGCTCGGTGCTGATCCCGGAAATGGAACGCAACGGCTACCCTCGGGATTTCTCGACTGCCGTCACGGTGAGCGGCTCGGTGCAGGCCCTGCTGACACCTCCCAGCCACAACTCGGTGCTCTACTCGCTGGCCGCAGGCGGCACGGTGTCCATCGCGTCGCTGTTCATGGCCGGGATCATGCCGGGCCTGTTGCTCAGTGCGGTGATGATGGGCCTGTGCATGATCTTCGCCCGCAAGCGCAACTACCCGAAAGGCGAAGTGATTCCGATGCGCCAGGCGCTGAAGATTGCTGGCGAAGCGCTGTGGGGCATGATGGCGCTGGTGATTATTCTGGGCGGCATCCTGTCCGGCGTGTTCACGGCGACCGAATCGGCCTCCATCGCCGTGGTCTGGTCGTTCTTCGTGACCATGTTCATCTACCGTGACTACAAGTGGCGCGACCTGCCCAAGCTGATGCACCGGGCGGCACGGACCATTTCCATCGTGATGATTCTGATCGGTTTCGCCGCCAGCTTCGGGTACATCCTGACGCTGATGGAAATTCCGATGAAGATCACCACGGCGTTTCTGACCCTGTCGGATAACCGTTACGTGATCCTGATGTGCATCAACGTGATGTTGCTGCTGTTGGGCACCATCATGGACATGGCACCGCTCATCCTGATCCTGACGCCGATCCTGCTGCCCGTGATCACCAGTGTCGGCGTAGACCCGGTGCACTTCGGCATGATCATGCTGGTCAACCTCGGTATCGGCCTGATCACACCGCCGGTGGGTGCAGTGCTGTTCGTGGGCGCGGCGGTGGGTAAAGTCACCATCGAAGCGACCGTAAAAGCCCTGCTGCCATTCTACCTGGCCCTGTTCATGGTTCTGATGCTGGTGACCTACATTCCGGCAATCTCGCTTTGGCTGCCAGGCGCTGTGCTCTGAACCTTCGTTACTGACTGTCAGCCCTCGCGAGCGCCTGTTCGCGAGGGTCGTGACAGCACCGCTTTTTCCAGCCAAGGAGGCTGGTCCCGCATGTCCGCCCCTGCCCTGTTCCCCCGCCACATCGCCGTCCTGATACTGGCGCTGCTGGCTTGTTCCTTTGCCGGCAATCACATTGCCGCACGCATTGCCTTCGACCATGACACCGGCCTGCTGCTGGCGATTCTGTGTCGCTCCGGTGTCACCCTGCTGGTGCTGGTCAGTCTGGTGCTGCTGCAACGCGAACGGCTCAACCTGCCCGCCAGCACCTGGCGCTGGCAACTGCTGCTGGGATTGCTGATCGCGACCCAGAGCTTCTGCATCTACTCGGCCGTGGCACGTATCCCGGTCGCACTGGCCTTGCTGGTGGTCAACGTCTCACCGATCCTGCTGGCGCTGCTGACCTGGGCGCTGGGCGGTTCAGCCCCGACGCGCCGCGCCGCTGCGTTGATGGGTCTGATCCTGTTCGGTCTGGTGCTGGCACTTGACGTGCCACACCGGCTGTCCAACCCCGGCAGCAGCGAACCCCAGTGGCTGGAAGGCATTGCCTACGCCTTTACCGCAGCGGTGGTGTTTGCCTTCGCGCTGTGGATCACCGACAACAAGCTGTCCAGCATGCGCGGGACAGTGCGCAGCATGCTGACCATGGTTGTGGTGTTCATCGCTGCCGCCGTGGCCGGTGCCAGCGGCCTGCTGCCCGGCGGCGTGGACCTGCCGACAAGCCGCATCGGCTGGACAGCGCTGGCGAGTCTGGTACTGCTGTATGGCGTTGGTTTTTCGCTGCTGTTCATCTGCATGGCGCGCCTGGACATCGCCCGCAATGCGCCGGTCATGAACATCGAACCGGTGGCGAGCCTGCTGTTTGGCTGGTTGATTCTTGATCAACTGCTCAGCAGCGGCCAGGTCATCGGTGGGTTGATCGTGGTCAGTGGTATCGTCCTGCTGACCTGGCGTCGCGCCACACCGCCTTCACCGCCGAAATCCGTCACTTCCGAAAAGGCTCCGTACCATGCCCGCGAACGTTCTGACCCTTGAAGACGGCCTGACCCGGCTGACCCTTGCCCCCGAAACGGGCGGCAGTCTCGTCAACTGGACGGTTCTGAGCAGCGGTCAGCCATTGCTGCGCCCCAGTTCAGATGAAGCCCTGGCCGCAGGCACGCCTCGCAAGCTGGCGCTCTACCCGCTGGCACCCTGGTCCAACCGTATCGGCAACGGCGGCTTCGACACACCCGATGGCTGGCTTGCTCTGTCGCCCAATAGCGCCAACGACGCGCTGCCCATTCACGGCAGCGCCTGGCAACAGCCCTGGGACGTGATCGAGCAGACGGACACACACGTTTGCCTGCAACTCGACAGTCAGATCCCGTTCGCCTATCAGGCCCGACTGCGCTACACGCTGCGCGACGGCCGGTTGAACATCGAACTGCGCACCACTCATCTGGACAGCCGCGCAGCCTGGCACGGACTGGGCCTGCACCCGTATCTGCCGCGCACGCCAGACACACGTCTGCTGGCCAAGGCTTCGCAGGTCTGGCTGTGCGACGAAGCAGGCCTGCCCACTGAATTGCGGGACCTGCCTGACGAATGGAATTTTCGCAACGGCAACAGCCTGCCCCATGCGAAGCTGGACAACGGTTTCACCGAATGGGATGGCCACAGCATCATCCGCCAGCCCGACCTGGGCTACGAACTGCACTGTGAGGCCAGCGGCAGCGAATACTTTCTGGTTTTCTGCCCGCCGGGGCTGGATTTCTTCTGCTTCGAACCGGTCAGCCACCCGGTCAACGCCCATCACATGCCGGGGCATCCGGGGCTGAAGCTGTTGCAGCAGGGAGAATCCATGACGCTGGGGTTCAGCCTGCTTTACCGGGCGCTTTAGTCCACCGATTCATTCGCCATGACCAGCACCGAACGGCCACTCATCCTGACAAGGCCGGCGGGGCTGGCACAGTCGCCATCAATCATGGAATCGCCCAGCATGAAGACACTGTCGGCGACGCCTTCATGAAAGAGCGTGAACAGCCTGTATAAGGCTTGCGCGTAAACGACAGGGTCACCTGGTACGCCCTTTATGGCACCTGACGCGACCTGTCCCGCCAGACCTGATAAACATCCGCCCAACGCACCTTCTTTCCCCTGTGATCCGTTCCCGCTGCGCCTGCGTAACACAAAGGCGTTCCGAACCAAAACCAGACAACAACGATCAGAAGGTGGATCATGAGCATAACTGCCAGTCTCAGGACCTTCTGTCACTTGTCCACCCCATCCAGCGATTCGCCGATAACCCGACTTTGGATCAACGAAGTCAATGCCGTGGCCCGCCAGCAGGACCGCGACAGCTTCATGCGCATTTACGATCACTTCGCGCCGCGTCTGTTGCGTTACCTGACCGGGTTGAACGTGCCGGAAGGTCAGGCCGAAGAACTGGTGCAGGAGGTGCTGCTCAGGCTTTGGCACAAGGCCGATACGTTCGACCCCAGCAAGGCGAGTCTGGGCACCTGGCTGTTCCGGATTGCGCGCAACCTGTACATCGACAGCGTGCGCAAGGACCGAGGCTGGGTGCAGGTACAGAATTCACTGGAACAACTTGAACGCCTGGAAGCACCACAGGACCGAACGCTCGATTACAGCCAGCGTCAGGAGCAACAACTGGCCTCGGCCATCCAGAACCTGCCGACCGATCAAGCCAAGGTGCTACGCATGTCCTATTTCGAGGCGCTCAGCCATCGCGAAATTTCCGAACGTCTCGGTATGCCGCTGGGCACCGTCAAGTCCTGCCTGCGACTGGCCTTCCAGAAACTGCGCTCCCGGATCGAGGAGTCCTGATGAATATGTTAAGACACCCGGATGATTCGACACTGATCAGCTACGCCGCTGGCGCGCTGGCACAAAGCATCGCGCTGGTCACGGCAGCGCACCTGGAGCGTTGTCCGGTATGCCGGGCAAGGTTGAGGGAGGCAGAACTGATCGGCGGCGTGCTGATGCAGCAGCACAGCAGCACCGTGGTGCCGTTGCGTGGACGCGCCGCAATGCTTGAACGTCTGAACGAACCTGCTTCGCAGCAGAGCCAGGCGATCAACCCATTGCTGGCCTCCAATGAAGACCCCGATTTGCTGCCCGCGTGCCTGCAGGCGCATTTCGGCCAGTACCTGAGTCAGTTGAAGTGGAAAACGCTCGCGCCCGGCGTGCAGCGTGTGCGGGCTGAAGGTATCGCGCAGGGCACTCTCATGCTGCTGAAAAGCGCGCCCGGCGTCAGCATGCCGATGCACAGTCACAGCGGCAGTGAAATGACCATGGTACTCAAAGGTTCCTTCCAGGACGAAATGGGCGATTTCAAGGCAGGCGACATTGCCGATCTGGACAGTGACGTCCATCACCAGCCTGTCGCCGATGGAGAATGCATCTGCCTGCTCGCTACCGATTCGCCACTGCGTTTTCACGGCCTGTTTGCGCGCATCATGCAGCCGTTCATCGGTATCTGACTGAACGGCTGCAACGCAGCTGTCAGCGCTGAATGCCGACGCCCAGCGAGGCCAGCGCGTCCCAGTAGCCTGGGTACGTCTTGCCAACGCAGTCCGGGTCCAGAATGCGGATACCGGCGATCTTCAGCCCCGCCAGCGCGAAACACATGGCGATGCGATGGTCGGCGTGGGTGTCGATCAAAGCATCGACCGTCGTACCCGCGAGTGCCGGCTTGGCGTTCACCACCAGATCATCCCCCTCCTCGACCGCCAGACCTGGCGCAATCGCACACAGGCCATGGGACAGCGCCGAAATGCGGTCGCACTCCTTCACACGCAGGTTGGCAATGCCGACAAAACGCACCGGCTGATTATTGAACGCGGCCAGCACGGCCAGGGTCGGGATGGCGTCCTGCATCTGAGAGCCGTCGATCACCGCCGGCATGTTCGGGAAACGGGCGATGATGTGGCTCGCCAGCGCGTCTGGCTGAGTGAATGCGTCAGTGGCGACACCCAGATCGATGTCGCCCTGGGTCAGCGCTTGCGCGGCCCACAGGTAGGTCGCCGCGGACGCGTCCGGCTCGATGTGGAAATCCGTGGCGCGATAGCCGGTGGCCGAGACTTTCCAGGCGGCGTCGCCAACGGCCTGAACTTCGGCGCCGAACGCCTGCATCGCCGCCAGGGTCAGGTCGACGTAACCACGTGCACCGATCTCGCTGCCGGTCAGGGCGACTTCCAGAGGCCCTTTGCCGCAGGCACCGGCCATCAGCAGTGCCGACACGTACTGGCTGGACAGATTGCCATCGATCTCGATGCGCCCGGCAGCCAGACCGCCCTTGCCTTTGATGGCGACCGGCGGGCAGCCGGTCGGTGCGCTGACTTCAACGCCCATACGCTGCAAGGCGTCGACCAGTGGGCCGATCGGGCGCTTGCGCATGTACTCGTCGCCATCGACCACGAAGTTGCCTTCGAAGTTGGCCAGTGCAGCGGTCAGAAAACGCGTCGCGGTCCCGGCATTACCCAGAAACAGCGCCTGCTGCGGCGCCTGCCAATGGCCGGAACTGGTGACCACGAAGGTGCTGTCATCCGGCTCGTCGACCTGCACGCCCATCAGGCGCAGGGCCTCGGACATCACGCGGGTGTCGTCACTTTTCAGCGCGCCGGTCAGGCGGCTGGTGCCTTTCGCCAGACCGGCCAGCAACAGGGCGCGGTTGGTGATGGACTTGGAACCGGGCGGGCTGACGCGCCCGACCAGCGGGCGCTCGACAGGCAAAACAGTGAGAGTGGCTTGAGATCGCATGATGTCCCTGAGCGTCAGCGGAAAAATGGCGATCCTAGCACGAGCAAGGTGCAGCGTTCATGGGGCAACGCAGGCCTTTTGGCAAGAACGCAGCCTCAACCCTGACCACCCGACAGCTTCTGCAACTCGGTATTGGCGGCCTGCAGTTGATGACGGTTGGTCGCCACGTCGGTGACGTCGTAGATCACCAGACACACATGGCTGATTTCTCCTGTGGTCGAGCGCAGCGGGAACAGCGTGGTGTTCTGGTACATGAATTCTTCCTGCCCGGTGATCGGCTGGTAGTTCTTGAACCGTACCAGATAAGGCCGCTGCTCCCAGATCGTGAACGCTGGCGTGCCCAGAGTCACGACGTTGTCGATCTTCTTGCTGAACCACGCCTGGTTCACGTCGGGAAACAGTTCGAAGAAGGTCTTGCCGATGGCCACGTAAGGCACCACGCCAGAGCGGTTCTCCATGAAAGTGTTCCAGACCGACACCTGATAGTTCAGGTCGAGCACCACGATGCCGACGTCGATGTTTTGCGTGACGGCCAGCAACCAATGCAGCTCGTTGATTTCGATAGCGTTGCTCATGGGGTCAGCTCATCAGGTAGGCAAGTTTTTTGGTCAGCAGGTCGACCGAGTCTTCAGTGAACAGCATCAGCAGATCGAAATGAATGTTGTGACCTTCCACGCTGTAACTGATCTCCACCGCCAGGGTCTTCTTCCAGCGCTGGCTGTTGATGCGGATCAGTTCATCAATACCGCCCTGAGCACCCAGCAATTGCGGATGGCCCTGGGAAAAGGCGATATCGATCTGCTCGGCAATACCGCTCAGGCAGGCACCAATCAGAATCGTGGACAGATCCAGCAGCATTTCCATGTCGGACGAGTCGGGCGAATTGCCGCCCATCAGCTTTGACACGCCGGAGATTTCCGAGTCGTGAAAGATCAAAAGCGCTTCACCGGCAATGCCGCCACCGATGTAGCCCTGACAGACTGCGGTAAGACGCTGGTCACTGTGCGCATCGGCGAGCGCCATATGCAACTCGCCCACCTCAAGCATATTCACGTTCGGCACCGGCAACTGCACAAATACACCCAGCACCTTGGCCAGCAATGCGGCAGCCCGGCCCATGGCGACGTTGACCGTTTCGCGGAACGCATCCTGAAAGCTGATGATGCCCTGCCCCGCCGTATGCTGCGTGGCAACAGCGACAGGCTGTGCAGAAGGCTTGCCCAGCAGACCGAGGCGTTCGAGCGTGCTTTTGAGTTCATCGGGATCGGCCGGCTTTTTCAGAAAAGCCAGCGCGCCCAGTTCCATGACACGGCGTACGGCCTCGTCCTGCACGTCCCCGGAAACCACGATGACCTTGGCGTCCAGATGCTCTTCACGAATCGCTGCCAGAGTCTGGTAACCGTCCATGACCGGCATGGTCAGGTCCAGCAGCACGACCTTGCCCAAGCCTTGGCGGATCGCTTCCAGGCCTTCCTGCCCTTGGGTCGCCATTGTCACCGACACATCCCAGTCGGCAGGCAAAGCCCGCATCAACTGCTTTCGCGCCATGTTGGAGTCGTCGCATATCAATAGCGCAAGAGTGGACATCGCGTAGTTCTCACTGCAAAAAATCAGGCTGCCAGAGGCAGATAGCATCGGTACGACAACAGGGCTAAAACGATTACAGATCAACTGACTGCAAGACGTGCGTGATGATAGATATCATATAGACATCACTCTCGCCACATCTCGAAGTGACACGCTGTCATAGTAGAAGAGTTTCATAAGCCGTCACGTATTGAAACTGATCGTTGTCAGCATTGGCCCACCGCCTGTATTTTTTTCCGGGTGCCTGTCAAACCGGACGGAATGGACCTATGATCAAATGATAGATTTACAAACAATCATTCGATAGTAGAGGTGAATCATGTCTCTCGCCATCCGCGACTATCATCCGGCAATGGTCCAGAAGCAGGATTTCTGGCAACAGCTGGGCATCCCGCCCCGTGGCGACAGCCTGTACACGGCGCTGCGCAAGGGATTGCCCTATGAAATTTTCGAGCGTCTGGCGCAGTACACCGACCTCAACCGCTCGACCCTGGCCGAGCATCTGGGTATCGCGCCCGCGACGCTGCAACGTCGGCTGAAGGTGCGTCAGTTCAATCCAGAAGAAAGTGACCGCCTGTTTCGCCTCGCGGCGGTGTACAAGGCAACGCTCGATCTGTTCGAAGACGATACTGAAGCCACTCGCCTCTGGCTGGCCAACCCGGTCAAGGGCCTCGGCAATCGACGTCCTCTGGAAATGCTCGCCACGTCTGCCGAAGCGCAGGCCGTTCTCGACCTGATCGGTCGTCTGGAACACGGGGTCGTGGCTTGATCGCTGTCTATCGCCTGGTCAAGCGCAAGTGGCTGGCCCAGGCATTCGACGGCGAAGGCGCAAAACTCTACGGGGGACGCTGGAACAGCAAAGGCAACGCCTGCGTGTATTGCGCGGGCAGCGAATCACTGGCGCTGCTGGAAGTGCTGGTTCATCTGGGCAACGCAGCGGTGGCGCAGCACTATGCGATGCTTGAGCTACAGATATCTGAAGAACACATCCTCAATGCGCGCCTCGACACCCTGCCGCCCGACTGGCGCGACGAACCGGCGCCACCCGCTACCGCGTCGTTCGGAGATGCCTGGCTGGCGTCCAATGACAGTCTGGCGCTGGCAGTGCCCAGCGTGATCATTGCGCGGGAATCCAACTACCTGCTCAACGTGCGGCATCCGGCGTTCAACACAGTGGTGGCGACAGCCCGGGCACTGGATTTTGTAATCGATGCCCGTCTGGGTGGAATCAAATCCTGAAGCACGCAGGCGCGGCCTCACAGCAGACATCGACTGCTGAAGATGCGCTGCGACCTGCTTCTGTCCGAAGGGCGTAAGAGCCTTCGGTGGTTACGACGGCCGCCTCTATCAAACAGCCTGTAACCCACTGAAGAGACAAGCCCTCATGACGTCCGGTGCTTGAAGACGCGGGGAGCCTCACGCGGTTCTGGTGATTGCGAAACGCGCAGGCATCTCCCTCGCCCAGTTTGTTTATCCGGCAAGCCTCACTCCGTAACCGGCAACGGCATGTTCTTCGGCCACAGCAGCCAGATATTGCCCTTCTGCTTCATGTCACCGGCCAGCTTGCCGGCCTCTTCACCCGTTCCCCAGAACAGGTCGGCGCGCACTTCACCCGCGATGGCACCGCCGGTGTCCTGCGCCGCCACCGGACGCACCACGCTGCTGCCGTCAGGCCGAGTGGTCGACAGCCACAGCAGACTGCCCAGCGGAATGACCTTGCGGTCGATCGCCACACTGTAGCCGGCCGTCAGCGGCACATTGAGCGAACCGCGTGGGCCTTCGTTGCTGTCAGGATTACGACCGAAGAACACATAACTGGGGTTGCTCGCCAACAGCTCGGGAACGCGCTGAGGATTGGCCTTGGCCCAACCGGAGATGGCGCCCATGGTGACCTCATCCTTTTTCAACTGGCCCTGCTCCACCAGCCAGCGGCCGATGGCCCGATACGGCCGTCCGTTCTGATCGGCGTAAGCCAGACGCACTTGCGAGCCATCGTCCAGACGTACGCGGCCCGAACCCTGGATCTGCAGGAATTGCAGGTCCATCGGATCAGTCAGCCAGGCCACGATCGGCGCGTTCAGGCCGTTGGCACCGATGGTGGCGGCATCGTCATAGGGCTTGAGCACCCGGCCGTCCAGACGACCGCGCAGGCGCTTGCCCTTCAGCTCGGGATAGATGCTGTCCAGATTGACCACGATCAAATCATCCGGAACGCCATACACCGGCACGTTCGCTGTTGCCGTCTGGGTCAGGCTGCCGGGATAGACCGGTTCGTAATACCCCGTGATCAAACCGTCGGCACTGCCGCTGTCGGCGCGCAGGCTGTAGACCTGTAGCTGGTCATGCAAAAACTTCTGGATCTGCTCGACACTCGGCACCGGCTCCAGGCTAGCGGCCGCCGCACAGGTCGGCCCCCAGACTGCGTCGGCTTTCAAACGGGTGCACGCGCTGCGCCATGAGGTGAAACCGGCCTGCAGATCGGCATCGGACACAGCGGGCAGCGCTTCCCAACTGGCCTGAGCGTACGTGGTGTGAGGCGTTTTCGGCGCAGTGGCAGGCTTGTCGGACTTGTCACACGCCACCAGCATCGCCGCCAGCGGCAGGACCAGCGCCAGGCGCCGGTGCCAGGGTTTGAAAGAGAACGTCATCAGCGCGAATCCTTTTACAGCCGCAGCAGGCTTGAGTTGAAAAAGCGCCATTGTGGCCCAGCCGGGCGCTCTGACCTAGCGCCCGATGGACAGATATACGAATCCTTCATCTCATAGGTTGTGTAGATGACTGCCATTGCCAACGGTGATTTCCGCTAACGATCCGCACTTTTTAGAATGAACCCACTTTTGAAGACATCCGACCCTTGAGGACTGATATGCGTATTGAAATCGGCATCAACGAGCAGGATCGCCAACAGATTGTCGACGGCCTGTCACACCTGCTTTCCGACACTTATGTGCTGTACCTGAAAACCCACAATTTCCACTGGAACGTCACCGGCCCGATGTTCCGTACCCTGCACTTGCTGTTTGAAGAGCAGTACACCGAACTGGCCACCGCAGTGGATTCCATTGCAGAACGTATCCGCGCGCTGGGCTTCCCGGCTCCAGGCACCTACTCGACCTACGCTCGCCTGTCTTCGATCAAGGAAGAACCGGGCGTGCCGGATGCAGCAGAGATGATCAGGCAGTTGGTAGAAGGTCAGGAAGCCGTGGTTCGTACCGCACGCGGTCTGTTCCCGCTGCTGGAAAAAGTCAGCGACGAACCCACCGCCGACCTGCTGACCCAGCGGATGCAGGTGCATGAAAAGGCTGCGTGGATGTTGCGAACGTTGCTGGAAGGGAATTGATGACTGAGCGTCCGGCATCCATTCATTGAGCGAATGCCAGACGCTTTTTGCCATACCGCCCTCGTTGCATGTACTTCACGGCTGGCCGGGATGCGGCTCAGGGTAGTCGCGACCTATCTCCAGAGGACTGGCGTAAGGGCTGTCCCATAGCTGGCGGTGCAACGCGCCTATCCTGCCGGCCATGCTGCTGTCGTGCATGACCACTTCCAGATTTCGCGAGTTATCAAGGTAGCCGCCGAGCCAGTTACTGGTGCCCACCCAGGCGACCTGATCATCGATGTCCATGGTCTTGCTGTGGATCACCCGTGCGTAAGGGATGAAGCCTTGCGCGGCGACCGGCAGCGTCACGACTCGCACCTGCACGTTCGGCACCAATGCCAGGCTCTTCAGGTACGCGACCTCCGGCATGCCGGTGTTCCAGTCCGAAACCATCAGCTTGATCGAGACGCCTCGAGCCGCAGCGCTGCGGATAGCGTTGTCGATCACCGCGTAATAAGGCCGGGCTTTGTCCGGCCCGTATGACAACGGCGCGTAGTCCAGCAGTTGCACACGCACCTCTCGCCTTGCTGCTGCCAGCAGACGCGGAAGCTCGACCTGCGAATCGATAACCCCCGCAGGGTTGTAGCGTTGCGGGCTGGCGACCAGATAGTTGCCGACCGCCGAGGCAGCGGGTGCGGGTTCTGGTATCGGTGCAGGCTTACCTTCGGCGAGGGCCGCCTGGGCACGCCAGTCCTGATCGAATATGGCCTGCACCTGCCGCACTACACTCGGCTCATCTATTCGCAGACCGGTCTCATGGATGTGTTCGAGCGAGCGCCAGTCGAAGTTTTGACTGCCTATAAACGCCTGTTGGCCGTCCACGACAAAAAACTTGGCGTGGATGATGCCGCTACCGGTCAGTCTGGCGTAAGGCAGAACCTGCAATGTGAGATTTGGAATGGTGCGCAACCGCTCAAGCGTTTGCGGATCTGAAAGCTTCAGACCTTTCTCCTCGAGAAGAAAGCGTATCTGCACCCCACGCTGCCCGGCGGCCCGAAGACTTTCAATGACCTTGTCCATGACTGAGCCCGCTTGATCGGCAACATAGAACTGTTCGATATCGATGCGCTCCCGGGCGCCATCGAACAGCTCGCGCCAGACTTCACCGGGCGCTCGCAGATCGGGGGTCTGCAGATCGGTGCCGACCGGAACGGTATGGACCAGCTCGAAGCCTTGGATGGCAAAATCGGCATGAGCAACCGAGCTCAGTAACCAGAACGCAACAGTCAGACCGAACCGGCGCAGAGGCATACAGCTAAACGAAAGATGGGAAGCCATGGGAATCTCGTCGCAGAGACCGGTTGCACCGACGCACGCCACAGACATGCGTCGGGTGCCGATCAGGCCGTCCGGAAGTTCAAGGGGGCTGCAGTGACCGGATGCACCGTTTCGTCCTGAACCCGCGCACCACTGGAGGCACGGATCAGCAGGATTTTGAGCTGATCGTTGATGCGCTCAAGGCTGTTCTGGAAGAAGTTGTGAAAGACCACGCAGAAAAGCGCAATGGCAATGCCCAGGCCTGTGGCGTAAAGCGCCGTCCCGATACCGGCGGAAATCTGCCCAGGGTCCGACACACCGGCGCTGGCCAGAGCCTTGAACGTGTCTATGATCCCCAGAATGGTACCCAGAAGCCCCAGCAATGGGGCCGCCGTGGTAATGGTTTCGATGAGCCACAGGCTTCGTGATAGCGGTGCACGGGTGCTCAGGTACTGGGTTTCGATGACATCATCCAGGTCCCTGCGGGCCCCCTGCGCACTTTTCTGCGCCAGAACCGGAAGGACCATTTCCAGCGGCAGACCCGGCCTGCGCGTCAGCACCTCGGGCAAGTCTTTTTCACCGTGCACAGAAGTGGTGAGCGCCGCCTGCAGATCGCGAGCCTGACGGCGTACATAGGCAAAGTAGATACCTCGCTCGATGGCAACAAAAATCGCTATCGCGATAGCGGCGTACATCACATAAAACGTGATGTCGTGAAGCTGATTCATATCCATGACGCAGACCTCGGATCAGTGACAGTTAAAAGTTGGCTTCGAGAGACACGGTAACCGTACGCTCGACACCGACGATGTAGGCCGGGTCGCCATCGCGGAAACCGCTGTAGGTCGCCGCGTTGGTCTTGGTGGTGTACACGCCGTCCAGGTATTCCTTGTCGAACAGGTTGTCGACGTTCAGGCGCAAGGTCGCGTCCTTGACGATTTTCTTGTCCACGGGCAAGTAGATCCCCGCGCCAAGATTGAAGATGGCGCGCCCGGGAATGCTTTCGTCGTTGGTCAGGTCACCATAAAGCTTGCTGGTGAGCTTGCCGCCGAACGTGCCGTAGTAGCTGCCGTCGTCATAACCGATGTTGGCCGCCAGCATGTTCTTCGGCACGTTGGCGAACTGCTTGCCGCTGGTAGGCAGATCAATGGCTGCGCCGTTATTGAACACCGTCAGGTCATCTTTCTGTTTTGCGCGGGTGTAGGTGTAAGAGGTGTAGTAGTTGAAGTGATGGGGCAGCAGGCCGCTCCATTCCAGTTCCAGACCGCTGTTGTCGACTGCACCGGCATTGATGTCTGCAAAATCACCGTTGATGTCTCTTGATGACACCTGCCGATCCTTGAACTGCATGTAGAACAGGGTCGCCGCCAGCGTCATGTCCTGATCGGTAAAGCGCCAGCCCAGCTCATGGTTCCAGCTGGTTTCCGGCTTGCTGTTGATCGAGCCAGCGCCCTGGTCGTAAAGCACGTAGTTCTGCGGCACCCGCATGTTGCGCGACAGGCTGTAGAACACTTGATCGCGCTCATCAAGCTGGTACTTGAGCCCGACGTTAGGCAACAGCTTGTTGTAGGTCTGATCACGTTTTTCCGGACGCTCGGTCAAGCTGCCGTGGTTATCCCCTTCGCGCTCGACATTCATGTAGGCCAGACCACCAATCAGGGTCCAGTCCGGGGCGAAGTACCAGGTGTCCTGCGCCCATACTTTCTGCGCGGGCGTCACGGTGTAGCGGTCACGGCCCTGAATCTCGTTGCCGTTGGCATCGACCACGTAGTCCGAATCAGGCCAGATGCTCTGCGGTTTGCCATTGCTCTTCAAACGAATGAATGGCTGGGTCTGCAACTGACGCGCGCGCTCATACCAATAGCCGACCTGCACACTATGCTCGTCGTTGACATCCCAGTTGAGCTTGGTGGTGATGCCCGGACGCCAAGTCTGTGTGCGTGACGGCCGGTAGTAAACGCCGGTAGTCGACGAACCGTCTGCGTTGTAAGCGGCGGCCGTCGGCAGGTTGCTCAGGTCGAATACGCCCCCTTGATTGGAGCCACGATTGAGCGGGAAGGATGAGCTTGCTACGCCGCTGCCATTGCCCCAGAAATAATACGGAATGACCGACAGCGACAGGTTGTCGGCGAGCTTGAACTGGGTATTGAGCACACCGGTGAACGTCTGGAACGGGTTCTGCGCCAACTCGTAATAGCTGGACAGTTTGCCGTTGCTGCCCAGGGCCGGCGTGGACGGGTACGGATCGAACTTGCGTCCGCCTTGCTGAAACTGACCCTTGGTGAGCTGGCTGTAACTATTGTTGTCTTGCTCGTGGTATTTGAGGATCAGGTTGGCGGTGTTGCCTGAACCCATATCGAAAAAGCTGTTCCATTCAACCTTGTCGGCACGCACCGCGCCGTCGCCACGCCACTTCTCGCCCTCGGTGTGCGACAGAGACAGCCAGTTGCTCAGCCCGTTGACCTCGCCGGTATTGAGTCTGGCAAAGGTCTTATAGGTGCCATTGCTGCCCGCCACCTGCTTGACGAACGCGCCGGTTTCCTTGGTAGGTCGAATCGTCACGATGCCTATATTGCCGCCGCTGGAACCGATATGCGGACCGTCACTCTCGGCAGAACCCTGAGTCACGAATATCTGGTCGATGTTTTCCGGGTCACCCAGCAGGTTGGAATACAGCGCGTAGTTGCCGGAGTCATTGATCGGCATGCCGTCGACCGACATGCCGACCTGATCGGAGTTGAGACCGCGCATGGTGAAACGGAAACCGGACAGACCAGTGGCATCCTCGCTGGAGATGTTCAGGCCGGGCGTGTACTTGAGCTTGTCGATCGCATTGCCGGTCGCGGCCTGCTTGTCGAGCGCTTCCTTGGTCACCGTGGAGCGCGCCTTGATGCTGTCCTCCTGAACCATGTAACCGCCGCCTGCAGTTGCCTTGCCTTGGACGCCGATGGTGCCGACGTCGCTGCTGGTGTCAGCCATGACCATACCGTGGCTCATGCCGGCGGCGACTAAAGCAAGGTGAATCCTGGAAAACCTCATCACATTGTTCCTTGTCAGTACTACTGCACGCTGTAGTTGAAGGTAGCGGTGAAGCGCTGCTCGCTGCGTCCGCCGAAGGCTTGCTCGGGAAATGGCTTGACCTGTTTGATGCGTCGAAGGCTGCTGGTCGCCGCTCGGTTGAGCAGCATGCTGGAGGCCTGACTCTGAATTCCGGAGTCCAGCACTCGCCCCTGACGGTCAACCAGCAGCCAGACGATCACCTCGCCACTCGGACGCTCCAGCGATGCCTGGCGTCCGGTGGGGTACTGTTTGTAGCCGTCCAGCTCGTTGCGCAATCCCTTGAGGTAGCCGCCCTCCAGACCTTGCGTGTCGACTTTGGGTGGCGCAGGTGGAGCAGGAGCTGGGACCGGGGCACTCGCCACAGGCGGGCGCGGTGCAGGGACCGGTTCAGCGGGCCTGGCCACTGCTGGAGCAGGTTTGGGGACGGGTTTGGGACGAGCCTTGGGTTCCGGCTTGGGCTTGGGCTCGGGTTTCGGCACCGGTTTTGGCGGTGGTGGCTCGGCCTCCTCACTCTCGACGACAGGCACGGGCGGCGGTGGCGGTTCATCAGGCTGAACCGGCTCAACCGGCTGAGTATCTGGCTGGACGACTGGCTCCGGCGCAGGCGGCTCTGGCTCGACCAGTGCCAGTTCCACAGCCGACTCGTCGTAAACCGGCTCCATTTTTAATGGCCGGGTCTGCATTCCCATCACGATTGCGATGAGAGCCAGCAATGCAGGCAGACCGCCGAGCCATTGCCGTAGGCGAAACAGGACATACATATCAGGATTTACGCGTGGCGATGGAGACGGACGTAAAGCCCCCCAGACGCAGGGTATCCATGATCTCCACCAGCCGCGCCACTTCAACGCCCTTGTCGCTGTTAACGATGATGGTGGTTTTGGTGTCGGGCTTTTCCAGTGCTTTCAACGCGGGCACCAGCGTGTCAACCGTTGTGGCCTTGCCATCGAGCTGCAGCTCGCCATTGAGGCCCAGGGTGAGAATCGACTTGTTCTGCGGTTTGAGCTGCTGAGAACTGCTGGCACTGGGTAGCTGAGTCTTCATGCCCAGCGCCGGGATCACGTTCAAGCTCACCAGCACGAAAAACACCAACAGGAACATCATCACATCGATCATCGGGATCAGTTCGATGTGTGCCTTGCGCTTTTTGGGTTCGTCCCACGTTCTCATGCTGTCTTCCACCTCTGTCAGAGGCCGAGAATCTAGCAACGGAATATGTCCGATCGGTTAGCTTTTGATGACCATTGCATGGCTCTGAATCGCAGTTTTCGTGACACTTAAAGGGTTCGTGCACCTGTCACGAAATCGACATGCAAGCGCGGCACATTCGGGCGTTCCTTCCGACGGATTCCTCAGATGAGCACCGAGCTGCCCAGTATTCAGACCTCGCGCCTGTTGCTCGCCCCGCTTAGGCCCGAACAGGCAACAACGTTGGCACATCTGGCCGACGATCCTGTGATTGCCGCCATGACCGGCATGCTGCCCTCCCCTTACACGCTTGCGCATGCCACCGCCTTCATCGCGGAGGGCGCTGAGCAATTCGCCAATCGCAAGGCGTTATGTCTGGGGGTACATCTGGGAACCGAAGAGTTGGTCGGCGTCGTCTCAATGCGGCTGGCCATGCCACATCGCGGCGCCTGGCTGGGTTACTGGACCGGTGCTCCCTACCGCAACAAAGGCTACATGCGTGAAGCCGCGCTGGGTCTGCTGGACTATGGATTCGCCGTCATGAACCTTAATCGCATCGCGGGTCAGTGCTTCAGCGACAACCTGGCCAGCGCCAGAGTGTTACAGGCATGCGGATTGGCTTATGAGGGCCAGATGAAGGAGGTGTTCCTGAAAAACGGCGTATTCAGGGACATGCTGCTTTTCGGGCTGTTGCGTTCGCAGTATGAATCGCTGGAGGCGCGTCATGACTGATTTCGATCCGGATCGTCGTCGCATCATGACGGGCGTGTCCGGCGCTGTGCTGCTGTCAATCCTCAGCCCGTTTGCTCGCAGTGCTGGTGTTGATTATCCGTTCACTCTGGGTGTGGCGTCCGGAGACCCGCTGCCGGACGGCTTCGTGATCTGGACCCGCCTGGCGCCACAAGTGACGACGGCCACGGGTGACGGTGGTCTGAACAAAGCGGTGGCGGTACGTTGGAAAGTTGCCAGCGACGCGGCGATGACCCGAGTGGTACGCACCGGACAGACCATGGCCCAGCCGCGCTTTGCGCATTCGGTGCATGTGGAAGTAAGCGGTCTGCAGCCGGGACGTCCTTATTGGTATCAGTTCGAGAGCCTTGGCGCACAAAGCACGACAGGCCAGGCCTTTACGTTACCGCCACTGTCCGCCATGCCGACGGCCCGATTTGGATTCGTCTCCTGCTCACACTGGGAGGCCGGCTACTTCAGCGCCTACAGACATCTGGCCAACGAGCGGCCGGATCTGGTGTTTTTTCTGGGCGACTACATCTACGAATCCGGGATATCCCCGCAAAAAAACAGCCTTCCACGGCACCATGTCACGTCCGAGCCGATGGATCTGGCCGGTTATCGAAACCGCTATGCACAGTACAAGACCGACCCGGACCTGCAGGCGCTGCATGCCTGCGCCCCAAGCGTTGTGACCTGGGATGATCACGAAGTCCAAAATGACTACGCAGCCCAATGGTCGCAGGACCCCGGCGTCTCGACAGAGAGCTTCCTGCGTCGAAGGGCCGCTGCCTATCAGGCGTTTTACGAGCACATGCCCTTGCGCGCCAGCAGCCTGCCAAAAGGCGCGGACATGCGTATCTATCGTCATATCGACTACGGCCGTCTGGCGCGCTTTCACGTATTGGACGGTCGCCAGTACCGCTCCGAACAGCCATGCATCCAGGCCAACGGCAGCCATAGAGGCCGTGTCGTCAGTAATGACTGCACGGACCTGCGCGATCCGAAACGCACCATGCTGGGATGGGAACAGGAAGCCTGGCTGGACCACAGTTTTGCCCACTCTGCGGGGCAATGGAACGTAATCGCGCAGGACTTGCTGGTCGCCCCCCTGACGCAACGCAACCCGGACACTCAGGCACTGGGCCGCTGGACCGACGGCTGGGATGGCTACATCGCGACCCGGGAGCGCATGCTGGCCTCTCTGGAACGTCACAAGACTCGAAACCCGGTGTTCTGGGGCGGAGATATCCACTCATTCTGGACCACCGACCTGCATGCCGACGCCAACAACCCGGACTCCAGGATCGTCGCCACTGAATTCGTCGGCACGTCGGTAACCTCCAGCGGACCTCCGTTTGACGCTTTCAACGCTATTCTCGGACTTAACCCGCACATAAAGTTTTTTGACAGTCGTCAACGCGGCTATGTGTCGGTGGAGCTCAGCGAACAACAAATGCTGACCCGTTTCCAGGTCGTTTCCGACGTACTCAACCCTGCTGCGACCGTCTCCACACTCAAGCGCTTCGTGGTAGAAGCAGGCAAGACGGGCGCGGCGCCGGCTTAGAGCTGATCGCCTCGCACCTGTGAGCGCTGTTCAGGGGCGCGCCGATCACTTCAACTGATTGGCAAACCGCCCTACCGCACCCACCACCTGCTTGGCACCTTCCTGAATCTCGACGATGACCGAACCGGCCTCGTTGGCCAGCAGCAAGCCCTGTTCGGCCTGGCTACGGCTGTTGGCCATGCCGCGCACGGCTTCGTCGGCCAGTGCCTGGTTCTGCTGCACGACGCTGACGATCTCTTCGGTTGCGGCGCTGGTTCGGCCGGCGAGTTGCCTGACTTCATCGGCCACAACCGCAAAGCCACGGCCCTGCTCGCCCGCGCGGGCGGCCTCGATGGCGGCGTTGAGCGCCAGCAGGTTGGTTTGTTGGGCGATGCCGCCGATGGTCTGGACGATGGAGCTGATCAGCAGCGATTGCTTGCCCAGCGCCTCGATGCCTGACGACGCCGACTCCATCTCCTGAGAAATCTTGCGCATGGTCTGTACGGTGTTTTGCACCACATCCGCGCCACGCTGGGCACTGACATCGGTCTGCTGGGAGATCTCGAAGGCCACGCTCGCCGCCTGACTGACGTCTTCTTCGCGGGCGACCTGGTCGGTCACCACGGTCGCGAACTTGACGACCTTGTAGAGCTTGCCCTGGGCATCGTGAACGGGGTTGTAGGTCGCTTCCAGCCAGACATCGCGGCCATTGCTGTCGACGCGCTTGAACCGGCTGGCGACGAACTCGCCGCGGTTCAACGTTGCCCAAAAATCCTTGTACGAAGCCTGGCTCACTTCATGTGGATCGCAGAACATACTGTGGTGCTTGCCCTTGATCTGCGCGAGGTTGTAGCCCATTCCGCGCAGGAATTGCTCGTTGGCCGTCAAGACGTGGCCGCCAAGGTCGAACTCGATCACCGCCGTGGAGCGCAGCAGCGCCTGAATGAACGCCGAGTTCTCGGCGGCGGTTTCAACGGTCTGCGTGATGTCCGAACCGTAGCACTGCAGAGTCATCAGCTTGCCGCTGTCATCCAGAACCGGCTGCCACATGGCGCGAATCCACGCTAGAGTGCCGTCGGCACGCAGAAAGCGGTAGTTGTCGATAACCGACTCGCCTTTCTGCACCGCAGCTTTGAGGTTTCGGTAGCAGTCGAGCTGCTTGACGTAGGTCGGCACCAGGTCGTCGAGGTTTTTGCCAAGCAGTTGCTCGGCGTTGTAACCGAGCATTCTGAGGAAGTTATCGTTGGCATGAGCGATACGATTGCTGGCGTCGATGCTCAGTCCCACCATGCGTGCGTCGATACCCTTCTGCATCTGCCGATAGACTGACAACTCGGCCTGCTGTGCCTGTAATTCCTTTTTCAAGCGAGTATTGAACATGACTGCACCGTTCGTGTGGGTTGTACTACGTTATCGGCACAAGCGTAGACGGGATTAATCCACTTTGTCTGAAATGCGAAGCGGCTTCAGATCCCGGCAAAATTTCACGACTCGGGCTAACCTCTACCCGCATGGTCATGATGGCCACCGGGCTAGGCGCGTTGTATCCAAGCCTTCTACCCTGAAACTCCCCCTCGCTTGAAGCGCAGGCAACCTCGAAAAGCGTCGGGATACACGTTCCTTGCTGGAGTCAAACACCTCATATGAAAGCAATCATTACCGGCATTACGGGTCAGGACGGCGCTTATCTGGCGCAATTGCTCCTTGAGAAAGGCTATACCGTTTACGGCACTTATCGCCGGACCAGCTCTGTCAATTTCTGGCGCATCGAGGAACTCGGGATTCAGCACGATGCCAATCTGCATCTGGTCGAGTACGACCTGACCGACCTGTCCGCCAGTATCCGCTTGCTGCAAAACACCGAGGCCACCGAGATCTACAACCTCGCAGCGCAGAGTTTTGTTGGCGTGTCATTCGAACAGCCGCTGACAACAGCCCAGATAACCGGTATCGGCGCGGTCAACCTGCTGGAGGCAATCCGGATCGTCAATCCGAAAATCCGCTTTTATCAGGCCTCGACGTCCGAGATGTTCGGTAAGGTTCAGTCCATTCCTCAGGTCGAAAGCACACCGTTCTATCCACGCAGCCCCTACGGTGTCGCCAAGCTCTATGCGCACTGGATGACGATCAATTACCGTGAGTCCTACGGCATCTTTGGCGCCAGCGGCATCCTGTTCAACCACGAATCGCCTCTGCGCGGCCGCGAATTCGTGACGCGCAAGATCACCGACTCGGTCGCCAAGATCAAGATGGGCCTCATGGACGCCTTCGAACTGGGCAACATGGATGCCAAGCGCGACTGGGGGTTTGCCAAGGAGTACGTCGAAGGCATGTGGCGGATGCTGCAGGCTGACACGCCGGACAGCTTTGTACTGGCCACCAACCGTACCGAGACCGTCCGCAGTTTCGTGAGCATGGCGTTCAAGGCCACAGGCGTCACTGTTCAGTGGGAAGGTGAGGCTGAGTCCGAGCGCGGTATCGATGCGGCCACCGGGAAGGTTCTTGTCTCGGTCAATCCGAAGTTCTACCGGCCTACCGAAGTGGAACTGTTGATCGGCAATCCTGCCAAAGCCCGTGAAGTACTGGGTTGGGAACCGAAGACCAACCTTGAGGAACTGTGCCGCATGATGGTTGAAGCGGATCTTCGTCGAAACGAAAAAGGTTTTTCCTTCTGATGAGCATCGCCGGTAAACGCGCATTGATAACGGGCATCCACGGTTTCACAGGAAGCTTCATGGCCACCGAACTCGCAGCTCAGGGTTGCGAGGTCGTCGGCATGGGCAGCCAGCCGTCGGACAGCGATAACTACCATCAGGTCGATCTGCTGGATGTGAACGGCCTGACTGCGCTGCTTGCCAGGATCCAGCCGGATATCGTCGTCCACCTCGCCGCGCTGGCCTTCGTGGGTCACGGCTCACCGGAAGCGTTCTATCAGGTGAACCTGATCGGCACACGCAACCTGCTGGAGGCCATCGACGCCAGCGGAAAAACGCCCGAGTGCGTCCTGCTTGCCAGCAGCGCCAACGTCTACGGCAATGCGTCCTCCGGCATGCTGGATGAAACGACGATTCCCGCTCCCGCCAACGACTATGCCGTGAGCAAGCTGGCCATGGAGTACATGGCAAGCCTCTGGCACGCCCGGCTGCCGCTGGTGATCACGCGCCCGTTCAACTACACCGGGGTCGGGCAGGCCGAAAACTTCCTGCTGCCCAAGATCGTGTCCCACTTCACAAGAAGAGAGAGCACCATCGAACTGGGCAACCTGGACGTATGGCGAGATTTCAGCGATGTGCGCGCCGTTACCAGCGCCTATCGGGGTTTGCTGGAAGCCCGGCCTTTGGGGAAGACCCTCAACGTATGCTCGGGCGTGACGCACTCGCTGCGTGAGGTGATCGAGATGTGCCAGGACATCACCGGGCATGAGATCGAGGTTCGCGTGAACCCTGATTTCGTTCGCGACAATGAAGTGAAGACGTTGTGTGGGTGCAACGTCCGGCTCAAACGATCAGTGCCGGGATGGAGTACGCCGCCCCTGCGCGAAACCCTGGAATGGATGTTGTCTGCCCGCTGATGATCGGTGTCTGAACAGGCCTGTTGTACACGTCCACTGGACCTGTTCGAAACGGGAAGCGCTGTTTCTGTCAGTCAGGCCCTGTAAAACCCGCAGACGCGGGTTTTACCGATTTGCGGCGCTTCGTTCGAGCTTCTATCCAGCCTTGGCTTCCGACAGCCGGTCAAAATGATTGCCAATACAAGTCGTAAAGCTGCCCTGCGCATAAGCGTTGCCTCCTGTTATAGCAATCAGAATTTCAAGATGATCGCGTGCGCGGGAATCGACTCCCCAGACGTCAGTAGCATGTTCCGTTTCCGTGCAACTCGTGCCGTCGCGCTCGACAATGGCGCGCCCAGGCGCAAAACCATCAGCGGCATGTTGATCTCGACGCCCCTAAAACCACGCTCCTGATCCCCCGGCACGAATCCTGCTCTGGCACATTCAATCTTGTATACATGAATGAACACGCCAATGACTGCTCTCGATATCGCTGCCATTCAGACGTCACTCAGCACGGGCCAGACCTCACTGGCGACTTTCCTTCAGGATCTGTACACGCAGATTGACGCAGACGACCGCCCGGAAATCTGGATTCACCGCGAGCCGCTTTCTCGTTTGCTCGAAAGGGCACAGACGCTCGGTGCTCTGGCGGAAGAACTGGGCGATGCGCTGTACGAAAGGCTGCCGCTGTTCGGCATTCCTTTCGCGGTGAAGGACAATTTCGATGTTGCGGGTTTGCCCACCACGGCGGCCTGTCCCGAGTTTGCCTATCAGGCTCAGGCCACCGCACATGTGGTGCAGCGCCTGCTGGACAGCGGCGCGGTGTTGATCGGCAAGACCAATCTGGATCAATTCGCCACGGGATTGGTAGGGGTGCGCTCGCCGTATGGCGCGGTGCGCAATGCCTGTGATCCGGCATACGTCAGCGGAGGGTCGAGTTCGGGTTCTGCCGTGGCCGTGGCACGGGGTCATGTGTGCTTTGCCTTGGGCACGGACACGGCCGGGTCGGGCCGGGTGCCTGCGGGCTTCAACGGGATCGTCGGGCTCAAACCGAGCCTCGGGCTGTTCAGCAGTCGCGGTGTCGTTCCAGCCTGCAGGACGCTGGATTGTCCGTCGATCTTTGCCAATGACGTAGCGCAAGCCTGGCAGGTCGCGCAGGTGATGGCTGATTTCGATGCACTGGATTCGACCAGTGTCGCGGTGCAGGCGTTGCCGGTATTGCGTCGGGCGCGGCGGGTCGCGGTGCCGCAGCGCTGTGAATTCTTCGGCGATGCCCAGGCAGCCGCTGCGTTCGACAAGGCGTTGAAATCACTCGAGAGCGATCCGCAGGTCACGCTGACCTGCGTCGCATTCGAGGTCTTCGCCGAGGCCGCCGCCCTGCTCTATCAGGGCCCATGGGTCGCAGAACGGCGCGCGGCGGTCGGTGAATTTTTCGAGACGCATGCGACGGACATTCATCCCGTGGTGCGCAGCATTCTGCAAAGTGCCGATCAGTTCGACGCGGTGGACAGTTTCAAGGCGCGCTATCGCCTGGCCGAGCTGACTCGCGCGGCTGAAGCGCTGCTGGCCGAGGTCGATGTGCTGGTCGTGCCGACCGCACCCTGCATGCCGACCATCGAGGCCGTGCTGGCCGATCCGGTCGAGCTCAACTCGCGACTGGGTTATTACACCAACTTCGTCAACCTGATGAACATGAGTGCGCTGGCCATTCCGACGCATCGTCGTGACGACGGCCTTCCCGCAGGAATTACGCTGATCGGCCCGGCAGGCGCTGACCAGCGTCTTGCCGAGATCGCGGCAGGCTGGCAGGCCCACTTCGGTGCGAGCGATCAGCGCGACAGCGTGGCGCTGGCGCCCCTGCCCTTCAACGTCCCAACCGTTCAGGTTGCCGTGGTCGGCGCTCATCTTCAGGGCCAGCCGCTCAACTGGCAATTGCTTGAAGGCGGCGCTCGTCTGCGCAGTCTCACCACGACCAGTGCGGACTATCGACTCTATGCGCTGGCGAACACCACACCCGCCAAACCCGGACTGGTTCGTGTGCCTGAGCAGGGCGCGAACATCGAAGTCGAGGTCTGGGAAATGCCGCTCAGCCAGTTCGGAGCCTTCGTCGCCGCCACTCCCGCACCACTGGGCATCGGCTCGTTGCAGTTGGCCAACGGCCAATGGGTCAAGGGTTTCATCTGCGAGCCCGGCGGGCTTGCGGACGCGCAGGACATCACCGAATTCAAAGGCTGGCGCGCCTACCGCGCTGCGAATACCACGTCTTCCAAGACTCATTGATCAGGGGTAGCACCAATGTCGAATGTCGATCGTCGCAGTTTCATCAAACTGGCGGGCATTATCGGTCTCAGCGCGGCGCTGCCGTTCAGTCGGGTCTACGCAGCCGACGCCCCGCTGGTGGTGGGTTTCATTTACGTGGGCGCCCGTGATGACTTTGGTTACAACCAGGCCCATGCGCAGGCGGCCGCCATCATCAAGACACTGCCCAACGTCAAAGTGATCGAAGAAGAAAACGTTCCGGAAACCGTGGCGGTGCAGAAGACCATGGAAGCGATGATCCGCCAGGACGGCGCGACGCTGATCTTCCCGACCTCTTTCGGTTACTTCGACCCGCACGTGGTCAAGGTGGCGAAGAAATACCCGGACGTGCGTTTCGCCCACTGTGGCGGATTGTGGAAAGCCGGTAGCGACCCGATGAACGCAGGCAGCTTCTTCGGCTACATCGACGAAGCCCAATACCTGAACGGCGTGGTGGCCGGACACATGAGCAAGTCGAAAAAGCTTGGTTTCGTCGCTGCCAAGCCGGTGCCGCAGGTGCTGCGCAACCTGAACGCGTTTGCCATGGGCGCACGCTCCGTGGACCCGAGCATCGTCACTACCGTGATTTTCACCGGCGACTGGTCGTTGCCGATCAAGGAAGCGGAAGCCGCCAACAGCCTGATCGATCAAGGTTGCGATGTGCTTACCTGCCACGTCGACGGTCCCAAGGTCATTGTCGAAACGGCCGAAAAACGCGGTGCCATGACCTGCGGTTACCACGCCAGCCAGGCAGCGCTCGCCCCCAAAGGCTATCTGACCGGCGCCGAATGGAACTGGGAAACGCCCTACAAAGCTCATGTCGCCGCTATCCGGAATGGCGCGCCGATGATCAATTTCCTGCGCGGCGGTTTGCGGGACGGTTTCGTCAAGACCTCGGCCTACGGGCCAGCCGTGAGTGCCGACGCCAGACAGAACGCCGACGCGATCAAGGCACAAATGATGGCGGGCAGCTTCGTGATTTTCAAAGGCCCGCTCAAGGACAATAAAGGCAAGGTGGTGATCGCCGACGGCGTGGCTCAGGCCCAGAACGATATCGTGCTGGAAAGCATGAATTATCTGGTGGAAGGCGTTGTTGGCCAGATCTGAGGAACGTCCGATGTTGGTCTCGCGAACTCTGCGGCGTCTTGCCGTAGCGCTGCTGCCGAGCCTGCCGACGCTGTTGGCGGTGCTGTCGTCGTGCGTGCTGTTTCTGCTGTTCCTCGCGGTTCAGGGCAAGCCGGCCTGGCAGGCCCTGCATCTGGTCGGCGAAGGCGCATTCGGCTCATGGTTTGCGCTGGAGAACACCTTGCAGCGCGCGGCACCGTTGATGCTGACCGCGCTCTGCGTCGCGCTGCCGGCTAGAGCCGGACTGATCATTATCGGTGGCGAAGGTGCCTTGGTGCTCGGCGGGCTGGCAGCGGCGGTCACACCGCTCTGGCTGCCGCCAGTGGCACCCTGGCTGATGCTCGGCTGCATGGGCCTCGTCGCGATGCTGACCGGTGCACTGTGGATCGGCCTGAGTGGCTGGATGCGCCAGCACCGGGGCGTCAATGAGACCATCAGCAGCCTGTTGCTGTCGTACATCGCGCTGGCGCTGTTCAGGCAAATGGTCGAAGGACCGTTGCGCGATCCGGCAAGCCTGAACAAGCCGTCCACGCCGCCGCTGGATGACGCCTATCTGGTCGGCACCATCAGCGACAGTTTCGAAGTGCACTGGGGACTTGTAGCCGGTGTGTTTGCCTGTCTGCTCGCGTACGTATTGGTGCGCCACAGCACCAAGGGTTTTGCCCTCGGGGTCGTCGGCGGCAACGTGCGTACGGCATTGATGATCGGCTTGCCGGTGGATCGACTGATTCTGTTGAGCTGCCTGCTTGGCGGTGCGGCAGCCGGTCTGGCAGGCATGTTCGAAGTCACGGCGGTACAAGGCAGCGCCAACGTTGCGATGATCGCGGGGTATGGCACCAGCGGCATTCTGGTCGCGTTCGCCGCCCGCCATCATCCCTTGGCGATCATCTTCTGCGCGATCCTGCTGGGCGGTCTGGAGGCCAGCGGTGGCCTGTTGCAGCGTCGTCTCGGACTGCCGGATGCCACCACGCTGATTCTCGAAGGCTTGCTGTTTACCAATCTGTTGCTCTGGGAAGCCCTGAGCGGGCGTCTGGCGGCCTGGAAGATGAGGCTCGCGCCACCGCAGGCCAGCCTCGAAAAAGGAGCACTGCAACGTGGCTGATATCGACCTGAGCACCTTTTTATTAGCCCTGCTGGCTGGATCGATCCGAGTCGGTACGCCGTTCCTTTTTGTCAGCCTGGGCGAATGCCTGACGGAAATAAGTGGCCGCATCAATCTGGGGCTGGAAGGCATTCTGGTGGCCGGGGCCATGTCAGGCTATGCCGCTGCGTGTCTGACAGGCTCGGCCTGGCTGGGCGTGGGGGCAGCCGCCGGCGTCGGCCTGCTGCTGGGGCTGCTGCACGGCATTGCCTGCTCATTGCCACGGGTCAACGACATTGCGTTCGGCATTGCGCTGATCCTGCTCGGCACCGGTCTGGCGTTCTTTCTCGGCAAGGCGTTCATTCAGCCGCAAGCGCCCATGCTGCCGTCACTGGCGCTGGGTACATGGAGCGATGAAGAACGTCTGCGCTCGGCATTGAACATCAACGTGCTGTTTTTCATCGGTGTGGCGCTGGCCTTTGCGTTGCACTGGGGGCTGCGCAGCACGCGCTGGGGCCTGACGCTGAGACTGGTGGGTGATCACGCTGAAACCGCTCAGGCGCTGGGCTATCGGCCGATCCGGGTACGCATTGTCGCCACGGCCATCGGCGGTGCACTGGCGGGCATCGGCGGTGCGTACCTGTCCTTGTATTACCCCGGCAGCTGGAACGAAGGTCTGTCCAGCGGTCAGGGCCTGATGGCCGTGGCGCTGGTGATTTTCGCCCGTTGGCGGCCGCTCGCGTGTCTGTGGGCATCGCTGCTGTTCGGCGCAGCCGGTGCGATTGGCCCGGCGTTGCAGGCGGTGGGCATCAGCAGTGGCTACTACCTGTTCGCGGCCGCGCCCTACGCGCTGACCCTCGGCGTGATGTACGCGACCTGTCGACGTGGCCGCACCCTGAACGGCGCGCCCGGCGAATTGAGCATGACCCGATGAACGCATTTCCAGAGGAGGCATGACATGGCCAGTGGTCTTGGTGGCTTGAACAAATCGCCCAATGGCGTGGTGATCGGTCTGGCGCAACTGGCGCTTCCCGACCCGCACACCCGCGAAGCATTGTGGGCGCAAACCGAAAAAGTGGTGTCGATGGTCGCCAAGGCAAGGCGCAGCAATCCCGGCATGGACCTGATCGTGTTTCCCGAGTATTCGCTGCACGGTCTGTCCATGAGTACGGCACCGGACATCATGTGCAGCCTGGACGGTCCCGAAGTCGCGGCGCTGCGTCAGGCCTGCCGCGATCACCGCATCTGGGGCTGTTTCTCGATCATGGAAGCCAACCCTCACGGCAACCCGTTCAACAGCGGTCTGATCGTCGATGACATGGGCGAGATTCAGCTCTACTACCGCAAGCTGCACCCGTGGGTGCCGGTCGAGCCCTGGGAGCCCGGCGATCTGGGCATACCGGTGTGCGACGGTCCACGCGGCAGCAAGCTGGCGCTGATCATCTGCCACGACGGCATGTTTCCCGAGATGGCCCGCGAGTGCGCCTACAAAGGCGCAGACATCATGCTGCGCACGGCGGGCTACACAGCGCCGATTCGCCACGCGTGGAAGATCACCAACCAGAGCAACGCCTTCACCAACCTGATGCAGACCGCCAGCGTTTGCATGTGCGGCTCCGACGGCACCTTCGATTCGATGGGCGAAGCGATGTTCGTCGATTTCGACGGCACGATCATGGCCGAGGGCGGCGGACGCGCCGATGAAATCGTCTGCTGCGAACTGCGCCCGGATCTGGTCCGTGAAGCGCGGATCAACTGGGGCGTGGAGAACAATATCTATCAATTCGGCCACCGCGGTTATGTCGCCGTCAAAGGCGGCGCACAGGACTGCCCTTACACCTACATGCACGATCTGGCGGCCGGGCAGTATCGCCTGCCGTGGGAAGCCGATGTGGTACACACCGACGGCCAAGCCTGCGGCTTCGATACGCCCCGGCGTACGTTCAAACCCACCCCGACGACGTGGAAGGAATCATCACGATGAGCGAACGCCACCTCGCTTCCGAGCCTTATCCGTGGCCGTGGAACGGCCAGCTCAACGCACGCAACACTGCGCTGATCGTGATCGATATGCAGACCGACTTCTGCGGCGTCGGCGGGTATGTCGACAGCATGGGCTACGACCTGGCACTGACCCGGGCGCCCATCGAGCCGATCAAGGGACTGCTTGCGCTGATGCGTCCGCTGGGCTTCACCATCATTCATACCCGCGAAGGCCATCGCCCGGACCTCAGCGACCTGCCCGCCAACAAGCGCTGGCGTTCGCAGCGTATCGGTGCAGGCATCGGCGATCCCGGCCCGTGCGGCAAGATTCTGATAAGGGGCGAGCCCGGCTGGGAACTGATCGATGAACTCGCCCCGCTGCCCGGCGAGATCGTGATCGACAAGCCGGGCAAGGGTTCTTTCTACGCCACCGATCTTGAGCTGGTGCTGCGAACCCGGGGCATCGAAAACCTGATCCTCACGGGCATCACGACGGACGTGTGCGTGCACACCACCCTGCGTGACGCCAATGATCGCGGCTTCGAATGCATCCTGCTCGAGGACTGCTGCGGCGCGACCGACCCGGCCAACCACGCCGCGGCCCTGAGCATGATCAAGATGCAGGGCGGCGTGTTCGGTGCCGTCGGGCATTCATCGATGCTTCGCGATGTACTGGGAGCGTGAACATGCGCGCCCTGAGCCTGGAAACCATCGGCGTCAGCAAAAGCTTCGGCGCGTTTCGTGCGCTGGATGACGTGTCACTCAAAGTGCGGGCCGGAACCGTCCATGCGCTGCTGGGCGAAAACGGCGCCGGCAAAAGCACGCTGGTCAAAGGCATCATCGGCTACGGCCCGTTGCAGTCGGGCAGCATTCTGATCAACAACCGCGAGCACGAGATCCGCACCCCACGCGACTCGCACCAGTTGCAGATCGGTATGGTGTATCAGCATTTCACCGTCGCGCCGGGCCTGAGCGTGGCAGAAAATCTGGTGCTGTCCCGTGGCGACCTTCCGTGGCGCATCGACTGGAGCGCCGAGCACGAGCGCCTGCAAGCCTTCATGGAAGGCATGCCGTTTCGCCTCGACATTCAGCGACCGGTCAGCAGTCTGGCTGCCGGTGAAAAGCAGAAGCTGGAAATTCTCAAGCAGCTGTATCTGGAACGTCGGCTGGTGATTCTCGACGAGCCGACCTCGGTGCTCACGCCTCAGGAAGCCGACGAGGTATTGGGCCTCATGCAGCAGATGGCGCACCGTGGCGAGCTGACGGTGCTGATGATCACCCACAAGTTTCGCGAGGTGAGCACCTACGCCGACGATGTCACGGTATTGCGCAAAGGTCGCTGGGTGGCGAGCAGCGCAGTCGCCGATACCACGACTCAGCAAATGGCCACGTGGATGATGGGCCACGCGCAAACCAACAGTGTCAGCAGTGATCGACCGCCGGTGCCTGAACATGCCCCACAATTGCAGGTCGAGCAGCTTGATGTACCGGGCGACAAAGGCACGCTGGCAGTCAGGAACCTGAGCCTCTCGGTGCGGCCCGGAGAAATCCTTGGCATTGCCGGTATCTCCGGCAACGGCCAGCGCGAACTGACCGAAGCCCTGCTGGGCCAGCGGCCGTTCAGCGCCGGCCGCGTGCTGATCGATGGTCAGCCTTACCACGCCAGCCGCGAACAGATGCAGCGCCTGCGCGTGTTCAGCCTGCCGGAAGAGCCGCTGCGCAATGCCTGCATCGGCGGGCTCAGCGTTGCCGACAATCTGGCCTTGCGCAATTTCGACCGCCCGCCGCTGTGCCGTCAGGGCTGGCGCATCGACCGGCGCGCCGTCGCCGCTCAGGCTCGCGGTCTGATCGAACGGTTTCAGGTCACGCCGAACGACCCGCACCGGCCTGTCGGCACCCTGTCCGGCGGCAATGTGCAACGCGCGGTACTGGCTCGCGAGCTGACCTCGGACATTGCCGTGCTGATCGTCGCCAACCCGGTGTTCGGTCTGGATTTCTCGTCCGTGGCGCTGATCCATCAACGCCTGATCGATGCTCGCAACAGCGGCGCTGCCGTGCTGCTGTTGAGCGAAGACCTCGACGAGCTATTGACCCTGGCAGACCGTATCGCTGTGATCCACGACGGAGAGCTGGTCTTCGAAACGCTCTCGAACGCTGCCGACCGTACCGAGCTGGGCAAGCACATGGCGGGCGCGGAACATCCGCAGAAGGCGTCCGCATGATCGACGTCAGCGCCCATCCGACCCGCTTTGCCTTCGAACCCGCCAGCACGGCGCTGGTGATCATCGACATGCAGCGCGATTTTCTCGAGCCCGGTGGTTTCGGCGCAGCGCTGGGTAACGACGTGTTGCCGCTGCAAGCCATTATCCCGACAGTTCAACAGCTATTGGCGCTGGCACGCGCCCAGAACATGACCGTGATCCACACCCGCGAATCCCATGCCGAAGACCTCGCCGACTGCCCGCCCGCCAAACTCGAACATGGCGTGCCGGGCCTGCGCATTGGCGATGCCGGGCCGATGGGGCGGATTCTGGTGCGTGGTCAGCCGGGCAATCAGATCATCGACGCGCTGGCTCCGATTGCCGGCGAATGGGTCATCGACAAACCCGGCAAGGGCATGTTTTTCGGCACGGAACTGCACGGAAAACTGAGCACCGCAGGCATCACTCATCTGATCTTCGCCGGTGTGACCACGGAGGTTTGCGTGCAAAGCAGCATGCGCGAAGCCAATGATCGCGGTTACCGCTGCCTGTTGATCGAAGACGCCACCGAGAGTTACTTTCCCGCCTTCAAGCAAGCGACGCTCGACATGATCACCGCCCAGGGCGGCATTGTCGGTCGAGTGACGTCGTTGTCGGCCCTGGAGCAGGCAATACAGACAAGGAGTACAGCCTGATGGAAATCAACCTGCCTCATGTGGTGGCCGCCGTCACCAATGCGTTCATCGATTACGAACGCGCGTTGCTGGCCAATGAGCTGACAACGCTGGACGACTACTTCTGGAGTTCCGAACACACTGTGCGTTACGGCGTGGCGGAAAACCTGCACGGCGCCGAAGCCATCGCACGGTATCGACGTCACTGCCAGCCGCTCGGTCCCGGACGGCAACTGGTGCGCACGGTCGTCAGCACCTTCGGCGAAGACTTCGCGACGGTCAGCACCGAATTTCACGACGGCGTCACTCAACGGCTGGGACGCCAGATGCAAACCTGGGCCCGCTTCGAGGGTGCGTGGAAAGTCGTGGCCGCGCATGTCAGCATCGACCTGAGCACGCTGGAGTGAACGCCGTGAACGCGCCCCACTCCACCAACGCACTCGCCGAAGACGTCTACCGTCGGCTGAAACAGGAAATCTTCGATTTCTATCTGCTGCCCTACGACCGCTTTACTGAAAACCAGTTGGCCGACCGTTATCAGGTGTCCCGCACGCCGGTTCGCGACGCGCTCTACCGCTTGCAGCGCGAAGGTTATCTGGAAGTCGAGTTTCGCCGGGGCTGGTCGGTCAAGCCGCTGGACTTCACCCAGATCGACCAGCTCTACGATTTGCGCATCGTGCTGGAATGCGCGGCCGTGGAACGCATCTGTGCCTCTGCCGAGGTTCACCCGGAACTCAACATTCTGCGTGGACACTGGCTGGTGGACAAAAGCCAATGGCACACCGACATGCAAGTGGTCGCCGACCTCGACGAGCAGTTTCACACCCAGCTGGTGGCCGCCTCAGGCAATCAGGAAATGGCCCGCGTGCACCATGAAGTCACCGAGCGTATCCGCATCGTCAGACGCCTGGATTTCTTCAAGAGCGCCCGCATCGAACACACCTACCTCGAACACGCCGCCATCCTCAACGCTCTTCAAGCCCGCAAACGTGATGAAGCGCTGTTGCTGCTGCGCTCCCATGTGGAGATCAGCAAGCTGGAAGTTCGCAAGCTGACGATCTCGATGCTGAGCGACGCGCGGCGTCAGCATGAGGCGTGAGATGAGCTTGCAGGGCATGAACGCGTTTATCACAGCATCAAGACAGGATTAACCCAAAGCGATGACACGCAACCGCTCATGCATCCATCGAACAGTTGCGTGAACCTGGGGCTGTCTCACAGCAAACAAAGGACCGTACAAGCACCGCCTGGTCCGCTCCACCCAGTTTGCTGCGCGACAGCGCTACGTCGAAGATGCCGAGGGGTTTAACACAAGCCTGTTTCTGTCGCAGAACAGCACCGGCCTCAGCGCTTGACCGTTTCCTCCAGCGTGAACCGACCCAGCGGGTTCTGGCCGAAGTGTTCGATGTTCTTGCGCGATACGCTGATGTACGGGCTGTAGTAGAGGTCGATCCAGTTCACGTCAGCCTTGGCCATTTTCTGCAGGTCGATGTACATCTGCTCGCGTTTTTTCGGGTCCATTTCCACGCGGGCGGCGGCGACCAGTTCCTTGACCTTGTCGTTCCGGTAGCGAGTCATGTAGTTCATGTTGGTGTCATGCCCGAGCACGAACGTGGTCTTCTGATCCGGATCGAGAATGTCATTGGTCCAGTACATGACGGAGATGTCGTAGTCACCGGCGATCAGCATGTCCCAGCTCTGGCTCGGGTCGACTTTCTGAAGCGTGGTGGTCACGCCGACCTTGGCCAGTTGCTGCTGAAGCATGACGGCGATCTGCTCGTCGACTTCGTTGCCTGCGTTAACGATGTAATTGAGTTTCAGGTCTGAGGCGCCCGCGTCGGCCAGCATTTTTTTGGCTTTGACTGGGTCGTAAGGGCGTTGCAGGTTGTCGGCGTAGTGGTACAGCGCGCCTTTAGGAATGTAGGAATTGGCGACAGTACCCAGTCCGAAGGTAGCGGCTTCGACGAGGGATTTCTTGTCGATGGCCATGTCCAGCGCCTGACGTACTTCCACTTTCGCCAGCGCGCCATGCTCGTGGTTGATCAGCAGGTGATCTTCGCGGGTGGACGGATCTTCGTGTACGACCAGACCGGCGTCTTTCTTCAGGGTCTCGACCCGGGAAAACGGTACGTAGATCGCAGCGTCCAGCTCGCCAGCCTGGACCTTGAGCATGCGGGTGTTGTCGTCCGGCACGGATATCCACTCAACACCGTCGAGGCTGACGGTCGAGGCTTCCCAGAAGTTGGGGTTCTTTTCCAGAATCACCCGGTCGCCACGCCGCCATTCCTTTACGGTGAATGCACCCGAACCCACCGGCTTTTCCGCGTAGGCTTCTTCGCCCAGGGTTTTCATGGCCTTTTCCGACAGAATCGAAACGTTGGGCAGCGCCAGTTGCGAGAGGAACGAGGCCGACGGGTGTTTCAGGGTGATCACCAGCGTGTGCGGGTCGCTTGCCACGGCGGTGTCGATGATCTTGTAGGAGTCGCTCCACAGCGAACCTTTGTCATCGCGAATGCGCAGCAGGCTGAACACCGCGTCGCTGGCGGTCAGTTCGGAGCCGTCGGAGAACTTCGACGGGCGCATCTTCAAGGTGTACGTGAGCCCGTCCGGTGAAATGCTCCAGCTTTCTGCCAGCCCCGGCACCAGTTTCGTGCCCTTGTTATCGACCCGGATCAGCACATCGTAGACGTTGGAGAACACCCAGTTATCGATGTTCTGCGCGCTCTTGATCGGGTCGAACGTGGTGCCGTCTTCGCGGCGGCCAATGGTCAGCACGCCAGCGGCTTCCGCCACCCCCGCGGCCAGGGAACAGGCCGCCAGCATGGCGACGGTCAGCAACTTCACAGGTCGTGCTTTCATATACGGAAACTCCTTGTCGGTATCGAGAACGGATAGTGATTACGGGATCAGAAAACAGGTTCTTCAAGCACGCAGTCGTAGCGCTGTTCGCCCACATGACGCGTGGGTGGCGCGATGCTGGAACAGTCGGCCCGGGCAAAACGGCAGCGGGGATGAAACGCACAGCCTTCCGGAAGATGCAGCGGGCTTGGCGGTTCACCCTGTAGCGGCTCGCCGGGCAGCGGGCGATCCGGATCGATTTCCGGAATCGCCTGAATCAAGGCTGCGGTGTAGGGATGACGCGGGCTGAGAAAGACCGATTCGACAGGTCCTTCCTCGACGATGCGGCCCAGGTACATCACCGCCACCCGGTCACAGAGCCGGCGTACGATGGCCAGATCGTGAGCGATGAACAGGATGGCCAGGTTCATGCGCTGGCGCAGTTCCAGCAGCAGATTGATGATCTGGCCCTGAATCGACACATCCAGCGCGGCCACGCATTCGTCGGCAATGATCAGCCGCGGTTCGATGGCCAGCGCGCGGGCGATGCCGACGCGCTGGCATTGCCCGCCGCTCAAGGCGCCAGGCTTGCGGTCGGCGAATTCGGGGCGCAGGCCGACCATGTCCAACAACTCGATGACCCGGGCCGGGATGTCGGACCTGGCGACCTTGCGCTGCACGTGCATAACCTCGGCCAGCGTGGCACCGATGGTCATGCGCGGATTGAGCGAAGAAAACGGGTCCTGAAAGATCATTGCCGTTTCGCTGCGCAGGCGCTGGAGATGAATACCGCGGCCCTGCGCCACATCGACGTCATCAAACACGATCTGCCCGGAAGTCACATCATTCAGGCGCAAGATGGCGCGGCCCAGCGTGCTCTTGCCGCTACCGGACTCGCCGACCAATCCCAGCGTTTCGCCTGCGCCTATGGTCAGGGACACACCGTTGACGGCCTGAACCCATTGCTTGTGCATGCCCAGAAAACCGGTTCCGGAAGTCGGGAAGCGCACCACCAGATCATTCACGTTCAGCAATGTCGGGCCGCTCATGAGTGCACCTCTTCGGCGTGCGCCAACGTCATCGGTAACGGGTAATGACAGGCAGCGGCGTGGCCGTTGCCCACAGGTCGCATGAACGGTAACTGTGCAGCGCAGTCCGGCCCGGCATGCGTGCAGCGAGCATGGAACCGACAGCCTTCAGGCAATGCATCGAGCAGCGGCGGTTGACCGGGAATGGTGCGCAACAGCGCATTGCCCGCACTGCTGGCGGGCTGACACTCGATCAGGCCGCGTGTGTAGGGATGCCGCGCACGCGCCAACACATCGCGTTTGCTACCGTGCTCGCACAGGCGACCGGCGTACATCACCGCGATTGAATCGCAGGTTTGCGCCACCACGCCCAGATCATGGGTGATCATGATCAGCGAAAGTCCGTGACGATCACGCAGGTCAAGCAACAGACGCAGGATTTGCGCCTGCACGGTCACGTCCAGCGCGGTGGTCGGCTCGTCGGCAATCAGCACCTGCGGGCCGCAGCCCAACGCCACGGCGATCATCGCGCGCTGGCGCATGCCACCGGAGAATTCGTGGGGATAGTTATCCACGCGAGAAGCCGGATCGGGAATGCCGACCTGACGCAACAGGTCGATGGCCTGTGCCCTGGCCTCGCGCTTCGACGAGCCCTGATGCAGACGAAAGCCCTCGGCAATCTGTTCGCCGATGCGCATCAGGGGGTCGAGGTGGCTGCTGGGGTTCTGGAAGATCATGCCGATGCGACGCCCGCGCATGGCGCGCATCCGGGCGGCGTCGAGTGTGAGCAGATCGATATCGTTCAGCAACACCGAGCCACCGCGCACTTGCAGATCAGGCGACGGCATCAACTGCATCAAGGCCCGACAGGCCATGGTCTTGCCCGAACCGCTCTCACCGACCAGACCGAGAATCTCGCCCTGTTCGAGATCGAATGACAGCCGGTCCACCAGCGTCACCTCGCGGCCACGGTTGCTGGCAACCACGCTCATGTCGTTGACCTTCAGCACCGGCGTGCTCATCGGCGTTCTCCCAGTGTTTCGGCTACACCGTCCGCCAACAGGCTGAAGCCCATGGCCAGGGTAACGATGGCCAGGCCTGGAAACAGGCAGATCCACCAGGCCGACGTCAGAAACGCCTGGCCTTCGGCAACCATCGTGCCCCACTCGGCCAACGGCGGCTGCACGCCAAGGCCCAGGTAACTGACCGCAGCACCACTGAGCAGTACCAGCACGGCATCGGACATGGAAAACACGACGGAGCCGAACAGCGCATTGGGCAGCAGGTGGCGAAACAGAATGCGCAAGTGACCGAAGCCCAGGCTCTTGGCGGCAAGGGCAAAGTCGCTTTCCTTGAGCACCAGAATCTGCGAGCGGATCAGGCGCGCGTAAGACACCCAGCCCACCAGCGCCATGGCGATATAGAAGCTGGTCAGGCCAGGACCGAGAATCGCGATGATTGCCAGCATCAGCACCAGAAACGGGAACGCCAGCACGATGTCGATCACGCGCATGCACAGGTTGTCGAAACGACCGCCGATGTAGCCGGACAGCGCGCCGACGACGGTGCCGATCATAAACGGGAACACCACGCCCAGAACGCAGATCTGCAGGTCGATGCGGGCCGCCCAGATCACGCGGGACAAGATGTCGCGGCCAAAATTGTCGGTTCCGAACGGATGCGCCAGATGCGGCCCCATCAGGCGCAATTCGGTGTTCTGGAAGATCGGATCATAAGGCGCCAGCCATGGCGCGAAGATCGCCAGCAGCAGCCACACGCCCAGCAGCGAGCCGCCGAGCAACATGGCCAGTCGGCCGTTGCGCAAGCGCAGACGCAGTCGCGTATGCCATTGAGCGGGCACGTGGGCCTGAGCGGTATTCATTTGATGTTCACCCGGGGATCGACGGCCACTGTGGCAACGTCCGCCAGAAAATTCACCATGACTGTCGCGCAGGCCAGCACCATCGCGACGCCCTGCACCACCATGTAGTCGCGGCTGAAGATGCCACGCACCAGTAACTGACCAATGCCCGGAATGGCGAACAGGCTTTCGACGACCACAGTGCCGCTGATCAGCCAGCCGATGTTGACCGCCAGGAGATTGATGGAAGGTACCAGCGAGTTGGGCAGAACGTGACGGCGGAACAGTGCACCTTCACTGACACCCCGGGCACGGGCTGCGGTGACGTGATCGGCCTGCAATTCCATCAGCATGCTGGCGCGCAGGTTGCGCACCAGAACTGCGGCTAAAGCCAGCGCAATGGTCAGGCACGGCAGCACCATGTGATGAAGCTTGTCCAGCCAGTCGTTGCCATAGCCTGACACCGGAAACCAGCCCAGCTTCACGCTGAACAGCAGGATCAACATGATGCCCAGCCAGAAAGCGGGCATGCCCAGCCCTGTGGTGGTGAACACGCGAATCAGGTTATCGCCCCAACTGCCTTTGTTGCGCGCGGCAAGGGTGGCCAGCGGGATAGCAATCAGCAGGGCCAGCAATACGCTGCCCAGCACCAGAAACAGCGTGGGCTCCAGGCGTGTGACGATCAGTTTCAAGACATCGATCTTGTACAACAGCGATTTGCCCATATCGCCCTGTACCAGGTTTTTCATGAAATAGACGTATTGCATCCACATCGGCTGATCAAGGCCGTACTGGGCACGAATGTTGGCCAGCGCATCGGGCGTGCTGCGGGCCCCCAGCAGGATGCGCGCCGGATCGCCGGGTATCGAGCGCACCAGAATGAAGGTCACCAGACTGATCCCGAACAATACAGGCAAGAGCTGCAGCGGGCGCTGGAGAATGAAACGATAACGACCCAGATTCATTACATGTCCCGAGGTGGTTGAAGAAGATCAAGCAGGACCGAAAAAATCGCTGCGGGCCTCTCATGATAGAACGACACTTCAGAACCGTTGGAAAACACCTGTCGCGTGATCCCGCTTCGCAGCAGATAACCGTCTTCTATCAGACAAAACGTAACCTGCGGGTGAAACGAAATGGTGTGGGAGGTGGCTTGCCGGCAAGCCGCCTCCCACAGTGCCCTTTTCTCCGCGAGACACCGCGGTGCCGGGCACTCGCGATGCCCAAGCAACCATGACTCAACCCTATCGCGCCGCTTGTCGGGTGACAGCTAGCAATTTTTATAGGTTTTTCAACTCACAGGTCATTCGGATTCGGGCGCGTGGCACCGTCTTTGCTTCGTTCATTGCTATAGTTGTCACTCGATGGGTCGAATGACAAAGGAAGTCATGCCATGCACGTGAGGTTGTCGGATTTCAATACACGTCTACAGTCTGCGGCCACGCTGGACCAGCAGATGGACTGCGCTTGGATGCTCGCTGCAGGACTCGGTTTCGACGCAGTGGTTTATGATTACAGCCCGGTGCCCGTGTCCCATGATGGTGCACTGATCACCCCTTCATTGCTTGCACTGCGCAACGCACCCGAAGACTGGCACACGCTCTGGTGCCGCAAGGGCTATTACCAGATCGACCCTGTTCAGCAACTGGCGGTAAACAGCGTTTCGCCCTTCGTCTGGTCTTACCAGCCCAAGGCAGAAACCGTGTTACGCACAGTCATCAAGGACCTGCACACACCTGTGGTGCGCTATCTCAACGAATTTCATATGACCTGCGGCGTGACGGTGCCGATCCACATGCCCAGAGGTGGGTTCGCAACGCTCACTGGTATTTGCTCCGACAGCAGCAACGCGGCGCTGGAAGACGCCAGACAAAGTCTCGCCGAGTTCGGCCTGCTGGCACATGCCTTTCAAGAAGTGGCGTACCCGATGTTCGACGAGGCGATGCACTCCTGCACGGCAATCAAGCTCACGCGCCGTGAACGTGAATGCCTGCGCTGGTCCGCCGATGGCCTGACGGCCAAGGAAATTGCCCAGCACCTCAACCGCTCCGTTGCCACCGTGACACTGCACCTCAACTCCGCCATGCAGAAGCTCGGGGCGAAGAACCGCGTGCAGGCTGTGGTGCGCGCTGTACATTATAGATTGCTGGACAGCTGACCCTTTGTTTCAGGGGCAAAACCTATCATTTTTTACAGTTATCGCTGACGACACACAGCGCTAAGGTGCCCCGATCCATAACCGGGAGACCGACAGCATGTCAGAGATCACAATTCAGGAAGATAAAGCACCTTTTGGCCAATACCAGACCTGGTATCGGGTAACAGGCGATCTGCGTGGTCCCCACACGCCGCTGGTCATCCTGCATGGCGGTCCCGGCTGCACCCATGACTACGTGGATGCGTTCAAGGACATCGCCAGCACCGGCCGCGCGGTTATTCATTACGACCAGCTGGGCAACGGCAAATCGACCCATTTACCAGATAAAAAAGCGGATTTATGGACAGTCGATCTGTTTCTCGCTGAGCTGGACAACCTGCTGATGCACCTGGATATTGCCAACAACTACGCCCTGCTGGGCCAGTCCTGGGGCGGCATGCTCGCCTCCGAGCATGCGGTACGCCAACCGTCCGGGCTTAAGGCGCTGGTCATCGCCAATTCGCCAGCCGACATGCACACCTGGGTCAGCGAAGCCAACCGCCTGCGTCGGGAGTTGCCGGAAGCCGTACAGAAAACGCTTTTGCGACATGAACAGGCGGGCACTTTGCAGGACGATGAATACAAGGAAGCGTCTCGCCTCTTCTATAACCGTCACGTGTGCCGGGTTAACCCGTGGCCAGAGGAAGTGCAGCGTACTTTCGACCAGATCGATGAAGACCCGACCGTGTACCACGCCATGAACGGCCCGACCGAGTTTCATGTGATCGGCACCATGAAAGACTGGACCATTGTTGATCGTCTGCACCTCATTCAAGTGCCTACACTGCTGATTTCCGGCCGTTATGACGAAGCCACACCGCTCGTGGTGAAGCCTTACCAGGACAACGTGCCTGACATTCAGTCGGTAGTTTTCGAAGAGTCCAGCCACATGCCGCACGTGGAAGAGCGCACGGCATGCATGGGTGTCACCGCGAAATTTCTGGACAGTGCGACGGCCTCCGCGAAGGCCTGATGCAACGCAACAGACTCTGGCCGAACATGAAGAGCATTTACTCCATGCTATCGGCCTCGCCGCCTCCCGATAAGTCGAGTGCGGCCGGCATCTGACGCGTACTTCCGGAACGCTGGACACTTCGCTGTTCAAATGCACCAACTCTTTAGAGCAAATACTTAACTAATTTTCTATTAATCGGATAGATGAAATCTATAAGCCGATTCTTTACGCTCTTTCATCGCGCCGAGACACTTCCAGTAACGTCTATTTAAATGAATATTTCTTAACAAACATTCAACTCAATAAAGTTCTACTCCGGCAGAAACACTGTTTATAGGAAGGGAGCACTCTACCCTCCGCAAACGCTTTGCCACCGGAGGCAAACATGAACCTCAGATCCCTCAATATTTCACGCAGGGCGTCGCTCTGTTTCGGCATCATCACGGTCCTGCTGGTCGGGCTCGGTGTCTTTTCGTACGTACAGATGGGCCATCTTCGAGCGGCCGAACAGAACATCTCGCTGAATTCGCTTCCCAGCGTTCAGGTCATCGATGACATTCAGGTCGCCCTGCTTCATGCGCGCCTGGAAAGTATCCGAATGCTGGCCACCACTGAGCCGGCCTCGCATTCTTCGGCTGTCGCCAAAACCAATGACGCCATCGGAGCGCTTCAGTCGAGCAGTGAGTTCTATCGAAAGAACCTGATTTCCGGTGAGCAGGACCGCGTCAACTTCGACGATGCCGGCTCGAAGATGATGCAGTACATCGATGGCGTAAAACAGGTCATTGCGCTGGACTCCACGGATCACGAAAAAGCCCTTGTGTTCGCCAACACTGAGCAGGCGCAACGGGCTGTTGCGTATCAGGACAAGCTGACCGCCCTGCGCGAGCAGAACGTACAGGAAGCCAAGCGCTCCGGTGGCGATGCCACCGTGGTGTATGACCATAGCGTCAAAGTACTCATGGGCGTCGTGATCGTTGCCTTTATTCTCACGGTGTTCCTCGCCGTCGCTCTGACACGCAGCATTGTCGAACCGATCGGTTCATCGCTGAAACTGGCTGAAGACATCGCCGCAGGCGACCTGACCCGACAACTTGAAGTGACCGGCAAGGATGAAGCATCCCGTCTGATGCACGCGCTGAACCTGATGTCGAAGAACCTGCGCGACACCATTCAACAGATTTCCGGCGCCTCAACGCAATTGAGCACTGCTGCGGTCGAAATGACGTCCATCACCGAAAGTGCTGACCGTACCCTGCAACAGCAGAACAGCGAAATCGAACAGGCGGCCACCGCCGTGAACGAAATGAGCGCTGCGGTAGAAGAAGTTGCGCGCAACGCAACATCAACGTCCGAGGCGGCCAAACAGTCTCGCGTAGCCGCTGAACTGGGCAACAGGCGGGTAACAGAAACGCTGACCGCGATGCAGGGGCTGACTCATAGGGTGGAAAGCTCTTCAGCGCAGGTCACCGCGCTTGCCAATCAGGCGCAGGACATCAGCAAAGTGCTCAGCGTCATCCGGGCCATTGCCGAGCAAACCAACCTGCTGGCCCTGAACGCCGCCATCGAAGCCGCACGTGCCGGCGAGCAGGGCCGTGGCTTTGCCGTGGTGGCCGACGAGGTTCGCGCCCTGGCTCACCGTACGCAAACGTCCACTCAGGAAATCGAGCAAATGATTTCTGCCATTCAGGCAGGCTCCTCTGCAACGGTCGAATCCATGCAGAAGAGCACCCTGGAAGTGCACAGCACCCGCAAGACTGCCGAAGGGGCTGGCCAGTCGTTGCTCCAGATCACCGACTCGGTTCTCGAAATCAACAACCGCAACCTGCAGATTGCGACCGCTTCGGAAGAGCAGGCTCATGTTGCACGAGATGTGGACCGCAGCCTGATCAGCATTCGTGACCTGGCGATCCAGAGCAGCGAAGGCACTCGCCAGACACTGTTGGCCAGTAACGAATTGTCCAGACTTGCCGTGAACATGAATAATCTGGTGTTGCGATTCAGGACGTAATGTCGCAAACGACAAACAGGCCAAGGGACGGTGAACAGCACGATCACCGTCAGCGGCTTAACCGTTTTGACAGTCGTCCCGTCGGCCGTTTAGATCCAAACGAATGCGCAACAGGTCACCCTAATGATTTGACGGAATGAAAGTACACAGTAGTTGAGATTTTTTCTTCGAGATTTTTATGTAGCGATGCAACTTGCACTATAAGCGTGCACAAAAAAAACGCCAAAATGCCATCACTCTTGCGTAATATAAGCGGATAGTCTCTGTATCAGTCACGTTACACACACGTCTCATCAGGTATGATGCGCACTACTCTGAGTAGTGGAAGTACGCGGCATGCCTTGCAGAATTATTGTGGCCGATGATCATCCGTTATTTCGCGAGGGCATGCTGCGCACTGTAGAACGCCTCGTGCCTGACGCGGTAATCGAGCAGGCTGGCAATCTTGATGAAGTGCTCGAACTGGCACGCTCGGGTGACGAGATTGATACGCTGGTCCTGGACTTGCGCTTTCCCGGCCTTGCTTCCATGCAGACCATTGCCGAACTTCGCAGGGAGTTCAAGCGCACGTCAATCATTGTCGTGTCCATGGTCGATGATATGGAAACCATTTCGGAGGTCATGGCGCATGGCGCCGATGGCTTTATCGGCAAGAATATCGATCCCGTGGAAATAGCCGAAGCCTTCATTGCCATTCGCAATGGCGACGTGGTGGTCAAGTACAAGCCGGAAGGCTCGATTCTGAGTGACGTGGAAATATCTGCGCTCAGTCACCTGACCAGCAGGCAGAAAGAAGTGCTTGGACTGGTCGCTTCAGGCAAGACCAACAAGGAGATTGCCAAGGAACTGGGCATCTCGCCCTTTACGGTGCGCATTCATGTTTCCAGTCTGCTCAAGACACTGGGCGTGCCCACCCGATCCGCTGCGGCCGCGCAATTTTCCAGCCTGTCCATCAAGTAACCGCCATGTCGATATTGCCCAAACGCATTGATCTGGAAATGACACAGGCGCTATTGCGCATGGCCGTCATTGCCACTTCGACGCTGTACACGCTTATAACGTATGCGCTCGATGAAATCTCCGACGAGCGCATGTTTGTCATTCTGGGTTACTGCCTGGGTTTCGGCATTGTGACGATCGGCCTGATCGTACGTATTGCCCAACGTCCGGGGGCTTCCGGCAGGCGACGCCTGTTTGCGCTGGTCACTGACAATCTGGCGGGCATCGTCACCATTTCCGTGGGTGGCGAAGCATTGCTTCCGGTGTACTCGGTCATGCTGAGCATGACCGTCGGTTACGGCATGCGTTACGGGCGCAATTACCTGTTGCTGGCAACCGGTTTTTCGATGATTTCCTTACTGATCATCATTGCCCTGACACCTTTCCTGCGCGAACACCACGCGGTCGCGGTCATGATGATCCTGACGATGCTGGTGCTGCCGTTGTTTGTTTACTTCCTGCTGGGCCGACTGCATCTGGCGCTCAAGGAGACCGAAGAAGCCAACCAGGCCAAGTCACGGTTTCTGGCCCAGGCCAGTCATGACCTGCGCCAACCGATTCACTCGATCAGCCTGTTCACCGCCTGCCTGCGCGATGCCAGCCTGGGTGACAATGAGCGTCGACTGGTCGATAACATCGACCGCGCACTGGGTTCGGTCGAGCAGTTGTTTCGCTCGTTGCTGGACATCTACACACTCAATCGGGGTGAAGTCACGCCGCGCCTGGAGACAGTCGATGTAGATGCGCTGCTCAAGGGTCTGGCGAGCCAGAACAGCGAAGCTGCCAGCTGGGCCGGTGTGCAGATTCGTGTACGCAACAGCAAACACCACGTGCATACCGACCCGGCGCTGCTCAGTACACTGTTGCAGAATCTGATTTCCAACACGTTCAAATACGCCCCCGGCAAACCGATACTCATCGGCTGTCGCAAACACAAGGGCAAGCTGGACATTGGCGTTTATGACCAGGGTCGCGGTATTTCCGCCGAGCATTTGCCCCACCTGTGCAACGAGTTTTATCGCGTGCGGGAAAAGCGCGACCGGGACATCGAGGGTGTCGGGCTGGGTCTGAGTATTGTCAGCCGCATCGCGCGGCTCATGAAATTGAAGGTCAATATCCGCTCGATTCCGGAGCGCGGTACGGGCGTGATTGTTGCGGGATTGCCCGTCGTCACCGCCAGTCTGCCCGTCCAGATTTCGAACATCGACTGGAACAAGCGTCTGCTCGGCGGACTGCGGGTCATGCTGATCGAGGACAATCAGAGCGTGCTGCAAGCCACCGCCATGTTATTGGGAAAATGGGGATGTAACGTCCAGACCTCTGTCAGCATTCCCGATGCCCACGTTGACTGCGATCTGGTCATCACCGATTTCGATCTGGACCGCAGCGCATCAGGCGCCGACTGCATCGCTTACCTGAACCGGCTGGAAGGCCGACGGATTCCTGCCATCGTGATCACCGGGCACGAACTTCAACATGTCCGTCAGGCATTGAATGACCCTGATATTCCGGTGCTCTCCAAACCGGTCCGCCCTGCTGAACTTCGCTCACTGTTGCTGAGCTTCAAGGTGGGTTCTAAACCATCGTCCGATGGGCAAAATGACGAATCTGTTTCGGTGCTTCAATAGGTTCTGAAGTCACGTACTATGTCACCTCTGAACTCGATATAAAGTCGAGTGATCTTCACTTTTTGACCTGGCGCACTGGCGCCTGAAAGTGAACCCGCGTCATCCATGATCTCTTGCGCGTCTCCCACCTTGTTCTGGCCCGTAATGATTGCACTTGCAGAGTCACCGGCCCCGTATCGGCTCGTGTATTTGTAAGCCATATCGGTAAGCTTGCCCAATTGCGATTCGCTACGATCGTAAAGCCATTCGGAAGAATCATTGCCCAAATTATCCCTTACGCGTGTGGGCGCGCCAAACTTTTCACGGATCTGTTGTTTGGACGACTTGTTGACGACGATATTGCTTTTAATGAACTCGGGCGCATATTTGGCTTCACCCGTTAAAGAGTCCAGCCCGCCAAATGGAGTACCCCCGCCGGTTGAACAGGCCGTCAGTGCCGTCATTATCAATCCTGCGGCTGCCCATCCTTTTAACCTTGCCACTCGGCCAACCCCACCCATTTCAGCGCTCTCCACTATCAGCCTATCGTTAAGGGTCTATCGAAAATCCGGCGCGAAACGTCTCGCAAGGCCACTGTAATCAGCGGCCCTGAAGGTGAATGTGCATAGAAGATTCGATATCAGCTAGTTGAGTAGGGTAAGTGGCTCGACCGATGCAGGGCTATAGTGCAGATGTACTAGTCAGGTCTTCAGACAGACTAAAAGCGGTACGTCGCTCCAATACCGAGAAAACTTGCACTGTTTTCATACCGTGCGCTGTAACTGGCCAAAGCATTGGAACGGCTGACGTTCACGCTTTCTTCCTTGAGCCAGGAATAGGCAATATCAAGGGTCAGGTCTTTGGTCAGGTCGTAGCCTGCGCCCACGCTGTATATCGTGCGATCACCTGTCGGCGTGCGCGGCGAGCGGTTGGTGTTGCTGGTTGGCGATTGATCGAAGCGGATACCGGTTCGCAGAAGCCACTGAGCGTTAAGACGATAGGACGTGCCCAGCGCATAAGCCCAGGTATCGTGCCAGTCCAGACCGCCCGCAACGGCATTCGACAGCGACGACGCCAGCACACCGCCGACCGCCGGGCTGATGCTTTGTGTGCTGAAATCCAGATCCTTCATGCGACTCCATCGGGTCCAGGTCGCCCCAGCGTAGAGTTTCCAGGCATCGCTCAGGTCTTGCATGACCGAAAGATCCACCGACTCCGGCGTGTCCAGTTGCAGCGAGCAGTCGTATCGATTGCTGGTCAGCACTTGCGGTGGCGTTCCGGCGCCTGTGGCTACGCCGGTGTGGCAATCAAGGTCATAGCGGACCCGCGAGTGGTAGGTCATGCCTGCCCGAGTGGTGTCCGTCAGGTCGGCCAGAATGCCGACATTGAAACCCACGGCCACATCGTCGCCCTTGACCTTCACGTTGGTATCCGGGATGGCAGGGTTGAGCGTCAGGTCGGACTCCAACTCGCCTGAAAGCCGGTTGATGGTCGGTCCGAAACCAAGGGAAACGCGATCATTGAAGGCGTAACTGATGGTCGGTTGCAGCGTGATGACCCGGGCGTCGCTCCTGCTGGCAAAAGCGCGGCCCTGAAAGCCCGACTCGTAATCGGTGGCCAGACCGAACGGCGCATAAACGCCCATTCCGAATGCCCATTGTTGATTCGGTTTGTAGGTATAGAACCCGAAGGGAATGGCCTTGAACGGCACCATGTCGCCCTTGTTCGTACCACCGGGTCGGCCGGTTGCGTTGCTGATGTCAGTGGACGCGTCGATAAAGGTGACGCCGCCCGTGATTTGCTGCCCCTCAAGCCGCGACATGCCCGCCGGGTTTCCATACACCGTACTCGCGTCATCCGCAGCCGACGCACGGCCCGCGAACGCCGTTCCCATGCCACTGATGCTCTGTTCGTTGAGTCCGAAGCCGCCGGCGCACAGCTGGGTCGAAACCACGGCAAAGGTAAGGCCCAACGTGATTTTTTGCATGAATCTCGCTACTCGTGGCAGTTAAGTGTTCGGCAGAGGTCATCAGACGTGAAGGCATGTGCACCGCAAACATTCGCGGACCTGAAAGGCCCGTTGGCACGCGCAGCAGACAGCCCTGCACCGACTCGATGGTCAATCAACGAGCGTATCAGCGAGTAAAAATGCGCTCCATAGTACAGGTGTACTAATGGCCCCTTGCCGCGTCATGACCAGTTTGTTTGATACGGGTTAACGGCCCCCCATTACGGACGGTTCATGATCGATAGGGTTGTTAGTGCATTCAAATGAGAAAGCTTATTGACGCCAACGCCATGTCACTAGAGGGCCTGCTGTCATATTCCCGGAATTTTTCATGTAACCCCTGATCAGGTGTGGCAGGATCAGCAGCGGCGAAAGTGTGATGCAGTTCAAGGACTGCCGGACGCTTTGCCAGCTTCCTAATGATCAGGTCGGGGCCTCACCATTGAACACCACATTGACTTCAGCAGAACTGGCCGTCATCAGTGAAATCGAAACCACCTCAAGTTTGTTGAGACTGGTCACCCGACTCACCGGGCTCAGATTCGCCGCCATTGCCAAAGTGACCGACAGCAGCTGGACCGCATGTGCTGTGTATGACGAGATCAATTTCGGGCTGGATGCCGGTCATGAGCTCAAACTGGAAAACACGTTCTGCAACGAACTCAGACTGAATCACCGCCCTATCGTGATCAACGAAGTGGCGACCGATCCTGAATACGCTCAGCACTTCATTCCGGCAAAATTCGGCTTCCAGAGTTATTTCTCGCTGCCGATCATTTTTCCGACCGGTGATTTCTTCGGCACGCTGTGCGGCCTTGATCCCCTGCCGAAAAAGCTCGACGACGAACAGCTTCTGGAAACCCTGAAAGTGTTCTGCACGCTGATCGCGAACACACTTTACGCGCACCAGCAACTCACTGATTTACAGAACCAGATGATCGCTGTGCGTTCGGAGCGGACTGCGGTCTGAGCAGGCGCTCCGTGATCAGTGTTCGCGCCTCCTCACCAAGAACGTCCCCTGCGCCAGAAACAAAAAGCCCGGCATGAACCGGGCTCCTGATTTACAACGCAGTCGCCTGAGCGTTACTGCGCAGTTCTCAGCTTGATCACGTCGCCGGAAACAGTGGTGGTGTAGCCGTTCAAGGCTCAGGCTATGAAGCGAACAGTCATGAAAGGATTCAGTCAGCGTGACTGCTCAACTCGATACCCGTGTATCCCGGTCGGCTACGCTGGCTGAAATTCAACGCATGCCCCCCCTCTATCAGGCTGAAGGGGCAATCGCGTCAGGACTTGTCTGACTCCTCGCTGTCATCTCTTCCACCTGATGCCTGTCCTCCCTTTCTGCCTGCTTCAGCTGCCCGCTCCGGGTCGTTGGCGAAATTGCCACCCGAAGCCTGGCCACCTTTTTTGCCAGCTTCGGATGCTCGCTCGGGGTCATTGGCAAAGTTGCCACCTGATGCCTGACCACCCTTTTTGCCAGCTTCGGACGCACGCTCCGGATCATTGGCAAAATTGCCGCCTGACGCCTGACCTCCCTTCTTGCCTGCTTCGGATGCCCGTTCCGGGTCGTTGGCGAAGTTGCCGGGATTGTTTTCCCCAGTGCTAGCCATTGTTTTTGTCCTCCGTATCGGCCGACCGCTTTATTGCCGTCGCCTGCAATAGAAAACACCGCGAGGGCAGTCGATCCGGAAATTCGAGGGCCGGACGACGAATGGCAAAAATGGTTCCATTTTGTTCAGGAAGGTCCGGACTGCCCGGTTTTAAAGGCCCGTCCCCTCATCGAAAGCATGCCAAACAGGCGTTTTAATGCGTTGAGGTTCTTAAAGGGGGCTATAGATAAAAATGGCGCGCTGATAAAGTGAACTTCGTGATGTCATATGGTCATCACTCATGCACCGCCCTCCGAGATATCCATGACCGTTTGCGCCCCTATCCCGTTCAACGAAACGCAACGCCTGTTGCGTATAGCGGAGCTGTGCGTGCTCGAGAACACGGCAGACGATGTGTTTGATGAAATCGTGGAGATGACCGCCAGTTTCTTCGATGCCCCCATCGCGCTGATTTCCATCGTCGACGAGCATCGACAGTGGTTTCGCACCCGGGTTGGCCTGCAGGCCCAGGAAACCCCTCGCGACGTTTCGTTCTGCGCCTACACGATTCTGGCCGATGAGCCGTTCGAGGTGGTTGACGCCACGCTCGACGAGCGATTCATGGAGAACAATCTGGTCACCGGACACCCCGGCATTCGCTACTACGCGGGCGCGCCGTTGATCACTGATGACGGCATCGCGCTGGGCAGTCTGTGCGTGATCGACACCAGCCCTCGTGAGCCGATGAGCGAAAAGCAGGCGAACATGCTCAAGCGCTTTGCCTCACTGGTGATGAAACGCATCGTCGGCCTGAGGATGAGCTGCTTCATCGACCAGCCTACCGGGCTGTATAACCGTTCGCGATTACAGGAAGACATCACCCAGACCCTGAGTGTGAAGCAGAACTACCGGCTGGTCGCTGCGGACATGATTACCCCCGAGTTTCTCAACGACATCGTCAAGGCGCTGGGCTACAGCTATTCACAGGACCTGGTGATGGCGATAAAAAATCGCCTGCAGTGTCTTCTGCCTCACGATTGCTCGCTCTACAAGGTCAGCCCGACACGCTTTGGCTTTTTGCTGCCTGAGGAAGCCGCGACTGAAGCCATGTTTCGCGCGATTCTCAAGGACTTCGAAACGCCGGTGCAGTGTCGCGGCATTCCGGTGCAGATGCAGGTTGGCCTGGGTGTGGTGGCTCTGGATCACACCGACAGCACCGAACAGGACTGGATGCGCCTGGTGATCAGCGCCGCTGACAACGCTCGTGACCGTAACGTCGGCTGGGCCATGTATGAACCTCATTCCGATGCCGCTCAACAGCGTGCCTTCAAACTGCTCAGCTCATTGACTCACGCTGTGCACGCACACGATCAGCTGCGTCTGGTCTATCAGCCCCGCATCGACCTGAAGTCCGGCCATTGCACCTCGGTTGAGGCGCTGCTGCGTTGGAACCACCCGACACTGGGGCCGATCGGTCCGGCGGAGTTCGTGCCGCTGGCGGAGAAGACTGCGCTGATGCGCCCCTTGAGCCTGTGGGTGCTCAGAAACGCGATCGAGCAGGCGGCCCACTGGCAGCGTCAGGGTTTCGATTTCCGAATCGCGATCAACGTCACGCCTGAAGACCTCGCAGGCCCGGCATTCACCGACACCATGATCGGCCTGCTGCGAAAACACGATATTCACCCGACCCGTTTCGAACTTGAATTCACCGAAGGCGCGCTGATGCAAAACCCCGCCGAGGTCCGCAGTCAGTTGGAGCGCATGCGTGAAATGGGCATGGATGTCGCGATTGACGATTTCGGCACGGGTTACAGCAACTGGAACTACCTGCGTCAGTTGCCGGCCACTACGGTCAAGCTCGACCAGTCGCTGATTTGCAACCTGGTGTCGGACGAGACGGATCAACGCCTGGTGAAGGCGCTGATCGGTCTGGCGAAAAAACTCGGTTACTGCGTGGTCGCAGAAGGTATTGAAACCGAGGAAATCCGGACGCTGGTCAAGCAATGGGGCTGCGATGAAGGACAGGGTTACCTGATCGCAAAACCTCTGGAAGCCGACGTGATGGTGAATTGGCTCAGCCCCACGCAGCGCCTGCAAAGTGTTGCCGAGGCGACACTGGCGGCCGCCTCACGCGATAAACGGTTATAACCTTAGAACACATCTTCATAACCGGTCATAACATAAGCCGCTATGCTGCCCGCCACTTTTTGCCTGATACGTTTGTTTGACAGGGTTGGATATGGACGCGGGTGGTTTAGGGTTTGTAGTAGCGGGACTGGTGGTTGGCTTTATCGTGGGCATGACCGGTGTCGGAGGGGGATCGTTGATGACCCCGATACTGCTGTGGTTCGGTATCAATCCGGCCACTGCTGTGGGCACCGATCTGTTGTACGCCGCGATCACCAAATCCGGAGGCGTGCTGGTTCACCGCAAGAACGACAACATCGACTGGAAAATAACCGGTCTGCTGACTCTGGGCAGCGTGCCCGCAGTGCTGCTGACGCTGTGGTTCCTGAGCACCCTGCATGCAGCACCCGACGCCCTGAACGCAATCATCAAACAGGCGCTGGGGATCGTGTTGTTACTGACCGCCCTCGCCGTCCTGTTCAAGAAAAGACTGCTGGCCTTCGCCCATGGGCGTGGCGAGGGGCATTCCTTTTTCAAAGGCACCAGCCTGACCGTGCTTACCGTTGTTACAGGCCTGATTCTTGGCACCATGGTGGCGCTGACGTCGATTGGTGCAGGCGCTCTCGGCACCGTGGCGCTATTCATCCTGTACCCGTTGTTGCCGACCCGCCGCCTGGTGGGAACCGAAATCGCCCACGCTGTGCCCCTAACGCTTGTTGCAGGCCTGGGCCACGCCAGCATGGGCAACATGAATTGGGAACTGCTGGGCTGGCTGCTGATGGGGTCGCTACCGGGCATCTATTTCGGCAGTCACATGGCCGGGCGCGTGTCTGATGATCTGTTGCGTCCGTTCCTGGCGATCATGCTGGGAATGATCGGCTTCAAGCTGGCGTTCTGATCAACGTCAAGCTGTCACATCCATGCGTCAGGCTCGCCCTGCAAACACGCTTTGAAGGCTGTGCAGCGCAACACATTGTGCTGCACAGGCACATTGGTCGGGATTTGTATTTTTTTGTAGCTCAACGCCGTTTTTCGGCGCAGGATTTTGCCGGTCTGCTTTCGCGCCGGTGCTCGGCACAGACTCATCCTTGCTGACTGGAGATGCCAATAATGCTTATCCGAATTGAAGAAGGTGTTTACGGGGCCCACTGGGTCGTGAAGCTGGACGACTATCCGGTGACCTGCCGGAGCTGGCAGGAAGCCAAGGAATTTGCTGACCGCATGAAATCCAGAATCGACGCTCCCCATTCGCTTCCGCTGTCCGCACGACATACCGTATCCGAACGAAGCGCGCCTGAACGACGCTCCAGGGCGATGGCTCGCTAATCCTTTGCTTCTGTTTGCTGAAACATTTGTTTCCTGTAACAACTGAAACGTCGCTGCCCTGACAGCGACGTTTTGCTGTTCGTCTTTCACGGACTATTCAACTGAATAAAAACTGAAATCCATTCTCGTTTCGGTGACATCCATTTCACATCTTCTTCACGTCAGGCTGGGTAAATTGAACCCACTCCTTTGATGAATCCCATTTGGCCCACCCTGTTGTGGGCCATTTTTTTGCCTGCAGAAAAGTGACCTGCATCGCGCATCCAAGGCTTGCCCGATCCGACTTACTCCACTTGCGAGCGAGGCTGTCCTGAATCCTTGGTTGCGAGCACAACCGGATTGCCCAGTGCCCCGCTGCTCTGCTCTGCCAGCCGGTCACTGCCTGTGCCACTGACCACCGAACGGCTCCAGTGTGTGGTCACCGTTGCCATCCAGCCCAGCAAAAACAGCACAACGGCCTGCAATGCCCATTTGCTGATGATCGACATACGCTCTCTCCTCATTCAGGTCTGGATGGCGAGCATATAAACACCTCGTCATTGCAGAAGAATTGCAGAGTTTCAGATTTTTGCCACCGTGCCGCTCATCCTTTTTTGCTGAACTCGGCCGCCGTTGCATCCTTCCTAATTTCAGGGTCAGCGTTAATGGTTCGCGGTAAGCATGTCCGTGAGTCCGACGTCAGCCCGACGTTCATTCAGGATTTCAGGAGATAGGCCATGCCTGCCGCGAACTCGAAAAAAGACGCTACCTCGAATAAAGACAAATACACCGACAAACAGAAACGCAAAGCCGAACACATCGAACAGGGCTATGAAGAAAAAGGCGTCTCGAAAAGTGAAGCTGAAGCACGGGCGTGGGCCACTGTGAACAAGCAGTCCGGCGGTGGCGAACGCAAGGGTGGCTCGGGAACCAAAACCCCGGCGTCCAGCAAGTCGGCAGCGCGACAGGATTCAGCCAGGCGTGCGGTGACCACCAAGCGCGGTCAGCCGCGCAACGATCAGCCGCTGGAGTCGCAGACCAAAGTGGACCTGATGCAACGCGCCAGAGGTTTGAACATTGCCGGTCGTTCGACCATGAGCAAGCAGGAACTGATCACCGCGCTGAAGAAGGTCTCATAACGATCCAGCCGTACATTGTGTCACTGCCAGGAGTTGCTCATGACCCGGACAGGAACGAGCAAGACCGACGTTGTTCTGTTGCCCACACGCAAAATTCTATCGACTCATGAAACAGTGACTCACCAGGTACTGGCGCAAAAGCTGGCGACCCTGCTCGGCGCAGAGTTCGTCGGGCTATACGACAGCGTGACTCATCAGGGGCGTGATCTGTATTTCGTCCCGTCCGATACGTTGATCGAGCAGGATCATCCCGCCATCCGATCCGCAGATGATCTGTTTGGCGGCATGCTCACCGAACCGTTCATGGCGACCAAAGCCCTCTCGCACCCGCTGCCCGATCATGCAACGCATAAACCGCCCGGCTGGTCCGACGCATTTCACCGTCAGACTGCGCAGGCGGTGCTCAACGGCTTTTCGGTTTTCGCCGAACAGGATGCGCTGAAGGTCGGCATACAGATGCTCGCCAACGGTCCGGTGCGAATCAAACCCGTGCTGGCGACGGCAGGGCGAGGTCAGGTGGTGGTGACGACAGCGGCTGAACTGGCGGCCGCCGTTGCCCGGCAAAATCTGCAAGAGGTAAAGGAATACGGTCTGGTGCTGGAAGAAAACCTGACAGAAGTCGAGACCTTCAGCGTGGGTCAGGTACAAGTGGCCGGGCTGATCGCCAGCTATTACGGAACTCAGGACCTGACCAGGGACAATCAGGGGGGAACCGTTTACGGCGGCTCGCGCCTGCACCTCGTGCGGGGCGATTATCAGGCCTTGCTGCGCCAGTCCCTGGACAAGCCGGTCAGACATGCCGTGCAGCAGGCGCTGGCTTATGAAAATGCCGCGTTTGCCTGCTTCCCCGGCCTCATCGCGTCGCGCCGCAACTACGACATCGCTCAGGGCATCAACGCACAAGGCCAGCGACGCTCAGGCGTACTGGAACAATCCTGGCGCATCGGCGGTGCCAGCGCCGCGGAAATCGAGGCGTTGCTGCTGTTCAACGCCGACCCGACGCTGCATCAGGTCGACATCTCGACCCACGAGGTGTATGGCAAGACCACACTTCCCGCCAATGCCCAAGTGCTCTACGAGGGCGATGACCCTCAGGTGGGCTTCATCAGCAAATTCATTCAGGTGGAGTCTCTATGAGTGTCCGCAGTGAAATCATCGAAATCAAGGTAGGCAGCCAATCCATCTCCGGATCGATCGTCACGCCGTGCGAGAAATTTCCCGGCATCCTTTTTGTCCACGGTTGGGGCGGCAGTCAGCAGCGCGATCTGGCTCGGGCCAAAAACATTACGGGGCTGGGCTGCGTCTGCCTGACCTTCGACCTGCGCGGCCACGAGCGCACCGAGGGCCTTCGGGGCACGGTGTCACGTGAGCAAAGCCTGGCGGATCTGCTGGCCGCCTACGACCGACTCGTCAGTCATCCCTCAGTCGACCCAGAGGCCATTGCGGTGATCGGCACCAGTTATGGAGGGTATCTGGCCACCATTCTGAGTGCGATGCGACCGATCAAATGGATGGCGTTGCGCGTACCCGCCCTGTATTGGGATGCCGACTGGGACATGCCCAAACAAGAGCTGGATCGCGACAGACTCGCTCACTATCGCCGCTCGGCCGTCACGGCGGCGGACAACCGGGCGCTGGCAGCCTGCAAGGAGTTCAGGGGAGATGTGTTGCTGATTGAATCGGAACGCGACGACTATGTGCCACATGCCACGTTGATGAGCTATCGCACCGCCTTTGAGCTGGCGCACTCACTGACCTATCGTCTGGTGGACGGTGCCGACCATGCACTGAGTAGCGATATCAGCCAGAGCGTCTACAGCTCGATGCTCACCAATTGGATCAGCGAGATGGTCATTGGCGCTCGGCTGGTGGATTACCCACACCACTCAGCCAAGTATTCATGACCCGCACGCAATCCCGGACGACGGCCTCAGTACTTGGTGCTTTGCTGTTCAGGCTTGGCGGGCGTGTCGACATGGCGCGGACCGGCGACCAGCAGCGCCAGCACACCGAGAATCGGCACGGCGACAATCACGATGATCCACATCAGTTTGTTGCTGGACTCCGTGACGCTTTTACGGACACGCATCACCGCCCATATATCCGAAATCACGATCAAAGCCGTAATCGCTGCAAACAGCCACAAATGATTTTCCGATATCCAAGGCATTTGAAATCTCCTGCACATTCAACGAAGGCGGCCAGACCGGCGCCCTTACTGTAGAAGAGGCTCGAGAGCACCTTAAAGTTCAGAGAAGTAGGAAAAATCAGGCTTTTTCCGAGGGCTCGACCGCCATCGGTCCACAGCGGTGAAACCATTGCGTCAGGCCGTATTCAATCCGAAGAGGCTCGCAAGGACCTGCGAGACCCGTTTGCCATCGGAGGGAATGTCATGAACGCATTTATCGTCAAACTGTTCACCCGCCCCGCTCAAGCGTGGAAAAACATACGCGACGAGGAAGAACACAGCCCGCGCCAATATGTGCCGCACCTGATGCTGCTCGGTCTGGTTCCGGCCATTTGCCTGTACATCGGCACGACACAGGTAGGTTGGAACATGACGTTTGAGGACAGGGTATGGCTGAGCGCCAGGAGTGCGCTGCAGTTGTGTACCCTGCTCTACGTCGCGATCCTGGCCGGTACGGCGTTGATGGGCACGTTCATCCGCTGGCTGTCACGCTCCTCCGAGGCGCGACCGACGCTCAACCAGTGCATCGGCTTTGCCACTTACACCATCACCCCGTTTTTCATCGCAGGCCTTGCAGGGCTGTACCCCAGCCGCTGGCTGATGATTCTGGTACTGGGACTGGCATCCATCCATTCGACCTTTCTGTTGATCATCGGCATTGGCACCTTCATGCGCTTGCCACCGGGCAACGCCCCGCTGTATGCGGCCGCTGTCTGGGGCTTCGGCGTGCTGGTGCTCGTGACGATTCTGGTGTCGACGATACTGCTCTGGTACCACGTGCTCACGCCTGATTACGTGCGCAACGTGCTGGGTGAAGTGCCGGGTGGTTGAGGCAGGATCCGTACACGCCTGGCGGGGCCAAGGCTGTCGCCCGGCAAATTCAGTGGGAGCAACCGGGCGGCGCTCCCACGAATTGAGGTTTCCAATGGGTTACAGGCTGTTTGACAAGCGTCTGGCCTGAACTCAGCGCGTCCTGGCCGGTGTGGCGTCGATCTTCACCCGGAACAGGCTATAGGGCTTTTCCCGTAAATCCTTGCCTCCGTGAAACAGCGCCTGGCGATGCAGCTGATTGGCTATGAAGTAAAGGTAGCCGTCGTTTGCCACCGACAATGTGTCCGGCCACAGCATTCGAGGATCGTGAGCGACTGTCTGCCAGGTCCCGTCCGCAAGACGTTTGCGAATGCTGTTGTCTTCATAGTCGCCAGCGTAGATCGCACCATCGCTGTCGGCTTCCAATCCATCCGACGGCCCTTTTTCTCCCAGATCCTGCACGGCTGCGACGAGTTGCTCCTCAGTGACGGCAGGATCGCGCAGCAGCTTTGTGGACACCGAATACAGGTGTCGGCTGGAAAGCGCAGAGAAGTAAAGTGTCTGGCGGTCCGAGGACAAAGCGATACCATCGGAAGCGACCGCAAAGGGTTTGCTGGTACCGTCGGCATTACGCATTTTCAGTACCTGACCTTCAACCCTTGGCACAAAGCCCGGATCTGCCGACGTCGAGGCAGCGCCACTCAAACGACGCACGGCCTTGCCGGTCGCAATGTCCATGACGATGATCGCGCCAGGGCCACTGACAGACGAGTCGGTGACATAAATCACGCCTTCCTTGCCGGCACTGAAGTCAAAACGCATGTCGTTGACATAGGTGCCCGGCAGAATCACGTTTTCAGGAAAAACCAGTGTCTTGACGACCTTGTTTGTCTTGAGATCAACGGCCACCAGTTTGGCACCGCCAGCAAGCGGCCTGGAGAATTCCGGTGCGGCGGTATCGAGTATCCACAGGTGGCCCAAGCCATCGGCGACGACACTCTGAACGCTGATGAATCCCTTCTCGGGATGCTGGGGGTCGGCCTGGTTCAATGCGCTGTCAGGATAAGGCACCACCTTGCCATCGCGTAATTCACCGACAGTGAAAGGCACGTTGTCGCCCCAACGCGGGAAGTTGACAAAAATGCGCCCTGTTTCACTCACGCTGACGCCTGTAGGCATTGCGTCATGGAACGCAAAGACCTGTTCGATCTTTCCCACAGGCTTGTCTTCTGGAAGCCTGGCGGGGGTCGCAGCCTGAACAGCCTGGCTACCGAGCGCAACCATCAAGGCCGCCGAGGCCCAGGACATCGGTTGTTTGAAAGACAAGAAAGGTCTCCTTGGCCAGCATCAGGCAGGCCAGTAGTGAACGTGAACATGGCTCATTTGCAGGGTCGGCTGTACCGAGCACGCAAACACATCTGCTGCGGATACTGATCGCTTTGTTGCAAAGAAAGAAGCCGTTAAATTCACTAACACTTTCAATCAAATAAAGAGAATGAGGCGGCTGACGGCAACGGCACGAGTGGCTCAGTCACCATCTGATGTCTTTCGCTGGGGGGATGGCCGCCGTTTTTGACAGGGGCAAATGGAAGACCTGTCAGACGGTTGTCTGAAGGACATCCGCTACCTCAGAGCGATAGCGGATTGCGAGAAGGTTTCTACCTCACCTGCCGGGAACACGCCCCGACACCTCAGGTAATCGGCGCGGGGTTGAACAGGGTAATGTCGTTGTGCAGGCGGTAGTGCTCGGTCCAGGTCTTTTTCTTGCCGCTGGCCACTTCCAGATAATAGTGGAACAGCTCCCAACCCAAGTCCTCGATGCTCGCGCGCCCAGTAGCGATGCGCCCGGCGTCGATGTCGATCAGATCCGGCCAGCGCTGGGCCAGCTCGGTGCGGGTCGAAACCTTCACGACAGGCGCCATCGCCAGACCATACGGCGTGCCGCGTCCGGTGGTGAACACATGCAGGTTCATCCCGGCCGCCAGCTGCAGCGTACCGCATACAAAATCACTGGCCGGTGTGGCGCAGAAGATCAGGCCTTTGCCGTTGACCCGCTCGCCAGGGCCGAGCACGCCGTTGATGGCGCTGCTGCCGGACTTGACAATCGACCCGAGGGATTTCTCGACGATGTTCGACAAGCCGCCTTTCTTGTTACCCGGCGTGGTGTTGGCGCTGCGGTCCGCTTCGCCTTTGGCCAGATAACGGTCGTACCAGTCCATTTCGCGCACCAGTGCCTGAGCAACGTCCTGATCCTGCGCACGGGAAGTCAGCAAATAGATAGCATCGCGCACTTCGGTCACTTCCGAGAACATCACCGTAGCGCCCGCACGCAGCAACAGGTCCGACGCATAACCCAGCGCCGGGTTGGCGGTGATGCCGGAAAACGCATCGCTGCCGCCGCACTGCATGCCCAGAATCAACTCGGATGCCGGCACCGTCTCGCGACGACGCAGGTCCAGCTTCTTCAGGCGCACCTCGGCCAGGTCCATGATCTGCTCGACCATTTCACTGAAGCCGTGGCTGGAGTCCTGAAGCTTGTAGAGCCAGGGCTCGCTCAGGTCCACCGAGCTGTCACCCTCGTGCATGACCTGACCGGCCTGCAGCTTTTCACAGCCCAGGCTGATGACCAGCGCCTCGCCACCCAGATTCGGGTTGCGCGCAAGATTGCGTACAGTGCGGATCGGGATGTAGGCGTCGGTGGCGGTAATGGCCACGCCGCAGCCGTAGCTGTGGGTCAGGGCCACTACGTCATCGACGTTCGGGTATTTGGGCAGCAGTTCGTCACGGATGCGCTTCACGGCGAAGTCGAGCACACCGGTCACGCACTGAACGGTTGTGGTGATGCCCAGGATGTTGCGAGTGCCCACGGTGCCATCGGCATTGCGATAGCCTTCGAAGGTATAGCCTTCCAGCGGCTCGCCCTTCGCAGGTACGGCATCGGACATCGGCAGGCTGTCGAGCGCAGGCGCTGACGGCATGCGCAACTGATCTTCCCTGACCCAACTACCACGCGGTATCGGTTGCAGGGCATAGCCGATGGTATGGCCGTAACGGATCACGGCATCGCCCTCGGCCAGGTCAACGGTGCTGACCTTGTGGCTCTGCGGTACGTTATCGACAGTCACCAGGCCGTTATCGAATTCGGTTCCGGCCGGCACACCCTGGTCGTTGACCACGACCACCACGTTGTCCAGCGGATGCAGCCGGATGTAACGTGGAGAATCGGCATGTTGAATCAGGTTCATCACGGTTTCCTCAGGATTTTGCTTCGGAAAGGTTGCTGGCCGGATCGGTCGGCAATGGCCCCTTTACAGGCGGCTCTATCAATTCCACACGCTTGATTTCACCCACGATGAAAATGTAACTGATCACCGCCAGCAGCGCGTTGGCGCCGACGAACACCAGTGCCCATTTGAACGAGCCGGTGGTGCTGATGATGTAACCAATCACGATCGGGGTGGTGATCGATGCAATGTTACCGAAGGTGTTGAACAGGCCGCCGCTCAGACCGGCGATCTGCTTGGGCGATACGTCGGACATGACAGCCCAGCCCAGTGCGCCCACGCCTTTGCCGAAGAATGCCAGGGCCATGAAGCCCACGACCATCCATTCGATGTCGACATAGTTGCAGGTCACGATGGAAGTCGACAGCAACAGACCGCCAATGATCGGTGCCTTGCGGGCGAACGTCAGCGAGTGCCCCTTGCGCAGCAGGTAGTCAGAGATGATCCCGCCCAGCACGCCGCCGATGAAACCGCAGATGGCCGGCAAGGAGGCGATGATGCCGGCCTTGAGAATGGTCATGCCGCGTTCCTGAACCAGGTAAACCGGGAACCAGGTCAGGAAGAAGTAGGTGATGCCGTTGATGCAGTATTGGCTCAGGTAGATGCCCAGCATCATGCGGTTGGTCAGCAACTGCTTGATGTAGTCCCATTTCGGGCCGCTGCTGGCGTCCTTCTTCGACTTCGACTTGTCCTGATCCATGTCGACCATGCCGCCGTTACTGGCGATGTGATCGATCTCGGCCTGGTTGATGCGCGGATGGCTGCGCGGGCTGTAGATGACCTTCATCCAGATGGCGGAGAAGACGATACCTGCCGCGCCCATGACGATGAACACATGCTGCCAGCCGTAGGTGTAGACGATCCAGCCCATCAACGGCGCGAACAGCACAGTGGCGAAGTATTGCGCAGAGTTGAAGATGGCTGACGCCGTGCCGCGTTCGGCGGTCGGGAACCAGGCAGCGACAATACGTGCGTTGCCGGGAAAGGATGGCGCTTCGGCCAGGCCCACCAGGAAGCGCAGCATGAACAGCGCGACAATGGCGGTGGAGATGCCGAACTCACCCACGTAGCCTTGCAGCAGGGTGAACAGCGACCAGGTGAAAATGCTCAGGGCGTAGACTTTCTTCGAACCGAAACGGTCGAGCAGCCAGCCACCCGGGATCTGACCGGCCACGTAGGCCCAGCCGAATGCAGAGAAGATGTAGCCCAGAGTGACGGCACTGATGCCAAGGTCTTTCTGGATGCTGGAACCGGCGATAGCGATGGTGGCACGGTCGGCGTAGTTGATCGTGGTAACGAGAAACAGCATCAACAGGATCAAATAGCGGACGTGCGTCGGCTTGGACGTTTGCATCGGTTGAACTCCCACTAGTTATTTTTTTACGCGGGTAAATCTGTTTTTGGGTGTAGCGCTACAGGCCCCTTAGAAGTGTCGCGGCGACGCCAGCTTCTACCTGTACGGGTCATGCGTTCCAACGACAAAACCGCTGATCGCTCAGCGGTTCGGTCTTCAGAGGTGTTACTGCTTGCCTTGCTTGTCCATCAGCGCTGCGAGCATGTCGCATTCTTCCGGCGTCAGGTCGGTCAGCGGCGCGCGAACCGGACCTGCGTCGTAGCCTGCGATTTTCGCACCGGCTTTCACGATGCTGACGGCGTAGCCCGCTTTGCGGTTACGGATTTCCAGGTAAGGCAGGAAGAAATCGTCGATGTATTTGCCGACGGCTTCGTGATCGTCACGGGAAATGGCGTGGTAGAAGTCCATCGCCAGTTTCGGTACGAAGTTGAACACGGCCGAGGAATAGACCGGTACGCCCAGCGCCTTGTAGGCAGCGGCGTAGACTTCAGCGGTCGGCAGACCACCCAGGTACGAGAAGCGGTCGCCCAGACGGCGGCGGATCGAAACCATCAGCTCGATATCGCCCAGGCCATCCTTGTAACCGATCAGGTTCGGGCAGCGCTCGGCCAGCTTTTCCAGCAGCGAAGCGTTCAGGCGGCAGACGTTGCGGTTGTAGACAACCACGCCGATCTTGACCGATTTACAGACGGCTTCAACGTGCGCGGCAACGCCGTCCTGGCTGGCTTCAGTCAGGTAGTGCGGCAGCAGCAGCAGGCCTTTGGCGCCCAGACGCTCGGCTTCCTGAGCGTATTCGATGGCCTGGCGAGTCGGGCCGCCTACGCCTGCGAGGATAGGCACGCTGGTAGCGCAGGTATCGACGGCAGTCTTGATGATTTCGGAGTATTCGCTGGCGGCCAGGGAGAAGAACTCACCTGTACCACCGGCTGCGAACAGAGCGCTGGCGCCGTACGGGGCCAGCCACTCGAGACGCTTGATGTAGCCAGCGCGATGGAAGTCGCCCTGGGCATTGAAATCGGTAACCGGGAAGGACAGCAGACCGGAAGAGAGGATGGACTTCAGTTCTTGTGGATTCATTATTCGAACACCCTGTGGGACATAAAATGTGAATGGATCACCGGGGCAGTGCCGATGTCGTAAGTCATCGTACAACTGAAAATACATTCCCTCAACTGGCATTTACGGATTTTTGTCTTACAAAGCGATGAATGGGGCTGGAGGCCTTGGCGGGCTTGAGTCTGGCGGGATTCAGGGTTGCTGAAAGTTATACGATAACTGGAGTTTTCGTAGAACTCGAAACGCAGGAATGCATGGCCTGTGGGAGGCGGCTTGTCGGCGATGCATTTTTTGAAGCGACGCGTCAGCGACTGAACTGACGCCATCGCCGAAAGGCCGCCTTATCAAACAACGTGTGGCCCGCCGACCAATCATGATTTCGGGAGCGTATTCCCCGTGAGGGTTTGCGTATAGCGCTGAGCGCTCTGCATCGGAACGCTCAGTACGCACCATCAGGCGCGCTGCGATTCAGCCTCTTCATGGGCGTGACGCAAGCGTTCGCGGCTGTTGGTCAGATGCAGGCGCATGGCGGCGCGGGCGGCGTCGGAGTCCTGACGGGCGATGGCCTCGTAGATTTCCTCGTGCTCGCGGCTGAGCCGGTCCATGTAGTGCTGCTGATCGTCATGCGCCAGCCGCGCAGAATTCAACCGAGTGCGCGGAATGATGCTGGTGCCCAGATGGGTCATGATGTCGGTGAAATAGCGGTTGCCGGTCGACAACGCAATCTGCAGGTGGAACTGGAAGTCAGACGCCACCGCATCGGTTGCATGAGCAGCGCTTTCATTCAGCGCGTCCAGCGCGGCACGCATGGCAGCCAGTTCTTCGGCGCTGCGGCGCTGTGCGGCCAGCCCGGCGGACTCGACCTCCAGGCTGATGCGCAATTCGAGAATGGCCAGCACATCGCGCAAGGTGACGATGGTGGCCGGGTCGATGCGAAAGCCGCTCGGGCTCGGCGTATCCAGCACGAAGGTGCCGATCCCGTGGCGGGTTTCCACAAGGCCGGACGCCTGCAGGCGTGAAATCGCTTCACGGACCACAGTACGGCTGACGCCCTGCTCTTCCATGATCGCGGATTCAGTGGGCAATTTATCGCCACGCTTGAGCTGTCCGCTGCGAATACGCTCGGACAGTTCAGTCACCAGCTCCTGCGCAAGGCTGCGGTGCTTTCTACGGGCGCGGGGCGGGGCGCTTTGATTTTCCATATCCAACATCGATCTCTGGACAGTTAAACAAGCGTCAATCATAGCTCAGCGGTTGTATGATCACACCCCAAAAGCTCGGCCCCGCTCTCCATAAGCCTCATCAGGCCGGTTCAGACGCCCGCCGCTCGATCAATTGCCCATCTTCGACCTGTACATGCCTGCCATGAAAGCGCTTGAGACTGCTGCGATGTCCCACGCTGAGCAGAGTCAGGCCAGGAATTTCATTGAAGATCGCATGGTGCATCGCCGCCTCGTCCTCTTCGTCCATGGCAGAGGTCGCCTCATCCATGTACAGCCACTGCGGTGTCAGCAAGAGCGCACGGGCGAAGGCCATCCGTTGCTGCTCCCCAGGCGACAGCACACGTTGCCAGTGATCACTGTCATCCAGTCGCGCCACCAACGGTTCCAGGCGACATTTGCGCAGCGCATCGCCGTATCGCTCGGCAGGAAATGTTTCGGGCGGCTGTGGATAACTCAAGGCTTCACGCAAGGTGCCGATTGGCAGATAGGGTCGTTGCGGCAGAAACAGGGCGCGCCCTTCCGGTATGCCGATCTTGCCCGTACCTTTAGGCCATAAGCCGCCAAGTGCCCTGAGCAAAGAGCTTTTACCACTGCCTGACCGGCCACTGAGCATCACTTTCTCGCCCTGTTCGATATGCAGATGAGCGTTGTGAAGCAAACTCCGACCGCTGGCCAGCGTCAGGCCAAGGTCTTTCAGGTCCACCGCATTTCCGGTCTGCACCCGTTGAATGGATGGAACCTGAGCTTCATGGTCGGTCATGGCCTGACGGAAGCTCAGCAGACGATCACTGGTCGCCCGCCAGGACGCCAGCGTGTCATACGCGCTAATGAACCAGCTGAAGTTCTCCTGCACGTTGCCGAACGCCGAGTTGATCTGCATCAGATCACCCAGCTCGATCTTGCCTGCAAAGTACCGGGGCGCTGCGACAACGAACGGAAAGATAATCGCGATCTGGCCATAGCCCGACGTGAAGAACGTCAGTCGCTTCTGCACCTTCATCGAGGTCAGGACGTTATGCCAGATCATCGAGAACCGGCCGCTCAGCCGTTGGTTTTCATTTTTTTCGCCGGCGGACAGCGCGATGCTTTCAGCGTTTTCCCGCACCCGCACCAACGCATAACGTAGGTCCGCTTCGTAGCGTTCCTGCTGGTTGTTCAGCGGAATCAGACGTCGGCCAATCCAGTGGGTCAGAAAGCTGCCGACGATGGCGTAAAGCATGGCGGCCCAGAACATGTAGCCTGGAATGGTGATGCCGAAGAGTTCGATACTTCCCGACACCCCCCACAGAATGACCGAGAACGACACGAGGCTGACCACAGCACTCATCAGGCCAAGCCCCAGGTGCAGGGTGCTGGTTGTGAATTCGTTAAGGTCTTCCGAAAGACGCTGGTCCGGGTTGTCGGTGTAACCGCCCTGCTCCAGATGGTAGTAATTCTTGTGCGCCAGCCAGCGTGCGAAATGCTGCTCGGTCAGCCAGCGCCGCCAGCGAATGGTGAGCATCTGTGTCAGATAGAGCCGATACACGGCCGCGAAAATGGCGATGGCGGCAAGGCCGCTGAAATACAGGATCAGGTGCGTGAAAGCACCCGTGTCCTTGTTCTGCAAGGCGTTGTAGAACTCGCGATACCAGCTGTTGAACATCACTGACATTTGCACGCTGAACAATGACAGCGCGACCACGGAGGCCAGCAGCACCCAGGCCATGGTTTTTTCTTCACTGCGCCAATACGGCGTGATCAGTCTCCATACCCTGGGGAAAAACGCTCCTTTAACGGTGTCGTTGACGACGGAATATTCGGCATTGCGTTTCATGTAATTCAGGCTCGCTGTCTGCAAAAGAACGATGCCTGAACACAATGAAGCAAAAAAACGCCTGAACGATCACCATGAAAAAAGCTTCATCAACGCCGTACGGGACGCTTCTGCAATTTGCGCTGCAAGGTACGGCGGTGCATGCCCAGCGCGCGTGCGGTGGCCGAAATATTGCCTTCATGCTCGGTCAGCACGCGCTGAATATGCTCCCACTGCAGGCGATCCACCGACATCGGGTTTTCCGGCACCAGCGTGTCGAGGTTGGCGTGTTCCGACAACAAGGCTGCCAGTACGTCATCGGCATCCGCGGGCTTGCACAGGTAATTGCACGCACCGCGCTTGATGGCTTCGACAGCGGTGGCGATGCTCGAATAGCCGGTGAGAATCACCACCCGCATGTCCGGGTCCATTTCAAGCAGCTTGGGCAGCAGCACCAGACCGGAATCGCCATCCATCTTCAGGTCCAGCGCGGCGTATTCGGGAATGTCCTGCTGCGCCAGTATCAGGCCCTCTTCCGCAGAGCCTGCGGTGCTGACCCGAAAACCGCGACGGCTCATGGCGCGGGCCATGACCCGGGTGAAAGTCGCGTCGTCATCGACCAGCAGCAGGTGCGGCAACTCTTCGCCTTCGACCTGAATCTCTTCGTCACTCATGCTTCTTCTCCTCGCGTGTCACGGGGCAGTCGCAGCTCGGTGAGCGTACCGCCTTCTTCATGACTGTAGAGCTTTACCGAGCCACCCGCGCGGGTGACGCTGGCCTTGCTCAGGAACAGGCCGAGGCCGAAGCCTTTGCCCTTGGTAGTAAAGAACGGTTTGCCGATCTGCTCGGCAATGGCCAGCGGCACACCGGCGCCGTGGTCGCGAATACTGATGCAGACTTCCGTACTGTCCCAGTCCAGATTGACTTCCAGCCCGTCGGGACAGGCATCGGCGGCGTTGTTGAGCAGGTTGAGCAGTGCCTGAGTCAGGTCCGGTGGCGGCGCCAGCATCGGCACCTCGTCCTTGCCCCGTTTCTGAAAGCGATAGCTCACTTCAGGACGCATCAAGTGCCAGCGGTTGAGCGATTCGTCCAGCCATTGCGTAGCCGGCTGGGTCTCGACCGCCATGCGCCGGTTGGCCTCGGCAGCGCGTACCAGTTGCTGAAGCGTCTGCTTGCACTGTTTGACCTGCTCCTGCAGCACCGACAGATCATCCTGCAGAGCCGGATCGCTATGGTCCTGGCGCATTTCCTTGAGCAACACGCTCATGGTTGCCAGCGGCGTACCCAGTTCATGAGCCGCACCGGCTGCCTGCGTGGCCACCGCCAGCAGTTGCTGGTCTCGCAGGCCTTCCTCCCGGCGCTCGGCGCGCAGTTGATCCTGACGGCGCAGTTCTTCAGCCATCTTTGCGGCAAAGAAAGTAATCACCCCGGCCGCCAGCACGAAGCTCAGCCACATGCCGTAGATCTGCATGTTTTCGCGAGCGATGGGGTAGGTCTCCAACGGATAGGACCGCACCATAAGGAAGGTGTACAGCCCGAGCGCGAAGCCGGACAGAATCAGTGAATAGCGCCATGGCAGCGTCGCCGCCGCGATCGTCAGCGGTACCAGGTAATAAGACACGAACGGGTTGGTCGAGCCGCCCGAGTAATACAACAGCGCACTGTGAATCAGCAGGTCCAGTGCCAGCTGCAAGGCATATTCAAGTTCGGTCAGCGGCAACGAGGTGCGCAGGCGAATGACAGTCAGCAGACAGAGAATCAGCGAGCAGCCCAGGGTGATCGACAGCTGCAGCCAGGGCAGCGGAAGAAAGTCGAACAACCAGGCAATCCCCACCGAACCGGCTTGTGCGGCCAGTACCAGGATGCGGATGAATGTCAGGCGCCACAGGTTCTGACGCGTGGCTGAAAGCATTTGGACGGGGGCGAGCATGAGCTCTCCTGATGAGCGCTCCAGGCGGATCGCGACGAGTATAACCAAGCATGGCGCAAAACTGGAAAAGTGCGTCAAAGCGCCGCATCGTCGGGCATGTCGGGGATGCAGGAACCAGTATCCAGGGTTACAGTCTCATGGGTTTGCGCCGTCCGACAGCAGTCGACAGCCGTCTTATAACAAGGAGTTCTCATGTTCACTCTCCGTCCTGCCGCCACGCTCTTTGCTCTGGCCGCCGTTACCCTCTCCAGCCTTCCTGCAATGGCCGAAGAAGCCCGCTACAACCAGATTTCCCTGCGCGCCGAGGTCAATCAGGAAGTCCAGCGAGACCTGATGATGGTGACGCTGTACACCGAAGCGCAGGACAGCGACCCCGCGAAACTGGCTGCGCAGGTGACCGAGACGCTGAACAAGGCGCTGGGCCAGGCGCGTCAGGCCAAGGACGTGAAGATTCGTCAGGGCAGCCGCAACAGCTATCCGATTTACGACGACAAGGGTCAGAAGATCACCGGCTGGCGTGAGCGCGCAGAAGTCCGGCTGGAAAGTGCCGATTTCGCCGTCCTCTCCAAGCTGACCGGCGAACTGCTCGGCGATCTGAAAATGGGCGGCATGGACTTCTCGATCTCGCCAGCCACACGCAAGGCCAGCGAAGACACTCTGCTCAAGGACGCAGTCACGGCGTTCAAGGCCCGTGCGCAACTGGTCACCGAAGCGCTGGGCGGCACCGGCTACAAGCTGGTCAACCTGAACCTCAACACCTCGGGTTACCCGCAGCCGTACCTGCGTGCGCCAGTGGCCATGATGATGAAGTCCTCGCGAGAAGACGCGGCGCCCACGCCAGACGTCGAAGCAGGCACAAGCCAGGTGAGCGTGGCGGCGGATGGTGTCATTGAGGTGGCGGTTCCATAGGATCGCTGACCATGCCCTCGCTCCACGTTCGTCTTTAGACACGAGCCGGCCTCGACACGGATCATGCCCATCGCTCCGCGTGGGCATGCACCCCGTGACACTCAGCGTCACACATGCCACCGGCTGCGGATTCAATAAGCCGAGCGCATGCTCCCTGCTCACTTTCGCCCCCTCCTGTTCCCTGGATTCCTGCCTTCTTCGGCTATGTCCTACAACATCCGCCGCGCTGGCCGATTCCGCCAAGTCTCCCCATCCATAAACTTGAACGCACTCCCCAACGGGCATTGCCGCCTACTCGAGCCCCTGCCCCACTTTCAGGAATCACGGATGAATCCTTCGAACCCCACACGCCAAAACCCCGCCCATCCTCTACATGACCACGTTGCCGAGCCGCTTCCGGTGCCGCTTCGGTTCGAAGCCGGTGAAGGTGACGAACACCGGCACACCCATGGCTCGATCGAGGCCGTTCTGGAAACAGCCGGTTTCAGACAGGACGAAATACGCGCCATCTATTACGGCAACTGGCTGCGCGACTATTCGCAACTGGTCGACCCCAAGCTCGTCCGCGCACCCGATATGCCCAAACGTTTCCCTGACGTGCTGTCCCGCGAAGCCATCACGCAAATCGTTGACGTCCTCGCCGTACGGGCCTTCACGGATCTGATGAAAATCGACCGCTCACGCTTCATCGTGACACCGCAGCGACTGGGTGTTTATCGCGCCAGCGAACACATCGATAACCCAAGGGCAGTCAACCCGAAACCTGACGACCCCAAGGCACGCGATGCAGACTTCGATGACTGGACGCTACCCGATGATCCGGTGCTGCAGGTTGACCCCGAGACCTCCATGAAACGCTACATACAGCGCTCGGTGGACCTGATGACAGCAGACCTGGATATCACCGTACAGGCTGGCCCTTCCTCTACCGACGGGCTCAGGGCAATGGGCGCAGCACTGCATATACTTGAAGACTTCTTTGCCCATTCCAACTTCGTCGAACTGAGCCTGATCAAGCTGGGCCATACCGATGTGCTGCCGTGGACTTCCGAAACCGAGTGCAGGCATCGCCTGCCATTGGTCACGGGAAGTTTCGGCGGCAGCGACATCATTGCCAGCCTGGCAGCACCGCTGGGCAAAATCCTGTTTCAGAACGACGAAAAACCCTTCGAAGCCATACAGCCCGGCGCGCGCTATGAGCGGGACCAGATCCTGCTTATCCTGCTCGGCGAGCACCTGGATGAACGACTGCTGCAGGGTTATCAGGACTTTCTCACCGCCCGCGACGGCTGGGCACAGCTGCCTTTCTCCGAGCAGGTCGAACGCTTCTACGCATTCATCGCCACCCCTGGCAGGCTTCTCGGTAACGCCATCGGCAGCGTCATCCAGAGCCTGATGACTTTTCTGGGCAACAGCATCGACGATGTCCAGACCGGGCTTGGCGATGACCCCAATACCAACGGCTCGACAGATCCTTCGCACTCGCAGTTGGCCAAAGACCACGCTGAACACCCGCTGCATGATCTGGCTGCGCTGATGGCGAAGAAGGCGGTACTCGAGGTTGGTCGCGCAGTACTGGGTCAATGGCATGGCACGCCAGACACCGACCATCCCTCGCACGTAGCCGCACGGTTCTTCAGTCATGCCATGGACACGGACTGGCAGGACACCGTGGTTCGCGAGTGGGCCGAGGCCAATCCTGAGCAGGTCAAACGCGCAGCCCTCAAGAGCGAACTGGATCAGTTCCACCTGCGCATTCAAGGCGATGCGACCGAAGCGTTGCAGAAATTCAAGCAAGGCAGCGGCAACTTTCTGGACACGTTCTTCGAAAGCACCTCGCTGCCTGATCTGTGGAACAGAATTACCGGCAAGTAAGATTTGTCCGACTCGAACCAAGTGCGGCACTATCGTGTTACATCTTTTGTCGACATTGCACGTGTCAACACTCAGCACGGTACTGCCGCACTTCGCGAGGGCTCCATGGGACAAACCATTTTCAAACCGCTGATCCTGACCAGCGCGCTGCTGGCCTGCGCACCTTTTGCTCAGGCGGCCACAACCCTGGTGTATTGCTCCGAGGCGAGCCCGGCAGGCTTTGACCCCAGCCAGTACACCAGCGGCACTGACTTCGATGCTTCGGCTGAAACCGTTTTCAACCGCCTGACGCAATTCAAGCGCGGCGCAACGGAAGTGGAGCCAGGGTTGGCAACACGCTGGGACGTGTCGCCCGATGGCCTGATCTATACCTTCCACCTGCGCGAGGGTGTGAAATTCCACACCACTGATTACTTCAAACCGACCCGCACCTTCAATGCCGATGACGTGCTGTTCACCTTCAATCGCCTGCTGGACCCGAACCACCCGTTCCGCAAGGCATACCCTTCCGAATCGCCCTACTTCACCGACATGGGCCTGAACACCACCATCAAGCAGGTTGAGAAGGTCGACGCCAATACCGTCAAATTCACGCTCAACAATATTGATGCAGCGTTCGTACAGAACCTGGCAATGAGCTTCGCCTCTATCCAGTCGGCCGAATACGCCGACCAGTTGTTGAAGGAAGGCAAGGCCCAGGACCTCAACCAGAAGCCTGTCGGCACTGGTCCGTTCGTGTTCAAGCGTTACCAGAAAGACTCGCAGATCCGTTACGCCGGTAACACCGAGTACTGGAAACCCGAAGACGTGAAAATCGACAACCTGATTTTCTCGATCAACAGCGATGCCGCCGTGCGCCTGCAGAAGCTCAAGGCCGGCGAATGTCAGGTCAGTGGCTACCCTCGCCCGCAGGACATCGAGGAAGTGCAGAAGGATCCGAAGCTCAAGGTATTGAGTCAGGCGGGCTTCAACCTCGGCTTTCTGGCGTACAACGTGACTCACCCGCCGCTCGATCAGCTCAAGGTTCGTCAGGCGCTGGACATGGCCATCGACAAGCAGGCCATCATCAAGGCTGTTTACCAGAGCGCAGGCCAACTGGCCCAGAACGCACTGCCACCGGGCCAATGGAGCTATGACCCGACAATCAAGGACACTCCCCGCGACCTGACGAAAGCAAAACAATTGCTCAAGGAAGCGGGCGTGGCACCGGGTACGAAAATCGACCTGTGGGCCATGACGGTTCAGCGCGCCTCAAACCCCAACGCACGCATGTCGGCGCAGATGATCCAGTCCGACTGGGACAAGATCGGCATCAAGGCCAATATCGTCAGCTACGAATGGGGCGAGTACATCAAGCGCGCCAAGGCCGGCGAACATGACACGATGATCTACGGCTGGACCGGCGACAACGGTGACCCGGACAACTGGCTCGGCGTGCTGTACAGCTGTGCCGCCGTCAAGGGCAGCAACTACGCCAAGTGGTGCGACCCGGCTTACGACAAGCTGGTCCAGCAGGCAAAGCTGACAACCAATCGCGATGAGCGCATCAAGCTCTATCAACAGGCCCAGCACATTCTCAAGCAACAGGTGCCGATCACGCCGATTGCCAACTCCAAAGTTTTCCAGCCGATGCGCAAGGAAGTGCAGGACTTCAAGATCAGTCCATTCGGGCTCACACCTTTCTATGGGGTCAGTCTGAGCAAGTGAGGTAACAGTCAGAGCCCTAACCGGGTGCATTAACCCCACCTGCACGCCCCTTTATGGGGCGTGATTTGTTTCGAAACGGGTCACGCAAACGATCAAATACCGAAAAAATTACACTTTCGCGACATTCCTGTACGATCGTGCCACTCTTTGTGGCTTCTTTGACGTCAGCATCTTGCTTTGGGTATGGCCCCTGCATAAGTATCGGATGGATCGGCTCACGAGGTCGGTTCCTCTAATCAAAAAATGACAACAACTGAGGCCACCATGCTCAAACACGCGGTCATTCCGTTTCTAGTCGGCGCCACCCTGCTCGCAAGTGCACCTTTCGCTCACGCAGCATCGAATCTGGTGTTTTGCTCCGAAGGCAGCCCCGCGGGCTTTGACCCGGCCCAGTACACCACCGGTACCGATTTCGACGCATCGGCAGAGACCATGTTCAACCGTCTGGCCCAGTTCGAGCGCGGCGGCACTGCCGTTCAGCCGGGCCTGGCGACCAGTTGGGACATCTCCGACGACGTACTGACGTACACCTTCCATCTGCGCAAGGGCGTCAAGTTCCACACCACCCCGTATTTCAAGCCGACTCGCGAATTCAACGCCGATGACGTGCTGTTCACGTTCAACCGCATGATCAACCCGGACATGCCGTTCCGCAAGGCGGCACCGACGGAGTTCCCGTACTTCACCGACATGGGCATGGACAAGAACATCGCCAAGATCGAGAAGGTCGACGACTACACCGTCAAGTTCGTGCTGAACACGGTCGACGCCGCGTTCATTCAGAACCTGGCCATGAGCTTCGCCTCGATCCAGTCTGCCGAGTACGGCGACCAGCTGCTCAAGGAAGGCAAGGCAGCGGACATCAACCAGAAGCCGGTCGGCACGGGTCCGTTCGTGTTCAAGAGCTATCAGAAGGACTCCAACATCCGCTTCACCGGCAACAAGGATTACTGGAAGCCTGAAGACGTCAAGATCGACAACCTGATTTTCGCCATCACCACCGACCCGTCGGTGCGCATCCAGAAGCTCAAGAAAGGCGAATGCCAGATCACGGCCTATCCACGTCCGGCGGACCTGGAGCCGCTCAAGGCCGACAAGAATCTGAAAATGCCTGATCAGGCCGGCTTCAACCTGGGTTACATCGCCTACAACGTGATGGACAAGATCAAGGGTGAAGACCGCGAGAACCCGCTGTCCCAGCTCAAGGTGCGTCAGGCACTGGACATGGCCGTCAACAAGCAGCAGATCATCGACTCGGTCTACCAGGGCGCAGGCCAGCTGGCCGTCAATGCCATGCCGCCGACCCAGTGGTCCTATGACACCACGATCAAGGATGCCAAGTACGACCCCGAGAAAGCCAAGGCCCTGCTCAAGGAAGCCGGCATCAAGGAAGGTACCGAAATCACCCTGTGGGCCATGCCTGTCCAGCGTCCATACAACCCGAATGCCAAGCTGATGGCCGAGATGCTCCAGTCCGACTGGAAGAAGATCGGTATCAACGCACGTATCGTCAGCTACGAGTGGGGCGAGTACATCAAGCGCGCCAAGAATGGCGAGAACGGCGCCATGCTGATTGGCTGGAGCGGTGATAACGGTGACCCGGACAACTGGCTCGGCACCCTGTTCGGCTGTGATGCCCTGAACGGCAACAACTTCGCCAAATGGTGTGACAAGCCTTACGACGCCATCATCAAGCAGGCCAAATCGACACCCGATCAGGCCAAGCGCACCGAACTGTACAAACAGGCACAACACCTTCTCAAGGACGCAGTGCCGATGACGCCTATCGCGCACTCGACGGTCTACCAACCCATGAGCACCAAAGTACAGGACTTCAAGATCAGCCCGTTCGGCTTGAACTCCTTCTATGGTGTAAGCGTGAAGTAACGCGATTCGACTGTGCTGTTCACGCAGCACAGTCGACGCTATTCCTGAATAAAGAAACCCGTCCGGCTAGTGGGCAAAGTGCAACTAAAGGCACTAAGCCACCTATCTGGGGAATATTTCCTACACGTCTTGCAGCCTATAAGCCTATTTACCGGATGCCTTCAACGACATACCGTCAAAGGCAATGGCAAAGGCAGGAAGCCCGCCATCCGCTGGCCCGTTACCTGCAAGCACAGTGTGTTATTCAGTTATCGCCCAAGGGCCTGTTAGTTACCGAGCCTGAGTGCTCGTCCTTTAAGGATAGGGATCATCATGCGTAAAACTCTTGCGATGACGTCTTGCCTGAGTCTGAGTCTGCTTGCACTGACTCCGATGACCAGCATGGCGAGCAATCTGGTGTTCTGTTCAGAAGCGAGTCCGGCGGGGTTCGACAGTGCCCAATACACGTCGGCCACCGATAACGACGCCTCCGAGCCCATCTACAACCGCCTGACCGAATTCAAGCAAGGCGACACGACCGTGGTGCCGGGACTGGCAACCTCATGGGACGTCTCGCAGGATGGTCTGGTTTACACCTTCCATCTGCGCAAGGGCGTGAAGTTTCACAGCAACAAGACGTTCACACCCAGCCGCGACTTCAACGCCGATGACGTGCTGTTCACCTTCAACCGCATGCTCAAGCCCGACCATCCGTTTCGTGTGGCTTACCCCACCGAGTTCCCGTACTTCACCGGCATGGGGCTGAACAAGAAGATAAAGTCCGTCGAGAAGACCGATCCGCTGACGGTGGTCTTTACCCTGAACACCGTTGATGCCGCATTCATCCAGAACATCGCGATGAACTTCGCAGGCATTCTGTCCGCTGAGTACGCAGAACAATTGATGGCCAGCGGTAATGCACGGGACATCAACCAGCAACCCATCGGCACGGGGCCGTTCGTGTTCCAGCGCTATCAGAAGGACTCGCAGATCCGCTACCGCGGCAACAAGGAATACTGGGATCCGAGCCGGGTAAAGATCGACCAGCTGATTTTCGCGATCAACACCGATGCCTCGGTGCGCGTGCAGAAGCTGCGCAAGAACGAGTGCCAGGTCACGCTGAACCCGCGTCCGGCCGACCTGGAAGCGCTCAGGTCCGACAAGACACTGAACGTGATGGAACGTCCGGGCTTCAACCTCGGCTACATCTCCTACAACGTGCGCCACGAACCGCTGGGCAACCTGCAGGTACGTCAGGCACTGGACATGGCCGTCAACAAGAAAGCCATTATCAATGCGGTGTATCAGGGCGCAGGCCAGTTGGCCGTCAACGCCATGCCGCCGACCCAGTGGTCCTATGACGACACCATCAAGGACGCCGCCTATGACCCGGAGAAAGCGAAGCAGATGCTGCGTGATGCCGGCATCAAGGAAGGCACCGAACTGACGCTTTGGGCCATGCCAGTGCAACGCCCGTACAACCCCAACGCAAAGCTGATGGCCGAAATGCTTCAGTCCGACTGGGCGAAGGTCGGTATCAAGGTAAGGATCGTCAGTTACGAATGGGGCGAGTACCTCAAGCGCACCAAGAACGGCGAGCACGATATTTCGCTGATCGGCTGGACCGGAGACAACGGTGACCCTGACAACTGGCTCGGCACGCTGTACAGCTGTGCCGCCATTGGCGGGAACAACTACTCGATGTGGTGCGACGAGAAATACGACGCGCTCATCAAGGCCGCCATTGCCACGACAGATCGGGAACAACGCACCGACCTCTACAAGCAGGCACAGCGTTATCTGAAAGAGCAGGTACCGATCACACCCATTGCCCACTCGACGGTCAATCAACCGTTGCGCAAGGAAGTGGAAGGGTTCCACGTCAGCCCATTCGGTCGTAACAACTTCTCGGGCGTCAGCGTCGCCGAGTAACCCGTAAAACAGCGATAACGCTCACCGCCATGTCTGGCGGCGAGCGATTCGTCTGTGCCCAGAACATATAACAAGGCGGGGCCTTAAACCCTGCATCACCAAAGCCAGAACTCAAAAAACTGGCGTTTATAAAAGTTGTAAAGGGAGCTGTACATCGTGAAAACAACCAGCACTGCATTACTGGCTCTATCCCTCTCGTCGTTCGGCGCGATGGTTCAGGCAGAGCCCGTCAGTCAAGCCTTCGTGCCTACCGGGCTGAGCACCAAGAACGCACAGGCCGAAGCCAATGGTTTTCTTGAAGACCAACACCTGACCGGTACCACTCGTAACTGGTATGCCAACGAGTTAAAGCGTCGTGATGAGTTTTTCAACTACAACGACAACGGCGTCGCCGAACAGACCCGACGTCGCATCAACTGGCAACAGGGCACCATTCTCAATTACACCTCGGGATTCACCCAAGGCGTAGTGGGCTTTTCTACCGAACTGGCGGTGTATAACGCAATCGCACTCGACCGCGACACTGATGACTTCGCGGGCAGCTCGAACCGCACCCTCGCGCACCGAGACGGTGATGCCGTAGGCCAATGGAGCAAAATGGGCCTGGCCAACCTTAAAGCTCGCGTCTCCAATACCACACTGACCATGGGTCGCCAGTCAGTCAACACGCCGGTCATCGCCTTTATCGGCAACCGTGCGCTGCCTTCCAGCTTCCAGGGTGTGGCGCTGCAGAGCGACGAGCTGAACAACCTGTCTTTCCAGGCCGGCAGCTTCGACCGTGTTTCGCCGCGTATGGAGCAGAGCCTGGACAAGTTCCGCTCCGAGTACGGTGATCGCAGCCAGACCGCCGACCGTGTAGATATGTTCGGCGCTGACTACAAGCCGTTCGAAAGCCTGACCACCAGCCTCTACGCCTCGAACGTGGAAGACTTCTGGCACCAGTACTACTTCGGCTTCACCCATGAAATGGGCGACAGCAAGACCTTGGCTTTCAGCACCAACCTGAACTACTACAAGACCAAGGATTCCGGCCAAGCCAAACAGGGTCCGATCGATAATGACACTTACAGTCTTTCCTTCACCGGTACCCATAACGCACACAGCCTGAGCGTTGCATACCAGGAAGTGTCCGGGAACGAATACTTCGACTACGTTCACGACACCAACGCCATCTTCCTGGCCAACTCCCTGCTCTCGGACTTCAACGGACCGAACGAGAAGTCGCTGCAGATTGCCTATGTGCTGAACATGGCCAGCTACGGCGTGCCCGGTCTGAAATTCAACATCTATCAGGCCCGCGGCTGGGACATCGACGGTACCAACTACAAAGGTACCGTTTACGGCGATTCGCAGTTCATCGACGGCGTTGAGACTAAAACCGGCGTGCGCGCAATGGACGGCGAAACCCACTACGAGTACGGCATCGGCACGTCTTACTCCGTACAATCCGGTCCACTCAAGGCCACGGCCATCCGTGCGACCTACACCACGCACCGCGCCAGCGAAAACCAGGCTGATGGCAACATCAACGAGTTCCGTCTGGTCACCACCATTCCGTTCAACATTCTGTAAATGATGATGAAACGGCGGCCGACATGACGTCAGCCGCCGTTTCGCATTGCATCAAGGAGGCTTCTATTGAAACTGCTATCGCTCCGCGCTTCGATCGCCATTGCGCTGCTCAGCGCTGCTGCATCCGTCTCGGCCAAGCCGCTGGTGGTCTGCACAGAGGCCAGCCCTGAAGGTTTCGATATCGCGCAGTACACGACCGCCGTCACGGCAGACGCCTCGGCAGAAACCATTCTCGAACGTCTGGTCGCCTTCACCCCCGGCACCACTGACACCGTTCCAGGCCTCGCCGAGAGCTGGGACATCAGCGCCGATGGCCTGACCTACACCTTCAAGCTGCGCAAAGGTGTGAAATTCCAGACCACTGACTATTTCAAACCCACCCGCGAAATGAACGCCGACGATGTGGTCTGGAGCTTCCAGCGTCAACTGGACCCTAAGCACCCGTGGCATGCACTCTCGCTGGTCGGTTACCCTTATTTCGAGAGCATGGACTTCCAGAACCTGCTCAAGAGCGTCGAAAAAGTCGACGACTCCACGGTGAAATTCACCCTGACGCGCCCCGAGTCGCCATTCCTGCGTGACCTGGCCATGCCGTTCACCTCGATCTACTCCGCCGAGTACGCGGACCAGTTGCTCAAGAGCAACAAGACCGGCGAATTCAACAGCAAACCCATCGGCACCGGTCCGTTCATCCTGACGCGCTATGCCAAGGATGCCCAGGTCCGCTATAAAGCCAACCCGGATTACTGGAAAGGCAAGGTTCCCAGTGAAGCGCTGATTTTCGCGATCACTCTGGACAACAACACGCGCCTGCAAAAGCTCAAGGCCAATGAATGTCAGGTTGCGCTTTATCCAAAACCTGACGATATTGCCAACATCAAAGCGGACCCCAATCTCAAGATCGACGAGATGGAGTCCATGATGACCAGCTATGTGGCAATCAACACTTCGCACAAATACCTGAGCGATGCTCGTGTGCGACAGGCGATCAATCTGGCATTCGACAAGAAGTCCTACATCAGGGCGCTGTTTGGCGAAGGCAAGGCCACCGAAGGCGTAGGCCCATACCCACCGACCATGATGGGCTACGACACCGAGAGTCAGGCCACGCCTTATGACCCGGAAAAGGCTCGTGCTCTGCTCAAGGAAGCTGGCGTACCGGAGGGTCAGGTGTTTACCCTGTTCGCCCGCAACGGCGGCGCGGTGACCAACCCCAATCCGATGGTGGGCGCACAGATGCTCCAGTCGGACCTGGCCAAGGTAGGCATCAAGCTGGACATTCGCATCATGGAATGGGGCGAAATGCTCAAGCGCGCCAAGAAGGGCGAACATGACATGGTCTTCGCAGGATGGGCCGGCGACAACGGCGACCCGGACAACTTCCTGACGCCCAACCTGAGCTGCGATGCAGCGAAGAATGGCGAAAACTATGCCCGCTGGTGCAACAAGGAGTTTGAAGCGGCAATTACCGAAGCTCGGAAAATTACCGAACCGAGCGAGCGGGCTGCCCTCTATAAGCAGGCTCAAAAAGTGTTCAATCAGGAACAGCCCTGGATCAGCCTGGCTTATCCGAAGCTGTTCGTGGCAATGCGAAAAAATGTCGAAGGCTTTCATATCAGCCCGCTGACCAATAACAACTTCACCACGACCGGGGTGAAGTAGAAAAAACCACCGCCTGCGCTCCACAAGAGCAAGGGCGGTATGCCTGACCGGCTGATGAGGTACACCAGAAGATGTTTAGTTTTATTGCCCGCCGGGTGGGGTTACTGATCCCTACCTTCTTCGGCATTACCCTGCTGACGTTCGCACTGATCCGCCTGATTCCGGGCGACCCTGTGGAAGTCATGATGGGCGAGCGCCGGGTTGACCCGGAAATGCACGCTCAGGCCATGGAACGCCTTGGCCTCAACAAACCGCTGTATGCCCAGTACATCGATTACATCGGCAAGCTCGCCCAGGGCGACCTCGGTGAATCGCTGCGTACGCGCACCAGCGTCTGGACAGAATTCACCTCGCTGTTCCCGGCAACCCTCGAGTTGTCGCTGGCAGCCCTGATCTTCGCGGGTGTCCTCGGGCTTCTGGCCGGAGTGATCGCCGCACTCAAGCGAGGGTCCCTGTTCGACCATGGGGTCATGGGGATTTCCCTCGCCGGCTATTCCATGCCGATTTTCTGGTGGGGCCTGATCCTCATCATGTTCTTCTCGGTTTCGCTGGGCTGGACGCCTGTGTCCGGGCGAATCGACCTGCTTTACGACATTCCGCCGGTGACCGGCTTCATGCTGATCGACACCCTGCTCAGCGATGAGCAAGGCGCGTTCCTTGATGCCCTGCATCACCTGATTCTTCCAGCCATCGTGCTCGGTACCATTCCGCTGGCGGTCATCGCCCGGATGACCCGTTCATCGATGCTGGAAGTGCTGCGTGAGGATTACGTGCGTACCGCAAGGGCCAAGGGCCTGTCGCCTGCGCGCGTGGTGTTTGTCCACGGCCTGCGCAACGCACTGATTCCGGTCCTGACCGTTTTCGGCCTGCAGATTGGCACCTTGCTGGCAGGTGCAGTACTGACCGAGACGATCTTCTCCTGGCCGGGCATCGGCAAGTGGCTGATCGAAGCCATCGGTGCCCGCGATTATCCGGTCGTTCAAAACGGCATTCTGCTGATCGCCTGCCTGGTGATCCTGGTCAACTTCGTGGTGGACATCCTCTACGGCTTTGCCAACCCACGCATCCGTCACCAGCGCTGAGATCATCGATATGAGCACACCTACTCCTTCGGTAGCAGTCGATCAAAGCCTGCTTTACCCGTCCCCGTACAAAGAGTTCTGGCAAGCGTTCTCCAAAAACAAAGGTGCCGTTGCCGGCCTGATCTTCATGATCATCATCGTGTTCTGCGCGCTGTTCGCCCCCTGGGTTGCGCCGCATGACCCGAGCGAGCAATACCGCGACTTCCTGCTGACCCCGCCGGTGTGGCTGGAAGGCGGCCAGTGGCAGTTCATCCTCGGCACCGACGAACTGGGCCGCGACCTGCTGTCGCGCCTGATTCAAGGCTCGCGCCTGTCGCTGATGATCGGCCTGTCTTCGGTGGTCATGTCGCTGATTCCCGGCATCCTGCTGGGCCTGCTGGCGGGTTTCTTCCCGCGCATTCTGGGTCCTTCGGTGATGCGCCTGATGGACATCATGCTTGCACTGCCGTCGCTGCTGCTGGCAGTTGCCATCGTGGCGATCCTCGGCCCTGGCCTGATCAACACCGTGATCGCCATCGCGATTGTCTCGCTGCCGTCCTATGTCCGTCTGACCCGCGCTGCGGTGATGGGCGAACTGAACCGCGACTACGTGACCGCTGCACGTCTGGCCGGTGCAACCCTGCCGCGCCTGATGTTCATCACCGTGCTGCCCAATTGCATGGCGCCGCTGATCGTTCAGGCCACCCTGAGCTTCTCGTCGGCGATTCTCGATGCTGCGGCACTGGGCTTCCTGGGCCTTGGCGTACAACCGCCGACGCCTGAGTGGGGCACCATGCTCGCCTCGGCCCGCGATTACATCGAACGCGCCTGGTGGGTCGTGAGCCTGCCCGGCCTGACCATTTTGCTCAGCGTGCTGGCAATCAACCTGATGGGCGACGGCCTGCGCGATGCGCTGGACCCGAAACTCAAGAACGCCGCCTGAGGAGATTCGTATGTCACTGCTTGAAATCAAGAATCTCAACGTCCGCTTCGGCGACGCCAAGGCCGTACCCGTCGTGGATGGCCTGTCCCTGAGTGTCGAGAAAGGTGAAGTTCTGGCCATCGTAGGCGAGTCGGGTTCGGGTAAATCCGTGACCATGATGGCGCTGATGGGCCTGATCGACGCACCCGGCATCATCACTGCCGACGCGCTCAATTTCGACGGCAAGGACCTGACCAAACTGAATTCCCGCCAGCGTCGCCGCATTATCGGCAAAGACCTGGCGATGGTGTTCCAGGACCCGATGACCGCGCTGAACCCCAGCTACACCGTAGGTTTCCAGATCGAAGAAGTGTTGCGTCAGCATCTGGGCATGTCCGGCAAGGCTGCACGTCAGCGCGCTCTGGAACTGCTGGAAAAAGTCGAAATCCCTGGCGCCGCTGCACGCCTGAATGCCTACCCGCATCAGCTGTCAGGCGGTATGAGTCAGCGTGTCGCGATTGCCATGGCGATTGCCGGCGAGCCGAAACTGCTGATCGCCGATGAACCGACCACTGCACTGGACGTGACCATTCAGGCGCAGATCATGGAGCTGCTGCTGAGCCTGCAAAAAGAGCAGGACATGGCGCTGGTGCTGATCACCCACGACCTGGCGGTCGTTGCCGAAACGGCTCAGCGGGTCTGCGTGATGTATGCAGGTCAGGCCGTTGAAGTCGGTCAGGTGCCCGGTCTGTTCGACGTACCGGCGCATCCTTACAGCGAAGCGCTGCTGGCGGCAATTCCCGAGCACAGCATGGGCGCCGAGCGTCTGGCGACGCTGCCGGGCATGGTTCCTGGCCGTTATGACCGTCCGCAAGGCTGCCTGCTGTCGCCGCGCTGCCCTTACGTGCAGGACAACTGCCGCGTACAGCGTCCGGCGCTGGACCCCAAGGCTCACAGCCTTGCGCGCTGCTTCTATCCCTTGAATCAGGAGGTGGCGTAATGAGCGTCGTACTTACCGCCCGCGACCTTACCCGTCATTACGAAGTCTCTCGCGGCCTGTTCAAAGGCACCGCACTGGTGCGCGCGCTCAATGGCGTGTCTTTTGAACTCGAAGCGGGCAAGACCCTGGCTGTGGTGGGCGAGTCCGGTTGTGGCAAGTCCACACTGGCCCGCGCACTGACATTGATCGAAGAGCCGTCGTCCGGCTCTTTGAAAATCGCCGGTCAGGAAGTGGCGGGTGCCAGCAAATCCGAGCGCAAGCAATTGCGCAAGGACGTGCAGATGGTGTTCCAGAGCCCGTACGCCTCGCTGAACCCTCGGCAGAAGATCGGTGATCAGCTCGGCGAGCCGCTGTTGATCAACACCAACCTGTCTGCCAGCGAACGCCGCGAGAAAGTGCAGGCGATGATGGCTCAGGTCGGCTTGCGTCCCGAGCACTATCAGCGCTATCCGCACATGTTCTCCGGTGGTCAGCGTCAGCGGATCGCACTGGCTCGGGCAATGATGCTGCAGCCGAAAGTGCTCGTAGCAGATGAACCCACGTCGGCACTGGACGTGTCGATTCAGGCTCAGGTCCTGAACCTGTTCATGGATCTGCAGCAGGAATTCAACACGGCTTACGTGTTCATCTCGCACAACCTGTCGGTGGTGCGTCATGTCGCCGACACCGTGCTGGTGATGTACCTGGGTCGGCCAGCGGAAATGGGTCCCAAGGAAGAGATCTACAACCGTCCGCTGCACCCGTATACTCAGGCGTTGCTGTCAGCGACCCCGACCATCCATCCTGATCCGCTGAAACCCAAGATCAAGATCATCGGCGAGCTGCCCAACCCGCTCAACCCGCCGAGCGGCTGCGCCTTCCACAAGCGCTGCCCGTACGCGACCGAGCGCTGCGCCACGGATGTGCCGGAACTGCGTCTGGTGGATAACCGCCAGGTAGCCTGTCACTACGCGGAGCAGTTCGTCGCAGCGTGATTCTGCCTTGTGATAATCGTGTCCACGCTTCTGCGTGGGCACGATCACCGCAGCCAGCACACCTCAATACACATCCCGCCGATACCGCCCCTGCTCTGCCAGCTCGCTGACGGCCTGTTCGCCGAGCATTTCGTTCAACACTTGATCCACGCCCGACGCCATGCCCAGCAGACTGCCGCAGATGTAAATCGCTGCGCCATCGTCCAGCCATGAGCGCAGGTCTTGAGCTGCTTCACGTAGCAATTCCTGCACATAGACTTTCTCTGCCTGGTCCCGCGAGAACGCGAGATCCAGTCGTGTCAGGTCACCCGATTCCAGCCAGCCTTGCAGCTCTGCGCCGCAGTGAAAATCATGCTCGCGATTACGCTCGCCGAACAGCAACCAGTTGCGCGTCTGGCCTTGGGCGATGCGCGCTTTCAACAGGCTGCGCAACCCCGCAAGCCCGGTGCCGTTGCCCAGCAGGATCAGGGGGACCGGCTCGGGTGGCAGGTGGAAACTGCTGTTGCGACGCTGGCGCAGACTGATCGCGCTGCCTGATGCGGCGTGCTCGGTCAGCCAGCCGGAACCCAGTCCCAGGCTGCCATCAGGATGAATCTCCTGACGCACAATGAGTTGCAGACAGCCATCCTCGGGAATCGAGGCGATGGAGTATTCGCGTGCGGACACTGGCACCAGCGCATCGATCAACGCCTGAGCGCGATAGCCCACCAAATGGGCTCGATGCTGTGGCAACTGTCGGGTCGCCAATGCTTGAACGACGGGTTCCTGCAAGCCGTCCACACTGACAGGGGTCGCAGGATCAATGCCCAGACCACTCAAAAACTGCCGTACGCTTTCCTCACTGTTGCGCGGCAATACCTCGACCAGATCACCCGCCTGCCAGTGCATTTCGCCGGGAGCGACAAGGTCCAACAGATAGACGCCCGAGCCGGTGCTGCCAGGGTTCAAGTGTTCTCGTCGGTTCAGCGTCCAGTTCTCGAACACCGGGGCCTGCCAAAGCGCTGTCGGCGTCCCGCCGGTCAGTTGTCCAAGGTGCTGCTGCCACCGCTGCAAGGCAGCAGGGTCGGCACTGTCAACCTCGACCGGAGCAAACAAGGTGCTGCCGCCACGCTCGGCCAGCCAGTCATGCAGGCGATGAGCAAAACCGCAGAAATGCCGATACTGCCGGTCACCCAGTGCCAGCACCGCATAATTAAGGAGCCCCAGTGACAGCGGGCGACCCAGCAGCTTGCGTTCAAAACCACGCGCACTGTCCGGCGCTTCGCCGTCACCGAAGGTACTGACAACGAACAGGGCGTTGCGGCTTTCAATCAGGTCCTGCTCGGTGATCTCACCGAGTCGCTGCACCCGTACCGGCATGCCCGCCGCCTGCAACTGTCCCGCAGTCTGCCAGGCCAGTTGCTCGGCGAACCCGCTTTGACTGGCGAACCCGATCAACCAGGCGCCAGCATCAGGCACTGCACTGGTCGATACATCTCCTCGCGCGGCCTTGACCTGACGTTTCTTGCGTCGGCGATCCAGATACAACAGCCAGCCAGTGATGAAAAACAGCGGCATCATCAACGATGCAACGGTCATGACGATTCGACCGACGATGCCAAAGTAGCTGCCGACATGCAGCGCGTAGTTACTGATCAGCAACTGCGCACCCAGGCTGCGTTCGGCGTAACGCGAAACCGAACTGACCGCTCCGTTTGCCGGATCAAGGGTGATGCTGTTCAGTGCGCGCGGATGAGGTGAATCCTTGAGCAGGTAGAAAACCGTGGCAGGCTGACCGCCCGCTGACGGCAGACGCAGGTTATAGGCAGCGAGCCCCGGGCCTGCGGTCTTTTGCAGGCTTTCCCAGATCGCCACGTAATCGACTGCCAGCGGCGCAGACGGTGAATCCTTGCCTCCGTTTGGGCCGCGACCGCCACCGCCTTTGCGCTGCTCGGCCGGGGCATCGCCCAGCAACCGGTTCAGGCCATTGCTGACCCAGTCGTACGACCAGTTCAGACCGGTAATGGCAAATAACAGATAGAACAGCAGGCACCAGGTGCCGAAAACAGCGTGCAGATCCCAGTTGAAACTGCGCCCCTTCTTCGCCCAGTCCAGCGTCAGCCAGACACGCCAGTTCAGTGCCTTGCGCGGCCAGCGCAGGTACAGACCGGACAGACAGAAGAACACCAGCACCAGCGTGCACGCCGCTGTGACCTGCTTGCCCACTTCGCCCATGGCCAGAAAGCGGTGCAGTCTCAGAATGAAGTCGAAGAAATCCTCACCCATCCCGTCGCCTTTCAGCTCGCCGGTATAAGGATCGAAATTGCGTTTGGGGCCGCGTCGCTCGCCCGGACGGGGTGTGAAAAACACTTGGGCGACCCGGTTGCCGACGGTCTCGACCCGGAGGATGGCGACGGTCAGTCCGGTTGCGGACTCCAGTCGGCGGACCAGCTCAACAGGCGCCAGGGTTTCGCCCTGCGGCTGGACCAGCAGCACGTTCGGATTGAGCGCATCGAGAATTTCGTCCTCGAACGAATACAGCGCGCCGGTGATGCCCATCAAGGCCAGCACCAGCCCTGCGGTGACTCCGAAGAACCAGTGCAGTTGAAACAATACCTTCTTCAACACTCGCTACCCTCACCCGCCTGCCCGGACGCCCATCCTGATCGGAGGCGTCGCCTGTCTTGTCTGTCTTCATGCGGCGCTGCGGCCTTATACAGAAAAACCCCGCCTACCGAAATAAGCGGGGTCTGCCTCGCACCGCTTCCTAGAAGTGGAAGTTGGCGCTCATCAAGGCGGTGCGACCGGCAGCGACGTGCGCGTAGTGCGTCTGGAACACTTGATCGAAGTAACGCTTGTCGGTCAGGTTCTGGACATTGAGCTGCAGGTCGACGTTTTTGGTCAAGGCGTACGTGGCCATTGCATCGTAACGCCAGTAAGACGGGACTTCGACCGAATTGGCTTCGTTACCGAAACGCGAATCGACGTACGTCGCGCCACCGCCAACGGTCAGCTTGGGCATCAATTGATACGTGGACCACAGGTTGAAGCTGTTGCGCGGTGTATTGGGCATGTGATTGCCCTTGTCCGCTGCCAGCGTGGTCTTGACCAGTTCGCTCTCCATATAGGTGTAACCGCCATACACTTTCCAGCGACTGGTCAGGTTACCCGCGTAGGTGAACTCCACACCCTGAACGCGCTGCTCGCCGTCGAGTACCTGAAAGGTGGTGTTGTCCGGGTCAGTGATCCGCGCGTTTGTTTTGTCGGTACGGAACAGGGCTGCGGTCAGCGACAGGTCGTCACCGAAGAAGTCCCATTTGGTGCCCAGCTCGTAGTTGCGGTTCTTTTCCGGGTCGAGGTCGGCGTTGTTGGCCGCCAGTTCAAGGCCACCGTTGCCACTGGTCTCACCGGACGGGTTACTGGACGTGGACAGCGCAGCGTAAACGCTGCCGTTTGGAGCCGGTTTGTAGACGACACCCAACTGGTAGTTCCAGAGCTGGGTGGTCTTCTGGCGATCAAAGTTGGCCGCAGGCGTTGCGCCACGTGCCGTCGCAAAACCGCTGGAGCGCGTGTCGTAATGGTCGTAACGCAGGCCCATGTTCACCGACCACTGCTCATTGAAAGTCAGGGTGTCGAACACATAGGCAGCGCTGGTCTTGGTGTCGGTATCGGTGTACGCCAGGCTGTCGGAAATCAGCCCGTTCCAGGCATCTTTCGGCGACGGGTCGGCAAGACTGGTGCAGTTACCGGACCTGAACAACGCCGCCGAGCAGGTGCTGGCAATCGCGCTGCCGTTGGCATTGGTGATCGTGTAGGGACGGTTATGAGTGTCCTGATAGGAGAACTCGACACCGGTCACAAGGCTGTGGCTGATGAAGCCGGTGTCGAACTTGCTGGTCAGGTCGGTCTGGTTGACGAAGCCGCTGGACGTCGAATTACGGCTTTTGGCCGAACGCGACACGCTGCCGTTGGCGACGTTGCCACGGCTGTCATCCGGGTTGGTGACCACGTAATCCAGCGTCGAGCGCGACATGCGGAAACTGTTGGAGAGCGTCATGCTGTCGTTCAGGTCGTGCTCGATGCGCACGGTGCCGCTGTCGTTGCTGCTCTTGCGGTAGTCGCGACCGGTCAGGCCGTAGAAATTGCTCTTGTCGACACTGGCCGGCTTATCGACGATGTACTTGCTGCGGCCCGGCGTGGACGTCAGCGGGATGCCGTAGTCGGGCATGTCGTCGGTCTGAAGGTGGTAGTAATCCACTTTTATGCGGGTATCGGTACCCAGACCGAACGCAAACGAAGGAGCCACGCCCCAGCGGCTGGTCTCCACGTTGTCGCGCCCGGCGACATTGGCGTCATGCTTCATCAGGTTCAGGCGAAACGCCGAGGTGTCGGTCATCTGCTGGTTGACGTCCAGCGTGTAGCGCTGGGTCTGGTCGGAGCCAAAGGTATAACCGCCGTTGTAGGCGTTACCCAGATGAGCGCCCTTGGTAATCAGGTTCAGACTGCCGCCGGTGGAGCCGGCCCCAGTGAACGCTGAGCCTGGGCCTTTACTGACCTCGACGGATTCGATGTTGAACATCTCGCGGGACTGGGCTGCCACATCACGCATGCCGTCGATGAACACGTCACTTTCAGCGTTGAACCCCCGAATGATCGGCCGGTCGGCAGCGGGATTGCCGCCCTCGCCTGCGCCAAAGGTGATGCCTGGCGTGGTACGCAATGCCTCGGTCAGAGTGGTCGCACCCGTGTCACTGATGACCTGGCGGGGGATGACGGTCACGCTTTTCGGCGTGTCGCGCAGCGGTGCGGTGTACTTCTTCGAGGCCGAATCTTCAGACCGGTAAGAAGTGTCGGCCTGCTCGCCGTTGATGTTCGTCGCTCCCAGCGACAAGGCCTTTTCGTCCGTATTTTCAGCGGCATGAGCCATGTGCGCAGCAGACATCGCCGCGATGGCAACCCCGACCGCAGAAGCAATCGAACGTTGCGAACCGGTGTGAAGCGACAGTGTGTGACGTGACATTGTAAATCCTCCCCCAAGGCAGTCGAGGCGGCGGAATATAGTGCAAACACGTATCGGTAGCAATTGAGATACATTAACATTTACGAAAATATATTATTCCTGCACATCCTGTTCACAAAACTTTCACGGAAGATTCGATTCAGCCTAAAACAAGCATGTACAGCGACAATGGGAATCACTACCATTCGCAATCTTTTACCCTTTCGGTGTTCTGATGCTTCTTCATATCCCTGATGTCTTTGATCGCGATGAAGTCGCCCGCATCCGTGAAGCACTGGCGCAGACCGATTGGGCGGATGGAAAGATCACTGCTGGATTCCAGTCGGCCAAGGCCAAGCACAACCTGCAGTTGCCTGAAGCGCATCCGCTGGCCCGGGAAATCGGTGCAGCCTTGCTGGAACGGTTGTGGAGCAACCCGCTGTTCATGTCTGCGGCCCTGCCTCACAGGATTTTTCCGCCGCTGTTCAACTGCTACCGGGAAGGCGGCAACTTCGATTTCCACATCGACAATGCGGTACGTCAGCCGCCTGGCGGAGCCGAGCGTATACGCACCGATATTTCGTCCACGCTGTTTTTCAGTGATCCTGACGATTACGACGGCGGCGAGCTCGAGATCCAGGACACCTTCGGCACCCGGCAGATCAAACTGCCCGCCGGCGACCTGCTGATCTACCCGGCCACCAGCCTGCACAAGGTCAACGCCGTGACGCGCGGAGCACGTTACGCCTCCTTCTTCTGGACCCAGAGCCTGGTACGCGAGGACAGTCAGCGTGCCCTGCTTTTCGAGATGGATACCGCCATCCAGCAGCTCACCCTGGAGGTGCCCGATCACCCATCGCTGATCCAGTTGACCGGCACCTATCACAACCTGCTGCGCCGCTGGGTCGAGGTCTGAACATGAGCTGGAATCTTGCCCGCAAGGAACTGCTGGACATCGACGACCTGCAGGCAATGCTTGAAGAAAGCCCGGCGCAGGCAGCCAAGGCGATTCTCGCTGCCGCCAGCCAGGGCAACGTCGAGGCGCATGCGCTGTTGGGCCAGATCCTACTCGACGGCAGAGGTATTCAGCGCGATCAAGCGCTGGCCATGACCTGGTTCAGGATCGCTGCCACTCAGGGCCACTCGATGGCCCGCAACATGCTGGGTCGCTGCTTCGAGCACGGTTGGGGCTGCGCAACCGATCCGATGCAGGCAGCGCTGCATTACCGGCTGGCTGCCGAACAGGGACTGGGTTGGGGGCTCTACAATCTGGGCAACCTGCTGGCAACAGGGCGCGGCGTTGAACAGGATCACCGGCAGGCCGTGGACTGTTATCGCAAGGCCGCAGACCAGGGACACGCCAAATCAATGAACCTGTTGGGGCGTTATCTGGAGGAGGGAGTGACGGGACAACGTGATGTATCAGCAGCGCACGAATGCTACAGGCGCTCGGCCGAAGGCGGGGATTTTCGCGGGCAGTTCAGTCATGCAACCGTGCTGGCAGAACAGGGACACATCGAACAGGCGCTGGGCTGGCTGAAGAAGGCGTTGACGGAAGGGAATCTGAATTTCCTGAGAGTGGGACGCAAGGTGCTGCTGGATGCGGTGCATCCGGACATTCGACGCATGTCCGCTGATTACTTTAAGCGCGCAGCCGCCATCGGTGACGAATCGGACCGCATGGCGTTGCGTGAATTCTCTGCACGGCCTGCCTGAAGCGCGAAGCACCTCAGGCAGGCCAATCGGCAAAGTGCTTACAGGTAGAAGGCCTTCAATGGCGGAAAGCCGTTGAATTCCACTGCGCTGTAGCTGGTGGTGTACGCACCGGTCGACAACCAGTACATGCGGTCACCGATCGCCAGGTTCAGCGGCAGGCCGTACTTGTAGTTCTCATACATGATGTCGGCGCTGTCGCAGGTCGGACCGGCAATGACCACTTCTTCCATCTCGCCCTTTTTCTCGGTCCAGATCGGAAACTTGATGGCTTCGTCCATGGTTTCGATCAGGCCGGAGAACTTGCCCACATCGGTATAGACCCAACGCTCGACGGCGGTACGCGACTTGCGCGCAACCAGTACCACTTCGCTGACCAGAATACCGGCGTTGGAGATCAGCGAACGGCCTGGCTCCAGGATGATTTCCGGCAGGTCGTCACCGAAGTCTTCCTTCAGGAAGCGGATGATTTCCTCGGCGTAGGTTTCCAGGCTGTTGGTACGGGTGATGTAGTTGGCCGGGAAGCCGCCACCCATGTTGATCAGCTTGAGCACGATGCCGTCTTCTTCTTTCAGACGCTCGAAGATCACTTTGACCTTGGCAATCGCGGCGTCCCAGACGCTGATGTCGCGCTGCTGCGAACCCACGTGGAACGAGATGCCGTAAGGCACCAGACCCAGATCACGGGCCAGGATCAGCAGGTCCATGGCCATGTCGGTCTGGCAGCCGAATTTGCGCGACAGAGGCCAGTCAGCCGTGGTCGAGCCTTCGGTCAGGATGCGTACATAGACTTTCGAGCCCGGCGCAGCCTTGGCGATGTTGCGCAGGTCGGCTTCGGAGTCGGTGGCGAACAGGCGCACGCCCTTCTCATAGAAGTAGCGAATGTCCTTGGATTTCTTGATGGTGTTGCCGTAGCTCATGCGGTCCGGGGTCACGCCGCAACTCATGACCTTGTCCAGCTCGTAGATCGACGCGATATCGAAGCTCGAACCCTTGTTCCTCAGCAGCTCGATGATTTCGACTGCCGGGTTGGCCTTGACAGCGTAGTAGACCTTGGCAAATTCGAAACCTGCGCGCAGGTCGTCATAGGCCTTGCTGATGATGTCGGTATCAATGACCACGAAAGGTGTTTCTTGCTTGTCAGCGAACGACTTCATTTTCTTGAAGGTTTCGGCTGAGTAGTAGTCTTCGACATTGATCGTCATGCTGCTGGAACTCCTGTCTGGCAAACGGAATTGGTAAATGGGTGCAAATGAACGTCCTCCGTATCCCCACTTTGGTTCGCCTACTTCCCAAGGCATGTCGCCGAAAGCAAAAAGGCCACTGAAGGGCTTGCCTTCCTGGCCTTGCTGTCTCGTCGTCAGTACTTGAGCCGGATGGATCGTTTCCAGCATGGACGTTCGGCGCGAACTTTAGGGCGTGAAGGGGCTGAGATCAACAAAAAATGTCGCGTTTTTACACGCGTTCGTCGCGGCCGCGGCGCTGGCCTCTTGTGTAACGGACCGATGTGACAGGCTGATGTTCCTGACCTGTGCAATATCGGGACAGGGGTCATACGTCCCGCGATTGCTTCGCTGTCAGTGGCTCAAGGCCAAAAACCACCGCCATTGACGGCCTGCATCAAGCGCCACTCGTTCAGGCGACCTCGGAAACACCTTAAACGTGAAATGCAAACGGGGCGACTGGCACACATGCCAGTCGCCCCGTTGGATGACTCGAGCCCTGAACCCAACGCAGAGGGTTTCGCCGTCAGGCCTGCGCGTCGCTCAGTGCAATTTCAGCCGGCGACACAATACTGGTCTTCATGCCGCGCGAACGACCCGAGCTCAGGTAAGCGGCAATCGATTCCTGAGTCACTTCACCCAGAAATACGTTTTCGGCATCCAGCACCGGCAGCCACGAGCGGTTGAACTCATACATGCGCGACAGCAGGATACGCAAGTGCTCGTCGTACGCCGCTGTGCCGTTGAATTCGCGCAGGAACTGGACGCAGGTGCCCTGCTGGCGGTGCAGATCGCGACGGCGGACGTAGCCCATTGCCTTGTTTTCGCTGTCGGTCACGACGATATAGCGACGGTCGTTTTCGTCCATGACGTCGAGCGCGTCGGCCACCGGGGTTTCCGGGCTGACCGATGGTGCGTTGTCCGCAGCGTCTTCGGCCTTGACCAGTAGCAGGCGCTTGAGGGTGCTGTCCTGACCGACGAAGCTGCTGACGAAATCGTCTGCGGGGTGCGCCAGCAAGGTGTCCGGGTGATCGATCTGCAGCAGCTTGCCGCCCCGGAAGATCGCGATCTTGTCGCCCAGCTTGATCGCTTCGTCGATGTCGTGGCTGACCATGATCACGGTCTTGTTCAGTGCGCGTTGCATCTCGAAGAATTCGTTCTGGATCATCTCGCGGTTGATTGGGTCGACCGCACCGAACGGTTCGTCCATCAGCAGCAACGGGGCATCGGCCGCCAGGGCGCGGATCACGCCGATACGCTGTTGCTGGCCGCCGGACAGTTCACGCGGATAACGATGCAGGTACTGCTTGGGCTCCAGCTTGATCATGCTCATCAGTTCACGGGCACGGTCGTGGCAACGTTGCTTGTCCCAGCCCAACAGCTTGGGCACGACCACGATGTTCTCTTCGATGGTCATGTTCGGGAACAGGCCGATCTGCTGGATCACGTAACCGATGTTGCGACGCAAGGTCACTTCATCCAGGTCCGTGGTGTCTTCACCGTTGATCAGCACCTTGCCGGAGGTCGGCATGATCAGGCGGTTGATCATTTTCAGCGTGGTGCTCTTGCCGCAGCCCGACGGGCCGAGGAAGACGCAGATCTCGCCTTCGTTGACGGTGAGGCTGACCGAGTCGACAGCCTTCACTTCTTTGCCGTTGCTCTGGAAAGTCTTGGAGAGGTTCTGGAGTTCGATCATTTCAGGAGTCCTTTTGGAGTCAGCGTGCGTTGCAGCCATTGCAGGAGAAGGTCGGCGATGATGGCCAGAATGCTGACCAGTACGGCGCCGACGATCAGCATCGACATATCGCTGCGGCTGATTGAAGCGAGAATGAGTACACCCAGGCCACCGGCACCGATGGTCGCGGCGATGGTCATGACACCGATATTCATCACCACGGCGGTGCGGACACCGGCGAGGATGACGGGCACGGCAATCGGCAGCTCGACCATGCGCAGGCGCTGGCCAAAGGTCATGCCGATGCCTTTGGCGGCTTCGCGAATACCCGGTTCAACGCCCGTCAGGGCCAGGTATGTATTGCGCATGATCGGCAACAGGGAATAGAGGAAAACGGCAGTGATGGCCGGCATCGGGCCAAGGCCCTGGCCGAACTTGGAGTAGAACGGCAGCAGCAGGCCGAACAGGGCAATCGACGGCACAGTCAGCAGCACGGTCGCACTGGCTTGCAGGGGACCTGCCAACACCGGAAAGCGCGTCATCAGTACGCCCAGCGGCACACCGATGAAAATGGCCAGGGTCACCGCAATGCCGACCAGCGTGATGTGCTGCCAGGTCAGTTGCAGGACCTGAGCCCAGTCCAGATGGGAGAAGGCGCTCAAGAAACTCATATCGTCTCCTTCCTTAATTCAGGGGATGCTGACGCAGGAAATCTGCGGCAACCGAGGATGGGCTTTCATGGCCGACGTCGACACGGGCGTTGAGGTCGATCATGGTCTGGTTGTCCAGAAGGTCAGCCAGCGGCTTGAGCAGCGTGGCGATCTCCGGATGCGCATCCAGGTACTCCTGACGGATCACCGGCGCAGCGGTGTAGTCCGGGAAATACCGCTTGTCGTCTTCCAGCACCTTGAGCTTGAACGCGTTCAGGCGACCGTCGGTGGTGTAGACCAAGCCGGCAAACACCTGGCTGTTACGCAGCGCGGTGTAGACCAGACCGGCGTCCATCTGCCGGGTGTTTTCACGACCGAGATTCATGTCGTAATGCTTGACCATGCCGATCAGACCGTCGGAACGGTTGGCGAACTCAGTGTCCAGCGCTACGACATGACCCTCTTTGGCTTCATCCCTGAGCACCTTGGTCAGGTCGCTCATGGTGTTGACCTGCGGGTACTTGTCCGCGACCTTCTGCGGCAGCGCCAGTGCGTAGGTGTTGTTGAATTTCGACGGCGAAAGCCAGACCAGGCCTTTCTTCGCATCGACTTCCTTCACCCGGGCATAGGTCTGCTCGCTGTCGAGCTTTTCATCGATGTGGTTATAAGCAACCAGCGAAACACCGGTGTATTCCCACAGCAGGTCCAACTGGCCGCTTTCCTGAGCGCTGCGCGCCAGGTTGCTGCCCAGACCGCCAGTGATCTGCACGTTGTAGTTCTTGGTGCGCAGGTATTGCGCTGTCAGCTCGGCCAGCAGCGTCTGCTCGGTGAACACGCGAGCGCCGACGCGCAGCAGCGGTTGTTCCGCCGCCTGGGCCAATGCCGGGAACAGCAGGGCAAAGCCTAAAAACAAACATAACTTCTTCATGGTATTTCCTTCGCTCAGCGAGTCAGGCCGCGTTCAAGCCACAGGCGACTGGCGATGATCACCAGACCGTCGAGCAGCAACGCCAGCAGAGCGGTACAGGCAGCGCCCAGCACCAATTGCGGCTGATTGTTCAGGGCGATCCCCGGGAAGATCAGGCTGCCGAGGCTGTTGGCACCGATGAGAAAGGCCAGCGGCGCAGTACCGACGTTGATTGCCAGCGCAACCCGCACGCCACCGATAATGATCGGCACGGCATTGGGCAGTTCGACACGCCACAGCACCTGGCGCGGCGTCATGCCGATGCCGACGGCGGCTTCCTTGAGTGAACCCTGCACGTTCTTCAAGCCTTCGTAGGTGTTGCGCACGATGGGCAATAGCGAGGCGAGGAACAGCGCGAAGATGGCGGGTCCGCTGCCGATCCCGAGAATCCCGAGGGCAATGGCCAGAACGGCGAGAGGTGGGACGGTGTTGCCAATGTTGAATATCTGCATGAAGCGTTCAGCGCGGCCAACCATACTGGGTCGGCTGAGGGCAATGCCTGCCGGGATACCGACCACCAAAGCCGCGAGCATTGAAAACAGGACCAGAATCAGGTGAGCCTGAAGGTAGAACAGCAGGTCATCCTGATATTGCTTGATAGTACTGATGCCGATCCAGTGGATCAGCAGGGCCAGGAGCGCGATAACAACCGCGCCTCCCAATAGCCCCTTGCCATAGCGATTTGCCACAGGCGGACTCCTTATTTCAGTCGGCGAACGCGTTGACTCGGGCATCCGTCAGGACACCGGCAATAACGTTCGCGAAGAGCAGCGGGTGGGTCGCCATAGAGGGTTTGACCTCGGCGATAACACAAGCCATGAGCGCAGCTTCGTCAAGCCAACATGCTGATGAATCAGCCCCGGAAGTTGGCCTCGGTACTGGCCTTGACGGGGGAGTGGACGTCTCCACGACCCGAAAGGTTCCCACGTGAGACATTAACTGGCCACCCCCGATTGACTGAACGGTTCGGTTATTGCCCGGAGTTGAGCTATAATCTGCGCCCTTTTTCAATCCCATTCCAGGCGATTTCCCATGACCCAACAGGCCGCCGAAGTCGCGAAACGCCGCACTTTCGCCATTATTTCCCACCCCGACGCCGGTAAAACCACCATCACGGAAAAGCTGCTGCTGATGGGCAAGGCCATTTCCGTCGCCGGTACGGTCAAATCGCGTAAATCCGACCGTCACGCCACATCCGACTGGATGGAAATGGAGAAACAGCGCGGCATCTCCATCACCACCTCCGTCATGCAGTTCCCGTACCGCGATCACATGATCAACCTGCTGGACACGCCGGGCCACGAAGACTTCTCGGAAGACACCTACCGCACCCTGACGGCGGTCGATTCGGCCCTGATGGTTCTGGACGGCGGTAAAGGTGTCGAGCCACGCACCATTGCCCTGATGGACGTCTGCCGTCTGCGCGATACGCCGATTGTCAGCTTCATCAACAAGCTGGACCGTGACATCCGCGACCCGATCGAACTGCTGGACGAGATCGAAGCCGTCCTCAAGATCAAGGCGGCGCCCATCACCTGGCCAATCGGCTGCTACCGTGATTTCAAGGGCGTGTACCACTTGGCAGACGACTACATCATCGTCTACACGGCCGGTCATGGGCATGAGCGTACCGAAACCAGAATCATCCAGAACCTGGACTCCGACGAAGCCCGCGCCCACCTGGGTGACGAGTACGACCGTTTCGTCGAGCAACTGGAACTGGTGCAGGGTGCCTGCCACGAATTCAACCAGCAGGAGTTCATCGACGGTCAACTGACGCCGGTGTTCTTCGGGACCGCACTGGGCAACTTCGGTGTCGACCACGTGCTCGATGCCGTGGTGAACTGGGCACCCATGCCGCTGGCCCGCGTCGCCAACGAACGCACCGTGGAGCCGGAAGAAGAGAAATTCAGCGGCTTCGTGTTCAAGATCCAGGCGAACATGGACCCCAAGCACCGCGACCGTATTGCGTTCATGCGTATCTGTTCGGGCCGTTACGACAAGGGCATGAAAATGCGCCATGTGCGCCTGGGCAAGGACGTGCGAATCGGTGATGCCCTGACCTTCTTCTCCTCGGAACGCGAGCAACTGGAAGAGGCCTACGCAGGCGATATCATCGGCCTGCACAACCACGGCACCATCCAGATCGGCGATACCTTCACCGAAGGCGAAGGCCTGGGCTTCACCGGCATTCCGCACTTCGCACCGGAGCTGTTCCGTCGCGTGCGCCTGAAGGATCCGCTCAAGTCCAAGCAGTTGCGTCAGGGCCTTCAGCAGTTGGCCGAAGAAGGCGCCACACAGGTGTTCTTCCCGCAGCGCAGCAACGACATCATTCTCGGCGCCGTGGGTGTGCTGCAGTTTGACGTGGTCGCAAGCCGCCTGAAGGAAGAATACAAGGTGGAATGCGCCTACGAGCCGATCACCGTATGGTCAGCCCGCTGGATCGAATGCGCCGACAAGAAGAAGCTCGAAGAGTTTGAAAACAAGGCCGTGGAAAACCTCGCGCTGGACGGTGGTGGTCACCTCACCTACCTGGCCCCTACCCGCGTGAATCTGGCGCTGATGGAAGAGCGCTGGCCCGACGTGAAATTCCGCGCCACTCGCGAGCACCATTGATCGACTGAAGGCGTCCTGGACGGCGTTACCACGCAGGCGCGTGGTAACGATCCATCCTCAATGGCTACGCCGTTGAGGACTCAAGGCTTCTTCTTGCGTGGCCCGGTGTTGAAGACCGGGACCTTGCGCACGGGTTTGACTGCTGGTGTCGGCTCGGAATCGCCGCTGTCGACCCATTTGCCCAGATTACGCTTGCTGCCCGAGACCTTCGGCTTTTTCGGCTTCTTGGGTTTCTTGAGAATCTGGCCGCTGGCATCGGTGCTCGGCACGCGGTGCTCCGGTTCGAAATCCTGCTCTTCGCGACGCTCCAGCGTCTGACGGGTCAGCACTTCGATGGCCGACAGCAGCTCGACCTCATCTGCGCACACCAGCGAAATCGCCTCGCCGGTCAGGCCTGCACGGCCAGTACGACCGATACGGTGAATATAATCCTCGGCCACAATCGGCAGGTCGAGGTTGACCACCGTCGGCAGGTCGTCGATGTCCAACCCGCGTGCCGCAACATCGGTCGCCACCAGAATCTTCACTTCATTGCTCTTGAAACGGTCCAGCGCACGCTGACGGGTTGCCTGAGGCTTGTCGCCATGAATGCCGTCCGCGTTCAGGCCCAACGCCTGCAGGCGATCCACCAGTTGATCGACACCCACACGGGTCTTGGCGAACACCAGCACCTGACCCCAGCGATGCTTTTTTATCAGGTGAATGAACAGGTCGGCCTTACGTTTTTTATCCACCGTCACGACCCACTGCTTGACCGACGCCGCCGCCACGTTGCGCGGGCTGACCTCAATGGTCAGCGGGTCATCCAGCATCTGTGAGGCCAGCAGGCGAATAGGGTCGGAGAAAGTCGCAGAGAACAGCAGCGTCTGGCGGCGTTTCGGCAACACGGCGTAGATGCCGCGCAGCTCCTCGGCAAAGCCCAGGTCCAGCATACGATCGGCTTCGTCGAGGATGAGGGTCTGCAATTGCGAGAACTTGACTGCGTTCTGACGGTGCAGGTCGAGCAGGCGACCGGGCGTGGCAACCAGGACGTCAACGCCTTTGCGCAGCTTCATCATTTGCGGGTTGATGCTCACCCCGCCATAGACCGCGTAGGTGCTCAGCGGCAGATGCTCGGCATACTGACGGATGCTTTCGTGAACCTGTTCGGCCAGTTCGCGCGTGGGTGCCAGCACCAGCGCGCGAATGGTATTGGGGGCGACTTTCGGCCCTTCCATCGTCAGACGCTGCAACAGCGGCAGTGCGAAACCTGCGGTCTTGCCGGTGCCGGTCTGGGCGGCTGCCATCAGGTCACGGCCAGCCAGAACCGGAGGAATCGCCTGTGCCTGCACAGGGGTCGGAGTCTGGTAGCCAAGCGCATCAAGGGCGCGCAGCAAGGGTTCGATCAGGCCGAGAGAGGCGAATGTCATGGGAATACCGTAGGAAAAATTCAGCGCAAGGCGCGCAGTTTACCCTGTCCGGCCCGCCTCGGTTAGCTTGTACGCGCCGATACGGCTTCCTGAGGCCGCGGCCTGCGCCATTGCGGCAAGCCGATCAGCACGACGCCGCTGATGATCACCACCATTGCCAGGCACTCGACCAGACCGATCGTTTCACCCGCGAACACCACCCCCAGCAACACCGCCACCGCCGGGTTGACATAGGCATAACTGGTCGCCGCCGCCGGACGCACGTTCTTGAGCAGGTACATATAGGCGCTGAACGCGACGATAGAGCCGAACACCACCAGATACAGCAACGCCCCCCACCCTGCCGCCGTCGGCATCTGCTCCAGCCGCTCGCCACTCAGAAAGCTGCCGATCAGCAGTGTCGCGCCCGCAACGAGCATCTCAGCGCCGCTGGCCATAGGCCCTTTGGGCAAGGTGAGATGTTTGCTCAATACCGAACCGAAGGCCCAGGACGCGGCCGCGAAAATAACCAGCGCTGCACCATAAGGACTGGCTTGCAGGTTCGAGCCCATGTTCAGCAGACCAATGCCGATCAAACCCAGAATGATGCCGGCCCATTCCAGGCTGGTGGTGCGATTGCCCCAGAACAGGCCGAACAGCAAGGTGAACAGCGGCATGGTCGCAACCGACAACGCTGCGATTCCCGAGGCCACGCCGGCATGTTCGGCGAGCGTCACCCCGCCGTTTCCACAGGTCAGCAACAGAAAACCGATCACCGCCGCGCCCTTCCACTCCGCCCAGGTCGGTGCAGGCGCGCCGCGAGAACGCAGGCATCCATACATCAGGGCCCCTGCGATCAGAAACCGGATACCGGCCATCATCAACGGCGGCCAGGACTCGACGCCGATGCGAATGACCAGATAGGTCGAACCCCAGATCAGGTACAAGGCCAGAAAGGCGCCGATGAGCAATGGGGAAAAACGAACGGACTGCGACATGTTCAGGCTCGGTAATCATTGTTATGGTTGGCTTATTGTATGAAGGCAAACCACTAATATTAAGCAGGTAAACCTTTTTAACAGACTGCCAAACTTACGATTCAATGCTTGTTTTACGGTTTTGCCTTGGTTTTCAAAAACACCACGCATGCCACAGGAGGCCTGCAATGATGCTGGACAAATACGACCGGATTCTGCTCGACGCGCTGCTGCAGAACGGCCGCGCCTCATTCGCTCAACTGGCGAAGCTGGTCAACCTTTCGGCGCCCGCCGTTGCCGAACGTGTCGCCAAGCTGGAGGCCAACGGGGTCATCACCGGGTATGAGGCCAAGGTCGATCTGTCGAAAGTGGGCCTGCCGATTCAATGCATCATCGAACTGCGCATGGCCAGTCACGGCAACCAGCAGGCGTATGACGATCTGTGGAAAATACCGGAGCTGATCCAGTGCCATCGGGTGACTGGCGACCCCTGCGTGATCATGCGCGCTGCGGTGGATTCGATGCCCCATCTGGAAGACCTGATCAACCGCATCGCGCAGTTCGGCTTCAGCAAGACATCGATTGTGCTGTCGACAGCGGTGGAGCGCAGCCTGCCGTCAGGCCATCTGGTGCCTCAAGGCCGGCAGGAAAGCGGCAAAGAGCGAAAACCGCTCAAAGCCCGCGCTGACGCTTGATGGCTTCGCCGATCTTTGCCGCAGGGACTTTCTGCAGCGAGCACAGCAACTGGTGGGAAACACCCGCCAGGCCGTGTTTCTGACGCAACTCGTTGGTCAGATAAGCCGTCAGGTTGGCTGCCATCTCGGCATCGGCCATGGCCCGGTGAGCCCGGCCGGTGTTGGGCAGGCGTGCGTACTGGGTCAACGTGCCGAGCTTGTGATTGGGCGCACCCGGCATCAGGCGGCGAGCGAGCAGCATCGAACAGGCAAAGCTCTGCTCGCGCTTGCGCTCGATACGCGACAGCTCGTAGTCCCAGAACTTCTGGTCGAACGAGGCGTTGTGTGCCACCAGCGGCGTCGAACCGACGAAATCGCACACATCACCCATCACCCGCTCGGCACTGGGCGCGGTGCGAATCATGTTGTTGCTGATACCGGTCAGCCCTTCGATGAACGCGGGGATGCGTACACCGGCATTCATCAGGCTCTGGTAGCGATCGACGATACGCCCCTGCTCCATGATGACCACGGCAATCTCTGTCGCACGGCAACCATGGCCAGGCGAGATCCCGGTGGTTTCAAAGTCGATGACTGCAATACGTTCCAACACGATGGTCCAACCCTTGAATTCATTTCAACAACAGTGTCATTTCAACAACAAAGCGCCTTCGATGGGCACGTAACGACTGGCGGCGCGGATCAGCGAATTGGCCGTCAGCCCCGGCACGCCATAAGCCACCGCTTCTACGCCATGTTTGCTGATGATGCGTTCGAGCAGCATGTCGAAATCGCCATCGCCCGATGCCAGCACCACTTCGTCGACCTGCGGCGCGAAGTCCATGATATCGATGGTGATGCCCACATCCCAGTCTCCTTTCGCTGAACCGTCGCTGCGCTGGATGTACGGTTTGAGCCGCACGGTGAAGCCCAGATTGCGAAGGATCTGCTGGAACTGCTGCTGCTTGCTGTCGCCGCGATCGATGGCATACGCAAAGGCATGGACGATCTCGCCACGCTTGCTGATATCCGCCCACAACGCGGCGTAATTGAAATGACAGCCATGCGCCTGGCGCACGGTGTAATAGAGGTTCTGCACATCGGCGAACACCGCGATCTTCTTCACCGCAATTCCTCATGACGCAGGCTGGCCACTGCGTTTACAGCGATCCGGAACGTGGACCGGTGCCCAGTATGCCAGCTTGAGCCGGGAATTGAGGGATGGATTGGTCTGTTGGCCAACGCATGGCCTGGGCACGATCAGGCATACGGTGATCGTGCCCGGGCTTCAGCGCTCATCGTTATGCAGAAGTCCGCCTCGACACTGATCGTGCCCAGGCGAACTGAACCGACCGTCCTCAAACAAACGAATCGTCGTCGTCCGAGAACATTCCGCCATCGTCGTTGTAGCTGTCGTCGGCCGTGTATTGCGGGTCAGGCTGCCCCCAGTTGCCTTGATCATTGTTGGAGAATTGGTCCTGAACAGGCGAGTCGTGAATGACTTCGACGATTTCCTGCGGCTGGCTGTGATGGCTGAACAGACTGCTGATACCTTCAGCCAGCATCACACCGCCTGCGACCCCGGCTGCTGTTTTCAGCGCCCCGCCGAGAAAGCCACTGCCGACGGGAGCCGCTGGTGCCGAGCCATAACCTGCCTGCGGAGCCGGCGCCGGATTGAAGCCTGCCCCGTCACGCCAGCCACCGCCCGACGCAGCCGGTGGCGACTGCGGCGCTCGCGGCGCGCTGCTTCCGAATATGTTCGATAGGAACCCGCCGCTGGCAGGTGCCGAAGACGTTTGACTCTTCACCTGCTGGAGTTCGGCCTGCAATTGCTGGATCTGTTCGTCACGCTGTTTGATCTGCTGATTCAACTGATTGACGGCCGCTTCCTGCACCAGAATCGCCTGCGTCATGTAGTAAGGCGCGGCGGGCTGGCGATTCAAATGCTCCTTGATCAGCGTCTCGGCCCCCGTGTCTCGAGGGGCGGACGTTGTTTCGGCAGTTTTCAGTTTCGAGAAAAGACCGTCGATCAGGGTTTGCTCTTCGTGGTTCATGGCGACCTCGCGGATTGCCGTTATCAATCACCGTCCGGCCAGATGCCGGTACCTGAATCAGTAATGGGGCTGCTCGGCGGCGGTTCAACAACATGAAAAAAAAGATAAGGAAGCCTTGCCGCGGCGGCCGCTGCGCTTGGATCGGCACAGGGCATGGGCTAAAGTGGCGACCTGCTTTTTTGCCTGCGATCTACTATGAACCCGTTGACCGTTATCCAGGATTCGCTCTATTTCTTCCGGCGCAATCTGGGCAGCATCCTGATGCTCTGCCTGCCCTTGGTGGTGCTCGAAGCGCTGGCCAAGCAAGCATTGGGCAGTGCCATGTCCGCCGAGGCGTCACCTGCCTACAGCCTGGTCGTCGGGCTGTTTTTCTACCCGCTCTACACCGCTGCGCTGATTCTGTTTCTTGACGCACGCACCCGTGGCGAGGAACCGGCAACCCGTCACCTGCTGGCGATGGCCTTGCGTCTTTGGCCGACCTTTGCCGTGCTCTCGGCCATGAGTACGCTGCTGATCATGTTCGGTCTGTCGCTGCTGGTCGTGCCGGGCATTTGGGTGATGATCAAGCTGGCTTTCAGCGAATACCTGCTGGTGCTGCGCAAGCTGACACCGTTCATGGCCATGCGTGAAAGCATGTTGATGACCACCGGGCATTTCACACGCATCATGGTCTGCGTGCTGTGTGTCTACATTCCGTTGTGGCTGCTCGAAGGTGTAGGGCTTTACCTGATGCCGGAACCGCAAAGCGCGCCGGTTTCGCTGCTCATCGACAGCATCAGCAGCTTTCTGAACCTGTTTACCAGCGTTGTGATGTTCCGGCTGTTCATGTTGATCAGCGAACCGGAGCACACCGCCTGAGCCGAACGCGAACCTCACCGAGCGCAAGGCGCTCCAGGTCGAGCCGATGAAACGCTTCCTGCTACGCCTGACACTCTCGGGTCTATTGCTGGCCGCCCTCCTGCTGATCGTCATTCAGCAGATGACCTGGCGCCCGGCCGCACGTGAGTCGGCCCAGACCAGCTGCAACCCCGAAGTGGCAGCAAAGCCCCTGGTGCCGGGGCAGGCGTTGAAAGTCATGACCTGGAACATTCAATACCTGGCCGGCAAGCGCTACGTATTCTGGTATGACATGGCCGATGGCAGCGGCCCGGACGATCGTCCGACTCCCGAAGACCTTGCCTACAACCTCGACGAGGTGGCCCGCGTCATCCGCGATGAACAACCCGACGTCATTCTGCTGCAGGAAGTGAACGACAACGCCAAGAACACGGACTATCAGGATCAACTGGCGCTGCTTCAGGAGCGTGTGGTGGATCTCTATCCATGCAGCTCACAAGCCTTTTACTGGCGCGCCGAGTTCGTACCGAGCCCGCACATATGGGGCGGCGTCGGCACCAAACTGGCGACCTTCAGCCGCTTCCAGATCGACCGTGCCGAACGCGTGCAACTGCCGATACCGGACGCCAACATCATCAGCCGGCAGTTTCGGCCGAAGAACGCGCTGCTGGTCAGCTATCTTCCCCTGCGTGACGGTGGCCATCTCGCCATCATCAACACTCACCTGACCGCTGCCCGAACCAGCAGCGACACCGCACAAAAACAGATCGCTGCCACCCGCGACCTTCTGGACACATTCGAAGGCAGCGGCACGCCCTGGCTGATCGGCGGCGACTTCAATCTGTTGCCGCTGGGCCAGTACCGACGCCTGCCGGAACCGTTACGCACCGGCTACGCAGCAGACAGTGAATTGCATGGACTCTGGGACAGATACCCGATGATCCCGACCAATGCCGAAGCCAGCGGCATCGATCGCAACAAATGGCTGACCTATTTCCCCAACGATCCTCGCGTGAACGGGCCGGATCGAACCGTCGACTATCTGTTCTACAGTCCGAGCCTGAAACGGGTCAGCGCCAGAGTGCGTCGTGACGACACGCTGCTGATCTCCGATCACCTGCCGGTAATCGGGCGTTTTTTGTTGCCGATGGTGCCTTGAAGACCGGAGATTGCGCCACGACTGCTTGCCTCCCAAGGCGCCGTTTGCACACGGAAGTATCGGCTTGTGGTCCTTCGGAAGGCAAAAAGTGTTCATATAACTAACACCCGGCATGAAGAATCCTGCCGGGAAACCATGGATGTTTTCCCGTGATGAAACTTCTGCATCGATTGACGTCCTGGCTCGGCCAGAAAGCGGTGACACAACAGCCGGATAGTGCCGCCGAACCTGACAAAAAAACACCATCACGCCTTCAGCAAAATCCGGACTGGATACCGCCCCTTCAGGAACAAAAACCGCTGCTGGTTTCTCCACCAACCTGCCCGCCCCTGACCGGCAGGGATGCGCCGTTACTGGCTCGTTATCACGCCTACATCGCCGAGGTAGAACACGCAGATAACGCCGAACCGCTGGTGCAGAGCGAGTCGCAGCGTGCAGAAGGACGCATGCTGGCCAACGCGCTGTACTCAAGCGCACTGGCAGGCGAACAGTCGCCTGACATCTACTGGCTCATGCAGTCTGCAGCCATAGCGTCGTTATTCGCCGACGGCATTGGCTCCGAAGCATTCCTGAAATACCAGAAGGACGTTCATCACTATAAGGACCAACGGTTGACCGAAGGTCAGGTCTGGGCATTTGATCTCTATGTTTCGCATCGTTTTCCAGTTAAACCTCCGCCGCTTCTGATGCATCCTTCGGTTGAAACACGCCTGCCCAGCGAACCGACTCCAGGCCCCGAAGACATTGACGAGTTGCTGTCCTACCTGCCCAGGCTCTATCCGAACGGCGTTGCAATCGAGACACACATTTACAAAGAAGGTCAGTACTGGCCCACTTACTTCCAGGTTGTAAGCGACTTCTTCAAAGCAGTGACCAAGGACTGCTGGTGCGACACCAACTATCCCAACCATCGTCCTTACGACAAGCTTGAGAGCCCCGACTACATCGCACAGGCAAACCTGGCCGATATTCAAACCTTTCTGACTTACTGCTCCCGAGGCGAACGCTTCGGTGATGGTCATCACGGCCAGATGATCAAAGAGGGGTATGTACTGCGTGTCTTGAATCGATTATCCGTATTGCGCGTGGGTGATGTGGACCGTGAAGCCGAGCTCATCGCAGAGTGACTGAAAAAGCCGTCTGAATCGCCACATCGCAATCCAAACCATAACCCAGGACCACAAGGAACTCAGGCATGAGCATCACAGACCACGTACAGCCAAAACGAAAATACAGCGCCAAATGGCAGGAACGCTTCGATTTCTTCGACGCACACGGCGCGCCGAAGGATCCGGGCTTCAACATCGCGTTCAAGGCACTGCCGGGCATCCGGAAAAAACTGTTGATGCAGATGAACTTCATCGCATTTTTCTTCGGACCGATCTATCTCTTCGTCCTCGGTCTGTGGAAGAAAGGCATCGCCCTGCTGGGCATCCTGATCGGAATCAATATCGTATTGAGTGTGGTGCCAGCGATTTTCGGACTGGAACTGTCTCACGCCATCGGCACCGGCATGAATGTCGCGGGCTCGCTGATGTATGCAATGACGACCAACTATGCCTACTACCTGAAAGAGGTCAAAGGTGAGCAGGGCTGGAATCCGTTCAAAGGGTTTCGCATGATCTGATCAACAGCCCTGTCTGCGAAAAGCCCGCACACTCAACGGATGTGCGGGCTTTTTGTTCTGAATGATCGGCCCCAATCAGCCTTGATTCATGCCGCTCAGTACAGAATGCAGATTCAATCGGCTTGAGCACGGTCATGGCGATACAGCCAGAACAGAGGCGGCAAAAGAGCCAGCAGCGCGGCGCCATCCAGCCAGACATGCGACCAGACATCAGCCCGCAACGAAATCGCGATGTCCTGCGGCGCCCAGAGCAGCAGGCCGGCCATCAGCCAGCCCCAGGGCAGGTGGCTTTTCAGGCGATTGCCGAGGTGCACGAGCGCCAGCATGTACAGCGAATAGGTCTGCAGCGTCGCGCCGAACAGCGCCGCCCACCAGGTCTGCTGCGCCCGCGCCGCAGCGGGCGCCGCCTCGGTCCAGAATGCCTGTTCAAGCGTGAGCAGATAGCCGTCGAGCCATCCGGAAAATCCCGCCCATGTGAACACGATGGCACCCAGTACGTGCGCCAGTGCGGCTGCGTATAACCAGGTCACGAGCATGCGTCGAAGAGGCCAGGCAGGGAGCGACATCACAGATCCTTACATCCTTGGGAGGGCCGAGTGTAGAGATTTTCGGTGTTGCTTGATACGCAAGGCATCTGGCAGCAAAGCCGCAGACGTTCAAGGGGTACGCAGGACGGCAGGCTACGCTGTGATGATCAAAGAATGAGGCCATCGATATGCAGTGTCAGATTCGCCCCGCTACAGTCGAGGACACGGCAGTTATCAGCCGTTTAGTGATCGCCGCTCTACGCAACTCAAACGCACAGGATTACCCGCATGAGGTTATCGCAGAGGTCGAGCAGAGCTTTACGCCTGAAGCCGTCAACACCATGCTCGACAAGCGCAAGGTGTTCGTAGCGGTGTACGGCGAACAGATCATCGGTACTGCAAGCCTCGATGGTCATGTCGTCAGAAGCGTTTTTGTCGATCCTGCTTGCCATGGTCGCGGAGTCGGTCGGCAGTTAATGAACGTCATTCACGCTCAGGCCGCCCGCGCTGGAATCTCGGCTTTGCGGGTGCCGTCATCGATTACCGCAGAGGCGTTCTACATCACGTTGGGCTATCAAAAAATCCGCGACGAATTTCACGGGGCTGAGCGCACGATTGTTATGGAGAAACGACTCGAGGATCAATGAGTGCATGCACTCGCAATACGAATCCGGTGCTGCTCAAGCTCTGTGACTCAGCTCTCGGAAGAGACGACAGACTCCTGCCCGGCTTCAGCCGCAAGCTTGGCCCGGTCTGCCTTACTCACATAGGTAGACTTCTTTCGCGGGGCCAGTTTGGCGCTGGCCTTCTTGGCGTTGGCTTTCAACAGTTGATTGATTTTTTTGCGGCGATTCATGGCGACTGGCTCGGCTTGGACGGTGTGGATGATATCAGCTTGAATGACGCACTACGCCCTCCCCTTAGTTCGATCCACCAGAAACTGCACCCGAACTCCCGGAAACGCTTACGACTTCTGCCGGCACCACCCCACGCTCACAACCATTGAACTAATCATCAGCCGCGCTCACCTAACGTTGTGCAGATAGCTTCTGGCCACCCGCTCAGTCCGGTTCTGAGCGTCCCACTGAAAAGCAAAGGTTTGATGAATCATGAAAAGTGAACAAGTAGAAGGTGTTGCAGAAAAGCTCGTCGGCAAGGCGCAGGGCGCGGTCGGGAGATTCTTGGGTGACTCGAAGCTGGAAGCCGAAGGTGCCGGCCGCCAGGCCTCCGGTCAACTGACCAAGACTTACGGCGATGCGCTGGACAACGTGTCTGCGTTCGTTAAAGAAAAGCCTGTCGCAGCTTTCGCAATTGGTGCCGTTGCAGCAGTGTTGCTCAGCCGCATCTTGCGTCGCTGATTCAGCAAGAGGGAGTGTCCGCCTGGGCATTCCCTTTTTTTGTTACGTCCTCTCCTGCCATCCCCTGCACAGTCACGTCCCCCTTGGCTTGACCCACGCAGTCGCCTCCGCCACCAGCGGATCATCCGGCCAGTAATGCTTTGGATACCTGCCCTTCAGATCCTTCTTCACCTCTGCATACGTACTGCGCCAGAAGTTGGCCAGGTCCTGCGTGACCTGCACCGGGCGGCGGGCGGGTGACAGCAGGTGCAGTTTGACGACTTGTCTGCCATTGGCGATGCGCGGGGTGTCGGCCAGACCGAACAGTTCCTGCAGGCGAACGGCAAGAATGGGCGGGTGTTCGCTGTAATCCAGGCGCACCGATGAGCCGGAGGGCACACTGAGGTGATGCGGTGCCAGCTCGTCAAGGCGCTGCGGCAGCGGCCAAGGCAGCAGATTGCGCAGGATTGAGGACAGATCCAGGTTGCCGAAATGGCTAAGCCGCGTGACTTTGCCCAGATACGGCAGCAGCCAGTTTTCCAGCGTGTCGAGCAGGCTGGCGTCGCACACGTCCGGCCATTCGCTGGAAGGCTGTTTTTCCAGATCCAGTTGACGCAACAAGGCGACCCGCGCCTGCCACTGACGCAGCTCCGGCGTCCATGGCAGCAGCTCCAGACCTTTGCGCCGGACCAGCGCGAGCAAGGCGCGGCTGCGTGTGGTTTCGTCGAGCCCGGTAAGGGGCTCACGGCTGAGAATCAACTCGCCGACCCTGCGCTGCCGTTCTGCGCGGAACACCCCTTCGCGCTCGTCCCAGTCGATCTGATCAAGCAGCGTGACCTGCTCGGACAGCACGGAATCGAACAGCGCCGGATCGAATTCGGCGGCCAGGTAGATGCGTTCTTCACGTTGCCCCTGCCGACTGCCCAGATCCGCCACGACGATCCATGCCTGCTTCATCAAGGCATCGGCTTCGGCAAACAATGCTGCGCGACCATTGGCCAGACGATACTCCGCGCCGCCCGGTCGACGTTGCTGGGCGACCCGGTCCGGGTAGGCCAGCGCCAGTAATGCACCAAGCCAGCGTGGGTGATCGGGATCAGCGACCGGGCTTTCAGCCTTGCCACGCAGGTAGCCACGGTACTGACGCGCCAGCTGTTTGGCCCGTTGCACACCGCCCTGTGCGCCGCGTGCTGCGCGCTCGGTTCCAGCCAGCAAGGTCAGACGGCTATGCAGATCGGCCCCGGCTCCACGCAGAATATCCCGCTCGCCCAACAGCGCTGCGACGTCACTCGCCAGATCGCCAAGCCCCAGCGAATGGCCGCGCAACAGCAAATGGGCGATGCGTGGATGAGCGGGCAACTCGGCCATCGCCTGACCATGGGGCGTCAGGCTGCGCGTCTGCTCCGGCTGACTGCCCAGCGCTTCCAGACGCACCAGCAAGTCCTGCGCCTGTGCATACGCTGCAGCAGGTGGCACATCCAGCCAGACCAGTTGAGCAGGCGTCACGCCCCAGCGCGCCAGTTGCAGCGCCAGCCCGGCAAGATCGGCCTGCAGGATTTCCGCCGTGCCGTAAGCCGCCAACTGATCGTGCTGCGCCTCGGACCACAGGCGATAACACACACCCGGCTCCAGCCGCCCTGCCCGTCCGGCGCGCTGCGTGGCGCTGGCGCGGGAGATGCGCTGGGTTTCAAGACGCGTCATGCCGCTGCCCGGATCGAATCGTGGGACCCGCGCGAGTCCGGCGTCGATCACCACCCGAACGCCGTCGATGGTCAGACTGGTCTCGGCAATGTTGGTCGCCAGCACCACCTTGCGCGTCCCCTTGGGCGCAGGCTCGATGGCCGCACGCTGAGCGTTCAGGTCCAGTTCGCCGTGCAAAGGACACAGCAGAATATCGTCGCGCTCGCCCAGCGCCTCGGCCAGTTGCTGATTGACCCTGCGAATCTCGGCCTGCCCCGGCAGAAACACCAGCAGGCTGCCGGACTCGCTGCCCAGCGCGTCAAGCACGGTCTGCACCACGCGAGGCTCGATAAATTCGCCGGGCTGAAAAGGACGCCCCCACTGCAGGGTCACCGGAAACATGCGTCCGTCGCTGCGCACAACCGGCGCGTCGTCCAGCAACGCGGCCAACCGCTCGCCCTCCAGCGTCGCCGACATCAGCAGAATCTTCAGCGGCTGATCATCGCGAAACAGCTCACGCCCATTCAGACTCAGGGCCAGTGCCAGATCGGCATCCAGACTGCGCTCGTGAAACTCATCGAAAATCAACAACCCGACGCCTTCCAGCGCCGGATCGTCCTGCAAACGTCGGGTCAGAATGCCTTCGGTGACCACTTCAATGCGGGTCTTGGGGCCGACCTTGCTTTCCAGGCGGATGCGATAGCCCACAGTCTCGCCCACCTTCTCACCCAACTCGCTCGCCAGACGCTCGGCGGCAGCACGCGCAGCCAGACGCCGCGGCTCCAGCATCAGGATCGTTTGCCCGGCCAGCCAGGTTTCCTCCAGCAGCGCGAGTGGCACACGCGTGGTCTTGCCCGCACCCGGCGGGGCTTCGAGCACAGCCTCGTGACGGGTGGACAGCGCCTCACGCAAGGCGGGCAGGACGGCATCGATAGGGAGGGAAATCATGGCAGCTCCAGAACAGGCCGCTGATTATACGGGTGTGGTGTGTGCAAACCTAAGCTCATCCAGAGCTGATCGTGCCAACGCAGCGGCCCTTGACGGCGTCTGATTTACGACATTCGCCGGTTTTGCTGCCGGTTCCCGGCAGATCGCCGGCAAGCCGCCTCCCACAGTCCTGAGCTTGCTACCAGACAGTGCCGTACCAGAAACAAAGAGGCATCTCCCAGGGGATGCTTATTTAGCCAGCGTCTCTGGTGTAGGCCCGATCAAGCGTCAGGAACGACCGGCGTTGCGGCGAGCCTATCGGATAACCCGTTCACCAGAACCACCCCATCGCTCAATAGTCTTAGCCTTGCAGCCTTTGCCTTGTATAGTTGCCCTCTTCATCTCAGGAGCTTTCCATGCGCATTCCTTCCCGTTTGATTGGCGGCGTTGTGGTCGCCACATTGCTGACCCAGCTGACCGCCTGCGGCAGTATTTTCTACCCTGACCGTCGTGGTCAGATTGATGGCAAGGTCGATCCGGCCATTGCAGCGCTGGATGCGTTCGGGTTGCTGTTCTATATCATTCCAGGCGTGATTGCCTTTGCGGTGGACTTCGCAACCGGTGCTATCTACTACGGACCGGGCGAGCATGCGCAGATCGATCCACAGAAGCTGCAGCCCGCGATCAAGGCCGATGGCAGTGTCGACAACATCAAGCTGCAAGCCATCCTCGAAACCGAGCTGGGCCGTTCGCTGCCGTTGAACGACCCGCGTCTGATTCAGCACAAGGGCAGCGTCGAGCAACTGGCTTCGCTGGGCCTGATTCCCGCTGCGTAATCTTTTTCCAGGTTTGAAGGACGCGTCATGAGCACCAGTGCCGAACACAGCAGATTGTTGCGTCTCGCGACGCGGGCTTCACTTGGCGTGGCGATCACGCTGATCCTGGCCAAAAGCGTGGCGTGGTGGATCAGCGGGTCGGTCAGTCTGCTGGCGGGCCTGACCGACTCGCTGCTGGACGGCGCGGCGTCCTTTCTCAATCTGCTGGCAGTGCATTACGCCCTGCGCCCGGCCGATGACGATCATCGTTACGGTCACGGCAAGGCGGAAGCACTGTCGGGCATGGCGCAGGCGCTGTTTATCGGTGTCAGCGGCGTGTTGATTGCCTTTCAGGCGGTACAGCGTATCCAAAACCCGGAGCCGCTGGGAGCGCCATTGCTGGGCATGATCGTGATGGTGGTGTCCATTGCGCTGACACTCGCGCTGCTGACTCTGCAAGGCCGGGTGATCAAGGCAACGGGGTCTGCCGCGATACGGGCCGACTCCCTGCACTACCGCTCCGACTTGCTGCTCAACGCCAGTATCCTGTTGGCGCTGACGCTCGCGTACTTCGGCTGGCAGCAGCTGGATGCGTATTTCGGGCTGGGGATCGCGCTGTACATTCTGTGGAGCGCTTTTCAGATCGCCAGGGAAACCGTTTCCGTACTGATGGACGAGGAATTGCCCAGCGATGTCAGCACGCACATGCTTGAACTGGCGTGTGGTGTGCCCGGTGTGTTGGGCGCGCATGATCTTCGCACGCGGATTTCCGGCAATCACTGGTTTGTGCAGTTGCACCTTGAACTGCCGGGCGCTCTGACGCTGTCCGTCGCCCATACGCTATGCGATCAGGTTGCCGACGCTATCCACGCGAAATACCCGAAGGCCGAAGTGCTGGTGCACGCCGATCCTCAGGAAGTGGTGAAGCAGGCCCGCGCCTGATCGGCTTTAATTGACGCTGTAACCGCGCCCGGCCAGACAGGCCCCCATCGAACGCCGGTACAGGTCAACGACTTCGGCCTGAGGCTGGGACGTGACATTCGCTGGATCGAAGCCGCTTTGTTCCGCGGCCCAGCGGTAGCATTGGTAGCGATCCAGCTCGACCTGCTGCTGACTCTGACCGTTGAGCGGATAGGCGACCGGGTCGTAACCGTTACCCTGCTGCACCGGCTGTGAATACACCGTCTCGTTCTGCGGCGGATTGACCACCACATACTCCTGACTGTCCGGCTGGTACGTGTAATACGTGCCTGCCGCCAGAAACAACAGACTGCTGCCAATCCATACTTCCTGCGAATAGGACGGCAAGCTGCGCACGCGTGCGCCGTAGGGCGGGTTCACGACCACGTAGCGTGGGCCTTGCGGCCGATACCAGTAACCCTCGGAATAGTAGTAGTCCTGCCCGCGATAGGGTATGCGCGAATAGCCGTGCGGCACGCTGTCGATGGCGTAACCCGGACGATAACGCGGGCCTGGCCCCCAGCCGTTACCGTGACCGTCCGGACGCCCGTTCCAGCGGTCATCGGGCCTGCCGTTGCCAGCCGACCAGTTACGGTTGTTGCCACGCGGAATGTCCTGGTAATAACCCTGACGCGGCTGCTGGGTTTGCCAGGCTTCGCGCGGGCCGCTCTGGATCGGCAGATTGTCCTGATTCTGTCTCAACTGCTGCTGTTGCTGGCGCTGTTGATTCTGCTGTTCCTGAATCTGGCGCTGCTGTTCACGCTGCTGCTGGTTGATCTGCTGTTGCTGCTGACGCTCCACATTGCGTTGCTGGAGCTCCTGCTGCTGAATCTGCTGTTGCTGCTGGCGTTCGACTTGGCGCTGCTGATTCTGCTGTTCCTGGATCTGGCGCTGCTGCAGGTTTTGCTGCTGATAAATCTGCTGCTGTTGCTGACGCTCGACGTTGCGCTGCTGGTTCTGTTGTTGCTGCATCTGCCGCTGCTGATTTTCCTGCTGCTGAAAACGCTGCTGATTCTGCTGTTGCTGTCGCTGCGGTCCACCGTCGATGGCATTGCCTCGTGAATCGTCACGCTCGTCGGCCAGCGCGTGGGCACTGATGCTCAGGCATAACAGACTCAAACCCGCGAACTGCCAGATGCCAGATTTCATGCTTTCCTCACTAGAGCGCGGATGGACGTAGTTGAGACTGTGATAGCGATGCGCCGTTCTGTGCACTTTATCAGGACGCAAAGAAAAGGGGACCCGTTGGCCCCCTTGGGATACTTCGTCCTGGCGCGACGCTTGTGGCATCGGCTCACTTCATGCCGTCTTGTGGACAGTATGCAGCCCGGGGGCCTGACACACCCGGTTGGGTGGAAGGCCGCGACTGGCCTGATTCGGCGGGTCGCGCTGGACGCTGTGTCCGGGCAGTGATTCTGGTTAAAAGAATAGGCCTGCGGCGTTGGCAGAGGATTGCTAATGTTGCTCTATAAAACATTACTTGCGCAATTTTTGACTTCAGATGAATAATCCTGCGCAATCCAAATCATAAAGGGGTAGATCGTGAGCAAGCTCGACAGATATGACTTGAGCATTTTGGCCGAATTGCAAAAGGACGCGCGCATCTCGAACCAGGAATTGGCGGAACGCATTGGTCTGTCACCGTCGCCATGCTCGCGCCGGGTCAAGCAACTGGAAGATGACGGTTACATCGTGCGGCAGGTGGCCTTGCTGGATCGCAAGAAACTGGGCCTGAACCTGACCGCCTACGTGCTGATCGGCATGGACCGCCACACGCCGGAGCGTTTCGAGAACTTTGAACAACAGATCCGCAACCTGCCTCAGGTACTCGAATGCAGCCTGGTAACCGGTATGGAAGCAGACTATCAGCTGAAAGTCGTGGTGCCTGACATGGACCATTACCAGAAACTGCTGCTGGGGCATCTGACCCGTATCGAAGGCGTGACCAGCGTGCGGTCGAGCTTTGTGCTCAATCAGGTCCTGGCCAGCACCGAAATGCCGCTGGTTCATCTGCGCAGTTGAGGGCCTGAACCGAGCGATACGATTACAGTTTGGCGGGCACTTCGCGATACTCGCCCTGATCGAGCCCGTCGAGCGTCCAGTTGCCGATCCTGACGCGCACCAGCCTGAGCGTCGGCAGGCCCACGGCAGCCGTCATGCGCCGCACCTGTCGATTGCGACCTTCCTTGATCACCAGTTCCAGCCAGTGTGTCGGCACGCTCTTGCGAAAGCGGACCGGCGGATTGCGTGGCCAAAGGGCGGGCTCTTCGATCTGCCGGGCTTCGGCGGGCAAGGTCGGACCGTCATTGAGTTGCACACCCTTACGCAGTTGCTGCAACTGCTCCTCGCTCGGTTCGCCCTCCACCTGCACCCAATAGGTCTTGGCCAGCTTGTGCTTCGGATCGGCAATACGCGCCTGCAATTGCCCGTCGTTGGTCAGCAACAAAAGCCCTTCGCTGTCACGATCCAGGCGGCCTGCCGGGTAGATGCCGGGGATATTGATGAAATCCTTGAGCGTCGCCCGCCCCTGCTCGTCGTTGAACTGGGTCAACACGTCGAATGGCTTGTTGAACAGGATCAGCTTCGGCTCGGCGGGTGGCGCCTTGGCTACACGCCGGGGAGCGCCTGATGGGCTGGTTTGAGGACGGCGGGAGGCGGGACGCTGGATGCGGGACATTGGCATTCGGTAATCGGAAAACAGAAAGGGCCACTTTAGTGGCCCTTTCTGCAAATACCAAACGCAATCAACGGAACGGCGGTTCATCGAAGCTGCGCAGCTTGCGCGAGTGCAGCGAATTCAGCTCGGTGCGTAGCAGGTCCAGCGCTGCGATACCGATTTTCAGGTGCTGACTGACGGCACGCTCATAGAACGCGTTGGCCGAGCCCGGCAGTTTGATTTCACTGTGCAACGGCTTGTCGGATACACACAGCAACGTGCCATATGGCACCCGCAGACGATAACCCTGGGCGGCGATGGTGCCGCTTTCCATGTCCACGGCCACAGCGCGGGACAGGTTGATCAGCGGACGCTCCTGCGCCCAGCGCAATTCCCAGTTGCGGTCGTCGTAGGTCAGCACGGTGCCGGTACGCAGACGCTTCTTGAGCTCTTCGCCACGCTCACCGGTGATCTGCGCAGCGGATTCCTGCAGGGCCAGTTGCACTTCGGCCAGGGCCGGAATCGGAATGTGAGGCGGCAGCACGCGATCCAGAATGCCGTCGCGACGCATGTAGGCGTGGGCCAGCACGTAGTCGCCGATGGTTTGCGACTGTCGCAGGCCGCCGCAGTGGCCGATCATCAGCCAGCAATGCGGACGCAAGACCGCCAGGTGATCGGTGATGTTCTTGGCGTTCGACGGGCCTACACCAATGTTGACCAGCGTCACGCCGTGACCGTCTTCGGCGATCAGGTGATAGGCGGGCATCTGATAACGGTGCCAGACCACGCTGGCGACGATGGCCTGGGCTTCGTCCTGGCTCATGCTCTTGTCGACAATGACGTTACCGGGCAGGACCATGCGCACGAAGCGCGGATCTTCACGCAGCTTTTCCAGACCATGCAGGATGAACTGGTCGACATAGCGGTGATAGTTGGTCAGCAGGATCCACGGCTGTACATGACGCCAGTCGCTGCCGGTGTAGTGCACCAGGCGACGCAACGAGAAATCCACGCGCGCGGCGTCGAACAGCGCCAACGGCAGCGGATCGACGTTGGCCCAGTCGTAAAGGCCATCGGCGATGCCATCGGTCGCGGCCGACAGGTCCGTGCTCGGGAATACCCGGGCCAGCGCAGCGGCGGTCACGCCGGAGCCGGCCAGTTCATCGCCCTGTTCCACAACATAGGGATAAGGAATGTTCTGCTCGCTCATCCCGACTTCGACCGTCACGGTGAAGTCGCTCATCAGCGGGCCGAGCTGCTCCAGCAGGTATTTGCGAAACGCCTTGGGCTGGGTGACGGTAACGCTGTAAGTGCCCGGCAGCTGGACCTTGGCGTAGGCACGAGTGGTCAGCGGCACTTCGCCGTGGCACTGATAATTGAGGCGCAATTCAGGGTAGCGGAACTGCGCTCGCTCTTCGGCGCTGGGTTCGACGCGGTCTTTCAGGTAACGCTTGAGCGCCTGGCTCAGCGCGCTGGTTGCACGCTCGTGCAGTTCAGCGAGACGCTCAACAGCTTGCTCGGCAGTGTCTACAACAACAAAGGCTTGGGTCACGTTTCATGTCCTGTCTGAACTTGCAGACCTGCATCGTAACGGGTTCGCGTGCTCATGCCACCTGCGGCGACGCTCTGGACACTAATGTTTCGACATCCACCCCTCGCGGCAATGCACCGTACACACGCCCGCCAGCGGCTATTCGACCAGCGATAAATCCGTCGCTGACGGCCGCGTTGCCCGCTTCAAGCAACAGCCTGGCCTGCAACGCGACGGCGATGTCTTCGGTAAGTTGCCGGGCGCGGTACTGGATGTCGCTCAAATCGGTGAAGGCGTCTTTCAGCGTGGCAATGTGCGCGGCCAGACGTCGATCACCCTGCCCGTCACCCAGTTCGTCGAACAAGGCATCGAGCACGCCCGGTTCCTTCGACAGCGCTCTCAACACATCCAGGCATTGCACATTGCCAGAGCCTTCCCAGGTCGAGTTGACCGGCGCTTCCCGGTACAGGCGCGGCAGAATGCTGTCTTCGACATAACCCGCGCCGCCGAGGCATTCAGCGGCTTCGTTGATCATGGCCGGGGCGCGCTTGCAGATCCAGTACTTGCCCACCGCCGTCACCAGTCGCACAAAGCGCGCTTCATGGGCATCATCCAGATGGTCCAACGCGCGGCCCATGCGCAAGGTGAGCGCCAGCGCCGCTTCGCTTTCCAGCGCCAGATCGGCCAGCACGTTCTGCATCAATGGCTGCTCGGCCAGCAGACGACCACTCACCGAGCGGTGTGCGCAGTGATGGGTGGCCTGGGTCAGCGCCTGACGCATCAGCGCGCTGGAGCCGATCATGCAGTCGAAGCGGGTCATGGCGACCATTTCGATGATGGTTGCCACACCGCGCCCTTCTTCACCGATCATCCAGGCCAGCGCGCCCCTGAACTCGACTTCGCAGGACGCGTTGGACCAGTTGCCCAGCTTGTTCTTGAGGCGCTGGATATAGAATTCGTTGCGCGTGTCGTCCGGCCGATGACGCGGCAACAGAAAACAGCTCAGCCCCTTGTCGGTCTGCGCCAGCGTGAGGAACGCATCGCACATCGGTGCCGAGCAGAACCATTTGTGCCCGACCAGTTCATAGGCCTGCCCCGGCCCGCCCGCGCCGACCGGCCAGGCCCGCGTGGTATTGCTGCGCACATCGGTGCCGCCCTGCTTCTCGGTCATGGCCATGCCGATGGTCGCGCCGGTCTTGTGCGCAATACCGACGTTGCGCGAATCGTACTGAGTGGAAAGCACCTTGGGCAGCCAGATCTCGGCCAGATCGGGTTGCAGACGCAAGGCCGGAACGCTGGCGAAAGTCATCGTCAGCGGGCAGCCGCTACCGGGATCGGCCTGGGTGTGCAGATAACTCATCGCCGCTCGTGCTACATGAGCGCCGGGCTGCGGATCGGTCCAGGGCATTGAAGGGATGCCATGCTCGATGGCTGTGTTCATCAATTGATGGTAAGCCGGATGAAATTCGATCAGGTCGATGCGATGGCCGTATCGATCGTGACTGGCGAACATAGGCTTGTTCTGGTTGGCGAGAAACCCGGCTTCCATCAAGGGGCCGCCTGCCAGCGCACCATAAGTATCCATGCGCGACTCGGCCCAGCCTGCGCCGTAGCGCTTGCTCCATTGCTGCAACGGCAGATCAATTCGGTAGAGATTCGCTCCGTCGAGCGGCGGAGGTTGATTGGTGACTTCGTGGGTTTCGGCGAATTGATTCAGGTTCATGAGTCATGTTCTCCCTGCGTGTTTCATGAGCAGGAGTGAATCATGCGCCCAAGGCTTCGCCTTTAAAAAGTGCCGTATGCGCCGAATCACCGGCGCTTTTGCCCTGCACTGCCAGGATCAAATACCCCAGTGGGCTTTCAATTCGGGCGTCTTGCGGACTGCGCCTGGTATGGCCATCAGCATCGGCAGGCTCAAGGTAAAGCAACTGCCCTGTCCCGGCTCGGAATGATGGCTCAATTCACCGCCTTGCAATTCGACCAGCTTGCGGCAGATTGCCAGGCCGATGCCCAGCCCGCCGTACTGACGGGTCATCGAGCCGTCGACCTGAAAGAAGTGCTCGTACAGATTGACTTCGTCCAGACGGTTGAACCCGATGCCGGTGTCCATGACTTCGACCCGCAGGCGAAGACGGTCAACGTCCTGCGGCTGACCGCTGACCCGGACCCTGATCGCACCTTCACGGGTGAACTTAATGGCATTGTCCAGCAGGCACTCGACGCACTGGTAAAGCTTGTCGGCGTCGCCACGAACCGTGGCAGGCAGCTTATCGTCCAGGTCGAAGGTCAACGCCAGCAACTTGGCCTGCGCCGCGCTGTTGAACCGTTCCTGCAACTGCTCGAACAGGTCGCTTAGGTCGAACGCGTCGCACTCGGCATACAGCACACCGGCCTGAAGCTCGGTGAGGGTCAGGATGCCATTGATCATGCTCATCATGTCCTGAGCGGAACTGGCGGCGGTTTGTTGATACATCTCCAACTCGTCGCCCAGCTTCAGGGTCTGCATGAGTTCCAGCGAGCCGATCACCCCGTTCATGGGCGTGCGTAGCTCGTGGGTGAGCGTGGCCAGAAACTCGTCCTTGAGACGGTTGCTGGTCGCCAGTTGCTGGTTCAAGCGCTCCAGATCCCTGCCGGTTGCCAGCAGCGTCTGCGCCTGCTGCCGACGGGCATGGTTGATGCGGTCAGCCAGCGCCATCGAGAGCAGCGCCATCTCCAGCACAGTGCCGATATGGCAGGCGTACATTGTCAGGAAGGTGTTGGGCAATTTGCCCAGCAGCATCAGACCGAAAATTACCCCGCCGACCATGAATACCGACCAGGCGATCACGAAGTAGCGTCCGACACGCTCACCTTTCGCAACAGCAACAATGCCCGCCAGATAAATCACCAGCGCCCCGGCCACCACCAGATACGTCGCCGAGCGCAATGCGGGGCCATAGCCCAGAAACAACGCGATGCCCATGACCACGGCGGCAGCGCCGACCATCGTCAGCAACAGCTTGTCGAGCCAGGGTGCCAGACGATGAGTGATCAGGAAACTGCGGGAGAACTGGCAGGCGAACAGCGTTGCCACTGCCATCAGAAACGGGGTTGATGCATTCGCCCACCATGGGTTATTCGGCCATAGATACTCGATGGCGACCCCGTTGATCGACATCTGATACAGCCCGAACGACGCGACATAGAGCATGTAATAGAGATAATCCGGGTCGCGCACACTGATGAAGATGAACAGGTTGTAGACCAGCATTCCCAGCAGCACGCCGTAGATCAGACCGAACACGTAGATGCGCGCCGGCTGGGCCTCCAGATAGGCATGGGTTGACCAGAGATTGAGCGGCCCCTGAACCGAGCCTTCACTTTTGAGGCGCAAATAAATGGTGCGCTGTAGACCGGGCGGTACGTCCAGTTGAAACAGGTAGTTGTTCTGTTTGAACTGGCGGCTGGCGAACGGCAGCATGTCGCCGGTCTGCCAGATCAGCGCCGGGCGCCCTCCGGCGTCCTGTGCGTAGAAGTCGACGCGGTCCATCGGCGGATACGCCAGCTCCAGCAGCCAGTCCGTGTGCTGATCGGCAGTGCGGGGCCGATACAACAGATCGACTTTCAGCCAGAAAGCCGAATGCGAGTAGCCAGCATTGAAGGTGCGGGTTTGCAGGGGGCGAAACTCACGCGTGCCCGCCTCGGAGCTCACGCTTTCGATCGTCGCCTCACCCGTCGGGTCTTCGAACACCTGAATAGCCCGCCCAAGCGGCAGGAACTGAGTGTTCTCATCAAACTCGACAGCATGAGCCAGCATTGGCAGCCAGACAGCCAGCATGATTAGCAGATAGCGCATTAAAGCCCCAAGGTCGGTCGTCGCGGCCACTCCATCCGTTGATGGCGACGTCCTGCAAATGTCTATCCTTGAAACAGGCTTAAGGGTATGACCGGTACACGACAACTGCCTGCGGACACCGCGGCGGGCGGGCCATTCGGCAGACTCTCGGAATAGTGAAGCATAGTCCTTAATAGCTTTAAGGCACCATCGCTTTAATAATCAAAGCGATGGCTCTATCTCGGCCTTTCCAGGCCAAACATGAATTTTTTCGGATTTGAAGAGGCTCCTCGGGCGCCCCGTGCGCCCTGTCGACTCGCAAGAAATTCGCTCGTCGACAGACGGCCAGAGAGGGGTTTAGTGATAAGCTCGCGCACCATGAATATCTATAGCTCCCGCCCCGTTGTCCTCTGCCTCTCCGGCCACGACCCTAGTGGCGGTGCCGGCATGCAGGCCGATATAGAAGCCCTGCTCGCCCAGGGTTGCCATGCCGCTCCGGTCATCACCGCACTGACGGTTCAGGATACCGTCAATGTCAGTGATTTCCGTGTACTCGATCGCGACTGGGTGCTGGCCCAGGCGCATGCCGTCCTCAACGACTCCTGCGTGGCCGCTGTGAAACTGGGCATGCTCGGCTCGCTGGAAATGGTCGATACCGTCGTCGAACTGCTGCGGGCCAATCCGCATCTGCCCATGGTCTGCGACCCCGTGTTGCGAGCCGGTGGCGGCGGGCGGCTGGGCAAGGACGAAGTCGGCTATGCCATGCGCGAACAACTGTTGCCGCTGTCGGCCATCGCCACGCCTAACCTGCCGGAAGCCCGCATCCTAGCGGAGTTGCCTGAAGGTACGGCGGATGAGTGCGCAGAAAAGCTGCTGCCTTACTGCGAACATCTGCTGATCACCGGCGGACATGGGGACGAACAACAGATCCACAACCGTCTCTACATTCGTGGCGGCCAGACCCACACCTTTGTCTGCGAGCGCCTGCCCGGCAGTTACCACGGGTCGGGCTGCACGCTGGCCAGTGCCCTGGCGGGACGGCTGGCACAAGGCGAGGAAACGGTCAGCGCCGTAAAATCCGCCCTCGACTACACCTGGAGAACGTTGCGTGACGCCGAGCAGTTGGGCAAGGGGCAATTCGTCCCCCGCCGTCTTCCGCTGGACTTCTGTTCGTAACGCATCGCCATGAGGGACGATTCATGAAACTACGTGGCCTGTACGCCATCACCGACAGCCAGTTGCTGACAGGCAGATTCCTGTCTTACGTTGAAGCCGCCCTTGATGGCGGCGTGACGCTGCTGCAGTACCGGGACAAGACGGCAGACGAATCGCGCCGTCTGCGCGAGGCGACTGAACTGCTCAAGCTGTGCGAGCGCTACAAGACCCGGCTGATCATCAATGACGATGCAGAACTGGCGGCGCGTCTGGGTGTCGGTGTGCACCTGGGGCAGACCGATGGCTCACTGCCTGACGCGCGCGCACTGCTGGGACACAAGGCGATTGTCGGCGCGACCTGCCACGGCAAACTGGAGCTGGCGGAGCGCGCCAAGGCCGACGGAGCGACTTACGTGGCGTTCGGACGGTTCTTCAGTTCGCAGACCAAACCGAACGCGCCCGCCGTGCCTCTGGACCTGATCGCCCAGGTCCGCGCCAAGGTGCACCTGCCTATCGCTGTCATCGGCGGCATCACCCTTGAAAACGCCCCGCAACTGGTCGAGCACGGCGCCGACCTGCTGGCCGTCGTTCACGGATTGTTCGGCGCGCCAACCCCTCAGGAAGTCACCCGCCGGGCCCGGGCCTTTACTGAACTGCTGGCCAGCGGGCGCTGAGCGAAGCACGGTCTCGCTGCTCACTGGACTGTGGGAGGCGGCATGCCGGCGATGGCGTCATTTCAGTCACTGACAGGGCGCCTGTTAAAACATCTCGCCGGCAAGCCGCCTCCCACAAACAGTTTTTCTTCAGAACGTCATTCGTCGTTTTATGAGGACGAAGTTCAAGCCTGCCCCACCAGCCTGAATTCAAAATCCGGCATGCCGGTCGCGTTCTCCAGCGCCAGCAATGCGCGCTTGCGGTCGATGCCACCGGCGTAGCCCGTCAGATCGCCACCCGCGCCGATGACCCGATGGCACGGCACGATGATGGAGATCGGGTTCCTGCCGTTGGCCGTTCCCACTGCCCGTGAGTGGCCGGGGCTCAATCCCATCTTTCTGGCCATCGCCCCGTAGGAAATCATCTCGCCATAAGGGATGCGCGCCAGCTCCGCCCAGACCTGCTCCTGAAAGGGCGTACCGCGCATGCGTAATGGCACATCGAAGACCCGGCGCTCGCCGCGAAAGAACTCGGTCAACTGCTCCTGCGCCATCCGCACCACTCTGGGCACGTGCTGGTCGTCGGGCATCATTACCAGACCTGGATAGTGCTTCTGGCCGATGAAGTAAACGCCGGTCAACGCATCGTCCTCGATGCGCAAGGCGATGTCGCCCAACGGGCTTGAAAGCAGGTAGCCGGGAATCATGATGGTGTCTCCTCACGTTGATGCCAGACATGCACGGTCGCGTAGGCTCGCCACGGCGCCCACTGGCTCGCATGTTCGTTGAGTTGCGCGGCCGTCGTGCAGCCCAGGCGTTTTTTGAGCACCGCATCGCCTTCGGGAAACGCATTGGGCCAGCCGAGGGCGCGCATGGCAATGTATTGCACTGTCCACTCGCCGATACCGCGAATGTGTCGAAGCGCAGCCAGGGTGTCGTCCAGCGGCACCAGCGGTTCAAGCAGAATCCGCCCCGCCGCCATTTCCTGAGCGACCGCGATAATCGCCTCGGCGCGAATGCGGATCAGGCCAGCGGCGATCAGGTCTTCGTAGTGCAGCGTTGCGATGGCCTGTGCGGTCGGGAACGCATGGTGCAGCCCGAATGGCGAATCGCTGACCGGCGTGCCGAACCGTTCGGCAATCCGCCCCAGAATCGCTCGGGCATTGAGCACCGATATCTGCTGCCCGACAACAGCCCGCACCGCAATTTCGAAACCGTCGAACGCACCGGGAACACGCATGCCGTGCAGATCACCAATCAGCGGCCCAAGGTGCGCATCGACCAGATCAGGTCGACAGCCAGTGTCGAACACCCGTCGTACCCGCCCTAGCACCACCGCGACCGCCGATTGCAACGAGGCCGACATCGTCACCACCAGGGCATACCGCTGCGGCGCATCGGTGACAGTGATCCAGCCGGAGACCTTGCGTCCCGCATGCTCGACCTCGATAACCCGCGCATAGACCTCATCGCCCACATGCTCGACTCCGGCAATGCAGCGATGCGCGAGAAACGCCAGCACACCTTTCCATGAAAACGGCGGCCGGTAGGACAGCTCGAAGCGCAGCCCTGCGTCTTCGGTTTTGTGCACTGCCTTCCTCAGGCGCGTCGGATTCAGGCCGTAGCGCGCCTGAAAGACATCATTGAAACGCCGCACGCTACCAAAGCCGGCCGCCAGCGCCACCTCGGTCATGGACAATCCGGTATCGGTCAACAGGCGCTTGGCGATCAATAAACGTTGCGTCTGGGCGAAATCGATCATCGAGACGCCAAACTCGGCTTCGAAAATCCGTCGCAGGTGCCGCGCCGTGACGCCGACTCGCTCAGCCAGCGCATCCAGCGTTCTACCGCTCAGAAAGCCCTCTTCTATCAACCGGGCCGCGGCCTGCGCCAGCCTGCTCGACATGTCCAGCAGACTTTGCCCGGGTGCGAGTTCCGGACGGCAACGCAGACACGGGCGAAACCCTGCCTGTTCGGCAGCCGCAGCCGTGCTGTAAAAACTGCAGTTTCTGGCCTGCGGCGCACGGACCGGGCACATCGGCCGACAATAAATGCCGGTGGACGAGACGCCCATGAAAAACCAGCCGTCAAACCGGCGGTCCCTGGCGATAAACGCGGCGTAGCAGATGGCGGGGTCGAGAGTGTTCATGAGCAGACTCTATTCCAGGCTCCGGCAAAAGTCTGGCTGAATTCGGACATGTGCATCTGACCGACGCTCATCATTTGTTATAGTGGCGCCTCCTGCGCTTTCTCTGGCTCACGCCAATCCAATAAAGCAGTCACTGCTCACCTCGGCTGACGCCAGCGTAGACCCGACTTCCCCGTTTCAAAGCAGAGACCCGATCATGTCCCGTTCCGAAACACTGTTCGCCAATGCTCAAAAACATATTCCCGGTGGCGTGAACTCGCCGGTTCGTGCGTTCAAGAGCGTGGGTGGCACGCCGCTGTTCTTCAAGCACGCGGCGGGCGCTTACGTGACTGACGAAGACGACAAACGCTACGTTGACTACGTCGGCTCATGGGGCCCGATGATTCTCGGCCACAGCCATCCGGAAGTGCTGGACGCCGTGCGCAGCCAGTTGGAGCACGGCCTGTCCTACGGCGCACCGACCGCCATGGAAACCGAAATGGCCGATCTGGTCTGCTCGCTGGTGCCCTCCATGGAAATGGTGCGCATGGTCAGCTCCGGCACCGAAGCCACCATGAGCGCCATCCGTCTGGCACGCGGCTACACCGGCCGCGACAGCATCATCAAGTTCGAAGGCTGCTACCACGGCCACTCCGACAGCCTGCTGGTCAAGGCCGGTTCCGGCGCGCTGACCCTGGGTGTACCGAGTTCGCCCGGCGTGCCTGCAGCCTTTGCCAAACACACCCTGACCGTGCCGTTCAACGACCTGGAAGCCGTGCGTGAAATGCTTGCGCAAGTGGGCCAGGAAGTCGCGTGCATCATCGTCGAGCCGGTGGCCGGCAACATGAACTGCGTACCGCCAGCGCCGGGCTACCTGCAAGGTCTGCGCAACCTGTGCGACGAGCACGGCGTGGTGCTGATTTTCGACGAAGTCATGACCGGTTTCCGCGTCGCCCTGGGCGGCGCTCAGGCGTATTACGGCGTGACGCCAGACCTGAGCACCTTCGGCAAGATCATTGGCGGCGGCATGCCGGTCGGCTGCTTCGGCGGCAAACGCGAAATCATGTCCCACATCGCCCCGCTCGGCCCGGTCTATCAGGCAGGCACGCTGTCAGGTAACCCGCTGGCCATGGCCGCAGGCCTGACCACGCTGCGTCTGATCAGCCGTCCCGGCTTTCACGATGAACTGAGCGATTACACTCGTCGCCTGCTGGAAGGCCTGCAACAACGCGCCGATGCCGCAGGCATTGCGTTCGTGACAACCCAGGCGGGCGGCATGTTCGGCCTGTACTTCAGCGACGCAAAGGAAATCGTCACCTTCCAGGACGTGATGACCAGCGACGCCGATCGTTTCAAGCGCTTCTTCCACCTGATGCTTGAAGGCGGTGTGTATCTGGCACCGAGCGCATTCGAAGCAGGCTTCACCTCCATCGCGCATGGAGATGCCGAGTTGCAGCTGACGCTGGACGCTGCCGAAAAAGCCTTCGCGGCCCTCAAATAAGCGGCTGCGGATGATGTGTGCGGGCGAGGTTTCGCCCGCACGAATCATATCCATGAATGAAACTGAACGTTGTTGCAGCAATTAGCTTCTACACTGCAAGGCGATTGACGTGATCAATCGACGCGAACATGGGAAACGACTGTCTTGCTTCAGGGTTTTCGCCTTGTGATACACAGGCTTTTACTGGCCGTGCAGCAGAAAATCCGTAAAGACTTTGTAAGGTTGGCTCTGCTTATTTCATAATGCGCAGCCAGCACGTTTAGTTGGTCGGGCACGCCCGCACCTTTTTCAGAGGTAAGTCGACTTCCATGAACCGCACCGGCCGCACCCTTGCATTGGGCTGCCTGTTGCTTGTCTATCCTCTGCTGGCTACTGCCGGCAGCAACTCGTTGTTGATCCCAGCGATGGGTCGCTGCACCCTCAATACTCAGCCTGAGAACCTGCCCGCTGCACTTGCAGCCTGTCAGCAGGCCGCTCAGACCGGGGATGCGCAGGCGCAATACGAGTTGGGTGAGTTCTATTACGAAGGCAAGAATGTTCCTCGCGATCTGCCACAGGCCCTCGGTTATTTCGAGCAGGCTTCGTTGCAGGGTCACGCGCAGGCGCAATATCAGCTGGGCCTGATGTTCAGTCGCGGCGAAGGTGTGCAGGCCAATAACATTCAGGCTTATATCGTACTGAAGATGGCGGCGGTCAATGGCTCGGAAGACGCACTGGACGCGGCGGACGAAGTGTCTGCAAAAATGAAGCGCGACGAGCTGGAAGTCGCCACTCAGGTGCTGGGACAGATTTTCCGCAAATACCTGATGGAGCTGCAGACGGCCGAAGGCCGCAGCCCGTTCTCTCCATTGCCCTGATCAATTGTCTTCAGGGCAACAGCCTCGACTCTCTTGCTATTTTTCCGGCATCGGCATGGGGAACGGCATCACATTGCTGACACCTCGTGCCTCGCTGATCTTCGGCGTGCCCATGCGCTCGACTTCATCGATACGCACAATCGAATGCATCGGCACGAAACTGCGCACCACGCCTTCGAACTGGGCCTTGAGCTTTTCTTCGCTCGGGTCGACCACCACTGTCGTGCGCTCGCCGAAGACGAATTCTTCCACTTCCAGAAAACCCCACAGATCGCTTTGATAGATCTGCTTGGCGTACATCTCGAACACCTGGCCCTGGTTGAGGAAAATCACCTTGTAGATTGGAGCTTCGCGTTTGGTCATGGTTGGCAGGTAACGATTCGCGGATGAAAAGGGGCACGCACTATAGCATGCCCGTCGGATCGCCCCTAGGAACCCAAGCGTATCGCCCCTATAATGCGCGGTTCTTTGAACCAGCTGATGATCACGAATGGCCAAGAAGCTTTATATCGAAACCCACGGTTGCCAGATGAACGAGTACGACAGCTCGCGCATGGTCGATCTGCTGGGCGAACATCAGGCCCTGGAAGTCACCGCCCGCGCGGAAGACGCCGACGTGATTCTGCTCAACACCTGCTCGATTCGCGAACGCGCCCAGGACCGGGTCTACTCCCAACTGGGCCGCTGGCGCGAACTGAAACTGGCCAACCCGGAAATGGTGATCGCCGTCGGCGGTTGCGTGGCCAGTCAGGAAGGCGCGGCCATCCGCGACCGCGCGCCCTACGTGGATGTGGTCTTCGGCCCGCAGACCCTGCACCGCCTGCCGGAAATGATCGACGCCGCACGTATCACGCGCCTGCCACAGGTTGACGTCTCGTTCCCGGAAATCGAAAAATTCGATCACTTGCCTGAACCTCGCGTCGATGGCCCGAGCGCTTACGTGTCGGTGATGGAAGGCTGCAGCAAGTACTGCACGTTCTGCGTCGTGCCTTACACCCGCGGCGAAGAAGTCAGCCGACCGTTCGATGACGTGCTCACCGAAGTCATTCATCTGGCGGAAAACGGCGTGCGCGAAGTCACGCTGCTCGGTCAGAACGTCAACGGTTATCGCGGCGTCATGCATGACGGGCGTGTCGCAGACCTGGCCGACCTGATCCGCGTCGTCGCCGCTGTCGATGGCATTGACCGCATTCGCTACACCACGTCGCACCCGCTGGAATTCTCCGACAGCCTGATCCAGGCCCACGCCGAAGTGCCGGAGCTGGTAAAACACCTGCATTTGCCGGTGCAATCAGGCTCGGACCGTATCCTGGCGGCCATGAAGCGCAACCACACCACGCTGGAATACAAGTCCAAACTGCGCAAGCTCAAGGCCGCCGTGCCGGGCATCTGCATCAGCTCCGACTTCATCGTTGGCTTTCCGGGTGAAACCGAGAAGGACTTCGAAAACACCATGAAACTGATCGAGGACGTCGGTTTCGACTTCTCGTTCTCGTTCGTCTACAGCCCGCGCCCCGGCACACCGGCGGCCGATCTGAAAGATGAAACGCCGGAAGCCCTGAAGAAAGAACGTCTGGCTGCGCTGCAACACCGGCTCAACCAGCAGGGTTTCGAAATCAGCCGACAGATGGTCGGCAGCACCCAGCGCATTCTGGTGACCGACTACTCCAAGAAGGACCCCGGCGAGCTGCAGGGCCGTACCGAGAATAACCGGATCGTCAATTTCCGCTGCGACAACCCGAAACTGATCGGCCAGTTCGCCGATGTGCATATCGATGACGCACAGCCTCATTCCCTGCGCGGATCTCTGCTTCAATAACCCTTGCGCGCCGTCACGGAACGAATGGCCGAATGAATTCGTTTCCGTGCGGTCCCTACCATTGAGCACGGTGAATCCTCTACGCAGAAGGCAAGGCTTTCGCCTGACCATCGCCAGGGAGTATTCTTCAATACATCTCAATTGCCGCCGGACGGCCATTAAAAGACCTTGAACGCACCCATAGAACCTCATCGCTTCACCCTCGAACCCTTCGAGGCCCATCGTTTCGCCAACCTGTGCGGGCAACTCGACGAGCATCTGCGCTTGATCGAACAACGCCTGGACATCGAGATCCGCAATCGCGGCAATCAATTCGAGCTCATTGGCGACGCCAAACACACCACGTCGGCCGAAAATCTGTTGCGCCGTCTGTACCGGGAGACCAAGGGTACCGACCTCACGCCGGACATGGTTCATCTGTTCCTGCAGGAATCGGGCGTCGCCGGACTGGATAACCACCCGGCCGCCGAAGTCGGCGTTGCGCTGCGCACCAAGAAGGGCATGATTCGCCCGCGCGGCATCAACCAGCAGCGCTACGTCAAAGAGATTCTCGGTAACGACATCAATTTCGGCATCGGCCCTGCCGGTACCGGCAAGACGTACCTCGCTGTCGCCTGCGCAGTCGATGCGCTGGAGCGTGAGCAGATCCGCCGCATCCTGCTGGTGCGCCCTGCCGTTGAAGCGGGTGAAAAACTTGGCTTCCTGCCCGGCGACCTGGCCCAGAAGATCGACCCGTATCTGCGACCTCTCTACGACGCGCTCTACGAGATGCTCGGCTTCGAGGTCGTGGCCAAGCTGATCGAGAAACAGGTCATTGAAGTGGCACCGCTGGCTTACATGCGCGGGCGCACCCTTAATAACAGCTTCATCATTCTCGACGAAAGTCAGAACACCACTGTCGAGCAGATGAAGATGTTCCTGACCCGTATCGGCTTCGGCTCCACCGCCGTGATCACCGGCGACATCACTCAGGTCGACTTGCCCAAGGGCACCAAGTCGGGCCTGACGCATGTCATCGATGTGCTCAAGGACGTGCCGGGCATCAGCTTCACGCACTTCAAGCCCAAGGACGTGGTTCGTCACCCGTTGGTGCAACGCATCGTTGAGGCCTATGAGCGCTTCGATGATCGTTTCAGCGACGGCTCGTCGAGCAACACCAGTTACTCACGGGACAAGAACCGCGATGCTTGAGCTGGACCTGCAAATCGCAAGCGAAACCCCTGCGCCGACCGAAGCCCAGTTCCGCCTCTGGTGTGAAATGGGCCTGCGCCAGCGCAGTGCCGATTCTGAATTGACCATCAGACTGGTCGATGAGGTTGAAGGACGTGAACTCAATCACACCTGGCGGCACAAGGATTACGCCACCAACGTGCTGTCCTTCCCGGCCGATGTACCGGATGACATGCTGGACATCCCGTTGCTGGGCGATCTGGTCATCTGCGTACCGGTGGTGAATCGCGAAGCGACTGAACAGAACAAGGCCGTGGACGCCCATTGGGCGCACATGGTGATTCATGGTTGTCTTCATCTGCTGGGTTACGACCATATCGATGATGAAGAAGCCGAAGAGATGGAAGCGCTGGAACGAACGTTGCTTGATGAGTTGGGCTATCCCGACCCTTATGCCGACGACGACACCGAACCTCAACATTCAGAAACATCAAGCAAGGACCACGAGTAAGGGCTATGAGCGAAGACCGATCGAGCAACGGACAAAAGTCATGGCTGGGTAAACTGACCCAGGCTTTTGTCCATGAGCCGAAAAACCGCCAGGAGCTGCTTGAGCTGCTGCGCGAAGCCCACCAGAACAAATTGCTGGACAGCGAAGCGCTGGCCATCGTCGAGGGCGCCATCCAGGTTGCCGACCTGCAGGTGCGCGACATCATGGTGCCGCGCTCGCAGATGATCAGCATCAAGGCGACCCAGACACCCCGTGAATTCCTTCCTGCGGTCATCGATGCAGCGCATTCGCGCTATCCGGTGATCGGTGAAAGCCACGACGACGTCCTCGGCGTGCTGCTGGCCAAGGATCTGCTGCCACTGATCCTCAAACCCGACGGCGACAGCGACGATGTCAGGAAACTGTTGCGTCCGGCGACTTTCGTGCCGGAGTCCAAGCGTCTCAATGTGCTGTTGCGCGAATTTCGCGCCAACCATAACCACATGGCTATCGTCATCGACGAATACGGCGGTGTGGCGGGTCTGGTGACGATTGAAGACGTGCTGGAACAGATCGTCGGCGACATCGAGGACGAGCATGACGTCGAGGAAGACAGTTTCATCAAGCCGCTGCCCAGCGGTGACTTTCTGGTCAAGGCCCTCACGCCGGTCGAAAACTTCAACGAGTTCTTCGACAGCGCGTTTTCCGACGAGGAATTCGACACCGTCGGCGGACTGGTGATGAATGCTTTCGGCCACCTGCCAAAGCGCAACGAAATCACCGAAATCGGTGCCTATCGTTTCCGCATCCTGAGCGCAGACAGCCGTCGCATCCACTTGCTGCGCCTGAGTCCCATCAATCGTCCGTAAAACCACCCTGATGCCGCTTTAAGGAACCAACATGCGCTGGATTACGCGTCCCGGCTGGCCCGGCAACCTGCTGGCCGTCGTTGCTGGCGGACTCACGACCCTGGCATTGGCCCCGTTCAATATCTGGCCTTTGATTCTGGTAGCCGTGGCGGTTTTTTATCTCGGACTGCGCGAGCTGAGTCCGCGTCAGGCGCTGGGTCGAGGCTGGTGCTACGGCTTTGGCCTGTTCGGCGCAGGCACCAGCTGGATCTACGTCAGCATTCACACCTACGGCGGTGCTTCGGTGCTGCTCGCAGGGTTGTTGATGCTGGCGTTTATCGCCGCCATCGCGCTGTTCTTCGCCCTCCCCGCCTGGGTGTGGGCGCGCTGGTTGCGGCGCAACGAAGCGCCACTGGCCGACGCGCTGGCATTCGCAGCGCTGTGGCTGGGCCAGGAAGCGTTTCGCGGCTGGTTTCTCACCGGTTTCCCCTGGCTGTACTCCGGCTACAGCCAGCTCGACGGACCGCTGGCGGGACTTGCACCCGTGGGCGGCGTCTGGCTGATTTCCTTCGCACTGGGCCTGACCGCTGCATTGTTGTGCAACCTGCACCGCTTGCGGGCGCGTCAATCCTTCCTGGCGATTGGCGTGCTGCTGTTGCTGGCTCCCTGGGTCGCCGGACTGGCGCTCAAGGGTTACGCCTGGACATCGCCGTCCGGCAAGCCGCTGAAAGTGGTCACCATGCAGGGCAACATCGAACAGAGCATGAAGTGGGACCCGCAAAAACTGAACGATCAGTTGGCGCTTTATCGCGACATGACCTTCAGGTCGCAACAGGCCGACCTGATCGTCTGGCCTGAAACCGCCGTACCGGTTCTCAAGGAAAGCGCCGAAGGTTACCTGTCGATGATGGGCAAATTCGCCTCCGAGCGCGGTGCGGCGCTGATCACCGGCGTGCCCGTGCGTGAGCTGACCGGGCGTGGCGAATACCGTTATTACAACGGCATCACCGTGACCGGCCAGGGTGATGGCACCTACTACAAGCAAAAACTCGTTCCATTCGGCGAATACGTGCCGCTGCAGGACGTTTTACGCGGGTTGATCGCGTTCTTCGACCTCCCGATGTCGGACTTCGCCCGAGGCCCGAACGATCAGGCGCTGCTGCAGGCCAAGGGTTATCACATCGCGCCCTTCATCTGTTACGAGGTGGTCTACCCCGAATTTGCCGCAGGCCTGTCGGCCCAGAGCGATCTGTTGCTGACGGTCAGCAATGACACCTGGTTCGGCACCTCGATCGGCCCGCTGCAGCATTTGCAAATGGCCCAGATGCGTGCGCTTGAAGCGGGGCGCTGGATGATCCGCGCCACCAACAATGGCGTTACCGGGCTGATCGATCCGTTCGGCAGGATCACGGTGCAGATCCCGCAGTTCGAGCGTGGCGTTTTGTATGGCGACGTAGTGCCGATGCAGGGCCTGACCCCTTACCTGCACTGGCGTTCGTGGCCTCTGGCGATTGTCTGCCTGCTGCTGTTCGGCTGGGCCTTGCTGGCGGCACGTATTGCCAAAACGGTCTGATCGGATTTCAGAGCAATCCCGGACTGCGGGGTTGCTCCTGACGACTGCTCAAGGGTAGATCAGCGGATAGACCAGCAACCCCATCGCTTCGTTGAGCAGCACGCCGCTCTGCATGAATACCCGACTCTCGGGCAGCCAGCCGCCAAACGGCCGGGCATTGTCCACGCCCAGAAACCCCACGGGCGCACCCACCACGGTAAAACCGGCCTTTTCGAAACTCCAGCGCGCCCTGGGCATATGCCAGGCCTGCGTCACCAGCACCACCCGCCTGATACCGTGAGCCTGCAGGATCCCGGCCGTCAGCGTGGCGTTTTCCCAGGTCGTCCGGCTGAGACCTTCCTGCCAGCGTACCGCAACGCCGAAATCATCCTGCAGTGACTGAGCCATGATCGCGGCTTCGCTGGGCGGCTCGTCATAGTGCAGGCCGCCGGTTGTCAGCACCGGCAGCCCGGACGCCCTGGAAAGGCGTGCCGCCAGCCGCAGCCGCTCCAGACCAATGCCCGTCGGCACATCGCCACCCCAGGTCGGCGAGTGACGCTCGCGCCCGCTGCCCAACACCACAATCGCGTCAGCCTGCTGCGCCAGACTTGCCCACTGGGCCTGCGGCAAAGGCGGGACCTGCTCCATTCTGCCTGCGGCCCACTCCACGACGACCGGCAGGCTCATCAGCCACAAACCACCAAGACCGGTTACGAAGCACACGGCCGCAAGCCGCGGCCATGAGCGGCGCAACCACCAGGCTAGAATCAGCAGCAGGAACAGAATGCCGGGCGGCAAAAGAAGGGTCTTGAGCAGGTAACGCAAAGGCATCGGACATCTCCAGAGATGCCCGAAGCCTAAAAGGTTTGAAGCTAAGCAACAATGCTTACAAGGCAGGCCCGCAGCCTGCGGTGGGAAAGCCTGATCGTCGTATCAGTTGTTGCGGCCTGACCGCATCGATGTCCTGCCATGCTTTCGATCTTTCAGCCAGATGATAGTGGCTGATCGTCCGGGCGCTCTGGCCAAACCGGTCTGCTCCAGTGATAGCGTGAAACAACCCTTTGACTTACCTTTAACAGCCCCGTTTGCCGCCATTGCGCCCTTTTCAAGGTAGGCCTCGATCAGCTCGAACTCGGCACTGCTCAACCCTTTGAGCTCAAGTACGGCAGGCGACTCGTTTCGGAGCCGAACCGCAGTACTTGCCATTTCAAGAGCAAGCCCGAGACGATCGATCAAACGTTCATACAGCTCATAAGTACTTACTGCGTGCTGCAACTCTGTCATCCGCTCACCTCATTGAAGATAGAACATACCCTCGAGAATGAGCTTAGCGCCCGCGCCGGAACAGGCAGATAAGTGCGACCAACGGCCAGAGACGGCGGTTGGACGGGGCCGTGGCTGCTGCGCATAGCAATCAGGACTCCCTCGATAGACGGCGCTCATGTATGCTACGACGCTTCCTGCCATTCCACTTCCGCTCTCTTGAGCCTGTACGCACCGCATAGACAGTTGCAATTGTCCGGCAAGCGGTGCAGACCTGACTCGGCGTAGCAATGAAGAGGTCAAGGGTCACTAATCTTTAGTCAAAAGTAGCCATGCACGAACTCTATCAGCCCCGCGAAATCGAAGCCGCCGCCCAGACCTTCTGGGAAGAGCAAAAGTCTTTTGAAGTCAGTGAACAGCCAGGCAAGGAAACCTACTATTGCCTGTCGATGTTCCCTTACCCCAGCGGCAAGCTGCACATGGGTCATGTGCGCAACTACACCATCGGTGATGTGATCTCCCGCTATCAGCGCATGCTGGGCAAGAACGTCCTGCAGCCACTGGGCTGGGACGCGTTCGGCATGCCGGCGGAAAACGCGGCCATCGACAACAACGTCGCACCGGCCAAGTGGACCTACGAAAACATCGATTACATGAAGACCCAGCTCAAGAGCCTGGGCCTGGCCATCGACTGGTCGCGTGAAATCACCACCTGCAAGCCTGACTACTATCGCTGGGAACAATGGCTGTTCACTCGCCTGTTCGAAAAAGGCGTGATCTACCGCAAGAACGGCACCGTGAACTGGGACCCGGTCGATCAGACCGTTCTTGCCAACGAGCAGGTCATCGACGGTCGCGGCTGGCGTTCGGGCGCGCTGATCGAGAAGCGCGAAATCCCGATGTACTACTTCAAGATCACCGCCTATGCGGACGAACTGCTGGAGAGCCTCGACGAACTGCCGGGCTGGCCTGAACAGGTCAAGACCATGCAGCGCAACTGGATCGGCAAGTCCCGAGGCATGGAAGTGCAGTTCCCGTACGACCCGACCAGCATCGGCGAAGCCGGTTCGCTGAAAGTCTTCACCACCCGTCCAGACACGCTGATGGGCGCGACCTACGTGGCAGTGGCTGCCGAGCACCCGCTCGCGACCCTGGCGGCGAAGGAAGACGCGCAACTGCAAGCGTTCATCGATGAATGCAAAGGCGGCAGCGTCGCTGAAGCCGACGTCGCGACCCAGGAGAAGAAAGGCCTGCCGACCTCGCTGTTCGTCGAGCACCCGCTGACTGGCGAGAAGCTGCCGGTCTGGGTCGCCAACTATGTATTGATGCACTACGGCGACGGCGCGGTCATGGCTGTGCCGGCGCACGACGAGCGCGACTTCGAGTTCGCCACCAAGTACCACTTGCCGATCAAGCCTGTGGTACGTACCAGCGCGGGCGACGAAAGCCCGGCACCGTGGCAGGAAGCCTATGGCGAGCACGGCCCGCTGATCAACTCCGGCGAGTTCGACGGCCTGGACTTCACCGCCGCGTTCGACGCGATGGAAGCTGCGCTGGTCAAGAAAGGACTGGGCCAGTCACGCACCCAGTTCCGCCTGCGCGACTGGGGCATCAGCCGCCAGCGGTACTGGGGTTGCCCGATTCCGATCGTGCATTGCGACACCTGTGGCGACGTTCCGGTCCCGGAAGATCAACTGCCTGTCGTGCTGCCCGAAGATGTCGTGCCGGATGGCGCAGGTTCGCCGCTGGCGCGCATGCCTGAGTTCTACGAGTGCAAGTGCCCGAAATGCGGCGCACCGGCCAAGCGTGAAACCGACACCATGGACACCTTCGTCGAGTCGTCCTGGTACTACGCCCGCTACGCTTCCCCGCATTACGAAGGTGGCCTGGTCGAGCCGAACGCAGCCAACCACTGGCTGCCGGTCGATCAGTACATCGGCGGTATCGAACACGCCATCCTGCACCTGCTGTACGCACGCTTCTTCCACAAGCTGATGCGCGATGAAGGTCTGGTGACGTCCAACGAGCCGTTCAAGAACCTGCTGACCCAGGGCATGGTCAACGCCGAAACCTACTTCCGCATGGAAGCCAGCGGCAAGAAGACCTGGATCAACCCGGCCGACGTGACGCTGGAGCGTGACGCCAAGGCCAAGGTGATCAGCGCCAGGCTGACCAGCGATGGTCTGCCGGTCGAAATCGGCGGCACCGAAAAGATGTCGAAGTCGAAGAAAAACGGCATCGACCCGCAGACCATGATCGATCAGTACGGCGCAGACACCTGCCGCCTGTTCATGATGTTCGCCTCGCCCCCTGACATGAGCCTGGAATGGTCCGATTCCGGCGTTGAAGGTTCGAGCCGCTTCCTTCGCCGCGTATGGCGTCTGGCACAGGCCCATGTCGCGCAGGGCGCGGCCGGCACACTGGATATTGCCGCGTTGAGCGATGACCAGAAGGCTATACGCCGTTCGATTCATCAGGCGATCAAACAGGCCGGCCAGGATATTGGTCAGAACCAGAAATTCAACACCGCCATCGCTCAGGTGATGACGCTGATGAACGTGCTGGAAAAAGTCCCGCAGGCCACCGCACAGGACCGCGCGCTGCTTCAGGAAGGACTGGAAACCGTCACCCTGCTGTTGGCGCCGATCACGCCGCACATCAGCCACGAGTTGTGGAAGGAACTGGGCCACACCACGCCAGTCATTGATGCTGGCTGGCCTGCGCTGGATGAAAGCGCTCTGGTACAGGACACGCTGCAACTGGTGATTCAGGTCAACGGCAAGCTGCGCGGTCACATCGAGATGCCCGCAAGCGTCAGCCGCGAAGAAGTGGAAGCGGCTGCCCGGATCAACGAGAACGTACTGCGCTTCATTGATGGCCTGACGATCCGCAAGGTCATCGTTGTGCCAGGAAAACTGGTCAATATCGTCGCCAGCTGATGAGATCGGGCACCCGGCAGACCGGGTGCCGAACATATTTCCAGGGGCGCGAAGTCGGCCCACAAGGATTCAAGGGGAGCATCAAGATGATCAAACGCAATTTGCTGGTGATGGGCCTTGCCGTTCTGCTGAGTGCCTGCGGCTTTCATCTGCGTGGCACTGGCACCGCCGAGCTGGCTATCAAGGAACTGGATGTCAGCGCGCGCAATGCCTACGGCGAAACCGTCACTCAACTCACACGCGTACTGACCAGCTCAGGCGTGAAGGTCTACACGGGAGCACCTTACAAACTGGTGCTGGTCAATGAGGCTGAGACTCAGCGCAACGCAACGTTCAGCGGTTCGGGCCGTACTTCCGAATACCAGTTGACCAACACGCTTACGTACGAAGTGCGCGGTGAGAAGGATCGTTTTCTGCTGGGCGACAAGGTTAGCGTGGACCGTTCCTACGTTCACGACGGCAACAACCTGACAGGCTCCGACCAGGAAGCGGCTCAGGTCCGTGGCGAAATGCGCAACGAGCTGATTCAGAGAATGATGGCGCGTCTGCAGCAACTGACGCCGTCTCGTCTGGACGAACTGCAGGCCAAGGCCGACGCGGTCGCCAAGGCTGAAGCGCAAGCGCTGGAAGAAGCTCAGCGCATTCGTGACGAAACACCTCAACAGTCGCCTGTTGAAATCCCGAACAGGTAAGTGTCCGGGGGCCGGTTCGCCGGCCCTGGCATTCTCTCGACGATGAAACTCGCCCCCGCCCAACTCGGTAAACACCTGCAAGGCACGCTCGCGCCGGTCTACGTGATCAGTGGTGACGATCCGCTGCTCTGCCAGGAAGCTGCCGACGCCATCCGCACTGCGGCTCGCCAGCAAGGGTTCGACGAACGCCAGGTGTTCAGCGCCGATGCCAGCTTTGACTGGGGCACGCTGCTGCAGGCCGGTGCCAGCATGTCACTGTTTGCCGAGCGACGCCTTCTTGAGTTGCGTCTGCCTTCCGGCAAGCCCGGCGACAAGGGTGCCGCAGCACTGATCGAATACTGCGCCCGTCCTGCCGAGGACACGCTGCTCCTGATCAGCCTGCCCAAGCTGGACGGCAGCGCGCAGAAAACCAAGTGGGGCAAGGCGCTGGTCGAAGGCGCACAAACCCAGTTTGTGCAGATCTGGCCGGTGGACATCGGCCAGTTGCCGCAATGGATTCGTCAGCGCCTCTCACAGGCGGGGCTTGCGGCGACTCAGGATGCGGTCGAACTGATCGCCGCACGTGTCGAAGGCAACCTGCTGGCCGCTGCGCAGGAAATCGAAAAGCTCAAGCTGATGGCCGAGGACGGGCAGATCACCGTCGAAACCGTGCAGGCCGCTGTGGCCGACAGTGCACGTTTCGATGTGTTCGGCCTGACCGATGCCGTGCTCAACGGCGAAGCGGCACATGCCTTGCGCATGCTGGAAGGGCTTCGCGGCGAAGGGGTCGAAACGCCTGTGATTCTCTGGGCCCTCACCCGTGAGCTACGTGCATTGGCCAATATGTCCCTGCAATTCAGCCAGGGCGTACCCATGGACAAGATTTTCAGCTCGGCCCGCCCACCGGTCTGGGACAAACGCAAACCGCTGATGAGCAAGGCCCTGCAACGTCATTCGGCAAAACGCTGGAGCCAGTTGCTCATGGATGCGCAACGCATCGATGCGCAGATCAAGGGTCAGGCAGCAGGCTCGCCATGGAGCAGCCTGAGCCGGCTTGCGCTGTTGATGGCCGGACAACGATTGCCATTGCCAGCGGAGTGATCCCGTGTCAGACGCATTCTTTCAGCTCTTTTTCGAAATCCCGCTTCGCTATATCTGCTACCCCATCGGCTGGCCGGTCGTGCGCATCGTGACGTGGGGGAAATACCCGAAGAAAGGCTCCTGGCTCAAAGACAACTGGCAAGCCGGATGGACCAGTGCCACGGGATTCGTGATGCTGGTGTTTTCTATCGTCGCACTGTTCGTGCATTGACCGAGTGACTGCTGTCAGCCACAGCAAAAACCGTCAAACGAAGCGCAGTCGGCCTGAAAGAAACAATTTTTCAGGCGCCCACGACACCCCGCGACTCTCTGCGCTTTTTACTTCTCCCCTTCATTCAGGCTAAATGGCGGGGTTGATTACCCGCACGCGAACGGAACCTTTGATGTCCCAACGACACACGACATCGGTCTGGATTGCCTGCTTTGCAGTGCTGTTCAGTCTGCTGGCCATGCCACTGTCACCCAGCACGCCACGCGCGGCCGGGGAGCAGATGCTGTGGGGGACGTTCTGCAGTGGTGGCGGTACCCGACTGGTCGCCATTCCACTGGTCGAAGCGTCGCAAGGCATTCCTGACGATCAACAGCATCCGTCCACGATGCAACATTGCCCTTGCTGCTCGGGGTCGGTGTTTGTCGTCATCCCGCCCGGTTTCAGTCATGGGCTGGTAGCGCGTCTGGAGCCCGAGCGCTTTGCGCCTGCGATTTTCCTGATCCATGCCTCGCCGCGCCTGCAATGGCCGAGCGCCAATCCACGAGCCTCCCCGCCGGTCTGATACGCCGTTTGTTCGTGCCTCGATGCACCTGAATGGATTGACCGGAGAACCCCGATGTTCAAGAAAGCCCTCGTGCTGGCCGCCCTGCTGATGCCTGCCTGTTTCGCCCACGCTCACCAGTACACCGCTGGCCAGATCATGATCGCTCACCCATGGTCCATGGAGCTGCCGCCCAATGCCCCGACCGTCGCCGCCTATTTCGTGCTCGAAAACAAAGGTGACACCGCTGACCGTCTGCTGAGCGTCGACACGCCGATTGCAGGTCAGGCCCAACTGCATCAACACATACAGGCAGATGGCCTGATGAAGATGCAGCAGGTGCAGACCGTGGACGTTCCCGCAGGTGCCACCGTGACCTTCGCACCCATGGCGTGGCACGTGATGCTGCTGGACATCAAGGACCGCTCGAAGCTGCTCGTCGGACAACGCTTTCCGATGACGCTGCATTTCGAGAAGGCCGGAGATGTTCAGGTGCAGGTCGTGGTACAAAAGCAGGCACCTGAACACCAGCACTGAGTAGCTTCCCAGATTGAGCGCCATGCGCCGAGTCCGCGAACGATCAGCCGTCCCGGTTAAACACCGGGCCGCGTGGCTGAGCCTGTTCGCCATGTTGATGATCTTCATCGGTCCACTGATCTCCCAGTCGATGCCGATGGATCAACACGCCGGCATGTCGATGCCGCCTGCCATGTCGATGGACATGGGCAGTTCGGCCGACAGTCACGCGCACCATGGCAGTGAACACGCCACAGCGGCTGACGCGGGCGCGGGCGACCATGCGCTGTGGGCCAAATGCGGTTACTGCACACTGCTGTTCAGTTGCCCGGCGCTTCCCTATGTACCTGCGGTGGTCGCAGCGGCTGTGCTGCGCCATGCGGACTTTTTCACCGCGCAGACCCGGCTCGGGCATGCGCAACGGGCCATTTTCCCCAATGCCCGAAGTCGGGCACCGCCAACGCGTTTCACAGACTGGAACCAGAAAATTTCATGACCGCACGCGGCCCAGGCTGCGTGCGAGTTGTGCTGTGTTATCCCTATTCGGGAGCGTTGACCGTGTCAAAACCCACTGTTTCTTTCTATAACCTGGCCTGGCGATGGCATTTCTACGCCGGATTGTTTGTCGCACCCTTTATGATTCTGTTGTCGCTGACCGGGATGATCTATCTGTTCAAGCCACAACTGGACAACCTGATGTACCGCGATCTGCTGAACGTGACGCCTGCTCACCATCAGATCAGTGCCGATGAGTTGCAACAGCGCGTATCGAGCGCTTATCCACAGGCCGCCATCAGCAAGTACTTCCCGCCAGTGAGCGCCGAAGGCAGCGCGCAGTTCGTGATTCGTGATGAGGGCCGTGAGGTCAATGTCTTCGTCGATCCGTATCGAGGCGAGATTCTGGGCACTCAGGATGCGAAGCAGAACCTGCAGGCCATTGCCCGCGCGCTGCATGGCGAACTGATGATCGGCACTGTCGGTGACCGGCTGATCGAGCTGGCCGCAGGCTGGGGCATCATGCTGGTGATTTCCGGGCTGTATCTCTGGTGGCCACGGGGCTCCCGTGCGGCAGGTGTGCTGTGGCCCCGTCTGACAGCGCGTGGTCGCGTGCTGTGGAAGGACCTGCATGCGGTGACTGGCTTCTGGGGATCACTGATTCTGCTGTTCATGCTACTCAGCGGAATGACCTGGACCGGCATGTGGGGCAAGCAGTACGCGGCTGTCTGGAACACGTTCCCCGCAACGATGTGGACCGACGTGCCCAAGTCCACGCGAATGGCCGGCGAACTCAATACCGCCAGCGTCCAGACCGTGCCGTGGGCAATGGAAAACACGCCGATGCCGCAATCCAACGGTGAGCATGCCGAGCACATGCATCAGCACAGCATGTCCGCGGGCCCTGCTGCCCCCATGATCAGCCTGCAACAGGTGGTCGACATCGCCACCGCCAGGGGCATCGAGCCTGGCTACAGCATCACGGCACCCAAGACCGCCGAAGGCGTGTTCACGGTGTCGGTGTTTGCCGATGACCCGCGCAATGACGCCACCCTGCATATCGATCAATACAGCGGCAAGGTGCTGGCTGATGTCGGCTGGCAGGATTACAGCCTGGTTTCACGGGCGACCGAGATGGGTGTAATGCTGCACGAAGGGAAGTTTTTCGGCTGGATCAATCAGTTGCTGATCTTCCTCGCCTGCCTGATGATCCTGCTCAGCGCTGTCAGCGGGCTGGTCATCTGGTGGAAACGTCGTCCCCGAGGCGGTCTGGGTGTGCCGCCGCTGCGCCACGATCTGCCCCGCTGGAAAACCGCCATGGCGATCATGTCTGGCATTGCGGTCGCGTTTCCGCTGGTGGGCGTTTCGCTGGTGGTTGTCTGGCTATTTGACCGAATAGTTTTCTCCCGCTTTGCTAATTCGTCGGCAGCAGCTTAAATTGCACGCGGCGGGGCCTGAAACCGGCGGGCGGTTTTGTGATGAATTCCTCACCTGACAGGATCAGGCCTCGTTGTTTCAAGATATGAAAAGCCGCCTTCGCGGACTGTGTGAAAACACAGTTGAAACGCCCCGACTTGTCGGGGCGTTTCCTTTTATGTCGTCAACAGGCGAAAAAGCCCGGCCTGCCCGGACAACGCCAAGGGCGAAATCCCGGCGTTGTACCTGCCCAACCATCACAGCTCAAGGCGGGTGAAAGCGTCTATTGCGTTCATGCAAGAGATCCTGGCCTCAGATTCCCCAGAGCATCCAACACGCCTTGGCCCGACTGCTTGAGTTCACGCCCGAAGATTTCCGCCCACCGCATGCTACCCCTGACTTTTTCGGGCTTATCATCCTCTGCCTCTGGCAGGTAGAGGCTCTCTACACCGGCATAGGTGTCGTAGTAGATCTTACCCTCCAAAGCGGTACCCAACGCCTCTGCGCCCTCTGCCACGTTTACCAACACCCTGGAGTGGTAAAGGTGCGCGGTTCGGCGCATCACGTTGTGGGCGCCGGGAACATACCAGGCGATTTTCGCCCGCAGGCCCGTGACGGTCCGCACCGCTCCCTCTCCAAGGTACTCGACGTATTGCGTGCCCATCTCGGTCCACGCGATGCTTCCCACTTTTCTACCGGCCGCGACGTCTTTTACGGCAGTTGCCAACGAACCATAGCGTTTGAAGTGTCGCCAGCCTCTAATGGCACCTCGGATACCGGCTTGAACACGATTGACAAGGCGCCCGATGCCACTCAACGTCCAGCGCAACATACGACCTGCCTGTTTGAGGATATTGGTGAAATTACCGATGGATGCAAACCCCGTCACCATGCTCGCAATGCCCAGTTTATGAGCGAGCTCCGGATCACTGTCTTCCAGAAACTTAGAGGTGACCTCCAGCGCCAGCGCGGTAAAGGACAGCGCGCTGGTAATCGCAAAGAACGCCAGCGAAGCCCCGCCCGACGGAATGGACAGCAATACCCCCACGACCGTCAACATGGATGACAGGGCGATGCCCCGCCATCGGCTGCCCACGGGTTGGGGTCGGGTCTCGCGCAGTGTTTGCTCAAGCCGGTCGATCAAATCGTTTTGCCCCCAACGACTGAGCATGATGTGCCCGCTGGGGTCGTGATAATCGATGGGATTACAGCAGTAACTGTATTCGTTGATCCCGCCGCCATCGAACGGACTCAAGCTGTCCGGTTGTTGAAAACTGCGTATTTGCGGATGGTAGGCACGGTAGCCATTGCCCAGATGGTAGCAACCGGTAACGGGGTCTCGACGCTCACCGTTATAGCCCTTGCAACTGCCCTCAAGAGGCGCGCCGTTTTCACCAAAGGGGGTAAACGCACTGATAACCAGTGCGTCGCAGACGCTTGGGTTATAAGCAATGGGGCCGCTGTGAGGGTCATCCAATGAGAGTGAAATCCGCGGCCGTGCTCCGTTTTCCAGGGTCTGCTGCAGATAATCGGTCCCCAACATCACCTGCTTGATGACCTTCCCGGCACGATCGAACCAGACTTCACCGCACAGATGGTCGCCTTCGTAAACCAGCTCACAGGTTTGCCCGGTGGCTGCGACGTACTGAGCCGCGAGTCGCCCATATCCATCATAGGCGTAGCGGGTCAACAGCTTGTTCTGAGGGTCCTTCACTTCCAGCAGTTGCCCTTGAGCCGAATACGTCATCGTGTTGCCATCTGCATCCTGCTCCATACAACCGTTCTTGCTCCAGGTCAGCACCTTTTGGCTGGGTTGCGCACCTTCGAGGGTGATCGATGCGCATTGAGTCGGTTCGAGTTCTTCGTAGCCATAGCGCTGCGTTTGGCTCGTGTTGTCCACAAAGGTCGTCTCACAGCGGTTGAGGCGCTGCAGACCGTCCCACTGGTAGACCTGCCTCCTGATCCGACGCCCTTGGGCATCGGCGGGGCAATCATTGGCTGCCAGGGTGTCGCACTGATAAGTCGCCAACCGATCACAGCTGTCGTGGCTGAATGTCTCGGTGCGAACCCATTCATTGCCGCGTTTCAGGGTCATGCCTGTCAGCAAGCCGTTGTCCGACCAGCGTTGATGCAGCGTCAGTAAGCTACTGCCAGCGCGTTGGTACTCTCGCAGAACCTCCTGCCCGAACACGTCGTATTGATACCGAGTGGTCAACCGGGTGCCTTCCTGAGCGATCACTGCGGTCTGACTGAGCAAATGGCCGTCCCGGGTGTAATAAAAGGAGACATCAATGCCGTTGTGACGCTGGCGCTGGATCTTTTGATCCCGGTTTAGAAACAGTCGCAGGACGCTTCCGTCACTGCGTCGCGCGGCTAACAGATTGCCCATCAGCGAGCGTGTTTCGCTGCCTTTACGCGAACCTCGCGGGGTTCTGACCACGCTTCGAGTATTGCCCAGCAAGCCAGGCCGGGTCAGGGTGTCGCTGTGGGGGCCGATCAAAAAGCCGTCCTGCTGGTTGACACTTTCGTGGGTGCTGACCGAGAGGGTTTTCCCCAGCTCAGTGAATGCGAGAGCGCTCAGCAGATTGCCTGGCGTTTCGCTGGATGCACCCGCCCGTTTTTCCGTGAAAGACAGGCCTCCCCCCTCCGTCAGCTCAGTGCGAAGCACAGTTCCATCCGGTTGGCACAGGCCCCCATCGGGTTCTGGAGAATACGCACGAAGCCCCTTCGTACTCTTTAGTCTGAAGGAGCCTTGCGAGCCGACCTTGATCCCATCGACCGAAAGGTAGGTGACCTGGGAGCCAAGGCCATTGTATAGCCGGAACACGCGGCTACCGTCTGGCTGCGTGATCCCGGTAACGCGCCCCAATTCGTCATAATCCACCGCCATGCCCTTTTGCGAATCACCTCGTTGCAGATGAGTCAAGCGCCCGGCTGTGTCATAGCAAACGCTCACCTCCGGGCGCACCATCCGGTCACCACCTCGATACGACTGCGTGCGCCTGACCGTGCCATCCGCCAGCACTTCACTCTTCGAAGTCTGCTTGATCACCTTGCCCTGCCCGGTACGCCATGACTGCACAGTCGTACTTGAACCGGCCTCTTCCAGGGTTGTTTCCTCCTGATTCCAAACCCGATTGCTCCTGACAGACAATACCCCGCGTTGCCCCAACTCCGAACGACGACGCAGCCCGCCCGGCCAATAGTCGAAACGCGAGTGCTCGCGTTTGCAGCTCAGGTTGTCGAACTCGATTTCGTCCAGTACGCACCATCCTGCATGGTTAGGCGCCTTCAGCTCTCTGCGGATGGGTCGCTGCAGCCCATCGAACAGTGTTCGAGTGATTTGCCCAGGTGTCTGCAGGGTGGTCGCCTGTACCCCCTGATCGACGAAGCAGTAGACGGTCTTTTGTGCCGAGACGGGCTTGGCACCCTCCTTCACACGGTTCTCACCAGGCGGCAGGGAGAATCGCTGTTCACTGACGACTCTCCCCAGCGCGTCATAAGCCCAGCGAAGCTCTTCCCCCGCTCGACGGCGAACCAGGCAGCGACGCGTCAGACGCGAGCGGATCTCGGTTGATAATGTCTTCTCTAATTTCCCCTCTATGGATTGGGCAGTGGCATCTGTGCAAACGACAAAGCCGTGCTCGACAGGGTTGTCCTCCCAGCGCAACGTGGTAGTGAGCCGAGTAGAGTCCCCGTCGAAATAGGTTGTCTGACAATGAGTCGATGACCAGATGAACGCTTTGCACCCGTCGGTGGACGACTTGGGTTTGCGTGGTTCTTCTCTGATCTTTTCATGGCGGATCAGCGGGACGGAGCGTCCTTCGGCCAGGCTCATTTTCCAGGTACCGGGAGCCGCCACGACGCCTTCGATGTTTACGATATCGCAAGCAGACAACACTTTGTTGCCGGCATATTCCTGCTCACGGTAACCATAGAGGGCCAAGGCCAACGGGCTGCACTTTCCGTCCAATACTTGATACTGATATTCAGCCATTGCCGGTGGCAGGGTATGGTCCGGTACCTGGGGACACGTGAGCGACACTTTTTTCAGGTCTTCCGGGGTTTGAAATCCCCAATACATGTCGGGCGACATGCCTGCACCACCCGAGCGAGGGAAGTATCGCCACTCGGTTATCGTTTCGTCTGCCGCGATGCTTTGAGTCAGTTGTCCATCGTCGTTATAGGTAAAGGACTGAACAGTGGTGATTGATGAAGCGAATGAGTTCAGAGGATCGCTGCAATCCTCCTCCGGTTCATCAAGGCTCGTTGAGGCGTAATAGACGCCAAGAGAATAAATGTACATGAAAAACAAAGCACCGACCCAATTGTCAGACGTACAACATTCATTCGCAAGCCTTAACATTTCTTTGTTGTCGTACCTCCAGCACGTCATTTCAAATTTAGGAGCAACCGCGCCCTTCATAGCATTCCCATGGACGCCAATCGATTGGTAGCTTGTGTACTTATATTCTAAACACCCGTTCCCCGAAACCGCGCTACCTATTTCCTGATGACTCGCGTCATAAAACTTTCTTGTAGATATAGAACCCCCCTTTTCTACTGACCAGCTTTCTACCCAGTAAAAATACCTTTCCAGCGGAAACCCTGCTGACTGTCCAGTGAGTTGGTCGCTCGCATACTGAAAACGAAAGGGCTCATCAAAGGCTTCAGCGTCCTCAATAACAATGGAAACTTCACTATTAACGTTCTCCAAGGGTGTCACATAGGTAGACCCGGAGTAACTATAAGTAATAACAATATTTTCCTGTTCGCCTCCTGGCATAAGTATATGCCTTGAAACATGAGGCAACGCCGGTTGAGCGTTAGAAAACTTAACAGCCTCTGCCTCATAGACGACTGACTCAACCGATCCGTCCCCTTCCTCCAGTCGTGTCAATACCCGGTCCAGCGTCGGGTCGACGCTGTAACCACAATGCACAGACTGAAATAAGTGACCGGACTGCGTGCACCGGATATCGCACAACAAATAATTCGCTAACGTTAACGTTACCTGGAATGCCTCGCTCGAACCTGGCCAGATTTCCATCGAAACCTGCGCATGCGAATACTTCGCGCTGAACAAGACCGTGCTGCCGCTGCGGACTTCAGTGAGTTGAAACTGACCCAGTTGACGATTCCAGTTCAGCGATAACTCCCCCCCCACGTTGGAAAGTATCCGGGAGGGCAAAAGTTGTACAAAGGGTCTGCGCCAGTAACCCAGTGCATCGTCGATCGCTTTGGTGTTTTCCCGCCATTTCTTTACCGCTTCGTCCCAATCCAGTTTTGCAGCAATTGCATAGAGCACCGGACTGGACACCGCCAATATCCACTGCCACACCCCTTCCGGTTTAGGCGGACAGGGTTTCGCCTTGTTCTTTATTTGCTCTAAAAGGTCAATGATCTTCAAGCGCAACGCATCATTGGGTTCTACGTTATCGCCTGTCGGTCTGCTCAAGACCTCGCGGGTTCCACTGGGGTAGTGCAGGGTGAACTCGCTGTAATCGTTGTTGCTCGAAACCCAGCAGGCTCGTTTGGTCAAGCGTTTTCCCTGACCGAGCGCCAGCCATTCAGCATCATCGAAGTCGATGTGCACACCATTCGCCAGCGTGAGGGCCCGGTCACGCACATCCAGGCTCGAGAACCGAAACGCCCATCCATCGCCGAGTCCGGCCTCATTGCCGCGCAGCGCTGAGTAATGCAGGGTCAGGTCGCAAATGGGTCCATTACCTTCAAGGCCCTGCAAGGTTGCAACCGGGTAGTGGGCGTGGAACAGCCCAGTGCGCGGGTCAATGCCGGTTTCACTTTGTCCGCTGACATCGAATACTTCAGAGCGAAAGGTATTGCCATAATCCTCGCAAAGCGGGCTTGAGGCCACATAAGGATCAACCGCTTTCGGGGTGACCCGCACAACGGGTTCGCGGTCAGACCAAAAGCTGAAAGCACCTGCTGTCCCAACGTGCCCCAGCGTCATTGATACATCAGGAGGCACGCTGTCCGCATAATCAAATTCAAGCTCAATACCTGAACGCCCCCCGGACGAGACGCGCCAATAAGCGGATTCCGAGGTCACGCGACAGCCCTGGACGCTGGATGAAGCGACTTTCACACCTAGGTCGCGCGCTTGTGGAGTCAAGCGAAAGACGCGCTCCTCCATACCGGTGACGCGATCACTCCAACTCCCCAGCGAGATCATTGGTGTGGCGGCTTGATAGACGCCATCCGTTATCCGGAACAGCGCAAGGTCATCGGAAATTGCCCGCTCCCTGTTTTGATAGGACGCCAACACGTCACTCGTCACGCAATCGGTGACCTCGAGCGTCTCGTTTGGGCCAATGTTAACGCTTGGGCCCCAGGCATCAGCCTCCACTGTGATGGTCAGTTCTGAATCGCGCGGAACCCATAGCGCGATCTCATCCACAGCATTTGCCTTGCAGGCCAATGTTGCGGAGACACCGTCAGCACTGCCGATCCTCAAGCAGGGCCACTGCCGTGACTTTATGAAGTCGCAGAACGCAAGAACCCATTGCGCCTGTCCTTTCGCACCTGCGGGCGCGAACCGCGCGCTGTACATGACCTCATGGCTGTGCGGATGGCGGACCATGACAACCAGTCCGGTCTCGTCACCGTGGTAAAGATCCGCCACGCAAACGTCAGCCGGCAACCAGTTATCCAGACAGGGTTCTGTGCTGAATACCCTGAACGCGTCGCCACTCTGCCAGAGCGTCGCCGTGACAGCATTTGGCGCGAGGGCATCGGTCTGGTCGGTCCCTATCCGAACGTACGGTGCCAATGCAGATTGACCGACAGCGATTGACCAGGCCGATAACCAGGTCTCGCTTTTACCCTTGACGGGGGTCGGAGCAACAAAACTGAACGCCGGGACCACTTCCCTGGCCGAAAACGCATCCATCACGTAGACATTCACGCACTGTCCGGGGGGTAACGTTTTTGATCCGTCGATTGTCGTCTGGTTGATCCAGTCTGCACACGTCAGGGTCACCGACAGGTCAGAGTCCTGAGGCACCCATAGCGCGTTAGCTGTGCTCATTGGGGTAATGGTGCAGGTCTGCGCATTTTTAACCCCCGCACGCAACAGACGGCTGTCGCGATTGAGCGCCACACACAGGTCCTCCCCCCATTGCTCGAGGGTCAACCGGTCTTTTTTCACATTGAAAAAGTGATTCTCGTACAGCGCCTGGGTGCTGATGTCCCGTACCTGAACGCACAAGCGTGCGCCTTCCTTCAGCGTCTCGCCCGTTACCGCCAGTGCTTGAACCTGATTGGTGGAGAAAGGCGCCGTCGTAAATGCGCGATTTCGACAGCTGTGATGCCACAGACGAACAGGCAGCGCCGTCCCGTCAGTCTTGAAGTTGTTGTCGTTGTCGAAGTTGCCCGCGGTGATCGAGCGAGAAGCACGGCTGAACGCTCGTGCGAACGCCGCCGGCCACTGATGCTGCTTGCAGTTCGTGCTGTCCGCGGTAAACGTCACCTCATCGATCAACTTGCCGTCGCTCTGACGAATGAGGCAGGCGGTCAGCGTTTCTCCCACCGCAAGATCGCGCCCGGCCCTTATCTCGCAAGGACTGGTCCAGCCGTTTTCCGAACTGCCGCAGTACAGCCGATCAAAGCCATCCATGTCTGGCAGCGTGTCGTCGGGATCGGTTGTCAGCACATATCCCATGTCGCTGTAATTGATGACACCGGTAATCGGTGCTGCAGCAGGTGCCGCCGCTGAAGTGGACATTTTTCGGACTCCCTGTCTGAAAAAACTCACCCAAAGATGAAGTTACGGTGCTTGATACTCGAAGCTGCACTTAGCGTACGACCCTTGCGCTGCGGCGTGACCTGTCATTCTTGCCAGCAATTAGACCGTGTCGCGATCAGCGTCTGCCGATTGATTTCTTCTAGCGCTGAACGCGGTGGGATGTCTGTACTTACCCCCAGCGCAACGCCCTTTCCCTTACGAGACAGGTTCTGCGAACAACGTGGCGGCGGGAACAGACTCTGGTTTTCGCACCATCCGTCCGGCGGTTTTTATCGTTCTGCTCACTCGGCGCACCAACAATGCACGTCGCCGCGCACCAACCTTCTTTCCTGGCTCCACATCAGTGCACCACGTGTCTCGGATGGCGCTCGATGGCCCGTTCCAAAGCGGTTTCTCAGGCTGGGCACAGCCTTTGCTTGGAAGCCTTCAGAGAGTCGTTCTGCCAACCAAAAAAAACAGATCAACGGAGCCCGTCCAATGAAGCGTCGCAGCCTGATCAAAGCCTTTACCCTGTCCGCATCCATCGCAGCAATGGGCCTTTCATGGACCGTTCAGGCCGCCGAAACCATCAAGGTCGGCATCCTGCATTCGCTTTCCGGGACCATGGCCATTTCCGAGACCTCGTTGAAAGACATGGCGCTGATGACCATTGACGAGATCAACGCCAAGGGCGGCGTAAACGGCAAGATGCTGGAGCCAGTGGTCGTAGACCCTGCCTCCAACTGGCCGCTGTTCGCAGAAAAGGGTCGTCAGTTGCTGACCCAGGACAAGGTTGCCGTGGTGTTCGGCTGCTGGACATCGGTGTCGCGCAAATCAGTCCTGCCGGTGTTCGAGGAACTGAACGGCCTGTTGTTCTACCCGGTTCAGTACGAAGGCGAAGAGATGTCGCCCAACGTGTTCTACACCGGTGCAGCGCCTAACCAGCAGGCCATTCCTGCAGTCGAGTACGTGATGAGCGAAGACGGTGGCGAAGCCAAGCGCTTCTTCCTGCTGGGCACCGACTACGTCTACCCACGCACCACCAACAAGATTCTGCGCGCTTTCCTGCATTCCAAAGGCGTGAAGGACAGCGACATTGAAGAGGTCTACACCCCGTTCGGCCACGCCGATTACCAGACCATCGTGGCGAACATCAAGAAGTTCTCCGCTGGCGGCAAGACAGCGGTCATTTCCACCGTCAACGGCGACTCCAACGTGCCGTTCTACAAGGAACTGGCCAACCAGGGCCTGAAAGCCACCGACGTACCGGTCGTGGCCTTCTCGGTCGGCGAAGAAGAACTGCGCGGCATCGACACCAAGCCGCTGGTCGGCCACCTCGCGGCCTGGAACTACTTCCAGTCGGTCGAGAACCCGGTCAACAAGAAATTCGTCGCTGACTGGACCGCCTACGCCAAGAAGAAAAACCTGCCGGGCGCTGACAAGGCCGTGACCAACGACCCGATGGAAGCGACCTACGTCGGTATCCACATGTGGGCGCAGGCAGTCGAGAAGGCAAAGTCCACCGACGTCGACAAGGTTCGTGAAGCCATGGCCGGGCAAACCTTCGCTGCGCCGTCCGGCTTCACCCTGACCATGGACAAGACCAATCACCACCTGCACAAGCCGGTGATGATCGGTGAAGTCGAGGAAAACGGTCAGTTCAACGTGGTCTGGCAGACCAAGGAGCCGATCCGCGCCCAGCCCTGGAGCCCCTACATCCCGGGTAACGACAAGAAGCCGGACCATGCAGTGAAGAGCAACTGATAACGGATGATCGCTTCCACCGCCCTGTGGAAGCGAGTATGCCCGCGAAGCGGCCAGTGCATTCAACAGCACTGTGCAGCTTGATAGAAACGCCTTCGCGCGCAGGCTCGCTCCTACGGACGGGTGGATTTATCCAGACGTGTCCAGCAAGGCCATTGATATGCCCTCTTACCTTTACCGCCTGATCCTGGCCATTACCCTCCTGCTGCCTTTCACGGCGCAGGCCAGTGATGCAGGCGATTTCGCAGCGGCCAGTTCTTCGCAACAGGCAGATTTGCTTGAAGCCTGGGCGGCCAAACCCGCTCCTGAGCGGGTCGAACTGCTTGAAGCGCTGCGCGACGGCCGGGTTGCCGCCGACAGCAGCAAGCGGGCCTGGATCGAGAACAATGACCGCTATGTCGCAGTGGACGCCGATGTCCCGGCAGCGGCGGATGCCCCCACACCTGATGAACCGCGCAAACTGCGCCTGAACAACCGGCTGCGAGGTCTGGTCGAGACCGCGCTGGCCAGCCACCAACTACTGGCAGCCGATGTAAAGCTGCGCATGGCCGCCGCCCTGCAACTGCAGAAAAGCGCCCGCCCTGCACAACTGGACCTGTTGAGCCAGCGCGTGGCAACCGAAACAGACTCCGGCGTCAAGGACGCACTGACCCTGGCACTGGCCAACCTGCAATTGGTCGACAGCAGCCCCAGCGTGCGGCTTGCTGCCGTGCGCCTGCTGGGCGAAACCGGTGACCCACTGGCCCGCACGCGTCTTGAATCGTTGCTGTCGCCTGGCGTGGAAACCGATGCGTCTGTGCGTATCGCCGCCGAAACCAGCCTGGCGCAGGTCAAACGCAAACTGATGATCGGGGAAATTCTCGGTCAGGCATTCAGTGGCATGTCGCTGGGCTCTATCCTGCTGCTGGCCGCACTGGGCCTGGCGATCACGTTCGGCCTGCTGGGCGTGATCAATATGGCACACGGCGAAATGCTGATGCTGGGTGCCTACTCGACCTATGTCGTGCAGTTGATGTTCCAGCGTTACGCACCGAGCGCCATCGAGTTTTACCCGTTGGTGGCGCTACCGGTGGCGTTCTTCGTGACGGCGCTGATCGGCATGGCTTTGGAACGTACGGTGATTCGCCATCTGTATGGCCGTCCGCTGGAAACCCTGCTTGCCACCTGGGGCATCAGCCTGATGCTGATTCAGGCCGTGCGCCTGGCCTTCGGTGCGCAGAACGTTGAAGTTGCCAACCCCGAGTGGCTGTCCGGCGGCATTCAAGTGCTGCCCAATCTGGTGCTGCCTTACAACCGCATCGTGATCATCGCCTTCGCGTTGTTCGTGGTGGTGCTGACCTGGCTGTTGCTGAACAAGACCCGTCTGGGCCTGAACGTGCGCGCCGTGACCCAGAACCGCAACATGGCCGCCTGTTGTGGCGTGCCGACCGGACGCATCGACATGATGGCCTTCGGACTGGGCTCGGGTATTGCCGGACTGGGCGGCGTCGCCCTGAGCCAGATCGGCAACGTCGGTCCGGACCTGGGCCAAAGCTACATTATCGACTCGTTCCTGGTGGTGGTGCTCGGTGGCGTCGGGCAACTGGCGGGCAGCGTGATGGCGGCTTTCGGGCTGGGCATCGCCAACAAGATTCTCGAACCGCAAATCGGCGCCGTACTGGGCAAGATCCTGATCCTGGCGCTGATCATTCTGTTTATTCAGAAACGTCCGCAAGGCCTCTTCGCATTGAAAGGACGGGTGATTGACTGATGAGCCAGCCATTGATGGTAACCGCTGCACAAAAGGTCGGCCCCAAGGGCACGCTGACGGTGGGTATTCTGGTGCTGGCTGTCCTGCTGGCCATGCCGCTGCTCTCGTTGCTGCCAGCCGATAACGGCCTGCAGGTATCGGCCTACACCCTGACACTGGTGGGCAAGATTCTCTGCTATGCCATCGTCGCCCTGGCACTGGATCTGGTCTGGGGTTACGCGGGACTGCTATCGCTGGGCCACGGCCTGTTCTTTGCGCTGGGCGGTTATGCCATGGGGATGTACCTGATGCGCGAAGCGGCAGGTGACGGCCTGCCCGCGTTCATGACCTTCCTGTCGTGGACCGAGCTGCCGTGGTACTGGGCCGGCACTGACAATTTCCTGTGGGCCATATGCCTGGTGGTTCTGGCACCGGGCCTGCTGGCGCTGGTGTTCGGCTTCTTCGCGTTCCGCTCGCGGATCAAGGGCGTGTACTTCTCGATCATGACCCAAGCCCTGACCTTCGCGGGCATGCTGCTGTTCTTCCGCAACGAAACCGGTTTTGGCGGCAACAACGGTTTTACTAATTTCCGCAGCATTCTGGGTTTCAGCATCAGCTCACAGGGCACGCGGGCGACGCTGTTTCTGGCGACCGTGATGCTGCTGGTGGTCAGCCTGTACGTCGGCTGGCGGCTGGCACAGAGCAAGTTCGGCCGGGTGCTGACCGCCCTGCGTGATGCGGAGAACCGTCTGATGTTCTGCGGCTACGATCCTCGCGGTTTCAAGCTGTTCGTCTGGGTCCTGAGCGCGGTCCTCTGCGGTCTGGCGGGTGCGTTGTACGTGCCGCAGGTCGGCATCATCAACCCGAGTGAAATGTCACCGACCAACTCCATCGAAGCGGCGGTCTGGGTGGCGCTGGGCGGGCGCGGCACGCTGATTGGCCCGCTTTTGGGTGCCGGTCTGGTCAACGGCATGAAAAGCTGGTTCACCGTGGCATTCCCGGAATACTGGCTGTTCTTTCTTGGCGCACTGTTCATCATCGTCACGCTCTACTTGCCCAAAGGCGTCATCGGCGTACTGAAGAAAAGGAGCGAGTCATGAAAACCACGCCAACGCCCTCTTTCATGCTGGAACCCGTGCTGGACCCCAACTCCGATGCGGGCACCAGCCGCGACGCGCTGGGGCTGGGACAAAGCGCCGGCAAAGGACTGAATACACGCCACGGCACGATCCTGACCCTGGAAGACATCAGCGTCAGTTTCGATGGGTTCAAGGCGCTCAATGAGTTGAATCTGTACATCAGCGTCGGCGAACTGCGCTGCATCATCGGCCCCAACGGCGCAGGCAAGACCACGCTGATGGACGTGATCACTGGCAAGACCCGGCCCAGCCACGGCAAGGCCTGGTTCGGCGAAACGCTGGACCTGACCCAGATGAGCGAAGTACAGATCGCCCAGGCCGGAATCGGGCGCAAGTTCCAGAAGCCTACAGTGTTCGAGGCACTGAGCGTGTTCGAAAACCTGGAACTGGCGCAGAAGACCGACAAGTCGGTATGGGCCAGCCTGCGCGCACGCCTGAACGGCGAACAACGCGACCGGATCAACGAGGTGCTGGAGACCATTCGCCTGACAGGTTCCGTGCAGCGCCCGGCAGGGCTGCTGTCCCACGGTCAGAAACAGTTTCTGGAAATCGGCATGCTGCTGGTTCAGGACCCTCAATTGTTGCTGCTCGACGAGCCGGTCGCAGGCATGACCGATGCCGAGACCGAATTCACTGCCGAACTGTTCAAGAGCCTGGCGGGCAAGCACTCGCTGATGGTGGTCGAGCACGACATGGGCTTCGTCGGCTCGATTGCCGACCATGTGACCGTACTGCATCAGGGCAGCGTACTCGCCGAAGGCTCGCTGAATGACGTACAGGCAGACGAGCGCGTGATCGAGGTGTATCTGGGCCGTTGAGGCTGACGCGATCATTCCCGTGCTCTAAGTGGGAAGGCATCTCGCGTCGCATAACGGCGATCAAGCTGTCACAAAAGAGAACATGAACCATGCTGCAGGTCGAAAAGCTTCATCAATATTACGGCGGCAGCCACATTCTGCGTGGCCTGTCCTTTGACGTGAAGGTCGGTGAAGTCACCTGCCTGCTGGGTCGCAACGGTGTAGGCAAGACCACGCTTTTGCGAGTGTTGATGGGGCTGTTGCCATCGAAGGAAGGTTCGGTGCAATGGGAAGGCAAGGCCATCACCGGCTTCAAACCGCATCAGCGCGTACACGCCGGTATCGCTTACGTACCGCAGGGCCGGGAAATCTTCGGACGGCTGACGGTCGAGGAAAACCTGTTGATGGGTCTTTCGCGCTTTCCCGGCTCGGAGGCCAAAGAGGTGCCGGCATTCATCTACGAGTTGTTCCCGGTGCTACTGCAAATGAAACACCGCCGTGGCGGCGACCTGTCGGGCGGTCAGCAGCAACAACTGGCGATCGGTCGCGCACTGGCAAGTCGTCCGCGCCTGCTGATTCTCGATGAGCCCACCGAAGGCATTCAGCCGTCGGTGATCAAGGAAATTGGTGCAGTGATCAAGAAGCTGGCCGAGCGCGGCGACATGGCGATTCTGCTGGTAGAGCAGTTCTACGACTTTGCGGCCGAACTGGCGGACCAGTATCTGGTGATGTCCCGGGGTGAGATCGTGCAGCAGGGCCGTGGAGAAAACATGGAAACCGAAGGCGTTCGCGGACTGGTCACCATTTGATGTGCCAATCCGTTATCGTGAAGCACCGGACCCGGAATTGAAGACGCTATGAATCTGCCTGCCAACACCGCCCTGTTTACGCCCAGCTGGCACGCCGAGCTGGAACTGGGCTATGGCCGTTTCGACGACAGTACGCGGCCGGTTCAGCGACGCCACAAAGGTCCGCTGCGGGTGCAAAAACACCTGTACGCCGAAGGCCCGCAAGTGTGTCAGCACATCATCGTCCACCCGCCCGGCGGTATCGCGGGCGGCGACCGTCTGGATATTTCTGCCCACGTCGGCACTGACGCCTGGGCACAGCTGACAAGCCCCGGTGCGGCAAAATGGTATCGCGCGGCAAGCCCGGCGTTTCAGCAACTGGAACTGCGAGTCGAGGCTGGCGCGACGCTGGAATGGCTGCCTCAGGAAACCATCGTGTTCAGTAATGCCCAGGCAGAACTGACCACTCGCATCGAACTGAAAGGCAACGCGAAGCTGTGTTACTGGGATGTCGTGGCGCTGGGCCGTCCGGCCAGTGGCGAGCGTTTTGAGCACGGGCACTTTCAGTCCGCGCTGGATATCCGCCGCGACGGCACATTGATCTGGCATGAACGTCAACGCATTATCGGTGGCGACGGGCTGCTGGATTCACCGGTCGGGCTGGATGGCCATACGGTATTTGCCACGTTGTTGATCACCGGCGAAGTGGACAGCGAACTGCTTGAAGCCTGCCGCAGCCTGCCGATGCCCAACCCGGTACGCGGTGACCTGACCCAACTGCCAGGGCTGGTCGTGGCGCGCTGTCTGGCCGACGAAGCCTTGCATGCAAGAGCCTGGCTGATCGAAGTCTGGAAAAAACTGCGTCCGGCCCTGCTGGGACGCGAGGCGGTGACGCCGAGAATCTGGAATACATGAACATGGAATTGTGGGAGGCGGCTTGCCACCTCCCACAAAAGCGCCAACAACGGCTGCACAGCAACCCGAATACCACGACACGGAAACCCCATGGACCTGACGCCACGCGAAAAAGACAAGCTGCTGATTTTCACTGCCGGACTGGTTGCCGAACGGCGCCTGGCGCGCGGGGTGAAGCTCAACTATCCGGAGGCCATGGCCTACATTTCCGCAGCGCTGCTCGAAGGCGCACGGGACGGTCAGACAGTTGCCGACCTGATGCACTACGGCACGACGCTGCTGACCCGCGAGCAAGTGATGGAGGGCATCCCGGAAATGATTCCGGAGATTCAGGTGGAAGCGACGTTTCCAGACGGGACCAAGCTGGTCACCGTGCATCAGCCGATTGCCTGAGAGAACAGCATGACAGACGTGATTCGTGACGCGCTGCCGGACGATCTGCCCGGCGTCCTCGTCATCTATAACGATGCGGTGCTCAACACCACCGCCATCTGGAACGAACAGCCGGTCGACCTGGCAAACCGTCAGGCGTGGTACGACTCCCGCCAGACGCAGGCCTATCCGATCCTGGTGGCCGTGGATGCGACAGGCGACGTGCTGGGTTACTCATCGTTTGGCGACTGGCGTCCTTTCGAAGGCTTTCGTCAAACGGTCGAGCATTCGGTGTACGTGCGAGCCGATCAGCGTGGCAAGGGTCTGGGGCCAAAACTGATGTCAGCCTTGATCGAACGCGCCCGCGCCTGTGACAAGCACATGATGGTAGCGGCCATCGAAAGCGGCAACGCTGCCTCTATTTACCTGCATGAACGACTAGGCTTCAAGACCACTGGCCAGATGCCGCAGGTCGGCACCAAGTTCGGTCGCTGGCTGGACCTGACTTTCATGCAGTTGGACCTGTCGCCCGGCGCTCAGCCCCCTGCTTCGCAAGCCCCCACACCCGCCTAGACGAGAACCGTCCATGAACCCAGCACAGTTGCGTCGCGTCACCACCGAAAGCTTCGCGCATTACCGCCAGGGCCTGGCTCAGCTGTTGTTCGACACCGTTCATGATGGCGCCTCGGTCGGGTTCATGGCGGACCTGACGCTGGAACAGGCGCTGGGCTGGTGCGATGGCTTAAGAGCCGATGTCGCCTCAGGCGACCTGTTGCTGTGGGTCGTGGTCGACAATGAACGTCTGCAGGCCAGCGCACAACTTGCACTGTGCCAGAAGCCCAACGGGCTCAACCGCGCCGAAGTGCAGAAGCTGATGGTGCTGCCTGCGGCACGCGGCCACGGTCTGGGCAGACAACTGATGGAAGCGGTCGAACAGACCGCCATGAAACTCAAACGCGGCCTGCTGTATCTGGACACCGAAGCAGGCTCGACGGCCGAAGCCTTCTACCGCTCGATGGCCTATACCCGCGTGGGCGAACTGCCTGATTATTGCGCAACACCGGACGGTCGCTACAGACCGACCGCCATTTACTTCAAAACCTTGGGGCAACCGACATGATCCCTGGCCAATACCGGATCCAGCCCGGCGAGATCGAACTCAACGCCGGCCGCCGCACCCTGAGCCTGACCGTCGCCAACAGTGGCGACCGTCCGATTCAGGTGGGCTCGCACTTTCACTTTTTCGAAACCAACGATGCCCTGACCTTCGACCGTGCCGCCAGCCGCGGCATGCGCCTGAATATCCCCGCCGGCACTGCCGTGCGCTTCGAGCCTGGACAGGCACGCGAGGTTGAGCTGGTGGACCTGGCGGGATTGCGCAAGGTGTACGGGTTTGCCGGTCGCGTGATGGGCGAGCTGGATTGATTTACGTGGGCTCAGGTCGCTCTTACGCGCCGGGCAAGACTGCAGCCCGTGACGCTCCGCACCACGAAACGGACGCAGAGCGTCCAGAGAAGCGTTACCACGCAGCGTGTGGGAACGATCCGTGCGGGGCCAATAAAGTACTCAAGGAATCACCATGAAGATTTCCAGACAAGCCTACGCCGACATGTTCGGCCCCACGGTCGGCGACAAGGTTCGCCTGGCCGACACCGAGCTGTGGGTCGAGGTCGAGAAAGACTTCACCACCTACGGTGAAGAAGTGAAATTCGGCGGCGGCAAGGTCATTCGTGACGGCATGGGCCAGGGCCAGTTGCTGGCGGCCGAGGTGGTCGACACGCTGATCACCAATGCGCTGATCATCGATCACTGGGGCATCGTGAAGGCCGACGTCGGCCTCAAGAACGGTCGCATCGCCGCCATCGGCAAGGCGGGCAACCCGGACATCCAGCCCGACGTGACCATCGCTGTCGGTGCCGCCACAGAAGTCATCGCCGGCGAAGGCATGATCCTGACCGCAGGAGGCGTTGATACGCACATTCACTTCATCTGTCCGCAGCAGATCGAAGAAGCGCTGATGAGCGGCGTGACCACCATGATCGGCGGCGGCACAGGCCCGGCCACGGGCACCAACGCTACGACCGTCACACCTGGCCCCTGGCACATGGCGCGCATGCTCCAGGCAGCGGACGCCTTCCCGATGAACATCGGTCTGACCGGCAAGGGCAACGTCAGCCTGCCCGGTCCGCTGATCGAGCAAGTCAAGGCCGGTGCAATCGGACTCAAGCTGCACGAAGACTGGGGCACCACGCCTGCCGCCATTGATAACTGCCTGAGCGTGGCCGACGAGTACGACGTGCAGGTGGCCATTCACACTGACACGCTGAACGAATCGGGCTTTGTCGAAACCACGCTCGCAGCGTTCAAGAACCGCACCATTCACACCTACCACACTGAAGGTGCAGGTGGCGGCCACGCGCCAGACATCATCAAGGCCTGCGGCTCGCCGAACGTGCTGCCCAGTTCGACCAACCCTACCCGGCCGTTCACGCGCAACACCATCGACGAGCATCTGGATATGCTGATGGTCTGCCATCACCTGGACCCGAGCATCGCTGAAGACGTGGCTTTCGCGGAAAGCCGCATCCGCCGCGAGACCATTGCCGCCGAAGATATCCTCCACGATCTGGGTGCGTTTTCGATGCTCAGTTCCGACAGCCAGGCCATGGGCCGGGTCGGCGAAGTGATCATGCGCACCTGGCAGACCGCCGACAAGATGAAGAAACAGCGCGGCCCGCTGCCTCAGGACGGTCCCGACAACGACAACTTCCGCGCCAAGCGTTACATCGCCAAATACACCATCAACCCGGCCATCACCCACGGCATCAGCCATGAAGTGGGCTCCATCGAAGTGGGTAAATGGGCGGATCTGGTGCTGTGGCGCCCGGCGTTCTTCGGCGTCAAACCGACCTTGATCCTCAAGGGCGGCGCCATCGCTGCCAGCCTGATGGGCGACGCCAACGCCTCGATCCCCACACCGCAGCCGGTCCACTACCGCCCGATGTTCGCCAGCTACGGCAGCTCCCTGCACGCCACCAGCCTGACGTTCATCAGCCAGGCCGCGTTCGACGCAGGCGTGCCGCAATCACTGGGACTGAAGAAGCAGATCGGCGTGGTCAAGGGCTGCCGTACCGTGCAGAAGAAAGACCTGATCCACAACGACTACCTGCCCGACATCGAAGTCGACCCACAGACCTATCAGGTCAAGGCCGACGGCGTATTGCTGTGGTGTGAGCCTGCGGATGTGCTGCCGATGGCGCAGCGGTATTTTCTGTTCTAAAACCAAGAGGGGCCTTTCACAGGGAAGGCCCCTCATGCCTGGCGGACGCATCAAACGATTTACTGTTGAGCCGGCCGTTCGTCCAGTCGGGTCTCGTACCAGCACTGCAAATGAAAGTCGGTCACCGCTTCCGGCCTGTCATGCTTCTCTGATTTTCCCCGTCCGGGCACTGTAATCATCGTCGCCGAACGTGTTTTTCCCCGACCGGCTGAACTCTGCCAATAAAAACAGCCGCTTTTTTCCGGCTCCGTTGCCAATTCATCATCGTTCACGACGATAACACTCAGAGTGGCTGTCCCTTCAGCGCCCTCGCCTCATGGCACAGCGCCATGTCACGACAGCGACCTACGGCTTCATTTTTCCTATAAACGTCTCGTCAGCCGGAAGTACCTCAAGCATTTGCAGCACGTCATTGATGGCATCCAGCATGCCTATATCCTGCGGCGTTGCCTTGTTTTTGAGCACTCTGCGCAACGTCAGTAAAACGCTCAGTTTTCCAAAGGCGATTTCGTCCAGGCTTGTCGTTTTTTTATCAACGATGCTGTTTGCGGCAAGGTTGATACGCTCTTCAACCCAGTCGAGAGACTTTTGCAGGGAGGCAAGCAACACGTCGTCAATGACCTGAACCATCCGCTCCCTGGTCTGCTGCCCAACAAGTTCGCCCGCTTGCTTGCCATTGAGCACCAGAATCATTGTCGGGCCATGGTTGATGCCATAAGTGCCTGACGTGTCTGGATTTAAAGTATCTTTCAAGTCCGAATCCAGTTCGATTTCCACTCTGCAGAACACGACCTTTCCAGCGTAATAGGCGTACAACTCGTCAATGACCGAATCCATTTTGGCACTGGCGTTGGGCTCGCCCCGTCGATTGAGTTTCTCTTTCGTGGAGAACTCGACCACCACCAGCTTCTTCTTGCTGACCTTGATGACCGCTTCATCGAAGCTCGAATCAGTAACCGTTTCTACGCTCATGCTGCGGACCTCCGCTCAAGTAATCCGTCGATCCACCATAGGGCGTCATAAAAACAGCGTCTACTGACAGAAATGTCAGTCAACCGTCTGTTTGTAGCGCCGTATAAAGGCGGTAAGATGCGCCATCTCCGTCAAGCTCCCCCAGCAAGGTAACCGGCCATGCGCCTCTCCGAATTCATCGTTCTCCACGTGGATCGCATCGTCGATGAATGGGAAAACTTCGCCAGAACACTGAAACCCGCTGCGGACACCATGAACACCGCAGAGCTGCGTGATCACGCCAAGTCGATTCTGCTGGCGGCTGCGCGAGACATGAAGACGGCGCAGAGCAAGAGCGAAGAGATCGCCAAGGCCCGCGGTGAGGAGCTGAACAAAACGCCGAGCCTGGATGAAGCGGCGTCCAGTCATGGTGAACTGCGCCATGAAGTCGGGTTTGACCTGGTACAGATGACGTCGGAGTTCCGGCATCTACGCGCCAGTGTCATTCGCCTGTGGGTTGACAGCCTGACCACCCCGCAACTGGCGGATTTTCGCGACGTGATCCGCTTCAACGAAGCCATCGACGAAGCCCTGGCCGAATCCACCGCAGCGTATGCCGAACGTGTGGCGCGCTCGCGGGACATCTTTCTGGCAATCCTCGGCCATGACCTGCGCGCACCGCTTCAGGCGGTCAGCATGTCCACCGAGCTGCTGGCCCGCAAGCTGGTCATGGACGAAAAGACCCAGGGCTATATTTCGCGTATCAAGACCAGTACCCGGCACATGGGCACGATGGTTGGCGACCTGCTCGAATTCGTTCGCAGCCGCCTGGGCGCCAGCCTGCCGGTAGAACGCAAGTTCATGGACCTGGCGGGCGCCTGTCGTGAGGCTATCGAAGAAGCCTGCGCCGGGCACCCGAATTCAGCGCCGGTCCTGACGATTGAAGGCGAGACGCAAGGGCACTGGGACAGTGGTCGGATCAGTCAGATGTTGCAGAACCTGATCGGCAATGCCTTGCAGCACGGCGCGGCGAGCCATGAAATCACGGTGCGCGTCATCGGCGGCCCGGATACAGTGGAGCTGGTGGTTCATAACGAAGGCAAGCCGATTGCCGAAGATGCCATCGGCACGATTTTCGATCCGCTGGTACGCAGTTCAGAAGAAAACAGCGAAAGCCGCACCACCTCGACCAGCCTGGGGTTGGGCCTGTTTATCGTCAAGGAAGTGGTCAATGCCCACAGCGGCAGCATTACCGTGACCTCGACCATCGGCGACGGCACCACCTTTACCGTGGTGCTGCCCAGGAACTGATGGTTGCGAAGACCGTGCCTGCACACTCAGACCGGACATACGCCATTGTGTGGGAGATACCGCCGTCTTTTCGGGGCTACGCTGTCTGGCAGCAAACACGGAACTCGGCTTGCCGGCGATTCGATTTATCCGGCGCTCCGTCAGTGACTGAGCGGACGCTATCGCCGGCAAGCCGCCTTCCACGATCCCGTACTTGCTTGAGGCAACGCCCATTCAGACGTAGCCGCATCGTTCATTCACAGGCAATCAATTACCCCACTGTGCCCTTGGATCAAACGACGAGCTGTCCGCCAGTTTCTGCCATAGCGCACGGGTTGCTTCATCCGTGTGCCGGGGCATGACGATCTTGATCTGAGCGTACAGGTCGCCGCGCTCGCCAGCCTTGGTCATCAGGCCATTGCCTTTGATACGCAGGCGTTGACCGTTCTGGCTGTCAGGACGGATCGTCAGATTGATCCGGCCTGTCAGCGTAGGCACGGCAACCTTGGCACCCAACGCAGCTTCCCAGGGAGCCAGTGGAACGGTAATGACCAGATCATGACCTTCCACTTCAAACATCGGGTGCGGTGCCAGGCGGATGATCAGGTACATGTCACCATTCGCGCCACCGGCAATTCCCGGCGCGCCCTGCCCCTTGAGACGAATGCGCTCGCCGTCCACGACGCCTGCGGGAATCTTCACGTTCAGGGTCTTGGTGATGTCGCTCATGCGCTGCCCGTTGGGGCTGTGCTGCGGCACCTTGAAACTCACCTGCTTGGATTCGGCCGACAACGTCTCTTCCAGAAAGACGGCCAGCTCCATTTCAACATCCTGCCCCTTGCGACCCGGATTGCGGCTGCGACCACCCTGCTGGGCACGCCCGCCGAAAATGGAGCTGAAGAACTCGGAAAAGTCCGCCGTCTCTTCGCCAAACCCGCCCGCACCGGCACGGCTCTGCCAGCCCGGCGGAGTCTGAAAAGGTCGCCCCTGACGTCCGTACTTGCGCAGCTCGTCATACTCGGCGCGCTTGTCGGGGCTGCTGAGAACTTCGTAAGCTTCGGACGCTTCCTTGAACTTGTCCTCAGCCCCCGCCTCTTTACTGACGTCGGGGTGATACTTGCGCGCCAACTTGCGATAGGCCGTCTTGATAGCCTTGTCGTCTGCAGTCGGCTCGACATCCAGTATCTTGTAGTAGTCTTTGAAATCCATCTAACAATCACCCATCCAATTATCCAGCGCAGCCAGATGCGCTGGTATAACACGCCCAGCCTCCTCGTGTTCGAGGCACCTGAAAGACTTCACATCGAAAAAACAGCCCGGTACACACCTTGCCTGCTGGCTGTCAGGTGTTCGACAACCGCGTCTGCCGGGAATCCCATCAAGATTGGGGGCAATGGTCCCGAGTTCAAGCCCTGGGCGCAAATACCGATAACCCGGAATAAGCGACGCATCGCCCTACGCAATTGCTCCGCACTGACATAAACTGCGCGGCCGTTTTTTGACTGGAACGTAAAAGACATGAATGACCAATCCCCGGCCCGTGCCTGCGGCATCGATTTCGGCACGTCCAATTCCACTGTCGGCTGGCAACGGCCAGGTGTGGAATCGTTGATCGCGCTGGAGGACGACAAGATCACCCTGCCCTCGGTGGTGTTCTTCAACATGGAGGAGCGCCGCCCGGTCTACGGCCGCCTGGCGCTTCACGAATACCTGGAAGGCTACGAAGGCCGCCTGATGCGCTCGCTCAAGAGCCTGCTGGGCTCCAAGCTGATCAAGCACGACACCAGCGTGCTCGGCACGGCAATGCCCTTCAAGGACTTGCTGGCGCTGTTCATCGGCGAGCTGAAAAAGCGCGCGGAAAAGACCGCCGGACGCGAGTTCGAACAGGTGGTGCTGGGTCGCCCGGTGCATTTTGTCGATGACGACGCCATGGCCGATCAGGAAGCCGAAGACACATTGGCCGAAGTCGCACGCAAGATCGGCTTCAAGGATGTGTCGTTCCAGTTCGAACCGATTGCCGCGGCGTTCGACTACGAGTCCACCATCACTCAGGAAGAACTGGTACTGATTGTCGACATCGGCGGCGGTACGTCCGACTTCTCGCTGGTACGCCTGTCCCCCGAACGTCGTGAGCATGAAGATCGTCAGGACGACATCCTGGCCACCGGCGGCGTGCACATTGGTGGTACCGATTTCGACAAACAGTTGAGCCTGCAAGGCGTGATGCCGTTGTTCGGCTATGGCAGCCGCATGAAAAGCGGCGCCTACATGCCCACCAGTCACCACATCAATCTGGCGACCTGGCACACCATCAATGCCGTGTACGCGCAGAAATCCCAGCTCGCACTGGGCAGCATGCGTTACGACATCGAAGACACTGGCGGCATCGACCGACTGTTCAAGCTGATCGAACAACGCGCCGGGCACTGGCTGGCCATGGAAGTGGAAGAGACCAAGATTCAGCTGACACAGACCGATAACCGTCACTTGCTGATGGACCGTATCGAACCGGGTTTGAGCGTGGACCTTGGTCGGGCAATGTTCGAGGCGGCGATCGATGCGCAGCTTGAGCGGGTTCGCAACAGCGTGACTCAACTGCTGAGTCAGGCAGGCGTGGGCGTCGAGCAGGTCAATACGGTGTTCTTCACGGGCGGCTCAAGTGGCATTCCGGCACTGCGCAACAGCGTATCGGCGATGCTTCCGAATGCGCGTCATGTGGAAGGCAACATCTTCGGCAGCATCGGCAGCGGGCTGGCGATTGAAGCGAAGAAGCGTTACGGCTGAGGCGGGTCGCCGATCGTCACCGCGCTAAACCAGCCCTTCCTTCTGCAACTCACTCTTCAGGTACGCGTAGTAAATCGGTCCTGCCACCACGCCCGGCAGGCCGAACGCGGCTTCGAACAACAGCATCGCCAGCAGCAGTTCCCATGACTTGGCGTTGATCTGTCCGCCCACGATCCGCGCATTCAGGAAGTACTCGACCTTGTGAATCACGATCAGGTAACCCAGCGCCGCCAGTGCGACCCAGATCGAGATCGACATCCCGACGATAAAGATCAGCGTGTTGGACATCAGATTACCCACCACCGGCAATAGCCCGAGCAGAAAGGTCATGATGATCAGGGTTTTGGTCAGCGGCAGGTGAATGCCGCACAACGGCAGGACAATCGCGAGGAATACCGACGTGAACGCCGTGTTGAGCAGGGATATCTTGATCTGGGCGAAGACAATGTTGCGGAACGCGCGGCTGACCAGATAAAGCCGGTCGAACAATGCCGAGGCCAGAGGCTTTCGGGTATGGACGTCGGAGATCCGCTGCAGAGCAATGATCGCGCCGAGAACCATACCAATCAGCATGGTCACGAACATATGCGCGGCGCCCTTGCCGATCAGCTGTAGCTCGCCGATATGTTTCTGCAGCCACTGGAACAGCGAGACCTGAAACTCGGCAGCGCTGGCGGGCAGGTAGGAATCAATGAACGGCGGAAGCTGACCACGGGCGCGGTCCACCAGAACCATGAACTTGTCCAGCGATGCACCCGGATTTTCGGCCTCGTGCAAAACGAAGCTGATCGCACCAGCGAAGATCAGGGTCAGCAGGCTGACGATAATGGTCCCCAGCAGTGCAACGGCCAGCCACCTGGCGCGTTCGCCAGAGATCAGCGTTTGCAGCTTGGGAGTCAGCATGTTGACCAGCTCGAAGACCAACAACCCGGCCAACAGACTCGGCAGCAGTTTGAAAGGCAATACCAACAGCAGACCGCCGAACACGAGAATCCAGCTGGCTATTAATACCTGACGCGCAGAAAACGTTGGCATAGACCCTCAAAGGGCAGCACGAAGAGGTGGGCAGTCTGCCAGCGTTCGCAGCCGAGAACCAGTCATCCGCAAGCCGGAAACAGCACGGCGCGAGCATCTAGTCGATGGCCGGGGCGACAACAACGCGCAAGTGCAGCGTTTACTGCACTTGCGCTGCCAGTCTCAGCCGAAGCAAGGGGCCGGAAAATTATTTCTTCTTGAGACAATCGCTCATGAAAGTCTTGCGAGCATCGCCCTTGAGCGCCTGAGTGGAAGCCGTCGCGTTGCAGGTTTTCATCTTTTCCTGCTGAGTGGCCGCCGGAGCAGGCGTGGCTTTCAGGCACGTGCTCATGAACGCCTTGCGCTCATCACCCTTGAGTGACTTGGCACTGGCGTCGGCGTTGCAGGTGGTCATCTTGTTCTGCTGCGCCGTAGCGGCAAAACCCTGGGTGGAAAACATCAGGCCAACGAGCAACAAAGCAATACCAGGTATCTTCATCGTTCGACTCTCCAGATCCGCTGTACCGATCGGTGCAGACTGAAGTCAGTGTAGCCAAGATGTTGCAAAACATGAGCAATCATCAGGCGCACCGATTGGCATTCATTTGAAACAGGCGGATAGTTGCGCCTCGTTCACCTGTCGGCTTTCCCATGCAATACGCGTTTCCACTTCTGACCATCTTCATCTGGTCCGTCAACACCGTCATCACCAAGGCGGCGTCTGAAGTCATCTTCCCGTCCGAAATCGGGTTCTACCGGTGGCTGCTGGCAGGGCTGCTGTTCACGCCCTTTATGCTTCTGCCCGTCTGGCGGAATCGCGCAGCGATCAGACCCTTGCTGGGCAAGATTGCGGTACTGGGCGCGCTGGGCATGGCGGTGTATCAAAGCCTGGCGTATTTCGCAGCGGGCATGACCACAGCCACCAACATGGGGATCATTCAGTCACTGGTGCCGGTAATGGCATTGGGGCTGTCGATAGCCTGCCTGGGCACGCGACTGACCTGGGGCGCGTTGCTCGGTGCCGTGATCTCTTTCGCAGGCGTAATAGTGGTGGTCGCCGCAGGCAACCTGACAGGGCTCATCGAGCAAGGGATGAACCGGGGTGATGCCATCGTGCTGTTCGCTGCTGCGGCCTATGCGCTGTACAGCATGCTGTTGAAAAAGTGGCAGTTGCGCCTGCCCCCGCTGCACTTGCTGTACATGCAAATTCTGGTGGCGATTGTGGTGCTGTTTCCGTTGTTCATTCTGTCGCCGCGAACCGGCCTGAATGCGAGCAATATTCCACTGGTGCTATATGCCGCCATCCCTACGTCCATGTTGGCGCCCTGGCTGTGGATGATCTCGATCATGCGCCTGGGGCCGAGCCGCACCACGCTGTTCTTCAACCTGATGCCAATCGCCACGGCATTGATTGCTGCCGTTGCGCTTGGCGAACAACTGGCGCTTTATCACCTGTACGGCGGCGCATTGACCCTGTGCGGCGTGATCCTCGCGGAACGCTGGAAAACCCCGCTACAGCTCAGGAAAGGCTAGGTTTTGTACGAAAAGTCGGCGAGCGAAGGTCAGGCAAGGCAAAAACAGGCGAGGAAGCGGAGTCTACGTGTTGTAAATGAGCATTCCGAGCCTGTTTTTAACGCAGCATCACCGAGCGCAGCCACTTTTCGTACAGAGCCTAGGCCGTCGCGCTGCCCTCACCGCCCTCCACACTATGGATCGACACATCCGTGATACCGGCAGCGTGGGGCATGCCGCCTTCGGGGAGGTCATCCAGCTCTACGTCGTGTTTCAGCGCCAGTTCATGCACGATTTCAATGATCGGCACGTCCAGGTTCTCGATGACATCCACATGGTGCTCACCCAGCAGGGTGTACTCGATTTCATACAGTTCTTTATCGCCCATCGCATCACTTCCTGGCCGTCATGTTCGAACGGCTGATTACGAATTACTGCCTGATTGAGTTAAAGGCCGGCTGCCTTGAGGCGCGCGGCGTGTTCCATGAACAGGCGTACAGGATCTGCGCCTTTGCCCACCAGCCCGAAGGTCTGGTTGACGATGTCAAAATGGTCGAGCGGAAAGTCATCCCCGATGACCGTGCCCAGGTGCGAACTGAAACGCCCGACCATGCCATCAGATTGACCTCGCTCTTTCCTGAACGTGCGAGCGAATATTCGACAGGTCACGTTGGTGCCATCAATCAGGTTGCGTCCGCGATTGGTCACGCCCGGTTTGAGGATCCCGGACCAGGAGTAATAGCGCACACCCTCCACCAGTTCTGCACCGCTTCCACCCCACACTTCGGGCAAACCCTGAGGATACTGCCGGTTGAACAGCGCAACCCCGGTGGTGGTCAGAGACTGGTGCGAGGCGGTGATGTCCATCGGCAGCTTCGGCCCGCGGTAGCCGGTTTCGAACGCGACAATCGCCCAGGCCAGCAGGCCTATCACCGCATTGACAACGCGCCCGCCCAGCGTCCCCGGCGGAAAGTGCCGCTCCAGATAATCCGCCAGCTCGGAACCATAATTGGGGCCGGCCACGGAGGTGACCGATGCGACCAGATCGGGACGCCTGGCCGCCACGTAACGTACAGTCAGCGCTCCCTGGCTATGGCCGATCAGGTTGACCTTGGCCACGCCGGTCTCCCGGACAGTCTGCTCGATGACCTTGAGCAACTGCTCGCCACGTATTTCGGTCGAATTGACCCCGGACACCATCACCGGTATGACGGTCGCTCCGCCGCGTTCAAGCGCTTTCACGATGCCGAACCAGTAGGGATACACCAGTAACCGCACAAACCCTAACAAGCCTGGTACCAGCAACAATGGATAACGCGTCGCCTGTTCTTGCGCCATGTTGATCTCCTTGTGCTGAAACGAGTTGATTAAGCCTTTTCAACCTTAGCGGTGTTTTTCGAGGAGGCAGAACAACACGACCACCCGAGGTACTGCCTAATCGCCATCTTTTTTTCGAACTCTTGCGCACCTCCCTTGCTCCAAGCTGCAACGGGCCAAGACCGGCTCTGACATGTGGAGCAATAAAGATGTACAACAAAATCCTCGCAGCATCCTTTGTACTGGCGGCAATGGCTGGCTGCAGCAACACAACCGTGCAGAACCCGGTGGACTACGTCACCTACCGCAACGAGCCACTGGTCAAGCAGGTCGAGAACGGCATGACCCGTCAACAGGTTCTGACCATCGGTGGTGAGCCCTCGTCGACCATCGACCGCAAGGTCAACACCGGCACGTGCAACAACTACGTAATGGCCAAAGACGGTCACAAACAGGTCTACCACGTCAGCTTCAACAGCGACGGCCGCGTGACCAACAAGGGTTTCATGACGTGCGAACAGCGCGAAGCGAACGAACGCGCGATGTAATACCGATCTGAAACGAAAAAGCCCGATGCGTGATGCATCGGGCTTTTTCATGGACGTTATTTGTATAAACGTCAGAACACCAGCTTGAACAACGCAATCACCACGATCAGGCCGATCAGAAAAATGATGCCGACGGTGCTTCCCAGAAACTTGAGCATGTGAATCTCCACGATTGAATAGGTCTCAAGGTTCGGACCGCGCCGGGACGCGCTCGTTTCTTATATTTTTTACAGCGCTGGCAAACCATGAAACGTGCGAAATCCGATAAAACTTTCTCGCTGTTCATCACTCACAACCCTTGATGATCTTGCCGCGCAACACACAGAGCGAGACACAAAACCTGATGAACCTGGAGATAACCCATGATTTCTGCACCACAGCTATCCGATGTAAGCAGCCTGCGCCAGCGTGCGCGCCAGAACGTTGAGAATGGTGCGGTCACTGAAGGCTACAACGCCGATCGCGAGACGGTCCTGCGTCTGCTCAATGAGTCGCTGGCAACCGAACTGGTCTGCGTATTGCGCTACAAGCGTCACTACTACATGGCGACCGGCTTGAAGGCCAGTGTCGCGGCGTCCGAGTTTCTGGAGCACGCACAGCAGGAAGCCGAGCACGCCGACAAGCTGGCAGAGCGTATCGTGCAACTGGGCGGCGAGCCGGAGTTCAACCCCGACACCCTGTCTAAAAACTCCCACGCGCAGTACGTGGCAGGCAACACCCTCAAGGAAATGGTTTACGAAGACCTGGTCGCCGAGCGCATTGCGGTCGACAGCTATCGTGAAATCATTCAGTACATCGGTGACAGCGACCCGACTACCCGTCGCATTTTCGAAGAAATCCTCGCGCAGGAAGAAGAGCACGCCGACGACATGGCGGACATCCTGAACGACCTGTGACTCGGCACTGAAAGCAAAAGCCAGGAGAGTTATCCTGGCTTTTTTATGGGCGTTGGTTTGTTCGCAGCGGAGCATGAGAGCCGATCACTGATCGTGCTCATGCTCCGCGTGGGCATATAGCCCATGACGCTCTGCGTCGGACCTCTCAGGCCACACGCAGGTGTTTATTTAACGGTCTTCGGCGCCTTGCCTGAACGCATCTGCTCAAGCAACGGACCACACTGGTTCTGCTCACTGTCGCCCGTCGCAACCAGTGCCAGCAACCCGGCCGCTGGCCCGATCGTCGCGCCCAGCAGGACCATCCCTGCGCCACGCAGCAACAGCGGACCGGACTGCACGCCCGCATTGGGCCGGACAAACGGGCCGTTGACGTACAGCGGGGAACGCAGCGAAAACACACGGAAGCCTTTGGACTCGGGGTTAATCTGCAGGTCCAGTTGCTCGGTCTTCATGTTGGCCGTGCCGCTGATATAGATGATCGCGTTCTCGGTATCGAACACAAACAGGCGACTGGTCGCCAGGCCATCCTTGATGCCGAAGTCGGACGCGGCGCAGTTGATCTTCACGTCCTTGTCGCCGAACAGTTTGCCGACCACATAGTTACCCACATTGAGCCCGGCGATTTCCATCAGGCCTCGGCTGATCGCACCGTCGTTGACCAGCATCTTCATTTCGCCATTGGCAGTGCCCAGCAGCGCCGCAATCGAGTTGCCGCGGCCTGTGATATCCGCATCGCCGTTCAGCTCACCAAAGCTGGTCTTCATCGGCTCGAACGTCGGGAACAACTGTTTGAGCTTGAAGTTGCGCGCCGACAGCTTCGCTCTACCCAGCAAAGGCTTGTCACGTCCGTCGAGACGAATGTCCGCGTCCAGTTTGCCGCCCGCCACGCCAAAGCGCAGTGGCTCCAGACTGAGCTGACCGTCGTTCAGAATCAGATGCGTATAAAGGTCGGTGAACGGCAGGTCCGGGCTCTGGACGATTCGTTTGCCGGTGAACTCGACATCTGCATCCATCGCTCGCCAGCGGTCGGTCTGAAATTCCTCGACTGGCAGCACCTTGCCGGACGGCTGCTTGCTCTCGCCGCCACGTTTTTTCTGAGCCGCGTTGGAGTCGGCACCGATGAGCGGCGCCAGATCGCTGAACAGCAGTTGATCGGACACCAGCACACCCGTCAGCTTCGGCCGCGGCTGACTGGCGACATAGCCCAGATCACCGTGAATATCGCTTTTGCCAATCTTGCCGTTGAATTTCTCGTAACTGAAACTGGCACCTGCAGGGTCATGCAGCTTGGCGATCAGGCGACCGTCCGTTGAATAGGCGGGCGAGTCCGGCAGCGTAACGCCGGTCAGCGGGTACAGGTTGCTCAGGCTGGCACCGGACAGTTTCAGGCGCAGGTCCAGCGCGCCGAGGTTCTGGGGGTCGGTCACGGTTCCGGCGATCACCACATGGGTATCGCCCACCGTCACATCGGCCTGCACCGGAAATGGCTGGGTGGCGTCCTTCAACGCCAACAGGCCGCCGATCTTCCCGGTGCCGTTGAGTTGCTGGCCGTGGTACTGACCTTTGACGCCCAGACCAAACGCGTAGTCCTGTGGCACCGCGCCTTTATCCTGGGCCTTCTTCGCCTCCTTGCTGCCGACGATTTCGCCAAACGGGATCGGCTTGCCAAGCATGTCGATCACCACGTCCAGCTGGGTGTTCAGGGTCTGATCGTTGAAACCCACCAGCCCCTTGTCGAACTTGATGGCACCGATGTCCACTTCCCATTTCGTCGGTTCGGCATTGGGGTCGGACTTGGGCAGATCGAACACCCAGTTGGCACGACCATCGGCCAGACGTTCCAGCTTCGCTTCAGGCCCGGTCAGGTCGATGCGCGGAATGACCACGTGCTGCGCCAGCAGTGGCAGCAGCGACAGGCGAAACTCCACCTGCTTGAGCGTGACCATTTGCGGCTGTTTCGACCACTCGGGGTTACCCAGAGTCAGGTCTTCGGCCACAAAATGCGGTGAGGGTACCCATGCGCGCCATCCACCCAATTCAGGCTCGCGCGACCAGCGCACGTCCAGATTGCCATTGATGGCGAACGGGCGGTGCAGCGCTTCGCTGACTTTTTCATTGAGGGTGGGTTTGATGCGGTTCCAGTCGAAAGTGACAATCACAATGACCAACACGGCCAGCACCACCAGCAAAGTGGCACCTGTCCACGCGAAAATCCTACGGCTGCGCGTCATGCATGACTCTCCAGAAAACAGTGCCCCTGCCTTGGTGCACTGAATACGACATGCCCGTTCGACTGACAAAAGCGCCGAGGGTTTGATCCGTTTGGGCAAATAAGCCAACGGCCTGTGAAAGCCCTTGGTACGACTCAATCATTTTGGTTGATTCCCACCATCACCTTTATGAACTTCTTTACATACAGGCCCGGAGTCATAGTGCACGCCTACACCATCTTCCGCTCTTTCGAGGAGCACAGCCATGAAACCCCATCTTTTACTGAGCCTGTTTCTGTCCATCTTTGCCGCCAATGCCTACGCCACTTCGGCACAGGAGCGTGAGCAGCGTCTGGTTGAAAACGGCCCTGATCGTCTGGTACAGCAGTATCAGCGAGTCTGATACGTCAGCCATTTGAAAAAGCCTTTCGACGCAGGCAAAGCGCATTTGTTAAAGTGCGACGCAGTCTTTATCCAGAACCGTTTGAGCCATGCTGCCCCGCGCCGAACAGAAACAACAGACCCGAAGAGCCTTGCTGGACGCCGCCCACCAGTTGATGGAGAGCGGACGCGGATTCGGCAGCCTCAGCCTGCGCGAAGTCGCCCGCACGGCAGGCATTGTGCCGACCGGCTTCTATCGTCACTTCGAGGACATGGATCAACTGGGTCTGGTGCTGGTCAGCGAGGTCGGTCAGACCTTTCGCGAAACCATCCGCCTGGTGCGGCACAACGAGTTCGCCATGGGCGGGCTGATTCGTGCGTCGGTGAAGATCTTTCTGGAGCGTGTGGCAGCCAATCGCTCGCAGTTCCTTTTTCTGGCACGTGAACAGTACGGCGGCTCGCTCAAGGTGCGTCAGGCACTGGGTGCCTTGCGCGAAGGCATCAGCGCCGACCTGACCGCTGACCTGGCCAAAATGCCCAAATGGAAGCATTTGAACGCTGAATCGCTGTCGATCATTGCCGACCTTGTAGTCAAAAGCGTGTTCGCCATGCTGCCCGAACTGATCGACCCGCCCCCCGCCTCGCTCGCCCCGCACCTCACGCCACAAGCCAAGATTACCCAGCAACTGCGCTTCATCTTCATCGGCGCACGGCACTGGCGTGGTTTGGGCAGTCATGAGTGATCAATGAGCGTCTGATCGCTGATGATCGTTCCGCGTCCCGGCGCGCGCCGCAACACATACCGTCAGATTTGCCGCCCCTTGGAATTGCCCCACATTGAGGCGGCCCCGGCGCCGCGCACCAAAAAAGCACACAACCTGCAATCAATAAGCCCATTCCGTCAGCCTTTTCCCACGCCCTGCACTGTTGGCAAGCCCCTTGCTCTGCTTTGAGGCATCGCAATTGGCTGGAAGCTATCTGATGCTGGTGATTCACAACCGAATCGAACCCCAGGCCGAATGGGCCGCCGAACTGCATTTGAATTTCGAGGCGCGCAGCAAGAGCCGTCTGCGCTGCTTCAGTGCAGAAAACGAAGATGTGGGACTGTTCCTGCAACGCGGACAACCTCCTCTGCGCGATGGCGAGTTTCTTCAGGCCGAAGACGGTCGCATCGTGCGCGTCTGCGCCCGTCCCGAAAAACTGATGCACGTGACCTGCAGCAGCACCTTCGAACTGACCCGCGCGGCGTATCACCTGGGCAATCGCCACGTGGCCCTGCAAGTGGGCGACGGCTGGCTGCGGCTGCTCGACGACTACGTACTCAAGGCCATGCTCGATCAACTGGGCGCCACCACCGAAACCATCGAAGCGCCGTTCCAGCCGGAACATGGTGCCTATGGCGGAGGACACCATCACTCACGCGCCGGCGAAGAGGATTTCAATTATCCACCGCGCATGCACCAGTTCGGCGTGCGCACGTGAACAGCGCCTGGGCGCTTTTGCGTCTGGCCAGTCCGCAGCTGCCGATTGGCGGCTACAGCTATTCGCAAGGGCTGGAGATGGCGGTTGAACAGTCCATCGTGACCAATCCGCAGACAGCTGCCCGCTGGATCGGCGATCAGTTACTGCTCAACCTCGCACGTTTCGAAGCACCGCTGCTGCTGGCGCACTGTCAGGCGGCAGCCGACGAGAACTGGGGGCAGTTGCTGCAACTCAGTGAGCGACATCGCGCCAGCCGGGAAACCCGCGAGCTGCACCTGGAAAGCCGGCAGATGGGTTATTCCCTGCAACAGCTGCTCAACGGACTGCCGGAGCTGGACCGTGACGCCCGGCGCTTTCTGGAGCAGACCTGCGAGCCGCACCTGGCACTCGGCTGGGCGCTGGCCGCCCGCGCTTGGCAGATCAACCCGCAGGATGCGCTGGCCGCCTGGCTCTGGAGCTGGCTGGAAAATCAGTTGGCGGTGCTGATGAAGACACTGCCGCTGGGCCAGCAGGCTGCACAGCGTCTGACCAGTGAGCTGTTGCCGCTGTTGCAGCAGGCGCAGGCCAACGCCACCGAACAAGACATCCATCATTGCGGCAGTGCGGCCTTCGGTCTGTCACTGGCGAGCATGGCCCACGAACGTCAATACAGCCGGTTGTTCCGGTCCTGACAAGTACCTCTGGAGAACTCAATGAACAGCCAACCCCTGCGTGTCGGCATTGGTGGCCCGGTCGGCTCCGGCAAGACGGCCCTGACTCTGGCGCTGTGCCTGGCATTGCGTGATCGCTATAACCTGGCGGTCGTGACCAACGATATCTATACCCGCGAAGACGCAGACTTTCTGGTGCGTAATGAAGCGCTGGCGCCCGAGCGCATCATCGGCGTGGAAACCGGCGGCTGTCCGCACACCGCGATTCGTGAGGACGCCTCGATCAATCTGGAAGCCGTTGACCAGCTCAACCGCCGCTTCGAAGGGCTGGATTTGATCATCGTCGAATCCGGTGGCGACAACCTGTCCGCCACCTTCAGCCCGGAGCTGTCGGACCTGACCCTTTACGTGATTGACGTTTCCGCGGGCGACAAGCTGCCACGCAAGGGCGGTCCGGGCATCTGCAAATCCGATCTGCTGGTTATCAACAAGATCGACCTCGCGCCGCTGGTAGGCGCCTCGCTGGAAATGATGGACAGCGACACACGCCGGATGCGTGGTGAAAAGCCGTTCGTCTTCAGCAACCAGAAAACCGGCCAGGGTCTGGAACAGATCATTGCCTTCATTGAACGCCAGGGCCTGCTGAACGCGGCCGCCTGATCCCACGAAAAGGAAACCCTCGATGAACTACAAAAAAGTCCTCGGCGCCCTCGCCCTGCTGCTGGTCCCGACCCTGGCACTGGCGCATCCCGGCCATGGCGACAACGGCCTGATCGCCGGTATCAGCCACCCGATTGGCGGTCTTGATCACTTGCTGGCGATGCTCGCTGTCGGTCTGTGGGCCGCGCAGCAACAAGGTTCCGCGCGCTGGGCTCTGCCCTGCACCTTTGTAGGCACCATGCTGATCGGCGGAGTGCTCGGTTTCGAAGGCTTGAACCTGCCTGCGCTGGAAAGCGGTATTGCGGCGTCGGTATTGGCGCTGGGTCTGGCGGTCGCGCTTGCCGTTCGTCCGCCATTGGCGCTGGCCGTTGCCGCGACCGCAATGTTCGCACTGTTCCACGGCGTGGCACATGGCCTTGAGCTGCCGGCCATGTCCAGCCCATGGGCCTACGCTGCCGGTTTCGTTGCCGCCACCGCAGCGCTGCATGCCGCTGGCTACGCGGTTGTACGCGTACTGCCGCAAGCCGCAGCACCGCTAGTGCGCCTGGCCGGTGCCGCGTCTGCCGCGACAGGTGTCTGGTTGCTGGCAGGCTGAACATACATCCCGTAAGCGGCTGCGAGATCGTGCTGTTTCAGGATCATCGAACAGTGGGAGGCGGATTGCCGGCGATAGCGTCAGGCCTGGCAGTGATGGGCCAACTGAAAAACGCATCGCCGGCAAGCCGCTTCCCACATGCTTTGCGTTTACCCGGAAACACTTGTGGATAACCATGAGCGCGATGTATCGGGCGATCAAAAGGCTCATCGAGACTTGCCCGGCAATCCTGCTAACATGTCGCGCATCTCGATTCAGCCGCGACGACAGCCGATGCCCCATGCTTCCAGCTCTGCCCCCACGCCTGACATGACCTCGGTCTTCGCCGCCCTGCAGGCGCACTTTCTGAAGGTGATCGTGCCGCTCTGGCAAGGCCCTGGCTGGAATGCACAACTGGCATTGCCCTATGAAGCGCTCGACGCACACCATCAACCGCTGCCACCCAAGCGCTATCGAGCGATGGCCTGTGCACGGCAGCTGTTTCTGTTTTCCAGCCTGATCGATCACCCCGAGACACCGGACGCCGCCGTGCGCGCCGGAGCACTGTTTCGCTCGCTGCAGCAGCACTTCCACGATGGCGAGCATGGCGGCTGGTTCTACAGCATCGATCCACAGGGCAAACCGCTGGATCGACGCAAGGATCTCTACACCCACGCTTTTATTATCTTTGCCTGCGCTCACTACTGGGCGAAGTCGAAGGACCCGCTCGCAGAATCGGTGCTCAACGCAGCGCTCAATGTCGTTGCCGAGCGCTTTGCCGACGGCAAAGGCTTGTACGAAGCGCAACTGGATGAAGACTGGTCCACGCTCGGCACCGGCCCGTTGCAGAACCCGTTGATGCACCTGGCAGAAGCCTTTCTGGCGACCCTGTCCGTGCGCGCCGACCCGATGACACAGGCGGCGATGGACGCGCTGGCCGTCGGCATGCAGCAGCGCTTTGTGGATAAAACCACGGGTGTGATGCTGGAGAAGCCGCTGGGCGCTGTGGATAACTGGTATGAGCCTGGCCACCAGTTCGAGTGGTTCTTCCTGCTGGAATCGTCACCCGAGATGCACGGCAGGCCGCTGCATCACTCCATGACCCGCGCGTTCGCCCATGCGCAGGCACAAGGCGTGGATCCGCAGAACGGGGCTGTTACGGCGACCTTGACGCTGGATGGCACAGTGCAGGACAGCACCCAGCGGATCTGGGCGCAGGCTGAATACCTGCGAGCGATGGCGTTGCGGCCGGAATGCGAGTCAGCACTGAGCCAGCAACTACTCGACTTCGAGCAACGCTTCCTGCATGCGAGCGGCTGGAACGAGTGCGTCGATACCGATGGCACGGTAAGTCGCAGCGACATGCCGTCGACCACGCCCTACCATCTGGCTACCTGCTACATCGGGCTGGCGGACTATCTGGAGAACCGCTTTGTCACGGCTTTCCCGCCGCCCACGCCCGATAAAGACTGATCAGCCGCGATTACGGTCGATCGCAAAGCCTGCCCAGGTCTGGCTGACCGGCATCAGTTCCAGGCTGTTGATGTTGACGTGAGCCGGTGTGTTCATGATCCAGAAGATGGTATCGGCGATGTCCTGCGGCTGGATCGGCTCTGCACCGGCGTAGGTCGCATCGTACTTGGCCTGATCACCACCGAAACGTACCAGCGAGAACTCGCTTTCGCACAATCCAGGCTCCAGATTGGTCACCCGCACGCCAGTGCCGATCAGGTCGTTGCGCAGGTTGAGCGAGAACTGCCCGACGAACGCCTTGGTGCCGCCGTACACGTTGCCGCCCGGATACGGATAGTTGCCAGCGACCGAACCCAGGTTGACGATGCTTGCACCGCGCCCGTGAGCGATCAGGCGCGGCAGCAGCAGGCGTGTGGTGTAGACCAGACCTTTGACGTTGGTGTCGATCATGGTGTCCCAATCGTCCAGATCGCACTTGGGTGCCGGATCGATGCCCAGCGCCAGACCTGCGTTGTTGATCAGGCCCTGAATCGTGGCGAATTCTTCCGGCAGCTCGGCAATGGCGCTTTCCATGGCTGCACGATCACGTACATCCAGCACCAGCGTATGAACCTTGGTCTGCTTCGACAGCTCGGCGCTCAGCGCGTCCAGACGGTCCTTGCGGCGGCCGGTCAGCACCAGTGACCAGCCGGCTTCAGCGAAACGACGCGCGCATGCCTCACCAAACCCGGAAGTAGCGCCTGTAATAAATACGGTTGAAGTCATCTCGTTCTCCTGACATGGCGCAGCCTGTTGCTCGATAAAGCGGCGCAGCCTGTTAATAAGTAAAGCGAAAAAAGAAAGCATGCCCTTCACGAACGCCCTGGATCAAGCCTGGGGATAAATCACGCCATGCACCCAGCAAGCTGTACAAAAAACATACAACCCAAGCAAAGCCATACACGGTAAGGCCTGCAGCCAGTTTTGCCCACGTTATCCACAGTCAGACCCACAAAATCGGGGGGCAACTCTGAATCGCTGAATCACCCGCAGACCGTGGCCTGTAGCGATGCGTGCAAAGTTTTCTCCTTGACTTTGATCCGCAGGGCAGATGAAGGATGACAGTGCTGTGAATGCATGATGGCCTACAGCCCAGCGCCCATGCCGCCTACCCCACTCTTTCCAATGCTTGCCCACAGAGTTATCCACAGGTTGAACAGGCGAATAACCTGTATGAACAAACAGCCCCGAGGCAGTTGACAAACTCCCGGAACGAACGCTGAAAACCAACTGTACGAATTTTGAACACCTCGCTGTAACCCTTACGCATAAAGGCTTTCAGCTAAATACTCCCAAGTTATTAACAGTCGGATCCACAGTAAACCTGAACAAGTCGAAAGCGTGACAAAACAACCGTTTGCAGCGGTTTTATGTCGCAGTTCGAAGGTCCGTTAAAATTGTTTTCCACAATTCTGAAAAACGACGCCCCGGGTGAAAAACACCCGGGGCGCACGGTTGAAACAGCACAGATTGCCAGACCGTCAGTGCCCGCCCAGGTAAGCGTTCCTGACCTCCTCATTGACCAGCAACTCCTGGCCGGTGCCGGACAGGCGGATCTCGCCGTTGACCATCACATAAGCACGGTCAGACAGCTTCAGTGCATGGTTGGCGTTCTGCTCGACCAGGAAGATGGTCATGCCGGTCGCCGCCAGCTCACGCAGGGTGGCGAAGATCTGCTTCACGATGATCGGTGCCAGACCCAGGCTCGGCTCGTCGAGCAACAGCAGTTTGGGACGGCTCATCAATGCACGGGCAATGGCCAGCATCTGCTGCTCGCCACCGGACATGGTCATGGCGCGCTGGTTACGACGCTCCTTGAGGCGCGGAAACAGGTCGAACATGCGCTGCATGTCTTCAGCCGAGTGTTTGTCGCCAATCGGGATGGTGCCCATCATCAGGTTTTCCTCGACCGACATGTCGGGAAACACTCGCCGTCCTTCCGGAGACTGTGCAATGCCGTTGGAAGCAATGTAGTGCGACGACTTCTGGGTGATGTCGGTGCCCTGATAGATGATCTGCCCGCTGGCCGCACGCGGCTGGCCGAAGATCGACATCAGCAGCGTCGACTTGCCCGCGCCATTGGAGCCGATCAGGCTGACCGTCTCGCCTTCGTCGATGTGCAGCGATACCTTCTTGAGGGCCTGGATCGGGCCGTAAAACACATCGATCTCTTTCAGTTCGAGGATCGGCTTGCTCATACCAATTCCTCTTCATCAGCGCCCAGATACGCAGCGATCACTTTCGGATCGTTGCGGATCTGCTCCGGCCCGCCTGCGGCAATCACGTTGCCGTGATCCAGCACCACAATGTCATCGGAAATACCCATCACCATGCCCATGTCGTGCTCGATGAGCACAACGGTCATGTCATGCTCATCACGCAGCAGGCGGATCATGCCGCTCAGGGCTTCGGTTTCCTGCGGGTTAAGGCCTGCGGCGGGTTCATCAAGGCAGATCACCTGCGGACGCGTGCACATGGCCCTGGCGATTTCCAGGCGGCGTTGCTGCCCGTAGGACAGCTCACCGGCCAGGCGATTGGCGCAATCCACCAGATCCACGACTTCCAGCCAGTAAAACGCAGTGTTGAGCGCGTCTTCCTCGGCCTTGCGGTAGCCACGGGTGTTGAGGATCCCGCTGATCAGGCTGCGATTGACCCACATGTGCTGGGCGACCAGCAGGTTTTCGACCACCGACATTTCCTTGAACAGGCGGATGTTCTGGAAAGTCCGTGCCAGACCTGCGCGGTTGACCAGGTGAGTGCCGCCGAACATCTTGTAGTACACGCGGCTCAGGAAGCTTTTCGGCGACACGAAGTCGCTGCCCTTGAACGGCTCGCCCAGCAACTTGATGACGTTGGTGGTCCTGTCGCGGGTATGCAGTTCGATACGGCCGCCTGTGGCCTTGTAGAAACCGGTCAGGCAGTTGAACACGGTGGTCTTGCCCGCGCCGTTGGGGCCGATCAGGGCGAAGATCGAATTGCGGCGCACCTTGAGGCTCACGTCGCTGAGGGCCTTGATGCCGCCGAAATGCATCATCAGGTGCTCGACGGAAAGAATCACTTCATTGCTCATTGCGTGGCTCCTCCCTTGACCAGCGCACCCTTGCGCGGAACCACACCGGTGCGGCTGATGCGGATCAGGCCGCGAGGTCGCCAGATCATCATCAACACCATCAGAACCCCGAAAAGCAGCACGCGGTACTCAGAGAAGCTGCGCAGCAGCTCGGGCGCAACGGTCAGCACGAAGGCTGCAATCACCACACCCACTGTCGACCCCATGCCGCCGAGCACGACGATGGCCAGAATCAGCGCCGATTCGAAAAAGGTGAATGAGGTCGGATTGACGAAGCCCTGATAGCTGGCGAAGAAAACGCCCGCAAGACCCGCTGTCGATGCACCGATGGTGAACGCCGAGAGCTTGACCAGCACATGATTGAGACCCATCGAGCGGCAGGCGATTTCGTCCTCTCGCAGCGCTTCCCAGGCACGACCGATCGGCATGCGGGTCAGGCGATGCTTGACGAACAGCACGGCCAGCACCACGAGGAACAGCACGGCATAAATGAACAGGAATTTCAGGTCCGGATTGTAATCGAAGCCGAAATACTCATGGATCGGAACCCCGCCATCCCTTGCACGCCGCCCGAATTCCAGACCGAAAAACGTGGGCGACGGCACCGGTACACCGTTCGGGCCGCCAGTGAACGACAGCCAGTTGTTAAGCACCAGACGAATGATCTCCCCGAAGCCGAGCGTCACGATGGCCAGATAGTCGCCATGCATGCGCAGCACCGGAAAGCCCAGGATGCAGCCAGCCAGCGCCGCCGCAATGGCCGCCAGCGGCAGCGCCGACCAGAATCCCAGCCCGAGGTACTGATAGCCCAGCGCAAGACCGTAGGCGCCGATGGCATAGAACGCCACGTAACCCAGATCGAGCAACCCGGCCAGACCGACCACGATGTTCAGGCCCAGCCCCAGCAGCACATAGATCAGCCCTAGAATGACCACGGTCAGGAGGTACTTGTTGGCGAAGATCGGGAACACGATGGCGATCACGATCAGCACCGGAATGATCCAGTAAAGGCTCGACTTGTGATCGGGCTTGAGCACATGCACACCCGACCCCGAACTCTCGAAACTCTGGGAAATGCGTACACCTCTGGGCGTCTGCAGAAACAGACTCATCAGAAAGCGTCCGAGCATGACAATTGCCACCAGCCAGGCCACACGGGTCGGCTGCAGGTTGAAGCTATAGCCATCGAGCACGATGCCGACGATAGGGCCGAACACGATCAACGCCAGCAATCCCGCGATCACGGCGTCGATCAGGCTTTTCTTGATATCAACAGGTTTAGCGATAGGAGCAGACATACTTATACCTTCGCCACGAGTGGGCGACCCAGCAGGCCTTGGGGACGGAAGATCAGGATCAACACCAGCAGGCCGAAACTGAACACGTCTTTGTAGTCGGAATTGATCAGACCGGCGAACTGCGACTCGGCAACGCCCAGAATCAAACCGCCGAGCATCGCGCCAGGCAGCGAGCCGATCCCGCCCAGTACGGCTGCAGTGAATGCCTTGATGCCGATCACGAAGCCTGCGTAGAAGTCGAACGTGCCGTAGTTCATGGTGATCAGCACACCTGCCAGTGCCGCCATGGCCGCGCCAATGATGAACACGTAGGAAATGACCCGGTCGGTGTTGATCCCCAGGATCGACGCCATCTTGCGGTCCTGCTGAGTGGCGCGACACATGCGGCCCAGCTTGGTGTATTTGATGATGTAGGTCAGCACGCCCATGCCGACGAAGGCGGCGATGAGGATGAAGATCTTGGTGTAGGTGATCTGGACGAAGCCGGTGCCGATCTCGAAGCGCCAGGCGCCTTCAAGCAGCGTCGGGACGCCCTGCTGCCGCGCACCCTGACTGATCTGCGCGTAGTTCTGCAGGATCAGGGAAATGCCGATTGCGCTGATCAGCGGGGCCAGTCGGGTCGAGTTGCGCAGCGGCTTATAGGCCACACGCTCGATGACGAAACCGTAGACGCCCGTTACCACAATGGTAAAGATCAGCGTCCCGAGAATCAGGAATGGAAAGGATTCCAGCCCGAAGAAAGACAGTACCGCCAGGCCAATTGCAGCCAGGTAGGCGGAAATCATGTACACGTCGCCGTGGGCGAAGTTGATCATGCCGATGATGCCGTAAACCATCGTGTAGCCGATGGCTATAAGACCGTAGACCGACCCGAGTGTCAGTCCGTTGATCATTTGCTGCAGGAAGATACCGTCCATCACGCACGCTCACACACTTGAAAGGCAGCTCAGCATTCCGCCCGCCGAGCCCTTGTGAGGCACGGCGAACAGGTCCGAAAGCAACAGAATCATGCACGCCCGCTCATGGGCGAGCCCATCCACCTGTCAGCCGGCACTCACCCTGGGCGAGCGCGGCTGGCGAGGGTCCGGCTTACTTCTGTTTTTCAAGCTGGTGGTATTTACCGTCCTTGTCCCACTGGTAAACCACGTAGTCGGAGACTTTCAGGTCACCCTTGCTGTCCCAGGCCTTCTCGCCCATGACGGTCTTGACCGGGTGGGCCTTGAGCCATTTGGCTGCATCCTCGCCCTTGTTGACTTTGGCGCCATTGAAGCCGGCAGCCAGTGCCTGAATCGAAGCGTACGCGTACAGGGTGTAGCCTTCAGGCTCGGTGCCGCCTTTACGGAACTGTTCGACCACGGCCTTGCTGTCAGGCAGCATGCGCGGGTCGGCACCGAAAGTCATGTAGACACCATCGACATATTGCTTGCCGCCTGCGGTGGTCACCAATTCGTCGGTCACGACGCCGTCATCGGACATGAACTTGATGTCTTTCAGACCTTGTTCACGCAGTTGACGAACCAGAGGACCCGCTTCAGGGTGCAGGCCGCCGAAGTAGACAACGTCGGCACCTGTCGAGCGGATTTTGGTGACCAATGCACTGAAGTCTTTTTCGCCACGGGTCAGACCTTCATACAGAACCGGCGTGACGCCGCGCTTTTTCAGCTGGGTCTGTGTGGCATCCGCCAGCCCCTGGCCATACGTGTCCTTGTCGTGGATGACGGCGATTTTCTTGCCTTTCAAGACGTCAACGATGTAATCACCCGCCACGACGCCCTGCTGATCGTCACGACCACACATGCGGAACATCTCTTTCAGGCCGCGCTCGGTAACCTGTGGGTTGGTGGAGCCAGGGGTGATCGCAATGACGCCTGCATCACTGTAGATCTCGGAAGCCGGAATGGTCGAAGACGAGCAGAAATGGCCCACAACGCCCACAACCTTGTCCTGATCCACAAGACGATTGGCAACAGCCACGGCCTGCTTGGGTTCACAGGCATCGTCGCCCGCGACCAGAACGATCTTTTCCCCATTCACACCGCCTGCAGCGTTGATCGCGTCGGCAGCGGCCTGCGCACCCTTCATGTACTGCTCACCGAACGCGGCATTGGCCCCTGTCATGGGCCCCGCCACGCCGATCTTCACGTCAGCCTGCGCCAACGAAGACACGCCCAATGCAGCAGCGACTGCAATTGTCAGAAAACCTTTCCTGTAAAACGTATGCGACATGAGTGGTGCTCCTGATTTTTTTTTAAATGGCACTGCGACTACGCCATTGCTGTGAGCAAGGGACGTGCCATCACTTTTTTATTCCGGAAAATGTCACGTTTGGCTTGCCATTCAATGACCTGATTTCATTGCCCGCAGGCTGTACAACCGTTCGAACCACGAAAGGTGCAACCCGCTACATGAAAGAGCAACCCAAACCATTACCCACAGCAACCCATACACGGACCGACGTGCAACCCGCCTGTAACAACGGACGTCACCGAAGTGCACACGCCCGGTGCGCAAGCGCTACGAGACGCACCATTTGAGGCTAGTGGATCTGGTGAAAAATGCAGTCATCCATCAGCTGCACTCTGGCAAATCACAGCGCTCTTCTGCGATGTTGCCGGCCGCGTAGTAATAACCGGCCTGTCGTCGGGCAACAAACGACCTTTATGCGAGATATCATTCCGATTATTCATGCACATGCCCTGTCAGAGAGAAGCCCATTCATGCTCAACAAACGTCATCTGCCCTCGATCGCTGCGCTGCAATGTTTTGAGGCAGTGACCCGGCACTTGAGCTTCACCCGCGCCGCCGAAGAGCTCAACCTGACCCAAAGCGCGGTGAGCAAGCAGGTGGCGCAGCTTGAGGAACTGGTCCAGCACCTGTTGTTCCGGCGCGTGCGGCGCAGGCTGCAACTGACGCCAGCCGGTTCGCTGTATCTGGCGGAGGTGCGCAAGATCCTCAATCAGGTCGAGATGTCCACGCACTTCCTGCGCTCCTACGGCGGGGAAACAGAGGTGCTGCGTGTCTCCACGCCCTCCACTTTCGGTGCACGATGGCTGGTGCCGCGCCTGAAAGGCTGGCGCCTGCGTCACCCGCATATCCATCTGGACCTGCTCAACGAGCAGGAGTCTGACGATCTGATCAAGGGCCGCTGCGACGTGTCGTTCTACTTCGGTCAGGCCGCGATACCTGGCGCAGAAAGTGTGAAGCTGTTCGGTGAAGAATTGATTCCGGTCTGCTCGCCCGACAGCTTGCCCGATGCGCCTTTTACCGACCCAAGACAACTGAGCGATCTGGTTCTCCTGCAGAACGCTTTCCGCCCGCAGGCCTGGCATGAGTGGTTCGAAAGTCAGGGCTACCAGACCGATCACAGTTACCACGGCCCGCGCTTTGAAACATTCTATATGTGCATCCGCGCAGCCCAGGTCGGCTGCGGCGTCGCGCTGCTGCCGCGCTTTCTGGTGGAGGAAGAACTGGCTGAGGGCAAGCTGGTGATCGCATGGGATTTCGCAATGCCCAGCACCAACAGCGCCTATTACCTGTCCTATCCGGAGCACACCGCCGACGTGCCCAAAATACGGGTTTTCCTGCAATGGATGCTCGAACAGTTGGATCAACCGGCCAGTTAAGGGCGACAATGCCCACCCAGCAGGCCGTGAGCTTTCCGTGGCAACACGACAGGAAGTCGCGAGCCCCTTGTTTTCCGGCTGCTCTGGAGACCCGAAACAATGAGCGAGAGCGCCTTCTCCAATCGCATCGTGCAGAGTCTGCTCGACACCGATTTCTACAAGCTGACCATGATGCAGGCCGTCCTGCACAACTACCCCAACGTCGACGTGGAATGGGAATTTCGCTGCCGCAACGGTGAAGACCTTCGCCCCTATCTGGATGAGATACGGCATCAGATCGAGCTGCTGTGCGAGCTGTCGCTGAGCCCGGAGCATTTGGCATTCATGGAACGCATCACGTTCATGAAGCCCGACTTTCTGCGTTTCCTGGGCCTGTTCCGTTTCAACACCCGCTACGTGAAGACCAGCATCGAAAACGATGAACTGTGCATCCGCCTGCACGGCCCATGGCTGCATGTGATCATGTTCGAAGTGCCGTTGCTGGCGATCGTCAGCGAAGTGCGCAACCGGCATCGCTATCCGAAGATTCTGCTAAGTCAGGCCCGCGAACGGCTCTACGACAAGTTCGACTGGCTGAGCACCAACGCCACGCCGGATGAGCTGGCCGAACTCAAGGTTGCGGATTTCGGTACGCGTCGGCGTTTTTCGTATCGTGTCCAGGAAGAAGTACTGGGGGTTCTCAAGAATGATTTTCCGGGGCAGTTCGTGGGCACCAGCAACGTGCATCTGGCGCGTCAACTCGACCTGAAACCGCTGGGCACCATGGCTCATGAATGGATCATGGCCCACCAGCAACTGGGGCCGCGCCTGATCGACAGTCAGATTGCCGCACTCGACTGCTGGGTACGCGAATACCGCGGACTGCTGGGCATTGCGCTGACTGACTGCATCACCACCGACGCCTTTCTGACCGACTTCGATCTGTACTTCGCCAAACTGTTCGATGGCTTGCGGCACGATTCGGGCGACCCGGTGAAGTGGGCCGAAAAATGCATCCTGCATTACCAGAAGCTGGGCATCGATCCGATGAGCAAGACGCTGGTGTTTTCGGACGGCCTGAACCTGCCCAAGGCGCTGGAGATTTTCCGGGCACTGCGCGGGCGCATCAATGTCAGTTTTGGTATCGGCACCAATCTGACCGCAGACATCCCCGGCATCGCGCCCATGAACATGGTGCTGAAAATGACGGCCTGCGCTGGCCAGCCCGTGGCAAAAATTTCCGACGAGCCCGGCAAGGCGCAATGCAAGGATCCGAACTTCGTCGCCTACCTGCGACATGTGTTCAAGGTGCCGGACCTGCCGCTTTCTGATAAACCTGTTTGAGTTTGACTACTTACGAGGAGTGAATCATGCACGCCGTACAGCGCCAGATTGCTGAACAGCTCAAGGTCCAGCCACCGTTCGCGGACCAGAACGCCCTGGAAGCCGAAGTCGCCCGCCGCGTCGATTTCATCAAGCAGTGCCTGCAGAACGCCCGCCTCAAGAATCTGGTGCTGGGCATCAGCGGCGGCGTCGACTCGCTGACTGCCGGCCTGCTCGCCCAGCGCGCCGTCAAGGAACTGCGTGAGAGCACGGGCGACACGCGTTATCGTTTCGTCGCCGTGCGCCTGCCGTACATCGTGCAGGCCGATGAACACGAAGCGCAGGCATCGGTGGATTTCATCGAGCCGGACGAGCGCCATACCGTCAACATTGGCCCCAGCGTCAAGGCGCTCGCGGCTGAAGTGAAAGCGTTCGAAGGCCACCCTGCCAGTGCTGTGGATTTCGTGCTGGGCAACACCAAGGCGCGCATGCGGATGGTCGCTCAGTACACCATCGCCGGCGCTTATCAGGGTCTGGTGATCGGGACTGACCACGCAGCGGAAGCGGTGATGGGTTTCTTCACCAAGTTCGGCGACGGCGCATGCGATCTGGCACCGCTCAGCGGGCTGGTAAAAAATCAGGTACGGGCCATCGCTCGCCACTTCGGCGCACCTGAATCACTGGTAGAGAAGGTGCCGACGGCAGACCTGGAAGACCTGTCCCCCGGCAAACCTGACGAAGCCTCGCATGGCGTGACCTACGCCGAGATCGACGCCTTCCTGCACGGCCAGCCGGTACGCGAAGAGGCGTTCAAAATCATTTGCGACACCTACGCCAAGACCCAGCACAAACGCGAACTGCCTTACGCGCCTTGACAGGCATCCACGACGATCATGCCCATCGCTGCGCGTGGGCATGCATCCCGTGACGCTCTATGCCACATTCGAGAGCGGCGGACGCGGAGCGTCCAGGAAGGCGTTACCACGCAGGAGCGAGGGAACGATCATGGATATGGCGATCAATTACTTCAGCGTCACACTTCCCTTCATCATCGCGATGTGGCCGGGGAAGGTGCAGAAAAACTCATAGCTTTCGGCAGGGTCGAGCTTCGAGACATCGAATGTCACCGAGTCTTTCTCTCCAGCACCGATGATTTTGGTGTGTGCGATCACCCGTGGGTCGCCTTCCTTGATGTAGTCGTTGTCGATTCCAACACTCATGCCGTCAGTGGTGACGCCTTGCGCATCGGCCTTTTTGCTCAAGACCCAGTTATGCCCCATGACATTCTTCGGCAGGCTGCCGGAATGCGTCAGGTTGACGGTAAAGCTCTTGCAGCTTTTGTCGATCTCGATGGCTTTTTTGTCGTACATCATCTGATCGGTGGAGTCGATGGTGGTTGAGCATTCGGCCGCCAGCAGTTGACCACTGGCCAGCGTCAACAGGGAAATCGCTACAAGCTTGCGGATCATTTGAATCTCCAGGGCAGGTACGTCAGATTTAAAAGAGACGATTGAAAACAGAGCGTCGAACGGCAGCGGGGTTCCAATGATGCCCGCAAGGCACACGAACTATCGGTGCCATCGAAACAATCAAACAGCCAGACACGGAGCGCCACTCTACCATCGGCACATCGCCCTCCCCATGGAAAGACTTTCATGCAGCTCAATAGCCTGTTTCGCAGTTTGCTCGCCGCCTACGCCTGTGGCGCAAGCGCCAGTTGTCCGCATGATGCGTACGACCGGGCCCGGCATAGCGTCTGACAGGGTCGATGCCGCCGAGTGATAAACGTTTGGCGGACACCGGGAATTAAGCGCGGCTCAGGCGACCGGCATGACCGTAACCCGCACTTCGGGGTCATGGGCGCCGCCGCCCAGAATGACGCCGCGCAGCGGAGAGACATCGGAAAAGTCGCGCCCCCATGCCAGGCTGATGTGTTCCAGCGCGGGCTGCACGTTGTTGGTCGGATCGAAATCGACCCAGCCCGACGCAGGACAAAACACCGACACCCAGGCATGGGAAGCGTCTGCGCCGATCAGGCGCGGCTGTCCGGGTGGTGGCTGGGTCAGCAGGTAGCCGCTGACATAACGAGCCGCCAGCCCACGGGAACGCAGACAGGCGAGCATCAGGTGCGCGAAGTCCTGACAGACGCCGCGTCGCCGCTCCAGCACTTCCACCAACGGCGTCGCTACCTGAGTGGCTTCGCTGTCGAAGGTGAACTCATCGAATATCTTTTCCATCAGCGCCTGCACGCCCAGCAACAAGGGCCGCGCCGGTGGAAAGCAATCCTGCGAAAACTCGACGAACGAGCGCTTCAAGTGCACGTAGGGTGATTCGAAGCGGTAGCGACAGGCTTCCAGCACATCAGCGGTCATCGGCTTGGCGCTGTAGGTCAATGCGCTGCGCGTGACTTCCCATTCCGGCGACAGGTTGAAGTCCAGATACGGCCGTTCCAGCACCTCGATCTGCAGACGTGCATTGACCTGCAATTCGTCGTGCGGACGCTCGAAGGCCAGCCGGGTCAGCGGATTGCCGAATACATCCAGCTCGTCGCGGCGCGTGGTGGGCGTCGGAAAAATCTCCAGGCTCTGTTCGATGCAACGCTGCCAGGGACTGCTGCGCGGCCACAGGTGCGCCAATTGCTGGGCCAGCGACACCGGGCTGTCGTACTTGTAATGCGTGTCGTGGAAAATCTGGTAAAGGGCGCTCATCAGACGGATACCGTGCGTTGGCTGACATCATCGACGTGGGCAAAGTGACGCAACGCCAGACGATCGGACGCCTGACCTGCGCTTTCGCCAATGCCTTGCAGCAGGTCGGCGAGGCCATCCAGCACCGCATCGATACTGCTCTGACCGAACAGCGGGTTCTCCAGACTGCCGAGATCGAAAGCGGCAAGACGTTGCGCCAGCACGGCCAGACTGTTGTCACGCGGCGCGTCGAAGTTGTCGCTCAGGCGACGTAACGAGCGCTGTACCAGCTTGAGCTGAAACAGCACGGCGTGTGGGTTCTGGTCATCGAGCAGCAGCAGGTCCAGTACCGGAATCAGGTGAGGCACTGCCATGTAGCGCGAGCGATAGGTGATGCTGCTGTTGCCCAGTTCCAGCAACCATTCCAGACCGGCCTGATCCGACACGGTGGTGCCACGCAGGAACGCCGCCAGGCTCATGCTGAGAAACTTCAGGCGCTCGATACGTCGCCCGATCATCAGAAAACTCCAGCCCTCATCGCGGGTCATGTCATCCAGCGCAAAGCCGGACAGCGCCGCCAGCGACATCACCAGACGGTTGAGGAAGTCCAGCAGTTCGCCAAAGTCAGGCTCTTCGGATTCCAGGCTCAGGGCCTCGCGCTGCAACTCGACCAGCGCCTGCCAGTTCTCTCTGGACAGCTTGCCGCGCACCTGCGAAGCCGCCCACTGCAGACGCTGCAGGTTGGCGCGCAGGCTGAACGGCCATTCCTCGCCCAGCAAGGCGGTCAGCAGACGATGCTGCAGCGTTTCGTCCTCTTCGGCCTCAGGCAGTACGCCCAGGCTTTCGGCCAGCTTCACGGCAGCCTGCAAGGCCTGCGGATCGTCATCGTCGACATAGCGGGTGAACATGATGCGCAGCAGGCGCGCGCTGTCGTCGCAACGCTCACAGTAACGCCCGAACCAGAACAGATTTTCCACGACCCGCGACGGCAGGTAGGGATCACGCCGGATCAGGTCATAGACGCCCAAAGCGCGCTGACCTTTCAAAGGCTCGCCGGCATGCACGCCGCTGTAGGAACGCTCGCCCAGCACCCAGGTGTCTTTGCTGGCTCCGCCCCGCTGCATCGAAACCACATCGGCATCGGCATCGGCCGCCACACGGGTCAGGCCACCCGGCAGAACACGATAACCATCCAGGCCCGCGACCGCGTATACCCGCATGCCAATGGCACGCGGCTGCAACGCTTCGCCATCGGCCTGCAAGACCGGTGCGTGAGACAACTGCGCCAATTCCTGCGCGACGTAGGCATAAGGCCGGGCCTGCATGCGTGCCGCCAGCGCCTTGCGTTGCTCCTCGCTCAGGTCGCGGCCGAATACGGGTACAAAATGCTGCGACGGAAACGCAGGCTTGATCAACAGTTCAGGGAGTTTTTCGAGGGCCTGCGCCAGCACTGGCGGCTCGCCGCACCACCAGGTCGCCACGGACGGCAGGATCAGTTCTTCGCCGAACAGGTATTCGCAGATTTTCGGCAGGAAGCCCAGCAGCCCCGGCGATTCCAGCACACCACTGCCCAAGGCATTGGCGACCAGCACATTGCCCTGACGTACGACCTCCAGCAGCCCCGGCACACCCAGTGCCGAGTCGGTACGAAGCTCCAGCGGGTCGCAGAAATCATCGTCCAGACGACGCATGATCGCGTGCACCCGACGCAGGCCGCTGAGGGTCTTCAGAAAAACCGTGGCGTCACGCACCGTCAGGTCGCCGCCTTCGACCAGCGGATAACCCAGTTGCCGCGCCAGATACAAGTGTTCGAAATAGCTTTCGTTGAAACGCCCCGGCGTCAGCAGCACGATCAGCGGCGCTTCATTGCTGGTGGGCGCCTGACGCGCCAGCGTCTGCTGCAAGGCACCGAAGAAACCGGACAAGTGCCGCACCTGCAGATCGCGGTAGGTTTCCGGCAAGGCACGGGCAACGATCTGGCGGTTTTCCAGCGCATAACCTGCGCCGGAGGGCGCCTGGGTCCGGTCAGCGGTGACCCACCAGCGGCCATCGGGTGTGCGCGCCAGGTCCACGGCGTACATGTGCAGGAACGTACCCTCGGGCGGTTTGACGCCCTGGCACGGCCACAGAAAGTTGTTATGCCCGAAGACCAGCTCGGCAGGCAGCAGGCCTTGTGCGATAAGCGTCTGCGGGCCATACAGGTCGGCGAGCACGGCATTGAGCAGTCGCCCGCGCTGAGCGATACCGGCCGCGACATGTGCCCACTCGTCAGCCGGAATGATGTGCGGCAGCAGATCCAGTTCCCACGGACGATCTGCGCCCTTGGGGTCGGCGTAGACGTTGTAGGTCACGCCGTTTTCCTGAATCTGCCGGGTCAGCAACGCCTGACGCTGGGTCAGCTGCGCCGGCGAACTGCGTCGCATGTGCTCGTAGAGACGCCGCCAGTGCGGACGAACCGTCCCGTCGGCATCGAGCATCTCGTGGTAGGTACCCTCGGACAGCGGGTATCGGTCAAGCAAGTCGGGCATGGAAGGCTCGGCAGGGCAGCAAAAAGGACTTCAGATGAAGCGGTCAGGTGTCACGTCCGTGCGCACCCGACTCACTTTTGACGCAGACTCAGTGCAGGCGCATATCCAGCGTCATCGGCAGTTCGTCGTTAATGTTGAGCGACGGAACCTCCAATTTGCCCGGTGTATGGCCAATGCGGAAGAAACGCGACATGCGGCGGCTTTCCGCTTCGTTGGCATTGACCGGCAGGGTTTCGTAGTTGCGCCCACCCGGATGGGCGACATGATACTCGCAGCCGCCCAGCGAGCGGTGCATCCAGGTGTCGAGCAGGTCGAATACAAGCGGTGCATGCACACCGATGGTCGGTTGCAGGCAGTTGGCTGGCTGCCAGGCGCGATAACGCACGCCCGCGACAAACTCGCCCGCCTGCCCGGTCGGCTGCAGCGGCACGGGAATGCCATTGCAGGTCAGCAGGTAGCGTTGCGGCGGCAGGCCGGTGAGATGCACTTGCAGGCGTTCCAGTGACGAATCCACATAACGCACCGCACCGCCACCCGAACCTTCCTCACCCAGCACGTGCCAGGGTTCCAGCGCCTGACGCAACTCGAGCTGAATGCCGTTGACGGCGTAGTCACCGACTTTCGGGAACCGGAATTCCAGATGCGCGGCGAACCAGTCGGCGCGCACCGGGTAACCGGCGCTATTGAGGTCAGCCACGACGTCAGCGAAATCCTGCTCGATGAAGTGCGGCAGCATGAAGCGGTCATGTAATTGCGTACCCCAGCGGGCCAGCTTGGCGGGCGCATAAGGTTCACGCCAGAAGCGCGCCACGAGCGCGCGCAGCAGCAACTGCTGGGCCAGGCTCATGCGCGCATGCGGCGGCATCTCGAAGGCGCGCAGCTCCAGCAGACCCAGACGCCCGGTTGCACCGTCAGGCGAGTACAGCTTGTCGATACAGAACTCGGCGCGGTGTGTATTGCCGGTCACGTCGATCAGCAGGTTGCGCAGCAGCCGGTCCACGACCCACGGCGCCACTTCTTCACCGGGCTCGGGCATTTGCGAGAAGGCGATTTCCATCTCGTACAACGAGTCGTTGCGCGCTTCGTCGATGCGCGGCGCCTGCGAGGTCGGGCCGATGAACAGACCGGAAAACAGGTAAGACAGCGACGGATGATTGTGCCAATAGCTGATCAAGCTGCGCAGCAGGTCAGGACGGCGCAGAAACGGCGAGTCGGCAGGTGTTGCGCCACCCATGACGAAGTGGTTGCCGCCGCCGGTACCGGTGTGTCGACCGTCGATCATGAACTTCTCGGTGGTCAGGCGCGTCAGGCGCGCCTGCTCGTAGAGAAACTCGGTGCGCTCAACAAGCTGATCCCAACTGGCGGACGGCTGCACGTTCACCTCGATGACGCCCGGATCAGGCGTGATGCGAAAGTTGCACAGACGCGGGTCGCTCGGTGGCTCGTAGCCTTCCAGTAACACCGGACACTTCAATTCTTCAGCCGTCGCTTCGATCACCGCGACCAGCTCGAGGTATTCCTCAAGCTTCTGCAAAGGCGGCATGAACAGGTACAGGCGCCCTTCACGCGCCTCGGCACACAAAGCCGTGCGGGTCAGCCAGTCGGCAGACTCGTCAAGCTTGGGCGCACGCTCGGCATCGGTGTCGGAGGACCTGAGCTGCGCGATCAGCGACTCGCTGTCTTCCAGTTCCGGAAAGGCCTGGTTGTGGTCGGTCGGATGAATGAACGGGTATTCGGCCGCCTTGACCCACGGCTGCGAAGCCAACGGCAGACGATAGCCCAGCGCCGAGTCGCCCGGTACCAGACGGCAATGATCATCACGCAGGTACCAGCGCCCGCTCTGCCAACTGCCGCCATCAGCCGTGCGCGCCAGCGGCAGCACCTGACCGATGACCTTATCCAGACCCTGAGCGAACACCTTACGCAGGCGGGCACGCTCCATCTCGTCGCCGAGCCTTGAGTCCTCGGCAGTGACGTTCACCGGCAGAGCACCTTCGCGCCACAGGTAGTAGTAATTGTCTTCATAGGCTGGGAACACGAAGCGGGTCGGCAATTTCAGGCGTTCGGCCACGCTGGCCAGAAAACGCCCGGCCAATTCGCCGGTGACGCCATAGTCTTCAGTCTCGCTGGCGATCAACGCGTCGTTGTGCCACACCGGCTGACCGTCCTTGCGCCAGAAGCAATTCAGCGACCAGCGCGGCAACTGCTCGCCCGGATACCATTTGCCCTGTCCGAAATGCACGATGCCCAGCGGCGCGTAGTGGGCGCGCATGCGCTGAAACAGCTCGGCTGACAGCTCACGCTTTTTCGGGCCAAGCGCGGCAGTGTTCCATTCCGCGCCGTCACGATCATCAATGGAAACGAAAGTTGGCTCGCCGCCCATGGTCAGGCGCACATCGTCGCGCTGCAGGTCAGCGTCGATCTGATGACCGAGGGCCTGAATGTCCTGCCATTGCTCTTCCGTGTACGGCTTGGTGACGCGTGGCGCCTCCCAGATCCGTTCCACCGACATCTCATGGCTGAATTGCGTTTCGCAGGGTTCGACCAGCCCGCTGATCGGCGCGGCAGACGAAGGCTCCGGGCTGCACGCCAGCGGAATATGCCCTTCACCTGCGAACAGACCGGAGGTGGCGTCCAGACCAACCCAGCCTGCGCCCGGCAGATAAACCTCGCACCAGGCGTGCAGGTCAGTGAAGTCCACGTCGGTGCCGGACGGACCGTCCAGTGCCGCAACATCGGCCTTGAGTTGAATCAGATAGCCCGACACAAAGCGCGCCGCCATGCCGAGGTGACGCAGCAACTGCACCAGCAACCATGCCGAGTCGCGGCAGGAACCGGAGGCATTTTCCAGCGTGTACTCAGGGGTTTGTACGCCCGGTTCCATGCGGATCAGGTACGCGACGTCCTGACTCAGGCGTTGATTGAGCCCGACCAGAAAGTCGATGGCCGGTATCGGTTCGCGGCTGATGCTGTCCAGATACGCCTGAAATCTGGGCGTCAGCGGCAGCTTTTCCAGATAAGGCGCCAGCTCACGCTGCTCTTCGCTGGCGTACAGGAACGGGATGTTTTCGGCGTAGGGCTCGAGAAAGAAGTCGAACGGATTGAACACCGCCATCTCGGCGACCAGATCGACCTCGACACGAAACTCGTCGGTTTTCTCGGGAAAGACCAGACGTGCCAGGTAGTTGCCCTGCGGATCCTGCTGCCAGTTGATGAAGTGGTTTTCAGGCTGCACTTTCAGCGAGTAAGACAGCACACGCGTGCGGCTATGGGCCGCCGGGCGCAGGCGAACAATCTGCGGACCCAGTTCGACGGCGCGTTCGTAGCGGTAATGCGTGACGTGGTGCAAGGCAATATGAATCGACACGGCGTGCCTCCTGCGAGCCTGAACGGTAAATGATCCGCGCAAGACTTATGCCATCCGGCCGAAGTCCTGCGCCTGCGACGCTGGCACTCTGCGCCTGAACGGACAAGGCACCAAAATCGCGCCAGCCGACGTCGAGCGTGCAACGGTCGCACGATAATGTGGCAGACAGTGTGGCAGAGGGATGAGGCGGGAGGTGAAGTATCTGAGTGAAGCGAGGGAGGTGCTTGATCCGAGTGATCAGTGCCAGTGGGAGGTATGCATTCAGTCAGACACTTTCGTTTTGGCCCGGCTTTGCGCGTCTGTCGGAGTATCACGGCGTGGGAACGATCAGCCTGAGGTGATCGCTCCCGCGCTTCGCGTCCGCTTACAGTGACCTAGCGCGGCACCACAGGCTTGCGGGCTGGCTTGCCGCCTTTGCCCTTCCCGCCCTTGGCGGCTTCCATACGCTCCTTGGCAGCCTGTTTGTTGCGGGCCATGGCGGCAGCCTTGGCTTCTTCGCGCTTGTCCCACGGCTTGCTGCCGTCACTGCCGCGCGGCGGCAGGCCGGTGTGCTGGGTCTGAATCAGCGTGGTCTTGGCCGCCTTGGCAACCTTGTGGCTGCCGGCAGGTGTCGAGTTCTTGCGACGCGCACTCTGGTAGCTGTCGGTTGCAGGCTGGTGCAACGGAATGAGTTGATCCTTGCCCGAGCCGATCAGGTCGGAGCGCCCCATGCGTTCCAGTGCTTCACGCAGCATCGGCCAGCCTTTCGGGTCGTGGTAGCGCAGGAATGCCTTGTGCAGACGACGCTGCGCCTCGCTCTTGACGATGGTGACGGCGTCGCTCTTGTACGTGACCTTGCGCAGCGGGTTCTTGCCCGAGTGGTACATGGCCGTGGCCGTGGCCATTGGCGACGGGTAGAACGCCTGCACCTGATCGGCACGGAAGCCGTTGCCCTTGAGCCACAGCGCCAGATTCATCATGTCTTCATCGGTGGTGCCCGGGTGCGCCGCGATGAAGTAAGGAATCAGGTACTGCTCCTTGCCTGCTTCCTTGGTGTACTTCTCGAACATGCGCTTGAACTTGTCGTAGCTGCCGATACCCGGTTTCATCATCTGATTGAGCGGACCTTCCTCGGTGTGTTCCGGGGCGATCTTCAGGTAACCACCGACGTGGTGCGTCACCAGCTCCTTGACGTACTCCGGCGACTCGACAGCGAGGTCGTAACGCAGACCCGACGCGATCAGGATCTTCTTCACACCCGGCAAGGCGCGAGCGCTGCGATACAGCTGGATCAGCGACGAATGGTCGGTGTTCAGGTTCGGGCAAATGCCAGGGAACACGCAGGAAGGCTTGCGACACGCAGATTCGATTTCCGGGCTCTTGCAGGCGATGCGGTACATGTTCGCGGTCGGCCCGCCGAGGTCGGAAATGACGCCGGTGAAGCCAGGCACCTTGTCGCGGATCTCTTCGATTTCGCGAATGATCGACTCTTCAGAACGGTTCTGAATGATGCGACCTTCGTGCTCGGTAATGGAGCAGAAGGTGCAGCCGCCGAAGCAGCCACGCATGATGTTCACCGAGAAACGGATCATGTCGTAGGCCGGAATCTTTTCCTTGCCGTACGCAGGGTGCGGAACACGTGCGTAAGGCATGCCGAACACGTAGTCCATCTCTTCAGTGGTCATCGGAATGGGCGGCGGGTTGAACCATACGTCCACATCGCCATGCTTCTGCACCAGCGCACGGGCGTTGCCCGGGTTGGTTTCCAGGTGCAGCACGCGGTTGGCGTGAGCATACAGAACGGCGTCATTACGCACCTTCTCCACCGACGGCAGACGGATGACGGTCTTGTCACGGGTCATGCGCGGGCTGGCGAGAATCTGCACAACCTTGGGTTCATTCGGGTCTTCAACCGGGCCTTTTTCTTGCTCGATTGCGCAGGCTTCGGTGTCTTGCGTGTTGACGTACGGGTTGATGATCTTGTCGATCTTGCCCGGACGGTCGATGCGCGTCGAGTCGACTTCGTACCAGCCTTGCGGCGTGTCACGACGAATGAACGCGGTGCCGCGCACATCCGTGATGTCTTCAACCTTCTGACCATAGGACAGGCGCTGGGCGACTTCGACAATCGCACGCTCGGCGTTGCCGTACAGCAGGATGTCGGCGCAGGCGTCGATCAGGATCGAGTTGCGAACCTTGTCCTGCCAGTAGTCATAGTGCGCAATGCGGCGCAGCGAGGCCTCGATACCGCCAAGGACGATCGGCACGTGCTTGTAGGCTTCCTTGCAGCGCTGGCTGTAAACCAGACTCGCACGGTCCGGACGCTTGCCCGCCATACCACCGGGGGTGTAAGCGTCATCGGAGCGGATTTTCTTGTCGGCGGTGTAACGATTGATCATCGAGTCCATGTTGCCGGCAGCGACACCGAAGAACAGGTTCGGCTCGCCGAGCTTCATGAAGTCGTCTTTGGACTGCCAGTTGGGCTGGGCAATGATGCCCACACGAAAGCCTTGGGACTCGAGCAGACGGCCGATGATCGCCATGCCGAACGACGGGTGATCCACGTAAGCATCACCGGTCACGATGATGATGTCGCAGGAATCCCAGCCAAGCAGATCCATCTCTTCCCGACTCATGGGCAGGAAGGGTGCTGGTCCGAAACATTCGGCCCAGTACTTGGGATAGTCAAATAACGGCTTGGCTGCTTGCATGTTCAGGACCTACGTTTGCACGTTGGAAAAATCGCGGGCGCGGAATATAGCACATTTTTTGATCAAGTCCGACTGCGGTGGTCGGAATTGAGTGGAGCGGTGCAACGCCATGATATTCGCGAATCGGGATGCGGCGCGTCTCGGGCGGCGTTATCACGCAGAAGCACCGGAACGATCGAACCATCAATCGTCGTCGAAGTTGTAACTGCCCGGCGCAAGGTTTTCGAAGCGGGTGTATTTGCCGATGAACGCCAGACGCGTGGTGCCGATGGGGCCGTTACGCTGCTTACCGATGATGATCTCGGCGATGCCCTTGTGCTCGGTCTCCGGGTGATACACCTCGTCCCGGTACACGAACATGATGACGTCGGCGTCCTGCTCGATCGCTCCGGATTCCCGGAGGTCGGAGTTGATCGGGCGCTTGTTGGGGCGCTGTTCCAGGGACCGGTTGAGCTGCGACAGGGCAATGACCGGACAGTTGAATTCCTTGGCCAGCGCTTTCAACGAGCGGGAAATTTCGGAAATCTCGTTGGTACGGTTGTCACCGCTCGAACCCGGAATCTGCATCAACTGCAGGTAGTCGATCATGATCATGGCCACGTCGCCATGCTCACGCACCACTCGGCGGGTACGGGCGCGCATTTCCGACGGGCTGATGCCGGCCGTGTCATCGATGAACAGTTTGCGGTCATTGAGCAGGTTGACGGCCGACGTCAGGCGCGGCCAGTCATCGTCATCCAGTTGACCGGCACGCACCTTGGTCTGGTCGATACGGCCCAGCGACGACAGCATACGCATGATAAGCGATTCGCCTGGCATCTCGAGGGAGTAGACCAGTACGACCTTGTCACTGCGCAACACGGCGTTTTCGACGAGGTTCATCGCAAAGGTGGTCTTACCCATCGACGGACGACCGGCGACGATGATCAGGTCGGCCGGTTGCAAGCCGCTGGTCTTTTCATCCAGATCGGTATAACCGGTGGACAGGCCGGTAATCGCGTTATCACTGTTGAACAGCGTATCGATACGGTCGATGGCCTTGGTCAGCAGGTCATTGACGCTGACCGGACCGCCGGTCTTGGGCCGCGCTTCGGCAATCTGGAAGATCTGCCGTTCGGCCTCGTCAAGAATCTCTTCGGCGGTGCGGCCTTCGGGATTGAATGCGCTATCGGCAATTTCGGTGCTGATGCCGATCAATTGCCGCAAGGTCGCCCGTGCACGAACGATTTGCGCATAAGCCTTGATGTTGGCAACCGATGGCGTGTTCTTTGCCAGCTCACTGAGGTAGCCAAGGCCGCCGACCTGCGAGGTCTGCCCTTCCTTGTCCAGTTGCTCGGCCAGCGTCACCACGTCGATCGGGCTGTTCTGGTCGGCCAGGCGCGCAATGGCCCGGAAGATCAGGCGGTGATCATGTCGATAGAAATCGCCATCCGAAACTTGATCGAGCACCCGCTCCCAGGCGTTGTTATCCAGCATCAGACCACCGAGCACAGCCTGTTCGGCCTCGATGGAATGTGGCGGCACCTTGAGGGCAGCGGTTTGCAGATCGTATTGCTCAGGGCTGGAGATTTCGTTCATGGCCACTTGAATTCGAGGTTTACAGAATAGGGATGCCACAAAGACAAAGGGCACGACCTGTGAACAGGATCGTGCCCGATGTTAATCCTCTGACGGCAATGCCGCCAGACGATTACGTACTGCTTAAGCAGCCACTACGACAACGCGTACGGTCGCTTCTACGTCGCTGTGCAGGTGCACGGCTACGTCGAATTCGCCAACGTTGCGGATAGTGCCGTTCGGCAGACGAACTTCGCTTTTTGCAACTTCAACGCCAGAGGCGGTCAGTGCATCAGCGATGTCGTGGGTGCCGATCGAACCGAACAGCTTGCCTTCGTCGCCGGCGGTGGCAGTGATAGTCACTTCCAGCTCAGCCAGTTGGGCAGCGCGAGTTTCGGCAGATGCTTTCTTGTCTGCGGCCAGTTTTTCCAGCTCGGCACGACGCTCTTCAAACGCAGCCAGGTTGGCAGCGGTTGCAGCGGTGGCTTTGCCGTAAGGCAGCAGGTAGTTACGACCGTAACCGGCCTTAACATTTACTTTGTCGCCCAGGTTGCCCAGGTTGGCGACTTTTTCCAGAAGGATCAGTTGCATGTGGAAATCCTCTTAACTTTTAACCTTCACCGTTCGCAGGACCATTGCCGGAATCTTTCGATACCCGGCGACCGCGAAAATCAATCAGGCTGTCGACAATGGCAATTACCACGAGCAACGGATAGATCAGTTGCATGAATACCAGCAGCGTTATGTACATCCCCACCAGCCAGAACCTGGACAGGCGCTTTTCAGCGACCAGCCCGTGTATCAATGCCAGCCCTGCAAATACCAGCGGTACGCTGCAGAGCGGTGTAAGCATTGCCATCTGCGGACCAAAATTCGGCCCCACCAGCATGCACACCAACAGCACCAACGACGGCATCAGCGGGAGTCTCACGGCGCGAAATTCACGCCCGAAACCACCAGGGTTGTACAACAACGCTTGCCAGTAGCGCCCAAGAATCAGGCTCAGCACACTGACGATTTGCAGCAAGGCCGCTATCAGGCCAATCAGGACGGGGGCAATCAGTGATCCCAGACGCGCGCGTTCTTCTACGTTCATTTGCTCGTAGAGCCCAGAGAGCATCGCCGGCAGGTGTTTCTGCAACTCCTGCGACATCGCTTCAATGGGTTCGCCAAAAACCGCACCCAGTACCACTGCGTACACCACACCCAACGCTACGCTGACCAGCAGCACGCGGACCCAGGACTCGCTGGCACGCAACACCATTGCCAAGCTCAGCGAACCAGCCAGCACCATGGCTACACGTGGTTCGCCGAAATACCACCAGACCAAAGCCGGCAGCAGAGCCCAGGACAGGACACCAACGGCATCACTGAACCCGCGCCGCAGAAGCACAAGGCAACCTGCGGCAGCACTCAACCAGAAAAACAGCGGCAATGCCGCACATCCAGCCACTACGAGAGTGGCCTGCATACGGCCGCGCATGATGAATTCAGCCAGGGCACGCATGCTTTCTATCCCTTGTTACGTTTTGTCGACTACCTGGTCTCAGCGGCCGTGGCTGTCGGTGTAGGCCAGCAGGGCCAGGAAGCGGGCGCGCTTGATAGCGGTGGCCAGCTGACGCTGATAACGTGCTTTGGTACCAGTGATACGGCTTGGAACGATTTTGCCGGTCTCGGATACGTAGGCTTTCAGAGTGTTGAGATCTTTGTAATCGATCTCTTTGACGTCTTCAGCGGTGAAGCGGCAGAATTTACGACGACGGAAGAAACGTGCCATGTAATTGGCTCCTCAAAAGGTCCGTGGATTACTCGTCAGCGTTATCGCTAACGTCGCTGTTGTCGCCGTCATCGCCATCGGCGCTGTCGGAGTGCTCAGGACGGTCACGACGCTCACGGCGCTCACTGCGGTTTTCTTCAGCCTTGAGCATCTCGGACTGGCCAGTTACGGCTTCGTCGCGACGGATGACCAGGTTACGGATCACAGCATCGTTGTAACGGAAGTTGTCTTCCAGCTCGGCCAGAGCCTTGCCAGAGCACTCAACGTTCAGCATCACGTAGTGAGCCTTGTGAACATTGTTGATTGCGTAAGCCAGTTGACGACGGCCCCAATCTTCCAGACGGTGGATTTTGCCGCCGTCTTCTTCGATCAGCTTGGTGTAACGCTCTACCATGCCGCCGACTTGCTCGCTTTGATCCGGGTGGACCAAAAAGATAATTTCGTAATGACGCATGAATGCTCCTTACGGGTTGTAGCCTGCCGCCGAAAGCGGTCAGACAAGGAGTGAATGACACTGTTGGTCTTGCTCAGGAACAGGCACATGCGCGCCCGCCATGACAGCAAGGGGCGCAATTGTAGAGAAGGGTCGTGAGGGGCGCAAGGCAATTGGTGATTATTTGAGCAGACACACCAACACTGAAGAATGATCGCCCCACGCGAGGCGCGGGACGATCGAACGCTGACGATCAGCCTTTCTTGCCAGTCGCCTTCGCACTGCGCTGGCGCAGCGCTTCGAACAGGCAGACGCCGGTAGCAACCGAGACGTTGAGACTGCTGACGCTACCGGCCATGGGCAGGCGCACCAGATAATCGCAATGCTCGCGGGTCAGGCGACGCATGCCCTTGCCTTCGGCACCCATGATGATGATCGTCGGGCCGGTCAGGTCCTGCTGATACAACTCCTGCTCAGCCTCCCCCGCCGTACCTACAACCCACAGGCCGCGTTGCTGCAGTTTTTCCAGCGTACGCGCCAGATTGGTCACAGCCACCAGCGGGATCACTTCTGCTGCGCCACAGGCCACTTTTCGTACAGCCGGCGTCAGCGTTGCAGACTTGTCCTTGGGAACGATAACCGCAAGCGCACCTGCTGCATCGGCGGTACGCAGGCAGGCACCGAGGTTGTGCGGATCGGTCACGCCGTCGAGTACGAGCAACAAAGGCGGGCCTTCGGTGCGGTCCAGCAGCTCATCGAGCATCGCCTCGCCCCAGACCTGGCTCGGACTGACATCGGCAACAACCCCCTGATGCACGCCTTCAACCCAGGCATCCATTTCACGGCGTTCGGCCTGGCCAATGGTGACGCGATTCTGACCTGCCAGCTCGACCAGCACCTGAACGCGAGGATCGCTGCGACCCTCCGCGAGCCAGATGTGTTTGACCCGCTTCGGGTGATGACGAAGCAACGCTTCCACGGCATGCACGCCGTAGATTTTTTCCAGCTGACTCATGACTTGGCCTTGGGTTTACGAACGCTACCGCTTTTGGACGATGACGCGGAGCCCGTTTTCGACGAGCCACCTTTACGATGTTTACTGGTTTTGCCTGAAGCCGGCGCGGAGCCCGACGCAGGCCTTTCAGACTTTCCCGACGACGCCTTGCTACCACCCTTCGCTTCAGCCAGAAGGGCTTTTTTCATTTCACGGCTTTTGCGCACTTCTGCGTTTTTCGCCGCCGCATCGCTCGGGCGATAAGCCTCGACCGGTGCCTCTTTGGTAGCCGCTGTACGACGTCCGGACTTGGCGGGAGCCTTTTCCTTTTCGGCAGCAGCAGGCGTTGCGGCTTCCTGACCTCGGCGCTTGCGGCCCGGCGAAGAAGTGGTCGCGGCAGACTTCTCGGATATTTCGAAGTCGATCTTGCGTTCATCCAGATCGACACGCATGACCTTCACTTCAACCGTGTCGCCCAGGCGGAAATTACGCCCGGTGCGTTCGCCGGCAAGGCGGTGATGCAGCGGATCGAAGTGGTAGTAGTCGCCCGGCAGTGCGGTGACGTGCACCAGACCTTCGACATAGATATCGGTCAGCTCGACGAACAGACCAAAACCGGTAACGGCAGTGATAACGCCCGGGAACGACTCGCCTACGCGGTCCTTCATGTACTCGCACTTGAGCCAGTTCACCACGTCGCGGGTAGCTTCATCGGCACGGCGTTCGCTCATCGAGCACTGCTCGCCCATTTGCTCCAGCAACGCTTCATCGTATGGATAGATGCGCGCTTTCGGAATGGTTGCAGCACCGGCACGACGCACGTGCGGCGTATCCTGTTTGGAGCGGATCACGCTGCGGATCGCACGGTGAGTCAACAGGTCCGGATAACGACGGATCGGCGAGGTGAAGTGCGTATACGCTTCGTAGTTCAGACCGAAGTGGCCGTTGTTGTCCGAGCTATACACAGCCTGACTCAACGAACGCAGCATCACGGTCTGGATCAGGTGGTAGTCCGGACGATCACGAACGGTTTCAAGCAGCGCTTGATAGTCCTTTGGCGTTGGACCGTCCTTGCCTTTGTGCAACGACAGACCCAGCTCACCCAGAAAAGCACGGAGCTTTTCCAGACGCTCGGGCGGAGGGCCATCGTGCACGCGATACAGCGCAGGAATTTCGTGCTTCTTCAGGAATTCAGCCGTGGCAACGTTGGCCGCCAGCATGCACTCCTCGATCAGCTTGTGAGCATCGTTGCGCGTGGTCGGGCGGATCTCGGCAATCTTGCGCTCGGAACCGAAGATGATCCGGGTTTCCTGCGTTTCGAAGTCGATGGCACCACGCACATGACGCGCACCCAGCAGCACTTTGTACAGCGCATAAAGCTGCTTGAGATGCGGAACCACATCGCCGTATTCACCGCGCAGGCTCTTGGCCTCCGCCGTTTTCGGCTGCTCGAGGATCGTGCTGACCTTGTTGTAGGTCAGGCGCGCATGGGAATGGATGACGGCTTCGTAGAACACGTAATCCGTCATCTCGCCGGTCTTGGAGATGGTCATCTCGCAGACCATGGCCAGACGATCGACATGCGGGTTCAGCGAGCACAGGCCGTTGGACAACTGCTCAGGCAGCATCGGCACAACACGCTCGGGGAAGTACACCGAGTTGCCGCGCACCTGGGATTCGGCGTCCAGCGCCGAGCCGATCTTCACGTAGCTCGATACGTCGGCAATCGCCACGTAGAGCTTCCAGCCGCCGGAGAACAGACGCAGCTTGCCAGGTTTCGCTTCGCAATAGACCGCATCGTCGAAGTCGCGTGCGTCTTCACCGTCGATGGTCACGAACGGCAGATGACGAAGGTCGACGCGGTGTTCCTTGTCCTTGTCCTCGACTTCCGGCTTGAGTTTCGCCGCTTCCTTAAGCACGGCTTCAGGCCATACGTGAGGAATGTCATAGGTGCGCAGCGCGACATCGATTTCCATGCCCGGCGCCATGTAGTTGCCGACCACTTCAACCACATCGCCTTGCGGCTGGAAGCGCGGCGTCGGCCAGTGGGTGATTTTCACCTCGACGAACTGGCCGATCTTCGCGCCGTTGTTGCGGCCCGGCGTCACCAGCACTTCCTGCTGGATTTTCGGGTTGTCCGGAATCACGAAACCGATGCCGCTCTCTTCGAAGTAACGACCCACGATGGATTCGTGACCGCGGGAAATGACTTCGACGATCACGCCTTCACGACGCCCGCGACGGTCCAGACCGGAAACGCGTGCCAGCGCACGGTCGCCGTCGAACACCAGACGCATCTGCGCCGGGCTCATGAACAGGTCATCGGAACCATCATCGGGGACCAGAAAGCCGAAACCGTCGCGATGGCCAGAGATGCGGCCGAGGATCAAGTCGAGCTTGTCCACTGGCGCATAGGTGCCACGACGTGTGTAGATCAGTTGCGCGTCGCGCTCCATCGCACGAAGGCGACGGCGCAGAGCCTCGAATTGATCCTCAGTGACCAGGCCGAATTCTTCGACCAGTTGCTCACGACTCGCTGGCGAGCCGCGCTCGGCAAGGTGCTGAAGGATCAGCTCACGGCTGGGAATAGGGTTTTCGTATTTTTCCGCTTCACGAGCGGCCTCGGGATCGAGGGACTGCCAATCGGCCATTAGATAGTTTTCACCTTGTATATATAGGGGTTAGTTTGGCATAGACCTTATGAAACGGGAAATTTCACGCTAAATCACCTCACTGAAAACGCTTGAAACCGCCCTGAAAGACCCGATTCACGCCGCTGACGAAATTTTTGGAGTTTTTTTCGTCGATGGGCTTTACAGCCCAAAAGACGCTCCGTATAGTGCGCGCCATCGACAGGTCAAGGCCTCAAGATGCTGCCCAGATGGTGAAATTGGTAGACACGCCAGCTTCAGGTGCTGGTGACCGCAAGGTCGTGGAAGTTCGAGTCTTCTTCTGGGCACCAATTCAAGGCAATAGCCTACAACAGGTTGATGCCTCACAAGAACCTGCGAAAGCGGGTTTTTGCATTCCAGGGTTTTGATTATTAAATCAAAACAGGGGTTTACAGAATAAAACGATAGCCGTATAGTTCGCCCCATCGGCAACGCAAGCGTCGCTGATACTGCCCAGATGGTGAAATTGGTAGACACGCCAGCTTCAGGTGCTGGTGACCGCAAGGTCGTGGAAGTTCGAGTCTTCTTCTGGGCACCAATTCAAAAAACCGAGCCAATGGCTCGGTTTTTTACTTTCAGGGTATCGATTCCGTGCTTATGCGAGATTCCCCTGCATCCTCTCAGCCTCACCGGTCATGCTTCTTCCCCGCCCTCCTCTTCCTCCCCGTACTCATACTGTGCCTGCAGCACAATCATGGCCCCGTACGCCGTCATGAATTTTGCGATCTCCCTGGGGACCTTACGCTCCAGGTCTTCCAGCGGCAGATAGAGCGTACGATACGTTTCCGACTCATCCGTATCACGGGTCCAGAAAACGACACGCGACATTTCGCTGAAATCCAGCGGGTTTTCCGGATCCTTGCAGACACGCCGAAGCTCGCTAAGCGTCGCTAACGCTTCCCCGTCCTCTTTTGCCTTCGTTTCGCACACTTCGTAGCGGTCACACTCCAGCAAATACACGTCGGGAAAGCCTTCGACATAAAAGGTCACCGAGACCTGCGCGCCGTCAGCGTCATGGACCGAGACGGCGGCTTCTCCATTGCTGACCGCCTTGACGACCCCCTGATCATTCACTTCAGCCACACCTGCATCATCGGACTCAAATCGATAAGGCCGGACACCCCCAAACGGGTTGAGGGCAAACGTTCCGCCAACCGGGGTATTGCTCTCCGGCAGGTAAGAAGCAACCAGATACACTTCAGCAGGAGAGACACCCAGACCGACAGAGGCCACCGGTGCAAGCTGCCTGACAGTCAATGTCAGCACCGGAAACGAGTCAGCATACTTGTCGCGGAAGTCACCATCGTAGGTCACCTTGGCATGCACCTTGATAAGACTGCCGTCCTTGACGCTATCGAATCTTGAGCGAGTCACTCTTGCGCTCATTCCCTGAGAGGCTTCGCGAGTGGTCACAAGCCGACCCGCCCATACCAGCACCGACCATGGCATGTCGTCTTTGGTCATGCCTTCCAGCTGGAGCCACACCCTCTGACGCGGCTGCATGAAAGGCCATTTTTTGAGCGACACTCTGACTTCCTCGCTCAGTGCAGAGAGATCGAGCAAGTTACCTGAGGCCTGATCAATCGACGGCACCGGCAAATGATCCTCACCCAGGACGTCCACTTCGAAGACCGCGATGTCGGACTCCACAGGCTTGGCCACACCTTGACGCACAACCTGGTAATAAACCCAGACTTCCGCCCCCATGTTCCAGCCGATCACATCGGCAGAAATAGTGAAGACCAGGGGAATCGTCACATCGACAACGGTTTGTTCCGGCAAGTCCGGTGTACCTCTGCCCGCCATGCCAATCCAGCAAAGCTTGACCCGATCGCCCACTGCGATTGATGGATAAGGCTTTACAGTCACGGTTTCTCCGCTCGTCACGTCCATGGGGTCAATGAAATCATCCTCCAGATGAGCGATGACCGGCGCGGGAGGCGGCCCGGAAAGAATGGGAGCGCCCACACGAAAGAGCACTTCCTTCGACCTGAGCTTTTGCTCCCGGCCCTCAAGCCATTGGCGGGTAATGACGTAGTACACCGTGACGTTCTTATTGAGCGCGCTCTTTGCAGCCTGAGCAGGCACCGCAAACTCGAGATCAGAGTCCACATTGGCGCCATCGACCCGAACGGTTCCAATCGACACGGCAGCTTCACCCTCCAACTGCCAGAACGCAGTCACACTATCGCCCTCATTGGTGCCGGAAAAGGGAACCGTGATACTTGCACCAGCCTCTGCCGAAGCCATGACCCCGTCACTGATCCCGCGGACCCTGGGAGAGGCTGGCACCACTGAACTCGCTGCGCGCTGCTCCTGCTCGCTCCCCACAAAAAAACGGTAGTCGCCTGACCGGTAAGACGCTTTCGCTTCCGCGGACTCTCGTTCGATGGTGTAGAACACCGAGACCATCTTTCCTCGATTGAAATCGATCACCTCATCGACATAGATATCAAACGACAGGTCACCGTCCACATTGAGCTGGGTCACCGTGGCCTTGTCAGTAAAAGGACGCTTTCTCGAGCTGTCGTTCCAATACACTACGACCCTGTCTCCCACCCGCGTCCCTGCAGACGGTATATGCACATTAATCGACTGCAGAATAAGGTCCGGATTCAACCGCCCATCCTTGACCTCATTAATGAACGGCGGCAGCCCTGACAGACTCGGTCCGACACTGATTGTTCGCACGGCAGAGCTCTGCCAGACACCGCCTCTCCCGACCTTGTAAGAAAGCAGGATCAAGCCATTGACCAGAGGTTTGATCTGAGCGTCGGAAAACGTGATGGTCAACGGACGTCGCGAGAGATTGGACTCACTGATCGGGCGCTCCTTGTCGGCGAACTCGACCTCGTTTTGATCCACATCCCGGCCGGTCATGGACAATTTCACGACGTCGCCCACTTCCATCGGATAGTCGATGGCCACGGTGATGTACTTCAACTCGCCTCTGACACTGATATGGTCAGGGTCAATGACATCACCGATAGCTTCCAGGACGATCGGATCGGGCAGGACAACATCTTTCTGATTGCCCTTTTCCGCCGTGTTATCAACCGATGCAGGCAGGCCTTTTACGAACGTTCGCGCCTCTACAGACCTCCGAACCTTGCCAAGACCCAACTGCGCTGTGCAGACCAGAGAAATCGACTTCCCTACGCAGGACTTGATCGTATCGAGCGGTACATAGAATGTCCGATAGTTGGGCTTTTGGTTGTAAACCATACCAAGTCTGCGTACGAAATTCGCCGTGAACTCGGTCTGCCATACCACTTGCGACGTATCGCTTTCCCTCAGCTCAACCCGGACAATATCTCCGGAGTTGAAGAACACGTGATTATTCAATTGCCCGTTGGTAACACTGACCGGCAAGGGCCCGCCAGCCAGGTTATACGTTAGCGTCTGAGGCGATAGCCCCGCAGGCGCTTCTCCCGGTGGGAGGTCAACTATGTAATTAATCCGTCCTGCGAAATGATAATTCGGAGGCTCCCCGATAAAAGGTATATACGGTACAGGAGCAAGCGTGTAGGGCGCTTTCGTTCTTCTCGGCCTTCTAGTAGTCATGTCTATCTCCGTAGGGTCGCTGTCTCTTCCTGAGGGCGCCTAGGGAGCATTAACCTGTATAAACGACTTAGGCTCTACTAACAGAACCACTAGGTGCAACCACTACAGGGCAGGCTGCACACCATCAAGCACCACCTGATATCAAGCCCGGAACTGCCCAAGGCTCGCCTTCAATCGCGCCGACAATGTATCCAGTGTCCGGCCACTCGCCGTCGTCTCGACAACAGCCTGAGCCGCTTTTTCGGCCTGAGCATGAATCACTTCTACACGCCCTCTCACCGCCTGTGCGCCCTGCGCCTGGTGCTCAGCGGCACGCGTGGCCAGTCCGATAGCAGCATGAACCTGCTCCACCGACGTCTGCACAGTCTGCTGAAGTCGCGCACTGTCACGCAGAACTGCCAGACCCTCTTTCGCCTGTCGCCCGGCCAGACCGATAGTCGCCACAGCCTCTTTGGCACCGGCCTGCAATTTGGTGATGTGCTCCTGGATATCGCCGGTCGAGCTCTGTGTCTTGCTGGCCAGCGCACGCACCTCGTCAGCCACCACGGCAAAGCCCCTGCCGGTCTCACCTGCGCGAGCCGCTTCAATGGCGGCGTTCAACGCCAGCAAATTGGTTTGTTCGGCAATGCCATGAATAACTTCCAGCACCACCTCGATCTGTTGACTTTGCTGCGCCAGACGCTCGATCACTTGCGAACCGGTTTCGACCTGGCCGGCCAATGCCTCGATCAAGCCGCCGACCTGATTTGAAGTGCGGGTATTCTCGTCGGTTGCCTGTTTGATATCGATGACCTGACGCAATGCCTCCTGCATGGCCTGGCTTTCGGCCTGAGCCTCATCGGCCATTTGCGCCAACGCCTGCAGACTGGCCGCCACTTCGTCACGCTGTAGGGCTGCTGCGGCGTCCGCACCGGCATTTCGCTGACTCATTGCGCCAATCTCGACACCGGTCAGTTGAGCGACCTCACCCGCCTCGCGGACGATGGGCTGAAGCTTGTCGATGAACCGGTTGACCGCGGCCGACATGTCGCCGATTTCGTCATTGCTGTCGAGCTTCACGCGACGCGTCAGATCGCCTTCGCCCGCTGCCAGATCATTGAGCGCAGCGATCAGAAGGTGCAATTTGTTGACCACCCGACGCCCAAGCACAACGCCCAGCAACAGCAACACCGCCAGACCGATCAGCGCCAGCCCCAGGCCGATATCCCAGCGCAGTGTCTCAGCCGCTTCCCGAACGGCGGAGCGAGTATTGCTGGCCATTGCCGTCGCGGCCGACTGCGCTGACTCCAGGCGAGTGCGCAACGCTGCCGAACTGTCCTTGGAAGCGCCTGCCAGACTCTCGGAGACCAACTGCTCACCACTGGTGATCAAGGTCGCGAAACGCTTATCCAGCGCGGCCAGGTTCTCTTCGACCGATGCCGTGGAAACGCCCATGCGAACCTTGCCGATTTCGACACCATTGGGACTGATGGAGGCTTCGACGTAATAAACCGATGGATCGTTTTTCGCGGCGTTGAGGATTTTGTCCATGGCCCGCTCACCCTCACCTTTGGCGAGAAGCGCCTTGACCAGGGGATTGTCACGATTCATGTACCGCGTCAGGTGCTCGCCCGCTGCATCGTCGTACACCACGAACAGCACGTTGGGATTACGTTGGGCACGACGGGCAAACTCGGACAGCGTCGGCGTATCGTTATCCCACATGGCACGCGGTGCGACGGCGGCCAGCAGTTCGGCCATGTCGGTAGCGGATTCCCTGAGGTCTTTTTCCAGCGTGGTACGCAGTTGCGCCTGCTCTTGTTTCAGCCGTGTGGACAGGCCGCCACTGAGCCTCTGACGCGTACTGGCCGAGAGTGCGTCCAGACTGGATGTCACCTCGCTACTCGCGCGTTCCAGCTCGGACGATACATGTTGCGAATCTACCCCAAGCCGATTGGCAAGATCCGTTTCAAGCGCGGCGATCGTGCTCCGGGTGAGCGCAACCGCAACCACCACCTGCACCAAAAGGGCAATGCCCAGCGCAATAAAGACTGGGCGCAACAAACGACTTCGTAACAGAGATAACACAGCCGACACAGGAGAATCCCTCCACCTTGAGCGCCATTAAAATAGTGGCACTAATTTGTCGTTTCTATAGCAAGCGCCGTGCCGTGATGCAATTCACATTTTGTTTGCAAAGCAGTACCGGACGCGCAGGCTCTCTTCTGGAACGAAGCGGACAAAAAAGGGCCGCACATGGCGGCCCTTCTTTTTGCAGCTAGCGAGGCATCACGCGAACGGGTGACGCAGAACGATGGTTTCGTTGCGGTCAGGACCCGTCGAGATGATATCGATAGGCGCGCCTACCAGTTCTTCGACACGCTTGATGTAAGCGCGCGCGTTGGCTGGCAACTGCTCCAGCGTCTGAGCACCCAGCGTGGATTCGCTCCAGCCTGGCATCTGCTCATAGACCGGCTCCAGACCCAGATAGCTGTCGGCATCGGTCGGTGCATCGATCACGGCGCCGTTTTCGTTCTTGTAACCCACACAGATGTTGATGGTTTCAAGACCGTCGAGCACGTCCAGCTTGGTCAGGCACAGGCCCGAGATGCTGTTGATTTCGATAGCGCGACGCAGGATGACGGCGTCAAACCAGCCGCAACGACGGGCACGGCCGGTGGTCGCACCGAACTCGTGGCCACGCTTGGCCAGGAACGCGCCAACGTCATCGAACAGTTCGGTCGGGAAAGGACCCGAACCGACGCGAGTGGTGTAAGCCTTGGTGATGCCCAGAATGTAATCCAGGTACATCGGACCGAAACCCGAACCGGTGGCGATGCCGCCAGCGGTGGTGTTGGAGCTGGTGACGTACGGGTAGGTGCCGTGGTCGATGTCCAGCAGCGAACCCTGAGCGCCTTCAAACATGATGTCCTTGCCGTCGCGACGCATCTCATGCAGCGTGGCGGTGACGTCGAGCATCAGCGGTTCAAGCATGTCGGCGTATTCCATGCACTCGTCGAGTGTCTTCTGGAAGTCGATCGCAGGCTCTTTGTAGTAATTGACCAGCACGAAGTTGTGGTAATCCAGCAACTCGCCCAGCTTGGATGCGAAACGCTCACGGTGGAACAGGTCGCCGATGCGCAGACCGCGACGTGCGACCTTGTCTTCGTAAGCCGGGCCGATACCGCGACCGGTCGTACCGATCTTGAATTCGCCACGGGCCTTCTCACGCGCCTGATCCAGGGCAACGTGATACGACAGGATCAGCGGGCAGGAAGGGCTGATGCGCAGACGCTCGCGCACCGGAATGCCTTTCTCTTCCAGCTTGATGATTTCACGCAGCAGTGCGTCGGGAGCAACCACCACACCGTTGCCGATCAGGCACTGCACGCCTTCGCGCAGTACACCGGACGGAATCAGGTGCAATACGGTCTTCTCACCGTCGATCACCAGGGTGTGACCCGCGTTGTGGCCACCCTGATAACGAACAACGGCGGTAGCATGTTCGGTCAGCAGATCAACGATCTTGCCTTTGCCCTCATCACCCCATTGGGTGCCCAGGACTACGACATTCTTACCCATAACACTCGTCCTCATTCACGCAAACTAGGTGCCGGCAGCGGCCGGCAGGAATACTCAATAAGCCAGCGGCATGACCTGCCAGTGCTCGCCATGCTGAATCAATTGCCGGTCACAGTCGGCTTCACGCGCGGCGCTCACCTGCTGCCCAGGCAAGGCCTGAACCACACGCTGACCTTCGCTGCGCAACTGGCATACCTGCTGCCAGAGTGCCGCATCCGTACTGTCCGGCACCCATATACCACCGGACGGTAATACGATTTCTGCCTGACCCAGAGTGACCAGGGTTTTCAGGTCAGTGGAAAAGCCGGTCGCCGGACGGGCACGACCAAAGTCGGCACCAATGTCGTCATAACGACCGCCCTGAGCAATCGACTGCCCTACGCCCGGCACGAACACCGCGAACACAACACCCGTATGGTAGTGATAACCGCGAAGCTCGCCGAGGTCGAAATACAGTGGCAGTTGCGGGAATCGCGCAGCAAGGCGATCGGCAATGCTTACCAGATCGTCCAGTGCAGCCAGCACCGGAGCAGGCGCGCCAGCCAGACGATCACGGGCCGCGGCCAGCACTTCGTGGCCACCGCACAGGTCGACCAGGGCGCGCAGCATCGAAGCCAGCTCCTGCGGCAGATTGGCCGTCAGGGCGATCACTTCATCGATGGCCTTGCGCTGCAGCGCATCGAACAACTGTTGCTCGACTTCACCCGACAGGCCGGCGGCACGTGCCAGCCCACGGTAGATACCGACATGCCCCAGGTCCATGTGCACATCCGGCACATCGGCCAGTTGCAGCATGGCGAGCATCAGGCTGATGACTTCAACGTCACTGCTCGGGCTTGCATCACCATACAATTCGGCACCGAGCTGAATCGGGCTGCGCGAGGAGGACAGCGCACGCGGCTGGGCATGCAGGACACTGCCTGCGTAGCACAGGCGGCTTGGACCTTCACGCTTGAGGGTGTGTGCATCGATTCGCGCAACCTGCGGCGTGATGTCGGCACGGAAGCCCATCTGCCGACCCGATTGCGGATCGATGACCTTGAAGGTGCGCAGATCCAGATCCGAGCCCGCGCCAGTCAGCAGAGACTCCAGATACTCGATATGCGGGGTGACGACGAACTCATAGCCCCAGCTCTGAAACAGATCCAACACCTGACGACGCGCTACTTCAATGCGCGCCGCTTCCGGTGGCAGTACTTCTTCGATGCCATCTGGTAGCAGCCAGCGGTCAACCGTTGCCATTACGCCATTCCCCTGTGATCCGGGCGGCCAGCCATGAGGCCGGCCTTGAGTAAAGCAGAAAGTGGTGCGCTGTATGACGGGCACGACAAACACCCGAGACAGGCCTTGCAGACCACTTTCCTCGAAAAATCTTGCCGATCGCCACGCGGGCTTCGGCCAATCAATCGTGCAGACGCAAAAAAGCCGGGAATTTCCCGGCTGCCGCATGATACACACGTTTTACCGAACGATCACCCCACCGGACGGTTTTGCCGCCCGGCGGGTGATTTATTACACCCGGATATTACGGCTTGGCTTTTTCCAGATAGCGGAAGAACTCGCTGTTCGGATCAAGCACCAGCATGTCGCTCTTGTTCGCGAAGCTTTCACGGTAGGCACGCAGGCTGCGGTAGAACGCGTAGAACTCCTGGTCCTGACCGTAAGCCTTGGAGTAGATCGCAGCCGCCTGGGCATCACCATCACCACGCGCCTCTTCAGACTCGCGATAGGCTTCAGCCAGCAGTACACGACGCTGACGATCGGCGTCGGCACGGATGCCTTCAGCCAGCTCGTTACCCTTGGCACGGTGCTCGCGGGCTTCACGTTCACGCTCGGTGCTCATGCGCTCGAAAACACTGCGGTTCACTTCCTTGGGCAGGTCGATGGCCTTGACGCGAACGTCGACCACTTCGATACCCAGTTCTTTCTCGGCCATGCGGTTCAGGGAACCTGTGATGTCCGCCATCAGTGCATCACGCTCACCCGACACAACTTCGTGCAGGGTGCGCTTGCCGAACTGGTCGCGCAGACCGGATTCCAGACGACGCGACAGACGCTCGTCGGCAATCTGCTTCAGGCCGGAAGTCGCCGTATAGAAACGCTCGGCATCCTTCACGCGCCACTTGGCGTAGGCGTCGACCATCACGGCTTTCTTCTCCAGCGTCAGAAAACGCTGGGTCGGAGCATCGAGGGTCAGCAGACGGCCGTCGAACTTGCGCACCTGGTTCACATAAGGAACCTTCACATGAAGGCCCGGCTGCACATCAGCCTGCACCACACGACCGAATTGCAGCAGGACTGCACGTTCGGTCTGCGACACGATGTAGAAGCTGTTCCAGGCAATGACTGCCAGTACCACACCAACAATTAGGGTGATCAGCGATTTATTGCTCATCAGCGACTCTCCCTGGTACGTACATCGCGCTGCTGAGTATCGACCGCTCGCACGCCGACATCAGTTCCAGTCGCGGATGAACTACCGGCACTCGGGGTGTTACCGGTACCGCTGCGACTGTTTTCCATCATCTTGTCGAGCGGCAGATACAGCAGATTGTTCTGACCTTTGTCACCGGTCACGAGCACCTTGCTGGTATTGCTGAAGACTTCCTGCATGGTGTCCAGATACAGACGCTGACGGGTCACCTCAGGTGCCTTGCGGTATTCGGCGACCAGCTTGGTAAAGCGGTCAGCCTCACCCTTGGCGCGGGAAACCACTTCGTCGCGATAACCGTTGGCGTCTTCAAGAATACGCTGGGCCTGACCACGGGCTTCCGGGATCACACCGTTGGCGTAGCTTTCCGCCTGATTGCGCGCACGCTGCTCATCTTCACGAGCACGGATCACGTCATCGAACGCTTCCTGTACTTCACGCGGCGCCGCCGCGCTCTGCACGTTCACCTGAGTCACGGTGATACCGGTGCGGTAAGTGTCGAGGAAACGCTGCAGGCGTTCCTTGATCTCGCTCGCCATCAGTTCACGGCCTTCGGTCAGCACCTGATCCATCGCCGTGGATCCCACTACATGGCGCAGCGCACTTTCGGTGGCGTGCTGCAGGCTGATCTCAGGCTGATCGACGTTCAGGACGAAATCCTGAAGGTTGCTGATCTTGTACTGCACGGTGAGCGGCACTTCGACGATGTTCTCGTCTTCGGTGAGCATCTGGCCCTGCTTGCTGTAGGCACGCTCGCGAGTCACGTTTTCCATGTACTTGCGATCGAACGGCGGGAAATAGATGTTCAGACCCGGCCCCACGGTTTCGTGGTACTGGCCGAAACGCAGTACAACTGCCTGTTCCTGTTCGTCGACAACGTAGATCGCGCTGTAAAGCCAGAAAGCGACGAGCACGACCAGACCGATGCCGAGCAGACCGAAGCCGCCGCCCTTGCCCGAACTGCCGCCACTGCCGCCATCACCACTGCGTTTCTTACCGCCGCCGAACAGCCCGTTCAGGCTTTCCTGCAGCTTACGGAAGGCCTCGTCGAGATCAGGTGGCCCCTTGCGGTCGCCGCCACGGCGTTTACCACCCCAGGGATCTTGATTATTCGAGTTGCCACCCGGCTCATTCCAAGCCATAGCGCTCTCCATCTGATAAAGCAAAGACGCACCATCGGCGCGCCGCCCCATGCTACAGAATGCCCGCGAAAGCCGTACAACGGCTTTCTCGTGCTTTTATTGCAAAGTGTGTTGCTCGATGAACTCCAGCGGCTGCAATCCTTCGCGAGTCACCAGACGATTGAGTTCAACGCGCGGTATACGCACTGCCAGAAGACTTGAGCCTTCCTCGTCATGCGTCTCGCTCTGCACGGCACCCAGTTCGAAGAACTGCGCGCGCAGCCGGGCGAGACGCTGAGGCAGACACAGGGTGCCGACGAACAAATCGTCACCCAGCAGTTCGGCCACGGCCTGCTTCAGCAGGTCCAGCCCTCGACCATCACGGGCAGACACCCAGACACGTTGCGGCTTGCCATCGGCATCACGCTGTATCTGAGGCTCCACACCTTCAAGCAGATCGAGTTTGTTATAGACCTCAAGTATCGGCAAGCCCTCGGCACCGATCTCGCCGAGCACAGCTATGACCTGCTCGATCTGCGACATGCGATCCGGCTCATGGGAGTCGATCACATGCAGCAGTAAATCGGAGTTGCTCGATTCTTCGAGCGTGGCGCGGAAGGCTTCAACCAGTTTGTGCGGCAGGTGGCGAATGAAGCCCACGGTATCGGCCAGCACGATGGGGCCCAGGTCGTCGAGTTGCAGACGACGCAACGTCGGGTCCAGCGTGGCGAACAGCTGATCGGCTGCAAACACGTCGGAATCGGTCACGGCGTTGAACAGCGTGGATTTGCCAGCGTTGGTGTAACCCACCAGCGAAACCGAAGGGATGTCGGCGCGACGACGGCCGCGACGGGCCTGATCACGCTGACTGCGAACCTTCTCGAGCCGGCCCTTGATCTGGCGCAGACGAACCCGAAGCAGACGACGGTCCGTTTCGAGCTGGGTTTCACCCGGCCCACGCAAGCCGATACCACCTTTCTGACGCTCAAGGTGAGTCCAGCCCCGCACCAGACGGGTACTCATGTGTTCAAGCTGGGCCAGTTCGACCTGCAGCTTGCCTTCATGGGTACGTGCGCGTTGGGCGAAGATGTCCAGAATCAGACCGGTGCGATCAAGCACGCGACACTCGAAAACACGTTCGAGGTTACGTTCCTGACTGGGCGTGAGGGTGTGATTGAAGATCACGATGTCGGCCTGTTCGGCCTTGACCTGGTCGCGAAGCTCCTCGACCTTGCCAGAGCCGATCAGGTATTTGGCAGATGGCCGATGACGCGGCACGTTGATAAACGCGACGGTATCGGCACCAGCCGACAGGGCCAGCTCCTGAAACTCCTGCGGATCTTCGCGCGCCTCAGGGTCCTGACCATCCAGATGAACGAGAATCGCACGTTCACCACCGCTGTGGCGCTCAAAGAACAAGGCAGACTCCTATCAGGCGTTACCTGGCTCGGCATCGGCGCCGTCAGCGTCGGTAGCGCTGGGCAGACGAATCGGACGAACCGGTACGACGGTTGAAATAGCGTGTTTGTAGACCATCTGGCTGACAGTGTTTTTCAGCAAAATGACGAACTGGTCGAAAGACTCGATCGTGCCCTGCAGCTTGATACCGTTGACCAGGTAGATCGATACCCCGACCTTCTCTTTACGCAAGGTATTCAAGTAAGGGTCTTGTAGCGAATGCCCTTTTGACATGTGCCGCACTCCTTTAAGGATCAATAAATAATAAATCGAATTCGATTGGCTTACCGGCCACCCCCCAAGGATAGACGGCTATTGCAAGGACTCAGCCCAATATGGAGACCGATCCCAGGTATTTCAAGGCGCGTGGCAGATTGTCGCTGGCCAGGCTGTCCAACCAGTGCAAATTTTCCCAGCTGCGTAGCCAGGTGAATTGCCGTTTGGCCAGTTGACGCGTTGCAATGATGCCGCGCTTTTGCATTTCATCCCGTGTCAGCTTTCCATCCAGGTGATCCCAGACCTGGCGATAACCGACGGCTCGTATCGATGGCAGACCTGAATGCAGGTCGCCTCGTGAGCGCAATGCCAGTACCTCGTCCAGAAACCCCTGGTCCAGCATGTGCAAAAAACGTAGTGCGATGCGGTCATGCAGTACCTTGCGATCAGCCGGAGCTATCGCAAGATTCGCAACAGTATAGGGCAATTGCTGACGCCCCGATGCGGCTGCTTCGGTACTTTGCACAGTTTGTTGCTCGCGGTGTGCGGTCATGCTCGTTCCGCTGACGCGATAAACCTCCAGCGCACGGATCAATCGCTGCGGATCATTGGGGTGAATACGTGCTGCCGACACCGGGTCGACCACCGCCAATTGATCATGCAACCACTGCCAGCCGTGGGCCAAAGCATCGGCTTCGAGCTGTGCCCGAACCTGCGCATCCGCCGCCGGCATATCCGCCAGTCCGTCCAATAGAGCCTTGAAATACAACATAGTGCCGCCCACCAGCAAAGGAATATTTCCCCGGGCGGTGATTTCAGCCATGGCGGCCAGTGCGTCGGTACGAAAATCGGCCGCCGAATAGCTCTGCGACGGGTCGCGTATGTCGATCAGGCGGTGTGGAAATTCGGCCAGTTGCGCCTTCGACGGCTTGGCCGTGCCGATGTCCATGTCGCGATAGACCAGCGCCGAGTCGACGCTGATCAGCTCACACGGCAGGACTTTGGTGAGTTCGATTGCAAGATCGGTCTTGCCCGCTGCGGTTGGCCCCATGAGAAAGATGGCCGGAGGTAAAGCATTCATTCATTGTCCGCGCAGGAATAATTTATCCAGATCGTTGAGCCCCATCTGGGTCCAGGTAGGACGACCGTGGTTGCATTGCCCGCTGCGTTCGGTGTTTTCCATGTCGCGCAGCAAGCCGTTCATTTCCGGGATCGCCAGACGGCGGTTGGCCCGGATCGCGCCATGACAGGCCATGGTGCCCAGCAGTTCGTTCATGTGCGCCTGCACCCGGTCACTGGTGCCATATTCCATCAGATCTGCAAGCACATCACTGACCAACCGATTGGCCTCGGCCTGCTTGAGCAACGCTGGAATCTGCCGGATGGCCAGTGTCTCCGGACCCAGGCGCTGCAACTCGAAACCCAGACGCTGGAAGGTCGCCAGATGCTCTTCGGCACAATCCGCTTCGCGCTGACTGACCGCAATGGACTCGGGCACCAGCAGCGGCTGTCCGCTCAGGCCTTCGTTGGCCATCGCAATTTTAAGGCGCTCGTACATGATCCGTTCATGAGCGGCGTGCATGTCCACCAGCACCAGCCCGTGGGCGTTTTCAGCCAGGATATAGATGCCCTTGAGCTGCGCGAGCGCATAACCCAACGGGGGAATATCAGCAGGTGACTCAGGCAACGAAGTCGGCGTTGCACCCGGCAGCGGCGCGAAAAACTCGCGGTAGGCGCTTTGCACTTCGGCAACCGGTGCGCCCGGCGAGGCAGGCCGCGGCGAATATTGATACTGATAACCGCCACCCGAGCCCGACCCGGCGGGACGTGCATAGGGTTCGCCCTGCGGCTGTTCGAGCACGTTATTGGCCAGACGCATCTCGCCCTGCGGCCCAAACTCGCCCGCTTCCGGGCCGGTCGGACGCACAACCGCCGTCACAGGCGCACTGCCGGACAACTGATCTTCGGGACGAACATCACCCAGTGCACGGTGCAGCGTGCCGTACAGAAAATCGTGCACGGTGCGGCCATCACGGAAGCGCACCTCGTGCTTGGTCGGGTGAACGTTGACGTCTACAGCGGCCGGATCGACCTCGAAAAACAACACGAAGGTCGGGTGGCGACCATTGAACAGCACGTCGCGATACGCCTGACGTACGGCGTGGGCAACCAGCTTGTCGCGTACTGCACGGCCGTTGACGAAGAAGTACTGCAGGTCTGCCTGGCTGCGAGAGAACGTCGGCAACCCGACCCAGCCCCACAGATGCAGACCGTTGCGCTCGATCTCGATGGGCAGCGCCTGCTCGAGAAAGCCCGGGCCGCAGATGGCCGACACGCGACGCGCTCTGGCGGTGTCGTCATGGGCCTCGTGCAGGCTGAGAATGGTCTTGCCGTTATGACGCAAATGGAAGGCCACGTCGAAACGTGCCAGCGCCATGCGCTTGATCACTTCCTGCAGATGATCGAATTCAGTCTTTTCGGCCTTGAGAAACTTGCGCCGGGCAGGCGTGTTGAAGAACAGATCACGCACTTCGACGGATGTACCAACCGGGTGCGCAGCAGGCTGCACCCGGGGCGCCATGTCACGGCCTTCGGTCTCGACCTGCCAGGCCTGATCGGCGTCGCGGGTGCGGGACGTCAGGGTAAGACGCGCCACCGAACTGATCGATGCCAGGGCCTCACCGCGAAAGCCCAGGCTCATCACGCGCTCAAGGTCTTCCAGATCGCGAATCTTGCTCGTTGCATGGCGCGCCAGCGCCAGGGGCAGATCATCCGAGGAAATACCGCTGCCATCGTCGCGCACTTTCAGCAGCTTGATACCGGCCTGCTCGACATCGACATCGATACGCCGCGCACCGGAATCGAGGCTGTTCTCCAGCAGTTCCTTGATCACCGACGCGGGCCGCTCGACCACCTCACCCGCAGCGATCTGGTTAGCCAGTCGCGGGCTGAGCAGCTCGATGCGAGCGGCGTTCAGGATGGCCTGTTCGATTTGCGGCTCGACGCCTTCGAGCAGAAGATCGCTGCTGGCGGCTTCATCATTCATGGCTGTGTTGCAACCTCGGCGCTTGGAATTCGCAGGTCCTGGCCGATTTTCAACTCATCGGTTTTCAAGCCATTGGCGCTGCGCAATGTGGCGATGTTCATGTCGTAACGCGCGGCCAGCATGGCCAGCGTTTCGCCGGAACGTACAACATGGTTGCGCGGGCCCTGGGCCAGCTTCCCGTTATCACGCAGCCAGGCAATGTAAGTGCCCTGTGGCGGGTTCTGCTGGAAGAACTGCTTCACGCCGGAGTTGATCGAGCGCGCCAGCGCCTGTTGATGCGAGGCCGACGACAGTTTGTTGGCTTCGTTGGCGTTGGAAATAAAGCCGGTTTCCACCAGGATCGACGGGATGTCCGGCGACTTGAGCACCATGAAGCCAGCCTGCTCGACACGGGACTTGTGCAGCGAGGTGACCCGACCGATGTTGCTCAGGACTTTCTGGCCAACGTTCAGGCTCGACGACAGCGATGCCGTCATGGACAGGTCGAGCAGTACGCCTGCGAGCATGCGGTCCTTGTCATCGAGACTCACGGCACCGGCACCACCGATCAGGTCGGACCGGTTTTCACTGTCCGCCAGCCAGCGCGCGGTTTCGGATGTCGCGCCGCGATCAGACAGCGCGAAGACCGATGCACCAAAGGCCGCCGTCGAAGGTGCCGCGTCGGCATGAATGGAAACGAACAGGTCAGCCCCTTTGGCACGGGCGATCTCGGTGCGTTTGCGCAATGGGATAAAGTAGTCGCCGGTTCGCGTCAGCTCGGCGCGGTAACCCTTCTCGGCATTGATCTGGCGTTGCAGCTCCCGTGCAATCGACAGCACCACATTCTTCTCTTTCTCGCCGCCCCTGCCGGACGCGCCCGGGTCTTCGCCGCCATGACCGGCGTCGATCACCACCACGATATCGCGCTTGCCATTGGGCACAGGCGTCAGCTTGACCTCAGGCTTGGACGGGCTGATCGGCACCGCCGGTGCAGTGTTCGCAGGGGTGTCTGCAATGGTGGGCACAGGCGTAGGGTTGGCGTCGGCAGCGTTGTCGAACAGGTCCACGACAAGGCGGTTGCCGTACTGCTGATTCGGCGCAAGTGTGAAGCTCTTCGGCGTCACGGCTTTTTTGAGGTCGATGACCACGCGCAAGTCGGTTGCAGTCCGCTGGGCAGACCGCATGCTGGTGATCGGCGTATTGGCGGTCGACACATTAAGCGGCCCGCCCAATGTCGCACCGTTGATATCGATCACCAGACGGTCAGGTGAAGTCAGGGTAAATACGCTGTGCTGGACAGGTCCTGAAAGGTCGAATACCAAGCGAGTGTTGTCCGGCGCTCGCCATAAGCGGACACTTCGTACTTGCGTAGCGGCCAGCGCTTCGACAGCCAAGGCCATCAACAGCAGACCTACTACAGTAACCAGCGCGCGCATGCGCATACCTAACCCCATATCTATTTGAATTCCAAAGCCAAAGTGGCACACCAGCGTTCGCCACGCGAACCCGTGGGGCTCAATATCACGGAACGACCTTCTCCGTGCGGGCTAATGGTAATGGTCAGGTCAGGCTTTGGCAAAAAGCCTGCACCACGCTGGGGCCATTCGATGAGACAAAGTGAGTCACCGTCGAAGTAATCACGCACGCCCATGAACTCCAATTCCTCTGGATCGACCAGTCGATACAGGTCGAAGTGAAAAACCTTGATCGCCCCTGTTTCATAGGGCTCAACGAGGGTGAAGGTCGGACTCTTTACCGCCCCTTCATGCCCGAATCCACGTATCAGGCCTCGCGAAAGCGTGGTCTTGCCCGCACCCAGATCCCCGTCCAGAAAAATGACACCCACCCCCTCGGTGACCTGAGCGAGGCGTGCGCCGAAAGCCATCATGGCCTCTTCGCCAATCACATGCAGCGTTAAATCAGACACGGTTTCAGCTCCTCCAGTAACTGACGAATGGCGGGAATACTATCGCTGGCAGCCATACCACGCCCCGATGCACCGATTTTCTGACCGGCGCTGGCATGCAGCCAGACCGCCAGACAGGCCGCATCGAACGCACTCAGGTGCTGGGCCATCAGCGCACCGGTCAGCCCGGCCAGCACATCGCCAAGGCCGGCAGTGGCCATTGCAGGGTGGCCGCGATCACACAGCGCCAGTCGCCCATCGACATCGGCGATCAGGCTGCCAGAGCCTTTGAGCACGCAGACCGTATTGAATTTACGCGCCAGCGCATGGGCCGCAGCAGCGCGGTCGCTCTGCACCTCTTGGGTACTGATCCCCAGCAGGCGCGCCGCTTCACCGGGATGCGGGGTGATGACGCTGTTCTTCGGCAGGACCACCTGCCCGGTCGCCAATTGGTTGAGTGCATCGGCATCCCAGACCTGCGGCCTGTCTGCGTTGGCGGCGGCAGACAGCAGACTGCGCCCCCAACTGTCCTGACCCAGACCAGGCCCCACGACCAGCACGCTGGCGGCCTCGATCAGCGTCATGAGCTGATTGGCTGAATGGATGCCGGCACTCATGATTTCCGGCATGCGTGTCAGCGCGGCAGGCACATGCTCGACACGGGTCGCCAGCGTGACCATGCCTGCGCCACTGCGCAATGCGCTTTCGGCGCTCAACAGTGCCGCGCCGCCGAAACCATGATCGCCACCGATGACCAGCACACGACCGTACATACCTTTATGGGCCGTGCGCGGTCGAGGCGCCAGGAAAGGCAGGCTGGTTTTGTCGAGTCGCTTTGCAGTCACCGGTGCCTGAGCGACGATGGCCTTGTCGGCCTGAAGATCATCAAAAATCAGTTGCCCGATCAAATCGGGCGCATCGCCAGTCAGCATGCCCATTTTCAGGCCGATGAATGTCACGGTGAGGTCCGCACGAACGGCGACACCCAGGCAATGCCCGGTATCAGCACACAGCCCCGACGGAATATCCACCGCCGCCACCGGTAAGCCGCTGGCGTTGATCGCCTCGATAGCTGAACGATAAGGATCGCGCACATCGCCCTGAAGACCTGTTCCCAGCAGCGCATCAACAACAATGCCAGCCATGGGCTGACTGGCCCAGGGCTGGATATCGACACCCGATGCGGCGGCATAGGCCAGTGCAGCATCGCCCTTCAACGCAGCGGGGTCACCGACGGCCAGCACGCGAACCTGCCAGCCGGTCTTGTGGGCCAGCGAGGCCACCAGATAACCGTCTCCGGCATTGTTGCCATGCCCGGTCAGCACCGTCAGTTCGCTCGCTTCCGGCCAACGCCTGCGGATCGCCCGCCAGGTTGCGTGAGCGGCCCGCTGCATCAATTCGAAGCCTGGCGTGCCTGCGGCAATCAGCCGGGCGTCGAGGTCACGGACCTGCGCAGCACTGTACAGCGCGTCGGGTAAATCGGGTTTCGTGTCTAACATGCGTCTCTAGGCTCCGATGTCTGGCAGAATTATACGCACCTTGTCTCTGGTTTCTCTCTGCGCATGCCCGCTATTACCGCTGAACGTCCCACCGCTGACGACCTTGTCACCCTTGCGCAATCGATCAAGGCGTGGGGCCGTGAGCTCGGCTTTCAGGAAGCAGGCATCTCCGGGCTCGATCTGGCAGACCACGAGCAGCATCTGCAGCGCTGGCTCGAAGCGGGCTATCACGGCGAAATGGACTATATGGCAGCCCATGGCAGCAAACGTTCCCACCCTGAAGAACTGGTGCCGGGAACGCTGAGGGTAGTATCGCTGCGTATGGACTATCTGCCAGGCGACACAGAAATGGCTCAGCGCCTGACCGAGCCTGAAAAAGCCTACGTGTCGCGTTACGCCTTGGGCCGCGACTACCACAAGCTGATTCGCAAACGCCTGCAACAACTGGCCGAGCGTATTCAGCAAGCCATCGGACCATTCGGTTTCAGGGCCTTCGTGGACAGCGCGCCGGTGCTGGAGAAAGCCATCGCCGAACAGGCCGGACTGGGCTGGATCGGCAAGAACACACTGGTGCTCAATCGCAAGGCCGGCAGTTTTTTCTTTCTCGGCGAGCTGTTTGTGGACCTCCCGCTGCCGGTCGATCCGCCACACGCCACCGAACACTGCGGGCGCTGCACGGCGTGCCTCGACATCTGCCCCACGGCAGCCTTTGTCGGGCCTTATGTGCTGGATGCGCGACGCTGCATTTCCTACCTGACCATCGAACTGAAGACCTCCATTCCCGAAGAACTGCGCCCTTTGATCGGCAATCGGGTGTTCGGCTGCGATGACTGTCAGATCGTCTGCCCCTGGAACCGCTTCGCCCGCCCTACCGATCAGAGCGACTTCCAGCCCCGCCACAATCTGGATAACGCCGGGCTGGCCGAACTGTTTCTATGGGATGAAGATACATTTCTGAGCAGCACAGAGGGATCGCCTTTGCGGCGTGCCGGGTATGAACGCTGGCTGAGAAATCTGGCGGTCGGACTGGGCAACGCACCTTCGACCATTCCCGTGATCGAAGCGCTGGAAGCCCGGCGCGAGTATCCATCGGAGATGGTCAGGGAACATGTGAAGTGGGCGTTGAACAGGCATGGCCGCTAGACCTTTCTGCCTTTGCAATGATCGGCCCTCACGCTCTGCGCTTATCGCTACGCGCGTCTCACTGGACAGATACAAAACCTGTGGGAGGCGGCTTGCCGGCGATTCATTTTTCCAGCAGACGCTTCAGTGACTGCACTGACGCTATCGCCGGCAAGCCGCCTCCACGGTATCTGTATTCACCCCGCTCCACCGTTTCAGACACCTGCAAGCCAATCAGATCAAGGCTCATCCTTGTAGACGAACTTGGGCATTTCCCAGTGGAAACGGATCGCCAGCAGGCGCAGCAGCAAGCCGCCGAACAGGGTGATCAGCACGCTCTGCCCGGACGGCAATTCCAGATACCCGCATAGCAGAAAGCACCACGCAGCGAGAAACGAGACGCTGGCGTAAAGCTCGCGGCGGAAGATCAGCGGGATGTCATTGCAGAAGATGTCACGCAGGATACCGCCGAACACCCCGGTAATGACCCCACACACCGACGCGATCAGCATGCCGTGCCCGGCTTCCAGCGCGGTCATGCAGCCAATCAGCGTGAAGGCCACCAACCCGAGCGCATCGAGCACCAGAAACAGCGAGCGCAGGTGCCGCATCAACGGGGCGATGAAAATGGTCACCAGCGCCGCAACACTGGTCAGCACCAGGTATTCCGGGTGCTTGACCCAGGTCAGCGGGTAATGACCGATCAGCACATCCCGCACCGAACCGCCGCCCAATGCCGTGACGCAGGCGATCAGCACAACGCCGAACCAGTCCATGCCGCGTCGCCCGGCAGACAGTGCGCCGGTCATGGCTTCGGCAGTGATGGCGATCAGATAAAGCATCAGCAACATGGTGACGACTCGGCGACAAGGGCGCGCAGTTTAACCAGCGCCGTTGTGCGCCGAAAGGCTTATGCACTGAAAGAGTGCAGCGAAGGTGCATCCGCCGCACAGGCCTGATGTGTCACTTGATGAAGTGCTCGCGGTAAAAACGCAGTTCGGCAATGGATTCGCGAATGTCGTCCAGCGCCAGATGCGTACTGCCCTTCTGGAACTTAAGGTTCGGCGACCAACGGGCGGCCAGTTCCTTGAGGGTCGAGACGTCCAGATTGCGGTAGTGGAAATAGTGCTCAAGAGTCGGCATGTGGCGATACAGGAAGCGACGATCCTGACAGATGCTGTTGCCGCAGATCGGCGAACTGCGCTCAGGGACCCACTGCATGATGAAGGCCAGGGTCTGCGCCTCGGCGTCAGCCATCGTCACCGTGCTTTCACGTACGCGCTGGGTCAGGCCCGAGCCGCCGTGCTGACGGGTGTTCCATTCGTCCATGCGCGACAGCGTTTCATCGCTCTGGTGAATCGCAAGCACCGGGCCTTCGGCCAGGGTGTTCAGCTCACTATCGGTGATGATCGTGGCCATTTCGATGATGACATCGGTGTCAGGGTCCAGACCGGTCATTTCCAGGTCGATCCAGATAAGGTTCTGCTTGTTCTGCATGTGACGACTCCTCAGCGTAGGCGCGCAGTTTAGCTTACCTGGCCGTGCTAGACTGCCGCCCGATTCAACGTACTGCCTATTCATCTGCTTCATCACATCGGAACACCCATGGCCAAACGCCAACTCAATCGTCGTCAGAACTGGCGCATCGAAAAGATTCAGGGCGAACGTGCTGCCCGCGCTGCGAAACGCGAGTCCGTCGCGCTCGAAACACTCGAAGGCGGTGACCTCGGCCCGGAACAGACCGGACTGGTGATTGCCCACTTCGGCGTTCAGGTCGAAGTCGAGGCCCAGGAAGGCGAACAGACCGGTCAGGTGTTCCGCTGTCACTTGCGTGCCAACCTGCCGGCCCTGGTGACAGGGGATCGCGTGGTCTGGCGCGCTGGCAATCAGGGCATCGGCGTGATCGTTGCCCAACTGCCCCGCACCACCGAACTGTGCCGCCCGGATTCACGCGGCCAGCTCAAGCCGGTGGCAGCCAACGTCGACCTGATCGTCATTGTCTTCGCACCGATGCCCGAGCCGCACGCCAACCTGATCGACCGGTATCTGGTTGCCGCCGAGCATGCCGGGATTCACCCCCTGCTGCTGCTCAACAAGGCCGACCTGATCGACGAGCAGAACGCTCCCGCGCTCAACGCCTTGCTGGCTGTCTACCGCACACTGGGCTACCCGGTGCTGGAAGTGTCTGCGCACCACGGCGACGGCATGCAGCAGTTGCAGGCGCGCCTGGATGGCCATATCAGCGTGTTCGTGGGTCAGTCCGGTGTGGGCAAGTCCTCGCTGGTCAACAGCCTGCTGCCTGAAGTCGGCACGCGTGTCGGCCCGCTGTCGGAGCTGTCCGGCCAGGGCACGCACACCACAACCACTGCGCGGCTGTTCCACTTTCCCCGTGGCGGCGACCTTATCGACTCACCCGGCATCCGCGAATTCGGCCTGGGGCACGTCAGCCGCGCTGACGTGGAAGCAGGTTTCATCGAGTTCAACGACCTGATCGGCACGTGCCGTTTCCGCGACTGCAAGCATGACCGTGAACCGGGCTGTGCCTTGCTCAAGGCGCTCGAAGACGGACGCGTGCAACAGCAGCGGATGAACAGCTATCGCTCGATCATCGCCAGCCTGCCGGAAGACAGTTATTGATACCTGCCTGAGCTGAGCTTCTGCCAAAGAAAATGCCGCGATCATCGCGGCATTTTCTTTGGCGTCATGGCTCAGTTCTGAGCCGGCTCGACCTTCAGCGTGCCCTGATCGAAGATATTCAGCTTCTGCCGAATTTCGTGAGGCTGGGCGTACGCCTGGGGATCGACCGGCGCAGGCGCTGTCGAAGCGCCCGGCGCTGCTCCGGGTGCGGCTGGCGCCGTCGGTGCCGGAGCCGTTTGCGGTGCGCCCCCCGTGTTCTGCGAACCCTCGATACGCGCCTGGGCCTTTTTGGTCAGCACGACGATATCGATACGCCGGTTAACCGGATTGGTCGGATTCTGAGGGTCGTACAACGCCGAGGAAGCATGACCGACGACGCGAGCTACCTGCGACTCTGGATAGCCGCCTGCAACCAGCGCGCGACGTGCCGCGTTGGCACGGTTGGCCGACAGTTCCCAGTTGCCGAATCCACCATTGCCTACAAACGGAGTGGCATCGGTATGCCCGCTGATGCTGATCTTGTTGGGCACGCTTTTGATGGTGTCGGCCATCGCCAGCAGAATGTCCTCGAAGTAAGGTTTCAGGCGCGCACTGCCGGAGTCGAACATCGGGCGGTTGTCGGCATCCATGATCTGGATGCGCAGACCGTCCTGCGTGATCTCGAACAGAATCTGGTCCTTGAATTTCTGCAACTGCGGATTCTCTTCGACCTTGTTCTGCAATTCCTGCAGAAGCATTTCGAGACGCTCCTGCTCGACTTCCTCAGCCTTGGATTCCGAAGTCTCGGACTCAATAGGTACTGTATCCGGCGAAGGCGTGGTCTTCACTTCCGGGTTGAGCGTCTGGTTGGGCGACATTTCAGGCGAGCCGCCCAGATCGATCACATAGGGCGAACCGCTGTCGGAGAACCCGACCGGATCCTTGAAGTAACCGGCCACGGCAATCAATTGCTCGGGCGTGGCGGACGACATCAGCCACAGCACCAGGAAAAACGCCATCATTGCCGTCGCGAAGTCGGCAAAGGCGATTTTCCAGGCGCCGCCGTGGTGCCCTCCACCGAAGCGCTTGACGCGCTTGATGATTATCGGCTGATTATTTTCCATGGCTTAGCGACCGCGAACCGCTTGTTCCAGCTCACTGAAGCTGGGGCGATGCAGCGGATACAGAACCTTGCGGCCGAACTCGACAGCCAGCGAAGGCGGCATGCCAGAGGCCGAGGCTACCAGAGAAGCCTTGATGCATTCGTAGACGTTCATTTCTTCCTTGGCATCGTGAGCCAGGGAAGTTGCCAGCGGACCGAAGAAACCGTAGGCCGCGAGAATACCGAAGAAGGTACCTACCAGTGCTGCACCCACGTGCATGCCGATGGCCGCCTTGTCGCCCGACCCCAGGGACGCCATGGTCACCACGATACCGAGTACCGCCGCGACGATACCGAAACCGGGCATGCCGTCGGCAATACCGGTGATGGCGTGCGATGGATGCTCGAGCTCTTCCTTCATGCTCAGCAGCTCCATGTCGAACAGGCCTTCCAGCTCGTGGGGAGCCATGTTGCCCGAGGACATGATGCGCAGGTAATCACAGATGTACGCCGTCATGCGTTCATCTTTCAATACACCCGGATATTTGGCGAAGATGGGGCTTGAGGCCGGCTCTTCGATATCGCCTTCAATCGCCATCATGCCTTCGCGACGGCTCTTGTTGAGGATCTCGTAAACCAGCCCCAGCACTTCAAGGTAATAGGCGTGAGTGAAGCGCGTGCCGAACATCTTCAGCGACTTTTTGAACACGTGCATGGTCATGTGGCCGGGGTTGGCCTGCAAAAATGCACCCAGCGCTGCGCCACCGATGATCAACACCTCATAGGGCTGAAACAGGGCCATGATCTTGCCGTGAGACAGGACGTATCCGCCGAGGACACTCGCGAAAACGACAATGATGCCGATAATTTTAGCCATAGGAGAAAATACTTTACTGAGTCGGGTTCAGGGACAGTCCGGAAGTTCTTGAAACTCTTCTTCTCCTTATCGGCCTAACTGGGCCAGACTATAGGCAGTTCTTGCTAAAAAACCAGTTCGGCCCGGAATCGCGGGACCCAAAATGGCTGTTGCGCCCCAGAACGCTGGCAGCCTCCCAGCTCGAAAATCAGCTGCACAGGGCATCGAATGTCGACAACGCATGTTTCACATCCGCCGGTTCCAAAGACGCTTGAATCCTGGGTCAGACTGCTCGATGGCGTCGCGCTGCCAGTGCCTGCGGCCAACCACGACCGGGTTCGTGCGGCACTCAACGACAGTCGGCGCTCGCTGCGTGAAATAGCGGAAATGATGCAGGAAAGTCCTGCGCTGGTGCTCAGCGTAATGCGCGAAGCCAATCACCACACGCATGGCATCACCGAACAGGCCGAAAGCCTGGAAATCGCGATCAACCGGCTGGGTCTGGCGCGTACGGAAGTGCTGCTGGGGCGTTTGCCCGCCAAGCCGCCTGAAGAGATTCCGGCCGCTTTCCGCCAGTTGATCCTGATCAGCCAACACGCCACGCAGCAGGCCAACGGCCTGTTCGCCAGCCGTCTGGCGCGGCTGTGGCAAGACATTCATCTGGGCAGCCTGCTGTTCCTGGCGCCGCTTTGGCCGATGGCGCTTGCTTATCCCAGGCTGCTCGAAGAACTCGAACTTCGCGTCATTCATAAAGGCCACTCCAGCATCGCCGTCGAGAAGGAGCTGTTCGGCGTCAATCTGCTGGAACTGGGCTTGGCACTGGCCGAGTTCTGGCGCCTGCCGGTCTGGGTAACCCGCGGTTACAAACTGCTGCTCAGCGAGCGGCGTGATCTGGTCAAGGTGCTGCGCATCGCACGCGAAGACCAGGATCCGCTGCTGCAACAGCAGATGATGGATGCCGCCCCCAACCTGCGCCGCTGGCTCAACCAGCCCGCCAACACCGTGCTGCTGGGTAACGGACTGGCGCTGGCAGCGCAGCATGCCTGGAACAGCCCACACTGCCTGCGCTGGGAACGACTCACCAGCCTTTACCTGCAACAGCCATTGGGTGATGTGCAGCAGCAGGCGCACCAGAATGCCGCCAGCAGCGCACGCCATCACAGCGAAAAGGATCTATGGCACCCGGCTGAATCCCTGATCTGGCCGTGGGATGCACGACGCGTAAGACGCGATAACGAACCTGCGCCGCCGCCCTCGGCCGATGCTCTGCAGCTCTGGCGCAAGCAATGCGCCGAACTGCTGCAGGACCCGACGCCGTTCATCAATGCCATGCACTTGACCACCTCTGCCCGAGAAGCGCTTGTTGCCTGTGGCATGCAGCGGGTCATGCTGCTGATGATGGACAAGACTGGAACGGCGCTGCGCGTGCATCAGTCTGCCGGACTGCCGCCCGAGGCTGCAGCGATGCAGTTGTTTATAAAGGAAAGCACAGTCCTGCAACGCCTTCTGACCCAGCCAACCCAGCTGCGCATGACGCCTGCCAATATCGCCCAGTTTTCCGCCCTGTTGCCGGCACCGCTCAAAGCGCTGTTCAGCGGTCAGCATTGGCTGATTCGCTCACTGAGCAGCAACGGCAAAGTCATGATGCTGGTGGTCGCTGATCAGGGCGGCGGCACACTGTCAGAAATTTCCGTTCAGGCATTCGGAAAAACCGCGCAATGCATTGAGCGCGCGCTCGGCGTCTTTAGTCATCGCAAAGCCTGAGGCCTGGCGTACAATTCGCATCTTTCTTTTCATCGGAGGCTGCAAATGTCCGTATTCGCTGGCTTACCGTTGGTCATCGAGCCCAACGATCTGCTTGAGCGCCTTGAGGCCCCGGAACTGATTCTGGTGGATCTGACCAGCAGCGCTCGCTACGAGGCCGGGCACATTCCTGGCGCTCACTTCGTTGATCCCAAGCGCACTCAACTTGGCCAGCCACCTGCGCCCGGCCTGTTGCCTGCACATTCCGACCTTGAAAGGCTGTTTGGCGAACTGGGCCATAACCCTGATGCTGTCTATGTCGTCTATGACGATGAAGGTGGCGGGTGGGCCGGGCGTTTCATCTGGTTGCTGGACGTGATCGGCCATCATCGCTACCACTACGTGGATGGCGGCCTGCTGGCCTGGGAAGCTCAGTCACTGCCGCTGAACCGTGATACTCCGACAGCCGCTGGCGGTACGGTGACTCTTAAGCTGCACGACGAGCCGACGGCAACTCGCGAATACCTGCAAAGCCGACTGGGTGCTGCGGACCTGGCTGTTTGGGATGCCCGGGGACCCACCGAATACTCGGGCGAGAAAGTGCTGGCGGCCAAGGCGGGACACGTACCGGGCGCCGTCAACTTCGAATGGACGGCCGGCATGGACAAGGCACGCCATCTGCGCATTCGCGATGACATGCCACAGATTCTGCAGGACCTGGGCATCACGGCCGACAAGGAAGTGATCACCCATTGTCAGACCCACCATCGTTCCGGCTTCACCTATCTGGTGGCCAAGGCGCTGGGCTATCCCAGGGTCAAGGCGTATGCCGGCTCATGGGGCGAATGGGGCAATCACCCGGACACGCCTGTCGAAAAATGACCAAGGCCGGGCTCAACCTTTTGAGTCCCGCCCGTTTCCTTATCAAGTTCAGGAATATCAATGAAAGATCGTTTGTTTATCCTCAGTCAGTACCTGTTGCCTCATCACCTGCTGTCCCGTATCGCTGGCCTGGTCGCCGAATGCCGCGTCACCTGGTTCAAGAACGCCTTCACCGCCTGGTTCGTTCGCCGCTATCAGGTCGACATGTCGCAGGCGCTGGTCGAAGACCTGACCGCCTACGAGCACTTCAATGCCTTCTTCACTCGCGCACTGAAGGCCGATGCGCGCCCGCTGGACAACACGCCGGGCGCCGTGCTTTCACCTGCCGACGGCACCATCAGTCAGATGGGTTCGATCGATCACGGCCGCATCTTTCAGGCCAAGGGTCACAGCTTCAGCGTGCTTGAACTGCTGGGCGGCGATCCGAAACTGTCCGCACCGTTCATGGGCGGCGAGTTCGCCACTGTTTATCTGTCGCCGAAGGATTACCATCGCGTCCACATGCCTCTGGCCGGCACGCTGCGCGAAATGGTCTATGTGCCTGGCCGTATTTTCTCGGTCAACCAGACCACGGCTGAAAACGTTCCGGAATTGTTTGCCCGCAATGAGCGCGTTGTCTGCCTGTTCGATACCGAGCTGGGCCCGATGGCTGTCGTTCTGGTGGGCGCGATGATCGTGGCCTCGGTCGAAACGGTCTGGGCCGGACTGGTCACGCCCCCCAAGCGCGAACTGAAGACGTTCAGCTACGACGAAGCCGCACGCGCACCAATCCATCTGGAGAAAGGCGCAGAGATGGGTCGCTTCAAACTGGGTTCCACGGCCATCGTGCTGTTCGGACCTAACCAGGTTAAATGGGCCGAGCAGTTAAGCGCGCTCTCCAAAGTCCAGATGGGGCAGGCACTCGGCGCTGCGAAGCCAATTGCCGAGGCTTGATGGCCTCAGGCCATAATAGCTGCGTGTTTGCACCGATACTGGTAGAGTGAAAGCATCGGTGCGTAAGGATACGTTGCACTTTTTCAGTGGCACCGGGTCCACATCCTCCTACCGAAGGATGTGGCCCATTGCCAGCATGGAGTCGCCGTCCGGGCCAGAGAGTCGTTGGAGTTCGCCTGTCACATGAGTAATTTGAGCCTGCCTCTGCTGTTGCGTGCACCCACGCCAACGCAGTCGAGCCTGTCATTCAGTGAGCCCACGCCCCGCGACCTCAAACGCTGGATCTCCCGACTGCCCAAGGCAAACCTCGGTGAAATGGCCCGTCAGCTGTATCAGGGCCTCAGCGAACTCAACCAGTTGATCACCCCGAGTGACAATCGCCTGCAAATGCTGGAATTGTTGCGCCCCGAAGTCTATTTCGTCTGCAAGCACCTTGAGCGGCACTTTCTCAATCAGGCCATTGTGCTCGACGAGCGCCCGCGCAAGGTGGCCAATCTTTGCCAGGCACTGCAGAACCATCTGGCAACCGGCTACAAGCAGGTTATTCAGCAGATCGCCCCGCGTTACAGCAAGGACCAGAGCGTGATGCTGACCACGGCATTGCAACGGGCGCTGCATGGCCTGAATGGCCCGCTGATTCGTGCCAATCAACTGTATTGCCCGGTTCAGGAAGGTCTCTGGCTCGAACTTCATCAGCTTTATCAGATTGCCCGCCAGTTCCAGTTGCATCGCACGCAGGTAGACGAACCACTGGCTCATCACACCCGCACGCTCAGCGCCGAACAGACCTACGTGATTGCCCTTTTGATGGGGTGCTCACGCTGCAATCAGATGCGCCAGCTGAACATCGGCAAGCTGGCAGATGCGCTTGAAAGCTGGAGTGCGATGGTGACGCTGCAGCTACCCGCCGACGAACACAGCCTGTTGGCGCTGGACCCTGCCACCGACAAGCCACCGCTGTATCGGACACTGTTCACCGACGAGCAAATGCCCAGGATGCTGGGGATCCAGCCACTGGCACTGGCGGATGCAATCAACCATTACCTCGCCTTGCCGGCCGATCAGCGTGGTCCTGCCAAGCTGCTCATCCCGACCGGCGTCAACACCGACCTGCTGCAACACTTGGCGGCGGCCTGGGGAGATGTTGCCGAACGCACTTTCCAGCGCACGGTGGGCCAGGGCACGCTGAAGCTCTGCATTGGCATGAGCGCGGTTCATTACTACGTTGCCGGGCAGAAGTCGTTCAGCGAACTGCTGCAACTGAACACGACCAGCCACATTGCCGATTTCGCGCTCAAAGTGGTCAACGAGAACGACGACGATCCCTGGTCGTCCGCGTTCGATACGCAGCGTGGCAATACGTCTTCGGTTCTGCTGCCCTACGAAGAAATCGAATACCAGAAGTCCGACGCCGATGGCGACTCCACGTCCAATGCGCAGCACACATTTCCGATCTTTGACGTGAACATCGTCAACCACAGCCCGGGCGGTTATTGCCTTGCATGGCACAAAGACGTGCCGCAGCAGTTGCAGGCGGGTGAGCTGGTGGGTATCCAGGATGACTCCGGGCAAGGCTGGAGCATCGCCATTGTGCGGTGGGTTCGGCAGGTGCGCAGCGGCGGCACGCAGATGGGCATCGAGCTGATCGCACCCTTTGCCCAGCCGTGCGGCATGCAACTGATCCGCGAATCGCAGAACAGCCAGTACCTTCGGACCTTGATGCTGCCGGAAGTACGGGCGATGGACAAACCTGCGACCGTGCTCGCACCTCGCCTGCCGTTTCAGGACGACAGCAAAGTCATGATCAACGTCAATGGCGAAGAGCGGCGCGCGACACTGGGCAATCGGCGTATCAGCAGCGCCAGTTACAACCAGTTCGAATACCGGATATACGACGCGCCCAAAGCTGCCGAGATCGAAAAAACCAAGCCGGGGCAGGAATTCGATTCACTGTGGGGCTCGCTGTAAAGGCCGCCATCACTCACGCGATCACGGCCCTGCCCTGCACTTTCAGCGACTGGCTTCGCGGTCGCGAAAACCCAGCAGATACAGAACCCCGTCCAGACCCAGTGTCGAGATCGCCTGTCTGGCTGACTGCTTGACCAGAGGCTTGGCGCGGAAAGCCACGCCCAGTCCGGCAATCGCCAGCATCGGCAGGTCGTTGGCACCGTCGCCCACAGCGATGGTCTGCTCAAGACTCAGGCCTTCCTTGTGAGCCAGCTCGCGCAGAAGGTCAGCCTTGCGTTTGGCGTCGACAATCGGTTCGACGGCCACACCCGTGACCTTGCCATCTTCTACTGCCAGCTCGTTGGCAAACACATAATCGATGCCCAGCTTCGCCTGGAGCTGCTTGGCAAAGTAGGTGAAGCCGCCCGACAGAATCGCGGTTTTGTAACCCAGACGCTTGAGTTCAGCGAACAGCGTTTCGGCACCTTCGGTGAGACGCAGCGAAGCACCGATTTCGTCCAGTACGCTGACGTCCAGACCTTTGAGCAACGCCAGTCGCTCCTTGAAACTGGCACTGAAATCCAGCTCGCCACGCATGGCTCGCTCGGTGATTTCGGACACCTGCTCGCCAACGCCAGCCGCCTTGGCCAGCTCATCGATCACTTCAGCTTCAATCAGCGTCGAGTCCATGTCGAACACCGCCAGCCGACGATTGCGACGGAACAGCGAATCCTGCTGGAACGCGATATCGACGTTGAGGTCCTGCGCGACGGCGAGAAACTCCGCCTGCATGGCTTTCATATCACCGGGCTCGCCCCGTACGGAGAACTCGATACAGCCTTTGCCCTTGTCGGCCGGTGTATCGAGCGGCATGCGGCCGGACAGGCGATCGATCTGGTCGATGTTCAGCCCGTATTTGGCCGTGATGGAGCTCACGCACTGCAATTGCTCGGCAGTCACCTTGCGCGTCAGCAGTGTCACGATATGACGCGCCTTGCCCTGACCTTCGACCCAGTGTTGATAATCCTCTTCGGACACCGCCGTGAAGCGCACTTGCTGATCCAGCTTGTAGGCGGTGAACAGGATGTCCTTGAGCACGGAAGAACCCTGTTCGGTTCCCGGAATTTCAACCAGCATGCCGAACGACAGCGTGTCGTGGATCACCGCCTGACCAATATCGAGAATGTTCACGCCACCCTGGGCGAGGACGCCGGTGATGGCCGCAGTGAGACCGGGACGGTCTACACCGGTGATGTTAATCAGGACGATTTCGCGCAAGGCGCACCCCCGCAGTGGAAAAAAACCGCATTCTAACCACTTTCAGTGACCACCGGGCACAGGCAGCGCTTTGCCGCTACAAGGTCGATCGTTATACTGCCCGGCAACTTCACCGAAAGAGCCGTGCTCTGTGAACCGGCACACGCCCGTTAAAACCGATAATTTCTTCCTGCTCATCTTTCGTGCCCTGCGTCATCGCCGTGTACCGATCGCTTTGCGCATTGCCAGCCATAACGTGATCCTGGTCGCGTTGGCGTTGGTGATCTACGCCGGTGTCATGGGCCTGCAGTTCAAGCAGGCCATGCATGAACAGGCTGACGCACTGGGGCAGGCCCTGACGACCCAGACCGCCACCTCGGCCACCGAGCTGTTGGTGTCCAACGACATCCTCAGCCTCAACGTGCTGCTGGGCAATCTGGTCAAGAACCCGCTGGTGGCGCATGCCGCGATCTACAGCGTGGACAACCGCATCCTTGCCGAAGCCGGCCAGCGCCCGAAAAACGGGCTTTTGGGTGAAGCCCAGGGCTTGTACGAAATCAAGATAACGTTCCAGGACGTGATGGCGGGTCATCTGCGCATCAGCCTCGACATGTCGCAATTCCAGCAGCCGATGACCATCAGCCTGCAAAGCATGGGCATATTGGCGGGCATTCTGCTGGCGCTGGCGCTGGCCCTGAGTCTGCGTCTGGGTCGCCACATCTCGACACCATTGATGCAGATGCGCATCTGGCTGCGCGATATCGACCCCTACACGCCGGCAACCGATCGCCAGGATGAAATCGGTGATCTGGCGCGTCAGTTGCGTACATCCTTCGCCCCGCCTGTTCCAGAGCCTGAACCCGTGCCGGAACCCGAGTACGAAGAAGAAGACGAAGGCGACGACCCTTATCTTGAGCCGGACGAAAAACCGGCGCCGTCATTTTCCGCGCGAGATCCTGTATCGCTGGCCAAGCCTCGACTGCCTGCGCCACCGGTTCAACGTCGTATCGTTGCCGAGGAAGATGAAGAGGACGACGGCGATGATCCATTTGCCGAGTTGCGCGACACGTCCGACAGCGCCGGCCCGGCGCCCACCGCCCGCCCGGTTGCTGCTCCGGTGGTATCGAGCGAGCCTCGGCACAGCGCCGTTCTGGCAGTACAACTGGGCGCACAGGACCAACTGCGCCGCCTGCCCCGTGCCCGCCTGACCGAATTGTTGCAGCGCTACCGCGACTGCCTCGATCAGGCTGCGTCGCTGTACGAAAGTGAGCTTCATACTCTGAACGATGGCAGCACGCTGATGCTGTTCCACAGTCAGGAAAGCGGCGACGACTACCTGACCAACGCCATCTGCTGCGGCGAACTCCTGCGTGCGCTGAGCCATGCCTTGCAGATCGAGGTCGCTGACAGCGGCATTACCTTGCAACTGCAACTGGGTCTGACGCTGGGTGAAGGCCTCGGCGGCCTGAGTCAGATCGACCTGTTGCTGACCGAAACCGCGCAGGACGCACTGGCGCTGTCGCAACACAGCCGCAACCTGCTGCTGGTGGAGCGCAGGATCAACGACGACCCTCTGATCCGTCAACGTGCCCGAATCCGCCCCATTGCAAGCCCGGAAGGCGCCTGTTGTGTGGAGCGCTTGATGGAGCCCTACCCGTCCATGCTGGAGCGCCAACTGGCGCGAATGCACGAAACGCACAAGGCCTGACAAACGCTCGCCTCCGCCCGTGACGCGCATGCGTCACACTGGGCGCGGGCCGTCTTGAAAGACGTCACCATGCTTCGCGTGGGCAGGCATCCCACGACGCTCCACGTCACATCCTGCAGGCGCTGATCACCCTCGGAATATCGCCCAATAAAAAGCCCGCATCGCTGCGGGCTTTTTGTTTTTCCAAGCCTTAGAAGCGGAACACTTCAAGGTCGGTGCGTATCGGTGAAGCCATCGGAATTCGAGGTTTGTCGGCTTCTTTGGCGCGGGCCACCGGGGCTTTCTTCGGCTCTTCAAGTGGCTGCCAGGAGATAGGCTTGATGGCCGTGCTGACCTGATCGGCCAGGCGCTGCAGCAACATGCCCTGGGCCTTGACCTGATCGGCCGAGCTGCCCGCATGGACCTGCTCGAGATGCACCAGTCGACTGTCGCGCACGTGCCCCTTGCGGTCCAGCAAGCGCCATTGCGCATCCAGAACAGCGGGCTGCTTTGCACCGGAATCAAGGCGAGTGATCGACAACACCACCTGGACATCAGGCGAGAAGTTGGCAACCGCTGGCGCCAGCACGACCCGTTGGCTATCAAGCTTCCAGGCCAGTTGACGCAGCAATAATTGATCGATATCCGACGACAGATTTCCCGCCCAGCGCCCATCGGGCGAAGCGGTCAGGGTGCCGTCAGGCTGTCGTTGCAGAAGGGTTTCGCGTTGCAGGTAGTCGGCCACCGAAACAGGGCCCAGCAAGACTGCCAGACCACTACTCTGTTTCGGCTGACCAGGCTCACCGCTGTCGAGTTGATAAAGCGCGGTCGGCTGGTGCACGCTGCAGCCAGCCAGACCCAGGACGCCGGTCATCAACAGGACAAAGGGAAGGCGTAGAAAATTCATCATCCCATCCAGGTGGCTGCCCCAAGGGAAGCCACAGTATAAATACTTTCCAGACCCATGCAGGCACTGCGCCACGCTTGCGCCCCAAGACCTCATATCATCCGTGAATATTCGCCATGACTCCAGCGATTATGCATCGTACTTCATGGCAAAACGAAGAACACCCGCGCCAGATCAATGTTTTCAGCCATTTTCCACCAACAAGGCGTCGACTCGCTGGAAGCCACGCGGGAGCTTATTGCCGCGACGGCCGCGTTCGCCCTTGTAATGTTCCAGATCCTCGGGCTTGAGCGAAAGCGTGCGTTTACCTGCCTGAAGCACCAGCGTAGCGCCCTGTGCGATGACCGCAAGATCGGTCACGTATTCCTCACGACTCGCAACCCGCTCGCCGGGAATACCGATGATCTTGTTGCCCTTGCCCTTGCCCAGTTGTGGCAGGTCGCTGATCTTGAACACCAGCAGACGGCCTTCTGTCGTCACTGCCGCCAGCCAGTTCTGCTCGCGATCGGTCACCGGCCGCGGCAGGATGACCTTCGCGCCATTCGGCAGACTCAGCAAGGCTTTGCCCGCCTTGTTCTTGGCCTGCAGATCTTCACCCTTCACGACGAACCCGTAACCGGCGTCGGAGGCGATCACATACAGCGACTCATCGTCAGGCAGCAGTACGCATTCGAACGTCGCACCCGGCGGAGGCTGCAGCTTGCCGGTCAACGGCTCGCCCTGCCCGCGCGCGGACGGCAAGGTATGCGCGGCAACCGAATAGCTGCGCCCGGTCGAGTCGATGAAGACCGCAAACTGGTTGGAGCGCCCGATGGCTGACGTCTTGAAGCCATCGCCTGCCTTATAGGAAAGCCCGGTCGCGTCGATGTCATGCCCCTTGGCGCAGCGCACCCAGCCTTTTTCGGACAGCACCACGGTGACCGGTTCGGTCGGCATCAGTTCGTTTTCAGACAGCGCCTTGGCTTCGGCACGCGCCACAATAGGCGAGCGACGGTCATCGCCGTAGGTTTCGGCATCGGCGATCAGCTCGGCACGCACCAGCTTGCGCAGTTTGGACTCGCTGCCCAGCAGCGCCTGAAGCTTGGCCTGTTCCTTACGCAGTGCATCCTGTTCGCTGCGCAGCTTCATCTCTTCCAGACGCGCCAATTGGCGCAAACGGGTATCGAGGATGTAATCGGCCTGGATTTCCGACAGGTCAAAGCGAGCGATCAGCTCGGCCTTCGGGTGCTCGGCCGTACGGATGATGTGAATCACTTCATCCAGGTTCAGGTAAGCCGTCAGCAAACCATCCAACAGGTGCAGGCGATGCTCGACCTTGTCCAGACGGAACTGCAGACGACGGCGCACCGTTCCGATACGGAAGGTCAGCCACTCGCTGAGCAGGGACTTGAGGTTCTTGAGCTGCGGTTTGCCGTCCAGACCGATGATGTTGATGTTGACCCGGTAGCTGGATTCCAGCTCGGTGGTCGCGAACAGATGCTGCATCAACTCGTCGAGTTCGACGCGGTTGGAGCGCGGAATGATCACGATGCGGCACGGGTTCTCGTGGTCCGACTCGTCACGCAGGTCGGCCACCATCGGCAGTTTCTTGGCCTGCATCTGGGCAGCGATCTGCTCCAGCACCTTGGCACCGGAGACCTGATGCGGCAGCGAGGTGACCACGATGTCGCCGTCTTCGATGCGATACACCGCACGCATCCGTACCGAACCGCGACCGGTTTCGTAGATTTTCAGCAGGTCGGCGCGAGGCGTGATGATTTCCGCTTCAGTCGGGTAATCCGGCCCCAGAATGTGTTCGCACAACTCTTGAATGGTCGCTTTCGGCTCGTCCAGCAAGCGAACGCAGGCACTCGCGACTTCGCGCAGGTTATGCGGCGGTACGTCGGTCGCCATGCCCACGGCAATACCCGTGGTGCCGTTGAGCAGGATGTTCGGCAAACGCGCAGGCAAGACAGCCGGTTCGTCCAGCGTGCCGTCAAAGTTCGGCACCCAGTCCGCCGTGCCCTGACCCAATTCGCTGAGCAGCACCTCGGAATAGCGTGACAGGCGCGCCTCGGTGTAACGCATGGCCGCGAAGGACTTGGGATCGTCCGGCGCACCCCAGTTTCCCTGGCCGTCCACCAGCGTGTAGCGATAGCTGAACGGCTGGGCCATCAGCACCATGGCCTCGTAGCAGGCCGAATCGCCGTGAGGGTGGAATTTACCGAGCACGTCACCGACGGTACGCGCCGATTTCTTGTGCTTGGCATCCGCGCCCAGGCCCAGCTCGCTCATGGCGTAGATGATACGGCGCTGTACGGGCTTCAGGCCGTCGCCGATATGCGGCAGGGCACGGTCCATGATCACGTACATGGAATAGGTGAGGTAGGCCTGTTCGGTGAAGTCAGCCAGCGAGCGGCGTTCTACGCCATCCAGGCTGAGGTCAAGGGAGTCGCTCATGCGGGCCTCATCATTGTGTTGACTGGCGCAGCAGCAAGTTGCCGCCGCGCTGTGTGAATTCGAGTTGTTTCATTGCGCTCATGCCCAGCAGCACCTGATCGCCTTCCAGACCCGGCGCGACCAGGGCGCGCACGTTGGTCAGGACAATGTCGCCCAGTTGCAGCCGGTCGAGCGAAGTCCGGAAACCCTGGCTGTTGCCGTTGGCCGTGCTGACGGTTACCGGCAGACCGCGCTTCAGGCCCAGGCTGTCGGCCATGTCACCGGGGATGGCAACGTCCGTCGCCCCGGTGTCGATCATGAATTCTACCGTCCGGCCATTGATCTGGCCGGTACTGACGAAATGCCCCTGACGGTTGCCCGCAAGCTGCACTTCAATATAACCATCGCCGTGCTGCGAGGAGACCACGGTATTGGGGTTCTGCTGCTTGTCTTCCCAGTCGCCGAAAAAACGCGTAGCCAGAAAGATACCGGCCGCCCAGGCCAGAATCATCAGGACCTTGCCAGCGCGCCTGCCGGGAACCACCTGGTTCATTGGCCGTCACTCCAGCCCGCGGCAGGTGCAGCGAAGCGCCACACAATCGGGCGTTCTTCGCCATCGGCGCGGGCACCGGAATTGTTGTCGATGCCGATCCAGGCACCGGTATCATCCACCACCAGCGCCTCGGTCAGGCCGTAGGGCTGATCATAGCGACGCGAAGGCAGCATGGCCTCCCTGGAAAATGACCAGCAACGCTCGATCTGCCCGGTTTCAAGCTCCCGACGACAGATGCGATACACCGAGCGCTCCAGGGTGAACAGCTTGCCGTTGTACAGCGAGATATCAGAAAAATCCGTTGAGACCTTTTTGCGCTTCTGCTGCGGCGGCAGCGTATCTTTGCCTGCTTCGGCCAGCAGTACGCAGCTTTGTCCACAGGTCCACTGATCCTTGTCACGCTGCACCACCAGCAGCCCGCGCTTTTCGCGTTCGGCCGCCAGCCAGATCCGGTCGCCTGCGGCGTTCACCGCAATGCCTTCAAAGATCGCATTGAAGTGCTGCAACATGCCGTTGGCCCGAGCCTGTTCAACCATCGCCGCAGGCAATGGCAGCCAGACCGGTGCACCTTCCAACGGCACTTTCAGCACCGTGCCGTAGGCCTCGCTGACCAGATAACGATTGCCCGCCGCATCGCAGCTGATGCCTTCGAAATCCATGCTGCCACCGCGCACTATCGATGACAGGTTCGCCAGCGAGCGCAGGTTCAACGGCAGATAGCTCTCAGGCTTCGGCATGTCGATAGCATGAGGCTCGGCCTTCCAGACGCGATCTGACACATCAAGACTGTAAAGCAGGTTGTCGTCCCGGTCGGAAACCGTCCACAGCCGACCGTGACACGAGGCCAGACCCGACAGATTGCCGCCAACCATGCCGTCTACCGGATGCTCGGACTGCAGTTTCAGGGCCTCGAGCGGGGCCGCAAAAACCGGCGCGACCACAAGGGACAGGGCGGCGAGCCAGGCTCGTATCAAATCATGACCTCGGCGAGGTTGCCTTTCGATTCGAGCCAGCTTTTGCGATCACCGGCGCGCTTCTTGGCCAGCAGCATGTCCATTATTTCCGAGGTTGCCGCGTAATCATCCAGCGTAAGCTGCACCAGGCGCCTGGTGTTGGGGTCCATGGTGGTTTCACGCAGCTGTGGCGGGTTCATTTCGCCCAGCCCCTTGAATCGGGTGACCTGCGGCTTGCCGCGCTTCTTCTCGGCCACCAGACGATCAAGAATCCCGTCGCGCTCGCTTTCGTCGAGCGCGTAGTAGATTTCCTTGCCCAGGTCGATGCGATACAGCGGTGGCATGGCCACGTATACATGACCTGCGTCGACCAATGGACGGAAGTGCTGAACGAACAGCGCACACAGCAGCGTTGCGATGTGCAGCCCGTCCGAGTCGGCGTCGGCCAGGATGCAGATCTTGCCGTAGCGCAATTGGCTGATGTCCGTTGCGCCCGGATCGACACCGATGGCGACTGCAATGTTGTGCACTTCCTGACTGGCAAGCACTTCGCCGCCATCCACTTCCCAGGTATTCAGAATCTTGCCGCGCAGCGGCAGGATCGCCTGAAATTCCTTGTCGCGTGCCTGCTTGGCCGAACCTCCCGCAGAATCACCCTCGACCAGAAACAGCTCCGAGCGCGCCGGATCCTGCCCAGCGCAATCGGCCAGCTTGCCGGGCAAGGCAGGACCTTGCGTGATGCGCTTGCGCTCGACCTTCTTGCTGGCCTTCAGGCGGCGACCGGCGTTGTTGATCGCCAGATCCGCCAGTTGCAGGCCCAGTTCGGAGTGGGTGTTGAGCCACAGGCTGAACGCATCCTTGACCACGCCAGAGACAAACGCCGCCGCTTCGCGGGACGACAGGCGCTCTTTGGTCTGACCAGAGAACTGCGGTTCCTGCATTTTCATCGACAGCACGAACGCGATGCGCTCCCACACATCTTCCGGCGCAAGCTTCACGCCACGCGGCAGCAGATTGCGGAACTCGCAGAACTCGCGCATCGCATCCAGCAGGCCCTGACGCAGACCGTTGACGTGCGTACCGCCCTGCGCGGTAGGGATCAGGTTGACGTAGCTTTCCTGAACGCTGTCGCCGCCTTCCGGCAACCAGAGCAAGGCCCAGTCGACGGCCTCCTTGTTGCCCGCAAAACTGCCGCAGAACGGCTCATCCGGCAGGCGCAGGAACTCGGTGACAGAATCCTGCAGGTAGGAGCGCAGGCCGTCTTCGTAATGCCACTCGACTTTCTCGCCGGTGGATTTGTCTTCGAAGCTGACCAGCAGGCCCGGGCACAGAACGGCCTTGGCCTTGAGCACATGCTTGAGGCGGCTGACGGAAAACTTCGGCGTGTCGAAATACTTGGGGTCGGGCGCGAAATACACGCTGGTGCCGGTGTTGCGTTTGCCAACCGTACCGATGACCGCCAACTCGGTGGCCTTGAAGCCATCGGCAAAGGTCATTTCGTATTCGTTGCCGTCACGCTTGACCCGCACCCGGACCTGAGTGGAAAGCGCGTTGACCACCGAAATCCCTACGCCGTGCAAGCCGCCGGAAAATTGATAGTTCTTGTTGGAAAACTTGCCGCCTGCATGGAGCTTGGTAAGGATCAGCTCGACGCCAGACACGCCCTCTTCCGGGTGAATGTCCACCGGCATGCCGCGACCATCATCGGACACTTCAAGGGAGTTGTCGGCATGCAGAATGACCTGCACCGACTTCGCGTGACCGGCCAGGGCCTCGTCGACACTGTTGTCGATGACTTCCTGCGCCAAGTGGTTGGGCCGCGAGGTGTCGGTGTACATGCCCGGACGTTTGCGAACCGGATCGAGGCCCGAGAGGACTTCGATGGCGTCTGCGTTATAAGAGCTAGCGCTGGGATTGGCCATGGGTTCTCGTTATCAATCGTTCATTAAATTTCGGGAGTTGAAAGTTCTTTTATGCCTTGACCGGCAGTCATTTACAGCGCTGACAGATCAATCCCCTGCAACAGGCTCGGGGCAAACCCGGCAAAACTCAGCAGCGCTGGCAGTTGCTCGGCAAATCCCTGATAGCTGTGATCGCCACCGGGCTGTATGCGCAATGCGCAGGCACGATAGAACGCCTGGGCGCGGCGGTAATCCAGCGTCTCATCACCCGTCTGCAGCCAGACCTGAATCTGCTGCGGATCCTGAGGGGCGGGCACTTCCAGTTCCGCCAGCGCGTCGATATGGTCTTGTGTCAGTTGCCACTGCTCACCGGTGTACAGATTCTGCTGCGTGCCGAGAAACCCGTCGAACAACTGATGCGGATTGACAGCCGGGTTGATCAGCACGGCCTTTAGACCGTGGCGCTGCGCCAAATGAGTCGCATAGTAGCCGCCGAGCGAGCTGCCGACCAGCAGAGGCCGACCCAGCGCAGCAATGGCCGACTCAAGCTGAACCATGGCCTGACGCGGATGATGATGCAGTTCAGGGACTTGAAGCTGTTCGGCAAGACCCAGCGTCTTCATCAGCGCGAGCAACTGGCAGGCCTTTTTCGACAGAGCCGAGCTGTTCAGGCCATGGATGTACAGCAATGAGGGGGTTTCACTGGTCACGCTGCCGCTCCTGGGTGCAAAGCAAAGCCGCGCAGTTTACAGGGACTAACGCGACAAAACCTTACTGGAAATAGTTACGTAAGACGATTCAGTAGCCGGTGCCGCCGTAATCGGCCTCGAACACCATGCCGACCACGCGGGAAACGCCCGTTTCAAGCTGTCCGTCATCGTGCAAACGCAGCCATCGGTAGCCTGGCGCGAGGGTGTCCAGCTTGAAGTCCTCACTGCCCGGTGCGAACTGGATACAGGTCGAAGGCGAGGCCAGCAACCGCACGTTCTGTCGCATCTGGTCGAATTCCTGATGCACATGCCCCCAGAGCACGGCACGAACCTGCGGAAATCGATCCAAAACCGCAAAAAACGCCTCGGCGTTGCGCAAACCGATCGGCGCCATCCATTCACAACCGATGGTCACCGGATGATGATGCAGACAAACCAGATGATGCCGGTCGGGCGCCTCGCTCAAGGACTGCGCCAGCAACCGCAATTGCGATTCAGCCAGAAACCCCGGCACAGAACCTGGCACCGCAGAATCCAGCAACGTCACCCGCCATTGGCCGATATCCAGCACCGGCTCCAGCAACCCGACGCCCTGCGCCACCTGCTCCATTTGCGGCAGCTCATCATGATTGCCGGCAAACCAGCGCGCAGGTGCTGCAATCTGTCCGCTGAGCCGACGAAACGCCTCATACGACTCCACGCTGCCATCCTGGGAAATATCCCCACTGGCAATCACCGCATCGATATCCGACTGCTCGGCCAGCACCCGCTCGACCACCTTTTCCAGGCTGTCACGGGTATTCATGCCCAGCAACGTGCCGTCCGCCTCGGCAAACAGATGACTGTCGGATAGCTGGACCAGCAAAACTGACGATGAAGGGGCTGCGCTCGGCAAGGCCGTCTCCTGGAAGGGATTCAGCGCGATTATGTGACGGCGAGCGGTACGGGTAAACCCGGAATGTGGAGGTGGCAGCGGATATGGGTCACATTTTCATTCAAGTCATCCGTGCCGGGGCAGAACAGACACACTCGGCCAGTCTGGAACTGTCACGTCTGGCTGACAACCTCAGCGCTTTGGTCCGTCGTTTCAACGCGTGAAACCAGTCGTGGTGCCGGGCGCCTGATGAGAATCAGGGGCCCGTCGCACACCGAAGCCCTCCTGATGCCTCTTCAGCAAAAACGCCGAAGCCTCGACTTCCGAACAGTCGAAAAAATCAATGCTCCCGCCACCATCCCCGCCAGCCCGGCGCCCGACAGATAACCCAGCGCTTGCTCGTAAGGCATCTCGGGCCAGCAGTGCCCCATGATGAATAGTGTGATCAGGATGCAGAGGGTCATGGTTGAGAGGGATGCCAGTAAACCTCGTATGACAGTCATTATCCCTCACACGTCAGCGATACGCGTATACGCCAGATCAAAAATCACAAGCTGCACAATCTCACCCAGACCTCATCCAGTTCATCATCAAGCAAAAGCCGCGCCTCAAAACCCGAATCCGGAAACTGCCGGTTGAGCTTCGCGCCCCAGCAATCGCGAATCACCGCACCCAACTCGGCAGCCTCGTCGTAACCGATATCGTGAATCGCCCCGGATTCTCTAGACACCTTGCAAGCTCATTGCGTAACGTTTTTCAAACTCTACCGGTGACAGCTGAT
>NZ_JAFFZW010000007.1 GCF_017826695.1 Pseudomonas alliivorans
GGCGTTTTTTGAACCTGAGCCTCGATCAGCGTATGAATGCACTGCTCGCTCGGGAAGGCCGCAGCCGTGGCGTTCCAATCCAGCATCTGTTGACGTTCGGCGTCGTTCAGTATCGGCAGTTCGGAAATGCGCTGGCCGGGATTGGCGCAGATGGCTCGCAACAGGGTTTGCCAGTGCCCGGCCATGCGCTCGATGGTGCTGCGATCAAACAATGCGGTGGCATAAGTCATGCCCGCACTTAACCCACCCTCGTGTTCGGCGGTATTCAGGGTCAGGTCAAACTGCGCCGGGTAGCTGTTGAGTTCGACTGATTCAACCTGCAGCCCCGCCACTTCGCTCACTTCGGCGCTGGCCTGATTCTGGTGGTTGAACATGACCTGGAACAGCGGACTGTGACTGAGGCTGCGTTGGGGCTGCAGCGCTTCGACCAGTTGCTCGAACGGCAGCTCCTGATGCGCCTGAGCCTGCAACGCGGTGTGTTTGACCTGTTGCAACAATTCATCGAAGGTCGTGTGCAGGTCGAACCCGGCGCGCAACACCTGAGTATTGACGAAAAAGCCGATCAGACCTTCGGTTTCAGCACGGGTGCGGTTGGCAATCGGCACGCCAACCCGAATGTCGGATTGACCGCTGTGGCGATGAAGCAGGCTCTGGAACGAGGCCAGCAGCACCATGAACAGGCTCACGCCCTGCTGACGGGCCACGTTTTTCAGCCCTTCGATCAACGCCTCATCCAGCTCGATGGCGAGTCGCGCCCCGGCATGACTTTGCAACGCCGGACGCGGTCGGTCGGCAGGCAGTTCCAGAATCGGTTGCGCGTCACCCAGTTGCTGTTTCCAGTACGCCAACTGCCGGGCCTGCTCGCCCGCTTCCATCCAGCTTCGTTGCCAGAGCGCGTAATCAGCGTACTGCCTGGTCAGCTCGGCCAGCTGCACATCATGGCCCTGACTGAAGCCTTCGTAGAGACGCACGAGTTCCTTGACCATGATCGGCATCGACCAGCCATCGGACACGATGTGGTGCTGGGTCAGGATCAGTACGTGCTCGTCGCGGCCCGGATGCAGCAGTTTTACGCGCAGCAGCGGCCCCCGCTCCAGGTCGAACGGACGCTGCACTTCGCGTTGCACAACAGCTTCAATACTCTGCCCGCTCGGCACCGGCTCGACCGTCAGGGTGAAGGCGCGGGCCGGATGGATAACCTGTACCGCCAGCTCGCCGTCCTGACGGAAGGTGGTACGCAGGGTTTCATGACGGGCAATCAATGCGCTGAAACTGTTTTCCAGCGCAGCGATATCCAGCGAGCCGCTCAGGCGCAACACGGCAGGCGTGTTGTAGGCCGTGCCTTGCGGGTCCAGTTGCCAGAGGAACCATTGACGTTGCTGGGCGTAAGACAGACCCAGCGGCTGACTGCGGTCGGCTTTGACAAACGACGGCGTGCCGGCAGCCTGACCCTGACCCTGACCCTGACCTGCGCACTGCGCGAATGCGGCCAGATCCCGGGCTTCAAACAGATGTCGCAAGGACAGCTCGACACTGAGCTGCTGACGAACACGCGAAATGACCTGCGTGGCCAGCAGTGAATGCCCGCCCAGTTCGAAGAAATTGTCGGTACGACCGACCTGCTCAACCTTCAGCACCTCGGCCCAGATCGCGGCCAGTTGCTGCTCCAGCTCACCTTCGGGCGCCACGAACTGCGCCTGCAACTGAGTGGCATCCGGTGCAGGCAGTGCCTTGCGGTCCAGCTTGCCGTTGGCGGTCAGCGGCATGGCATCCAGCAACACGAAATGGGTCGGCACCATGTAGTCCGGCAGGTGGGCTTTCAGCTCGCGTTTCAGGGTGTCACGCAGGGTGTGCGGGTCCTGTGCAGGGTCGGTCGGCACCAGATACGCCACCAACTGATCCTCCAGCGCCAGCACGATCACTTCGCGCACCTGGGCGTGGGCCTGCAAACGCGCTTCGATCTCTCCCAGCTCGATGCGGAAGCCACGGATCTTCACCTGATGGTCGATACGCCCGGCGTACTCGATCACGCCTGCCGAGCGATAACGCGCCAGATCGCCGGTGCGGTACAGGCGTCCGCCGTCCTTCGAAAACGGATCAGGCACGAAGCGATCGGCGGTCAGCGCCGCACGGTTGTGATAACCCCGCGCCAGGCCCGCATGACCGATGTGCAGTTCACCGCTGCACCCCTGAGCGACGGGATTGAAGTCGGCGTCCAGCACGTACCACGACAGGTCAGGAATCGCCTCGCCGATGGGACTCGCAGGGCTCTGCGTGTCGGCCTGAGTAATTGGCCGATACGTGACGTGAACGGTGGTTTCGGTGATGCCGTACATGTTGATCAGTTCGGGAGACTGATCGCCAAAGCGTTCGAACCAGGGCGTCAGGCTGGTCACGTCCAGGGCTTCACCACCGAAGATCACCGAACGCAGGGCCAGGGGTTTGTCGTTCTCGCAGGCCACGTGCATTAACTGCTTGAAGGCCGACGGGGTCTGGTTCAGCACGGTGACCTGCTGCTCGATCAGCAAGGCATGAAAGTCTTCCGGCGAGCGGCTGGTGTCACGCGGCACGATCACCAGTCGACCGCCGTGCAGCAGCGCGCCGAAGATTTCCCAGACCGAGAAGTCGAAGGCGAAGGAGTGAAACAGCGTCCAGACGTCCTTTTCGTCGAAGCCAAACCAGTCATCGGTGGCCGCGAACAGGCGCATCAGGTTGCGGTGCGCCAGCAGCGTGCCCTTGGGCTTGCCGGTCGAACCCGAGGTGTAGATCACGTAGGCCAGGTTGTCCGGCGTCGTATGGTTGACCGGATTTTCAGAGCTATAGCCGTCCAGCGAAGCCTCGATCAACAGGCACTGCACATGCGCCGGAACCGGCAGTAAGTCCAGCACCGATGCCTGGGTCAGCAGCAGTTCGATGCCGCTGTCCTGCATCAGGAACGCCAGGCGGTCCTGAGGATAATCCGGGTCCAGCGGCACGTAGGCGCCACCGGCTTTCAGGATCGCCAGCAGGCCGACGATCATGTCCAGACTGCGCTCGGCCGCCAGCCCCACGCGCACGTCCGGGCCGACGCCCTGCTCGCGGAGTTTGTGGGCCAACCGGTTGGCGCGGCGGTTGAGATGGTCGTAGCTCAACTGCTCGCTACCCAGACTCAGGGCGATGGCCTGCGGTGTTTGTGCAGCCTGCGCCTCGAAACGCTGATGCGCGCCTTGCTCGGTCGGATAAACCTTCAGACCGGCATTCCAGCCCTGCAAGGTCGCCTCGTGCTCCTCGGCGCTCAGCAACGGCAGGTCGGCAATGCGCTGCTGTACATCGCTTGTCATGGCTTGCAGCAGGTTGCGCCAGTGACCCGCCATGCGCTCGATGGTGGATGCGTCGAACAGGTCAGTGGCGTAGGTCAACGATGCGCCGAGCCCGTCCAGACGCTCACAGGTGTCCAGCGTCAGATCGAACTGCGCGGTGTGTTTGTCGGACAGCTGATATTCAAGACGCAGCCCTGCCAGCTCGCGGGCTTCGTTGCGGGCTTCGGTCTGGTGGTTGTAAGCGACCTGAAACAGCGGACTGCGACTCGGGTCGCGCTCCGGCTGCAGGGCTTCGACCAATTGTTCGAACGGCAAGTCCTGATGGGCCTGAGCCTGCAAAGCAGTCTGTTTGATCTGTTGCAGCAGTTCGGCCACGCTGGTTTGCGCCGAGAACTCGGCCTTGAGCACCTGAGTGTTGACGAAAAAGCCGATCAGCCCTTCGGTTTCGCTGCGGTTGCGGTTGGCAATCGGCACGCCGACGCGCACATCGTCCTGCCCGCTGTAGCGATGCAGCAGGGTCTGGAACGAGGCCAGCAACAGCATGAACACGGTGATGCCCTGCTCACGGGCGAGGGACTTGAGGCGGTTCAACAGTGCGGCGTCCAGCTCGATATTCAAGCGTGCGCCATGAAGGTTGCGCACAGCCGGACGTGGACGGTCGGTGGGCAATTCCAGCACCACTGACTGATCGCCGAGCTGGGTTTTCCAGTACTCCAGCTGCCGTGCCTGTTCACCCATTTCCAGCCAGTTGCGTTGCCAGATCGCATAGTCAGCGTACTGGATCGGCAGCGGCTCACGTTCGATCGCGCGCCCCTGGCTGATCGCCTGATACCCCTGCAGCAGTTCCTCGACCATGATCGGCATTGACCAGCCATCGGACACGATGTGGTGCTGGGTCAGGACCAGCACGTGTTCGTGATCGGCAAGCTGCAACAGCCTGACGCGCAGCAGCGGTCCGTGCTGCAGATCGAACGGCTGTTGCACTTCGTGATCGACGTAATCCTGGACCGACTGGCCATCGACAAGCCGGTCGACGTTCAGCACAAAAGCCGACGCCGGATGCACAACCTGAAACGCTTCGTCACCCTGCTGCTCGAAGCGTGTACGCAGGGTTTCGTGGCGCTCGATCAACGCCTCGACGCTGCGACGCAGGGCTTCACGGTTCAGCGGACCATGCAGCCGCAAAGCCAGCGGGATGTTGTAGGCCGCGCTGTGCGGCTCCAGTTGCCAGAGAATCCATTGCCGCTGCTGTGCAAAGGACAGCGCAGCCGGTTCCTGCGTCTCCCTGGGGAAGATCGGCGTGACTCCGTAAAGATTCACCCCCTGGCGCTTGAGCAGGACCGCAAGCGCCTTGCGTTCACGGGGGGACAGCGATTTAACGGAGTCAAGCAACTGGTGCACGGGTGTTTCTCCTGAACAACTGAACTGAAGCATTCCTGAGGGAACGGGCGCTGTGCCCTGACGAAACGCTATCTCGCGGCAGACACTGGACTGTGGAAGGCGGCTTGCCAGCGATCCATGGATGCGGTTGGTCAGGCAAACCGCATCGTCGTTTTTCGCGCGCAAGCCCTCTCCCACAGTCTGTTTTTTGCTGCAAACCTGCGCTGTATCAGGGAATAAAAATGCCCTTGCGCCACGCAACACCATCAGGCCAGCAAATTATCAATTTCCTCCGCTGATAAACGTTTGAGAGCCTCCAGTGATTTAGTCAATTCGTCCTGTGCATGGTCACTTTCGCCGTTTTTCTGTTGAATCGTGACGCTGAAATCGGCGAGCACGGGGTGTTCGAACAGATCCTTGAGGCTGACCTCGTGCTGCAACTGTTCACGCACACGTACCAGCATCTGCACCGCCAGCAGTGAATGTCCGCCCAGTTCGAAGAAATTGTCGGTACGACCAACCTGCTCGATCCTCAGCACCTCGGCCCAGATCGCGGCCAGCTGTTGCTCCAGTTCACCTTCGGGCGTCACGAACTGCGCCTGCAACTGAGTGGCATCCGGCGCAGGCAGTGCCTTGCGGTCCAGCTTGCCGTTGGCGGTCAGCGGCATGGCATCCAGCAACACGAAATGGGTCGGCACCATGTAGTCCGGCAGGTGGGCTTTCAGCTCGTTCTTCAGGGTTTCACGCAGGGTGTGCGGGTCCTGTGCAGGGTCGGTCGGCACCACATACGCCACCAACTGCCCTTCCAGCGCCAGCACGATCACTTCGCGCACCTGGGCGTGGACCTGCAAACGCGCTTCGATCTCGCCCAGTTCGATGCGGAAGCCACGGATCTTCACCTGATGGTCGATACGCCCGGCGTACTCGATCACGCCTGCCGTGCGATAACGCGCCAGATCGCCGGTGCGGTACAGGCGTCCGCCATCCTTCGAAAACGGATCAGGCACGAAACGTTCGGCGGTCAGCGCCGCACGGTTGTGATAACCCCGCGCCAGGCCCGCATGACCGATGTGCAGTTCACCGCTGCGCCCCTGAGCGACGGGATTGAAGTCGGCGTCCAGCACGTACCACGACAGGTCAGGAATCACCTCGCCGATGGGACTCGCAGGGTTCTGCGTGTCGGCCTGGGTGATCGGCCGATACGTGACGTGAACGGTGGTTTCGGTGATGCCGTACATGTTGATCAATGTGGGGGACTGATCGCCAAAGCGTTCGAACCAGGGCGTCAGGCTGGTCACGTCCAGGGCTTCGCCACCGAAGATTACCGAACGCAGGGCCAGGTTTTTTCCGCTTTCGCAGGCCACGTGCATCAACTGCTTGAACGCCGACGGGGTCTGGTTCAGTACGGTGACCTGCTGCTCGATCAGCAAGGCATGAAAGTCTTCCGGCGAGCGGCTGGTGTGACGCGGCACGATCACCAGTCGACCGCCATGCAGCAGCGCGCCGAAGATTTCCCAGACCGAGAAGTCGAAGGCGAAGGAGTGAAACAGCGTCCAGACGTCCTGCTCGTCGAAGCCAAACCAGTCATCGGTGGCCGCGAACAGGCGCATCAGGTTGCGGTGCGCGAGCAGCGTGCCCTTGGGCTTGCCGGTCGAACCCGAGGTGTAGATCACGTAGGCCAGGTTGTCCGGCGTTGTGCAATTGATCAGGTTATCGGCGCTGTAGCCGTCCAGCGAAGCCTCGATCAACAGGCACTGCACATGCGCCGGAACCGGCAGCAAGTCCAGCACCGATGCCTGGGTCAGCAGCAGTTCGATGCCGCTGTCCTGCATCAGGAACGCCAGGCGGTCCTGCGGGTAATCCGGGTCCAGCGGCACGTAGGCGCCACCGGCTTTCAGAATCGCCAGCAGGCCGACGATCATGTCCAGACTGCGCCCGGCCGCCAGCCCCACGCGCACGTCCGGGCCGACGCCCTGCTCGCGCAGCTTGTGGGCCAGCCGGTTGGCGCGGCGGTTGAGATGGTCGTAGCTCAACTGTTCGCTACCCAGACCCAGGGCGATGGCCTGAGGTGTTTGTGCAGCCTGCGCCTCGAAACGCTGATGAGCGCACTGCGTGGTCGGCCAGACCTGTACCGCCTGTGTCCAGGTGACCGGCAGCGACAATTCGCCCAGACAGGCGGATGCGTCGGCACTCAGGCGGTGCAGCAAATGACCAAAGTGCGCGGCCAGTTGCGCGACCGCTTCGGCGCTGAAGTGCTGACGGTCGTAACTGAAGCGTACCGACAGGACGTCGGCAGCCTCGATCACCAGCGTCAGCGGGTAATGCGCCTGATCCTGATTACGCAACTCGCTGAACGTCAGCCCGTCCGGCGCACGCTGCAGCGCCTCGGACATCGGGTAGTTCTCGAACACCAGAATATTGTCGAACAACGCTTCGCCGCCGCTCCGCGCCCAGCGCTGAATGTCATACAGCGGCGTGTGTTCATGCTCGCGCAGCGCCAGGTTTTTCGCCTGCACCTGCTGCACCCAGTCAGCAACGGTCTGCTCAGGGCGCGGGCTGGCAATGACCGGCAGGGTATTGATGAACAGACCGAGTTGTTCCTCGACGCCTGGCAGGTCCGACGGGCGCCCGGCCACGGTGGCACCGAAGGTCACGCTCGACTGACCGGTGTAGCGTTGCAGCACCAGTAGCCACGCAGACTGTACCAGCGTGTTGAGGGTCACGCGTTGCTCACGAGCAAACTCGCTCAGGCGTCTGGTGCCGTCTGCATCGATCAGGTGTACGTAATCAGCATGCCCCTGCCCACTCGGCGACGACTTGAGCGCCTGCACCAGCCGGGTCGGCTCGTCCAGTTCGGCCAGTTGCGTGGTCCAGAAACGCTGGCTGAGAACAGCGTCCTGAACGCTCAGCCACTCGATGTAATCCCGATAACGCCCGGCCGGTTTCGGCAGCGGCTGGCCGCTGTAGCGTTGCAGCACTTCACCCAGCAGGCGCGAGCTGCTCCAGCCGTCCATGAGAATGTGATGGCTGGTATATATCAGTTGATAAGCGTGTTCGCCGGTCTGCAAAAGAGCCAGTCGCAACAGCGGCCCCTGTGCCAGATCGAAGCCCTGTTGCCGATCGTCGTTGGCCCAATCATCCAGCCAGTGATCCGGTTTGCCGCGCGCATCCAGTACCAGAAAAGGCACATCAGCCTGGCGCTGCACCACTTGCAGCGACTGCTCGGCGTGGCTTACAAAACAGCTGCGCAGCACGTCATGAGCGTCCACTGCAGACTGCCAGGCCGCCTTGAAACGCGGCACATCCAGCGCGTTTACCGTCACACGAAGCTGATTGATGTAGTTGCCCGCATCCTGTTCGAACAGGCTGTGAAACAGCATGCCCTGCTGCATCGGTGCCAGCGGGTAGATGTCCTGAATGTTGCTTGCAGGCACCGACAGACGGTCAAGCTGCACCTGACTCAGGCGGGCCAGCGGGAAGTCCGACGGTGTGACACCCTGATGCCCGGCCGCACAATGTTCAATCAGGGTGGTCAAGGCCTGTTCGTAACGACGCGCCAGAGCATCGATGGTCGAGGGCTGGTATTGCTCGCGGCTGAACGTCCAGTTCATCTGCAGCTGGCCGTCGAACACCTGGCCATTGAGGCTCAGGCTATTGGCCAGCGGGCCGTCTTCATCCAGTGCGACACCGGCACTGTCTGCGCTTGGCAGCCACAGGGCATTCTGGCTGTCGAAGCTGGCGTCGAACTGGCCCAAATAGTTGAACGTGACGTGCGCTTCGGGCAACGCAGCCCATTCGCGGGCGAACGACGGCTCGCGCAGATATCGCAACACGCCGTAACCGATGCCCTTGTTCGGCACCGCGCGCAGTTGTTCCTTGATGCCGCACAGGCTCTCAGCCAGCGTGGAGTGAGGCGTCAGGCGGACCGGAAACAGGCTGCTGAACCAGCCGACTGTGCGGCTGAGGTCCATGTCATCGAACAGGTCTTCGCGGCCATGACCCTCCAGCTGAATCAGCACGGATGGCTGTCGACTCCACTCGCAGAGCACCTGCGCCAGTGCCGTCAGCAGCAGGTCATTGACCTGAGTGCGGTAGGCCGACGGCGCGACTTTCAGCAACTGATGGGTCAGTTCCCTGCTCAGCCAGGACGATGCATGGGCTGCGTCGCGATTGCGCTGCGTGCCATTCGGCTTGTCGCGAGGCAGCGGTTGATCGGCACCCTTCAAGGCCTGCAGCCAGTAATCACGCTCGGCTGTGAGTGCGTCGCTCTTTGCATGGTTCTGCAACTGTTCAGCCCAACGCTGGAACGCGCTGGTTTTTGCAGGCAGCGTCAGTGGCTGACCAGCGGCCAGCGCCTGATAACTCTGTTGCAGGTCTTCCAGCAGCACCCGCCATGACACGCCGTCGACGACCAGATGGTGAATGACCAGCAGCAGGCGCTGCTCGCCTTGCGGCAGGTTGACGAGCACGGCGCGCAGCAGCGGACCGGCTTGCAGATTCAGACTGCGCTGGGCCTTGTCGGCCAGCGCGGTCAGGTGCTCGCGATTGTCCAGTTCATGGACCCAGAGCAGATTGCGTACGTCCTGCGCACCAAAGCTCGCGTGCCACTGGCCGTCCTGCTGGACGAAGCCCAGGCGTAAGGCGTCATGGTGTTCGATCAGCGCAGTGAGCGCGCTTTGCAGCCGGGTCGCGTCGAGTGCCGTTCGCGGCTTGAGCATCACGGCCTGATTCCAGTGATTGCGCTCGGCAATCTCCAGCTCAAAAAAACGCGCCTGAATCGGCAGCAAGGGCAATGAACCGCTGCTCTGCTCCACCGTCGCCACCGGTTTTTTCTGAATCAGCTTTGCCACCGACGCCAACTGGCCAATGGTCTGTTTTTCAAACAACTGCTTGGGGCTGAGCTTGATGCCCTGACGCTTGGCGCGGGCGATAATTTGCAGGCTGAGAATCGAATCGCCACCCAGCTCGAAGAAGTTGTCGCTGCTGCCGACCTGCTCCAGCTTCAAGACATCCGCCCAGACCGCAGCAAGCTTTTCCTCGATCTCGCCCACCGGTGCGGTGTAGCGCTGGTGAACCACGCCCGGCTTGGGCAAGGCACGTTTGTCGAGTTTGCCGTTGGCCGTCAGCGGCAGGCGGTCGATCAGCATGATCTGCGCAGGCACCATGTAGTCCGGCAGCCTTGAAGCCAGTTGTTCGCGCAGGGCTTCAGCGCTGGCAGATGCTGCGCAGTACGCAACCAGTTGCAGGCGCGATTCGTCGCCTTCCATTGGCAGCGGCAGTACGCAGGCCTCGCTGACCGATTCGAGTGCCAGCAGCACCCGCGCCACTTCGCCAGGTTCGACCCGATAGCCGCGCACCTTGACCTGATCGTCGGCGCGACCAATGAATTCCAGCAGTCCTTCATGATTGCGACGCATGCGGTCGCCGCTGCGGTAGGCCCGAGCGCCATGCTGGGCGAACGGGTCCGGCACGAAGCGTTCGGCGGTCAGCCCAGGTTGTCCGAGATACCCCAGCGCCACGCTGTCGCCGCCGATGTACAGCTCACCGGTCACCTGCGTGTCGCTCAGGTTGAGCACGTCATCCAGCACATACGCCTGAGCGCCCGGCAACGGTGTGCCCACTGGAACAGGACGCAACGGGTCGAACGCGAGCACTTCGTGGGTCAGCACCCCGACCGTGGTCTCGCTCGGGCCGTAATGGTTGATCACCCGGCATTCCGGCCTGAGCTGTCGAATCTGCTCGACCAGCGTCGGCGGACAGGCTTCACCGCCGACGATCAATGCGTGTTGCGGGAGCACATCGGCGGGTTGGCTGGCCTGCATCAACGCCGCCAGATGGCCGGGGACGATTTTCAGCACGCCGACCCGATGTTCGGCCATGTAACGGGCGAAGCCGTCCGGGTCGAACCCGAGGGTTTCAGGCAGCACGTGCAGGGTGCGACCGGAACACAAGGCGCCGAACAGCACGGTGTGGCCCAGGTCGGCGGCGATGGTCGAAATCAGCGCCATGCTCGCGTCGGGAGCCAGTTGCAGTCGATCCAGCAAACCACGTACGTAACTGGCCAAAGCGCCATGGCTGACCAGTACACCCTTGGGTTGGCCGGTGGAACCGGAGGTGTGAATGACGTAGGCCGGCGACTCGGCGACAAGCGTCGGTTCGAGGGTATTGGCGGGCAAGTCCTGCCACAACGCAGGCGTCCAACTGACGCCCTGACAGCCCTCGACTGCCAGCAACCCGGCCCGCGCATCGCCTTCGCCACACAGCACCACTTTGGCCTTCGCATTGGCCAGCATCTGCTGCAAACGCGCATTCGGCGCCTTGACGTCCAGCGGCATGTACACGCCACCGGCCTTGAAAATCGCCAGTACTGACGTCAGCCAGTCGAGCGAGCGCTCCATCAATACAGCGACCGGCTGGCCTTGCTGTACACCCAGTCCAATCAAGTGGCGGGCGAGCTGATTGGCGGCCTGATCCAGCTCCAGCGTGCTCAAGGTGCAGTCCAGATAACGGGCCGCAAGCGCATGCGGCTGCCGTTCGACCTGACGATGCCACTGTTGCAATGCCGAAAGAGCGGGCTCAAGCGGACGTGGTGCCTGCTCGACCGCCAGAGCGCCCAGACTGAACAGCGGCGCCTCGGGCGCAGCGAGCAAGGTCCGGAACAGGGCCAGCAATTCAGGCACGAAGCGCTCGACCGTCGAACGGCGATACAGGTCGCTGGCAAAGGCCATGTCGCCATGAATCAGCGTGCCGTCATCGGTGATGTCCAGCGCCAGGTCAAAGTGCGCGCCCTGCTTGTCGAAAGCGTATTCGCTGACGTCCAGACCCGGCAGTCTGAGCGCGGTCTTCTGCTTGAGTACCACGTTCTGGTTGAACTTGGCCTGGAACAGCGGGTTGTGACCCAGATTGCGCTCCAGTGCCAGATGATCGACCAGTTGTTCGAACGGCACGTCCTGATGCGCCTGCGCGCCAAACGAGGTGTCACGAATCTGCGTCAGCAGGTCCAGGTAACTCAAGCGTTCGTCAACCTGACAACGCAGCACCTGGGTATTGATGAAAAAGCCGATCAGCCCTTCCGTCTCGGCCCTGCCCCGATTGGCGTTGGGCACTCCGATACGGATATCGCGCTGTCCGGCCTTGCGCGACAGGAACAGCGAGAAACCGGCCAGCACCAGCATGAACAGGCTCATCCCGTGAGTGCGGGCAAAAGCGTTGAGTTGATACGACAGGTCGGCACCGAAATCGAAACGCAGGTGTTCGCCCTGATAGCTCTGCGCAACCGGCCGCGGGAAATCCTGTGCCGCGTCGAGCAGCGGCTGCTCGGTGCCCAATTGATCGCGCCAGTAAGCCAGTTGCCGCTCGCCCTCGCCCGCCTCCAGCCAGCTGCGTTGCCAGATCGCGTAATCGGCGTATTGCAGCGGCAGTTCCGGCAGGCTCGGTTCGCGGCCTTCGCTGTATGCCTGATAGGCGTGGACGAACTCCTGAATCATCACATCCATCGACCAGCCGTCGGAGACGATGTGGTGCATGCACACCACCAGTACATGCTCCTGGTCGGCCAGGCGGAACAGGTGAACGCGCAGTAGCGGACCCGAACGCAGATCGAAAGGCTGAGCGGTGACAGTCGCCACCTGCAAGGCCAGTTCGGCATCGCGTTGCACGGTGTCGAGCGCGGACAGATCACTGCGCTCCAGCGCCACGTGCTGGTCGTGCAGCACCATTTGCAGCGGCTGGTCGCCGTCGGTCTGGAACACGGTGCGCAGCACTTCGTGGCGCTCGATCAGATGGTCGAATGCACGGGTCAGCGCCGCCTCGTTCAGCATGCCATGCAGACGCAGGCCGGTGGTCATCTTGTAGGCATCGCTCGACGGATCGAGCTGCCAGAGGAACAGCAGGCGCTGCTGAGCGAAGGACAGAGGGATCTCGGTGAAGTCATGACGACTGACCGGTACCGGCAACAGACTGAAGTCCTTGCCGTCCTGACGCAGCCGGGCGAGAAACTGTCGGCGTTGCTCCAGCGACAGGCCGACAAAACGTTTCGCGATACGTGCAGCAGTGGTCCCGGTCATGCTTCAAACTCCTCCAGCGAATCCATGAACTGGTCCATATCGCTCCAGTCGTTGTCAGGGGTGTTGGCGGTCAGCAGCGTGACCTCGGCGGCCTGATCGCCCAGCACCGGTTTTTCGAACAGCACGCGCAACGGCAGGCTGACGCCCAGTTGCGTCTTGATGCGGGCAATGACTTGCGCGGCCAGCAACGAATGGCCGCCCAGTTCGAAGAAGTGATCATCGAGCCCGACCCTCGCCGTGTGCAGGACTTCCTGCCAGATGGCTGCGAGGCAGATTTCGACCTCGCTGTGCGGCGCACGATAAAGAGCCTGCAACTGACTGGCGTCCGGCGCGGGCAAGGCCTTGCGGTCCAGCTTGCCGCTGGGGGTCAGCGGCAGAGTCGGCAGCAACAACAGGTGGGTCGGCACCATGTAATCCGGCAGGCTGCCCTGCAACTCGGCTTTGATGCGTTGGCGCAACGTCAGTTGCCCGGTTTCGCTGATGGCTGCGGTGTGCGGCACGATGTAGGCCACCAGGTGCGTGCTGCCCGCCAGAGGAATGGCCAGCACCACGGCTTCGCGCACGTCATCGCACTGCTGCAGGCGCGACTCGATTTCACCCAGTTCGATGCGGAAGCCGCGAATCTTCACCTGATGATCGACCCGGCCAACGTATTCGATGGCGCCATCCAGACGCTGCCGGGCGCGGTCACCGGTGCGATACAGGCGCTCACCCGCTACGAACGGATCCGCGACGAAACGCTCGGCACTCAGCCCCGGCTGAGCGTGATAACCCCGTGCCAGCCCTGGCCCGCCGATGTACAACTCGCCCACCGCGCCTTGCGGCAGGAGGTTCAGGTCGTCGTCGAGGATGTAAAGACGACGTCCGGCCAGCGCATGCCCAATGGGCACGCCACGCCAGGACACCGCTTCGGGCATCAACGCACTGCAATCATGAATGCTCGACACCACGGTGGCCTCGGTCGGGCCGTAGGTGTTGAGCAGGCGCACATGGCCCAGACCCGCGTCGCGCCACAGACGCAGCCCTTCGACGGCCATGGCCTCGCCGCCCACGTGAATCTGCCGCAGTGCGCCGTAGTGCGCGGGCGGGCTGGCCGCGAAGTCCTGCACCAGCGTGAGCCAGTAGGCAGCGGGCAAATCGGCCAGGGTCACGCGATGCTCGACGACTGCCTGATGGAAGGTCGCGCTGTCCCACACCCTTTGGTCACGCAGCACCACGGCTGCGCCTCGGCACAACGGCGGGTAGAACTGTTCGACGAAGCCGTCAAAGCTGTGAGTCGCGAACTGCAGCACCCGGTCGCCGTCACGCAGGTCGCTGTAATCGGCACCGAGGGTGACAAACTCAGACAGTGACCCATGACTGATCGCCACCCCCTTGGGCCGTCCGGTGGAGCCGGAGGTATAGATCACGTAAGCGAGACTGGCCGGATCGACCGGAACCTCCAGGTCTTGTCTGTTGGTCGTCATGTCACTGATCTGATCAATGCACAGGCAATCAAGACCCTCCGGCATTGGCAATGCGGCGAGGCGGTCACTGTGGGTCAGCAGCAGCCTGAGGCCACTGTCCTCCATGACATGCCGCAGACGCTCGCTCGGCGCCGACAGGTCCAGCGGCACATAAGCGCCACCCGCCTTGAGCACGGCCAACAGCGCGACAGGCATTTCCAGAGAACGACCCAGCGCCACGCCGACCAGCACACCCGGCCCTGCGCCGCGCTCGCACAAGCGTCGAGCCAGTTGATTGCTACGCGCGTTCAGTTCGGCGTAAGTCAGGCTGGGCGAATCGGCGCCCTGGGCGAGGATCAGCGCCACGGCATCCGGAGTACGTCTGGCCTGCGCCTCGAACAGTCGATGCGCAGGCGTGCTGCTATCGTCGTTGATCGCGTTATCGACATCCAGCAATTGCATGCGCTCGTCAGCCGCCAGCATCGACAGTTGCGACACGGTTTGCAGTGGATCGGCACAGACCGACGCCAGCAGGTTGCGCCAGTGCGCGGCCAGCCGGGCAATGGTGACCTCGTCGAAAATATCGGTGGCGTAGGTGAATGCAGCGTTCAACTGCTCGCCTTCACCGCTGGTGGCCAGCATCAGGTCACTGGCAGCGGCGTGGGAGCGCTGGGCGAGTGCCTGTTGTTCGGCAGGCAGATTGGCCACGCGCAAGCCACAGGCCAGTTGTTTGTCGAGCAGATCGGCGACCACCGGCTGGTGATTGAACATCACCTGGAACAGCGGGTTGTGGCTCTGACTGCGCTCGGGCTGCAGGGCGTCGATCACCGCATCGAACGGTAACTCCTGATGCGACTGTGCGCCGGTCGAAGCCTTGGCCACGGTTTGCAGCAGATCGACAAAGCGCGTCTGTGCCGTGACTTCGCTGCGCAGCACCTGAGTATTGATGAAGCAGCCGACCAACCCTTCGGTTTCGCTGCGGGTGCGGTTGGCGATCAACCCGCCGACCCGGATATCGGTCTGTCCGCTGTAACGGTGCAGCAGGCTTTTGAAGGTCGCCAGCAGGACCACGAACAGCGTCACGCCGTGGCGCTGGGCGAGGGTTTTCAGGTTGCGCAGCAGCTCGGGCTCCAGCGCCAGTTCGAGGCGTGCACCTTCGTGGCTGGGCAAGGCCGGGTACGGGCGGTCTGTCGGCAGCTCCAGCACGGGATGTTCGTCGCCCAGATGCGCACGCCAGTAATCCAGCTGCCGCTCCTGCTCGCCGGCTTCCAGCCAGCTGCGCTGCCACACGGCGTAATCGCGGTACTGCACGACCAGCGGCTGAAACGGCAGCGGCTGACCGGCGACCAGCGCATCGTAGCCTCGCAGCCACTCGTCGATCAGCACGTTCATCGACCAGCCATCGGTGATCATGTGGTGCAGGTTGAGCAGCAGCACATGCTCCTGCGCGGCCAGACGCAAGACGCGCACCGTGAACAGCGGCCCGTGCTGCAGATCGAACGCCTGCACCGCCTGCCCGGCCATGGCCTGACGCGCCGCGACCCAGCGCTGATCGACCGGCATCGCACTCAGGTCAGTCAATTCGATGCGCACGGGAGTCGCAGGTGCCACACGCTGAAAAGCCCGGTCGCCTTCCTGACCAAAGGTCGTGCGCAGGCTCTCATGACGCTCGACCAGCGCGCTGAAGGCCTGCTCCAGCAGCGGCAGGTCCAGCGCGCCCTTCAGGCACACTGACATCGGCAGGTTGTAGGCTGCGCTGCCGGGGTCCAGTTGCCAGAGAAACCACATGCGCTGCTGCGCGTAAGACAGCCCGTCACGCTCGGCCAGCCCCTCGCACGACGGGATCGGGAACAGCGAGAAATCCATGTCTTCACGACGCATGCCGTCGAGAAACAAGCGACGTTTTTCCAAGGGTAACTCGACAAAACGGCGAGCGAGTTTCTGGGCGTGTTCGGGGTTCATGGGGCATGTCCTTGCTGAATGGGGCTGACCGTGTGGCGCGGCCGTCTCAACAAGAACGAATTGGCGGGGAAATATTTAGAAAGGTTTTGAGGGAGATCGGCAGAGACATGTGCGCGCCTTCCAGATCGGACGCGCAGCGTCATACACATGCCTTGCTGCGCTCAACCGACTGTGGGAGGCGGCTTGCCGGCGATGCTTTATCGCCGGCAATGCGCCTACCACGGTTACGCCGTCAGGCAGACACTTCACGTCCTGTCCGCAGCGAAGGCTTAACGGGCGAATTAACTGTCCGAATGCCCCTGAGCCATCGCCACGATCACTTTGCGCTTGCCGGTAAACGGGGCGCGGGAGTGGGCGGTGAGCATGTTGTCGAGCATCAGCACGTCGTTTTCCAGCCACGGGAAGCTGACGGTGCACTCGTCAAGCACGCCGCGAATCTCGTCGAGCAGGGTCTCTTCGATGGCCGAGCCGTCGCCGTAATACACGTTGCGCGGCAGGTCTTCTTCGTCCACCACATCCAGCAGGGTTTCGCGCACTTCCGGCTGCAGGTTGGAGATGTGGAACAGGTGCGCCTGATTGAACCAGACAGTGTCGTGAGTAACCGGATGGCGCGACACCGCCTGGCAGATCTGCCGGGTGCGCAGTTCGCCGTCATCCTTCCATTCGCACTCAATGGCGTGGGCGCGGCAGTAGGCCTCGACCACGCGTTCATCTTCGGTGTTGAACACCTGGCTCCATTCCACGTCCAGCCCATTGCCGTAGTTGCGCACGTACATCAGCTTCTTTTCGATGAAACGGTCACGAATACGCGCCGGGATGCGACGGTAGATTTCCCGGCTGTCGGCAATGGGTGTTTCGCCGCCGGTCTGCGCAGCGATCATGCTGTAGAACCAGATCTTCATCGGCCATTCAAGGGTGTAGGCCTGCTCGTTGTGCAGCGGAATACTCTGGTGCGCCGGGTATTCGGTGGAGGTGTACACGCCTTTGGTCACGTTGCTGCGGGGCGTGGAACCGAATTCGTAATTGAGCAGCGGGTCGCCGAAGCCTGCGGCGAACTCGCGAAACGCCTCAGGACCACCCACGTCGAAACCGCGAAACAGAATGCCTCCGGCGCGATAGAGATGTTCTGCTACAAGCGGCTTGAACTCGCCCAGTGCGTCCATCAAGTCCAGACCTGGCTCGGGCGCCTGTACCAGCATTGGCAACGTACCTGCCCCCGCCAGCAACGGCCGGATATCCAAACTCAACGCATGACTCATGATGACTCTCCCTTGATGGCAAAAGCGCCTGATCCCCTGCGGCCCGACGCAACGCCAATGTCCAGATTGAACGTAACCGGCGGGCGGAAAATTAGCCGGCGTACGGCATTCACCCTCGCCCATGACCACTCTGAAACATTTCCTTTCATTTAAGCGCGAGAAAAAACTACATCTTTCGTATTCTCATTCGTCTTTAACTGAATGCAGGGTCTGTCGGTAGAACCGCGCCCGTTTTTCAGATGTTGCCCCACCGAGAGCCCATGCCTGCCCGAAGGCCGCTCCATACCGTGAATCGAGACCGTTTACCCATGTCGAAGAAATCCCGCTCGAAAATCTGGTTTCTCGTCCACAGCTGGCTGGCCCTGCCCATCTGGTTCTTTGTGCTGATCGTCTGTGTGACCGGCACCCTGGCCGTGGTCAGCAAGGAAATCATGTGGCTGGCCATGCCGGAAATACGCGACAACCCGCCTTCGGACAGCGCCGAACGGATGAATTTCGAGCAGATTCGCGCCACCATCGAACGCAACGAACCGGACCTGATCGTCGGCACGATCATGCAGCCCGACGGCGACTATTTTGCCCTGAGCGTGTTCGTGACCTACCCCGACGGCCGGTCTGTGCCAGCCTACGTCAACCCCTATACCGGGGTGATTCAGGGCCTGACGCCGTCGTTCGATTTCCGTCGTTTCACCCGCGCCCTGCACGGCTGGTGGCTGGTGCCGTTCACCAATGGCTATTCGTGGGGCTGGTATCTGGTCTCCATTCTCGGCCTGCCGCTGCTGGCGTCGCTGGTCACCGGGCTGGTGGTCTACAAGAAATTCTGGAAAGGCTTCTTCAAACCGCTGCGCTTCAGCCAGGGCCCACGAATCTTCTGGGGCGACCTGCATCGGCTCAGTGGCGTCTGGTCGATCTGGTTCATTGCTGTCATTTCCATCACCGGCACCTGGTTTCTGATTCAGGCAATCCTCGGTGACAACCAGATCAGTATCTCCAGCCGTTCGCAGGTCGCTTCGATCATTCCGCACAGCGCCGTGCCGCTGACCGCCGACGGCAGCCCTGCGCCAACCATCAGCCTGGAAAAGGCCGTGGAAATCGCCAGGGAACGCATTCCCGGGCTTGAAGCCAGCTTCATCACGCCACCGTTCAACGCCTACAGCAACCTGCAGGTCGGCGGCCGCAGCTGGTATCCGCTGATGTACCAGACCGCCGAAATCAACCCGTACAGCGGTGAAATTGCCGCCTCGCACCTGCTGTCCGACCGCAACAAGCTGGAGTTCGTGACCGAGTCGATGCGTCCACTGCACACCGGCGACTTCGGCGGCATCTGGATCAAGCTGATCTGGGCGTTCTTCGGTCTGGTGCTGAGCATGATGGTGCTCAGCGGCCTGCTGATCTGGAGCAAACGTACCGCACTGGCCACACTTAACGCCCTCAAGCGCGAGGCGAAGATGAACCCGATTTCCAACCGGCAAACCCCACGGCCGCCACTGGCGACCGGCACCCCGGAGAACAACCTGTGAGCAAGGCCGCTGTCGCGCAACCCGCTTCGTCACTGAGCCGTTTCTGGCACAAATGGCGTTTCCACATCAACGTTCTGCTGATCCTGATTCCACTGGGTTTCATGCCCAAGTACTTTGCCGATAACGCCCTGGACCGTGGCGATACGGGCCTCGGGCAACGGGAGATCGGCGAGTTCAAGGTCGGCCCGTGGAGCCTGCGTCTGGCCGAAGACCGCAACGAGGCGCCGCGCCTGTCCGGTGCGTCGGGTTACATGAAAGGCTTCAACGCTGCGCTGTGCAACGCCTGCATCGACCGGGTCAAGGCGACTTACCTGCGCATCGGCAAGCCCCGCAGTCTGCGTACCGCGGGGGTGATTTTCTTCGGCGGCGGCTATCGCATGGGCGCCTTCATGCAGATCCCGGAAACCACCCACCCCGACTCGGAACTGTGGATCACCATGGAAGGCTGGGACGGTTCCGTGCATCAGACCTCCATTCCCCTGCAACAGGCCTCGCCCACCACCGTGGCCTGGCTGAAAAAACAAGGAGCCAAACCATGAATGCCCGCTTCTCCCTGCGGCGGCTGACGGCCGCTGCGCTCTGCCTGATCGGCCTGGGCCTGAGCACCGGCGCGCTGGCGCACAACCCGATGTGCGAGTGCAAACAGATCGACAATGAACAGATCCGCTGCACCGGCGGTTTCTCCGACGGCAGCGGCGCGCCGGGCGTGACTCTGGACGTGATCGGCTATGACGAGACCATTCTGGTGCCCGGCAAACTGGGCGAGGACTCTACCGTCACCTTCAAGCGCCCCGCCTCCGAGTTCTACGTACTGTTCGATGCCGGTCCCGGCCATGTCGTGGAAATCGACCAAGCGGACATCCCGGCCCCATGAGTACGCCAACCCGACAGATCGTGCGCCCGGCCGGTGCCGGGCATGAAACCCTCTACATCCTGCTGTTATGCCTGCTGATCCTGGCGGCTGCCGCTGGCGTCGTCAGCCTGCGTGGCGAACGTCAGGACGACCCTGGCGTGGCCAGCCACCAGCTGGATGCCCGCCGCGACCTGACTGCCGCCGAACAGGGCATCTACGCGGACCTGCGCGTGACACTGGATGAGATCCGCCTGCTGACCCAGGAACAGTCAACGCAGGTGACGCCGCAACAACTGGGCGAGGAAGGTTTTGCGCCGTTCGCCGAAGACGCCAGCTCCGTGAGCCGTGGCGGCCATGCATGGCAGATGCTGGGGCAGTCCTATCTGGGCCTGAGCCAGACGCCGACCGTTGCGGGCTCGTTCCTGATGCGGGTCGACTCCTCGCCGGACGCTCAGGCGGACATCTGGATCAACCGCAAGGCCACGGCTGCACCGGCCGACCTCAGTGACAAGACCCTGATCGGCGCAGGCTGGCAGCAGGTTGTCGCGCAATTCGACGCTGGTGTCACTCGCCAGCATCAGCACTGAAATCATCAGAGAAGACCGCTCTCCCATGCCTATTTTTTTCAAACGCCGTCCCTTGCTGCGTGTTCTGCTGATCAGCCTGTGCGCCACGCTGATGACGCCGTTGAGCCACGCTGCCGATCCGGCCAAGCGCCTGCGCATTGGTATTACCCTGCACCCGTATTACAGCTACGTGGCCAATATCGTCGGCGACAAGGCCGAGGTTGTGCCGCTGATTCCGGCGGGCTTCAACCCCCACGCCTACGAGCCGCGTGCCGAGGACATCAAGCGCATCGGTTCGCTCGACGTGGTCGTGCTCAATGGCGTCGGCCATGACGACTTCGCCGACCGCATGATAGCCGCCAGCGAAACACCAGACATCAAGACCATCGAAGCCAACGCCGACGTGCCGCTGCTGGCCGCCACCGGCGTTGCCGCACGCGGTGCAGGCAAGGTGGTCAACCCGCACACCTTCCTGTCGATCAGCGCTTCCATTGCACAGGTCAACAACATCGCCCGCGAACTGGGCAAGCTAGACCCGGACAACGCCAAGACCTACACCGCCAACGCCAGGGCCTACGGCAAGCGCCTGCGGCAGATGCGCGCCGACGCCCTGGCCAAGCTGACCAAGGCACCCAACGCCGACCTGCGTGTGGCCACGGTGCATGCCGCCTACGATTACCTGCTGCGCGAGTTCGGCCTTGAGGTCACGGCAGTGGTGGAACCGGCTCACGGCATCGAACCGAGCCCGAGCCAGTTGAAGAAAACCATCGACCAATTGCGTGAGCTGGACGTAAAGGTGATCTTCTCGGAGATGGACTTCCCGTCCACCTACGTCGAGACCATCCAGCGTGAGTCCGGGGTCAAGCTGTACCCGCTGTCGCACATTTCCTATGGCGAATACAGCGCCGACAAGTACGAAAAGGAAATGGCCGGCAACCTCGATACCGTGGTCCGGGCGATTCAGGAGGCAGGCGCATGACCGTTGCGCAAAACCTTGAGATCACGCGTCAGGGACCTGGCGTTGAATTCAGCGACGTCAGCCTCACGCTGGGCCGCACCACGATTCTTGATCGCATTACCTTCAACGTGCGAGCAGGCAGCGTGCATGCGCTGGTCGGCCCCAATGGCGGTGGCAAGAGTTCGCTGATCAAGACCCTGCTTGGGCAGACACCGCACCAGGGCCAGCTCAGCCTGCAATGGCCCGGCTCGCCCGGCCTGATCGGCTACGTACCGCAGGCGCTGGAATTCGACCGCGGCCTGCCGATGACCGTCGATGACTTCATGGCCGCCATGTGCCAGCGACGCCCTGCTTTTCTGGGTCTGTCAAAGCATTACGCGGCGGCTATCGGCCAAGCACTGGAGCGGGTCGGCATGCAGGACAAGCGCAAACGTCGAATGGGTGCGCTGTCAGGTGGCGAACGCCAGCGCGTGCTGCTGGCACAGGGCTTGATTCCGGCCCCGCAGTTGCTGGTGCTGGATGAACCGATGTCGGCGCTGGATGAAGCCGGTATTCAAGTTTTCGAACGCCTGCTGGGCGACTGGCGTCGGTCCGGTATCACTGTGCTGTGGATCGAGCACGACCTGGAAGCCGTAAAACGGCTTGCCGATCAGGTGACCGGACTCAGTCGCCGGGTGTTGTTCGATGAACCTGCACAGACAGCACTGACACCGGAACGGCTGCTGACCCTGTTCTCGGCGCACCCGCGTGCGGCAGACGTCAGGAACGGGAGCGCTCTGTGATGGACTACGAGAGCTTTCGACTTTTCATTCAAGGCCTGGCGTCGTCCGGCTATTTGCCTGAGGCGCTGGCCTACGGCTTCGTGGTCAACGCTCTGCTTGCCGGGTTGCTGATCGGCCCGGTACTGGGTGGTCTGGGCACGCTGGTGGTGGTCAAGCGCTTCGCGTTCTTCTCCGAAGCGGTAGGCCATGCCGCGTTGACAGGCGTGGCCATCGGTATCCTGCTCGGCGAGCCCTACACCGGCCCCTATGGCAGCCTGTTCGGTTACTGCCTGCTGTTCGGGATCGTGCTGAACTACCTGCGCAACCGCACCGGCCTCGCGCCCGATACGCTGATCGGCGTGTTTCTGTCGGTCTCGCTGGCGCTGGGTGCAAGCCTGCTGCTGGTGCTGGCGGGCAAGATCAATGTGCACATTCTGGAGAACGTGCTGTTTGGCTCGGTGCTGACCGTCAACGGCAACGACCTGCTGGTGCTGCTGATCGTCGGTTCGCTAGTGATGGGCCTGAGCCTGCCGCTGTACAACCGCATCATGCTGGCCAGCTTCAACCCGCAACTGGCCGCCGTCCGTGGCGTGGCGGTGAAGGCGCTGGATTACCTGTTCGTGATTCTGGTGACGCTGATCACAGTGGCGGCGGTGAAGGTCATCGGCGCGATTCTGGTCGGCGCCCTGTTGGTGATTCCAGCCGCCGCTGCTCGACTGTTGAGCCAGTCGCTGAAGGGCTTCTTCTGGATCTCGGTGGCGATTGCGACCGTCAGCACCCTGTGCGGCATCCTGTTGCCCATCGTCTTCGACCTGCCTGTGCCGTCCGGCGCTGCGATCATTCTGGTGGCCGGCGTCGCTTTCGCCCTGGCCGCCATCGCTCGCGGCACTGTGCCCAGCCTCAAAGGAAATATCGGATAAATGTTCACTCTGCGACGTATGACCCTGGCGCTGGCCATGACCGGCCTGCTCTGCAATGCCGTCTCTGCATCTGATGTCACAGCGCAACCCGCCCAGCCGGTACGCGTGCTCGCCAGCCTGCCGATCACCTATGGTTTGGGGCAGATTCTGCTCAAGGACAGCGGCGTGGTGCTGGAACGTGCCGCAGCGGCCAACCTGCCCGGCTCACGCCAGACGGCCTATTTCACCGGGCGTGGTGCCGAGGCATTGCGCGGGTTGGCCGTGGAGGCGGATGCGGTGATCGGGCTGCGCTCGATCTGGGCCGATGATCCGCTGTACCCCAATGCCCGCCGCAGCAACATCCGCATCGTTGAAATCGATGCCGCACGCCCGGTGGATGGCAGCCTGCCAGGCATTGCGGTTCAGCCGGGGCAAGGTGTCGATGGCCTGAACAGTCAGCCTTGGCTGGCGAGCAACAACATGGGGCGCATGGCCGACGTGATGGCAGCAGATCTGGTCCGACTGGCGCCAGCCGCCAAGCCGAAGATCGAGAGCAACCTGGCTGCGCTCAAACAGCACCTGCTCAAGCTCAGCGCCGACAGCGAAGCGAGTCTGGCCAGCGCCGACAACCTGAGCGTGGTGAGTCTGTCGGACCGATTCGGTTACCTGATCAGTGGGTTGAATCTGGAGCTGATCGACAGTCAGGCACTGACCGACGAGCAGTGGACGCCAGAAGCGATACAGAAACTGACGTCGACTCTCAAGGACAACGATGTGGCCCTGGTGCTGGACCACCGCCAGCCCCCCGAGCCGGTCAAGACCGCGATTGCCGAGGCAGGCAGCACATTGCTGGTGCTGGGGATCGACGGCGCAGACCCGCTGGCTGAGTTGCAGCGGGATATCGAGCAGATTATCGGGGCGTTGAAGGCTGGCTGAACGCAGATAACGTGAAAGGCGGCTTGCCGGCGATAGCGTCAGTCCAGCCGATGAAGGGTGAACTGAAAAAACGCCTCGTCGGCAAGCAGCCTCCCACAAGGTCTGTGCCTATCCAGTGAGATGTGTGCCGGTCAATGGCTCACAGCGGTCTGCGCTTCCATCTTCTGGCGCAGGCTCAGCGGGCGCATGTCGGTCCAGACTTCTTCGATGTAGGCCAGGCATTCTTTCTTGAAGCCACTCTTGCCCACGGTGCGCCAGCCGTTGGGGATGGCTTTGTAGTCAGGCCAGATCGAGTACTGCTCTTCGTGGTTGACCACCACTTGAAAGACGATGTCTTCCCGGTCGAATACTGAAGTCATTGTTGCTCTCCATGAGGGTTCAGCGCCGCCGTGCCAATTCATGACGGCTATAGGGATTGAACGTATCGCTACGTCGAAAAATTAAAGCTGAGCGACCGCGGCATTCAGCGCGCGACCGAAGATGTCGGCCACTTCGTCGATCTGTTCGGCGGTGATCACCAATGGCGGCAGGAAGCGCACGACGCTGCCGTGCCGACCTCCCAGTTCCAGGATCAACCCGCGCTTGAGGCATTCGCGCTGAATCAACGGTGCCAGCCGCGCAAACACCGGCGGATGCCCCTGAGCATCACGCGCACCGGCCGGATCGACCAACTCGACACCGAGCATCAACCCGCGCCCACGAATGTCGCCCAGTTGCGGGAAATCACGCTGCAGTTCGCGCAGATGCGAAACCAGTCGTGCGCCCATCGCCGTGGCGTGCTCGCACACGTTGTGTTCCTTCAGATAACGCATCACCGCCGAACCTGCAGCCATGGCCATCTGATTGCCGCGGAAAGTCCCGGCGTGAGCGCCCGGCAGCCAGGTGTCGAGCCACTGGCGATAGACGACAACCGCCAGCGGCAGGCTGCCACCAATGGCCTTGGACATCACCACGACGTCCGGAATGATTCCGGCGTGCTCGAAGGCGAACATCTTGCCCGTGCGGGCGAAACCGCTCTGGATTTCGTCGACGATCAGCGCCACGCCAGCGTTTTCGGTGATGCGCCGCACGCCGCGCAGCCAGTCGAGATCCGCCGGAATCACCCCGCCCTCGCCCTGCACCACTTCCACAATCACCGCCGCTGGCAACTGCACACCCGCTTCAGGATCGTTGAGCAGGTTTTCCAGATAATGCAGGTTGGCTTTCACGCCCGGCGCGCCGCCCAGCCCGAACGGGCAGCGGTAATCATAGGGATACGGCAGAAACTGCACGCCTGCGCTGAGCAACGCACCCAGCGGCTTCTTTGGACCCAGGCTGCCCATCAGGCTCAGCGCGCCCTGGCTCATGCCGTGGTAGCCGCCCTGAAATGACAGCACCGTGCTGCGTCCAGTCGCCGTACGCACCAGTTTCAAGGCTGCTTCCACCGCATCAGTGCCGGTCGGTCCGCAGAACTGGATCTTCGCTTCACGAGCCAGCTCCTCGGGCAACAACCCGAACAGGTCCTGCACGAACTGATCCTTGACCGGCGTGGTGAGGTCCAGCGTGTGCAACGGCAATTCGTCGCTGATGACCTGCTGAATCGCCTCGATCACCACCGGGTGATTGTGACCCAGCGCCAGCGTGCCAGCGCCTGCCAGACAATCGATGAACCGCCGTCCTTCGACATCTTCGACATGAATGCCCCTGGCGCGCTTGAGTGCCAGCGGAATGCGCCGTGGATAGCTACGGGCGTTGGATTCCTGGCGACTCTGCCGCGCCAGCAAGGGCGACTCGTCGAACTGGTACAGCGTCTCGACCGGCGCTGAAGCAACCCGTGCCGGTTGATCATCGATAAACCTGGTAGCGACTGACATCTATGCAACCCTCAATACGCTGTTTGATGAGCGAAACCGTTTGAATGGCCTCAGTCGGCGGGGGTTGAGACCCGGGCGGCTCAGGCATTTATTCCTTCCATTGAAAACGCGCCGCAGGCCTGCGGATTTACACTCGATCACGAGTTTTTCATCCGCAAAGCCGACGGCCCGACGACAGGCCGGTCAGAGCCCTTCCAGTTCCGCCATCAGGTCGGCCAGCCGGTCGAACTTCTGCTCATCGACCTTCGGCCCGCCCAGGCTTTCCAGATGCTGCGCCAGGGCCTGCACGGTGTTGAACTCGAACATCGCCCGCAGCGGTACGTTGCGCTGAAGCTGCTTCTGAGCACGCGTGACCACCTGCGTGGCGAGCAGTGAATGCCCGCCCAGTTCGAAGAAGTTGTCGGTGATGCCAACCCGCTCGATCTTCAGCACATCGGCCCAGATCGTCGCCAGTTGCTGCTCCATTTCGCTCTGTGGCGCGACATAGTCCTGCTGTGCCTGGCTGACGTCGGGCGCAGGCAGGGCCTTGCGGTCCAGCTTGCCGTTCGAGGTCAACGGCATCTGCTCCAGCAGCACCAGGTGCGAGGGCACCATGTAGTCCGGCAGACTGGCCTTGAGCCGGGTTTTCAGATCATCACGCAAGGCGTCGGGATCCTGCACTACACCGTTGGGGACCAGGTAGGCAGCGAGGACCTTACCCAGCGGGCCGTCGATATCCAGAACCACCGATTCACGAATCGCGGCGTGTTCCTGAAGGCGGGTTTCGATCTCGCCCAGTTCGATGCGGTAGCCGCGGATCTTGACCTGATGATCGACCCGGCCGACGTACTCCAGCACGCCATCACCGCGACGCCGCGCCAGATCACCGGTGCGATACAGCCGCTCGCCCGGCGCACCGAACGGGTTGGGCACAAACACCGGCACAGTGCGCAGCGGATCGCCGACATACCCGCGTCCGACCCCTGTACCCGCCACGCAAAGCTCACCCACCGCGCCCAACGGCACAAGCTCCAGCGCTTCATCAAGCACGTACAAACGGTTGTTGTCGGTCGGCAAGCCGATGGGCAGGTACGGGCTGCGCGTGGACGCCGCATCGACCCGGAAGAACGCCACGTCGTCCGAGCATTCAGCCGGACCGTAGGCATTCACCAATCCAATGTTCGGGTAGCGCTGCAGCCACTGACTGGCCAGTTCCGGCGGCATCGCTTCGCCCGTCGGCAGCATCCAGCGCAGGCCGTCGAGCGTCGCCTGTTCTTCGGCCAACAGACCGGTGATCAGCGACGGTACGCTTTCCAGCACGCTGATGCCCTGCGCCTGCACATGCTGAAGCAGCGCCTGAGGATCGCGAGCGATGTCGTTGGGGACAATGTCGACACGTGCGCCAAACAGCGGCGCAGCGAGGAACTGCCAGACCGAGATATCGAAGCTTTGCGAAGCGGTCTGGGCAATCACGTCCGTGGCGCTGAGGTCCAGGTACGGCACCTTGCTCAACTGGTTGTTGAGCATGCCGCTCTGTTCGACCATCACGCCTTTCGGCTGCCCGGTGGAACCCGATGTGAAGATCACATAGGCCAAGTTGTCCGGGGCGCTGTAGCGTCCCGGATTGTGCTGCGCCGTTGCCTGACGCTGAACGGTTTCCCAGACCAGCAGCTGCGGACGTTTGTCTTCGGGCAGCCCCTCCAGCAACGCCCTGCCCTGCTGAACAGACTGTTCAGTACACACCAGAACCGGCGTATGGCTCTGGCCGATGATCCCGCTCAAGCGTGGATTCGGCAGCGCCGGGTCCAGCGGCAGGTAACCGGCGCCGGCCTTGAAGCTGCCGATGATCATGCCCAGCAGTTCAGGCCCGCGCTCGGCCAGCAGCGCAATCGGCAGATCAAAGCCGACACCGGCGTTGATCAAGGCATGGCCCAGTCGGTTGGCCGCGTCATTCAGTTCGGCATAGCTTGAGACATGCTCCAGACAGCTCACGGCGATGCGCTCGGGATGCTCGGCCACCTGCACCTCGAACAGCTCGGCATAGCTGCGCTCAAGCGGATAGGCGCGCGCACTCTGGTTGCAGCCGTGGAGCAGAAACTCACGTTCCGGTTCGCCGAGCAGCGCCAGTTCGGCCATGTCGCCATGGAAGCCTTCGATCAGCGCAAGCAGCAGGCGCTTGAACTCGCCGAGCATGCTCTGCACGGTCGACTCGTCGAAGTAACGCTGGTCGTAGGACAGGTGCAGGCCCAGGTCGTCGCCGGGGTAGCAGACCGCCGTCAGCGGGTAGTTGGTGTGGGTGCGGCCGGAATCGGAGGTGGCGTTCAGGCTTTGCGCGCGGTCCAGTACCGAGACTTCCACCGGCGCATTCTCGAACACGAACAGGCTGTCGAACAGCGGCAGGCCCTTGGGCAGTTCGCTGTTTTCCTGAATGGTCACCAGCGGCAGGTATTCGTACTCGCGCAATTGCATGTTGCTGTCCAGCAACTGGCTCAGCCACTGACGTACGCTGCAACGCTGGCCATCGCCCGGCATGCCGATGCGCAGCGCAATGGTGTTGATGAACAGCCCGACCGTGCGCTGCATCTGCGGCAACTCCACCGGACGGCCTGCCACGGTGACACCGAACACCACGTCGCGATCACCGCTCAGCCGCCGCAGGGTCAAGGCCCACGCGGCCTGGGCGAAGGTGTTGACGGTCAGTTGGTGCTGCTGCGCCAGTTCGCGCAGCCGCACGCCGTCCGCCACATCAAGGCGCGTGTAGCAGTCGCCGACCACCATGCCGCCGCTGTCTCCGGCGTGCTCGCGCAGGAACGGACGGTCGCTCGGAATCGGGGTCGGCCGCTCGAACCCCGCCAGGTTCTGTCGCCACCAGTCACGCGCCTGCGCCAGCCCCCGGCGTTGCAGCCAGCCGATGTAATCGCGATAGCGTGGTGCCGGGGCCAGTTGCGCGTCGCGACCGTCGCCCAGCGCGGTGTAGATGTCGAAGAAATCGTTCATCAGCAGCGAGCGGCACCACGCATCGATGAGGATGTGATGATTGCTCATCATGAACCAGTAACGTGCCTCGTCCACGCGGATCAGGCGCAGGTGGAACGGCGGTTGACGCAGCAGATTGAACCCGGCCTCGCGCTCGGACTTGAGCAGGGCCTGCAGGCGCGGCTCCTGCTGGTCACTGGTCACGTCGCGCCAGTCCAGGTAATCGATGGGCGTGCTGCCCGGTTTGTGAATGACCTGCAACATGGTTTCGCCGATGTCCCAGCAGAACGAGGCGCGCAGTGCTTCATGCCGGGCGATCACCGCCTGCCACGCCTGCGCAAACCGTTGCGGGTCCAGCGCGCTGTTGATGCGGTAGCGGTCCTGCATGTAATACAGACCGGTGCCGGGTTCCAGCAGCGTGTGCAGCAGCATCCCTTCCTGCATCGGAGTCAGCGGGTAGACGTCTTCGATCCGGGACGCCGGAACCGGCAACGCGTCCAGCTGCACCTGATCCAGTTCGGCCAGGGGGAAGTCCGAAGGCGTAAGACCGCCGCTGCCTTCGGTCAGGCAATGGGTGATCAGCGCCTGCAACTGCTTCAGGTAATCCTGTGCAAGGGCTTCGATGGCCTCGGGCTGAAAGCGCTCGGCACTGAAGGTCCAGCGCAGCACCAGTTCACCGCCATACACCTGACTGTCGATGCTCAACTCGTTGGGCAACGGCGCATGAAGATCGTGGGCCGCGCCAGCGGACTCTTCCAGCGGCCGGAACAAGGCATCGCCATCGAAGCTCTGATCGAACTGGCCCAGGTAGTTGAAGGTAATCGGGGCGACGGGCAAGGCCTGCATGGCCCTGCGGCTGCTGTCATCGGCCAGGTAGCGCAGCACACCGTAACCCAGCCCCTTGTGCGGGACCTGACGCAGTTGTTCCTTGATCGCCTTGATCGATTCGCCCGGTTCTGCGTGATCGAGGACCGGTGTCAGGCGTAACGGATAGGCACTGGTGAACCAGCCCACGGTGCGGGTCAAGTCAATGTCGTCGAACAGGGTTTCGCGGCCGTGGCCTTCGAGTTGAATCAGGGTCGAGGCCTGACCGGTCCAGCCACACACTACTAGCGCCAATGCGGTCAGCAGCAAGTCGTTGACCTGGGTCCGGTAGGCGCTCGGCGCCTGTTGCAGCAGGTGCCGGGTACTACGGGAGTCCAATCGCACGCTGAGGGTTCGGGCGTGACGATTCTGCTGACCGCCCTGCAGGGCATGGCCTGGCAACGCTGCGGTCGGACCGCTGAGCTGGCGCTGCCACCATTGAAGCTCTTCACGCAACGACTCGCTGCCAGCATAGGCCTGCAGGCGACTCGCCCAGTCCCGGAAGGCACTGGTCTTGGCCGGCAGGCGAACCGGCACCGCCTCATTGAGCTGCCGATACGCCGCCTGCACGTCATCGAGTAACACGCGCCACGACACGCCGTCCACCACCAGGTGGTGGATGACCACCAACAGGCGTTGCTGACCTTGTGGCTCATCCACCAGCACGGCACGCAACAGCGGACCGTTGTGTAGATCGAGACTGCGCTGAGCCTGCTCGAACAACTCGACGCGTTCCCCCGGATCAGTCACCTGCGCCTGAAGTACCAGCGCATCCTGCGTGTGCGAGGCACGATGCATGGCTGTCCAGCGACCGCCTTGCTCCGCAAAGCCCAGCCTGAGTGCGTCATGCTGTTCCAGCACGGCGCGCAACGCGAGTTCCAGCGTTGGAGCCTCCAATCGGGTAACAGGTTCCAGCACCAACGCCTGATTCCAGTGCTGACGCGTCGGAATCGGCGTGTCAAAGAACCAGTGCTGAACCGGCGTGAAGCCCGATTCGCCGGTCACCAGCCCCTGTTCGGCCTGGATCAATTGCTGAGTCGTTGCCACGGCTGCAAGGGTGTATACGGTCTGATGCTGAAACAGATCACGTGGTGTGAAATGAATACCGGCCTGACGTGCCCGACTGACCACCTGGATGGACAGAATCGAATCGCCGCCCAGCTCGAAGAAGTTGTCGTTGAGCCCCACCTGCGTCACATTCAGCACCGCGCACCAGATGGCGGCCAGTTGCTGCTCAAGGTCGCTGACCGGGGCCACGTACTGCAGGCGGTTGAGTTCCGGGTCCGGCGCGGGCAAGGCCCGGCGGTCAAGCTTGCCGTTGGCCGTCAGCGGCATGCTGTCCAGCAGAATCAGGTGCGCAGGCACCATGTAGTCCGGCAATTGCGCCTTGAGGTGCGACTTGAGCGATTCGCGCAGGCGGGCCTGCTGCTCGTCGCCCTGCGCCGCTACTTCACTGACCAGATAACCCGCCAGTTGCTTGCCGGAGGGCGTGTCCAGCGCCAGCACCACGGCCTCGCGTACACCTTCGTGCTCCAGCAGTCGGGTTTCGATTTCGCCCAATTCGATGCGGAAACCACGAATCTTCACCTGATGGTCGATTCGGCCCAGGTATTCGACCAGCCCATCAGCACGCTGGCGCACCAGATCGCCGGTGCGATACAGACGCCCGCCCCGCCCGGCAAATGGATCGGCCACGAAGCGCTCGGCGGTCATGCCCGGACGCTGATGATAGCCCTGCGCCAGACCCGGACCACCGATGTACAACTCGCCACTCGCGCCCTGCGGCACCAGCGCCAGATCGGCATCGAGAATGTAAGCGACCCGCGACCCGACCACACGACCGATCGGCACGCTCGCTTCACCTTCCGGCAACTGCTGCGGGGCCAGACTGGCCAGCGGCATGACCACGGTTTCGGTCGGGCCGTAGGCGTTGAAGAACAGCTCGGGCTGGAACACCGCACGTATCCGATGCAGGTGTTCACCGGTCAACGCTTCGCCACCGGTGATGCACTTGCGCACCGGCAGGGTCTGGCCCTGGGTCGCCAGCCATTGCGCCAACTGGCTGCCATAGCTGGGCGTGAAACCAAGGATATTGACCTGCTGTTCGCGGATCAGGGTGCAGATTTCTTCGGCATCCCACTGGCCCTGAGCCCGCAATACCACGCGTGCGCCAGCAAGCAGCGGCACCAGCAAACGTTCGGTAGCCGCATCGAAGTTGATCGAATAGAAGTGCAGCTCGCAGTCATCAGGCTGCATGTCGAAACGGCGAATCACCGCCTGGCAGTGCATGGCGATTTCGCCATGGGACACCACCACGCCTTTGGGCTTGCCGGTCGAGCCGGACGTGTAGATCAGGTATGCCTGATGCTGCGGCAGGCTGAGGAGCGGCAATTCGTCGTGCGGGTAGCCCTCCAGCAATGGCAGGTCATCCTCCAGACACCAGCGTGCCACGCCGTCAGGCAACTCGCCGAGTGCGGCAAACATCGCACGATCACTCAACAGCAGGCCGACACCGCTGTCTTCGATCATGTACTGCAAGCGTTCCAGCGGGTATTCCGGGTCCAGCGGCACGTAGGCGCCACCGGCCTTGAGGATCGCCAGCAGGCCGATCACCATGTGCAACGAGCGCTCCAGCGCCAGACCGACACGCACCTGCGGCCCGACACCCCGTTCGCGCAGCACCCGCGCCAGTTGGTTGGCCCGGCTATCCAGCTCGGCGTAGCTCAGCGTTTCACCGGCAAAAGTCAGGGCTGGCGCATTCGGACGCAGACGCGCCCGCTCGGCAAACAGCTCATGAATGCACTGATCCAGGCGCTGCTCGCCCGCCTCGACGCCCAGACTGTCGAGCAACTGCTGACGCTCGGCGTCCTGCAACAGCGGCAGTTCGCTGAGGCGCTGCTGCGGATCGGCGAGCAGGGCTTGCAGCAAATTGAGCCAGTGCCCGGCCATTTTGGCGATACGCGGTTCGTCGAACAGGTCGGTGCTGTAAGTCAGGCAGCAGCCCAGACGATGATCCAGTTCGGTGACTTCCAGATTGAGGTCGAACTTGGTCGCCCGTGCATCGTTGACCAGATACTCGACCGTCATGCCGGCCAGCTCACGGCTCTGCTGGAATTCCCAGCGCTGCACGTTGCACATCACCTGGAAAAGCGGGTTGTAGGCCGCGCTGCGCGGTGGTTGCAGCGCTTCGACCAGATGGTCGAACGGCAAGTCCTGATGCGACTGGCCTTCGATGACGGTGTGCCTGACCTGTTCGAACAACTGCGCCACACTCATCTGCCCGTCGAGCTGCACGCGCAGTACTTGGGTGTTGAGGAATGCGCCGATCAGGCCTTCGCTTTCCGGGCGAATCCGGTTCGCCACCGGCGCGCCGATGCGCAGGTCGGTCTGGCCGCTGTAACGGTAGAGCAGCACCGCCAGCGTGGCGGTTATGGTCATGAACAGGGTCAGGCCGTTCTGTGCGTTGAAAGCGCGTACCTTTGCCGCCAGACCGGCTTGCAGATCAAAACGGTACAACTCGCCCTGATGGCTCTGCACCGGCGGACGAGGTCGGTCGCCGGGCAACTCCAGCAACGGGTGCTCGTTGCCCAGTTGTGCCGTCCAGTAGTCCAGCTGGCGCTGGCGTTCACCCGCTTCCATCCACTGGCGCTGCCAGACGCTGTAATCCAGATACTGCACCGCCAGGGGTTCCAGCGGCGACGGCTTGCCGTCAAGGAACGCTTCGTACAGCAGCCCCAGTTCGCGCGCGAAAATGTCCATCGCCCAGCCTTCGGTGACGATGTGGTGCAGGGTCAGGACGAAGTAATGTTCCAGCTCGCCCGCCCGGACCAGACAGGCACGTAGCAGCGGTCCTGTTTCCAGATCAAACGGCTGATGCGCTTCACGGTCGGCCAGTGTCTGAAGCCGCTGCTGACGTACCTCGGCAGGCAGCGCAGAGATGTCTTCCCAGCGCATCTGCAGACCGGTCTGCTCCGAGACTTTCTGGTACGCCACGCCATCAGCGCTCGGAAAGGTAGTGCGCAGGGTTTCGTGGCGCAGGATCAGCGCTTGCAGCGCGGCGTCGAAATGCTCGATGTTCAGCACGCCGTTCAGGCGCGCCATACCGCCGACGTTGTAGGCCGGGCTGTCCGGCTCCATCTGCCAGAGGAACCACATGCGTTGCTGCGAATAGGACAGCGGCACCGACTGACCGCGGTCGACGCGGGCAATCGGCTGCAGACTGCCACGTGCGCCGGACGCCTGAATGGCCTCGACCTGCTCGGCGAAGGCACCCAGTTCGCTGGATTCGAACAGCGTGCGCAGCGGCAGGTCGATGTCACAGGCCTGACGCACCCGGGAGATGATTTGGGTTGCCAGCAAGGAGTGGCCGCCTAGCGCGAAGAAGTCATCCCGCAAGCCAACACGCGGCACACCCAGCACTTCACGCCAGATGGCTGCGATCTGTTTCTCCAGCGCCGACTGCGGCTCGACATGCTCGCGGGTCTGCCATTGCGGTTCGGGCAAGGCGCGACGGTCGAGCTTGCCGCTCGGGCTCAGGGGCATGCTGTCCAGACGCACTAATTGCGAGGGGACCATATAATCCGGCAGTTCCAGCGCCAGCGCAGACCTGATGCATTCAGCCTGTTCAGCGTCGCTTTCGCCCTCAAGCGCTGCGGTGTAATAGCCGATCAATTGCGGACCGGCAACCGTGTCGCGCATCAGCACTGCCGCCTGGCCGATACCCGGCAGAGCCAGCAGACGCGCTTCGATTTCCTGCGGCTCGACCCTGAAACCGCGCAGCTTGACCTGCTGATCGAGACGCCCCAGGTATTCCAGCGCACCATCGGACGTCCAGCGCACCCGATCGCCGGTGCGATACAGCCGCTCACCCGCCTTGCCCAGCGGATCGGCCACGAAACGCTCGGCCGTCAGCGCAGGACGACCCAGATAGCCCCGCGCCAGACCGATGCCACCCACGCACAGTTCACCCGCAACACCCTGCGGCACCTGATTCAGTTCGTTGTCCAGCACCCGGCATAGCACGTTGCCCAAGGGACGGCCGATTGGTGAGCGCTCCCCATCCGCCCGCTGACAATGCCAGTGAGTGACGTTAATCGCGGTTTCGGTCGGGCCATAGCGGTTGTGCAACTGCACGTTCGGCAATTGCTCCAGCACCCGGTTGCGCAGCTCACTCGGCAGCGCTTCACCCCCTGAGAACAGACGGCGCAGGCTGTCGCACTGCCGGGCTAGCGGTTCGTCGATGAACACCTGCAGCAACGGCGGCACGAAGTGCAGCGTGGTGACGCCGTAATCCTTGACCAATTGCGCGATGCGCTGCGGATCGCGGTGTTCGCCGGGACCGGCCAGCAGCAATCGACAACCGGTGATCAGCGGCCAGAAACACTCCCACACGGACACGTCGAAGCTGATCGGCGCTTTCTGCATCAGCACATCAGTGTCATCCAGCGCGTAGGTAGCCTGCATCCATTGCAGGCGCTCGGCCAATGCGGCATGAGTGTTGCCGACACCCTTGGGCTGCCCGGTGGAGCCTGAGGTGTAGATCACGTACGCAAGGTTATCGCCCTGCAGATGCAGACCCGGCGCACTCACCGGCCAGCTTTCCAGATTCAGTGCATCCATCGCGACCGTGCAGATACCCTCGGCACTCGGCAGATCGCCCAGCAGATGGCTCTGGGTCAACAGCAGTTCGACGCCGCTGTCGTTAAGCATGTAAGCGAGGCGCTCGGTCGGATAATCCGGGTCCAGTGGCACGTAAGCGCCACCGGCCTTGAGAATCGCCAGCAAACCGATCAGTAACTGCGGTGAGCGTTCGGCGGCGATAGCGACTTTGATATCCGGCCCCACGCCCTTGTCGCGCAGATAGTGCGCCAGACGGTTGGCCTGGGTGTGCAGGCTGGCGAAGTCGAGGCTGCCGCCCTCCCACATCAGCGCAATACGTTCAGGGGTCTCGCGAAACTGCCGATTGAGCTGTTCCGGCAACCATTGTGTCGCTGGCGCACAGGGCGCACTGCTCCACTGTCCCTGTTGAGTCTGCTCGTCATCGCCGAGCAGCTGCAGATCCCCCAACGCAATCTGTGCCTGCTGACCGACCTGAGTCAGCACCCGAACATAGTGCTGCGCCATGCGCACGATGGTGTCGCGCTCGAACAGCTCGTCGGCATAGTCGAAAGACAGCGTCAGACGCCCGTTCCGGTCTTCCTCGCTGTGCAGTTGCAGGTCGAACTTGGCTTCGCGGCTGTGCCATGGCAACTCGTCGGCGAGCAATCCCGGCAGGCGGCGCAAGGCACTCAGGTCGCGCTGTTGATGGTTGAACATGACTTGAAACAGACCGTGCTCGCGAGCCTGCGGGAAGGCCTCGACCAGTTGATCGAAAGGCACGTCCTGATGAGCCTGGGCGTCCAGCGCCGTCTGACGGGTCTGGGCCAGCAGCGCCGAGAATGGCTGGCGCGAATCGAGCTTCGCGCGCAACACCAGCGTGTTGATGAAGAAGCCGATCATGCCTTGTGTTTCGTGACGCGGGCGGTTGGCACCGGGCACTCCGATGCGAATGTCGGTGTGTCCGCTGTAGCGATGCAACAGGGTCTGGAAGCTGGACAGCAACAGCATGAACGGCGTCGATTGCCAGGCTTGCGCGGTGTTACGCAAGGCGGCGCTCAACTCGGCACTCAGACGCAGGCTGTAGCGGTCGGCGCTGTACTGCTGGCGTACCGAGCGCGGATGATCGGTGTTCAGCGCAAGCACTGGCTGTTCGTCGCCCAGTTGCTGCTTCCAGTACTCGAGCTGACGCCCGGCCTCGCCACGCGCAAGCCATTCGCGCTGCCACTGGCCGTAGTCCGCATAACGCAGTGCCAGCGGTGCCAGCTCAACCGACTGACCTTGAACAGCCGCAGCGTAAAGACGCGAGAATTCGTCGATCAGCACGTTCAGCGACCAGCCGTCGGCGATGATGTGGTGCAGTGTTACCAGCAACTGATGTTCTTCGTCGTCCAGTTGCACCAGCGTCACACGCAGCAACGGACCGTTTTGCAGGTCGAACGGTTGGCGCGCCTGCTCTTCGCGAATAGCCCGCACGCGGGTTTGGCGCTCGTCGCCAGACAGACCGCTGATGTCCAGCACCTGCAACTGAAATTCCCCGGCCGGGTCGATACGTTGCAGCGCTACGCCGTCCTGTTCGTAGAAGCGGGTACGCAACGATTCATGGCGCTCGATCAGTTGCTGAAAACTGTCGCGCAAGGCCGTGCGGTCCAGTTCGCCACGCAAGTGCAATCCGCCAGGAATGTTGTAGGCACTGCTCTGTGGGTCCAGTTGCCAGACAAACCACAGACGGTTCTGCGCCAGGGATTGCGGTAAGTGCTGGTTGCCCGGCAGGCGGGTGATGACGTTTTCGCCGGGCGCGTCGCCCTGCTGTGCAGCGAGTTGCAGCGCTTCGATCTGCGCAACAAAGGCGCCCAGGGTTGGCGCTTCGAACAGCAGCCGAAGGCTCAGGTCGATGCCTAGCATCTCACGCAGCTTCGCCACCACCTGAGTCGCGGCAATCGAGTTGCCGCCCAGCAGGAAGAAGTGGTCATCCGCGCAGATCTGCTCGCGCTGAAGTTGATCACACCAGACGTTGGCGATTTTTGCCTGCAAATCGGAGCCAGTTGATGCCGCCTGCGCGGATTGACTCGAGTCGCCTTCCGGGAACACCGCATAGCTGTCCAGGCTGCCATCGGCCAGACGCGTGCGGCAGGCAGAACGTTGCAGCTTGCCGCTGGAGGTTTTCGGCAACGCGCCAGGGTTGAGCAGTACGACGACTGTCGGCGCTTCCTGAAACGCATCGGCCACCGCCTGACGAATGGCCTTGATCAGCGCTTCCGGTGGCAGAATTTTCTGCACACTGCGACCGACTTCAGCCGCGATGCCGATGCCTTCGATCCCGGCCTGAGTCACAGCAAACGCTGCGACACGGCCTTTGCGCACCACATCGACGTCGCGCTCAATGACTTTCTCGATGTCCTGCGGATAGAGGTTCTGACCGCGCACGATCAACATGTCTTTCAAGCGGCCGGTGATATACAGCTCGCCGTGACGCTGAAAACCCAGATCGCCGGTTCGCAGCCAGGTCTTGCCGTCGTGTTCGACGAAGGTCTTCGCCGTCGCCTCAGGATTGCGCCAGTAACCATGGGCAATACTGGGACCGGTCGCCCAGACTTCACCGACGTGGTTGTCGTCCAGCACCTGTAACGTGCCCGGATCGGCGATCAATACGCCGTGCCCCGGCTGACCGGTGCCGCAACTCACCACCGGGCTGCCCTCGCCCAGCTCCACGACATTGCGCGCCAGCGCCGCTTCGTCCAGACGCAACGAAGGAATGCCGTGGCCGCGCTTGCCACCGGCCACATAAAGCGTGGCCTCGGCCAGCCCGTAGGACGCCATGAAGCTGTCGGGGGTGAAGCCGCAACTGGCGAACTTGTCGGCAAACGCATCGAGGCTGTCCTGACGGATCGGCTCGGAGCCGGAATACGCGACGCGCCAGCGACCGAGGTCCAGACGCTCCAGCGCCGACTCGCTGACACGCGCGCTGCACAGCTGGTAGGCAAAGTCCGGTCCGCCGCTGATGGTGCCGCCGTATTCGCTGATCGCCTCCAGCCAGCGCAACGGGCGCGTCAGAAAGTACGCCGGGGCCATCAGCACACAGGGCACGCCACTGAAAATCGGCTGCAACAGACCGCCGATCAGGCCCATGTCGTGGTACAGCGGCAGCCAGCTGACGATCACATCGTCAGGGTTGAGGTCGATGCCGAAGCCGTGGCGAATCAGCATTTCGTTGGCAACCAGATTGCCGTGCGTGACCTGCACGCCCTTGGGCAAGGCAGTCGAGCCGGAGGTGTACTGCAGAAAGGCGATGTCATCAGGCTGTAAAACAGGTCCTTGCCAGCCATCGGCCAGGGCACTGTCCAGCGTGTCGACACAAAGCAATTGCGGCGCATCGGCTGCCGCCAGTTCGTCCATTTGCAGCAACGCGGATTTCAGGTCGGAACCGGTCAGCAGCAGACGCGGTTGGGCGTCGGCGATGATCGACAGCAGGCGTTCCTGATGATGACGGCGATTGGATTCCGGCGGATAGGCTGGCACCGCAATGACCCCGGCATACAGACAGCCAAAGAACGCCGCCACATAGTCAGGCCCGCTGTGAAACAACAGAATCGCGCGATCTCCCGGTGCAGCCTCACGCTTCAGCGCGGCAGCAATGGTGCGTGCACGCAGGTCCAGATCACGGTAGGTCAACACCAGGCCCTGGGTGTTTTCGTCGGTGAGAAAACGCAGCGCCAGTTGGTCAGGCGTTTTCGCAGCGCGACGTTGCAGCGCCTGAGCCAGAGTGTCGGGGAGTTCGAAAGCGTCCATGATGGGTTTCCTGCTGGATTCGGCTTGCCAGAGCGGGTCTGGGTATCAAAAAAGGCGCGTCGCAGGATCAGCGACGCGTCGGGCGAGCGGGCATCAGCCGGCTGCGCGGGTCAGGTGCCGCGCAGCGCTGTTGCGCCACCGAGTCAAATGTTGTTCGGCGTAACGCCGCAGATGGCGGAGCAACTGGGCCTGCTCGTCGACCAGATAGAAGTGATGACCTTCGAACATGTCCAGGGAAAACCCCGTCGCGGCGTCTTCCTGCCAGTCGAGCAGCTCTTCGACGCTGACGCTGTCCTGCTTGCCGCCGAACACGTGAATGGGGATATGCAGCGGCTCGCGCACGCCATAGACAAAGCTGCCGCACAGCAGAAAATCTGCACGCAGGATCGGCAGCATCATCTGCATGAGTTCATCGTTGGCGATGACCTCTTCGCGGGTGCCCTTGAGCGTGCGAAGCCGGTCGATCAACTGCGCATCGGTCCTGGCCACCGCGTAATCGCTGACGTCGCGGCGCGCAGGACCTGCCGTGGCCGAAGTGAACAGCGCCAGCGGCGCAGGCAGCCCGCGAGCGCGCAGTGCATGAGCCAGCTCGAAGGCCAGCAGGCCACCCAGGCTGTGCCCGAACAGCGCATAAGGGGTGTCGAGCTCGGCTGCGATTTCGTCGGCCAGTTGACCGGCCAACGGCACCATATCCGTCTGCAACGGCTCCGCCATGCGCATGCCGCGGCCGGGCAGTTCCAGCGGGCGCACATTCAGCCAGTCCGGCAAGGTGCGCCGCCAGGGGCTGTAGAACATTGCGCTGGCGCCGGAATATGGCAGACAGAACAGTTTCAGGCCTGTGGAGCTGCTCATATCAGGACCGTCCGTCCGTTGGATCCGGTGTAAAAGCCGCGATGCGTGTGATCGAAACGCATGGTGTTCTCCTGATGTCATCCCGGCCTGCGCCATGGGCGGGCCTGTCATCATGAGAACGGACGGCGTTCGGAAATAATTAGTCGCATTCGGCCGGTCTGCACGAGCGTCGAGCGCACGGTGCGGAATCGCACCCTTAAAGTGCGCTGATGCGCTTTCGCATTTGACAATAATTATCATTAAGACTAATTTATCGCCCCACGTGATGGCGCGGCTCACAAGGCGGCTCCCCCTCCAATGACTTTGCAGCAAGGTGAATTCCATGACGGAACAAGTATTCACAAGCAAGTGCGACTCACCGTTACTCCAGGCTTTCGTCGACAATTACCTGCTGTTGGTCAAGATTGCCGCACGCATCGTGGGTTGTCGGTCACGTGCCGAGGACGTGGTTCAAGACGCGTTTTTCAGGCTGCGTTCGGCCCCTCAGGTCACGCTGACGTTCAAGGCACAGCTCAGCTATCTGTTTCAGATCGTGCGCAATCTGGCCATCGACCACTACCGCAAGCAGGCACTGGAACAGCGATACACCGGCCCCGAGGCAGAGGGTTTGAATGTGGTGATTCAGGGCGCTTCGCCGGAAACCTCGCACATCAACTTCTCGAGCCTTGAGAGAATCGCCGACGCACTCTCGGAGCTGCCGCCCCGGACCCGTTACGCGTTCGAGATGTACCGCCTGCATGGTGTGCCGCAGAAAGACATCGCCAAGGAACTGGGCGTCTCCCCTACCCTGGTCAACTTCATGATTCGCGATGCGCTGATTCACTGTCGCAAGGTCAACGGCGTCAGAAGCGAGCCTTGAGCCTTTTCAGGCGACAAAAAAATCCGGAGCCTGGGCTCCGGATTTTTCATATTGGCTCGACGCTTCTTATCAACGGCTGACCTGATACTCAGGCTGCACTTCCGGCATGGCCGAAGAGTGATGGTTCAAGATCTTCCACTCGTTGCCGACACGGTGGTAAAGGAAGGTGTAGCGAGCCTGGACCTTGCTCTGCTTGCCTTCGGCCGACGTCAGGGTGAAGGTGTAGACACCGCTGTCCACAGCTGCATCCGGGCCCAGACGGCGGATTTCACGGTAGTTGATCTCACCGACCGGCTTGAGGGTCAGGAAGTGATCGAAGTAGTCCTTGATCTCGGCCGGGGTGGCTCGCACTTTGTTCGAAACTGTCGGCTGCAGGACCGCGTCCGGCGTATACATGGACAACACAGTCTGCGAATTGCCGGTTTTCAGCGCCTTGTTCCAGCGATCGAACAGACCTGCGATCTCTCTATCATTTACGTTGCTTGGCTGCTCGGCCACCATGCGATAGGTGTAACCGCCGGCCGGTTCGGTAGCGGCCTGAACCATGGGGGCGCTTACAGCAAGGAACATGGCCAGGGCGGTCAATTTCAATTTCATCGCAACTCTCCTTCGGGGTGATCTGTTCAGGGATTCAGTGGTTGCCAATTTGCCCTGATGCGCTGTTTGATCCATCGGCCGAACGGGGTTATTTGCGTATGCCAACTGGCAGATAGGCGCAGAATCGCCTTACGCGCTCTAATAGCAGTACTCAAGGTGTGCTCGCGCGCGCATCACCCTTCGCTGGAGCCCTACCCATGCAAAGCCCTCCCCATGACCCGGCAAGCGCCCTGGCGATCCGCACGCAGTATCGCCAGTCGCAAAGCCGTGCTGCCCGTTTGCGACTGCTGGTGGATACGGGCCAGGAACTGACCCAGCTACCGCCCGAAGCCATGCGCCAGCGCGTGCTGCAACGGGCCTGTGCCTTCGTGGCCATGGACCACGGCCTGTTGCTGGAGTGGAACAGCGATAACGTGGTCACGATCACGGCCAGCCATGGCAGCAAGGAACGTCTGAACTCGATGGACAAGGTGGCCGACACGCTGGCCGTCGGCCCGCAGTGGCTGGACTGCCCGCAAGCCAGACTGCCCAGTGTGCTGATGCTGCCATTGCGTGGTGCGGATGACGGCGCATTCGGCACTCTGCTGCTCGCCAACAGCGTCGGGATCAACGCCCCGGACAACGAAGACATCGAATCCCTGCAACTGCTCGCCACGCTGCTGGCGGCGCATCTGGAGAACAACCGCCTGCTCGAAGCGCTGGTTGCGCGGGAGCGAACCATGTCCGAGCTGGTGCATCAGCTGTTCACCGCTCAGGAAGACGAACGCAAGCGCATGGCCTATGACCTGCATGACGGCCTGGCGCAGACCCTCGCCGGACTGCATCAGCGGCTGCAGGGCTTTGCGGGACGCTGTCCGGAACTGCCCGAACCGATGAGTGCCGACCTGCAGGCCATCCTCAACCTTGCCCAGCATTGCGTGGGTGAGGGGCGGCAGCTGATCAGCGGTCTGCGCCCTACCGTGCTCGATGACTTCGGCCTGCTTCAGGCGGTCGACAAGGAAGCCGACCGCCTGCGCGAAGCCGGTATCGCCGTGCACTGGAGCTCACGCTCGATGGTCCGCCTGCCCAGTCACCTGGAGATCGGCCTGTTCCGCATCGCTCAGGAAGGCATCAACAATGTGCTCAAGCATTCGGGTGCTGGCAGTGTGCAGTTGGCGCTGGACATCAGTGACAGTAACGTGTCGCTGTTGCTCGAGGACAACGGTCGAGGGTTCGTGACCGACCAGCGCAGCGACGGCAGCGGCGTTCAGAAACTGGGGCTGGTGGCCATGCAGGAACGGGCCAGCCTGATGGGTGGCCGCCTGACCTGTATCAGCCGTCCCGATTGCGGTACGCGATTGCGCGCGACCGTCCCTTTCACTGCTGACAAGGCAATTCAATGACTGACACCCTGCGACTGGTTCTTGCGGACGACCATGAAGTGACCCGTACCGGATTCGTCTCGCTGCTGGCGGGTCATCCGGAATTCGAAGTGGTTGGCCAGGCCGCCAACGGCCAGCAGGCGATTGACCTCTGCGAGGAGCTGCAACCGGACATCGCGATTCTCGACATCCGCATGCCGGTACTCAACGGGCTGGGCGCGGCACGGATTCTCCAGCAGCGCATGCCGAAGCTCAAAGTAGTGATCTTCACCATGGACGACAGCACCGATCATCTGGAAGCGGCCATCAGCGCCGGTGCCGTGGGCTACCTGCTCAAGGACGCCAGCCGTGACGAGGTCATCGCCAGCCTGCAACGTGTGGCCCGTGGTGAAGAAGCCCTGAACAGCGCGGTGAGTGCACGTCTGCTGCGCCGCATGACCGAACGTAACACCAGCGGCGCCGCCCTGCCCGAAGCGCTTACACCGCGCGAGCGCCAGGTGCTCGGGCTGGTAGCAGGCGGTTTCAGCAACCGGGAAATCGGTGAAAAACTGGGCATCACCACCGGTACTGCCAAGGCTCATGTGGAAAAGGTGATCGGCAAGCTCGGCGCATCGGATCGTACTCAGGCAGCCGTGCGTGGCGTGGCGCTGGGCCTTGTGACACAGGCTCCGGGCGACTGGCGATGACCGCTCTGTCCACCAGTCGCTGGCAGGATCTACCGCTGCGCGGCAAGGCACTGTTGGCGATTTCGATGCCGCTGGTGGTGCTGATGTCCTCGCTGGGGTTGATCTATCACGCCGAGCGTCAGACCGCGCAGGCCGAAGAGGATGTGCGTCGTGCGCTGTTGGTGCAGGGTGACATTCAGACGGTGCATACCCAGATTGCCGAGGCGGCCGCCAGCGTGCGCGGTTACCTGCTGACCCGGCAGGCGGATTTCCTGCCCGGCTATCTGAACGCACAGCCACTGATCGACGCGGCGCTGATACGGCTTGATGCCAATATTCAGGACGAGCAGATGCGCGAGTACCTGACGTCGATCGAACCCCTGATCCACGCCAAGGCGGATGGACTGGCGAAACTGCAGGCGCTCAGCCTGGAGGTCCCGGAAAACATCACGCGCATCCTGATCGAGAACAAATACGTGCTCGATCAGTTGCGCGAACGCATCAGCACCATGCGCGAGCGCGAGGACACGCTGCTGGCCGAACGGACTGCCGCCGCGTCGGCCACTCGCCAGCAGTTGTTGCTGTCGACCCTGCTGGCCGCCGGGTGCGGCATCATCGGCGCCATTCTGGCGGTGCTCATGCTGTCGCGGGGCATCGTTACCCGGGTCCAGCAGGTGCAGCGCAACGCGCAGCGTCTGGCGCTCGGGCATCCCCTGCTGCCGCAGCCACCCGAGAAAGACGAAATCGGTCAGTTGAGTACGCGCCTGGTCGAGGCCGGGCAACTGCTCGCCGAGCGCGAACGCGCCCTGCGGGACAACGAAGAACGCCTGCGGCTCATCATCGAAGGCGTGAAGGACTACGGCATTTTCGCGCTGGACAAGCAAGGCTACATCACCACATGGAACGCCGGTGCCGAGCGCATCAAGGGCTATACCGAACAGGAAATCATCGGGCAGCACTTCTCTGTTTTCTACCAGCCCGAAGAGTGTCCGCAGCATCCGGACATGGCGTTGCATGAAGCCATGGTCGAGGGGCATTACATGGAAGAAGGCTGGCGCTGCCGCAAGGACGGCAGCCGTTTCTGGGCCAGCGTGGTCATCACTGCACAGTACGATGGCAACGGCGAGCTGCGCGGCTTTTCCAAGATCACTCGCGACATCACCGACCGCCGCGCAGCCGAGATCGCGCTGGGTACGGCCCGCGAAGAAGCCGAGCGGGCCAGCCGGGCGAAGAGCGAGTTTCTTTCACGCATGAGCCACGAGTTGCGCACCCCGCTCAACTCGATTCTGGGGTTTGCCCAGTTGCTGGACATGGACTCGACGGCCAGTCAGAGGCCGCAGGTCGGGCATATCCTGCGTGCCGGTCAGCACTTGCTGAAGCTGATCAACGAGGTGCTGGACATCGCCCGTATCGAAGCCGGACACCTGTCCCTGAGCCTGGAACCGGTTGCCCTGTCGGCAGTGCTTCAGGAAGCGCTGGTGCTGGTTTCGCCGATGGCAGCGGACGGCAACATCCGGCTGGTCGAACTGCCAGACATGCCGGACGAACTAGGCGTGATCGCCGACCGCCAGCGCCTGATACAGGTGCTGCTCAACCTATTGTCCAACGCCATCAAGTACAACCGACCCCAGGGTCAGGTGCAGATCGAAGTCGAACAACTGGATGAGCACACGACCGTGACCGTCGTCGATACCGGCCACGGCATCGACGACGAACGTATCGACCAACTGTTCAAGCCGTTCGAGCGTCTGGGCGCCGACCCGAATGTCGAAGGCACCGGCCTCGGTCTGGCGCTGAGCAAAAGCATGCTGGAAATGATGCAGGGCCAACTGTCGGTGCAGAGCACGCCGGGACAGGGTAGCCGCTTCACCCTCAGACTGCCGCGCGTTCAGGTGCAGGCTGACGCTGCACCCGCACCGCGCCCGACCGAACTGCTCCCGACGGTGCAACGCCCTGCCACTGCCGACTATCACGGCAAAGTGCTGTGCATCGAAGACAATCTGTCGAGCATGGCGCTGATAGAAACGCTGCTGCAGCGCAGGCCTGGCATCCGGTTGCTGTCGAGCATGCAAGGGCAACTGGGTCTGGACCTCGCCAGGCAGCACGCTCCGCAACTGATCCTGCTGGATCTCAACTTGCCGGATCTTCAGGGGCTTGAGGTATTGCAGCGTCTGAGACGCCTGCCAGCGACCGCCCATACGCCGATCCTGATGATCACCGCAGACGCCAGCGATACCGTTCAGCGAACCTTGCAAGCGGCCGGCGCAACCGCCATCCTGACCAAACCCATCCAGGTGCCGACCTTTCTCGCCTATCTGGATCAATACATACCGGAGCCGACATGACCGGAGACTTCCGTATCCTGATCATCGATGATCAGCGCCCCAACCTTGAGTTGATGGAGCAACTGCTCGCCCGGGAAGGACTGACGAACGTACTGAGCAGCACCGAGCCTTTGCGTACACTGGACCTGTTCAACAGCTTCGAGCCTGATCTGGTGGTACTGGACCTGCACATGCCCGAGTTCGACGGCTTTGCCGTCCTGGAGCAGCTGAACCGGCGCATTCCCACCAATGACTATGTGCCGATCATGGTGTTGACAGCAGATGCCACGCGTGACACTCGCCTGCGCGCCCTCGCACTGGGCGCACGGGATTTCATCAGCAAACCGCTTGATGCGCTGGAAACCATGCTGCGGATCTGGAACCTGCTGGAGACACGGGCGCTGTACAAAACCCTGCGCAAACTGGTACCGCCCGAGCACATAGAACTGCTGCGCCAGCCGCGCTCGCTGGCACAGCAATAGTCGACGGCTTACTTGATAAGCGTCACCGGCACCGACGCTTCATGAATGACCCGCGTGGCGACCGAGCCCAGTAACAGGCCCGTCACACTGCTCAATCCGCGGGTACCCATGACAATCGCGTCGCAACCCAGCTTCTGCACCTGCGCCTCGACCTGCTCCGCGACATTGCCCAGATCGACATGCGCCTGAAAGGGTGTTCCGGCAGCGGTCAGCAGTTCGATCGCATCATCCAGCACACGTTTGCCTTCGTTGTTCAGACCGGCCTTCACACCCTCGATCATGTCCGGCGCCAGATAGAGGCTGTAATCGATCGGACTGGCCTGTACGTTCAGCAGGTGAACTTCAAGCGACTTTTTGAGATCGGCTGACAGCTCAATGACATACCCGAGGGCTCGCGTGGCGTGCTCGGAACCGTCGAAAGGAACAAGAACTTTATGCATGGCGGCTTTCCTTGTTGGATTATGCCGTCAACATAGCCCGAGCCGTGCGGCGCAGCTACTGTAAAGCGTGATTGATTTGATCCAGCGCAGACAATCGACGCCTGGACGGCCAGACGTCATTGAGAAAACACCTGTTTGCTCGAACTTAGCGACCTTCGAGGAAGGCCGCCGCCTGATCCAGCAGCATCAATGGGTTTTCATGTTTGTGGATATCGACCGAGAGCAACTGCCGAAAACGCCGCGCGCCAGGAAAGCCCTGAGCGAGCCCGAGCACGTGCCGGGTGACATGGTGCATGTTGCCGCCACTGGCAAGATGCGACTCGATATAAGGCCTCAACGCCTCCAGCGCGTCGGCACGACTGATGACCGGCGCGGTGCTGCCGAACAGCTGCTGATCCACTTCCGCCAGCAGATAGGGATTGTGATACGCCTCACGACCCAGCATCACGCCATCGAAGGTCTGCAGATGTTCCTGGCATTGCTCCAGCGTCTTGATGCCCCCGTTGAGGACGATCTCAAGCTGCGGAAAATCCTTCTTCAACTGCGCGACCACGTCGTAACGCAGCGGCGGAATATCCCGATTCTCCTTCGGCGACAGCCCTTCCAGAATCGCGATTCGCGCATGCACCGTGAAACTCTCGCAACCCGCCTCGTGCACCTTGCCGACGAAATCACACAACTGCTCATAGCTGTCACGGCCGTTGATCCCGATACGGTGCTTGACCGTCACCGGAATGCTCACCGCATCGCGCATGGCCTTGACGCAGTCCGCCACCAGCTCCGGATGCCCCATCAGGCACGCGCCTATCATGTTGTTCTGCACCCGATCACTCGGGCAGCCGACATTCAGATTGACTTCGTCATACCCCACCCCTTCCGCCATCCGCGCACACGCCGCAAGATCCGCCGCCGTACTCCCGCCCAACTGCAGCGCCAACGGATGCTCGGTCTCGTCATGCTTCAAAAAGCGCGCGCTGTCGCCATGCAGCAAAGCGCCGGTAGTGACCATTTCGGTGTAGAGCAACGCGTGTCTGGAGAGCAGGCGCAGGAAGAAGCGGCAATGGTGATCGGTCCAATCCATCATCGGCGCAACGGAGAAGCGGCGGGACAGTGCGGGCCTTGTGGGACGGGGGTTATGGGCAATATCTGGTTGCATGGTCACTGGCCTATTTGTAGCAAAATCTGGTCGTTTTAAGCGGTTTTTTCGGAGCAGTTGCTGCAATGTAGCAACCGGAATGAGGAATGTAGCGAGGGAAAATGGGAACGATCACAATGCGTAAACGCAAGGATAATTCGGTCAGCTACACGGCTCAGATCAGGATCAACCGGGACGGCCGCACAGTTTATCTGAATAGCCCTGGCGTTGCGCACCTCATCACTATCACTACCGCTCAATAACCCATTGCCGATCATTGATTGGTCAGACCGTACCTTCATACTGAAAAGCACCATGGCCTAGACGGCCCAGGAAATCCTGTGGGTCCTTGATGGTAGAGCGTGGTGGTCTGATCGGAATGGGATGTGGCGTTTGCTGACATTCACTGCAAATCAGCTCATCAAGCGATCAATGTCCTCGTCAATCAAACCCGCCTCAAACTCTGCGTCACCACCCCCAGGATAATCAAATCATCATTATCCGTGACAGCCTGCGACGGGTAATCCTTGTGGCTGGATTCCAGCATCACGACATTCCCGCGCATATGCAGACGCCTGCACACCTGTGTCTCATTGAGCGAAGCAATGACGATGTCGCCATGCTCGGCGTAGCGTCCGCGGTCGACGATCAGCATGTCTTCCTTGCTGATGTGCTCCCCTTGCATGCTGTCGTCCTGAATCGAAGCAATGAAGAAGTCCGGTTCACGTACTTCGCAAAGCTCCGCCATCGAGACATGTTTTTCGATCACGGGCGACTGCGAGCCGATGGACGACATGGAGATCATGGGAAGCTTGATGCCCCCTGCGGACAAGGGGCCAAGGAATGTGACACTCATGATGCGAGCCTTTTTTGTGATTAACTGTATGCATATACAGTTAATCGCGCATCAGGTTCGAGGTCAACCGTGAACATCAGAAATGTCGACAGGTGGTGTCAGGGTTTGGACTCCGAAAGCTGCTGGATCAGCGCCACAGTCAGGTAAAGCCTGGGAGCGATGCTCGACAGCTCGATGTACTCGTCATCGGCATGCAATCCCGCTCCGACAACGCCCATGGTTTCCAGCACCGCCGGTTTTTCGCTGCCCGGAACATAGGCGTAGCCTGCGTCAGTGCCGAAGCGCATGGCAATGGGTTCGATGTTGCGGCCAATCTTCCCGTACAGCGTCTGAGCGGTTTTGGCGAGTTGTTCGGAGCCGGGGTTTTTCGCCAGAGGTGGGCGCCCTTTCTCCAGACGAACCGACACCTCGGTGCCGTCGATGAGTTTCTTCTGCACGATGCGCTGAGCGTCGGCGATGACACGATCACTCTCACCCAGGTCGGAATAGCGCATGTCAGCTTCCGCCGAGGCACTGGACGGGATGATGTTGCGCTTCTCACCGCCCTTGATCAGGGTCCAGTTGACCGTGGTGCCTTTGGCTGGATCGCCCAGGTCTTTGAGTTGCAGCATCTGGTGTGCCAATTCGATTGCCGCATTGCGCCCGGCTTCCGGCGCGGAACCTGCGTGTGAAGACTTGCCTTTCACATCCAGCAGTACACCGTTGATGCCGTTGGTTGCGACCGTGACGGCGTCCTTGTCCGGTGGCTCGTAGGAAAATACATAGTCGTGCTGACGGGCGAGTTCGGCGATAACTTTTTTCGAACCGCTGGAGCCGGTTTCTTCATCCGGGTTGAAGAGCACGGTCAGTGTGCCGAAATCCTTGAAGCCCTGGTCCTGAAGCAGTTTCAGCGAATGCAGGATCATCGCCACGCCACCTTTGGCATCGGCAACGCCTGGGCCATAGGCGCGCTCGCCGTCCTGTCTGAACGGGCGTTTCGCTGCGGTGCCCGGTCCGAACACGGTGTCGTAGTGGACCATCAGCAGAAAGGACCGACTGCCATTGCCCTTGATCGTGCCGACGATATTGTCGCCGGCGGAGGGCGTTGCGGGCGTGGTAGTGACTTCGGCTCCCAACGCTTTCAGGCGTTCGACCAACAGCGCGCTGACGGTTTTCAAGCCAGGTGCCTGACCCGTGCCGGTGTCGACGTCCACCAGTTCCTTGACGGTCGCGAGGTAGGCCTTTTGTTCGGCTTCGGCCTTTTTAAGTAACTGCTCGGGCGGCAGATCCGACGCGAAAGCGCCTAAAGACAGGACGGAGAAGGCGATGACACTCGCAACCGATGTACGTCGAAATTGCATGCTGGTTCCCTCAGATCATTGCGGCTTGAACCGTCATCTTACGCAACCTGCCCCACAACACCACTTCCAGAAACCCGATCAGGATTTATCTCACAAATGCAAATATGTATATAAATGTAACTGAGAGTAATTAGCATTTATCCAATTGTGAAAAAATTGTTAGGATCCTGCGACCAGCCCGCTGGCTGACCAAACGTCCGGCGCCCCGTTGTTCAAGTAGTTCGCCACTTTCCAAACGCTCAGGTCCATCGTAGGAAACCCACCATGTTTCGTCCGCTCACTTCGCTGACCGCTCTTGCGATTATCGGCGCTTCAACCGCTGCCTTGGCGGCTCCCGCTCAAACCAATCCGCCCACCGAAACTCAGTCGGGCGCGTTGACGCTGGACAATGTCGACATTAATGCCCGGGCGGGCTTAGCGGGAACGGCTACCACCGAAGGTAGCGGCTCCTACACCACAGGCTCCATGAGCACCGCCACCAAGTTGCCGTTGTCGATTCGCGAAACGCCACAGTCAGTCAGCGTGATCTCTCGTCAACGCATCGAAGATCAGGGCATGAACGATCTGAACGATGTCGTGAAATATGCGCCGGGCATCATCCTGCGCAAGTTCGGTACGGATCGTCAGCAGTTTCTGGCGCGCGGTTTCAGCATCGACAATCTGATGTACGACGGTTTGCCGACCATCGTCAGCACGTTCACGCTGGACACTATTTCTGGCGCTGACCTGGCGATGTACGACCGTGTCGAAGTGGTGCGCGGCGCCACGGGCCTGATGACAGGCGCGGGCAGCCCGTCAGCAACGCTGAACCTGATCCGCAAGCGCCCCACCGCAGTACCGCAGGTCAGCGTGACGACCAGCGCAGGCAGCTGGGATCGTTACCGCACCGAAGTGGACGCCTCCAACAAGCTGAACGAATCGGGCACATTGCGCGGCCGGGTGGTGACGGCCTATGAGAAAGGCAACAGTTTTCTAGACGAGCGCGACGAGGAACGTCAGACGTTCTACGGGATACTGGAAGCAGACCTGAACGAATCGACTACCTGGACCATCGGCGCGTCGAAACAGCGCGATGATGCGACCTCGGACTGGGGCAGCCTGCCTTCAGGACCCAATGGTCAGTACCTCGGCCTCCCCCGCTCCACGTTCCTGAGCAACGACTGGGCTTACTGGGATCGGGACAACGTCAGTGTATTCACTGACGTCACTCACCGGTTCGACAATGGCTGGAGCGGCAAGATCGCAGCGGCGAAGATCTGGGCCGAGTCGGACATGTATTCCAATTACCTCACGGCCAATGGCAACGGTTATGGCCAGGCGGCAGGTCAGTACGACACCACCGATGTACAGACCAACATCGACGGCTCGCTGTCCGGCCCTTTCAAGCTGTTTGGCCGAGAGCATGACCTGATGCTGGGTGTCAGCCGCCGTGAAGAGAAGTTCGATCAGAAAGGCGGCTTCTATGGCTCGACACCGATCGACATCTACAACTTCAACCCGAACGTGATTCCCAAGCCCGACATCAATACCCGCACTGCCTACGCCAGCCAGAATACTGCGACCGAAGACGGCATTTACGCAGCAGCACGTTTCAACCCGATCGATCCGCTGCACATCATCGTTGGCAGCCGGGTGAGCTGGTACGACTATCAGAATCGCTCGGCCAACACCGGCGATTACAAGGTCACGCGCGAAGTCACTCCTTATGCAGGCGTCGTCTACGACCTGAACGACACCTACTCGGTCTACGCCAGCTACACCGAGATCTTCAAGCCACAGAACCAGCAGGATGTGAGCGGTGCCATTCTTGACCCGATGACCGGCGAGAGCTACGAGATCGGTTTGAAGGGCGAATATTTCAACGGCGGCCTGAACGCTTCCATTGCGCTGTTCGACATGACCCAGGAAAACCGTGCTTACGCCATCGTCAATCCGCCTGCCATTTGCCAGCAACAGAACAGAACCTGCTACGAGGCAGCGGGCGAAGTACGCAGTCGCGGTATCGACGCAGAAGTGACCGGCGAACTCACACCCAACTGGCAGGCCTCGGCGTCCTACACGCTGGTGCTGAGCCAGTACGTCAAGGACCGGAACTTCGACAAGGGTGATCGATTCGCAGCGGAGCAACCCAAGCACCTGTTCAAGGCCGCGACCACGTATCACCTGTCGGGCGATTTCAGCAAATTGCGCATCGGGGCCGATGTGCTCGCTCAGAGCGACACCTACAACCGTGTCGGCACCGGTCGCTCGGAACAGGATTCGTATGCGGTGGTGGGCCTGATGGCTGGCTATCGTTTCGATGAGCACTGGGACGCCCGAGTGAACCTGAACAACGTGCTCGACGAGAAATACTGGCAGGGCATTCCGACGGCGACCGGCAGCGGCGTTTACGGTGATCCACGCAACGTGATGTTCTCGTTGAAGTGGTCGCTTTGATTTGATCGTACGACCAGGCCGGTCAGAATGGCCTGGTCGCTCGAGGGATGCGATGTTGAACATTTGACGTGGTGGAAAACGCTTAAATCAAGGTTCAGGGAACAAGCAGCTCGCCATGGGCTCAAAACCATTCTCGACAAGGTTTGCGCGACATTGCCGACCCTCGACGCCGCTGATGCGCAAACCTTATGCGCCATGGCCTTGAGTGGGCGGCAGCGCTCGGGTAATGTCATCCAACCGCACAGGACAGAGCACGCTCATGACTTCCAAGCTGGATCAACTCAAGCAATTCACTACCGTTGTTGCCGACACCGGCGACTTTGGCGCGATCAAAAGCCTCAAGCCACAAGACGCTACCACCAACCCTTCCCTGCTGCTCAAGGCAGCGTCGAGCGAGAGCAACTCGCAACTGCTGGCAGACGCATTCAGCGGCAGCAAAGGTGATATCGGTCTGGCTTGCGACCGCTTTGCCGTAGCCATCGGCCAGGAAATTCTCAAGGTCGTCCCAGGCCGCGTTTCCACCGAGGTGGATGCTCGCCTCTCTTTCGACACCAATGCCCTGATCGAGCGCAGCGAGCGCATCATCGGTCTGTACGATACGGCCGGCATCAGCCGTGACCGCGTGCTGATCAAGCTGGCGTCCACCTGGGAAGGTATTCGCGCCGCAGAGAAGCTGGAGAAGGACGGTATTCAAACCAACCTGACCCTGCTGTTCTCGTTCGCTCAGGCCATTGCCTGTGCCGAAGCAGGCGTGTTTCTGATTTCGCCATTCGTGGGCCGTATCTACGACTGGTACAAGAAGTCGTCCGGTCAGGACTACACCGGTGCCGAAGATCCGGGCGTGCAGTCCGTGACCCGTATCTACAACTATTACAAGGCGAACGATTACAAGACAGTGGTGATGGGCGCAAGCTTCCGCAACCTGAACCAGATCGAGCAACTGGCTGGCTGCGACCGTTTGACCATCAGCCCGGACCTTCTGAAGCAACTGGCTGAAGATACCGGCACGCTGGAGCGCAAGCTGGCTCCGGGCAACCCCGGCGAAGATGGCAAGGCCGGCCATAAACTGACTGAAAGCCAGTTCCGCTGGGCATCCAATGAAGATGCCATGGCCACCGAAAAGCTGGCTGAAGGTATCCGTCAGTTCGCTCGCGATCAGGAAAAGCTCGAGGCTCTGCTCTCCGCCAAGGCCTGAAAACATTAAAAAGGGCGACACCCTCACGGGTGTCGCCCTTTTTGCTGCCTGCTATTCAGAAACGCAGGCGAAAACTGCGGTTAGCGCTGGCCTTCGAGCGCGTTGACCAGGTCATGGAACGCTTCACGATTGGAGTCATTCAGCCCCATGAGGATCTTGTGTGCTTCAAGCACCTTGGCCTTGACCACTTCCTCGCATTGATCCTGCGAAGGCAGATCGGTCAGACACTCAGGACGCGGGATGGGCCGGTCGACGATGTTGAACACCTGATCGAAACCCATCGACTGCAACAATCGCGTGATGTCTTCATGCGTGGTCACCAGCGTTGGCAACAGACCCACTTTCTGACGCGACAGGATCGAAAGTTTGGCCAGCAAACCAAGCGTCGTGCTGTCGATGCTGCGAGTTTCGGTCAAATCGATCACCACCGCCGAAAAATTCAACGCAGTAAAGATTCGCTCGATAGTCGCGTCCAGGGCCGAACACAGCGTCAACCGCACTTCACCCACGAACTTGAGAACGAAGGTGCCTTCCTGCTCGGCGAACTGGATTCTACCGGTACTCATTAAAGATTCCTGCTTAACACTAACAAGGCGATATCATCCGGCATCTCCCCTAGCGTTGCCAATTCAAAAACCTGACGCAAGCCATCCAGGCTGCCGCCGGCCGTCTTCACCAACTCAGGTAAAACGGCTTCTTTCTCTTTGAGTGTATCACCGGGCAGCAGATCGAGTATGCCGTCAGACAGCATGGTCAGACTGAACGACGCTGGCAAGTCCATTTCATGGTCTTGATAGGTCGCTTCATTGAACAACCCGACCGGCAGTCCACGCCCTTCCAGGTAACGCGTCTGACCCTCGGTGTACAGCACCGGCAGCGGCAGATGGCCGCCAACGGCATAGGTCAGCTTGCCCGACTCTTCATCGATGACGCCGCCGACCATGGTCACATGCTTGCCCAGCTTGCAACTGATGAGCCCACGGTTGATGTGCCCCAGTACATCGGAGGGCTTGAACTCAGGCAAGGTTCCACCGCGCTTGGATTCAAACAGCAAACGCGTGGTCATGAATTTCAGCAGTACCGTGATGAATGCAGAGGAAGCACCATGCCCGGACACGTCGGCCAGATAAAACGCAACCCGTCGTTCATCGACCCTGAAATAGTCGACAAAATCGCCTGACAGGTACAAGGAAGGAATGATCTGGTGGGCGAACTGAAACTCGTCGATCGCCCACGGCGTGATCGGCAACATGTTCATCTGGACTTGCCGGCCCGCATCCTGATCTTCCTGAAGCAGATGGAGGCTGGCTTCAAGTTCGCGATTGGCGGTTTCCAGTTTCTCGCGATAGACCTGGTTTTCCTTGAGCAGGCGCGCCCTGTCCAGCGCTCGACGCACCGAATGCTCAAGCACGGCGAGGTCTTCGAGTGGCTTGATCAGGTAATCGGCGGCGCCCAGACGCAGCGCTTCGACCGCGTCGCTCATGACGCCCGCACCGGAAACGACGATGACCGGCGTTTGCGGAGCGATGGACGTCACCTGACGAATCAGTTCAAGGCCGCCCATCTGAGGCATGCGCAGGTCGCAAACCACAAGATCAGGGGTTTTCTGCTCGAATATCTGAATACCCTGCAAGCCGTTACTTGCCTGCAGGACGCTGAAGCCACTGTCTTCCAGATAGGCGGCAAGGCTTGCGCGCACGACTTCGTCGTCGTCGATTATCAGCAGCGTGGCACTGGTTTTTGGCATGTGGGCAAACGGCGCCAGATCAGGTTTGCGTAGGCGGCCCGGTCAACCGGAACCTGCTTACTGGATTCGCTTCTAGCCTCTCTTTAACGATCCGTGCGCAACCGGGTTGCGCATCGTGTTTCAGAGGTGCCCTTCAAGGCGCAGACGGTACTCCCATCCGACGGGCGTTTCAAGCGTACTCCGGCGCGGACTTTGCGCTCTTTACATCGCAAATCGCCGGGAGTTATAAGAACGGTCACCTCAGCAACCAAAACGAAGGACTGGACATGAGTCGAACTGATCGCGACTACGAGGAGAAACGGGATTACATTCGCATGCGCGTGGACGCAGACGTCAACCTGATCCATGCGGGACAGGTTATTCCCGCCGTGTGCATTGACCTTTCAAGCTCCGGCATGCAGGTCCAGGCGCCCCGCTCGTTCAGCGTCGGGGACAAGCTGAACGTCAGCATTGATTCCGATCATCCCGCGCTCAAGGGCCTGGAAGCTGATACTGAAGTGGTCTGGGTCACGGACGAAGAAGGCGGCGGACAGAAACTGGGCCTGTCCATCGTGTCCATGAAGTGAGTCACGGTTCACATTCCGGAAAAACAATAAAGGCGACCTAAGGTCGCCTTTATTCGTTATCACGTCACTCGGAGACGATCAAAAATCGTCTACAACCTGCCCGTCCTTGACCTTGAACTCGCGGTTCTGCAGATAGGCATTGCGGATGAAGGTGTAACGGTCGCCACTGATCATACGCTCTGCCGACAACAGACTGGCGCGGGTATCGACCAGATTCACGCCCAGCGCGGTGTTGCGGGTCGGTACGTGGTCGATATAACGATACGGCGTGGTGTAGGTGTCCGGAACCTTGGCGATGGCATCACGCACGGTGCTCGGCCCCAGAAGAGGGATCACAACGAAAGGACCGCTGCCGACACCCCAGTAGCCGAGCGTCTGTCCGAAGTCTTCGTCGTTGCGCTGCAGACCCATGTGGGTGCCCACATCGATGAAGCCCAGCAGGCCGAAGGTGGTATTGAAGATCAGGCGGGCGGTATCGACACCGGCGGCCGCTGGTTTGGCCTGCAGTACGTCGTTGGCAAGGTTGCCTACGTCACCAATGTTGTTGAAGAAGTTGTGCACACCGTCTTCGACGAACTGAGGCGCGACATACTGATAACCCTTCGCCAGCGGCTTGAGTGTGTAGGTATCAACGACATCGTTGAAGCGGAAGATAGCGCGGTTGACGCCTTCCCACGGATCGTCATCTGCCGCCTGCGCGACAACTGGAACCAGCACCATACCGGCACAGAAAGACAACTGAGCCAGACGTTTGATAAAGCCTGCACCGGTCACGGGCATAGCTGACACTCCTGATCGAAATAATGACGCGGGTGCTACGCCCCCACACGCAAGGACCGGCAGTATAAAGCGTTCTGTGACAAATAAGGCAGTTCTGTCGGTAAGGCAACGCAGGTAAACGCAGTCATCACTCATTCATCGCAGTGTCATAAAAGGGCTGTAGCGTGCTTTGGTATTTCAGAGAGATCACCATGCTCGCGCCGGTCCTCAACCCGCAACCCTCCTTCCCAGCCCTGCTGTTTGGCCTCAGCGGTTGCCTTGTGGACTTTGGCGCGCAGGCCGCCAGCCCTGCCGCCGACGAGGAATGCAATCACGCCGAGGCAACACCGGGTGCATTGGACGCCCTGCGCTCGCTGCGCCAGCAAGGCCTGCCCTGTGCCTGGATCGATGAACTCCCTGAAACACTCAGTAATAAACTTGCAGCGCCCATTCGCGACTGGATCGTGCCCGCGCCCCGCCCCGCAGCACAGTGGCCTGCCCCGGATGCATGCTGGACCGCCCTGATGGCTCTGGGTGTACGCCAACTGGATGGCTGCGTGCTGATCAGTGGTGACCCCCGCCTGCTGCAATCCGGGCTCAACGCCGGGCTGTGGACCATTGGCCTGGCGTCCTGCGGGCCGTTGTGCGGGTTGTCGCCCCTGCAATGGAAAGCGCTGAGCGATGCCGAACGTGAACAGCGACGCGCTCATGCCACGCTGAAGCTCTATGCGCTGGGCGTGCATTCGGTGATCGATCATCTGGGTGAACTGGAGTCCTGTCTTGCAGACATCAGCCTACGCCGCAGCAAGGGCGAAAAGCCCTGACACATATGCAGCCTGCTCTGGAGTGGATTAGTCTTAAGGCGTCACGAACCTTTAGCCCAGCGGCGTAGTCCATGGGACAGACTTATTATTGAAGGAGCACGTCATGCCTGCCCGTGAACTGCAAGACCAACTCAATACCTTGCGCGAGCAACTTGAGCAGAATCCGCCGCTGTCCGAGGACGAACGCGGCAATCTGCATGAACTGATGGCGCAGATCCAAGCCAGAATAGAACTGGAAAACGCCACTCACGAGGACCCCAGCCTGGCAGACGGCGTGAACCTGGCAGTGGAGCGCTTTGAAGTGGAACACCCGACCATCGCCGGCACCCTGCGCAACGTCCTGCAGACATTGGGCAATATCGGGATTTAATGATCGTACCCACGCCAGGGCCTGAGAACGATCAACGATCAGTCAACGAGCCGCAAGACTTACTGCCTTGCCAGCCTGCCGTTATCCACGTCAAGCGCCTCGGTACTGCGATACGGGTTGATGTCCAGACCACCGCGTCGTACATAGCGCGCGTACACCGTCAGCTTTTCCGGCTTGAGCAGTCGCTGCAGGTCGAGAAAGATCCGCTCCACGCATTGCTCGTGAAAATCCGAATGCTGGCGAAAGCTGACGATGTAGGCCAACAGACTCGCATGATCCAGCGCCGGACCACGGTATTCGACGACTACGCTGCCCCAGTCCGGCTGACTGGTGACCGGACAGTTGGACTTGAGCAGATGGCTGTACACGCTCTCTTCAACGACGCGCGACTCATCACAACGCAGCAGCTCAGGTTGCGGCCGATCATAGCTGCTGACGCTGATGTCCAGATCATCGATGCACACGCCCGGTAACGCCGCGACCCCTTCACGCTCGATCTCTTCAAGACTGCGAATGCGCACGCCGACCGGCTTTCCGGCAGCGGCTGAAAGGTCTTTCTCCAGCGTGACCTGTAGCTCTTCGCGCGTCTCGAACGCGCTCTGGTTGAGCGAGTTGAGGTACAGCTTGAACGACTTGGACTCGATGATATTGGGCGAATCGGCAGGAATACTGAACTCGGCAATCGCCACCACCGGTTTGCCCGACGGCAGCAGCCAGGACAGCTCATAGCAGTTCCAGAAATCGACACCCTGATACGGCAGCGTCTCGGCCGTCAGTCCCAGCTCGGCCCATTTCGCAGTGCGCGGAATCGGGAACAGCAAGGAAGGCGTGTAGATGGCAATGTACTCACTGGACTTGCCCAGCGGCGAGTGTTCGGCTGCGGGATGCATGGCGATACCTGAATCATGAATTAACGCGGCGAGTTTATAGGGTTTGCAGCGTGCTTTCAGCGACAATGTGTCGCCGGACACGATGCAGACGGGTGGTTGCAGTCACGTCAGCTTCATCGTGCCGGGCATTGAAAACATCGGGATCGGGATCGCCTCTGAAGCCTTGCCCGTTCGACCATCAAGACCCGCCAGACTGTAAAGCGGTGAGCACACAGGACTGAGCCTGGCGATCACCCGCCCGGTCACTCGTAACGTAATGCGTGCGCTGGCTCGATCTGCGCCGCGCGCCAGGCCGGATAGACCGTGGCCAGAAAGCTCAGGATGAAACCGGCGCTGCAGATCAGCAGCACATCGCCACCCTGCAGCTCGGACGGCAGGTTGCTGATGAAATACACGTCGGAGCTGAAGATGTGCTGGCCGCTGACCCGCTCGATCCAGCCCACCAGACTGCTGACATTCAGCGCCGCGATGATGCCGAGCACCCCGCCGATCAGCGTCCCGACGATACCGATCACCGTGCCCTGCACCATGAAGATTGCCATGATCTGCTTCGGTGTCGCGCCAATCGTGCGCAGGATGGCAATGTCGGCCCCCTTGTCATTCACCACCATGATCAATGTGGCGATGATGTTGAACGCGGCCACCGCGACAATCATCAGCAACAGCAGACCGATCATGGTCTTTTCCATCTTCATCGCGCTGAACAGACTGCCTTGCGTGTGCGTCCAGTCATCGGCGCGATACCCGTCGCCCAGGCTACCGGCGATGGCGGTCGACACCTGCGGGGCCATGTACAGGTCTTTCAGTGCAAGACGTACGCCCTGGACCTGATTCGGCTGCCAGCGCTGCATCTGCGCGGCATCCGCGATGTTGATCAGTGCCATGGAGCCGTCCAGCTCGGCACCGACCTTGAACACGCCGACGACCGTCAGACGCTGCAGACGCGGGGTGATGCCGCCCGGCGCGCTACTGACTTCGGGCACGATCAGGGTCAGTTTGTCACCCACACTCAGCCGGAAGCGACGTGCGGTGAGATCACCCAGCACAACGCCAAACTCGCCGGGCTTCAGGTCTTCAAGGCTGCCGCGAGTGATGTGTTGAGTGACGATCGACACTTCGTGCTCGAGCGCCGGATCAACACCGCTGATCTGGATCGGCTGCATCGACCCCTTATAGGACAGCATGCCTTCCATGTCGGTGAACGGCACGGCTGCCGTGACTTCGGGATTTTTCAAGGCAGCGGCGGCCAGCGGTTTCCAGTCGTCGACAGGCGTTGTGCCAGCGATCACGGCATGGGGCACCATGCCGAGAATCCGTGAGCTCATTTCACGCTGAAAACCGTTCATCACCGACAGCACCACGATCATTGCCAGCACACCCAGTGCCAGACCGATCATCGAGGTCATCGAAATGAACGAGATAAAGCTTTTGCGGCGCTTGGCGCGGGTATAGCGCATGCCGATGAAGATGGGTAACGGTCTGAACATTCGCGGAGCACCGTAGAAAAAGTGTAGAACCCGACGCGATGACTTGCGCCGGGCCGGGTGAATCAAGCCTCGACGAGGCGACCGTCTTCCAGACGCAACACGCGGTCCATCTGTCTGGCCAGGCTCATGTCGTGGGTCACGACCAGAAACGCGGTGCGCGACGAGGTGCTCAGTTCACGCATCAGATCCTGAATGCCCTGGGCGGTGTGATGGTCGAGGTTGCCGGTCGGCTCGTCGAGCATCACCAGCCCCGGCTGATTGACCAGTGCACGGGCAATCGCCACGCGCTGGCGCTCGCCGCCGGACAGTTCGGAAGGCTTGTGCGCCAGGCGATGCCCAAGACCCACCCGTTCCAGCAGAGCAGTGGCGCGCTTGCGAGCCTCGGGAATCGCCGTACGGCCAATCAGCAGCGGCATGCAGACGTTTTCCAGCGCCGTGAACTCGGGCAACAGATGGTGAAACTGGTAGACGAAACCCAGCGCCCGGTTGCGCAACAGTCCACGGGCTTTCTCGCCCAGCGCCGACAACTCTTCACCCGCCAGCCAGACGCTGCCTTGCGAAGGCGTATCGAGACCGCCCAGCAGATTGAGCAAGGTACTTTTGCCCGACCCCGAGCTGCCGACAATGGCGACGCGCTCACCGGGGTGAAGTTCCAGTTGCAGGCCGGACAATACAACCACTGACTCCGGGCCTTCCTCGTAGGATTTACCCAGGTTGCGGCAACTCAATACAGCTTTATCAGACATGCCCGACTCACTCATAACGTAACGCCTCCGCCGGCTGGGTGCGCGCAGCACGCCAGGCGGGATACAGGGTGGCGAGGAAACTCAGGACCAACGCCGCACCGCAGACCTGGAACACGTCCTGGGCCATCAGTTGCGAAGGCAGGTAATCGATGAAATAGACGTCGGCGTTGAGAAACTTGTGGCCTATCAGCCCTTCGAGCGCCGATATCGCCGCGCTGACGTTGAGCGCAGCCAGAATGCCCAGCGCCGCGCCGATCAGGGTGCCGACAACGCCGATCACTGTCCCCTGCACCATGAAGATCGCCATGATCTGGCGTGGCGTGGAGCCCAGCGTGCGCAGGATGGCGATATCACCCTTCTTGTCGTTGACCACCATGACCAGCGTGGAAATGATGTTGAACGCCGCTACGGCCACGATCAGCAGCAACAGCAATCCGATCATGGCTTTTTCCATGCGGATCGCCTGATACAGGTTGCCGTGTGTGCGGGTCCAGTCTCGGGAGTAGAAATTGTTTTCACCCAGCTTCTGGGCGATTTCCCACGACGTACGCGGTGCCGCGAACAAATCGTCGAACTTCAGACGCAGGCCTTGAACCTGATTGGGCTTCCAGCGATGCAGGCGCGCCAGATCGTCGAGATTGGTCAGGCCCAGGTAGCCGTCGATCTCGCCAGCGCCGACATGAAAAATGCCGATCACTTCGAAACGCTTCATGCGCGGAAACATGCCAGCAGGCGTCAGCGACACTTCAGGCGCCACGAAGGTCAGCTTGTCGCCGACCGCCACACCCAGCTTGGCCGCCGCCTTGTCACCAATCATGATGCCGAAACTGCCGGGCTCAAGGCTGTCGAGCTTACCCTGCTGGATGAAGTTGTCGATGATCGACACCTTGCGTTCCTGAGCCGGATCAATGCCGTTGAGCAGCACTTTCTGCACCTTGCCTTCATGGGTCAGCAGACCCTGCATCTGAGTGAACGGCGCAACCGCAAGCACCTGAGGGTTCTCCTGAACCCTGGCGGCCAGCGCCTTCCAGTCAGTGATCGGATCGCCGGACTCGATGGTGGCGTGGGGCACCATTCCGAGCACGCGGGTGCGCATTTCATGATCGAAGCCATTCATGACCGATAACACGACTATCATCACCACAACGCCAAGCGCCAGGCCAATCATGGAAGTCAGGGAAATGAAGGAAACAAAATGGTTACGTCGTTTTGCACGTGTGTAGCGCGTGCCGATGAATACAAAAAGAGGTCTGAACATTAGGGACTTTGTTCGCAGGAATGAGGACGTCCGTGTGGCGGGCCTTGACGTGCAGCTTTACACTCGAGACTCTCTGACCACCGCCGCTACCATGGGTTCGCCATGTCGACATTAGATGAAGCAGAACGCCGCGAATACTACCGTATCGATGCCAGCGTCGCACTGGAAATTAACCCGCTGTCCGCAGCCGAGACCGCCAGCCACGAGGCCATTAAAGAGACCTCGGCGCTGTTCGACCTGCTCAGCGAGCTGCATGTCAGCGAATTCGAATCCCAGCATCTGCTGCGCCAGCTCGATGAGCGGGACCGCGTGCTCAACAGCTTTCTCAAGTCGCTGAACAAGCGCATCGACCTGCTCGGCCAGGTCGTCGCCCACACCGCGCTGGGCAAGCTCGGCACACCGCAGCAGGTCAAACTGTCCGAAGGCGGCATGCAGTTCAATTCGTTGCAAAATTATACGGTGGGCGAAGAGCTCTCGATCAAGATGGTGCTGATGCCACAGGCATCCGGTCTGATGCTGCACGCCAGAGTCACGCAGAGCGATCCGCAGGCCGACGGCGGTTTCGACACCTGGGTCGAGTTCGTGCAACTGCCCGATGCGCAGCGCCAGCTGATTGCCCGCCACGTTCTGCAACGTCAGGCGCAGCAACGTCGGCAGGCGCTGGAGCGAGGGCAGCCCTCGGGCTCATGATCAACCCTTCATCCGATCACACAAGTAGTTGGCGCCTTAGAGGCCAGGAGTAAACGTGACCCTTATCTACGGCCACCGCGGCGCCAAGGGCGAAGCACCGGAAAACACCCTGACCAGCTTTCAGGAATGCCTCAAGCATGGCGTTCACCGTTGCGAACTGGACCTGCACCTGTCGCGTGACGGGGAACTGATCGTCATCCATGACCCGACCCTCAAGCGCACCACCGACCGGCGCGGCAAGGTCCATGAACATGAAGCCTCGGACCTCGTGACCTACGACGCACGCAAGGGTGGACCTGGCTGGGTGAACCCCTGCCCGATTCCGCGCCTGGAAGAGCTGTTCGAAAAATGCAACTTCGAACACTGGCAACTGGAAGTCAAAAGCGCCTCACGCACCCGCGCCGCAAACACCGTGCTGGCAATCCGCGAAATGGCTCAGCGTCACGGCTTGCTGAACAAGGTCACCATCACGTCCAGCTCCCGTGAAGTGTTGCGCGCCGCGGTCGAGTTGACACCGGATATCTCGCGGGGACTGGTGGCCGAATACGCCTGGCTCGACCCGCTGAAGGTCGCGCAGAACTATGGTTGCGAAATTCTGGCGTTGAACTGGACGTTATGCACCCCTGAACGCCTGCAAAAGGCACAGCGTCAGGGGCTGCATGTGTCGGTATGGACGGTCAACGAACCGGCGCTGATGCGCAGGCTCGCTGACTTCGGCGTAGACAGCCTGATTACAGACTTTCCCGGTTTGGCCACCGCCACGCTCGGGAATCGCTGAAATCGGTCGCCCCGGCCGGCTCAGGCCACCGGCCGGAGTCGCTCAAAAAAGCCGGTTGAGGCCATCGTAAGCGGCTACCCGATAGGCTTCGGCCATGGTCGGGTAGTTGAACGTGGTGTTCACGAAGTACTTGATCGAGTTGGCTTCGCCCGGCTGGCTCATGATCGCCTGACCGATGTGCACGATTTCGGATGCCTGGTCGCCGAAGCAATGCACGCCCAGTACTTCCAGCGTCTCGCGATGGAACAGTATCTTCAGCATTCCCACGCGCTCGCCGGAGATTTGTGCACGCGCCATGCCCTTGAAGAACGCCTTGCCCACTTCGTACGGCACCTTGGCCTGGGTCAGTTCGTGCTCGTTCTTGCCGATCGAGCTGATCTCGGGAATGGTGTAGATACCGGTCGGCACGTCATTCACATAACGCCAGCTGCCATTGTCGACCACACTGCCCGCAGCCGAGCGGCCCTGGTCATAAGCAGCACTGGCCAGACTCGGCCAGCCGATCACATCACCTGCACCGTAAACGCTGGCAACGCTGGTGCGGTAGGTTTCATCGACTTCTATCTGGCCACGGCCATTGGCCTTGAGGCCGATGTTTTCCAGACCCAGCTTGTCCGTGTTGCCGGTACGTCCGTTGCACCACAGCAAGGCATCGGCCTTGATCTTCTTGCCGGACTTGAGGTGCAGAACCACCCCGTTATCCAGGCCTTCGACCTTTTCGTATTCTTCGTTGTGGCGAACCATCACGTTGTTGTTGCTGAAGTGATAACTTAGCGCCTGCGAAATCTCGGTATCGAGGAAGCTCAGCAGTTGATCGCGGTTGTCCACCAGCTCGACCAGCACACCCAGACCGCTGAAGATCGACGCGTACTCACAGCCGATCACGCCAGCACCGTAGATGATCAGCTTGCGCGGGGTGTGTCCCAGGCTGAGGATGGTGTCGCTGTCGTAGATACGCTTGTGGCTGAAATCGATGTCCGCCGGCCGGTAGGGACGCGAGCCGGTGGCGATGATGATCTGATTGGCGACCAGCTTTTCCATGACGCCATTGGCGCAGACCACGTTGATGCTGTTCTCGTCGGCAAAACTGCCCGTCCCGAAAAACACATCGACCCGGTTGCGGGCGTAATAGGCGGTGCGTGAGGCAACCTGCTTGGAGATGACCATCTCCGCGTTCTTCAACACATCCGGAAACGAAAACCAGCGCGGCTCGCCAATGGCCCGGAACATGGGGTTGGTGTTGAACTGAATGATCTGTTTGACCGAGTGACGCAGCGCCTTGGACGGGATGGTGCCCAAATGAGTGCAGTTGCCGCCCACCTGCCGACGGCTGTCGACCATGGCGACCTTGCGTCCCGCCTTCGCGGCGTTCATTGCCGCGCCTTCTCCGGCTGGGCCGGAACCCAGTACCACTACGTCGTAGTTGTAGACAGCCATGCGTACTCCTTTAGAACAGTCCGAGGCGCCACTCTGGCATCTCTGGCTAAATCACGCGGCGCAGCCTAGCGCTGCGCCGAGGCGGCGAACATTAACCCTTGGTCGCGTCGAAGGCCACTTTTGTCTGTGCCGCACTTAAAGTGGTCGCTCCATCACGAGCCGGTCGAACGACGCGTTGCTGTGAATGATAAAGCGCTTATCGGCACGAATCACAAAAAAAGCAGCAATTTGATGCTCTTGCGCGTAACTCCATCCCCGCTCAGGTCCCAGAATCAACAACAGCGACGACAGCCCGTCGGCCATCATGGCCGAGGGATGAAGCACCGTGACCGAAGCAAGCGCATGACTGACCGGCAGACCGTTCAGCGCATCGAAGGTACGCGAACGCGCGTGCCGTCCATGCTCGAAATGATCACGATAATCACCGGAGGTGGATACACTGTAGTCGTCCAGCTGGAAGATTCTCTGTGCAGTCTCTCGATCATCGCGGGGTGCTTCCAGCTTCACCTGCCAGGGCGCACCGTGCGGCTTGCGACCCTTCACACGCATCTCGCCCATGGCCTGCACCATGTAATCGTGCACGCCGACCGTTTCCAGATAACGGGCGATGCGATCAACAGTATGACCGGCCGCCAGACTGTTGAGATCCACCTGCACGGCGGCGTCCTTGCACAAACGCTGACCGTCGATTCTTAGATTGCGATAACCGATCAGGCCCCGCGCACGCTCCAGTTGCGGTGCGGATGGCACCTGCTGTGTCTTGGAGGCGTGAGCGCCAAAACCCCAGAGCTCCATGAGAGGCTCTACGGTCAGATCGAAGGCCCCATTGCTCGCCTGCGACAACTGCCTGCCAACATCAATGAGTTCCAGCACGGCGGGCGGCATGTACTGACAACTGTTGGCGGGCAGCGCATTGAACCGGCTTATGTCCGAATCAAGCCGCCAGGTCGACATTTGCTGATCCACTTCGGCCAGCACGGTCTCGACTTCGGACTGCAAATGGGCGCGATCGGGCGTTGTGGCGTCACGGGCGTAAACCACTGAATAGTGATTGCCCATGGTCGGCCCGCCAAAACTTTCCAGCGTCCGCTCCCGCTCGCAGCCACCACACATGACCAGCCACAGGCATACCGCCAACCTGCCCAGCCCTCGTAACCCTATTCCCTGCAAATCAGCGCCCTGCACATCAGTGTCTTGAATACCCATCCTGGAGCGCTCGCCTTCAATGCCGAGCACCGCGAGGTCAAAAGCCAGCAAGAGTGCCTTGCCCGGCAGCGTCGGGCAAGGCCGAAACGGCCATTCACTCTAATCACATCGATCGTTTGCGAAGCACTGCCCTTCAGTACAGGCGAAAGTCCGACAAGTCCCACAGCAGTTTCAGACAGGTGGTGCCGTTGCCTGCAACACGCCCAGTGTTACGTGTTGTGCTGCTCAACCAACATGGTTGTTTCCAGACACTTTAAGCGCTGTCAATCCCCTTCCAGCTAATAGGTAATTCCCGAAACGGTTGTCTTTGAGCCACGTAACACATACTGTTACAAATGTGCGTGATGAGCGGGATACTTCACGGTTTTGACGCATGCGGGATAAAAACGACAACGGCCTCCAAGCCGATGAGCCTGAGCGAGTAACTAAATGGCCTCCACAACCAGTAAGGGCAAGGCGATCTTTCGCGTTGTCAGCGGTAACTTCCTCGAAATGTTCGACTTCATGGTCTATGGCTTTTACGCCACGGCCATTGCCAAAGCTTTCTTTCCTTCAGACAGCGCTTTCGCATCCCTGATGCTGTCGCTGGCCACATTCGGCGCAGGCTTCCTGATGCGGCCGCTGGGCGCAATCTTTCTGGGTGCCTACATCGACCGCCACGGACGCCGTAAAGGTCTGATCGTTACCCTCGCCATGATGGCTGCGGGCACGTTGTTGATAGCCTGTGTACCGGGCTATGCGACGCTGGGTGTCGCTGCGCCGTTGCTGGTGCTGCTGGGACGCCTGTTGCAAGGTTTCTCGGCAGGCGTGGAACTGGGTGGCGTTTCGGTCTACCTGGCGGAAATCTCGACACCGGGTCGCAAGGGCTTTTTCGTCAGTTGGCAGTCCGCCAGCCAGCAGGCGGCGGTGGTATTTGCCGGTCTGCTGGGCGTTGGCCTGAACCACTGGCTCAGCGCCGAGCAGATGACTGACTGGGGCTGGCGTGTGCCGTTCCTGGTTGGCTGCATGATTGTGCCGGCCATCTTCATCATTCGCCGCTCACTTGAAGAATCCCCCGAGTTCGAAGCCCGTACGCATCGTCCGACCCTGCGTGAAGTGGTTCGCTCGATCAGCCAGAACTTCGGTCTGGTGCTGGGCGGCATGGCGCTGGTGGTCATGACCACCGTGTCGTTCTACCTGATCACAGCTTACACACCGACGTTCGGCAAGAACGAGCTGAACCTGACAGACCTCGAAAGCCTGCTGGTGACGGTGTGCGTGGGTGTGTCGAACTTCATCTGGCTGCCGATCATGGGTTCGTTCTCGGACCGTATCGGGCGCAAGCCTTTGTTGATAGCCGCCACCGTGCTGGCCATTGCCACCGCCTACCCTGCCCTGTCGTGGCTGGTGGAACACCCAAGCTTCAGCCATCTGCTGATGGTCGAGCTGTGGTTCTCGTTCCTGTACGGCTCCTACAACGGTGCCATGGTCGTTGCGCTCACCGAGATCATGCCGGTCGAAGTCCGCACCACAGGGTTCTCGCTGGCCTACAGCCTGGCGACTGCGACCTTCGGTGGCTTCACGCCAGCAGCCTGTACTTACCTGATCCATGCACTGGGCAACAAGGCAGCACCGGGCATCTGGCTAACCGGCGCCGCCGTGCTGGGCCTGATCGCAACGCTGGTCCTGTTCCGCAAGGGCGGCCAGAAGCTTGAAGCACCTGGCGCTGCAGCGACGGCCTGACAACGGGTCGCAGCACGCCATAAAAAACCCCGGTCTGACGTCGTTCAGACCGGGGTTTTCTGCATCTGCACCTTGCATTTATTCTCTCCGGGGCTCATCAGGCGCTGGCTATTCAGCGCGCCCCATACCTCGAATGATAAGACGGAGCGCCCGTGGCAACCTGCGGATTCCAGTCCGCAGCCTGACCGCACGCCTTGTCCAGCTCAGCCCAGGGATCGGATTTCTCGTGCTCGCACCAGCAACCTTTGGAATGCAGGAACACCGCTCCGCGATCAGCTTCCTCCTGCCCCGCCAGGCAAACCCTGCAAGACACCACGCGCCTGTTCAGCCGCCAGCGGCTGTTCCACTTGATGAGATCGTCAATCATCATCCCATCCCTCCGATAACCAAGTCTTGAAACTGTGAGTGAATGCACGCTCGCAAGTTTCTATGTATCTGGAAGTAACTGACCGACGGTTTTTTTATTCACTGCATTGCGGAAAGCGATGCTGGAGAAGGGCTGGGCGCTAACGGAATTCTGACCGTGAATGTGGTGCCCCTGCCAGCGACGGAATCCACATCGATACTGCCCTCATGGGCATTGATGATAGCGGACGCGATATAAAGCCCGAGTCCCAACCCTGCGCCAGCACCGTATTCAACGCCGCCTTCGCCAAGGTACCGAACCATCGGACTGAAAAGACCGGCCCTGGCACCCTCTTCAATCGGAACGCCTTCGTTATGGACGGACAGGCAGGCACCCCCCTGATCATCGCTCAGGGTCACTGTAATGGCCTTACCGGAATCGCCATGCTTGATCGCGTTGCCAATCAGGTTGGAAATGACCTGCTCCATCCGGGAACGATCGAAACTGGCAGCAAGCCGGGGCTCGGACAGCAGGACGATAGTGCGATCAGGATGATAGGCACGCGCTTCCTCAACCATGGCTTCACAAGCCTGCGCCAGATCGTCCATGCGCCTGCGCACCGGAATGCCTGAGCCCAACTGGGTGCGAGTGAAATCCAGCAGGTCACCGACGATGCTGACCGACCGTCTTACACTGGTGAATATACGCGACACGTTTTTAGTGGCTCCGGGAGGCAGGTCGCCTGCCCCCAACAGCACCTCGGCGCTCAGCGAAATCGCGCCCAGCGGGCTTCTCAGGTCATGCCCGAGAATGCCCAGAAAGACGTTTCGTGCAGCATCTACCGCCTGCGTGTAGGTCACCACCGATTCGGCAAGCGCCTGATCGATCGCCTCGTTGAATCGGATAATGTCTGAAATCTCCTGATCTTTAGTCACGCCCTTCGGCGGCATCCAGAGCACGAGCACGCTGGTTCGCAAGGCCCGATACTCGGCAATCATCTGACCGATCGTGAAGCCTGAGACCTGCCGAGTGTCGGCGTGTGTCTCGGCAGCGGTGCGACTGAGTGAATCCGGCGCCTCGCCATGAGACTTCGAGATTCTCGCGGCGTGGGTCTGCGCCGTTCGCAGATCGGCAGCTATCGCGAGCAGCATTTGCTCGGCGTGGTCCCGCAAGGCCGCCGTGTCCATGCCATCTGCTGCCGGGGTCATGGTTTTCGCGAAGTCTTCCCATTGCTGCAGGATGGGTTCGATATTCTGAACGATGAAATCAGCCAGCCGCATGCCGTGTACTCCATTACCAGGGGGAATGTCTTGCGCAAAACGCCTCGCGACGCAGGTTGCGATCCAGCAAATCTGGGCGCGAAGCTACAGGTATTACACACGCACAGGCGATTTTTATCGTAATGACCTCATCCTTTGAGCTTCCATGGCCTGAAACTCATCCAGAGCAACAGCCCTGGCACCTGCAGCGCGATCATCAGTCCGAGCGACCATTGATAGGCCTCTGGCGGATGCGCCACGCCGTCCAGAGTCGGCCAGAAGTTCAGCACTGCCCCCGCCAGCCACTGCAGTATGAACGCCAGCACGAACACCACCAGATTGAAGGATGAACTCACCCTTCCTGCCAGTTCCGGCGAAACCGATTGCGCCACGATGGCGTAATTCATGGTGGTCGAGGTACCAAAGAAGCTGAAGCCCATGGCAATCAGATAAGGCGAAACCGGCAACCCACTGATCATGAGCACCTGGACGCCGATGAAGATTGCCATACCAGTGCCGCACACCATGATCGGCTGCACGCCGAAGCGGCGCAGATAATCCGTTATCGTGCCGAACGCCAGGGAGCCTGCGACCATCGCGACCGCGCCGAACAGCAGCACACCGGCCATGTCGGATTCGCTCAGACCAGCCACGTCGTGCAGCCACGGCCCCATCCACAATGACAGCACCGACATGTAAATGGCGTGGGCGAACACTGAGTAGAGCGCCAGACGCCAGAAGGTCCAGGAGGCGTACAGCTTGCCGACTGCGGCAAACATGTCGGCAAACCGTGCAGGCCGGGCCTCGTATGTTCTTGGAACGCTGAAATGAATGATTCCTGCCACTCCGAACGTCAGCAGCGCCAGAATCAGAAACGCCTCACGCCAGGTGAACCCCTCGAGCAGCAGGTGCAGAGGCGTGGTGGATGCCATCGCGCCGAGGCCGCCAATCGACAGCAGGCAGGCGGTGCTCAACGGCAGACGCTCGACCGGCAGCCAGATGGCGCAGGCCTTGATGGCGCTCATCAGCGAGCCCGCGACGCCCAAACCGATCAATCCTCGCCCGATCAGCAGACCGGTCTCGGTGCTGGACAGGCTGAAGATGACCGAGCCCAGCACTGAAAACAGCAGCATCGGTGCCTGCACACTGCGTGGCCCATACCGGTCCAGCATCACGCCCAGTGGAATCTGCGCAGCGGCAAACGTCAGGAAGTACACGCCGGTCAGCAACCCGAGGCTGCTGGCAGGCAGACCAAGGTCAGCCTGCAGATCCACGTAGATCACGGCATTGACGGTACGGAACAGGTAGGAAACGAAGTGGCCCAGGCCGAAAGGAATGAATATCGTCAGAAACAGAAAGAAGAAACTGGTTTTGAGTTGTTTTTGCGCACCATCCATGACCGAACCATTGTTCATCCGAACACCCTTCCATGAGCCATCGCCTGCGCGACTATCAGCTCTACGTCGCGGGCGTCGATCTTCCCACGATCTGTCGCCGCCACCAACCCACAAAAAAGGGCCGGACCCTGTTTGCACAGGATCCGGCCCTTTCGTCACACACTACCCGGACTGGCCGGGCAGCGCATATTTACTGCGGGAACGCTGGCGGATTGACGTCAGCCATGTCTTCCATCACACGAACCACCTGATGGCTGTAACCGAATTCGTTGTCGTACCAGACGTACAGGACAACGCGGTTATCGTTGACGATGGTCGCTTCGGCGTCCACCACACCGGCGTGACGCGAGCCCACGAAGTCAGTGGAGACCACTTCCTGCGAGTTCACGAAGTCGATCTGCTTGTGCAGGTCCGAATGCAGCGCCATGTAGCGCAGGTACTCGTTCATTTCTTCACGAGTGGTCTGCTTCTCGAGGTTGAGGTTGAGAATGGCCATGGACACGTTCGGCGTCGGAACGCGGATCGCATTGCCGGTCAGCTTGCCGGCCAGTTCAGGCAGCGCCTTGGCAGCCGCCGTGGCAGCACCGGTTTCGGTGATGACCATGTTCAGCGCGGCGCTGCGACCACGACGGTCGCCCTTGTGGAAGTTGTCGATCAGGTTCTGGTCGTTGGTGTACGAGTGAACCGTCTCAACGTGACCGTTGACGATGCCGAACTTGTCGTTGACTGCCTTGAGCACTGGCACGATGGCGTTGGTGGTGCAGGAAGCCGCAGAAACGATCTTGTCGTCAGCGGTGATTTCGCCGTGGTTGATGCCGTGCACGATGTTCTTCAGCTTGCCCTTGCCCGGCGCAGTCAGGACGACGCGGTCGATGCCAGGGCAGGACAGGTGCTGACCCAGACCGTCGGCGTCGCGCCACACACCGGTGTTGTCCACCAGCAGAGCGTCCTTGATCCCGTACTGGGTGTAGTCCACCTCGGTCGGGTTCTTGGCGTAGATCACTTGGATCAGGTTGCCATTGGCGGTGATGGTGCTGTTGGCTTCGTCGATGGTGATGGTGCCGTCGAACGGACCGTGCACCGAGTCACGACGCAGCAGGCTGGCACGCTTGACCAGATCGTTTTCCGCGCCCTTGCGCACGACGATGGCGCGCAGGCGCAGGCCGTCGCCACCACCGGTTTTCTCGATCAGGATGCGCGCCAGCAGGCGGCCGATGCGACCAAAACCGTACAGCACAACGTCCGTGCCCTTGCGCGGGCTGGTGTTCTGCTGACCGACAACGCTGGCCAGTTCGTCACGCACGAACTGCTCAGGCGTACGGCCGTTGCCTTCGGTCTTGAACTTGACCGCCAGCTTGCCCAGGTCCACCGAAGCGGCGCCCAGTTTAAGCTCGCTCATCGCCTTGATGAGCGGGAAAGTCTCGTGTACGGACAACTCGCTCGCATCGGACTGACGATGGCGCGCAAAGCGGTGAGCTTTGAGAATCGCGATGACTGAACGGTTGATCAGGCTGCGGCCATAGATCGAACTCACCACATTATTATTGCGGTAGAGCTGACCGATAAGCGGGATCATCGCCTCGGCGAGGGCTTCACGATCGATCCATTCACCAAGACACTGGTCGGGCTTCTGAGTCACGGGAACCTTCCACATGTAGGGGCTGAAAAAAGGGGCTACATTATGACCAAGCCAGTGTTTATGAGCAATGCGCGACTGTCAGATCGTTAGGCACTACATAATTTCGGCCCGTAAATACACGGTAATCGACCGGAAAACTGACAGCCACCACCTTCCCCCGCTACAATCGCCGCCCCTGTCGCAACGCCTGGAGCCTGACCTTCCGTGCCAGTTCTGCGTCTACCGCTTCTTTCTGCCGCTGCAGGCAAACACCACTGGGGCAATCTTCCCGGTGCCGCACTGAGCCTGGCGATCGCCGAGGCTGCCAGCGCCGCCAAGCGCTTCACCCTGCTTCTGACCGCCGACAGCCAGAGTGCCGAGCGGCTGGAACAGGAGCTGAAGTTTTTTGCGCCCACGCTGCCGGTTCTGCACTTCCCGGACTGGGAAACCCTGCCCTACGATCTGTTCTCGCCGCATCAGGACATCATCTCCCAGCGTATCGCCAGCCTGTATCGCCTGCCGGAACTGGAACACGGCGTTCTCGTAGTACCGATCACCACGGCCCTACACAGACTCGCGCCAACCAAATTCCTGCTGGGCAGCAGCCTGGTGCTGGACGTCGGCCAGAAGCTTGATGTCGAGGCCATGCGCACCCGCCTGGAGGCCAGCGGTTATCGCTACGTGGACACGGTGTACGAGCATGGCGAGTTCACGGTGCGTGGCGCGCTGATCGATCTGTTCCCGATGGGCAGCAAGGTGCCTTACCGCATCGACCTGTTCGACGACGAGATCGAGACCCTGCGCACCTTCGACCCGGACACGCAGCGCTCCATCGAAAAGGTCGAGTCGGTACGCCTGCTGCCCGCGCGTGAATTCCCGCTGAAGAAAGAAGAAGTCACACGCTTCAAGGCGCGCTTCCGGGAGCGTTTCGACGTCGATTTCCGCCGCAGCCCGATTTTTCAAGACTTGAGCAGCGGCATTACACCGGCTGGCATCGAGTACTACATCCCGCTGTTCTTCGAGGAAACCTCGACCCTGTTCGACTACCTGCCGCAGGACACTCAAGTGTTCTCGCTGCCAGGCATTGAGCAGGCGGCGGAAAACTTCTGGAAAGACGTGCGCAACCGTTACGAAGAGCGGCGCGTCGACCCATCGCGTCCGCTGCTGCCACCCGCCGAGCTTTTCCTGCCGGTCGAAGACTGCTTCGCGCGCCTGAAAAACTGGCCTCGCGTCGTCGCCAGTCAACAGGACATCGAGGCCGGCGGCGATCGTTCGCGCTTCCCCGCACAGAGCCTGCCGGATCTGGCCATTGAAGCCAAGGCAGTCCAGCCGCTGGCGGCGCTGTCAAAATTCCTCGATGAATTCCCCGGTCGCGTGCTGTTCACCGCCGAATCCGCAGGTCGCCGAGAAGTGCTGCTGGAGTTGCTGGAGCGCCTCAAGCTGCGGCCCAAGACGGTCGACAGCTGGCTCCACTTCGTGGATGGCAAGGATCGGCTGGCGATTACCATTGCGCCGCTGGACGAAGGCCTGCTGCTGGAAGACCCGGCCCTTGCACTGGTTGCGGAGAGTCCACTGTTTGGGCAGCGCGTCATGCAGCGCCGTCGCCGCGAAAAGCGCACCGATGGTGGCAATAACGATGCAGTCATCAAGAACCTGACCGAACTGCGTGAAGGCGCGCCGGTGGTGCACATCGACCACGGTGTCGGTCGTTACCTGGGCCTGGCCACGCTGGAAGTCGAAAATCAGGTTGCCGAGTTCCTGATGCTCGCTTACGCCGAGGACGCCAAGCTGTACGTCCCCGTGGCCAACCTGCACTTGATCGCACGCTACACCGGCAGCGACGATGAAATGGCGCCGCTGCACCGCCTGGGCTCGGAAACCTGGCAGAAAGCCAAGCGCAAAGCCGCCGAGCAAGTGCGCGATGTAGCCGCCGAGCTTCTGGATATCTACGCCCGCCGCGCCGCCCGCGAAGGCTACGCATTCGCCGATCCGAAAGCCGACTATGCGACCTTCAGCGCGGGTTTCCCGTTCGAAGAGACGCCGGATCAGCAGACCACCATCGAAGCTGTACGCGCCGACATGCTGGCACCCAAGCCCATGGACCGTCTGGTCTGCGGCGACGTGGGTTTCGGCAAGACCGAAGTGGCCATGCGCGCTGCATTCATCGCCGTGCATGGCGGGCGTCAGGTCGCGATTCTGGTGCCGACCACCCTGCTCGCCCAGCAGCACTACAACAGTTTTCGCGATCGTTTCGCCGACTGGCCAGTAACCGTCGAAGTCATGAGCCGTTTCAAATCGGCCAAGGACGTCAGCGCCGCAGTGGCCGATCTGGCCGAAGGCAAGATCGACATCGTCATCGGCACGCACAAGCTGTTGCAGGATGATGTGAAGATCAAGAATCTGGGGCTGGTCATCATCGACGAAGAACACCGTTTCGGTGTCCGCCAGAAAGAACAGCTCAAGGCCCTGCGCAGCGAAGTCGACATTCTGACCCTGACCGCAACGCCTATTCCGCGCACGCTGAACATGGCCGTGTCGGGCATGCGCGACCTGTCGATCATCGCCACGCCGCCTGCGCGCAGGCTGTCGGTGCGCACCTTCGTCATGGAGCAGAACAAGCCCACGATCAAGGAAGCGCTGCTGCGCGAGCTGCTGCGCGGCGGGCAGGTCTACTACCTGCACAACGACGTCAAGACCATCGAGAAATGCGCCGCCGACCTCGCCGAACTGGTTCCCGAAGCCCGTATCGGCATCGGCCACGGCCAGATGCGCGAGCGTGAACTCGAACAGGTCATGAGCGACTTCTACCACAAGCGCTTCAACGTGCTGATCGCCTCGACCATCATCGAGACCGGCATCGACGTGCCGAGCGCCAACACCATCATCATCGAGCGCGCCGACAAGTTCGGACTGGCGCAACTGCACCAGTTGCGCGGCCGTGTCGGGCGCAGTCACCACCAGGCTTATGCCTATCTGCTGACACCGCCACGCAAGCAAGTCACCCGCGATGCCGAGAAGCGTCTGGAAGCCATCGCCAATACGCAGGATCTGGGGGCAGGCTTTGTGCTTGCCACCAACGACCTGGAAATACGGGGTGCAGGCGAACTGCTGGGCGACGGCCAGAGCGGCCAGATCCAGGCCGTGGGTTTCACGCTGTACATGGAAATGCTCGAACGTGCGGTGAAGTCGATTCGCAAGGGCGAACAGCCCAACCTCGACCAGCCGCTGGGCGGCGGGCCGGAGATCAACCTGCGCGTGCCCGCACTGATTCCCGAGGCTTATCTGCCGGATGTGCATACTCGCCTGATCCTTTACAAGCGCATTGCCAATGCCGCCGACGAAGAGGGTTTGAAGGACCTGCAAGTCGAGATGATCGACCGCTTTGGCCTGCTTCCGGAGCCGACCAAGGCGCTGGTGCGTATCACGCAGCTCAAACTGCGCGCCGAGCAATTGGGCATTCGCAAGATCGACGCCGGGCCGCAGGGCGGACGCATCGAGTTTGCCGCCGAAACGCCGGTCGACCCGCTGACGCTGATCAAGCTGATCCAGAGCCAGCCCAACCGTTACAAGTTCGAAGGCGCCACACTGTTCAAATTCATGGTGCCGATGGAGCGCGCAGATGAGCGTTTCAACACGATCGAAGCGCTGCTCGAGCGCTTGACCCCGACAACTGCTTGAAGGATTCATACATGCGTCTGTTTCGCTCATTGTCCCTGCTGCTGGTGCTCGTCGCGCCAGGCGCCTTTGCCGAGGGCACCTATCAGGTAGAGCTGATCCTGTTCCGCCAGAGCGGCGAGCCAGCGGCTACACGCCAGCTGGCGCCCGAAAACTGGGACGCCGACGCGCAGAAGATCACCGCCGCCGATGAGCGCAGTCCGGCGCTCAGCGATCTGGTCGCCAAATTGCAGGGCAGTGGCAACTACGAGGTGCTGATGCAGCGCGCCTGGCAGCAGACGATTGGCACTGAGCCCGTTAAAATTGCCGTCGCAAGCGGTAAAGAACAGCTTGGCCACTTCCCCATCGAGGGGACGGTGAGCCTGGCGATGGATCGCTTCACTGACATCGATGCGCAGTTCTGGGTCAACCAGCTGGACCCGCATGGCGTGGTCCTGAGCAGCGAGCGCCTGAAGCAGACTGCCAGGGTCAAGAACGGCGGGCTGAATTATCTGGACAACGGCAATCTGGCGCTGCTGATCAAAGTCTCTCCACTTTGATCGTTACATATTCAAGGAGCACAGGCGTGCTCCCTTTCTTTTTGAGCATCGCTGCGGCGTAGGGCTTTTTTTAACTTGTCGTCCATTCTCGAAAAAGTCCTCGCCTCGGCCTGGACAGACCTGTTCACTGATCGAACGCTTGAGCGCGGGCGCGACTATGCCCGGCAGAAACGCATCGTGCTGGAAGACTCCAGCCCTCAGATCATCCGCACCGCCTGCCGAGGCTCGGCGCTGGAGATCTACACCCAGACGCTGCTGTTCAAGGATCCGGATCGCTACCGCAATTACCTGACCTGCAAATGCACCTGCCCGGTGCGCAACGACTGCAAGCACTGTGTCGCGGCCATGTACTTCCTCCAGGACCCGACCAACCAGCCGCTGCTGCAGGCCGCGCTGAATACCCATGAACGCGATATCCAGGCGCAGATCGAGCAGAAGCCAAAACTGCCCGAGCGACTGGTCGATAACCTGCAGCCCAAGCCACGACTGATTCTGGCCAGCATCGAGTTCAGCGCCTACGAACCGCGCAACGGACGCATGCAGCGGCACATTCAGCATCGCGCCGCACTGGCCTTCGCCTACGGCAAGCACTACGCGGTCGGCACGACCAACGTCAGCATTCTGGTGAGTTCGCTGGGCAGCGATCTGGTAAACCAGAAAAGCGACATCATTGAACACACCGAGACCGAAACCCTGCGCATCCGCCGCCAGGGTGAACAGGAACGCCAGCTTCGCCAGCAACTGACTGACCTGGGCTTCAAGGTTTCCACGCGGCAGAGCAAGGCCCTGCCCGACAGCGCGGGCGACATGTACGAGTTGCCGAACGACAAGGCCTGGCTGCATTTCGTGCTCGACGATCTGCCAAGACTTCGCGAACAAGGCTGGGAAATCGAGATTCAGGACGAGTTCGGCTTCGACGTCACGCCCGTGGAAGACTGGTACGCGGTCATCGATGAGGAAAACGAGCGCGACTGGTTCGATCTGGAACTGGGCATCATCGTCAACGGCGAACGCCTTAGCCTGCTGCCGATCCTGATCAATCTGATCCGCAGTCATCCCGAACTGATGAGCCCTTCGGCGGTTGCCAAGCGCGGCGACGAAGAACAACTGTTGGTGCAACTGAACCATTTCACACAAAGCGGCGGCAGCCCCGTGCAGATCGCCCTGCCGTATGGCCGACTCAAGCCGGTGCTGGCGACGCTCGGTGATTTCTACTGGCGTCAGGAAGGCAACAACGCGCTGCGCATGAGCAGGGCCGACGCGGCCAGACTGACACAACTCGAAGACCTGCCGCTGACCTGGCAGGGCGGCGACCGACTGCGGCATTTCGCCGAGCGCCTGATCAACATCAAGGACGCACCGGTCGCAGTCCCCGATGGCCTGAACGCCACCTTGCGGCCTTATCAGCTGGAAGGCCTGAGCTGGATGCAGTCACTGCGCGAACTGGAAGTCGGTGGTGTGCTGGCTGACGACATGGGGCTGGGCAAGACCCTGCAGACGCTGGCGCACCTGTTGATGGAGAAACAGGCCGGACGCCTGGATCGTCCGGCGCTGGCAGTGATGCCGACCAGCCTGATCCCCAACTGGCTGGACGAGTCCGAGCATTTCACGCCAGACCTCAAGGTGCTGGCGCTGTATGGCGCCAATCGTCATCAGGACGCCAGCAACCTGCAGGACTACGACCTGATCCTGACCACGTACGCCTTGCTGCCCCGCGACCTTGAATTGCTGAAATCGCAGTCGTTCCACCTGCTGATTCTTGACGAAGCCCAGTACATCAAGAACCCCAACAGCAAGGCCGCGCAGGCGGCACGTGACCTCAACGCCCGCCAGCGGTTGTGCCTGAGCGGTACGCCGCTGGAAAACCACCTGGGCGAGCTGTGGTCGCTGTTCCACTTCCTGATGCCCGGCTGGCTGGGCAACAGCAAGGAGTTCAACAGCAACTACCGCACCGCCATCGAGAAGCACGGCAGTCAGGATCGCCTGCAGCACCTGAATGCGCGCATCAAACCGTTCCTGCTGCGCCGTACCAAGGAACAGGTTGCCACCGAACTGCCGCCCAAGACCGAAATCATTCACTGGGTCGACCTCAACGACGCCCAGCGCGACGTGTATGAAACCGTGCGCCTGGCGATGGACAAGAAGGTCCGGGACGAAATCACCCGCAAGGGCGTGGCCCGCAGCCAGATCATCATTCTCGAAGCGCTGCTCAAGCTGCGTCAGGTGTGCTGCGACCTGCGGCTGGTCAACCCGGACATGCCGGTCAACAGCAAGCAAGGTACGTCGGGCAAGCTCAACAGCCTGATGGAAATGTTCGATGAACTGCTGGCCGAAGGACGCAAGATCCTGCTGTTCTCGCAGTTCACCTCGATGCTTAGCCTGATCGAGGCCGAACTGAAGCAGCGCGGCATCCCCTATGCCCTGCTCACCGGCTCGACCCGTGACCGACGTACGCCGATCCACGATTTCCAGAGCGGCAAGCTGCCGATCTTTCTGATCAGCCTCAAGGCAGGCGGTACCGGCCTGAACCTCACCGCCGCCGACACCGTGATTCACTACGATCCGTGGTGGAACCCGGCAGCCGAAAACCAGGCCACCGACCGTGCTTATCGCATTGGTCAGGACAAGCCGGTGTTCGTCTACAAAATGATCGCGCGCGGCACGGTGGAGGAGAAAATCCAGCGCCTCCAACGTGAGAAATCCGCCTTGGCGGCGGGCGTACTCGATGGTCGGGCCAGCGGCGACTGGAAGCTGCGCGACGAAGACCTGCAGGCCCTGTTCGCCCCTCTTCCTGCAGCCCCCAAGAAGTCCAGAAAATAACAGCCCAGGATGCAGGCGCTGAGCTACTATCGGCAGCGCTCGCACCCTCGACTAAAGGACTTCTCATGCGTACCCGGTTGCTGACCGTTACAGCGGTCATGGTGGGCTCTGCCCTTCTCAATCAGGCCAATGCCAGTGGCGACGATTCCTGCTACCCATCCTGGACGGTGCTCAAGGAGAATCTGGATGCGTGCAGCAACCTGCCATTCCTGAGCCCGGGCAATGACAGCGAGGTGAATCTGCGCCTGCTGCTGGCCGACCAGGGGCTGAACACGTTCCAGTTGTCAGGCGAGAAAAATCTGGAGCGGGACGAGGGTTTTGGCGCAGTGCCGTTCTCGCTGTTTCGCTTCGGCACGACTGACCTGGCAATGGCTGCAGATAACGTTGAGGACGTAAGGCCCGGCGAGCCAACACCTGCGGCGGCGCAATCACCACTGACAGCGATGCTCGAAAAGCTCGGACTGACGCGCGCCGTTACTCCGGCGGCAGGTGATGAGTTCCTGTCCGGCGAAGGGAGTCGCTGTCGCAGCAACTCCGATGAAAATGCCCAGTCATTTATCAGCGAGGTGCTGGCCAGCAAAGACTTGACCGATACCGAACGCAAGGCACTGGCAGAGAGCCGCATGCAGATGCTGGGTGCCTGCACCTGGGACGCAGACACACGGGAAGCACTGCAACCGAAAGCGCTCGAATCCGTTACCGGCAAGGCGTTCGCCACGTACCTGCGCGCCGCCAGTGCCTTCTACAACGGCAATTTCGATGAAGCACTGACAGGCTTCACCGCGCTGTCGGACAGCCCACAACCCTGGCTCAAGCAAACCGCCGTGTACATGACTGCCCGTACGAAACTGAACAGCGCTCAGGAGGACGTGTTCGACGAATACAGCCAACTGCAGCGCGACAAGGTCGACAAAGCCGCGCTCGCAGACGTCGAAACCTCGTTCAAACGGTATCTGGACAGCTATCCCGACGGTGATTACGCAGATTCGGCCCAAGGGCTTTTGCGGCGGGTGCACTGGCTGGCGGGCGATGACGTGAAACTGGCCGAGGATTATGCCTGGCAGCTTGAACAGCAAGGCAAAGCGTCGGCTGACCTTGAGCCAATCGTTATCGAGATGGACCGGGCCGTATTGGGCAGCGACAGACAAAACCTGCGCACACCCTGGATGTTGGCGGTCACCGATCTGATCCGCATGCGCGAAACATCCAGCCCCAGATTGAGCGAAGCCGGTCTGAAAACTCAGGAACCGTTGTTTGCCGAGCAACCTGAGCTCTATCGCTATCTGCAAGGCGCACTTGCGCTGTATGTCCTCGATAACCCGGACCAGGCCCTTGAACACCTGCCTAAAGAGCTGCCCGAGCACTTAGACTACCTGACGTTCAGCCAGCATCTGCTGCGGGGTCTGGCGTTGCAGACTCGCCAGGATTTCAAGGGTGCACAGACGCTGTGGCTGGAAATGCTGCCCCGCGCCACTCAGCCGCTGCAACGCGAACAACTGGAACTGGCGCTGGCCATGAGTTTCGAACGCGACGAACAGCTCTCCAGCGTGTTCGCCGCCGACTCGCCGATTCGCTCCGCCAAAGTGCGTTATATATTGCTCAGCCGTGTTGCCGATGCCGACCTGCTGCGCAGGCAGACGACTCAAGGCCTGACCGAGACCGAGCGCAACACAGCGCTGTTCGTCCTGCTGTACAAAGACCTGATGCGCAGCCGATACGCAGATTTTGCCGAAGACCTGAAACGTCTCCCGGAAAAACTGCCGGAAGATAATCTGGGTTACGCCTTGGGCTACACCTATGAAAAAGGTCCCTCGCTGAGCCTGTTTCAATGGCCGGGGAGCAAAGCCGAATCCGACTACACCTGCCCCGCTGTCGTGCAGACGGCCGCCGCGCTGAATCTCAATGCCAAGGACCCCAAAGCGCTGAACTGCATGGGCGAGTTTATCCGGGCCAACAGCCTGGACGGCATGCCGCTGGACAGCAAGCGCAACGCCGATACTCTGGGCGGCAGCGCACCAGGCTTCAGCGGTGAAGTGTTTTCACGACTGGAAGGCTACAAGGCCGTCATCGGTAACCCGAAGGCGCCGCGTGACGAAAAGGCTTACGCGCTCTTTCGAGCGGTCAACTGCTACGGCCCTTCGGGTTATAACACCTGCGGCGGCAAGGAAGTCGAACCCTCTGTGCGCAAGGGCTGGTTCCGCCAGTTGAAAAAGGACTTCGCCAGCACCCAATGGGGCCAGACCCAGCAGTACTATTGGTGATGCGCCCAAGGCTCCAGCACTGCCTGGCCCTGCTTTGTCTTTTGACGTTCGGGCAGGCAGACGCTGGGGTCAAGGCTGAAGAGTACGATGCGTTCTGGCTGTGGGCGGGCGTCAGGCCGCAGCCAGTGATGGATCAGGCAAAAACCCTGTATGTGCTGCAAGGCCAGGTCAGCACTTCGCGCCGCGATCCGCAGCAACGTGTCAGCTTCATTGCGCAAGGCATCTCGGTCACGCGCTTGCCGCAGGAGCACGTGTGGCTGGTCTACCGCGCTCACACCTTGCGCTGGCCGGAGTCTGTCTACCGGCAACTGCTTGGTCAGGCTCAGCGCTGGAAGGCATCCGGCACCCGAGTGATCGGCATCCAGATCGACTTCGACGCCCGTACCCGCTACCTGAACGAGTACGTAGATTTCCTCCGCGACCTGCGCAAGCGCCTGCCTGAAGACTATCGATTGAGCATCACCGGCCTGATGGACTGGAGCAGCAATGCCGACATCACCGCTATCGGCGAGCTGAAAGGCGTGGTGGACGAAGTGGTGGTGCAGACCTATCAGGGTCGCCACAGCATCCCGGATTACGCTGCGTACCTGCCCCGCCTCGGTCGTCTCGGCCTGCCGTTCAAGGTCGGCCTGATTCAAGGCGGTGACTGGCAGGCACCGGGCTATCTGAGCGATAGCCCATGGTTCAAGGGTTACGTGGTTTTCCTGCAGAATCCCTCGACTCAGCGCTGAGAGAGAATCTGCGCTGTGGACAGTACCGTGGCGTATTCGCCGTGCAGATTGGCCAGTGACATGGCGTGCACCTCTTCGGCACTTCGCGGCGTTCCGAAAAAGTCTGCCTGATCGAAGGTAAAACAGGCGTCGTGCGCAACAATCACTTCGAACCCCAGATTGCCGCCGCTGCGCGCAGTGGATTCCACCGAGTTGTTGGTGACAACGCCTGCGATCACCACCTGCCTGATCCCGTCGGAACGCAGCCACATTTCCAGAAACGATCCGCAAAAGGCATCAGGCACTTGCTTGCTCAGTTCCCGCTCGTCCGCGTGCGGCGCAAAGGCTGGCTGATATTCCACGCCGGACTGCTCGGGCCAGAACACCGAAGAAGGCGACGTAGAGAAATGCCTGACGTGAAATACCGGACGACCGGCTTCCCGCCATGCTGACAGCAACTCGGACATGCGCTCTTCGGCCTGCGGGTTGTTGCGCCGCCCCAGTTTAGGGTGATTGATGCCCTGTTGCATGTCGATCAGGATCAGCGCGCTATCGGGATGAACGTCCATCAGGGTTGATTTCCTTGAAATTCGAGCTTGCGACAGTAGTCCTAACCTGCGCTCGGTTCCAGTGCGGTATCAGCCGCCAGACAGCTTATTGCGACTACGCTGTCTACGCACATCCACTTTCCGTCGCCTCAAACATTGGAGAACACCATGATTCAGCATCCGAACCTCGCCGGAAAAGTCGCCTTCGTTCAAGGCGGCTCTCGTGGTATCGGCGCAGCCATTGTCCAGCGCCTGGCCAAGGAAGGCGCCGCCGTGGCCTTCACCTATGTCAGCTCCGAAGAAGCTGCGCTGGAGATTCAGGGCAGCATCACCGCCAATGGTGGCCGCGCACTGGCCATTCTGGCCGACAGCGCCGATGAAAAAGCCATCCGCCAGGCGATTCAAACCGCAGCTGAAAACCTCGGCGGGCTGGATATTCTGGTCAACAACGCAGGCGTGCTGGCCATTGCCCCACTGAACGAATTCACCGTGCAGGACTTTGACCGAACCCTGGCCATCAATGTGCGCAGCGTGTTCATCGCCAGCCAGGAAGCCGCCCGCCACATGGGCGAAGGCGGACGCATCATCAACATCGGCAGCACCAACGCCGACCGCATGCCGTTTGCTGGCGGTGCGACGTACGCCATGAGCAAATCAGCTCTGGTCGGCCTGACCAAAGGCCTGGCACGCGACCTCGGCCCGCAAGGCATCACCGTGAACAACGTCCAGCCCGGCCCGGTCGACACCGACATGAACCCCGCGCACGGCGAATTCGCTGAAAGCCTCAAAGCCATGATGGCGATCCCGCGTTACGGCAAGAGCGAGGAAATCGCCAGCTTCGTCGCCTACCTCGCCGGCCCCGAAGCGGGTTACATCACCGGCGCCAGCCTGACCATCGACGGAGGCTTCGGCGCCTGAGCGCAGCCATCGAACGACACGACTGGCCGGCCCGGCCTTCTCATAAACCCCGGAGCCAGCCAGCCTGCGCAGACCTTTCAGCGGACAGACCGCGTTTTTCTGCTTAACCGCATGAAAATTCTGAAAAAAAGTTTTGCGTTCCGAAAAGCTTTCGACTACATTAGCGCGCCTCGACAGACACAACGTTGTCAGCGAGATACGGTGAGGTGTCCGAGTGGCTTAAGGAGCACGCCTGGAAAGTGTGTATACAAGAAATTGTATCGAGGGTTCGAATCCCTCCTTCACCGCCATATTCGATACACGAAAAGCCCCGACCTTCCCTGCGAACGTCGGGGCTTTTTCGTTTGCGCATGGTTTTCCTGCAAACCGACGCCGTCATCAGCGGGTACATTGGTGAGATAACAGACCTGCTGGGCGATAGGCTCGGGCTAGGCAAAAAGTGCGCAGACGCTTTTCTCGTTATTATAGAGCTTCTGGCACTGCTGTCTGGTGATCGAAACCCAGCTCCAGCTCGAATGGGAAGACGAGTAGAAGATGCCTGGGTGCCTGCGATGTATTTTGGCAAGCCTGGTTTCATTTACTCATCTGTGGGTCATGCACAGCGTTGGACGGCTAGCGGTATACGCTACAGGAACATCCGGTATCAATGCTCGACACGGAGCCGCGTCAAACCATGCAACCGACGCAGAACTCAAGGAAAACGGTTTGAGACCTGAAAGACATGGGCAGGCGCTATGCCTGGCCGCTGTGCCGTTGTGTGCTGGCATCGTGTTTGCGATCACCCGCGCGATAACCGAAGTCTGGAATGGAGAAAACCTGATGCCGGGTTTTCTCTACGGCTGCTTCATCGGGGTTGTCCTGGGCATTCCGTTATGGCTGCGCAGCGAGGCCAAAGGTAACAACGCCAAGGGCCGCTACCTGTTCAACGCGCTGATTCAAGCTCTGGCCGCATGGGTGCTGGCTGGCGCCTCACTCAACAGCCTGCCACTGGCCATAGGTCGTGGCATCGCTCTCGGATTACTCTTTTCAGCCACGATCTACGGCATTCAAATATTGTGCAAGAGCGATAACCAGAGCCACCCGACGAAGCGCGCTGCTCTGTATGCCGTGCCGCTGTCCGGCGCACTGACACTGGGGACGACCACAATACTGGCTTTCTCCGGTCCCGACATCGGTCTGTCGGCATTTGTTATGGCATGTCTGGTCGGGGCATTTCTGAGCATGCTCGCTGGCTGGCCAGTCTTGTGGTTTATCGAGCGCTATCTGAAGACGCCGCTGCGTTACATCGCGGGAGGTATTGTCACCGGGTTGCTGATTTGGCTGTGCTTTACCCTGGAAAACCTTGTCCATGCCATGCACGCGATGTTGTCGGCAGGCGATCATGCCTTGCCGAAGTCCTTCCTGGAAGGCGCGGTATTTTTCGCATTTACAGGCATGCTGGCGGGCATGGTTTGTACGGGAATCATTCTGGGCTGTGAGCGCCTCGGCTTGAATCGTCGTGGTTCCAGCCTGCGCCCATGAATATTGAACGAAGCCCCTGAATAGCAGGGGCTTTCGATTTTAACGGCAGAACGCCGTGGCACTGTGGGGCCTGCAGGTCATGAACCCTCGTCACCCAGCCGGGTGCGAGAGCTTTTCAGGAATCAGACTGGGGGCATTCTGATAAATCAAGCCAGGTCAGTCAGCACCCGCAGGAATCCCAGGCCCTGCTCACCCAGTTTCTGCCTGAAGAACAGCTCTGCGCCCGTCGCCACGCTGTGGTTGGCGCTGCGACAGAAGCGGTAGACCAGGTCGACAATCGCTTGCTCATCGGGCGCTTGCCGGGTGACCGGATCGCAGTGCACCAGCAGCAGACAGCGCAAGGCCAGAGTCCGCAGCGCCAGTGTGCATGCCCACTGACTCAGGCTTGTGCCGTAGTCCTGGCCATACGCGGTGGTCGAGATGAATGGAAAGCCGGTGCGGGACATCTCGGCGCAGACAAAGCGTTTCAAGACAGGCTCCAGGGTCTGCCCGGCCTGCCCGCCGGCCAGGTCCAGAAACTCGGTTTTAAGCCGCATGCCCTGAGGCTGATCACCTTGGGCCGGCGTGACGTCAACCGAGCGGATGACCTGCTCGCGCATCGCCTCTGTCACGCCTGGCCCGTTGAGCATCTGGATCAACACCACCATGACCGGATCGACATTCGGCGCCTCGCCCGAGCCGGCAGGCGTCTGGTAATCCATGATCAGCCCGGGCAGTGCGTAAAACCAGTCCTCACAGGCAATGTTTTCCAGCTTTAGCGCCAGGTCCAGCACCCTCAGCAAAGCGTGACGGGTGGTCTGCTGGCTCTGAAGCACCAGCTCGTTCAGTTGCTGAACGACAGCGGCGCGCTGCTCCGCATCGATGCCTGGGAAATCCTTGTCCGGATACGCAGAAAGCGTCCTGTCTTCCACCGTGACCTGCGCTGGCGCAAAGGGTGTCGCACTTTTGAGAACCAGCCGCACGATTTCGGGACAGCTCATACTGGCCGATCCGGTCAGCGCGCCGTTGATACGCCGGTACATGCGCGGATAGATTCGGCAGGTGTCGGAAAGCGCATCTTCGCCGTGGGTCGCATGAACGGAGCAGCGCCCGTTGTCGAACGCCACGCAGTCGCCGTCGGTCTTTTTCATCCAGGTGCCGCCGTCATCCTTGACTATCAGGTTAAGCAACTGGGGCAGTTTCTGATCCCAGAGTTCTACGGTCCTGGGCCCTACCGATACCGGCCAGACCTTGCAACAGTTGTCCTCGCAACGCTCGGCAAGGCATGAGAATTCTTTGACGAACTGAAAAGTGCTGACAGCCTGCTGAGCCATGATCGTGTCCTGGACGATGAGATGGCAATGGGTGGTCAGGCCGGGCAACTGGTTCCATGCCGCATGCTCTGAATGGCCGGAGGTTTCAGCGCAACAATGACTGCGTTAGCATGCACCGCTTGAACATCTGGCTGTGCAGACCCGCGATGGGAGATCGATGAAAAAGACTGCGTTATTCCTGCTCGCGCTGGCGATACACGCGACGGCTCAAGGGGCTGGCGATGCAGAAGCCGGGAAGGCGGTATTCACCCGTCTCTGCTCAGGCTGCCACAAGATCGGACCCGGTGCCCGCAGCGCCTTTGGCCCACCACTCAACGGCATCATCGGAAGCAAGGCAGGCCAGCATCCTGACTATGTGTACACGGACGCGATGAAAAACTCAGGCATCACCTGGACCCGCGAGCAACTCACCACCTACATCAAGGATCCGGGGGACGTCGTACCCGGCACGCGCATGAAGCTGTGGTGGATGGGTAACGACCAGCGTATGGAAGACCTGCTGGAATACCTCGACGCAAACAAATGACCCCCTGAAATGAAAAGCCCCCGAATCGCTTCGGGGGCCAGTACTTGTTCTGTCGGCTTATTTGTCAGATTCGTAGGGCGGGTAATCGTCCTGGGTGCCGTGCTCCTTGGCAGGCGTTTTCGCGGGCTTGACCGGGTCAACTTGCGGATCGCCGGCATCCGGTGATTCGGTATTGAAATCCGGTTTGTCGGTACTGTTGTCACTTGGCTTGTTGCCAGTCATAGACGCCTCCATAGGGTTAAACATACAACCTGTTCTTCAGAGGCTTGATTGGCTCAGGCGTGCGACGGGACTGACGAACGGAGCTGCCACGAACACTTTGCGCCGCGCACAAGGGCTGGTAGCCTTGCGCCACTCACGGAGGATGACGATGAAAAGGCTTTCAATGCTGCTCGCGATCACAGCGGCGGCGGGTTCAGGCATGGCGCACAGCGAGATCTTCAAATGCACGTCGGCGCAGGGCCATGTGAGCTACGCGGCCATCCCCTGCGAGGGCGCGGCAGAGACTGCGATTCAACGACCCGGTCCGCCGAAAATGCTGCGTCAGGGCGAACCCGTCGACCATGCCCACAAGGTCAATCTGAAGGCCACTGAATACCTGCAAGTCAGCGGCCGCGCCAAGGTCAATGTGTACGAAACGGAAAGCTATAAAGCTTTTCAAAGAAGTCATCTACCGCCGCCAGGCGTGCCCTCGCAATGTCAGAGTCCACGCTATGACAGTCAATGTTTTGATCCGTCGGGCGGCGCTTCATTCGCAAAACCCGGACTTGGCCATTGAGCCTTACTCAGCCCTGACCTCACTGATCTGCACGACTGGAATCAGGTCTGTGTAGTTGATGATGTCGGCATCGATCCGCTCCTGATGCGGCCCCATGCCAGCCTGGAATGCCTCAATCGAATCGCAGTAGATGTGGCACATGCCGATGTAGACCGGCGTGGAACCTGGCGTTGCACCGCCCAGCCCCTTGTCCACGCTGTAGCGTTTGCAGTGCTCGCCCATCAGGGACTGCACCAGCGGCATGTGCTGGTCGCGATAGTAGTCGTGGTCGAACCGGGCGCCTTCCTTGTAGGGATACAGCACGCTGACTTTGATCATGTCGATATTCTCCAGTTGGCAGGTAAAATTGCGTTGGCACTCTACCGCGATACACACGGCAAAGTGTTATGACACCACTGGCAGGTATTTCTCCCTTCCCGCACAATCACGCCGTTTGGCCGGCCTGCGATGCAACGGGTTACGGCCGCCCAGCCAGATCGAGGAACACCGCATGAACGCTCTTGAGTGGAACGAAGCCGCCCTGGCGAAATACCTCTCGACCCACCCCACGCTGAAAGATGAGATCAGCCAGCTCAGCGTGGCCGAACAGAAGCAGCAGCTTCAGTGGGCCTTCGAAGATGAAGCTGAAAGCCAGGGGATCGAGCCATGGGAACTGGCGCTGGAGCTGATCGCCGAATCACCGGAACAGCTCAAACAGATGCGTCTGGAAGCCCATGCGCAAGTTGCCGAGGCGCTGGGCATGGACTGGGACGAGTACTGCGAGCTTAACGATATTCAGGTGTAACCGGTGTTTCAGCAAAAATGAGTGACCCGCCAGTCAGCGCTTTACCTGTCCAGCGCGGGTGCGTAACGTCTGCTCACCTCAATAAAAAGGAATCGCGTCATGAGTGATCTGGTCTCGTACCACCTGGACGATGGCATCGCCACGCTGACCTTGAACAATGGCAAGGTCAACGCCATTTCCCCGGACGTCATCGCCGCGCTCAATGCCGCACTGGATCAATCCGAAAAGGATCGGGCGGTGGTGATCGTGACCGGTCAGCCCGGCATTCTCTCGGGTGGCTACGACTTGAAAGTCATGACGTCCAGCCCCGAAGCGGCCAGCAGTCTGGTCACGCAGGGCTCGACTCTGGCCCGACGCATGCTGTCGCACCCCTTCCCCATCATTGTCGCGTGCCCTGGCCATGCCATCGCCAAGGGCGCGTTTCTGCTGTTGTCGGCCGATTATCGTATCGGTGTCGAAGGGCCCTTCAATATCGGCCTGAACGAAGTGCAGATCGGCATGACCATGCACCACGCCGGGATCGAGCTGGCCCGTGATCGCCTGCGCAAATCGGCATTCAATCGCTCGGTGATCAACGCCGAAATCTTCAACCCTGAAGGTGCCATGCAGGCGGGCTTTCTGGATCAGGTGGTCAGCGTCGAAGCCTTGTCCGAGACAGCACGCACGGTTGCCACGCAGCTGAAGAAGATCAACATGAACGCCCACGGGAAGACTAAGCTCAAGACCCGAAAAGCGTTTCTGGACACCCTGGACGCGGCCATCGAACTGGACAAGAAGAGTTTTATTTGAGGCCACCGACAAGCCCGCGACTGCGGGCTTTAGTTTGCCGGCGAACTCATCCGCGTTTGATCAATCTGATCAGCTACTGCGCATTCCCTCTTGCGCCACAGCCACATTGAAGAAGCGATAGCACCATGGGCCGAGTTGTTGCAGCCGCGGTTTACAGCAAAGGCAAAAAAGTTACCGATATCACACTGGACGAAGGCGCAGCCTGGGCCGCCAAGCCCGGTCACTTTGTCTGGATCGGGCTGGAGCAACCCAATGCCCAGGAACTGACCAGCCTGAAGGAACAGTTCAACCTGCACGAACTGGCGCTGGAAGATGCGATGGAAGTTCACAGCCGCCCGAAGCTGGAGACCTTCGGCGATGCGCTGTTCATCGTGACTTACGCCCCGGTACGCGACAATGGCAAGTTGCTGTTCATCGAAACCCATATTTTCGCAGGCAAGGGCTATGTCATCACATCCCGCAATGGCCACTCCAAGTCATATGGATTGGTGCGCCAGCGTTGCGAAGCACGGCCGCTGCTGCTGGAACACGGTGAAGACTTTGTGCTGTATGCCTTGCTGGACTTCGTGACCGAGAACTATCAGCCGGTCACCGAAGCTATTCACGCTGAACTGGAAGTGCTGGAGCAGAACGTCCTGGGTGGGTCGTTGCGCGAAGCGGATATTCAGCACATTCACGCGTTGCGTCGGGATCTGCTGAGAATGCGGCGTTATGTGGCGCCAATGGTGGAAGTAGGCGAAGAGCTGCAGAAGCTTAGCTTCCCCTTCATCGACAAAAACATGCGGCCTTACTTTCGCGATGTCGAGATTCACGTCAAACGGCAGATGGAAGACCTGGGCAACCTGTGCGACATCGCCAGCCAGACCATCGAGATCGGCCTGCTGCTGGAGTCCTCACGACAAAGCATCGTGCAGCGCAAGTTTGCCGGCTGGGCAGCCATTCTGGCCTTTCCGACGGCGATTGCAGGCATTTACGGCATGAACTTCGAGAACATGCCCGAGCTGACCTGGCACTACGGTTACTTCATTGTGCTGGGCGTGATCGTCGGAGGATGTTCTGCGCTGTTTGCAAGTTTCAAACGGTCGGGTTGGCTGTAACACTGAAGGTCAATGCTCGGATATTGACGTGGGAGGCATGGTGAGGCCTCCCGCGGTCCTTCATTTGCTGAAAGAACTCAGCTTACACCGCCGCCGCATCCGGCTTGTGCGCCACGAATCGCATCATCCATTCGGCTACTGTCACGCCGTGGTGGTCGTGATCGAGACTGGCCACGCCCTTTTGATAGATCTGCTCACCCAGCGACTCCTGGCGGATGTCGAGCAGGGTCCGCGAGTAATCGTGAATGAACTCGGGGTGCCCCTGGAAACACAGCACCTGATGGTTGATGTGGTAGGCCGCAAACGGGCAGAAGTCGCTTGAAGCAATCACGGTGGCGTTGTCGGGCAAGGTGGTGACCTGATCCTGATGACTGATCAGCAGCGTCAGCTTGTCCACGGCTGGCGTCATCCAGGGCGCGGCGGGTGCCAGTTGGTAATGATGAATGCCCACGCCCCAGCCTTGAACGGCGCGCTCGGTCTTGCCGCCCAGCAATAGCGCCAGCAACTGATGACCGAAGCAGACACCCAAGAGCTTGTCGCCGCGCTCATACAACTTGAGCAGGTACGCTTTCAACACCTGAATCCACGGATCGCTGCCAAACGAATCGGCCTTGCTGCCGGTCACCAGATAGGCGTCGAAGCTGTCGTCTTCGGGAGGATAAATGCCCTGCATCACGTTATAGACTTCAAACTCTGCGGCAATCGGCTGACGAGCGAACAGCAGCTCGAACATGTGTCCGTAGCCCTGATACTGCTCGACCAGTTCCGGGCGCAAAATGTCGGTTTCCAGAATGCAGATGCGTAACGGCATATAAAAGGACCTGAAACGGTAGTGGGCGACAGCGCAAGCGAGCAGCCTGCCTTGACGGCCCCTGCAAATCAAGCGGCGCTTCGCAGACCTGACTACAACTGAAACGGTACAGCCACGCGCGAAGACAGAAAATGTCTACGCCTACCGCCCTCTGCAAACAAACAGCTATAACCTCTTAAACAGAGAATGTAAGAGCTTTCCGACCCGGACGAACGGTAGCAAGCCCGTCATCGGGCCTGAGGTGTCTAGTTAAGGGCTGTAAGCCGAACGACTCCCGCACTGATAACCAATTAATTGAAAAATGCCCGTTTAAATTCCCAACCGATCTAAAGCGCTGGGCACGGGACCTCTAAGGTTAAGTCTGTAACAGGACGGCGCAATAAAAAAACTGTTCTGCGTCAGGTTGCGGTCATTTGATCGAACCCGCCTGTTCAAGGCCTGCACCTTTGCCAGCTGCCGCATTACCGCTCATGTACCGGTCAGCTTTTGTCGCTCGGGAATAACAACAAAAGGCAGTCAGCCATGTTTAAACATTCGAAAGTACGTCAGGCGGGTCTTATCGTCTTCGCCACCACTCTTTTATTGATCCTGCCGAACCTGAATCGACTGTTCGGCTAGTCAACTTGCGCTATCGAACTGCGCGCAACTATGCCACTCTTCCCACTCGAATGAAGGGAGAAAGGCCCATGCGCCAATGGATCGCGTTGTTCGTTGCCCTGACAGGCAGCCTTGCCGTACAGGCGGGCGAAGTGGATCAGGCTGCAGCCGTTGCGGCGTTGAAGGAAGGCAAGCTGGCAATGGATGTGCGCAGCCAGACCGATTACGACGCCGGCACTGTACTGAACGCCGTACGCGTCGATCAGGTACGCCTGGTGAACCAGATGAAGCTGGTGCTCAATGACAGGAACGCTGTGTTCGTCATTTTCAGCAGTTCCAATGAAAAAGCCAGTAAAGCGCAGGACAAGCTGATGAAGGCGGGTTATTACAGTGTGATCAATGGCGGCAACTATGAAGAGTTGCACAACGCGTTGTATGACATTACGGATGACCCGGCGGAATAATATTCACATGCGTGAATAACCCGCTTGAACATCAGGCCGTGCACCGTGGTGAGTGTACGGCCTGATATCAGGATCAGGTATTCGGAATCATTGATGTTGTGTCTGACCTTGAGCTCTGGCCTTGGTTTTGGGCGCACTCACCATCGGCGACACCACTACCTTGGCGTGCATCTGCTCTGCCCCGCCTCCACGACGCATCCCGCGTACCGGACACGCATCGAGATAGTCCAGACCCACTGCCAGTTTCAAATGACGCTCGGGAATGGCCAGTTGATTGGTTACGTCGAAGCTGTACCACGCGTCATCAATCCAGGCTTCGGCCCATGCATGGCTGGACAGATGATCGCTGTCTTCGCTGCACAGGTAACCCGAAACATAACGCGCCGGCACGCCCAGAGTCCGGGCGCAGGCCAGAAAGGCATGAGTATGGTCCTGACAAACGCCGGAGCGTCCGGCGAACGCTTTAGCCGCGCTGGTATCGACCTCCGTCGCACCCTGCGTGTACGTCATGTGCTGATTCAACGCCTGCATCAGATCAATCAACGCAGTGCGGTCGACACGCTTGCCGCATTGCGCGGCCGCGAAGCTGCGAATGGCCTCATCCGGCTCGGTCAGGCGCGTCACGCGCAGGAACGGCAGCGGTGACTGGGTTTCGTGTTCGGCTTCACAGGACGCGTCGATTTCGACCTGCCCGCGCGCGCCGATGATGATCGATTCATGGGGCTCTTCAAGGCTCAGGACGTGCAGAATATTGCCGAACGGATCGACTTGTGCACGCGCTTCGCGTGGCAGCGTCAATTGCCAGCTGAGCACTTTCTGGCGCTCGCTGTCGTGAGGGGTCAGGCGCAGGTACTGGATACTGGAACGCACCTGATCATCATAGTGATAGGTGGTTTCGTGGCTAATTGAGAGTCTCATGCAGCCTCCAGGTACGAAGTGTGGATAGCATCACCCAATTGGGCGAGCATCGGAATGAATTCGTTGAGCCATTCATGCAGACCTTCATCCAGGATCTCGTCGATACTGGTGTAGCGCAAACGAGCATCCATCTCGGCCGCCATACGCTGGGCAGGCCGGCCGTTGACACCGGGCAGACTGGCAAGAATCAGGTCCATCTCTTCCAGACAGGCACGCAACGAGCGCGGAATGTCAGCGCGCAACAGCAACAGTTCGGCAACCTGGCGGGCACCCGGTGCGTCGCGATAAACCTCGGTATACGCCTCGAACGACGACAACGCACGTAACAACGCGCTCCACTGGTAATAACCGGCGGCGGAATTGTCAGCGGCGGCGTTGGCCTGAGGACCACGCAGTTCAAGCATTTCATAACGCGCGTCGAGCATGCGCATGGTGTTGTCAGCGCGCTCGATGAAGGTTCCGAGACGAATGAAGCGGAATGCGTCGTTGCGCATGATGGTGCCGTAGGTCGCGCCGCGAAACAGGTGCGAACGTTCCTTGACCCACTCACAGAAACGGCTCATGCCGTAACGCGTCAGGCCCTGTTGGGCAATGCCACGGATTTCCAGCCAGGTGGAGTTGATGTTCTCCCACATGTCGGCAGTGATCCGGCCGCGTACAGCGTGGGCACTGGCACGGGCCGCACCCAGACAGCTATAGATACTGGCAGGGTTGCTCGCATCCAGAGCGAAGAAATGCAGCATGCGCTCGGCGTGCAACTCGCCGTGCCGCTCGATATAGGTTTCCAGCGTGCCGGTGATCAACAACGGCATGGCTATTTCATCCAGCCCGTCGCCTCGCCCGTCCTGAGGCATCAACGACAGCGAATAGCTCACGTCCAGCATGCGGGCGAGGTTCTCCGCTCGCTCCAGGTAACGCGACATCCAGAAAAGATCCGAGGCAGTTCTACTTAACATTGGCAGGCATCCTTAATCCTCGACCACCCAGGTGTCTTTGGTTCCGCCACCCTGAGACGAATTCACCACCAGCGAGCCTTCACGCAAGGCCACTCGGGTGAGGCCGCCGGGCACAACGCGGGTTTCACGACCGGACAGAACAAAGGGGCGCAAATCGATATGGCGCGGGGCGATGCCGTTCTCAACAAACGTCGGACAGGTCGAAAGGCACAGTGTCGGTTGAGCGATGTACGCATGCGGCTTGGCTTTGAGACGCACCCGGAAGGCTTCGATCTCGGCGGCCGTGGCGGCAGGTCCGACCAGCATCCCGTACCCGCCGGAACCCTGGGTTTCCTTGACAACAAGGTCCTTCAGGTTGGCCAGCACATGGGACAGCTCTTCGGGCTTGCGGCATTGCCAGGTCGGTACGTTCTTGAGGATCGGCTCTTCGTCCAGATAGAAACGAATCATGTCGGTGACGTACGGATACACCGACTTGTCGTCCGCGACGCCAGTTCCGATGGCGTTGGCCAGCACCACGTTGCCAGAGCGATACGCCGCCAGCAGACCGGGCACGCCCAGCATCGAATCAGGATTGAAGGCCAGCGGATCGAGGAATGCATCGTCCAGACGACGGTAGATCACATCCACGGCCTTGGGGCCATCGGTGGTGCGCATGAAGACGCGATCATCACGCACGAACAGATCGGCACCCTCGACCAGCTCGACCCCCATCTCGCGGGCCAGGAAAGCATGTTCGAAGAACGCACTGTTGAAGCGCCCGGGCGTCAGCACCACCACACTCGGGTTATCCAGTGGACTGGAGCTTTTGAGCGTGTCCAGCAGCAGGTTCGGGTAATGATCGATGGGCGCAATGCGCTGTGCCGCAAACAGCTCGGGGAACAGGCGCATCATCATCTTGCGGTCTTCGAGCATGTAGCTCACGCCGCTGGGCGTGCGCAGGTTGTCCTCGAGCACGTAATAGGTGCCATCGCCATCACGGACCAGGTCGACGCCGGAGATGTGCGAATACAGGTCGCGGTGCAGATTCAGACCCTGCATCGCCAGCTGATATTGCTCGTTGGCCAGCACCTGTTCGGCAGGAATGATCCCGGCCTTGATGATGCGTTGGTCATGATAAAGGTCGGCAAGAAACATGTTCAGCGCCTTGACGCGCTGAATGCAGCCTCGCTCCACAACCCGCCATTCGCTGGCCGGAATGCTGCGGGGAATGGTATCGAACGGAATCAGCCGCTCGGTGCCCTGCTCATCACCATAGAGCGTGAACGTGATCCCGGCGCGATGAAACAGCAGATCGGCTTCACGCCTGCGTTGAGCCAGAAGCTCAGGGGGCGTATCGCCCAGCCAGCGGGCGAATTCCCGATAGTGCGGACGGACCAGACCGCCAGCATCGTACATCTCGTCATAAAAGGTGCGGATCATGCCGTACTCCTTGTCACCATGGACACCTTAAGCTTCGCAAGGCCCGTGCCACCGGCATAAACGCTTCAATATCAATACGTTAGATATAAATCCTGCAGGCTGCGCACCATTCCTGTGCGCCAAACGCCCCAGCTACCTCTTTCATGCGTCATTCGGAAGCGTCTTTGCGTCGCGAAATCTATGAGCAGCATAGTCAGAGTTGATTTCCGAACACGATATTAGTTCGCCACAATCGCCAGCAACCGAGCAAACAGGGCATCAAACGTCACTTTTGCCCTTGACCCCATTTCCCGGCGAGTACCACGCACCGTCATGTGCTCCCGACTGAACTTCCCTTTGAGCCACTCTCTTGAGTGGCTTTTTTTTGCGCACTGATAACAGCTTCGGACTTTACGCCGCCCTGGCGAGCGAGCTGCCCGTGAACAGCTCCTGCGCCAGATCGAATGCCCCCTGAAAACAGAACCGGCCGCCCCGGCAGGTTTCTCCAGGTCGGCCGGTCAGCCCACATGTTTAAATTCAGTTGCAGCGGATCAGGCGTGCAGCCTTCTGATCTCCTGTTTCACACCCCACCCTTCAACCTCCCCGTCCATTGGCGAAATGGCCATTTGAAAGTCTTGTTCAAAGTCACCGATACCGTCGTAGGTGGCGTACATCACCTTGCTCAATTGCAGGTGCCAGGCACCGTCGTCGCGCACATTGATCTGTGTATTAAGGGACTCACCACGAAATTTGTCTGCAGCCTGCCGCGCCCGTTCCTCGTCGGGAAAAATGGCATAGAACTCGATGGGATGAATTCGTGCGAAGTCAAAACCGCCTTCTTTCATGCGGCGCAGTACGTTACTGCTGATGTCCTCTTGATAGGCTGTGCTCATGAAACGTCCTCCTATGCAACGATAGATAGAGTTTCAACGCTTCCCGAGTGACCATCGAAAAGAAGGCCACCGCACGGCAGTTACTCCGACGTGGGGAATCAAGCATGTCGCTGACCGGACCTTGAACAGGCCGGGGATGGACCTGTGTCAGAGGCCGTCTTCACGGCCTCATTTGCAGAGTAGACCCATCAGGGGGCCATTGCCAAGTGATTGGCGCATCAAGATTTTTTTCAGATGGCTCAGTTCGTTTCTGTAATGGAAATGATCTGGACACTGTTATGGTCCTTGAGTGTCTTGACGGTCGGCTCATCGGTTCGACCTTCCAGGTCATTGAGATCCAACTCATCCGTGACGGGATACAAGTCCCTGCGCAACAGACGTGCAGCATCCTCTTCGCTGGGGCGTTCCTGCCACTGCACCTCACGACGTTGCTGCACACCATCCTTGTCCAGATACAAAATGGCCCACTGTTTCATCAATGCCTCCAGAATAAGCAAGCCAGGTACTCTGACTTACCTACTCTGGACCTTTCGCCGCGTCCATTCGTTCCAATGGATTGCGTGCGGAAAACGGACTCAAACGGATAACCAAAAAGGCCCTCGCAGTGGATGCCGAGGGCCTTCTTCGTTGCTGAAACGGTCAACTGCGCGTCTTGCCCCATTCACATCGGGCAAAGACGACAGCGGTCAGTTTCTATTCTTGCTGGCTTCCACGCCTGCGGTGTTGTCCAGCAGGCTCTTGGTCGCGGTTTGCAGGAAGCTTTCCAGCTTACGCTTGAGTTCCTCGGTGTCCGGAGCGTTGGGTACTTCTTCCGCGTGCGGCGTGGCGCCCAGCGTGTACGTCAGCAGCTTGGCCGGCATTTCGGTCGGTTCGATCAAAATACGGTTGCCGCTGATGATTGCCACCACCTGCTCGCTGCCCGACGGCTTGATCACGCCAAAGCCCTTGTCGCCTTCCGGCAGGTTGAGCAGATCGCGTCCCCAGCACTGATTACGCGTCTGACCACCCAGACGGCCCATGATGGTCGGTACGACGTCCACCTGAGTGCCGACAGTGCTGCTGCGCTGGCCGAACTTTTCCTGCACGCCCGGGCCGATCAACAACAGCGGCACATTGAAGCGGCCGAGGTCCATTTCGGTCAGTTGACGGTTGTTGCCAAAGCCGTGGTCACCCAATACGACGAACAGGGTGTTCTTGAAGTAAGGCTCTTTTTTGGCCTTCTCGAAGAACTGGCCCAGCGCCCAGTCGGAATAACGCATGGCCGTCAAATGCTCGTCCAGCGAACCATGGCCAGTCACACGCTCGACCGGCAGGTTTTCCGGCAAGGCATAAGGCGTGTGGTTGGACAGCGTCTGCAGGAGGGCATAGAACGGTTTGCCGTCCTGACGCGCCTTCAGCTCCTGGGCGCCGCGGTCAAACATGTCCTGGTCGGAAACGCCCCACGTCGGATCGGAGAACACCGGATTGACGAAGTCCTCGCGGCCGACAAAGTTGGTCATGCCCTGATTGCTGAAGAAGCCCGACTGGTTGTCCCAGGCAAAGTTGCCGTTGTAGACGTAGACGTCGTCGTAGTTGCGACCCGTGCTCAACAGCTGCGGCAGGCCCGACAGCTTGTGGCTGCCCTCTGGCGTCTGCATCAGGTATTCGAAACCTGGCAGGTTCGGGAAGCAGGCCATGGTGGCGAACATACCCTGATGGGTGTGAGTGCCGTTGGAGAAGAAGTGATCGAACAGCAGGCCTTCCTTGGACAGCCTGTCGAAGTTCGGCGTGATATTGGCATCGCTGCCCAGCGCACCGACCGAGTGACCGGCGAAGCTCTCCATGAGGATCACCACGACGTTACGGATCGGCAGGGTGTTTTCCGCAGGCGGCGTGAAATCACGACGTACTGCAGCAATGTCCGGCTCAACCAGCTTGTCATGGGACGTCAGCAGCATCTCGCGCACGGTCTGTTGCGCATCGGCCTGAGGCAGCGTGGCTTTCCAGACGTTATCGCGATCCTCGGACATGCGGCTCTTGGCAGCCGTGATCAAGGTCAGCGTACCGTTGAGGCCCAGTTGGTTGGCGAAATTCGATTCAGTGGTGTACGCATCCCCCCAACGCAGTGGCGGACCCTGGCGCAAGGTGCCACGGGCGCAGATCACGGCAACGATCAAGACCAGCAAGAAGACACCTGTGCGCATGTACCACGGCGCAATGGAGCGAGTGCCAGCACCGCCACCCGACAATGCATTGCGCGGGCGCGTGACGCGATCAATACCTTTGAACACCAGACTCAACAGCCAGGTGACTACGGCCCAGGCCAGCAGATAGCGCACGACCGGGAAGCCGTACCAAAGCATGCTCAGAACCGTCTTCGGGTCTTCCTTGACGTACTGGAACACCAGACCGTTCAGGCGTTGATGGAACTCACGGTAGAAGTCCATTTCCATCAGGCCAAGGAACAGCGTGATGCTGCCGACCAGGGTCAGCCAGAACCGGAAGAAGCCACGCGCTGCCATGGCCCGAGCGCTGAACAGCGACAGCATCAGCGGGATCAGCAGATAGACCGTCAGACGCAGGTCGAAACGCATGCCGTTGAACAGCGCCTCGATGAAGGTCGACGCAGGTGTGTCGCCAATCATCTCGCGGTTATAGACCAACAGACCGATACGCAGCAGCGTGTACATCACCATCAGGGCCAGGCCGCTGAGCAATGTATAAGCCAGATGTGATTTGACGGTCGGGTTTTGCAGGCGGGACAAGGCTTGCCGATGAATCTGGGCGTCCGTTTTGGCCATGGTTGTCAGGATCCGGTGGATTCAGGGTTGGGTTCAGACGTGCGACACCGGCGCTCCATCGAGTGAGCGGCAGGCTGCAAGGGGGGCAGATAGTACTTGATCGACAGGCGTTTGGGGCTCGTTCAGCGCGTCTTGTTCAGGGTCAGAGGCTATCTGCGCGTTCAGCGTCGCGCGCAATTCTGAGACAAGAGGTGTGAAAATTGTGTCGCGTCCCACACGGCAGGTATGACGTTTCAGGCGCTCAGGCCTGAAACGTCGGACGCCGGACTCAGTCGTTGCTCGGTTTCTTGATGGCACTGAGCACGTACTGCGGCAGCGCGAACGCGCCGATGTGCACGTCAGGGTTGTAATAGCGCGTAACAACGCCACTGCCTGCAAAACGCTGACGCAGGGTTTCCAGCGGCAACTTGCGGTACGCCTTGTCGGTGGCGCCCCAGGCAAAGGTCATGGCTCCGCCGATGTAGGTCGGAATGGCAGCCTGATAGAAATGCCAGTCAGCAAACAGGCCGTTCATGCGCCCGGCCGTGGTCTGTACACCGCTGAGCTGCATGAAAGGTGTGCCGTTCTGAGTGACCAGAATGCCGCCTTCGTTCAGGCAGCGATGGCAGGCCTGGTAGAAGTTTTCCGAAAACAGCACTTCTCCAGGACCTATCGGGTCGGTGGAGTCGGAGATGATCACATCGAACTTCTCTTCGGTGGTCGCCACGAAGCGCATGCCGTCGTCGATCACCAGATTCAGACGCGAATCCTCGAAAGCACCATTGGAGTGAGTCGGCAGGAATTCCTTGCACATCTCGACCACAGTGCCATCAATCTCGACCATGGTGATGTGCTCGACTGTCGAGTGCTTGGTCACTTCACGCAGCATGCCGCCGTCGCCGCCACCAATGATCAGTACACGCTTGGCTGCACCGTGAGCCAGGATCGGCACGTGGGTAAGCATTTCGTGGTAAATGAACTCATCGGCCTCGGTGGTCTGAATCACGCCGTCGAGCGCCATGACGCGACCCATGCGCGGGTTCTGGAAAATCACCAGGTGCTGGTGATCGGTGCGCACTTCGTGCAGCATTTTTTCGATACGAAAGCGCTGGCCGTAGCCTTCGTACAACGTTTCCTGATAATCACTCATGGGTAAGCTCCCGAAAAAAACAGATGACAGGACGGCCGACCGCCCGCAACAAAGGCGCGCATTCTACGTCGCGGAACATGACAGGTCGAACCTCTGTGCTCACAGCCCACAACGCAGGTGTCGCCCTTCCGGCCCCAGAAAGCAAAAAACGCCTGATTACTCACGTAATCAGGCGTCTTCGACCAGACCTGTGTGGCGTCAGATGCGCACGTTGCCACGCGGACCCGCGATGGCCCAGATGATCAGTCCCAATACAGGCAGCAGTACAATCAGCAGGATCCAGAGAATCTTCGCCCCGGTTTCCGCTCCGCTCTTCAACACATTGATGATGGCCCAGATATCGAGCGCCAGGATGATCAAACCGACCAGACCGTTGAAGGTGGAACCCATGGTGTTGCCCCTGATTGATTACTGATACTTCTAGGATGATCGTGCAGTTCGGGGGTTCCGTTGAACCAACTGCTTATTTTCAGGCTCCGAATTCAACAACCTGTTTGATCGTGTTCAGCTCGTGATTCTGGCTACCGGCCCATCAGCAAAAGGTACCGCTCTGCATGCAACCTTCCGCGCACCCAAGAACCCTGAGGGCGACCTGGCTCGCCCAGCTTCAAAGCAGCCCGCTGGTGAGCCTGGGCTTTATATTCGCTTCCGTGATCGTCGTGATCCTCGGAGCCATCAGCCTCTATAACGCTTTTTTCGGTACCAGCCAGACCAATTTTAATTACGCCTTGCTGGGCGGCACCGCGGGTTTCGCCGCGACGGCCCTTGGCGCAGTCATGGCAGTTGCTTTCCGTAACGTGGCGCAACGTACTCAGGACATCATGCTGGGCTTCGCAGCCGGCATGATGCTGGCAGCCAGCTCTTTCTCGTTGATTCTGCCGGGGCTTGAAGCCGCTCGGGAAATCACCGGCACCGGGCCGTTTGCGGCAGCGACGGTTGTGACCGGTCTGGCGCTGGGCGTGTTGTTGATGCTGGGCCTGGACAGGTTCACGCCACATGAACACGAAAGCGTGGGCCGTCAGGGGCCGCATTCGGAGCGTATCAATCGGGTCTGGCTGTTCGTGCTGGCGATCACCCTGCATAACCTGCCGGAAGGCATGGCGATCGGGGTGAGCTTCGCGGGCGGCGATATGAACGTCGGCCTGCCGCTCACCACGGCCATTGCTATTCAGGACATTCCAGAAGGCCTGGCGATAGCCCTGGCGTTGAGGGCGACGGGGCTTTCAGCGTTCAAAGCCATGCTGGTCGCCATCGGCTCGGGCCTTATGGAGCCGCTGGGCGCGCTGATCGGCCTGGGGATTTCCAGCGGCTTCGCCATTGCCTATCCGCTGAGCATGGGCCTGGCGGCGGGTGCGATGATCTTTGTGGTGTCACACGAAGTCATCCCGGAAACCCACCGCAATGGTCACCAGACATCGGCGACACTGGGGCTGATGGGCGGATTTGCGGTGATGATGTTTCTGGATACTGCGCTGGGTTAACCGCGCAACGCCTGCAGCGACGGTGCGGCATGAATGCCTGCCGTCGCTGCCAGTTCAAGCACACGTGCTTCATCCTTGCCGTAGACCAGCACCGCCTGCAATTCATCATCCAGCGGCTGGCTGAAATCCACCAGGGTATAGCCACCCATTTCCTTGTTCATGCTGCTCAGCTGGATCTGGATGCGGTTGAGCGCCACCAGCGGCTCTACCTTGCTCAGCTGTTTGGACTTGATGTTGAACGTCACATCCTTGCCAAACGACTGGACGATCTGTTCGAACAGGTCAGCGTAGGTATCGGCTTGAAACAGGACAGTCTCCGGCAAGCTGCCCACCACAACCCACTCACCCAACGGGATCGGAAAGCTGTCGTCATAGTTGATATCAGGATTGGCGGTCAGAAAAGCCTGCGGGTCGGCGTAGGCCTGAGCGGCTTCGTCAGCCACGCGCAGAATCTCTTCATCGCCCATGCACCCCGAACTGATTTTGCCGATTAATTCGGCGAGCGCGTCTTTCATGAGAAACATCCTGATTGCGGGCAAAAAAAGAGGCGCGAAGGATAGCGGGAAATCCTTCGCACCTCTATGCCCTCAGGCTGATAACAGCCGCAGGGTCCAGGTCAAACGGGCTGAACACCCAGATTGATCAGTTGCTCTGCTGTCCCGGTGGCCCCCATTGTCTGGGCGGCCGCGAGCGCATTCACACCCTTGGCATCGCGAACATGCGGGTCGGCACCCTTGCTGATCAGGTAGTCGACGATTTCCATCCGGTTGAACATTGCAGCCATCATCAGCGCAGTGCGTCCGTCGGCTGATGCCCCTTCCACTTCGGCGCCATTTTCCACCAGCAGCTTCACCACCGCGAGGTCGCCCTTGAAGGCCGCACCTGCAATCGGGCTCTGACCGTTGTCGTTGCGAATTTCCGGGTTGGCCTTGTGCTCAAGCAGCACACGAACTGCATCGAGATGGCCGTGATAGCTGGCCAGCATGAGCAAGGTGTCACCTTTATGGTTGCGCAGGTCTGCAGGAAGGCCTTTTTTCAGCAGACGCTCCAGCATCACTGCATCGCCCTGACGTGCAACGTTGAATACCTGTTCAGCGAACTCGGCAGTCTCTTCGTCAGTCATAGTCTTCGGTTGACTGGTATTTGAATCGGTCATCAATAACTCCTTGGCGCACGGTCATCCGGGAATCCGATGTACCCGGCAGCGGTAAACACACTGACCGCAAGTCTTGCCAGCTGTTCGATCAGGGTCAAGTCAGACCCTCGATTGAAAAAATACCGACTTGGTCCGCTTTCCAGCCATTTGGTTCCCCTCAAACGGCAAAATGCAGGATGCCCGACAGGCTTTCATGCAAAATGCACGAAGCCCTCGAAAAGCACTGTTTTTAAGCTATTGATTTTAAAGGAAAAAATTTAACGCCAAATGTGGCACAGACACTGCACTAGTACTTCCAAGCTTGTTATCCCATGAGCAATGGAGCCGCTAGACATGACTTTTATTCAAGAAAAATTCGCTTCCGTATTCTCCGACTACACCGTGACCACCCAGCCTCGTCCTGACGGCGGCGTGTTGTTGTCGCTGCGCAACGATGAAGGCAAACAGATCCGTCGCTCCGTGTCTTATGCACAACTGCACACTCCAGTTCAGCTGGAATGGGTAATCAGCGCAATTCGTCGTGATCTGGCCGCACAAGCCAGCGAGCTTCCGGCCATCTCGATGCTGCAAAGTCAGCACCGCTTCGATCTGCCGACTTACCATACGCGCTAATGTTTTCGCGTCACCGTGCCCCGGTGACGTCGTTGTACGCTCTCTCATCCCTTGTTCGCCGCGATTACATTTTTGTTCTCGCGGTTTTTTTTGCGTGCCAGGTTTTGACTGTCAGGTAATGAATCCTCGACACAGTGCCTCCCCCACCGCTTGAGCCCGATTGGCGACGCCCAGCTTGGAGTAGATGGTCTTCAGGTGATACTTCACCGTGGCTTCGGAGATCTCCCGAATCATTGAGATCTCCCAGGCAGTCTTTCCGTCCCTGGCCCACTGAAGAATCTCCAGTTCCTTGCGGGTGAGCCCTCTGGAACTGAACTGTAAGCCACGACCGACCCTATGCAGCACAGGCACCAGACTGGTGATCAGGTACTTGTCGTTCTGGGTGGTATTACGCTTCAGCCCCGCCAGCGTGAGGATTGACGTCACCCCGTCAACACCCCGGCAGTGGCTGGTGTAACCATATGAAAGCGCCGGTGCAAGGTCGCAGATATTGATTGTTTCTTCATACCAGGCAGGCGGAAGGTAATGCCTGATCGCATCGTCCAATGCCAGAAACCCGAGGTTGTTACGAAAATGACGGACCACCGGATCGTGGGAAATCATCTGCTGGCGACGGTAGGCTTCGCCCCAGACATCATTGACGTTGGACGTCACGAACGTCAGCAATTGCAAGTCCTTGACCTGGTAAAACATGGCCCGTTCACACTGGCACTCCTGCCTCAGCCATCGAAGGGCATTTTCGATCGCCGTCTGACCATCGATTTCAGTGATCGTACTGACCATCTGCTCTATCAATAAACCCATTGTCGCGTTGTCTGTCATGGCACTGCGCATCGTGGCCGCTCCCCTGCCCCGCTCGATGAAACCCGTGGTATTGGCTCGACGAGGGTTTGAAAACGCGAAAGTTACACGATAGAAAGCGACTGAAAACAACGCTTAAAACAAACAGGATTAACGCACTTACAGAAAGGCAGCTTCCCACTCAAGGGCAGGACGCTGCCGACAGAAATCGCCGGCGACAGCGTTCGAGGAGCTGTTATGACCAGGCAGCGGGGTCGATCAGCGCGAAGCTCGATACGTTTTCATGGCCTGCCAGAACGCCCTCGGCGCGCACCAGGCCACAGGTCACCATGCCAGCCGCCTGCGCCGCGTCCAGTTCTTCGACGATGTCTGACAGAAACAGAATCTCGCCCGCCTCGCAGCCGATGGCTTGCGTGATGGTGCGGTAGGACTGTGCGTCACGCTTGGGGCCGGACGTGGTATCGAAATAGCCGCTGAACAGACCGGAAAGATCACCCGCCTCAGAACAGCCGAAAATCAATTGCTGAGCCTGAATCGAACCCGAGGAATAGACGTACAGCCTGTAACCCTCCGCGTGCCAGCGCTTCAATGCTTCGACAGCGTCCGGGTAGACATGCCCCTTCAACTGCCCGGCGTTGTAGCCCTGCTCCCAGACCATGCCCTGCAGCGCCTTGAGCGGTGTGGCCTTGCGATCCTCGGCAATCCATTGCAAGAGAATCTCGATGACCCGTTCCACATCGGCCTGCGGCTCGCCACTGTCGGCACGCACGGCCTGCAATTGCTGTGCAACGGCAGGTTTGTCAGCGTTCTGGCGAACGAAATCCGGCAAGTGCTGTTTGGCGAACGGGAACAGCACGTCGAACACGAAACTCACCGCACTGGTGGTGCCTTCGATATCCGTGAGGATGGCTTTGATGGACATCAGGGTCTGGCTCCTCTAGAGCGGTACATAAGCAAACGGCGGACAGATCAGTCTTCAAGCCTTGGGAAACGGCCTGCGATGTCTTCACCGGTAAAGTTCGCAACCCAGCCTTCAGGGTTATTGAACAGGCGGATGGCGACGAAGTGCGGGTTTTCGCCCATGTCGAACCAGTGCTTCGTTCCGGCAGGCACGGAAATCAGGTCGTTCTTTTCGCACAGCACGGCGTACACGTAATCCTCGATGTGCAGCGTGAACAGACCTCTGCCGGCAACGAAAAAGCGCACTTCATCTTCGCCATGACGATGTTCTTCAAGAAACTTTGCGCGCAATTCGGCTTTTTGCGGGTGATCGCTGTTGAGGCTGATGACGTCCACGGTCACATAACCGTGCTCGGTCATCAATGCATCGATCTGGGTGCGGTAGGCGTGAATGACTTCTTCCTGAGAAGCACCCGGGGTGATCGGCGCGGCAGCTTCCCAACGCGCAAATGACACGCCCTGCTCGGCCAGGGTCGAGGTGATGTCTTCAAGGTGGGTCAGTACCTTGTTGGGCACATCAGGACTTGAAACGTGGTAAACGGACAGGCTGCTCATGGCATTGAATCCTCGGCTCGGGCTTGGCAAGGCCTTCCGGCTTTTACAGGCCGGTCAGGCATACACACGTGTTTAACGCGTGGCGGTCAACGGTTCAAGACCGTGCGCATCTTCAATTCACATTCAAAGAGAAATTCGAACGCCTCGATCTGACGCAGCGCATCGCTCATCTGCGCGCCCCAGGTGTAGAGCCCATGGCCGCGAATCAGGTAACCGGCGCAGTCAGGGTGGGCATCGAGCCAGGGCTGCACCTTCGCGGCCAGACGGGCGATGTCCTGATCATTGTCGAAAATCGGCACCACAACTTGCGATTCATGAGTCGCCACGCCCTGAAAGGCTTTCTGCAGTTCGTAATCCTCGAACACCAGGTGGTCGGCATCGGTCAGCCTGGACAGCACGGTCGCGTTCACGGAATGCGTGTGCAATACAGCACCGACCTGCGGCCTGCAATTGTACAACTGGGTATGCAGCAACGTTTCAGCGGATGGCTTCTTGCCGGGCTCCAGCGTGTTGCCGTGCAGATCGGTGGCCAGCACATCGTCAATGCCCAGTTGGCCCTTGTGCTTGCCGGACACTGTCAGCAGCGCCTCGCTGGCCGACAGCCGGACCGAATAGTTGCTGCTGGTGGCAGGCGACCAGCCGCGTCCATACAGAAACCGGCCGGCTTCGATGATCTGCTGCGCCAAGTGTTCGCGGGTCATACACCTTCCTCTTTCCTGGGTGTGACAATCATGATGGCTGCGGCCAGTGCCGCAAGGCTGGCGATGGCAAAGGTCCAGAGAGGCCCCAACGCATTCCAGCTGTAACCTGAGTACAACGCGCCCAATGCACCGCCGACGCCGGACAGTGCGGCATACAGCGCCTGACCCTGGCCTTGCTGACGCGGACCGAAGCTACGTTGCACGAAATGGATGGCAGCGGCGTGAAAGCTGCCGAAGGTCGCGGCGTGCATCACCTGAGCCACCAGCAAGACCGGCAGGTGTTCGGCAAATGCACCCAGCAGCAGCCACCGGACCGCCGCCAGCAGAAAACTGGCCAGCAACACCTGACGCACGGAAAAGCGCTGAAGAACGCGGCTCATCACCATGAACATTAGGACTTCAGCCACCACGCCCACTGACCACAGCACACCGATCAGGCTGCGACTGTAGCCCAGCGCCTCAAGATGCAGGGTCAGAAACGTGTAATACGGGCCATGGCTGAGCAGCATCAGCGCGACACTGAGGTAGAACGCCAGCACCCCGGGACGGGACAACTGCCGAAGAAAACCGCCCTCGTCCGACGGCCTTGATGAAACGGGCGGCTGCGCGTTGGGCACCCACCAACTGCTGATCGCGATGCCGGCCATGACCATCAGAAGCATGTGAGGGAAGAGGTCCAGGCTGAACCATTCGAGCAACCGCCCAAGCACCACCACCGCCAGAATGAAACCGATCGAGCCCCAAAGGCGGATCTGGCTGTATCGAGCGGTCTGGCCTTGCAGATGAGCGAGGGTAATCACCTCGAACTGCGGCAGAATCGCATGCCAGAAGAACGCGTACAGAGCCATGACCATCGCCAGCCAGGCATAGCTGTGATCCAGCAGGATAAGCGAGAACGCCAGCAGTGTGCAGACCGCGCCGAAGCGCACGATGGCCAGCCGCCGCCCGGTGTAGTCGCCGAGCCAGCCCCAGAGATTGGGCGCCACGCATCGCATCAGCATGGGAATGGCGATCAGTTCGCCGATCCGCGCGCTGGAAAACCCGAGGTGGTGCAGATACAGCGCCATGAAAGGCGCGGACGAGCCAAGCAAGGCGAAGTAACACAGATAGAAACCGGACAGCCGCCAGTAAGGAAGCCGCCCCTGGGGAAGTGGCGCCACGCTAGCGGTCCGCGACAGTGGCCACGCTCATTACAGCTGAGCCAGCACAGGCGTAGTGACGCTGACGTCGGCGTTCTGACCGCGATGACGCAGCAGATGGTCCAGCAGAACGATCGCCATCATGGCTTCGGCAATCGGCGTGGCACGAATACCGACGCAAGGGTCATGGCGGCCTTTTGTGATGACGTCCGCCGCGTTGCCATCGACATCGATGGAGCGGCCCGGCGTGGTGATGCTTGACGTCGGCTTGAGCGCCAGATGCGCAATGATCGGCTGGCCGGAAGAAATCCCGCCCAGAATGCCGCCGGCCTGATTGGACAGGAAACCTTCCGGTGTCATTTCGTCACGGTGCTCGGTACCACGTTGGGCGACGCAGTCGAAGCCTGCACCGATTTCCACACCCTTCACGGCATTGATGCTCATCAGCGCATGAGCCAGTTCGGCATCCAGACGGTCGAAGATCGGCTCGCCCAGCCCCGGCATGACGCCTTCGGCTACCACGGTGATCTTCGCGCCAACCGAATCCTGATCGCGACGCAACTGGTCCATGTAGGCTTCCAGTTCCGGCACCTTGTCAGGATCGGGACAGAAAAACGCGTTCTGCTCGACCGAATCCCAGGTCTTGAACGGAATCGGGATCGGACCCAATTGGCTCATGTAACCGCGAATGACAATGCCCTGGGTCGCCAGGTATTTCTTGGCGATGGCGCCTGCCGCCACACGCATGGCCGTTTCACGCGCCGAGCTGCGACCGCCGCCACGGTAATCGCGGACACCGTACTTGTGGTGATAGGTATAGTCGGCGTGCGCGGGCCGGAACAGGTCCTTGATGTTCGAGTAATCCTTGGACTTCTGATCGGTGTTGCGGATCAGCAGGCCGATGGAGGCACCGGTGGTCTTGCCTTCGAACACCCCGGAAAGAATCTCGACCTCGTCGGCTTCCTGGCGCTGCGTGGTGTGCCGGCTGGTGCCCGGCTTGCGGCGATCCAGATCGCGCTGCAGGTCCTGCAGGTCCAGCGCCAGACCGGGCGGGCAGCCGTCGACGATAGCGACCAGCGCCGGGCCATGGCTTTCGCCGGCGGTGGTGACAGTGAACAGCTTGCCGAAAGTGTTGCCGGACATGCGGGCGCTCCGAAAAATCAGCCAAAAAACCAGATCATTGAATCAAGCGCGCCAGTATACGCAGGCTCGCCGTACAGTTCATCCTCGAACCTTCCGTTACGGCGTGCGTCCAAGCGAGACCCTGCCCTATGATGGCCCTGCGATGTTATCTGGTAATTCTTCGATGAAAGCTTCAAACATGCTGCGCCTGCTGGTCCTGCCGATGACATTGATACTCAGCCTGTTTGCCGCAACGGTCAGCGCAGCCACCCCCAACGTCGTGCAACGCCCCATGAACGTGGACACCGGAAACGGCAAGCTTTACGGCACGCTGCTGATGCCACGCGCAGACAGGCCGGTGCCTGTCGTGCTGATCATTGCAGGCTCCGGCCCCACCGACCGGGATGGCAATAACCCTGAAGGCGGACGCAACGACAGCATGAAGCGTCTGGCGGTCTTCCTCGCCACCCACGGCATCGCCAGCGTGCGTTATGACAAACGCGGCGTGGCGGCCAGCAAGGCGGTGACCCCCGATGAGCGCGACCTGAGTGTCGAACGTTACGTGGCCGACGTGCAGTTGTGGGTCAGAGCGATCCGCGCCAACCCGCGCCTCGGTCAACTTATTTTGCTGGGTCACAGCGAAGGTGCGCTGGTGGCGGCCCTTGCCGCCGAGAAAGCCGACGCTGCCGCAGTGATATCGGTTGCTGGCACCGGTCGCCCGGTGGATCAGGTGCTGCGCGAACAATTTCAGGAGCGCCTGCCCCCCGAGCTGTTACAGCGCAGCAACCAACTGCTGGACGAGCTGAAGGCGGGCAAGACCGATGACAAGGTGCCGCAGGAACTCGAAGTGGTGTTCAGACCGAGTGTGCAGCCTTATCTGATATCGCTGTTTCGGCAGGACCCTACCGCCGCCTTTGGTTCGCTGACAATGCCTGCGTTGATCGTTCAGGGTAGAAACGACATTCAGGTAGGCGTGGGCGATGCGTTGCTGCTTCAGAAAGCCAAACCGGATGCCGAACTGGCGCTGATCGAGGGCATGAATCACGTGTTGCGCATTGTTCCTGACAATCTGGAGCAACAACTGCTGTCCTATCGCAATCCCACTCAACCGCTGGCCAGGCAGGTTACGGCCCGCATTCTGCGCTTCATCCAGGCTTTGCCGCCTGCCTGACGGAAGATTTGACGCCAGTAATCTGTAAACCCGCCGTCTGGCCCTTCAGTCTGGGCAAACACTGCCGATAGCGGAATGCTGGCTTTGTGTTTGCTGCACAACGCCATGGAAAGGACCGCCTCCATGACTGATACCGCCATGACCGAAACCGTTGCTGCACCCGACAGCGCAGAAGCCGCTGCGCCCACACCACCCCAGCCGTGGGAAGACGTGGTGCCGGAAAACTTCCAGATGCTGCGCCTGTCGCCGTTGCCCACCGACCGTGCCACGGGTGGGCGACCGCTGCGTTTCGTTCAGTTCGGGCGCGCCGAGCGTCACAGCAAGGAACTGAGCCTGCTGCGCATCAACATTCAGTTGCCCGGCCAGCGCGTGCGCAAGGAACAGAACAATCTGGATATCTGGGTGGACCATGAAAAACGCATGGTGCGCTTCGGTCCTGAGTCGGGCCTGCAGATCGAGCCCTGGAACCGCGGCATCGGGCGTTTTCTGATCGCACATGGCGTGCACTGGGCGCAACGCAAATGGTCTTCGTACAAGATCGAAAGCGTCGCGCTGGCGAGCAAGGACGGCCTCAACGAGGACACGCGCCTGCGTCGCGACCACTTTTTGCGCACGCTGGGTTTCGAGGTGGTTTACGCCGACGCCCAGCACATGAAAGGCAGCATCAAGGACGTGCACGTTGGCAATCTGCACAGCACCTGGAACAACGACAAGGTGCAGATCATCGAGATTCTCGAAGCTTCGCACATGCTGGAGAAAGCCGAGAAAAACCTGTTGGAGCAGGAAGTCACCATTCGCCAGCATGAAGACCGGGTCGGCAAGTACAAGCGCGAAGACAGCAGCCTGCGTTTCACGATTGCCTGCCTGGTGACATTTGCGGTGTTTCAGGCGGGCCTGCTGATCTGGATCGCGACCCACCGTTGATACGGCGGCACCTGATGGGCCGCCACCCGGGATTTATACCCTCGACTGAAACAGTGCCTGATGCGCGCTGCACTGTTCGGCGCTCAGCATGAACACACCATGTCCGCCACGCTGGAAGTCCAGCCAGGCGAAATCGACTTCAGGGTAAAGCGCCTGGACATGGACCTGGCTGTTGCCCACCTCAACGATCAACAAACCTTTTTCGGTCAAGTGATCGGCTGCCTCGGCGAGCATGCGACGCACCAGATTCAATCCGTCACTGCCACAGGCCAGCGCCAGCTCGGGCTCGTGCTGGTATTCGTCCGGCATGTCGGCAAAATCCTCGGCATCGACATACGGCGGGTTGGAAACGATCAGGTCGAAGCGCTGCCCGGGCAGACCTTCAAAGCCGTCACCCTGCACGGTGTAGACGCGGTCTTCCATGCCGTGGCGCTCAATGTTCTGGTTGGCGACTTCAAGCGCATCGTACGACAGGTCGGCCAAGGCGACTTCGGCGTCCTTGAACTCGTCGGCACACGCGATGCCGATGCAGCCCGATCCGGTACACAGGTCAAGAATGCGGGTCGGCTCGCTGGCCAGCCAGGGCGCAAAACGCGCTTCGATCAGCTCGGCAATCGGCGAACGCGGAATCAGCACACGGTCATCGACAATGAATGACATGCCACAAAACCAGGCCTCACCGAGCAAGTAAGGCGTCGGGATGCGATCGTTGATGCGTCGCTTGATCAACCCTTGCAGTTCGGAGATCTCATCCACTTCCAGACGGCAGTCCAGGTAGCTGTCGGCAATTTCCCAAGGCAGGTGCAAAGCGCCCAGCACCAGTTGCCGTGCTTCATCCCAGGCGTTGTCGGTGCCATGACCGAAAAATACATCTTCCTCGTGAAACCGGCTGACGGCCCAACGAATGTGGTCGCGCACGGTACGCAAGCGGGAAGTGATCATGGAAAGACTCCTTGAGAAAACGACAGGCCACTTGAAAAGGCCGGGTGCAGGACGATGCGAGGCGCCTGATCTCTGAGCGGCGCGTGCAGGCCTGGAAGTTTCGCCCATTCGCGACCCGCCATCAAGGCAAACCGCCAGCTATCCGGCCATCCAGATGCCCTGCAGGCCATTAAAACCGTGACTTGCAACAGTGACCATTCCCATAACCCTTCAGCCAGAGGACAATGTCGCAAAAGCCCCATTCAAAAGGAGCCCTCGAATGCCTTCCATCAAGACCATGTTTCAACTCAGCGGCCGTGTTCATGCGCCGGCCAGCCTGAGCAATGCCACGTTGATCATCATCGACGCGCAGAAAGAATACCTCAGCGGTCCGCTGGCCCTTACCGGCATCGACGAAGCCCTGGCCAATATCGGCCAGTTGGTCGCCAGGGCCCGCGCCGTGAAGTGCCCGATCGTGCATGTCCGCCACCTCGGAACCGTGGGCGGTCTGTTCGACCCTCAGGGCGAGCGCGGGCAACTGGTCCCGGAGCTCCTGCCACAGGCAGACGAACATCTGGTTGAAAAACGCCTGCCCAATGCCTTCAACGGCACCGGACTGCATGAACTGCTGCAGAGCCTGGGTCATCTGGATCTGGTGGTCTGCGGATTCATGAGCCACTCGAGCATCAGCACCACCGTTCGCGCTACCAAGGATTATGGCTATCGCTGCACGCTGGTCGACGATGCCTGCGCCACCCGCGACCTGCCAAGCCCACACGGCGTGGTCAGCGCCCAGGTCGTGCATCGCACCGAGATGGCGATCATGGCCGACAACTTTGCAACACTGGCACTGACCAAAGACCTGATCTGAGCCCTGCCGCAGAGGGCAGGCTGTGTGAAGCACTTCACGTAACCGCCCATCCCTTATTACCCTCCCTTGCGTCCGGAACGGGAACCCAGGTCCGCCTGTTCTGGTCAGAGCGCCGATAAACACTGAGGAAACCGGAATGAAGATATCCGATGGTTTCGACGCCCGCAGGCTGCGTCCCAAAGGGCGGAGTAACTGGCGGACACGAATCGGCAAGACGATTGCCTTCGTGTTTCTGGTATCCGGCGTGGCGCTGGCCCTGACCGGAGGGTCCAGTCTGATCCTGCATCCTCAGGCACTCGGCGATTTGAACGCCAATCCTGCGGGCGCTGCGGTAATTGCCGTGGTCGGTCTGCTGGTGTTTTTCCTGGGCATGTGGCTGTGGCGCAGAAGCGGTCGCGGACCACGCAGTTCCGGTGGATTGAGCATGTCAGCCCACCTGATGAAAAAACACGAATGAGCGCTTCGTCTTCCCGGTTAAACTAGCCCCCTTCGCGGAGGCCCCATGCAAGACGACGATTTTTCCCTGTTCAGAAGCGAGACGCGTGGCGTCAAGCCCATCAAACATGAACACGCCGATGTCGGCAAACCCAGAACTGATCGAAAGTTGCTGGCCCGCTTGCGCCAGTCGGCGACCGTGCGCACCGATGCGGTGACAGTCGACGGCCTGTCAGATCAGTTCGTGATCGATGTCGGCCCTGAAGACGTGCTGAACTGGTCGCGCGACGGCGTTCAGGAAGGCCAGATGCGCAAGCTCAAGCTGGGGCAGATCAGCTTCGAAGGCACGCTGGATCTGCACGGCATGAACGTCGAGCTGGCCCGGGAAACACTGTGGGAGTTTCTGGCCGAAGCCACGAAACTCGAAATTCGTTGCGTGCGTGTCACCCACGGCAAGGCCGTACGACTGGACGGCAAGCGCCCGATGATCAAAAGCCACGTCAACACCTGGCTGCGTCAGCATTCGCAGGTTCTGGGTTTCTGCTCATGCCTGGCCAGGCACGGCGGCGCGGGCGCGGTGTACGTGATGCTCAAGCGTACGATGATGGAAGGTCGCGACGAATAGCCGGGCAAACGCCCGGCTGGCAGTTCAGTGCATGCCTGCCCCATTTGAATGCATAAGCGCATTCTGGACTGCGGTCATCTCTACCCCCTTATCAAAATGCTTTTCCCGACGATCAGCTCAGCGATAACGGCTGTTCTTTGTCGCCTTCTCCTGCTGATAGCCATCCCCATGGCGTACTGGCGATAGGGACGTAAGGCGGCCTTGCGCCCTTGACCTTAGCGACCGCCACCAGGACCGAAGCCCGGACCACCGCCAGGCCCCTGGTGGTGACCGCCGCCTCCCCCGCCATGTCCGCCCGGACCGGGCCAGAACGGCCAACAGCCCGACATTGAAGACAACACGACGGCGAACATCGCCACTTTTACCATTCGACTTAACATCCCGGATTCACTCGTTCAACGGACAGTATTTGAAAACCTGTCCATCAGACCGCGTCACCCGGGAAAAAGGGGTAGCCAGTGCGTTGCTATCGAGTAAGCAAACCGATACAAAACGCCGTTTTGCAGCCCCGCCGTGCACCAGTCACTGCGCGTAAGTTACTATGTGCGCCTTGGCGAAGGGGTCATGCCTTCGCGTTTATCGAAACCCACACGGAAACACAGTCCTGTGACACTGGAACAGAATTACACCGCCATATTGGGGCAGCTGGGTGAAGACGTCTCCCGCGAAGGTCTGCTCGACACACCGAAACGTGCCGCCAAGGCCATGCAGTACCTGTGTCGCGGTTATGCGCAGACCCTTGAAGAGGTGACCAACGGGGCGCTGTTCAGCTCCGATGCCAGCGAGATGGTCATGGTCAAGGACATCGAGCTGTATTCGCTGTGCGAGCACCACCTGCTGCCATTCATTGGCAAGGCTCACGTCGCGTATATCCCGAATGGCAAGGTGCTGGGCCTTTCGAAAGTTGCACGCATCGTCGACATGTACGCTCGCCGCCTGCAGATCCAGGAAAACCTCAGCCGTCAGATCGCCGAGGCCATTCAGCAGGTCACGGGTGCGCTGGGTGTTGCGGTGGTCATTGAAGCCAAGCACATGTGCATGATGATGCGCGGCGTCGAGAAGCAGAACTCGGCCATGATCACTTCAGTGATGCTGGGTGAGTTCCGTGAAAACGCAGCGACCCGCAGCGAGTTTCTCAGCCTGATCAAGTGATCCCCGGCTGGCAGTCACGCGTTCCGGCGGGGCTGCTGCTCCATCCCCCTATCGCAAGAGGTTGTGATCGTGTTCATGAAAGCACTCAGGGTCGGTCTCGGCCAACTGGTCATCGGCATCGATTTCCTCACTCGCCCGAGCAAGAAGAAACGTGATCCGGCAGCTCAGGCTGCAGCGGATCAATCTGCGCAGAACCTGACGCTGTACCAGTTCCACGCCTGCCCTTTTTGTGTGAAAACCCGCCGCGCGCTGCGTCGCCTGAACGTTCCGGTCGCCTTGCGCGACGCAAAGAACAATGAGCTGGATCGCCAGACACTGCTCACCGAAGGCGGCAGAATCAAGGTGCCTTGCCTGCGCATCGAGGAAGGCGACAAGACGGTCTGGATGTACGAGTCCAACATCATCATTGACTATCTGGACAAGCGCTTCGGCGCAGTCTGAACCCGGCGCCCGCGCAATGTCAGCGCGGGCAACCGTCCTGCCGACAGGCCACGTAAGCGTTCAATTGCTTGACCCGTACCCTGGTCTGCTCGGCCAGACACCGGGTTTGAAGCAATGGCCAGATCGACCCTGAGTCTTCGCGCCTGCCCACCTGATACAAGCAGTCGGCATCACGCATCGCAATCCACTTGCGCTGAGCGTCCTTGAGCGCCTGCTTCTTTGCCGGGCTTTTCAGCCAGTTCATCTGCGCGTTGTACTGCGTGTTCAGTTCGGCATCCAGAGCTGCCAATTCTTTGGCCGCGCACTGGTTCATGCTTGCCTGCGTGGCATCGCAGTCCTCGGCCTGGGCTGAACAGCCAACGCCCAGCGCCATCAGGGCGGCCAGGACAGTTATCGCGAAACGCATGGAAATGTTCCTTTTCTCGGTGTATCGGTTGACGGTTGTCGTGGACAAGCCAGCTCACTCAGTTGCAATCAATCCAGCATTCCCACGTATCCCGGCTGGGCCTTGACCCGATCCAGCCACTTGCGGATGCCCGAATAAGGCGCCAGATCAAAACCGCCCTGATGCGCGACATGGGTGTAGGCGTAGAGCGCGATGTCGGCAATGGAGAAGTGCTCGCCGACCAGAAACGGCGTGCGATCCAGTTGCTGCTCCATCACGGCCAGCGCACGGTAGCCGGACTTCTGCATGGCGCGGTACTCGACCATGCGCTCGGCAGGCAAGCCCAGATAGAACTGAATGAAGCGCGCAACCGCCACGGATGGCTCGTGACTGTATTGTTCGAAGAACTGCCACTGCAGGACCTGTGTACGCAGGCGTGGCTCGGTCGGCAGGTAAGCCGTGCCGTCGGCCAGGAAATTGAGAATCGCGTTGGACTCCCACAGGCACGTGCCGTCTTCAAGTTCCAGAACCGGGATCTTGCCGTTGGGATTCTTCGCCAGGAAGGCCGGCGTCTGGGTTTCACCGTTGAGGATATCGACCGGCACCCACTCGTACTGAATATTCAGCAAGTTGAGCATCAGCTTGATCTTGTAGCAGTTGCCCGAGTTGTAATCGCCATAAACCTTGTACATCGCCCTGCCCCTTCTATGAACGAAGTTCCTGCTGATCGAATCGATTCAGGCTGCCTTGAGATTCTGTGCCGCGCGCACGACAGACGCCAGTCGTTTCACACCTTCGTCCAGCCGGGATGGATCAATGTGACTGAAGTTGAGTCGCAGATGGCCGTGATTGGCGTCAGGGTCGGCAAAGAACGGTTCGCCGGGCATGAAGGCGACGTCCTGCGCCAGCGCGGCATCCAGCAATGTGCGCGTATCCAGCGGCTGGCGCAGGGTCAGCCAGAAGAACAGGCCACCTTGTGGGCTGTTCCATTCAGCCAGATCGCTGAAGTGCTCCTGCAGCGCACGTTCGAACGCGTCCCGTCGGCTGCGATAGAACTCACGCAGCGTCGTCAGGTGCTCACGATAGTGATCGGTGCCGATCCACTGCAGGGCCTGCCATTGCCCGAGGCGGTTGGTGTGAAGATCGGCCGACTGCTTGAGGCGCAGCAGGTGCGGGAAAAGATCGGGGCTGGCGATCAGATACCCCACGCGCAGGCCGGGCAGCAAGGTCTTGGAGACAGTCCCGGTGTAGATCCAGCTGGACGTCTTCAAACGGCTGACGATGGGCCTGGCACTGCCACCGTCGAAACTCAGCTCGCGGTAGGGTTCGTCCTCGATCAGGGTTACGCCGAATTCGTCGAGCAATGCCGCCACGGCTTCGCGACTGTCTCCGCTATAGCGCACGGCGGAAGGATTCTGAAAGGTCGGGATCAGGTAAGCGAAGGCAGGCGTGTGCTGCTCCAGACGCTGGCGCATGGCAACAAGGTCAGGGCCATCAACCTGCAAAGGCACCGTAATACAGTTAGCCCCAAACAGCTGGAATATCTGCAACGCAGCCAGATAGGTAGGCGCTTCCAGCAGGATTTCCGTGCCCTTGTCTATGTACAGCTTGGCGGCCAGGTCCAGCGTCTGCTGCGAGCCGCTGACCACCAGTACCTGACTGGCTTCGCACTGAATGCCCAACGCTCTGGCTTCCGCCGCCAGAGCCTCACGCAGCGCCGGCTCACCTTCGCTCATGCCGTACTGGCCCAGCGCGACAGGCATCTGCGCCCACTCGACCTTGGGCAACATGGACTCGGCAGGCAGGCCACCGGCGAACGACATGACTTCCGGACGCTGGGCAGCGGCAAGAATCTCGCGGATCAGAGAACTTTTGAGGCGGGAAACGCGTTCGGAGAATGGCATGACAATATCCCTGGCAAAGCCCAATATAAATAAGTCAAACTTGTTGACTCAAATTACGCTGCGTTACCCGGATACGTCAATATGCTTGACCTTAAAAATCCTGCCAATCAGCAACGTGCCATGGAAGCCTTTTTCTTCGGCTACCAGGCCTTCACTGCCAAGGCCGATGAAATGCTGGACAAACGCGGCTTCAGTCGCGTGCACCAGCGCATCGTATTTTTCATCGCGCGCTATCCCGACCTGAGCGTCAAAGAGCTGCTCACGGTCCTGGGCGTGAGCAAACAGGCCCTAAACGCCCCGCTGCGGCAATTGATCGCCATGGATCTGGTGCACAGCGAGGCGCCCGAAACCGACAAGCGCAAGCGACTGCTCGCGCTGACCGAAGAAGGCATCAGATTTGAACAGGCGTTGCGCCGCGAACAGGTCAAACTGCTGCAACGCGTATTCGCCGACGCGGGCCAGGACGCAGTGGACGGCTGGATGACCGTCAATGAAGCGCTTGGCCAGACGCTGCAGTCCAGCGCTCGCCCCGCCCATTCGGACACCGACTGATTCAGCTCGTCTGATCACCGACATAACTGTTCCGGCGATTGCTCATGCCGCTGTATCGCACGCCTGTCAGGCGATCCGTATAGGCTGTGCGCCTTTTGCTGCCTGCCGTTCAAGGAAGACCCGCATGAACCCTCACCTGAAGCTGCCTCTGCGTCCTTTGGCAGACTCATCGCCCTCCTCCGTTGTGGCAGGCTTCATCGCCATGATGACTGGCTGCACCAGTTCGCTGGTGCTGATGTTTCAGGCGGGTCAGGCAGCAGGGCTGACCAGCGCGCAGATTTCATCATGGTTGTGGGCGCTGTTCATGGGTATGGCGGTGTGCAGCATCGGCCTTTCACTGCGTTATCGCGCCCCAGTCACTGTTGCCTGGTCAACGCCCGGGGCCGCACTGCTGATCACCAGTCTGGGCGGCGTGACGTACCCACAAGCGATCGGCGCGTTCATCACGTGCGCAATCCTGGTCACGTTGTGCGGTCTGACCGGCAGTTTCGAACGCATGGTCAAACGCCTGCCCGCCTCGCTTGCTGCGGCGCTGTTGGCAGGCATTCTGTTCAGGATCGGCAGCGAGATTTTCATCGCAGTGCAGCATCGTACCGGTCTGGTAATCGGCATGTTTCTGACCTATCTGGTCATCAAACGCCTTTCTCCCCGCTATTCGGTGCTGGCGGCACTGCTCGCTGGTGTCGCGTTGTCGTACCTGCTCGGATTGCTCGATTTTGATGGGCTGGCACTGGAAGTGGCTTTGCCAGTCTGGACGAATCCCGAATTTTCACTGGCGGCAACCATCAGCATCGGCATCCCGTTGTTCGTGGTGGCCATGACGTCACAGAACATGCCGGGGATTGCGGTACTGCGAGCCGATGGTTATCAGACGCCTGCCTCGCCACTGATCTCCGTGACGGGTATCGCCTCGTTGCTGACCGCGCCGTTCGGTGCCCATGGCGTCAATCTGGCGGCCATCAGTGCAGCGATCTGCACAGGCCCGCATGCCCACGAAGATCGGGACAAGCGCTATACGGCCGCGATCTGGTGCGGGATTTTCTACGCAGTGGCGGGCGTGTTCGGCGCTACGCTGGCCGCGCTCTTCAGCGCCTTTCCCAAAGAACTGGTACTGTCGATTGCAGCACTGGCGTTGTTTGGCTCGATCATCAACGGCCTGACGGTCGCAATGGCCGAACCCGGCGAACGTGAACCGGCGTTGATCACTTTCATGGTGACGGCATCCGGGCTGACGCTGTTTTCCATCGGTTCAGCGTTCTGGGGCATTGTGGCGGGTGTGCTGACGCTGCTGATTCTGAGTCCACGCCGGGCAGCTTGAAACAGGCTCAATCGCGAGCAGCTGCCGCCACCAGCAGTGTACCTGCATCGGCGTCCAGAACGGCCTGTGTTCCCAAAGGTACGGCCTGATTGGCATCACCGTGCCCCACAGGCAGCCCGCCCAGCACGGGGATACCCAGGCTGTTCAGGCGTTCCGCCAACACATGGGCCGGACTGATCGTGCCCCCCGTGTTGGGTGCAGGGCTGAACTCACCGAGCGCGATACCTGCCAGACGCTCGAGAATCCCGCAGTTACCCAGATGAGTGAGCATCCGATCGACCCGATACGCGGCCTCGCTCACCTCTTCGAGCAACAGAATCGCGCCTGTCAGATCTGGCATGAACGGCGTGCCAACCGATGTGCTCAACATGCACAGATTCCCGCCCAACAGCACACCCTGAGCCGTTCCGCCGGTTCGCACGCTGGCATTTGGCGCGGCAGGATCAGCCTTGAGCAGCACAGGTTCGGTGCTCATCAACACGTGACGCATACCGCTGGCAAACAGCCCGCCGCGTTCCAGCTGGGTGGCGACCGGACCGTGAATGCTCGCCAGACGTGCATGACTCCAGAGCGCGCCGTGCAAGGCGGTGATGTCAGAGAAACCGGTGACCAGCTTCGGATCACGGCGTACCGCATCCATATCCACCTGGCGAACGATCCGCTGCATGCCGTAACCGCCACGATTGCAGATCACGGCTCTGATTTCAGGATCAGCCAGCGCGGCGTTGAGGTCGGCAAGGCGCTCTTCGTCCGTGCCGGAATAAAACGAATATTGACCCAGTGCATGAGGATAGACCCGCGGGCGTAGACCCCAACTCTTGAGAACCTCGACCGCCGATTCGATCTTGCGCGGGTCAACGGGTCCGGCCGGAGACACCAGTGCGACGGCGTCGCCTGCACGCAGAACCGTGGGGTAAAGGGTGTTCGAGTTTGTCGAGGACATGCCAGTGATCCGTACTTCAATGAACGGCCAATGTAGAGCACTCGCCTGGCCGACTCAAGGCGCAGCCACGTGCTCTGGGACAGCAACGCTCATCAATTTGAACGCCGTCGCCCACAGGGACTCCTATCAACCATATGGATCAGGCGGCATTCGCTCAACGACCGCCGCTTGCCTCAGCTACCGTCCGAGGCTTGAATCCCTTTTTGACTCTATTAGGAGGCCCTGCCATGACTGATCTTTCCAATCGCCAATTCCTGCTCGCCAAACGACCTTCCGGTGCCGTGCGCCGGGATGACTTCACTTACCAGGAAGTCCCTGTCCCGGCATTGGCAGACGGCCAGATTCTGCTGAGAAACAAATACCTGTCGCTGGACCCTGCCATGCGTGGCTGGATGAACGAGGGCAAGTCCTACATCCCTCCCGTCGAGCTTGGCGAAGTGATGCGCGCACTGGGTGTGGGCGAGGTCATCGAGTCGAAGAACCCGAAATTCGCCAAGGGCGATCATGTGCAGGGCGCCATCGGCGTTCAGGATTACTTCGTCGGCGAGCCCAAGGGCTTTTACAAGGTCGACACCAACCTCGCACCGCTGCCGCTGTACCTCTCGGCGCTGGGCATGACCGGCATGACCGCTTACTTTGCGCTGCTGGACGTCGGTCTGCCGAAGAGTGGCGACACCGTGGTGATTTCAGGCGCAGCCGGGGCCGTGGGCAGCATTGCCGGGCAGATTGCCAAGCTCAAGGGCTGCCGTGTGATCGGGATTGCCGGTGGCAAGGAAAAATGCAGCCTGCTGACCGAAGAGCTGGGGTTCGATGCCTCCATCGACTACAAGGCGGAGAGCGACATTCACAAGGCATTGAAGCGTGAATGCCCGGATGGCGTGAACGTTTACTTCGACAACGTGGGCGGTGACATCCTGGATGCAGTGCTCAGCCAACTGGCCGTTGGCGCGCGCGTCGTGATCTGCGGCGCAATCAGTCAGTACAACAGCACCACGGCCGTCAAAGGCCCGGCCAACTACCTGTCGCTGCTGGTCAACCGTGCCCGGATGGAAGGCTTCGTGGTCCTGGACCACGCTGCCCGCTTCGGCGAAGCTGGCAAGGAACTGGCGGGCTGGGTCAAGGAAGGCAAGATCAAGAGCAAGGAACACATCGAGGAAGGTCTTGAAACCTTCCCTGAAACCCTGCTCAAGCTGTTCAGTGGCGAGAACTTCGGCAAGTTGATGCTGAAGGTGGATTGACGTCATCCGGGTCAGATGAACGTGCCAACGCCCGGCGTTGGCACGCGACGTCACGTTGAGTCAAGCCACGCCGAGCAGCCATCTTTATATACGGGTCTTGCTGCAACCCATTGGGTTTGTCGCCCGTTATGCCAGTTCGGCAACCACTGCCGCCAGCGCCTTGGCCGGATCGGCTGCCTGGCTGATCGGGCGGCCGATCACCAGGTAGTCCGAACCTGCGTCCAGTGCCTGACGCGGGGTCAGGATACGGCGTTGATCGTCCAGCGCGCTGCCTGCCGGGCGAATGCCGGGCGTCACCAGTTGCAATGACGGGTGAGCAGTCTTCAGGGCCTGCGCTTCAAGCGCCGAACACACCAGACCGTCCATACCCGCCTTTTCCGCCAGCGCCGCCAGACGCAGCACCTGCACCTGCGGATCGATATCCAGCCCGATACCGGCCAGATCCTCGCGCTCCATGCTGGTCAGTACCGTGACGCCGATCAGCAGCGGCTGCGGGCCACTGCGTTGATCCAGGACTTCACGGCACGCAGCCATCATCCGCAAGCCACCCGAACAGTGAACATTGACCATCCAGACGCCCATCTCTGCTGCGGCTTTGACAGCCATCGCAGTGGTGTTGGGAATGTCGTGGAATTTGAGATCAAGGAACACTTCGAAACCCTTGTTACGCAGCGTTTCGACGATGTCCGACGCACAGCTGGTGAACAGTTCCTTGCCGACCTTGACCCGGCACAGCTTAGGGTCGAGCTGATCAGCCAGACGCAGGGCGGCTTCTCGGGTCGGGAAATCCAGGGCGACGATAACGGGAGTCTGGCAGGCGGACATGGGCGGGTTCTCAGGTAAGTCGAAATCGGCGCGCATTGTAGCCGAACCTGCGGATGGACGGGACCCGTAGATCGGTATTTGCCACGCGTGTGGTCACCATTTCAGACGTCAGCTTGGTTGCCATGAAAACCACCTGCGACCGCACTTGCAGAGAACACCCATAGACCGGCACGCACCAAAGCCGCACACCTACCTGAAACGATTCATCGATCCGTTCTGCAAACGACCTCTTTTGAAGCAATACGACGGTTTGTCGTGCACTGGCACGGCCTCTGCAAGTCCCTGCAACAAAATGTTTCGACGAACTTCGAACCTCAGGGAGATAACAATGAGCACTCAACTCAAGCCAACGCTGGGCACGCTGCATTTATGGGGGATCGCTGTCGGACTGGTGATCTCCGGCGAATACTTCGGCTGGAGCTACGGTTGGGGTGTGGCAGGCACCCTGGGATTTCTGGTAACAGCGCTGATGGTTGCGACCATGTACACCTGCTTCATCTTCAGCTTCACCGAACTGACCACCGCCATTCCCCACGCTGGCGGACCGTTTGCCTACAGCCGTCGCGCGTTCGGAGAGAAAGGCGGCCTGATCGCCGGCATGGCAACGTTGATCGAATTCGTGTTCGCACCACCGGCCATTGCACTGGCGATCGGTGCGTACCTCAACGTGCAGTATCCCGGACTTGATCCCAAGCATGCCGCAGTCGGTGCCTATATTGTGTTCATGGCCCTCAATATCATGGGCGTGAAGTTGGCGGCGACCTTCGAGCTGGTGGTATGCATTCTTGCCGTGGCCGAGCTGCTGGTGTTCATGGGTGTGGTCGCGCCCGCCTTCAGCTTCAGCAACTTCGCTCTGAACGGCTGGGCGGGTTCGCAGACATTCGGCCCAGAGGCTATCGCGGGCATGTTCGCAGCCATTCCGTTCGCCATCTGGTTTTTCCTGGCCATCGAAGGCGCAGCCATGGCGGCCGAGGAAGCGAAAGATCCGAAGCGCACCATTCCAAAGGCCTACATCAGCGGCATCCTGACACTGGTGACTCTGGCACTGGGCGTGATGCTGTTTGCAGGCGGCGTGGGCGACTGGCGCACCCTGTCCAACATCAACGACCCGCTGCCGCAGGCAATGAAGGCCGTGGTCGGCGACAGCTCCGGCTGGCTGCACATGCTGGTGTGGATCGGTCTGTTCGGTCTGGTCGCCAGCTTTCACGGGATCATCCTGGGCTACTCGCGTCAATTCTTCGCCCTCGCCCGCGCCGGCTATCTTCCGGCGTCCCTGGCCAAACTGTCGCGCTTCCAGACGCCGCACCGGGCAATCATCGCCGGTGGCCTGATCGGGATCGCCGCCATCTACAGCGACGGACTGATCAACCTGGGCGGCATGACACTGACCGCTGCGATGATCACCATGGCGGTATTCGGTGCCATCGTGATGTACATCATGAGCATGCTCAGCCTGTTCAAGCTGCGCAAGGCCGAGCCATTACTCGAGCGCTCGTTCCGTGCACCCGGCTACCCTGTGGTTCCAGGCATTGCACTGGCCCTGGCGGTGGTGTGCCTGATCGCGATGGCCTGGTTCAACATGCTGATAGGTCTGATCTTTCTCGGCCTGATGGCGATCGGTTTTATCTACTTCAGCCTGACCGCCAAGTCCCGCGCCGATGCACCTGCCGACGCCATGCTGACCGGCCTCTGACGTTACCCTTGCGCAAACCCATGAGGCCGCACGCGAATTGATCGCGCGCGGCCTCTGCATGACGCTTACACTTGAACCAATGAGCTGCACCGCAGCTCAAACCGGTATCACAAGAAGGAGAGCGTTATGCCCTGGTATGCCTGGTTAATTCTGTTGGTTGCAATCGGCTCGATCGTAGGTGGCCTGATGATGTTGCGCGATACGGCGAAAAAGCTGCCGTTGACCGAAGAACAACTCAAGCGTGTCCATGAGCGCAATGCCGAAATGGACGCCAAGGACGCCAAGGACCGCTGACCCTCAGGGTTGAAAGGCGCTTGAGCCCGTCAGCCCTGCTTCATTCCAGAACGACCCCGGCCTGCATCGGCAAGACCTTGATGTTTAACGGCCTGAAGATAATGTCCAACTCCCCGTCCTCCCGCAGCTTCTGCAGCAGCTCACTGAAGCGCACGCCGTTTATGGCGCCATGCGGACGCATGAGTGCGTACTGCCGGTAAACCTGATCGACACGTTCAGAGACGAGCAACTGTGAGGCCTCGTCCTTGTTGTGTGACATGAAATCGATAAGGTAGGAGCGCGTGACGGGCGCGATGTCGGCACGTCCACGTAGCACCATCAGCAGATTGCTGTCGTGGGAATAGGTGGACGTGATGTTGAAATGCTCAGCCAGGTATTTCTGATCGGCATTGAAGTTGGCAAACCCATAGTGATACCCACTGAAGATCGCCAGACGCTTGTCATGCAAGTCATTGAAATAGTCCTGCTGACGCCCTTCGGCTCGACGGGCCACGTAGACTTCAGCATCCTCAAGACCCAGGTCTACGGTCTCGTGAGCGATCTCCTTCCAGCCCCAGTCAGGATTTTCAAAGATCGCGATGTCGAAACGCCCTTCCGAAAAGTCTCGGAACCTGCGCGGCACCGAGGTGGGCACCATGATGAACTGATAATCGTCTTGCTCGGCATTCAAGGCTTTCACCAACTGCGGCAGAAGCCCCGCGTCCTCGCCTTTTTCGGGGCGGACCATGTAGGGCGGGAAATGCACCGCAGCAACGCGAACGATCTGAACGGCGGCAGCCTGCGATGCAGCCAGCAGCGACGCCACCAGAAGCGTTCCCACCACTGCCCTGCGCGCAAACAGCTCGATTATCACTGCATGTTTCTTCATAAAAACGACATCGATTAAAACCGCACAAGCTATGCGGTTTCGTCGCGTTAAACAACTCCATAAATCAGCGAACAAGTATCGATTCAGTAGAGTGCTTCCCAAGAGTTCTTCAGACTTACGAAAAACGCACGAATAATGGCTGGCAGGGTCGATGCAAGAGTGAGGGCGCATCAAGAAGCGTCCGCATGATTGCCGGCTGACGAGAGCACCGGGCACAGCCGTCCGTAAATGGCTACGCTCAACCTGACGCATACTGACGGGAGCATTGATAATGCCGCATTGGCTGGTGATTGATCTTGAGGCAACCACTGAAGAAGGTGGTTGGCCCGTCACGGAAATGGAAGTCATCGAAATAGGCGCGACGCTGGTCAATCAGGACGGCCGGGAACTGGATCACTTCGAGCGCTTTGTGCGCCCGATACGCAGGCCTGTGCTGACTCATTTCTGCCGTGAATTGACGCACATCAGCCAGAACAATATCGACGGTGCAGCCACATTCCCCGTTGTGTGGCCACTGTTCGAGCGCTGGCTGAGTCATCACCGGGCCCGGATGGTGGGTTGGGCGAGCTGGGGCGATTACGACCGCAAGCAACTGGAGGAACAATGGCGTCAGCACGACATGACCAGCGCCTTGTCCGACATGCCCTACGTCAATCTCAAACAACGCTTTGCCCAGGCTCGCCAGCTGCAACGCCCGGTCGGACTCAACAGCGCATTGCAACTGGCCGGGATGCAATTCACAGGGCAACAGCATCGCGCGCTGGTCGACGCCCGCAACACGGCCAGGCTGCTGCCCTTGATTCTGCCCAACTGAAAAACGGTTTCCCTGATGATGAACGATTATGCGGTTCTTCCGATATGCCGCGTCGACTGCATCGATGGGAAGCCGCCCCCCGCGGTCCGGTGTCTGCCGCAAGACGCCGCGAACTACCGTCAGTCACTTGGTATTAAGCCCTTGGTATTAAAAGTGACGGCATTTCGCCCGTTGGGCATACTGGCGAGCCTTTTTAACCCTTTCATAAAGGAATCGCCCATGTTCAAGGTTAACGAGTACTTCGACGGCACCGTCAAATCCATCGCTTTCAGCCAGGCTGAAGGTCAGGCAACCATCGGTGTGATGGCTGCGGGAGAATACGAGTTCGGAACAGCGCAAAAAGAAATCATGCACGTGCTTTCGGGCGAGCTGAGCGTAAAACTCCCTGACAGCACCGACTGGGAAACCTTTGCCACCGGCAGTCAGTTCGACGTCCCCGCCAACAGCAAATTCCAGCTCAAGGTCAGCGTCGACACTGCCTACCTGTGCGAGTATCGCTGACGGACCGACGTGGGAGGGCCTGTCCTCCCACGGCTTCTCGCACCCTACCCCGCTTCATCCATCCCGACATTGAACTGCAACGCCGCCAGCCTCGCGTACAGCGGGTTATTGGCGATCAGTTGTTTGTGTGTACCGACTGCCACCAGCCGCCCCTTGTCCATCACCGCGATACGGTCGGCATTCTGGACAGTAGCCAGCCTGTGGGCGATCACCAGCGTCGTACGCCCTTTCATAAGGCTCGGCAACGCCTGCTGAATGAGGTGTTCACTTTGCGCATCCAGTGCGCTGGTGGCTTCATCCAGCAACAGAATCGGCGCATCGACCAGCAGCGCTCTGGCAATGGCCAGACGTTGACGCTGTCCGCCTGACAGCCCCATCCCGCTATCTCCCAGGTGAGTCTGGTAGCCGTCAGCCATGTCGAGGATGAACTCATGAGCATGAGCGATGCGTGCGGCGGCCTCGACCTGTTCGGACGTAGCGGCAGCATTGCCGTAGCGGATATTGTCTTCGACGCTGCCGAAAAACAGTGCAGGCGACTGTGAGACAAACGCGAAACAGCGGCGCAGGTCCAGAGGGTCGACCTCGGTAACCGGCACACCCTCCAGCAGGACACGTCCATGCTGAGGATCATAGAAGCGCAGCAACAGGTCAAAGAGCGTTGATTTCCCCGCCCCTGACGGCCCCACGACGGCGAGGGTTTCACCCGCCTGGATAGCCAGGGTCAAGTGGTCGATCGCATTGCGTTCCGGACGTGACGGGTAGGCAAAGCAGACGTCTTCAAGCGCCAGTCGCCCGGTAACACGTGCAGGCAGGCGTTGCAGATCAGTGGTCGGCGCCGTTATCTCGCTACGAGCCTGAAGCAGTTCGCTGATCCGCTCAGCAGCACCCGCTGCCCGCTGCAGCTCACCGATCACCTCACTCAAGGTACCGATGGCCATGCCGACCACCAGCGCATAGAACACGAATGCTGCCAGTTCGCCGCTGGAAATGCGGCCACTGATCACGTCCATCCCGCCGACCCAGAGCATCACCGCGACAGCGCCCAGCACCAGCACGATCACCACTGTGACCAGCCACGAACGCTGCAGGATCCGCTTGCGGGCAGTGTCGAAAGCCTGTTCGGCCGTCATTGAAAAGCGCTGTTTGTCCTGTTGCTGGTGGTTGTAGGCCTGGACGGTCTTGATCTGCCCCAGTGCTTCGGCCACATAGCTGCCGACCTCGGCCACCCGGTCCTGGCTTTCGCGAGACAGACTGCGCACGCGCCTGCCGAACATCAGAATCGGCGCGATGATCAATGGCAGCGCGACCACCACGATGCTGGTCAGCTTGGGGTTGGTCACGAACAGCAATATGACGCCGCCCACCACCATCAAGGCGTTGCGCAAAAACATCGACAATGAAGAGCCGATGACCGATTGCAGCAAGGTGGTGTCGGCCGTCAGTCGCGACTGAATCTCGGAACTGCGATTGTTCTCGTAAAAGCCGGGATGCAACTCGATCAGATGATCGAATACGCTCCTGCGCAGGTCTGCAACAACTCGCTCGCCAATCCATGACACCAGATAGAAACGCGTGAACGTACCGACGGCCAGACCGACCGTCAGCAACATGAACAGGCCAATGGAGCGTTCGAGCAATTCGGGCGAGCGGGTCATGAACCCTTGATCGACCATCAGTTTGATACCTTGCCCCATGGACAACGTGATGCCTGCCGTGACAACCAGCGCAAGCAAGGCACCCAGCGCCTGCCATCGATAAGGTGCGATAAAACCCACAGCCAGACGAATGGCCTGACGCTGACGACGGGGAACCACTGAAGTCATGAAAAACCAACCTGTCTGTACGTCTGGATTGACTGATCCGTCAGCCTACACCTCTCAGGCGACGAAAACGCCTAAGGATGTTGGCGAAATTCGCTGAACTAGATCGGCGTCTGGAGGGTCATGTGGTATGACAGCTTTACGAAATCGCTATAAGGGATCGATATAAGCAACGGCTGGCAGATGTATTCTATTTCTGCTGGACTGCAGACACGCTTGAGCGACCCGACAGTGTCATCGGGCGGTCATCAAGCGTCGATAATTTCAAAGCGCAACCCTGATGAGAGGAGAAAAACCATGAGCCTGCAAGAACGCAGCAACAGCGAAGTCACCATCGTTCGAGCGACCCCTGACCTGCCTGTTGGCGGCGCGATTCTCGACCAGGATGGGCGCGAAGTTGTGATCACCGAGGAAATGGTTCAGGCAGCCTGCCAGGCGTGTGACAAGCTTTGGGTCACCCCTGAAGAACAAAACTGAGCAACACCGAATGCCTTGAAACCCGACTCGACAGTCGGGTTTTTTCTTTCTGTCATCCATGAACGGACGCGGCGCGGCTTAACTGGCTGCCGGGATGACCACTGCGCCAAGCGCCCTGACAAGCTTCGCCAGAGTCTCCGAGCCGCCTCCCAGACCGACCCTGAGCCCTTCGATCTCCCGACGCGGCGGATAGTGCTTGCGCAGCGCGTCGAAGGCCAGACGTTGACTGGCGGTATCACCCACCAGACTGCGCCTGAAATCGGCATCATCCCGGCGTGGGTCGTAAACGCCCCGGCACAGCATGTTCAAGGCCCAGACCGGGTCGGTTCTCTCATCCAGCGTCACTTGGGCAAGCCAGGGGCTGGGCAACAAATCTTCAAGCAAAATGGAAGCGGGCTGTCCGAGAAAGGCACACAGCGCCTGATAGATCTGGGCAGTCCCGCGCTGTCGGCCGTCGAGGCTGTAACCGGCGATGTGTGGCGTGGCGATCACGCACAGATCAGCCAGCGGCACGTTGACCTGCGGTTCGCCTTCCCAGACGTCGAGCACGGCCTGCAGATCTTCGCGATCAAGAAGCACGTCGTGCAGTGCGACGTTATCGACCACGGCCCCACGACTGGCGTTGATCAGCCATGCACCCTGCCTGAGCCGGCGCAGGCGCGACTCGTCGAACAGGTGCCAGGTCGGCAAATTGACGGCTCTGGTGAGGGGCGTATGCAGGCTGATCACATCGCAGCGCTGGATAATCTCATCAAGCGTGACGAAATCACTCGATTCAGCCGCCTGACGCGGAGGGTCGCAGACCAGCACGTTCCAGCCGAGCCCTTTCAATACGTTGACCAGTCGCCCGCCCACCTGCCCGGCGCCAACGATGCCATAGGTGCGCTGCGCGAGGTCGACACCTTCGATTTCCGCCAGCGTAAGCAGGCTGCCCAGCACATAGTCCACCACCCCTCGGGCATTGCAGCCCGGCGCACTGGACCACTGGATTCCGGCTTCCAGAAAATAGGCCAGATCCAGATGATCGGTGCCGATGGTGCAGGTTCCGACGAAACGCACCGCACTGCCTTCCAGCAACTCGCGGGTTACCTGCGTCACGGAACGCACCAGCAGGATATCGGCGTCGGCAACGGCGGCACGGTCAATGGAGCGGCCCGGCAGACGACGGATCTCGCCAAAGTGAGCAAAGAAGGCGTCGAGCAGGGGAATGTTTTCATCAGCGACAATGCGCATGGAGGTCTCTCTGAGGGCGGGCATTGGCCCTTGCTCAGTGCGAGCAAGGGTGAGAGGCAGCGACAGCTGATCAGTCCAGCTTCTTGCGAATCCAGTACAGGAAGGTCCCGTCACCGGCCTGTTGTTCGATCAGCTCATGACCGAGGAAAACACAGAACTTGGGGATGTCACGGGTGGTCGACGGGTCGGTCGCAATCACCTTCAGCAGCCCGCCAGCCGGCAGGTCGCGCACCTTCTGATGCAGCATCATGACCGGCTCAGGGCAGAACAGTCCGCTGGCATCCAGCACGGCATCAACGGTGAGGCTTTCGAGGGATTCAGACATGGGGGGCTCCAGAAACGGGTGGTCATTGTTACCTAATTCGCACAACCACGTCAGCCCTTGCGCGGACGCGCTGTCTTGGCGACGTCCAGTCTGCGCAAATGGCAGGTCACTTCTTCACGGTCGTGATAAAGCTGTTTGCAACCGATCGATACACGAACGCCCCGCTCCTTGAACCCTTCTTCGATCCGGTCGAGCAAACGGCGCACTTCAGCGTAGCGCTGTTTCATCGGCAACTTGAGGTTGACCACGGCCTCACGGCACAGGCCTTCGCCCAGCCAGGTTTCCAGAAGTGCAGCATTACGGGCAGGCTTTTCAACGATATCGCACACCATCCAGTCAACCGGCTGGCGAGGCTTGTAGGTGAAGCCGTCGGCCATCAGGTGTTGCACAAGCCCGGTGTCCATCAGGCTCTCCGCCATCGGCCCGTTGTCGATGGCGGTCACCAGCATGCCGCGGCGCACCAGTTGATACGTCCAGCCGCCGGGCGCAGCGCCCAGATCCACACCCGTCATGTCGCCGGACAAACGCTCGTCCCACTGATCTCTGGGAATGAAGTGATGCCAGGCTTCTTCCAGCTTCAAGGTCGAGCGACTGGGTGCCTCGCGAGGAAACTTCAAGCGCGGAATGCCCATCGGCCACATCGCCGAATTGCCCGCGTCGGCCAGCCCCAGAAACACCTCGCGACCACTCTTGAAGGTCAACAGCAGACGCGGCTTGTGCGGATCGTCGATCAGCTTGCCGGCCTGGGACAGAGCCTTGCGCAGCGGCGCTTCGAACTTCTTGCAGAAATTCGACAGCTCCTTGCCGTCGTTGGTGTCCACGACCTCCAGCCACAGGCTGCCGCAGACCGGGAAATCGGCCATCTGACCGAGGATCACGCTGATACGGTCGGTTTCCGGCAAATCCAGAAAGACGCCGCGTGCCCACTGCCGAGGAAAAATCAGCTGATCGAAGCGCTGGCCATTCATCAGCCGTTCGGCACCATCAGGCTCGCTGCAGATGAACTCCGCACAGGCGGTGTTGGGGCGCGCCTTGGCGTAACCGGCCACCTCCAGGCGCGCAGCATGGTCGGCGATCTCCGAGCAAACCTCGCTTTCGAAACCGGGCCGGCAATGCATAAACAGCGTATTCATGGTGACTCCTGGGACAACGACACGCGGGCGTAACCCGGCGGACTTGAAAGCCGCGCATGATAACGGAATCAGGAACCACTGGCGCGGCCCGGCAGTCCACTAAGCTTGAAGCCACACGCGGCGTCCACGACCTGATACATCCGGACCCGCGATTCGTTGCTCACAGATTATTCTACAAGGAGCCGTTCATGCCCTCCCTCGATAGCCTGAAAAGCCTGAAAACGCTCGACATCGATAACAAGACCTACCACTACTTCAGCCTGCCGGACGCTGCCCGCTCGTTGGGCGATCTGGACAGGCTGCCGATGTCCCTCAAGGTGCTGCTGGAAAACCTGCTGCGCTGGGAAGACGACAAGACGGTCACCGGCGATGACCTCAAGGCCATCGCCAACTGGTTGAAAGACCGGCGTTCGGACCGTGAGATTCAATATCGGCCAGCCCGCGTTCTGATGCAGGACTTCACGGGCGTACCTGCGGTGGTCGATCTGGCCGCCATGCGCGCCGCCGTGGCCAAGGCCGGCGGCGATCCGCAGCGTATCAACCCGTTGTCGCCGGTGGACCTGGTGATCGACCACTCGGTAATGGTCGACAAGTTCGGCGATTCGCAGGCCTTCGAGCAGAACGTCGATATCGAGATGCAGCGCAACGGGGAGCGTTACGCGTTCCTGCGCTGGGGCCAGAGCGCTTTCGACAACTTCAGCGTGGTGCCGCCGGGTACGGGCATCTGCCACCAGGTGAATCTGGAATACCTGGGCCGTACGGTCTGGACCAAAGAGGAAGACGGTCGCACTTATGCGTTCCCGGACACCCTGGTCGGCACCGACTCGCACACCACCATGATCAACGGTCTGGGCGTGCTGGGCTGGGGCGTGGGCGGGATCGAAGCCGAGGCTGCCATGCTCGGCCAGCCGGTGTCGATGCTGATCCCTGAAGTAATCGGCTTCAAGCTGACCGGCAAACTGAAGGAAGGCATCACAGCCACCGACCTGGTGCTGACTGTGACCCAGATGCTGCGCAAGAAAGGCGTGGTGGGCAAGTTCGTCGAGTTCTTCGGCGACGGCTTGGCCGATCTGCCCCTGGCCGACCGCGCCACCATCGCCAATATGGCACCCGAATATGGCGCCACTTGCGGCTTCTTTCCGGTCGATGACGTGACGCTGGATTATCTGCGCCTGTCCGGTCGTCCGGATGACACGGTGAAACTGGTCGAGGCCTATAGCAAGGCACAGGGCCTGTGGCGTCTGCCAGGTCAGGAGCCGGTATTCACCGACAGCCTGGAGCTGGACATGAGTACCGTAGAAGCCAGCCTGGCGGGGCCAAAGCGCCCGCAAGACCGGGTTGCGCTGCCCCATGTCGCTCAGGCATTCAGTGATTTCCTCGGTTTGCAGGTCAAACCCGCCAAGGTCGAGGAAGGTCGACTCGAAAGCGAAGGCGGAGGCGGCGTTGCCGTGGGCAACGAAGCGCAGGTCAGCGGCGAAATTTCTTACGAGCACAATGGTGAAACCCATCGCCTGAAGGATGGTGCAGTGGTCATCGCCGCCATCACGTCATGCACCAACACCTCCAACCCGAGCGTGATGATGGCGGCCGGGCTGGTTGCGAAGAAGGCCGTTGAAAAAGGCCTGCAGCGCAAACCGTGGGTAAAAAGCTCGCTGGCCCCAGGCTCAAAAGTGGTCACTGACTATTACAAGGCTGCTGGTCTGACCGAGTACCTGGATGCCTTGGGTTTCGATCTGGTGGGCTACGGCTGCACGACCTGCATCGGTAACTCAGGCCCCCTGCTGGAGCCGATTGAAAAAGCCATTCAACAGTCGGACCTCACCGTGGCGTCAGTGCTGTCGGGCAACCGTAACTTTGAAGGGCGTGTTCATCCATTGGTAAAGACCAACTGGCTCGCCTCCCCGCCGCTGGTTGTGGCCTACGCGCTGGCAGGTTCGGTGCGCATCGATATCAGCAGCGAGCCGCTGGGCGAAGGCTCGGATGGCCAGCCGGTTTACCTGCGTGACATCTGGCCGACCCAGAAAGAGATCGCTGAAGCCGTGGAAAGCGTCAATACCAGCATGTTCCATAAGGAATACGCCGAAGTATTTGCCGGTGACGAGCAGTGGCAGTCCATTGAAGTGCCGCAAGCAGCTACCTATGTGTGGCAGGACGATTCGACCTACATCCAGCATCCGCCGTTCTTCGAAGACATCGGCGGACCTCTGCCCGTTATCAAGGATGTCGAGAATGCCCGCGTCCTGGCGCTGCTGGGCGACTCGGTGACCACCGACCACATTTCCCCCGCCGGTAACATCAAGGCCGACAGCCCGGCCGGTCGCTACCTGAAGGAGAAAGGCGTCGACTATCAGGACTTCAACTCCTATGGCTCGCGACGCGGCAACCATGAAGTGATGATGCGCGGCACCTTCGCCAATATCCGTATCCGCAACGAAATGCTGGGCGGCGAGGAAGGCGGCAACACGGTGCACGTTCCTTCCGGCGAGAAGCTGGCGATCTACGATGCGGCCATGCGTTATCAGCAGGACGGCACGCCGTTGGTGATCATTGCCGGGCAGGAATACGGCACCGGCTCGAGCCGCGACTGGGCGGCCAAAGGCACCAACCTGCTGGGCGTCAAGGCAGTGATTGCAGAGAGCTTCGAGCGGATTCACCGTTCAAACCTCGTCGGTATGGGCGTGCTGCCCCTGCAGTTCAAGAACGGGCAGACCCGCAAGAGCCTGAACCTGAGCGGCAAGGAAACGCTGAGCATCACCGGGCTGACCAATGCCGACATTCGTCCGGGCATGGGCCTGCAATTGCACATCACCCGCGAGGATGGCAGTCAGGAGACGGTCGACGTGCTGTGCCGTATCGACACGCTCAATGAAGTCGAGTACTTCAAATCCGGCGGCATCCTGCATTACGTGCTGCGGCAGTTGATCGCGTCCTGATCAGCGCGCAGGCACCTGGGACTTCCCAGGTGCCTGCGGACTTTGTCACAGGCAATCCCTTACCCTGAGAACGCTGTAGAACACCCGGCTTCACTCATCAGCGCCCTTCCCATGGCCCCACGGCACTGGCTGATTGAACGCCTCTGAGTATCGACCATGGCCTGGCGTGTACGTCCAGCGCGCCCGCCTTCGGTCATCAGCCACTTCGGGCTGAACCTGATGTATTTCGGGCTGCTTACCTCTCCCATGCCGGACCGGTAGGGGCTTGATCAATAAGACACTGTCGAGACTATTCAATTTTCGGGGTCACCGGCCGATAACACGCAAAAGTCTTATTGATCGAAGGACCGAAATCCAATGCGCAATAACCAGCCCATCACTCAACGTGAGCGGACTTTTCCTGCCGAACAACGCCTGATTTCCACCACCGATACCCGCGGCACGATTACGTACTGCAACGAAGCCTTCGTGGACATCAGCGGGTACAGCCATGAAGAACTCGTCGGCGCGCCTCACAACACGGTGCGCCACCCGGACGTGCCACCTGCCGTTTTCGAGCACATGTGGACCACGCTCAAGTCCGGTCAGCCCTGGATGGGCATCGTCAAGAACCGCTGCAAGAATGGCGATCATTACTGGGTCAATGCCTATGTGACGCCGATGCTGGAAAACCGCCAGGTCGTGGGTTTCGAGTCGGTGCGCATCAAGCCGACCGCCGAGCAGATCCGTCGTGCCGAAGGGCTTTATGCACGCCTGAACCAAGGCAAGAGCGCAGTGCCTGGCCGTGATAAATGGCTGCCGGTGCTGCAGGACTGGTTGCCGTTCATCCTCGTCAGCCAACTCGGTTTCCTGATCGGCGTATGGCTGAACTCGTCATGGGGCTTTGCCCTGGCCGCCGCGCTCTCGGTGCCGCTGGGCCTGATGGGCCTGTCATGGCAACAACGCGGCACCAAGCGCCTGCTGCGCCTGGCCGAACAGACCACGTCCGACCCGCTGATTGCGCAGATGTACACCGACAGTCGCGGTCCGCAGGCGCGTCTGGAAATGTCGATCCTCAGTCAGGAGGCGCGCATGAAAACCTGCCTGACGCGCCTGCAGGACACCGCTGAACACTTGAACCAACAGGCACGCCAATCCAACTCGCTGGCCAACGCCAGCTCGACCGGGCTGGAGCGTCAGCGCGTGGAAACCGAACAGGTTGCCGCTGCGATCAATCAGATGGCGGCTACCACGCAAGAAGTCGCCAGCCATGTCAATCGCGCCGCCGAGGCCACGCAACAGGCCAACGAACTGACCCGTCGCGGCCGCGACATCGCTGGCGAGACCCGCGAAGCCATTCAGCGCCTGTCGACTTCTGTCGGCGAAACCGGCCTGACCGTGACGCAACTGGCCAAGGACAGCGATGAAATCGGCGGCGTGGTGGATGTGATCAAAGGCATCGCCGATCAAACCAACCTGCTAGCCCTCAACGCGGCCATTGAAGCCGCCCGCGCCGGAGAAATGGGCCGCGGGTTTGCCGTGGTCGCCGACGAAGTCCGCCAACTGGCGCAACGCACGGCCGAATCCACCGGACAGATCCATGGCCTGATCGCCAAACTGCAACAGACCGCGAACGACGCCGTGCAGACCATGAACATCGGGCATCGCCAGGCCGAAGAAGGCGTAGCCCGCGTACTGGAAGCCGATCAGGCGCTGGTGGGCATCAGCGAAGCGGTGGCCAACATTACCGACATGACCACCCAGATCGCCACGGCCACCGAAGAACAAAGCTCGGTGGCTGAAGAGATCAACCGCAATATCTCGACCATTGCAGGATTGGCCGACAAGACTTCCGATGAAGCACATCGCTCTGCAGTATTGAGTGCGGCATTGACGGACACGGCCAATTCGCAATATTCGCTGGTGGAGCGGTTTAATCGGTAAGGGGGATAATGTCTGGAAGAGCCTCGACAGACTTGGGTTTGTCGGGGCTTTTTATTTTTAACCATAATTTTTTTAGGATCCGTTTCCTACAACATGGTATTTACATCAAGTAGGACTATTCCGTAACACCTCAGTCACCTGAAAATCAAGCAATCAGGCGTTGACAACGCAAACACACTCCGATTACGTGAAGGCTCAATTGATGATGGTTGAACGGTATCACAACGACGCTGAAAGCATCGTGTGATACCGCTCTTCAAGATCAACATAATCAACCCTGCTTAAACGGAGAAACTCATGAGCTTTAATAATAGGAACTATGAATTTTCAGCGCCTGTAATCCCTGCCGCCAGTCCGATTGACGGGCTGATTCCCACTGCAAATCTTGATCAACCGATTGCTGTTGAAGTCGTATTATGGGATGGGGTGCGTTCCGGCTACACTATCCAACTGAAGCTTAACGGCTTCAACGTCGGCGAAGTCAAGGCCGTGTCGGACGTGAATGGGCCTGGCGATACATTTCTCATGCATCTTGAGGAGCGATACTTAATGAAGTCGGGCCTTTACCACGTAGGATTTGAGGTGACGAATCATATCAATCAAGTCAGCGAAGATTCACCCATCACTCCGCTGATCGTTGACCGCACCGCCCCCGGCGCAACCCTCCTCGCCCCGATCATCTTCCCGCAGATCAACTTCGGCGACCTCCTGAAAGGCGCGATCCCCGGCTACGCTGACATGCAGCCCGGTGACCGTATCCAGACCCTGTGCAACGGCCTCGAAGGACCGGTTCACGTGGTCACGCCGCAAGACCTGACCGACCGGCCTGTGCAAATCGGTTTTGAGCGTGAATTTCTGAAGAACCTGGACAGCGAGCACATCACGTTCAGCTACCAGATTACTGATCGGGCGGGCAATGTTTCGATCATGGCGCAACTCGTCGAGCTCTCGATGCAGCGTTAAGCCTCAAAATGCATTCATTTGAATACATGAAACATCGCCACCCACGCGAACGCGTGAACGATTCCGTTGATAATGTCGCACGAAATATCCTACACGGAAGTGGGATAGGGATGATCGCAGGACGCTTTACTTATTTTCAGAAATTACTGTAGTAAGCGTCCTACTCTACGTATGAAAAGTTGATGACATCGAAAGATCCGAACTCAGGTTTAGCCCTTTAAATACAGGCCAAGGAGCCAAAAATAAACATTTTAAACGGACACAACCTGTAACATCATAATCAGATACCTGTTGCACACTTCGCCAATGGCGAGCGACTTGATATTGACCGCAGATTGCCTTGTAATATTTGCCGCAACGACAAACCGCCGTTGCACATACAACACTCTCATAACAACTATCGATATCAGGCAAGGGAACGCGATGAGCGAAGATGATTCGAAAACAACAATACCGGAAGAACAACAAAAGGAAAACGCAGCCGACTCAGTCAAAGAACCCGCTGCTGCCTATGCAGAAAACACGCCGTTGATTGCAGCCATTCCACCTTCTGATATTTCAGACACGTTGAAACCGCCTCAACTGCCACATGTAAACCCTGACGCCATCACTCAGGAACAGGTATTTGCGGGCATCGTTATTCACATCCCCGGATCCATAAAACTATGCGAAGGCGATGTCATCTTCTTTTACTGGGGCAGGAATATATCTTCGACACAGGTCTATCACCGTGTCGGAGCAAACAGCATCGTGCGAGCGCTGTGCCTGTCCTACCACTTCATGGCCGAACCGCAGTACGGGCTCGTCGATCTTTATTATGAAATCCATCGGGAGAACCAACTGATCGGCACTTCACCTGCCTTGAAGGTGACCGTCAATTACTCGCCCCCGCTGACGCCCAAACAACGACAACGAAAACGCTGGATCAGCCGCCGTTTCCCCGATAACTGACTGAAAAGCCCCCGGTGAGCGATCACCGGGGGCCTTGGATGAGATGAAACCTGCTGCGCCCTAAGCGTTAAAACGCCAAGCGCACACCCACATTGGCTCCCCAAGGTTGCTCGACATGCCTGCCTTTCATGTAATCGAAGTCCGCATGCACCTGCAGGCGCTCGGACAGCGAAACCGACACACCGGCACCCAGTTCTGCCCGCGAGCCGAACAGGCTGTTGTCGAACTTCGCGTCATTGACACTCACATCGTTGCTGCGCGAGAACTCTTGCGCCAATGCAACGCGCACGTAAGGCTGCAGAACACCGCCGTCCTTGAGCGCGATGGAACGACCCGCGGAGGTGCCGACCTTGCCCAACAGCGAGTGCGTGCGGTCGTTCTTCGCCTTCAGGCCGTTGTCCATACGGTAGTCCTTCCCTTCAACAACAACACTGGACAACTGAGCGAAGGGTTCCAGAAAGTAGTCGTCCGCCAGCTTGATGTGACGACCAAACTCTACCCAACCGCCCACTGCGGTGTTGCTGTAGTCACCCTTGGCCTGGCTGGCATCGCTCATCGCCACCTTGGCCTTGTTGCGGAAGCGGTTGAGCTTGAGGACGCCATCCAGGTAGTAGCCATCGTCCGCCAGCCAGGTACCGTAAGCGCCCGCATAGTAGCTGTCGATCTTGCCCGAAGTGCCATGACTCAAATCCAGGTCCGACTTGCTGTAACCGCCCAGCACACCGAACAGCAACTGACCGTTGCTGACCTCGACCGGCGCATCCGCACCCAGCGAAAGTCCGCTGATCTGTTGGCGATAGTCCACGCCGTCACCGGTAGTGGCGTTGAGACGACTGCCATAGGCGCGCATCCAGCTACCGCCCTGGCCCGTCCCGCGAATTTCTCCCATGCGCGTACGCAACGTCGAAAGCTCACTCATCCACACCGTTGGTGCAGCATTGAACAGCGCCAATGCACTTTGAGTGGACGGACTGATCACCTTGTCCTCGCCCACGATGAACCAGTCGTTGCCTTGCTGCTTCAACTGATAGGAAAAAGCCCCCAGGTCCACTCGGCCACCGAGCAGACTGAACTGCGCGTCGCCGCCTTCGGTATGGACCACTTTCAGGGGCTCCATGTCGGAAGAAACGACTTCCAATCCGGTATTACGCACCCGCAACCCAAACTGCCCACTCGCCTGACCGTTGACATCGATCAGGTCGCCGACGCCTTTGTCCAGATTTACTTGCATCCCAAAGCTGCCCTGCCCCGACAGCTCATTCAGCGACAAGGTATGAAATCCCTCTTCGGCAAAATTCACGCTACCGCCGTCCATGGACAGCGACCTCATAGCGTTATCCCCCACCATCTGCCAGTTGCCACCGGACTTCACAGCCAGGGTATTGCCATTGATGATATCGCCAGTGAGGCTGGCACGGTTTTGCAGGGTGACGTTCAAGGTGCTGGTGTCATCGGCGAAGAGATTGCCATAAAGGACGCTGTCGTCGACGTTCAAGGTGGACGTACTGTTGATAACGCTTTCGACAAGATTTCCGTTACCAGATATCAGTGCAGCGCGGTTCAGGATATTGATCTCCGCAAAATGCGGTATGCCCGCAAGTCCTTCCACTTTTATGGCTGCGCCATTGACACCCTCCACCGTAGAGCTGTCGACGGTCAGCCGACCAAGATCGAAACGGGTTCCGTTTTCTTCGATCTGGGAGTCGGTAATCCAGATGCCGTTAGTCAGGCCTTTGATGTAGCTTTGATGCGAGACATTGGCCTGCGAACCGAAAATACCCACACCGGTACCTGCCCAAGCAAAGTGGGTTGTCATCGCTGTGACTCGGGTATTTTCGATGTCCATTGATGAACCGTTCGTTACGCTAAGCGCCATACCCGACGCCTCTACCTCGCTATTATCAAGCTTCGCGTAAGAGCCTCTTTCAGCCATCAGTGCAATTAAATCGTCATTTGAAATCCTGGAATCCTTTACGATCGTTCGAGCGGTTCCACGTGAATCGACGCGACCCTGCACAAGCGTTCCGCCGCTCAAGTCAACCTGTCCCACTAGCGCCCTGATAGAGTTAATCACCGCGCCGTTCGAAACAAGATGCCCTCCCGGTTCTACCGTGTAACCATCCACTGGACTGTCAGCATCGATATACATGTATCGATCCACAGGCACTGCCATCAAAGGCAAGGCCGTCAGATAGAGTGTGAAGCCCACGCCCGTGCTGGCCACGCTTTTCCTGCCAAAGAAACTTCTCATCACAATAGGTCACCTCATTTATCAAAAGGAACTATTGTGTTTGAGTTTCGTCATTATTCGCCTTATCTAAGACCGAAATCAAAGCCGTCCATATCCGAAAAAATAGTAGTCTGATTCCTACGGTCGTAACCACGGATTTTGTTTTCCCTAGAACTTCCAAAAAAATGTAAATCCATCATTGACAAAGCCCCACACCTACTATTACTTGATTTTCAGGTACTCAACACCTTATGCGCAATGCCTTGATACTTTTACTACCAATGTTCCGGGCGCCATTAAAGCTGTGAAATCAATAACCAATATGGAAATGATCATGCGTAACCGTAAAGACTTACATACCCGCCGCCCAAAAAAAGAGCTTTCACTCGCGCTTCCTTTCGTATCAGTAGCGGACGAAACAGACGGGCTGATCAAGACGATCGACCTGGAAAGCGATGTGGTTGTCGAATTTCCGGTCTGGGAAGGTGCTCAGTCACTAGATAAATATCAGCTAGAGCTGAATGGCAAACTGGTCGGCAGTCAAGCCAAACTTGACCCCCTGCCTCCGGAAGGCACTCTTTTACAATTGAATATATCAGTGGCAGACGAACTACGGTCTGATGGAGACTACGCGCTTACGTATAGAATCACAGGCTATCCAAGCGGATCCATACAGTCTTCTCCTCCAAGAAACATCGTCGTTGATCGCACGCCACCAGGTACCCATCAACTGGGCTACATGGATTTTCCGGATAGTGCAAAAGACGGCTTGACGCTTGAAGAACTAAGCGCCATGGGTGATGTACTGACGGGTAGCATCTTTGGCTACTCAGGGCTCAAGCAGGGCGACACCATCAAAACCTACTGGGGCGATGTACCAGGTCCGGAGCTGGCGCTAAAGGGTACCGAGGATGAGAATGAAGCAATTGAAATCGCATTCACAAAGGACTTCCTGACCCGTCTTGAAAGCCCTGCCGGTGCCACCTACTACACCGTCACAGACCGTGCAGGCAATGTATCTGCCGAATCGAAAAAGATCACGATTCCCCTGCTTCTGATAGAAGTGACACCTGACTTGCCGCCCCCCGTCATTGACGGATACGACGGCCTCATCGATCACGCTGATGCTCTGGCCAGCGTCGAAGTCAAGATTCCTGGCTCCGCCATCATCGAAGGAGGAGATGAAATTGCTCTCTACTGGGGCTCGGAAAAACTCGGGCCAGTGCCCGTGGAAGCAGAGGATATCAGCGAACCTTTCATTCTTATCTTCGACGTCCAGTACTCGACGATCGAGCTGGCGCAGAATGGCTTACGAGACCTCAGGTATGACGTGATCAGAAATGGCCAGATCATCGGCACGTCTGAAAGACTTGAAATCAATGTCAATATTGAACTCCCTGTTCCAGGTGCATTGGACAAACTCACCGTCAAAGGCAGCAGCGGCAGCCCAAGCAACGAAGACAATCTTATTGATGAGAACGACTTTGAGCTGGACGCCACCCTTCTGATCAACTGGAACTCGCTTTTCAAGGCCTCACAAATCGTCACTGTTTTTTGGGGCGGACAAGAAGTTCTCGAACAACCCTACATCCTTACCAACAGCGACGTTGCAGCAGGTCGACCGCTTTTACTCAACGCATTGAACAGCAAATTCAAGCCGGTCGGTACGGGCAATGACATCCGCGTTTATTACACTATTACACAGACAGGAAACCCCAACATGACGACTTCCCCAGAGCAAGGCATTATCGTACGTTCCAAAGATGAACTTCCAGGCGGACCGAGTGGCCCCGATGCACCTCATTTCAATTCGTTGAACGAAAACGGAGCGATCAATCGCGAGAACGGTGAATACGGCGCATCCATTTTCATCAAGCCTTACACCAATATTCAGGAAGGACAAATCATTGACTTTACCTATGAGGCTTACGACGACCTTGTCGGTGGCATCAAGAAATTTGAATGGACACACACCTCCCCAGCGCTCACTCAAAATGAAGTCAATAACGGCTATACGGTAGTCGTTCCACGCCCAACACTGGACCAGCACTGCTATGGGCATACCGAAGTTTCTTTTAAGGTTCGAAGTGACCGTGGCCAAGGCAACTCCAAACGCGCGACTGCCTACGTGGACATGCGTTTAGGCGGCCTGTGCGGCATTTAAGCGTTCGTGCTATCTGTTACGACTCAATAAGGATATATGATGAAATCAGCATTGGCACTGAGCATTCTGCCTGCCCCCTTGCCGCTCAGTTATAACCAGCAGGGCATTGGTGACGTGGACGTAGCCGACCCATCGAAACCATTGGAAGTGCTTATCGGCCCTATAACGTTGAAACAACGTGATCGCCTGGAATTGTTCTGGGGCGCAAACGATGATGTTATCGACACCTACACCCATTCCTCAGATTCTCCTGATACCAACGGCACTTTTTCACTGTATGTAGATACCCGCTGGATCAAATCGGGGGTTACTGACGTACGGTATGCTTATCTGCCGTTCCCATCGAATACGCCGGAACACTCTCCCATCCAAAAGGTGATCGTAAAACTGGACCTGCCCGGCGGCCGGGACCCCGATCCCGCCACGCCTTACGAAAATGAAAAATTGCAACTGCCAGTCATCAACCCGGCGGGCATTATCACCACGCCGGAAAATGTATCGATCACCATTCAGCCTTACGAGAACATGACCGTCGGCGACGTCATTGCCGTCTACTGGCACGGAATTGAAGTTGAATGCCCACCCTTGATCAGTACTCAGCTTGGCAAGCCGGTTGTGATCGACATCGATAAAGAGATCGTTATCGAAGCTGGCGACTCGGAAAACATCGTCGTGCGCTACGAGATCCGGGATATCGTCAATAACTGGTCGCGCTTCTCGTTGCCGAGTTACACAGAGGTGGAAATCGGCAACTCGAGCCTGCCTGCCCCGATCGCTCCGCAAGCTCCCAATATGGAGCTGGATCTGGACAAACTGGCCGGCGGCGACGTGCAGGCACTGGTGCTTTCCAATGCAAACATCGTCATTGGTGACACCATCGAGTTCATCGTGGAGCGCAGTACTGCAGAAGGCATTGCTCTGGAACCCTATACCGCTTCCAAGGTGGTGCAGGTGCCCGGCAGTTTCGTCGAGTTCCTGATTGCCAACGATCAGTTTCAGCCTATCGCACAGGGTCGTGCCCGCCTCAAGTACAAGGTCACCAAGGCATCCGGTGATGTATTGCGCTCCAAAAGCCTGCCCCTGACGATTCTCGGCGAAGCTCAACAGCTTGAGCCGCCTCGTGTGCCTGCGGCGGTCAATGGATTGCTTGACCCCAAGCTGCGTAACGTCATCGCTGAAGTACCGCCCTATCACTTCATGGCGGATGGTAACGATGTCACGCTCGTACTGATGGGCCGGACGCCGGGTGGCGAAACCGTAATGCATGACGAGGTCAAAAACCTTAACCAGGATGATATCGACAAAACGCTCGAATTCCTGATCCCGGACGACAAGATCAGTGCACTGGCCGGTGGTTCGCTGGAGGTCTACTACACCGTCAAGACTTACGCAAAAGCGTTCTTCAAATCGCCTGTGTTGCAACTCTTGGTAGACATCGATAACACCACACCATTGCCAGCACCGGTTGTGGACAAGGTCGGAGCCGATGGGTTTCTCGATCCGGCCGACATCGTGCTCGAAGCGTTGATGCGTGTAATGCCTTATCAGGGAATGGCAGAAGGCGACAAAGTCACTGCGCATTGGGATTCAAGTGCTGTCGGCGGGACTTACAGCACTTACACCGTGATCAATAGCGGCATGATCAATCGCGAAGCCATTTTCCGGGTTCCCAAACGTTACGTGGACGCCAGCATCGGCAGAACCGTCGAAGCCTGGTACGAGGTGCAGCGAGGCAATAGGGTCGCCCTCTCGGACAAGCTCCTGATCAACATTCGAGAGATGATCATCCCTGCGACACCCACCCCCACCGTTAAACAAGCCACCGGCGACACCCTCGACCCTGCCAACGCCCCGAACGGCGCAACCGTCGTCATCGACGCCAGCGCGAGCTTCAAGGCCGGTGACCGCGTTACGGTGCAGTGGATGGGTCCGAAAGGCAGCGATACCAAGGAAAAGACCCTCATCGACAGCGAGGCCGGTCAGCCGCTGGAAACCGTGTTCGCCTCTGCGCTGGTGGTCGCCAATGCCGGGCAGGTCGTGGACGTGTTTTACACTGTCAACCGCGCCAACGGTCTGGTGCAGACGTCCGCGACACTGGCGTTGAAGGTTCTAGCCGGTCTGACGAAGCTCCCGGCACCGCGCATGGATACGGTCGGTCACGATGGCGTGGTCAGGCCGTCGCTGATTCCCGACTCCGGGGCAACGGTTCGGGTGAGTTACCCGGGCATGAGTGGCGAAGACAGTGTGGTGCTCAACTGGCGCGGTCTTTCCAGTCATGACACGTCGGCGAAACCTGCGACAGGCAATGAACTGCAGTTCAACGTTCCCAAGGCATGGATCATCGCTTCACAAGGCGGCTCTGCGAGCGTCACGTATACCGTGTCGCGCGACAGCGTTTCCAAAGGCTCGGTCCCACTGTGGCTCACGGTTGAAAAGGAGCTGGTGTTCGATACCTCGCCCGTCACGCTGGCGGGCAAGGTTTACCTGATCCCGAGCGTGCCGGACCTGCTGCCTTCGCTTCCGGCTGGCACCAGCGTCAGGCGACAGGCCTCGGGGGGACAGGCTCCTTACCGTTACACGTCGAGCAACCCGCTGGTGGCAAAAGTGGACGGTAATGGTCTGACCACCGTGCGTGGCAACGGTACGGCAACCATTTCGGTCACCGATGCGTCGGGGACCAGCAAGAGTTACCAGGTGACTGTCACCAAGGTGATTCACTGTCTGGGGCTGGGCAGCGGCAGCCTGTCGCAGATGAGCAGCGCGGCTTCGGCCAAGGGTGGCCGAATTCCGTCGATCAACGAGTTGAAGGAAATCTACACCACCTACGGCAACCGCTGGCCGCTGGGCAACGGCAAATACTGGTCGTCGACCGTCGCGGCGGTGAACCTGGTGGGCTGGAAGTGGTATTTCGTGAAAAATCTGGTCACAGGCGCAGACTTCAAATTGCTGCACCACAATGCCAGTCTTGGCGTCGCCATTCGCTAAGCGATTGCTGAAGCGTTAGCCAGGATCAACGAGGGCGTTACGTCATCAACGTAGCGCCCTCTTTTCATGTATGCACATCAGGCGTACAGCCATCCCGCTTCAAGAGCCCGACCATGCGCCATACCGTCACGCCCACTCGCCGCTTCGTCCGTCCGCCGTCCAGCGAAGGCACCTTCGACGCCCTTGTCAACCAGAAGCCTTTTGCCCTGACCTCGCTGCTGGGGCGCCTGACGCAGCGTCCGGAACTGTCCCACGCCCCCGATCACTGGATCTGGAAAGTGATTGCCGACGGCAAGGTCGGCAACAAGCGAACCAGCATCGGCCTGTTCTTCGATCATGACCTGCGGCCCGGAACGCATAACCTGATCGGTCACGACCGAATCAAGGTGATCTACAACGAAACACCCCACTGGCAGAGTGTGATCTATCACTCAGGGCATCTTCAGACCGGCGTACTGAAGCTGATCGAAGCCAATCCCCGCACGATGCGTTTGAAAGGCGAATTCAGTTTCAGCATTTCGGCCGTGGCATTCGAGGTCACTGAAGGCGCTTTCGAAGTGCTCTGCAAATGACTCACTCGCGCAAAAATGCGGCAATCTGTTCTGCCGAATCCATCAGGCATTGATCATGAGTCAAGCCAGCCGCCTTCAATGGCTTGAGGTCATGATTGGCCGTCGGCAGCCAGTGCAGGCGTATGGCACTGGACAGCGTGTACTGCTCCGCCGCCTCACGATTGCCCAACGCATCACGCTCGCCCTGCACAATCAGCGTTCGAGTACGAAGATCGACCAGGTGTGCAGTCCGCGGTTTTTCCGGCTTGCCCACCGCATAGAAAGGGTAGCCCAGACACACCAGCGCATCGACGCTCAATTCGTCGGCCATCAGGCTCGCCATTCTTCCTCCCATGGATTTGCCACCGATCGCCATCCGCCCCGTGACACAAGGTCGCATCTGTCCATAGACCTCACGCCAACAGTCGAGCAACTGAGCTTGCTGATTGGGCGGACGCTTGCTGCCGCCATGACGTCGCTGGGCCATATAGGGGAACTCGAAGCGCATGACATTCACACCCTGCCTGCCAAGAAAGGCGGCCATGCTGTTCATGAAATCACTGTCCATCGGTGCACCCGCACCATGAGCCAGCAACAGCGTGACCGGTTCCTGCCCTGCCTCGCGCTGCCCCTCCGTCCATAGCCAGCCATTGTCCTGCGCCAGACGCGTGCACTGATATTCGGCGTGTGTCCCGGTACTCATGGGTACTTCTCTTCCATATAGCTGGCCGTCAAAAAACGGACTATACCCGTGAGCGATCGGCCACTGCACCTCGATGCCACTCAAGATGAGTGCATCGGCTTCCCACGTGTGCCTTTCAAAGTTAAGCTTGCCGACCAGTGACCTGTGGCAAACGCCTTGTGCCAGAGCGATTTGCCGGTCTCGAATTGCCCCGCCTTTTCGGTCTGCGGCGGCGATATCGTGCCTCGCCAAAGCCCGCTTATGCCTCGCAACAACCTGAATTCTGGAAGTCTGTAATGAGCGCAGCAATCAGCCCGACGGCTTACAACTACACCGTGGTTCGCCAGTTCGCCATCATGACCGTGGTCTGGGGTATTGTCGGCATGGCGCTGGGTGTGTTCATTGCCTCGCAACTGGTCTGGCCCGAGCTGAACTTTGGTCTGGAGTGGACGACGTTCGGTCGCTTGCGCCCGCTGCACACCAACCTGGTGATCTTTGCCTTCGGCGGCTGCGCGCTGTTCGGCACGTCCTATTACGTGGTCCAGCGCACCTGCCAGACCCGGTTGATCTCCGACCGGCTTGCGGCCTTCACCTTCTGGGGCTGGCAGGCCGTCATCGTCAGCGCCATCATCTCATTGCCGATGGGTTACACCACCACCAAGGAATACGCAGAACTGGAGTGGCCGATTGCAATCCTGCTGGCCATCGTGTGGATCGCCTACGGCGCGGTGTTCTTCGGCACCCTCGTGCAGCGCAAGACTCGTCACATTTACGTCGCCAACTGGTTCTACGGCGCATTCATCGTCGTGACCGGCATGCTGCACGTGGTCAACCACATCGCCCTGCCGGTCAGTCTGTTCAAGTCCTACTCGGTCTACGCGGGCGCCACCGACGCGATGATCCAATGGTGGTACGGGCACAACGCCGTGGGCTTTTTCCTGACCACCGGGTTTCTCGGGATGATGTACTACTTCGTGCCCAAACAGGCCGAGCGCCCGATCTACTCGTATCGTCTGTCCATCGTGCACTTCTGGGCATTGATCACGCTGTACATCTGGGCCGGCCCGCACCACCTGCATTACACCGCCCTGCCCGACTGGGCGCAGTCGCTGGGCATGGTCATGTCGATCATTCTGCTGGCGCCGAGCTGGGGCGGCATGATCAACGGCATGATGACCCTGTCCGGGGCCTGGCATAAGTTGCGCACCGATCCGATTCTGCGCTTTCTGGTGGTGTCGCTGGCGTTCTACGGCATGTCGACGTTCGAAGGGCCGATGATGGCGATCAAGACAGTCAACTCGCTGTCGCACTACACCGACTGGACCATCGGCCATGTACATTCCGGCGCGCTGGGCTGGGTAGCGATGATCACCATCGGCGCGACCTACCACATGATCCCCAGGGTTTTCGGTCGGCAGCAGATGCACAGCGTCGGCCTGATCAACGCGCATTTCTGGCTGGCAACCATTGGCACCGTGCTTTACATCACTTCGATGTGGGTCAATGGCATCACACAAGGCCTGATGTGGCGCGCGATCAACACCGACGGCACGCTCACTTATTCCTTTGTCGAAGCCATGCAAGCCAGTCATCCGGGCTATGTGGTGCGTTTTATCGGGGGTGCGATTTTCACCAGTGGCATGTTCCTGATGGCCTGGAACGTGTGGCGCACCGTGCGTGCCGCCAGCCCTGAAGAAGCAGAGGCAGCGGCCCGGATCACCGTCGTGGGGGCGCACTGATGAAGCATGAAGTGCTGGAAAAGAACATCGGTCTGCTGGCCTTGTTCATGGTTATTGCCGTCAGCATCGGTGGCCTGACGCAGATCGTCCCGCTGTTCTTTCAGGACGTCACCAACCAGCCCATCGAAGGCATGAAGCCGCGCACGGCGCTGGAGGTGGAAGGCCGCGACGTCTACATCGCCAACGGCTGCGTGGGCTGCCATTCACAGATGATCCGCCCGTTCCGGGCTGAAACCGAGCGCTACGGCCATTACTCGGTCGCGGGCGAAAGCGTCTGGGATCACCCGTTCCTGTGGGGCTCGAAACGTACCGGCCCGGATCTGGCGAGGGTTGGCGGTCGCTACTCGGATGACTGGCATCGCGCCCACTTGTACAACCCCCGCGACGTAGTGCCGGAATCGAAAATGCCAGCCTATCCGTTTCTGGTCGAAAAAGTGCTCGACGGCAAGGACACCGCCAAAAAGCTCGAAGTGCTGCGCACGCTGGGTACGCCTTACACCGATGCCGACATCGCGGGTGCCGCGGCGGCCGTGCAGGGCAAGACCGAGATGGACGCGCTGGTCGCGTACCTGCAGGGTCTCGGCACCCTCATCAAGAGCAAACGGTGAACCTGATGGACATCGGAATGATTCGAGGCCTTGGCACGCTGGTGGTGATGGTGGCGTTCATCGGCCTGGCGCTGTGGGTATTCAGCCCGAAGCGCAAGGTCGAGTTCGATGATGCAACGCTGCTGCCGTTTGCCGATGACCCCGAAGCGATCAGCAAAGTCATGCATTCCAAAACGTCCCGGAGCGATGCGCCATGAGTACGTTCTGGAGCCTGTATGTCACGGTCCTGACGCTGGGAACGCTGGTCGCGCTGGTCTGGCTGCTGATGGCGACCCGCAAGGGCGAGCGAAAGGATCAGACCGACGAAACCATGGGCCACTCCTTCGATGGCATCGAAGAATACGACAACCCGCTCCCTCAGTGGTGGTTCAAGCTGTTCATCGGCACCATCGTGTTTGCCGTGGGTTATCTGGTGCTGTATCCGGGCCTCGGCAACTGGCAAGGCCTGCTGCCTGGCTACACCTATCTGGACAAGGACAAACAGCTGCGATTTGCCGACGGCAGGCAAGGCTGGACCGGCGTTCACGAGTGGGAAAAGGAAGTGGCGAGTGCCGAAGCCCAGTATGGCCCGCTGTTTGCGAAATATGCCGCAATGCCCATCGAGGACGTTGCCAAGGATCCGAAAGCACTGGGCATGGGCGCGCGGCTGTTTGCCTCCAATTGCTCGGTCTGCCACGGTTCGGATGCAAAGGGCGCGTATGGTTTTCCGAACCTGACAGACGACAATTGGCGCTGGGGCGGCGACCCGCAGTCAATCAAAACCTCGATCCTGAACGGCCGTCACGCGGTCATGCCTGCCTGGGGCGACGTGCTGGGCGAGCAAGGCGTACGCGATGTGTCGGCCTATGTCATGACGCTCATGGCCGGTCGGAACCTGCCCGAGGGCGTCAAGGCCGATCCGGTTGCCGGGCAGAAGCTCTATTCAACCAGTTGCGTCGCCTGCCATGGCGTCAAGGGCAAGGGCCTGGCTGTTCTCGGTGCGCCGGACCTGACTCAGCCGGAGGGATTGATCTACGGATCGGGTTTTGCCCAGCTTCAACAGACGATCCGTTATGGCCGTCAGGGCCAGATGCCGGCGCAACAGGCGACTCAAGGTGATGACCGCGTGCATATATTGGCGGCTTATGTGTACAGCCTGTCGCGTCAGGAAAAACCGGCGGTCTCACAATGACGGTGCGTTGTCAGCGAGCGACTCGACGGCGGCCCGGTGAATCCCTTCACTGCTGGACCGCGCAATGAGTGAACGGATCCCGGTCCGCAACATCACGCCGCCAACCGATGGCGAAAACGCGTTCGTCGACCTGTACGCCTCGCGGAAAAAGATCCACACCCGTGCGTTCAAGGGTTTCTTTCGCAACCTGCGCATGACCGTCGGCGTGGTGTTACTGCTGATCTACTTCGGCACGGTCTGGCTCAACAGTCATGGTCATCAGGCGGTATGGTGGGACCTGCCTGAGCGCCGGTTCTACATTTTTGGCGCGACGTTCTGGCCGCAGGATTTCATCCTGCTATCGGGCCTGTTGATCGTCGCGGCGTTCGGCCTGTTCTTCGTGACGGTTTACGCAGGACGCGTGTGGTGCGGTTATACCTGTCCGCAAAGTGTGTGGACCTGGATTTTCATGTGGTGCGAGAACATCACCGAAGGCGACCGCAACCAGCGCATCAGACTCGACAGCCTGCCGATGTCCGCCGAAAAACTGGCGCGCAAGCTGGCCAAGCACAGCCTTTGGTTGTTGATCGGCTTTGTCACCGGCCTGACATTCGTCGGTTACTTTTCACCGATCTGCCAATTGAGCATCGACCTGTTCACGGGACGGGCCGATGGCTGGGCGTATTTCTGGGTCGGGTTCTTTACGCTGGCGACCTACGCCAACGCGGGCTGGCTGCGCGAACAGGTGTGTATCTACATGTGCCCTTATGCGCGCTTCCAGAGCGTGATGTTCGACAGGGACACCCTGATCGTGTCCTACGACCCGCAACGCGGAGAGCCACGCGCCGCTCGAAAAAAAGAGGCTGATCATCAAGCGCAGGGGCTGGGCGATTGCATCGACTGCACGATGTGCGTCCAGGTCTGCCCGACCGGCATCGACATTCGCAACGGCCTGCAGGTGGAGTGCATCGGCTGCGCGGCCTGTGTCGATGCCTGCGACACGGTCATGGACAGAATGGCGTACCCGCGCGGGCTGATCAGCTATACCACCGAGAACAGATTGTCAGGGCGGGCAACGCGTACACTGCGCCCGCGTCTGATCGGCTATGCGCTGGTGTTGCTGCTGATGATCGGCTTGCTGATCAGCGCTTTTTTGACCCGCTCTCTGGTGGGGCTGGATGTCAGCAAGGACCGCATGCTGTATCGGGAAAACGCCGAAGGTCGGATCGAAAACGTCTACAGCCTCAAGGTCCTGAACAAGGATCAGGTCGCCCACACCTATGCAGTGGAAGCACATGGACTGCCGGATCTGAAATGGCAGGGCCGTCGTGAAATAACGGTTGAAGCAGGCGAAATCCTCAGCATGCCGGTGCAACTGTCCAGCGCGACAGAATCGCTGCCGTCGAGTTCGCAGGAGATCAGGTTCATCCTCCGGGATGTGCATGACGACAGGATTCATGTCGAAACCAGAAGCCGGTTCATCGGCCCGTCCACTCGCTAAGAGCATCGCCATGCCCGCTGCAACCGCTGCAAGCTCCTGGTACAAGCACCTCTGGCCCTGGATCATCATTGCCATGCTGGGCGGCTCGGTCCTGCTCAGCCTGACCATGGCGGGCATCGCCATCAGTCACCCCGACAATCTGGTCACCGACAACTATTACGAAGCGGGCAAAGGCATCAATCGCTCGATCAACCGCGAGATGCTCGCTCAGACCCTCAAGCTGCGCGCCAGCCTGCATCTGGACGACGTGACCGGCGAAGCCGAGCTGCACCTGAGCGGCAACAGCAATCCCGAAAGGCTCGAATTGAACCTCATCTCACCGACCCAGCCGGACAAGGACCGCCGCGTGTTCCTGACCCGCAGCCCGTCGCAGGCCTGTCGCTATGTCGGGCAACTTCAGGACCGGGTCGAAGGCCGCCGCTTCGTCGAGCTGCTGGGCAGTGAAGGCGGCCAGACCTGGCGCCTGTTCGAAGAAGAATGGCTGGGCCGTGACCGCACACTGACGCTGGGTGACGAGCCGTTGCAGGCCGTTCAAGGCCGGAAGGACTGACGTGAAAGCGCCCCTGCTCTGCTATCACTGCGCCCTGCCTGTTCCTGCCGGCAGCCGCTTTACTGCCGTGGTGCTCGGTGACACCCGCGAGCTGTGCTGCCCGGGGTGTCAGACGGTTGTCGAGGCCATTGTCGCGGGCGGTCTGGAAAGCTATTACGCGCATCGCAGTGAAACCTCTGCCAACCCGGAAAGCCTGCCCACACGTTTGCTTGATGAATTGGCACTTTACGACCGCCCGGATGTGAAGGCGAGTTTCGTACGGCGTGACGCCGAGGTTTCGCACACCACACTGCTCATCGAAGGCATCAGTTGTGCGGCCTGTGGCTGGCTGATCGAGCAACGGCTAGGGAAGTTACCGGGGGTGCTCGAGGCGCGACTGAACCTGTCGAACCATCGACTGCTGGTGCGCTGGGTCAGCGATCAGGTTGCGTTCAGTCAACTGCTGAACATGCTGCGCGATATCGGCTATGTCGCACATCCCTGGCAGGCCGATCGCGCTGCCGAACGCCTGGCAAGCGAGAATCGGCTGGCGCTGAGGCAACTGGGTGTCGCCGGCCTGCTGTGGTTTCAGGCGATGATGGCGACCATGGCGACCTGGCCGGAATTCAATCTGGACCTCAGCCCGCCGATGCATACCATCCTGCGCTGGGTCGCGCTGTTTCTGACCACGCCCATCGTGTTCTACAGCTGTACGCCGTTCTTTCGGGGCGCGCTGCGCGATCTGCGCAGCCGCCATCTGACCATGGATGTGTCGGTGTCGCTGGCCATTGGTACGGCCTATGTCGCAGGGTTCTGGACCGCCATCAGTGGAACAGGAGAGCTGTACGTCGATGCCGTCGGCATGTTCGCACTGTTTCTGCTGGCGGGACGCTATCTGGAGCGTCGAGCACGCGAACGCACGGCGGCTGCGACGGCACAACTGGTCAATGTGCTGCCCGCCTCGTGCCTGCGGGTGAACACCGAGGCAAAGACCGAACGCGTTCTGCTCAGCGAGCTGGGCATCAACGATCAGGTGCTGGTGCAGCCCGGCGCAGTGATTCCGGTGGACGGCAGGATTCTCGACGGGCAGTCCAGCGTCGATGAATCATTGTTGACCGGCGAATACCTGCCCCGCACGAGAACCGTCGGTGACAGCGTCACGGCGGGCACGCTCAATGTCGAGAACGCCCTGAAGATCCAGGTGCTGGCGCTGGGTCATGACACCCAATTGTCTGCCACCGTTCGTTTGCTGGAGCGCGCCCAGGCGGACAAGCCGCGACTGGCCGAAATGGCAGATCGCGCCGCTCAGCTTTTTCTGCTGATTTCACTGATCGCCGCTGCGGTGATCGGCATCGTCTGGTGGCAACTCGACTCATCCCGCGCCCTGTGGATCGTTCTGGCGATGCTGGTCGCCACCTGCCCTTGTGCCCTGTCACTGGCAACGCCCACGGCACTGACCGCGGCGACCGGCACGCTGCACAAACTGGGCCTGTTGGTGACACGCGGCCATGTGCTGGAAGGCCTGAACACAATCGACACCGTCATCTTCGACAAGACCGGAACCCTCACCGAAGGGCGCCTGACAGTGCGGGCTGTCCGTCCAGTGGGAAAGCTGGATGCAGACACGTGCCTGGCGCTGGCCGCCGCGCTGGAGAGCCGCTCCGAACACCCTGTCGCCCGGGCATTTGGCCGTGCATCAGTGCAAGCCAGAAAGGTCACGAGCACGCCCGGACGCGGTCTGGAAGGCTGTGTGGATAATCACCGCCTGCGCATCGGCCAGCCTGAATTCGTCTGCGCGTTGAGCAATACCCGCGTCCTGACAATGCCGGACGAAACCGGCCAATGGCTGCTGCTAGGCAACACCGAAGGCCCGCTGGCCTGGTTCGCCCTGGATGATCGACTGCGCGACGGTGCCGTTGAACTGCTGCAAGCCTGCCGGGCACGCGGCTGGAAAACCCTGCTGTTTTCCGGAGACAGTTCGCCGATGGTGCAGACGGTGGCAACCGCGCTGGGCATCGACGATGCGCGCGGCGGTCTGCGACCTGAGGACAAGCTGGCCATAGTGCAGCAGTTACAGGCGCAAGGACACGCTGTATTGATGATCGGTGACGGCGTGAACGATGTACCGGCGATGGCCGCAGCCACTGTCAGTGTGGCAATGGGCTCAGCCACCGACCTGACCAAGACCGGGGCTGACGCGGTGCTGCTGTCCAACCGCCTTCACAGCCTGATCGAAGCGTTCGGTCTGGCGCGACGTACCCGCCGAGTGATTAGGGAGAATCTGCTGTGGGCCGGCTTGTACAATGGCCTGATGCTGCCGTTCGCGGCACTGGGCTGGATCACGCCGGTCTGGGCTGCCATCGGCATGTCAGCAAGCTCGCTGATCGTGGTGCTCAACGCCCTGCGCCTGACCCGTATTCCGGGCTCCAGGCAACAGCTCGCTCCGGAGGTTTCATGCCTGCGCTCTACATCATGATCCCCGCCGCGCTGGTGCTGGTAGCCGTCGCGATCTACGTCTTTTTCTGGGCGGTGGACAGTGGTCAGTACGACGACATGGATGGTCCGGCCCATAGCATCCTGTTCGATGATCAGGACCCCGATCATCAGGCTGCGGCGCAACGCAGCTCTCCCGAACCCAAGGTGCAGAATCGTGACGAAGCGCCCGATGCCTGAAGCCCGGCATGCTTGACCTCATCCCCCTGCTGCTTTCCGCCCTGGTGCTGGGACTGCTGGGTGGCGGCCATTGCCTTGGCATGTGTGGCGGGCTGATGGGTGCATTGACCCTGGCTATTCCCCGAGAACAACGCACACGCCGACTGCGGCTGATGATGGCCTATAACCTGGGTCGCATCATCAGCTATGCGATTGCCGGTTTCTTCAGCGGACTGGTCGGCTGGGCAGTGGCGAACAGTCCGGGAGCGACGACCCTGCGCGTGGTCGCCGCACTGCTGCTGATTGCCATGGGCCTGTACCTCGCCGGCTGGTGGAGTGGTCTGACCCGCATCGAACGCCTGGGACGAGGCATCTGGCGCCACTTGCAACCCTTCGCTACGCGCCTGCTGCCGATCTCCAGCATGCCCCGCGCTCTGTTGCTCGGCGCATTATGGGGCTGGTTGCCCTGCGGACTGGTTTACAGCACCCTGCTCTGGGCTGCCAGCCAGGGCAACGCGATCGACAGCGCCTTGCTGATGCTGGCGTTCGGGCTGGGCACCTGGCCGGTGCTGCTCGCCACCGGCCTGGCCGCCGAACGCACCACCGCACTGCTGCGCAAACGCAGCGTCCGCGCGGCCGGTGGTGTGCTGGTGATCCTGTTCGGACTCTGGACAATGCCGGGGCCTCATCAGCATTGGCTGATGGGCCATTGATTGACCGGACCTGTTCGCTGTCAGCCCGCTTGACCCACGTCAACACCCCATAAACACGCCCCTCGTATGCTCCGGCCCTCATCACCCCATCCGGGAAACATGCGCATGCTGGACGTCATTCGTTGGGATTCAGACCTGATCCGCCGCTACGACCTCACAGGCCCGCGTTACACCTCGTATCCGACGGCCGTGCAGTTCAGGACCGATGTTGGCGCTTTCGACCTGTTGCACGCGCTGCGTGACAGTCGCAAGGCCCGGCGGCCGTTGTCGCTGTACGTGCACATCCCGTTCTGCGCCAACGTTTGCTACTACTGCGCCTGCAACAAGGTCATCACCAAGGATCGCGGTCGGGCGCAGGTTTATCTGCAGCGGCTGATGCATGAAATAGAGATGATCGGCTGCCATCTCGATCCCGGTCAGGCGGTCGAGCAATTGCATCTGGGCGGCGGGACGCCGACATTTCTCAGCCATGACCAATTGCGGCAACTCATGGCGCATCTGCGTGCGCACTTCAATCTGTTGCAGGACGACTCGGGAGACTACAGCATCGAGATCGACCCTCGTGAAGCCGACTGGGCGACGATGGGCTTGCTGCGTGAACTGGGCTTCAATCGCGTCAGCCTTGGCGTACAGGACCTGGAGCCTGCGGTACAGCGTGCGATCAATCGCCTGCAAAGCCTTGAGGAAACCCGGACGCTGGTCGAAGCCGCACGGACATTGCAGTTTCGCTCGGTCAATATCGACCTGATCTATGGCCTGCCCAAACAGACTCTCGACAGTTTTGCCCGTACAGTCGACGAGGTCATCAGGCTGCAGCCGGATCGCCTGTCGGTGTTCAACTACGCGCATTTGCCTGAGCGCTTCATGCCGCAAAGGCGCATCGAAAGCGTCGATCTGCCCTGTCCTGAAACCCGGCTGTCGATGCTGGAGCGTACGGTTTCGCAACTGACTCAGGCGGGTTATCGCCACATCGGCATGGACCACTTCGCCCTGCCTGACGATGACCTGACTGTCGCGCAGGAAGAACTGACACTGCATCGAAACTTTCAGGGCTACACCACGCACGGACATTGCGATCTGCTCGGGCTGGGGGTTTCGGCAATCAGTCAGGTGGGGAATCTTTACAGTCAGAACAGCAGCGATCTGAACGACTACCAGGCCCTGCTGGCAAGCGATCAATTAGCGACCAGACGGGGGCTGTTCTGCAACGAGGATGACCGAATCAGACGCGCAGTGATTCAACAACTGATCTGCCACTTCCACCTGGATTTCGCGAAGATCGGACAGGCCCTGACCATCGATTTCAAATCCTGCTTCAGTGATATCTGGCCGCAACTCGAGGCGATGGCCGAAGACGGGCTGATCGCTCTGGGATCCGACAGACTTGACGTGCTGCCTGCGGGACGGCTGCTGGTGCGCGCGGTGTGCAAAGTGTTCGACACCTACCTGCCCCGACAGCACCCGCAACAATTTTCGAAGGTGATCTAGGCAAGCCAGGCGTCTTACATTTTGGTCATGATCAGCATGCCCGCCTTGACCTTGTCGTCGTTGCTGGATTTGAGCTTGTTCATCAGTGAGGAAAGGTCATCGCTGGATGTACTGATCTGCGCCTGCAGCATACTCATCACCGCCTGCAGGCCCGCAGCCTTACTCTTGCGCTCTTCGTCAGTGAGGCTCGGATCCTTGAGGGTCTGCTGGATCTGCACGGTGAGCTCGGCGATCTGTCGTTGCAGTTCGCGAATGGCCTTGAGCAGTTTCTGAACCGACGACGGCAAACCGCTCTGCTCGATGTCCGCATCCTTGGACGAGGACGAAGCGGCTGCCCTTCCTGCAGCCGACAGGTCGACTTTCACGCCTTCTGACGCAACAGGCGCGGCGTCGACCTTGACCTCCTGCGGTGACCGGGAAGTCACCGCTGGTGTGGCGACGGCCAATGTAATAGCGCCTACAGGTGAAGTGGTCAGGGTCATGATGGGACGTCCCGCTGTCGTTGAATGAGTACACCGGTATCGGCAGACCAGGAAGAACCTTGATGCCTGACCAGAACTGCGAGGCTGGCCCTACTTGCCTTGGGTGAGTTACCCTTACGACTTATGTGTGTTTTCCCACAAGGAATTAAGTGATGTCCGAGCCCGCCAAGTCACGTGCTTCAACCCAGGCTCATTGCAAGGATTGCAGTCTCGCCCCGCTCTGCCTGCCCCTCTCGCTGAACCTCGAAGATATGGAGTCGCTTGACCAGATCGTCAAGCGCGGCCGCCCGTTGAAAAAAGGCGAGTTTCTGTTTCGCCAGGGCGATACCTTCGAGTCCGTCTACGCCGTGCGCTCCGGCGCATTGAAGACCTACAGCATCAGTGATGCGGGTGAAGAACAGCTCACCGGTTTTCACCTGCCCAGCGAACTGGTCGGCATGTCCGGGATGGACGCACAGGCGTATCCGGTATCCGCGCAGGCGTTGGAAACCACGTCGGTCTGCGAAATCCCGTTCGAGCGTCTGGATGAACTTTCGGTGCAGTTACCGCAGTTGCGTCGGCAACTGATGCGCGTCATGAGCCGCGAGATCCGCGACGATCAGCAAATGATGCTGCTGCTGTCGAAAAAGACCGCCGATGAGCGCATCGCGACCTTTCTGGTCAATCTCTCGGCACGCTTCAGGGCGCGAGGCTTTTCCGCCAACCAGTTCCGCCTGAGCATGTCGCGCAATGAAATCGGCAATTACCTGGGCCTGGCGGTCGAAACCGTTTCCCGCGTATTTACCCGTTTTCAGCAGAACGAGCTGATCACCGCAGAAGGTAAAGAGGTGCATATCCTCGACCCGATCCAGCTCTGCGCACTGGCCGGTGGCGCCATCCAAAGCTGATACGTGCGATCCGGGGCCGGTCGGCTTAAACTGTCGGCCAATCTTGCCCCGGATCACTTTCTGATGATTTTCGATGAATTGAGCTTCAAATCCCTGATACGCCCGGTCGTGGACTTCCCCAAGCCAGGCGTCGTCTTCCGCGACATCACTCCGCTCTTCCAGTCACCCAAGGCCACCCGCCAAGTGATCGACAGCTTCGTGCAGCGTTATATCGAGGCCGACTTCAGCCACATCGGCGTCATGGACGCACGCGGCTTTCTGATCGGTTCGGTCGTGGCCTATGCGCTGAACAAACCATTGGTGCTGTTTCGCAAACAGGGCAAGCTGCCGGCTGACGTACTCAGCGAAGGCTATCAGACCGAATACGGCGAGGCATATCTGGAGGTTCACGCCGACAGCCTCTGCGATGGCGACTCGGTTGTGATGTTCGATGACCTGATCGCTACGGGCGGAACGCTGATCGCGGCCGCCAACCTGATTCGCCGCATGGGCGCCCGGGTTCATGAAGCCGCTGCAATCATTGATCTGCCGGAACTGGGCGGTTCGAAACGTCTTCAGGCCATGGCGATCCCGACCTTCTGCCTGACTGAATTCGCGCTGGACGAACAGTAAGCCATCGCTGCAGCAGGACCGAGCCGAAAGGAAAATCAAGGGAAGGAAAAAGCCTGGTCGCGAATGGACCAGGCTTGACAGCAGTCAGCTCGCCGGATTGCCGTGAAGCTTGGTCATCAACTGCGCTTCGGCCTGAGTCAGTCCGCAGGACTGAGTCAGCTCGTCAATACTGGCACCCATGCCGACCAGACGCGCTGCCTGGGCAAAGGACAGCGTGGAGGGATCGCGCTGTTCCAGTGCCGTCAGCTTGTCCGGCAACGGCGCGACGATAGCGCGCAGTTCGTGCAGATCCTCACCCATGCGCACCGTACCGCTCTGGAAGTTGTCCACGCGCCGGGCCAACTCCTTGATACGCTGATCACGCAAGGCAGCCGCCTCGTCACGCTCGGCGTCGAGCTTGCGCTGACGCTTGGTATGGGTCAGGAACATTCCCAGGGTGACCACCCAGAGAATGCCCAGAAAGACGACTGCAACCTCAAGAATCAATCAGATGCTCTCCAGCTCGGACCATTCTTCTTCGGACATCATCTTGTCCAGCTCGACCAGAATCAACAGCTCGCCATTCTTGTTGCAGACGCCCTGAATGAACTTGGCCGACTCATCGTTACCGACGTTAGGTGCGGTTTCGACTTCGGACTGACGCAAGTAAACCACTTCCGCCACGCTGTCGACCAGAATCCCGACCACTTGCTTGTCGGCTTCAATGATCACGATACGTGTGTTGTCGCTGACTTCAACCGGCGCCAGGCCGAAGCGCTGACGGGTGTCGATCACGGTCACGACATTACCGCGCAGGTTGATGATGCCCAGCACGTAGCTTGGCGCACCCGGTACCGGAGCGATTTCGGTGTAGCGCAGCACTTCCTGGACCTGCATCACGTTGATGCCATAGGACTCATTGTCCAGGCGGAACGTAACCCATTGCAGGATAGGATCTTCGGAACCCTGTGCAGACGACTTATTCATACCCCTAACCCCTCACGTGTGTACTCTGCGGGCGACGCGACTGGCGACGACCCATGATTATTTCGACTTGTTCAACTGCTTGACCGCGCCACTGGCTATCAACTCGGCCAACTCTGCAACGTCCAGCAACGCACACATGTGTTCGATCACTGTGCCCGCCAGCCATGGCCGCTGACCACGCTGTGTGCGCCACTTGATTTCATTCGGATCAAGACGCAAAGAGCGACTGACCTGATGCACCGCCAACCCCCACTCGTACCCTTGAACCGAAATCACATACTGCAAACCCTGGCGAAAATCGTCGCGGTAGCGATCAGGCATGATCCAGCGCGCGGTATCCAACACTTTCAGGTTGCCCGCCTGAGAAGGCAGGATCCCGAGAAACCAGTCCGGCTGACCGAACAGAGGTGTCAGCTCCTGCCCTGCCAGCGGATAAATCGACCCCAGGCACACCAACGGCACCGCCAGTGTCAGACCCGCCACATCGAACAACAGGCATTCGAACGGCTCGGCAGCCCAGGCCGGACGACCATCGCGGGTCGGCGGCGGCGTGGGCGTGCGCTGCGGCACCATGGTGCTCAGCTCGGCAACCGGCTCGACCAACTCGACTGCCGGAATCTGCGCCTCGACCTCAGCCACGATCACCGGTGCAACGTCCAGCACCGGCGCCACCACCGGTGCAGCGACAACCACAGGCACCGCCACTGCGGCAGGGGCGGCAACAGCCACCGCGACCGGTTTTATCTGCGCCTGCCTGCGCGCATCGAATGCCTGCTCTTCAAGCACCGCCGCCTGAAACTCGTCGATGGTGCTGGCCGGAACCTCCGGTTCTTCGGTCGCGTCCTGAAGCAACGCGTCCAGATAGGACTGCAGGGCCAGCTTGGGTCGTGTTGCAACTTCTACAGGGCGGTTCATACCGGGGCCCAACAAAAAATGGAGCGAGTACAGCCTGATAGAGTTATCGGCCGCATTGAGGCATCACTTGAGCTGACAGCAGAGAAAGAATATGCGCACATGTCAGGCCACCTGAGCATTGAGTTGCTCGGCGAGCATATGCTTGAGCAATGCCCGATATGCGATCACACCGCGGCTCTTGCTGTCGTTCTGCGACGGCGTCAGACCCGCACGGCTGGCGTCGCGCAAACGCGTGTCCACCGGCACATAGGCCTGCCAGACATGCTCGGGAAAACTGTCGCGTAACAGCTTCAAGGTGCCCATGGAGGCTTGAGTACGGCGGTCGAACAATGTCGGCACGATGGTGTAAGGCAACGGCACCTTGCGGGAGCGGTTGATCATGGTCAGGGTATTGACCATGCGCTCCAGCCCTTTGACGGCCAAAAATTCGGTTTGTACGGGAATCGCCAGTTGCTGACTCGCAGCCAGCGCGTTGACCATCAATACCCCGAGCAACGGCGGACTGTCGATCAGCGCATAGTCAAAATCCTGCCACAGCTGGGCGAGGCTCTTGGCAATCACCAGACCCAGACCACTCTGGCCTGGCGACTGTCGTTCCAGAGTCGCCAGCGCCGTACTGGATGGAATCAGCGAAATACGCTGGTCGCTGGTCGGCAACAGGAGCTGGCCCGGAAGCCCGTCGGGAACGGCGCCCTTGTGCAGAAACAGATCGAACGCGCTGTGTTCCAGTTCGTCAGGGTTGTGCCCGAAATAGCTGGTCATGGAGCCGTGGGGGTCCAGATCGACCACGACCACGCGCTTGCCCGCATCGGCCAGCAGACCGGCCAGGGCAATGGTCGTGGTGGTCTTTCCGACTCCACCTTTCTGGTTGGCTACTGCCCAGACTCTCATTGATGATTTCCTTCCGTACAGCGACGACCGTACCGATACAATATTAGGGAGCGGGTGACGGAGAATTGACAGTGTTCGCACGTACCGGCGGCTTTGCTGGCACCGGTGCAGTTTGTGTGCCAGCACGCTTCAACGCGGCATCCGGCTGCGCATTCGCGGTGCCGGTGCTGGTCAGACTGCGCCGGACATCCAGGTTACGGGATATGACCAGCACCACACGCCGGTTCTTGGCACGCCCTGTAGCGCTGGTGTTCGGGGCAATGGGCTGGAACTCGCCATAGCCGACTGACGCCAGACGCGCCGGGTTGACGCCGTCGATGGCCAGCATGCGGACAATGCTGGCCGAACGCGCCGACGACAGTTCCCAGTTGGTCGGAAACTGCGCCGTACTGATCGGCTGGTCATCGGTGAAGCCTTCGACATGGATCGGGTTGTCGAAGCGTTTCACGATGCCAGCGACCTTTTCAATGATCGTGAACGCCTTGTCGCTGGGCATGGCATCACCACTGCCGAACAGCAGACTGGAATTGAGCTCGATCTCGATCCACAGCTCGTTGCCACGCACAGTCATCTGATCGGACTTGATCAGATCGCCAAACGCGTCACGTACATCCTGGGCAATGGTCTGCAACGGGTCACTGGCTGACGAGGCGATACCGGCGTCGGTTTCCTCGCTGTCCTTGAGCAACGGCTCGGACGGCTTGACCGAGACCGGACGCTGTTCGCCGATGGGGATCGGCTTCATGGTGCGCTCGGCGTCGTTGAACACGCCGACCAGGGCCTGCGACAGAATTTTGTATTTGCCTTCGTTGACTGACGAAATCGAGTACATCACCACGAAGAACGCGAACAGCAGCGTAATGAAGTCGGCATAGGACACCAGCCAGCGTTCATGATTTTCGTGTTCTTCGGGCTGACGACGTCGAGCCATGAGGTGTTACTCCATGAAGCCTTGCAGCTTGAGTTCGATGGAGCGCGGGTTCTCACCCTCGGCAATGGACAGCAGACCTTCGAGCAGCATTTCACGGTAACGCGCCTGACGGTGGGCGATGGCCTTGAGCTTGTTGGCCACCGGCAGCAGGATCAGGTTGGCCGTCGCGACACCGTAGATAGTGGCAACGAAGGCCACGGCAATGCCGCTGCCCAGCTGACTCGGATCGGCCAGATTGCCCATCACGTGAATCAACCCCATGACCGCACCGATGATGCCCACGGTCGGCGCGTAGCCGCCCATGCTCTCGAAGACCTTGGCGGCCTGGATGTCACGGGTTTCCTGGGTGATGAAATCCACTTCCAGAATGCTGCGAATCGCTTCCGGCTCGGCGCCGTCGACCAGCAACTGCAGGCCTTTGCGGGCATAGCTGTCAGGCTCGGCGTCGGCAACCGTTTCCAGCCCCAACAGGCCTTCCTTGCGGGCAGTCATGCTCCAGCCGATCACGCGGTCAACGCCACCGGGAAGATCGACACGCGGCGGGAACAGCACCCAGCGAATGATTTTCATGGCGCGCATGAACGCGCTCATGGGCGCCTGCAACAGCGACGCTCCCAGCGTACCGCCGATCACGATCAGCGCTGCCGGGCCGTTCAGCAGCGCACTGAGGTGTCCGCCTTCGAGAAAGTTGCCGCCAATGATCGCCACAAACGCCAGGATCAGTCCGATCAGACTCAGTACATCCATCAGAGGCACGCCTCGACCAGATGACGACCGATATCGTCCAGGCTGTAGATCGCATCCGCCAGCTCAGCCTTGACGATGGCCATCGGCATGCCATAGATCACACAGCTCGCCTCGTCCTGAGCCCAGACCGTGCTGCCTGCCTGCTTGAGCAGACGAGCGCCTTCACGGCCGTCGGCCCCCATGCCGGTGAGCACGACTGAAAGCACCTTGTCGCCATAGGACTTGGCGGCCGATCCGAACGTGATGTCCACGCACGGCTTGTAATTGAGGCGTTCGTCACCGGGCAGAATCTTCACCATGCCACGGCTGTCGACCATCATCTGCTTGCCACCGGGTGCCAGCAGAGCAAGGCCCGGACGCAGCACATCACCGTCCTCGGCTTCCTTGACGCTGATCTTGCACAACTTGTCCAGACGCTCGGCAAAAGCCTTGGTGAACGCAGCAGGCATGTGCTGGATCAGCACCAGCGGTGCCGGAAAACTGGCAGGCAATTGCGTCAGCACACGTTGCAACGCAACGGGACCACCCGTCGAGGTACCGATGGCAACCAGCTTGTAGGCCTTGCGCTTGGGCGCTCCCGAGGTGGTCGGATGGGCTGGCGCATGAGCATGTGGCTGGGCATGGGCTGCATGAGGCACAGGCGCTGCAGTGCGCGGCGCAACCGTGCGCGCCGGCGTTGTCGATGCAGGTGCCGCGGTACGGGCAGCGGGCGCAGCGGAGGAAGAAACCGGAGCGGCGGAGGTGGAACTTGCTCCGCTGAAACGACGGTTACTGCGCGAGATGCTGTTGATCTTCTCGCACAGCAGTTGTTTGACCTTCTGCGGGTTGCGCGAGATGTCTTCAAAATTCTTGGGTAAAAAGTCCACCGCACCGGCGTCCAGTGCATCCAGCGTGACGCGGGCACCTTCGTGAGTCAGTGAGGAGAACATCAATACCGGAGTCGGGATGCGCTGCATGATGTGACGAACCGCCGTAATGCCATCCATCATCGGCATTTCGTAGTCCATCGTGATCACGTCAGGCTTGAGCGCGAGGGCCTGTTCTATAGCTTCCTTGCCATTGGTTGCCGTGCCGACAACCTGGATGTTGGGGTCCGAAGAAAGGATTTCCGTAACGCGGCGGCGGAAGAAACCGGAATCATCCACCACCAGGACCTTGACTGCCATAAACACTCCAATAGGCGCCGCAGGCAGCCGAAGCTGCCCGCAACCCCAGAATCAAATACGCCGTGCGGCGTAACGCTTGAGCATGCTCGGTACATCGAGAATCAAGGCAATGCGACCGTCACCGGTAATAGTGGCGCCCGACATACCCGGCGTACCTTGCAGCATCTTGCCCAGCGGTTTGATCACCACTTCTTCCTGCCCGACCAGTTGATCGACGACAAAGCCGATGCGCTGGGTGCCGACAGACAGAATCACCACGTGCCCTTCACGCTGCTCTTCGTGCGCGGCCGAACTGACCAGCCAGCGCTTGAGGTAGAACAAAGGCAAGGCCTTGTCACGCACGATCACCACTTCCTGACCATCGACGACGTTGGTGGTCGACAGGTCCAGGTGGAAGATCTCATTGACGTTGACCAGCGGGAAGGCAAAAGCCTGATTGCCCAGCATGACCATCAGGGTCGGCATGATCGCAAGCGTCAGCGGAACCTTGATGACGATTTTCGAACCCTGGCCCTTGGTCGAGTAGATATTGATCGAGCCGTTGAGCTGGGAAATCTTGGTTTTGACCACGTCCATGCCCACGCCACGACCGGAGACATCGGAAATCTCGGTCTTGGTCGAGAAGCCCGGCGCAAAGATCAGGTTGTAGCAGTCGGTGTCGCTGAGACGGTCCGCAGCATCCTTGTCCATGACACCGCGCTTGACGGCGATGGAGCGCAGCACGTTCGGGTCCATGCCCTTGCCGTCATCCGAGATGGACAACAGGATATGGTCGCCTTCCTGCTCTGCCGCCAGGATCACCTTGCCGCCGCGGGACTTGCCGGTGGCTTCGCGTTCCTCAGGGGTTTCGATACCGTGGTCGACCGCGTTGCGCACCAAGTGGACCAGCGGGTCGGCCAGTGCCTCGACAAGGTTCTTGTCCAGGTCGGTCTCTTCGCCCACCAATTCCAGATTGATCTCTTTCTTGAGCTGGCGAGCCAGGTCACGAACCAGACGCGGGAAGCGGCCGAAGACTTTCTTGATCGGCTGCATGCGGGTTTTCATCACCGCGGTCTGCAGGTCGGCGGTCACCACGTCCAGGTTCGAAACGGCCTTGGACATGGCTTCGTCGCCACTGTTAAGACCCAGGCGCACCAGGCGGTTACGCACCAGCACCAGTTCGCCGACCATGTTCATGATCTCGTCCAGGCGCGCAGTATCCACGCGCACCGTGGTTTCGGCCTCGGTCGCGACCGGCTTTTCGCCCGTTGGGGCAGGAGCACGAGCGGGTGCAGGTGCAGGTGCGGCAGCCTTGGCTGGCGCAGGTTCGGCCTTTGCAGCGGGGGCAGGCGCAGCAGCAGGTTTGGCAGCGGGGGCCGGGGCAGGCTTGGCAACAGGCGCAGGCGCCTTGGCGACGACCGCGTCAGGCTCGAACTTGCCCTTGCCGTGCAGCTCGTCCAGCAGGTTTTCGAATTCGTGGTCGGTGATTTCGTCGGAAGCCGCAGCCTTTGCCGTCGCTGGAGCCTTGGCCGCAACGGCCTCGACAGCCACCGGCGCAACGACAGCAGCGTCGAACGACCCTTTGCCATGCAGTTGATCCAGCAATGCTTCGAACTCGTCGTCAGTGATCTCGTCACTGGCCGGTGCGCTGCCGCCAGCCTTGGCCGCAGGGGCCGGTGCTGGAGCGGCATCGGCGGCAAACTTGCCCTTGCCGTGCAACTGATCGAGCAGGGATTCGAATTCCTGATCGGTGATCTCGTCGCTCGATGAGGCCTGAGCGGCCGGGGCCGCAGCAGGTGGCGCAATCGGCCCTGAGCCGTGCAGCGAATCGAGCAACTGTTCGAATTCATGGTCCGTGATGTCGTCGCCGCCAGCCGCCTCGGCAACCGGAGCCGCCGATTCGGCGACTTCAGCCACAGGTTCAGGCTCGGCAACTGCGACTTCGTCATTGGACTGTGGTTCAGCCAGACGGGACAACGCCGCCAGCAGCTCCGGCGTCGCAGGCGTCAGGTCAGTACGTTCGCGCACCTGGCCGAACATGCTGTTGACGGTGTCCAATGCTTCCAGGACCACGTCCATGAGCTCGGAATCAACGCGACGCTCACCCTTGCGAAGGATGTCGAACACGTTTTCGGCGATATGGCAGCACTCCACCAGCTCATGAAGCTGGAGGAAGCCGGCGCCCCCTTTTACAGTGTGAAAACCGCGAAAAATTGCATTGAGCAGATCAGCATCATCCGGTCGGCTTTCCAGCTCGACCAATTGCTCTGACAACTGCTCCAGAATTTCGCCGGCCTCTACCAGAAAATCCTGAAGGATTTCTTCATCGGCGCCGAAGCTCATGGGGGTGCTCCCTAAAATTAACCGTCAACAGACCTAGAAGCCGAGGCTCGATAGCAGATCGTCTACATCATCCTGTCCGGATACGACGTCTTCACGTTTATCGGCATGAATCTGCGGACCTTCACCCTTGGCGAGATGTTTTTTAGGATCTTTTTCCGCAAGGATGGATTCTTCGTCATGTTCGATACCCGCAAAGCGATCGACATGGCTGGCCATGAGCACCAGTTTGAGCAAATTGCCTTCCACTTCAGTGACTAACTGCGTGACACGCTTGATCACCTGACCGGTAAGGTCCTGGTAATCCTGGGCGAGCAGAATGTCATTGAGGTGAGCGGAAACCTCGTGGGTCTCCTTCTCGGTACGCGTCAGAAAACCATCGACCCGCTTGGCGAGATCGCGAAATTCCTCGGCACCGATTTCGCGGCGCATGAAACGTCCCCAGTCTTCGCTCAACGCCTTGGCGTCGGAACTCAGACCGTTCATGACCGGCGTGCTTTCCTCGACCAGATCCATGGTGCGGTTGGCCGCATTTTCGGTCAGTCGCACGACGTAACCCAGACGCTCGGTGGCATCCGTGATCTGCGATACCTCTTCGGCCTGAGGCATGTGCGGATCGATCTGGAAGTTGACGATTGCACTGTGCAGCTCACGAGTCAGCTTGCCCACTTCCTGATAGAGGCCGCGGTCGCGTGTCTGGTTGAGCTCATGGATCAGTTGCACAGCTTCGCCGAAACGGCCTTTTTCAAGGCTGGTAACGAGTTCCTGCGCGTGTCTTTTCAGGGTCGACTCAAAGTCGGCCATCGAATCATTGTTATCCATAGCGCCCTCGCGGCATGCATCAGCTATTGACGCGTTCAAAGATCTTTTCGATCTTCTCTTTCAGCGCTTGAGCCGTGAATGGCTTGACCACGTAACCGTTAACACCGGCCTGTGCAGCTTCAATGATCTGCTCACGCTTGGCTTCGGCAGTGACCATCAGCACAGGCAGGCTCTTGAGGCGCTCGTCTTGACGGACCTGGCGCAACAGATCGATACCGGACATGCCAGGCATGTTCCAGTCCGTCACCAGAAAGTCAAAGGCACCGCTCTGCAACATCGGCAGCGCGGTCAGACCGTCATCCGCTTCCGATGTGTTGGTGAACCCCAGATCACGCAACAGGTTCTTGATGATCCGCCTCATCGTTGAGAAGTCATCAACGATGAGGATTTTCATGTTCTTGTCCAATTCGACCTCCAAGCAGTCTTTAACGCGTTCAGCACCTGAACACGCTGTTCACTCAATACTGGCACAGCACACCCCCGGCTGTACGAAACGACGACGGGCTTGGCAAAACGACAGGTACAGACCTGAACGAACAGCCCATCGAGGCACCGCCCGACAGGCTCCTGCCTTGTCTATCCTGTTACCACGTAACGCTCTGCACAGCCGGCTTGAAGTCATTGTGCGGACCAGGCCGCACCTTGACTGTCAACGCGCTCGCCACTCCCCCAAACGCCCTCGCAAACGAGCTGCGCACTGGCTGTGTAACTGACTGACCCGCGATTCGCTGACACCCAGGACCTCTCCGATTTCCTTGAGGTTCAGCTCTTCGTCGTAGTACAGCGCCAAGACCAGACGCTCACGCTCCGGCAAATTGGCAATCGCATCGGCCAGGGCTGCCTGAAAGCGCTCGTCTTCCAGGTCCCGTGACGGTTCAAGCGAACCGCTGGCACCGTCCTCGTGCAGCCCTTCATGATCGCCGTCCTGAAGCAGGTCGTCGAAACTGAAGAGGCGGCTGCCCAAGGTATCATTCAAAATCCCGTAATAATCATCGAGACTCAACTGGAGTTCGGCAGCAACCTCGTGATCTTTAGCGTCACGTCCGGTTTTCGCTTCAATTGCGCGAATTGCGTCGCTTACCATGCGCGTATTGCGGTGGACCGAGCGAGGCGCCCAGTCCCCCTTGCGCACTTCGTCGAGCATGGCGCCACGAATACGGATACCCGCATAGGTCTCGAAACTCGCACCCTTGGTGGAGTCGTATTTGGTAGAGACTTCCAGCAGGCCGATCATGCCGGCCTGGATCAGATCCTCGACCTGCACGCTGGCTGGCAAGCGGGCCAGCAAGTGATAGGCGATGCGCTTGACCAGGGGCGCATAACGCTCGATCAGCTCATACTGCGAATTCCGGGAAGCCTTGCTGTACATCTGGTAGCCGCTCGCTGTCATTGGACAGGCCCCGCACTGGTCTGGTGAACGAGTCGTTCAACGAAAAATTCAAGGTGACCCCTTGGATTGGCCGGCAACGGCCAGGTATCGACCTTCTGGGCAATGGCCTTGAATGCCAGCGCGCATTTGGAACGCGGGAAGGCTTCGTAGACGGCACGCTGTTTCTGCACGGCCTTGCGCACGCATTCGTCGTAAGGCACAGCCCCGACATACTGCAGCGCCACATCCAGAAAGCGGTCCGTGACCTTGGTCAGCTTGGCGAACAGATTGCGGCCTTCCTGCGGGCTCTGGGCCATGTTGGCCAGCACCCGGAAGCGATTCATGCCGTAGTCGCGGTTGAGCAACTTGATCAGTGCGTAGGCATCCGTGATGGACGTGGGCTCGTCGCAGACCACCAGCAAGACTTCCTGCGCGGCGCGTACGAAGCTGACCACCGATTCACCGATGCCTGCCGCCGTGTCGATCACCAGCACATCGAGGTTGTCGCCAATTTCGCTGAACGCCTGGATCAGACCCGCGTGCTGGGCAGGCGACAGATGAACCATGCTCTGAGTGCCGGAAGCGGCAGGCACGATGCGAACGCCGCCCGGCCCCTGAAGAAGCACGTCGCGCAATTCGCAGCGGCCCTCTATGACATCGGCGAGCGTGCGTTTGGGTGTCAGCCCAAGCAGAACATCGACATTGGCCAGACCCAGATCGGCGTCAAGAAGCATGACGCGTCGACCGAGTTCAGCCAGGGCCAGTGAGAGGTTCACTGACACGTTAGTCTTACCGACGCCACCTTTGCCGCCGGTCACCGCAATAACCTGTACGGGATGCATGCTGCCCATGTTATTTCTTTACCTTGTCTTGCGTAGACCGAAGCCACATTGGGGGCTGCACGTTCGCGAACGAACAATGCCTGGCAGACCATCGATGCAGGGACATTCCAATAGTCTCCATCACTTAACCTACCCTTTTGCCAGGTGAGTGATAGAGGTCGGCAAACATATCAGCCATCGCTTCTTCGCTAGGCTCATCCTGCATTTGCACGCTGACCGCGCGGCTCACCAGTTGGTGACGACGCGGAACGTGCAAATCGTCAGGAATCCGTGGTCCGTCCGTAAGGTAGGCCACCGGCAATTCGTGACTGATTGCCAGGCTAAGAACTTCACCCAGGCTGGCGGTTTCATCCAGCTTGGTCAGAATGCATCCGGCCAGGCCACAACGCTTGTAACTGTGATAAGCCGCTGTCAGTACCTGCTTCTGGCTGGTTGTGGCCAGTACCAGGTAGTTACGCGATTTGATGCCGCGACCCGCCAGGCTTTCCAGTTGCATGCGCAACGCAGGATCACTGGCTTGCAGTCCGGCGGTGTCGATAAGGACCACACGCTTGCGCAGCAGAGGCTCGAGGGCCTGTGCCAGCGACTGACCCGGATCGACGTGAGTCACCGGCACGTTGAGAATACGGCCCAGTGTCTTGAGCTGCTCCTGGGCACCGATGCGGAAGCTGTCCATGCTGACCAGCGCGATGTTCTGCGCGCCGTACTTCAGCACGTAACGGGCGGCCAGCTTGGCCAGCGTGGTGGTCTTGCCCATACCGGCAGGACCGACCATGGCAATAACACCGCCCTCCTCCAGCGGCTCGACATCGGGCACGGCAATCATGCGCGCCAGATGGGCCAACAGCATGCGCCAGGCCTGACGGGGCTCGTCAATATCCGGAATCATCGACAGCAGGTCACGCGACAACGGGCCGGACAGACCGACGCGTTGCAGACGACGCCACAGGTTGGCCTGTTGCGGACGGCTGCCCTGCAACTGGGTCCAGGCCAGGGAGCCGAGCTGGACTTCCAGCAGCTCGCGCAGGCCGTTCAATTCGGAGCGCATCGACTCGAAGGCACGCTGACCGCCCGCAGGCTCGGCGGCCGGGGCCGGTGCGTAGGCAAACGGGCGTGGCGGCTCTTCGAGAGTCGGCTCGATGTGGGTGTCGGTCGCACTGATCGGCTTGCCGGAAAACAACTGAAGATTGACCGAGGCATCGCTGTCGCTGCGGTTGTTCAGTTCAGCCTGCGCAGAGACGATGCGCGACTGGGTCTTGCGCAGCTCGTCTTCGAGTTCCATGTTCGGAACGCGGGGTGCCAGCGCAGAGAGTTTGTAATCCAGCGCGGCGGTCAGTTCAACGCCACCGGCGATGCGGCGGTTGCCAATGATGGCCGCCTCAGCGCCCAGCTCATCGCGAACCAGCTTCATGGCTTGACGCATATCGGCGGCGAAAAATCGCTTAACTTGCATGACTCACTACCTCAGCCGTTGGGCCCGACAGTCGCTACGATGGTTACTTGCTTGTTGTCAGGAATTTCCTGATACGCCAGAACATGCATGCTCGGTACAGCCAATCGTCCAAATCGTGACAGCATCGCCCGAATCGGACCCGCTACCAGAAGGATTACCGGCAACCCTTGCATCTCCTGACGCTGGGCCGCTTCAATCAACGAACGCTGGAGCTTTTCAGCCATGCTCGGCTCAAGCAGAACGCCTTCTTCCTGACCTTGACCAGCCTTCTGCAAACTATTGAGCAATATCTGTTCCAACCTTGGTTCCAGAGTGATAACAGGCAGCTCCGGCTCAACGCCTACAATGCTTTGCACGATTGCGCGACTCAGACCGACGCGGACCGCCGCCACCAAAGCGGCAGTATCTTGACTCTTCCCGGCGTTGTTGGCGATGGCCTCTGCAATGCTGCGGATGTCGCGTACCGGTACGTGTTCGGCCAGCAGCGCCTGCAGCACATTGAGCAACGACGACAGCGACAGCACACCTGGAACCAGCTCTTCAGCCAGTTTCGGCGAGCTTTTGGCCAGCAATTGCATTAGTTGCTGGACCTCTTCATGACCAATCAGTTCATGCGAGTGCTTGTACAGGATCTGGTTGAGGTGGGTCGCCACTACCGTGCTGGCGTCCACCACCGTGTAACCGAGAGACTGAGCCTGACTGCGCTGGCTGATTTCGATCCACACTGCCTCCAGGCCGAATGCCGGATCTCTGGCGGTGATGCCGTTCAGCGTGCCGAATACCTGACCAGGATTGATCGCCAGTTCGCGATCAGGGTAGATCTCGGCCTCGGCCAGAATCACGCCCATCAGCGTCAGACGATAGGCGCTGGGCGCCAGATCGAGGTTGTCGCGGATGTGGACGGTCGGCATCAGAAAGCCCAGCTCCTGAGAGAGCTTCTTGCGCACGCCCTTGATACGCGCCAGCAACTGACCACCCTGATTGCGATCCACCAGCGGAATCAGGCGATAGCCCACTTCCAGACCGATGATGTCGATCGGCGTCACGTCATCCCAGCCCAGTTCCTTGGAATCCTGAACGCGGGTCGGTGACGGCAGCAGATCCTGCTGACGCTGAACTTCGGCCAGCGCTTCGAACTTCACCTGATTCTCTTTCTTCCACAGCAGGTAGGCACCACCGGCCGCCACCAGACCAAGGCCGATAAAGGCAAAGTGCGGCATGCCCGGCACCAGCCCCATGACGATCATGATGCCGGCCGACACACCCAGCGCCTTGTAGGACGAGAACATCTGGCGATTGATCAGCTTGCCCATCTCTTCCGAACCGGAAGCACGGGTCACCATGATCGCGGCAGCGGTGGACAGCAGCAGTGATGGCAATTGCGCCACCAAACCGTCACCGATGGTCAGCAAGGTGTAAACGCGACCTGCATCGCCGAACGTCATGTTGTGCTGCAGGATACCCACCAGCATGCCGCCGATGAGGTTGATGAACAGAATCAGCAGGCCGGCAATCGCATCGCCGCGCACGAACTTGCTGGCACCGTCCATGGAACCGTAGAACTCGGCCTCCCCGGCGACTTCGGCACGACGGCGTTTTGCTTCGGGCTGATCGATGAGGCCGGCGTTGAGGTCGGCGTCGATTGCCATCTGCTTGCCTGGCATCGCATCAAGGGTAAAACGAGCGCTTACTTCGGAGATACGCCCTGCGCCCTTGGTGATCACCACGAAGTTGATGATCATCAGAATCGCGAACACCACGATACCGACCACGTAGTTACCGCCGATCACGACCTCACCGAAGGCCTGGATCACCTTGCCTGCGGCAGCGTGTCCATCCTGGCCGTGCAGCATGACCACCCGTGTCGAGGCAACGTTCAGTGCCAGACGCAGCAGCGTGGCGACAAGGAGAATGGTCGGGAAAACCGAGAAATCCAGCGGCCGCAACGCGTACACGCAGACCAGCAGCACGACGATGGACAGTGCGATGTTGAACGTGAAGAGCACGTCCAGCAGAAACGGCGGAATGGGCAACATCATCATTGCCAACATGATCAGCAGCAACAGCGGCACGCCCAACTGACCACGGCCGAGGCCTGCGATGTTGCTGCGTGCGCTACTGAGTATCTGAGAGCGTTCCACCGATTCTTTACCTGCGCACTGGATCAAAACTTTGACGCCGACAGCGTCCTTGAACAGACCTATTGCAAAAAGCTGTCCAACTTTTCAAAAGCCAGTGAATACGGGTGTTAAACGGCAGAAAGAAGCATTAACAGGAAAGGAACGGGGGGCGGGTTGCTGGCGAAAGGATCGACCAGGCGTATCAGACAAACCAGACCATCAGGAATCGCGCTGCAGGTCCGGCGGGATCGGCACGTCGCCCAGTGGATCCGGACGCTTGCCCTGGCCTGCATGGTACTGACGGATCTGATAGACGTAGGCCAGCACCTGAGCCACGGCCAGGTACAGTCCCGCAGGAATTTCCTGTTCCAGCTCGGTGCTGTAGTAGATGGATCGCGCCAGCCCGGGAGACTCCAGAATCAGGATCTGATTATGCGCGGCGATCTCGCGAATTTTCAGCGCGATCAGATCAGTGCCTTTGGCCAGCAACATCGGCGCCCCGCCCTTCTCCGGATCGTACTTGAGCGCCACGGCAAAGTGAGTCGGGTTGGTGATGATCACGTCGGCTTCGGGGATCGAGGCCATCATCCGGCGCTGCGACATCTCGCGCTGCAGTTGACGGATACGCTGCTTGACCTCCGGACTGCCTTCGCTGTTCTTGTGCTCGTCGCGCACCTCCTGCTTGGTCATCAGCAGCTTCTTGTGCGCCTCCCACAATACAAACGGAACGTCGGCAGCAGCGATGAACATCAGGCCGCAGGCCATCCAGAAACTGCTCCAGCCCACCACCTGGAGACTGTGGATGATGGCTTGCTCCAGAGGCTCGTGCGCGATAGCCACCAGATCGTTGCGCTCCTTGCCGAGCACCACCAGCGCCACTGCAAGAATGATCAGGAATTTGGCGAGCGACTTGAGCAGTTCCACCAGCGCATGGGGAGAGAACATGCGCTTGAGACCCGCCGCCGGATTCATGCGACTGAACTTGGGGGCCAGCGACTTGGTTGCAAACAGCCAGCCGCCGAGCATGATCGGACCGACCAGCGCGGCCAGGAGCATGGCAATCAGAAACGGCAGCACCACCACCATCGCATGCATGCCGGAGGCGAGCAGTGCCTTGCCCATGTAATCCTGATCCATCAGGGTTTCACGGGTGATGGTGAAGTTGTCGCGCATCAACTCGAACATCATCTGCGCGATGCCGCCACCAAACATCAACGCCCCGCCCGACCCCATCAGCATCACCACCAGCGTGGTCAGCTCCTTGGAGCGTGCAATCTGACCCTCAGCCCGCGAGTCACGGACCTTTTTCTCGGTGGGTTCTTCTGTCTTGTCCTGGCCATTCTCGTTTTCAGCCATTTCAACGAGCCCTCACCATGTCGCGCAGTGCCTGCAGAGCCTGACTGGCAAGGGGCTGATATTGATTGAGAATATCGCCCATGGTCATCCACAGAATGACCATGCCCAGCACCAGCGTCAGCGGAAAACCGATGGAAAAGATATTGAGCTGCGGCGCCGCACGCGTCATCACGCCAAATGCGATGTTGATGACCAGCAGCGCGGTGATCGCCGGCAGCACCAGCCTGAGCCCCGAGCTCATGACCCAGCCAAGCCCGGTCGCAAGCTCCCAGAAGTTATTGACCAGCAGACCACTGCCAACCGGCATGGTGGTGAAGCTTTCAACAAGAATTTCCAGCACCACCAGATGCCCGTTCATGGCCAGAAACAGCAGCGTCACCAGCATGGTGAAAAACTGCCCGATGGTGGCCGATGAGACGCCGTTGGTAGGGTCGACCATCGAGGCGAAGCCCATCCCCATCTGAGTCGAGATGATTTGCCCTGCCACCACGAAGATATGGAAAAACAGCTGCAAAGAGAGCCCCATCCCTGCGCCGATGATGATTTGCTCGCCAATCAACAACAGCGCACTCAGATCCAGAGACTGCACCGTAGGCATCGCGGGCAATACGGGCGCGACAACCACCGTCATGGCCACGGCAAAATACAGGCGCACGCGTCGTGGAACCAGCGTCGTGCCAATGACCGGCATGGTCATCAACACCGCGACGATACGAAACAGCGGCAGCATGAAGCTGGCGACCCAGGTGCTGATCTGGGCGTCGGTCAGCGCGAGCATCGGCTGCATGCAGCGTCAGCCGATCACGGTCGGAATGCTGGTATACAACGACAGCATGTATTCCATGAAGACTTTCAACAGCCAGGGACCGATCACGATCAGCGTGATCAGCATGACGATCAGACGCGGCAGAAAGCTGAGCGTCTGTTCGTTGATCTGGGTGGCAGCCTGAAACATCGCCACCAGCAGACCACAGATCAGACTCGGCACCACCAGGATCGCAACCAGCATGGTGGTCAGCCACAACGCTTCACGAAACAGATCGACGGCTACTTCCGGCGTCATCGGGCAGACTCCTCAGCGAAACGACTCATACACCACCAAAACTGCCAGCCAGCGTACCGACGATAAGCGCCCAGCCGTCCACCAACACGAACAGCATGATCTTGAACGGCAGGGAAATGATCAGCGGCGAAAGCATCATCATACCCATCGCCATCAGCACACTGGCCACGACCAGATCGATGATCAGAAACGGAATGAAGATCATGAAGCCAATCTGAAACGCGGTCTTTAGCTCGGAAATAACGAAAGCCGGCACCAGAATGTTCAGCGGTGCGGCGTCCGGCGTCGGAATGTCGGTACGCTTGGACAGACGCATGAACAGTTCAAGATCACTGGTACGCGTCTGCGCCAGCATGAAATCCTTGATCGGCACCTGTGCCTTGGCGACTGCATCCTGCGCCGTGAGCTGCTCGGCCAGATACGGCTGCAAAGCGTCCTGATTCACCCGGTCGAACACTGGCGCCATGATGAACATGGTCAGAAACAGCGCCATGCCGGTCAGGATCTGGTTCGACGGCGTCTGCTGCAGCCCCAGGGCCTGTCGCAGAATCGAGAAGACGATGATGATCCGCGTGAAGCTGGTCATCAGCATCACGAACGCCGGGATAAAGCTCAGCGCGGTCATGATCAGCAGGATCTGCAGACTGACCGAATACTCCTGCTGGCCGTCCGCCCCGTTGGACAGGGTGATTGCCGGAATCGACAGCGGATCGGCCGCCAGTGCGACCGGTGCAAGCATTACCAGCAACAGCAGTATCAGGAAACGCAAGGCGCCCATTACTTCTTGTCCTTATCCTTGCCCATCAAGTCCAGCAGACGCTGAGCGAACTCGGGCGTCGCCTGCTCCCTGACCGGGACCTGCACAGGCTCCTTGAGCACATGCAGGGTGGTGATATTGCCTGGCGTGATGCCCAACAGAACCTGTTCATTACCCACCTGAACCAGCACCAGACGATCACGCGGCCCGATGGCTCGCGTGCTCACCAGTTCGATAATCTGGCTGTTATTGGGCCCAACCCGCTGGACTCGTCGCATGACCCAGGCCAGCGCGAAAATCAGGCCGACCACCAGCAAAAGCCCCAGCAACAGCTGCATCACCTGTCCACCCATGCCGCTGGACACGGTATTGGCCACGGCGGGCGCTGCCTGCGCAGCGGGCTCGGCGGCCAACGCCAGCGACGGCAGCATCAGCAGAACACTCAACAAGCGCTTCACCTAACGCAGCTTCTTGATGCGTTCACTCGGGCTGATCACGTCAGTCAGGCGTATGCCGAACTTTTCGTTGACCACCACCACTTCCCCGTGGGCAATCAGCGTACCGTTGACCAGCACGTCCAGCGGTTCGCCTGCCAGACGGTCCAGTTCGATGACTGATCCCTGGTTGAGCTGCAGCAGGTTGCGAATGTTGATGTCGGTGCTGCCCACTTCCATGGAAATCGACACCGGAATATCCAGAATCACATCCAGGTTCGGACCGTCCAGAGAAACCGGTCCGGTGCTTTTCGGCACGCTGCCGAACTCTTCCATGGTCATGCGATTGGTCGCATTGCCCGCATCCGCAGCCAGCAGCGCGTCGATATCGTCCTGACCACCTTCGCCCGCCTCGCCCAGTGCAGCAGCCCATTCATCGGCCAGCGCCTGATCTTCAGCAGACGTCATATCGTTTTCATCAGCCATCGGTAGTCCTCTGCAAGCAGTGATTCAATTACGCAACAATGTTCCGACGTCGACCTGACAGGTCAACGTCGCGCTATGGGTTCAATTACCTGCAGGGCCATCTTGCCCTTGTGCGAGCCGAGCTTGACCTTGAACGAAGGCACACCGTTGGCCCGCAGGACCATCGACTCGGCCAGTTCGATCGGGATCACGTCACCGGGGCGCATGTGCAGGATGTCGCGCAGCGGCAATTGACGCTGCGCAATGGTGGTACTGAGCGGCACATTGACGTCCAGCACGTCTTCCTTGAGCGCGTTGACCCAGCGCTCGTCCTGATCGTCCAGGTCCGACTGGAAACCGGCGTCGAGCATTTCCCGGATCGGCTCGATCATGGAGTACGGCATGGTTACGTGCAGATCGCCGCCACCGCCATCGAGTTCGATGTGGAAGGTGGAAATGACCACCGCCTCGCTCGGCCCGACGATGTTGGCCATGGCCGGGTTCACTTCCGAGTTGATGTACTCGAAGTTCACTTCCATGATCGCCTGCCAGGCTTCTTTCAGGTCGATGAACGCCTGATCCAGCACCATCCGCACCACACGCAGCTCGGTCGGCGTGAACTCACGCCCTTCGATCTTGGCGTGACGGCCGTCGCCACCGAAAAAGTTGTCCACCAGCTTGAAGACCAGCTTGGCATCGAGAATGAACAGTGCCGTGCCGCGCAGCGGCTTGATCTTGGCCAGGTTCAGACTGGTCGGCACGTACAACGAATGCACGTACTCGCCGAACTTCATCACCTGGACACCGCCCACCGCCACGTCCGCCGAGCGGCGCAACAGGTTGAACATGCTGATGCGGGTGTAACGGGCAAATCGCTCGTTGATCATTTCCAGGGTCGGCATACGACCCCGGACGATCCGGTCCTGACTGGTCAGGTCATAACTTTTGACGCTTCCGGGCTCGCCGGGGCTTTCGGTCTGGACCATACCATCGTCAACGCCATGCAGCAGCGCGTCGATTTCATCTTGGGACAGCAGGTCTTGCACAGCCATGTCGAGGTCCTACTGCAATACGAAATTAGTGAACAGCAGCTGTTCGATCACAGTCTTGCCAAGTTCTTTCTGCGCCACTTCCTGAATGCTGGCGGTTGCCTTCTGACGCAGCATTTCCTGGCCGATCGGCGAGGCCAGCGACTCGAAAGGGATGGCCGCGAACAGCATGACCAGGTTGTTGCGAATCACCGGCATGTGCACTTTCAAGGCCTCCATGTCCGCAGCATTGCGGCCCAGCATGGTGATGCTGACCTGCATGTAGCGCTGACGGCCATTGGCGTTGAAGTTAACGACGAAAGCGGGTGTCAGCGGTTCGAAAACCGCCACTGGCTTGGCGTTGGCCGCGGCCGCAGCAACTGCCGGATCAGGCGCGCTTTCGCTCTTGTGCATGATGAACCAGGTCGCACCCGCTGACAGACCGACAGCGAGCAGCAAGGCCACAACCGCTACGATGATGAGCTTGAGTTTGTCTTTGGAAGCGGGGTCTTTAACTTCTTCGCTCTTCGCCATGCCAATAATCCGTCACTATTCAAGGGGTCTTCAATACGTGACAGGGGCAGAGCAAGTGTTATGCCAGAGTTGCCGGAAGGGAGGTGGATCGGACTCAAACGGGGCTCAGCCATGACAGAACGCGCGCTCAAGAGCGCCCGAACGGCTGAAGACATCCCGTTTTGCGAAAGGCCGACTGCGCCCTCAACACGGCGGTGTGAACACCGCACTGTGAGAGTGGTTTGTCGGCGATCTGCCGTCATGAACTGCGAAAGCTCCCACGCCCTCCGGGCAGAAGCAGACTTCAGCGCACCTTCAGAAGCTGAGGGGTCAAGCCGCAGCTCCCACCGAATCAAGCGTAGTAATCGATCTCGCTGGTACCGATCACTCGCGCCGCCGGCTGGCTTACAGGAACGGCGGCGTCTGCAATGGAAACGTCGTCAGCACTGTCACCCAGGCCCGTTCCACCACTACGTCCGCCACGCTGGGCCCGGCTGGCCTGCTCCTGAGCCTGTTGCTGGGCCTGCTGTTGCGACTGGTCCGAAACATTCACGTCTACCTGACCCAGCCCTTGCTGGCTGAACGAGTCGCGCAGGCGGGACATCTGACTTTCGAGCGCTTCACGCACGCCGAGGTGGGCACTCATGAACGTCACCTGAGTCTGTTGATCCGGCGCCATATTGACGCGAATATCGAGGCGCCCGAGTTCCGCCGGTTCCAGCTTGATTTCGGCCGACTTCAGGTTCTGGCTCGACAGGTACATGACCCGGTCCACCACACCTTCGGTCCAGCCACTCTGGTGCATGGCCAGCGGCTGATTCATCAACGGCGTTGCCGTCGGCGTCGCTGCAGCCCTGGCAGGCTGTGCAGCCTGACTCAGCGCCGCCAGACGATCGGCAAAGTTATCAACCCGCGTGTCACCTGCGGCGCTTTTCACATCCTTCAGGCCTTCACCGATCAATCCGCTGAACGACTTGTCACTGCTTTCGGTACTGCTGTCATCGGAGGGCAACTGCTCGCTGACCAGCGACAGGTTATTGGCGATATTCTGTGAAGGGTCCGCTTCGGCGTTGGATGGCGTCGCCTTGCTGGCGGCGTGAGCATTCTGAGCCGCCATTTGCGTTCTGGCGCTGGCGTTTTCCAACGCGAGCTGTACCGCCTCAAGACCATCGAGCGGATCTGCCTCAGGATCGAAGGCAGCGTCAACCACCGCTGGCGGCGCCGTTTTCGCTCCAGCAGCCAGCTCAACCACAGGCGAAGCCTTGGGATCGGCAACTGCAGGCTTGGCAATTGCGGGTGCAACAGGTGCCTGCGCGGTCATGGCCTGCAATGCGGGATTCAGCGCAGGGTCCAGCGCCGGATCAGCAACCGGCAACGTCTCGCCTTCGGCCAACGTATCGGTCAGTACCTGATCTTCTGCGGCCTGGTCGGCTGCAGTCTGGTCTTCATCGGCGGTAGCGGTGGTTGCGCTGGCAGGCAAACCGTTGCCGCTATCGGCAACGGATGAGGTATTTGTGGCAACGCCTTGATCGGCGGAGGGCTTGTCCTTGCCGCCAGCGACCTTGTCCGAGCCGGAAGCAGTCTTGTCCCTGGCCGATTTAACAGGCACATCATCGCGCGCAGAAGCCGCATCCTTTGCCTGTTTGGCATAGACATTGGAGAAGCTGGAGGCCTCATCCTTGCTGGCGTCGGCAGGCTTGACCGCATTGTTGGCCGCGCCGGACCGGGAGGTCACAGCGGCATTGGCCTGAAGAAGCGCATTGGTGGCGAGGGGCATTTCGGTCTCCGCATAAACAGCTGGTTACCGAATGATTAGCAAGATGCAGGCCAACCCAGAAAGAGCAGTCCGGATGTGATCCGCCGGACAGGGTCCAGAAGCTTAACTGACGAAGAACTGGCGCTCTGCGTCGAACAGCCGGCGAATGGTCGCGTACTCGCTGTCGATACTGCCGATCAGCTCTTCCAGACCCTCACGGCGTTGTTGACGGGCGCGCTCTTCAAGCTCGCGACACAGCTCGGAGAGCCGTAGCGCTCCCATGTTACTGCTGCTGCCTTTGAAACTGTGGGCGTTCAGGCTCAGCGTTTCCAGGTCAGGTCCATGGAGCTCAAGCGCCAGACGCATCTGGGAAAGGCGCTGCTCAGAGTCCTTGAAGAAAACATCCAGCAACGTGGGATACTCATCTTCCATGACTTCCTGCAGGGTACTCAAAACGTTGTAATCCAGATGAACAGACACTTGCTCACTCCTTGATCAAGACTCCAGGGCGCGATTATGCCACTCACGTCCAGGAAAATTCCACGCAGGCGATCCTGCCATCCGTGGACCATCGGGCCTGCCGACTCAGTTCACACACCAACCTGATGCCGCGCCCATACAAACCGTCAATGGCAGGCGTATGGTCGATCACCTGCTGCGCATCGAAACCGTTGCCGCTGTCTTCGACACTCAAGGTCAGACGGCCACCCTGCCCCACAGGTTCAATTCTCAGGGTCATGCGGATAAATCCGTCACGAAGATTCTCGAGACGCTCGGCACGCAGCTCATAGTAGCGGGCAAAACCGGCGGCATCATGCTTGAGCGCCGAATCGAGCCCCAGTACACCGTGCTCAAGGGCGTTGCTGTACAACTCACCCATCACCGCATGCAACGCACCGCCCTGGCTGCGCAGGCCGTGAACCTCCAGAAGCAGTTGCAGAACGTACGGCACGGGATTGAACCGCTTGAGAGTGGAACCGCGAAACTCGAAACTGGCCGACCAGTCGAGAGGGCTTGAGGCGCCGCTGTCGGAGTACGTGGGCAACGGCAAGGGATCCAGCGGCTCGTCGATCACTGTGATTTCCAGCAGGCTGACGTCATCACGTGCCTTGCCGCCGAAGTCGTTCAGTGCCTGAAGGATTTCCTGGATCAGAAACGCGGGCTGCTCGTTGGCGGCCAATACGTCTCGCAATCGCTGCACGCCGAAAAGCTGATCATGGCTGTCGCTGGTATCGAGCACCCCGTCAGACAGCAGGAAGATCCGGTCACCCAGCGCCAGCGGATAGACATCGGTCCTGACCTCAAACGCATCCACGCTCAGTACACCCAGCGGCAGATGCCGGGAAACCAGTATGACCGGTTCAGCCCCGTCGGCGCGCAACAGATAGCCGTCCGGCAGTCCGCCGTTCCAGACCTCGACCTGCCGTTGCGAGAGATTGACGCACAGCAGCGTGGCACAGCAAAACATGTCCACCGGCAGGATGCGCTTCAGCTTGGCGTTCATTTCGCGCAGGATCTCGACCAGTCCAAAGCCTTTCGCTGTCATACCGTAAAACACGTCAGCCAGCGGCATTGCTCCTACGGCAGCCGGCAAACCGTGCCCGGTAAAATCCCCCAGCAGTACGTGCATATGCCCGGCCGGGGTGTAGGCCGCCAGCATCAGGTCTCCGTTGAACAGCGCATAAGGCGATTGCAGGTAACGAATATTCGCCGCGCCCAGACAGCCGGAATGCGCGACCTGATCGAAAACGGCCTTGGCGACGCGCTGCTCGTTGAGCAGGTATTCATGGTGAGTGCTGATCAAGTCCCGCTGCTGCAGAACGGTCTCCTGCAAAAGCCGCAGGCGATTCATGGCATTGATCTTGGCCGCCAGCACCTGAGTGTTGTAGGGCTTGGAGACGAAGTCGTCACCGCCCGCATCCAGACACCGTGCCAGCGCCTCGCCTTCGGTGAGTGACGTCAGAAAGATGATCGGCACCAACGATTCGCCAGCCATGAGCTTGATCCGCCGCGCCGCTTCGAAGCCGTCCATCAGCGGCATCATTGCGTCCATCAACACCAGATGCGGACGCTCGGTACTGAAGATCGCCACAGCCTCAAGGCCGTTGGCCGCGCTCACTACCCGATGCCCGAGGCGAGCGATGATAGTTGCGAGCAACAGCCGGTCACTGGCGCTGTCGTCGGCGATCAGAATGCACAGGCCTTTCGAGAGCGCCTGCACCGATCAGCTCAACTGGAACAGCTTCGAGAAATTGGAGATCGCGAGGATCTTGGACACATCGGCCGAGCAGTTGATCAGTCGCACCTGCGCCCTGTCACCACCGGCGTGGTCGCGCAGCAGCAACAGCATGCCCAGCGCGGAGCTGTCCAGATAATGGGTGTCGCGCAGGTCCACGACATAACTCAAATCCCCCGACTGCCCTTCGTAGGCACCCCGAAAGGCCTGATGCGTGGCGAAGTCGAAACGCCCCGCGATATAAAGCGTCAACTGGCGCCGGTCCGGGGAAAGCTCGGAAGTGACTGTCATAGGAATTCCTGAAATGTTTCAACACCTGGACACTGTGAGCGTAGACCAGACTTTGTGATCGCCTCGTCAAAAAATCAGGTATCAGTACTGTTCGTGACGGGGCAGACGCTGGGACAGCTCGTCCAGCAGCTTCTGTTCACGCTTGTCTTCAAGCTTGCGGGCCTCGTCCATGTAGCGCTGGACCAGTTTGCGCAACCCCTCGACACGCGCATAAGCTTCCTGCCAGGAACCGCGCGCCTTATCGAGATTGACCTTGTGCCACTCAAGGCTTTTGTACTGCTGTGCCACGGCGACATCAAGCTGACTCAGAAAGCGCTGATAACCCAGCAACCATTGGCCGGACACACCGGAGCTACCGCGCTGCAGCCACTGCTGCTGATAGTCATGGCGAAACTGGTCCAGTTCCTGAAGCTTGCTGTTGGCCAGATTGACCTGCCCCTGGAAGTGCCCGAGACGCTGCGCCGCCGAACGCTCGGCCGCCTCCGCCATCTCGACCACAGGCGCCAGACGCGCCGCTCGACTCTGGGCCATGGCTTATCAGCCGCCCGGTGCCGGACCGAACACCGAAGCCAACGCTTCGCCACTGGCCTGCATGCTTTCATTGTCGCGCAACCCCTGACGCTGATAGCGCACCAGCACCGGATGCAGCGCGATGGCCATGTCGGTTTCCCGGTCACCACCGGCGACATAAGCACCCACACTGATCAGGTCGCGGGTCTGCTGATAGCGTGACCACAGCTGCTTGAAATGCTGGGCCCGGGCCATGTGCTCAGGCGTCACCACCGAGGGCATGACCCGACTGATCGAGGCTTCGATGTCGATGGCCGGGTAATGCCCTTCTTCGGCCAGTCGGCGCGAGAGCACGATGTGTCCGTCGAGAACACCTCGCGCAGAGTCGGCAATCGGATCCTGCTGGTCATCGCCTTCGGACAGCACTGTGTAGAACGCAGTGATCGAACCACCCCCGGCTTCGGCGTTACCGGCACGCTCGACCAGCTTGGGCAAACGGGCAAACACCGACGGCGGATAACCCTTGGTCGCAGGCGGTTCACCAATGGCCAGAGCGATTTCCCGCTGAGCCTGAGCGAAACGGGTCAGGGAATCCATCAGCAACAGGACATTCTTGCCCTGGTCACGAAAGTACTCGGCGATACGCGTGCAATACATGGCAGCGCGCAGACGCATCAAAGGTGCATCATCGGCAGGCGAAGCTACCACCACCGAGCGTTTCAGGCCTTCTTCGCCAAGAATATGCTCGATGAACTCCTTCACCTCACGGCCCCGCTCACCGATCAGCCCTACGACGATGATGTCGGCTTCGGTGAAGCGCGTCATCATGCCGAGCAGCACACTCTTGCCCACGCCTGTACCGGCAAACAGCCCGAGACGCTGGCCGCGCCCGACCGTCAACAAACCGTTGATGCAGCGGATGCCAACATCCAGCGGCTGGCTGATGGGGTCACGCTTGAGCGGGTTGATGGCCGGGCCGTCCATTGGCACCCAGTCTTCGGCCTTGATCGGCGGACGTCCGTCCAATGGCCGGCCTGCACCATCCAGCACTCGACCCAGCATGGTCATGCCCATCGGCAGGCGACCGGCATCGGCCAACGGCACCACGCGGGCACCGGGCGCAATACCCGCGACGCTGCCGACCGGCATCAGAAACACCTTGCCACCGGAAAACCCCATCACCTCAGCCTCGACCTCGACCGGGTGATGACTGTCGTCGTTGATCACCACGCAGCGACTGCCCATGGCCGCACGCAAACCTTCGGCTTCCAGCGTCAGCCCGACCATGCGCAGCAGACGGCCTTCAACCACCGGCTGCGCAGGCAGGCTGATGGCGCCTGCATAGGCTCCCAGGCGTTTGCCAAAGCTGGTGCGATCAAGGCGCATCGAGCGTATCCATGTCTGGCGCGACGGTTTTCGATGGCTGCACGGACGCCGCGTCCAGCTCGACGCTGACGTCGGCCGGCGCAGGGTGCGTGACTTGTTCGTGCAATTGATCATGCATTTTCGAGATGGCCAGAGCGATCCGCGTTTCGATGCTGGCATCGATGCGGCTGTGCTCGGTTTCAATCCGGCAACCGCCCGGCAGCAACGTGTCGTCTTCGAGAATTTTCCACGCCTCCTCATGACGCTCACGCATGGCCTTGACCAGTGCGAAGTCCTGAGGATTGATGAAGATACGCAGATTATTGGCACCCATCGGCAACAGCTTCAACGCATCACGCAGCACGCTGGCGATCTGCGCGGAATCGGTTGCCAGCTCACGCTGAATCACCTGCCGGGCAATGTGCTCGACCAGATGAATGACGGCTTTTTCGATCTGCGTATCCTGCTCGGCAATCGGATTGAGCAGACTGGCCATCAGCGTTTCAAGGCTGGCGATCTTGCCAGCCAGCGCCACTTCCGCTTCCTGCCGAACCTTGAGCTGAGTGCTGTGAAAGCCCTCTTTTTCGCCGGTGGCGAAACCCTCGTTCCAGGCTTCCTGGCGAATGCTTTCCAGCTCTTCCAGGGTCAGCGGCTGGACTTCTTCCAGCGGCACTTCTTCCATCTCGGCCGGTTCATCGAGCACTTCAGGCTCGGGTTCCGGCTCGGGTTCTACATGCGGGTCGAAACTGGGCAATGCCCAGAGATCGAGACCGCTGACGTCCTTGGCACGAATGAGGTCGCTGGCCGATTCTTTATTGGAACTGGACATGAGTCGGCTGAATCCTTAGATCATTTCCTCGCCACCCTTGCCACCGAGCACGATCTCGCCGGCTTCGGCCATACGACGCGCAATGGTGAGGATTTCTTTCTGGGCAGTTTCCACATCGCTGACGCGCACCGGCCCCTTGGCCTCCAGGTCGTCGCGCAACAGTTCTGCGGCTCGCTTGGACATGTTCTTGAAGATTTTTTCCTTGATCGCCTCGTCCGACCCCTTGAGCGCCAGCACCAGCACGTCCGAAGACACTTCGCGCAACAGCGCCTGGATACCACGATCGTCCACGTCGGAGAGGTTGTTGAAGACAAACATGAGGTCTTCGATCTGCACGGAAAGGTCTTCGTCGACCTCGCGGATCGAATCCATGAGCGCGCCTTCGATGGAGCTGTCGAGGAAGTTCATGATGTCGGCCGCACGCTTGATACCACCCAAGGTAGTACGCGACGTGTTGGCGTTGCCGGAGAACTGCTTCTCGAGAATCTGGTTGAGCTCTTTCAGTGCCGCCGGTTGCACGGTGTTCAGGGACGAGACGCGCAGGATGATGTCCAGACGCACCTTGTGGTCGAAATGCCCGAGCACTTCACCAGCCTGGTCGGCATCCAGATACGCCACCACAATGGCCTGGATCTGCGGGTGTTCGAAACGGATCACGTCGGCAACGGCGCGCGGCTCCATCCACTTGAGGCTGTCCAGACCGCTGGTGTTGCCACCGAGCAGGATGCGGTCGATCAGGCCATTGGCCTTGTCTTCGCCCAGCGCCTGGGTGAGCATCTTGCGAATGTAGCCATCGGAACCGACGCCCAGACTGGTCTGGTCACCGACGATGTCGACGAACTCGCTCATCACTTCTTCGACCTGCTCACGATGCACGTTGCGCATCTGAGCCATGGCCACGCCCACTTTCTGCACTTCCTTGGGCCCCATGTGACGCAATACCTGCGCCGCATCGGTTTCCCCCAGAGAAAGCAGCAGCACGGCGGCCTTCTCGACTTTACTCAGTTTGGCTACGAGGGCTCGATCATTCATCAGTGTTAATCCACTCTTTCACGACCTGGGCCACACGACCCGGATCTTCAGCCACCAAACTCTTGATTGCGTTGAGCTGTGCGTCATAACCCTCGGTCGGGCTAGGCAGCAGGATGCTCTGCGGACCGCCCAGGCTGACGCGGTCGTTGGACAGCTCGCCATCCAGTCCGCCCATGCCACCCAGCTCGGCATCGCCACCGAAACCGGCCAGCTCGCGACTCTTGCCGGTGGTGATGTTGTTCAACACCGGACGCAGCACACCGAAGACCAGAATCAGGATGAAGATAACGCCCACCGCCTGCTTGACGATGTCCCAGAACCAGGGCTGCGAGTAGAACGAAGCCTCGGGCAGCACTTCGGCGCGCTCGCTGGAGAACGGTACGTTGATCACGCTGACGCTGTCGCCACGGCTGGCATCGAAACCGACGGCATCCTGGACCAGACGCGTGAAGCGAGCCAGGTCTGCGGCGCTCCAGGGCGCACGGGTCACTTCACCATTGGCGGCATTGGTCTTGACCATGTCATCGACCACCACGGCAACCGACAGGCGCGTCAGACGACCCTGCTGTTGCTTGGTGTGGCTGATGGAACGGTCCAGCTCGAAGTTCTTGGTGGACTGCACGCGCTTGTCGGCCGGGTATGGCGCCAGCGCAGGCTGACCGGTGGCCGGGTCCATGATCTGCTGACCGTTGGCATCCAGCAGCGGCTGACCCGGAGCGATAGCGGCTGCAGCGGCACCCGCACCGCCGGCAGTCTGTGGCGCGGTCGCAGGGCCTGGAGGCTGGTTGCTCAGCGCGCCCGGAACACCTTGCGAACCTGAACTGCTGGAACGCTGTTCGTTGACCGACTGCTCGCTGCGCAAGGCAGGCTGATCGGGGTTGAAGCTTTCGGCAGTCGATTCGACGGCGCTGAAATCAACCACCGCCGACACTTCGGCCTTGTAGCGGTCAGAACCCAGAATCGGTTGCAGAATGTTCTGAACGCGCTGAGTCAGCATCCCTTCCATACGGCGGCTGTAATCAAACTGCTTGCCTGCCATGGTCAATTCTGAGTTTTCGGCCTGATCGGACAGCAGGGCGCCTTTCTGGTCGACAACCGTAATCTGTGATTTGGTCAGCTCAGGAACGCTGGTGGCCACCAGATTGATGATCGCCATGACCTGACTCGGCTCAAGCGAGCGACCGGCATACAGTTCAACCAGTACAGAGGCGCTTGGCTTGCGGTCGTCACGGACAAAAACCGAACTCTTCGGAATAGCCAGGTGCACGCGGGCACCCTTGACGTTGTTCAATGCAGAAATGGTGCGCGCCAGTTCGCCTTCCAGACCACGGCGATAGCGCGTGGCTTCCATGAACTGGCTGGTGCCCAGCCCCTGATCCTTGTCCAGAATCTCGAAACCGATGTTGGCATCGTTCTGCACCACACCTGCCTGAGCCAGCTGGATGCGTGCACGCTGCACATCATCAGCCTTGACCAGCAGAGCGCCGGAGTTTGGCTCGACGGTGTAATTGATGTTCGCCGCAGTCAGGGTGTCCATGATCTGCTTGCTGTCCATACCGGCGAGGCTGCCGTACAGCGGACGATAGTCAGGCTGCTGCGACCACAGCACCACGGCGAAGCCAATGGCCACGCTCGCGGCCAGACCGACCATAAGGCCGATCTGACGCAGCATGGTCATTTCGGAAAGGTTTTCCAGAAACGAGAGCCCGAACAACGGTTTCTTGTCGGAGGCGCCCGCTCTTGCTGGAACAGGATCGGCTGTTGCTTCGGCCATGACTCAGTACGTCCCTTAAACCGGCATCTGCATGATGTCTTGATAAGCCTGAACCAGTTTGTTGCGAACCTGGGTCAAGGCCTGAAACGACACGCTGGCTTTCTGCGAGGAGATCATGACGTCAGTCAGATCCACACCGCTCTTGCCGATTTCGAACGCGTTGGCCAACTGGCTGGATGCCTGCTGAGTCGACGCAACCTTGTTGACGGCCTGGCCAAGCATATCGGCAAAACTGCTGGCACCTGCTTCCTGAGGACCGGACACAGGCTTGGGTGCGGCCATAGCATCCATCTGCATGGCCCGCATATCCAACATCAAGCGATTAAATTCAATACCTTGGCTCATGGACATTTTCTCTCGTAAGGCCCGCAAATTTTTGACACTGATTCAGCGGATACAGATGACTTAGCAACAACGGTGCCAGCTAGATGGCGGCAATATGCCACACCACCTTCGAATATGACGTCTATCGAGATGACATCACCGCCGCAATGCCCGTCGGACAAGGCTTGCAGGCCTTGCGAATAACATCCGTGATACGAAGAATCAGACACAACAGATCATGACCACTGGTCTGCACCGGATCGGGCTATGGCCGTCAGGTTGCAAACAGATAGCCTTCCACATCCATGCCGGCGTCACGCATCTGTGCCAGCTTGTAACGCAACGTCCGCGGGCTGATCCCCAGACGCTCGGCTGCTTCCTTGCGACGACCGCGCTCGGCGCGCAGCGTATCGATGATCATTTGAAACTCTCGACGCCTGAGATCATCACCCAGCGCACCTGCTGACTCTGCCCCTCCTGCGGCCACCGCATTTTCCGCCACTGACGTGACAGGCATGGGTGGCGCGGGTGCCTGCACAACTGGCGAAGGCATACTTCCCGCCGGACCGGCGAGGCAGAAATCCTGCGCCTGAATCACGCCACCCTGCTGCAGGATCAGCGCGCGCTGCACGGCGTTGTCCAGCTCACGCACATTGCCAGGCCATGGATAGCTCACCAGACAGGCCTGCGCTTCAGCAGAAAGGCGGACCGGCGCATGCTTCATTTTATTGACGTGCTTGGCCAGCAGACGCTCGGCCAGCGGCAAAATATCGGCAGTCCTTTGACGCAATGCCTGCCAGGCCAGCGGAAATACCGACAGCCGATAAAACAGATCTTCACGGAAACGCCCCGCCGCCACTTCACCGGCCAAATCACGGTTGGTGGTGGCCAGCACGCGGATGTCGAGAATGATGGGCTTGCGCGCGCCGACTCGCTCAACCTCGCGTTCTTGCAGCACACGCAACAACTTGGCCTGCAGGCCCATGGGCATTTCGGAAATCTCGTCGAGCAGGATCGTGCCGCCATCGGCCTGTTCGAACTTGCCCGCCTGCGCCGCAATGGCCCCTGTAAATGAGCCTTTCTCGTGACCGAACAGCGTGGCCTCGAGCATGTTGTCGGGAATCGCTGCGCAGTTGATTGCAATGAAAGGCTTATCGGCACGTGGCGAATTTTGATGAATGTATCGAGCCAGAACTTCCTTGCCGGTCCCGGACTCGCCGGAAATGAGCACGGTGGAGTCGCTTTTCGCCACTCGGCTGGCCAGATTGAGCAATTGAATACTTGCAGGCTCCACGGCAATCGGGCCCTCGCCTTCGGCCGGACCGAGACGCCCCAGTGCATGGCGCGCGACCAGCGCCAGCAATGCCTTGGGCTCGAAAGGCTTGACCAGATAATCCGCAGCGCCCTGGCGCATGGCATCGACAGCACGCTCGACAGCGCCGTGCGCCGTCATCAGCAGCACGGGCAATTGCGGATGACGGTTGCGCAGCAAGGCCAGCAACTGATGACCATCCATGCCCGGCATGTTCACGTCACTGATCACCAGACTGAATGGCTCGGACTCAACCGCGAGCAGCGCTTCTTCCGCCGAACCGACTGCACGGTACCCGTATCCGGCCAGCTCCAGGGTTTCCCCCAGCGCCTCGCGCAATGAACGGTCATCTTCGACCAGCAACACCTTGATCGACATCAGCTTGCACTCACTGAACTGGCTGCAGGAATCAACGGCAGGCTGACGATGGCGCAAGTACCACGCCCGACACGGGAGCGATATTGCACGCCACCCTGATGCGCGCGAGTCACTGCCGTGACCACCGCAAGGCCAAGGCCGGTGCCGGTGGTCTTGGTGGTGAAGAACGGCTCACCGATACGGGCCAGCGCCGCCTGATCCATGCCGCTGCCGTTGTCACTGAAACACAGCCGCAGCGTATTACCGCGACTGTAGACGTGTACTTTGAGGCGTGTGCGGCCTGCACTGGCCTGCACGGCGTTTTCAACCAGATTGAGCAGCGCACCGACCAGCGTGTCGCGGTTACACAGCAGCTCGCCGTCGACGCTGTCGCACTGCCAGCGAACCGCCACGCCCTGCAGGTGGGTCGCGGCTGCGTTCTGCAATGCCTGAAACAGCGCGCCCGGCGCGACGCGATCGGTCAGTGGCAGCTCACCGCGGGCAAACACCAGCATGTCACGCACCTGATGCTCGAGTTCGTGCAAACGCTCCTTGAGTCGGCCGGCAAAACGCTGCTGGGTTTCCACCGGCAGTTCCTGCTCGGTCAGGTGGCTGGCATAGATCATCGCTGCAGACAGCGGTGTGCGAATCTGATGCGCCAGCGAGGCAACCATTCGCCCCAGGGAAGACAAGCGCTCGTGTCGAGCCAGCTGTTCCTGCAGGCGACGGGTTTCAGTCAGGTCGTTGAGCAGCACCAACTGGCCGGGCTCGGCATCCAGAGAGCGGGTGGAAATGGACAGGCGACGGCCGTCCTTCAGCGATATCTCATGCCCATCGTCGACGCGTGGTGCGAAGCAACGACTGATCACATGCCGCCACAGCATGCCCAGCAATGGCTGACCCAACAGATCGATGGCAGCAGGGTTGGCTTCGCGGACCACACCCATGCCATCAATGACAATCACGCCGCCCGGCAACAGATCGAGCAGGTTCTGCAGGCGGTTGGCCAGGCGTTCCTTTTCCGCCAGTTCCTGAAGACGCTGAACACCTGCTTGCGCCAGCTCACCCTTGAGTTCGGTCACACGCGCTTCCAAAAGTCCGTAGGAGTCGGTCAATTGCGCCGACATCTGATTGAACAGCGAAAACGCCTGTTCCAGGCCATGGCGACTTTCCAGCTCAAGAGCGGGAAATGGCTGAACAGACAGTTCGGAAGTCATGTGGGCGGCGTTGGACATAAATCATCTCTCGCGTGGCGGACCGTCAGTAAACGGTGTGTTGATAGAGACTTAGCAATCCTCGTGCCGAAAAAAAACCCCTGAAAATTCAGAGGTTTGATTTTTGGTCGTTTGAGCAGGCGTCAATCCTCCGCCTGTTCGTCTCCTTCTCGACGGCTCATGCCGTACTTGCGCATCTTCTCGACCAGCGTCGTGCGACGGATGCGCAGACGTTCGGCGGCACGGGCAACAATGCCGTTGGCATCATCCAGCGCCTGCTGAATCAACCCCTGCTCGAGACCGCCCAGGTAGTCTTTCAGATCCAGTCCTTCAGGCGGCAACAGTGCGCCGGAGGCAAAGTTCGGCGTGTGGCCGTTGATAGCGACACGCTCTTCGATCTCGCTGCGCAGGCTGTCGACCATTTGCTCGTCTTCATCGTCGACATAGCGAAACTTCTTCGGCAACTCGGCCACACCGATCACGCCGTAGGGATGCATGATCGCCATGCGTTCCACCAGATTGGCCAGCTCGCGAACGTTGCCCGGCCAGGCGTGACGGCAGAGCGACATGATGGCCGCCGAGTTGAACCGGATCGAGCCGCGCTTTTCATGCTCCATGCGCGAGATCAGTTCATTCATCAGCAGCGGAATGTCTTCAACGCGCTCACGCAGCGGTGCCATCTCGATCGGGAATACATTCAGACGGTAGTAAAGGTCTTCACGGAAGCTGCCGATCTCGATCATGTTTTCGAGATTCTTGTGCGTAGCGGCAATGATGCGCACATCAATGCTCTGGGTCTTGTTACTGCCAACGCGCTCGAAGGTGCGTTCCTGCAACACGCGCAGCAACTTGACCTGCATCGGCAATGGCATGTCGCCTATCTCATCAAGAAACAGTGTGCCGCCATTGGCCAGTTCAAAGCGTCCGGCACGACTGGTGATCGCCCCGGTAAAAGCGCCCTTCTCGTGACCGAACAATTCGCTTTCCAGCAGCTCAGCCGGAATCGCGCCGCAGTTGACGGGCACGAACGGCGCGTCGCGGCGTTTGGAGTGGTAATGCAGGTTACGGGCAACAACTTCCTTGCCGGTGCCGGACTCGCCCAGGATCAGAACACTGGCGTCGGTATCGGCCACCTGCTGCATCATCTGCCGCACGTGCTGGATTGCACGACTGGTACCGACGAGGCTGCGGAACAGGTTAGGTTCGCGATGACGACCACGCTCACGGGCCTGATCGTACATTTCACGATAGACCTGGGCACGGTGCAGGGAATCCAGCAATTTGCTGTAGCTGGGCGGCATTTCCAGCGCAGACAGCACGCGCCTGCGCATGTCTTCCGGAAGCTCGACGGAAGAACTTTCGCCCAAAAGCAAAACAGGAAGGAACTCATCCCATGCAGCGATGGTCTTAAGCAGTCCTTGAAGGCTGCCCGGGGCGTTTACGTTGCCGATCAGCACGCAAAGCACTTCCCGCGTAGACCCGAGAGCGCCTACGACCTGTTGCCAGTCTTGACTGGAACAGGAAAGATTTTCTTCGCCAAGGAAGTTCAGGATAACCGCCAGATCCCGGCGGCGCTGGCTATCGTCATCGATTAGCAGAATCTTGATTTCACGCCACATGCAATAGCAACTTCCCTAGTCAACTCAATGCCCATGATTGGGGGCAGCTTGGCCGCTCAGCCGATATAAACGATGAGACGCCAGAAAATAGTAAACATCACTAGTTAAGTCAAAAAAACGTAAACAGTCAAATTTATGGCGAACTTCCTGTCGGATAATTAAACCGACAAATAAAAGCTAGCCGAAGAGATGATAGACCTTCGTTGCGTTTTTGGCATTCTGCATTTTTGTCATTTCATCGACGATTGCTTGACGCTCGTCGGTTGCAATGTCAATCAACTGCCGATAGACCCCTAAAAGCTCTTCCAGATTGCTGCGCAGGGCAGGATCGTCATCAGGCGAATGGCTGACCACCTCATCGACACATTCACGGCACGCCAAATCAAGCTTGCCGATAGCCTCCCAATCGCGCTCAGCCAGTGCCCCGACCAAAGCCTCACGGGTCTCTTCGATTCGCTTGAGTGCAACGCTCATGATTTCTGTCTCCTGAAGGCAGCGAGCCTTATTGCGATTGCGTAGCGCCGATTGCGTCCCAGCCTTCCTTGACCGTGATCAACAGACCCGCCACTTCATCAAGCATTTTCTGGTCGTTGCGTGCATTGGCTTCAGCGAGACGCGTCATCATGTAGTGATACAGCTTGTCCTGCCTGATCAGCGCCTCTGTCGGCTCTTTTTCCAGATCCAGACCATCACGCAGGCCGCCTACAATACCGATGGCCTTGCTGATGAAGATGCCCTTGTTAGCGATTTCCTTGCGTGACATCGCGCCCTTGGCCTGGGCAATGCGATCCAGACCGCCCTCCATCAACATCTGAACCAGACGGTGTGGGCTGGCTTCCGAGGTCTGTGCCTGGGAACCAATCTTCTGATACTGCCGCAACGCTAACATCGGATTCATAGGGGGCCTCGTGATAAATCCAGATTACTCATATTCAAGCTATCGACGCAGCGCGAAAAAACTTTAGCCCAAAAACAACAACCCGACACAGGGTCGGGTTGTTGGCAAGCGCAATAATCGGCAAATGGAACTACGAATTGTTCTTTTGTGCATTCATGGCGGCGAATATCGACGTGATGCTGCTCGCTGTTGCCTTGAGCTGCCCTACCACCAGGTCCATCGCGTTGTACTTCTTGGTCAGGCTCGCGGTGAGGGTGTCGATACGACGGTCCAGGTCAGCCTGGTCTTTGGTCAGTTGCTTCTGCATCGCCGTCAGGCTGGTCGTTTTGCTCGGCAGAATCCCCTTGCCAGGTTCATTGTAGGGGAGGACCGCTTTGCCCAGACGACTCAGCAGACCACCTTCACCGGTGAATAGCGCCTGGATCTGGCTACCCATCTTCTTGTCACTCAACGCCGCCGTGAACTTGGCCGAGTCCAGAGACAATGTGCCGTCGGTCTGCTGCGTCTGGATACCCAACTGAGCGAGAGAGCCAAGGCCTGAAGTAGAGGTCGAGGTGGCGATCTGGGTACGGATTACTGCCAGCAGCGAGCGAGGCGTCGCGTCGCCGGTCAGCGGAGCAGGTACGAACACATCCTTGCCGTCAGCATCCTTGCCCGTCGAACCCTTGGTAAGCGTCGCGACAAGCTTGACCAACGTGTTGTAGGAATCGACGAAGCTCTGCAGAGAAGCCTTCAGACCATCCGTGTTGGTTGCCACGGTGACGGTGGTGGTGGCGCCTGGCGCACTCGGCGCAACCAGGTCAAAGGTGATGCCGGAAATCGCGCCACTTACCTTGTTCGTCTTACTGGTCAGACTGAGACCGTCAACGGTGAACTCTGCGTCTCCCGCCAGTTCGGAAATCGCGCCCGCGCCTCCGATCACTTTGCCGTTGGCATCGGTGGTAGCGGTCTCCGACATTTTCTTTGTGCCATCGATATTGAACATTTCCAGACCGGAACTGCCCGCTACCGAAATGTCACTGTCTTTACCGGTTGTGGTCGAACTGAACACCAGACGTGCACCGCTGGTGTCGTTGATGATGTTCGCGGTAATGCCCTTGCCTTGAAGCGTGGAGTTGATCTTGTCGCGTGCCTGCTCCAGCGTCGAGCCCTGGTCGATCGAGACCTCCTGAGCAACGCCATTCTGAGTGATTTTCAGGGTACCACTCGGAATGGCACTGGTCTGGGCAGCCGTCAATGCTGCAGTCGCGACCTTGGAAGGAGTCGCCAGCTTGGTGACACCGATAGCGTAAGAGCCGTTGACTGCGTTGTTGCCCGCCGTTGCCTTCACGACCTTTTCATCGGCCGAGGTCGCCGCGAAGCCATTGAACGCAAGCGTTGTGGTGCTGTTGAGCGTGTCCATGGTTTTCTGGAACGCAGCCAGCGCGGACGACAACTGACCGACACCCGACAGCGAGGCCGAGGTAGCGGAAGTCTGCTTGTCTATCTGGGTCTGCTTGGGCGCCTTCTCGGCAGCCGCCAGCCCCTTGACGATATCACCGATATTAAGACCCGAACCCAGGCCTACTGTCGACGTAACTGGACTTGCCATTTCGCTTCTCCTTCTAGTGTGCCACCGGGCTTCGAGGCAATTGCTCCTCCAAACCCTGCAACAAGGACCTTACCGGCGGTCAGGCCTTGGCGCGGAACAACAAACTGTTCGCATCACTCAGGCTATCGGCCAGTTTCAGGAATTCTGCACTCGGAATCTGCCGGATCACTTCACCAGAGTCACTTGCAATGACTTTGACGATGACTTTGCCAGAACCTTCATCGATCGAAAACTCAAGATTGCGTTTGACCGAATGAAAAAATTTCTGGATGTCTTCCGCCGCGGCTTTGACTTTAGTCTGTTCCTGAGCATCATCCTTCTTGAGATCCAGGCCTTTGCTTTCATCCGAAGCGGCAACCCGCTCCACCGACTTGACGTCGGCAGGCTTATCAACAGACTTGTCCGTGGCCGGAGCCGGACTCGTCGGTTGAGCGGCCGGATAGGACACGTTCAGCTTTACACTCATCTCCATGACCATCACCTCCGAAAGCAAAAAAGCGAGAGAGCACGATTACGCACTCCCCCGCCAAAACTCATGCCGATATTACTGAAGCAGTTTCAGTACAGCGGATGGCAGCTGGTTGGCCTGAGACAGGATCGAAGTCGAAGCCTGTTGCAGAGTCTGCTGCTTGGTCAGCTGTGCAGTTTCAGCAGCGAAGTCGGTGTCTTGCAGACGACCCAGTGCAGCACTGGCGTTTTCGTTGATGTTCTGCAGGTTGGAGATGGTGGTGGTCAGACGGTTTTGTGCAGCACCGAGATCAGCACGGCTAGACGAGATGGTCTGCAGAGCGGAGTCGATTGCAGTGATTGCAGCAGAGAAGGCGGCTTCTGAAGCAGCACTGTCCGAACCGACGATGCTGATGGCCGAACCAACGCCCAGGGTTTCTGCGTCAAAGCTTGCGCTCAGGGTCAGAGTGATCTGGTTGGAGGTACCGGTGTTCGCGCCGACCTGGAAAGTCATGGTGCTGGCAGAACCATCAAGCAGGTTCTTGCCGTTCAGGTTGGTACTGGCCGAGATACGAGTCAATTCAGCGCTCATCGCGGTGAATTCTTTGTTCAAGGCAGTACGGTCGACTGCGCTGTTACTGTCGTTACGCGACTGAACTGCCAGTTCACGCATACGCTGCAGGATCGATACGGATTCTTGCAGAGCGCCTTCAGCGGTCTGAGCCAGGGACATACCGTCGTTGGCGTTCTGGATCGCTACAGTCTGACCACGAACCTGCGAGTTGATCGAAGCGATAGTGCTCAGAACACCGACGTTGTCACGGGCGTTGGTCACTTTCAGACCGGACGACAGGCGGGACATGGAAGTGGACAGTGCGTCAGAGGCACGGTTCAGGTTCTTTTGAACGGCCAACGATGTAACGTTAGTATTTACTGTTAAAGACATGATGAATTCCTCGTGGGTTGTGTACTACGTGGCTTCCGGCCCCTGCAAGCGCCGGGTATGCCTAGAGAACCTTCGTAATAGTTATCGTCGCGATGGCAGGTTGCTTGAGTGTTTTTTTCAAAAATTTTGCTAGCAGTCTGCCACCCCTTATAAAACAAGGGCTTGAAGCGCGCGCAACACAGAAAAGAGGATCTTCAACAGGCCGGAACAGCGCTGTTGGATTGACCAAAATCAGTGACAGCAGGTTTTTGCAAGCGATTTATCCAGACTAAAACGCCCGCAACTAAGGTCGCAGGCGTTTTGGTTCAGACCGCAGGCGATCACGCCCTGTAAATAATGGCCGAGCCCCAGGACAAACCCACACCAAAGCCACTCAACGCAACACGGCTCCAGGAAGAATCGAGCACGTGCTTTTCTATAAGCAGAGGAATACTGGACGACACGGTATTGCCGGTCTCGACCATGTCCTTGAGAAACTTCTCGGGCTTGTCTTCGAAACGACGCGCCACGGCGTCCACGATGGCAGCGCTGCCCTGATGAATACAGAAGGCATCGATGTCATCAGGCTGCAGACCGGACTCGCCCAGCAGCTCATGCAGGTGAGCAGGCACTTTGAGCAATGCAAAGTTGAACACCTGACGACCGTTCATGAAGAACACGCCGTTACTCACCTTCAGGTGCGGCGCACCGGAGCCGTCCGTACCGAACTTCGCCTTGCCCAATTGCCATGCAGCGCCCTCGCTCATCCAGGTGGCGGTGGCCGCGTCACCGAACAGCATGGTGGTGTTGCGGTCTTCAGGGTCGACAATCTTCGAGTAAGGGTCGGCCGTGATCAGCAGACCGTTTTTCAGGCCGGCTGCTTCCATGAAGCCCTTGATCGCGTAGATACCGTAGACATAGCCGGAGCAGCCCAGCGAAATATCGAACGCAGCGACGTTGGTCGAAAGCCCCAGCTTGTCCTGCACGATGGCAGCAGTGTGCGGCAGCCCTTCTTCATCACCGTTCTGGGTGACGACGATCAGTACATCGACTTCTTCGCGCTTGAGCTGAGGATTGCTGGCAAACAGCTTGTTGGCCGCTTCGACACACAGATCCGAGGTTTCCTGACCGTCTGCCTTGCGCGGCAGGAACGTGGAGCCAATCTTCCCGAGGATGAAGTCTTCATCCTTGCCGAAGCTGGCACCTTGAGCGTAGTTATCGACGCCTTCAGCGGGCACGTAACTCGCTATGCTTTTTATGCCAATCATCATGGCTTCCCGATTAGTAAACAGGTAAATGTTCGTCCCAAAGAAATCAGGGCGCTACCGAATAGAGGCGAATTGCGGACATTTTCAGGGCGCATGACACATTAAGGCAAGTCAGACGCTTGTCACTCGCTGTAAAACATTACAGTGGAGATGCACTTTATGACCCACAGGTCACTTGAATGTGACTGCTTTGCGATTCTGGGTGAGGAAAAAACAGGGCCGGGAGGCCCTTGCGATTTGGTGTAAGGAGTGATCCGGCTGACTGGCAGCCGGATTTTCCTCAAAAACAGACGGGATTAGAGAGAAGCGAGGGTAAACGCCGTGCCCTTCAAGGACAGATTGGCGTTGTAGGCTTCATCCTGCGAGAACTGCGCCGACCATTTGCCGATCAGCGCATCGCTCGCAGACTCAGGGGCATCGATCCTTCCGGAATGGATAACCTGAACATGCGGTGTCCAGACCGTCAGATACGCCGCCTGGCCTGCTTTCAGACACAGGTCGACGTCACCCAGCGCTTCGGCGAACGGCCCTTCGTCCAGACCGCCGACGTCATCGAACAGCGCCTTGCCAATCATCAGGCAGGCCGACGAAACCGCCGAGTAGTTCTGTTCGACGACCAGACGCTGCATGTAGCCTCGGGATTTTTTCGACTCACCCACAAAGCCTGATCCCACGACACCATTGAGACCCAGAACCAGGCCAGCCTGCGTGATGGTGCCGTCCTTTTCAATAAGCCGGACACCGACAATACCGACCTCCGGGCGCTGAGCCTGGTTGAGCAGTGATTCAATCCAGCCAACATTGACGATCTGACTCTCGGCATCCAGCAGAATCAGGTATTCGCCCTTGGCTTCCTGGCTGACGAGATTACGCAGTGCCGAGACACTCATGCGCTGTTCGGCCTTGAATACGCGGACACGGCTGGAGAGCTTCTCCTGCTGATCAAGCCAGGCGGTCAGCTCCGGTGCCGTACTCTGGTTATCGGCGATCAGGACTTCATAACGCTGATAGCGGGTGCGCTGCAGAATGCTTTGCAGGCATTGCTGCAGCTCGGGCAGATTGTCCTGACTGTGCAACAGGATCGAGACCATTGGTCGGTGACTGTGGCGATAGTCGATCTTGTAGGTGCCAGGCAGCGCTGAACCGACTTCGGCCTGATAACCGCGATGGCTCAGATGACGAGTCAAGGCCTTCTGCTCATCCGGGTTGTCTTCAAGCTCCGGCGCCTCGCAGATCAACAGCGGCTCGCTGAGATGAGCCAGACCGCTCATGCCGCCCTGCTCGATCAGACGCAGCAGCAGGTCGAATTCCAGCGCTTTCGGAAACTCCCGGGCATAACCGCCCACCTCGACCAGCAGGTCGCGCCGAATCAGCCAGTGACGCGCCATGAGGGCTGGCACACTTTGCAGCAAATCAAGATTGAAGCCTGGACGAAACAGCGGCGCCAGCGTGCCATTGGGCTGACGTTGAATCTCGTCCACGGCAACAGCCCGACAGTGCGATGCATCGAGCAATTGGGCGCTGGCCAGCAACAGACCGCTGCGGGTGAACTCGTCACCGGCCTGCGCCAGCATCAACCAGTCACTGGGCGACTGCTTGATGACCTGATTGATTCTGTCAACGTAGTTGCTCTCGGTGACTTTCACAAAATGCAGGGTGTTTTGCAGCGTCGTCGCTGCAGGCAGCTCGCCGGTGGTGAACACAATCACCTTGAACGACCGGTAATGGCCGTTCATCAGGCTGTCGAATGTCGCCTGCAACTTGAAGACGTCAGCCTCCAGATCCAGCAACAGGATGCCGATCTGCGATCCGGCAGGCTGTTTCGACAGGCGGGCCGTAAGCGTTTTCAATTGCGCAGGCTTCGGATCGCGCGAGTCCAGCCAGCTCAGCAGGCGCCCCGATTCCATGCGGTCGAGCAGCCGGCTGTTACTGTGACTGGAAACTGCGAGCAGACGCTGCGCCCAGGCAGAGATGTCCTCGGCTTCCCCTTCATCGTCTGCAGAGCCGGCAAGTTCTTTCGCCAATGCCTGAACGACATCAATGCTGAACGCGTACGTGGCATAGGCCTGCCACAACCGACTGATCCGCGTCTCCGTATCGGGGTTGCTCTGCGGGCGCAACAGCTCGAATTGTTTGAGCAGCGCAGCTTCAAGTCCTTCCATTTGCAGGCGACCTGCCGGGAAGACGTGAATCAGAAACTCGATTCGAGCCAACTCGTCAAAGAATGGCTGGTTATAGAACGGCAGATCGACAAACTGCCGAGGCTCGAAGTGCGCTTCTGAGCACGCAAGACCGACGTTCCATAGCGCGCTGAACAGTTTCTCATCCGCTTGCCACGGCTGGGTTTCAAGACCGTCCGCTGCGGCTTGAAGCCCCTCGAGAACGGTTTGAACGCCTGGCTCCCCTACAAGACCGGACGCCTCGTCCATTGCCGATATCAGGGTGTGGGCGAATGCTTCACGCGCGGCGCGGGCCTTGGGGTCGATATGCTTGACCGCGCCAGAGACGGCCCCGCCCAGACGTGTCTGCGCGTCCTTGTCCAACGCATGATGCAGCGCATAGGGGATCGGCAATATGCGCAGTTTTGCGGCGGCCGCCAAATAAGTCATGTAGCCGAGTTCCTGCCAGTGCAACTCGGTCTGCTCTTTCACCGTGGAAAACCAGCGACGAGCCAGTTCGGTACGTGTCACGGCGTTGAGCAGCGAGATGCCCTGCCCCAGGAAGCTCAGCAACCGGTCTGCGGATGATTCGCTGGCATAATCCTCAGCGATCCGGCGATCCCGGCGCATGTAGTCCACCTGACCGACCAGTGCCTGATAGCTCAGGCTGTAGCCCTGGCAGGCCCCGTACGAGTCGTTGTCTTCCAGAAAGCTCAGCGCTTCGGTCAAAGCGTCGGGCAACAGAAAACTGTCGACACTGGCGTACGCCACGAACGGCGTGGTCACGTGTCGAAGGCCTTCAGCCAGTAAGACGCTCAAGCCTTTTTCGGCAAGCGTTGCAGCGTGCACGTAGTACAGGCCGGGAATCGCGGCGATACCGGCAGCCGGTTCCGACGAGGTATCCACAAGGACAATACTGCATGGAAAATTGCTGTAGTACTTCAATGCTCGACGCAGGAAATCCGGCTGATCCTGATTCAGCAACAGCAGGGTCAGACGCTGATTCAAGGGTGTGGCTTCATTCCCGAAGTGGCTTTGCATACTCTTTCCTATAGCGAACCGATAACACCCTCAACCCGGTCCGAGCCGGCATTGAAGCAAGAACAGAACATAACAGCTTCAGCGTCCCGGACCGACTCAGGCCCGGTTTATGGCCAAAAAGCCACGCGCAAGCTCAACAGGTACAACGTCAGTCCGGCAGCCAGCCGTTGGCCCAGTATTGCAGGTTGTCCCCGCGCAACATGAAGTCACGCAACACAGTTTCACGCAACTCATCCCCCATACGGTAACTGGCATTGGGGTCGGACAGGTGCATGCGAATCGCCTGCAACCATTCCTCGGGACGGTTGGTGAGCACGCGGGTGGCGGGTAAATGTCCCCGGTAGGCTTCGGTGTCCGAGCAGATCACCGGATAGCCGCACGCACCATACTCCAACAGCCGCAGATTGCTCTTGCAGTCATTGAAGATGTGAAATTCCAGCGGAGCCAGGGCCAGGTCCAGATTAAGACTGGCCAGCTTGGCCGGGTACGTACTCAGACTGACGCCTGGGTGATACTCATGGATATAGGGCCTGAGCAAGTCGGGGCACATGCCGAAGAGCACCCATTCGACTTCATCGGCCAATTCACGCACCACATCGACAATCAGCTCCAGATCACCGCGGTGACTGGTTCCGCCGCCCCAGCCGATACGAGGTTTGCCGGACGTGCGACGCTTGCTTTTCAGCCCGTTCCACAGATGCGGTGCCAGCATGTTTGGCACCACGCGAATATCGCTGTGCATGCTGGACAGCGCCTGAGCCAGCGGATGAGTCGACACCACCACGCGATCACACAGCCCAATGCCCTTGCGCAGCATCTGGCCTATGTTGTCAGGCATGTTGCGCCGATGCTCATTGAGCAGCGGAACGTCGGCGATGTAGTCATCCAGCTCGAAAATGCGCATTGCATTCGAGAAACTCTTCACCTGAACGATGTCGGGAATCTTGGCCTCGCTGTAACGCCCTTGAAGGATCACCACATCCGGGGATATGCGCTCGACCTCGACAATCGACGGCGAGTGGTACGCCAGACTGCCCAGCACGCGTCCAGCGGCCTTCAATTCGATCAGAGGCTGGCTGACCCGGTAGTGCCCCACTGCTGACGAATTGACGATCATGCCCAGAATGGTCGGCAGATGCCGAGCGCAGAACGGGTTCCAGCCATCCAGCAGACCAGGTTCCAGATCGAAGGATAGCGCTTCATGGAGACTCAGATTGGGGTTGTAGGCCGGGTCACGGGCGATCGCCGGCAGCCACTTCTGGTAGAAAGCGTTCTGCTCGTCTTCAAGCGCTTTTTTCGACGCATCGGAACGCACAGCGGCAGCAGGTTCGGCCAATACGACCGTCGAATCGGGGGTGCCGACTATCAGGTAGCCGCTGCGTCCGACGCGCATGCATAGGTCAAGATCGTGCAAGCCTTGGGTGAAGGTTGGCGCCTCCAACCCATCAAGGCTCTGGAATACGTCCTTGCGCACCATCAGGCAATTACCGCTGACTGCACTCCAGTTCTGCGTCACTTGCAGCCGCTGCATATAGCTGTTCGAGCCCGCGTGGAAATTGAAGAATGGTCTGCCAGCCACGCCTTCCATCCCCAGCACCATCCCTGCGTACAGCACATTGCCTTGCGGGTTGATGATTCGAGGGCCGACGATACCAACCTCGGGACGCTGAGCATGATTGAGCAGGGTTTCCAGCCAGTCGGCCTGATGGATGATCGAGTGAGGGCTGAGCATGACCAGATAGTCGCCACGCGCCTCTCGCGCCGCAATGTTCTGTGCGGTGGCCTCACTGCAGGTTTCAGGCAATGTGAAAATCCGCAGCTTCTCGGTACCCAGTTGCCCCATCGCGGCAAACCAGGCTTGCGCTTCAGGGGTTTCACTGGCCTTATCAACGATCAACACTTCGTAATTCAGGTAGGACGTGTTGCTCAGCAGGCTGTCGACACAACGCTCCAGCGCCGCCAATTGGTCGTGCGTCGTGATAATGATCGATACCAGCGGCCGCTCCGGGTGCAGGTATTCGATGCGATTGATCAGCGACGACTGGTCATGATGGATCAGATGCTCTCGGCCAATGCGTGTCAGGTGAGCCGACACCAGCGGCTCACTCTTCATGATCACTTCAGGCAGCGACAGCCAGTCAGCGAACGCAAGCACTGATTCGACCTGAACTTCCGCGATGTGCTCGATGGTCTGCAACCCCGGGCCTTCCACCAGACGCCAGATCACGTCGTGGGGTGCCAGCTCTGCGTGCGCAGAGTCGAATCCGCCCATTGCCAGCAGGTTGCGTCGCTCGAAGGCGAGCGCGCGCCCGACATACGGATAGGCGCGCATCAGGTCCAGGTTGAATCCGGGCTTGAAAATAGGCTCGCCGGATTCGTCCTCGATGATCGCACCTTCGTCACTGTAGGCGCACAGCATGCCGGGGATGTGCGCAATGCGTTCGGCCAGCACCAACAGCGAAGTGGATGTCAGCCTGTCACCGGCACGCAGCAGGTACACCCAGTCGGCCTGCTCCAGCAACGGCAGCACGTCGTTCAACTGCTGCGCCTGATCAGGGTGCAAGGCAAAGCGCAGCACTTGCGGATCGTTGATGCTCGTTGCCGTGGTCAGCACCACAACGGCTTCAGCCGCGTAGTCCTGTTCGGCAATGCTGCGCAGCGTAGTGTCCAGGTGCTCGGCACTGCCCTCGTCATCAATGATCACTGGAACGATACGCGGCAGCCACGGCCAGCTCGCAATGCGCTGTTCAAGAAGCTTTTTCTGCGGTTTGCTGAACTGACGGCAGGATAGCCAATCCTCGTAAAGCTCGGCATAACTCTGACTTTCAGCGCCCACCCGGCTTCGCATGACGCCCTGCCGATTGGCCATGATGCCGTAAATACCAACCTCGTCCCACTCTTCGCGTGGCTCCTGCGAAGCCTTGCGCAGCGGCAGAAACCTTACCCACCCCTGGGCTGGTGCCTGCTCGCCACTGCGGGCCTTGAGCATTTCGGAAATCCAGCCCCATTCAGTCACTGCCAACTGATTCATTTCAGGCTGACGACTCAAACGCCCCGGATGCAGACGCTCTATATTTTCGATGCTGTGCAGCGTGACAAGATTGCCGCGGCGCAACAGGCAGATGAACAGCGTGAAATCCAGCGTTGCGATAAAACCCTCGCCGGGCTGCGCAATCGATGGCAGCAACTCCAGAACATCGGCCCTGCGCATCAATGCACCGCTGAACCCTCCCAGATAATTGCGCGGTGTGCGCTCGAAGATGGCCAGCATATCAGCGCCTTTGTACAAGGCGTCGTAAGGCACGAGCCCGACGTTTTCCATTCGTGCCGGCAACACGTAATTATCGGCGTCCACCAGATGACGCCTGCCGACCACCAGTCGTACGTCGGCATGCGCCTCGAGCACCCGAGCCTGATTCAGCACGCAGTAGGCATAGAGCCTGTCGTCGTCACACAGAAACTTGATGTATTCGCCGCTGGCTTCTTCCAGGCAGCGAAGCATGTTGCGCTGAAAGCCAAGGCGCTGATCGTTGCGCACGTAGCGCGCCCGGCTGTCGGGCGCAGACGCCAACTCGTCGAAAATGGCTTTGATTTCGTCGGTCCGACAGTCGTCGCAGACGATGATTTCCAGATTGTCGTAGACCTGATCCAGCGCACTTTGCAGCGCCTGGCGAAAGAAGCGTGGATTGAAGGCGGGAATGACGACGCTGACGAGGGGAACTGGATTCACTATTGCAGACTCGCGAACGGCGGGAAGCGACTGGTCAGGCAGCTCCCCTCACCGCTGAAATAAAGACGGCGGATGCTCAACCCCAGGATTACAGCTGGCTGAACAGGTTCAACTTGGACAACTGGACAAACACCTGCTGAGAGGCATCCAGCATAGTCTTCTGCAGCGTCAGCCGGGTTGTGGCTTCAATAATGTCAGCGTTGACATAAGTGCCCTGCTCGACCGTATTGTTGCCCTTGAGCAAATCGTTCGTCGTACCTTGCGCCATCGCAGCAAGCTGACGCGCACCGCCCGCCGCCTTCGCGGTGGAGACCTGCTCGATGCTGCTGCTCAGGTTACCCAGCGCCGACGTCATCGATGCATTGAGCTTCTGGGTTGCAACCAGATCGCCATCAGCCGGGGTACTCAATGCCTTGATGGCGGCCGTCAACGTGTTCAGCACGTTTTCAGTCTGACGAGTGCCGGACTGAACGACGAACTGGTCACCTGCGGCCGGGGTGCCGTTGATCGCGAAATTGACTCCCGAAGCCTTGGCGTTGCCCCCTGCCATCGTCCCCGAAGAAACCGGCGTGCTGTCGGCGGTAATGGGCGATGCATACAGTTCGTACGCGGTGGCGCTGGTGAACCTGAGAATGGCGCCGCCGGTAGGAAAGGTATTGTTGTAAGCCGTCAGGTCGGCAGCGCTTGTGCCCACAGCCGAACTGCTCACAGTCGCGCTGGACGTGTTGCCAGGGCTGCGGGTTGCATTGACGTTGTCCGGCGTCGACGCAAGGCTGTAGCTTCGATTGGTCATGGCGGCGTCGGCGGTGGCCGTTGTCGCCTTTTCCGCAGCAGACAGGTTGACGTTCAGGTTCATTTCCACGCCACGGAACGTGAAGGTCTGAGCACCAATGCCGCCGCTGGTGTAGTTACCGGCTGAAGAGGCGTCTGTGGTGACGTCCTTGCCGGTGCCGTCGGTAATCCTGAATTGCGTACTGCTGGAGAACGTCAGCGTGTAAGGCTCGCCACCCTGATAGGCAGAGTTGTAGACGCTGGTGGATGTGACCGGACCGCCGGACAGCACGACCTTGCCATCTTCCGTTGCCGGAGACAGCCGCGTGGCGGACGTGCGCGTCGAGTTGATCGCCTGCTCGAACGCCTCATAGCCGGTGGTATTGCTGGCCAATACCAGGCCATCACCCACGGAGAGGTTAATGCTGGTCTGGTCACCGTTGTACACGTAAGTGCCGTCGGCAGACTCGGTATAGGCCGGCGTCGACGACTTGGAACCGGAGAAAATGTACTGGCCGTTGCTGTCCTGGCTGTTCATCAGGCCCAGCAGCTGGCTTTGATACTGCTTCAGTTCATTGGCGATGGCGATACGGCTCGCATCGGTGTACGTACCGTTGCCTGCCCTTACAATCGCCTCCCGGGCTGCCTGCATGGTGTCGGTGATGTTGCTCATCGCCGTTTCGGAGTTGTCCACGTTGGTGCTGATCGTGGCAATGTTCGATTCGTACTGGGTCAGCATCGCATTCTGCTGAGTGAGCTGCAGAACACGCGCAGCCCCTACCGGATCATCGCTCGCCGTATTGAGCTTGATACCGCTGGAGACTTCTTCGCCCGTCTTGATGACGTTCGAGTAGTTACGCTGATAGTTCGCGGTCGTGGATTCGTAGATCTGGGTGGTTGAAATACGCATGGCTCACGATTCCTTAAAGACTGTTGATCAGCGTGCTGAAAATGGTTTGGGCCGCCTTGATGATTTGCGAGGAGGCGGTGTAGTACTGCTGATACTTGATCAGGTTGGCCGCTTCCTCGTCCAGCGATACGCCGGACACCGAGTCCCGTGCGGCCTTGGCCGTTGCCAGGACCGACTCGTTGGCCGTCACATCACTCTTGGCCTGCGCGGTCCGCGTGCCGACCACCGACACGATGTCAGCGTAGGCACCGGAAAGACTGGTGCCGACACTGCCACCCGTGACACCCACCGACTTGGAGGTCTGCAGGTCGATCATCGCCAGCGCGTTACGGTTGTCGGAAGAGCCTGCACCCGTAAGGGAGATGCTGAACGTGTCATTGACAATCGGCGAGCCGGAAAGGGTCATCTCGACCTCGAACGCCGTCCGGGTATTGGGCGTCGTGGTCGTATTGGTATAACCGATGCTGAGCTTGAGCTGGTTGTTCTGGCCCTGAATGATCGAGCCGCTGACGGCGTTGCCATTCTGGTCGAGCACTGCAGCACCGGTTGCATCCACCAGCGAATAGCTCTGAACGCCTGTGGTGCTGGCAGCCCCCATCACCAGCTTCATGGGCGTGGTGGTTTTCAGCGCGTTGCGCAGATCGGCGGTTTGCGCGGTGTCGTAGATATCGGACTTGGTTGCAACGACCGGTTGGGTAAAGCCACCGGTACCCGAGTTGCTGGTACCCGCCGCTGCGGTCAGGGGTGCTGCTGCCGCAATGTCCTTGGGATCGGTCAACGCCACAGCGATACCCGAGGCACCGTTGCGGGTCGGCGTCACTTTGAAGATGTCACCAGCAGCCACCGCATTGCCACTCAGGCTCATGCTGAAGCCATCGAACTGCTTGGGCGGATTGTCGCTCAGCGCACCTGTACCCACGCTTTCGCCGTTGGGCAGGCGACGTATCGTGTAGTTGTTGGTGTCGCTGAACGTGACTTCGTAATCATCGGCGGTCAGCTTGCTGGTGTCTTTGATGGTGACGCCCAGATTGCCGGAGCCTGTGCTGTTATTGACGTTGCCGGTGCTGCGCTGAAGGATGGCATCAGCGCTGTTGATGCTGGTGTACAGACCTGAACCGAAGTTGCCCTTGCTGTCGATGCCCTGGCTCATCTGGCTGTTCATCTGATCGGCCAGCACCATGGCCACACGCCCCAGCTCATTGGCAGCCGGGACCAGTATGTCGGCGCGATAACGCAGAAGACCGCCAATCGAACCACCGCTCACGACCGAGGTAATGTCTGTCTTGGTCTGACCGTAAGTGATCTGCAGGCTGTACTGCAACGGATCGGCGGCGCTTGGCGTCGCACTCATGGTGTAGGCGTTCGCACCACTGACCAGCGACTGTCCCGTACCAGTGTAGACATCGTAGTTGCCGTTGTTTTCGACCACTTTGACGCCGACCAGCTCGTTGAGCTTGCGAACGGCTTCGTTGCGCGAATCCAGCAGCGAGTTGGGCGTGGTATTGCCCGCCGAGGCCTGGGTAATCTGCTTGTTCAGACCAGCGATCTGCTTGGTCAGCTCGTTGGCCTGAAGCGTGAAGGTATTGAGCTGTGCGTTGACGTTGTCGTTCTGCGACGTCAGCTGTGCAGCCACCGAGTTGAAACGCCCGCTGACCGAAGCCGCCTGGGTCAGAAACGCCGAACGGCTTGACGCCTGCGTGGCGCTGCTGGCGACGCTCTGCAACTTGGTGAAGAAATCTGTCAGTTGCGCAGCCACGCCGGTCGTGCTGTCGGACAGCAACTGATCGGTCTTGGTCGCCTGCCCGGAGTAAGCCGTGGCATCGGCCTTGAGCGCTGTACTGGATTGCAATTGGCTGTCGAGGTAGCTGTTGTAGATGCGACGCACGTCGGACAGCGTGGTGCCGGTGCCGATGTAGCCGACCCCCAGACCAATGTTGACCTGTGCCGACGCCGTGGTCATCACCTGCTGACGCGAGTAACCGGCGGTATCCACGTTGGCCGTGTTGTTACCGATGGTGTTGATCGCGGCACTGCTGGCATTGATACCTGAGAGCCCAATTGAAATCAGCGACATGATTAAAACCTTATAAAGTCGTGGAAGAGCCCGTTGCAGCGGCGTACGTCTGGTAACTCTTCATCTGCTTCGCAATCTGCGAAATCTTGCTGGCATAGTCCGGATCTGTTGCGTAACCGGCCTTCTGCAATTCTTTTACAAACTGTTCCGGCTTATCGGCCGAATTGACCACTTCTTTATATCGATTGTTGTTCTGCAGCAGACTGACCAGGTCGTGGAAGCTGTCGGCGTACGAGGTATAGGAACGGAAATCTGCCGTCTCCTTGACCATCTTGCCGTCGCGGAACTCGCTGGTGATCGCACGCGCTTCCGGCCCTTTCCAGCTGCCGGCCGCCTTGATGCCAAACAGGTTGTGACTGCTGCTGCCGTCCTGCTGACGCATGATGGATTTGCCCCAGCCGGTTTCCAGTGCAGCCTGCGCCACCAACATGACTGGGTCGACGCCAATGCGCGCAGCGGCTTCCTTGGCGAGCGGCAACATGGTTTCCACGAACTGGTCAGCATTGCTGAACGCACGTTTGGCCGGGGCCAAAGGTGGCTGGGCCATGGTGCGCACGTACTCCGGCGCCGGTGCCAGATTGGGGTCCAGAGTCCAGTCGCCGTTCTTGCCGCTGGCATTGGCCACGGCGCGTGAAGGCATCGGGCTGTTGGCAACGTTGGTTGCGGCGGTGGCCGACGGCACGATGCCCGCCAGCAATCTGTCAGTCAGTTTGGTCGGCAGCGACAGACGACGTGCGTTGAGCAGCGCCATGTCATTACGACCTTCACCGGACGCCGAAGCGGCCGCAGCCGCCTGATCGGCAGCCACCGAACGCGTGGCCCACAGCGGACGCTGATAGACGCTGGTCGCCAGTTCGGTCTTGGCAGGCGCTGCCGGGTCAGCAGCTGTCGCCGCCTGGTCAGTCGGCGCTGCGTGTTGAATGCCTTTGTCTTTCGACAACTGACGCATCAGCACGTCCTGCAGGCCAATGCCGTTACCACGGGTGGACAGCGTCACGGCCAACTGCTGGTCATACATGTCCTGATACTGCCGCGTCGCCGCGGTGTTCATCGGGTTGTCCTTGGCCAGCACTTCGTTGGCCGAACGCATGGCCTTGAGCATCTGGCTGACGAACAGCGACTCGAACTCCTGGGCGACTTTTTTCTGGTTCGCCACACTGTCCTTGTCGCCATGCTTCAGCGCTGCCAGACGATTGACGTCGGTATAGGCACCCGAGTCGACCGGCGTGGAAATCCCACCCTTGATGTCCATGTACGCGTCCTCAGATCACGATCAGGTCGGCTTGCAACGCGCCGGCCTGCTTCAAGGCTTCGAGGATGGCCATCAGGTCACCGGGCGCAGCGCCCACCTGATTGACCGCACGGACGATTTCGTCAAGCGTGGTGCCCGGACCGAACTTGAACATCGGGTGCAGTTCCTGCTGGGCATTGACCCGCGAGCGAGGGACTACAGCCGTCTGGCCACCGGACAACGCGCCCGGCTGACTGACAATAGGGTCTTCAGTGATGGTCACGGTCAGGCTGCCGTGAGTCACGGCGGCTGGCGATACCTTCACGTTCTGACCGATCACGATGGTACCGGTCCGCGAATTGATGATGACCTTGGCCGCAGTCTGGCCCGGATCGACTTCGAGGTTTTCCAGAATCGACAGATAGTCGACGCGCTGGCCCGGATCCAGAGGTGCGGTCACGCGAACCGAGCCGCCATCCAGCGCCTGGGCAACGCCCGGGCCGAGCAGGTCGTTGATCTTGTCGACGATGCGCTTGGCGGTGGTGAAGTCGGAACGGTTGAGGTTCAGGGTCAGCGTGTTGCCCTGATTGAAGCCGCTCGGCACCGAACGCTCGACCGACGCACCGCCAGGGATACGACCCGACGACGGAACGTTCACAGTAATCTTGGAACCGTCACGGCCTTCCGCGTCGAAACCACCCACCACCAGGTTGCCCTGAGCGATGGCGTACACATTGCCGTCGACACCTTTCATCGGCGTCATCAACAAGGCACCACCACGCAGGCTCTTGGAGTTACCGATCGAGGAAACGGTAATGTCGACTGTCTGGCCCGGCTTGGCGAACGCCGGCAGGTCGGCATAGACCGCCACCGCCGCAACGTTTTTCAGCTGCACCGTACCGGAACCGGCCGGCACCTTGATGCCGAACTGCGACAGCATATTGTTGAAGGTCTGCAGCGTGAACGGGGTCTGAGTGGTCTGGTCGCCCGTACCGTTGAGGCCCACCACCAGACCGTAACCGATCAACTGGTTGGCACGCACGCCGGAGATGCTCGCGATGTCTTTCAGACGTTCGGCGTGCGCACCGAACGCTGTGGTCAACAACAGGGTCGCGGCTATGAGTTGCTTGAGCTTGATCATGTCTATCCCGCTATCAGAAAGGGAACAACGGGCTGAGGAAGAACCGGTCGAACCAGCCTGGCTGGCTGGAATCGGCGAAGGCGCCTGTCCCCGAATAGGTGATGCGTGCATCGGCAATGCGTGTGGACGAAACCGTGTTATCGGTCGCGATGTCATCGGCGCGAACCAGACCGGCAATGCGCACCAGCTCGTCACCGGTGTTGAGCGTCATCCACTTCTCGCCACGTACCGCCAGAATACCGTTGGGCAGCACGTCGGCCACGGTCACGGTCACGGAACCGGTGAGGCTGTTGCTCTGGGCAGCCTGACCGCTGCCGTCAGTGGCACGCGATCCGTTGTAACCGGCGCTCAGGCTCAGATCATTGCCGCCAATGGGGTTGTTGGTGGTCAGGCCCGAGCCGAACAACGAGGTCAATCCGATGCTGTTGGTGCTGTCTTTTTTCAATGCCGAACTGGCCGCCTTGCTCGCCGCCATACGCTCCGAGAGCGTGATGGTGATGATGTCGCCCACACGGAACGCCTTACGGTCGCCGTAAAGGTTCTGCTCGAAGCCTGCCTGATAGATCGCACCGTTGTTGGCCGCGGCCGACATCGGTGTGCGCGGCAACACCGGCGCGTAATAAGGGTCATTGGGCTTGGCGGACGGCGCCACGCAGCCCGACAGCAAAGCGATCCCGCACAATGAAGCGATCAACACTGAAAAACGCGGAACAACACTTAGGTGCTTCATGACACTTGAAACCTCGCGGTGTAACAGACGCTTATCAGGCGCCGCATCGGATTGAGCTTGAGCAACAGGTACATCAGGGTGTTACAGGTTCTGAGTCAGGTTCTGCAGCATCTGGTCGGCGGTCGAGATCACTTTGGAGTTCATCTCGTAGGCGCGCTGGGTCGTGATCATGTTGACCAGTTCCTCAACGGTGCTCACGTTGGAGTTTTCCAGGGTGTTCTGCAGGGTCGGACCCAGGCCGTTCAAACCGGGCGTGCCGATCTGCGGCGCGCCGCTGGAACCGGTTTCCAGATACAGGTTGCCACCGATGGCCTGCAGGCCGGCCGGGTTGATGAAGTCGGCGGTCTGGATGTTGCCGATGATCTGCGGCGTCGCGGTTGCGCCTGCCAGGGTCACCGAAACAGTACCGTCCTGACCGACCGTGAAGGTCTGGGCATTCTGCGGAACCACAATTGCAGGCTCGAGGGCATAACCGTTGGCGGTCACGATCTGGCCGTTGGCGTCCAGGTGGAAGGTACCGTCGCGGCTGTAGGCCACGGTGCCGTCCGGCTGAGTCACCTGAAAGAAACCACGGCCGTTGACGGCCAGGTCCAGCGGGTTATTGGTGGTCTGCAGGCTGCCGGCAGTGAAGTTCTTCTGCGTGCCGACGATGCGTACACCGGTACCCAGCTGCAGGCCGGAAGGCAGTTCGCTGTCCTGAGTGGACTGTGCGCCTGGCTGACGTTTGATCTGATAGAGCAGGTCCTGAAACTCGGCACGATCGCTCTTGAAACCTGTGGTCGACACGTTCGCCAGGTTGTTGGAGATCGTGGTCAGGTTGGTGTCCTGAGCGGCAAGGCCGGTTTTGGCGACATATAGTGCAGGTAGCATGTGGGTTCTCCTCGAGCGCCGGTTTGTCGGCGCAAGCTGTCAATAGTTAGCCAAGTTGCAAGACGCGAGCCATCGACTGGTCGTCTTCTTCGGCGGTCTTCATCATCTTGACGTGCAGCTCGAACTGACGAGCCAGGGCCAGGACCGAGGTCATCTCCTCGACGGCGTTCACGTTGCTCGCCTGCAGGAAACCGGACTCGACCTGAACGTTGGCATCCACATCGGCAGGCCGGCCGCTCTTGGTATGGATCAGGCCATCGGGCCCCTTCTCCATCGTGTTCAGATCAGGATTGACCAGTTTGATCCGGTCAACCTGCGCCATCACCTGAGGACTCTCACCGAGCGAACGAATACTGATAGTGCCGTCGGCACCGATTTCGATCTGCTGTTGGGGCGGCACGGCAATCGGACCGCCGTTGCCCATTACCGGCAAACCGCTGCCGTCGCGCAACACGCCCAGCGCATCGATGTTCATGCCGGAACTGCGGGTATAGGCTTCGCCGCCATCGGGTGTCTGCACCGCGATCCAGCCGTTGCCCTTGATGGCGATGTCCAGCTCACGACCGGTCTCGACCATCGCGCCGCCGGAAAAGTCGGTGCCTGGACGCTCGCTCATGGCATAGGCGCGCGAAGGCATGACCTCGCCATACACGGGCATTGAGCGGGCCTGTTCCAGGTCGCGCATGAAGCCGTTGGTCGACACGTTTGCCAGGTTGTTGGCATGGGCCTTCTGCGCGATCGCGTTTTCAGATGCACCGCTCATTGCGACGTAAAGCAACTTGTCCACAGTCTTCCTCCTCCGACAGACGCTTGCCGCCTGTAGCTGTTCTGACAGGGAGAAAGCAATTTTCGAACCAACTCTGCACGCGCAACACAAATGCTTGATTTACCAGCAAAAACGGGCGTACTTCAGATGACATCTGGCAAACGGCTATCCGATAGCGGCGGCGGACTGCCGCCTGCCTGCCAGCATGGGCAACTCACCGCCAAAAAAACTTCACTGACCCCATGTCGCAGTAGACAGGCAGTGATAATCTTGCGCTCACCACCCTGCAGCTCGGGAATCGACATGCCTGCTCGCACCTGGATTACCGGCATCGTCACCGCCAGCCTGACGACCCTCGCCCTGCTCGCCCAGGCCGCGCCCGCCCACTATTACAAATGGCAGGGCGACAGCCGTATCGTCTGTGCCCAGACCAGTCCGGGGCCGGGCTGGACACGACTGAAAGGTCACTTCGTCAGATCCGATTGTTCGATCTGAGCAACCGCCTGACAGACCGTTTCAGGACGGGACACCGGAAAAACAAAAAGCCCCTTTCAAGGGGCTTTTCGTTCATTGCAGTACCGACTTATCACGTCATCTGAATGGTGGTCTGCATGATGGTGCTTTGCGTCGAGATGGTCTTCGCGTTCGCCTGATAGTTGCTCTGCGCCTTGATCAGGTTGACCAACTCCATGGTCAGGTCAACGTTGGACTCTTCCAGCGCCTGACCGGTGATGTAGCCCAGAGTGCCCGACTGCGGAGTACCGCTGACCGGAACGCCCGACGCGAAGGTTTCACGCCAGTTGGTGCCGCCCGCCTGCGCCAGACCCTGTACGTTGGCGAAGTTGGTCAGCGAGGTCTGACCGATCACTTGCGACTTGCCGTTGGTGTAGGTGGCGAACAGATTGCCGGTTGCATCCACGCTCATCGCGCTCAACTGACCGGTCGCGTAACCATCCTGATCCTGAGTGAGCAGACCCGACACCGAAGCCGTCTGGGTGATGCCGGACATGTTCAGCTTGATCGTGGCCGCACCTGCGGCACCGTTGGCAGCCCAGGTCGTGGTGGTGCCTGAACCGGTCTGCACGCCTGGCACCCAGTTGTTGACGTTGAAGGTGCCGTCAGTGTTGAACGTGATGTTCGCGCTGTTGGTAGGCACTGCGCCAGGCGCGGTCACGACCAGATTGCCAGCCGAGTTGAAGGTCAGGTCGTTCTTGTCGGCAGTGGTGGTGGCCGGGTTGGCGATGCTGCGGCCATCCATCAGCGAGTACATGGACCAGGTGTTAGTGCCGGTCTTGACGAAGTACTGGTCCAGGGTGTGTGCATTACCCTGAGAGTCGTAAGTCGGCGTGCTGTACTTCATGTTGTAGCTTTTGGTATCTGTGGCATCGAAGGTCGACAGACTCGGCAATGGTGTCACCGAGTTCAGGTTGGCGACGTTGGTGATCGAACTGGTAGGCTTGGGCTCCAGGTTCGACGAATCAACGCGCAGATCGCTCAACGCACCGGTCACGACACTGCCATTGGCATCGACGTTGTAGCCCTGCAGCTTCATGCCAGCGCTGTTGACGACAAAACCTTCCTTGTCAGTGTGGAATGCACCGGCACGGGTATACAGCTTCTCGCCGTTATTGCTGAGCTGGAAGAAGCCGTTGCCGTTGATGGCAAGGTCAAGGCTGTTGGCGGTGCCCGTGGTCAGGTTGCCCTGAGAGAACTGCTGGGAAACCGCGGCGGTGGAAACACCGCTGCCCACGTTGGTCTGGCCGGACGTACCGCGAATCGATTGCGCGTACTGGTCAGCGAACTCCGCACGGGACGCCTTGAAGCCTGTGGTCGCTACGTTGGCAATGTTGTTGCCGGTAACGTCGAGACTCTTGTTTGCAGCATAGAGCCCACTAAGACCGATATTGAAAGACATATTTCACTCCTGCGCCGTCTAGTCGGCTCTATATTCCGATCGTTTGAACTTTGGACAAGGCAACACTGCCGCTGGCCAGGTTGAGCTTTGTTTCAGCACCATTGACGCCCAGCGTGACGCTGTTGACGATCGCAGGCAGGTAAGTCGTGAACTGGGTGTTCTTGCCATCAACCGAACCTGCAGCGGTAAAGCTGTAAGTGCCAGCAGGCGCGACGGTGCCATCGCTGGCCTTTCCGTCCCAGGCAAAGCTGGTCGAACCGGCCGGCAGCGTGCCGAGATCAACGGTATTGACCAGGTTCGACTGGGCGTCGTAAATCTTGACGCTCGTCACGGAACTGGTGGCTGGCACGGCGATGGAGCCGACCATGCCCTTGGTGGTGTCAACCGCTGTGGAACCGGCGTTGATGATCACGGAGCGACCCACCAACGACGAAGCCTGGAGCGCCTGAGACGACTGGTAGCTGCCGGCAATCGAGTCAACGGTGGTGGTCAGGTTCTGGAGGCTTTCCACGCTGCTGAACTGAGCCAGCTGAGCCACGAACTCTGTGTTGTCCTGAGGATCCAGAGGGTTCTGGTTCTTCATCTGCGTGACCAGCAGCTGCAGGAAAGAATCCTTGCCCAGCGTGCCCGTCGAATCAGTCTTCGTCGGCGTCGGGTTCTGGAGCGAGTTTACAAAACTCGTCGATACATTATTTTCAACGGCCATATCTTTCGCCTTCTATCACTGACCGAGGGTCAGAACCTTCTGCATCATGGATTTTGCGGTGTTCATGATTTCAGCGTTGGTCTGGAACGAACGACTGGCGGAAATCATGTCGGCCATTTCTTCCACGACATTGACGTTGGGGTAATAGACATACCCGTTCTTGTCGGCCGAAGGATGATTGGGCTCGTAGCGCGCTTCGAGGTTGGAACTGTCTTCGATGATGCCGTTGACCTGAACACCCTGCCCGGCTTCGCCCTGATCCTGGAACAGCGAACCACCAGTGGACTGCTGACCCTGCATCACGGTGGCGAACACCGGATGACGGGCGCGGTAAGTGGCGTCGGCACTCGAGGACACGGTCTCGGCGTTGGCGATGTTACTGGCCGTGGTGTTCAGACGCGTGGTCTGGGCACTCATGGCGCTACCGGCAATGTTGAACACATTGGCTAGTGACATGAATTACTCTCCGCGAAGGGCTGCAACCAGCCCTTTGAATTTGCTGTTGAGCAAGGTGAAGCTGGCCTGAAAGCCCATGGCGTTCTCGGTGTAGCTGGCCTGCTCGACCTGGGAATCGACGGTGTTCTGGTCAAGCGATGGCTGCGACGGCGTGCGGTACATCAGCGTGCCATCCTGATTGCCCATACCTTCGGCTTCGATGTGGCGACTGTTGGTCTTGTTCAGCACGAAATGGCCGTTCTGGACCTTGTCGTTCTCGGCAGCCAGCACCGACGAAAAGTCGAGATCGCGAGCCTTGAAGTTCGGGGTATCAGCGTTGGAAATGTTGTTGGCCAACACCTCTGCACGCTGAGCCCGGAAGTTGAGGGCCTTTTCGTGAATGCCTAGCGCTTTATCGAAACTGATGCTCATGTCGGGAAACCTTTGCCGGTTGACCTGATTCTGTTGTCACTGACAAAGCAATCGGCGTGCCACTTCTCAAAACGCAATGATTACGGGGCTTGCAGACGGTGGCAAAGCGGCAATGCCAGAAAAGCGGCAAGGCATTTCCGCTGTAAAGAGGTAAAGCGGCAAGGTGGGTGCCGTTTTTTTGCCAGTATGGAGGGGCGACCGAGGCTGCACCTGAGTCGGTCCCTGGTCGACGCTAACGTGGCAACAGGGGTACGACGTCATCGGCCTGCGCCCGAAAAGCGGCTTGGCCGGGCTGAAACAGCTCCCGTACGTGTATTTGCGGACTGCTCATACGCAAATCCGAGAGAACTCTAGTCAGCAAGGGCTTGTGTGGCACAACAAAAAAAGAGACCCGCAGGTCTCTTTCTATTGAGCACAGACACCGCCAATCACTTGGCCTTGTAAATGATCCCGGGACTGCACTGAACCATCTGGTAGTGGTCCGGCAGGCCGTTGAGCGCTTCGGACGCACCCAGAAACAGGTAGCCACCGGGCTTGAGCGTGCCGTGGATGCGCAGCAGGATGTCTTTCTTCACTTCAGCAGAGAAGTAGATCAGTACGTTGCGGCAGAACACGATGTCGAACTTGCCCAGCGCGGCGTAGCTGTCGAGCAGGTTGAAGGAGCGGAACTCCACGCGACTCTTGATCGGCGTCTTGACGACCCAGCGACCCGGACTCTTGACGTCGAAAAAGCGCTGCAGACGATCCGGCGACAAGCCGCGGCCGATGGCCAGACTGTCGTATTCGCCGGTCTTGCAGTTGTTGAGCATCGCACCCGACAGGTCGGTGGCGACGATCTGCGCGCCAGACTTGAGCTGGCCAGGGTTGGCGCGCTCGAACTCATCGATGGACATCGACAACGAATACGGTTCCTGCCCCGACGAGCAGGCCGCCGACCAGATGCGCAGTCGCTGCCCGGGACTGGCCTTGATCTGCTCGGGAAGCACCTTGTTTTTCAAGACTTCGAAGGGGTAGGTATCGCGAAACCACAGGGTTTCGTTGGTCGTCATCGCATCGACCACCTGCTCGCGCAAACCACTGCGCGGCTGGGTCTGAATGCGCTGGACCAGTTCGCCAAGCGATTTGATGCTTTGCTGTTCCATCAGTTTGTTGAGACGGCTGGACACCAGGTACTGCTTGTTTTCCCCAAGCAGGATGCCACAGGCTTTTTCCAGAAATACCCGGAACTGATCAAAATCCAAATTACCCGTAGACAAGGTGCAGCCTCTCAAATCAGGTGAATCACCGGGGGCGACGCCCCCGACTATTATTCCGTTACTTATTCTGCTGCGTTGATGCGCGCGACAACCCTGGCTGCCAGATCATCCGGCCGGAATTTCGCGAGGAAATCGTCGGCACCGACTTTCTTGACCATCGCCTGGTTGAATACCCCGGAAAGCGAAGTATGCAGGGTGATGTGCATTTTCTGCATGCGCGGGTCGTTGCGGATCGCCGCGGTTAGGGTATAGCCGTCCATCTCCGGCATTTCAATGTCGGAGATCATCATCAGGAACTCTTCGTGAGGCTTCTTGCCTTCTTCGACCATCTTGCGCAGGTAGTCCAGCGCCTGACGACCGTCGTTCAGCGCAACCACTTCCACGCCGACCGTTTCCAGACAACGGCTGACCTGCTTGCGCGCCACCGACGAGTCGTCGACGGTCAGCACTCGCATCGAGATGGCTTTGTGATGGACCTCTTCATTGATGACGCCTACCGACACCTCTTCGGAGATCGGCGCAACCTCGGCGAGAATCTTCTCGACGTCGATAATTTCGACCAGCTGATTATCGACCCGCGTGACCGCAGTCAGGTAATGGTCGCGGCCGGTGCCCTTGGGTGGCGGATGAATCTCTTCCCAGTTCATGTTGACGATGCGCTCGACCGAGTGCACCAGAAAACCCTGAACCTTGGTGTTGTACTCCGTGATGATCACGAAGGAATTGACCAGCGAGATCATGCCTGCCGAACCGGTTGCCATCGCCAGGTCCATGATCGGAATGGTGCCGCCGCGAATGTTCGCCACGCCCCGAACGATCGGACTCGATTTGGGCATGATGGTAAGTTTCGGGCATTGCAGTACTTCTTTAACCTTGAACACGTTGATGCCATAGAGCTGCTTGCCGTCGAGACGGAACAAGAGCAACTCCAGGCGATTCTGACCCACCAGCTGCGTGCGCTGGTTTACCGAATCCATTACACCTGCCATGCCGACCCCCTCTTACCAAAGCAACCGTTATCCACACACCAGACTGGTAAGCGGCACGGGCTTTGCTTTTTATACGTCATGAACCCAAAGACGACAATTTCTCGACACCTGGCATTAGAAACCCGCAGGCTTCTGTGCGCAATCGGCATGCTGTGCCTTTTCAGCGTGACAAACCTCTGTCGCGCAGAGAATTTCACACTGCCTGAACAGCTTATCGGCGTTACCCAAGGGTTTCTTGAGTTCACAGTAGAAGACTATTTGGCAACCAACCAGATTGAGGGTCGTCATGACATCCAGGTCAAGCAGCTCGACCCGCGTATGCGCATGAATGCTTGCGACAAGGATTTGACAGCCGCACTGGAAAGTCCTCGCCCTGTCGGCCGGGTCACCGTGCGGGTTCGCTGTGAAGGATCATCGCCCTGGACGGTGTTCGTGCCTGCCCAGGTGCAGCTGTTTCGCAACGTTGTGACCGTGATGCGACCGCTCAAACGGGACGCCATCGTCACTGAAGATGATGTGGCGATGCGCGAGCGCGATGTCAGCAGTGTGGGGCTGGGTTTCCTGTCTTCGCTGGATCAGGCAGTAGGCCAGAAAGTTGTCCGACCAATGGTCATCGATCAGGTGGTAACACCCGTGGCACTGGAGCAGCCACGCATGATTCACAAGGGCGATCAGGTGGTGATCATCGCTCGCAGCGGCTCGCTGGCGGTCCGCATGCCGGGCGAGGCGATGTCCGACGGCAGTTTCAACGAACAGATACGGGTGAAGAATCTCAACTCAAGCCGGGTCATCAAGGCGAATGTGACCGGTCCCGGGCAGGTGGAAGTGGCCATGTGAGCATATTGACGCTGGTATAGAGGACGCGTTTTTTCTAGACTGCGGTAACTTTCCGACGGTGAAAGCTTCTATTGAGAAGCTTTATCACGACGAGCCTAAAGTTTTATCGGGGATGGCCGAAAACAAGGCAAGCGTCCAAACACCCAGAGGTTTTTTATCATGGTCATAGATTTTAATAACCGTATCAACGGTGCGCAGCCAGCCACCCGCACCAGCCCCGCCAAGGAAATCAAGACCGAGGCGGCAACATCTGCCAGCAGTACTGCAGGCGTTAAAAGTACCGGGGAAACCGTTTCACTGAGCAGTGAGGCTCAACAGTTGCAGAAAATCACTGACAAGCTTGCCGATCTGCCGACCGTCAACAGCGCACGCGTTGCCGAACTCAAGCAGGCCATCGCTGACGGTACTTACACAGTGGACAGCAACCGCGTTGCCAGCAAGCTGCTCAATTTCGAAACCCAACGCTAGCCCCAGGCTCGCGCTGGATATTCTGGACGCTTAAAAACCAGAGCATGCGATGCAAGACACTACTTTGCTTCAGATGATCACCGACGACATGGTTCCGACAAGGCAGCTGCATGAGTTGCTGCAGGCGGAGTCACTGATCCTTCAGGGCCGCGACATGGGCGAGATGGAACATGTACTGGCGCAGAAACAGGCGCTGGTCATTCTGCTCGAACAGCATGGCCGCCGTCGCAGTCAGGTGCTGACAGGACTCGGGCTACCCTCTAACAGGCAGGGGCTTGAGCAACTGGCCAGCCATTCGGACATCGGCGAGCAATTGCTTGCAGCCGCGGACGAGCTGAACGCGCTGATCGCTGAATGCCAGACGCTCAACGAGCGAAATGGCAGCCTTATTCAATTGCAACAGGTGAGCACGGCCCACCAGCTTCGCATTTTGAATGGAGGCGACACGCCGACCCTGTATGACAGTCGCGGTTCGACTGCTGGAAGAGCAAGACCACGCCCGCTCAGTCAGGCGTAACTTCCTGTATAAAGGTTTCGTGCGTAGTGGCAGAATGCCCGATGTTGCGTTGCCGTAGTATTTTGCCTGGAGATGTAAGAACGTGAATGGCTCAAGCGCGGATGATGCTCCGCAGCCCCCGAAGGTTTTGAATACACCTTTGGAAATCGCCGCTAACCTGCGGCTACTCCTTGAAAGTCATGATCCGCTGATCATTACTTTCCACGAGCGCGCCCAGCGCTTTCAGAGCTACGTTATCGAAGTCGACCGAGAGACCAACGTCCTGGCGCTCGACGAAATGATCCCCCGCGATGGCGAACGATTCCTTACCAATGGCGAGTCCTTCCGGGTAGAAGGCTTTCACGATGGCGTACGTATCGCCTGGGAAAGCTCGGAACAGATGGACATCGTGGACCATGACGGCCAGCGCCTGTACCGCGGACCGCTGCCAGAGGAAGTCATCTACCACCAGCGTCGCAACGCTTTCCGAGCCGCGCTCAAGCTCGCGCAACTGGTGGACATCGAAATCGGCGGCGACAAACTCAAATCGCCACTCAAGGGCAAGCTGCTGGATATTTCGGCGACCGGCTGCAAGCTGCGTTTCGAAGGCGACGTGTCCGAGCGCATGCAACTGGGCCAGGTGTACGAGCAATTCGTCGCCAGACTGCCCTTCGGTGCAATGACCGCCCCTGTAGAGCTGCGTTACCTGCATTTCGAAGAAAGGGTCCACACCACCTTTGCCGGCGTGCGCTTCCATAACATGAGCGGGCTGGTACAACGCCAGGTCGAACGTTTCGTGTACCAGCTGCAACGTGAGGCCCGGCGCTTCGACAAGGACGACGACTTCTGACAGACGTCGCCTGAGGTGATTGCGGTAACCGTTACCGCAATCATGCAACACCCTTTTCTCGATTCCGCTTGTAAACCTTCTCCAGTCTCAACGACCACCGATCAAGCCTTCCAGGTTTCCTCTTCGCGCTCCCGCTCGCCATCGGCCTGCACGGTCTCGGCAACCTGCCCTTCTGACGCTGGCGTATCTTCGTGAGCAGGCTCCGATTCAGGCTCAGGTTCAGGCTCGACAGTGGTTTGCATCTGTTCCTGCACGACCTGTTCGTCCACACGTGGGTCAAGTGCCACAACGAGCGGCGAACTGGACATGCTGTCCGGCATTGCCACGTGGTGCAGCGGCGCATTTTCGACCTGGTGCAGGTGCGTAACGGCCTTGGGACGAATCAACAGCATCAGTATGGCGCCAGCGGCGCAGACGAACACATACAGCATGTGCCCACCGAACATTTTCATAATCACGCCGGCCGCCAGCGGGCCGATGCTTGCACCGATACCGTAGGTCATCAGCAGCATGGCGGTCAGCGAGACGCGCCGCTCGGCCTCCACATGGTCGTTGGCGAACGCTACGGCCAGCGGGTACAGACAGAACTGCATCAGCGAGGCCAGAAAACCCACGCCGAACAGCACTTCCACGGGCACGCTGGGAAAGACGGCAAGTGGCAGTGACGCGACGAACAGCGCTGCCGCAAAGACCCGCATCAGTACCGAACGATCATAACGGTCGGACAGCAGACCCAGCGGCCACTGCACCAGAAACCCCGCCAGAATGCAGCAGCCCATGAACAGCCCCACCTGCTCGGTCGTCAGTCCCTGCTCAGCTGCATAGACCGGCGCGAGGCCGTAGAAGGAGCCGATGATCAGGCCTGCGCCCAGCACCGCTGTCAGCGACTGGGGCACCCGCTTCATGAAGAACAGCGGCTCGAGCGGCGCAGGGTGCAATGGCGCCGGGTGAATGGCGCGGGTCATGGCGACCGGTACCAGACACAATGCAAAACACAGGGCCACCAGCATCAGCAGTTCAGGGCCAAGCTGCGGATGAACCACCAGCACCAGTTGCCCCAGCACCAACCCCAGATAGGACGCGATCATGTAACCGCTGAATACCATGCCCCGCTGTTTGGCGGCCGCCTGCTCGTTCAGCCAGCTTTCGATGACCATGTATTGACACATCATCCCGAGGCCGACGATGACCCGTAGAATCAGCCAGGCAGGCAGCCAGGTGATCAGGCCATGCCCCAGCACTGCCGCACCGACGATCCCGGCACACGTCGCGTAGGCACGAATATGCCCGACCCGGCCAATCAGCCGGTGACCGATCTTGCCGCCCAGCACCAGACCGAAATAGTTTGCCGCCATCAAGGCGCCCACCCACAGGCTGTCCACCTGATCGGCAGCCAGGCGCAGGGCCAGATAGGTGCTCAGCAGACCCGAGCCGATCAACATCATCAACGAGGCAAAATACAGCGCTCGAAAGGACTTCCAGATTTGGCGCATCGACATTCCAAAATACGGAGTCGCCTTAACAGGCGAATCCGAAACAACGTTCTTTAAATCTGGGCAGCCAGTACGCGCCGTTCCCAGGGGGTAATTTCATCGAGAAAGCTGGTCAGCTCCATGGTCTTCGACGCAATGTAGCCTTCGATGAATTCATGACCAAACAGTTCCTTGGCCAGATGACTGCATTTCAGACGCTCAAGAGCGGCCTGCAAGGTACACGGCAACGTCAATTCTTCCGGCACCTGAATCTCGCCCTGCACGGCAGCGGTCGGCTCGATGCCCCGTTCGATCCCGTACAGCCCCGCCGCAAGGCTGGCAGCGATCACCAGATAAGGATTGGCATCGGCACCCGGCAGACGATTCTCGACGCGCCTGGCCGACGGTGCACTGGCGGGAATTCGCAGACCGGCGGCGCGGTTGTCGTAGGACCAGCAGGCGTTGTTGGGCGACGCGAACGGATGGAACAGGCGCTGATAGGAGTTCACGTTCGGCGCGAACAAGGCCGTGAAGTCTGCCATGCAGGCTTGCAGTCCACCGATGAAATGCCGGAACGTAGGCGTCGACTGCCCGTCCTCGGCGCTGAATACATTGCGGCCGGACACCGCATCCACCACGCTCTGATGCAGGTGCATCGAACTGCCGGGCGTGTTCGCCAACGGTTTGGCCATGCAGACCACAATCACGCCATGTTTGAGCGCTACCTCCTTGAGCAGGTGTTTGAACAGAAAAGTCTGGTCGGCCAGCAGCAAGGGATCGCCGTGCAGCAGGTTGATTTCGAACTGACTGACGCCCATCTCGTGCATGAACGTATCGCGTGGCAGACCCAGCGCCGCCATGCAGGCGTACACCTCTGTGAAGAATGGCCGCAGCCCGTTGTTTGAACTGATGCTGAACGCCGAGTGCCCCAGCTCGCGTCGACCGTCCAGTCCTACAGGCGGCACGAACGCCTGAAGCGGATCCGGGTTGGGGGCAAACACAAAGAACTCCAGTTCAGTGGCCACCACCGGAGTCAGGCCGTATTCGGCGTAGCGGGTGAGTACCGACTTGAGCTGCCCACGAGTCGAAAGCGTGCAACTGGCCCCGGTCAATTCATCGGCGTCGCAAATGGCCAGCGCACGCGGTTGATCGCTCCACGGCACACGGTGCAATTGCGCAGGGTCGGGGACCAGCGCCAGGTCACCGTCATCACCGCCATAGAAACGCGCCGGCGGGTAACCGCCCATGATGCATTGCAACAGCACACCCCGCGCCATCTGCAACCGCCGCCCTTCACTAAACCCTTCGGCGGTCATGACCTTGCCACGCGGCACGCCATTGAGATCCGGCGTCACACATTCCACTTCATCAATGCCCGTCAGTTGCGGTGCAACCGAACGGCCGTCATTGCGGTTCATTGCTCAATCCTTGTGAATGTCGAGGCCGTCCTGCGGCAGTGCTTACAAAATACGCAACGGGCGTTCGGGATATCAAGGGCTGAAACATATCGCCAAACCGCTCACAAGCCGCACACCTTCAAACAGTACAAACCGCACTCTTGGCTGGTTTTTTGCTTTTGACCAAGACAAAACAGTTTGGCTGCCATTTTTATGTCGATCACCTGTGCGTGCTGCACGATGCGCCATAAAAATGAACTGTCGAACGGCAATCTTCTGCGACACGTGTTGAGAGCTTTCCATGAGCGCACCGATTCCCGTCACACGCCCCCTGCTTCCGCCCCTTGAGGAATTCATTCCCTACCTCGAGCAGATCTGGGACAGCCACCAGCTCACCAACGGCGGCCCGTTTCACCAGCAGCTCGAGAAAGAGCTGGCAAGCTATCTGGGCGTTCAGCACCTGTCGCTGTTTTCCAACGGCACCCTGGCCTTGATGACCGCAATCCAGGCGCTGCGGATCAAGGGCGAAGTCATCACCACGCCCTACTCATTCGTCGCAACCGCGCACTCGTTGCTGTGGAACAGCCTGACGCCGGTGTTCGTCGATATCCAGCCCGGCACCTACAATCTGGACCCGGACCGCATCGAAGAAGCCATCACCCCGGCAACCACCGCCATCATGCCGGTGCATTGCTATGGCATTCCGTGTGACGTCGACCGCATCCAGCAGATTGCCGACCGCTATGGCCTGAAAGTCATCTACGATGCCGCCCATGCCTTCGGCGTGCAGCACCGTGGCGAAAGCCTGCTCAGGCACGGCGATCTCTCGATCCTGAGCTTCCACGCTACCAAGGTCTTCAACACCTTCGAAGGCGGCGCCATCGTCAGCCCGGATCTGAAGACCAAACAACGTATCGACTACCTGAAAAACTTCGGTTTTGCCGACGAAGTCACCGTGGTCGCGCCAGGCATCAACGGCAAGATGAGCGAGATCAACGCAGCGTTCGGCCTGCTTCAGCTCAAGCACATCGATCAGGCACTGATCAGGCGTCAGCGTATCGACGAGCTTTATCGTGCTGCGCTGGCGGCGATCCCCGGTATCGACATCGTCTGGCAGAGTGCCGAAAAACATAACTACTCGTATTTCCCGGTACTGATACGCGAAACGTTCGCCGTGTCGCGAGACGCGCTCTATCAACGCATGCGTGATCAGAACATTCTGGCCCGCCGCTATTTCTATCCGTTGATTTCGACGTTCCCCATGTACCGGGGTCTGGATTCGGCCAAGCCGGAGCGCTTGCCGATTGCCACTGGCCTGTCGAATCAGATCCTGTGCCTGCCTATCTACGACAGCCTGACCGATGAGGCTTTCGACAGCATCATCAATGTCATTGTCACTGCCAGTAACGAGAACCGCTAATGCGTACGTGTCCGGTCTGCTCCTGCCGATTTCCGAATTTCTACCCGATGGACAGAGGTCATCTGGAAATCTTTCACCGCCTGAACGTGTTCTACAGCGTGGACGATTTCGAAACCCTGAACGTCGGCCAATACAGTTGCCCCGAATGCCACGCGTCAGACCGCGACCGGCTTTATGCGTTGTTCGCCATGCACCTGCTGAACAATCCGCCGGGACAACCCCTGCGCATTCTCGATATCGCGCCAGCCGTTGTACTGTCGAAATTCCTGCGCAGCCTGCCCAACGCCCGCTACCGCTCCGCCGATCTGTTTTCGCCGCTGGCTGATGACGTCGTCGACATCATGGACATGCACATGTACGCCGATGAGTCCTTTGACTTCATCGTCTGTTCGCATGTGCTGGAGCATGTGCCCGATGACCGCAAGGCCATGTCCGAGCTGCATCGGGTTCTGGCCAGGGGTGGCTCTGCGATCCTGATGGTGCCGATTCTGCTGACCGCAAGCGACACCGAAGAAGACCCCGACGAGTCCAGCGTCGATGAGCGCTGGGCGCGCTTCGGTCAGGATGATCACGTGCGGATGTATGCCAGGCATGACTTCGTGTCTCGTCTGGAGGCGTCCGGCTTCACGGTTGATGCCCTGGATTCGAACGCGTTCGGCGAGGGCATATTCCGGCAGCATGGCATTACCGACCAGTCGGTTCTGTACGTCGGCCGCAAGGTCTGACAACAGCAGACGATCATGAATGCCGACCGGCTTGTCCGGTGGGCTCTCAACACTTCTTCACATGTGGTATTGCGATGAGTTCTTCACGCCTGGTCAGTATTGTCATCCCTGCTTATAAACCGGCTTTTTTCGAAGCGGCACTTGCCAGTGCGCTGCGCCAGAATCATGACGACATCGAGATCGTTGTCACTGACGACTGCCGTGACAACGGTATCAGGGACATTGTCGAAAAACTCAGGCCGGGTAGCCGCTGGCCCATTCACTATCATAAAAACGAAACACCGCTGGGCGAACCCCACAACGTCGCCAACGGTGTGGCGCTGGCGCGCGGCGATTACATCAAGTTTCTCTATGACGACGACATCCTGCTCACCGATTGCGTGCGGCTGATGTTCGATGCCATGTACGACAGTCCTGACATCAAGATCGTGTCAGCGACACGAAAGCGAATCGACGCCAGCGGCACCCTGCTGGCCGACAATCTGTACACCGCTTACCCATTCGGCAAGAACGTGGTTCTGAACGGTCCGGAACTGGTGTCGTTTCTGGCCCAGTACCCCGTCAATTTCGTCGGCGAACCCAGTGCCGTGATGTGTCGCCGCGAAGACCTGCTGGCCTTCGGCCAGGACATCATGTCCCTGAATCAGGTGCTGATCTGGGGGCTGGGCGATCTGGCGATGTACGCCAAACTGCTGCGTCAGGGCAATCTGGCGATGCTTGCCCGTCCCCTGTCCTATTTCCGCATTTCCGATCAGCAGAGCAGTGAAGCGTTCAGAAAAGACCCGGCCCTGCCGCGCGAAGGTCACGCCAACTTCCATCGGATTCCCGGCGAACTGGGCTGGATCCGCCCCGACGAGCTCAATGGCAAGGTCAGGATTGCGCCCCTGAGTCAGCGCGACAACGTCCAGGAAATGGACCTGCTGGGCTACTTCGACAGAAGGTCCGAGGCGACTGTTCGCAACACTCGCGTGGCCAGTTGGCTTGGACAGCGCAGACCTACGCCCGCTCAGCACACCTTGCTGCGTGAGCACTTGCAGCAGCACGATGGCGGGCCGTCGATTGCACTGGTCGTTTCCGATTTCGATCAGCAGGCCGAGCGAGTACTGAGCACGCTGCAAAGCATGGCGTCCGATGCGCCTCTGCTCGACAAGCTCAAGGTTTTCGTGCTGGCCGACTACGACAGGGAGCAGCAAACACCGCTTCAGGCCCAGTTACCCTGGCGGGACGCGACCCTGGAAAACCGTGCTACGGTCATCAACGAGCTGATGCAGGATAACAATCACGACTGGTGGATGCTGGTCGACGCAGGCACGACGTTCACCCCGAGCGGCCTGCTATGCGCCGTCATGAAGATGATCGAAGCGCCACACGCCTGCGCGGTCTTCGGCGATGAAGTGACCCTGCATGCTCACGCAGGGGCTCGCCTGATCTTTCAACCAGGTTTCAGTCTGGATTACCTGCTGGCCTGTCCGTCGGCCACCAGTCGCAACTGGCTGTTCAACCGCGAGAAAGCCCTGGCGGTGGGCAGCTTCGATCCAGGCCACGCTCAAGCCATTGAGCTCGATCTGATACTGCGCCTGATCGAAGACTCAAGCTTTACCGAATTTGTGCATGTCACCGAGCCGATTGCCATCTCGCCACTCTGGCAAGCCCAGAATAATTACGACGAGGCGCGCACGCTTCAACGCCACTTGCACGCGCGCGGCTATGTGGACGGCCAGGTGCATGCGCTGGAGGCGGGACGTTACCGGATCGAATACGGCCATGCCGATCAGCCGCTGATTTCCATCCTTGTGACCTCACAGGATCAGTTACAGACGCTGCTTCCTTGCGTCGAAAGCATTCTGGAAAACACGACGTACCCGTTCTACGAAATTCTGATCTGCGACAACAACAGCCAGTCGGCGCAGACCACCGAATGGTTGACCACGCTGGAGTCGATGCAATCGGAGCGCATCCGCGTCCTTCGCCATGAGCAGACGGTGAGCCCCTCGGCTCTGTTCAATGCCGCTGCACGGCACGCTCAGGGCGACTACCTGCTGATGCTCGACAGCAACGCCCTGATCGTTCAGCAGGACTGGCTCGAACAGCTCCTCAATCACGCACTGCGCCCCGAAGTGGGCATCGTGGGCGCCAACATCATTTCACCAGACAGCAAAATCGTGGACGCCGGGATCATCATGGGACTGGATGGCACCGCTTGTGCGATCACCGCCAATGACGCGGCGAACTGCGCGAGCTTCGCGCAGCGTCTGGAAAACGATCAAAACTACAGTGCCGTCAGCGGTTCGTGTCTGATGATTCGCAAGTCAGTCCACACCGAAATCGAAGGCCTGGACGAACACCTTTTCCCCCTGCACTTTCGTGATGTAGACCTCTGTCTGAGGGCGCGTAGCGCCGGGCATCTGGTCGTCTGGACGCCGCATGCCATCGTTGCCCTGCGTCCCGACGAGCCACAGGTCGATGCCGAAGCGATAGATTTCGCGACACGCGCCCTCGCCCATCGCTGGCTGCATTACATGGCCTGGGACCCGGCCTACAGCACGAACCTGTCCCTGACAGAACGTTTTGTCACCCAGCCCAATCCGGAATTGAGCTGGCGACCATTGACGCATCGCCCACTGCCGGTGGTCCTCGTGCAGCCTGGTGATCGAGCAAGTGCCGGTGATCGAGTCGGCTCGGTACTTCACAGTCTGCGTGCCGGACTTGAAGTGGATGGCATCCTCAGCCACATACCATTGCCACTCGTGGAGATCGCCAGACTCAGCCCTGACACTGTCGTCATGCAAGGCCCGGTCAACGACCGCCTGATCGCCAGCATCAATGCAATCAAGGATCACACCCATGCTCGAGTCATCTACGATTTGCCGCAATATCCGGTCTACGCAGAGATCGACAAGACCGCAGCACCACTCGCTGCGATTGAAGCCTCTCTGCGCCATGGGCTGGAACGTGCAGACCTGATCACCGTCCCTACTCGGGCGCTGGCAGATCTGCTGGGTGATTCGCATCCCAACGTTCAGGTCATCGAAACCCGGCTGGCCTCCGAGCCTTGGCTGAACCTGCAAAGCCAGCGCCAGACGCGTAGGAAACCCCGCGTCGGTTGGGTCGGCACAGCGGGCGAGCTGGGTGATCTGCTGATCCTGTCGGAAGTCATCAAGGCGCTGGCGGACCGGGTGGAATGGGTCGTCATGGGGCCTTGCACGCGCTGGCTGCGACCCTTTATCCACGAACTGCGCTCATCGGTGGAAGGAGCATTGCTCCCCGGGATGCTGGCCGGTCTGAACCTTGATCTCGTGTTGGCCCCCGCCGAGTCGAACCTGGTCAACCAGAGTAAAAGTCCGGTGGCCTTGCTGCAGTTAGGTGCCTGTGGCTTTCCGGTCATTTGCAGCGATGTGCTGAGCGTTCCTGAAGGCCTGCCCGTCACGCGGGTTGGCAACGACACCCACGCCTGGATAAGTGCCATCGAAGAGCACATCGGGCGGATGGATACCTGCGCGCAGAGAGGCGACGCCTTGAAGCAGACAGTCATCGAACGCTGGATGCTTGACGCCGGGCACCTGCACTCCTGGCGCACTGCCTGGGTGGACAGCTGATCGCAAAAGGCTCAATTAAAAAGGGCTCTGCGTCAGAGGTATGACGCAGAGCCTTGAGTCAGCCGTGATACAGGGGCAACCTGTGACGGTTACCAGTGTATGACGCACGCCCCCCACGAATACCCGACTCCGAACCCGACCGCAGCGACCCGATCACCGGGTTTGAGCGCCCCCTTGTCCAGCGACTCTTTCAGCGCGATGGGAATGGTGCAGGACACCGTATTGCCGCAGTGCTGGAAGGCGGAAACGAACTTGTCGGCAGGCAGTTTCAGACGTCGGCGCAAGGCATCCAGCATGAAGTGGTTGGCCTGATGGAACACGAACAGATCGATATCGGTCACTGCCAGTTCGTCGTCGAACAGTGAAGCGAACAGCTGCGGCACGCGTGTCATGGAAAACTCGAAGATTGCCGGGCCATTCATGTATAGATTGGCGTCGGTCCGCACGTTGCCGTTGTCATCCTCGCGGGTTTCAGGCTGCGGATTCTGCGCCGAAGGTCTGCGTGCTCCGCCAATGGGCACAATCAGGTTCTCGGCCCCGGAGCCATCACTGCCATAACGAAAGCGCTCCATGAACGGCCCACCCTCGGTGGCACTGATCAGTGTGACGGCCGCTGCATCGCCGAACAGGGTGCGAACACTCTTGTCCTGCGGGTGAATGTAGCGACTGTAGGTTTCCGCCGTGACCAGCAAGACGTTGCGGCACTGGCCCGACTCGATCAACCCCTTGGCGATGCCAAGCCCATAGATGAACCCTGAACACCCCTGATTGAAATCGAAGGCGGCGCAGTGGGTCGGCAGTTGCAGGCGATGCTGCAGGATGCAGGCAGTGGCAGGCAGCACGTAATCGGGACTTTGCGTGCAGTAAATCAACGCATCTATCTGGCTGCGCTGAATGTCCCCTTTGAGGAACAACTTCTCGCAGGCCCGAAAGGCAAGGTCGGACGCGGTTTCATCCTTGTCGATGATATGCCGCTCACCGATACCGGTCTTGGCGAAGATTTTCTCGACGTCCCACTCGGGAAATTCCCGGGCCAGCGTTTCGTTGTCCAGTGAATGAGCAGGCAATTCATATTCTATGTCGACGATTCTGGCATGGGACTTCATGAGCATTACCCCGATATACGTTTGGCGGGTACACCGAACACCGTAGTGCCTGCGGCCACATTGCGTATTGCAACACTGCCCGCTCCGACTACAGCCTGTTTGCCGATTCTGACCCTGGGCAGCACGCTGGCGTGCGTGCCCATGAAAACGCCCTCTTCCAGCACGACCCCACCGGTGATGTCGCAATGTCCACTCAAGGTGGAGAAATCACCGATGTCTGCGTCATGCCCGATCAGGCAGCCTATGTTGAGGGTCACGAATGCGCCGATCCGAAGGTCCACCGTCAGTACCGTTGAAGGACAGATGACCGTGCCCTGACCTACCACGACATTTTCGCCCATGATGACCGAAGGGTGGATCAGCGTGAAAAAACGGCTGCCCTTGGCGAGCAGCTTTTCAACGACGGCGCGCTTCCCCTGAGGCGCGCCAATCGCGCAGACCAGATACTCGTCAGGCTTGGGCTCGTAACCGTCCACGGTTGACACGACAGGCGGGTAATGGTCGAAACGCTCGGTGGAGCCCGGGCCATCGTTGATGAACCCGGCGATGTGCCAGCCTGGGTTGTTCGCCACCCAGTCGGTCAACCAGGCATGTACTTCACGCCCGAACGCACCCGCACCGACGATGAGCAGGTTCTTGACAGTCATTGAGCCAGATACCCCCCATCCACAACCATCGACGTGCCGGTCACCCAGCGAGCCGCCTCAGACAGCAGATAATTCACCGCGTAGGCAATATCCAGCGGTTCACCGAACCCCAGTGGATGTTTCTGCTCCACGGCCTTCATGGAGTCGGCGCCCACCAGGTCTTCGAGCGTGCGGGTCATTTCGGTTCTCACCACACCCGGTGCAATTGCATTGACCCTGATCCCGTCGCGGGCCAGCTCCAGCGCCGCAGCGCGGACCATCGATTCAACCGCGCCTTTGCTGGCGCAGTAAGCCATCAGGGAGGGCTGGGCAGCCTGAGCCATCACCGACGAGAGCAGAACGATGCTGGCACCCTGAACGAACACCCCTTTCTGCCTGAAGGCCTTGACCAGCGAAAAGCCGGAGGTCACGTTGGTGGCGAATACCGTTTCCCACTGATCGAGTCCCAACGCTCGAATCGGCATAGGCATCTGCACGCCGGCGGCATGAACCAGCCCGTCGAAGGGCGCGTAAGCCTTGGCCAGATTGCGCATCCAGCCTGGAACAGCAGCCCCGTCCAGCAGATCGAACGGCTCGACCCCATGACCTTCGCCATGGAGCTGAAGCCGTGTCGCTTCAAGGCGCTCGGTATTTCTGGCAACCAGCACCACGCGCGCGCCCTGTTGACTCAACCAGATCGCGACCTGGCTGCCGATACCGGAAGAGGCACCTGTCACCATCACCACTTTGCCGCTCAGTGAAAAAGGACTACTTACCACCCAACGTTCCCCTTGAGGGTCGATTCATACGAGTTGAACAGATACTGGCGAATTACTTCTCGGTGACGAGATCGATGACATCATCCGCAGTCTTGCAACCATTGAGACGATTGGCCGCCAGGGTCTTGCCCAAGTGTTCGTCGGCAAGCGACATGAATGTAAGGACCGCAATGGAGTCCCAGTCAAGGTTCTGGCCCCTGCTCAGACTGCCTTCGTCTGCTTCCATCGCTTCTTCGATCAGCCTGAGTACTTTGTCTTCCATCTCTATGCTCCCGGACAGCCTGCTATTGGATTGATTCTGCGCAGACCAAAGCCGACGCCTGAAAGCGATATAGCAATAATCGAACCAAGCCGACGAACATGGGGAGGTGCCGTGATTACAGGGTTTCAGGAGAGAAAGCACGACGCACAGGGGTTTGAAAGCCAAAAAGATGACGCTCAAGGCCTCAGTGATCAGGCGCGGGCATCCCGCGCCGCGTCAATATAACGAAGAGACGCGACGGCCTCTTTCATTCAGGGCAGGTAGATGCTGAACATCGCCCCGCCCAGCACGCCGCCGTTGGCGATCTCGATTCGTCCCTGTATGCCGTTGCGCACATGCAAACGGGCGATATGTGCGGCAAAGTACAGACCCAGGCCGGTGCTGCCAGTGCCCTGATTGATGCCCTGCACATACTCGGTCTGACGCTCGATCAGGTACCCCGGATAACCGGGACCGTCGTCATTGATCGTGATTTTCAGCTGGCCATCCTGATCGCCGATGCTGATCGCCAGTTGCTCGCGGGCAAAACCGATCGCGTTGACGATGATATTGCCCACTACCGAACCGACCAGCTCGCGGTCGAAAAACCCCAGCGGGCTTGCATCGGTGATATCCACACGTGCGGCGATACCGCGACTGGCCAGCACGTCCTGATGATGCGCCAGCTGGGCCTCGATGAAATCGTCCAGTTCGTGATAATCAGGGCGCAACGGCAGCTGGTTGACCCCGAGTTTGTAAAGCCCCAGCAGTTGCACGAGCATGCCGTTAAGGTTGGCGAACTCGTACTCGATCACCCCATGCTCCGGGGTGTCGCGCTGCTGGACGGAGAGCTTCGCCAACCACTCGTTGTGGGCCTGGGTCAGCGTCGCCAGCGAGTTCTTCATGTCGTGCACGGTGGAAGCAATCACCATGGAAAAATCGAGTCCCTGTTGCTGCTCTTCGCTCATGCGCCAAACGCCCTTTCCCTGAGTTTCTGATAACGCTCATAACGTGGATCGCTGTCCGGGATCATGCCGACCATTTTCAGGCTGGCGCGGCACTCTTCAAGCCCGGCTTGTCCGAGATTCTGCCCCGGATGCAGCAGCGACTGCGCCATGTTCAGCGCGATACTGATGTTCTTGGGCTGCAAGGCCAGCGCACGACGGAAATGCTCCTGCGCCTCCGGCAGGTTACCCGCCTTGTAGCTGCGCACGCCCTGCAGGTTGAAATCGACGGCGGCTTTGTTGGCGCCCAGAATGGCTGGGTCGTCGGTCATGCTGGCCACGCTCTTCATCACGGCCGGGTCGTCACCGTAGACTTCCGCGCAGTTTTTCAGCACGCCCGCACCCGCTTCTTCCTGACCCAGTTGCTTGAGCTGTGAAGCCACCAGCAGGGCTGCATCAGCACTGAGGAACTGCTGCATGCCCTCAAGCCTGGCCATCGCCTGCTCGGTGAGTTTGGCGGCGGTTTCCGGGTCCGAGTGTTGCAGGCTGGCGGCCTTCATCAGGCGCGTGCGCACTTGCAGGCCTTCGTCGTTGGTGTGCTCCTTGGCCACATCACCCAGCGCGTTATTGATCTCGACACGGGTACGCGCATCCAGCCCCTGGTCACCCCCCTTGCTGATCAGGGCATGGGCCAGACCCAGGTTGGTTTCAGGGTCCTTGAAACGTGAATGCGCGCCTTGAGACACCGCCTGACGAAAGGCCTTGGAAGCGCTTTCGAAATCTTCGTTGTCCATCGCCAGCTTGCCCAGCATTTTCTGGCGGCGTACTGCCAGAGGCGAAAGGCGCACGGCGTTTTCCAGCGCACTCTGCGCACGCTTGGCATCGCCGCTGACCACCAGCACATCGGCCAGGCCATCGTACAAAGCCGGCATGGTCGGAAACGCCTTGATCGCCTGCTCGTAAACAGCCTGAGCTTCGATGACCTTGCCGCGCTTGAGCAGCAGGCTGCCCAGCGCGGCATACGCCCAGGGCGTGGCGCGGTCGGCAAGGATGGTTCTGAGAAAAGCTTCCAGCGGCTCGTTCTGTTTCAGGTCACGCAATGCGTCGGCCTTGTAGCGCAGGCACAACGGCGCGAAACGCGGGTCCTGTTCGATCAGTTTGTTGCACGCGGCCAGCACTTCAGCGGGTTTGCGACGGTCCAGCGCTTGCAGAATCGGCTTGAGCAGGTTCTTGCGCTGCACGAGCTTCTCCAGACGCTGGGCCAGTCCTGCGCGGTTGAACGGTTTGGTCAGGTAGCCATCGGGCTCCCACTCCAGCGCGCTCATGACCATCGCCTGACTGTTCTCGGCAGTGACCATGATAAACACGCTTTCGTAGCTCAGCAGCCGCTCGACCATCAGGTCTTCCAGCACTTGCTGACCGTTCTTGCGGCCATCGCCGAGGTTGAAATCGTGCAGCACAAAGTCATAACGCTTTTGCGAGCACATGCGCAGGGCCTGCTCGCCGGTGTCGGCCGTGTCCACTTCCTTGACGCCCAGCTCACGCAGCATCGACCGCACCGAACTGCGAAAGTCGGAGAAGTCATCAACGATAAGAAAGCTTTTTTGGTTGTACGCCAGCATCCGGATTCCTACACAGGAGAGGGTGAAAATATAAGACCCATGGCCTGAACGACTTTTCCAGGTCCAGCATCGATGCGCATGTTAACTAATGGCCACATGCCACATATAGCCCCGATCGCTCTATCGTGAGGTTCAATTCAGGGCAACAGCCAGTTTTTCGACCACGCAGGCAGAAACTATAGAGCGAACATCGACTTCGCGACTGATTGCATCCAGGACAGGCAGGATTTTTTGCGAGGCAGATCGAAAATGCGGGAATGAGAAGGCTGCTACGGAGATGCGAGTCACATACAGGATGGCCCTGCACCGCAGCGCCCCGACACGCGGGGGCTGCGGCATGCGGATCGAGCGTTACACCCAGCCGTCGTTCTTCTTGCGGCCACGGGTCAGGGCCGGCAGGATCAGACCGACCAGCAGCCCGGCCCCGGCAATGCTCCCGCCGTAGACCATGTAGCGCATCATCACCTGCTTGTTCTCGTCACCCAGCCGCGCCTGTGTGGAACGCAACTCGGCCTGTGAGTCAGCCAGCTGATCATTGAGGGTCTTGGTGCGCGCTTCCAGTTCATCGACCAGCTTCTTGCGCGCGTCCAGCGTTTCCTGCATGCCTTGCACGCGGGTTTTCCAGGTGTTGTCGATGCCGTTCAATTGCTCGGTGAGTTCTGCGACCTGTTGGGTCAACTGCGGCACACGCTCCGCCTGACCGGGGACTTCCTGCAGATCACTGCTGGGAATCCATACGGTACTGCCGCCCTCACCGCGCACCTGACTGAAATTGCCCGAGGTGCTGAGCAGCTCCACTTTCTGCCCGGACTTGAGCGTTCCGACGATGCGATGTCCGTCAGTAGGACCGCTGCGCACGTAGGTGGTCAGGCTGTCACTCACCCAGCGGTCATTGTCCGCTGCTTGAGCGGTTACCGGAGTAATAACACAAAGAACGGCGCCCAGCAGACCGGTGCCGAGGAGATGACGCGAAGCAGTGAACAGGCCAGGGGCACGAGAACGCAGTGCTGAAAGATGACGAGACATGGCAATGATTATCTTTGTCTGGAATGAAAATAAAGCCCCGACGTACGGGCCGGCTAACGATGGCTCTGGCAGGAGGCCAATCAATTGCAACTCCTGTCTGGACGGGGTGTCTGCCTATCAGGCGAGCTGAAAAACGCCTGCAATCCTTTATATCGGCAGCCACTTCCACGGGCTGTCCAGAGAGTCCATCAGCTAACAGACCCTGTTAAATGGGTCAGGTTCACTATAGGCCCGCTTGCGCGTCAAAATTCAGCCGCGTGGCGTTTCGATCAAGTGCCTGCTTTATCCAATTTCAGTCCTTCAGACGACGCCCACACCCTCGAACACGCAGCAGGTAAGGCCCGGCGTTTGCATTCGCGCCCAAGTGCTGTAGAAAATACCCGTCAGGCGTGAACGTCTTCGATGCTCACCATCCTGATGCGCAGGCCCTGCCGCCTCGACTGCATCGCTCTAATGGAAAATAGAATGATCCCAAGACAAGTGATTAACGCCACGGTAAGCCCAAAAGGCAGCCTTGAAACCCTGTCCCAACGTGAAGTCCAGCAGCTCAGCGCTGCCGGCTCAGGCAGCACTTACACCCTGTTCCGCCAGTGCGCCCTGGCCATTCTCAATACTGGCGCGCATGTCGACAACGCCAAGACCATCCTTGAGGCCTACGAGAACTTCGAGGTCCGCATTCACCAGCAGGACCGCGGCGTGCGACTGGAGCTGCTCAATGCTCCGGCCGATGCCTTCGTCGACGGCGAGATGATCGCCAGCACCCGTGAAATGCTGTTCAGCGCCCTGCGCGACATCGTTTACACCGAAAGCGAGCTGGACAGCCAGCGCATCGACCTGAGCAACTCTCAGGGCATCACCGATTACGTGTTCCACCTGCTTCGCAACGCCCGCACGCTGCGCGCCGGTGTCGAACCCAGGATGGTGGTGTGCTGGGGCGGCCATTCGATCAATACCGAAGAATACAAATACACCAAAAAGGTCGGCCACGAGCTGGGCCTGCGCAGCCTGGACATCTGCACCGGCTGCGGCCCCGGCGTCATGAAAGGCCCGATGAAAGGTGCGACCATCGCGCACGCCAAGCAACGCATCGTCGGGGGCCGCTACCTGGGTTTGACCGAGCCGGGCATCATCGCCGCCGAAGCGCCCAACCCCATCGTCAACGAACTGGTGATCCTGCCGGACATCGAAAAGCGTCTCGAAGCCTTCGTGCGCGTCGGCCACGGCATCATCATCTTTCCGGGCGGTGCAGGCACGGCCGAAGAATTCCTGTACCTGCTGGGCATCCTGATGCACCCGGACAACAAGGATGTGCCGTTCCCGGTCGTGCTGACCGGCCCGAAGAACACCGAACCCTACCTGCAACAACTGCATGCGTTCGTCGGCGCCACACTGGGCGAAGAGGCGCAGCGTCATTACCAGATCATCATCGACAATCCGGCAGAAGTCGCCCGTCACATGGCCAAGGGCCTGAAGGATGTGCGTCAGTTCCGTCGCGAGCGCAACGACGCGTTCCACTTCAACTGGCTGCTGAAGATCGAAGAAAGCTTCCAGCACCCATTCGATCCGACCCACGAAAACATGGCCAGATTGCAGCTCAACCACGACATTCCGCCTCATGAACTGGCGGCGAACCTGCGTCGGGCGTTCTCCGGCATCGTGGCGGGCAACGTCAAGGACAAGGGCATTCGCCTGATCGAAGAACATGGCCCATACCAGATCCATGGCGATCCATCGATCATGCAGCCGCTGGACAAACTGCTCAAGGCCTTCGTCGATCAGCACCGCATGAAGCTGCCGGGTGGCGCAGCTTATGTGCCGTGCTACCAGGTTGTGACCTGATAGCAGGACCGCAGAAAAACGGGGCGCTGAACAGCGCCCCGTTTTCATTTCTGCTGACGGAACTGGCTGGGTGACTGCCCGGTAGCCCGCTTGAAGAATCGGGAAAAATACGCCGGCTCGGAAAACCCCAGGCTGTCGGATACCTGATTCACCGTCATGGTCGTATAGACCAGATTGCGCTTGGCCTCCAGGAGCAGACGCTGATTGATGATCTGCAGCGCCGATTGATCGCACAGCCGCCGACACAGCGCATTCAGATGCGCCGCGCTGAGCCCCATGCGCTGCGCGTGCTGCTCGATGGACCAGTGTTCGCGGAAGCTCGACTCCAGTTGATGCATGAACACCTGCAAATGCTCCCGACCGCGCTCCTGCACCGGACTGTCATCACCCCGCTGCTCGCTGCCCCGTCGACTGAGCCAGACCATCAGCACATTGATCAACGACTGCAGCATCAGGTCACGACCCGGCTTGCGCTGGCGATACTCGCGGGCAATCGCACTGAACAGCGTGTCCACGTAGATGCTGTCCTCGCCCAACGCATGACAACGCGCCGTGCCGATGGCCGAAATATCCAGCGCAGCTTCCAATTGCTCCACCAGCGGCCGCGCCAGGCTGAGGATGTGCCCCTGAATGTCCTCGGCGAATTTGAACGTGTGCACGCTCAATGCGGGGACCACTTGCAGCGACGGCGTATCGACCTGATGCACCCGGTCCTCGACTTTCAATATCGCCTGACCGGACTGCACATACAGCAACTGGACCAGATCACCATGCCGATGGGGCTTGATCTCCCATTCATGCATTTTGCTGCGCTCAGGAATCGACTCGCAGTGGATCAGGTCAGGCGTCGGCCACGCCGTGGTTTCGCCGTAAAGCTTGAAGACGGGAACGGAAACGGGCGCTGTTCTTGGCATCGATCATTCCTCACCAGACCCTTGAAAAGTCCAGATAATGCGCTGGATATTGCCTTCTTATCTCGTCGTCATCCATTAAAAATGCAGGAGACAAAAACAAATACATCCCGCACGCCTCGGCTGGCAGGGATTACAAAACAGGACGACACCCATGAAAACCCAAGTCGCGATCATCGGCTCAGGCCCGTCCGGACTGCTGCTGGGCCAGTTGCTGCAACGTGCCGGTATCGACAACGTCATCGTTGAACGCAAAGACCCCGACTACATCCTTTCCCGCATTCGTGCCGGCGTGCTTGAACAAGGCATGGTCGACCTGCTGCGCGAAGCAGGCGTCAGCGAGCGCATGGATGCTGAAGGTCTGATCCACGACGGTTTCGAGTTGGCCTTCGGCGGGCGCTGCGAGCGCATTGACCTCAAAGGCCTCGCCAATGGCCGAACCGTAATGGTCTACGGCCAGACCGAAGTGACCCGCGACCTGATGCAGGCCCGCTCCGCGTGCGGTGCCATGACGGTCTACGACGCCGAAGACGTCCAGCCTCATGACCTCAAGACTGACCGCCCTTACCTGACGTTCGTCAAAAATGGCGAAACCGTGCGTCTGGACTGCGACTACATTGCCGGGTGCGACGGCTTTCATGGCGTGTCCCGGCAGGCGATCCCGGCCGAGGCACTGAAGGTATTCGAACGCGTCTATCCGTTCGGCTGGCTCGGCGTGCTGGCCGATACCCCGCCGGTCAACGAAGAACTGGTTTACGCCAACCATCCGCGCGGCTTTGCCCTGTGCAGCATGCGTTCGGCGATTCGTACGCGTTATTACGTGCAGGTCAGCTCGAACGAACGTGTCGAGGACTGGTCCGACGAGCGTTTCTGGGACGAACTCAAATCGCGGCTGCCTGCTCATCTGGCGGGGCGTTTGGTGACCGGCCCGTCCATCGAAAAAAGCATCGCCCCGCTGCGCAGTTTCGTGGTCGAACCCATGCAGTACGGCCGACTGTTCCTGCTCGGCGACGCGGCGCACATCGTCCCGCCCACTGGCGCCAAGGGCCTGAACCTGGCCGCCAGCGACGTCAGCACGCTATACCGCATCCTGCTCAAGGTCTATCGGGATGGACGCACCGACCTGCTGGAAAAATACTCGCAGATCTGTTTGCGCAGAGTCTGGAAAGCCGAGCGATTTTCCTGGTGGATGACCTCTGTTTTGCACAACTTTCCCGACACCGACGCCTTCAGCCAGCGCATCCAGCAGACCGAACTGGACTACTACGTCGGCTCCGAGGCAGGACGCCGGACCATTGCCGAGAACTATGTGGGCTTGCCTTACGAAGCTATCGAATAAGGTATTGTCGGGCGCATGATCAACGATCATGCGCCGTCTCTCTGTCAGGGCCCTGGACAGTGCCCGCCTTTGTGCAATCTCACAACGCACCCCCGCCTCAGCCGTGCAAAACCCCAAAGCGTTTTTTCTGCAGCCTCCCTATGATCGGAAAGCCCCCGGCAAGCTGCATAAAAATAACAAGCTCTGAGGAACTGACGCCATGCCCAACTCTCCGGTTCGCGAGGTTGGCGACGCTGACGGCAATCATGTCTATCGTCGCATCACCCTGCGCCTTATCCCTTTCATCTTTATCTGCTACCTGTTCAACTACCTGGACCGCGTGAACGTCGGCTTCGCCAAGCTGCAGATGCTTGATGCCCTGAGTTTCAGCGAAACCGTCTACGGACTGGGTGCCGGTATCTTCTTCATTGGCTACGTGCTGTGCGGCCTGCCCAGCAATCTGGCGCTCAACCGCTTCGGTCCACGGCGCTGGATCGGGTTGATGATGATCACCTGGGGCACGTTCTCCACCTGCCTGCTGTTCGTCACCACGCCAGCCGAGTTCTATGTGCTGCGCTTTCTGACCGGCATGGCCGAAGCAGGCTTTTTCCCCGGCATCGTCCTCTACCTTTCGCGCTGGTACCCGAACCAGCGACGCGGCCGGATCATGGCCTTGTTCATGTCGGCGATTCCGGTGTCCGGGCTACTGGGTGGACCGTTCTCCGGCTGGATCCTCAACCACTTCGCCGCCGGTCAAGGCGGGATGGCGGGCTGGCAGTGGATGTTCCTGATTCAGGGCCTGCCGACCGTTGCGCTGGGCGTGCTGGCGTTCTTCCTGCTCTGCGACAAGGTCGAAGATGCACGCTGGCTGACGCCCGAGCAGCGTCGGCGGGTCAAGGCCGATATCACCCGGGACGAACTCAATCGCCCGGTGCAAGGCAAGCGCTCGGTGACCTCGGTACTGACGATGCCTGTCATCTGGATTCTGGGCTTCATCTATTTCTGTATTCAGAGTGGCGTTTACGCGATCAACTTCTGGTTGCCGTCGATCATCAAGAATCTGGGCTTCAGCGATGCGCTGGTGATCGGCTGGATCAGCGCCGTGCCGTACCTGATGGCGGGCGTGTTCATGCTGCTGGTGGGCCGCTCCGCAGACCTGCGCAATGAGCGCCGCTGGCATCTGGTGGTGCCGATGCTGATGGGCGCAACAGGGTTGATCATCGCTGCCAACTTCGCCACCGTGCCGCTCGTGGCCATCCTCGGCCTGACCGTCGCCACCATGGGCGCATTGACCAGTCTGCCAATGTTCTGGCCGCTGCCGACCGCCCTTCTCAGCGCCAGCGTTGCGGCGGGCGGCCTGGCCCTGATCAACTCGATCGGGCAAATGGCAGGCTTCCTCAGCCCTTATCTGGTGGGCTGGATCAAGGACCAGACGGGCTCGACCACCATGGCGTTGTATTCCCTGGCTGCACTGACCATCGTCGGCAGTGTGGTTGCCTTGCGCATCAGCCGTCAGTCGGCAGTCAAGGTCCGCGCGACGGCCTGAGTCTCTTCCAACCGATCACAACTTCCACGGTAACCGGCTACCGTGGAGGTCTCGGATTTCCATCCGTCGGAGAGATAGCCTGACGCGTCGCTCTTTTCGTTTCAGCTGATTCACTTGTCTGCATCGACTTGATATCCCCCCATGATCCTTGCAGGAGCATCCGTGCCATGAACCTCATGCACAAGAGCCTCGGTGCATCACTACTGATGGTTGCTAGCGTCGCCTTTGCCCACCACGGCTGGAGCGAATACAACGCCGACAATCCGCTCACCCTGACTGGCACCATTTCGCAAAGCGGATACGCCAATCCCCACGGTTTCATCCACCTCAAAACCGCCGACAAGACTTGGACCGTGGTGCTGGCACCGCCCTCACGTATGGAAAACCGTGGCCTGACTCAGCAGATGCTGGCAAACGATACGCAGGCAACCGTCGTGGGTTATCAAAATCGAACCCGGTCTGAAGAGCTGAGAGCCGAACGCATCACCATCAACGGCAAGACTGTCGAGCTGAGATGATGGCGGTCGTCGACGACGGCTCATGGCTCATCTGGCTGCAAGCTTCACCGCTCGGTCAGTCCATGCGTGGCGAGGTCTGGTTGTACCCGATCGTCGAGGTGGTGCACATCATCGGTTTTGCCGTGCTGGTCGGTTCGGTGATCCTGTTCGACCTGCGCCTGCTGGGGTGGTCGAAAGACATCCCGATTACGGCGCTTGCGCGTCATCTGCTGATCTGGGCCCTGGCGGCACTGCTGCTGATCGTACCGGCCGGGCTGATGATGTTTGCCGCCCACCCCGACGACTTCGCCAGCAACGGCCTCTTCATTCTCAAACTGTGTCTGATCGCAGCTGCCGGTGCCAACGCTGCGCTCTTTCATGTGGGCGTCTATCGCTCAGTGACGCACTGGAACGTCCGGCAGACTTCACCGTGCCTCGCCAGATGCCATGCCGTGCTTTCAATCGCCCTCTGGATCGGCGTCGTGACCTGCGGACGACTGCTGGCTTACACCTGAAAATACCGTAACGCTCGGATCATCGTGATGCGCAACTTATTGCACAGGCGCTGCCCACAAGACCTGTTCCTGACCTTGCAGGCCAACGTCTAGGTTCGATTCGCAGACATTTGCGCACGTGCGCAATACCTTGCACGGTATTGACGGCCAAAATGATCAAAAAACGATCAAATCTGCGAAAATAAAACACTAACTCTTTGTTTTTTATATAAAAAAAATATCAGGCATGCATCTTGTTATAGGTACCTGACTCGACGGGCGCAGTTGCCTGTTGATACAGAGGGATTCGGGATGCCTGCCCACCAGACTTTTTTCAAGCTCAACCTTGATGGCGTCGATCACGACTTTCAGGTGCTCGCCTTCAACGGCCGGGAAGCCATCAGTCAGCCGTTCACCTTTACCCTGGATCTGCTCAGCGAGTCATCCTGCCTGGATCTGGAAAGCCTGCTGAACCGTCCTGCCTTTTTGCAGTTCGCACCGGACAACGGGGGCATTCACGGTTTGATCGACCGCATCGCCCAAGGCGATTCGGGGCAACGTCTGACCCGTTACTCGATCACCTTGCGCCCGCATCTGGCCCGCCTCGGCCTCCGCATCAATCAACGCATCTTTCAGCACCGTACGGTGCCGCAGATCATTGCCCTGATACTGGAAGAGCATGGCCTGCTTGCCACCACTTATCGTTTCCAGCTCGCCAGCGTCTATCCCGAGCGTGAGTACTGCGTGCAGTACCACGAATCGGACCTGCACTTCATTCAGCGTCTGTGCGAGGAAGAAGGCCTGCATTATCACTTCGAACACAGCCCCGCTGCCCACCTGCTGGTGTTCGGCGAGGATCAGGCAGTGTTTCCCAAACTGGCGCCCGTGGTGTATCGACAAGACAGCGCGATGGTCGCCGAAACGCCCGTCGTCCAGCGCTTCAACCTGCGGCTTGAAACCCGGCCGACTCGCACCACGCGCCGCGATTACCATTTCGAAAAGCCGCGCCTGACCATGCAGGGCGCGGTACCCGGCGACGCCCGGCCGGACCTAGAGGATTACGATTACCCCGGCCTGTTTACCCACCGCGACCGCGGCACCCATCTGGCCGCCCGCGCTCTGGAACGCCATCGCCATGATTACCGGCTCGCCGAAGGGCACAGCGATCAGCCACGACTGGTCAGCGGACATTTCCTGCCCCTGAGCGAGCACCCTCAGGCGGCATGGAACGCCCTCTGGCTGCTGACCGAGATCCGGCATGAAGGTCGTCAGCCGCAGGTGCTGGAAGAAGCCGCATCGACCGAACCTTCGGGTGTTGGCGAGTTGCGCGAAGGCTATCGCAACACGTTCAGGGCCATACCCGGTTCAGTCCCGTTTCGTCCATCCCTGCGCCATCCCAAACCGCGCATTGCCGGCAGCCAGACAGCCGTCGTGACCGGACCTGCGGGCGAAGAGATTCATTGCGACAGGCACGGACGGGTCAAGGTCCAGTTCCACTGGGATCGCGAAGGTCAGGTCACGGACCAGAGCAGTTGCTGGCTGCGCGTGTCGTCGAGCTGGGCGGGTGACCGCTACGGTGGCATGGTCATCCCAAGGGTCGGCATGGAAGTGCTGGTGACTTTCATCGAGGGCGACCCCGACCGCCCCTTGATCAGCGGCTGCCTGTACCACGCCGAACACACCCCGCCCTACCCGCTGCCTGCTCACCAGACCCGCAGCGTGTTCAAGACCCTGAGCAGTCCCGGCGGCAAAGGCTCCAACGAACTGCGCATCGAGGACCGCGCCGGTCAGGAACAGATCTACGTCCACGCCCAGCGCGACTGGGACCAGAACATTCAACATGACCAGAAGATTCGCGTCGGCCACGAGCGGCACGACCGGGTCGAGGCCAACAGCTACAGCGAATTCAAGGCCGAGGAACACTGCGCGGTCGACGGCAGCCGCCTGACCGAAGTGCGCACGGACGATCACCTGACCGTGAGCGGCAAACAACACATCAAGGTCGGTGAAGCCCTGCTGGCCGATGTCGGCCATGAGATTCATTTCGAGGCGGGCGACCAGGTGGTGATCGAGGCCGGGCTGGAAATCACCCTCAAGGTGGGTGGCAGCTTTATCAAGATCGATCCGGGCGGGGTGACGGTCAGCGGGCCATTGGTGAAGCTGAACTCGGGAGGTGCGCCTGCCAGCGGCAGCGGCGCTCTGCCGAACCTGCCGGGCCTTGTCAAAGCGGTTCTGACAGAAAACGCAGGCGAGCTGTTGATGCAGAAGCTGGCAGATCCGGTTCCACTTGCCCAGCTCTGTCAAAAGCCTGAAGGCGGAACCCCGATGGACTGTCCGTTGCCCGATTGCGGCTGTCGCAAGGCGTTGCAGGAGGAAGGCAGACCATGAGGATCTCCCTGCTGCTGGAGCGTACCGACGACCTGCTGGAAAAGCTTTACCACCTGCTGCCTGATCCCAAGCCACACATGCTGTTCGACAGAACAGAACTGGCACCCTGTCGGGATAAAAGCCCTCTGTGGCTGGCTGCGACCGACGACGATAACGTTTTACGGGCGGTCCACGACGATCCTGAAAAATGGCCGGGGCTGATTATCGAGAGTCCGTTTCACAACGACATCCTGCTCGCGCATCTCAGACACCTGTCAATTGTCAACTTTGAGGGAATCCGCCGGGGCGTCCTGCGCTATTCGAATCCTGTAACGGCCAGCTACTTCTTCACAACCGGGACCACCGAAGAGAACGCGCCGTGGTTTGGGCCCATTTCCCGATTGTCGTGGTACGGCGGAACCTGGCCAGACCTTGCGCAAGGCAACCAGCGCTGGATGAGCCTCGACAATCCTCGTGCCTCTCGATGGACACCTGCGACCCAGCCAGCCACGCCGAGACTGAGCGACGCACATGAGCACGCCTTTCGTCACCAGGAGCGCGAGCGTTTTGCCTATGACTGGTGGAAGAAACAATCCGGCGTCGCCTTTTCAAAGGCACTCGACTATCTGGACGAAGGCATGGCCCATGGCTTCGCAACAGACCCGACGCTCATGAACCGCTACCTCTCGTTGCGCGCACAACACCCTGACCAGGAAGCGCCGCCGCGCCAGTACGGCGCCACTGGCGAAGCACGCTTGAACGCACTGCGAGACCTGCTGCAGCAGTCTGCGCGACACAAGGAATCTGTCTAATGACCATCGGCAGTCTGAGTACCGGTCCATGCTGTGAAACCGGCAAATTGATCGTTCAGGTCATGGGCAAGGATCACGCGTCCAGTCAACAATTGGTGCTGAACAGCAAGGACGGTGCTTGCACCTATCCTTCCCGTCCCGAGACGCTGGAAAGAGCGCAGTACAGCTGCATGCTGGAGGTGTGGGATCACGTTGCCGAGACGCAACTGGCGCTCGAAATTGCGACCACCGAAGGCGAACCGATATGTCTGCCACTGCTCGGTGACACACACGTCACTCCACGGCAGTCTGACGCACAGTTCAACCAGATCCTTCCGGTGCTGCCCTTCGTCACCCTGCCGGGTTCGAAAAGCCCCTACGACCTGGGCACGCCAGTATTGGCCCGTGCTGGCTATGTGTATGTGTTCTACCGGCAAAAGCTCTGGCGTGAACTTGAAGTGCGGATCAGCGATACCGGTACCACCTACCATGACATTGATGTCGCCCGGTTTCGTCAGGGTGAGGGCTTTACACCGGGCGAACGCACCGCCATCGGCGTGGCGCTTGACGACATCTGGCTGCCCGGAATGTGGAACAACCAGCGTGTGCTGGATGTGGAGTTGTGCTTTTCCGAGATACAGCTCAGCGCCCCCCGGCTGCAGCGTCTGGAGCGCGATGCAGCGTTGAGAACCCAGCGTTGCAAAAGGCCTGACCTCAGTTACTCGAAAGAGCGTTTCACCCGTCTTTACAAGGGCAAGCCTGATGGCGAAGCCATGCTCAAGGCGTTTTCAGGTTTCAACACGCTCGACAAGGTTCAGCAACTCACCCTGGCGCCAATCACGGCCGCACGCCTGAATCTGGAGCAGTCAGCATTTCCCGTCAGCCTCGCAGCGCCACAACGTGCACGCCAGCCCGGTTACGAACGGCTGCTGGAACACCCTGCCCTTTATCTGTGTGATCTGTCAGGCCAGTTTCCAGCCAAGGCGCTCGAACAGGCAAACGCCTTTCTTGCCGAAGCTGACAAAGGCAGCGCGATCAAGGACACACACTATCTGGAGCTGTCGGCGCTTGCCGATGCCATGCAGGCCAGCTTGCCTGCCGGTGAAGAAGATTCCACAGACAACCTTGTCCTCTGGGAAGCTCATCCGAATGTGTCTGACGTACTGAGCAAAGCTCGCCAGCGTCAGGTCTGGGGTGTGTTGCTTGAGGACTCCTATCACCGAATACGCCATTTACGACAGCGGCTCGATACCCATCAGCAACTGCTCGGTGTGTGCGCCAGGTACGCCATCCGGCACCCTCATCACGCCAGCGCCTTGCTGGTGCACCAGTTGATCGTTCCGCCAACGATAGCCGGCGCGAAAAACCCGCTCAATGAAGTGATCGCCTCGCTCTCGGACACGGGCCGACAAGCCGTCAACCAGTGCACCGCCACCGTCCAGCGAGCGCTGGCGTGGCGCAACATGATCGCCGTTCAGGGCCTGTTGGTTGAAAGCCTTCAACACCGCATCACACTCCAGACCGTCGCCGACCACCTTAGCCAGGATGGCTTCGAGTACGTAGCGGCACTGTATGACCTGAGCCGCACACTGACGACACTCGCACTCTCACCCTCAAACGTGGATCCGCTGGCGCCTGGTGGCACTATCGTGGACGCGGTCACGCAAGTCGGTTTCGTGGAGGCCAGGGTCAGTCAGGGCCAGACACTGCTGTCGCAGATAACCAACGACAGCGCGCATCCACTGCACCTCATGCTCTGGCCTGAAAGCGATCTGGAAACGGTCTGCAAGCCTTATGAGGTGCCACTCGACGAAGACAAGAACCTGGGCGACGGTCGCTTTCGCGCGACGCAACTGGCACGTTTCGAACACTCTCCCGCACCCGACCCCGCGACTCAGGTCACGCTGGACGCGACGCTGCTGGCCAATCTTCTGGCAGGTGACAGCCTGCAGAACTTCTTCCTCATCAACAACGGCAAAGCCACAACCGCTGCACTGGTCGGTATCTTCGAGAATCTGCAAGGCGCAGTCGATGCTGCCGAAAATGCTGTCGGACGGGCCGAGCAGACGCTGTCCTCCAGTAAAGCCAACGTCGCTGCCGCCGACATCAAAAGCCAGTCGGCCATCGATCAACTGGCCAAAGCCCGCGAACAGCCCGGTTCCAACGCACGCAGGATCAACATCAACCGCCAGGGCCGGGGCGTTCAGCAACTGCGCAGCATGATGCCGGAGCACTTCGGCGCCGCGTTCCTCTTGAAACGAAACCGGGTTACTGCGCAGCACTACGTATTTGGCCTGGAAGACCTGCCGACCCGAAGCACCATGCCCAACGCCCGCTACGGTGAATACCTGGACCCGAACGGCAACCCGTTCCGCGACATCGATCCTCCGTTCAACCCACACGGCCCCCTGACGTCCGGCGATCACCACGTGCTGGTCATCCCGCGCAGCCACAAAACCGCGCAACTGGTCGGCGACATCAACCGCAAACTGAAAGCCGCCCAAGAAGCGGGGCATGCGACTGGCAAAGCGGAAAGTGCCTATGTTCGGGCGAGAAGCGGGCTGAGTCAGGCCATCGAAAATCTGGATGCGACGAAGCGTGGGCCTGTTTACCAATTTCTGGCATCGACACGGTTTTGTGTGGCGGTTTTGATGTTGGAGGTTTGGAATGTGAGTTCGGAGAGTGATGCATTCAATCAAACAACCAGAGAGAAGAATAAATATCGGGCGTCATTAGGGAGCACGGCTGCGGGACTAGACCTAGCTATTGCTTTAGAAGCCTTAATCGTAAAAATGTCCGGAACAAAAGCTTCACTACAACCCACTAGACAGACACTATTGAGGATTACTGATGCCGGTTCCAAGCGCTGGCTTGGTCCTTTTTTAAGCCGTGCACTTGCCAAGGAAGTAACTGCTCGGATGCTTGCCCAGCTCATTTCAGGGATAGCGCTGACAGTATTGAACCTCTGGGACGCTTGGTACGCCTGGCGGCGAAACGATGATGCGGCATACGGACATATCCTTATTGCCATGGGTGGAATAGCTGGCACGTTGGGCACAGCATTCGCAGGAGCAAATACTTTCCTCGGACTGAGTCCCTTGGGCTGGATCGCTTTACTGTTAATCGGCACAGGAGTCGGAGTAATATTACTCTTTAGCTCAACACCACTGGAAACATGGCTAAAAAGTGGTCCATTCGGAAAAGGAGATGTCAGTGATTATTTTTTGAAAGACCCACAGGAGGCATTTTATCGACTCACCAGCCTACTCGCTGGCATAACGATAAAAATAGAAAAAAATCCAGCCTACGAACCATGTGCAAAGTACAACTTTTTCACTGAAACCCCCCACGCAATCAGAAGTGCCGACACGATCATTCGTATTCAAAGTTATTTACCAGGATTAATCAGCCGCCTTGAAAGTCTCGATATAAATACTGAATGCAGGTTAGGCAGTGTTATCACACGTTCCAGCCGAGAAGGAATACCTTACCAAACCGAAATTCAAGCAGCCGAAAAAAAAGAACTCCCAAAGGCACAACGCCTGCATCCTGACGGGTTGGAGTTATTTTTCAGAACCCCAACAAACCCGACAATATCAATTGGCGACACTAAAACCTCTCATTTAACTTGGGTAGTCAGAGCCCAATTTGTAATGAGTCGTGGCGATGAAAAACGCGTTTTTCCAGCACCTTCCCCCAGCGACCCAATTCAATACAACCTTACCTACGCCAAACCAGACTTCAGTAAGGTTAATCAGCCGTTCTGGGCAGATGAAGAAACATTCAAGGCACGTTCTCATGAATAAGTCGAAATCTACGTCCTACTACGGTAGCTTTACATACAAAAAAAACAAGATACCCAGACAGGCTTCTCCTTCTCGGCAGAACGTTAATGGCGTACGGTTACCGTGGGGAACGACCTCGAACATCATTCCCGATGGATTCGTGGCCGAGCCTACCCCAAATGAAATGCGAATGTGGGAAAAGCAAAATAATACCCGCACCCATAACGCACCCATTCCATTTCGTGACATCGAACTTCATCAGGTCTATGACCAAGAGCGTATACGTTTTGCACAACTGCCTTTCCGCTCACACTTCTGGCTATTCATGCATGCAGGAGGAAAGTGGTCATTTATAATACTCCTGCCTATTTTTCTTCTGACCTCGCTGCTCGGCATCGAAAACACTACTGACTCCGCAATTATAAATTACCTCATGAATGTATTTGATACATTTCCCATAATTATGTCACCTTGGTTAGTATGCTGGCTCATCGGCCACATCGTCATCAACCATTTCCCCAAAATCTGGTTCCGTCCCCCCAAAGGCCCACTCTGGGAGCTGAACCGCCGAACAGGACTGGTAACAATCTTCGACTACAAACGCCACCGAAAGGAAGGCGTGATAGGCGAGTTCATCGCACCGTTCTACGAGTTCGATGCCTACATGCTCACCACTCGGGATCGTTTCGGCTCCAACTATGGATTGCTGCTCCGCCATCGTTATGAAGACAGGCAGATCAACTTTCATTCATTGCTTGGTCCCGACGATTTCAAGCATCGGCCCTGTGCGCTCTGGGATTTTCTGCAGAATTACATGGATGTCAGCCGACCGATCCCGGATATCCCGCTGTTCGAAGCCTACCGGCATCTGGATCCTGTAACAGCAAAATACGACAAGGAAAACGGTCGCAACCCACGTTACTGGATTGACATGGACGACGACACATTCAAACAGCGAGTGGATGCAATGTGGCAGCGCGCGTGTGCCATCGACACGTTTACACGGCCCAATCTGATGGAGCGCTATGTCAGTTACAACGACTGAAAGACGCCGGCAAAACAGCGGTCGGGAGCGAGTGTTTCTCGCTCCCGGCAGGATCAATCCGCCCGCGGCACCGTAAACCGGAACTCACTGCCCTTGCCTGCTTCGCTCTCAGCCGCCAATACGCCGCCATGGGCCTTGATGATGCCTTGGGAAATGTAAAGGCCCAACCCGGTGCCGCTCGGGTTGCCTTCCTTGACGGTCCAGTAGCGTTCGAAGATGTGCGGCAGTTGATCAGGCGGGATACCTTCGCCGGAGTCGCGAACGGTGAAGACGATTTCTTCGCCGTTGGACATCGCCGCTATACCAATTTTGCCCAGCTTGGGGGTGAACTTGATGGCGTTGCCGATCAGGTTCGACAGCACCTGGAACAGGCGTTCCGGGTCAGCCTTGACCTTGAGTTCCGGCTCGGCGTTGAAGGAAATCTCGATGGACTTGTCCATCGCCAGCGGCGCGAGCAGCGAGTAGGCTTCTTCGAAGATCTGGCTCACCTCAAGGGTCTGCGGCGTGATGGTGTAGCGACCCGCTTCGATCTTCGAAGTATCGAGCAGATCCTCAAGCAGCACGTTCATGCGACTGGCAGCTTGCTGCATGGTGTCGATGGCCGAGGAGATGCGACGTGATGTATGCGGGCCGTCGGAACTGAAGGATTTCTGCATCATGCCGCACAGCATCGAGATGACGGTCATGGGATTGCGCAGGTCGTGGGACACGACGGCCACCAGTTCGTCGCGGGCGCGCACGGCTTGCTGTTCACGGGTGACCTGACGGGCCAGGTCGTCTTCCAGCGCCGAACGACGCAGGTCGTTGGCCGCAAAAAGGTCGCCGTGGCTCCACTTGGTCGCGATGCCGGTCATCTCGACCTTCCATATCTCGAACGAGGTACGAGGCCTGAGGTGCATGCCGACATCGGAGCTTTCCAGATTCAGGGGTTTGGTCGGGTCGCCGCTCCACTGAATGCTTTCCTTGACTTCGGGGCGGAACCAGATCACGCCATTGTCGACCGGCTTGGGCAGACTCATTGCCAGAACACCGCTGGCGATGGACTGATAGGCTTCGGCAGGCGGATAGACACTGGACAGCTGATGGCTGGAGAACACAGGCTCGCTGCCCGACATCATCCATGTGTGCAGCGCACGGATATCAGCAGGTTCTGGGCAAACCCCGTAGCACTGCATCTGACGGTCTTCGATGATTGCCACACCAGTGGCGCCCACCAGGTCCATCAACAACTGTGGCTGTTGAGACAGTCCGTCGAAAACGTTTTCTTCCGAAGCGATCATCGACTGATGCAGGCGGCCGAGTGTCAGCAGTTTGGCCTCGCGCTGGCGGCTGACGTCAAGCGCCTCCATGGCACTGATCTGCAGGGACAGAACCTGACCGAGTGCCTGACACGCGCTGCGCAGTTCGTGGGAAACGTACAGGGGGGTGCGGTGACCGCAGCTGATCAGGCCCCACAGCTTGTCACCCTTGATCAGCGAAACGCTCATCGAGGACAGCACGCCCATGTTCCTCATATACTGACAGTGAATCGGAGAAACGCTGCGCAGCGTCGAAAAGCTCAGGTCAAGCTGCTGGTCGGTGTCCGGACGCAATTGCGGCACCAGCGGTACGGGCGTGTAATCGGCATCGGGAATGATGCGCAGCCAGTTGCGGCGATACAGTTCACGCGCTTGCTCGGGAATGTCCGAAGCAGGGAAGAACAGACCGTTGAACAACTCCATCGCCGGGGAAGAAGCCTCAGCGATCACCTGGCCGTGCCCTTCGTCCTCGAAGCGGTAAATCAGAACGCGGTCGTAACCGGTCATTTTCTGAACTTCACGAACGCTGATTTCGTAAAGCGTCTGCAGGTCCTTGGCGGCATGCAACTGACGCAGCATGCGGCCCAGATTACCCGTACGTTCAAGGTAACTGACGGCCTGAGCGTCCTTGTCCTGGATTTCGAGCTCCAGAACAAGCGCGTCCTGGCTGCGATGCATCATGGCTTCGAATTCGACGCCATTGACGTTGATGAGCAGACGCGGCGCGTCGACGAAGGATTCATGGGCGCTGGCGCTTCTGATGACATCAGTCCAGCCGGCACCCAAAGCCTTTTCCAACGATTGGCCGATCACCTGCTGTGGTTCAAGACCCAATACGGTGTGAACGTTGGCGCTTACCTGAAGCACGGTCAGGGCAGGTTCTGTCAGAGTGAACAACAGGCCATGGGGCTGAATGGCGCCCGGGAACTGGATGGGTTCATCAGCACAATTGGCCAGGAGCGCTTCAAAAGCGTCCTTGTCGAGTTGGCTCATAAAAGTACCTCTTGACCGTCGAGCCAGCGCTCGAAACATGCAAATGTGGAATGCGCCGCCTGCGCTGCAGCTGCATTGAAAACACTGTCGTCCGGCACAGTGTCCAGATAATTCAAAAACACCTTCCAGCGCGGACCGGTATCCGCACCATACACATCCAGAAATGCAGCACCGTTTTGTTCGTCCAGCCCGAGTCGTTTGTCGACCTCGCGTCGCAGCACCTGCCCTCCAAGTGTCGCACCTTCGAGCACATACAGCACGCCCAGACACGCGGCAGGAGAATCGACCACAGGTAACCGGGAACAGAGCGCAAGGCGCTCGATGTTCTGATCAGTCATGCCCAGTGCCTGCAGGTCTTCAATCAGCACCGGGGTTTTGACCCGCTCGTGCGGCACGAGTTCTGACGGAACAAGCGCACTGGTTCGCAGAGCCGCTTCGAGCGGCAAATAAAACCCGTAATAAGCCTGCATCAAACGAAGGTAAAGAGCGGCATCCAGACTGGAAGAGAAAAACGGCATACGTTTTTCGAGTTGAAGGTGTAATTGACTGGTTTCAGAGCGAAGTGCATCAAGCAACTTCGAAGGTTTCAAGCAGGAAAACTTTGCCGGCATCCAGTAAGGCTCTCGGTGGTTCGATAAGTCAGAAAAAGCGCGTCCGAGCGAAAATTGACGGACAAAATACAGACTGAATGCGCAAGCGAACAGTCTTTTTCCGACTGGGCGATGAAATACAAAAGCTTGAAATGACGGCCATAAGTCAATGCGTGCCTGTTACTTGTAACACCGGCACGCATTGCCTGTTGAAACTCAGACGTTTCGGGTCTGATATTCGACCGTCAGATGCGAGATCTCATGTACGTGACCGAGTCTGCCACGGATCACATCAGCGGGCACTTTAATATCAGCCAGCACGCTGACAATCGCTGCATGAGCCTGGGGTCCGACCCGCCAGACATGCAGATCAATGATGCTCACGTCTCCGATGGTTTCCACAACCTCGCGGATTTCACCGGCCAGGTGCTCGTCAGTCACGTCCAGCAGAACTCGGGAACTGTCCTTGATAAGGCCATACGCCCACTTCGCGATGACACACGCGCCAACGATGCCCATCAGCGGATCCAGCCAGACCCAACCCAGATAGCGCCCGGCCAGCAGCGCCACGATGGCAAGCACTGACGTCAAAGCGTCGGCCATAACGTGCAGGTATGCCGAACGGAAGTTGTTGTCCCCGTGATGGTGGTCGTGATCAGGGTCCTGAGAATACCCATGATGGTCATGCGCGTGGCCGTGTCCGCCGGACAGCAAAACGGCACTCAGCACATTGACCGCCAGCCCGATGATCGCGATCACGGTGGCCTCACCAAACGCAACGGTGGTCGGCTGAAACAGCCGGACCAGCGACTCCACGCCGATGCCCAACGACACCATGGCCAGAATGAGCGCCGATGCGAACCCGGCAAGGTCGCCGACCTTGCCTGTGCCGAAGCTGAAACTGCGGTTGTGGGCATTACGTCTCGCAAAGGCGTAAGCACCTGCTGCGATGCCCAGCGCTCCGGCGTGAGTTGCCATGTGCAGACCATCGGCCAGCAGTGCCATGGAGCCGGTGACGTAACCTGCCACGATCTCGACCACCATCATGGCGAACGTCAGCGCCACGACCCAGAGCGTGCGGCGTGCGTTGCGGTCATGGGCGGTGCCGAGAAATACGTGGTGATGGGGCTGAGCGGCCGCATGGCCGTGATGGGCGTTGCTCATCGAAAGGCTCCTTGCACGACGGGTGTCATTTGGAATACCGGCGGATGGCTTCAAGTAATTCTTCCAGGCCTTGCGCCCGCGACTCGTCACTCAAATCGGGATGCGCCACATGCTCGCGGGCATGGGCTTCGATGATCTGGTCCAGCAAGCCGTTGAGGGCACCACGGGTGGCCGCAACCAGATGCAGCGTCTTGCCACACTCGGCATCGCCTTCCAGATGGCGCTCGATGGCCTGTACCTGTCCGGCAATGCGCCGGACACGCTTGAGCAGATCAGCCTTGTTATCGATCATGTGCGCCATACCATACCCCCCTACCTATCCAGAGATGAAGGGTAGACGCATCGGACGCGAGAGGCAAACGCCAGCCTGCAACCGAAAGGCTGGCGTAAACAGGATCAACGCACGTTCTGGTACAGCATCATTCGCGCTGTCTCGTGCAACCCGCGGGTCAGGTCGCGCAGGCGCTCGAACTCTTCAGGGTTCTGCTCGGCGACGTTGTCCAGCGGTGTCGGCGAAGCCAGATCGTGCAGCGTTGGAGAACTGCCGTCATGTTCCATCTGCAGCAGGTAATGCTGCGTCACACCGCCGATCAACGGGAAGGTGCCTTCGCGCAGCACCAACGGCACGACCCGCTCGCCTTCCGGCGCAGGCTGTTGAATGTCGCGCCCCATTGCGCCGTTGCTGAACGGCATGCCGGCTATGCCCGCCAGCGTCGGCAGCAAATCGGCAAGCCCTACCGCTTCGTTGATTACACGCGTGCCGAGCAGGCCCGGCGCGTGGATCAGCATAGGCACGTTATTGCTCTCCAGCCCCAGTTGCTCGAAGGCAGGCGCCATGTGAGGGATCTGACTGATGCGCGTGTTGTGATCGCCGAACAGCACGAAGATGGTGTTTTCGTAATACCCGCCCGCCTTGGCCAGCTCCATCAGTCGACCGATGTTGAAGTCCAGCAGACGTACCGCGTTGTACTGCTCGACGCTGCGCGAACCGGCGGCCTGAACCTGCTCCAGCGTCTTGTCGCTGACTTTGAAACCGTCGTTGTCTTTGGGAATGGTGAACGGCCGGTGATTGCCCGCCGTCTGCACGTAGGCGAAAAACGGTTTGTCAGCGGGCAAGGCGCGCAGAATGCGGTCGCTTTCCTTGAACAGGTCCAGATCGGAAATACCCCAGACGTCCACTTGAGGTGATTTCCAGTCGCGCTCATCGTACAGCCGCACGTCATCGATACTGCGCCTTATCAACGCGTTCATGTTGGCCCAGCCCGAGTTGCCGCCAATCATGTACAGCTTCTCGTAGCCTTTGAAGTCATTGATGATCGTGCGCTGACGGGTGAGCAGCGGATGGCGCGTGGCGGTCTCCTGACGGGTCACGTCGGGAACACCGGTAATGCTCGCCCACACTGTTTTCGCCGTGCCGGTCACCGGCACGTAAAAGTGCTTGAAGAACCAGCTCTGGGTTGCCAGATGATCCAGATTCGGCGTCGGGTTCAGAGGATTACCGTACGCACCGACGGCACTGGTACCCAGCGATTCCAGCATCACGAATATCACGTTCGGCGGCCGATCACCCGGCAGCCGATACGGCTGCACCGGCTGCTGGCGGGTGAAATCGGGAACGCTTACATCAGGCTTGTCTACACCCAGATAGCGAGCGACGACGTCGTAGTGCTCGCGTACCTGTTTTTCGTCGTAGCGCGATTGAGCGACTTTAAGCGTGTCGTAGAGAAACAGCGCCGGGTTGAGCCCCAGCGCCGCCACCTGACTGTTGCCAGAGAAAAATGCATCGCTCCAGCGCAACGGCACCGGGTTTTCCAGATTGAGGTTTTCGACCCGGCCCAGCAGCCCCAGAAACGTCGCGCACACCATCACGGCCGAGACCGCCACAACCGATACGCGCGTCATCGGCCTGGCGGCACGCGCCAGCGTCACCCGCTCCAGTCTGATAAGTGCCCAGCCCATCAGCGCAACGATCAGCAGCCAGCCAAAGGTGATCCATAGCACCGGATAGGTCTGCCAGAGCATGTCCCGGGAGATCTGCGCGTCTTCCAGATAACGCAGCACACTGGCGTTCAGCCTCACGCCGAGATAAGCGTAATGACCAAAATCGACGATGTAGACCATCGTCAGAACGGCCAGCGCCAGTATCAGATAAACCCTCACCACCCAGCGCAGCGCAGGCAGACGGATCAGGTTCACGCGTGGCAGCCAGAGCAGCACCGCCACCGGCAGCATCAGCAACAACGCCAGACGCAGGTCGAAGCGCAAACCGATCCCCAGTGTCTGCAGCACGTCACCGCGGGTGAACAGCGTGCCCGGCTCCAGGCCTGAAAAACCGTAGAAGAACACCATCCGCAACACGGCCAGCAAGACAAACACCAGCCCGATCGCGCCCAGCCAGTAACTCAGGCGTCGTGATTGCAACCCACTCATTCTCTTCCCTCTAGACAGCGCTGGCAGACAAGCCGGTCGGGCGATTGCGCCCCATGGCCCTGCGATAGACATAACGAACGGCCAGACACACCAGCGCCACGCAGCAATACAGCGCCAGCAGCGGATCGATCAGGTAGTCCCAATAGTTTTCCGACGGTTTGATCCGGAAGGTAAACGCCAGCGTGGCGACGCTCAGCATCAACACGCCCGGCACGTTGCGCAGGCAAACCAGCCCCAGCGCAATCACCGCCACAATGATGATCATGGTCCTGGGGTTGTAGCCCCAGCGGTACGGATCGAAATAGGTCAGCCCCAGCGTGGCCGGATACAGCGCGAGCGCCATCGCAGCGAACACCGACAGCACCACCAGACGATGCGAGGCAGCCATCGGTTTGATGACACCCAGTCGGTTCAACGTCAGCCAGGCCAGCACCACCAGACTGCTGATCGCCAGGTCATCGGTCAGGCTGCGGGCGTAGGCCGCCATCGTCAGGTCATTCACGGAAATCACGCTGAGCAGCGACGTTGCCGTCAACAGACCGCAACGCCACCAGAGCGATGACGTCAGAGGTGCCAGCAGAATGAACAGCGTCCACGCAAACGCCAGATGGGCCAGTCCAAGCGCGATCATAGGAGGTGCTCCGCCAGCCAGGCCTCATTGAAGCTGACATGTTTGATGAAGGTGTTATTCCACGAGTAGACCAGGTGATACAGGCCCTCGGGACTGCGGATGAAGTACGGATATTCGTATTCGAAATCACAGCCCTGCGGCGAACAGACGCGCTGGTCAAGGTTGCTCAGAAACTCCGCTTCCATTGGCTGGCGACGCGCGCCGCTGGAGCTTCTGAAGCCTTCTCCGATCACCTCTTTGTAGGCCTCCAGCGAGAACGGCGTGCCCAGCGGATCGGGGGATTTGTCCAGATCGATCACCGGCCGCCAGATGTCCATCTGCTCGTCGGTGCCATACAGGCTGAGTTTGAAGCGCCCTTCTCGCAGGTCGTTCAAGGCCACCAGCAAACCTTTGCCGGGTACGCCGACCGCGGCCAGCGACGAGTTGGGGTTGCTGGGCGACAACGGGTGTGGCTCGCTCCAGGTCTGTCCGCCATCTTCTGTGCGGCTGGCCAGTACGCGGTGATGGGTCTCACCGGCATAACGCAGCAGTGCCACAGCGCGCTGCCCGTCCAGCGGCACCACGGTCGGCTGCAACGAGTTCTTGCCACGGCTGATGCGAAACTTGTCGATCACATCACCGTCCGGGCTCAGGTACAAGTACTCGGCAAACTTGCCGAGAAACTCGTGGTACACCGGCAACCCGATCGAGCCGTCGGCATGGAACACCGGCGCGGCGCGTACCAGGGTGCTGATATTGAGAAACGGCGACGTCACCAACTGGCGTGGCGGCGACCAGGTCGTCCCCATGTCGCTGGAGACCATCGCATTGACCGTACTGCCCGCCCAGCCGCCCACCGATACCGACACATAGAACAGCCAGAGTCGGTTGTCGGGGGCCAGTGCGATCACCGGATTGCCCAGCTTGCGGATGTACTTCCCGGTGCCGGACTGGGTCGATTCGCGGGTGGCCAGAACATGCTCGCTTCCCCATTCCTCGGTTGCGGCGTCGAAGCGTGAGGTGCGTATTTCGACATCGCCAGCGCCTTCACGAGAGCCTGCGAACCATACCGACATCAGGTCGCCGCCGGGCAACGCCGTCACTGCCGAGGAATGCACGAAGTCATCGAGATCGGACGAGGCGAAACGCGAGCTGTAGGAAGCCTTGGGGGGAATGCTTTCCGTGTTGGCGGTAGGCGTGCTTACCGCAAAGCCGGAAATCCGGTGCAGCGGATGGCTGAGCCACGCGCTGATAAAAATCGACACAACGATCAGGCCTGCGCTCCATGCGACCAGGTTTCGGGAAATTACACGCATGAAGGGGCATCACTGTGGTGGAGGTAAGGAAGTAACCGTCTGGTCTGGATTCAGGGTTGGCGGGTTTTCATGAACGTCTATCTTCAGGCAACGGACGTCGTTTTCCTGTCAGCATCGACAAGGGCAGGTTGTCGCGCACTTGAAAACTCTCGAACAGGGCCGCCGCCATGTGCAGCACCACCAGCGCGCAAAGCGTATTGGCCAGTGTCTCGTGGATCTGCAGTGGCCAGTCGGCGCCCCAGAGCGCATCGACTTCTTCCATCAAAAAGCCGGTCAGGCCCATGCCGAAGATCAGCGCCATCATCAGAATCATGACCAGCGCACCGAGCGGCGAATGGCCGAGTCGGTGCACAGGTCGGCGATTGATCAGCGAGCGCACGTGCGTGCGCAACCGGGCCGGAGTCGGCCAGAAATCATGCCAGCGCGCACTCTGCGGCCCGACGAATCCCCACACCACCCGCACCGCCAGCCAGGCCACCGCGTAGTAGCCCAGCCAGACGTGCCAGTCATCACCCGCTTCGTTGAAGAAGTAATTGGCGATGAAGACACCCGCGATCGAGACATGAAACAGTCTGACCAGCGGGTCCCAAAGGCGCAGGGACGCCTGCCTCATCAGCCCTTGATCTCGGTCTTCACGGCTTTGCCGGTGACCGGATCGTGGTAGATCTCCACCTTGCGCTTTTCCTTGTCAAAGCCATAGATCTCGTAGCAGTTGCCGTCAGTAACCTTGAATTTGCTGATCTCGTAACCCTGAGCCTTGAGCTGCTCCTGAAATTTGGTCTGATCCTGCCACTGGGACTTTTCAGCCGTGGTGCATTGCGGACCTGCCAGCGCCAACGGGCTGGCCAACAACAGGGGAATCAGCAGGACTTTACGCATGGCAAATACTCGCAGGCAGTTAAGGAGCGCCCACTGTGCGAAACGAGTCTTAGGAAAAGCTTAATGTGCAACAGCTGGTAACATCTTCCCGCACACCCGGCGCTTCGCGAGACCACTCGCTCACTGCATGATGGCGCCCTTCTCCTCCCACACTCACGGGTCGAAACCTTATGCGCCTGCTTCTTGTCGAGGATGATCGAGCCATCGGCCAGGGTATCCGGGTCGCCCTGAATACCGAGGGCTACACGCTCGACTGGCTCGAAGACGGGCTGAGTGCGCTGCATGCCCTGCGCAGCGAGCCGTTCGACCTGCTGCTGCTCGACCTCGGCCTGCCACGCATGGACGGCTTTGACCTGTTGCGCCAGTTGCGCGCAGAAGACATCACGCTTCCAGTGCTGATCATGACCGCCCGCGACGGCACCGCCGACCGCATCGCCGGGCTGGATGCCGGAGCCGATGATTACCTGATCAAACCCTTCGATGTCGAAGAGCTGAAGGCCCGTGTCCGTGCCTTGCTGCGCCGCAGTCAGGGGCGTGCACAACCACTGCTGGAACATGCAGGCATCAGCCTCGACCCGGCTTCGCAGCAGGTCAGCTATCAGGGCAATGAAGTGTCGATGACGCCGATGGAGTATCAGTTGCTGCATCAATTGATGATCCGCCCCGGCAAGGTCGTGACCCGCGAGCGCCTGTCCAACACGCTGTATGGCTGGCAGGACAAGGTCGAAAGCAACACCCTGGAAGTGCTGATTCATAACCTGCGCAAGAAACTGTCCACCGAACTGATCCGCACCGTTCGCGGCGTCGGTTACCTGCTGGAGCTCAAGGCATGACCTCGGTACGCGCTCGCATTCTGGTCCCGGTCCTGCTGCTGTTGCTGCTGGGCGACCTGACCATCAGCCTGCTCGCCCTGCGCGACAGCCATCACGAAATCGAAGAAGTCTACGATGCACAGCTCGCCCAGAGCGCTCGCCTGCTGCAAGGCGTGCTGCGTCAACGTGCGGCTGGCGAGCAGGATCTGGACAAGCTCTATCAAGCGTTCGATCAGGCCATGAGCCGGGTCGGCACCAGTGGCGTGGCACACCCTTACGAAACCCGCCTGACCTTCCAGGTATGGCGCACCTCGGGCGAACTGCTGGTGCGTTCGGCTGAAGCGCCGTTGCTCGCTGCGCCGCCCGGCGAAGAAGGCTCCCATGACCTGATTGAGAATGGCCACGAGTGGTGCGGCTTTCTGTTGGCAGACCCGCAACAGGGGTTTCTGATCTGGGTGGGCGAGCGCGACGACGTGCGTCAGGACCTGATCCAGCGGATCGTCAGCCATACCCTCTGGCCCGCGTTGATCGGCGTGCCGCTGCTGATCGTGGCCATCTGGCTGGCGATTGGCTGGGGCCTGCGTCCGTTGCAAAGCATGGCACGACTGATCAGCCGACGTGACGCCGAGAGTCTGGAACCGCTCGACGTCTCGCCGCTGGCCAAAGAACTGGAACCCATGCAGCACGCGCTCAACAGCCTGCTGACCCAGATCGAAAACGTGCTGGAACGCGAGCGCCGCTTCATCGCGGATGCGGCCCACGAACTGCGCACACCGTTGACCATCCTGCGCATCCATGCACAGAACGCCCGACAGGCCGAAACCCCGGAGCAGCGGCTCGAAGCCCTGGATTTTTTGGTCCATGGAGTGGATCGCGCGGCACGTCTGGCCAGCCAGTTGTTGACCATGGCGCGTCTGGAACCTCGCTTGAGCGACAGTCAGTTGACCCGCTTCGAACTGAACACGCTGGTGCGTGAAGAGATGGCCGAGCTGACGCCGCTGGCTCTGGAAAAACGGGTCGACCTGGTGTTCGAAGCGGGAGAGGACTGTGTTATCCACAGCGACCCGGCGGCCATCACCATTGCTCTGCAGAACCTGCTGACCAACGCGCTGAACTTCGCACCGCCCACCAGCGAAATCCGCGTGGTGCTGCACCCGCAGCCGGATGGCAGCGCATACCTGTCGGTCGAGGACGCAGGTCCCGGCATCGACGAGCAACAGAGGGCGCGTCTGTTCGAACGTTTTTACAGTCAGGGCAACAGCAACGGCGCAGGGTTGGGTCTGGCGATTGTCGACATGATCGTGCGCAAACTGGAAAGCAGCCTGCACTTGCGCAACTCGGCGCAAGGCGGACTGTGTGCGGAACTGAGGCTCAAGAGCAGACCCGGTTGAGACGCCGTTTCAGAGCACCACGCGCAGACACTGGCCTGCGTGATACAGGGTGAACCCGGCGTCGTAGGCCAGGGTCCTTATCGAGCTTGCAGAGACTTTCCCGCTGCTGGAGAAACTCACCGGAAGAGCCTGAGCGTCGTTGGTCAGCAGGTAGTCGGCAAAACACTTGCCCACCAGCGTGCCGGTGGTGACACCCCGTCCATTGAAGCCCGTCGCCGCCAACAGTCCCGGCGCAGGTTCGAACAATCGCAGTAGGTGGTCCGGCGTGAAACCGATGCGGCCGGTCCAGGTACTTTCCCACTCAACCTTGCCCAACTGAGGAAAGTAATGCTGCTGGATGCGGTCGGCCCATCGGCGAATGAACCACAGCGGATAATTGCCAGCATTGCCCAGACTGCCCAGTACCAGACGCCCCTGCGCATCGCGACGGATGCTGCTGAGGACCGTGCGCGTGTCCCACGAACCCTGTCCGCCGCGCAGAATTCCGGCCTGTTCATCACCGCTGAGCGGTTGCGAGGCGACCTGATAGTAGTAGCCGGCGAAGATGTGATCCTTGATGTCGGTCCACTCGCCTTCGGTATAGGCATTGGACGCAATGATCACTTTTTCTGCGCGCACGCTCCCGGCTGCGGTCGACACCTTCCAGCCATCGGAGGTGCGTTGCAGTCCGGTCACTGACGAGCCACCGAACAACTGCCCGCCCCGCGCCACCACGTTGAGCGCCATGCCCGATACATAAGCCATCGGGTTGACGGTGCCCGCACGATGGTCCAGCAACGCGCCGGCGACCTTGTCAGTGCCGCAGGCGTCTTCGCAGGTCTTGCCGGTCAGCAATTCAACGTTGGCACCCCGACGCTGCCACTGCTCGGCGCGACTGCGCAGGTCTGCCAGCCCCTTGGCGTTGTGTGCCATGTGCAGGTTGCCTGTGCGGGTCTCCTGGCACTCGATGTTGTATGTGTCGATGGTCGCGAACACCAGCGCAGGCGCCGCGCCCAACGCGGTATTGAGCCGCGAGGCCTCGACCGCGCCCAGCGTCTTTTCCAGCTCGTCGGGCGCGACCCAGGTTCCGGCGTTCACCAGACCGACGTTGCGCCCGGACCCGCCGTGACCTACCTGATGGGCTTCGACCACGCACACCGACTTGCCGCCCTCCAGCAACTGCAGGGCGGCCGACAGGCCGGTAAAACCTGCGCCGATGATGCACACATCCGCGCTGCATTCGCCGAACAGCGCAGGGCTGACCGGACGCTGCGGCGTCAACTGCTCCCAAAGACACCCTTCATGCAAGTGCGCCATCGAACAACTCCAGCCATGCCCGAATCAATCAAAGACGATGCCCTGAGCCAAGGGCAGCTCGCGGGAGTAGTTCACGGTATTGGTCTGTCGGCGCATGTAGGCGCGCCACGAATCGGAACCCGACTCACGACCGCCGCCGGTTTCCTTCTCGCCACCGAACGCCCCACCAATCTCCGCACCGCTGGTGCCGATATTGACGTTGGCGATACCACAGTCGCTGCCCGCCGCACTCTGGAAAGCCTCGGCTTCACGCAGGTCGGTGGTGAAAATGCACGACGACAGGCCTTGTGGCACTTCATTGTTCAGGCGCAGCGCTTCTTCGAAGTCGTCGTAGGCCAGCACGTACAGGATCGGCGCGAAGGTCTCGTGACGGACCACCTCGCTCTGGCCGGGCATTTCTGCGATGGCCGGGGTGACGTAGTAACCGTTCGGGTATCTGTCCTGCAGTTGACGTTCGCCGCCGAACACCTGGCCGCCCTCGTCACGTGCTTTGGTCAGCGCATCCTGCATGGCCGAGAATGCCTGTTGGTCGATCAGCGGACCGATCAGATTGCCTTCGCGTGGATCGCCGACGCGCACCTTGGCGTAGGCGGCCTTGACTCGCGCAACCACTTCATCCTTGATGGAACGGTGCACGATCAGACGGCGCAACGTTGTACAGCGCTGCCCGGCCGTGCCCACGGCGCTGAACAGAATTCCGCGCACGGCCAGATCGAGATCGGCGCTCGGGGCAAGGATCATGGCGTTATTGCCGCCCAGTTCCAGAATGCTGCGGCCGAATCGTGCCGCGACACGCGGCCCCACTTCACGGCCCATGCGGGTACTGCCGGTGGCGCTGATCAACGGCACGCGCGGGTCGTCGACCAATGCTTCACCTGCGTCGCGATCACCAATCACCAGTTGCGCGAGGCCCTGTGGCGCGTCGCCAAAAATCTTCAGCGCCTTGTCGAACAATGCCTGGCAGGCCATCGCAGTCAGGGGCGTTTTCTCCGACGGCTTCCAGATCACCGGGTTGCCGCAGACCAGCGCCAGCGTGGTGTTCCAGGCCCAGACCGCAACGGGGAAGTTGAACGCACTGATCACACCGACCACGCCCAGCGGATGCCAGGTTTCACGCATGTGGTGACCCGGACGCTCGGAAGCGATAGTCAGGCCGTACAACTGGCGCGACAGGCCCACGGCGAAGTCGCAGATGTCGATCATTTCCTGCACCTCACCCAGACCTTCCTGAGTGATCTTTCCCGCTTCGACCGAGACCAGCTCGCCCAGTTGAGCTTTATGCTCGCGCAATACTTCGCCAAAGATCCGCACCAGCTCGCCACGACGTGGGGCCGGCACAGTGCGCCATTTCAGAAAGGCTTCGTGCGCCGTGTCGATCCGCGCCTGCACCTGAGCGCTGCCTTCCAGCGTGACTGAAGCGATCTGACTGCCATCGATCGGGGTATGGACGGGATAATTTCCGTCGGTGCAGGCACTTTTCGCCACGCCCAGATTGGCTAACAACTCGGCAACCATGCTGATTCTCCTGTCATGACAAGGGTTGAAATCAATGATGACCCAGTATCGACCCGTTCAAGGGCTGCTCACAAACGACGTTTTTGAACGACATGATTCCTTTCAGGAATGAACTATTGGCTCATCCAGACATTAAAAGCCTCAACTTCCTGAATTATTGGAATGACTCGGTGATTTTATTTCGTTTGTGGCGAGTCCCCCTTGTGCGTTTGGATAGGCCATCACGCCATCGTCGCAGAGCCTGTCCATGAGCGAACATATCAGCGAATCCATTGCCTTCGTCCACAGCATGACGCTGTCCCATGGCCGCAATGCAGAAGTGTGGGACACCACCGGCAAGCGCTACATCGACTTCGTCGGCGGCATCGGGGTGCTCAATCTGGGGCACTGCAACCCTCAAGTGGTCAAGGCGATTCAGGAACAGGCGGCAAAACTGACCCACTATTGCTTCAACGCCACGCCGCACGAGCCTTATCTGCGGTTCATGGAGCAACTCACGCAGTTCGTGCCGGTGAGTTATCCATTGAGCGGCATGCTCACGAACAGTGGCGCGGAAGCGGCGGAAAACGCGCTGAAAATCGTCCGTGGCGCGACAGGTCGCACGGCGGTGATCGCGTTCGACGGTGGCTTTCATGGTCGTACATTGGCCACGCTGAACCTCAACGGCAAGGTTGCGCCCTACAAACAGAAAGTCGGCGTTTTGCCAGGGCCGGTGTTTCATATCCCGTTTCCCAGCAAGGACAACGGTGTCACCACCGACCAGGCGCTCAAGGCCATGGACCGCCTGTTCAGCGTCGAGATCGACGTCAATGATGTGGCCTGTTTCATGTTTGAACCGGTGCAGGGTGAAGGCGGTTTTCTGGCCATGGAGCCGGAATTCGCTCAGGCGTTACGCGCGTTCTGTACCGAAAAAGGCATCGTGCTGATCGCCGATGAAATCCAGTCGGGCTTCGGCCGCACCGGACAGCGTTTTGCCTTCAGTCGCCTGGGCATCGAACCGGATTTGATTCTGCTGGGCAAAAGCATCGCCGGTGGTATTCCGCTGGGTGCCGTGGTCGGACGCAAGGCGCTGCTCGACAATTTGCCCAAAGGCGGGCTGGGCGGCACTTATTCGGGTAATCCGATTGGCTGCGCAGCGGGCCTGGCCTCGCTGGCGCAGATGACCGATGAAAACCTGTCGACCTGGGGCGAGCAGCAGGAAAACGCCATTGTGTCGCGCTACAACGCCTGGCAGGCGAACAAGCTCTCGCCGTATCTGGGCAGATTGACCGGCGTGGGCTGCATGCGCGGCATTGAGCTGATGACACCGGACGGCGCGCCAGCCTCCCGACAACTCGCCGACCTGCTGACCTCGGCCAGAGAAGCCGGGCTACTCTTGATGCCCAGCGGCAAGTCGCGGCATATCATTCGACTGCTGATTCCACTGACCATCGAGCCCGAGGTGTTGAACGAAGGGCTGGATATTTTCGAGCGCTGCCTGGCGGCGCTGGCCTGACTTGATGACTGATAGAAACCGGGAAGAGCACGGAGAAACAACCCTGATGAGCACCGCACGCTTTGCCAGTCCTGACGATATTCGCGCTGGCTTTTCCCGCGCCATGTCGCAGATGTACAAGGAAGAAGTCCCGCTGTACGGCACGTTGATGGAGCTGGTGAGCGAGGTCAACGACCAAGTCATGAGCCATGACCAGCGCGTGCTGGACAGCCTCAGGCAAACCGGTGAAATCCAGCGTCTGGACATGGAGCGCCACGGCGCGATCCGGGTTGGCACGGCGCTGGAACTGGCCACCCTCGCCCGCCTGTTCGCTGTGATGGGGATGGAGCCGGTGGGTTATTACGACCTGACGCCTGCGGGCGTGCCGGTGCATTCGACGGCCTTTCGCGCCGTGCATGAAAGCGCGCTGCAGGTCAGCCCGTTTCGCGTGTTCACTTCGCTGCTGCGTCTGGAATTGATCGAGAGCGACAGCCTGCGTGAGTTCGCCGGTCAGGTGCTCGCCAGCCGTCAGATCTTCACTGCGAAGGCGCTTGAGCTCATACAAAAGCACGAGCAGAACGGCGGTCTGGATGAAGCGGACGCCGCGGAATTCATTCAGCAGGCGCTGGAAACCTTTCGTTGGCACAACACGGCCACGGTTTCGCTGGAAGATTACCAACAGCTCAACGCCCAGCATCGCCTGATCGCCGATGTGGTCGCGTTTCGGGGTCCGCACATCAACCACCTCACGCCGCGCACGCTGGACATCGACGCGGTGCAGGCAGGCATGCCCGGTAAAGGCATCACGCCCAAGGCCGTGGTCGAAGGCCCGCCGCGCCGTCGCTGTCCGATCCTGCTGCGCCAGACCAGCTTCAAGGCGCTGCAAGAGCCGATTACTTTTGTCGGCCAAAACGCCAATGAGTCCGGCAGTCACTCGGCCCGCTTCGGTGAAATCGAACAGCGCGGCGCGGCGCTGACGCCCAAGGGGCGCGCGCTGTACGACCGGTTGCTGAACGCGGCACGCGAAGCGCTGGGCGAGTTTCCCAATGAGGCCAATGCTGTGAGCTATTCGGCGCTGATGGAGAAAGCCTTTGAAGCGTTCCCGGACAGCTACAGCGAGATGCGTGCTGAAGGCCTGGCGTACTTTCGCTACTTTCCGACCGAGCAGGGTCTTGCTGCACGCGTCGAGGCAGGCACGGACCTTGAGCAATGGATTCAGGAGGGTTACGTGCGCTTCGAGCCATTGGTGTACGAGGATTTTCTACCGGTCAGCGCAGCGGGCATCTTCCAGTCCAACCTGGGCGACAACGCGCAGACGCACTATGCGATCAGCTCGAATCAGGAAGACTTCCAACAGGCACTGGGGCGTCAGACGCTCGATGAGTTGAAGCTGTATGCCGAGACCGAGCGCAGGTCGGTGGCAGAATGCAACGAGGCCCTGGGTCTTCAGGCCGTCAAAAGCGGACGCCAAGCGTCCTGAGAGGCGTTGCCACGGGCGCGTGGGAACGATCATTTTTCACGCTCTATGATCGTGCCCATGCTTGGCGTGGGCATGCCGCCCATGACGCCCTGCGTTACATCCTGCGCTGCAAACACGTCTCGAATCTCCCCTTCCAGTGTTCTCTTTAACGCAACGATAAATAAAATCTGCAATATTGGTGTGCAACCTCCCGCTATGCATACTGCGATGGCGGGAGGACCTCGATTGTTCCTCTTGAAAGGCTCGAAGCAGCCTGGGTCCGCTGATTTCGGACCTTATAAAAATACTCGGCCGGATACCGGCCTCCATGACTCCATGGACTTCCAACGCTGCCCTGGCGCGTCGCTGCGCCTACCTGAAAAAACAGAATAACGATTGATAAGGCCTTTAAAGGTCATTCAGCAGGCAAGGGGATCATCATGCAAAACTCACACGCAGCCGTCGTGGGCGACAAGCAGGCCGTTTCTTCGACGGTGAAGCTGTATGTCTGGGCCGCCGTCATCCTCGTCGTTGCCGAATCCATTGGCGCCATCAGCATCCCACTTGGCCCGGGTAAAGTGGTCCTTCTGCCGATGGTCTGGGCCTTATTGCTGGGCGCGATGATCGGCATCGCCAGTCGCCGCATGCCGGGCACCATCGGCATCGATCACCGCACGCAACTGCGCTCCGCGTCCATTCTGCAACCGGCCCTGCTGATCTTCATCGCCAAACTTGGGCTGGTGGTCGGCGGCTCACTGCCAGTCGTATTCGCCTCGGGGTGGGCGCTGGTGTTCCAGGAGTTCGGGCATTTTGTCGGCACGGTGATTCTGGGCTTGCCGGTGGCGCTGATGCTGGGGATCAAGCGTGAAGCGATTGGCGCAACCTTCTCGGTCGGACGCGAGCCAAGCCTGGCGATCATTGGCGAACGCTACGGCATGGACTCCCCGGAAGGACGCGGCGTGCTTGCCGAGTATCTGACCGGCACACTGTTCGGTGCGCTGTTCATTGCCATCGTGGCCGGTTTCATTGCCAGCCTGAATATCTTCCATCCCAATTCGCTGGCGATGGGTTCCGGCATCGGTTCGGGCAGCATGATGGCGGCCGCTGCGGGCGCTATTGCGGCTCAGCAGACCCCTGAAGTGGCCAAGGAAGTCATGACCCTGGCGGCGGCGTCGAACCTGATCACCACCACCATCGGTACTTATTTCACGCTGTTCATCTCGCTGCCGCTGGCGGTCTGGGGCTATCGCGTTCTCGAACCGCTGATCGGCCGTACCACCAAGGCTTCGATCAGCGATGAAGGCTTGCGTCACAGCGATGTGTCGCTGGACGTGCCTGAGCTGGGCTGGTCGGGCAAGGTCAGCGCGTGGCTGGCCGCCGGTGCACTGGCATTGATCGCCAACTATGTCGGCTACAAGACCTTGTCCGCCGATGCCTTTACCGGCATAGGCATCATGATTTTCTGCGCCTTCGTCGGTGAGGCGCTATGCAGCCTGATTCGCCGCAAGATTCCGGCAGTGTGCATGGTGTCGCTGGTGGCGATGTTCCTGACCTCCCCGGCCTGCCCATGGGCAGCGGAGATCGCGCGCCTCACCAGTTCGATCAACATGCTGGCCGTGATCACGCCCATGCTGACCTTCGCCGGCCTGTCGATTGCCAAGGATCTGCCAGCGTTTCGCCGTCTGGGCTGGCGGATCGTGCTGGTGTCGTTCCTGGCCAACTTCGGCACCTTCATCGGCGCAGTGATGATCGCCGAGATGTTTCATTGATTGGGTGCTTATAAAGGATCGTTCCCATGCTCCGCGTGGGAACGCTTCTCAGGACGCTCCCGAATCTGACGCAGAGCATCACGGGATGCAGGCGAACGCGGAGCGATGGGCAAGATTGGTTACGCGCCGAGCACGCTCTCTTCACGCCTCATTCACCAGCCAGTCATGCACGGCCCGGCGTGCCGGGGTGTTGAGGGCGCCTTCGCGGTAGGCCAGCACGTATTTCTTGCGGGCCTTGATCGGCTGTCCGAACGGCACGATCAGCGAGCCCTGTTCAAGCTCGTCAGTGATCAATGCCTTACGGGCGATGGCCACGCCCATGCCCATGCGCGCAGCGTCGATGGTCAAGTGGTTGCGGTTGAACGTATGGCCGCGGCGCACATCGATGCCGTCGGCACCAATCGCAGTCAGGTAGAACTCCCACTCTGCGTACTCATAACTGCCGCGCCAGGCAGTGATGTCGTGCAGCAACGGAAAGTGCACCAACTGGCTGGGTGTATCCAGCGGCGGTTTGCCTTCCAGCAATATGGGCGAGCAGACCGGAAAAAGCTCTTCCTCCAGCAGCGGCGTGGTCGACAGGCCGGGATAGCTGCCGTCATTCAGGTCGATGGCCAGGTCAAAGTCGTCATCGCGCAACGAGCCACTGCTGTCTTCGGCAATGATCCGCAGTTGAATATCCGGAAACGCCTCCTGCAATCGTGGCAGGCGCGGCATCAGCCACTTGCTGAGAAACGATGGGATGCAGCGCAGCTTGAACACCCCGCCGATCCGTCCTGAATACAGCAGGCGCAGTTCTTCGCTGATGCGGCTTTGCACTTCGTTGGCGACCACCGCCAGGCGCTGCCCCTCAGCGGTCAACTCAAGACCGCGACCGACGCGATGAAACAGCGCAAACCCCAACCGTTCCTCAAGCTGGCGCATCTGCTGGCTGATCGCACCCGGCGTGACGTGGAGTTCCTCGGCGCAGCGCGTGAAGGAGAGGTGTCGGGCTGCACAGGCAAAGACCTGCAACCAGGCGTGCATCTGTGCGTTGAAAATTCTGCTCATTGAAGAGTTCCGCTAAAGCGTTGCATAGGAACAATCGTTTGTCGTTTCGACAGCTGAAGCCAAAGATGAAAGCCAGAAAGAAGGAGTTTCAACTCCTCTGCATCATCTCATTTGAAGGACCACCGTGATGGCTATCAGCGTCTTCGACATGTTCAAAATCGGCATCGGCCCGTCCAGCTCCCATACCGTCGGGCCGATGCGGGCCGGAGCATTATTCGTCACCGACCTGCGCAATCAGGATCGTTTGCACAGCGTAGAACGTGTTGAAGTGCGATTGTACGGCTCTCTGTCCGCCACGGGCATTGGTCATGGCAGTGATCGTGCGACGGTCATGGGCCTGATGGGCGAATGGCCTGACCAGATCGACCCCAGCCAGGTCAATCAGCGGATCGACGCGCTGCGTGCCGACGGCCAACTGCTGCTGGCCGGTGAACAGCCGATCACCTTCGTCTGGGAACGCGACATGTGCCTGCTCGAAGAAAGCCTGCCGTATCACCCCAACGGCATGACGTTATGCGCGTATGGCAAGTCGGGCGAGTTGTACGAGCAGACTTACTATTCGGTAGGCGGCGGCTTCGTGATCGACGCGGCGCAGGCCGCCAGCGGCGTGCTGGATGCGGACGACACCGTTCTGCCTTACGACTTTTCCAGCGGCGCGCAGTTGCTGAGACTGTGTAAGACCCATGGCCTGAGCATCTCTGAACTGATGATGGCCAACGAAAAGGTCTGGCGCAGCGAGGAAGAAATCCGCTCGCGCATCATGGTCATCTGGGCCGCGATGCAGGCCTGCGTAAATAAAGGTCTGCTCGAGACGGGCATTCTGCCCGGCGGCCTGAACGTGCGTCGTCGTGCCTATCGGCTGCACCAGAGCCTGCAGAACCTCGACAACCCCAACGTGATCGGCTCGACCCTCAGCGCCATGGAATGGGTCAACCTGTTCGCGCTGGCGGTCAACGAAGAAAACGCTGCGGGTGGGCGCATGGTGACGGCACCTACCAACGGCGCGGCAGGCATCGTGCCCGCTGTGCTGCACTACTTCATGAAATTCAAACCCACGGCCAACGATGACGACGTGGTGCGCTTCTTCCTGAGCGCCGCCGCTGTCGGCATTCTGTGCAAGAAAAACGCTTCCATCTCCGGGGCTGAAGTGGGTTGTCAGGGCGAAGTGGGTTCAGCCTGCGCCATGGCTGCGGCGGGTCTGGCGGAGATTCTCGGGGCAACGCCGGAGCAGGTGGAAAACGCTGCCGAGATCGGTCTGGAACACAACCTGGGCCTGACCTGCGACCCGGTCGGCGGACTGGTTCAGGTGCCGTGCATCGAGCGCAACGCGATTGCCGCCGTGAAGGCAATCAACGCCGCACAGATGGCCCTGCGTGGCGACGGTGAACACTTCATCTCGCTCGACCACGCCATCCGCACCATGCGCGACACCGGCGCGGACATGCATGACAAGTACAAGGAAACCTCACGCGGCGGTCTGGCGGTAAACCTGATCGAGTGCTGATCTGCACGGCGGGTTATCCGTAACCCGCTGAGCAAGCGCATTCATGGTGGGAGTCGGTTTGCCGGCGATGTCGAACGGACACACTCGCCGACAAGCGGCCTCCCGCAGTCCGGTGAACGCCACTGGACACGCATCCGTCACGCCACCGGCAGACACTGCTCCACCAACGACGTCCAGACCTTCACACCGGGCTCGATCACCTGATCGTTGAAGTCGTAATACGGGTTGTGCAGCGCTGCCGAAGGCTTTTCTCCGTCCACACCCATCCAGATGTAGGCGCCCGGACAGGCGTGCAGCATGAAGGCAAAGTCCTCCGAGGCCATGGACGGGTTGCAGCCCCATTGCACGTTGGCTTCACCGACTGCGGCAACAGCGGCACGACGAATCGTCGCGGCGGCTTCGACGTGATTTTCGGTGACCGGATAACCAACGTTGTAGACCAGTTCGCCACGCACGCCGAACGCCATCGGCAGACGCTCGACGAACTCGCCGATCCATTGCTGGACCTTCTCGCGCACCGGGGTTTGCAGACAACGAACGGTTCCACGCAGCACGGCCGTTTCCGGCAGCACGTTGATGGCCTCACCCGCATTGAACTGGGTGATGCTGACTACCGCGGAGTCCAGCGGAGACAGGCGCCGGGACACGATGGTCTGCAGACCCAGCACCAGCTCGGCAGCGGCCACAATCGGGTCGTTGCCCTTGTCCGGCATGGCGGCGTGGCTACCCTTGCCGGTCAGGGTGATTTCGAAGGTGTCCAGCGACGCCATCATCGGCCCCGGATTGACCACCACCTTGCCCGCAGGCACGCCGGGCCAGTTGTGCAGGCCATAGATGGCCTCCATCGGGAAACGCTCGAACAGTCCGTCCTCGATCATGCGCTGTGCGCCGCCGAGGTTTTCTTCGGCAGGCTGAAAGACAAAATGTACGGTCCCGCGAAAGCGCCGCGTCTCGGCCAGATGCCTGGCAGTGGCAAGCAGAATGGCGGTATGCCCGTCATGCCCGCAGGCGTGCATGCAGCCTTTGTGCGAGGACTTGTGTGCGGTGTCGCCCAGTTCCTGGATCGGCAAGGCGTCCATGTCGGCGCGCAGGCCGATGGTCGGGCCATCGCCGGTGCGCAGGGTGCCGACCACGCCGGTTCCGCCCAGCCCGCGATGGACCTCGAGACCGAAGTCGGTCAGCAGCTGCGCCACCTTGTCCGAGGTTTTCAGCTCCTGAAACCCCAGCTCCGGGGCCGCATGAAGGGCGCGGCGCCAGACCGTGGCTTCTTCGATCAGAGTCTTGGAAACAGTCATGTCGATCACTCCAGGCTCGCGCCATAACCAAAGCTGGCGGCGGGTTTGGCGGCGGTCTCGACCCACACGCTTTTCACTTCGCTGTATTCGCGCAACGCATCGAGACCCGAAGAACGACCATAGCCGCTTTCACCGTAGCCACCAAATGGCGAGCTGACATGAATGGTCTTGTAGCCGTTGATCCAGAACGTGCCGGCGCGCACCTGTTTTGCCACGCGATGGGCACGGCCCACGTCACGCGTCCACACGCCACCGGCCAGGCCGAAGCGGCTGTCGTTGGCAATGCGGATCGCCTCTTCTTCGTCCTTGAACGGAATGGCCACGACCACCGGACCGAAGATTTCTTCCTGAGCGCAGTACAGGTCGTTGGTGCCCGCCAGCACGGTCGGGTTGATGTAATAACCCGGCGTGTCCGGAACCGGATCGGCATGCTCGCCCACCAGCCTGGCGCCGTCTTTCAAGGCACGCTCGACCATGGTCTTTACGTGGTTGTACTGCTTGGCGTTGTTGATCGGCCCGATCTGGGTTTCCGGGTCGCTTGGGTCGCCGACCTTGAACCGGGTCGCAGCAGTCGCCAGCGCGTTGGTGAACTTTTCGAAGATCGACGCCTGCACCAACAGTCGCGAACCCGACACGCAGCTCTGCCCTGCCCCCGAGAAAATCGCCGCCTGAGCACCGCGCAAGGCGACGTCCAGGTCGGCATCCTCAAAGACAATATTGGCCGATTTGCCACCCAGCTCCAGCACCGCCGGAATGCAGCGCTGTGCCGCCGCGACGGCGATGTGGCGACCGGTGGCCGGTGAACCGACGAACACGACTTTGCGGATGTCAGCCCTGGCAATGAACGACTGCCCGATGGAATGGCCGAAACCGGCGATCACATTGACCAAGCCTTTGGGCACGCCGGCACGTTCGATCAACACGCCAACCACCAGCGAACTCAAAGGGGTCAGTTCCGACGGCTTGAGAATGACCGCATTGCCCGCCGCAATCGCCGGTGCGATCTGCCAGCCGCAGGTGAAGATGGGCGCATTCCACGGGGTGATCTGCAGTACCGTGCCCAGCGGCTCATAGGTTACGTAGTTCAGGTGCGTGGTCGGTACGGGGATGATCTCGCCGTGCAGTTTGTCTGCCCAGCCGGCGTAGTACTCGAACATCTCGGCGACCTTGAGCACTTCCACGCGGGCGTCACGGATCGGCTTGTTGGCCGTCAGGGATTCGATCTGAGCGAGATTTTCCAGCTCGTCACGAATCAGGTTGCCGACCTGATACATGGCACGACCACGCGCCTGCGCCGTCAATGCCCACCACTGAACCTGCGCGGCTTTCGCAGCGCTGTCAGCCTTTTCGACCAGCGATTCGTCGGCATCGGGAAAGCTCAGCAATACGCTGTCGTCATGGGCATTGCGCACTTCGACCGGCGCGCCGTGGCCTTCGATGAACTCACCGCCCACGTAGCTGGCAATGACGCCGCGATCGCCCCAGTAAGGGCGCATCAGTTCGAGGATTTTTGCAGTGCTCATCACTTATTCTCCGTGACCGTAAAGTTTGGCATCGGTGCGTTGCACGATGGCGCAGAAGTCTTCGTTATCGGCCAGCGTCTCGCTGCTGGCCTTCCACAGTTGCGCGACGACGCGCGACAGCGGCAACTCCATGTCCAGACTGTCCGCCAGATCGCTGGCCAGGCCGACGTCCTTGCGCATCAGGCCCATGGTGAAGCCCGAGTCGTAGGCCTTGTTCAGCACCCAGGTGGGAAACATGACTTGCGTCGCGCCGCTGCGGCCGGAACCGGCATTCAGGCCCTGCAGCAGTTTTTCCGGATCGACGCCCGCCCTCGCAGCCATCGCGACCGCTTCGGCGGTGCTGATCAGGTGGCAGGCGGCGAGCATGTTGTTGGCGATCTTGGCCACATTGCCCGCACCGCACTGACCGACGTGGACCCGCGTACCGCTCATGCCTTCCAGCACCGGCATCGCCCGCGCCAGATCGACCTCTTCAGCACCGATCACCATCGACATGGTGCCGGTGGCCGCCCCTTTCGGGCCGCCGGAGACCGGGGCGTCGATGAAAGCGATTCCAGCCTTGGCCAATTCGGCAGCGACCTTGCGGCTCATCTCAGGCGTCGAAGTGGTGGTATCGACCACGATCAAACCTTCACGGCCCACTTCGCGAATGCCGCCCGCGCCCAGACACACAGCCTCGACATGCTCGGCCTTGGGCAACGACAGAATCAGAATGTCCACGCTCTGGATCAGCTGTGTGCGGTCGACAACCGGTTTTACGCCCTTGCTCTCGGCCGTCGCCAGCGCAGCCTGCGACAGGTCGAAACCACTGACATCGAAGCCCTTGCCCGCCAGCGTCGCGGCCATGCCGCCGCCCATGTTGCCCAGTCCGATAACGCCTGTTTTCAAAGTCATGTTCTGTATCTCTATTAAAGGTTTTGTACGAATTCAAGAATGACGTTGCCTGCCGTCTGCGGCTCGACCATGACGCGTCCGGGCGCCTGCTGATACGCAACCTTGTTCTCGGCAAGAATGGCGCGCAGCGTGTCGAGGCTGGTGGTGTGCAGGCCGATGGCGATGGCGTGTGGCCGTTCGCGATGAGCCTGTGGCAGCGGCGTATCGGCGTAATGACGAGCGGCTGTCTTCGCATCCATGGCACGCAACAAACCGCATCGCGTATCGGCGACCAACACATCGCCCTGCCAGCTCACCGTATCGCCGTAAATGGCTCGCCAGCGGGGTTCAAGCTGAGCGGGGTCGGCCAGATACGTCACGCTCACAATGCCGTCCACCGCGTTGGGATGCTGTTGCCAGCCCGGCACCCAGATCAGTTCGGGGCGGTGCTGATGACAGATGAAATTCGAGGCGTCCGGCAGTTGCGGGTCGATGAACAGGCCCAGCGAAACCACCGCTTCGTCAGGACGCCCGTCCGGCAGGGTCATGGCGCGGCGAAAGTCGATCCGGCCCTGGCTTGGCAAACCGGCCTGCACCAGTCGCGCATGATCCGCGTCGGCGTCCTGGCTGTGCAGCGCGACCAGCGAAACGCCCTCTTCGCCGCGATCCAGAAACTCGCCCAACTGGCGACCGAAGCAGAAGCCATTGACCGAGCCGGTGCCAAACAGAGAAGCGTCGTGGATGCCGATCAATTCGATGAAGTTGCTCTTGAACATCATCAGCGAGGTCACACTGCCCCACGGGTGATAGCTGACCGGCGACGGCGCGAAGCCCATCCGACGGTACAGCTCAAGCGTGGCGGCGTGATCTCGAACGGTGACCAGCGGATGATCGATACCTTGTGGAAACTGGGCGACGGCTGCCATATGCGATTGCTCCCTGAATCAGTCTTGAGACTTGCTGGTGAACGTGGCCAGCGAATCCGGAGCCTGGCCGATGACTCTGGCTGGCGTGCCAGCCACCACGACTCCGGCCTCAACCGGCTTGAGCACCACCGCGCCTGCGGCAACGATGGCGCGCTCGCCCACTTCGATGTTGCCCAGCACCGTGGCGCCTGCGCAGATCAGCGCGCCGCGACGAATCTTGGGGTGACGGTCGCCTGCCTCGCTGAGCGTGCTGCCCAGCGTAACGCCATGCCAGAGACTGACGTCATCCTCGACCACAGCGGTTTCGCCGATCACAAGCCCCATGCCGTGGTCGACGAACAGGCGTTTGCCGAGACGTGCAGCAGGATGAATGTCGATGGCCCAGGTATTGGCGGCCCAGTTCTGCAGCAGGACCGCGCTTTGAATATCGCCGTCGTTCCACACTGCATGGGCGATGCGATACGTCTGCACGGCCTGGATGCCACGAAAGGTCAGAAAGGCGGTGAGGTGATCGGGACAGGCCGGGTTGACGATCACCAGATGCTCGATGTCTGCCGCTGCCGATTCGGCAATGTCGGGGTGCTCCCGAAGGACGCTGCCGAACCAGCCGGTCAGGTCAGCCTCTGTCACTTGGCTCTGCAACTGACTGGCCAGATTGGCAGCGAGCGCCGATTCGAAGGACGCATGCGCCGAAAGCCGGTCCTGTGCATAACGGCCCAGCGCCGGGTTACGCTCACCCAACTGTTTCGCCTGTTCCCGCAAACACTGCCAAAGAGCCTTCATACGCGTTCCCTTGTGCTGATGACCGAGTATGGACAGCGTTCTCCCCTCTCAGCAATAATCCGGAAATCGCATTTATGTTGCCTTGATCGCAACACAGGACAGCCATGAGTCTGGTGCAGGATCGTCGGATCCTTTATTTCTTCGAAGCGGTAAGGCTGGGCAGCGTGCGGGCAGCGGCAGACTTTCTGAACGTCGCGCCGTCGGCGGTCAGTCGTCAGATCGCCCAGTTGGAACTGGAGTTGGGTTCGCCGCTGCTGGAACGCCACCGGCGCGGGGTCAAGCCCACCGAAGCGGGCGAAAAAGTCCTGGCCTATTACCGCCAGCGACTGACTCAGCAGGAAGTCCTGCTGGACTCGATTCAGGCACTGCGCGGCCTGCACAGCGGCTCGGTAACGCTGGTGTCCGGGGAAGGTTTTCTGGAAAGCCTGGCGCAGCCGCTGGCGAAGTTTTCGGCGTTGTATCCGCGAATCGAGCTGATCGTGAATGTCTGCGGCAGCAATGAAGTGATCCGCCAGGTGGTCGAGGACGAGGCGCACATCGGTCTTGTCTTCAACCCGGCGGCCGACCCGAAAATTCGATCCCACGCCCACCAGCGCAAGCCGGTCTGCGTAGTAACCGCACCGGATCATCCGCTCACGCAGCAATCAGGTCCCATCGAACTCAAGGCATTGGCTGAATATCGCCTGGCACTGCCCGCCGTTTCATACGGCATTCGTCAGATTCTTCTCGAAGCCGAACACCAGTTGGGCATCACGCTTGAGCCGACCCTGACCTGCAACACCTTCGCCATGCTCAAGCATTTCGCCATGCAGGGTGGCGTCACGCTGCTGCCGACCTTCGTTGTGGAAGAGGACATCAAGAGCGGCAGGCTGCGCGCCCTGCCGTTACAGCACGAGGTATTCAGCAGCCCGCAAACGCATCTGATCAGTCGACTGGGCCGTCAGTTGAGTGTGGGAGCCAGTCGATTGATGGGCATGCTGCTGCAGGATATGACCGCGTTCAGGCATTGAACCGGAATGTGTGCTGTAGACACGGGGTCGTGGAAGTCGGCTTGTCGGCGATATTTTTTCAAGCACAATGTCAGACATTGAGCTGACCCCATCGCCGGCAAGCCGCCTCTTATCAAAAATCCTGTCACCCACTGCGTTCGCCGCCCGACAGCGCTATGTCAAAGACTTGGTAAGGCCTCCTACACGACATCGCGTTTCTCATGCAGGATCAGGCGTCCTTTATCAACTTTCACTGTCCATCGTTGCCGCCTGATTGCCACCTTGTTCGGCAATTGCGGTCAGCTTTTCGTCGGCTGATTTTTCTTCTTCAAGCGTTTCAGCCAACAGTTTTGCCGCATCTTTCATGCTCAGATGCTTGGCCATCGCGATCAAGGTGCCGTATCCGGCAATTTCGTAGTGCTCCACTTTCTGGCAGGCGGCAATCAAACCTGCGTCCAGCACAGGCCCTTTTTCGATAGCGTCGATGAGTTCCTTGCTCTCTTCGACCAACCCTTCCATGGCAACGCACTTCATGCGCTTAAGCTTGAGGTCGGACTGCTCGACCAACTGATCAATACGCTCGATCTGTCTCTGTGTTTCTTCGAGATGGGAGTTGAAGGCTTCGATCAGGTCGGGATTGCTTGAGGCGCGTGCCAGCTTGGGCAGAGCCTTGGTGATCTGCTTTTCAGCGCTGTAGATGTCGGAAAGCTCGTGAATGAACAGGTCTTCAATCGTGGTTTTTTTGGATGCGGTGCTCATCGGAAACCTCGTTTAAGTAAATCCAGATTCGGATCGACTCAGGCGAACGGCCTCATTTCTCGCCCGTCAGTCTGTCGACTTGACGCCCGATACGCCGTTCAGTCCGGGCAATCGACAAGCCGACGAACAGCATCTACTCGCCTCGATCGTTGTGACAGAAGGACCGTTAGTCCCGCCTTGAACAAATCCACTGAACCAAAAAACCGTGAAGCCGCTCATCACAAGTAACAGATCAGACTTTCGATCAGACAGAGGGCTTCCTATGAGAGCGTTGACCTATCACGGCGCACACAATGTCAAAGTCGACACCGTGCCGGACCCTGAAATACAGCAGGCCGATGACATCATTCTGCGGGTGACGGCGACCGCCATCTGCGGTTCGGACTTGCACTTGTATCGTGGCAAGATTCCTACGGTGGAGCATGGCGATATCTTCGGCCATGAGTTCATGGGCATCGTTGAAGAAACCGGCTCGGCTGTAACGTCAGTACAACGCGGCGACCGAGTCGTCATCCCCTTCGTGATTGCCTGCGGCTCATGCTTTTTCTGCAATCAGGACTTGTTTGCGGCCTGTGAAACCACCAATACCGGACGCGGCGCCATTCTCAACAAGAAATCCATTCCGCCGGGAGCCGCACTGTTCGGTTTCAGCCATTTGTACGGCGGCGTTCCAGGCGGTCAGGCGGAATACGTGCGAGTACCCAAGGCCAACGTCGGCCCGCTGAAGGTGCCCGGTACTCTGGCGGACGATAAAGTCCTGTTTCTCTCCGACATCCTGCCGACCGCCTGGCAGGCCGTGACCAACACCGGCATCGGCCAGGGTTCGAGCATCGCCATCTATGGTGCGGGGCCGGTCGGACTGCTGAGTGCGGCCTGCGCCCGAATGCTGGGGGCCGAGCGGATCTTCATGGTCGACCACCATCCTTATCGCCTGGCCTACGCACAGCAGACCTATGGCGTCATTCCGATCAACTTCGATGAGGATGACGACGCGGCCGACACCATTATTCGTCAGACACCGGGCATGCGTGGGGTCGACGGCGTAGTGGATGCCGTAGGGTTCGAAGCCAAGGGCAGCACCACCGAAACCGTGCTCGCCACCCTCAAGCTTGAGGGCAGCAGCGGAAAGGCCCTGCGCCAGTGCATCGCCACGGTCAGACGCGGCGGCGTCGTGAGCGTGCCGGGGGTTTACGCCGGGTTCATCCACGGCTTCATGTTCGGTGATGCGTTCGACAAGGGCCTGACGTTCAAGATGGGCCAGACCCATGTGCAGCGTTTCATGCCTGAACTGTTGGGCTATATCGAGACCGGCCGTCTGGAGCCGGAGGCGATCATCACTCATCACATGTCGCTGGAAGAAGCCGCCACGGCCTACAAGATTTTCGACAAGAAAGAGGAAGACTGCCGCAAGGTGATCCTGACACCCGGCCGCAATGACATCCCAGTGGCGGTGCCTGACTCGCTGACGGGTGTTCCAGCGTAGTGAGAAAGAAGGAGGTACATCATGGAAGCGTTTAACGTGTTCTGGATCGCGGCATTGGTCATCGTTCTGGCACTGGATGCCTGGCTGATCTACAGCGTCTGGCGTTCGACCAAATCCTCCGGCACCAAGGTCGGCTGGACCGTGCTCATTCTGGCGCTGCCTATCGTAGGTGCCGGAATCTGGGGTGTTGCCGGCCCGCGTGGTGTGGTCGAGGCGCCGACATCGAATGAGCACAGCAAGGGGTGATGGGCGCGCCACATTCGAGAGCGTCCCGGGCGGCGTTACCACGCAGGAGCGTGTGAGCGATCATCATCACGTGTGTCTGATCGTTCCCCCGCTCCGCGTCCGCTTCAGCAACTGGCAACGACGCTATAACTACCGACTCAGATATCCGAACCGCCCTTTGAACGGTTTGCCTATCGGGTCCGCCAGGTCGCCGTGTTTGCTGGTGGTCAGGCCAAGGTCCACCAACGACTCGGCGAGCTTCACGGCCGCTGCAACGCCATCGATCACAGGCAGGCCCACGGCTTCGCTCAGTTGCCGGCCCAAGTCGGCCATCCCGCCACAGCCCAGCACGATGGCGCCTGCACCTTCTTTATCGCGTGCCTTGCGCGCCTGTTCAGCCATGAGTTCGACCAGCTCCGGGCCGCTCTCCTCCAGTGCCAATACCGGCAGATCGATGCAGCGCACTGACGTGCATAATTCGCTGAACCCGTAACGCTGAAGCAGGTGCTCGGCGATGATCCGGGTACGCGTGAGGGTAGTGACGACGGCAAACCGGGTCGAGATCAGGCTCGCCACATGAAACGCCGCCTCGGCAATGCCGATGACCGGTGCACGCGCGGCTTCGCGGGCGGCCAGCAGACCGGGGTCGCCAAAGCAGGCGATGATGTGCGCGTCCACCTGCTGTTCACGCCCCTTGCGCACCTCTTCCAGCACACCCAGCGTGGCGATGGCTTCGTCGAAATGCCCTTCGATGGACACCGGGCCGTCTGTCGGAGTACAGGCCATGATCTGCGTACCGGGACGCGCGACAGCTTCAGCTGCCAGGCCCATCTTGCGGGTCATGGCTTCACTGGTGTTGGGATTGATGACTTGAATACGCACCGGGCCTCCTTCAGCGCCGTTTGAAAATGCTATGGAAGTCCACCGCCTCGCCGACGGGTTCATCCACCTTAAGGCTGGCACGGATGCGACGCAGGTGCTCGGCCATCCACTTTCGAGCTTCGTCACCCTGCCCGGCCTCCAGCAAGGTCAACAGATCGGCATGCTCGCCGCAGTCGCAACCGACACTGCGTCGCGAGCCATACACCGCGAGGATCAGTGACGAACGTGTGGTCAATTGGGCAACCTGCTCGGTCAACACCTGATTGCCCGCCAGCGCACACAGCTGCACATGGAAGCGTGCGGACAACTGAATGGCTTCGCTATGACGCCCGGCACGCTGCGCCTCGTGCTCCTGGTCGCAAAGCGAGCGCAGTGCTTCCAGACGCTGCCCGCTGACGCGTGAGGCAATGCTGTCCATCAAGGCCGTTTCAATCAGTTGCCGGGCACCCAGCACATCCTGCGCTTCCTGCGCCGAGGGCTTGGCGACCTCAGCGCCGCGTTTGGGCCGCAACGTCACCAGACGTTCCAGCGCCAGCCGCTGCAGCACCTTGCGAATGCCGGTACGACTGATCTCGAATACCTCAGCCAGAGCGTCCTCCGGCAAGCGCGTGCCGGGGGCGAGTCGATGCTCAACGATGGCCTCCAGCACGTGCTGATAGATCTGCTCATCGCGGCCTTTTTCGTCGGCAGCGGGAGCAATGAACAGCGAAACGCTGGAAGGTCGGGTCATGGCATCACATCGCTTTGGCATGCAGATCGTATACAAGAATAGTGCCCGATGAACCTGGTTCTGAATAGCGCTATCTGCAAGACGCTGTTGAATCGGCATCACACCGCCTTCAATGGCTTCGCACCCAAAACGCGCAAAAGCGCCCTGTTTACGTGCACGCCAATCCGCCGTACGGGGTTGACCACTACGTCAGCTTTTCAGAAAAAACGCTTATCAAGACAAGGCGTTCAAGCCATCCAGCACCCCGAAAACAAGGCATGGCACATGTCTTGCGTACACAATCGTATACAAAAAAGATCAGCGATCGTACCCCGATCCCGTCACGACTCAGCGAGGGAGTAACGCAATGACAGACCAACGCCCGGCCGGCTACAGTCCGCGCCTGCACAACCATGATTTGGGACCGGTTCCGCAGAAATGGACCTGGTACAACATTCTGGCGTTCTGGATGAGCGACGTGCACAGCGTCGGCGGTTACGTCTTTGCCGCCAGCCTGTTCGCCCTCGGTCTGGCCAGCTGGCAGGTGTTGATCGCGCTGCTGGTCGGCATCTGCATCATTCAGGTGATCGCCAATCTGGTGGCCAAGCCCAGCCAACAGGCGGCGGTGCCCTACCCGGTCATTTGCCGACTGGCGTTCGGTGTCTTCGGGGCCAACATCCCGGCGATCATCCGTGGCCTCATTGCGGTCGCGTGGTATGGCATTCAGACCTACCTGGCATCCAGCGCACTGGTGATCGTGGTGCTGCGTTTCTTCCCGGAACTGGCCGCCTATCAGAACGTGACCTTTCTCGGCCTGTCATGGCTGGGCTGGTTCGGCTTTCTGGCTCTGTGGGTGGTTCAGGCCGCCGTGTTCTGGACCGGCATGGAATCGATCAGACGCTTCATCGACTGGGCCGGCCCGGCCGTGTACGCCGTGATGTTCGCGCTGGCGGGCTGGATCGTCTGGCGCGCGGGCTGGGACAACATCAGTTTCACGCTGGCCGAAAAAGAACTGTCGGGCTGGGCGGCGTTCGGTCAGGTGGTCATGGCCATTGCGCTGGTGGTCTCGTACTTCTCCGGACCGACACTGAATTTTGGCGACTTCAGCCGCTACTGTCGCAGCATGGCGGACGTGCGCCGTGGCAACTTCTGGGGCCTGCCGGTGAATTTCCTGGCATTTTCGCTGGTGACGGTGGTGATCGTGTCCGGCACGCTGCCGATCTTCGGTGAAATGATCCACGACCCGATTGCGACCGTGGCGCGCATCGACAACACCACCGCGGTATTGCTGGGTGCGTTCACGTTCGTCACCGCGACCATCGGCATCAACATCGTCGCCAACTTCGTGTCCCCGGCGTTCGACTTCGCCAACGTGGCACCGAGCCGCATCAGCTGGCGTGCGGGCGGCATGATCGCCGCCGTGGCCTCGATCTTCATTACACCCTGGAACCTGTTCAACAACCCGGAAGTGATCCACTACACCCTGGACGTACTCGCTGCCTGCATCGGCCCGTTGTTCGGAATCCTGTTGGTGGACTATTACCTGATCAAGAAACAGCAGATCGACGTCGATGCCCTGTTCAACGACACACCGAGCGGGCGCTACTGGTACACCAACGGTGTGAACCGGGTCGCCGTGAAAGCCCTGGTGCTGACCGCGCTGGTCGGCCTGTGCTTCACCTTCATTCCGTGGTTCAAGCCCATCGCCAACTTTGCCTGGTTCACCGGCTGCATGCTGGGAGGCGTGCTGTATTACGGTCTGACCAAAGGCTCACCGGCACAGGCTGCGAACCTCGCCCCGACCGCCAGCCACGGCTGACAACGATTGCGACGAAGACAGCAATGCCTGGCTCGCCCAGGCATTGTGCTTTTTCTGACAAGGGTTTGCTCACCAGAGCGCTACGTCGTAAGTCAGATACAGCCGGTTGCTGTCCCGCCCTCGGGCGAAATCGGACCGGTACACGTAGTTGCGCAGCTTCACACCCAGCCCTTTGAAAGTGCCGCCTTGCACCACGTAGGCAATCTCGGCGTCACGCTCCCACTCACGTAACTGCGCCGGACCTGACTTTTCATTGTCACCACGCAAGTAGCGCGTGGAAAACGTCAGGCCCGGCGCGCCCAGTCTGGCGAAATCGTAGCCGTAGCTGACCATCCAGGTTTTCTCGTCTTCTTCGATGAATTTGCCGATGCCGACGTTGCTGAACGAGTACACCGTCGCTCCGCTTATATAAGGCAGGCCCGCGTCGCCGCTCAGCACCTGATAACCGGCACCGACACTGTGTCCGGACAGCGCATAGGTCAACTGTCCGCTGAGCATGTCATTGTCGATCTTGCCGCTGCGCGCAGCACCGGCATCGACGCTGCGGAAATAACGCAGGTCGCTGGTCAGCACGCCCGAGCCCAGCGTCAGATCGTGCTGAATGGACGCAAACTGCTGGCGATAGAATTCATCCAGCTCGCCATAGAAATAACTCAGACGAACGTCCTTGCCGAGCCGGTAGTCGCCGCCGACATAGGAAAAGTCCGAGCCCTTGCCGCTGAAGCCGTCCGGAATGATCGAGCGGCTGTCTGACGAATCGCGCAACTTGAACTGATCGAGTCGTCCGCCGGTGAGTGTCAGGTTTTCGATGTCCGTGCTGGTGAACTGGGTACCTTGATAGACCTGCGGCAGCAACCGCGCGTCGTTGTAAACCAGTACCGGCGTCCTGGGCAGCAGCGAACCGTATTTCACGATGGTCCTGGCCAGACGCACCTTGGCGGCGGCGCCAAGGCTCGAAAACTCATCGGCCGCCCGACCATCGCTGTGGACCGGCAACAGGCCGGTGCCGCTGCGCCCCTTTCCGGAGTCCAGCTTGATACCCAGCAACCCGGAGGCATCGAAACCGAAACCCAGCACGCCCTGGGTGAACCCGGATTGATAGTCCAGCAGCAGGCCTTGCGCCCATTCGGTCCGCTCGCTCTTGGCCGTCAACGCAGCACGCGTGCTCAGGCCGTGTTCATCACGAAAGTTTTCGTTGAAGTAGACATTGCGCAGTTGCAGCTTCAACTTGCTGTCTTCGATGAAACCGTCTGCGCTCACCCAGGGGGCGACGCTCAACAGCAATGACGGCAGCGCTGCGCGTTGAAAAAATGTATTCATGCTCATGACTCGTTCTTGTTATTGGAGACGCAGTGATCCGCACGCCCCGGTCAAGGGCGCGTGAATGCACAGGGAGGGTTTGAGGTCAGACGAACAGGCTGATGGCGCCCGTCAGCAAGGCCAGCGCTGTGACCACCAGCGAGGTGAGCACGGCCCATTTCAACGTGGCTTTCTGGAAGTCGCCGATGTCACGGTCGATCATGCCAACCAGCAACAGGGTCGAAGCCACCAGCGGGCTCATCAGGTGCACCGGCTGGCCAAGAATCGAAGCGCGGGCGATTTCCAGCGGGCTGATGCCGTAGGCCGCTGCCGCGTTGGCCAGAATCGGCACCACCCCAAAGTAATAGGCATCGTTGGACAGCACGAAGGTCAGCGGCATGCTGGTAATCGCCACCACCAGCGGAAACAGGTGGCCCCACTGCGGCGGGATCCAGCTGACCAGGGTTTGCGCCAGCGCGTCGACCATCTTGGTGCCGGAAAATATCCCGGCGAAAATGCCCGCGGCGAACACCAGCAACACCACGGTCATGGCATTGCCGGAATGGGCCAGAATCCGCTCTTTCTGAATGTCCAGTTGCGGGTAGTTGATCATCAGCGCCAGCACGAAGCCGATCAGGAACAGGATCGCCGAATGCATCAGGCCCATGACCAGCGCCACCATCACCACGATCACCAGCGCCAGGTTGACGTAGGCCAGTTTAGGGCGCTTGTGCGGCGTGTCGCCCAGGATGGCGTCGATGTAGCAACCGCCACCGCCGCTCTGCAGTTGCACATTCCCGATGCGCCTGCGCTCGCTACGCCCCAGCAGAAAGGCGGTGAACACCACCCATGCAGCGCCACCGATCATGGTCGGCAGCAGTGGAATGAAGTACTCGCCAGCGTCCAGTCCCAGCGCAGCAATGGCACGTGTGGCCGGTCCACCCCAGGGCGTCATACCGCTCATGATGCTCAGCGACAGCATCGAGATGATGCCCAGAATCATCGGGTTCATGCCGATGCGCTTGTACAGCGGCAACATCGCCGCGCAGGTAATCATGTAGGTGGTGGTGCCATCGCCGTCCAGTGCAACGGTCAGCGACAGCAACGCAGTGCCGACGGCTATTTTCAGCGGGTCGCCGTTGACGCGCTTGAGGATCTTGCGAATCAGCGGATCAAACAGACCGGCATCGATCATCAACCCGAAAAACAGAATCGCGAACAGCAGCAGCGCGGCTGAGGGTGCGACCATTTTCAGACCGTCCAGCATCATCTTGCCGGTGGTGCCGCCAAAGCCGCCCAGCACCGCAAAAACCACAGGCACCAAGGTCAGCGCGACGATAGGCGACAGGCGTTTGGACATGATCAGGTAGGTGAAAACCACCACCATGGCTAAGCCGAGGAAGGCAAGCATCGGAATATTCTCTTCTTGTTATGGATGAACGACGCGCACGACAAGGCTCGTCGAGCCTCGCGATGGCGAGGCCCGACAGCAGATGATACGTGTCGGTCGATGGTTTTGAGGCGGGTTCAGCTGCGTTCGGCGACCTGAGGCGTGTCCCACTCAGGGACAGGCCGCTTGGCTGTCGATCGGTTGTCGAGTTGCTGCATCAGCACCTGGCGATCACAGGCGTTTTCCGAAAGCGAGATCACCACGGTGGCGACCGCATTGCTGGCCAGGCTGGTCAGCGCGCGGGCTTCGGACATGAACCGGTCGATACCGATCAGCAAGGCCAGGCCCGCCAGCGGAATGTCGTGGATGACGGTCAGGGTCGAAGCCAGTGCAACGAAGCCGCTGCCGGTCACGCCAGCCGCGCCTTTTGAGGACAACAGCATGATCGCCAGCATGGTCAGGGTCTGGGTCACGCTCAGTTCGATGTTGCAGGCCTGGGCGATGAACACGGCAGCCAGCGACAGATAAATCGCCGTGCCGTCCAGGTTGAAGGAATAACCGGTTGGCAGCACCAACCCCACTACACCCTTCCTGCAACCCAGCGCCTGCAGTTTTTCCAGCATGCGTGGCATCACCGGTTCCGTGGACGAAGTGCCCAGCACCACCAGAAACTCTTCGCGGAAATAGCGCAGCAGTTTCCACAGGCTGAAGCCGTTGGCCCGGCAGATACTGCCCAGCACCACGAACACGAAGAAGCCGCAGGCGATGTACAGCGTCATGATCAGCTTGGCGAGCGAGCCCAGCGAGGTGATGCCGTACTGACCCACGGTGAACGCCAGCGCGCCGAACGCGCCAATGGGGGCGAAGCGCATCAGGTAGGAGAACATCTTGAAGACCATCTGCGAGGCCGACTCAAGCACGTTCAGCACCGGCTTGCCGCGCTCGCCCAGCGACGACAACGCAAAGCCCGACAGCACAGCGATGAACAGCACCGGCAGCACTTCACCCTTGTTGAACGCCCCCACGAAAGTCTCGGGAATGATGTGCATGAAGAAATCCACGACACCAAGTCTGGCAGCCGATTCGGTGTACTGGGACAGGCCCGCCGTGCTGAGTTTTGCCGGATCGATGTTCATGCCTGTACCGGGCTGGAACACGTAAACCGCGACCAGCCCGATGATCAGGCTGATCACGGTCAGTCCCAGAAACAGCAGCAGCGTCTTGCTCATCAGGCGTCCGAGCGACTTTTTGTCGCTCATGCCGGCAATGCCGGTGACGATGGTGCAGAACACCACCGGGGCGATCATCATCTTGATCAGCTTGATGAACGCATCGCCCAGCGGTTTGAGGGCGACAGCCTGCTGTGCCCAGAAATGGCCGACCAGGACCCCGAGGATCACGGCGCAGATGATCTGGAAATACAGTGATTTTGCGATTTTCATGAGGCATCACCCATTATTGGAGTTGTTCTGATGCGGATTGATAATCAGGTCAGGCGATCTAGCCAGCCATTCGCTGAGCGAGCGGCGCGTACACTTCGCCGGAAAACAGCCGACGCGCCGTGCGTACCACCGAGGCCCGGATAGTCTGCCGATCAGGTCCCACGTAACTCATTGCGACGTCGATGGCCCCGCTCGGGTGTTCGATTCGCACGTGCTGCAGGCGCTCGCCGCCACTGCTGCCAAGCAACTGCGAGACCACCGTGGCGTCACTGACACAGGCTGTTGCCAGGCCGATCGAGCCAGTAATCGCCAGCGCCTTGTGACAGTTATGCGGCATGAAGTAACGGACCTTGAGCGTGCCGCCTGCGCTGGGCAGGGAAACCAGCACAGGTTTGGGGATCACCTTGTCGCTGACATCACCCAGCCCCATCGCAGCCCCGGCCTTGAGCCGCAGCGCCTCGAGCTTGCGCAGGAAGTCGGTGTCCGCATCCAGCTCAGCAGGGCTCTCGTCGCCGCGTTTGCCCAGCAGCGAGGCCTCGATGATGACCATCGGCATCGCCATGTCGATGCAGGTCACCGCCACGCCGTCAAAGACATCGGTCTGTTGGCCGGTCGGAAACAGCTTGCCGGTCTTGCTGCCCGCCGCGTCGAGAAACGTCAGTTGCACGGGTGCGGCAGAACCGGGCACGCCGTCGATCTGCGTGTCACCGTCGTAACTGACCTGACCGCCCGGGGTGTTGACGTCGGCGCAGACAAACGTACCGGTGTTGAGGTTGCGAATCCGCACCTGGGTGACAGCACCGGTCGCCGCCACCAACCCGTGCTCGACCGCGAAAGGCCCGACCGCACAGAGCATGTTGCCGCAGTTGGGGGCAGTGTCGACACGGCGCTGGGACACCATCACCTGCACGAACAGGTAATCGACGTCGGCCTCAGGGTGCGCAGACGGGCTGACAATGGCGACCTTGCTGGTCTGCGGACTGCCGCCTCCAATGCCATCGATTTCCAGCTCATGCCCCGAGCCCATGACGGCCAGCAGCAGTTCGTCACGTTCGGCCGTTGAAACAGGTAGATCACTGGCGAGGAATACCGGCCCCTTGGAGGTGCCGCCGCGCATGAGAACGCAGGGAATCGGTTGCATAAAGTCTGACTCTTGGTGATCAATTGGAGGCATTGATGCGTTGAAAGCAAGAGTCACACGGATGTTCGGGTTTTATCCAATGCAAAGATCGTAGCCATTATTCCACTTAAAGAAATAATATAAGCTCATCAAATGGCCCTTCCATGCTCGGCAGCGAGGCATAAATCTTGGAATATGAACTGCAGGATATCCGATCTTTCGTGAAGATCGCCGAACTTGGCAGCTTTCACGAAGCGGCCGACGTGCTGCATATTTCGCAACCAGCACTCACACGCCGCATCAAGAAGCTGGAACAGGGTCTGGGCACGTCCTTGCTGGATCGCACCACACGAAGGGTCAGCCTGACGAGCGTAGGCCGGGATTTCTTTCCCAAGGCACGACGCCTGCTGGATGATTTCGAGGATTCGATTCTCAATATCCGTGAACTGGCCGAACGTCAGATCGGTCAGGTGACCCTCGCCTGCATCCCGACCGCCGCATTCTATTTTCTGCCCAGCGTGATACGGCTGTACAACGAACGTTATCCACAGATCCGCATTCGTCTGCTCGATCTGAGCGCCAACGAAGGTCTGGAAGCCGTGCTGCGGGGCGAGGCGGATTTCGGCATCAATATGATGAGCGGCCAGCACCCCGACATTGAATTCGTGCCACTGGTAAAAGAGCCGTTCGTACTGGCGTGCCGGCGTGATCATGAACTGGCCAGACGCGAATCCGTGGCCTGGATTGAACTGAGCGATTATCGGCTGATTGGTGTAGGTCGTTTGAGCGGCAACCGGATGATCCTCGACCACGCACTGGCCGGACTGGGCTGGCGTCCAAAGTGGTTCTACGAAGTGCAGCATCTGTCGACATCGCTGGGAATGGTCGAGGCAGGACTGGGCATCTCGGCCATGCCCAGCCTGGCGATGCCCGCCGAAGATCACCCGACGCTGGTGAGCGTTCCGCTGGTTGATCCGGTAGTGATCAGAACCCTGGGGCTCGTCTCCAGACGCGGCGCATCGCTGTCCCCCGCCGCCGAGAAATTCGTCGCGATGCTGTTGGAGCAGTGGCCACAGTAACGGCTGACGAAACAGGCATGGATGGCCGGAAAAACGAACGGTGTCTCAATGCGCGAACAGCAACCGACACTCCAGGCCCGGCGCGCCGTCGACAAAGGCAATGTCGCCTTTGAGCTGCTGAGCGAGTGACCGAATGATGCGCATGCCGACGGACGAGTTTTTCCTGACCTCAAACCCCTGCGGCAGCCCCTTGCCCTGATCTGCAACGATGAGACGGATCTGGCCATCCACCGCTTTCAGGCTGATGCTGACACTGCCGGGGGTTGTTTCGTCGTAAGCGTATTTCAAGGCGTTGGTGATCAGCTCGTTGAGAATCAGCGCCAGCGGGATGGCCTTGTCCAGCGACAACACCACGCTGTCCATGTCCACCACAAAGAACGTCTGACTGGATGCCGAGCCCTGGATGCCTGCAATGACTTGCGCCAGATAGGCGCCAGCGTTCACGGCTTCCACCTGATCGGCCTGATACAGCTTTTCATGGACCGCTGCGATGCTGGTGATGCGCCTGCAGGTGTCGACCAGCGCCGCCTGGGCCTGTGGATCGCTCATTTGCCTGATCTGAAGTTGAATCAGGCCGATGATCAATTGCAGGTGGTTTTTGGTGCGGTGGTTGACTTCCTTGAGCAGCATTTCCTTCTGCAACAGCAGCTGATCCTTCTCAAGAAGCGAGCGCCGCAACTCAAGTTGGGTCATGACCTGCCTGGCCAGAACCACGAGTGCAGACTGCTGTTCGTCTGTCAGCGTTCGTGGCTGACGGTCCAGTATGCACAGCGTGCCCAGGCCATGACCTTCAGCGGTTTGCAGCAGGCACCCTGCATAGAAACGCAGCCCGGCGTCGGCGGTGACCAGCGGGTTGAGGCACATTCTGGGGTCTTCGCGCAGATCGGAAATGATCGTCAGTCCGGGCTGCAGCAGCACATGCCTGCAGATCGACACGTCCAGCGGCGTCTCGTCAATGCCCAGACCGACCTCGGCCTTGAACCATTGGCGGTGGTCTTCGATCAGGTTGACGACTGATATGGGAGCGCCGCATAACCTGGCCGCCAGTTCGACCAGGTCATCGAAGTCCGACTCCCGGGGCGTATCGAGAATGCCGTAGCTGCGCAGCGCAGTGAGACGCTCCGCGCTATCGGCTGTATCCGCGACAAGGGGCCCTGGCATTGGTTGGTTCCTGTCATCAAATACGGGAAAGACGCCTGGCACTGACGAGCCTTCGGCCGGGGTCTGAGCACCATGATGCACTTTTAACATCACTTAAGTCCGTAATTTATGGAATGATCGCGTGTCAGTGATGCTCACGTCGGGCCATGTGACCGCAAAAGTTTTCCAACCGCACAACTTCTGCCCAGCAAAACTGCCTGATACCTGAGGCCTTGTGAATCAAGCGCGTAAACGAGTCGACCGTATGAATACTGATGCGCCTGACATGGGGCCAATACATTCAGAACAATCGGGTTCTTCGACAGAAGAGAACTTCGAGCAGATGCAGTTGGCACTGGACTCGGGCGCCGTCGTGGGCACTTGGGTCTGGGACGTGCCCGGCGACCTGCTCGTGGCAGATGAACGTTTCGCCCGCACCTTCGGATTGCCAAAACAGAACTGCCGTGACGGCTTATCGCTCGAATGCGTGATGGCCTCTATCCACCCTGACGATGTGGTCCGGGTCGGGGAGGCCATCACGGACATCCTGAACAGCGGCGACATTTTTCGCTGCGAATACCGGGTGATGCACCGGGATGGCGTTTACCGCTGGGTGGAAGCCAACAGCCGCATCGAGCGGAATAACGAGGGACAAGCGATACGCTGTCCCGGCGTGCTGCTGGATATCGAAGCGCGCCGCGCCGCCGAGCAGGAACGCGACCGCCTGACTTCGCTGCTGCGCATTTTCACTGCGGCCGTTCCCGGCGTGGTCTATGCCAAGGATCTGGAAGGCCGAATGCTGGTGGCCAACCGCGGTACGGAAACGCTGATTGGCAAGCCTCCGGAATTCTTCATCGGCAAAACCGACATGGACTTTCTGGAGGACAAGGACCAGGCGCGCATCATCATGCGGACCGACCGCCGGATCATGGACAGCAACACCAGCGAACAGATCGAGGAGCAGGTCAATCTTTCCGACGGCTCGACGGCTATCTTCCTGTCAACCAAGGCACCGCTGCTGAATGACGACGGTGAAGTCATCGGCCTGATTGGCTCATCCATCGACGTGACCGCCAGAAAGCAGGCCGAGGTGGCCGTCAAGGAACTCAATCAGACGCTTGAGCAACGTATCGAGCAGGCCATTCACGAACGTGAACAGGTCGAAGATGCCTTGCGGCACGCGCAGAAGATGGACGCCGTCGGCCAACTCACCGGCGGCATCGCCCACGACTTCAACAACCTGCTGGCCGGTATTTCGGGCAGCCTGGAAATGATTCAGACCCGCATGGCGCAAGGGCGTCTGGCCGACGTGGACAAATACGTGAGCGTGGCTCAGGGGGCCGTCCGAAGAGCGGCATCATTGACTCATCGTCTGCTGGCGTTTTCCCGACGTCAGACGCTGTCGCCCGAAGTCACGGACGTAAACACCCTCATTCATGGGATGGAAGAATTGATCGGCCGCACGGTCGGCCCTTCCATCGAGCTGCAAGTCGTGGCCGGGAAAGACGTGTGGCCTGCACTGATCGACCATGCGCAACTGGAAAACTCCCTGCTCAACCTGTGCCTGAACGCCCGCGACGCCATGCCCAACGGCGGCCGGATCATCATCGAAACCTCCAACGCGCTGCTGGATGAATGCGTTGATCCGGATCACGGCAACACGGCCGGGGAGCATCTGAGCATCCGCGTGACGGACACAGGTACCGGAATGAGCCCGGACACCGTGGCCAAGGCATTCGAGCCGTTCTTCACCACCAAGCCGATTGGCGCGGGGACCGGCCTGGGCCTGTCGATGGTGTATGGCTTCGTGAGGCAGTCGGGCGGTCAGATCAAGGTCGAATCGGTCGAAGGCCAGGGCACGACCATCGTGATGCACCTGCCTCGTCACATTCCCGATGCGCGGCAGCAGACCGCCGAGACGAGCAACGAAGAAGCCACCCTGCCCCATCACGGTGAAACGGTGCTGGTGGTCGATGACGAACCGTCCGTGCGAATGCTGGTCGTCGAGGTGCTTACGACCCAGGGCTATCACGCGCTGGAAGCCGCCGATGCGAAGGCGGGCCTGGAGATTCTGCAATCGGACACGCACATTGATCTGCTGATCAGTGACGTCGGCCTGCCCGGCGGCATGAACGGCAGGGAAATGGCCGATGTCGCGCGAAAGAAACGCCCTGCCCTGCCCACACTGTTCATCACCGGTTACGCCGAGACCTCGGCACTGGACGGCTGCCACCTGCAGCCCAAGACTCAGATACTGACCAAGCCGTTCGGGCTGGAGGTGCTGGCGTCCAGAATCAAGGAACTGATCAGCGAACGCGGCCATGAGCAGGGTCAGCCACGCGCCCTCAAGTGAAGCATGGGGTAGTGCTCGTAGTGGCCTACCCCTTGTTTGACGACGGGATCCTGTGACGTGAAGTCGCCGATCTCCTGATCATCGTCGATCTGATACAAAGAGACACCGTAACCACCGTGCTCATCCATGACCGGCCCATGCGCGACAATCACGCTCTTGTCGAGCAGCTCGTTCAGATAGGCCCCATGCTGCGCCATCAGGGCGCGTTCGATATCGGTCATCGTGGCGAGAAAGTCCGCCCTGGGCGGAAGGTATTTGCACAAATAGAACTTCATGGTCAGTCACCTGCAAGAGAAGGAAGGATCGTTCACGGGCATCTGGGCTATCGAGCCGAGGCGACGCTCTTCAGGATCGAACTTTCGAAGATTTTGGGGGCGTGATGCTGCAGGAACACGATCATTCCCGACATCTTGCCGACCGGGTTGCGAAACGGCGGGTTGCGGACGCCTATCAGCCTGATGATTTTCTCGACTACGGCATCCGGCGCCTGCGCTTCGTTCAGGCCCTTCTGGGTCGCCGCGTCAACCTTGCGCCGGTACTGATCGTACGCTGCGATCTGCTGACCTTTCGAAGCCACGGCATTCATCCCCAGTTTTGTTTTGAACCAGACAGGCTCGACCATACTGACGCTGATATTGAACGGGTCCAGCTCAAAGCGCAGCGACTTGAAGTAGCCTTCGACCGCGTGTTTGGACGCCGAGTAATAGGACAGGTTGGGCGGCCCTATCAAACCGACAATCGAGCTGACCGTGATGATCTGACCGCCCTTCTTGTCGCGCATGAATGGCAGCAGCGCATTCGTCAACCTGACGGTGCCCCAGAAGTTGGTTTCGAACTGCTCCCGCGCTGCCTCGACAGGCGTTTCCTCGGCAATACCGGTCAGCATGTAACCGGCGTTATTGATCAGCACATCGACGCGCGGGATGTTCGTGAACAGTTGCTCGACAAAAAACTTGATGGACGCGTCATCGGTTACATCAAGGCGCAGCAGTTTGAAGGGGAAACGGCCAGCGTGGGTCTGGGGATGACGGCTGGTGCCGATCACCTCGAAGCCTTGATCGTGAAGTCGGGTAGCAAGCAGGAGCCCGAAGCCTGAGGATGCGCCGGTAATCAACACTGTCTTTTTCATCTGGATGCCCTGAAGAGTCGCATGGGAGCCCGTTGTAAGGCCGCTCGGCGGGCTGTGACAGCGAAGCGATCCTGATGAGTCATCAGGTGCCCCTGACGCTGGCCCGTGACAACAGATTGCTCGCGTCCCGGCCTTTTGACACTCGCACAACGCGCCAGAACGACTGCCCAACGCGCCAATCTTCAGCACGGTGCTTTGGCGTCATCGGCTATTGTGATGGCACGATCGGCTACCTAGACTGCCCCTCAACGTGCAGACACTTGAGTGAGACGCCCATGAATGGCAGACGCAGCTCGGCGCTGGAATATTCGGTTTGGCCAGGATGGCGACTGCTGATGCAGGACGCTGGCGTGACCGCGCCTCCAGTGCTGCGACGCGCGCAGTTGCCGGGCGACCTGTTCGCACGCCGCAGCGTGCGCCTGAACTCGGCCGACTTCTTTCGGTTGTGGGAGGCCATAGAGGCAGAAGCCCGGTCATTGCAACCCACGGTTCCTACGCCACTGCAAATCGCACGGGTCATGTCCTCGGACTGGTTCGATCCCGAATTGTTTGCCGCGTTGTGCAGCGCTCACATGAGAGGGGCCATGGAGCGCCTCGCCACCTACATACGGCTGATCGCGCCGATGGCCATACGCATGGTGCGCAACGATAAACACACCACCATTACGCTGGACTTCCTGACCGCTTCGCAGCCGCCACCGGCCGTGTTTCTGATCTTCAAGATGGTGCTATTTGTGCAATTGGCGCGACTGGCCACTCGCACCCAGGTCAACCCACTGCAGATAAGCTGGCCATTGCCGGACGATTTCGAGAAAGACTCAGGCCTCTACGCAGCGTTTTTTGGCACCCCGGTCACTCACAGCGCTGTCACGACGCTGGTGCTGGACAACGCCGACATGGACCGCCCGTTTCTGACCGAAAATCACAAAATGTGGCTGTTTTTCGAGCCCGACCTGCGTCAGCGTCTTTCGGACCTGGACAGAACCTGCGGCATGCTGGAACGGGTACGCAGCGCATTGCTGGAAAGCCTGCCGGCCGGCGAGGTCTCGATGCAGGCGGTCGGTCGTAAACTGGGCGTCAGCACCCGCACCCTGCAACGCAGGCTGCAAAGTGAAGGCACCTCGTTTCAACAGATACTCGACACCCTGCGTGAATCGCTGGCACATCATTACCTTCGCAACACGGCCATGTCGAGTGCGGAAATTTCGTTCCTGCTGGGGTTCGAGGACCCCAACTCGTTCGCCAGGGCCTTTCAGGCCTGGACAGGAAAAACGCCGGGCGCGGTGCGCAACGAGAAGGCTGCAGACGAGATCGACTACGAGGCCGGTCTGAGGCTCTCGGAGCAGGGCCGACGATGAATGAACGGACAATTTGTCCTGTATCCCTGATTGACTTCATCGTCGACAAATCGCCCTCCAACACCGGGTGTTTGCTGCAAACCTCGATGCGTTAAACACGTAGTCAAACCTGACTCGATCCCAAACCGACGCTTTGGCTTTAACGCATCCGCCTGTTTTCCTCAGCCAGGTAAACACATCACGTGTCGACCGAGCGTGATCGCACATACTTCATCACCCGTTACTGAAAGCCACTTTTAAACCCTCAAAACAGAATGATTACTCTGTTTTGTTAAATTAATGATTTATTGCTTAATATTAAATAAACAAGCAATTATAAAATTTTATTGGATATATTAAAGCAATAGAAACTTAATATAACTGTATTTCAAGCAATTCAATTAACTGTTTTTCAATACATCTAACGAGAAAATAAAGCCTTTTCTTTGCCGCCCGAGAACTTTATCTCCACACTGCGGCCTTAACGCTCGCCGTCGGCCCTTGCCCTGTCCGACACACACTTATCGCTCACACACTCTATCTGGAGATTTCCCGATGGCCAGACGCTTGCTGCCTGTCGCCGCCGCCGTAATGACGTGCCTTATCAACTTCCCCGCTTCGGCTGCGGACCCTCAGAACCTTTCGCCCGCCACCTCCAATGCGCTCCGTGCGCAGGTCGACGCCAAGCGTCAGCAGCTCACCGGTGCTGACGCAGTGACCCCAAAAAAACCGACTGGCGAACAAGCCCTGCTGGACGTTCCTGTCGATACCGCAGATGCACCCGTCATGGAAGAAAAAAAGCCGTGAGCGCTGCGTTGACTCAACCCTCACGCAAGCCATTATCCGAGGAGTAGTACCGTGTCCATGATCAAACAAGGCCTGGGCCTGAGCGTTCTCGCGCTGAGCGTTGCCCAGGCAAGTGCGCTGTTCGCCGCCACCCCCATGACCGGCAACGAAGTCGAAGCCCGAGTGGGCGCGATGCTGGACAACATGACGCAATCGGAGAAGATCAATTTTTCTCGCGTCGACGACGGACGAATGATCCCTAAGCTGGACAAGTTCGGCCTGCAAGGCACTGTGGCCTATGACTCGTCGATGGGCGTTCTGGTCGGCGGCAAGACGTTCGGCGCGCAGTACCCGTCGCCCTCCGCACTGGCCGCGACGTGGAGCATCAACCGGGCCAAGGAGTTTGGTCTGGCGATCGGCTATGAAACCCGCATTGCGGGCGGCCAGCAGATGCTGTCTCCAGCCATCAACCTGTACCGCACACCGTTCAACGGACGTTCCGCCGAGTACATGAGCGGCGAGGACCCCTTCCTCGGCGCAGTGCTCGCGCCTGCGGTCACCAACGGTATTCAGGTGCAGGGCGTGCAGGCCGCCGCCAAGCATTATCTGATGAACGAACAGGAAGCCAACCGGCATTATCTGGACGTGAAGATCGACGAGCGCGCCATGCAGGAGCTGTATCTGCCCGGCTTCGAGTCACTGGTCAAGAACGCCAACATTGCCTCGGTCATGTGCGGCTACAACAAGATCAACGGCGAGTATGCCTGCGAGAATCACCACCTGATTACCGACATCCTGAAAGGGCAATGGGGTTTCCAGGGCAACGTGATGAGCGACTTCAACTCGGTTCAGGACGCGTTCAAAGGCGCCTGGGCGGGCACTGACATCGACATGCCGAGCGGCCTGCAATTTACCGAAGCCAAACTGCTGCCTTACGTCTGGAACGGCCAGTTGCACCAGAACGTGATCGACGACAAGGTCCGCCGCAACCTCCGGGCGCTGGTGAGCTACGGTTTCGACAAGAGCATCAACAAGGCGCAACCGTTGGTGCATCGCGAGTACGGTCAGGTGGCTGCGCTGAACATGGCCAGGGAATCCATCGTTCTGCTGCGCAACGAACCGGTGGACGGACAAAAACCGCTGCTGCCGCTGGCGAAAAACTCGAAGATTGCCGTCATCGGCGATCTGGCTGTTCAACCACCGACGTCGCCTTTCGGGACCGCCTACTCCGTTCCGGCCAGCTACGTCACCGAACTCAGTGGTTTGAAGCAACTGGCGTCGAGCACGACCAATGTCGACTACATCAGCCAAATGAGCCTGAACCCGAAGTCGTCGGTCTGGTATCAGCCGGGCTCAGGCAAACAGGCCATCAGCAACGCAGGCGTCAAAGCCGAGTACTACGCCAACACCAGCCTGTCGGGCGATCCGGTGGCAACGCGCATCGAGCCGGGCGTCAACCTGGACTGGATCACCAGCAGCAACGTGACCGACAACGGCACCAGCACCGTCAGCGGCTTCAACCCGGTGGCAGGTGCGTTCTCCGCCCGCTTCACTGGCAAGATCAAACCGACGATCACCGGCCCGCATGTGTTCAAGGTCCGTGCCGATGGCGCGTACAAGCTGTGGATCAACGACGAACTGGTGGCCGAAGACGAAGGCGGACAAGTCTCGTTCGACCTCATCCCGGTTGTTCCTCGCGCGATCAAGACCGCCAGCCTGAAAGCCGGCAGCGAGTACAACGTGCGTCTGGAGTATCGCCGTCTCAAAGGCAACTTCACGCCGGTACTGGGCGGCATGAATGGCGTACAGATGAGCTGGGCGTCACTGCGCCCGCCGAAGAACCTGGCGGACTACGATGCCGTGGTCGTCGCGGCAGGCAGCAACTTCGAATATGAAGGCGAGTCCCTCGACCATCCGTTCGAACTGCCACAGTTCCAGTCCGAGCTGATCAGCTTCGTACAGAAAGCCAACCCGAAAACCATCGTGGTGATGCACGGCGGTGGCGGCATGGACATGCAACCGTGGGCCAACAAGGTTGCAGCCTCGTTGCACGCCTGGTTCCCCGGCCAGCAAGGCGGTCAGGCACTGGCTGAAATTCTGTTCGGCATGGTCAACCCGTCCGGCAAACTGCCGATCACGCTGGACAGGAAGGTCGAGGACAACCCGAGCTACGCGTCGTACAAGGACCCGGTGCCGTACTATTTCAGCAGTGCCAACCCACCCACTGAAATGACCTACAGCGAAGGCCTGTATCCGGGCTATCGCGGGTACGACAAGAACCACATCACGCCGCTTTATGCGTTTGGTTTCGGTCTGTCTTACACAATGTATGAGTACAGCAACCTGAGGCTGTCGAGCAACGTGTTGACACCCGGTTCGACCATCAACGCGACGTTCACAATCACCAATACCGGTGACAGGGCCGGATTCGAAGTCGCTCAGCTGTATGTGCAACCGTCAAAACCGCAGGTTGATCGTCCCGAGAAGGAACTCAAAGGCTTCTCCAAGGTTTACCTGAAGCCGGGCGAAAGCAAGACCGTCACCATTGCGCTGGATTCGCGTTCGTTCGCTTACTACGCGCCGGATTCGGTGAGCTGGAAAGTCGATCCGGGCAAGTTCAAGGTGCTGGTCGGCAAGGACTCGGAAAATCTGCCACTCAACCGCACCGTCGTCGCGCTCTACCCGGAGCAACTGACCACACGTGACTCCAACCCTCTCCCCGTTCCGCTGCGCAAGGCCGTTCAGGTCAAGCCGGAACAGGCTTACTGACAGGCAGCAATCGGTGGTCTTCGCGGCCACCGATTGCCAACGGCCCGCCAGACGCGTTGCTAGCGCACTCGCAGGTCTGACACCATTCGGTCGAGGAACCGTTTGAATGCGCGCTCGATATCCACGTCGGACCGTGAACGAAGCCATTGAATCTGCATCCCGTCCATCATCGATGCCAGCTCGAGACTGACCTGTTTCACGTCGATGTCCCCTCGCACTTCGCCCGCCTGCACCAACAGTTTCAACTGCGCCTGCAGATGGCTGTGCACGATATGAAAACGCTCGCAGAACCATCGATTCGCCGGATGGGTAACGGACAGGCTTTCGGTGTTGATGATCATCAGCGCCTGACTGACAGACGCGTCTTCGATGCTGAACCGCATGATGAACTGCAGAAACGCTACGAAGCCTTCCAGCGTTGCCACCTGTTCGGCGTCCTGCAACCGCGTCGAGATGTACTGATCCCGATGGTCGAGCACCGCTTGCAGCAAGGCCAGTTTGTTGGGGAAATGGTGAAGCAATCCGACCTGGGAAATACCCGCCACCTTGGCGATGTTCGACAGCGATGCGCCGGCAAAGCCATCGCGGGCAAAGATCACCAAGGCTGCCTGAATGATATCGACCTTACGCAGATCGCCTTTCGGGATGCGACGACGTTTGGCGGCTGGCGTTGAGGCGGGATCGGGCACGTTTTCAGACATGATGAATTCGTTTACTTCATTTTCGAGTCGGCAGAAGCATACAGGCACAGCACCGGGTGCGCATGTGCACGAGCGCGTCCGGCTTACGGCTTACGGCTCGCCATCCCAATAGTCCACATTCAGATCGACCCGTTGCCTGGCCACGAAAGCAGCGCCCTCACCGGACGCCATGGCCTGGTACTTGCCTGAGTCGGGGTACTCGCAGATCTCGGGCTTTTCACGGGTGCTGATGGACAGGTACTTCAGAGGCGACAACGACGTATTGATGATCTGGTGAGGGTATTGCGGCCCCGGTGGAATGAAGATCACATCGCCGCTCTTGATGGGCAGCATCCGGTCTGCAACCCGCAGGCTGCCTTCGCCTTCGATGACGATGAACATTTCCTCCTGCGCATGATGAAAATGATAAGGGCACGAGCGCTTGCCCGGCGCAACGATATCAATGGAGGCGCCCAACTTGCTGGCGGCCGTTCCCGTTGCCAGCTGTCCTGCCAGACTTTCATACAACGGATCGCGGACCTGCTTTTCAAGCGATATCTCATTGAAGTTGCGGATCAGGCGGGAAGCCAGTTCAAGCGAGGTGTCATGTGTCATTGCCGTACAGCCCGGAACAGTGAGGAAGCAGTGATCTTAGACCATCGATCGACGCAGAGCCCGTCAACTTAATGCCGTCAAAATCTTAACTTTCATTCTTTAAGCGCTATAAATTACAACCGAAATCAAAATAAAATCACTTAATAATCAGCTGCTTAAATAAATTATTTCGCAATATTTCAAATAGTGCTCGCCCGCACCTCAAGTGCATCAAGGCACGGTCGAAATCATGATATCCAAATAACATCACTCCAAGAAATTTGCACACTGCCGCTCTTCCTACAAAACATCATTGGACTGCCAGGGAGGCAAGTTTCAGGACTGACACCATGCTCAATAAGCTCAGCATTTCGCAGAAGCTTTACTTCGGTTTTATCGCTATTGTCGTACTCATCGCCGTTCTGGTGGCCAGCGCCTACAGGGGGTTCGAGCAGGTTGAAGACGCCACTAACAGCAATGTTCATACCTATAAGGTGCTCAGTGAAGCGCAACTGGCCCTGGAACAGCTGATCAATATCGAGACCGGCATGCGTGGCTTTGTCATCACGTCGAAAGACGCGTTTCTCGAGCCTCTTATTGCCGGCGAAAAACGCTTTGGCGAAGAGCTCGATGCGCTCAAGCAGCTGACAGCTGACAACCCGGAGCAACAGCGACGCCTCGCATCGCTGGGAGAAACCTACAAGCGCTGGCTTGAAGATGACGTCAACACCATCGTCGCCATGCGCAGGGACCTGACTGCACGCAACTTGCCTGATGATGAACTGGACAATCGCATCATCGCCGGTGCCGACAAAGCCAAGATGGACAGCATGCGTGTAACGCTGGCCGAAATCAGCGCCGCGGAAAACACGCTGTTGGTCGTCAGAAGCCAGAACATGATCGACGCCAAGCATTTCGCACTGATGATCCTGGTATGCGGTGGCATTGCGGCCGCGCTTCTTGCCGCCATTCTGGCGACGGCACTGGGTCGCAGCACCACCGCACGCCTGCAACTGGCGATTGATGCCGCCACAGCCGTTGCCGATGGCCGGCTGGACACGGTCATCGACACCAGCAGCCATGATGAACTGCCCAAGGCGTTCGACCGGATGCAGAAGCGCCTGCGCGAGATGATTCAACAGATCAGTGAGGCGGCAAATCAACTGGTGGTGTCTGTGCAGCAGATTTCCGGTGCGTCCGAGCAACTGTCCGGCGCCATCCAGGAACAGTCGACCTCGGCTTCAATGATGGCCGCCACCATCGAGGAACTGACTGTCAGCATTCATCACGTATCCGAGAACGCCGACGAGGCCCACCAGATCGCCAGTCGCTCGGGCGAGCAATCCAAAGAAGGCGCGCAGGTCATCGAAAACACCCTGTCCAGCATGAACGGCATTGCCAGGACCGTGCAGCATTCGTCGACGCAGGTTTCAGGCCTGGGCCAACATTCTGAGCATATTTCATCGATCATCAGCGTGATTCAAGGCATCGCCGACCAGACAAACCTGCTGGCGCTCAACGCCGCCATCGAAGCTGCGCGGGCGGGCGAACAGGGACGCGGGTTTGCCGTCGTGGCCGACGAGGTACGCCTCCTGGCGCAAAACACCGGCAAATCGACCAAAGAGATTGCCGGGATGATCGAGAAAATCCAGGCCGGCGTGAGAGAGACCGTCCAGAGCATGCACAGCGGAGTGCTGGAAGTGAACAGCGGCGTGGAAATGGCAGGCAATGCCGGCCAGGCGATTATCGAAATCCGCGACAGTTCCAGCAAGGTTTTGCATGTGGTGGACCAGATATCGTTTGCGTTGCGCGAGCAAACCGTTGCCAGCCAGGATGTCGCGCGCAGCGTAGAACGCTCTGCACAAATGGCCGAACAGAACAATATGTCCGTTCAGGAACTGCTCAAGACCAGCGGCGGGCTGAAAAACCTCGCGACCAGTCTGCAACAGGAAGTGGGCAGGTTCCGACTGTAAGACTGATTGCCGAAAAAGTGCTGAACTCTGCTTCTGCCCGGAGAGCGTGGGAGCTCTCGAAGGTTACGACGGCAGCGATGGGCCGCGCAGCGGCCCCAGGTTGCATCTGACATACCGTGTGTGCAGGTCTTGCTGCCGGTTCCCGGCAGATCGCCGGCAAGCCGCCTCCCACAGTCCGGGTTTTGCTGCGCGACAGCGCTAAGTCGGAAATGTGGCGAGGCCTCCTCACAAAACTTCGCCGAGCCAGTCAGCTGTTTTTGCCTGATCAGGACATCCCGTGTCTTCAGCTGGATTTCGTGCCTGACTCCCGCGCAGCACGACCGCGCCCAGCCGACCTGACCGGCACGCTGGCACCATGTTCCTGCCACCAGATCGTCAGCGCTTCCATAGTCGGCCCCAGCCCTCGCGCCTTTTCGGTAATCTCATATTCCACACGCGGCGGCACTTCGGCGAACACGGTGCGTGTCACCAGCCCGTCTGCCTCAAGCTCGCGAAGTTGCGCGGTCAGCATGTGCTGAGTGGTGCCAGGAATGGCCTTGCGTAGTTCGCCAAAGCGATAGACGCGCTGATTGATCAGCCACATGATTTCCAGCTTCCATTTGCCTGACAGCAACGAGAATGCGCGGCGCATTTCTTCATGCATGTTCAAATGGGCGCTGGTATTGGTCTGGTTTTCCAGACTAATCCACCTTATTTCATCCTACTTGGCAGTTTTCATATGAGTCTACATTCTCGCCGTCTGTCGAATACAAACAATAGCGAGAACCTTATGACTCTCTACCTTTACTGGACCAGCACCGCCCTGTTGTCGCTGCTGTATTTCGCGTCGGCGTTCATGTACGTGACGAAACAAACCTATGTACGTGAAGCCCAGGCTGAACTGGGCTATTCAGCCACGGGACTTATCCCCTTCATGATCGCGGTGAAAGTGCTCGGCCCTGTGGTAATTCTGTCGCGCTTCAACGTGGCACTCAGCGACCTTGCCTACGCAGGCATCTTTTATCACCTGATCCTGTCCTCCATGGCGCACCTGAATGTCCATAAACCCAAAGGTGCCATTCCGGCCGCGATGGGCCTGGTGTTTCTGGCGATATCCTTCATGACGCAAAATGACGCTCGCCAACTGGCATCGCCTTACGCATCCGCGTCGACCTTCTTTCAGACAACGTTAAGCCATTGACCTGAACGCCCGACACGGCCCATCAGCTGCGACGATTCGCCACACTCGGGCAATGCTTGAAAAGCGGGGGCGGTGATAGAGTTGCGCCCCATGAAAATAACCCGTGATGAAAGGTCGCTTATTGCATGGACGCTGTACGCCAGCGTCCTGCTGAGCCTTTTTTTCTGCGGCCTGCATCACGGACAAATGAGCGGTCTGGCGCTCAGCGGTCTGAACGGGGGTTACTGTTCGCTGGATGGGTCAGGCAGCGCGGGCCTGGACTCCAGTGAGTCGGATCAGAAGCAGCACGCCCTCCCCCAGCTCTCCTGCCCGGTGTGTTCCTCTTTCACGGTACTGACAGCCAGCCACGTTTCCGACTGGATGCTGAATCCGGCTCCGGCAAAAAGCATTTCACCGATCACCGTTCGCTCCTGGGCGCAGCCGCCTCCGCGCTACCTGTGGCCTGCCGTCAGCCCTCGCTCGCCTCCTCTCACGTTCCTCGCTGTGTGACTTGACCCAACCTGAACCCTCGGGCGCGCTTGTGCGTGCACGTCGGGACAGCGTCACTTTTTGCGTGGATTACGCCGCTCATGAAAACAACCCGTGCCTCATACCCTGCATCACCCGTCATGCTGTCCTGCCTTTTTGCCTTCACGCCGCTCAGTGAGTCAATCGCCGAAACCCGCGACAGCGCGGACTCGGTCGTTACGCTCGGTGCCGTAGACGTTTCAGCAGGCCAGAACGGCCCGTTGGCCAGCCGCAATATCCTCAGCTCAGTCGATGTGCTGGGTGCTGACATCCTCGAAAAACAGCCCGTGCACTACAGCTGGGAACTCTTAGGTCGGGTTCCAGGAGTGATGCTGACGCAGTTCAACCAGGGCACCACTTCGGGCAAGCTCTCGTTTCGCGGCTTCAATGGCGAAGGGGAAGTCAATGCGGTCAAACTGTTGATCGATGGCATTCCGAGTAACACCAATGACGGCAACATGCCGTTCATTGACATGATCTTCCCGCTGGAAATCGACAGTATCGAAGTGGTGCGCGGCACCAATGACCCGCGATACGGCCTGCACAACATCGCAGGCAATGCCAGCATCAACACCCGCCAGGGCGGCAACGACGGCAAATTGCGATTGCGCTACGGCAGTTTCGACACCCGTGAGCTGCAGTTGATCAAAGGCGTCGAGCAAGGCAACTGGAGCCAGAACTACTCGTTCAGCTATCAGGGCAGCGACGGTTACCGCAACCACGCCGACGCCGAACGCATGAGCTTTTCCGGCAAATGGTTCTACACCTCCGACGATGAAAGCTGGCGCGCGGGGCTCACTGCCCGCCACTACACGGTGGATGCCGACGAGGCCGGTTACCTGAGCCGGCGCGACGCCCGGGACCATGCTCGCCAGTCCTATGCCAACAACGCCACTGACACCGGCGAGCGTGAAATGAACCAGCTCGGCCTGCATCTGGACGCGACGCTCACTGAGACCCTGAGCCTGGCCGGCAAAGCCTATGTGAACACCTTCGAAGACCGGCGCTGGACCCAGTACTGGCGTACATCCTCGCAACAGGAACGCTACAGCGACGAGACACAATATGGCGCACTGAGCAGCCTGACCTGGCGTCCCGAGGTCGAGCATCTGTATGCCTTCGCGCTGGAAGGTGGCGCAGAGGTGCAGCGTCAGGAGAACCAGAGCCTCAGGTATAGAACCCTGCAACGTTCGCGGGTGGCGCAGACGCGTGATCAACAATTCGATCTCGACGTCTATGGCGCTTACGTACAGGCGGTGATCGAGCCGTTCAAATCGCTGAAGATCATTCCGGCGTACCGCGTCGACAAGGTCTACGGCGACTACACCAACGAGCTGACCGGCGAGCGAGCCGACGTCAACGACTACGGCCAGATCCGGCAGCCCAAACTCAGCGTGGTCTATTCACCGTGGGAACAGGCGAGCGTGTACGCCAACTGGGGGCGCAGCTATCAGATCGGTGTGGGCTCGGCAGCGTATCGCCTGGCGACGCAAGCCGATGACTTGAAGCCTTCGATCAACGATGGTTGGGAAACCGGGATCAAATTCCAGCCCGCCGACTGGATCAACGGACGCATCGCGTACTGGGAGCAGAAAGCCTCGGATGAAGTGCAGCGCAAGCTCAACGATGCCGTCGGCGATGCCGAAAACGTCGGGCAAACCCTGCGCAAGGGTTGGGATGTGCAGCTCAATGTCTACCCCACCGACGCCAGCAGCCTGTGGCTGTCCTATTCCAGACAGTTCTCCGAAATACTCAAACCCAACCCCAATCTTCCGGCCAGTGAAGGCAAGGAGATGGATCACGTCCCTCACCATCTGTACACCGCAGGTTCGGCCTATCGGCTGACACCCAGACTCGAAGTCTCGACCTGGATCAACGGACAGAGTGATTACTACCTGGAACGAACCAACAGCACCGGCAAATACGGCAGTTATGTATTGATCAACCTCGGGGCAACGTACCAGCTTTCACCTGAGCTGAGCCTGGATGTTCAGGCGAAGAACATCGCGAACAAATACTACGAATACGTGTGGTACGACTCGAGCAGCGGCGTGGAGCAGTCGCTGCATGCGCCTGGCGATGGTCGCGCGATCTATGCGGGTTTGACGCTGGACTTCTAAAGGACCTGTCAGACGTTCAATAAAAAGCGCTCGTTGCCGCAGTGTGCAACGAGCGCTTCAAGAAACTGCTGTTCTGTCTGGAGACCCGACAGTGATTGACGCTTCGCAATCTGTTCAGCAAGGGATATCGAATACGATCCTGCTCGACCGGGACACCAACAGCTGGATCAGCGCCTGCAATTGCGGTGATGAAAAATGTTCGTGCATGGAGCCTGAATCACGCCAGACACATTCGACGATCCATCCGTGCGGACCTCGGGTTTTTCTCAGTTCACAACCTGCGCACTGTTCCGACTGTTGCGCGATAGCCGACAACATGGCCGATATCTCGTGGTTGAGATCAGCGTCCATTCTTGCCTCGAATTCCATGATGCTACTGACCAGACGTGACATGGCGTCAGTTCTCCGAACCTTCCAAAAAGATCAACGTGTACGGGGCAGTGCCCGAAGCCGCCGAAGAAAGCAGAATCAGGATAAATCGGCCCTTGATTCAATAAATGACAAAGCGTTGATCATTCCCGCCAAACTGATGAAGACCTCGCCGCCGCTGGCACTGGAGCACGTATAAATGCCTGCCAAGTCGATACAGTTCGTTGCCTACCCTCACGTCAGTCTTCTGGATCTCGCAGGGCCTCTGGATGTGTTCGTTGCTGCAAACCATCTCGCCAAAAGTGCCGATCTGCCTTACGCGCTCTCTGTTCTCGTCCTCGACTCCCCGACCGACATCTTCTGCAACTTCTCGTTGAGCGCCGAACACCTGTGCGCCGACACCACACCCGCGCACACGCTGATCGTTCCCGGCGGGCCAGGCATCCATGACTTCTGCAAGGACGCCAGATTCTTCAGCCACTTCGTCACGCATGCCGATAAGGCCCAGCGCCTGGTGTCAGTCTGTACGGGCGTGTTTGCTCTGGCGACTGCGGGCAAACTGGACGCACGGGAAGCCACCACTCACTGGTCCGCGTATGACGAACTGGAACATCGCTTCCCTGCCATCGAGGTCAGGCGCGGGCCGATCTTCATCAACGACGGGGATATCTGGACCTCTGCCGGGGTGACGTCAGGCATCGACCTGGCATTGGCCATCGTCGAGCAGGACCTCGGGCACTCAGCAGCCCTTGAAGTGGCCCGGCATCTGATCATGTTTCTCAAGCGTCCCGGCGATCAGGACCAGTTCAGTTCCTCGCTGGCGTTGCAATCGAAGAGCAGCCAGTTTTCCGACCTTCATGCCTGGATGAATGTGCACCTGTGTGATGATTTATCCGTTACCGCGCTCGCCAACTTCATGAACATGAGCGAGCGGACCTTCATCCGTAAATACAGTGAAAGTACGGGTCGTACACCGAGCCGAATGGTCGAGTCGATTCGCCTGGAAGCGGCGCGTCATTTGCTCGACACGTCGAACAAACCGCTCAAGGAAATCGCACAGCGCTGCGGCATGGGCAGCGAGGCAACGCTGATCCGCCGGTTCATCAAAGCCTTCGGCATCACACCCAGGGAACACCGTGCGCGCTTCAAGGCACAACTGTAATCGAGCCGAATCATACGTTTACCCTCAGGCTGTCATGAGTACAATGCGCGCCCCCTGAACCTGAAATATGCTGACTCATGAAATTTCTGTTTTACGTATTGACGCTGTCATTCCTCGCTATCAACCCCGCTTTCGCAGAGCCGCCTTCAACGTTTTCCGAAGCCAAGGTGGTTGCCAAACAAAAGATCTATCTCGATCAGGCCAGCAGCGCTCAGGGCGATCTGTACTGCGGCTGCAAATGGACCTGGGTCGGAAAATCGGGTGGCCGTATCGATGCCGGTTCCTGCGGCCTGCAGGCTCGCAAACAGGAGAACCGCGCAGCACGTACCGAATGGGAGCACATTGTTCCGGCCTGGACCTTCGGCCATCAGCGTCAGTGCTGGCAGAAAGGCGGGCGCGAATTTTGCGAAAACGATGACCCGGTGTTCAAGGCCATGGAGGCCGACCTGTTCAACCTTTACCCGGCAGTGGGCGAAGTGAACGGCGACCGCAACAATTACAATTACGGCATGGCCTCGGGCGTAGCGCCGCAGTATGGACAGTGCAAGACCAAGGTCGATTTCCAGCAGAACGTTGCCGAACCGCGTGACGAAGTGAAAGGCATGGTCGCACGTACCACTTTTTACATGTTCGATCGGTACAACCTGAACATGTCGCGTCAGCAGCAACAGCTGTTGATGGCCTGGGACAAGCAATACCCGGTGACGGCGTGGGAAAAGGAACGTGACCGTCGCATCGCAACCGTCATGGGGCACGCCAACCCGTTCGTCAGCCGCGCCCGTACCTGGACCCAAGGCTACAAGCCGGTCGGCGACGGTGTGGTCAGCGCCATTGCGCAGAAAACCGCGCAGACCAAGACGCAGCCTGACGCGCAGAAGCCTGCGACCCGCGCATCCTCGGCAGGCGTGATCATCGGCAACCTCAACAGTCACATCTATCACCTGCCTCAGGGCTGCCCGAGCTACGATAAAGTCTCGTCGAAAAATCGGATATCCTTCGACTCTGAATCCAAAGCCAGGGCGGCGGGCTATCGCAAAGCAGCAAACTGCACCTGAGTGCACACAACGCGAGCGCCTGTGCCGTTCCTTATAAGCCGTCGGTGAGAATCCCATGATCGAAGTCACAGAAGTCTCCATTGCCGAGCTGCGCGCGGCGCTTGAATCCGGCAAGACCACTGCGGTCGAGCTGGTTCAGGCGTACCTTGCACGCATCGAAGCCTATGACGGACCGAACACTGCCACCGCACTGAACGCCCTCGTGGTACCGAACCCCGAGGCGCTTGCCGAAGCGCAAGCCTCTGACGCGCGTCGTGCGAAAGGCGAAACACTGGGACCGCTCGACGGCATTCCCTATACCGCCAAGGACAGCTATCTGGTGAAAGGTCTGACTGCCGCCTCGGGCAGCCCGGCCTTTGTCGATCTGGTCGCGCAGAAAGATGCCTTTACCATCAGCCGCCTGCGTGACGCCGGGGCCATCTGTCTGGGCAAAACCAACATGCCGCCGATGGCCAATGGCGGCATGCAGCGCGGCGTGTATGGACGCGCCGAAAGCCCCTACAACGCGAGCTATCTGACCGCGCCCTTCGCCTCCGGCTCGTCCAACGGCGCAGGCACGGCCACCGCCGCCAGCTTCGCAGCGTTCGGGATGGCCGAGGAAACCTGGTCCAGCGGACGCGGCCCGGCCTCCAATAACGGTCTGTGCGCCTACACCCCTTCGCGCGGCGTGATATCGGTGCGCGGCAATTGGCCGCTGACGCCGACCATGGACGTCGTCGTGCCCTACGCCAGAACCATGGCAGACCTGCTGGAAGTGCTGGACGTGATCGTCGCCGAAGACCCCGAGACACGCGGCGATCTTTGGCGTCTGCAGCCTTGGGTGCCGATTCCGTCAGTAGCTTCCGTACGCCCTGCCGCCTACACCGAATTGAGTGCTGGCGCAGAAAGCCTGGCTGGCAAACGCTTCGGTGTGCCGCGCATGTACATCAATGCCGACCCTGACGCAGGCACCGCCGAAAAGCCCGGTATTGGCGGCCCGACCGGCCAGCGCATCGTCACCCGCCCTTCGGTGATCGATCTGTGGGAAGACGCACGTCAGGCCCTGGTTGCAGCAGGCGCCGAAGTGATCGACGTCGACTTCCCGCTGGTCTCCAACTGCGAAGGTGATCGTCCCGGCGCGCCAACGGTGTTCACCCGTGGACTGGTCTCGAAAGCGTTTATGCAACACGAACTGTGGGACCTTTCCGCCTGGGCATTCGATGACTTCCTGCGCGCCAACGGCGACCCGGCGCTGAACCGCCTCGCCGATGTCGACGGGCCGAAAATCTTCCCGCACGATCCCGGCACCCTGCCCAATCGTGAAGACGATCTGGCGGCAGGCATGGACGAGTACGTGCGCATGGCCGAGCGCGGCATCACGCCCTGGAACGAAATCCCGACGCTGCCGGACGGCCTTCGCGGGCTGGAACAGACCCGCCGCATCGACCTCGAAGACTGGATGGAAAAACTCGGGCTTGACGCTGTACTGTTCCCGACGGTGGCCGACGTCGGACCCGCCGATGCGGACGTCAACATCGAATCCGCCGACATCGCCTGGAGCAACGGTGTCTGGGTGGCCAACGGCAACCTCGCCATCCGCCACCTGGGCGTCCCGACCGTTACGGTGCCAATGGGCCTGATGGCCGACATCGGCATGCCTGTCGGGCTGACGTTTGCCGGTCGTGCATATGACGACTCCAACCTGCTGCGTTTTGCCTCGGCGTTTGAAGCCACGGGCAGCAAACGCGTGATTCCGCCCCGCACGCCACCGCTGGGTAACTGACGCCGTTATCAGGGGTTTTGCGCCCGCCATGAGTGCGGGCGAATGCCCATGAAACCCGTGTTACCAAGACCTCTCGCTGCACCTTCATCTCTTGCTGATCCAATCCGGGTGCAACCCCTGCTCTTGCAGCAGGTCTGCTACTGACTGACTTTATGCACAGCTTCACTTTTGATCATTGAGCGCGGCACCTTGTCCCGGAAGCTCAACGTACAGCGCAACGACAGGATCGCTTTAACTGATTCCCATGGAGACTGCTGATGCTTCAGGCATTTGAAAAACGGCTTGACCCTTTCCCACCCGACGAGACACCACCACCGCCTGAAGGCCTGGTGAAATTCCTCTGGGCCTGCACGCGGGGCGCCCGGGGCTACATCCTCGCGCTGGCGTTACTGGGCGCCAGTGTGTCGATCTACGAAGCCTGGCTGTTTTCCTTCCTCGGGCAGGTCGTGGATCTGCTCTCGACCTGGCAGGCTGGCGGTGAGGTGAGCGGGCAGGAAAGTCGAGTGCTGTGGGGCATCGGCATCGTTCTGGTGGTCAGCATCGGGCTGGTGGCATTAAGAACCATGGTTCAGCATCAGGTACTGGCGATCAACCTGCCGCTGCGGCTGCGCTGGGATTTCCACCGATTGATGCTGCGACAAAGCCTTTCGTTCTTTTCCGACGAGTTCTCCGGCCGGGTCACGACTAAGGTGATGCAGACGGCACTGTCGGTCCGTGAGGTGCTGTTCACCCTTATCGAGATCGCGCCTGGCATCGGGGTGTATTTCATTGCGATCATCGCGCTGGCGGGCGGCTTCGACTTGAAACTGATGCTGCCTTTCCTTGCCTGGATTGCGTTGTTCGGCCTGGCCATGATGTATTTCGTGCCCCGTCTGGGAAAGGTCGGCCAGGAACAGGCCAACGCACGATCATCAATGACCGGACGTGTTTCGGACGCCTACACCAACATCACGACGGTGAAGCTGTTCTCCCATTCCAAACGTGAAGCGCACTTCGCGCGCGCGGCGATGGAGGATTTCAAACAGACCGGCTTTCGCCAGATGCGTCTGGTGAGCCAGTTCGAGATCGTCAATCAGGCGCTGGTAGTCGCCCTGATCATGGGTGCTGGCGGCTACGCCCTGTATCTCTGGCATCAGGGTGAAGTCGGCACGGGCGCAGTGGCGGCTATCACTGCCATGGCGCTACGCGTCAACGGCATGTCGCACTGGATCATGTGGCAAATGACGTCGCTGTTCGAAAACATCGGCACGGTGCAGGACGGCATGGAAACCCTGACCCGCGGTCCCAAGGTTCAGGATGCACCGGACGCAGGCGTGCTGGTTACCTCTGGCGGCGCGGTGACGTTCGACAAGGTGAGCTTCAACTACAACGGCGAGCGTCAGGTGCTCGATGGCCTGAATCTGAGTATTCGTCCGGGCGAGAAAATCGGTCTGGTGGGCCGTTCCGGCGCGGGGAAATCCACACTCATCAACCTGTTGCTGCGCTTCTACGACGTGGACAGTGGCGAAATCCGCATCGACGGGCAGAACATCGCGCACGTCACCCAGGACAGCCTGCGTAGCGCAATCGGGATGGTCACGCAGGATACGTCGCTGCTGCACCGCTCGATTCGCGACAACATCGCTTATGGCCGACCGGATGCGACCGACGAGGATATCCGCAGGGCGGCGATCAACGCTCAGGCCGACGGTTTCATTAATCAGTTGACCGACAAGCAAGGCCACAGCGGCTATGACACGCTGGTGGGTGAGCGCGGTATCAAGCTGTCGGGCGGCCAGCGCCAACGCATCGCCATTGCGCGGGTCATGCTCAAGAACGCCCCGATTCTGCTCCTTGATGAAGCCACCAGCGCGCTGGATTCGGAAGTCGAAGTGGCCATTCAGGAAAGTCTCGATGAAATGATGCAAGGCAAGACCGTCATCGCCATCGCCCATCGCCTGTCCACCATTGCGGCAATGGACCGGCTCATCGTGATGGATGACGGGCGCATCATCGAGCAAGGCACTCACAGCGAACTGCTCGAAAGGAACGGCACCTACGCGCGGTTGTGGCAGCACCAGAGCGGCGGTTTTCTGGGAGAAGATCAGGGTGTGGCCGAGGTGATGGAATAGGCTGAAAATCCGTTCGCCCACCGCAACGGCGGGCGAACACTTTCTGAAGGTCAGCCCAGCTTCACATTCATCGTGATGCGTGCGGTAAACACCTTTACATCGTTCTCGTCGAAGATATCGACCGGCACCACCTTGTCACCCGACGACACCCAGTCAATCTCGTTGCCGTCTGCAATCGCATGAATCGATGTCTTGGCCTTGGCCAGATACTCAACCGTCATGCCTTTCGGAATCCAGCGAGCGCCTGCCGGTATCGACACCTCGGTCATCATCCCCCCCGCCTCAAAACCGACGCAGTGGTGATGTACATCCACGGCGGCGCCTACATTGTCGGGCGTCCGGACGGCTACCACGGCATCGGCGGCAACTACGCGAAAATGCTCGGCGCTCGCGTTTACATGCCGGACTACCGCCTTGCACCGGAACACACATTTCCGGCATCCATCGACGACACACTGCGCGCCTACGAGTGGCTGCTTGAGCAGAAAATCCCGGCCAACAGGATCGCCTTTTCAGGCGAGTCGGCAGGCGGAGCGATGGTGGTCAGCGTGATGGTGGCGGCCAAATCCAAAGGGCTTCCGTTACCGGCGGTGGGCTCTTCAATCTCGCCGTGGGCAAACCTCGAACACACCGGCGCTTCCATGAGCAATCGAGAAGGTCTGGACCCGCTGAACGCCAAGTCGGTGCTGGACATACTGGCCAGAACGTTTTTGGGCGACACGCTTGCCAACCACCCGCTGGCCTCGCCGGTTTTTGCCGATGTCACTGGGCTTCCACCCATTCTGGTGCAGATCGGCGAGAACGAATTGATGCTGAGTGACGCGATGCGCCTTGCCACTCACCTGGCGGACAACCGCGTTCGTGTGAACCTGGAAGTGTGGCCTGCGATGTTCCATGCCTGGCATTTCTACGCCGCCATGCTGCCCGAGGGTCAGCAGGCAATGGAGAACTCTGTACGCTTTATCGAGACGGGCCTGGCTGATGCCAGCCGCTGAGTCACGTCAAACCGCGGTGGCTTGCCGGTTGCCGCAGCCTGCACACTGTCCGAACGGCTATTCAATCCACCTGGCCTTTAACGGTTTTCTGGCTTGATAAAGTTCATGACCTCGTTGATAACCGAAGGATGATCAAGCAAGCGATTGTGCCCCAACCCTTCAGTCGTGAAGAGCCGCGCGCCCGGCCAAAGCTTTGCAAACCGGGCCCCCTTCTCCCATGGCGTCTCGCGGTCATTTCGATCATGGATGATCAGCGCAGGGCCTTTCATCAAGGGCAAACGCAAAGCGCCTTCATACTCAGCGAACCGGCGCCCCGTCACCGAGTACAGGTACGCTTCAAACGAAGTGAATGCCTTGGGCGAGATTCCTGCGGTCTCAAACTGCCGAGTGGCATTCTCTGAAATCGCCACGAATGGCGCGATGAGCACAAAGCGCTCTGGGCACCACTCCTCATCCTGAGCAAAAACCACGGCAGAGGCGCCCATGGAGTGTCCGATGAAGACTGCCGGTTTTCCGAAATGGCGTCCCACCCGCTGAATCATCTCGACGAACAACGGCAAATGATTGGTTTTTCCGCTGCTTGCTCCATGAGCAGGTTGATCGAAGCCGACCACTGCATACCCCATTGATCGCAGCATCGGAATCCATTCGGCGAAACGCAACGCGTAACTTGACCAGCCATGCGCGAGCAGCACATAAGGCTCACGCGAAGGATCACCCCATTGGTAGGTCGTTATATTGATACCGGCCAACGTCAGGGTCTCGGTATGTACGCCCAGTGACGCCTTCAGGGCTGATGCGACCTTCGAACGTTCAGCAGCCTGCGGCGTGATGAATCGCCGGGCGAGGTATTTTCCGGTAGGGCCTGGTAACACCTGACTGGCTAGCCTCAAGAGAAACAGCTGAGTCAACATACGGATTTTTCTGCTGAGCTTTTTCACGGCAACTCCTCGTGCAGATCAGGTGATCTGACGCGATTAAAACAGCGCATCTTGTCAGTGACAAGATAACCAGAGGAGAATGCCGGATAACTTTTATTTTAATAACCGGGGAAATGCCCTATGCCGAAATCAGAAGCGACCCGCGCCTACCATCATGGAAACCTGGCTGCTGTTATACGTCAGGCGGCGTGGGACATCGTTGGAGAATCGGGAGTGCGGGGGCTTTCGCTGCGTGAATGCGCACGACGAGCCAATGTTTCCCACTCGGCACCCGCCCATCATTTTGGCTCGATGGATAATCTGCTTTCCGAAGTGGCTGCCGACGGCTATGAGCGACTGATAGAAATCATCAGCGCCGTTCAGAGCGAAATAAAAGACCCCATGATGGGTGCCGGGCTTGGGTACGTGAAGTTCGCGACCACCTACCCGCATCACTTCCGACTGATGTTGGGCGGCGATGGCGCGTCCCGCTCATTGCCCAGACTTCTGAAATCCGGCGAAGCCGCACTTCAACAGCTTCGACAGTCGATTCGCACGGCATGGATCACGCTGAATGGTGCGGAGCCTGATCCGGCACTGCTCGAACAACGTACCCTGCTTGCCTGGAGCACGGCTCATGGCTACGCCTCGTTGGCGATAGACAGAAAACCGGAAGAGATGTCCAACATTCCGCCTGAAGTCGTATTCAAGCCGATGACCTCAATATTGCTGGCACCGTGATTGATGGGTGCATAGAAACGAATGGCTATGGATTGCAACACAGCACCAGCCCGCGACCTGACGCTTGCGGGATCTGACGGAACCGAGTTGCCTGAATCTGTTCTGAAGCTGAGAACGCCACCTAAGCCGCTACGGGACACTCATCGATGTACGAGAACATAAAGTGGCCTCTGACGCTCTACTTTGACGGTGAATGCCCACTCTGCGCGCGCGAAGTCAAAATCCTGCGTGCGCGTGCTGCACCTGATCGCCTTTATTTCGTCGATATCAGTGATGAAGCCTTTGATCCCCAGGCCACGGGATACACACTCGAACAAATGGAATCAGCCCTCCACGCCAGGTTTGACGACGGGACGTGGGTGACAGGCCTGGACGCAACGCTCTGGAGCTGGCGAGCAGCGGGCCTCGGCGTCTGGGCTGCACCGTTGTCGTGGCGTTTATTCAGGCCGCTGTTCAACGTGGCCTATCGGCTCTTCTGCCGCTGGCGCCCGCATCTGGCATGGCTGCCTCATCCCGATGGCAGCACTCGCTGCCGGAACAACAGCTGCGCCCTTCCTGGTACAGATACCAGTTCGCAGGACCAGCGACCGTCCGATAAAGGCTGATATTTTCTTGAATATCTTCTGACACGCTGGGGTTAACCCCTTCAATTGTCTCCTTCAAGTTGACAGACAAACCTTTTTCGAATGCTTTTTCAACGTTCAGATGGACATTAATCTAGCCACACGTTGAAACGACAGCCACTCACCACTTCGAAAAAGGATTCCACCATGACCAACGCCACTTACAACCGCCTGAACAAAGACGACGCCGTAGTTCTGCTGGTCGACCACCAGACCGGTCTTATTTCGCTGGTGCAGGACTTCACGCCAAATGAATTCAAAAACAACGTTCTGGCGTTGGCCGACGTGGCGAAGTTCTTTGAGCTGCCAACCATCCTGACCACCAGTTTCGAACAAGGCCCGAATGGTCCGCTGGTACCGGAACTCAAAGAGATGTTCCCGGACGCGCCATACATCGCTCGCCCTGGCCAGATCAACGCCTGGGACAACGAAGACTTCGTCAAGGCGATCAAGGCCACTGGCCGCAAGCAACTGATCATTGCCGGTGTGGTGACGGACGTTTGTGTCGCCTTCCCGACCTTGTCGGCGCTGGCTGAAGGCTTTGATGTGTTCGTGGTGACCGACTCTTCCGGCACGTTCAACACGGCTGTGCAGCAGGCCGCCTGGAACCGCATGACCCAGGCCGGCGCGCAGATGATGAACTGGTTCTCGGTGGCGTGTGAGTTGCAGCGTGACTGGCGCAACGATATCGAAGGTTTGGGCAATCTGTTGTCGCAGCGTATTCCGAACTATCGGAACTTGATGAACAGTTATGCTGCGTTGACTGCACGCTGATCCAGCGAACCGCTGCTCTCTTCGAAAGAGGACAGCGGTAGCAGCCTTGGCTGCACTGGCGATCGAGCCCATTCGGGAAAGGCTTTTATGGGAGACGAGAAAACGGTTTTTTCGATGATGATCCTGACATTTGGTCATCAGCAGAAAAGAATGAATTCTCAGCCCGAGAAGAAATGCGGAAACCGAAAGCCCAGATCCACGTGCGATCCCCAGACGTTGCTCAGCAGTCGCTTTACCCATTTCGACGGCAGTTACTCGTCAGCGACCACAAGGATCAAGAGCGCATGGGCTTTGTACACGAGGCGAACGTAGTTATTCCTGCGTTCGCTACGTGTCAGGTAGCGGTAGAAACGTTGTCAGAGCCTTGCGGCTTGACGACCCTCTCAAAAGCGCACCTCCATGAGGTGGCAAACAACATCGCTGATTTCGCTGCTGCACCCGCCATGCACCCATGACGTTTTGAGCCGTTGCAGACGATAGCGGAAAGGCCTGAATAATATGGTGTCCCAGGCGGGGTTCGAACCTGCAACCTTCCCCTTAGGAGGGGGATGCTCTATCCAATTGAGCTACTGAGACACGGGTGCCAGCACACCGATTGGTGCCAGCGAGGACGGCGAGCATCTTAACGATCTGAAGCGGTTTTGTCATGTCGTCATTGCCCGCCAGCGGCGTAGTCCCTATCCGCAGGACATGCCCTACTCAGGCCGGTCATGCATTTTGCACTACCCCAAAAAGCCATCATTGCAAAACGCAAGAGACAGGCATTTTCATTGATGCTCAACATATTGTTTTTAAAGGAATTTTTTCTTAATTTCAGTTGGCATGCAGACTGCATTATCAGTATCAGCGAACCACCCCTCCCTTATGATGTCCGGGCACAGGTACTGAACAATGAACATGACTCTCTCAGCGTTGAATGCAGCAGCTCTGGTAGCCCTCATTGCTTTTCATTTTCAGGACACGGGCATCAAGAACGATCAGATGAGCGTGCAGCAGTCCCCTATTCATCATCAGCTGAGCCGGGCACCTCAACTGGCCGTGATGACTGACAGAAGCGCCAATACAGCTATGCTGACCAATGACGCTCAGGAAAACCTGCAGGCTCCACGCGCCGAACAGCGCTGGGTTTTCTGAAACCGTCACACATAGCCCACCTTCACGAGAGAGTAGCCATGTCGAAATCCGCTTTGTCCTTCATGATCCTGGCACTTATGGCGGTTGCCGTTGATCTGCTTCTTCCCCTTCAGTCTCAGGCTTTGAGCACAGCGGCGAAAATTGGTGCTGGCGTGTTCGCGAGTCTTTTTGTTGTTGCGCTGGTAGTCGGTCGTCGCTTCAAATTCGATCCGGTTCTACGCTGAGCGCTGGCCTGTCATCTGCAACCTGCTGATGGTTGTGCTGGTCGGTGATGCTCACAGAGCGCTCTGACCGGATCATCGGCTCTGCCGGACGCACTTTCCGGTACTTGGCCCACGCCACCTCCCTCCCCCTCTTCTATCCGTCTGCCAGACCTTACGTTTGTCGGCCTGCATTCGTGTTCCCGGCCTTTACCTTCTACGCTGAGGACAGATAGCCATCATGGCAAAAAGTAGTCAGGCGGGGATCTTGCTATCGGTTGGGCGGTTTTGATTGTTTTTACAAATCCGTTCGCAATTCTGATAATTGGTGCTGGCTAATCGCCTTTATCTGAGTCAATATTTGTCACAGAATTGACGCCAAGGATTCGACGGAATGGGGGATGATGCAGCCCCTTTCGATAATGCGGTGGAACATTTGGCCAAAATGACTGTCAGAAGCTCACAATCTTGCGGCCACTTGCTAGAACCGCTTCCCCTGAACTAACCGGTTAAATATATGAGCCCTATGAAACAGGCTACTTATTCCAGCCGCACGGCTGACAAGTTCGTTGTTCGCCTACCAGACGGCATGCGTAATCGCGTGCAAGAGGTAGCCAAGAATCATCACCGCAGCATGAACTCGGAAATCATTGCTCGCCTCGAACAAAGCCTGATTCAGGAAGGCGCCCTTGGCGACGAGCCAAGCATGCGTCTGGACAGTCCTGAGCTGTCTTTGCACGAACGTGAGTTGCTGCAACGCTTCCGCCAGCTTTCGCACCGGCAGCAGAACGCGCTGGTGTCGCTGATTGCACATGACACGGAACTTGCTTCAGAAGAGTCGTGACAGTTAGCAAAGAGTACAAGGCCGGCGAAAGCTGGCCTTTTTTGTTCTGGGATCTGCCCATTAGTTGCTGTAGGAAACTTCACTGCACCATGTAAGCCACATCTCAAACAAAAAAACCGCCATTCAGGCGGTTTTTTATTGGGTGTTTTTTAAAGCAGAAAGATGGTCGCCAGCCCTAGAAAGATAAAGAATCCGCCACTGTCGGTCATCGCCGTAATCATGACGCTGGCACCCATGGCTGGATCCCGACCCAGCTTTGCGAGCGCCATTGGAATGGAAACGCCCATCAGCGCAGCCAGCAGCAGGTTGAGTGTCATGGCCGCCGTCATCACCACGCCAAGCGACCAACTGCCGTACAGCATGTAGGCCACCACGCCGATCACCCCACCCCACAACAGACCATTGATAAGGCCGACCGCAAGCTCTTTACGCAATAGCCGCGAAGTATTGCCGACATTGACCTGGTCCAGCGCCATGGCGCGGACAATCATGGTGATGGTCTGGTTACCGGAGTTGCCGCCAATGCCGGCAACGATAGGCATCAGGGCGGCCAGGGCCACCAGTTTCTCGATGGAGCCTTCGAACAGACCAATCACACGGGACGCCAGAAAAGCGGTGATCAGATTGACCGCCAGCCATGCCCAGCGGTTGCGCAGCGAGCGCCACACGGAGGCGAAGATGTCTTCTTCCTCACGCAGACCTGCCATATTGAGGACTTCGCTTTCGCTCTCCTCACGAATCAGATCGACCATTTCATCGATGGTCAGACGGCCGATCAGCTTGCCGTTCTTGTCGACGACAGGCGTGGAGATAAGGTCATAACGCTCGAACGCTTGCGCGGCCTCGTAAGCGTCGTCTTCCGGATGAAAGCTGACCGGGTCGTTGGCCATGACTTCACCAACCTGCTTTTCCGGGTCATTGACCAGCAGACGCTTGATCGGCAGAACACCCTTGAGCACGCCATCGACATCCACAACGAACAGTTTGTCGGTATGGCCGGGCAGCTCCTTGAGCCTGCGCAGGTAGCGGAGCACGACTTCCAGGCTGACATCCTCACGGATGGTCACCATTTCGAAGTCCATCAGTGCGCCGACCTGGTCCTCATCGTAGGACAACGCAGAGCGGACACGTTCACGCTGCTGCGAATCCAGGGCTTCCATGAGCTCATGAACCACATCACGCGGCAGCTCGGGGGCAAGGTCGGCGAGTTCGTCGGCGTCCATGTCCCGGGCGGCGGCGAGCAGCTCGTGATCATCCATGTCGGCGATCAGGGTTTCACGAACGGAATCCGACACTTCCAGAAGGATGTCGCCGTCGCGCTCGGCCTTGACCAGTTGCCAGACGGAGAGACGGTCTTCCAGAGGAAGTGCTTCAAGAATATAGGCGACGTCGGCAGAGTGAAGGTCGTCAAGCTTGCGCTGCAGCTCGACGAGGTTCTGCCGGTGAACCAGGTTTTCTACCCGATCCTGATGCTGACCTTCCTGGCGGTGAGTCAGGTCTTCAACGATACGCTGGCGCTGCAGTAGCTCGATGACTTGAGCAAGACGATCCTGCAAGCTTTCCTGCGTTTTTTTGACTTCTCTTTCGGTCATAGGCGAACTCCACTCCCAGCAGCGGAGCACGCCGGGGAGATCAATCAGTTAATTCATGATTGGTGAAACAAACTATTGAGTAACTACTGGGTAAGTCCATGGAGGTATTCCACAAGCCCCGGCGGGGCTGACGGGCGCAATGATACACCGCTTTGAGCGAAGCGCACGCGGGAAATTCAGCCTGAAACAGGCGCTTGCGACGCAAACCTCAAACGTTATGCAGATCGGCAGGGGTTCGACGTCACATTCAGCCAACAAAACACGTTAGCCCGACACGAAGGCCGCCAGTACGCTGTCGCAATCGCTGCCATCAAGGACAAAACATGCCTATCACCCGCCATTTTCCACTGTGGAGCACCCTGCTCTGCCTGCCTTTGATCGCAGAGGCCAATACCGTGCAACGTTGCGAAGACGCTTCCGGCAATGTGATGTTCACGACACTGGGCTGCCCTGAGGGGCATGCCAGCCGCACACAGCGCGCCTTCAATCCGCCGCCTGGAAGCGTGCAGGACATGATGCTGCCATTCGCAGATGACAAAGAGACTCGGCGGGATCGATCTGCAAACAGGGAAATCGTCGTTGTCGGCCAGCGGGATGATGGTTGCGGCAATCGATTGAACGCCAATCAGCGTCGACAAGCCATCATCAACCAGCGCACGCCACCCGGCATGACGCAACGCGACGTCGAAAGCCTGCTTGGGCGACCGGACAAAGTGACCCATAACAATGGCGAGGTGCGTTACGTGTACAACCAGAAGAAAGGTCGCAGTAACACCGTGACATTCGATGAGAATGGGTGCGTAAAAGGAAAACGCTAGAAAGCAAAAAGCCCGTATCTTTCGATACGGGCTTTTTGGTGTTTGGTGCACTCGACAGGATTCGAACCTGTGACCGCTCGGTTCGTAGCCGAGTACTCTATCCAGCTGAGCTACGAGTGC
>NZ_JAFFZW010000008.1 GCF_017826695.1 Pseudomonas alliivorans
ATCAGCTGTCACCGGTAGAGTTTGAAAAACGTTACGCAATGAGCTTGCAAGGTGTCTAGAGAATCCGGGGCGATTCAGGATGCCAGCCCGCAGGGGCGAGACACGCCTTGGCGGGGCTCGATTCACGGCAGCCTGACGCAGCAGGCGGCATGCCATCAACGCCAACAAGAGATAACTCAAATGCCCGACGATGAACTCCGCGAACTGGAGGCCAAGAGACGAAAAGCTTTGTGGATCTTGCGAACATATCTCCAGGCGATTCGAAGGCGTTCGATCCCTTATCCATTCTTGATGACCTTGAACTTCAAGAGCGAAAAGACTCCCCTCATGCTGACAAGGCACTTGAGCTCAACCAGCTTCGGGATTGTGTCACCGTGCAGTATCACCACTCCGGAACCGACATCATTTTGGAGCAGACTATCCCCCAGCCCTGGAGGGAGCGCTTCAATCAGGCGAGTATCGGGTCGACCAGATTGTTAGATGGGCCTTACGCTGCGGACTGGTATAAATTCCTGGCTTGTTGGGAATCAGAGATGCAGCACCTCGAGGCACACAGAGCTGCCAGAAGTAAGCCCAAGCTGGATTGATGCAGACGGAGAAAAGACGTGGAACGAGACAGCGATGACACCGTGTATTGCGATATCCAAATGCATGTAGCCCAAGGCCGGGAACTACTGGAAGTAGTGACTGCCCTGCGAGAGTCGAAAGCTCATCCAAGTCTCGACAGAGTTTTTGAACACATTCAGGACGAGCTCAGCACCTCAATCGACATCGTTGAGAACCCGCCGACCTGGGGGCCTTGGTTTCAGTAAACCTCACCACAGCCCGTACTGTTTCTTCCTGTATATCGCGGATAGCCCACCAGTGTGAAAGCTGCCGGTGCCGGTGACTACAACTCCTGCAAGCACCTCTCCTTCCGTCTCTCTAGGTACAATACGAGCGTGACGCCTGCACCGCTCGGGAGCTCATTTTCAGAAGATGCCTAATGAGTGCGCCTATCAAAATCAATCAGTAAAGGAATACAATCTTGCATATTAAAAGTTTTGGCCTGTTGGGGCTTCGAACACTCTGCCTCAATAACATCATGCAGACCAACTCCCTCAATCCGCGTGATGTTCCTCAAGTCAAAGCTTCAAAGGTTAATATTTTCGTCGGCCCCAACGGCGGCGGTAAGTCAACTGTGCTAGATATGGTGCGCGCACTCAAGGATGTTGAGATTATAAAAACGATTGCTCGTGAAAACATGCGATCCACTACCGTGGCGGCTTCCATCATCTACTTTGACAATGGAACTTGGGTAGCTTCAGTATTAAACAAGCTAGATATTGATGAATTTGGCACATACATAGCCGTTACCACACGAGAAGACAGACACTTATTCAAGGGAAGCATTTACAGTAAATCGTCGAAACCTCCCAAAGAACTTTTAAAGGTTTTAGATAAACTAGAAGCAATAATTAGTTTTCGCTCATCACACGACGAGCGCGGAGTTTGTATTAACAAAATCATCAACGCGCTCAATAATGATGGCAAGCATCTAGTGGGACTCGCGCCGCACCCATTGCAGCCCGACCAAGTAGACTATAAAAGGCCTCCAAATGCAGATGACGCCTACAAGAATGCCAACCCAATTAGCTTTCTTGATAAGAATACGTTAGGTGTCTACCTCAACGATGATTTAGGTCAGTACAACCATATCCCAATAAAGATGCTGCCGTCTGGATGGCGGGCGTTTGCTGGACTAATAGGATGGCTGAACTCTGTTAAGGATGACCAGATATGTGTCATCGAGGAGCCTGAAGTCCACCTGCATCCAACGCTTCAGAGACTCATGATGGCTAGGGTTTCTGAAATCGTCACCCGCAAGAACCTTCAGCTTTTCATCTCTACGCACTCGTCTGTGCTTCTCGACATATCAAGCTGGTCTGTACCAGACACAAAGCTATTTGAAGTCAATGGTTACGCATTATCAGAATTAACATCACCTGCAAGGGCTCTGTCAGGGCTCGGCATAAAGCCAAGCGATGTTTTCCAAGCCAACGGCGTGATATGGGTCGAAGGGGCGTCTGATCGAATCTACATTTTGCACTGGCTTTCGCTCTGGTGCTCGACGCATGGTAAATCCATGCCCATGGAAAATCTTGATTTCTCCTTCGTGTTTTACGGCGGCTCTATGCTCGGCCATTTCACATCAAATGCTACGCCAGGATTAATTGACATATTCAGTATAAACAGGAACTCCATAGTAGTTATGGATCGAGATCTAGACTTTCAGCGCGCAGCTGACGGCACTGATGAATGCATTAACCAAAACTGCGTGAAATATCAGGTTTGGGCTGACATTGCTGAACATGAGTCGAAGACGGGATATTGCTGGGTGACTGAGGGCTATACGATTGAAAGTTATTTACCAGCAGCTTTTCGAGACAAGCATTATCGGATTTTCGGCGCTAGACTAAAGCAGATTACTACCTATTCAAAAGTCACAATCGCCGACAAGTTCGTAGCTGGGGGCAACACTTTCAGCCATAGCCATGACCCACAAACCGACTTGCCAACTCAGATTGAAAGGCTTTTCAACACTATTGAGGCATGGCAGTTGTAAACACAAGCATCGGCAAGCATCGCCTCGAGGCAATCAAAGGTCTGCATCCCAAGCATCCATCGCCTCGCTCACAGTAGCCAACCAGCGCAGATGATCGTTCTGTATGGCATTGGCGACGTGCTTGGCGGTGTTGGCTTCGATCCAAGATGGAAGACTATGCGCGCCGTCCGAGAACAGGCTTGCGGTCACGACAGCGAATCGCCCCGTACTCGTAGACTGGAGGCACATGTAGCGCACAGCAGCGCCACTATGGAGCCGACGCCAAGCCACCACCTCAATACAGTCCAAGGCACTCACCGGAGTCGCTACGGAGGGAATCGCTCCCTGCTCCGCCAGGAAGTCGGTCGCTGCCTCGAAAGGTCTCCTAGGCGCTCCTGTTTTGTGGACAAGATGCTTCAACTGCTCACGTGAAGCGACAATCTGTTCGCGGAGCTCTTCGGGGTCGATGGACATGCCGCCCTCTGGTGTCACCTTGAGGGTCTTCAAGGAGTTAGCCGCCTGGATGAACTCGCGCTCACGCTTCTTCTCTTGTTGAGGACGGCGGTCGGGAAACAGTTTGGTGATTAAGCGATGGAGGTTGATCATGGTGTATTCCGCAAGCGCCGATTGTAGCCGAGAAGCTCGGATAGGCTATCACTAGCATGCCTGCATATCCCCACAACCTAACGCGTATATGGCGGAAGCTGTTGCCGCTGCTCGAGAGCTGTCAATATTAGCGAAGAAAAATGGACACTTACCGTTTTCTTGTAACTAATTGATTTTCATGAATTTGATATGTCCATTTCGATAATAAGCTCACGCGTGCAGAATTTCGACAAGACCATCGTCTCCATCCCGACCTGGCGTCTGATGTCCGAGTCCTTCCGCAACTGGCGCGGCATGCAACAATCAGGTGGCCGACGCATCAAACGCAGCCTGTTCATCGACGCCAGCGCTGTGCGCTTCGTGCGCGACGATGAAGAACAACGCTTGATGCAGGTCCACCTGCTGACCGACTACATCGGCCGCAAACAGGCCGAACTGCGCGCCTGGAATCAGGCTCAGGGCAATGTTGCCGAACTCTCGTCCAACCGCCGCCGCATGACCAACATCGGCACTTTCCGCGCCTACGCCCTCGCCTATTTGAAAAGCCACGCCGAGATCAATCCCGGCATGACCTGCATGGTCCGGCAGCTGGAAGCCACATCGCAGGGCATTCCGCTCGAGATCTATTGCTTCACGCGCACGACGGTGTGGGTGGACTACGAGCGGATTCAGGGGGATATTTTTGATTACCTGATCGCGGTGATGCCGGAGTTTGGATTGAGTCTTTATCAGCAGCCGAGTGGGGCGGATATGCGGGTGGCGTTGGGTGGGGTTGGAGATTAGGTTTTGTACGAAAAGTCGGCGAGCGAAGGTCAGGCAAGGCAAAAACAGGCGAGGAAGCGGAGTCTACGTGTTGTAAATGAGCATTCCGAGCCTGTTTTTAACGCAGCATCACCGAGCGCAGCCACTTTTCGTACAGAGCCTAGGCGGTCGCAGGCACTTGGTCATCCACGTGGCAGGGTGGCAACGCACTGTTCGTCCTGCATGCCGGATCAGCGCAATAAGGCGTTGGCCTCGGCTGACGCCTAGAGCACTTGATCTCATGCCCCGGTATTGGCTTACCGCCCTACTGCCACATAGATTCTTCTTCGCATGAGTTATCGCAGGCCATCTCACCTCTGCGAAGATAGATGAGAAGGACTAAGCAACAGCGGTTGATGGATTCAGATGATTTTTGAAAGCACCAGAAACAGTCCAATGGCTATCAGTAGCACTCCAGCGACCCTGTTAATCCATAAGCCAATTTTTGGATCATCACGTAATTTGAGGCCAATCTGCTGTCCACTAAGCGCGAGCGGCAGTTCAACCAGGATCATAATCACGACAAGGACGACACCGAGATAAAGCATGGAGAGTGCCTTGTTAGCTGCATGCTCTGGGACGAACTGTGGCATGAACGAGATCGTGAAGATCATTGCCTTGGGATTGAGTAAATTGGTCATCAGTCCTCGTCGATAGACCTGCCAGACATTTGCCTTGATTCCACCTTGAATTTCTATAACGGCCTCACGCGAGCGAAGCATCCCCAAACCCAGCCAGCAGAGGTATCCGGCGCCGGCCAGCACCAGAAGTCCGTACAACAGTGGAGAAGCCGCGATCAACGTAGCGACACCTGCTATTGCCAGAAGTACATAACAAAATGCACCACTGGCCACGCCAAGAATGGCAGCGATACCCACCCGAGCACCATTGGTGATCGAGTTAGACAGGACGTAGATCATGTCCGCACCCGGCGTGATCATTAGAATGGCGACCGACGTTGCGAATACAGCCAAGGTAGCTAACGAGATATCCATGCAAAGCTCCGATTCAATCAGAAGCGCATGGTGCAATCTCGTATACCGGCAAATATAGAATGGGATTGCTCACCGCGTAGCTGCAGCATAGGCGCCGGGCGTAACACCATGCACTCGCTTGAACGCTCGACCAAGGTGCGATTGATCAGCAAATCCTGCTTGAAAGGCAATATCACTCAAAGTCCCCGTGCCCCGGAGCAGGTCCCGTGCACGTTGAACTCGAATTTGTCGTAAATACAGCTGTGGAGGCATGCCGAAATTGGCGCTGAAAAGCCGGCAAAGATGGTATTTGGAGACCCCAGCCGCATTGGCTAGTTGATCCAGGCTAAACGGATGCCTCAGGTTGTCGTGCAGGTATTGCCTGGCGCGCTCGACCGCGTGGCTTCTAGACCGGACATCGCGAGCCTGTACACCACCATGAGAGCCTGTAACCTCGCTCACAAAATCGTTGATCAGCTCAGTCCAGACGGTCTCGGCGTTGATGCATTCCAGCGGATGACAGGCCTCCTCAAGCCTGGAAGCAGCCAACAATCCCTTGGCCAGCTTCGGGGCTTGAAAGCCCTGACTTCCGATAGCCGAGCGCGGCCCTTGTCGCCAGCATTCGACATCGTTCAACAACGTGTCTGGGAGATACAGCATCAAGTATTGGCAGGATTCCGCCCCTAAAGCGTGTCCAGCATGAAGCTGCCCCGGTTCAAGCAACGTTACCTGTCCTTGGGCGACGATGCCCGAACCGTCATGCCGGGGGCTATTGTCGTGTGCGCCCTTTAGAACCAATCCTACCGCCCACGTGTCATGCCAGTGCGGCTCGAACACGTGACGGGTGTAATGAGCCATCAGAAATTCGGCGTTCGCAAGGTTGGGTAGTTTTTTGATGCTTCCGCTTTCCACGCCCATTGTGCCTTCTCGCTAGCGACTGTCTGCGCGTCTGAACTCGACTCACGATCCGCCTCTACAGAGCATCAGCGGCCAAATGAAGCATCACACAGATGCAGTGACGGTGCGTATTATATCCGTCCGGCCGACACATTTTCCTGACGCCATACGCGTAAGGCGATGGCGTTCAACTCAATTGGACACCACGTTTGGCCCATCAAAAAAGTCAGGCAACTGGTGCGTTACAGAATCACCTTTCGGGATCAGACGCTCGTCTACAGTCATGAATTTGAACCTGTCGGCTCGGAACAACGGGCATGATCCGTATGCCCTTTTCAACGATGCACTGACACGTGTGACGCAGTGGGCCAGAGAGTGTGTGACGGCTGTCGCGTTTACACTGCCCGAGATGCTCTGGCGGCTAACGACTGGCTTGTGTCAGATGAATTATTGATTAATTCATACCGCTTTTGCGTTTCCAGCCCAATAGCCAAAAAAATCAGCAGAACAAATCGCCGGATCAGTCTCAATGATTTCCATGTTTACAAGGCGGTTAATCACGAAGGGGTCTTCGCTCATCATTTTTTGAATTTCCTTTAAGTCCTCGGCATACGCGAGAATGAATCCGCCACTTTCATCCGTCAGCGGGCCCGCGAAGATTACATGGGTGGAGGTGATGTTTTTAACGAGCCAGTCCTTGTGCGCGCCCAGGTGGTTTCGGATTTCTTCGGCAGATTTGATATAGGTCAGAGTGATCGCGTAAAGCATCTGTTTATCCCCTCGTATGAACGTTCAAGAAGCGTCTACCGACAGATGGGCAACGGCATCGGAAATCGCACTTTTGGCAAGCGCTACACCGTTGTCGCGGACCTTTTCGCCCTTGGAGGCACCTTCGGCGCGAATAAACTCGATCTCCTTAATCCCCAGGAAGCCAAAGAACGCCTTGAGATAACTTTCCTGAAAGTCCATTTTTTGGAAAGGGCCATCAGCGTAAAATCCGCCACGTGCAGAAACTACAATGATCCGCTTGCCGCCGCACAAGCCAACGGGGCCCTGTTCGGTATATTTGAATGTCCTTCCCACCTGCGCAATTCTGTCAAGCCAGGCCTTCAACTGGGTGGACACGCTGAAGTTGTACATGGGGGCGCCGATGACCAGCACGTCGCTCTCCAGGAACCCGGTAACCAGGCGTTCCGAAAGTTGATGCTCCAGCAACGTCGCTGCCGGAAAATCACTGATCCCGGTTTGCCGAAATCCTGCGGCAATCGGACCGCTCAGATGGCGCACCTCATCGTTGGCAAGGTCGCGATACGTTATGTGAACATCGGGATGACTGTCCTGAATACGCTCAACAACCGCGGCAGAGAGTTCGCGGGTGATGGAGTCGCGGCCCATGATGCTTGAGTCAATATGGAGTAGGTTCATGCGTGCTGTCCTGGGATTGAGAGTGGGAACGTTCAACAGTTTGTGAACCAAAGATCACCGTCCAGATTCGCTAGCAGCGTGGTCGATGAGTTGAGCGACGGCATCGGGGTGAGAAACCAGCGACAAATGGCTTGAATGTATGGATACGGCCTTGGCACCGATTTGCTGCGCGATGGCTCGCTGAGTGGACAGAGAAACGGCCTGGTCGTCAGTCGTTTGCAAGTACCAGCTTGGTTTGTCGTGCCAGGCCGCATGGTCGACCTTTTCAGTAAAACAGGCGGAAGCAATGGGTTGCTGTACCGCCGTCATCAATTTCACCTTTTGCATCGGCAGGTCGGCCGCCATCACGTGATGAAATTGCGCTGGATCGTCCAGCCATATCAAGCCATCGGCATCCGGCGTCAGGCCGGTCATCGGCGCTTTTAACCGTGCCAAAAGATCCCCCGCAGACTCGCCATTGTCCGGTACGAGCGCAGATAAATAGACCAAGCCTTTAACGTTACTGGCGTTGCCAGCTTGTGTTATCACCGCCCCGGCCCACGAATGCCCCACCAGCAGCACGTCCCCCTTCTGCCTTCTCAGCACGCGTTCGGTTGCAAGCACGTCATCCTTTAATGAAGTCATTGGATTTTGTACGGCTGTGACGTTGTAGCCCATCGCAGTGAGTCGCTCGATCACGGGTGACCAGCTAGAGCCGTCGGCGAAGGCGCCATGCACAAGCACAATAGTGTTTACCCGGTGTTCATTTTTTGCAGCCAAGGTGGGGCCTCCGTAGACCAGCAGGGATAAACCCAACGCGATGCCGAGTACGCAAAGGATTCCAAGTGGGTTACGCCGACTCGCTTGTTGGAGAAGCACGTCCATCGGAAATGGCATTTTCATAAAGGGCGTCTCGGCAATTTGTACCGCCAGTCTAGGGAAGGGCGCTAACAACCGTGAGGTATCTAATCAGCCATACTTCATGCAAAGTTCGCCATCTTGATCATCGGGCAGGATTTTCAATGCGCATCGCAATCGTAGCCGTGGAAGGCAGCTTGATGTCGGCCATCACCGGGCTGGCTGATTTGTTCTGGATGTCAAACCAGGCACTGCTGTCTCCACCATCGGGATTCGTCCCCGAGGCGAGAAAGGAGATCAGTCCGGTTTTCGAAACGGTGATCGTGAGCGCAGACGGTAAGGCGCTGCGAGATCCTCAAGGTCGTTTGATCCCCGTCGATGCTGCATTTGACGACGTGGGACCTTGCGACGCGGCACTGGTTACTGGTATGGCGCTCGGGCCAGATCGTCTACCACCGACTCTCGAGTCCGTAAGGCGAGCCGCGCGCTGGCTCAACGTAAATCATCAACAGGGCGCATTGGTGGGTGCGGCTTGCGCGGGCACGTTTGTGTTAGGAGAAGCCGGCCTTTTGGATCGTCGGCGCTGCACCACAACCTGGTGGCTCCATCACGTCTTCAAACAGCGATTCCCCAAGGCGTTAGTTGCATGGGGCTCCGCGTTGGAGTTCCAGGATCGAGTTGCGACTACTGGAGGGCCCTTGTCCTGGGTTGATCTTGGACTTTATGTCATAGAGAGTCTCGCCGGGGCTGAGGTCGCGAAGTTGACCGCTGATATTTCAGTCACCGATAGGTTGCCATTGCCTCAATCGGTTTACGCCCCTCGAGGTTTTATCAACAACGCTGATCCACTATTACTGGAAACGGAGCAAATTATTCGACACGGAAGTCCTGGCCTGACCGCCGCAGAGCTCGCAAAAGCGCTGAACATGAGCGAACGCACACTGCATCGACGGTTCAAGACCCTTACCAACGAGTCGCCCAAACAACTCATTACACGGGTGCGAATTGAAACCGCTTGTGTGCTGTTGCAAATACCAGGGGCCAGTGTAAAACACGTTGCACTGACCTGTGGCTACAGCGAGGACACGTCTTTTCGCCGCGCTTTTATACAGCTGACGGGTATGACGCCCGCAGACTATAAGCGCTGGTCTAAAGGGCGCGCATCAATGGAGAAAAAATCGTAATGGCTCATCCCACGCTCAGCGCTACGTGATTACCATGAAGGTGGCAACGCACTGAACTACAGCCCCATCGGCAAGTCAGGATGATCTGTATCCCCTCTCCCGTGCCGAGGCCTTCGCCATGCCTGCCTACCTTCTCGATTACCATTTCAAAGACGAGCCCCGCACCCACACGCTGGAGCTCGATCAGCCTGGGCTCCAGCCCCACGAAGCGGCCCTCCACCTGCTTGAACTGCATTTCGGTGACGCCGAGAACAGCCTGATGATGCCCAACGCCGACGCGACGCCTGACGAAGTGCTGGCCAAGGCCGAATTGCTTGGGCTGACGCAGATCAGCGTCGTCAAAAAAACCGTTTAAGGCCTGGGTATCCTGCATGAATCCGACAACCCCGGACGGTCGCTACTTCGTCGTCAAAGAACACCTGTGGCGCTGCTCGAACCCTGCGCTGGGTGAGGATGAACGCCAACGCCTCGTGAATGAACTGATGACTGCGCGGCGGGCGGTGAAAGCGGCAAAAGCTGCGCAGGACGCTGGTCAGCTCGGTCAGGCCAGAGCAGACGTAGACGCAGCTAAAGTGGCGCTCGGTGAACGGGGGCCGGTGTGGTGGAAAGATGGTGCGCCGGACTACAACAGGTACAAGGTCGATAACACGCCTTATGCAACGTGGTATCGGTCGCTGTAGATGGGCGATAGCGAGTCATGCATCTCGACACAGGTGACTGCCACCATTAACAGGATATTGTTCATGAACAGGAAACAACGAGACGGCATCAGCAAGCTGCTCAGCTATGTGCTGCGCCACGCACCGGAAACCATCGACATCACGCTGGATCGTGACGGCTGGACCGACGTTGACACCTTGCTCGGCAATGCCAGACAGCACGGCCACGACGTTGATCGCGAAATGCTTTTTGAAGTCGTCGAGACCAACGAAAAGAAACGCTTCACGCTGTCGGAAGATGGTCAGCGCATCCGCGCGGCCCAAGGGCACAGCTCCGGGCAGGTGAACGTGCAGCATGTCGAGAAAACCCCGCCCGATCGGCTTTACCACGGCACGGCCGAACGCTTCATACCTTCTATCAAAACCCAGGGCCTGATTCCGGGCAGCCGACACCACGTCCATCTGACTGAACGTCCTGAAACCGCTATGGACGTCGGCAAGCGCTACGGCAAACCCGTCCTGCTCGAGATTGACGTACCAGGTATGCGAGCGGCCGGTGCTCGGTTCTTTCAGGCGGACAACGGTGTCTGGCTGGTCGATGCAGTGCCTGCAAAGCATTTGAGCGAGGCAGATGAATCACAGGCGTAAAATCGAAGACGCACAGCCGTTCGATCACGTGCCTCAGGCCTTTTCTCACGTCAAATCATGCAATTCTTTGCCCAAGGCAGGTCCCACTTCAAACCCGGAAAACACCACCTCCAGCCCGCCCCGTTCCGGGCTGCAGCACATGGGTCCAATCAGACACTCGCCCACTGGAAACGGTGCCAGTCGCAGCAATGGCCAGCGCACGCCATCCACGGAATGCTGAATCCGCATCACGCCCTCAGCCACTGTCACCCGCAGCCATAGCCCGGACGCCGATTCCTCGAATAAGCCAGTCGCCCAGTCCGATTGACCCCGGGTCAGCACGCTGCCCAGCATGAGCGCGCCGTCGCTGACTTCAACGCCGGTTTTCATCCAGTTGCGCTCGTCGATGCGGACCATCAGTCCGGCCTGGTCATATAGCGTCTTGAAGCTGCCCTGGACGTGGACCTGGGCAGTGAACGCGCCGGTGACCGGCACACCGAGAAAATGACCGCTGTCGCGGCAGAAGCCGTAATGGGTTTCCCGCCAGAAGTCGGTGGCTGGATCAGTGGTGACGTTCAGACGTTCATCGCGTACATGCCACTGGGCTGGCTCGTTGTGCCAATGACCTTTTTCGAACATGACTGGCTCCTCTCTGAGGTGAGACAGGTAATGTGACAGTTCAACAGCAGCCTTGACAGACTGGCATGCCTAAAAAGACGATGCATCACCCTTCGAGAAGCGGAACGCGAACATGAGCGAGAAAAAGACTCTCTTACTGACAGGCGCCAGCCGCGGTATCGGCCATGCCACGGTCAAGCATTTCAATGCAGCGGGCTGGCAGGTGTTCACGGCATCCCGCCAGAACTGGGTCGCCGATTGCCCGTGGGCTGAAGGGCTGCTCAACCATATCCATCTTGATCTGGAGGATATCGACAGCGTCAGCGCCAATATGGCAGCCATCAAGGAAAAGCTCGGAGGTCGGCTGGATGCGCTGGTCAATAATGCGGGGGTTTCCCCAAAAGGACCCGAAGGCGCTCGCATGGGTGTTCTGGAATCCGATTACAGCACCTGGATAAAGGTCTTCAACGTCAACCTGTTTTCCACGGCTCTGCTGGCACGCGGCCTGTTCGACGAACTCAAGGCGGCCAAGGGCAGCATCATCAACGTGACGTCGATCGCAGGCTCCAAGGTGCATCCCTTTGCCGGGGTTGCCTATTCAACCTCCAAGGCCGCGCTGTCCGCCCTGACGCGAGAAATGGCCTATGACTTCGGACCACACGGGGTGAGGGTGAACGCAATAGCGCCGGGCGAGATCGACACCTCCATTCTGTCTCCCGGCACCGCGGAAATCGTCGAGCGACTGGTCCCGATGCATCGGCTGGGCAAACCGGAAGAGGTCGCGTCCCTCATCTATTTCCTCTGCACCAGCGGCGCGTCTTACGTCAACGGCGCGGAAATCCATGTGAATGGCGGGCAGCACGTCTGATCCCGCCTTTCTACGTCTGATGACTGATCACGCCACCTGAGCCAGTTTCGCGAGCGCCTGGTTCATGCCTTTCTCCACGAAATCACCGCCCATGTTCAGGCCTTCGGCATGAATGAAGGTGACGTCGTGAATACCCACGAAGGCCAGCACCTGACGCACGTAAGGTTCCTGATGGTCCAGGCTGCTGCCGGTATAGATGCCGCCGCGAGCGGTGAGGACGAACGCGCGCTTGCCGGTCAGCAGCCCCTGCGGGCCGGTTTCGGTGTATTTGAAGGTCACACCGGCGCGCAGTACGTGGTCGAACCAAGCCTTGAGTGTGCTGGGGATCGCGAAGTTGTACATCGGCGCGCCCAGCACCAGCACGTCGGCGGCAATCAGCTCATCGGTCAGGGTATTGGAGCGTTCCAGCGCGGCCTGCTCGGTCTCGCTGCGCTGATCGGCAGGCTTCATCCAGCCCCCCAGCAGCGTGGCATCCAGGTGCGGCACAGGCGTGACGGCCAGGTCGCGGACAGTGACTTCATCATTCGGGTGCGCGGACTGCCACTGGCTGAGGAACTGCTGCGTCAATTGACGCGAAACCGAATCCTGCTGGCGGGCGCTGCTTTCGATGACAAGTAGGCGGGACATGGGTGGAGCTCCATTGAACGAGGTGTATTCGATGGAGCCGAGGTTAAAGGTGACCTTATCGATGAAAAAGCGCAAAAAACTGCTTCAACCCATCTATAAATTTGTTTTATACACCGCAGCGCTCTACTCTCACCCTGCTCACGCAGGCTGGCAATCCAGCTTGATGCGCAGCTTGATGATGCTGCGCGTGAATTTGGCCGTCACCTCCACGCGCTTGCCTGCGCCAACCTGAACGCGTCGTGTACGTGGCGCCTCGGGACCGTTGACGAATACCACTGCGCACTTGGCGTCTACATCGCCGAAGTTGCTCACCGAGATGGAACCGATGTCCTGGTCGACGTCATGAGTCACGTAATCGATCTTCACTCCCTGGTACTGCTTTTCCACCTCAATGGGATAGGCAATGGCCGTCAGTGGCAGCAGGGCCAGCAACACACAACACACTCGTTTCATTGGGCAGTCTCCGGAACGGGGTTGTCAGAGTAGAACAACGGATAACAAAGAGAAGAGGAATTACAGCATGAAAGCGCCCCGCGTGACCCTCGACCAATGGCGCACACTGCAGGCAGTGGTCGATCACGGCGGTTTTGCCCAGGCCGCCGAAGCCCTGCATCGCTCGCAATCGTCAGTCAGCTACACCGTGGCCCGCATGCAGGATCAACTGGGCGTTCCTCTGTTGCGTATCGATGGCCGCAAGGCCGTATTGACCGATGCAGGCGGCGTGCTGTTGCGGCGCTCGCGCCAACTGGTCAAACAGGCCAGTCAGCTGGAAGACCTGGCGCATCACATGGAACAGGGCTGGGAGGCCGAGGTGCGGCTGGTCATCGATGCCGCCTACCCTTCGGCACGGCTGGTGCGCGCACTGGCTGCGTTCATTCCACAAAGCCGAGGCTGCCGGGTTCGTTTGCGTGAAGAGGTGCTGTCGGGCGTCGAGGAAGTGTTGCTCGAAGGCGTGGCAGACCTGGCCATCAGTGGCCTGAGCATTCCGGGTTATCTGGGCGCGGAAATGAGTACCGTCGAATTCGTCGCCGTCGCCCATCCCGAACATGCCTTGCATCAGGCCAACCGCGAGCTGACGTTCCAGGATCTGGAAAGCCAGCTACAGGTGGTGATTCGCGACTCAGGCCGCCAGCAACCCCGCGATGTCGGCTGGCTGGGCGCGGAACAGCGCTGGACCGTCAGCAGCCTCGCCACCGCGGCAACCTTTGTCAGCAGCGGTCTGGGCTTTGCCTGGTTGCCGCGCCACCTGATCGAACGCGAACTCAAGGACGGCGTGCTCAAGGTTTTGCCGCTGGATCGGGGTGGCAGTCGCAATCCTTCGTTCTATCTTTACTCCAGCAAAGACAAACCGCTGGGCCCGGCGACACAGATTCTGATCGACCTGATTCGCACGTTCGACACGGCGCCGCTGACAGCGGCATTTGCAGCACCCTTGCAAGCCTGACACGGAGTAGGCACATGGCGTTCTTCGAGCATGACGACTGTTCACTGCATTACGAAGAGTACGGTCAGGGCGACCCGGTCCTGCTGTTGCACGGCCTGGGGTCGAGCTGTCAGGACTGGGAATACCAGATTCCGACACTGGCCGCGCATTACCGCGTCATTGCCATGGACATGCGCGGCCATGGTCGTTCGGACAAGCCCCACGAACTCTACAGCATCAAGGGCATGAGCAACGACGTGGAAGCGCTGATCGAGCACCTGCGGCTGGGTCCGGTGCATGTGGTGGGCCTGTCGATGGGCGGGATGATCGGTTTCCAGCTGGCAGTCGATCATCCGCATCTGCTCAAGAGCCTGTGTATCGTCAACAGCGCGCCACAGGTCAAGGTCAGAAGCCCCGGTGATGTCTGGCAATGGGCACGGCGCTGGACGCTGTCGCGCTTGGTCAGCATGGAAGCGATGGGCAAGGCGCTTGGCAAGCTGTTGTTCCCCAAACCGGAACAGGCAGAATTGCGACGCAAGATGGCCGAGCGCTGGGGCCGCAACGACAAGCGCGCCTATCTGGCCAGCTTCGATGCCATTGTCGGCTGGGGCGTGGAGCACAAGCTGGAGCGCATCATCTGCCCTACCCTGATCGTTGCCGCCGATCACGACTACACTCCGGTGTCGCTCAAGGAAGCCTACGTCAAACGCATTGCCAATGCCCGGCTGGTGGTCATCAGGGATTCGCGCCACGCCACCCCGCTGGACCAGCCCGAGCAGTTCAATCGCACGCTGCTGGAATTCATTGCCGGCACCAGGGTCTGAGAAACCACAAGCAGGTCATCGCACGCGGGCGACCCTTTCGATCACGCTGGGCAAAAAAAGCCAAACGTGGTTACCTTGCCAGCCACAGTCGATATCTCAATTGAATGAAGGACCTGTTGCTCTATGTTGAAAAAAATCGCTCTTGCCGCCTGCTCCGTCCTGTTCGCCGCCAACCTGATGGCAGCTCCAGACAAGCCGACCCACGTTCTGCTCAACACCAGCTTCGGCGAAATCGAGATCGAACTTGCAGACGCCAAGGCACCGATCAGCACCCAGAACTTCCTGGGCTACGTCGACAGCGGCTTCTACAACAACACCATTTTTCACCGTGTGATTCCGGGGTTCATGGTTCAGGGCGGCGGTTTCACCGCACAGATGGTCCAGAAGCCGACCAAAGACCCGATCAAGAACGAAGCCCAGAACGGGCTGCATAACGTGCGCGGCACCATTTCCATGGCGCGTACTTCGGACGTGAACTCGGCCACCAGCCAGTTCTTCATCAACACCAATGACAATGCCATGCTCGACAACGGCGTGCGTGATTACGGCTACGCCGTGTTCGGCAAGGTCGTCAAAGGCATGGACGTGGTCGATCAGATCGTCAACGTACAGACCGGCAACCAGAAAGGCATGCAGAACGTGCCAAACGACCCGATCCTGATCAAATCCGCCAAGCGCGTCGACTGACAGGAACCTGGACCGCGTGCAGCCCCGGCTCCACGCGGTCCAGACGGGAGCGCTTCTATTTATCAAGGGAGAACCCACGCCAGTGGGTGTGATAGCCAATGCTTTATCGTCGTTTTGAAAAGCTGATCGATATCTTCAAAGACGCCCCCACCGCTGCCCCGCCCAATACCGTTTTCGCGTTTTACACCTACTACCTGCGTCAGGTCTGGCCGACCTTCACCGCACTGCTGGTGGTGGGTCTGATCGGCGCGCTGATCGAAGTTGCACTGTTCAGTTATCTCAGCCGTATCATCGACCTGGCTCAGACGACCGAGCCCAAGGACTTCTTCACCCTCCACGGCCCGGAACTGATCTGGATGGTGGTGGTGACCCTCGTGCTGCGCCCGATTTTCGTCGGCCTGCACGACCTGCTGGTGCACCAGACCATCAGCCCTGGCATGACCAACCTGATTCGCTGGCAGAACCACAGCTACGTGCTCAAGCAGAGCGTTAACTTCTTCCAGAATGACTTTGCCGGACGTATCGCCCAGCGCATCATGCAGACCGGCAACTCGCTGCGTGATTCGGCGGTGCAATCGGTGGATGCGCTCTGGCACGTGCTGATCTATGCGATCAGTGCAATGGTGCTGTTCGCCGAAGCGGACTGGCGGTTGATGATCCCGCTGGGCACCTGGATTCTCGCGTTCATTCTGGCGCTGATGTACTTCGTGCCCAGGGTCAAACAGCGCTCGGTGGACTCGTCTGATGCGCGCTCCAAACTCATGGGCCGAATCGTCGACGGCTACACCAACATCACCACGCTCAAGCTGTTCGCCCACACCAATTTCGAGCAGCAATATGCTCGCGAGGCCATGCGCGATCACACGGTAAAAAGCCAGTTGGCCGGCCGCGTCGTCACCTCGATGGACGCCACCATCACCACGATGAACGGCATCCTGATCGTCACCACCACGGGGCTTGCGCTGTGGCTGTGGACGCAGTCGATGATTTCGGTGGGTGCGATCGCACTGGCCACCGGCCTGGTGATTCGTATCGTCAACATGTCCGGCTGGATCATGTGGGTAGTCAATGGCATCTTCGAAAACATCGGCACCGTGCAGGATGGCCTGGAAAGCATCTCGCAACCGGTCTCGATCAACGACAAGCCAGCGGCGAAACCCCTGAAAATCGCCAATGGCGGCGTGAAATTCGATGGCGTCGACTTCCACTACGGCAATGGCAACGGGATCATCCACAACCTGAATCTGGACATCAGGCCGGGTGAAAAGATTGGCCTGATCGGTCCTTCCGGCGCGGGCAAGTCAACGCTGGTCAATCTGCTGCTGCGCATGTACGACGTGCAGGGCGGCAGAATCCTGATCGACGGACAGGACGTGGCCGATGTCACTCAGGAAAGCCTGCGTGCACAGATCGGCATGATCACTCAGGACACGTCACTGCTGCACCGCTCGATCCGCGACAACCTGCTGTATGGCAATCCCGGCGCAACGGACGAGCAGTTGTGGGAAGCCATCCGCAAGGCGCGTGCCGATGAGTTCATCCCTCTGCTGTCGGACTCTGAAGGCCGCACCGGTTTTGACGCGCACGTGGGCGAGCGTGGGGTCAAGCTTTCCGGTGGTCAGCGCCAGCGCATTGCGATTACTCGTGTGCTGCTCAAGGACGCGCCGATTCTGATCATGGACGAAGCCACCTCGGCGCTGGACTCGGAAGTCGAAGCGGCGATTCAGGAAAGTCTGGAAACCCTGATGGAAGGCAAGACCGTCATTGCCATCGCCCACCGCCTCTCGACCATTGCACGTATGGACCGGCTGGTAGTGCTGGAAAAAGGCCACATCGCAGAGACCGGCACCCATGCTGAACTGCTGGCACATGGCGGGCTATATGCACGCTTGTGGCAGCACCAGACGGGCGGATTTGTGGGCGTGGATTGAGGGTTATACGCAAGCCGTGCTGCAACCAACACGGTCTGTGGGAGGCGGCTTGCCGGCGATGCGGTTGCTGAAGCGACACCTCGGTGACTGGACAGACGCCATCGCCGGCAAGCCGCCTCCCACGGTGATGTCAGACCTGCCGATACGGCAACGCGGCTCGCGCTTCTTCGGCATATGCCATCACGCCAACCCGTTCCTGCTCCAGAAAATCGCTTACCGCGTCTTTCAGGCCGGGATGCATCAGGTAGTGCCAGGAACGGGTGATCTGCGGTTCGAAGCCGCGGATCAGTTTGTGCTCGCCCTGGGCACCTGCGTCGAAGCGCTGCAGCCCGTTGGCAATCGCGTAGTCCATGCCTTGATAGAAACAGGTTTCGAAGTGCAGGCGGTCAAACTCGGCCAGGCATCCCCAATAACGCCCATAAAAGCTGTCGCCACCGATCAGACTGAACGCCATGGCCACCGGACGTGAGCCCTGCAGAGCCAGCACCACGCGGATCGACTCGGGCATCCGCTCAGCCAGCAGACTGAAGAATTCGCGCGTCAGGTAAGGTGCCTGCCCACGTACCTCGTAGGTATTGGAATAACAGGCATACACGAAATCCCACAGAATCTCGGTCATCTGCGAACCTTCAAGCCATTCGAAGGCAATGCCCTGACCCGCCACTTGCTCGCGCTCCTTGCGCATCTGCTTGCGTTTGCGCGAACTCAGCGCGTCCAGAAAGTCCTGAAAGTCCCGATAACCCCGGTTGTGCCAATGGAACTGGCAGCCGATACGCGACAGCCAGCCTGCCTGGGTTTCAAGCAAGGCGTCGGCGGCCGGATCGGTAAAGTTGATGTGCGCGCTCGACAAGCCTTCGCTCTGCAAATACGCCGGCAGTTCGCTCAGCAGCTCCGACGCGCCTTGCGGTGTCGCAGACAGAATGCGCGAGCCACCCACCGGACTGAACGGCACGGCCACCAGTAGCTTGGGGTAGTACGCGATACCGGCGCGGCGGCAGGCGTCGGCCCAGGCGTGATCGAACACGTACTCGCCATAGGAATGCCATTTCCGATAGGCCGGAAGCGCAGCCACCAGCTGTTCATTTTCGTAATGCAGCACGTGTTCGGGACGCCACCCGGAGCGCGGCCCGAGGCTGCCGCTGTCTTCCAGTGAAGTCAGAAAGGCGTGACGTAGAAACGGCTGGTTGCCTAGTACAAGCGCATCCCATTGGGCAGGCGCGACGGTACTCAGACTGTCGACGACGTGAACCGGCATGCAGGTTCCCTCGGAGGTAAACGTGCGACGAGTATCACGCATTGAGGGAGAATGTAAACGACCGCGAATCGATGGCCTCTCTATACAAGGCCTTTCAACCGACAGGTCGGCACCTTGTCCGTCAGGATGCCGACCGCCGATGCGATCAACGCTTGCGCAGGATCACGCTGCCAATCGAGTAGCCCGCGCCGAACGAACTCAAAACGCCCAGAGCGCCTTTCGGCAGGTCATCCTGATAAGTGTGGAAGGCGATGACCGAACCTGCCGAACTGGTGTTGGCGTAGGTATCGAGAATCACTGGTGCCTCTTCAACCGTTGCGTCGCGGCCCAGCAGTTTCTTGACGATCAGATGGTTCATGCTCAGGTTGGCCTGATGCAGCCAGAAGCGCTGGACGTCGCTGACATTGAGGCCGTTGTCGTCCAGATGCGCGCCGACCAGTTCCGCCACCATCGGGCAGACCTCGCGGAATACTTTACGGCCTTCCTGTACGAACAGCTTGTCAGGCGTACCCTGGCCCTCGTCCGACGTGCGATTCAGGAAGCCGAAGTTGTTACGGATGTTGTTGGAGAACTGGGTCAGCAGACGGGTGCTGACGATATCGAACTGGTAGGGCGAGGTCGCCAGATCGGCACGCTCCACTACCACTGCGGTTGCACCATCACCGAAGATGAAGTGGCTGTCGCGATCACGGAAGTTGAGGTGGGCAGTGCAGATTTCCGGGCTGATGACCAGAATGGCGCGGGCCTGACCCAATTGCACGCTGTTGCACGCGGCCTGAATACCGAAGGTCGCCGACGAGCAGGCGACGTTCATGTCGAAGCCGTAGCCGGCAATGCCCAGCGCTTCCTGAATTTCGATGGAAATCGCCGGATAGGCGCGCTGCAGGTTGGAGCAGGCAACGATGACGCCGTCGATATCAGCGGTGGTTCTGCCCGCTCGTTCCAGAGCCTGTTTCGCCGCTGCCACGCCCATCTCGCACAGAATCGACCACTGATCGTTGGAGCGCTCAGGCAGGTTCGGCTTCATGCGCTGCGGGTCGAGGATGCCCTGCTTGTCCATCACGAAGCGGCTCTTGATGCCCGAGGCTTTTTCGATGAACGCAGCGCTGGATTCGCTCAGTGCTTCAAGCTCGCCACGCTCGATGGCCGCAGCGTTCTCGCTGTTGAACTGATTGACATAGGCATTGAAGGACTGCACCAGCTCTTCGTTGGAAATGCTGTTGGCCGGGGTGTACAGGCCTGTGCCGCTGATGACGACGTTGTGCACGGTCGTTCCTCTCTTATTGAAGGTCGCAGGCGGTAGCCTGCCAGGGCACGGTACGCGGCAACCCACGACTTTTCTGGGACCAGCGTACCAATGCATATGTGAAACAAGCGCATGACTGAAAGCGCGCAGGGCTCAAGCCGCGTCCATGGCATGGTGAAGACAGACGCGAAGTGTGCCACAGCGCCCGGTTTTGGCGCTATCGGGCCAATAAATATCGACCCTGAGATCCTTCTCGCCTTGCTGCCCGCGCAGTCCGCACAGACGATTGTTCGACGGGGTGTCAGGCTTTGAATCAGCCTTCGACCATCGCCCACTGCTTGCTCAGCCGCTTGTCAGAAACCGGCATTTTCGTCCCCAACTGCTGAGCGAACAGCGACACGCGATATTCCTCCATCCACCAACGATAGACCGCCAGTTCCGGGTCGCGCTTGCCTTCCTGGCGGTGTTTGTCGGCTCGCGACTGATATTGCGCCCACAGGCCTGCCAGCTCGATGCTCCAGACCCGGTCTTTCTGCACCTGACCCGGCAGTTTTTCCAGGCGCATCTCGATGGCCTTCAGGTAACGCGGCAGCTCTTTGAGCCACTGCGCAGGTGTTTCCCGCACGAAGCCCGGATACACCAGCTTGCCCAGTTGTGCCTTGATGTCATTGAGCGCGACTGCCTGAGCCAGATCGATCTTGCCTTTGAAGCGCTTCTGCAAACCATGCCACAGCTTGAGGATTTCCAGCGTCAGCTTTGCCAGACGCTCGGCATGCTCGGTCCAGTCGGCGCGTTTGCGTTCGGCCAGTGACAGCAATCCGGCACCGTCGCGCGGCAGTTCGGCTTCACCCTCCAGCACGCAGCTGTCGAGGCTGGCCAGCAGGATGTCTTCGATCAGCGCATCGATACGCCCCAGTTCGCGGTACAACAGCGCCAGCTCGGTCTGGCCCGGCAGCTTGCTGCGCAGAAACTTCGCAGGTTCAGCCAGTTGCTGCAGCAACAGGCGCTGCAATGCACGGCGATGCTGATACGCGGCCTCGGCCTGAGTCGAGAAGCGACCCTCCTTGACTGTGCCACCCTCTTCGACCAGCGCCGGGTATACCGTCATCGACAGACCGGCAATGTTCTGCTGAGTCTTCTGCGCAACCGGCGCGAAGACCTTGGCCTCGACCGGCTGCTGGCTTTTCGCGGTCTGCGCAACGGCGAGCGCGGCCTGACTGGCTTCGGCGAAACGTGCCGTCAGCGCATCCAGATCGCGACCTTCGCCAAGGAATTTGCCATCGCCATCGACGATTTCCAGATTCATCTTCAGATGGCTTTCAAGCTGCTGGGTCGCTTCCGCCCACGCCTCGTCGGTCACCCGCGCGCCGGTCATGCGCAACAGTTCGCGGCCCAGCGCTTCGGTCAGCGAGCCCTCGCCAAAGGTGATGCGTTGCAACGCCGCCTTGATGAAATCCGGCACTGGCACAAAGTTCTTGCGCACGGCCTTGGGCAGGCTACGGACCAGGGCGATGCATTTGGTTTCCAGCAACCCCGGCACCAGCCATTCCAGACGTTCGGCGGGCAGCGAGAGCAAAAGCGGCGCAGGCACGCGCAGGGTCACGCCGTCGCGGGGATGATTGGGCTCGAAGTGATAGGTCAACGACAGGCTCAGTTCGCCCAGCCGCAGGGTATCCGGATACTGCGCGGCAGTGACTTCGCTGGCCTCGCGGGCCAGCACGTCCTCTTCGCGCATGATCAACAACTGCGGGTTCTTCTGGCTCTCGGTCTTGTACCAACTGTCGAAGGTGGCCGTCTGGTGAATCTCGGCCGGAATGCGCGCTTCGTAGAACGCATACAACGTGTCTTCGTCGGCCAGAATGTCGCGACGCCGAGCCTTGGCCTCCAGCTCGTCGAGCTGTTCCAGCAGGAGAGTATTAGCGCTCAGGCACTTGGCGCGGGACTGGATATCCCCGCGCACCAGCCCTTCGCGTATGAAAAGTTCACGGGACACCACAGGATCGACAGGCCCGAAATGCACCGGGCGACGACCGACCACGATCAGGCCGAACAGCGTGATCTGCTCGAAGGCCACCACTTGCCCGCGCTTCTTCTCCCAATGCGGCTCGAAGTGGTTTTTCTTGATCAAGTGCCCGGCCAACGGTTCGATCCAGTCGGCATCGATCTTGGCGACCATACGCGCATACAGCTTGGTGGTTTCCACCAGCTCGGCGGTCATCAGCCATTGCGGACGTTTCTTGCCCAGCCCGGATGACGGGTGTATCCAGAACCGCCGCTGCCGCGCACCGAGGTAGTCGCCCTCGTCGGCTTTCTGGCCAATCTGGCTCAGCAGCCCGGACAGGATAGCCTTGTGGAATTTCGGGTAATCCGCCGGCTCCTTGTTGACCGTCAGTTGCAGGTCACGACAGATCAGGCTCAACTGCCGATGGGAATCGCGCCACTCGCGCAGTCGCAGGTAATTGAGGAAATTGCGGCGACACCAGTTGCGCAACGGGCTGGCGGTCAGCGCCTGGCGCTGCTCTTCGAAACCACGCCACAGATTGACCAGGCCTGCAAAGTCCGAGTCGGCGTCCTTCCACTGGGCATGCGCCTGATCGGCCGCCTGCTGTCGCTCCGGCGGGCGCTCGCGCACGTCCTGCACCGACATGGCGCTGGCCACGATCAGCACTTCCTGCAAACTGCCTTGCCTGGCAGCCTCCAGCAGCATGCGTCCCATGCGCGGGTCCACTGGCAAGCGCGCCAGTTGACGACCCAGCGGGGTCAGCTGATTTTCGCGATTGACCGCCGACAGTTCCTGCAACAGATTGAAACCGTCACTGATGGCCTTGCCATCCGGTGGCTCGATGAACGGGAAGTCGGTGATTTCGCCCAGCCGCAGGTGCAGCATCTGCAGGATCACCGCCGCGAGGTTGGTGCGCAGGATCTCGGGGTCGGTGAATTCAGGTCGAGCGTTGAAATCCTCTTCGCTGTAAAGGCGGACGCACAGGCCCGGCTCGACACGCCCGCAACGGCCCTTGCGCTGATTGGCGCTGGCCTGGGACACCGCTTCGATCGGCAGACGCTGGACCTTGGCGCGGTAACTGTAGCGACTGATGCGTGCAGTGCCGGTGTCGATCACGTAGCGGATGCCGGGCACGGTCAACGAGGTCTCGGCCACGTTGGTGGCGAGCACCACGCGACGTCCCGGATGAGACTGAAAAATGCGCTGCTGCTCGGCAGGCGACAGGCGTGCGTACAACGGCAGGATTTCAGTGTGCCTGAGCTGGGCCTTGCGCAGCATTTCGGCGGCGTCACGAATCTCGCGCTCGCCGGGCAGAAACACCAGTACGTCGCCCGGACTCTTGCGCTCGCTGCGCTCGAAGTCCGCCAGTTCCTCGAGCGTGGCCAGAATCGCCTGATCGACGGTCAGGTCATCCTCGACGCTGTTGCCCTCTTCGTCCTGCTCGCTGGTCAGCGGGCGGTACCAAGTGTCGACCGGAAAGGTCCGGCCCGACACTTCGATGATCGGCGCGTCGTTGAAGTGCTCGGAGAAGCGCTGCAGGTCGATGGTCGCCGACGTGATGATGACTTTCAGATCGGGGCGACGCGGCAGCAGGGTTTTCAGGTAACCGAGCAGGAAGTCGATGTTCAGGCTGCGCTCATGGGCTTCGTCGACGATGATCGTGTCGTAGCGCTCAAGGAAGCGGTCGTGCTGGGTTTCGGCCAGCAGGATGCCGTCGGTCATCAGTTTGATCAGGGTGTTGCTGTCGCTCTGATCTTCAAAACGCACCTGATAGCCGACCAGCGCGCCCAGCGGTGTGGCCAATTCGTCGGCGACCCGGCTGGCGACACTGCGTGCAGCAATTCGACGCGGCTGTGTGTGGCCGATCAGACCATGTTGACCGCGACCGATTTCCAGACAGATTTTCGGCAACTGGGTGGTTTTACCCGAGCCGGTTTCGCCCGCGATGATCAGCACCTGATGCTTGAGCAAGGCATCCTTGATTTCGTCGCGCTTGGCGGCGATCGGCAAGTTGTCGTCGTAGCGAACCGTCGGCACACTCTCGCGCCGCGACGTGACCTGTGCGCAGGACGCCTGAACCCGCGCCACCCATTGCGTCAGCTTCGCCTCGTCAGGCTTCTTGCGCAGCTCGTGCAACTGACGGCGCAGACGATGGCGGTCGCCGATCATCGCTTGATCGAGGTTTTTCAGGAGTTGGTCGATGGAGGGCGATTCGTCGGTCATCAGGTGCGCAGAGTCTTTTCTTGAAGAATACAGGGGCGCGATTGTCGCAGATTGCGGCAAGGAGGACGACTGTCGAGGCTGGATCGGGCGCAGGTGATACAACAACGCCGTGTCAGAGGACACGGCGTTGTCTGTCATGCAGGTCTGGCTATTATTTCTTGATACCCAGCTTCTTCAGCTCTTCGTCACGCAGTTCACGGCGCAGAATCTTGCCAACGTTGGTGGTCGGCAGTGCATCGCGGAATTCCACGCTGCGCGGGACTTTGTAACCGGTCAGGTTGGCGCGCATGTGCTCCATGACCTGATCCTTGGTCAGGGTCACGCCAGGCTTGGCAACCACGAACACCTTGATAGCCTCACCCGATTTTTCGTCCGGAATGCCGATGGCAGCGCATTGCAGCACGCCGGGAAGCGTGACCAGCACGTCTTCCAGTTCGTTGGGGTAGACGTTGAAACCCGAGATCAGAATCATGTCTTTCTTGCGGTCGACGATACGCAGGTAACCGTCGGGCTGAATGATCGCGATATCGCCGGTCTTGAGCCAGCCATCGGCGTCGATCATTTCATCCGTGGCTTCCTGACGCTGCCAGTAGCCTTTCATGACCTGAGGCCCCTTGACGCACAATTCGCCGGTTTCGCCGAACGCCAGCTCATTGCCAGCGTCGTCGATGACCCTGCACAGCGTCGACGGCACCGGAATGCCAATGGTGCCCATCTGGATCTTCTGAATAGGGTTCACCGTCGCCACCGGGCTGGTTTCGGTCATGCCGTAACCTTCGCAGATCGGGCAGTTGGTGACCTGCTTCCAGCGTTCGGCGGCAGCCAGTTGCAGGGCCATACCACCGGACAGCGTGACTTTCAGTGCCGAAAAATCAAGGTTGCGGAACGCTTCGTTGTTGCACAGGGCAACGAACAGGGTGTTGAGGCCGACGAAGCCGCTGAATTTCCACTTCGACAGTTCCTTGACCATGGCAGGCAGGTCACGCGGGTTGCTGATCAGCACGTTGTGGTTGCCGATCAGCATCATCGCCATGCAGTGAAAGGTGAAGGCGTAGATGTGGTAGAGCGGCAACGGTGTGATGAGGATCTCGTTGCCTTCATTGAGGTTGGAAGCCATCAGCGCCCTGCACTGCAGCATGTTGGCGATCAGGTTGCGATGGGTGAGCATCGCGCCCTTGGCCACGCCGGTGGTGCCGCCGGTGTACTGCAATACGGCCACGTCGCCTCTGTCGGGCGACACCTCGGTGACCGGCCGACCGTGGCCTTTTTTCAGCACGTCATTGAATCTGACCGCGTCAGGCAAGTGGTAGGCAGGCACCATCTTCTTGACGTATTTGATGACGCTGTTGACCAGCAGGCGCTTGAGCGGTGGCAGCAGATCGGCCACTTCAGTGACGATGACATGTTTGACCTGGGTCCTGGGCACGACCTTCTCGGCCAGATGCGCCATGTTCGCCAGACATACCAGTGCCTTGGCGCCGGAGTCGTTGAACTGGTGTTCCATTTCCCGTGCGGTGTACAGCGGGTTGGTGTTGACCACGATCAGGCCGGCGCGGATGGCACCGAAAACGGCAACCGGGTACTGCAACACGTTGGGCAGCTGCACGGCGATGCGGTCACCCGGCACAAGGTCGGTGTGTTGCTGAATCCAGGCAGCGAATGCGCCGGACAATTCATACAGCTCGCCGTAGGTAATTGTCTTGCCCAGATTGCTGAACGCGGGTTTATCGGCGAAACGCTGGCAGGACTGCTTCAGGACCGCCTGGACGTTGGGATACTCATCAGGGTCGATATCAGGGGAGATGCCAGATGGGTATTTATCCTTCCAGAAGTTTTCAATCATTCAGCCGGCTCCATAGCGATCGCGAATTCTTCACATCGCTTTGGGCGATGATTTTTTTGTGTTTTGGAATTGTGCAGTAGACGCTCATTCGCTTCATGACAGGTCAAAAAGCGCGCCGAGAGTAGCAGCTTTGCCAAAGGTCGACTAGAGGCAAACCGGGCCTCTACGGTCACAAAAATGACTGATTCAAACGCTGCGGTCACGACGCAGGATTTATCCCGGAAAATATCGAAAGCGCTGAAAACCTTGAGCCAGAGGGCCGGGGTTTCACCCAGTGAGCTTAGGCAAAAAAAACAGGCCCCGCTTGCACGTCAACGCAGGCGGAGCCGACAACGTAAAAAGAAACAATTCGCGAGCTCAGGCGATATCGCGAAGCTCTCTGCGCAGGATCTTGCCGACCGGGGTCATTGGCAGGGACTCACGCAGCACGATCTGTTTCGGAACCTTGTAGCCGGTAAAGTTCTGTTTGCAGAAATTCTTGAGTTCCTCGACAGAAAGCCCCGCCTCGCGCGGGACTACAAACAGCTTGACCGCCTCCCCTGAACGCTCGTCCGGAACCCCGATGCAGGCGCAACTGGCGACTTTCGGGTGTGACATGACCACGTCTTCGATTTCGTTGGGATACACGTTGAAGCCGGACACGATGATCAGGTCTTTCTTGCGGTCCACGATGCTGACGAAACCGTCGGCGCCGATCACCGCGATGTCGCCCGTTTTGAACCAACCTTCTGCGTCCAGCGTTTCGGCGGTAGCTTCCGGCAGATTCCAGTAGCCCTTCATGACCTGCGGGCCTTTGATGCACAGCTCTCCCCGCTCGCCGAACGGCAACTCTGCGCCTTCGTCATCGATCACTTTCATACCCGTGCCCGGCACCGGCAGGCCGACCGTTCCCAACCGCGCCAGCGGGCCGTAGGGATTGGCACTGGCCACCGGAGAGGTCTCGGTAAGACCGTACCCCTCGACGATTGTGCATCCCGTCATTTCAGCCCAACGCTCGGCTGTGGCCTTGACCAGCGCGGTGCCACCCGAGTTGGTGCTCTTCAGGGTAGAGAAATCCAGCTTCTTGAAGTCGGGATGATTCATCAGCGCCACGAACAGGGTATTGAGCCCGACCATGGCCGTGAACTTCCACTTGCCAAGTTCCTTGATGAACCCGCCGATATCCCTGGGGTTGGTGATCAGAATATTGTGATTGCCGCTGATGACCATGCACATGCAGTGCGCTGTGAAGGCATAGATGTGATAAAGCGGCAGCGGAGCGATCATCACTTCCCTGGCTTCCCCGAACATCACGCCACGTTCAGGACAATGCTGGCGCATGCAGGCGTAAACCTGCTGCATGTTGGCGACCAGATTGCCGTGGGTCAGCATCGCGCCTTTGGCAAGTCCCGTGGTGCCGCCGGTGTATTGCAGCACCGCAACGTCATCCAGCCCGACCGCGACAGGTTTGACAGAGCCGCCACGCCCCATGCGCAGGGCATCCTTGAAGCCAGTGGCCTGGGGCAGGTCATAGGCCGGCACCATCTTCTTGACTCTGGCGACAATGGTATTGATCAACCACCCTTTGGCGGCTGACTGCATGTCGCCCATCTTTACTTCGATCAGGTAACGAAGCTCGGTGTCGGGCAGCACTTCCTGCACCAGCTTGCCGAACAGGTTCAGGTAGACCAACGCTTTGGCGCCGCAGTCCTTGAACTGGTGACGCATCTCGCGTGCGGTGTATAACGGATTGGTATTGACCACGATAAGACCGGCCCGCATCGCACCGAACACTGCGATGGGGTATTGCAGCAGGTTGGGCATCTGCACGGCGATGCGGTCGCCGGGCATCAGGTCGGTATGCTGTTGCAGGTAGCAGGCAAACGCAGCCGAATGGCGCTCCAGGTCTGCGTAGGTCAGCGTAACGCCCATATTGCTGAAAGCAGGTTTGTCTGCGAATTTTTTGCAGGCGCTTTCGAAGACCTCGAGAACCGACCGATACGTGTGCAGATCCAGCTCAGAGGTCACCCCGGCAGGGCGTTTGTCGTTCCAGAATTCAGGTTGCATTGTTTTATCCTTTTTCCCTGCTCATGGCTGGCCCGCTATTCAGAATCGGGACTGGCCCGACGTTAGCAGCTAACGCCCGGAAGGCAAATATGCCAGTCGGCGTCATCAACAGCGTGAATCTTTCTGCTATTCAAGATGCAATCACGTACGGGTTGTAAGCTGAAACAGACATCCTCCGGGCAGACGCTCCAGATCGGAATATCGCCATGAAGCACGAGACATTCTGGCTTGACGCCAGTGACCATTGCCGCCTTTACGTCAATGCCTGGCTACCGGACACAGCACCGCTGGCCGTCGTGATGCTTGCCCACGGCATGGCCGAGCACAGCGGCCGCTACGCACGACTCGGCGCAGCGTTGAATGCCGCGGGCATCGCCCTTTATGCGCACGACCAGCGTGGCCATGGCAGAACCGCCCTGCAGGGCAGACTCGGGCATTTCGCCAATGAGGAGGGCTGGGAAAAAGTGGTCGACGATCTGGCGACCCTGAGCCAGTCGATCGGCCAGCGCCACGCCGGGGTGGCCTTGTTTCTGCTGGGCCACAGCATGGGCAGTTACATTGCCCAGACTTATCTGATGCACCATGGCGCCAGTCTGCAGGGCGCCATTCTCAGCGGCTCTAACTTCCACCCGGCATCGTTCTATCGCAGCGCACTTCTGGTCGTCCGGTTCGAACGCTTGCGTCAAGGCCGCAAGGGGCGTAGCGCGCTGATCGAATGGCTGTCCTTCGGCTCGTTCAACAAGGCGTTCAAGCCGACCCGGACCTGTTTCGACTGGCTCAGCCGGGACCCGGATGAGGTGAACACGTACATTCAGGACCCGCTGTGCGGCTTCCGCTGCACCAATCAGTTGTGGGCAGATATGCTGGGCGGGCTGCAGAAAATCAGCGATCCGTCGAACCTGGCGCAGATCGATCCGAACCTTCCTTTGCTGATTATTGGCGGTGAATGTGATCCCGTGAGTGCTGGCAAGCGTCTGAAGGATCTTGCCGATGCATTGGCAGAAGCGGGTCATCAGGTGTTACAACTCAATGTTTACCCACAGGCGCGGCACGAACTGCTTAATGACACCAATCGCGATGAAGTGACTCAGGACCTGCTCGACTGGCTGACGTACGCTCTCGATCAGCCGGGACCGCGTCGGGCAGAGTGATCACGCGCCGTTTATCTTTTCATATTTTTTGTCCAGGACAGACACATGACTCAAGTCACCAATACGCCCTACGAAGCCCTTGAAGTCGGTCAGAAAGCCAGCTACAGCAAGACAGTTCAGGAACGCGATATCCAGTTGTTCGCGGCCATGTCCGGCGATCACAACCCGGTCCACCTGGACGCCGAATACGCCTCCAAGACCATGTTCAAGGAGCGCATCGCCCACGGCATGTTCAGCGGTGCACTGATCAGCGCTGCAGTGGCGTGTGAGCTGCCAGGCCCTGGCACGATCTACATCGGTCAGCAAATGACCTTTCAGAAGCCGGTAAAGCTGGGCGACACCTTGACGGTGCGTCTCGAAATTCTCGAAAAACTGCCGAAATTTCGCGTGCGCATCGCTACCCGCGTGTTCAATCAGAACGATGAACTGGTCGTCGACGGCGAAGCGGAAATTCTCGCCCCGCGCAAACAGCAGACAGTCGAACTGACCGTACTGCCTGAAATCACCGTTGGCTGAGAGGAGTGACGGTTGAGCCACGGCCCGCCATAGCAGGAAGCGGCCTGGCTTGCTCCCGAACACGCAAAAAAGGGCGACCGAAGTCGCCCGAAGTGCCTTGCGTGCTCATGGCGAAGGGTGCGCCTTACCAGAGCGGCAGCCCTTCCCGTCAGACAGCTCGAACAGGGTGACGAAGACATTGGCCCCACGCCGTCTTCTGCCCCGTCCGATACCCATCAGGCTAGTCGTCGCAGCGCGCACGGACGTTGACCTGCATCAACATCCGCTCAATGACTCAACGCTTTTTCGGCTTTTTCTTCGGCTTTTTCTTCGGCTTTTTCTTCGGCTTTTTCTTGCCGGTCAGCGGCATGGCCTGCTCAAAGGCATTGCGTACTTCATTCAGGCGTTTGTCGTTCAGATCATGAACGCGTCTGGCGCGCTCGGCGCCAAGATCGATCAATTTGCCATCGTCGTTCATGGTTGTGCAGTTCTCGGACACGTGGAATCAGCACCAATAATGCTCAATAGCATCGGTGATGACCAGTCGAAAACAGGGTATCAGGCGTTAATCAATCGACAGCGGGCGCAGTTCGCGCCCTCTTGTTGCGCAACGCTTTGTCTCAGATCTGGATATCGACCCACAGCCCCTGGCGCGGCTCGTCGTCGATCAATGGCACTACCGGTACGGTGTTGTCAGCATTCAGCGAGTCGCCCGGAACGACCAGGCCCTGATATTCACCGCTTTCGTCCTCGGCATGACGCCCTTGTTGCTGGCGCTGCTGCTCTTCACGCAACAGCAGGGCGCTGCGCTCGGAGTCTTCATGGCGCAGGTCGATCGATGTCTCGCTGGAGCCTGGCTGTACAGGGGCCACCGGCGGGATATCGGGGACACGCTTGGCCGGGTCCATCTGGGAGGTCACCGGCACAACGCTTAACGGGAGCATAGGTTGCAACATGGTTTTTCTCCTCTTACCGGGCTTTCGGCCGTCTGCGACGCAACTTGAACAGCCCTGTAATAGGCTGCAATAATTTATAAGGCTTTTTTTGACCGGGCTTAATGAAATAAGTGCCATGAAAGGAAAAATTCGCCGGTTCGCAGCGAATCCTGAGGTTTTTCAACGCTACCTTTGGTCTTCATGGCGCGTTCCGTTAACATAGTCGGCTTTTTCACGTCGGGAGACAGGCAGCATGGCGCAGCAGTATCAACCGGGGCAACGCTGGATTAGCGACAGCGAAGCCGAGCTGGGTTTGGGCACCGTTCTGGCACAGGATGGCCGCTTATTGACCGTGCTCTACCCGGCCACTGGCGAGACACGCCAGTACTCACTGCGTAATGCACCGCTGACCCGCGTGCGTTTCTCTCCGGGCGATGTGATCACTCACTTCGAAAACTGGAAGATGACCGTTCGCGAAGTGGACGATGTCGACGGGCTGCTGGTGTACCACGGTCTGAATGCCCGCAACGAAGTGGTCACGCTGCCGGAAACCCAGTTGTCGAACTTCATTCAGTTCCGTCTGGCGACCGACCGTCTGTTCGCCGGCCAGATCGACCAGTTGTCGTGGTTCTCGCTGCGCTACAACACCCTTGAACACACCAGCCGCCAATTGCAGTCCTCGCTCTGGGGTCTGGGCGGCGTGCGTGCCCAACCGATTGCCCACCAGTTGCACATTGCCCGTGAAGTAGCCGACCGCATTGCGCCGCGCGTTCTGCTCGCCGACGAAGTGGGCTTGGGCAAGACCATCGAAGCCGGTCTGGTGATTCATCGTCAGCTGTTGTCCGGTCGTGCCAATCGTGTGCTGATTCTGGTGCCGGAAAACCTCCAGCACCAATGGCTGGTCGAAATGCGCCGCCGTTTCAACCTGCAGGTCGCGCTGTTCGACGCCGAACGCTTTATGGAAAGCGATGCGGGCAACCCGTTCGAAGACACGCAACTGGCGCTGGTTGCGCTGGAATGGCTGGTCTCGGATGAAAAGGCTCAGGACGCGCTGTTCGCAGCGGGCTGGGACCTGATGGTGGTCGACGAAGCGCACCACCTGGTCTGGCACGAAGACAAGGCCAGCAGCGAGTACTCGCTGGTCGAGCAACTGGCTGAGGTTATCCCCGGCGTATTGCTGCTGACGGCAACCCCGGAACAGCTGGGTCAGGACAGCCACTTCGCGCGTCTGCGCCTGCTGGACCCGAATCGTTTCCACGACCTGAACGCCTTCCGCGCCGAGAGCGAAAATTATCGCCCGGTCGCTCAAGCCGTGCAGGAACTGCTCGACAAGGGCGTGCTCTCGGCAGAAGCACAGAAAACCATTCACGGTTTCCTGGGTGCCGAAGGCGACACCTTGCTGGCTGCGGTGAATGCAGGCGACGACGAAGCCAAGGCCCGTCTGATTCGCGAATTGCTGGACCGCCACGGCACAGGTCGCGTGCTGTTCCGTAACACTCGCGCCGCCGTGCAGGGTTTTCCGGAGCGCAAGCTGCACGAATACCCGCTGCCCTGCCCGGCAGAATATCTGGAACTGCCGCTGGGCGAGCACGCCGACCTGTACCCGGAAGTCAGCTTCCAGGCGCATTCCGAGGTCAGCGAAGAAGAGCGCTGGTGGCGTTTCGACCCCCGCGTCGACTGGCTGATCGACACGCTCAAGATGCTCAAGCGCGTCAAGGTCCTCGTCATCTGCGCCCACGCCGAAACCGCCATGGACCTGGAAGACGCACTACGCGTGCGCTCCGGCATTCCGGCCACGGTCTTCCACGAAGGCATGAACATCCTCGAACGTGACCGTGCTGCTGCCTACTTTGCCGACGAAGAATTCGGTGCACAGGTGTTGATCTGCTCGGAAATCGGCAGTGAAGGCCGTAACTTCCAGTTCGCCCACCACCTGGTGCTGTTCGATCTGCCGTCGCACCCGGACCTGCTGGAACAGCGTATCGGCCGTCTGGACCGTATCGGCCAGAAACACACCATCGAGCTGCATGTGCCCTTCCTGGAAACCAGCCCACAAGCCCGATTGTTCCAGTGGTATCACGAAGCGCTGAACGCGTTCCTCAATACCTGCCCGACCGGTAACGCGTTGCAGCATCAGTTCGGCCCTCGTCTGCTGCCGTTGCTGGAAAGCGGTGATGATGACGAATGGCAGGCCCTGATCGACGAAGCCCGTGCCGAACGCGAGCGTCTGGAAAGCGAACTGCACACAGGTCGCGACCGCTTGCTGGAACTCAATTCTGGCGGCGCGGGCGAAGGTGAGGCGCTGGTCGAAGCAATTCTGGAACAAGACGACCAATTCAGCCTGCCGATCTACATGGAAACCCTGTTCGACGCGTTCGGCATCGACAGCGAAGACCATTCGGAAAACGCACTGATCCTCAAGCCGAGCGAGAAGATGCTCGACGCCAGCTTCCCGCTGGGCGACGAAGAAGGCGTGACCATCACCTACGACCGCAATCAGGCGTTGTCTCGCGAAGACATGCAGTTCATCACCTGGGAACACCCGATGGTGCAGGGCGGCATGGATCTGGTGCTGTCCGGTTCGATGGGCAACACCGCCGTGGCGCTGATCAAGAACAAGGCGCTCAAGCCGGGCACCGTGTTGCTGGAACTGATCTACGTCAGCGAAGTGGTTGCGCCGCGTTCGCTGCAACTGGGCCGCTACCTGCCACCGGCTGCACTGCGCTGCCTGCTTGATCCCAACGGCAATGATCTGTCGAGCCGCGTGTCGTTCAATACCCTGAACGACCAGCTCGAAAGCGTGCCACGTGCCAGCGCCAACAAGTTCATCCAGGCCCAGCGCGACGTGCTGACGCCGCGGATCAATGCAGGCGAAGAGAAGATCACGCCGAAACACGCCGCGCGCGTGGCTGAGGCGCAACGTCGTCTGGCTGCTGATACCGAAGAAGAACTGGCGCGCCTGACCGCCCTGCAGGCCGTCAACCCGACGGTGCGCGACAGCGAACTGGTAGCCCTGCGCAGTCAGCGTGAGCAAGGTCTGGCCATGCTCGAGAAGGCCGCGCTGCGACTGGAAGCGATCAGGGTGCTGGTCGCAGGCTGATCGGCGTCCCTGTCGACGCTGGACGCGGAGCGTCCCGAGAGGCATTCCCATCGCTCTGCGTGGGAATGCATCCGGTGACGTTTCGCGTCACACCGCCGCCGGGTCCGCCACGACTTCTGCCGGTTCCTCGGCGACCATTCTTGCCTTCATCCGCTCAGCGTCCCTGCTGAAGCAACGTGATGCCAGATACAAAAACACCAGCGTCATCAGCAATGCCGCCGGGATCAGGTACATGGCGTCGTGCAGACCGATGGCCTTGAAGCTTTCGTTCATCACGTCGGCCCCTGCGACCGCCATCGCTGCATGGGCGAAATGATCGGACAGCAAGCCAACCACAACCGGCCCCGCGCCACCGCCCAGCAGGTACAGTCCGGCGAAAAACAATGCCATTGCCGTCGCCCTCAGGCGTGGTTCGACCACGTCCTGAATGGCCGTGTAAACGCAGGTGTAGAAGTTGTAGGCGAACAACCAGCCCACGCTGAATACCGCCACGAACACGCCGATTTCAATGCGTCCGGCGTGCAAGGCATAGCCTGTGGCGATCGTCGCCACCAACATGCTGAACGCCGCGAACAACAGCCTTCCATTGGGCGAACGCTGGTGCAGTTTGTCGGCGATCCAGCCGCCTGCCGTCAGGCCTAACAATCCGGTCACGCCGACGATCACGCCCGTCGCGACTGCAGCTTCCTGCAAGGGCAGGAGGAAATAGCGTTGCAGCATCGGCACCATGAACGAGTTGCAGGCGTAAGTGGCGAAATTGAAGGTCAGGCCGCCGAGCACCAGCCAGCGGAATGTGGGGATCGACAGTACTCGGCGGATCGGTTTCTCGATTTTGACTTCCGACATGCGCACGCTTTCAGCCGCGCCACGCTTGGGTTCCTTGATGAAAAAGATGAACACGGCCAGCAGCAGCCCAGGCACCGCTGCGATGAAGAAGGGGGCGCGCCAGCTGTCGAACGCCTTGACCATGGCACCGATGGTGAAGAACGCCAGCAGCAGACCCAATGGCAGTCCCAACATGAAAATGCCCATGGCACGGGAACGTTTATGCGCCGGAAACAGGTCACCGATCAGCGAATTCGCCGCAGGCGCATAACTGGCCTCGCCGATACCTACGCCCATGCGCACCAACAGAAAGGTCCAGAAACTGCCGACCATGCCATTGACCGCCGTCAAGCCGCTCCACACCGCCAGACCACAACCCATCAGCTTCTTGCGCGATCCGTTGTCCGCCATACGCCCCAGCGGCAGACCGGCGATGGCGTATACCAGCGTGAACGCGGTTCCCAGAAGCCCTAGCTGAAAATCACTCAGGTGCCATTCCATGCGAATGGGCTCGACGATTATGGCCGGGATGGTGCGGTCAAAGAAGTTGAACAGGTTGGCGAGGAACAACAAAAAGAGGACGCGCCATGCGTTGGCGGCCTGAATAGGGGTTTCCGTCCGAAGCGTGGTCATGAGGCGATCGTCCCTTCTTATTAGTGGTAACAATCTAGAAGGCTGAGGGTGGCGTGTCTGTAAACATTCGTAAACCGCATCTTCGATGAAGATTTCTTATAACTATTCGTTATTGCCGCTTTTCAGATTCCTGGAGATGCGTACTGGCAAACTGACAACAGCTTCTATACTCACTCCGAATCGCCAGGCCTTTAGCCTTGGCGCCCTGGCAGTAAAGATATAGGGCTTGCTATGGAGTGGCTGGGTTTGAATGTGTTCGCCGGGGTCCCGGCGGACGGGCAACTGTTGATCAACTGCAGTCATAATCTGTTTCTGGTTGCGCTGGCGTACGGAGTCGCCTGTGCCGCGTGCTTCGCGACACTGGACATCGCCGACCGGGTCATTCAGGTCGAAGCCCTCAAAAGCAGACGCATCTGGAAGGCGCTGGGAGCGCTGTGTCTGGCGGGCGGCGTATGGGCCATGCACTTTATCAGTATGCTGGCTTTTCAGGCACCTCTGACCATCACCTACGATTTGGGCATCACGCTGGCGTCGCTGCTGATCGTGCTGATGACCGCGCTGTTCGCCATCGAGGCGCTGACCATCCAGACACTGACCCTCAGGCGCTGCCTGACGAGCGCGGTGGTCATGGGTCTTGGCATCAGCCTCATGCATTACCTGGGCATGGGGGCCATGCGGTCCGACGCCGTGCAGTACTACGAGCCAAAAACCTTCGTTCTCTCCGTTGTCGTCGCCATTCTTGCCAGCGTGGCCTTGCTCACCCTGCCCCGCCATTTGCGGCAGTACAGCGGCATGTTTCATCAGATGTTTCGTTACGGGCTGAGCGTTTTTCTGGGTGCAGGCCTGCTGACCATGCACCTGATGGGCATGCGCGCCCTGCACCTCGTCATTCCCCAGGGCGCAGAGCTGCACCTGCCGAGCGCTGCAAACAGCCAGCAACTGGGCCTGACCATTGCCGTGATCACCTTGCTGATCATTGCCGGCAGCATCAGTGCGGCGATGGCCGACAAGAAACTGCAGGGCAAGGAGCATGACCTTCAGCGCGTCAATGCGCTGCTCACTCAACTGGATCAGGCGCGGGTCTCGCTTCAGCAGGTAGCGCATTACGACCCGCTGACCAACCTGATCAACCGCCGCGGATTCAACCAGATATTCGCTGAAAAACTGCTCGAGCATACGATCGGACAAGGCATGCTGGCAGTGATGTTCCTGGACATCGACCACTTCAAACGTATCAATGACAGCCTGGGTCACGATGCAGGTGATGAGTTGCTCAAGGTAATCGCCGAGCGAATCCGCAGCGCCACGCGCGTCCAGGACGTGGTGGCGAGGTTCGGGGGTGACGAGTTCTGCATCCTGCTGAGCATCCCCAACTACGAAGAAGCCCGACACTTGGCGCACCGCGTCATGCACAAGATGAAAGAGACCATCGCGCTGGCCGGAAGACGCATGGTCATGACCACCAGCATTGGCATCGCAGTGTTTCCACGGGACGGCTCAACCTGCGATGAATTGCTCAAGCACGCCGACCTCGCCCTCTACCAATCCAAGGGCAACGGCCGTAACCGGGTCAATTTTTTCAGCCCCGCCCTCAAGAACAAAGCCAGTCTGGAATTACATCTGGAAGAGGAGTTGCGCAACGCCCTGCGTGAAGAGACAGGCCTTGAGGTGTACTACCAGCCGATTGTCGATCTGCGCACCGGGCACATCGCCAAGCTGGAAGCGCTGGTGCGCTGGAATCATCCGCAGCACGGACTGCTGGTGCCCGATCGTTTCATCAGTATCGCCGAAGCGAACGGGCTGATTGCCGAACTGGACAACTGGGTACTGCGCCGCGCCTGCCGCGACCTGGGCGCATTGCGCCTCGACGGCCTGGACAAGCTGATCATCACGGTGAACTGTTCGGCGCTGAACCTGAGTCGGGACGAGTTGACCGAAGAAGTGGAACAGGCGCTGAGCGAAGCTAATGTAGCCCCGGGCCGCCTGGAACTGGAGGTGACCGAGAACGCGCTGATGGGCAACATCAGCAATACGATCCTGATGCTCAAGCATATTCGCAGCCTGGGCGTCTCGCTCTCGATCGACGACTTCGGGACCGGTTATTCGTCACTCGCCTACCTGAAACGGCTGCCGCTGGACACACTGAAAATCGATAGATCGTTCATCATCGACATTCCGAAATCGCCTCAGGACATGGAGATCGTTCAGGCGATCATTGTGATGGCCCACACCCTGCGCCTCAAAGTGGTGACAGAAGGCGTCGAGACGCCTGCACAACTGGAATTTCTCAGTCAATTCGGTAGCGATTACGTGCAGGGCTATCTGTTCAGCAAGCCGCAGCCGCTGGAACGGATTCTGCCGCTGGTCAGGGAAACGAACGGACGAGAACCTGCCAGTCTGTGGCCCGCATCGCTCATGCTGGACGTCAAGGATCGGGATGCGGACATACCGCGTTCACTCGATCTGTTCGACGACCTGCCGGGCGCTGAACATGCTCTGGCCACCCGCAGCCCTTCTCGCACACAACGGTCACGATGGTCTGACTGAAAGGCGTGCCCTCGAGCGGGGCGGTGTAGCTTTTTGCTACGCGGGCAATCACGAAGTTACCGTGGCACCCACAAAGGTGCCGTCACGAGCACCCGCATGGCGCACAGATCAGTCCGACGCCCTGTTTTGGATCAACACCCAAGGTGCCACTACCACCGCCCAGAGCAGCGGGTCACTCTCTACAAGCTCGATTGCCTTTGATTCAGACACCTTGCCGACCTTTGCGGCGTCCATCCATGCGGACACTTTGGCAGCGTCGTTTTCGGCTACCGCCTCGGCAACTTCGATCAGATCCAGAGGTGGCTCGACCCACAACAGGGCACCCTTGGCAAAGAATGGTTGCAATTCTTTCCAGCGAATTGAGGCGGTCTCCCCGAGCAGTTTGGCATAGAGGGTGCTAGGTTCTTGCGTCATGGGTTTCACCAGAAAGGAAATCGGCGCAATGATACCGCCGCCTTTCTCGTAGAAAAACCCGGAAGCAAGTGATTGATTGCAGGAAAGCCGCGAAATCCACCACGATCCGCCCGGTCTTCACGACATCGGGGCGGTTGGATTCTGTAACTTTCTTTCGATTAAGCGACACACACCGGTTTACCCCATTGCCCCGTGCTTTCCAAGCGATTCACCGGCACTCTAAACTGTTCCGGTACAGTTGGCGGAGCGGGGGAAGATCGGTGTCGAAGCCGGTCCTGTAGCCTTGGCCAGCAGGATTATAAAAACTACAACGCAAGAGTGGAGCATCATGACTAAGGGTACCAAGAAGCTTTCCAGGCTGTTCGCCGCATTGGTTATGGCCGGGGTTGCCAGCCATTCGTTCGCAGCCGACACCATCAAGATCGGCATCGCCGGTCCCAAGACTGGCCCGGTCGCCGAGTACGGCACCATGCAGTTCAACGGCGCCAGGATGGCCATCGAGCAGATCAACGCCAAGGGCGGTGTCGATGGCAAGAAACTCGAAGCTGTCGAATACGATGATGCCTGCGACCCGAAACAGGCCGTGGCAGTCGCCAACAAGGTCGTCAACGATGGCGTGAAATACGTGATCGGTCACCTGTGCTCCAGCTCCGCTCAACCTGCATCCGACGTCTATGAAGACGAAGGCATCATCATGGTGACCCCGGCAGCCACCAGCCCTGATATCACCAACCGTGGCTACAAGCTGGTATTCCGTACCATCGGTCTGGACAGCGCGCAGGGACCTGCAGCCGGTAACTACATCGCAGACGTCGCCAAGCCGAAAATCGTTGCAGTCATTCACGACAAGCAGCAATACGGCGAAGGCATCGCTTCGGCAGTAAAAACCACGCTGGAAAGCAAAGGCGTCAAGGTTGCCCTGTTCGAAGGCATCAATGCCGGTGACAAGGATTTCTCGTCGCTGATCGCCAAGCTCAAGCAAGCCAATGTCGATTTCGTCTACTACGGCGGCTACCACCCGGAGCTGGGCCAGATTCTGCGCCAGTCCAAGGAAAAAGGCCTGAACGCCAGGTTTATGGGTCCTGAAGGTGTGGGCAACGACTCCATCTCGCAAATCGCTGGCGAAGCCTCCGAAGGCCTGCTGGTCACCCTGCCGAAATCCTTTGACCAGGATCCCGCCAACCAGGCGCTGACCAAGGCCTTCCAGGACAAGAAACAGGATCCGAGCGGTCCGTTCGTCTACCCGTCCTACTCTGCCGTTCAGGTCATTGCCGACGGCATCGCTGCCGCCAAGACCGAAGACACCGACAAGGTGGCGGCCGCCATCCACGCCGGTACGTTCAAGACCCCGATGGGCGAACTGAGCTACGACGCCAAGGGCGACCTGAAGAACTTCCAGTTCGTGGTCTACGAATGGCACTACGGCAAGCCGAAGACCGAAGCCGCCAAATAAGCAGCTTGCGTTGACAACCGAAGCCCACTGCCACCGCAGTGGGCTTTGTTTTACGAATCATGGCCCGCCTGCCGAGATCCGGCAGAGGCCACCTGAAAATCTTAAAACCGTTACCAGCGGTTCGCTGGCGGCGTCACAGGCAACGCATCGACAGAATGCGTACCCGACGCATGCCGGAGAAATGCAGATCAGGTTTTTAGGAGCGCGGTAAATGCCCGAGTTATTCCACTACATGCAACAGCTGGTCAATGGCCTGACCATTGGCAGCACGTATGCATTGATCGCCATCGGCTACACGATGGTTTACGGCATCATCGGAATGATCAACTTCGCCCACGGCGAGGTGTACATGATCGGTTCCTACGTTGCCTTCATGGCGCTTGCCGGCCTTGCAATGATGGGTATCGACAGCCTGCCGCTGTTGATGATCGCAGGTTTCGCCGCCTCCATCATCGTGACCAGCGCCTACGGTTACAGCATCGAACGGGTCGCCTACCGTCCGCTGCGCAACAGCAACCGTCTGATTCCTCTGATTTCTGCGATCGGCATGTCGATCTTTCTGCAGAACTCGGTCCAGCTTTCCCAGGGTTCCGGCAACTTTGCCATCCCTAACCTGCTGCCCGGCAGCCTGTCATTCGGCCCCGGTGGCGCACAGGAAGTGCTGATTTCCTACATGCAGATCGTGGTATTCGCTGTCACGCTGGTGGCCATGACAGGCCTGACCCTCTTCATTTCCCGCTCGCGAATGGGCCGCGCCTGCCGCGCCTGCGCCGAGGACATGAAGATGGCCAACCTGCTGGGTATCAACACCAACACCATCATTGCCCTGACCTTCGTGGTCGGCGCCGCGCTGGCTGCGGTTGCCGCCATGCTGCTCAGCATGCAATACGGCGTGATCAATCCAAGCGCGGGCTTTCTGGTAGGTCTCAAGGCGTTCACCGCTGCGGTACTGGGCGGCATCGGCTCGATTCCGGGCGCCGTGCTCGGCGGTCTGGTGCTGGGCGTCGCCGAAGCCTTCGGTGCCGACATCTTTGGTGATCAGTACAAGGACGTCGTGGCCTTCGGCCTGCTGGTCCTGGTGCTGCTATTTCGCCCGACCGGCATCCTGGGTCGTCCGGAGGTTGAGAAAGTATGAGCAAGTCTTTCAAACAGGCGCTGTTCAGCGCTGCGCTGGTGTGGGCCGTTGCCTACCCGGTGTTCGGCCTGAAACTGGCCTTTTCCGGCGTGACCCTGCAAGTGCATAACGCCAGCCCCATGACCCTGACCGTCATTGCGGCCTGTTCGGTCCTGCTGTTTCTGCGCGTGCTGTTCGCCGAGAAGATCAGCACTTTGCGCAATCGTGATCGCGCCCCACTGATCTCACAGAAAACCAGCGACTTCATGACCCGGCCTACAACCCAGCGCTGGGGCCTTGCCGCCCTGATCGTGCTGGCGTTCGTCTGGCCGTTCTTCGGCTCGCGCGGCGCAGTCGATATCGCAACGCTGATCCTGATCTACGTGATGCTGGGCCTGGGCCTGAACATCGTGGTCGGCCTCGCAGGCCTGCTGGACCTGGGCTACGTCGGTTTCTACGCGGTCGGCGCCTATGGTTACGCGTTGCTGTCGCACTACTTCGGCCTGAGTTTCTGGGAAAGCCTGCCGCTGGCCGGTCTGCTGGCAGCGCTGTTCGGCTTCCTGCTGGGTTTCCCGGTCCTGCGGCTACGGGGCGATTACCTGGCCATCGTGACGCTCGGGTTCGGTGAAATCATCCGTATTTTCCTGCGCAACATGACCGAGATCACCGGCGGCCCGAACGGCATCAGCAACATCGAAAAACCAACCCTGTTCGGCCTGAGCTTCGAACGCCGTGCAGCCGAGGGTGCGCAGACGTTCCACCAGTATTTTGGTCTGGACTACAACCCGATCAGCAAGGTGATCTTCCTCTATCTGATCGCCCTGCTGCTGGCGCTGGCGGCGCTGTTCGTCATCAACCGCCTGCTGCGCATGCCGATCGGTCGTGCCTGGGAAGCCTTACGCGAAGACGAAATTGCCTGCCGTGCACTGGGGCTGAATCCGACCGTGATCAAGCTCTCGGCATTTACCCTGGGGGCAGCGTTCGCCGGTTTCGCAGGCAGCTTCTTCGCCGCTCGCCAGGGTCTGGTAACGCCGGAGTCTTTCACCTTCATCGAGTCGGCAATCATTCTGGCCATTGTGGTCCTTGGCGGCATGGGTTCCCAGCTGGGCGTTATTCTCGCGGCCATTGTGATGATCCTGCTGCCTGAACTGATGCGTGAGTTCAGCGATTACCGCATGTTGATGTTCGGTGCCCTGATGGTGCTGATGATGATCTGGCGTCCTCAGGGTTTCCTGCCGATGCAACGACCTGTCATGAAGTTGAAAGCGGAGGCGGCCAAATGAAACAGCCTCTACTGCAAGCCACAAACCTGAGCATGCGCTTTGGCGGTCTGCTGGCGGTCAATGGCGTTGCCCTGACCGTTCATGAAAAGCAGGTCGTGTCGATGATCGGCCCCAATGGCGCGGGCAAGACCACTGTCTTCAACTGCCTGACCGGTTTCTACAGACCCAGCGGCGGGACCATCCTGCTGGATGGCGAACCGATTCAGGGCCTGGCCGGTCACCAGATTGCGCGCAAGGGCGTAGTGCGGACCTTCCAGAACGTGCGTCTGTTCAAGGAAATGACCGCTGTCGAGAACCTGCTGGTCGCCCAGCATCGTCACTTGAACACCAACTTTCTGTCCGGACTGTTCAAGACGCCGGCCTTCCGTCGCAGCGAACGCGAAGCCATGGACTACGCCGAACACTGGCTGGAAGCCGTCAACCTCAAGGAATTCGCCAATCGCCCGGCCGGGACACTGGCCTACGGTCAGCAGCGCCGCCTGGAAATCGCCCGTTGCATGATGACGCGCCCGCGCATTCTCATGCTGGACGAGCCGGCAGCCGGTCTGAACCCGCGGGAAACCGAAGACCTGAAAGCGCTGATCGGCGTGTTGCGCAACGAGCACAACGCCACAGTGCTGCTGATCGAGCACGACATGAAGCTGGTGATGAGCATTTCCGACCACATCGTAGTGATCAATCAGGGCACGCCACTGGCCGACGGAACGCCGGAACAGATTCGTGACAATCCTGAAGTGATCAAAGCCTACCTGGGGGAAGCGTAAATGCTGCAGTTCGAAAACGTTTCCACCTTCTACGGCAAGATCCAGGCGCTGCACAGCGTCAACGTTGACGTCCGCCAAGGCGAGATCGTGACCCTGATCGGCGCCAACGGTGCCGGCAAGTCCACCTTGCTGATGACCTTGTGCGGCTCACCGCGCGCTCACAGCGGCAGCATCCGTTACATGGGCGAGGAACTGGTCGGCCAGGAATCGTCGGTGATCATGCGCAAGAGCATCGCGGTAGTGCCCGAAGGCCGCCGCGTGTTCGCCCGCCTGACCGTCGAAGAAAACCTGGCCATGGGCGGTTTCTTCACCGAGAAAGGCGATTACCAGGAACAGATGGACAAGGTCTTGCACCTGTTCCCGCGCCTAAAGGAACGTTTCACGCAGCGCGGCGGCACCATGTCCGGCGGCGAACAGCAAATGCTCGCCATCGGCCGTGCGCTGATGAGCAAGCCCAAGCTGTTGCTGCTGGACGAACCGTCGCTAGGTCTGGCGCCCATCATCATTCAGCAGATTTTCGAGATCGTCGAACAACTGCGACGTGATGGCGTGACCGTTTTTCTGGTCGAGCAGAACGCCAACCAGGCCCTTAAAATCGCCGACCGTGCCTATGTGCTGGAAAACGGTCGAGTGGTGATGCAGGGCACCGGTGAAGAGCTGCTGGTCGATCCGAAAGTGCGGGACGCCTATCTGGGCGGCTAGGTTTTGTACGAAAAGTCGGCGAGCGAAGGTCAGGCAAGGCAAAAACAGGCGAGGAAGCGGAGTCTACGTGTTGTAAATGAGCATTCCGAGCCTGTTTTTAACGCAGCATCACCGAGCGCAGCCACTTTTCGTACAGAGCCTAGCAAAGCGCGCCATGATCATGCCCACGCACCTGCGTGGGCATGCCTTCCCTCTCTCACCCTCACGCCAAACGCTCCAGCGCCGAGCCGCTGCGCTCGAACCATCCCACCAGATAATCACCCGCACTCGCCCTGACACTTCGCTCTCGAAGGGTGAACCAGAAACATCGGTGTCGTTGCCGTCTGGTATTCCTTGAGCAGCCTGTGCAACCTGCATGGCCGATAACGGCCTGGCCATCAGCCGTTCATCACTGGCTACCTTTAAGCGAACCGCCAGATCGAAGCCGTCGCGCCGCAAATCGCGCACGCTGTTACTCAGTGCTGCTCGAATCCATGGGCAAGTACAGCGCTTACTTCAGAGGCTTCAAACCTGTTCCCGCCGCCGATGTCGCAATGGCCTATGCCAAAAGCGTAGAAGGCCTGCACACCGGACTGACGTATCAGGTCTTGTGATGCGGCAGCAGTCTGCGTAACGTGGCGGCACTTGTCTGGAGACCCGCCCAATGTTCGCTGCTCGTTCCGTCCTCGTATTCGCCCTTCTGCCGTTGTTCGCCGGTTGCCAGCTGCTGGGCACCAGTACCGACACACCGAAAGTCTCGACGGTCGGCATGATCCGCATGCAGGGCGACCTGACTGGCGAGAACGGGCAGTTGATGTTCAAGCCGTGCAACGAGCAGCGTCGCTACGTGGTCAAGGACCGCAACGACACCGGCCTTCTGCAGGAGGCCGCGAGTCTGGCCGACAGCAAGGGACGCGTCTTTGCGGACCTGCGCGGCTCGTTCGCCGCCAGCAAGGCAGCCAACAGTGACGGTCAACTGGACCTGCACCAGATCTATCGTGTGGAACGACCCGGCCAGTCCTGCGAGGACCTGAACTTCAAGCGCCTGACCTTGCACGTCAATGGCAACAAGCCGGCGTGGAACGTCAACGTCAGCGGCAAGGGCATGGTCCTTGAGCGCGAGGGCCAGCCGCCGCTTGCCGTGCCTTACCTTGAAGAACAACTGCCGGATGGCAGCTTCAGTGTCAGCAGCGAAGCCAACAACCAGCGCATCGAACTCTGGGTCGCGCCACAGCGTTGCGTCGACAGCGTCAACGGGTCGGTGCAACACCTCACCGCCGAGCTGCGCCTCAACGGCCAGGCCCAGCGCGGCTGCGGCTACTACGGCGGCTCGCGGGACGACTGATCCATCCCTGGGACGGGGTTTTGGCGACCGATGGCACCCGTCGTCGCCAGGACTGCACACCTCGACTCGCCGCCAACGGGGTTCAGCGCTTATAATCGCCGGTTCTTGTAGTGCTGTCGGGCTGAACCTGCGGCCCGAAAACTGGACCCCTTAATGTTACGAATCACCGAACTCAAACTGCCGATCGATCATCCGGACGAAGACTTGCGCCCTGCTCTGCTGCAGCGCCTGGGCATCGACAGCAGCGAACTGCTGGACTTCACCCTCTTCAAGCGCAGCTACGATGCGCGCAAGAAGTCCTCCGAACTGTGCTTCATCTACACCATAGACTTTCAGGTCAGTGACGAAGACGGGCTGCTGCGCAAACTGGCCAACGACCGCCACGTCGGCCCGGCGCCCGACATCAGTTACAAGGTGGTCGGCCATGCGCCGGAAGGCCTGAGCGAACGGCCGATAGTCGTCGGCTTCGGCCCTTGCGGGATTTTCGCAGGCCTGTTGCTGGCGCAGATGGGCTTCAAGCCGATCATTCTCGAGCGCGGCAAGGAGGTGCGTCAGCGCACCAAGGACACCTGGGGCCTGTGGCGCAAAAACGTTCTGAACCCGGAGTCCAACGTCCAGTTTGGCGAAGGTGGCGCAGGCACGTTCTCCGATGGCAAGCTCTACAGCCAGATCAAGGACCCGTACTTTCATGGCCGCAAGGTGCTGCACGAGTTTGTGAAGGCTGGCGCGCCGGAAGAAATTCTCTACGTCAGCAAGCCACACATCGGCACCTTCCGCCTGACCGGCGTGGTTGAAAACATGCGTCATCAGATCGAGGAACTGGGCGGCGAAGTACGCTTCCAGCAGCGCGTCACTGATCTGATGATCGACGATGGCCAGTTGAATGGTGTGGTCCTTGAAGGCGGCGAGCAGATCGCGTCACGTCACGTGATTCTCGCGCTGGGCCACAGCGCCCGCGACACGTTCCGCATGCTGCACGGCCGCGGGGTTTTCATGGAGGCCAAGCCGTTTTCGGTGGGTTTCCGTATCGAGCATCCGCAATCGCTGATCGACCGTGCCCGGTTGGGCAAATACGCCGGTCACCCGAAACTGGGGGCTGCCGACTACAAGCTGGTGCATCACGCCACTAACGGCCGCTCGGTGTACAGCTTCTGCATGTGCCCTGGCGGGACAGTGGTTGCGGCGACATCCGAGCCCAATCGTGTGGTGACCAACGGCATGAGCCAGTATTCGCGCAACGAGCGCAATGCCAACTCGGGCATCGTGGTCGGCATCACGCCCGAACAGGACTTCCCGGGCAGCCCGCTGGCCGGTATCGAACTGCAGGAGCGTCTGGAGTCTCACGCTTATCTGCTGGGCGGCAGCACCTACGAAGCGCCTGCGCAGCTGGTCGGCGACTTCATCGCGGGCAAGGCGTCCACCGCGCTGGGCAGCGTCGAACCTTCGTACAAACCGGGGGTGAAGCTGGTCGATCTCGCCGACGCGCTGCCCGCCTTTGCCATTGAAGCCATTCGTGAAGCCCTGCCCGCCTTCGACAAGCAGATCAAAGGCTTTTCGTTGCACGATGCGGTCCTGACCGGCATCGAGACCCGCACATCGGCACCGCTGCGCATCACGCGTGGCCCGAACATGCAAAGCCTCAATACAAAAGGGCTGTACCCGGCCGGCGAAGGCGCAGGTTATGCCGGCGGCATTCTGTCCGCTGGCGTGGACGGCATCCGCATAGCCGAGGCGCTGGTACGAGACATGCTGGGAATCGACGACTGAGCTGCCGCGGCCTGATCACGGGCGTCTTGCCACGCAAGCGTCCGTGCACTGCCAATCTCAATAACTTATAAAGTTACAATTAACATTTAAAATATCAATTTTCAGAAACTTCCTACGCAATTAACTCCACATTCACGACTTAACTAGCAACACAATTTAAGCCCTATTTTTATTGTGCAAGAAACTGTCAAACCTATAACAAAAACGAATATAAATTTTGTTTTAACTCTGCAATCAACGGGTTAGGGTGTCGACCCTTTTTACCGTAGACGGAGAATGGTCGCGCCCATGCGAAATACCATTACGCGCTTTTTTCAGCTCGAAGCAGCGGGAGGCCTGCTGTTGATTGCGGCTGCTGCCCTTGCCCTCGTTATCAATAACTCGCCGCTTTCCTGGCTGTATAACGCTTTTCTGGAGACACCGGTCGAGGCCCGGATAGGCGCCCTGCAAATCGCCAAGCCTCTTTTACTGTGGATCAACGACGGGCTGATGGCGCTGTTTTTTCTGGTCATCGGCCTTGAGGTCAAACGTGAAGTGCTGGAAGGCCATCTGTCCAAACCTTCTCAGATCGTGCTGCCTGGTGCGGCGGCCATCGGCGGCATGGTGGTTCCGGCACTGATCTATGTCGCATTGAATACAGGCAATGCCGAAGCCCTGCACGGCTGGGCCATTCCCATGGCAACCGATATCGCGTTTGCTCTGGGCGTACTCGCGTTGCTCGGCAAACGCGTGCCGGTCTCGCTGAAGCTGTTTCTGATGACGCTGGCGATCATTGATGACCTGGGCGCAATCATCGTCATCGCGCTGGTCTACTCCGGTGAGCTTTCACAGGTATCGCTGATACTGGCGGGCGTATCGATCATTGCGCTGATCGCAATGAACCGGTCCGGCGTGAGCAGGCTTGCGCCTTATTTGCTTATCGGTCTGGTGCTGTGGGTCTGCGTTCTGAAAAGCGGTATTCACGCAACGCTCGCAGGCGTGATGCTGGCGTTCTGCATTCCCTTGCGCACGAGCGCCAAGGCCTCTCCCTTGCTGACCTTGGAACACGGCCTGCATCCATGGGTCGCTTACGGCATCCTCCCTCTGTTTGCGTTCGCCAATGCTGGTGTTTCGCTGGCCGGCGTGACCATGGACAGCTTTACCCATTCGGTCCCGCTGGGCATCGCTGCGGGCCTGTTGCTGGGCAAAACAGCGGGAGTGTTCGGGCTGACCTGGCTGGCGGTCAGGACGCGCCTGGCGTCGCTGCCAAAGGACGCCAACTGGGGCCACGTGCTAGGGGTTTCGATCCTGTGCGGTATCGGTTTCACCATGAGCCTGTTCGTTGGCTCACTGGCGTTCGAGCCAGGCGTCAGCGGGTATGCGGGAGAGGATCGCATGGGCATTCTGACCGGTTCGATACTGTCGGCCATCATTGGCTACGGCGTGATGGTCATGGCCTGCAAGACGACGCCGAAGCGCTGAAAAGAGAGTGCGCCTGAAACGAAAAACCCCGAGCATTTCGGCTCGGGGTTTCGGTTGATTCGTATCGCGGATCAGTGTGTCACGCGGCTCGTGCCGTTGACGGTCATGATACGAACACGCTCGCCGACCCTGAAAATCTCGTTTTCCTCGACCTGCTGCACATAGGCACGCATGCTGCCATCGTCTTCACGAACGGTGATCTCGACGCCCTGAGTGCGCGTCAGACCTTCTTCGGTCGCGGAGCCGAGCAGGCCGCCGGCCACGGCACCGATCACTGCTGCCACGACGCTGCCGCGACCACCACCGATTGCGCTGCCGCCTACACCACCAACGATCGCACCGGCACCTGCGCCGATGGGGGTCTTGGTGCCTTCGATTTTCACTGGACGCAAGGATTCAACGGTACCCAGACGAACGTTCTGTACGGTACGTGCCTCGTCACGGGAATAGGAGTCACCGGTGAGGTTCGAAGTACAGCCGCCCATCGTCAGCGCCATGGCAGTGAACGAAGCAACCAGAAGAGCAGACTTGCGCATAAAAGGTATCTCCAGAGGAACCAGTGGCCATTAGACTATCCGACTTCGATACTGTCACGACCCAGGTTCCGCAATTTATATTCATTCAGGTGCCATACAGCGACAACCCATGTAACGCTCAGACGACCCGGGCGGCAAATAATTCAATCAGGGCGCCAGACGCTCACGTGTCCATTCCCCGTCTTCTAAACGATAGTTCAAACGGTCGTGGAGGCGACTCGAACGCCCCTGCCAGAACTCGATCCGCTCCGGCAGAAGACGATAGCCGCCCCAGTGCTCGGGACAATGAGGCGCGGTGTCGAGAAATCGCTGTTCAGTCTGTTTGATCAGACCTTCAAGCTCTTCACGGTCGGCGATCACCCGGCTTTGCGGCGAGGCCCATGCACCGAGACGGCTGCCCAGCGGCCGGACCTGATAATAGGCGTCCGATTCCTGCACGGAGACCTTTACCACTCGCCCTTCGATACGCACCTGACGCTCCAGCGTCGGCCAGAAAAAGGTCATCGCGGCGAAAGGACGCGCAGCGAGTTGCTGGCCCTTGGCACTGTCGTAGTTGGTGAAGAATGTGAAGCCTTGAGTGTCCAGCCCCTTGAGCAGCAGTACGCGGCAGTGCGGACGCCCCTCCTCGTCAACCGTTGCCAGGGTCATGGCATTGGCTTCAACCGGAGCCTGCTCGGTTTTCACCGCTTCGGCGAACCATTGATGAAACAACGCAAACGGCTCATCCGGTGACTGCGCTTCGGTCAGACCGTCGCGGGTGTAGTCACGGCGCATGTCAGCCAGAGTCTGGGTCATGGTGTGATTCCTGTTGTCGCGGCTGGAGTATCTAACGACTGAACAGTGAGCGAATGCCCTGAGTCAGATCAGACGCGAGGCGTCTGTAGAAGCGTTCCCACGCGAACGTGGGAACGGTCAGGAGCTACCCGGGATCAGTTGCTCGCCTGGGCGTCGGTCTTCTTGGCTGCTGCGTCTTTGGCAGGCGTCTTCGCGGCAGGCTTTTTGGCCGCTGCGGTGGACTTGGCCGGAGCGGCTTTTTTGGCAGTGCTGGCTTTCGCCTTGGCCGGTGCAGCTTTCTTGGCCGTGTCTTTCTTTGCCACAGCCGCTTTCTTGGCCGGGGCTGGGGCAGGCACGACAGGCTTGACGTCCTGAGTCGCGACCATGGTCGGAGCAACCGGAGGCAGCGCATAGCGGCTCATGAGGGCCACCATGGTGTCCTGTGGCGTCATCAGGATTTCGACGCGACGGTTCAGTGCACGACCTTGCGCGCTGTCGTTGGCCGCACGCGGCATCACGGCACCCATGCCTCGCTGGCTCAGGCGCTGACGCTCGAGACCGCTGAGGCGGAAGATCGCCGCAACCGACTGCGCACGCTCCTGACTGATTTTCTGGTTGGCTTCGGTAGGACCCGACGTGTCAGCGTGACCCAGAATCAGCACGGCCGTTTTCTTGTCGCCTTCAACAGCCTTGGCCAGACGGGTGATAGGACCCAGTGTGATCGGCAATAGCATGGCCGGACGATCCGGGTTGAACGAGCTGTCTACCGGCGCAGTGATTGCCAGCAGGTCTTCGCGACGCTCAAGTTCGAACGGAGTGTCCTTGATGGCCGCACGGACGCGAGGCTCGTACTCGTCAAGCCAGGCCTTGGTCACTTTCGGATCAGGCATCGGAGCGGCTTTGGGCTCATCTTTTTTAGCGTCGGCGCTTGGGAAAGGCCACCACCATTTGGTATCGGTTTCAGACTTGGCAACCAGAGCAGGGGCTGCAGGCTTATCCGCAGGCTTGCTGGCAACTGCGTCAGGCGTTGCTGCCGCCTTGTCGTCCGAGCCGAACGGCCAGTACCAAGGGCTGGTACTCTGCGCATCGGCAGCCGGGGCTGGCTTTTCAGCAGCCTTGGCGACCGGCGCTGCAGGGCTCGGCGCCGGAGCTTTTGCGGAGACATCGTCTGCGGCTGCGCCCGAACCGAACTGCCACCAATGGCCGTCAGTTGCAGCAGAATCGGATTGAGGAGTTTGAGCACAGCCGGTGACGGCAATGCACAGAGCAAGAACGAGGCTTTTATTAGACGACATGGATGACCCACAACAGTTTTTGATCAGACAGAAGGAACGTTGTTACGTCCGTATAACACGCATGAAGTTACAGGTGGAAAGAGAAACCGTCATACGGCCCCGTTATACCCCGTTTAACTGACAGTCGGTATGAAACAAACACTTATAGACGAAACTTACTGCAAACACTCACGTAACGCCCTGACCAGTTTTTGTGCACGGGGATCCATGAGAATGTAAGGGCCTAGCGTGTTGGTGACGAAGCCAAACGCCACCTCGTAATCAGGGTCTGCAAAGCCTACCGAACCCCCGGCACCCGGATGACCGAATGCTTTCGGGCCCAGTGCGAAGGTCGCGTTGGCCACGGTCGGCTGGTCCAGCATGCAACCCAGACCGAATCGGGTCGGAGTCAACAGGGTCTTGTCCTGGCCGAGGCTGTGTTCACGCGTCAGCTCGTTAAGCAACTCGGCTTCCAGCAGGCTTCCGTCCAGCAGACCGTTATAGAAGCCCGCCAGACTGCGGGCATTGCCATGGCCATTGGCAGCAGGTTGCTGCATGCGACGCCATTCCGGCTTGTTGGTGCTGGTCAGGATCGATGGCGGATTGGTAAAAGCCTTTGCCGTGATCGAGGCAGGCTCACGCATTGTCGCATGCAGGACACGCTGGGCCGCATCATCGCCGACATTGCCTTTGCCTCGCGCGATGTGCGCCACGCGATGGAACTGGTCATCGGCCAACCCCACATGAAAATCCAGCCCCAAGGGACGTGCAACCCGCGCAACGATGGACTCGCCCGGACCACGGCCATCGGCACGACGCAGCATCTCGCCAATCAGCCAGCCGTACGTAATGGCGGCGTAGCCATGGCCCTGGCCCGGAGTCCACCAGGGTTCTTCGGCCGCCAGGGCAGCGGTCATGGTGTCCCATTGGTAAAGCGCTTCTACGGGCAGTTGTGCATGGATGGCCGGCAGTGCCGCTTGATGACACAGTAACTGACGCAAGGTAATAGAAGCCTTGCCTGCAGCGGCAAACTCGGGCCAGATCCGGGCCACGGGGTCGTCCAGTTGCAGCTTGCCCTCTTCAACGAGTTGCAGAACGGCAACGCTGGCAAAGGTCTTGGTGCAGGAGAACAGGTTGGCGATGGTATCGGTATGCCAGGCTTCAGCGCCGTCCTTGTCAGCGGTGCCGGCCCAGAGATCGACGACCGTCTGACCGCCAACCTGGATGCACAACGCAGCGCCGCGCTCCTGAGGATCGTCAAAAAGCGTCGCAAAGGCTTCACGCACTGCTTCGAATTCAAGTTCGAAATGACCCTGGATCTGCAAAACCGCTGACTCCTGAATGTCGCGTTGAAGGCCCTGAATACGGCCAACTGAATGGGCGCACATTGTTCCAGCGATTGGCCGTTTTGGGAACTGCTGCCAGACGCCGTTCAGCCTTGATTCAGGAGATTTCCCGGTGGAACGGCGGCAGTGCGTTGAGGATTGCTTTGCCGTAACGCTGAGTCACCACCCGGCGATCCAGCAGCGTGATGGTGCCGCGGTCTTCTTCGGTGCGCAGCAGACGTCCGCAGGCCTGGACCAGACGCAGTGACGCATCCGGCACGGCAATCTCCATGAACGGGTTGCCGCCACGTGCCTCGATCCATTCGGCCAGCGCAGCTTCGACGGGATCATCCGGCACCGCGAACGGGATCTTGGCGATCACCACGTGCTCACAATACGCACCGGGCAAATCCACACCCTCGGCAAAGCTGGCCAGCCCGAACAGCACGCTGGATTCGCCACTGTCGACCCGCGCCTTGTGCTTGTTCAGGGTTTCCTGTTTCGACAGATTGCCCTGGATGAACACTTGCTTGCGCCAGTCCCGATCCAGCCCATCGAACACGTCCTGCATCTGTTTGCGCGAAGAGAACAGCACCAGCGTGCCGCGCGAGCCTTCGACCAGACCCGGCAAGTCACGGATGATGGCTGCGGTATGGGCGACCGCATCACGCGGGTCGGCCTTGAGGTCCGGCACCCGCAGCACGCCGGCATCGGCATGGTGGAACGGGCTCGGTACAACCGCCGTGATTGCACCTTTCGGCAGGCCGGCACGCATGCGGTAACGATCGAATTTACCCAGCGCAGTCAGTGTGGCCGACGTCACGAGCGCACCGTAGGCGATGTTCCACAGGTTGCGGCGCAACATCTCGGCCGCCAGGATCGGACTGGCGTTGACCTCGATGTCAAACAGCGCCCCGCTGTCGGCCAGCGTCAGCCAGCGGGCCATGGGTGGGCTGTCTTCCGGATCTTCGGCGGTAAATGCCGTCCACAACTCCCAGTTGCCGTGGGCACGGGCCAGCAGGCTGCCAAACAGCGGATACCATTCTTCGGCCTGATGGCTGGCGATGCCGATGTTGACCTCGCCGTCCATACCTTCCTTGAGCAGATCGGTCAGGCGGGTAAAGAGGTCGTCCAGGCGGGCAAAGCCTTTCTTGAGCTCGATGCCCATCTCGCGGATGTGCTCGGGAATGACGCCACCCACGAAGCGATGACGCGGACGTTCGCGGCCCTGCATGTCTTCACCGGCGCGGAAATCGGCCAGCTGCTCGCAGGCACCGAACATGAACTGCTGGTGGCCCTTGATCTCGCGGGCCAGTTCCGGCACCTGCTCGATCAGCTTGCCCAGGTCGCCCGGCAACGGATGCTGGGCCAGCAGCTTGGCCAGGTTCTTGGCGGTCTGTTCCAGCCAGTCGGCGGTGGAGCGCAGGCGGGTGTAATGCGCGAAATGGCCGATAGCCTTGTCCGGCAGATGGTGGCCTTCGTCGAACACGTACAGCGTGTCACGCGGATCAGGCAACACGGCACCGCCGCCCAACGCGAGGTCGGCCAGTACCATGTCGTGGTTGGTGACGATCACATCGACCTTGCCCATGCCCTCACGCGCTTTATAGAAAGCGCACTGTTGAAAGTTGGGGCAATGGCGGTTGGTGCACTGGCTGTGGTCGGTGGTGAGACGCGCCCAGTCCTTGTCATCCAGCTCCTGAGGCCAGCTGTCGCGGTCGCCATCCCATTTGTTGCCTGCCAGCTTCTGCAGCATGCTGGTGAACAGCTTCTGGCTGGCTTCGTCGACTTCAATCTTGAAGCCTTCTTCCTCGAACAGTTGCGCGGTCGCGTTGGTGGCATCGCTTTCCTGCAGCAGCATGTCGAGCTTGGACAGGCACATGTAACGGCCACGCCCCTTGGCCAGCGCGAAGGTGAAATTCAGGCCGGTGTTGCGCATCAGGTCGGGGAGGTCCTTGTAGACGATCTGCTCCTGCAGCGCGACGGTTGCCGTGGCAATCACCAGACGTTTACCAGCGGCCTTGGCCGTAGGGATCGACGCGATGGCGTAGGCCACGGTCTTGCCCGTACCGGTGCCCGCTTCCACGGCGACCACGGCTGGGTCGCCCGAGCGCCGCCCTTCTTCATCGGTATCGATATCCCCCAGTACCTTGGCGACTTCGGCGATCATCAATCGCTGGCCATAACGTGGCTTGAGGCTCTTGGCTTCGAGGAAACGCGAGTAGGCGCCCTGGATCTGGGATTTGAGTTCGGTACTGATCATTGGCTTCGGTTCAGGGGCACGGCAAAAAAGGCTGGATAAATTTTCAGTGGTTCTGAGTGGGCGCTATCATAGCGCGCTAAATCCATCCGCGCAGAACGGAGTACCCGATGACCACATTTTCCACTGTCTATACGCTGCATCTGCTGGCTGCTCTGGTCTGGGTTGGCGGGATGTTTTTCGCATGGATGATATTGCGCCCAGCCGTCATTGCAGCACTGGAAGGACCGTCTCGCTTGAAAGTGTGGGTCCAGGTATTTCCAAGGTTCTTCGTCTGGGTCTGGGCGGCCGTCATCGTGCTGCCGGTCACGGGTATCGGGATGATCCAGCTGAACTTCACCAGCTTCGAAACCGCGCCCCGCTACGTGCAGATCATGATGGGGCTGTACGTGGTCATGGTGGCGCTGTTTCTTCGTATCCATTCGTTGCAGTTGCCGCAACTGCAACGTGCAGTGGAAGCCGAGCAGTGGTCGGAAGGCGTGGCAGCGCTGGGCAGAATCCGACGACTGGTCGGCATCAACCTGCTCATCGGGCTGGCGGTCGTGGTGATTGCGGCAGCACGCCCAGGTTTCTGATCATCCGAACGCCCTGGCCGTGCGAAACGAAACATCACGGGGCATTCAGAGTGTCACCGCGCACAACAGGCGGGCAGAATCCTGCCCGATCAGTCACGTTATCTACTGAATTTCCTTGGTTTTCAACCGGTTGAATTCCTTTGGCACGTCCTGTGCAAACGTTTGCGGATCGCAATACGTGCCGTTAAAAGGAGTTTCAATACCGATGCAGTCCTCCACGCAGTCCGCCGCGTCACCCGGATTTCTGATCCCTCTTCTGTTCACAGCCTCGCTCGCACTGCCTTGCGCGATGGCGCAGGCACAACCTGCCGCAGCCGAAGACTCCGCGCAGGGCGAGACCCTCAGCCCGCCGGCATCACCCAAGGAAGGCAAAGGCGCCTATCTGTCCGACTGGTTCAATCAGGACCTTACGCTGATCGGCAGCAAGGACATCAGCTTCGGCCCGCAACCGGTCGACGACGTTTATCTGGAATACGAGTACTTCGGCCGCAAAGGCCCGTTCGAGCTGTACGGCTATATCGACGTGCCGAAGATCCTCGACATCGGCAACCGCAACGACAAGGGCGTCTGGGACCATGGCTCGCCGGTGTTCATGGAGCATGAACCGCGCATCTCCATTGATTATCTGGCAGGACGCAGCCTGGCCGTGGGGCCGTTCAAAGAGTGGTACGTCGCCTTCGACTGGATCTACGACCACGGCAGCAATTCGGCCAACCGCGCCAACACCCTTTACAGCGGTATCGGCACCGACATCGATACGAAGTCGCGGGTCAATCTGTCGGCCAACTTCTATGGCCGCTACCAGTGGGAAAACTACGGCGCCAGCAACGAATACTCGTGGGACGGCTACCGCGCACAGCTCAAATATATTGTGCCGATCACCAAATTCGACAACGGCGCATCGCTGACCTACATCGGTTTCACCAATTTCGACTTCGGCTCGGACCTCAAGAACGATCCGGCGCGGACCGCCAACTCGACGGTCGCCACGAACGTCCTGCTGTATGCCTTCACTCACCTGCGCTTCACGCTCGTCGGTCGCTACTTTCATAACGGCGGCAACTGGCAGGACGGCAGCGAGCTGAATTTCGGTGAAGGCAACTTCCGCGCCCGCTCGGACGGCTGGGGTTACTACGCCGGCGTTGGTTACCAGTTCTGACCATGACTTTGACTACAGGAGTTTTCATGAAAAGCATCACTCGTAACGCCCTCTGCGCCTCGCTTGCCCTGCTCAGCCCGGGCATCTGGGCGTCCACCACGCCGGTCACGCCCAAGGTGATGCTGATCGCCATGTTCGCCCCCGAGGCGCAGAACTGGATCGACCGCCTGCACCTGACCAAAGAAATCGAGGTGCCTGGCCTTGCCGCCGAGTACCCGACCATCCGCTGCAACGATCAGGACACCTGCCTGCTGGTTACCGGCATGGGTCAGACCAATGCTGCCGCCTCCACCCTGGCCCTCGCCCTTTCACCCCGGTTTGACCTGCGCAAGACCTACTTCATCGTCGCAGGCATTGCTGGCATCAACCCGCACCATGGCACGCTCGGCACCACGGCGTGGGCTCATTATCTGGTGGAGTTCGGCACTCAGTGGGAAATCGATTCACGTGATGTGCCCAAGGACTGGCCGACCGGCTATCTGGGCATCAACACCAAAGGGCCGAACGAAAAGCCGCCGCTGGACTACAAGACAGAAGTATTCGAGCTCAACCCCAAGCTGCAGGCCAAGGCCTTTGCGCTGTCGCAGAAAGTCGCGCTCAGTGAAAGCAAGGAGTCCGCTGCGTGGCGGGTGAAATATCCTTACGCGCCTGCCAACCAGCCGCCGCAGGTCACACAATGTGACACGCTGGCGGGCAACACGTGGTTTTCGGGGACACGTTTGAGCGAGCGGGCGGAAGTCTGGACGCGCCTGCTGACCGACAACAAGGGCGTGTATTGCACAACCCAGCAGGAAGACAACTCCACTTACGAAGCGCTGCTCAGGGCGAGCAAGGCCGGCAAGGTCGACGTCAATCGCCTTGCCGTGGTACGCGCAGGCTCTGACTTCGATCGTCCTTATCCGGGCTACAGCGAAGTGGACAATCTTTTGAAGTACGCCGATCAGGGCGCGTTCGTGCCGGCGCTGGAAAACCTGTATCGCACCGGCAATCCGTTGGTTCAGGCAATCGTCAAGGACTGGAAAAGCTGGGAAAACGGCGTGCCGCAGTAAGCGGTCTTCATGGCAGGCCACGGATTGTCAGAAGCCGATCCGTGGCCTGCAGAGAATGGTTTACAAGCGTTGCAGGATCAGCGCACCGGCCGGTCCCGCGACGCCTGGCTGGCCGGGCTCGCCCGATCTGCCTGCCTTGCCGCCATCGGCGCGATAGACGATGCAGCCTTTTGACGCACCACCTTTACCCGCCTTGCCGCCCTCACCGCCTTTGCCCGGTGCTCCGCCTTCGACATTGACCTTGATCCGCTCGGCCGCAAAGCTGTACGGCAATTCGAGACGAACCTGTGCGCCTGCTGCGCCGTCGTGGCCATTGCCGCCATTGTCGCCGTTATGACCGCGTCCGGCCTGGCCCCAGGTGCAGCCCGGCTCTTCGCCCGTACCACCATCGAGGCCGAAATAGCCCGGACCACCGGCACCGCCGCGGGCATCGATCGACAGTTGTTCGGCACTGATGCTGTTCACTCGCAAGGCCAGGTTACGACCCGGCAGAGCAGGTTTTTCGAACGTGCCCGGCGCACCGCGCGCCGTGATCTGGCTGCCGTCGCCGAACTCACCCCGATCCACCACCAGCTTGAAGGTTTGTACGCCTGGAACGATGGCGATGCGCGCTTCGTGACCGAGCACCAACTGGCCGATCCTGACGTCATCGATGCCCGCCGGGATCAGCAGAGTGCCGTAGTCGGACACTTCCAGACGCTCGACCTGCAGCACGCTGCTGTTGCCGGGCAGGCGCATCAGGGAATGCGGTGCAACGATAATGGCCTGGGCCATGGCGAGCGGGCTGAACAGTGCTGCCAGTAGAACAAGATTACGCATGGGTGTGCCCCGAAGCCGGACGGCCGATGGATTGGACATGAAAGATGCCGAACAGAATGATTTTGCCCCTGTCACGCCAAGGGTGCTTTCGACCGCGCAGGCTGCCGTTGAACAGGATCAGCTCCAGCAAATGAGTGAGCAGCACCAGACTGCCTGCCATATCGATCATCACACCGAACGGGCTGGGCGCTTCGACCAGCGCATTGGCCAGCACCACCAGCCAGAAGCCCAGCATCAACAGCTTTCCCAACCCCCAGAACAACTTCATCGCATGCCCCTTGATCATGATCCTGATGACGAAAGCGAATTCTTCGCACGCTTTTCGTCGCCGCACAGTAGACGTCCTGCCCACTGAATATGCCAGCGGCGCGTGAAAAAACATGCGGTCCTGACACATATAGCCTGAAACCTGTTTCAAATCATCACACGTTTGTCGCACACGCGGCCCTTCATAGGGCAGGAACGGCGCTTTTCAGCACCCTTCGGGCAAGCTAGTCTTGTCAGTCAATCAGAGGATTTTCGATGACCGTCGGTTTTTCCACCCGTACGCCCCAGCAGGCGCTGGCCGCATTGCTCGACCGCTACGCGCCAGCGCGTCTGCTGTTGATCGGCGCGCAGGCGTTTCCTGCCTTGCAGGCTTTCCAGGACGCGCACCCGCAGACCGAAGTGTCGCTGGCCGAGCCCGGCCTTCTGCCCCCGCATCTGGCTGCGCAGCGATTTGATCTGGCGCTGGTAGTCGATTGCCTGGAGCACATGCCCAAGCGCAGCGGGCTGGAATTGCTGGGCGGCATCCGCAACCTTAACGCCAGCCGCATTGCTGTGCTGGCGGATCTGAAAGCCTGTGGCTGGCAGGAAACCGACTTCTTCTCGCTGGCCCTGCAAGCCAGCGAACGCTTCGCCCGCGATGAGCAGGTCCTGAACCTGTTTACCTACGACCTGCGCGAATACAAGCAGGTGCCGGACTGGCTGAACGCGAAGTACTGGGCCAACCCTGAAAATTTTGGAAAGTATTGGTGGTGAATCATGAGTAGTGCCATTTGCCCCTGTGGCAGCGGCGATCTGTTGCTGGCCTGCTGCGGGCATTACCACGCGGGGCAGCCTGCGCCGTGCGCGGAAAAGCTGATGCGTTCGCGCTACAGCGCCTATGTGCTGGGGCTGACCGATTATCTGGTTCAGACCACACTGCCTGCGCAGCAAAGCGGGCTGGACCGCGAAGCGATTGCTCAATGGAGTGCGCAAAGCACCTGGCTGGGTCTTGAAGTGGAAAGTGCCGAGGTGTTCGGCGGCAAGCCCGAACACGCCTTCGTGACCTTTACCGCACGCTGGCATGACGGCAATGGCGAACACAGCCACAAGGAACGCTCATCGTTCGTGCAGAATCAGGGCCGCTGGTATTTCATCGACTCCACCGTACCGCTCAAGGCCGGGCGCAACGATGCCTGTCCTTGCGGCAGCGAGCAGAAGTTCAAGAAGTGCTGCTCGGCGTACATCGGGTAGTTGAGCCCGACAGGAACACGAGACGGGGCCAAAACGATATTTACTGAGGGAAGTGCGATCTTGTGGGAGGCGGCTTGCCGGCGATGCTTTTTCCGAAGCGACACATAAGTGGCTGAACTGACGCCATTGCCGGCAAGCCGCCTCCCACGGGGTATGCATTCAGTCAGACACTTTGGTCCTGGCCCCGTTTTGCGCATCGTCCAGACTTGCATGCAACGATGAGCCCAAAGCGGGAAACGGGCTTGCACACATGGTCCTGATCGCAGACCTCTCAGGACACAGGCTCACCCGAGCCCCCTCAAAACTCCAGCTGCGCCGAGAACGCCACGGTTCGTGGATCGCCCAGGTAGCTGCTGTTAAGCCAGTATTCCTTGTTGGCCAGGTTGCTGACGTTCAACCGCAAGGTCAGGTCATTTTCCGAAACGCGCATCCGGTAGCGGGCGCCCGCGTCGAAGGTGGTGAACGACGGCAGGTCGTTTTCGTTGCTTTGGTCGGTGTACTGCTTGCCGGTGTAGAACGCGCCACCGGTCATGGCCAGGCCCGGCACCTGATTGATGTCGTACTCGGCGTAGACCTTGGCCAGTTGCTTGGCGACGTTGGTCGGCGCATTGCCTTCATCCGCCGCGACGCCGGTTTTCTTGATCTTCGGATCCAGCAGCGTGAAGCCGCCCACCAGCGTCAGTTCGGGGATGACCTTGCCGGTCACGCTGAACTCCAGGCCGTTGTTTTCCTGTCGCCCGTCCACCACGTAAATGTTCGAGCCGGTGGTATAGCCATTGGGCTTTTCGATGTTGAACAGGGCCAGGGTGAACAGCGTTTCGCCCAGTGTCGCCTTGGCACCGATTTCGTACTGTTCACTGACTTCCGGCGCAAACGCCTGACCCGCGTTGGCGGTGCCGCTCGGCGCGATGCCGCCCGACTGCAGCCCTTCGATGTACGTTGCGTAGGTGGTCAGCCACGGCACTGGCTTGTAAACCAGCGAGATGTTGGGCGAGGTCTTGCTTTCGTTGTACTTCGTTTCGGTTTCCGCCGAGCCAAAGGCTCTGGCGTAGACGAACTCGTTGGCATAAGTCTTGATCTGGGTGTGGGTCACGCCGAGGATCGTCGACCACTGTTCGTTAAACGTGATGATGTCACCGATCAGGAAGTTATTACTTTCGGTGCTGTTGGCCAGCCGCTGATTGCCATGCCCGATGGAATAAGCCGGCTTGCCGACCTGCGGGGTCTGGTCGAACGGGATGGTTCCCACCGGCGAGGTGTACTGCGGGCCGGGCTGAGCAGGTGTGTAAGGAATGTGGTCTTCATACTGTTTCTGGCGGGACGTGTTGCCCTGATAGCCCATCGTGACCTTGTGCTCGAGGAAACCGGTATCAAACGCCGCGTCGAGAAACAGCGAGCCGGTCTTTTCTTCGGTGTCGATGGGCGCGAAGGCGTAGAGCGGCTGCGAGTAAAGCCCGGCGCTGTAGACCGTAGGGCCTGTGTAGGTGTTTTCGCTGGTGTACTCCTGAGCAGCGAAAGCAGCGCGCAGGGTAAAGGTGTCATTCAGACGCCACTTGGCCCGCACGCCTGCCTTGTCCGATTCGTAATCCGAAAACGACCATTTCTGGCTGTACAGCCTGTCGTTATCCAGCGAAGCGGCGCTCGGGCGCAGGGATTGGTCGCCGAAAAACCAGTAGCTGGTCAGGCCGCGAATCTGAGTCTTTTTATGCGAGGCGTCGAACTGCACCAGCAGGTCGTCGGAGACATTCCAGTCCAGCGCCAGCGAGATCATTTCGCGGCGACGCTTGTTCAGATCGACGGCGGTTTCGCCATCCTGAGTCAACACGTTGAGGCGATAGGCGAACTGGCCCTCGCTGTCGATCGGGCCGCCGAAGTCGCCATGCAGGTAGTAGTTGTCGCCACCGGCATTGCCCAGGGTCACACTGTTGTAGCGATCATAGGTCGGGCGCTTGATCACGTAGTTGACCAGACCGCCTGGTGACGCAGGACCATAAAGGAAACCGGTCAGGCCGGTAATGACTTCCAGTTGCTCCATTTCTTCCAGGTAGTTGCTGCCGTCGGCACCGTTGGTGAAGCGCAGACCGTCGTTGGCAATGTTCAGACTGCCCGCGCTGCTGAACCCTCGGATGTTGACTGCGCTGGCATAACCGGCGCTGGTCGGGGAGTACATCTGGGTGAACGGGTTGTGCTTGATGACGTCGTCCAGCGAGGTCGCCTGAATGTTCTTCAGCAACGCCTGCGGCGTCACACTGATGGAATACGGCGCATCCTGAAGCTTCATGCCACCCAACGCACCAACGCTGCTGACGTTCTCGCTGCGATAACCGGCGGTTTCAGAACCCTCGGCAGCCGAAGCGCGTGCATTGATGGTCACGTCCGACAGGTTCAGTGTGCCCTCTTCCATTGCCATCAGCGTGTAAGTCCCGGCGTTGCTCTGCACCAGTTGCAGGCCGCTGCCGCGCAACGCTTCACGCAAGGCACCGGCGGCGTCGAACTGGCCTTTGACCGGCGCACTGGATTTTCCGGCAGCCAGCGCAGGATCGAGGCTCAGCGCCAGGCCGCTCTGGCTGGCAATCTGGTTCAAGGCCGTCGCCAGAGGCGCGGACGGCAGGTCGTAGGATTGAACGCCGGCAGCCTGTTGCGCCGCCATCAGCAAGGGGCTGGCCAACGGTGTACAGAGGGCAATGGCCATCGCCAACATGCTGGGGCGCAAAAGGGTGTCTAACGAACGGGACATCGGGCAACTCCTGGCTGGAATATTCTCAATGCCTGTTAGCCGGGCGAAACGCCGAAAGTGACAGGGCTGATTGAAAACAATTCCGTTTCAGGGGATCGGCCAGATGACAGAAGACTGAAGTAGCGCGGCTGCGTCAGTCCAGTTTCAGGTGCGAGGTGTCCGGCGCGGCGCGGGTACTGGCGCGTGGGGCCTGTCCCATGTCGCTGCCCACTGGCGCAACGCTGAGCCTGGACAGGTCCAGTTGCGGTACGACCGGCTCGGGCTTGGGATCCTGCATATCGCTGCCCGCCTCGGCCACGGAATAGTCCGGCGCATCAACATCGGAGAAGGCGGCCATGTACGCGTCCCGCGGCTTGATCTGCAGGCGACCGGGGCGCACTGGCGTCTTGCGCAGCCAGGTGGGCTCATCGGGCGGGCGGGCCAGTTCGACTTCCTCCATCTCCTGTGTCTCAGCGGCGGGCAGCGTTTCCACAGGCCGCGCGGCTTGCTCGGGTTGCGGCGCCGGGGGTTTCATCATGACAACCCTGGCGACAGCCCCCGCGCGCTCCAGCGTGGCGCGATACTTTTCGGCGGTTTGCTCATCAAGGTTGTTCTTGAGGACCAATCGTCGCCCCGAAAACAATAACTCCAGACGCGACTCGTCTGCCTGGAACAGCTTTCCCAGATTGGCTTTGACCCTCTCAGGCTGGGCACCTTCGACCAAACTGCCGTCGAAGACGATCTCATAACGACTCATTCGGTACACCCGTCAGCACGTGAACAAAGTATGGCGCAGCCCCGAACCCTGGAACAAGCAGGTTACCCCTGCCCGTCAAATTGCTAAACTCGGGCCTCTTACGGAGCAACCTCATGTTTTCTCAGGCGCACATTACAAGAACACTAAGCCTTGCGCTGCTCATGCTTGGGCTCACGGGATGCTCGGTCTGGAGTTTTGACAGTTTTCAGGACCCGGAAGTGCATTTGCTGAAGGTTCAGGTCGTCAAGGCCAGGCTTACGCAACAGGATTTCAAGCTGCACTTCGAGATTGATAACCCCAACGACTCGCGTGTTCTGGTCCGGGCACTTCAGTACAGGATCAGTCTCAATGACGTGGTGCTGGTCGACGACAGGTCCAACGACTGGTTTTTCGTCGATGCCCACAGCCGCAGGACCTTCGTGGTCCCCATCCGTACCAACCTCTGGCGGCATGCAAAATACCTTGCCCAGTTGTTGAAGAAGCCCGACGAGAGCATTCACTACCGGCTCGAAGGCAAGCTCAAGACGGGACTGCTGTTCAGGAACACCATTCGAATAGGCCGCTCGGGTGATGTAGCGCCTGAAGAATTGATCCACAGGCGCTGATACCTCAGCGCTAGCCTCCCAACCTGCCTTTGACCAGCTCCATCAGAAACTTCCAGATGTCTGCCGCCCACAGCGCGCGGTTGATGGCCGCGATCAGCGATCCCCCGAAAGAGCCCAGCAGGAAGCCGATACCGGTGATGTTGCGAGGCTCGTCCACCCCCAGATAATTGCTGGCGATGCCGGTCAGAAACACTGCGCAGGCGACACCGGTGATCAAAAACACCAACCAGCCGCGCACGTCGATGAGACTTGCCTTGTGCCACCAGCCGGAAATGATGGCACCGACCAGACCTGCCACCAGCCATTCGAATCTGTCTACCAAGCCACTCAAAAGCTCCATGAGCCTGACTCCGTACAAAAGATGATGAGGTTTACGCACTGTCGAGTTTCAGGATTGAGATCAAATTTAAGCATGCTTAAATAAATCGTCAAGCTTGCTGAACGTAACGCGTTTGATACAGAACTCAGGTGGAAAATGCTCGCGAGCCCAGGTGAGGACGCAGAGCGTTCAGGGTGCCATTACCCGGCGAGCTTGTGAGTGATCGACAACTCACCCCTTTCCAGGCACCGAGTAACCGCCATTTCAGCCATCGATATACCGCTTCCAGCCAATCCAAACCGAACCGTCTTCCCGACGATCAACCTGAATACCTTCGGTTTCTTCGATTTCCTGAAGCACGGTGTCCCAGATCTCGGAAGGCTCGCCATCAAGACGGGTAACCGTGATGAACTGGACCTTCTGCACATCTGGCGACGCCACCATGCGCTGGATGCGTCGTCCGATCTGCTCGTAGGAAAAGGACGCGTTTGTTGCTGAATACAGATCGCTAGCCATGACAACCTCCTTGGCATAACTGTATTTATATACAGTATTCCAGCCGTAGGAAGTCAGCAAGGTGCATGTAGGAAAAGTATCGACGCGGCGTCGGCGAGAAAAGACTCGCAGGCCTTGCCAGACAAGGCTCAGAGCCTGCCGGTCATCCGTACCGCCACGCCGATTATGCGACAGTCGGCACCGCACTCGATCATTCGATACGCAGGGTTCAGGGGTTTGAGATAGCGAACGCCGCCGTCTTCGACCAGTTTCTTGAACGTTGCCTCGTTGCTGGCCGGCAGTTTGGCAATGACCAGTTTGCCTGGCTGCACATCGGCCTCGGTGTCCACCAGAATCATCATTCCTTCAGGTACGCTAACGCCGGTCGGCGCGGTCATGGAATCGCCTTTGACCTCCAGCCAGAATGCCGGTCCCTTGGAGTCGTAGTCGGAAATCTCATAGCGGTCGGAAAAACCTTCCGGGTAAGGCTCGACGGCTTCTTCCCACGAGCCCGCCGAGACCCAACTGATCACCGGATAACGGAACGACATTTTCGGCTGATCAATCAACGCGACGTTGGCGTCATGAGGCGAATCGCGCTCCGGCCCTTCGCCGATCGCAAGCCATTCGGCGCGAAAGCCCGTGGCCTTGGCCAGTGCATATAGATTTTCAGGGCGCAGGCTTTTGCTCTCGCCGCTCACCCATTGCGTGACGGCTGAATTGGCCACGCCACACGCGGCAGCAATTTCACCCTTCTTTTTGCCACTCAAGCCGATGGCGCGGGCGATACGTTCATGTCTGTTCATAAGCTCTGTCTCACAACGCTTGAGAAAATTAAAGCGAACGTCTGGCGCCGCGGATGTAAGCATGCTTAAAAAAGACAACTATTTCCAGAAAAAAACACCGCAATACAGTCAGCGGCCATTTGCGGGATAATGCGCGTCGATTTAATTGCGGAGTAAACCCGATGAACCAGCAAGCCCATGTTCATGGTCCTGATTGCAACCACGATCATGATCATCACGACCACCAGCACGGCCACGTTCATGGCCCGAACTGCGGTCACGCCCATCAGGAGCCTGTGCGTAATACGTTGAAGGACGTAGGTCGCAACGACCCTTGCCCATGTGGCAGCGACAAGAAATTCAAGAAATGCCACGGCGCATAACCTGCCGGCCTTTCTGCCAACGGCCTGCATTGCAGGCCGTTTTCATATGTACGACGCGCCAAGGGAAGCGTAAAACGAAGGATCACGATCACCCACAAGGAGCGCTCAATGATCGACCTGCATTACTGGACCACGCCCAACGGTCACAAAATCAGCCTGTTTCTGGAAGAGTCCGGCCTGGCGTATAAAGTGTTTCCGGTAAACATCGGCAAGAACGAGCAGTTCGAGCCCGACTTCTTGAGTATCTCCCCCAACAACCGTATCCCGGCCATTGTCGATCACGACCCGGCTGACGGTGGCGCACCGCTGAGCCTGTTCGAATCAGGTGCCATTCTGTTGTATCTGGCCGAAAAGACCGGACGCTTCATACCGAACGATCTGCGCGGTCGTCAGGAAGTCTCGCAATGGCTGTTCTGGCAGATGGGAGGACTGGGACCGATGGCTGGGCAGAATCATCACTTCAATCGTTTCGCCAAAGAGAAGATCCCCTACGCGATCGAGCGCTACGTCAACGAAACCGCCCGCCTTTATGGCGTGCTGAACAAACGTCTGGCTGATCGCGACTTTGTGGCAGGCAGCGACTACAGCATCGCGGACATGGCGATCTACCCCTGGATCGTGCCACACACCTACCAGCAGCAGGATCTGAACGACTTCCCGCATCTCAGGCGCTGGTTTGAAAGCATCGCCACTCGCGACGCCACAAAACGGGCTTACGCGCTGGCCGAGCGGATCAACCCTTCCAAAGCCTGACGCCTTGCACGCGTGCTGCCGGCGAGGCTGGCACGCCGTTCTTTGTAAAATCCTGAAATAACTCGCCCTCCCTGCTTGCGTGCCGAGTGACTGCTCACTAACGTAGCGGCTTTTGTACATATCCCCTCCAGGAGCTTGCCCATGGCCTCGCCAGCCTTTCTACATTTTCTGCCTCGATTTGGCGCTGCCGCCGCTGCGGTGAGTTTCCTGAGCCTGGCGGGTTGCCAACTGGGCGGCGGTGATAACGACACCCTGCTCCCGGCCTCCGGGACTTTCGCGCTCAAAGGCCTGGCGCAGAACGTGTCGGTACGACGCAACAGCATGGGCATGCCGCTGATTGAAAGCAGCACCTATCACGATGCGCTGTTTACGCTGGGCTATGTGCATGCCGGAGATCGCATCAGCCAGATGCTCGGCATGCGTCTGTTGGCGCAGGGCCGTCTGTCGGAAATGGCGGGGCCCGATGCGCTGGAAGTGGATCGCCTGATGCGTTCGGTCAATCTGAAGCAGAACGCGAGCGACCTCTACAATGCCTCGTCGCCACGCCTCAAACGTTTCTTCGACGTCTATGCACGCGGCGTGAACGCTTACCTGTTCCGCTATCGCGACAAGCTGCCTGCCGATGTCGCCAACTCGGGCTACAAGCCTGAGTACTGGAAACCTGAAGACTCGGCGCTGATTTTCGCCCTGCTCAACTTCAGCCAGTCGGTCAATCTTCAGGAAGAACTGTCCGGGCTGGTGCTCGCACAGAAAGTCGGGGCTGACAAACTGGCCTGGCTGCTGCCCACCTACCCCGATGAAGAATTGCCGTTCGCCGAGGCTGACAAGCTCAAAGGCCTGAACCTCAACAACCAGGTCAATGACCTGAGCGACCTGAACAAGGTCGCGCTGCAACTCTCCGATCTGAACATGCTGGGCGTCGCCGCCTCGAGCAACTGGGCCATCGCGCCGCAGCGCAGCCGCAGTGGCAAAAGCCTGTTGGCCAGCGACATGCAGTTTCCTGGCGGTCTGAACTCGGCCTGGAGCTTCGTGCAGATCCGTGCGCCGAAATATCAGGTGTCCGGCGTCTCCATCGCCGGCCTGCCGCTGGTGCTCAGTGGCTTCAACGGCAAGCTGGCCTGGAGCATGAGCAATGTCAAAGGCGACAACCAGGACCTGTTCCTGGAGAAGATCAAACGCGAAGGCAATCGTGTGTCCTACATGGCCGACGGCAAATGGATACCCGCCATCGCCCACGATGAGACCTTTCTGGTCAAAGGCAACCGCGCGGTTCGCGAAACGGTTTACGCGACCCGTCACGGCGCGTTGCTCAACGCCAGCGCCACACCCCCCGGCAACGGCCTGAGCCTGGCGCTGCAAACGCCGAGCTTCAAGGACGACAAGACGCTGGACGCCTTCTTCGATCTGTCACGTGCGCCCAACGTGGAAAAAGCATTCGACACCAGCCGCGAGATTCGGGCGATCACCCTGAACATGGTCTTTGCCGACGCCTCCAACATCGGCTGGCAGGTCACGGGTCGCTTCCCGAACCGTCGTGAAGGCCAGGGCCTGCTGCCTTCGCCGGGCTGGGAGGGCAAGTACGACTGGGACGGTTTTGCCGATTCGATGCTGCACCCGTACGACCAGGACCCTCGTCAGGGCTGGATCGCGACAGCCAACCAGCGCACGATTCCGAAAGGCTATGGCATGCAGCTCTCCAACTCGTGGGGCAACCCGGAGCGCGCCGAGCGGATTGCCGAACTGGCCAACAGCGGCAAGCAGGATCTGCGCAGCACCGTCGCCATGCAGTACGACCAGACCACAACTTTCGCCGCCAAACTCAAGTCCATGTTCGAAGCGCCGGGCATGAGCAAACCGTTGAAACAGGCCATCGACACGCTGCCGGAGGCCGAGCGTAACAAGGCACGCGAAGCCTATACCCGCCTGATGGCGTTCGACGGCAAGCTGAGCGCCACCTCGGCTGACGCTGCGTTGTATGAGTTGTTCCTGCAGGAAAGCGCCAGACAGATTTTCCTTGATGAGCTGGGTCCTGAAACCAGTCCGGCGTGGCAGGCACTGGTCGCCAATGCCGGCTCTTCTTATTCGCCGCAGGCCGATCACTTGCTGGGCCGTGACGACAGCCCTTATTGGGACGACGTCAAAACCCCGCAGAAAGAAGACAAGCCTGCGATTCTCGCGCGAAGTCTGGCCGCAGCCGTTACCAGCGGCGACAGCCTGCTGGGCAGCGATCACAAGGCTTGGCAATGGGGCAAACTGCATCGCGACAACTGGACCGCGAGCAGTCCGCTGATCAAGCAGATGGGCGGCGTCGAATACAACCGCAGCGCCATTCCGGCGGGCGGCGACCACACGACCATCAACGCGTCCGGCTATGAATGGGGCAAAGGCTTCGATGCGCGCATGGCTCCGGGCCTGCGCATGATCGTGGACTTCAGTCTGGTGGAACCCATGACTGGCCTGATCAGCACCGGCCAATCCGGCAACCCGGCCAGCCCGTACTACGCCAACAGCATCGAGCCCTGGCTCAAGGCGCAATACATGTCGATGCCATTGCAGCAGTCGAACTACGAAAAGGGCTACGGCAAACAGCGTCTGACACTGACGCCAGGCAAGTAACGCACTCAGTCCTCATCACAGGCCGGGATGCGGAGCGTCCCGGCATTCACTCCCACGCGCAGCGCTCATCGCTCTATACAAGTCCTGTTGCAGGAACACGCCGATGATCGTTCCCATCGCTTTGCGTGGGCATGCAGCCCGGCACTGCTCTGTTTCCCATCGGAACGGGTCACGCAGGTATTCTGCGCAGCGTGAGGAACGATCAGGGCCCGCATGTCCCAAAACTCCACGAACTTCCCGCCCGGCACCGGCTCATAGCTAACAAGCCCATCCATACGGTTGTCCCATGGATCTTGTCGTAGCGCGCCCCGAAGGTTTGTATTGTCCACCCGGTGATTTCTACATCGACCCCTGGCGTCCGGTCGAGCGGGCGGTGATTACTCATGCGCACGGCGACCACGCTCGTACCGGGAATGAGCGTTACCTGTCGGCCGCCAGCGGCGAGGGGATTCTGCGCTCGCGCCTGGGTCAGGACATCAATCTGCAAACCCTCGAGTACGGCGAGCAAATCACCCACCACGGCGTGAAGCTCAGCCTGCATCCGGCCGGTCATGTGCTGGGCTCGGCGCAGGTGCGGCTGGAATACGAGGGCGAAGTCTGGGTTGCCTCGGGCGATTACAAAGTCGAACCCGACGGCACATGCGCCGCCTTCGAACCGGTGCGTTGCCACACCTTCATCACTGAATCGACCTTCGGCCTGCCCATCTATCGATGGGCACCGCAGTCGCAGATTTTCGAGGGCATCAATGACTGGTGGCGCGCCAATGCCGAACAGGGCAAGGCGAGCGTGCTGTTCGCCTACTCCTTCGGCAAGGCGCAACGCATCCTGCACGGCATCGACTCCAGCATCGGCCCGATATTGGTGCACGGCGCAGTCGAGCCGTTGAATCGCGTGTACCGTGAAGGCGGCATTCGAATCCCTGAAACCCACTACGCAGGTGACTTCAAAAAAACCGACCCGGCCCTGCGTCAGGCACTGATTCTCGCCCCGCCATCGGCAGGCGGCAGCAGCTGGATGAAGCGCTTCGGCGAGTACAGCGATGCGTTCGCCAGTGGCTGGATGATGCTGCGCGGTACACGACGTCGGCGCGGTGTGGATCGGGGCTTTGTGCTGTCCGACCACGCCGACTGGCCGGGCCTGTTGTGGGCCATCGAACAGACCGGCGCGGAACGGGTGATGGTCACTCACGGTTCGGTCGGCGTGCTGGTGCGCTACCTGCGCGAACTGGGGCTGGACGCGCAAGGCTTTACCACCGAATACGGCGATGAAGACGACTCAAACACCCCAGCGCAGGCGGAGCCGGAGAGCACGGGCGAGGCACAGTCATGAAAGCCTTCGCCGAACTTTACACCCGGTTGGACGCCACCACTTCGAGCAACGCCAAGCTCGCAGCCATGCGCGAGTATTTTGAACAGGCAGATCCGCAGGACGCCGCCTGGGCGGTGTATTTTTTGTCCGGCGGACGCCCTCGGCAATTGGTGCCGACCCGCATCCTGCGTGAACAGGCCATGACGCTCGGTCATCTGCCGGAATGGCTGTTCGAGGAAAGCTATCAGGCGGTTGGTGATCTGGCGGAAACCCTCTCCCTGCTGCTGCCACAGGCCGAGCACAGCAACGAGCAAGGCCTGGCGCTGTGGATGGAAGAAAAGCTGCTGCCATTGCGCGGCCTGCCGCCTGAAGAACTGGCGGAACGCTTACCTGCGTTCTGGTCGCAACTGGATCGAAGCAGCCTGATGGTGTGCATAAAGCTGATCACCGGCAGCTTCCGGGTGGGCGTCTCGAAACTGCTGGTCACTCGCGCCCTCGCCGCGCTGGCAGACATCGACAGCAAACGGGTCGCGCAACGCCTGGTGGGCTACACCGACCTCTCGCACCGGCCAAGCGCCGAGGGTTATCTCAAACTGATCGCCGCTGAGTCGGAAGATGAACATGCACAGCGTGGCGGCCAGCCCTACCCGTTTTTTCTCGCCCACTCGCTGCAGCAGCCTGCCGACCAGTTCGAGGAACTGCTGGGCGCTGCGGAGAACTGGCAGGTGGAATGGAAGTGGGATGGCATTCGTGCGCAACTCGTAAAACGCGACGGGCGATTGTGGATCTGGTCGCGTGGGGAAGAACTGGTGACCGACCGCTTTCCCGAACTGCACAGCCTGGTCCAGTGTCTGCCCGACGGCACCGTCATCGACGGCGAAATCGTGGTCTGGAAAGCGCCGGACGCCACACCCGACAGCACAGCGGAGTTTGCGCTGGACAGCGAGGCACCGCAGGCCAGTCCGTCGGTTCAACCTTTCGCCTTGCTGCAACAGCGCATCGGGCGCAAGACGCTGGGCAAGAAGATCCTCGCGGATGTGCCGGTCGTGATCCTGGCTTACGACCTGCTTGAATGGGAAGGCCACGACTGGCGCAGCCGACCGCAACACGAGCGTCGTGCGCAGCTTGAACGCTTGATCGGCGAAGCGCGCAGCGACGTGCTGCTGCCCTCCCCAGTACTGACCGGCAAGGATTGGCTGGACCTGGCCAACCAGCGCGAAGCGTCCCGCAGCCTGGGCGTCGAAGGCATGATGCTCAAGGCGCGTGATTCGCTGTACGGCGTCGGCCGGACCAAGGACATGGGCGTGTGGTGGAAATGGAAGGTCGACCCTTTCAGCGTGGACGCGGTACTGATCTATGCACAACGTGGCCATGGACGGCGGGCCAGCCTGTACAGCGATTACACCTTCGCGGTGTGGGACGGTCCGCCCGAATCAAGCGAACGCACCCTCGTGCCGTTCGCCAAAGCCTACTCCGGGCTGACTGATGAAGAAATGCGCAAGGTCGACGCCATCGTGCGCAAGACCACGGTCGAGAAGTTCGGCCCGGTCAGCAGCGTGACGCCTACGCTCGTGTTCGAACTGGGCTTCGAAGGTATCGCCCTGTCCAAACGCCACAAGAGCGGCATTGCCGTGCGGTTCCCACGCATGCTGCGCTGGCGACAGGACAAACCGGTGGCTGAAGCTGACAGTCTGGCCACGCTCCAAGACCTGCTGAGCTGACGCACCTGAAGGGTGCGCTCGAAATGCAGCGCACCAAACAGGATCATTTCTACTCACTGCGTCGCCGCTCGCACGCCCGAGCCGTTACGAATCTGCTTCACCTGTCCGCTATCCAGTGATCCGCCTTGCAGAAAAACGCCGTGCCCGTAGACCTCAACGGCGATGAGCAGGCAGAACGCCATGCATTTATATGAAATAGCGACAACCGCTTACACTTCAAACGCACGTTCGTCTCTCTGGTTCGGAAATTGCTACTTTAGAACATCTGGCCTACGCCGGTAGCAACAAGCCTCGCGTGTTCCCAACACCCCCATCAGGTTTTAAGGACTGAATAATGAAAAAAGCATGGCTGACCCTTTCCGCACTGGCTTTGTGCCTGGCCGCTGGTAACACAATGGCCAAGGAGTACAAGGAACTGCGCTTTGGCGTCGATCCTTCTTACGCACCGTTCGAATCCAAAGCCGCCGACGGCAGCCTGGTGGGCTTCGATATCGATCTGGGCAACGCCATCTGCAAAGAGCTGAAAGTAACGTGCAAGTGGGTCGAAAGTGATTTCGACGGCATGATTCCTGGTCTGAAAGCCCGTAAGTTCGACGGCGTGATCTCGTCCATGACCGTGACCCCGGCTCGCGAGAAAGTCATCGACTTCTCCAACGAACTGTTTTCCGGCCCGACCTCGCTGGTGTTCAAGAAAGGTGCAGGCCTCACCGCCGATCCGGCCAGCCTTAAAGGCAAGACCGTTGGCTATGAGCAAGGCACCATCCAGGAAGCCTACGCCAAGGCCGTACTCGACAAGGCTGGCGTGAAAACCCAGGCCTACGCCAACCAGGACCAGGTTTACGCTGACCTGACCTCCGGCCGTCTGGACGCCTCCATCCAGGACATGCTGCAGGCCGAACTGGGCTTCCTGAAATCGCCAGCCGGTGCCGACTACGAAGTCAGCAAGCCAATCGACAGCGAGCTGCTGCCAGCCAAGACAGCCATCGGCATCGCCAAAGGCAACAAAGAGCTGAAAGCGCTACTCGATAAAGGCATCAAAGCCTTGCACGATGACGGCACCTACGCCGAAATCCAGAAGAAGCACTTCGGCGACCTGAATCTGTACAGCGGAAAATAACACCCCGACGCCCATCGATTTCGGCGATGATTCGCCGCCCTCTTCGATGGGCGTTTCTGTTCGTGACCGCTCAAGGCTTTATCCATGCTCGACTCACTGATGCACACCCTCGGACTTTCGGCTTTCAGCCTGAAGGGCTTCGGCCCACTGTTGCTGCAAGGCACCTGGATGACCGTCAAACTTTCGGTACTGTCCCTGTTTCTGAGCATCGTGCTCGGCTTGATCGGGGCCAGCGCCAAACTGTCGAGCTCAGCGCTGCTGCGCGTGCCGGCGCAGGTCTATACCACCTTGATTCGCGGCGTACCCGATCTGGTGCTGATGCTACTGATTTTTTACAGCCTGCAAACCTGGCTTACGGTGCTGACCGATGCCATGGAGTGGGAATACATCGAAATCGATCCGTTCGCGGCTGGCGTCATTACGCTGGGCTTCATTTATGGGGCGTACTTCACCGAGACGTTTCGCGGCGCGATTCTGTCCGTGCCCCGGGGTCAGATCGAAGCGGCCACCGCCTACGGTCTCAAACGCGGCCAGCGGTTTCGCTATGTGGTGTTCCCGCAAATGATGCGTTATGCCCTGCCGGGTATCGGCAACAACTGGCAAGTGCTGCTCAAGGCGACCGCGCTGGTGTCGATCATCGGCCTGGCCGATCTGGTCAAGGCCTCGCAGGACGCGGGCAAGAGTACCTATCAACTGTTCTACTTTCTGGTGTTGGCGGCACTGATCTATCTGGCGATCACCAGCGCATCGAATTTCGCCTTGCGTTGGGCTGAACGGCATTACGCCGCAGGCAGCCGGGAGGCGCATCGATGATCGAGTTACTTCAGGAATACTGGAAGCCCTTCCTTTATACAGACGGCGTGAACGTGACCGGTCTGGCCATGACCATGTGGCTGCTCAGCGCCTCCATTGCCATCGGCTTCTGCCTGTCGATTCCGCTGTCCATCGCCCGCGTGTCGAAGAACCGCTGGGTACGCTGGCCGGTGCAGTTCTATACCTACCTGTTTCGCGGCACCCCGCTCTATATACAGCTGCTCATCTGCTACACCGGCATCTACAGCATTGCGGCGGTGCGTGAGCAGCCCCTGCTGGATGCGTTCTTTCGCGACGCAATGAACTGCACCATCCTGGCGTTCACTTTGAACACCTGCGCCTACACCACCGAGATTTTTGCCGGTGCGATCCGCAGCATGGCCCACGGCGAGGTCGAAGCGGCCAAGGCGTATGGCCTGAGCGGCTGGAAGCTTTACGCGTACGTGATAATGCCGTCGGTGCTGCGCCGCTCGCTGCCTTATTACAGCAACGAAGTGATTCTGATGCTGCACTCGACCACCGTGGCCTTTACGGCCACTGTGCCGGACATTCTGAAAGTCGCGCGGGACGCCAACTCGGCGACCTTCATGACCTTCCAGTCCTTCGGAATCGCTGCCGTCATGTACCTGACCGTCACCTTCATTCTGGTCGGGTTGTTCCGTCTTGCCGAACGTCGCTGGCTGGCCTTCCTCGGCCCCGCTCATTAATCAGGACAGAACCGATGCAACATCACACCCACCAATTGCTGTCACCGGTGCCGGGCACAGCGCGCTGCGTTCACAGTTTTCACTACGGGCCGCAGAACGGCGCGGGCAAGGTCTACATTCAGGCCTCGCTGCATGCTGACGAACTGCCCGGGATGCTGGTGGCCTGGCATCTGAAACAGCGTCTGGCCGAACTCGATAACGCCGGTCGCCTGCTGGGTGAAGTCGTCGTGGTGCCAGTGGCCAACCCCATCGGCCTGGAACAGGTATTGATGGATACGCCGCTGGGCCGCTATGAGCTGGAGAGTGGACAGAACTTCAATCGCGGTTTCGTCGACCTCGGGCAGCATGTGGGCGACGAGATCGAAGCGCGGCTGACTCAGGACGCGAGCCGGAACCGTGAGCTGGTGCGCGACAGCCTGCTCGCGGCTCTCAACGCTCAGACAGCGACGACCCAGTTGCACTCGTTGCGCCTGACGCTTCAGCGGCTTGCCTGCGATGCCGACATGGTGCTGGACCTGCATTGTGACTTCGAGTCGGTCGAGCACCTCTACACCACACCCGAAGCCTGGCCGAAGGTAGAACCTCTGTCGCGCTACCTCGGCGCACAGGCGAGTCTGCTGGCCACCGACTCTGGTGGCCAGTCGTTCGACGAATGCTTCACGCTGGTCTGGTGGCAATTGCAGCAGCGTTTCGGTGAACGCTTTCCGATCCCGCTGGGCAGCTTCTCGGTGACCCTTGAGTTGCGCGGACAAGGGGACGTCAACCATTCACTGGCGAGTCGCGACTGTCAGGCAATCATCAATTACCTGATCGACTTCGGCCTGATCGACGGCGAACGGCAAATGCCGCCCGAACTGCTGTACCCCGCCACGCCTCTGGCCGCCGTCGAGCCGGTCGCGACGCCGGTCGGCGGTCTGCTGGTGTTCTGTGCCATGCCGGGCGAGCACGTCGATGCGGGGCAACTGATTGCCGAAATCATCGACCCGATCAGCGACGCCGTGACCAGCGTTCATGCGCTCAATGCCGGCCTGCTGTATGCGCGCTCGTTGCGTCGCATGGCCACCGCTGGCATGGTCATCGCCCATGTCGCGGGCAAGCAGGCCTACCGCAGCGGCTACCTACTTTCTCCTTGAGGACCTCTCATGTACAAACTGACCATCGATGGCCTGCACAAGCGCTATGGCGACAACGAGGTGCTCAAAGGCGTATCGCTCAAGGCCAGCAGCGGTGATGTGATCTGCCTGATCGGCGCCAGCGGCTCGGGCAAGAGCACGTTTCTGCGCTGCATCAACTTTCTGGAGCAACCCAACGACGGCGCCATGAGCCTGGACGGCCAGCAAGTGCGCATGGTCAGCGACAAGGACGGCATGCGCGTTGCCGATCCGGACGAACTGCAACGGATCCGCACCCGACTGGCGATGGTGTTTCAGCACTTCAACCTGTGGGCACACATGACCGTGCTGGAGAACATCACCATGGCGCCACGCCGCGTACTGGGCGTTCCCAAGGCCGAAGCCGAAGCCCGCGCGCGCAAATATCTGGACAAGGTCGGCCTGCCCGAGCGCGTCGCCGATCAGTACCCGGCGTTCCTGTCCGGCGGCCAGCAGCAGCGCGTCGCGATTGCCCGAGCGCTGGCAATGGAGCCGGAGATCATGCTGTTCGATGAGCCGACATCAGCGCTGGACCCGGAACTGGTCGGTGAAGTGCTGAAGGTGATTCAGGGTCTGGCCGATGAAGGCCGCACCATGATCCTTGTGACCCACGAAATGGGCTTCGCCCGCAAGGTCGCAAGCCAGGTGGTGTTTCTGCATCAGGGCCAGATCGAAGAGTCCGGTCACCCGGACGACGTGCTGAACAACCCGAAGAGCGAGCGGCTACAGCAGTTCCTGAGCGGGAACCTGAAGTAACCGCTGGAGGTGACGCAGCGCGTGGGCGCGATCCCGCCCCTGTGGGAGTCGCCTTGCCGGCGACAAACGACAGGACGCAGTCTGTTTGACGCAGCGCGCCGCCTGCATCGCCGGCGAGGCGCCTCCCACGTATCAAACATTCGGGTGTCCCTCGATAACCGTTTAAAACTATTACCCTTTTCCCGCTGTCTCTGAACTATCGCCCTTCAGAGCATTTTCAACCGCATGAGCAGACCCAACGATTTCGCTCAGCGATGGTTTCGGGCCCGAGGCTGGAAGGCGTTCGCGTTTCAAAAGGAAGTCTGGGCAGCCGTGAAACAGGGCGAGTCCGGCCTGCTTCACGCCAGCACCGGTTCAGGCAAAACCTACGCGGTGTGGTTTGCAGCGCTCAATCGCTTCGCCACCACCAAAGCCCCGCCCGAAGACAAACCCCGCAAGAAAAAACCGCCCGCCGCGCCCTTGAGCGTCATGTGGATCACGCCCATGCGCGCCCTTGCTGCAGACACTGCACGCGCACTCGAGGCGCCGCTGGCCGAACTGGACATCAACTGGTCTGTGGGCTTGCGCACCGGCGACACCAGCAGCAGCGAGCGTGCCCGGCAAGGACGTCGTCTGCCTTCCGCACTGATCACTACGCCGGAAAGCCTGACGCTGCTACTGACCCGCGCCGATGCACAGCCGACGCTTTCCACGTTGCGCATGGTCGTCGTGGACGAGTGGCACGAACTCATCGGTAACAAGCGCGGTGTTCAATTGCAACTGGCATTGGCCCGCTTGCGCCAATGGAATCCGCAACTGATTGTGTGGGGTATTTCGGCCACGCTGGGTAATCAGCAGCACGCACAGGAAGTCCTGTTGGGCGAAGGCGGCGTCACGGTTCAAGGCAAGGTCGCCAAAGAATTGCAGGTCGACACACTCCTGCCCCCCTCCATCGAGCGTTTTCCGTGGGCCGGGCACATGGGCCTGCGCATGCTGCCGCAGGTGGTTGCAGAGGTAGAGAAAAGCGCCAGTTGCCTGCTTTTCACCAATACCCGCGCGCAGTCGGAAATCTGGTATCAGGCGCTGCTGGAAGCCCGTCCGGACTGGGCAGGACTGATCGCCCTGCATCACGGTTCACTGGCCCGCGAAGTACGCGACTGGGTAGAGCGGGCATTGAAAGAGGGCTCGCTCAAGGCGGTGGTCTGCACCTCCAGCCTGGACCTGGGCGTGGATTTCCTGCCCGTGGAGCGCGTGCTGCAGATAGGCTCACCCAAAGGCGTCGCACGCCTGATGCAACGTGCCGGCCGCTCGGGTCACGCGCCCGGCCGCCCGTCACGCGTCACGCTGGTACCGACCCACAGCCTTGAGCTGGTGGAGGCCGCCGCCGCCCATGACGCCGTGGCTGACCGGATGATCGAACCCAGAGAATCGCCTCACCAGCCATTGGATGTACTGGTGCAGCATTTGGTCAGCGTCGCGCTGGGCGGGGGTTTTTTGCCCGATGAGCTGTTGGCGGAAGTGCGCACCGCCTGGGCATACCGGGACCTGAGCGACGAACAGTGGCAATGGGCACTGGCCTTTGTGCGCAACGGCGGTCACTCGCTCACGGCCTACCCCGATTACCGCCGCGCCGAGCCGGACGAACACGGTATCTGGCGCGTGCCCGATGCGCGACTGGCGCGTCGGCACAGGATGAGCGTCGGCACCATCGTCAGCGACGCCACGATCAACCTTAAATACTGGAAAAAGGGAGGCGGTGGCGGATCGCTTGGCAGCGTCGAGGAAGGCTTTATCGCCCGGCTCAAGCCCGGCGATGGCTTTCTGTTCGCCGGGCGACTGCTGGAACTGGTCAGAGTCGAGAACATGACCGCCTACGTCAAACGCGCCACCGGCAAGAAAGCCGCCGTGCCGCGCTGGAACGGCGGGCGCATGCCGCTTTCCAGCGAACTGGCAGACGCCGTGGTGGAGAAATTCGACGCTGCCGCGCACGGCCACTTCGAAAGTCCCGAGATGCGGGCGGTCAAACCCTTGCTGGAAGTACAGCGCCAGTGGTCCGGGTTGCCGCAACGTGACACTCTGCTGGCCGAGACTCTCAAATCCCGCGAGGGCTGGCATCTGTTTCTCTATCCGTTCGCCGGTCGCCATGTTCACCTGGGGCTGGCGAGTCTGCTGGCCTGGCGCCTGAGCCGACACCAACCGCTGACGTTTTCGATAGCCGTCAATGATTACGGGCTGGAGTTGCTCAGCGCCAGCGAACTCGATTGGGCACACCTGCTCGATAACGATCTGTTTTCGGAGCTCGATCTGATGGCTGACATCATCGCCAGCCTCAACGCAGGTGAACTGGCGCTGAGGCGCTTTCGCGAAATCGCTCGCATCTCCGGGCTGGTGTTTTCAGGCTATCCCGGTGCGGCGAAGAGCAACCGTCAATTGCAGGCATCCAGCGGGCTGTTTTTCGAGGTGTTCAAGCAGTATGACGCCGGCAACATGCTGCTGACTCAGGCGGAGCAGGAAGTGCTGCGCCAGGAGCTGGATCTGGTCCGGCTGGAGCAGACCCTGCGCCAGATCAACAGCCGCAGGCTTGACCTGCACACGATCAGGCGCGCCACCCCACTTGCGTTTCCTCTTTTGGTAGAGCGCTTTCGCGAGAGCCTAAGTTCTGAAAAACTGGCCGACCGCATTGCTCGCATGGTGCGCGATCTGGAAAAAGCCGCAGGGCCGGAGCCTGAACGATGAAACCCTGCATGGCCATCACACTGGCAGACGAAGCGTTGTGGTTGCTGGCAGATAAGGCCATTTACTACCCGGCCGAACACGCTCTGCTGATCGCCGACGCTCACTTTGGAAAGGCGGCGGCCTATCGCAAGCTGGGTCAACCGGTGCCGCATGGCACGACTCAGGAGAACCTGCGACGTCTGGATCAGTTACTGGATGACTATGACTGTGAGCATCTGATCTTTCTCGGCGATTTTCTGCACGCTCCCGAGTCCCACGCGAAGGGCACGCTCGAGGCGCTGCACGAGTGGAGAGAACGCAGGTCAGGACTGAAGATCACATTGATCCGGGGCAACCACGATAAACGCGCGGGGGATCCGCCATCCAGTCTGAACATCGAGGTCGTACCGGAACCGCTGCTGCTCGGCCCGTTCGCCTTGCAGCATGAACCAGACCCGCACGCGACTCACCACGTTCTCGCCGGACATGTTCACCCGGTCTACAGGCTGTTCGGAAGGGGTCGCCAGCGCCTGCGACTGGCCTGTTTTTACCTGGGCGAGCGCATCAGTCTGTTACCAGCGTTCGGGGAATTCACGGGGGGCTTTAATATTCAGCCAGCTGCCGGAACAACGATCTACGTCACTGGAGACGGGGCGATCTGGCGGGTGGCGTAATCCGTCGAGGGCCTTCAAAACGAAAATGCCCGCTGCCTTGTCAGAGGCAGCGGGCATTCTGGAATCAGGCTACCGGCGCAGGAGGCGGCTCGTCCGGGAGCGTAGGTTCACCGGGCTCCGTAGGCTGCTCGAATGGGGTGTCAGGACCCGGCTGACCCGGAACACCGCCCCCCACCATGTTCAATTCGGTATGGGCCATCAGAGACCAGGCCAGCAGTCCGATCTCGTTGAGTGGAGGAGATGTTTCCTGTTCAGAGGTTTTGAACGTTGTCTTCATAGGTCACTCCTGGTCAAAGGCCGTCGCCTACAACTGTAAACGAATGCATGTGAGGCAATAGAGTGCGAAAACGAACATTAATTCCATTCAAGAACAGGAAACAACGGCAAAATCAGGTGCGTGGCAGTGTGACACCACGCTGCCCTTGATACTTGCCACCGCGATCCTTGTAGGAAACCTCACACTCTTCATCCGATTCCAGAAACAACATCTGTGCCACGCCTTCATTGGCGTAGATCTTCGCCGGCAAGGTCGTGGTGTTGGAGAATTCCAGCGTCACGTGACCTTCCCACTCCGGTTCCAGGGGCGTCACGTTGACGATAATCCCGCAGCGCGCGTAGGTGCTTTTTCCCAGACAGATGGTCAGGACATTACGCGGAATCCGGAAATATTCGACGGTGCGGGCCAGCGCGAAAGAATTGGGCGGGATGATGCAGACGTCGCTCTTGATGTCGACAAAACTTTTTTCATCGAAGTTTTTCGGATCGACAGTGGCCGAATTGATGTTGGTGAAGACCTTGAATTCGTCGGCGCAACGCACATCGTAGCCGTAGCTGGACACGCCAAAGGAGATCAGCCGGTCGGCACCTTCGCCACGCATCTGACGCTCGACGAAGGGCTCGATCATGCCGTGTTCCTGCGCCATGCGGCGAATCCACTTGTCCGATTTGATGCTCATGGCGATGTCCTGATTTGCGAGGTGAAAAAGATGTTGGGCATCTTACCGGGCCTGCGCCACGTGTTCAAAGGCAACATATGTACAGCTGGCGAGACCTGAGCCGCAGTTTTGAAGCGAATGGAAATAATCCTCGATAGACCATTGGCACGTCCGACAAAAAGGGTTAAGGTGGCGTCACTGTGTTGCTTGTGTCACTGAGAATCTCTACACGATGTTGAATTTCGATCCAACCATCTCCATGAATTTTCCAGCTCTTTGCACTCAGTCTCGGCCAGGGCTCTTCCTACGCCGCAGTTAACTTTGTCCAAGGAGATATACTATGTCCAATCGCCAAACTGGTACCGTTAAGTGGTTCAACGATGAAAAAGGCTTCGGCTTCATCACTCCACAATCCGGTGACGACCTGTTCGTGCACTTCAAAGCTATCCAATCCGACGGCTTCAAAAGCCTGAAAGAAGGCCAACAGGTTTCTTTCATCGCTACCCGCGGTCAGAAAGGCATGCAAGCTGAAGAAGTTCAAGTTATCTAACTTGTACTGATTCGCTTAAAAACCCCGCCCTCAAAAGCGGGGTTTTTTATTGCCTGCCATTCAGGCTCAGGCTTCGACACCGACTCGAACGGGGCCGAACAGGCCGACCCACACTCGATAGCGTTCTTACCGGTCAGTCATCACTGACAGAGATCGACGGCATGGCCGGACTGGCCGCCTCCTGCAGAACAATCCGCGCGCCGACATGGCGGGCCAATTCCTGATACACCATTGCAATCTGACTCTCCGGCTCGGCAATCGCCGTCGGCTTGCCACCATCGGCCTGCTCGCGAATCAGCATCGACAGCGGCAATGAGGCCAGCAACTCGACGTCATACTGCGACGCCAGCTTCTCCCCTCCCCCTTCACCGAACAGATGCTCGGCGTGTCCGCAATTCGAGCAGATGTGCACTGCCATATTTTCCACGACACCCAGCACCGGAATATTCACTTTGCGGAACATTTCGACGCCCTTGCGCGCATCCAGCAAGGCAAGATCCTGCGGTGTGGTGACGATGACGGCACCGGCTACCGGCACTTTCTGCGCCAGCGTGAGTTGGATGTCACCGGTACCTGGCGGCATATCGATAATCAGATAATCCAGGTCATTCCAGGCCGTCTGGGTGACCAGTTGCAGCAAGGCACCCGAAACCATCGGACCGCGCCAGACCATCGGCGTATTGTCATCTGTCAGAAACGCCATCGACATCACTTCGATACCGTGCGCCTCGATTGGCACGAACCATTTCTGATCCTTGATCTTCGGCCGCGTACCTTCGGGGATGCCGAACATCACGCCCTGACTCGGCCCATAGATATCTGCGTCGAGAATGCCCACACGTGCGCCTTCGCGAGACAGCGCCAGCGCCAGGTTGGCTGCCGTGGTGGATTTACCGACGCCGCCCTTGCCTGAGGCAACAGCCACAATATTCTTCACATTGGCCAGCCCCGGAATCTGGCTCTGCGCCTTGTGGGCGCTGATCACGGTACTGATCTCCACCCTGGCCAAGGACACGCCGTCGATATTTTCGATAGCCGTCTTCAGCACATGCGCCCAACCGTTCTTGAACAGGTCTGCGGCGTAGCCCAGTTCAAGCCGCAGAGTGACTTGCGATCCGTCGATGTCGATGGCCCGCACGCAACCGGCGCTGAGCGGGTCCTGATTCAGATAAGGGTCGGTGTACTGGCGAAGAATCGTCTCCACCGCCGCGCGATTGACAGCGCTCATGGGCTCGCTCCGAAAAAAGACTGACTAAAACAGGCGGCTATCCTACCTGTTCTGTCGTGTGCCGACATGGTTTCGCTGCACAAGCAGGCGCATTCCCACAACAGCACGAGGTGAAAAAAATTGCTCAGACCTTTATAGTGGCCGACCTCCGTTCCAGTTCAAGTAGCCGAGCCCCATGTCCGAGCCACGCAAGATACTCGTTACCAGCGCCCTGCCCTATGCCAATGGTTCCATCCATCTTGGCCACATGCTCGAGTACATCCAGACCGACATGTGGGTGCGGTTCCAGAAGCACCGCGGCAATCAGTGCATCTATGTCTGCGCAGACGACGCCCACGGCTCGGCAATCATGCTGCGTGCCGAAAAGGAAGGCATCACTCCGGAACAGCTGATTGCCGACGTCAAGGCCGAGCACAGCGGCGACTTTGCCGACTTTCTGGTGAATTTCGACAACTTCCACTCGACGCACTCGGATGAAAATCGCGAGCTGTCGAGCATGATCTACACCCGTCTGCGTGATGCCGGGCATATTGCGACGCGTTCCATCACCCAGTACTTCGACCCTGAAAAGAAGATGTTCCTGGCCGACCGCTTCATCAAGGGCACCTGTCCGAAATGTGGCACGGAAGATCAATACGGCGACAATTGCGAAAAGTGCGGTGCCACCTATGCACCGACCGACCTGAAAGATCCGAAATCGGCGATTTCCGGCGCGACCCCCGTACTCAAGGATTCCAAACACTTCTTCTTCGACCTGCCCGCCTTCGACGCCATGCTCAAGAGCTGGACCCGCAGCGGAACGCTGCAGGACGCCGTCGCCAACAAGATCGCCGAATGGCTGGACAGCGGTCTGCAACAGTGGGACATCTCCCGGGACGCGCCGTACTTCGGTTTCGAGATTCCTGACGAGCCGGGCAAATACTTCTATGTCTGGCTGGACGCGCCGATCGGTTACATGGCCAGCTTCAAGAACCTGTGTGCGCGCCGTCCGGAACTGGACTTCGATGCCTACTGGGCGAAGGACGCAACCACCGAGCTGTATCATTTCATCGGCAAGGACATCGTCAATTTCCACGCGCTGTTCTGGCCGGCCATGCTGGAAGGCGCAGGTCTGCGCAAGCCGACCGCCATCAATGTCCATGGCTACCTGACCGTCAATGGTCAGAAGATGTCCAAATCCCGTGGCACATTCATCAAGGCACGTACCTACCTTGATCACCTGTCACCTGAATACCTGCGCTACTACTACGCCTCGAAACTGGGCCGTGGCGTGGATGATCTGGACCTCAATCTGGAAGACTTCATCCAGAAGGTCAATTCGGACCTGATCGGCAAGGTCGTGAACATCGCCAGCCGTTGCGCCGGCTTCATTCACAAGGGCAACGCCGGCGTCATGGTGTCTGCCAATGCCGCGCCCGAACTGACCGATGCCTTCCTGGTTGCCGCGCCAAGCATCGCCGACGCTTATGAAGCCCGCGATTTCGCTCGTGCCATGCGCGAAACGATGGCCCTGGCTGATCGCGCCAATGCCTACATTGCCGAAAAGACCCCCTGGGCCCTGGCCAAGCAGGAAGGTAAGCAGGACGAAGTTCAGGCTGTATGCGCATTGGGCATCAACCTGTTCCGCCAGTTGGTGATCTTCCTCAAACCCGTCCTGCCGAAGCTGGCTGCCGACGCCGAGGCGTTCCTCAACGTAGCCCCGCTGACCTGGGACGATCACCAGACACTGCTGGTCAATCATCAGCTCAACCCGTTCTCGGCCCTGATGACGCGGATCGATCCGGTCAAGGTTGAAGCCATGACAGCTGCATCAAAAGAAGACCTGGCTGCCAGCGCTACTGACACGGCACCTCAAGGTAACGGTGAACTGGCCAAGGATCCTCTTTCGGCGGAAATCGACTTTGATACATTCGCCGCAGTGGACCTTCGCGTCGCGTTGATCCTCAAGGCCGAACACGTGGAGGGTGCAGACAAACTGCTGCGCCTGACCCTCGATATCGGTGACGAGCAGCGCAACGTGTTCTCCGGCATCAAGAGCGCTTACCCGAACCCGAGCGAGCTGGAAGGTCGCCTGACCATGATGATCGCCAACCTCAAGCCCCGCAAAATGCGTTTCGGCATTTCGGAAGGCATGGTGATGGCGGCAGGCCCTGGCGGCGAAGAAATCTACCTGCTCAGCCCGGACAGCGGCGCCAAGCCCGGCCAGCGCATCAAGTAATGCACAAGGAAGCCCGGTATCCGTTGATCGTTTACGGATGCCGGGCTTTTGCATATCCGCAAGAATAATCCCCTGACGCCTACCGGCCACAGCCTGTTCCTATTGGCAAGCGCATGAACCTGATCCAGCACATTGACGCCCTCCTCCCACAGACGCAGTGCGGCAAGTGCGGGCACCCCGGGTGCAAGCCTTATGCGCAAGGCATCGCCAATGGTGAGGCCATCAACAAATGCCCACCCGGTGGCAATGAGACCATCGCGCAGTTGGCCAATCTGCTGGCAGTGCCCGTCTTGCCGCTGGACACCGAGCGTGGATCGGCACCTGCTCAGGTCGCCTTCATTCGCGAAGCCGAGTGCATTGGCTGCACGAAATGTATTCAGGCCTGCCCGGTCGACGCCATCGTCGGTGCCGCAAAACTGATGCACACCGTGATCATCGACGAATGCACCGGGTGCGATTTGTGTGTGGCGCCCTGCCCTGTGGACTGCATTGAAATGCATCCATTGCCTGTAGCGCAGGTAAAACCGTTGGCTGTCATTCCGATCGTGGGCGACGTGGAGCTTGATGCGCGGCAGCAACAGGCTCGCCTGCACAAGCGTGATCACGCTCGCCAGCGATTCGAGTCGCGCAATGCCCGGTTGCAGCGCGAGCAGGAGCGAAGGCATGCAGAGCGGCTGGCGAGGTCACAGAAGTCTTCGTCAGGATCAGCGGCATCCCTCGCTGCATTGCAACGGGTGCAGACCAACAAAACAGGCACAGGCGATGAAGCACTTAAAAAAGCACGAGCCGCCGTTGCCATGAGTCGTGCGCAATTGAACAAATCCCTCAAGGCTTTCGGTCATCCGCCTGTCGCCGAACAAGCAGCACGCCTGGTGGTGCTGCAGCAGGAATACGAAGCCGCAGAGCAGGCGCTGCAAAAGCTCCTGTCGACACCCAAAGTCACACCCGCCCGGCCGATAGCGAAGCCCGATGCAGGCGCGGTGAAGCGTGCCAAAATCCAGCAGGCGATGGCCCATGCCAACCTCAAGAAAGCGCAGGCAGCCAACGCTCAGCCAGAGCAACTGGCAAGCCTGGAAGAAGCGGTCACGCTTGCCGCTCAAACGCTCGAGGCCGCAGAGCAGGCGTTCGCCAGCTCTCAGGATCCATCAGCCTGAAACAGAAGGTGTGTGCTTGTTTGGCAACTGGAGCACTACAGTGGCACATTACCGTCCCGACACCCGTGCTGACCTTATGACCTGCCCCAAGGAAACGCTTCGCCCATGAATGCCGCAAAACGCCTGGAAATTTTCCGCAGGCTCCACGAGGACAACCCGGACCCCAAAACCGAGCTGGCCTACACCACGCCATTCGAATTGCTGATCTCGGTGATTCTTTCGGCACAGGCAACCGACGTGAGCGTCAACAAGGCGACTGCACGGCTGTACCCAGTGGCAAACACACCGCAGGCGATTCACGCACTGGGCGTCGAGGGCCTGTCCGAATACATCAGGACGATTGGCCTGTATAACAGCAAGGCCAAAAACGTCATTGAAACCTGTCGTCTGCTCATGGAACGGCACAACGGTGAAGTCCCCGAAACCCGCGAAGCGCTTGAAGCGTTGCCCGGTGTAGGACGCAAGACCGCCAACGTTGTACTCAACACCGCATTCCGCCAAATGGCCATGGCCGTCGATACGCATATTTTTCGGGTCAGCAACCGAACCGGCATCGCGCCTGGCAAGAACGTTGTGGAGGTCGAAAAGCAACTGATGAAGTTTGTGCCCAGGCATTACCTGCTGGATGCGCATCATTGGCTGATACTGCATGGCCGTTACGTGTGCCAGGCGCGCAAGCCCCGCTGCGGGAGCTGCCGCATTGAAGACCTTTGCGACTACAAATTCAAAACCTCTGACGATTGATTCAAATAGACTCAGACGGGTTGATCGATTGAAAAAATCTTTTTTACCCGCCACAGCTTTGTCGATATAAGGTGCGCCAGTACAGCCGAATCCTGGAGCCACTTCATGAGTACTGGCAAAGAGCAATTAGATGTCGATGATGATTTTGTCGCTGTCGATCCGGATGAGGTCGAGCAGGTTGCCGCTGAACCGGCGAAGACCAATTTGAGCAAGCGGCGCACAATCGATAATCTTCTGGAAGAACGTCGCTTGCAAAAACAGCTGGCGGATTACGATTTCGATCTGTAGCGCCCATATCAGGCAGAAGAACCTGCCGGACTCAACCGATGGCGCGAAAGCCCCTCGCCAGGAGAGGCTTTGTTCCGCGAATTCCCGATCGCAGTCAACGCGCTATTTCTGCTGGCATTACCCTCCAGATGTCCATTCTGCTCCGGCTCATACCAATCCATTCCGTTGCGCCAGTTCGATCAGATCGACAAGTGAGTGCGCATTGAGCTTGAGCAGCAGCCGGGTCTTGTAGGTACTCACGGTCTTGTTGCTCAGAAACATGCCGTCGGCAATTTCCTTGTTGGTCTTGCCTCTCGCCAACTGCTGCAAAACCATCATTTCACGTCCGGAGAGGCGGTCAACCATTTCCGACTCACTGGCGTTGCCCATGCTGGACCGAACCGTGTGCAGTGCCTGGTTGGGAAAATAGCTATAGCCCGATAACACTGCCTTGATGGCACTCAACAACTCGGTGAGGTCCTGCTGCTTGCACACGTAGCCGGCGGCACCTGCCTGCATGCAACGCATGGAAAAGTGGCCGGGAGCCTGTGACGTCAGGATCAGGACTTTGAACGGCAGGGTCATGGCCGACAGACGAGCGATGACTTCAAGGCCATCGAGCTTGGGGATACCTATGTCGAGAATGACAATATCAGGCAAATGCTCACGGGCCAGTTGCAGTGCGTCCACTCCATTGTCTGTCTCCGCAATGACCTCATAGCCATGACGCTCCATCAGCATGCGTACAGCAAGGCGAATGACAGGATGATCATCCACGATCAGCACTTTATTCATGGGCAGTCCAATTTTCGCTATTCGAATTTTCAGAGTCAGCACAATAGCTTAGTCGTTTAGTGCTTTGCATGACGCTCCCCCCTGAGGACCAACACCCAAAGACCGTTCATACATTTACTGAGGAATATTCCTACAAAACTCGAGACGAACGAGCTCTTTCTTATCTTTTTCACAGAGCCTTCCTTATCGGAATTCGATAACAGTATGACTACCCGGAGCAGCGGAATAGAGCAACTGCATACCGGACAGCATGTGTAGCGAACCCGATCGCTAATCGATTCCTGACTGACCTGACAGCCACTTCAATTAAAACCAATCCTTCCATGGGGATCGCTGTAGAGTGAACGCCCTTGAACCAGCGCAGTGCCATCACCGATGGGACAGACGTACTTCTCCTTAGATTTTTGCCTTCTAAAAAACGTAACGCTTGCAACGTGCCGAACCCTTTAACGGCCGCAGATATCACGCATGACGATAGCAGCTGTTTCCGATTCCCGAACCAGAGTGTCCTGCAGATGGAAGCAGGGAGACCGGTTGTAACAAAACATATTCAGTCTTTGAATTCTGATCCGCGACGCTTTCCTTACCATCAAACCAACGCCTGGACTCGATTAAAAATTACACAAAAAAAATAATCCTTTTGTATATATATTTGTTTAAAGAGAAAACCTGCAAAAAAATCAGAAATTTCCTACAAGCTTGCATACTCTCTTCCGCATCCATTCTGATCTGAACCCCTAAGCGTCACCTATTTTCCTGACGCGTGACAGTAAATCACATAATCAGACACCATCGCTATTTCTTACAAAACTTTAGTACCTTTATCGCCTGTCACACCGAAAACAGCTCATCCGACAGAAAGCTAATACTATATCTCCGCCCAACGCCATAGCAAAATCATCGAAGAGGAAAAATACTACAAAACTAACAGACGGCATTGAATTACATGTAAGACACCGAACAGACACCTAAGTTGTTTCATGTAAGCCACCGCTTTTTCACTTGCAAAACCTATTACCAGTCGTTACTTTTTTAAGAGCAAACTCATTAACAGGACTGCCGAGCGACTGCACTACTCATGCACACTTCGACCTCCCTCATTAATGAGACCAGACTAAATATATGAATTGCGTTTATTAAAAGTTGAAAACAATTGGGCAACATGGACAGGGCCCATCCACCCCATCGGCTGTTTGACGACATCACCATGAGCCTGACAACTCGCTGGGTGCCGCCCTGTGGACAGCCCTGTTCAAAAAAGGATCTACCATGAACAAGAATTTTTCACGCACCACATCCAAAGACCCTACCTACCTTGATTTGATTTCGGCAGTGGAAGCATTTGTCGCCAACGGCGGCGTGATTGCGGTGATACCTGAAGATGAAACAGCAAACGCCGCAGGCGTGGTGAACGCTAACATTGATACCCACAGGGAGACTGAAGCAGAGGTCATTTCCAAAGTGGAACTGTTGAAAAGTCTGGTCGCCAAAGGCGCTGGATTTTCTGCGCTCCAGTATTCCCTCAGGATGAACAGGAAAGACATACGCAAGTTGGCCATTGATCATGGCGTGAGAATACATTGCAGCCGTCCCGTCGAACACATGGAACGTGAAAGACGACATGAGGCAATCGATATCGATGACAGGGTAGCCGGTCATGTCATGCACTATTCAAGCCTGGGCTATACCGCGTCCGAGATTGCGCAGGTTCTTGATTTGAGCCTGCGTCAGGTCTGGAACATCGGTAAGGCCTATCGACTTGAATTAAGGCAGGTACGGAACACGGACATACCCTAGAGCCCCCCCAACCACGGCGCATAAAGGCCCTGCCCGCGCGGCCTTGAAGAGGTGTCGTTATAGAAATACATCCGTCAGTGCGCTGACAAGGGTAATGGCAGACTGAACAATGGCATACACTTCTCACGCACACGGCGAGATGTTTTGAACACACGAAATGTGAAGTGCACTAATTCGAATGGCAAAGACCCATGCTTACCCCTGAAAAGAAGATGACGGTCACCCACCCATTACCCATGTGCATGCACGTCTGTTAAAGGAGAATTACTCATGCCCCTTTTGGCCCGACTCATGAACCCTATCGGCATCATTGCATTATTTGCCGGACTCTCGGAAGCCTCGGCTACCGCTGTACTGCCTTATCTGGATAATGAGGATCGGCAGCGCTATGTCTGGTTTTTGATTATCTTTCCCTCATCACTGGTCGCTCTGTTCTTTTTGACCCTTAACTTTAACCGTGAGGCGCTTTATCCTCCGTTCCGTTCCGCTAATACCAACGTCCACGCAGATGAATGCATGTTCTGTCTGCGCTGTGATAAACCTGCCAGCACGTCGTACTACAAACCCACTGATGATGACTTATGACAGACCGCACAATCCATTGACGCAGAGCAGACACGGTATTTCAAACACACCTCATTCAGTGGGCGCAATTGTTTACGAATGGGCGACGTCGCGTGCGTCTGAAAACAGGACTACGGTTATTTGACGGCCTGCACAGTCAGATGTGAAACAGACATGTACCACCTGCAGGCACTCGAACGGATTCACATTCAACTGAAAAGGAATAGACCATGTCGACATTAAAAGAGTATCGAGCCATCGAAAAGAAACTTAACGAGCAACTGCAAAAATTTGAACTGCTCAGAAATGACGATCGACTGAGAGACGAATTAGAGTTAGAACGTAAGCTTTCTACACTGCTTAATCGTTACAGCCTGAAGAAAAAGGAGCTGATCAATTTTTTGAATTCGCCTCATGTGCTTTCAGAAAGTCACAAGGTCAGACAAAAAACATCCTGTAAAACCAGCGAAGGGAAGGCACGACGAACAGAAGAGACCAGACACTGAACGCCTGCACGGCCTGATCATTTGAAAAAATATGTGAATGCAGCCCTTGGCAGGGCTGCATTTTCAAGCGAGGAACCGAATCAGAACAGTTTGCGGCCCTTGTTTGCAGCGATGCGCATCCGCAGAGCGTTGAGCTTGATGAAGCCTGCAGCGTCAGCCTGATCATACGCACCAGCGTCATCTTCAAACGTCGCGATGTTCGCGTCGAACAGCGAGTCATCGGACTTGCGGCCAGTGACAATCACGTTGCCCTTGTAAAGCTTCAGGCGCACGACGCCATTCACATGAGCCTGGGACGCGTCGATCATCTGTTGCAGCATCAGACGCTCCGGGCTCCACCAGTAACCGGTGTAGATCAGGCTTGCGTACTTGGCCATCAGCTCATCCTTGAGGTGAGCGACTTCGCGGTCCAGCGTGATCGATTCAATCGCGCGGTGAGCGCGCAGCATGATGGTGCCGCCAGGGGTTTCGTAACAGCCACGGGACTTCATGCCCACATAACGGTTTTCCACGATATCCAGACGACCGATACCGTTTTCGCCACCAATGCGGTTCAGCGTCGCGAGTACGGTTGCCGGCGTCATCTCAACGCCGTCCAGCGCGACGATGTCGCCGTTGCGGTAGGTCAGCTCCAGATAGGTCGCGACGTTTGGCGCGTCCTCCGGGGACTTGGTCCAACGCCACATGTCTTCTTCGTGCTCGGTCCAGGTGTCTTCCAGCACGCCACCCTCATAGGAGATGTGCAGCAGGTTGGCGTCCATGGAGTACGGGGACTTTTTCTTGCCGTGACGCTCGATCGGAATGCCATGCTTCTCGGCGTAGTCCATCAGCTTCTCGCGCGACAGCAGGTCCCATTCGCGCCATGGGGCGATCACTTTTACGCCCGGCTTCAGTGCGTAGGCACCCAGTTCGAAACGTACCTGATCGTTGCCTTTACCGGTTGCACCGTGGGAAATGGCGTCGGCGCCGGTTTCGTTGGCGATTTCGATCAGACGCTTGGCGATGAGCGGACGGGCGATGGAAGTACCCAGCAGGTACTCGCCTTCATAAACGGTGTTGGCACGGAACATCGGGAATACGAAATCGCGAACGAACTCTTCGCGCAGGTCGTCGATGTAGATTTCCTTGACGCCCATGGCCTGTGCCTTGGCGCGTGCAGGCTCGACTTCCTCGCCCTGACCCAGGTCAGCCGTGAAAGTCACCACTTCGCAGTTGTACGTGTCCTGCAGCCACTTGAGGATTACCGAAGTATCCAGACCACCGGAATACGCGAGAACTACCTTGTTTACGTCCGCCATGCCATCACTCCACCGCGTTGTACGGAAAACCGACGATTCTACCGTTCAAAGCAGGAAATTTACAGGGGCGCGACAGCTTGTGACGACGAGGCGACAGGTTTTGTCAGCCTCGCGACAGTCGGGAGCGGTGTGTCAGGACGTGTGTGCAGCGCTTGCCGAGGCCACGGGAACCGGCCGCTCTTCGGGTGCAACGCGCTCAAGGTGCACGTTCACACGACGGTTACGGGCGCGGTTGGCATTATTGGTGTTGGGCGCAAGCGGATAACGCTCACCGTGAAAACGCAGGGTTATCTGTTGTTCCGGAATACCCTGGGCTTTCAGGTAATCCATGACCGCCAGTGCGCGTCGACGTGACAGGTCACGGTTGGTCAGGCGATTGCCGCTGTTGTCCGAATGACCATCCAGCTCGACGTGATTGACGGTCGGGTCTGCCTTCAAATAGGCGACCATGTTGTCCAGCCTCGCTTTTGCGGCAGCATCCAGTTCGATGCCGCCGCCAGGAAAGCCGACTTCGGCCTGCTTGACCTGATCGAAATTCATGGGCAACAGCTTGGCAGTACAGGCCTGATATTCAGTGAATGCCTTGCTGAACTTGACCGGCAGCAGACGCACCTCCATCTGCCCACCGTCACGGGAATAATGACGGATCAGCGGCGTGCGCCCTTCCATCAGGCCGTTGATCAGACGTCCGGCCTGAGCGTGAGAGGTGTTGAACGGTATTTCGCCATTGCTGACTCGCACAGAGCCCAGATTGATATCGCCACGGCCCGGCTGCCAGGGTGCTGCAGCGGCCAGCAGCGTGGCAGAACCGTTACCGAGCATGTTGTAGGAAGCCTTGAGCCGGAACGTCGCCTGCTCACCCGCGCGACGCACGAACTCACCCACACCGAAATCGGTAATGGGCTGAGTCAGACGGCACTCGAACTGATCGCCCTCGACTTTCCATTCGATGCTTTCCAGACGCGTCTGGAAATTGATCGCCATCGCTGGAAGACTGGCGAACACACTGAGCAGGGCTAGATATCGCTGGCGCACGGGAGGCTCCACTTGAGATGATCGCGAAACGAAACACGGTTTCTATGTCGGGCTATCGGTAACTTCCTACAAAACTTGATAGCGAGTGCCTGAGAGAGTCTTTTCCGGTAGCATTCCCTGCGAGTTTGACCCGCCTGGAATCCCCAATGTCTGACCGCCTGACCCTTCTGCGTCCCGACGACTGGCACATCCATCTCCGTGACGGAGCTGTTTTGCCCCATACCGTCGCTGACGTAGCGCGCACCTTTGGCCGCGCAATCATCATGCCCAACCTCGTGCCGCCTGTTCGCAATGCGCAGCAGGCCGATGCCTATCGCCAGCGCATTCTCGCTGCACGCCCGGCCGGCAGCCGCTTCGAGCCGTTGATGGTGCTTTATCTCACCGACCAGACAACGCCCGAGGACATTCGTACGGCCAAGGCCAGCGGTTTTGTCCAGGCCGCCAAGCTGTATCCGGCTGGCGCCACGACAAACTCCGATTCGGGTGTGACCAGCATCGACAGGATCTTGCCTGCCCTTGAAGCCATGGCCGAAGTCGGCATGCTGCTGCTGGTGCACGGCGAGGTCACGCGTGGCGAGATCGACGTGTTCGATCGCGAAAAAGTCTTCATCGACGAGCACCTGCGTAGCGTCGTCGAGCGTTTCCCGACACTGAAAGTGGTCTTCGAACACATCACCACCGGCGACGCCGTGCAGTTCGTTAATGAAGCATCGGCCAATGTCGCGGCGACCATCACTGCGCATCACCTGCTTTATAACCGCAATCACATGCTGGTCGGCGGTATTCGCCCGCACTTCTATTGCCTGCCGATCCTCAAGCGCAACACCCACCAGACGTCCCTGCTGGATGCCGCCACCAGTGGCAACGGCAAGTTCTTCCTGGGTACCGATTCCGCGCCGCATGCGCAACACGCCAAGGAAGCCGCATGCGGCTGCGCCGGTTGCTACACGGCTTACGCAGCTATCGAGATGTACGCGGAAGCCTTCGAGCAACGTAATGCGCTGGACAAACTGGAGGGCTTCGCCAGCCTTCACGGTCCGGCGTTCTACGGCCTGCCTGCCAACCAGGACACCATCACGCTGGTGCGTGAGGAGTGGACCGCCCCTGCCAGCCTGCCGTTTGGCGAGTTGTCCGTAATACCGCTGCGTGCAGGTGAAAAACTGCACTGGCGCCTGGAGGAAAACGCGTGAGTGAAGATCATTTCGACGACGAACCGGAAGGCCACGGTGGCGGCGGTGTTGGATCGCGCCACCCGATGGCGGCCCGCTTTCGCGGCTACCTGCCGGTCGTCATCGACGTAGAAACCGGGGGCTTCAACTCGGCTACCGATGCGCTGCTGGAAATTGCGGCAGTCACCATTGGCATGGATGAGAGAGGGTTCGTGTTCCCGGAGCACACCCATTTCTTCCGTGTCGAGCCCTTCGAGGGCGCGAACATCGAAGCGGCTGCGCTGGAGTTCACCGGCATCAAGCTCGATCACCCGCTGCGCATGGCGGTCAGCGAAGAAACCGCGCTGAACGATATCTTTCGTGGTGTGCGCAAGGCCCTCAAGGCCAACGGCTGCAAGCGCGCGGTGCTGGTCGGCCATAACGCCAGCTTCGACCTGGGTTTCCTCAACGCAGCCGTCGCTCGCCTGGACATGAAACGCAACCCGTTTCACCCGTTCTCAAGCTTCGACACTGCAACGCTGGCAGGCCTTGCCTACGGTCAGACCGTGCTGGCAAAAGCCTGCCAGGCTGCCGGTATCGACTTCGATGGCCGCGAGGCCCACTCGGCCCGCTACGACACGGAAAAGACGGCTGAACTGTTCTGCGGCATCGTCAACCGCTGGAAGGAAATGGGCGGCTGGGAAGACTTCGACGACTGAGTCCACCCTGCTCATGAACAGACCGGCCCAGTGCCGGTTTTTTCATGACCGTCATGCGGAAAACACGGGATTTCCATCGAGGTTTTACCACTCATCGCCCCACCTGAATCGAACCCAAAACAGTTTTGACAAGCATTCTCATTACCATTAAGCTCCGGATCACCCAGCCATAAACCAGCGATGGTCCATAGCTTATGTATGTTTGTCTCTGCCAAGGTGTTACTGACGGTCAAATCCGGGAAGCAATTCTGGAGGGCTGCTGCAGTTATCGCGAAGTTCGCGAGACGCTGGGTGTTGCAAGTAAATGTGGAAAATGTGCCTGCCTGGCGAAGGAAGTGGTGCGTGACACCCTGACCGAGCTTCAAAGCAGCCATGCTGCACTGGCCTATACGACAGAATTTACTGCGGCCTGAATCACCCCATTTCGAAGAACCGGACTTGATGTCCGGTTTTTTTATGCCTGTAATTCAAGCGCTTAGCGTCAAGATGCGGAACTCAAACATTCTTATTCCTATTTAAATTCACTTATTATTCAATAACTTAGGTTTGACAGACATTCGCGTGAAGCTCACACTCGCGGCTTATATATACAAGCCACTGGCAGGACCACGAACATGAAAGGCGACATTACAGTCATCCAGCATCTCAACAAGATCCTCGGAAACGAGCTGGTCGCCATCAACCAGTATTTTCTGCATGCACGCATGTACGAAGACTGGGGTCTGAAAAAGCTCGGCGCGCACGAGTACCATGAGTCCATCGACGAGATGAAGCATGCGGACAAGATCATCAAGCGCATCCTGTTTCTCGAAGGCCTGCCTAACCTGCAGGACCTTGGCAAGATCCTGATCGGTGAACACACCAAGGAAATGCTCGAGTGCGACCTGAAGATCGAGCAGAAAGGTCTGGCTGACCTGAAAGCGGCCATCGCCCATTTCGAGACCGTCGGTGACTTCGGCAGCCGTGAGCTGCTGGAAGATATCCTCGAGTCCGAGGAAGAACACATCGACTGGCTGGAAACGCAGCTGGGTCTGATCGACAAGGTGGGTATCGAAAATTACCTGCAGTCGCAGATGGGCGACTGACACGTCGATCCGCTGATACGAAAAAAGCCCGCCTCCATTGGAGAGCGGGCTTTTTCCTGTCTGCAGAACGGCTTGATGAACCGGCGTCCTGCTACCGATCCATCACATCACCGTCTTACTCGGCCTTGGCGGCCGATGCAGTCTTGACCAGCTCTTGAAGCGAGCCGTCAGCCATCATCTCGGTGATGATGTCGCTGCCGCCAACCAGTTCACCGGCAACCCACAGCTGTGGAAAGGTCGGCCAGTTGGCGTACTTGGGCAGGTTGGCGCGTATTTCGGGGTTCTGCAGGATGTCGACGTAGGCAAATTTTTCGCCGCACGCCATCAATGCCTGGGAAGCTTTGGCCGAAAAGCCGCACTGTGGCGCGTTTGGAGCGCCTTTCATGTAAAGCAGAATGGTGTTGTTGGCAATCTGCTCTTTGATCGTTTCGATGATATCCATGAAGCACCTCGGCTGAATTTTCCGACTCAGTTGTCGGCACGGTGGCGCATTGTAACGGAATCCCGACTGAGACGCTCTGTCTTGAACCTCAACACGCAGCGACCTGTACCGGCACGCCGTTCAGCGCCGCGTTACCGGAAAGCGCATCGAGCTGACGTTCGTCAGTCAGGTCATTGGCGCTGACACCGGGCTGGCTCTGCGCAATTTCCATGCGCACGCCGGCACGTGCATGACCCCAGCCGTGAGGCAGGCTGACCACACCGCGCATCATGTCCAGGCTGCCCACGACCTCAACCTCGATCATGCCAACCCGCGAACTGACACGCACCTGCTGCCCGTCGCTCAGACCACGACTGCTCAGATCATCGGGATGCATCAATAACTGATGACGCGGCTTGCCCTTCACCAGCCGATGATAATTGTGCATCCAGGAATTGTTGCTGCGTACGTGGCGACGCCCGATAAGCAGCAACTGGTCCGACTGCGGCTCGAAGGCGGCTCTGAAGCGGGCCAGGTCGGCCATGATGACGTCGGGCGCTGCCTGAACATAGCCGTTGACCGTCTTCAGCCGCTCGCTGAGGCTCGGTTGCAGCGCCCCCAGGTCAAGGCCGTGCGGATGATTGTCCAGGGTCGCCAGCGAGAGCTTGTGCGCGGACGCATCGCCGTAACGCCCGTTGCGCAGGCCATGATCGATGATCTGTGCGGGTGACAGGGTCGGTTTCAGGTCTTTCTGCGTTTTGGCGGCAAATGCCTTGGCCAGGCCGACGAAGATTTCCCAGTCATGCAGCGCGCCTTCGGGTTTGTCGAAGATCGCTCGATTGAAGCGGGTGACGTTACGCACCGCCAGGGTATTGAACGTGGTGTCGTAGTGATCGTTTTCCAGCGCCGACGTGGACGGCAGGATCAGGTCGGCATAGCGCGTGGTTTCATTGATGTACAGGTCGATGCTGACCATGAACTCCAGCCCTTCAAGGGCTTTTTCAAGCTGACGTCCATTCGGCGTCGACAACACAGGGTTACCTGCAACCGTCACCAGCGCACGCACGCGCCCTTCCCCTTCATGAAGCATTTCTTCAGCGAGCGCCGAAACCGGCAATTCACCGGAGTATTCGGGCAAGCCCGACACGCGACTCTGCCAGCGATTGAAATGACCACCAGACGTAGAGCCCACGATATCCACCGCCGGCTGGGTGCAGAGCACGCCGCCGACACGATCAAGGTTGCCGGTTACCAGGTTGATAAGCTGCACCAGCCAGTGACACAACGTACCAAATGCCTGGGTGGAAATCCCCATGCGGCCATAACAGACAGCCTTGTCGGCTGCCGCGAAATCCCTGGCCAACTGGCGGATTTCCTGCGCGGTGATGCCACAACGCGGGCTCATGGCTTCGGCACTGAAATCGGAAATGCCCGCTCGTACCTGATCCAGTCCATCGACAGGCAAATGGCTGCCGCGGGCCAGCCCTTCGTCAAACAGCGTATGAAGCAGCCCGAACAGCAGAGCGGCGTCTCCACCGGGGCGTACGAACAGATGCTGATCGGCAATGGCGGCGGTCTCGCTGCGTCGCGGGTCGACAACCACGACCTTTCCGCCACGCTTCTGTATGGCCTTCAGACGTTTTTCAACGTCGGGGACAGTCATGATGCTGCCGTTTGAAGCCAACGGGTTGCCGCCCAGAATCAGCATGAAATCGGTGTGATCGATGTCCGGAATCGGCAGCAACATGCCGTGGCCGTACATCAGAAAGCTGGTCAGGTGATGAGGCAACTGGTCCACAGACGTCGCGGAAAAGCGATTGCGCGTCTTGAGCAGGCCGAGAAAGTAATTGCTGTGGGTCATCAACCCATAATTGTGCACGCTGGGGTTGCCCTGATAGACCGCCACGGCGTTCTGACCCTCGCGCTGCTGGAGGGCCGCCAATCGCTCGGCCACCAGGTCGAACGCGTCCTGCCAGGCAATCGGCTGCCATTGATCACCTGAACGCAGCATGGGCTGGCGCAGACGATCAGGGTCGGTCTGGATATCTTGCAGCGCTACGGCTTTGGGGCAAATGTGGCCGCGGCTGAAATTGTCGAGCGGATCCCCCTTTATCGAAGTGATTCTACGCGTCGCGTCAGGTGCAAGCGTGGTTTCGATGGTCAGGCCGCAAATGGCCTCACACAGATGACAGGCACGGTGGTGTTCGGTCCGAGTCATCGCAGCCTCATAGTGGTGTCGTGGCAATCCGATCGATTGCGGAACAATCACTATGGTGCGTGACGAAGACCTTCGCCACCCGGCTTCGCATCATGAATCAAGGCCCATCAGGCCGACGGATGTACGCTGTCAGTCAGCTGCCGATGGGTGTGACAACCTTGCGCTGCAACTGGATTTCGGTCACGGTTTCGATCTGCTCCTGAGCCATGTGCACGCCGGTCAGGTCGCCGATCAGACGCCAGTGCTCATCAAGCCCCGAGCTGATGGTGGCCATGCGATCAATCATGCGTCGTCCGGCAGTGCGCGTGACTTCGTCTTCGCTACGCAGCAGTTCAAAGGACATGGAGGTCATGGATGCGGTGAGGTGGGTCAAGGTGCGGGCAGTCAGCCCGAGCAATTCCGTTAGTTGACGCTCTTTAGAGTCCATTCCCGATCTCCCGATCAATGATGATATCAACGAGGCTTTATAACCTACGGCCGTTGTTTAGGAAACGGTCATTGTTTCAAGCGCGTGAAGCACGTCGCATTCGCGGCCGGACTGTTGCAGGATTGGTACTAATTGCCAAGCCCGCTTTGGGCAGTGTACAAATGCTGCCTTTGAATAGCACAGTAATGGCTAAAGGCCTGCTTCAGAGTAGTCACTTTTTAGCGCGATGCGAGAATTACTATACGGCCTGAAGACCGGTCACCGGATTCAGACCGCCATTCGAAATCAAGCAAGCTATTGGTAAGACGCGACATTTTTTTATACTATCGCGCCTCCCTTATTCGTCGCCTCGTGCGGCTTTCTCCGCAATGTTCGCCCGTTTTCTCGATAAAACCCGGCTTTGAAACACTGCGGTCTGTTGCAAAAAAGGTAGTTAATCATGAACGCCAGGCACTTTCTCTCGATGATGGATTACACCCCAGACGAACTGCTGGGCTTGATCCGTCGTGGCGTAGAGCTCAAAGACCTGCGAAATCGCGGCGTGCTTTTTGAACCCCTGAAGAACCGGGTGCTGGGGATGATTTTTGAAAAATCCTCGACTCGTACCCGTCTTTCCTTCGAAGCCGGCATGATTCAGCTGGGCGGCCAGGCCATCTTTTTGTCCCATCGCGACACGCAACTGGGGCGTGGTGAGCCGATTGCCGACAGTGCCAAGGTCATGTCGCGCATGCTCGACGCGGTCATGATCCGTACCTATGCCCACAGCAATCTGATCGAATTCGCTGCCAATTCCCGTGTGCCGGTAATCAACGGTTTGTCCGATGACCTGCATCCGTGCCAGTTGCTGGCCGACATGCAGACCTTCCTCGAGCATCGTGGCTCGATCAAGGGCAAGACCGTGGCGTGGATCGGTGACGGCAACAACATGTGCAACAGTTATATAGAAGCGGCGATCCGGTTCGACTTCAATTTGCGCATCGCCTGCCCGCTGGGTTACGAGCCGAATCCCGAGTTCATGGCGCTGGCCGGGGATCGCGTGACGATTGTTCGTGACCCGAAAGCAGCAGTCGAAGGCGCACACCTGGTGAGTACCGATGTCTGGACCTCCATGGGACAGGAAGAGGAAACGGCCAAGCGTATGGCCTTGTTCGCACCATTCCAGGTAACGCGCGCGCTGCTCGACCTTGCGGATAAGGACGTGCTGTTCATGCACTGCCTGCCCGCACACCGGGGTGAAGAAATCAGCGTCGATCTGCTGGACGATCCACGCTCGGTCGCGTGGGATCAGGCGGAAAACCGTTTGCACGCACAGAAAGCGCTGCTGGAATTCCTCGTCGCGCCGTCCTGTCAGCCGGCATGAGTCAGGCCCTGCTGCTGAACCTGCGCAATCTGGCGTGCGGCTATGACAACCAGCGTGTGGTGCAGGACCTGAATCTGCACCTCAATGCAGGTGACATCGGCTGCCTGCTGGGCTCCTCAGGCTGCGGCAAGACGACGACACTGCGTGCAATTGCCGGTTTCGAACCGATCCACGCCGGCGAGATCACGTTGGCGGGCGAAGTGATCTCGCGTCCAGGCTGGACGCTGGCACCGGAAAAGCGCCGGATCGGCATGGTGTTTCAGGACTATGCCCTGTTTCCGCACCTGAGCGTCGCTGACAATATCGCGTTCGGCATCCGCAAGCATCCGCGCCGTGAGCAGGTAACGGCTGAGTTGCTGGAACGGGTCAACCTCGCCGGGCTGGGCAAACGCTATCCGCACGCGTTGTCAGGCGGACAGCAGCAGCGGGTTGCGCTCGCCCGGGCTCTGGCACCGGAGCCGCGGTTGTTGCTGCTCGATGAGCCGTTTTCCAATCTGGATCGCGAGTTGCGCAGGCGCTTGAGTCACGAGGTGCGCGACATCCTGAAGGCGCGCGGCACCAGTGCAATTCTGGTGACTCACGATCAGGAGGAAGCATTCGCGGTCAGCGATCAGGTCGGCGTTTTCAAGGAAGGCCGGCTGGAGCAGTGGGACACTCCCTACAACCTGTACCACGAGCCGCAGACGCCATTTGTCGCCAGCTTCATCGGCCAGGGGTATTTCATTCGCGGTCAGATGATCGACCATGAATCGGTACAGACCGAACTGGGTGTGCTGCGCGGCAATCGGGCTTATCCGGGCGTCAGTGGGAGCGCGGTAGACGTGCTGTTGCGCCCCGACGACATTGTTCATGCACCGCAAAGCGCGCTGAAAGCACGGGTCATCGGTCGAATCTTTCAGGGCGCTTCAACCCTGTATCGCCTGCAGTTGCCGACCGGCAGCCAGCTCGAGGCGATCTTTCCCAGCCACGCCGATCACATGACCGGCGAGCAGGTCGGCATTCAGGTCGCCGCCGATCATCTGGTTCTGTTTGCTGCCCCAGGCAGCGTCGCTGCACACGCGGTCAGCGGCTGAGTGGTCGACTCATTCACGGCCGATAGCGGCGAAGGTCGCGCTGGTGTGAGCCGCCAGCACCTGCGCTGACAGCTCCACTTCCAGCCCTCTCCTGCCCGCGCTGACAAAAATGGTCTCCAAGGGCATGGCCGTTTCGTCGATGAACGTACGCAAGCGCTTTTTCTGACCCAAGGGACTGATGCCTCCCAACAGATAACCGGTCGAGCGCTGCGCCGCGGCCGGGTCGGCCATTTCGATCTTCTTGACGCCGGCAGCGTGAGCCAGCGCCTTCAGATCCAGTGTTCCGACGACCGGCACGACGGCGACCAGCAATTCGCCCTTTTCAGTACTGGCCAGCAGCGTCTTGAACACACGCGCAGGTTCCAGACCGAGCTTTTCTGCCGCCTCCAGGCCATACGATGCCGCCTTGGGATCGTGTTCATAACTGTGGATGCGGTGTTCGGCACGAACTTTTTTCAATAAATCCAAGGCGGGGGTCATTCATCACTCCAGACAGATCAGGGTGAGCGCTACTTTAAGCCAAATAATCGGGAAGCGCCTTGATCCATAAAGGCTGCGGCCTTGATGGCTATTTAAAACCATCAAGACTTTTCCTACAAAACATGCAGAAACAAACTAAGACCTGGCCGTGATATTTTTCAGTGACCGTTCAGTTCCGACCTTTGACAGGGTTCTTTCTTGTCTATATTTTTTCGTTTGCGAATATTAACGAACGCTGTTTTTCGGTATAACTCGCACCAGTGACCGTATTCCGAAGAATCCTGACACGCCGCAATAACGAGCATCCGTGTCTGCATACGGTGCCGCGACAAAAACAAAAAAGAGGTATTCATGACCATTGCAACCCGACAACCAACGCTTTCCGCACAATGTACTGCTGAATTCCTGGGCACAGCCCTGATGATTTTTTTCGGGACCGGATGCGTTGCAGCGCTCAAGGTCGCGGGTGCTTCTTTCGGACTTTGGGAAATCTGCATCATCTGGGGCATGGCCGTCAGCATGGGCATCTACCTGAGTGCAGGTATTTCCGGCGCACACCTCAACCCGGCCGTCAGCATCGCGCTGAGCATGTTTGCCGGTTTCGAAAAACGAAAACTGCCTTTTTATATCGCTTCCCAGATCGCCGGTGCGTTCTGCGGCGCGGGGCTTGTGTACCTTCTGTACGTCAGCCTCTTTTTCGACTTCGAACATGCGCACCACATCATTCGTGGCACCGAACAGAGCCTTGAACTGGCATCGGTGTTCTCTACCTATCCGAACCCTGCCATTTCGGTTGGCCAGGCCTTTCTGGTCGAGATGGTCATCACCACCATTCTAATGGGCGTGATCATGGCGCTGGGCGACGACAACAACGGCCTGCCGCGTGGCGCGCTGGCTCCTCTGCTGATCGGTCTGCTGGTCGCGGTGATCGGCAGCGCCATGGGTCCGTTGACCGGCTTTGCCATGAATCCTGCACGTGACTTCGGCCCGAAAATGATGACGTTCATTGCCGGCTGGGGTGAGATAGCATTCACCGGCGGTCGTGACATACCTTATTTCCTGGTTCCGATTTTTGCGCCCATTCTGGGTGCCTGCCTCGGCGCCGCCGGCTACCGCGTGCTGATTGGGCGCCATCTGCCCGGCGCCGATCCCGCTGTAGACGAAAAAGAAAAGAAAGACACCAGCGCGATTCGCGGCAAGGCTCAAGCGTCATCTTGAATTCCACCCCAATAACGCAAGGCAATCGACATGACTGACACACAGAACAAGAACTACATCATTGCCCTTGATCAGGGCACCACCAGCTCGCGGGCCATCATCTTCGACCGCGATGCCAATGTGGTGAGCACTGCCCAAAGCGAATTCGTCCAGCATTATCCGCAGGCTGGCTGGGTCGAGCATGACCCGATGGAAATCTTCGCCACCCAGACCGCGTGCATGACCAAGGCGCTGGCCCAGGCCGACCTGCACCACAATCAGATTGCTGCCATCGGCATCACCAACCAGCGCGAAACCACCGTGATCTGGGAGCGTGACACCGGCCGCCCAATCTACAATGCCATTGTCTGGCAATGCCGCCGCAGCACTGAAATCTGCCAGCAGCTCAAGCGAGACGGCCTCGAGGAATACATCAAGGACACCACCGGTCTGGTCATCGACCCGTACTTCTCCGGCTCCAAGGTCAAGTGGATTCTGGACAACGTCGAAGGCAGCCGCGAACGCGCCCGCAAGGGTGAGCTGATGTTCGGCACCATCGATACCTGGCTGATCTGGAAATTCACCGGCGGCAAGGTCCACGTCACCGACTACACCAACGCCTCGCGCACCATGCTGTTCAATATCCATACCCTGGAATGGGATCAGCGCATGCTCGACGTGCTGGACATTCCGCGCGAGATCCTGCCCGAGGTCAAAGCCTCGTCCGAGGTCTACGGTCACAGCAAGAGCGGCATCCCGATTGCGGGTATCGCGGGCGACCAGCAAGCGGCGCTGTTTGGTCAGATGTGCGTCGAGCCGGGTCAGGCGAAAAACACCTACGGCACCGGTTGTTTCCTGCTGATGAACACCGGCAAGAAAGCGGTGAAATCGGCTCACGGCATGCTCACCACCATCGGCTGCGGCCCGCGTGGCGAAGTGGCTTATGCACTGGAAGGTGCCGTGTTCAACGGCGGCTCGACCGTACAATGGCTGCGTGACGAACTGAAGATCATCAACGACGCGCTGGACACCGAGTACTTCGCCAGCAAGGTCAAGGACAGCAACGGCGTGTATCTGGTCCCGGCCTTTACCGGTCTGGGCGCCCCCTACTGGGACCCATACGCCCGTGGCGCGCTGTTCGGCCTGACCCGCGGCGTGAAAGTCGATCACATCATCCGTGCGGCGCTGGAGTCCATCGCCTATCAGACCCGTGACGTACTGGACGCCATGCAGCAGGATTCCGGCGAACGCCTGAAATCCCTGCGTGTGGATGGCGGAGCAGTAGCCAACAACTTCCTCATGCAGTTCCAGGCAGACATCCTCGGCACGCATGTAGAGCGTCCGCAGATGCGCGAAACCACGGCACTGGGCGCGGCGTTCCTGGCCGGTCTGGCCATTGGTTTCTGGAGCAGCCTGGACGAGTTGCGCAACAAGGCTGTGATCGAGCGCGTTTTCGAGCCGCTGTGTGAAGAAGCGCATAAAGAGAAACTGTATGCAGGCTGGCAAAAAGCCGTGGCCCGCACCCGTGACTGGGAACCGCACGAAAACGAGGAGTAAGCCTGACGGTCTGGCGAGGAGCAGGATTTCCGGCTGACAGAGCCCATGTCCCTGCGGCATGATGGGCGCCATTTGCAGTGGGCGCCCAAGGAAAAACAATGAACCTGCCTCCCCGCCAACAACAGATCCTCGAACTGGTCCGTGATCGCGGCTACGTCAGCATCGATGAAATGGCGACGCTGTTCGTCGTGACCCCGCAAACCATCCGTCGAGACATCAACCAGCTTGCGGAAATGAACCTGCTGCGGCGCTACCACGGCGGCGCGGCCTATGACTCCAGCATCGAAAACACCGCCTACGCCATGCGAGCGGATCAGATGCGCGACGAAAAGCAGCGGATCGCTGAAGCCATCGCAGCGCAAATCCCCGACAACGCCTCGCTGTTCATCAATATCGGTACCACCACCGAATCCATCGCTCGCGCCCTGCTCAATCACAGCAACCTGAAAATCATCACCAACAACCTGCATGTTGCGTCAATCCTGAGCGCCAAGGATGACTTCGAGGTGCTGCTGGCGGGCGGTAATGTGCGTCGTGACGGCGGCGTGGTAGGCCAGGCCAGTGTCGACTTCATCTCGCAGTTCAAGGTCGACTTTGCCCTCGTCGGCATCAGCGGCATCGACGAAGACGGCAGCCTGCTGGATTTCGATTATCAGGAAGTCCGGGTGTCGCAGGCGATCATCGCCAATGCGCGCAAAGTGCTGCTGGCAGCTGACTCCAGCAAGTTCGGACGCAACGCGATGGTCAGGCTGGGGCCGATCACTCTGATCGATTGTCTGGTCACTGATGAGCCACCTGTCCCTGCGCTGCAGCAGTTGCTGAACCAGCACAAGATCCGGCTTGAGGTGGTTTGATCACCAAAACTGACCTGAATGTGCCGATGCCCTGTGCTCGGCGTTTATCCATAAGTCTGCCTCGACACAGGTTGTGCCCATCCTGCGTGGACATGCATCCCGTGACGCCCTGCGCCACATAGGCCGCAGACTTCAGATTCGGTGAGCCAAGCACATGGCTCAAGTCGCCTTTTCGCCTCTCGGCTGATTCGCAAGCCCTCTACCCTGCCGCTCGCAGCGACGCTCATCGATTCACGCGCCCTCGCTCATCCCGTCCTACAATGTTCATTTTTGTTCTTTTCTAAGTTCATCATCAGTAATTTCAATCAATAGTCGCTGGCGAGGGGATTTTTATTGAGCTATGATTTTCGAAAGTGAACATTAATGTTCAGATTCGCCTTTCGAGCACCGCTCAAGCACTCTTCAGGAGGCCAACAATGCCCCAGACCCACGCGACATCCGCCGCCCCTCTTTCAGAGGTCTACGACATCGCCGTGATCGGTGGTGGCATCAATGGCGTCGGCATTGCGGCAGACGCGTCCGGGCGCGGCCTGTCGGTGTTTCTGTGCGAGAAAGACGACCTTGCCAGCCATACCTCTTCTGCCAGCAGCAAGCTGATTCACGGTGGGCTGCGCTATCTGGAACACTATGAATTCCGTCTGGTGCGTGAGGCACTGGCTGAGCGTGAGGTGTTGCTGGCCAAGGCGCCGCATATTGTCAAGCCCATGCGCTTCGTGCTCCCACACCGTCCGCACCTGCGTCCGGCTTGGATGATTCGTGCCGGCATGTTCCTTTACGATCACTTGGGCAAGCGTGAAAAGCTGCCTGCTTCGCGCACGATTCGTTTCGGCGCAGACAGCCCGCTTAATTCCAGCATCACCCGCGGTTTCGAATACTCCGATTGCTGGGTCGACGACGCCCGTCTGGTCGTACTCAATGCCATGTCAGCCCGTGAGAACGGTGCGCACATCCATACCCAGACACGTTGCGTCAGTGCCCGTCGCGTCAAGGGCCTGTGGCACCTGCATCTGGAACGCAGCGACGGCAGCCTGTTTTCAATTCATGCCAAGGCACTGGTCAATGCGGCCGGTCCATGGGTGGCCAAGTTCATTCGTGAAGACCTGAAGCTTGAGTCGGCGTACGGCATCCGCCTGATTCAAGGCAGCCATCTGATCGTGCCGAAGCTGTACGAAGGTGAACATGCGTTCATTCTGCAAAACGAAGACAAGCGCATCGTGTTCACCATCCCGTACATGGATCACTTCACTATTGTCGGCACGACCGACCGTGAGTATCAGGGCGATCCGAACAAGGTGGAAATCACCGACGGCGAGATGGACTACGTATTGAAAGTGGCCAATGACCACTTCAAGAAGCAACTGACCCGCGCCGATGTGCTGCACACCTACTCCGGTGTGCGCCCGCTGTGCAACGACGAATCCGACAACCCGTCTGCAATTACCCGTGACTACACCCTGTCGCTGTCCGGAGGTGCCGACGAGGCGCCGATCCTGTCGGTGTTCGGCGGCAAGTTGACCACTTACCGCAAGCTCGCCGAATCGGCCATGGCGCAACTGGCACCGTTCTTCAAGCAGATGAAGCCGAGCTGGACAGCCACGTCCGCGCTGCCGGGTGGCGAAGACATGACGACTCCGGAAGCGCTGGCCAGCGAACTGACCCGTCGTCACACCTGGCTGCCGGCTCCGATCGCCAAGCGTTGGGCAATCACCTACGGCAGCCGCAGCTGGCGCCTGCTGGAAGGTGTGCAGAATCTTGAAGGCATGGGTCAGCACCTGGGTGGCGGCTTGTACGCGCGTGAAGTTGATTACCTGTGCGATCAGGAATGGGCCACCAGCATCGATGACATCCTGTGGCGTCGTACCAAGCTGGGTCTGTTCACCACGCCTGAAGAACAGGCAGCCGTGAGCAGCTATCTGGAAACGGTTGCACGCAACAAGGCGGCGATTGAAGCGGCCTGATCAGTCGCAACACCCGGTTCGCGCGACACCCCGTCAATCGGAGAGCCCTGTGTAAGGCGGCTATGGCTTCAGATTAGCCGCCTCCAGGCAAACAACCTGTAACCCACTGAAGACCTGGTTTTCTGTGAAAGGTATCAGCAGCTGCATACCGCATATCCGATGCCAGCAGTGCGCCTGCGATTGTACGTAACACCTTTCCAACCCCCACACACCTTCCCCCTCTCCCCCTCCACTCATTCGGTTTTCCGAACAGCTGCCGCTGCCAGATTCGGCTTCCCGGACGAGCGCCTGCCGTTCAACACGCCTTAATCAGATAAAAACCTTTTAGTTTCAGTGAGTTGAAAATCCATAAAGGTTTGGCATGACTCATGCTCTACACCTTGCATCGACTGCTTCGACATTAGCGTGTGTCTACCCAGGACGCCGTTGAAGCCATCGTCAAAGAAGTGGATGTCCCTCAAGGCGTCCTATCAATAAAAAATGAAATCGAGGATTCATCGATGCGCATCGTTCCCCATCTGCTGGGCGCAGCAATCGCTGCCGCTCTGATCAGCACTCCGGTTTTCGCCGCTGAATTGACAGGCACTCTGAAGAAAATCAAAGAGTCCGGCACCATCACGCTCGGCCACCGTGACGCATCCATCCCGTTCTCCTACATTGCTGACGCCTCGGGCGTGCCGATGGGCTACTCCCACGACATTCAGCTGAAAATCGTTGAAGGCATCAAGAAAGAACTGGACATGCCTGACCTGAAGGTCAAGTACAACCTGGTGACCTCCCAGACCCGTATTCCACTGGTCCAGAACGGCACCGTTGACGTGGAATGTGGCTCGACCACCAACAACGTCGAGCGTCAGCAGCAGGTTGATTTCTCGGTCGGCATCTTCGAAGTCGGTACCCGTCTGCTGTCCAAGAAAGATTCCAGCTACAAGGACTTCGACGACCTGAAAGGCAAGAACGTCGTGACCACCGCCGGGACAACGTCCGAGCGCATTCTGAAGGCCATGAACGCCGACAAGCAGATGGGCATGAACGTTATCTCCGCCAAGGACCACGGTGAGTCCTTCCAGATGCTGGAATCGGGCCGCGCCGTCGCGTTCATGATGGACGACGCCCTGCTGGCAGGCGAAATGGCCAAGGCCAAGAAGCCGGATGACTGGGCCGTCACCGGTACCGCACAGTCCTACGAAATCTACGGCTGCATGGTTCGTAAAGGCGATGCACCGTTCAAGAAAGCCGTGGACGACGCCATCGTTGCAACCTACAAGTCGGGCGAGATCAACACGATCTACAACAAATGGTTCCAGTCCCCGGTCCCGCCAAAAGGCCTGAACCTTGAGTTCCCGATGAGCGAAAAAATCAAAGAGCTGATCAAGAATCCGACCGACCAGGCGGCCGAACCCGCCAAAGCCCTCGAAGAAAAGAAAGCCTGAGCAATCGGTTCAGCCTCGCTGAACTGACTGCACCCCGAGCGGGCTGAATCTCCCGCTCGGGAACCGACACTGCGTGCATCTCGATAGCAATAGAACAAGAGGGGGAGACCCTGATGAATTACAACTGGGACTGGGGCGTGTTCTTCAAGTCCACCGGCGTCGGCAGCGAGACCTATCTGGACTGGTTCATATCCGGTCTGGGCTGGACTATCGCCATTGCAGTCGTCGCCTGGATCATCGCCTTGATACTGGGTTCGATACTGGGTGTCATGCGCACCGTACCGAGCCGTCTGGTGTCAGGCATTGCCACGACTTACGTGGAAATCTTCCGCAATGTGCCACTGCTGGTGCAACTGTTCATCTGGTACTTCCTGGTACCTGATCTGCTGCCTGCAGACCTGCAGGAGTGGTACAAGCAAGACCTCAACCCGACGACTTCGGCGTTTCTGAGCGTCGTCGTGTGCCTGGGTCTGTTCACCGCCGCACGGGTCTGCGAACAGGTCCGCACCGGTATCCAGGCGCTGCCCAAAGGCCAGGAATCGGCCGCTCGCGCCATGGGCTTCAAGCTGCCACAGATCTACTGGAACGTGCTGCTGCCTCAAGCCTACCGCATCATCATTCCGCCGCTTACCTCCGAATTTCTGAACGTGTTCAAGAACTCTTCGGTGGCCTCGCTGATCGGCCTGATGGAACTGCTCGCGCAGACCAAGCAGACCGCCGAGTTTTCCGCGAACCTGTTCGAAGCCTTCACGCTGGCCACCCTCATCTACTTCACGCTGAACATGAGCCTGATGCTGCTGATGCGTGTGATCGAGAAGAAAGTCGCCGTGCCCGGCCTGATTTCCGTGGGAGGTAAATAATGGACTTCACTGGAATCGTTCCCGCCCTCCCCGGCCTGTGGAATGGCATGGTCATGACCCTGAAGCTGATGGCGATGGGTGTGGTCGGCGGTCTGTTGCTCGGCACCGTGCTGGCGTTGATGCGACTGTCTTCGAACAAGCTGCTGGCCAACGTCGCTGGCGCTTACGTGAACTATTTTCGCTCCATCCCGCTGCTGCTGGTGATCACCTGGTTCTATCTGGCCGTGCCGTTCGTGCTGCGCTGGATCACCGGTGAAGACACACCGATCGGTGCGTTCACCTCCTGCGTCGTGGCCTTCATGATGTTCGAAGCGGCCTACTTCTGCGAAATCGTACGTGCCGGTGTGCAGTCGATTTCCAAGGGGCAGATGGGCGCGGCCCAGGCGCTGGGCATGAACTATGGCCAGATGATGCGCCTGATCATCCTGCCTCAGGCGTTTCGCAAGATGACGCCTCTGCTGCTGCAACAGAGCATCATTCTGTTTCAGGACACCTCTCTGGTTTACACCGTCGGCCTCGTGGACTTCCTCAACGCCTCGCGGGCCAGCGGCGACATCATCGGTCGCGCCAACGAGTTCCTGATCATTGCCGGTCTGGTGTATTTCACGATCAGCTTTGCCGCCTCGTTGCTGGTGAAGCGTTTGCAAAAAAGGTTCGCCGTATGATTTCCATCAAAAACGTCAACAAGTGGTATGGGGACTTCCAGGTACTGACCGATTGCAGCACCGAGGTCAGCAAGGGCGAAGTGGTCGTGGTCTGCGGGCCTTCCGGTTCCGGTAAGTCGACCCTGATCAAGTGCGTGAACGCCCTTGAGCCGTTCCAGAAAGGCGACATCGTGGTCGACGGCACGTCGATCTCCGACTCCAGGACCAACCTGCCGAAACTGCGCTCGCGCGTCGGCATGGTGTTTCAGCACTTCGAGCTGTTCCCGCACCTGACCATCGTCGAAAACCTGACCATCGCCCAGATCAAGGTGCTGGGTCGCAGCAAGGCCGAAGCCACCGAAAAAGGTTTGAAACTGCTGGACCGTGTCGGCCTGTCCGAGCATGCCCACAAGCATCCCGGTCAGCTTTCCGGCGGTCAGCAGCAGCGCGTGGCGATTGCCCGTGCGCTGGCAATGGACCCGGTGGTCATGCTGTTCGACGAACCGACCTCGGCGCTCGACCCGGAAATGGTCAACGAAGTGCTCGACGTGATGGTGCAACTGGCTCACGAAGGCATGACCATGATGTGCGTGACCCACGAAATGGGCTTCGCTCGCAAGGTCGCCAATCGTGTGATCTTCATGGACAAGGGACAGATCGTCGAAGACTGCGCCAAGGAAGAGTTCTTCGGTGACGTGTCTGCACGTTCCGAACGCGCCCAGCAATTCCTCGCCAAGATCCTCCAGCACTAAGCATTACGCTGACAGCTGCCCGTTACACACGGGTAGCTGTTCGGCTCAGGACGACTGTGATGAAATGCGACCCCACTCTTTATCGCGCCGCGCCGCCATCACTTGCCGTGAAACCCCGCCTGATTCGCCAGCTGTTCCTCCCGCCCCTGATCTTCGTGCTGATGATCGGGCTCGGCTACGCTGCGTATCTGGTCAGCGAAAACAACGGCATCAAGAGCCTGAGCGAAAGCGGCGAACGTCAGTTGGAACTGCATGCTCGCACGGTCGAAAGCGAGATCAGCAAATACACCTACCTACCCAGCGTCCTGGAGCTGGAATCCAGCGTTTCGCAGTTGCTCAACGAGCCGACTCCCGAACTGCAGCAGGAGGTCAATCGCTACCTTGAAGGCCTGAACCGCCGCAGTCGCAGCCGCGCCATCTATGTGCTCGACACCACCGGCCGCGTTCTGGCCACCAGTAACTGGCGTGACAGCGACAGCTATCAGGGCGAAGACCTGTCTTTCCGTGCCTATTTCCAGGATGCCGTGCGCGGCCTGCCCGGACGCTTCTACGGAATCGGCACCACCACGGGCGAATCCGGCTATTACCTGGCCCATGGTCTGGAAGAGAAAGGCCGGATCATCGGTGTTGCGGTGATCAAGGTTCGACTCGAAGCCCTTGAAGAACGCTGGCAGCGGGCACGCCTGGAAGCCTTCGTCAGTGACGAGAACGGCATCATCATCCTGTCCAGCGACCCGGCCCGCCGACTGAAATCGGTGCGTCCGCTGACGCCGGACATCAAGGAACGGCTGGCGCGCAGCCTGCAATATTACTGGTGGCCGCTGAACGAACTGGTACCGCTGGAACGCGAGTCGCTGTCCGAAAGCGTCGAAAAACTCACCTTCCCCGCCAACGCTACCGTTGACCGCGAGCACACCCAGGTCAGCTATCTGGCGCAGACACGCCCCTTGAGCGACAGCCCCTGGCACCTGACCCTGCTCACCCCGCTGGAAGACCTGCGCCGGGAAGCCGCCAGCCAAGGCATGCTGGTGGCCGTGGCCTGTGCACTGGTGACGTTTTTACTGATTGCCTGGAACGAACGCCGCAAGGTAATCGCCACCCGACTGGCCGCGCGCGAGGCGCTGGAAGCCGCCAACAATGAGCTGGAGCGCAAGATTGCCGAGCGCACCGAGCACCTGCGCGCCAGTAACGAACGCTTGAAGGCGCAGATTCGTGAACGTCGACAGGCCGAGGACACGTTGCGCAAAGCCCAGGATGAACTGGTGCAGGCCGGCAAACTCGCCGCCATCGGCCAGATGTCCACCAGCATCGCCCACGAGTTGAACCAGCCGCTGGCGGCCTTGCGTACACTGTCCGGCAATACGGTGCGTTTCCTGGAGCGCGGCGCGCTGGAAACCGCCAGCACCAACCTGCGCACCATCAATGATCTGGTGGACCGCATGGGGCGCATCACGGCCAGCCTGCGCGCCTTCGCCCGACGCGGCGACGACAAGGGCCAGGCTCAGTTGTGCAAGGCTCTGGACGCGGCGCTGCAGTTGCTTGCCGTACGGATCGAACAGTCCGCGCTGAAGGTGCACCAGGATTTTGCCGATGCCACGCTGGCCATCGACCAGACGCGTCTGGAACAGATCCTCGTCAACCTGATCGGCAACGCGCTCGACGCCATGCACGCACAGCCCAGACCCGAGCTGTGGATCGAAGGAGCGATTGCCGACGGTCGTTACCGTCTGCTGGTGCGCGACAACGGTCACGGAATCGACATGGAAGCGCGCAAACATCTCTTCGAACCTTTCTTTACAACCAAACCCGGCGAACAAGGCCTCGGGCTCGGCCTGACCCTGTCAGCAAGCCTGGCGGCTGCGGCGGGCGGCAGCCTGAGTGCCGAGCATCCGGGAGATGGCGGCACCAGCTTTATCCTCTGCCTGCCATTCATCGAAAACGCTCCAACCGAACCTCGCCAGGGCGAGCCGACATGAGGCAACACCCATGAACATCAACAACGACCTGACCGTCCTGATCGTTGAAGACGATCCGCACGTGCTGCTGGGTTGTCAGCAGGCACTGGCGCTGGAAGATATTGTCAGCGAAGGTGTTTCGAGCGCCGAAGAAGCCTTGCTGCGCATTGGCGACAACTTTGCAGGCATCGTCATCAGCGATATCCGTTTGCCAGGCATCGACGGGCTGGAGTTGCTGACCCGCCTCAAGGCCCGCGACAGCAGCTTGCCCGTGGTGCTGATTACCGGGCACGGCGATATTTCGATGGCCGTCAACGCCATGCGCGACGGCGCTTATGACTTCATGGAGAAGCCCTTCTCGCCCGAGCGCCTGGTGGACGTCACGCGTCGCGCGCTGGAGCAGCGCGGACTGGCGCGGGAAGTCTGGTCGCTGCGCAGGCAACTGGCCGAGCGCGACTCGCTGGAAGGCAAGATCATCGGCCGCTCACCGGCCATGCAGAACCTGCGCGCCCTTATTGCCAATGTCGCTGACACCTCGGCCAACGTGCTGATCGAAGGTGAAACCGGCACCGGCAAGGAACTGGTCGCCCGTTGTCTGCACGATTTCAGCCGGCGCAAGGGCAGCCAGTTCGTGGCCCTCAATTGCGGAGGTCTGGCGGAAAGCCTGTTCGAGTCGGAAATCTTCGGCCATGAGGCCAACGCGTTTACCGGTGCGGGCAAGCGCCGGATCGGCAAGATCGAACACGCTGACAACGGCACGCTGTTTCTCGATGAAGTGGAAAGCATGCCGGTCAACCTGCAGATCAAACTATTGCGAGTACTGCAGGAGCGCACGCTGGAACGTCTCGGTTCAAACCAGAGCGTGGCGGTGGATTGCCGGGTCATTGCCGCCACCAAGTCCGATCTGAACGCACTGGGCCGGACCAACCAGTTTCGCAGCGACCTGTATTACCGGCTGAACGTCGTGACGCTTGAGCTTCCGCCACTGCGCGAGCGTCGTGAAGACATTCTGCAATTGTTCGAGCACTTCCTGCAGTTGTCCTCGCTGCGATTCGACCGCGAGCCACCTGAACTGGACCGCCAGACCGTGTCGAACCTGATGAGCCATGACTGGCCGGGTAATGTGCGGGAGTTGCGCAACGTTGCCGAGCGCTTTTCGCTGGGTTTGCCCGCCTTCAAACAGACCGGCACGGTGATCGAGAATCAAAGCCTGGGTTTTGCCGAAGCGGTTGAGGCCTTTGAGCGCAACCTGCTCAGCGAGGCCTTGCAACGCAGTGGTGGCAATCTCAGCCAGGCCAGTCAGGAATTGGGCATGGCCAAGACCACGCTGTTCGACAAGGTCAAGAAATACGGGCTCTGAACCGTCAACTCACGGCGCGATGACGCCTTTCAAGCAGGAGAATCCATTGGATCTGGTACTCAAGGCCCTGTTGGGCGGCGCGGTGGTGGTAATACTTGCGGCGCTGGCCAAGACCCGCAATTACTACATCGCAGGCCTGGTGCCGCTGTTTCCAACCTTCGCGCTGATCGCCCATTACATCGTCGGCAAGGGCCGTTCGCTGGACGATCTGAAAACCACCATCCTGTTCGGCATGTGGTCGATCATCCCCTACTTCGTTTACCTCGCGGCGCTTTACCTGCTGGTCGACCGTCTGCGCCTGGAAGCCTCACTGGCACTGGCAGCCGTCGCCTGGCTGATCGCTGCGACGCTGCTGGTGACGGTGTGGGTCAGGATTCACGGATAACGGCGTCAGCGATTTTCTTATTTCGCTTCGCTGACAATCTGCCGAATCGCGCTGACAAACACATCCACCGGCTGACCGCCCGAAACGGCGTACTGGTCGTTGAACACGATGGTCGGCACCGAGCTGACGCCGCGTGAGGTCCAGAGCTGTTCGGCCTCGCGTACCTCGCTCGCGTATTCGTTATTATCCAGAACGGCTTGAGCGCGCACGCGGTCCAGACCCACTTTCTGCGCCACATCTGCCAGTGTCTGGTGATTGGAAGGATCTTTAAGATCGCTGAAATACGCTTCGAACAGTGCGTCTTTCAAGGCATGCTGCTTGCCTTCAAGCTCGGCCCAGTGCAGCAGACGATGGGCGTCGAACGTGTTGTAAATACGCCGCTCGCCCTGAGCGAAGACAAAGCCCTGCTCGGCACCGCGCTCGCGGATGGTGTCGTGGATGCCTTCGATCTGTGCGGGTGTCGAACCATACTTTTCGGCGATGTGTTCCTTGATGTCCTGCCCTTCGGCCGGCATGTTCGGGTTCAGCTCGAACGGCTGGAAATGGATCTGTGCCTGTACTTCATCGCCCAGTTCAGCCAGCGCCTTGTCCAGCGCTCGCAGACCGATGACACACCAAGGGCAGGAAACGTCGGAAACGAAATCGATTTTCAGTGCAGTGCTCATGCAGGCCCTCGCTCAATCGGCAAAAACCACACGATACACTTCTGCCCATCCCTTTCAACCGTGCCGGGTTTTACAACTGGGCCAGGCTGCGACCGTCTTCGTGCTGCGCCTTCAGGTAAGGCAGCACGGCGCCGAGCAGAGGCGCCTTGAACGCCTCTTGAAAACGGTGCGCAAGCCCTGGGATCAATCGCAACTGACTGCCCTGAATATGCGCCGCGACATGCACGCCATGCATTACCGGCAGCAGCGGGTCAGCCGTGCCGTGCACCACAAGCACCGGCAAGCGCAGGCGGTTGAGCAGTTCGACACGACTAGGCTCTGCCAGAATCGCCATGATCTGACGCTTGACGCCCTCAGGGTTGAACGCCCGGTCATAGGACACGGCAGCCTGATGCAGCAGTTGCGCCCGATCATCCTTGACCTCCGGGCTGCCCAATGCCGCCAGCAGGTCGGCCTGTTGTTCGATGGCCATCTCGCGGTTCGGCGCACCACGGCGGGCCAGCAATTGCATCAACGCTGCGCTGGGCATCGGCAGACCCTGCGCGCCGGAACTGGTCATGATCAGCGTCATGCTCTCGACCCGCGAAGGCGCAAGATCAGCCAGATGCTGGGCAATCATCCCGCCCATGCTGGCACCGAGCACGTGGAACTGCCGAATCTGCAACACATCCATCAGGCCCAGCGCATCGTCGGCCATGTCGGTCAGCGAGTAAGGCGCGGACACCGGCAGGCCCAGCTTGTAGCGCAGCACTTCATAGGTAAGGTTGGCATCGGCAGGCTGTTGCACCCAGGTCGACAGACCGACATCACGGTTGTCGTAACGAATCACGCGATAGCCCTGCTGACAGAGCGCAACCACGACTTCATCAGGCCAGTGAATCAATTGCCCGCCCAGCCCCATGACCAGCAGCAAGGCAGGGTCGGACTCACTGCCGATACTCTGGTAGGCAATCCGGACGTCCTTGAGGTCGGCCATTTGCACAGGAACATCAACACTGCATTGATCGGCCGCAAAAGACGGCAAGCCGCACAAAAGCGCGGCCAGAAAAAGTAAAACCCGCATGAAAAAACACCAAAAAACAGATCCCCAGTAGGCCGCGAGTCTGATGATGTTTTACAAAGCGCGCTGCCACAGTTACGTGACAATTTGATGAAGGGTGCTCAACGGTCGTTTACGGGCCTGAGCAAACCCGATCAGGCACAGGCCAGCAGCAGGTTATCGCCAAACCGGGCACGCGCCTCCTGAACCAGCTCGACCTGATCGCTGGCGCTGCCGAGGGAAAGGACTTTGTAGACCGGCAGGCGATCAAACACCGGCGCCAGCTGCTCAGGCACGCTGACGCTGTCGATGTGCAGGCCGGTAACCGGCAACAAGGCGGCTACGCCAAGGTTGTCCTTAAGGTCGCCACGGTAGGTCGCGACCAGTTTCTTCATCGGTGAGTATTGAAGGATGTGGTACGCGCGCTCAAACGCATTGCGCCATTCCAGCGGCAGGTCCAGGGTCAGGATCGGCTCATCGATCTGCACCCACTCGACACCTCTGGCAGCCAGTCGACCGAAAATCTCGCCGTAGGCAGGCAACAGTCGTTCCAGCAGGTCGAGCTTGTCCAGGCCCTCTTCTGCCCGAGCGAACCAGAGGTACGTCAGCGGACCGATGACAGAAGTTTTGTGACCCTGCGCTTCGGCTTCCTGAGCATCCTTGAGCAGCAGCTCCCAATCCGGCTGGAAACGCTGGTCCTTAACCAGATGAGGAATCAGCGACGAAAACTGATCCGCCATCCACTGGTCTGGCGTGTGCGGAGAGGATTCATCACGCTGCCAGCACGCCCGCAGAGCCTGTTGCAATTCACGATCAGCGCCGATGCGCAGCGAGTCAGGGGTGTGTGCCAGAGCCATGAGGCGTCCTCCATAAAAGATGGTGCTATTGTCGACAGCCGAAGCATCATGAGACAAACTCATTTTTTTCGTGTTGATCACAAATACTATTCATGGAGCACTGACCGTGCTTGAGATACGCCACCTCAAAACGCTCCACGCCCTGCGTGAAGCTGACAGCCTTGTAGAAGCGGCCGAACGCCTGCACCTGACCCAGTCGGCACTCTCACACCAGTTCAAGGAACTGGAAGAGCGCATGGGCATGCCGCTGTTCGTGCGCAAGACCAAACCGGTTCGGTTCACCAGTGCCGGTCTGCGCCTGCTGCAACTGGCAGATTCGCTGCTGCCCCAGCTTCGCGGTGCCGAACGGGACATCGCACGGCTTGCGGGCGGCACCGCGGGCCGCCTGCACATGGCCATCGAATGCCACAGCTGTTTTCAGTGGCTGATGCCAACCATCGACCAGTTCCGTGATGCCTGGCCGGAGGTGGAGCTGGATCTGTCCTCGGGCTTCTCGTTCGCTCCGCTGCCTGCGCTGGCCCGTGGCGATCTGGATCTGGTCGTGACTTCGGACCCGCTGGAGTTGCCCGGCATTACCTACGTGCCGCTGTTCACCTACGAAGCAATGCTCGCGGTTGCCAATCAGCATGCGCTGGCGAGCAGACCCTACGTGGTTCCTGAAGACCTGTTGACTGAAACGCTGATCACGTATCCGGTTGAACGCGACCGGCTGGATATCTTCACGCGTTTTCTCGAACCAGCCGACATCGAGCCCGCGCAAGTGAGGACTTCGGAACTGACCGTGATGATGATGCAACTGGTCGCCAGCGGACGTGGCGTGTGCGGCATGCCCCACTGGGCGCTGCACGAGTACAGCTCGCGCGGCTATGTCAAAGGCAAGCGGCTTGGTGAGAAGGGATTGTTCGCAACGCTTTACGCCGGTATCCGCGCCGACATGCTGGACGCCCCTTACATGCGCGATTTTCTGCTGACCGCCAAGGACACTTCATTCTCGACGCTGGACGGTGTCAGCGCGGTTCGCTGACACCCTGCCTGCAACTCAGACGACCTGGGCCTGCCGCTGCCTGTAGAGCGGCAGAATGAGGTCGCGGGTCAGCGGAGCCAGGTGCAGCTCCACGTCAGTCTGCGTGCCGATCCAGATCACTTCCTCAATCTCGGCAGCGGGCACCGCCTGCGCGTCGGTCATCACCTCGAACAAATGGCAATGAACCTCAAAGCCAGGTTCATTGGCCGCAGGTGCGGTGAACTCACCGAGGAAAGCGGCCTGTTGCGGATCAATGACCAACCCCAGCTCTTCTTTCAGTTCCCTGGCCAATGCCACGGCTGCGGCTTCGCCAGGTTCTATCTTGCCGCCCGGCTGCATGAACGCCTGGGTGCCGCGTTTGCGCACCAGCAGGGTCTTGCCATCCGCAGCGATCAGCAAGGCTGCCGCAATAGTGATGAGCTTCATGCAAAGATATCCGTCTTCAGCAGTCGCGACTCGTCGGCGCGCTCCAGCGCCAGCGTGATCAGCCGATCAATCAGCCCGGCGTAGGAAAGACCGCTGGCCTGCCACAACTTGGGGTACATGCTGATGGAGGTGAAACCGGGAATGGTGTTCACCTCGTTGATGATGATGTCGCGCGCCTCGGTGACGAAGAAATCGACCCGAGACAGCCCTGCACAGCCAAGCACCTTGTAGGCGGTCAGCGCGACATTGCGCACCTCATCGCTCAGATCCGTAGCCAGCTCTGCCGGAATCGCAATACGTGCCTGATCGCCGTTGAGGTATTTGGTGTCGTAGGCATAGAACTCATCATTGGCAACCACCTCACCGCACACGCTGACCTGCGGATCGCGGTTGCCCAGCACAGCGCATTCCACTTCACGCCCCACAATGCCCTGTTCGATCAACAGTTTGTGGTCGAACTGGAAACCCAGCGCCAGAGCAGCCTGGAAACCGGCTTCGTCCATGACCTTGCTGACGCCCACCGAAGAACCCTGGCTGGCCGGTTTGACGAACATCGGCAAACCCAGCTGACTGGCCACGTCGGTAAAGTGGACGGTCTGGCCGCGGGTCAGCACGACAAACGGCGCGACGGCAATCCCGGCATCGCGCAACAGACGCTTGGTCACGTCCTTGTCCATGCAGGCGGCCGAGCCGAGCACGTCAGGGCCTACAAACGGAATCGCCAGCAGGCGCAGCAGGCCTTGCAGCGAGCCATCTTCGCCAAAGGCACCATGAATCAGCGGAAACACCACCTCGATACGCGCCAGTTGCTTACCGGTTTCAACCTCGACGAACTGACCGTCAGCGCTGCCCGGCAACAGTGCCAGACGCTTGCCCGCAGTGCTCAGGCTGATTCTTGCCGGGTCGTCCGGATTGAGCAGGTAATCGCCTTCGTCGAACCACAACCAGTTGCCCAGTTTGTCGATGCCGATCAGGGTCAGCTCATAGCTTCCACGATCAATCGCATTGATCACATTGCGCGCGGACTGCAACGAAACTTCGTGTTCGCTGGATTGCCCACCGAAAATGATGGCCACTGACTTTTTCAAAGCGGGTACTCCTGTTTTTCAGGCCGCGAAGATAAAAGCAATTCCCGCCAATAGTCCAGAGGACGAGTGGTCGCAACCCTCAATCCCGGCAAAAAAAATCCCGGTCATGGGCAATCCTGTACGGATGGCCCCTGACCGGGACGGGTGATGGATCATTGACCTGTAGAAGCGTCTTTCCTGGTGCCGGAACCAAAGGTGGCGAAACGCTTGTTGAAACCTGCGATCCGGCCTTCGCTGGTGGTCTTGCGTTGCTGGCCGGTGTACATCGGGTGCGATGCGCTGGACACGTCGAGCGCCACGTAGGGGTAAGTATTGCCGTCGGTGTGCTGGTGGGTGCGCTCTGTATCCACTGTCGAACCGATCAGAAAGTAGACGTCGGCTGCGGTGTCATGGAACAGCACGGTGCGGTATGCGGGATGGATATCGGGTTTCATGGATGCCTCCGGTCAAGCATGTGATTTAAGCGTTATACAGTAACATAACGGAATTTCCGGATGATAATGATTCCTGTCGATTCGCTCCATCGGCGGGCTTGATCGGGCTGCCGCTTGACGCTAAGGTTCGGCGCGCATCTGCAACATCGGTGGCATCGGATGGACCCTCAAGCGCCGATGGAACAATAAAAAAGCCAGTAGGATTTTCATGCCTGACACCCCCCACTACGACCTGCCCTCACATGCTTATGAACGCTTGATCGAGGCCCGTGATTCACTGCGATTGCTCGATGGTTATGTCAACAAGACTGATGTCATGTGCAACCCTTCGATGCTGCTGGGTTATGTCTCGATGCTGCAGAACGCCTTGCAGGACGTGATCAAGGCCAGCACCCCCACAGCACCTCGCGACAGCTTCATGCACAAGGAAGACGAACCCGGTTTCGTCGCGCTCAACCCCAAAGAGCAGGCCCTCATCCAGCATCTACGCTGGACCAGCCTGGAAGGTCGTGAAGAAGTGTATGCAGCCACCGAACGCCTGCGACATCTCAAGCCCCGGCTGCTGGAAAGCTGAACGAACGCTGCGACACAGGCAAAAGCAATCACCCGCGCTTCATTTACTGCTCACACCCATAGCGGCAACCCGCTACATTTCAGTGGTGCTCCCTGCCGACTCGTTCTGCGAGCAGGCCGGGACGTAAACTCTCCGGCAGCCCCGCAGTCCTGCAAGCCGTAACCGCAGGCAAAGACGGGGCGCCCAGCGCAGAAAACCGCCATTAGTCCAAGGATGTCGTATGAGCCTCTCGCTACTCAGTCGTTATGCCGTTTTCGTCGGATGCGTACTTTTCACGCTGTTCAGCCTGCCGTTCTGGCACCACGAGTGGCTGTGGCCGTTCACGCTGCTGACCGCAATGCTGAGCGTCGTGGGCATCATCGACCTGCTGCAGTCGCCGCACTCGGTTCGCCGCAACTACCCGATCCTGGGCAACATTCGCTACGCCGTCGAAGCGATACGCCCCGAAATCCGCCAGTACCTGCTCGAATCCGACAGCGACGCCCTGCCCTTCTCGCGGGCACAGCGCTCGCTGGTGTATTCGCGTGCCAAAAACGAATCGGCCGACAAGCCTTTCGGCACGCTGATCGATGTCTATCAGACCGGTTTCGAATTCATCGGCCACTCCATGCGCCCAGCCCCGTTGAGCGATCCCAACAGCTTTCGTGTATTGATCGGCGGCCCGCAGTGTTCGCAGCCCTATTCGGCATCGATCTTCAACATCTCGGCCATGAGCTTCGGCTCGCTCAGTGCCAACGCCATCCGAGCACTCAACAAAGGCGCCAAACAGGGCAACTTTGCCCACGACACTGGTGAAGGCAGCATCAGCCCTTATCACCGCGAACATGGCGGCGACCTGACCTGGGAGCTGGGCAGCGGCTATTTCGGTTGTCGCACAGCGGATGGCCGCTTCGATCCCGAGAAGTTCGCGGCGCAGGCGAGCAATCCGCAGGTGCGCATGATCGAGATCAAGATGAGCCAGGGAGCAAAACCCGGTCATGGCGGCATCCTGCCCAAGCACAAGGTGACTCAGGAGATCGCCGATACCCGAGGTATCCCGATGGGCGAGGATTGCATTTCGCCGTCCCGGCACAGCGCGTTCTCCACGCCTTTCGAGCTGATGCAGTTCATCGCACAGTTGCGTGAGTTGTCGGGCGGCAAACCGGTTGGCTTCAAGTTCTGTCTGGGCCATCCGTGGGAATTCATGGGCATCGCCAAGGCCATGCTCGACACCGGAATCTACCCGGACTTCATCGTCGTCGACGGTACCGAGGGCGGAACCGGTGCCGCGCCGGTCGAATTCACCGATCACATGGGCACACCGATGCGTGAAGCACTGCTGTTCGTGCATAACACGCTGGTTGGCCTGAATCTGCGCGAGCAGATCCGCCTGGGTGCCAGCGGCAAGATCGTCAGTGCTTTCGATATTGCCAGTGTGCTGGCGATTGGCGCTGACTGGGCGAACTCCGCAAGGGGCTTCATGTTCGCCATCGGTTGCATCCAGTCACAAAGTTGCCACACCAACAAATGCCCGACCGGAGTTGCGACTCAGGACGCGCTGCGTCAGCGCGCGCTGGTGGTGCCGGACAAGGCCGAGCGGGTGTACAACTTCCATCGCAACACCCTCAAGGGTCTGGCCGAAATGCTTGCGGCAGCAGGCCTCGACCACCCCTCGCAACTGGAAGCCAAACACCTGGTACGACGCATGTCAGCCACGGAAATCAAACTGTTTTCGCAAACCCACGTCTTCCTGCAACCCGGGCAATTGCTCAACGGCGTGCAAGACGACAGCTTCTATTCACGGATGTGGCGCATGGCCCGTGCCGACAGCTTCGAGCCAGCCGATGAAGTGGCGTGAGGCTCGGTCTGGAGACATTCTGTAATAGCCTGATTTTGCAATTGCCATGATTTAACGCCACCCTGCCGCGCCGCCGAGACAGACAGACTGGCGGCGCGGAACCTCAGCCCTGTATGGCCCATCTTATTAGCAACTTTCAAGAGTCCACCGTTATGACTAACGGACGCGATCATCGAATCGACTTTTTTCGAGGCCTGGCGCTGATCTTCATCTTCTGGGATCACGTGCCGGACAACCCTCTGGCCCAACTGACCGTGCGCAACTTCGGCTTCAGCGACGCGGCCGAAATCTTTGTGTTTCTGGCGGGCTACGCGGCCATCCTGGCCTACGGGCGCATTGCCCGACGCGAAGGCCTGCTGGTTGCAGGCGTGCGGATCCTGCGGCGCACCTGGGTGCTTTACGTCGTGCACATCTTTCTGCTGACCCTGCTGATGGGCATCGTTTTCGTCGCCAACAACCACGTCGAAACCCGCGACATGGTGCAGCAGATGGGCCTCGAATATTTTGTCGGCAATCCACAACAAGCATTGGCCGATGAGCTCCTGCTGCGCTTCAAACCCAACCTGACCGACCCCTTGCCACTCTACATCGTACTGCTGCTTGCCTTGCCACTGATCCTGCCTTTGATGCTGCGCAAGCTGGAACTGGCAGTAGGGCTGTCCATTGCGCTGTACATGATGGTGCCGCTGTTTGGCTGGAACCTGCGCGCCTACGAAGGCGGTGGCGTCTGGTACTTCAACCCGGTCGCCTGGCAGTTGCTGTTCGTGCTCGGTGGCGCCTGTGCACTGCGGGCTGAAACGCACGTCGCCAAGGAACGGCGCCCGCTGCATCGGCAACCGCTATTCGTCGTATCTGCCGTTTATGTGCTGATCGCAGGCGCACTGACGTTCAGCGAAAAATGGCCGGGCCTGCACACAGCACTGGTGTCGACGCTGCAACTGGAAACCTTCTACCCCATCAGCAAGACCGACCTGGCACCGGTTCGCCTGCTGCACTTCCTGGCGCTGGTCTATGTGGTTGCCCGCCTGCTGCCCGCCACCAGCACCTGGCTTGAAAACTGGCCCGCCCGCCAGACCTGCCGCATGGGCCGCTACTCACTGGAAGTCTTTTGTCTGGGCGTACTGTTGGCACCGCTGGCCGACATGGCCAACGCACTGGCGGGTGACACCTGGCCGATGCAAGTGACCACCGCAATGATCGGATTGGGATTAATGATGCTCATGGCTAACGGACTCGAGCTGAACAAACGCTTCGACAAAGCGCCCCGCCTGTTACCCACCTGAGAACAGCATCACACTCGACAACCCTCTCGGAAGTTTCCTACTGCTTTATCAGGCCAAGTTTTTCTGGACATGGCCGTTATCCGGTATGAACTCAACGGGAGGGTAATGCCTTGAATATCAACACCGTGACAAACCATGTAAATCCGCTAACGTCTGAAAGACCGTTACAGAACAGAACGGTCGAAGATTTAAGTGGGGATATCGTCCCCCTCTCTGTTTCGCCAAAACATCTGATGCTGCCGCCCAAGGCTGCACGCGACCCGAATGAAGAGTTTTACCATTACGAAAAAACGCCTTGGCTGACTAAAAAAGCCCAAGGCACTATGGGAAACTATCTGACGCATAGTTCCGATACATTTTTTGAACATGATCGACAAGAATTTCTGAACGAGGAAATCGAGAGGTTTCAAACATCCGTCTGCAGAATGTTCGACGACTTTCATGACTTCAAACAGCAGCTTTCCTATTTGAACCCGGAGCTTGCCAACAAACACTATGGTTTCACGCTAGGCTTCGATGAGCACATCAAGGTGACCGACCCGGACGGTGTATTGACGCCCGCCGAGCACACCTACCTCACCGAGGAGCTCAACAAGCGTCAGCCACTCAAGGATGCGCTGGTTAACAATGCAAAAAGCATCATGACGCTGCTGGACCATTACCCGGAAAAATTCGGCACAGAGCACACACTCAATCTGGAGAGTTTCAGCAAGGTCATCGATTACGGCCAGGTATTCAGCCGCAACACCATCGGTAACTTTATGGACACCATCATTTACCAGATCGAACGTAATGCCCCGAAACGCGAGGTCGTGGAGGGCGCACGGGTGGATGTTCACGCTTGATTCGAGAAAGGCTTCACAACAAAACGTCGCATCGGAAATGCCCTACGAGGTTATCAGGCCAAGCTTTTACCCTGACGGCCGTTATCACAGGAAGCGTCATCCATTCAGCAAGGAGCGAGACATGAATATCAACAGCGCTATTCCATATTACATACCGTCTCAAACACCGCGGCAGACGCTTGCGCCTCTGCCGACCGACCTCCCTTCCAATGCATTAACGGATCAGGAAAAGAAAGAAGCTTTTGCGAAAGAGTTTTACACGAGGGAGGAAGAGCCTTGGAAGGGAAAGTTTGTCAATTACGGGGACGACACAATAAAAAACGAACTGCGCGAGATGACTAAAGATCAGTATTTAATTTTTGCGAGCATGGAGGCCAGCATTGAACTCAGCAACCAGTATTCATTTTTTTGCCACTTCAAAGAACAGATTTTAGATGCGCGACCTGACCTGGCAGAGAAAAGCTTCAGTTTCACTCTTGGCGACGACGCGGAGATCAAAATACTGGACACTGGAAAAAGTCTGAGCGATGACGACTTGAAGTGGTTGACCGGAGCCATCAATTCCGGCGCCGACTTCAAAAACTCGGTACGACAAGGTGCGAAGCTTATAATGAGTCTTGTTGACCACGACCCCAAACACTTTTCAGGAAAAACCAACCTGAGCCTTTTAAACTTTCAGCACATTATTGATCTTGGCAAAGCACTCACAGACCCGCACAGCATGATTGAAGGATGGATGAAGCAAGTAAAGGAGCATGACGAGAAGAATGGAAACTCCCTGATCAACACCTACGCTTAGGTATTTCAAAAAGGGCGCTCCGCAGGCAAGCGGAGGCGCCCTACCCTAGAAGTTAAGGTCTTGTATGCAAATTGGTTAGCCAGCGCTTGCACAAATGCCCTAGCTTAAATTCGTGGGCCCTGTCTTCCAACTGCCCTGTCAAAATATTGTTAGCCTTATAGTGTCCCCTCTCGTAACGCGTACTCCACGTGAGTCTTGTCTTGTCGACATTTTCATAGATACTGTCTGCGAGCCGTCCACCTTCGCAGCGTTTGAACTCTATCAACTCTGATATTTTTCCATTTTTATCAGATGAGAAAACGTCTCTCACCTCCTCTCCGGTGCCCGTAGTCAGTGAAAAGTCCAGCTGACCACCCTCCAACGGATACGCCTTGCTGTCGGTAAAAGTCGCCTCCAGCGTCGCCTCTTTGAACGCCTGAGTCGCAAGAAATCCTTCTAGGTACTGCTGAAAAGCTGAAATCGGCAAAATGCCCTTCTCGTTGAGCAGGTCGTAATTCATGTGAGGAAACGACCCGAACACGATCCTGTATTCAGTGCTCGCAAATTTGACCCCCTCAACGGCGAGGACGCGGACGTTGACCTGAGAGCCGGGGTTCAAGCCCGATATCTTTTGAGCGCCTGCATAGGGTTTAGGCTTCCACGCGGCACCGTCAATTTGATATTCAACTTTCCATAGTTTGTCGTATTGACTGCCGGGCGTCGTCAGCAATACATCCTGACCACGAATTGCGGTAAAGCTGTACTGATGGACCGCCGAATTACTCTCCAGCATCTGACTGATCTCGTGAATCTTATCGGAGAGTACGACGACACCTGGAGCTTCCGCACGCAGCGCCGATGTTGCCTGTGGAGCATCCGGCATAACATCTGCAACCCTACTTTCACCCTGTGCAAGCGCATGGCAGGACACCGCCAGAAACAGTCCAGACAACAGCAGACGGCATGCAGCGTTTTTATTGATATTCATCTTTAACCTCAACTTCAATCCATTAATTCATGCCGGGCATCATTGCCACTGACGGCCTGGACGTAATCAGTTGAGTCGCCGAAGATCAACACCTAAAACAACTTTAAGGAAACGTCCTACACACTAATAACTGGCAAACTTTAACTATATAACGCACGTCAATCAGCTCTGGTTTACATCGACCGGGATTTGGCTGACCGCCTCTCAACGCCTGCGAAGCTCTCTAAATTCCTCCCGACAATTTCTCCTGCAATCCCGCCCAGCGTCTAAGCTTGTCTCAGGTGCGTTAACAGGGTGACGGGCCATCGACTATGGGCGTATTAAGGCATTCCGATAGCAGGCAAGATGTGATTTCCGCTGACCGTCAGGATGACCCACGCGCGCCGAAGCATTCCCCTCGTAAACGTTACGGATGGCGGGTGTTCTGGGTGGTCGTGGCATTGGGAGGTGTAGCGCTCGGCGCAGCGGTGGCGGTCGAAAGCCGCAGTTCCAGGCTTCAGGCCCGGGAGTTCAGCCGTTTTGCCGCCAGCCTCAGTTACTCGGTGCAGCCTGGACCGAGCACGGATGTCGTGTACCCGGGTGACGGGCCTTTCGACAAACGTCTGGGGTATTCCTCGCTGGATGAATTTCTGCCGCGTCTGCTGAAGCGCGATTACGTGATCACCCGACAGGCGCGCTTTTCCCCCGAGCTGATGCGTTACAGCCAGCGCGGTTTCTTTGTGCCTTATCAGGAAAAGATTCAGGCGGGGCTGTCGATCACCGACTGCCGGGGCGCGCCGCTGTATGAGTTCCGCTATCCACAGCAGTTTTATCCAGCCTTTGCCGACATTCCGCCGGTGGTCGTTCACAGTCTGCTGTTCATCGAGAACCGCGACCTGCTCGACCCGCAGCAGCCGCTGGCCAATCCGGCAGTGGACTGGCCACGCTTCGCCAAGGCGGCGTGGTCGCAGATCGCGAGAATGCTGTCGCTGCCCGGCCAGTCGGCAGGCGGCAGTACGCTGGCCACGCAGTTGGAAAAGTACCGTCACTCGCCGGATGGGCTGACGCAGTCGGGCTCGGAGAAGATCCGGCAGATGATCTCCGCCAGCGTCCGCGCCTATCAGCCCGGCGCGCAAACGCTGGAAGCGCGCCAGCATGTAGTCCGGGATTACCTCAATAGCGTGCCGTTGTCAGCCGTGCCCGGTCATGGCGAGGTACACGGCCTGGCTGAGGGGCTGCGGGTCTGGTTCGGTGCGGACTTTGCCAGAACCAACGAAATACTCGCGTCCAGTCCTGCCGACAGGAAAGGCCTGAACGAGAAAGCGCTGGCCCTGCGTGAGGTGCTGTCGCTGGTGATTGCCCAGCGTCGACCTTCCCATTACCTGGCCAAGGGAAGGCTGGAACTGGCAGAGCTCACCGACAGCCATATCCGTTTGCTGGCGCAGGCCAATGTCATTGATCAGTCCCTCGCCGATGCCGCGCTGGCGACGACAGTCACCTACCGCGACTGGGTGCAGCAGCCGACGATTCAACCTATCGAAACCAACAAGGGCATCAGCGTTGCGCGTACCCGTCTGTCGAACCTGCTGAATCGACCGCTCTATGATCTGGACCGTCTAGACCTGTCGGCCACCAGCACCCTGCACGGGCAGTTGCAGACTCAGGTCAGCCAATACCTGCGTGATCTGGCCGACCCGGAGTTCGCCCGCAGCATGGGGCTGATGGGCGAACGGCTGCTGTCCCCGGCCAGCACTGCGCAGGTGCGTTATAGCTTTACGCTTTTCGAACGCGGCGCGGATGGCTCCAGGGTCAGGGTACAGACCGACAGCACCGACCAGCCCTTCGACATCAACGAGGGCAGCAAGCTGGAACTGGGCTCGACCGCCAAGATGCGCGTGCTCACTACCTATCTGGAAATCATCGCCGAACTGCACGGGCGTTACGCCGACATGAGCGTTGCGCAATTGCGAAAAGTACCGATTGAAGAACCGGATCGCCTGACCCGCTGGTCGGTGGATTATCTGCTGCAGAACAAGGATCACGATCTGTCGAAGATGCTCGCGGCGGCGCTGGATCGTACCTACTCGGCCAGCCCTGGAGAAGCGTTCTTCACTGGCGGCGGCATGCATCGTTTCAACAACTTCAGACACGAAGACGACGGACGCATCCCGACCTTGCGCGAATCGCTGCGCGAGTCGATCAACCTGCCGTTCATTCGTCTGATGCGCGATGTGGTGCGCTACAGCACCTATCAGGCACCCAGCAACAGCGCGGCGTTGCTCAAGGACGACGACAACCCGCGTCGTCAGGAATACCTGAGCCAGTTCGCCGATCGCGAAGGCACCGTGTTCCTGCTGCGTTTCTGGAAGCGCTACAAGGACAAGACCACTCAGGAACGCCTGGACACTTTTCTGGATGGCATCCACCCCACTGCCATTCGCCTGGCTGCCGTGCATCGTTACCTGTTGCCGGGTGCCGACCGCACGACCTTCAATGCCTTCGTTCGTGCGCACCTGGAAGACCCGAGAACGACGTCGAAACTGACTGAAAAGCGTCTGGCGGATCTGTATGACAGTTACGCCCCCGGCGCGTATGACCTGCCCGATCAAGGCTACATCGCGCGGGTGCATCCGCTGGACCTGTGGCTGGTGGGCTATCTGCTCAAGCATCCCGACGCGCAGTTCAAGGACGCCGTGGCCGCCAGCCGTTTCGAGCGCCAGGAAGTCTATGGCTGGTTGTTCAAGAGTCGGCACAAAGGTGCGCGCGACAGCCGCATCCGCACGATGATGGAGGTCGAAGCGTTTCTGGACATCGAGCAACGCTGGCAGCGCGTGGGTTATCCGTTCGATCATCTGGTGCCTTCGCTGGCAACTGCCATCGGCAGCTCCGGTGATCGTCCGGCCGCGCTGGCAGAGTTGATCGGCATCATCCAGAACGATGGCATCCGTCTGCCTGCAGTACGCATCGACAGCCTGCATTTTGCTGCCGACACGCCCTACGAAACCGAACTGACCGTCAATCCGGAACTGGGTGAGCGAGTGCTGCCGTCCGAAGTGGCCGCAGCCATGCGCGAGGCGTTGTCGCAAGTGGTGGACGGCGGTACGGCAAAACGCGTGCAGGGCACTTTCAAAATGCAGGATGGCAGCGTGCTGGCGATGGGCGGCAAGACCGGCACCGGCGATAACCGTATCGAGAGCATCGGCGCAGGCGGACGCATCCTCAGTTCGCGGGCCGTCAACCGTACGGCGACATTCGTGTTTTACATCGGCGACAACCATTTCGGCACGCTGACGGCTTTCGTTCCAGGCCGTGCCGCCGAAGGCTTTCGCTTCACCTCGGCACTGCCGGTGCAGGTGCTCAAGGGCATGGCGCCACTATTGACTCCTTACCTGGAAGACCACGGCAAGGCGATGTGCAACTCGCCGTCTACCGCTCAAAACACCAGAACGTGACCTCGTTACCGTTCGTCATCATCTCTTGCAACGCAATTTAGATATATCTTAAGGTATATCTAACGTGTACAGAGAGAGATGAAGACTATGCGTGATGACGCTCATCACCCCCACCCCCGCCCCCACCATGTGCGTGAAGACCGCGACGGTTTTGAGAAACGTCCCGGCCGTGAACGCGGTGGACGTGGCCCGCGTGTATTTGCTCCGGGCGATCTGAAATTACTGCTGCTGGCGCTGATCGCCGAGCAGCCTTCCCACGGCTATGACCTGATCCGCAAGATTGAAGGCCTGTTCGACGGCGCCTACTGCCCGAGCCCTGGCGTGATCTACCCGACCCTGACCTTTCTGGAAGAAAGCGAGTTGATTCTCGGCGACGCCCAGGCCGGCAAGAAGCTTTACACCGTGACCGATCCCGGCCGCGCGTCCCTGCTGGAGCAGGCCGTTGCACTGGACGGCGTACGCACCCGTATCGAGGTCAGCAAGCGTTCGCTGCGCGGGCATGACCGACCGCCGGAAATCCACGAAGCAGTTCATAACCTGCGCCACGCGATGCACATGCACGATGGTCGCTGGAGCCCGGAGGAAATCATTCGGGTCCGCGACCTGTTGAACAACACCGCCAAGGCCATCGTCGATGGGCCGCAATCAGCCTCGGAGCCGTCTCAATGATTTCCGAACAAACTCAGGAACAATCGATCCACCGCGTCATGCATGAGATCAAACGTCGCAAGCTCACCGTGCTGCGCGTGACCCAACTGACGCCGCTGATGCGGCGCATTACCCTGCACGGCCCTGAGCTGAGCGGCTTCATCAGCCTGGGCACCGACGACCACGTCAAACTGTTCTTCCCGCGCACGCCTCAGGAACAAGAGGCCCTGGAAACCCTGACGCCTGCCAGCGACAAGGACGCACCACGTCCCCCCATGCGCGACTACACACCGCGTCGCTACGACGAAGCCACCGGCGAGCTGGATATCGATTTCGTGCTGCATGGCGAAGGCCCGGCCGCTACCTGGGCAGCCCAGGCTGAACCGGGACAGTGCCTGCACATTGCCGGTCCGAAAGGTTCGATGGTGGTACCGGACATGTTCGACAGTTACTTGCTGATTGGCGATGAAACCGCCATTCCGGCCATCGCCCGTCGTCTGGAATCGCTGCCTGCCAACCGTGCTGCGCTGGTGGTGGTCGAGGTGGCCAACGAGCAGGAACAGCAGGTATTCCAGAGCGCGGCACAGGTCGATGTGATTTGGATCGTCCGAGGCGAGCAGAGCCTGATTGATGTCACCCGCCGTCTGGAAATGCCCGAGGGCAAGCTCTACGCCTGGGTGGCGACAGAATCCGGCCTGTCTCGCAAACTGCGCCGGGTATTGCTGGAAGAATTCGGGCTCGACGAAGCGTTCGTCAAGGCCGCCGGCTACTGGAAGCTGGACGGCGAAGAGGCTTGAATCTCGAGGGTCTGGCGCCCTCGGCTGCGCCAGACCATGCCGCGCCTCACTTCTGGCGACGCGACGCCCGGCGATCCACCTCCACCAGCATCAATGCGATCACCACGAACCCCAGCAACACACCCAGAGCGTTGATGAAGGCTTTGGTGAAGCCAATCGTGCCGATATCGATGAAGGGGTACATGTAGTCGCCGACCACGTCGCCGCGCAGCAGGATGTAGGCGAAGTACACAATCGGGTACAGCGCCCACAAAAACACATGCTTAACGCGCAACAGCCCCTTGGGCACGCACCGCCACCAGTACGCCAGAAACGTCAGCGGCATCACGTCATGCAGTAATTCGTCGGCGACGAATTGCCAGCCTTGCGGGTGCCATAGATGGCGCAACAGGATGTTGTAGGCAATACCGACCACGGCGATGCTCACCGCGATGCCGCTGCACACCACCGGATCGCGAAAGAACCGATGCCCTGCCGACTGCCGCCCACTGAGCGCACAACTCAACGCGACCGCCACCAGCGTATTGGTGAGCACGGTGAAGAAACTGAAGAACCGGACCAGTCCTCCCAACAGGCTCGCCTGATCCATCCAGCGGCCAATCAAAATCAGATACAGCTGAATCGCAAGCCCCGCCCAACCCAGACAGGCAGCCAGCAAGAGGATGTAACGCTGCCGTTGGGAACGAGGCAGGTGGTGACTGTGCATCGGTGTGCTTCCTTGGATATCAGCCTCCCTGCCATGCGTTGATTACCAGCCTTTGCTGCGGTGCAGCTTTTTGTACAGACCTTCCACTTTCTCCCGAGCCCACGGCGTCTTGCGCAGAAACGTCAGGCTGGACTTGATGCTCGGGTCGCTCTTGAAGCAGCGAATGTCGATGCGTTCGGCCAGGCCCGACCACTCATAGTGCTCGACCAGGACGGTGAGAATCTGTTCCAGCGTGACGCCGTGCAGCGGGTCGGTATTGGGTGTTGTCATGTCAAACCTTGAAACCCGTGAGTGGGTGCAATACAGGAAGGTGCGCACCTTAGCCGACCCATCGGACATCGGAAAGGGCCAGGTGTGCGGCAGGGCCCGCATCACAGGTTAAAAATAGTGCCTTAAAGCACTGTTACCAAATCTGCAATGATCCATGTCAAGGAAAGCCCTTTTCGTAAACTAGTTAGCGTCCTATCATTGTCGCCTTCATAGCTGAACCGATTCTCTGCATCCGGAGTTTCACCGATGCCCGCCAAGACGGTCACGGGGAGCCTCGTCGTTCCTGAAAAAATCAAAAAGAATGCCCTTTTTCATGCCCAAATCATCAAAGCGTTACCGCTTCGCTACGGTTCACCGAGCTGTCAGTCTGTGCGGCCTGACACTGCTCGGCCTGGCAGGCACAGCCCATGCCGCGCCCGCTCTGTCACCCGATTCATCCTGGATGCTGGGTGACTGGAGCGGCAAGCGTACCGACCTTTCCACGCAAGGTATCGATTTCAAATTCGATTACACCAGCGAGACCGGAGCCAATCTGCACGGCGGCTACAACCACGAAAAGGCCACCCGCTACAGCGACCAGATCGCCGTCGGCGCTCATCTGGACCTGCAGAAAATCCTCGGCTGGCATGACGCCGAGTTTCAGCTGACCCTGAACAACCGTAACGGCGATAACATCAGCAACGACCGGATCGGCGATCCGCGCACCGGCACGATATCTTCTTCGCAGGAAGTCTGGGGACGCGGCAGTGTCACCCGGCTGACACAGATGTGGTATCAGCAGAAGTTCTTCGACCAGGCCTTGAGCGTCAAGCTCGGCCGCTTCAACGAAGGTGAGGACTTCAACAGCATACCCTGTGACTTTCAGAACCTGTCGCTGTGCGGCTCGCAGGTCGGCAACTACGTCAACACCTGGTACAACTGGCCGATCAGTCAGTGGGCGATGCGCATCAAGTATCAGCTCACGCCTGACGTCTTCGTGCAGGTCGGCGCCTTCGAGCAAAACCCGTCCAACCTGGAAAACGACAACGCCTTCAAACTCAGCGGCAGTGGCACCGAAGGTGCGGTATTGCCGGTGGAGCTGGTCTGGTCGCCCAGCGTCGATGGCTTGCCGGGTGAATATCGCGCCGGTTATTACTACAGCACCGCCGATAGCGAAGACGTCTACAAGAATACCGATGGCCAGCCCGCGGCGCTCACCGGGACGGCGTATCGTGGTGCTTCGAGCAAACATGGCGTGTGGCTGAATCTGCGCCAGCAGGTCACCCGGCACGATGGCGATGCCAGCCGCGGCCTGAGTCTGTTCGCCAATGGCACGCTGCACGACAAGAAAACCAACATGGTGGATAACTATGTTTCGGTCGGCATGGTCTACAAAGGCCCGTTCGATGCCCGTACTCAGGACGATATTGGTCTTGGTCTGTCGCGTATTCACGTCAATCCGGCGTACCGGAAAAACGCTGATGCACGAAATCAGGCAGCGGCGGTCTACGACTACAGCGACCCATCCTTCATGCCTTTGCAAGACACGGAATACAACGCCGAGCTGTATTACGGCGTGCATGTGGCCGACTGGTTGACCGTGCGCCCCAACCTGCAATACGTGCGTCATCCGGGCGGGCTGGACGAGGTCGACGATGCGCTGGTGGCCGGATTGAAAGTGCAACTCTCGTTCTGACCAGCGGTTGAATTCAACCGCTGGTAAATCGTCTCAACAGTTAGTCTGGTTTCAAGAGTGGCTCAGGACCCTGCAGAGGTTGCGGCGCCGGGGTCAATCATTCAATTCTCGCGGAGATTCGCATTATGAGCACTGATGGTGCTTCGGGTAGAAATCGTCTGTTACCGACACTGCTCGGGCTGGTGATTCTGTTGATGGGGCTGGCCTTGCTGGTCGGCGGCATCAGGTTGCTGCAACTGGACGGCTCGCTGTATTACCTGCTGGCCGGTATCGGCTTTGCGGTGACCGGCGTGCTGTTGATGACCGGGCGCAGTGCTGCGCTGGGTCTCTATGCGTTCCTGCTGTTCGCCAGTACGGTCTGGTCTCTGTGGGAAGTCGGTCTGGACTGGTGGCAACTGGTGCCGCGCCTGGCGCTGTGGTTCGCGCTGGGGCTGGTACTGCTGCTGCCATGGTTCCGCCGTCCGCTGCTGCATAACGGCCCGGCCCGCATGGGCACCGGTGCGTTGAGCATCGCCGTGGTGCTTGCCGGTCTGACCGCGCTGGCCAGCCAGTTCACCAACCCTGGCCGCATCGAAGGCCAACTGGATCGCGAGACCGCAGGCACAACCAATACCGCGCCCGCCATGCCCGACGGTGACTGGCAGTCCTATGGCCGTACCGCATTTGGTGATCGCTACTCTCCGTTGGCACAGATCACGCCGGAGAACGTCAGCAAGCTGGAGCCAGCGTGGACGTATCGCACCGGCGACATTCCAGGCCCGAACGACCCGGGCGAAACGACCGCCGAGAACACCCCGCTCAAGGTCAACGGCATGCTGTATGTCTGCACGCCGCACAGCCAGGTGATCGCACTTGACCCGGACACGGGCAAGGAAATCTGGCGCTTCGATCCGAAGATCAGCACCCAGAACGCCGAGAATTTCAAAGGCTGGGCGCACATGACGTGCCGTGGTGTCTCGTACCACGATGACGCAGCCTATGCCGCCGCCGGTGCTCCGGCTCAAAGCCCGGCTGCTCCGGCTACGACGGACGCTTCGACTGCAAGCGCTTCCTGCCCGCGCAGAATTTTCCTGCCGACTGCCGACACCCGTCTGATCGCCCTGAACGCCGACACCGGCAAGATGTGCGAAGACTTCGGCAACAAGGGCTCGGTCGATCTGACGGCCAACATGGGCACGTTCGCACCGGGTGGCTACTACTCCACCTCGCCTCCGGCCGTGACCAAGGACCTGGTGATCATTGGTGGCCACGTCACCGATAACGTCTCGATGGACGAACCGTCCGGTGTGATCCGTGCGTACGACGTACACACCGGTCGTCTGGTCTGGAACTGGGACAGCGGCAACCCTGAAGCCACAGCGCCTATCGCTGAGGGACAGGTCTACACCCGCAACTCGCCGAACATGTGGTCCATGTTCAGCGTCGATGAAAAGCTCGGCATGATCTACCTGCCGATGGGCAACCAGACGCCTGACCAGTGGGGCGGCGACCGTACGCCAGAATCCGAGAAGTACAGCGCGGGCCTGGTTGCACTGGACATCGCCACCGGCAAGGTGCGTTGGGATTACCAGTTCACTCACCACGACCTGTGGGACATGGACGTGGGCGGTCAGCCGACCCTCATGGACATGAAAACCGCTGACGGCATGAAACCAGCCGTTCTGGCCTCGACCAAGCAGGGCAGCATCTATGTGCTGGACCGCAGCAACGGTCAGCCTATTGTGCCGATCAACGAAGTGCCTGTGCCACAAGGCGCGGTCGAAGGCGATCACACCTCGCCGACCCAGCCCAAGTCTGACCTGAACTTCATGCCGCCTCCGCTGAAAGAGCGCGACATGTGGGGTGTGACCCCGTTCGACCAGATGCTGTGCCGGATCGACTTCAAGTCGCTGCGTTACGACGGTCCGTTCACTCCGCCATCGCTGCAGGGTTCGATCGTTTATCCAGGCAACTTCGGCGTCTTCGACTGGGGCGGTATCTCCATTGATCCGGTCCGCCAGATCGCATTCGTGAATCCGAGCTACATGGCGTTCCGCTCCAAGCTGGTGCCATCGGCTGAAGTCGAAGGCGGTCCGGGCCGCAAGAGCGAAACCGAAGGCGTACAACCGAACAAGGGCGCACCGTATGGCGTGATCCTCGAAGCACTGCTGTCGCCAATGGGCCTGCCTTGCCAGGCACCCGCATGGGGTTACGTGGCTGCGGTCGATCTGACCACCCACAAGACCATCTGGATGCACAAGAACGGCACCGTGCGTGACAGCTCGCCGGTTCCGATCCCCCTGACCATGGGCGTTCCAAGCCTGGGCGGTACGTTCACCACCGCCAGCGGCCTGGCGTTCCTGAGCGGTACGCTTGACCAGTACCTGCGCGCCTACGACGTTCGTAACGGCAAGCAGCTGTGGGAAGGCCGCCTGCCAGCAGGCGCTCAGACCACACCAATGACCTACACCGGCAAGGACGGTCAGCAATACGTGCTGGTCGTGGCCGGCGGTCACGGCTCGCTGGGCACCAAGCAAGGTGACTACGTGATGGCGTTCAAACTGCCGAAGTGATGTTGCGCTGAGGTAAAGGAAAGGCGGCCATCGAAAGATGGCCGCCTTTTTTTGTGCGCTCGGATGACTGAATGCATTCCCCATGGGAGGGGGTTTATGGCTGCGCGAAAACATGTATATAAAGATGAGCGCGGAACCGTGGACACGATCAGTGGACACGATCAATAGCTAACGCGCTTTCCCGCCCGGCTTGCCACCCGCCCGCAGGATGTCGCTCCAGCGTCGAACGAGGTAGTTGTGCTCATTCATGACCGAGTTCCACACGGCGATGTGACCCATGCGCTCCTCATATGAACCACCGTCGCGCACTTCTCCGGCATCGATCAGCGGCAAGCCGTCGCTGCCCAGCAATTGCTCGCGTGCAGGCAGGCCGGCGTACCAGTAGTCCCACTCGGCAGCGCTCAGGTGATCGCGGCTGCGGGCCGGGTTGCCTATGTAGTAACCCTGACGCGCCATCACCGCGCCCGGCCAGCCGGACAGCCACCAGTTCAGATAGGCATAGGCCGCGTCGAGCACAGGCCCCTTGGCGTGGCGTGAAAGAGACAACCCGCCAAACCAGCCGCGATAGCCTTCCTTCGGCACCGCAACGCGGTATTTCACACCGGCGCGATGCAGTCGCACCAGCGTCGGTGACCACAGGCTCTGAATATCGATGGTCGGGCTGAGCATCAATTCCGCCGCTTCCTCGTCGTCCGACCAGAACGCGCCGAAATGCCCTTGTTGCTGTTTACGCACCAACACGTCCGCGAGCAGGTCGATTTCCTCGATGCACATGTTGCCGATGTCCTTGAACTGCGCCAGTCCCGCCCCCTGCACCGCCAGCGCCGCGTCCAGTGCGCCGATGGCAGCGTCGCTCTGCAACGCGATGCGTCCACTCCAGACCGGGTCGAGCAACCAGCCCCAGCTTTCATCGGACGGGCTCAGACTTTCGGGCAAACGCTCCGGGCGATAGGCAAAACTGTCGGCGTTGTGGGTCAGCGGCAGCATGCTGATGCGCTCGGTGACGGCACTGCCCAGGCTCCCGTCGTGCTGCACGAAAAGGCGCTCGCTGGGCACACTGCCGCTGCCGGGTTGATCGGTAGGCCTCAAGCGCCCGCGCTTGGGCAGGTCGTTGATCTCGTGCCACAGCGCAATCCGACGCGTATCGATAGGCTGAATCGCCCGCGCCGGCCAGACGAAATCGACGTTGTGAAACCACTGATCGTACAGGTCGTAACTGTCCGGCTGCATGACCGCAATCCGCTGCGCGGTCTGCACATCGTGAATCTGATAGACCAGCTTGATACCCAAGTCCTGTTCGGCGCGCTCGCGCAGAGACTCAAGCAACGTGACCGAGGTGCCCAGCACACGCAGGGTGATGGTCATGCCGCGGTCTCGCTTTGGGCCGAGGTCAGAGGCGGCGCGAAGCTGCTGGCGAAGACGTCGAACGAGTGGCGCAGCAAGTCAGGGTCGAGGCCGCGCAGGATGAATACCAGACGCGAGGTGCGATCATCACCCGGCCAGGCTGCAAGATGGACGGGGGCATGCAGGCAATGCTGCACGCCATGGATCACGACAGGGGCCTGATTGGCATTCACGTTGAGCAGTCCTTTGACACGCAGGATTCGTTCGCCGTGGCATCTTAACAGCATCGACAACCACACCCCGAATCCGACCCAGTCCAGCGGCCGCTCGAAGGTCAGGCAACACACCTGTGCATCGCCATGCCGGGGCAATGTGGATTGCGGGCGATGCAGTTGCCAGCGGGTCACCTCCTGAGTGGGTTCTGCACTGCGTACGCCCTGCCCCAGCAGCAACTGATCGCCGCTGTGAACCTGCGCGGTGTCCAGCAACGGTGCGGAAAAATTGAGCGCCTGCAGATGCAGACGCAGTGCATCGAGAGCAGGCACATCGACCAGATCGGTCTTGCTCAGCAGCAGCCTGTCAGCGGCGGCAACCTGCGCCAGCCATTCAGGGTGCAGGCGCTCCTGCAGCGCGGCATGGCAGGCATCGACCAGGGTGATGATCAGCCCCACATGAAAACGCCCGCGCAGTTGCGGGTCATGACTCAGCGTGGCAAGAATCGGTGCCGGGTCGGCAAGACCGGTGGTTTCCAGAATCACACGACGAAACGCCGGGATTTCACCGCGACTGCGTCGCTCCAGCAGACCGAGCAACGCGTCTTTCAGCTCGCCACGAATCGAGCAACAGACACAGCCGCTGGGCAGCAACACGGTGTCGGGTGCCACTTCTTCGACCAGCAGGTGATCGATTCCCACATCACCGAACTCGTTGATCAGCAGCGCCGTGTCGCCCATGTCTTCATCCGCCAGCAGGCGCTTGAGCAAAGTGGTCTTGCCGCTGCCCAGAAAACCGGTAATCACGTTAAGCGCAATGCTCATGGAGACCTCTGCAAATGTTCAAGCAGACGGGAATCGAGCGGGTCCAGCGGTCGGCCGATCAGCAGTTCGGCCTTCTGCCACAACTGATCCAGACCGCTCGCCAGTTCCTGTTTGCCGGTCGCGCCCAGCAGCAGATAGGAAACGCCCTGAAAGTCCTCGACCTTCAAGCGAAACGGCGCGACCACCTTGTTGATGGCTGCAATGCGCCGCAAGCGTTCACGCCGCCTTGGCAGCTCGCCGCTCAGAGGATCGCTCCAGTGCACGTCTTCGCCCAACAGCCCGCACAGTCCACACATAGGTCATTCCTCGCTCAGGTGCATCACGGCATTACGTCGCCGGAGTTAGGCCCCAGTGTCTGACCCACGAACAGATTGCCGCCCGGCTCACTGGCGAGCAGCACTGCAACCGGCGCGACTTCTTGCGCAAGACCGAAGCGGCCCAAGGGCAGTTCGGCCGCCTTCGCGGCTTTCCAGGCGTTGCTGATACCTGCAACCAAAGGCGTTTCGATGGGGCCGGGCGCGATGGCGTTGACCAGTACGTTATCCTTGGCCACTTCCAGCGCCAGGGATTTGGTGAAGCCGATCACCCCGGCCTTGGCAGCGGAGTAGTGCGTCAGCTCGGCCCCGCCCTTGATGCCCAACTGCGAGGCGACGTTGATGATTCGTCCCCAGCGTTGCGCCAGCATGTACGGCAAGGCGCGCTGACTGGCGACGAACACACTGGTGAGGTCGACGCGCAGCATGTCGTTCCACATCTCGATGCTCAGGTCGACGCAGCGCGCCTGGGTCAGCATGCCTGCGTTATTGACCAGAATGTCGATGCCGCCGAACTGCTCGACGCACGCATCGACACCAGCCTGCGCGCCGTCGACCGTACCGACGTCAGCCACGCAGGCGTACACCTGCGCGCCAAGCTGGCGGCACTCTTCGGCGATTGTAGTCAGGTTATTCGGATCACGATCGCCCAGCACCAGCCGCGCGCCTTCGGTGGCATAGGCTCGCGCGATGGCAGCGCCGATGCCACTGCCTGCGCCGGTGATCACGGCGCGTCTGTCTTTGAGTTGTTGCATGGTGAATTCCTTGTTGCGAATCATCAAGAACGTGATCGTGCCCATGCTCTGCGTCACGGCCCGTGCGGACGCGGAGCATCAAGAGCGGCGTGACCACGCAGAGCGGTAACGATCACAAAATCAAACTCACTCCGGCCAGCGCACGGTCAGGCCGCCGTCGATCACGATGCTTTGCCCGGTCAGGTAGCTGGCCTCATCACTGCACAGAAACCGCACCAGCGACGCCACTTCATCCGCCCGTCCGACACGCCCCAGCGGAATCGCCCTGGCGGCCTGCTTCAGCCCTTCCGGACCGAGCGAATTCTTGCTGTCCAGCGACTGCGGTGTTTCGATCAAGCCGGGAATCACCGCGTTGCAGCGGATGCCCTTGGGCGCCAGTTCAACTGCCAGCGAACGGCACAGCCCTGGCACACCCGCTTTGGCCGCGGCGTAATGCGAGTGGTCCTGCCAGCCGTACACGCCACCGGCAATCGATGAGATCGCCACCAGCGCGCCGCCCTCGCCCATGTGCCTGACCGCCGCGCGGAAAGTGCGCATAACACCGGTCAGGTCCACGTCGAGCATTTCATTCCAGCGCTCGTCGGTCATTTCCAACAGCGGCGCACGGCGCAACAAGCCTGCGTTGGCAACTGCGTAATCAATCCGGCCAAACGCCTCCAAAGCCTGATTGGCCAGGTTGTCCACCGATTCGGTACTGACGACGTCCAGTGGCAGCATGAGGCATTCGCCGCCCGCCTCTTCCACCAAACGACGGGTTTCATCCGGGTCGTGCGGATCGGCCGGGTAAAATCCGCCCGCCACCGCCACACCCTGCCGGGCAAACGCCACCGCCAGGGCCTGACCGATACCGCTGGCGGCACCGGTTACCAGTGCAACTTTACGAGTCATGTGCATTTTCCTCATTTGACGGTTTCAGGGCGCACGTGACGGGCCGCGAACATCAACGCGCCGGACAGGAAGCAAGGCAGCGCGCCGAAGTACAGCGCCGAAGTCTGCCAGTCGCCGCCTGCGCTCAGCACCGACGTGGCACCGAAACCCGCGACCACAGCACCGATAGGTCCCATGGCATGGATGATTGCGCCGCCGGTGGCGCGGATGCTGGTGGGAAAACTTTCACTGATGAAGAACAGCGCTGCCGAGTAAGGCCCGATCAGGAAGAACAGACCCAGGCTGTACAGCCCGACGACCACCGGCATGTTGCTCGGCCCATAGAGCATGCCCGCAAACGCCAGACCTCCGAGCATCCAGCCCAGACCGATCACGTTGCGGCGGCCGATCTTGTCGCCCATCCAGCCGTGGCTCAGGTAGCCGCAGTAACCGACCAGGTTGGATAGCACCAGAATGATCAGCGAGTTTTCGAACGAGATGTGGTGCACGCTGACGATCACCGTTGTGCCCAGCACGCTGAACACCTGAATCGCCGCCCAGTTGAGCAGAATCGCTGCGCCGATAACCAGCGTTGCGCGCAGCGAGGTGCCCCGAAACGCCGCCCCAAGGCCTGCCTTGCTGTGTTCGTCGTAATCGACGCCATAGGTATGCGCCACGGCCTGCGCCTGGCTGACCTCACCCTTTTTTCGCAGTTGCGTGATGCGCTGATGGATCTGGAACTGCGGGCTCTCCTTGAGCTTGCGCGCCATGATCGCAATGATGATGGCCGGAATGGCAGCAAACACGAAGCAACCCTGCCAGCCGATGATCGGCAACAGCACCGCCGTCAGGCCCGCCGCGATCAACGCGCCGACCGGCCAGCCGCCCTGCACGAGGCTGTAGATGAAGCCGCGGCGCTTGGCAAGACGCGGGTCATCGGACGCCGCATAGATTTCACTCAGGTAGGTCGCGTTGACCGTCTCTTCCGCGTAACCCAGGCCGCCCAGCGAACGGATCAGGATCAGCGGCGACTTGCCCCACGATCCACCAATGGCCGTAAGCGCCGAACAGATCGCCGATCCGCTTACGGTAAACATGATGCCCACACGCCGTCCCAGGCGATCCACCAACGGGCCGATGGCCAGCGCCACCACGGCGGTACCGACCGCGACCCAGGTCGCGATCTCGGCCTGCTCCACTTCACTCCAGGAAAAGTGCCGCCCGATCTCGGGCAGCAGGGTCCCGAACAGAATGAAGTCGTATACCGCAAACACCCACGCAAAAAAGGCTATCCATGTGGCGAAGCGAACTTGCTCCGGCGTCAACTGCTCTGGCTTCCAGCCGGTCAGGTCAAGCTTGTTGTATATGGACATGAGTGATGCCTCGGACAGGGCTGTGAATCAACGGTTACGTGGGTTGCGACGCACGAAGTCGTCGGCGATCTCGTCGAAGGTGACGAATTTGACGCCCGCATGGCTCTGGATATGCTCGATCAGGCGCTCAAGCATCAGCAGCACCTGTGGGCGTCCAGACACATCGGGGTGGATGGTCATGGTGAACACCGCGTGTTCGTGCTCGCGGTACACCCAGTCGAACTGATCGCGCCACATTTCTTCCAGGTGGCGCGGGTTGACGAAGCCATGGCTGTTGGGGGCTTTCTTGATGAACATCATGGGCGGCAGGTCATCGAGGTACCAGTTGGCCGGAATCTCTACCAGGTCGGTTTCTTCACCACGCACCAGAGGTTTCATCCAGGTGTCGGGGTGCTGGCTGTAATCGATCTTGGTCCATTTGTCGCCCACGCGAACGTAGTACGGGTGGAAGTCGTTGTGCATCAGGCTGTGGTCGTACTTGATGCCCTTCTTGAGCAACAGCTCATTGGTGACGTTACTGAACTCCCACCATGGCGCGACATAACCGGTCGGACGTTTACCGGTAACCTGCATGATCAGGTCGATCGACTTGTCGAGGACGATTTCTTCCTGCTCCGGTGTCATCGCAATCGGGTTTTCATGGCTGTAGCCGTGCACACCGATTTCATGACCCGCATCGGCCACCGCCTTCATCTGCTCGGGGAAGGTTTCCATGGAGTGGCCTGGAATGAACCAGGTGGTACGCAGCCCGTAACGCTCGAACAACTTGAGCAGGCGTGGCGCACCGATTTCGCCCGCGAACAGGCCGCGCGAGATATCGTCGGGCGAATCTTCACCGCCATAAGAGCCCAGCCAGCCCGCGACAGCATCCACGTCCACACCAAACGCACACAGAATTTCTTTAGCCATTGTTGTTTCTCCTGCTGGTTGATCGGACCGGTCCACCGAATGGAGCCAGGTCACCGGTCAGTCGTTGATAGGGTGTTCAAGCGATGTTCATGAGGGTTTCAGCAGCGCTTCTACCGCCAGCGCCGCGCGCAACAGCCGGGCGTCCTCTCCTGCTGGCGCGCTGAGCAGCAGCCCGGTGGGCAGACCGCAGGCGTCGAAGCCGCTGGGCAGCGAAACGCCGGGCATGTTGAGCAGGCTGCCGGGCATGGTCAGGCGCAGCGTTGCAAGGTTGGTCTGGATGAAGAGCTCGTTGTCAGCCAGCAAAGGTGCCAACGGCGGCGCGACATGGGCGACGCTCGGGGTGATGAGCAGCGCGCCGTCCAGTTCGAGGGTCAGCCGCTCCTGCAAGCGCTCGCGGGCGGCGTACAAATTGATCAGCAGACTGGCAGGCATGTGCCGGGCAGCCTCAAGGCGCATGCGAACGCGCGGATCAAGGTCGACGGCCGCGTCGCTGTCGAGCAATGGCTGATGCAGGGCAAACGCCTCCGCCGCGCCCAGCCAGCCGCTGTGCTGGATCAGGTGCAGGGTGGCTTGAAAGGCTTCGCAAGGGCGCATTTCGACCAGCGCACCGGCAACGCGTAGCGCCTCGACAGCGCGCAGCAGATTGTCGCGCACTGCCGGTTCGACACGTGTGTCGTCCAGCACCGTCTGATCGACGATGAATTGCTGACCGGCCAGACTGCGCGGCACGTGCGAAGTCGGCTTGCTGCGTGCGCACAGCAGGTCGTCGATCACCAGCACATCCCGAACACTTCGGGTCAGCGGCCCGACACTGTCCAGCGTGATTGCCAGCGGGAACACGCCATCGCGGCTGTAACGGCGACTGGTACTGCGAAAACCCACCAGACCGTTGAGTGCCGCGGGAATGCGAATCGAGCCTGCGGTGTCGGTGCCCATCGCAATCGGCACGATGCCCGCTGCGACCGCAACCCCTGAGCCTGATGACGAGCCACCAGGAATCCGTGGCGAATCGTCGCCGAGCGGATTGACCGGCGTGCCGAAATGCGGATTGAGACCGAGCCCGGAATACGCAAACTCACTGAGGTTGGTCTTGCCCACACTGACCATGCCGGAGCGGGCCAGCAGCCCGACGCTTGGCGCATCCAGGCAAGCGGCGCTGACCTGTCGGCGGATCGCAGAACCGGCCGTGGTCACGGAGCCCGCCACATCGAACAGGTCTTTCCACGCCAGCGGAACGCCATCGAACGGGCCGAGCGGTTGACCCTGCTTCCAGCGGGCGGCCGACGCTTCGGCCTCGCGACGGGCGCGTTCTTCACTCATGGAAATGAAGACGTGATCAACCTGACCGGCGCGATGCAGGGCCTGCTCCAGGGCTTGCACAGGATTGTTTCGTCCCTTGGCGAAGTCTTCGGCCAGTGCGCAGGCATCGAGCGTTGTTCCGGAGGCGGTGGTGTCCATCATCGACATGGCAGACCTTCAAAATGTACTTATTAATAAAATGTACATTTAATAAAGGCAGAATCCATGCCAGTCTGGGACTCATGGCCCGCTGAAACGGCCGCGTCAAGCGCTTGAATGCGCCAAGAACATTGGATTAGAAACCTTTCATTGTCGGCACACACAGTGAGTCGATGGCATGCAGGGCCTTTGGTCGGCTGTCACAATGAAATAATGTATCTTTTATAAAAGGTACATTTTAGTGCAGATAGGTAACGGTGGCCCCATGAGTGAGCATGCGGATGTACCTCAAGGTGACAGTGGCGCATCTGTGCGAGAATTGTTCGTCAGCCGTCAGAAGTGTAAGAAAGCGATGTCAGATGAGGACCCGCGTACCGCCTCGCGTTACGCCACGATCCGTGAAGTGTTACGCAACGCCATCCTCACGGGTGCGGTCGCCAATGGACTGGTATTGCTCGAAGCGCCGTTGGCAGAACTGTTTGGCACCAGCCGCGTTCCAGTGCGCAAGGCGCTCAACCTGCTGCACGATGAAGGGCTGATCACCCGGTTCGACGGGCGCGGTTATCTGGTCAACCCGGAAGGCGGCTCGATCGAACCCTTGCGCCTGAGCCTGAGCCACAAACAGTTCGGGCTGGACAGCAGCGAAGAGCTGGTAGACACCCGCCCGCTGGGTGAGCGCATCCATGACGAAATCGGTGCGGCGCTGTCGGCGTGTATCGCTTTTGGTCATTACCGTCTGGATGAACAGAGCGCAGCCGAGCACTTCGGGGTCAGCCGCGCCGTTGTTCGTGAGGCGCTGATGCGCCTGCGTGATCGCGGGCTGGTGGAAAAAGAACCTTATTCCCAATGGTTGGCCGGGCCGCTGACGGCGCGTGAAGTGACCGACGATTATGAGCTGCGCGCCTGTCTGGAACCCGAAGCCTTGCGCCAGACCGGACCGCATCTGAGTCGCGAGCTTCTGGAAAGCATGCTGGCCAGAATCATCGCGGCGCAGAATGCTGAAAGCTGCAGTCTGGAACAGATCGAGCAACTGGAAGAGGACCTGCATCAACAGTGTCTGGCGGGCCTGCAGAATCGCAAGATCGCCACCCTGATCAGCCAGGCGCAGAGCCCGATGATCATCAACCGGATCTTCTACCGGCTGCTGGACATCGGTGCCGATGAAGCCATGCTCGCCGAACACCGAATGATCCTCGAACTGCTGCTGCACGGTGCCTTCGACGCCGCCGCGCTGAATCTCAAGGAACACCTGCATCGCGCCAGACAACGCATGCTTCAGCGCTTGAAAGTGTTATCGGTACTGCCTGAGCAGGAAGTACCGGGGTATCTGACGCGGTTGAGTTGATCAGCATTCATTCCGAAAGGTAGCTTGAACCCTGCACCTGGCTCACTGAATCCTCGGTCTGGGCCATGTATGACGCAGAGCGCCACGGCTGCATGTCCACGCGGAGCGGCATGGGCACGAGGCAGGATCGTTCCACGCCTGCGTGGTATTGCCGCACAGGACGCCCCGCGTCCGCTCTCGACGATGACGCTACTTGCGGATCACCTCTCCACGCAGCGCAGCAAGTCGGGCGATGAAGCGGTTTTGCACCGGCACCGGGACTTTTTCGGTGTCCATGGCGGCGATCAGGTTTTCGACCAGCGCGTTGAAATCGCTCGGGCTGAGGTTCTGCCCCTTGTGGGATTCGGCCAGACTGTCGCCGGTGTAGGTGCAGGGACCGTCGGCTATCACACAGAACTTGTCGACCAGCCGGTCGCGCAGCAGCACGATATTGACCCTTTTGAAGCGCTCGACAATCCGGTCATCTCTGGCAGCATTCAGGAGCATGCCTTCGACGATCCGCTGGATGCCCGCGCGCTGACCCAGATCCTGATAAAGGCTGTCATCCTTGACCTGCTTTTGAGCACACCCGACCATCAAGGCCAGCATCAGACACATCACCAAACGCATCATCAGAAACTCCCCTGAACGGACAGATAGGTGCCGTTCTGGTTGTCCAGCGTGGCGATTTCACCCAGGCGGGCGTAAGCCAGCACCACTGACAGGTGCTTGTTGGGGAAGTAACCGAGGAACACATCCGCCCAGTCGCTTTCGCCCGCAAACGACAGATTGTCGGGTTTCTCGCGGTACTCCACGCCCATGGCCCAGCGCGGGTTGAACAGCACCGCCACCGACCCTTCCTTGAGCAGGCTGCGCGTATCACGCCGGTCACCACCGAACCCCAACAGTCCGGTTTCGTTGGCGCGGCTGTAACGCACGCCGCCGTTGACCACCACGTTGTAGCCAAACGCTGCGCCCATGAACAGGCGGCTGGCCGTTAGATAACCTTCGACGTCAGCGTCACGCTGCGCGCCGACCAGACTCGGAATCAGGAAATCGTTCTGGTGCTTGTACTGCACGCCCAGCGACACCTGCGGAAGGCTGTCGTAAATCAGATCTCCGAACAGCCGCACCTTGACGCCAAATACGTCCTGGCTGAGGTTGTCATCCGGCAGGCTCAGCTTGTGCTGCAACGGGCTGATATCGAAGCGCTGATGCGCGTAGGACAGTTCAACGCGGTTGCCGTAAGCAACGGCAAGCCCCGCCACATCCAGGTTGTAATCCGGAAGATTGATGTGCGTGGCAAATGCTGTCGCGCCCCACTCGCCCTGCTCGCTGTAGCCGGTGATCACTGCCCAGGGCGTGATGCCGCCGCCTGCGCTGCCTTCGATGTTACTGGCACCGCCCGTGGCAATCAGACGACCGTTGTCGGCCAGGGCAGGAAGCGCCGCAGCGCCCAACAGACAACCCAACATCAGCGATATTTTGTAGGACATGGCTCAATTCACCATCAGACCGGGTAATTCGTCGGTTTTAACGATCCATGTCTCGAACGCAGTGGCGGTCAGCGGCCTGCTGATCAGGTAACCCTGCGCGGTATCGCAGTGCCAGCGACGGAGCAGGTCCAGGCTGTGTTGATATTCCACGCCCTCTGCCACGACTTTGAGCCCCAGGTTGTGGCTCATTTCAATGGTCGAACGCACGATCACCGCGTCTTCACTGGTCTCATCCAGATCGCGCACGAACGATTGGTCGATTTTCAGTTCCTGCACCGGCAGACGTTTAAGGTGCGCCAACGACGAATAGCCGGTGCCGAAATCGTCGATCGACAGGCTGATGCCACAGTCACGCAGCTTGTGCAGCACCACCAGCGCTTTTTCCGGCTGGCTCATGATTGCGCTTTCAGTAATTTCGAACACCAGTTGCTCGGCCGGCACGCCGTACTGTTTGAGCAGACCGACAACAAATCCGGCCAGGTCCTCACCCAACAGGTCATCGGCAGAAATGTTCACTGACACCTGCAACACCAGGCCCCGCTTGCGCCACTCGGCCAGTTGACGCATGGCCTCTTCAATGACCCAGTTGGTCAGCAGATGGATACTGCCGGTCCGCTCGGCCAGCGCGATGAATTCAGCTGGCGAGACATTGCCGAATTGCGGATGACTCCAGCGCAACAGGGCTTCGGCCTGGCGCACCGTTCCCTGACGAATATCCAGCTTGGGCTGGTAATGCAGCATCAGTTCGCCGTTGTACGGAGCCTTGCGCAGATCACGAATCAGGCTGATCTGACGCTGGTGCGCCAGGTCGCGACCGTCCTGATAGATTTGCAGCCGTCCCGGCAGGAACGCGGCGTCCTTGCGCGCGATGGCCGCGCGATTGACCAGTTCCTGGGCCGAGTTGCCGTTTTCCGGGTAGACCGTGATGCCGATGCAGCACTCGAGCGCAATGTCGTGATTGTCGATTCGCTGCGGCTCGCTGAGCAGCCGTTGCAGAGCATCGCCCGTCGCTACCGCGCCGTCGCTGGTGGTCTGATCGAGCAACAACAGGAATTCGTTGGCCGACAGTCGGGCAACGGTATCACCGGCGCGCAGTGTGCTTTGCAGACGCTGGCCGACTTGAAGCAACAGCTGCTCGACGCCTTCGGCACCGGAGCTTTCGTTGATCGCGCCGAGGTTTTCAATGCTCAGGTACAAGAGCGCCACTGCACGCTCGGCAGCGATGGCGCTGCCCAGCCGCTCCATTACCAGCGCCCGGTTGGGCAGGCCGGTCAGGTTATCGTGCAGCGCGTTGTGCGCCAGTTGCCCTTCACGCACCGCAATACCGTGCTGCATGGTGTTGATGGCGTCGGCCAGCATGCCGAGTTCATCCGTGCGGGCCATGTTGACCGGGGTCTCGTAATCGCCGTCACCGATCCGCTTGGCTGCGATCGCCAGCTCACGCACCGGGAGCGAGACACTGCGCGCCAGTGCCAGAGTGCCGATCAGCGAGGCCAGCAGCGCCGCCATGGAAATCCAGAAAATCTTCTCGTCCAGCGGCGCGAAGGCCTGCAGGGCTTTGTCCAGCGGGCTTTGCAGCAGGGCCAGGACCTGTCCGTCGCCGCCATTGCCCGTGTTGGCAAGCATCAGGGTCTGGCTGAGAAAATTCAGGTTGGACTGTTCGGTGACGCGCATCTGTCCGCCAGAGGAACTGCGCATCAGGTCAATCAGACCGGCATGCAGGGCTTCGGGCTGAGTACTGATCAGGCTGCCAGCCTTGCCGTTCTCAATGGTCAGAAACGACACTTCCAGACCGCTGAGCGAGCGCAGCTCTTCAGCGATGTCGCTGTCGATGGAAAATCCCATCACCACCCGACCAATTGGCAGGGGGGCCAGCACTGTGCTCTCGACCAGCAGATGCGGCGTACCACCTCCGGGCACGATCAGCACCGACTGGCCGGCGCGTTTGGCGGTACGCAGCGCCTGGTCATAAACGAATCGGGAGCCCTCGGGCACCTCGGGCACGGTACTGGCTATCACCACACCGTCCATACCCAGCAGAAACATGTCGCTCGCGTTGATGCGCTTGCCGTGGTTGAGCAACACCGAACGGATGGTCGAAGAGTCGGAACTGGCAACGGCATCGCGAAAACCGAAGTCGGCAGACAGCAGTTGCACCGCATCGCGCAGGCGTTTGCCGCGCAAATCGATCAGCCGCTCGAACACCCGGCTACCCACTTCCAGTTGAGCCTGAGCCTGAGTGCGCACTGCGTCGCCGGTCGCCACCTTGACCGCGAAGTACACCGCAAAGACCACGATCAGCAACAGGGCAATCAAGACCCCGGCGATGCGCGCCTGAAAGCTGACTTTAAGGTTCATTCATGGGCTGCCTTGTGGAACGCATCGCCAAAGCCACCCGTCGCCGGTTTGGCCGGCTTGTCGTCGACGGCCACTGGTACGACTGACAGGGTAAAACGCTGGGTAAGGCCTGCGGCAGGAATGTCAAACTCGCCGCCTGACACTGGCTGCATGTCTTCGATCTGCGGGTGCCAGAGCGTTGCCTGGTAGTGTCCGGCAGGCATCTGATCCAGTTTGAGCTGGCCATTGCTGTCGGTCACCCCGAACCAGGGCTCATCCGTGACGTAGATGTAGCCGACCATCCAGTCGTGAATATTACAGCCGAGCACCACGACTCCCGGCTTGTCGAACAGCAGTGGCTCCGACGGTGTGCCTTCATAAAGACGCAGCTCGAAGCGCTTGGCCGGAGAGAAGGAGTACACCTGATGCCGGATGTTGTCGCTGTTGGGAAATTTCACCTGCGTGCTGGTGTGAACGGCCAGAACGTGAGGCGCAAATTCCTGGTCGCGCTGGTCCATGGACGCCTTGAGCGCTGCAGGCGTGGCATCCGGCGGGCCTTTGAGCGTCACCACGGCATCGGACAGCGGCTTGCCCTGCTTGTCGACCAGTTGCGCCGTGAAAGTCGCGGCCGAGGCACTGACAGCAGACATCATCCACAGGCCAGCCAGCAATGCAGAAATAAATAAGTTGGTCATAACCGAGTCAACCCACAACGGCAGCGCCGCAAAAAATAAGCCAGCCCTGGCGACAACTGAAAGATCCCGGCGATGCTCGAAACCACAGGTTTTATCGCCACTGTTCAGACTATCGACCGAAGCCATTGAAACCTGAGGACACCCGCCCCATCTAAGAGCCATGTTCAACTTCTCAGGTGCCCCATGAGCGACCAGCAGACAGACTCGCCAGATTTGCCGAATGATTCAGCCGAGCACGACGTGTCGCTGAGCTCCGACAGCACCTCGCTTGCCCTGCCCGGCCAGAATCTGCCGGACAAGGTCTACATCATCCCGATCCATAACCGCCCGTTCTTCCCGGCCCAGGTCCTGCCGGTTATCGTCAACGAAGAGCCCTGGGCCGAGACACTGGAGCTGGTCAGCAAGTCCGAACATCATTCCCTTGCGCTGTTTTTCATGGACACGCCGCAAGAGGATCCGCGCCACTTCGATACCCGTGCGCTGCCAGAGTATGGCACTTTGGTAAAGGTTCACCACGCCAGCCGTGAAAACGGACGATTGCAGTTCGTGGCGCAGGGCCTGAGCCGCGTGCGTATCCGCACCTGGCTCAAGCACCATCGCCCGCCGTATCTGGTGGAAGTCGAGTACCCGCAGCAGCCGAACGAGCCGACCGATGAGGTCAAGGCCTACGGCATGGCCCTGATCAATGCGATCAAGGAACTGCTGCCGCTCAACCCGCTGTACAGCGAAGAGCTGAAAAACTATCTGAACCGCTTCAGTCCGAACGACCCTTCCCCGCTTACGGACTTTGCTGCGGCGCTGACGTCGGCAACAGGCGTGGAACTGCAGCAGGTGCTCGATTGTGTGCCCATGCTCAAGCGCATGGAAAAAGTCCTGCCGATGCTGCGCAAGGAAGTTGAAGTTGCGCGGTTGCAGAAAGAGATCTCTGCCGAGGTCAATCGCAAGATCGGCGAACACCAGCGCCAGTTCTTTCTCAAGGAACAGCTCAAGGTCATCCAGCAGGAACTGGGCCTGAGCAAGGACGACCGCAGCGCTGATATCGAACAGTTCGAGCAGCGTCTGGAAGGCAAGACCCTGACGCCACAGGCGCGCAAGAAAATCGACGAGGAAATCGGCAAGCTCAAGGTGCTGGAAACCGGCTCGCCGGAATACGCCGTGACCCGCAACTACCTGGACTGGGCCAGCTCCCTGCCGTGGGGCGTGTATGGTGCGGACAAGCTGGACCTCAAGCACGCACGCAAGGTGCTTGATCAGCATCACGCCGGGCTGGATGACATCAAGGCGCGGATTCTCGAATTCCTCGCCGTCGGTGCATATAAAGGCGAAATCAGCGGTTCGATCGTGCTGCTGGTCGGTCCGCCCGGCGTGGGCAAGACCAGCGTCGGACGCTCGATTGCCGAATCTCTGGGGCGACCGTTCTATCGCCTGAGCGTCGGTGGCATGCGCGACGAAGCGGAAATCAAGGGTCATCGTCGCACCTACATCGGCGCCCAGCCCGGCAAGCTGGTGCAGGCGCTCAAGGATGTCGAGGTGATGAACCCGGTCATCATGCTCGATGAAATCGACAAGATGGGTCAGAGCTATCAGGGCGACCCGGCGTCTGCCCTGCTGGAAACCCTGGACCCGGAACAGAACGTCGAATTCCTTGACCATTACCTGGACCTGCGCCTGGACCTGTCCAAAGTGCTGTTCGTCTGTACCGCCAACACGCTGGACTCGATCCCCGGCCCGTTGCTGGACCGGATGGAAGTGATTCGCCTGTCCGGCTACATCACCGAAGAAAAGCTGGCCATCGCCAAGCGCCATCTGTGGCCCAAGCAGTTGGCCAAGGCAGGCGTCGCCAAGAACAAGCTGACCATCAGCGACAGCGCTCTGCGCGCCGTGATCGAAGGGTATGCGCGTGAAGCAGGTGTGCGGCATCTGGAGAAGCAACTCGGCAAACTGGTGCGCAAGGCGGTCGTAAAACTGTTGGATACGCCGGATTCGGTCATCAAGATCGGGCCGAAGGATCTGGAGGCATCCCTGGGCATGCCGGTGTTCCGCAGCGAGCAGGTGCTGTCAGGCACTGGCGTCATCACGGGCCTGGCCTGGACCAGCATGGGTGGCGCGACCCTGCCGATCGAAGCCACCCGCATCCACACGCTGAACCGCGGCTTCAAGCTGACCGGTCAGTTGGGTGACGTGATGAAAGAGTCGGCGGAAATTGCCTACAGCTATGTCAGCTCCAATCTGTCGAAGTTTGGCGGCGACGCGAAGTTCTTCGATGAAGCATTCGTACACTTGCACGTGCCGGAAGGCGCCACGCCCAAAGACGGCCCGAGCGCGGGTGTGACCATGGCCAGCGCCCTGCTGTCCCTGGCCCGCAACCAGCCGCCGAAAAAAGGCGTGGCCATGACAGGCGAACTGACCCTGACCGGGCACGTGCTGCCGATTGGTGGCGTGCGCGAGAAGGTCATCGCGGCGCGCCGTCAGAAGATCAACGAGCTGATCCTGCCGGAGCCCAACCGTGGCAACTTCGAGGAACTGCCTGACTACCTGAAGGAAGGCCTGACCGTGCACTTCGCCAAACGCTTTGCAGATGTGGCGAAAGTGTTGTTCTGAGGCCTGCAGCCATATCGCTCCGCGTCACGCTTTCAAGCGGACGCGGAGCGATGGGCACGAGCAGTGTCGAGGCAGACGTGTGTATGACAGCGCGCACGACTCCTGAGCGCATCGACACCTCTGGCTCCCCTCCCAAACCCTGATCGGTTATTCTCCAGCATCGTCTTGCAAAATCGGACCTTGCCATGACCCTTGCCCGTCTCGCTGCGCCCTTGAGCCTCGCCCTGTTGAGCGCCTGCGCACAAACCCCGAAAAACATCGTTTCCATCGATAGCCAGAGTGACTGTCCATTGAGCCTGGAAGCCGGACAGACGCTGATTCTGACGCTGCCCAGCAATCCGACCACCGGCTTTCGCTGGCTGACCCAGAACCCGGCACAGGACATCCTGCGAAGCCTGGGGCCTGAGGTGTATGCCAATGGCGGCAGCAAGGAAATGATCGGCAGCGGCGGCGAATCTGTCTGGCGCTTCAAAGCCACGCAGGCTGGCAGCGGACATCTGCTGATGGTCTACCGCCAACCCTGGGCACCGGAAGTCGCGCCGGAGCAAACCTTCGACTGCTCGATCAAGGTGAACTGAGGCGTTTTCGACACTCCGCGCGGGGACTCATCCGGGAAGCTGCGCCAGACCATGCATCCCGGCGACAACTTGGCTAGAATGCCCGCCTTTCAAAGCCTTCGCCGGAATCGCCGTGAGCAAAGAACCCGACCGCCTATTCGCCCAGCCTCTGGCTCAGGTGCCTGACTTCGCCTTCAATGAAGACGTGGTGCGGGTGTTCCCGGACATGATCAAGCGCTCGGTGCCCGGTTACCCGACCATTGTCGAGAACCTCGGTGTGCTTGCGGCGCAGTTCGCGCAACCCGACACCGTTCTCTACGACCTGGGCAGTTCGCTGGGTGCCGTCACTCAGGCACTGCGCCGCCACGTGCGCATCGACGGGTGCAGGGTCATCGCCATCGACAACTCGGCCGCCATGGTCGAACGCTGCCGCGAATACCTGAACGCCCAGAACTCGATGTTTCAGGAGCTGTTGCCGGTTGAGGTCATTGAGGGCGACATACTGGGCCTGACATTCGAACCGGCCTCGGTGGTTGCTCTGAACTTCACCCTGCAGTTCATTGCGCCCGAGCAGCGTCTGGAGCTGCTGGGTCGTATCCGCCAGGCACTGGTGCCGGGCGGCGCGTTGATCCTCTCGGAAAAACTGCGCTTCGATGACGAGCAGGAACACGCACTGCTGACCGATCTGCACATTGCCTTCAAGCGCGCCAACGGCTACAGCGATCTGGAGATTGCCCAGAAGCGCAGCGCGATCGAGAACGTCATGAAACCCGACAGCCTCGAAGAACATCGCCAACGTCTGCTCGCCGCCGGTTTTTCCAAGGTGGTGCCCTGGTTCCAATGCCTTAACTTTGCCTCGTTGATTGCCCTGCCATGATTGATCTCGCTCCACTTGTCCGCCGTCTGGCACGTACTCCGCTGGCAGAATGGTCCAACGGCCTGCAGGACCAGCTCGACACCAAGATGACCAAAGGGCACGGCGACTTGCAGCGCTGGCAGAGTGCCCTGGACGCGCTGCCTGCGCTGACACCAAGCCGTGTGGAATTGGCCGACAGCTTCACGCTGGAAACCGAGTGCGATGGCGAAACCCGCACCGTGCTGCGCAAGGCCTTGATGGGACTTTCGCCGTGGCGCAAAGGACCGTTCAACGTGTTTGGCGTACACATCGATACCGAATGGCGCTCCGACTGGAAGTGGTCGCGCGTATCGCCGCACCTGGATCTGAAAGGCAAGCGCGTGCTGGATGTGGGCTGCGGCAACGGTTATTACCAGTGGCGCATGCTCGGTGCCGGGGCTGACTGTGTGATTGGCGTCGATCCGAACTGGCTGTTTTTCTGTCAGTTCCAGGCCATGCAACGCTACCTGCCCGACCTGCCTGCCTGGCACCTGCCCTTCGCTCTGGAGGACCTGCCTGCCAATCTGGAAGGGTTCGACACAGTGTTTTCCATGGGCGTGCTGTATCACCGTAAATCGCCCATTGATCACTTGCTGGCGTTGAAAGACTGCCTGGTGAAAGGTGGTGAACTGGTCATGGAGACGCTGGTGATACTGGGGGATGTGCATCAGGTATTGGTACCCGAGGATCGCTACGCGCAGATGCGCAACGTCTGGTTCCTGCCGTCCGTGCCTGCGCTGGAACGGTGGATGCGCCGTGCCGGCTTTACCGATGTGCGCTGTGTGGACGTCAGCCATACAACGGTCGACGAACAACGCAGCACTGAGTGGATGCGTTTTCAGTCGCTGGGCGACTTCCTCGACCCGAGCGATCCAACCAGAACCGTCGAAGGCCTGCCCGCGCCGATGCGGGCAGTGATCGTGGGGCGCAAGCCTTAGGCGTTCAGCGCCGGATCAAACATCCGTAACAAGGACCTTAGCGTGCTGCCGCGACGATCAGCGCCTTCATCTCGGCCACCGCTGCCTTGAAGCCTACAAACAGCGCGTGCGCTACCAGTGCATGCCCGATGTTCAGTTCGTTGATGCCCTTGATCGCGGCAATCGCTTCGACGTTGTGGTAGTGCAGACCGTGACCGGCGTTGACAATCAGCCCCTGAGCCAGACCAAAGGTCACGCCATCGGCAACCCGCTGCAGCTCTTCAGTCACTTCGGTCGGGGTTTGAGCGTCGGCGTAGCGGCCAGTGTGCAACTCGATGGCAGGCGCACCGACACGCGCTGAAGCGGCAATCTGGCGCTCATCGGCATCAATGAACAGCGACACTTCGCAGCCGATCTTCGACAGACGCTCGACCGCTGCCTTGATCCGGGCTTCCTGACCCGCCACGTCCAGACCACCTTCAGTGGTCAACTCCTGACGCGTTTCCGGCACCAGACACACATGCGCCGGACGAATCCGCTCGGCAAACGCGAGCATCTCTTCGGTAACGCCCATTTCGAAGTTCATACGGGTCTGCAGCACATCCTTGAGCAGCAGCACATCGCGCTCCTGAATGTGGCGACGGTCTTCGCGCAGATGAACCGTGATGCCATCGGCACCCGCCTCTTCCGCGTCCAGCGCGGCCTTGACCGGATCCGGGTAACGCGTGCCGCGTGCCTGGCGCAAAGTCGCCACGTGATCGATGTTCACGCCAAGAAGGATGCGGGTGCTTTGAGTCACGGGAGGTCTCCTGAAGGTTGATCGAAGCAGGCCGCAGAGCATAAAGCCTGTTTACGGCTTGCGAAACAGTTCACGACTGACTAATGGACGACCGCCCAGATGCACGGCCAGTGCCTGACGCATCAGGCGCTTGGCGGCAGACAATGCACCTGGCGCGCTCCAGTCGGCTTCGGCCATGGCCAGCAGCTCGACGCCCTGAAACAGACCGGGCTGCAACAGCCAGACCCGCTCCAGCCCGGCGTCGACCTGCAGGCGGTACATGCCATCTGCGGCCAGAGGCTCACCGTTGATGTCGGTATCCAGCGCAAAGCCGTAGCCCAGGTCATCCAGCAGACGCCATTCGAATGAGCGCAGCAGGGGTTCGAGCGCACGTCCCTCTGCAAGGGCGACCAGCGTGGCGGCGTAGTGTTCGAATACGGCGGGATGCGGGTCTTCGGCCGGCAGCAGGCGAATCAGCAACTCATTGAGGTACATGCCACTGAACAGCGCCTCGCCTGTCATCCAGGTCGCGACACCCGCGCTTTCCATGCGCCCGACATTCTTCAGTTCGCCGCGACCGCGAAACTCGACTTCAAGAGGCACGAAGGGGCGTGCCAGCGAGCCAGCCTTGCCCTTGGCGCTGCGCAATACGGCACGCAAGCGGCCCTGAGGCGTGAGGAAATCGACCAACGCGCTGTTTTCACGGTACGCACGGCTGTGCAGCACAAAGGCAGGTTGGCCGGTTGGCGTGCTCATAGGGCGGGCTCGAAAAGGAAAATGTTCACCCGGCCGGTGGCCGGGTGAAAAGACAACCTAGAGGTCGCCGTAGCCCAGCGAGCGCAGGGCGCGCTCGTCATCGGACCAGCCACCCTTGACCTTGACCCAGAGATTGAGCATCACCTTGGAGTCGAACAGCAGCTCCATGTCGCGACGAGCATCGCTGCCGATGCGCTTGATACGCTCGCCCTTGTCGCCAATGATGATCTTTTTCTGGCCGTCGCGTTCGACCAGGATCAGCGCATGGATGTGCAGGGTGCGACCCTGCTGCTTGAACTCTTCGATTTCAACGGTGATCTGGTACGGAAGCTCGGCACCCAGCTGGCGCATGATCTTTTCGCGAACCAGTTCCGCGGCCAGGAAACGACTGCTGCGGTCGGTGATCTGGTCTTCCGGGAAGAAGTGATCGTTTTCCGGCAGGTGGGAGGCGATCAGACTTTCCAGCGCTTCGAGGTTATGACCGTGCTGGGCAGAGATCGGCACGATGGACGCATTCGGCAGTTGGCCTTGCAGCCACTCCAGATGCGGCATCAGATCGCTCTTGTCTTCAATGCGGTCAGTCTTGTTGATCGCCAGAATGACCGGTCCCTGAACGTATTGAACACGTTCCAGTACCATCTGGTCTTCGTCGGTCCAGCGCGTGCGGTCCACAACGAAAATCACCACATCGACGTCTTTCAACGCGGCCGATGCAGTCTTGTTCATGTAACGGTTCAGTGCCTTCTCGCCGTTCTTGTGCATGCCCGGCGTATCGACGTAGATCGCCTGCACGGCGCCCTCTGTCTTGATGCCCAGCATGTTGTGACGGGTGGTCTGCGGCTTGCGTGAGGTGATCGCCAGCTTCTGACCGAGGATGTGATTGAGCAGCGTGGACTTGCCTACGTTAGGGCGGCCGACGATGGCAACGTAGCCACAGCGTGTTGCAGTTGTATCAGTCATGACCGTTCTCCACGCCCAGGGCAATAAGTGCTGCGGCCGCGGCTACCTGTTCGGCAATCCGGCGGCTGACACCCTGACCTCGACTCTTTTCATTCAATAAGGTGATTTCACATTCGACGAAAAACGTCCGGCAATGCGGCTCACCCTGGATGTCCACCACTTCGTAACGCGGCAGATCACAGGCCCGTGACTGCAGAAACTCCTGCAGACGGGTTTTCGGGTCCTTGTTGGTGTCTACCAGCGTCAGGCTGTCGAACTCGGTCGTCAACCACGCCAGCACGCGCTCGCGCGCAGCTTCCATTCCTGCGTCGAGGTAGATCGCACCGATCAACGCCTCAAGGGCATCGGCCAGGATCGATTCACGGCGAAATCCGCCACTCTTCAACTCGCCGGAACCCAGCCGCAGGTACTCGCCCAGATCAAAACCCCGCGCCAGCAATGCCAGCGTCTCGCCTTTCACCAACCGCGCACGCAGGCGCGACAGCTGGCCTTCACGGGCCTGAGGGAAGCGCTCGAACAGCGCCTCACCAGCCACGAAGTTGAGAATGGCATCACCGAGGAATTCCAGGCGCTCGTTGTTGCGACCGGCAAAACTGCGATGAGTCAGGGCAAGGACCATCAGTTCCTGATCCTTGAAGGTGTAGCCGAGCTGACGCTCAAGGCGGCTCAAGGATACGCTCACGGTCTGCCCACGCTCAGTTGCTTGTCGAACCTGATGACCACGTCGATGTTCTGGATCAATGGCTCGCGCTGTTCATAGTTCAAATGGGCGTTGAACGCATTGTTCTCCACCGTTACTTTTAAAGCCTTGTTCAAATCTATATCCCGGATGCTGTTGAGCTGCATGCTCTTTTCGACATAACTGTAAAATTCGTTGACCGTGGTGATATCCAGGCCCTTGTTGGTTTCGACCGCTTTGATGATTTTCGTCATCGCCATGTAGTCGAGGTAATGGGGAACGATCTTCAGCGCCGTGCTCACCGCAAATGCGACCAGCCCCAGCGTCAGCAGCCATCCAACCCAAGACAAACCTTTTTGAGAAGCAGGGAACGTCATGTTCACTGTTGACCCTCCTGGGTGCTCTGCCAGCGGCAGGCCAGAACGTTCCCAAATGACATACGGCGCTGATCAGGCAGCGCCGTATGGATTATTTGATCAGACCTACCCGTGAAAAATTGGGGAAGTGGCTCAGCTTCGGCTCCGGCCAGCTCATCCAGACAGCGAACGCCTTGCCGACGATGTTCTTGTCCGGAACCATACCCAGCTCATCCTTGGGAATGTTGGGGTCATCCCAGTAACGGCTGTCGTTGGAGTTGTCGCGGTTGTCGCCCATCATGAAGTAATGCGCGGCAGGCACAGTCCACTCGGTGTCAGGTGGCGCACGGTAGCGGCTCATTTCCTGGCGGATCTGGTGCTCGACAGTGCCCAGTTGCTCTTCATACAGTTCGGCGCTGCCCAGTGTACCGGGCTCGGTGCCGATCAACTTCTTGGCGACCAGTTCGCCGTTCACGAACAGGCGCTTGTCACTGGTGTAACGAATCCGGTCGCCGGGCAAGCCGATCACACGCTTGATGTAATTGACACTCGGGTCGCTCGGGTAACGAAACACCATGACGTCGCCGCGCTGCGGATCGCCGATCTGAATCACCTTCTGGTCCAGTACAGGCAAACGAATGCCGTAGGAGAACTTGTTGACCAGAATGAAATCACCCACGTCCAGTGTCGGCTTCATGGAACCCGAAGGGATCTGGAAGGGTTCGACCAGAAACGAGCGCAGCACCAGAACGATGAACAATACCGGAAAGAACGATTTGCCGTATTCAACCAGCAGGGGTTCCTTGTCCAGTCGCTCCACGACAGCAATGTCAGGCTCTGCGACGCTGCCCTGGTAGTTGGCGATGGCCGCCCGGCGACGAGGCGCCAGGAAAACCAGGTCAATCAGTGCAAGCACGCCACAGACGAAGACAGCGATGACCAACAACAGCGGGAAATTTAGTGACATAGGACCTGACTATTCCAACCTGAGCACTGCAAGGAAAGCTTCCTGTGGAATCTCCACGTTGCCGACCTGCTTCATGCGTTTCTTACCGGCCTTCTGCTTCTCGAGCAATTTGCGTTTACGGCTCACGTCGCCGCCATAACACTTGGCCAGTACGTTCTTTCTGAGTGCCTTGACGGTTGTCCGGGCCACGATCTGACCGCCAATGGCGGCCTGAATTGCCACGTCGAACATCTGCCGCGGGATCAGTTCTTTCATTTTCTCGGTCAACGCGCGCCCTTTGTAGTGCGCATTGTCACGGTGCACGATCAGCGCCAGAGCGTCGACCTTCTCGCTGTTGATCAGTACATCGAGCTTGACCAGATTGGCCGACTGATAACGGTCGAAATGATAATCCAGCGAAGCATAACCACGGCTGACAGACTTCAGACGATCGAAGAAGTCCAGGACCACCTCGTTCATCGGCAGATCGTAGCTGACTTGAACCTGCGTTCCGAGGAACAGCATGTCGTGCTGCACGCCACGTTTTTCGATACACAGCGTGATGACGTTGCCCAGGTGCTCCTGAGGCACAAGAATATTTGCCCGAACGATAGGTTCGCGCATGTCTTCGATGGCTGACAGGTCAGGCAGTTTGGACGGGTTGTCGACGTAAATCGTTTCACCGGTCTTCAGCAGCAGCTCGAAGATCACGGTTGGCGCCGTGGTGATCAGGTCCAGGTTGTATTCGCGTTCCAGGCGCTCCTGGATGATCTCCATGTGGAGCATGCCCAGGAAGCCGCAGCGGAAGCCGAAGCCCAGCGCGTCGGAGCTTTCCGGCAGATATTGCAGCGAAGAGTCGTTGAGCGTCAGTTTCTGCAACGCTTCGCGGAAGTCTTCGAAATCATCGGAGCTGACCGGGAACAGACCGGCATATACCTGCGGCTGAATGCGTTTGAAGCCCGGCAATACGTCTACATCGGGCGTAGTGCTCAACGTCAGGGTATCGCCGACCGGCGCACCATGAATGTCTTTGATGCCGGCGATGATGAAGCCCACTTCGCCGGCTTTCAGATCGACCGTTGCAGTGTGCTTGGGATTGAAAACGCCGACGCTGTCGACCAGGTGCATCTTGCCGGTGGATTTGACGAGAATCTTGTCGCCTTTCTTCACACGGCCGTGGCGCACACGCACCAGAGACACAACGCCCAGGTAGTTGTCGAACCAGGAGTCGATGATCAGCGCTTGCAGCGGGTCTTCGATATTGCCGGTCGGTGCCGGAATGGTCGTGACCAGACGCTCGAGCACCTCGTCGACACCCATGCCGCTCTTGGCACTGCAGGCGACAGCGTCGGTGGCATCGATGCCGATGATCTTCTCGATCTCTTCCTTGACGCGATCCGGATCGGCCTGCGGCAAGTCCATCTTGTTCAGTACCGGCATGACCTCAAGGCCCTGCTCGATAGCGGTGTAGCAGTTGGCAACCGACTGTGCCTCCACACCCTGACCCGCATCGACGACCAGCAACGCGCCTTCACAGGCCGCCAGCGAGCGGCTGACCTCATAGGTGAAGTCCACGTGGCCCGGGGTGTCGATGAAGTTGAGCTGGTAGGTAATACCGTCTTTGGCCTTGTAGTACAGGGTTACGCTGTGGGCCTTGATGGTGATCCCGCGCTCGCGCTCAAGATCCATGGAGTCAAGCACCTGCGCTTCCATTTCGCGCTCGGACAGGCCGCCGCACATTTGAATGAAGCGGTCGGCCAGCGTCGACTTGCCATGGTCAATGTGGGCGATGATGGAGAAATTGCGGATATGACTCAAATCACTCACGGATCAACACTCAAAAAGGTTGCAGGCAGATTGCCCGCCGAAAAATAGCCGGGAATTGTACCTGAAGGATGCCCGAGGCGTCACGCTTGCAGGTAGACCGATCAGCTTCAGGGTGAATCACAGGCATGAAAAAGGGCGACCGTGGCCGCCCTTCCCCATCAGACCTGGCTGTTATTCAGCCAGCTTGAACGTAATGAACGTCGCACGGCCCTGACGCAGGACGCGCATGGACACGGAACGATCCTTGGGCAGGCTTTTCGCCACATCGGTGAACTGCTTGGCCGACGTGATCGCCTGATTGTTCAGGTGAGTGATCACATCGCCGGCCTGCAGACCGATCAGCGAAGCCGGACCACCGGTGACTTCCTTGATCGCCACGCCACCTTTCAGGTCCAGGGTTTTCTTCTGCTCGGCGGTCAGTTCGATCACCGAGACACCCAGACGGTTGCTGCTGCGCTCGGCACCGGCACCCGGTACGCCGCCCATTTCCTGACCTTCATCCGGCAGTGCGCCGACGGTGACCGTGACGTTCTGACGCTTGCCGTCGCGAATCACTTCAAGTTCGGCCTTGCTGCCGTCCTTGAGGTTGCCGATCAGGTGAGGCAGGTCGGCGGACATGATGATGGGCTGACCGTTGGCGCTCAGAATCACGTCACCCACCTGCAGACCACCCTTGGCAGCCGGACCGTCTTCAAGCACCTGCGCAACCAGCGCACCGGCAGGCTTGTCCAGACCAAAGGATTCGGCCAGGTCCTTGTTCACTTCCTGAATCACTACGCCCAGCCAGCCGCGACTGACCTTGCCGCTGGCCTTGAGCTGATTGGCGACATCCATGGCGACGTCGATGGGAATCGCGAACGACAGGCCCATGAAGCCACCCGAGCGGGTGAAAATCTGCGAGTTGATGCCCACAACTTCACCGGCCATGTTGAACAACGGACCACCAGAGTTTCCGGGATTGATCGCCACGTCGGTCTGAATGAACGGCACGTAAGTGTCATTCGGCAGGCTGCGCCCCTTGGCGCTCACGATACCTTTGGTCACCGAATGGTCGAAGCCGAACGGCGAGCCGATCGCCAGTACCCACTCACCGACCTTCAGCTTGTTGGAGTTACCCAGCTTGGCGGTTGGCAGATCCTTGCCTTCGATTTTCAGAACAGCCACGTCAGTACGCGGATCGGTGCCGACCAGTTTGGCCTTCAGTTCGCTGCGGTCGGAGAGACGCACGAGAATTTCGTCCGCACCATCAATCACATGGTTATTGGTCAGCACATAGCCGTCAGACGAAATGATGAAGCCCGAACCCAGGGACTGGGCCTCGCGCTGACGATCACCTTTGCCCGGCGGACGCGTTCCCGGCGGCATGCTGCGCTCGAGAAACTCACGCAGCATCGGCGGCAGGCCCTCAAGGTCCGGCACCTGCTGATTGGCAATGGCCCGGTCAGGCAGCTTCTGCCGGGTACTGATATTCACCACCGCCGGCGATGCCTGCTCCACCAGCCCGGTGAAGTCCGGCAGATTCTCGGCCTGTACGGCAGCGACCTGTCCGAGCATCAGCACGGCGGCAATGAGGGATAGATAAGATTTCATGCGTGGTATCGACATACGGCTCCCATTCACAACGAGCAAAGTTAAGCAGTACAAGGTCAGCTGACTCAGAGACTCGGCACCGGGCGGCGCTCTTCTCTGACGCTTTTTACGGCCCACAAACGACAAAGGCCAGAGCTGCAAGGCTGTGACCTATAGAAAAAAAAGAGATGTTTTGCAACCTGAAAACCTGACCAAACATTTCAGCATCTCAGCACAGGGCCAGGTTGATTGCAGTCTGGCAGTTCGTCGGGCCCAAGATGAAATTTTTTACATCTTGGGCGCTATTCACAATTTCGAACTACTTTTTCGCCTGGGTTTCGGTACCACGGATGGACAACGCGATACGCTCTGCAGTGCCCAACGGTATCTCACCGACAACGGTTACCATCGTATCGCCTTGAGGCGTGGTCAGACGCCGGGAGACCGCGACGGTAGGGCCCAATTGAGTGCGGATATCGGACGAAGCGTTACCGCTGACAGGCTCTATGAACACCGAAAAGCGCGCCAGACCGTCACCATACATCAGACTGGTCACCGGAGAATGCGAGTCTTGCTCCTTGCGCACACCACTGCTGCTCAGCTCAAAGCCGGGCGGTAGCCAGTCGGAACGCCAGGCGACCGGGGTGACCTGCGCTTTGGCCTTGGCCTTCGCAGCCACTACAGGCTTGCAGTCGGCACTGGCCTGAAGCAATTGATCGGTCGGAGTGGTGGCGGTATCAAGGTCAGTGAACTGGAAACGCTCCAGCAATTGCCCCTTGTCACTCAACAACAGGGATTTCAGCGCAAGGCCGGTCTCATTGTCGATATGCAGTTCCATACCGTAACGATGCTGATCCTTGGGCGTAACCGCCACAATTGTAGTTGCTCGCCCAGCCACTCGCGACTTGCCGACGACTTTCATGTCGTACCAGTCCGAGAGTTTCTTGACGTCGAAATTTCGTGAGGAAGCGCTGGCGCTGGTAACGCCTGCTTCGAGAGTGCCACTGACGCACTGAGTAAGCCCGTCGATGCGTGACACCTCAAGAGCGGAACCATCAAGCTGCAACAAGCGCTCGCTGACCTTGCCTTCCGCTACGCGGTGCCAGATCCGATGGGTAGAGAAACTACCGTTGCGCTCGTAAACAAAAGTACCTTGATAGCTTTGCTGCTGATCAACCTGCCCAAGACGCTTGAGCATGTCTTGGGCATCATCGGCATGCACTGGGAGGGCAAGCCATCCACCAAGCAACAACGGCAGTAGAGGGACGACTCGCATGATCCTCCTTAACGGTTTTCCAGGCTGGCGGCACGAGCGTATGGCAGCGCGCTTTCAGTACCCTTCAACGCTGCTTCCTGTGCATGCTGGCGCAGGTAACCTGGCAGACGCTTGTCACCTTCACCGGCCTGACCTTGCAATACACCGTTGGCCATAGGACCCGGTGCCTGCTCAGCGCTCTCGGTGTAGCCCGCCAGTACAGCCGGACCCTTGACCTGTGGAACAGTGAGGTTGGCAGGCTGTTGGGTCTGTTGCGCCAGCTGCGTACCGGTGATTTCGTCCTGGTTATACAGGCGAACACCAGCCAGAACAGCAACGGTCACCGAAGCGGCAACGGCCAGACGACCCAGCGAGCGCCACGGACCGCGGGCTGCTTTAAGGGGGCTGACTTCATCGGCAATTGCAGCGGACACGGCCGCCGAAATGTCCAGATGAGGCATCAGCAGTTCCTTGTGCATGGCTGCACGGGCAATCTGATAACGCGACCATGTGGCACGTGTATCTGCATCGTCAATGGCATTCAATACCCGACGCAATTCCAATTCGTCCGCTTCATTATCCATCACTGCGGACAGCGATTCCTGCAGGGCTTCACGACTCATGGCGGGTTCCTCTCTTGGGCTATCGCCGCTGTCTCAGGATTCCTGCAACAACGGCTGCAGGGCTTTATCGATGGCTTCCCGAGCGCGAAAGATGCGAGAGCGCACGGTACCAACAGGACATTGCATGACGCTCGCAATGTCTTCGTAACTCAGACCATCGAATTCACGTAAAGTTAGTGCCGTACGCAAATCCTCCGGGAGAAGCTGGATGGTCCGATGGACTGTGCCCTCGATCTCATCCCTCAACAATGCACGCTCCGGCGACTCGATGTCCTTGAGGCCATGATCGCCATCGTAGAACTCCGCGTCCTCAGACCTTACATCGCTATCAGGCGGTCGCCGACCTCGCGACACCAGATAGTTTTTCGCCGTGTTGATGGCGATGCGATACAGCCACGTGTAAAACGCACTGTCACCGCGGAAATTTCCGAGTGCGCGATAGGCCTTGATAAAAGCCTCCTGCGCAACATCCTGAGCCTCATGGGTGTCGTGCACGAACCGCACGATCAACCCTAGAATCTTGTGCTGATACTTCAGCACCAACAGATCAAATGCCCGCGTGTCCCCGCGCTGTACGCGCTCGACAAGCTGCTGATCCTCTTCCTGGGTTAGCATGAACACTCCTCATTGAGCTTAAAGGAGCGTTGCAACTGATATTGTTCAGGCTCGCAAACATAGACTCGGGCTTTTCGCAAAAGTTCTCCCCCTTCAAGCAAGTTTCCTACAGGCAGTCATAAAGCCTGCAAGAAAAACGCAGCTCGACCGGATCGGCTGCGTGAATAGTCTTGTCGTCAGATGCACAGTCGATGATCACTTATCTAAACCTGAGCATGCCGACGCTGTTCCTTTATAGGCAACCTGCTATTGAGCCTGGATCCCGGTGAAAAGTTCCGTCAGCACAAACGCGGGCGTGAACGCAAACTGCATCCTCCCTACGAATCGATGAATGTATTTCAAGGATTGAAGCAGAGCAAAACGGTATGCATCAAAGCGGAGACTGGAGCACAATCGTCACCCGCCGTGGTTTCACATTGCCATGAGGCGCGGCTATTGTGCCGATCCCCCTATACTTATACTAGTGGCCGCCGAGAGCAGAATTCACAGATGAGCCAACATTTTCAGCACGACGTACTGGTCATCGGCAGCGGAGCGGCAGGCTTGAGCCTTGCGCTGACCCTTCCATCCCATCTGCGCATCGCGGTTCTGAGCAAGGGCGACCTGTCCAACGGCTCCACTTTCTGGGCTCAAGGCGGTGTCGCTGCTGTGCTCGATGACACTGATACGGTGCAATCGCACGTCGAAGACACACTCAACGCCGGTGGCGGCCTTTGCGACGAAGAGGCCGTACGCTTCACGGTCGAACACAGCCGCGAAGCCATCCAGTGGCTCATCGATCAGGGCGTGCCGTTCACCCGCGGCGACCATGCTGACACCGAGGAAAGCGGCTTTCAGTTCCACCTGACCCGTGAGGGCGGTCACAGCCATCGTCGGATCATTCATGCTGCAGATGCCACCGGCGCTGCGATTTTCAGAACACTGTTCGAGCAGGCCAGCAAACGTCCCAACATCGAACTGCTCGAACAACGCGCCGCCATCGATCTGATCACCGAACGCCGACTGGGTCTGGAAGGCCAGCGCTGCCTGGGCGCCTATGTGCTGAACCGTAAAAGCGGTGAGGTCGATACCTATGGAGCACGCTTCACGATCCTCGCGTCTGGCGGCGCGGCGAAGGTCTATCTCTACACCAGCAACCCTGACGGCGCGTGTGGTGATGGCATCGCAATGGCCTGGCGTGCTGGCTGTCGAGTGGCGAATCTGGAATTCAACCAATTCCACCCGACCTGCCTTTATCACCCGCAGGCCAAAAGCTTTCTGATCACTGAAGCACTGCGCGGCGAAGGCGCTTACCTGAAACTGCCGAACGGCGAACGCTTCATGCCTCGTTTCGACGAACGGGCAGAACTGGCACCCCGCGACATCGTGGCACGCGCCATCGATCACGAGATGAAGCGCTTGGGCATCGACTGCGTCTATCTGGATATCAGCCACAAACCCGAGGCGTTCATCAAAACGCACTTTCCGACGGTTTATGAGCGCTGCCTCGAGTTTTCAATCGACATTACCCGCCAGCCGATTCCGGTCGTCCCTGCCGCGCATTACACCTGTGGCGGCGTGATGGTCGACAGCCAGGGGCATACCGACGTGCCGGGGCTATACGCGATTGGCGAAACCAGTTTCACTGGCCTGCACGGTGCCAACCGAATGGCCAGCAATTCGCTGCTGGAATGTTTCGTCTACGCGCGCTCGGCGGCGCAGGACATCGAGAAACAGTTGGGCGACATCCAGATGCCAGTCGATCTTCCGGCCTGGGACGCCAGCCAGGTCACCGACTCGGACGAGGACGTGATCATTGCCCACAACTGGGACGAGTTGCGCAGATTCATGTGGGACTACGTCGGCATCGTGCGCACCAATAAGCGCCTGCAGCGCGCCCAACACCGTGTGCGACTGTTACTGGATGAGATCGACGAGTTTTACAGTAACTACAAAGTCAGCCGTGACCTGATCGAGTTGCGCAATCTGGCGCAGGTGGCCGAACTGATGATCCGCTCGGCCATGGAACGCAAGGAAAGCCGCGGACTGCACTACACACTGGATTATCCGGACCTGCTGCCCGAAGCGCTGGACACTATTCTGACACCACCCACCTACGTCGGCTGAATTTCAGACGTACGCGCAGACGTCGGTGAATATCCGGCGCTTGCGCATCGAAGGGGATGCAGCAGCTGTGGACCTGCCGACCGGGCCGCCCGCCACTGACCAGACGAAAGCGCAGAATCACGACCAGCGGGAGCGCCAGACTATCCTTGCATAACTGCACAGGCTGCCAGCCGCCTCGCTCGCTCCAGACCCGCCAGCCCTGCGAATCACGCTGCAATCCGGTGAACGAGCCGGGGCGCTTCAGCAATATCGACGCCGGCAACACCCAAGCCGCGTGAGCGACGCACAACGCAGCGCCCATCGCTGCGATCAGAACCGGAACATCCAGCCAATACAGCGCAGACAGCGAAAGCACCTGAACCAGGGCGTACGCCGTCAGCAGCAGACGCGACGCCTGCCAGTGACACTCGAAGCGATCATTTGGGCTGAACACGGTCCAGAATCATGCGAACCATGCGCTGCAACTCAGGATCTTCGGACTCGGCACGCTGCATGAACCAGCCGAACATGTCCTGATCCTCACAGGTCAGCAGGCGGCGATACAGATCGCGGTCCACGTCATTCAAATGCGGATAGACCTCACGGACAAACGGCACCAGCAGCACGTCCAGTTCGAGCATGCCGCGGCGGCTGTGCCAGTAAAGGCGGTTGAGTTCAACGTCTTCGACCATGGAGCGCTCCTCAAAGTAGGCGGCGAGTATACAGCCGTGAGCCGGCAGCGCGAATCGCGCAATGGTCGCAGCAGTTTTCATGTACCCGTATTCAGATTCACGACTGGGCACTATGATGTGCCCCAGACTTTTCCCATTTGCGATGACCATGGCCCACTCAGCTTTCTTCTGCACGCTATCCCATGAGGGCGTTCTTGCCGTTCGCGGCGTGGATGCCAGCAAGTTTCTGCAGGGACAATTGACCTGCAATTTCAATTACCTGAGCGAAGACCGCTCGAGCCTCGGTGCGCGCTGCACCCAGAAAGGCCGGATGCAGTCCAGTTTCCGCGTCGTGTTCGAAGGTGACGGCTGCCTGCTGGCGATGGCCCGGGAACTGATCGAACCGCAACTGCTGGACCTGCGTAAATATGCAGTCTTCTCCAAGTCAAAGCTGACTGATGAAAGCGCCACCTGGGTGCGCTTCGGCCTGCAGGAGGGTGACGGTGCTCTGGTCAGCCTGGGGCTCGATCTGGCGCAGGAAACCGATTCGGTATCGCGTGCCGACGACCTCATCGCAATTCGTGTCTCGCCTGCGCGGGCGGAGCTCTGGGTGCGTGCCGAACAGGCCGAGAGCGTTAAGTCGCGACTCGCTTCGCAGCTGGAAGAGGGCTCACTCAACGACTGGCTGCTCGGCCAGATCCAGGCCGGTATCGGGCAGGTATTCATCGAGACCCGCGAAGAGTTCATCCCGCAGATGATCAACCTGCAGGCGGTGGGCGGTGTCAGCTTCAAGAAAGGCTGCTACACCGGGCAGGAAATCGTGGCGCGCATGCAGTACCTGGGCAAGCTCAAGCGCAGGCTTTATCGGCTGTCCATGCAGGGCGACGAGATTCCGGCTCCCGGTGTCGCGCTGTTTTCCCCAGTGCACGCCAGTTCGTCGGGCAACGTTGTGCTCGCGGCACGGTCAGAGCAGGGGATCGAGTTGCTGGCAGTGCTTCAGGCCGATGCCGCAGAAAGTGGCGAGGTGCACCTCGGCGCTGCGGACGGCCCTTCCCTGCAATTGCGCGAGCTGCCCTACACACTGGACAGCAAGCTCGAAACGCAACGATAACGCGAGCGAACGCTCCCGTTTTTCCATGGTCATTACAGCACCCGGCATTCCGGCGCCCACAGGGCGCCCGGAACACTCTGGACACCCCTAAAGGCTGCGAGACGCAACATGAGCAAGATGGCTGACGAGGTGCAGAGAAACTTGATCAAGGCCATCGACAGAGATGCCTTGTTTCTCCCTACCCTGCCGGAAGTAGCACTGAAGATTCGCCTTGCCGCCGAAGACACCGAAATCAGCATCGCTGCGCTGAGCAAGGTCATCGGCAGCGACACTGCCCTGTCCGCTCGCCTGATCAAGGTGGCGAACAGCCCGTTGCTGCGACCCAATTTCGAGGTCAGCGACGTGAACACGGCGATCCGCCGTCTGGGCGTCAACTACACCTGCAACCTGGCCATCGGCCTGGTGGTGGAGCAAATGTTCCACGCCAAGTCGGAAGTCATCGAGCAGAAGATGCGCGAAATCTGGAAGCAGAGCCTGCAGGTGGCCGGGATCAGCTATTACCTATGTCAGCAGTACACCAGCCTGAAGCCGGATCAGGCCACGCTGGCCGGGCTGATCCATCTGATCGGGATCCTGCCGATCCTGACGTATGCCGAAGACCACTTCGATCTGCTCGCCGATCCGGTCAGCCTCAATCACGTGATCGACAACATTCACCCGGTCATCGGCGAGCGCCTGCTGCGCTCCTGGGATTTTCCGGAGCCGCTGGCCTCGGTGCCGGGCAAATTCCAGGACTTTACCCGCGTCTCGAAAAGCCCGGACTACATCGACCTGGTACAGGTCGCAACGTTGCACATTCACAAGAACACCGACCATCCCTTCAGCCTGATCGAAATCGCAGACCTGCCCGCCTACAGCCAGCTGCGCCTGAGCAGGGCCGCTGGCATGCTCGGTGCGGAAATGGACGACGCCAAGGACATGCTCTACTGAACCTGAGTCGCACTGAAGCTGACCCTGACTTTCAGACCGCGCTCGGCCCCGTCGTGTAAGGAAATACGGGCGAGATGGGCGCGACAGATTTCCCCGACGATGGCCAGTCCCAGCCCGGCACCGCTGCCCTGCTGGCTGCGACGATAGAAACGTTCGAACACCCGCTCGCGCTCCGCCTGCGGAATTCCGGGTCCGTCATCTTCGACTTCAAGAATGCCCGGCGCGTAGACCCTCAGGACAACATTGCCGCCGGACGGTGTGTGGGCCAGTGCATTGTCGATCAGGTTGCTCAGCAATTCGTTGAGCAGGGTCGGCTCGCCGCGCAGCCAGACCGGCTCTTCGGCCTCCAGCGCCAGTGCTACGCCGTGCGAGTGCGCCAGTGGCGCCATCGCCATGCCCAGCTCACGTGCCAGTTGACTGAGGTCCAGTTGCTGCGCGCCGCCTTCGGCAATCGCTCGGGCGCCGTTTTCGATGCGCGCCAGTGACAGCAACTGGTTGGCCAGATGAGTCAGGCGATCGGTTCCCAGCGCGGCGGACTCCAGTGTCGTGCGCCATTGCTGCGGGTCGCGTTCACGCAAGCCCAGTTCCACACGGGCCTTGAGCGCAGCCAACGGCGTGCGCAATTCGTGGGCGGCATCGGCAATGAATTGTGCCTGGCGCTCGAACTGCAGGCGCAAACGCTCGGTGAAGTGGTTCAACGCACCGACCAGCGGTCGAAGTTCATGCTGCACCTCGACCATCGGCAGTGAACGCAAATCGTCAGGCTGGCGTTCCTCGACCGCTGTGCGCAGACGCTCCAGCGGACGTAGCGCAGCACTGACCGTGAACCAGACCAGCAGCAACGCACCGCCGCCCAGCATGCCCAGCCGCAGCAAGGTATCGGCCATCAGACTGCGGGCCATGCCCTTGCGTGCTTCCTGGGTTTCAGCGACGCGGATTTCCGCCGTGCCGTTCATGCCCGGATCGGTTACCGGTTTGAGCAGACTGACGACGCGTACGTCCTGGCCCTGATACATCCCGTTATAGAACTTGGCGAGTGCCGGATAATCGTCGGTTCGCAACGTCCCCGGCGGCGGCGACGGCAGGTTTTCGTAGCCGGAAATCAGCTTCTGGTTGATGTCGTTGACCTGGTAATAGATCCGCCCTTCGCTGTCGTAGGCGAACGTATCCAGCGCCACATAGGGAATGTCTGCACTCAGCGTTCCGTCGCGCTGAGTCAGACCGGCAGCGATGGTGCGCGCCGACGCCAGCAGTGTGCGGTCATAGGCCGTGTCAGCCACTTCGCGTCCGTTCCAGTAGGCGCTCATGCCGCTGGCCAGCATCAGCACGACCAGCAGCAATGCCAGATTCCACAGCAGTCGCCAGCGCAGACTGTCGTTAATCATCGCGGCTTTCCAGCAGGTAACCCAGGCCACGGAACGTCACAATGGCCACCGAGTGCCCGTCGAGTTTCTTGCGCAGACGGTGCACGTAGATTTCGATGGCGTCAGGGCTGGCTTCCTCGTCGAGCCCGAATACCTGAGCCGCAAGCTGCTCCTTGCTCATCACCCGACCGGGCCTTGCGATCAGCGCCTCAAGCACCGCCTGTTCGCGAGAGGTCAGGGTCAGCAGTTCGTCGCCCAGGGTGAAACGACGCGTGTCCAGATCGTAGGCCAGCACGCCGCAACGCTGCTGACGTTCGCCGCCCAGCACGCTGCGTCGTAGCAGCGCTTTGACCCTGGCTTCCAGCTCGGACAGTTCGAAAGGCTTGGCCAGGTAATCGTCCGCACCCAGATTGAGACCATGCACCCGGTCCTTGACGTCACTGCGTGCCGTCAGCATCAGTACCGGCAGATTCTTGCTGCGCGCCCGCAAACGGGCCAGCACTTCGAAACCATCCATACGCGGCAGACCCACGTCGAGAATCGCGACAGCGTATTCCTCACTGGTCAGAGCCAGGTCGGCAGCCACGCCATCGTGCAGGACATCGACGGTCAAACCCGCGCTCTTGAGCGCCTGCGCGACACTCTCAGCCAGTTGCAGATGATCTTCAACGAGAAGAACACGCATCGCCGTCTCCTGTTATGGGTGTTGTTATCGGGAATGGTCGTTGCGGAGTTTACAGGCGCTTTGCACCCTGTGAAGTACAGAAACAACTCGAAGGCGTTCGGCGACACATTGAAAGGTAAATGAAAGGTTTGTCATTTAGCATCGCGGCACGACCCGCCAAAGGGTACGTGAACAGGGCGCCCGGATGCGTCTGAAAATAAAAACAATAAAACGGTAAACGGAGTCACATCATGTCAATGCCTTCCCGGCTCGACAGTTCGTGCATTGCATTCAATTTCCGGCCGTCCCGGTCGATCCGCTTCATGCTCGCCCCGTCATGGCACGACGCTGCCCCCGGCGCTCTTCCCGATATTTTCAGCACTTCGATGCAGTTATCTGCAGCCCTGTACCTGCCCGTCGAACCATGACGTTACGGGAAGTACCTGATAATCGAACACGCTGAACAGCTTTCCACATCCAAAAACAAAAACATCTCAGGAGACTGAACATGAAACTTTCCTTGCGTCAGCTAGCCATGACCGCCGGTTGCATGCTGGTTGCCACCCAACTGCTTGCCGAGCCCAAGCGCCCGGAATGCATCGCACCGGCCTCGCCGGGCGGTGGCTTCGACCTGACCTGCAAGCTGATCCAGAGCGCGCTGATCAATGAAAAAATCCTCAACACCCCGATGCGGGTGACCTACATGCCCGGCGGCGTCGGAGCTGTGGCTTACAACGCGGTGGTCGCACAACGTCCGGCCGATGCCGGTACGCTGGTCGCATGGTCCAGCGGGTCGCTGCTCAACCTGGCGCAGGGCAAGTTCGGGCGCTTCGACGAAAACGCCGTGCGCTGGCTGGCGGCCGTCGGCACCAGCTACGGCGCGATCGCGGTGAAGAGCGATTCGCCTTACAAAAACCTCGACGATCTGGTGAAGGCACTCAAGGCCGATCCAAGCAAAGTCGTCATTGGTTCCGGCGGCACCGTGGGCAGTCAGGACTGGATGCAGACCGCACTGATCGCCAAGGCGGCCGGTATCAATCCGCGCGAACTGCGCTACGTGGCGCTCGAAGGTGGCGGCGAAATCGCTACGGCCCTGCTCGGCGGTCACATTCAGGTTGGCAGTACCGATATCTCCGACTCCATGCCGCACATTCTCAGCGGCAACATGCGTCTACTCGCGGTCTTTGCCGAGAAGCGTATCGACGAGCCGGAAATGAAAGACATTCCGACGGCCAAGGAACAGGGTTACGACATCGTCTGGCCAGTGGTGCGTGGCTTCTACCTCGGACCAAAGGTGAGCGACGAAGACTACAACTGGTGGAAAGCCTCGTTCGACAAGGTATTGGCCTCGGAAGACTTCGCCAAACTGCGTGATCAGCGCGAGCTGTTCCCGTTTGCCATGACCGGCCAGGAGCTGGACACCTACGTCAAGAAACAGGTGGCCGACTACAAACTGATGGCCAAGGAATTCGGCCTGATTCAGTAATTGAACCCGATTGACTGACTTTCGGTTGCGCCTGCCTGGCGGGCGCGACTCAGGAGCTTTTCATGGTCATACAACGCATTTTCGCGGGTGTCCTGCTGATGGTCTGCATCGGCCTGGCCCTCATGGCCTGGCCGTATCAGGCGCCCTTCTCTTACGAGCCTGTAGGTCCCAGGGCCTTTCCGCTGCTGATGCTCGGCCTGATGGGCATTGCCTTGCTGTACATGCTGATTCGTCCGACGCCCATCGTACACAGCGAAGACGAACCGCCGCTGGACCGCGAAACGCTGGTCAAGATCGGTATCTGCATCGCCCTGCTGCTGGTCTTCGCCGGCCTGTTCGAACCGCTGGGCTTCATTCTCAGCAGCATCCTGATCGGCATACCGATGGCGCGCCTGTATGGCGGTCGCTGGGTGCCCAGCGTGGTGGTGGTGATTCTGATGAGCGTCGGCCTTTACCTGCTGTTCGATAAAGCCATGGACGTTCCACTGCCTTTGGGCCTGCTCAGCGTTCTGGAGAATTAAACATGGATACCATCAGTTATTTGGGCCAGGGCTTCGGCGTTGCCCTGACGCCTTACAACCTCGTTACCGCGCTGTCGGGCACGTTGATCGGCACCGTCGTCGGCCTGCTGCCGGGGCTGGGCCCGATCAACGGCGTCGCGCTGTTGATTCCCATCGCGTTCGCGCTGGGCCTGCCGCCCGAGTCCGCGTTGATCCTGCTGGCTGCGGTTTATCTGGGCTGCGAATACGGCGGCCGCATCAGTTCGATTCTGCTGAACATTCCGGGCGAAGCGTCCACCGTGATGACCACTCTGGACGGCTACCCGATGGCCCGCAACGGTCTGGCGGGCGTTGCGCTGTCGCTCTCGGCATGGAGTTCGTTCATCGGCGCTTTTATCGCCACCTGCGGCATGGTGCTGTTTGCACCACTGCTGGCCCGATGGGCGATTGCCTTCGGCCCTGCGGAGTACTTCGTGCTGATGGTGTTCGCCATCGTGTGCCTGGGCGGAATGGCCGGCGACAAGCCGCTCAAGACGTTCATTGCAGCACTGATCGGGCTGTTCCTGTCCGCCATCGGGATTGATGCCAACAGCGGCGTGTACCGTTTCACCGGCGACAATATTCACCTGGCGGACGGTATCCAGTTCGTTGTGCTGGTGCTGGGCCTGTTTTCCATCAGCGAGATCCTGTTGCTGCTGGAAAAAACCCACCGCGGTCAGGAAGCGGTCAAGGCCACCGGGCGCATGATGTTCAACCTCAAGGAAGCGGCGGCGGTGTTCACGGTGAACATTCGTTGCGGCTTCATGGGCTTCATTCTGGGCGTATTGCCAGGTGCGGGCGCCACACTTGCCAGCGCCGTGGCCTACATGACCGAGAAGCGCATTGCAGGGCCGACCGGTAAATTCGGTCAGGGCGACATGCGCGGTCTGGCAGCCCCGGAAACCGCCATTGGCGCAACCGCGTGCGGTGCGCTGGTGCCGATGCTGACACTCGGCGTTCCCGGCTCCGGCACGACGGCTGTGATGATCGGCGCCCTGTCGCTGTACAACATCACCCCTGGGCCAATGCTGTTTCAACAGCAGCCAGACCTGGTCTGGGGCCTGATCGCGTCGCTGTTCATCGCCAACATCATGCTGGTGATCCTGAACATCCCGATGATTCGCATCTTCACCCGCATCCTGTCCGTGCCGAACTGGGCGCTGGTGCCGGTCATCGCGATCATCACCGGGATCGGTGTCTATGCCGTACACGCCACCACGTTCGATCTGTTTCTGATGGTCGGCATCGGTATCTTCGGCTACATCCTGCGCAAGCTGGATTTCCCGCTGTCGCCAATCCTGCTCGGGTTCATTCTTGGCGGCCTGATGGAGCAGAATCTGCGTCGTGCACTGTCGATCTCCAACGGCGAACTGGGGATTCTCTGGGCCAGCCCGATCACACTCGGCGTCTGGGTGCTGACTGTGTTCATGCTGCTGTTCCCGCTGATCCGTATCTGGCGTAAACGCGCCAGACAGCGTTCCGCCCTGACCAATGTCTGATTCGTCACTGCGTAACTGGTGGCCGACCCCGCTGGTCGGTCTGCTGGGCGGTTACCTCGCCAGCCAGGTCGGCTGGCCGCTGCCCTGGATGGTCGGCTCGTTGCTGGCGATCATCCTGGTGCGCTGCCTGACACCCTGGCAGATCACCCAGATTCCAGGCGGCCGCAAGTGCGGCCAACTGGTTATCGGCATCGGTATCGGCCTGCACTTCACCCCTGTGGTGATCGAGCAGGTGCTGGCGCACTTCGGGCTGATTTTCTTCGGCGCGCTGATCACCAGTCTGTCGTGCCTGGTGGGCGTGTGGCTGATGCTGCGCACCGGCGAGGACCGGCCTACGGCCTTCTTCTCCAGCATGCCGGGCGGTTCCGGCGAAATGGTCAATCTCGGCGCACGCAATGGCGCGACCCTGAGCAGCGTCGCCGCCGCACAGAGCCTGCGCGTACTGGCGGTGGTGCTGTGCGTCCCGGCAATCTTCAAGTACTTGCTGGGCGATGGTGCCCCCGTGCTGCACGCCACCAGTGTCGACTGGCGCTGGCTGGCGTTTCTGCTGCCGTTCGGCGCGCTGCTGGCCTGGCTCTGGCAACGCCTCAAACAGCCGAATCCGTGGCTGTTCGGACCGCTTTTGCTGAGCGCCGTGGTCAGTGTGGTCTGGGACCTGAAAATCGGTTTGCCCCACGGAGCCAGCCAACTGGGCCAGTTGCTGATTGGCAGTGGGCTGGGTTGTCACTTCAATCGGGAATTCTTTCGTCGTGCACCGTCGTTTCTGGGACGCACGCTGTTGGGAACGGCACTGACCATGTTGATCGCCGCCCTCGCCGCCTTCGGCCTCAGTGCATTGACTCATCTGGATCTGCGTTCGCTGACGCTGGGCATGATGCCGGGCGGCATTGCCGAAATGAGCCTGACGGCCGAGGTGCTGCAATTGTCGGTGCCGCTGGTCACGGCGATGCAGGTGATGCGTCTGCTGTTCGTGCTGTTTCTGGCCGAGCCGCTGTTCCGGCGCTGGAACAGACGACTCGCAGACTGACGCCTCAGATATTCGGCAAGCGCCAGTCAATCGGCGTGATGCCGTTCTGCTCCAGATACTTGTTGGCCCGTCCGAAATGTCCGTTTCCAAGAAAGCCTTTATAGGCCGACAGTGGCGAGGGATGGACCGAGGTCAGGACCAGATGCTTGGTCGCGTCGACCAGCTTCTGCTTGCTCTGCGCATGAGCGCCCCACAGCAGAAATACCAGATGCGGCTGGTGCTGGCTGACCACCTGAATGATCCTGTCAGTGAAATGCTGCCAGCCCTTGCCTGCGTGAGACGCCGCATTGGCCCGCTCCACGGTAAGGGTGGTATTAAGCAGCAGTACACCCTGATCGGCCCAGCTCTGCAGGCAGCCATGGTTGGGAATATCAATGTTCAGGTCGCGCTTCAGTTCTTTGTAAATATTGACCAGCGAAGGCGGCGTCGGCACGCCAGGCTGCACCGAAAAGCACAGACCGTGGGCCTGATTGGGGCCGTGGTACGGATCCTGGCCAAGGATCACGACTTTCACGTTATCCAGCGGCGTGGAGTTCAGCGCGTTGAAGATCAGCGGGCCCGGCGGATAGATTTCCTTGCCTGCGGCGTGCTCCTGACGCAGAAACTCGCGCAACTGTTGCATGTAGGGCTTTTCGAACTCTTCGCGCAGCGCCTCTTTCCAACTGGGTTCAAGCTTGATGCGGTCGTCGCTAGTCATGGTCACATCCGGTAAAAACATTGCGCGGACACTAGGAAAGCTGACTGCCAATGTCAAATGTCCCCCATCGATTCCGTCGATTTCCTACACTGCATATTTCCCCCTGCAACTTAATGACGCCGCACAAAGACCAACAATGAGGTCGGCGTCTTTCCAGAGAGGGTCACGATGAACCTGCAATTCGAAGAACTTCACGCCCAGGGTGGCGTACGTATCGGAGTCGCTACGCTGGACGCCGAGAAATCGCTGAACGCACTGTCGCTGCCAATGATTCTGGCGCTTCAGGACCAGCTCGACGCTTGGGCGGGCAATCCACAGATAGTCTGCGTGCTGCTGCGCGGCAATGGCGCGAAAGCCTTCTGCGCCGGGGGCGATGTGCGCACGCTGGTAGAGACTTGCCTCAACGATCCCGGCACGGTGCCATCGCTGGCGGCGCACTTTTTCGGCGCTGAATACCGTCTGGACTACAGCCTGCACACTTACCCGAAGCCACTGATCTGCTGGGCGCACGGTTACGTGCTGGGCGGCGGTATGGGATTACTGCAGGGCGCCAATATCCGGATCGTCACCCGGAGCAGTCGGCTGGCTATGCCAGAGATCAGCATCGGGCTTTATCCGGATGTTGGCGCGAGCTGGTTTCTGTCCCGCCTGCCGGGAAAACTGGGGCTGTTTCTGGGCCTCACCGGTTCGCACATCAACGGACGTGACGCGCTGGATCTTGATCTGGCGGACCGTTGCCTGCTCGACGAGCAGCAGCCGGACCTGATCGAAGGCCTGCTGCAACTCAACTGGCAGGAACAGACCGATGTGCAACTGAACAGCCTGCTCAAGGCGTTGCAACATGAAGCCGACAGCCAGCTGCCAGAAGCGCAGTGGTTGCCGCGCCGGGCGCAGATCGATGCGTTGCTGGACGTGGGTAATCTGGTCTGTGCCTGGCAGGCCATCAGTCACTTGCAACAGCAGGACGATGCATTGCTGGCCAAGGGCGCGAAGAACCTCATCGAGGGCTGTCCGGTTACTGCGCATCTGGTGTGGGAGCAGATCAGCCGCGCGCGTCACCTGTCACTGGCACAGGTGTTTCAGATGGAATACGCCATGAGCCTGAACTGCTGTCGTCATCCGGAATTCAGTGAGGGCGTGCGGGCCAGACTGATCGACAAGGACCACACGCCGCACTGGCACTGGCCGGATGTCAGCAAAGTACCGCCTGCGGTGATCGAGGCGCACTTCGAGAAAGTCTGGGAAGGACGGCATCCGCTGGCGGACTTGTCGGAGTATTGAGCCTACGTGAACCCGTGCAGTCCTTGCCGGTCATGCCCTAGGGTCTGCCCCCATCGCTATACACACGTCCGCCTCAACACCGAGCATGCCCATCGCTCCGCGTGGGCATGCAACCCACGACGCTCCGCGCCCCATTCGAGAGCAGACGCGGAGCGTCCCGGGCTGCGTTACCACGCACAAGCGTGGAAACGATCATCGCTGACGCGTGAGCATCAGCGATGCCCGCCGCGCCCTTCTCCACGGCCACGCCCGTCACCTCTTCCTCCATGATCACGACCGCCGCCATGTTCCCAGCCGCGGTTGCTGCGGTAGTCACCGCGATAGCCACCGTTGTCACGGAAGCGGTCGTTGCGCCAGCCATAGCCGGGTGGGCGACCCGGCTGGTAATAGCGCGGTCCCGGTGGCGGCCCGTAATAACGGGGCTGGGTGTAATACCGGGGTTGCGGTTGGTAATAGCGCGGTTGAGGCGCCACGTAGATGCGCCGCTCCTGGTAATAAGTGGAGCGGTAGCCATTGTCAAAACCGTACCCGCCAGCGACGACCGTCGTCGGTTGCGTGTACACATCGGATTCGTAGTAACCAGGGCCTCCATAACAACCGGCAAGGAAGAGGGTCAGCAAAACGATAAGCGAGGGTCTTCGATACATGGCGGCCTCCTGGACCGCGATAGGGCACAAACCAGCGACGCTGGTCGGCGTCCGCCAAAGCGGTTGGCGGACGAAGGTTAAGACACTGAAAAGACGATCCAGTGCGCAACCGGGCATCCCGTCCGTCCGCTTGAACGCTTCCAAAAACGCCTGTAAAGCCCTGAAATCAAGGCTTTCGGACCTGTCACGATTTCTTGCAAAGATGCTACAAAACGTTTCAGCAAGCGCCTCATCAAGGTGCAGCCATGCACCAGCACAAGGCATATCCCTGCCCTCCACTGCGTCTGATAATACGGCAACCCTTGCCATACGGGCCTTCCGGCGAGTTGGCACAACTCTCGCTTAGTCCATCCCGTGCAGGAGTCAACACACGGTTCGCGGCACCACAATTTGCAATAGCTGACTAGGGTTCCGGCTTGCCATAGGCAAGTGGCTGGTCCGAGAGTTGGCGACCTCCAGTAGAGGTTACACGGCGGGACAAAAGCCCGGGAGACAGGACACCAGTGGTGTCACGTTGCTCCTGGCCGCCCTTTTCACTACTGGAGATTTCTCGATGCTCAAGTCAACGTCACGTCTCTCGGGCCTGCTCTGCGCCGGTCTTCTCGCTGCATTGAGCTTCTCGGCGAACGCCGCTCCCAAGGATCACTTCAACGTCTGCTGGACCATCTACGCAGGCTGGATGCCGTGGGAATACGCAGGCACGCAGGGCATCGTCGACAAATGGGCCAAGAAGTACGGCATCAAGATCGATGTCACCCAGCTCAATGACTACGTCGAGTCGATCAACCAATACACCGCCGGCCAGTTCGATGGCTGCACCATGACCAACATGGACGCCCTGACCATTCCAGCCGCCGGTGGTGTGGAAAGCACCGCACTGATTGTCAGCGACTTCTCCAACGGCAATGACGGCGTGGTGCTCAAGGGCGAAGGCAAGAAGATCACCGATCTGAAGGGCATGGACGTCAATCTGGTCGAACTGTCGGTTTCCCACTACTTGCTGGCCCGTGCGCTGGACAGCGTCAAACTCAGTGAGAAAGACCTGAAAGTGGTCAATACCTCGGACGCCGACATTGCCGCGGCCTTCAACACCGATGATGTTCAAGCCGTCACCACCTGGAACCCGATGCTTTCGGAAATCAAGGCCAAACCGGGCGTCACCGAAGTGTTCAATTCCAGCCAGATTCCAGGCGAGATCATGGACATGATGGTGGTCAACACCCAGACCCTGAAAGACAACCCGGCGCTGGGCAAGGCACTGACCGGCGCGTGGTTCGAAGTGGTCGCGCTGATGAACGCCAGGAATGCGCAGAGCAAGGTTGCACTTGAACACATGGCCAAGGCCTCGGGTACCGACCTGGCCGGATTCCAGTCGCAACTGGACACCACCAAACTGTTCGCCACGCCCAAGGAAGCGCTTGAGTTCGCCACCAGCAAGCAACTGCCTGAAACCATGGGCAAGGTCGCCAGTTTTTCGTTCGCGCACGGTCTGCTGGGTGAAGGCGCCCGGGATGACAAGGCCGTCGGCATGACCTTTGCCAACGGCGTGACCACCGGCGACAAGGGTAATCTCAAGCTGCATTTCGACCCCAGCTACGTGCAGATGGCCGCCGACGGCAAGCTGTAATTCACGTTCCGCACAAAGGTCTTTGCCATGCGCTTGATAAACCGTCATCCGGATCGCGCGGGTCGCCTGATTCTGGTGATCCTGCCGTTCGCCCTGCTGCTGTTTGCCTACTTTCTGGGCTCGGCCGACAGGCTTGCGGAAAACCCCAACGACAAACTGCTGCCCAGCGCGGTGCAGATGGCCGATGCGGTCAATCGCATGGCGTTCAAGGACGATGTCCGCACCGGTGAATACCTGTGGTGGCAAGACACCGCGTCCAGCCTGCAACGGCTGGCCATCGGTCTGGGGATCAGTGCCCTGCTCGGGCTGTGCCTGGGCATTGCAGCGGGCATTCTGCCGATGTTCGGCGCGCCGCTGTCGCCCTTGCTGACGGTGCTGTCGATGGTGCCGCCGCTGGCGATCCTGCCGATCCTGTTCATCGTCTTCGGTCTGGGCGAGCTGTCGAAAGTGATGCTGATCGTCATCGGCATCACGCCCATTCTGGCGCGGGATCTGGAACAGCGGGCGCGTGAAATTCCGGTCGAGCTGCTGATCAAGGCACAGACCCTGGGTGCCTCGACCTGGACGCTGATCCTGAGGGTGATCCTGCCGCAACTGCTGCCGCGCTTGCTGATCGCTCTGCGGTTGGTGCTCGGTTCGGCCTGGCTGTTTTTGATCGCCGCCGAAGCCATCGCCTCCACCGACGGTCTGGGCTACCGGATTTTCCTTGTCCGCCGCTATCTGGCGATGGACGTGATTCTGCCTTACGTGGTGTGGATCACCCTGCTCGCCTGGCTGATGGACTGGGGCCTGAAAGCCCTGACCCGTCGTGCGTTTCCCTGGTACGAAGGAGCGCGGACATGAGTTTTATCTGCGTACGCAATGTCTGGCAGCAATACGACGAACAGGTGGTGCTGGAACGCTTGAATCTGGACGTCGCCGAGGGCGAGTTCTGCACCCTGGTCGGCGCGTCGGGTTGCGGCAAATCGACCTTCCTTCGCCTGCTGCTGGGCCAGGAAACCTCAAGCCGTGGCTCCATCACCCTCGATGGTCAGCCTCTGTCCAGCGAGCCCGACGCCAGTCGCGGGGTGGTTTTCCAGCGTTACTCGGTGTTTTCGCACCTGAGCGTGCTGGACAACGTTGCACTGGGCCTTGAGCTGCCCCGTGCGCGCTGGATCGGCCGACTGTTCGGTCAGGCCAAGCGTGAAGCACGGGAGCAGGCCGCGTTATTGCTGAACAAAGTCGGGCTGGGCCATGCGCTGGACAAGTACCCCTCACAATTGTCCGGCGGCATGCAGCAACGCCTGGCCATCGCTCAAGCGTTGATCATGAAACCTCGCGTGCTGTTGCTCGACGAGCCGTTCGGCGCGCTCGACCCTGGCATTCGCAAGGACATGCATCACCTGCTGCTGGAACTGTGGCGCGAAACGCAATTGACGGTGTTCATGGTCACTCACGACCTGTCCGAAGGCTTCAATCTGGGCACGCGCCTGCTGGTGTTCGACAAGGTCCGCCACGACCCGCACTCGCCAGGAGCCTACGGCGCCCGCATCACTTACGACATTCCCCTCAACAGCGAGCGTCGCGCCGAGCGCGCCGCACTCGAACTGCTGAAACCGGCTTTGGAGGAGCCCACGCCATGACTGACTCGACCACGCTCTACCCCGTATTTGCCGAAGAACTGTTGCCCGGTGGCGGCCACCGTTCGTTCATTCTCAAGCGCGGCGAACTATTGCGTCTGACCGACCTGAACGGCAATGCCAACGTCAGCCTGACGCTGCTCAACACCCACGAAAAAACCGAACGCCTGAACCTGCCTGACAGCCTCAAATGCCAGCACACCGCGCGGCTGAGTGCCGGTCACTGCCTGTATTCGGACATGGGCCGCGTGCTGGCGGCCATCGTCACCGACACCTGCGGCTGGAGCGACAGCATCGGCGGCGTGCTCAATGCGCAGGAGGTCGCCGAGAAGTACGGCCAGGGCCGCTATCAGGAACTGCGCAACGGCTTCTTCCGCAATGGCGTCGACAACCTGCTGGTGGAGCTGGGCAAATGGGGGCTGGGTCTGTCGGACCTGCTGATGACCCTCAACCTGTTCAGCCGGGTCAACGTGGACGAAGCCGGCGGTCTGCACTTTGTGCCGGACAACTCGAAAGCAGGCGATTACATCGAACTGTATGCACCGATGGACACGCTGGTGGTGCTGACCGCCCTGCAACACCCGATGGACCCCAATCCGGCCTACGCACCGCAACCGCTCAAGCTGAGCTGGATGAAAGCCGACGCAAGCATTGCCGAGCACTGCCGCACGTCACGCCCGGAAAACGAGCGCGGCTTCATCAACACCGACCGCCTGTTCGCCTGAGGAGACTCCGCCATGAATCAGCATGCCCACGACCATCATCACTGCGACGCAACCATCCCGGCTGGCGAACCGTTTCTGGCCGAAGTGAAAGCCGGACAAACCGTGCGCATCCTCGACCTGGAAGGCAATCAGGCCGTCGATACACTGTTCTTCAGCCTTGCCAACCCGCGTGAACGCTACGACGTGCAACGCACCCTGCGCCGCCAGAACAGCGTGTATCTGACCACCGGCAGCGTGCTGTTTTCCAACCTCGGCCAGCCGATGCTGACCATCGTCGATGACACCTGCGGTCGGCACGACACGCTGGGCGGCGCCTGTGCGCAGGAAAGCAACACGGTGCGCTATGCCCTGGAGAAACGTCACATGCACAGCTGCCGCGACAACTACCTGCGCGCCTGCCTGCATGACGGTCGCCTGACCAAGAACGACATTGGCCCGAACATCAATTTCTTCATGAACGTGCCCGTGACCGCGGATGGCGGCCTGACCTTCGAAGACGGCATTTCCGCTCCCGGCAAATACGTTGAACTGCGTGCCGAAATGGACGTGATCGTGTTGATCTCCAACTGCCCGCAACTGAACAACCCCTGCAACGGCTACAACCCGACACCTGCGCAGTTGATCGTTCGCGATTAGTTGATCTTCAAGCCCCGAATCCGGGCAGCAACGGACGACCGTTGCGTTGAAACGTTTATTAGCGGGACGGCCCGCTTCCCATCACGAAACCGATTCAGTCCGGTTTCCGGGGTCATGCCATGTTCGACAAACTGCTGATCGCCAACCGTGGCGCCATTGCCTGCCGCATCCTGAGAACCCTGCGCACCTTGCACGTCACGGGCGTGGCGGTGTATTCCGAAGCCGACGTTGCCAGCCTGCACCTGACGCAGGCCGACGAGGCTCACAGCCTGGGTGAAGGCGGCGCTGCTGGCACCTACCTGGCGGCGGACAAGATCCTCGCCATCGCCAAAGCCAGCGGCGCGGGGGCGATTCATCCCGGTTACGGATTTCTCTCCGAAAACGCCGCGTTCGCACAGGCCTGTGAAGACGCGGGCATTGCCTTCGTGGGTCCGACACCCGAGCAACTGCGCGTGTTCGGTCTCAAGCACACCGCTCGCGCGCTGGCCAGACAAAATGGCGTGCCGATGCTGGAAGGCACCGAGCTGCTGGACAGCATCGATGCGGCACTCACGGCAGCCGAAGTCATCGGCTATCCGGTCATGCTCAAGAGCACGGCGGGCGGCGGCGGTATCGGCATGCGCGTGTGCCGCAGCGCCGATGAGCTGGCCGACTCGTTCGAGGCGGTAAAGCGGCTGGGCCAGAACAACTTCAGCGACGCCGGTGTGTTCATAGAAAAATACATCCAGCGCGCCCGCCACCTGGAAGTCCAGGTGTTCGGTGACGGCCAGGGAGAAGTCCTGGCACTCGGTGTGCGGGATTGCTCGGTGCAGAGGCGCAACCAGAAAGTGCTGGAAGAAACCCCGGCACCCAATCTGCCGGAAGGCATGGCGGATGAACTCTGTGCTGCGGCAATCAAGCTGGCCAAGGCCATCAATTATCGCAGCGCCGGGACCGTGGAATTCGTTTTCGACAGCTGCGACCAGCGTTTCTATTTTCTGGAAGTGAACACCCGCCTGCAGGTCGAGCATGGCGTGACCGAACAGGTGTGGGGTGTGGATCTGGTCGGCTGGATGGTGCAACTGGCGGCCGGTGATCTGCCGCCGCTGGCCGAGCTGCAAGCGACCCTGCAACCGAGCGGGCACGCGATTCAGGCGCGTCTGTACGCTGAAGATCCGGGTCGCGACTTCCAGCCCTGCCCGGGCCTGTTGACCGCCGTAAATTTTCCGCCTGCAGATGGTCGGGCGCTGCGCATCGACACCTGGGTGGAAGCTGGCTGCGAGATCCCGCCGTTCTTCGACCCGATGATTGCCAAGCTCATCAGTTGGGCACCGAGCCGCGATGAAGCCAGCGCTGCACTGTCCGAGGCGCTGGCCGAAAGTCATCTGTATGGCGTGGAAACCAACCGCGACTATTTGCGGCAGATCATTGCCGATGCGCCGTTCGCCAGCGGTCAGCCCTGGACCCGTTGTCTGGAAGATCTGGTGTATCACGCCGACACCGTCGAAGTGCTCAGCGGCGGCACCCAGACCAGCGTTCAGGATTATCCGGGGCGTCTGGGTTACTGGGCCGTCGGTGTTCCGCCGTCCGGGCCGATGGACAGCCGCGCCTTGCGTCAGGGCAACCTGCTGCTGGGCAATGCCGAGGGTTGCGCAGCGCTGGAAATCACCATGAGCGGGCCGCTGTTGCGCTTCAATACGGACGCAGTGGTGGCGGTAACTGGCGCACCGATTCCGCTGACGCTGGACGGTGAGTCGTGCCCCATGAATACAACGCTGCTGGTGAAGGCCGGCTCGACACTGGCATTGGGCACCATCGCCGGTGCCGGTGCACGCAGCTACCTGTGTGTACGGGGTGGGCTGGATGTGCCGGATTATCTAGGCAGCAAAAGCACCTTCACACTCGGCCAGTTTGGTGGCCATGGCGGTCGTGCGTTGCGAGCCGGGGATGTGCTGCATCTTGCGCAACTGACTGATAGCAGCGCTGGCCAGTCCATCGCCGATGATGCGCTCGAGGTGCTCGGCGAGGTTCGTGACATGCGTGTGATCTACGGGCCACACGCTGCGCCCGAGTACTTCACCGAAGCGTACATGGAGACGTTCTTTGCGACTGACTGGGAAGTGCACTTCAATTCCAGCCGCACCGGCGTGCGCCTGATCGGACCCAAGCCCGAGTGGGTTCGCGCCGACGGCGGCGAGGCCGGGCTGCACCCGTCCAACATTCATGACAACCCTTACGCGATCGGCGCCGTGGATTTCACCGGTGACATGCCGGTCATCCTCGGGCCGGACGGGCCGAGCCTGGGTGGCTTCGTGTGCCCGGTCACCATCATCGAGGCGGACCTGTGGCAACTGGGTCAGCTCAAGGCGGGTGACAAGGTCCGGTTTCATCCGGTGAGTATCGAGGCATGTCATACCATGGCATCAGCGGCACTCGATCAGGCCTTTTCGCGGACACGCCAAGCGCCGTCCGGTCTGCTCTCACTGGACAGCGCGCTCCCGGGTGAGAGCGGACTTGTCCGCGAAAGCGCTCCAGGCCACACCTCAGTAATAACCCGACTGCAAAGCCCGATCATCATGGACATCGGCCAGGACGACAAACGCCTCGTTGCGCGGTTGTCCGGCGATACACATCTGCTGCTGGAAATCGGCGCACCGGAGCTGGATCTGGTGCTGCGTCTTCGCGGCCACGCCCTGATGCTGGCGCTGGAAGCCAGGGCCCTGCCGGGCGTGATCGACCTGACGCCGGGTATCCGTTCGCTGCAAGTGCACTACCGCCCCGCCCAACTGCCACTCAGGCAGTTGCTCGAAATCGTGGCCGGCGAGTGGGACGCCGTGTGCGCCGCGAAGGACCTGCAAGTCGCCTCGCGAATCGTGCACCTGCCGTTGTCCTGGGACGATCCGGCCTGCCAGTTGGCGATCGAGAAATACATGACCACCGTGCGCAAGGATGCGCCGTGGTGCCCGAGCAATCTGGAATTCATCCGGCGCATCAACGACCTGCCCAACCTGGACGAAGTGCAGCGCACTGTGTTCGACGCCAGCTATCTGGTGATGGGCCTTGGCGATGTCTACCTCGGTGCGCCGGTTGCAACACCCCTGGACCCACGCCATCGACTGGTCACCACCAAGTACAACCCGGCCCGCACCTGGACGGCGGAAAACTCGGTCGGCATCGGTGGCGCCTACATGTGCGTGTACGGCATGGAAGGCCCTGGTGGCTATCAGTTCGTCGGGCGCACGTTGCAGATGTGGAATCGCTACCGCGATGTTGCCGCATTCGAGGGAAAACCGTGGCTGCTGCGGTTCTTCGACCAGATTCGTTTCTATCCGGTGAGCGCCGAGGAACTGCTGCGCATCCGCCGCGATTTCCCGTTGGGCCGTTTCGATCTGAACATCGAACACAGCACCCTGAACCTGACCGATTACCAGACCTTTCTGCTTCACGAAGCCGAAGGCATCGCCGCATTCCGGGCCCGGCAACAGGCGGCATTCAACGCCGAACGCGAGCGCTGGATTGCCAACGGACAAGCCAACTTCGAGAGCGAGGAAAGCACTGCCCCGACGACTGACGAGACGGTTCTCGAGCCGGGCCAGCAAGGTATCGACAGCCACATCGCTGGCAATCTCTGGCAGGTACAGGTCAAGCCCGGCGAACGGGTCGAGGCAGGCGATGTGCTGGTGGTGCTGGAGTCCATGAAGATGGAAATCCCGGTACTCGCGCCCGTGGGCGGTGTCGTGCGCGAAGTGCGCGTGCAACCCGGCTCGGCCGTGCGCGCAGGCCAGCGTGTCGTTGTGCTCGACGCAGACTGAACCGAATTACGCATTTGAGGGAATATCACCATGACCAATAACCCATTGTTGACTGATCTGCGTCTGGATTCCGTTCGCGCCGCCTACCAGTCCGGCGCCGTGTCGCCACGTCAGTTGATCCTGGCACTTCAGGAAAAAGCTGCCGAGCTGAACTCCGGGTATCACCTGTTCATCCATCTGTTGAGCCCGGATGAACTGGAACCCTATCTGGCCGCACTGGAAAGCCGTGAACTCAAGGACCTGCCACTGTATGGCGTGCCATTCGCGATCAAGGACAACATTGATCTCGCGGGCATTCCCACCACCGCTGCCTGCCCCGACTACGCCTACACGCCTGAACGCTCGGCGACCATCGTCGAGCAATTGATTGCGCTGGGTGCCGTGCCCATGGGCAAGACCAACCTCGACCAGTTTGCCACCGGTCTCAATGGCAGCCGCTCACCTTACGGGCCTTGCCCCAACAGCGTATTGAAGGAGTATCCCTCCGGCGGCTCCAGTTCGGGTTCGTCACTGGCCGTCGCGCTGGGTGTCAGCAGCTTCTCCCTGGGCACGGATACCGCTGGCTCAGGTCGCGTGCCAGCAGCACTGAACAATCTGGTCGGCACCAAAGCCAGCAAAGGCCTGATATCGACCGCAGGCGTCGTACCTGCCTGTCGCACTCAGGATTGCGTATCGCTGTTCACCGCCACAGCCAGAGAAGCCAGCGAGCTGCTGGGGCTGGTCGCAAAACTCGACCCGCGCGATGAATACAGCCGTCGCAACCCGGCGTGGAACGACGCCACTGCATTCGGAGCGCCGCGCCCATTTCGCTTCGGCGTTCCGCGTGCGCAAGATCTGGAGTTCTTCGGCTGCGTCCAGGGGCCCCTGTTGTTCAGTGACGCGATCGATCACCTGACCGCGCTGGGCGGCGAAGCGGTCACCCTTGACCTGTCACCGTTTCTCGAAGCCGCCAGCCTGCTGTACGACGGCCCGTGGGTCGCCGAGCGCTACAGCGTCGCCGGGCAACTGATGGAGGAAAACCCCGCCGCCGTGCTGCCGGTGATCCGTGCAGTATTGGCCAAGGCGCCAGCCGTCACAGGCGTCGAGACCTTTCGCGCGCAGTACCGTCTGCAGGCACTGAAGGCCATTTGCGACAAGGCGCTGGAAGGCGTGGACTGCGTGGTGACGCCGAGCATCGGTCGGCCGATGACCTCGGCCGAGCTGCTCGCCGAACCGGTGCTGCGCAATTCCGAACTGGGCTACTACACCAACTTCGTCAATCTGCTGGATTACGCCGCCGTCGCCGTGCCCAGCACCTTCATGGATAACGGTTTGCCGTGGGGCGTGACGCTGTTCGGGCGCGCCTTCACCGACCAGTATCTGCTCAGCCTGGCCGATGCCTTCCAGCGCCACACGGCCCTGCCATTGATCTCGGGTAACACGCCGTCCGCACCGACCACCGTCGCACGCAATGACAGGGTTCGACTGGTGGTCTGCGGTGCGCATCTGGACGGCCTGGCGCTCAACGGACAATTGAAGCAACGCGGCGCCCGATTGCTGGAAGCCACGCAAAGCTCACCCGACTATCAACTCTACGCACTGGCAGGCGGCCCGCCCTTTCGTCCGGGCATGGTGCGCGTGGCCGAAGGTGGCGTGGCGATCGAGGTGGAAGTCTGGGAATTGCCGAGTGCCGAACTGGGTTCGTTCCTGACCGGCATTCCGGCACCGCTGGGTCTGGGCAAGGTACAGCTCGCCGATGGTCGCTGGGAGACCGGTTTTATCTGCGAGCCGTACGGCCTCGAAGGGGCGCGCAACATCAGCGAACTGGGAGGCTGGCGCGCGTATCTCCAGCAGCAGTAATGCAGCGGCGGCATGTGCAACATGCCGCTCATCTTATCGAGCAAGGTCCCGCTGCGCCTTCGACATAACGCGGTCGCGCAGCGGACACTGGACTGTGGGGGCAGCTTGCCGGCGATGGGGTTTCAAGCGCCCGATAACCGGATAACGAACCGGAACAGATAAATAGTTGTATCTGATCAAGCCCACCGTTGCGACATAGTGCGTCGCCATTCGACTTGATCATCCACCATGAACGACCTCCGCAGCCTGCTGCGCCAAAACGCTCTGTTTCATCCCGCAGCGTCCTTGCTGGAGATGCCTGGCGTCTTGCCGATGGCAACCTCACCCCAGCTGAAATACGACACGCTCAACGCCTCCTTCGCCTTTTCATCGCCACCCATTCACCCTGAGCTGGGCGATGTTTCGGAGCTGCCTGCAATCGGGCAAACGCCTGAGCCTGTCGATCCGGACCTGGCCATCGAGCGCAGGCTTCAGGCACTGCGCAAAAGCCCCGGTTTCGAGCTGATGTCCAACTCTGTATTGCTGCTCAAAGCCTGCCAACTGGACATGGATGCGCCGCCACGTCGCACGTATTACGTGCGCCAGAGATTGATCGAATACCTGAAGGAAAAGACCGGCCGGACACTCGACCCGGATCAGTTGCACCTCACTTTTACCACTCAGTCTCACCCGGCTGTGGACGATCACGGACATGAGCATTACAGCCTGCGCCTGTCGCTGACCGAACTGGCCTTGGCCAGTTTTGATCCGCAGGGGTCCATGGCGTTATACAAAAACACGCTTGAAGACATTCCGCTGTCAGCGAAAGCGACGCTGCCGAGCGCTGCGGAGGTTTTCGAGGATGTCATGCAAGCATGGTGGAGCCGCGACTACGCCGCCAACCTGGAGCGATTCTGGAACCGCCACCACGCGACCTATCGGCTGCTTTCAAGGCTGAGCTTTCTGGACACGCTAGCGCGCCACTTTGCGCGTGGGCAGATCAGCCGCTACGGCTACTTCCTGACGCTGGATGCCCTCGGCCTGAAGGATTTCCCCACAGATGTCGCAGCACTGGAGCAGCGCACACGTGGCGAGACGTGCGAAGTACACATGCTGTGGATCGACGATGAACAGGTGCCGGGGATCTTCCAGGTCAGGTCGAATGTCACGTCGCACTGCTTCATTCATGTTCTGGGCAGCCAGAGCCCGGTCATCGAATACATCGGCACCGACCCCGGACACATGGCAGAAAGGCTGGTGGCAGCGCTGAATGACTCGACCATCTACGAGTATGCCTCGCACTTGTTGAAACCCGAGAAACAAGCGGCAGCCACTGCAAGGACGATACCGGTCGATGGCGATGTGTTTGCCGAACTGACGAAGGCCCATGAATTGCTGGCCGATCAGTTGCTGGAGCACGAGTCCTTTGATCGTTTCGATCTGCTAAGACCCGTCAGCCGCTGCATTGCCCTGGCCAGCGCGGTGGATCTCTGGCAGACGCATCCGGCAATTCTGGACCAACTGCCCGAGCCAGCCACACTGGCAGCGCAGCTCATGGCTGACTTCCTGCGCGAGCAGCACAATCTGGAGCATGACCCCGACCACGTCTTCATCGCCTACCGACGGGGCACGTCCACCACACCACTGGGCGATGCACGCACGCCGTCCATGCAGGCCTACACACCCGATGAAACACCGCTGAGCCTGAGCGAGGCGCTGGTGAATCAGTACCGGGTCCGCTCGCCTGCCGGCTACATCGACCACGGAGGTCGGACAGTCACGTTTCTCGACCCCACAGGCAAAGGCGAGTGGGCCGAAGACCGGGCGCTCGCGCTGGACCCACAGGCAGTTGAGAACCACATCAGAACGATCGACTTCCTGAAGCTGATGACCGAGCGCATCGACACGTTCTGGGACCAGCACAAGACCGGCATTGAACAGGCGCTCAAGTCGACCCTGATGACCCAGGCACTGATCGCCCTCAAGCAGCAGCGTCTGACACGAAGCGCCTTCGACAGGGTCGTGTCGTCACTCGATGATTTCAGTGACACGTCCTGGTACGACCTGAGTTTTTATGTGCAGGGCTCGTTCATCGACAGCCTGCACACTCAGCACACAGGCTTGCTGTTGCTTGATCAACCCGGGAAACCGAAGGTGCTTTATCAGGCCGGACACCCCAGGGCGTTCATCGAGCTGGCCGATGAAGACGCGCTGAATCGCTATCTGATAACGGCGGCGGCAGACGAAACCTGGCGTGAAACCGTCTTGCGCCATGCGCCGGTGCGTTATCACCCGCGTCTGAATTACCTGCTCAAAGTCTGGAGTGGCGTAAAGTCGCCCAACCCTCCCGTCTCCATCCTGCGACCCTGGACAGACCGGTTCTACAATCCCGATACCTATAAGGCCTTGCAGCACGTCCTGCATATCCAGGTGCTGGACGAGCCGCCGTTCGCCTTTCTGTACCGGATGCTGAAAAAGAACGCGCTCATGGATGCCGAAGACCGGATCGTGACCTCCGCGCAGGTCTCACTGCACGACTGGACGAACCGGCTGTACCACCTGCAAATGCTGCTGGCACCCATGTCCCTGTTGCTCACACCGGCACTGATCGCGTCGCTGGCGGTGGAAATAGGCATCACCTCAGTGAGCCTTGCGGCAGCCAACCTGCCCGGTGGTCGCCACGCCGAGAAGGATCAGGCCCTGCTAACCGCGCTGTCGCTGGGGTTACTGCATCTGAGCCCACGAACACCGGGGCTGCTGCGCGCTTTCAAAAAGCTTGCCCGGCCACTACGACAGGTGAAGCCGTCGCCAGTGCCTCGGCCTGGACTGACAAAAGGCATCAGGCCGCAAAACGGGCAGTCGATGGCGCATCGCAAAACCCGTCTGGAGAAGTTTTTCCACACCGACGCCTTGCTCAAACGCTGGACACTGTCAGGCACACCGCACTTTGGTGGCGTGCCGGTCCATGCCTGGAAACTGGGCCGCCGGTTTCTGCTGTGGACATCGGATCGGGGACAGGCACGCACGCTGGTGGTCAGCAGCCATGGTCATTACCTGCCGTGGACCGGCACGGTGAACATTCCGAACGGCACCGAAATCCGCACATACGCGCCCCACGGCTATGAACTGGTCGATCCTTTACTGCATCGTATCGTCAGCCAGCGCGTCGAACCTTTCGCAATATCCAGCACGGCAGGAAACACACCCGTGGCGCCAGGCCCTTCACTGACACCACTGGTCATGACCGACAAACTGATAGCAGGCACCGCACTGCCCGGCCGGCTCAAGAACTACACCCTGTCCAAATTCCAGACCGTCAGTAACGAAAGCTACAACGATATCTCGCATATCGTGCGGCACTCGAACGCTTCGCCGTTTCGCGACCAGTTGCCGCCAGTCCCCATGGATGTGCTCACTGTGCGCAATCGTTTTGGCATGCCTTCGCCAACGCTGGCAGACCTGTTCAACATGCTGGCCGCTCAGGGAATTCATTACGACAGACTGTTGCTGGTGCACTGCCGCTGCGCCGCAATCTCATCCCTGTTACAGCGGGCACCGGTTTACAAGGCGCCGACAGTCAAGCCGACGATTGTTAAGATGCCATGACTTTTTGCCCAGTCCCGAGATCACCATGACAACCGCCGACGCTGTTACCAACCTGTGCCCGGTGTGCGGCTTCAGCAACAGTTGCACCCTGGCCGACCCGCGCACAGCCAGCCAGCCGTGCTGGTGCTTCTCGGCAACCATCGATCCGGCACGACTGGAAGCGCTGCCCGACGAGGTCCGCAACACGGCTTGCCTGTGTCCGCGTTGCGCCCGTGTCGAACAGATGATGCCTGGCCAACCGGTACGCTAGATCGCGTACCATGTGCGCCCTCACCGCCTCTCTGTCGCCATCGCCATGCGTCTTGACCGCTTCCTCAGCAACCTTCCCCGCTTCAACCGCAAGGACGTGCGTCTGGCGTTGGTCAGCGGCCGCGTGAAGGTAGACGGCCAGATAACGCGCAACCCGCATCACGACGTGCGTGAATTCAGTTGCGTGGCCTTCGACGACGACATCCTGCAGGCAGGCAAGGCGCCGCGCTATTTCATGCTGCACAAACCACAGGGCTGCGTCAGCGCCACAGTCGATCCGCACCACCCGACCGTACTCGACCTCTTGGATGAACCTGACAGACATGACCTGCATATTGCAGGGCGTCTGGACTTCAATACCACGGGGCTGATGTTGATTACCAATGATGGTCACTGGTCACGCCGACTGACGCAGCCGCAAACAAAGTTGCCCAAGGTGTATTACGTCGAGACGGAACAGCTGATCGACGAACGGTATATAACCAAGTTCGCCGAAGGCTTTTACTTCCCGTTCGAAAATATCACCACACAGCCAGCACAGTTATCCATCCTTGGACCCCGTTGCGCCCGGCTGAGTATTGTGGAAGGTCGCTATCATCAGGTGAAGCGGATGTTCGGTCACTTCGACAACAAGGTGTTGATTCTGCACCGCGAACGAATGGGGGACCTGGCCTTGGCCCCCGAGCTAGAGCCCGGCCGCTACCGTGCCCTGCACGCCGCAGAAATCGCGCTATTCTGAAAAAGTCACAACCGTTCGGCGGAATGCGCAAGAAGCCTATGAGTGGCACTTGCGGGTTCCGGTATCCACTGCTTGAATCCAAATCGTCAGTCCACATGTGACTGATGAGTCAGGACATCATTCCAAGAAACCTTTTGCCGTACCGAGTCATTGGACTCACGACAAATTGCCCGCCAATAACAATACCTGTCGAACAGATCGTTCGGATCGACATGGGCCTTTAATCGGCTTTTGCCTGCCTGTCACGAAACTCGTGCAACGTTGTTGTACGCATACCTGTTACGCCAGGAGTTATACCTATGTCGCCAGAAAAAGCCGTGCTTGATATACAAGGACAGTTTCGGGTTTACACGGAGTTCTATCGCGCAGATGCCGCGGAAAAAACCATCATCATGGTCAACGGCTCACTGGCCACCACCGCGTCATTTGCACAGACCGTTCGCAACCTCTACCCGACCATGAATGTGGTGCTCTACGATCAGCCGTACGCCGGAAAATCCAAACCACATAACCGGCATGAAAAGCCCCTGACCCGGGAAATGGAAGGCCAGGTCCTGGTGGAACTGATCGACCACTTCAACGCCGAACACGTCATGTCGTTTTCATGGGGCGGCGCCGCGGCGCTGGTCGCGCTGTCGCATCGTCCCAAGCGCATCGAAAGCGCGGTCATCAGCTCATTTTCGCCCGTCCTCAACGAGCACATGCGTGACTACCTGAATCGCGGCATCATCCACTTGGGCGCTCACAATCGTTACGAAGTCGGCCACCTGATCAACAACACCATCGGCAAGCACCTGCCGTCGTTGTTCAAGCGCTTCAATTACCGTCACGTCAGCAGTCTGGACCTGCACGAATACGATCAGATGCATTACCACATTAGCCAGGTACTGGAGATCGATCCGGGCAATTACCTGACCGCCGCGAAAAACATCAATGTACCCGTCTTGTTCATGAACGGTGCCTGGGACGAATACACCGCCGCGAACGATGCCGTGCATTTCGCGAAATACGTAAAGAACTGCAGCTTCAGCGTCATCGAGGCAGCCGGGCACTTTCTGGACATGGAACACAAAGCCGCCTGCCGCGATTCGAAGCTGGCGCTGCTGAGTTTCCTGCAACCGGAACCTGCCGTGGCAGAGTCGTCCCGTCACGCGTATCAGTTGGTCCAGAGCCACAATGCCCTCGCCTTCTGAGACCAGCGCTCGAAAGAGCCAGGGAATCCTCCGCCAGCGCACGGACAGCGGCACTCGGCGGACGGCTTCCAGGGTGAAGGTCCGGTTAAATGCAGTTTTTGAGGAATTAACGCTTCAAATGCACGACTGCATCTGGTACAAAGTCAGCCGCTTCGAGCGGGTATAGTTTAGTGGCAAAACGAAAGCTTCCCAAGCTTTAGTTGAGGGTTCGATTCCCTCTACCCGCTCCATATCACCTCTTCTCTGAAACTCACCGAACGTCAGGAAACGCTGGCTGATTCGGCTCTGCTTTACCCTCTCATCACCCCGAAATAAATCACTGAATATCTGCACGTAACGCAGCGATCATCCGTTGTGCATTTTTGTTGAAAATAATTGAAAAAACTCGGGTTACCCTGACCATCAGTCATTCTTCGGGTTTTTGAACGATATAACCCGTCACCGCCGCAACAACGGCCATTATTTCTGCAACGTGAACTCGGCCTTGTCGAAAGACAGCCAGCACGATTCATTATCCGTCCACTTCGATTCGGTAGTCCCCAGAACGCCTTTCATCAACACTCTGTCACCCTTTTTGAAACTGCTGATCTTTTTCTTGTTCACCAATAGATCATCGCGGGTCAAACCCTGGCCCTGGCATTTGGGATTGGTCGGATCCGTAAAGATGACGGCGATCTGGTTCTGGCCAATGGCGCTGCCAGTCTTGGTGATGCGCTGCACAACGCCGGGAATGATCAGTGTTTGGGCGTCCCACTTTTCCTTCGCTGTGACTTCGTTTGTTTCCCAATCGCCCCAGATCTCCGTCAACGTTGCCTGTTTGGCCTCGGTCAACCCTCTGAAATCGCCGCTCAGCAAATCACCGGTCTGGTCGAACACTCCGTTGGTCACGGACATGGCCTGATCAAGACCCGCGCACCCCGATAAGGCCAGAATCAACGGAAACAACGCTACACTTTTCATCCACACACTCCGCTGGCGAACTAACCTCTGTGGGGTCGGTTATCCGTCATTCAATAATAAGGGGCTCAATAACTTCGGCAAAAAGCCTAACCAGCACTTTTTAAAACCTCAATAGTACAGATGCACTATGCGCACCATGGCGCGTAGCCACTAGTTCATATGTGCTATATCCATTAAAACTTCGTCTCCTGATACTTCCGCCGTTGGCAATCTGCCTAACGGAACCGCTAATGCCTTCAAGGCTGGCAGCCACGGTCGTGGCTTTTATGGAGTATCTGGAGTCGTTATGAACCCCTTATTCAGAATATCCCCCCTTGCTTTTGCGATTACCCTTGCACTGCTCCCAGAGACTCAGGCAGCGGACTTTGTTCTTAATGATGCCCAGGAAACATTCAGCAGCGACCGCGTGATCGATGGCGAAATCAGAGTCCGGTCAACGGATGGCAACACGGCCAGCCTCACGATCAACAATGGCGCGACAGTGACCAGTGAAGGCGGCGACATGATTGGTCAGGGCAGCACGACGGGCGTCAATATGGCCAAGGCCAGCGTTATCGTCGAAGGGGCGGGTTCACGCTGGATCGTGCCGCGTACCTCATTCGTGCTGGGTAACACGGTCCGTATCGGTGGTGCCGGTCAGGGCGACCTGACGGTCCGCAATGGGGGCCAGGTATCGGTGCGGGATCTGGACCTGGGTGACGTTTTCGGGGCCAATTCCAACAGATTCTCGCAAGCGGATCTGCTGGTGAGCGGACAGAACTCGCTGGTCGATGCAGCCAACATCACGGCCGATGGCGTCTTTGTCTATAAATCGAGCATCACGGCCAATGATGGCGGCAAAATCAACAGCCAGGACGTGAATATCGAATCCACCGTCAGGCTGTCTGGCGCAGGCACGCGCTGGGACAATAGCGGGGCTTTCCGCAACAGAGGCGATCTGACGCTTGAGAACGGTGCAGTACTGGCGACCAACTCAATGACGCTGGGATCTGCCATCAGCAGCATCAGCAATCAAGTGAACATCTCCGGCCAGGGCACCCGCCTCTCCGCGCAAGACCTCACCCTCGGCAGCGACACCCGCACTTACCTGACACTGTCCGACGGTGCCGAACTGAGTGCCACCAACGGCATCCTTATCAGCACCATAAGCGATATCAACACGCCAACAGAAGGCACGCTCGCCGTGGGCGGTTCGGTCACAGTGGACCCCAACCGTACCGATGTCGATTCCACGACGGCTGGAGCGGCACAGGCCGCGGGTCGAATCGATCCGGCAACCGCCATTCGCTTTGGTACCGGTAACGGATACCTGGCGTTCAACCATACGGACGCCGACCTCCAGTTCGCCAACACTTTGAGCGGAACAGGCCGGGTGTATGCGTTCAACGGAAACACCACCTTGAGCGGTGATCTCTCTGGGCTGGCCGGTAGCGTCGTCGTGCGCGGCGGACGTCTCGTGCTGTCGGGGAACGTAGACCAGGTCAACCAGCGCGGCAATACGGCCACTACCCAGAGCCTTTCACGGTTTAACGTCGGCAACGGTACTCTTGTGGTCAACGGCACCGCGGGGCGTAATGAGTTCGGGGTCTACACCAACAGTGCCCAGGTGCTGGAAGGCGGCGTTCTGGCCGGTGTCGGTCAGGTCGGCAGCACTCAGGTCGCATCAGGCGGCACGCTGTCGCCGGGTGAAAATGCCATCGGTGCGCTGGCCATACAAGGCAATCTGGACATGGCGGCGGGCTCGCGTTATGCCGCAGACATTGCTGGCAACGGCGCGTCAGACCGGATCAACGTGAGTGGCACCGCCACCCTGCGCGGTACTCAGGTCAACGTCACCGCGCTGGATCCGGCGCAGAGTTATCAGAGCGGCAGGACCTACACCCTGCTTTCCGCCCAGGGTGGGCTGGTCGACGGCGCGACGCCAGGAACGGCCTATGCGCAGGCGGCGACCAATTCGGCGTTTCTGAATGTCGGCCTGCAGCGCACTGCCAACGATCTGAACCTCACCATCGAGCAGAAAAATACAACGCCTACCCCGACTCCAGAGCCGACGCCAACGCCAACGCCAACGCCAACGCCGGAACCTACACCTACACCGATTCCAACACCTACACCGACTCCAACACCTACGCCTGAACCAACACCAACACCAACCCCGACTCCGACTCCGACTCCAACGCCAACGCCAACGCCGACACCAGAGCCAGAGCCCGCTCCTGCGCCGGGCATCTTCCAGACGGTCATGGTGACCGCGAACCAGTTCAACACCGCTGGCGCGCTCAGCGCATTGCAGCAGAGCGGCGAGTCCCTGCGTCTGTACAACAACCTGCTGATTCTGGATGCAGACAGCGCGCGCGATGCGGCCGATCAGTTGTCCGGCGACTCTCTCAGCAGCACCTCGACCGCCCTGATCGCCAACAGTCAGGTGGTGTCCGGCGTACTGGGAACCCGCCTGCGCGGCCTCCTGGACTCCGGTACCGTGCGCATGCCAGCCATGGCACTCAATCTGATGCCGACCACGCCAGCCGCCGAAAACGGTGCCTGGGTGCAGCCCTTCGGCAACTGGACTCAACTGGACGGCCGTGACGGTGCCAGCGGCTTGAAACAAAGCACCGGCGGTGTGCTGTTCGGAGCCGACGGCAGCTTCAATCCGGATTGGCGTGGCGGCATCTATGCAGGCTACAGCCGCTCGAAGTTCGATGCAGACGATCGCGACGCCGAAGGCCACAGTGACAACTATCACCTCGGCCTCTACACCGGCGCCCAGATCGATGCCCTGCGCCTCAGTGCAGACGTCGGCTATACCTGGCATAAGCTGGAAAGCGAGCGGAACGTGGCGTTTGCCGGGTTCAGCGACCGTCTGACCGGCAAACGCAACGCCCAGTCGCTGCAGGCCAGTGGTGAAGCGGCTTACCGCATACCGGTTGGCAGCGTGTCTCTGGAACCTTTCGCCGGCCTTTCCTACGTGCGCTACAACGCGGACGACCTGCGTGAAAAAGGCGGAGCGGCCGCTCTGGATGTGTCCAGCGACAAGCAGAACACTGTCTTCTCGACCGTGGGCCTGCGTGCGTCGACACATGCAAACGTAGCGAACCTCAACACCGAGCTTTACGGCTCTCTGGGCTGGAGACGCGCTTACGGTGACCTGGATCCGCGCAACGTTCAGTCTTTTGCCGGAGGTCCTAACTTCGAAGTGCAAGGTGTTTCTCAAACCCGCGACACGGCCTTGACTGAAGTCGGCGCGAAGGTGCGACTGAACAAGCAGACCGATCTTGGACTGTCCTATCAGGGCCAGTTCGGCACCGACACACGCTTCCATTCGGTGAACGCAGGCGTAACGGTCCGCTTCTGACCGCAGCTGCGCTCGGGCTGGATGATCATTCGAGCAGTGTCTGCTCGAACGGCTTCCGGCTCGAACTTTTTGACGGACCTGCGGCTCGTTTGGTTGGAAGTGACGGCTCCAGCCTGTACTGCTGAGTGAAGTTACAGCGTTTCTCACAGGCAAAAAAAGGGCACCTTAGGTGCCCTTTCTTTTCTTTGCTTATGGCGTAATCAAGCTATTCAGTTATCCGCGTAAGACAGGCTCTCAACGATACCGCTCAAGCCAGTGCGCATAAGGTGCCGGCAAGGTCCACGACGCGTTCTGCGCACCAAGTTCCTTCGCAGCAAAATAGGCCCAATGCGGATCCGCAAGGTGCGCGCGGCCGATGGAAACCAGATCGAGCTGACCCGATTTGACCGCCTCTTCCGCCAGTTGCGGCGTGCCGAAGCCCCATGCCGATGTCACCGGAATGCCCGCTTCACGGCGCACACGTTCGGCAACCGGCCCCATGAAAGCCGGCCCCCACGGGATGTTGGTGTCGGGAATGGTGAAGCCGACGCTGACGCTCAGCAGGTCAAGCCCGCCAGCCTTGAAACGACGCGCCAGCTCGATGGACTCGCTGAGGGTCTGCTCGTCGCGACCATCGTACTCAATGACGCCGAAACGGGCGGTCAGCGGCAGATGCTCTGGCCAGACTTCACGTACGGCCGCCAGGGTTTCCAGCAGGAAACGGCTACGGTTGTCGAAGCTGCCACCGTAGGCATCGGTGCGCTGGTTGGAGTGCTCGGAAAAAAAGCTTTGCCCCAGGTAGCCGTGGGCAAAATGCAGCTCAATCCATTCAAAGCCGGCTTCAAGGGCGCGGCGTGCAGCGTTGACGAAGTCCTGTTGAACGCGCGCGATGTCGTCCAGGGTCATTTCACGCGGCACCTTGGGCAGGTTGGCACCGAAAGCGATGGCAGACGGCGCGATGGTTTCCCAGCCACGCGCGTCGGAATCGGCAATATGGTCGTCGCCTTCCCACGGACGATTGGCGCTTGCCTTGCGGCCTGCGTGGGCAATCTGAATGCCTGGAACGGATCCGGCCGCCTTGATGGCCTTCACAATGGGAACGAACGCCTGCGCTTGCTGGTCATTCCAGATACCGGCGCAGCCTGGAGTGATTCGGCCTTCGGGCGCCACGGCAGTCGCTTCAACCACCACCAACCCTGCCCCGCCCCGCGCCATGCTGGCCAGGTGAACGTGGTGCCAGTCGTTGATCACGCCGTCGTCGGCTCTGTATTGGCACATGGGCGGAATGGCGATGCGGTTGCGCAGGGTCACGTCTTTGAGGGTGTAGGGTTGGAACAGCGCTGACATGAATATCTCCCGATACGTCTAAATACGATTGTTCGATAGTATTCGAAATATAGCGCCAATTGAAACCCCTCGTTATCATGCCGCCCATGCGAACCCTAAAACACCCCGAACCCGATGCCTTCACCCTCGACCGCGTGCTGTATGCGCTGAGCGACCCTGTACGCATGGAAATCGTCCGCCATCTTGCAGGCGTGCCCGAGGCGACATGCGGCGACTTGTGCGGCGAAAGGCCCAAGTCCAGTGCCTCCCACCACTTCCGGGTGCTGCGCGACTCCGGGTTGGTGCATACGCGCAATGTGGGGACCACGCACATGAACTCACTGCGCAGTGAGGAGCTGGAAACCCGCTTTCCGGGGCTGTTGGCAGCGATTCTTCGGCAGTTGGGATAATCGTCCAATGCACACGCAACGGCCCCGTTTTCGGAGCCGTGCATCATTTTTTCAGTGTGCGATATCGGATTTGACCGGCGCAGCGGCTGCAACGGCCTGAGGATGTTTCATTGCCTTGATCTCACGCTCGGCAACCGCCTGATCGAACGCGCCGTCCCATTTGGCAATGGCGATTGTGCCGATACCATTACCGATCAGGTTGGTAACCGCCCGCGCCTCGTTCAGAAAACGGTCAACGCCCAGCAGCAGTACCAGACCGACCAGCGGAATGTCCGGAATCACCGACAGCGTTGCGGCCAGCGTCACAAAGCCTGCCCCGGCCACCCCCGCCGATCCTTTCGAAGTCAGTAGCAGCACGCCAAGCACGACCAGTTGGTCCGCCAGGGTCAGCGGCGTGTTGGTGGCCTGAGCCACGAAGATCGCGGCCATGGTGAGATAGATGCAGGTGCCATCCGAATTGAACGTGTAACCGGTCGGCAACACCATCCCGACGACCGCGCGCTTGCAGCCGAGCTTTTCGAGTTTGATCATCATCCGTGGCAGCACGGCTTCGGTGGAGCACGTCCCCAGCGTCACCAGAATCTCGTCCTTGAAATAACGCAGGAATGTGAGCAGCGGTACGCCCGACCAGCGGGCAATCGAGCCCAGCACAACGATGATGAAAAACAGCGTGGTCACGTACAGCGCCAGCATCAGATGACCGAGCGACACCAGCGTGCCGATGCCGTATTTGCCAATCGTGAACGCCATGCCTGCGCCAGCACCAATCGGTGCGAGACGCATCACCATGGCCACGATGCGAAACAGGCTCTGCAACAGCAGGTCGATGATATTGACCAGCGGCTTGCCTGCCTCACCCAACTGCACCAGCGCAATGCCCATCAACACGGAGATGAAGATGACCTGAAGCATGATGCCTTTGGCAAAGGCGTCCACAATGGTGGTCGGAATGATATTCATAAAAAAGCTGACGGCACCGCCCTGCGACTCGGCGGCCTGGGCATAGCCCTTGATCGCATCGACATTGAGGGTGCTGACATCAATGTTCATGCCCTCGCCCGGTTTCATCAGGTTGACGACTACCAGTCCGATGACCAGCGCCAGTGTCGAAACGATCTCGAAATACAGGAGCGCCTTGCCGCCCGTGCGGCCCACTTCCCTGATGCTCCCCATCCTGGCAATGCCAACGACGACCGTGCCGAAAATGATCGGCGCGAGCAGCATCTTGATGAGCTTGATGAACCCGTCGGCCAGTGGCTGGAGCCTGGCGCCGATGTCGGGTATCAGGTAGCCGATAAGACCGCCGATGACGATGCCTATCAAAACCTGGACGTACAGAAGCTTGTACCAGCGTGTGGCTGTGTTCATGGCTGTACCTCAGTGTTGTTTTTGTATGAGGACAAGCGCGGCCCTGTCGTGAAGGGCCGCGTCATGACGAAAACCGGTCAGCCTTCGCCGAGTTCCCGCATTACTTTGTAGAGCTCGGACTTAGCCTCGAAGCCGACGCCTGGAATATCCGGCAGGCCTACGTAACCGTTCTCGACGCGAATCCCGTCGGCAAAGCCGCCGAACGGCTGGAACACATCCGGATAAGACTCATTGCCGCCCAGGTGCAGGCCCGCTGCGATGTTCAGGGACATCTGGTGACCGCCATGCGGAACGACACGGCGCGATGACCAGCCCAGCTCCTCCATGACGTCCAGGGTGCGCATGTACTCCACCAGGCCGTACGACAGCGCGCAGTCGAACTGCACGTAGTCGCGATCAGGGCGCATGCCGCCATGACGCAGCAGGTTGCGGGCGTCCTGATGAGAGAACAGGTTTTCACCGGTCGCCATCGGCAGTTCATAGTGGTTGGCAAGCTCGGCCTGCAGCGCGTAATCCAGCGGGTCACCCACTTCTTCGTACCAGAACAGGTTGTACTTCTTGATGGCTTCGGCGTACGCAATGGCGGTCCTGATGTCGAAGCGACCGTTGGCATCGACCGCCAGTCGACGACCGTCACCAACCACTTCCAGCACCGCCTCGATGCGACGAATGTCCTCATCAAGCGGCACGGCACCGATCTTCATTTTTACGACGTCGTAGCCGCGATCCAGGTAGCTCTGCATCTCGGCCTTGAGTTTGGTCTGGTCCTTGCCTGGATAGTAATAACCACCTGCCGCGTAGACCCAGACCTTGTCGTCGGCGACGCCATCGCGATAGCGGTCAGCCAGCAGGCGATACAGCGGCTTGCCTTCGATCTTGGCAACGGCGTCCCAGACCGCCATGTCGATGGTGCCCACGGCCACGGAGCGCTCGCCATGCCCGCCTGGTTTTTCATTCGTCATCAGGGTTTTCCAGATGGCAAAAGGGTCGAGGTTGTCGCGCTCTTTATCGACCAGCGTCTCGGGATCCGCCTCGCTGATACGGGCCAGGAAACGGTCGCGCATCAACGCACCCTGCCCATAGCGACCATTGGAGTTGAAGCCGTAACCAATCACCGGTTTGCCATCACGAATCACGTCAGTGATGACCGCGACAACCGAGCATGTCATCTTGGAAAAATCGATGTAGGCATTGGCAATGGGTGATGCGATGGAAACCGTTTTTTCACGAATTTCGACGATGCGCATGGGGAAGCGTCCTCTCTGATTGTTATCCCCGGAACCCCGGGTTGGTACGCCCGGACTGTAGGGCTGGACGCGAAATCGGGGCCAATGCTATTAATGCAGCACCCTATGTGTACAAGGCATCACCCATGGAACTCGTGTGGCTGGAGGACTTCAACGCCCTTGCCGAGAGCGGAAATTTCTCACGTGCCGCCGATGCGCGGCATGTCACCCAGCCCGCGTTCAGCCGACGGATCAGGGCGCTGGAAAGCTGGGTTGGCGTCGAGTTGTTCGAACGCACGGCCCAGGGCGCGACGCTGACCGAAGCGGGTCAGAGCATGCTGGACAACGCCCGCGAACTGACGCGAAGGCTCTACCAGATGCGCGCGGAGGTTAAGGAAGTCGCAGGCAAAGCCACCCGGACACTGCACTTTGCCGCCACGCACTCGCTGTCGTTCACCTTTTTCCCGGCCTGGATCAGACAAGTGGAAGACGGGGCGCCGATTGAAGGCATCAGGCTTCACTCCGACAACATGGCCGCGTGTGAGCAATTGCTGCTCAACGGCGAGGTGCAGTTCCTGATCTGCCATCAGTACCCCAACGTATTGCCCCGGTTCGACAGCAAGCAGTTCGAAAGCAAGGTGATCGGTTCCGATGCCCTGCTCGCCTTGCAATCCCCCGAGCTGAAGCCGGGCGAGCCTGTGCCTTTTCTGTCCTACACGGCAGAGTCGGGCCTGGGGCGGATCATCGCCTCATACTTGCAGAACAACCCCGGTCACCCTGACCTGGAAACCGTTTTCAGCTCGCATTTGGCGGCCGTGCTGCTGTCGATGGCGCTACAGGCCAAGGGTGTTGCCTGGCTGCCTCTAAGTCTCGCGACACCTGAGTTGGCGTCGGGGCGTCTGACACAGAGCTCGATAGCCCTGCCAGACATCCAGACCGAAATCCGGATCTTCAGGGCATCGATTCCCCTGGGGGATTTTGCAGAGAAGTTCTGGGCGGGGCTTCAGGATTGATCGGGCGAGCCACACCGAAGAACCCGCACGTCACTGAAGAAAGACGAAACCTGTGAGAGGCCCCGGTCACGACCACTCCAGCACCGGCCAGCCGTGCTCCTGCGCATACGCCCGCAGCGTCGGGTCCGGGTTCACGGTCATGGGGTTGTCGACCAGCTTCAGCAGCGGAAGGTCGTTCCTGGAGTCCGAGTAAAAGAATGCGCCTTCAAGCATTTCGTCCTGTGCTCTGAGCCACTCGCTCAGGCGCAGCACCTTGCCTTCGCGGTAAGTCAGGATTCCCTCGGTGAGACCGGTGAACTGACCGTCCTCCACTTCCAGATCGATGGCCAATACCTCGTCGATACCCAGATGCGCGGCAACAGGCGAGACGATATGCAAGCCTGTCGCTGAAATGACCAATAGCCGGTCACCCGCCGCCTTATGCCTGGTGATGGCCTGACGGGCCTCCTGATACACAAGCGGCTCGATGACGGCCTCGATGAAGTGCGCGACGGCCTCGGCCACCTCCTCCACAGTACGCCCGGCCATTGGTGCGAGGCTGAACGCCATGTATTCCTCCATGGCCAGTTTGCCTTGGCTGTAGGCGTTCATCAGTTCCTGGTCGAGGCTGAGAAACGCTTCGTCCTCCACCCAACCCAGCCGCACCATTTCCCGGCTCCAGAGGCTGGCACTGTCGCCATGAATCAAGGTGTCATCCAGATCAAAAATCGCTAAAGCCATCGGGGTCTTCTCAACAGTTGAACTGCGCTGAACGAGCGCGCCCGAAACGGGCGCGCGCCTGTATCAATTCATGGCCGGAAAGGCGTTGATCGCCCTGGGAGCTGGCGCTGCAATCGCGAACAGATCATCGACCCGCTTCACTTCAGCGGCACTGGGCTTGATGGCGAATGCACACGCGACGAAAATCAATGCGTTGAAGATCAGCCCGATGATCCCGCTGGTCAGGGAACCCAATTGTGGGATGTCGTCCGGGTAAATCGTCGTCAGCACGATGGCCACGAAGATGCCCACGAGCATGCCGGCAATCGCGCCCTGTTTATTGCCTCGGCGGGAGAAGATGCCGAAGAACAGCGGCACGGCCAACTGGATGATGCCCTGATAGGAAATCTGCGCCAGCAACTGAAGTCGGGCGTAGTCGAAGGTCAGGTAGGCCAATACCGACGCAGCACTGATGAACACCACCATGCCCACCTTGGCGAGAATGGTCTTCTGCCGGTCGGTTCGTGGTTTGTTCCAGGTCGCCAGGTCATTGGCGAACTGCGTGCCGCAGACTTGTACGCAGCCATCCACATGGCCGATGCTGGCGGCCAGCACGATCACGATGGCGACCGCCAACAGCCACGGCCCGCCAATGTCGAACAGCGACAGGAACCAGCCATGCTGTGGATGCGCGGCGACATTCGGGTCCTGACTGATCGCGGCGGCGAACAGCATCAGAATCCCGTAGAAGCCTGCGACCAGCAGAATGGTGACCAGCGTGCCCTTTTTCACAGACCGCACGCCGCTGGCGGTGTAGATACGCTGGAAGCTCATCGGCCAGCACATCGAACCGATCACGCCAGTGAAGATCAGGCTGAACATGTAAAGCGGGCCGTAGGTGCTGCCTGCGCCGCCCGGAATCACCAGCATGCTGGCGGGCAATTGCGCAAGGTTGGAAAACGACGCCTGATCACCGAACAGCAGCAGAACGCAAAGCGCGGCGCAGAGTACGTAAGCGATCAGCCCCTGATACATGTCGGTCATGATCAGCCCGCGCATGCCCATGCTCACGGTCCAGTACTGCCGAATCAGGATCACCACGACGCCGACCGTCAGGCAGGTCGTCACGCCCCAGCGCCCGAAGCTGGCGAACTGAAACAGTGTGGCCAGCGCCTGAATGCCCATCACCACCCACGGGAACACCGAGATGATGCCGATGATCGAGGCGATGCGTTTCACCGCCGGGCTGTCGAAGCGCATGCCCAGCAGATCGGGCTGTGTGGTGAGGTTGAAGCGTTTGCCCCAGGTCCAGGCGCGGTTGGCCATCAGGTACATGGCGGTGACCCCGAGGGTCGCATACACCATGCCGTAAAAGCCCAGCGCACCGCCCACCGAAAGGGCGAAGAACGCCGTGAACGTTGCGCCAGGCCACCACGAATTGGTGTAGCACATGGCGATGTACCACGGCCCGTAGGAACGGCCGCCCACCGCGTAGTCGGAAAACGAGTCACTCTTGCGATTGGTGGCGTACAGCACGCCGATCATCCCGGCCAGAAACAGGCTGATGAGCCCGAAGGTTATGTACAGATCCGAATTGACGAGTGTGCTGATCATTGTGCGTCCCCGTCTTCAGGAATCTCGCCACTGGCGGACTCGACCATATAAAGCACCCAAAGGCCGAGCCCCATCAGCGCCGCGTTCAGAATCCAGTAAAAGATCGGCAACGGAATACCCAGCACGATGACCGTACTGCCACTGACCTGAAGATAAAACGGCGGGAACAGCGCCATCATCAACAAGGCAAAAAAGTACACGCCGAACACGAGCGTTTTCACACGCCCAGGCTGCGCAATCGAAACAGTCGTCATGGAAGACTCCTTGAATTTTGGATCTTGCGATTAATCGATCAAGTAAAACTCAAGCAGTAGAAGAGTTGCCGCCGATAGCCCGATCTTGTGGTTGTCGGGTCTTGTAATACGCAGGTTCAGACCTGTCTGAGCCAGGTTTCCCAGCGCGGATCGTTGATTGCGTTGCGCGCCCTCATTTGTTTCCAGGCACCGTATTTGTAGAAGTCGAAGTCCAGTTGCGACACGGCATGCTGCACCATTGCCCAGGTCGACCATTTGATATCCGCCAGCGCTTTATTGACCTTGATCCGGGCCAGCGTCCGGGTGTCGACGCGGCCGAAATAGTCTTCGACCAATTCAAGTTCCACCTCGTCGGTGAAGAACATTTCGCCAAACCAGAGCGCCAACTCGTAGTGCCGATCGTTATTGGACGCGTATTCGAAATCGACCAGCCTGACGTGCTGCCGGTCGTTGAGCATGAAGTTACCGGCCAGCGTGTCATTCATGCACGGCGCCAGATCGATGCCTGAGGCCTGCAATGCAGATTTCGCCCTCTCGTATTGCAGGGATAACCAGGCACCGTCCTGGGGTTTCAAGGCGTTGAGTTCAGCCACCTGAGTCTGGTGTTCGGCAATCATGTCGAACACCGTCTTGGTCTGACACAGCAGCGCCTGATCATTGAATGCCTTGAGCCCGAGCAGTGCGTTATGGCGTACATCACGCTGCAGAAAATCGAGGTTCGACGACGCCCGCCAGCCTTCCATGAACTCGAACACTTCGACGCCGAACTCTTCCAGAAACGCAAACACCGGCGCGCCGTATCCTGTCGCCGCTGCGGCGACACTGGCGTCGTGAGCCGTGCGGCGATCAATGAACATCTCGGTCCCGGCACCCGGAATCTTGAAGAAATACGCGGTATCGGCGCCCTCGACTTCGACACGCCAGTTGGTGTTGGAAATGCCGCCGCTGACCGGCCTGTACGTGATCCGCTTGCCGCGCCACTGGCTGATGCTGGACACCGCCGCTTCAAGTTGCTGTTCATGAATATTCATGGCCTCTCCCAACACGTTCATGCGCGCGACTCCTCAACCTGACGCAGCCAACTCTCCAGACGTGGATCCCGGGTGCTCTGCAAACAGCGCAAAAAGGTCCATTGCCCGAGCTTGGAAAACTCGAGCGACCGGGAAGACACCGTGCCCGCCCAAAACCCCCACAGCGTCCAGTACCAGTCGTTGATCAGCGCATACAGACGGCAGACGGCGTAATCCACTTCAAGGCATTCTCCTGCCCACGCTTCGATGCCTTCGCGCCACTGCGCCTCGAACGAAAACAGCTCGTTCAAGGTAATGGCGACGTCGTACCAGGCATCCATGCAACCGCCGTAATCAAAGTCGACCAGCTTCAGACTCCCGTCCCGCGCCACCATGACGTTGCTGGTAACGCCATCGCCGTGAATCGGCACCGCATGAAAAGGCCGGTTTTGCAGTGCATCCCAGGCCATGTTGACGCATCGGTCGATCCACGCGTGCTCTGGCGGCAACACAACCCGATCCCGCGTGCACAACACGCGCAGGCGTTGCAGATCATCCATCGGCGAGCGAATGGAATCCGGCACTGCGCCTGAATGAACCGTGCGTTTCAGATCCCATAACCGCTCAAGCCGCCCCGGCGCGATGAGCTCGTCCAGCCGGGCACAGCGCCAGTCTGTCGGACTCAGCGATTCGAAAATCAGCACGCCGCTGGCGCTGTCTGCACTGATCAGGCGAGGTGCTGCTCCGCTCAGACCGGCACACTCGCTGGCCTGCACACTGCGCTCGACATCAATCAAGGGTGTCATGTCCGCCTGCAACACCTTTGCGTACCAGGCGGTCTGGCCGTCAGTGACGTGATAACCCAGCCACTCGGTGGCCAGCCTGGACGGCGAGGCAATGCCCGACGGTCCGTCCTGTACATTCAGGTTGTCGCCTAACCCCGCTTCCGATAATGCACTGTGAAGACGATCCAGCGGTGCGCGCTCTTTGAACATGGTCTGCCCTCAGCGAAAGGAATCCGGCGCCGTGCAGGCGCGATGAAGCAAGGCAGTCAGCATTTTCAAACCGTTGTGCATGTCCTCGTCGCTGGTGTACTCGGCTTCGTTGTGCGAAAGGCCGTTACGACTGGGGATGAACAACAGGCAGACCGGGTATTTGCTGTTCATGCTGATCGCATCGTGACCGGCCACGGTTGCGCTGTCGGTGATAGGCAGCCCCAATTCGTTCGCCACTGCATGTGCCAGTTCGGCGAAGCCGTCAGGAAGCACACCGGGAGCGCGCAGTACGCTGCTTTCGATTTCGAAACGGGTCTGGGTCCGGTCGGCGATCTCATGCAATGTGGCGTCCAGGCGCTCGGCAGCGGCACGCAGCAGTTCAGTGTCTCGCGAGCGATGTTCCGCCAGCAGCGACACGCGGGACGGCACCACGTTGGGCGAGTTCGGCCAGATTTCCACGCGGCCCACCGAACTGTGCATCTGCAACCCATGCAAGTCGGCTTCCGCACGAACCGCGACGATGGCATGTGCGGCAGCAAGCATTGCGTCGCGGCGCGCGGCCATGGGCGTTGGCCCGGTATGGTTCTGCTCGCCGTCGAAACGAATGCGTTGTTTCAACGCGGCCCAGGTTTCCCTGACAACACCGATCGCCAGCTTGCGGCTCTCCAGCGCGGTGCTCTGCTCGACATGAATTTCCACATAGCCCGCAATGTCGAGGTCGACCGGGCCGTTGCCCAGATAACCGATATCCTGCAAGGCCTGCCTGAGGCTGATGCCGTCGCCATCGCAACTGTTCCAGGCGTCCTCAAGACTCAGCGAGGCGGTGAACACGCCGCTGCCGATCAGGCTCGGCTGGAAGCGTGCGCCCTCTTCGTTGGTCCAGTTCACGACAGCAAGATTGCAGGCCGGCTTTTCTCCGCGCTCCCGCATCTGTCGCCCGAGGCTGGCAACCGCCACAGCACCGGCGAGTACGCCGTATACGCCATCGAATCGACCGGCACTTGGCTGGCTGTCCAGGTGCGAACCGCACACCACATACGGCGCATGTGGGTCGAAGGTCATCAGGCCAAAAATATTGCCCACGGAGTCGATGCGAACCTCAAAGTCATGCGTTCTGAGCCAGTCGCAGAACAGGTCGCGAACCTGACCGTCCTCGACTGATGCAGCGAGCCGATGCAAACCACCCGCCGGTGTCGCACCAATGGCCGAGCTCTCTGCGAACAGCGCTTCGAACCGGGCATGGTCGGCTGCATCTGGCGTCAGCAAGTCATGCGTACAGGATGTCGACATCATCTCTCTCCAGGCGAGCCGTAAACTCAGCCGATAGCGGACGGTTCGTGACCAGGGTTGTGATTGCACTGAACGGCAGGGTGTTAACAAAAATCCGGTGACCGAACTTGCCGTCGTCGGCGAGGATCACACGCTGCCGGGAATGCTTGACCAGCGTGCGCCGCAACATGGCTTCCGGCTCGTGGTAATCCATCAGGCCTTGTTCGAGATCGATGGCGCCGATGCCCATGAACGCGATGTCGTAATTGAACTGGCTGGCGAACGCCAGCGTGTGCGGGCCGATCAATGCGTTGTCGTTGCGGCGCACGTCTCCGGGAGCGACCAGTACCTGGTTGTCGCTTTGATGGGTCACCACCTGCGCGATGTCCAGCGAGTTGGTGATGATCCTCAAGCGGCTGAATCGGGACAGCGTTTGCGCCAGTGCGAGCGTCGAGGTGCCGGTGTCCAGAAACAGCACCATGCCATCAGCAATCAAGCCTGCCGCCTTATTGGCGATACTCGCCTTGGCTTGCGGTTTCATGCGACTGCGAACCTGCAACGGCGGCTCGTCATTCAACTGCGGCAGAATCGCTCCGCCGTGGATGCGCCGCAGCTTGCCCATCTCTTCCAGATACTTGAAGTCGCGGCGAATGGTCTCTTCCGACACATAAAGCGACTGTGCGAGCTCGGACGCCTTGACTCGCTGTTGCTGGGCCAACAGGCGCATGATTTCGTCCAGACGAGGCTGATTGAGCATGGGGCTGACATTCCGTTGTGAAGAAAGGCGTTCAGTGTACCCATCTGTCTTCAGCTGCTGATGGCTGCTCATGTCGGGCGTGCTCATTGCGCAAGCATCGGTGGCAAATGTTGATCCCAGGGCGAAATCGCCTCGAAGGCCGCGCAGAATTGCAGAACACCACCCTCTGCGAAGCGCGGTCCGACCACTTGCAGACCGATGGGCAGCCCGCCCGGGGCAAAGCCACAGGGAATGGTTGCCGCCGGGTTTCCCGACAAGTTGAAGGGATAGGTAAAGGGCGTCCAGCGAGCCCATGGCACGGCGCCTTCCTGATCAGCGAAGTCGGCCGGTGCGACTTCATCGGCATCAAAGGGCAGAACGGGAAGTGTCGGCATGATCAGCAGATCGTAATCGTCGAACAGCGCGTGTACCCGACTGGCGAAAGCGGCACGCTGTTCGACGGCACGCAGATAACCAGCGAGATCGTAGCGGGCCGACTGCGCGATCAGCCGGGCGAAACCGGGATCCAGCGCTTCCAGTCGGTCCGCCAGCGCACCCCCGTATACGATGCCGCGCCCGCCCACCCATAGCGTTTCAAAAGTGGCCAACGGGTCCGGCCAATCAAGCGCAAGGGTGCTCACGTCTACTGACAGGTTTGCGGCGATCCTTTCGACAGCAGCGTCGACTACGGTCGCGATAACCGGATCGACAGGCGTGTTGAACAGCGTCGGGACGTAAGCGATGCGCAGCGGACCAAGCGGCTCGTCGCAGCGGGCCAGATAAGATTCTGTGGGTGCCGGGAGCGCCTGATGGTCCAGCGGATGCGGCCCTGAAAGAATGTCGAACAACAGCGCAGAATCGCGTACGGTTCGGGTCATCGGGCCTGCATGGCTGAGCATTTCGGTCGCGGACCATGGCCATGTGGGAATTCGTCCCAGTGACCCCTTGAGGGCGAATATTCCGCAGAACGAACCGGGAATTCTCACCGACCCGCCGCCGTCCGACCCAAGAGACGCTGGAACCATTCGCGCCGCAACCGAAATCGCAGACCCCGAGCTGGAGCCGCCACTGGTCAGCGTCGGATTCCAAGGTGTACGACCGTTGCCGAAAAGCCGCGAGGTGCTCGCCCCCGTCCAGCCGAACTCGGTGGTCGCTGTTTTGCCGAGAATGATGGCGCCTGCGCTTTTCAGGCGCTGAATGATGGGCGCGTCCTTGAGCGGGACAGTGTCCAGACTGGTCAACGACCCTTTGGTGGTCCGCAGACCTGCCGTGGAGAACAGATCCTTGATGCCGAACGGAATGCCGTGCAGCGGCCCGCGAATGCGGCCGCCGCCCGCCTCGTCATCCTGACGACGCGCCTGTTCAAGCGCAGCGTCTGCATAAACATCACCGAATGCATTCAATGTGTGATTGTGGGTTTTGACCGCTTCAAGGCTCGCTTCGACCAATGCCACAGACGTGATCGCTCCCGCGTCCAACTGCTCGCGGGCCTGAATCACGGTGGGCATGGAGAAGCGCTTTGACTCAATCAATGTGGATGCTCCGGCAAGTCGTGGGCATATCGCCCAGGCCAGCGCATTACTGATCAGGTGGTAAAAACCGTCAAGTGGAAAATGTTGTTTTTGTTGTATTTATGGACTTTAAATTTGTAACAGCACCGCTGGAGTGCGAAAAAACACATCATTTCCGGGCTACGCCCAACGCTGGGGCAGAAAAAGGGCTTGCCCGTTTGCCGGTTTCAAGCCCAAAAATCTCAATGCTTCATTAATGAATCGATCCCTCCCGGCTTGTCATGAACCCCGAATCTGTCCACCAGTGTGGCGGTGGCGCTGTTCATGCCAATCACATCCACTGCGATACCGGCGCTTCTCAGTTTCAACACCACCTTGTCCAGCGCGGCCACGGCGGTGATGTCCCAGAAGTGCGCGTCCCTCAGGTCGATGGTCAGGGTGCCGAGCGATTCCTTGAGATCGAACGAGCGAGCGAATCGGTCTGCGGAACCGAAAAACACCTGGCCGGTGACGTAGTAGGTGCGGTGGCTGTACTCGGGATCCCGCTTCGAGCTGACATCGAGGTAATAAGCCATTTGGTTGGCAAAAAACATTGCCGCCAACAGCGTTCCGGCTACGACCCCATAGGCAAGGTTGTGCGTGGCGACGACCACAATGACGGTGACAATCATGACCAGATTGGTGGAGAGCGGATACTGACGCAGGTTGCGAATCGAGCCCCAACTGAAGGTGCTGATGGACACCATGATCATCACCGCGACCAGCGCTGCCATGGGAATACGAGCCAGCCAGTCACCGAGGAAGATCATCATCGCCAGCAGCGAAACACCGGCACTCAGCGTGGACAGGCGGGTTCTGCCGCCAGACTTCACGTTGATCATCGACTGACCGATCATGGCGCAACCGGCCATGCCACCGATCAGTCCGCTGGCGATGTTGGCGACGCCCTGCCCTTTGCACTCGCGGTTCCTGTCGCTGGACGTGTCGGTCAGGTCGTCGACGATGGTGGCCGTCATCATCGACTCCAGCAACCCGACAACCGCCAGCGCCGCCGAGTACGGCAGCACGATCAGCAACGTATCGAGCGTCAGTGGCACGTCCGGCCAGAGGAAGACCGGCAGGCTGTCGGGCAACGACCCCATGTCGCCGACCGTGTGAATCTTCAGCCCCATGAACACCGATATCGCGGTGAGCACCAGAATGCACACCAGCGGCGAAGGCAACAGCGTGCCGATCACCGGAATCCGTGGCAGCAGATAGATGATCGCCAGGCCGCCGACCGTCATGGCGTACACCACCCAGGTGACGTTGGTGAGCTCCGGCAGTTGCGCCAGAAAGATCAGGATGGCCAGCGCATTGACGAAGCCGGTCACGACCGAACGCGACACGAAGCGCATCAGTTCGCCCAGCCGCAGATAACCCGCCACGATCTGCAAAACCCCGCAGACCAGCGTGGCAGCCAACAGGTATTGCAACCCATGGTCCCTGACCAGATTCACCATGAGTAGCGCCATCGCACCGGTGGCAGCGGAGATCATCGCAGGGCGACCGCCTACAAACGCGATGACCGTACAGATACAGAAAGAGGCGTAAAGCCCGACACGGGGATCGACCCCGGCAATGATGGAAAAAGCGATGGCTTCGGGAATGAGGGCCATCGCAACCACGAGGCCCGCCAGTACGTCGGCCCGGACATTCGATAGCCAGGCAGCCTTGATATTTTCAAGCATTGATTCACCCATGCAGGCACGGCATGACGCGCAGCGGCGGGCGCTGGGCGATGCAGATGCGTCTGTTTTCAGTGGTGTTGAATGATGTGCTGCGGCCAACAATCAGGCACAGCAGAAAGAGACCGCAACCAGAGAGCGGCCAGGGTGTTGCGAGGGGGGCGTAGCGCTAAGGCGGCGTAGGCAGCCAGTTGGAACGGGACAAGGTATTTTCCTTCGTCAGATCACAGATTGACCGACGGGATGATAACCCTCACAGGAAGCAGGGACAACCTGTCGACTGAACGCACTTGCCTCCAGGGGCCGGGAGACAGTTTACGGTAGGCGGCCACCAAGGGGAGCGCCGATTATCTGCTGGATGTCGACAGCGTGTACAACGTCGGCTGAGTAACTCGAAGGGCGGGCTGATATCGCACATTGTGGACGACACCATAATCCTCGCCAGTGTCGATTTCAGTTATGAGGTTTCAGTGAGCCGGTCAGCCGGGGAAGTGTTGCATTTTGGTCAGGCGAAAACCGAACTGTAGCCCGGCGGAGCCATTGGCCAATGGCAAAATCTCAGGACGGCGACCAGCGTTTTCACTAACAAGAGCAACGCTGGCGTGGAAAACTTCTACGTCGACCTGTTGCCACGTTTTATTGTGGATGACGTCAAAAACATCCCGTCACGCTGACATCTTGCCCGCCCCCTTCAAGTGTGGATAACCGATCATCCACACTTGCAGCTTCCAAAGGCGTTCTTACCCGGCGGTGATCGCTCCTTCCGAACGCGGGTGGCTCAGGAATCACCCATTCTCGGACTCACCATGGCCGGCGTTGTTACCAGTGCCTGGCAGACGCCTGTCGGTAACCCAGACCTGCGACCGGATTCTCGTTCATGGAGATCAGCATGCGCGCTTCGCCAACCAGTTCCGACAGTGCGCGACTCGATACCATCAGATCGAGTTTGATTCCCGTCACACAAATGGCGTGGTCCGGGTTCTGGGGGTTGATCAGAGTCAATGTCAAGGAATCACCCTCGGCAGCCTCCCAGGTGCAACGATGAGGTAACAGCGCCTGTTCGACCATGTGCTTGATTTCAAGCGTTGAAAGTCTGTATGCGTTCATGATTGCCTGCTTCATATAATTTGTAATGGACGGTATTCAGAGAGCGAGTGTCCGCAGGCGTTCCACATAAATATTTATCAAAACACCCGCTACGTAATGCCGTCTCTATTCCTGTACAAATTATTGAAAGCTGTAACGTTTCCGTCCAACTTTTGGCCGAGCAAATAGTGATTTTTAGAGTATCTGCTCAATAAATAAGTTTTCTTTTGTTACAACTCCAACGTCATTTCGACGCTGTCGATACCCTTGCCATGACCGTCATGTCTGAGGCGAGTCACCGAAAAACCCAGGCCGCTGTAAAAGCCCTGAACCAACTGACTGGTGTTGATGTAAGCGTGAGTTACGCTCGGGAGCGGCCTCATGAGTTCCAGCCGCGCCAGAGTCAGGAATCGACCCAGACCATTGCCATGCTGATTCCCGGCCACCATGCCCCAGGTGAGTTCGGCCATCGCCGGATCGGCGAGCATCAGATACCCGCCGCAAGCGAGAACTTCGCCATCGCGTTCCAGAACAAAATAGGAACCCACCGGGTCGAGCAGAAACCGGGCAAATTTGTCGCGCTCGGACGGGTCGAAAAAGCGTGGCGTGTTGGAGTCGAAAATTTTCAGACAGACATCTCTGTCTGCAAGAAGGTAAGGGCGAAGCATGTCCATGTGCAGACCTTATCGTTCGATGCTGTAAGACTAATCAGGGGACGGCGTATGAAAAGAATTCGTGCGCCGACCGCAGATGTTGCTGCAGACGGCGCAGCTCCGAGTGAACGGTGTGTGCCCGCCGCTGAGCGCCAAATCTATCGAGCCGTCAGCCAGGCAAACCATCCGCCCGAAGCAGGGTCTCCAGGCACTGCTCGGTAATGCCGTAGAACGTCTTGAGTTCCTGTATACGCGCCAGCAGGTGAGCCGGATCGACGGGCTCGGCGCGCTTGACTGCCAGGATCATCTTGTTCTTGTTGGTGTGCTCCAGCGAAATGAACTCGAACACCTTGGTCTCGTAGCCGCAGGCTTCCAGCAACAGAGCGCGCAGACTGTCGGTGACCATCTCGGCCTGCTGCCCCATGTGCAGGCCGTACTGCAACATTGGCTTGAGCAGGCTCGGGCTCTGGATCTGCAACCGAATCTGTTTGTGGCAGCAAGGCGAGCACATGATGATCGACGCGCCGGAGCGAATACCCATATGAATGGCGTAATCGGTAGCGATGTCGCACGCGTGCAGCGCGATCATCACGTCCAGTTCGCTTGGCGCAACGGTGCGCACATCGCCGTGCTTGAAGACCAGCCCCGGATGTTCAAGACGTGCCGCTGCGTTATTGCACAGGGTCACCATGTCCTCGCGCAACTCGACACCCGTCACCTCGCCCTGTGCCTGCAGCGTGTTGCGCAGATAGTCATGGATGGCGAACGTCAGGTAGCCCTTGCCCGAACCGAAATCCGCGACCTTGACCGGTTGATCCAGCTTGAGTGGCGAAGACGCCAGGGCGTGCGAAAACACCTCGATGAACTTGTTGATCTGCTTCCATTTGCGCGACATGGCCGGGATCAGCTCATGCTGGCGGCTGGTCACGCCAAGATCGGTCAGGAACGGGCGCGTCAGTTCCAGGTAGCGCTTCTTCTCGCGGTCGTGCCCGGCAGCAGGCGCCTCCCGCTCTTGCTGCGCCTTGCTCTTGAACAGCGTGCTTTTGCCTTTCTTGCTGAATTCCAGCTGCACCTCATCGGTCAGCGACAGCAGGTGCGCGTTCTTGAACGACTCGGGAATCAGGCCCGCAATGACATCCACGGCGTCGGCCAGCGGGAAGTTCTTGGTGATGTCGCGGGTCTTGTAGCGGTATACGAAAGACAGGCACGGCTGCTCGCGGACCGTCAACGGCTTGATGATGACCCGCTGCAACTCGGCCTCACTGCCCACGTATTTGGCCAGCACCAGCTTGATCAGCGAATTCTGGGACAGGCTGGTGTCGAGCAGACCGAGAAATTGCGCACGATGGTCCTGCGCGGCAGAGGTTGAAGCGGTGGGTGTCACGGACATCGAAGGGTGCCTCAAGCGTCCCCGCAGGGACTCGTAAAAGTCAGGCGTACATTTTAAGCGTGCCGGCGGGTGTCAGGCATGACTATTTTCAATTCTGACATGAACGCTCCAGAGGCGACGGCCGCGCCGCGACTGTAAAAAACGAAATTATCGCCTGTCACTATACAAATATATTAAACAGCCGAAAAAGGCCGTTACAGTGAAACACGCCCACTCAAGGAGTACCGCACAACCGTCGAGTGAGCCCTTACTGAAACTGCACAAGGAACGTGCACCATGCATGACCCGAAGAGTAAATCTGAAGTACCTGAAAAACCCAAGCTCACGATAACGCCCACCGAATTCCTGAGGGCCCTGGTGGAAGATGAAAAAAACAATGGCCGGGCGACCGCGCTTATTCTGACCAAAGAAGACATTCTCAGTATCAAGCGTTACGAAAGACACAGTTTGAACCTGCCCAACACCTTGGAGCGGGTAAAACAACAACTGGGGTTTGCACACAGTGGCATTTCCGGTCTTGAACCTCAGGACCTTTTGCTGACTTACCGCGCAATCAACCAACACGCCCAAAGCTGGTCAGCCATCGAGGTTGATATAAAAGCCAAGGGTTTCGACCTTGATCTGTTTGCCGGAGAGTTTTCCAATCAGGGCAAACAGATTCTGGATTACGTCGACAAAATGGAACTCGCCAGGCAACTCCAGCTGACCGTTGACGATCTGACCATTGAAACAGTGAGAAGCCTCTCCCCTGCTCCGCTGACAAAAACAGATAAAACAGTGTGCCTGTCATTGGCTGAAATGCTGAAAAAAATCGCAGTCCAGATGGAGGCGCATCGAAAAGCGTCAAAGAAACTGGCCAAAGATATCAAGCAGTTTGCGCACACGCTGACCGTCGACCTCGTGCCTGTCATCAACGACAAAGTGGCGCTGGCCAACCGATCGGATCTGGACGAGGATCTGATCGCGCTTGAAAAAGAGATTGATCGCCTGACCGTCGATATTGATCAGAAGCATCAGGAATACTCGACCACCAGAACTCACATCACGCTGGGACTACTGGGCGGACTTGTCGGGCTTATTGTGACGGACAGCATCTTTGGCGCCCAGGCTGAAGCGATCCGCAAGGAGAAAAACCGGCTGATCAAAGAAAAGAAGGCCCGGCTGGAAATGCTCGGACAGAAACGTCCACTCGCTGCGGCCATACGCAATCTGGAAATTCTGTTCGAAGACATGAAGATTCGCATGCTGGATGCTCATCAGAGTGCAGTCAACCTGCAGGATCTCTGGACCATGCTGGCCAAGTATGTCGATAACGCTGCCACGCGACTGGCCGATATCAGCGACGATCAAACACTGTTGGACTTTGTATTGGAGTTCAAAAGTGTCGTGACTCCATGGGAAGAGATAAAGGGCATTACCACCCACCTGCTGCTGACCTTCGAACAGGCACTGGACGAGTTTTCAAACCAACAAAGCAAATAACCATAAGGATATGGACATGATGAACACTGATGCCTCCCAGGCTGACCCCTTTGCAGCACCCGACAGAGCCCTCATGGACGCGGCTCGTCAACAGATTCATACGCAGATTACGTCTTTGAAGCTCGACTTCCTGCCTGCCATGAAAGAGAAGTTACCGCCTCTGAAAGCGACCCTAAATGCCGCTGATTCGCAATTTGTGGACAACCTGGCGACGATCACCGCACAGCTGAAAACCTTCAGCCATACGGCCATCGACCAGAAGCAACAGCAGATAGAAGCGGATCAGAGCCTGAGCGATGAGCAGAAGAACCAGGCACTCACGCTGCTGAATGCCCAGCGGGTTCGTCAGGCATTGGAGCTGAACAGGGTTTTGGCCAATGCCGCTCAGGCCATTGCACGCACCACCGACGAACTTCAGCAGATCAGGTTGCAACTCGTGGACAGCAACCTGACAGAGACACTGCAAAGGCAACTCAACGGCTTCAATCAACAGGCTGCCGGACAGATAACCCAAATGGACACGGAGGCGGAAGACCGTCGTCTGCTGGATGAAACGGTCAAGACATTCGAGCAGCACAACCTGGCAGACGTATTCAAGGAAGCGTTGCCTACCACGGAAGAGCTGTCCGCAATCGCCATTCCCTCGCCGCACCTCATGGCGCTGCAACTCGGAATCGGTCGACTGCAGACGCTGCTTGGCAAACTCGGCAGCGCACTCAAATATTCCGACCTGATCGCCAAGCGTGACCAACTGCGCAACCGCTACAACAAACTGCTGGCAGAATCCCAGACCGCGCAAAAAGAGGTGAAGGCGATTACTCGAAAACTGGAAGAACTGGCGACATTGGCCAGCCTCGACAATAACAGGACGATTTGGGTTCAGCAGTCCAGAAAGCTCAGTGATTCGCTCTACCGCTTTCTGGAAAACGATTTATCGAAAGTCGAGGATACGGCACTCGTCAATCAGCAGGTCGATCAGCTCAGCGCTTACATGAAGTCCATCTACAGCGTTGATCGCAACGTCTGAGTCGTGCTGAACGCCTGTGGGCAGGTAAACGTGTTCATCGTTACCTGCCTTTTTTCAACCCAATACAACCAGCCGATTGGGCAGCTCATTCCTGCCGTGGGTCACCGGCACATGATCGGCCAGCAACTCGCCGCAGGCATGAATGCAACCTAAAAACCCCTGCAGGGTCTGCCCGTTTCTGACCTGCTGGGTGAAAACATCGACCATCGCCTTCCAGGTATCGTCGTGCAGGCGGCTGGCAATGCCGTGATCAACCAGAATCTCGACGTAGCGCTCGGCTTCGCTGACGAAAACCAGAATGCCGGTTCCGTCGTGGGTCTTGTGCAGGTTCTGCTCCAGAAACTGACGCCGCGCCAGATTGCCCGCCCGCCAGCGGCGCACCGAAGCGGGCACCAGATGCGCGGTCACGCGCGGAATACGGCAGATCAGCGCAACCACAATGAACGTGGTCATCTGCGCCAGCATCAACTCATCGGCACTCAGCCATTGCAGGCAGTAATTGACGGTCCCTGGCAGCAAGAGCCCCAGCAGACCTCCCCAGATCAGCGGCATGTAGGCATAGTCGTCAGCGCGAGCGGCCAGCACCGTCACCAGTTCGGCATCGGTGCGCTGCTCGACGCGATCGATCGCCTCTGCCACTTGCCGCTGTTCTTCTCTGTTCAATAAAGCCATGACTTTCTCATTTTCCCGAACCGGTCATTTACCAATTGCCCGAGGCACCACCGCCATCGAATCGTCCGCCGCTACGGCGGGCAGATTGCTCACTGAGACAAAGACGCCCGACTGAGCGTCGAATACTGACGAATACGATCAGCAGTACAACAAGGGTCATAACAATCGCCGTCAGCCAGACCCTGAAGTCGCCTGTCGGCTCTTCATAAACCGCCAGCCGGGCCGCAGGTTCCGGATAATCCGGGACCTGACCACCCAATGCGGTGATCATCGCCTGAGCGCCGCGTTCGATGCCGGTGGCAAACCGACTGTCATTGAACTCGGGCGTGACCAGCATATTGATGATGAGCGACGCCTGGGCATCGCTCAAACGGTCTTCAAGGCCGGAGCCGACCTCCATGAGCACCTTGCGCTTCTCACGGTCGACCACCAGCAGAGCGCTGTTGGCCTTGCCTCCGCGCCCCAGATCCCAGGCATCACCCAGTTGGGAACCGAACTCTTCGATCGTCGCGCCCTGCAGATCTGCCAGGGTGACGACGACTATTCGCTCACCGGTGGTCTGTTCGTAGGCACGCAGCAGTTTTGCGAGACGCACGGTCGTCTGACTGTCGAGCATCTGTGCTGCATCCACAACACTGCCCGTCATGGGTGGAAAAACCAGTACGGGCTCCCCGGCCTGGGCACGAAATGCCACGCCCAGCGTCATTACCGCGTACAACATCATCTGTAACACACACTTCAAACCTGACCTCCGGTGCTTTTTGAATCCATTGAAACGACCGCCTTAGCCAAAACACAAGTTCCCCGGCATAATCCATCGCCGATGCCGAGCACAGGCCAACCGTTGACCGAGCGAGGATGTGTACAAAAATCAATCAAACCGAAGATTTTCGTACACACCCTGGAAAGACCTCGCGCAACGAAGCGGGCAGCAACTATTCTTGCGCCCTGCTCGAACAATAACGCCAAAGGTCCATAACCCAAAAACTGGCTGTCGGATATTAAACGCGAGTTGTCCACAAAAGCCTTGAGAATTTATTGATGAATAAGCTGTGTTTATTAGGTTTGCTGGTCGGTCTGGCCAGCCACTCCATGATCGCTCAAAGTGCTGCGGCTGTTGATGTTCCGGCCTCTTCCGCTGTTTCGGACAAGACCACACTTCAGGCAAAGAACGCGTTCATCAGCAAACTGATGAAACAAATGACCCTGGATGAAAAAATCGGTCAACTGCGCCTCATCAGCATCAGCGGTGAAATGCCGCAGCCCATGATTCTCAAGGAAATCGCTGCCGGACGCATCGGCGGCACGTTCAACTCCATTACACGCTCGGAAAACCGACCTTTACAGGAAGCGGCAGTCGCCAAGAGCCGTCTGAAGATTCCGATGTTTTTCGCGTATGACGTGGTCCACGGCCATCGCACGATTTTCCCGATCAGCCTCGGCATGGCCGCCAGTTGGGACATGGACGCCATTGCGCTGACCGGCCGTGTGTCGGCCAAAGAAGCCAGCGCCGACGGCCTGGACATGACCTTCGCCCCCATGGTCGACATCTCTCGTGATCCACGCTGGGGTCGCAGCTCCGAAGGCTTCGGTGAAGACACCTATCTGGTCTCGCGCATTTCCGACGTCATGGTCCGGTCGTTTCAGGGCAAGAACGTTGCCGCGAACGACAGCATCATGGCCGCCGTCAAGCACTTCGCCCTGTACGGCGCGGTGGAAGGCGGACGCGATTACAACACCGTGGACATGAGCATGACGCGCATGCACAACGACTACCTGCCGCCGTATCGCGCCGGTGTAGACGCGGGCGCCGGCGGCATCATGGTCGCCCTGAACTCGATCAACGGGATTCCGGCCACCTCCAATACCTGGCTGATGCAGGACCTGCTGCGCAAGGACTGGGGCTTCAAGGGCGTCACGATCAGTGACCACGGTGCGATCAAGGAGCTGATCGAACACGGCGTGGCCAAGGATTACCGTGAGGCGGCCAAGCTGGCGATCAAGGCCGGTGTCGACCTGAGCATGAACGACGTGGCCTACGGCGAGCAGTTGCCAGGTCTGGTCAAGGACGGCGAGGTTTCCATGAAGGAGATCGACAACGCCGTGCGTGAAGTGCTGGGCGCCAAATACGACATGGGCCTGTTTGCAGCGCCGTACGGCCGCATTGGTGTAGCCGCCGATGATCCGGCTGACACCTACTCCGATGATCGCCTGCACCGTGCCGAAGCCCGCGACGTCGCGCGCAAGACACTGGTACTGCTGAAAAACCAGAACGACACCCTGCCGCTGAAGAAGCAAGGCACCATCGCCGTGATCGGCGGCCTGGCGCAGAGCCATCTCGACATGCTGGGCAGCTGGTCGGCTGCCGGTCGTCCCAACCAGTCGGTGACGGTGTATGAAGGTCTGCAGAATGCTGTGGGCGACAAGGCCAAACTGGTCTATGCCCGTGGCGCGAACGTCAGTGACAACGAACACATCCTCAACTACCTGAACTTCATCGAAAAGGAAGTGGAAATCGATCCACGTCCGGCTCAGGAAATGATCGACGAAGCCGTCAAGGTGGCCGAGCAGTCCGACGTGATCGTGGCCGTGGTCGGCGAGTCTCGCGGCATGTCCCACGAATCGGCAAGTCGCAGCAGCCTGACCATTCCCGGCAAGCAACGCGACCTGATCAAGGCCCTCAAGGCCACGGGCAAACCGCTGGTTCTGGTGCTGATGAACGGCCGTCCGCTGGTGCTGGTCGACGAACAGGAACAGGCTGACGCCATGCTCGAAACCTGGTTCCCGGGTACTGAGGGCGGTAACGCGGTGGCTGACGTGCTGTTCGGCGATTACAACCCGTCGGGCAAGCTGGCCATGTCGTTCCCGCGCTCGATCGGTCAACTGCCGGTCTATTACGCACACCTCAACACCGGCCGTCCATACCATGAAGGCAAGCCGGGCAATTACACCTCGCACTACTTCGAAGAGCCGAACGGCCCGCTGTTCCCGTTCGGTTACGGCCTGAGCTACACGCAGTTCGACGTTTCAGACATCAAGCTGTCGGACGCCAACATGGCGCGCAAAGGCAAACTCACCGCCAGCGTGACGGTCAAGAACACTGGCAAGGTTGCCGGTGCAACCATCGTTCAGCTGTACCTGCGTGACATTGCAGCCTCGATCAGCCGTCCGGTCAAAGAACTGAAAAACTTTGAAAAGGTCACCCTCGAGCCAGGCGAAGAGAAAGTCGTTACCTTCACGCTCAGCGAAAACGATCTCAAGTTCTACAACGCTCAGCTCAAGTACGCCGCCGAGCCCGGCGAGTTCAAGGTCATGATCGGTCTCGACTCCCAGACCGTGAAAGAGGCGATCTTCAATCTGTTGTAAGCATTGCTGACGGCACCTTCACGGGCAGATTGCTCATGAAGGTGCCCAGGCGATACGTTCAGGCAGCACAAGAAACATGACCTTCAAGCATCGCTACTGGCGTCTCTCCCTTTATGTGATGCTGATTCTGGCTGGCGCAGCCGTGTCGGCCGGACTGGCGATGCGTCAGGCGCAGCGCCATGCCCTTTCGGAAGACGCCATTCGCGCCAGTGGTCAACTGGCGTTGTACGCCAACACACTGCACACCCTGATCGAACGCTATCGCGCCCTTCCCTCGGTGCTGGCGCTGGATCCGGAAATCCGCACGGCACTGAGCGGTCCGGTCACCGAGGATGTGCAAAACCGGCTCAATCTGAAGCTGGAAAAAATCAATACCGCTGCCCACTCATCGACCCTTGAGTTGCTGGACCGCCACGGTCTGGCTGTCGGCGCGAGCAACTGGCAGACACCCAACAGCTACGTCGGCCACAACTACGGCTTTCGCCCCTACTTTCTGCAAACCCGAGCGCAAGGCACGGGGCGCTTCTATGCGGTCGGTGTGACCACCGGCATTCCCGGTTACTTTCTGTCCAGCGCCGTACTGGACGACGCGTCCGGGTTCATCGGTGCAATGGTGGTGAAACTGGAGTTTCCGACCCTTGAACAGGAGTGGGGCCAAGGCGATGACCTGTTGATGGTGAGTGACGACAAGGGCATCGTCTTCATCGCCAACCAGCCCGGCTGGCGTTATCGGGAACTGGAACCCATCTCGGTCGAAAACCGCAGCGAACTGCTGCGCACACGGCAGTACGACAAGAAACCGCTGACACCTCTGCGCAGCCGAGTCATCGAGCACCTTGGGGAACACAGCCAACTGCGCCGCGTCGATGGCCCGGATGGCACGGAAGACTACCTGTGGCAGTCATTGCCGCTGCCGGACGAAAACTGGACGTTGCACCTGCTGCGCAAACCGCCACTGGCCAACGAAGACATCCGCAACGCCGGAATCGCTGCCGCCGGCATCTGGCTGGCACTGGTGTTTCTGGGCCTGTTCCTTTACCAGCGCTGGCGTCTGGCCCGCTTGCGTGAGCGCAGCCGTGACGAACTTGAACGCCTGGTTCAGGAACGCACCCGCGATCTGCAGACCGCTCAGGATGGTCTGGTTCAGTCGGCCAAGCTGGCAGCGCTGGGCCAGATGTCGGCAGCACTGGCGCATGAAATCAACCAGCCCCTCACGGCACAGCGCATGCAGCTGGCAACCGTGCGCCTGCTATTGGATCAAGGCCGCATCGAGGAAGCCTGCAAGGCACTGATACCGGTGGATCAGCAACTGACCCGTATGGCGGCATTGACCGGGCACCTCAAGACCTTCGCCCGCAAAAGCCCCGCCGGCCTGCGCGAACGGCTGGACCTGGCGACCGTGGTCGATCAGGCCTTGCTGTTGCTGGAACCGCGCCTGCACGAAGAGCATGTCGACTGCGTGTTGCAACTGTCACGCCCGGCCTGGGTGCGCGGTGATGCGATCCGCCTTGAGCAGGTGTTGATCAACCTGTTGCGCAATGCATTGGACGCCATGCGCGGCAGAACACCTGCGCGCCTGGAAATTCGTATCGAGCCATCGGACGGTCAATGGCGCCTGAGCGTCGTGGACACGGGCGAAGGCATCGCGCCCGAAAATCTGACCAGCATTTTCGATCCGTTCTTTACCACCAAACCGGTCGGCGACGGGCTGGGTCTCGGCCTGGCGGTGTCCTATGCAATCATCCATGAACTGGGCGGCCAATTGATCGCGGAAAATCACGGCCACGGTGCGGTGTTCTGGTTCAGCCTGCCCAACGACTTTCTGGAGACCTGACCCGGCATGTTGAACTCGGTCATCGTGGTAGACGACGAAGCCCCCATTCGACAGGCCGTGGAACAGTGGCTGACCCTGTCGGGTTTCACTGTGCAGGTTTTCGCCCGGGCGGAAGAATGCCTGACCGAACTCCCGGAGCATTTCCCCGGCGTGGTGCTCACTGACGTGCGCATGCCGGGCATCAGCGGGCTTGAACTGCTCGCACGTTTGCAGGTTATCGACAAGGATTTGCCAGTCATCCTGCTGACCGGTCATGGCGATGTACCGATGGCCGTCGAGGCGATGCGCGAAGGCGCCTACGACTTTCTGGAAAAGCCCTTCAGCCCCGAAACGCTGATCAGCAGCCTGCGCCGGGCCCTGGAAAAGCGTCAGCTGATTCTGGAAAACCGTCGTCTGCACGAGCAGGCCGATGCCCGCACCCGACTGGACGCCACGTTACTGGGCATGTCGCCCAGCCTTCAGACCTTGCGCCGCCATGTGCTGGAACTGTCGCAGTTGTCGGTCAATGTGATCATTCGCGGCGAAACCGGCAGCGGCAAGGAACTCGTAGCCCGCTGCCTGCACGACTTCGGCCCTCGCGCCAGCAAGCCTTTCGTGGCCCTCAACTGCGCCGCCATTCCTGAACACCTGTTCGAAGCCGAGCTGTTCGGTCATGAAAGCGGCGCGTTCACCGGCGCACAGGGCAAGCGCATCGGCCGCCTCGAATACGCTGACGGTGGCACGGTATTTCTCGACGAAATCGAAAGTATGCCCATGGCACAACAGGTCAAATTGCTGCGGGTACTGCAGGACAAGCGTCTGGAACGGCTGGGCTCCAATCAGAGCATCGACGTCGACCTGCGGATCATCGCGGCGACCAAGCCGGATCTGCTGGAAGAGGCACGCGCCGGACGCTTTCGCGAAGACCTCGCCTACCGGCTCAACGTGGCCGAACTGCGCCTGCCCGCGCTGCGTGAACGACGTGAAGACATTCCGCTGCTGTTCAACCACTTTGCCCGTGCGGCGGCGGCGCGCATGGGACGAGAAGCTCCGCTGGTCAGCGCAGCTCGCCTGAGCCAGCTACTCAGCCACGACTGGCCCGGCAATGTGCGCGAACTGGCCAATGCTGCCGAACGCCAGACCCTGGGTCTGACCCAGCCGGACTCGGAGCCCTGCGCCGAATCGACCGGGCAATCGCTGAGCGCCCAGCAAGAGGCCTTCGAAGCCCAGTGTCTGCGCGCTGCGCTGAACAGACACAAGGGCGATATCAAAGCGGTGCTCCACGAATTGCAGCTGCCGCGCCGGACCCTCAACGAAAAAATGCAGCGTCACGGCCTCACGCGGGAAATGTTCCTGAGCTGAAGACGACGTATCGGAAATACTTGCCTGGATAGAAGCGAACATTTTCAGATGCGCCGGGTCTGCATACTGTCACGTCACCTTTGGTCGTGATGGCTGGATAGTTACAAGGCACAATGACATCATTCCGACCTTGATACTTCAGCCAACCTCAGCAGTCCGAAACATGGGGCATTTTCTACCGTGAATACTCCCCTCGACCTCCCTTTGGGTGGCGGCGAAATGGGTCGGCTTATCCGAGAGACAGACTGGTCGACGTCTGCATTGGGGACCAGAAACAACTGGCCATCGGCGCTGTTGTCCTCAATGAATCTGATGCTCAGTTGCCCGGACAGCATGTACGTGCTGTGGGGGCCTGAATTAACGTTGTTCTTCAATGATGCCTACTGCGCGGTGCTGCCTGTCGCAGCCAGCCAGGCACAAGGGCAGCCTATCGCTTCGGTCTGGGGCGATGCCTGGGAAGACGTACGCCATCTGGCCGAACAGGCGATGGCTGGTCACAGCTGCCGATCCGACGACATCCAGCGCACCGTGACGCGCAACGGAAAATCCGAGCTGACCTGGTGGTCGCTGTCCTATTCGCCGCTCTACGGCAACACGGGCGTGATCGAAGGGGTATTCTGCAGGGTCAACGAGACCACGGCGCACGTGCTCGCCCAGGCCAGACAAAACGAGAACGAAGCCTTCACCGACCGGGTTCTGTCGAGCATCAACGACTGCATCAAGGTCCTGGACCTGGACTCGCGCCTGACCTTCATGAGCGAAGGCGGTCAGCGCATCATGGAGGTCAGCGACTTCAACGCGATCCGTGGCTGCCCGTGGCCGGACTTCTGGCAGAATCAGGGCAATCTCGAAGCCAAGGCCGCAGTCGAAGCGGCCCGGGCGGGAAAGAGCGCCAGCTTCATGGGTTCGGCGCAGACCATGACAGGCACCGTCAAATGGTGGCACGTGCAGGTCAGTCCCATTTTTGGCACCGATGGCAAGCCGGAAAAGATCCTCTGCGTGTCCCGCGACATGACCCAGTTGCGCGACGCCGAAGAAGCCCTGAAAACCCTGAATGAATCGCTCGAACAACGCGTGGCGGAACGCACCCGCGACCGCGACCGCATCTGGCGACTCTCGACCGATCTGATGCTGGTGGCGCAGTTCGACGGCATTATCAACGCCGTCAATCCGGCCTGGACTCAGGCACTGGGATGGTCAGAAGAAGCGCTTCTGGGCAGTCAGTTCCTTATGCTGGTGCACCCTGATGACGTGGACAGCACGCTCGCAGCCATGAGTGGGCTGGAGAACGGCCAGAACATTCCGCACTTCAAGAATCGCTATCGACATGCCGACGGATCGTACCGCACGATTGCCTGGACGGCCGTGCCGGACCAGCAGTTCATCCATGCCGTGGGCCGCGACATCCAGGCCGAAGAGGAAGCCAATGAAGCCCTGAGGCTTTCTCAGGATGCGCTTCATCAGGCACAGAAACTGGAAGCCATCGGCCAGCTCACGGGCGGTGTGGCGCACGACTTCAACAACCTGCTGACCGTGATCCGCTCCTGCAGCGACCTGTTGAAACCCGCTGACCTGGACGAAACCCGTCGGGTCAAATACGTCGAGGCCATATCCAGTACCGTGGATCGCGCTGCACGCCTGACCGGCCAACTGTTGGCCTTCGCGCGTCGTCAGGCCTTGCAGCCGGAGGTGTTCGACGTCGGCGAAAGCGTCGCCCGCATCGGGGAGATGATGGACACCCTGACCGGGTCGCGGATTCAGGTCGATATCGATGTGCCCGCAGAACCCTGTTTCATCTTCGCCGACGGCAGCCAGTTCGACACAGCGCTGGTCAACATGGTGGTCAATGCCCGCGATGCGATGGCGGGCTCAGGCCGCCTGACCATCAAGGTCGAGCGGTCTGCGTGCCCGTCCAGCGAACTCTCCCCATCACTGAGTGAGGGTGATTACGTGACGGTGAGCCTGACCGACACAGGCTCGGGCATTCCCAAGGAAAAACTGGGGCTGATCTTCGAACCGTTCTACACCACCAAAAGCGTCGGTCAAGGCACGGGGCTGGGTCTGTCGCAAGTGTTTGGATTTGCCAAGCAATCTGGCGGCGAGGTGCTGGTTGAAAGCGAACTGGGAAGCGGCAGCCGTTTCACACTGTGCCTGCCCAGCGCGCAGAATCATGAGATCGCTCCCGCGCAGGAAGGCCATACGCTGAGCGCTCTGCCCGGCCTGTGCGTGCTGATGGTGGAAGACAATCAGGACATCGGCACCTACACCCGCCCGATGCTTGAGCAACTGGGATTTCAGGTGGTCTGGGTCTCTAGCGGCAGCGAGGCGTTGCAGGAGCTTTCAGGCAACCCCGAGAGTTTCCAGGTGGTGTTTTCGGACATTGCCATGCCGGGCATGAGCGGTCTTGAGTTGTACGCCGAGATCGAAACGCGCTACCCATGGATGCCGGTCGTGCTGACGACTGGCTACAGCACCGAGTTCGCCCAGTTCGCCCAGGACGAATCGCACCGCTTCGACCTGCTGCAGAAACCTTATGCGCTGGAAGACCTCGCCGCCCTTCTGCACAAGGCAGCGTCTCGACGCACAGAGTCGAAGGACTGAACTACGTGACGGCATGTCCTCGACAGTGATCAGAGGTGCGTTAACTGTTGTGCATGTCGGCCCGTCGGCAATAGGCAATAATCCGCTCATTCAAACACACTGGATGAGCGGATTATTGCTCACTCAAAGCGTTCAACCCCTCTAAAACAACCCTCTCTGGTGTGGCACAGCTCCTGCTATGGAACTGGTCAGGGCATTCAATGCCTCCTCTAAAAATAATGAATAAAGGATCACCATGGAAATTTCCAATTCCCTACCCAAGGGTTCGGCGGGCGCTGCGGCGGCTCCGAAAACCACTTCGAGTCGTCTCAAATCCATTTTCAGCGGTTCGGTCGGCAACATGGTCGAGTGGTACGACTGGTACGTCTACGCCGCCTTCTCGCTGTACTTCGCCAAAGCTTTCTTCCCCAAAGGCGACACCACTGCCCAACTACTCAACACGGCTGCAATCTTTGCCGTCGGCTTTCTGATGCGTCCGATCGGCGGCTGGCTGATGGGCCTGTACGCTGACTACAAGGGCCGCAAGGCGGCGCTGATGGCCTCGGTGCTGCTGATGTGCTTCGGCTCACTGATCATTGCGCTCACGCCCGGTTACGAAAGCATCGGCGTCGGCGCACCGATCCTGCTGGTGTTCGCCCGTCTGCTGCAGGGCCTGTCGGTCGGTGGTGAATACGGCACCTCCGCCACTTACCTCAGTGAGATGGCGACCAAGGAACGTCGCGGCTTCTTCTCCAGCTTCCAGTACGTCACCCTGATTTCCGGCCAGCTCATCGCGCTGGGCGTGCTGATCGTGCTGCAACAGACGCTGACCACCGAGCAGCTGTACGCGTGGGGCTGGCGCATCCCGTTCGTCATCGGCGCGCTGTGTGCCGTGGTTGCCTTGTTCCTGCGTCGGGGCATGGAAGAGACCGAGTCCTTCACCCGCAAGAAAAAGGAAAAGGCCAAGGAAAGCCTGATGCGCACGTTGATGCGTCATCCCAAGGAACTGATGACGGTGGTTGGCCTGACCATGGGCGGTACGCTGGCGTTCTACACCTACACCACCTACATGCAGAAGTATCTGGTGAACACGGTCGGCATGAGTATCACGGACTCGACGACCATTTCGGCTGCAACGCTGTTCCTGTTCATGGTGCTGCAACCGGTAATCGGCGCGCTGTCCGACAAGGTCGGCAGACGCCCGATCCTGATCGCGTTCGGCGTGCTGGGCACCTTGTGCACCGTGCCGATCCTCACCACCCTGCATACCATCCAGACCTGGTGGGGCGCGTTCTTCCTGATCATGGCGGCGCTGATCATTGTCAGTGGCTATACTTCGATCAACGCAGTGGTGAAGGCTGAACTGTTTCCGACCGAGATTCGTGCGCTGGGCGTGGGCCTGCCTTACGCCCTGACTGTCTCGATCTTCGGCGGCACGGCTGAATACATCGCACTGTGGTTCAAGAGTATCGGCATGGAAACCGGCTACTACTGGTACGTTACCGCGTGCATCGCCTGTTCGCTGCTGGTGTATGTCTTCATGAAAGACACCCGCACGCACTCGCGAATTGAAACCGACTGACCTCGCGTCTCAGTGATAAAGGGCAGCCAGCAGCCGGGGCTGCCCTTTTTTGTGGGCACAAAACACACCGTCATTTCATAGGCTGGATATTTCCAAGTGTTTCACCTCGGTGCAGGCTTTGACTTAAAAACAGGCTCAAACCACTGAATTTAATATTATTTTTATTTGTCAAGAGCCTTTATTGCAAGATTTTTCAGAAAACGCACCATCATGATGCCATTAGCCCTGCAAGGCGCGAAAACAGCGCGTTAGGGCCAATTATCATTTTCAGCGATGGTCGGTAGCAATCCGATTAACTTCTTAATAATCCGTCAGCGCGTAGCATTGCCTCCATACCGGGATGACAACTCACCCGACCCAAACTGGAGACACCCTCATGAAAACCACCAAACTGATTTTCGGCCTCGCATTCTCTGTTCTGGCTTCGAGCGCCTTTGCACTGCCAGTCGCTACCACCAGCGACCTGTCGAATGCTCCCATCGTTGCCGAAGGCGGCACCAAGCACACCAATGTCGGCTCGATCCGCGTAGCGTCTGATGGTGCTGATCGCGTCGGTGCAAACCGCCAGGCAGCTGATGGTGCTGACCACGTCGGTGCAAACCGCCTCGCTGCTGACGGTGCCGACCGTATCGGTGCAAACCGTCAGGCTGCCGATGGTGCTGACCACGTCGGTGCAAACCGCCTCGCTTCTGACGGCGCTGACCGTGTAGGTGCAAACCGTCAGGCTGCCGATGGTTCTGATCACGTGGGTGCAAACCGTCTGGCCGCCGATGGCGCAGACCGCGTAGGTGCCAATCGCCGCGCTTAAGCAACACGCGTCACAACACCTCAAAGCCCGGCACATGCCGGGCTTTTCAGTGTCTGAATGCTGGCATCCGCCGCCAAAGCGCAGCACTATGCAGCCAACCCCGTCATTGAGCCGATCAGGAAACACGCATGTCAGACGCTATTCACTCCTATGAACCGTCCAAAGGTCATGGTTTGCCTCACGACCCGTTCAACGCGATTGTCGGCCCGCGACCGATTGGCTGGATTTCTTCCCAGGACGCCAACGGCAAGCTGAATCTGGCGCCTTACAGCTTCTTCAACGCGTTCAACTACGTGCCGCCGATCATTGGTTTTTGCAGCGTCGGCCGCAAGGACAGCCTGAATAACATCGAGCAGACCGGCGAGTTCGTCTGGAACCTGGCGACGCGTTCGCTGGCCGAAGCCATGAATCAGACCTGCGCCCCGGTGGATGCGGACGTCAGTGAGTTCGAACTGGCCAACCTGACGCCGCTGGCCTCGCACATCGTGGCTGTGCCGCGAGTGCTGGAAACGCCGGTGTCGTTCGAATGCAAAGTGACGCAAATCGTCCAGCTACAGCGCGCCGACAAGGAGCTGGTACCCAGCTGGCTGATTCTCGGTGAAGTGGTGGCGGTGCATATCGCCAGATCCCTGCTCAAGGACGGCGTCTACGACACCGCCGCCGCCGAGCCGATTCTGCGCGGTGGCGGACCGGCGGATTACTTTCAGCTGGGCCCTGAAGCACTGTTCAAGATGTTCAGACCGGGCGCCTGATCAGGCGTATTACCAGACCAGCTCGCCCTCGGCGTCGACGCCGGCCAGCCGCTCAAGCTCTGCGGTTGCGGCCAGATCGGCCTCGTGGGCGGTTTTGAACGTCTGTCCCGGCAGAACGGCATGGAAACGCGGCGCCCCGCCAGCGCGAGCCTTGACCGCGATTGCCGCACGGTAACCCTCCTCGCCGGGCATTACTGCGGATACAGCTTCGAATTCTTCGTATTCCTTGCGCGCCATCAGTCTTGAACCTGCCGATCAGTAAAAGCGCGAATGTTAGCGCGTAAGGCTGACAGCGTGTTGCTTGCGCACGCTGCACACCCTCCATTCCTGTCCTACACTTCAATCAGCTCTTTCAAATTGCTTTGCAACTGAAGTGAGGAGTGCGGCATGAGACCTATAACAAGAAAATGCATGGCAGTGGCAGGTGTTATCGCAGTCATCGGTGTCTACGCGGCAGGCGCGTGGAGAATCGAACTGGCGCGCCAGGCACCGACCGTGGTGAGTTGCAGCTTCGGCCATTGCGTGCCGACCAATTCAACGTTCAGCGCGTTGCGATGACTGACAGTGCTTCATTTTTTTCATCGCTGATCATATGAAGGGCGCTATCGATTAGCACCCTATCGGATTAGACTGGCCAGACATCTCCCGTCACATTTGCGGCGGGTCAACACTGCCATCAGGTTCTGCCTTTGACCAGTCTTCCCCCTACTCCCACTGCGATCCGCAGCATTTTGTTCGCGCTGATGATGGCCGTATTCCTCAGCGCACTCGACCAAACCATCGTCGCTGTCTCGATGCCGGCCATTTCTGCTCAGTTCAAGGATATCGACCTGCTGGCCTGGGTGATCTCCGCCTATATGGTTTCGTTGACCGTTGCCGTTCCGATCTACGGGAAGCTGGGCGATCTGTACGGACGACGCAAGCTGATGCTGTTCGGTCTGGGCCTGTTCACCCTTGCCTCGCTGTTCTGCGGCCTGGCCCAAAGCATGGAGCAACTGGTACTGGCTCGTGTGCTACAGGGCATTGGCGCGGGCGGCATGGTGTCGGTCAGTCAGGCGATTATCGCCGACATCGTTCCACCGCGTGAACGAGGCCGCTATCAGGGTTACTTCAGCAGCATGTACGCCGTCGCCAGTGTCGCCGGACCGGTGCTCGGCGGTCTGATGACCGAATACCTGTCGTGGCGCTGGGTATTCCTGATCAATCTGCCGCTGGGGATCTTCGCGTTGGTGGTGGCCTGGCGCACGCTGAAAGGTCTGCCGATTCCGCAGCGCAAGCCGATCATCGATTATCTCGGCACGATGCTGATGATCATCGGCCTGACTGCCTTGCTGCTGGGCATTACGGAAATTGGTCAGGGCCACGGCCTGGACGATCTGCAGGTACAAGCCCTGCTGGGGGTCGCACTGCTGACCCTCGCGCTGTTTGTCTGGTATGAACGGCGCGCCAGAGAGCCTCTGTTGCCCATGCACCTGTTTGCCAACCGCAGCGCGGTGCTTTGCTGGTGTACGGTATTTTTCACCAGTTTTCAGGCCATCTCGCTGATTGTGCTGATGCCGCTGCGCTACCAGACGGTCACCGGTGGCGGCGCGGACAGCGCGGCGCTTCATCTGCTTCCTCTGGCGATGGGCATGCCGATGGGGGCTTATTTCGCCGGGCGGCGCACGGCCGTGACCGGACGTTACAAGCCCTTGATCACCACCGGCGCGGTGCTGATGCCTATCGCGATTCTGGGCATGGCTTTCACCCCGCCGCAGTCGATCGTGCTGATGAGTCTGTTCATGATCCTGACCGGTATCGCTTCAGGCATGCAGTTCCCTACCTCGCTGGTAGGGACGCAAAATTCGGTCACCATGAAGGACATGGGAGTCGCCACCAGCACCACCAATCTGTTTCGCTCATTGGGCGGTGCGGTGGGTGTGGCGTTGATGTCTGCCCTGCTGCTGGCCATGCTGCAACATACCGGCGTCGGCCAGTTGGGGCCTGGAGCCATCAGTCACGAAGGTGCCTCAGGGAATGTATTGCTCGATAGCCTGAATGCTGCCACCGGCCCGGCACTGGAGACCTTGCGCGCCGAACTGGCCCTGACCTTCAGAAACCTGCTGATCACCAGTGCCGCCATCTCGCTGTTGGGCGTTGCCGCTGCCTGGGCGATGCCCAACAACCTTTTACGGGGACGTGACTAGGCTCTGTACGAAAAGTGGCTGCGCTCGGTGATGCTGCGTTAAAAACAGGCTCGTGCGCGAGTCCGATCGGAATGCTCATTTACAACACGTAGACTCCGCTTCCTCGCCTGTTTTTGCCTTGCCTGACCTTCGCTCGCCGACTTTTCGTACAAAACCTAGTCGCGACGGATGACGTGGCAGCCGTCATTTCGACTGAGCCGCCCAGAACCACTGGGTTCTCTTGCCTTTCAAGTGTTCGAACGCGGGCATGATTTCGCTTTCATTGAAAAACCGGCGGGAACGCGCCCGGGCATTGCTGAACCAGTAGCCCGCCTGAGGACACGCCCGCCCCGCATCGACCGGCTGAGGAGGCTTTTCGTCAAAACGGGCGAACCATTGCGCGGTGGTCTCCTCGGTAAAGCCGAGCCCCGGCGCCAGGTAGGGGTGAAGATTGCCGGTGTCCTGCAACCGGATCGGCTTGATCACCTTGTTCACGGCTATATAGGACGCAGGTGCAAGCCGACCACGCTCGCCCAGCTCAGGCACCTCTCCGGCCCGGATCATCAGTCCTGTACTGTAGGCGTGGAAGACAATATCGCTGTGTGCGCTCAGCTGAGCCCGAAGCCTGTCACTGCTGCCCAGGCGCCTCACGAATGACTCGCCCAGAACGGTGTACCAGCCCACGCCCTTGATCCGGTCCAGCAGGCGAAGGCTTTCTATATGCGGCCCGGGATCGACCATCAGTCCTACATATTGCTGGGCCAACCGGTATTCCCACGACAGATACTGATGCCCGTCACTGGGAAGAATGCAGGCCAGGCTGCCAAAACCATGTTCAGCCTGTACTTCGCTGCTCAGGTACCGAATCCAGACTTCATAGTTTTTCAAGCCATCAGGCTCGGTCAGGTACGACCAGGGCAATACCATCTTCAGGCAGGAAAGATCATTGTCGGCCTGCCCCTCGGAGGTGTTCATGACAAACAGGCTGTAGCTGGCAACTTCAGCCTGGGTAGCGCTGGAGATCGACCAGACGAACTGTTCCTGTGGCGAACCTTGCACCACCTGGCGTCGGCAAGAGGCAAACCCGGACGGCGTCAAGCGACGTGTACGTTTATAAAACTGCCATTTGAGTACCGGCTTGAAGGCCGTGTAGAAACGTGAAAAGCAGGCTTCCACTCGCCGCTTTGCATCCTGCGTATGGCCCTTTCTGAAGTACAGCGTCGTGATGAGCCCCAGACGAACGACCGGCATTCCCTGCGACGAATCCACAGCGATACGTTCAGCCTGTCGCGCCAGCCGTGCAAGTGGACTCGTGCAGTCAAAAACAGCATGCGACATCATTCGAACCTCCCCCGGCTGACATCCAGAGTGGGCCGTTTCAGAACCACATTCATGCCCCGGTCACGCGTCGGTCGGAGCGAAGTCCGGCGAGCGCAGTTCAGGCACCCGTCCGCCTCACAGGCTTTTGCATAACAGTCCATGTTTTCAGAGCATATAGGCGCAAGATTTCGCCTGGACATGCAACTTCCCTCTCACAATGTCGATTAAGGAGCGAAGAGTGAAGGGAGTTTCGAGGCGGAGCAATACACGGAATTTAGTTTGGGAAATCAGCTACATGTTTCAGGAAATGTCCTACCGGAATCCTACAACACCATGTCATCCCGTGCCGTAAATCCTGATGACAGACGCCTGTCGGCGCACGTGAATGTCAGCAAACGGTAAACTTCTTGTTTACCGCAATTAAATTGAAATCAGAGGGTGCCCAACCGGAACCCGAGCGCGTTATATTCAGTCAGCTATCACTTCGGTGCTGTGACGTCAGCAATGACGGGCTGAAGCGCAGCATGTCCATGCAGACTTCCACCAGCTGTTCGGATTCCGACGGCAGCGAATAACTGTCAGGTACCAACAGCCACTGGTAAATGATGCCATTGATGTATGAAAACAGAGCGACCGCTGCGCGGGCCGTATCCAGACCTGCTGGCAATTGCCCCTGACGCACGGCATTGCTCAGCCCCAACTGAATACGCTCGTGACACTGGATGGCGTTCTCTTGACGCTGACGACGGAAATCACACATCTCGTCAGTAAACTCGCATTTATGAAAAAGGATTTCATTGATGCGACGGGTTTTAGGGTCAAGTGCAAGCTCATGAAACAGATGAACCAAGAGATTCTTCATGCACCCCAATGGGTCTTCTTCGTCTTCGTCCTGACTGGCCTGCGCCATTTCGTCGAGCGGTTCCTGCAGGCTATCCAGCATCGCCTGAACCAGATCGGCCTTGTTGTTGAAGTGCCAATAGATGGCTCCCCTCGTCACACCGGCAAGCGTCGCGATGTCGGCCAGCGTCGTGCGAGCGACGCCACGCTCGTAAAAAGCCTGCTCGGCAGCCTCCAGTATCTGGCTGCGAGTGATCTGAGCTTCCTCTTTGGTGCGACGAACCATGGCAATCAACCTCAAAAAATTCTCTTCAGGCACCTTTGCGGTTCACGGCCTGAAGATAAAACCGGGCGGCAGTTGTTTCGCCTTGTCCCGAACCCGCTGATGGCACCCTTCGCGGCGAATGATTGCACGGGGAAGGTATTTACAAACAGCCATGAATGTAAGTATATTCCTTAGCATGCTACTTATCTAGCCGAAATATTTTTTAACACTTCAACACTCTGTTGAGTAAACAGGCTCCTGCCCCGAGGATCTTCATGCAATTCAAGCCAGCTGTTACCGTTCTGGTCACTGCCGTCGCCCTGGCAACCCTGCTCAGCGGTTGTGGCAAGAAGGAGCAGGAGGCACCGCCTCCGCAGACCCCTGAGGTCGGTGTAGTCACACTGAAAGCCCAGCCATACACGTTGACCACCGAACTGCCCGGCCGAACCACCGCGTTCCGCGTGGCTGAAGTCCGGCCGCAGGTCAATGGCATCATTCTCAAACGCCTGTTCACCGAAGGCGGTGACGTAAAGGCCGGTCAGCAGCTGTATCAGATCGATCCGTCCATCTATGACGCGAACGTGAACAGCGCCAAGGCGACCCTGCAGTCGGCCAAGTCGATGTCCGACCGTTACAAGCAACTGGTCAATGAGCAGGCCGTCAGCCGTCAGGAGTACGACACAGCGCTGGCGTCGACCCAGGAAGCCCAGGCCACGTTGCAAACCGCACAGATCAACCTGCGTTTCACCAAGGTACTGGCGCCGATTTCCGGGCGCATCGGTCGTTCTGCCGTCACCGAAGGTGCGCTGGTCAGCAATGGCCAGACCAACGCGATGGCAACGATCCAGCAACTGGATCCGATCTACGTGGACGTCAATCAGTCCTCCGCGGACATGCTCAAACTGCGTGCCGATCTGGCCAGCGGCCGGTTGCAGAAGTCGGGCGACAACTCTGCTTCGGTCAAGCTGACCCTGGAAGACGGCAGTGAATACGCACAGGAAGGCAAGCTTGAGTTCTCCGAAGTGTCGGTCGATCAGGCCACCGGCTCGGTGACCCTGCGCGCTGTGTTCCCCAACCCGGATCACGTGCTGCTGCCCGGCATGTTCGTACACGCTCAGCTGAAGGCTGGCGTCAACAGCAAGGCCATCCTCGCGCCACAACAAGGCGTGACCCGCGACCTGAAAGGTACGCCGACCGCCCTGGTGGTCAACAAGGACAACAAGGTCGAACAGCGTGAACTGGTCACCAGCCGTACCGCCGGTGCCTATTGGCTGATCGAAAAAGGCCTGAATGAAGGTGACCGCGTGATCACCGAAGGTCTGCAATACGTCAAACCAGGCGCTGAAGTGAAGGTCAAGGAAGCAACCAACCTCACCGCTGACCAGTCTGCCAATGCTGCCCCTGCTGCCACTGGCAAAGGTGAGTGATAGATGTCCAGATTCTTTATTGACCGCCCCATCTTCGCCTGGGTATTAGCCCTGGTGATCATGTTGGTAGGCACGCTTTCGATCATGAAGCTGCCGATCAACCAATACCCGGCCATCGCACCGACGGCCATCGATATCCAGGTCACTTACCCGGGTGCTTCTGCACAGACCGTGCAGGACACCGTGGTACAGATCATCGAGCAACAGCTCAACGGTATCGACAACCTGCGTTATGTTTCCTCGGACAGTAACTCCGACGGCAGCATGACCATCACCGTAACCTTCAATCAGGGCACCAACCCTGACACAGCTCAGGTACAGGTGCAGAACAAGCTCAACCTGGCCACCCCGCTGCTGCCGCAAGAAGTACAGCAACAGGGTCTGCGGGTGACCAAGTCGGTGAAGAACTTCCTGCTGGTGATCGGCCTCGTGGCCGAAGACGGCACACTGACCCGTGAAGACTTGTCCAACTACATCGTTTCCAACATCCAGGACCCGATCTCGCGGACTTCAGGCGTGGGTGACTTCCAGGTGTTCGGTTCGCAGTATGCAATGCGCATCTGGCTGGACCCGGCCAAGCTCAACAACTTCCAGCTGACGCCTGTGGACGTGACCACCGCGGTCAGCGCGCAGAACGTGCAGATCGCGACCGGTCAGCTGGGCGGCCTGCCAGCGCTTCCCGGCACTCAGTTGAACGCAACCATCATCGGCAAGACACGCCTGCAGACCGCCGAGCAGTTCGGCAACATCCTGCTCAAAGTCAACACCGACGGTTCGCAAGTTCGCCTCAAGGACGTAGCTCGTATCGCGCTGGGCGGTCAGAACTACAGCATCGACGCACAGTTCAACGGCAAACCGGCTTCCGGTATGGCGATCAAACTGGCCTCGGGTGCCAACGCCCTCGATACCGCCAAAGCAATTCGCGCCACCATCAGCGAGCTGGAGCCTTTCTTTCCGCCCGGCATGAAAGTCGTCTACCCGTATGACACTACCCCGACCGTAACGGAATCCATCAGCGGTGTGGTTCACACCCTGATCGAAGCCATCGTGCTGGTTTTCCTGGTGATGTACCTGTTCCTGCAGAACCTGCGCGCGACCATCATCACCACGATGACGGTGCCGGTGGTATTGCTGGGTACGTTCGGCATTCTTGCCGCGTTCGGCTTCACCATCAACACGCTGACCATGTTCGGCATGATTCTGGCCATCGGACTTCTGGTGGACGATGCCATCGTGGTGGTGGAAAACGTCGAACGGGTGATGGCCGAGGAGCATCTGTCTCCTAAAGAGGCCACGCAGAAATCCATGGACCAGATCCAGGGTGCGCTGGTCGGTATCGCGATGGTGCTCTCGGCGGTGCTGCTGCCGATGGCGTTCTTCGGCGGCTCCACCGGTGTGATCTACAAGCAGTTCTCGATCACCATTGTTTCCGCGATGGCCCTCTCGGTCCTCGTGGCCCTGATCTTCACCCCGGCGCTGTGCGCCACGATGCTCAAACCTCTCGATCCGGAGAAACACGGCCAACCCAAGCGCGGATTCTTCGGCTGGTTCAACCGGACCTTCGACCGCAGCGTGGTCAGCTACGAAAACGGCGTGAAGCGCATGGTGACCCACAAGTTGCCGGCCTTCGTCGTGTACCTGATCATCGTGGCCGGCATGATCTGGCTGTTCACCCGTATCCCGGCGGCGTTCCTGCCAGAAGAAGACCAGGGCGTCATCTTCGCCCAGGTCCAGACACCGGCTGGTTCTTCCGCAGAGCGCACGCAGAAAGTCATCGATGAGATGCGCGACTTCCTGCTCGACAAGGAAAACGGCGAAGGCAAGGGCGTGAACTCGGTGTTCAGCGTCAACGGCTTCAACTTCGCCGGTCGCGGTCAAAGCTCCGGTCTGGCGTTCGTGATGCTCAAGCCGTGGGACGAGCGTGATGCCGAGACCACTGTGTTCAAGATCGCCGAACGAGCTCAGGCACACTTCGCCAGCTTCCGTGACGCCATGGTGTTCGCGGTCGTACCGCCATCGGTACTGGAACTTGGTAACGCCACCGGTTTCGACGTTTACCTGCAGGACCAGGGCGGTGTCGGTCACCAGAAATTGCTTGATGCACGCAACCAGTTCCTGGGCATGGCGGCACAAAGCAAGATTCTGGCGGGCGTACGTCCCAACGGCCTGAACGACGAACCGCAGTATCAACTGACAGTGGACGACGAGAAAGCCAGCGCCCTGGGCATTACCCTGTCCAACATCAACCAGACCCTGTCCATCGCGCTGGGCGGCAGCTACGTCAACGACTTCATCGACCGTGGTCGGGTGAAGAAGGTTTACGTGCAGGGCGAAGCCTTCAGCCGCATGACGCCTGAAGACCTGCAGAAGTGGTACGTGCGCAATGACAGCGGCACCATGGTGCCCTTGTCGGCCATTGCCAGCGGTGAGTGGATCTACGGTTCGCCCAAACTGTCGCGTTATAACGGCGTAGCAGCCATGGAAGTGCTGGGTACACCTGCTCCGGGCTACAGCTCCGGACAGGCAATGGCGGAAGTGGAAGCCATCGCTCAGAAACTGCCTGCCGGTATTGGCTATTCGTTTACCGGCCTGTCGTTCGAAGAACGTCTGTCCGGTTCTCAGGCACCGGCGCTGTACGCACTGTCCATGCTGGTGGTGTTCCTCTGTCTGGCAGCGCTGTACGAAAGCTGGTCGATTCCGATTGCGGTCATGCTCGTGGTGCCGCTCGGCGTGATCGGTGCCCTGATGGCGACCAGTCTGCGTGGGCTGTCCAACGACGTGTTCTTCCAGGTGGGCCTGCTGGTGACGGTGGGGCTGGCGGCGAAGAACGCCATTCTGATTGTCGAGTTCGCCAAGGAACTGCATGAGCAGGGCAAATCGCTGGTCGAGTCGGCGATGGAAGCTTGCCGGATGCGCCTGCGTCCGATCATCATGACCTCGATGGCGTTCATCCTCGGCGTGGTTCCGCTGGCAATCTCCAGCGGCGCCGGTTCGGGCAGCCAGCACGCCATCGGTACAGGCGTGATCGGCGGTATGATCACCGCAACGATCCTGGCGATCTTCTGGGTGCCTATGTTCTACGTCGCCGTGTCGTCGGTGTTCAAAGGCAAAGACAAATCAAACAAGCAACACGTCAAAACTACCGAGGCTGGCCAATGAGCAAGTCCCTGATCTCTCTGGCAGTTACCGCGTTCATTCTCGGCGGCTGCTCCCTGATCCCCGAGTACAAGCAGCCGGAAGCGCCGGTCGCCGCTCAATACCCGCAAGGTCCGGCGTACTCGCCGGCCGAAGCGGCCAAGATGGCTGCCGCCGAACAGGGCTGGCGCGAGTTCTTCCGTGATCCGGCGCTGCAACGCCTGATCCAGACCGCGCTGGTCAACAACCGCGACCTGCGTGTCGCGGCCCTGAACATCGACGCCTACCGTGCGCAGTACCGCATCCAGCGTGCGGACCTGCTGCCTGCGGTTTCCGCCAATGGCAGCGGCAGCCGTCAGCGCGTTCCGGGTGACCAGACGCAGACCGGCCAGTCGGCCATCACCAGCAGCTATTCGGCTACTCTGGGCGTCAGCGCCTATGAGCTGGACCTGTTCGGTCGTGTCCGCAGCCTCAGCCAGCAGGCTCTGGAAACCTACTTCGCCAGCGAAGAGGCACGTCGCAGCACCCAGATCAGTCTGGTGGCTAACGTCGCCAATGCCTACCTGACCTGGCAGGCCGACAAGGAACTGCTCAAGCTGACGCAGGACACCCTCAAGACCTACGAAGAAAGCTATCGCCTGACTTCGCGCAGCAATGAAGTCGGTGTTTCTTCGGCTCTGGACCTGAGCCAGTCGCGGACCGCTGTCGAAAGCGCCCGCGCCCGTCTGGCGCAGTATCAGCGTCTGGTCGCACAGGACCAGAACAATCTGGTGCTGTTGCTGGGCACGGGGCTGCCTGACAACCTGCCAGCGAGCCAGTTGCTCGACTCCGACATGCTGACCGAAATGCCGGCCGGCTTGCCGTCCGATCTGTTGCAACGTCGTCCGGACATTCTGGAAGCCGAGCACACGCTCAAGGCCGCCAACGCCAACATCGGTGCCGCACGTGCTGCGTTCTTCCCGAGCATCAGCCTGACGGCAAGCGCGGGCACCAGCAGCACCGAATTGTCCGGTCTGTTCAAGGGCGGTTCGGGCACCTGGCTGTTCCAGCCGAGCATCAATATTCCGATCTTCAACGCCGGCAGCCTGCGCGCCAGCCTGGATTACTCGAAGATCCAGAAGGAAATCAGCGTCGCCAACTACGAGAAGGCGATTCAGACCGCCTTCCAGGAAGTGTCCGACGGCCTGGCCTCGCGCAAGACCTACGACGAACAACTCCAGGCACAGCGTGACTTCGTCACCGCCAACCAGGACTACTACCGTCTGGCCGAGCGTCGCTACCGCATCGGGATCGACAGCAACCTGACGTTCCTCGATGCCCAGCGTTCGCTATTCAGCGCGCAACAAACGCTGATCACCGACCGTCTTGCGCAGCTGACCAGTGAGGTCAATCTGTACAAGGCCCTCGGCGGCGGCTGGTACGAGAAGACAGGTCAGACCGCAACGATCGACAAAGAGAAGCCGTCGATCCAGCTGTTCTGATCCGTTGGCTCTGATCAACGCGTAATAAAAAACCCACCGGATCCGGTGGGTTTTTTTATGCCTGCAAAACAGCGCTGATCAATGATCGTGATGCAGGTAAGCGGGCTCCTTGGGCAGGCGCAGGCTGAACAGGAACGCGATTGCCATCATCGCCGTCACGTACCAATAGAAGCTGTTCTCCATCCCCGCACTCTTAAGCTTCAAGGCGACGAATTCGGCCGAGCCGCCAAACGCTGCGTTGGCCACCGCGTAGGCCAGACCGACACCCAGAGCGCGGACCTGGGGCGGGAACATCTCGGCCTTCACCAGCCCGCTGATCGAGGTGTAGAAGCTGACGATGGCCAATGCCAGGGTAATCAGAACAAACGCCATGAACGGATGGGTGTTGGTTTTCAGGGTCATCAGAATTGGCACCGTACACAGCGTACCCAGCGCGCCGAACCACAGCATCGAGTTACGTCGGCCGATACGGTCTGCCAGCATGCCGAACAAAGGCTGCATGCACATGTAAAGGAACAGTGCACCGGTCATGATGTAACTGGCGGTCTTGGCTTCCATGCCACCGGTGTTCACCAGGTATTTCTGCATGTACGTGGTAAAGGTGTAGAAAATCAAAGAACCGCCTGCGGTGTAACCCAGCACGGTAATGAACGCAGCCTTGTGGTGGGTGAACAGTGCCTTGATGCTACCCGCATCCTTGTCCTGACGGCTTTCCGCGGTGGTGGTTTCATTCAGCGTGCGACGCAGCAGCAAGGCAATGACCGCCGCCGCCGCGCCGATGACGAACGGGATACGCCAGCCGTAGTCGCGCAGCTCTTCAGTGGTGAGAAATTGCTGGAGGATGACCACGGTCAGCACCGCCAGCAACTGACCGCCAATCAGGGTCACGTACTGGAACGAGGCATAGAAACCACGCTGCCCGCGCAACGCCACTTCGCTCATGTAGGTGGCCGTGGTGCCGTATTCGCCGCCGACCGACAAGCCTTGAAGCAGACGCGCCATCAACAGCAGTGCCGGCGCCCAGGCGCCAATCGACGCGTAGGTCGGCAGACACGCGATGATCAACGAGCCGGCACACATCATGGTCACCGAGATCAGCATGGAATTCTTGCGACCATGCTTGTCTGCGACCCTGCCAAACAGCCAGCCGCCAATCGGTCGCATCAGAAAACCGGCAGCGAACACGCCTGCGGTATTGAGCAACTGAACGGTCGGATCATCGGAAGGAAAGAAAGCAGGCGCGAAGTAGATCGCGCAGAAGGCGTAAATATAAAAGTCGAACCATTCGACCAGATTCCCGGAAGAGGCGCCGACAATCGCGAAGATTCTTTTGCTTCGCTCCTCGCCGGTGTAATGCGGTGCTTTTGATGTTGTCGTCATTATTGTCCCCAAATGAAACTGTCCATAAGACACAATCTGTAACACCCTGCCGCCTCAAGCACAACAACCCGGGCCATCAGCCTGTCTTTTCGTGGAGACAGATCGATGAACCGGGTTGCTGAACAACGCAAAAAAAGGGACGTTATGGACGCTCGATGGCCAGCGCCAGACCCTGCCCTACACCAACGCACATGGTCGCCAGACCTTTGCGACCGCCGGTTTTTTCCAGATGGTGCAACGCGGTCAGTACCAGCCGTGCGCCGCTCATGCCCAGCGGGTGGCCCAGGGCAATCGCACCACCGTTGGGATTGACCTGCGGCGCATCGTCAGCAAGGCCCAGTTCCCGCAGCACCGCGATGCCCTGGCTGGCGAAGGCCTCATTGAGTTCGATGACATCGAAATCGGAGACCGCCAAGCCCAGTCGCTCGACCAGCTTGCGCACCGCGGGCACCGGGCCGATGCCCATCACCCGAGGTTCAACGGCCGCGCTGGCCATGCCGAGCACCCGGGCGCGAGGCGTCAGGCCGTGTTTTTTTACCGCCTCGGCAGAGGCGAGAATCAGCGCGGCAGCCCCGTCGTTCACACCGGACGCATTGCCGGCCGTGACGGTCTTGTCCGCACCGTTGACCGGCTTGAGCTTGCTCAGGGTTTCCAGACAGGTGTCGGTACGCGGGTGCTCATCCTTGTCGACCACGGTTTCGCCTTTCTTGTGCGCTACACGCACCGGTACGATCTCTTCCTCGAAAAAGCCCGCAGCCTGGGCAACGGCGGTGCGTTGCTGGCTGCGCAGGGCGAAAGCGTCCTGATCGGCTCGAGAAATAGAGAAGTCGGCGGCCACGTTGTCGCCTGTCTCCGGCATGGAGTCCACGCCGTAGAGGGCTTTCATGGCCGGGTTGATGAAGCGCCAGCCGATGGTGGTGTCTTCCAGTTTCAGGTTGCGCGAGAACGCCGCGTCGGCCTTGCCCATGACGAAGGGCGCACGCGACATCGACTCGACGCCGCCTGCAATCGCCAACTCCATCTCGCCGGTTGCAATGGCTCGGAATGCCGTGCCGATGGCATCCATACCCGAAGCGCACAGACGGTTGAGCGTCACGCCTGGCACGGTCGTCGGCAGACCGGCCAGCAGCGCGGCCATGCGCGCCACGTTACGGTTGTCTTCACCGGCCTGGTTGGCGCAACCAAGGAACACTTCGTCGACTTCCGCCCAGTTGACGGTCGGGTTACGCTCCATCAGCGCCTTAATCGGGATGGCCGCCAGGTCGTCGGCTCGCACCGAGGACAGACCGCCACCAAAGCGACCGATGGGGGTGCGAATCGCATCGCAGATAAATACGTCACGCATCACGCTTCTCCTGCGACCTGACCGTGGGCGGCAGCGGTCCGGGCTTCCAGATCCCGCAAAGCGGTCAGTTCGACATCGGTTGGTTCTTCGGAATAGACCACGTTGTCAGCGAACCGCACTTCCCAGCCGGTCGCGGCGATGACTTGCTCGCGGGTAACGCCAGGATGCAGCGTGGTCACCACGAATTCGTTGCTGCCCTCTTCCGGCTCCATGATGCACAGGTCGGTGATGATGCCCACCGGACCGGCGCCGGGCAGACCCAGACGCTTGCGTGAATCGCCGCCTTCGCCATGACCGACCGAGGTGATGAAATCGAGCTTGTTGACGAACGAACGTGCCGATTGCTTTAAGATGATCAGCACCGATTTGGCCGACCCGGCAATCTCCGGCGCGCCACCGGCACCCGGCAGGCGTACTTTCGGGTTGTGATAGTCGCCCACGACTGTGGTGTTGATATTGCCGAAACGGTCGACTTGCGCGGCGCCGAGAAAGCCGACATCCACACGTCCGCCCTGCAGCCAGTAACGGAAAATCTCGCTGGTGGCGACCACGGTATCCGCCGTTTCAGCCAACTCGCCATCGCCGATGGACAGTGGCAACACCGTCGGTTTGGCGCCGATCGGGCCGGATTCGTAAATCAGCACCACATCCGGCGCCGACGTCAGACGTGCCAGATTCGCCGCCTTGGAAGGCAAGCCGATCCCGACAAAGCAGACCGCTCCGTTACGCAGACGGCGGGCGGCGGCAACGGTCATCATTTCACTGGTGGTGTACGTCATTATTTTGCCTCCGAAGCGCGAGCCAGCTTGCTCTGGAATTCGCTGAAGTCCGCTGTGCCGTGGATGTATTCGTCGATCCAGGCCTTGAAGGTTTCTCGGTCTCGGGCAATCGGGTCCCAGGCCTGATAGAAGGGATTGTCACGCTCGTAGTAGCCGTGGGCGTAGGAAGGATGTGCGCCGCCCGGTACCAGGCATACCGCGCTCAACGCCCAAGTGGGCAGCACGCAGGAGTTCATCGGTGCCTTGAGGTCATCGACAATTTCCTCGACCGTGACGATGCAACGCCTGGCCGCCAGTGCGGCTTCCTTCTGCGCCCCAAGAATGCCCCAGAGCAGCACGTTGCCCTTGCGATCGGCTTTCTGGGCGTGAATCACGGTCACGTCGGGGCGCACGGACGGCACGGCCGCCAGCACTTCACCGGTAAACGGACAGGTCACAGTCTTGATCAACGGGTTGACCTTCGGCAGATCCGAACCGGCATAGGCGCGCAGTACTGCGAACGGCAAACCCGAGGCGCCGGCAACATAGGCGTTGGCCAGGTCCGCATGACTGTGCTCTTCGATTTCCATCGCACGCGGCCACTGCTTTTCGACCGCATCCCGCAGGCGGTGCAGCGAGCCGACGCCAGGGTTGCCGCCCCACGAAAAAATCAGACGCTTGGCACAACCGGCACCGATCAACTGGTCGTAGATCAGGTCGGGCGTCATGCGCACCAGCGTAAGGTCTTTTTTGCCCTGACGAATGATTTCATGGCCGGCGGCCGTAGGGATCAGGTGGGTGAAGCCTTCCAGCGCAACGGTGTCGCCATCGTTGATCAGTTGCTTCACCGCTTCGCGTAGAGAAAGAATGTCTGCCATGAGGTGCTCCGAACCCAACATCATGTTCAATGATCAGCGCGAAGACCTGCGCCGGAATGAAAAAATGAGGTTATGCCTGAGCCCTGCCGCAAACAATCCGATAATCGACTAACTGTTCGGTAATCGAACCCATTCGCTGATTATCAATAACCTGTGTATCAAGTGAACAACTGGGTGCTCAGATCACGGCTGGCGTCGAGCATGATCGGCAGAAAGCGCTGCTCCAGCTCACTGCGGGCCACCCGTCCGGCACTGGTGCTGACATTGAGCGCAGCCAGTACCTGACCCGATGCATCATAGACCGGCACGGCAATGGAACGAAGCCCCTGTTCCAGTTCCTGGTCGACAATGCACCATCCTTGCTGACGAACCTGTTGCAGACACTCGAGCAAAGCTTCTGGTGTACGAATGGTGCGACTGGTCTTGGGCTGCAGGTCCACGTGATCCAGATATTCCTGCAACGAGACGTCATCCAGCGCAGCCAGCAGGATGCGTCCCATCGACGTGCAATACGCCGGCAGTCGACCGCCCACCGAGAGATCCACCGATATCAGCCGCTGGGTCGTGGCCGACCGGGCTATATATAAGATGTCGTCGCCTTCAAGGGTGGCCATGTTGCACGCCTCGTGCAACTGATCGCTCATGCGGTCCAGATAAGGCTGTGAAGAAATCGCCAGCGGCGTGGACGACAAATAGGCATGGCCCAACGTCAGAACCTTGGGCAGCAAAGAATAGGTACGGCCGTCCGTGGTGGCGTATCCCAGTTTGATCAAGGTGTGCAGACAACGACGCACGGCCGCTCTGGGGATTTCCGTACGGTGGCTGATCTGAGCGATGGTCAGGTGCCGTTTGCGCTCCTGAAAGGCGTGAATCACTGCAAGCCCGCGCGCCAGCGAAGTCATGAAATCAGGATCCCCGGTCAACGCTTGAATGCGCTTGGCAGGCGAAGCCACGATCGGCGGAGCCAGTGAGGAAAAAGAATTACGCAGTTCGTCGTTCATTGCCGCAACCTCTGTACACCCTTTCAGGCCTTGTGAACCGGCGGTTTCAGACCCATGCAGCGCATCGATCCGCCTCGGCTTGTGCGATTATCGAACCAATGGCCGATAATCGCAATTGACCCGTAGGAAATATGCTTATACCTTTAGGTCTGCCACGAAGTGACTTCTTGGAAATTACTGGTCAGGTACCCACTGAGAAGTCCATGGCAGCGGCCTTGCCCTTTAAGCAAGGCCGTTTTCATTACAGCTCATCCTGTGCACGCCCACGCGGAAGCCGGAATATTTCCTGACCGCACTCCCCCGCCTCTAATCAAACAGTCGAACCCTCGGACTTGCTGAATTCCGACGCCATTGTTTTGTCCTGGCCTGTCAATTCTTCTTTATGAAAGTTCCGTCATAAACATGACTCACCTATACTTCGGAACATTCGTACAAAATGAGTAGGCTCTCTCATTATTCAAACCGCTATAGTTGACGCAGCCTAACTTCTTGGCGATAGTACCTTTCCATTGACGGGCTAAATCTTCAGCAGTGACTCGCGTTCTCCCGAGCCTTCGAGCTGCAGCCACGTCAACGCACCGGACCTGTACAACGTTGTAACGGGCCCTGTGCAACCGGCGGTCAACCCTGACCTCCGGCGTTTCAACCCTGAACCACATGTCGCTACGACAGTTGTTTTTCTCCGGTGCCCGTAGCCGCGAGGCGCAGCAAGGTGTTCAGACTCTTCCAGTCAATGTGCTGATGCATGATTCTCTGTCCTGTTTTTCGGGCAGCCACTGGAACGAACATGTTTGCCGTGCATTGCGTTTTCGCCGGAACTCATTTGACTCGATCAGGTAATAAAGTGACTAAAGAAGAACTGCGCGCAGAACTGGAGCGCCAGGAGCAACGTTTCAAGGATGTCTACGGTGGCGAAATCACCACTTACGCCGCGCAACCGGAGCCGGAACGCAAACCCTGGCGCAAACGGGCCAGCCTTCGGGATCAGGCTTTCAAAGAGGAATTGCAAAAAATGGAACAGGACCTGAAACAAGAGTCCTGATGATCAGGCTGGAACAGCCACGCTGATCTGATCCGCATTACCGCGACCTGAAATTGAAGTGTCATTGCCTGTCTGCCTCACCATCGGGGCGGCGCTCATGCGTCTTTTTTTTGGTTTCAGGCGACACCGGTCGAGGCCGACAAGTCGATACGTATTTTTTCTGTCATAATCGCGCCCCCTTCAGACCGGGTCAGAAAATCTACATGATCGAATTATTCAGCGGGCTAGATGCTTGGGTGCTTGTGAGCCTGTTGCTTGCCCTGGCCTTTGTTCTTGCCTTCGAGTTCATCAATGGCTTTCATGACACTGCGAACGCGGTGGCGACAGTCATTTACACGAAAGCCATGCCGCCGCATCTGGCTGTGATCCTTTCCGGTGTGTTCAACTTTCTCGGCGTACTGCTGGGCGGCGTGGGCGTTGCGTACGCCATCGTTCACCTGCTGCCGGTCGAATTGCTGATCAACGTCAATACCGGCCACGGCCTGGCCATGGTGTTCTCGCTGCTGGCAGCGGCGATCACCTGGAACCTGGGCACCTGGTACTTCGGTATTCCGGCGTCCAGCTCCCACACGTTGATCGGTTCGATCCTGGGTGTCGGTCTGGCCAACGCCCTTATCAACGACATTCCGCTGGCCGATGGCGTCAACTGGCAGAAGGCAATCGATATCGGTGCCTCTCTGGTGTTCTCGCCACTGGCAGGCTTTCTGATTGCGGGGCTGGTCCTGATCGCACTGAAATGGTGGCGACCACTGTCCAAGATGCACAAGACCCCGGAACAGCGTCGCAAGCTGGATGACAAGAAGCATCCGCCATTCTGGAACCGTCTGGTACTGGTGATCTCCGCCATGGCCGTCAGCTTCGTGCATGGCTCCAACGATGGCCAGAAAGGCATCGGCCTGATCATGCTGGTGCTGATCGGTATCGTGCCGAGCCAGTTCGTACTGGACCTCAACAGCACGACCTATCAGATCGAGCGTACCCGCGACGCCACCCAGCACCTCAGCCAGTTCTACCAGCGCAACAGCAGCACGCTGGGCGAGTACCTGGCGATGGGCAAGGCGGAAAAAGGTGACCTGCCGTCCAGCTCCGCGTGCAACCCGGAACAGACCGAGCCGACCATCGACGCCCTGCTGGATCGCTTGAAAGGTGTCTCCGACTACCATTCGATGCCGTCCGAAAGCCGTATCGAAGTACGTCGTTATCTGTTGTGCCTGGATGACACCGCCCGCAAGGTCGGCAAGTTGCCGGGCCTGGAAGCACGTGAAAAATCCGATCTTGAGAAGCTGCGCAAGGACCTGACCGGCACCACTGAATACGCGCCGTTCTGGGTGATTCTGGCCGTTGCACTGGCGCTTGGTATCGGCACCATGGTCGGCTGGAAGCGTGTGGTGCTGACCATTGGCGAGAAGATCGGCAAGCAGGGCATGACCTACGCACAGGGCATGTCGGCACAGATCACCACCGCCTGTGCCATCGGCATGGCCAACGTGTTCAGCCTGCCGGTTTCTACCACGCACATTCTGTCTTCGGGCGTAGCCGGTACCATGGTTGCGAACAAGAGCGGCCTGCAGGGTGGCACGGTTCGTACCATTCTTCTGGCCTGGGTGCTGACCCTGCCGGCAACAGTGGCGCTGTCTGCCGCCCTGTTCTGGGTTGCCTCCAAAGCGCTGTCCTGATCTGAAGTCGTTCGGGCGGTGCAAGCCTTGCACCGCCCGAACGAGTCCGCTTTACCTGCGTTTCTTCGTTCCCAGCAACGACCCCATCAGCCCCCGCACCAACTCTCGGCCCAACTGACTGGCCGCCTGACGCATGGCGTTCTTCATGGCCTGCCCGGCCATCCCGCCCAGAAACTCCCCGGCTTTGTCACTGAAGCTTGCTTCAGGTTTTTCATCGGTTTTCGCAGCATCGGCTGTTTCAGGTTCAGACACCTTGCGCGCGGCCAGCATCTCATAGGCGGATTCACGGTCGACCGGCTTGTTGTAGCGCCTGCCAAGGGATGAGGTGGCAATCAGGTCCGCCCGCTCTTCTGCCGTCAACGGCCCGATACGCGATTGAGGCACAGCGATGAGCACGCGCTGCACCATGGCGGGCGTGCCCTTGTCCTGCAACGTACCCACCAGCGCCTCGCCGATACCCAGTTCGGTCAATACACTCAAGGCATCGAAGTCTGGGTTGGGCCTGAAACCCTCGGCCACGGCCCGCAACGATTTCTGCTCCTTGGCCGTGAAAGCGCGCAGGCCGTGTTGAATCCGCAACCCCAACTGGGCCAGTACATCATCAGGCAGGTCGCCGGGTGACTGAGTAACGAAATACACGCCCACGCCTTTGGAACGAATCAGGCGCACAACGTGTTCAAGCCGTTCCTGCAAAGCTTTGGGCGTGTCCGCAAACAGCAGGTGCGCTTCATCAAAGAACAGCGCCAGCAGCGGTTTTTCGGCATCGCCTCGCTCGGGCAACTGCTCGAAAAGCTCGGCCAGCAGCCACAATAGAAAGGTCGCGTAGACTTTGGGCGCTTCATGCACCAGTCTGCTGGCGTCCAACAGATGGATGCGCCCTCGCCCATCGTTGTCAGGCTGAAGAATGTCTTCCAGTTGCAAGGCCGGCTCGCCGAACAGCGCCTCGGCACCCTGTTGCTCGAGGACCGCCAACCGTCGCTGCAACGCCTGACTGGAGCCGGACGTCATCAATGCGCTGTCCTCGCCCAGCAACTGCGGGTTTTCACGCAGGTGATTGAGCAGCGCCTTGAGGTCCTTTATGTCGAGCAACAACAGTCCTTCTCGATCAGCCACTTTGAAGGCCGCATATAACGCTGACTGCTGGCTGTCCGTCAGCTCCAGCAGGTTACCCAGCAAAAGCGGCCCCATTTCGCTCAAGGTCGTGCGCAGCGGATGGCCGGATTTCCCGTCGATGTCCCATAACGTGACCGGATAGGCCCGAGGCGTGTGTTCAAGCCAGGGCATACCGGCAATTCGCTCGGCAATTTTGCCCTGAGGGTTGCCTGCAGCACCCAGCCCGCACAGATCGCCCTTGATGTCAGCGGCAAAAACCGCGACCCCGGCGTTGCTGAACGCCTCGGCAAGGCGTTGCAAGGTCACGGTTTTGCCTGTCCCGGTCGCACCAGCCACCAGTCCGTGACGATTGGCCAGGCGAAACGCCTGGGAGATCGGCTGTCCGTCAGGAGCGGCGCCCAGAATCATTTCTCGAGAATCGTGCATGTTTTATTTTCTCCACAACATGAGACACGCTGGCATTGAGCCTGGCCATTGCCCCTGCGTTTTGTTCAGGCCCGATGACACATCATCCTCTCAACGGTTCTTCGCGTCTGCCGCCTGCTTGCCAAACGGTGAATCCCGGCCGAACAACTATCCTTCAAGGAGGTCAAGAAAGGACGACCTCAGATCGGAGGAATGTTGCCGTGCACATTGCCGACATGACGATGTTCTACGCCCCGGCCAGTGGCGGCGTACGCACCTATCTCGATGCCAAACACCCACGCCTGGGGCGCCGCCCCGGCGTACGCCACAGCCTGCTTGTGCCAGGCGCGCGTGCGGATCACAAGGATGGCATCTACAGTGTTCCGGCCCCCGCCCTGCCGTTCAGCAACGGCTATCGGTTTCCGCTGCGGGTCGCGCCATGGCGCAAGATGCTGCACAACCTGCAACCCGACCTGATCGAAGCAGGCGACCCTTACCTGACCGCCTGGGCCGCACTCGACGCCAGACGGTATCTGGACGCACCGGTGATTGGCTTCTACCACTCCGACCTTCCGCTGCTGGTGAGCAACCGCATGGGCAACTGGATGGGCATGAGCGCTCAGGCTTATATCGGCAAGCTGTACACCAACTTCGACAGGGTGCTTGCGCCCAGCCAGGTCATGGCCGACAAGCTGATCGGCATGGGGGTGGAAAACGTGCATGTGCAACCTCTTGGCGTGGACCTGCAGGTCTTCAACCCGCACCACAGAGACGAACATCTGAAAACCGAACTGGGCCTGCGCGAAGACACCCACCTGCTGATCTTCGCCGGGCGTGGTTCCAGGGAGAAAAACCTGCCGGTGTTGCTTGAGTGCATGAAACAGCTGGGCTCGCGTTACCACCTTCTGCTGGTGGGCTCGCATATGCCTTTGAACGTGCCGGATAACGTTACGGTGATCAGTCGTTTTTGCAAGGCCACCCATCTGGCACGCCTGCTGGCAAGCGCCGATGCACTGGTTCACGCGGGCGATCAGGAAACATTCGGGCTGGTCGTGCTTGAAGCCATGGCATGCGGCATTCCGGTTGTGGCGGTCGCCGCCGGAGCATTCACTGAAATCGTTCCCGGACACTGTGGATTGCTGTGCGAAGCAAACGACGCCAGGGCCATGACCGCCGCGGTGAAAGAACTGTTCTGCAATGAGGTGCATGTAAAAGGCCAGGCTTCCAGACGCTACGTAGAAGAGCACTACAGCTGGGACGCGGTGGTGAACGGCCTGCTCGATCATTATCAGGCGGTACTGGGAACTCGCCTTTCAGGCGTTGCCCATGTTTGAGCGGCCCGACACTGCGTCTGAGCGCAGCGTGCTGCTGGTGCTGCATGACGTCGCGCCTCACAGTTGGCCGATATACGAACCCTTCGTGGCAGCTGTGGATCAACTGGGCGCTGTCAGAATGACCTGGCTGGTGGTACCGGATTTTCACCGACGCAGCCCGCTGGGCGACGACACGGTTTTTCAGCGCCGGATGAGTGAACGCCTGGAGCGCGGCGATGAGCTGGCGTTGCACGGTTATTACCATTGCGACGACAGCCCCGCGCCACGAAGCCTGCGCGACTACTTCATGCGGCGTATTTACACTTGGGAAGGCGAGTTCTATGGCTTGAACTCCCGGCAGGCGCTGGCACGTCTGGAAGCGGGCATTGAAGTGTTTCGCCGTCAGAACTGGCCACTTCACGGTTTTGTCGCGCCCGCCTGGCTGATGAGTCAGGGCACTCGCGACGCCTTGCGCCAGCTGCCGCTCGGTTACACCAGCGATTCGCAGCACCTGTTCAGATTGCCCGACTTCACACCGATAGACGCGCCAGGCATTGTCTGGAGCGCACGCAGTGCATGGCGCCGAACAGCGTCGAGGCTTTACAGTGATTTCAGGGAGAACAGGCTGCGCGAGGCCCCGACCCTGCGCCTTGGCCTGCACCCTGTCGACATGCTGCACACATCTTCTCGCACCTACTGGTTTGAACTGCTCACACGCCTGCTGGAAGACGGCAGGCAGCCCATGACCAAGGTCGGATGGCTGGAAAGCCTGGGCACGGCAAATGACGTGGAACGCTAGGGCGGGGTCGGCTTTTCGGCGTCTTGCTGCAATTCACGCCACAGCTCGGCCGCGCCTTCGAATTCAGTACCGTTTTCGGGCGTCAACGCATCGGGGTCGTAACGACTCAGACAGCCTTCGCCCAGAGTGGCCGGCGCTTTTGATGTGGCTTTGTCGAGGGGGTCGGTCATGAAGATGTCCGCCTTGAAGGTCGGCAGGATCGCCGCATGGGCGATCCTGCCACAACGGATCAGTCGAAGACGACTGTCTTGTTGTCGTGAACCAGTACACGGTCCTCGAGGTGCGCGCGCAGACCACGCGCCAGCACCATTTTTTCCACGTCACGGCCGAAGCGCACCATGTTTTCGATGCTGTCGCGATGGCTGACGCGCACCACGTCCTGCTCGATGATAGGACCTGCGTCCAGCTCTTCGGTCACATAGTGGCAAGTTGCGCCGATCAACTTGACGCCGCGCAGCGAGGCCTGGTGATAAGGCTTGGCACCGACGAACGACGGCAGGAAGCTGTGGTGAATGTTGATCACCTGATGGGCGTATTCGCGGCACAGCTGAGGCGGCAGGATTTGCATGTAGCGCGCCAGAACCACAACGTCGGCCTGGTGCTGACCAACCAGACGGGAGACTTCAGCGAACGCCGGTTCCTTGTCCTTGGGATCGACAGGCACGTGGTAATAAGGAATATCGTGCCACTCGACCATGCTGCGCAGGTCCTGGTGGTTGGAGATCACACAGGCGATGTCGCAGTCGAGCTCATCGCTGTGCCAGCGGTGCAACAGGTCAGCCAGGCAGTGCGATTCGCGACTGGCCATGAGCACCACGCGCTTCTTCTGAGCCGAGTCGGTGATGCGCCAGTCCATCTCGAACTCTTGTGCGATCGGTGTGAACGCCTCGCGAAAACCATCCAGATCGAATGGCAATGTATCGGCACGAATCTCGTGACGCATGAAGAACCAGCCGCTGAGATTATCCGAATGATGGCTCGCTTCGGTGATCCAGCCGTTATGGGACGCCAGAAAGTTACTGACTTTGGCAACGATGCCGACACGGTCCGGGCAAGCAATCACCAGACGAAAAGTGCGCATTAGGGGAAACTCCAGAACTTCGCAAAGGCGCTATTCTAGCGACTGCGCAGCAAAACTGCAGTATCTCTGTTGCCTGAATTCAGGCGCCGGGGCAGGCCGACGAAGGAAAAAGATTGCACCGTGCCAGTATCCTCATTTCAACGGACGCCGCTATAAAAAACCGGTACTTAATGAGGGTTTTATAGCGACCCTATTTAGTCGGGTCCAGCGCACCGATCTAGTTCCCGCGTCTGTAGGACGTGTGTATATTTCTAAATAATTCAAATAAAACTTTTATTTAATGTTTACTTGCTCAGTGCCTCTGACTATTATTGCGTCACTGTATCCCTGCCACCCTTCACAACATAAGGTCCCCCTCATGTCCCTGATCAACGAATACCGTGCCACAGAAGAAGCAATCAAAGAACTGCAAGCCCGTTTGAACAACCTGTCGCAAGACGGCAAACTGCAAACCGAGCTGGAATTCGAAGGCAAACTGCGCACCCTGATGGGCGAATATCAAAAATCGCTGCGTGACATCATTGCTCTGCTGGATCCGGACTCCAAGGTCAACAAGGCACCTCGTGGCGGCGCAGTGAAAACTACCGGCACCAAGCGCGCTCGCAAGGTCAAGCAGTACAAGAACCCGCACAACGGTGAAGTCATCGAAACCAAAGGTGGCAACCACAAAACGCTGAAAGAGTGGAAAGCCAAGTGGGGCGGTGACGAGGTTGAAAGCTGGGCCACTCTGCTGGGCTAAGCGTCAACGGTCGTTTTATCCGCGACTTGAAAACGCCAGCTTGCTGGCGTTTTTTTATAGTTCACCGTCTACATTTTCTGCTCATATTTCCAGCCTGCCGCGCAGCAACTCGATGTGGTCCTGCCATTGCCTCAGTATCGCCAACTGCTCTGGCGTGGCACTAAGCGACAACTCCACCAGCGCCTTCGTAAAACCCTGCAAAGTATTGGGAGCCCCGTATTCCGGGCGGCTCAGGCGCGCCTGACAGAATTGATGCCAGCGCTGTTGTTCTTCGGCGGTGAGCGTTTCCGGAAAGTTACGGGCCCGGTAGCGAAATAACAGTTCAGGCAGGCGTGCGTCATCAAACGGCCAGGCATCACGTGCCAGTTGCTCTGGCTCGGAAACGCGTACTTGTTCACATAATCGGCGATCACGGTCACCGATAAATCCGTCATACAATTGCTGCTCAGGGTCTTCACTTGCGATGAAATGATCCTTGCCATAAAGAGCACGCAGTTTGTCCTGCCAAACTTCAAGGCTTTCTGTCACGGTCGCCACTTTCGCCTGATAACCCGTCATGTCGAGCTGCAAGCGTTCCTGATCCTGTCGGCGCAACACGCTCATGGGGGCAACCACCGGGCAGCGATTTATATGCAATAGTTTGAGCGGCACCGGCAGCTCGCCTTCGCCCAGCGCATCGTGGCGGGTATATAACCGCTGCTTGAGTGTTTCAACGTCCATCTCCAGTAACGGCGAAGGATCCTGATGCAGATCGTACACAATCAGTGCATTGCGATTATGAGGGTGCCAGGCCAGCGGTAAAACGACACCGAGATAATGACGGGCCGCTGAGAAGCGTCCTGAAATATGCACCAGCGGTTGCATCAGACGAATCTGATCCTGGACCTTTTGCTTACTGCGCAGTGCAAAAAGAAAATCGTACAGCCGAGGCTGTTTCTCACGAATCAGACGCGCCAGTGCAATAGTCGCGCGGACATCGGATAAGGCATCGTGGGCCTGACCGTGTTCGATACCGTTGGCAGCCGTCAGGCGCTCGAGTTTGAGCGTGACGCGACCTTCTTCTTCGGGCCACACGATGCCGTCCGGGCGCAACGCGTAGGCTGCGCGTACTACATCGATCAGGTCCCAGCGACTGTTGCCCCCCTGCCACTCGCGGGCATAAGGGTCGAAAAAGTTGCGATACAGGCTGTAGCGAGTCACCTCGTCGTCAAAACGCAGCGTGTTATAGCCCGCGCCACAGGTGCCGGGAGCGGAAAGTTGCGCGTGAACCCGGGTCATGAAGTCCGCTTCGCACAGCCCCTTCTCGGCCAGCGTGGCCGGGGTGATTCCGGTTATCACGCACGCTGCGGGATGCGGCAGGATGTCGTCACTGGGCTGGCAGTAGAGGTTGACCGGCGGCTCGATTTCATTGAGTTCGGCATCGGTACGAATACCCGCCATCTGCAGTGCACGATCATTGCGCGGGTTGATACCGGTGGTTTCGTAGTCGTACCAGAAGATGCTGGAAGTCACGGGCTGATCCTGAACAAGAGACCCTGGAAGTGTAGGGTGCGAAGCAGACGATTGGCTAATCGGAACACGCTGCAGGCCTGCAACACTTTTTCTTACAGGCTCTGTTTAGAGACGCCGGTTGCTTAGCGCCGCAGTGGTAGCTAGCATCAGTTCTCGCCTTCAGGTAACGCCTCCCCATCATGCTATCTCCTCCCGCTTCGCAAGGGATTGCAGCGCAGCAGACGCCGCTGGATACCCGCATCGCCATCGAGACCCCGGAAGGCATCGACATGATCCTTCGGCCTGCGGGTCTGGTTGTGCGTGCGCTGGCCTTCAGCATCGACCTGGGCATTCGAGCCGTGGCCCTCGGTGGACTGTTTCTCGTCCTTCAGTTATTCGACAAGTTCGGCATGGGGCTGGCTGCCATCGCGCTGTTTCTGGTCAACTGGTGGTACATGGTGCTGTTCGAGGTGCTCGATCAGGGTCGGACGCCCGGCAAGCGCGCCATGGGCCTGCGCGTGGTCAATGATGACGGAACACCGATCGGCTGGGCCTGCTCACTCACCCGCAACCTGCTCCGTTTCGTCGACATGCTGCCCCTGGCCTATAGCGTGGGCGCCATCAGTTGCCTGAATCATCCCCGGTTCAAACGCCTCGGTGATCTTGCAGCCGGAACCCTGGTGATTCATACCGATCTGCCCGTGAAGCGGCCGGCCCTGCCCTCGGTCGAACCTTACAGGGTGCCGGTCGCCCTGCAACTGGAAGAACAACGCGCGTTGCTGAGTCTGGCCGAGCGCCAGGGTGACCTGTCCGAAGCGCGTAAACAGGAACTGGCCGCGATTCTGGTCGAGCCGCTGCACTTGTCGGCCGACAAGGCCGTCACTCAGGTCAACGGCATCGCGCGCAGCCTGACGGGGGCGACATGAAACAGGCTCAGTTCGAAACCCGTCATCAATCCGAGTGGAAACACTTCGAGCAATGCCTGGAGGCACTGGAACGCGGCAAGCCCGCCCCCAAGGCCAGCGAGTGCTTTCCTGCCGACTATCGGCGCCTCTGCCATCAACTGGCGTTGGCCCAGGAACGCGGCTACAGCAGTCACCTCATCGATCTGCTTCATCAACTGGCCATGCGGGGGCACCAGCAGCTTTACCGACATCGCAGTGCTCTGGGCGCTCAATTTCTGACCTTCATCCTTGCGGGTTTCCCGAGAGCGGTTCGTGCCGAATGGCGTTTCGTGCTGGTCGCCAGCCTGCTGTTCTTCGGCAGCCTCGTGGGCATGGGGCTTCTGGTCTACGGCTTTCCCGACTTGATCTACAGCATCGTCAGCCCCGCCCGGCTCAGCGACATGCAAAGCATGTACGACCCGCAGGCCAGCCGCATCGGGCAGGCACTGGAACGTGCTTCGGACGATGACTGGATGATGTTCGGCTACTACATCATGAACAACATAGGCATTGCCTTTCAGACCTATGCCAGCGGTTTGCTGTTCGGGCTGGGCAGCCTGTTCTTTCTGCTCTTCAACGGCCTGATGATCGGAGCAGTGGCAGGCCATCTCACCGATATCGGCTATGGCCAGACCTTCTGGTCGTTCGTGGTCGGCCACGGCGCCTTCGAACTGACCGCGATTGCCCTGGCCGGGGCCGCGGGTCTGAAACTGGGTTGGGCATTGCTCGCCCCCGGTCGGCTGACACGCGGCGAAGCGTTGCGAAAGGCTGCGCAAGGCAGCGTGCAATTGATTGGCGGCGTGATGCTGTTTCTGCTGATTGCCGCCTTCATCGAAGCCTATTGGTCGTCAATGACCTGGCCGACACCGCTCATCAAGTACCTGGTGGGCGCAGCGCTCTGGATGCTGGTGGGTGCCTACCTGACATTCGCCGGGCGGACTTCTCATGCGCCTGACTGAATCGAACGTCGCCATTCGCCCTCGCACCTCCTGGGAAGCCATTGATCTGGGTGTCCTCATGGTCCGAGAACATCGCCTGCTGCTGATGAGCAGTTGGGCGATGGTCACGTTGCCGCTGTTCGCCCTGCTCAGTTTTTTGCTCTGGGACTACCCTTCGATCGCACTGTTTCTGTTCTGGTGGCTCAAGCCGGCCTTCGACCGTCTGCCGCTGATGATCCTGTCACAGGCACTGTTCGGGAACACGCCCACGCTCAAACAGGCGCTCAGAGCCTGGCCCGCCACACTGAAAAACCAGCTGCTCCCCAGCCTGCTCTGGCGCCGCCTGAGCCTGACCCGCAGCTTTCAATTGCCGGTGCAGCAACTGGAAAACCTCGCCGGAGACGAGCGAGCACGTCGCCTCAGCCTGCTCAATCAGAACGGCCAAGGTGCCGCACGTCTGCTGACACTCGTAGGCGTCCACCTGGAATACTCGCTGTGGATCGGCCTGATGGTCCTGTTCTACCTGTTCATCCCGCAACAGATCGAAATCGACTGGCAATGGCTGAGTCTGGTCGACACCGAGAATGACTGGGCCTGGCTGGAACACCTGACCAACCTGTTTTACGTGCTGGCGCTCGTGCTGTGGGAACCCGTTTATGTCGCTTGCGGTTTTACGCTCTACCTCAATCGCCGAACCGTGCTTGAAGCGTGGGACATCGAGCTGACCTTCCGGCGACTGCGCCAGCGCCTGATGGGCACAGCCTACGTGTTGCTGATCGCTGCCGGACTGGCGTTTTCGGCGGTACCGCAGTCCGCCATGGCCGATTCAACCCAATACAGTTGCCCGTCGCCTGAGGCCACGCAGAGGGAGCCGGTCATTGTCAGCGCAGCACCGGATACGCCACGCCTGACTCACCAGGAACTGACCAGCGAAGCCGCCCGCAACGAAATCAAAAGCGTCCTGCAGGCACCGCCGTTCAAGAACCCCAAAACCGTAACCGGCTGGCGCTTTCCAGAGCGCGACGAACAGGCCACCCACGCCGACGGACGACCCGACGGCAGCGCGCTGGCCAAGTGGCTCAACCGTCTGCTGTCGGCTGCAAGCGCGCTGGCCAGGCTGCTGGAGGTTCTGCTCTGGGCTGTCGTCTTGACGCTGCTCGGCGTATTGATCTGGCGTTACCGCGCCTGGCTGGGCACATTCGTCGCTCGCACGCCGCGCCAGACATCGCAGCCCCGGGAAACGCCAGAACAGCTGTTCGGCCTGCAGGTCAATGCAGAAAGCCTGCCTGACGATGTGGCCGCCAGTGCAGAGCGGCTTTGGACCGACTCGCCGCGCGAGGCATTGGGTCTGCTGTATCGCGCCCTGCTCAACCGTCTGCTGACCGACTACCGCCTGCCCTTGAAAAATGCCGACACCGAGGGCCAGGTGCTGGAGCGCGTCGCGCAACTCGATCAACCCCAACTGGATGAATTCAGCCGGACGCTGACCCTTCATTGGCAGAACCTTGCTTACGGCCATCGGCTGCCGCCTGCGCGGTCGCAACAGGAATTGTGCGATGGCTGGCGTCGCCTGTTTGGTTCTGGAGCAAGAACGTGAGCCGTCGTCATCGGTGGTTCGCAGGGCTCGCCTTGCTCCTGCTGCTCACTGTCGGCGTCTACGCGGCGAGTCATCTGGAGCGTTACGAAAAAACCGTCGATCAGGGTCCATCTCCGGAAGCCAGGGCCAACCCCTATCTGGCCGCCGCCGCGTTTCTCAGGCAACGTTCAGTGCCCGTCAACATGACCCGCGCGCTCACCGACCTGCCAGACACGCAACAGCGACCACAGACGCTGCTGTTGCTCGATGACCGGGAAAACATGACCCCGGCACAGGCCGAGCGCCTGCTGGACTGGGCGGAATCTGGAGGTCATCTGTTGTTTGTCGCAGAGCAGTTGTGGGACGAACAGAAGGGCCGTAGCGGCGATCTGCTGCTCGACAGGATCGGGATTCGCCAATACCTCTCGAGAGATATCAGGGCACAGGATGAGCCAGACGAGACCCGGCCCACGCCTCCCATACCGCTGATGGCGTCACCCCCTGCCACCAGGCGGACCAAGTGGCCGGAGCTCACGCGGTTGTACCTGGAAAATGAAGAAGCTCCAGCCTACATGAGCTTCGATCCGGCGTTCCATCTGGAAGACCCCGAGGACCATGCCGACTCATGGGCCAACAGCGCCGACGCCACGCACCTGATGCAACTGAGTCATGGCAAGGGCCTGATCACTGTACTCACCGACGCCGAGCTCTGGAAAACCCGCTCGATCGGCAAATACGACAACGCCTGGCTATTGTGGTACCTGACCCAGGACAGTGACGTGACCCTGCTGTTGCAAACCGAACATGACAACCTGTTGAGCCTGATACTGCGTCACTTCGCTCTCGCGCTGACCGCGTTCGCGATATTGATCGGCTTGACGCTGTGGCATGTGGGTCTGCGCGAAGGTCCTGTCCGTTTGCCTGCCTCGCAGGCCCGACGTCAACTGACCGAGCACCTGCGCGCCAGCGCCGAGTTCCTGCGCAGACGCAGCGGACAGGACGTGCTCCTGAAAAGCCTGCAGCAGGACATCCTGCGACGCGCGCGTCAGCTTCACCCGGGTTTTGAATCACTGGCCGTCGCCGATCAGTGGCAGGTACTGTCCCGCCTCACTCGCCAGCCCACCAGCGCCATCAGCGATGCGTTGCGCCCAAGACCCAGGCAACGCCTTTCCCACAGCGACTTCACCCGTCAGGTGGCCCACCTGCAAACCCTCAGGAATGCCTTATGATCTGGTTCTGAGAGATCGTTAGTATATCTTTGTACTAGAAACAACCACTTAGAAAAAACTCAGAAAGACCGGAAAGTAGTCGAACTCGTTGTGAAAAGACCGTCTGGATAGGAAGGTTCGTAACCGACGTATAGAGATTGGCATGCGTACATTGATCCGAATCAAAGGCACACTGAATCTCGGAGAGTACCCAGATCCTCTCCCTGGTCAACCGGAGTTTAAAAAATATGGCAAGCACCAATGAGGCTGCACGTTTTCTCGACTACTACCTGGACGCTTCGGTGGGGTCTGAATATGCAGTGATGCTGAGTGCTCCATGGGGAGCTGGAAAAACCCATTTTATTAAAAGCTATCTGGATGCTCGGGCTGCTGGGCTTCCGCCTAAAGAGCAGCCTGGCTACCTGTACGCCAGCCTGTATGGGGTGGCTTCGGTGGGGGCTATACATGACCAGTTTTTCGCGCAGGCACACCCTCATCTCAGCTCAAAAGCCTCTCGGATTATCGGGTCTGCGCTTTCTGGTGCTATGGAAAAATTCGTCGGGATGAAAGGGACTGACCAATTTGCAAGAGACATGCTGCTCAAGCTGGATGGCAACATCCTCGTCATTGACGATCTGGAACGCTGTTCTATGAAAGTCCCGGATATTTTGGGTTTCATTAACAGCTTCGTCGAGCACGAAAAGTTGAAGGTCATTATCCTTGCCAACGAGGAAGAGATCTCCGGAAAGGAGGATTACGAGAGGCAGAAGGAAAAACTCGTGGGCAAGACCATTCAGGTCAAGGCGGAACCCTCCGAGGTGTTGGATAAGCTCACAGCAAGGCTAAGGACGCATTTGGTGCGTGAAGTCGTGAAGCGTGAACGAACCGCATTGCTGGCTACATTTAACGGATCAACGCACCCTAACTACCGGAACTTACGCGCCATCCTGGAAGATTTTGAGCGTCTTGTGGAGGTTGTCGATGTTCAGTTGCGAGACAAGCCAGAAGCAATGAAGCAGCTACTTTTGTATATGATCGCGACCGGCGGCGAGTCGAGAAGCGGTGCTTTGGACAGGGAAACGCTCAGCTCACTTCACACCGGTCAATTCTCCGCAGGCCTGCTATCGAACAACGAGAGATCCCCAGCAGACAAGCAATTTGATGAATTGAAAAGTCGATACCCGGAGGTCAAATGGACTGATCCTATCGTCAGCCCGGGCCACCTATCGGAGCTGTTTTTCACAGGCAAAATCGACGCCGACAAAATCAATGAAAATCTTGCCCGTCACCCCGAGGTTGTTGGTCATGTAGACATCCCGGCGTGGAGGCTCCTGTGGGACTGGACCAGACTGCCCAATAGCGAATACGAGAAGGCGAAAACTGCGCTTCTGAGCCAGCTTGACGAATGCAGTATTACTTACCCGGGGCTAATTTTGCACGTAGCAGGCATTATCATTTCGCTACGCCAGTTTGGAGATCCAGTGTTAGGAGAGAACTGCTCGGCAGAGCAATATTTCTCTGACTATGTTTCACGTCTTCTGAACTCGAACACGCTTTCGACTGATACCGGCGCGTATGGATTGGGTGGGACGGGGGCGTTCGGCCTCAGTTACTCGGCATCTAATACGCCGGAATTTCAAGCCATCTACAGCATGATGAAGAAAGCCTCGGACGAGGTGCTCCGTCGTCAGATGCAAGCAGTCGCGGGAGGCTACGTTGAGCATTTGGCTGCCAGTACTGATAACTACAGTTCGTTGTATGAGTATGGTGTCCAAGACGGCAAGTATGCCGCCACGCCTTTCCTCCACTTCATCGATGTGAAGGATTTCGCGAAGCTGCTAATCATCGACTCCTGCTCAAATGATCAGCTTTTTGGGAGCTTGATTAAGCGCTACGAACATGACTATATGAGCCGGAAAGCATTGGCTGATGAGTATGACTGGGCTGAGAGCTTGAAGGCAGAACTGCTGAGGATCATCAGCACCGAAAAAGCTCCATTTGCCCAATTGCTGAAGCTAAGAGTGGACTATTACTTTGACAAAATTGGCGAAGGTATCGGTCGGCCAACTGCTGAGCCCTAAGTCAAACAGTCCTGCCCTTGGATTGCGGGCAGGCCGTACCCCAATGACCAGCAGCCAGGTTTTGGATGGCTGAGCAAGGACGAAAATGAGTGAAATTAACCTACCTCCTGAGCAGCAGGAGCGCATTAAAGCAGTGGACGTTGATCGCCTGTATAAGCTCGTTGACCAGACCCTATATGACGGTGGAACCGGCGCACTGAGAGAGTTGCATCTGGAGTCCTGCGGTGCCTACATCGCTGAGCAATTGAGGATCTACGACCAGGCGTTGTCCGGGTACGCCAAGGCCAAGTCTGCGAAGAAGCGCGCCGAAACTGAAATGGACGCCCGTCGCGCAGGCAGCGCCCTGATTTCAGCAGTCAATCAGATGCAGAGCAGAGTTGAAACTGAAGAAAAAGAAGGCCAGTTCTTTTTTGTTGATGATCATGTCATGCAGCCTTTCGGCATTAACAGTAATTTAACCGTTTCCATCCGCTTTCACTGGCGTACCAACGTCATAGACCTGAATCGCCCCGGGTTTCGTAGACACCTCCATGCCTTAAACTGAGGCCAATCAGGAGGTGCCATGAGCAACCCACGT
>NZ_JAFFZW010000009.1 GCF_017826695.1 Pseudomonas alliivorans
TTTTTCGTTTCCGTCTGCGCCGGAAGTGGGGCGAATTATAGACACCTCAACGAGCGCGTCAACCGTTATTTTCAAAAACCTGAGATCTATTTCACTACCCCCAATAAACACTGAGCCAGATCAATCCTGGTCTCTATCACTTACAAGCTGGGAAACGCGAACTGCGACGCTTCATGGCTCGCCCGCTGCGGCCAGCGCTGCGTAATGGCCTTGCGACGAGTGTAGAAACGCACCCCGTCAGGCCCATATGCATGCAGATCACCGAACAGCGAACGCTTCCAGCCACCAAAGCTGTGATAAGCAACCGGCACCGGCAACGGTACGTTCACGCCAACCATCCCCACTTCAATCTCATCGCAGAACAGACGCGCCGCTTCCCCGTCGCGAGTGAAGATGCACGTACCGTTGCCGTATTCGTGATCGTTGATCAGTTGCATGGCTGCCTCCAGGCTGTCGACACGCACGATGCACAGTACCGGTCCGAAAATCTCTTCTTTATAGATACGCATCTGCGGCGTGACGTTATCGAACAGGCACCCGCCCATGAAGAAGCCTTGCTCATGACCGGCAACCTCAAGCCCACGACCATCAACCACCAGCGTCGCCCCTGACTGAACGCCATCCTCTATATAGCCGCTGACCTTGTCGCGATGCTGCCCCGTCACCAACGGCCCCATGTCCAGGCCACAGGTTGTGCCCGCACCAATCTTCAGGCTCTGGATCTGCGGGACCAGTTTCGCCACCAACGCATCGGCGATCTGATCACCCACACAGACGGCAACCGAAATCGCCATGCAGCGCTCTCCGCACGAACCATAGGCTGCGCCCATCAAGGCACTGACCGCATTGTCCAGATCCGCATCCGGCATCAGCACCGCATGATTCTTTGCGCCGCCCAATGCCTGAACACGCTTGCCCCGTGCAGCACCTTCCTTATAGATATATTCGGCGATAGGCGTGGAGCCGACAAAACTCAGCGCCTTCACTTCCGGCGCGTCGATCAGCGCATCCACTGCCACCTTGTCGCCATGCACTACGTTAAGCACGCCCTTGGGCAATCCTGCTTCATGCAGCAACTCTGCAATCAACAGCGTGGAGCTGGGATCGCGCTCGGACGGTTTGAGGATGAAGCAGTTGCCGCAGACAATAGCCAGCGGGTACATCCAAAGCGGCACCATCGCCGGGAAGTTGAACGGTGTAATACCCGCTACGATGCCCAGCGGCTGAAAGTCGGACCACGCATCGATGTTCGGCCCCACATTACGACTGTATTCGCCCTTGAGCACTTCAGGCGCAGCGCAGGCGTATTCAACGTTCTCGATTCCGCGCTTCAACTCCCCCGCCGCATCTTCCAGTGTCTTGCCATGCTCTTCGCTGATCAGCTGAGCGATACGGCCTTCGTTCTGCTCCAGCAATTGCTTGAAACGGAACATCACCTGAGCCCGTTTTGCAGGCGGCGTGTTACGCCAGACCGGAAAGGCCGCCTTGGCGGAGTCGATGGCCTGCTGAACGGTTTCGCGACTGGCGAGCGCCACCTTATGAATGGCCTGCCCGGTGGACGGATTGAACACATCAGCCGTACGTCCATCGTCGGAAACGAACTCACCGTGGATCAGGTGTTGAATGCTGCTCATGAAAAACTCCAAAAGGGTTTCCGGCAGGCGCGAATTACTCCGCGCCTGCTGCTTATATAAGAAGGATGTCAGCGAAGACGATCAGTCGATGAGGTTCAGCGTTTCGCCCACGGCGTCGAACAGCCGGTCCAGGTCCTGCGCCTTGCTGTTGAAGGTCGGGCCGAACTGCAGGGTGTCGCCGCCGAAGCGTACATAGAAGCCGGCTTTCCACAATTTCATCCCGGCCTCGAACGGCCGCACGATGGCATCGCCGTCACGCGGCGCGAGCTGGATGGCTCCGGCCAGGCCGTAGTTGCGAATATCCACGACGTTCTTGCTGCCTTTGACGCCATGCAAGGCGCTCTCGAAATGAGGAGCCATTTGCGCGGCCTGTTGCACCAGGTTCTCACGCTGCAGCAACTCGAGAGCAGCCAGACCCGCCGCGCAGGCAACGGGATGCGCGGAGTAGGTATAGCCATGCGGGAATTCGACCGCGTATTCCGGCGTCGACTGGTTCATGAACGCCTGATAGATCTCGCTGCTGGCAATCACCGCGCCCATCGGGATGGCACCGTTGGTGATCTGCTTGGCGATGCACATCAGGTCAGGCGTCACGCCGAAGCTTTCTGCGCCGAACATCGAACCGGTACGACCAAAGCCCGTGATGACTTCATCGAAGATCAGCAGGATGTTGTGCTGATCGCAGATTTCACGCAGCCGCTTGAGATAGCCCTGCGGAGGCACAATCACACCGGCAGAACCGGCCATCGGCTCGACAATCACCGCGGCAATGTTCGACGCGTCGTGCAATTCAATCAGCTTGAGCATCTCGTCAGCCAGCGCGATTCCGCCCGCCTCCGGCATGCCTTTGGAATAGGCATTGCTGGCCAGCAGCGTATGCGGCAGATGATCGACGTCCATCAACTGACCGAACATTTTGCGGTTACCGTTCACACCCCCCAGGCTTGTGCCTGCCACGTTCACGCCGTGATAACCGCGTGCTCGCCCGATCATCTTGGTCTTGGTGGCCTGGCCTTTAAGACGCCAGTAGGCACGCACCATCTTGACGGCAGTGTCGGCGCACTCGGAGCCGGAGTTGGTGTAGAAGACGTGATTGAGATTGCCCGGCGTCAGCTCGGTGATTTTTTCCGCGAGCTGAAACGATAGCGGGTGGCCGAATTGAAACCCTGGCGAATAATCCAGCACGCCCAATTGCTTGTAGACGGCCTCCTGGATTTCCTTGCGGGTATGCCCGGCTCCGCAGGTCCAGAGGCCGGAGAGCGCATCGTAGATCTTGCGGCCCTTGTCGTCCGTCAGGTAGCTGCCTTGCGCTGCAACGATCAGGCGTGGGTCGCGCTGGAAATTACGATTGGCCGTGTAGGGCATCCAGTGAGCATCAAGTTTCAGCTGACTGGCGACAGAAAGATCGGACGACTCGAGCATATTCATTGAAACGAACCTCGTGTGTGCTTGAGCAAGCAGTTATTTCAGTTAAGGTGCCATGGAGCCAAAGTCTGGAAAATCTGACTTTCACGATCTTTAGTTTGGTAGAGACTAAACAATGAGCACCCGTCGCACCGATCCTCTGGCGCAAGTCAGTGACTTTGATATCCGACTGCTGCGCCTGTTTAAAAGCGTAGTCGAGGCCGGAGGCTTCTCGGCGGCGGAAAGCGCGCTCGGCATCGGCCGGTCTGCGATCAGCCAGCAGATGAGCGATCTGGAACAGCGTCTGGGTCTGCGCCTCTGCCAGCGTGGGCGAGCCGGATTCTCGGTGACCGATGAGGGTAAAGAGGTCTACCAGTCGGCATTGCAGTTGCTGAGCGCGCTGGAAAGTTTTCGAACCGAGGTCAACGGCCTGCATCAGCATTTGCGCGGCGAGCTGAATATCGGGCTGACCGACAATCTGGTCACCATGCCCCACATGCGCATCACCCATGCCATTTCGCAGCTCAAGGAGCGCGGCCCGGATGTACACATCAACATCCGCATGAGCGCTCCGGCCGAAGTGGAGCAAGGGGTGCTCGAGGGCAAGCTGCATGTCGGTGTGGTGCCTCAGGTCAGCGCATTGCCGGGTCTCGATTACCAGCCGCTGTATAGCGAGCGCTCGCTGCTGTATTGCGCAGTCGGCCATCCATTGTTCCATGCAGCCGATGCTCTGATGGACAGCGAACACCTTGCCGGGCAGGACGCCATTGCACCGACTTTCAGGCTTCCGGCCGAAATTCAGGCCCATTATCAGGCGCTCACCTGCACGGCCAGCGCGTCGGATCGCGAAGGCATGGCGTTTTTGATCCTGACCGGGCGCTACATCGGTTATCTGCCGGACCATTACGCCAGCACCTGGGTCAGGGAAGGCAGGTTGCGTGCGTTGAAACCGGACTCGCGATTTTACGACCTGAGCCTGGTTACAGTGACGCGCAAAGGAAGGCGCCCTCATTTGGTGCTGGAAAGCTTCATGGAAGGATTGGCTGCTACCCGATGAAACACTTCATCATGCCAGCAGCAGAACGCGCACCAGCCGAAGCAACCAGGAATCCTGGCAGCCCCTTGATACCACAGGCGGTATTACACATTCCGTGACAATAACCTGAGCAGGTGGACAGCTTTTTGCATTGGATCCGGATAACGAAACGCCAGCTCATGGCGCCTCTCTCCTGCCCTGAAAGTTCGAGTGCCTGTCATGCAGCCCGAAACATCCGACAACAGTGACCTGATCTACGGCCTCGACGACCGCCCCAAACCACTGACAGCCATTCTGGCCGCGTTGCAACATGTACTCGCCAGCTTCGTCGGCATCATCACCCCGCCATTGATTATCGGCTCGGCACTGGGTTTGAGCGCCTACCTGCCCTACCTGATCAGCATGGCGCTGATGGTGTCCGGCGTGGGCACTTTCATTCAGGCGCGCCGCCCGTTCGGCATCGGGGCCGGAATGATCTGCCTGCAAGGCACCAGCTTCGCCTTTCTCGGCGCGGTATTGTCGGCAGGCTTTCTGGTCAAGCAGCGTGGCGGCAGCCCGGAAGACATCATGGCGATGATCTTCGGCGTGTGTTTTTTCGGCGCGCTGGTGCAGATCGTCCTGAGCCGTTGCATCAGCCAATTGCGCCGCGTGATCACGCCGCTGATAACCGGCATCGTGATCACGCTGATCGGTGTCAGCCTTATCAAGGTCGGCGTGACCGATCTGGGCGGCGGCTTCAATGCGCCCGACTTCGGTTCGCCGCTGAATCTGGCACTCGGGGTGTTCGTGCTGGTGGTGATCATCGCGCTGAATCGCTCCAACACGCCATGGGTTCGCCTGTCGGGGATCATCATCGGCCTGGCCGTCGGCAGCCTGGCAGCGTGGTTCAGTGGCAAGCTCGTTCCTCAGCCTATTCATGACCTGCCGCTGATCAGCATTCCGGTTCCCTTTCGCTTCGGCTTCAGTTTTGACTGGAGCGCTTTCCTGCCCGTCGCGCTGATCTATCTGATAAGCAGCATCGAAACCGTCGGCGACCTGACAGCCAACTGCATGCTGGCCAGGCAACCCATCAGCGGCCCGAGCTACGTGGCCAGGCTCAAGGGCGGCGTGCTCGGTGACGGCGTCAGCTGCATGCTGGCTGCCACATTCAGCGCATTTCCCAACACGACCTTTGCCCAGAACAACGGTGTCATCCAGTTGACCGGTGTTGCCAGCCGCTACGTCGGTCTGTACATCGGCGGCGTGTTGTTCATGCTGGGGTTGTTTCCACACATCGGCGCCATCGTTCAGCAGATTCCCAAACCGGTATTGGGCGGTGCCACGCTGGTGATGTTTGGCAGTGTGGCGGCGGCGGGCGTCCGGATTCTGGCTCAGTCGCCACTGGACCGGCGCAGCATGCTGATCATCGCAACCTCATTCGGCGTCGGCCTGGGAATCGCCTCGCAGCCCGCGCTGCTTCACCATATGCCCAAACTCGTGCAAAACCTGTTCGACTCGGCCATCACCAGCGGCGGCATCACGGCCATTCTGATGTGCCTGTTGATCCCGGAAAACAAGACCTGTGACGACGTGCAGCCAACTGGCCAGGAAGCCGAACCCTTTGAGCATCAACGATAACTTTCCAGTGTCTGTGCTTGCGGGATGGCCGCAGGTGCGTTATCTGTTCGTCCGTTGCGTCCCTTGACCTGCCCGGAATCGCCCATGACCCTCCAAGTCCCCGCGCACAACGCTCACGTTGCCAAGCCAGCCAGCCGCATTCGTCAAAAGAATGAAGAGGCGATCATCAAGGCCGCCGAAGACGAGTTTGCACGTCACGGTTTCAAGGGCACCAGCATGAACACCATCGCGCTGAAGGCCGGGCTGCCCAAAGCCAACCTTCATTACTACTTCACCAACAAGCTGGGGCTCTACATTGCGGTGTTGAGCAACATCATTGAACTGTGGGACAGCACCTTCAACACCCTCAGCGTTGAAGACGATCCCGCAGAGGCGCTGGCAAGGTACATCCGCGCCAAGATGGAGTTTTCGCGCCGCCAGCCTCAGGCGTCGCGCATCTTTGCGATGGAAATCATCAGCGGCGGCGAATGCATGAGCGAGTATTTCAGCCAGGATTACCGGCTGTGGTTCCAGGGCCGGGCGGCGGTTTTCCAGGCCTGGATCGACGCAGGCAAGATGGACCCGGTCGACCCGGTGCACCTGATCTTCCTGCTGTGGGGCAGCACTCAGCACTATGCCGACTTTGCCTCCCAGATATGCCGCGTTACCGGACGCACCCGTCTGACCAAACAGGATATGGACGAGGCCAGCGAAAACCTGATCAGCATTATCGTCAAAGGCTGTGGGCTCAAGCCGCCAGCCTTGTAGAATCCGCACCTTGTTGCCTGCCGGACGTACGCATGTCTTTTACCCTCGTTGGCTCTTGCGAGTTTCGTGAAGAAATTCGCAAAAGTCGCTTTATCACCCTTGCCGCCCCCATCAGCAGCCCGACCGAGGCGCAGGCGTTCATCGACCAAAACAGTGATCCGAACGCCACCCACAACTGCTGGGCCTGGAAACTGGGTGATCAGTACCGTAGCAATGACGACGGCGAGCCGGGCGGTACGGCAGGTCGTCCGATTCTGGCGGCAATCGAAGCGCAGGGTTTCGATCAGGTCGTCGTGCTGGTCATTCGCTGGTACGGCGGCATCCAATTGGGAACCGGCGGTCTGGCCAGGGCCTACGGTGGTGGCGCCAACAAATGCCTGCAGCAGGCCGCACGTGTGGAGTTGGTAAACCGGCTGTCTTTCAACCTTGAGTGCAGCTTCAGCGAACTGGCGCTGGTCAAGGTTCGCCTGGCTGAGTCGAGCGGGCTGGTTGAAGCCGAAAACTTCACCGCCAACGGTGTGGAAATGTCAGTGGCCATCGGCCCGGAGCACATCGAGAGCTTCCAGCGGCAACTGGCTGACCTGAGTCGGGGCAGAATCATTCTGCACAGGACGCCAACGCTGTAATCAGGCCTTCATGCAAACATGCACACTTGCCCACATCTACTGTGCATCCGGCTGTGGATAAGCTGAGCACATACCGCTGCGAGCCTTGTCGGGCAAGCGATACAGACAATTGATCATTTTTTGTACAGCCACGATAAATATGTGCGAAAACGTCGATAAAACAATGTTTTAACCGTGCTTAGCACCTTCGAAACCTAAGCCGTTCGGCGTTATGCCCGGTTCTATGCGTTTCACACAGGAACTGTGGAGCAACCTGTGGATAACAGGTGCAAGGGTCTCGCAGTCGCTTGGCGGCTCACGCTCATCGACAACTGTACGTTTTTTGATCAAGCATAGTGAGCCATCTTGGCCCTCACCGTCGATCCGAACGCCCCGAACTGGTGCTGAAATCACACAGGTGACCGTAGGAAATCCCAAACGGGCCCGCAACAGACTTTATTCCGTGCCGTCCGACAAAAGCTGACTCCCTGGCCAGGATTTTGCTTCATCCACGGGCGACCCACTCCTGCCTCAGAGCCTGACATGTCAAACCACGCGACACCTGCGCGTCTTCAGTTACGCCACATCACCAAACGGTATCCTGGCTGTCTGGCCAACGACGCTGTCGATCTGACCATCCAGCCCGGAGAAATCCACGCGCTGCTGGGTGAGAACGGCGCGGGTAAAAGCACGCTGATGAAGATCATATACGGCGTGACACAACCGGATTCCGGCACCGTCGTATGGCAAGGTCAGCCACAGATCATGCGCAACCCGGCACAGGCCAGAAGTTTGGGCATCGGCATGGTGTTTCAGCATTTCTCACTGTTCGAAACCTTGAGCGTCGCGCAGAACATTGCGCTGGCCATGGGGGCGGCAGCCGGTACACCGAAACAACTGGAACCGCGCATCCGCGAGGTTTCGCAACGCTACGGCATGGCGCTTGAGCCACAGCGGCTGGTGCACAGTCTGTCGATTGGCGAGCGGCAGAAGGTGGAGATCATTCGCTGCCTGATGCAGGACATCCGCCTGCTGATTCTCGACGAGCCCACCTCGGTGCTGACGCCGCTGGAAGCCGAAGAGCTGTTTGTCACCCTGCGGCACCTGGCGGCCGAAGGCTGCAGCATCCTGTTTATCAGTCACAAGCTGGGCGAGGTTCGCGCGCTTTGCCACAGCGCCACGGTGTTGCGAAACGGCAAGGTGTCCGGTCATTGCATCCCGGCAGAATGCTCGGACCTGGAACTGGCGCGGCTGATGGTCGGCGATGCCGAAGGACTGACGGCGCAGTATGAAAAAGTAAGCGGTGCGGCACCGTTTCTGCGGGTCGAGCGACTGGCGTGGCACAACCCCGATCCGTTTGGCTGTTCGTTGAAGGACATCAGTCTGGAGGTGCGCAGCGGCGAGATCGTCGGCATCGCGGGCGTGGCAGGCAACGGCCAGGACGAGCTGCTGGCCCTGCTCAGCGGTGAACAGGTATTGCCCAACACCCAAGCCGCCACGCTGCGGTTCGCGGACACACCGGTCGGCCATCTGCGGCCCGACGCAAGGCGCAAGCGTGGTCTGGCCTTCGTGCCCGCCGAACGTCTGGGTCACGGCGCGGTACCAGACCTGAGTCTGGCAGATAACGCGCTGCTCACGGCATTCCAGCAAGGTCTGGTCAGCAAGGGCCTGATTCAGCGCGGCAAGGTCCGGGCGCTGGCCGACGAGATCATTCGCCGTTTTGCGGTGAAGACGCCCGACGCCCAGGCCGCCGCGCGCAGCCTGTCGGGCGGTAACCTGCAGAAATTCATTCTGGGGCGAGAGATCATGCAGAACCCCAGACTGCTGGTCGCTGCGCACCCGACCTGGGGCGTGGACGTCGGCGCCGCAGCTGCCATCCATCGTGCACTCATTGCCTTGCGCGATGCCGGCGCAGCGATTCTGGTGATCTCCGAAGACCTGGACGAACTGTTCCAGATCAGTGACCGCCTCGCGGCCCTGAGCGGCGGACAACTTTCCGACCTGATCCCGACCGGACAGACCAGCACCGTGCAGATCGGCGGCTGGATGGCCGGTCAGTTTCAACATTCTCACACTCAGGCCCAGACGCCGGGTTAACGGAGCAAAACATGCTGCTTTCTCTGGAACCGCGCGGCCAGCAATCGCGCGCCATGTTGTGGTGCTCGCCCCTGCTGGCCGCCGTGCTGACCCTGGCCTGCGGGTCGCTGCTGTTCATCGCCCTGGGGCTCGATCCGTGGGTGACCTTGCACACCTTGCTGATCGCACCGGTCAGCGACCTGTACGGCCTGTCGGAGCTGATGGTCAAGACGCTGCCGATTCTGCTTTGCGCACTGGGTCTGGCGGTCGCTTATCAGGCCCGCATCTGGAACATAGGCGCCGAAGGACAACTGTTGCTGGGCGCTCTGGCGGGCAGCGCTGTGGCGGTCAACATCATCGAGATGGAAAGCCGCTGGGCGCTGGTGATGGTCCTGATCGCGGGCACACTGGCCGGTGCGGCCTGGGCCGGAGTAACGGCCTGGTTGCGCACGCACTTCAACGCCAATGAAATCCTCACCAGCATCATGCTCAATTACATCGCCCTGAACCTGCTGCTGTACTTCGTGCATGGGCCCCTCAAGGATCCGGCAGGGATGAACTTCCCGGAATCGGCGACCTTTGGCGATGCCAGTCGACTGCCGCTATTGATGGAAGACGGTCGCGCTCACGTCGGCGTTTACTTCGCATTGCTGGCGCTGGTGGCGGTGTGGGTCCTGCTGCAGCGCAGCTTTGTCGGTTATCAGATCAAGGTACTGGGCCTGGACAAACGTGCTGCCGGGTTCGTCGGCTTTCGTGAGAAGCGTCTGGTGTGGCTGGCCTTGTTGATCAGCGGCGCACTGGCCGGACTTGCGGGCGTTTCGGAAGTCACCGGCCCCATCGGGCAGCTGGTGCCACAGGTGTCACCAGGCTACGGGTATGCGGCAATTACCGTGGCGTTTCTGGGACGCCTCAACCCGATCGGCATTCTGTTCTCCAGCCTGTTGATCGCCCTGCTGTATCTGGGTGGCGAAAGCGCGCAGATGACCTTGAACCTGCCGCCCGCCATCACCCAGTTGTTTCAGGGAATGATGCTGTTTTTTCTGCTGGCCTGCGACGTTCTGATTCTTTACCGCCCGCGCCTGAAGATGCGCTGGGCCAAGCGTCAGATGACGCCTGCCGTGGGAGCCGCGTGATGGATATCGATCTACTGAGCAATATTTTCTACGCCATGGTGCGTTGCGGCACCCCGCTGTTGCTGGTCGCGCTCGGAGAGCTGATCTGTGAAAAGAGCGGCGTGATCAACCTTGGTCAGGAAGGCATGATGCTGTTTGGCGCGGTGATCGGCTTCATCATCGCCCTGAGCACCGGCAATCTTTGGCTCGGTGTACTGCTGGCGATGCTGGCCGGCATGCTGCTCTCGGCACTGTTTGCGCTGGTTGCGCTGGTGTTCAACGCCAATCAGGTGGCCACCGGTCTGGCGCTGACCATCTTCGGCGTCGGGCTGTCGAGCTTTGTAGGGGCCGCCTGGGTCGGCAAGCCGCTCAGCGGTTTCGAGCCGGTTGCCATCCCCTTCCTGAGCGATATCCCGCTGATCGGTCGCATGCTGTTCGCTCAGGACTTGCTGGTCTACCTGTCCTTCGCCCTGTTTGCGCTGGTCGCCTGGGCGCTGCTGAAAAGTCGTATCGGGCTGATCATCCAGGCCGTCGGCGAAAATCCCGATGCGGCCAGTGCAATGGGCCTGCCCGTGTTGCGGGTTCGCACCCTCGCCGTGCTGTTCGGCGGCGCAATGGCAGGCTTGGCAGGCGCTTATCTGTCGCTTGCCTACACCCCGATGTGGGCCGAAAACATGAGCGCCGGACGCGGCTGGATTGCCTTGGCGCTGGTGGTCTTCGCCAGTTGGCGCGTATGGCGTCTGCTGCTGGGCGCCTACCTGTTCGGTCTGGCCAGCATCCTGCATCTGGTCGCTCAAGGCATCGGCCTGGCGATCCCGTCCAACCTGCTGGCCATGCTGCCCTATGTCGCAACCATCATCGTTCTGGTGCTACTGTCCCGTGACGCATTGCGCACAAGGTTGTACGCACCGGTTTCGCTGGGGCAGCCTTGGCGGGCGGGGCATTAAGCGCAGGCAGGAGGATTGGACAGGCAGGCTCTGGATCATCAGGCTTGGCTTGAGCAGAACCGTGAGCCAAGCTTGCTCACTGTCCATGGAACAGGCAATTCGTCACTCAACGGTCGGCTTTCAGTCTGAACGAAGTCGGCGACGACGTTGCCGAAACCGATACGGGTTCCCGAATCCTCTTTCAATCTGCCAAGGAGTTTTTTCATGACGACCAAAACCGCGCTCATCATCGGTGCCTCGCGTGGCCTGGGGCTTGGGCTGGTTCAACGCCTGACCGAACAGGGCTGGAAGGTCACCGCCACTGTTCGTGACCCACAAAAGGCCGACAGCCTGAAGGCGGTCGAAGGTGTACGGATCGAAGCAGTGGACATCGACGACACCGCTTCGCTGGAAGTGCTGGTCCAGAAACTCAAGGGCGAAGTGTTCGACGTGCTGTTCGTCAACGCCGGGATCATGGGGCCTAAACATCAGAGCGCGGCTCAGGCGACGGCTGCCGAACTGGGTCAGCTGTTTTTGACCAATGCGATTGCGCCGATCCGCCTTGCCGAACGCTTCGTCGACCATATTCGTCCGGAAACCGGCGTACTCGCGTTCATGAGTTCGGTGCTGGGCAGTGTTGCCTGCCCTGAAGGCGAGACCATGACGCTGTATAAAGCCAGCAAGGCCGCGCTCAACTCAATGACCAACAGTTTTGTGGTGCAACTGCCAGAGCCTCGTCCGACCGTGTTGTCGCTGCATCCGGGCTGGGTGAAGACCGACATGGGTGGCGAGAATGCCGCCATTGACGTACAGACCAGCACCACCGGGCTGGTTGAGCAGCTCAATGCCTATGCGGGCAAGGGCGGGCATCACTTCATTAACTACAAAGGCGAAACGATTGCCTGGTAGGTCATGAAAAGCGGACGCAGAACGTCCTGAGCGGCATTCCCACGCAGAGCGTGAGCATGCCGCCCGTGAAGCTTCCCCCACTCGCACGCGCAACTTGATTAAAAACTGACCACTTCAGTAAAATCCCCGACCTTGCCGAGACGATGTCTGCCTCGCACCCTGGATCAGCAGACAGGGCAACACTGAGCTGGCTAACCCTGAACCCACTTTCAGAGGAGCCGGCCCATGTCCGCGATCCGTATCTGGTTGAAAAACCCCCTTGCCGTGTTCACTGCCAATGACCTTGACGCCCGTGGCGGTCTGGTCGTGGAAGACGGCGTCATCACCGAAATGCTGGCGGCCGGGCAGCAACCCGCCATGCCCTGCGACCAAGTGTTCGACGCCCGCGAGCATGTGCTGCTGCCGGGCCTGATCAACACCCATCACCACTTCTATCAAACCCTGACCCGTGCCTGGGCGCCGGTGGTCAATCAGCCGCTGTTTCCCTGGCTCAAGACGCTTTACCCGGTCTGGGCGCGACTGACGCCCGAAAAGCTTGCGGTCGCCAGCAAGGTCGCGCTCACAGAGCTGTTGCTGTCGGGCTGTACCACCGCTGCCGATCATCACTATCTGTTTCCGGATGGACTGGAGCAGGCCATCGACGTGCAGGTGCAAAGCGTTCGCGAACTGGGCATGCGTGCCATGCTCACCCGCGGTTCCATGAGTCTGGGCGAAGCGGACGGCGGTCTGCCACCACAACAGACCGTGCAACAGGGCGAAGTAATTCTGGCCGACAGCCAGCGCCTGATCGAGACCTACCACGAACGCGGCGAGGGTGCGCAGATCCAGATCGCCCTCGCCCCCTGCTCACCGTTTTCCGTCACACCGCAGATCATGGCTGAGAGTGCTGCGCTGGCTGAAAAGCTCGACGTACGCCTGCACACTCATCTGGCCGAAACCCTCGACGAAGAAGACTTCTGCCTGCAACGTTTCGGTCTGCGGACCGTGGACTATCTGGACAGCGTCGGCTGGCTCGGCCCGCGCACCTGGCTGGCTCACGGCATTCATTTCAATCCGGGTGAAATCGAGCGCCTGGGTTCAGCGGGAACGGGTGTTTGTCATTGCCCGAGCTCCAACATGCGCCTGGCGTCCGGTATCTGCCCGACGCTGGAGCTTATTGCTGCAGGTGCGCCGCTCGGGTTGGGTGTCGACGGTTCGGCGTCCAACGACGCCTCGAACATGATGCTCGAAACCCGGCAGGCGCTGTACCTGCAACGGTTGCGCTACGGCGCAGAAAAGATCACACCGGAACGGGTGCTGGGCTGGGCCACCAAGGGCTCGGCGCAACTCTTGGGGCGTAGCGACATTGGTGAGCTGACGGTGGGCAAACAGGCGGATCTGGCGCTGTTCAAACTCGACGAGCTGCGCTTCTCGGGCAGCCATGATCCGTTGTCCGCGCTGCTGCTCTGCGGCGCAGACCGTGCGGATCGGGTCATGATTGCAGGACGCTGGCGAGTGATCGACGGCCAGGTGGAAGGGCTGGATCTGCAGCAACTGATTGCGCAACACAGCCAGGCTGCGCGAGAGCTGATCCAAGGTTGAGCCTCGGCCCGTGAAGCTGTGAACGGATCGACACCTCCAGCGGTGTTGATCCGCTAGCGTGTCGCTTCCCACAGCCGCCAGGCGAGACATCGTGTCTACAAGCCCGCCCTCTTCAAACCGTCCCGAAGACGACAAAAGTCTGCTGCACCTGCTGCCGGGGCTGGCCTGGCAACTCATGCTGTTGATAGGGCCTGCCGCCCTGCTCACGATGCTGCCGCATGCCCTGGGTCCATTGACTGCCCAAGCCCCCGTGGAGGCGGCTTGCCGACGATGGCGTCAGTTCCGTCGTCGCTATGTCGCCTCAGGAAAAGCTGGGCACGATACGCGTAGAGCCCGGCTCACACCCCCAGACACGACAACATGATGAACGTCGCGAACAACACGAAGTGGGTCATGCCCTCAATCGCGTTGGTTTCGCCGTCATTGAGGTTGATCGCGCTGACCAGCAGGGTGATCGCAATCATCACGGTCTGCACTGGCGTCATGGCCATCTGGAAAGGCTGGCCGCTGTAGAGCGCCATGGCTTCCATCACCGGAACGGTCAGAATTACCGTGGACAGCGACGCACCCAGCGCGATGTTGACCACTGACTGCATGCGGTTGGCCAGTGCCGCACGCAGTGCCGTCAGGATTTCAGGCGACGCGGAAATGGCGGCGACCAGAATCGCAGTCATGACCGGCGGCGCGCCAGTGCCTTCAAGCCCGAGGTCGACGGTCTTGGACATGACCTCCGCCAGCGCACCGATGACCACGACACCGACCACCAAAGTGGCGATGGAACGGGTCAGGTTGACCGGCTCGGCATGCTCTTCGGGCTGATCCTTGCGCTTTTTCTTGTCCGGATAGCTGTAGCTGAAGAAGTAGCTGTGCGGTCCGACCTGCATGCGCAGGAACAGGGTATAGAGCAGAATCATCGCGCCGATGGTGAAGGCCGAATACAGCTTCCAGTTCGCTTCGGGGATGAACTCGGGGACGATCATGGACACGCCCATGGCAGTCATGATCATCACGCTGTAAGTGCGCGCCGAATCATCGTTGTACGACTGCTCGCCATGCTTGATACCGCCCATCAGCGCGGCCAGACCCAGGATGCCGTTGATGTCGAGCATCACAGCGGAATAGATGGTGTCGCGCACCAGCGTCGGTGATGGCTCGTTGCTCATCATGATCGCCAGGATCACGACTTCAACCAGCACCGCCGACAGCGTCAGGATCATCGTGCCGTATGGATCACCCACTTTCTCGGCGAGCATTTCAGCGTGATGCGCTACCCGCAACGATGCGCACACAATGAAGCCGACCAACGCAAGACCGGCCACCAGGGCAACCATCTGGCCATTGCCCAGCAGCGTGTGCTCCATCGGATAGGCGACGAAGGTGGCGATGATCGCCAGTAGTAAAAACTTTTCCTGCTTGAGCAAAGCGCCCATGTTGTTCCCCAAACCCTTGCGACACATCGCCGCGGATGTATATGAAGGTGTCTGTCATTGAAGCCGTTCAGAGTGCAGGGTGTGACAAAAGGTTTCAAAAAATGCCCAGAATGAGAACGACACCCACGCGTAAATGACTTTTGATCCCGTCGTCACGATGTGAAATAGTGCCCGCCGTTTTCTCCGCGACCGTTCTGGCGCGCCTGTTTCGCGACCAGCGTTGCGTGAATGGGTTTTCGCGATTCCGTTTCAGTAACAAAGGACATTCGCCATGCGTGGTTTTCGACTGACATCTCTGCTGGCCGGCAGTCTGCTGGCGGCCCTGGCCTGCTCAATTCAGGCAGCGCCTATCGACATTGATGACGGCCAGCACAAGGTTCACTTGCCCGATGCGCCCAAGCGGGTGGTGGTGCTGGAGTTTTCCTTTCTCGACAGTCTGGCCTCGGTCGGCGTGACGCCCGTGGGCGCTGCGGACGATGGCGATGCCAACCGCGTACTGCCCAAGGCACGCAAGGCCATTGGCGAATGGCAGTCGGTTGGCCTTCGCTCGCAGCCCAATATCGAAGTCATCGCACGCCTGAAGCCGGATCTGATCATTGCTGACCTGGGGCGTCATCAGGCGCTGTACAACGATCTGAACAGTCTGGCCCCCACATTGATGCTGCCGTCGCGCGGTGAGGACTATGAAGGCAGCCTGAAATCTGCCGAACTGATTGGCACAGCGCTCGGCAGAGGCCCACAGATGCAGGCACGTATCGCTGAAAACCGCGAGCACCTGAAAGCCGTGGCGGCGCAGATACCGGCCGACACCAAGGTGCTGTTCGGCGTCGCCCGTGAGGACAGCTTCTCGGTACACGGCCCGCACGCTTACGCAGGCAGCGTGTTGAAGGCCATCGGTTTGCAGGTGCCTGAAGTGCGCAAGAACGCCGCGCCGACCGAGTTCGTCAGCCTTGAGCAATTGCTGGCGCTGGATCCTGGCTGGCTGCTGGTCGGTCATTATCGTCGCCCGAGTCTGGTAGACAGCTGGAGCAAGCAGCCGCTGTGGCAGGTGCTGAGTGCGGTGCGCAACAAGCAGGTGGCCGAAGTGGATGGCGACAGCTGGGCGCGTAATCGCGGGGTCATGGCGTCCGAACAGATCGCCGATGACGCACTTGCAGTTCTCAAGGGCGGCAAGGCCGTGATCAATCCTTAAATGCGTCGCTGGCTGATGGCGAGCTTGATCGCCGCAGGTTGTCTGGGCCTGTTCTGGATGTCGCTGTTCGCCCTGTCGCCTTTCACCATCCGGCAGATCGACGCCTGGAACGGGCTGTACACGCTGGGCCGCGAGGGCGGCAACCTTGCCTACATCGTTGCGCAACTGCGCGTACCGCGAGCCTTGTGCGCGGCGCTGGTCGGTGCCTGTCTCGGCGTGGCCGGAGCCTTGATGCAAGGCATCACCCGCAATCGGCTCGCGTCCCCTTCCCTGTTTGGTGTCACGGCGGGTGCAGCGCTGGGTCTGGCGTTGTTCTCCACTGGGCTGATTGCCCTGCCCTTCCCCGGCGGTGCATTGCTGATGACCTGCGTGGGCGGCGCCCTGGCGTGGATGACAGTGTTCAGCCTCGGCGGCGCGTGGTCGCCTGCCACATCCCAAGGCCGACTGGTGCTGGCAGGCGTGGCGGTGACGGCGTTATGCGCAGCGCTGACCCGCCTGACCGTGATTCTTGTTGAAGCCCAGGCGCAAAGCGTTCTGAACTGGCTGGCCGGTTCGCTGGCCAACGTCGGCGTTGAACAACTGCAGTTGCTGTGGCCCTGCACGCTGATCGGCGTTGTGCTGGCGATTGTCTGCGCGCCGCGCCTGAACCTGATCAACCTGGGCGAGGACGCTGCCCGTTCGCTGGGCGTACGCATCGGCGCGCTGCGCCTGCTGGTGTTCGTGGTCAGTCTGGTGCTGGTCGGTGCCAGTGTCTGCGCCGTAGGCCCCATCGGCTTTGTCGGCCTGATTGCGCCAAACATTGCCCGCCAATGGCTGGGCAACGATTACCGCTGGCTGATCCCGGTCAGCGCAGGATTGGGCGCTGCCATCGTGCTGGCGTCCGATCTGATCAGCCGCGCCGTGGCCTTCCCGGTCGAAACGCCGGCAGGCGTGGTGACGGCATTGATTGGCGCGCCGTTCTTCCTGTTTATGGCGAGGCGCGCACTATGAGCCAGCCTCGCTCAAGACTGCTGATCCTGATCGGCCTGTTGCTGCTGGCACTGTTGCTGAGCCTGAGTGCGGGTACGGTCTGGCTGACGCCCGGCGCGGTGCTCGACCATCTGATCGCCCACGACAGCAAGGACTTCGACGTCTGGAATCACCGATTGCCGCGAGGTCTGATTGCAATTGTCACCGGCTGTGCGTTCGGCCTGGCCGGTGCCATTGTGCAGGGCGTGATCCGCAACCCGCTGGCCTCGCCGGAAATCCTCGGCGTGACGCAAGGCGCGGGGCTGGCGATGACCATCGCAATCATCGGCTTTCCGCATTTGCCCGTCTCGGCGCTGCCGTTCGTGGCGTGTCTGGGCGGGGCGGGCGGGGCGCTGTTGCTGGCGCTTTACAACACCGGAGTGCAGTTTTCCGGTGTGCGCTTCGCACTCTCGGGTGTTGCCATTGCGGTGACGCTGTCGAGCATCACCGAGTTTCTGATTCTGTCCAACCCGCTGGACATCAACACCGCCCTGCTCGCGCTGACCGGCAGCCTGTGGAGCCGCAACTGGCACCACGTGCTGCTGGCCGTGCCGTTGCTGGTTCTGATTCCAATCACGCTGTTGCTGGCCAAGCCGCTCAATCTGATCGGTCTGGGTGACGAAGCGGCGCAGAGCCTGGGCACCGGTCTCAAACGCACGCGCTGGCTGGCGATGGGCAGCGCAGTGCTGCTGACCAGCATGGGCGTCGGGATCATCGGTCCGATCAGTTTCGTCGGCCTGGTCGCGCCGCACATGGCCCGTCGACTGGTGGGGGGTCATCATCAATTCCTGCTGCCCGCCTCCATGGTGCTGGGCGCGTTGTTGCTGGTGCTGGCCGACACGCTCGGTCGCACGTTGATCGCGCCCAGCGAAATCCCGGCCGGGATTCTCACGGCGGTCATCGGCGCTCCGTATTTCCTGTGGCTGCTGGCCCGATTCAAAGGTTGATCTCATGAGCATTCTTCAGGCACAGCAACTCGACATCGGCTACGGGGCAACCCGCATCGTGCAGGACCTTTCATTCAGCCCGCCGCCCGGTAAGGTCACGGCGCTGATCGGGCCCAACGGTTGTGGCAAGTCCACGCTGCTCAAGGCGTTCGCGAGGATTCTCACGCCGCAGTCCGGCAGTCTGAGTCTGGACGGCAAGGCCTACCGCGACCTGTCGGCACGGGATCTGGCCCGCAAGGTAGCGTTTCTGCCACAGGTGTTGCCCATTCCCGAAGGCGTGAGCGTGCGTCAGCTGGTGGCCTATGGTCGCAGTCCGCACAACAGTCTCTGGGGCCGCCTGAGCGGCGCGGATCAGCACAGTGTCGAGCAGGCCTTGCAGCGCATGGAGCTGGAGACCCTCGCCGACCGGCCGTTGTCCGACCTGTCCGGCGGGCAGCGTCAGCGCGCATGGCTGGCAATGATTCTGGCGCAGGACGCCGCCATCGTGCTGCTCGACGAGCCGACCACCTATCTGGACATCAGCCATCAGGTCGAACTGCTGGACCTGATGCGCGCGCTCAGCGCCGAGGGCAAGACGGTCATTACTGTGTTGCACGACATCAACCAGGCCTGCCGTTATGCCGACCATCTGGCGGTGATGCAGGCCGGGCGACTGGTGGCCAGCGGTGCGCCCGGTGACGTATTGAACGCCGAACTGGTGTGTCGGGTGTTCGATGTTCAGGTGCAGATCATGCAGGAACCGGTGGCGGGCACGCCCATGTGCATCGTCGAGCGCAGCACCCGCTGCACCAGTTAGCGGCGAAGGGTCTGTACCCTGCACCGTCGCGCTGCATATCACCATCAGCAAAGCGGTCTGCAACGCGTCTGCGTCATAACTTGTCTTTGTGGTCAGCTATTTGCATTGTCGGAGTATCCCCTCCAACAAGACTGCAAGGAGCAAGACCCGATGCACCTGACCACCCCACGCCGTCCCCTGAAAAAACTGCTGTGCGCCATGACCGCTGTCGTCGGTCTGGGTGCCAGCCTGCTCGCCTTGGCAGCCGATCCGCTGAAAGTCGGCTTCGTCTACATCGGCCCTATCGGCGACCACGGCTGGACCTATCAGCACGAACAGGGCCGCAAGGCGATGGTCGCGGCGCTGGGCGACAAGGTCAGCAGCAGCTATGTGGAAAACGTGCCGGAAGGCGCCGACGCCGAGCGTGTGATCCGCAACATGGCCAAGGGCGGCTATGACCTGATCTTCAGCACCTCTTTCGGCTACATGAACCCGACCCTGAAAGTCGCCAAACAGTTTCCCAAGGTGAAGTTCGAGCACGCCACCGGCTACAAGCAGGACAAGAACATGGGCACCTACCTGGCCCGCACCTATGAAGGCCGTTACGTGGGTGGTTTTATCGCCGCGAAAATGACCAAGACCAAGAAGATCGGTTACGTCGCCTCGTTCCCGATTCCGGAAGTGCTGCGTGACATCGACGCCATCCAACTGGCCTTGAACAAGTACAACCCCGGCACCGAGATCAAAGTGGTGTGGGTCAACTCCTGGTTCGATCCGGGCAAGGAAGCCGACGCGGCCAACGCGCTGATCGATCAGGGTGTGGACGTGGTGTTCCAGCACACCGACAGCCCGGCGCCGATCCAGACCGCCGAACGTCGTGGCGTATACGCCGTCGGCTACGCATCGGACATGGCGCACTTCGGTCCCAAGGCCGTCCTGACTTCCATCGTCAACAACTGGGGACCGCACTACATTCAGGCTGCCGAGGGCGTACTCGCAGGCTCCTGGAAACCTCAGGATTACTGGGGCGGCCTGAAGGAAGGCACGGTTGAACTGCCGATCAGCGATATCGTCCCTGCCGACGTGAAGGCTGAAGCACAGACGATCATCGCCAGCATCGAAAGCGGCGAATTCCATCCGTTCACCGGCCCCATCAAGGACCAGACCGGCACCGTGAAGATCCCCGCTGGCGTGGTCGCGACCAACGCAGAGCTGGCCTCGATGAACTACTACGTCGAAGGCATCAAGGCCGAGCTGCCGAAGTAATCTGTCCGGGTGATCGCGTCCCGACTCGCAGGGCGCGATCACGCTGAAGACCACCCGATTTCCAGGACCGCTTCATGGACCAGCTTCCCATCATCGACATCGCCCCGCTCTACGGCACGGACACTGAGGCCTGGCAGAACGTTGCCAGCCAGATCGACAGTGCCTGTCGCGAATGGGGTTTCTTCTACATCACGGGACACCCCATCACGCCACAGCGGATCGAGCAGGTGCAATCGGCTGCGCGGCGCTTCTTCGCCCAACCGGCGGCGGAAAAGCTCAAGATCGACATAACCCAAAGTACTCACCATCGCGGTTATGGCGCCATCGCCACCGAGCAACTGGACCCCAGTCTGCCGAGCGATCTGAAAGAAACCTTCGACATGGGCCTGCACATGGATGCCGGGCATCCCGACGTGCTGGCGGGAAAACCGTTGCGCGGGCCGAATCGACACCCCGACCTGCCGGGCTGGGAAAGCCTGATGGAGCAGCATTACCTGGACATGCAGGCACTGGCGCAAACCCTGCTGCGTGCCATGACCCTGGCACTGGGCATCGAGCGGGATTTCTTCGACCAGCGCTTCAAGGACCCGGTCAGCGTGTTGCGCATGATCCACTACCCGCCGCGCCACACCGCTACGTCGAAAGAGCAGCAAGGCGCAGGCGCCCACACCGATTACGGCTGCATCACCCTGTTGCATCAGGACGCTGCGGGCGGGCTGCAGGTGCGTGATGTACGCGGCCAGTGGATTGACGCGCCGCCTGTCGAAGGTACGTTCGTCGTCAACCTCGGCGACATGATGGCGCGCTGGAGCAATGATCGTTACCTGTCCACGCCGCACCGGGTCATCAGCCCGCTGGGTGTCGATCGCTACTCAATGCCGTTTTTCGCCGAACCTCATCCGGACACACGTATCGAATGCCTGCCGGGTTGCCAGAGCGAAAGCCAGCCAGCCCGCTATCCTGTCACGACCTGTGCCGAGTTCCTGTTGTCACGCTTTTCTGACACGTATGCCTATCGTCGAGAACCGGAAAAGGCATCTTAGTTGAACGGTCGGTCAGGTTTTACCCTATGCAGCGATGTGCATCTGTAGAATGCCCGCGATCTGCACCTGATGAGAAAAGCACATGTACGACTGGTTGAACGCCCTGCCCAAGGCAGAACTGCACTTGCACCTTGAAGGCTCGCTGGAACCCGAGCTGCTGTTTGCCCTGGCCGAGCGCAACAAAATTGCCCTGCCGTGGAACGATGTGGAGGCATTGCGCAAGGCGTACGCTTTCAACAACCTGCAGGAATTCCTCGACCTGTATTATCAGGGCGCGGACGTGTTGCGCACCGAGCAGGATTTCTACGACCTGACCTGGGCCTACCTGCAACGCTGCAAGGCGCAGAACGTCATTCATACCGAACCGTTCTTCGATCCACAGACCCATACTGACCGTGGCATTCCATTCGAAGTGGTGCTGGCCGGGATCACTGGCGCGCTCAAAGACGGCAAGTCGCAACTGGGAGTCGACAGCGGCCTGATTCTCAGCTTCCTGCGCCATCTGAGTGAAGAAGAAGCCGAGAAAACCCTGACGCAGGCACTGCCGTTCCGCGATGCATTCGTGGCGGTCGGTCTGGACAGCTCGGAAATGGGCCATCCGCCGAGCAAGTTTCAGCGCGTCTTTGACCGCGCCCGCAACGAAGGCTTCCTGACCGTAGCCCACGCTGGCGAAGAAGGCCCGCCGGAGTACATCTGGGAAGCACTGGACCTGCTGAAAATCGAACGCATCGACCACGGCGTACGCGCCATCGAAGACGAGCGGCTGATGCAGCGCATCATCGATGAGCAGATCCCGCTGACTGTCTGCCCGCTGTCCAACACCAAACTCTGTGTGTTCGACGACATGGCCCAGCACAACATCCTCGACATGCTGGAGCGCGGTGTGAAAGTCACGGTCAACTCGGATGACCCGGCCTACTTTGGCGGCTACGTCACCGAAAACTTCCACGCCCTGTACACCCATCTGGGCATGACCGAGGACCAGGCAAAACGCCTGGCGCAGAACAGCCTGGACGCGCGGTTGGTAAAACCGTAACCCCGGAGCGTCATCGTGATCGTGCCGATGCTCCGCGTCGGCATGCAGCCCGGGACGCGCCGCGTCCCGATAGGTCTGACCACACGGTGCCTGAGCTCACGCCGCCGAGGCGATCTTGCTGATCTCTCGCTGCCCGCTCGACGAGACCTGCAAGGTGCTGGATTCTTCGGTCGTGCGCAGCCAGCCCATCTGGATGAACAACTGCAGCAGTCCTGCGCCCAGCGCACCACCCAGGTGCGGACTGCGTTCGCTCCAGTTTGCACAGGCGCAAACGGTTTCGCGTTTGCGCTGGGCCAGCGCCGGAATGTAGATACCGCGCTCGGCGAATTTGGCGATACCCTTGCTCGTGACTTCGATGCGTTTTTCCTGCTGCTCTATCCACCCTGCCCCCAACAGACGCTGATAAAGCTCGGCCGCCATTTCACCCCCCAGGTGGTCACAACAGATCCGCGCACGACGTAAAGGCAACGTGGGCATGGGTTGAGCGACGCTGCGGCTGATCTGGTCGGCACTGACCAGCGATGCACTGGCCAGCGCCTCGACCGCCGCACCGACCTCGGGCGCCGCCAGTCGAAAGAAGCGCTTGCGACCGCGCGCTTCCTGCTTCAACAGACCGCCATTGGCCAGCCGCGCCAGGTGCGCGCCAGCCGAAGAGGTCGAGAGGCCCGCCAGCAGTGCCAGTTCATCGGCGGGGCGAGCAGTACCATCCATCAGTGCCCAAATCATTGCGCTGCGCTTGGGGTCGGCCAGCAATGTCGCAATCTGGCTGATGCAAGGTGCATATTCCATGTGTTCACTCCCTGTTGAAACATTCATCTAGTGCGATGACATATTGACAGCAATCACGCCTCAGTAAAGTTGAACGCGCATCCAACTTGAAATGACAAGTATAAACTCTACGCCCCACAAGCCGATTGGCTAAAACTCTTGTAGTCCGAGCCGCCGTCATGTTCTGGCGTATTACACCGGGCGATAAAAGCATGCTTGCCGAACTCTTCCAAAGCGGCCTGTCGCCGAAAGACCGCTCTGCACAAGGGGCTTCGGGCATACGGCGAGATCAATCGCCTTGAACGCAGACGAAGATCCAGCCGAGAAAGCTGTAGATCCGTTCAATAAGCGCCGAGTTGAAAAACGCTGAAAATGGAAGAACCTTGCACAGTGGGAATGTATTTAAACATTATATTTTCCGAAACTTCCGTAGGCTCATTCTTCTGCTTTTGTAGCCGTATAAACCATGAACGGTTCTTATTGACTTACAGCATGTTGCCTGCATCGCGTACGAAGCATTTCCAGCAGCAGATTGACCGGTTTGCTCAGTTGAGCACGATGCGCGCACAGCAGATTCAAGGGCGCCAGCTCGCCCTTCAAATGGGGCATCAATACCTCCAGTCGTCCAGCCCTGACATCGGCGGCGACGTCCAGCCAGGACTTGTACGCTATACCCTCCCCGGCCACCGCCCAGCGGCGTACCACATCGGCATCGTCGCTGAACCGGTTACCTTTTACCGTCAGGCTCATTTCCCGCTTGCCGTCCTCGAAAGCCCAACGGTCATGAACCCGATCGCCCAGCATGTACAGCAGGCAGTTGTGCTGAGCCAGCTGTTCGATCTGCTGCGGCTGGCCGTGACGCTTGAGGTAATCGGGGGCCGCGCAAAGAACGCGTCGATTACCCGGCAGGACCGGCAACGCGACCAGCGTCGAATCTTCCGGCTCACCGTAACGCAGGGCCACGTCCACCGGCTGACGGAACAGATCGGCGATACGGTCCCCCAACAGCAGCCGCACAGTCAGTTGCGGGTGTTGTTGCTGAAACGCATCCAGCCAGGGCAGCAGCACATTACGCCCCAGGTCCGAAGGCGCCGACAGCTGCAAGACGCCCTCGCAACGATCCTGACTGCTGGCCAGCAGACGCTGACCTTCCTCAAGGCTGCCCAGCGCAGCGCGGGCATAGTCGAGAAAGCCTTCGCCTTCGGCCGTCAGGCGCAGACTGCGGGTCGAGCGCGCCAGCAGCCGAGCGCCCACCTGCTGCTCGACCCGTTTGAGCGCCGCGCTGGCAACGGCCGCCGACATGTCCATGACCCGAGCAGCCGCAGACAGACTCCCCAGGTCAGCAGCCCGAACGAACAATTGCAGGTCATCGAAACGCAGCATCCGAGCGCCTTATTATCAAAGATATATTGAAAGAGCCTGCCGTTTTAGCGGGTTTTATCTTTCCAGGAAATAGCCAATGATCCGTTCATCACTTTTCCAACCGAGGACCCCTTCATGAAAGCCGTCGCTTATTACCAGTCACTGCCCATCAGCCACCCTGAATCCCTGCAGAACATCCAACTGCCCGAGCCGGTTGCCGGGTCACGAGATGTGCTGGTCGAGGTTAAGGCGATCTCCGTCAACCCGGTGGATACCAAGATTCGCCAGAACGTCGCACCCGAGAACGGAGACGCCAAAGTGCTGGGCTGGGACGTCGCAGGTGTGGTCAAGGCCGTCGGCAGCGACGTCACGCTCTTTCAGCCAGGCGACAAGGTTTACTACGCAGGCTCGTTGATCCGTCCTGGTGCCAACAGTGAGTTGCACGTGGTGGACGAGCGTATCGTCGGCCACATGCCCAAGTCGCTGAGCTTCGCTCACGCCGCAGCCTTGCCGCTCACGGCCATCACCGCCTGGGAGCTGTTGTTCGAGCGTTTACAGATCGCCCAGGGCAAGGGTGAAAGCGGACAGAGTCTTCTGATTGTCGGCGCTGCCGGTGGCGTGGGTTCCATCCTGACCCAGCTGGCGCGGCAGTTGACCGCCCTGAAAGTCATCGGCACCGCCTCACGCGCCGAGACCGAAAGCTGGGTGCGTGAACTGGGTGCCCATGAAGTGCTGGACCACAGCAAGCCGCTGAGTGAAGAACTCAAGCGCGTCGGCATCCATGCTGTCACGCACGTCGCCAGCCTGACCCAGACCGAACAGCACCTCGATCAACTGGTCGAAGCGCTCAAACCTCAGGGCAAGCTGGGCCTGATCGACGATCCCAAGTCGCTGGATGTGTCCAAGCTCAAGCGCAAGAGCCTGTCGCTGCACTGGGAGTTCATGTACACCCGTTCGATGTTCGAGACCGACGACATCATCGAGCAGCACAACCTGCTCAATCGCGTCGCCGAACTGGTGGATGCCGGGACGCTGAAGACCACGTTCGGCGAACACTTCGGCACCATAAACGCTGAAAACCTGCGTCGCGCCCACGAGCTGCTGGAAAGCGGCAAGGCCAAGGGCAAGATCGTGCTTGAAGGGTTCTGAAGCAACGGCGCTCGGCGTTGTGTCGGTCATCGCGACAGACACAACGCCTTACTTCGATCAGGCTGACGCGACCTGCGCGTCACGTCTGGCCTGCAGGCGGCGCGTGTACACCGACGCACCGACCGACAACACGCCGCACAGGCTGATAACCAGCGCCATCGGCGTCGCGGTGCCGTCATGCAGCACGCCGACCAGACTCGCGGCAGCCGCCGCCACACTGAATTGCAGACAGCCCAGCAACGCTGATGCGCTGCCCGCCCGCGCCCACTGACCGTTCATGGCGCAGGCCGACGCATTGGGAATGATGCAGCCCAGACTCGCGACACAGACGAACAGCGGCACCAGCAGCGGCCAGAGCGCCTCAGTGCGCAAGCTGGTGATACCGAGCAGCACCAGACCGGCAGCCAGATAGATCCATACCGTGCGTGTCAGCAGGAACGCCGGACCGGTCTTGCGCAAGATACGTGCGTTGATCTGCGCCACCGCAATGAAGCCCGCCGCATTCATCCCGAACAGCCAGCCATAATGCTCGGCTGGCACTCCGTACAGCTTGATGAACACGAACGGCGAACCGGCCACGTAAGCGAACATGCCCGCCATGGCAATACCGCCCGTGAGCGCATGGCCAATAAAGACGCGATCCGTCAGCAGCCGTCCGTATTGCCGCAAGGCACCGCGCAACGGCTGGCGCGGGGTGGTGGCCGGCATGCTTTCGGGCAAACCCAGCGCGACGGCGGTCAGGCACAACGCGCTGAAGAGCGTCAGGCTGATGAAGATCGACTGCCAGCCAAATGCATTGACCAGTACCCCGCCCAGCATCGGCGCCAGAATCGGTGCCAGGCCCATGACCAGCATCAGTTGCGAGAACACCTTGGCCGATTCCACGGCATTGCATTTGTCGCTGACGATCGCCCGAGACAACACCATCCCCGCGCAACCGCCCAGCGCCTGCACGAAACGGGCAGCGATCAGCCACTCAAGGCTTGGCGCGAAGGCACAGGCCACCGAGGCCAGCGTGAACAGGCTGACGCCCACCAGCATGGGAAGGCGTCGTCCAAACCGGTCAGCCACCGGTCCATAAGCCAGCTGGCCCAGCGACAGACCAAGGAAATACGCTGCCAGAGTCAACTGGACGTGTTTCTCATCAGTGGCGAAGTACGAAGCGATGGCCGGGAAGCCAGGCAGATAGAAATCGATGGCCAACGGGCCAAAAGCGCTCAATGCGCCAAGAATCAGGATTGTGCGTAAATTCATCGGGCTTCCATAGCGATGCAGAGCAGCCGGTCAGTTTAACCGGCTTACTCTGCAGAGGACGGAATGCGGCGAAATTAATTCAAGATTTTTCCGTTAGGGACAGCTGACTTAAGGGATAGCTGACGTACATTGACTCGGGCAAAACGTGTCATGACCCACAGCACGCGGACGGAGGACGTCCTCACCCCGTCCTCCGGGCAGATGCAGACGTGCGTGCATGTCAGTCAATGACTGATTCAGGCCAGTTGCGCCTGATAACCTTCTTCGCCAATCAGCCTGATAATGTGTTCGGCACTCAGCGTGCTCGCTACCTTGACCTGCTTGCTGGCCAGTTCAACCTGCACATCGGCGGTCGGATCTTCATTCTTAATGGCTTGGGTGACCGCCCGTACACAGTGCCCGCAAGTCATGCCTTGAACGTTGAATAATTGCATGTGCTGCTCCTTCGAGAGTGGATGACAGGCATCTTCAACCTTGTCATCGTGGCAAGGTCAAGTTTTTGTATTGTCTGCCGGGCTGGCGTTCGGCGTTGTCGTGAGCCAAGCTCCTTCATCGACGTTTACATCAGGAGTATCAGCAATGCGCTGGTCAGCAGTCAGCCTCTTCAGCATTCTCGGTCTGGTCGCCGCCGCACCCACCGTTCAGGCCGCTCAGGATTACGGCATCCTGATCATTTCCCGAGAGCGTCTGGAAGTGGCGACCTCCTGTGAAATCGGTATCTACATCCAGGATCAACTGGCCGGGCGACTGTTCCAGGAGGACTCGGTGTCGTTCAACCTGCCGGCCGGCCCGGTGTCTGTGCGCCTGCGCACGCTGCCGGGCAAAATCGTGGGCTGTGAACCGGGAATGGAAGCGCCAACCAACACCACTATCCAGATGCACGCCGGGGACATCCTCAAGTACCGCATCGCTACCAGCCTCAAAGGCATGTACCTCAAGAAAGCCGACCTCAACTATTGATTCGCGCTTGACCTTGCCCATGTGGCAAGGTTGATCCTTGCAGGCATACAGCCTCAGGGAGTGAACGAGATGCAAGACACCCTCACCTTCGACCTGCCCATCAGCGGCATGACCTGCGCCAGTTGCGCAGGCCGGGTCGAGCGTGCCCTGGCCAAGGTGCCGGGGGTCAACAGCGTGACGGTCAACCTGGCCAGTGAACGCGCCCACGTCCAGGCCGAGCCCCGGACGGATCCACAGACCTTGATCAGCGCCGTCAGCCACGCCGGTTACGGCGCGACCCTGCTGCGGGACGAACGCGTAGAGGCCGACCGCAAGGCCGGCAACCTGCACCGTGAACGCTGGGCATTGCTGCTGGCGATTGTGCTCGCGGTGCCCTTGGTCGTGCCAATGCTTCTCTCGCCGCTGGGCGTGCACTGGATGCTGCCCGCCTGGGCGCAGGCCGCGCTCGCCACACCGGTGCAATTCGTTCTTGGCGCGCGTTTTTATGTGGCGGCCTGGAAAGCCTTGAGGTCGGGTGCTGGGAACATGGATTTGCTGGTCGCCATCGGCACCAGCGCCGGTTACGGCTTGAGCCTCTATCAATGGCTGACCGCTGCACCAGGCACCACGCCACATCTGTATTTCGAAGCCTCGGCCGTGGTCATCGCTCTGGTGCTGCTGGGTAAATACCTGGAGAGTCGCGCCAAACGCCAGACGGCCAGCGCGATTCGTGCCCTTGAAGCGCTGCGTCCGGACCGTGCACTTCGAGTGGTGGACGGCGTTGAACAGGAAGTCGCCATCAGCGACCTGCAGCTGGAGGATCGCGTACTGGTCAAACCGGGCGAGCGTTTTCCGGTGGATGGCGATGTCATCGAAGGCCGCAGCCACGCCGACGAGGCCCTGATCACCGGTGAAAGCCTGCCGGTAGCAAAGGAGCCCGGCGACCGTGTGACCGGCGGGGCCATTAATGGCGAAGGCCGGTTGCTGGTCAGGACCACGGCGCTGGGCTCGGAAACGGTTCTGGCGCGCATCATTCGTCTGGTGGAAGACGCCCAGACCGGCAAGGCGCCGATTCAGCGACTGGTGGACCGGGTCAGCCAGGTGTTCGTGCCGGTCGTGCTGCTGATCGCCTTTTTCACCCTGGCGGGCTGGCTGCTGGCGGGCGCTTCGCTGGAAGTGGCGTTGATCAATGCCGTCACCGTGCTGGTGATCGCCTGCCCCTGTGCGCTGGGCCTGGCCACACCGACCGCGATAATGGCAGGCACCGGTGTTGCTGCGCGCCACGGCATTCTGATCAAGGACGCCGAGTCGCTGGAGCGTGCCCACGAGGTCACTGCCGTGGTCTTCGACAAGACCGGCACGCTGACCTCCGGTACGCCCCGGATCACCAACATGATTGCGCTGGAAGGCAATGAGGAACAGTTGCTGCAACGGGCTGGTGCCTTGCAGCGTGGGAGCGAGCATCCCCTGGCCAAAGCGGTACTGGATGTCTGTCACGAATGGCAGTTGAAGCTGGACGAGATCGAAAACAGTCATACGCTGAGCGGACGGGGTATCGCAGGCACGGTTCAAGGCCGCGAGCTGGTATTGGGCAACCGACGTCTGCTGGAAGAAAGCGGCCTGCCGATGGGCCATCTGGCGGAATCGGCGCGCATCTGGGAGGCTGAAGGGCGAACGCTGTCCTGGCTGATCGAACAGGCACCCGCCCCGCACGTCATCGGCCTGTTCGCCTTCGGTGACTCGCTCAAGCCGGGGACGGACGAGGCGGTGCGTGAGCTCAATGCCCGTGGCATCACCAGCCACCTGCTGACCGGCGACAATCGCGGCAGCGCTCAGGTGGTCGCCAAAGCGCTGGGCATTCGCGACGTCCACGCCGAAGTCCTGCCGGCCGACAAATCGGCAACCGTCATGCAGTTGAAAAGCCACAATGTCGTGGCGATGGTGGGCGACGGCATCAACGACGCGCCCGCTCTGGCCGCAGCCGATATCGGCATTGCGATGGGCAGCGGCACCGACGTCGCCATGCAGGCCGCCGGTATTACGCTGATGCGTGGCGACCCGCGTCTTGTGCCTGCCGCGCTGGACATCAGCCGCCGCACCTACGCCAAGATCCGCCAGAACCTGTTCTGGGCGTTTGTCTACAACCTGATCGGCATCCCGCTGGCAGCGTTCGGCTATCTCAATCCGGTGCTCGCCGGGGCGGCTATGGCGTTGTCCAGCGTGAGCGTTGTGAGCAATGCCCTGCTGCTCAAGACCTGGAAACCCAAAGACCCGGGAGACACACCATGAACATCGGCCAGGCAGCCGGAAAAAGCGGCCTCAGCGCCAAGATGATCCGCTACTACGAATCCATTGGCCTGTTGCCGGCGGCGCATCGCAGCGACAGCGGCTATCGAATTTACAGCACGGAAGACCTGCACACTCTGGCGTTCATCAAGCGCTCGCGGGATCTGGGCTTTTCGCTGGAGGAAGTCGGCAAGCTGCTGACCCTGTGGCAGGACCGCCAGCGCGCCAGTGCCGATGTCAAAGCCCTCGCCCGCCAGCACATCGTCGAGCTGAATCGCAAGATCGACGAACTCGCCGGTCTGCGCAACACCCTTCAGGACCTGGTGGAACACTGCCAGGGCAACGACCGCCCCGACTGCCCGATCCTCAAGGACCTGGCGTCAGGCGGGTGTTGTTCGTGATGTGACGCAGCGCGTCACGGAATGCATGCCCACGCTGAGCATGGGCAAGATCGACGTGCTTGAGGCCTATAAGGGCGTTCACACGCTCCCGCGTGATAACGCCGCCCAGAACGCTCCGCATCCGCGTTCAGGCTGACGCGGAGTTGTCTGTCACTGCAACCAGGGCGGCGGCGGTTCTTCGGTGGATTTGCCCGGCGGGGCATCGTCGGCAGCGCGTGCGGCCTGACGACGGGCTTCGTCCAGACGGGCGGCTTCGATTTCGCGCAGCACGCCGCCTACATCCGCTTCGTCCTCCGGCTCGTCGAATTCACCGGTCAACACGGTCGCAGGCGATAACGTGCCGGCCTCGTAATATGACCACATTTCCTTGGCGTACTTGGTCTTTCTGAGTTCCGGCGCAAAACGGCCGAAATACAAGGCCATGTTGCCGACATCGCGTTCAAGCATGCTGAACGCATGGTTGTTGCCCGCCGCATCTACCGCCTGCGGCAGATCGATGATGACCGGACCGCTTGGGGCCAGCAGCACGTTGAACTCGGAAAGGTCACCGTGCACCAGACCGGCACACAGCATCAGCACGATCTGCTCGATAAGGAACGCGTGGTACTCGCGCGCCTGATCCGGTTCCAGCACCACGTCGTTCAGACGCGGCGCGGCATCGCCATACTCGTCGGCCACCAGCTCCATGAGCAGAACGCCTTCGAGAAAGTCATACGGCTTGGGCACTCGCACGCCCGCACTGGCCAGACGGAACAGTGCTGCCACTTCGGCGTTCTGCCACGCATCCTCGGTTTCTTTACGGCCGAACTTCGAACCCTTGGCCATCGCCCGGGCCTGTCGGCTGTTGCGTACCTTGCGGCCTTCCTGATACTCGGCCGCCTGACGGAAACTGCGTTTGTTCGCCTCCTTGTAAACCTTGGCACACCGCAGCTCTTTGCCGCAGCGCACCACATAAACAGCTGCCTCTTTACCACTCATGAGTGGGCGCAGCACCTCGTCGACCAGACCGTCTTCGATCAGGGGTTCAATGCGTTTAGGAGTTTTCATCAGCTTTTATTGTGGGTCCTTTGTGGCCAGATACGCGATTGTTGCCGTTATACGGCAATCCTCCGCCAGCGAGTAGAGGGAAAGTCTTTTGAATTGCGCGGATTACTGCCGTAAATCCACGCAACACCCCGGTTTCAAGCACCTTTCGTGCCGCGTAGTGCGGCAAAGATAATGCGCAGCAAAACGTGTATCGCTTGAAAAGGGCTGCACTATTTGAAGAGCTCGCCAGGCGTATGACCGAACAGCCCTTTGAAAGCGGCAATGAAAGCAGAGGTGGAATCGTAGCCACATGCGAGCGCCGCGCTGGTCACGCTGCTGCCCGCTTCCAGAGCATTCAAGGATGACAACAGCCGCGCTCGCTGACGCCAGCCACGAAAGCTCAGTCCCGTTTCACGCTGAAACAGGCGCATCAGGGTTTTCTCCGAAGTGCCCAGACGTTCGGCCCAATCGTGCAACGAGATCACCTGATCAGGCGCCTCGATCAACTCATTGCACAACCCCAGCAGGCGAGTGTGGCGAGGCAGTGGCAACGAAAAGCCGATCTCCGGCAGGTGCGCCAACTGATCCAGCAACACCTGCACCAGACGCGATTCAGAGCTGTCGTGCTCGGGATAGCTCGCAGGCAGCAGGCAGAAATGCTTGATCAACTCACGCGCCAGCGGCGTGACCTCCAACACGCGGCATCGCTCGGGTGCCCAGCGGGAGTCTTCGCGGCGGATGTAAAGGCTGCGCATTTCGGCACGCATGGACGTCACCACCTCATGCTCCAGACCCGCCGGTATCCACACGCCCCATTGCGGGGGCGCGAAGAAGCTGCCCTCGGCCGTATGCACACCCAGAACCCCACTGATAGCGTAGGAAAACTGCACCCACTCATGACGGTGCAACGGTGTCCAGGAGCCCGCACCCAGGCTTTCGGCACGCGCGTATACAGGGCGCGGCAGATCCGCAAGCGCCGGTATCTGCCGCTGCCCCTCGAGCGAGCGGCGGTCAATCTGTCCGTTGGAAGGCATGTTATGACCTTATGTCGCAAGACGGCTGTTGGTCGACAGAGTAGCCTGCGCACATCTCTGTTTACAAAAGTGACCCGAGCGTTCGATGCAATCACTCAAACATTTCAAGCGCGTCGCCACCGACTGGTTCCTGTGGGGCATGGTGCTGGCCACAGTGCTGGCGTACTTCTTCCCAAGGTTCGGCGCGACCGGCGGCAGCATGCATGCCGAATACGTCATCAACGTCGGCGTATTCGTGGTGTTCTTTCTGCACGGAGTCAATCTGTCCAGCGAGCAGATCAAAAAGGGCCTGAGCAACTGGCGACTGCATGTGATGATTCAGGCGTTCACCTTCGTGGTGTTCCCGGTTATCTGGCTGGCCTGCGACCAACTGCTGGGCTCGCATGTTCCGGCGCTGCTGATGCTGGGTTTCTTCTACCTGTGCGCCTTGCCCTCAACCATTTCCTCGTCCGTCGCCCTCACCGGCAGCGCGGGCGGCAACGTCCCCGCAGCGATTCTCAACGCCAGCATGTCCAGCGTGCTGGGGATTTTCATCACACCCTGGCTGGTCAGCCTGGTGGTCGGCAGTGGCGCGGGCGGGATCGATCTGGGTGACACGCTGTTGAATCTCAGCGCCCTGCTGTTGCTGCCGCTGGTGCTGGGCCAGTTGCTGCGGCCATTGCTGGGCACATTCTTCGCCCGTCACAAGAAATACACCAACATCATCGACAAGCTGGTGATTCTGCTTCTGGTTTACGCAGCCTTCTGCAATTCGATGATTTCCGGAATGTGGCAGAGCCAGGGCAACAGCGTAATCCTGACTGCCTTCATCGGCACCGCCGTGCTGCTCGCGGTTATCTTGCTGATGACCACCCGCACTGCACGCCTGTTGAAGTTCGATCACGCGGACAAGGTCGCTGCGGTGTTCTGCGCGACCAAAAAGTCGCTGGCCGCCGGTGCGCCGATGGCTGCGCTGATTTTCGGCAGCAATCCCGGGCTGGGCCTGATTCTGCTGCCGATCATGATCTACCACCCGATGCAACTGATCGTCTGCTCGGTCATCGCCGAAAATTACGCCAACCGTCATCGCCAGCAACTGTCGGAAGCGGCGCTGGAGGAAGCGCGGGCCGCATGAGGACGCGCTACATCAGCGCGTCGTCGTCGAGGGTCACGCGCGCGTAGAACACGATCGCTACGGTCGGGATCAGCGCGGAATAACCGGGTTTGAGCGCCGTACTGAAGCGCGTCAGCACGCGCTGAACAGGTGCCTGACGAATCGCCGCCAGCAGACCCTTCAACGAACCGGGCCGACGCTCGGGCGGTTCAAGGGTGGCGACTGAACGGCTCGCCGATTCAACGGGCAGGTCCTCGCTGCCTGCGGGCTTGAAGATCGACCCTACCGTCAGACGTTCGGCAAGGGTATCGACATGCCGGGCGTACACCTCCCACGGCATCGCCCTGACACTGGCGAGCGGCATCTCCGCCAGCGGGTGTGCGGCGGTGAAGGCATGTTGAAAGAAGGTCTTGAGCAACAACTCTTCGACTTCGACCACTGTGGCGCAATGATGCAACGCATCGCCCAGATCGTATTGCCGCGCCAGCATGCCGAGTACGCGGGTATACGAGATGCCGCGACGGCGCGCCGCGTTGACCACACAGTGACCGGCGACCAGCTGGAATTCGCGGACGAAGGCGTAGGTGCGGTCTTCTTCCGAGTCCTTGAGCTGCGTCCAGCGACTGGTGCGCAAGTGCCTGATCGCCGCGTCCAGCAGATGATCCGGTGAGCGGGCCAGCACGCTGTGCAGATAGGTGTCCTGCAATACCGGGTCCTGATTCGTCAGTTGCAACGCGACATCGTCCAGATCCATGCCTTCGCAGCCGCTGAAACAGGTAGCAATCAGCACTTCCTGCAGACGGTTCCAGTAATGGTGGTGGCGATATCCCTGCATGTAGACGTTCTCGAAGTGCTCGACCGGCCCGCGCCCCAGACTCTTCTCGCCCAGATTGAGCAACAGCACATGGTCTTCGCTGGACCAGGCGTTGATCAACCGCCCGGATATACGCCGTTTCAGGACCTTGGCGTCGTCCGCTGAAATACGCACCGCCGCGGCCATGAGCAGCACATCGCCGATCACCAGGCCGTGCTCCGGCGGCCGGTCCAGCCCCTTGAGCGCACTGATCAGCAGCCGTCCGCCCAGCGAATGGCCGATCAGGTTGACCCGCGTCACGTCCGGATGCTGTTCGAACAGGTAACGGTCCAGTTGCGCCAGCAGCACCTTGCCCATGGCTTCGGCGCGGGAGCGGATGCGTGAAAAGTGGTACGCGCGATCCCCTGCCAGCGCAGCGGCACCGGCCAGTGGGTGCATACGGGCGGCGGCCACCAGCAGGCCACGGGAGCGATTGTCCATTTGCGTGAAATGGCTCGATGGCCAGAACGCCAGAATGTTCACACTCTGACGTAGCGCCGCCGGAATGCTGTTGGCCAGCAGGCGTCGGTCATTGAGGTCGTGCCCCGACGAATAGCCATGAATGAAGATATTGGCAACGCTGCCCGAGGGTTTGGGCAACGTCAGAAACTTGAAATGATTGTCCACGTTGTCCTGTTTCGCCTGACCGTGGCGCTCCCGTTCAATTTCTGACAATGAACCGCTTGGCGATCAGCATGATGAGCCGCAGGCAGAACGCCACACCTGTCAGCGAGATGACGACCTTGGCGACCAGAATGAAATAGTGTTCGACGTCTTCGGAGATCAGACCGATCAACAGGCCCATGCCGCCGATCAACAGACCAATCAGCACCAGCCCGATGTAAGGACGCAGCCAGCGGGATCTGGAACCCTTGTCGAACAGGTAAAGCAAGGTACCCACCAGAATCAGGAGTACCGCCACGCCAATAATGAGTCCCATCCTTCACCCGTCCATGCTGCAAAACCGTACAAGGCCTTGAAGCCCCGCAGTCGTCGATTATGCCGACGACCCCGGTCTATTGCCATCGGCGTGATGACGGGTGTCAGCGCTCCAGAATCGCCGTCACGCCCTGCCCGCCCGCTGCGCAGATGGAAATAAGACCGCGCCCGCTGCCTGCGGCGTCCAGCAGTTTGGCCAGATTGGCGACGATCCGTCCGCCGGTCGCGGCGAAGGGGTGACCGGCAGCCAGCGAGCTGCCTTTGACGTTCATCCTGCTGCGGTCGATGGCTCCCAGCGGCGCATCCAGCCCCAGGCGCGTCTTGCAGTAATCGGCGTCTTCCCAGGCGTTGAGCGTGCACAACACCTGAGCCGCAAAGGCTTCGTGGATTTCGTAGTAATCGAAGTCCTGAAGCGTCAGACCATTACGGGCCAGCAGACGCGGCACGGCATAAACAGGCGCCATCAGCAGGCCTTCCTCGCCCCTGACAAAATCCACCGCTGCCGCTTCGCCATCACGCCAGTAAGCCAGCACCGGCAGGTCGCGCTCCCTGGCCCATTCTTCGCTGGCCAACAACACCACCGAGGCGCCGTCGGTCAGGGGCGTGGAGTTGCCCGCCGTCAAAGTGCCTCTGGCACTGCGTTCAAAGGCTGACTTGAGGCTCGCAAGTTTTTCCAGTGTCAGGTCAGGGCGCAGGTTGTTGTCGCGATTGAGCCCCAGATACGGGGTCATCAGGTCATCCTGCCAGCCCTCGGCATAGGCGGCAGCCATCTTCTGATGGCTTTCCAGCGCCAGTTGATCCTGAGGCGCACGCTCGATACCCCAGTGCTGCGCCATCAATTCGCAATGCTGGCCCATCGACAGGCCGGTACGCGGCTCGCCATTGCGCGGCAGCTCCGGCTTGAGGTTGTGCGGACGTAACTGCATGAGCGCCTTGAGCTTGTCGCCTGTGCTCTTGCTGCGATTGACCTGCAACAGAATGTTGCGCAGCTCCTCGTTGACCCCGATCGGCGCATCGGATGTGGTATCCACGCCACCGGCGATGCCGCACTCGATCTGCCCGAGCGCGATCTTGTTGGCCACCAGCAACGCTGCTTCAAGCCCCGTGCCGCAGGCCTGTTGAATATCATAGGCCGGGGTCTGCGCCGACAGCCGGGAGCCCAATACGCATTCGCGGGTCAGGTTGAAGTCGCGGGAATGCTTGAGCACCGCGCCAGCTACCACTTCGCCCATGCGCAGCCCGTGCAGGTTGAAGCGTTCGATCAGGCCTTCCAGCGCTGCGGTGAGCATGTCCTGATTGCTGGCCGTGGCGTACGGACCATTGGAGCGGGCGAACGGAATACGATTGCCACCGACGATGGCGACCCGGCGAGTCTGCGTCATGGAACACTTCCTTTCTTCAAACGGATGGATGAACAGCGTAGATGAGCAAGAACAAACGTCGTTCGGCTGTGGTCCATTCCTTTGAACCCCGACCCGAGGAGAGTGTTCCATGCCGTCAGATCGCTATATCGATTTCGCCAATTCCGACGTAGGCCGTCGCCTGGTGAAAGCCGTCGGTCTGCCGACTCCGACACGCCTGGAGCGCTGGCAGGCCGGACGCCTGCGGCCCATCGAAGGCACGCTGCTGATCAGCGCAGGCCCGCTGGCCGATCAGGTTCGAGGGTTTGCCCATCGCCTGACCGACTCGCTGTACAGCTTCGGCAGTGACATGCCCGGCGCAACCGCCTGGGTCGCCAACCAGGGTCCCAGGCTCAAGGCTGTGGTGTTTGATGCCAGTACGCTGTTAAGAACCGATCAGCTCAGGCAGCTGCGCGATTTCTTCCAGCCGCTGCTGCGCTGCCTGGACACCTGCGCGCATGTGGTGATCCTCACCCGGTCGCCGCAAGCGCTTGAAGATCCGCTGGCGGCCAGCACCCAGCAGGCGATAGAAGGTTTCAGCCGTTCATTGGGTAAAGAGCTGCGCAACGGTTCGACCGTCAAACTGCTGCAGGTGGATGAAGGCGCCGAAGATCAACTGGAAGGCGCGCTGCGTTTCTTCCTGACCCCCAAGAGCGCGTTCATCTCCGGCCAGTTTCTGCATCTTACGCATTGCGACTCGCAGGTGCAGGACTGGAGCCGTCCGCTGGCCGGACGCAAGGCACTGGTAACGGGCGCGGCGCGGGGCATTGGCGCATCGATCGCCGAAACCCTGACCCGTGACGGCGCTCAGGTCATCCTGCTGGACGTGCCCCAGGCCCGCTCCGATCTGGAAGCGCTGGCCTCACGCCTCGGCGGAAAAGCCCTGGCGCTGGACATCTGTGCCCCGGATGCGGCTGGCCAGTTACTGGAGCACCTGCAAGGTGGCATCGATATTCTGGTGCACAACGCAGGCATCACCCGCGACAAGACGCTGGTCAACATGCCCGAAGATTTCTGGGACTCGGTGCTGGCCGTCAACCTCAACGCGCCCCAAGTGCTGACACAGGCACTGCTGGATCACGGCGTCCTGAATGACAACGCTCGCGTGGTGCTCATGGCCTCGATCAGCGGCATCGCGGGTAATCGGGGTCAGACCAACTACACCACGAGCAAGGCCGGTCTGATCGGTTACGCACGCGCCATGGCACCGGGCCTCAAATCCCGTGGCATCAGCATCAACGCGATTGCACCGGGCTTCATCGAAACCAAAATGACCGCCGAAATGCCTTTCACCCTGCGTGAGGCTGGCCGGCGCATGAGTTCGCTCGGTCAGGGCGGTTCGCCGCAGGATGTCGCCGAAGCCGTGGCCTGGTTCAGCCAGCCAGGCACCGGCTCGGTCAGCGGTCAGGTACTGCGTGTCTGTGGTCAAAGCGTGATCGGGGCGTAAGACCCCGCATCGAGTTCAAGGAGAAGGATGATGACTGCCCACTGGCTTTATCTGGATGCATTGCAACCGCTGCCGAACCTGTTCTTTCAGGCAGCGCTGCGCCGCAAGGTCACGGGCACGCAATTGCCCGACCTGGGCTTGCGTAGCTGGGTATCGGTGGATGCCGACAAGCTGGCGGCCTATCGTAAGGTCTGCGCCTTCCAGGACAGCAGTCTGTTGCCACCGACCTATCCCCATGTTCTAGCGTTTCCATTGCAAATGCAGTTGATGACCTCCAGGGACTTTCCGTTCCCGCTGATGGGGCTGGTCCACATCGCCAACCGGATCAGCATCCATCGCCCGCTTGGCGGCATCAGCCAGCTCTACGTCAGCGTGCAGGCCACCGACCTGCGTCCGCATCGCAAAGGCGTGACCTTCAAGCTGGTGACACATATCGAAGACAGCGTCGGCCTGCTCTGGGAAGAAGACAGCACCATGCTGTGCACAGGGGTCAGACTTGACGGCGAGATGGACGAATACATCGAGCCGGGCTATCTACCCGTGATCGAGCACACCACCTGGCAGGCCTCGTCCCACATCGGGCGCGACTATGCGCGGGTGTCCGGCGACTACAACCCGATTCACCTGAGCGCGCCGAGCGCCAAGCTGTTCGGCTTTCCCCGCGCCATCGCCCACGGCATGTGGCTCAAGGCACGCACACTTGCCGCGCTGGATGATCATTTGCCTGCTTCCAACGTCGACATTGCCGTGCAGTTCCAGAAGCCGGTGCGCCTGCCCAGCGATGTGAAGCTGTTCGCCAGCGCGGCCGGTTCTCATGGGCAACTGCGCCTCGAAGGTCAGCCGGATCTGGTTCACATGGTCGGGAGTTGGCAGCCTGCTGTAGAGTGATGAGAGCTTCGTGCTGCTTCGCTTCTCACACACAGCGTTTTCTTCAGCCTGTCCCTTATCCAGGCTGAACAAATCCAAAAGCCTGCTTGCCTGCCAGCCGGTTCAGCCTGAAGCTATGCGCCTTCAGGAGAGCATGATGAACCTCGACGAATTGACCCAGCGGTTGCACCGCATCCGCGACCAGAACGACTGGAAACAATTTCACAGCCCCAAGAATCTGGCCATGGCCGCCAGTGTTGAAATGTCGGAGCTGGTGGAAATCTTCCAGTGGCTGCGCGAAGACCAGTCCCGCGAGCTGTCCCCTGACCAACTGGCCCACGCCGGGCAGGAAGTGGGCGACATCGTCCTCTATCTGTTGCTGTTGTGCAGCGAACTGGGGCTGGACATGGACGAAGTCGTACGCAGCAAGCTGGCTGACAGCGAGCGGAGATTCGCCAAGTGAGCGACCGCCATTTCGATCAACTGGCTACCCGTTTTGCGGAAAAGATTTACGGTGGCGCCAAAGGCGCGATTCGTCTGGCGGTGCTGCAGGCGGATCTGGAAGAAGCGTTGCCCGAACGGCCGCTGCGCGTGCTGGACATCGGCGCAGGCCTTGGCCATATGTCATTGTGGCTGGCCGAGCGCGGTCATGAGGTGACATTGGCCGAACCCGCCGAACCGATGCTCGAGGGCGCTCGCCAGCGCTTTGCCGAGGCCGGACAGACGGCGACCTTCATCCAGACCCCCTGGCAGGCGCTGCCCGAACGGCTGACCGATACTTACGATCTGGTGATCTGCCACGCCGTCCTGGAATGGCTGGCCGAGCCGCACACCATCCTGCCGGTGCTGCATCAGCTCACCAAAGCGGATGGCTGGCTGTCCCTGGCGTTTTACAACCGGGATGCGCTGATCTATCGCAACCTGCTCAAGGGCCACTTCCGCAAGATGCGCACGAATGACATGGCCGGTGAAAAGCAGAGTCTCACGCCACAGCAGCCACTCGACCCTCGGGAACTGGCGACGCAACTTGAAGGACAGTGGCGAGTCGAAACCCAGAGCGGCGTGCGTGTATTCCACGACTACATGCCGGTCGAGTTTCAGGCCAGGGCCGAACTGACAGGTCTTTTGGAAATGGAGCTGGCGCACCGACGCCATCCGGCGTTCGCAGGTCTGGGTCGTTACCTGCACTGGATTTGCCGTCCGGTCTGACCTTTTTTGCGGAGAACATCATGAAGCACCGCCTCGCCTTGATCGTTCTGTTTCTGGCAACCGGCGCCTGCCAGAGCAACAATCCGTACGTCGCCAACTCGATGCCTATTCCGCCTGCCCCACCTCAGGCGGCGCAGACGCTGGACCTGAGCGCCTATCCTGCTCCGCCACGCGATTACGGACGCTATCAAAGCTGGGCGTGGCTCAACGGCCAGTTACCGCCCGGCACCGCCTGGATGGATTCGGCGCAGGTCGCTGAAGCGGTAAGCACCGGTCTGGACCAGCGAGGCCTGCGCCCTGCCCGCAATACGCCTGCAGATCTGTACGTCAGCGCGGCAACCCGTCAGGAGACACGCCTGCGCCAGGTCCGTGAGGATTACGATCCGTATTACGGCGGCGGTCTGGGTTACGACGGCTATCGGCGCGGCTACGGCCCGGGCTATGGCGGTTACGCCAGCGTGCCGGTGGTGCGCACTTATCAGGAACGTGTGATGGTGGTGCAAATCAATCTGTTCGATGCCCGCACTGGGCAACCGGTCTGGAGCACCAGCGCCGACGCGCGCAGTGGCAATGATCTGTCAGACCGCAGCAAAGCGTTACGTCAGGCCGTGCAACAGGCGCTGACCGAATACCCCCCACGGTAACCCCTTTCGGAGCACTGCCATGTTTCGCCGCCTTGTGTTGTTGTCGTGCCTGCTGCTGATGACTGCGTGTCAGAACAACCAGGTCAATCGTGATTTCGACGCCCGGCGGGACTTCGGCGGCTATCGCAGTTGGGGCTGGAAAGAGCCCGGTGTGCAGTATCAGCCGGATGACCCGCGCCTCAAGAGCGACCTGACTGAACAGCGCATACGTCAATCGATCAGCGACCAACTCGACCAGCGCGGGCTGCGCATGGCGCCTGCCGGAGGGCATGCCGACCTGAAGGTTCAAGCCTGGCTGATCGTCGAGAACCGCCAGCAACTGGTCAGCACCAATTACGGCGCAGGCTTTGGCCCTTGGGGCGGCTACGGCTACTGGGGCGCGCCGATGAACACCGAAACCCGCAGCGTGGACTACAAGGTATCGACTTTGCAGATCGACCTGTTCGACGGCAAGGACGGCAAGCTGGTCTGGCGCGGCAGCACTGAACGCATCGTCGGCGACAACGCAGGCAACCCGAGCGACCGTGAAACCGCCGTCCGCGCGACCGTTGCAAAAATCCTGGAGCAGTATCCACCGCGCTAGCCGGCTCCATGACGATCGTGCCAACGTTCGTCCGGGGACGCGGAGCGTTTGAAACGATCAGCGATCCCGCCTTGATGTGCATACGCCAGCACACCTCCAGCCCGTTGACTACACTCCCTGACAACAGGTGAGTGGGCGACGGCGATGCCGAAGGAGTGCTGATGTCTCCCCTGAATCGTTACGCCGCGATGCAGGATCGGCAACGTGGTGCAATTGGCCTGATGGCGGCGCTGACGCTGGTGCTGGCGTTGTTGTGCACGCTGATGGTCATCGACAGCGGCAGGCTGTACATGGAAAAACGCTCCCTGCAACGGATCGCTGACGTTGCGGCGCTGGAAGCTGCCGGGCGCAAGGGCAACTGCGTCATGGGCGCGAGTGCTGCCAATTACGCCACTCAGAGCGCCATACGCAACGGTTTCACGCCGGGCAGCGATGGCCGCACGCTCGTCGCCACGTGCGGCACGTTGTCGGTGAATCCCCAGAGCCGCAGAGTGTTTACCGCCGACGCCACGCAGTCACAGGCCATTCAGGTCGTGGTCAGTCATCCTGTGCCGCGCAGCATCGCCGCCGGCATCGCTGCACTGTTTGACAGTGCACCGGAGTCACCCGACATTCAGCTCAGCGCCACCGCCGTCGCGGCCAGCGCGTCTCCACTGGCCGCACTGACCATTCGCAGTGCCGCCATGACAGTCGATAGCGCCAAGGCAGCGGTGCTCAACCCGATTGTCGGAGGGCTGCTGGGCGGGACACTGAACCTGGGGGTCGCCAACTGGCAGGGCCTCGTCAATACCGACCTGAACCTGCTCAACTACCTGAACCGGCTCAAGCTCGACCTGAACCTGACTGCCGTCGGTTACACACAAGTGCTCAACACCACAGTTTCCGTCAGCCAACTGGTTCAGAGCGCCATCAATGTGCTGGACCCCGGCGGTACGCTGAACGCCACCGCAGCCATCGCCGGTTTGCAGGCCATCAAGACTGCGGCCGGAGCAACCACCGTTCTGCTGGGCGACTTGCTGGCCGTGCAAGGCAGCGCCGATATCGCAGCGTTGAATACCAACCTGCGGTTGCTGGATCTGGTGCAGGGCCTGGCGCAGCTGGCCAATGACAAGAACGGCGTTTCAGCTGCCACACAGATCAACATACCGGGCCTGGCTCAGGTCACGACGCGTATTCAGGTCATCGAACCACCGCAACTCTCCGCCATCGGCGATCCCGGCAGGATCGACCCGCTCAACCCCAGGACCGGTGCCAATCGCATTTACGTGAGAACGGCACAGATGCGTGCACTGGTCTCCATCAACCTGCCGGTTCTGGGCACCATGACGTCACTGGCCAATACCGCAGGCTCGGTGGTCGGCAGTCTTACGCCACTTCTCAACAGTGCCTTGAACCTGAATCTGGCGGGCGTGGTGACCTCGGCGACCTGCGGCCTGGGCCTGACCAGCTGTATGGTCTCGGATATAAAATTCCTGGACAGCGGCACGCCAGCGACCGGCCCCAAAATAGACCTGAGTCTCTCGCTGGCCAGCGCCGACAGCTACATCACCGGCTATACCTGCACCAGCAATACCATCAAGACCTTGACCGTCCACACCGATGCCGCACTGGTCACCGCCAAGCTGGGCCAGATAACAAACTCTTCTGCCTTTCCGGCCAGCACCGATCCATCAGCCGTCACGGCGATACCGCTGCCTGTGGTCGATATTGGAACCATGACCTGTCAAAAGGTATTGGGCCTTCTGGGCAACTGCACCGCCCGCACACCCTTCGGCGGCGGCGGCATCGGCCTCAGCTTCGATACGGTCAGCCAGTCTCCTCTGGGAACGTCTGCCGTGACCACCACGACGTTCAGCTCGCCCAACCTGCCGGAGATCAGCAGCCCGCCCTACTTTCTGACCAATGCGACTTCGGTCAAACCCAGCACCGTTCTCGATGGCGTCGTCTCGGGCGTCAAGGTCAATGTCTACAAGCCCGCGACGAGCACCACGCTGGGCAATCCGATCACCGGTGCAGCCACCCTCCTGAGCAGCCTGACCAGCGCGCTGGATGTCATCGTCGAGAATACCCTCAAGCCCGTGTTGACCTTAGTCGTCGACCCGCTGTTGGCGGCCCTTGGCGTGACACTGGCACCCGCCGATGTGGGCGCCAATCTGAGCTGCAATTTCGGCCAGGCCTATCTGGTGATCTAACCGGCGTTGAAGATTGGCAGCTCGACGCGAAACCGCGCGCCTTCGCCGACGTTGCTGACGCTCAACTGGCCTCCCATCTGATCGACGATGCCATAGCTGACCGACAACCCCAGCCCGGTGCCGACACCGACGGGCTTGGTGGTGAAGAACGGCTCGAAAATCCGCTCCAGCAAGCGCGGGTCGATACCGCCGCCATTGTCCTGCACGACAAGCCGGATGATGTTTTCGTCCCGCTCGACCTCGACACTGATCCAGGGCTCGAAATCGCGGTCCTTTTCGCGACGCGAAAGCAGGGCGTCCCGGGCGTTGACCATCAGGTTGATGAGCACCTGCTCCAACTGATCGACATGCCCGCGCACCTGCACCGGCGCGCTCATCTCGCCGATGCGCAGTTGCACGCCCTTGCCTCTCATCCCTTCTGCCAGCATCGACACCGTGCCTTCCACCGCCTGGGCCGGATCGAACAGTTGCTCCTCGATTTCCGAGCGCCGCCCGAATACGCGCATGTGGTCGACCACCCTAGCGGCGCGCTGCACCTGTGTGTCGATGCGGTTGAGCTTTTCGGTGAGGTACTCGATATCCACGTCACCTCTGCCCAGCCGCTTCAACACGTTGATCACCGCCATGCGCATGACATTGAGCGGCTGATTGATCTCGTGGGCCAGCCCGGTCGACATCTCCCCCAGCGTGGCCATCTTGGCGCTCTGATTCAGTTGCATGCGAGAGCGGCGCACGTCCGTGTTGTCGCGACCCACGGCCTGAATCTCGATCAGCCTGCCCTGCTCATCGAAAACCCCGCGATCCGCCCAGATCCACCAGGCGTATTCACGGCCGGGCAATTCAATGCAGATTTCCTCCGTGCTCATCGGTTCTTCAAGCGTGAGCTGGCCGATACGGCGGATGAACGCCTCACGCTGCTCGTCGGACATCCAGTCGCCCAGATTGATGCCGGTCAGTTGCTCGGGCGTACATTCCATGTAGCTGGCCAACGGTTTGTTACCAAAACTGAGCACCAGATCCGGCGTGTAGCGGCAGATCATCGCGGGCGAGTCCTCGACCAGAATCCGGTAGCGCTCCTCGCTTTTGCGCACCTGTTCGGCGGCCAGCGTGGCCTCGGTGACGTCCAGCCACAGCCCGACCGCCTCGACCGGCATGCCGAGGTCGTCACGCAGCAGACGGGCTTCGTCCAGCAGCCAATGGTAGCTGCCGCCCTTGTCGCGCAATCGATAGCGACGGCTGACGAATCCTTCACGCAACAACTGGCGGCTACGCTCGAACCAGATATCGCGGTCTTCAGGGTGAATGTATTCGGCGAGCTGGCCCTCGACACACTCGGCCAGCGTCCAGCCCAGCAACGGCGTCAGGCTGTCACTGAAAAAGCTCGGCTCAAGGTTGCCATGGTCATAGCGCTGCACGTAGATCACGGCGGGTGAACTGGCGATCAGATTATCCAGTCGCTTGTGCGCGGCAGCAGCATCGGTTTCCTGATTCTTGATATCGCTGACATCAAGCATGAAACCCAGCACACGCTGCACCTGCCCACTGATCAAGGCCTGACCCTGGATCCGGAACCAGAGGGTTTCCTGGGCGGGATCGGCCTGAGCCAGACGCACGCACAGCAGCATGGGCGTACCTTTGTCACGCAACTGGGTCAGGCGACTGGTCAGTTCCTGACGGTCCGCCGGATGAATCAGTGCCAGCCAATCCTGGCGCGACAGGCTTTCGACCCGGTCACCCAGACGCAAGCTGCGCGCAAGCTGCGGTGCCAGCAGGATCTCGTCCGTGCCGGGCAGCAATTCCCACCAGCCGGTACCCAGCAGGTCCTGAAGCACGGCCAGACGTTCGACGTGATGGCGGTTGTGCTGCTCCGACAGCCTGAACAGCACCGGCCCGGCCAAGGCCGAACACAGGTTCAGCCACTCCCGTTCGCCCAGATCGGGCACCTGCTGTCCTGCATCGTAGAAGCCGAACAACAGCCAGGCCCTGGCCACGCCCTCACGGCTGTGCGGCATCAGAAAACCATCGGCGTTGGCGAACGCGCTTTGCAGCGATGTGGACGGCGAGCCCATACCAAAGGACAACTGGTGCGTGACGTTGGCATCAAGGGCGTCCAGTGCACTGCCCAGACGCTGGCCGGCCTGCCACAACTCCGGCGCTGTGTGGGCGTTGTAGTGGCAATAGACCCGCCAGCCAGCACCGCCGGCTTCCGGCAGAACCAGGGCCACGCAGGGTATGCGCCAGAGCTGCGCCAGTTCTTCGAGCTGTTCGGTAACGACGGCCTTGAGCCGGTCAACGTGGCACACACGCACACGCTCGGCGATCTGCCCGGCCACGCGCAGGCATTGCTGGCGGCTGCGGGCAGCACTGGCCTCTTCCATCAGGTCACTGATGTCCAGCAACTGCAGAAGCCAGTCCTTGCCGTGCGCCTGAACCCAGCCGCGTGCGTGCAAGGTATGGGCGTCGGCACTCTTGAAGTCCAGGTCGAGCATATGCCCCAGCCATTCCTGCGGCACACCCTCAATGACCAGCGCGCTGTTGGGCAACAGCAGGCTCATCAGGCGTTGCGACGCAGCCATGGGTGCCGCGATACCCAGCCGCGAAGCCAGATGCGGGCTGATGCTTTGCACCCGTCCGTCGTCGTCCAGCAACAGGTACAGATCTGCACCGATGGGATCAGGTTCGCTGATCAACGGCATGGGTTGCGGGGCGGAAGGTGCTTCGGCACGACCCAGCCAGCGACTCAGACGACTTTTCTCAAGGGACAAGTTGCAGGCTCGCTTGGGCAGAGAGGTTAGCGGGCAGGCGGGGTATTTCTCCGATACCCGGCAGGGTCAGAAATGGCAGGACCTGCGCCAGTCTGGATTTGGGATAACTGATATTGGTCGTCAGCACACCGGCGGTGTAGGTCACCCGCACATTGGCATTGCTGAACCCCAGCGAAGCGGGCATCCATGACAGATGGTTCATGACCGCCGTCTCGGCCTGACTCACAATCAACTGGTTATAATTGACGGCCGTTGGACTCAACGCCACGCTGCGACGCACGGCTTCACTGGCAGCCGCATTGAAAGACTGCATCATCAACAGCGGCAGGCTGTAACTTACGACACCGTAGAACACGCCGAAAAAGATCACGAACACCACCGCAAACTCGATAGCGGCAGCGCCCCGTTGTCTGCGTGGCGAGGAAAAATGCGGGCTGGCTTTCATGTCAACGTCTACCCTGACATTTACGACTTCACATCAGCATAGTTTCTTTCAGGAAAACAGGACGCCTTTTACCGAATGGATTTATTTTTTCTGTTTGTATGGTTCGGCCTGTGCGCCGAGCAGGATGCGCGGCAACGGAAAATTTCCAACTGGCTGACACTGGGTATGGCAATAATAGCGGCCGGTTATCTCCTGTACAGCGGCCAGACATGGTTGGGCGCAGCACTTGGCGAAGCTGGCTGGGCGGCCCTGACCGCTCTGGCACTGACCTTACCGGGCTATGCACTGGGCAAGCTGGGGGCCGGGGATGTCAAACTTCTGACCGCTCTTGCACTGGCCACGGACAGCCTGTACCTGCTGGGCACTTTTATTGGCGCAGGCATTGCAATCGCCCTCTGGAGTGTGTCGGTCGCTACGTTATGGCCCCTTGCAAACCAGCACTTTACGCGCCGTTATTTGCATCTGGCCCCGCAGACGACAAATAAATATCCCTTCTCCCCCTTTCTGTTGATCGGACTTCTGTTAACGGTATTAATTATTCGTCTATCAAAGAATGCACTATTGCCATGTACATAATCACAAAGTACGGCTAGGGTTATTTGCAGGCGCCCATGAAGACCGAAACATAGCAGCCTGCGCCGCATTTAATTCCGCTGAAAGGATTCAGGCTTCAGTTTCCCACTGTTGCTGACCAGCATGGAGTTGCACGTGAACACAGACTCGTCGTTGAAGATATTGGTGGTGGATGATCAACCTCTTGTTGTCGAAGAACTGTGTGAGTACCTCGAAAACAGCGGTTATCACTGTGTGCCCTGCCTTTCCAGTGCGCAGGCCATGGAGCAGTTCAACCGGGACGACAGTATCGGGATCGTCCTGTGTGACCTGGACATGCCAGGCATGAACGGCATCGAAATGGTTGAAGCAATGAAGCGTGCGGGCGGCAGGAAACACCTGTTCGAAGCCATCATGCTCACCGGCAAGGCCGAGAAGAAGGACGTCATCAAGGCGTTGCGTGCCGGGATCGCGGATTACTATCAAAAACCCGTCAATCTGGAGGAGGTACTCGAAGGCGTGCAGCTTCAGGTCGAGGCATTGGGCGAGCGCCAGCGAAACCTTCATCAACTGGGGCTGCTCAACGAAAAGCTCCAGTATCTGGCAGCGTCCATTGACGACCTTTACCAGAATCTCGATCAGACCCGGGCCGGCTCCTCGATTGAAGGAGAGAGAAAGGCTGAAACTGTCGTCGACCACGAGCCGCCGACCCCGGATATAGTTGCCGGGCTGTCGCCCCGCCAGCGCGATGTCGCCAGGCTGGTCGGTACGGGCCAGACCAACTACCAGATTGCCTGCGAACTGGGCATCACTGAAAACACTGTAAAACTCTATGTCTCGCAAGTCCTGCGCCTGACCCGCATGCATAACCGTACGCAACTGGCGCTGGCCCTTTCACCCGGCAATACGAGCGCATGGCAGCGCGCCAGCGTGACCTGACAGCCGGATGACATCAGGCTTCGATTTCAGGAAGCATGACGTGGTACGGCGCGTCCACCAGCGCCGAATGCACCTGATTACGGCCGGCATGCTTGGCGCGATACAGCGCGCTGTCGGCCTGGGCCGCCAGACTCAGGCTGTCATCATGCACACCGAGCGAAACAACGCCCGCGCTGAACGTGCAGAACAGGTCCGCAGGCTGCGCCGGGTAGTGGATTTCCGCGAAACGGTGACGGATTTCCTCCAACACCTGGTGAGCGCTCTGGATATCCGTATCCGGCATGACGATGGCAAACTCCTCTCCCCCGTAACGCCCGATGAAATCGGTCTTGCGCAGGCGTTGCTTGAGAAACAGCGCCAGGCTCTTGATCACCCTGTCACCCATGGGATGTCCGTGGCTGTCGTTGACCTTCTTGAAGTGATCGATATCGAGCATCGCGAAGCACAGCGGCTTGCCTTCGCGGCGCGAACGAAAACTGCAGTCCTCCAGCAATTGCAGGATATGCGTGTGGTTGTAAAGCCCGGTCAGGCTGTCGCGCACCATACGCGCTTTCAGACTGCGGGCCCGAGCGGCGCGGTTGCGCACGGTGGTGATCAGGTGACGCGGCCTGATCGGCTTGGTCAGGAAATCGTCACCCCCTTCACTCATCGCATCCAGTTGCTTGTCCTGATCATCTTCGGCGGACAGATAAATGATCGGCACGCTGACATAACGGTCATTGTGGCGGATGACCTTGGCCAGTTCCGTGCCCGTGCAGCCGGGCATGTACATGTCGAGAATGATCAGGTCGGGCTGGAAGTCGGCCAGTTCAGCCATCGCCTGAATGGGGTCCAGCAAGGTGCGCGTGACGATGCCCGCCGCGTTGAGCACACGCTCGGTGTGCGTCGCCTGCGCACGCGAATCATCAATGATCAGCACCTTGTAAGGCTCGTACTGCGCCACACAGGTGAGGATTTCGATCTTTTCCAGCAGACTCGAAGCCTCCAGCGCGCCGGTCAGAAACTCCTGGCCACCGGCACGCACCGCAGCGAGCCGGGTCGGAGTGTCGGTTTCATTGAGACTGAAGAACAGCAGCGGCAGCTTTTGCTCGAGCCCTTCCTGAACCTGAGACGCCAGCTTCAAGCCCTGACCAAGTCCACTGAAATCGACATCCATGACAATGGCAGCCGGATGGCGGTGGGTCATGGCGGTCTGAAACTCCGACACACTGTGCAACGACAGCGCGGACAGGCCGAAGAATTCCAGTTGCTTGGCCAGCCGCTCTGCCCGCTCATGGTCCTGCAGCACCACATAAACCGGTTTGCGCAGCGGCGGCAGCGCCGTCTGCTCCAGACGATCACCGTGCCGCAGCCCCGTGCGCGACAGGCGCTGCATCAAGCGATTGAGGTCGGTAATGACATTGCTGTTCAAACGACCCCGATTGGCTTCGACCGCATTCAACGCTTCATTGATATCGCGAGCCAGAGCGATATGCTCGGTCTGCTCGAAACGCTCGGCAAAGCGCAACAGCCGCAAGGTTGAATCCTTGAGCTCAGCCATGTCACCGGCCGACCACTCGGATTTTTGCAGCCGCTGCCAGGTTTCAAGGATCTGACGTGCCTGATGAATGACCCGTTGGGCAAAATGGTGCTTCAAGCGATCACGGCTGGGATCTTCGGGCTCGTTCATATCAAGGCTACTTTGGGTTCGCAGAGCGAAACGGTTGATGGCGCTATGCTAGCACCTTCGATACGACACCTGAGTGCCGCAAGTCACTTATTTGACAACAAATAAGTGGCGCTATGCCATTACGTATAACTATCCCTGTATAGCCAATAGCTATCACTGGTTTTTGCGGCCTGCCCGAGCCTGATATCGGGTCTTGGCGAGCCATGCACCGTTTTTTTGTCAGACAACATGTAATCGCCCGGATAAGCGCGTTTTCTGTAGCCCGACGGCGATGACATTACCGGGCAATACCAGCGGCACAATCACGAAAATCCGCCTCGAATACGCTCGTTCATTGCACCTTGAGGTAAGGTTACGGTCGAACGCCACGTAGCATTCAACTCAAGATCGAAAGGACCCCACCATGCTGGATTGGAAAAACCGCGCAGGCAGCGCGGGTGAGCGTACCGCTGATACTGCATCGGTCAAACGACGCGGCTATATGGGCAACCTGTTCTACAGCCGTGCGCTGGGTGCCCTGGTCTTGATTTATCTGCTCGTCTGCCTGGCGGTCGGCTGGTACTGGAGCAAGGAGCCTGCGCTGTTCCCGGTGCAGCAGAATGCCCAGGCCGCCGCCGAGCGCGAAGGCAAACCGATGGTCATCGGCTACACCACGGTCGAAACCCTGAAAAGCGTCGCTCAAACACTGCTGGACAAGCGCGGTGGCTACCTCTCCAACGACCGCATGCCTCCGGGCCTGTGGCTGGACAATATCCCGAGCTGGGAATACGGCGTGCTGGTGCAGGTACGCGATCTGAGCCGTGCGCTGCGCAAGGACTTTGCCCGCTCCCAGTCGCAATCGGCTGAAGACGGCGATCTGGCGCGTGCAGAGCCGCTGTTCAACTTCAACAACCGCAGCTGGATATTGCCGTCCAGCGAGTCGCAGTACACCGATGGCATCAATGCCCTGAGCCGTTATCAGGCGCGTCTGTCCGATCCGAATCAGAAAGGCGCGTTGTTCTACGCCCGTGCCGACAACCTGAACAACTGGCTGGGTGATGTCGGAACCCGTCTGGGCTCGCTGTCGCAACGCCTGTCGGCCAGTGTGGGCCGGGTCAAGCTCAACAGCACGCTGAAAACCGAGTCCATCGCTTCGGTCAAACCGGGTGAAGTACCGCAGGTAGACGAAGAGATCGTCGAAACACCGTGGCTGGAAGTGGACAACGTGTTCTACGAAGCACGCGGTCAGGCTTGGGCACTGTCGCATCTGTTGCGCGCCATCGAAGTGGACTTTGCCGACGTACTGGCCAAGAAAAACGCCACGGTCAGCGTGCGCCAGATCATTCGCGAACTGGAAGCGTCGCAGGAGCCGCTGTGGAGCCCGATGATTCTGAACGGCAGTCCGTTCGGCGTGTTCGCCAACCACTCGCTGGTCATGGCCAACTACATTTCGCGGGCCAATGCCGCGGTCATTGACCTTCGTCAATTGCTGAACCAGGGTTGATGCCGATCCCTTCGAACGAGGCCGCGCACCGCGCCGCCTCGGACGCCGAGCAGATTGCCTGGGTCGACGAGCACGACGCGCTGTTGGGCGCACGCCCGCGGGCCGAACTGCGCGAGCAGGGTCTGATCGGCCGGGGCACGTACATTCTGCTGTTCAACTCGGCGGGCGAGTTGTGCGTACACCGTCGCACGCTGAGCAAGGCTATTTATCCCGGTTACTGGGACGTGGCAGCAGGCGGCATGGTGCAGGCGCATGAAAGCTACGCCGAATCCGCCGCTCGTGAGCTGGAAGAAGAACTGGGTGTGCACGATGTCGCGCTGCAGGCCCATGAACGGTTTTTCTTCGACCAGCCGGCCAACCGGATCTGGTGCGCGGTCTTTTCCGCCGTCTGGGACGGCGCCTTGAAACTGCAGCCGGAGGAAGTCATGGAAGCGCGCTTCATGTCCGTCCCAGAGGTGTTGCGTCAGGCTCAGGAAAAACTGTATTGCCCCGACTCGCTGGCCGCCTTGAAACGCTACCTGAAGCAGGTCGCAAATGTTCAGTAAATTGGCGCATCCAACCCCTTAGCAACTGGCTGTTTTGCCGTTACACTGCGCGACCTTTTCAAACTGGACCGGCCTTGTCGGTCCAATAGCGCTGCCCCTGCCAGAGTGGGGCTTCGCGGTCGATGGCTCCAGCGAGCCCGACCCATCGTCAGTCCTCAACAAGAGGATTTCCCGTGGCTAAAAAAGCCGCTTCCCTCGCCGCCCTGGGTGGCCTGGTATTTTCAACCGACGCCGGGCGTCACTGCCCCGACTGTCGCCAACCTGTTGACGACTGCACCTGCAAACAGACCGCCATTCCCGACGGGGACGGCATTGCCCGCGTTCGTCGCGAGAGCAAAGGTCGCGGGGGCAAAACGGTCACCACCATTACCGGCGTACCGCTGGCTGAAGACGCGCTCAAGGACCTGGCAAAGGCCTTGAAGCAGCGTTGCGGCACAGGGGGATCGCTCAAGGATGGAGTGATCGAGATTCAGGGCGATCACGTCGAACTGCTGCTGGCCGAATTGACCAAAAAAGGCTTCAAGGCGAAAAAGTCGGGCGGTTGACCGAACCCGTCAGCCTGCGAACGGCTGACCGGAACAAATACCGTCATTTCCACTCTTTACACTGCGCCCAGCCGGCTATGAGCTGGCGCTACGACTTCTTTATAGGGGACTTCGATGTCCGTACGACGTACACGCAAAGACGATGGCAGCCAATGGACCGTGGCGGACAGCCGCAGCGTTTATGGCATTCGCCATTGGGGCGCCGGTTATTTTGCGATCAATGAAGCCGGTCGCGTTGAAGTTCGTCCCAATGGGGCTGGCAGTTCGCCTATCGATCTTTACGAACAGGTCGAAGACTTGCGCAAGAGTGGTCTTTCCCTGCCATTACTGGTGCGCTTCCCCGACATTCTGCAGGACCGCGTCCGGCAGTTGACCGGTGCGTTCGACAGCAACATCGCGCGTCTGGAATATCAGAGCCAGTACACCGCGCTCTACCCGATCAAGGTCAACCAGCAGGAAGCCGTGGTCGAGAACATCATCGCCACTCAGAACGTTTCCATTGGTCTGGAAGCGGGCTCCAAACCTGAGCTGATGGCTGTGCTGGCGCTCGCCCCGAAAGGCGGCACCATCGTCTGCAACGGTTACAAGGACCGTGAATTCATCCGTCTGGCGCTGATGGGCCAGAAGCTGGGCCACAACGTTTTCATCGTCATCGAGAAAGAATCCGAAGTCGAACTGGTGATCGAAGAAGCCGCCGAGCTCAAGGTTGCGCCTCAGGTTGGTCTGCGCGTGCGCCTGTCTTCTCTGGCGTCGAGCAAGTGGGCTGACACCGGTGGCGAGAAATCCAAGTTCGGCCTGTCCGCCGCGCAATTGCTCTCGGTGGTCGAGCGCTTCCGCAAGGCCGGTCTGGATCAGGGCATTCGCCTGCTGCACTTCCACATGGGCTCGCAGATCGCCAACCTGGCCGACTACCAGCACGGTTTCAAGGAAGCGATCCGTTATTACGGCGAACTGCGCAACCTCGGCCTGCCGGTGGACCATATCGATGTGGGCGGCGGTCTGGGCGTGGATTACGACGGTACTCACTCGCGTAACGCCAGCTCCATCAACTACGACATGGACGACTACGCCGGTGTCGTGGTCGGCATGCTCAAGGAGTTCTGCGACGCGCAGGGCCTGCCGCATCCGCACATTTTCTCCGAGAGCGGCCGTTCGCTGACTGCCCACCACGCCATGCTGGTGGTGCAGGTCACCGACGTCGAGAAACACAACGATGAAGTGCCTGAAATCGCCGACAAGGAAAGCCTGCCGGAAACCGTGCAATGGCTGGTGGATCTGCTGGGTCCGACCGACATCGAGATGGTCACCGAGACCTACTGGCGCGCGACGCACTACATGAGCGACATCGCGACCCAGTACGCGGACGGCAAGATCACGCTGGCGCAGAAAGCGCTGGGCGAGCAGTGCTACTTCGCGGTCTGCCGCCGCTTGCACAACTCGTTGAAAGCACGTCAACGTTCGCATCGTCAGGTGCTGGATGAACTCAACGACAAGCTGGCCGACAAGTACATCTGCAACTTCTCGGTATTCCAGAGCCTGCCGGACACCTGGGCCATCGGCCAGGTGTTGCCGATCCTGCCGCTGCATCGCCTGGGCGAAGAGCCTGTGCGCCGTGCCGTACTGCAGGACCTTACCTGCGACTCCGACGGCAAGATCAAGCAATACGTCGACGAGCAGAGCATCGAGACAAGCATGCCGGTCCACCCGTTGAACGAAGGCGAGGACTACCTGCTGGGTATCTTCCTGGTGGGCGCGTATCAGGAAATTCTCGGCGACATGCACAACCTGTTTGGTGACACCGACTCGGTGAATATTTACCAGAACCCGGACGGCAGTGTTTACCACGCAGGCATCGAAACCCACGACACCATTGAAGACATGCTGCGCTACGTGCACCTGTCGCCGGAAGAACTGATGACCCACTACCGGGATAAGGTTGCCAGCGCCAAGATCACCCCGCGTGAACGCACCTACTTCCTCGACGCCCTGCGTCTGGGTCTGACCCGCTCTTCCTACCTGTCGTCCTGAACCTGGACGGCTGGTCGTTCCCATCCGGGAACGACCAGCCGTAACAGCCCCATGTAAGCCTCTTCCTGTCAGTCCTGTAGGCAGCTTCCTTTTCTGCGTGCCACCTCTTTACCGCACGGTCTTCTCCGCCAGAATCGCCGACCGCAATTTCGGTAGAGAACACTCCATGCCCGACCCAGCCAGCGCACCCTTCTTTCGTCTGGAGATTGCAAGCCTGCGTCGCCATTTCAGCGTACTGTCCTTCAGCGCCACCGAGGCGATCAGCCAGCCGTACGTGTTCCAGCTGCAGGTCAGCGGTGATGAAGTCGATCTGGCAAGCCTGATGTACACGTCCGTTTTTCTGAGCTTCAACGGTGGCCCGCAAGGGTTTCACGGTCAGATTCAGGGCGCGACACGCGAGCATTACCGACAGGGTCCTGCGTGCTATCGGCTCACTGTTGGCCCGAGGCTGACGTGCCTGGCCCACCGCCACAACCACCGGGTCTTCGAGCAGATGAGCGCGACACAAATCATCGCTCAGGTGCTCAAGGAGCATGGGCTGAAAGACAGTTACCGGTTCGACCTGAAAAAGGAGTGCCAAACGCGCAGAACCTGTTTTCAGCACAACGAGTCCGACCTGATGTTCTTGCAGCGGCTGTGCGCCGAAGAGAGCATTCACTACCACTTCCATCACTACCGACGTCGTCACGAACTGGTGTTCAGTCATGGACTGCGCGGGTTTCGGCGTGCCCCCATTGCGGCCTGGAGTCAGTTCGAGCATCAGCCGCGCGTCACACAGTTTGCCGTGACGCCGACAGGCTCGAACACCGAGGACGACCGCAGGCAGCAGCGTGCGCAAGGTGAAAGCACGCTGCCCTTCGTTACCAGCGGATTGTTGCTGCCGCTGGCCGGACTTCCTGAGCGCGACTGGAACCACATGTGGCTGATCACCGGGGTCGAACACCGCTTCAACGATCAGGCAACAAAGAGCGGCTCGACCAGACAGCCCTATTCGAACCGTTTTCAGGCAGCGCCCTGGGAAGCCGGCTTCGTCTCGGATGCACCCTGGCCATGGCCCGTCGTCGCCAGAATGCAGCGTGCCTGGCTCACGGGTGCTGCGGGCGAATTGCAGGAGCGCGATCCGGACGGACGGGTTCAGGTGCAGTTCGAATGGGCCCGACAGGGTCCCGATGCGCGCCATACGACCTGCTGGCTGCCTGTCGATCCGGCACTGCGACTCTGGAGTCGGGGCGGCGTGCAGGTGGTCGTTGAGTTCAAGGTCAACAATCCGGACAACCCGACGATCATCGCGACCCTGCATTCCGGCGCCGCGACACCTCTGATGCTGCTGGGAGCAGAGGACGTACAAAACACGCCCTGCGTACGACTGCTGCTCGATTGGCAAAGCGTACCGGGTGAAAGCCAGAGACTGAGCCTGGAAGACGGATCGAAAATTTACCTGGAGCGTGACAGCGAGTTGCTGCTGCAGGTTGGCGCCAGTCAGGTCAGGTTCGACTCGGAAGGGATGACACTCATCAGCCCGCGTGTCGTGCTCGACAGCGAACGACCTGCCGGCGAACCGGGTGATGGTGATGAACCAGAGTTCACTTACTAACGTATCGTGGTGATGTAACTATAGAGCGCCAACGCGGTCCGAGCCTGGATTGCCTTATCCGCCCGCCCCTTGATCGAGACTTCACCATGCCCCGAGCGATTTTCCGTACGCTGCTGACTGGTGCCCTGCTGACGCTATTGTCGGGTTGTTCTGTGTTCACAGTGCTCAATACCCTGACCCCTGCCAAGGGTGTTCATGAGGTGCCCGATAGGGCGTACGGCCCGGAGGCGCGTAACCGGCTCGATATCTACGCCCCCGCATCGAACGTCGAACAGGCACCGGTGGTGGTGTTTTTCTACGGTGGCAGCTGGACCCGTGGGGAACGGGCCAACTACGCCTTCGTCGGCAGAGCGCTGGCTGAACGCGGCATCGTGGCCGTCATTGCCGATTACCGGCTGTACCCTGAAGTCAGCTACCCGGACTTCGTCGAAGACTCGGCCAAAGCGGTGGCCTGGACCCGAAAGCACATAAAGACCTACGGCGGCGATCCTGACCGACTGTTTGTGATGGGTCACAGCGCGGGCGCCTACAACGCTGCCATGCTGGCACTCGATCCGCGCTGGCTGGCCAGAGAAGGCGTCTCCAATCACATCATCAGTGGCTGGATCGGTCTGGCCGGTCCCTATGATTTCCTGCCCATCGAAGACCCCGAGATCCAGCGTGCGTTTCTGTTCCCGAACACGCCACGCGACTCGCAACCCATCAACCATATCAACGCTGGATCACCCCCGGCCTTGCTGATGGCATCCAGCAAGGACAAAGAGGTCGACCCGAAACGCAATACCGGCGGGCTGGCCCTGAAACTGCGTGAGGCGGGGCTGCCGGTCCGCGAGCTGTATTTCTCGCACACCACTCACGGCTCGCTGGTCGGCGCCTTCGCCAAACCCCTGCGCAGTCTGGCACCCGTGATCGACGAGGTGGTCATGTTCGTGAACAGCCCACACCCGACGGCGGTAGCGTCCAGCCCGGTGACCGCGCCTTAGCGGACGAACCAGCCGTCATTGCGCGTAAGACGCAGGGCAATGCTGCCCAGACTGATGCCGCGTAAGAGTGTGAATGCCAGAAAGGTCAGCCACAGCGCGTGATTGCCATGGCTGGCCGCCAGATAAGCGACGGGAGCAATGGCCGCTGCGCTGATCAGCATCGCGTTGCGCATCTCACGGGCACGGGTCGCACCGATGAACAGCCCGTCGAGCAGATAGCTCCAGACGGCCAGCAACGGCATCAGCGCCAGATACGGCAGGTACACCATGGCGGTTTCGCGCACTTCAGGAATGTCGGTCTGTAAGCGAATGAACCACTGACCGCCCGCCAGAAACAGCACTGCGAACCCGACGCTGGCAATCAATGACCAGCCTCCGGCCACCACCAGAGAGCGACGCAGGGTTGTTCGGTCGCGCGCACCAATGGCATGGCCGCACAAGGCCTCCACCGCATGAGCCAGTCCGTCCAGCGCGTGGGAAGTCAGCAACAGTCCGTTGAGCAGCAGTGCGTTGGCCGCCACTGTCGCATCGCCCAGCCGGGCGCCCTGCACGGTGATCAAAAACATCACCGATTGCAGCGCCAGCGTGCGCAGAAAGATGTCGCGATTGACCGCCAGCAGCGGTCTCCAGTTGCTCCACAGTTTCAGCGCCGCCCAGGCAATCTGGCCGGGCCAGACCCGCAGCACCCTGCGCGCCAGAATCAGGCCGAGCACGACCCCGGTCCACTCGGCCAGCACAGAGGCCCGCGCGGAGCCGACTACGCCCCAGTCCAGACCGATCACGAACCAGAGATTGAGCGCGATGTTCACCAGGTTCGTGGTCAGCAGAATCGCCAAAGGCGCTCTCGCGTTCTGAGTGCCCAGAAACCAGCCGACCAGCGCATAGCTGGCCAGCGCGGCGGGCAGACCGAACAGTCGGGTGTGAAAGAAATCCAGCGTCATCTGCAGCAGGTCGGCAGACGGTTGCATCATGGCCAGCGCCAGTTGGCTGAAGGGCACGGCGACCACACCCAGCACCAGCGCCAGGCCGACCGCCAGCAGCAGGCCCTGCAACAGAATCTGGCGCAGCGCGGCGCCATCCGAGCGCCCCGCCGCCTGCGCCGCAAAGCCGGTGGTGCCCATACGCAGAAAACCCATCGCCCAGGCCAGAAAGGTATAGAGCGTCGCGCCGACCGCCACCGCGCCCAACTGATGCGCATGCGGCAGATGGCCGATCACCGCGCTGTCGACCAGCGCCACCAGTGGCACGGAGATATTCGACAAGATCATCGGCGCAGCCAGCGCCCAGACCCGACGGTGGGTGGGGCGATGACGCCAATCGTGGAACAAACTGGACATGAGGACTCCCGGCAAGGCGGGCATTGTAGCCAGCGCTGCGCGGGTTTGCCGATGGAAGATTCTGCGAGAGCCATCACACCCATCGCTTCTTACGCTCCGCGTGGGAATGCCGCTCTGGATGCTCCGCGTCCGGGTTGCGCCAGTTGCGAACAAAGTCTCAATCCGAGGGTCTATTCGCGCGCCTTGTAATAAATGTAACCTTGACTGCTATATAGTCTCACCCGTTACAGCCCCCTCTCTATTGCCGTCGATGAGTGCCCAAATGTTCAACAAAGGACTGTTTTTGGCTTGCGCGCTTGCGCTGCTGAGCGCCTGTGATTCTTCAACGTCGCAAAAGCCTGCCCCCGCAGCAGCGCCTACCACCCAAACGACCGCAGCCGAGACCAGACCCAAACCCGCGGTGGATCTGGCGGCGTTGAGCAAGCGCTACGCAGGCCGCGAATTGACAGTTATTGATGTCTCGGAAATCCAGGTCGATGGCGCCAGCACGCTGTCGGTGAGTTTTTCCGTGCCGCTGGACCCGGAACAGAAATTTGGCGAGAAGCTGCACCTGGTGGACAGCAAGAATGGCAAGGTCGATGGCGCCTGGGAGCTGTCCGACAATCTGATGGAGCTGCGTCTGCGCCATCTGGAACCGCAACGCAAACTGGTCCTGACTGTCGATGCCGGTTTGCTGGCCGTCAACAAGGCCAGACTGGCCGCCGAGTTCATCAGCCGTCTGGAAACCCGCGACCTGCAACCGAGCGTGGGCTTTGCCAGCCGTGGCAGCCTGTTGCCGACCCGACTTGCCGAAGGCCTGCCGGTGATCGCGCTGAACGTCGACAAGGTTGATGTCGAATTTTTCCGCGTCAAAGCCGACTCGATGCCCAGCTTCCTGGCTCAGTGGGATGGCGCATCCAGCCTGTCCAGTTACAGCTCCGAAGAACTGCTGCCCATGGCCGACCTGGTGTACGGCGGCCGCTTCGACCTCAAGCCTGCCCGCAACACACGCGAAACGTTGCTGCTGCCGATTGCCGGAATCAAGGCCCTGCAACAACCCGGCGTCTATCTGGCGGTGATGCGTGCCTCAGGCACTTACAGTTACTCGCAGCCTGCGACCCTGTTCACGCTCAGCGATATTGGCCTGTCGGTGCACCGTTACAGCAATCGCCTGGACGTGTTCACCCAGGCGCTGGAAGGCGGCAAGGCCATCAGTGACGTCAACGTCGACGTCTACGATGAAAGCGGCAAGGTGGTCGCTCAAGGCAAGACCGAGGGCGACGGCCACACCCAACTGCCGTTGCCTGCCAAGGCTGCGGTAGTGCTGGCGCACAAGGATAAGCAGACCAGCATGCTGCGTCTGAACAGCTCCGCGCTGGACCTGGCCGAGTTCGACATTTCCGGCCCGCAGGCGCACCCGCTGCAATTCTTCATCTTCGGCCCGCGCGACCTGTATCGCCCAGGCGAAACCGTACTGCTCAACGGCCTGCTGCGCGACAACGACGGCAAGAACGTCAAGCCGCAGCCAATCACCGTCGAAGTACGCCGCCCTGACGATCAGGTCAGCCGCAAGTTTGTCTGGGAAGCCGACAAGGACGGCTTCTATCAGTATCAATTGCATCTCGCCGACGAGGCCCCGACGGGGCGCTGGCAGTTGGTGTTCGACCTGGGCGACGGCAAGCCGCAGCTCTATGAATTCAAGGTCGAAGACTTTTTGCCGGAGCGTCTGGCACTGGAACTCAAGGGCAGCGATGAACCTGTCGCACCCGCAGACAATCCCGAATTCGACATCACTGGCCGCTACCTGTATGGCGCGCCAGCCTCGGGCAATACCCTGACCGGTCAGGTGTACGTGCGCCCGTTGCGTGAAGCCGTGCCTGAACTGCCGGGCTACCAGTTCGGCTCCATCACCGAAGAAGACCTCAGGCACGATGTCGATCTGGAGCCCGTCACCCTCGACCCCAACGGCCACACAACGCTGGCGGTTGAAACCAAATGGTCTGAAGCCAAATCGCCGCTGCAACTGATTTTGCAGGCCAGCCTGCAGGAATCCGGTGGCCGCCCGATCACCCGTCGCCTGGTTCAGCCGATCTGGCCTGCCGAGCAGTTGCCGGGCGTACGTGCGCTGTTCGGCAAGAGCACTGGCGACGATGAGTACGACGAGGACGCCAGCAAGGGCGAAGCGCAGACCGATGGTGACGGCCCGGCCGAGTTCGAAATCGTCATGGCAGACGCTGCGGGCAACAAGCTGGCAGCGGACAACGTCAAGGTGCGTCTGATTCGCGAACGCCGCGACTACTACTGGAACTACTCGGCCGACGATGGCTGGAGCTATCACTTCAACGAGAAATTCCTGAACCTGAACGAGGAAACCGTCAGCCTCAAGAAGGACTCCACGGCCAAAATCAGCTTTCCGGTCGAGTGGGGCCCGTACCGCGTCGAAGTGGAAGACCCATCCACCGGCATGGTCAGCAGCATGCGTTTCTGGGCCGGTTACCGCTGGCAGGACAACACCGACGGCGGCGCGGTCAGACCGGATCAGGTCAAGCTCGCGCTGGACAAACCCGCTTACAACGACGGCGACACCGCCAAAATCACAGTAACGCCTCCTGCCGCAGGCAAGGGTTATCTGCTGGTCGAATCCAGTGAAGGCCCGCTATGGTGGAAGGAAATCGACGTACCGGTGGAAGGCAAGTCGTTCGATATCCCGCTGGACAAGAAGTGGGCACGCCACGACCTGTACGTGACGGCACTGGTGGTGCGTCCCGGCGAGCGCAAGGCCAATGTCACGCCCAAGCGTGCCGTCGGTGTTCTGCACCTGCCGCTGGACCGTTCGCAACGCAAGCTGGCATTGACCGTTACTGCGCCGGAGAAGATGCGTCCCAAGCAACCGCTGAAACTCAAGGTGGCCGCGAAAAACGTCGATGGCAGCGTGCCAAAACAGGTGCACGTGCTGGTTTCGGCCGTGGACGTGGGCATCCTCAACATCACCCGCTATGCCACGCCTGATCCGTTTGCCAGCCTGTTCGGGCGCAAGGAGTACGGCGCCGACCAACTGGACATCTACGGCCAGTTGATCGAAGCCGGTCAGGGTCGTCTGGCCAGTCTCGCTTTTGGTGGTGACGCTCTGGCCAAGGGCGGAAAACGTCCTGACACCAGCGTCACCATCGTGGCCCTGCAAAGTGCACCGGTTACGCTGAACGACGCCGGTGAAGGCGAAGTCAGCGTGGACATCCCGGACTTCAACGGCGAGTTGCGCGTCATGGCGCAGGCCTGGACCGAGGACCGCTATGGCATGGCCGAAGCGAAGACGGTGGTCGCCGCGCCGATCATTGCCGAGCTGTCGACACCGCGCTTCCTGGCCGGTGGCGACCAGACCACAGTGGCGCTGGACGTCTCCAACCTGTCAGGCGCGGCTCAAAAGCTGGACGTGAAGATCAGCGCCGAAGGCCAGTTGAGCATTCCCGGTGGCGATCAGCTCAAGCCACTGCAACTCAAGCAAGGTCAGCGCGTCACCCTGAAAATACCGGTGCTGGCGCAAGGTGGCCTCGGCCAGGGCACGATCAAAGTGCGGGTGGAAGGCCTGAACCTGCCGGGCGAAAACCTGCCTGCGTTTACGCGTGAATGGACCGTCGGCGTGCGCCCGGCCTACCCGGCCCTGCTCAAACATTACCGCGCGACCCTGAACGATCAGCCCTGGAACCTGCCCGAAGGTGCTCTGGAAGCCTTCGAGCCGGCTGGCCGCGAAGCCATGCTGTCGCTGTCGAGTCGTCCGCCGTTGAACCTGGGCGAACAGATCCGGGCGTTGAAGGCCTACCCTTACGGCTGCCTGGAGCAGACCGCGAGCGGGCTGTACCCGTCGCTGTATGCCGACGCCGCCACCCTCAAGCGTCTGGGCCTGACCGGCGAACCGGATGCCGAACGCAAGCGCAAGGTCGAAATCGGTATCGAGCGCCTGCTGGTCATGCAGCGTTACAACGGCAGCTTCGGTCTGTGGAGCTCAGACAGCGAGGAGGAATACTGGCTGACGGCTTACGTCACTGACTTCCTCCTGCGTGCCCGTGATCAGGGCTTTGCCGTCGCGCCGGATTCACTCAAGAAGGCCAACGAGCGTCTGCTGCGTTATTTGCAGGATGCCGGTCAGATCCAGGTCAGCTACAGCCAGAACGCCGAGCACACCCGCTTTGCTGTTCAGGCGTACGCCGGTCTGGTGCTGTCGCGCAGTCAGCAGGCGCCGCTGGCCGCGCTGCGCAGCCTGTTCGATCGCCGCAGTGATGCACGCTCCGGTCTGCCGCTGGTGCAACTGGCCGTCGCGCTGGAAAAAATGGGCGACAAGCCGCGTGCCGATCTGGCGCTCACGGCGGGTCTGGCAATCAACCGCAAGAACGAATGGCTGGCCGACTACGGCAGCTCGTTGCGTGATCAGGCGCTGATTCTGGCGTTGCTGGAAGAAAACGACATGGCCAGGGACAAGCGCGATGAACGCTTGTTTACCCTGGCCGATGAAGTCGCCGCCAATCGCTATCTGTCCACGCAGGAAAGCAACTCGCTGTTCCTGGCCGGTCGCAACCTGCTGAACAAGCCGGACAAGGACTGGGCGGCACAACTCACCAGCGGCACTGACATGCGTGAGCTGAGCAATAAGCAGCCGGCCCTCAAACTCGACGGCCCGCTGCTGGCTTCGCCACTGTCGGTCCACAACGAAGGCAGTGAACCGCTTTATCAGCAACTGACGGTGTCGGGCTACCCGACTCAGGCGCCGGTGGCCGGTGGCGACAACCTCGGTATTCGTCGTGAGTACCTGAGCCTGAGCGGCGCGCCATTGAACGTTGGCGCGTTGAAAACCGGGCAACTGGTGCTGGTGCATCTGGAAATCGGCGCTCGTCAGCGAGTACCTGATGCGCTGGTCGTGGACTTGCTGCCAGCCGGTCTTGAACTGGAAAACCAGAACCTGGCACAAAGTTCGGCCAGCCTGGCAGACGCCAGCGAAGAGGTAAGAACCCTGCGCGAGTCGATGGAGAACGCCGGAATCAAGCATCAGGAATATCGAGGTGACCGCTATGTGGCCGCGCTGGATATCAACGCAGGCACCAGTGTGCACCTGCTGTACCTGGCTCGCGCCGTGACGCCGGGCACCTACCGTGTACCACCGCCGCAGGTGGAGTCGATGTATCGGCCAAACTGGCAGGCTCTGGGTGATGCGCCTGCGCAGATGGTTGTGAAGGGTAAGTGAGGTGCCTTACGTGCCCGCTTGCACAGGGGCACGTTGCCGCGTGAAGGGCTGAATCAGTGAATGATCCAGCTCAGAAGCCACAGGCCCAGTGCCAGCCAGATGATCCCGAGGATGATCGACGCACGCATGAAGGCCCGTACCGCGGAGTACAGCAGCATCAGCCCGATGACCAGCGCCACGATGCTGATCAGCGAGGTGTCCATGCCCAATGTGCGGGACAATCCGTCGACAAAGTTGCCGCCCGCGTTGGTGAAACCGTTGAACAGCCACGCCAGACCGTCGACGAAGAAGCGGATGACCGCGCCGATTGCCTGCCCGAGCCACTCAAAAAAGCCTTCTACCTGCATATGTCCATCCTGATTGGGGCCATGAATAAAATGATCTGTGCGCTTTGGCTGTCGCCAGGCGTATCAGGTTCCGTGGATGATAAAGGCTCTTTGCGTTGAAACCTGAATTTCTTGTGCGTCTCATGACCGTACTCAAGCCTGCACCGGGCTCGCTGCGCACCTCGCGCATCTACCAATGCGTGCGCTGGACGGTGTGTGCCTTGCTACTGTTGATCGCCCTGCTCTGGCTGGCGGACCGCATCTGGCCTCTGCCACTGCCCAGGGACGATCTGGCCCGCGTGGTGCTGGCCGAAGACGGCACGCCGCTGTGGCGCTTTGCCGATGCCAATGGGGTGTGGCGCTACCCGATCAGCAACGATCAGGTGTCGCCGTACTACCTTGAAGCGCTCCTGACCTACGAGGATCGCTGGTTCTACAGCCATCCCGGCGTGAATCCGCTGGCGCTGGTGCGCGCCACCTGGCAGAACGTCACCGGTGCGCGTGTGGTGTCGGGCGGCAGCACGCTGTCGATGCAGGTCGCACGCCTGCTCGATCCGCATTCACGCACGCTGTTCGGCAAGCTGCGCCAGTTGTGGCGCACCGCACAGTTGGAATGGCATTTGTCGAAAGACCAGATCCTCGGTATCTACCTCAACCGCGCTCCGTTCGGTGGCACATTGCAAGGTGTGGCGGCTGCCAGTTGGGCGTATCTTGGCAAATCCCCGCACAACCTGACCCGTGCCGAAGCGGCGCTGCTGGCGGTATTGCCTCAGGCACCGAGTCGTCTGCGCCCGGATCGTCACCCGCAGCGGGCTCAGGCCGCACGGGACAAGGTCCTCAGGCGCCTGGCCGAATTTCACGTGTGGCCGCAAGGCAGTGTGGACGAGGCGCTTGAAGAACCTTTGTGGCTGGCGCCGCGCCAGGAACCGAGCCTTGCTCCGCTGCTGGCCCGGCGTCTGAACCGCCCGAACAGCCCGCCGCTGATTCGAACAACGCTGGACGCCAGCCTGCAACGGCGCATGGAAGACCTGTTGCTGGGCTGGCGCGCACGACTTCCGGAACGCACGTCGGCGGCCATTCTGGTGGTCGAGGCGGACACCATGGCGGTGCGTGCTTACGTGGGTTCGGTGGACATCAACGATGCCAAACGTTTTGGCCATGTGGACATGGTGACGGCGCTGCGCTCACCGGGTTCGACGCTCAAGCCGTTTCTTTACGGCATGGCGATGGACGCCGGGCTGATCCATTCCGAATCGCTGATGCAGGACGTGCCGCGCCGGTATGGTGATTACCGGCCGGGTAACTTTTCGACCGGTTTCGGCGGTCCGGTGGCGGCCAGTTCCGCGCTGTCCATGTCGCTCAATCTGCCAGCGGTGCAACTGCTGGAAGTCTATGGGCCAAAGCGCTTTGCCGCCGAACTGCGCAACGGCGGAGTGCCGCTGACACTGCCGCCGCTGGCGGAGCCCAATCTTGCGCTTATTCTGGGGGGGGCAGGCAGTCGGCTGGAAGATCTGGTGACCGGTTACAGCGCCTTCGCTCGCGGCGGACGCAGTGCAGACGTGCGCTTGCAGCCGCAGGACCGTTTGCGCGAACGACGAATGATGTCGCCCGGCGCAGCATGGATCATTCGGCGGATTCTCAGCGGTCAGTCACGACCTGACATCGACCCTCGGGCCGAACTGGTGCAGCGTCCGCAACTGGCCTGGAAGACCGGCACCAGCTACGGCTTTCGCGATGCCTGGGCGATTGGCGTCGGGCCGCGCTTTCTGGTGGGTGTGTGGATCGGCAGGCCCGACGGCACACCGGTGCCGGGGCAATTCGGGCTGGCGTCGGCAGCGCCACTGATGCTTCAGGTCCACGACGTGCTGGTGAACCGCGACAGCCAGCGCGGCATCGTCGCGCCGGTGCAGCCAGTGCCGATGAACGTCGGCGTGGCGGCCATCTGCTGGCCGCTGGGTCAGCCGATGAGCAAGAGCGACCCGAATTGTCGTCGTCAGCGTTTTGCCTGGACCCTGGATGGCACCACACCGCCCACGCTGCAAGCCGCCGATCAACCGCTGGGGCTGGGGTTACAGGAAAGAATCTGGATCAACGCCAAGGGGCTGCGGGTCGCCCCCGGTTGCCCGGATGCCCAGCCGGAAGACATCGCGCTATGGCCTGCACCGCTTGAGCCCTGGCTCCCCCGAGCCGAACGTCGCGAAGCGCGCCTGCCTGCTGTCGACCCGGATTGCCCGCCACAAAACCTCAACCTGGCGCCGCCGTTGAGCATCGTCGGCGTGCGCGACGGCGACCACCTGCGCCTGCCCGCCGCCAGCCGTCAGGCCTTGCGCCTCAAGCTGTCGGCACTGGGCGGCAGCGGTCGGCGCTGGTGGTTCATCGATGGCGCGCAGGTCGCGGACACCGACAACGAACAGGACTTCACCCCGACCCTGAACCGATTGGGGGGTTATCAACTGAGCGTGCTCGACGAAAGCGGTCAGACGGCGCGGGTGGAGTTCAGCGTGGTGGATTGAGGCTACACGTACAACAAATCCCATGGGAAGCGGCTTGCCGGCGATAACGTCAGGCCCGTCACCGACAGGCCTACTGCCAAAATGCATCGCCGACAAGCCGCCCTCCACAAGGTATGCAGTTATCCAGTGAGAGCTGGTTAGAAAGGGGAACGCTGCTCAAGCGACTTGAGCACGATAAGGCGGTCAGGCACCGGCTCACTGAACCTGAAAGATCTTCGGCTCGGGGAAGAGGTTGTTCAGGGTTTCCAACAGACGCACGTGGTAGATGGGTTTTCGAAACAGGTCAAGCACGTGCAGACGCAGCATGTCACTCACGTCGTCCATGTCGGCATGGCCGGAGGTGACGATCACCGGCAAGTGCTGACGCGAGGTGTGTTCCCGCAGATGTTTGATCAACTGAAGACCGCTTTCCTCGGGCATGCGCAGATCGGTGATCACCAACGCGATGTCCGGATGAAGGGTCAGTTGCTGCAGGGCGATCTTGACCGAGGAAGCCGTGAAGCAGCAGAACCCCTCACCTTCGAGCAATTCCGCCAACTCTTCATTGGCGTCCTCTTCATCGTCGACCAGAAGCAACTGTTGGCGGGTAGGCTGGACGGCCATCGTGAATACCTTTAAGCATGAGTCGTCGCGAGCAGGATATCCAGATTTCCCCGTGCGAAAAAGAGCAGCGCGGACAATGACCGTTCAAATCACAACGCATTCTGGATATTGGTAAACATCGTAGTGATCCTGCCACTGATGGCCGGTACAAACGCAACGAGCGCAACCGCGACCATTGCCGCCAGCAAGGCGTACTCAATACCCGAAGCACCCTCCTGATCCTTGATGAAGGTTCTGATGCGAGTGTGACACTCAACATAAAGCGCCGTAAGGAACATCTTATTTCTCCTTGCGCCCCGAAGGGCGCGACATGCATACACATGTGAAACCGTCTGCACTTACAGCATTGTCTCCATTCCCCAAACCCACAATCGTAATAAAGCATTAGTCGAAAAGTGATAGGCGACGTGATGCATGCCTTGCTGAGAGACTCGCCAGACCATGCCACGAGCGGCTCTATGGGAGCTCGTCCAGGAGCGCAACCCGACGACAGTGTGGGTATTACCGATTAGCCCTCGAATGGCGCTTTGAGGGCATTGGGCTACTTTCATAGAACGAAATGGATACGTTCATCCTTGCGCGCTCGCTCAGTTCACGCAAGCGCTTGAGGTTGTCGTGCGATGACAAAGGGAAAGTTGCCATGAGCAGTCGTATCACCATGGTGCTCGCCGTGCTGTTTTTGCTGGGTGCGATCATCGCCGGGTATCTGGGAATCATTGTCAGCAGGCAACCTGAAGCTGCGCCGCCCGTCGCTGCTCCACAGACTGCAGCAGAGCCGGCCACAGCGCTGCCTGCTGCACCGTCACCGGCAACGGCGCCGATGGAGGATGCCCTGCGCCAGAGCGTCGTTGTGCTGGCCCGGGATGTTCCGGCGTACACGCCGATCACGGCGGATGACTTGACGGTGGAGCGCCTCAAGGTCGCGCCCGTCGGCAGCTTCGATTCGATCGAACCTGTCATTGGACGGATGAGCTGGCGTACGCTGAGCGCTGGAGCCTGGCTGAACGAAAGCATCTTCGACGTCGGAGGCGCGCTGGCCCGCATGATCCGCCCTCAGGAACGTGCGCTGGCGCTGTCAGTGGATGAAGTCACGGGCGCAGCCGGCCAGTTGAGCCCCGGCGACTACGTGGATGTGCTGCTGTTCTTGCCGACCGATGCCGATAACCCTCGCCGCTCCAGTCAGGTCGCGATCCCCGCGCTGCGGGTCCTGAGCGTTGGCGAACTGCTCGGGCCGGACCTCGACGGCAAGCCGGTCGATGCCATCAGCGCCAGTGACCGTATCAAGCAGGAAGAACGCCGTGCCACTGCTCGTACCGTGGTGGTTGCCGTACCGCAGGCTCTGCTCGCCCGCCTGATGCTTGCCACGCAGAGCGGCGTGCTGCGTCTGGCCGTGCGCAGCGCGTCCGAGGGCAACCTGCAGGATTACTGGGCCAGCGAGAGCACAACCCGCGCCGTGGCCGAGCGGCTGGATTCAGCCAATCGCCAGATGGTCAGTTTCAGCCAGTTGAGCCTGAGTTCGCCAGCCAACCCCATTCAGACCGGTGCACCTCGTGCCCGGCATGCCGTCGAGGTAATACGCGGTAACCAGATCACGCAACAAACTCCCTGATTGAGCAAGGATTGCCATTGATGAGCTGTTGTTCCCTGCCTGTTGCAAAACCCGGATTGCTGGCGTTGCTGCTGACTGCCCTCTCCGCCCCGACAGCCTGGGCTGCGCCTGAGACGTGTGCCGGCCTCAGTGCGCTGCCCGCCGTGGTGGAAGTCAGCCAGGGTGTGCAGCAGAACGTTCAGTCGCCGGTAGCCATTACCCGAATTGCCGTGGGCGATCCGAAAATCGCCGATGTGCATGTGAGCAGCAACGACGGTTTTCTGCTCACCGGCGTTGCCCCCGGCACGACCAGCCTGATGGTCTGGACAGACTGTTCCAAGGCCCCGCGCCAGAGCATGGTGTTCGTGCGTGGCCGGGCAACCGCTTCGATGGTGGACGCACAACCTCTGCCCTCCGCCGATGCGCAGTTGCCCAGTCAGGTTCAGACCGACATCCGTTTCATCGAAGTGAGCCGCCGCAAACTCAAGGAAGCAAGCACCTCGATCTTCGGCAAGGGCTCGAACAACTTCCTGTTCGGCGCGCCCGGCACGGTGCCGGGCGTGAACGTGACACCGGGCACCGTCAGCGGTACAAGGCCTAGCATTCCGCTGAACAACGACACCTTCAACATCGTCTGGGGCGGTGGCAGCAGCAAAGTACTGGGCATGATCAACGCCATGGAAAACAGCGGCTTCGCCTACACGCTGGCGCGCCCGAGCCTGGTGGCTCTCAACGGACAGAGCGCAAGCTTTCTGGCTGGGGGCGAGTTTCCCGTTCCAGTGCCCAATGGCGAAGGCAACGGCATCTCCATCGAGTACAAGGAGTTCGGCGTGCGCCTGACCCTGACGCCGACCGTGGTGGGCCGCGACCGGATTCTGCTCAAAGTCGCTCCAGAGGTCAGCGAACTGGACTTTTCCGCAGGCATCACCATCGCAGGGACCACTGTTCCGGCGCTGAACATTCGGCGTACCGACACCAGCATCTCACTGGCTGACGGCGAAAGCTTCGTGATCAGCGGTCTGATCAGCTCCAGTAACGTCTCGTCTGTGGACAAGTTTCCCGGCCTCGGCGATATCCCGGTGCTTGGGGCATTCTTTCGCAGTTCGCAGATCCAGCGTGACGAGCGCGAACTGCTGATGATCGTCACTCCGCATCTCGTCCAGCCACTGGCTGCCAACGCGCAACTGCCGTCGTTGCCCGGCGAAGGCCTGCGCAACTACGACCCCAGCTTTTTACGCATGTACTTCATGGAAAACGGCGACTTCGATCGCCGGGGCGGATTGTCCCAATGAGTCAGAGCCTGAGCCAGACGTTTCTGGCAATCACCCGCAACACCACCGATCTTGAATGGCTGCAAGGCGCGCTGGGCTCACTGGGCCAGGTGGTCAGCGCGGGCACCGGCAGCCTGGACGATCTGCTGGCGCTGGTGGATGTTACCTTCGCCAGCGTGGTGTTCGTGGGCCTGGACCGGGAGCACCTGATGAACCAGAGCGCGCTGATCGAGGGCGCACTGGAAGCCAAACCGATGCTGGCGATTGTGGCGCTGGGCGATGGCATGGATAACCAACTGGTGCTCAACGCCATGCGCGCCGGGGCGAGGGATTTCGTCGCCTATGGTTCCCGCTCCAGCGAAGTGGCCGGTCTGGTTCGGCGCTTGAGCAAGCGCTTGCCCGCCGTAGCGCCCAATCCCAACATGAGCGGGCTGTCGATGCTGTATGGCGCGCAAAGTGATGGCGACGGTGCCTTGATCGCCACGCACCTGGCCATGACGGTACAGAAAAGCGGACAGCGCGCCCTGCTGCTGGACCTGGGTCTGCCGCGCGGTGACAGCCTGGCGATGCTCGGTCTGGAATCGTCGTTCAGTTTCGGCGATGCCCTGCGTCACTTGCGCAGGCTGGATGCAACGCTGATCGACAGCGCCTTCACGACACACGAGAGCGGTCTGCGAATCCTCGCCTACACCGAAGCCGATGATCATCTGGAGCAATCCAGCGCCGCGGAGCTGTACATGCTGCTTAGCGCCCTGCGTCAGCACTTTCAGCACGTGATCGTGAATCTGGTCGGCCAGCCGGACAGCGAAGCGTTGCGCACCCTGGTCAGCCACTGCGACCAGTTGCTGTGGTACACGGACCAGAGCGTGCTGGGCTGTCGACGCAACCTCACTGTGCTGAACCTGTGGCGGGAAAAAGGCATGAAGCTGCAACACGCAGGGCTGCTGGTCGACCGCTACCTGCGTTCAGTCGCGCCCAACTCGGACACCATCGGCAAGACCTTTGGCCTGCCAATACGCGCTGTGCTGCCGTATGCCCCGGAATTGCGTCTCAACGCCAAGAACCAGGGGCTGACGCTGTTCGAGCTGGCCTCGCGTGATTCGCTGTGTTCCGGGCTGCGCAAACTGGGCGAGCACCTCATAAGCAACGCCGACGCCCATGACAAACCCGAACAAGGCTGGCTGGCCCGGCTGTGGGAGAACAGGTAATGCCGGAAAAACTGTTTGGCGTCTCCTCGCGTTCGCAAACCGGTGCCGATGATGGGCAGGGCCTGAAACTGGTGCTGCACCGTTACATCATTGACGGCATCGAAGAAAGCGGCAAAAACCTGCTGGAGGGTTCAAGGCCGGTTCTGGCGCAGTTTGTCATCGACAAGGTCGCCGAATACGTCGCACGCCTGAGGCTGGCGATTTCGCGTTATGAGATGGAGCGTCTCGCCGAAGAATTGGTGGATGAACTGACGGGCTTCGGCCCGCTGGAAGTCCTGTTGCGCGACAACTCGGTGACGGAAATCCTCGTCAACGGGCCAGGCAAAGTCTTTGTCGAACGTGACGGCGTGCTGCACCACACCGACCTGCGCTTCATCGACTCGCACCACGTCGAGCGCGTCATGCAGCGCATTCTTGCCCCGCTCGGGCGCAGGCTCGACGAGTCTTCCCCCATGGTGGATGCCCGACTTCCCGATGGCAGCCGGGTCAACGCGATCATCCCGCCCATTGCCCTGGACGGGCCATGCCTGTCGATCCGGAAATTTCGTCGCGAGATGTTCAAGAGTGCCGATCTGGTGGCGATGCAGACCATCGACCAGCCGATTTTCGACTTCTTCGCCGAGGCTGTGGGCAAGCGCTGCAACATACTGGTCAGCGGCGGGACCGGCACGGGCAAGACCACCCTGCTCAACGTGCTCAGCCAGTTGATCGACACGCACCAGCGTCTGGTGACTATCGAGGACGTGGCCGAACTCCAGCTTGATCACCCCCACGTTGTGCGTCTGGAAACCCGCCCGCCCAATGCCGAGGGCCATGGAGAAGTAAGAGCCAGCGACCTGATCCGCAACTCGCTGCGGATGCGCCCGGACCGCATCATTCTTGGCGAGATCCGTGGCGTCGAGGTGCTGGACGTACTGACCGCCATGAACACCGGTCACGACGGTTCGATGAGTACGGTGCACGCCAACAATGCCCAGGACGCCCTGCTGCGCCTCGAAACACTGGTGGGCCTGACCGGTCGGCAGATTCCGGAAAAGACGCTCAGGCAAATGATCTGCGCGGCACTGGACGTGATCATTCAGTTGACGCGCCTGCCCGACGGACGCCGCGCAGTCAGCGAGGTGGTGGAAGTGGTGGGCATCCGTGACGACGTCTATGTCACCAACACCCTGTTCCGGCTGGATCGCCGCACCGGATTCGGATTTCAGCGCGAGGCGATGCATGCAGCCGGCGAAAAACTGCGACCCGGATACTGAGACCAAGGAGCCCCTGACATGAGCGCCTCACTGTGGCTGGCAATCATCGCCGTGCTGTTACTCTGCGCCTCGGCCTGGCTGTTCCTGACGGCACTGAGTCGCGCCGACAGCGAGCGGGTCATGGAACGCCTGATTGCCGGTCAGGTGCAACCGGTCGTCGAAAGGCCGAGCTGGGTGTATCTGGACAGGGCTTTTTTGCGCGCAGGCCTCGGGCACCCGACCGAGCGTTACCGCCTGCTGCTGATGACATGGGCGGCAACGACCCTGATCGGCTATGTCATGTTTGGCTGGTTAGGCGCCGTGACAGGTCTGATCGGCGTGCCATTGATGCTGCGGCTGTTCGTTTCGTGGCGCTACCACAAGCGTGTGCGGCGTATGGTCGAGCAGTTGCCGCAGTTGCTCGATCACACCGTCCGAAGTCTCAAATCCGGCAGAACCCTGGCTGACGCTGTTCTGCACGGCATAAAAGCCGCCGACCAGCCGCTGCGGGACGGCATGAGCCGCATCGAGCGCAACGTGCAACTGGGCGTCGGTCTACCGGATGCGGCAAGGGACTTCGCCGAACTCTACGAGCGTGACGAATTTCATCTGTTCGCACTGGGTCTGCGCGTCAATCATCGCTACGGCGGCAACGCCAGCGATCTGATGGAAAACCTGATCAGGCTGATTCGCGAGCGGGAACAGGCCAGTCGCCAACTGCGCGCCATGACCGGGGAGACGCGCATGACATCCGTCGTGCTGGCGCTGCTGCCGGTCGGCATGGCTGGCTACTTTCTGGCGGTGAACCCTACCTATCTGATTCACATGTGGAACGACGGCGGCGGCCGGATCATGCTGATGGCAGCGTTCGTCCTGCAGGTAGTGGGCTGTCTGGCGCTGTGGCGCATGTTGCGGAGTATCTGAAATGGCCATCGCACTGTGCGCAATGATGCTGGTGGCTGCCGCACTTCTGGTGCTGTCCAATATCGCCCGTCAGCGGCGCAGTGAGCGTCTCGTGGTTCAGCGCCTTAAAGGCCAGACCGTACGCGAAAGCCGCATCGGCAGTTGGTTGCGCCTGCTGGGTGACACTCGCCTGGGTCAGCGCAGTGTCAGCCTGGACAGCGAAACGCAACTGTTGCTCAACCGGATCGGCTGGCGGCGTGCCAGCAAGCGCTCGTTATACGCGGCCTGCCAGATCGGCGTGCCGTTCGGGCTGGTTACTGTGGTCGTACTGGCGCAGATGCTGTTCTTCAAGGACGTCTCACAGCCGCTGGTCGCGCCCATGTTCGCACTGTGCATCGGCTACCTGTTGCCTAAAAGAGTTCTGGCGACCTACGCCAAAGCGCGTCAGAAACAGGTCGTCGTCGAGATATCCACCTTCATTCCCCTGCTGCGCATCCTGTTCGAGTCCGGCATGGCGGTGGAGCAGGCGCTGCGAGTGCTCAGTGGCGAAGGCAAGGACCTGCTGCCGGTCCTGTCGGAAGAAATTCGCGTCATTCTTACCCGCGTGGATTCCGGTCTGGAGCTGGGCGAAGAGCTGCGCAAGGCCTCGATGCTGCTGGATGTGGACGAATTCAGCGACACGTGCGTGATTCTCAATCAGTTGATCCATCAGGGCGGCGGTGCATTGAAATCGCTTCTGACCCTCAAACAATTGATCGATGACCGCCGCCTGACCCGTTTGCAGGAATACATCTCCAAGCTGTCGGCGAAAATGTCGGTGGTCATGATGCTGTTTCTGTTCCCCGCGCTGCTCATCGTGCTGGCAGGCCCCAGTTTTGTCGCCCTGAGCCGCGCTCTGGGAGGTTAATGTGCAGGCCGTTCAAGGAAGAAATGCAATGAAGGCAATCATCACGTTACTCGGGCTATTCATGTTGACCGGCTGTGCCGCCGACGGCAGCGCGCTCTGGATGCAGTCATCCACTCAGGCGCAGAGCTGCCCCAAATTGACATCGGATCAGGAGCTGTCCCTGAATCTGGCCCAGAACATGGCTGACGAAGGCCGACTGCACGCCAGTCTTGCCCACCTGGAAGGTCTGCCGGACAACCTGGGCGAAGTGCGGCTGCGCAAGGCACGGGTACTGCGGTTGCTGGGCAGCAACGAGGCGGAGCCGCTGTACCGCAGCCTGCTCGGCACCTGTCGCGCAGCCCAGGGCGAACATGGTCTGGGGCAACTGGCCGCCGCACGTGGCGACAATGTCCAGGCTCAGCAGCATTTGCTCAGGGCGAGCAAGCTGGAGCCCACCGACGAAAAAATCCGCAATGACCTGGGCGTTGTCTACCTGAATCAGTTGAAGCTCGAACAGGCGCGCTTTCAGTTCCTGACGGCCATGGAGCTCAAGCAGTCCGACCCGCTGGCAGCCGTGAATCTGGTCACGCTGCTGATTTACCAGGACAACTGGAAACAGGCAGCCGAACTGGCATCGCGCGCCAACCTGACGCCCGAGCAGATCACCGATGCCACTGCGCGAGCCGAACAACTCAAAGCCCCGGCGGCTCAGCCTGTGGCCCTGAAAGCCCGGACTACCGCCGCGCTCGATCAGGACGATCACGCCATTAAAGGAGCACTACCATGACCGGTAAAACCCTGACGTTCTGCCTCATGTGCGCTGCCACAATCGTTTTTCCATCGGGCGCTCGGGCCATCGATGACGGTGGCTCGTCACACCATCAGCCTGCGGGCCAAAGCCAGACCGAAGCCTGGTTGAAGGTGCAGGCCAAAGGCTCTGCAGCTTCTGCGATACCTCAGACCAGCACCGCTGTCGAACGAGATCTGAGCCTGCAACGATGGCTTGAAACCTATAAACATGAGATACCGGCGTATTACGACCAGAAAGCCGGTGGCAGTGTTTCTTCCGGCAAGTAGGATCTGCCCTTCGGAGCCCTCCTGAAATTGGCTCTTACAATCCTTGCCGCAGCACGCAGCGAAGCACTCCGTTATCATGCGCCAACTTCGAGTTCCGAGATTCTGGACTGCCATGCGCCGTTTGCTATGCCTGATGCTGTTGATCCTGACCCTGCCGGCCTTCGGCGCAAGCCTGCTGGACGGTCGCCCGGCCCCGACGCTGGGTGGCGCAGCCCTCGACAACAGCAAGGAATTCCTGCCCGTTCGTCAGGCCTTTCAACTAAGCCTCATCGAAACCACGCCGCAATCGATCAAGCTGCGTTTCGTCGCCACCGAAGGCTACTACCTGTACCGCCATCGCTTTCAGTTCCGCACCGAGCCGGCCGACATTGGCCTGGGTGAGGCCCAACTGCCCAAAGGCGAGCAGAAGCACGACGAGTACTTCGGCGACGTCGAGGTCTATCACGGCATTCTGGACATCGATCTGCCGCGCAAGCCCGGCGAAGAGCGACCTTTTACCCTTGCGGTCACCTATCAGGGCTGTGCCGACAAAGGCCTGTGTTATCCGCCCGAGACCGAGCGCCTGGACATTGGCGATGTGAAGGCCGGCCCGTCTGCCTCTGCGTCAGCGTCCGTAGCAAAAACGCCGTGGAGCTGGAAAGAACTGGCGCTGTTTTTCCTGGCAGGCGTGGGCCTGACCTTTACGCCCTGCGTATTGCCGATGTTGCCGATTCTGTCCGGCGTGGTACTGCGTGGACAGGTGGGTGGTGTGCGCGGTTTGAGCCTGTCACTTGCCTATGTACTGCCGATGGCGGTCTGCTTCGCCTTGCTGGGCGCACTGATGGGCCTGTTCGGCGCAGGCCTCAATCTACAGGCACGTCTGCAATCGGCCTGGGTGCTGGTGCCGTTCTCGGCCTTCTTCGTCATTTTCGCCATCGCCATGTTCGGTCTTTTCGAGCTGCGCCTGCCACAGGGTCTGAGCAATCGGCTTGATCGCATTGCGGGCAAGACCGAAGGCGGCTCGCTATGGGGCGCTGCTGTATTGGGTGTGGTGTCCAGCCTGTTGGTATCGCCCTGCGTTTCAGCACCTCTGGCGGGCGCGCTGCTGTATATCAGCGCCAGCGGCGATGCATGGGGCGGAGCCTTGAAACTCTTCGCACTGGGCCTGGGCATGGGCGCACCACTGCTGCTGGTGGCCACAGGTGGTGCCGCCTGGCTGCCAAAAAGCGGCCCATGGCTGGTCACCGTGAAAAACGCCATCGGCGTGCTCCTGCTGGCATTGGCCATCGGACTGCTCAGTCGTGTCATGCCAGGCCAGATCACCCTGCTGCTGGTCGGTCTGTTGAGTGCTGGCGTGGCGTTGTTCATGGGCACATTGCAACTGACCGACAAAACACCTCGTCAAAAGCTCGCTCAGCTCATCGGCCTGCTGCTATTGGTCTACGCTCTGGCATGCTGGTACGGCGCACTCACTGGCCAGACCGACCCCACACGCCCGTTGGGCCGCGCGCAAGCGACGGCTGGCAGCGGAGCGGTAGCGTTGGCGAATACCTGGCAGACCATTACCACCTCCGCAGAACTGGACCGCGTGCTCGACGAAGCCAAACGCGACGGCAAGCCTCTTGTGCTGGACTGGTACGCGGACTGGTGCATCAGTTGCAAGGTTATCGAGCATGAGGTGCTGCCAGACCCTGGCGTTGTTGCGCGATTGTCAGGCTACAGACTCGTCAGGTTCGACATGACTGACAGCAATGCAGCACAACGCGCACTGCTGGATCGCTACAAGCTGTTCGGCCCGCCAGCGCTGCTGTTTTTCAGCAAAAGCGGCGAAGAACTACAAAATGTTCGGGTTGTCGGCGAAATCGACGCTGCGGGTCTGATCGACCGCCTGAATGGAGCAAATGACCAAATCTAGCGCCTGAGTCACAAACTTTGCGCGAATATCGCTCATCGTGCTGGCTACTGTTGTTAACTGGACAGTCCATTGCCCTTCCGGCATAGTCGCCGGGCGTAAACGCTCGCAGACAATAAAAGGACTACACAATGGCGACCATTCTGGTTCTTCACGGACCTAACCTGAATCTGCTGGGCACTCGGGAACCGGGTGTCTACGGCACCGTCACCCTGCCCCAGATCAATCAGGACCTGGAACAGCGCGCTCGCGACGCTGGCCACCATCTGATGTACCTGCAAAGCAACGCCGAATACGAACTGATCGACAGGATTCACGCCGCTCGCGACGAAGGCGTGGACTTTATTTTGATCAATCCGGCCGCTTTTACGCATACAAGTGTGGCAATACGTGACGCGCTGATGGGAGTGAGCATCCCATTCATCGAAGTGCATTTGTCAAACGTGCACAAACGCGAACCTTTTCGCCATCACTCTTACTTTTCAGATGTTGCGGTAGGAGTGATCTGCGGCCTTGGCGCCAGCGGTTACCGACTGGCCCTGGAGGCCGCCCTGGAACAATTGGCCGTTAGCTCCAGGCCATGAATGGTGCAGCCAGAAGCTGACCTCATGGCTTGAACCGGCTGCCGAACTGAATGACAGACCCCTTGGGAGTTGATGATTGATGGATATTCGCAAAGTCAAGAAACTGATCGAATTGCTGGAAGAGTCCGGCATCGACGAACTGGAAATTCGTGAAGGCGAAGAGTCCGTACGAATCAGCCGTCACAGCAAGACCCCGGCGCAACCGTATTACGCCCCTGCTCCAGCACCTGTAGCTGCGCCAGTCGCTGCTCCTGCTCCAGCCGCTCCGGCTGCTGCTGAAGCGCCGTCGGCCCCTGCGCTGAACGGTTACGTCGTCAAGTCGCCAATGGTCGGTACGTTCTACCGCACACCTGCGCCGACCTCGCCCGCATTCGTTGAAGTAGGCAAGACCGTCAAGGTCGGCGATACCATCTGCATCGTTGAAGCGATGAAAATGATGAACCACATCACCGCCGAGAAAGCCGGCGTGATCGAATCCATCCTGGTAGAAAACGGTCAGCCGGTTGAATTTGACCAGCCGCTGTTCACTATCGTTTGAACCGGGGAGAGCCTGCGATGTTGGAAAAAGTTCTGATCGCCAACCGCGGCGAAATTGCCTTGCGCATCTTGCGTGCCTGTAAGGAACTGGGCATCAAGACCGTCGCTGTACACTCCACGGCAGATCGCGAGTTGATGCACCTGGGCCTGGCAGACGAGACCGTCTGCATCGGTCCGGCACCAGCCAACCTGTCCTATCTGCACATCCCTGCAATCATCGCGGCCGCCGAAGTCACCGGCGCCACGGCGATTCACCCAGGCTATGGCTTCCTCGCGGAAAACGCCGACTTTGCCGAGCAGGTCGAGAAATCGGGCTTTGCCTTCATCGGCCCCAAAGCCGAAACCATTCGCCTGATGGGCGACAAGGTATCGGCCAAGGACGCCATGAAGCGCGCCAAGGTGCCAACCGTTCCCGGTTCCGACGGTCCACTGCCTGAAGACGAAGCCACCGCGCTGCGTATCGGCCGTGAAGTCGGCTACCCGGTGATCATCAAGGCCGCCGGTGGCGGTGGTGGTCGCGGCATGCGCGTGGTTCACAAGGAAGAAGACCTGATCGAAGCGGCTGCCCAGACCCGCGCCGAAGCGGCTGCCTGGTTCAGCAACCCGATGGTCTACCTGGAAAAATACCTGACCAACCCGCGTCACGTGGAAATCCAGGTGATCTCCGACGGTCAGGGCAATGCGATCCACCTTGGCGATCGCGACTGCTCGCTGCAACGCCGTCATCAGAAAGTGCTGGAAGAGGCACCGGCTCCGTTCATCGACGAGCAAGCGCGCAAGGATGTCTTCGCAGCCTGCGTCAAGGCATGCGTCGACATCGGCTACCGCGGTGCGGGCACGTTCGAGTTCCTGTACGAGAACGGCCGTTTCTACTTCATCGAAATGAACACCCGTGTTCAGGTGGAGCACCCGGTTTCGGAGATGGTCACCGGTATCGACATCGTCAAGGAGATGCTCAGCATCGCCGCCGGCAACAAGCTCTCGTTCACCCAGGATGACGTGGTCATCAAGGGTCATTCGCTGGAATGCCGGATCAACGCTGAAGATCCGAAAACCTTCATCCCGAGCCCAGGCCTGGTCAAGCATTTCCACGCACCGGGCGGTAACGGCGTTCGTGTCGACTCGCACCTTTACAGCGGTTACAAGGTGCCATCGAACTATGACTCGCTGATCGGCAAGCTGATCACCTGGGGCGCGACCCGCGAAGAAGCCATGGCACGCATGCGCAATGCCCTGGACGAAATCGTGGTCGACGGGATCAAGACCAACATCCCGCTGCACCGTGATCTGACCCGCGATGAAGGCTTCTGCGAAGGCGGCGTCAACATCCACTATCTGGAGCACAAACTGGCCAATCAATAAGCCAGTGTGTTTCATAACGACGAAGCCGCAGTGATGCGGCTTTGTTGTTTGCACCGCTTGGAAGTAAACTTGCCCGCTTCTCGCGGCCAAGCCCGCACTTATTTTTGAATCGAAGGTAATCCGCCATGCCTTGGCTGCAAGTCCGTCTCGCCATCAGCCCAGAACAAGCCGAAACCTACGAAGACGCACTTCTCGAAGTCGGCGCCGTGTCCGTGACGTTTATGGACGCTGAAGACCAGCCGATTTTCGAACCCGAACTCAACACCACCCCGCTGTGGGCACACACTCACCTGCTGGCGCTGTTCGAAGCCGACACCGACGCCGATCTTGCACTGGCGCATCTGCGCCTGCTGACCGATGCGGAACTGCCCGAGCACACCGCCGAAGTCATCGAAGATCAGGACTGGGAACGCAGCTGGATGGACAACTTCCAGCCCATGCGCTTTGGCCAGCGCCTGTGGATCGTCCCGAGCTGGCATGCCGCACCCGAGCCCGACGCAGTCAATCTGCTGCTCGATCCGGGCCTGGCGTTCGGCACCGGCACGCACCCGACCACCGCACTGTGCCTGGAATGGCTCGACAGCCAGGACCTCAAAGGCTGCAACGTGCTGGATTTCGGTTGCGGCTCGGGCATTCTGGCCATCGCCGCACTGTTGCTGGGCGCCGAACAGGCCGTCGGCACCGATATCGACGTGCAGGCGCTCGAAGCCTCACGCGACAACGCCGGGCGCAACAACATCGCCGATGAACGCTTTGCGCTTTATCTGCCTGAAGACCTGCCTCGCGAACCCGCCGATGTGCTGGTTGCCAATATTCTGGCCGGTCCGCTGGTGTCGCTGGCACCGCAACTGGCAGAACTGGTCAGGCCGGGCGGGCGTCTCGCGCTGTCCGGCATTCTGGCCGAACAGGGAGAAGACGTGGCCGCAGCCTATGCTGCTACATTCGATCTGGACCCGATCGCGAACCGTGATGGCTGGGTACGCATCACGGGCCGTCGCCGTTAACCGCCGCCTGAACCGGACCGCCGCATGACCGACAGTTTCGTCACCCAGTGCCCGCACTGCCAGACCAGTTTCCGAGTCAGCCACGCGCAACTGAGCGTGGCACGCGGCGTGGTGCGCTGCGGCGCCTGCCTGCAGGTCTTCAACGCTGCCCGACAACTGCTGGAGCAGCGAGCGAGCGAAGAGCCCGGGAAACCGGTGCAGACCGACGCGCCTCTGATCGTCGAGCCTTTGATCGCAGAGCCTCCTCCGCCCGTCGCGCACGCGCCCATTGAAGAGCCTGCTGCACCCGTCCGCGTCGAGCCAGCCAAGGTTCAGGAGGAAGACGAGGATCTGTGGCAGGTCAGCGAAATGGATCTGGACAATCTGAATCTGGATGAAGAACTGGCGCGCCTCGAAAAGCGCGACAATCAGCGGCCGGACACGTTTGCGCGCCACAACCGTAACGATGACAGCCTGCTGACGGCGCAGCGTGACAGCCCTCAGGCCGACGAGTCCGCCTGGGTCGACACGCTGCACAATGATGACGTCAGTCATCTGCCCGAAGTACAGGCCGAAGTGGTGGACGAGCCGGCGCATGACCATGAGCCCAAGCACCTTTCAGACAACGACCGCACCGAACCTTCGCTGACCGCAGGCGCTCATCTGGACGATGACGAACCCGCAACGCCGCCTGTCAGCCTGCGCAAACAGCCTGCTGCTGAAAAGACCGAACGCTGGTCGGCGGTCGACGATCATGACATCGATGAGCATGATGACGACTACGGCCACGACGAACCCGAGCCTGATCCGCGCAGCAAACGCAAACGCAATGAACCCGCAGTACGCGACAAGCCCCTGCTGGACCTGACGGACGACCCTCTGCAACTGGACTGGCAGCGACCAAAACCGCGCTGGGGCCGTCGCCTTGCATGGGGACTGCTGATCCTGCTGGCTCTCGCAGGACTTGCCGGACAATACGTCTGGTACCACTTCGACCAGTTGGCGCGCCAGGATCAATACCGTCCATGGTTTCAGCAGCTATGCCCGCAGATCGGCTGCAAGGTGCCCTCGAAAGTCGATATTTCCCTGCTCAAGAGCAGCAACCTGGTGGTGCGCAGTCACCCTGAATTTCAAGGTGCGCTGATCGTGGATGCAATCATCTATAACCGCGCTTCATTCTCCCAGCCGTTTCCGCTGCTGGAGCTGCGGTTTGCCGATACCAGCGGTCAGCTGATTGCCAGTCGTCGGTTCAAACCCGGCGAATACATGAGCGGCGAAATGGCGGGCAAGGAAGAGATGCCGCCGCAGACTCCCATCCATATTGCGCTGGATATCCTCGATCCGGGTGCGAAGGCCGTGAATTACAGCCTGAACTTCCGCTCGCCCGAATAGCGATCCTGCAGGGTGATGCCACCCTGCGCAAGCGTGCCTTACGCTCTTTTTTCGCCGAACAGCCCCACATGTTCGGTAAGTTTTCCCTGATGATCGCTCTAGAATCCCGATCCTGGCGACATGGAAAAAGTTGTTCAGATTTTATCCAATTCAGCCTTTATCCAGTCATCGAGAGCGGGTATCATGCCCACCCTTTTTCAAACTCTCGGCTCGCTCTTACGGTTGCACAGGCAACTGGCTGAACGACCCGTTGCAGACCGTGTGAAACGGTTTTTTACACGGCCTGCGGATGATTCGGCCCCACTATAGGTAAGGCTATGTCGGCGGTACGCATCGGCCCATATACATTGCAGAACGGCTTGATCCTCGCCCCGATGGCGGGCGTCACTGACCAGCCTTTCCGTCAGTTGTGCCGCCAACTTGGGGCCGGGCTGGTGGTGTCGGAAATGGTGACCAGCGACATGAGCCTGTGGAACAGCCGCAAATCGCGTCTGCGCATGATTCACGAAGGTGATCCCGAACCCCGTTCGGTACAGATCGCCGGTGGGGATCCGCAGATGCTGGCGGACGCGGCGCGTGCCAATGTCGACCTGGGAGCCCAGATCATCGACATCAACATGGGATGCCCGGCCAAAAAGGTGTGCAACAAGGCAGCCGGTTCAGCGCTGTTGAAAGACGAACAACTGGTGACCGAGATCCTGCAGGCTGTGGTGGCTGCGGTCGATGTGCCGGTCACGTTGAAGATACGCACCGGCTGGGACCGGGAGAACAAAAACGGACTTACCGTCGCAAGAATTGCCGAGCAGGCCGGTATTCAGGCCCTGGCGGTCCATGGACGAACCCGTGCGGACCTTTACACCGGCGAAGCCGAGTACGACACGATTGCCGCTATCAAACAGGCCGTGTCGATCCCGGTGTTTGCAAACGGCGACATCGATTCACCCGAAAAAGCCCGGTATGTACTGCACGCCACCGGAGCGGACGGGTTACTGATTGGCAGGGCAGCCCAGGGGCGGCCGTGGATTTTTCGCGAGATAGAACACTACCTGCGCACCGGAGAGAAACTCCCGGCCCTGCAGCTCGGTGAAGTGGAGCGAATTCTGCTGGAGCATCTGGCAGCGCTTCATGTGTTCTATGGCGACGTGATGGGCGTGCGAATTGCACGCAAACATGTCGGTTGGTATCTCGCAACCTTGCCGGGCGCCAGGGAGTTTCGCGCCCGATTCAATCGATTGGAAGATACGGAAGCACAGTGCGCCAACGTTCGGGAGTTCTTCAGCCAAGGCTGCAAGGGCCCGGATAACCAGAATGATAAAGAGGTGGCCGCATGACGATGATGACCGAGACTTTAGTGAGTGGAACAACACCCGTGAGCGACAACGTCAATTTGAAACAGCACCTGAACACGCCCAGCGAAGAGGGTCAGACCCTGCGTGGCAGTGTCGAGAAGGCGTTGCACAATTATTTCGCCCACCTGGAAGGCGCATCCGTCACTGACGTCTACAACCTGGTGTTGTCGGAAGTCGAGGCTCCGCTTCTGGAAAGCGTGATGAACTACGTCAAGGGCAACCAGACCAAGGCCTCCGAGCTGCTGGGCCTCAATCGCGGCACGCTGCGCAAGAAACTCAAACAGTACGATCTGCTTTAAGCATTCAAAACAGAAAAGGCGACCCACCTGACAGCGGTCGCCTTTTTTTGCTGACTTCTTTTGCTTTGATGGAAATCGAGATGACCGACCAGACTACCCGCCTGCCGATCCGCCGCGCTTTGATCAGCGTATCCGACAAGACCGGAATCCTCGAATTCGCCCGCGAGCTTGAAGCGCTGGGCGTCGAGATCCTGTCCACTGGCGGCACGTTCAAGCTGCTCAAGGACAATGGCGTCGCGGCAGTGGAAGTGGCCGACTACACAGGCTTCGCCGAAATGATGGATGGCCGGGTCAAGACCCTGCACCCCAAGATCCACGGCGGCATCCTGGGTCGTCGCGGCATCGACGATGCAATCATGAACGAGCACGGTATCAACCCGATCGACCTGGTTGCCGTCAATCTCTATCCGTTCGAAGCCACCGTTTCCAAGCCGGGCTGCGACCTGCCGACCGCGATTGAAAACATCGACATCGGCGGCCCGACCATGGTCCGTTCCGCCGCCAAGAACCACAAGGATGTCGCCATCGTCGTCAACGCGAGCGACTACGGCCAGGTGCTGGAAAGTCTCAAGGCCGGTGGCCTGACCTACGCCCAGCGTTTCGACCTGATGCTCAAGGCGTTCGAGCACACTGCTGCCTACGACGGCATGATCGCCAACTACCTGGGCAGCGTCGATCAGACCGCACAGACCCTGAGCACCGAAGGCCGCAGCCAGTTCCCTCGCACCTTCAACACCCAGTTCGTCAAGGCACAGGAAATGCGCTACGGCGAGAACCCGCACCAGAGCGCGGCGTTCTACGTTGAAGCCAAGCCTGCCGAAGTCGGCATCGCGACCGCCACCCAGTTGCAGGGCAAGGAACTGTCGTTCAACAACGTGGCCGATACCGACGCCGCGCTGGAATGCGTGAAGAGCTTTGTCAAACCCGCCTGCGTGATCGTCAAGCATGCCAACCCATGCGGCGTCTCGGTGTGCCCGGACGACGAAGGCGGCATTCGTCAGGCCTACGAGCTGGCCTACGCCACAGACACCGAGTCGGCCTTTGGCGGCATCATTGCGTTCAATCGCGAGCTGGATGCCGAGACAGCCAGGGCCATCGTCGAGCGTCAGTTCGTCGAAGTGATCATCGCCCCGAGCGTCAGCGCAGAAGCGCAGGCCGTCGTGGCCAGCAAAGCCAATGTGCGCCTGCTGACCTGTGGTCAATGGAGCGAGCGCACCCCAGCGTGGGATTACAAGCGCGTCAACGGCGGTCTGCTGGTGCAGAGCCGTGACATCGGCATGATTACAGCCGACGACCTCAAGGTCGTCACCAAGCGCGCCCCGACCGAGCAGGAAATCCACGACCTGATCTTCGCCTGGAAAGTCGCCAAGTACGTGAAGTCCAACGCCATCGTCTACGCAAAGAACCGCCAGACCATTGGTGTCGGCGCAGGCCAGATGAGCCGCGTGAACTCGGCACGCATCGCCGCCATCAAGGCCGAGCACGCCGGTTTGCAGGTCCAGGGTGCGGTCATGGCCTCCGACGCGTTCTTCCCGTTCCGCGACGGCATCGACAACGCGGCCAAGGTGGGTATCACCGCTGTCATCCAGCCGGGTGGTTCGATGCGCGACAATGAAGTCATCGCAGCGGCAGACGAAGCCGGTATTGCGATGGTGTTCACCGGGATGCGCCACTTCCGCCACTAACTCAGGAAACGGCCGCAATGACGCAGGCGTCTGCTGCGTTGGATGGGGCTCCGCTGATGCTCATTGCCAGGAGGCAACTCCGCTCAGCGAAGCCCCATCCGCCTTGCATACACCTACGTCATTGCGACCTCGTACCGCGGGGTCATCTGACGATGAATTGCCGCGCTACCTCCCAGAATCAGCGTCATCGAGGTTTTTGACATGAATGTTTTGATTATCGGCAGTGGCGGTCGTGAACACGCCCTGGCATGGAAAGTCGCGCAGGATCCACGTGTAGAAAAAGTGTTCGTCGCACCGGGCAACGCAGGCACGGCCATCGAGGCCAAGTGCGAAAACGTTGCGATCGATGTACTGGCGCTGGAGCAACTGGCTGACTTCGCCGAGAAGAACGTGTCGCTGACCATCGTCGGCCCGGAAGTGCCCCTGGTGGCTGGCGTCGTGGATCTGTTCCGCAGCCGCGGCCTGGATTGCTTCGGCCCAACCGCTGGTGCAGCCCAGCTTGAAGGTTCCAAGGCGTTCACCAAGGATTTTCTGGCTCGCCACAGGATCCCGACCGCCGATTACCAGAACTTCACCGAAATCGAGCCTGCACTGGCCTACCTGCGCGAAAAAGGCGCACCGATCGTGATCAAGGCCGACGGCCTGGCGGCCGGCAAGGGTGTCATCGTCGCGATGACCCTCACCGAAGCCGAAGACGCCGTACGCGACATGCTGGCCGGCAATGCCTTTGGCGATGCGGGCTCGCGAGTCGTGATCGAAGAATTCCTCGATGGCGAAGAAGCCAGCTTCATCGTCATGGTCGACGGCAAGAACGTCCTGCCCATGGCGACCAGCCAGGACCACAAACGTGTCGGCGATGGCGACAGCGGCCCGAATACGGGCGGCATGGGTGCTTACTCCCCTGCCCCCGTAGTCACCGCCGAGGTTCACCAGCGCGTCATGGACCTGGTTATCTGGCCGACCGTCCGGGGCATGGCAGAGGAAGGCAACGTTTACACGGGTTTCCTCTATGCTGGTCTGATGATCGACAAGGCTGGCAACCCCAAGGTGATCGAGTTCAACTGCCGTTTCGGCGACCCGGAAACCCAGCCGGTCATGCTGCGACTGCAATCGAGCCTGGTCCTGCTGGTCGAGGCGGCCCTGGCACAGGCGCTGGACAAGATCGAGGCACAATGGGATCCACGTCCGAGCCTCGGGATCGTCCTGGCTGCAGGCGGTTACCCTGCCGACTACGCCAAGGGCGACACCATCAACGGACTGGATGAAGCCGCTAAACTCAACGGCAAGGTTTTCCATGCTGGCACCGCCCTGCAGGATGGCCGTGTCGTGACCAGCGGTGGTCGTGTACTGTGTGCGACAGCCCTGGGCGACAGCGTGGGCAGCGCTCAGCAGAACGCCTACGCGCTGGCGGCGAAAATCGATTGGGAAGGGGCTTTCTATCGCAAGGACATTGGCTACCGGGCCATTGCCCGTGAGCGTGGTGAGAGCCTGGAATAAAAGACCGGGCCGGCCTCTCTCCGAGGCTGGCCGGTTGTACCGGTGCTGCGCAGTTTTACCAGGTATTCACTTACGAAGGGATTTCATTGTGCGCTGGCTCAGGATTGCCATAGCCTCAACCGTCGCGTTGATGACCTTGCTCTTCATGCTCTCGGCTCAAGCCGATCATGGATCGGGCTGGTCAACGTTGCTCGACGAAAAGGCAAGCCTGGATCTGGATGAAATCCGTTCGGCGCGCTATCAGAATCAGTTCAGTCCTGTCGAACTCGAGCGCGTCACCGCCGCCGGAAGACACAGTGCTGTGTGGCTGCACTATCGACAGCATCCGACCCAGCACGAGCAACTGCTGCGCATCTTTGCCCCCGACCTGGCCACCGCCGACATGTACGTCATGGACGGCGACCGGCTGGTCGACTATATGCGCACAGGCAACGAGGTGCCCAGGCAGGATCAGCGACTGCCGTCCAACGACTTCCTGCTGACCGTGCCGCAAAGCAGTGTTCCGCTGGACATCTACCTCAGGCTGGTATCAACCCAGCAAATGCGTCCCAGCATCACGCTGGAGCCCGCCATCGAAAGCGCAGCCGACGAAACCGAGCCATTCCTGTTCGGCCTGCTGTTCGGTGCACTGGCCATGCTGATCATTCAGAACCTGACCCGCTACGGACACTCCCGCTCGCGCAGCAACCTGTGGCTGGCGGCCTGTGAAGCCTTGCTGGCACTGAGCGCCCTGCTGCTGCTCAACCTGCTCAGCCCGCTCGAGTCCTGGAACATTGCGCAGACACCCGGTGCCCATCTCGCGCTGCTGATGGCGGCGATTGCCGGACTGATCTACACCTACTGCTTCTTTGTCCATCGCAACGTGAAAGTGCTGGATCGTCTGCTGCTGGGTAACGCGGTGCTCATGGGCGTCGGTGCGCTGCTTGTGGTGCTCGACGACGACCTGCCCATCAACATCCTGACTTTCGTGCTGGTTTCCATGACCACACTGAGCATCCTCGCGGTCTCGGTGTGGCACTGGCAGAAAGGCTATCGCTCGGCGCGCCTGTTCGTGCTGGGCATGATCACCTTCAATATCGGCTACATGATTGTGCTGCCCGGCCTGCTGTGGCTGAGCCTGGTGCCGCCGCAATGGCTGATCCTCGCGCTGCTGTGCGTGTTCTGCATCAGCGGGCTGTTGATGAGCATTGCTCTTAGCGAACGCCAGCGCAGCATCACCGAAGACCGATTCAGCATCAGCCGCGACCAGGCCGCCAGCACCGCCGAAATCAATGCCAAGGCCGAATTTCTGGCCAAGATCAGCCATGAAATCCGCACCCCCATGAATGGCGTGCTGGGCATGACCGAACTGCTGCTCGGCACACCGCTGTCGGTCAAGCAGCGCGATTACGTGCAGACCATTCACAGCGCGGGCAATGAACTGCTCACACTGATCAATGAAATCCTCGACATCACCAAGCTTGAGTCGGGCCAGATCGAGCTGGATGACGTACAGTTCGACATCAGTGCGCTGGTCGAGGACTGTCTGAACATCTTCCGCGCCAAAGCCGAACAGCAACAGGTCGAACTCATCAGCCTGATTCAGCCACAGGTGCCACGCGTGATCGGCGGCGACCCGACCCGACTGCGCCAGACGCTGTTGAGCCTGCTGGAAAACGCGCTCAAGAAAACCGAAGAAGGTGAAATCCTGCTGGCCGTCGCGCTGGATACCGCAAAGTCCGGCAAGCCGCGCCTGCGCATCTCCGTGCAGGACACCGGCGAATCGCTGTCGGATGAAGAGCGCGACGCCCTGCTGCACGCGGAACTGCACAGCAAGAATTTCCTGGCCAGCAGCAAGCTGGGCGGCCACCTGGGGCTGGTCATCGCGCGGCAACTGATCGTGCTGATGGATGGCGAATTCGGTATCCAGAACAGCGGCACGCCGGGCAATACCCTGTGGCTGACACTGCCGCTGGACGCCAAGCTGCTTGAACAGCCGACGATTGACCTGGATAGCCCGCTGAAAGATGCCCGCGTGCTGGTGGTCGATGACAACGACACCTGCCGCAAGGTGCTGGTGCAGCAATGCAGCGCCTGGGGCCTGAACGTCAGCGCTGTGGCATCCGGCAAGGAAGCGTTGGCCCTGCTGCGCACCAAGGCGCACTTGCGTGACTACTTTGACGTAGTGCTGCTGGATCAGAACATGCCGGGCATGACGGGCATGCAGCTGTCGGCCAAGATCAAGGAAGACCCAAGCCTCAACCATGACATTCTGCTGATCATGCTGACCGGCATCAGCAATGCGCCAAGCAAGATCATTGCCCGTAATGCGGGCATCAAACGCATTCTGGCCAAGCCTGTGGCGGGCTACACGCTCAAGACTACGCTGGCCGATGAATTGACCCAGTTGAACAAGGGCGTCGCTCCGATCAATCCGGGCCCTGTGTTGAACATGCCGGTTCGTGTGCCCAGTGATTTCCGCATCCTGGTGGCCGAAGACAACAATATCTCGACCAAGGTGATCCGCGGCATGCTGGGCAAACTCAACCTGCATCCCGATACGGCCAGCAATGGCGAGGAAGCCCTTCGCGCCATGAAAGCGCAGCGCTACGATCTGGTACTGATGGACTGCGAAATGCCGATCCTGGATGGTTTCTCGGCCACCGAGCAGTTACGCGCATGGGAAGTCGGCAATCAGCGCGTGCGCACGCCGGTCGTGGCCCTGACCGCGCACATCCTCACTGAACACAAGGATCGCGCCCGCCAGGCCGGCATGGACGGACACATGGCCAAGCCTATCGAACTGTCGCAACTGCGTGAGCTGGTCGAGCACTGGGTGGCGCAACGGGACAAGGTTCGCGGCCTCACATCGGACGGCGAACTTTACCAGCAGAACTGACATCGTCAGGTCAGGCAGCCCGCTGCCTGATAGACTGCTCTCGCCCGCCCTCTGCCGCCAAGAGCCCACGCCATGCTCCATGTGTTGTCCAGCGTTTACTTGAAGATGCTGGTGCTTTACAGCCCGTTCTTCGTGCTGTCCTGCTTTATCAGTCTGACCCGTGGCCACTCGCGCAAGGAACAGAAGCGCCTGGCCTGGAAAGTCGCGCTGGCGACGCTGGTCTCAAGCGTATTGCTGTACCTGTTCGGACGAGTGATTTTCGATGTGTTTGGCATCACGGTCGATGCGTTCCGTATAGGCGCCGGCAGCGTGCTGTTTATCTCCGCTCTGGGTATGGCTCAGGGCAAGTCTGTAGTTCAGACCGATAACATCCAGCAGGACGTGACCATCGTTCCACTGACCATTCCGCTCACCGTGGGCCCCGGCACAATCGGCGCGCTTCTGGTCATGGGCGTCAGCCAGCCACATTGGGATGACAAGCTCACCGCCATCATGAGTATTGCGCTGGCCAGTCTGACAGTCGGCGTGGTGCTTTACCTCTCCAACCGAATCGAACGTATCCTCGGCGACCAGGGCCTGCAGATCGTCAGTCGGCTGATGGGGCTTTTCGTCTGTGCACTGGCCGCGCAAATAATATTTACGGGTGTGCGGGGCTATCTGGTGACGTAACCCGGTTCAGATATGAATCGCACGGATCATGCTTTTGCTCTTTCCACCCAGATAACGGATCACATCCTCGCGATGCGCTGCGTAGGTCTGACTGTCGAAGGTGTAACTCCCCCCCTTGAAAAAGAACAGCAACCTGCGCCCGCCAGCCGAATAAGCATCCGCTACCAACTGCAGACCACAGAGCAGCATCAGGACCTGACCGTTACCCATCTGTGCACAGGGTACGATCTGAAAGCTGCCAAGACGTGATCTTCCTGAGCCCGATTGAAAATAGGCACCGGCTGCCTGATAGATGCCCGCCGCCTCGAATGAACGGCGGACAAGGTCCCCGAGCAATTGGTGATCACCCACGCCCCTGATGGCAAAAGTCGCGCGCCTCAAGTCCTCCACGCTGCTGACCAGCAGCGAATCATCCATGACCAGACTCTGTGGATGCACACCGCGATAACGGAGTCTGCTGCGGTAGTAGTGCATCCAGCTGCTCCATTGTTTTTCAAAATCCAGGTGCGCTCCAGCAAACAGCTGGGCGTCCAGCAGTACGCCCTGAAGATCCTGTCGCTCCTGCACAGACAGACCGGGCAAAAACGTCACCAGACTTGGCATGCCCCCCAGATAGACAGCGTTGGTTTCGTCCACGCTCATGGTGATAATCCCCTCCATGGGATTGGTACAGGTTACAAACGAATGACTTCCCTTTTGGCATGGCTGGCCAGTTCATTCTGAATACGTACACGGGCAGGCTCGAACAGCTCACGGCTGAACCGGTAAGCAGCGCCGGCACAGTCAACCCTCATCTCGCCATTGAGTAGCTCCCAAGGGAAAAATCCTTTGCTGATTGCCATTGTGGTCATCTGCAGACCGCACAGCATGATGGAGACCTCACCCTCGTCAGCCATGACACAGGGCACTACCTGAATACTTTCGGATCGTCCCGAGCTGAACCATGAGTTGAAAAACGCTTTTGCGTGTCCGCTATTCATGAGCGTATCGAATGAACGGCTGAACAGTTCACGGAGCTCGGATGACGGGAATCCATTCAAAAAAGGTGGGTGCCTCAAGTCGCGAAGACGACGAATCATGAACGTCGTATCGGCGATGATTGCGGTACGCTGCGCTCCGGCATCGCCCACGGATCTTCGGTAAGCCCCCAGCCACCCCCTCCAGTTGCGTTGCACCGACGTCTCGCCATCGGCGCGAAGCTGCGCATAGAGAAGGCAGTCCATAATGTCCTGCCGCAGACCGACATCAATGCCCTCATCGAAAGAGACCAGGCGGTTGCTGTGCAAAATGCTTTCATTGAGCGACATGGGCCACCTCCCCGAGCGACAGGGTCAGTGAAGGATCCTGCTTTAGCCGGGCGGTATGGAACACTTCGCGAAATGGCGCATAGACCTGATCCATCAACTGCATCGAGTAGACAGTCACCTCGACATTTCCCAGGATCTGTCCGGGCTCAATCTGCTTGAAAAGAAACTCCCCCGTCAGGGTCTGACGGGTCTTGAAATGCACCAGCGCAAGGTCAAGAGTGCGATCCGCAGTAACGAACCCCACTTGCAGTGCCAAGGTGCTTTGCCCTGCCCTGGTTCTGCGCGAAGGATCATTGCTGTCGGGCGGGGGGGCCTCGACGTGCATGGCCTGGCTTGCCAGCAGTTTTATCGCCGGCTGCGCATTCGCCAGTTGCATGAACGCTTCGGTTCGAGTCAGCGCCGAGCTCGAAACGGATGTGGAAAAGGCTCGAGCAGCAAGGCTCCAGACCGTATTCAGCGTCCCCTTCGCCAGTGGTTCGCTTACATGTTCACTCGCTTTCAAAGCCCAGCCAAAACGCAGCGCAGCGGCGAGCCAAACCTCTTTCCAACGTTCGAAATCGTTGAATCTTTCGTGCTTTCTGGACGCCGCCAGTTGGGTATACAGCATTGAATCCAGAATATCGTTTGGCCATTCAATCTGCTGCTCTTCGGGAAAGAACAGCAGACTGCCTGCGTTGACCACACGTCCTTTAAATACCTGTTCCATTCTCAGTTCCTTCTGAACGTTGCGGAAGCACGAGGCTTCCGCAAGCAAGAATCAGATATCAAATTCTTCGAGAGCATTTTTGGCGTTATCGCCCAGTTTCTTCTGAACCACATCGCGAACGCTGGCATAGACGCGAGTGTTGAGCACCAGGCTGTTTTCACCTTTATAGGTCTCGACATCCGAGCTCTGCCACTCCCAGAACATGACATTGGTCACACCTATGTTGCTGCTGAAGGCAACCGCGCCCATGGCCAGACTGACATCGCCATCGGCAGACTGGGCGCAGGCGGCGATACGGAAGTTACCGCCACGGTGGGTCTTGGTCTGGCGCTCGAAAAGACGCAGAGGCTCCTTCTTGGCGCTCAGGGTGGTAACGGCGTCCTTGGCCACTTTCAACATGGAGAGCGACGCGGATCCCGGCAGCGTTGCGGCGGCAATCGCCGAGCCCAGAATCTCCAGACCGACTTCATCCATCGTGAAACGTTGCTGCGTGGCGCGATAACGGGCATAGCTCCAGTTTGTCGAGAGCCAGCCAAGCGCCGACAGCACCTTGTTGAACAAGCCGTACCACAGATCACTCTGAAGTTCGGGATTGAATTTTTCGTTGGCGACCAATGTGGCGTAGAGCAAGGAGTCCATTACGTCATCCTTGTTCTGGCGCGATACACCCTCGGCAAATGCGATCAGGGTGCCCGCCGCTACCGCAGCCGCTGCGCCATTTTCACCCTCTTGAAGATCCGAAAGCGGACTTGCAGATGCCGAACGCGCAGCCAGCGCGTCAACATGCTCGACAAGCGAAAGGGAAGCGTCAGCCAGCTTATAGTTGGCCAGCCCTGCGAAGTCGACCTGGTCAATACTGTTCATGATTGTTTCGTTTTTCATTTCATTAGTCCTTTAATTCATGAAAGTCCTTGTGGACGCCAACGAGAATAACCAAACAATCAACCGGGCGTTCGGCTGACCGCAGCAGCAAAGAGCCCCGCTGATGATGAACATCAAATGGGTCAGTTGAAAAAACGCGACTCAGTCCATGAATCACAACCTACGACATATAAGGACTTATGAACTTTCACAGGACAGAAGAGGAAAACGACTACGTTGTCCATCGTTCAAGGGGAATACATTCATTCAGACCGGGGATTAAAAAACTTGCGAGATCGCAGCACACAGGCGGATAAGCTTCGGCGTTTTCCCACCTCCTTGTGGAAGAACGCCGACAGTCAGTTACATTATTTCGCCGGTTTGGCGCCGTACCAGCGTGGCGTGTAGACCCACAGCCCCCCCTCATTGCGAGGAAAGGTACAGGTCAGGGAAGAACCGATCAGAACCATGGTGCGCATGTCCACCTGCTCGGGCGTCAGCTCGCCCAGCGTGATGATGCGCAGGGTCTGACCCGGACGACCAATGTCACGGCCCAACGTGACCGGCGTTTCAGGCGTGCGGTGCTGACGCACGATCTCCAGCGCCCGGCCCAGTTGCCAAGGCCGCGAGCGGGAAATCGGGTTGTAGAACGCCAGCGCCAGATCAGCCTGACAGGCGAGGTCCAGACGCTTTTCGATGACGTCCCACGGCTTGAGATTGTCCGACAGCGACAGCACGCAGAAATCATGCCCCAGGGGTGCGCCGGCCTGAGCGGCAGTGGCGAGCGAGGCAGAAACGCCGGGCAGGATTTCCAGTTCGACGGCATGCCACTGCGAATTGTCTGACTCATGCAGCGCTTCGAGCACGGCCGAGGCCATGGCGAACACGCCGGGATCGCCCGACGACACCACCACGACCGAACGGCCTTGTGCCGCGAGCTCGAACGCATGGCGCGCACGCATCATCTCTTCGCGGTTATCGGTGCAGTGCAGCACCTGATCCGCACGAAACGGCCCGGCCATGCGCACGTAGGTTTCGTAACCCAGTACGTCATTGGCCCGCGCCAGCTCTGCCTTGACCGCTGGCACCATCAGGTCAGCAGCCCCCGGGCCGAGGCCGATCACAGCAAGACGCCCACGGCCACGACCGATATGGCTTACGTCCAGCGGTTCAGCTGCGACGGCGATGGCCATGCCCGGACGGCTCACGGGTGGCAGTAACTGCGGCACGGCGCTCATCGCCATGTGACTGGCCGAGCCTGCCGTGACAAAGCGCACCGGCACATCCAGCTCATCTGCCGCCTGATGCAGCAGCGCGTTGGCCATGTGTTGCTCACTTGCCAGCAGGCAAGCCAGAGACTGTTCGGCAATTCGAGCGTCACGCAGGGCCTGACGAACCTGCGACGCCATTTCAGGTGAACACTCGTCCACCGCCACCAGCACATTGCGCGGATAGATCAGCAGTTCGCTGGCCGACGGCTCACGCAGCCCGGAGCCAATGTGGATCGTCAGCTCTGCCTGCGGGTCTTCGGGCAGTTGCGCCTGAGCCAGCCAGGGCGCGTCGCCTTCGATGCGCACCTGTTCGCCGGATAGCAGATCGGACACGAAGCGCTTGCCCAGTTCCAGATCGCCCAAGGCATAGCCACTCGGCGGGTTGAGCAGGCAGGTGCCGAATCGCAGTTCGCCACTGGTGGTGATCGCCGGATTGACTGCAAGGCCTGCGGCAATCGTACGGGCCATGACGTTGACACCACCCAGCCCGCCCAGCAGCGGCACCACCGCGCTGCCGTCTTCGGCCACGGCCAGCACCGGCGGCTCGACGCCCTTCTCCAGCAGCAACGACGCCAGGGTACGAATCACGATGCCCGCCGCGCACAGCGCAATGATCGGGGTGTTCTCCCGATACAGCTGACGCACGGTGGCGCCAAACTCGGTGTAGGTGCTGTCCGCACCCTGCACCCGCTCGGCCAGACCGTGGACCACTGCATCGGGATACAGACGCTGGATACGTCGCGCGGTCGTCAGACTGCCGTTGCCAAGAATGATGATGGCTGGAGTGTTGTGTGCCATCAGCCTTGCCACCTGTCGCCGGGAACGATAATCAGCGAGAAATAGGGCGAGGACATCGGGTCGACCTGATCCAGCGGTACGATCTTCTGATTGGCCATGGTGGCCCGCTCGACGTACAGCGCGCGTTCGTGCATCCCCAGTTCGGTCAGCACTTCTCGCACCTTATGGAAGTTGCGGCCCAGCTTCATGATCACCGCTGCGTCGGCATCGGCCAGCTTGCGCTTCAGGTCGTCATGGGCGAGCACGCCAGACAGCACCGACAGGCTCTGATTGCGGTACACCAGCGGCGCACCCAGCACCGAAGCGCCACCCAGCATCGAGCAGACGCCCGGAATCACTTCAGCCTCATAACGCTCAGCCAGACGGTCATGCAGGTACATATAAGAGCCGTAGAAGAACGGGTCGCCTTCACAGATCACTGCCACGTCCCGGCCGGCATCCAGGTGCGCAGCGATCAGCAGGCTTGACTCGTCGTAGAAATCGCTGATGACTTTTTCGTACGACAGCGGCGCAGGCAGCGCTTCAGTGGTGACCGGGTAGACCAGCGGCATCAGCGTCTGCACCTCCTGAAGGTGCGCCTCAATGATGCCGAACGCGTTGCCTTTCTTGCCCTTGGCCACGAAATACGCGACCACCGGCGACTCGCGCAGCAGGCGTAGCGCCTTGACGGTGATCAGCTCCGGGTCGCCGGGGCCGACACCCAGACCGATCAATCGACCGCGTGCCTGCATCATTCGATCTCCGTGGCCAGTGCGTTGACGGCGGCCACGGCCATGGCGCTGCCGCCACGACGGCCCTGCATGATCACAAACGGCACCCCACGGCTGTCAGCGGCGAGCATGGCCTTGGATTCGGCAGCGCCGACAAAACCTACCGGGAAGCCAAGGATCAGCGCAGGCTTTGGCGCACCGGCGTCAAGCATTTCCAGCAGGTAGAACAGCGCTGTCGGCGCATTGCCGATGACCACCACGCTGCCTTCCAGATGCGGACGCCAACGTTCCAGGGCCACGGCGGAGCGGGTGTTGCCCAGCTCAAGCGCCATTTCCCGCACACCTTCGTCGTGCAGAGTGCAGATGATTTCGTTATTGGCAGGCAGGCGCGTGCGTGTGATGCCTTCGGAAACCATGCGCGCATCGCAGAGGATAGGTGCGCCTGCAGCCAGCGCATCACGCCCGGCCTTGCCGGCACCCGGAGAGAAGCGCAGGTCTTCGATGACCTCGACCATCCCGCAGGCGTGAATCACGCGCACCGCGAGTTTTTCCAGGTCGGCAGGGATCGTGTCCAGGCGCGCTTCGGCGCGAATGATCGAGAAGGAGTTGCGATAAATCTCCTGACCATCGCGGATGTAATCAATCATGCATGTTGCTCCGTGAGTCGGCGTTCAACAGCGCACCGACTGCTTCAATAGTGAGGTCACGCGCGCGCAGCACACCGAAACCGGCATGGGCTGCGTCGCGAAAATAAAGGTCATAACGGCCGGGCGAGACGGCCAGCAGGGTCACGGGTGCCACATGCGCCGCTGCGCAGGAGCGTCGGCAGCCCGTGAGGTGTACCGCCCGGCGGTCATACAAGCTCGTTGCCAGCAATCGGGCGTCAGCCTTGGTATCGGCCAGTCCCTTGCCACACCCGGCCGAACCGGTGCAGGCGACGAGGTGCGCCAGCGGCTGCCCGACCGAACCGATCAGGCCGGCAGTCTGCAACGCATCGAGAACATCCGGCCCTCGTTCGACCGTAACGTTGGGCACCATCAGGCTTTGCCAGGGCGTCAGGCGCAAAGAGCCGTCGCCCTGTTCCGTAGCCAGTCGCGCGACGGCCGACAGCATTCCGGCATCGAGACGTCCCAGCGGCACGGCAGCGCCAACCGCTACCAGGCCTGGATCAGCCTGTGGATAAATCCCGATGTGACGATCATGCAGGATGGCAGGACGTTGCCAGCCTGTAATTCCGGGTTCGACGCACAGGGCGACGTTCAAACGCGCCGAAAGCCGACTGAGAATTTCGTCGTTCGACACCTCGGCCAGCAGATGACGCATGCGAGTGTGTTCCGGGCGCGCCAGCTCAAGAAACAGCTCAAGCAACGCCACGACCAGCGCCTGACCATGGACTACAGGCACCGCGGCCAGAGGGTTGTCACGGGCCGGACAGCCTGCCAGACCGAACGCCAGCAGCACTTGGCCGTCATGCTCAAGCGCCGAAAGCCAGAGGTCGTGAGGATGCTCCAGCATCACCAGCGCTTCGCCAGCATCCAGAGAAATCGCGAACTTGGGCGACAGCTCATGAAAACGTGGATGCGTTTCCAGCGCCGCCAGAATCTGCGTCGCCAGCGGCCGGGCATCGAACAGCATCTGCGCGTCCAGCCCTGCGACCGGGCTGAGCATCAGGTTGCGCACATCGTCGCTGTCCGGATTTTCAGGGCCAAGACCTGCATCCATCAGCACGCGGATCAGTCCGTCATGGTCGTCGCCCACGCCGCGAATCTGCAGATTGGAGCGGTTAGTGGCTTCGATCACGCCCTGTGCATAGGTTCGCGCCGCATGGGCCACAGCCTGCGCCTGCGCGGCCAGCAGCACCCCGCCGGGCAGCTTGATCCGGCAGATGCCACCGTCCAGCGCCGGGACGATACGCAGCAACCCCGGACAGGCCGAGGGGCGTAGCGTTGCGCTGGATGTGCGAGCGGACTTCTGCTCGTTCAATGGATCACCTGGCAGGAACTGGCTGAACTGACTGAGACTGGCTGCAACCGTCCATGATTAGAGCACTTGTACCCCGTCGGGCGCGGTATTATGCCTGCTTTGTCCGCAGGCATGAAAAGGCGCTCTGTCGGAAGTTCGGATTGAGGGGTATGCATGTCGCCTTGGCTGACAGTCGTGGGAATCGGAGAAGACGGTTACAAAGGCCTGGGCAGGAACGCCCGGCACGCGCTGCTGCATGCCGATCAGGTGTTCGGCGGGCCACGCCAACTGGCCTTGCTGCCGCCTTGCATCCGCGCAGAACGTCGGACATGGCCGAGTCCTTTTTCACTGAATCCAGTGCTTGAACAGCGCGGTGCCGAAGTCTGCGTGCTGGCCAGCGGTGATCCGATGCTGTTTGGCGTCGGTGCCAGTCTGAGCCGTGTCGTAACCATCGATGAGATGCGTATCCTGCCTGCGCCGTCCTCCTATTCTCTGGCCGCAGCGCGGCTCGGCTGGCCATTGCAGGACGTGGTTACCCTGTCCGTCGTCGCACGCCCCGTCGCTGCGCTCAATGCACATATTCATCATGGCGTGCGCCTGTTGGTGCTGAGCAACGACGGCAGCAGCCCGGCAATCATTGCCGGGCTGCTGCGTGAGCGCGGTTTCGGCCCCAGTCACATGACCGTGCTGGAACACCTGGGTGGCGATGCAGAGCGGCGTGTAGACGGGCTGGCCAGCGAGTGGGGCAACCCCGACATTGCAGCGTTGAATCTGGTCGCTATCGATTGCCGCGCCGATGCCAACGCCACGCGCCTGACGACACTGGCAGGCTTGCCGGACAGTGCGTTCGAGCATGACGGCCAGTTGACCAAGCGTGATGTCAGAGCCATCACGCTGGCCCGTCTGGCACCGGTGCCGGGCGAACTGCTGTGGGACGTCGGTGCCGGTTGCGGCTCCATCGGCATTGAGTGGATGCGTGCCCACCCGACCTGCCGCACGCTGGCCATCGAGGCGGACGAAGGACGGCAGCAATTGATCGAATTCAATCGCGATGCGCTCGGCGTGCCGGGTCTGCAACTGGTGCGCGGCACAGCGCCTCAGGCCTTGGATGGTCTGGAACGGCCGGACGCGATTTTCATCGGTGGCGGTGTGACCCGCACCGGCGTGCTGGACACCTGCTGGGAGCAACTGCGCTCTGGCGGCAGGCTGGTCGCCAATGCCGTCACTCTGCAAAGCGAAACCGCATTGATGGCCTGGCGCGAGCGTCATGGCGGCGAACTGACCCGCATCCACGTCGCTCATGCCCAGCCGTTGGGCGAGTTCGACACCTGGCGTCAGGCCCTGCCGATCACTCTGCTGGAGGTGGTCAAACCCTGATGCGCGACGAGACCGCCGAACAACCCGCACCGCTGCGCAGCGGCCTGACCACAGGCAGTTGCGCAACCGCGACCAGCCTTGCGGCGGCCCGGTTGCTGCTCTGCGGGCAAGTGAACGATGCGGTCGAGATCGTGCTGCCCAAGGGCAAACAGGTTCAGATGCGTCTGGAATTCTGCCGCCGTGTGGACGATTACGCCGAAGCGGGCACACTCAAGGATGCAGGCGACGATCCTGATGTCACCCACGGCGCGCTGGTATTCGCCCGCGTCAGGCTTGAGTCTGCACCCGGTGTGCGCTTTGTGGCGGGCACCGGAGTGGGTACGGTGACTCGCCCCGGCCTGGTGCTGGGCGTCGGCGAGCCCGCCATCAACCCTGTTCCACGCCGCATGATGACCCAGCACTTGATGGGGCTGGCGGAGTCGCTGGGTTACGACGGTGGTTTCGAAGTCACGATCGGCGTCGAGGGTGGCGAAACACTGGCGCTCAAGACGATGAACCCGCGTTTGGGGATTCTCGGCGGGCTGTCGATTCTGGGCACCAGCGGTATCGTCCGGCCGTTTTCCTGCGCGGCCTATATCGCGTCAATTCATCAGGGTATCGATGTGGCATTCACCAACGGCTACGCGCACATCGCCGCCTGCACCGGCAACGCCAGCGAAGACACGATGCGCCGGGTCTACAACATTCCAGACATCGCCCTGATCGAAATGGGCGACTTCGTCGGCGCGGTGCTCAAACATCTGCGCAAGGTGCCTGTGACCCGGCTCAGCCTGTGCGGAGGCTTCGGCAAGATCAGCAAACTCGCCGCCGGGCACATGGACCTGCACAGTCGGCATTCCAGCATCGACCTGCCCCAACTCGCCCTGTGGGCGGCAGATGTCGGGGCCGATGCTGCGCTGCAACAGCAGATACGCGACGCCAACACCAGTCAGCAGGCCTTGGCAATGAGTACTGCAGTGGGTGTGCAGCTGGGAGATGCCGTATGCCGGCACGCCCTGAATTTCGCCCGCAGCGTGGTGCCCGCCAGCGTACAGGTCGAGGTGTTTGCCATTGATCGTCAGGGCGGCATCGTCGGGCATGCTGGCGTTGCCTCACGTGGAGAGACCCTATGAACCGCATTCTGTTACTGGGTGGCATTACCGAAGCCCTGGCCATCGCCCGAACCCTGGGGCCTGAGCACATTTACAGCCTGGCGGGCGTCGGTCGGGTGCCGACCGATCTGAAGTGCCAACTGAAAGTCGGCGGGTATGGCGGCGCCGAAGGCATGGCGCAGTACATGCGCGAGCAAGGCGTCGACCTGCTGCTGGACGCGACGCACCCTTATGCCGCGCAAATCAGCCACAACGCCGCACTCGCCGCAAATAGCGCCGGTATCCCCTGCTGGGCCTTGCGCCGCACCGCGTGGACAGCCGGACCCGGCGATGACTGGCGCGAAGTGGCTAACTGGTCGGAACTGGTCGCGGCACTGGCACCCTTCAAGCGTCCGTTCTTCACCCTGGGCCGCGAGCCGCTGCAACATCTGGAAGAGATTCCCGAACACCAGTTCTGGACCCTTCGCGCACTGGACAGCTATCCCGGCAACGAGCGTTGCGACGTCATCGGCGCCCGCGGCCCCTTCCAGCTGGAAGATGAACGACAGTTGTTCGAGCAACGCCAGATCGATGTGCTGATCAGCAAGAACAGCGGTAGCGATTCCACCGAACCCAAACTCGACATTGCGCGCGAACGCGGCGTGCCGGTGCTGATCCTGAAACGGCCTGAATTGCCGGAAGTGGATCGGGTATTCCGGACTGTGGATGAGGTGTTGCGAGCGCTTGAGTCATGACGGGGCTGAGCACCGATGCGGGTTTCATGCAGCCTTGCAGCGACCGGGCCCACGTCTCGCCGATTCGGCCATAGCACACTTCTATTGGACACACGCCCTACCCTGCCCGATCATTCCCGGCATACCGCAACACCCCTCCCAAGGAGCACCCTGCCATGAGCAAGCCAAAGCGGCCTAACAAGGCCAAATCCATCGTCGCCCAACCGTTGTTCCGAAGCCGACAGGAACGACCCGCCAAGGGCAAAGGCAGCTACCGCCGCGAAGCCTTCCAGTCTAAAAGCTGGGAGGCTTCTTCCGTTATAGCGGCCTGATATCAAGCGACATCTCCGGGGCGCTTTTGGATGCTTGGCCGTGTTATGGTCTGCACCTAACGGTAATACCCTTGGACTCAAGCATGCCTTCTTGTTTTACCCATCGCCCGCAGTTGCGCCAACTCATCGCCGCCTCCAGCCTTGTCGCATTGGTAGCTTGCGCAGAAAAACCCACTGCAGCCGATGCCACGCCTCTCCAAGCCGCCAAAGCCCAGACCGCCGCTCCGGCCGTTGCGCCCACACCTGCATTGGTTGTCGATGATTCCCTGACCATTCAACCCGCTGTCAGCTTCGCTGAATGGCAGGCGGGCTTCCGCGCTCAGGCGCTGAAGGCCGGGATCCGCGCGGACGTCTTTGATCAGGCATTTGCCGGGGTCACGCCGGACATGAGCGTCGTCAAGGCAGACCGCAGCCAGCCCGAGTTCAGCCGCCCGGTGTGGGAATATCTGGATGGCGCGATTTCCGCCGCCCGAGTGCGCAAGGGTCAGGCACTGCTTTCGCAATACGCCGATGATCTGCAGAAGATCGAGCAGCAGTACGGCGTAGACCGTCAGACACTGGTCGCGGTGTGGGGCATGGAAAGCAACTTCGGGCAGCTTCAGGGTTCGCAGTCAGTCATCCGCTCGCTGGCAACGCTGGCCTATGAAGGCCGCCGTCCGGGCTTTGCACAGAGCCAATTGCTCGCCGCACTGGAAATCCTTCAGCATGGCGATATCACGCCAGACAGAATGCTGGGCTCCTGGGCTGGCGCGATGGGCCAGACCCAGTTCATCCCGACCACGTACAACACGCACGCCGTTGACTTCGATGGCGACGGCCGCCGTGACATCTGGAACACGCCAGCCGACGCTCTTGCCTCCACTGCGCATTACCTGCAAAGCTCCGGCTGGCAGCGCGGTCAGCCATGGGGCTTTGAGGTTGTTCTGAGTTCAGGTTTCGATTACGCACTGGCCGACTCGACGACTCGCAAGAGCTTGGCCGAATGGCAGCAATTGGGTTTGAAACAGCCTGACGGTTCGGCGATTCCGGTCGCGGCCAGTCAACAACAGGCAGCGCTGCTGTTGCCCGCTGGCTATCGTGGCCCTGCGTTCCTGGTGCTGGATAACTTCCGCGCGATCCTGAAGTACAACAACTCGACCTCCTATGCCTTGGCGATCAGTCTGCTTTCGGACCGGTTCAAGGGTGCAGGCTATGTCGTGGGCAGTTGGCCACGCGGAGACGTGCCACTGAGCCGCTCCGAACGCATCGAGCTGCAAACCCTGCTCTCCGCCCGTCAGTACGACGCAGGCGCGCCAGATGGCATCATCGGTGCCAACACACGCAAGGCCATCCGCAGCGCTCAACAATCATTCGGCTGGCCCGCCGATGGTTACCCGACGCATGAATTGCTGAACAACCTGCGCAAGCCTTAAAAAGGTGACGCAGAGCGTCACGGGCTGTATGTCCAGACAGAACGTGGGCACGATCACCACGCCTTACACCGATCGTTCCCATGCTCCGCGTGGGAATGCCTCTCAGGACGTTACGCGTTCCGGATCGCAGGCCCACTCAATGGTCCCGAAATAAAAAAGGCCAGGTATCGCTACCTGGCCTTTTGGTGTTGCTGCGTACCGTCAGAGCATCGCCTTGGCGATCTTGGCCTGCTCGTCAGCGTGGTACGAAGAACGTACCAGCGGGCCTGAGGCAACGTTCTTGAAGCCCATCTTGTAACCTTCCTCGGCGAACCAGGCGAAGACATCAGGGTGCACAAAGCGCTGTACGGGCAAATGGTTACGCGAAGGCTGCAGGTACTGACCCAGCGTCAGCATGTCGATGTCGTGCTCGCGCATGCGCTGCATGACTTCGATGACTTCCTCGTCGGTCTCGCCCAGACCCAGCATCAGGCCGGACTTGGTCGGTACGTGCGGGACCATCTGCTTGAAGCGTTGCAGCAGGGTCAGCGACCACTGGTAATCCGAACCCGGACGCGCAGCCTTGTAAAGGCGCGGCACGGTTTCCAGGTTGTGGTTGAACACATCAGGTGGCTCGGCGGCGGTGATTTCCAGCGCCACGTCCATGCGACCACGGTAATCCGGCACCAGCGTCTCGAGCTGAACGCCCGGCGACAGCTTGCGGATTTCGCGGATGCAGTCGGCAAAGTGCTGAGCGCCACCGTCACGCAGATCGTCGCGGTCAACCGAGGTGATCACAACGTATTTCAGACGCAAGTCGGCAATCGCGACGGCCAGGTTCATCGGCTCATCGGTGTCCAGCGCCTTCGGACGGCCATGACCCACGTCACAGAACGGGCAGCGACGGGTGCAGATATCGCCCATGATCATGAACGTCGCGGTACCGCCGGAGAAGCACTCGCCCAGGTTCGGGCAGGACGCTTCTTCGCAAACGCTGTGCAGCTTGTGTTTGCGCAGCAGTTGCTTGATACGGTCGACTTCCGGGGAAACCGGAATGCGTACACGAATCCAGTCAGGCTTTTTCGGCAGATCGACGGTCGGAATGATCTTCACCGGAATGCGCGCAACCTTCTCCGCGCCGCGCAGCTTCACGCCGGCTTCGACTTTCGGACGGGCCACACGCTCGGATACGTCGAGCGCCGGGATCAGGGTTTGCACGGTTTCAGTCATATTCGTTTATTCCGCCCGTTAGGGTCGCCTGCTCAGCGTAGTCGAGGTGTCTGACGAGCTGCGCGCGCAGTCGGGCACTTACCTCGGAAAATTCTATCTGCTCTGCGTGATCGCTCAGTTGGGTCATCGCCAGCCCGGCGTAGCCACACGGGTTGATGCGGCGGAACGGCTCAAGGTCCATGTCGACGTTCAGCGCCAGACCATGAAACGAGCAACCGTTGCGAATGCGCAAACCCAGCGATGCGATCTTTGCGCCATCCACATACACGCCCGGTGCATCCGCCTTGGCGGCTGCCGTCACCCCATAGCTGTTCAGCAGGGCGATGAGCGTGTTCTCGATCCGGGTCACCAGATCGCGCACGCCAAAACCGAGACGCCTGACATCCAGCATCAGGTACGCCACCAGTTGGCCCGGGCCATGATAAGTCACTTGGCCGCCACGATCGACCTGTACGACAGGAATATTGCCCGGCAGCAGCAGATGCTCTGCCTTGCCGGACTGTCCCTGGGTAAAAACAGGAGGATGCTGCACCAGCCAGACTTCGTCCGCCGCGTCTTTGCCGCGGCCATCGGTGAAGCGCTGCATGGCATGCCAGGCGGTTTCGTAATCCATCATACCCAGATCGCGAAACCCCAGAGCGTCGCCCATCAGAGCACCATGTGCACGACACCCGTAGCGCGCAGAGCACTATTGATATCGCGCAACTGGTCTTCGCCCGTGGCGACGATATGCAGTTGTACGGTGGTGTACTTGCCGTTGCTGCTCTGACGCTCGGCGAGCGTCTTGATGTCGATCTTGGCATGTCTGCTCAAGACCTCGATCACGGCATCGGTGAAGCCGACACTGGTGTCACCGATCACTTTGATCGGGTAGTCAGCGCAGGGGAATTCGATTTTGTGCGACTTGACGTCGGTATCTGTCATGGCAGTAAAGGTCTCACAAGCCGTGACGACGGACACGCGGCCCGCTCAGATCATGAGCAGGCCGCGAGAAGGTCGGCATTGATTACTAATAAGGTCAGTTGAACAAGCCGTAGAAGAACAGGCGGATGCTATCCCACACGCGGCGGAAAATGCCACCTTCCTCCACAGGCTCCAGCGCAATCAGATTAGCGGTGTGAACCACCTTGTCTTCCATCTTCACTTCGACCTTGCCGATCACGTCGCCCTTGGCGATTGGCGCAACCAGTTGCGGGTTCATGGTCATGCTGGCAGACAGCTTCTTCATGTCGCCTTTTGGCATGGTCATGCTCAGGTCTTCAGCCAGACCGGCCTTGACCTGACGCGCCGTACCTTTCCAGACCGGAGCCTGGGCCAGTTCGGTGCCCTTCTGGTAGAAGTTCTGGGTTTCGAAGAAGCGGAAACCGTAAGTCAGCAGCTTCTGGGTTTCGGCAGCACGGGCCTGCTCGCTGTTGGTACCGAATACCACGGCAATCAGGCGCATGCCGTCACGAACGGCGGAAGACACCATGCAGTAGCCTGCTTCTTCGGTGTGGCCGGTTTTCAGACCGTCAACGGTCTTGTCGCGCCACAGCAACAGGTTGCGGTTGGGCTGTTTGATGCCGTTCCAGAAGAACTCTTTCTGCGAGTAGATCGCGTAGTGAGCCGGGTCTTCGTGAATGATCGCGCGAGCCAGCTTGGCCATGTCGTGAGCCGACGAGTAATGGTCGGGGTTCGGCAGACCGGTCGGGTTCATGAAGTGGCTATTGGTCATGCCCAGATCGCCAGCCGTCTTGTTCATCATGTCGGCGAACGCGTCTTCGCTGCCGGCGATGTGCTCGGAAATCGCGACGCTGGCGTCGTTACCGGACTGGATGATGATGCCGTGCAGCAGATCGCTGACGGTCACCTGGCTGCCCACCTTGATGAACATCCGCGAACCGCCTGTCCGCCAGGCGTTTTCACTGATGGTCACCGGATCGTTCTCGCCGATCTGGCCACGGCGGATTTCCAGGGTCGCGATGTACGCGGTCATCAGCTTGGTCAGGCTTGCAGGCGCCAGACGCTGATCGCCATTGTTCTCGACCAGGACGTTGCCACTGGTGGCATCCATCAGCACATACGACTTGGCGGCCAGTTGCGGCGCGGCCGGTGTCATCTGTTCTGCGGCCCAGGCAGCCGGAGTGATTATCAGGGGTACAAGCAGGCACAAACGTTTTGCAAAGGTGGTGATGTTCATCCGTCTCTCGAAAATGCTAATGGGCAAACATGCCCTTGCGGGCAAAGCTGAACAGACCGGCGAAGCGAAAACGCTTCGGTACGGCTCGTGGCGCCAGGCTGTAACCCTGGCTGACAAAGTCGTCTGTTCGACACACGACCTCGTGGGCAGTCACCGGCAACGCCTGCCAATGGCAATGCGCGAAGCCTGCAACTGCAACTCGCTCTCCACCGCTGCCGGAGAGCGACTGTCATAAAATCCGTTACTGGTCCGATGTCACCACGCTCGGCTGACCGAGGTTGGCCGACCGGACGCTGTCCTGCAATTGCTGGGCTTCACCCGGCGTGCCGACGGGTCCCATCCTGACGCGATAAAGCGTCTGCTGATTGCGGGCTATCGAGCTCACGAAAACCGGCGCTCGAACCATCCCGCTCAGCTTCGATCTCAGGAGCTCCGCAGCGTCCGGGTTCGCGAAGGCTCCGACCTGGAGAAATAGCCCAGCGGCTTGTCCTGAATCGTTTTTTTTTGCGTCAACCTGAACCGGCACGACGGGAGCAGCATGTTGCTGAGGGGGCGGTGTGTATTGCTCGACCGTCCCGGTGGAGGTGCTCAGCGCGGGCGGTGTCGCCTGTGCCATCACTTGCGGCTGATTGAGCATCAGCGGCGCAGGACGGCCGCGCTGCGCCCACCATTCCTGTGGATCAATACCTTCGACCTTGACGCGCGCGGTGCCGCTTTCGGCATAACCCAGCTTCTTGGCCGCCGCGTAGGACAGGTCGATGATGCGATCCGAATAGAACGGACCACGGTCGTTGACCCGCAGAATCACGGTGCGGTTGTTGTCCAGGTTGGTCACCTTGACGTAGCTGGGCAGCGGCAGCGTCTTGTGCGCCGCGCTCATGCCGTACAGGTCATAGACTTCGCCGTTGGCGGTGTTCTGACCATGAAACTTGGTGCCGTACCAGGACGCCGTACCCGACGCGACGTAGCGCTTGGACTCACTCATCGGAAAGTAGGTCTTGCCCAGCACGGTATAAGGGTTGGCCTTGTAGGGACCGGTGTGCAGGGTCGGCGTGGCATCCGGGATGCGTGAGACATCCACGTCCCACCATGGCGCGCCGTCCTTGTGGGCACGGTTGATGTCCAGACCGGGCATGGAGCGCACCACCGCGCCGCCTTTTGGCGACTGCTGTGTGGTGCGTGAAGGGGAAGAGCAACTGGCGACCAACAGGGCCAGCCCTGCAAAACCCAGCAACTTCAACGATGTACGAATCGGCAATGCCCGCATTACTTGACGCCTCGAGCTTGAACCAACGATTCAGACAGCTGATACACGGCCATGGCGTACATCACACTGCGGTTATAACGGGTGATTGCATAAAAATTATTCAGACCCATCCAGTATTCGGGACCATTGTCGCCTTCAAGGCGAAACGCTGTCACCGGCATGTCGTCGCGCAGCGCATCATGACTCGCCCAGCCCAGGCCTCGCAACTCCCCGACAGACATGACCGGATCAAGCCCCGGACTCAACCCTTCGTCGACGCGGTCGCCACGGGCATCGGCCCGGCTGACGACCTGCTGTCCGCCCACCCAGCCGTGGCGCTTGAAGTAGCTGGCCACACTGCCGATGGCATCATCAGGATCGGTCCAGATGTTGATATGGCCATCACCGTCGAAGTCCACGGCGTAGGCACGAAAGCTGCTCGGCATGAATTGCGGCAGCCCCATGGCGCCAGCATAGGAACCCTTCAGGGTCAGCGGATCGACCTGTTGTTCACGCGCCAGCAGCAGAAACTCTCTCAGCTCCTTGCGGAAGAACGGTGCCCGGGGCGGATAGTCGAAGCCCAGCGTCGACAGCGCATCGATCACGCGGTAGTTGCCGGTGTTGCGACCGAAGAAGGTTTCGACGCCGATGATCGACACAATGATCTGCGCCGGAACGCCGTATTCCTGCTCGGCACGCGCCAGTGCGGCCTCATGCTGACGCCAGAAATCGACGCCGCGGGCAATGCGCGTGTCCGTGATGAACATCGGGCGGTAGTCTTTCCACTGCTTGACGCGCTCGGCAGGACGGGAGATGGCATCGAGAATCGCCTGCTTGCGCTCGACTTCCCGGAACAACCCCATCAACTGCTCGCCGGCAAAACCGTGGTCACGGGTCATCTCGCCGACGAATTCGGCCACTTGAGGTGAGCCATCGTAATCACCGGCAATGGCCTCCTGCACCGATCCAAGGATGCCCACCAGGCCGACCACCGGAGCATATCGAGCCCAGTTACGCATTGCTTGCATTGAGTTGTTCACCTTAATCAAACCTGAGCGATCCATTTACGATGCGTATGGATCGACATCAAAACCCCAAACGCTGACAGTAGGGTCACGAGCGAAGTTCCGCCGTAACTAATGAAGGGCAGCGGGACACCTACAACCGGCAGCAGGCCACTGACCATACCGATGTTGACGAAAACGTAAACAAAAAACGTCATGGTTAGCGCACCGGCAAGCAACTTTCCGAACAATGTCTGTGCCTGGGCGGTAATGACCAGCCCCCGACCGATCAACAGCATATAGATGATCAGAAGCGCACAGATGCCCACCAGCCCGAACTCTTCGCCCAGAACCGCAATGATGAAGTCGGTATGGCTCTCCGGCAGGAAGTCCAGGTGCGACTGGGTGCCCAGCAGCCAGCCCTTGCCGAAGACACCGCCCGAACCGATGGCTGCCTTGGACTGGATGATGTTCCAGCCGGTGCCCAGTGGATCGCTTTCCGGGTCGAGAAAGGTCAGCACGCGCTGTTTCTGATAGTCGTGCATGAAGAAAAACCACATGGCGACCGCCGCCGGCACGGCTGCGGCCAGTACGCTGATGATCCAGCGCCAGCGCAGGCCGGCCATGAACAGCACGAAGGCACCCGACGCCAGAATCAGCAGCGAGGTGCCGAGGTCAGGCTGGCGCACAATCAGAATGAACGGCACACCGATCAACGCCAGGCTGACCACCACATGCTTGAGATGCGGCGGCAGCGTGCGCTTGGAGAGGTACCAGGCAATGGTCGCCGGCATGATGATCTTGAGAAACTCCGAGGGCTGGAAGCGGATGACTCCGGGAATGTTGATCCACCGGGTCGCTCCCATGGCGTTGTGCCCCATGACGTCCACCACCACCAGCAACAGCACCCCGAGCACATACAGGACCGGCACCCAGCGGGCCATGAATCTGGGCTCCAGCTGGGCGATGATCACCATCGCCACCAGACCGATGCCGAAAGAACTGGCCTGCTTGATCAGCAGGTCCCAGTTCTTGCCGCTTGCGGAATACAGAACGAACAGGCTGCCCGCAGCCAGGGTCAGCAGCAGGATCAGCAGTGGGCCGTCGATGTGAATGCGCTGCAGAAAGGTAGCGCGGCGGCGCATCACGTCTTCGCTGGACAGGATGCGGTCGAAATTACTCTTCACGGGCCGCAGCCTCCAGATTCATGGAATCGGCGTACTCAGGCTTGAGCTGGCCGTTCTCGTCGAGCAGCCAGGCATCCATCACCTGACGAACAACAGGTGCCGCCACGCCGGAGCCGGACTCGCCGTTCTCCACCATCACTGCGACTACGATTTTCGGATTGTCGGCGGGCGCAAAGCCGACGAACAGGGCGTGGTCACGATGCCGCTCCTGAACCTTGGTGCGGTCGTACTTTTCGCCCTGCTTGATTGCAACGACCTGTGCAGTACCGCTTTTGCCCGCGATGCGGTATTGCGCACCGATAGCGGCCTTTCGCGCCGTACCACGCGCGCCGTGCATGACTTCCTGCATGCCGTGGTTGACCCTGGCCCAGTTGGCCGGGTCGCGCAGAATGATATTCGGCATCGGGTTCTCGTCCACCGGCGGCTTGCCTTCGATGGTTCTGGCCAGATGCGGCCGGTTCCACACGCCCTTGTTGGCCACCAGCGCAGTCGCCTGAGCCAGTTGCAGCGGCGTGGCCTGCATGTAGCCCTGGCCGATGCCGAGAATCAGGGTCTCGCCCGGGAACCAGGCCTGACGGCGGGTGGCTCGCTTCCAGTCGCGGGACGGCATCAGGCCTGCGGACTCTTCGAACATGTCCAGCGAGACTTTCTGGCCGATGCCGAACTTGTTCATGTAGGCGGAAAGCCGATCGATGCCCAGCTTGTGAGCCAGGTCGTAAAAATAGGTGTCATTGGAGCGCATGATCGCAGTGTCCAGATCGACCCAGCCGTCACCCGTACGATTCCAGTTCCGGTATTTGTGGTCATAATTGGGCAACTGGTAGAAGCCCGGATCGAACACCCGTGAACCGGGCGTCACGACACCGGCATCAAGACCGGCAATGGCGACGGCAGGCTTGATAGTCGAACCCGGCGGATAGAGGCCTCGCAGAATCCGGTTGAACAGCGGCCGGTCGATGGAATCGCGCAGCTCGGCGTAGGCCTTGAAGCTGATACCGGTCACGAACAGGTTAGGGTCGAAGCTTGGTGCGCTGACCATAGCCAGCACTTCGCCGGTTTTCGGGTCCAGCGCCACGACTGCGCCACGGCGCCCGCCCAACGCAGCCTCGGCCGCTTCCTGCAGATTGATGTCCAGGCTCAGGACGATGTCCTTGCCGGGAATCGGATCGGTACGCTTGAGGACCCGCAACACGCGGCCGCGGGCGTTGGTCTCGACCTCCTCGTAACCGACCTGACCGTGAAGCTCGGGCTCGTAGAAACGCTCGATGCCCGTCTTGCCTATATGGTGGGTGCCACTGTAATTGACCGGATCGAGGCTCTTGAGCTCTTTCTCGTTGATCCGGCCCATATAGCCGACCGAATGCGCGAAATGTGGCCCTTGCGGGTAGTGCCGGACCAGTTGCGCCACGACCTCGACGCCCGGCAGGCGGAACTGGTTGACCGCAATCAGGGCAATCTGCTCTTCAGTCAGTTCGAACAGAACTGGGACAGGCTCAAATGGACGCCGTCCCTGCTTCATGCGTTTTTCGAAAATGATCCGGTCGTCAGGCGTGAGCTGCAGAATCTCGACGATGGTGTCCAGCACTGCCGACCAGTCGCCCGAGCGCTCGCGCGTGACCGAGAGGCTGAAACTGGGCCGGTTGTCCGCCACCACAACGCCGTTACGGTCGTAGATCAGGCCACGGCTGGGCGGAATCGGCTGGACGTGAACCCGATTGTTTTCCGAGAGCGTCGAGTGGTAGTCGTACTGAATGACCTGCAGGAAATACAGCCGGGCAATCAGTACACACACCAGCAACACGACCGCCACAGCACCGAACACGACCCTGCCGCGCACCAGGCGTGCGTCTTTCTCATGGTCTTTGAGGCGGATCGGTTGAGACATTTAGGCCGTATTCACAGTAAAAACGATGCTACTTGTGATAAGGGTGCCCGGACAGAACGGTCCAGGCGCGATACATCTGCTCACCGATCAGGATACGCACCAGCGGATGCGGCAAGGTCAGCGGCGATAGCGACCAGCGCTGCTCGCTGCGGGCACAGACTTCCGGCGCCAGCCCCTCGGGACCGCCCACCATCAGATTGACCGTGCGTGCATCCAGACGCCAGCGATCAAGTTCGACCGCCAGCTGTTCGGTGCTCCACGGCTTGCCCTGCACTTCCAGCGTGACAATGCGCTCGCCCGGCTGGACCTTCGCCAGCATCGCTTCGCCTTCCTGACGGATAAAGCGCGCGACGTCGGCGTTCTTGCCACGGGTATTGAGCGGAATTTCCACCAGTTCAAGCGCAAGCTCGGACGGCATCCGCTTGGCATATTCATGCCAACCTTCTTCCACCCACTTGGGCATGCGCGAACCAACGGCGATCAGACGCAAACGCACGATAATGCCTTATTCGTTACCCGGAGTGTGGTGCGCAGCGCTGGCAGCGCGGCTTTGCTCGGCACCCTGCCACAGACGTTCCAGGTCATAGAACTGGCGTGCGGCGGCAGTCATCACGTGAACGATAACGTCGCCCAGGTCCAGCAGGACCCAATCGCTGTCGCCCTTGCCTTCTTCGCTCAGCGGCATGAGACCGGCAGCCTTGACCTTCTCGCGAACGCTGTCGACCAGTGCATTGAGCTGGCGGTTGGACGTACCGGTGCAGATCAGCATGTAGTCGGCGATGCTGGTCTTGTCACGCACATCGATGGACAGAATGTCTGCGCCCTTGACGTCTTCCAGTGCGGCGGTTGCCACGGCGACGACTTCTTCACTGCTCATTTTTTGCTTTGTCATATAAAACTCATTCAGCTCGTATGTGTGGGAGCGCCCAAACGCTTATCTGTAAAAAGCAGTTTCAGGGCGACCCATCCGTGTTCGGCGCACGGTAAAGCCCGTGCGCATCGATATAGGCCAGTACCGCGTCTGGCACCAGAAAACGTACCGACTTACCGCTGGCCAGCAGTTGACGGATCTGGGTGGCAGACACCGATAAAGGCGTCTGCCAGACGAATGTAATGTTGCCGCCCGGCCCTTTCAGGGCTTTCGGATCGCTGACTGCGCGTGCCGCCAGCAGATTGCGCATGGCATCCGGCGACTCGCTGTCCGCGTCCGGGCGTTGCAGCACCACGATATGGCAGTGCTCCAGCAATTCTTCCCACCGATGCCAGGAGGGCAGCCCGCAAAAGGCATCCCAACCCAGCAACAGGAACAACTGGTCCCGAGGCGCCAGTTCGGCGCGCATCGATTCCAGGGTGTCGAGGGTATACGACGGTTTGTCCCGTTTCAGTTCACGGTCATCCACCGTCAAGGGTGACACGCCTTGCACTGCGCTGCGGACCATCGCCAGACGATCCTCAGCCGTGACACTCGGCATGTCGCGATGCGGAGGCCTGGCGCTGGGCGTCAGGCGCAACTCATCGAGTTCCAGCAGTTCAGCCACTTCCAGCGCACCGCGCAAATGGCCGATATGAACCGGATCGAACGTGCCCCCAAGCATGCCGATACGTCTGGGCAGCGTTGTCATGGGCTCGCTCAAGTCAGGCTTGTCCGCGCAGCTGACCGTCACCGATCACGATGTACTTCTCGCAGGTCAGCCCTTCCAGGCCCACCGGTCCGCGGGCGTGCAGCTTATCAGTAGAAATGCCGATCTCGGCACCCAGCCCGTATTCGAAGCCGTCGGCAAAGGAGGTCGGCGCATTGACCATCACCGAACTCGAGTCGACTTCCGCCATGAACCGGCGCGTCTGACCCTGATGATCGGAAACGATGGCATCGCTGTGATGCGAGCCGTAATGGTTGATGTGCTCGATCGCCTCATCCAGACCGGTGACGACACGAATCGACAGGATCGCCGCCAGGTACTCGGTGTGCCAGTCCTCTTCGGTTGCCGCCACGACGTCGATCAGCTCGCGGGTGCGCTCGCAACCACGCAGCTCGACGCCCTTTTCGCGAAACTGCGCAGCCATCGGCGGCAGAAACTCGGCGGCAACCGTCTGATCGACCAGAAGGGTTTCCATCGCGCCGCAGATACCGTAGCGATAGGTCTTGGCGTTGAACGCGATCTTCTGCGCCTTCGCCAGATCGGCATGGGCACTCACGTAAACGTGACAGATGCCGTCCAGATGCTTGATGACCGGCACACGGGCGTCACGGCTGACGCGCTCGATCAAACCCTTGCCGCCACGCGGGACGATGACGTCCACGTATTCAGGCATGGTGATCAGCGCACCCACGGCAGCGCGGTCAGTGGTTTCGACCACTTGCACCACAGCCGCGGGCAGCCCGGCATCAGCCAGACCGCGCTCGATGCAGGCAGCAATTGCGCGATTGGAATGAATGGCCTCGGAACCGCCACGCAGGATGGTCGCGTTACCCGACTTCAGGCACAGGCTGGCCGCATCGATGGTCACGTTCGGACGCGACTCGTAAATGATGCCCACAACGCCCAGAGGCACGCGCATCTTGCCGACCTGGATACCGGACGGCCGATAACTCATGTCACGAATCGCGCCGACCGGATCCGGCAGACCGGCGACCTGACGCAACCCGACGATCATGCCGTCGATGCGGGCGGGGGTCAGGGCCAGACGCTCCAGCATGGCCGGCTCGAGACCGTTGGCCTGACCGTTGGCCAGGTCCAGCGCATTGGCGGCGGACAACTCGGCACGCGCTTCGTCCAGAGCGGCGGCAGTGGCCAGCAAGGCGCGGTTTTTCTGCGCGGTGCTGGCACGGCCGATCACTCGCGAAGCTTCGCGGGCGGCGCGACCCAGACGGGTCATGTAGTCAAGAACGGACTCAGTCATGGTCTCAGTGGTCTTGGCAGAGAGGAAAGCGGCCGATTATAGCTGTCGTGCCGCTCGAACGACAGCGCAGACAGGCGGATGGTCGATAACAGTGCGCACTTTTCTGCAACTGTCGCCATTTGCAACGGTCGAGATGCCGCCATGACGTGCATCAGGCGCGTCTGGGTCCAGTCACTTTCAGAAACAACAAAGTCAGCCGTCATGACACATTCAGCTGCAATTCAAGCAGCGCTTGTTATTATCGGCAGCCACCTTTTTCAGTTGCCAGCCTATGCCGACCGCACTTCCCGACAGCTTTTTTCATCGCGATGCCCAGACCCTGGCGCGCGAGCTGCTGGGCAAGGTCATCCGGCACAAGGTCGGCGAGCTGTGGCTCGCCGCGCGCATCATCGAAACTGAAGCCTACTATTGCGCCGAGAAAGGCAGCCACGCTTCGTTGGGCTACACCGAGAAACGCAAGGCACTGTTTCTCGAAGGCGGGCACATTTACATGTATTACGCCCGGGGCGGCGACTCACTGAACTTCAGTGCCGAAGGGCCGGGCAACGCGGTGCTGATCAAGTCGGCGTACCCCTGGACCGACTCGCACAGCGATGAAAATGCGCTGGCGCAAATGCAGCTGAACAACCCTGATGCCAGCGGTGCCATTCGCCCACCACAGCGACTGTGTGCAGGCCAGACGCTGCTGTGCAAGGCGCTGGGACTGAAAGTGCCGATGTGGGACGCAAAGCGTTTCGACCCACTGAGGCTGCTGGTCGAGGATGTCGGCGAGCACCCGACCCGCATCATCCAGACCACTCGACTCGGCATTCCCGCCGGGCGCGACGAGCACCTGATGTACCGCTTCGTCGATGCCGATTACGCCCGTTTCTGTACGCGGAACCCTCTCAGACGCGGTCAGGTCGAAGGCCGCGACTACTTACTTCTCGATCAAGGAAACTGACCCATGGGCGATCTGCTCAATGGCATGACCGGCTGGCTGACGGCAAACCCTTCGTGGGTCGCCGTCGCGATCTTTGTAGTCGCGTTCATAGAGTGTGTCGCGATTGTCGGCATCGTTGTGCCGGGCACGGTCATCATGTTTGCCATTGCCGCATTGGCTGGCAGCGGCATCCTGCCGTTGAGTGAGGTGTTGCTGCTGGGCTTTCTCGGCGGGTTACTGGGTGACGCGGTGTCGTACTTCATAGGCCGCCGCTTCCATCAGAGCATCCGTCAGTTGCCGGGGCTGCGCACACACCCGGAATGGATGACTGGCGCGGAATCCTATTTCCACAAATACGGCATCGCCAGCCTGCTGGTGGGACGCTTCATTGGCCCGCTGCGGCCGATGCTGCCGATGATTGCGGGCATGTGCGACATGCCGTTCCCACGCTTTGCGGCGGTGAGCGTGGTGGCTGCAGCTGGTTGGTCGATTGCTTACCTGATGCCGGGCTGGGCAGCCGGCGCGGCCATCCGGATGCCGTTGCCAGAAGGCTTCTGGCCAGAGGCAGCCTTTGTCGGCGCAGGCCTGGCACTGCTGTTCGGCCTGAGTATTCAAAGCAGCATTCGTCAGAAACGCTACGCGACCAAAGTCATTTCCCTGATCAGTCTTGCGCTGGTCGCCGCGCTGTTCATTGGCTGGCCTTACCTGACGGATTTCGATAACGGGCTGATGACGCTGGTGCAGGAGCACCGCAGCGAGACAGCGCAGCACATTGTGGTGCTGGTCACCAGCATCGGCGATTTCAAGGCCCAGCTGTTGGCTGCTGCGCTGTTGATCATTGTTCTATTGATCGCCAGACAGTGGCGTCATGCAGCATTCGCGCTGGCGACCACGCTGGGCACCGCTATGGCGAATGGCACGTTGAAAGCATTTTTCGCGCGGGCTCGCCCGGAAGTCCTGCTCGAGCCGCTCACCACTTACAGCATGCCGAGCGGGCACAGTTCAGCAGCTTTCGCGCTGTTCATGACCGTCGCGGTACTGGCCGGACGCGGCCAGCCGGTGCGGCTGCGCCTGACCTGGTTGCTGGTCTTCGGGATTCCGGCGCTGGCGATTGCCTTGTCACGCGTGTATCTGGGCGTGCATTGGCCGACAGATATTCTGGCGGGCATGCTGTTGGCGTTCTGCATCTGCGCCGCAAGCCTTGCGATCATCCAGCGCAACGAGCCGCTGCCAGCCATGTCGCCCAAAGTGTGGTGGCTGATCATCCCGGCGCTGACCGCACTGCTCGGCACGTTTGCGGTGCACGCCCTGTCGCATGGCGTGCTGCGTTATCAGTATTGATGGTGCTGGATAGACGCAAAACTTGTGGGGCGGCTCGCGATCTACTGCGGGACGCCACAGGCTCAAGCCTGCAAATCACCCTGCATCTCATCCAGCAATTCCTGAATCGCATCCAGGCGCTCTTCGGGATCGTCGATTTCCAGCAGTTCGATCTTGTCTTCTTCGGTAAACGGCAGCAGGTAAGCCAACTGGTTGGACAGTGACTGCTGACCCGTAGCGCTGACGCCCATGTTCAGCGACGCAACCATCGGGTGTTCGGCCAGCGCTTCGAGCAGCGCAACCAGATCGGCATCCTCTTCCTGCAACGGGCGCTCTTCGGGCTCGTCCAGCCACTCTACCTCTGCCACCAGCAACTGATCGCGCTGCACCTCTGCGGCCACCACGCGAAAGCGCCGTGCGCCGACGACCCGAATGCCCAGCAGACCGTTGTCCTGCTGCTGAAAGTCTTGAACAAGCGCTTCGCAGCCGATCAGCGAGTAGCCGCCCGGAGCAGAACCCGTTTCACTGCCCTGGGTGATGCACACCACACCGAACCCTGCGCCCTGCTTCATGCAGCGACCGATCATGTCCAGATAACGCGCCTCGAACAGTTGCAGGTCGAGCACGCACCCAGGAAACAGCACAGCGTTCAATGGAAACAAAGGCAACGTCATAAAAAGCCCCCTCAAACGACCAACGACATCGCCAACGGCAGAAACACTGCCGTCGCAACCCCCATCAGGCTCATCGCCAATGCGGCGAACGCCCCCGATTCCTCGCCTTCCTGCAGCGCAACGGAAGTACCGACCGCATGCGCTGTCAGGCCCAGGGCCATACCCCGGGCAGCCTGATTCTCGACACCTGCCAGCGACAGCAGGCCGGGCCCGAAAATGGCACCGAAAACGCCGGTAATCAATACGAATACCGCCGCCAGCGCTGCGACGCCACCCATCTGCTCCGCGACCAGCATGGCAATGGGCGAGGTCACCGATTTGGGCGCCATCGTCATCAGAATCATGTGATCGGCCCCGAATAACAGGCCCAGTCCGACACAAAGACCTGTGGCAAAAACGCCGCCAATCACCAGCGTAGTCAAGGTCGGCCATAACAACTGCCGAATGCGACGCAGATTCAGATAAAGCGGCACGGCTAGAGCGACCGTGGCTGGCCCCAGCAGAATCCCCAGTATTTCAGTGCTTTTACGGTATTCGGCGTAATCCAGTCCGCAGGTCAGCAGGATGCCGATCACCACCAGCATCGAGACCAGCACCGGCTGCAGAAACAGCCAGCGGGTTTTCTCGTAGGCGGCCATGGCCAGCTGGTAGGCGCCCAACGTGATGGCGATTCCGAATAGCGGATGATGGATCACCGAGACCCAGGCGCCGTGCCAGTCCAGACTCATGACGGCTCCCGACGGCGAGCCTGACGCTCGATGAGCTTTTGCATCAGCCAGCCGGCGAACGTCAGGGAAATCATCAACGACAGTGACAGGGTGCCGAAAATGGCCCAGAAATCCTCGGCAATGGCTGCCGCATACACCATCACACCCACTGCGGGCGGTACCAGCAGCAACGGCAGGTAACGCAGCAGGCTGCTGGCCGCCATGCTGATGGGCTCACTCACCTCACCGCGCGTCATCAGAAACGCCATGAGCAGCACCAGACCGATGATCGGCCCCGGCAGTATCGATAGAAACAGATGGTTGAGCGCTGTCCCCAACAATTGGAACAGCACCAGCCAGGTCAAACCCCGTAGCAACATGAGCACTCCAGCACACTAGAAAGATCCGGCGATTTCTCGGCCGCATTATAAACATGACGCGCCAGTGCCTATGTGCAGGTATTCGCGTGCATGACCTTCCTTGACCAACCCGCAACCCTCTGCTGATCTAGTGGTTCGCCCGCAGGCAGTGTCCTGCGCAGGCATCGGCATTACGCTACAACATCACATGACAAGGAGAGTGAAATGCCTTTTGTACCGGTTACAGAGCTCAAGAACTACATCGGCAAGGAACTGGGATGTTCTGACTGGCTGACCATCGATCAGGAACGAATCAATCTGTTCGCCGAGGCAACAGGGGATTTTCAGTTCATCCATGTCGATCCGGTCAAGGCCGCCCACACCCCGTTCGGCGCAACCATTGCCCACGGCTTTCTCACGCTGTCGCTGATCCCCAAGCTGATGGGCGATCTGCTGGTCCTGCCCGACGGTATGAAGATGGTGATCAACTACGGACTGGATACCGTGCGCTTCGTTCAGCCGGTGCTGGTCAATTCCCGTGTGCGCCTGAAGGTTGAGCTGACTGACGCTACCGAGAAGAAACCCGGCCAGTGGCTGCTCAAGGCGACCACGACCATGGAGATCGAAGGTCAGGAAAAACCGGCGTTTGTCGCCGAGCCACTGTCGATGTGCTTCGTGTAACACGTCTGAAAAACGAAACAGTCGTAACAGACTGTTTCGTACCCGTTACTCACTGCGGCATACTCGCCGACGGTTGAGACATAACATCTGCATAAGCAGAGCCACGCTCAATCCTGAATCACTCTTCCGGGATCTCACATGCGCGCGCTCGCCCCACTGGCTTTGACACTCTTGATCGCAGGTTGCGGTGATGGCGAATCACTGCTGCCCCCCGATGGCCGTCTGCCCGATGGCGGGCGTTACCGCGGAGACCTGGTAGACGGCGTGCTGCAAGGTCAGGGCCGGATCGATTACCCCAACGGCAGTTGGTACGAAGGCCAGTTTGATCGCGGCCAGAGGCAAGGCATCGGCGAGTTGCATGCCAGCAACGGCGACATCTACAAAGGCGGCTTCGAACAAGGCCTGTTCAACGGCCAGGGCAAGCTCACCACCCGCAGCGGTGCCAGCTATGTCGGCGGCTTCAGGCTGGGTCAACGCGACGGCGAAGGCACCCAGAAAGACAAGGGCCTGTTGTATCGCGGCCAGTTCAAGCAAGGGCTGTATGACGGCCCGGGCCGCCTGGAGATGGAAGACGGCAGTCAGTATCAGGGCCTGTTCGCCAACGGCAAACCCAACGGCGAAGGCATACGCAGTGATGCCAGCGGCAATCAGTACAGCGGGATGTTCGTTGATGGCCAGTTGCAAGGCAACGGCAGCTTCACCAGCGCTGACGGCGATCAATACGTCGGCCGCTTTCGCAACAGTCAGCTCGACGGACAGGGTCGCTATGAAAACAGTGACGGTGACGTCTGGAGCGGAGAGTTCAAGGAAGGCGCGCTGACGGGCAAGGGCGAGTTGCTCGGCTCCGACGGCAGCCGCTATCAGGGCAGCTTCGATAACTGGCGCTTCGCAGGCCAGGGAACTCTGCACCTGCCCGATGGAAGTTCCTATGTCGGTGAGTTTGCCGATGATACCTATCAGGGCGAAGGCGTTCTGACGACGGCTGACGGCACGGTCCAACGCGGTATCTGGGCCAACGGTCAACGCATCCGTGACGCCAAGGGCAAGTTGTTGCCAGACGCATTGGAAACAGGCCTGCTTGTTCAGGGCTCACTGTTGGAGAAGGCGCTGTCTGCTGTGCCCGCCTCTACCGCCGCCCCCGAACTGTACAGCCTGGTGGTGGGCGGCGACGGCAAGCAAAGCGTGTTCATGCGTGAAGCGGACTATGTGAGCAACCTGCTGGCCACGCGCTTTGGCGCAGTCGGGCAGATCAGCCTGGTCAATCATCGCGACCACATGGATGACCGCCCGATGGCGACCCGCGAGACCATTACGCGCGCCGTGCAAACGCTGGCGCAGCGCACCGGTCCTGAAGACCTGATCTTCATCTACCTGACCAGCCACGGCACACAGGACCATGAACTGGTGCTCGACCAGCCGCGTCTGTCGCTGGCCGACCTGCCTGCCGACGCACTGGCCGCCGCACTGGCGCCGCTGAAAAATCGCGACAAGGTTGTGGTGATCTCGGCCTGTTATTCAGGCGGTTTCATACCGGACCTCAAAGACGAGCGAACGGTGGTCATGACCGCATCCCGCGCTGACCGCGTTTCCTTCGGCTGCTCGGAAGAGGCCGACTTCACCTATTTTGGCGATGCACTATTCGGTAAAGCCCTGGTCGAAACCGATGACTTGCAGCAGGCGTTCAATGAGGCCAAAGCCTACGTGGCACGACGCGAAACCGAAGACAACTTCGAAGCATCAGAGCCGCAGATATGGGCCCCCAAAGGCGTCATTGCCCGCTGGCAACTGCTGCGCAAGAATCAGGCAGAACGCGCGCTGAACACGGCGTTGACTCGCAAGGAAGCGAAGACCTCGAGTAGCCGCTAGGCTTATCCGTATCAAGGGAGAAACATTATGTACTTGACGCCGCAACACATCCTGCTCGCAGGAGCCACAGGCCTGACCGGCGAACACCTGCTGGACCGTTTGCTCAACGAACCTACCGTCAGCCGCGTTCTGGCCCCTACACGCCGGGCACTGGCGGAGCATCCTCGCCTTGAAAACCCGGTCGGCGACCTGAGCACACTACTGCCATCGCTGGGTGGCCGGGTGGACATCGCATTCTGCTGTCTGGGTACGACCATCAAACAGGCGGGCTCGCAGGATGCATTCAAGGCGGTCGATCTGGATCTGGTCGTTGCGTTTGCCAAACGAGCGCGTGAACTGGGCGCCCGGCACCTGCTGGTCATCAGCGCGGTCGGTGCCGATGTCAAATCCAGTGTCTTTTACAACCGCATCAAAGGCGAGATGGAGCAGGCGCTCAGGGCGCAGGACTGGCCGCAACTGACCATTGCCCGTCCGTCCCTGCTGGTCGGCAATCGCCCGGAAACCCGCTGGGCCGAGCAACTGGCCGCGCCCATTGCCAAGCTGATTCCCGGCAAATACGGCGCCATCGAAGCCTGCCAACTGGCCCGCGCACTGTGGCGACTGGCGCTGGAAGAGCAGGATGGCGAGCGGGTCGTCGAGTCGGATGAGCTGCGCAAGCTGGGGAAATAAAGAAGGAAATTGCTGATCGTTACCACGCTCCAGCCTGGTAACGCCTTCCGTGACGCTCCGCGTCACAAAGCATCGGTACAGTCGATAAACTCAACGACTGTCAAAGCCCGCCTGTGGCTTGAACGCCGAACCCCAGCGCGGTCAGCACTGACAAGGGCAGCAGCAAGGTATCGAGCAACGCACTGCCAGGCAGATCCAGTCCGGGATAGCTCGGCGCTTCAGCCCCGAAACGGTCGGTCGCACAGCAACCGCCCTGCAGTGCATACAGGTTCAGCCGCGTTCCGGCATAGACCACCGGCGCGCCGGGCTTGGCGGCATTGAGCGTACGTGCGGTGGCGCAGCCGGTCATGACCAGCGCCAACCCAATCACCAGCAGTTTATTCATCGCCACCGACATGATGCTCACCCCAACGCGGCAGCATGTCCTGCGGCACGTTCAGCAGATTGAGAATCCGTGCGACCACGAAATCCACCAGATCATCAATGGTCTGCGGCTGATGGTAAAAGCCAGGGGACGCGGGAAGAATCACTGCGCCCATGTTCGACAGCTTGAGCATGTTCTCAAGGTGAATGCTGGAGAACGGCGCCTCGCGTGGCACCAGAATCAACTGGCGGCGCTCCTTGAGCGTCACGTCGGCCGCACGCTCGATCAGGTTGTTGCAGGCCCCGGTCGCAATCGCCGACAGCGTGCCGGTCGAACAGGGCACCACCACCATAGCGCTGGGCGAGCCCGACCCCGAAGCCACCGGCGACATCCAGTCATCGCGCCCATAGACCCGAATCTGCCCCGCCGCTGCACCGGTGTACTCGGTGAGGAACGCCTGCATCATCATCGGCTTGGGCGGCAGGCGCACATCGGTTTCGGTCGCCATGACCAATTGCGCCGCCTTGGAGATCAGGAAGTGCACTTCCCGATCTTCACGCACCAGACAGTCCAGCAGACGCAGACCATATTGCGCGCCCGAGGCGCCGGTCATCGCGACGGTAATACGCTCCGGCCCGTTCATTTCAAAGCCTCGGCCAGTTTGCCATGCAGGCCGCCGAACCCGCCGTTGCTCATGATCACGATATGCGTGCCCGGCTGTGCCTGGCTCTTGACCCGCGCAATGATTGCTTCAAGCGAATCGCAAACCACCGCAGGCACCGTGCATTCGGCCGCAGTCGCGCCCAGGTCCCAGCCCAGATTGGCAGGCGCGTACCAGACCACCTGATCGGCCTGCTGAACGCTTTCGGGCAGGCCGTCGCGGTGCGCGCCGAGCTTCATGGAGTTGGAACGCGGCTCGATAACGGCAATGATCGGAGCGTCGCCGACCTTCTTGCGCAGACCGTCCAGCGTCGTGGCAATCGCAGTCGGGTGGTGGGCGAAGTCGTCATAGATCGTGATGCCATGTACGTCGGCAACCTTCTCCATGCGCCGCTTGACGCTCTTGAACGCACTGAGGGCCTCGACGCCCTGAACAGGCACCACGCCCACATGACGGGCGGCTGCCAGGGTCGCCAAGGCATTGGCCACATTATGCTGGCCTGTCATGTCCCACTCGACCGTGCCCTGCACCTGTCCTTCAAAGATCACCTCGAAGCGCGAGCCGTCTTCGCTCAACAGACGGGCCTGCCATTGACCGCCGTGTCCGGTGGTCTGCACAGGCGTCCAGCAGCCCATCCCGATGACGCGCGCCAACGCGGGCTCTGTGGTCGGATGAATCACCAGACCTTCGCTCGGAATGGTACGCACAAGGTGATGGAACTGACGCTCGATGGCGGGAAGATCCGGGAAGATGTCCGCGTGATCGAACTCAAGGTTGTTGAGGATTGCCGTGCGCGGACGGTAGTGGACGAACTTGGATCGCTTGTCGAAGAACGCGCTGTCGTATTCGTCGGCTTCGACCACAAAGAAGGGCGTATCACCCAGGCGCGCCGAGACCGCGAAGTTCTGCGGGACACCGCCAATCAGGAAGCCGGGGCTCATGCCTGCGTGTTCGAGCACCCAGGCCAGCATGCTGCTGGTGGTGGTCTTGCCGTGCGTGCCCGCCACGGCAAGAACCCAGCGACCTTGCAACACATGGTCGGCCAGCCATTGCGGGCCGGACACATAAGGCAAGCCTTTATTCAGGACATACTCGACCGCAGGGTTGCCACGCGACAGGGCGTTGCCGATCACGATCAGGTCCGGCGCAGGGTCAAGCTGCGCAGGGTCGTAACCCTGGGTCAGTTCGATGCCCTGGGCTTCGAGCTGCGTACTCATGGGTGGATAGACGTTGGCGTCGGAGCCCGTAACCCTATGGCCCGACTCTTTGGCGAGCACCGCCAGCGAACCCATGAACGTGCCGCAGATACCAAGGATATGAATATGCATGACCAACCTCTCAGAACATCCCGGCAGGTTAACGTAGGGAGGGTGAAATGGCACCCAGAGTTTGTACGCGATGCTGTCGCCCGAGGTCTGGTCGAGGCCGCAAACATGAGGCTAAAGTTCAGGTCCCGAAGGCGCGGCAAATAGCCTACTCTTGATAACCTGCTGCCAGATGTTTGAAAGCTGAATCGATACAGACTTCCTCAAAACAAGAACCAGGAGACATACCATGCGTTACGCTCATCCCGGTACCGAAGGCGCCATCGTCAACTTCAAGGAACGCTACGGTAATTACATCGGCGGCGAGTTCGTCGCCCCGGTCAAAGGTCAGTATTTCACCAACACCTCGCCGGTTACCGGCAAGGCCATCGCCGAATTCCCCCGCTCCACGGCAGAAGATATCGACAAGGCGCTCGATGCCGCCCACGCAGCCGCCCAAGCCTGGGGCTCGACCTCGGTGCAGGCCCGCTCGCTGGTCCTGCTGAAGATCGCAGACCGCATCGAAGCCAATCTGGAAACCCTGGCCATCACCGAAACCTGGGACAACGGCAAGGCGATTCGCGAAACCCTCAACGCCGACATTCCGCTGGCCGCCGACCACTTCCGCTACTTTGCCGGTGTGCTGCGCGCACAGGAAGGCAGCGCTGCCGAGATCGACGGCAACACCGTCGCGTATCACATCCATGAGCCGCTGGGCGTGGTCGGGCAGATCATCCCGTGGAACTTCCCGATCCTGATGGCGGCCTGGAAGCTGGCGCCTGCACTGGCGGCCGGCAACTGCATCGTGCTCAAACCTGCCGAGCAGACCCCGCTGGGCATCAGCGTGCTGATCGAACTGATCGGCGACCTGCTGCCACCCGGTGTCCTGAACATCGTGCAGGGTTATGGCCGTGAAGCTGGCGAAGCCCTTGCGAGCAGCAAGCGCATCGCCAAGATTGCCTTTACCGGCTCGACCCCGGTCGGCTCGCACATCATGAAGCTGGCGGCGGACAACATCATCCCGTCCACCGTGGAGCTGGGCGGCAAATCGCCGAACATCTTCTTCGAAGACATCATGAGCGCCGAACCGGAGTTCATCGAGAAAGCGGCCGAAGGCCTGGTGCTGGCGTTCTTCAATCAGGGCGAAGTCTGCACCTGCCCGTCCCGCGCGCTGGTTCAGGAATCGATTTATCCACAGTTCATGGAAGCGGTGATGCGCAAGGTCGAGAAGATCAAGCGAGGCGATCCGCTGGACACCGACACCATGGTCGGCGCTCAGGCGTCCGAGCAGCAGTTCGACAAGATTCTTTCATACCTCGATATCGCCAAGGGCGAAGGCGCGGAGCTGTTGACCGGCGGCAAGGTCGAGAAGCTGGAAGGTGATCTGTCGAGCGGCTATTACATCCAGCCGACGTTGCTCAAAGGCAACAACAAGATGCGTGTGTTCCAGGAAGAAATCTTCGGCCCGGTAGTCAGCGTCACGACCTTCAAGGACGAAGCCGAAGCCGTGGCAATCGCCAACGACACCGAGTTCGGTCTGGGTGCCGGCCTCTGGACCCGCGACATCAACCGCGCATACCGCGTGGGCCGTGCCATCAAGGCTGGTCGCGTCTGGACCAACTGCTACCACCTCTACCCTGCGCATGCGGCGTTCGGCGGCTACAAAAAATCCGGCGTCGGCCGCGAAACCCACAAGGTTGCGCTCGAGCACTATCAGCAGACCAAAAATTTGCTGGTGAGCTACGACACCCATCCGCTGGGGTTCTTCTGATCCACTGACGGGATGATCATGCCCACGTTCGCGTGGGCATGCAGCCCGCCCCATCGTCGTGCACGCTGTCACCGATCAATGCCCCGACATAACGCATCGCCAGTCAGGCCCACCCGCTACACCCTGCAAACTCGCACTCATCCTCAGGATGGAGTATTAATTGCTTACATAGCTTCCCACAGTCGTTTGAACCGGGACGTCACCGGTTCGACCGAAAGACCACGTCCGACGCGAGCAGCGGGACGTCATGGAGAATCTGTATGGCGAGCTTTTCTCATTCTGTCGGCGCGCAGACGTACCGCTTCGACAGCCTCAAAGCAGTCATGGCCAAGGCCAGCCCTGCGCGTTCCGGCGATTTTCTGGCCGAAGTCGCAGCGCAGAACGACGGCGAGCGTGTAGCCGCGCAAATGGCGCTGGCGAACATCCCGCTCAAGCATTTTCTTGAAGAAGCGTTGATTCCTTACGAAGATGACGAAGTCACGCGCCTGATCATCGATACCCACGACACATTGGCTTTCGCCCCCGTCAGCCATCTGACCGTTGGCGGCTTTCGTGACTGGCTGCTCAGCGATCAGGCCGACGAAAGCAGCCTGCGAGCACTGGCGCCAGGGCTGACGCCGGAAATGGCTGCCGCCGTTTCGAAGATCATGCGCGTACAGGATCTGGTACTGGTGGCGCAGAAGATCCGCGTCGTCACGCGCTTTCGTAACACCATCGGCCTGCGTGGTCGCCTATCGACCCGCCTGCAACCCAATCACCCTACCGACGACCCGTCCGGTATCGCAGCCAGCGTGCTGGACGGCCTGCTGTACGGCAACGGCGACGCCATGATCGGCATCAACCCGGCCACCGACAGCACCTCGTCCATCATCGCCTTGCTGGAAATGCTCGACGCCATCGTCCAGCGCTACGAAATTCCGACCCAGTCCTGCGTGCTGACTCACGTCACGACGTCCATCGAAGTGATCAACCGCGGCGTGCCGGTGGACCTGGTGTTCCAGTCGATCACTGGCACCGAAGCTGCGAACGCCAGTTTCGGCATCAATCTCAAGCTCCTGCAGGAAGGTTACGAAGCAGGCCTGAGCCTGAACCGGGGTACGCTCGGGCAGAACCTGATGTATTTCGAGACCGGACAAGGCAGCGCGCTGTCGGCAAACGCGCACCACGGTGTCGATCAACAGACTTGCGAAACCCGCGCCTACGCCGTTGCGCGGCATTTCAATCCGTTTCTGGTCAATACCGTGGTCGGCTTCATCGGCCCGGAGTACCTGTACAACGGCAAACAGATCATCCGCGCCGGGCTTGAAGACCATTTCTGCGGCAAGTTGCTGGGCGTGCCGATGGGCTGCGACATCTGCTACACCAATCATGCCGAAGCCGATCAGGACGACATGGACACGCTGCTCACACTGCTGGGCGTGGCCGGGATCAACTTCATCATGGGCATCCCAGGCTCCGACGACATCATGCTCAACTACCAGACCACTTCGTTCCACGACGCGCTGTATGCCCGGCAAAGCCTGGGCCTGCGGCCAGCGCCGGAATACGAGGCCTGGCTGGAAAAAATGGGCATCTTCACTCAGGCCGACGGACGGGTGCGTTTCGGCGACAGCCTGCCACCCGCTTTCCGTCACGCCCTGGCGCATCTGGCATGAGGGAACGGCCTGTGAATGAACTGGAAAGCACTGCAACAAGTCCGGACACCACGCCGCCCAATCCCTGGCTGGAACTGCGTCGTCTCACATCGGCCCGTATCGCGCTGGGCCGCACCGGCACCAGTCTGCCGACCTCCGCGCAACTGGACTTTCAATTGGCACATGCCCAGGCGCGCGACGCAGTGCATCTGGCGTTCGATCATGCAGGCATCAGTGCCCAATTGGCTGAAAAAGGCCGCGAAACCCTGTTATTGCATAGCGCGGCCGCTGACCGTGACAATTACCTGCAACGGCCCGATCTGGGAAGACGCCTGAACGATGAGTCTGCCAGCCAGTTGCGCGATTACGCAGCCGCTCATCCGGGCGGGCTTGATCTGGCGATAGTGGTGGCAGACGGCCTGTCGGCGCTGGCCGTTCATCGCCACGCGGTGCCCTTTCTGGTGCGCCTGGAAGAACAGGCTGAAGCAGAAGGCTGGACACTGTCGCCTGTGATCATGGTGGAACAGGGTCGCGTGGCCATCGCCGACGAAATCGGCGAACTGCTGGGTGCAAAGATGGTAGTGATCCTCATCGGCGAGCGCCCCGGCCTCAGCTCTCCCGACAGCCTGGGGCTGTATTTCACCTACGCGCCGAAAGTCGGACTCAACGATGCGCACCGCAATTGCATCTCCAACATCCGGCTGGAAGGCCTGAGCTACGGCATGGCAGCCCATCGCCTGCTGTACTTGATGCGCGAGGCCTGCCGCCGCCAGGTGTCAGGGGTAAAACTCAAGGACGAAGCGGAACTCAAGACTGTGGAATCCGACGAGACCGCCGACAACCTGAGCAGACGCACCGGCAATTTCCTGCTCGCGGGCCCGGACGACCCGCATTAGATTGCGCTTTCTAAAGCCGCCAGTCAGCATCGCTGTGACCATCCTGGCGCATTGCATTAGCCCATAGTGAAGTTGAGGCCCGACCATGCGGATCATCCAAGCCACGCTTGAACACCTTGACCTGCTCTGCCCGTTGTTCGTCAAATACCGCGAATTCTACGGCGAGCTGCCATTCCCCGATTCGTCACGGGACTTTCTGGAGAAGCGCCTGCGCCGCGGAGAGTCGGTGATTTATCTTGCACTGGCGAAAGATGACGAGAACAGACTGTTGGGCTTCTGCCAGCTCTATCCCAGCTACTCCTCGTTGTCGCTCAAACGCGTCTGGATTCTCAACGACATCTACGTTGCCGAAGACGCCCGTAGACAATTGGTCGCCGACCACTTGATGAAAGAAGCCAAGAAAATGGCCAAGGAAACCCAGGCCGTGCGCATGCGCGTGTCGACCAGCAGCAACAATGACGTGGCGCAAAAGGTCTACGAATCGATTGGTTTCAAAGAAGACACCCAGTTCAAGAACTACGTGCTGCCGATCAATTCGGACCGTTGATCCTGTTCGCGAGCAAACCGCAATTCCCCCCGGGTTTGCTCGCCCGCCTCCTTGTCTCGCAACAGTTGTAACATCTCTATTGAAATCTTGCGGTTCCCTGCCTGCATTCTCCTTCTATAATGCCGCGCACACTGCACACGTAGTTTCTTCCGCATGCGACCCGGCTCAGGGTTCTCGCCTCAGGTGCTTCAATGGAATTCAACCCGCTCGACCTCATCCTGCATCTCGATGTTTACCTCGACATGCTGGTGACCAACTACGGCACGTGGATTTACGCGATTCTGTTTCTGGTGATTTTCTGCGAGACCGGCCTGGTGATCATGCCGTTCCTGCCGGGCGATTCCTTGCTGTTCATAGCAGGTGCCGTAGCAGCAGGCGGCGGCATGGACCCGGTTCTGCTCGCCGGACTGTTAATGCTGGCGGCGATACTGGGCGACAGCACCAACTACATCATCGGCCGCACAGCCGGTGAAAAGCTGTTCAGCAACTCAAGGTCGAAGATTTTCCGTCGCGACTACCTGCTGCGGACTCAGGTTTTCTACGAGCGTCACGGTGGCAAGACCGTCACGCTCGCACGTTTTCTGCCGATCATTCGCACCTTTGCGCCCTTCGTGGCGGGCGTCGGCCGCATGTCGTACCCCCGCTTTGTGGGCTTCAGCGTGCTGGGCTCGGTGCTGTGGGTGGGCAGTCTGGTCACGCTGGGCTTCTTCTTCGGCAACGTACCGTTTATCAAGCAGAACCTGACGTTCCTGGTGCTGGCAATCATTGCGCTCTCCCTGCTGCCGATGATCATCGGCGTCGTGCGCAGCCGCACAGGCCGCTCCGTCGACGTCAGCTGACACATGTGGTCATTCAGCAACTGGCGCAGGCAGCGCACGCTGGCGAAGAATCCGGTCCCCGCTGAGCTGTGGCAAACCGTCCGCCAGCACCTGCCGATCCTCGATGGCCTGAGCGCCGAACAGGAGGCGCAGTTGCGCGATGCCTGCGTGCTGTTTCTGCACGACAAACACCTGACCGCGCTGCCGGGTGTGGACCTGAACGATGAACACCGGTTGTTTCTCGCCGCACAGGCGCAACTGCCGCTGCTGAACCTTGGCGATCTGAACTGGTATCAGGGCTTTCACGAGATCGTGCTTTACCCTGACGACTTCGTCAGCCCACAGCGGCATCGCGACGCCAGCGGCATTGAACACGAATGGGATGGCGAACACAGCGGCGAGGCCTGGCTGCAAGGTCCGGTCATTCTCGCCTGGCCGGGTGTGTTATCGAGCGGTGACTGGGACGCCTACAATCTGGTGATCCACGAACTGGCACACAAGCTCGACATGCTCAACGGGGATGCCAACGGCCTGCCTCCGCTGCACAGCGACATGCGCATCACCGAGTGGGCCAGCGCCATGCAGAGCGCCTTCGACGACCTCAACCGCCAGCTCGACCTGAACCCCGACGCGGAAACCGCTATCGATCCCTATGCGGCGCAGGATCCGGCCGAATTCTTTGCCGTTACCAGCGAATACTTCTTCAGCGCCCCCGACCTGCTGCACGCCAGCTACCCCGATGTGTACCAACAGCTCAAAGCCTTCTACCGTCAGGACACCCTGGCGCGACTGCTTGCGTTGCAGACACAGGACCCCGCCTACAAGGCCCATTGACTGATCGCACCATCGCCAAACCCCGTGCATGGCAACGAAAACAGAATATGCCTATAATCCGGACCACTTTTTGGCGGTTCGCGCCAAAATCTGTCTGGTCAACTACGGGGGCAAAGCCCAATGAGCTACAGCAAGATTCCGGCGGGCAAAGACCTTCCGAACGACATCTACGTCGCGATCGAAATCCCGGCCAACCACGCGCCGATCAAGTACGAAATCGACAAAGACTCCGATTGCCTGTTCGTTGATCGTTTCATGGCCACCCCAATGTTCTACCCAGCCAACTATGGCTTCATTCCCAACACCCTGGCGGATGACGGCGACCCCCTCGACGTGCTGGTCGTGACCCCGTACCCGGTATCCCCAGGTTCGGTCATTCGCGCACGTCCGGTCGGCATCCTGCACATGACCGACGACGGCGGCGGTGATGCCAAAGTCATCGCAGTCCCGCACGACAAGCTGTCCCAGCTGTATGTCGACGTCAAGGAATACACCGACCTGCCAGCCCTGCTGCTTGAGCAGATCAAGCACTTCTTCGAGAACTACAAGGATCTCGAAAAAGGCAAATGGGTCAAGATCGAAGGCTGGGGCGACGCAGAAGCCGCACGCGCTGAAATCACCAAATCGGTTGCAGCCTTCAAAGGCTGATTGACAGTTTGCTGTGTCGAGACACCTGCGTTGCGGGTGTCTTGGCATAGACACAAGCAACAAACTCCCCTCGTAACGCCCCCTCTGCCACAGATTTTTTTCAAAAATCGCGTTTAAAAATGCGTTTAACGAATCGCCAACAATAAACATTCCAGCGACCCCCGCACAGCCGGCCTAAACGAAATTCTCAGCGTTTATCCAAAATCCGGCGATTACGGAACATGCCTACACGACAAACATCCCGTCTGTAATACCTCTCGCCACGCACCCCCAGCGACAACGCCGACATCAACACCTCGTTCATTTAAACACCCTGATCACGCCAGTAAACTCGGCCCCATGAATACATCAGGCGATCGACTCCGCATTCTTCTCAAAGAGTGCCACCTCACTGCGACTGATTTTGCTGCCAACCGCAAGATCACGCCGCAACACGTCAATAACTGGTTCAAGCGCGGCGTCCCGATGGCGCGCATTGACGAGGTGGCTGAACTATTAACCGTTAACGCCCGCTGGCTGCGCACCGGCGAAGGCCCCAAGCACCCGACCGATTCCGCCAATGAAAACAACGGCGGCGACACTCGACTGATCGTCCATCAGGATCAAGGAAGAAACATGCTGCGTGGAGACGTGGAAATTCAGATATTCAAGGAAATCGAATCCACCCATGGCGTCAGCAAAACCGTCCTGGCCGAAGCCCCCGGACAAAAAATCCGCCTGCCTTTGCAGGTCTTGCAAACCATGGGCATCGATCCCAAGAACTGCCTGTGCGTCGCCATGGTCGGCAACAGCATGGCTGACAAGATTCAGGACGGCTCGATCCTGGGCGTGGACCGCGAACTCACGCAGGTGATAGACGGCGAAATCTATGCCCTCGAACACGGCGGCATTCTGCGCGTGCGCTACCTCTACCGCCTGCCCAACGGCGGCCTGCGCCTGCGTAGCCACAACGATGCCGAATACCCCGACGAAATTTTCAGCGCCGAAGACATCGAAGATGAACGCATCCGCATCCTGGGCTGGATCTTCTGGTGGTCCACCCTTAACAGCCGACGCAACGCGATGCTGCTGTTCTGACAGTGGCGTCATGACACATCAAGACTGGGCATCGGCGGCAAACATCAGTATGCTGTCCGCCATCCAAAGCATCGCCGCCCCGCAGCGATGCCACAGCACGGCAGATGACACACCTGCCCTGCTCTCTTATCAGCATTCCTCGCGAATGCACCTTTTGCAGGCGATTGCGGTTTACCAAAAATAGACCAAGATTGCCCACGAGAAGCCGGCCACAAGCCGGCTTTTTAACGCCTGCTGAAAGCCAGCGCCAAGGGAGGACACCTGTCCCAAAACCTGATATTGGTGCGTTCACCGGCGATAGAAAGGTACGATCTATTCCTTATTTCGCTGAGACGGATTTCATGCATTTATACATCGTGCGGCATGGTGAAACCTGGGCTAATGCCGAACGTCGATACCTTGGATCTCTTGATCCAGAACTTAACACTCTAGGCCGCCAGCAAGCTCAAACGCTTTGCGAGCAATTACCCGCAAGCCTCGATGTACTTGTCGTTTCTCCACGCCTCAGGGCAGTACAAACCGCGAATATTCTGAACGAACGCCTGAAGCTCTCGCCTGAAATAATGGACTGCTTCAGAGAGCGGGATGTCGGCGTTTTCGAGGGGCTGACCCAAGGCGATGCCATAAAGCGCTATCCGCAACTCTGGTCGCAGAACATCACTCGACTTTGGGACGCTGGGCCGACCGATGGTGAGTCGATCTCTGACGTTGTGAAACGAGTGCGAGACGGTTTAGCTGAACTGGAATCCAAATATCCCTCCAAAACTGTTTTGCTTGTAGCACACGGCTTCGTTGCAAAAGTAGTCCGGGCACTGGCCACAGGAGACTTTTCAGACTTCTACGAATGGCAGCTTTCAAACGGTAACATGCTGTTTTTACGAAATTTCAATATACCTACATACGATCTTGAAACTCTGAGGCGCTCTCTACCCGTAGCGTGATGCGGACTGCTGTCAGCTTTGAGGCAGCAGCTCAGTAATCTCACTTGCCCGCTGCGTCGTTAGAGGAATCAGCACATCCTTCAAGGATGCATACGGATCATGCCTATTCAAGCACACAGACTGAATCAAGCTCATGATCGCTTTCGCTTGTGTGCCGCTGCGCAGCGACCCAGCAAACAACCCGTTGGAGCGCCCAAGTGTCCACGGGCTGATCTGGTTTTCGACATGGTCGTTGTCGATAGGCGCAGCTACGTCGTCCAGGTAGCGGGGCAGCGCTACCCAGCTTTTAAGGCTGTAATCCGGGGCTTTAGCCGTTTCTGATCCGTTGGGCACCAGATCACGCTGCCAGCCCTGACCGCTATGACTGAAGCCTGTCGGTAACCGCACGTCCGTCCGCATATGAAAGTAGCCCGATACGTCGGCCACTAATCCGTACATTCACCTGCCCGTTCAAGATCCCGGTCTCTCCAGAGCCTCCAGACGCTGTCCCACCCGGCCTCATGATTCACGCCCTCAACCACGACCAATCGATTACATACGCCACTGCGCAACCGCTCGCGATACGTTTGCGCCAGCGCCGTCGGAACGACCTTATCCAGCGTCCCTGAAAAATGCCGCTGAGGGATGCCGGCCAACCGACGCTGGTAATCCAGAGGATCAAGCGAGCCTGCAAGAGGTGTCAGATTGTGAGTGTGTGCCCACAACCGTGGGCTTAGGTTGCCTGCGAGCGTCTGGACTTGGGTCACGTCATCGCGCTGAGCAGCCAGCAACAGCGCCAGAGCGCCCCCACCGGAGTAGCCGACCAGTTCGAACGACTGATTGCCGTAACGCTGTTTCAGAAGGTCGAGTGCGTGACTGAGGCTGGTAACGACTTCCTGCGAGAAACGTCGATCTGTCCAGAGCGCTGTCTTGCAGTCAGGCGAGGTGACGAACTGGCAGGGTCGTGCGAGGTAGGCATTGGGTGTCGGGTCGTCGATTGCGAGGCGCGGCACCAGTAACTTTCGGGGGCTGGGGTCGAGGCTGGGTTGGGTCGCGGTGGCCCAGGCGTGACCGTCACCCTCGAGGTAAACGCGCAGACGCCTCGCAGGCTGGACACCCGTCGGTAGCAGCGCAGCCAGCGCAGCCAGCGCAAACGGCTGGCCGGGCAGGATTTGCAGTTGTCGACCGTGCTCATCAGCCAGCTGTTGCAGCGCCTGACGTGGCGATTGGCAGCCTGCGATGAGGGCGCTGACCAGCAGCGCCATCAACGTCTGAAGGCAAACGCCCCAGCGGTGAGGGCTGGGGCGCAGGTGGATCATCAGAAGTCGTAACGCACTTTTGCCGAGAACACGTCGGCATCGAAATCCGACTTGCCGATGTAGTCGTAATTCAAGCCTAAGGTGATCGCGCCCAGTTTGTAGTCCGCACCTATGCCAGCCTCGTAGCTGTCACGTACCGCCTTGGCACCGCTGGTCACGAACGGCGTACTGCCCAGCAGGAAGGTCGATGTGCTCTTGGCCTCGTCGGCGGCGAAATCGTGATACGCCATCAGCCTGGCTTGCGGCTCCAGCGTGCCCGCGCCGAGAACGAAGCTGCCCGCTACGCGCATGCCCGCGCCCAGTTCGATAGCCTCGTAGCGTTGATCTTCGACCTTCAACGCAGCCGACGAGTTTTTCTCGCGATAGCCGTCGATGTTCACCTGGCTGTAACGCGCGGCCAGTCGTGGCTCGATCAGTGTTTGCGGGGTGACATGGTAGGTGTAGCCGCCCACCAGATTCAGGCCCAGCAGGTCGCTGTCATAGTCCGATTTGGCACGAGTACCGGCGATGCTGCGCTTGCCCTGGTTGTCGTTGAGGCCATAGGTCAGGCTTGCATCGACGAAGTAGTTATCCAACTCGAAACCGCTGTACAGGGTGAACGCATGGCTATCGACTTCGGTCTTGTTGCCGCTTTTGCCATTCACGTCGGTATTGATGAAGCTGTACGCCAGACCCAAAGTCAGGTTTTCGTTCAGCTTGCCGTCTGCACCAACCGCAACACCGTGGCTATAAGCGTTATAGCCCGCCACACCATCGCGCTGGCCTTGAGTGGCGTCGCTGTAGAGAGACTGGACCCATACGCCCGCTTCCTTGAAGCCCTCACCCGAAGACGCACCGCGTATCGAGCTGGTACGGCTACCGGTGACGCCGCTGATCAGGCTCTGACTGGTGGTCGCGGCACGGGTTGCGCCGCCGTTGATTTCCGGTGTCAGTTGCGAAGCCAGCTTCGCAACTTGAGCTTCATCAGCGTTCAGCAGGGCTTGTTTGAACGGATCGCTATCGTTCATTTTGCCAATAATGCTGTCATCGACGAGCTTGACCAGTGTTTTCTGGCTGTTGGTCGAACCACCATTGTCTGTGACGATCTGGGCAACCTGTTCCCTGCCTTTGGCCGTCACCACAGCCACCACTTGAGTGCCGCTGACGGTGTAGCTGTCAACGTTGAGCAGCGCCGATGTGCTGACGACATCGAGCTTGCCGTTCGGATCGACCTTCATGCCATCGTTGGCAAGCAGATCAATTCGGCCTGCTTCGAGCAGTTTGTAGGTGGTGCCCTTGGCGTTGAAATCCTCCCCCTTGGCGGCCAGTCTGATCTGGGCACCTGGCTCGAACTGAGCGACGTCGGTGACTCTCAGCACGGCAGTATTCACGTTGGTGGCACTGCTGAGATTCAGGGCCAGCGCAGCGTTGCCCGCGACGTTAAGGCTGCCATTGATGCTGGTGTGCGGAGCTTCCAGAGTAAAGGTCGTCGCCGGGCTGCCCGTATCGCCTACGAGGATGAAACCATCCTTTTTCAGACGGATGTTGTAGCCGTCAGTGCTGGTATTGGTCGCAGTGAAGGACGTGTCACCTTCCAGTTCAATATTACTCAGGTCTATCAGGTTGCCGACGACGACGCTGCCCTTGCGCAGGATCAGTTCGACCGGACGGTTGCTTGCCGACGCATCGATGGCCTTATCGGCAGAAATGATCGAGCCGTTGTTGAAGATATTGAAGTCGCCTCGTTCGATAAACCACGGCTGGGCGTTCGGCAAGTTGAAGCGAGTATTACCGATGGCAATGGCGGTACCCTGCCCGCGTATAGCCCCGTCGTTGGTCAGGTGTGTCGTGTGGCCGGTGAAGCTGGCGCCGTCGATCCGCACACCTTCAGCGCTCTCGCCTGTAGCGACGATGGTGCTCTGGTTGCTGAAATAGCCGAGTTCTGCAAACGCACCCGAGTTGCTGGTGGTCAGGTCAATGCCGGTTGCGCCCTTGCCGGACACCTCGATCTGGCCACGGTTGAACAGGCTGCCGACGATCTTGCCGCCTTCTACGCTGACACCCTTTACCCCTTCGCCGCTGCTGGTGATCGCGGTGTTGAGGATCAGGTCCTTGTCGACTCTAGAGCCGTTGAGATCGACGATATTCTGTAAACCGCTCCCGCTGTAACTCCCGCTCATGTCGAGGTTGCCCGTGTGAGTCTGGCCCTGGCTTTTGAAGCCGGCATTGGTCAGTTGAACGGCTTCGGCGAATGCGGGCATCGCGTAGGCAGCCACCGAGAGGGCAAGCAGTGTTTTGCGGAGTACTGGGATCACAGATCATTCCTTTAACAGCGTAGTGGACAAGCTTCCGTGCGTGGTGGGACCTGACTGTAATAGCGGGTAGTAGTGGCGCGCAGAAGAGCGCGGCGAGGATACAGAAATGCCATCACAATGGCATCACTTATTTGACGTCATAAAAACGGCAACAGCCTGTACGCGAGACCGCGAGTAAATAAAATAAATTACGTCATCCGCGATTTGTGCAGCAATCTGCTGCACAACAGAACAGCACGCCCTTGCAGACAGGGATGTCTGGAATCGAACGCCTGACACCGTTTTCAACTCATACCTTCAGCATCAACGATGATTTCCTCACACCCTTCAATGAGGCCTCCTGCATGACTGACACTCCCTACACACCGCCCAAGGTCTGGCAGCACGAAGCTGCGTCAGGCGGCACCTTTGCCAGCATCAATCGTCCCACAGCCGGCCCTACGCACGACAAGGAACTGCCGGTGGGCAAGCATCCGTTGCAGCTGTATTCGCTGGCCACGCCGAACGGCGTCAAGGTCACCATCATGCTGGAAGAGCTGCTGGAGCTGGGCCACAGCGGCGCGGAATACGATGCATGGCTGATCAAGATATCCGAGGGTGATCAGTTCTCCAGCGGGTTTGTCGGGGTCAATCCGAATTCGAAGATCCCTGCGCTGCTGGATCGCAGTCACGACACGCCAGTGCGTGTGTTCGAGTCCGGGTCGATTCTGCTGTACCTCGCGGAGAAGTTTTCCAGCTTCCTGCCTGCCGATCCTGCCGGGCGGACCGAGACGCTTAACTGGCTGTTCTGGCAGATGGGTGCAGCGCCTTATCTGGGCGGCGGTTTCGGGCATTTCTACGCTTACGCACCTGAGAAGCTGGAGTACCCGATCAACCGTTTCGCGATGGAAGCCAAGCGTCAGCTGGACGTGCTGAACCGTCGCCTCGGAGAAAGCCGCTATCTGGCGGGCGACACTTACACCATCGCCGACATCGCCGTCTGGCCCTGGTATGGCGCGCTGGTGCAGAACAAGGTGTATTCAGCGGCTGAATTCCTGTCGGTGCACGAATACCCGAACCTGATTCGCTGGACCGAAGAAATCGCGGCACGGCCTGCCGTTATACGCGGCAAGAAGGTCAACCGCACCTGGGGCGAGGAATCGGAGCAGGTTCCGGAGCGTCATCAGGCATCCGATCTGTACAAATAGGGCGTCACGCGGCGCTGATGCGATGCTTGAAACGGCATCACATCAGTGCCGACACGATGGCCAACATCGCTTAACCTTATGCACTGTTGATCCGCCATCTCACACCCGGAGTTCCACATGCCGCACGACAAAGACCCTCGCGCCCACACCGCCCTGTCGCAACGCGGCCGCAGTGCCGGGAGCGGACCGGGGTTGTCGGTCAACCCGCCGGTCGTACGAATCAGCACGGTCCTGTTCGACAGCCTCGCCAGCCTGCGTGAGGCTGAAGTGCGGACGGCCGGCCCGGAACGCTCTCTGACCTACGGTGCCAATGGCAACCCGACGGCGTTCGCCTTGCAGGATCTGATCAGCGAACTTGAGGGCGCCCATGGCACCTGCCTGTATCCCACCGGGCTGGCGGCGGTGGCACAGATGTTTCAATCGTTTTTGCGTCCGGGCGATCATGTGCTGATAACCGAGTCGGTCTACGGACCGGTACGGCGCCTGGCAAAAACCATGCTGACGGCATTCGACATCGAATTCGATTATTACGCTGCAAATGGCAGCGACATCGAATCCCTGATCAAACCCAACACGCGCATGGTCTACGCCGAAGTGCCCGGTTCGCTGACCTTCGACATGTGTGACCTGCCTGCGCTCTCGCGACTGTGCAAAGCGAAAAAGCTGCTGCTGGCTGTGGATAACTCGTGGGGCTCGGGCGTGTTGTTCAAGCCGCTGGAACTGGGGGCGGACATTTCGCTGATGGCGCTGACCAAGTACGTCGCCGGGCACTCGGACGTGATGATGGGCAGTGTCAGCGTCACCGAAGCCCATTGGAAAACCCTCAAGACCATGAATACTGCGGTTGGCAACACGGTCAGCCCGGACGATGCGTATCTGGTGCTGCGCGGCGCTCGCAGTCTGGCGGCGCGTATGGCGATGCATGAGCGTCATGCCCTGCAGGTTGCACAATGGCTGCTGGAGCAACCGCAGGTGGCGCGTGTGCTGTATCCGGCGCTGGAGAATGACCCGGGCCATGCCATCTGGAAGCGGGATTTTCACGGCTGCAACGGTTTGCTCAGTTTTGAATTCAAGACAACTGACAGGCAGGTGCTCGACCGTTTCGTCGGTGCTCTGAAGCTGTTCGGGATCGGTTATTCGTGGGGCGGCTTCGAAAGCCTTGTCACGGAGATTGAACAGCATGGCCCTGATCGCGGAAACGGCCCGATGCTGCGCCTGCAGATCGGCCTGGAAAGTCCGGACGACCTGATCGCAGACCTGCGGTCCGGTTTCGCGGCAGCCTGACCCCCAGCGACTAGCCTGATGGTGCAACAGCGCTGTCATTCGGTCACCGAACAGATCACCGTCATTTGCCCCACGGGCGTCGCTCTGCTAGTGTCGCCCGGTTTAATCTCTACCGGAAATGCCCTCATGGCCCGCAAGAAAGCTGCACTGGATTTCGAACAGTCCCTCGCTGATCTGCAAACGCTGGTAGAGCGACTGGAGAATGGCGAGTTGTCACTGGAAGACTCCCTCACCGCCTTCGAACAGGGCGTGCGCCTGACGCGCGACTGTCAGAGCGCTCTGACCGCTGCCGAGCAGAAGGTTCAGGTGCTGCTGGAGCGCGACGGTGAACTGGCCGAAGAGCCTTTCGACGATGCGGAATTGCCTGAATGATTGCGAACTATCAAGCGCAAAGTCAGGCCCGCGTCAACGCGGCGCTTGAAGGTCTGTTTCAAGCCCCAACTCCTGAATTGACCCGCCTCTACGACGCCATGCGCTACAGCGTGATGAATGGCGGCAAACGCGTGCGCCCGTTGCTGGCCTATGCCGCCTGTGAGGCACTGGGTGGTGTTGCGGAAGATGCCAATGGCGCGGCCTGCGCGGTCGAACTGATCCACGCCTATTCGCTGGTCCACGATGACCTGCCCGCAATGGACGATGACGATCTGCGTCGCGGCCAGCCCACGACCCACAAGGCGTTTGACGAAGCCTGTGCGATTCTGGCGGGCGATGGTTTGCAAAGCCTGGCCTTTACCGCGCTGCTGGCACCGCACCTGACCTCGCGCGATGCAGAGACGCGTCTGCAGATGGCCAGCACCCTGGCGACGGCTGCCGGTCCGGCCGGCATGGTGGGTGGTCAGGCGATCGATCTGGGTTCTGTGGGTCTGAAGCTGGATCAGGCAGCACTGGAATACATGCATCGCCACAAGACCGGCGCACTGATCGAAGCCAGTGTCCGGCTTGGCGCACTGGCCAGTGGCCGTGCCGACCAGACTCAACTTGATGCGCTTCAGGTGTATGCCCGAGCCGTAGGTCTGGCTTTTCAAGTGCAGGACGACATTCTCGACGTGGAAAGTGACACCGCCACCCTCGGCAAACGCCAAGGTGCCGATATCGCCCGTGACAAGCCGACCTACCCGGCCCTGCTGGGGCTTGAAGCCGCCAAGGACTACGCCCTGGAGCTACGCGATCAGGCACTGACTGCACTAGACTTGTTCAGTAACGCAGCAGAACCTCTGCGCGAACTGGCCCGCTACATCGTTGAACGCCGTCACTGATCAGCATTACCGACCATCGAAATCGGGTGAATCAACAGGGCTTCATCCGGTCACAGTCATCAGGTCCGGTCAGCCGGACGCCGCTGATGCACTTCATGGGCAGCTTGCGATGCATAAGGTAAACTGCCGCCTCTTTTACTTATAACGATTCGCCTGATGCCCACGACGTTCAAAGAGATTCCCCGCGAGCGCCCGGTTACGCCGTTGCTCGACCGAGCCAATACACCGGATGGCCTGCGCCTTCTGGGTGAAGCCGAGCTGGAAACCCTGGCCGATGAGCTGCGCCTGGAACTGCTCTACGCCGTCGGCCAGACCGGAGGGCATTTTGGTGCCGGTCTCGGCGTCATTGAGCTGACCATCGCGCTGCATTACGTATTCGACACGCCGGATGACCGTCTGGTGTGGGATGTAGGCCATCAAGCCTACCCGCACAAGATTCTGACGGGGCGTCGCGCGCGCATGTCCACGCTACGCCAGAAAGACGGTGTAGCGGCATTCCCGCGTCGCAGCGAGAGTGAATACGACACGTTCGGCGTCGGTCATTCCAGCACCTCGATCAGCGCGGCCCTGGGCATGGCGATTGCCTCGCGCCTGCAGGGCAGCGACCGCAAATCCATTGCCGTGATCGGTGATGGCGCGCTAACGGCCGGCATGGCATTCGAGGCGTTGAACCACGCCCCGGAAGTGGCCGCGAACATGCTGGTCATCCTCAACGACAACGACATGTCGATTTCGCGCAACGTGGGCGGGCTGTCGAATTACCTAGCCAAGATTCTTTCCAGCCGTACGTACGCCAGCATGCGTGAAGGCAGCAAAAAGGTGCTTTCGCGCCTGCCCGGTGCCTGGGAAATCGCCCGTCGCACCGAGGAATACGCCAAGGGCATGCTGGTTCCCGGCACGCTGTTCGAAGAGCTGGGCTGGAACTACATCGGCCCTATCGACGGCCACGACCTGCCGACCCTGATCGCCACGCTGCGCAACATGCGTGACCTCAAGGGTCCGCAGTTCCTGCATGTGGTCACCAAAAAAGGCAAAGGTTTCGGTCCGGCCGAAGTTGACCCGATCGGCTACCACGCGATCACCAAGCTTGAACCGCTCAATGCGCCTGTCGCGATCCCGAAAAAGGCCAGCGGTCCAAAGTATTCCGGGGTGTTCGGGCAATGGCTGTGCGACATGGCTGAAGCCGATTCACGGCTGGTGGGTATTACTCCGGCCATGAAGGAAGGCTCGGACCTCGTCGATTTCAGCGAGCGTTACCCCGAGCGTTATTTCGACGTCGCGATTGCCGAGCAGCACGCCGTGACGCTGGCCGCAGGTATGGCCTGCGAAGGCAGCAAGCCTGTGGTTGCGATCTACTCCACATTCCTGCAACGCGGTTATGACCAGCTGGTGCACGACGTAGCGGTGCAGAACCTTGATGTGCTGTTCGCCATCGACCGTGCCGGTCTGGTGGGTGAAGACGGCCCGACGCATGCGGGTAGTTTCGATCTGTCTTACCTGCGTTGCATCCCCGGCATGGTAGTGATGACGCCGAGCGATGAGAACGAGCTGCGCAAGATGCTCAGCACCGGCTACCTGCACAATGGCCCCGCCGCTGTGCGCTACCCGCGTGGAACAGGTCCGAACGCCACGATTGAAAAGGATCTCGAGCCTGTCGAGATCGGCAAGGGCATCGTGCGTCGTCAGGGCCAGGGCGTCGCGATCCTGGTGTTCGGCGTGCAACTGGCTGAAGCCTTGATCGTGGCGCAGAAGCTGGATGCAACGGTCATCGACATGCGCTTCGTCAAACCCCTGGACGAGGCTCTGGTGCGCGAAGCGGCAGCCAATCACGAGTTGTTGGTCACACTCGAAGAAAACGCCATCATGGGCGGCGCGGGCGCGGCGGTCAGTGAGTTCCTGGCGCGGGAAAACATCCTCAAGTCCGTGCTGCACATTGGTTTGCCGGACGTCTACGTCGAACATGCCAAGCCTGCGCAGATGCTGGCCGAGTGCGGGCTGGACGCGCAAGGCATCGAAGCGGCGATCAACCGGCGGCTGACGCTGATTGGCTGATGGACGCGAAAACATTCAAAGCGCTCATTGAGCGCTTTTTTTGTGTTTAACCCCAGGAAGCTCCGCATTCACGGGGAAGCATGCCCACTCGAAGTGTGGGCACGATCTCCCCACGGCCATCAGCCCAACTGCCGCGGAATCCGGTACAGGTACAGCAGCACCACGCTCGAAAACGCCAGCAGACAGACAGGCAAGGGATGCAGACCGAAGAGCACAGCGATGGCGGCTGTCCAGGCGGGGAGCCCGGCGTAGAGGAAGGCCAGACGCCGAACGGCGGCAAGGTGCAGCCAGGCGGCAGGTTCCTGAGGGGTGTCGAGTGCAGTCTGGGTGGTGACCAAGGCCCGCTTGTAAGCCCCGAAAGGTTTGAGGCTGACGAACATCGAGCCGACACCTGCAATGAACAGAGGCATGGCCAAGACGGTCATCATCGGTTCGTTACTGCCGAAAAACAGGCAGACGACCAGCAACGGCGCAAGGGTGAGACCAAGCTGGCGCCACCATGCCATCGCCAGTCGCTGGCGAACCTGACTACGCGTCAAACGGGCCCAACCTCGCTTTGGTGCTCGTTGCCCATCATGTGGCCCAGCTTGCCGGCCTTGGTGGCCAGGTAAAGCTTGTTGTGAGGATTCTGGCCGGTGTGCAGCGGCACGCGCTCGGCGACCTTGATACCCATCTCGGTCAGGGCTTTGACCTTGCGCGGATTATTGGTCATCAGACGCAGCGACTCCACGCCCAGGTGCTGAAGCATCGGCAGGCAGATTGCGTAATCACGCTGATCAGCGGCAAAACCCAGACGCTCGTTGGCTTCAACGGTGTCGGCACCGCCGTCCTGCAATTCGTAGGCACGGATCTTGTTCATCAGGCCGATGCCACGCCCTTCCTGACGCAGGTACAACAGCACGCCACGGCCTTCGGTGGCAATGGCGCGCAAGGCCGCCTCAAGCTGGGAACCACAATCGCAACGCTGACTGAACAGGGCGTCGCCGGTCAGGCATTCGGAGTGAATACGACCCAGAACGGGGGCGCCATCTGCCACGTCACCCAGACTCAGGACAACGTGTTCACGCCCGGTTGCCGACTCGATGAAGCCGTGCATGGCAAATTCTGCAAAAGGTGTGGGCAGTTTGGAAGCGGCGACAAATACGACGGGCACCGTGTGCTCCTAATCAGTATGAAGACTGGAAATTCGCAAGATTTGCATTGTAACAGCAGGTTCCTGCAGACGCTTAGGCTGAATTCTCGGGCATTCAGATCGTAAAGTTCGATCAATAGACCCCAAAAGAATCCCGAACGAACCGTACATTCACGACCCGCTCCGAAAATGCTGGTAGCCGCGTATCGAGGGCGTGACGTCCTGTCCATCGCCATCGATCAGCGCGACGCCCTGCCCTGCCACGACTCGACCGATGACGTGCACCGGCCAGCCGGCATCAAGCAATGCCGCCAGGCAGCCCGGCGGCAAGGTGAACGCCAGCACGTAATCATCTCCGCCGCTTAGGGCCTTCTGCCGAGCGGCTTGCGTATCGAAAAGCGTGAGCAGTTCGGCGGACATTGGCAACGAGTCTCGCTCGATCAACAGTCCGACGTTCGATGCGCGGGCGATGTGTCCACAGTCGGCAAGCAGACCGTCGGAGATATCCAACGCGGACGTCGCCTTGCCACGCAACGCCTGACCGAGCGCCAGTTGCGGCTGAGGCGACCAATAGCGCGCCAGCAAAGGCTCTGCAACAGACGGCTCGGCGCTGCACTCATCCAAAACCAGCGGCAAGGCTCCGGCGGCGTCACCCAGCGCGCCACCGACACACAGCAGATCGCCTTCCTGCGCACCGCTGCGGGTCAGCGCAAGCCCCGCAGGCACACCGCCAAACACGGTCAACGTCAGGCTCAACGGTCCACGGGTCGTGTCGCCGCCGATCAGACTCAACGAACACTGCTGTGCCATCCGGCTCAACCCGAAAGCGAACGCTTCGAGCCAGTCGATATCGACGTCCGGCAAGGTCAGGGCCAGGGTGAAGCCGACGGGACGTGCGCCCATGGCCGCCAGATCACTGGCAGACACTGCCAGCGCACGCTGGCCGAGCAGAAAGGGGTCGCAGACTTCGGGGAAATGCACCCCGGCAACCAGAGTGTCGGTGGAGATCGCCATCTGCTCACCGGGCGGCAACGCCAGCAGGGCGCAGTCGTCACCAATGCCCAGCACCACTTCTTCGCTCGCCTGCGCACAAGGCGCAGCGGCGAAGTAATGACGGATCAGCTCGAACTCTCCCATGAAGGTCAGGCGCTGATCAGCGCTTGTGAGCCTTCACTTCGACTTCACGCAGGCGCGGCGCCAGCTTGTCCAGCACACCGTTGACGAACTTGTGGCCGTCAGTGGAGCCGTAGACTTTTGCCAGCTCGATGCCTTCGTTGATCACGACGCGGTAAGGTACGTCGATGCGCTTGAGCAGTTCGAAGGTGGACAGGCGCAGAACCGCCAGCTCGACCGGATCGAGTTCTTCGATGGTCAGGTCCAGGCAAGGTGACAGTGCGGTGTCGATCTCGGTCTTGTTGGTGGCCACGCCGTGCAGCAACTCACGGAAGTAGGCGCCGTCGACGTTGCTGAAATCGTTGTCGACACGGAACTGTGCCTCGATTTCATTCAGCGAATGACCTGCCATGTGCCATTGGTACAGGGCCTGGGTCGCCAGCTGACGCGCTTCGCGACGCTTGGCGCTCTTGCCTTTGGCGGCCTCGGGCGACTTGGCATCGCGCGGGTTGAACTGGTCGGTATCGTCGGAAATCACTTGGCCTCCAGCTGCGACAGCAGACTGACCATTTCGATAGCGGACAACGCAGCTTCAGCGCCCTTGTTGCCCGCCTTGGTGCCGGAACGCTCGATGGCCTGCTCGATCGAATCGACCGTCAGCACGCCGAAGGCAACCGGAACACCGAACTCCATGGAAACCTGAGACAGGCCTTTGACGCACTCACCGGCAACGTATTCGAAGTGCGGGGTGCCGCCACGAATGACCGCGCCCAGCGCGACAATGGCGGCGAACTCGCTGCGTTGCGCAACTTTCTGCACAACCAGTGGAATCTCGAAAGCACCCGGCGCACGGATGATGGTGATGTCGCTTTCGCTCACGCCATGGCGTACCAGCGCATCAACGGCACCGCTCACCAGGCTTTCCACGACGAAGCTGTTGAAACGGCCAACCACCAAGGCATAGCGGCCTTGGGGGGCGATGAAGGTACCTTCGATGGTCTTCAAGGTCATTCGGTGAGTCTCATATTAAAGAGCAAGCCCGCCTTGAGGCGGACTTTGGAGGATTTTAGGCCACGAATCACAACTGCCAGGCCGATGGACACGAAAAACAGGCTTTCGCGGGCATCGACCTGCCGGTATTTATTCGGAGGGCACGTATTCTACAACTTCCAGATCGAAACCGGATATCGCATTGAACTTCATTGGCGAACTCATCAGGCGCATTTTGCGCACGCCGAGGTCACGAAGGATCTGCGAACCCGCACCGACGGTGCTGTAAGTGGTCGGCGTCTTGATCGGTTGTTGCCCGGCCGTTTCGCGAATGTGGGCCAGAACCACGTCGCCATCCAGCGGATGGCCCAGCAGCAGAACCACACCACTGCCAGCCTTGGAGACCGCGCTCATGGCGGCTCTCAGGCTCCAGCGGCCTGGCTGCTTGACCATCAGCAGATCGCGCAGCGGGTCCATGTTGTGCACACGCACCAGGGTCGGTTCTTCAGCGCAGATCTTGCCCAGGGTGAGTGCCAGGTGGACGTCGCCTTCGACCGAATCGCGGTAGGTCACCAGGTTGAAATGCCCCAGTTCGCTGTCCATTGGCTGCTCGGCAATCCGCTGAACGGTACGTTCGTGGATCATCCGATAGTGGATCAGGTCGGCGATGGTGCCGATCTTGATGTCGTGCTCGAGTGCAAATGCCTCAAGTTCCGCACGACGCGACATGGTGCCGTCATCGTTCATCACTTCGCAGATCAGGCCGCTCGGTTCGAAACCGGCCATGCGTGCAAGGTCGCAGGCGGCTTCGGTATGACCGGCGCGGGCCAGGGTGCCGCCAGCCTGAGCCATCAGCGGGAAGATATGACCGGGGCTGACAATGTCATCGGCCTTGGCATCCTTCGCAGCAGCAGCCTGCACGGTGCGCGCCCGGTCTGCAGCCGAGATGCCGGTGGTCACACCTTCGGCGGCTTCGATGGAGACGGTGAACTTGGTGCCGAAACCGGAACCGTTGCGCGGCGCCATCAGCGGCAGCTTCAGGGTCTCGCAGCGCTCGCGGGTCATCGGCATGCAAATCAGGCCACGCGCGAAACGGGCCATGAAGTTGATGTGCTCGGGCTTTACGCATTCGGCGGCCATGATCAGGTCGCCTTCGTTCTCGCGGTCTTCGTCATCCATCAGGATGACCATCTTGCCCTGGCGAATGTCTTCTACCAGTTCTTCGATACTGTTGAGCGCCACGCGGCACCCCCTTCAATCAATTCAGGATTTGAGGTAGCCGTTCTCGGCCAGAAAACTTTCGGTGATGGTGCCGTGACCCGGCTCTGCGGCCTTGTCGCCCAGCAGCAGACGCTCCAGATAGCGCGCCAGAAGGTCGACTTCCAGATTGACCTTACGGCCTGGACGGTAGTCGGACATGATGGTCTCGCTCAGCGTATGCGGCACGATGGTCAGTTCGAACTCGGCACCGTTGACCGAGTTGACGGTCAGGCTGGTGCCATCGACCGTGATCGAACCCTTATGGGCGATGTACTTGGCCAGCTCACGCGGCGCACGCACACGAAACTGAATAGCGCGGGCGTTATCTTCACGCGAGACGATCTCGCCCACGCCGTCGACGTGACCGCTGACCAGATGGCCGCCCAGACGCGACGTCGGCGTCAGGGCCTTTTCCAGGTTCACGCGGCTGCCGGCCTTGAGGTCAACGAAGGCGGTAACGGTGAGGGTTTCACGACTGACGTCGGCCCAGAAACCGTCGCCGGGCAGTTCAACGGCTGTCAGGCACACGCCGTTGACGGCGATGCTGTCGCCCAGCTGGACGTCGCTCAGGTCGAGCTTGCCGGTTTCCACATAAACGCGGACATCGCCGCCTTTGGGGGTCAGTGCGCGGATGCTGCCGATGGAAGCGATGATGCCGGTAAACATGAGTCCTCCTGGAGAACAAGGGCTTCGCGTTTGGCGAAAGTCGGGAATTATACGCCGGGTACAGGAACAGGGAGAGCAATGACTCGCCAGTCATTGCCGACGGCGCGCATTTCTACAATGTTCAGTTCCAGTGCTTCGCTCATTTGCGCCAGCGGCAGGTCGAGCAGGGGGCGGGCCGATGAGCCGAGAAACTTGCCAGCGATGAAAATCTGGAATTCGTCGACCAGCCCAAGACGCGTGAACGCACCCGCCAGTCGCGGGCCGGCTTCGACCAGCACTTCGTTGACGCCGCGAGCCCCCAGCTCGGTGAGCAATTTGCGCAGGTCCACATGACCGGCGCTGTCAGCCATGGCAACAATTTCATGGCCTTCATCGTGATAACGGCCCCGGGCCGACGCGGCGGCACAGGTCGCGACCAGGGCGCTACCGGCCTGAAAGAATGGCGCGTCGAGCGGCACGCGCAGGCGGCCGTCGATCAACACCCGCAGTGGCGCACGAGCCGCAGCCAGCGCGCTCAATTCGGCATTCAACCCCAGTTCGTCCGGGCGTACGGTCAGGCGAGCCTTGTCGGCCAGCACAGTATCGGCACCGGTCAGCACCACACTCGATTGCGCCCGCAGACGCTGAACCGCCGAGCGCGCCTCGGGACCGGTAATCCACTGGCTTTCACCGCTGGCCATGGCCGTCCTGCCGTCCAGACTCATCGCCAGCTTGACTCGCACATAAGGCTGGCCGGTTTCCATGCGTTTGATAAAGCCCTTGTTCAAGGCTCGCGCTTCGGCTTCGAGCACGCCGCACTGAACAGCAATGCCTGCGGTCATCAATCGCAGCAGGCCACGACCGGCAACTTCCGGGTTGGGGTCCTGCATGGAAGCCACGACCCGCGTGATCCCGGCATTGACCAGCGCATCGGCGCAGGGCGGCGTACGCCCATGATGGCTGCACGGTTCGAGGGTAACGTAGGCGGTTGCGCCTCTGGCCTGTTCGCCAGCCTGACGCAGCGCGTGGACCTCGGCATGAGGCTCGCCAGCAAGGGCATGCCAGCCCTCGCCGACGATCTGCCCTTCCCGCACGATCACGCAACCGACCCGAGGGTTGGGGTGCGTGGAATACAGCCCCTTGCGCGCCAGTTCCAGCGCTCGGGCCATGTAATGAACGTCCAGAGCAGCCTGTTCAGTCAGCAATGCACTCATTCCTTGCCAGGCTCGCGGGCCAGGCGGTCAATTTCTTCACGGAATTCGTTGAGGTCCTGAAAGCGCCGGTAGACCGAGGCAAACCGGATGTAGGCCACTTCGTCGAGCTTCTGCAACTCGGCCATGACCAATTCGCCGACGACGAGGGATTTGACTTCGCGCTCCCCCGTGGCCCGCAGCTTGTGCTTGATGTGCGCCAGCGCCGCTTCGAGGCGTTCGACGCTGACGGGGCGTTTCTCGAGGGCACGCTGCATGCCGGCACGCAGCTTCTCTTCATCGAAGGGCTGACGGCTGCCGTCGGTCTTGATCAGACGCGGCAGGACCAGCTCGGCGGTCTCGAACGTGGTGAAGCGTTCGCCGCAGGCCAGACACTCGCGACGGCGGCGGACTTGTTCGCCTTCGGCGACTAGGCGGGAGTCGATGACTTTGGTGTCATTGGCACCGCAGAAGGGACAGTGCATGGTGGCAGGCAACAAAAGAATGAGGAGCGCCATGGTAGCGCATCCCGCTGGCAAGACAAGGCTTGGGGTTTACGGTATATAGACGCGCAATATCGTGATGTGAAATTGCCCGAGCTCGGTAATACTGCATCGGTATCCGGCGTCGTACAGCCTTTCGTTCTTTTTGTTGTGGAGCTCTTGATGACGCTACGCCCCCTTTTTCTGCTCGGACTGTTCGGCTTGTTGGCCGCCTGCAGCAGCAACGACGCACCCGAACCCGTCCCGGCCAAGCCTGTTGCGCCAGCGATCAAGCTTCCCACCGGCCCAGGTCCGCTGCAGCCTTATCAGCGCGAATTGAGCGGTCAATTGCTGGGCGTACCGGCTGGTGCCGAAGTCGAGCTGGCGATGCTGGTGGTCGATGAACGTAATCGCCCGCAAAAACTGCTGACCAGTACCAAGCTCCAAGGCAACGGTCAGTCACTGCCGTTCCAGTTGCGCTTCAACCCGGAAGCCTTTCCGGTGGAGGGTCGTGTCGAATTGCGCGGCCGCGCCAGCCAGTCGGGGCAGTTGATTCTGCACCTGCCCTCGATGCGTATTCAGCAGGCCACCACCCAGGCGCTGGGGCAGTTGCAGTTCGTCAAGGCACCATGACCGCCCCGCTACACCTTCAGCAGGCGCTGTACGAATTGCTCGGCGATGCCCGGCTGGTCGTGGCGGCGCTGCCGCAGACCACGCTGAAGCTGTGGCTGATCGACGCCGACAACATGGACCGCGCGTTCAGCCCGGAAGAGACTCGACGCATCCTGGAAGAGCCGCCGTACTGGAGCTTCTGCTGGGCGAGCGGTCTGGCGCTGGCGCGCTTTCTGGCTGAGCAACCGCACTGGGTAAAGGACAAGCGCGTACTGGACTTCGGTGCGGGCTCAGGCGTCGCGGGCATTGCCGCCGCCAAGGCAGGCGCACTGGAAGTGGTGGCCTGCGATCTTGACCCGCTGGCGATTGCTGCGTGCAGAGCCAACGCTGAGCTCAACGACGTGCAATTGAACTACTCGACGGATTTCTTCGCCGAGGCCGATCGCTTCGACCTGATCCTGGTCGCCGATGTGCTCTATGACCGCGCCAACCTGCCACTGCTTGATCACTTCCTGAGCCGGGGCCGTGAGGCACTGGTGGCCGATTCCAGGGTTCGGGACTTTCAGCATCCGGCTTACCAACGCCTTGGAATGCTGCACGCGCTGACCCTGCCCGATCTGGCCGAGCCGCACGAGTTTCGGGATGTGAGCCTGTATCACGCCGTGCGCTTATAACAGCCCTCTCGCCGAGACATCCCTTTCAGCATTCCCCGGCGGGCTTTATAGTTGGCGGCATTCAGATTCTCCGAGACGCGCCATGAGCCAGGACACTGCTTACATCTTCGATGCAACCACGGCGACTTTCGATCAGTTGGTGATCGACAAGTCATTCGACCAACCCGTGCTGGTGGATTTCTGGGCCGAGTGGTGTGCGCCGTGCAAGGTGCTGATGCCCCTTCTGCAACAGATTACCGAGAGCTATCAGGGCGAATTGCTGCTGGCCAAAGTGAACTGCGACATCGAACAGGACATCGTCGCCCGTTTCGGCATCCGCAGCCTGCCAACCGTGGTGCTGTTCAAGGATGGCCAGCCGGTGGACGGTTTTGCCGGTGCCCAGCCGGAATCGGAAATCCGCAAGATTCTCGAGCAGCATGTGGTCATGCCACCGCCGCCCGCTGCCGATCCGCTCAAGCAGGCCCAGGAACTGTTCGCAGAGAGCCGTTTTGCCGACGCCGAAGCCATGCTCAAGGTCGTGCTGGGGGAAGACAACACCAACGCGGCGGCGCTGATCTTGTATGCGCGCTGTCTGGCAGAGCGTGGCGAGCTGAGTGAAGCGCGTCAGGTGCTGGATGCCGTCAAGAGCGACGCCCACAAGGCTGAACTGGCGGGCGCCAGGGCGCAGCTGACTTTCCTTGCCGACGCCGCGACGCTGCCGGATGCGGCCGAGCTGAAAAGCCGTCTGGCGCAGAATCCGCAGGACGATGAAGCGTCCCATCAACTGGCCGTCCAGCAACTGTCCCGTCAGCAGTACGAGGCAGCGCTGGATGGACTGCTCAAGCTGTTCATCCGTAATCGCAACTACGCCGAAGGCCTGCCGCATAAGACCCTGCTGCAGGTGTTCGACCTGCTGGGCAACGACCATCCGCTGGTGACGATGTACCGTCGCAAGCTGTTCGCAGCGCTGTACTAAGCAAGACGTTGGCCGGCGCCGGTATCCGAAAGATGCCAGACGCCGGCCGGCATTGAATCATTTGGCAGCGACCCAACTGTACAGCGGCGCATCCGCCCCGCTCTCGACTTTCACGTTCGCGCAATGCCGCAAGCGCACCAGCAGGCGTTTGCCCGCTGCCGTGCTGCCCGCCACGCCTTCCAGTTGCGCCAGCAGGTCCGGCCCGCTCATTTGTCCGGCCTTTTGCAACAGGTCCTGCGCCACCTGCCAGCTCTTGTCGTCCTGATTGACCGGCCTGCTTTCGACAACGACTGCCGCCGCTTCAGGCGTCGAGGCCTTCAACTGCGCACCCAGTTGAGCCCAATCGCTTTCGTCCAGCTCCAGAGTCAAATCCACTGGCCACTGGCCCACGGTTCCACGAATACGCAACATGATATGCACCTGCTGACAGTCAGACGCACATGCTCCCACACGTGAGCGCGTATTCCCACGCTCAGTCGCACAGCCAGCGACTCATCAATAAATCATCGCCCATCATGAAGCTGCCAAACGCTCTGATGTCGTAAACGTTTTCCCAGTGCTCGACGATTTTCCCATCACGAAAGCGCCACAGGCCGCAGAACGGCATGGCAATTTTCCTGCGTTCGCAGGTGGCGCGCATGTACCCCATGACCGAACCGAAGTGATCGTCGGCGACGATCTCGTGAACGTCCATATACAGGGTCTGGCGGGTGTGCTCGATCAGGTCCAGCTCATGGTTCTGCACCGATCGCCTGCCGATGACCATGGACAGCCCGCCCCTGGCGCCTCGGTCTGCCTTATGCAACACAATATCGTGATCCGCGAACTCGGCGATGCGGGCCAGATCCTTGTAGACCGCACGCAGGGTTTCGACGTTGGGATGAAGCTTTTTCATGAGAGGTCTTCCTTGAGGCGGTGCAGGTCCCTGGGTGTATGGCTGCCACTGACGACGCATCCTGCATCCATTCAGTGGCTACCCATTCAGGGTAGGATCTGACGACCCTGTTCGTGAGAACGGTTCGGCATAATCCAGACCTGCGCTATTCCAGCCCTCGTTACTGGAAGCACCGTAGTTCAGGAAAAAACACCTCACCCCACACATGACTTGTTATAAGATCACATAACGATTTTTCCCGAAAACCGCTCACCGGAGTCTGTTATGCGTCGTTTGCTGCTCGCCCTGCCCTTCGCCCTGCTGCCACTCGCTGTCGCCCACGCCGCCGAAGAACACGATCACAGTGCAGAACACGGCAGCCTTGGCGCCCATGAGCACGGTGTCGGGCGCCTGGACGTGGTGCTGGAAGGCAAGACGCTGGAGTTCGAGTTCGACAGCCCGGCCATGAACATTGTCGGTTTCGAGCACGAGGCAACATCCGCTGAAGACAAGGCCAAAGTGGCCAAGGCTCGCGAGCTGCTGCTCAAGCCCAATGCGCTGTTCAGCATTGCCGATGCCGCCAACTGCTCGGCCACTTCGGTCAAACTCGAGAGCCCGCTGTTCGGCGACAAAGATACTGATCACGAAGAACACGCCAAAGACGGCGACGCAGATCATCATGAACACAGTGAAATTCATGGCACCTACAAATTTGTCTGCGATGCACCTGCCATCCTGAAAAAGCTGGACCTGTCGCAGATATTCAAAACATTCCCCGACACCAGGAAGCTTCAGGTACAACTGATCTCGCCAAGTGGCCAGTCGGGTGCAGAAGTGATTGCAGCGAACCCTACGCTGAAGTTCTGATCCTCTTTCGCGGCACAATGACCGGGCCTGGCCCGGTCTTTTGATTTTCAACCGAGCGTGAGTCAGACCATGACCCAAGCACTGATCGAGCTGTCCGACCTGAGTTTCAATTGGCCGGGTCAGCCGCAGCTTCTGGACATCCCCGAATTTCGCCTGGAAACCGGCGAAAGCCTTTTCCTCAAAGGTCCGAGCGGCAGCGGCAAGACGACGCTGCTGGGCCTGCTGGGCGGCGTGCAAAAACCCGTCAGCGGCAGCATTCGCCTGCTGGGGCAGGAGCTGTCGAGTCTGTCGGCAGCGGCACGTGACCGTTTCCGTGTCGATCACACCGGCTACATCTTTCAGCAGTTCAACCTGCTGCCGTTTCTGTCGGTGCGCGAGAACATCGAACTGCCCTGCCACTTTTCCAAAGTCCGCGCCGAGCGTGCGAAACAGCGGCACGGCAGTGTCGAAAAAGCGACCACCACCCTGCTCACTCACCTGGGTTTGAAAGACCCGGCCATGCTGACCCGACGTGCAGACTCGCTGTCCATCGGTCAACAGCAACGGGTCGCCGCTGCACGCGCCCTGATCGGCCAACCGGAACTGGTGATCGCCGACGAGCCAACCTCTGCGCTGGACGCCGACTCACGCGAAGCCTTCATTCGGCTGCTGTTCGCCGAATGCCGCGAAGCCGGCGCCAGCCTGTTGTTCGTCAGCCATGACCAGAGCCTGGCACCGCTGTTCGATCGCAACCTGTCGCTGAGCGACCTCAATCGCGCCGCCGTTGCCGTGGAGATTTGAGATGTATCTGTTTCGTCTGGCCATGGCCAGCCTGGCCAACCGCCGTTTTACCGCTTTCCTGACCGTTTTCGCCATCGCCCTGTCGGTCTGCCTGCTGCTGGCCGTCGAGCGGGTACGCACCGAGGCGCGTGCCAGTTTCGCCAGCACCATCAGCGGCACGGACCTGATCGTGGGCGCACGCTCCGGCTCGATCAACCTGCTGCTGTATTCGGTGTTTCGCATCGGCAATGCCACCAATAACATCCGCTGGGACAGCTTCGAGCATTTTGCCGAGAGCAAGCAGGTGAAATGGGCAATTCCGATTTCACTCGGCGACTCCCATCGCGGCTACCGGGTGATGGGCACCAACGCGTCGTACTTCGAGCACTATCAGTTTGGCCGTCAGCAGCATCTGGAACTGGCTGAAGGACGTGAATTCAAGACCGATCCCTTCGAGGTCGTGCTCGGTTCAGAGGTCGCCAAAGCGCTGCATTACAAACTGGGCGACAAGCTGGTGCTGGCTCACGGCGTAGCGGCGATCAGTCTGGTCAAGCATGACGACAAGCCCTTCACCGTGGTCGGCATCATCAAACCCACCGGCACGCCGGTAGACCGTACATTGCACATCAGCCTGGGCGGCATGGAGGCCATTCACATCGACTGGCACAATGGCGCGCCCGCTCGTGGCAATGAACGCATCTCTGCCGATCAGGCACGCAACATGGACCTAACGCCGACCGCCATTACAGCGTTCATGCTCGGCCTGAACAGCAAGATCTCGACCTTCAGCCTGCAGCGCGAGATCAATGAATACCGTGGCGAGCCCATGCTCGCGATTCTGCCGGGCGTGGCCTTGCAGGAGCTGTGGAGTCTGATGGGCACGGCTGAAAAAGCCCTGTTCGTGATTTCGCTGTTCGTAGTGCTGACGGGACTGATCGGCATGCTGACGGCAATTCTGACCAGTCTCAACGAACGCCGTCGCGAGATGGCGATTCTGCGGTCGGTCGGAGCCCGGCCCTGGCACATCGCAAGCCTCCTGATACTCGAGGCTTTCGCGCTGGCGCTGGCAGGCGTTGTCAGTGGCCTCGCACTGCTCTATATCGGGATCTTCGTGTCTCAGGATTACGTAATAAATACTTACGGTTTGTACCTCTCGCCTATGCCACCTGGCCAATATGAATGGAAACTGCTGGGTGGCATCCTCGCTTGCGCGCTGTTGATGGGAACCGTGCCAGCCTGGCGAGCCTACAGGCAGTCACTGGCAGATGGTCTGTCGATTCGTTTATGAGGACCTTCATAATGCGGCGCATGCTACTCACTCTGCTGCTCTCGGTTTCCACATCACTGTGGGCCGCCGAGCCGCGTGTACTGACCTGGGCCGAGATGATTCCGCCTGATGCACCTGTCGTGAAACCGGTGACCACACCGATGCACGACTTGTCGAAGATGTCCGATGCACTGGCCATGGAACAAGCACCCGCGGCCAGCCAGCTGGCGCCTCATGCGCCGGTGGTCAAGGCACTGGATGGCAAGCAGGTGCGTTTGCCGGGTTACATCGTTCCACTGGAGGTCAGTGAGGAAGGCAGAGTGATCGAGTTTTTGCTGGTGCCGTATTTCGGTGCCTGCATCCATGTGCCGCCGCCGCCGGCGAACCAGATCGTGCATGTCACGAGTGAGCTGGGTGTGAAGGTCGATGAGCTGTATCAGCCGTACTGGATCGAAGGACCGATGCAGGCCAAATCGTCTTCAAGCGAACTGGCAGAAGCGGGTTATCAGATGCAGGCAGACAAGATTTTTGTCTACGAATTGCCAGACACGTGAAGAGAACGGGGTTCCCAGCGATTTCATTGAGCTGAGTCAAAGTCGCCGCTCGACAGCGCTTTAACATTCCGCCCATAAATTTCGACTGATTCCTGGAGCCCCAATGAACACATACCTGCTTCGCGCCTCGCTCGTCGCGCTCGCCATCGCCGCTCCCACTGCCGCCAATGCATACGAGGCTGGCGACTTCATCGTTCGCGCTGGCGCGGCGCACGTACAACCCAACGAAGACAGCGGCGAGGTCAGACTCGACGGTTCCAAGGTTTCAGGCACCAAAGCCACGCTCGACGGCAATACACAGCTCGGCCTGACGTTTGCCTACATGCTGACCCCGCACATCGGTATCGAACTGCTGGCCGCCACACCGTTCAGCCACACCGTTGCGGTGAAGGGTCTGGGCCCTGGCCTTGACGGCAAGCTGGCCGACATCAAGCACCTGCCCCCAACCCTTTCGTTGCAGTACTACCCGATGGAGCCTTCCTCCAGATTCCAGCCTTACGCGGGCGTGGGCATCAACTACACCATGTTCTTCGACGAAGACCTGACGGGCGACCGCAAGAACCAGGGCTTCAGCAACCTCAAACTGCAGGACTCGGTCGGCCTGGCTGCGCAACTGGGCATGGACTACATGATCACCGACAACGTGCTGGTGAACGCCTCGGTCTGGTACGTCGACATCAACACCCAGGCAACGGTGGACGGACCGTCGGCACTGGCGGTCGGCAGAACCAAGGTGGATGTGGAAATCGACCCGTGGGTCTACATGGTCGGCGTGGGTTACAAGTTCTGATCCACCGCGCTTCAATCGTTTAAAACAGAAAGGCACCCGGATGGGTGCCTTTGCTTTTATGGGCGTTCGACAACAAACTCGCCAGGCACCTCGCGCACCACCATTCCGGGGCGCTTATCCACATCGTTTTCGTCCTGCATGCCGTACGTCCGCTGTAAAAGGGCGACGGATACCAGGAGTCGTTATGCCGACTGAGAAGATCAAAAGTCGCAACTACAAAAAAGACAGAATGATCCTACAGCTCGATACCGAGCGCGGACGCGGAGCGGCCTGGGCGGCATGCCAGCCCGGAGCCTTGGCACGATCCGGATCGTGTGATCAGCGTTCCATCAACAGCGCCAGCCCTGTATTCAAAGGCGTAGGTTCGTCGATGTTGAAGTGTTCGAGGAGCCGCTGATTGCTGGCCCGCGAATGCTTGATATCACCTGAGCGCGGTGCCTGATAACTGACCTGCGGTTGCTTGCCTGTCACCTGCGCCAGCGCGGCGAGCAATTCGTTGAGCGAGGTGGTCTGGTTCAGGCCGACATTGACGGCACCGTCGATGGCGCTTTTCAGATTTAGTCCCTGCAACAGCAGCTTGACCAGATCGCCAATGTAGAAGAAATCGCGGGTCTGCTCGCCGTCGCCGAACACCTTGATGGGCAAGCCCTTTTCGATGCGCTCGGCAAAGATGCTGATCACACCGGAGTACGGCGACGAAGGATCCTGACGCGGCCCGAAGATGTTGAAGAAGCGGAAGACCACCGGTTCAAGGCCGTGCTGGCGACGATAGAAGTCCAGGTAGAACTCGCTGGCCAGCTTGTCCGATGCATAGGGTGTCAGGGGGGCTTTGGTAGTGTCTTCGGTGATGGCCTGGCCTTCGCCGTTATTGCCATAGACCGCCGCGCTGGATGCAAAGACCACTCGTTTGATGCCTGCCTCGCGCATGGCTTCGCAGACATTCAGTGTGCCGATGAAATTGCTCTGGTGGGTACGCACCGGGTCGTCCACCGACGCCTGTACCGAGGCCACCGCCGCCAGATGCACAACCGACTGACAGCCCTGCGCCGCTCGCTTGACCAACGCAGCATCCGCGACATCGCCTACGATCAGCTCGACCTTTGGATTATCCAGCGGCAGGTTGCTGCGTTTGCCCGCCGACAGGTCATCGAGAATGCGCACGGCATACCCGCAAGCCAACAACGCGTCGGTCAGGTGCGAGCCAATGAAGCCCGCGCCGCCAGTGATCAGAACAGGAGCATCAGACATGTCGGTAGTACCGATCCAGCAGGCTCGGCAGACCGGCGCGCCAGGCGCGGGGCTTGATGCCGAAGGTATGGAGAATTTTCTTGCAGGCCAGCACGGCGTGCTGCGGCTCTTCGCCCGCATCGGGACGAGCGGCGTGGGCCTGCGCAGTGGGGGACTCGACGGCCAGGGGATGCAGCAGACGTGCTTCGGTGAGCACCGCCTGTCCCAACGCCAGCGGCGTAGTGGCCTCGTGGCCGGCGTAGTGGTAAGTGCCCCACAACGGCGCTTCGCAGTCGAGCTGCTTGAGCACTGAAATAAGCACGCGGGCTGCGTCGTCTACCGGCGTCGGATTACCACGACGGTCATCGGCCAGCAGCAACTCCTGGGGTTTCTCGGCACTCGACAGAAAACGGCCCAGCACGCCATCGATGCTGTCATCCAGCAGCCAGCCGAAACGAACCAGCACGTGTTGCGGACAGGTTGCACGTACGCTTTGCTCGATACGCCACAGCGCCTGACCGCGAAGGCCAAGCGGCACTGGCTCGTCCTTTTCACTGTAGGCAGTGGCACGCGAGCCATCGAACACTCGATAGCTTGAAGGCTGGACCAGCGTAATGTTGTGGTGCTGACACAATTCGGCCAGCCGCTCGACGGAGCGTTCCTGGCGGGTCAGACGCGCTTCACTTACCGTCTCCGCCTGAAACCAGTCGAAGTAGTAAGCAAGGTTGATCAAGGCATCGGGACGGGTGTCATCGAGCAGTTGCGTCAGGCTCGCTGCATCCCAACCGTCTTGCGGTGGACGCGGCGCGAGGAAGCCAATGTCTTCCTCGGCACCCAGACGAATCAACGCCTGCCCGAGGGCATTCCCGCCGCCCAACAGCATAAGGCGCATTCGCATAGAGTCAGCAGGCTCGGTATCAGAATCATCAAATAGATAAATGAAAAACGCCTGCAAACATAACACGTTGGCCGCCAACCCCCAACAGTTGCGCAGCCTGGCGGGTTAATGACGCGTTACGTGGCCGCCGGACCTGGCGCACCGCCGCCCTTGGGCAGGCTCAGCGGTGCCGGGGACGCCGGTGGTGCTGATGGCGCTGGCGGCCCTTCGGCTTCGGTACCGGCCTGTAGCGCAGCGATGCCAGGGCTCATCACCATCTGTGGATAAGTCTGGGCAAAGCGTACGCTGGGGTGTTTATCCACAAGCCGCTTGAGCCGCTCGTTGAAGGCACGACCCACCGCGTATTGCCCGCCGGATGAGGTGCGGAACTGCGCAGTGAGGACCACACCATTGAGGTCCATGCGGTCCACACCGAACACTTCCAGCGGACCTTGCAGGTTGTTCTTGAGCAGAACGTCTTCGGTGATCGAATGGCCGACTTCACGGATCAGCGACAGCGCATCATCGATGTCCGAGTCGTAGGTGAACTGTACCGAGAAGAACGCATAGGCAAACTGGCGGGACTGGTTGGTGACGGCCTTGATCTGTCCGAACGGCACCGAGTGCACGAAGCCCTTGCCATCTCTCAGGCGTACGGTACGAATGGTCAGGCTCTCGACCGTGCCGGAGTGCCCGGTGCTGAGCACCACCCAGTCGCCGATGGAAAAGGTGTCTTCCACGATGATGAACAGGCCGGTAATCACGTCCTGGACCAGTTGCTGCGAACCGAAACCGATCGCCAGACCGACCACACCGGCACCGGCCAGCAACGGTGCGACGTTGATGCCCAGGTTGGCCATGGTGGTGATCGCGCAGATCACTACCAGCACGATCTTCACGGCGTTACGCAACAGCGGCAGAATGGTCTTGACTCGGGTGCTCGGCTGACGACCGCTGCGATGGTTGATTGGCGGCTTGAGCGCCTCCTGGATAGCCGTGTCCAGCACGACCCACAACAGCCAGGTCACCAGGAAAATCAGACCGATGCTGCTCAGCGATTCACTGATGACCCGGCCCAGGGTATTGCGCTGGGCGAATTCGAACATCGAAAAGCCCCAGATCCGGCCCAGTACTTCGATGAAGGTGATCGCCAGAGCGATGCGCATCACCGCATACACCAGGCTCAGCAAACGCGCCTTGTACACATGCCCGCCGCGCCCGAGTTCTTCGGCAGGCTTGAACATGTGCTGGAAAACGGTGCTCATGAACACCGTGGCAATCAGCAGGATGGTGGTGAACAGGGCGCAACGCAGCGCCTCCTGACTGTCTTCGCCGGCACCGATCAGGTTGATGGCCGACACCAGAATCATCAGCAGAATGGGCAGGTGCCACAGGTTCGAAAAGATTTTCAACGACTGCTGCAAGGCCGGACGCTGCAGACGGCTGCTCAACGAACGGTTACGAATGAGGTGCGCCACCGGGCGACGCACCTTGATGATCAGCATGCAGAACACGACCGAGGCAAACAGACCGGTGAACACGGCCACACTGGTGGTCACGTTGCTGCCCAACTGGCGGGCAATCTGCGGGCTGGTCAGCGCATCACTGAGCGCCGCCAGAAAGCCGACCACAAACAACGGCCTGGGCGCATAGCGGCGGATCATGCGCACCGCGGCACGCTTGTGCCCGGAATTGAACATCACGATCACGCACAGCAATACCGACGTCGAGACAATGCCGCTGCTGGTGGCGTAGGCGAAACACAACGCCAGAGCCCGTCCGACCGACGAGGGCATGAAGTGACTGACGTAGAGCGTCAGGGGCAGACAGATAATGGCGGGCAGCGTGAACGGCAGGACGTACTTGAGCAGCGCCTGACTGCGCTGGCGGACACGCAGGAACGGCGTCCGACAAAGACGCACAGCCACAAACCGCCCGACGGTGGTCAGGACCGCGAAGGCACCGATCCAGACGAAAGACAGAATCAGGAAATCGCCGACGACACTCCATGGCGAACGCGTGGTGCGCTTGTTGACCAGTTTTTCGATTTCGTCGGCCGCACGGTCAGCGCGCAACCGCCAGGCGTCCAGCAGATTCTCATCGAGATTGAGCTTGTCCTGCACGTCATCGATGCTGGTGCTGATCGCCCCTAGCAAGCCACCCTGCACGAGCAGCTCGGCTGCAGGTTCGGTGGCTGCGGGGTCTGCCTCATCCGCCGGTTTGGCATCGGCCTTGTCGGTTGCCTTGGCATCGGCCTTGTCCGCCGCTTTGCCATCCGGTTTTTCGGCGGCCTTGTCGTCGGCGGGAACTGCCGCACTCATGGGCAATGCAGGTACATCCGCCGCCAGAACATGGAAACTGCCCGTGAACAGCAGCAGCCCCGTAAGGATCAAGGTTTTCAGCTGAGACGCCACGCAGTTTTCTCCTTCGATGGACAGGCAGGGCTTCAACCCCAAGGAACTGATTCCTGTTTGCGTGGCAAGTTCGGTTTTGACACTGGAAATAGATGAGCCGATGTTTCCGATGGCCTTGTGCCTGTTAACGCTTGTGCAGCGCCTTGCCGATAACCAGCGGGCCGGGGCCGGTGATTGCGAGCCCGGCAAAGAGGATCATCAGCAGCCAGGCGAATTGTCCCTGTTCCAGTGACCATTCGGGGTGAACGAAGAGCACCGCCACGGCCAGCACCGCCAGGACCGGCAGACACGCCAGTCGCGCCCACACGCCGAGTATCAGAAGCACCGGGCAAATCACTTCGGCAAAAACAGCCAGCCCCAGCGTCAAGGTGCCGCCGAGACCGAACGGGTCTTCGATGCGTTGTACTTCCACACTCCAGTGCATCAGCTTCGGCAATCCGTGCACTTGCAGTAACAGCAGCGAAACACTGACGCGCATGAACAGAAGTCCCCAGGCCAGCAGGGCCTGAGTGTATTTCGGCGACACGCCGGACTGAAGGTGCGATGCGTTGGGCAACATGGTCTAGGATCTCTCGGGCAGGCTGGGCGTTGGCGAATTATGCGGCGAGCCGGTCGCCGGAAATTGTTTTGATGTGCCGAGTTCGCAGACAGGCAGATGGGCACATACACGCAATTACTGCGAGCGGACTGGATCGATACTGCTGCAGTGCGCCCGGACAACTGCGCCAGCCCGATCAACCCGACACGAGAGAGAACTGCATGAGCACTTTCAAGACAAAAGACGGCACCGAGATCTATTTCAAGGACTGGGGAACGGGCAAGCCAGTGCTCTTCAGTCACGGCTGGCCGCTGGACGCGGACATGTGGGAATACCAGATGGAATACCTCAGCAGCCGGGGCTATCGCACCCTCGCGTTCGACCGTCGCGGATTCGGCCGTTCCGATCAGCCCTGGACCGGCTACGACTATGACACCTTCGCCGATGACATCGCCGCGCTGATCGAACACCTGGACCTGCGCGACGTGACGCTGGTGGGCTTTTCCATGGGTGGCGGTGACGTGACCCGCTACATCGGCCGCCACGGCACCGGCCGTGTCGCCAAGCTGGCACTGCTGGGTGCGGTGACACCCTTTTTCATGAAAACCGATGACCACCCGCAAGGCGTGGACAAGTCGGTTTTCGATGGCATCAAGGCAGGCCTGCTGAAAGACCGCGCGCAGTTCATCTCCGACTTCGCCACCCCGTTCTATGGCACCAATCAGGGCCAGACCGTTTCTGAAGGCGTGCTGACCCAGACGCTGAACATCGCACTGCTGGCTTCGCTCAAGGGCACCGTAGACTGCGTGACTGCGTTCTCGGAAACCGACTTCCGTCCCGACATGGCGAAAATCGACGTACCCACGCTGGTCATTCATGGCGACGGCGACCAGATCGTGCCGTTCGAGGCAACCGGCAAATTGGCTGCCGAGATGATCAAAGGCGCTGAGCTGAAGGTCTACTCCGGCGCACCGCATGGCTTTGCGGTCACCCACGGTCAGCAGCTCAATGAAGACCTGTTGGCGTTCTTGGCTGATTGATGCCCACGCCAGCTGCCTGACAGTTGACCAGACCGTGGGCGGCGGATTGCCGGCGATGCCATCGGCTCAGGCACTGAGATAGCGCCTGAACAAACGCATCGCCGACAAGCCGCCGCTCACAATAAGCAGCGTTTACCCCGTCAGCCATGCGCTGACTGAAGAGACGGGGGTCAGTCGGCCTGCACGGTCAGTTGATTCTGCTCACCCAGTCCGGCGATTCCCAAGCGAATGCGCTGGCCTGCCTTGAGAAAGACCGGTTCAGGTTTCACGCCCAGCCCCACACCGGGCGGTGTACCGGTGGAGATGACGTCGCCCGGCTGCAGGCTCATGCAGCGGCTCAGGTAAGCAATCAACTGCGCGATGTTGAATACCAGCGTGCGGGTGTTGCCGTTCTGATAACGATGGCCGTCTACTTCCAGCCACAGGTCCAGCGAATGAGGGTCGGCAACCTCGTCGCGGGTCACCAGCCAGGGACCGAGCGGACCGAACGTGTCGAACCCCTTGCCCTTGTCCCAGGTACCGCCGCGCTCCAATTGCCATTCACGCTCGGACACGTCGTTGATCACGCAATAACCCGCCACATGCTCCATGGCATTGGCTTCGTCAATATTGCGCCCGCCCTTGCCGATCACCACGCCCAGCTCCACTTCCCAGTCGGTCTTGACCGAGCCTCGGGGAATCTCGATGTTGTCATTCGGGCCGCAGATGGCACTGGTCCACTTGTTGAAAATGACCGGCTCCCTGGGCACCTCCATATTGGACTCAGCCGCATGGTCGGCGTAGTTCAGGCCGATGCACACGAACTTGCCCACGTGGCCGACACAAGCCCCGATGCGCGGCTGGCCTGTGACCAGCGGCAGGCTCACGGGATTGATCGTTGCCAGGGCGGCAAGACCGGCCGGGGTCAGCACCTCGCCCGCAATGTCTTTGACATGGCCGGACAGGTCACGAATCTGATTGTCGGCGTCCAGCAGGCCGGGCTTTTCCGAGCCTTTGTCTCCGTAACGTAGCAGTTTCATCGGGTTCTCCTGTTGTCTGTCGAACATGCAAACCGGGGTCAGACGCTCATGCCGCCATCAATGACGTGCACCGCACCCGACGTGTATGAAGACGCGTCAGAGCCAAGGTAAAGGACCAGTTGCGCGATTTCCTCGACGCTGCCTATCCGCCCCATCGGCTGGCGGTCGACGAACTGTTGATAGACCTGAGCCTCGCAAACACCTTGTTGTTCGGCCTGGGCAGCGATGCGCATTCGCAGCGAAGGCGAATCCACCGTACCCGGACAAATGGCATTGCAGCGAATACCCTGCCCAATGAAATCTGCCGCCACTGACTTGGTCAGCCCGATCACTGCCGCCTTGCTGGCAGTGTAGGCGAAGCGATTCGGCACGCCCTTCACACTTGAGGCCACCGATGACATGTTGATGATCGAACCGCCGCCACAGGCAAGCATGCCGGGCAGAAACGCCTGAATCATGCGGTACATGGCTGTGACATTGAGGTCCATGGAGCGCTGCCACGCGGCCTCGTCGCAGTCCAGAATAGTTCCTGCGTGCACGTATCCTGCACAGTTGAACAGCACATCCACCGTGCCGATCCGCTCGCAGGCCAGCCGAATGTCCTGCGCCGACGTCACGTCCAGCCGAACGGCTTCAATTCCGTCAATGCCTTGCAGATTGTGCAGATCGATGTCGGTCGCAATGACCTCGGCGCCAGCGCTTGCGAACGCCTTGGCACTGGCCAGGCCAATGCCCTGCCCCGCCGCCGTGATGAGGACTCGCTTGTCGTTCATGATGCTTCTCCTTGCGAAAGAACAGCACCGACAACCCTAGTTTGCCAACACCCTGCGCGCCGAGAATCGGACCGATGCCGCTGATTGACGCTGAACTGGAAAGTCTGCACGCAGACGCCTTCATTTCGATGACGTCGAACCGGGCTTACTGTGCAGATACGGTCGAAGCTAACGCGGCAAACCTTTCAGATGCCTGAACGTAAAGGCCAATGAGCGAGTTGCCACATGGCGTTTTCTTAATAAATCGAATCTGCCGTTGGTGATAAAAACGGTCGATCTGCAACAGCGCAAGCAGCGCTGAATAGCGCCCTTGTATTCTATCCGCCGGAGGTTCCTCGCATGAACGACTATCTGTTAGGTCATTCTTCAGCAGAACTGGAACGCCTTAAATTCCAGGCGAACATTCTGTCGCCCATCACCACGCGCCTGTTGATAGAAAGCGGTCTGGAGCAAGGCATGCATGTGCTGGATCTCGGTAGCGGGCCGGGCGACGTCGCCATGCTGGCGGGCAGGCTTGTCGGGCCGAACGGCAGCGTCACGGGAATCGATCGCAGCCCGGAGGCCGTCGAACTTGCAAACTTCAGAGCCGCGGAAGCGGGGTTGAGAAACGTCAGGTTTGAAGTCTGTGATATTCAGGACTTTCAGAGCCCGTCACCTTTCGACTGCGTCGTGGGGCGCTACGTGATGATTCATCAGAGCGATCCGGTCGCTTTCCTGCGTCAGGCGGCAAGCCTGGTCAGGAAAGGAGGAGCGCTGGCGCTCCATGAGGTGTTCATGTCGGGCACGCCGATGGAGTCGTTTCCAGATATTCCCATGCTGACCGATGCGGGGCAATTGATCGCCGCGGCCTTCGACACCGGTGGCGTGCGCCACGCTACGGCGGCACACCTGGTCAAACACTTTTCAGAGGCAGGGCTGTCTCAACCTGAACTCTTTTGCCAGCGACACATTGGAGGGGGTGAGCACTCCTTCATGTACCACTGGGCCGCAGAAACGTTGAGAACCGTTTACCCGCATCTGATCAGTATCGGGCGGGTCACCGCCGACCCGGGATACCTGGAAACGTTTGAAGATCGCTTGAAAGCCGAGGCAATGGCGAGCCATGCGCAGATTTTCGGACCGAACCAGGTCACCGCCTGGGTCAGGTTATGACAACCGGCGTTTGAGAAGAAAAATCGAGGTGCAACACCTGCGGTCATAATTAATACACATCATGAGTACTAATATCGCAGCCAGTCGAACGGCCCCTGCGCTTCGTGCGCCGGGGCCGTTCTTTTTTAGCTGGCAAGCGGCGTCCAGACCCAGCCTGAACCTGCTCCAACCAGCGCAGAATCCTTGATGTCATCAGGAAAAACGTCATGAACAACTGTTCGATAGCGCGCTCCCGTCGATTTCCGGTCACGCGTCTTGCGCTGCTCGTCTCTCTGAATTCAGTGTGCCTGTTCAGCCCGCCCAGCCAGGCCGATGAAATCCCTGCGGCACCCGCTGACGAAGCGGCAACGACGCTAGGCACGGTGTCGGTCATCGGGCAGGGCGAGACGCGGCAGGTGCAGCGTGTCACGCAGAAAGATGTCGAGGCCTATTCCGCCGGCACAAGCCCGTTGAAAGTCCTGCAGCGTCTGCCTGGGGTCAATTTCCAGTCCGGCGATCCGCTGGGGCGTGAAGAAGGCAGTCAGCGCATCAGCCTGCGCGGATTCGACATGCACCACCTGGGCTACACGCTGGACGGCGTCACGCTGGGCAACATGAGCTTCGGCAATTTCAACGGCCTGAGCATCACCCGGGCGATCATTGCCGAGAACATCAAGGGCAGCGAAGTGGCACCGGGCATCGGATCGTTGGGCACCGCATCGAACAGTGATCTGGGCGGCACCATCCAGTTCACCACGTCCGATCCGGACAAGGAGTTCGGCGCGCGCCTGTCGCAAACGCTGGGCAGCTACGACACCCGCCGCGAATTCATTCGCGTGGACACCGGCGAGTACAACGGCCTGTCGGCCTATGTGTCGGGCGAAAAATATGACGCAGATGCCTGGAAAGGCCATAACAATCCGCAGCAGTCGGACGCGGTGAACGCCAAGGTCAATTACAACTTTGGCGACAACCGCATCAGTTTCTTTCACAGCACCTCATCCCACGATGAGGCCAACCTGCCTTCGTTGTCGCAGAGCATCATTCAGCGGCTGGGGTACAACTGGAGCTATTACACGCCGGACTGGACTCGCGCGGTCAATGCCGCCAACGGTATTTACACAGGCGGCGTGACCAGCGCGTCGGATGCCACTTACAACGCCAGCAGCCTGCGCGATGACGAACTGGACATTCTCAATGGCAACTTCTCCCTCACCGACGATCTGGTGCTGGATGCCACGGTCTATCACCATCACGACTCCGGGCGGGGCAACTCGTATTACCCTTTCATCTTCACCAGCGGCTCGACGACGGTGCCCAGTAACTCGATCCGCAGCACGGTGTATGGCATCGACCGTACCGGCTTCCAGACGTCGCTCACCTATTACCTGGGCCAACATGAAATCCAGGGCGGCTTCTGGATTCAGTCGAACAAGAACGACATCGCCCGCTACCTGTTCGATACCACCAACGCAACGCCGCAGAACCACATCGTCAAAACCAACGGCCTGCCATTGGCGGCCACCGTACTGGATCAGGATTACAACGACCTGACCCGACAGTTTTACCTGCGCGACACCTACACCCTGCTCGATGACCGATTGAAGCTCGAGTTCGGCGCCAAGAACACCGTGACCACGTCCACCGCCAGAGGCAAGGGCGGTGGTTACGCCAGCGGTTCGCTGGAAGCGCGGGATCGATTCCTGCCGCAAGCCGGTGCGACGTACAAGCTCGACGACGAGGACGAAGTCTTCACGTCCTACTCTGAGAATATGGCCGCATTCCCCAGCGGCGGCTACAGCCCGTTCTTCACCACGCAGGCCGCCGTCGATGCGCAAAACGGTTTCAAGGACCTCAAACCGGAAACCTCAAAAACCGTTGAACTGGGCGTGCGGCGCAGCACTGCGCTGTATTCGGCCTCGGCGGCGATCTACAGCACAAAATTCGATAACCGTCTGGTGGCCATCACCAATTGCACCGGCATTGTGATCTGCCAGAACGGCGTCGCCAATGTCGGCTCCGTGACCAGCCGGGGCATGGAATTGTCATTCGGCCTGACGCCCGATGAGCACTGGCGCTGGTCCAACTCCCTGTCCTACAACCACAGCACTTACGATGACGACTACGTCAGCGCAGGCAATACGGTAGCGGTGAAGGGCAAGACGGTCGTCGACACGCCAAAGCTGATGTACGCCAGCAACCTGGACTGGAACTGGGAGCACTGGAACGCAGGCCTGCAGGGTAACTACCTCAGCAAGCGCTATTACACCTACACCAACGACTCGAGCGTCAGCGGCTACTGGGTGGCGAACGCCAATCTGGGGTATGACTTCGGCAAACTGGGCGCGGTGAAAGACACGAACCTGTCGCTGAACGTGGTCAACCTGTTCGACAAACGCTACATCTCCACCCTTAACACCGACGCCAGCGCAGCCACCGATCCGTTGGGCAACCTGCAGATTCTGCAGGTCGGTACGCCGCGCAGTGCGTTCGTGACATTGGGCGTGAAGCTCTGAGGCGGCCGCCTTCAGACGAAAAAACGTTCCTTGAGAGGCACCAGCGCTGCGCCGATGGCTGCGGCATCACCATTGGCTTCGCTGAGCAGCAACTGCGGACGCGGTGGCGGTGCCTGATAACGATGCGTACCCCAGAAGGTGGTCGACGCGATCAGACGCCGTCCCAGCGCAGGCGGCAACTGCCCGCCGAACACCACGGCCTGAGGATCGAACATGCCCGCCAGCGCATTGACCAGACGGTCCAGCGTCGGCTGGGTGCGTTTGATCCAGGTTTCGACACCCGGCCAGTCAGGATCGAAGCGTGCGCGCAGGTCCTCGACAGAGTCCACTTCAATGCCATTTGTGTGCAGTTCCTCGACCAGATAACGCAACGCCGGTCGATTGGCCGCTTCCTCATCGGTGTAGAGCGTGATCTCGCCCGCGTTGCCATGACTGCCGAAGTAAGGCTTGCCGTTGATGACCACGCCAGCGCCGAAACCGTAATTGAACGACAGGTAAATGAAGTTGCTGGCCCAGGCCCCTGCGCCCACCAGGCTCTCGCCAATGGCGGCCGTGGTCGCGTTGTTTTCGAGCCAGACTGGCATCTTGAACCACTCTTCCAGCACGGGCTGCAGATCCATCAACGACCAGTCGCGCAAAGGCTCTGGCGCATTGACCTGACGGTTTTCGAGAAAGAAGCCAGCGATGGCGAAGCCCATGCCCACCACCCGCTCGGGCTTGATGCCGTTGCGCTGCAGGACCCGTTCAATGGTCTTTTGCAGCGTATCCAGCGTGCTGTTACGGCTCAAAGGCGGCGTACGCAGGATTACCTGCTCCAGCACATTGCAGCCCAGATCGGCCACGCAGACCACCGCAGATCCGGTGTTGATCGAAACGCCGATGGAATAGACCGCCTCGTTGACCAGTTCGATGCGCGGGCTGGGCTGACCACGGCCGTTCCTGACCCGCTCGCCACTGCGCAGCAACCCACGACCGATCAATTCCTCGATCAGTCGGTGTACGGATTGCTGCGCCAGATCCATCTCTGCCGAAACGGAGGCGCGAGTGATCGAGCCCCGACGACGAAGGATATCCAGCAGTTTGCGTTCATTGAGGCTCAGCGAAGGGGATGTATCAGGTGGAGTATCGAGATCAAAGGGCATGGGTTCGACAGTCAGAGGGATGATTAAAACAGTCCGTGTGTAGAGCAGTGTATCGCCCGCCGCAGAAACGAATACTTCAATCATGAAAATTTAATAATGGAGCTACAGGTAACAAGTACTACACATTACCTGTATTAGATAGCTTCCAGTTCACGCGGAGTGCTTTCATGCTTTCCATAAGTCACACGCTATGGGCGCTGACACTGGTGGCCATTGCCGGCCAGGCCAGCGCCACAGAGTTCTGGTATAGCCATAGCGGCCCGACAGCCTCGGCCATTGCGGACCTGTGCAGGCAGTTCAATGCCGAACGTGATGAACAGGATCGCTTGCACTGCATCCGTCAGGGCACCTATGAACAGACCCTGCAGAAGACCGTAGCCGCTTACAGGGCTGGTATCAGTCCGGTGCTGGTCGAGATCTACGACGTCGCCACCCCTGACATGCTGCTCGGGGACGCCACTGTGCCTGTCGAAACCTTGATGGCCCGGCAGCAGCGAGCCTACTCGGCCGACACCTTTCTGCCTGCGCTCAAACGCTATTACTCCGATGAGCATGGCGTGCTGGCAGCCCAGCCGTTCGCCGCTTCGACCGCCGTGCTCTATGTCCACCGCGACGCACTGGCGGCCGCGGGAATCAACGAGACACCGACCACCTGGGCCGCCTTCTCCACAGCATTGCGGGCGCTCAAGAACAATCATCACGACTGCCCCATGGCCACTGACTTTTCGCCGTGGATCTGGCTGGAGCAGACCAGTGCGGCGCAGGGTTCCGCCATCGCGGTCAGGTCCGATGGCGTGGACAGATATCGATTCGATCAAGGCACGCACTTGCAGCTGATGAACGATCTGGCGCAATGGACCCGTGAAGGCCTGGTGCGGCATCAGGAGTCGACCCGCAGCGGTCAGCAGGCACTGGCGTTTGCCAGCGATGAATGCGCGATGCTGCTGGACTCCACAGGCTCATGGAACACGGTACGCAGCACACTCAAGCCCGATATCGACGTAACCCTGCTGCCCATCTACGCCAACACCCAACGGCAGTCCAACCTGCCGGGCGGCTCTTCGCTGTGGGTCATGCAGGGGCATTCCACCCATGAGTACGACGTCGCGTCGGAGTTTCTCGCGTTCGTGCTACGCCCCGATAATCAGCGTGCATTCAGTTCCCGCACGGGCTATCTGCCGGTGACTCAAGCCACAGCCAGAGCGGTTCGAGCCGACGAACACGCCGCGCTGGCGATCAAAGTCGGACTCTCGTCTCTCGATGACATCAACAGCCCGACGGGTAACCCGCTTCGCTGCGGCTTCATCACGCTGATGCGAGTGATCTGGCAGCAGGAGACCGGGAACGCGCTCGCGGGTCGACAAAGCATCGGGAGGGCCCTGAACCAGACCGCCCTGCGCGGCAACGAACTGCTAGGCCTGTTTCAACAGATGCATCAGCCACTGGTTCAGAATCAACAGAGCGAACGGCAGCCATGAAGGCCAGTGGCTATTTCCCGCAACCACGGGTGGCGCTGTTGTTCGCATTGCCGCAATTATTGGCGCTCGGTTTGTTTTTCTATTGGCCGGCACTTCAGGCCATCTGGTGGTCGTTCCACCTGGTATTGCCGTTTGGCGGGCACGAGGTGTTCGTAGGCCTGAGCAATTACTGGCGCGTGCTGAGAGATCCGGGCGTGCTCGCCTCTCTCGGCTCGACCCTGATATTCAGCCTGTCGAGCGTCGCGCTCTCAATGCTCATCGCCCTGACACTGGCGCTGTGCCTCGAACTGAAACTGCGCGGCAACGCGGTGTTTCGCAACCTGCTGATCTGGCCTTACGCGGTGTCCGGCGCCACCATCGGCATCGTCTTTCATGTGCTGGCCAACCCGGTCATGGGGATTCTGGCCTGGCTCAACGCGGTGGTGCCCGGAACCTGGGCGCCTTACGCCAACCCGCTGCAAGGCATGCTGCTGTTGATCGTGGCGTATGCCTGGTGTCTGGTGCCGTTCAACTTCGTCATGCTGGTGGCGAGCCTGAAATCCGTTCCGGACGATTACCTCGCAGCGGCAGCGTTGGACGGCGCAGGCCCTTGGCGGCGCATGATCGACATGCAACTGCCGTTGATTGCACCCTATCTGCTGTTCGTCTTCATCATCGACCTGCTGGAAAGCCTCTCCAACAGCTTCGGACTGATCGACACCCTCACCCAGGGCGGCCCCGGCGACACGACCCAAGTGCTGGCCTACAAGATTTACACCGACGGCTTTCGCGGACTGGATCTGGCAGGTTCTTCAACGTTGTCAGTGCTCATGCTGTCGGCAGTCGTGCTGCTGAGCATCGCGCAATTCAAGCTCATGTCGCGACTCAAACGACGTGGGGTGAAGGCATGATCCAGCACAACCGACTGCTCAATATCGGCGCTTACCTGCTGCTGACCCTGGGGCTGATTTTCGCGCTGGGCCCGCTCTATATCGCGGTCTGCTCGGCCACCGTGGACAATCCGCAACTGCTGGAACATGGCCTGGCAGTGGTCCCGGGCAATCAGCTGCTGGTGAACCTGCAGAAGGTTACTCAGCGTCTCGACCTGTTGCGCCTGTTGGGCAACAGCCTGATGGTTGCAATCATGGTGGTCATCGGCAAGCTCGCGCTCTCGGCGCTGACGGCTTTTGCGGTGGTGTACTTTCGCAGTCGCTACACCACCTGGATTTTCTTCGCGGTGCTGGGCGCGCTGTTGTTGCCGCTGGAGGTGCGCATCATCCCGACCTATGCCGTGGCGAGCGACCTGCTCGGCCCGCTGCGTGCGTTACTGCGCTGGCTGGGCATCGAGCGTGTGCCGGTGCCGACCCTCAATCTGCTCGACAGTTATACCGGCCTTGCCCTGCCACTGATTGCCTCGGCCACCGGCACGTTCCTGTTCAGACAGTTCTACCAGACGCTGCCCGCCGAACTGGTCGAAGCAGCGCGCATGGACGGTGCCGGGCCTTGGCGCTTCTTCATCGACATTCTGGTGCCGCTGTCGAAAACCAATTTCGCGGCGCTGGGCACGCTGGTGTTCATCGGCGCCTGGAAAGACTACTTGTGGCCACTGGTTGCGACCAACCGTGAAGACATGCGCACGCTGGTGCTGGGCGTCGCCAGCTTTCTGCCCACCGATGCCAGCCAGCTTCCCGAATGGAACCTGCTGATGGCCGCCGCCGTTGTCAGCATGCTGCCCCCCATCCTCGTCATTGCGCTCATGCAGCGATGGTTCGTCAAAGGCCTGATTGGAGTCGGCAAATGAACGCGCTTCTTCCTTTTACCGATTTCCCGGCTGCGCGTTCACCGCAGATAACCCTCAGGAATCTGCACAAGACACAGAGCTCGGGGCCACTTTTTCAAAGTCTGGATCTGGTGTTCAAGGCCGGTGAGCTGAACGTGATTCTGGGGCCGTCAGGCTGCGGAAAATCTACCCTGTTGCGCATGATCGCCGGGCTGGAGGACGTCACTCAGGGGCAGATTCTGATGGGCGAGCGTGACGTCACAAAGCTGCCGCCCAAGGAGCGCGGCTGCGCCATGGTGTTCCAGAACTATGCGCTCTACCCGCACATGAGCGTTGCCGACAATATTGGCTATCCGCTCAAGATGGAAGGCATCGCCTACAAACAGCGCGTGCTGCAAATCAAGGAGTGCGCCACCTCGCTGGGGCTGGAAACGCTTCTGGAGCGCAAGCCGGGCGAGCTGTCCGGAGGTCAGCGCCAGCGTGTCGCCATAGGGCGGGCGTTGATCCGCAAACCACCCGTGCTGCTGTTCGACGAACCGCTATGCAATCTGGACAGCGCGCTGCGCCATGAAATGCGTCTGCTGATCCGTCGCCTGCATCAACAGACCGGTGCAACGATTCTGTACGTCACCCACGATCAGACCGAGGCCATGACGCTTGCCGAGCACGTCGTGATCCTCAATCAGGGTCGCGTCGAACAGATCGGCACGCCGAGCGACATTTATGACCGGCCTGCCAGCACATTCGTCGCGGGTTTTATCGGCACACCGCCCATGAACCTGCTGCCGGTATATTGCCTGGAAGACAAGATCCTGACGCTGGCCGACGGTCAACGGCTCCCCCTCAAAGTGCATCTGTCTGGCAACAGCCCGGGCAAATGGCTCATGGGGTTGAGGCCCGAAGCGTTCAGCCTCAGCCAGGAAGGTGTCCGCGCTGTGGTGGAGTCCTCGGAAAATCTCGGCAGCCACAGCCTGCTCTACTGCCAGCTGGCCGGCATCCGTTGCGTTGTCAACCTTGCCGGCCGCCATCTGCTCGCCCCCGGCACTCAGGTCCGGCTGGCCCTCGGCCAACCGGCACTGCTGTTCGACCCCGAAAGCGGCCGCCATCAGCCCGCTTCTTTCTCCAACCCTGTGTAAGTGATCCCTGACATGTCCAACCGTGCTCCGCTCGTTCGCTCATCGCTGATTGCCCATCGCGGCGCTAAAGCCTATGTACCGGAAAACACCCTGCTCGCCCTGGAAACCGCCGCGCAGCATGGTGCCAAATGGGTTGAAATCGACGTGAAGCTGACCCGCGACGGTCGGCCCATCGTCATCCACGACGACCTGCTGGACCGCACCACCAACGGAAAAGGCGCGGTCGTGCTGCACACCTTTGAAGACATCCGCAAACTGGACGCCGGGAGCTGGTTCTCCCCCACATTCGCCGGTCTGCAGGTGCCGACCTTCGAAGAAGTGGTGGCCTGTGCCTTGCGTCTGAACCTCGGCTTGCAGGTCGAGCTCAAACCCACCATAGGCGACGATGTCGAAACCGCCGAGATCGTCATCCCAATCCTCAAGAGAATGTGGCCGGCCGGGTTGGGAGGCCTGTTTGTCTCGAGTTTCTCGGTACGTTCGCTTGTCCGCGCGCGCCAGTTATGGCCAGAAGTGCCACTGGCGATGGCGTCGCTGGTCGCCCCCGCCGACCCGGCTGCGTTGCTGGCCGAATATGGCTGCCGGATTCTGCATGTGCTGGACGACATGCTCGACGACCACCACCTTGAACGCCTGCGCCACAGCGGGGTCGAGTTCGCCGTGGCGACCATCAACAACCCCTACAGAGCGCGTTACCTGCTGGCGCGGGGGGCACAATCGATTCTCAGTGACTACCCTGACCTGCTCGACAAGCCCGACGAAGAGGATCTGCAATGAATGACCGGTTGAGCATTGCCCTGCGCTGTGTCGAACAGGCAAGCGCACTGGCCCTGGAGCACTTCAATAACCGCCACACACTGGACATCGCCACCAAAAGCCCTCAGGACCTGGTGTCCCAGGCGGACCTTGAAGTCGAACATCTGATACGGGCCAGGCTGAACGAGTACTTTCCGGATGAGCCGGTACTGGGCGAGGAACTGGGTGGCGAAGTCATTATCGATGGCTGGGCGCTGGACCCCATCGACGGCACCGGCAACTTCCTGCGCGGCTCGCCTTTGTGGGGCATCTCCCTCGCCTATCTTTCAGCGGGGCAGCCCGTGATCGGCGTCATCGCCTACCCGGCACTGGAGTACACCCTGTCAGCCAAGTCCGGCGAAGGTATTTGGCTGAATGGCGCCCCGTTTGCCCGCCCCGAACCGCCACAGAACCTGCGCATCGTAGGCATTGGTTCCAGTAACAACTGGGCTGCGGAGTCTCTGGGGCAACTGGAACTGAACCTGCGCCATAAAGGCTGGGGACTGGCAGGCTACCGCTGCGCCACCATTGGCCTGGGCTTCGCGGCGCTCGGGCAGATCGATGGTTACCTCGAACGGTTTACCAATTTGTGGGACATCGCTGCGGGCGCCGTCATCTGCCGAGAAGCCGGTTTGCTGTGCAGGATCGAGGGCAAACAAATACCGGCCGCCATGAGCGTAGCCGTGGGGAGCGAAGAGCTGATGGCAATCTTTGCAAGTTCACGCAGCGTTTGAACATCAGGGAAACGCATCCGTCATTGCGACGGATGCGTAACCGGCATCAGGCCGTGGCTTGGACCAGCGTCGGGTAATCGGTATACCCCTCTGCCCCGCCGCCATAGATTGTGGCCGGATTCATCGGCGTCAACGGTGCGCCCGTCTTCAAGCGTTCGGTCAGATCCGGGTTGCTGATGAAGGGACGACCGAACGCCACCAGATCAACACTGCCATCGACCAGCCGCGAAGTGGCCAGATCAAGGTCATAGCCGTTATTGGCCAGATAGGTCTGATGGAAGCGTTTGCGCAATTGCCCGTAATCGAATGGCACCGCATCACGCGGCCCACCGGTCGCCCCTTCGACGACATGCAGGTAAACGACGCCCAGCACATCCAGTTCTTCAACGATGTAGTTGTACTGCGGCTGAGGATCGCTGCTGCTGATCGCGCCAGCAGGAGATGCAGGTGAAATACGCACACCGGTGCGCTCGGCACCAATCTCGGCAACCACTGCAGCCGTCACTTCCAGCAACAGACGCGCACGATTCTCGACAGAGCCACCGTAATCGTCAGTCCTGGTGTTCGCACCGTCCTTGATGAACTGCTCCAGCAGATAGCCGTTCGCGCCATGCACTTCCACACCGTCAAAACCGGCCGCAATGGCATTCGCCGCCGCCTGACGGAAATCATTCACGATGCCAGGCAATTCACTCAGCTCCAGCGCCCGCGGCTCGGAAACATCGTGGAAACCATTGTTCACGAACGTCTTGGTTTCAGCACGAATCGCCGAAGGCGCAACCGGCGCAGCGCCACCCGGCTGCAAATCCACATGAGAAATACGCCCCACGTGCCACAACTGCACAAAAATACGCCCGCCTCTGGCATGCACCTCATCCGTCACCTTGCGCCAGCCATCGATCTGCGCCTGAGTGTAAATACCCGGTGTGTCCTGATACCCCTGCGCCTGCGGGGACACCTGAGTGGCCTCGGTGATCAGCAAACCGGCAGAAGCACGCTGACCGTAATAGGTCGCAGCCAACTCACTCGGCACCAGCCCCGCGCCAGCACGGTTGCGGGTCAACGGAGCCATGACGATACGATTGGAGAGAATGAGATTGCCGAGGCGATACGTGTCGAAGAGGTTTTTTTCAGTCATTTCAGGGCCTGTGATCTGAAGGGCTTTGGTCATCAGGATGAGCCTTGGACGCGAACCGGAGAACGCTCAGGGACATCGCGGGTGTAGAAGATGGAGTTATGATGATGAACAAAATCTAAATCGTCAACGACTTTGATGCTGAGTAACATCTATAGCGTGATGGCGTTATGCAGGCATAAAAAAAGCGAAGCCAGGTGAGTGGCTTCGCTTTGGGTGGTGCGGTTCTGAGGGAGATGCGATCAGAACGGAATATCGTCATCAAAACTATCAAAGTCGGCAGCCGGCTGCGGCGCTTGCTGCTGTGGCGCAGGGCGGGATTCGCGTTGCTGTGGAGGCTGCTGGTTGTAGTTCTGCTGTGGCGGAGCCGACTGCTGCGGGCGCGACTGCTGTGGACGAGGGGCGGACTGGTTGTAGTTGCCGCCACCCTGGCCTTGTTGTGCGTCGCCCTGTGGACGGCCGCCCAGCAATTGCATGGTGCCTTGCATGTCGACGACGATTTCGGTGGTGTAACGCTTGATACCGTCTTTTTCCCATTCGCGGGTCTGCAACTTGCCCTCGATGTAGACCTGTGAACCCTTGCGCAGGTATTCGCCAGCGATTTCGGCAACCTTGCCGAACATCGAAACACGGTGCCACTCGGTCTTCTCGACCTTCTGACCGGTCTGCTTGTCAGTCCACTGTTCGCTGGTTGCCAGACTCAGGTTGGTCACGGCGTTACCGTTAGGCAAGTAGCGAACTTCGGGATCCTGGCCGCATGTACCGACCAATATGACTTTGTTAACCCCACGGGCCATAACGTTCTCCTAGGCTTCGCACGCTTCTGATGCTGGATTGATCAGCTTTTCGAGAGAGGCACGATCCAATAATTTTGTATCCAGTTTGATATAGATGGCTGCCTCCTCGGCAACCACCACTGCATCCGTTACGCCGGTTACGGACTTTAAACGCTCTGCCAGGCCTGCATCACGCTGTGCCTCTGGCGACAACGGCAGACGTAGGCTTGTCACGTAAGGCGGTTCACGCATGGTCATTGCAAACGCAAGCCAGACGGCGGCCATGGCTGCACCGCCAAGGAACACCACATCGAGCCCGCCGTGCTGGAACAACCAGCCGCCCAGTATCCCACCTGCGGCCGATCCAAGAAACTGGCTGGTGGAATAAACCCCCATTGCCGTCCCTTTTCCGCCAGCCGGTGACACCTTGCTGATCAACGACGGCAAAGACGCCTCCAGCAGGTTGAACGCGGTGAAGAATACCACTGTCCCTATGACCAGTGTCCGCAACGTGTTACCAAATGCCCAGAAGTAAAGTTCGGACACCATCAGCACGGTCACGGCGCCGAGCAGAACGCGCTTCATCTGGCGCTTCTTCTCACCGTATATGATGAACGGGATCATCGCAAAGAACGAAATCAGCAGTGCGGTCAGGTAGACCCACCAGTGTTGTTCCTTGGGCAGACCGGCTTTTTCGACCAGCGCCAGCGGCAGTGCCACGAAGCTGGACATGAGCATGGCGTGCAATACGAAGATACCCAGATCCAGACGCAGCAGGTCCGGGTGACGCAGCGTCTGCCCAAGCGCCTGTTTGGCGACGCCAGACTCACGATGCAGCAGCGGGCCGTTCGCCTTGGGCACGATGAACGCGATGATCAGGATCCCCAACAGGGCCATGCCGCCAGTGGCCAGAAACAGCCCCGACAACCCGAACACGCCGGTGATGATCGGACCGACCACCATCGCGACCGCAAACGACAAACCGATGGTCATGCCGATCATGGCCATGGCCTTGGTGCGGTGTTGTTCACGGGTCAGGTCCGAGAGCAGCGCCATGACGGCGGCGGAAATCGCACCGGCACCCTGCAGGATGCGGCCGGCGATAATGCCCCAGATCGAATCGGCATTCGCCGCCACGACACTGCCGATGGCGAAGATGATCAGCCCCAGGTAGATGACGGGACGCCGACCGATGCGGTCGGAAATGATCCCGAACGGGATCTGCAGCACAGCCTGGGTCAGGCCGTATGCGCCGATGGCCAGGCCGATCAGCGCGGGGCTGGCGCCCGCCAGGTCCATGCCGTAAGTGGCCAGAACCGGAAGCACCATGAACATACCGAGCATGCGAAACGCGAAGACCAGCGCAAGACCGCCTGCGGCACGTGTCTCGCCGCTGCTCATTCGTTCGCTGTGGGGATCGTGCATGGAGAAACCTCGTGTGAACCGGCGGCGATTCTACCAGTCCCATCGATTGACGGGGTATATCGCGACGCTTTGACGCGTTTACATGACAGAGTATTCATCTCTGTCTGTAAAGCCGGTGGATAGTGTGTATCCATCCAGTATTTATCCGTATACTCCCATGTTTTCGACGCCCGCCGTGCGAGGCCATTTTGGACAAGATCCTGATTCGTGGGGCTCGAACCCACAACCTGAAAAATATTGACCTGACCCTTCCACGCGACAAGCTGATCGTTATCACCGGACTGTCCGGCTCTGGCAAATCATCCTTGGCTTTCGACACGCTCTACGCCGAAGGGCAGCGGCGTTATGTCGAGTCGCTGTCGGCCTACGCCCGGCAGTTCCTGTCGATGATGGAAAAGCCCGACGTCGATACCATCGAAGGTCTGTCGCCTGCGATTTCCATCGAACAGAAATCGACGTCTCACAACCCGCGCTCGACCGTGGGCACCATCACCGAAATCTACGACTACCTGCGCCTGCTGTATGCGCGAGTCGGCCAGCCTCGCTGCCCGGACCATGATATTCCGCTTGAAGCCCAGACTGTCAGCCAGATGGTCGACCTGGTCCTGGCTCAGCCGGAAGGCAGCAAGCTGATGTTGCTGGCACCGGTCATTCGCGAGCGAAAGGGCGAACACCTGTCGGTCTTCGAAGAGCTGCGTGCCCAGGGCTTCGTGCGTGCACGGGTCAACGGCAAGCTGTGCGAGCTGGATGAACTGCCGAAGCTCGACAAACAGAAGAAGCATTCCATCGATGTGGTCGTGGACCGCTTCAAGGTACGTGCGGACCTGCAACAGCGTCTGGCTGAATCCTTCGAAACGGCGCTCAAACTGGCAGACGGCATTGCGCTGGTTGCGCCAATGGACGATGAGCCGGGTGAAGAGACAATCTTCTCTGCGCGCTTCGCCTGCCCGATCTGTGGCCATGCGATCAGCGAGCTGGAGCCCAAGCTGTTCTCCTTCAACAACCCGGCTGGCGCCTGCCCGACCTGCGATGGCCTGGGTGTGAAGCAGTTCTTCGACATCAAGCGACTGGTGAATGCCGAACTGACGCTGGCGGAAGGCGCGATACGAGGCTGGGACAGACGAAACGTCTATTACTTCCAGATGCTCGGTTCGCTGTCCAAGCACTACGGCTTCAGTCTGGAAGTACCGTTCAAGGCATTGCCTGCCGATCAGCAAAAGATCCTGCTCAACGGCAGCGGCTCGCAGAACGTTGACTTCCGCTACCTGAATGACCGTGGCGACATCGTCAAACGCGCTCACCCGTTCGAAGGCATCGTGCCGAACCTGGAGCGTCGCTATCGCGAAACCGAATCGGCAACCGTCCGCGAAGAGCTGGCCAAGTTCCTCGGTACCCAACCCTGCCCCGACTGCCGCGGCACGCGTCTGCGTCGCGAAGCGCGTCATGTCTGGGTGGGCGAGAAAACGCTGCCAGCAGTGACCAATCTGCCGATTGGCGATGCCACTCACTACTTCGACACCCTGAAGCTGACGGGTCGCCGTGGCGAAATTGCTGACAAGATTCTCAAGGAAATCCGTGAGCGCCTGCAGTTTCTGGTGAACGTGGGTCTGGATTACCTGACGCTGGATCGCAGTGCGGACACTCTTTCCGGCGGCGAGGCGCAGCGTATTCGTCTGGCCAGCCAGATCGGTGCCGGCCTGGTCGGGGTGATGTACATCCTCGACGAACCGTCCATTGGCCTGCACCAGCGTGACAACGACCGCCTGCTAGGCACGCTCAAGCACCTGCGCGACATCGGCAACACGGTGATCGTGGTCGAGCATGACGAAGATGCAATTCGTCTGGCCGACTACGTGGTGGACATCGGCCCGGGAGCGGGTGTGCATGGCGGACATATCGTCGCCGAAGGCACACCAGATCAGGTCATGTCGCACCCCGACTCGCTGACAGGCAAGTACCTGTCAGGGCGCGTCAAGATCGAAGTCCCGGCCAAGCGCACGCCTCGCAACAAGAAGCTTTCGCTGACGCTCAAAGGCGCTCGCGGCAATAACCTGCAGAACGTGAACCTTGAGATCCCGATTGGTCTGCTGACCTGCGTGACGGGTGTTTCGGGATCGGGCAAATCGACACTGATCAACAACACGCTGTTCCCGCTCAGCGCCACTGCACTGAACGGCGCAACGACGCTGGAAGCCGCCACGCATGACAGCATCAACGGCCTGCAGCACCTGGACAAGGTCGTGGATATCGACCAGAGCCCGATCGGTCGCACACCCCGCTCCAACCCTGCGACCTACACCGGGCTGTTCACTCCCATCCGTGAACTGTTTGCCGGTGTGCCAGAGTCGCGCTCGCGTGGCTACGGGCCGGGCCGGTTCTCGTTCAACGTCAAGGGCGGACGCTGCGAAGCCTGTCAGGGCGATGGTCTGATCAAGGTGGAGATGCACTTTCTGCCGGACATCTACGTGCCGTGCGATGTGTGCAAGAGCAAGCGCTACAACCGCGAGACGCTGGAGATCAAGTACAAGGGCAAGAGCATCCACGAGGTGCTGGAGATGACCATCGAAGAGGCGCGTGAATTCTTCGATGCTGTTCCGGCCCTGGCGCGCAAGCTGCAGACCCTGATGGATGTGGGGCTTTCCTACATCAAGCTGGGTCAGTCGGCGACAACGTTGTCGGGTGGCGAGGCTCAGCGGGTCAAGCTGTCCCGCGAACTGTCCAAGCGTGACACCGGCAAGACGCTGTACATCCTCGACGAGCCGACGACAGGTCTGCACTTCGCGGATATTCAGCAACTGCTCGACGTCCTGCACCGCCTGCGCGATCACGGCAACACCGTGGTGGTGATCGAGCACAACCTGGACGTCATCAAGACGGCGGACTGGCTGGTCGATCTGGGTCCCGAAGGCGGTTCGCGCGGCGGACAGATTATCGCCACTGGCACGCCGGAACAGGTTGCCGAGATGAAGCAGTCTTACACCGGGCATTACCTCAAGCCGTTGTTGATACGCGACAAAGCCTGACGGGGATTAACCTGCCGGGTCCGGCTTCGGCCGGATCCGCTCAGGTCCATACCTTATGGTTGAATCGAAGACGAAAAAAAGCTCCTGTCACGCAAGTGCAGGAGCTTTTTTCGTTACAGCCGTCGCTGAATCAGAACTGCGATTGCAGGTAGTTCTGCAAACCGATGGACTTGATCAGCCCCATTTGCTGTTCCAGCCAATAGGTGTGGTCTTCCTCAGTATCAGCCAGTTGAACGCGAAGAATGTCACGGCTGATGTAATCCTTGTGCAGCTCGCAGAGCGCGATGCCCTTGCAGAGCGCAGCGCGGACCTTGTACTCGAGACGAAGATCGCTGGCGAGCATCTCGGGCACTGTGGTGCCGATGTCCAGATCGTCGGGACGCATGCGCGGCGTGCCTTCGAGCATCAGGATACGACGCATCAGCGCATCGGCGTGTTGCGCCTCTTCTTCCATCTCGTGATTGATGCGCTCGTAGAGCTTGGCGAAACCCCAATCTTCGTACATGCGCGAATGAATGAAATATTGGTCACGAGCCGCCAGTTCGCCAGTGAGCAATGTGTTCAGATAATCGATTACTTCTGGATGGCCTTGCATCGCACCAGATCTCCTGCTTCAAAGGCGATAGTTTGAACCAAGCGCCGCCGGAGGTCACTCGGAAAAACGCAATAATCCGATAAAAAGCGTCGAATTTACGCCATTCAGAAGCGAAAAACCGCCCAAATGAGGGCGGTTCTGTTTCTCACTTCGACTCAGCCCAGTTTCACACCCAGCGCATTGGCGATGCCTTCCCCATAAGCAACGTCAGCTTTGTAGAAGTGCTGCAACTGACGCTGCACGACATCACTGGATACGCCGCCCATTGCGCCGGCAATGTTATTGATCAACAACGCTTTCTGATCGGCGCTCATCAGGTTGAACAACTTCCCCGCCTGGCTGTAGTAATCATCATCCACACGATGATCATAACGATCGGCATTGCCGCTCAACGCGAGCGCGGGCTCGGCATAGCGAGGATTCTGCCTGGGCGCGTCCGAGTAGCTGTTTGGCTCATAGTTCGGCGCAGCACCACCGTTGGAGCCAAACGCCATCGAGCCGTCACGCTGGTAGCTGTAAACCGGGTTCTTCGGCGCGTTGATCGGCAGCTGCTGGTGATTGGTGCCGACGCGATAGCGATGAGCATCTGCATAGGCGAACACACGACCCTGCAGCATGCGGTCCGGAGAAAGCCCTACACCCGGCACCATATTGCTGGGGCCAAACGCCGCCTGCTCGACTTCAGCAAAGTAGTTCAGCGGATTGCGATTCAGCTCCATCTCGCCGACTTCAATCAATGGGTACTCTTTCTGCGACCAGGTTTTGGTGACGTCGAAAGGGTTTTCGTGATGGTTGTTGGCCTGAGCTTCGGTCATCAACTGAATGCAAACCTGCCACTTCGGGAAGTCGCCTTTTTCGATAGCAGTAAACAGATCGCGTTGAGCGTAATCAGGATCAGTCCCGGCGATGCGTGCGGCATCCTCGGGCGTGAGGTTCCTGATGCCCTGTCTGCTCTTGTAGTGCCACTTCACCCAGTGACGCTCGCCATTGGCGCTAATCAGGCTGTAGGTGTGGCTGCCGAAGCCGTGCATGTGGCGGTAGCCATCAGGAATACCGCGATCCGAAAACAGGATGGTGACCTGATGCAACGCTTCTGGCGAGTGCGACCAGAAATCCCACATCATTTGCGAGCTTTTGAGATTGGTCTGCGGCAAACGCTTCTGCGTATGAATGAAGTCAGGAAATTTCAGCGGGTCACGGATAAAGAACACCGGCGTGTTATTGCCCACGATGTCCCAGTTACCTTCCTGGGTGTAAAACTTCACCGCGAAACCACGCGGATCGCGTTCGGTATCAGCCGAGCCGCGCTCGCCACCTACTGTGGAAAACCGAATGAAGATGGGCGTCTGCTTACCCACAGCATTGAACAGGTCGGCGCTGGTGTATTGCGAGATGTCTTTGGTCACTGTGAATGTACCGTGAGCACCCGAGCCCTTGGCATGTACACGGCGCTCTGGAATGTTCTCGCGGTTGAAGTGGGCGAGCTTCTCGATCAGGTGGAAGTCGTCCAGAAGCAAAGGACCCCGTGGGCCTGCCGAGCGGGAATTCTGGTTATCGGCGACCGGCGCACCACTGGCGGTCGTAAGCGTCTTCAGGGTCATGCAATGTCTTCCTCAGGCTCTATAGAGCCGGCTAATCAGCTTGAGCGAGATTATTATTCGAAAGCATCACACGAGGAAATTTATTAATTGTTAAATGTTGATAGCTTTTATTAATTTAGGGCAACAAAAAACCGGGCACAGGGCCCGGTTTCTTGTTCAAACTGATGCCTTATTCAGCAGCTTCTACAGAGCCGCCGACAGGACGATCAACCAACTCGACGTACGCCATAGGCGCGTTGTCGCCAGCGCGGAAACCGCACTTGAGGATGCGCAGGTAGCCGCCCTGACGGGTTGCATAGCGCTTGCCCAGATCGTTGAACAGCTTGCCGACGATTTCTTTCGAACGAGTACGGTCGAAAGCCAGACGACGGTTAGCAACGCTGTCTTCCTTGGCCAGGGTGATCAGCGGCTCGGCAACGCGGCGCAGTTCCTTGGCTTTCGGCAGGGTAGTCTTGATCAGCTCGTGCTCGAACAGCGACACCGCCATGTTTTGAAACATGGCTTTGCGGTGAGAGCTGGTACGGCTCAGGTGACGTCCACTTTTACGATGACGCATGGTTCATTCCTTACCAAACTCGCGTTCGGTGATTACGACGATCAGGCCGTAGCCTTGTCGTCCTTCTTAAGACTTGCCGGCGGCCAGTTGTCGAGGCGCATGCCGAGGGACAGACCACGGGAGGCCAGAACATCTTTGATCTCAGTCAAAGACTTCTTCCCAAGGTTCGGAGTTTTCAACAGTTCTACTTCGGTGCGCTGAATCAGGTCACCAATGTAGTAAATGTTCTCCGCCTTAAGGCAGTTAGCCGAACGTACAGTCAGTTCCAAATCGTCAACCGGACGGAGCAGGATCGGATCGATCTCGTCTTCCTGTTCGATTACCACAGGTTCGCTGTCGCCTTTGAGGTCGACGAACGCAGCCAACTGCTGTTGCAGAATGGTTGCAGCGCGGCGGATAGCCTCTTCAGGATCCAGCGTACCATTGGTTTCCAGATCAATAACCAGCTTGTCCAGGTTGGTACGCTGTTCGACACGGGCGTTTTCCACCACGTATGCGATACGGCGAACCGGGCTGAACGAAGAGTCGAGCTGCAAGCGACCAATGCTGCGGCTTTCGTCTTCATCGCTTTGACGCGAGTCTGCCGGCTCATAACCACGACCACGAGCTACGGTGAGCTTCATGTTCAAGGCGCCGTTAGACGCCAGGTTAGCGATTACGTGATCGGGGTTAACGATCTCGACATCATGATCCAGCTGAATATCGGCAGCGGTAACCACCCCCGAACCCTTCTTCGACAAGGTCAGCGTAACTTCGTCTCGACCGTGCAGCTTGATAGCCAGACCTTTAAGGTTCAACAGGATTTCAATGACGTCTTCCTGTACACCTTCGATGGCGCTGTACTCATGGAGTACACCGTCAATCTCGGCCTCGACTACTGCACAGCCGGGCATGGAGGACAACAAAATGCGGCGAAGCGCGTTGCCCAGGGTATGGCCAAAACCACGCTCGAGAGGCTCGAGAGTGATCTTGGCGCGGGTTGGACTGACAACCTGCACATCAATATGGCGGGGTGTCAGGAACTCATTTACCGAAATCTGCATGGATGCACCTATTTTCTAGCCCTTACTTGGAGTAGAGCTCGACAATCAGGCTTTCGTTGATGTCGGCGGATAGATCACTGCGAGCTGGTACGTTCTTGAAAACGCCCGATTTCTTCTCAGTGTCTACTTCTACCCATTCTACGCGGCCACGTTGGGCACACAGATCGAGAGCCTGGACAATACGCAGTTGGTTCTTAGCCTTTTCGCGGATAGCAACAACGTCGCCAGCACGAACCTGATAAGAAGGAACGTTAACGGTTTTGCCGTTGACGCTAACAGACTTGTGCGAAACCAATTGACGGGATTCGGCACGAGTCGAGCCGAAGCCCATGCGGTATACAACGTTGTCCAGACGGCATTCGAGCAGCTGCAGCAGGTTCTCACCTGTTGCGCCTTTCTTGCCGGCGGCTTCTTTGTAGTAGCCGCTGAACTGACGCTCGAGAACGCCGTAGATACGACGGACTTTTTGCTTTTCACGCAGCTGAGTACCGTAATCGGACTGGCGACCGCGGCGCTGGCCGTGGATGCCTGGAGCTGCTTCGATGTTGCACTTGGATTCGATAGCGCGAACGCCGCTCTTCAGAAAGAGATCGGTGCCTTCACGACGAGCAAGTTTGCATTTTGGACCAATGTAACGAGCCATTTCTTACAGTCTCCTGGATTACACGCGGCGCTTCTTCGGCGGACGGCACCCGTTGTGCGGGATTGGCGTCACGTCGGTGATGCTGGCGATCTTATAGCCACAGCCGTTCAATGCACGGACAGCGGATTCACGACCTGGGCCTGGACCCTTGACATTGACGTCGAGGTTCTTCAGACCGTATTCCAGCGCAGCTTGACCAGCACGTTCAGCAGCTACCTGAGCAGCGAACGGCGTGGACTTGCGGGAACCACGGAAACCCGAACCGCCGGAGGTAGCCCACGAAAGAGCGTTACCTTGACGATCGGTAATGGTGACGATTGTGTTGTTAAACGACGCGTGGATGTGGGCGATGCCATCAACCACTGTCTTTTTAACTTTTTTACGAGGACGAGCAGCAGGTTTTGCCATGACTAAATTCCTGTCGTTGCGCTGGAGCGATTACTTGCGGATCGGCTTACGCGGACCTTTGCGAGTACGCGCGTTGGTCTTGGTACGCTGACCGCGTACTGGAAGACCACGACGATGACGCAGACCGCGATAGCAGCCCAGGTCCATCAAGCGCTTGATTTTCATGTTGATTTCGCGACGCAGGTCACCTTCAGTGGTGAACTTCGCCACTTCGCCACGCAGCTGTTCAATCTGCTCGTCGCTCAGATCTTTGATCTTCGCCGCCGGGTTAACCCCGGTGGTTGCACAAATTTTCTGTGCAGTGGTGCGACCAACACCATAGATGTAGGTCAGCGAGATAACAGTATGCTTGTTATCTGGAATGTTAACGCCTGCAATACGGGCCATTCAGTGGGACTCCAATTGACAGCTACCTACGCCCCGGAAGCCAAGAAATAGGGCGCGAGATAATATCGCTGTAGTAACAAATAATCAACCCAGCAGCGCACTAGCTGCTGGGCTTAAGCACAAATCACAATCAGCCTTGGCGCTGCTTATGACGTGGTTCCGCGCTGCAAATTACTCGAACAACACCTTCGCGGCGAATAATCTTGCAGTTACGGCACAGCTTTTTCACCGATGCACGAACTTTCATCACCAACTCCTCGAACCTTAGGGGTGCTTCAGCGCAGCATACCGCCGCTGCCACCGTAGCCCTTCAGGTTGGCTTTCTTCATCAGGGATTCATACTGGTGCGAAACGAGGTGAGATTGCACTTGGGACATGAAGTCCATCACAACCACGACCACGATCAGCAACGAGGTCCCGCCAAGGTAGAACGGTACGTTTGCCGCAACCACCAGAAACTGGGGGAGCAGACACACGGCCGTCATATAAAGAGCACCGAACATGGTCAAACGAGTCAAAACGCCATCAATGTAGCGCGCTGACTGCTCGCCTGGACGAATACCCGGAATAAAGGCACCGGACTTCTTCAGGTTTTCCGCTACGTCTTTCGGATTGAACATCAACGCCGTATAGAAGAAGCAGAAGAAAATAATCCCTGCACTAAACAGCAGAATATTCAACGGCTGACCAGGAGCGATCGACTGCGAGATGTCCTGCAGCCAGCCCAGACCTTCAGACTGACCAAACCAGGAACCCAGCGAAGCCGGGAACAGCAAAATGCTGCTCGCAAAAATGGCCGGAATCACACCAGCCATGTTCACTTTCAGCGGCAAGTGGCTTGTCTGCGCAGCGAAGACCTTGCGGCCCTGCTGACGCTTGGCGTAGTGAACAGCGATACGACGCTGACCACGCTCAATGAAGACCACGAAACCGATGATCGCTACTGCCAGCAAACCGATTGCGACCAGAGCGAAGATATTGATATCACCCTGACGTGCAGACTCGAAAGACTGCCCTATCGCTCTCGGAAGACCGGCGACGATACCTGCGAAAATCAACATCGAGATACCGTTGCCGACACCGCGCTCGGTAATCTGCTCGCCCAGCCACATCATGAACATCGCACCTGCCACGAAGGTGGTTACGGCCACAAAATGGAAACCCAGGTCCCCAGAAAACGCTACGCCCTGACTGGCCAGACCGACGGACATGCCGACAGCTTGAACCAGAGCCAGGACTACGGTGCCATAGCGGGTGTACTGGCTAATCTTGCGACGGCCAGCTTCACCTTCCTTCTTCAACTGCTCCAGTTGCGGGCTGACGGCGGTCATCAACTGCATGATGATCGATGCCGAAATGTACGGCATGATCCCCAGTGCAAAGATACTCATCCGCTCCAGCGCGCCACCGGAAAACATGTTGAACAAGCTAAGAATGGTCCCCTCATTCTGTCGAAACAGTTCTGCGAGTCGGTCCGGGTTGATACCTGGAACCGGGATGTGTGCGCCTATTCGGTAGACGATAATCGCCAGGAACAGAAAACGCAGACGAGCCCAGAGTTCAGACATACCGCCTTTGCCGAGCGCAGAGAGAGCACCTTGCTTAGCCATTTATTCCTCGAACTTGCCGCCAGCTGCTTCGATAGCCGCACGCGCACCTTTGGTGGCGGCGATACCTTTGATGGTGACAGCGCGAGTAACTTCGCCCGACAGCATGATTTTCACACGCTGTACGTTCTGGTTAATCACGTTGGCATCCTTCAGGGTCTGCACAGTTACGATGTCGCCTTCCACTTTGGCCAGCTCGGACAGACGCACTTCTGCGCGGTCCATGGCTTTCAGGGAAACGAAACCGAATTTTGGCAGGCGACGATGCAGCGGCTGTTGGCCGCCCTCAAAGCCCGGAGCAATGGTGCCACCGGAGCGGGAGGTCTGACCTTTGTGGCCGCGGCCACCAGTCTTACCCAAACCGCTACCGATACCACGGCCCGGACGATGCTTTTCGCGACGGGAACCCGGCGCTGGACTCAGATCATTGAGTTTCATCGATTAACCCTCGACTCGCAGCATGTAGTAAGCCTTGTTGATCATCCCGCGATTTTCGGGAGTATCCAGGACTTCTACAGTGTGACCGATGCGACGCAGACCCAAACCCTTAATGCACAATTTGTGATTAGGGATGCGGCCGGTCATGCTTTTGATCAGCGTTACTTTTACGGTAGCCATGATCAGATGATCTCCTCAACACGCTTGCCACGCTTGGCAGCGATGGACTCAGGAGACTGCATGCCCTTCAGACCCTTGAAAGTGGCGTGAACCACGTTTACAGGGTTAGTCGAGCCGTAGCACTTGGCCAACACGTTCTGGACACCAGCAACTTCCAGCACTGCGCGCATTGCGCCGCCAGCGATGATACCGGTACCTTCAGAAGCAGGCTGCATGTACACCTTCGAAGCGCCATGGGCGGACTTCATTGCGTACTGCAGTGTGGTGCCGTTCAGATCCACCTGGATCATGTTGCGGCGAGCAGCTTCCATCGCTTTCTGGATTGCAGCAGGCACTTCACGTGACTTGCCACGGCCGAAGCCAACACGCCCTTTACCATCACCCACTACGGTCAACGCAGTGAAAGTGAAGATACGGCCGCCTTTTACGGTTTTGGCCACGCGGTTAACTTGAACCAGCTTCTCGATGTAGCCTTCGTCGCGTTTTTGGTCGTTATTTGCCATAACTTAGAACTCCAGCCCGCCTTCACGAGCAGCATCAGCCAGCGCTTTGACACGGCCGTGGTACTTGAAGCCAGAACGGTCGAAAGCCACTTGCGATACGCCCGCGGCTTTTGCACGCTCGGCGACCAGCTTGCCAACCTTAGTGGCCGCGTCGATGTTGCCAGTGGCGCCATCACGCAGTTCTTTGTCCAAAGTCGAGGCGCTTGCCAGGACTTTGCTGCCGTCGGCCGAAATGACCTGGGCATAAATGTGCTGCGAAGAGCGGTGCACGCAGAGACGCACGACTTCTAGCTCGTGCATTTTCAGGCGTGCTTTGCGAGCGCGACGCAGTCGGGTAACTTTTTTGACGGTCATTTGCTATGCCCTACTTCTTCTTGGCTTCTTTACGGCGGACGACTTCGTCCGCGTAACGCACACCTTTGCCTTTGTAAGGCTCAGGACGGCGGAAGTCGCGGATCTCAGCGGCCACTTGACCAACCAACTGCTTATCGATACCGCGAATCAGGATATCGGTCTGGCTGGGGGTCTCAGCGGTGATGCCATTCGGCAATTCGTAATCCACCGGGTGCGAGAAGCCAAGTGCCAGGTTCAGGACCGTGCCTTTTGCTTGCGCTTTGTAACCAACACCGACCAGCTGGAGCTTGCGCTCGAAGCCTTGGCTTACGCCCTGGACCATGTTGTTAACCAGTGCACGAGTTGTGCCGGCCATTGCGCGGGTTTGTTGATCGCCATTGCGAGCAGCGAAACGCAGCTCACCAGCTTCTTCAACAATCTCAACAGACGAATGGACGTTCAGTTCTAGAGTGCCCTTGGCACCCTTCACCGAAAGCTGCTGGCCGACGAGTTTGACTTCGACGCCGGATGGCAGCTTAACGGGGTTCTTAGCTACGCGTGACATGCTTATCCCCCCTTAGAACACAGTGCAAAGCACTTCGCCACCGACACCGGCAGCGCGCGCAGCACGATCCGTCATCACACCTTTGTTGGTGGAGACGATAGACACACCGAGACCGCCACGAACTTTTGGCAGATCGTCGGAGGACTTGTACTGACGCAAGCCTGGGCGGCTGACGCGCTTAACTTCTTCGATGACCGGACGGCCTTCGAAGTACTTAAGCTCGATGGACAGCGATGGTTTAACTTCGCTGCTGATCTGATAACCCGCAATGTAGCCTTCGTCCTTCAGGACTTTTGCTACAGCAACCTTCAACGTGGAAGATGGCATGCTTACGACGGGCTTTTCAGCCATCTGGGCATTACGGATACGAGTTAGCATGTCCGCTAACGGGTCCTGCATACTCATGGGCTAGACGCTCCTAAAACAAAATAATTAGCCTTACGGCTACAGCTTATCGCCGAGATTTTCCGGGCAAGTAAAAACACGGGCTCAGGCGAGCCGGCAATTCTAGTCCTACCCCAGAAATGAATCAAGCCCCAAAAGGGGCTTGATTCAAATTCAGGCTTCATTCCAACCGACAACCTGCGCCGTCGATCGGATTGAAGCGAGAGTTGCGCCTTACCAGCTGGCTTTGACCAGACCTGGTACGTCGCCGCGCATGGCAGCTTCACGCAGCTTGTTACGGCCAAGGCCGAACTTGCGGTAAACGCCGTGTGGACGACCAGTGATGCGGCAACGGTTACGCATGCGCGAAGCGCTTGCGTCACGTGGTTGCTTCTGCAGAGCTACGGTAGCTTCCCAACGCGCTTCTGGACTTGCGTTCAGATCGACGATGACTGCTTTCAGCTCGGCACGCTTCTTGGCGTACTTGGCAACAGTGAGCTGACGCTTCAGCTCACGGTTTTTCATGCTCTTCTTGGCCATTTTCCTACTCCAATCAGTTGCGGAACGGGAATTTGAAAGCACGCAGCAATGCGCGGCCTTCATCATCGTTCTTGGCAGTGGTGGTCAGGGTGATGTCCAGACCGCGGAGAGCATCGATCTTGTCGTAGTCGATTTCCGGGAAAATGATCTGCTCTTTCACGCCCATGCTGTAGTTACCACGACCATCGAAGGACTTGGCATTCAGGCCGCGGAAGTCGCGAACCCGAGGCAGGGAGATCGACAGCAGACGATCCAGGAATTCGTACATACGATCGCGGCGCAGAGTCACTTTGACGCCGATCGGCCATCCTTCACGGACTTTAAAGCCAGCGATGGATTTCCGAGCGTAAGTCACAACGACTTTTTGACCGGTGATCTTTTCCAGGTCAGCAACAGCGTGCTCGATGACTTTCTTGTCGCCGATCGCTTCGCCCAAACCCATGTTCAGGGTGATTTTGGTAACGCGCGGAACTTCCATCACGTTCGCGAGCTTAAGTTCTTCCTTAAGCTTCGGAGCGATTTCCTTCCGGTAAATCTCTTTTAGTCGTGCCATGGTCTTCTACCTAGCAGTGTTCAAGCATCAACCGCTTTTTGGGTCGACTTGAAGACACGAATTTTCTTGCCGTCTTCAACTTTGAAACCAACGCGGTCAGCCTTGTTGGTTGCGCCGTTGAAAATGGCGACGTTGGAAGCGTGCAGTGGCGCTTCTTTCTCGACGATACCGCCCTGTACGCCCGACATCGGGTTAGGCTTGGTATGACGCTTCACCAGGTTGATCCCACCAACGACCAGACGGTCGTCAGCGAGAACCTTGAGCACCTTACCGCGCTTACCTTTGTCTTTGCCGGCGATCACGATGATCTCGTCGTCACGACGAATCTTTTGCATGTCGGATCTCCTTACAGAACTTCTGGGGCGAGCGAGACGATCTTCATGAACTTCTCAGTACGAAGTTCACGGGTCACTGGCCCAAAGATACGGGTACCGATCGGCTCCTGCTTGTTGTTCAACAGAACAGCAGCATTGCCATCGAAGCGGATGATGGAGCCGTCTGCACGACGAACGCCATGGCGAGTGCGGACTACAACAGCAGTCATCACTTGACCTTTTTTCACCTTGCCGCGCGGAATTGCTTCCTTCACGGTTACTTTGATGATGTCACCGATACCAGCGTAACGACGATGGGAGCCACCCAGCACCTTGATGCACATAACGCGGCGTGCGCCGCTGTTATCGGCCACATCGAGCATGGATTGAGTCTGAATCATATAATTTCTCCGACCCTTAGCCCTTAGACTTCCACAGCGCGTTCGAGGATATCAACCAATGCCCAAGACTTGGTCTTGGCTACCGGACGAGTTTCACGAATCGTGACCTTGTCGCCGATATGGCACTGGTTGGTTTCGTCGTGCGCGTGCAGCTTAGTCGAACGCTTAACGTATTTACCGTAGATTGGGTGCTTTACGCGACGCTCAATCAGAACGGTGATGGTCTTGTCCATCTTGTCGCTGACGACACGGCCAGTCAGCGTACGGACGGTTTTTTCGGCTTCAGCCATGATTACTTACCTGCCTGCTGGTTGAGCACAGTCTTCACGCGAGCGATGTCACGCTTAACTTGCGAGAGCAGGTGAGACTGCCCCAACTGGCCAGTTGCTTTCTGCATACGCAGATTGAACTGGTCGCGCAGCAGGCCGAGCAGTTGCTCGTTCAGCTGCTGTGCTGATTTTTCACGAAGTTCATTCGCTTTCATCACATCACCGTCCGCTTAACAAAGGAGGTGGCGAGTGGCAGCTTTGCAGCAGCCAGGGCGAAAGCCTCACGCGCCAGCTCTTCAGTAACACCCTCGATTTCATACAGGACTTTGCCTGGCTGAATCTGGGCAACCCAGTACTCGACGTTACCCTTACCTTTACCCATCCGAACTTCGAGTGGCTTCTTGGTGACAGGCTTGTCCGGGAATACACGGATCCAGATCTTGCCGCCACGTTTTACGTGACGGGTCAGAGCACGACGCGCTGACTCGATCTGACGAGCGGTGAGACGACCACGAGCAACAGACTTCAGCGCGAACTCGCCGAAGCTGACTTTGCTACCGCGCAGTGCCAGACCACGGTTGTGGCCGGTCATCTGCTTGCGGAACTTCGTACGCTTTGGTTGCAACATTTGGCGTACCCCTTACTTAGCAGCTTTTTTACGAGGCGCTGGTGCTTGTGGTTTCAGTTCTTCTTGGCGACCACCAATTACTTCGCCTTTGAAGATCCAAACCTTTACACCGATCACACCATAAGTGGTGTGAGCTTCGTAGTTGGCATAGTCGATGTCGGCACGCAGGGTGTGCAATGGCACACGACCTTCGCGATACCATTCAGTACGTGCGATTTCAGCACCGCCGAGACGACCGCTCACTTGGATTTTGATGCCTTTGGCACCAATGCGCATTGCGTTCTGTACAGCGCGCTTCATAGCGCGACGGAACATTACGCGACGCTCCAGCTGCTGAGCTACGCTCTGCGCAACCAACATACCGTCCAGCTCCGGCTTGCGGATCTCTTCGATATTGATGTGCACAGGCACACCCATTTGCTTGGTCAGGTCCTGACGCAGTTTCTCAACATCTTCACCTTTCTTGCCGATCACGATGCCGGGACGAGCGGTGTGGATGGTGATACGTGCTGTCTGAGCCGGACGATGGATATCGATACGGCTTACGGACGCGCTTTTTAGTTTGTCTTGGAGATACTCTCGCACCTTCAGATCAGCGAACAAATAGTCCGCATAAGTCCGACCGTCGGCGTACCAGACGGAGGTGTGCTCCTTGACGATTCCCAGGCGAATGCCAATGGGATGTACTTTCTGACCCATCTCTTCGACTCCGTTACTTGTCAGCAACCTTGACAGTGATATGGCAAGACCGCTTGACGATGCGATCAGCACGGCCTTTGGCACGTGGCATGATTCGCTTCAGCGAACGCCCTTCGTTGACGAAAACGGTGGAGACCTTGAGGTCATCAACGTCTGCGCCTTCGTTATGCTCGGCGTTGGCTACAGCCGACTCCAGCACTTTCTTCAGGATCTCGGCGGCTTTCTTACTGCTGAAAGCCAACAGGTTGAGCGCTTCGCCCACCTTCTTCCCGCGGATCTGGTCGGCGACCAAGCGGGCTTTCTGGGCGGAGATTCGAGCGCCCGACAACTTAGCGGCTACTTCCATCGTTCCTTACCCCTTAACGCTTGGCTTTCTTGTCTGCCACGTGCCCACGATATGTGCGGGTACCGGCAAACTCGCCTAGTTTATGGCCGACCATGTCTTCGCTCACGAGAACGGGAACATGCTGACGACCGTTATGCACTGCAATGGTCAAACCGACCATTTGTGGCAGGATCATCGAACGGCGCGACCAGGTTTTAACTGGTTTGCGATCGTTCTTTTCCGCCGCCACTTCGATCTTCTTCAGTAGGTGAAGATCAATAAAAGGACCTTTTTTCAGAGAACGTGGCACTGTCGTATCCCTCTATTTACTTGCGACGACGGACGATCATTTTGTCGGTACGCTTATTACCACGAGTCTTCGCGCCCTTAGTCGGGAAGCCCCACGGCGATACCGGATGACGACCACCAGAGGTACGACCTTCACCACCACCATGTGGGTGGTCAACCGGGTTCATGGCAACACCACGAACGGTTGGGCGAACGCCACGCCAGCGTTTGGCACCAGCTTTACCCAGCGAACGCAGGCTGTGCTCGGAGTTCGAGACTTCGCCAAGCGTTGCACGGCATTCAGCCAATACTTTACGCATTTCACCGGAGCGAAGACGCAGGGTTACGTACACACCTTCACGAGCGATCAGCTGTGCGGAAGCACCAGCGGAACGTGCGATCTGTGCGCCTTTACCTGGCTTCAATTCGATGCCGTGTACGGTGCTACCAACTGGAATGTTGCGCAGTTGAAGAGCGTTGCCCGGCTTGATTGGTGCCAGAGCACCCGCAATCAGCTGGTCGCCAGCACTCACGCCTTTAGGGGCGATGATGTAGCGGCGTTCGCCGTCTGCGTAAAGCAGCAGAGCAATGTGAGCAGTACGGTTTGGATCGTATTCGATACGCTCGACAGTGGCAGCGATGCCATCTTTGTCGTTGCGACGGAAGTCGACCAGACGATAATGCTGCTTATGACCACCACCCACGTGACGTGTAGTGATACGGCCATTATTGTTACGACCACCAGACTTCGATTTTTTCTCGAGCAGCGGTGCGTGAGGAGCGCCTTTATGCAGCTCCTGGTTGACCACCTTGACCACAAAACGGCGGCCAGGGGAAGTCGGTTTGCATTTAACGATTGCCATGATGCACCCCTTCCTTACTCAGCACTGCTGCTGAAATCGAGATCTTGGCCTGGCTGAAGGGAGATAACTGCCTTCTTCCAGTCATTACGCTTGCCCAGACCGCGAGCAGTGCGCTTGCTCTTACCCAGAACATTCAGGGTAGTAACACGCTCTACTTTCACGCTGAACAGGCTTTCGACGGCCTTCTTGATTTCCAGCTTGGTTGCGTCAGTTGCAACCTTGAAAACGAACTGGCCTTTCTTGTCAGCCAGAACCGTGGCCTTTTCGGAAACGTGCGGGCCAAGTAGAACTTTAAATACGCGTTCCTGGTTCATCCCAGCAGCTCCTCGAATTTCTTCACGGCCGACACGGTGATCAACACCTTGTCGTATGCGATCAGACTAACTGGATCGGAACCCTGTACGTCACGAACATCAACGTGCGGCAGGTTACGAGCAGCCAGGTACAGATTCTGGTCAACAGCGTCAGACACGATCAAGACATCAGTCAGACCCATGCCATTCAGCTTGCTCAGCAAGTCTTTGGTTTTCGGTGCTTCAACAGCGAAGTCCTGAACCACGACCAGACGATCAGTACGAACCAGTTCAGCAAGGATGGAGCGCAGTGCTGCGCGATACATCTTCTTGTTGAGCTTCTGAGAGTGGTCCTGTGGACGAGCTGCGAAAGTGGTACCGCCGCCACGCCAGATTGGGCTACGGATAGTACCGGCACGAGCGCGGCCAGTACCCTTTTGACGCCATGGACGCTTACCGCCACCGGATACGTCAGAACGGGTCTTTTGCTGCTTGCTACCCTGACGACCGCCAGCCATGTAGGCCACGACTGCCTGGTGAACCAGCGTCTCGTTGAATTCGCCGCCAAATGTCAGTTCGGAAACTTCGATTGCTTGAGCGTCATTTACATTTAATTGCATGTCAGCTTCCCCTTAACCGCGAGCCTTGGCTGCCGGACGTACAACCAGGTTGCCGCCAGTAGCGCCAGGAACAGCACCCTTGACCAACAACAGATTGCGTTCAGCGTCCACGCGCACTACTTCCAGGGACTGCACGGTCACGCGCTCAGCGCCCATATGACCGGACATTTTTTTGCCCTTGAATACACGACCAGGAGTCTGGCACTGGCCGATAGAGCCCGGGACGCGGTGGGAGACGGAGTTACCGTGGGTGTTATCCTGACCACGGAAATTCCAGCGCTTGATCGTACCCTGGAAGCCTTTACCTTTGGACTGACCGGTTACATCAACCAGTTGACCTGCAGCGAAGATTTCAGCGTTGATCAGATCGCCAGCCTGGTAGTCGCCTTCTTCAAGACGGAACTCCATGATGGTACGACCGGCAGCTACGTTCGCCTTGGCGAAGTGGCCAGCCTGAGCGGCTGTAACACGCGAAGCGCGACGCTCGCCGACAGTGACTTGCACTGCACGATAGCCATCGGTTTCTTCGGTTTTGAACTGAGTGACGCGATTCGGCTCGATCTCAATGACCGTGACCGGAATGGAGACACCTTCTTCGGTGAAAATACGGGTCATACCGCATTTACGACCGACTACACCAATAGTCATGTTGTAAACCTCATGAGTGTACGGGGCTTTCACCCGCTATGGCCGCCCATTTCAGAGCGTTACACGACTAAGACCCGAGTCTTAGCCGAGGCTGATCTGAACTTCCACACCGGCCGCAAGATCGAGCTTCATAAGAGCGTCAACGGTTTTATCCGTTGGCTGGACGATGTCCAGAACGCGCTTGTGAGTACGGATCTCATACTGGTCGCGCGCGTCTTTGTTGACGTGCGGAGAAACCAGAACGGTGAACCGCTCTTTACGAGTCGGCAGTGGAATCGGACCACGCACCTGTGCACCAGTACGTTTCGCGGTTTCCACGATTTCCTGGGTTGATTGGTCGATCAGGCGATGGTCAAAAGCCTTCAACCTGATACGGATTTGCTGGTTTTGCATTGGATTCAGACTCCAGATTGCTGTTCCCACCGAGCGCAATACGCCCGTTAAAAGGAGGCGCAATTCTATAGACGAGCTGACAGGGTGTCAACCCAATAAAAAAGCCCCCGCAAGGCGGGGGCTCTTTCAAGGCATCAACGCTTAGGCGATGATTTTGGCTACGACGCCAGCGCCGACGGTACGACCGCCTTCACGGATAGCGAAACGCAGACCGTCTTCCATTGCGATAGGCTTGATCAGGGTAACGGAAACTTTCACGTTATCACCTGGCATAACCATTTCGGTGCCTTCCGGCAGTTCGCAGCTACCAGTTACGTCGGTAGTACGGAAGTAGAACTGTGGACGATAGCCCTTGAAGAACGGAGTGTGACGACCGCCTTCTTCTTTGCTCAGAACGTAGATTTCAGCTTCGAACTGAGTGTGCGGCTTGACGGTGCCTGGCTTGACCAGAACCTGGCCACGCTCAACGTCGTCACGCTTGGTGCCACGCAGCAGAACGCCGCAGTTCTCACCAGCACGACCTTCGTCCAGCAGCTTGCGGAACATCTCGACGCCAGTGCAAGTAGTCTTGGTAGTGTCACGCAGACCTACGATTTCCACTTCTTCCTGGATCTTGATGATGCCACGCTCAACACGACCGGTTACAACAGTACCGCGACCGGAGATGGAGAAAACGTCTTCGATTGGCATCAGGAACGGCTTGTCGATAGCACGAACTGGTTCTGGGATGTAGCTGTCCAGAGTTTCAACCAGCTTCTTGACAGCCGAAGTACCCATCTCGTTGTCGTCCTGGCCGTTCAGAGCCATCAGAGCCGAACCGATGATGATCGGAGTGTCGTCACCTGGGAAATCGTAAGTGCTGAGCAGGTCACGCACTTCCATTTCAACCAGTTCCAGCAGCTCAGCGTCGTCAACCATGTCAGCCTTGTTCAGGAAGACAACGATGTACGGAACGCCAACCTGACGGGACAGCAGGATGTGCTCGCGAGTCTGAGGCATCGGGCCGTCAGCAGCGGAGCAAACCAGGATAGCGCCGTCCATCTGCGCAGCACCGGTGATCATGTTTTTTACGTAGTCGGCGTGACCTGGGCAGTCAACGTGCGCGTAGTGGCGAACGGACGAATCGTATTCAACGTGAGCGGTGTTGATGGTGATACCACGAGCCTTCTCTTCCGGGGCGCTGTCGATCTTGTCGAAGTCAACCTTGGCGGAACCGAAAACTTCGGAGCAAACACGAGTCAGAGCTGCGGTCAGCGTGGTTTTACCATGGTCAACGTGACCGATGGTGCCAACGTTGACGTGCGGTTTGTTACGTTCAAATTTTTCTTTAGCCACGACAAATAACTCCTAGCCTAAAGGCGCTGAATCAGCCTTGTTTTTTGGTTACAGTTTCGACGATGTGCGACGGCGCTGTATTGTATTTTTTGAATTCCATAGAGTAGCTTGCGCGACCCTGAGACATGGAGCGAACGTCGGTCGCATAACCGAACATCTCACCCAACGGAACCTCGGCGCGGATAACCTTGCCGGAAACCGTATCTTCCATACCCAGAATCATGCCGCGACGACGGTTAAGGTCGCCCATCACGTCACCCATATAGTCTTCAGGCGTAACAACCTCTACCGCCATGATCGGCTCAAGCAACTCACCACCGCCCTTCTGGGCCAGTTGCTTGGTCGCCATGGAGGCAGCCACCTTAAACGCCATCTCGTTAGAGTCGACGTCGTGGTAAGAACCATCAAACACGGTAGCCTTCAGGCCGATCAGCGGATAGCCGGCAACAACGCCGTTCTTCATCTGCTCTTCGATACCCTTCTGGATAGCCGGGATGTATTCCTTAGGAACAACACCACCCACCACTTCGTTCACGAATTGCAGACCTTCCTGACCTTCGTCAGCAGGCGCAAAACGGATCCAGCAGTGACCGAACTGGCCACGACCGCCGGATTGACGAACGAACTTGCCTTCGATTTCGCAGTTCTTCGTGATGCGCTCACGATAGGAAACCTGAGGCTTGCCGATGTTGGCTTCGACGTTGAACTCACGGCGCATCCGGTCAACCAGGATGTCCAGGTGCAACTCGCCCATGCCAGAGATGATCGTCTGACCAGTCTCTTCATCAGTTTTTACGCGGAAAGAAGGGTCTTCCTGAGCAAGCTTGCCCAGTGCGATACCCATTTTTTCCTGGTCATCCTTGGTCTTTGGCTCAACGGCAACCGAAATAACCGGCTCCGGGAAGTCCATGCGAACCAGGATGATTGGCTTGTCAGCGTTGCACAAGGTTTCACCAGTGGTGACGTCCTTCATGCCGATCAGGGCCGCGATGTCGCCAGCGCGCACTTCCTTGATCTCTTCGCGGGCGTTTGCGTGCATCTGCACCATACGACCCACGCGCTCTTTCTTGCCCTTGACCGAGTTGATCACGCCGTCGCCGGATGCCAACACGCCCGAGTAAACGCGGACGAAGGTCAGGGTGCCCACGAATGGGTCGGTAGCGATCTTGAACGCCAGTGCCGAGAACGGCTCGTTATCGTCTGCATGACGCTCCATCTCTTCTTCCTCGTTATCAGGGTTGGAACCCTTGATAGCAGGAATGTCGGTTGGAGCCGGCAGGTAGTCGATCACGGCGTCGAGAACCAGGGGAACACCCTTGTTCTTGAACGAAGAACCGCAAACAGCCAGAACGATTTCGCCGGAAATGGTGCGCTGACGCAGAGCGGCCTTGATTTCGTCGTTGGTGAGTTCTTCACCTTCGAGGTACTTGTTCATCAGCTCTTCGCTGGCTTCGGCCGCAGCCTCGACCATGTTGCTGCGCCACTCGTCAGCCAGTTCCTGAAGCTCTTCAGGAATAGGCTTGCGAACAGGAACCATACCCTTGTCGGAATCATTCCAGTAAACAGCTTCCATGGACATCAGATCGATCTGACCCTGGAAGTTGTCTTCGGAACCGATAGCCAACTGGATTGGAACCGGAGTGTGGCCCAGACGCTGCTTGATCTGCGCGATAACGCGCAGGAAGTTAGCACCGGCACGGTCCATCTTGTTCACGTAAACGATACGTGGAACACCGTATTTGTTGGCTTGACGCCATACGGTTTCGGACTGCGGCTCTACGCCGGAAGTACCACAGAACACAACGACCGCGCCGTCGAGTACACGCAGGGAACGTTCAACTTCAATGGTGAAGTCAACGTGGCCAGGTGTATCGATGACGTTGAAGCGGTACTGGTCTTTATGCTGCTTTTCCGAACCCTGCCAGAAGGCAGTGATGGCAGCAGAAGTAATGGTAATACCACGCTCCTGCTCTTGAACCATCCAGTCCGTGGTCGCGGCGCCATCATGCACCTCGCCCATCTTGTGACTTTTGCCGGTGTAAAAAAGGACGCGCTCGGTGGTGGTGGTTTTACCAGCATCCACGTGAGCGACGATACCAATGTTACGGTAACGGCCAATCGGTGTAGTACGAGCCATAAAGCCCTCGCAAAATTAGTGACGCTGAAATTAGAAGCGGTAGTGCGAGAAAGCCTTGTTGGCCTCAGCCATACGGTGCACATCTTCACGCTTCTTGACCGCAGCACCTTTACCTTCGGCGGCGTCCAACAGTTCGCCAGCCAAACGCAGAGCCATAGACTTCTCGCCGCGCTTGCGCGCGAAGTCTACCAGCCAACGCATTGCCAGAGCATTACGACGGGACGGACGAACTTCGACAGGAACCTGGTAAGTAGCACCGCCTACACGGCGCGACTTTACTTCGACCAGCGGAGCGATGGCGTCGAGAGCTTTCTCGAAGATTTCCAGGGGATCGCTGTTCTTACGCTCTTTAACCTTTTCCAGCGCGCCATAAACGATACGCTCGGCAACGGCTTTCTTACCGCTTTCCATCACGTGGTTCATGAACTTCGCCAGAATCTGGCTTCCGTATTTTGGATCGTCAAGCACTTCGCGCTTGGCTGCTACGCGTCTTCTTGGCATGGATAAGCCCTCAAACGGTCTTCAGGTTAGCTCGGGACCACCACCCTGAAAAGGATGCGCCCGACCTTACTCTTATCGACTCAGAAAAATAGAAATCTGCAATTTTAATCAGAAACCAAATACTACTTAGGCTTCTTGGTACCGTATTTCGAGCGACCCTGGTTACGGCCTTTAACGCCGGAGGTATCCAGAGAACCACGAACGGTGTGATAACGAACACCTGGCAAGTCTTTTACACGACCGCCACGGATCAGTACCACGCTGTGCTCTTGCAGGTTGTGACCTTCACCACCGATGTACGAGGAAACCTCGAAACCGTTGGTCAGGCGCACACGGCAGACTTTACGCAATGCCGAGTTAGGTTTTTTCGGCGTGGTGGTATACACACGAGTGCACACACCGCGACGCTGCGGGCAGTTCTGCAGCGCAGGCACGTCGGATTTCTCGACGATACGCTTACGCGGCTGACGTACCAGCTGGTTGATAGTTGCCATCTACTAGCTCCACTGTTGTCTTGCGACGCTATTGTCTTACAAGAAAAGCAAATGACAGGGCACAAGCCCCGCCAAATTTAGGGGTACAAGAGTCTAAAGAGGATCCTGCCCCCAGTCAAGACAAAGCCCCGACGTCCACATCAGGCGAACAGCACGAATGCTGTGCGACTGATGCGAGTGCCGAGGCTTTACTCTCAGTTACCGCTCGAGTTCAACGCTTCAGTCAGAGCGGCTTCTACCTCGCTCGCGCTGACACGCAACGGCTTGTCGATATCACGACGACGCTTGCGCTCGCTGTGATACGCCAGACCGGTACCGGCCGGGATCAGACGACCCACGACCACGTTTTCCTTCAGGCCGCGCAGGTAGTCGCGCTTGCCAGTCACAGCTGCTTCGGTCAGTACGCGAGTTGTCTCCTGGAAGGAGGCCGCGGAAATGAACGACTCAGTGGACAGCGATGCCTTGGTGATACCCAGCAGGACGCGTGTGAACTTGGAGACAAACTTGTCTTCCGTGCTCAGACGCTCGTTCTCTACCAGTACGTGAGTCAACTCCATCTGGTCGCCCTTGATGAAGCTGGAATCGCCAGACTCGGCAATTTCAACTTTACGCAGCATCTGACGCAGAATGGTCTCGATGTGCTTGTCGTTGATCTTCACGCCCTGCAGACGGTAAACGTCCTGGATCTCGTTGACGATGTACTTGGCCAGCGCGCTCACACCCAGCAGACGCAGGATGTCGTGCGGATCGCTCGGGCCGTCGGAGATAACCTCGCCGCGGTTCACCTGTTCGCCTTCGAAGACGTTCAGGTGACGCCACTTCGGAATCAGCTCTTCGTACGGATCGCTACCGTCGTTCGGGGTAATAACCAGACGGCGCTTGCCCTTGGTCTCTTTACCGAACGCGATGGTACCGCTGACTTCTGCAAGGATCGACGCCTCTTTCGGACGACGGGCTTCGAACAGGTCGGCAACACGCGGCAGACCACCGGTGATGTCACGGGTCTTCGAAGTTTCCTGCGGAATACGAGCGATAACATCACCGATCGCGATCTGTGCACCGTCCGCAACACCGACGAGGGCGTTTGCAGGCAGGAAGTACTGGGCAGGTACGTCAGTACCCGGCAGCAGCAGATCCTTGCCATCCAGACCCACCATCTTAACGGCCGGACGGATGTCCTTGCCGGCAGCTGGACGGTCTTTGGCATCAAGCACTTCAATGTTGGTCATACCGGTCAATTCGTCAGTCTGACGCTTGATCGTGATGCCCTCTTCCATGCCGACGTAGGTAACAGTACCTTTCATCTCGGTGACGATTGGGTGAGTGTGCGGATCCCACTTGGCCACGATAGAGCCAGCGTCGACCTTGTCGCCTTCCTTCACCGAAATCACTGCACCGTATGGCAGCTTGTAGCGCTCACGCTCACGACCGAAGTCATCAGCGATTGCCAGCTCACCGGAGCGGGATACCGCAACCAGGTGACCGTCAACACGTTCAACGTGCTTCAGGTTGTGAAGACGGACAGTACCGCCATTCTTCACCTGAACGCTGTCCGCTGCGGAGGTCCGGCTAGCCGCACCACCGATGTGGAACGTACGCATTGTCAGCTGGGTACCCGGCTCACCGATGGACTGTGCAGCGATAACGCCGACCGCTTCACCGATGTTGACCTGATGACCACGAGCCAGGTCGCGACCGTAGCACTTGGCGCAGATACCGTAGCGGGTTTCACAGCTGATCGGCGAGCGAACGATCACTTCGTCGATGCTGTTCAGCTCGATGAACTCGACCCACTTCTCGTCTACCAGTGTACCGGCAGGCACGATGACGTCTTCGGTGCCCGGCTTGAATACGTCACGGGCGATAACTCGACCCAGTACGCGTTCACCCAGAGGCTCGACAACATCACCGCCTTCAATGTGCGGCGTCATCAGCAAGCCGTGTTCGGTGCCGCAATCGACTTCGGTAACCACCAGATCCTGCGCAACGTCTACCAGACGACGAGTCAGATAACCGGAGTTAGCGGTTTTCAGTGCGGTATCCGCAAGACCCTTACGAGCACCGTGAGTCGAGATGAAGTACTGAAGTACGCTCAAACCTTCACGGAAGTTCGCAGTGATCGGCGTTTCAATGATGGAGCCGTCCGGCTTGGCCATCAGACCACGCATACCGGCCAGCTGACGGATCTGGGCAGCAGAACCACGCGCACCCGAGTCGGCCATCATGTACATCGAGTTGAAGGATTCCTGGTCGACTTCGACACCGTGGCGATCGATGACCTTCTCTTTCGAGAGGTTCGACATCATCGCCTTGGACACTTCGTCGTTCGCCTTGGACCAGAGGTCGATCACCTTGTTGTACTTCTCGCCCTGAGTAACCAGGCCCGAGGCGTACTGACTTTCGATCTCTTTAACTTCTTCGGTGGCCGCGTCGATGATGCGAGCCTTCTCGTCCGGGATAACGAAGTCGTTAACGCCGATCGAAACACCCGAGATAGTCGAGTAGGCAAAACCGGTGTACATCAACTGGTCGGCGAAAATGACAGTCTCTTTCAGACCAACCACGCGGTAGCACTGGTTGATCAGTTTGGAGATCGCCTTCTTCTTCATCGGCTGGTTGACGACGTCGTAGGACAGGCCGGCCGGAACCACCTGGAACAACAGCGCACGGCCGACAGTGGTGTCGACGATACGGGTGTTCTTGACGCTGCCACCATCACGATCGTTGACCGTTTCGTGGATGCGAACCTTGACCTTGGCGTGCAGCGCAGCTTCGCCGGCGCGGAATACGCGGTCGACTTCCTGCAGGTCTGCAAACACACGGCCTTCGCCTTTGGCGTTGATCGCTTCACGGGTCATGTAGTACAGACCCAGTACAACGTCCTGCGACGGAACGATGATTGGCTCACCGTTGGCTGGCGACAGAATGTTATTGGTCGACATCATGAGCGCACGCGCTTCGAGCTGGGCTTCCAGCGTCAAAGGAACGTGAACGGCCATTTGGTCGCCGTCGAAGTCGGCGTTGTACGCAGCACAGACCAGAGGGTGCAGCTGGATAGCCTTACCTTCGATCAGTACGGGTTCAAATGCCTGGATACCCAGACGGTGAAGCGTCGGCGCACGGTTCAGAAGCACTGGGTGTTCGCGAATCACTTCAGCGAGAACGTCCCAAACTTCCGGCAGCTCGCGCTCGACCATTTTCTTGGCAGCTTTGATCGTCGTGGCCAGGCCACGCATTTCCAGCTTGCCGAAAATGAACGGCTTGAACAGCTCGAGAGCCATTTTCTTGGGCAGACCGCACTGATGCAGACGCAGGGTCGGGCCTACGGTAATAACCGAACGACCGGAGTAGTCAACGCGCTTACCGAGCAGGTTCTGACGGAAACGACCTTGCTTACCCTTGATCATGTCAGCCAGGGATTTCAGAGGACGCTTGTTGGAACCGGTGATTGCGCGACCACGACGACCGTTATCCAGCAGTGCATCGACCGCTTCCTGCAGCATGCGCTTTTCGTTACGCACGATGATGTCAGGAGCGGACAGATCCAGCAGACGCTTCAAGCGGTTGTTACGGTTGATCACTCGACGATACAGATCGTTGAGGTCGGACGTTGCGAAACGGCCGCCGTCCAATGGAACCAGAGGACGCAGATCTGGCGGCAGAACCGGCAGAACGGTCAGCACCATCCACTCAGGAAGGTTGCCGGAACCCTGGAAGGCTTCCATCAGCTTCAGACGCTTGGACAGCTTCTTGATCTTGGTCTCGGAATTGGTTTGCGGAATCTCTTCACGCAGACGGCCAATTTCGTGCTCCAGATCGATAGCGTGCAGGAGTTCACGGACAGCTTCGGCACCCATGCGGGCGTCGAAATCGTCACCGAATTCTTCCAGCGCTTCGAAATACTGCTCGTCGTTCAGCAACTGACCCTTTTCAAGGGTGGTCATGCCTGGATCGATAACGACATAGCTCTCGAAGTAGAGAACGCGTTCGATATCACGCAGGGTCATGTCCATCAGCAGGCCGATACGGGACGGCAGGGACTTCAGGAACCAGATGTGAGCGACTGGCGAAGCCAGTTCGATGTGAGCCATGCGCTCGCGACGAACCTTGGCCAGAGCCACTTCAACACCGCATTTTTCGCAGATGACACCGCGGTGCTTCAGGCGCTTGTACTTACCGCACAAGCACTCGTAATCTTTTACCGGGCCAAATATCTTGGCGCAGAACAGACCGTCGCGCTCAGGCTTGAACGTACGGTAGTTGATGGTTTCCGGCTTTTTAACTTCACCGAACGACCACGAGCGGATCATCTCAGGCGACGCGAGGCCGATGCGGATAGCATCGAACTCTTCGACTTGACCCTGGTTTTTCAGCAAATTCAGTAGGTCTTTCAAGGCCTTTCCTCCTGGCGGAGCAGGGAGCAGGGATTTACGCCCTGCTCCCGATTCACGTCACGTGTTATTCGGTTTCCAGATCGATATCGATACCGAGCGAACGGATTTCTTTGATCAACACGTTGAAAGACTCGGGCATGCCCGGCTCCATACGGTGATCGCCGTCCACGATGTTTTTGTACATCTTGGTACGACCGTTCACATCGTCCGACTTGACTGTGAGCATTTCCTGCAGAGTGTACGCCGCGCCGTATGCTTCCAGCGCCCACACTTCCATCTCCCCGAAACGCTGACCACCGAACTGTGCCTTACCACCCAGCGGCTGCTGGGTAACCAGGCTGTAAGAACCAGTGGAACGCGCGTGCATCTTGTCGTCCACCAAGTGGTTCAGCTTCAGCATGTACATGTAGCCAACTGTTACGGCGCGCTCAAACTTGTTGCCGGTGCGGCCGTCGAACAGTTGCATCTGGCCGCTCTCTGGCATGTCAGCCAGCTTGAGCATTGCCTTGATTTCGCTTTCCTTGGCGCCGTCGAATACCGGGGTAGCCATCGGAACGCCGTTACGCAGGTTCTTCGCCAGATCCAGAACTTCCTGGTCGGTGAATTCGTCCAGATTTTCCTGACGGCCGCCGATCTCGTTGTAGATCTCGGTAAGGAACTTGCGCAGCTCTACCACTTTACGCTGCTCTTCGAGCATGCGGTTGATCTTCTCGCCCAGACCCTTGGCCGCGAGGCCCAGGTGGGTTTCAAGGATCTGACCGACGTTCATACGCGAAGGTACGCCCAGTGGGTTGAGTACGATGTCTACCGGAGTACCGTTGGCATCGTGCGGCATGTCTTCAACCGGCATGATCACGGAGACCACACCCTTGTTACCGTGACGACCGGCCATTTTGTCGCCCGGCTGGATGCGACGACGGATTGCCAGGTAGACCTTGACGATCTTCAGTACGCCCGGTGCCAGGTCATCGCCCTGTTGCAGCTTGCGCTTCTTGTCTTCGAACTTGTCGTCCAGCAGACGGCGACGATCGACGATGTAGGCCTGAGCCTTCTCGAGCTGCTCATTCAGAGCATCTTCAGCCATGCGCAGTTTGAACCACTGACCATGTTCGAGACCGTCGAGAACTTCGTCGGTGATTTCCTGACCTTTCTTCAGGCCAGCACCACCTTCTGCAACACGACCGACCAGCGCGGAGCGCAGACGCTCGAATGTAGCGCCTTCAACGATACGGAACTCTTCGTTCAGATCCTTGCGGATCTCGTCGAGTTGCGACTTCTCGATGGATAGTGCACGCGCATCACGCTCGACACCGTCGCGAGTGAAGACCTGAACGTCGATGACAGTGCCCTTGGTACCAGTCGGCACACGCAGGGAAGTGTCTTTAACGTCGCTGGCCTTCTCGCCGAAGATCGCGCGCAGCAGTTTTTCTTCCGGAGTCAGCTGGGTCTCGCCTTTCGGAGTGACCTTGCCGACCAGGATGTCGCCGGCGCCGACTTCGGCACCTACGTAAACGATACCGGCTTCGTCCAGCTTGTTCAGCGCCGCTTCACCCACGTTCGGGATGTCGGCAGTGATTTCCTCCGGGCCAAGCTTGGTGTCACGGGCCACACAGGTCAGTTCCTGAATGTGGATCGTGGTAAAGCGATCTTCCTGAACAACACGCTCGGACAGGCAGATGGAGTCTTCGAAGTTGAAACCGTTCCAGGCCATGAACGCGATGCGCATGTTCTGACCCAGTGCCAGCTCACCCATGTCGGTGGACGGACCATCGGCCATGATGTCGCTGCGCTGAACGCGATCACCCTTGCTCACCAGCGGACGCTGGTTGATGCAGGTGTTCTGGTTGGAACGGGTGTATTTGGTCAGGTTGTAGATATCTACACCGGCCTCACCTGTTTCAACTTCGTCATCAGCAACACGAACCACGATACGGCTGGCGTCAACCGAGTCGATCACACCGCCACGACGAGCCACGACGCAAACGCCGGAGTCACGCGCAACGTTGCGCTCCATGCCGGTACCCACCAGCGGCTTGTCAGCACGCAGAGTAGGTACAGCCTGACGCTGCATGTTCGAACCCATCAACGCACGGTTGGCGTCGTCGTGCTCAAGGAACGGGATGAGGGACGCTGCTACCGATACAACCTGCTTGGGCGAAACGTCCATCAGGGTAACGTCGGCAGGTGCCTTGACCGTAAATTCGTTGAGGTGACGTACCGCAACCAGCTCGTCGATCAGCTCTTGCTTGTCGTTCATTGCGGCCGAAGCCTGTGCAATGACGTGATCCGCTTCTTCGATTGCCGACAGGAAAACGATCTCTTCGGTAACCAGGCCTTCTTTCACAACGCGGTACGGGCTCTCGAGGAAACCGTACTGGTTGGTGCGAGCATAGGCTGCCAGCGAGTTGATCAGACCGATGTTCGGACCTTCCGGCGTTTCAATCGGGCACACGCGGCCGTAGTGAGTCGGGTGAACGTCTCGAACTTCAAAGCCGGCGCGCTCACGAGTCAGACCGCCAGGGCCGAGTGCAGAGACACGACGCTTGTGGGTGATCTCGGACAGCGGGTTGTTCTGGTCCATGAACTGGGAAAGCTGGCTGGAACCGAAGAACTCTTTCACCGCCGCAGCCACTGGCTTGGCGTTGATCAGGTCCTGAGGCATCAGGCCTTCGCTCTCTGCCATCGACAGACGCTCTTTGACCGCGCGCTCTACACGCACCAGACCTACACGGAACTGGTTTTCGGCCATCTCGCCGACGCAGCGAACACGACGGTTACCGAGGTGGTCGATGTCATCGACGATGCCCTTGCCGTTACGGATATCAACGAGGGTCTTGAGGACCGCAACGATGTCTTCCTTGCACAGCACGCCCGAACCTTCGATCTCGGTACGACCGATACGACGGTTGAACTTCATGCGGCCTACAGCGGACAGGTCGTAGCGCTCAGGGCTGAAGAACAGGTTGTTGAACAGCGTTTCGGCAGCATCTTTGGTCGGTGGCTCGCCAGGACGCATCATGCGATAGATCTCGACCAGCGCTTCCAGTTGGTTGCTGGTGGAATCGATCTTCAATGTGTCGGAGACGAACGGACCGCAGTCGATATCGTTGGTGTACAACGTCTCGATGCGAACGACCTGAGCCTTGGCGATCTTGGCCAGGATTTCAGTGTTCAGCTCGGTGTTGCACTCGGCAATGATTTCGCCGGTAGCCGGATGCACGATGACCTTGGCTGTCGTGCGGCCCAGGACGTAGTCCAGCGGCACTTCGAGCTCTTTGATCCCGGCCTTTTCCAGCTGGTTGATGTGACGAGCAGTGATACGGCGACCCTGCTCGACAATGACCTTGCCTTTGTCGTCCAGGATGTCCAGGACAGCAATCTCACCGCGCAGGCGCTGAGGCACCAGCTCCAGGCTCAGGTTTTCACCGCGAACATGGAATACGTTGGTGGTATAGAAAGCATCGAGCACTTGCTCGGTGGTGTAACCCAGTGCGCGCAGCAGTACGGACGCAGGCAGCTTGCGACGACGGTCGATACGGACGAATACGCAGTCTTTCGGATCGAACTCGAAGTCCAGCCACGAACCGCGGTAAGGAATGATACGAGCGGAGTACAGCAGCTTACCGGAGCTGTGCGTCTTGCCACGGTCGTGGTCGAAGAATACGCCAGGCGAACGGTGCAGCTGAGACACGATAACGCGCTCGGTACCGTTGATTACGAAGGTACCGTTCTCAGTCATCAGGGGGATTTCACCCATGTAGACTTCTTGCTCTTTGATGTCCTTGATCGCTTTGTTCGACGACTCTTTGTCGAAGATGATCAGACGAACCTTGACTCGCAGAGGTACAGCGTAAGTCACACCGCGCAGCACGCATTCCTTGACATCAAATGCCGGTTCGCCCAAGCGATAACCTACATACTCCAGCGCAGCATTGCCGGAGTAGCTGATGATCGGGAAAACGGATTTGAAGGCTGCATGCAGACCGACGTCGCGGAACTGATCTTTGGTCGCTCCCGCCTGCAGGAATTCGCGATACGAATCCAGCTGGATGGCCAAGAGATACGGCACATCCATTACGTCCGGCAACTTGCTAAAGTCCTTGCGGATACGTTTTTTCTCAGTATATGAGTAAGCCATCAGCGTTCCCCAGCTTGGTCACCTGCTTGTTTGGCTCCCTCCCGACGGAAGCAGCCAGAAAATCGTGCAAACCCCTTGGTTTGCGCCACCGTCATCGGTGGATCCTGCACGTTACAGACGTTGACCGTGCCAATCGTCTATAACGGAAAAAGGCCGGTGGCAAAAGCCACCAGCCATCAGCCGTTCGCTAGATGCGTGGGCTGGACACTCAAATCGATGCTTATTTCAGCTCGACTTTAGCGCCTGCTTCTTCCAGAGTAGCTTTGGCTTTGTCAGCTGCGTCTTTGGCAACAGCTTCCAGAACCATTGCTGGGGCGCCGTCAACGACTGCCTTGGCTTCTTTCAGGCCCAGACCGGTCAGTTCACGAACTGCCTTGATGACGTTAACTTTCTTCTCGCCAGCTTCCAGCAGCATGACGTTGAATTCAGTTTGCTCTTCAACAACAGCAGCAGCAACAGCTGGACCAGCCGAAGCAGCGGCAGCAGTAACGCCGAATTTTTCTTCGAAAGCTTTGATCAGCTCAACAACTTCCATTACGGACATGTTGCCAACGGCTTCGAGGATATCGTTTTGAGAGATAGACATGACTCTAATTCCTGATTTGGGGACGGCCTACGCGACCATCGAAAAAAACAAAAAACGCGAGAAGCGGCGAACCCTTAGGCTGCAGCTGCTTCTTTCTGGTCGCGAACAGCCGCCAGAGTACGAGCCAACTTGCTGGTAGCGCCTTGAATCACGCTCATCAGCTGAGAAATTGCTTCGTCACGGGTCGGCAGGGTTGCCAGTACATCGATCTGATTAGCTGCGAGGAACTTGCCCTCGAACGCAGCTGCCTTGATCTCGAACTTGTCCTGACCTTTTGCGAATTCCTTGAACAGACGAGCAGCAGCGCCCGGGTGTTCGTTGGAGAATGCGATCAAGGTCGGGCCTGTGAACACGTCGTTGAGGACACTGAAATCAGTGTCGGCAACAGCGCGCTTGAGCAGGGTGTTACGTACAACACGTACGTAAACGCCAGCTTCACGAGCCTCTTTACGGAGTCCGGTCATAGCGCCGACTGTCACGCCGCGGGCATCAGCCACGACTGCGGACAGACCAGCTTTGGCAGCCTCGTTGACTTCAGCGACGATGGCCTTCTTGTCTTCGAGTTTAATTGCCACGGGTTTAACTCCTGCTTGTTACCGTTTCACCTGGCCGAAGCCTGATGTCGTTTTGGTGTCTGATTCGGTAAGGAACCGGGAGCACCATCTGCGTAGGCTTGAGTTTTAAGACTTGCGTCGCCTACGGTCTTGGATAGCCCCCGCCAGGCAGGGACCCCAATTTTTCGGCGGCACGTCAGACGTGCCGCCTTTGTCTTACGCGTCCAGCGAGCCCTGATCGATCACCAGGCCTGGGCCCATAGTGGTGCTCAAAGTAACGCGCTTGACGTAGATACCTTTCGAGGAAGCCGGCTTGATACGCTTGAGATCAGCGATCAGCGCTTCAACGTTTTCCTTCAGCTTGACGGCGTCGAAGCCGACCTTGCCAACGGAAGTGTGGATGATGCCGTTCTTGTCGGTGCGATAACGAACCTGACCAGCCTTGGCATTCTTGACGGCGTTAGCAACGTCAGGAGTAACAGTACCGACCTTCGGGTTAGGCATCAGGCCACGAGGACCCAGAACCTGACCCAACTGACCAACAACACGCATTGCGTCCGGGGAAGCAATAACCACGTCGTAGTTCAGGTCGCCGGCTTTCATTTCGGCAGCCAGGTCGTCCATACCAACGCGATCAGCGCCAGCAGCCAGAGCGGCTTCAGCAGCAGGACCCTGGGTGAAAACTGCAACGCGTACAGTTTTGCCAGTGCCGTGCGGCAGAACGGTAGCGCTACGAACTACCTGGTCGGATTTACGAGGATCAACACCCAGGTTTACAGCGACGTCCACGGACTCGCTGAACTTGACAGTCGACAGCTCGGTCAGCAGAGCAGCTGCGTCTACAAAGTTGTAGGCCTTGCCAGCTTCGATCTTGCCAGCGATTGCCTTTTGACGCTTGGTCAGCTTAGCCATTACACACCCTCCACGTTAAGGCCCATGCTACGAGCGGAACCGGCGATGGTACGCACGGCCGCATCCATGTCAGCAGCAGTCAGATCCGCATTTTTTGCTTTTGCGATTTCTTCCAGCTGAGCACGGGTCACGGTGCCAACTTTAACGGTGTTCGGGCGAGCCGAGCCGCTGGTCAGACCTGCAGCTTTCTTCAGCAGAACCGACGCAGGGGTACTTTTTGTTTCGAAAGTGAAGCTACGATCGCTGTATACAGTGATGATCACTGGAGTCGGCAAGCCTGGCTCGATACCCTGAGTACGGGCGTTGAACGCTTTGCAGAATTCCATGATGTTCACACCGTGCTGACCCAGAGCCGGGCCTACTGGCGGGCTTGGGTTAGCCTGAGCGGCTTTCACTTGCAGCTTGATGTATGCACTAATCTTCTTGGCCATGAGGCACTCCAATTACGGGTTCAAGCGCCAATAAAGGCTCCCCGGTTGCTTACGCGTATATCCCAGTGACGAAAAAACCCCACAGCCTTAGGCTGCGGGGTATGGGATTCCAGCTCAGTTATGCCTTTTCGACCTGACTGAACTCCAACTCTACCGGAGTAGAGCGTCCGAAAATGAGCACCGCCACCTGGATACGGCTCTTTTCGTAGTTAACTTCTTCGACCGTGCCGTTGAAATCGGCAAACGGACCGTCGGTAACACGAACAACCTCGCCCGGCTCGAACAGAGTCTTCGGCTTCGGCTTGTCGCTACCGTCGGCGACACGACGCAGAATCGCTTCTGCCTCTTTGTCTGTGATAGGTGCAGGCTTGTCAGCGGTACCGCCGATGAAGCCCATGACACGCGGGGTATCCTTGACCAAGTGCCAAGTACCCTCATTCATGTCCATCTGAACCAGCACGTAACCAGGGAAGAACTTGCGTTCGCTTTTGCGTTTCTGGCCATTACGCATCTCAACCACTTCTTCAGTGGGAACCAGAATTTCGCCGAAGCCATCTTCCATGCCTGCGAGCTTCACACGCTCGATCAACGAGCGCATGACATGCTTCTCGTAACCCGAGTAAGCATGCACTACGTACCAACGCTTAGCCACGGGACACCCTTAGCCAACAATCAAGGAAACAAGCCAGCCGAGCAGGGAATCAAGCCCCCACAACAGCAACGCCATAACCAGAACAACAGCCACAACAATCAGCGTGGTCTGCGTGGTTTCTTGGCGAGTAGGCCAAACGACTTTACGGATCTCGGCACGCGCTTCCTTCGCCAGAACGAAAAAAGACTTGCCCTTGCCAGTCTGCAGAGCGACGAACGCAGCTGCAGCAGCGATAACAAGGAGAGCGAGAACACGGTACAGGATCGGCTCAGCAGAATAGTACTGATTACCGACAACACCCACGACGACCAAAACGACTACGAGGAGCCACTTCAGCATATCAAAGCGAGAGTCTGATGCTTCAGCCTTGGGATTCATCTACGGAGATCCTGTGAAAAGAAAGCCAGATTACATCTAGGAAATCTGGCAGGTCAGGAGGGAATCGAACCCCCAACCTACGGTTTTGGAGACCGTCGCTCTGCCAATTGAGCTACTGACCTAAAAGCAAAATCAGGCCGACCATTATGCGGACCTGACAACAGTATTTCAACACCTTATTCAAATCTCACCAACCAATGGCACCGACTTGAACAGCTCCAGGTAAATGGCGCACTGCGCACCTACCTAAAACAAAGGCAGATATTTTCATATCTGCCTTTAGCAATGGAGCTCTTGAGCGGATTCGAACCGCTGACCTCACCCTTACCAAGGGTGTGCTCTACCAACTGAGCTACAAGAGCAATACAATCTGCATAAGCTGCAAACATGGAGCGGGTAGCGGGAATCGAACCCGCATCATCAGCTTGGAAGGCTGAGGTTCTACCACTAAACTATACCCGCGCAATTTGCAGCTCGCGCTAAATCTGGTGGAGGGGGAAGGATTCGAACCTTCGAAGTCGTAGACGTCAGATTTACAGTCTGATCCCTTTGGCCGCTCGGGAACCCCTCCTGAGCAGGGCAGCATTCTCAACTCATGCCACCCTTCTGTCAACCTTTTTCTCAGTAAAAACCTGAGGTTACATGCGTTGACGCTTTCTGCTTCGTTTGCAAGACTTTCACCTCACTGCGAAGCGGGCGCCATTCTATGCAAACTATTCAGCAGTTGCAATGCCCTCGCATGACATTATTTTGTTTTTTAGCTGAGGGAAGTCCTGAGCCAGCTGATTGATCACTCCCGACTCGACAAGGCGCCGACTTTCGGGCGCGATCCTCAACCAGTAACCCGTACCAGCGGCTGGCTGCAGTGCCTGGAACTGTGACTGAATGTCCAGGCTGTTGAGTCGCTGCTCCACCGCACGAGCATCTTCCGGACGCGAGAAACCGCCCAGGTAAAGGCAATTCGAATCGACATCTCGTGGCAAATGCGCGGGGTCCGACTCGCTGAGCAGGCGTATGTCCTGTTGCGGAGCGCGATGCAATGACAACGGAAGCACTTCCTTCGCCCGCAGAGGCGCCTCTTGCTGATGCCAGATGTAGTAAAAGCCATTCAACATCAATAGAAGGAGAAACAACCAACGCATAGAAACCTCAGGGCAGCGGGCAAGCCAGGGCCAGACCGACAAAAACCAGATCAGGGACAATACGCGCGCCCGGGAGGACATCCGCGATCAGACTCGCATCCCCTCCGGTGACAAACACGGCAAATTCCCCCCCCCAGTACGCCCTCGCTATCTCCAGCTGCGTCAATGCAAACCCCCGGATCATAAGAGAGCAACCTCGCTCTACCGCTTCAGCAGTCGAACGACCAGGAACAAGGTCTGTCAGGGCTCGCCGGGCCGTTGCATCGTCATACCTTATACGACGCGTGTGAGTACGCAATTGATCACGCATCAGGGGCATGCCGGGGCATATGAACCCACCCAGGTGCCCGCCATCAGAAGCCACGAAGTCAGACGTGACAGCAGTACCAAGATCGATGACCAGACAGGCCTTTTGAACGCCATGGTAGGCACCCACAAAGGCCAGCCAGCGATCAAGCCCAAGCCGCTCGAATTCCTCGTAGCCATTCACAACGCCTGCCAGCTCACGCGCCGGCAAGGCACAGACTGGTCTTACGCCGAAAACACTGGAGAGAACAGACACCAGCGCATCTGTCTCTGCAGCATTGCGTACACTCACCAGGCGACAATGACTCAACGTCAGATCAGGCAGCCTCTGAAGGCTGTCCAGCAACGCACCGTCCGAATCGACGACGCCACCGGCCAGCACCACAGCATCGCTTCGCCCGATTACACGCCACTTGATGAAGCTGTTGCCGCAGTCAAGTTCAAGAATCATCGCGCAACCTCAGGCTGAGCTCACCACCACTAAAGCTTTTTTCCACGCCACCCACTTCCAAACGCAATGCGCCGAGCGCATCAATACCCAAGACAATGCCGTTCACAGGTTCAACGCCCGAGAGCAACGTAACTGCCGATCCCTGCCACAGATGACCACGCTCCCACTCATCACGAAATGCCTCGAATCCCTTTTGGCGGTGCTCAACCAGATACGACTCGATCTTCAGACTCATTCGAGCAGCCAGCTCATTGCGATCCACAAACGTACCGGTTTCGAGACGAATGGATGTCCAGGACTGATCGACCTCGGCGGAAAGCTGCATGTTCACATTGACACCCACGCCGATTATCACATGACAAACGTCAGCAGGATCTCCAATCAACTCAAGCAATATTCCGGCGATCTTCTTTCTACCTACCAGAACGTCGTTGGGCCATTTCAGACCCGCTCCCTCAACACCGATGTCACGAAGGACATTCATGACCGCCAGGCCTATGAGCAGACTGAGACCTTCCAGCTGGCGCATACCGCCGTCGATGCGAAGCACCAGGCTGTAATACATGTTTGCCGCAAAAGGGCTCACCCATTTACGACCACGCCGCCCTCTTCCCGAGGTTTGCCGCTCAGCCAGAACGAGAGCAGGCATGCTGCAATCACGGGAGATAAGCCGCGCTGCTTCGGCATTGGTGGAATCAACAGAGTCGCAGATATGAAACGACCAGCCATCCGGAAGAGCGAGATGCGACAACACGTCGCCATCCAGCAGAGAAATAGGCGTGGCGAGCTTATAACCTCGTCCACGCACTTTATGAATTTCGATACCCAGATCCGTCTCGAGCAGTTGAAGCTGTTTCCAGACGGCGCTTCGGCTGATTCCGAGGGCATCTCCCAAGACCTGTCCTGAATGAAAGGCCCCATCAGCAATAAGCTTCAACAACGTCAGCATGTAAGGATCGCCTTGCAATAAGGCACGCATGATAGCCACGCAGAAGCACAATGCATAGAAACGAACGGGCGATTTTTGAAACGCGAAAAAGACAAAACCCCTCACCGCGCAAGCGATGAGGGGTTTCGGAATTGAATCTTGACGATGACCTACTCTCACATGGGGAAACCCCACACTACCATCGGCGATGCATCGTTTCACTGC